>CAWCVC010000001.1:0-11107 GCA_963798805.1 uncultured Alphaproteobacteria bacterium
AGAGCGCCGGACCTAAAAGCGGAATCAGGATTCCACTTTTAAGCGAACTGTGATTCACCATGTCAGGAGGTGGATCATGGGCAAGAGCTATTCCTCGGATTTGCGGGAGCGTGTTGCCGCTTTTGTCGGGGCGGGGCATTCGCGCCGCGCGGCTTCGCGGCATTTCGGTGTCAGCGGCAGCTTCTCGATCAAGCTGATGCAGCGTGTGAGGGCCTTGGGTTCGATCCTGCCTGGGCAGCAGGGCCGGCCACCGGGCAAAGGCAAGCTTGCTGCCCATGAGGCCTTTCTTATCGAGGCGGTCGAAGCAAAGCCTGACATGACCATGCCGGAGTTGAGCGCAAGGCTGCAAGCCGAGCGTGGTGTATGCGCTGAGCCGGCGAGTTTGTCGCGCTTTCTCTGCCGGCGCGGCTTTACTTATAAAAAAAACGCTGATGGCGTCGGAATGCGCACGCGCCGATGTCAAGGCTGAACGCCGTCTCTGGATCGATCGCCGCCAGCCCAGAATGTGTCTCGAGCCGCATCGTCTCGTCTTTATCGATGAGACCTCTGTCAACACGAAGATGGTGAGGCTTCGAGGCCGCTCTCCTTGTGGTGAGCGGCTGCGCGCCGATGCACCCTTCGGCCATTGGGGAACCCAAACCTTTATCGCTGGCCTTCGCTGCAATGAGCTGACAGCGCCGTGGGTGATCGACAAGGCGATCGATCGGGCATCCTTCGATCTTTGGGTCGAAACCCAACTCGCTCCGACCCTGTCGCCGGGCGATGTGGTCATTCTCGACAACCTCGCCGTCCACAAGAGCGCCAAAGCCGCCGAATGCCTGAAGCGCCGAGGCGCCTGGTTCCTCTTCTTGCCGCCCTACTCTCCAGACCTCAATCCGATCGAGATGGCCTTCGCCAAGCTCAAGGCACATCTGCGCGCCGCCGCCGCCAGGACCTTCGACGCCCTATGGCGCGCCATTGGCGATATCTGCGACCTGTTCAGCCCCGAAGAATGTTGGAATTATCTGCAAGCTGCCGGATATGCGTCCGATTAAAAGTCCGATGCTCTAAATGTTTGATCCCAGGCTTTGCTGGAGCATCCTTGTCTACCGAATCAAAGGATGCGCTATGGGCCAGGTTCTTCATGGGAGCGCCACAACGACAGAGGCGATCCGTCGAGCGATACAGCATAGTCAAGAGAGCCTGAGGACGCTGGCCAGGCGCTATGGCATCAATCAAAAGACTGTTGCCAAGTGGAAGAAACGCAGCTCGGTCGCCGATCTGCCAACAGGCCCGAAGGAGCCCAGATCGACAGTTTTGTCCGTCGAGGAGGAGGCCGTCATCGTCGCCTTCCGACGATACACGCTGCTCCCGCTTGATGATTGCCTTTATGCGCTGCAGCCGACGATCCCGCACCTGACGCGCTCATCGCTTCATCGCTGCCTGCAGCGGCATGACATCGGCAGGTTGCCCGATGTCGAGGGCGACAGGCCGGTAAAGAAAAAGTTCAAGGCCTATCCAATCGGCTACTTCCACATCGATATTGCTGAGGTGCGCACCGAACAGGGTAAGCTGCACATGTTCGTCGCCATCGATCGAACCTCAAAGTTTGCCTTTGTCGAACTGCACGAAAAAGCCACCACGGCAGTCTCCAGGGATTTCCTGCTGCGCCTGATTGCAGCCGTTCCATACAAGATCCATACCCTACTTACCGATAACGGCATCCAGTTCACAACACCGGGCGCCGGAGGATCGGCCGTTCCGCTGATTAAGAAGGCAATCGCAAATGGCGAGCTATTCCGCGCTCATGCCTTCGAACTCGCCTGCGCCAGGAACGACATCGAGCATCGCACAACCAAGGCAAAGCATCCCTGGACCAATGGCCAGGTCGAGAGGATGAACCGGACGATCAAGGAAGCCACCGTCAAGCGCTTCTATTACGAGACCAACAACCAACTCCGACGGCATCTGGCCGATTTCGTCGCCGCTTACAATTTCGCCCGCAGGCTCAAAACCCTCAAAGGCCTCACGCCATATGAGTTCATCTGCAAAGCATGGGCCTCGCAGCCAAGTCGATTCACTCTTAATCCGCTCCAGCAAATGCCGGGACTAAACATCTAAACGCGCGCCGCGACCATGCAACTTGTCATATCACCGGTCTTTCTGCGCAGTCTGACGAGATGCGCTGCGTATACGATCCAGCTCGTTCGAAAACTGGCCGATATGTTCGCCCTCTTTCGCGGGGGTGTCAGAGACGGGAAGGACCTTACGTCGAAATACAAGCTCCGCACCCGCCGCTCAAGTCAGTTTTGACGCAATGCGGCTTGATGAACGATGAGACCGACCAGGCCATTCTCGTAAATCCGATTTGCACGGGTGCCCGCCGTGCTTGGCCAAGAAGCGGCGGGCACTTCCGCTCAAATCCGGCACGGCGATCGGGGGCGTCCCCGCCGTCACGGAGCAAAGCCTCGACGATCTGAGCCGCGCCTTGATCAGATCGCCCGCGCCGCTCACCCGCATCGTCCTCGGCAGCATCGAATCGCTGCCAATGACGCAGCCGTCGAGGCAGGCGACGGCATCCACTCAGAAAATCATCGGAAATCGCAGACTTTTGTGGGCCCGCAAATTCACTTTCCTGGCACGCCCATTGCCGCCACGTCGCAGAAGACCTTGATGACAGCGGCGACTCCCGTTTGTTCGCGCTGGCTCAGTAGCGCCGCAGCAGGCCCACGAGCTTGCCCTGGATACGGATGCGGTCGGGGCCGAAAATCCGCGTCTCATAGGCCGGGTTGGCGGCTTCGAGCGCGACCGACTGGCCCTTGCGGCGGAAGCGCTTGAGCGTGGCTTCCTCCTCATCGACCAGCGCCACGACGATATCGCCGTTCGTCGCCGTGTCCGTCTTTTTGAGAATGACCGTATCCCCGTCGAGGATGCCGGCGTCGATCATCGAGTCGCCTTTGACCTCCAGCGCGAAATGCTCGCCGCCAGTGAGGATCTCGTCCGGAACGTTGATCGTATGGCTGTGGTTCTCGATGGCTGAACGCGGCACGCCGGCGGCAATGCGGCCCATCACCGGAACGCCGGGCGAATAGCTGGCCGTTTCGCTATCGGCCTCGTAAAATCCGCCGCGTCGGCGGCCCTCGATGACGGAGGGCGAGAAACGCGAGGGCGCCGATCCCCTTCGCAAGCCGGCCTGCGCCCCCTCCGGCAGCTTGACGATCTCCAGGGCCCGCGCCCGGTGCGGCAGCCGCCGGATGAAGCCGCGTTCCTCCAAGGCCGTAATCAGCCGGTGAATGCCGGACTTCGAGCGCAGATCGAGCGCCTCCTTCATTTCGTCATAGGACGGAGGCACCCCCAATTCCTTCAGCCGCTCATGAATGAAGAGAAGAAGCTCTTTCTGCTTGGAGGTGAGCATCGTGTTTCCTCAACGCGGGGGCGCGCGCCCGATGCGGCCCGGATTTAGCCTTGTACAAATCAAGAACATCTATACTTGTTCTAGTTGTGTTCCGCAAGCGATTCGGAAACGATATTGCCGCCTTTAAGGTAAATAAATTCAAACGCTCAAAAGCAGAATGGCGACGCTCTCGCCTTCGGCGGCGGCGGGCGCGTATGGCGGGCGCACGATCAGGCAGTCGGCGCTGGCGAAGGCGGCGGTCAGCGAGCTGTCCTGCGAGGGCAGCGCCTCGACCGCCCGGCGGCCGTCACGACGCACGAATTTGGCCCGCATATAATGCTGGCGCGCGCCATTCGCCTCGATCGGCGCGGCGAGCGGCAGCGCCGTCTCGCTGGCCGGCGGGCGCTCCTCGCCGGTGAGCGCGGCGATCAGCGGCGCCACGAAGATCATCGTACAGATCATTGCCGAGACCGGGTTGCCCGGCAGGCCGAGCACGCGCTGTGCGCTGCGGCTGCCCGACATCAGCGGCTTGCCGGGGCGCATGGCGATCTTGTGAAAGCCGATCGTGAAGCCGGCGGTTTCGAGCGCGCTGCGGACGAGATCGTGGTCGCCGACCGAGGCCCCGCCAATGGTGACGATGAGATCGGCGTCGCTGGCGGTGGCGATGTGCTCCGCCAGGCTCGCCATGGTGTCGCGGGCGATGCCAAGCGGCACCGGCTCGGCGCCGGCCTTGCGCAGCATGGCGGCGAGACCCGCCGGGATCGAGGAGATGATCTGCCCGGCCCCGGGCGTCTCGCCGGGTGGCACCAGCTCATCGCCGGAGGCGAGAATTGCGATCTTCGGCCGGCGGCGGACAGGGAGTGCCAAGTAATTCATCTGCGCGGCGAGCATGAGATCGCGCGCCGTCAGCCGCTTGCCGGCGTGGAGCAGCACTTGGCCCTCAGAGAAGTCGAAGCCGCGCGCGCGGATCGAGCTGCCGCCGTTGATCTCATTGACGATCGCATAGCCGTCAGTGGGCGTCACATTCTCCTGGATGATGATGTAGTCGGCGCCGTCTGGCACGGCCGCGCCGGTGAAGATGCGGACGGCCTCGCCTGGGCCAACCTCGCCCGCGAAGGGGTGTCCGGCCGCCAACTCGCCCGTCAGCTTCAGCCGTGCCGGCAGCGAGGCGAGGTCGGCGTGGCGCACCGCATAGCCGTCCATCGCCGACGACGGGAAGGGCGGCTGCGTCAGCCGCGCGGCAAGGTCTTCGGCGAGCACGCGCTCATGCGCCTGCCCGAGCGGAACGGTTTCCGCTGGTAGCGGCGCAGCGCCGGAGAGGACGCGCGCCAAAGCTTCGGCAACGGATAGCATGGGCACGGACTAAGCAAATTGTGTCGTGAAGGCCAAGAGACCATTTTATCAGGTCCTCGGTCAATGCAGCCATGTGGTCCATGGCGAAGGTCTTGTATCGATGACTTCCGGACATAAAGCGCCCAGCCGTCCGTCGGACGTGATCCGAGGATGACCGATTGCGATGTTAGAGCCCGGTTTATCGAGCCGGGCTCGTTCAGCGGCGTCAGATGCTCGTGGCCTGCTTCGACAGTGCCGCCAGGCCTGCGGCCATCGCCTTGGTTCTCTCCCCGGCTTGATCCGCAAGCCCATGACGCGCAGCCAGCCATGCCGGGTCATTATAGGAGAGCCACACCTTGCCGGTTGGATCCTCCCAGGCCAGCGCCTTCAAGGGCAGGTCGATGCCGATGGTTTGATCCGATTGCATAAGCGGCGTACCGGCCTTGGGATTGCCGAAAATCAAGAGTTCCGTCGGTCTCAGCGCCAGGCCAACCTGCTTGGCGCCGGCGGCGTGATCAATCCGCGCGAAGATTGTCATGCCGGCAGACCTCGCGCCCGATTCAAACCGGTCAATCGTCTTTTTGACGCTCTGAGCGCTCTCTAGTGTGACTAAGCCATTTTCGGTCATCGCCGTGCCTCGCGTCATCAATGTTAAGGCAGCCGCCTCAGCTGCCAAACACGACCGCATGCATGATGCGGCCGGGAAGGAAGGTGAACAGGCCGGCGATCACCAGCGCGCCGAAGAAAAGGCCCACCATCGCGCGGCGATGCTGCCTGACGGCATGCTTATGCGCTTGCCACACGGCGAATGGGAGCATCACCAAAGTGAAGACTGCCAGAAGGTGGATGGGACTCCACTGGCCCCAGATTCGAAGCTGGTGGATGAAAAACGCGCTGATGCTGACGACGAGCATCAATATCACCCAGATCGATCCGATGATCCGATGCTGCGGCGTGCCCTTCACTGCCGCAAGTTGCACGATGCCGAGGGCGAGCGCGCCCATCGCAGCGAAGGCATGGAACTGAATCGGGAAACTTGCCTGAAGGAGAGGGGCGAGTGTCATTGGGACAGCCTCTGATGAGCAAGCTGGTGGCTGATGTCCGCGATGGATTTTGCCTGGGAGCGGGGCGATTTACAAGGATCATGGGGCGGATCGTCGTTGCGCCCGGCAATCTTGTTCAGGATCGTGAGGTGCGGAAAGTTCCCGACTTCCCGCCGGTCTTCTCGATCAGCCGGATGCCTTCGAAATGCATGGCTTTGTCCGCTGCCTTCAGCATGTCGTAGATGGTGAGGCAGGCGATCGACACGGCGGTGAGCGCCTCCATCTCGACACCGGTCTGGCCGGTCACCTTGACCATGGCCGTAACGTGCAGACCCGCAGGCTCGCTGTGCTCCTCGAAATCGACGGTGACCTTTGAAACAGGCAGCGGATGGCAGAGCGGGATCAGCTCATGGGTGCGCTTGGCCGCCATGATGCCGGCGATCCGGGCGGTCGCCAGCACGTCGCCCTTGGCGGCGCTGCCGTCGCGGATCAGCGCCAGCGTTTCCGGCTTCATGACGACAAAACCTTCGGCGATGGCGGTGCGGGCCGTGGCGGCCTTGTCCGAGACATCGACCATATTCGCCTCGCCCCGCTCGTTGATATGGGAGAGGCGCGAGGTCACGCGGACAGCCCGCGGTGAGCGCTGGCGTTGTCAGCCGCGACATCGCCGTAAAGCAGCCGCCGCGTCGCGCCCGCCACATCGGCCTGGCGCATCAGGCTCTCGCCGACGAGAAAGGCATGTGCGCCGGCGGCGGCGAGGCGGTGGATGTCGGCATGGGTGAAGATTCCGCTTTCGCTCACAGTGAGGCGTCCTGGCGGGATCAGCGGCATCAGCCGCTCGGTGACGGCGAGCGTCGTCTCAAAAGTCTTCAGGTCGCGATTATTGATGCCGATGAGCGAGGTCGGCAAGGTGAGCGCGCGCTCCAGCTCGTCCTCATTATGCACCTCGGCGAGCACGTCCATGCCCCAGGCGTTGGCCGCGCCGGCCAGCTCCATGGCGAGGAAATCATCGACGGCGGCCATGATGATCAGGATGCAGTCGGCGCCGAGCGCGCGGGATTCCGGGACCTGATAGGGATCGAGCATAAAATCCTTGCGCAGCACCGGCAGGGCGCAGACTTCACGCGCTTCGACGAGATGATCATTGTCGCCCTGGAAGGACGGGCCGTCGGTGAGGACGGAAAGGCAGGCCGCGCCGCCGGACGCATAGGCAAGCGCCAGCGAGGCGGCGTCGAAATCTGCGCGGATCAGCCCGCGCGAAGGGCTTGCGCGCTTGATCTCGGCGACGAGCGCATAGCGGCCTTCCTCGGCGCAGGCCATGACGGTGGCGCCGAAGGGGCGCACGGGCGGCGCCTCATTGGCCGCCTCCTCGACCTCGGCGAGCGGCGTCTTCGCCTTGGCCGCCGCGATCTCCTGGCGCTTATAGCGGGCAATCTTGTCCAGTATGGTCGTCATGAGGTCGGGGCCTTCCCTCGTGCGATCAGTTTTTCCAGCGCGGCGGTCGCCTTGCCTTCGTCGATCGAGGCGGCGGCCAGCTCCATGCCTTCCTTCAGCGTCTCGGCTCTGCCGGCGACGATGAATGAGGCGGCCGCGTTCAAGAGCACGATATCACGGAACGGTCCGGGCTTGCCGGCCAGAAGTTCGCGGATCGCCGCGGCGCTGTCGGTGGGCGCGCCGCCGAGCAGCTCGGGCAACGTCACGGTCTTGAGGCCGAGATCGTCGGGGCCGAGCTGGAAGCGGCGCAGCGTGCCGTTCTTCACCTCGACCACCTGCGAGACGCCCATTGTCGACAGCTCGTCGATGCCTCCGGCGCCGTGAATGACCCAGACATGCTCGGCGCCAAGCCGGCGCATCGTCTCGGCCAGCGGCTCCAGCCAGACATCGGAGAAGACGCCGATGAGCTGGCGCTTGGTGCTGGCGGGATTGGAGAGCGGCCCGAGCAGATTGAAGATCGTGCGCAGCTTCAGGCCCTGCCGGACCGGCCCGGCGTGGCGCATGGCGGGGTGATAGGTCGGCGCGAACAGAAAGGCGATGCCGGCCTCCGCGAGGCAGGCTTCGGCGTCCTCGGGCGTCATGGCAAGATTGACGCCGAGATTTTCGAGAACGTCGGCGGCGCCGGATTTCGAGGACACGGCGCGATTGCCGTGCTTGGCGACGGGAACGCCAGCTCCGGCCAGGACGAAGGCCGTCGCGGTCGAGACGTTATAGGTGCCCTTGGCATCACCACCGGTCCCCACCACGTCGATGGCGCCTTCGGGCGCGCTCACCTTGCGCATCTTACCGCGCATGGCGCGGACCGCGCCGGCGATTTCGTCGACGGTCTCGCCGCGCGCACGCATGGTGACCAGGAAACCGGCAAGTTGAAGCTCCGGCACGCCGCCTTCCATGATCGCATCGAAGGCGCTTGCCGCTTCCTCCTCGCTCAGCGTGCCGCCGCTTGCGACGGTCTCGAAATGCGGGCGGAACTTGCCCGCCGCATCGGCCGCTTCGCTCATCGCGCCGCCTCCGGCCTGCCCGGCGCGCCAGCGCGGACGAGATCGAGATTCTGCCGGATCGGGGCCCAGTTGATCCGGGCGATGCGCAGGAAATTGGCGAGCAAGGCGTGGCCATAGGCCGAGGCGATGCTCTCGGGGTGGAACTGCACGCCGAACACCGGCTGGCTCTGATGCTGAACGGCCATGATCAGGCCGTCCGAGGTGCTCGCCGTGATCCGCAAGGTGGAGGGCAGGGTCTTCTCCTTGACGATCAGCGAATGATAGCGGGTGGCGGCGAATTCGGACGGCAGACCCTGGAAAATCCCCTCGCCGGAATTGTAGATCGTGGAGATCTTGCCATGCATGAGCTTGGGCGCGCGGATCACCTCGCCGCCATAGGCCTGGCCGATCGCTTGATGGCCGAGGCAGACGCCGAGCAACGGCACGCGTCCGGCATTCTTCTTGACGAGGCTCAGACAGATGCCGGCCTCGTTCGGCGTGCAGGGCCCCGGCGACAAGACGATCGCCTGGGGCTCTTCCGCCAGAACCGCCGCGGCCGAGATCTTATCGTTCCGGTAGACGCGGCAGGTGACGCCGAGATCGCCGAAAGTGTGCACGAGGTTGTAGGTAAAGCTGTCGTAATTATCGATGAGCGTGATCATCCGAGCCTCCACCGCCGCAAAGATCAGCAAAATTACGGCGTCGCGTCTAGTGGAAAGCGCGTCGTCCGGTTTTCCCTCTTCATTCTTTCCGTTTTAAGAGTTTCGGTGTCGCAAACAGCGTCAGAGTGCCGCCGCGCGGCTTGATGCCGGCCCAGTCCGGCACATCGAAGGCGATGACCGCGATCGCCGCCGTCGGGAATTTGCGCGTGACGGCGCGGCGCAGCTCGGTATCCCCGGCACCGACGAGGTCGATGGCGAGCGCCTGCAGGCCGGGATTGTGGCCGAGGATCATCAGATTGCGGATCTCCTCCGGCGTCTGCTGGATGAGGCCGATCATGACCGGGGCCACCGCGTGATAGAGCGTCTCGTCGAACTCGACCCGCGGGCGGGTCTTGAAGGCGGGCAGCGCCAGATCGAGCGTCTCGCGCGTGCGCCGCGCCGATGAGCAGAGGATGAGGTCGGGGGCGAGGCCGTTTTGGGCGAGAAACGCCGCCATCAACGCCACCGCCGCCTCTCCGCGCGGCGCCAGCGGCCGGTCGAAATCCGGCAGGCCAGGGGTTGCCCAGCTCGATTTGGCGTGGCGGAAGAGGGTCAGGACGCGCATTGGCGGCTTCTAATTATTCCAACAAAAATGACTATGTCCGAGCTAAAGCGGATAACAGGCGTATGACAAGAATAGTTGTTCAAGGGCTAAATAATCGCCCTTGCACGAAGAAAACATATAAGCCGATCGGCGCATCACGCTGACGCGGTAGACCGTCATTCATTGCATATTGCGTCTCACGTTGAATACCGTAATCAGCCCATCCTCCTGCGTCGTCCCGGAAACGCCGCAGGCGTTGTCCGGGATCCAATAGCATCTCCCCAGTTTGGTTCCGAGAGGTGGGGTAAGCGGGCTCCGGACGTTCGCTACGCTCGTCCGGGCCGACTTCCAAAAAGCAATCCGCTAGACCGGAATGCCCAGCAGGCGGAACCACGACGCCCGGTCCCAATAGGCGCGCTGGCGAAGCGATGCGGCCGGCCTCCAGCGTGAACAGCGTGCTGCCATGGAGACGAAAGCCATGGCCATTCGGTTCACGCCCTGCGAACAGGCCGAGCCAGGTGCCGCGCGCCAGCCAGAACCAGGCAACCGTCGCGGCGTCGCTCAGCTTGGCTTCGGTTTCGATGATGCTCTCGGGGAAGGCGCGGTAGAAAGCCGCGAGGTTTTCGCGGATCTTCTCCCGGCCGACCTCCGGCTAACGGTAGGCGTGTCTGTCTCTTTACGATCTGATAAGAGTGAAATTACCTCGCCGAGGTGCTTTCCCCGATATTCACCTAGTTCCTTAATCGTGCCGCCATGATACCGCGCCTTCAAACTAAACATAAAATCAGTAGATTTATTAATCTCGTCCTCTGAGCAGCCGTCCTCAGGTTGACCACCGGAAATGTAATTCCGTCTCCTTGAAATATTTTTTCCATTAGCTGATTGAACTTGTAATATAATTCTGCGGCTTCCTGGGCTATATCATTATCATGGCACAATATAGTGCGGGTAATGTCGTCACCGGAAACAAAATCTAGATCGCAATAATTCGCTGTGCAGGCAAATTTAACTCCGAGCTTGGCGCCGTAAAGCTCACCTTGTCTCTCTGCTTCGTAGAAAAGTCGTCCGCGGGCGTTACCAATCGCACGCTCAACCTCAGAACAATCGTAGCCAAACGCTAACTCGGACGTTATTCGCCGCAGGTCGCTTGCCTCAACACCATCTTTTCTTGCAATAAATCTGATAGAAGCCGAAAAAGTTGAACCTGCTTCGCCGACGCGCGACCATGCAGCAATATTTCTCATCTCGAATGCTTCGTAACGGGAGGCGAGCCATTCACGGTAGAAAGCTTCCAGACTGTTCCAATTTGCGCCGGGTGAAAAGCTTGCCGAGTTCGCCTTTATGGTGCGCTTGGCAGCAAACGCATCTGGATAGGTTTTTCGACAAAGGTCGAATTTGTTTTTATGATTCCTTGGCGGGGTAATACTGTCCTGCAGTAGCATTGCTGACAGAGTGGCATCCACAGCAGAATATCCATCCGCAATAGCTTGCCGTGGTGTCCCGGCAAAATTTGCATGGTGCAAATGCTGCATCGCTAAAGAAAGTTTAAGAAGAACTTCCTTATTCATTAAGCTGCCTAAATGAAAGGTTACTGCCCCCTTCTTGCCTCGCTGGCAAAACGCACGGCCTCCTCCGCGGCG
>CAWCVC010000002.1:0-1070074 GCA_963798805.1 uncultured Alphaproteobacteria bacterium
CTTGGTGAGGGTCTTATCGGTTGCAGGCAGGTCCTGCGTCACGTCCATGATGCGAGCGATCGGGTCCTTGAGCTGATCGAGCGGCACGTCCTGTGCCGACTTCACCTCCTGCGGCGTCCGGTTGCGGACGAAAACCGGCTTGCCACGCCACATCACCGTAATTGCCTGCCCCTGCTGAACGGGTGCGAGGTCGACCTCGGTGCTTAAAGCGACAAGGCCGAGGTGTCCGGGTTCATCTGATCGATCAGCGGCCAAAGCGCCGCGGCCGCGCCGATGGTGGCGAACGCCGTCGCTGCGATATGGATAAAATCGCGCCGGTTTACGGGTTCGCCCCGCGAGACGGCTTCATCCATTGTCGTGGCCATAGGTCCATGTCCCTTTTTGCCGCTGCGCCAAGAAGGAAATTGGCTGACTTGGTGCTGATTCTGATACGCCGCAATGAAAAGCGAACCGCGTCGCGGTTTCTAAGGCGATCATAGGCCATTGTCTACCCCTACCTGCCGGCTTGTTGTAAGGAGACAAATCGGCGCAATGCTGTGGCAAATTCGCCCCTCGAAGGAGGATTCCGCCTTGCGATTGGCACTCTATCAGCCCGATATCCCGCAGAATGCCGGCACGATCCTGCGCATGGCTGCCTGCCTCGGCGTCATGGTGGAGGTGATCGGGCCGGCGGGGTTCGACATGTCCGACCGCGCCGTGCGCCGCGCCGGGCTCGACTATCTCGACAGCGTGCAAATCGTCCGTCATGACTCCTTTTCCGATTTCGAGGCCGAGCGGCGATCGGCCGGGGGTCGGCTGGTCCTCATGACAACAGCCGCGGCGCTGCCATATACGAGGTTCGTCTTCCGCGCCGGCGACGTCCTGATGGTCGGCCGCGAAAGCGCGGGCGTTCCCGAAGCGGTGCATGAGGTGGCGGACGCGCGGATCGTCATACCGATGAGGCCCGGCCTGCGCTCGCTCAATGTTGCCGTCGCGGCGGCGATGGTATTAGGAGAGGCATTGAGACAGACGCGCGGCTTCGCAGATGCGGAGGAAAGCCATCGATGACAGCGACCGCATCGGGCGGCGGCTCCGCGGCGACGGAGCAGCAGAAAACCGCGGCGCCCGACTGGTTCGCGGCGCTGCGCGATGACATCTGCGCCGAGCTGGAGCGGCTGGAGGACGAGGCCGGCACCGGCCAGATGGCGCATCTGCCCGCCGGGCGGTTCGAGCGCAAGCCCTGGCAGCGCACCGGCGATGACGGCTCGGATGGCGGCGGCGGCGTCATGTCGATGCTGCACGGCCGGCTGTTCGAAAAGGCCGGCGTCCACGTCTCGACCGTGCATGGCGAGTTCTCCCCGCAATTCCGCGCGCAAATCCCCGGTGCCGAGGACGACCCGCGTTTCTGGGCCTCGGGCATTTCGCTGATCGTCCATCCGCTCAGCCCGCATGTACCGACCGTGCACATGAATACGCGCTTCGTCATCACCACGAAAAGCTGGTTCGGCGGCGGGGCCGATCTGACGCCGGTGCTCGATGCGCGCCGCACGCAGGACGATCCCGACACCATCGCCTTCCACGCCGCGATGAAGGCCGCCTGCGACAAGCACGCCGTGGCCGACTATCGGCGCTATAAGGAATGGTGCGATGAGTATTTCTACCTCGCCCATCGCAAGGAGCCGCGCGGCGTCGGCGGCATCTTCTACGACTATCTGAACTCCGGCGATTGGGCGGCGGACTTCGCCTTCACCCAGGCTGTCGGCCGCGCTTTCCTAAGCATCTATCCGCGGATCGTGCGCGCCAATATGAGCAAGCACTGGGCAGCGGCCGAGCGCGAGGAGCAGCTCGTGCGGCGCGGCCGCTATGTCGAGTACAACCTCCTCTATGACCGCGGCACCATCTTCGGCCTGAAGACCGGCGGCAATGTCGATAGCATCCTCTCCTCCATGCCGCCTGTGGTGAAGTGGCCTTGAGCCTTTGGTAAGCGAGGTGGGCGCGAAGACCCGCACGAGTGCATTTCGCCTGAATGTCAAAGAGCTTACGCAGCGCCAATCCCTTGCCGCGCCTCTCGTTCCGTCGTCCCGGGCGAGCGCAGCGAGACCCGGGACCTATGGCGTATCCGCACTCTCGTTGGCGTGGGGCGAGGCGAGTGGCCCCCGGATGGCCGCGATGCGGCTTCCGGGGCGACGCGGTGAATGCCGTGCCTCTTTGCCCAACACCAATCCCCTCGCCGGGCGGGCCCGCGAGGCTTTGCGATCTTTGTTTGGGCATGATCTTGACCGCAAAACCGGTTCCCACTTTTGCGGGATCATGCACCTATCCGCCCCCGGAAGGGACGGCGCGGGCCGCCGGAAGGCTGGTCCGTCTGCAGTGTGGCAGCCTGCCGGCCGCCCGCGCGCGGTGATATTTTGGCTCCAGGGCGCCTCTTCCCAAGGCTCGCGCATCCGGCACTGTTTGTCACCGCTCGGCGGCGTCCGAGGCTCCCGGTATGCCGCGGAGCTTTCCGGACCCGAGCGGCGGGCCGCAGATGAACGTGCGCCCTGCGCATTCCAGAAAAAAAAAAAAAAAAAAAAAAAAAAAAAAAAAAAAAAAAAAAAAAAAAAAAAAAAAAAAAAAAAAAAAAAAAAAAAAAAAAAAAAAAAAAAAACTAGCCGATCTTATTCAGCCGCAGTTAGAAATTGCGCTGGCGAATGTGGCGCAAGGCATTGAACTTGCGTAGGAAATGGGTGTCGCAGCCATCCTATGCGCGCCGCAGCGCAGAGCCACACCCGCCATGACCGACGATAGCCCGCTCACCGTTCCCTATCCAGCCGTGTCGCGCAAGAAAGTCACAGCTGCCTTCGATGGCGGTCGTCTCTCCTCCGACAGCGGCGTCATGCTGCTCGCGCTTGCCGAGCGTCGGCGGGCTCTCTCCCAAACTCTCGCTGCTTTGATCGCCGACCGGCGCGATCGGGCGCATATTACGCACACAGTTGAGGACATACTGAAAGGGCGCATGTTGGCGATCGCCTGCGGCTACGCGGATGGCAATGACTTCGACTGGCTGCGCTGCGATGCCGCCTTCAAGCTTGCCTGCGGGCGGCTGCCCGACACGGGCAATGATCTATGCTCGCAGCCGACCATCTCGCGCTGGGAGAACGCGCCGACGCTGAAGGAGATCATCCGCCTGACCTATGCGCTCGTCGACATCTGGTGCCGGAGCTACAAGATGCCGCCGGCATCGGTGGTGCTGGACATCGATGACACGCTCGACGTGGTGCACGGTCATCAGAAACTGTCGGAATGGAACGCCCATTACGACGAGCGCTGCTTTCTGCCGATCCACATCTATGAGACAGCGACGGGCCGCCCGGTCACCATGATCCTGCGTCCGGGCAAGACGCCCTCAGGCAAGGAAGTCCGTGGATTACTGCGCCGTCTGATCAATCGCATTCGCCGGCATTGGTCCGATACGCGCATCACCATTCGTGGCGATAGTCACTACGGCCGAGAAGAAGTTATGAGCTGGTGTGAGGCCAATGGCATCGACTATGTCTTCGGCTTTGCTGGCAATACCGTGCTCGACCGCTTGGTCGAACCGGAGGCCGATGATATCCGGACGCGCCGCGCCGAGGAGCAACTTGCCGTTCTGCGCGGCTTCGCCGAAACGCGCTATGCGGCAAAATCCTGGGCCAGGGAGCGCCGTGTTGTGGCACGTATCGAGGCGAGCGCCAGTCATGAGGACGACATGCTCCGCCGCGGGCTCGACATCCGCTATGCCGTCACCTCGCTGGCGAAAGGCAACGCCGAGCACATCTATGCGACCCTCTACTGCGAGAGGGGACAGGCAGAGAATCTGATCAAGCAACATAAAGCGCAACTCGCATCCGATCGCACCAGCTGCCGATCGCCGCTTGCTAATCAGATGCGGCTCATTCTGCACACCGCCGCCTATTGGCTGATGCTCGATGTGCGCGATTGCGTGCCGTCCTGGCATCCTTTGCGGCAAAGCGAGTTCGCCAGCATTCGCCTGCGCCTGCTGAAAATCGCCGGACGTTTCGTCGAGACCGCGAGCCGCATCCGTGTGGCACTCGCCTCGTGCTGCCCGGAGGCCGAGCTGTTCAGCCTCGTTGCCTTCCGGCTGCAATCGTCCGGGCCATGAATGGTGGGGCATGACCGCCCCAGGAGCCCGGACCATCCACCTTCAGCGCGTCGACAGCGTACTCGAGCCGATCAGCCTGCCGGACGTGTCCGCACAGGACGGATCACCTCGCCCAGCAAGAACGGAAAGAAGATAGCCTGCTCGGACGCATAAGAACGGCTAGTGGTTCGACTGAAACATTTGCATCCCCGTGCAGCACCCACATTTGCAAATGTTTCAGTCATAAGAACCACTAGCTAAATATATGTTTCTAGTGGAGCTTTTGAATTTGACATTTGAGAACAAACCTGGCCCCAACCGGGACTCAAATGTCAAATTCGCTCCACTAGCCGATCTTATTCAGCCGCAGTTAGAAATTGCGCTGGCGAATGTGGCGCAAGGCATTGAACTTGCGTAGGAAATGGGTGTCGCAGCCATCCTATGCGCGCCGCAGCGCAGAGCCACACCCGCCATGACCGACGATAGCCCGCTCACCGTTCCCTATCCAGCCGTGTCGCGCAAGAAAGTCACAGCTGCCTTCGATGGCGGTCGTCTCTCCTCCGACAGCGGCGTCATGCTGCTCGCGCTTGCCGAGCGTCGGCGGGCTCTCTCCCAAACTCTCGCTGCTTTGATCGCCGACCGGCGCGATCGGGCGCATATTACGCACACAGTTGAGGACATACTGAAAGGGCGCATGTTGGCGATCGCCTGCGGCTACGCGGATGGCAATGACTTCGACTGGCTGCGCTGCGATGCCGCCTTCAAGCTTGCCTGCGGGCGGCTGCCCGACACGGGCAATGATCTATGCTCGCAGCCGACCATCTCGCGCTGGGAGAACGCGCCGACGCTGAAGGAGATCATCCGCCTGACCTATGCGCTCGTCGACATCTGGTGCCGGAGCTACAAGATGCCGCCGGCATCGGTGGTGCTGGACATCGATGACACGCTCGACGTGGTGCACGGCCATCAGAAACTGTCGGAATGGAACGCCCATTACGACGAGCGCTGCTTTCTGCCGATCCACATCTATGAGACAGCGACGGGCCGCCCGGTCACCATGATCCTGCGTCCGGGCAAGACGCCCTCAGGCAAGGAAGTCCGTGGATTACTGCGCCGTCTGATCAATCGCATTCGCCGGCATTGGTCCGATACGCGCATCACCATTCGTGGCGATAGTCACTACGGCCGAGAAGAAGTTATGAGCTGGTGTGAGGCCAATGGCATCGACTATGTCTTCGGCTTTGCTGGCAATACCGTGCTCGACCGCTTGGTCGAACCGGAGGCCGATGATATCCGGACGCGCCGCGCCGAGGAGCAACTTGCCGTTCTGCGCGGCTTCGCCGAAACGCGCTATGCGGCAAAATCCTGGGCCAGGGAGCGCCGTGTTGTGGCACGTATCGAGGCGAGCGCCAGTCATGAGGACGACATGCTCCGCCGCGGGCTCGACATCCGCTATGCCGTCACCTCGCTGGCGAAAGGCAACGCCGAGCACATCTATGCGACCCTCTACTGCGAGAGGGGACAGGCAGAGAATCTGATCAAGCAACATAAAGCGCAACTCGCATCCGATCGCACCAGCTGCCGATCGCCGCTTGCTAATCAGATGCGGCTCATTCTGCACACCGCCGCCTATTGGCTGATGCTCGATGTGCGCGATTGCGTGCCGTCCTGGCATCCTTTGCGGCAAAGCGAGTTCGCCAGCATTCGCCTGCGCCTGCTGAAAATCGCCGGACGTTTCGTCGAGACCGCGAGCCGCATCCGTGTGGCACTCGCCTCGTGCTGCCCGGAGGCCGAGCTGTTCAGCCTCGTTGCCTTCCGGCTGCAATCGTCCGGGCCATGAATGGTGGGGCATGACCGCCCCAGGAGCCCGGACCATCCACCTTCAGCGCGTCGACAGCGTACTCGAGCCGATCAGCCTGCCGGACGTGTCCGCACAGGACGGATCACCTCGCCCAGCAAGAACGGAAAGAAGATAGCCTGCTCGGACGCATAAGAACGGCTAAACTCTACGGCATGCTGCCCGCGAGCGCCGGCAACAGCTCGCAGGGCCGCACACCCGCCGACAATCAGACGGTCCGCAACGTCTTCGTGATCGCGCCCGACAAGACCGTCAAGCTGATCCTCGTCTATCCGATGACGACGGGGCGCAATTTCGACGAGATCCTGCGCGTGATCGACTCGCTCCAGCTTACGGCGAAGCACAAGCTTGCCACGCCCGCCAACTGGAAGCCCGGCGGCGATGCCATCATCACCGGCGGTCTTTCGGACGAGGAGGCGAAGCAGAAATTTCCGCAAGGGTGGAAGACGCCGAAGCCCTATATCCGGCTCGTCACGCCGCCCAGCAATTAAGCGCGTTCATCGTTCGCCCGAGCGGCGGTCGATGTGAGAAAGCCCGGCGCAGGGACCTCGCGCCGGGCTTTTTTCTTTGGTGGGCGGCAAGATAGCATATCGGCCATGAGGAAATAGCGCGGGTTCCGGTAACGCCGCTGGATTAATGTCGGCGGCCGGAGAATTCCCATGCTGATGAAAACCTGGCTGCTTTTTCTCGCCGTCGGCATTCTCCCTGCGATCACTCCCGGCCCCGCGGTGCTGCTGGCGATCTCGAATGCGCTGCGCTTCGGCTCGCGCTCGGTGCTCTATTCGGCCCTTGGAAACGCGCTCGGGCTGACCGTCCTCGGCTTTGCGGTCGCTTTCGGCCTCGCCGCGGTTCTCGCCGTCTCTGCCGCCGCATTCATCGTCGTCAAGATCATCGGCGCCGCCTATCTCGTCTATCTGGGCCTGAAACTCTGGCGCAACGGCAAGGCGATTTCGCTCATCGCCACTGCTGACAAGTCGATGACGCCGGGGCGGCTGTTCCGTCAGGCCTTTTTCGTCTCGATCACCAATCCGAAGGCGCTCGTGCTGCTCGCGGCGCTGATCCCGCCCTTCGTCGACCGGGCGCAGCCGATGTTCCTGCAGGTCGCGATCATGTCTGTGAGCTATGCCGCGCTCTGCTTTGGCAATCACCTGCTCCTGGCCGTGGCCGGCGGCAAGTTGCGCCGGTTCCTGTCGTCGGAGAAGCGGATGGTGGCAGTGCGGCGGGTGCTCGGCTCGATGTTCATCGGTTTCGGCGCGGCACTCGCTGCCGCAAGCCGCTGACGTCTGAGAAGGGAATCGTGGAAGGTGGGAGGCTGACAGGCAACCCGCGTCGGGCTCGTTAGGGCTGCTTCCTTCCGGACCTGACCCGGTTGGCGAGGGACACGTCCACCGCCAACCTCCCACGACCTATATCAGGCCTTTCGGGGGACGATGCAAGGCCGGTCTTGGAGCGCCGCGCGCCGTCTCTCGGGTAAAGAGATGTCCGGGACCATTCCGGATGCAAGGTTTTCAGCTATGCCTCATCATAAAGCGTCGTCACGGCGCAAGAACAGACCGTTTCCTGGTTCGATGCCCGACCGTAACGCACGTTTTCATCTCCAGAGCGCCTTGTTGATTTCAAGTGGAAATCCGGCGGCCGGGGCCGCAATGAGATCCCAAAACTGCGCAATCCTGCGGCAGCATACTGTCGCGGCGCCTTGAATGGCCTTGCCTTTTGCCCAAAATCCCAGCATCTAAACGTGAAGGGCAACAGCCCTGGAAAGCAACAAGACGGTCCCACGGCGGAGGTATTCATGGCAGTGAGAGTCGCGATCAACGGTTTCGGGCGCATCGGACGCAATATTTTGCGGGCCATGGTTGAGAATCGGCGCGACGATCTCAAGCTTGTCGCTATCAATGATCTCGGCCCCGTCGCTACGAATGCGCATCTCTTCAAATACGACAGTGTGCATGGCCGCTTTCATGGCGACGTGAAGATCGAAGGCGACACAATGGATGTCGGCCAGGGCCCGTTCAAGGTGCTTGCCGAGAAGGACCCTTCGAAGCTGCCCTGGCGCGATCTCGGCGTCGATGTGGTGATGGAGTGTACCGGCATTTTCTCCGACAAGGAGAAGGCCATGGTTCACATTGCGGCCGGTGCGAAGAAAGTGCTGGTGTCCGCGCCATCCAAGGGCGCCGATATCACGGTCGTCTACGGTGTCAACGACGACAAACTGCGACCCGAACATGAGGTGATCTCCAACGCCTCCTGCACCACCAATTGCCTTGCGCCCGTCGCCAAGGTGCTGAACGATCTGTGCGGCATCCAGGCCGGCTATATGACGACCATTCATTCCTACACCAACGACCAGCGCATCCTCGATCTTCCGCATAAGGATTTGCGGCGGGCGCGTGCCGCCGCTTTGTCGATGATCCCGACGACGACCGGCGCGGCGAAAGCCGTCGGCCTCGTGCTGCCTGAACTAGCCGGCAAGCTCGACGGCACGGCGATCCGGGTGCCGACGCCGAATGTTTCGGTCATCGATCTGAAGATCATTCCCCAGCGTGAGACCACGGTGGAGGAGGTCAACACTGCAATGACGCGCGCTGCGGCCCAGGAGCTGAAGGGCGTTCTGGCCGTCACCTCCGAACCTGTCGTCTCCGTCGACTTCAACAACGATCCGCATTCATCGACATTCGACCTCAGCGGCACGCAGATCGTCGATGGGCGCCTCGTCCGGGTGATGTCCTGGTACGACAATGAGTGGGGTTTCTCCTGCCGCATGTGCGATACGGCGGTGGCGATCGGCAAGCTGATCGGCTGAGGGCGGCTTTCCGAGCGGATATGTGGCCGGGACGCGCTGATGGCCAAGCGCTGCGAGCTTTATCTGCGCTTGCAGGCGGATGCGCTTCCGCCCGCCTCGGAGCTTGACGCGATTATCGGCGAGACCCGCGCCGCCGCGCTTCTCATCACCGGCCCCGCCACTCCGGCTGCGGCAGATGACCTCGGTCCCTTTATCTCATTGGCGCAGGGCCAGAATCTTGCCGTTTTGATTGAAGAAGATATCCCGCTTGCCAAGAGGCTTGACGCGGATGGGGTTCATCTGCGAGCCAGAAACGGGGCGGCCTCCGAGGCGAGGCGGCTTCTAGGCGACAATAAATCCGTCGGTGTGTCTTGCGTTCTGTCCCGCCACGAGGCCATGGTCATGGCCGAGGAAGGCGCGGACTATATCGCTTTTGGCGAGATCGGCGGGCCGGGTCGTGCGGCGGCTGAGCCTCTCGCCGAGATAATCCGCTGGTGGGATGAGCTGTTCGAGACGCCGTGCGTTGCGTGGGTATGGGGCGAGGATGAGGAAGTGCATATCGAAAGTCTCGTACGCGCGGGAGCGGATTTTCTGGCCATCGACGCTGGACCCGGCGATCCCGCTGGACGGCTTTCTCGGATCCGTTCCATACTCGACAGCGTTGCCGGCGGCGCCCTCTCCTGACCGGAGCGGCCGCTGATGCGCGTCCCGATCTGCGCAGCTGCACTGATCGCCTTGCTTTTCGCAACACAGGCTCAGGCGGGGCGGACCAATCCCGCCGGAAAGGCGTGGAAGGCCGGCGAGGTCGAGATGAAGCCCCTCGTCCCCGACCCGATCTATGCCGCGTTCGACGCCGGGCGCTATATGGAGGCGAAAAAGCTCGCCGAAGCCGCCGCCGCCAAAGGCGATGGGCCCGCGCATACCATGCTCGGCATGCTTTACGAGCAGGGGCTCGGCGTTCCGCAGGACTTGGTCAAAGCTGCCGAATGGTACGCCAAGGGCGCGGCGCTCGGCGATATGCACTCGCAATTCGCCATTGGCGCCATGTTGGCAGAAGGTCGGGGCATCAAGCGGGACAAGAAGCTGGCTGCGCAGTTCTTCGAACTCGCGGCGGCAAAGAACCACCCGATCGCCCTCTACAATCTTGCGCTGATTTATGTCGACGGCGAAGCTCGCCCGCAGGATCTGAGCAAGGCCGCCGAATTGATGGAGCGCTCGGCGAAGCTGGACTACGCACCGGCCGAGTACGATCTCGCCGCGTTCTACAAATCGGGCCGCGGCGTCAGACACGACGATGCAAAGGCGGCCTATTGGCTCGGCAAGGCCGCCGAAGCCGGCCTCAACAACGCCCAGCTCGAATACGGCATCGCGCTCTATCTCGGCAAGGGCGTGCCGAAGAACGAAAAGCTGGGCTTCAGCATGATCCGCAGCGCGGCCGAAAAGGGCAATCCGGTGGCCCAGAACCGTCTCGCCCACGCTTTCATGGCCGGGGCGGGGACGAAGAAAGACCCGATCGCCGCCGCGAAATGGCATCTGCTTTCACGCCAGTCGGGCGTGAGCGATTTCGCACTCGACGGGTTCCTCGGCTCGCTGACGCCGGACCAGCGCAAGCAGGCCGAAAAAGCGGCGTCCGACTGGCAGCAATCGATGATTGCGCTGCTGCGGTAGCGGCAAGCGGCTCAGTCGCGCGGCGTCGGCCTATTCGCCGAGCCCATCCAGGATCCGCGCCCAGGAGCGCGCGCCCTTCTTGAAGCTCGCCAGATTGTATTTCTCGTTCGGCGAGTGGATGCGGTCGTCATCGAGCGCATAGCCGACCAGCACCGAATCCATGCCGAGCTTGCGCTTGAACAATTCCACGATCGGGATGGAGCCGCCGCAACCCATCAGGATCGGCTCCGCATTCCATTCCTCGCGCAAGGCTTCGGCGGAGCGGCGGATGGCCGGAAGCTTCGTATCGATGCCGATCGCTGGGCTGCCGCCGGCTCCCTTGAATTCGGCGCGGCAGTCGGGCGGCAGATTGGCTGTGACGAAGCCCTTGAACGCCTCGAGGATCTTCTGAGGCTCTTGGCCGGGAACGAGGCGGAAGGTGAGCTTGGCGGAGGCTTCGGCCGGGATGACGGTTTTCGTGCCCGGTCCGGTATAGCCGCCAATGATGCCATTGATCTCGGCGGTCGGCCGCGACCAGAGCTGTTCCAGAATGCTTCTGTCGGCTTCTCCAGCCTTGTGCGCAAGCCCGACCGGTGCCAATACCTTGGCCGCGTCGATGCCGAGCGAACGCCACTGCGTGATCTGCTCCGGCGAAGGCTCGGCGATACCGTCGTAGAAGCCGGGGATCTGCACGCGGCCTTCCTTGTCGTAGAGTGCGCCGAGCACGCGCGTCAGGCCGCGGATCGGGTTCATGGCCGGGCCGCCGAACATGCCCGAATGCAGGTCGCGGCTGGCCGATTTGACGACGATCTCGATATGAGCGAGCCCGCGCAGGCCGGTCGTGATGGCGGGCTGCGTCGGGGCGATCTGTCCGGTGTCGCAGACCAGAACATAGTCGGCCTTCAGCTCATCGGCGTTGGCGTCGAGAAAAGCCGGCAGACTCGGACTGCCGCTTTCCTCCTCGCCTTCGAGCAGGACCGAGACCGAGCAGGGCAGGGTGCCCGACATTGCCATCCAGGCGCGGCAGGCCTCGATGAAGGTCATGACCTGGCCCTTATCGTCGCTCGCGCCCCGCGCGACGATGACCTGGCCGTTCGCAGGATCTTCGGCGATGCGCGGCTCGAACGGCGCGGTCTGCCAGAGATCGAGCGGATCGGCGGGCTGGACGTCGTAGTGTCCGTAAAACAGGACGTGGGCCGCGTCCGCCGAGGGATGACGCCAATGCGCAACCACCATCGGCTTGCCGCTGGTCGGATGCACACGCGCCGTAAAGCCGATTTCGCCGAGTTGAGCCGCGAACCATTCGGCCGCCTTCCTGCAGTCGTCATTATGGGCCGGATCGGTCGAAATGCTCGGAATCCGCAAGACCGCAAAGAGCCGCTCGAGTGCGGCGTCCGTCGATCCATCGAGATGCGTAAGCACCGCAGCCAAAGCTTCGCTCATCATCGCCATCCGTTCTCGTGAAAAGCTGTTAAGCGATACATACACGCTCATCGTCTTACCGGCAGCCCCTTTCACAGCCTCGCGGCGCGACAACGTCAGAGGAAATGCGCTACAGCTATGGTCTCGGTCCGCGTTTGCAGCGCTCGCTCGCCATGATGTGATCAGACCGTAGCCTCATTGCGGCCTTCGGACTTGCGATAACGACGCCGCTCGGCTTAATTGACCCCTTGGGGGAGGCTGGCTTGCTGGCCATGAGGAAGAGTGACCAAGATCTGAGGCTCAGGGAGGTGCAGGAGGGGCTGCCCCCGCTCCTGACGCGGCTGTGGCGCTATGGTCTCGTCCTGTCCGGCGACTCCGACACGGCCCAGGAGCTGGTGCAGGCGACCTGCCTGCGCGCGCTCGAGCGCTTCGAACAGTTTCAGCCCGGCACGCAGCTCTCGCGCTGGACCTACACCATATTAAGCTCGATCTGGAAAAATGAGCTCCGCGCCCGCCGCGTACGTGTGGGGCAGGGCTTCGTCGATCCCGAAATCGCCCTCGTCGCGGACGGCGTCGGCGAGATGGACACGAATTTATTGGCGCGTCAGGTGTTAAAGGAGGTGGAGCGATTACCCGAAGGTCAGCGTGAGGCAGTGTTTCTCGTCTATGGCGAGGGGCTCTCCTATCGCGAGGCCGCCGAAGTCCTTGAGGTACCAGTCGGGACGGTGATGAGCCGTCTTGCCGCTGCGCGTGCGAAGCTCGCCGGTCTCAAGGGCCAGGGGGATCATTTACTGCCCGCAGAATAACAAGAAAGCGGGATGGAGATTGGCGGAATGGGTCCGGCGGACAATATCGATCTGAACAACGAACGGCTGGTCGCCTATATCGACGGCGAGCTGAGCGCCTCTGAGCGCGAGTCGGTTGCCGAGGCCCTGTCGCGGAACTCTGAGGCGCGCGAGCGGCTGGCCGTTCTGCAGCACGGCGGCCGTCCGTTCGACAAGGCGTTCGATCTTCTGCTCAATGCCGCGCCGGAGGCGAAGCTTCAGGCGATGTTCGCCGATCTGGTCAAAGAGGCTCCCGCCGGCGTCGACAGCACCGTTGTACCGCTGCGGATGAAACCGTTCCGTGCAAAGCCCGTCTGGCAGATGGCGATCGCGGCGGTGCTGCTGGCGCTCGTCTTTATGGGCGGCCTTTATGCCGGCGGCTATTTCAGCGCGCCGACTGGCGTCTCAGACCAGAACCTCAATTGGCGCGAGGCAGCGGCGCGCTATGTGGCGCTCTTCTCGATAGAGACGCTGGAATATATGCCGACCGATCCGCAGCAGCGTGAGGCCAATCTCGAGCGCGCCCAGATGGCGCTGGGTCTGCCGCTCACGCGCGAGAAAATTACGGCTCCGGCGCTCGAATTCCAGGGTACGCAGCTGCTTCAGCTGAAGGGCAGGCCGATCGCTCAGATCGCCTATCTCTATGATGGGCACATACCGGTCGCGCTCTGCATCATCCGCGCGGTTAAGCCCGCCCAGCCGCCCGAGACGGAGATGCGGCACGGGCTCAACATCGTGCACTGGATCAAGAACGGCTATGGCTTCATGGTCATCGGCGACGTTCCCGACGCCGACCTCGCCGAGATCGCCAAGACCTTCGAAGCGCATTTCTCTTAGAGCGCGATCAGGAAAAGTGGAATCCGGTTTTCCGTCCGATCGCGCGACCAGCAAAGAATTGAGAGCGGGCTCTAAGCTCAAGTGTTTCCATCTAAATTAGATGCCGCTCTAGCGGGTTCGTAAGGCTTGCGGCGAAGCGGATTTCGTCGCCCCCATGCTCTTTCCGCCACATCGGTAGTCCCGCCGGTAGGGTGGCCGGGTTGCGTCGGCTAAGCTTCGGATCGCGAGGTCTGGAGCTCGGACCGAAAAGTGCAAAGCGGTTTTCGGACAAATCCGATGCCAAAACAACAGGTAGAGCGGCGCCTCCGATTCTAACTGAAAGTCCACCGCTCTAGTGCTGGTCGATCCGACGGGGCGTAACAGGTGTATTTCGATCACTGGCGCAGGACCGGCTTTGCCGATACGAGGCAGGGCGGCTTTGATCTCGAGCTGTTCACAGAGATGGGCGCCTATGAGGCGCTATGGATGCAGCCTGGCGCGACCTTCAAAACGGTGTCGGAACGCATCGCTGCGGCGCCGAATGGACGTCCCTCAGATCTGGTCGGTCGCGCTGATGCCGACGCTGCCCTGGGCGAAGTCAAGGCGCGCTTTGCGAAGGCCGGGCTAAAGGATGTCGGCATCCGGCTTTTCGGCACCTCGGATTACCCGGCCAGGCTCTGCGACGCGCGCTACCCGCTGCGGGCCTTCTATTTTCGCGGCGACTGGAGCCTCGTAAACACGCCGTCTGTCGCGGTGGTCGGCGCCCGCCGGCTTTCGGAGCACGGGGCCGCGCGGGCGCGTCGGCTGGTCCGGCATCTGGTCGAGGACGGCTTCACCATCGTCTCGGGTCTGGCGGCCGGCACGGACCGGGTGGCGCACACGACAGCGCTGGAGATGGGCGGGCGCACCATTGCCGTGCTCGGAACACCGATCCACAAGGTCTATCCGCGCGAGAATGAGCGGCTTCAAGAGGAGATCGCCGAGCGTTTTCTGGTCGTCTCGCAAGTGCCGGTGCTGCTCTACGAGGCCAAGGACTGGCGCTTTAATCGCAAGTTCTTCCCCGAACGGAACGTCACCATGTCTGCGCTGACCGACGCCTCGGTGATTGTCGAGATCGGCGAGTTGAACGGCACCCACATTCAGTCGAAGGCCGCGCTCGATCAGGGGCGGCCGCTGTTCCTGCTCAATAACTGCTTCAAGAAAGCCGGGATCGGCTGGCCGGCGCAGTTCGAAAGGCGCGGTGCAGTACGCGCCGTCGCGTACGAAGATATCCGCCGCCGCATCGGGCACCTCGCCCCCGCAGCCGCGAACGCCGGGTGACGGACCCGCTGCGTCAGAGGATTTCGTCTTTCAGATAGTAATATCTATAGAGCAGCCGCTGGCCGAGCCGCCGGAACGGGGCGAGCGGGTTTCCTGGAAGCGGCGAGGCGAAGATCGGCAGGTCGGGCTTCGCCTTTTTGCCGGCGATCTGCTCGGCCATGCGCTTGCCCGCCTGCGCCGAATACATCACGCCATTGCCGCCATAACCGAGCGCATAGAAAATCTGCTGCTCCGCGTCCGGCTGGAACACGCGCGGCATCATATCGTGGCTGACATCCACCCATCCCCACCAGGAATAATCGATGTCGATGCCGGTCAAGGCCGCGAATTTGCGGTGGAGGCCCTCGATCAGTAGCTTGAGGTGCTTGGGGTTTTCCGCGTCGGCGCTAAGCAGAGATTCTCTGGTTGCCCAACGGATCGCGACCTCGTTCTGCGTTCAAGGCCACGACGGCTTGGTGGATAGCGGCATCGAGGGTTTCAGCATCGGTGAAAGTCTGGTGCGCGAGATGATGGGCTTTGAGATCATGCCAGACAACCTCGATGTCGTTGAGTTCGGGCGCATATTTGGGCAGCCATTCGACGGTGAGCCAATGCTCGCGGGCAGCAAGTGCCGCCCGCGTTGCCTTGCTGGTATGGATTGGGCCGTTGTCGAGCACGATCACGACGGGCTTGCTCGGAATTCCAGGCTTGGGGCCGTAGAGAAAATCGAGGGTTTGCAGCAAGGCAATGAAGTCGGTGCTGCGCTTGCTGCGGGAGGTGGCGACGATCAACCTGCGGCCCAACCAGTCAAGCGCGCCCATCATGGCGACTTTCTTGGATTGTCCAGGGGCCGGCACGCGGAGATCGGCGCCACGCTTAGCCCAGGCTCGCGCCAAATAGGGATGCGTCAGCGCCTCGCTTTCGTCGGCGAACAGGAGAACGATATCGCCGGCCTCAGCCTGGGCTTTGCGCAGCTTGAGCCGCAGACCGACACGATCAATCTCGTTCGCGATCTGGCGGCCCTTCAGTGTGTGTCGTGGTCGCCGAAAACGGAATCCCCTTTTTTGCGCAACACTTTGGAGAGTTGCGAGCGAGAGATCGAGATGTTTTCCCGGGCTGCAATCTCATCGGCAAGACGGGCAAGCGTCCAGTTCGTTCGGTCCGCCACCGGCTGCGACAGAAGTGGTCCGGCGACTCTCAGCGCGGCCTGCGCCTTCAACGGCATTGGTCCCGAAGCAACGCTCGCCTTCAGCGCATCGATCCCGCCGCGCATGAAGTCGCTGCGCCAAAGCCGAACCGTATCCTCGCGCACCCCAAATGCCTGCGCGATCCGGCTGCTGGTCCAGCCATCAAGCGTTAGCAGAATAGCGCGCGCCCGATCCGCCTCGGCGCGATCCGCACCGCCAGCTAAAGCTTTCAGCGCCGTTTTCTGCTCGTCCGTCGCCGCCACCGGCGATTTGCCAGCCATGTCTTACCCCGCGAATCATTGGAAAGACAAAATCACAACCGGCATCTGTTGGCCAGGCCGGACAAACCTGCTTAGTGATGGCGCTGCGGCTGCCGATCCGTCATCGGCAGGCTTCGGCCCGGCCGTCGCCACCCAATAGGTCGGCGCGTAATCCTGGCCTTGTCCCGGCTGCGGCGTAACCAGCGGATCATGGCGCGGATCGTAACGCGCAGCGCGGCCCGAAGGCCCGCGGTCATAGGCAAGGTTCATTCAACACTCCTGGTGCTGAAACGCGAAATACGAGGGGCGGCCTGGGGCTAGTGTCCCGATTCCGAAGTTCGCTTACGTTTTGCAGCACGTTCTATAGCGAACTTCGGAATCTCAAGGGACACTAGAACCTTGATTTTCCTAGTGTGATTCAGATCCAGAAGTTCGTTCTGGGATTGCTGCATAAGCTGACGAACTTCTGGATCATCACACTAGACCTTGCCTTTCCAGGGGACGAGCCAGGCTTCCAACCGGCGCATGATCATTTCGAAGCCATAGGCGACAATACCGATGATGATGATGCCGAGAATGACGACGTCGGTTCGCAGGAAATTGGAGGCATTGAGCACCATCTGGCCGAGGCCGGAGCTCGCGGCGACCATCTCCGCGGCGACAAGTGTGGTCCAACCGACACCCATGCCGATGCGCAAGCCCACCAGAATCTCAGGCAGTGCGCATGGCAGGATCACATGCCGGACCACCTGACCGCGCGTCGCGCCCATCGACAGAGCCGCCTGAATCTGCTCCTGGCTCGCCGAGCGGACGCCGGCGCGGGCGGAGAGGGCGACTGGTGCGAAGCAGGCGAGGAAGATCAGGAGAATCTTCGACAGCTCGCCGATGCCGAACCAGATGATCATCAGCGGCAGATAGGCGAGGGGTGGTAGCGGGCGGTAGAATTCGATCGGTGCATCGAAAATGCCGCGCGCGATCCGGCTGACACCCATGGAGATGCCGACGGGGACCCCGATCAGGATGGCGAGCGCAAAGGCGCCGAAAACGCGCATCATGCTCCAGCCGAAGTGGCCGAGCAGGGTGTTGTTGTCGAAATCCCCTTCCCAGGCCTGCCGAAACGCGATGAGGATGGTCTCGGGTTTCGGCAAGAACAGCGGCTTGATCCAGCCGAGATGCGTGGCCACCCACCAAAGCCCCAAGAGCACGATGATGGTCACAATGGTGTAGGTGAGGCTCGATCCTTCACCCATCTGCCGGTAGCGGCTGACTTTTTTCTGCTTCTCCATCATCAGCCTCCCGCTCCGGCCACAGCCGGAGGCTCGCGCTTCTGGATGAATGCGAGGACCTCCTCGCGCATACTGATGAATTCGGGCTCGGATTTGACCAGCCGGGCGTTGCGCGTCTCGACATATTGCCGCGCGAAGGGCAGCTCGTAGACGCGCTCGATCTTGCCGGGGCGCGGCGTCATGATGACCAGCCTCGTCGCCAGGAACACCGCTTCCTCGACGCTATGAGTGATAAAGAACACCATCTTGCCGGTGCGGTGCCAGACATCGAGAATGTTTTCTTGCATCGACTCCCGCGTCAGAGCATCGAGCGCGCCGAGCGGCTCATCCATGAGGAGCACGCTCGGATCGCTGGCAAGGGCGCGGGCGATGCCGACGCGCTGCTGCATGCCGCCCGACAGCTCGTAGACCATATTGCGCTCGAAACCGGCGAGGTCCACGAGGGCGAGCTTTTCGCTGGCAATGGCGTAGCGCTTCTGTTTCGGGACGCCGCGCATCTTGAGTCCGAAGGCGACATTGTCGATGACATTGAGCCAGGGCAGGAGGGCGTGCTTCTGGAACACCACACCCCGGTCGGCGCCCGGGCCTTCGACCGTTTTCCCGTTCAGACCAATGCTGCCCTCGGTCGGCGCCAGAAAGCCGGCAATGCAGGACAGCAGCGTCGTCTTCCCGCAACCCGACGCGCCGAGCGCCACGATGAACTCGCCGTCGCCGATCGCCAGGCTGACATGCGAGAGCGCCTCTATGACGCCGTCGCGGCTGCCATATCGGACTGTCACGTCTTTGATGTCGAGAACGGCCATGAATGGCATTGTTCCGGATCGCGGACCCCGCTGCGGACGGAGCCCGCGATCGTGAGAGCCTCTATTTGCCGAGCGCCGCCTTGACGTAGATGTCGGTGACGAACTTGCTGTAGTCCGGCGCCGTTTCTGCAACGCGTCCCTGTTGCTTCAGGAATGCCGAGGTGTCCGTGAGCGCCTTGGCAACACCGGAGTCCTTACCGCCGCCGAGCCAGCTATTGGAAGCCTCCTCTTCAAGCGTCGGGAACGCATATGCAGCGAGCGCATCCGGCACGTCCTTGACATCGGCGCCGGAGACCTTCGCGATGGCCTTGGCCTGCGGCGAGTTGACCGTCCACTTGGCCTTCTCGGCCTGATATTTGGCGTCTTCCTTGGCGATTGCCTTGACGAGAGCGACCATGAAGTCCTTGTGCTTGGCAGCCCAGTCGCGCTTGACCATGATCGCGTCGAAGGTCGGACGGCCTTTTTTGGCCAGCTCGCCTGCTGAGGCGATGACCTTGCCATTCTCCTTGACCTTGCTCAGCGCCGGATTCCACACGAAGGTGGCATCGATATCGCCCCGCTCCCAGGCAGCGACGATCTCGGGTGGCCGCATGTTCAGCACGGTCGCCTGCTTCGGCTCGATGCCGGCCTGCTGCAAGGCAAAAAGGAGCTGATAATGCGAGGTCGAGACAAAGGGCACGCCGATCTTCTTGCCCTTCAGGTCGGCGACGTTTTTGATATTCGAGCCGTTGCGGACGACGAGCTGTTCGGCATTGGCGATATCGTCGAGGACCCAGAATACCTGGACATCCATACCCTGCGAGGCCGCCGCCGCCGCCGGGCTCGACCCGACCTCTCCGATCTGGATGTCACCGGAGGCCATGGCGCGGATGACGTCGCCGCCGCCGGTGAATTTCTTCCAGCTGATCTTATAGCCGGTCAATTTCTCCAGCTCGCCATTGTCGATCAGCACGCGGAACGGCACCACCATGTCCTGATGGGCGAACGTCACTTCCTTGTCCTGGGCATTGGCCGTGGTCACGGCCGAGACGGCCAAAGCGGCGGCCGTGCAGAGTGTTAGACGCTTAAGCAGTTTCATTTTTCTCCTCCGCTCTTGGTCAGTCCGGCGTGAGCGCTGGCGCATTATTGCTGTTCGGCCTTCAACGCGGGCCTAATCGCTTGCTTTCCAATGCATAAAGCGGATCGCACCATCTGACACAAAGCTAACTATATCGGCACGGCCGCTATAGAGCCAACCGGTGAGTTACGATTGGTCCACGGGAGCTTTGCATGGCCGCCTCGGCTGAAGCCGGGAAGTCTCCGGCTTGAAACCCTCAATAAATCTTTGAATCGCTGCGCATAAGGCACATCATTTGCATCTGTTTCCCGCGGATTGCGGCCTTGTGAGGTGGGTAATGAGTCTTCGCTCGGACGATGTGATGTGGGATCGCCTGTTCGTCATCTCGCCCGGTGGCCGCCGGTCGCTTCAGGCGCAGATCCGCGAATTCTTGGTTTCGGCCATCGCCGAGCGGCATTTCGCGCCGGGCACTCCCGTTCCTTCGACGCGGGAGCTGGCGGAACGGCTCGGCGTCGCCCGCAATACCGTCGTTTTGGCCTATCAGCGGCTTGTAGATGAAGGATTATTGGAGTCGCGGGAGCGCCGGGGCTATTTCGTGCCCGCCGATGGCGGCGAACGCCGTGCTGAGGTTGCCGTCGCCGATCCGCCACAGTTAGAAGGCATGGGCCGCCTCGACCGCTGCCTCCTGCGTCCCTCGCGCCAGCGCAATATCGTCAAGCCGCATGACTGGCTCGATTACCCTTTTCCCTTTCTTTATGGCCAGTTCGACCCCGACGCCTTCCCCATTGCGGGCTGGCGCGAATGCTGCCGCCAGGCGAACTTCTTCCGCCTGGGTGTCTCGTCAATTCCTGTCGAGCGGATCGAGCCAGGCATTGCGCGGCTCGCGGGCCTCATTCGCGGATCGGCACGAGGCCGAGGCATCAAGGCTTCGGGTCGGAGGGACGCCTTGGAGGCAACTCGCGACAGGCCGCAAGCTCTTGCCTTTGCCGAGCCGGAGGCCGCAATGTCGCAGCGGCCACGCGAAACCCATCGGAGGCGGAATTAGGCGAAGTCGAGCGCTACTGGCGGATTTGCCTGGCGATCTCCGATGTCGATTCGTCGGCCCTCGCGGTCATGCCGTTCTTGGCTTTTGCCTTCGGCCCGGGGCCGCGCATATAGTGCTTTTCGGGCCTGTACTGGTCCTTCCCGTAGCGCGAAAAAAATCTTAAGATTGCGTTGTCCTTCAGCAGAGATGCCAGCTTTTTCATCAGATGATCTCTGGAATCTTGAAGATCTTCGTCACCTATATCCGTAGTAGAGTGATACGACATGTTCAGCCTCAGCAAAAAAGAGCCAGCGCGATGCTGCAACTCCCAAAAGATGAACCGGCAGAGCCAGCAAGAGGGTCGGCGATAGAGATGGCGCAATCGTTGCTACTCCCAGGCATAGGAGCGGGAACATGAATGCGCCATTAAAGGCCAGCTGGCGAATTTTTTCCGCGTGCTTGCGGCCGACGCGGAAAACCATTTCCCTCATCAGGTAGTTAGGCGAAGTGTGGGGCGGCTCGAAAAGACGCGCCCTGCCAAGATTGGGTAAGCCAATCGCCGTCTCTGTTGATGAACCATCGGTGGCAAGCAAAGTTCCCCTGGCGCGCGAAGTCCACCAGAGTGCAACTCCGCCAGCGGCAAGAATAAGTGCGGCGCTTTCGACAAGTAGCGTAGATGAAAGCTCCGTGAACGGCAGTTCTGCCGTAGCAAGAGCAAGCGCGCCTCCTGCCCCCGCATATATCAGAAACAGCGCGGAAGTCGGGGATTTCGACCACCGCGGCACGGCTTTGATGCTGGCGTAGATCATGGAAGTCGCATAGACGGTCGCCAGAGCCAATAGTGCGCACAGTATGCCAAGCGGCAGGACACGTCCGATGCCGAAAAGCCACAGTAGTGCATAAAAGCCAAAAACCGCGAGCGTTGCGACCGCAAGAACGCCCTCCCGCGACAGCCAGGAGGAGCGCCACTGCGACAGCGCCCGCCAGGCGCGCTGCGGATTGCCGAGATGCCAGAGCGAGGAGACGAGCCCCGCGCTCGCAAGAAGTAGCGCCAGCCCGCAGGCGATCAGGCCGAAAAGCGGATCCGCCGGTCCAAAGCCGAGGCCGAGCCACGTCATTAGCCCGAAGCCGGCGCCGGACAGCGTGGTGAAGGCGATGATGGACGAAGCGGGATGCATGGCTCAGCCCATCCTTTCTGCTTTGTCCGGACGCATCTCCGAGCGGAAAGCCGGCGTCCATCTGTCCGGGAGAGTCTCCAGCGCCCGATCGAGCCAGCCGAGGAAACCGGTCGCCTCCGACTCGGCAAGCTTGGTGAGGCGGAAATCATCGGAAACGTCGATGTCCGCCTTCGGCCGCGGCGGCAGATATTTATTGGCAGGCTTGGTGCCCTGCTCCGGCATCAGATCGACGCCGCCGCGATCGGCCACCAGCCGGCTGACGGCGGAGTCCGGGTCAGCCAGATCGCCGAAATGCCGGGCATTCGCCGGGCAGGCGCGCACGCAGGCCGGGACACGGTCCTGCTCGGGGATGTTGTGGTTATAGATGCGGTCGACGCACAGCGTGCATTTTTTCATCACGCCCGCCGCCATGTCCATCTCGCGCGCGCCGTAAGGACAGGCCCAGGCGCACAGCCCGCAGCCGATGCACATGCTCTCATCGACCAGCACGATGCCGTCCTCGGCACGCTTGTAGCTCGCGCCGGTCGGGCAGACGGTGACGCAAGGCGCGTTGTCGCAGTGCAGACAGGACTTCGGGAAATGGACAAGCTGCGCTTTGGCGTTCCCCTTTCCATCCTGGCGCGTGATCTCGAAACTGTGCACGCGGTTCAGCCAGGCGCCGGAAGGGCTGGCGCCATAAGCATCCTGATCGGACAGCGGCGCGCCATAGCCGCTCGTGTTCCATTCCTTGCAACTTACCACGCAGGCGTGACAGCCGACGCAGGTGTCGAGGTCAATAACGAGGCCGAGCTTCTTCTGCGTGGTCTGCGGCAGGAGCGTCATGTCCACTCCTCGCCATATCGCACGGCGCTCGGACCCATGCCGACCGGCGAATGCTGCGGCGGGAAGGCCGGTTCGCTCTCGGTGCCCGGCTCAGCCTTCTCGATCCGCACCCGCAGATCGTACCAGGCGGCCTGGCCGGTGATCGGATCGGAATTCGACCAGCGCATGCCGCCCGGCTGCTCCGGCAAAAGCTCGCTGATCAGATGATTGAGCAGGAAGCCTTTGGTTGCCTCGGGCGCATCCGGGGCAAGCGCCCAGGCGCCCTTGCGCTTGCCGATAGCGTTCCAGGTCCACACCGTGCGGTCGTTGACGGCATCCATCCGAACAATCGGCACCTTGATCCGGCTGTGATGCGAGGTCAGCCAGACCCAATCGCCGTCCTTGAGCCCGTGCTCATCACAGACCGGCCCCGGAACATAGAGCGGATTACGGCCATGGATCTGCCGCAGCCAGGCGTTCTGTGAGCCCCAGGCGTGATACATCGCCGCCGGGCGCTGGGTGATGGCGTGGAGCGGAAAGCCTTCGACGCGTTCGCCCTCGAAAGGCGGATACCAGATCGGCAGCGGATCGAAGCTCGCGGCAATGCACTCGCGCAGATGCTCCGGCGGCTGGCGGTCGCCGAAGCCCTTGGCGGCTAGCCGGAACTTGGCCAGCGGCTCGACATAGAGCTGATAGAGATAGGGCGAGGGCGCATCGAAAAAGCCCATGCCGACGGCCCAGCTCTGATAGTCGGCGTTGAACGCCTTGAAATATCGTGCACTCTCGGGGATATGCACGGTGTGAAAGCCGCCATGATCGATATAGCGGTCGAGCTGCGCCGGATTTGCGGCGCCGCGCCCGGTTTCTTCGCCATTGCCGCGCCAGCCGGAGAGCGGACCGACGCCGGACCGGCGCTCATGTTTTACGATGTAGTCGGCGTAGTCCTTATATTTCGCCTTGCCGGTCTCATCGACGAAGCCGGGAAGCCCCAGCCGCGCGCCGAGATCGATCAGCACGGACTGGAAGCCGCGCACATCTCGGTCCGGCTCGACGACCGGCCAGCGGATCGCGTCGGCGGCGGCATCCGGCTCGGAAATCGGCCGGTCGAGCAGCGAAATGCAGTCATGCCGCTCCAGATAGGTCGTATCCGGCAGGACGAGATCGGCATAGGCGACCATCTCCGAGGAATAGGCGTCGGAATAAATGATCTTCGGGATGATGTACTCGCCGCTATCATCCCGCGCGGCGAGCATTTCCATGGTGGCCGCCGTATTCATCGACGAGTTCCAGGCCATATTCGCCATATACATGAACAGCACGTCGATGCCGTAAGGGTCACGCGCATGGGCATTCGAGATGACCATGTGCATAAGCCCATGCACGGAGAGCGGTGCATCCCATGAGAAGGCTTTGTCGATGCGGACGGGGTTGCCGTTCGCATCAAGCGCCAGATCTTCCGGCCCGCGCGGAAAGCCGAGATGCGGCCCGTTCAGGGGCCTGTTGGGCTGTCCGCCCGAATGCGGCTTGGGATGAGCCTCATAGCCCTTCGGATAGGGCGGCTTGAAGCGGAAGCCGCCGGGGCAGTCGACGCTGCCGAGCAGAAGCTGAAGCACATGCAGCGTGCGGCAGGTCTGGAAGCCGTTGGAATGAGCCGAGATGCCGCGCATGGCATGGAAGCTGACCGGACGTCCAATGAAGCGCTCATGGCGAACGCCCCGCATATCGGTCCAGGGCTGCTCGATGGTGATCGCCTCATCGAAGGCTTTCTGCGCCAGTTCGGCAGCGAGTTCTTGATCGTTGCTGCCGGGATGCCGCAGCGCTCCGCGACATTTTCCGGGCTGTGCGCGTCGTCCAGCAGATGCCTGGCCAGGAGCTCGAAAACCGGCCGGGCCGTGCGTCCGTCAGGCAGCGTGACCTCGCCCTTTAGGGCGGGCTTGACGTCAGGGGCGTCGAATGGGCGAAGCGTGCCGAGAGCACGGTCCCAGATGAGCGCCTTGCCGTCCGCGTCGCGTGCGATCAGCCCCTCGCTCTCCGAGCCTTCGTCGCAGATCACCAGCCAGGGTGCATTTGTATAGCGTAGGAGGAAATCGAGATCGACATGGCCGGTTCGCATCAGCTCATGGGCGAGCGCCAGGATGAACAGGCCGTCCGTCCCCGGCGTGATGCCGACCCATTCATCGGCCACGGCGTTATAGCCGGTGCGAACGGGGTTTACGGCAACGGTCTTGACGTTGCGCCGCTTGAGCGTCGACAGGCCGATCTTGATCGGGTTGGAATCGTGGTCCTCGGCAACGCCGAAAATCATGAAATATTTCGTGCGCTCCCAATCCGGGCTGCCGAATTCCCAAAACGCGCCGCCGAGCGTGTAGATGCCCGCCGCGGCCATGTTCACCGAGCAGAAGCCGCCATGCGCGGCGTAATTCGGCGTGCCATATTGCTGCGCCCACCAGGAGGTGAGCGACTGGCTCTGATCGCGGCCGGTGAAAAAGGCGAGCTTGGCCGGGTTGGTCTTGCGAACCGGCTTCAGCCAGGACACGGCAAGCTCCAGCGCTTCGTCCCAGCTGATTTCCCTGAACACGCCCGAGCCGCGCGGGCCGGTGCGCAGGAGGGGCGCGCGCAGCCGTGCGGGCGAGTAATGCTGCATGATCCCGGCCGAGCCCTTGGCGCAAAGCACGCCGCGGTTCACCGGATGATCGCGATTGCCCTCGATGTAGCGCACCTTGCCGTCGCGCAAGTGGACATTAATCCCGCAGCGGCAGGCGCACATATAACAGGTTGTCTGGCGCACCTCGTCCGACACATAAGGGGAGGTGTCAAGCTTGCGGCGGTTGGCCGAACGTGGCTTGGTACGCTCCAATTGCGGACTAACGAACGCCATGTGTTGCGGTCCAATCCCTCTGAGGCGATTTATATAGCTTGCTAACAATGCCACCGAATCATCCATCGATCCAACAAATTAGTCTTGTGTTAATAATCGAAAAATATGATGATTTACGATGACCTTGGAACAGCTTCGTATCTTTGTCGCGGTGGCCGAGCGCGGTCACATGACGAGGGCCGCTGAGAGTGTCGGAATGACACAGTCGGCCGTCTCAGCCTCCATCCACGCGCTTGAGGACCGTTATGGCACCAAGCTGTTCAACCGCGTCGGCCGCGGCATCGAGCTGACGGACATCGGGCGCCGCTTTCTGCCCGAGGCGCGTGCCGTGCTCGATCGGGCGTCCGCGGCGCGGTCAGCGCTGGAGGACCTGTCGACCACGACGCGCGGCGCCTTATCGATCGCCGCCAGTCAGACGATTGCCAGCTATTGGCTGCCGCGGCGGCTGACGGCCTTCCACGACGCCTATCCGCATGTCCGCCTCGATGTGACCCTCGGTAATACCAGGCAGGTCGAGCAGGCCGTTACCGATGGCGCGGCCGATCTCGGCTTCGTTGAAGGGCAGACGCATCATCCAGCCCTGTCGCGCCAACGTGTCGACTACGACAGGCCGGTGCTCGTCGTATCCTGCACACATCCCGCCCTGCCGATGCTTGCATCCGGTACGTTTGATCTTCGGGCGATAAACTGGGTCATCCGAGAGGAAGGCTCCGGCACGCGGGACCTCCTGGAGGATCTGGCGCGGCGCGAAGGCATCGCGTTCGACGAATTGCGCGTGTTTCTGACGCTGCCGAGCAATGAAGCGGTTCGCAAAGCCGTGGAGGCCGGCGCAGGGGCGACGATCATTTCTGAGCATGTCGTCGCCCGCGATATTGCGGCGGGCGCACTCAAGCTGATCCCTATCGACCTGCCGCAGCGCGAATTCGCCTTGCTGCGCCACCGCGACCGCTATCAGACCACGGCTCAGCTTGAGCTGGTGGCGATGCTCGCGGCTGAGGCTTGACGTACGGTCGCCTTCCGGTCCGGTCAGGAGGCAAATTTGAGCGTGTGCTGAGCGATGATGCGCTCTTCATCGGCGGGAATGATAAGCGCGGCCACGCGGCTGTCCGGCGCACTGATCCTGGACGCGTGCGCGGCGTTGGCGGTCTCGTCGAGCGACAGGCCCAGCCAGCCGAGCCGGGCGCAGATGCGCCCCCGGATCTCCGCCGACCGTTCGCCGATACCGGCGGTGAACACCAGTGCGTCGACGCCGCCGAGCGCCGCCGCCAGCGCCCCGATTTCGCGCACCGCGCGGTAGACGAAGCAGTCGACGGCGAGCTTGGCCACCGGCGCATCGCTTTCGAGCAGCGCGCGCATGTCATTGGTTTCGCCCGAGAGGCCGAGCAGGCCGCAGCGCTTGTAGAGCAGCGTTTCGAGCTCGCGGGCGCTGAGATTGTAGGTCTGGAGGAGATGCAAAACGACGCCGGGATCGAGCAGGCCGGGACGCGTGCCCATGATCAGTCCGTCCAGCGCGGTGAAGCCCATTGTGGTCTCGACGCTGCGCCCGCTCTCGATGGCGCAGAGGCTGGCGCCATTGCCGAGATGCGCGGCGATGACCTTTGTCTGCTCCGGCTGCAGATGCTCGGGGAGACTCGCCGCGATGTTCTCGAAGGAAAGCCCGTGAAAGCCATAGCGCCTGAGGCCGGCATTACGCAGCGCCTTGGGCAAAGCGAGCGTATAGGCCTCGGCGGGGATGGTCCGGTGGAAGGCCGTATCGAAACAGGCGACCTGCATGAGCCCCGGCATGAGATCCTCTACGGCCCTGATCCCGGCGACATTGTGCGGCTGGTGAAGTGGCGCCAGAGCTGAAAAGGAATCGATCCGCTCGAGCGTCTCAGCGTCGATCGCGACGGGCTCGGTGAACACGCTGCCGCCATGCACGACCCGGTGTCCTGCCGCGATCAGCGCATTGCGGTCGATGACGCCGAACAGCCAGTCGAACAGTGCGGCGAAGGCGGCCTTGTGAGGACTTTCAGCGCTGCCGGCCTCGAACGGCCGAGAGAGGATGGGCATGCCGTTCTCTAAGACCTCGAAGACTGGGGAGGCGCCGAACCCCTCGATCTGCCCGCGCCAGCGCAGGGCCAGTGTGCCGTCCGTCTCGAAGACGGAGAATTTGACGCTCGACGAGCCGGCATTGAGGACGAGAAGAAATTGCGGCACGGCGTGTCTCGCGGCAGCTCACGGGGAATTGACAAACGCACGAATTCGCCGGTCTCTTTGCGCCTGACCGAACATCACCGTGCAACTCCGTCTCGTCGCCCCGGACTTGATCCGGGGCCCACTCGCTTTACCGCCTAGCACTGCGTACGTTGCATCTGCGAGTGGATCCCGGACAACGCCTGCGGCGTTTCCGGGACGACGCAATCCGCCGCACGCGGTGTGAACAGGCCAGCACTGCGTCTTAAGCCACCGACAGCGCCTTATACTTGTCCAGCAGCCGCACCGGCTTCTTCAGCGCATCGCGGCGGAAGGGATCGCCGAGCTCCTGGGTCACCATCAGCTCCAGGATCGTCGGCTTGCCCGAGGCGGTGGCCGTCTTCAGCGCATCGCCGATCATGTCCGGATGGTCGACCTTGATGCCCTCCGCGCCCATCGATTTGGCGATAGCAGCGAAGCTCGGATTCTCCAGATTGGTGCCGACGAAGCGGTCGGCATAGAAGTCGACCTGGTTCTTCTTCTCCGCGCCCCACTGGCCATTATTGAAGACGACAGCGACGACCGGAATGTTTTCGCGCACGCAGGTGAGCGTCTCGCCAAAGCTCATGCCCCAGGCGCCGTCGCCCACATAGGCCACGGCCGGACGATCTGGCCGCGCGACCTTCGCGCCGATCGCCGTCGGGAAGGCGTAGCCGCAATTGCCGAAGCTCATGGCGGCGAAGAAGCTGTTCGGCTTCTCGAAGCGCAGATAGGAGTTCGAGACCGAGCAGATATTGCCGATATCGGTCGTCACCATGGCGTCCGCGGGCATCGCCTTCTCAAGCTCGCGCAGCGCCCGGCGCGGCGCGATCGGCGAGCCACCGCCCTGGCCCCATTCGTTCAGCTCGCTTTCCCAGGCATCTTTCTGCGACTTGATTTCCGCCGTCCGCTTATCCCGCGTCTCATGCGCGCGGATGCTGCGGTTGCTCGACTGGAGCAGCTCGCGGATCGCCGTTGTCGCCTGACGCGCATCGCCGCAAACGCCGACGTCGGCCTTCTTGACGAGGCCGATGGTGCGCGGGTTCTGGTCGACCTGGATCAGTTTGGCGGTCTTCGGCCAATAGTCGATGCCGTGCTGCGGCAGCGTGCCGAACGGACCAAGCCGCGTGCCGAGCGCGATCACCACGTCGGCCTGCGCGAGCAGCTTCATCGCCGCCTTCGAGCCCTGATAGCCGATCGGGCCGACCCAGAGCGGGTGGCTCCTGGGGAAGCTGTCATTGTGCAGATAGGTGCTGACGACAGGCGCCTGCAAATATTCGGCAAGCGCCTTCACCTCATCGACGCCGCCTGACATGATGACGCCGCCGCCGGACAGGATGACCGGAAACTCGGCCGCCGCGATCAGCTCGGCCGCCCGCGCCAGCGCCTCCGAGCCGCCGGGGCCGCGCTCGATGGTGATCGGCTGCGGGATGGTGGTCTCGAAATTGCCGTAGAACAGGTCGCGCGGAATGTTGAACTGCGTCGGGCCGCGCTCGATCATGGCGTAGTCGAAGCAGCGGCTGAGCAGTTCGGGGATGCGCTGCTGATTGCCGCAATGCACCTGATATTTGGTGATCTTCTCGAAGAAGGGGAGCTGCTCGGCTTCCTGGAAGCCCCCTAACCCTTGCGTGTTGGAGCCGGTTTCCGGGGTCAGGCAGACGACCGGCGAGTGCGCCCAATAGGCCGCGGCGATGGAGGTCACGAAATTGGTGATGCCCGGCCCGTTCTGGGCGATGCAGACGCCATGGCGGCCCGAGGCCCTGGCAAAGCCGTCGGCCATATGGCCGCCGCCCTGCTCATGCGCCACCGAGATGAAGCGGATGCCGGCGGTCGGAAACAGGTCGAGCGCGTCCATATAGGCCGAGCCGACGATCCCGAAGACATGGGTGACGCCATGCGCGGCGAGGGTCTCGACGAACGCCTCCGACGCCGACATGGTCGTGGGCTTGAGCTGGGTTTCGAGGAGCGGCTTTCCACCGGAACCGGGACGATCAACTGCGGTCATGGTCAGTCTCCTTGGGGCGTTGCGCCGGGCCGCGCTCAGCTTTGGCCCGCGGTCTCGTTGTCGAAAATCTCCGCCATCCTCTCCGCCGCGCTTTTGAGCGAGGGCAGGAAGGCCATGAGATCGGTGAGGGTTTTCCGGGATTTCGGCGCCTGGACGGCGATGGCGATCAGATGCCTGGCGCGCTCGGCGGGCACGGTAACGCTGAGGCAGTTGACGCCGGCGATATATTCCTCGTCATCGACCGCGTAGCCCTGCTGCCGCACGGCATTGATGGCATCGCGGAGCGCCTCCTCCTCGACGAGCGTTGCGCCGGTGAAAGACGCTCGCCCGGCGGCGGAGAGGTAGCGCGAAAGAGCAGCCTCGGGCATTTGCGAGAGGAATACCTTGCCCATGGCCGAGCAATAGAGCGGTACGCGCGAGCCGGGGCGGAAATCCAGCTTGAGCGGCGAATAAGACGCTTCGACGCGGTCGATATAGCGCGCCTCGCTGCCGTCGAGGATGCCGAGATTGCAGGTCTCGCCGATCTTCGCCGCCAGATCCGCAAGAACGGCGTGGCGCGGTCCTGCTGCCGCTGATTTGCGCAGGATCTTGAAGGCCATGTCGCACAGGCTCGGCCCTGCGGCATAGCCGCCGCTCGCCGGGTCTTTGGCGATCAGCCCCTTCGCCTCCAACGAGGCGATGAGCCGGTGCACGGTGGCTTTCGGAAGATCGAGCTCGGCACCGATCATCTTCGCCTGGAGCGACGCGTCGGAGCTCAGAACGATGTCGATGATGGCGAGGCTGCGGTCGGTGGCCGTGCGCGGATCGAGCGAGGCCGCGACATTGCGGGACCGAGCCGATGCGGGCTGCCCCTCGGAGGGGCCGGGGAGCAAACCGATGTCCGTTGCTGGTCCGCGCTTCGTCATGCATGTATCATTAGTCGAGACTGGAGGTATTGATAAAAGAGACGAAGCTGCAAGTCAACGCAATTCCTTCGGCGGAAGACGCTGCAATCATGAGGATGCCTGCGGTCGAGAGTTGTGGCTAAGCAGAGTTGCTCCGGCACGCCAACAGTCGTGCTCTGGGCATGGCGGTAGCTTGCGCCTCATCTCCGACATCACGCTTGTTTCTCTCCGTGACGCAACTCTCGAACCTATCTTTCGCGCAAATCCACGTTTGGGGTGGTGTCCCTATCTGGTCACCTCTTTGATAAGTTGGAGAGATCTCGGTCCGCTGACATATGTGCTGCCCAACTCGAAAAACCGACGTTTGCGATTGACTTCGCGCGTCAAGCCGATGCGTCGACTGCTGCCGATGGCTCCGATCGACCGTACTGCCGTTCCGAGCCAGAGAGATCCAGCGGCACACAGATTGATGCCGTCGTAACGCATATCGATATTCATGGCTTTCGCTAGGCGCCCGGGACCGCGGGCGATGTCTCGAATGCGGGTCGTATTGCGAAAGCGCTTCATCGCCTCGATCCCTTCGAGAGGTTCCAAGGCACGCAGAAGCACGCCGGCTCCGGTATTCGGTCCCTCACTGGTAACGTTCACCATGAACGATGAGCCGTAGGTAAAGTAGACGTGGCAATAGCCACGACCGAGAAATAGGGACTGATTGCCCCGCGTCCTACCTCGAAACGCGCGGCCGGCGGCATCGCCAGGCGGATAACCCTCAGTTTCGACGATGCGACCACTCAACCTGCCTGTCGGTAAATCATGGACTAGCGTCTTACCGATGAGATATCGGGCAAGTTCAATGGTATCTGCGGGGAGGTTTTGCCGGCGAAGCCGCTTGAGGCTGGAATGAGAATGTTCCATGAATGCGAATGGCCTTCATGAGCGACCTCGGCGGTGACTCGGTTTGTTTGAACAGCCGATTGGCCATCGGCAACTCTGCTTAGGACATCTCGAACAATAACTGAATCGCGATCCGTGTACGTGCGACGGTGTGACTCAGCCTGCTGGGATTCCGGATCTGGGCGAACAAGGGTATGTCGGTTGCATGATCGACGAGGACGCCATTCAATATCGCTGGGACACGGTCGGCATCCGGCTCGACGAGCGGGGGCGGCGCCTGTTCGCAGCGGCCGAGGTGCGGACCGCCGGCTGGGGCGGTCTTGCGGTTGTCGCGCGGATCACCGGGCTCGCCCGCTCGACGATCAATCGCGGCGAGGACGATCTCGATGCGAAGCCGTTGGCGAAGGGGCAGGTTCGTCGCTGCGGTGGCGGACGCCGGGCCGTTGCCGAAACGGATCCAGAGCTTGTGCCCGAGCTCAAGCGCCTTGTCGAGCCTGCAACCCTCGGCGATCCTATACGGCCTCTGATCTGGGTGTCGAAGAGCATGGACAAGCTGGCCGAGACGTTGACGGCGATGGGGCACCCGATCAGCGCCGATACCGTGCGCAAGGAGCTGGTGAAGCTCGGCTTCTCGCGCCAGCACAATCGCAAGGCGGATGAAGGCGCAAGGCATCCCGACCGCAACGCACAGTTCGAGCACATCAACATGAAGGTCGTTGCGGCGCAGGCAGCCGGACAACCGGTCATCTCGGTCGATACGAAGAAGAAAGAGCTGGTCGGCAACTTCAAGAATGGTGGTTCCGACTATCGGCCCAAGGGCAACCCGCAGCGTGTGAACGTGCACGATTTCGTCGACAAGGAGCTCGGCAAAGCGGTGCCTTACGGCGTCTATGACGTGGCGGCCAATGCCGGATTCGTCAGTGTCGGGATCACCAGCGACACGGCCGAGTTCGCCGTCGAGGCGATCCGCAGCTGGCTCGGACGGATGGGACGTCAGCGCTATCCAAAGGCGCAAGAGCTGACGATCACGGCGGACTGCGGCGGCTCGAACGGCGCGCGCGTGCAACTCTGGAAGGTCGAGTTGCAGAAGTTTGCCGACGAGACTGGGCTCGTGCTCCACGTCCACCACTATCCGCCGGGCACGTCCAAATGGAATAAGATCGAGCACCGCATGTTTTGCTACATCACGCAGAACTGGCGTGGCCGTCCGCTAACGGATCGTCTCGCAATCGTCGAGCTGATTGGCGCCACGACGACAAAGGCTGGACTGAAGGTCGAATGTGCGCTCGATACCCGCACCTATGAGAAGGGCATCAAGGTCAGTCACGCCGAAATGGAGCGGCTCGACATAACAGGCGATGATTTCCATCCCGAATGGAACTACACAATCAAACCAAGACAACCAGGGTTTTCGTAGCAGTTATTGTTCGGAGTGTCCTTAGCCGAGCCTGGCGGCGACGAGATCGGCGATCTGGCCGGGAGTGTCCGCAACCTTAACGCCCGCGGCTTCGAGCGCGCTGCGCTTGCCGGCATAGCTGCCGGCCGAGCCGGTGACGATCGCGCCGGCATGGCCCATTCTCTTCCCCGGCGGCGAGACGCGCCCGGCGATGAATGCGACGACCGGTTTCTTCATCCGCGCCGCATAGTCCGCCGCCTTCTCCTCCATCGCGCCGCCGATCTCGCCGACGATGACGACGGCGTCGGTGCGGGGATCGGCGTCCAGCATCTTGAGCGCGTCGGTGGTCGTGGTGCCGATCATTGGATCACCGCCAATGCCGATGAAGGCGGATTGGCCGAGCCCGGCCCGCGTCAGATTAAGGCAGATCAGCGTGCCGAGGCTGCCGCTGCGGGAGATCACGCCGACGCGGCCAGGCCGAAAAATGTTCGGGTTATGCCCCGGCATGATGCCGACGAAGCCCTCGCCGGGCGTGACGATGCCGGCAGTATTCGGGCCGACGATCTGTGTGCCCCCTGTTTGCGCCGCCTCGCGGATCGCCAGCACATCCTGCGCCGGGATGTGCTCGGTGAGGATGACCAGCGCCTTGACGCCCGCCTCGATGGCATCGAGCGCGGCGTCCTTCGCCGTTGCCGGCGGGATGAACATCACGGCAATGTCGTAAGGCGCCGCGTCCATCGCCACCTTGGCCGAGGCGAAGACCGGCAGGCCGAGATGGGTTTCGCCGGCCCGTTTGGGATTGACGCCGCCGATGATCACTGTTCCTGCGGACGCCATCTTTTCGGTCCAAAACGTCCCCTGTTTGCCGGTGATGCCCTGAACCAGGGCCCGCTGCCCCTTTCGGTATATCATCGCGCGGCCTCGACTGCGGCTTTGACGGCGTCTTCCATCAGGTCATAGGGCTCCATGCCGAGCCGCTCGCGGATCATTCGGACGGCTTCCACCTCGCCCGTTCCGTGCACGGAGGAAAACACCGGCACGGACGGCGCTAGCTTGCGCCAGGCGGCGGTGACGCCGTCGGCCATCACGTCGGTTCTGGCGAAGGCGCCGCAGAAATTGATGACGAGGCTTTTCACCTTTGGGTGTGCCAGCACGAGGCCCAGCGCTGTCTCGGCCTTCGTATAGGCTTCGCCCCCGATTTCGAGGAAATTGGCCGGGCGTCCGCCGAAATGCGCGATCACGTCCATGGTGGTCATGGTGAGGCCAGCGCCGTTGGCGAGCAGGCCGACATTGCCGTCCAGCTCGATGAATTTGAGGCCGGCATCGCGGGCGCGCGCCTCCAGCTCGGTCAGCTTCTCCGGCGCTGCGAGGGCAGCCAGATCGCGCTGGCGCTCGGCGGCGGCATCGTCGATAGTCAGCTTGCAGTCGAGCGCGACGAGCGAGCCGTCCTCCAGAATGGCGAGCGGGTTGATCTCGATCAGCTCCGCGTCGGTCTCGCGATAGGCGTCGTAGAGCTTCAGAAACGTGTCGGCGATCGCCGGGCGGGCGGGGCCGAGATCGAGCCCGTCCAGCGTGGCCTCGACATCGCCGGGTGCGAGCCCCTTCGACAGTGTGACATGGAGCCGCCGGAGCGTATCTGGGCGCGTCGCGGCGACCTCCTCGATGTCCATGCCGCCCTCGGTCGAGAACAGGACGAGCGGCTGCGCGGCGGGAAAATCGGTCATCACCGCGGCGTAAAGCTCGCGGGCGATGGCGGCGCGCTTTTCCAGCAGCACGCTTTCGACCTTGTGCCCGTCGATCTCCATGCCGAGGATCGCGGCAGCCGCCCGGCTCGCCTCCTCGGCGTTGTCCGCCTTCCTGATGCCACCGGCCTTGCCGCGCTTGCCGGTCGGCACCTGCGCCTTGACCACGCACGGCCCGATCTCAGCAAACGCTGCCGCGGCCTCGTCGGGCGAGACGCAAAGCACGGACTCCGGAACTGGCACGCCCGTGGGTTTCAACACATGCGCTTTAGCGACGTGCTCGAGGAAATTCATCCGCTCGCCCCCTTGTAGCCGATCAGCCGCCAATGCGGGCCGAACAGCTCTTCCTCGCTCGGCTTGTCCTCCGGAATCCGGGTGACAAGATGGGTGATGTTGAGGAAGTGCTTGTAGCTCAGATTCTCGGAAATCGAGTTCTTCTGCCAGGAGCCGCAGCCCATGCTCAGCGTGAAGCCGAGGCCGCTGTCGAAGCCACCGCCATTGCCGAAGGTGTGGGCGAAGTTGACCAGCACGCGGACCACGTCGAGATCCTCGGCAAGCTCGCGCGCGTGGGCCATGTTCTCGGTGTGGATGCCGACCGAATGCCCTTTGCCCTGGAAGTTCAGGATCTCGGCGAGCTTGGCCTTGGCTTTAGCGAAATCGCGGACGCGGTAGACCGTCAGCACCAGCGACAGCTTTTCACCCGAGAGCGGATGGCCGCGCCCGACCCCGGTCTCCTCGACCATGAAGAATTTCGCCTGATGCGCCGCCTCGGGCAAGCCGAAGGCTTCGGCGAGAATCGGCGCGTCCTTGGCGATCAGATGCCGGTTCAGCTTGCCGTTCTGCCAGAGCGTCTTCTCGACCGTCTGTTTCTCGGCGGGAGTGCACAGATAGCCGCCGGCCTTCTCCAGCGCGCGGATCGCGTCATCGTAGACGCTGTCGAGGATGATCGCCGCGTTTTCCGACGAGCAGGAGGTCGAATTGTCAAAGATCTTCGAGGCGCAGATGCGCTCGGCCGCGGCGTCGAGATCAGCGCTCTCGTCGATCAGCACCGGAACGTTGCCCGTGCCGACACCGATGGCGGGCGTGCCGCTCGAATAGGCGCGGCGGACATTGTCCTGGCTGCCGGTGACGACCACCAGATCGGCGGCGCGCATCAACTCGTCGGTCACTTCCTTGGTTACCGGCTTCGGCAGGATCTGCACCAGGTCGGCGGGCAGGCCGATCGCCTCAAGCTCCTGGCGCATCAGCTCGACGGTGCGGGCGGTGGTGCTGTATCCGGCGGGCGAGGGCGCGATGATGATGGCGTTGCGGCCTTTGATCGCCATCATCGCCTTGTTGACCGGCGTCGCGCCCGGATTGGTGGAGGGCGTCACGGCGGCGATAACGCCCATCGGCTTGGCGTATTTGACGATGCCGATGGCGGCATCTTCCTCGATGATGCCGACCGACTTGGCGCGCAGAAGATCGCGCAGCGTGCCAAAGGTCTTGCGCTGCTTCTTGATGATTTTGTCGGGGACGTTGCCGAGGCCGGTATCGGCGACCGCGAGCTCGGCGAGCTCCTTCGCGTGCTCGGGATTGTAGAGCGACCAGGCAAGGGCGCGCACGGCCTCGTCGGTCCGCTCCTGTGTCGCCGTGGCGAAGGCCGCCTGCGCAGCACGGGCGCGGGCGATGAGTTCATCGATAGCCGAATTGGTCGAGGCGACGGATAGGGCTGAGGCAGGGGAGCTCATTTCAGGCGGTCCTCGCAATTTGCGGATCTTTGCGGCACGCATGGTGACGCGCCGGGCCGGCGTCATGACGCCGAGCCAATTGAAACACGGTTATGTCCTGCAAATCCAGATTATCATAGGCCAATAGAGGTATTTCACGAAATTGATAGTTTTCATTCGACTATTAAAATCGTGCATATTCTTCCGCCATTCTGATCACGCGCTTTGCTTGGGCTCTGCTCCGGCCTCCGCCTCGGCGGTTTGCGGGCGCAAGCGGATGGCGCCGAAGAGCGGGATGAGCAGCACAAGCACGGTGAGCAGCACCAGCACGCCCGAGATCGGCCGGGTGACGAACACGGTCCAGTCATTGCCGTAGCTGATCATCGAATTGAGGAAGCTCTCCTCGGCCAGCGGCCCGAGAATGACGCCGAGCACCATCGGTGCGATCGGGAAGCGGAGCCGCTCGAAGATGTAGCCGAGGATGCCGAAGGCGATCATCAGCCAGAGATCGACGACATTGGAGCGGATCGACAGCGCGCCGATGAAGCAGAAGGCCATGACGAAGGCCGAGACGATGGCCTCGGGCAGCTCGAGAATGGCGACGAGCGGCCGGATGGCAAAATAGCCGAGCACCGACATGATGATCAGCGACAGGAAGATCGAGGCGAAGATCGCATAGATCATGCCCGACGAGGTCAGGAACACCTGCGGGCCGGGCTGCACGCCGTGCAGCATGAAGGCGCCGAGCATGACGGCGGTGGCGCCGCTGCCCGGAATGCCGATGGCGAGCAGTGGCACCATGGCGCCCCCGACCGATGCCGTGGCCGCGGCTTGCGGGGCGACGATGCCCTCCTCGATGCCGGTTCCCATCAGCGCCTTGCGCTTGCCGATCTGGCCCTCGATGCCATAGCTGACGAAAGAGGCGATGGTGGCGCCGGCGCCGGGGATGATGCCGATGATGGTGCCGAGGATGGTGCTTCTGAGGAACATGCCCTTGATCCGGCTGAACTGGCGCAAGGTCGGCAGCTCGGTCTTGGAGGTCTTGGAGGTCTCGACGCGGGCGCTGACAAAGCCGCGCTCGACGCGCGCGAGCACCTCGCCGACGCCGTAGGCGCCCACCATCACCACCAGGAACTCGATGCCGTCGGCCAGGATCGGCATGCCGAAGGTGAAGCGGGCGGCGCCATAGGTGGTGTCGGTGCCGACGCTGGCGATGACGAGCCCGAGGCACAGGCTGATGAGGGCGTTCACCAGCGAGCCACGGGCGAGCGAGACCACCGAGGCGAGGCCGAACAGCACGATGGTGAAATATTCCGGCGAGGAGAATTGAAGCGCGAAATGGGCCACCGGCTTGGTCAGCATCACCATGATCACGGCGGAGATGAGGCCGCCGCCGAGGGCGGCGATCAAGGTCCAGCCCAAGGCCATGGAGGGTCGGCCGGCTTTGGCCATGGCGTGGCCGTCCCAGAGGAAAGGCACATGGATGGGGTCGCCCGGAATGTGGAACAGGATGGCGGTGAAGGCGCCGCCATAGGTGCCGGCCACATAGAGCCCCGACAGCAGGATGAGGGCGGGCGTGATGTCCATCTTATAGGTGAAGGGCAGGACCAGCAGCACGCCGATGACCAGGTTGAGGCCGGGCAGGAACCCCATCACCATGCCGACGACGATGCCGACCATCAGCACGAAGAAATTGAAGGGATGGAGGCAGGTCAGGATGCCGGAGGCAAGCTGGAGGAGACTATCCACGGCCGGTACCCGTCACGCTTGGGAAGGGGTGAGCATTCTCAGAACAGCTTCATGAGAATGTCGGTGATGGCATCGAATGGCGGCACGCCGCGCGGCAGCGAGACATAGACGAGCGAGCGGAACAGCACGGTGAGGATCACCGCTCCGGCAAGACTCGACAGCCAGATCGGCAGATGCCGGTCATAGCCGCCGGCATAGACGAACAGGATCATGAAGGCGGCCGTGGTCAGGGGAAAACCGAAAATGGTGATGAGGGCGCCGTAAGCCACCGTCACCGCGATGCCGAGGCCGAGCCGGAAGAGCTGGCGCGGCGCCTCGCCTTCTTCGGCGTCCTCGCCCGCCGCGCCGGCTGCCTCGCCGGCGCCGAAGATCAGCACCCGGCCGATATGGATGGCGCAGATCACCATCAGCATGGCGAGCACCAGCCGCGGCCAGAAGTCGGGGCCGAGCTCGCCCGGCCTTGCGGTATATTGGATATGCATGGCGATATGATAGAACCAGGCCGCCACGGCGAGCAGCAGGATATAAGGGAAAGCCGTCAGCAGGCGTTTCTGCCCCATCATCGTCTCCCGGCCGCCCAAGCGCGGCGGCCCATCGTCGGGTCGGCTCCCCGGAAGCCTGAGCTTCGTCACGCTTCCGGGCCTGTCTTGCTTGGCAAACCCCCGTCAGCTGCCGGAGATCGCCTTCCTCATATCCTCGAGCTGATCCTTCAGATAGTCCTTGGCCTTGTCGGCGGACAGGAAGCTGTCCTCATCGGCATATTGGGCCTTGAGGAACGCCTTGTACTCGTCCGAGGCGGCGACCTTGGCCAGGGCGTCGGAGAGGGTCTTCACCCGGTCCGCCGGGGTGCCGGAGCGCACCACGATGGAGCGGAATTGCGGCAGCGCCACCTTGTAGCCGAACTCGGCCGAGGCCGGCACGTCCTTGAAGAATTCCGAGCGCTTCTCGCCGAAGATCAGGATCGGCCGGATCTGGCCGCTCTTGATGAACTGGGCGACGTCGCCGGCTTGCTCGTAAAGCGCGTCGGCATGGCCGCCCAGGATCGAGACATAGCGCTCGCTCGGCTTGGAGAAGGGCACCTGCACCACCTTGACGCCGCCCTTGGCCTCCAGATGCTTCAAGGTGGCGTCATCGACGCTGCCGAAGCCGACGGTCGCCACCTTCAGCTTGCCGGGCTCGGCCTTGGCCGCCTTCTGGAAATCGGCCCAGCTCTTATAGGGGCTGTCCTTGGGCACGAAGATATAGGAGGGCGCCTGGATCATCACCGCGAGGGGGGTGAGATCCTCCACCTTCCAGCGCGGTGTCTTGCCCATCAAGAGGGCATGGGTGTCGGCGATATAGATGGCGGCCGAATAGCCGTCGGCGGGTGCGGCGAGCAGCTTGGCCATGCCAGTCGCGCCGGTGCCGCCCGGCACGTTCACCACCGGAATGCCCTGGCCGACCACCGGCTCGAGCAGCTTGCCGGTCAGGCGCGCCAGCTGATCGGCGCCGCCGCCGGGCCCGAAGGGAACGATGAGCTCGATCGGCCGCGAGGGATATTTGTCCTCCGCCGCTGCCGGACTTGCCAGCGCTGCTGCTCCAGCCAGAAGCGCCGACCCCACGGCAACGCTCAATCGCAGATGACGAAACATTCTCTATTCCTCTCCTCCAAGTGACTGGTATTTCCGTCGCGGTCTGGAGCCCCGTTGTGAGGCAACCGATCGCGGGAGAAACGCTGAAAGAGCCGGGCGCTGATCGCTCGTTCGTTTTCGGAGACCTCCGGCTGTTTGCATATCTGCCTTACCGGCCACCGCCCGCGACGAGGAATCATGCTTAACCGGATTGTGCGGGAACAGCGATAGGCCGCTCGCCGCCGCTCTTGCGCCCGGTCGTCCTAAGGTGTGCTCTTTCGCGTTTCCGTCCCTTTATTCGTGCAGTTCGTCATTTCTTGGGCTGCCATTATAGCTTTACAGTGCTTAGCACGAAATTTATTCTCGGGTCTGAGATATTCGTAATCTGAATAGATGATCCCGGATCTGGACGTATCCCTGCTGAAGACCTTTATCGCCGTCGTCGACACGGGAAGCCTGACGGCTGCCGCAAAGCGCGTGGGGCGAAGCCAGCCGGCGATCACACATCAGCTCAAGCGTCTCGAGACAACGCTCAACCGGACGTTGTTCATCGACAATAAGCGGACGCTCACGCGCGACGGCGAGGTTCTCCTTGGCTATGCGCGCAAGCTCATCAACCTCAATGAAGAGATTCGCAGCCGCTTTTCCTCGCCGGGGCTCGCCGGCCATGTCACGCTCGGCACGCCGGACCTCTATGCCGCTCAGCTTCTGCCGCAGATCCTGGGCCGTTTTGCCCGGGCACATCCCGATGTCGAAATCGAGCTGCGCTGTATGCGCAGTGTCCACCTGCATGAAGCGCTGCTGAGAAACGAGATCGACATCGCCGTCCTGACGTCGCAGCCCTCTTTCGTCGAGCCGCAGGTGGTCAGGCAGGAGCCGCTGGTCTGGACCGCTTCGCCCGATGCGCGGCCGGAGCAGAATGCCCGCGTGCCGCTTGCGCTCCTGCCGGAGGGCAGCGTTCTGAGGCAGAAGGCGCTCGACGCTCTGGCCGCGGCGGGGCTGTCCTGGACGGTTGTTTCGATCAGCGAGAGTATTTCGGGCCTGAAGGCCGCCGTGCTGGCCGGCCTTGCCGTGACGGTGCTGCCGAAATGTTCGGCGAGCAGCGAATTGCGCCGCCTCACCGCGCGGGATGGTCTGCCGCCTCTGCCGCCGGTCGATCTCGTGCTTGAACAAAGGGCGGACGGCGTTCAGGCCCCGGCGGCGACTCTCGCCAAATATATCGCGGCTGAATTGCGCAATTAGCCGGCCGCGCTACTCACCCGCTTCTGATGCGGCGCCTTCAGTGTGCAAAGGGGCAATCGTCCGCCTGGAGGTGAAGCGCGCCTCGGGCAGCAGCAAAGCCGCTGCGCCGAGCACCGCGAAGGCGCATAGGACGGCAAAGCCGGCGCCATAGGCTCCGGTCAGCGAAATTGCCGTCGAGGCAAGCCCCGGCCCGATGAAGCCGCCGAGAAAGACGAAGAACATCGTGCCGGCGGTGGCCGAGGCGACGAGATCCTTCGGCGCGGCCTGCGCGACCTCGGCGAGGTAGACGCCGTTCCAGGAGAATCCGGAGGCGCCGAGAACGACGCCGGTGACGGCAAGGAGGGTGAGCGGCTCTGAAAGAGTGGTTAACGCCGCGGCCGAGACGATCATGACGAGGGCCAGGCCGATCAGGATCTGCCGGCCGCCGAAGCGGTCGGCGCCTGCGCCGAGCACGATCCGCAAGACCAGGCTCACGACCATGGTGACCGACAGCAGCGACCCGGCGCTGCCGATCGAGACATGCAGGGCTTCCTGCAAATAGGTTGCGAAGATCGCGCCGAAGCCGAACTGGACGCTCGCCAGCGCCAGGCAGACGATGCCGAGCCGGCGCAGGACCGGGACGGCGAAGACCAGCCGCAGAGATGCGAAAGGGGAGAACTTGGCCGGCTCCTCCGGGCGGTCAATGTCGAGCGATGTCCGCCACGGCTCGACGGCGATCAGGATGGCGATGCAGAAACCGGCCAGGACGAGGAGCGCAGCCTGCCACGGCATGAACCTGATGAGGAACGGCGTGGCAAAGCCGGTGAGGCTCACGCCGAGCGGGACGGCCGTCTGCTTCAATGAGAATACGGTGTTGCGGTATTCCGGCGGCGTTGTCCGGGCAAGCAGTTGCGAGCTCGCGGGATTGCTCGGCGCATAGGCAAGGCCGACCAGGATGGCGCTCAGGACGACCGTGAAGGGCCGGCCGATGGCCAGGCTAATGAGCCCGAGCGCGCCGAAAAGGACGGTGCCCTGGCTGACCAGCACCGAGCCGTAGCGCTGGCTGAGCGGTCCGGAGAACAGCACCACCGCTGTCGCGGTGGCAAACAGGATCGAGGTGTAATAGCCGATGAGGGCCGGCGGGATCTGCAGCGCGCCGGCGATCTGTCTGGCGAGAACCGGCGCGGTGAAAGCCGCCATCACGACCGCCGCCTGCGTCACGAGCATGGCGAGGAGGCTGCGCAGCATCTCTGATCTCGCGGTCGCCATGTCTCCTCCCTTCCGCCTTTCCTGCGCTGGCCTGCCTAGCCGGGCGCGATCAGGCTTCGCCGGTTGCCTCGACCTGGTAAGCCGAGACCGCCTCCGCGTCGATTTCGGGCCACCATCCCGCGGGGATAATGAGATCGCCGCGCTCCACCTGAAGCGGGTTTTTCACGAGATGCCGCGTCGGCTTCAGAAAGCCGTTCATCTCCCCCGCCGTTTCGAGGCGTCCATAGGCGACGGTCGCCTCCATCCAGCAGCCGATGTCGGTCGCCACCCCATTGCCGAGAACCGCCTTGAGCCCGAGGGCCTTCACGCGCGCCAGCGCATCGGCGAGCCGGTCGAGGCTGCCGCATTTCATCAGCTTCAGCTTCACATACTGCGCGGCGCCGAGCGATGCGGCGCGTTCGACGTCGGCGAGGTCGTAAATGCTCTCGTCCAGCATGACCGGCACCGTCGCTGCGCGCGCGACCGCCAGCGCCGCGTCCCAGTCGTCCTTATGGCAGGCCTGCTCGAAAATCAGGATATTGTCGGGGGCAAGCCGGGCGGCGAAGGCGCATCCATCCTCGCGGCTGTAGCCCTGATTGGCATCGACCGTGAGCTGAACATCGGTCCCCGAGACGAGGCCTTGGATGAAGCGGAGCCGGGCGAGATCGGCGTCGACGTCGAAGCCGGCCTTGACCTTCAGCGTCCGGTAACCCTCCGACAGCCGGGCGGAGATTTCCGCTGCAATCTCGGCTTCGGCGGTCGCATTGACGATCGCCAGCATGGGGATGCGCCGCTCCGTTTCGCTCAGCAGTAGCGGATGGCGGGCAGCCATCTCTATGGCCGTGCGGAAAGCCGTCGCCGCAAATGGAGCTTCGCTCGTCAGCCGGTCGGTCTCGGCGATGAGGCCGGCGAGAGGTCTGCCGGAATGGCGTTCGACAAGGCTCCGGACGAGCGCCCAGCTCCCCTTAATGGTCTCCTCGGTATAGCCGGTCAGCACCGTCGCATCGCCATATCCAATTGCTTCGCCCAGGCGCGCGGCAACGAGCACGGTGTCGAATGCCTCGACCACGCCGAGCGAGAGCTTGTAAGGCGTTTTGAGCGGCGAGCGCAGGCGCCTCGCGCCGAGCTGCACTGCCGCTGCTAAATCGATGTGTGCGAGCGTAATGGTGCTGGCCCTTTCTTCGATTGACGAGGCGGCAAGCGGGATCAATCCAGCCGGAAGCCGCGGCGGCGAACATAGGCGCCCCAGTCGAAGCGCTCCGGGCTTGCATATTGGCGCGACTTATCCTCGGACCAGCCGTAAAACTCCGAGGCCCCGAATTTTCCGGTCGCGCGCTGCTTCGCATAGGGTTGGATCTCCGCGCGCCGGCGGTCGTAAGCATCGATGGTGTCGTCGATACCGGCATCGTCGAAGCGGTTGCGGTGGACGGTGGCGGCGAGCGGCAGGCGCGGACTGATGCGCGGCTGCTCCAGAGGCCAGCCGAGCGCCAGACCGGCAAAGGGAAAGACGTGGTCCGGCAGATGCAGCAGCCGGCTCACCTCCTCGGCATGGTTGCGGATGGCGCTGATCGGCGTGCAGCCGAGCCCCTTCGCCTCGGCGGCCAGGACGAAGGCCGCCAGCGCGATGGCCGCATCACAGGCGGCATTGAAAAAGGCGTCGAGATGGTCGTTGACGAACAGCCTGCCGCGCATCGCGTGAAGCTGCCGCTGGCGGCGGTTATTGCCGCAGAAGACAAGCAGGTTCGGTGCGCCGGCGATCCAGTCCTGCGCGAGCGGGCCGGTGGTCAGCAAGAGGTCAATTCGGGCACGGAGGTCTTTGTCGTCGATAACGATGATGTCGCGCTGCTGCAGGTCGCTTTTCGAGGGCGAGGCGAGGGCGAGCGCGCAGAGCGTGTCGATGAGTTCGGGCGCGACCGGCTCCGGCTTGAAGGCGCGGCAGGAGGCACGCCCGGCAAGCTGAAGCCAGAGCGGCGGGATCGGTCCGAGCCCGTCGCCGCTGCTGAAGTCGCCAAATCGCAGCGCGAGCATGTCTTCGAGCTTGGCGGCATCGTCGGTCATTTCGGCCCCGTACTGGTCGGTCTGCTTGCTTCGCCTCTGCCCATGGAGACCTCTGCGAAAAGTGGGGTGTGGATGATACGCTCGCGGGTGATCCGGACGTCGCCCCGGCGGAAGCGCCGGGGCCCATTGACTTAACCACAAGGCACGAGCTTGCTGATAACTGGATTGATCCCGGCCCGGCCTTCGGCCGTCCGGGACGACACCTCGCTTTTTCGCAGCGCCCGTCCGCGGAAGAGGGCTTTAGATCAACTCATCCGTCCGGTCGTCGGTCTCGCCGTAGCGGCGCAGGATCGCCGGCCGTGTGCCCTCATAAAGCTGCGACAGGTTGCCGGCGATCTTGTCGTTCTCGCGCTCGAACAGGCTGTTACCGGCAAGGTCGCTTTCGACCAGGAACGGACCGAAATTCTCCACCTCGAACATCCAAAGCGCCTGGGCGATGCCGAGCTCCTTGAGCCATCTGACCTCCCTGACGCCCTTGATCCCCCGCCCGAGCAGCGCGCCGGTTCCATAGCCGACGGTGGTCAGATAGACGGCGCCGACCGGCACGAATCGCTGCCGGTAGACCTCGCTGGTCATGCCGCCCTTGCCGATGATTACCTTGGCGCCGGACTTCGCGAACCAGTCGTCGAGCCATTTGGAGAAGCGGAAGGAGGCAGTCGCCGTCACGGCACCGACATTATAGGAGCCGTCCGGCCTGACCGCGGCGGCCGGCGAGCAGTGGAAATTGACGTTGCTGATTTCGGCGAGGCCCTCGGGCAGCGCCACGCCGTCCTCGACGACGCTCTTATAGACGCCCTCGCGCCCGGTATAGACCACGCCGTCGAGATAGACGACGCTGCCGATTTCCAGCTCGGCGATCGCCTCGGGCGTAACCGGCGTCGTCAGGCGAACTGTTTTAAGCTTTCCGTCGCTTGCGGCCATTCGACTGTCTCCCTGCGCACATAGGGTGTAAACCATGTCGGATCGGTGCGGTACTCGACCCGCCCGTCATCGTGGATGCGCGCCACCGCGCGGCGCGAGGACAGGCAGAAGGCGTGCACGCTCATCGGCATGCCGCCGGTGTGGCAGTAGCCGACCTCGATATGGCAATCAACCACCATCGACTTGCCGACAAAACCCATCGGCCCCATGCCGATACTGTTGCCGAGCTCGATGAATTCCTCCTCCAGCGCCGCGATTTTCGGGTCTGGATTGCGGTCGCCGACGACGCGCAGACAGGCGGCTTGCTTGCCGAGGACCATCGAGATGTCTTTCGAGCCCCCCAAGCCGATGCCGATGATGGCGGGCTGGCAGGCAAGGCCGCGCTTGCCGAAGGCGATGAGTGTATCGAGATAGAAGCGCTTGATGCCCTGTATGCCGTCGCCCGGAAACAGCATCCGGTAGTCGGTGCCGAAGAGGCCGCCCTTGTGGACGGTGGTCAGGTCGATCCAGGAGGCATCCGGCTCGAAGGAATATTCGATCTCCGGCGCATTGATGCCGACATTGTTGTCGTGATCGGTCCGCCAGAGCGGGTGCACGCGGTTGGGCCGCAGCGGTACCTCGGCGGTGGCTTTGGAGACTGCGCGCCGGAGCGCCGCTTCGAGCGCGACCGGACCGCCCTCGATCCGCGCCTCATTGCCGTATTTCACATACCAGCGGGGCACTCCGGTGTCGGCGCACATCGCCCGGCGGTCTTCCTTGGCCGCCTCGTAATTCTCCAGCATCGCCTTCAGCACGAAGGACGACAGGTCGCCCTCCTCGGTGTTCGCCATGCGGCGCAGTCCGGCGAGATAATCATCCGGGATTTCGATGGCCGCCTTGGCCGTCAGCGCTTCGGCGACTTCCTGGGCGAGTTTGATCGGTATCATGCGGTTTCACTCCGTAGGCCGGCATCCGTCACGCAGCCTCGTTGAGCAGAGATTGTCCCGGCTCGACGATCGTGAAGGCGACGGCCGCTTCGCCGACGCCGAGCGTCCCGCCCGTCTCGCGAACCACGGTGAAGGCGGAGGCGTGCAGATCGCCCTGATCCGGGAAATCCTCGCGATAATGGGCGCCGCGCGAATTCTCCCGCTTCAGCGCCGCCAGCGTGATCGCCTCACTGATATGTAGGAGGCTCTGAAGGTTGAGCCAATCGTGCCAGGTCAGATTAAAGGCGAGATCCTGGACGCCCAAGCCGGTTTCGAGCAGTTCGGACTTCAAATTTGCAAGCACGGTAAGCGCGGAGGAAAGCTGCCGCACGCTTCGGATCACTCCGACATCATCCCACATAACATCGAGCAGCTTCTCGCGCAGGCCGTTAAGATCGCCCGCCGCTTTGGCCATCGGCCTCAGCGCACCCTCGATCGCGGCGGCGATCGCTTCCTCATTCGGATCGAGAAAAGTGAAGCGAGGTGCCGCGGCGGCCATCACATCACCTGCGATCGCGCCATAAACCGTGGAATTGGCAACGCCATTGCCGCCGAGCCGGTTGGCCCCATGGACGCCGCCGGCATCCTCGCCCGCGACATAGAGGCGAGGGATTTCGGTCGCGGTGTCCGGCTCGCAGATGACGCCGCCCATCTGGTAATGCGCCGTCGGCACCACCTCGACCAGCCCGCCCGCGAGATCGAACCCGCAATCCGCACAGCGCGTGACCATGCCCTTGAACTGTTTCGCCACCTGCTCCGGCCCCAGATGCGACATCCGGATATAGACGCCGCCATGAGGGGTCGTGGCGCCGCGCCGCATTTCCGCGTAGATCGCCCGGCTGACCACGTCGCGTGTGGCGCGCTCGCCCTTCGGATCGTAATCGGCCATGAAGCGGCGCTGCTCGCCATTGAGCAGATAGCCACCCGCACCGCGCAAGCCTTCCTCAAGCACGGTGCCGGTCATGCGCGTATCCGGGCCGGCGAGCAGGCCGGTGGGATGGAACTGCACCATCTCCATGTCGCGCAAGGGCAGCCCTGCGGTCAGCGCCATGGACAGCCCGTCCATGCTCTTGTCGCCCGACGGCGTGTGATAGCGGTACATGGTCGGTCCGCCGCCGGTCGCGAGCAGGACCGCGCGCGCTGAGACGAAGCGGAAGACGCCGCGCCTGATGTCGATCAGAAGCACGCCGGCGATGCCTTCTTTTGCGTCGCGCGCGGGGATGAGAGCGACGGCGCGATGTTCCTCCAGACGCTGAACCGGCGTCGCCCAGACCTGCTCCATCAGCCGGTTGATGATCTCGATTCCGGTCAGGTCGCCCTTATGCACGGTGCGGTCAAAAGTCTGGCCGGCAAACGCCTTGAAATGCAGCGAGCCGTCCGAGTTGCGGTCAAAAAAGCAGCCCAGCTCGTTTTCCAGCTCGCGCACCCGCTCGACGGCCTTCTCGCAAAGCGTCCAGGCAAGCTGCTGATGCGGCAGCCATTTGCCGCCTTCGATCGTATCCATGAAATGGCGTTCGACGCTGTCGCCGGGCCCGAGCGAGACATTATAGCCGCCCTGGACCATGCGCGTGCAGCCGCATTTGCCGATGAGGCCCTTGGTGACGACAGTGACCGTCAGATCCGGATTGGCGCGGGCAGCGTGGAGCGCGGCGAAGAGACCGGCGCCGCCGGAGCCGAGGATCAGGATGTCGGTTTTCATGCGCTCAAGCATTGGAGCTGTGAACCCGTGCCGTGCCGCTAATGCCGGACTTCACCTCTCCCATGGGGAGAGGTCGGAATGCGTTAGCATTCCGGGTGAGGGAGTAATACCTATCGATAGGGTGTAGCCCATCACCCCAACCCTCTCCCCATGGGAGAGGGAGTGGCCCTGCCATGTTTCGCTGCGGAATTTCGACGGCCGGTGGTGCGATGTGGTGCATGAGTCGCGCTATAATGCGTTCAATAGAAATAGGCAGGCGATCAGGATCGAGACGCTTGCCGCACCCGCGGCGAGCGCCTTTTGCCAGTCGCGCCAGGGCAGGAACTCCAGCGCCAGAAGCCGTAGGCCGCCGAAGAAATGCACCGCGAGCAGGAAGACGAGACCGAATTCGGCGATCTTGACGACGGGTTGCGCCGTGATCGCCAGGAAGCTGTCGAGCGCCGGTGCGCCGCTGAGAGCGAGGCCCAGCACGTAGAAATGCAGCGGCAGAAAGATTGCCAGCAGCAGCCCGGACAGGCGATGCAGTGCGAAGGCGTACCAAAGGGGATGGTTGCGGTGGGGGCGCAGCATCATGCGACCACCGCGATGACGGCGCGGCCTCCCAGGATGATAAGAAAAGCGCCGACTGCGATCATCGCCGCGGTCAGGCTCGGGCCGCGCCAGCGAAAGCTCTCGGCGGCGATGTTCCGGAGGCCGATTGCGGCATGAACGGAGACGGCGAGCACGAACAGGCCGTAATAGGCGCCCCAGAACAGACTGCCCTGCGTCCGCGCCAGGATCTCGGATGCCGTCAGCCCGTTCTGAATCGCGACGATCATCAGAACGAGATGGCCGATGACCAGCGGCACCATGACGATGGCCGAAAGGCGCTGAGCCAGATAGAGCCAGACGCTCATGGCCGGCTTGTCCTTCCGCTGAGCGCGGCCTTGACTGACATCGCTTTCAGCCTGGCGATCGAGCGCGTCGGGTTGAGGCCCGCCGGGCAATATTCGGTGCAGCTCTGATGGCTATGGCAGTTATGGCAGCCGCTGTCGCGCGAGATGGCGGCAAGACGCCGGCCGAAAGCCTCGTCGCGCACATCGTTCTGCAAGGTCCAGGCGCGGTTCAGCGCCGCAGGGCCGAGATATGCCTCGTTCCAGGCGACGACATCGCAGGCGCTGTAGCAGACCGCGCAATTAATGCATTCGATGCCGGCATCGGCCGCCTGCCTTTGCGGCGAGGATGGCTCGATGCGCGCGATCTCGTTCCGCCGCGTCAAAGCGCCCTCGAAGCGGCCTCTAGCTGCCTGCCATTTTTCGAAGAACACCGTCATGTCGCAGGCGAGGTCCTTGATCACCGGCATGTTCCGCAAGGGGCCGATCCTCAGCGCGCCGCCGCGAACGACCTTCTTGACATGAGTGCGGCAGGTCCAGCGCGGGATGCCGTTGACGGTCATGGCGCAGGAGCCGCAGACGCCGACGCGGCAGGCGAAGCGGTAGGTGAGCGAGGCGTCGAGATGGCGCTGGATATGGGTGACGACATCGAGCACGGTCTGGCTGTCCCGGAAGGGCACGCTGTAATCGGCGTAATCGCCCTCGCCATTCCCGGCGCTTCGCCAGACCGAGACAGCGATGGTCTCGACGCGGCCCGCGCCCGCTTCGTCCGATCCAGCCGAATTCATAGGGCTCGCCATCAGCGCTGCATTCCCCATTTGCGTACGGTCCGATTTTCCAGCGTGCGGAAAACCACGCTCTCGACGAGGAGACCGATGAGGATGACGGTGAGAAGTCCGGCGAAGACGGCGGCGGTCTCCAACTCGTTGCGGTTCTCGAAAATATACCAGCCGAGGCCGCCCGAGCGCGACGATACGCCGAACACAAGCTCGGCGGCGATCAGCGTGCGCCAGGCGAAGGCCCAGCCGATCTTCAGCCCGGCGATGATCGATGCGGAGGCGGCGGGGATCAGGATCAGCAGGACAAAGCGCAGTCCGCGCAGGCCGAGATTCCGCCCGGCCATGCGCTGCGCCTCGGCAACGCTCATGAAGCCGCTCAAGGTATTGAGGGAAACGGCCCACAGCACCGAATGGATAATGACGAAGACCAGTGAAGGGATGCCGAGACCGAACCACAGAAGTGCGAGCGGCAGGAGCGCGATGGCCGGCAGCGGATTGAACATCGCCGTCAGCGTCGTGAGCAGATCCTGCCCGGCCTGCGTGGACACAGCCAGAGCCGTGAACAATCCGGCAAGGACGATGCCCGCCGCGTAGCCGATGGCCAGCACTTTCAGCGAGGTCAGGATGCGATCGAGCAGCGGCCCGTGCACGATCGCATCCCAGAAAGTGGTGATCGTGTTGGTGAATGTGGGAAACATCAGCGGATTGTTGAGCCAGCGCGCATAGATTTCCCATACGGCGATCAGAACGAGCAAAACAAGCAGCCGGCGTGCGGGCGTATTGTTCCGGATGCGCTCCCAAAGCCCGAGATCGCGCTCGACCTCGCCGGTGACCAATTCTTCGAGACTGGAAACCTCGAATTCCGAGCGAACCGGGGGCAGCGTGCGCGCCCCTGCGCGGGCCAAATGTTCACTCGATCCGCTAATCATGAGCGACAGTCTCTTCGATCCGGTCCGCGAACAGCATGTCGTGAATCCGCTTGTTCAGCGCGGCAAAATCCGCATTCCCGACCTCGTCATAGCCCATCGCATGGGCGTTCAGCTCGGCTTTGACGCGCCCGGGGTGCGGCGAGAGGACGAGGATGCGCGAGCCGACCAGAATGGCTTCCTCGATGGAGTGGGTGACGAACAGCACCGTGAAGCGCACCTCGTCCCAAAGCTGCAGCAACTCATCCTGCATCTTGCGCCGCGTCAACGCGTCGAGTGCGGCGAACGGCTCGTCCATCAGGAGGATGTCCGGCTGAACCGCAAGTGCCCTGGCGATGGCCACACGCTGTTTCATGCCGCCGGAGAGCATATGTGGATAGGCGTCCATGAAGCCGGAGAGATTGACCTTTTCGAGGTAAAGCCGCGCGCGCTCCTCAGCTTCCCGCCGACTGAACCGGCCCGAGCCGGTCAGGGTGAAGACGACGTTCTGCTTCACCGTCTTCCACGGAAAGAGCTGGTCGAATTCCTGGAACACCATCATGCGGTCGGGTCCCGGCTCGGTCACGGGCTTGCCGCGCAGACTGATCTCGCCTTCGACCGGCCGGATGAAGCCGCCGATCGCCTTCAGGATCGTCGACTTGCCGCATCCGGATGGGCCCAGGACGACAAAGCGGTCGCCGCCATAGACGTCGAAGCTGACGCGCCAGGTTGCGGTCACCAGATGGTCGCGCGTCTTATATTGGAGCGTGACGCCTTCGACCTGCAGAAGCGGAGCGGCGCCCCCTTTGTCGGAGACGCCGTTGCCGGTTGACAGCACCCTATGATCCTTCTTTGTCGTGGACGGGCGGGAAGAACATGTCCTTCCAATTGTCGGGCTTCACCTTGATCGAGCCGACCTTGTTCATGAAATTGGCGTAAGCCATGATATTCTGCGGCGCGACCGTCCATTTATTTTCGGGATCGCGGATGATCTTCTCGACCAGCGCCGGGGCCAGCTTCGAGTTCTCGACCTTGATCCACGCTGCCGCCGCTTTGTCGGGGTTCTTGTTGATGAAATCCATGGCCTCTTCCAGCGCGTCATAGACAGCCTTGAAGGTCTTCGGGTTTTTGTCGACGAATTCCTGCTTAGCCCATATCAGGTTGAACGTTGCCGGGCCGCCAAGCACCTCGTAGGACGACAGCACCTTGTGCACCTTCGGATTGTCGAGTTCCAGATACATGAACGGCGCCGAGGTGAAATGCCCTGTGATTTCCGACTTGCCCGACAGGAGAGCGGTCATGCCGTCAGGGTGAGACATCGACACGGTCAGCTTGTCCAGGGTGTTATATTTGTCCGCGCCGAAAGCCTTCGCCGCTGCCATCTGCAAAGTCACGGCCTGGATCGAGACCTTGACGGAGGGGAGGGCGATGCGGTCCTTATCTGTGAAATCCTTGATGGTTTTGACGTTCGGGTCGGTGGTGTTGAGGTAAAGCGGCATGGCGTTGAGAGCCGCGACGCCTTTGACGTTGAGATTGCCCTTAGTCTTCGCCCAGATCGTCACCATCGGACCGACACCGCCTGAGGCGAAATCGATCTGCCCTGAAATCAGTGCATCATTGATCGGGGCGCCGCCCGTCAGCTTCGTCCATTCGACCGTGATATCGCCGAGCCCCTCAGCCTTGGCGTGCTTCTCGACGAGCTTCATCTCGTGCATGATCGACAAAGGCAGATAGCCGATGCCGAATTGCTGGGCAAAACGCACGGTCTTGGTTTCGTCGGCGGCGGCGAGCGTCACGCTGCCGAGGATCGCCGCGCCGGTCACCATGACCACGCCAAGTGTCTTTCGGATGCTCATCCACTTTCCTCCCGGAGTTCGAAGCCTTCTAAGCTTATTGAAGACAGGACTTTTTAAGCTTTTAGGGCAGCGATAGTGACATTTTTCAACGGACTCTGGCAAGGCGGGATAGCCGCAGGCGCGCGCATCTCTCCTGGCTTAACCATTGGCAGCGCAAAAACAATATCGAACGCAGACCGCCTGGGGCTGATCTCACCGAATTAAAGCCGCAACGGGCGGAATAGGGTCGAAATGGCCAGACGAGGTCACGCGGTCAGGCATATTACTTTGCGGGGAACAATTCGAACCCGCCCGCAATTGCGGCCTATCCTCGGGCCGGTCGAGACCGGGCAGCGGCTTTGGCTGATGGGAGGGCCGGGTCGGTGCTCATGAGAAAGGAAATGAGCCATGACGCTGTTACGCATCCTTCCAACGGTGATCCTCTCGTGGCTGCTCTACCACCTCGTCTTTCTGGCGCAGCATGACGCATTCGGTGCCGATGCAGCGGCGGTCCTCAATCGCACCGCACTCACCGTCTTCCTGTTAAATGGCGGCAGATGGGTCATCTCGATCGGTGATGCGATCACCATTCTGACGGTACTGGCCGGCTTTGCTGAGGTCGCCAAATCGTCGAGTCTGAGACGGGCGCAGCTGATCGACCATGGCTTCGTTATGCTGTTCTTCACACTCACGATCGTCGAATTTCTCAACTTCAAGCCGGCCCAGACCTCGGTCTTCTTCTTCATCGTGCTCGCCGCTTTTCTAGACGTGATCGTCGGCTATGTCGTCGGCATCCGAGTTGCGCGGCGCGATATTGCGGTCGAGAGAGGCGCGCCTTAGAGCACCAGCGGTAAGGCTCGGGAATGTCGCCGGATTTAGCTTTCAGCAGTCGAGGGTCGCATTCGCGCAGCCTTCGCAAGAACACGATTCCGAGTTCATGTCTTCGTTCCCTTAAGATCAGGAGCGTGAGCTATGCTGCTGTCAGCCGGGCATGTCCAGGGGGCTTCGCGCCGCCTATTCGTTTGCGCTTTCGCTTTGGCGACGGTCATTTTCATGGAGCATACCGCTGCCCGGGCGGGAGAACTCAATCAGTGCTGGTCGGCACGCGACCTCGCTTTTCGGCCGGGCGATCAGCTCATACACAAGAACATCCCCGCCGCAATCGTCGCGCCGCTGCCCATGAGCGAGATCTATCCGCACAGCGTCACGCCGGCGCAGCCGGGGGTCGTCCGCCGGGTCAAGCTGCCTCCCGGCTCGCCCAAGCTCGTCGCCATCACCTTCGATCTCTGCGAGCTGCCGCATGAGATCACCGGCTATCAGGGCGACGTCGTCGATTTTCTGCGCGCAAACCGCGTCAAGGCGACGTTCTTCGCGGGTGGGAAGTGGCTGCTGACCCACGATCAGCGCGCTCAGCAACTGATGTCGGACCCTCTGTTCGAAGTCGGCAATCATTCCTGGGAGCACCGCAATCTCCGCCTGATTTCCGGCAATGTCCTGACCCGCGAGATCGTCGCACCCATTCGCGCCTATCAGAAGGTGCGCAGCGAGCTGGCCGCCAAACAGTGCGTGCGGGCGGGTGACAGCGTTCCCGCCTATGAGCGGGCACCTAAGCAGATGGCTGTCTTCCGCTTTCCCTATGGCGCCTGCGATCCGAAGTCGCTTGAGGCGGTGGCAGAGGCCGGGCTGACGGCGATCCAATGGGATGTCTCGTCCGGCGATCCCTGGCCGCGTGAAACGGCATCGCTGATGCGTCATGGGGTGCTGGCGCATGTGCGGCCCGGCTCTATCGTCATCTTCCACGCCAATGGCCGGGGCTGGCATACGCCCGAAGCTCTGCCCGATATCGTCGCGGAGCTTCGAAAAAGAGGCTATCAATTCGTGACCGTCAGCGAGCTGCTCCGCGCCGGCGAGCCGGTCGTGGAGGACCGCTGCTACGATGTGAAGCCGGGCGACACCGACAAATATGACCATATCGGGAGGCGCGTTGCCCATCTCGGTCATGGCGAACAGACCGTTGGCAGCGGAGCGGCGCAAATCGGCTGGCACCCCGTGGAAGAGCGGCCGTGACGCAGCCATTCGGCGGCTCGCGCTACATTCTGCCGCCCGGCCCGGCTGACGACGTCCCGATTATATTAGTTCTGACCACGCGGGCCGAAGCCGAGGCATTCGGCGGCGAACTCACGGCGATGGACCCGTGGTCGCGGCTCGGATCGGAGCCGCAGAACATGGCGAATTTTCTGGCTGTCTCCAGCCAGGAGAAGCGCTGCTTTTCCATTCACTACGGCAACGAGCGTGCCGGCGCGGTGGTGGTGCGCTTTCCCTGGCTGACCGGCCCCTATCTCAACCTGCTCGCGGTGCTGGCGCCCTATCGGCGCAAGGGGCTAGGACGCGCGACACTCGCGTGGATGGAGAGCGAGGCGCGCGACGCGGGCGCCAGAAATTGCTGGCTTTGCGTGTCGGCCTTCAACCTTGCGGCGATTGCCTTCTATGAGCGTTGTGGCTACAGCCGGGCCGCTTTGCTCGATGATCTGATTAAGGACGGCGAGGACGAGCTCCTGATGCGCAAACGCATCGTGTAAGCGGAGCCAGCGTCAGGCGCGTGGGCGGATCAGCGCCAGCCCGGTTTCCGGATCATAGACTTTCTGCAGATAAGCAGGCGACTCGCTGACGATGACCTCCAGCGTCGGGCGCACATGAGCCTCGGCAAGATGCCCGGCAAGCGCGCTGCCGTCGCGCCGTCCGAGGACCAGATGGACATGCAGGCTGCTTTTTCCGTCCGGAGCCAGGGCCACATCCCCGACCATGGATGCGACCTCGACCTGCTCCCGGACCGGGATGTTCAGATATTCCTTCTTGTCCCAGTCGAAATAATGCAGCACCGCATCGCTGAATGCGCCGATCGCGGTCAGCTGGGCGGCAGAGAGCTGCTCGCTTTCGGCAAATTGCTTTAAGCAATCAATAACCTCGTCGCCTTTTTCAAGGATGACGGCAAAGACGCGCTCGCCGCCATTCCGGCTCAGAAGCTTGCTCTGCATTCCGGCCTCCTTCCAATCCTCCTTGCTATCAGCGAAACCGCTGCGGCGCCGGATTCGTTCCGCCTGCGGGCGTCTCCCGCCTTCATGAACTTTCGGTCACAAGGGGAACTCCGAGGCGACGGCGCCCGTTACGACCCCAAGCAAATCTTCAAGGAGACGCGGCAGAGAGCGCCGCTTCAGCGACGAGAGACGGTCTCCTCCGCGCTCGATACTTCTTTCCGGAGCGCAGCATGCCGACACAGACAGCAGGCGAAATCCTTGTAGACACGCTGATCGACTGGGGCGTTGACACCATTTTCGGCATCCCCGGCGACGGCATCAACGGTATCATAGAAGCCTTGAGGCAGCGGCAGGATCGTATCCGCTTCATCCAGGTGCGCCATGAGGAAGCGGCCGCGTTCGCGGCTTGCGCCTATGCCAAATGGACGGGGCGGCTGGGCGTCTGCATTGCGACCTCGGGCCCCGGCGGTATTCACCTGCTGAACGGCCTTTATGACGCAAAGCTCGACGGCCAGCCGGTGCTGGCGATCACGGGTCTTCAGTTCCATGATCTTCTGCATACGTTCACCCAGCAGGACGTCGAACTCGACAAACTGTTCGAGGATGTCGCCGTCTACAATACGCGCGTAATGGGCCCGGCTCATGTCGAGAACGTCGTCGAGCTTGCCTGCCGCACGGCGCTCGCTTACCGCGGCGTTGCCCATGTCACCATGCCGGTCGATATGCAGACGGAAAAAGTGAGCTCGCGGGAGCGCTCGGAGCGAAATGTCCCCGACCATGTCTCCGACGTAATGGCCCATTCCGCGCGGATGCCGAACGAGCGCCAGTTGGCGCGCGCGGCCTCGCTCCTCAATTCCGGCAAGAAGACCGCCATCCTCGCCGGACGCGGCGCGCTCGGCTGCGGCGACGTCGTGTCAGCGGTCGCCGAACGGCTCGGCGCGCCGGTGATCAAGCCGCTGCTCGGCAAGGGCGTTCTCGCCGACGACCATCCGCTTGCGGTCGGCGGCATCGGCCTGCTCGGCACCAAGCCGGCCCAGGAGGCGCTGGAGAGCTGCGACACATTGCTGATCGCCGGCAGCAGCTTCCCCTATATCGAGTTCTACCCGAAGCCGGGCCAGGCTCGCGCGGCTCAGATCGACATCGATCCGCAGCGGATCGGTCTGCGCTATCCGGTCGAAGCGGGCCTTGTCGGCGATACGGGCAAGGTTCTCGAAGCGCTATTGCCGATGCTCGCCTATCGCGAGGACCGCTCCTTCCTCGAAGACGCCCAGAAGGGCATGGAGGGGTGGAACGCGCTGATGGAGGAGCGCGGCACCCGCAAGGATATGCCGATGAAGCCGCAGGTGGTCGCGCATGAGCTGAACAAGCTGCTCGACGACAACGCCATCATCGCCACCGACTCTGGCACGATCACCACCTGGGCCGCGCGGCATCTGATGATCCGCGGCGATATGATGTTCTCCTGCTCCGGCAATCTCGCCACCATGGCCTGCGGCCTCCCCTACGCGGTATCGGCGGCGGTCGCCTATCCCGACCGGCAGGTGATCTGCTTCATCGGCGACGGCGGCCTCACCATGCTGATGGGGGAGCTGGCGACCTGCGTCAAATACGGGCTCAACGTCAAGATCGTCGTCATCAAAAACAACGTGCTCGGACAGATCAAATGGGAGCAGATGGTCTTCCTCGGCAACCCCGAATATGTCTGCGAGCTACAGCCGATCGATTTCGCCAAAGTGGCCGAGGGCTTCGGCGTCAGAAGCTACCACATTGAAGACCCCGCTGAATGCGCCGCGACGCTCCAGGAGGCCCTGGATGCGCCCGGACCGGCGCTCATTGAGGCGGTTGTCGACCCCAACGAGCCGCCCATGCCGCCGAAAGCCACGCTGAAGCAGGTCGCTCATCTGGCGGAAGCGCTTGCGAAAGGCACGCCCGCGCGCGGCAAGATCGCCCTCACCATCGCATCGGATACGGTGCGCGAACTCGTTTGAGGAGGACGCGCCGATGAGACCTCAAGCGCCGATCGAAAGAATCGAGCCGCGCCTCTTCCGGATCCCGACGGAGACGCCCGAATCGGACGGCACGCTCGACTGGGACGCGACCACGATGCTCCTCGTGACGGCGAGGGCGGGCGGCGCGGAAGGCATCGGCTACAGCTATACGGGCGACGGCGCGGCCGAAGTGGCCAGCCGCCAGCTTGCGGATGCGGTGCACGGCGTCGATGCGATGGATCCGCCGCGGGCCTGGGCTGCGATGGTCCGCGCCGTGCGCAATCTGGGCTGGCCCGGCCTTGCCGCCTGCTCCATCTCGGCAGTTGATGCGGCCCTGTGGGACCTGAAAGCGAAGCTGCTCGACGTGCCGCTGGTGGTGCTGCTCGGGGCGGAGCGCCTTTCCGTGCCGATCTATGGCAGCGGCGGCTTTACCGATTTTAACGACGCGCGGCTCCGCGATCAGCTCGGCGGCTGGGTTGAGCGCGATGGCTGCCGTGCCGTGAAAATGAAGGTCGGCAGCGAGCCGGAGCGCGACACCGAGCGCGTGCGCCAGGCGCGCTCCGCCATCGGCGATGCCGAGCTTTACGTCGACGCCAATGGCGCTCTCAGCCGGAAGCAGGCGCTTGCCTATGCCGAGATCTGGCAGGATTTCGGCGTCACCTGGTTCGAGGAGCCGGTGTCCAGCGACGATATGGAGGGGCTTTGCCTGATCCGGGACCGCGCTCCCGCCGGTATGGACATTGCCGCGGGAGAGTACGGCTATCAGCCCTTCTATTTCCGCCACATGATGGAGGTCGGCGCCGTCGATGTCATCCAGGCCGATGCGACGCGCTGCGGCGGGGTGACAGGGTTCCTGCGTGCCGGCGCTCTCGCCGACGCTTTCATGTTGCCTTTCTCCACGCATACTGCGCCCTCGCTTCATCTCCCTCTCGCCTGCGCTTCGCCGCGGATGAAGACTATGGAGTGGTTCTACGATCACGTCCGCATCGAGCGGATGTTTTTCGAAGGCGCGCCGGTGCCGAGTGACGGCGCGCTCAGCCCCGATCTGTCCGAGCCGGGCTTCGGCCTGCGATTCAAGGCGGCCGACGCCGAGGCCTTCGCGGTCTGAAACAGCGAAAAGGAATCAGCACCGTGAGCCATGTGATTCATGTCGATCATCGCCGCAAGCGCGCGGACCTCCATGTCGAGCGCTCGCAGACCGGCCGCATTTCGGCCGAGGCGGAGGTCGTTGCACCGGACGTGCCGCAAAAGCTCGCCGAAGCCCTATCGCACGAGATCGAGGGCGAGGTGCGGTTCGACCGCGGCAGCCGCGCCCTTTACGCCACCGACGCCTCCAACTACCGCCAGGTACCGATCGGGGTCGTCATTCCGCGCAGCATCGAAGATGTCATCAAGACCGTGGCGCTCTGCCGGGAGCACGACGCGCCGCTGGTGATGCGCGGTGGCGGTACGAGCCTTGCGGGGCAGGGCTGCAATGTCGCGGTGCTGGTGGACTTCTCCAAATATCTGCACCACGTGCTTTCGCTTGATCCCGAACACAGGCTGGCAAGCGTGGAGCCGGGTTGCGTGCTCGACGACCTGCGCGATGCCGCGGAAAAGCATCACCTGACCTTCGGCCCCGATCCGGCGACGCATGACCACAACACGCTTGGCGGGATGCTCGGCAACAATTCCTGCGGCGTGCATTCGATCATGTCCGGCCGCACCTCCGACAATGTCGAAAGCCTCGACATCCTGACCTATGACGGGCTGCGTATGACGGTCGGTCCGACGAGCCAGGAGGAGTTCTCCGCAATCCTGGCCGGGGGTGGACGCGGCGCCGAAATCTATCGCGCCCTAGACGCGTTTCGGGACCGCTACGGCGATATGATCCGGGCACGCTTTCCCAAGATCCCGCGCCGCGTCTCGGGCTATGAAAATCTGGATGAATTGCTGCCCGAGAAGGGCTTCAATGTTGCACGCGCCCTGGTCGGCACCGAATGCACCTGCGTCACCATTCTGCGCGCGAGCCTCAATCTGTCGCCGAGTCCGCCCGAGCGTGTGCTGGCCATCCTCGGCTTTGTCGATGTGTTCAGCGCCGCCGATGCGGTGCCGGAGGTGCTGACCTACAAGCCCATCGGGCTCGAAGGCATCGACGACCTCTTGATCGATTTTGTCCGCAAGAAGCATCTGCATCCGGCCGACATCAGCTTGCTGCCCGATGGCAATGGCTGGCTGGTGGCCGAATTCGGCGCCGATACTGCCGATGCCGCGGCGGAGATGGGCGGCAGGCTGATCGACGCCTTCCGCGAGAAGGGCTGCGGCACGGCGCTTCTGCGCGACAAGTCCAGACAGCGGCAGATCTGGGAGCTGCGCGAGGCTGCGCTGGCCGCGACAGCGCATGTGCCCGATATGCCGGAAGCCTGGCCGGGCTGGGAGGACAGCGCCGTGCCTCGCGAGGCGCTGGGCAGCTATCTTCGCGATCTGAAGGCGCTGTTCCGCAAATATGGCTACACCGCATCCGTCTACGGCCATTTCGGCGACGGTCTCGTTCACTGCCGCATCCCGTTCAATCTTCGCACGGAAGAGGGGCTCGCCGACTGGCAGCGCTTCCTCGACGAGGCCGCCGATCTCGTGGTGCGCTATGGCGGCTCGCTGTCCGGCGAGCATGGCGACGGCGAGGCGCGCGGCGCGCTGCTCGAGAAGATGTACGGCCCGGAGCTGATCCAGGCATTCCGCGAGTTCAAGGCGATCTGGGACCCGGACGGCCGCATGAATCCGGGCAAGGTCGTCGATCCTTTCCCGATCACCGCCAATCTGCGCGTCGGCCCGCTCTATCAGCCGAAGGAGCCGCAACATTATTTCGCCTACCCGGAAGATGGCGGCAGCTTTGCCAAAGCGATGCAGCGCTGCGTCGGCGTCGGCTCCTGCCGGCGCGAGGGCAGCGCCAAGGGCGTCATGTGTCCGAGCTATATGGTGACGCGCGAGGAGCGGCATTCCACGCGCGGCCGCGCCCGGATGCTGTTCGAGATGATGCATGGCGGCCCGCTGAACGACGGCTGGGACAGCCCGGAGGTCGAGGAGGCACTCGAGCTGTGCCTCGCCTGCAAGGGCTGCAAGAGCGATTGCCCCGTGCATGTCGACATGGCGACCTACAAGGCCGAGTTCCGGGCGCATTATTATCGCCGCAAGCTGCGCCCGCGCAGCGCCTATTCCATGGGCCTGATCCACCGCTGGGCGCGGATCGCGAGCCATGTGCCCGCGCTGGCCAACGCCGTGCTGCAGATGCCGGGGCTCGGCGCGGCGGCAAAATGGGTCGGCGGTATCGACCAAAGGCGGGGGATGCCGCGCTTCGCAGGGCAGAGCTTTACCGACTGGTTTCGCCGTCAGCCGCGTGAGGGCGGCGAGACCGGCCGCGTCCTGCTCTGGCCGGACACGTTCAACAATTACTTCCGGACACGGCCGGCGAAAGCCGCCGCCAAGGCCCTGCAAAGCCTGGGCTATGAGGTGGTCATTCCAAGCCGACCGCTCTGCTGCGGGCGCCCGCTCTATGACTGGGGCATGCTCGATACGGCGAAACAGCTTTGGCAAACCACAATCACGACGCTGCAGCCGGAGATCGAGGCCGGCACGCCGATCGTCGGGCTCGAGCCGGCGTGCGTCAGCGCCTTCCGCGATGAGCTGCCCGGCCTCCTCCCGGGCGACCGGAGGGCGAAGCGTCTCAGCGGCCAGACCATGTTTCTGACGGAATTCCTGGACCGCCATCGGGGCGAGATCGGCAAGTCCAGGCTTGCGGGCAACGCGCTCGTGCAGTTCCACTGCCATCATCACGCCGTGCTCGATGCCGGCGCCGAGCGGCGCGTGCTCGAAGCACTCGGCCTCGGCTATGAGGTGATGCCATCGGGATGCTGCGGCATGGCCGGCTCTTTCGGTTTCGAGGCAGGCAAATATGAGCTGTCGCTCGCCTCCGCCGAGCGGGTGCTGTTTCCGCGGCTGAGGGCTGCGCCGGAAGCCGTCGCGGTGATCGCCAATGGCTTCAGTTGTCGGGAGCAGATCGAGCAGGGCACCGGCCGGGGCACGGCTCACGTTGCCGAGGTCCTCGCCGATGCCCTTGCGCCGGGTTGGTGGGAAGGAAACGCATGACGAAGCAGCGCCTCTTATCGAGGGATCAATGAGCGAGCAATCGGCACGGATCGAAGACTATGCTCTGATTGGCGACTGTCATGCGGCGGCGCTCGTCAAACGCGACGGCTCGATCGACTGGCTGTGCCTGCCGCGCTTCGATTCGCCGGCCTGCTTCGCGGCGATCCTCGGCACGAGCGACAACGGGCGCTGGAAGATCGCACCGAAAGGCGACGTCGTCGAAACGCATCGCCATTATCGCGGTGAGACTTCGATTCTCGAGACGGAGTTTCAGACGACAAACGGAAGGGTCAGGCTAATCGACTTCATGCCGTTCGGCGGCCGGACTTCGAGCATCGTCCGGCTCGTCGAGGGCCTCGAAGGCGAGGTGGAAATGGCCATGGAGCTTGCGGTGCGCTTCGACTATGGGCGGCTGGTGCCATGGGTCACGCGCGGCGATCACGGGCTCATGACCGCTGTCGCCGGCCCGCACCGGCTTTCTCTTCATACGCCGGTCGAGCATCGCGGCAAAGGCTGGACCACGGTTGCAGATTTCACGGTGAAAGCCGGCGAGCGCCTGCCATTCACGCTAACCTATAGTGCGTCATTTCGCGAACTGAGCACGGCGTTGAGTCCCGAGAGCGCTCTGGAGCAGACTGAGGACCAATGGCAGGCTTGGTCGTCCCGTTGCCGCTATGAGGGCCCATGGCGGACAGCAGTGCTGCGCTCGCTGATCACCTTGAAAGCGCTCACCTATGCGCCGACCGGAGGGATCGTCGCCGCCCCGACGACCTCGCTTCCGGAGACACTGGGGGGAGCGCGCAATTGGGACTACCGCTATTGCTGGCTGCGTGACGCCACCTTCACGCTCCTGTCGCTGCTGCGCGCCGGCTATATCGAAGAGGCTGACGCCTGGCGGGCCTGGCTGATCAGGGCGGTCGCCGGTCACCCGTCGCAGCTCCAGCCGCTCTATTCGATCGTCGGAGACCCGAGCATCAACGAGTGGCAGGTGCCGTGGCTTTGCGGTTTCAACGGCGCGAGCCCGGTCAGGGCAGGCAACGCCGCCTTTACCCAGCTTCAGCTCGACAGTTTTGGCGAGGTGCTGGATGCGCTTCACCAGGCCCGCCGGACGGAGCTCGCCACCGACGGTACGAGCTGGATGCTTCAGCGCACGCTGCTCGAATATCTCGGTGAATTGAGCGATCAGCCCGATCGCGGCATATGGGAAACGCGCGGGCCAAAGCAGTTTTTCACCCATTCGCGGGTGATGATGTGGGTTGGCTTCGACCGCGGCGTCGCGGCGATCGAGAATTTCGGCCTGGACGGTCCGCTCGACGACTGGCAGAACGCCCGCGCCCGGCTGCACGAGGACATCTGCCGCAACTATTTCGACGAGACGCTCGGCGCCTTCGTGCAGGCGAAAGGCTCGAAGAATCTCGATGCAGCTACGCTGTTGATCCCGATCGTCGGCTTTCTGCCGGCGAACGATCCACGCATGCTCGGGACGGTCGATGCAATCCAGGAGCGGCTGATGGATAAGGGGCTCGTCCGCCGCTACGACACATCGGCGACCGATGACGGCTTGCCGCCCGGCGAAGGCGTCTTCCTGCCCTGCAGCTTTTGGTTTGCCAATAATCTCATCATGCAGGGCCGGCGTGAGGAAGGCGAGGAGATGTTCGAGTATCTGCTCAGCTTGCGGAATGATGTCGGCCTGCTGTCGGAGGAATATGACGTCGGCGAAGGTGCGCTCGCCGGCAATTTCCCGCAGGCTCTGTCGCATATCGCGCTTATCGGCACAGCCTACCACCTGTTTGAGCGCGAAGGTCCGGCAACGGAGCGTGCGAAACGCGAGTAGGACCGAGCGGTTGCGACACGCCGTACTTGCATCAACGACGTTCGGCGCCGCCGGCGATGGAACGAGGATGTTGTCCGGATTGTTGATTATAGGAGATTTATGGGACGCGCCCGGGCAAGTCGTAAGGAGGTTGAAGAATGACAGTCGGCGCTAAAGTCTGGACGATTCCGGAAGGGTACATCCCCGCCGAGAGTGTCAGCCAGGATCACGCGCTTGTTTCGCACGAGACCGCTTGCATCCTCAATGCCGGCGAGCGCGACGCCGAGGTGGCGATCATGATCTATTTCGCCGATCGCGAGCCGGCCGGGCCCTACCGCGTCACCGTCAAGGCGAGGCGCACCTTGCATCTGCGCTTCAACGATCTCGACGATCCCGAGCCGGTGCCGCGCGCCACCGACTACGCCTCCGTGATTACGTCGAACGAGCCCATCGTCGTGCAGCACACGCGGCTCGATTCGCGCAACCCGAACATCGCGCTACTCTCAACCGTGGCATTCTCCAATGTCTAACAGATATTCCAATTTGCCGGCTCACCGGCGCAATGGCCGCCAGGCCAATGGCGTGGCGGACAAGGTCGTTGTCATCACCGGCGCCTCGGCCGGGGTCGGGCGGGCAACGGCGCGGGAATTTGCCAAAGCCGGGGCAAGGCTCGCACTGATGGCCCGCGATGCCGAAAGCCTGGAACGCGTGAAAGGCGAGATCGGCGCACTTGGAATAGAAGCCCTGCTGCTGCCACTGGATGTCGCCGATGCCAACGCCGTGTTTTCGGCCGCCGACCGGGTCGAGCGCGAACTCGGGCCGATCTCGATCTGGGTTAACGATGCGATGCTCACCGTGTTCTCGCCGGTTTCCCAGATGACGCCGGAGGAATTCGCGCGCGTCACCAACGTCACCTATCTCGGCTATGTCTACGGGACGATGGCGGCGCTCCGGCATATGCGTCGGCGCAATAAGGGGACCATCGTCCAGATCGGCTCGGCACTCGCCTATCGCGGAATCCCTTTGCAGGCTGCCTATTGCGGCGCCAAGCACGCCATCCGCGGCTTTACCGACGCGCTTCGCTCCGAGCTGCTGCATGAGGGGAGCGGGATCGATCTCACGATGATCCAGCTTCCCGCGGTCAACACTCCTCAATTCGATTGGGCGCGGACGCATCTCCCCCACAAGCCGCGGCCGGTGCCGCCGGTCATCCAGCCGGAGGCGGTGGCGCGGGCGGTGTTGAAGGCGGTGCGGAAGCCCCGGCGCGAATATTGGCTCGGCCTCAGCACGATCAAAGTCATTCTCGGCAGCATGGCCCTGCCGACATTCGTCGATCACTATCTCGCACGGAACGGATATGAGGCACAGGAGCAAAAGGCGCTGACCTCATCCGGCCGCCGCGACAATCTGTTCTCGCCGGTCACCAATCTGCACCGGACGCGCGGATCGTTTGGAAACGAGGCGCACACCGCCGTTACCGCCGTCTCAGGACAGGCCGTGCGCCTGACGGCTTTTGCCGCCGCTGCGGCCTTGCTTGTATCGCTCGGCATAGCCGCGTCCCGCGCCTCGGCTAAGGCGTTCGGTGGTCGGCACTGAATTTTCCGGAAGAGCTTTCAGCGGTGAGCAATTCCAGGCCGGCCCGACGCCCGGCCTGGATCTTCTTTGCGTGGCTTAGCCGAGATACGGGCAGAGGCGCTTCTCGGGCCGTTCCGGTGAAAACGGGACGGCGCCGCGATTCATCGTCGCAAAGATCAGCATGTCTTTAGGCGACGACACCGCGGCGCCGTTGCTTTCGTCGCTAGCGGAGATACGGACAAAGCCGCTGTTCACCGCTGTAGGTGGTGTAATAGCCGGTGGACGGGTTGAATGAGCGGTAACGCTGGACGCACCGCGCGGTGTTGCCGCCGGCGTCCTCAGCACCGGCTTGCGGAATGCTTCCGGTCACCTCCGGCGCGGCGTACGCGCCGGGAGCGGCGGGCTCGCCGTAATCATCGTAGCTGCGGTTGGCACCGCCATCCCCCCACCCGCTTTCGAAGTCCGATGGGGATTCAGTCTGCGGATTGGCAGGCGCGACCAGAGTCTGCGCACTCGCCGCGGCCGATGCGCCTATCAATCCAAGAGCGGCAAGGGCCGCTATTCCCGATTTTCCAAGCGTGATCATATTTCACTTTCCTCTTCTGTTGCCGAGAGGGCGTTACGTCTGGTGGACGAGGCTGTTGAACGGCAGCCGACCTCACAGCGTTCCTGCGAAATCCGGTCGCGGGGGGTGGTCGAGGTGGCAAAGCTTAGTTCGCCCCAGGCAAATCTCCTGGCGGCTGCGGTTTTCCGAGATCTGTCGAATGCGAATTCAGTAGGATCAGCGCAGGTTGCGCGCCCCGGAGGTGAGCGAGGATGGCGGCGGGGTCTTTCTCTGTCGATATGTGGACGCGACCCGACACATCGCAACGCCGCCGGCCATCCTTCGGCTGGTCGAACGGCCCGCTTAGCGCGCCGTCGGCAACTTCGAAAAGGAGAACGGGATAGTCCTTCAATAGTTCCCGTGAAAGCTGGCGATAGAAGTCAGTCTTTCGTCGCAAACGTTGTCAAAAATGTGTACTAAGACGCAGAATTCAATCAACGGTTTGCATCTCCATCTGACGCATGTCTGTAATTCCGGAAATTTGCGCTTTTTTTGTTTAGCCGGATTTGCGCCGGCTCGAGCTGGTTTTGCTTCCGCTGGACTTCTTCGCGGCTGTGGTCTTGCTTGCCGTGGACGTTTTGGAGCCGGATGAGCCTGTCGATGAGGACTTCCTCGCCGTTGCTGCCGATTTTGCCGGTTTCGACGCGGCCGGCGCGGATCGCGCCGATGACTTCGTGCTCGGCGTCCTCCTCCGGCCGGCAGTGCCCCGCTCGACGAATTTGTGGAACCGGCTGACGCGTCCCGTGGCGGTCTTGTCCTGATAGAGAAAGGCAAGGTTCTCTTTCTCGAATTTATCGAAGAATTCGTCCCAGCCGATCGGCTTCAGACTCTCGTCCGTGGGCGGAAAGTCCAGCCGCAAGATCCCTCCAGCCTCTTTCTTCCTTGCCGTCCCTTTCACGGTCGACGGCATTCCGCCTCGCTGCTCCGCCCAGCGGCGGATCGCGTTATGATCTGTGGTTGTTTTTCCTTGTGCCATCTCATCCTCCGATGGATCTCCTGCGGCTCCGCGCCGTAGGCGATGTGCCGCGGCCGGTAGCGGTTCGCTCAGTCCGAACCTGATGGTGAAACTCAGTGTTCGTACTTTCTCACGGGCGCAAATGAACATGCACCCTTGATGCAGGGAACAAATTCGCGGTCGCTGTGTTCCGGGCGCGCCGCCTTAAACGCAAAAGAAAACGTGGGAGCTGGCGGGCGCGCCGATGATGGATCGGTGCAGAAAAGTGTTCGCTTCTCGTCCAGTAAATCCGTTTACGGATCATTTGGCAGGCCTGTGGCTGTGCCAGCGTCCGTTGGTGGCTCGGCTCCCGGTCCGGGAGAGGCGCCGCTTGTCTCCGGCTCCTCAACATGACCCGCTCCACACCGTTATTCATGAGTGGCGTGCGCCGCCGCCAGACATCGTGGAATGTGCGAAAGATCTCTTTCGTTGCTCCGGCGAATGCCATATCGTGCTTTCCATGCCGAATCGACTACCTAGCCGGGACTATTCGCAAGCGCTGTAAGCGCTCCCGGCTAACGGCCCGGATCACAAGGCGGAATGCCGCCCGGCGGCACTACACAAAAACTTGTGATCACTCTTTCTCGGGTCGGGAACAAAACGCCAGGACGGGCGTTTTGCGATCGGGTGTGTGGCCTCGTGGTCCTCCCCGACCCCCTCACGTCCTGGTCCACATGCCTGCGGCTCTTCGGCGACTACGTCAAGAGCCGCTTTTTTTGCCGCATTTGGGTCTGGCAACCAAAGGGGGGGACAGGCGTTGTACGAGACACGCTTCTGAACAGGAGCCAACTGCAATGATCTGGGACCAAATAGAAGCTCATTGGGGGAGGTATAAGTCTTTTGCCCGCGCGTATTGGATCGAACTCACAGACGATGATCTGACCCGCATCGGCGGCAGTCAGCAGCAGCTGATCGGACGAATTCAGCAGCGTTACGCGATCGCCCTTGCCGATGCCGAACACCAGGTCCTCGAATGGGTGCGGGCGCTCGAAAACCGCGAACGGTTGCAATAGCAGGCGGCTCCGTCGCCGAATGCATAAAGTTTAAGCCACGGCCCCAAGGCTGATGGAATTTTCATTGTAAGGAGGAAAAATCTTCGGAACTTCTCCCGAAGAGCATGGTTCGAGTTCGCAGGGCCAGGCGGTAGCCCGTGTACAGTAATGTCATCGCCTGATCAGCTTGCCGAATCTGAGACAAGCTACACAAGTGGAGTGAAGTCCTTGAGCTCGGATCGAATTCGTCAGAGCCTGACCGCGTATCTTCCGAACCTCAGAGCTTTCGCCATAGCCCTCTGCAGAGATACTGACCAGGCCGATGACCTGGTCCAGGAAGCCATGCTCAATGCGTGGAAGGGGATCGACAGCTTCAAGCCGGGTACCAATCTTCGCGCATGGCTTTTCACGATTCTGCGCAACACTTATTTTTCTCAGTGCCGGAAACGACGCCGCGAGGTACTCGACGATCCGGCGGACTATATTGCCAAGCTGAGCGTGCCTCCGGATCAGCAAGGGCGCGTGGATGCGCGCGATCTGACAACGGCGCTAGCGCGGCTCACCGATGAGCAGCGCGAAGCGCTCCTTCTCGTGGCGGCAGAAGGTTTTGCCTATGAGGAAGCGGCGGTAATCTGCAATTGCCCGATCGGCACCATCAAGAGCCGCGTCAACCGCGCCCGGCACCAGCTTGCGCAGCTGCTCGGGGTGGATGCCTCCGGAGATTTCGGTCCTGAGCCCATGACGCGGGCGATCCTGATGCGCAACGCCGACAGATTTTAAGGCCGGTCAGCAGCAGGGCAATGCCGAAGAAGGCAAAGTCGATTGCGAGCAGCACTCCGAGGGTCACAAGGGCGGCCGATTCCCAGTGCGGAATTGCCTTACTTCGGCCTGCGCCGGCGCCGCCTTTTTGCCGCATTTCGCTCCGTCCGGAACCCGCGATAGCTGCCGGTCGTTTGGGTTGCAATGAAGGCCTGATACGCGGTGAGCGAGCGCCATGCACGATAGCGGGGTACACGAAGACCATCACATTGGAGGACTGAGATGAAAGTTGCCGAGATCATGACGCGCGAGGTTGCAATCGCTTCCCCTGATCAGACGATCGGGGAGGTCGCCCGCGAGATGGCGACCAACGACATCGGCTTCATGCCGGTTGGCGAGAATGACCGGCTCGTCGGAACGATTACCGACCGCGACATCGCCATTCGCGGAGTGGGAAACGGCTTGGACGGCGAGGCGCTCGTCAGGGACCTGATGTCTCCGAGCGTCAAATATTGCTTCGAGGATCAGGACGTCGAAAGCGTCGTTCAGAACATGGGCGACATCAAGCTCCGCCGCTTGCCTGTCGTCGACAGCAATAAGCGGCTCGTCGGCGTCGTCGCCCTCGCCGATGCGGCTTTGAAGGAAAGTCCGGAAAGCGTCGGCATCGCAATGTCCGGCGTGACCCAGCCCGGCGGCGTTCACAGCCAGTCGCTCTGACCGGAACAGAAGAATGCCGCCCATTCAGGTCACATACCGGCATTTCGATCCGCCGCAGTCAGTGCGCGAAAAAATCGACGGCTTGATGCAGCATTTCGCCGACTACGACGACGCGATCATTGCCGGCGATGTCGTCGTGGACGCTATCGGCAAGCATGGCGACAAAACCGAGGTCGAGATCAGCATTCGGCTCGATCTGCCGAAGGGGCAGGCCGTGGCCAAGCGCGGTGCGGACCTTCCCTCGCCGGCCGGACAGCGTTCATTCGATACGGCCGCAACCGAGGCGTTCCGCGTCGCGGTGGAGCAAGTGAGACAGCATCTCGCCAAGCTCCGGCCGCAGGGGGAAAAGCAGCTTGAGCACCAGCAGGAGCGCGGCCGGATCGAGCGGCTGAACGAGGCTGAGAGAAACGGCTTCGTGGAGATGCCGGACGGGATCAGCCTGTTCTTTGCCGACGAGGTGGTCGAGGGCGATTTCGACGGGCTCAGCACTGGCGACGAAGTCATGGTCAGGCGGGCAGAAGATGACAGCCCGTATGGGCCGCAGGCCGCATGGGTCAGGCCGCTCGGACCAATGACGGCCAGCGGCTGATAGGGGTTAGCAGGCCGCCCTATGCCGAGACGAGCAGGCCGACCGGGAATTGCGCCAGCACGACGCCGACGTCGAGGGTTGCGCCGTGCTCCTGCGTCGAGGGGGCTAGAACATTCCGCCAGCGCCGCTCGGCAAGGTCCGCTGGCAAAGCTATTCGTGTATCTCGCCAGCGCGCCCGTGGGATGAGGGGGGCATCCTCCCCTTCGAGCAGCCGAAGCGGCAGCCGCGGCGCGACGGCAATGACCGCGTCCGAGCCGAACTGGCGTGCAAAGGCGACGATGTTGTCGGCGCGCGGCCCCTCCGCCTCGATCGGCGAATAGCTACCCCCTTCGAACAGCCCCGGCCGTTCGGCGCGCATCGCCAGCCCGGCTTGCAGCAGATGCATTTTCACCGCGCCCGATCGCCAGTCCGCGACGAGCGATCGGGGATCCGCGCCGGAGAGACTGCCGAGCGCGGCGCTTCGCGCCTCGAAATCGACAGGCCGTCGGTTGTCGGGGTCGACCAGGCTGAAATCCCAGAGTTCCGTCCCTTGATAAATGTCCGGCACGCCGGGCGCAGTGAGCTTCAAAAGCGCCTGCGAAAGGCCGTTGAGCGCGCCGGCGACGAAAATCGGCCGGCAGGTCTGCAGGAAGTCCTCGAGAAACCGCCCGGAAACCCGCGGGTCGAGTGCAGCGCGCGTGAAGTGTTGAACTGCCTTCTCATAGTCTGCGTCCCGCGCTGTCCAACTCGTATAAGCCTTGGCCTCTCTGATGGCTTTCAGCATGAAATCCGTCATGCGGCCGGCAAGGTCCGTGAGACCGGCGGTATTGTCGATGCTCAGCTGCAGCGGCCACGCGCCGAGTAGCGCCTGATAGAACAGCCATTCTGTATCGCGCTCGGGGAGTTCCAGAACTCCTGCCCCCGAGACTTCGGCGCGTAGCCCCGCATTTAGCCCAGCCCAGCGCTCGGCGGCCGTGCCCCATTCGCCGAGCATTTCGCTGACAACGTAAAGCCGCGCCCGTGCATCTTCTCCGCGCTTGGTGTCGTGCGTCGCCGTCGCAGTCAGCCCGAAAGGCTGATCGGCAAGCCGTCGCTTCATCGCCTCGTGGAACCGTGCCGGCGGTGCACCGAACCGCTCCGGCTCGCCGCCAACCTCGTTGAGTCCGATGAGCCGGTTATAGCGATAGAACAGCGTGTCCTCGATCGCCTTGGCCATGACCGGGCCGGTGGTCTGTTGAAAGCGCGCCGCGAACTCCAGTGCCGCGGTCTGATGTTCCGGCTCGGCGAAATCGAGCAGCAGCATGCGCTGGAGGAAATCGAGCGAGAATTCGTTCTCGACCTCCCGCGTCGATTTGGCTGCCTCGACGGCCGCCTCGATCAGCGCCCGGTCGGCATCGGACGGCCCGGCGACATCGACATAGGTGCGATAGACGGGCAGCGCGGCGACAAGCTCGATGATGGCCCGGCGCAGCGTGTCGGGGCCGAGATCGCGCGTCATGGGGTCCTTTTCGGCGAGACTGCGGGCCATGTCCTTCAACGCTTCCAGCTCGCCGGTGAGATTGCGCGTCAGCAGCCGGCGCTTCGTGTCCAGCGCCAGCGCCCGGTAGTCGATCGCCTGGCCGAGAAAGCCGTGATAGGCCTGGGTCGCTGCTGTCTCGCCGGTCGGATCGACAAGCAGATTAGCGAGCGACAGAATGAACTCATAGCCAGTGGTCCCGGCGACGGGCCACTCGGCGCGCAGCTTTTCGTCCGCACCCAAAATCTTCTCTACGACGAGATAGAATGGCTGCTCGGCTCCCGTTACCGACTGGAGCCGTTCCAGGTAGCCCTTGGGATCGGCGAGCCCGTCGATATGGTCCAGCCGCAGGCCGTCGACCGCCCCCTCGCCGATCAGTTCCAGCAGCCGGGCATGGACGTCATCGAAGACGCCGGTGCGCTCGACCTTGAGGCCGACCAGATCGGAGATTTCGAAAAACCGCCGATAGGTCAGGGTCTCGCGCGCCGCGCGCCAATAGGTAAGCCGCCAGATCTGGGCCTCATGCAGGGCGTGGATGGCCTCGAGATCGGCGCAGGTTTCCCTCAGCGCCCGTTCGATCGCCTCCAGAACTGCGGGATCGGCAGCGGCGGCATCAGCGACCTCCTGCTTCAGCGCACCGGTGTCCTCGGGGGCAGCGACGATGAAGCGGCGGGCGAATTCGGCGAAAGCATCGCCTTCGACCCGCGAAAAGAGCTGCGCATAGGACGGCGGCGTCAGCGGCAGCACCAGCCCGCCATAGGTAAAGTTCATGCCGCCATCCTGCCGGTCGAAATACGCGCCGAAGGTGCCTTTCGCAAGCTCGACGCCGTAATTCGCCGCCAGCGCCGGCACGATCAGCTTCGGGGCCGTCCAGTCGATGTCGAAATGCTGGGCATAAGGGCTTGCGGCGCCCCATTCGAGCACATTGAGCCACCAGGGATTATGCGTGCTCGCACCCATATGGTTCGGCACGAAATCCAGAATGAGTCCGAGCCCGTTCTGCCTCAAGGCCTCGGCCAGTCGCTGAAATCCGTCGGCGCCCCCGAGTTCGGGTGCGAGGCGGCGCACATCGACGACGTCATACCCATGTGTGGAGCCGGGGGCGGCGGCGAAAATCGGCGCGGCGTAAAGATGGCTGATGCCGAGCTTGGCGAGATAGGGCGCGAGCGTCGCGGCTTTGTCAAAGCTCATGCCGGAGCGGAATTGCAGCCGGTATGTCGCTCTCGGGCTAATCACGGGGACGGGGCCGCTCCTCGGCGGCGGCTTGGGTCATGGCTCTGAAGCCGTCGGATTGCGGCAGCTCCTCAAGCGTAAGCGGCAGCTTCTGCCGCCAGTTCGGATATTCGTCGACCGTGCCGGGCAGATTGGCGCGGTCCCTCATGCCCACGAGGTCTTCGAGCTGGACGCCCACCAGCCGGCAGGGCGTCCGCGCCAAAAATCGGCACAAAGCCACCACGATGTCGTGGCGCAGCTCCGCAGGGACCGGCTGCTCGCCATAGGCGGCCGCCCGAAGGTCCTCCGGCAGAAGTCCAGAGCCGGCGAGAGTCTGCATCATCAGCTTGCGGTCATTCGCGCGCTCAACACGATGATGCGCCGCCACGTCCGTGTTGTCGAGGCCGATCCTTTCGCGGTCGTCGATATCGGAGCCGGCCCACCAGCCGCGCAGCGTCGGCAGATCGTGGGTAGATAGACAGGCAAGCGCCTCGCGTTGATAGAATTGCGGCAGCCGGAAGCGGCCGTCATGCTCCCGCTCGAAGAACAGCACGCGATAGCCCTGGATCTGCGCCTCGCTCATGGTCTCGCGGAAATTCGGCGGCACGGTGCCGAGATCCTCGCCGATGACAATGGCGTGGGCGTCCTGCGATGCAGCAGCGAGTGCGGCGAGCATTTCGCGGAAGGGATAGGCGACATAGGCGCCGTCCGTGCTCGGAAGACCGTCGGCGATTAAATAAAGCCGCATCAGCGACATGGCGTGGTCGATCCGCACCGCGCCGGCCGGGCGCGTCATATCGGCGATGATTTCATGCAAGGTGCGGGCATGGTCCTCCCGCAGCCTTGCCGGCGAGACGGGCGCCAGCCCCCAATCCTGGCCGAGCGCGTTGAAGGCGTCGGGCGGCGCGCCAACTCGCACCGCGCGCAGCACGGCGTCGGGCTGGCACCATGTATCCGCGCCGTCGGGCGCCACCCCGACAGCGAGATCGAGATAAAGGCCGATCCGCATTCCGGCGGCGAGGGCGCGCCGCTGTGTCCTGGCAAGCTGCTCCTCGGCGGTCCATTGCAGCCAGATGTGAAATAGGATGCGGTCCGGATTCTCCTCGCGAAAGGCACGGACGGCGTTGCTATCTTTGTCCTTGAACGTGTCGGGCCAGCCATGCCAGCCGCATGGAAACCCTTTGGCGACCAGCATTTCCGAGAGGGCTTCGAACAGGGCGAAGTCTTCGAGGATCGCGCCGCGCTCCCCGCGGAAGCGCTCGAAGGCTGCGTCGCGGCTCGTGCCCTTGCCGAGATGGGCCGCGTGAAAGCGCGCGAACTGCGCTTCGAACGCCGGCCGCTTCAGCCTCGCCGCGGCTTCATAGTCGACGAGCGGGGCATTGCGAGCGGCATCGAGATCACTTGCGGGAAAACCCGAACTCCGAGAACGGGCCGAGCGCATCGGCGGCGATGTAAAGCGGATTGAGGAAGCACCGGCTCGAAGGCGCATAAGGGCTGAAGCGGCGCGGCTCGGCGGAGAACAGCGCGTGCAGCGGATTGACACCGATGAAATCGGCACCCGCAGCGGCGGCGAGTTCGGCGAGGCGTGCGAGGTCTTCGAAGTCTCCGATGCCCCAATTGCGCTCGGAGCGCAGCCCGTAAAGCTGGCAGGTAATGCCCCAGGCGCGGCCGTCGGCGAGCCAGTCCGGGATATAGCAGCGTGGGAGATGGGACCGTCCATCATCTCCCACGCGTGGCGGCAACTCCGCCAGCGCATGGCGGATTTCGTCGTCGCTGCCGACCGGGATGCCGAGCGCGCCGAGCAGCTTTCGCTTGGCCTCGGCGCTGGGTGTACGCACCTCGCCTGTCTCGATCACATAGCTCGGTGAGATGCCATGCGCCTCTGCCAGTCGATCAAGCTCCGAATTCATGGGGACGCGTTCCTAACGGGCATCGGACTCGGCGATGCCGGCAAGGACTGACCACGGAGGAAGCTCGCCGCGCTTCAGATCGTCAGCCACGCTTTCGGGCCAGGTGAAGATCGTTCCGCCTTGCGGCTCGGACCAAGAGGCGGGGATGCTTTGCGGTGTGTCGGACAGGTTGGCGGTCAGCCACAATCTCGCGCCGTCTCCCAGGCGCCATATCACCCGAATGGCGCGTTCTTGCGTGTCCTGCGCCATCGCGGAATGGCCACCCACGCCCTGAAGACGTGGCGAGATTTCCCGCAGGCGCAAGTCGAGAAGCCGCTTCACGAGAGCGAGCCGGCCTCGGCCGGGTTCCCGATCGATTTCGCTCCAGTCCAGCTTCGAACCCTGAAACGTTGTCAGAGCGTTGGGATCGGGGATCTGCTCGCGGGCGTGCGCATCCTGAAAGCTGCTCCACCTCGCGAATTCGTTTCGGCGGCCTTCCCGAACCGCATCGCCGAGGCCGCCGTGAAAATCAGTGAAGAAATAGAACGGGCGCGTCTCGCCCCACTCCTCGCCCATGAACAGGAGCGGGATATGCGGGCTGAGCAGCAAGATGGCGGTCAGCGCCTCGACGGCATCCGCCGCAGCGAGGCTGTCCAGCCGGTCGCCGAAAGCGCGATTGCCGACCTGATCGTGATTTTGGAGGAAGTCGACGAAAGCGGCGGGCGGCAGACCCGCGCTCGGCTCACCGCGCGGCTCGGCACCGAAAAACGGCGACGGCTCGCCCTGATAGACGAACCCTTCGGCGAGCGCGCGCGCCAGCAGCCGGGTCGGATCGTGCTGATAGTCGACATAATAGCCATCGGCTTCGCCGGTGGCGAGCACATGCGCGACGTTATGGAAGTCATCATTCCATTCTGCCGTGTAGAGCCGGGGCTGCCCGTCCGCGTCACGCTGATGAAGGCGAGCGACATTCCGCCCGTCCTCGGTGGTTAGATGAATGTGCCTGTCGCGGATCTGCGCGCGCACCGCCACGGCAAGCTCTTCCAGAATCGACGGCGATGAAGAGTCATGGATCTGGTCGATGGCATCGAGCCGGAGGCCATCGAAGCGATATTCCTCGAGCCAGAACAGGGCGTTTTCGATGAAGAACATCCTCACCGGACGTTGGGTGTAGTCGATCGCCGCGCCCCAGGGCGTGTGCCGGTCGGTATTGAAGAATTGCGGCGCATAGAGATGGAGATAGTTACCGTCGGGCCCGAAATGATTGTAGACGACGTCGAGCAGCACCATGAGCCCGCGCCCGTGAGCGGCGTCGATCAGGCTCTTGAGACCGTTCGGGCCGCCATAGGCCGGATGAGGCGCATAGAGCAGCACGCCGTCATAACCCCAGCCGCGCTGCCCTGAGAACTGGGCGAGAGGCATCAGCTCGATAGTGGTGACTCCGAGATCGGCGAGATGGTCCAGCTTTGCCTCGATGCCTGCGAAGGTGCCCTCCGGCGTGAACGTACCGGTGTGCAGTTCGTAGACCACCGCCTCGTGCCAGGGGCGGCCGCGCCAGTCCGCCGTGCGCCACTCATAGGCTCGGGGGTCGATCAGCTTGGACGGGCCGTGAATGTCGCCTAGCTGCGCCCGCGCTGCCGGATCGGGGACCCGCATCCGGTCCGAAAGCTGGAACGCGTAGCCCGTATCGACCGGAACCGCATCGGTCTCGATCTCGAACCAGCCATCGTCGAACCGGCCCATCTCGTGCTTGGTCCTCGCGTCCTCGGCGGCCAGAAAGACGCCGGGCTGCCCGGGAGCCCACAGGCGAAACCGCGCCTGGCCGCCTCCGATGATCTCGGCGCCCCATTTGCGGCTGAAAGCGAACCGTCCAGTCATGCGCAACGCCCCTCGAACAACAGCACGCCACGCCCCGGCAGTTTGACGGCGGAACCAGGGGCAAGCCCTGGCTCGCCCGGTTCGATCAGACCGCGCGCGGAGTCCGCGAGCAGCCGCCATTCCATCACCGCGCTCGGCCGCGGTGTCCGGTAATCGAGGTCTTCGTGGTAAGCATTCAACAAGATCAGGAGCGGGGAAGTTCCGCCTTTCGCCAGCATCAGGCAAACGCTGAGTGAGGTGCCGTTCGCCCAGTCGGCCGCCTCCATCTCCTCGCCATCGGGACGCAGCCAGGTCACGTCCTTCGTGCCGTCGCGCATAGCGGGCTCGCCATGCAGAAAATACTTCTGACGCAGCAAAGGAAGGCGCCGACGCAGGCGCACCAGCCCGGCCGTGAACTCGCAAAAGGCTTGGTCCTCGTCATTGGCGGTCTGCCAATCCACCCAGGACAGCTCATTGTCCTGACAATAGGCGTTGTTGTTACCGAACTGCGAGCGGCCGAGCTCGTCGCCCATCAGCAGCATCGGCGTGCCTTGCGAGAAGAGCAGGGCGGCCATCAGGCCTCGCCTCATGCGCGCGCGCAGAGCCTTGATGGCGAGATCGTCCGTAGCCCCTTCGACGCCGCAATTCCAGCTCCGATTGTCGCCGTGGCCGTCCTGGTTGTCTTCGGCGTTCGCCTCGTTGTGCTTCTCGTTATAGGCGTAGAGGTCGGCGAGGGTGAAGCCATCGTGGGCGGTGATGAAATTGACGCTCGCCCAGGGCGCGCGGCCGCGCTTGTCGAAGAGGCCCGCCGAGCCGAGCATGGCCGAGGCTACGGCCGGCAGATAGCCGTTGTCGCCCTTCCAGAAGCTGCGCAGATCGTCGCGAAAGCGTCCATTCCATTCGGCCCAGCCGGGAGGGAAATTGCCGAGCTGAAAGCCGTTTTCGCCGAGGTCCCAGGGTTCGGCGATGAGCTTGACCCGGGACAGCACCGGATCCTGGCCGAGCGTGTCGAGGAAAGTGGCATTCGGCTCGAAATCACGCCCCTCGCGGCCGAGGGAGGTCGCCAGATCGAAGCGGAAGCCGTCGACATGGCACTCCTCGACCCAATAGCGCAGCGAGTCGGTAATCATCTGCAGCACGCGCGGGTGGCGCTGATTGATGGTGTTGCCGCAGCCGGTGGTGTCGAAATAATAGCGCGGATCGTCGCCGAGCATGTAGTAGCTCGCATTGTCGATGCCGCGGAAGCAGAGCGTCGGTCCGAGCTGATTGCCTTCGGCGGTGTGATTATAGACGACGTCGAGGATGACCTCGATCCCAGCCTGGTGCAGGCGGTGCACCATCAGCTTCAACTGCTGAATATCGCCTCCGCGCGGCAGGTACTTCTCGCTCGGCGCGAAAAATCCGATGGTGTTGTAGCCCCAGTAATTGCTGAGACCTTTCTCCTGCAGATGGCGGTCGTCGAGATAAGCCTGCACCGGGAGCAATTCGATCGCAGTGACGCCGAGCCGGACCAGATGGTCGACGACGGCGGGGTCGGCAAGGCCGGCGAATGTGCCCCGCATTCTCTCGGGCACGCCGGGGTGCCTCATGGTCATGCCCTTGACGTGCGCTTCATAGACGATGGTGTCGCCCCAATCGACGCGGGGGCGCGGCTCTCGGCGCCAGGCAAAGGCGTAGCGCCTGCGGGCGTGGGTCTCGACGACGGCGCATTTCGGCATGAAAGGCGCGGAGTCGCGCTCGTCGAAGGACAGATCGGCGTCTTCCGACCCGACCTTGTAGCCGTAATTGGCGTCATCCCAGACGATGCGGCCCCTGAGCGACTTCGCATAAGGGTCGAGCAGCAGCTTGTTCGGATTGAAGCGATGGCCCTCCTGCGGCGCATAGGGGCCATGGACGCGGTAGCCGTAAAGCTGGCTGGGTCGCAAGCCGGAGACATAGCCGTGCCAGATCTCGTCGGTATATTCCGGCAGCGCAATCCGGCCCGTCTCGGTTCTGCCGCTCTCGTCGAAGAGGCACAGCTCGACCTGGGTCGCATGCGCAGAAAACAGCGCGAAATTGACACCTGATCCATCATGGGTCGCACCGAGCGGATAGGGCCGGCCCGGCCTGATGTTGGCGGCTGCGCGAACCATGGTCTAACCTGAACCCGGAGCGGCAGGTGCCAGAACGATCGTGGCGAGCGGAGGTAGGGTCAGCCTCAACGAATGGGGCTGGCCATGCGAGGGCGTGTCTTCAGCGGCAACACGGCCGGAATTGCCGACATTGGAGCCGCCATAGCCCGCGGCGTCCGTATTGAGCCGCTCGGCCCAATCCCCGCCGGCGGGGACGCCGAGTCTGTGGTCCTGGCGGACGTTGGGGGTGAAATTGCAGACGACGAGGACCGGCGGGGCGTCTCCTTCGCCTTTGCGCAAGAAGGCAAGCACGCTGCGGTCCGCATCGCTCGCCTCGATCCATTGAAAGCCTGCGGGATCGCAGTCGAGCTGATGCAGGGCCGGCATCTGCCGATAGAGCCGGTTCAGATCGCGCACAAGATCCTGGACGCCGCGGTGCTCTGCTTGCGCCAGCAAATGCCAGTCGAGCGAGTGATCGTGGTTCCATTCCCGCTCCTGACCGAACTCGCCGCCCATGAATAGAAGCTTCTTGCCCGGGTGGGTCCACATGAAGGCGAGATAGGCGCGCAGATTGGCGAATTTCTGCCAGCGGTCGCCTGGCATCTTGCCGAGCAGCGAGCCCTTGCCGTGCACGACCTCGTCATGGCTGAGCGGCAGGATGAAATTCTCGCTGAAGGCGTAGACGAGCCCGAAGGTCAGCGCCGAATGGTGATAGCGGCGGTGGATCGGCTCATGCGCCATATAGGCGAGGGTGTCGTGCATCCAGCCCATGTTCCATTTATAGCCGAAACCGAGGCCACCGGTCTCCACCGGCTGCGAGACCTGTGGCCAGGCGGTGGATTCCTCGGCGACGGTCACAGCGCCCGGAAATGCTCCATAAACGCGCGTATTCATGCCGCGCAGGAACTCGATGGCTTCCAGATTCTCGCGGCCACCATGCACGTTGGGCACCCATTCGCCGGACTTGCGGCTGTAGTCGAGATAGAGCATGGAGGCAACCGCGTCGACCCTCAGCCCGTCGATATGATAGCGGTCAAGCCAGAACAGCGCGTTGGCGTCGAGGAAATTGGCGACCTCGCGGCGGCCGAAATTGTAGATGAGCGTGTTCCAGTCGGGATGAAAGCCACGGCGCGGGTCATCATGCTCATAGAGGGCGGTGCCGTCGAATTTCCCGAGCCCATAAGGGTCGGTCGGGAAATGGCCGGGGACCCAGTCGACGATGACGCCGATCGAAGCCTCATGGCAGCGCTCGACGAAGCGCGCGAAGGCTTCGGGGGAGCCATACCGCGCGGTCGGCGCAAAGAGGCCGATCGGCTGATAGCCCCAGGAGCCGGTGAACGGGTGCTCGCTGATCGGCATCAGCTCGATATGCGTAAAACCGAGGTCCTTGACATAGGCGACGAGCTCGTCCGCGAGCCGGTCGTAGTCGAAATAGCTGTTGCCGTCGCCGCGGCGCCACGATCCTAGATGCACTTCATAGATCGAGATCGGCGCGGAGCGCTGCTGGGCCGCGGCACGGCGCGACATCCACGCATTGTCGGCCTGCGTTGGATCGACGAGACCGTAGACGCGCGAGGCCGTCGCGGGTGGAGCTTCCTGCGAGAAGGCGATCGGATCGGCCTTGGCAGGCAGAAGTTCGCCGTTCGGACCGAGCAGCTCGAACTTATAGAGCGCGCCACGGCCAATCTCGGGGATAAACAGCTCCCAAATGCCGGCTTCGACGCGCTTGCGCATCGGATGGCGCCGTCCGTCCCAGGCATTGAAATCGCCGATGACACTGACTCGCCGCGCATTGGGCGCCCAGACGGCGAATGCGACACCTTCCACGCCATCGAGGACGGTTGGATGCGCCCCGAGCTTCTCATAGAAGCGTCGATGTGTACCCTCCGCAAGCAGATAGCTATCCATCTCGCCGAGATAGGGCGGGAAACGATAGGTGTCCTCAAGCTCCCACTCATGGTCGCCTTGATGCAGGCGAAGCTTGTACCGGTCTGAGGTGGCAGGGTCAGTCAGACGTGCGGCATAGAAGCCGGCAGGGTGCAGCTTCTCCGACTCGATCGGTTCACCCGCACCGGACGGATCGATCACTTCGACGCGGTCGGCATCGGGCGCAAAGACGCGAATGGAGACACCGCCCGACGTTCTGTGCGGCCCGAACACGGAGAACGGATCGCCATGCCGTCCGGCCACGATCGCCTCGATGTCAGCGTTTGACGGTCGCCAAGTCACCATAACCCCGTTTTTAAAACATTAGAACGACCCGAGGCCGTCAGGAGTTCACCCGTGAGATCAGGTCGAGAACGCCGCGCACGGGGATCGACAGCCAGGCTGGCCGGTTCGCCGCCTCATAGGAGATCTCGTAAAACGCCTTCTGCAGAAGGAAGATTTCGAGCTGCCGCATCGCCGTCTCGCTGTCCGAAGGCAGGCTCGGCATTCCGTCTGCCGTCGCCGTGTAGATCTGCAGGAACTCGTCGCTCGCGCGCTTCCGCCAGCCTTCGGCGGCTGTAATGACACGCTCCGGCATTTCCTGCAGGCGGGCGGCGAGACGGTCGAGTGCGGAAAACGCCGCATAATCGATCGAGCGGAGCATCCCCGCAAGGTCGCGCAAGGGCGATGTCTTCTCACGGCGCTCATCCAGCGACCGGCCCGGCTCGCCCTCGAAATCGATGACAACAACATCGTCCTTCGATACGAGCACCTGACCCAGATGATAGTCGCCGTGAGTCCGTGTCTTGGCGCCGGCGGCGGGCGTCTTGGCGAGTTCCGTCAGCCGCTTGTCGATGTCGCGCCGCATCTCGCGCAGGCGCGCAATCGCTTCGCGCGCTGGGTCGCCTTCGGCGGTGTTGCTTCTTTCGAGCGCTGCGAAAGCGCGATCCGCTTCTTCGCGCACCGCTTTGACCCAGTTCGTAATGTCTTTCCGCGTCACCGGCTCGCGTGCGAATGCGGTGTCGTCAGTGTCGATGGCGAAGGCGCGGTGCATCTCCGCCGTGCGCAGACCGAGCTTGCCGGCAAGATCGATCGGAAAGACATAAGGCAGGCCTTCTTCATTGACGCGTTCCGAACTCTCAGCCGTCATCAGCGCATATTCCTCGAGGGCGCGCTCGAGGCCGTCGACCATGACATTCCAGCAGTCGCCCTGGTTCTGGACGAAGTCGAACAGCGCTGCGAGCACGGCCGGCTCGCCGCCTTCCGGGCGGCTTGCGATGACGCCGCGAAGCGCGGGCGTGTTCTCGTAATGGGCGGTCTGGCTGAGGAAATTCGCGATGTCCACCTCCGGCTGCACGCCTTCGCGGATGCGGCGGTAGATCTTGATGAGAAGCCGTTCGTCGACGATGACCGAGACGTTGCTCTGTTCCGCTCCGACAGTGCGGATCGGGGCCTCCGCCGTGACAGGCTCAAAATCCTCCCCTAACCGCTCGAAAGACAGGATTCCATTCTCCGTATCCAACGCCCTTTCGCCCTGGATACCGTTGACCAGCGCCCGGATGAAACTCTCGTCCTGCGCCGCATCGAGCAGCGCTCCGATGCGCGGACCGCGCCGGATCCTGGCCATGACCGCCGCAAGCTTGGCCGAGCCGGGCTTGAGCGCGTCACCGCCCCACTCGGCCGAAAGCGGTAGAAAATAGTCCTGGCTATTCCCTGTATCGAGTTCGACGCGGATATGAGTGAGCGGATAGGAGCTGCCTTCCTCGCTCAGCAAAGCGAGAGGTTCGATATCGACACTGCGTATGCGGGCGCTCTTGCCGGCGAACCAGCGCTGCCGGACGAGAAAATCCGCAAGACAGTTCCGCTCCAGATTTCGCCGCTCGCGCCCTTCGAGAACGCTGCTCCAGCCATTCGTCATGACGACGGTGACGAATTCCAGCGCGGCCTCGACCGGCGCGATCCGCCAGTGTGGCTGCTCGATCTCGCGCGCGAGCTGGAACCAGTAGAAGCCATAGGCCGGCAGGGTGAGCATATAGGGCAAGTCGCCGATCGAGGGGAAAGACGAGTTGCCGGTGAGTTCGACCGGCACGGCGCCGCGATAGACAGACAGATCGAGTTCAACCGCCTGCGCCGAGCGCGCCATGTTGAAGATGCAGAGCAGCGCTTCGTCCTCGGATTCGCGGATGAAGGCGAGCACCTTGCGGTTGCGCGGGTAAAGAAAGGTGAGCTCGCCCCGCCCGAACGCCCGGTTCTGCTTGCGGACCGAGATCATCCGGCGCATCCAGTTCAGCAGCGAGGAAGCATCCCGCTGCTGGGCTTCGACATTGATGGCCTGATAGCCGAAAATCGGGTCCATGATCGGCGGCAGATAGAGCCGCTGCGGGTCGGCGCGCGAAAAGCCGCCATTACGGTCGGCGGACCATTGCATCGGCGTGCGTACGCCGTCGCGGTCGCCGAGATAGTAGTTGTCGCCCATGCCGATCTCGTCGCCGTAATAGATCACCGGCGTTCCCGGCATGGAGAGCAAGAGCGCATTCATCAGCTCGATCTTGCGCCGGTCATTGTCGAGAAGCGGGGCGAGGCGTCGCCGGATGCCGAGATTGATGCGCGCGCGCCGGTCGGTGGCGTAGGTGCGCCAGAGATAGTCGCGCTCGTCATCCGTCACCATTTCGAGCGTCAGCTCGTCATGGTTGCGCAGGAACAGCGCCCACTGGCAGTTCTCCGGGATCTCCGGCGTCTGGCGCAGAATGTCCGTAATCGGATGACGGTCCTCCTGGGCCAGCGCCATATACATGCGCGGCATCAGCGGAAAGTGGAACGACATATGACACTCGTCGCCCTCGCCGAAATAGGGGCGGGTGTCCTCCGGCCACTGATTGGCCTCGGCGAGCAGCATCCGGTCCGGATAGTGCTTATCGACCTCCGTGCGGATCCGCTTCAGGATCTCATGCGTCTCGGGAAGGTTTTCGTTGTTCGTGCCCTCGCGCTCGCAGAGATAGGGCACGGCATCGAGCCGTAGACCGTCGACGCCGAGATCGAGCCAGTAGCGCATGGTCTTGACGACCTCGCGGAAGACCTCCGGATTGTCGAAGTTCAGATCCGGCTGATGCGAGTAGAAGCGGTGCCAGAAATAGGCGTTCGCGACCGGATCCCAGGTCCAGTTCGAGCTCTCGGTGTCGACGAAGATGATGCGGGTGCCGGTGTATTTCTCGTTGCTGTCGCTCCAGACATAGAAGTTCCGCTCCGGCGAGCCGGGCGGCGCCTGTCTTGCCCGCTGGAACCAGGGGTGCTGGTCGGAGGTGTGGTTGATGACCAACTCGGTGATGACGCGAATGCCGCGCCGATGCGCTTCCTCGATGAAGCCCTTGAAGCCGGCGAGGCTGCCATAGCTTTCATGGACGTTCCGGTAGTCGGAAATGTCGTAGCCGTCATCGCGCAGCGGCGAAGGATAGAATGGGAGCAGCCAGATCGCGTTGACGCCGAGGTCCTGCACATAGTCGAGGCGCTGCATCAGCCCGGTGAAATCGCCGACGCCGTCGCCCGAGGCGTCCTGAAACGCCTTGACGTGGAGCTGATAGATGATCGCGTCCTTGTACCAGTCGGGCTGGGTGCGATCGATGCCGGGCTGCGGCTCGGTGTAGGTGGCTCTTGCCATGCCCTCGCCGACCGGCGTGGCAAGCTGCGGAGCGGCGGCCATCAGCGCTCTCCCCCTGGCGGGATCAGCCGCCAGCATGCATAGGGCCGCTGAGCCGGATCGAGCAGCATATGCTGCACCTTGCCGGTCCAGGTGAAGCGGTGGCCGGTCACGAGATCTTCCACGCCGACGGAAGCGTCGTCGGCGAGGCCGAACTCCCAAAGCGGCACCTCGAAATGCGCGCCTTGCGCATGATGAGGGTCGAGATTGACGGCGATAAGGATGAAATCGCTCTTATCCTCGGTGGCCTTGCTGTAATAGAGAAGCTGGTCGTTCCAGGCGTTGTAGAAATTCAGATTGAGGAACCGTTGCAAGGCTGGATGCTCGCGCCGCAGGCGGTTGATGAGCTGTACATCCTCGCGGATATTACCCGGCCGGTCCCAGTCCCAGGCGCGGATCTCGTATTTCTCGGAGTCCAGATATTCCTCCTTGCCCGGCAACGGCGTGCCCTCGCACAGCTCGAAACCATTATAGATGCCGTAATTGCCGGCGAGCGTTGCGGCGAGGATCAGACGCGCCTGAAATCCGGCGCGCCCGCTTGTCTGCAACGGGATCGGATTGATGTCCGGCGTGTTGGTGAAGAAGTTCGGCCGGAAATATTCGCGCGCCTCGCTTCGCGTCAGCTCGGTCAGATAGTCCGTCAGTTCGGCCTTGGTGTTGCGCCAGGTGAAATAGGTGTAGGACTGGGTAAAGCCGAGCTTTGCCAGCCGTTTCATCACTTTGGGGCGGGTAAAGGCCTCTGAGAGGAAGATCGTGTCGGGATAGCGGTCCTGCACTTCGCGGATCATCCATTCCCAGAACGGGAACGGCTTCGTGTGCGGATTATCGACTCGGAAGATCCGCACGCCCTGCTCGGCCCAGTAGAGCACCACGTCGCGCAGCGCCAACCAGATCGAGGGCAGCGCGTCGCGGTAGAAATGTACGTTGACGATGTCTTCGTATTTCTTCGGTGGGTTCTCGGCGAATTTGATGCTGCCGTCCGGGCGCCAGTCGAACCATTCCGGATGCTCCTTGATCCAGGGATGATCCGGCGCACACTGAATGGCGAAGTCGATAGCGATCTCCAGGCCGTGCTTGCGGGCCGCCGCGACGAGCCGCTTGAAATCGTCGAGCGCGCCGAGCCCGGGATGGATCGCGTCGTGACCACCCTCGGCGGAACCGATGGCGTAGGGGCTGCCGGGATCGCTTGGCTCCGGCTTTAGTGAATTGTTGCGCCCCTTGCGGTTGATGCGCCCGATCGGGTGGATCGGGGTGAAATAGAGAACATCGAAGCCGAGATCCCGCACATGAGGCAGGCGTGAAATCACGTCGTCGAATGTTCCATGCCGCTTCGGATCACCGGATTGGGAGCGCGGGAACATCTCGTACCAGGCGCTGAACGCCGCCCTCGGCCGGTCGACCCAGACTTCAAGCTCTCTTGCATAATGTGTCAGGTTGGTGCGCGGTTCGATGCGCTTCACCAGATCCGCGGTTTCGGCGCTGGTCATCAGCTCGAAAAGCTGCGCTTCCTCATTCGTCTCCGCCAGGCGATCGAGGAGAGCTTTGAGGGCGCGCCGTTCTGCAGCGGAGCCGCGTGTGCCGCTCGCAAGCGCGTTTTCGAGGAGGTGCCGGCCTTCGGTCAGCTCGACCGCGAGCGGCTGGCCTGCCGCGCGCTTCTTGCCGACCTCGTCGCGCCAGGAGGCGAACAGATCGCGCCAGGCGATGATCGTATAGAGATAGCGGGTGTTGTCTTCGAGCCTGAACGTGCCACGCCAGCGATCATTGTCGAGGAAGCGCATCGGCGCTTCCCGCCAGGTCTTGTCCGAGGCGCGCCGGACGAGCAGGGCGGCATCGATCTTGTCGTGGCCGTCGGAGAAAATATCGGCTTCGACAGTGAGCGTATCGCCCGTCACTCGCTTCACCGCGAACCGACCGCCATCGATCTCAGGCCACACACCCTCGATCGCGATCCGGCGCCCGGCAAGCTGGGCGATCGCGTCCACCGCCTCTCGCTCGGAGGTTACCGGAGCAAGATCGGGTTCGGCCGATTTGGTCCGCGCGCCTGCGGATGTCGCCATCGCCATCTCATCTCGCATCTAAAAGTTCGATTAACCTGCCGTGCAGCGCGCAGATCGGCCTTGCGCTTTAGGTCCCGATAATGCGCGTTTTGGGCGTTTGTTCCCAGGATAGCCAAACGGGATGAAGCCCAGCGAAAGCTCAGAAAGTCTCCCACCAGAACGGCAAGCCAATGTTCCTATGATGACTCCCATTAAGCCCCAAAATCCATCTGAGGGCAACCCGCCGAGCGGACAAAATCGTCCGTGCGCGGGAGTGACGATTTTTTTGGCAATTTGTTCTTTATTCAGATGTCATTGTCATCAGCTTGGATCAGACTTACCGGCGGGTTAAGACGAAGCGGAAAGTTCTGTGATCTGACTGTGCAAAATCTGTGCACCTGCTTCGTCGCTCGGCACGGATTTATCAACCTCTCCGGGAACGCGGCGGTACCTTTGCCGTTAGCTCGACATTGGGGCAGCTCCGAGGGGAACCGGATGAAGGCCCGCGGGCTGACCTCACTGCTCGCCGGAGCCATCGGGATGATCAAGCCGGGCTTCGCCACCGACATTGCGGGGATGCTGATTCTGGCCGGTGTCGCCGGATTTGGGACGCCAGGAACAGCAGGCGTAAAATGCGAGAGGGTGGGCGGAGCTAAGCGATATTCTTTCGCGCGGCGATCTGCGCCCTGCTGCTGGCCTCTTGCATCGCGGCTGCGTCCTGGGGCTCGCCGAAATAGTAGCCCTGGCCCGATTTGCAGCCCAGTTCCATCAGGCGCTGCAGCACTTCAGGCGTTTCAATACCTTCGGCAATGGTGGCGATGCCCATCGAATTGCTCAGATTGATCACCGCCTCGACGATTTTCTCCTCCTCATGGTTCGACAAGAGATGCGTTACGAAGGAGCGGTCGATCTTGATGGTGTCGATGCCGAGTTCGCGCAGATGGTAAAGCCCGGAATGGCCGGTTCCGAAATCGTCCAGAGCAATGCGGACGCCGACATTGCGCAGCAATTCCAGCACGCCGTTGAGGCCGTCCAGCCGCTCGACCAGCCCGCTTTCGCTAATCTCGATCTCGAGCCGCTGAGGTGGGAAGCTGGTTTTGGCGAGGACCGCGAGGATCTCCTGAGCGAGCCAGGCATCGGCGAGCTGCCGCGGAGACAGGTTCAAAGACAGGAGGATATCGCCAGGCCAGTTTTTGGCTTCTTCTATGGCGCGCTTGAGCGTCGAAACCGTCATCTTGCTGATCAGTCCGGTATCCTCGGCGATTGGAATGAACACGTCGGGCGTGAGAATACCGTGGATCGGATGGCACCAGCGCGCGAGGATTTCGTAGCCGATGACCTCGTTCGAGCCGAGGTCGACGAGCTGCTGAAAAAACGGGACGATCTCTCCGGCCGAAATCGCGCTTTCCAGCTCGGCCTCGAGCTGAATGTGCAGCTTCAGCTTGTCGTCCATGTCCTTCTCGAAGAACCGGTACTGGCTGCGGCCTTCGGTCTTGGCCCGATACATGGCCATATCGGCGTGGCGAAGGCAGCGATGGACGCGGTGTTCGTCCAATTCATCGTCCACCAGCACGTCCTCATCCTGGAGGTCCGACGCGATCAGCGTAATGCCGACGCTGACGCCGATCTTCACCGACAGGCCGGTGACGTTGATCGGCTGAGAGACGTCATGGACGATGCGGCGCGCGATACGCTCGGCGATGCCGCGATCATGCACGCAGGGGAGCAGGATGCCGAATTCGTCTCCGCCGAGACGGGCGACGAGGCCTTCGCCTTCTGTCGCCGCGGTCAATCGGCGCGCGACCTCGCATAAGACGCCGTCGCCGACGCGGTGGCCATAGACGTCGTTGACCGGTTTGAAATGGTCGAGATCGACGATGAAAATGGCCCGTTCACGGTCGTCCGAGAGATCCATGATGGCCTTGGAGGCCTGATCGAGGAAGTGCCGTCGGTTTGGGAGTCCCGTCAGCGTATCGTGGCGAGCGAGCTTGTTCGCCTCTTTTTCCGCTGCGCTGCGCCTGGCAACCTCCTTATGCAGATCGATGAGCCGGCGGATCGAAAAGATGCTTGCGGCCGCACCCAGCACGAGCAAAAGCGAAAAAGCTTCATCGAGTTGCCAGTCCTCATGGGACCGGCTGTATTCGTAGAAGCTCTCGAACGCATTCTGCCAAAGCAGGACGGCGTAGATCGGAGGAATGAGCAGGAGGATGACCAGAGCGTCGCGATCGGCCCTGCTCAGCCCGCGAATCCATGTGAGGATGCGAGAAAAAATTGACGCCTCCCTCGGATGCTCTTCCCTACGAGGATCAGCGCGCGAGCTTACTGCGAAGTTGCTAAAGCCGGTTTAACGCAATCGAAGATTGTATCGGGGGTGGGCCGGCGACAAAACGAGCTCAGCGGACGCCGCTGCCGGTTCGTGCGCATTGCGCACACATCGGCAATAGGCGAAAGGAGCGGATCGTCTGCGCACTTGCATCACCCAATCCGGCCGGGACTTGATATAGTGGTTCTCGTCTCTTGGGCCGCACGGCTTTGAAGGCTCGCTTGAGAACTAAAAGACTGTTTATCCTGGGGAGGAAAATATCATGCCGATTACGACGACCGCATTTCGCGGCGTGCTCATTGCGGCTGGCGCAGGGGCGCTGCTGCTCACCGGGCTGCCGGTCCAGGCGCAGCAGGATCCGTCGCCGCCGCCCGCAGTGGCCAATCCGCCGAAGGCCGAAGGCCCGCTGATGGGCCGTCCCGAGACGCCCGGCGCGCAGGCGCTTGCGCCGCTGGCCGCCCCGCCGCTGACGACGCCGGCCGACAAGCTACCGACCGACAAGATCAAGGTGCCGGATGGCTTCAAAGTCGAGGTCTATGCCAGCGGCATCAATAACGCCCGCACACTGCGCGTCGGTGACAAGGGCACTGTGTTCGTCGGCAACCGGCAGGGAAACAAGGTCTGGGCCATCACCGAGAAGGACGGCAAACGCGAAGCCAAGGTGCTCTATGAGGGGCTCGACTGGCCGAACGGTCTCGCCTTCAAGGACGGCACGCTCTATATCGCCGAGCACACCAAGATTTCGAAGGCCGAGAACATCGAGAGCCATCTCGACAACCCGCCCAAGCTCGTCACCATTTATGACAAGCTGGGCGATCCGCGCCCGCATGGCTGGCGTTTTCTTGCTATCGGTCCGGACGACAAGCTCTATGTGTCGAACAGCTCGCCCTGCAATATCTGCCTGCCGCCGCCCGGCTTTGGCGAGGTCCGGAAGATCAATCTCGACGGCAGCGGCGCGGAAGCGGTCCTGCGCGGCGTGCGCAATACGGTCGGCTTCGACTGGAACCCGAAAAACAAGCAGCTCTACTTCACCGACAACAACCGTGACTGGTTTTCCGAAGACCTGCCGAATGGTGAGTTGAACCGGGTGACCGAGCCGGGCAAGCAGCATTTCGGATTCCCCTATTGCCATCAGGGTGACATTGCCGACCCGGAATTCGGATGGGGTTACAACTGCAAGGACTTCACACCGCCGACCGCCAAGCTCGGACCCCACGTCGCCCCGCTCGGCATGCGCTTCTACACGGGGAGCATGTTCCCTGAGAAATATCAGGGCGCGATCTTCATTGCGCGGCATGGTCCGTGGAACCGCACTCAGAAATTCGCCGCCGACGTTGTCGCCGTCCATCTGGACAATGACGGCAATTTCAAATCCATGGAGCCGTTCCTGGAAGGGCTGGTGGTGGACAACAAATATGTCGGCCGGCCGGTCGACGTGGAGATCGTGAAGGACGGCTCGCTGCTGGTCTCCGACGATTGGAACGGCGCGGTCTACCGCGTCAGCTACGCCAAATGACGCCGGCCGGCTGACGGCATTCCCGAGGAAATGGCGGGCGAGGGCGGAAACGTCCTCGCTGCCTCTTACACCTGCTACGTCCATACGATGCGGAGATAGCCTTGCGCATAGCTTTCACGGCGTTGCTGATATTGATCACAGGCCCCGCGTTCGGCGCGACTAAATATTTTCCCGAGCGCCAGCCCGCATGCCTCGCCTGCCATGGCGAATACGGCGTTTCGCCGACGCCGGAGACGCCCTCGCTCGGCGGCGTGCCGGAATATTACGCATTGCTGCAACTGGTCGGCTTCCGCGACGGCAACCGCAAATCGGAGATCATGCGCGACATAGTCAAGGGCATGACGGATGACGATCTGCGCGCCGCCGCGGCGTTTGTCGGCCAGCAGCCGCGTCCTCCGGCACCGGATGAGCCCGCAGACGCCGAGCGCATGAAACGCGGCGCGGCGCTTGTCGTCAAACACCGCTGCAACCAGTGTCACGGCAAGGAGCTGCTCGGCGGCGAGCAGATGCCGCCGCTCCGGCACCAGCGCGAGGACTACATTTTGAAGGCGCTCAAGGACTTCAAGACCGAGCGCCGCATCGACGATCGCGCCGCCATGGTCGAGGTGGTCACGCCGCTCGGCGAAGCCGATCTCGGCGACCTCGCTTATTATCTGGCGCATCTGCCGGATTGATTCCCGGCGCGCCTCGCAGTCCCTCCGCCTGAATCTTCTTGGCTCGGTCTAACTCGTCGGCCGGCATCGCTGCCAGATTTCAGGCTTTGAGGATCGCGCCGTCCGCGTCAGTTGCACGGTTTCCTCATTGAGCAGCAGCATGCTGATCTCGCTGCCTGCGTCCGGCTCGTTTGCCGGCACGGTATAGACGAAGGAATGGCGCGAATAATTTCCCTGAATGCGGTAGCCGCCCGGCGTCCGGATATTCGGGCCGTCGATAGTGAAATGGCTTGTTCCAAGACACCATTCTCCGTCGATCACATCGGCGCGCGCCGAGCCGGACGCGACACAAACGAACACCGCAATAGCTATAGTCCAGCCGATATGCGTCGCGCGCTTGCGCATGATCGTTCTCCGCATGGCAACCACTCACCATAGTCGATGGCGAGAAGTCGCGCATCTGGCTCTTGGCTCGAAAAACGGCCCAACCGCTCCCGGCCGAGCCTCGCCATGCTGGATAATGAGCACAAACGTCGCGTCAACTTCCGCTCTTATGGCTCAACGTCCAGACATAGGCGGCGACCGCCTTGATCTCCGAACGGGTGAGCTGCCCGCCGCCCATCGCCGGCATCGGGCTTCTGTAATTCTTCGGCTTGGGCACGCCGTTTTTTGTGATCTTGGCAATGGAATCCGCGCTGCCGTCGCCCAACAGCCATTTGCCGTCAGTGAGATCCGGCCCGAGCGGCGTCCCTCCGCCATTCGTCCCATGACATCCGACACAGGCCGCGTTGCCGACCTGGCCGTGATAGATGCGGCCGCCAAGCGCGACTTCGGCGGGTGTTGCTCCAGGAGGCGGCGACGCCTGACCGGCGGCTTCGCGGCCGGCCTGCGGATTGATGCCCTCGGGCGGCGCGGCGTTGGCACCGGAATTCCGCTCGCTGTTCCCGGCCGCTGGCGCGGCTTCGATCCCAGCCGTGGCACTGCCCTGATAGGTGACCCGGTAGATGCGTCCGTGCTGATCGTCCGAGATATAAAGCGCGCCGCCCGGTCCCATTGCCAGGCCGGAAGGCCGGTGCGTGGCACTGCCCGGCTCCTTGTGTCCTCCGGCAAAGCCATCAGCAAAGACGACGTGCTTTCCGGACGCCTTCCCATCCTGAAGCGGCTGGAACACCACATTGTAGCCGCCCTGCGGGAAAGGAGCGCGGTTCCAGGAGCCGTGGAAGGCGATAAAGGCGCCGCCGCGATAGGCGGACGGGAACTGTTTGCCCTCATAAATCAGAAGATCGTTCGGCGCCCAATGCGCAGGGAATGCAGCGACCGGAGCGCGCTTCTGGGCGCATCGCCCGACTTTCTTGCCGCCGTCGCCGCCATATTCCGGGGCGAGGACCAGCTTCTGCTGCGTCAGGTCGAAATAGCAATAGGGCCAGCCGAAATCGGCGCCGCTTTCGAGCTGAACCAGCTCCTCTGCCGGTTCGTTGGGGCCCTCCTTCGGCGCGTAGAGCTTCGGCCAGTTCTGGTGGAGCTGGTCGCGGCCATGCTGAGTTGCAAAGATCCGGCCGGCGGAGTCGAAATCGATGCCTTCGCCATTACGCAGGCCCGTCGCGAAGCGCTCGGCGGCCGAGAATTTCTGGCCGGTCTTATTCGCGTCGTACCGCCAGATGCCGGCGCGTGTCTTCAGCTCCGTGCAGGGATCGATTCCGGGCGAGCCTGCGACGCGGTTCTTAACCTGGCAGGAATTTGTCGCCGAGCCCAGATCGACATAGAGATTGCCCTTCGCATCGATCCTGAAGGGATGCATGGGATGGTCGCCGGTGAGCGGCAATCCGGAGACGATGGTCTCGGCCTTGCCGGTCGGGGTGATCGCGCCCGAGGGGAGCGCATAGCGGACGATGCGATGATTGGTTTCCGCGTAAAGCCTGCCATTATACAGCGCGATGCCGGTTCCGCCGTGATCGCCCTCGCTGACGCCGGGTCCAAAGCGCTTCTTCACATTGGCTTTGCCATTGCCGTTGGTGTCCTGGAGCGCGACAAGGAAGCCTCCAGAAGGGACCTTGCCATTGCCGTAATAACGGCCGCTCCAAGTATTGACATAGACGACACCATCAGGCGCGACCACGAGGTGCCGAGCGTGCCCGATCTTGTCGGCGAAGACGGTCGCGCAGAAGCCGGCCGGCAGAGACAGCCCGGCATTGTTGTCCGGGCGGCGCTTTGAGCCTGCATCGTCGGCCGTATCGGCTTGCTGGGCGGCGAGAGGCGAAGCCATTGCGAGCAGCAGGGCGGCAGCGATGGCACCGCGCCTGCCGATCCGGACCGCCTCCGCGGCGCTGCCGTCGTTCGGGATTCTCCTCATATCGATCATTCCTGTCTGGATGCGCAAAGCCTTGCGGCGCCAACGGCGCTCGGCCGACAATGTTCCGAGAATGCGCGCGGCGCGCATGGCGGATCTGCAGGGAGGAAAGCTCTTGCGCAGCCAATTGCCGCTCAGCGACTATGCTGGGCGAGGGCACCGGTTGCAGGAGTGCCCGGAAAGATCAGCAAGGGAGTCCGCAATCATGGAAAACTCTGTCAGCACGCCTGACTGGTCGCAGATCCCGGCCCCGGCCGATGACGGCGCGGCCCGGCACCTCATCGGTCTTTCGCTCCCATCGGTGCCGCTTCAGGCGACGAATGGCTCCACGGTCGATCTGGCAGCGCTGAGGGGCCTGACGGTTGTCTATGCCTATCCTCGCACCGGCCAGCCCGGCGTCGACAATCCGGATGGCTGGGACATGATCCCCGGCGCGCGCGGCTGCACGCCGCAGTCCTGCGGCTTCCGTGACCACTTCGCCGAGTTGAAGGCCCTCGGCGTCGATCACCTTTTCGGGCTGTCTACGCAGGACACCGCCTATCAGTCCGAGGCCGCCGAGCGTTTGCATCTGCCGTTCCCGCTCATTTCCGATGAGCAGCTTCGCCTGACGAAAGCGCTGGCCCTGCCCATCTTCACCACATCCGGCATGACGCTCCTCACGCGCATGACGCTGATGATCCAGGACGGTCGGATCGAGCATGTGCTCTACCCGGTATTTCCGCCCGACCGGAACGCCGCCGATGTGGTCGAATGGCTATCGCAGAGACGGAAATCCTGAACGCGTCCGGCCTGCAATAACTCTCGGTCCGAGTCGTCATATCTTCGGGGCGCTCGGCTCCATCTCGCGTTCGATATCGGGCAGCGGCTCATCGTGCAGCGTCGCCTCGAATGCGCGCAGCCGCTTGTAGATCGAGAGCAGCTCGACAATCGTGGTCCATGAGTTGACGAGATATTGGAACGAGGTCTCGACCCGTCCAAAAGCGCGCACAATCTGCTGCATGATGCCGAGCGTGATGCCGCCGGCCACGATTGTCGGCGCGAGCGCGACATAGGGCACCAGAACGCTGGCTTGCAGATAGCCGTAGCGGAAAATGTTGAAGTAGAGATAGTTGAGATAGAGGCGGAAATAGTTCGCCCGCACATTGCGGAACAGCGCCGCAAGGGTGGGCGGCTGCGCGCGGTTGGCTTCGTCCTCGCCGAGGACGAGCTCCTTGCGGTAGGCGGCCTCCACACGCTGGTTGCGGAATTCGAGGCCGGGGAGCCGGATGCCGGCGAGCGCGAGCAGCCCCGTGCCGAAGACTGACCAGACCAGCGCGACGATGACGAGCGCCTGCGGCACCACGCCGATGATAGGCAGGTCTCTCACATGAACCGACAACCCCCAAAGGATCGGCAGGAAGGCGATCAGCGTCATGAGCGAGTTGATGAGGCTGATACCGAGGCTCTCCATGACGCTGGCGAAGCGCATGGTGTCTTCCTGGATGCGCTGAGAGGCACCCTCGATATTGCGCAACCTTGACCAGTTCTCGACATAATAGTCGTTCATGGCCGTCCGCCAGCGGAAGATGTAATGGCTGACGATGAAGCCGTTGAGCACGGCAACGCCGACATAGACGAAGGCGATGCTGGCGAAGGTCGCAAGCTGGCCATAGAAGCTGGTGGTAGTGACGCTGCCCGGCTTGCCGAGCGCCTGCTGCACCATATTGTAGAAGGTGCCGAACCAGTTGTTGATCATCACGTCGAGCTGCACCTGGAACCAGGTGACAAAGATGATGATTGCCGAGGTCACGACCGACCACCAGAACCAGCGGTTCGCCCCGAACCGCCCCCACAGAGCGCAGAAGATCGCTCCGGCGACGATCATGTACTGGTAAAGCCAGACATCGCGGGCGATGAGAATTGCGGCCCGGTAGGCGGCCTGCTGCGCAGCGTTCGCGTCTGCCGCCAATGTAGGATAGCCATAGCCGATCAGCCAGCCGAGGCTTAGCGACGGCCCCATATCGCGGACGATCGCATACCAGAGCGCCATTGCCAGCCCGCTCCACAGAATGGCGGAGGAAAACAGAAGCTTCGGTTGGGGAAAAAATGAGGAAAACACAGGACTTCTGCCTCGTTGTTACGCCTTGCAGCGCCTTATCTTTGTGCAGGTACGGTGGCCGATCAGCAGCATTCGCGCAAGCGGGGTGCGGCGCTGCCGACAGCTTTTATCTCGAAATGACAGCGTTTTAGTGGTGCCGCGAAGATCTCCAAGGCCGTTCCGAGCCGCTTTGCAAGCTACTTCGCCGGCTGTGAGCTTTGCAACAGACGGACGGTCGGACAGCGCACGTCATTGCAGAAACACCCGCCCATCGCCAAACCGAGGAGTTGCGCGCCGTTGAAGCCGAGGCCGAGACCCCCGGCCTTGCCTTGCAGACGGTCGGCCACGATCGCATGAGCGCCGGCCCAGCCCAACGCTGCTTGGGTTCCCTCGACATTTCGCAATTCCACGATTGCGGAGACCATTGCCATTCGACCTCGCGACGCGGTGTCGCACCATGATTTCCGCTGAGCTTATAGGAGGTCCGGCGCGTGCAGCAACGGCTTCGATTAGCCGCCATATTCGACCGGGGCGCATCCAAAGGTACGCGCAAATCGGCCTCGAAAACCTTTGAAAACCAAGGCCATCTCGGCAATTCAGCCGGCCGAGGAAGCCTGACACGAAACTTTGTCGAAGCAGATGATCAAAAATAACATGATGATCTTTGTTTCATACTGAAACAGTATGCCATCGAATATTGACCTTCAATTTTGAGGTTAATTTAAGATCCTGCGCATATTCAATTTATGTTGCGTGTTAGTAAAAGGACTAAAACCTTGCTTAGACTCTCAAAATCGGCCGCCCACTGGTTGAAGCTGCATGACGAACAGGGCGTCACCGCTATCGAATACGGCCTGATCGCAGCCTTGATCGCGCTCTCGATCATTGTCGGCGTCGGCCTTGTCGGAACCAACCTGGGCACGCTGTTCAACAACATCGCCGGCAATCTGGTCGCCCCCGGTGGTGGTGGCTGATACAGCCTTCTGCGATGGAAGCTGGCGGCGCCGACCCTTGATCCGTGACGGCGTCGGAGCGGGTTGACCGCAGGTCTGTGCACCTCGCCGGGATGGGACCGATGATCTTTCACGTCCTCCATGCGGTGCTTTGGGCGGTGCCTGTTGCGGCACTCCTGGCGAGCGCATGGACGGACCTGAAGGACCGCATCATTCCGAATGAACTGGTGGTGCTGGTCGCGTTGAGCGGCCTGGGCCTCGGTCTTCTGCTTAGGCCGGATGCGATCTGGATCAGCCTGCTTGCCGCCGTGCTCGTGCTGCTCGTGCTGGGCCTCGCGGCTCATTTCGGCATGATGGGCGGCGGTGACGTCAAGCTGATCAGCGCGGCAACGCTGTTGGTTCCGCCCGGATATATCGCTCAGCTCATCGTCTTCATCGCCCTTGCGGGCGGACTTCTGAGCGCCGGCTATTTTCTCGCGCGCCGCATGGTCGGGAACCGACCTGTCGGGCGATCGCTGCTGTCCGCCGAGGCCGCTGAGAGGGATCGCTGGGGGCCGGGGGGATGGGTCTCCAATGAACGCGCAAGGATCGCTGCGGGCGGTCCTATGCCTTATGCGCTGGCCATTGTCGGCGGTGTCGCCATCACGCTCGCGGGAGAGCTTTCACGATGTCTGTCCGCAAACTTCTGCTCCTTCTAGGCATCGTTTTCGTGATCGCCGGCCTATGGCTGGCCGTCATCTGGGTCAAAGGCGTCTCGGTGCACACCGCACAGACCGCACAGCAGCCACAGAACCGCCCCGCGCTGCTTGCCGCGCTGCACCCCCTCCCTTCGGGCACGCTGCTGCGCGAGGGTGATATCGGCTGGAAGGAGATCCCCGCCGGACAGGTGGCCCACCCGGGACAGCTCCTGCGCGGCGAGGTGTCGGAGAGCGAATTCCTCGGCGCGATCACCCGGCGCGATTTCGCGGAAGGCGAGCCGCTCCTGGCCAGCGAACTGGTCAAGCCGAGCGACCGACGCTTCCTCGCCGCCGTGCTCCAGCCCGGCCACCGGGCGGTTTCGATCTCGGTCGATGCGCCGCAAAGCTCATCCGGGCTGGTGCTGCCGGGGGACCATGTCGATGTCATCCTGACGCAGAACTTCGGCGACAACATCGCCACCATTGCCTATCGCTCCGCCGGCGAGACCGTGCTGCACAATGTGCGCGTCGTCGCGGTGGATCAATCGCTCGGAACGCAGGCGAAAGCGCCCGCAAAAGTCGGCGTCGCGGGCGCGGACACGCGCGTGCCCAAGACCATCACGCTGGAGCTGAGCGAACGCCAGGCGCAGATGCTGTTTGTCGCCGTGCAGCTCGGCAAGCTGCAATTGGCGGTACGCCCGCTCGAAGGCTCCGGGGCGGCGCGCGTCGAGGAGGCGCGTCAGCAAGCGCCGACATGGGCGGCCGATGTCTCGAAGGCCATTGCCGAGATCGGCAGCAGAGAGATCGGGAATAAGCGGCGGGGAGGCGCGGAGAAGGAGACGGCTCAAATGGCCAAGAGCGACAAGCAGCTAATGGCCAAGAGCGACATGGGGGTCCGGCAATTGCTGCCTGCATCGTCTGGCAGCACGCTCGAACACCTGGTGCGCTATCCGCCGCCATATGCGGCGCGTTGAGCCGGGGCCCGCCATGAACCCGACACGCTTTTTCACCGAAGGCACTGGGTGATGGGTACGGTCAGCACCTTGTCGGTGCGCGCCGGCTCCGACGCCTCAATGCGCGTCAGGGTCTTCGTCAACGACCAGGATTCCGAGGGCGTCATCCGCCAGGCGCTCGGGGATCTCGGCATCGAGGATTTCACGACCACCACCGGCAATGTGGCAACCGCAACGACGCTCCTTGCCAAGCAACCGTCGCCACGGCTCCTGATCGTCGACATTTCCGGCGTAGGCGACCAGGTCGCAAGCATTCAGGATCTGGCGGAAGTCTGCGAGCCCGGCGTTGGAGTCGTGGCGATCGGCGACAGCAACGACATTTCGCTCTATCGCCAGTTGAAGCATGCGGGGGTGGTCGAATATTTCTTCAAGCCTCTCATCCGCGATCAGGTCGCCCGCTCCTGCAATGATGTGCTGACCGAACGCGTCGATCAGCCCAGCCTGTTCGGCGGCAAGCTGCTTTTCGTCCTCGGTGTGCGGGGAGGCGTCGGCGCCACCACGCTTGCGACCAACGCCGCATGGTATCTCTCAGAGGTCAGGCAGCGCTGGAGCATGCTGCTCGACCTCGATCTGCAGTGTGGCGACGCCGCATTGCTGTTCGATGTGGCGCCGGGCCAGGCGCTGCGCGAGGCGTTCGAGCGCCCGGAACGCGTCGACAAGCTGTTTCTGGAGCGAGGCGCGATCCATGTCAGCAAGCGTCTCAATCTACTCGCCTCGCTGGAGCCCCTCAGCAGCACGGTGGAGGGCTCGGAGGCAGCTGTCCGCACGCTGCTGGAAACGCTGCTGGAAACGCTGCTCCGCCGCTACAGGCTTGTGGTCGTCGATATGCCGGCAACCGTTGCCGAATATTTGCCCGACGTGCTACAGATGCCAAGTACCTGTGTGCTGATCGCCAATGCCAGTCTCACCGCGGCGCGCGACATGTCGCGCTGGCGCGATCACATCGGACCGAATACGCGCGAGCGCCGGACCTTGCAGGTGCTCAATCACACCGGCGCTTATGGCGGGCTCACTGAAGCGGAGTTCACCCGCGCCTGTGGTCAGGCACCGGATGTCGTCATCGCCTACGACCGCGAGCTGGCGACGAGCGCCAATCTCGGCGTCCAGGCGATGCAGAAATGTTCGCTGTTCCGATACGGCATGATTCGCACGCTGCATGAGGTGACCGGCGAGCCGCTGGAGAAGCCGACCTCCATCTTCAGGCGGATGTTCGGCGGATGACACTGCGTTTCGGACGGAAAGCGGAGACCGAAAAACCGGCAGCCGGGCCTACCCCGTCCACCGCGCCGAGCCGCGCCGAGCCGCCGACGCAGTCCGTGAAGGAGATCGCGGCAGAAGCTGTTAAGTCGCCGCCGAGGCAACCCACCGACATCATCCGTGACCAGGTTCTGCTGCGCATCGAGCCCATGGAGGCGGTGCGCCTGAACAAGGGCGAGCTGACGATCTTCGTCAATTCGCTGGTGGCGCTGATTGCCGGCGAGCGCAAGCTGCTCTTGAACCAGGAAGAGCAGGACAAGCTTGCCGTCGCCATCGTCGATGAGATGATCGGTCTCGGCCCGATCGAGCCGCTGCTTGCCGACCCGACCGTGTCCGACATCCTGATCAACGGCGCCAATCAGATCTATGCGGAGCGGAAGGGCAAGCTTGAGCTGACCAAACTGCATTTCCGCCACAACGCGCACGTTCTCCATGTGGCGCAGCGCATCGCCTCCTCGATCGGGCGCAGCGTCGATGAGGCCAGTCCGATGCTGGATGCGCGCCTCGCGGACGGCAGCCGTGTCAACGTCATCATTCCGCCCTTGAGCCTTAATGGCCCGGCCATCTCGATCCGCAAATTCTCCCGGAAGATGCTCGGCTTCCAGAGCTTCGTCCAGAACGGCTCTGTTTCGCCGGCCATGGCGCGCGCCCTCGAAATCGCGGCACGCTGCCGGCTCAATGTCATCGTCTCGGGCGGTACGGGCTCGGGCAAGACCACCATGCTCAACGCGCTCTCCAGCATGATCGACCCCGGCGAGCGCATCGTCACCATCGAGGACGCGGCCGAATTGCAGCTTCAGCAGGATCACGTCGTCCGTCTGGAGACGCGTCCGCCCAATATCGAGGGCGTCGGCCATATCGATCAGCGGGCGCTTGTCCGCAACGCGCTGCGTATGCGCCCCGACCGCATCATCATGGGTGAGTGCCGCGGCGAGGAAGCCTTCGACATGATGCAGGCGATGAACACCGGCCATGCGGGCTCGATGTCGACCATCCACGCCAACTCCGCCCGCGACGCGCTGGCGCGCATCGAGAACATGATGCTGATGGCGAGCGCCAATCTGCCGACGAAAGCCATTCGCGGCCAGATCGCCAGCGCGATCGACATGATCGTGCACACGGAACGCATGCGCGACGGCGTGCGGCGCGTGTCCGAGATCGCCGAGGTGAGCGGCATGGAGGAGGACGTGATCACGCTCGGCGGCCTGTTTAGATTCAAGTTCAAGGGCGAGGACCAGAGCGGCAGGCTGACCGGCGTGTTCGAGGCGGCGCCGGGACGGCCGCGTTTCCTGTCGCGGATGGAATATTTCGGGCTTGCAGACGAGTTCCGGGAAACGCTCAGCGCGAGCCTGGCGGAGGGAGAGGGCTGAGCCCATGCTGCTCCAGGCGATCCTGCCCGCTCTGATCCTGTTGATGGGTGCACTGATTATCGCCAGCGCTTTCATCATGACGCCGAATGCCGGTGCCGAGATGGAGCGGCGCATCAAACTGATCGCAATGCCGGGGCCCGGCAAATCGGCGGACGCGGCGGCCGCGAAGAAGCGCCAGGGGCCGATCCTCGACGCGCGGCTGCGGCAGATCTTCGCCGCCGGCGCCAATCATACCTGGGGCATGAGCGCGGGCGCGGCCACGCTGCTTCTCGCCAGCGCGGTTTCCGGCATCGCCGTGTGGCAGTTCGTGATGCGTGCGGTCGGGTTGACATGGTGGCTCGCAGCCGTGGCGGGCGTGCTTGCCGCGTTCTTCGTTCCCCGCGCGCTGCTCATCCGGGAGCAGCGCCGCGCCGAAAGCCGGTTCATGGATCTGTTTCCCGACGCGATCGACACCGTGGTGCGGATGCTGCGCGCCGGCATGCCGATGACCTCCGCCGTCCAGATCGTCGGCGTCGAAGGCTCGGCGCCCGTCAATTCGGTGTTCACCATGATCTCCGACCAGGTCAGGATCGGCATTCCGATCGAGCAGGCGCTCGATGCCAGCAGCAAGCAGATCGGCCTTGCCGATTTCCGCTTCTTCGCCGTCGCCGTGTTGCTGCAATATTCGGCGGGCGGCAATATCGCCGCGACCCTCGACATGCTGTCCGGCATCATGCGCAAGCGCCGTGCGGTGCGGTTGAAGGCGAGATCGGCGACGGCCGAAATCCGCCTGACCGGCTATGTACTTGGTTCGCTACCTTTCCTGACGATCGGCGCGCTGCTGGTGGTCCAGCCGGGTTATCTCAACCCCCTGTTCGCGGACCCGCGCGGCCATATCATTCTCGGCATGGCGGCCGGCGGGCTGCTGATGTCCTTCATCTCGATGCGCCAGATGATGCGCAGCGTCACCAAAGGTTGAGGGACAGCTTATGCCCTTCGAACTCGACACTCTGGCACGCTTCGATAACCTCCTGCCGCTCATGGCGATTGCGGGACTGATGATCCTCGGTCTGACGCTGATCTACGCTTCCTCCGGGGAGCGCACCAAGACCATGTCGAAACGCATCGACCGGCTGCGCGGAGGGCAGGGCGCGAGCGGCGCGGAAAGCGCGAAGCGCCGGCCGGGGGCGCGGCTCAGCCCGCAAGGCACGCAGCAGCTCACCGAGGCGGATCATCGCCAGATCATCCGTATTTTCGGGAAGTTCGGCGCGCCGCCCGAGAAAGCGCTCACCTATTTTACGATGACGCGAGCACTCCTGCCCGTTGTCTTCGGCGTGGCAGCGCTGCCTCTGACCATGGGACTGTTCGCACGGTCTCCGGCTGCCGGCCTGCTGGCGACCGTCATGCCGGCGGCCATCGGCTGGTTCCTGCCGATCATCATCGTGCGCCGGGGCATTGCGCGCCGCAGCAAGGCGGTCAGCGCTGGCCTGCCCGACGCGCTGGAGCTGCTTGCGGTCTGCATCGAGGCAGGGCTTTCCCTCGAGAACGGGTTGCAGCGCGTCTCCAGCGAGCTGAAGCGGTCGCTCCCCGACCTTGCCGACGAGCTGGCGCTGACATGGGCGGAGATCAACATCCTGCCGGAACGCGACCAGGCGCTGCTCAATTTTGCCGAGCGGGTGAATGCTGACAGTGTGCGTTCCGTCGTCAGCGCGCTGTCGCAGGCCCTGCGATACGGCACGCCGCTGGCGCGGTCGCTGCGCGTGGTGGCGGCGGATGTGCGCACCGATCAGCTTACGGCCATGGAGGAGAAGGCGAACCGTCTGCCGGCCATGATGACGGTGCCGGTGATGCTATTCATCATGCCGACGATCTTCCTGATCATCGGCGGTCCCGCGGCTCTGAAGCTGATGGACATCTTCTGGGGCCACCACTGAGGCGGTACAGAAGCGCAAATCAGTTCGTGGCCTGCGGACTGCGCTGGATGAATTTGTAGCTGGCGTTCAAGAGCTCGATATTGTTGAGGATCGTTTGATTTCCAGGATCGCGCTGAAGCGCCTTTTCGAATTTCGTGCGGGCGCGCACCAGATCGCCACGCAGCATGTAGGAATAGCCCAGATTGTTTAGGATCTGAGGCGTCTCCCCGCCGAGCCGGATCGCAGCGTCATAGGCGCGATCGGCCAGATCGAAGCGACCAATGCGGTCATAGCTGGCGGCAAGGCCGATCCACGCCGTCAGGTCTTCCGGGGCCTTCTCGACAGCCTCGCGGAAATGACGCTCGGCTGTTCCATAGTCACCGCGGCTGAAATATTCCTGCCCCAGATGAACGCTCTCATCCGAGGGATAATATTTCACCTCACCGGGGTTTTGGATGGTCGCCGTCGAGCCGGTATATTCGACTTCCGGCGTCCAGGACGGCTCGCGCGCACTTTCGCATCCCAGGAGCGCGGCGGTCGCAAGGCCGCAGGCGAGGATGGAAAAGGCGCGCGTCATTACGATCTCTCAGTCTCTCAACCGGCGGCTACGCGCACCATTGGCGCCGCCCGTTTTGCCCTATTGTCCCGATTGCCCTGACTGTCCCGATGCTCCAGCCTGCGCGATGTTGCCCGTGCCGCCGGACGTGTTTCCGCCGGCAAGCGGGGTAGCCGCCGACGGGCTTTGCGGCAGAGGCGCCGCCGTGCCCTGGAGGAGCGGATTGCGATAGCGCTCGACCGCTCCCGCCATGCGCGCGCCGTCTCCGGGTATGTGCCGGTTCCTCACATAAGGGGGCCAGGGCGTGATCATCTGCGTAGCGGCATTCACGTTCTGGGCATTGCCCGAGCTTGGCGTCGCGGTGTCGATCCGCTGCAGATAGGGCGCGAAAATATCGTCCCAATTATCGTCGCCGGCCTGCGCGGCGCTGCAAGCCAGCAGCATCGCGCCGACGACCAGCCATACCGTCCTCATGGCTTCCATGTCCCTTCTTCCTCATGTGCAGCATGGTGGCTTTCCGCGGGAGCCTGAATGATGTGGCCATAAGGCCCCTTCAAGCCGCCACCAGCCGCCACGTACTCCTTGTATTTCTTGGGCAGATCCATCCGTCCTCTGAGGAAGAAATCGACGTCGTTCGCCGGGATCCGCTGATCGAGCGGGCTCGCCAATTGCTGACCTGGCGCAGCGGGGGCGACGAGCTGCGGCGTGACGATGACGACGAGGTCGGTCTCCCTCTGCTGAAAGGAGGATGAGCGGAACAGCGCGCCGAGCACCGGGAGCGATCCGAGCCACGGCACCTGCGCCATGTCGCGCAGCCCTTCGCTTTGCAAAAGGCCGCTGATGGCAAAGCTCTGGCCGTCGCGCAGCTCGATCGTGGTGCGGGTTTCGCGCGTCGACAGAGCCGGGATCTGGAATCCCTGCACAAGGACGGCGTTGGTGTAGTCGAGCTGGCTGACCTTCGGCGCGATGCGCAGATTGATGATACCGTCGTTCAGAACGGTCGGCTCGAAGGCGAGTTGGACGCCGAAAGGCTTGTAATCGACGGTGATGAGCGGAACGCTGCCGCCCGAAGGCTGCACGGTCGGGACGGGGATCTCGCCGCCAGCCAGAAAGCTTGCCTTGTCGCCGGACAGCGCGACCAGATTGGGTTCCGCGAGCAGGCGCACGAGGCCCTTTTTCTCCAGCGCACTGACCATCGCGTCCAGGCTGACGCCGTGATTGAGGATATTGGCGACGGCGATGCTGAATGGCGCCGAGGTGCCGCCGGATGCAAAGGTCTGGGCGGCCTGGAAGAGCGGAAGGCCGAGCGGCGCCTGGCCGACGGCGGTGGCCTGGCCGAGGCCGGTGTTGAAGCCACGGCTGCCGTTGGCATTGGCGCCATAGAGATTGACGCCGATCTCCCGCGCGGCGTTGCGGTTCACCTCCAGATAGCGGACCTTCAGCATCACCTGCTGCGGCTGGCCGATTTTCATCGCATTGATCACGGACGCACCGGGCGCCATGGCCTTTGCGATAGCGACCGCGCGCTCGCCGTCGGCGGCGTCCCTGGCCGTGCCGCTCAGGATCACCTGATCGTTGGCGCTGGAGACGCGGACGCCGGGACTTTCGATGCTCGACTGGATGCTCCTTGCAATATGCTCGACGTCGAGCGTGACCTCGACGTCTATGACCGCAAGCAACTGCTTGTCCTTGCCGAACACGGAAATATTCGTGGTTCCGGCCTTCTTGCCCTGGATGTAGATGACGCGGTCCGACATCGGCAGTACGTCGGCGATGTCCGGTGAGCCGACGACGGCGCTGCTGAACGGCTCGTCGAGCCGGATGGTGCGGGATTTGTGGCGCATCACGGCGATGCGGCGAACATAGGCGCCGTTCTCGGCGATGGCGCTCGTCGTGATAGCATCCGACTTCGCATCGATATTGGTTTTTTGCGCGACCGCGGCTTTCATGCCGCCGAAGGCCAGGGCGGTTGCGGCGCAAAAGGCGAGAATGCCGCGTGATCGGCCTCGCTGCCCTGATTGAGCCCGTCCCCCCATTCCGCCTGCCATGCGCCCTTGCCTTCCATGCAAAAGAAAAATAACAGCCTGTCCACAACTTTTGATTGAATTCTATGTCGCATACACGCGTTTGTGCCGTTACGCAATCGCGTGAGCGCCATGCGGCCGAAAATTCGCCCCATGCGGCACGAGGAGACGCGCCGTTCAAAGCGGATAGCAGGCGGACACGGTGAGGGTGATGGCGTTCGGTTGGTTCTCGGGTGGCGTTCCGCTGATCCAGGGGATCAGAAGCGGGAAATCGTAATTGGCGGTCACCTTGGCGCCGCAGTTCTGCGTCTGAGCGGTAAAATCGCCGGCGGTGACGCTGAGACCCCAGGCTTCGTTGACGGCGCGGCTGGCGATCTGGGCCGGCGTTCCGCAAGCCACCGGATTGACGGCGGCACAACGCGAGGCTGCCTCGACGGCGCGGTGCAGCGTCGTATAGGTCCAGATCAGGCGGCCGACATCCATGGTGCCCAGCATCATCAGCAAAAGCACCGGCAGCAGCAGACCGTATTCGAGGGCCATCGACCCGGCAATCGCAGCCCTTGCCGCCGATGTCCAGCGCCGCATGGCTCAGTAGATCCTGATGATGGCCTGACCGGTGATGGTGACAGGCGTGTTGAGACCGGAGAATGACAGCATTGGGTCATGGGTAATCTGGGCGTTGATGCGAACATATTGGCCAGGCGCGCTGCCGTCCGCGCAGGTCGAGGCGCAATCGATCGTGGCGACCCCGCTTGCCGTGGGACAGCCGCAAAATTGCGACGGTGCGGGCGTGGCGCTGAGGCCGGCGCCGGCGACGGCGTTGACGACGGCGCTGCTGATGCCGGCGATATCGAAGCCGTGCTTGGACGCGTAGAGGGCTCCGGCCTCGGCGGCGTTTTGCGCCTGCATGCCTTGATAGACGCTCGAGCCGATCTCGACTGTTCCGACGACAAGCAGCATTAAGAGAGGTGCCGCGAGGCCGAATTCGATGGCCGCGGTGCCGGCTTCGCTTCGCTCTTGGGAGGTGGGATTGCGTCGGTACTTGAAGGGAAACATCGCGCGCCCTCCTATTCGACGAGCTGAGCCGGAGGGCTGAGCGGTTTGACGCCCGTGCTCTCGCAGTCGTTCTTCAGCTCGACATTGTTCATCATCTGCACCATGCGTCCGATCACATGGGTGCAGCCTTGAGCGGTGGTCGCGCCATTATTGTCGAATTCGAGGATCTGGTTGGGGAAGTAGACGGCACCCTGAATGTTCAGGATGGTATTGTTGCTGAACTTCTGCAGCACCGAGGCCGTCGCGTCGCGCAAACCGAAGAACGCCAGCCCCGCATAGTCGCCGCTCGTCGGGGCGGTGATATTCAGCGTGGCGTCGTTGTTGATGTCAATGGCGTAATTGCCGTTGATGACCAGCGTCACGCCGGTTCCATTCACAATGACGTTGTTTTTAATCGATAGTTTTGAATCTATATAATAAGTGCCGGCCGCGAGATTGAGCACGACATTGTTCTTAAAGTCCCAACCGCTGCAGAAATGTCCCGGCGTCAGGTTCCGGGTGACATTGTTGCTGCCGGAGCCTGACTGGCCGGTGCAGCCGGGGGCGGTCTGAAGCTGCACGTCGGCATAGGGGTCGGCAATGAGCGGCCCGCGCTGGATCCGGGGACTGCCGTTGAGAGCGGCGTTGTTCGCCAGCGACCAGGTGCCGCGGGTCGTGACCGGGCCATTGATGATGGCATTGTTATTCATAGTGAGGGCGGTATTGCTGGTCGAGTCGACGGCGACGCCGCAATTCGGATTGACGACGACGGCGTTGTTGGAGACGTACATCGCCTGCGCGGCGCTGGGATCGAGCGCCAGGATACAGAAGCGCCCGGTGTCGCTCCGGACCGCGACCGACCGTGTGCCGACATTGACGGTGTTATCGCCGAACAACCGCATGATCGAAAGGTCTTGCGGCTGAGCGATGATCACCTCGACGGCATCTGCATTGCCGGCCTGGGCGCCGCTCAGCGGCGGCACATTGACCGTGACGGTCGCTTGATCGACGCCATGTTCGAAGCCGAGCCGGGCGGCGACGGCGCGCGCTTCGCTGACCGGATCGCGCGGGTAGGCCTGCGACAGCGCCATGGCTCCGCTGAGCGCCGCGGAGTCGGCAACCGCCTGCATCTGCCGGTGCTTGTAGATGAGGAACGTCCCCTCGGTACCCAGACCAACCGTGCCGATCAGTACGGTGAGGCTGACGCCGATCTGAATCGCCACGCTCCCCTGCCGGGCGGCGATCATTCTGCGAATTGACGAAACGATCCAGCGAAACATTTATCTATCCGGAGCCGGGCACGGCGCCCGCCCCAGGTATTGTTGAAGCTCGACCGCGAAAGGCGTACGCCTTTCCTGGCCAACCCAGAAGTTTTCCATAAAAAGATTACCAATTGGTGAGCGGCGACAAAGGGTGGCTCCCGGGGCGGCGATATTCCTTCGAATTGGGAAAAACTGCATTGCCGCTCTCGGCCCTGGCGTTCACTCGCATCTCACGGAGCCGTGACAGCGACTGGATTGCGGCTGGAATATGGTCTGCCTAACTTGATGACGGTCCGGCTGCGTTCGGGGCCGGCAACGAGGGGCAACACAGGGAGAGCCATCATGGATTTTTTGAAACCGTACACGTCGCAACTTCTCAGCGTGCTTCGCATCATGGCGGGGCTTCTCATTCTGGAGCACGGAACCGGGAAATATTTGAATTTCCCCACTGGACCGATGAACCACGCCTCACCCGCGACGATGGGCGGCGCGGCCGGGATTTTCGAGCTGATCGGCGGCATCTTGCTGGTTTTCGGTTTGTTCACGCGCCCGGTCGCCTTCATCCTCTCGGGCCTGTGTGCAGTAGCCTATTTCTATGCCCACGCGCCGAACGGCTTCTTCCCGATCCTGAACCGCGGCGAGCCTGCCATCGTCTATTGCTTTCTTTTCCTTTACATAGCGGCCGCGGGCGGCGGTGCGTGGAGCCTCGACCGGCTGATAAATCCCAAGGCTTGAGCGTTGCGAGCCAGGACAGAGATCGCCGCTGGACGCGCTCTCGCCGCACCGGTCGGTTTGTAGCAGCCTTGCCTGAATGTGACTGAAACGCGGGCAGGCGGCGTCGGGACCGTCGACGGCGCCTGCGAGACCCCGCCGCGTGGCGCGCGAGGCGGCTTGCGGCACCATGGGCGGCGGCCAAAGCTTTTCGCGGTCCCTGCCTTAAAGCCCCCTATTACGGTTTACCTCTGATCCGCGGCCAGGGCCGCTTCCGCCTTCGGATCGTTGCGCCGAACCCCCGATCTACGTCATATTTCATAATGCAAGCAGGAACATCGCGGCAGCGCCGTGGTTCTCTCTTCGGGCCGATGGAGTTTCGCGTGGCGCCACGGGCAAGCTGGAAAGGCTATATCAAAGTTTCGGAGCTTTCATTCCCCGTCGCGCTTTACGCAGCCGCGACGACCTCGGAGCGCGTGTCCTTTCATACGGTGAACCGCAAGACCGGCAACAGGGTGCGCCGGCAATATATCGACGAGGAGACGGAGCGGCCCGTCGAGAAGGAGAAGCAGGTCAAGGGCTACCAGGTCGCGCAGGATCAATATCTCATTCTCGAACCTCGGGAAATCGAGGAGGTGATCCCCGAGAGCGACAAGGTCATCCATATCGAAGCGTTCATCCCCTGTCCCGAGGCCGACACGGTCTATCTCGACCGGCCCTATTATCTCGCGCCGTCCGGTGCTGTCGGGAGCGACGCTTTCGTCGTGCTGCGCGAAGGGATGCGCCGCAAACAAGTGGCAGCGCTCGCCCGCGCCGTGCTGTTCCGGCGCGTCAGAGTGCTGATGCTGAGAGCGCAAGGCCCTGGTATCGTCGCGAATACGCTCCACTTCGATTACGAGGTCAAGTCCGCCCCGGAGGTGTTTGCCGACATCCCCGAGCTGAAGATCGAGGGCGAAATGCTCGATCTGGCCAAGTACATCATCGAGACGAAGAGCGGCACGTTCGATCCGCGTGGATTCAAGGACCGGTACGAGGAAGCCCTTGCCGAGCTGGTCAGGGCAAAAATCGCCGGGCGCGAGTTCAAGCCGCCGAAACCGCCGAAGGAAACCAAGGTCGTCGATCTCATGGACGCGCTGCGAAAGAGTGTTCAAACCGCCGGAAAGGCGCCTGCCAAGTCCAAGGCGAAGCCCAGGAGGAAAAAGAAGACGGAAACCGCGCGCCATCGTAAGGCTGGCTGATGGGACTGACGACTTACCAAAAGAAGCGCGATTTCGAGAAGACGCCCGAGCCGCGCGGCAAGTCGGGCAAGTCGGCGGGCAACAGCTACGTCATCCAGAAGCACGACGCCCGCCGCCTCCATTACGATCTGCGGCTCGAAATGGGCGGGGTGCTGAAGAGCTGGGCGGTAACAAAAGGGCCGAGCCTGGTACCGGGCGAAAAGCGCCTTGCCGTGCATGTCGAGGACCATCCGCTCGAATATGGTGATTTCGAAGGCACGATCCCGAAGGGCGAATATGGCGGCGGCACCGTCATCGTCTGGGATCGCGGGACCTGGTCGCCGCTGGGCGACCCGAAGAAAGGCTACGCGAAGGGCCATCTGGATTTCGAGCTTCACGGGGAGAAGCTGCGTGGCCGCTGGCATCTGGTGCGCATGGCCAAGAAGCCGCGCGAGAAACGAGAGAACTGGCTGCTGATCAAGGGCGACGATGAATATGCGCGGGGGCCCGATGAACCCGACATTCTTGAGGAGCGGCCGGAGTCGGTGAAGACCGGCCGCCGTGTCGAAGATGTTGAGGACGAGCCGCCAGGCTGGTCGTCGAAGACCGGAAAAATCGATCCGCCTCCGGAGCAGAAGCTGCCGGAAAACAAGCGCCCGAAACGTGCGAAGAAGGCCGGCTTTCCCGGCTTCATCGAGCCGGAACTGGCCACGCTCAAGGGCAACCCGCCGCCGGGCACGAACTGGCTTCATGAGATCAAATTCGATGGTTACCGGCTTCAGGCGCAGATTCGCTCCGGGCGCGTGAAGCTGCTGACCCGCAGCGGTCTCGACTGGACGGCAAAATTCGGGGCGGGCATCGGCGGAGCGCTGGCGAAGCTTCCGGTGCAAGATGCCATCATCGACGGCGAGATCATCGTGGAGGGCGCCGCCAATGCCTCCGACTTCTCCGCCCTACAGGCCGACCTCTCCGCCGAGCGGACCGATCGCCTCGTCTTCTACGCATTCGACCTGCTCTATCTCGACGGCTACGACTTTCGCCCGGTGCCTCTCATCGAGCGCAAGGCCGCGCTAAAGGCCGTCCTGCAGAACGCGCCGCCCGAGATCCGCTATAGCGAGCATTTCGAGGAAACGGGTGAAATGGTGCTGCGCCATGCCTGCCGTCTCGGGCTCGAAGGCGTTGTGTCGAAAGCGCGCGACGCGCCATACCGGTCGGGCAGGGGCAAGGATTGGATCAAGTCCAAATGCTCGGAGCGCCAGGAATTCGTCATCGCCGGCTTTGTGCCCTCGACGACGGCAAAGGGCGCAATCGGCTCGCTCGTTCTCGGCTATTTCGACCGGGGCAAGCTGATCTATGCCGGCCGTGTCGGCACGGGTTTCACCAATAAGCTGGCTGCGGAGCTTTTCCGCCGCCTGAGCGGTATGACCATTTCGCAGAGCCCGTTTTCCCGAAAGCTTACCGCGGACGAGGCCCGGCAAGTGCACTTTGTCGCTCCGGAACTGGTTGCCGAAATCGAGTTTCGCACCTGGACCGCCGACGGCGTCGTGCGTCATGCGTCCTTCCGAGGCCTGCGCGACGATAAGAGCGCCAAAGAGGTCGTGCGGGAGTCGGACAAGAGCGCGCCCGCTGTCTCGCCACGGTCAACGCCGGCCATCAAGCTCACCCATCCCGACCGGCTTTATTGGAAGGATGCCGGGGTCACCAAGCAAGGGCTCGCCGAATATTATTCCGAGGTCTGGCCGCGGATCGGCCCGTTCATCGTCAACAGACCGCTGGCCCTGGTGCGCTGCCCGGACGGCGTCGGCGGCCAATGCTTCTTTCAGAAGCACGCATGGAAGGGCCAGAGCAAGGACATCCTGGAGGCCCGCGATCCGGGGGACGACGAGCCGATCATCGCCATTGACGGCTTGCCGGGTCTCATTGGCCTCGTGCAGGGCGGCGTTCTCGAAATCCATCCCTGGGGCGCGCAACTCGATGATCTCGAGCGCCCGGATATGATCATTATGGATCTCGACCCCGGGGAGGGCGTCGGCTGGGCCGATGTGATAGCAGCAGCACGCGAGGTGCGGGAGCGCTTTCGGGATACCGGCCTGGAGAGCTTCGTCAAAACGTCGGGCGGCAAGGGCCTCCATGTCGTGGCGCCCCTGAAACCGAAGGCGGAATGGGATGAGGTGAAGCCTTTCACCAAGAGCATCGCCGATGCGATGGCCTCCGACGATCCGGACCGTTTCGTAGCGACCGTCACCAAGTCGAAGCGCAAGGGCAAGATCCTGGTCGATTATCTGCGCAACGGACGCGGTGCAACGGCTGTTGCTCCCTATTCGACGCGGGCGCGGCCGGGTGCGCCGGTCTCGATGCCGCTCGACTGGGACGAGCTGAGCCCCGCGGTCGGGCCCGCCTATTTCACCGTCGCCAACACCCCGGCAAGGCTCGCCGGTCTCGCAGCCGATCCGTGGGCGGATTTCTGGAAAGCGGCCGTGCCGCTCCGCGCCGGAAAAAAGCAAAGGCATGCTGCGTGAATTCCGGTGTTATTTCCGGTTCTTTTTCTCTTCGGCGAGCGATTTCCTCAGCGCATCCATGATGCTGACGACATTGGTCGGCGTCTCCGGCGTCTCCTTCTTGGATTTGGCGGCGGCGCGCTTGCCGGTCTTCTTGCGCTTGCTCTCAATGATCTCGAGGAGTTGCTCCTGGACCGGATCTTTCACCATGGAGGGATCCCATGGCTTGGTCAGATCCCCGATCAGCTTTTCGACGAGCGGAAGCAGCTTCGGATCCGCTTTATCGGCCGGAATGTCGGCGAAGAACTCCTGCGGATCGCGGACCTCATCGCCATAGCGCAGCGTCCAGAGCACGATGCCCTTATCGCGCGGCTCGAGCATCACCGCTCGCTCCCGGCGGTAAAGCACGAGCCGGGAGATGCCGATGGTCTTCGTAGTTGCCATGGCGTCGCGAATGACCGAGAAGGCTTCCTGAGCGACCTCATCGTCCGGCATCAGATAGTGAGGCTTGTCATACCACATCCAGCCGATCGAATCGGCGGGCACGAATTTTTCGATGTCGATGGTGCGGGTGCTTTCGAGGCCAACCGCCTCGATCTCCTCCTCCTCCAGCGTGACGTAGTGGCCTTCCTCGGTCTCGTAGCCTTTCACCTCGTCTTCATCGTTGACAGGCTTGCCGGTCTCTGCATCGACATACCGGCTTCGGACGCGACGACCCGTATCGCTATTGATCGTGTGAAAGCGGACCTTCTCGCGTTCGGATATTGCCGGCGTCATGGACACCGCGCAGGTGACCAAGGATAGCTTCAGATAGCCTTTCCAGAACGAACGCGGCGCCATGTCGATGTCCCTGCAACGTTATTCCGAACACACGGCTCTCGCCTGGGTTCCGGAGCCATTGCGCAGCCTTGCGCTGCGCTTTCAAGCTGCCGCGCAATGCGCTCACGTCGGCAGCCGCTGCTTCAGCCGGCCGATGGCGGCCCATGGATCGCTACCGAGCCGCTTGAGCCGGTCCGGCACGGTTCTGACATTGAACGATGCGGGATCGAGCACAGGTGTCAACTCTTCCCACGTGACCGGAGTAGCGACCGGCGCGCCGACGCGTGCGCGGGTCGAGTAAGGCGCGATGGCCGACGATGTCGGGTCGTTGCGAAGATAATCGATGAAGATGCGGCCGCGCCGCTCCGCCTTTGAGATACGGACGAGATATCGGTCGGGCGCATCCGCCGCGAGCGCTTCGGCAAGGCCCTTCGCAAACGCCTTCGCCTCGGACCATTGATAGCGGCGCTCGATCGGCATCACCACATGCACACCCTTGCCACCGGTCGTCTTTGCGAAGCTGGTGAGATTCCTCTCGGCCAGTGCGGCGCGCACCTCGTGAGCCGCCGCCACGACGTTGGCGAAGCCCAGACCCTCGCCCGGATCGAGATCGAAGACGATGCGATCCGGACGATCCGGCCGGTCCACCTGGGCGTTCCAGGGATGGATCTCCAGCACGCCCATTTGCACGAGCGCGACGAGACCCTTGACGTTCCGAATGAAGAGATAGGCTCCGGATTCCTCAAAGCCTGGGATCTCCGCCTGTTCCAATTCCGCGGGCACCCCCGATCCGGCGTGGCGCTGATAGAAGCACGTCTTCTCGCGCCCGGTCGGGCAGCGCACCAGCGTGATCGGCCGGCGCACGACATGGGGCAGCATGTGATCGGCAACGGCGAGATAATATTCGGCGAGTTCCCGTTTGGTCGTGCCCTGCTCGGGATAGAGCACCTTTTCGGGGCTGGTCAGCCGCACGCCGGCGATCTCGGCCTCTTCGCGCGCTTTTGCGGCCATTCATCCCTCCAGCATGTCCGTTACCAGCCGGGCCGGACGTGCCTCCCGCCCCATCTGCTCGAAGGTGCACTGCCGGGGCGCCTTGTCGGGCCGCCAGCGCAGGAGCTTCGTGCCGTGGCGAAAGCGGTCACCGGTCACCTGATCGTAGCGCACCTCGACAACAAGCTCCGGCCTGAGCGGCTGCCACTCGGCGGAACGCTCCGTGCTCCAGCGGCTCGGACCACCCGGCGCGCTTCCTGTGAACCCCGGCGGTTCAATCAGCGCCTCCAGCTTCTTGGTGAGGGCCGCACGTTCGGCGTCCCGGATCGTCGCAGTGAAGCCGACATGATCGAGCTTGCCATCATCATTGTAAAGACCGAGCAGCAGCGAACCCACCTGCCGGCTGTCCTTCTCATAGCGGAAGCCGCCGACCACGCAGTCGGCAGTGCGCAGCCGCTTCACTTTCAGCATCGCGCGCTCGCCCGGCTGGTAAGGGCCTTGAAGCTCTTTGGCGACGACGCCATCGAGCGCTCCCCCAGCCCTCGCCAGCCATTTCTTGGCTTCGCTGCGCGAGCGCGTATAAGGCGAAAGCCTCAGAAGCGGCACATCGTCGAGCACATCGTAGAACGCTTCGAGTTCCGCCCGGCGTTCTATCAATGGCGCCCCCATCAAGCTGCCGGCGTCCGGCGTCATGAGCATATCGAAGAGGATGTAGATCGCCGGTGTCTCCCGCGAGAGCTTGCGGATGCGGCTCTCGGCCGGATGTAGCCGGGCTTGCAGCGCATCGAAGGAGAGGCTTTGGCCGATCGGAATGGCAAGCTCGCCGTCGAGGACAAAGCGGTTGGGAGCGATTGTCTTGAGCTGATCGACGATCTCTGGGAAATAGCGTCCGAGCGGCTTGCCGGATTTTGCCCTGAGATCAACAACATCGCCATCGCGGAAGGCCAGGCAGCGAAACCCGTCCCATTTCGGCTCGAACTGCCAGTCGGGGCCGTCTGGCAGTTCGTCGACGAGCTTGGCTTCCATCGGCGGCGTGTCGTCGGTCACTGGCAAAGTGCCTGGGTCCGGGGATAGATCAGATCGGAGCGTGCGGCCCATAGGCAACCATGTGGGTTCCGTTGGCAGGTTTGCGACAGCGAAACACAGAGATCGTCGGCCGGGTTCCTGCGGCCCCGGGGGCGAGTCATGCCGACGGACTAAGGGCAAGCGCCATGTGGCGCACCAACCGGGTGTGGCCAATATTCTTTAATACCTTGGCGTGTATAAAACCATAGACCCCGTGCGCTGTTTCCAAAGTCCGGCCACCTCTCTTGCGTCCGGCATCGTTATCCGGAGATTTCGCGTCATGAATCTCATGGCCGACCCGAGGCAGGATCCATCGGAAAGCGCCTGGCTGCGCGCCGTGTTGGATACCGTCATCGACGGGTTGATCATCATCGACGAAGCAGGCATCATCTGCGCCTTCAATCCGGCGGCAGAGCGAATTTTCGGCTACAGGCCGCATGAGGTAATCGGCGTCAATGTCAAAAAGCTGATGCCGGAGCCCTATTGCCGCGAACACGATCAATATTTACGAAACTATCGCGACACGGGCATTGCGAAAGTCATCGGCATCGGACGGGAGGTTAGCGCGGTCCGCAAGGACGGCACAATCTTTCCGATCGAGCTGGGCGTCAGCGAGATGCGGCTGACGGAAGGACGCATGTTCGTCGGCACCGTCCGCGATATCAGCGAGCGCAAGGACAAGGAAGCCAACCAGGCCTGGCTGCAAAATCTACTGAATACGATTGTCGATGGTTTAATGACCATCGATGAAACCGGCGTCATCCTCAGCGCCAATCCGGCTGCTGAGCGCCTGTTCGGCTACACGAAGGCCGAGATGCTCGGTCACAACGTAAAAATGCTGATGCCGGAGCCGTATCACAGCGAGCATGACGGCTACATCCGCAATTATCGAGAGACGGGCCGCGCCAAGATCATCGGTATCGGTGGCCGTGAGGTGATCGCCCGGCGCAAGGATGGCAGCACCTTCCCCATGGAGCTGGGCGTCAGCGAGATGACCATGTACGGGAAGCGCATCTTCGCTGGCATCATCCGCGACATAACCGAAAGAAAAAGAGCCGAGAGCACAACCAGTCTGCTGGCCACGATCGTTTCGTCGTCGGAGGACGCCATCATAAGCAAGACCCTCGAAGGCGAGATAACCTCCTGGAATGTCGGTGCTGAACAACTCTTCGGTTATAGTTCCGATGAAGCCATCGGCCAAAATGTCCTCATCCTGATTCCCCCACATCTGCGCGATGAGGAACTCAGCATCATAGCGGAGGTGCGCGAAGGCCGGCCTGTCAAGCATTACGAAACGATACGACAGGCCAAGAATGGACGACAGATCAGCATCGCGCTTTCTGTGTCCCCCATCCGTGACGTCTACGACACTGTCGTGGGTGCCTCGACCATCGCGCATGACATCTCCTCGCGCAAGAAGGCCGAGGGACAGCTTCGTCGCCACACCGCAGCGCTCGAACGCAGCAATCAGGATCTGGACGATTTCGCCTATATCGCCAGTCACGATCTGAAAGAGCCATTGCGGGGCCTCGCCAATCAGGCCCTTTTCCTCAACGAAGACCATGGCGAAAGCCTTGATGCAAAAGGCCGGGAGCGGCTCGATCGCATCGTGTTCCTGTGCAACCGCATGGAACGCCTGGTCGATGACCTGCTCTATTTCTCCCGGCTCGGGCGCCAGGAATTGGCCCTCCAGCACACCGATCTCAACGGAGTGGTCGAGAGCATCCGGTCGACCCTGGATGCTGCCTCGGATGAGGGGGACATCATTATCGACGTGCCAAAACCGCTACCGAAGGTCTTCTGCGACAAACCGCGCATCACCGAGCTGTTCCGGAACCTGATCGGCAACGCCTTTAAATACAACCAGAGCGATGTCAAGCGGGTGGAGATCGGCGTTGCGGACATTCGACCCTCGAAATCAGGAGCATCAGCCGAGACCACGTTCTATGTCCGCGACAATGGCATCGGCATCGCCCCCGAATTCCATAACGAGGTCTTTCGCATCTTCAAGCGCCTCAACCAGGAGGACGACGCCGTCAGGGGCACCGGTGTCGGTCTTACCTTCGTGAAGAAGATCGTTGAGCGACATCACGGGCGGATCTGGGTCGAATCAGAACCAGGATCCGGAAGCACCTTCTTCTTCACGCTCAACTCGACCGAGGAGGATCGGACGCGATGAACAGGCTGGGTGACCTTCTCATGGTCGAAGACAATGCCGATGATTTCGAAGCGGCTCAACGCAGCTTTACGAAGAATCGCTTCCTCAACCCCGTCGTCTGGTGCCGCGACGGCCAGGAGGCGCTCGATTATCTCCGCCGGAAAGGTAGATACGCGGATATGCCGCCCTCCAAGACGGACCTGATTCTGCTTGATCTGAATATGCCGGGTCTCGACGGGCGCAAAACCTTAACCCTCATAAAAGCCGACAACGTCTTGAAGTCGATTCCGGTCGTGATTTTAACGACATCGAACGATCAGCGGGACATCGACAACTGTTATGAGCTGGGGGCCAGCACTTACATCCAGAAGCCCGTCAATTTCGAAAGACTGACCCAAGCCATTCAGACGATGACCGATTATTGGTTTGGGATCGCAATCCTGCCGTCGATGACGCCCTAAGCGGCCTAGCCGATCTTATTCAGCCGCAGTTAGAAATTGCGCTGGCGAATGTGGCGCAAGGCATTGAACTTGCGTAGGAAATGGGTGTCGAAGCCATCCTATGCGCGCCGCAGCGCAGAGCCACACCCGCCATGACCGACGATAACCCGCTCACCGTTCCCTATCCAGCCGTGTCGCGCAAGAAAGTCACAGCTGCCTTCGATGGCGGTCGTCTCTCCTCCGACAGCGGCGTCATGCTGCTCGCGCTTGCCGAGCGTCGGCGGGCTCTCTCCCAAACTCTCGCTGCTTTGATCGCCGACCGGCGCGATCGGGCGCATATTACGCACACAGTTGAGGACATACTGAAAGGGCGCATGTTGGCGATCGCCTGCGGCTACGCGGATGGCAATGACTTCGACTGGCTGCGCTGCGATGCCGCCTTCAAGCTTGCCTGCGGGCGGCTGCCCGACACGGGCAATGATCTATGCTCGCAGCCGACCATCTCGCGCTGGGAGAACGCGCCGACGCTGAAGGAGATCATCCGCCTGACCTATGCGCTCGTCGACATCTGGTGCCGGAGCTACAAGATGCCGCCGGCATCGGTGGTGCTGGACATCGATGACACGCTCGACGTGGTGCACGGCCATCAGAAACTGTCGGAATGGAACGCCCATTACGACGAGCGCTGCTTTCTGCCGATCCACATCTATGAGACAGCGACGGGCCGCCCGGTCACCATGATCCTGCGTCCGGGCAAGACGCCCTCAGGCAAGGAAGTCCGTGGATTACTGCGCCGTCTGATCAATCGCATTCGCCGGCATTGGTCCGATACGCGCATCACCATTCGTGGCGATAGTCACTACGGCCGAGAAGAAGTTATGAGCTGGTGTGAGGCCAATGGCATCGACTATGTCTTCGGCTTTGCTGGCAATACCGTGCTCGACCGCTTGGTCGAACCGGAGGCCGATGATATCCGGACGCGCCGCGCCGAGGAGCAACTTGCCGTTCTGCGCGGCTTCGCCGAAACGCGCTATGCGGCAAAATCCTGGGCCAGGGAGCGCCGTGTTGTGGCACGTATCGAGGCGAGCGCCAGTCATGAGGACGACATGCTCCGCCGCGGGCTCGACATCCGCTATGCCGTCACCTCGCTGGCGAAAGGCAACGCCGAGCACATCTATGCGACCCTCTACTGCGAGAGGGGACAGGCAGAGAATCTGATCAAGCAACATAAAGCGCAACTCGCATCCGATCGCACCAGCTGCCGATCGCCGCTTGCTAATCAGATGCGGCTCATTCTGCACACCGCCGCCTATTGGCTGATGCTCGATGTGCGCGATTGCGTGCCGTCCTGGCATCCTTTGCGGCAAAGCGAGTTCGCCAGCATTCGCCTGCGCCTGCTGAAAATCGCCGGACGTTTCGTCGAGACCGCGAGCCGCATCCGTGTGGCACTCGCCTCGTGCTGCCCGGAGGCCGAGCTGTTCAGCCTCGTTGCCTTCCGGCTGCAATCGTCCGGGCCATGAATGGTGGGGCATGACCGCCCCAGGAGCCCGGACCATCCACCTTCAGCGCGTCGACAGCGTACTCGAGCCGATCAGCCTGCCGGACGTGTCCGCACAGGACGGATCACCTCGCCCAGCAAGAACGGAAAGAAGATAGCCTGCTCGGACGCATAAGAACGGCTAGGCAGGCACATAAGATCGACGACGACAACGAAGCTGCCACGCTCATTGCCGCCGCCGGTGCACGGCCGTGAACTCGACCGCCAGGCCGAGGCTGTGCCATGCATTGGCCGGCAGATCGCGACAGAGGAAACCCCGGGAGGTTGTAGACGGCATGACAGACAGGAGTTGACGGAATGCATCAGACATTTAGACAGCGCGCTCTCAGCAAGGTCCCCGAAGTCACCCTCAGCTTCTGGATCATCAAGATCGCCGCGACGACGCTTGGCGAGACCGGCGGCGACTCGGTCACCATGACGCTGAACTGGGGCTATCTCGCCGGCACGCTGCTCTTTCTCGGCATCCTCGTCGCCCTGGTGGTCGCACAGATCCTGGCAGAGAAGTTCTATCCGTTCCTGTATTGGGCAACGATCGTCGCCTCGACGACCTTCGGCACCACCATGGCCGACTTCGCCGACCGCTCGCTAGGCATCGGCTATACGGGCGGCTCCTCGCTCCTGCTCGGCTGCCTCTTGCTGGTGCTCGCGCTCTGGTACCGGTCGGAAGGCACGATTTCGGTGAACACCGTGAGCACGCCTAAGCAGAGATTCTCTGGTTGCCCAACGGATCGCGACCTCGTTCTGCGTTCAAGGCCACGACGGCTTGGTGGATAGCGGCATCGAGGGTTTCAGCATCGGTGAAAGTCTGGTGCGCGAGATGATGGGCTTTGAGATCATGCCAGACAACCTCGATGTCGTTGAGTTCGGGCGCATATTTGGGCAGCCATTCGACGGTGAGCCAATGCTCGCGGGCAGCAAGTGCCGCCCGCGTTGCCTTGCTGGTATGGATTGGGCCGTTGTCGAGCACGATCACGACGGGCTTGCTCGGAATTCCAGGCTTGGGGCCGTAGAGAAAATCGAGGGTTTGCAGCAAGGCAATGAAGTCGGTGCTGCGCTTGCTGCGGGAGGTGGCGACGATCAACCTGCGGCCCAACCAGTCAAGCGCGCCCATCATGGCGACTTTCTTGGATTGTCCAGGGGCCGGCACGCGGAGATCGGCGCCACGCTTAGCCCAGGCTCGCGCCAAATAGGGATGCGTCAGCGCCTCGCTTTCGTCGGCGAACAGGAGAACGATATCGCCGGCCTCAGCCTGGGCTTTGCGCAGCTTGAGCCGCAGACCGACACGATCAATCTCGTTCGCGATCTGGCGGCCCTTCAGTGTGTGTCGTGGTCGCCGAAAACGGAATCCCCTTTTTTGCGCAACACTTTGGAGAGTTGCGAGCGAGAGATCGAGATGTTTTCCCGGGCTGCAATCTCATCGGCAAGACGGGCAAGCGTCCAGTTCGTTCGGTCCGCCACCGGCTGCGACAGAAGTGGTCCGGCGACTCTCAGCGCGGCCTGCGCCTTCAACGGCATTGGTCCCGAAGCAACGCTCGCCTTCAGCGCATCGATCCCGCCGCGCATGAAGTCGCTGCGCCAAAGCCGAACCGTATCCTCGCGCACCCCAAATGCCTGCGCGATCCGGCTGCTGGTCCAGCCATCAAGCGTTAGCAGAATAGCGCGCGCCCGATCCGCCTCGGCGCGATCCGCACCGCCAGCTAAAGCTTTCAGCGCCGTTTTCTGCTCGTCCGTCGCCGCCACCGGCGATTTGCCAGCCATGTCTTACCCCGCGAATCATTGGAAAGACAGAATCACAACCGGCATCTGTTGGCCAGGCCGGACAAACCTGCTTAGAGTGGAAGCATTCTATTGGGCGGCGATCACGTTCTCTCAGACGCTCGGCACGGCGCTTGGCGACTGGATCGCCGATACTGGCGGGCTCGGTTATGAGGGCGGGGCGCTGGTTTTCGCCGCTGGCCTCACCGTGCTGGCTGCGCTGTATTATTGGACCAACGTATCCCGGGTCCTGCTGTTCTGGGCGGCCTTCATCCTGACACGCCCGCTCGGCGCCACCGTCGGTGATCTCCTCGACAAGCCCATAAATCACGGCGGTCTCGCGCTCAGCCGTCCGCTTGCCTCGGCCGTGATTGCCGTTTTCATCCTGCTCTGCATCGCCTTGCTGCCGCAGCGCGCCGGGAGACATCCCGGAGAGATCCGAATGTGAGCCGAGGGTCGGCCGGTCCAACGCAAAAGATCGTTTCGTCCGCGGATCTCAGCGGCCCGCACCGGGGCGGCCCACGCCGATGTTGCCCGCCCTGGTGTGGAATTCCTTCCCCATGAGTTTTTCGAAAAGCCATTTCGACGCCCAGCCGCTCAAAAATCCGAGGAAAGCGCTGCCGAATTGGATGCGCTGCATCAGAAGGCCGATCGCCGAGGACGTGGTCGGATCGTTGATTTTCTGCGTGATCCACTGCTGGAACTCGGTCTGCCATATCAATGTGTCGGACAGAAATATGTTGATCACCCAGTTGCCCCCGGCCGGCCAAAGGATGATCAGCAGCAGCAGAACAACCACCGATCCGACCGCGCCACCTGCGATCATCGATACGGTTTCGATGACGCGAACCGCGTTCATCGGTTGAAGCGCGGATCTCCTGACAAGAGCCCGCAGCACCATGCCGGCGATGATGACGACCGCAAGAGCGATCAGCACCCATACGGTGGTCCAGGTCTTGAGCCAAACCAGAGTCTGCTGCATTGAAATTGCTCCTGCGCTGACGCCCCCAGAGACCGCGCTGTGCGCGCGGCTGTTCTCGTCGCCGAGATCGGCGAGGCCCGAGATGCCGACGCTTTAGCCTATCGCGGATGCTCTCGTCTTTCCATCGGTCAAGCAGGCTTTGCGCCGCAAGAAGCGTTGGTGTGCGGCACGGCGGCAACCGCGCCGCGCCCCCGCCATCTAGCTGCAGGTGAGAGAAAAAGTTTTGCAGGTCGATATTGAGCCCGGCGCCTTCGTCGGCGCTGCTGGCTCAGTCATGGTTATGGCCGGGCAGCTTCTCCAACTCGGAGCGAATATATCTGAGCTCCGTCTCCGCATGCCGACGATCCTTCTCAGGGCCGTTGAGTACATGAAAGAACAGCCATTCGATCGCCCTTCCGAAGAAACCGTCCGGAAAACGCGCCCAGACATGGGCGCCAAGCTCCGTTCCTCCATCCCGCGGACGGACCGACCAGGTTACGCCTTCTTCAACGGGCACGTCTTGCCATAGCAAGCGGTAGCGCGCCTTCGCCTCCCAGGTGGCGCTCTCTCCGGGAACGAGCTCGGTTATGGCGCCGGTGGCTTCGCCAGGAATGCCGGCAATGCGTTCGCGAATTCGCAGCTCGGTCCCGAGGGCGACCTTGTCGTGAGGGGGGAGTATTTCCAGGCTTTCGTGCTCCGGATTTGAGGGAAGCCACCATTTTTGAATATCGATGAGGAAGTTCCAGACACGCTGCGGCGGGCAGTCGATCGCTACGGTCGCCTTGAAGTCAAACATCGAAATAAGATAGTGGGCGACCCCCGTGCTACACAATCACACCGGCATATTAAATTCACACCGGCATATTAAATTGGAACTGTGGGATTTATTGATACCAGATGCTTCGAATACTGTCCGATTGCCTGCCCGGTCCTCCTTGCGCAAATGATGTTGAACGAGGGGCGAGGGTGAGCGTCGAGGTCAATGGCTTCCCGGTTGCGCACCGCCGGCAAGGAATTGCCTGACGGCGTCGCCGACCAGCACCGGAAATTCCTCATGCACCGCCAGCTTGCCTTTCGGCAGCTCACGCGTTGTAACCGTCGGAAGAGCGTTCAGCCTTTCCATCTCGGCCTTCGATCGAGGTGGCGTGCCGGCGCCGTAGACCAGGAGGATCGGGTCGGCGACGCGTTTCGCCGCCGCCAAAAATACATCGCTGCTTTGCATCGGGTCGAGTTCACCGGCAACAAACCGAAAGGATGCATGTCGCGCCCCCGGCGCGTTTGTGACCTGGAGCTTCTCGGCGAGGCGATCGCCTTCGAGCCATGCAGGGTCGAAATAGACGTGCCCCCGGCCCATTATCCGAATCATCGGACGATTGACGTTGAGCCTGTAAAGGGCGGAGCCGATGATCGGTGTATCGACCAACCGCGAGACGTAGCGAAACGCTGCGCGCCGCCCGCCCATCATGGTGGGCAGCGGACCTCGCCAGGTCGGCGCGATGAGGCATAAGCGGCCGGCAGAGCCGGGATGTTCGGCTGCGTGACCGATCAGATAGCCGGCTCCATGCCCGGCGGCCACTGTGGCGAACGGCGCTGCCCATCGTTGCAGGATGTGCGCGAGGAAGGCGCGATAGGCGTCCGGGCTCCAGGCGACAGCGGGGCGCGGCAGGTCGCCAAAGCCCGGCCAATCGATAGCGACGGTGGTGAATTCGGCCGCAAGCTGCTCGGCCAGCGGACGCATTTCGGCCCGCGTCGAAATCGAGCTGAGCGCCGGGAGCAGCAGAACGGTCGGGCCGCTTCCGGCGACGTCGTAGCCGACCCGGACCGACACTCCGCTCCAGCGCCAGTCTATGTGCTCGCTTGCCATCGAGATTCCTCCGCAGGCAAACCGATGCGACTCTCCGGCTTTGCGCACTCCAGGCCGGACGCGATCTTGCTTCCGCGCCAATAGGCTCACCGCCGCAACGGATGCCGACGGATCGCGCCCGGCAATACACCGAGCGCCTGACGGAAGGCTAGGGCCATGTGGCTCTGGTGGGAAAAGCCGCTCTCTAGCGCGATCTCACTCAGCGGCAGATCCCCCGTCTCGATCAATGTCCTGGCTCGCTCCACCCGCCGCGTGACGACGTAGCTGTGCGGCGTACATCCGAAGCTGTTCTTGAACAACGTCTTGAAGCGCGAAAGCCCATATCCAGCGATTGCGGCCAGGCTCGGCAGCGATAGGTCGGAGGCGACGTTGGCCTCGATGAATTCGATCAGGCGCTGTTGCTGGGGAACCGAAAGCCGGTCGCCATTCTCATCCTGCGCGATCTCTGCGCGGTCCTGCAGTGCGACGAGGCGAGCCAGTATGGCCGTCATCACGCTCTCGAGATAGATCCGGCCCGTCGTGGTTATGCCCTTGTGCTCGGCCACCAAGGCAAAGGTGAGGTGCTGCAGATAGGGATCGCGGATTTGCAGCATTGGCAGAAGGGTAGCCGCCGGCGCGTCCGCATCGGCAATGCCAGTGACGAATTCCGGATCGATATCGATCAGCAGCAACTCGACATCTCGCTCATTGCGCCAGACCCCGGCCACGCCCGCCGGAACCACATCGAAGTCGCCGAACAGCTGCACACGTTGCTGCGTCCGGCCGTCGAGGCTGCGGCGTGTCGCGACCGGCTCGCCTGCATGCATGCAAATATGGTGCTTCGTGGTCGGCGAAGGCCGCGCCTCGCCTGCCGGCAGGATCAGCGTTTCGAGCCGGAACTGCAGGCGATGAGAGAGGTCGCCGCGGTCCTGATGCCCCAGCAAAGACATGGACTCACCCTTCTGTTTCCGCCCGGCACATGCTCGGCGAAATCGGCCGAATTTGCTCTTCATCGGCCGATCCTGAGCGACCGCCCGACCTCGCAATTAATAAACTTGATCAAACCATGGAGGCGGACATGTGTCGATTGCTGCTCTTAGCGTTCCCTTTCATCTTTGCCGGCCTTGCCGCGCATGCCGAGGAGGTCAAGGATCTCTACAACGCCCAGACCGTCGTTACCGGAACGCAGGAGCCGGAGCGCACGCGCGGCTTCAGGGTCGGTCTCGTCGATGTGGTCGTCAAGCTGACCGGCGATGTGCGACTGGCGGACAGCGACAAGCTGAAGCCGTTATTGCAGGATCCCCACCCCCTCGTCGAACATTTCGAATATGAGGATCGCATGAAGGGCATCCCTGTCCATGACGAGCAGGGGACGCGGGAACGGCCGTTTTATCTGCGCATACGGTTCAAGGCGCCCGAGATGGATAAGGCGCTCGCCGATCTCGGATTGCGCAAATGGGCCTCGGACCGGCCGCTGCTTGCGGTCTGGCTCGGGGTGAAGACCGCCGTCGGCGATTTTATTCTGACGAAGACGGGAGGCGATGGCTATGCGCAGCGTATCGTCCTCACCGAGACGTCGCAGCGCCGCGGGTTGCCCGTGCTGCTGCCGGATGAGGAGGGCGGGCCGTCCACCGTTAAATTCGACGATATTGCCGCTAACAACTTCCCTAAGATCAAGAACGCATCGGCCAAGGCCGACGCATGGCTTTGCGGCGTGCTCTCCATTACCGAGAGCGGCTATTGGGATATCAGCTGGCGTCTTTTGTGGAAGGGCAAATCGCACGACTGGGCGAAACGGGATGTCACCTTCGATGTGGCTCTCAAGGACGGATTGCAGACATCGGCGCTGATCTTGAGCGGCAACGCGCCGATGTGAGCTGTTTGAACCAAGCTTGGCCACGCGCCCGACGGACGGGAATCTTCAACGCGGAATACCCCGTGGCCGGATTTCTCGCTTTTGGGCGGCGATGCGGAACGGCGCATTGGCGGCGCCGTACCCTCCATAGCCGCCACGCCGCTCGACGATCTCGAAAAAGAAGCCTTCGCTGTAACCGCGGCTGTAAAGCTGGAAATATTCGCCGTCCCCGTCCCGGTCGTAGAGGATATTTTCCGCTCGCAGATGATCGACAAACCTGAGAGTGAGGCCGAAACGCGCTTCGAGGTCGTCGTAATAGTTCCGCGAGATCGGCAGGGCCTGGAACCCCGCTGCCTTCAGGGCCTCCGCGGTTGCGAAAATGTCCCCGGTCGCGAAGGCGAGATGCTGAATGGTCGAGCCGAAACGTTCGGCAATGAAATGTCCAGCGAGAGTTTTCTGATTTTCAGCGCCATTGAGCGTCAGGCGCAGCGAGCCATCGCCATTCTCGATCGCCTGGCTGCGGACGAGGCCGCCAGGATCGACCAGATCGACCATCGGCGCTTTGCTGGTGTCGAAGATGGAGATGTAGAAGAGCAGCCAGCTCAGCATTTCCTCATAGTTCATGGTCTGGGCGATGTGATCGACGTTGACCAGCCCCGCATTCGCTCGGCCGTCCGCGCCTACCGGATCGAATTCGATCTCCCAGACCCGGGCCAGGTCGCTCTTGCCGTCGATGAAATAGACCACGCCGCCGCCGACACCACGGATCGCCGGAATGGCAAGCTCGCCGGGACCCGGGCGCTGCTCGAAAGGCTCAGCACCGAGAACCCGCGCCCGTTCAACGGTTGCCACCGCGTCCTCGACCTTCAGGCCGATCGCATAGGCATTGGTGCCATGGACGATATACGAGGAGTGGGCCAGGCCCTCCTTCTCGGTATTGATGACGATGTTGATGGCGCCCTGGCGGTAGAGCGTCACCTCCTTGTGCTTGTGGCGGGCTGTCTCGGCAAAGCCCATGGTTTGCAGCAGCCTGGCAAGCTCCAGCGCCTCGGTCTCGTCGGCGGCGAATTCGATGAACTCGACACCATCGACCGTGACGCGCTGGGGCATGTCGGGAACGGAAATGGCGATGCCAGGCTCGCTTCGCGCCACCTGATCCATCAGATAGATGAGCGAGCGCCGGCCATCGACCGAGATCGACTTGGGCGAGCCGCCGCGGAACTGATCGTTGAAGATTTCGAGGGATAGCGCGCCGTTATAGCCGGTGGCCGCCACGGCGCGCATGAACTCCACCACCGGCAGATCGCCCTCGCCGGGCATATTGCGGAAATGCCGGCTCCAATAGAGCAGGTCCATGTCGATGAGCGGCGCGTCGGCAAGCTGGACAATGAAGATGCGCTCGCCGGGGATCGCCCGGATCGAGGCGACGTCGATCTTGCGCGCCAGAGTGTGGAAGGAATCGAGAATCAGTCCGATGCTGGGGTGATCCGCACGGCGGACGATTTCCCAGGCATCGCGATGGTCGTTGATATGACGCCCCCAGGCGAGCGCCTCATAGCCCACCCTCAAGCTGCGCTTTGCCGCGCGCTCGCCAAGCTCGCGGAAATCCGCCGCAGCCCGGTCGATGCCGCCGAGCGACAGGGGCGAAACATTGGAGCAGACCAGCATCAGATCGGTGCCGAGCTCCTGCATGAGATCGAATTTGCGCTCGGCCCGGTCGAAGGCGCGCGAACGCTGCGGCTCGGGAAGCCCTTCAAAGTCGCGGAAAGGCTGGAAGAGAGTGATTTCCAGCCCATGATCTCGAACCATGCGGCCGACCTCGGCAGGCGTGCCGTCGAAGGTCAGAAAGTCGTTCTCAAAGATCTCGACGCCGTCGAAACCGGCGGCCGCGATCGCCGCCAGCTTCTCCTTGAGGTCGCCGCTGATCGATACGGTTGCGATCGAGGTTTTCATGGCTGCCTCGTTTCGTCGCTGATCTCCTCCCTCAGCGTCGCCCGCAGCGCGGCGAGGTCGACCGGGCAGCCGGTGAAGAGCCGGAAGGCATCGACACCTTGATGGAGGAAGAGTTCGTAGCCGCTGAGCGTCTCAAGACCGCTGGCGCGTGCGCTGCGCAGGAACTCGGTGTCAACGGGGGTATAGACGGCATCGAATGCCCAGCGCCGGCCGCTCATGATGGGTTTGGGGATCGCCGATCCCGGATAGCCGGTCATGCCGAGCGGCGTGCAATTGATGAGGCCATCCGCCCCCGACGCCGCCTCTTCGATCGATTGGGCAATGATCACCTTCATATCGGGAACGGCGCGTGCCAGCGCCTCGGCAAGCGCTTCCGCCTTCGCTGGGTCGCGATCGAAGGGCCTGAGGCTGGTCGCCCCGAGCTCGCCGAGCGCAAAGCCGATGGCCCTGCCGACGCCGCCTGCGCCGACCATTGCGACGGCGCCGGGCGCTGCCTTCGGGAAAGCGCCGCGATAGGCGGCGATGAAGCCCGAATAGTCGGTATTGAAGCCGAGCGGCTTTGCCTCGCCGAAGAGCACGGTGTTGCAGGCGCCAATCGCCGCGATATGCGGATCGTCGACCTGGAGTTTTGCGACCACCTTCTCCTTGTAGGGGTAGGTGATGTTGATTCCCCGATAGCCGCCAGCACGGCACTGTTCAAAAACCGTGTCGAAATCGAGCCGCATATCGGCGGGGATCAGCGGCTTGTAGACAACATCGAGGCCGCAGAGCTTGCCTGCCAAGCGATGCAGCAGCGGCGATTGGGACCGTCCGATATTGTCTCCAATCAGGCCAAGCAGGATCGCTGGCATGATCGATACTCCCTGTCACAATCGCTCGCGGCCGACCTTCAGCATCGGATTGATCAAGGTCGCATGGGCGGGGACCATGATCAACGCTTAAATCCAAATATATCAGAGATTATGAGTTTCATCAGGTAATACTGAAATAGCACCTGACGGCGGCAGCGTCGCGGTCGGACCTACGAAATGAGCGTCGCGGATTTTGGGCGTCAGCTAATCGTGGCGAGTGCGTGTTCGACGCCGCCATGGATGTGCTCGGTCAGCACGCGCTGTGCCGTTGCGGCGTCGCGGTGGAGGGCGGCATCCAACAGCATTTTATGCTCGCGAGCTGCGATCTCGCCCCGGAAGCTCAGCGCGATCATCTGGTAGCGCAGATATTTGTCAAAGACGCCGGCATGGGTCTCCATCAGGACGCGGGAGCCGCAAGCGGAGATCAAAGCTTGATGGAACTCTGAATCATAGCGCTTCCAGGCCTCCGTCTGGCTCCGGTCTCCCGCCTGCATCAGCTTTTCCATAGAGGCAAGCTTATGATGCGCGGCCACGACCCGGCCTTCCCACTCCATGTCCCCCGCGGCGAAGGATTGTTCGATGGCATGCCCCTCAAGCAGAAGCCGCAAGGCCGCGATTTCCCGCAAGTTCCCGACCGAAACACCCGAAACCTCGAAACCTCGCTGACCTTCGGCGAGAACCAGCCCTTCGGAGGAAAGGCGGTTCAGAATTTCCCGCAAGGTGCTGATGCTGGGGCCATAAATATCCTTGAGCTTCTCCAGCTTGAGTTTCTGGCCCGGTTTCAGGCGTCCGAATATGATATCCGAGCGCATCCTGCGATAAGCGTTTTCACCAATCGAATCTGAAGGATGGTCAAGAGACAACATAGGCGCCAGTAACAGATGATCGAGGTGTTGTCGGAGACCACTAAGGGTCGCTGCCCGAGCGCTAAGTGAGGGTCTACATCATATAAGCGCTGAATTACCTGATCAATGTGGATCTGTCCAAGGATTCTCGGATGCCGCTCCCCTTGTCGGCAGACCCTAATCGTACCGCTGGCTCAATCGCTCTCGCGCAAGGCCCGAAACATCCTGCTCCAAGCTTTACGCCTTTGCATGGCAAACGGCCGCCGGGTCGGGGTCGCTATCTCAGCATAGAAAGCTGAAAATATCATATGAAACCCGATTCACATATTGAAATCCAGGCTGTCGAGTGCGAAGACTAGGCTTGGCAGGCGAGTCCGGCAAGAGGCTGCGCCGTCCAAGGTAATCTGGGAGGAGTTCGATGCGTATTCCGCTTAACCGTCGCGCCTTCGTCGCCGCCGGTGCGATGCTCATGGCCAGCGTAGTATTTGGCCCCATGGCCACGGCTCAGGACAAGCCCGTCCTTCGGTTCTCGGCCGTCTTTTCCGAGCAGGACATCCGGGCCAAAATGATGCAGATGTTCGGCGATGCGATTGCCGGTGATTTCAAGCTGCAGCCCTATTACGGGGGCACGCTCTTCAAGCAGGGGACCGAGCTTGTCGCCATCGAGCGCGGCAATCTGGAGATGGGCAATATCGCGCCGCAGGACATCGCCAATCAGATCCCCGAATGGTCCATCCTCACCTCCGCCTATCTCTTCCGCGATGCCGACCATCTGAAAAAGTTCTTCGCCAGCGATCTTGGCCTTAAGATGAAGCAGATGGCCGAGGACAAGCTCGGCATCCATATTCTCGGGCCGACCTATTTCGGCACGCGGCAGGTCGGTTTGAAGCCAAAAAAGAAAATCAACACGCCAGCGGACATGGCCGGCATCAAATTGCGCATGCCGCCCGGCGAGGCCTGGCAGTTTCTGGGCAAGGCGCTTGGCGCCAATCCGACGCCCATGGCCTATGCCGAGGTTTATACCGGGTTGCAGACCGGCGCGATCGACGGGCAGGACAATCCGCTTCCCAATGTCCAGAACATGAAATTCTACGAGGTCATGTCGCAAATCGTGCTGACCTCTCATCTCGTCGGCTATGATCTCCTCACCGTCTCGGCGAAACTGTGGAAGCGCATGCCGCCGGATCAGCAGAAGAGATTTCAGGCCGCCGCGGACAAGGCGATCGGCTGGAGCACCGAGCAGCATCTGAAACGCGAGCAGGAACTCGTGGCTTTCATGAAGGAGAAGGGGCTCGAAGTCTACAAACCGGATGTCGAGGCCTTCCGCAAATATGCGCAGAAGCTCTATCTGGGGTCCGATCTGGCCAAGAGCTGGCCGGCAGGCATGCTCGACAAGATCAACGCGCTCTGAGATGCCATTGCACCTGCCGCCGATCCCTGAGACCGTCAGCGGCAGGCGCAAACTTTCCAGCATGTGCCAAGAGTGTCTTGTCCGGAAGCCCACGTGGCGCATCAGAGGCGCCACGGCTCGATGACCGATAGGCGGAGCGGGTGATGCGCGCATCCATTCGGAAACTGGGTGGCTGGCTCAGGCGCCGCGCCGAGAACGTTGCGGCGGCCATGCTTGCCGTCATGTTCGTCACCTTCATCATCCAGGTCGTCTTCCGCTATGTGCTGAACTTCCCGGTCGGCTGGACGTCGGAAGTGACCGTGATCAGCTGGCTGTGGCTCGTCTTGTGGGGCGCGGCCTTCGTGCTAAAGGAGCACGAGGAGATCCGCTTCGATCTGATCTACGGTGCTGTCGGCCGGCGAACGCGGCGCGTCCTCGCAATCATCGGCTCGATAGCCCTCCTCATCCTTTACATCCTATCGCTGCCCGCGGCCATCGATTACGTCACTTTCATGAAAGTTCAGAGCACGGCCTATATGAAGATCCGCTTCGACTATCTGTTCTCGATCTACGTGATCTTTGCCGTCGCTATTATCATCCGTTACCTTTGGCTTCTCTGGAGCGCGATCATGGGCTTGGGCTCGGATGAATCCGACGCATCCGGATCGAGTCCAGGCCGATGAATCTCGCCAGCCCGTTTTCGCTCGCGATCCTCGCCATTGTCGGACTGAGCCTCATCGGTCTGCCGATCGGTCATGCGATGATCGGCGGATCGATCCTCTATCTTTATCTCGCCGGGCTCGACCTGGGCACCGCGGCCGAGCAACTGCTGAACGGCATGTACAGCAGCTATATCCTGCTCGCCGTGCCGCTGTTCATCCTTGCCGCCGAGCTGATGAACACCGGCAGCATGACCGAGCGCCTTCTGCATTTCTGCAATGCCTTCGTTGGACGTTTCCGCGGCGGTCTCGCCCTCGTCAACGTCGCCCAGGCCATTGTCTTTGCAGGAATGTCGGGCTCCGCCATCGCAGAAGCGGCCGGCAGCGGTAAGCTGATGCAGAAAATGATGACGCAGGACGGCAAATACCCGCCGAGCTTCGCCGCGGCGCTGACGGCGGCGTCCTCCGTCATCGGACCGATCATCCCGCCCTCCATACCGATGGTGATCTACGCGCTGATTTCGGACGCCTCGATCGGCTATCTCTTCCTCGGCGGCGTTATTCCCGGCCTGCTCATGGGCGCAGCGCAGATGGGCATCATCGTCTCCACGGCGCGCCGGCGCAATTTTCCCGTGGAGAAGCCGGTGCCGCTCCGGCAATTGCCAGCGGTTACCATCCGTGCCTTTCCGGCCCTGATGATGCCGGTGGTGCTGTTAGGGGGCATCTATAGCGGCGTCACCACCCCGACCGAGGCGGCCGCTGTCGCCGCCGCCTATGCCTATATCATCTCGGCGCTGCTCTACCGGACAGTGACCTTGCGCCTCACCTATCAGTCGCTGCTCACCAGCGCCAGGACGACAGCCTCCATCGGCATGCTGATCGCCGGCGCGCTCGTCTTCAACTACGTCGTCACGGTCGAGAACATACCGAACGCGCTGAAAGCGTTCATGGCCGGCTATCATCTTTCGCCGCTCGCCTTCCTTCTGATCGTCAACGTCATCCTGCTGGTGCTCGGCTGCCTCTTGGAGGGTACGACGATCCTGCTCGTCGTGGTGCCGGTGTTCATCCCCACCGCGCAGTCCCTCGGCATCGATCTGGTCCATTTCGGCATCGTCGCGGTGGTCAACATCATGATCGGGCTGATCACGCCGCCCTACGGTCTCCTGCTTTTCGTCATGACGAGCATTTCGGGGGTGCCGATGCGCGATATCGTGCGCGAGACGCTGCCATTCCTTTTCGCCATGCTGGCGACACTCGTTCTGATCACGCTTGTCCCCGAGACCGTGCTCTGGCTGCCGCGGCTGTTCGGCTATCAGGGCTGAGCGGGGTGCAAAGCCCAACGGAGGAGCAACCTTATGACGGCGCCGATCTATATCCTCAATGGTCCTAATCTCAACCGGCTCGGCAGGCGCGAGCCGGAGATTTATGGCCGGACAACATTGGCCGAGATCGAAGCCATGTGCCGCGCGGCGGTCGGCGATTGGCCTATCGAATTCCGCCAGTCCAATGCCGAGCATGAGATCATCGGCTGGATTCACGAGGCCATCGACAATGCGGCCGGCGTCATCATCAATCCGGCCGCGTTCACATTCACCTCGCTCGCCATTCTCGATGCGCTGAAGATGGTCCCCACGCCGATCATCGAGCTGCACATCTCCAACGTCCATCGGCGCGAGCCGCTCTATCATAACTCTCTTGTCTCCACGGTCGCGACCGCGGTCATCGCCGGGCTCGGGGCGAATGGGTACGTCGTCGCGATGAAGGCCATGATGGATCTCGTGGACCGGCATCGATCCGGCGCCACGCTGCAGGCGTAGCAGCAACTTCAAGCATCATCGCACCTCCGACCGGCTCACGGCGCGGCCATTTCCTGCGGCTGTCGCGGTTCGGATCGCCCATCTTCCCGAATGAGACCCAATAGACGCTGGAGAGCGCAATATGCGGATGCGAACGAATTAAACCACTGGCTCATGCGTTTCAGGTTGCCTCTGTCCTCGAGGCGGTGCCAGTGTGGAGCGCAATTGCCACAAACAGAGGGAGCGCACGCAAAGTCGCTCGCCACCAAACTCATCGGAAGATACACCCATGAAGGCCATCATTATGGATCGCCACGGCGGCCCCGATGTGTTGCGCTACGGCGATCTGCCTGACCCGGTGGCGGCGCCGGACGAGGTTGTCGTCGACATCCACGCTGCGAGCGTAAACGGTGCCGACGCGAAAGTGCGCAAAGCCGCATATGGAAGCGTAGACCGTTTTCCCTATGTGCTGGGCCGTGACTTTTCCGGAGTCGTCGCTTCCGCAGGAAGCAGCGTCACTGACTTCAAAGTCGGCGATGCCGTGTTCGGCGTGCTCGGGCGCGGGCGCGAAGGGACCTATGCGGAAAAGGTTGCGGAAAAGGCGGCGATCCTGGCTCCCAAACCCGACAGCATCACTCACATCGATGCTGCCGCCCTCGCCCTCACCGGGCTGACGGCGCTGGTTTCCATCGAGGACACGATCAAGCTGAAACCCGGCGAGACCATCCTCATTCAGGGCGGTGCCGGCGGTGTGGCCAGCATCGCCATCCAGCTTGCGAAGCACATCGGCGCTCACGTCATCACGACAGCCAGCGCGGCGAACCACGCTTATGTGAAGAGCCTCGGCGCTGATCAGGTGATCGATTACGCCAAGGAGGATTTCACCAAGGCGGTGAAGGACGTTGACGCCGTATTCGAGACGGTCGGCGGCGACGTCCCAATGCGCTCGTTCGAGGTCATCAAGCCGGGCGGGCGAGCCGCCTTCATTGCTTCGGGCGCCGAGGCGCCTCTTTCGCCACGCCCCGACGTGCAGTCGCTGCGCCCCAAGGTTGGGCGCGACCGCGCTCATCTGGAACGAATCCTCCATCTGAATGCCATGGGTGTCGTGCGGGTGCCGGAGACGCGAATATTCCCCTTGCAGGAGGCTGCGGAGGCACAGCGGATCAGTGAGGGCAGGCATTTCCGCGGCAAGCTGATGCTAAAGGTCAGATAGGAGAAGAGTTGCCAGAACTATCCGGCTGACCGCTTCAATGTCTGGGATCGGATCTCCGAGAGCGAATTTGCCGACGTCGTCACAGAAGCGCTCGCGGCGTCGCGGCGCGGAGCCGCCCGGCAGAGCCGGCGTTGACGGCGCCGGACGGGATCTGCCCGGACACGATCTCGGCTGTCTGCGCGACCGTCTCGAGCGCCTGGCCTTCGGCAGCCTCCCGCGTCAGTCCGCCAATATGGGGCGTAGCGACCACATTCCGCCGGACGGCCAGCGAAGGCGTAGGCATCTGATCGGGTGCGCGCCCGACGTCCATGGCGGCGCCTGCGATCGCGCCCGCGTCGAGCGCAAGCGCCAGAGCAGCCTCGTCGACCAAATTGCCGCGCGAGGCGTTGATCAGGAAGCCGGAAGGCTTCATGCGCGCCAGCTCCGCCGCGCCGATCAAATTCTCGGTTTCCTCGGTCGCCACGGCGAGCGGCAGGACGTAATCGGACAAGCCGAGCAGCGTGTCCTTGTCGACTTGTCGTATGCCGGGCTCATCGACGGTCACATACGGATCGCAAATCAGGATTTGCATGCCGAGCGCTGAAAGGATCTCGGCCATGCGGCGGCCCAGATGGCCGTAACCGATAATCCCGGCCGTGGCGCCGGAGAGCTGACGGCCCACGAGGATTTCGGGTGCGCGGTTCTGCTTGTAAGGGATGTTGGCGCGCGACACGCCGCGGGAGATGTCGATCATGAGACCGAGGATGAGCTCGCTGACAGCCGGCACCCAGCTCCGGCCCGCCTGGCAGATGAGGACGCCGGCGCGGCTCGCGGCCTCGACATCGATGTTGCGGATGTCGACCGCGACGCGCAGGAACGCCACGAGATCGGGGAGGCGGTCGAATATTTCGGTGTAACCGGGCGTCGTGCGGTCGCTGATGATGATGGTGCAGCCGGCTGCGGTCTGGATCAGGCTTTCGCAGTCGAGCATGTCCTCCGTCTGGCGTTCGACGACGTCACTGAGCACACGCAGCCGCTCCAATGCGGTCTCGCCGAAATAATTGGCGCGCGCTTCGGGGGTGTGCGTCAGGAGAATACGGTGTCGGCCGGGCATTGGCCCCCTCGTGCGGTGTGGTTGCCGCGGTTGCCTTCAATGTCTCACAGGGGCCGGGTCCAGACAATATTCATGAAGCCTGACTGGTCTTGACAGGGGCAATGACTGAATTACTCTCAAAATTGTCCGACATAATGCCAAGTCGGCGTGCCTGAAGGTCGCCTACGATGCGCGCGAGCCGCAAGCCTCCGAAGCCATTGCCGCTGAAGCAGGCGCAAAATGCGGCACGCATCGGCGTTGCCGCACCGGCCCGAGCCCGCGATTTGAATCCGCACACGCTGGCATCGCGGCGCAAATCCGACAGTGTCACGGCCTTGTTCGGCCGCCAGATCGTCGAAGGGCGTCTGCAGCCGGGGCATTTGCTGCCGACCGAGGCCGAGATCGGAAAGCTGCTCGATATCAGCCGCGCATCCGTCCGTGAGGGCTTGCGTACGCTCTCGGCCAAGGGCCTCTCGGAGACCCGCACGCGGCGGGGCACGATCGTGTGCGCCAAGAGCCGCTGGGATATTCTCGACCCGGAGGTGCTCGGCTGGATGGCAGCCGCACCGCCCGATCCCGAGCTGTCGATGATGCTCCTGGAAATGCGCAAGATCATCGAGCCGGCCACCGCAAGGCTGGCGGCGCAGCGGGCGACGGCCAGGCAGATCGTCGAAATTCAGCAGACGTGCACGGCCATGACCGAGTCGCTCCCCGACGACGTCGAAGCCTGCTGCCGTTACGATCTCGAGCTGCATCAGCTGATTATCGCGGCGGCCGGAAACGTCTTCCTGTCGAGATTTGCCGTGGCGATCCGGGCCGTGCTCCTTGGCTCGTTCCGCATCAGCGCCAATGCCCGCGCATCATTCGAAAAGTCGCTCGCCGAGCACTGGGCCGTCACCGACGCCATCAGCCGCCGCGATCCGGGCGAAGCCGAGCACGCCATGCAAATCCTGCTAGCCGGAACGGAACGCGATCTGGCGCCTGCATTCCCGCAACCGCGGCCGCCAGTGGGCGCGCGGCGCAAGGCCAAGGTCGAACAGAAATGATGGCTTAGCGGCGAACGCCCGCGCGGTTCGAAATGCCGGCGCATCAACGATCGGCAAACAAGAAAAGTAGTCTCAATCAGAAGAACGCCGAATGCGATTGACCAGGAGGAAACAAGAATGTCTGTGAAGCTGACACGTCGTGGTGTCGTTGCTGGCGGCGCGGCCGTTGCAGCAACGGCAGTGGCTGCGCCTGCAGTGCGCGCGCAAGCCGCCAAGAAACAGGTGAAGATCTCGACGGCAACGGCCGCCAATCTCGGCAATGACAATTACATGGTCTGCTGGGTGATGGCCAACTACATCAATCAGTACTCGGACACGCTCGAGGCGAAGATCTACGCGGCGAATGCGCTGGGCGAGGAACGCGCCGTTGTCGAGGCCATGCAGCTCGGTTCCGGCGCCTCCGCTCATATCGGCGGGACCGCGATCCACAACAACTTCAACAAGCGCATGGGCGTGCTCGACCTGCCGTTCTTGTGGCGGGACTACGATCATTTCAACAAGGTTGCCGATGGCGAAGTCGGCAGGACCCTGGCGGCCGAGCACGAGAAAATCGGTCTCAAGATCATCGGCTGGCAGGACAGCTGGGGATTCCGCAATGTCGTCACCACGAAGAAGGAGGTGAAGTCGGCCGCCGATCTGAAAGGATTGAAGATCCGCACCATCCAGACGCCGACCTATGTCGCAGCCCTGAATGCGATGGGAGCGGCGGCGACGCCGATGGCTTTCGGCGAGGTCTACACGGCCCTGCAGACAGGTGTGCTCGACGGTTTCGAGCATTCTTCAGCGGTCATCTACTCCAACAAGTTCTATGAGGTGACGAAGTATCTGGCGCTGACCGAGCATCTGTTCGGCGGCACGATCACCGCTTTCTCGAAGAGGGAGTGGGACGGCTACACCGACAAGGAGCGCGAGGTGGTCGGCGCGGCTGCGAGACTTGGCCAGGACATCAATCGTGGCCTGGCTGTCCAGCGCGACAGGGAATCCATGGCGCTGCTCCGTGAGAAGGGCATGGTCATCAACAAGATCGACAAGACCCCCTTCCTCACCGCGGCGGGTCCCCTTCAGGACGAGCTCGCGGCAAAGATCGGCGCCGCCGACCTGCTGAAAATCATCCGCGACACGAAGTGACATCGTTTGCGGCGGCGGGCCGGACCCGCCGCCGGCTCCCGGAGAGATCGAGATGCTTGCATCCGGCTTGCGCATGATCGACCGCGCCGTCGAATTCGCCCTGTTCATCATTTTCCTGGTCTTCACGCTGATCGGCGGGATGCAGATCTTCAATCGGTTCATTCTCGACTCGCCATCGAGCTGGAGCGAGGAGTTCCAGAAATTCGGGCATATCTGGATGGTGTTTCTTGCCATACCGGTCGCCTACCGGCGCGGCGCCCATATCGGCATGGACGTGGTTCTGCAGCGGACACCGGTAGCGTTGCGGCGCACCGTCGAATTGCTGATCGAGGTGATGTGGCTGGTCCTTGCCATTGCGATCGGCTGGTACACGCTGGCGATCATGGCGGTCGCGCGCAATCAGGAAAGCCCGGGCCTCGGCATCCGCATGGACTATGTCTATGCCGGCATGGTCATCGGCAGCTCCTATCTGGCACTGGTGGCGGTCCGCAGGATTGCGGCATTCTTCGGCCTGATCGTGGAGCATCCCCCGGAGCCCCTGGGAGAGCACTTGTGACCATCGCGGCGCTTTTCGTCTTTCTCCTCGCCCTCATTGCGATCGGCGTCCCGATCCTCCTCGTCATGGGGATTGTCGGCCTTGCCGGCATTTTCGAGACGCCCGGCCTGGTTCCGGCCCTGTTCCCGCAGAAGATGTTCGCCATGCTGGACAATTTCAGCCTGCTGGCGCTGCCTTACTTCATTCTCGCCGGTGAGCTGATCGCCCGGGGCGGCATCTCGAAACGGCTGGTCGAATTCTCCGAGACGGTAGTCGGACATTGGCGTGGCGGGCTCGGTCATGCGTCGGTGGTGTCGAGCATGGTGTTTGCCGGCGTGTCGGGCTCGTCGGTCGCCGACACCTCGGCCATTGGCTCGATCCTTGTGCCGGCCATGAAATCGCGCCGCTACAAGCCCGGATTTGCCGCCGCGCTCGTTGCCTGCGCCGGCACCATCGGCGCGATCATTCCGCCCAGCATGACGATGATCGTCTATGGCTCGATGACGAATGTCTCGATCGGCGGGCTGTTCCTCGGCGGCATCGTTCCGGGGTTGGCGATCGGGGTCGGGCTGATGCTGGTCATCGCGCTCTATTCGCGTGCGCCCGGATTTCCCGAGCTGCGCGAGACGACGGGCAAATTCAAGCTGATGAGCGTCTTGCGAGCCAGCGTCAACGTCTGGCCGGCCCTGCTTGCGCCGGTCATCGTGCTGGGCGGCATTTTGAGCGGCATTTTCACCGCGACCGAGGCCGGCGTGGTTGCATGCTTCTATGGCTTCATCGTCGGCTTCTTCATCTACCGCACGATCCGGATCGGCGATCTACCGGCCATCTTCGTCCGCGCCGCAATCACGACGGCAATGGTTTCTGGAATCATCGGCGTGGCTGGCGCCTTCGGCTGGCTGTTGTCCTATCTGAATTTCAATGATCTGGTGATGTCTTCCATCGCGACCATCACGACCAGCCAGCTCGGTGTTCTGTCGCTGCTCGTCGCGGTGATGCTGATCCTGACCATGTTCATCGACAGCATGGCCATCCTAATCATCATGGTGCCGGTCGCGGTCGTGATCGGCCGGCAGCACGGGATCGACGAATTCCAGCTCGGCGTCATCATGGTCATGGCAACGCAGATCGGCTCGACGACGCCGCCGGTGGCGGTGCTGCTGTTCGTCGCCACCAGCATTGCCGGCTGCAAATACAGCGAGACCATCCGCTATTGCTGGGCGTTCATCCTGGCCGAAGTAACCGTGCTGGTTCTCGTCATGCTCGCTCCGGACCTCGCTTCCTGGATCCCGCACCGTTTCCTGGGCTAGCTGAAATCGAAAGGCGCTCCCAGGTCGCCAGCGACAGAAAGCCAGCAGACCCGATCCCCGGCGGCGTTCCCTCGCATTTTCGGACCTTCCGACCCAAGCGGCTGGGCGGTCCCTTCCCAAAGAGGTATTGTCGTCATTCGACGAATTGTGACAAGCTCCCCGGATCACGGGAACCGTTTCATGAAAGCTCGTTCGGAACTCCTCAGCGGCATCGGCCGGCCACCGCGCCAAGGAAAGGAAGGCCCCGTGCCGCGCATGGCGCCAGAGGAGCGCCGGGCCATGATCCTTAAGCGTGCGGTCGAGTTCTTCGCCGAATATGGCCTCACGGCACAAACGCGCGCGCTCGCCGAAGCGTGCGGCGTGGCCCAGCGGCTGCTCTATCGGTATTTCCCCTCGAAGGCGGCATTGGTCGGCGAGGTCTATAACGAGGGAATCCTGTCGCCGTTCAAAGCCGTCTGGCTGGTGCAGCTCAAGGACCGCAGCCGTCCCTTCGAGGAGCGGCTGACCGCGTTCTACAGGGACTATTACGAACAGGTGCTTACGCGGCGCTGGCTGCGTCTCTTCATGTACGCCTCGCTCGCCGAGGCGCGCATGGCGCCCGACTATATCCAGGCTATCATCAAGGAGATGCTGGAGACGATCGTCAGCGAGGCCGCTGCGGATCAGGGGGTGACGCTGCCTGCTAACCGCGCATTGCAGCATGAGATCGGCTGGGTGCTGCACGGGGCGGTGTCGCATTTCGCCATCCGCCAGCATCTCTACGAGGCGAGCCGGTCGCTGCCGGCCGAGCAAATTCTCACGCTGCATATACGCGCCTTCCTCGACAGCTTCCCGGCCGTCGTTGCAGAGGCCCACAAGATGGAGGCTGCGGCATGACGCCGCACCAGCCATAAGTCGTCAGTTTACGATTTATGAATTTGACGCTAACATGGCCGCAGCCGGGGCCGTCGGCGGTGGATTTCCTCTCCGTCGCGGGGTGGCGCCATGGGATGGGGTCAGTGCAAGGGAGGGTCTTCCCGTGATCAGCTCGAAATCGCTTAGCCGCCGCTCGTTTCTCAAGACCTCTGCCGCGGGGCTGGCCGCCGCGGCCAGCTTTGGCCGCCTCGCCCGCGCCGCGAGCGGCGAGCCGATCTATTTCTCCACCTGGTCGGCCGCGGTCGACACGGTGAAAAGCCATATCGCGGCTTTCGAAGCCAAGACCGGGCTCAAGGTCGAGTATTCGAATACGCCGTGGGCCCAGTATCGCGAGGCTCTCATCACGAAGTTTGCGGGCGGCGCGCCGATCGACACCTTGTGGGTGTCTGATAGCTGGCTGCCCGAATGGGCGGAGGCCGGCTGGATCCTGCCTGTTGATCAGTATAAGGACCTGACCAAATACAATGACGACGTCGAGCAGTTCTGCATCGACTCGATGAGCTATAAGGGCAAGCAGTACGGCATCACCTACTACACCGACTTCATGGGCTTCATCGTCAATGAGGCCATGCTCCAGAAGGCGGGCATCTCCGCGCCGCCGACGAGTTGGGCGGTGGTCGCGGACCAGGCCAAGCTCATCAAGAGCAAGGGCCTCGCCGAATATCCGATCCTGGTCGGCATGGCACAGGAAACCTGGGTCATCGAGTTCATGTCCGCGCTCGTCTTCTCGCATGGTGGCCGCTTCACCGACGACAAAGGCAACGCCGCGATGCAGGATCCGAGCGGCGGCGCCGTCGAGGCGCTGACCTGGCTGGTCGACCGCGTCCATAAGGACAAGACGCTCTCTCCGTCCTGCGTCGAGACGGGCGAGCTTGCCGGGCTGAAGAGCTTCTCCGCCGGCCAGCATGCCTTCGGCCTCATTCCCAAATACCGCCTGCGCACGCTCAACGACCCCAAGCAGAGTCAGGTTGCCGGGCACGCAAAGCTGGTGCTGATGCCAAAGGGCGAGAAGGGCTCGCATGCGACCGTCGGCTGGATGCGCTTCTACGGCATGACGCCGCGCGCCCAGGCCAAGGCCGATCACGCCGCCGATACGGTGAAGCTGATGGAATGGTTCGGCGGCAAGGCTGACGGCGAGTACAAGTTCCAGAAGCTGCTGTTCAAGGATGTCGGCGCCGGCTTCGGCGTTAAGTCCCTGTTCAACGATCCGGAAATGCGGGCCGCCTATGCCGCCTATGGCGATGTCGACCTGATCGGCAAGCAGCAGAGCCTCGCGCGCAAGAAGGACGTCGTGACGCCCTGGTTCGGCGAGTGGCAGGATGTCAATGGCGCGGCCTGGCAACAGGCGCTGCTCGGCAAGGTCACGCCGGAGCAGGCGCTCAAGACCTCGGCCGACAAGTGGAACGCGCTCAAGAAACAGGGCTGACCCTCATGACGACCAGCCGCCTTCGGCGGCTCGGTCCAGTCGGCCCCCGTGCTGCCTCGACCCGCCCATGACCGCAAGCGCGACCACAATGCGCCGATCGCTGCCGGCGTTCCGCCTGTCCTATGACGAGCGCAATGCGTTTCTGCTGCTTGCGCCGCTGGCGGCCGTGCTGTTCGCGGTCGCCGTCTTTCCGATCCTCTATTCTTTCTATATCAGCCTCTTCAGCCTGAAGCTGACCCGCCCGCGCAGCGTGCCCTTTGTCGGCTTGGATAACTATCTGACGGTGCTTTCCGATCCGGTTTTCTGGGCGTCCGTCGAGCGCACCGTCATCTTCACGGTGATGGCGGTCGTGGCGATCTCGGTCATTGCGCTGCTGATCGCCCTCCTGCTCAATGAGGATTTTCCCGGACGGCGCATTTTGAGCGCGCTGCTGCTGGTGCCATGGGCGATCCCCTATGTCGCCAATGCCTTGATGTGGAAGTGGATCTACGATTCCAACTACGGGGCGCTCAATGGCGCCCTGCTGCAGCTCGGCTTCATCAACAGCTACATGGTCTGGCTCGGCAACTCGGCGAAGACGCTGCCGCTGATCGCGCAGGCCTTCGTCTGGAAGGAAGTGCCGCTCGCGGCGATCCTGCTGCTCGTCGGCCTCAAGACCATCCCGGCCGATCTTTATGCCGCCGCCAAAGTCGACGGCGCCAATGTCGTGAATCGCTTCTTTCACATCACGCTGCCGGCGCTGAAATCGAGCTTCGCCCTCGTCATCATCTATGACGCGATGATGGCCATCCGCCATTTCGACCTGTTCTTCATTCTCACCGAGGGCGGCCCAGGTAGTGCCAGCGACGTTGTGGCCTGGCGGATCTATGTCGAGACCTTCCGCAATCTGTCCTTCGGCACCGGCGCGGCCATGTCCTACATCCTGGCTCTCGCCACGCTGATGTTGGCCTATATGGTGATCCGCACTTTGGCGCAGCGAATCTGACATGCGAGACACGGTCCTCCCAACATCCGCCGGCACCACGCGTCACTACCGGACCCGCTCCGGCCTCAGCCGCGTTGCTCGCGGCGTCTTCCTGCTCGCAGCCTCGATGCTGTTCCTCGGCTATGTGCTCGCCCCGATCGGCTGGCTGGTCTCGTCCTCGTTCCAGAACGAGCGCGAGATCGTTTCGAAGCCGCCGCACTGGATCCCCGATGAGCCGACGATCGAGAATTTCGCTGCGATCTTCGAGGCGCGGGACAAGACCGTTACCTACAAGACGCGCCGCGCGGCCGACCCGGCAACCGGCGGCTTCATTCCGTCCACGGCGAAAACCCTGCTGCCGGCGATGGGCAACAGCCTGATCGTCGCCTGCACGGTCGTCATCCTGAACCTGCTGATCGGCGTTCCGGCCGCCTATGCCATGGCCAAGATCCGCTTCCGCGGTCGCCAAGCCTCGATCTACGCCATTCTGACCACGCGCGTCATTCCCGACATCGCGCTCGTCGTGCCGTTCTTCCTGTTCATTCGCAATCTCGGTCTTCTGGATTCGCTCTGGTCGCTGATCATCACCTATCTGGCGGTGACCGTGCCGTTCACCGTCTTCATTCTCGTCAGCTATTTCGAATCGCTCCCCGATGAGCTGGACAAGGCGGCGCGCGTCGACGGCTGCTCGCGCTGGCAGACCTTGACCAATGTCTACCTCCCGCTCGCCTTGCCCTCGCTTGTCGCCGTCATCCTGTTCGCCTTCCTGTCGAGCTGGAACGAGTTCCTGCTGGCGCTAATGTTCACGCAGACGCCGAACTCGCAGACGCTCCCGATCATCGTCGCCTCATTCACTTCCGATTTCACCATCAGCTTCTCATTCATCAATGCAGCCGGGGTGCTGGCAATCATCCCGCCGGTCATCCTGGCCATCCTATTTCAGCGCTATATCGTTTCCGGCCTCACTGCCGGCGCAGTGAAAGGCTGAGAGGAGGCGTCCGTTATGGCCCGCATCAAATTCAACGACGTGACCAAGCACTATGCCGACGTCGTCGCCGTGCGCGACCTCGATCTGGAGATCTTCGACCGGGAGTTCGTCGTTCTGCTCGGGCCGTCCGGCTGCGGAAAATCGACCACGCTGAACATGATCGCGGGCCTTGAGGAGGTCACAGAGGGCGAGCTCTGGTTCGACGACCAGATCGTCAATGCGTTGCCGCCCCACCGCCGCGATGTGGCCATGGTGTTCCAGAGCTATGCGCTCTATCCGCACAAATCCGTTTACGAGAACATCGCCTTCGGGCTACGCATGCGGAAGGTCTCGAGCGAGGAGGTCGACCGCCGCGTGCGCGACGCCGCGGCGAAGCTCGAGATCGGCCATCTCCTGCAGCGGCGGCCGAGCCAGCTTTCCGGCGGTCAGCGCCAGCGCGTGGCTCTGGGGCGGGCGATCGTGCGCCAGCCCTCGGTCTTTCTCATGGACGAGCCGCTTTCCAACCTCGACGCCACCCTTCGCATCTCCATGCGCGCCGAGATCAAACATCTGCATACGGAGATGCAGACCACCTTCGTCTATGTGACGCATGACCAGGCTGAGGCTCTGACGCTCGCCGACCGGATCGTCGTGATGAGTGACGGCGTGGTGCAGCAGATCGGCACGTCGGATGAGATCTACGAGCGGCCGGTCAATATGTTCGTAGCCTCGTTCCTGAGCAATCCGCCGATCAACTATCTGAAAGGTGAGCTTGCGCGCGCCGGCGAGGAATTGCGCTTCCGGCGCGGGCAGCTCGATCTTCTGATTCCGCCGCCCTTGGCGTCGCGGCTCAACGGCGTTAACGGACGCAATGTCTGTGTCGGCCTGCGCGCCGAGGATGTCGATGAGCGCAGCGAACCGCCGGCCGGCCGCAGCATCAGCGGCCGGGTGACATCGGTGCTGCCGATCGGCTCCGATCAGTTCCTCGGCATGGAAATCGAGGGCGAGGAGCTGTTCTTCCGCGTCGGCAAGGGGCTGCGCCATGCGACCGGACAGCCGATCGATCTGTCGGTCGATGTGAACAGATTGCATATCTTCGATCCGGACAGTGGCGATACGCTGCTCTGGCGGAACTGAGAGGCCCCCGGGGTGAAGCCGGCATCATTCGAATATCATCGGCCGCACAGCCTTGGCGGCGTTTTCGACTGCTTCGAGCGGCTGGGGGGAGAGATCAGTCTGCTCGCCGGCGGGCAGAGTCTCGCGCCGATGCTGAACCTGCGTTTGGCGAGACCCGAGCACCTCGTCGATCTCAATGATCTGGTCGAGCTGGATTATGTGCGCGGGGCGGGCGACGCGATCGAGATCGGTGGATTGACGCGGCAGCATCGCATCGCCGTCGACCCCGAGATCGGCGCCGCCGTGCCGCTTCTGGCTGCCGGAGCCGCATCGATCGGCCATTACGCCATTCGTCAGCGCGGCACGCTCGGCGGCAGCCTCGCTCATGCCGACCCGGCGGCGCAGCTTCCGCTCTTGGCCGTGCTGATGGATGCGGAGATCATCTGCGAATCCCGCGAGGGAAGACGCGAGATCAAGGCGGACGACTTCTTCCTCTCCATCATGACGACCGCGCTCATGCGCGGAGAAGTGGTGACCGGCGCGCGCTTTCCGAAGCTGCCATCGACCGGCTGGGGTTTCGAGCTGTTCAGCCGGCGGCAGGGCGATTTCGCCATCGTCGCGGCCGGGGCTCTGGTCGGCTTGGAGGATGACCGGGTGAGCGATCTGAGACTGGCGATGGGCGGTGGCGGGCCGAGGCCCGTTCGGCTCGACGCTCAGCTTACGGAATTTCTCGGTCGGCCGCCCGATGCGGCCTGGCTCGAGGCCATCGGCGATGTCGCGGCGAAGAGCTGCGATGCTGTAGATGACGCCAGAATATCCGCTACCTATCGCAAGGAGCTGTCCGGCGTGCTGGTCCGCCGCGCCCTGACGGCGGCGGTCGCGCGTGCGCGGGAGAGCCGGGCATCATGACCGCACGAACCATCATTCTCACGGTCAATGGCGAGACCCGCGAGGCAAGCGTTGAGCCGCGGCGGCTCTTATCGGACGTCCTGCGCGACGATCTTGGCCTCACCGGCACCCATGTCGGCTGCGAGCATGGCGTCTGCGGCGCCTGCACCGTGCTCGTGGACGGCCGCCCGGCCCGCGCCTGTTTGACATATGCGGTGCAGATGGAGGGGCACGAGATCATCACCATCGAAGCGGTCGCCGCGGATGGCCGCTACAGCCGGCTTCAGCAGGCGCTGCATGAGGAGCACGGGCTGCAATGCGGCTTCTGCACGCCCGGCATCATCATGACTTTCGAGGCGTATCTGAAGGACAATGCCGATCCGCCCGAGGCCGAAATTCGCGACGTGCTTTCAGGCAATCTCTGTCGCTGCACCGGCTATCAGAATATTGTCGCCGCCATATGCAAGGCCGCGGCGGCGATGCGGGAGCGCGGCTCGTGACAGACACGGCACCCCTTCAGCAATTCCGCCAGATCGGCCGGCCTCTGCCCCGCAAGGAAGACTACCGCCTGCTGACCGGCCAGGGCCGCTATCTCGACGACATCGTGGTCCCCGGCGCGCTGCATGCGCATTTCGTCCGCTCGCCGCACGCCCATGCGCGCATCTGCTCGATCGATACGTCGAAGGCCCTCGCCATGCCGGGCGTGGTTACTGTGGTGAGCGCGGCCGAGGTGAATGAATGGACCACGACGCTGCGCATGGCGCCGCCGATCGAGGGGCTTCAGCCGACCGAGATCACCACGCTGCCGGCGGACAAGGTGCGCTTCCAGGGCGATCCGATCGTCTGCATCCTCGCCACCGACCGCTATCTCGCCGAGGACGCTGCCGAACAGGTCGAGATCGATTATGAGTTACTGCCGCCCGTCACCTCCTATGAAGAGGCGGTGCGCGAGGGCGCGCCACTCGTCGATGAGAGCCTGACCAGCAATCTCGTTTCGCATCAGACCTTCCAGAACGGCGATGTCTCGGCGCGCATGCGCGAAGCTCATGCCGCGGTCGAGGCGTGCTTCTCGCAGCACCGCCAGACGCATCTGCCGATCGAGACACGCGGCTGCCTCGCGGTCTGGGATGCGGGCCGCGAGCATCTGACCTTCCATGTCGGCAATCAGGTGCCGCATCCGCTGCGCACCCAGCTCGCCGCCCGCCTGTGCCTGTCCGAAAGCCAGGTGACCGTGATCTGCCCGGACGTCGGCGGCGGCTTCGGCCAGAAGATTGCGCTCTATCGCGAGGAGCTGACCGTCGCCGCACTGTCGCGGCATTTGCGGCGGCCGGTGCGCTGGCGCGAGGACCGGCTAGAGAACCTACAGGCGGCGAGCCATGCCCGCGAGGAGGTCTGCCGGGTGCGCGCGGGCGTCGATCGCGAGGGCCGGATTCTGGCGCTGGAGCTCAGCATCGAGGAGGATTTCGGCGCCTATTGCTTCTACCCGGCCAACTATCTCGCCCGCGTCGTCGCCATGATCCTGACCGGCCCCTATCGGGTGGAGAGTTATGGCTTCGACGTGAAGGTGGCGCTCACCAATAAATGCGGCTCAGGGCCGATGCGCGCGCCGATGTCGATCACGAGCTGGGTGGTGGAAGGCACGATCGATGCCATCGCGCGCCAGCTCGGCCTCGATCCGCTCGGTGTACGCCGCGTGAACATTCTGCACAAAGAAGATCTCCCCTATACGATGGCGACCGGCGAAGTGCTGGAGGACATTACGCCATCCGAAACGCTCGATGCTGTGGCGAAGGCGATCGATTACGACGCATTCCGCAAGCGCCAGGCCGCCGAGCGCAGCCGCGGGCGCTATCTCGGGCTGGGCCTCTGCGTGGTCGTCGAGTTCGACCACCTATGGATCGCGCTTTTACAAGGCGGCCGGCATTCCAGGCTCGGGTCATGAGGCCGTATGGGTGCGCATCGAGCCGACCGGCGCGGTGAACGCCTCGGCCGGACTGATGGCGACGGGGCAAGGCTATGAGACGGCCCTGGCGCAGGCCGTCGCCGAAGGTCTCGGCGTCGACGCCTTGGCGGTGCGCATGGTGCTCGGCAATACCGATGTCGCACCCTACGGCATGGGCAGCCGCGGGGCGCGCGGCGGCACTGCGGGCGGCGGCGCGCTCTATCTCTGCGCCGGTAAGGCGCGCGAGCGTGTGTTGGCTATCGCCGCGGCGATGCTGAAGCTCAACAGCCCGGGCGAGCTGCGCATGGTCTCCGGCGAGATCGAGCGCTTCATCGAAGGTGAGTGGAAGGCGACCGGCCTGACGCTCGCCCAGGTGGCGCGAACGGCCTATCTCGATCCGACGGCGCTGCCCGAGGGCGTGTCGCCCGGCCTCGACTTCTCGATGACCTACGATCCGCCGCCGATGACCTATTCCAACGCCACCCATGCGTGCATCCTCTCGGTGGACGTCGAAACCGGCCGCATCGCCATCGAGCGCTATGTCGTCGCTGAAGATTGCGGCACGGTGCTGAACCCGATTGTCGTCCGCGGACAGCAGCAGGGCGCCATCGCCATGGGCCTCAGCGGCTCGCTGTTCGAGGAGGTCGTCTACGATCCTGAGACGGGGCAGAACCTGACCAGTACGCTCGCCGATTATCTCATGGCGACCGCTTGCGAGCTGCCGAATTTCGAGATCATTCCCATGCACACGCCCAACCGCCGCACGCCGGCTGGCATCAAGGGCATGGCGGAAGGCGGAGTCATGGGCGCGATCGGCGCTGTGACCAACGCCGTCAACGACGCGCTGGCGCCTTTCGGCGTCACAGTGGAGCGCCAGCCGCTGAGCCCTCAATCGCTCCGCGTGCTGTTGCGGCAGGCGAGCCAGATGAATGAAGGAGACGAACATGCAAGAAGGCCGTAAGGCGATCGGCTTCATCGGACTAGGAATCATGGGCCGTCACATGGCCGGCCATATCCTCGCGGCCGGGCATGAGCTGCACGTCTACAACAGAAGCCGCAGCAGCGCGGATGAGCTTCTCACCAAGGGCGCCATCTGGCACGACTCGCCCGGCGCGGTCGCGGAGGCCTGCGAGGTGGTGATCACCATGGTCGGCTATCCCAAGGATGTCGAGCAGATCTATCTTGAGCCGGGCGCCATTCTGGAGCGGGCGAACGCCGGCACCATTCTCATCGACGCCACGACCTCCAGCCCGACGCTCGCCAAGCGCATTGCCAGCGAGGCGGCCGACAAGGGCGTGACGGCGCTCGACGCACCTGTCTCCGGCGGCGAGGTCGGCGCGCGCGACGCCAAGCTGGCGATAATGGTCGGCGGCGATAAGGACCCCTTCGATAAGGTGCGTCCCATCCTGGAGCTGATGGGCACCAATATCGCGCGCATGGGCGGTCCCGGCGCCGGTCAGCACACCAAGATGGCCAATCAGATCGCCATCGCCAGCACGGTCATGGGGGTGTGCGAATGTCTGGCTTATGCCAGGGGCGCGGGTCTCGATCTCGACGGGGTTCTGAAGGTGATCGGCACGGGTGCCGCCTCCAGTTTCCTGCTCAACAATCTCGGGCCGCGCATGGCGCAAGGCGATTATCGCGCCGGCTTCTATGTGCATCACTTCGTCAAGGATCTCGGTATCGCCCTTGCCGAGGCCGAGCGGATGAAGTTGCAACTTCCCGGCCTCGCACTGGCGAAGCAGCTTTACGAGAAGCTGGTCGAGGCAGGCCACGCTCAGGACGGCACCCAGGCGCTGTTCCGTCTTTACGACCAGCGAGCGAGGGCTTGAGCGGAAGCCGATGCAGATCACGGGCGAACAGAAGATAGAAGCGGCGCCTGAAGACGTCTGGAAGGCCCTCAACGATCCGGAGACTCTGCGCCGCAGCATTCCCGGCTGCGAGACATTGATGCGCACCGGCGCTCAGGAGTTCACCGGCGCGGTGCGGGCCAAGGTCGGGCCGGTCTCGGCGACCTTCAAGGGGAAGGTCGAACTCACCGATCTCGATCCGCCGCACGGCTATACGCTCATCGGTCGCGGACAGGGCGGCGCTGCCGGCTTCGCCAAAGGGGACGCCAAAGTGCATCTCGCCGCTGACGGCGAGGGGACCCGGCTCACCTATATCGCCACCGTCGATGTCGGTGGTAAGCTGGCGAGCGTCGGTGGGCGGCTGCTCGAATCGGTCTCGCGCCGCATGGCGGATGATTTCTTCAACCGCTTCAGCAAAGTCGTCACCGGCGAGGTTGCGGTGGAGGAGGCGCCGGAAGGCGCTGCGTTCCAGGTGCGCGAGGCGGCACCTGCCGGACGGCTGCCCGCCATCGACCGGCTGGCCTGGTTCCTGGTCGGCCTTGCCGTCGGCATCGCGGCAACGCTCTATTTTGTCCGCCTTTAAGGATATCGCCATGGAATTGAAGTCTCAGATCGAAAGCCTCGCGCCCGAATTCATCGGCTGGCGGCGGCATCTGCATTCCCAGCCCGAGCTTGCCTTCCAGGAGCACAAGACGGCGGCCTTCATCGCCGAGAAGCTGCGGGAATTCGGGCTCGAAGTGCGTGAGGGCATCGGCGGGACCGGCGTGGTCGGCGTGCTGCGTCACGGCAACGGGCCGATGGTCGGCCTCCGCGCCGATATCGACGCGCTTCCGATCATCGAGGCAACGGGCGTGTCTTACACTTCGACCTCGCCGGGCCTGATGCATGCCTGCGGCCATGACGGGCATACGGCCATGCTGCTCGGCGCGGCGCGCATTCTCAGCGAAGCCCCGCCGGCAAACGGCTCGGTCGCCTTCATCTTTCAGCCGGCGGAGGAAAGCGAAGCCGGCGGCAAGGCCATGGTCGAGGCCGGCCTCTTCCGTGACTTCCCCGTCTCCTCCGTCTACGGGATGCATAACTGGCCGGGACTGCCGGCCGGTCAGTTCGCGGTGCATACGGGGCCGGTCATGGCGGCCTTCGACACCTTCGAACTCGTCATCGAGGGCCAGGGCAGTCATGGTGCCATGCCGCATCAGGGCATCGACCCCATCACCATCGGCGCGGAGCTGCATCTGGCCTGGCAGCTGATCGTAAGCCGGAGCGTCAGCCCGACCGACGCTGCAGTGATCAGCGTGACGCAGATCCATGCCGGCGACACCTGGAATGTCATCCCCGCGGCCGTCACGCTGCGCGGCACGGTGAGAACGCTGCGGCCGCAGACGCGCGATATGATCGAGGCCACGATGGGCGAGCGCGCAGACCTCATCTGCCGCGCTTTCGGCGCACGGGCGCGTTTCAGCTATCAGCGCCGCTATCCCGCGACGATCAACACAGTCGCTGAGGCGGAGACGGCCCGAATGGCGGCGAGCGATGTCGCGGGGGAGGGCGCCGTCGAGACCGGGCTGGCGCCGAGCATGGCATCGGAGGACTTCGCCTATATGCTCCAGGAGAAGCCCGGCGCCTATATCTGGCTCGGCAACGGCAGCGCCGAAGGCGGCCGCAATCTGCATAGCCCGCACTACGATTTCAACGACGAGATCCTGCCGGTCGGCGTTGAATATTGGGTCGGTCTCGCGCACAGAGTTCTGCGGGCAAAGTGAGGCGTTGGTGCCTCGCTCGGATTTCCTCGGCATTTTGCAAGAAAGCGTCTGTCGTGACGACAGCGCTTACCCCGAATGCACGCAAGGATCGCGCTAAGGCGATGGTCGGCGGCTGATCCCCTTGGCGTATTTTGCGCTTGCGAAAGCGTCAACAAGCCCGTGCAATATACGTCAGGTATATTTATTGCGGATCGGCGAGTGATGATGCCTCCGACGCGCCCCGAGCATGGCGACTCGTGCCCCATACCGGCGCATATCGGGCCGCATTGCCGTTTCGGGAATTGATCGCATACGGAGTCCTTGTGCCTGATCAAACTCACATCCGGATCGGCATCGATATCGGCGGGACGTTCACCGACCTGCAAATTCTCGACGAACGCAGCGGCGCTTTGCTCAGCCTCAAGACGCCAACGACGCCGGACGATCCGTCGGCGGGCCTCATGACCGGCATTCACGACGCGGCTTCACGCTATGGATTCGGCATCGGCGACATCCGCTTGCTGCTGCATGGAACGACGATCGCCACCAACGCGGTGCTCGAACGCCGCCTTGCCAAGGGCGCGCTGCTCACGACCGCAGGCTTTGCGGATGTACTCGAGATCGGCCGGCATTCGCGGCGGGACGTCTACAGCCTCCGACCGCATCAGGAGCCGCCGCTGATCCCGCGCGATCGCCGCTTCGGACTTGCCCAGCGCATTCGCGCCGATGGCAGCATCGAGACAGCGTTGCAATCCGCAGCGATCGAAGCCGTCCTGCCGCTCCTCGATGCCGTGGAGGCGGAAGCCGTCGCCGTCTGCCTGCTGAACGCCTATGTCAACCCGCAGCATGAGCAGCAGGTGGCCGACGCTTTGCGCCGATTGCGGCCTGAGCTTCCGGTGTCGATCTCATCCGAGATCAGCCCCGAAATCCGTGAATATGAACGGTGCTCGACGACAGTGCTCAACGCGCTGCTGATGCCGGTCGTCGGCGGCTATCTCAACCGGTTGACCGCCCGCCTCGAGGACGCCGGTGTGACTGCCCGCCTGCTCCTGGTGCAATCGAATGGCGGAGTTTGCAGCGCCGAGATGGCGAAGCAGCAGCCGGCAAGACTGCTGCTGTCCGGACCGAGCGGCGGCGCGCTGGCGACACTGCGCATGGCGGAAACGCTCGATCGGCCAAACCTGCTCGGCGTCGATATGGGCGGCACCAGCTACGACGTCTGTGTCGTCCATGAGGGCCGCGTGACCTTGAAGACCCAAGGCGAGATCGACCATCTGCCGGTGCGGCTGCCGATGGTCGAAATCCGCACCATCGGTTCCGGCGGCGGCTCGATCGCAGCGGTCGATGAAGCCGGCCGGCTCCGCGTCGGCCCGCGCAGCGCAGGCTCGCGGCCGGGGCCTGTCTGCTACGGGCTCGGTGGCACGCAGCCGACCGTGACCGACGCCAATATCGTCCTCGGCCGGCTCGATCCGCAGTTTTTTCTCGGCGGCAGCATGGCGCTGGATCGCGAAGGCGCGGCCGCCACGATTGCGCGCGATGTCGCGGAGCCGCTTGGCCTTGGCACCGAGCAGGCGGCGCAGGGTATTCTAAGCGTGACCGACACCGGCCTTGCCGCCGCGGCGCGGTTGAGCCTGTTCGAGAAGGGGCTCGATCCGCGCGATTTCAGCCTCTTGTCCTTCGGCGGCGCGGGCGGACTGCATGCCGTGAGGGTGGCCGAAGAGCTGGGCATCCGGGAGGTGGTGTTCCCGGCCGATGCGAGCACCTTTTCCGCTTTCGGCATTCTTTACTCCGATATCGTCCACGACCTCGCATGGTCACGGGTCATGCCGACGACTGAGGCGATTCTACCGCAGGTCGGCGAGGCCATCGCGCAACTGCGCGAGCAAAGCGAGGCGCTGCTGGACGCCGATCGTGTGCCGCAAGCCGATCGCCGCTTCGCCGTCTCGGCCGATCTGCGCTATCGCGGCCAGGCTTTCGAGCTTGTCGTGCCGTGGCCCGAGGTCCGCGCCGATCCCGCTGCGCTTGCCGCGCTCACTCGCGACTTCCACATGCTCCACGCGCAGCGTTTCTCCTACAGCAATCCCGATGCCGCCGTGGAGATCGTCGCCCTGCGGATGAGTGCAGCCGGTGTGCTGCCGCGTGTCGATGCGGTGCGCAAACCCGGCCTCTGGCAGGACCGCAAGCCGCCGGATCGCGAGGTCTGGCTGAAAGGCGGCTGGCGCCGGATCGGCGTCCATCAGCGTGAGCAGGTCGCCGAGCCGGTCGACGGTCCCGCCCTGATCGAGGAAGAATACACCACCGTCTTCATCGCCGAGGGCTGGCGCTGCGCCCCTGGTCCAGCGGGTGCGCTAATCGCGCGGAGCATAGGTGCATGAACACAGCCGGACCGCTGAACCCGATCGATCTGGAAATCCTGCGCAATGCCCTGACGGCGACCGCCGCCGAGATGGATGTGACCATCTGGCGGACTAGCCGGTCGACGGTGGTGCGCGAGCTTCTCGACTATTCCACCGCCGTCTTCGACCGTGAGGGCTACAATGTCGCCCAGGCCGCGCGCATCCCGCAGCATCTCAACTCCATGGGCAGCGGCCTCTTGACCGTACTGCGCGACCACATGCCGTTGCAGCATTGGGGCGAGGGCGATGTCATCATCACCAACGACCCCTATTGCGGCGGCCAGCATATTCCCGACATTCTCGCGTTCAGGCCCGTGTTTTCCGGCGGCGAGCGCGTCGCTATCGTCGGCACGCTCTGCCATCATCTCGATATGGGCGGCATGGCGGCCGGCTCCTATTCCGCCGCGGCGACCGAGGTGTTTCAGGAAGGTCTCAGAATTCCGCCGCTGAAGCTCTTGCGCGCCGGGCAGATGAGCGAGGACATTCTCGCCATTATGCTGCAGAATGTGCGCCGCCCCGACATGCTCTGGGGCGACCTGCAGGCCCAGCTCGCCTCGCTCAGCGTCGGCGAGGCCAATATCCGCCGGCTGGCGCAGCGGGTCGGCAATGACCGGTTCCGCCAGGCTTGCGCGATGATTCTCGACGGCTCGGAGCGCGCTATGCGCGCCATGATCGGCCGCATTCCCGACGGTCATTATGAATTTGAGGATTTTCTCGATGATGACGGCATCAGCCCCGAGCCGATCCGCATCCATGCCGCCGTCGATGTGCGCGGCGAGGAGGTGACCGTCGATCTCTCTGGCTGCGGTCCGCAGGCCGTCGGACCGATCAACGCCACGCTGGCTTCGGCGCAGTCGGCGATCTCATTCGCGATCATGGCCATTGCCGATGCGGAGATCCCCGCCAATGCCGGCTGCTATCGCCCAATCAAGGTCGTCGCGCCCGAGGGATTGATCGTCAATGCCCGCCATCCGGCGCCGGTTGCCAATCGCGTGGCGACAACGCACAGGCTCGCGACGACCATTCTCGGCGCGTTGCATCAGGCCGTGCCCGGCCGCGTGCCGGCCGCCTATTACGGCGTGAGCTATGTCTGCTCTTTCCAGACAATCGGCGAAGGGGGCGAGCGCGGCGTGCTGGTGGAAATCGAGGTTGGCGGCACCGGCGCACATGCCGACGCCGATGGCCTCAGCGCCTTCACTTACGGCATGCACAACAATTCGAACATTCCCGTCGAGATGATCGAAAGCGAGCTACCATTCACCATTACCAGCTATGCGCTGGTCGCGGGCTCCGGCGGCGCCGGCCGGTATCGCGGCGGGCTCGGCCTCGTGCGCGAATGGCGCATCGACAGCCCGGAAGCTGTGTTCACCGCCAATCTGGAGCGCTGCCGCTTCCGCCCCTACGGGCTGGAGGGCGGCGAGCCAGGCCGCGAAGGGCGGCTGTTCCTGATCCGCGACGGCGAGACCAGGAGCCTCGGCTCCAAGGTCAACAATCTGCGCCTTAAGCGCGGCGACATCATTCGGCTGGAAACATCAGGAGGGGGAGGATATGGCGATCCGGTCTTGCGGAGCACCGAAGCCAGATCCCGCGACGCGAGGCTCGGCTATCTCGCGGATTAAGCTTAGGACATCTCGAACAATAACTAAATCGCGATCCGTGTACGTGCGACGGTGTGACTCAGCCTGCTGGGATTCCGGATCTGGGCGAACAAGGGTATGTCGGTTGCATGATCGACGAGGACGCCATTCAATATCGCTGGGACACGGTCGGCATCCGGCTCGACGAGCGGGGGCGGCGCCTGTTCGCAGCGGCCGAGGTGCGGACCGCCGGCTGGGGCGGTCTTGCGGTTGTCGCGCGGATCACCGGGCTCGCCCGCTCGACGATCAATCGCGGCGAGGACGATCTCGATGCGAAGCCGTTGGCGAAGGGGCAGGTTCGTCGCTGCGGTGGCGGACGCCGGGCCGTTGCCGAAACGGATCCAGAGCTTGTGCCCGAGCTCAAGCGCCTTGTCGAGCCTGCAACCCTCGGCGATCCTATACGGCCTCTGATCTGGGTGTCGAAGAGCATGGACAAGCTGGCCGAGACGTTGACGGCGATGGGGCACCCGATCAGCGCCGATACCGTGCGCAAGGAGCTGGTGAAGCTCGGCTTCTCGCGCCAGCACAATCGCAAGGCGGATGAAGGCGCAAGGCATCCCGACCGCAACGCACAGTTCGAGCACATCAACATGAAGGTCGTTGCGGCGCAGGCAGCCGGACAACCGGTCATCTCGGTCGATACGAAGAAGAAAGAGCTGGTCGGCAACTTCAAGAATGGTGGTTCCGACTATCGGCCCAAGGGCAACCCGCAGCGTGTGAACGTGCACGATTTCGTCGACAAGGAGCTCGGCAAAGCGGTGCCTTACGGCGTCTATGACGTGGCGGCCAATGCCGGATTCGTCAGTGTCGGGATCACCAGCGACACGGCCGAGTTCGCCGTCGAGGCGATCCGCAGCTGGCTCGGACGGATGGGACGTCAGCGCTATCCAAAGGCGCAAGAGCTGACGATCACGGCGGACTGCGGCGGCTCGAACGGCGCGCGCGTGCGACTCTGGAAGGTCGAGTTGCAGAAGTTTGCCGACGAGACTGGGCTCGTGCTCCACGTCCACCACTATCCGCCGGGCACGTCCAAATGGAATAAGATCGAGCACCGCATGTTTTGCTACATCACGCAGAACTGGCGTGGCCGTCCGCTAACGGATCGTCTCGCAATCGTCGAGCTGATTGGCGCCACGACGACAAAGGCTGGACTGAAGGTCGAATGTGCGCTCGATACCCGCACCTATGAGAAGGGCATCAAGGTCAGTCACGCCGAAATGGAGCGGCTCGACATAACAGGCGATGATTTCCATCCCGAATGGAACTACACAATCAAACCAAGACAACCAGGGTTTTCGTAGCAGTTATTGTTCGGAGTGTCCTAATCCGCAACGCTTTGCGGCAGCCAGAGCGCGATCTGCGGCCAGTTGCGCTATGGCTGCCGCAGTGTGTCAGGACTCCTCGTCTATCCGAGTTGATACAATATCCATTCGATATGTCTTTCGGCCGATTGGGAGGGCGAACAGCAAGACTAACCTACTGATATAATTTACAATTGCCTTCCGCGGGGCGCTATTATGCGAAAATCTATTCAGGGAAATCCGTATCTGCGAGAGAGCGGCTATGCCGTCGCAGCGCCAGGATAGTGAAAAGATATACGCCGAGTATATTTAGACGGCGATGACCAGGGAGGTCTCATGTCGGCAAGGCCGAAGCGAAGCCATATCGGCAGTCCGGCGACAGAAGCATCGCCAAAAACAGGGCGGGGTAGGCGCAAGACAGCGCCGGTGCAGACGGAAGACATAGGCGCTGCCGGCGGTCGGGATGCGGAATGGGCCGATCACTCCCGCGCAAGCTCGCAGACGGATGCCGCCCTGGAGGTCATTCGCTCACGCATCATCGACATGACACTGGAGCCGGGCAGCCGGATCGACGAGCGCATTCTCATCGATCGGTTCCGCCTCGGGCGAACGCCCGCGCGGGAAGCGATCAGCCGGTTTGTGGCCGAAGGGTTCCTCAAGATCATTCCGCAACGTGGCGGCACCTATGTGCGCAAGCTCGATCTGGAGGAAATGGGCGAGATCGTCGTGGCCCATCCGCTCGCCGACACCGTTCTCGGCCAGCTCTGCAAGATGAGCGACATCACGCTGCTGCCCGACCTGAAGGCGATCCAGCGGCGCTATGTCGAGCATGTCCGGAAACGCGAGTTCCTGATGATCACCGAGGTCAATCGCGAATTTCATCTACGCATGTATCGGGCGATCGGCAATTCGCTATTCTACGAATTTGCCGAGTCCACCCACAGGCACGTCCAGCGCCTCAACGTATACATCTATCATGCCGAGGCATCATCCGATCCGGACTATCAGGCGGCGCAATTTGCCGCCAATCTGGACCAGCACAATCAGATCATCGAGGCGGTGAGCCGGTCGGACAGGGTGCTGCTCACGGAGTTGCTGCCGGAACATGCAAGGCACACGCAATACCGCTTGGTCCATCTGATGCAGAACAAGACGATCGGCCCCCTGAATATCGACACTTCGAAGCTGGGCTTCTAGCCGGACGCGGCGCGGATCCGATATCGCGCCGGCGCACAATCCACAGCCCGCGCCCCAAGCCTTCAGCGGTCCACCCAGACCGAGGCCTTATCGACCTGCCAGCCAACGCGGTGAAGCTCGGGCGTCTCGCTGAATTCCAGCGGATAGCCGACGCAGAGATAGCCAGTCAGCTGCCAACTCTCAGGGACGCAGAGCGCCTTGCCGACGGCGGCAGGATCGATGATGGAGACCCAGCCCACACCGATATTGAGCGCCCGCGCGGTCAGCCACAGCGTATGGATGGCCATGACGGTCGAATAGAACAGCGTCTCGGGCATCGTCTGGCGCCCGAGACCGCGGCCTTCGGCGGGAGCTAGATCGGTGAAGACCGCGAGGTGAATCGGCGCTTCCATCAAACCCGACAGTTTGAGGGCCAGATAGTTGCGCCGCTCCTCATCGCTATAAATCGCGCTGGCTTGGCAATTGGCGTCCTTGAAGGAGTCGATCACCGCCTGCCGAATTCGAGGCGTATTCACGCGGACGATCCGCCAGGGACGGCTGTTGCCGACAGATGGCGCCAAATCGACCGACGCTTCCAGCCGCGCGAGCAAATCCGGTTCGATCGGATCGGTCCGGAAACGCCGGACATCCCGCCGCCAGCGAAGAACATCGAGCAGCTTGTCGTAGTGGTCGGGCGAAAGCTCCATAAGCGATGCTCTAAAGACGCAGAGGCCGAAATTCAATCTAAGAGACGTTGCCAAAGGTTGCCAATCGTAAGTGCCGGGCTCGGCGAGCGGATTGTACATAAAGATGCCCTCCAGCCGGCAACTCGGGTCAGGGCTGCGGTGAGCTGAGCACCCTTGTCCCATTCGGTCTGGGATCGTCACGAGCAAGTAGGCCGACCCCGCGAAACCGGTGACGACGCCTATTCGGGGTTCGAAATTTGATAGGCTTGGCGGAAATAAGAGCGGAACGCCTCCATGGCCGGCGAAAACTCTGCGCCCAGGCGCCACGCCAGTCCGACATCCATCGCAGGAACCGGATCGCGGACATTGATCGTTTCGATGCGTTTGCCTTCGAGAGACCATGGACGGTGAACCATATCCGAAAGGATCGCCACACCCTGGCCGTTGGCGACGAGCGAGCGTACAGCCTCAATGGACGATGTCCGCAACGTGACGTTCGGCTGGTAGGGCGAGCGGCTCCAATATTTCAGCGAGGAGTGAGCCGCTTCGTCCACGGTCAGCATGATGTAGGGCTCTTGCGAAATCTCCTTGAGACCAACCGTCTGGCAGTCGAGCAGATGATGCCGGCCCGGCACCCAGAGCCGGCGCACCGAGCTGATCAGCGTCTCAGTCGCCAGTGCCGGATTGAGAATGTTCGAGGTGAGCAGGACCGAGATGTCGTAGCGGTTGCTCAGTAGCCCTTCCTCGATGGTTTCGCGATTGTGCTCGAAAAACTGGATCTCCAGTTTTGGGAAGAGGCGCCGGATGCGTTCGATATGAAAGGGAAGGAAATAACCGATCACCGTATAGGTCGCGGCGACGGTCAGGCGGCCCGCTAATTCGCTCGTGGGAACGCTGAGATTGGTCGCGTCGGCCACCTTGCTCAGGATCTCATAGGCGTAAGAAAGGAACTGCCGGCCAGCCGCGGTCAGTTCCATGCCTTGCGGCGTGCGCAGGAACAGGGCCGTCCCGACCGTGCGCTCCAGGTCCTTGATTGCCGTTGTGATGGCCGACTGAGAAATCGACAGTTCGATGGCCGCCTGCGATACCTGGCCAAGTTCGGCGGTGGCGACGAAGTAACGGATCTGGCGGAAACTGACGCCCATGGCCCATCCCTTCCGAAAAACAGAAGAAGCACTCCGGAATTTCAGATCCGGCGTGCATTCGCGTACTTCCGGATCCGATGCAGCCCCCGGCAGTCGATCCCTAGCAACCTGATTCTAAGCTATTTTCTCGATAACGGCAAAGGCCGCTAGTTATCGAAAAAAACGATACGATGCTTCGAAATATAGAATTTTCCAGCGTCTATCCTTCTGAATTACCGTCAATAGTCCAAATTCAAGGCACGGGCTTATCTGCACAAAATTGTAGCAGAGAGGGAGGCTCGCTGTGCGCAGCGCCGTCGATCTCAATTGCGATCTGGGAGAAGCGTTCGGCCGCTGGCGTATTGGTGACGCTCGTGATGCGGTCCTAATGGGCCTGATCAGCTCGGCCAACATTGCCACCGGCTTTCATGCCGGCGATCCGAATCTGATGGACGAAACGGTGCGCCTCGCCGTGGAGCATGGCGTCGGCATCGGCGCGCATCCGGGTTATCGCGACCTGCAGGGCTTCGGGCGCCGCAAGATCGGCGGCACCGCCAAGGAGCTCGTCAACGATATGGTCTACCAGGTCGGCGCGCTGCGCGAGTTCGCGCGCCGCTATGGCGCGGCGCTGCAGCATGTCAAGCCGCACGGCGCGCTCTACATGGAAATGGCCGTCGACGCCGAGCTCTCGCAGATCTTCATCGAATATATGCGGAAGGCGGCGCCGAACAGCTTCGTATTCTGCATGGCCGGCTCGGCAACTCATGCCGCCGCTATCGCCGCCGGCCATCCGGCTATCCGCGAATTCTATGCCGACCGCGACTATGACGACAACGGATCGATCGTCTTCGTCCGCGACGCTGGACAGCTCGATCCGGACGCAATCGCGCGCAAGGTCATCCGCGCCTGCAAGGACGGCACGGTCCGGACCGTTACGGGCAACGACATCCACATCGATTTCGAATCGATCTGCATCCACTCGGATACGCCAGGCTCGGAGGTTATCGTGACGCGCACCCGAGAGGCGCTGGTCGGCGCCGGCATCCGTATTGCCCCGGTGTCGGAGATCGTGAGCCGCTGATCCGCCGCAGAAGGAGAACGCCATGGCAAAGCTGGAAATCAAGTCGCCGCTCCCCGGAACGTTCTATCGGCGTCCGGCGCCCGATGCGCCGGAGTTCAAGAAAGAGGGCGATGCGGTTTCTCCGGCCGATCCGGTGGGGCTGATCGAAGTGATGAAATCGTTCCACGAGGTCGCCGCTGGCGTGACAGGGCAGGGGATCAGATTCCTCGTCGGTGACGCCGAAGCCGTCATGGCGGGGCAGGTTATCGCCGAGGTCGAGGCATGAGGCTGCGGTCGGTCTTCATCGCCAATCGCGGCGAGATTGCCGTCAGGATCAACCGCGCCGCGAAATCGCTTGGCCTGCGGACGATCCAGGCGTATTCCGCCGCCGATGAAAACTCGCTCGCCGTCCGGTTGGCCGATGAGGCCGTCAATATCGGCGCGCCGCCAGCCGCAAAATCCTACCTGAACATCGAAGCCGTCATTGCCGCTGCGAAGGGCTCGGGCGCCGACGCCATCCATCCAGGCTACGGTTTCCTGGCCGAAAACGCCGATTTCGCCGATGCCGTTGAGGCCGCCGGCATGGTTTTCATCGGCCCCAAGGGCGACACCATCCGCCTGCTTGGCGACAAGGTCGCCGCGCGCGAGGCGGCTCGCACGGCGGGCGTGCCGATCGTGCCGGGCAGTGCCGGCCGCGTCGCCGGCCTCGAGGAGGCGCGCGACATCGTCGAGATGATCGGCTTTCCGGTGGTGATCAAGGCAGCCGCCGGAGGCGGTGGACGCGGCATCCGCATTGCCAATTCGCCCGCAGAGTTCGAGCGCCTGTTCCCCCAGGCCTCGGCCGAGGCGCGCGCCGCCTTCGGCGACGGCGGGCTCTATATCGAGACGCTCTTGCACAAGGCGCGCCATGTCGAGGTGCAGATCCTCGGCGACGGCACGCGTGCCATCCACTGCTTCGAGCGCGAATGCTCGCTGCAGCGCCGGCGCCAGAAGGTCTGGGAAGAGGCGCTCGCCGTGACCTTGCCGCGCGATCTGCGGATCACGCTTTGCAACAGCGCTGCAGCACTTGCCCGGAGCGTCAGCTACCGAGGCGCGGGAACCGTCGAGTTCCTTTACGACGAAGCGCGCGGCGAAGCCTATTTCATCGAGGTCAACACCCGCATCCAGGTCGAGCATCCGGTGACGGAAATGATCACTGGCATCGACCTCGTCGCCGAGATGTTTCGCATTGCCGCCGGTGAGCCGCTCGGCATCCGTCAGGAAGATGTTCACCCGCGCGGTCACGCCATCGAGTGCCGGATCAATGCGGAAGATCCGGCGAAGAATTTCATGCCATTCCCCGGCCGCGTCGAGAGCCTTCACGTCCCGGCAGGCGAAGGCATCCGCTTCGACACTATGCTCTATGAGGGCTATCAGATCCCGCCCTTCTACGATTCCCTGCTCGGCAAGCTGATCGTCTGGGGCGAGGACCGGCCAGCCGCACTCAGGCGCCTTCGCATCGCCCTTGCCGGGCTCAGCATCGGTGGCCTGCCGACCACCATTCCCCTCCATCAGGCGCTCGCCGAAGATCCCGCCGTCATCGAAGGCCGCGTCCACACCGCCTTCCTCGAGCCATGGCTGGAGACGGAATTCGCCGCACGCAACGCCAGCAAAGAGGAGGCCGTCTGATGAGCGCCCGCTACTCCTTCGGGGGCGACGAACACCTTTTCGTCGAGTGCAGCGAGGAGATGTCGCTTGAGGCCTTTTTCAAGAGCCTCTCGATGACGAACGGCATCAAGGCCGCCGGCATCGAAGGCATAACCGAGATCTGTCCGGCGAATGCCTCGCTTCAGGTTAAATTCGATCCCGATATCATCCGCCCGAACGATATTCTGAAAGAGGTCCAGTCGATCGAGAGCGCCGCCGAGCACGCCGAGCCGGTCATCAAGACGCGCATCGTCGAGATCCCGGTCTACTATAACGATCCGTGGACGCATGAAACCCTGATGCGGTTTCGCGAGCGCCATCAGGACCCGAGCGGCACCGATCTCGACTACGCTGCGCGCATCAATCATTTCGCGTCCGTCGAGGAGTTCGTCGCCGCCCATTCCGGCTCGCCCTGGTTCGTCTCCATGGTCGGCTTCGTGGCGGGCCTGCCGTTCATGTACCAGATGGTCGAAAGGCGACGCCAGATCGAGGTGCCGAAATATCTCCGTCCACGGACCGATACGCCGAAGCTGACCATCGGTCACGGCGGCTGTTTCGGCTGCATCTATTCGGTCCGCGGCGCCGGCGGCTATCAGATGTTCGGCATCACGCCGATGCCGATTTTCGATCCGACGCAGACCACCTCCTATCTGCGCGACTTCATGGTGTTCTTCCGCCCGGGCGACATTGTGAAGTTCAAGGCGATCGGACGCGAGGCTTACGATCAGGACGTGGCCGATGTCGAAGCGGGCCGGTTCGCCCCGCCGACCCGAGAGGTCAGCTTCGACCTCAACGAGTTCCAGAAGGACATCGATGGTTACAACGCGAAGCTGGAGGGGCTGATCAATGGCCATTAAAGTTCTCCACCAGGGCCTCGCGACCACCGTCCAGGATCTTGGCCGTCCGGGCTATTTCCATCTCGGCATTCCGATCGGTGGCGCCATGGACCGGCTCGCCATGCGTGCGGCCAATCTCCTCGTCGGCAATGATGAAGGTGCGGCGGGGCTGGAAGCGGTCTTCATCGGGCCGAAGCTGGAATTCACCGGCGATGCGACGGTTGCCGTGACCGGCGCGGAGATGCCGATCAAGCTCGATGGCGAGGAAAAGCCGGGCTGGACGGCGTTTCAGGTCAGGGCTGGACAGGTTCTCAGCTTCGACTATCTGAAGACCGGCGCGCGCATCTATATCGCCGTCTCCGGCGGCATCGACGTGCCCGAAGCGCTCGGCAGCCGCTCGACCTATGCGATCGGGGCGCTGGGCGGCGTCGGCGGACGCGCCATCGCGGCGGGCGACGAATTGCCTATCGGCGTAGGCCGAGGTGCACCGGAAGGCCGCAGCGTGCCGGACCACCTTCGGCGCACGCCGGGCATGCCTGCCGAGCTGCGCGTCCTGCCCGGCCTCTATTGGCACCGCATCACTGAGCAGTCGGGCCGCAATTTCTTCGACGATGAATGGAAAGTAGCGCCGGAAGCCGACCGCATGGGCTACCGCTTCCGCGGCGGCCGCTCGCTGGACTTCGTGCCGCACGAGCAGCCCTTCGGCGCCGGCTCCGATCCCTCCAACATCGTCGACAGCTGCTACCCTTACGGCTCGATCCAGGTGCCGGGCGGCACCGAACCGATCGTCCTGCATCGCGACGCGGTCTCCGGCGGCGGTTATTTCATGCTCGGCACGGTGATCTCGGCCGATATGGACCTAATCGGTCAGCTCCAGCCACATACTCCGACACGCTTCGTAAAAGTCGACATGGACCAGGCGCTTCAGGCGCGTGCTGATCGCGCAAGGCTCCTCGACGCGATCCGGATCGCACTCGCGTGACCGGCCAGCCAGCATCCCGAACCCGCAAATCAGGGAGTAATCGAAAATGCGTCTCCACCTCTCCAAGATCCTCGCAGGCGGCGCACTCGCAATCGCGCTCAGCCAGTCGGCTCACGCTGAGAAATGGTATCCTTATGATGCAGCCCAGGTGACGCCGCCCTTCGCGGCCGACGGCAAGTCCTCCGATGTCTCATACGTGCCGCTCGAAAAGGCGGAAAAGCCTTGGAAGATCTGCGTGTCCTTTCCGCATATGAAGGACGCCTACTGGCTCGGCGTCGACTATGGCGTCGCCGAGGAGGCCAAGGACCTCGGGGTTAAGATGAACCTCGTCGAGGCGGGTGGCTACACCGAGCTTGCCAAGCAGATCTCGCAGATCGAGGATTGCGTGGCGGGTGGCGCGCAAGCCGTCGTAATCGGCGCCATCTCCTTCGACGGGCTCAACAATCTGGTGTCCGAGGTCGCCAAGAAGAACATCCCGGTGATCGACCTCGTCAACGGCATGTCATCCAAGAACCTCACGGCCAAGTCGCTGGTATCGTTCTACACCATGGGCCACGAGACCGGCGTCTATCTTGCCAAGAAGCACCCGGCCGGCGGCAAAGAGGTTAAGGTCGGCTGGTTTCCGGGACCGGCGGGAGCCGGATGGGTCGAGGCCGCCAATAAAGGCTTCCTCGAAGCAGTCAAGGGTTCCGCGCTTAAGGTGCTCGAGCCGAAATATGGAGACACCGGCAAGGAAGTGCAGCTCAAGCTCGTCGAGGATGTGCTGCAGGCGGACCCGGATGTGCGCTACATCGCTGGCACCGCTGTGACGGCGGAAGCGGCACAGGGCCTTATTCGCGAGCGCGGGCTGAAAGGCAAGGTCGATCTCCTCGCCTTCTACATGACGCCTGGAGTCTATGAGGGCATCAAGCGCGGCTTCATCATGGCGGCTCCGGCCGACTCCATGGTCATCCAGGGCCGTATCGCTATCGACCAGGCCGTGCGCGCGCTCGAAGGCAAGCCGCTCATCAAGCATGTTGGCCCGAAAATCTTCGTTGTCGATCAGAAGAACATCAAGACCGTGCCGCAGAGCAATATTCTGCCACCGGACGGATATAAGCCGGTCTTTTCGGTGAACTAATATCTGTCCAGGCGGGCTTCGGCGGCTGGGGACGTCGGAGCCCAGCATTTCATACCGGAAAAGCCAATGACCGCTCCTGCTGCCCTTGTCGAGATGATCGCCATCTCAAAGGCATTCCCCGGCGTCAGGGCGCTGGACGGGGTCAACTTCACCCTGAACCCCGGCGAGGTTCATGTTCTTTTCGGCGAGAACGGTGCGGGCAAATCGACCCTGATCTCCATTCTCGCGGGCGTCTATCCGGCCAACTCCGGCCGGCTCTGCATCAATGGCGAGGAGGTGCGCTTTACCTCCGTGAAGGATGCCCGTGCGGCCGGCATCGGAGCGGTGTTCCAGGAATTCTCGCTCGTGCCGTCGATGAGCATCGCCGAGAACATCTTTCTTGGCGACGAGCCGATGATCGGCCCTTTCATCGACCGCCGCGCCATGCGCGCTGCAACGGAAAAGGTTCTCGCCGATATTGGCTTCTCGATCGATGTGACGAAGCCGGTGGCGGCTCTGTCGCGGGCCGAGCAGCAAATGGTGGAAATCGCCAAGGCGATCCGTGCCCGCGCCCGCATCCTCATTCTCGATGAGCCGACCGCCTCTCTCACCGAGCGCGAGACCGAAAAGCTCTTCGCTTTCATCGGCGAAGCCAAGGCGAGCGGCGTCGGCATCGTCTACATCTCCCATCGCATCCACGAATTCGAGGCCATCGCGGATCGCATCACAGTGCTGCGCGACGGCAGGCTGATCGGCACGGTCGGCGCTCACGACCTCACCGAGACCGCACTTGTCGAGATGATGACGGGCCGGTCGATGAGCGAAATCTATCCGCAAATCGCGCGCGCCGAGGCGCCCCAGACCATTATGACCATCCGCGGGCTTCACGCCTGGGGCGTTCATGGCCTCGATATGGATATCAGGAGGGGCGAGATCCTTGGCATTGCCGGACTGGTCGGCAGCGGTAAGTCACGGACTTTCCGAGCCGTCATGGGGCTCAACGACACGATCAGCGGTCAGGTCCGATTCAAAGCTGAGGACGTGACCGGCGCTTCGCCACACCGATTGATCGCAAGCGGCGTTTTCTATCTGCCCTCCGACCGCAAGAGCGAAGGTCTCCTGCTCAGCGCCACCGCGCGCAACAATGTTGCCTTGTCGATGCTCAATCGGAAGGAAGCGCGCGGCACCTTCGGCCTGCGCATACCGGGCAAGCTTCGCAAGCTTACCGATGAGATCGGCCGACGTGTCGATCTCTCGCATGGCTCGCTGGATCGCACCGTCTCGAAGCTTTCCGGCGGCAATCAGCAGAAGGTGCTGTTCGGCAAGGGCTTCGGCGAGGATTATGATCTCTATATTTTCGACGAGCCGACCGTCGGCGTCGACATGGGCACCCGCGCCGCACTCTATCGGCTGATCAAGCAATTTGCGGAAGCCGGCAAGGCGGTCGTGGTGATCTCCTCCGATCTGCCGGAGGTGATGCACCTCTCGCATCGGCTGCTCGTCTTCGCCAATGGCCGCATCGCCGCCGAGCTCGAAGGCGACGGCATCAGCGAGCAGACGGTGCTCAGCTATTTCTTCCGTGATGAGAGGCGATCGGCATGAGCAGTGAAGCTGGAACGGCGACGAAGGTCGAGGTCGTCAGGCTTCTGGCATCCGCTGGCGTGTTCCTGCGTGATCTGTTTCTCCGCGTCGGCGTATTGCCCTTCTTCCTCACCGCCGCGCTCTTGATCTTCACGATCGCTTCGGGCCAGTTCCTCACCATTGACAACATCACCAATGTCGCGAGGCAGTCGGTCTATCTGGTGCTCGTCTCGCTCGGCCAGATGCTCGTCCTGGTCACGGGCGGTTTCGACCTTTCCGTCGGCACGGCCATCGCGCTAACCTCGGTCGTTTCCGCGACGGTGATGGTTTATTTCGCTGCGGTCATTCCCGATACCGTCTGGCTGGTGATCCTGCTCGGCGTCCTTGCGGGCTTTGCCGCCGCATTCATCATCGGCGCGCTCAATGGGCTCGGCGTGGCCCAGTTCGGTGTGTCGCCCTTCATCATGACGCTAGGCGTGCAGTCCGTCGGCGCCGGTATCGCGCTGTTCATCACCGGCGGCGTCCCGATCGGCAATCTGCCCTATGAATTCGGGGATTTCTTCGGCTTCGGCGCGATACTCGGCGTTCCGGTTCCGGTCCTTGTCGCGCTTCTCGCCATCGCGGTGATGTGGGTGCTCATGAACCGGACGCGGCTCGGTGTGCGTATCTACGCGGTCGGCGGCAACATCAAGGCCGCCAATCTCTCGGGCATCAACACCAAGGCCACGCTCTTCCTCACCTATGTCATATGCTCGCTTCTCTCCTCGCTCGCCGGCGTCCTGCTCAGCGCACGGGTCGAAAGCGGCGAGACCAATCTCGGAGGCACCATGGCACTGGAGTTCGATTGCGGCCTGCGTCATCGCCGGCGTATCGCTGCGAGGCGGCATCGGCCGTGTCGACAGCGTCGTGCTGGGCGCCTTCTTCATCGTGCTGGTTCAGAACGGCATGAACCTGATGCAGATCGGCTCCTACATGCAGATGGTGCTGCTCGGCAGTCTCCTGATCCTCGCCGTTGTCATCGACCAATTCCGCTATCGCATGCTGGTGGGAACTGGCGTTTGATCCGGCGGTGGGCGCAAGGCTTCTGGCTCGTGAACTTGGCTGAAGCCCAATTTACGCAGCGGATCAGTAGACGGATTTCGGATCGCTATCGTCCCGCTGCAGCTTTTGCCATCAGCGAGGTGTCCAGCGCACCCGAGAGCGTGCAGGCGATCGAGTCGAGCACCGGAATGCCGATGCGGGCCTCGATCTGCGGGGCGAGGCGCGACGCGTCCATATTGGTGCAGATCACAGCGACGGCGTCGGGCTTCTCGGCGGCGACGTCGAGGATCATGGCTTCGATGACCTCCGGCGTAATTTGGGCGAAAGCGAAATTGTCACGAAGGCCCGCATGGCGCTCGGCGACGCAAGCAATGCCAGCGGCGGCGTAATTCGCCGCGATCCTGGCCTGAACATCGTCGGTATAGGGCGTCACGATGGCGAGGCGATGCGCGTTCATCCGGCGCAAGCGCGCGTTCATCGCGAGGATGGCCGTCGTTGCCGCTATGCCGGTTTTTGCTGTGATCGCCTGCACCAGCGCCTCGTCGCGGCCGAAGCCGAGCCAGGTTGCGGAGGTGCCATTCCAAGCGATGACATCGACCTTGGCGTGCGACAGCAATTCCGCCGCCGCCAGGATCGGCGCCAGATCGAATTGGCTGAGTGCATCGGGCGACAGGGCGATTTCCGTGACCGGGAAGCGTGCGAAATGCGCGGTCACATCCGGCATCCCCGCCAGGAGACCATAGGTCGCCGGCTCGAGCGCGGTGTTCGAGGATGGCGTCAGCATACCGATGCGCGTCATGGTCTCACTCCCGTTGCCCCGAGCTGATGATATGCCTCAAGCCGCGCCTGCGCAAACTCATATTCATTTCGCGCGGGCAAGATCACAGCTTCCCGGCTCGTCTCGCCTGCATGCCATCAGGGCCATGGTGCGGACGGCCGATGCTTCAGCTACACTTGGTCGTCCCGGATGCCGCACGATCTCCAGCACTTTATCGTTGAGCGCGCATTCGGCATTGAAGGCGGCATCTTCGGGCAACTGGCGGCTGGCGGAACGGCAGGAACCTTTCACGCTGCCGCGGACCGGGCGAATGCGCGGGATGCGTCGCGAGAGACGCGAAAGCGCGCGCGCAAGGCAAACCGGATGATGTCCCCAGGCACACGGCTTCGAGAGGGAAGGGTGACATGACATTCGATCTGGTGCTCACCGGCGGGCGTGTGATCGACCCGTCGCAAGACATCGATAGGATCACCGATGTCGCCTTTGCGGATGGCAGGGTCGCCAGCGTCGGTGATGGCCTCGCCGCACGAGCCGCCACGGTCCGGGATTGTTCTGGCGCGATCGTGACCCCTGGCCTTATCGATCTGCACACGCATGTTTACGTCGGCGGCACCTCGCTCGGCGTCGATCCTGTCGCGCTCGCTGCGTCCGGCGGCACCACGACGCTCGTCGACGCCGGCAGCGCCGGCCCCGGCAATTTTGCCGGCTTGCGCGCGCACGTCATCGGATCCTCGCCGGTGCGCATCCTCGCCTATCTGAACATCTCTTTCGCCGGCATCTATGCCTTCGCTAAGCGGATCATGGTCGGCGAGAGCGGCGATCAGCGGCTGCTGGCGCCGGTCGACGCGGTGGAGGTGGCGAACGCCAATCGCGATGTGCTCGTGGGCATTAAGGTCCGCGTCGGACGCAATGCCAGCGGCACCTCGGGCGCCATCCCCGTGGACATCGCCCGCGAAGTGGCCGAGGAACTCGGCCTGCCGATGATGGTCCATATTGACGAACCGCCCCCGAGCCTGGATGAGGTGCTGGCGCGGCTGCGGCAGGGCGACGTGCTCACCCACTGTTTCCGCCCGTTCCCCAACAGCCCGGTGACCAGCGGCCAGATCCGCGCCTCGGTGCACAAGGCGCGCGAGCGCGGCGTCCTGTTCGATATCGGTCATGGCAAAGGCTCATTTTCCTTCGATGTCGCCCGTGCGATGCTGGCGGGCGGCTTCATGCCCGATACGATTTCCAGCGATGTGCATGCGCTCTGTATCGACGGCCCTGCTTTCGACCTCGTCACCACCATGTCGAAATTCCTCTGCCTCGGCGTGCCGCTCGGCTCGGTGACCAAGGCGGCGACGGTGAATGCCGCGACTGCGCTGAAGCGATCCGATCTCGGCAGCTTGAGGCCTGGCAGCCTCGGCGATGCGTCGATCATCGAGGTCAGGACAGGAGCGTTCGACTATGTCGATTCGACCGGGGCGACGCTGCGCGGCGAGCAGAAGATCGTGGCTGCAGGCGTGGTGATCCGGGGTCGTCTATGGGAGCCCGGTTCTTCAGGGGACGGATCATGACGCCAGATAAAGAGCGCTTCGGCCGGGCTCACCCTGCCGCCTCGGTGCCATTCTGCCAATCAAGCCGGAACAGGGAACTCGCGCCATGAGCATGGAAAGCCTGAAAGGGGAGATCGCGCGGCAGTTCGGCACGCCGGCGGTCGTGATCGATCTCGACATCGTCGAGCGCAACATCGCGCGACTGCAATCGCTGTGCGATGTGGCGGGCATCGCCAACCGCCCGCATGTGAAGACGCACAAGAGCCCGGTGCTCGCGGCGATGCAGGTGGCGGCGGGAGCGAAAGGCATCACCTGCCAGAAGCTCGGCGAGGCGGAGGTTATGGCCGACGGCGGTCTCGACGATATTCTGATCAGCTACAACATCCTCGGTGAGGAGAAGCTCGGACGGCTGGGCAGGCTTGCCGGACGCATCAAGATGATGGTCTCGGCGGACAATGCTGTAGTGATCGAGGGGCTGCCGCAGGCGGCGGAGATCGCCGGACGTCCGCTCGATGTGCTGGTCGAATGCGACACCGGCCGCAAGCGCGCGGGCGTGGAGACGCCGGGCGAGGCGGTCGCGCTGGCGACGCAGATTGCGGCGCAGCCAGGCCTCGCCTTTGCCGGCTTCCTGATCTACCCGCCCGAAACGGGCATTGCCGAGACAGGACGCTTTCTCGATACAGCGATGAAGGGCGTGCGCGCGGCGGGGTTCAACGTCCGCGTCGTCTCATCCGGCGGGACGCCGAACCTGCCGCATCTCTCCGAAATCGAAGGCATCACGGAGCATCGCTCCGGCACCTCAATCTTCAATGACCGAATGATGATGAAGGCTGGCGTCGCCTCGCTCGAAGACTGCGCGCTCGCCGTTTACACGACGGTGGTAAGCCGGGCCGCGCCGGAACGCGGCATTCTCGATGCCGGCTCCAAGACGCTGACGAGCGATACTGGCGGCCTCACGGGCCACGGCCTGATCCTCGAACACCCCGAGGCGCGCATCGCGCGCTTCGCCGAGGAGCACGGCTTTCTCGACCTTTCCGCCTGCAACGATCGCCCCAATGTCGGGGATGTCTTACGGGTGATCCCCAATCATGTCTGCGTGGTGGTCAATATGGTCGATCGCCTGATCATGGTGCGCGGGGATGAAATTGTCGGCGAATTGCCCGTCGCGGCGCGTGGAAGGCTGAGCTGATCAGGGGCGTGCGGGGGGCGGCGCCATGTTTGCTTAGGGTCGGCCGGGAGATGCCGCAGCGCCGGCACACAAGTCCGACCGAGCTGCTTGTCACGTCGGATCCACCCAAGACGGGCTTTGCAGAGACCTCACACCCAGCCGCCGTCTACGATATAGCTTTGGTTGGTGCAGGCGCTCGCCTGGTCGGAAGCGAAGAACAGGACGACGCGCGCGACATCCTCCGGCACGATCCTGCGCTTCAGGCATTGGCGCGTCATCAGCTCTTTCTCTCCCTCCGGCGTCAGCCATAGATCGAGCTGGCGCCGGGTCATGATCCAGCCCGGCACGATGCTATTGACGCGGATGTTGTGAGGGCCGAGGTCGCGCGCCAGCGAGCGCGTGAGACCCTGAACAGCCGATTTCGCCGTCGTATAGCAGGGCATTCCGCCTTGCCCGATCATCCAACTCACCGACCCAATATTGACGATCGCGCCGTTCTTCGCTGCCCGCATGTCCGGCGCAACCGCCTGCGCGGCGAAAAACTGATGCTTGAGATTGGTGGCGATGCGGTCATCCCAATATTCGGAGGTGACGCTGTCCATGTCGTGACGGTCGTCGCGCGCTGCGTTATTGACCAGGATTGTGATCGGTCCGAGCCGCGCACGGATCGCGCCGACGCTCTTCTGCAAGGCATCTATATCACGCAGGTCGCAAGCTTCGAAGGCGACGCGGTCTGCCGGAAGCTCAGACAGGAGTTTCTCCGCCGATTTCATATCGACATCGAGAAATCCCACGCGTGAGCCCTGTTCGGCAAAGGCGCGCACAATCGCCTCGCCGATGCCGGATGCCCCTCCGGTCACCAGAACCGTCCTATCTTTGAGACTTGCATAGATCGCGCTTGCCATAGCTGCTCCTTCTGCTCGGCGCGGTCTTGGATACCGCAATTATGGTGTTGTCATTGAGTTGCCCGCAGCGCGATCTCGCGGCCAGCATCCCGGCGGCAATGACCCGCCAAAGCTGCTTCACGGCCCGGCATTGGCAAGCTCGTCATCGGCGGCAAGCAGCGCGCGGAGCATGCTCCCTTTCTGAACGAGCGGGTAGCCATCGGCGAAATAGTCGATTCGGATCCTTCCAAGCCTGCCCCCGACCGGCTGGCCGGCCCCCTTCACGGCGATGCTTTGCGCGATGGCGGCGCGGATCGCCGGCTCCAGTAAATCCCGCGTCACAGTTCCGCTGCCGATCAGCGCGACCGGAAAGGGATCGACGAGCGCGAAGATGCTGGCCAATCCGGTTCCGATGGCTCGCCCCGCCGCCTCGATCGCTGCGCGCGCATTATCGTCGCCCCGCTGCGCCGCTTCGACGATCGCGGCCATCTCGCCGGCGGTCACGAGCCCCGGCGGCGGCAAGTCGTCCGGCAATCCGCTCGCGCGCCGCTTCACGGCGTAATCGCCCGCATAAGCCTCGATGCAGCCTCGGCTGCCGCAACGGCATTGGGCGCCGCCCGGAATATGGATCATATGCCCGAACTCGATGCCCGATGTCCGCGTGCCGTTGATCAGCCCGCCGCGCAGGAAAAGGCCCATGCCGACGCCATGCGCAAATAAAATGGCGGCGAAATTGCCGCTGTAGCGCTGGGGATCGTTCCAGTTCAGAGCCAGCGCCATCAAATCGCAATCGTTGCAAACGCTGACTGGCACGCCGAATTCGCTTTCCAGCCAACTCCGGATCGGCAGGTTGCGTTGTTTGACGACGGGAGACCAGAGTAGTTTCATTCCTCCGACATCCGTCACGCCCTGCACGCCGACGGCAATGCGCTTCAGCTCACTCGAGGATTGCCCGGATTTCGCAAAGGCGTGCTGCAGGCAATGCATCAGCGCGCGCCGGATAGACGCCGCGCTCGCCTGGCGGCTGTCGAAATCTATGGCGCTCTCGGCGAGAGGCGTACCCGTATAATCGATGATGGTGGCCGTAACGGAGTTGAGCTGCAAGTTCATCGTGCCCACCAGGCCGGCGGCAGGGTTCACGCTTAGATCGACCTTGGGCCGGCCGCGCCCGGCAATCGAGGCGTCATCCCGCGAGTGCCTGACGAGCACCCCTTCAGAAATCAGATCGAAGGTGATGGCGGAAACGGTAGCGGCGCTCAATCCGGTCTGCTGGCCAATATCGGTGCGCGAGATCAGTCCGCGTCGGCGGATTGCAGCGAGAATGCGGCGGCGATTGCCCTTGCGCACATCATCGGAGCGAGTGACTGCTCCCCACACGTTATTCTTCTCCGGACTCCGAATTGAGTGATGTTCAAACGGGCAAATATATCAGTCTTGCAGGCCGTCGGACAAGACGACCATCAGCTTAGCGAGTGGTAACTTGACACAGCATCCGGTTTCAATCACTTTTTTTGAGGCTCGAAAAAAATGCCCGACAGCAATGGGAAGCGACGGCCTTACTGTTCGATTCTGAACGTCACAAGGAGAGCATATATGAAACGGGCTTTGGGAGTGCTCCTCGCGAGCGCCATTATGGCTGCGTCATTTGCCGGCGCGGCCGCCGCCAAAGGCAAGATCATCGGCGTTTCCTGGTCGAATTTCCAGGAAGAGCGGTGGAAGACCGATGAAGCGGCAATGAAAGCTGCGATCGAGGCGAATGGCGACAAATATGTATCCGCAGACGCTCAGGCGTCCGCCGCCAAGCAGCTCTCCGACATTGAAAGCCTTATCGCTCAGGGCGCTAACGCGCTCGTCATTCTCACCGTCGACAAAAATGCGATCGGTCCCGCCATCGACAAAGCCGCTGCCGAAGGCATCCCCGTTATCGGTTATGACCGGCTCATCGAGGACAAGCGTGCCTATTACCTGACCTTCGATAATATCGAGGTCGGCCGGATGCAGGCGCGTGCCGTCCATGCCGTTAAGCCGGAAGGCAATTACGCCTTCATCAAGGGCGATAAGGGCGATCCGAATGCCGACTTCCTGTTCCAGGGCATCAAGGAGGTTCTGAAAGCAGGGATGGATTCCGGCAAGATCAAAAATGTCGGCGAGACCTATACCGACGGCTGGAAGCCTGACAATGCGCAGAAAAACATGGAGCAGATCCTGACCGCCAATAACAACAAGGTGGACGCGGTCATCTCTGAAAATGACGGCATGGCCGGCGGCGTCATTGCGGCGCTTGCCGCTCAGGGCCTGGCCGGCACGGTTCCGGTCTCCGGCCAGGATGGGGATCACGCAGCGCTCAATCGCGTAGCACGCGGGACGCAGACCGTTTCCGTCTGGAAGGATGCGCGCGAGCTCGGTAAGGCGGCCGGCAACATCGCTTCCATGCTCGCCAACGGCAAGAAGATGTCCGACGTGCCGAAGACGGTGCAGTGGTCCGGCGGCGAGAAAGGCGTGACGATGAACGCCATGTTCCTCAAGCCGATCCCGATCACCAAGGACAACCTCAACGTCGTCATCGACGCCGGCTGGATTTCCAAGAAGGAAGCCTGCGAAGGCGCCAAGCCTGGGGTTAAAGGTTGCAGCTAAGCCGTTAGCCTGCTTGCAATGTAACCAAGCTGACGGGCCGCGGCAGGGGTACACCTGCCGCGGCTGTGCATTGCGCGCAAGCAGCCAGCGGTTAAAAGATGCAGCTGCGACCTGATGAGGCTTTGGGGAGCTCTCAAATGAACCGCGATGCCGCTCTGGAGGTAGAGGGCAAAAGCGCCAAGGATGGCGTCATCGAGACGTTTCTGCTCCAGACAGAGATCGATACGCGCCTGCTCGGCATGATCTCCGCACTCGCCCTGATCTGGGTCGGCTTTCACCTCTATGGTGCGTTCGTCAATGGCTTCGGGGCTTTTCTGACACCCCGCAACCTCTGGAATCTTTCCGTTCAGACGGCTTCAATCGGCATTATGGCCACAGGCATGGTGCTGGTGATCGTCACTCGCCACATCGATCTCTCGGTCGGCTCGGTGCTCGGTGTTTGCGCCATGCTGATGGCGATCATGCAGGTCTGGGTCCTGCCGGGCGTTCTCGGCCTCGGCCACCCGGCGATCTGGATCATCGCCCTGCTCACGGGCCTTGCCGCAGGCGCCGCGATCGGGGCCTTTCATGGCTTTCTCGTTGCCTATATGCGCATCCCGGCTTTCATCGTCACCCTGGGCGGCCTTCTCGTCTGGCGCGGTGTCGCCTTCCTCCTGGCGCGCGGCGAAACCATTTCACCGGTCGACACCACCTTCGCTCTCATCGGCGGCGGACCTTACGGCGCGGTCGGCGAGACCGGGAGCTGGATTGTGGGTGTGCTTGCATGCGCGGGCATTTTAGGGCTGATCGTGTCCGCGCGTCGGCAGCGGCGGCGTTTTCAATTCCCGCTGCGCCCGGTCTGGGCGGAATTGCTCCTCGCCGTCATCGGCTGCGGCGCGGTGATCGGATTCGTGCTGCTGGTGAACGCCTATCCCTGGCCGCCGGGCATCGTGCGCCAATATGCGGAGCGACACAATCTGACCATCCCCGAAGGAGGAGTGTTCATCTCGCATGGCTTCGCCATCCCCGTGCTCATCGTGATTTTCGTCGGCATCGTCATGACCTTTCTGGTCACGCGGACCCGTTTTGGACGCTATGTCTTCGCCATTGGCGGTAATCCGGAAGCGGCCGAACTCGCCGGCATCAATACGCGCTGGGTGACGCTCAAGGTCTTCGCGCTGATGGGCTTTCTTGCCGGCCTTTCAGCCGCCGTCGCCAGCGCCCGATTGAACTCGGCGACGAATTCGCTGGGCACGCTGGACGAGCTTTATGTCATCGCCTCTGCGGTGATCGGCGGCGCGTCGCTCGCCGGCGGCATCGGCACTATTTACGGCGCGATCCTCGGCGCGCTCGTCATGCAGTCGCTGCAGACGGGGATGGTGTTGATCGGTTTCGACGCGGCGGTGCAGCAGGTGGTGGTCGGCTCGGCGCTCGTCTTCGCCGTCTGGATCGATCAGATGTACCGTAGCCGGACAAAGTAGAGGTAGCGGGATGAGAGCAGAATCCAGTGGTCCGCCCTTGGTTGAGCTTCGTGATATTTCCGTCGCCTTTGGCGGTCTTAAGGCTGTCGATCACGCCTCCCTCGATCTTTATCCGGGTGAGGTTGTTGGCCTGGTCGGCCATAACGGGGCAGGAAAATCGACGCTGATCAAGATCCTCTCCGGCGCCTATATCCGCGATTCCGGCCAGATCTTCATCGATGGCAAGGAAGCCCGAATCGGCAATCCGCGCGAGGCCAAAGATTATGGCATCGAGACGATCTACCAGACGCTCGCCCTGGCCGACAATGTCGATGCTGCGTCCAATCTCTTTCTCGGCCGCGAGCTCCTCACATCCTGGGGAACGCTCGACGATGCGGCGATGGAGGCGGAGGCGCGCAATGTCATGGGTCGGCTCAACCCGAATTTCAAGCGCTTCAAAGACCCGGTCAAATTGCTGTCGGGTGGTCAGAGGCAGTCGGTGGCGATTGCTCGCGCTATTCTATTCAACGCCCGCATCCTGATCATGGACGAGCCCACCGCTGCGCTCGGTCCTGCGGAGACCGTACAGGTCGGCGAGCTGATCAGGCAGCTCAAACAGGACGGCATCGGCATCTTTTTGATCAGCCATGACATTCACGACGTCTTTGATCTTGCCGACCGGGTTACGGTGATGAAAAACGGTGGAGTGGTCGGCTCCGCCAGCACCGGCGCCGTGACCAAGGATGAGGTCCTGGGAATGATCATTCTCGGCAAATGCCCGCCCGGCGCACAGCCGGGGCCCGCGGCGCAATTGCATTAGTTAGAGAGGCGCATTCATGGGCGCTGGTCCGACGTGGGGCCTCGCGTAGCTGGCGCCTTTCACTGCGGCCAGCGCTCGGGGACTCTGACGAAAGGAGAGGAGCATCGGATGAGAAAGGCCGTTCAGATCCGCATGGGCGGTTACGGGCCGCCTACAACCAGCTTCAGCCTGGGGCTGAAACGCATCGGCGATCGGTTGGAGGCGGCGTTCGGAGATGAGGTCGAGGTCAGATACGTCTGGAACATCATGGACTTCGGCTACCGGGCCGAGGACATCCTCTGGCTCGTCGAAAGCGGAATGCTGACGCTCGGCTATCAGTCGAGCAGCTACCTCACCGATCGCGTACCCGAACTTGGCATCCTGGATCTGCCTTTCGTCTTTTCCGATAGAGAGGCCGTTCGCGAGGCCATGGATCGGCGCTTGGGCGAAGCGCTGACGCGGAAAATCGAGGACCGCGTCAACTATCGGATTTTTGGATATTTCGAGAACGGCTTTCGCCACCTGTCCAATCGACTTAGACCGATCCATGCGCCATCGGACATGACGGGAATGGCGATACGTGTTCTGCCAAGCCCGGTGCATCAAAGCACATTCGAGCTTCTGGGCGCCGATGCCCGCCGCATGGACCTCACCGAAGCCATTCGGGGCATTATGGACGGAACCATCGACGCGCAGGAAAATCCTCTCGCAAACACCGTGACCTATGGCGTCCATGCCTATCACCGTTTCCACACCCTCACCTCGCATTTCTACCTCTCCAGGCCGATATTCGTGCATCGCCCGACCGTTGAGGGTTGGCCGGCCGAGTTTCGCAGCGCAATGGAAGATGCGGTCCGTGAGGCGGTCACCTATCAGCGCGCCCTTGCCATCGAGGAAGAGCGGGACGCCGAACGGACCATCCGCGACGCGGGCTGCGAAATCGTCGAGCTGTCCGCCGCTGAGCGGCTCGCCTTCGTGGAGGCAGTCGCCCCCCTATTGACGGATGCGCAAGCGGAGTATGGGGCCGATATGTTGAAGCTGCTGCCGGGATGAACCTTGGCCAGGATCAGTTCCCCGGAGTCGTGGCCGCGCCCGAAGGTTGGGCCAGGTCCTGCTCGGAGAGGTGGCGCACGGTCTCGCCTGTTCCGGCAAACGTGCGCGTCACCTCGCCAGCAGCATAGATGAAGAGCATCACCACGGTCTCATCGCCGACATTGTGGAAGCAATGCACCTCGCCCTCAGGAATGAAGGCGACCTCCATCGGCCCGATCGGGTGACGCTCGCCGCGGAATTCGGCCTCGGCATGGCCTTGCAGAATCACGATCTGCTCGTCGCAATTGTGGAAGTGCAGCGCCACCGAACGTCCAGGCGGCAGCGTGGTAGTGCCTGTGGTCACCCCGGCGCCGCAGCGTGACGCGCTGCAGAAAAGCCGCGTCTCCACCCCGTTGCCACGGTCGAACCGGCCGATCTGGTCCTTGCCGAAGACGCGCGGTGTCTTGTCCGTCACTCTCCGCTCCCTCAGATGCGGTTTTCCAGCAGCGTCACGCCAGCCGCCAATGCGACCGGGCGCAGGCTGTCGAGCAGAACCGGCGGGCAGGGCACGCCTTCGACCATCCGCTGCGCGCGGCTTGCAATGGCGCGGTCGCCGGGGAGGCGGATTTCGGTGAAGCCAGGGCGGAGCCTGGAGGACAGCATCTCGCCGCGAAGCCTGTCGACCTCGCGCTTGAAGACCTCTGGGTCGGCGATCGTCCGGATGTCGATCACCATCACGGCTTGCCCCGTATTGGTCATCGTCGCGTCGTCCTTGTTGAAATCGATGATCTCGCGGCCCATCGCGGCGCCGTTGAGCGTACCGGCCAGCAGGCCGATAATCAGCGCCAGGCCATATCCCTTTGGCCCGCCGATGGGCAGGAGCGATCCACTGGCGGCCTTTTTCGGATCGGTCAGCGGGTTGCCTTCGGCGTCGATCATCCAATCCTCGGGCATTGTCTTCCCGCGCTGCGCCGCCAGTTTCACCTTGCCATAAGCGGCGTTGCTGGTCGCCATGTCGAGCAGGATCGGACCACCGTCGCCCCCAGACACGCCAATGGCGATCGGGTTGGTGCTCAGCAGCAGGTCGATCCCGCCCCATGGGGCCATATGGTTGGCGCTGCCCACGGCCATGTAGATGCAGATCATGTCGCGCTGCACCGGCATCAGAGCGTAGACCCCGGCGGCGCCCGCGTGGTTGCTGTTGTAGCAGCCGACCCACGACACGCCGTGCTCGGCGGCGCGCGTCATCGCCTCATCGACACAGCGCTTGACCACGAGATGGCCCATGGCGTTGTCCCCATCGACCCGCGCGGCCCCGCCTGAACTACGGTCGACCCGGATTTTTGGATGCAGGTTGAATCCGCCTGCCTTCAGCCGGTCGATATAGCGCGGCAGGCGGAAAATACCGTGGCCGTCGCTGCCGTGCAGGTCGGCCTCGACCATCAGCTGACCCACCGTCCTGGCGTCCCCCTCCGGCATTCCGTTGGCGACGAGGACATCGGCGATGAACGCGACCAATGTCGCGGGCGGCAGGTTGATTGTGGCCTTGGCATCCATGGTTTCTGCTTCTCGTTTATAATTGCGCGGCCTCAGTTGATCGCAAGCTGTGCCAAGTCCTTGCGGCGTAGCCGCAGTATGACGACGACGACCACGAGCGTCAGCAGGATCAGCACGACCGATGCCGGACGTGAAAATAGCTCGCCGAGCCCCGTCATCGAAGCGAAGGCGACAGCGAGTTGGTTCTCCAGCGTCCGCCCGAGCACGAAGGACAGCGCGCAGGGCAGCACCGGGATATTGGCTGCCAGCATCACCGCGACGAAGAGCGAGGCGCCCAGTAGCACGTAAACCGAGGTCAGGCTGTTGTCGCTGGCATAGCTGCCGAAGATCGCCGCAGCCGTGACAAAGGTGGTGATTAGCCCCTTGGGCAGGCGCAAGGTCAGCGCGAACTGGCGTGCGAGCAGAACCCCGAAGACCATCATGATCAGGTTGACGACGATGAAGCCGGCGAAGAGGGCGTAGATCACCTTGCCGTTGGTGACGAAGATGAGTGGGCCGGGCGCGATGTTGTGCATCGTCAGCGCACCGAGCATCACCGCGGCTGGGGCGCTGCCCGGAATGCCCAGCCCGATGAGCGGGATCAGCGAGCCGCCCACAGTGGCATTGTTCGCAGTTTCCGCGGCGATCAGCCCCTGTTCGTTGCCGCTGCCGTAGTCCTTGGCTCGAGCGAAGCGCCGTTCCAGCGTATGCGCGAGGATCGGCGATGTCTCCACGCCCACCGCCGGCAGGATGCCGATCCCGAGCCCCACCGCCGAGGCCCTCAGCACGGTCCACTTCTGCGCAAAGGTGGCCTGGGCGGTCTGCCAGAGGCTGAACTTATCGCTCCCGAGGTCGAGCCGACTGCCGCCCTTCAGCGCGTCGACCGCAAGGCGCATCACCTGAGGCGCGGCGAACAGGGCCAGCAGCATCGGCACCAGCGGCAGGCCGCCGCGCAGGTCGGCGATGCCGAAGGTCAACCGCTCGCCGACAGCAACCGGGTCGTAGCCCACCATTGCGAACATCAGCCCCAGCGCCGCCGCGCCGAAGCCAGCGAAGAGATTTTGCGGCGACATCAGGATCACGATCAGCAGGCTGAAGATGATCAGGAGTGCGTATTCCGACGGCCCGAAGCTGAGCGCAACCCGCGCCAGCAGCGGCGTCATGGTTATCAGTGCGACGGCCGAGATCAGTCCGCCGACCCCCGAGGCGAAGGCCGAGACTTGCAGAGCTCGGTTGGGCAGCCCCTTCCGGGCCATGCCATATCCCTCGATCGCGGTCATGACCGAGGCGGCGGTGCCCGGGATACCTAGGACCACCGCCGAGATACTGCCGCCGTAAATGCCGGCGACGTAGATGCCGCTGAGCAGGATCAACGCCGCATCCGGGGACATCAGGAAGGTCACGGGCAGGAATAGCGCGATGGCAAGCGTCGCGTTCAGTCCCGGGATTGCGCCGAAGATGATGCCCACGACCACGCCGCCGAATGCAGCGATCAGGCAGTCGGGCCGCAACACCACGGTCATGCCTTCGAGCAATCCGTGGATTATCTCCATCTTCAGATCCCCCGAAGCGCCTCGGCTAGAAAACGGTCGACCGGTCCAAGCGGCAGGCTGACATAGAGCAACCGCTGGAACGCAAGCCAGACGAGTAGTGCGACCGCGGCCGCGACGATCGCCGAGAGCCAAAGCCGGGTCCTCCCCAGTGCCCAGGACGATACCGTCAGCGCGATGGTCGTCGCGACGAGAAAGCCGAGATGGGGCAGGAGCGCAGCGTAACCGACCCATGTGCCGCCGAAGATGGCCAGTCGCCTGCGCTTCGGCGGGTCGAGATCTTGCACCAGGTTCTCACCCCATCCCACCGTAGGCGATGTAAGCGTTCTGATCATCGCCGGGCCGGCCGTCAGCACCGCGAAGCCGAAAACGAGAAGCGGAAAGCCCTGGTCGGGCCAGAGCCTCACGCCCTTAGTGGTGAGCACATCGCGCAGCAGTGCGCAGGCGAGAAACAGGATCACGCCATGCACCGCTACCCGGACCCACCGCGCCGACCGGCTCGGAGCGGGATCGCCCCGATCCGAAGCAGAGGGTATGTCCTGCGCCATCATTTGGCACTGGCCAGCAGCTTTTTCACCAGCGCCTGGAACTCGGCGTATTTGGCTTTCGCGGCATCGTGGCCTATGGGTTCCACCTGGATCGTCTTGCTCAGGAAGAGCTTCTTGCCCGCCTCGCTCTTCAAGATCTCGGTGAAGCCGTCGGCGAGGCAGGACTTGATGTTCTCCGGCACGCCTGCGGGCGCAAGGATCACCCGGTATGACCCCCAGACATTATGGCCGAAATCATAGCCCTGGGTGCCGAGTGCTGGAATGCTCTTGTCGGCCCAGTAGGGCACGTCGTTGGCGAAGCCGATCGGCACCATCAAGCCACCGTCAAGATACTGCTTCGCTTCGCCATAGAAGCTGGGTGCAAGGTCCACCGAGCCGTTTAGCAGTCCGCCGAGGCGCTTGACGCCACCCGCAAGCGGCACGCGGGACATCTTTATGCCGTGCTTCTTCTCGAAGACGCCGCCGAGGAGGCTCTGCTCACTGCCGGGCGAGAAAGCGAAGCGCAGCGCGCCCTCGCCGGTCTTGCCTTTCTTAACGAGTGAATCGATTGTCTGTCCCTTTAGGGCGACGAAGAGCCAGGGGTCGAAGGCGATGGCCTCAAGCACTTCCAGACTGCCCGGCTTCAGCGCGTTGCGCTCGTCAACGTCGTTCAGAACCGTGGCGATTAGCGGCATGACACCGACAGCGTAGCCATCCTTGGGTGCCTGAGAGGCAAGGTAATCCTGCCCCGTCACGGAGCCAGCCCCGGTGCGGTTAGCTACGCGCATATCCCAGCCCTTCACCTCCTTAGCCGCCTCGGCCAGAGTGCGCGAGCTGATGTCGACGCCGCCGCCCGCGCCATAAGGCACAACGATCTCGATCGGGCGCGCCGGAAAATTCCCGCATTCCGCGGCCGCCGCCGACACTCCCGATGCCAGAAGCACGGCTAAGGCCAGTCCAGATATCGATTTCATGTCACTCTCCTCCCTGTCCCAGAGCGCTTATTTCGTGGCGCCTTCGTTCACTCTTATAACTTTTATAGAAGATTGAGACAAACTATCGCTGCCAGTCCTATTCTCTGCCTCCTTTTCACGGTCTTTAACCACGCTCGATGCGATAGTTGTGGCCCGATGTATCGCAGCGGCTGACCCGCCATTCGACGGGGCGGCGCTCCAGGGTGTAGGCCACACGGTCGATCTGCAGAAGCGGCGCGCCGACTGGCAGTCCCAGCAGCGCAGCCTCCGAGCGACTGGCGGCGACGGCGCTGACGAGCTCATTCGCGGAAACGACGGTCACACCGAAGGCGAACTCGTAATGGCGGAACAGGTGGTCGGGCGGAGCGGCGTCGGCGCCGAGGCCGGGCAGCAGCGATTCGGGGACCACAACGCGCTCAACAATGGTCGGGATCTCTCGGAATAGCCGCAGCCGCAGCAGCCTCCGCACCGGCGCGCCGTGCGGGATCGCCAGTCGTTCCGCCTCGGTCCCGTCGGCCTCGCCACCCTCGGAGCTGAGCAGCCGCGCCGCCGGCATTTCCTGCCGTCCATCATGGGCGATCATATTGAAGAAAAGAAACAGCGAGCGGCGGTCCTCCATCTCCGAGACGAAGGTGCCAAGCCCCTGGCGGCGATTCACCAGGCCCTCGGCGACAAGCCCATCGAGCGCACGCCGGACGGTCCCCTGACTCACCCCGAATTCCTGGGCCAACTGAATTTCGCTGGGCAGCATCGCGCCGGGCGGCCAGACATTCTCGACCAGCCGCTTGCGGATCAGGCTGTCGACCATCTCATAGAGCGGCACTTCGCGGCGGCCGCTCCGGAGCCGGTGCACTCCTTGCCGCACGGCCATTATGCGACCGCTGCGGCAAAGCCCGAAGGCAGGAGCCGCCGCACGGTTCCGCCCGCGATCTCGGCCTCGTCCGCCGGGTCGAGCCTCAGGCCACGCAAAACCTGCAACATATCGTACTGCGCCATGTCAAAGGGGTAGTCGGTGCCCAGCATCACCCGCCCGGGCCCGACCGTGTCGATCAGGAAACGCAGCGGCTCGGGCGCGTGCAGGATTGTGTCGTAGACAAGCTTCGACAGGCTCTCGGCGGGATGCCCGTCATGACGCGACTTGGGCTCGGCGCGCACGTTCCATCCGTGTACGAAGCGCCCCGCCTGGTAGGGCGTGAAGCCGCCGCCATGGGACATCAGGAAAGTGATCCGCGGATAGCGGGCGATCACGCCGCCGAACACCAGACAGGCCGCCGCTATCGTGGTATCAAGCGGGTTACCCACGATGTTCTTGAGGTAATAGTCTTTCTGCCGGTCTGCCCCTGCCACATGGACCGGATGCACGAAGATCAAGGCCGAAAGCGCGTCCGCCGCGGCCCAGAACGGCTCAAGAGACGGATCGTCGAGATTCATTCCCTTGATGTTGGACCCGATCATTGCGCCGCCCAGGCCGTTCTCGCGCATGGCCCGCGTCAGCTCGGCGGCGGCAAGTTCGGGTGCCTGCATGGGCGCGGTGGCGAGGCCGGCAAACCTCGAAGGATAGGCGGCGCACATAGCCGCGATCTGGTCGTTCTGGATCTGGGCGACGGCCAACGCTGCTTCGGGCTCAGCGCCGTAGAGCAGCGTCTGAGGACAGACGGCGACGACCTGACGGTCGAGCCCGTAGCACTCCATGTCTCGCAGCCGCCGCTCAAGGTCCCATGCCCCACGCGGGAACGGCTTGTAAGTCATGTCGGGGCCTTCGAAGACGGCGAAATCATCGTCAATCGGCGTCAGCTTCGGCGCCAGACCGGGCACCTCGCGCTGAAGGATGCGAATCGTCTCGATATCGAGCACATGTGAATGCGCATCGACGGTGATGGTGCTCGACATCGGACCCTCCCCTTAGTTCCAGCCCGCGATTCCCCCCGATCGGCCGCGTGGTGGATTTCCGGCACAATGTCATCTCTCACTGCTCTTATATAAGAGTCAACTGACAAAGTCTCGAATGCCGACCGGCCAGGTTGGAGCCGCGAGCCGTCACCTGCATCTGTGGTGAACTATGATCGATCAGTCGGCGCTCAGTCCCGTCAGATGATCGGCTGAATTGATGCGTCGCACGCGGATCACTCCGCCTGTCACGTCGATTTCGTTGATGCAGCATGGCTCCTGCGTGACTCGCCAATAAGCCGAGAGCGGTTGATCGAGCAGTTGCAGCAGCAGGGCGCGGTTGCCGCTGTCGTGCCCGACCAGGACCAGCGTATCCTCGGCGTGACAGGCGAGAACGAAGCGCAGCGCGTCGGCGCAGCGGGCGACCAGGTCCTGCAGCGAATCGCCGCCGGGAAATCGCATCAGGGCCGGCGCGGCGAACCATCTCGCATAGAGGTCCGGACAGGCCGCCCCGATTTCCTCGTAGCTGTGGCCCTGCCAGTCGCCGTAATCGATATCGTTGAGGCCATCGAGGATCTGCGCTTCGATACCGCAGGCCTTGGCGATCGCCTCGCCGGTAACGACGCAGCGCGACAGCGGGCTCGTATAGACTTTGCTCGGATGCCAGCTCGAGGCGATGCGCTGCGCAACGGCCTGTGCTTCCGCCAGACCGCGGGCGGTGAGCGGCAGATCCGCCCGCCCCCGAAAGCGCTGCGGCCTGATACCCTCGACATGACCATGGCGGACGAGCAGAATTTTTGTCATGGCGTGTGCCTCTTCAATGCCAATGGATGGCGCTCGAAGATAACCCCGGAACGAGGCGGTGGGGCCAGGTCAAAACAGCGCCAATGCCAGAATGATGACCAGAAGCCCGCCGATCAGCGCGAGGTAGAAATTCAGATTGCCGGACTGCAGCACTCTGAGCCAGGTCGCTAAGGCGTACACGGCGCGCGTCACCGGGGCAAAAAGATAAGGCCCGAAGACGGGCGCGACCTCGTGCGAAAACACCAGCCGCTCGACGAAATAGCGGCTCTGGCGCGTTTCCCTGCGCGTCTCCTCGGCCGGCCGATAAATGAAGCTGTAGAAGGTCCGCAAGGCGTTGGAGAAGGTGAGCGCCGTGGTCGAGGCGCGTTCAGGGTCTTGTTGCAGTCCGCCGTACCAGACGGGCACACGGCGCACGGCGAAGCGGCGGTTTGCCGCCACCAGCATCAGAGGCAGCATTGCCAGGAGCGGCATGACGATGACCAGCATCGACGGCGAAATGAACGCGAATTTGGCCGTCAGCGGCACGAGCAGCAGGCCATCATGCATGTCGCGCGCCGCTTCCGTGCCGAATTGCGCATTGACGGCGACGGTGAGCGCATCGAGCCAGACCGGCATCCCTACCGCCAGCGCGAGAACGCACGCTCCGAGCAGCCCGACGGCGGCGGTCGACCCCGCCGGAGCGGCCTGGTAGCTGCGCGAGGTGCGCCCGAGCAGGCCGATGCCGAAGACCTTCACAAAGGTCGCGAACGCCACGGCGACGGTGAGCGCCAGCCCGGCTCCCGCCAGCGCCATCACCAGACGGCTGGCCAGTGTGCCGAGATGAAAGCCCTGGAACACAGTCTCGAACACATACCACTCGCTGACGAAGCCGGCTTGCGGCGGCATGGCGGCGAGACTCATGGCGGCAAAGAGCGCGCCGAGGCCAAAGATCCAGGAGCTGCGGCGCAAGAGGTCGGTGTGAAAGATCGCATAGCGTCCGGTGGCGCGATAGACGCCGTCGGCGGTGAGAAACAGGGCGCCTTTGGCGAGCGAATGCGCCGCGAGATGCAGGAGGGCCACCACCCAGGCAAGGCTTGCGAGCGCAGCCTCGCCATGCCCACGGAAAATCAGCGCAGCGCCGAGCATGGTCACCGCAATCGAGGCGTTCTCGGCGGTCGAGAAGCTGAGCAGCGAGCGCCAGTCCTCCTGCTGGAACGCATAGAGGGCCGTCAGAATGGCGCTCAGCACGCCAACGATGATGACAAAAATGCCGAGGCCCGCGGCAACATCCATCGTTTGAGGCTGTGCAGGCGCGAGATGCAGGAGCCCCCGGCTGAGGCCATAGAACGCCGCATTCAGGACAACACCCGAAAGCAACGCGCCGGACGCACCGCTGCCGGAGGCATAGGTTGTGGGGAACCATTCATAGAACGGCACGAGGCCCAGCTTGGCGCCGAAGCCGATGACCAGCAGCACGCCGATCGCGGCAAGTATCGGTGCCGAAAGCGCGGCGGTGGTCTGGTCGAAGGCGGCGAAATCAAAAGAGTGGGCTGCGGCGGCAAGCAGCAGGATGGCCACCAGCAGGGCGACGGCTCCGACCTCCAGAAGGCCGAGCATGAACAGCACAGGCCGCCCAGCCTCCGGCGACAGCTTTTCGCTGAGGATCATCAGGGCGCCGCCGAAGCTCATGACCTCCCAGGCAATGAGAAAACCCGCGCCGTTCTGCATCCCGAATACGCCGAGTGCGCCAATGAGGCTCATGGCTGCGCCGAAAAGCCAGCCGGCTTCGCCTTGCTTGGCGGGTGTCGACAGGCCCGAGGCAAGGAGGGCGGGCGCAAGGCCGAAGCCGAGAAGCCAGAGGCCATCGGGCTGGATGGCGAAGCCGACCGTCTCACCGGCGAGGCGCGTCGGCAGCAGCACCGCTGCGGTCCCGTTCGGCAGCGTCAGGACTGCGGCCGCGATGCCGGCGAGCGAGCCGCCGGCCAGCAAAAGCCGCGCCAGAATGAGGCCGCACCGCGAAAGCGCGATGATTGCCGCGACCGCCCAGGCGAGAAAAGCCGCTACGAGAAGCTCATTCGACAAGCCGGCCTCCTTTCACACGCTGCGGCATGCGATCGAGAAACATCAGCAAGGCCTGAATGATTGCCGCCGGGTTAGGCGGACAGCCAGGCAGATAAACGTCGACCGGCAGAACGCCGTCGAGTCCATGTCCCGACGCATATCCCCCTTCCGCAATACCGCCCGAGGCCGCGCAAGTTCCGACGGCCATCACCCAGCGCGGCTCGGCCATCGCCTCATAGGTTGCGCGCAGCGGCCCGCGCATGGCGTAGGTGACCGGCCCCGTCACCAGCAGCAGATCGGCGAAACGGGGGGAGGCGGTGAAGAAGACGCCAAGCCGGTGCAGATTGTAGAAAGGGTTGTTCAGCGCCTGCAACTCGGACTCGCAGCCGTTGCAAGAGCCCGCATCGACGTGGCGGACATGCAGGCTGCGGCGGAAGCCGCGCCGCGAAGCGGGGTCAGCGTCGGGGAGCGCCGGAGGGGATTCGCTCCATTTGAGATCATCGCGCCGGCGGACGCCGAAGGCCCAATCGGCGGAGGTAACCATCGCGCCGGTCGGGCACGCCTCGGTGCAGAGCTGGCAGACGATGCAGCGGCCGTAGTCGATGTCCAGGCGGTCCGCGCTGTCGCCTTTCATCGTGATGGCGCGCGTTGGGCAGACATCCGCGCAAACCCGGCAATCCTCCAGGCACGCCCCCGGCTGATAGCGGGGCATGCCCAGAAAACCGGCCTGCCCGTCATCGCCGTCGGACAGCGGCCAGGGCGCGGTCTGCTTGCCCTGCCATAAGCCCAACAATGTCCATTGCGGCATCGCCGGCTCCTATCGGTCGCAGCCCGCGATCGTCAGCCCGAAGCTGGCTTCGTTGATCGCGTAGTCCATCATGTTGGTGTCATGTACGGTGAACGGAAAAACCCGCCAGTTCGAGAACGACGGCGACTTGATCTTCACCCGTTTCAATCTACCTGCGTCGCCGAAGTGGACGGCGTAGAATAGCGTGCCGCGCGGAGACTCGGCCCAGCCCAAACCCTCGGACTCTGGCTCGATCTCGTATTCCGACCGGACCGGACCATCCGGCAGCAGCAAGAGGACGCGCTGCATCAGCGCGATGCTGGCGTCGATCTCGGCCATGCGCACCTGAACCCGCGCGTGGGCGTCGCCGTCCTTGCGGATCGGCACGATCAATGGCAGCTCGCCATAAGCGGCATACGGATGGTCGCGGCGCAGATCGCTGTCGAGACCGGAGCCCCTTTGCACCGGCCCCGTCGCGCCCTGGTCGAAAGCGACGCGGCGGTCGAGCTTTCCGGTGGTGATCAGCCGGTCGAGATGGCTGTTGGTGCTCTCGAGATGGCGCGCATAGACGGCGAATTTTTCGCGCAGAGCCTCGAGCTCGGCGCCCAGCCAGTCTTTCGGAAACGGATCGCGGCGCAAACCGCCAACCGTCAGGATGCTGCGCAGAAAGCGGCTCCCGGTCAGCCGGCAATTGAGCTGCTTGGCGCGCTCTTCGAGGAGCTTGCCTTCGGCTTCTCCGACCTTGAGCGTCGTCGTGTGGCAGAGATGGCCGAGATAATGCAGATGATTGTAAAGCCGCTCCAACTCGGCGAGCAGGACGCGCAGGAAGCGGGCGCGGGGCGGCACGACGCAATGTGCCGCGGCCTCGACGGCCTGGGAGTACGCAAGAGCATGTGCGACGCTGCCGACGCCAGAGACGCGCTCGGCCAGCACCACGCCGCACTCGGCGGCGAGGCCCTCGAAGCGTTTCTCCATGCCTCGATGCTTGAAGAACAGACGCGGCTGATAGTGCAGGATGGATTCGCCGATATAGAAGAACAGGAACTCGGCGGAACTCCAGGACATCGCCGCGCACCGGGCCGAACGGCAGGAGTTGGACATCGCCGTTGGCGCCCGCAACGTCGGGGACGACCTGGGTGGTTGACCGAAGCTCAAGCTGAAGCTGCGATGGGTAGTCGGGATCGAATGGCGCGCGCGGTGCGGCGGCGCCGTCATGCAGCACCAGCCTATGCGGTTGCGGATGATCGGCGAATGCGAGGCCGAACAGGTCCGTGATTTCCCGCTCATACCAGCCGAGCAGCGGCCAGATGCCGGCGAGGCTCGGTACGTGACCGGCGGGCTCGCACCGCCAGATTGCGAACTCACGCTGGCCGGGCACGGTGGAGACGTAGCGCAGCTCGAGTCGGTGAGGCTCCGGATACCAGGCATACGCCATCTGCATCCGGCCGCCGGTCTCGAGCACGCGGACCGCTGCATCGTTCAGCTCCGAGGGGCGCAGCGTCACGGCCTGCGAGCCCGAAGCACGCCGCGCGATGGGTTCCGATATGCTCATGGGCCGGCACTCCCGAGAAGGCGGGCGACCGACAGGAAATGGTCCCAAAGACCCGTCGGCCACCACAGCCCGAAAAGGAGGAGCGGCGCGAGCGCCAGCCACATCGGCACAACGCACCAATTGCTGAGGCGGAGCGGTGGCGCCTCAATGTCGTTCGCCGCGGGGCCGAAATACATGGCCCGGAAATGATTGAGAAAGCCGATGAAGATGACGATCAGCAGCACGACCATGGCATAGACCGCCCAGGCGAAGCCGTTTTCGAAACCGGCGCGCAGGATCACAAGCTCGCTGAGAAACAGCCCGAATGGCGGTGCGCCGGTAATCGCCGCCGCACCGGCAAGCCATAGTGCCCCGTGGGCGGAGTTGCGTGCCCATACGCCGCGGATGTCGCCGATCTGCTTCGATCCGACGCCGCGCATGACATTGCCGGCGCCGAAGAACATCAGCGACTTGTTCAGCGAATGGTTGAGCATGTGATAGAGCGCGCCGGCCACACCCAGCGGTCCGCCGAAGCCGAAGCCGAGCGCAACGACACCCATATGCTCGACGCTGGAATAGGCCATCAGGCGTTTGATGCCGTTCTGCCGGACGATGAACAGGGCGCCGACCAGCAGCGACACGACGCCGAGGGCGACTAAGGTCGTTCTGGCAAGATCGCCAATCTTGGCCGCGTCGGTGATGGTCAGAAATCGGACGATGCCCAGCATCGCGCCATTGAGAAGCGCGCCCGAAAGCATCGCCGAGATCGGCGCCGGGCTTTCGCTGTGCGCGTCCGGCAGCCAGGCATGCATCGGCGCCAGACCGACCTTCGTGCCGTAGCCGACCAGCACCAGGAGAAAGGCGAGCGTCACCAGAGCGGCATTCATTTTCGGCGCCGCGCCGCGCAAAGCGTCCCAGGTCATGTCATAGGTCGGCCCGAGCACGAAGCTGCCGCTCCAATAGAACAGCACTGTGCCGAGCAGAGCCAGGCTGATTCCGGCGGAAACCACGATGATGTATTTCCAGGCCGCCTCGATGCTCTCCGGCTCGCGCTCGAACCCGACCAGAAAGGTGCTGACCAGCGTCGTCAGCTCGATGGCGATCCAATAAAGCCCGGCATTGTTCATGACCGCGCTGAGCAGGATGGTGAAAGCGAAGCCGCTGAACAGCGCGTAAAAGCCCCACAGCTTGGTGTCCTCGCCGAGCAGCCGCATGTATCCGACCGAATAGATCGAGGCGAGCAGATAGACGATCGCGGTGCACAGCACCACCCACGCGCCCGGCAGATCCAGCACAACATAGTCGCTGAGGAAACGATAAGGCCCGCTTGCACTTAGGACCGTCAGCGGGACGGCGGTAACGAAGACGACGACGCTGGCGAGAAGATTGAGGCTTTCGACAAAGCGCGGCGCCCGGAAAATGAGCGAAGCGCCCGCGGCAATGGCCGGCGCGATCATCATGATGAGGAGGAGGGGGCCCGTCATCGTCAGCCGACCAATCGTTTGAGGGAAAGGCTGCTGGTCGTCCCGACATGGCTGACGAGATACTGCACCAGGAGGCCAAAGCAGACGACGATGATCAGCAGATCGAACAGAATGACGATCTCGATCAGCAGCGGCATTCCGGGAACGAGGATCTGGGCGCCGAGAAAGATGCCATTCTCCAGGACCAGAAGCCCGAGGATCTGACTCAGGGCCTCATGCCGGACCGAGAGCATCAGAAAGCCGATCAGCTTCATTGAGAGCATGATCGTCAAGGCGAGCACCGCGACCGTCCCGGCAAGGTCGAGCGACTGGCCGACGCGATAGGCGACGGTCAGCGAAAAAAGCACGCACAGCGCGCCGAGAACAAGCGCCGAGCTCGGCTGCACGATCTCGTGGATCTCGCGGGCAACATTCAGCTGGCGGATGATGCGCCAGACGAGATAGGGCAGAAAAAGGCCGCGAAACAGCGCGGTGAGGATCGCGATGAGATAGAGCTCCGGATAGTTTCCGTAAAAGCCGACAGCCGCCGAGAGCGCAGCGATAATCCAGGATTCCGCTGCGAAGGCGTAGAGATAGTTGATGAGCCAGCGCGAGCCGAGCATGACGAAGGCGAGCAGTAGACTGGCGATCGCCATCAGGCTGAAAATCGATGCTGCGAGCGGATCAAGATGGGCGACGAGCATGCCTATACCAGCTGCGTTCCGATGATGGCGAGAATGGCGAAGACGAAGGACGCGGCCAGCACTTCCTGATAGCGGTAGAAACGCAGCCTCGACTGCGCCGTTTCGACGACGACGACCGCACAGGCCACGAGCAGAAATTTGCTCATCAGGGCCAGCACCGATCCGAGAACGCCGAGGGCCGTGCCTTGCTGGGAGAGGCCCCAAGGGAGCAGCAGCACATTGCAAAAGATCGTGTAGAGGATGAATTGCTTCATCATCGAGGCCCATTTGATGAGGGCGAGCAGCGGGCCCGAATATTCGAGCACGCGGGCCTCCTCGATCATGTAGATCTCGATATGCGTGCTCGAATGGATGGGGAGCCGATCGGTTTCGACGATCAGCAGAATGAAGAACGCCGCGATCAGAAAAAGATGAGCGGGGCTCCAATAGACCGCCGGATTTGCGACGAGCAGGTGGTTGACCACGAAGGGCAGCATCGCCTTGGCCAGCAAGGTGATGCCGACGAAGACCAGGATCAGCGTCGGCTCGGCCAGGATGGCGACCATGACAGCGCGGCTGGAACCGATGCCGCCATAGGCGCTGCCGGTGTCGAGACCGGCGAGCACGATCATGAACGATCCGAGCGTCAGGATAAGCCCGCCGCCGAGAATGTCGCCCATGTCCGAGAGTGGCAGCGGGAAATCGGTGAGGACGGGAATGAGGAGGGGCACCGTCATCATCGCGGTGAAGGCGACGAAGGGCGCCAGCCAATAAATCCAGGATGCCGTCTCCGGCACGATGATTTGCTTGTGGAACAGCTTCCAGAGATCGCGATAGGGCTGGAACAGTCCCGGCCCCTGCGCAAGCTGGACCCGTTCCTCGAACTGAACGATCGCGCCTTGCAGGAGCGGAGACAGGCCGAGGACGGCGAGCACCTGGCAAATCTGCAGGAGGATGTCGCGGGTCATGACGAGGACCCGTGCGGACGAAGCCGGTTAGCACGCGCGCAAAAGAAGTTGCGCGCGTCAGGCCGAGCGATCTTGTGGGGCGGGGCTCTCAATAAAAACTCCTCTCCTCCGAAACCGGATGAAAGGAGTCATCAGCCCGAGGGGCGGTTTGGGGCGAACTCCATCGCCTGCCGGCAGACCGGCATTTGCTTTCATTATCTGTGAGCGCGTCTCCAAGTCAAGCGGTGACATCGCGCGGCGCTGGCTTGTTACGCCGGATATTTTGCTGCGTCAAATCCAGGCGAAGCGGAAAGGATTCTCGGTTTCCGGCTCATGCCCGCGAGATTGATCGAGGACGCCGCCGGCTTACAAATGGCCGAAGGTGGCGCAAGAGCTCGTCGCCCGCGTCGAGCATGAACCTCGCGTCCGATAAGGCCAGTTGCAAGGAATGTGCCCGCGCTTCTGCCGAAAGCTGGCACTGCGAGGATAGCGAGCGGAGCCGCTCCGAAAGCGTCGCTGTGCAGGTGTAAAAATAGGCGATCTCGCGGATCAGGGAGTAATCGAATGCCGTGATCTGGTGCGCATTGGCTTCGTAGATCGGACATCTCGGCAACAGGGCCATGCCGGAGGCAAGCACGCCGTCATTCGCGGCGTCTTCCACGCGGTCTTGACCGGCGAGACCGTCCTCGATGGAGCGCATGATTCCGGCAATTTCGCCCACGAATGCTGCCGCAAGCTTGCGCCGCGTTCGCCACCCGCCGATCTGGAGCGTGTGCAGCATGCCGGACCTCACCTCCATTGGCAGTCCGAATCGCGAAGCGTTGCTGCGTGCGGCGAATTGAGTGCTGGTCACAATCGATCCTACCGCGTGCGGCACCGGTAGGAGTCATCAGCCCTAAGGGCGGTTTACGGGGGACTCCATCCCCTCCCTGGCGTTTTCTTTTCAGGGTAGCTCTCGAGTTCAGTATTGGTCAACGCAGTTCTTAATGCGGTCCAGGTATTTCGCCGCGCTTCGCTAGAATAGAGCGGCGGCGTGATTTTTGGCTGGCGATCCTGCATGTCGGCGGCTATGCCGTGAAGGCCATAGTTCGATCACGTCATCTACGGCACGCCCCACGCTGGATACCACGCGTCCGGCTTGTCATATTCTCGGGCCCCGGGATATCCTGTCCGCATCGAGCACGACGCAGGGGAACAGGATGCGCCGCACGCTTTATGATCTGGCCGGCAGGGATGAAGCGGTCCGCTTCAGCCCGTTCTGCTGGCGGACGAAGATGGCTCTCCGTCACAAGGGGCTTGACTTCGAGACGGTACCCTGGCGCTTCACCGACAAAGATCTTATTGCCCGGACTGGGCAGGGCCGAGTCCCGGTTCTAGTCGACGGTGAGCGCTGGCTGAACGATAGCTGGCCGATCGCGCTCGATCTGGATGAGGCCTATCCCGATCACCCGGCCTTGATGCGTACGGAGGCGGAGCGCGCCGCTGCGCATTTCGTCAATCACTGGTGTGATCAGGTGCTGCATCCGACGCTGCGCCCGCTCCTGTGGATGGAGGTCTACAAGGCCAGCGCCGACAAGGATCTCGGCTATTTTCGCGAAAGCCGCGAAAAGATCCTCGGCCAAACACTCGAGGCGTTCACCGCCGATCGCAACGGCGCTTTGGAGACGTTTTGGCGGACCATGCAGCCGATGGAGAGCGCGCTTGCCGGCCATGACTGGCTGGGTGGAGACGGCCCCAATTACGCCGATTACGTCCTTTTTGGCTCGCTCCAATGGGCCAATGTGGTGAGCCCTGACCCTATCCTGCCGTCCGACAGCGCGGCTGCGCGTTGGTTCGACCGTATGCTCGACCTTCACGATGGCTACGGCCGCAACGCCCCGACCTGCCGTGACGCAAGCGCCGCGTGAACGGCGTTAAGCGGACCGCAGGCTGAGGATGCGGCGCGCCTCATCCGACGTTGCAACGGAGCCGCCGCGCTCCTTGCACAGGCCTGCGATGCGGGCGACCAGTTCGGCGTTGCTCTTGGCGAGCCGGTCGCGGTCGAACTTGATATTGTCCTCAAGGCCGGTCCTGACATGGCCGCCGAGCTCCAATGTCCATGTGTTGACCTCGAGTTGCTGGCGGCCGATGCCTGCGGCGGCCCAGGTCGCATCCGGCATGATTTCGGCAAGCTCTGAGACCAGAAATTCGAGGATACGTCGCCGCGCTGGCAGGGCGTTGGGGACGCCGAGCACGAACTGCACATGCAGCGGACGCTTGATCAGTCCACGCTCGGCGAGATCGCGGGCGTTGTAGAGCATGGCGAGATCGAACACTTCGATCTCCGGCTTGACGTCGAGTTCGAGCATGGAGCGGGCGAGATCCTCCACGAGCTGAGGCGGATTTTCATAGATCTGCCCCGGGAAGTTGACCGAGCCGGTGGTGAGCGAGGCCATATCCGGTCGCAAATAAAGCGCCCGGCCCCTCTGACTCTGCTCGCGGCCACGTCCGCCGGTCGAGAATTGGATGATCATCCCGGGGCAGTGTTTCCTGATCCCCTCCTGCACTTGGGCAAACAGCTCCGGGTCTGAGGATGGGCTTTCATCCTTGTTGCGCACATGGATGTGGACTAGCGCCGAGCCGGCCTCGAAAGCTTCATGCGTCGCCTCGATCTGCTCGCTCGGCGTCACCGGAACCGCGGGCGTCTGCGCCTTGCGCGGCAAAGCGCCGGTGATGGCGACGGTGATGATGGTAGGGGGCATCGGGCATTTCCTCTCTTGGGCTATTTTGCGCGCGGCCGATGGACGTAGTGAAAGGATTTGATGTCCGGTCTGAGCGCAATCTCCTTGACCAGCGTGGCGATCGGCGTCGAGGCGAGCGGGTATTCGGTTTTGATCGGCCCGGCCGCTTTGAGCGCGTTATATTCCGACTCGGCATAGAAGGCTGCAAGCAGCAGATCGTCGTCAGAGCGGAACGGGCCGCGCTCGCGCCGGATGCGGTCGATGCCGGGCGACAGGAGGTCGCCTGGCCGGGCCGTGCTGCTTTCGGCGCCATTAGCGATGCGGTCGAAAATATTCGGCTCGATCGGCCCGGCAATCTCGCCGTAATAGCCGAGCACATATTTTCGCACCTCGTCGGGCACCGTTCCGTAGCGCTCCTTGCCCATGATATTCAGCACCGCCTGGGTGATGACAAACTGCGCGAACGGGCTGACGATGATCGGGTAGCCGAGCTCGCGGCGGACGCGCGCTGCCTCTTCGAGGATCTCCGGCAAGCGGTGTGAGATCCCGAGCGGCTGAAGCTGGGAATTGAGGTTGGAGATCATGCCGCCGGGCATCTGATGCTCGTAGCGAAAGGCGTCATATTCGAGAATCTGGCCGACCGGCTTGCCCTCGCGTCTGGCGATGTAGCGCAGCTTGTCCGCAACATCGCAGATCGGCTCCAGGTCGATATCGGTGCTGTAGCCGCGGCGCGCGATATTGTGCACGAACTGCTCAGTAGACGGATGGGATGCGCCGTTGGCGAGCGTCGAGGTCGCCGTGTGGACGACGTCGACGCCGAGCTCGACCGCTTGCACCGCGACATAAGGGGCAAGCCCTGTAAGGCAGTGCGAATGAAGCTGCAAGGGCAGTCCGCCGCAGGCTTTCTTGGCGGCGGGAACCAGCGTTGCCGCCCGTTCCGGCGTCCGCAGGCCGCTCGGGTCCTTGATGAAGATTGCGTCGGCTCCCAGCGCCACCAGTTGCTTGATTTTCTCGACGTAATAGGCATCCGTGTGGACCGGACTGACGGTATAGACGATGCCCGCATCGACACAGAGGCCGACCTGCTTCGCCGCCCGGATCGGCACGTCCATATTGCGGATATCGTTGAGTGCGTCATAAGGCGTGTGGTAGCGGATGCCGTTGGCGTAAATGCGCTCGGCGGTCAGCGAGACTATGTCGTCGGGGAAGAACTCGAAGGTGAAGAGGCTTTGTCCGCGCGTCATCACGATCAGCGGCGTCTCGACTGCCGCGCTCATGATGCGCATGCGCTCCCAGGGATCTTCGCGCAGATAACGGGCGCAGACGTCGAACACCGCGCCGCCTGCAAGGTCGATGGCTTCGAAGCCGGCGCGGTCGAGCTGCGGCGCCAATTGCAGCATCATCGCGGTCGTCATCCGCGTCGCCCACAGACACTGATGGGCATCGCGCAAGGTCACGTCGATGAGGCGGATCTTACGCTTAGCGCTCATGCCAGCATCTCCTCTTCGACCGAGCGCCCGAGCCCTTGCGCAACGGGGAGCCAATGTGCTCGTTGCCGACCGCGACGAGGCTCTCGCTGTTCAGATGGCGGATCGTGTCCGGGCGGATGGCCGCGAGGCGGACGCCATGGCTCTCGACATAGTGAGCGACGCCTCCTGCAACGCGGCAGTGCAGCGGACCATTGAGCTTTGGGGACGCGTTGACGGGGCGGTGAATGCGACCGGCGTCTACAAGGTCGCGCCGGCGACCGATCTCGATGATGATGCCTGGCAGACGACTCTCGACATCAATGTGACCGGCGCGTTCCGGTTTGCGCGGGCAGCCGGGCGCGCGATGCTTGCGCAAGGCTCGGGATCCATCGTTACGCTGGCTTCGGTCTCAAGCGCCGTGGCCAATCCGAATTATGCCGCCTACGCCTCGAGCAAGGCCGCCGTCGCCCATCTGACGCGCGTGCTCGCCGTCGAATGGGCCGCAAGGAGCGTCAGGGTAAATGCGATCGGCCCGGCCGCCACGCCGACGCCGCTTGCAGGGCCGATCTTCGAGAATGAGGTCCAGCGCCGAAACGCACTCGGGCGCATTCCGGCCGGGCGCTTCGGCACCCCTGAAGACATCATCGGCGCGGCTGTCTTCCTGCTGTCACCAGCCTCCGCGTTCATGACGGGCCAAATCCTCTATGTCGACGGCGGCCGAACGCTAAGTGAGGCATTTACTCCGAAGAGCCCGATTGTCTGGCCCTGAGAGAAAATCGCAACTCGCCCGTTACGAACTATTCGCACCACTGTGGCAATGATCTGTACCGACCTCCGACCCCAAGAAGAAATCCGCAGCGACTTGGCGAAGCTCATACAAACGCTGGCGGTTGTCGTCTCTTCGGATGACGACAGCTGTTCGAAATTTCACGATGATCAATCCCGTTATCGCGAATGCCAGCTAACGCCGAGCGGACGAGGATAACCCGAAAGGGTTTCCGAGACGCCGCTTGAGAGAAGCTATCGTTCAATACAACCTGGCGGGACATGGAAAATGATCGTTGATAAATTGCCCCACGTCTTAGCGATGCTTATGAGCTCCAGTAATCGATGCGTCATTCATAAAGGGACGTTATCGAGAGAGAGTGCCATCATGAGTTGCTTTCGCGGAGTGGTCTTATCTTTCATTACCGCCTTTTTGTTCGCCGCCCCGGCTTGTGCGCAGCCAAGGCCGAGCGATGTCGAGCTTGCGCAAATGTTGCGCAGTGGGGGGTATGTGATCGTCTTCCGACATGGCGCCACCTACGCCGATCAGGTTGATACCGACCTTCTCGACCCTGCCAAACAGCGTCAATTGAATGCCCAGGGCGAGGAGGCCGCCAAGACGCTTGGCAAAGCTTTCAAAGACATTGGCATTCCTGTGAGCATGGCCATCACCAGCCAATTCAACCGCGCTTACCAGACGGCAAAACTAGCCGGCTTCGACACTGTCGAAAAAACCGCAGACGTTACTGAAGGCGGAATGTTGATCTCGCCGAATGAGAACAACCGTCGTGTCGCTGCCTTCCGTAAGCTGGTCAGCACGCCGCCGCTGGCTGGCACCAATGTCGTTATTGTCACGCATAAGCCCAACATCATTGACGCGTTCGGCAAGGATTGGTCCGAGGTCAAAGAAGGCGAAGCGACAATCTTCAAGCCGGATGGCGCGGCCTATACGGTCGTTGCCAGGGTTCAAGTGGATGAATGGCCTCGCATCGCAGCAGCTGCGATGAGATGAGTGGCGGCTCGGCGGAGTTCGCCCATGCGCAATGGGATCGCCAGCTTAACCGTTAGCGGAAAAGGCTGCGATAGAACCGCTCGGCCGAGTTCTGCAATTGGCCCTGGACAAAAGGTCACAACCCGTCCGGTTACGAACTATACGTGCCGCGGCGGCAACGACAGGTGCCGGCCTCTGCCCCCTTGAGGAAGTCGGCTGCGCCTCTATGTTCTTGAGGACTCTCGGGGGCATAATGACGAAAGACGCATTGATCCTTGCCTCCAAGCTGTCGGTGTTCCCGCGCTTGGGGCTTGCAAACCTGCCCACGCCGCTGCAGCCAATGAAGCGGCTGACGACCTATTTGGGCGGGCCACGTCTTTGGGTGAAGCGCGAGGATGCCACGGGGCTCGACTTCGGCGGCAACAAGTTGCGCAAGCTCGACTATGTTCTTCACGAGGCCGTCGCATCAAAGGCTGACGTACTCGTGTCGGGCGGCGTGGTGCAATCGAACAGTGAAGTTGCCCCGGTTTCGTGGACATCCGAACATTTGCGTTTCAGGAGTTCACGATGCCAAAGACACAGCCGCCTTACCCGCCGGAATTCCGGCAACGAATGATCGAGCTGGTCCGATCCGGACGAACGCCGAATGAGCTTGCCAAGGAATTTGACCCATCGGCTCAGGCGATCCGCAATTGGGTTGCGCAGGCTGACCGCGACGAAGGTCGGCGCGAGGATGGCCTGACGACGGCCGAGCGCGAGGAGTTGAACCGGCTGCGCCGGGAGAACAAGCAGCTCAAGCTGGAGCGCGAAATCCTCTCAAAAGCCGCGGCCTGGTTTGCTCGGGAGACCGATGTGATCCCACCGAAGGGTTCCAATTCATGAGCGCGAACCGGGCCGTTTATCCGATCACTGCCATGAGCCGTCTGCTGGGTGTCTCCGCCAGCGGCTTTTACGCTTCGACCAAGCGTCCGCCATCCAGGCGTCGCCAGGCCGATGCGGCTCTGACCGCCAGGATCCGCACGGCGCATGCTGGCTCGCAGGGCACGTATGGCGTCCCGCGCATTCAGGCCGAACTCGCCGAACAGGGGATATGCGTTGGCCGCAAGCGCGTGGCCCGCTTGATGCGCGCAGCGGCGCTCGCCGGCGTCAGCCGTCGTCGCTTCGTGACGACGACTGTGAAGGGCGGCGGCCGTCAGGCGCCCGATCTGGTTGACCGCAACTTCACGGCAGACCGGCCTAACGTATTGTGGGGTGGCCGATATTACATATTGTCCGACCTGGTCGGGGTTCCTCTATCTCGCCGTCGTTCTCGATGCCTTCAGCCGACGGATCGTCGGCCAAGTGAGCGCTTGTCGCTCACGATAAACGTTCGCTCCGATGGCAGCCAGCTTGCACGCCAAGATCGTGTTGGATGCGCTCGATATGGCGCTATGGCGGCGGCGTCCGATCGGCGTGATCCACCACTCCGATCAAGGCTCTCAGTACACGTCTCTTGCTTTCGGCAAGCGCTGCCGGGAAGCGGGCGTCCGTCCATCGATGGGCTCAGTCGGCGATGCCTATGACAATGCGATGGCGGAAAGCTTCTTCGCCACCCTCGAATGTGAGTTGCTCGACCGGCGGCGGTTCAAGACCCACGCCGAGGCGCGCATCGCCATCTTCGAGTTCATCGAAGGCTTTTACAATCCGCGCCGGCGCCATTCCTCGCTCGGCTATCTCTCGCCGGCGGCGTTCGAGACAAGAGCTCTCGATCCCGGCGCACACGAGCCTGCCGTCGTGCTCGCGTCCGTCAAGGACGGCCTGGAAACGCCGGGCCAAGCCGCATCGTCGGCCTGCCGGCCATCCGTGACCGCCGCTTCTCCCGACAGCCGTCAGAATCTGCAGGCCGGGATGAAAAGATGATCCAGGCCGAACAAAAAGATGCGACCGAAAAGGAGGACAAAATGCCGTCAAACCGAATACGCTGATGCCAAGCCCTCAACTCTCTACGAAACCGGGGCAAGTCCACAGTCAGCGCCAGGTTGCTGCTGCTGCAGCCAAGCTTGGTATGGATTGCCACCTGGCTGTTTACCACGGCCGTCTGGCTCCCCCGACACCCGAGTACGAGACGTCGGGAAATGCGTTGCTCAATCGATTGTTCGGCGCGCATCTTCATGACGTCCCGTGGTCCGGTAACCGCAATGCTGCGATCGAGGATCTGGGGGACCAGCTTGGGAAAGAAGGACGTCGGCCTTATTTCGTACCGTACGGCGTTTCAAATCCGCTCGGCGCGATTGCCTATGCATCGACGATCGTAGAGGTTGCGGAACAGTCGCACGCGCTCGGCATCCGTCCTGTCGCAATCGTACACTGCACCGGCAGCGCTGGAACGCAGGCAGGTCTCGTCGTCGGCGCGTCGGTTGCGATGCCAGAGACGCGGATCGTCGGGATCGACATCGATGCCGAACCCGAACGCGTTCGTGCAGATGTCATCGCTTACGCGAGAGCCGCAGCCGATTTGATCGGCGCAAGCATCGATGAGAACGATGTCGAAGTCGTCGCCGGACATGCTGGTCCAGCCTATGGCGTACCGCATGCGGCAACGATCGAGGCCATCAAGCTTGCCGGAGCTCTCGAAGCTTTGCTCATCGACCCGGTGTACTCCGGCAAAGGCTTGGCAGTTCTGATCGCGCTGGTTCGCGCAGGACGCTGGAAGCCCGAAGCAGACGTGATCTTCATCCATACTGGCGGCGCACCGGGGCTGTTCGCCTACCAAAGCGCGCTCGGTATCTGATCTGCTGACGGTTTGTCAGTTCCTGGTCCATCTCCCCAGTTCGCCGCCCATCTTAGTCCTTTCCGCAGGAGGCATCAGAAAGCGGTCGTTCTGACAAAGACCCGAGGCCGCCTCGGCCGCAGTGGGTAACCGCCGCTCGTAGGCCCGCGGCCAGTGACCGGAATAATCCAATAGGGGACGATCCGGGCGAGTCAACGTCGGGGCGGATTCGGACATCAGGTCGAGCGATAGGCCCGAAACTGACCTATTTACCGCTCTTACGCTTGCCGGCGCCTCGGCGCCGGCTGGACATCTTTAAAGCCCACGGTATCGCTGTCCAATGCACGAGGGAGTCTTGCTGCAATAAACCTATTGCACTCATAAGCGCGCACCATTCATGTGGTGCTTTGAGTGTCGTCATGGGCGTTCCGCCGAGCGAGCACCCGGGCGGCTCAGCTTCCGAACGGCGGCGACTTCGCGAGCCCAGTCTTGAAAGGGCCGCGCCGGGGTTCCTCCCATTTTCGCGCCCGCCTTCACATCGGCTTTCACATGCGCCATGCCGGCGATTTGGGCTCCGCTTCCGACCTTGATATGGCCGAGTACACCCGAATGGGCACCCATAACAACGAAATCGCCGAGCTCGGATGAGCCGGCAATGCCGCTTTGAGCGACAATGATGCAATGGCGGCCGATTACGACATTATGCGCGATCTGGACCAGATTATCGATCTTGGTCCCCTCACCAATGACCGTATTGGACAATGATCCCCGATCGATGGTCGAATTGGCTCCGATCTCGACATTGTCGCCGATGATGACACAGCCGATCTGGGGGACTTTGTGATGCCTCTCGGCGCTCATCGCAAAGCCGAATCCGTCCTGGCCGATACGCGCTCCGGAGTGGATAATGACCTCGTTGCCAATGATTGCATGCGTCACGCACGCTCCGGCCCCTAGATAGCAATCGGCGCCGAGGACGACGCGAAAACCGACAACGGCGCCAGCGGCGATGATCGTTCCCGGGCCGATGACTGCCTCACGGCCTATGATCGCGCCGGGCTCGATGAAAGCGTCTTTGGCGATCTCTGCGCTGGGATGAACAAGACAGCCGTCCCGCTCTGCGGCGGTCATCGCCGCCTTGCTGCGCAGCGCATCGGGATAGAATAGCGTCAGGGCGCGAGCAAAGGCTTCGTAAGGCGCCGGGGTCGTGAGTGCCGCCGTGTCGCCGGGCATGCGGTTTGCGTGGCCGTCGGTAAGAATACACGCCCGCGCCTTTGTGGCAGCCAACTGCAAAACATATTTACGGTTTTCGAAAAACGCCAGATGGCTCGGTCCCGCATCCCGAAGCGGGCGAACGTCTTCGATCATAATGGAGCCATCCTTCGAGTTGGTCAGTTTGGCCCCCACCTTCTCGGCAATGAACCATAAGGGGAACGGCCCGGCCCGATCGAAGAAGCCTGCATGCACCATATTTGCTCCTTTGACGGACGTTTTCTGTCCGCAGCTGTATCTCTGGGGCGTCGATGACGCTCACAGGCCGAGAGATATTGAGCTCTTGCCGGCCGGCGACGAAGTAGCGTGCTGACATGATTCCGTCGACGCACCCGCTAGCTATTCGAAAAAGTTCGTTTGCGGAGGAATGGGCGGGCTCGATTGGCCTTTCAAAAAGGACGGACGTGTTGATGATGTGCGTTACCCCCGCGCACCGCAGGCGAAAGCAACCCGCGGAGGCACTTTGGAACTGCGCCTGTCTCGTCACATTCTCAGGGACGACGGAAGAAAAAGGGCTGGCCGACAGACATGGTTGGCCCTTGCCAAGTCTACTTGCGCCGCTGTAGCAGCCTCGTTTGTCACCATGCGTGAGGCGAAAGAGACATAGCACGGCGCCCGGTAAAGCGAAAGGACAATGCAGGCAGGCCGTTCTAGTGTGGCGTCTCGCAATTGCCTTCCGCCTTGCGGCGGCCTCGGTAAGGCAATGGCGAGACATAAACCACACTAAGCAGAGATTCTCTGGTTGCCCAACGGATCGCGACCTCGTTCTGCGTTCAAGGCCACGACGGCTTGGTGGATAGCGGCATCGAGGGTTTCAGCATCGGTGAAAGTCTGGTGCGCGAGATGATGGGCTTTGAGATCATGCCAGACAACCTCGATGTCGTTGAGTTCGGGCGCATATTTGGGCAGCCATTCGACGGTGAGCCAATGCTCGCGGGCAGCAAGTGCCGCCCGCGTTGCCTTGCTGGTATGGATTGGGCCGTTGTCGAGCACGATCACGACGGGCTTGCTCGGAATTCCAGGCTTGGGGCCGTAGAGAAAATCGAGGGTTTGCAGCAAGGCAATGAAGTCGGTGCTGCGCTTGCTGCGGGAGGTGGCGACGATCAACCTGCGGCCCAACCAGTCAAGCGCGCCCATCATGGCGACTTTCTTGGATTGTCCAGGGGCCGGCACGCGGAGATCGGCGCCACGCTTAGCCCAGGCTCGCGCCAAATAGGGATGCGTCAGCGCCTCGCTTTCGTCGGCGAACAGGAGAACGATATCGCCGGCCTCAGCCTGGGCTTTGCGCAGCTTGAGCCGCAGACCGACACGATCAATCTCGTTCGCGATCTGGCGGCCCTTCAGTGTGTGTCGTGGTCGCCGAAAACGGAATCCCCTTTTTTGCGCAACACTTTGGAGAGTTGCGAGCGAGAGATCGAGATGTTTTCCCGGGCTGCAATCTCATCGGCAAGACGGGCAAGCGTCCAGTTCGTTCGGTCCGCCACCGGCTGCGACAGAAGTGGTCCGGCGACTCTCAGCGCGGCCTGCGCCTTCAACGGCATTGGTCCCGAAGCAACGCTCGCCTTCAGCGCATCGATCCCGCCGCGCATGAAGTCGCTGCGCCAAAGCCGAACCGTATCCTCGCGCACCCCAAATGCCTGCGCGATCCGGCTGCTGGTCCAGCCATCAAGCGTTAGCAGAATAGCGCGCGCCCGATCCGCCTCGGCGCGATCCGCACCGCCAGCTAAAGCTTTCAGCGCCGTTTTCTGCTCGTCCGTCGCCGCCACCGGCGATTTGCCAGCCATGTCTTACCCCGCGAATCATTGGAAAGACAGAATCACAACCGGCATCTGTTGGCCAGGCCGGACAAACCTGCTTAGAAACTTTGAGTTTGCTAGTGTCCCTTTGTCTCCGAATTGCCGAAAGCACTCGCGGCAAACTGGTCGGCAATTCGCAGACGGGACACTAGTGCACTGACGCAAACAGAGGATTCACACGCGGCCTAGTTCGTGCGATTCTGCTGATATGGCACAAACCGTCAGCATCATCATCGCCTCTGAGGACCGCGCGCGTTTGGCGGCGGTTATTGAGGATCGCAACAGCGCGCAGAAGCACGTCCAGCGGGCACGGATCGTTCTTCTTTCGGCAGACAGGCTGCCCGTTCTGGAGGTGGCGAGGCAGATCGGTGGCAGTCGCCCGGCGGTGTGGCGCTGGCAGTTGCGATATGCCGAGCAAGGGGTGGATGGCCTCTTGCGGGACAAGACGCGCAAGCCGGGCAAAGCCCCTGTTCAGTTGGAGACCGTGGCCAGGGTGCTGGCGCTGCCATGCTCCGAGCCACCCCATAACGCGACGCATTGGACCGGCCGGGCGGTCGCCAAGGCTGTCGGCGTCAGCTTGCGGACGGTGCAACGCATCTGGGATGGGCATCGCCTTCAACCTCACCGCTTACGCACCTTCAAGATGTCCAACGATCCCGCCTTTGCCGCGAAAGTGGAGGATGTCGTCGGCCTGTACATGGAGCCGCCCTGTCATGCCGTGGTGCTGTCCATCGATGAGAAAAGCCAGATTCAGGCGCTCGATCGCACGCAACCCGGCCTTCCGCTGAAGCCCGGCAAATGCGCAACCATGACCCACGATTATAAGCGGAATGGCACCACCACCCTGTTCGCCGCGCTCAATATTCTCGATGGCACCGTGTTGGGGCGTTGCATGCAAAAGCACCGGCATCAGGAGTTTATCAAGTTCCTCAATGCGGTGGAACGCGCCGTTCCGGCGGGAAAGGTCATCCATGCCATCCTCGACAATTACGCCACCCACAAGCATCCCAAGGTCAAGCAATGGCTGGCCGACAATCCGCGCTGGGTCTTCCACTTCACGCCCACATCCGCATCCTGGCTCAACGCCGTCGAGGGCTTCTTCTCAGTCATCACCCGAAGGCGCATCCGTCGCGGCGTCTTCAAATCCGTCGCCGAATTGGAAGATGCCATCCGCCGCTACATCCGCGATCACAACGGTCACCCCAAGCCCTTTGTCTGGACGAAATCCGCCAAAGAAATTTTCGGCAAACTCAAGCGCCTGCCTGCACCATCTGAATGAGTCAGTGCACTAGCCTTAGCGGAGCTCCGGACTGAGCACGTCGGAAGGCAGGCTGTCGTCGATGCGGAAATGGCGCCGCGCCATCTTGCAGGCGTCATCGCCGGGTTCGCATGCCCGGCAGACGTCGGGCCGCAGGCTGTAGACGCCACAGGAGGTCGAAAATCCAACCTTGCCGATGAGGGCGGAACACCGATCGCCATTGCAGCGCATGCCGGACAAGCTCTCATCGACGAACTCCGGCGGAATGAGATCGATCTCGGCATCTGTTTCAAGCGTAAAGCGCGGCCACTCGCGCGAGAAGGAGCAGCATGCCCCACAGGTCCGACAACAGGCCGATTTGCGGGACAATGGCTCACCGTGTCCGGTGGGCGGCGTGAGGCTGTCCTCCTTCATTAGGCCCTCTGCCTTCCCTCCGTTTGCACAACAAAGTTGCTACGACACGTCCATGCGCGCAGCCCATTGACCGTCTGCACAATATTCAGGCTCGCCAAAAACGGTGGAGCGTGAGAGGGTCTATCCAAGGTGGAGAGCGGTCCAGATTTTCGACAGAGGCGCGCATCGGCACTTATTGAGCCGTGCGCCTTTTGCCGAGAAAGAGCAATGCATGACAAGCTGCGCGGCCCGTGACCCCTACCTGTTTTGATCCGAGTTCCGTCATCCTCGGTCCAAAGACTGGCACAGTCATGCGTATCAGAGTGGGTTGCGAGTTGACCTTCGAGTTTCCACAAGTGACGCCGCTGATCGCGACGCTCAACGTCCACTTCTCGCGCGTCTCCGATCTCGAACGTCCGGATCATTTGACGACCTATCCCCCGGTGCCTGTCGAAGGCTATCGTGACAGCTTCGGCAATTGGTGCAACCGGCTGGTCGCCCCCACAGGCCGTTTCACATTGGGCACCGATGCGATTATCCGCGATGCCGGACGTCCGGAAGCCGCAAAGCCGGACGCGCTCCAGCACCAGGTCCAGCATTTGCCGGCGGAGACGCTGCAATTCCTGCTTGCCAGCCGCTATTGCGAAACCGACCGCCTGTCCGATGAGGCGTGGCGTCTTTTCAAGCATACGCCGCTTGGCTGGCCGCGGGTTCAGGCGATCTGCGACTTCGTCCATAATCATATCGGTTTTGGCTATTCGCATGCGAGCGCGACCCGTACAGCTGCCGAGGCCTATGCGGAGCGCCGCGGCGTGTGCCGGGATTTTGCCCATCTTGCGATCACATTCTGCCGGTGCCTCAATATTCCTGCCCGCTATTGCACGGGCTATGTCAGCGATATCGGGCTGCCGCCGCCTTATGAGCCGATGGATTTCGCCGCCTGGATGGAGGTCTATCTTGGCGGGGAGTGGCATACATTCGATCCACGCAACAACGCGCCACGGATCGGGCGCGTCCTTATTGCCTATGGCCGCGATGCCGCCGATGTGCCGCTTACCCATGTCTTCGGTCCGAACACCTTGTCGGTCTTCCGCGTGTGGACCGAAGAGGCGCCGGCGGTGGAAACAAATACGGCTTAGAGCTGCGTCGGGATCCGGGGTATGGCCGCATTTGAGGGCAATCCGGCTATCCGTTTCTTCAGTCCAAGAGTTTGCAGCCCTCCCCATGTCTGTTGTACGGACGATTGCATTCCCAATCGTCGCCAAAATTATTGAGGTGAGCGTGTTCTGGCACCTTTATGGCGATGCAGTCGGTTGCGGCTGCTCGATATCCACGCTTGCACTTCCATCCGCTTCCATATGACTCCTCGGAAAAGTAAGCGTTTTCCGGCACTTTTACGGCGATGCAAGCATTGCCCTGGGGACGGTATCCGCGGTCGCATTTCCAGCCCATGGCTGAGTAGCTATCCGTGAGATACCCGTGCTCGGGCACCGCGATGCCGGCGCAGGCGTCGCCTTTGGCTTGGTATCCGCGATCACACTTCCAAGAGCTGCCGTATGAATCGTCCGCAAAATAGGCATTTGCCGGCACCATGATGGCAATGCACTTGCCGTTGCTCTCGTGATAACCGCGATTGCACCTCCAGCCGGCGCCGTAACCAGCGTCCGTCAGGTAACCGTTTTTGGGGACAATGATGGCAACGCATGCTCCATTGGCTTCGCGGTGCCCGAAGCTGCACTCCCAGCCGCGCCCATATGAAGACCTTGTGGCATAGGCGTTGGCAGGCACGATGACCGCCTCGCACACGCCATCATGGTTCCTGTACCCGGTATCGCATTCCCACCCGGTTCCGTATTGGCTCACATGAGCATTTTCGGGTACTCCCGTTGTTGAGGTCTGTGCGGCAATCGCGGATGAGCCGCCGAGAACCGAATTCAGTAGTATGACAGTCAGCAACGAGCCTAATTCGGTGATCGGTATGCGCATGTTGCAGGTTCCTTGTTAAGCGCCGACCCTTTGTCATTCGATGCCCCTCCGGTTGGCCGATAGGCGGCATCGCTGTTGCATGTAGCGGGCGCAATTATTTACGGCATCCACGAGCGCTGACTGTCTTTCGTCAGCGAACCTATTTTCGGCTGACGTTCGTTTGTCGAGGCGCTGCTCAATGTTACTTCTGTTCTGATCCCGGAGGCCGGCTCGTCGGTCGGAGGCTCTTGGGGCCGAGGGTGGGTCCTAAATGTTATGGGGAGCGTTTCCTCTTGGCGCGTCGCACCTTGGGCGTTATGGGAGGCCCCTGTTGGATCTATGGGGCGCCCCGCCCATTATTTCTTTTTCGGTTTCGCGGGTGCCCAGGCCGCCTTTTTGGCGGCCTCGATCGGCGAGGCGGATGCTGCAGCTTTAGGCTTGATCTGTTTCGGTTTTTTTGCCTCGCGATTGCTTCGGCGCTCTTTAGCCATGACATGACTCCTGTTCAAATTGAGATTAGAAATCTCGCGCAGATAACTGACAATAATCCTTTCGAATCCGCCAATAGACGGTATTTGCGACTGCTTCGATTTTCGGACGATTGGCATCGAAGACGTCAAGGAGGGAAGCTTCGTCCGAAGCCGCGCTTGGGCTCATGCGAATCAAAGCAGCCTGCTCGATGTCAAACGTAATCTCGAAAATTGCGAAGTGCCCCACGAAGCGGATACTGTGTTGTATGGCGTTATAGCTTCGGCTTGCATTTGGAAAGGTGAGCTTCATTCCGATTCCTCTGGATCGTCGGTCGCAGTAAAACTGAGACGATCCCATTATTGGATCTAAATCTGCGCAGCACGGTTCCGCCGCCATTGCTCCGAGCAATTTGGGCGTCAAGAGAATCTGCTCTCACGGTACCTTGCGATCAGGCTGGCGGATCAGTCGAGGAGATTCGAGGTCCATCCCACAGCGGGCCTTCGAACGATCGGAACGGCTGCGAGTGCCTGGCGCAAATCGTCTATCCCCAATAGCCGTCAGCGTCCGAACCAATGCCTTCCCAGGCCGCATCGATGACCGTCATGCGTCGGGACCAATGTACTTCGTCCTGACTGCATATACGCCTTGCCACATGCATCATTTTCTGCGGGCTCCGCAAGGAGCGGAATAGCCCTTCGCCGATTTGTCTGACCGAGAAGCGCAAAGCGCCGTCAATTGGAGAATTCGCAATCAAGTCCACCGCAACCTTGAACCGTGTCAAGGCTGGGCCTGAGCGCGCGTGCAGCGCTTGATCCAGTGCTTTGGCGGACGCAGGGCTCAGCCTATCTTTGAGTTTGACGATTTCGTCAACAAGCGTACCGAGGGCGCGCTCCATGTCGTCGACGGTTGCATCCACATAACCATGTTCGATCATTCCCACCTCGATTTGTTGCGCCGTCATCAGGCCGCAGGCGTCTGGTTGCGCCGCGAAGCGACAAGGTTGAGGTACCTCGACACCGCTGCTCTATGACGACGGCGGCGTTGATCTGCTTGATCGTTTCATATCGTTCAGGCGCAAGCGGCCGGACGCTGAACCGCGCCGCTCTGACCGAGCGCACCGGACGTTCATATGCCAAGCTGTCTCTGCCGCGTGGGAATCGGACGCCATTCTTCTTGCGGCATCACCCGGACGGGCGCGATGCTGGCTGTTAGATGGCCCATCATACAGGCTTTCCCGGTCAGTGCCTGCTTTTAATTCATCCGGCGACACGAGCGCGCACCTTGGCTGATGGCTGCGTATAACATCGATTGCCCCGACGTGCCGAAAACGGTGTTCACAGATTTAAAGACGCTGCCGTATCAGAGACATAGCCGCGCTCCCGTCGATACCCTTCTCATGCCGGGATGGACCGGCATCTTCGGGTTGCCGGTCTATGCATTCCGCCCGGCGCGGCTGAGGTCTGCTCAAACGCTGGCGGCAACCGTGCAGCCGGGTTACTTTAGCGAATGCGAACCGATGCGGCTAAGACATGCCGCGTCACGATATGACCGAATGGAGCTGATTTTGGAAAGTGCCGACGTCTCTGCCCCGAGCGTAAATGCTCGTGATTGGACAAAGATTCTCAATCGCTATCGCGGGCCGAACCACGCCCGCAGCGTCTTCGAACTCATCATCACAGTCGGCTCGTTCCTCCTGCTCTGGGCCCTGATGTGGGTCGCTCTCCACATCGGCTACTGGCTCAGCCTGATCATCGCGCTGCCGGCTGCTGGCTTTCTCGTCCGTCTTTTCATGATTCAACATGATTGCGGCCACGGTGCATTCTTCCGCCACCGCCTTGCCAATGACTGGGTGGGACGTGTGATCGGGACGCTAACGCTTACGCCTTACGGTTTTTGGCGTCATAGCCACGCCATCCACCACGCCAGTTCTGGCAATCTGGGGCGGCGCGGCGTCGGCGACATCGCCACGCTGACAGTCCGTGAATATCTCAGCCTGTCGCGTTGGGGCCGGCTCCGCTATCGGCTGTATCGCCATCCGATCGTCCTCTTCGGGCTCGGCCCCGCCTATCTGTTCATCCTGCAGCATCGCCTCCCGGTCGGGATGATGCGCAAGGGATGGCAACCCTGGCTCAGCACGATGGCCACGAATGCCGGCATAGCGCTCGTCATCCTGGGGACAATGTGGTTCGCAGGTGTCGGGCCATTCCTGCTCGTACACGTACCAATTACCTTGCTCGCCGCTTCGATCGGAGTGTGGCTGTTCTACGTCCAGCATCAGTTCGAGGAAACCTATTGGACCGAGCCTTCCGGCTGGACCTTGCACGAGGCGGCCCTTCATGGCAGCTCACATTACGAACTGCCCTGCATTCTCCGCTGGTTCACCGCTAATATCGGCGTGCACCATGTGCACCATCTCTGCAGTCGAATCCCTTACTATCGCTTGCCGCAAGTGCTGCGTGACCACCCCGAGCTTGGGGCTGTCGGGCGGTTGACGTTGCGTCAGAGCTTGGGTTGCGTGCGGTTGGCGCTCTGGGACGAAACCTGCCATCGGCTGATTTCCTTCGAGGATTTGGAGCGATCGCAGGCCTGACATGGCGGCGGCGCATTGCGTGCGATTGAGAGTCGGCTTACGGATCATTCCGGTCGCTGAGCACGAGCTGCTGCCGGCCGCTGACAAATCACTGAAGCGGCCCCGGCCTTGCGCCATTTTCTGAGATGCGGGGTGCAAGCGCCATTGGCCGATATCGGCATTTGTGCGTCGGTGCAATATTCACATACGATCAAGCAAAAATCGGCATCGCGTAATTGTCCGCTCAAGAAGCGCCGAATTCCTCATAATTTATGCGGTCATCATTGACGCCGCACACGGGGGCATGGACAAGCCGACCTGGTGGGATTCATAAGAGCGCTTATGCGAATGGATGCGTCACGCGACATTTCGCGAACTCGACGTTGATGACGCGCTTTCTCTCTGGGCGTGCGCAAAAAAATCCTTATTGACGTGCACCGCGTTCTTGATTGAGGTGGAACAGTCGGTCCAAAATTTCACCGTCGCTGAGATCGCGCGGCCATCCATATGCGTCGGCAACGGCATCGTCGAGCGCGCGGTGGGCGTTATCGAGCCAAGCAGGGCGCTCATTGTAGAGATTAGTCAGCTTGCGTTTTTTGAGCTGTTGGCGCTGTTCTTCGGTCAGGTCTTCACGCGGTAAAATGCGATCAGGATAGCCGGACGCCACTTCGGCACATAGACTATCCAGTCTGGAGGATTGAGCCATGCTTCGCGGTAATCGTTGAGCTGCTTCGCAGCTGCGGCAATTGCGACGACACGAGGGTTATGAACGTAGTCGTTCGGGGCTATGTCTGGCGTCAGGCCCAACGGAAAGGGAAAAGTTTCAAAACAGGTGGATGCATTGTAAGTGGGGTCATTACCAACACCGTGCCATGAGCATGTCGCAAGAGACCAACACTGATGTTGTTTTGACGAAAGGATGCCGAAGAAAAAGTCGTCTTGTCTAGCAAATGCAAAGAGGCGCGAGTCCGGGATTACCTGTTCGGGGAGCCAAACGAATAAACGATATTTGGCGACCCTTGGGGTGGCGATGTAGCGGCCAATCCCTTTGAGCTTAGTACGCATTGCAGGTCGTGGCTCAACGTGACGCCACCAATAACGGCGATATGATTCTCGTCTCAGCTTTTGCCGATCGGGACGGTGCCCCAGGAGGTGGTGTAAATTCGGGCCTCCGGCCGGATTGAGCCGGTTCAGATGGATGCGATCTGTGCCGCATCCAGGCGGGCATCATTGCAGAGTTCTCGCACGGTTTCCAGGCTCATATAGCGCCGTGTGATCGCCCATTCGTCGTTCTGCTCGAGCATGAGTGCGCCGACGAGACGCGTGATAGCGGCCTCGTTCGGAAATATTCCGATTACGGATGTCCGCCGCTTGATCTCCTTATTCAGCCGTTCCAGCGGATTGGTGGAATGGATCTGCTGCCAGTGGGCTTGCGGGAAGGCCTTGTAAGCGAGAACATCTTCCTCGGCGCGGGTCATGAGTTCAGCGAGTTTCGTGTAGCGGGGCTCGAACGCTTTAATCAGACTGCCCCATTTCTCTTTCGCAGCTATCTGGCTGTCGGCTTCGAACGCGGTGCGCAGCGCGGCGGTGACGATCGGCTTGTCCTTCTTTCCGACGCAGGCGAGCGCATTTCGCATGAAATGGACGCGGCAGCGTTGGATGGTCGCGCCAAGGACCTTATCGGCCGCGGCCTTCAAGCCCTTATGCTCGTCAGCGATGATCAGCTTGACGCCGCGCAAGCCACGATCAGCCAGAGAGCGGAGGAACTCGCTCCAGAAGCTTTCCGCTTCCGATGGCATCACATCGATGCCCAGAACCTCCCTGCGTCCGTCGGTGTTGACCGCCACAGCGACTATGACTGCAACCGACACGATGCGCCCGCCGCGCCGCACCTTCAAATAGGTCGCGTCGATCCAGAGATAGGGCCATTCGCCTTCGAGCGGCCGGTTCAGAAACGCCTGAACGCGCTCGTCGATCTCCGTGCATAGTCGCGACACCTGGCTCTTGGAGATGCCAGTCAACCCCATCGCCTTAACAAGTTCGTCTACGGAGCGTGTGGAGACGCCCTGGATATAAGCTTCCTGGATCACGGCGGTCATGGCTTTCTCTGCGGCCCGTGTCGAAATGCTTGCCTGATTTCGACAAGCGAAATCAGAGGAGCTCCAGGAATTCAGGAAAATAACTCCCTTTGCGCAACTTGGGCACTTTCAGATCGACCGTCCCGGCGCGCGTCTCCCAACTGCGTTCGCGATAGCCGTTGCGATAGTTCGCCCGGTCTCCAGTCCGCTCGTGGCGCGACGCGTTGCATAGTGCGTCGACGTCAAGCGACATCAGCTTCTCGGCAACGAAGCCGAGCATATGGCTGAGAAGTTCGGCATCTGAGGCCTTTTCAAGCGCTGCCTTCAGCGCCATTCTGTCGTCGGTCATCGTGGTGCCCTCGTCGGTTCGGATCGAATCAACAACTCAATCCTAGCCGGAGAACCACGGTGACCGCCTCGTCTGGCCGCCCGCGCGGGGCTTCGCTTCGCTATATGGCCAAGCTACGCGAAGCCCGCGCTACACCTCACGAATTTACACCACCCGATGGGACACAAGCCCCAGTGGCTCTGGGCTCGCTCATTCCTCGCAGACAACACGATCGTTGAACGATACCTCGACTCGCGCGGGATCAGCGTCAAACCTATGCCGGCGACGATCCGATATCTGCCGGCTGAACCGCCACGACACCCCCATCTAGCGATGATTGCAGCCTTCGGTTTGCCCGATGAACCTGAGCCCGGCGTGTTGCATATGCCGTGTGAGCGGATCAAGGGCGTGCACATCACACTGTTGCGCTCCGATGGCAGCGGCAAGGCTGACATTGAGCGGCAGAAGATCATGCGCGGTCCCGTGTACGGCACACCGATCGCGCTCGCACCGGCAAATGACGAGCTCGGCCTTCTCGTAGCTGAGGGCATCGAGGATGCTCTGTCGGGCCATGAGGCAATCGGTTTGGGGGCATGGGCGGCCGGCAGCGCCGGCCATCTGCCAAAGCTTGCCACAGCCGTTCCTGACTATGTGGAATACGTGACCATCCTCGCCGATCCGAAGAAGCTGGCCAGCGCGGTGCCCATGGGCTCGCCACAGCTCTGCGAATGCGCGGAATGGATGTCATCGTCGCCAATCTATGGAAGGCCGCAGCATGACCGACGCCAATGACATCCTGCGTAAAGGCGGAAGAGAGCGGCTACGCATCGCATACGACGCTGAAGCGACACAGACGATGGACGCGCACGAAGACCGGCCAAACGGGCCGTCGCTGCCTGAAGGCTTTCGATATGCATCGGACGGATCGATTGAACACCTCGTCGCCGAGCGTGAAGATAAAGATGGACAGCTTCATCAGAGATGGGGGTTTCTTTGCTCGCCATTGACGGTCGAAGCTACCACGCGCGATGCAGATCAGTCGGGATGGGGTCTATTGGTGAGAGTGAAGACACCAGATGGTCACTGGCACCGTACGAGCATCCCACGTTCAGCCCTCGTGGGTGACGGGGATGCAGTCCTCGGAGAACTCGTTCACAGAGGGCTACATTTCGTTCCGGTCCCGAAAGATAAGACCGCTCTCAAGCGTCTGCTTTGCTCTGTTCAACCTGAGAACCGAGCGCGTTGCGTTCCGCGCATCGGATGGCATGACCGCGTCTTTGTCCTGCCGGACGAGATCATCGGCAATGATGAGGGCGAGGAAATCGTCTTTCAACCGCCCTTCGTCGTGAATCACAATTTCCGACAGGGCGGTCTGTATGAGGCATGGCGCAAAGAGGTTGCCGCGCTGACATGTGGCAACTCCCGCCTTCTCTTCTCCCTTTCAGTCGCCTTATCAGGCCCTTTATTGCACTTAGGACACTCCGAACAATAACTGCTACGAAAACCCTGGTTGTCTTGGTTTGATTGTGTAGTTCCATTCGGGATGGAAATCATCGCCTGTTACGTCGAGCCGCTCCATTTCGGCGTGACTGACCTTGATGCCCTTCTCATAGGTGCGGGTATCGAGCGCACATTCGACCTTCAGTCCAGCCTTTGTCGTCGTGGCGCCAATCAGCTCGACGATTGCGAGACGATCCGTTAGCGGACGGCCACGCCAGTTCTGCGTGATGTAGCAAAACATGCGGTGCTCGATCTTATTCCATTTGGACGTGCCCGGCGGATAGTGGTGGACATGGAGCACGAGCCCAGTCTCGTCGGCAAACTTCTGCAACTCGACCTTCCAGAGTCGCACGCGCGCGCCGTTCGAGCCGCCGCAGTCCGCCGTGATCGTCAGCTCTTGCGCCTTTGGATATCGCTGACGTCCCATCCGTCCGAGCCAGCTGCGGATCGCCTCGACGGCGAACTCGGCCGTGTCGCTGGTGATCCCGACACTGACGAATCCGGCATTGGCCGCCACGTCATAGACGCCGTAAGGCACCGCTTTGCCGAGCTCCTTGTCGACGAAATCGTGCACGTTCACACGCTGCGGGTTGCCCTTGGCCGATAGTCGGAGCCACCATTCTTGAAGTTGCCGACCAGCTCTTTCTTCTTCGTATCGACCGAGATGACCGGTTGTCCGGCTGCCTGCGCCGCGACGACCTTCATGTTGATGTGCTCGAACTGTGCGTTGCGGTCGGGATGCCTTGCGCCTTCATCCGCCTTGCGATTGTGCTGGCGCGAGAAGCCGAGCTTCACCAGCTCCTTGCGCACGGTATCGGCGCTGATCGGGTGCCCCATCGCCGTCAGCGTCTCGGCCAGCTTGTCCATGCTCTTCGACACCCAGATCAGAGGCCGTATAGGATCGCCGAGGGTTGCAGGCTCGACAAGGCGCTTGAGCTCGGGCACAAGCTCTGGATCCGTTTCGGCAACGGACCGACGCCCGCCACCGCCGCGGCGAACCTGCCCCTTCGCCAACGGCCTCGCGTCAAGATCGTCCTCGCCGCGATTGATCGTCGAGCGGGCGAGCCCAGTGATCCGCGAGACAATCGCAAGACCACCCCAGCCGGCGGTCCGCACCTCGGCTGCTGCGAACAATCTCCGACCTCGCTCATCGAGCCTGCTGCCGACCGTGTCCCAGCGATATTGAATGGCGTCCTCGTCGATCATGCAACCGACATACCCTTGTTCGCCCAGATCTGGAATCCCAGCAGGCTGAGTCACACGGTCGCACGTACACGGATCGCGATTCAGTTATTGTTCGAGATGTCCTTAGCCGAAATGCCGGGTGGGGGCTGGCATTGGCGCGGCGCTTCCAGCGTCGGCAAGACAACCATGCTTCGCGCCGCGGGCTCGGTTTGGGGCGGGGGCGGACTAAACGGCTTCGTCCGCTCCTGGCGCGTAACAGCCAATGCACTGGAAAGCGTGGCGGCCGTTCATACAGACACCCTGCTGCCGCTCGACGAGCTGGCGGAAATTGATCCGCCTGATGCCGGCCGAGTTGCGTATATGCTGGCCAACGGGGCTGGTAAAGCGCGGGCGAACCGCGCCGGCTATGTCCGGCCGGTGACCGAGTGGCGCAGCTCCTACATATCCACTGGTGAGATCTCGCTCGGCGATAAGCTCAGTGAGGACGGGCGCCGTGCCACAGCTGGTCAGAACGTGCGTGTAGTCGATCTCGCTGCTGATGCGGGTACTGGTTACGGCGTGTTCGATATCCTTCACGGCTTCAATCGTGCCGCGGATCTGGCGGACTCACTGAAAGAAGCTGGCGAAACGCACTACGGACATGCCGGTAGGAAGTTCATCGAGAGGCTGGTTTACGACATCGATCGTGCGCGGGAGAAAATCCGTCTGCTGACGAACGATTTCTTAGCGCGATATTGTCCTGACGGTGCTTCTGGGCAGGCGAGACGCGTTGCGAAACGTTTTGCCCTCGTTGCGGCGGCCGGAGAAATGGCGCAGAGCTTCGGCATCGTGCCGTGGGCAGCCGGGGAAGCGTATGAGGGATCCGGCCGCCTTTTCGATGAGTGGCTGAGCGCACGCGGCCACACCGGCAATCAGGAAATCGAGGACGGCATCGAACAGGTGCGTCGAACCATCGAACGCGACGGCTCTGCGCGATTTCAACCATGGGACGATGTTACGAGGCAAGTTCGCGATCGGCTCGGTTTTGTCAGGTTGACCAATTCAATCAGTGGTCAGCGAATCTTCTACATCTATCCGAATGGCTGGAAGGAGATTTGCAAGCCATACGATGCTGGCGCCATCGCCAAAGCGATGATCGAGAGGCGGATCATAGATCCGGATCAGGAAGGCCGTCCCAATCACAAGGTGCGATTACCTGGCTGCGGGAATCCGACGCGCGTCTGCATCCTTGAGCTGGATCGGCTAGGTGATGGGGACGGAGAATGATCTCGGATCTATGCAAAATGTGTGGGGACACTGGGGACATCGGGACTTCATTGAAAAACATTGGCTTTTCCATCCCCCGATTGTCCCCTTGTCCCCCGAAGCGAGTACCTTCGTCCCCAGCGTCCCCGCGACACACCGGAAAGTGGGGACGCAAAAAGTCATTATAAATCAATGTTGTCCCCGCGTCCCCAGTGTCCCCGACAGTTTTGATGGAAGAAAACACGATGACCATCGACACCCTCCTCAAACTTAAGACCGAGGTCGAGCGCCTCAGCGACCTTGAGGAACAACTCGCCCACGCGGCAATCCACGCTGCCGCCGGTGACGCTGGGGCATCGGCAGAGCGACTTCGCCTGCTCGATGAGATCGAGGAGAAGAAAATGGCGATCCGAGAGCTAGAGGCAACGCAATGAGGTAAGCGATTTTTCCCGCGAAAGATGTTCCGCCAGTACCCGAACTACCGGCGGGAGCCTTTCGCGGCTGTACGCGCATAGGTGAGAGGAAATAGCGGCATTTTAGAAGCGGGGAACCGATGGACATACACCTGACACTGAGACCGACCGGCGAATATGGTAGCAAAAGCGAGTTCTACGAAGTCGTTCACGACGGCAAGATCATCGTCCGCTCGACCGATCCAGAATGCGAGGCATGCCGCGTGCTCGAAGCTCGCGAACTGTCAGGCAAAGCGCATTTCTGGCGCGAGGGAAAAACGACTTGGGACATCCGCATGGGCACGCGCTGGGGCGCTCGACACCGTATTGCCGAGACGGCGCACATCGGGCCGGTGTTCGCCCCTTGGAAGCCGTTCCCAATCGAACAGCTGAAGAATCAGGAATTTGAGGAGATGGCATGACCCGAGGCATCGAAGCTGCACTCGGGGGCAGTGCCACGCGAGAGGCGGAAATCCGGCAGTCGAAGGCCGGCAATGAGTTCGTCGTCGTCAACCTGATGACCCACGACGGCAGCATTGGAGAGGACGGCAAGCCGGTAGCGACGTTCGTCAAAGTCCTCGCCTTCAGCCAGCACGTCAATGCCGCGCGCCAGATCAAGAAGGGTGGACTTGCCCCGGTTTCGTAGAGAGTTGAGGGCTTGGCATCAGCGTATTCGGTTTGACGGCATTTTGTCCTCCTTTTCGGTCGCATCTTTTTGTTCGGCCTGGATCATCTTTTCATCCCGGCCTGCAGATTCTGACGGCTGTCGGGAGAAGCGGCGGTCACGGATGGCCGGCAGGCCGACGATGCGGCTTGGCCCGGCGTTTCCAGGCCGTCCTTGACGGACGCGAGCACGACGGCAGGCTCGTGTGCGCCGGGATCGAGAGCTCTTGTCTCGAACGCCGCCGGCGAGAGATAGCCGAGCGAGGAATGGCGCCGGCGCGGATTGTAAAAGCCTTCGATGAACTCGAAGATGGCGATGCGCGCCTCGGCGTGGGTCTTGAACCGCCGCCGGTCGAGCAACTCACATTCGAGGGTGGCGAAGAAGCTTTCCGCCATCGCATTGTCATAGGCATCGCCGACTGAGCCCATCGATGGACGGACGCCCGCTTCCCGGCAGCGCTTGCCGAAAGCAAGAGACGTGTACTGAGAGCCTTGATCGGAGTGGTGGATCACGCCGATCGGACGCCGCCGCCATAGCGCCATATCGAGCGCATCCAACACGATCTTGGCGTGCAAGCTGGCTGCCATCGGAGCGAACGTTTATCGTGAGCGACAAGCGCTCACTTGGCCGACGATCCGTCGGCTGAAGGCATCGAGAACGACGGCGAGATAGAGGAACCCCGACCAGGTCGGACAATATGTAATATCGGCCACCCCACAATACGTTAGGCCGGTCTGCCGTGAAGTTGCGGTCAACCAGATCGGGCGCCTGACGGCCGCCGCCCTTCACAGTCGTCGTCACGAAGCGACGACGGCTGACGCCGGCGAGCGCCGCTGCGCGCATCAAGCGGGCCACGCGCTTGCGGCCAACGCATATCCCCTGTTCGGCGAGTTCGGCCTGAATGCGCGGGACGCCATACGTGCCCTGCGAGCCAGCATGCGCCGTGCGGATCCTGGCGGTCAGAGCCGCATCGGCCTGGCGACGCCTGGATGGCGGACGCTTGGTCGAAGCGTAAAAGCCGCTGGCGGAGACACCCAGCAGACGGCTCATGGCAGTGATCGGATAAACGGCCCGGTTCGCGCTCATGAATTGGAACCCTTCGGTGGGATCACATCGGTCTCCCGAGCAAACCAGGCCGCGGCTTTTGAGAGGATTTCGCGCTCCAGCTTGAGCTGCTTGTTCTCCCGGCGCAGCCGGTTCAACTCCTCGCGCTCGGCCGTCGTCAGGCCATCCTCGCGCCGACCTTCGTCGCGGTCAGCCTGCGCAACCCAATTGCGGATCGCCTGAGCCGATGGGTCAAATTCCTTGGCAAGCTCATTCGGCGTTCGTCCGGATCGGACCAGCTCGATCATTCGTTGCCGGAATTCCGGCGGGTAAGGCGGCTGTGTCTTTGGCATCGTGAACTCCTGAAACGCAAATGTTCGGATGTCCACGAAACCGGGGCAACTTCAGTTCGTCATGGCCACCTGCCCGAACGCGAGGTCATGACCGGCATTGGTGCTGTCGCCGTGCGTCAGCCTCGCGTGCGCGATCGCAACAGCGGTGCCGCCGACCCTGACCGCATCCGCTTCACGCCTTCGATCTTGCCGCCCTACGCGCGCCGCTCCCGAAGCCTGGAGGTGCTGATCCCAATTCTTTACTTGAAGGGCCTCTCGACCGGCGACTTCGAAGAGGCACTGGCCGCTCTGCTCGGCAAGGATGCACCAGGGCTTTCAGCCTCCACCATTGCGCGTCTCAAGGAGGTCTGGATCGATGAGCACGCGCGTTGGCAGAAGCGCGATCTGTCAGCCAGGCGCTACGTTTATGTCTGGGCGGACGGCATCCATCTGCAGGCCAGGCTCGAAGACGAAAAGCAGTGCATCCTCGTAATCATCGGCGCGACAGCCGAGGGCAAAAAGGAACTGCTCGGCTTCACCGACGGCGCCCGCGAGAGCGCGCAGGATTGGCGTGAACTGTTGATCGACCTGAAGAGCCGGGGCTTGACGATCGCCCCCAAGCTTGCCGTCGCCGATGGCGCGCTCGGGTTCTGGAAGGCTCTCGGCGAGGTATGGCCGACAACCCAGGAGCAGCGCTGCTGTGGACAAGACCGCAAACATCTTGAACAAGCTGCCCAAAAGCCAGCAGCCGAAAGCCAAGCGATCTTTGCAGGAGATCTGGATGGCCGAAACAAGGGTCGACGCCGAGGCCGCTTTCGACGCCTTCATCGCCGGCTATGAGCTGAAATACGAGAAGGCATCCCTTTGCTTAGGACACTCCGAACAATAACTGCTACGAAAACCCTGGTTGTCTTGGTTTGATTGTGTAGTTCCATTCGGGATGGAAATCATCGCCTGTTATGTCGAGCCGCTCCATTTCGGCGTGACTGACCTTGATGCCCTTCTCATAGGTGCGGGTATCGAGCGCACATTCGACCTTCAGTCCAGCCTTTGTCGTCGTGGCGCCAATCAGCTCGACGATTGCGAGACGATCCGTTAGCGGACGGCCACGCCAGTTCTGCGTGATGTAGCAAAACATGCGGTGCTCGATCTTATTCCATTTGGACGTGCCCGGCGGATAGTGGTGGACGTGGAGCACGAGCCCAGTCTCGTCGGCAAACTTCTGCAACTCGACCTTCCAGAGTCGCACGCGCGCGCCGTTCGAGCCGCCGCAGTCCGCCGTGATCGTCAGCTCTTGCGCCTTTGGATATCGCTGACGTCCCATCCGTCCGAGCCAGCTGCGGATCGCCTCGACGGCGAACTCGGCCGTGTCGCTGGTGATCCCGACACTGACGAATCCGGCATTGGCCGCCACGTCATAGACGCCGTAAGGCACCGCTTTGCCGAGCTCCTTGTCGACGAAATCGTGCACGTTCACACGCTGCGGGTTGCCCTTGGGCCGATAGTCGGAACCACCATTCTTGAAGTTGCCGACCAGCTCTTTCTTCTTCGTATCGACCGAGATGACCGGTTGTCCGGCTGCCTGCGCCGCAACGACCTTCATGTTGATGTGCTCGAACTGTGCGTTGCGGTCGGGATGCCTTGCGCCTTCATCCGCCTTGCGATTGTGCTGGCGCGAGAAGCCGAGCTTCACCAGCTCCTTGCGCACGGTATCGGCGCTGATCGGGTGCCCCATCGCCGTCAACGTCTCGGCCAGCTTGTCCATGCTCTTCGACACCCAGATCAGAGGCCGTATAGGATCGCCGAGGGTTGCAGGCTCGACAAGGCGCTTGAGCTCGGGCACAAGCTCTGGATCCGTTTCGGCAACGGCCCGGCGTCCGCCACCGCAGCGACGAACCTGCCCCTTCGCCAACGGCTTCGCATCGAGATCGTCCTCGCCGCGATTGATCGTCGAGCGGGCGAGCCCGGTGATCCGCGCGACAACCGCAAGACCGCCCCAGCCGGCGGTCCGCACCTCGGCCGCTGCGAACAGGCGCCGCCCCCGCTCGTCGAGCCGGATGCCGACCGTGTCCCAGCGATATTGAATGGCGTCCTCGTCGATCATGCAACCGACATACCCTTGTTCGCCCAGATCCGGAATCCCAGCAGGCTAAGTCACACCGTCGCACGTACACGGATCGCAATTCAGTTATTGTTCGAGATGTCCTAAGCAAAGGATCGCCAAGCATTGCTCGCCTTCTATGACTTTCCGGCCGACCATTGGAAGCATCTGCGGACCTCGAACCCGATCGAGAGCACCTTCGCCACCGTGCGCCACCGCACGATCAGATCGAAGGGCTGTCTCTCCAACAAGACGGCGCTGGCGATGGTATTCAAGCTCGTCGCCGCCGCACAGAAAAGTTGGCGCCAACTCGACGGACACAACCAGTTGCCCAAACTCGTGCTTGGTGCCAAGTTTACTGACGGGCTGGAAGTGATCGGCACTGCCGACCGTCAGCCCAAAGCCGCCGCCTGACCGGCTCGACCGTCACCAAGATTCGGCGATAGCTCGCAAGAACGAACTCGATCCGCTCTTTCTGGCGCGAAAGCTGCGCCGGGATATGCCACGCAATGAAGCGGTCCGCATCGTCACCGCTGAGCTGGAGCGGCTGCACGCCGAGAGCCTGCGATGGAGGCACCACAGCGCTAAATCGACTGCTGCCGCCCCTGTCCACAAAGACGATGTGGACACTGCTGCTACCACAAAAGCATCCCTGTGGACACTCCGCCTGTCCACACTGTCCACAAAGGCGTGTCCACGGTGTCCACACTTCAGAGCGCTGTGGACAGCATCGCAGACCGTCGTCAGTACAAGCGTGAGTGGATGCGCAAGAAGCGAGCCGATGCGAAAACAGCCGAATACGAATCCGACATGAATCGTGTGATGCAACCGATCAAAGCCGGTGCCGATTTTATAACAGGACGCTGGAGTTCAGCTTCTCAGCAATCTCTCGACCCGGCTGACGACGCAGCTCGGCCAGCGGGGCGCGGCGGCAACCATGCGCATTCTCACCGAAACCGATCCGGCGCAGCTCCTGCAGATCCTCAACCGGTTAGAGCAAGCCTCACAAGGTACGGTGGCGCGCAATCAGCTGGTGACGCAAGTGCGCCAGCTTCGCGCCATGAACCGACCGGCAATCGGGGCAGTCGTCGGCAATCAGGCGCAAGATATCCGGGATTATCTCTCGTCGCGTCAATATTGACTTCGTCCGCAAAACCTGGATCGGCTTCGAGGATTGCACAAAGAGGCGCCCATCTCGCGTTTATCTCCTCCGGCGTCATAAATCTGGGCGGATGGAGCATATCGTAATAGGCCGCGCGCTCGCGCTCATCTTGTCGGATGGCGCTTTGAGCCAGGAAGAACTTGATGGTCTCAATGACGAAATAGGCAATAATGATGCCGATGATGATGGCAATCATTGGTCGTATCCTTTGGCCACATTGGATAATCTTGCCAGACCCCATATCAGCAAACCCGAGACGGTCGTAAGAGAAATCAATGCGACAACCGCAGTAAAACCGAGTGCCCAATGCCTCGCTGTCGGATCCAACCATATCCCAGCCAGCAATACGGCACTATATAGTACGACATTCAAGGCCCATTCCAGTGGCCAAATCAACCAATTTTTCTTTTCTTGATGCGAGGCCGTCGCCGTGATCATAGCCATGGGAAATCATCCTAGATGATGACAGAATCCGAATTCAATAAGCTCGATTTCGGCAGTCATTTGAGCCAGATAACCATTGCAAAAATCGCCAGAATTGCGAGATGCGCTGCGACTACATCTATGCCCGGCGTCTTTCTAAGCCATTCATAAGCGCCGCTCATCATTTCGGCCCTTTTCACGGATAGGATTATGACCCTAGTGCACTGACTCAATCAGATGGTGCAGGCAGGCGCTTGAGTTTGCCGAAAATTTCTTTGGCGGATTTCGTCCGGACAAAGGGCTTGGGGTGACCGTTGTGATCGCGGATGTAGCGGCGGATGGCATCTTCCAATTCGGCGACGGATTTGAAGACGCCGCGACGGATGCGCCTTCGGGTGATGACTGAGAAGAAGCCCTCGACGGCGTTGAGCCAGGATGCGGATGTGGGCGTGAAGTGGAAGACCCAGCGCGGATTGTCGGCCAGCCATTGCTTGACCTTGGGATGCTTGTGGGTGGCGTAATTGTCGAGGATGGCATGGATGACCTTTCCCGCCGGAACGGCGCACTCCACCGCATTGAGGAACTTGATAAACTCCTGATGCCGGTGCTTTTGCATGCAACGCCCCAACACGGTGCCATCGAGAATATTGAGCGCGGCGAACAGGGTGGTGGTGCCATTCCGCTTATAATCGTGGGTCATGGTTGCGCATTTGCCGGGCTTCAGCGGAAGGCCGGGTTGCGTGCGATCGAGCGCCTGAATTTGGCTTTTCTCATCGATGGACAGCACCACGGCATGACAGGGCGGCTCCATGTACAGGCCGACGACATCCTCCACTTTCGCGGCAAAGGCGGGATCGTTGGACATCTTGAAGGTACGTAAGCGGTGAGGTTGAAGGCGATGCCCATCCCAGATGCGTTGCACCGTCCGCAAGCTGACGCCGACAGCCTTGGCGACCGCCCGGCCGGTCCAATGCGTCGCGTTATGGGGTGGCTCGGAGCATGGCAGCGCCAGCACCCTGGCCACGGTCTCCAACTGAACAGGGGCTTTGCCCGGCTTGCGCGTCTTGTCCCGCAAGAGGCCATCCACCCCTTGCTCGGCATATCGCAACTGCCAGCGCCACACCGCCGGGCGACTGCCACCGATCTGCCTCGCCACCTCCAGAACGGGCAGCCTGTCTGCCGAAAGAAGAACGATCCGTGCCCGCTGAACGTGCTTCTGCGCGCTGTTGCGATCCTCAATAACCGCCGCCAAACGCGCGCGGTCCTCAGAGGCGATGATGATGCTGACGGTTTGTGCCATATCAGCAGAATCGCACGAACTAGGCCGCGTGCGAATCCTCTGTTTGCGTCAGTGCACTAGACGAACTCCATGCCATTGATTTTCCCGCGCCATGGTCGAGACGCGTTTTACAGCCCATAATGCCAAAACAGCGACGATGGCTAGGGCGGCTATTGCGGCAATCGCGATGGGCTTAATGATCCAATCGCTGCTGACTGGACCTGTCCAAATCACAACAAATAATGCTGCGGAGCAGACGCTCACATTGTACGCCCACATGATGGGCCGCATCAGCCAGTCCAGCCTTTTTTCGGGTGCCGTTGGCGATCGCACGCCGATATTTCCGGCTTTGCTCATTTGAGTAACGTGCCCTTGCGCCGCTCACCGTCTCCTCGAAGATTTTTTCATAGCCGACGGCCTTAAGCGCGTCGAGCGGCAACACGCGGTCTTGCCCCTTGATCGGTACTCTTGCGTAGCCGATCAGCTTGGCTTCCCTCTAAACGGTCTCGCGCGGCTGAATTGCCTCAATCTCTTCGCCGGTTGAGCGCCGCGTCGTTTCGATGTCATAGCGTGACTGGATGGCCAGCCAGAATTCAGGGGACGTGCCGAAATAGCGGCCAAGCCGCAACGCAGTGTCTGGCGTCACCGGTGCCCGCTCGCTCACAAGGCGCTCGAAACGAGTTCGGGGCACATGGCAAGCCTTCGCCAATGCATACGGCGTCAATGTTAGCGGCGCGAGAAATTCCTCGCGCAGAATTTCGCCGGGATGAATGGGCGCAAGAGGATCATTGGTCATGGTCATCATCCTCGATGATAGTCGGTAATCTCTACATTTTCCGCATCGGTCCCCGTCCACTCGAAGCAGACGCGGAACTGGTCATTGATCCTAATCGAGTACTGTCCCCGGCGATCTTCCTTCCCTTTCTTCGTCAGCTTTTCCAGGCAATTGCTCGGCGGGCTTCTCAGATCGTCGAGCGTTTGGGCCGCATGCAGCATGATCAGCTTGCGTCGTGCTGGCCTGATGAGATTGGGCGAGAAGCCTTTGCCGGGACTTCGGCCGTTAAAGATTGCCTCCGCATGCGGATCCTTGAAGCTTGTGATCATCGGCCCACCGTCTTGTGTGAGCATTGGTATCACAGCGAGATACGTTCCGCAAGGAAATGGTATCACCTTGCGATACGTCAAGAGTTGATAAGTGGTGCTTATCCACACCCTCACGAACAGCTCGCCGTCTTCCTCGACGACGCGATAGCGTATGCGTGGCCCTGATGTCCGCGGGCACAGAGGAGATGGCGCTGATCGGCGCAGCTGATACCTATGCCGGTCTGGAGCCTGCCGGGATCTCCGTCTGCACGATCGCATAGCCGCGCGTGGCTATCTCAAAGCGCTGAGCAGCGGTAAGGTTGCCGCGGTCGCAGAAGTCCTCTCCATACCAGGGATGCAGCAGCCGGACCTCATAAGGCAGGTGCTCTCAGCTACCCACAGGGAAGATCAATCTGAAAGGAGGATCGCCGGGCGAACAGGTGGTTTGGTAGCGCTCAGACATGGAGGCTCGTATGAAGAACGATGAGAAGGCAAGCTTTCTCAATCGTGTTTGCCGCTATCGTGGGTTGCACCCGAATGCAAATACATCGAGCACGTGTCGTTTGTATGACGGTTGATCAGGACACGAAGCCGGAGAAATGGCTGCCGGTCCAAATCACGTGCAGGATGATCGCCAGAATCACGAGCGTGCTGAGCATGAGGCCTGTAAGGCTTATAGCCTTTACGACGTCGAGTTCCATATTCAGCCCGTGTCGGACGCAACTTTACGGTGTGGTCAGGGGCGAACGCCTCGGCAGGCGTTTGGTTCCGAGCACTAGGCAATCACCCTTACGAGCAGCCGCCCCTTATCGCCTTCCACGGCGCGGGCAGCCACTAAAGACACCGTAACCACTTTCCATATTTACTCGTGATAATGCGCCTTTACGGGAGTTTGACGCTCATTCTGATTTTCGCGTCAAGCGCACACCTGGCTAATCGCCGCTTGTGAATTCCACAATTCGGTAATCCGTCATTTCCGCCGATCTTTGTTCGAAGAGTCCGGCAGATAGCCGTTAGCTCTTAAATAATCGGTGAGGAGCTTTTCGATCAGGGAGGTGAGCGATCGCTGGTCGTCTGCAGCTGCAATCATGGCTCGTTCCTTCAAGTCAGGATCAAGCCGGAGATTAAGCGTCGCGATCTTCTGTCTTGGGTTCATGTAACGACATTGTATTGACGTTTATGGGCTTCAGATGGTAACGTCAGTGTCGTTACTAAGCAAGCGGCCCCTGCCGGTGTTTGCACCACCGACAAGGGCCTAACCACAACTCACTTCTGAGGAGTGAATCATGGCTACGGACGACAATACCCCGCCTTCGGGCGGGAGCAATTACTTACGCATCGATGCCCGCCGACTTGTCTTCGAGGTCGGCATTATCCTCGACAGTGTCGGCGCCGGTCTGGAGAACCTCGGCGGGCTGCCTGAGGCCAAGCCGATCGTCGAGCAGATCGGTTTCCTCCGGAAGCTTGTCGATCAGGCATCCGAGGCTCTGGAAGCCTTCGGCGAGCTGCTCAAGGCGCATCCCGTCGAGAGCAGCGGCAATGGCTGACCAGAACCCTGACGTCATGCGGGAGGGCATTGCCCGCGCACTTGCTGCGGAGTTCCGCGGGCTCAATGCCGCGATCGGGCGCCTCGAGGCCGAGCACAAGGACGTCACGGCCTTGAAGCGCTTGCTGAAGAAAATCTACGCCGCGCTGATGGAGGCTCAACGCAACAATTAGCCTCCCTGGTGGCTCCGGCCGCCTTCTTTCAACGCATAGGAGGGACGAGGAAATGACTGCAATGACCGATGCCACCCAAGTGGCCGATAGTACTACTTTCCGTTGGGGAAGAAGCTGACGGCTCTGAGCAGCGTGCTTAATCACGGCGAGGATATCGCACAATCTAACGCCGACTGCGGCACGCTGAGAGACATGTTCACCGCCTCCGCCCATCTCACGGATGAGATCCAGGAGGAACTCGTTGATTGCTAGAATAGCTGTCATCGCGTCGGCAAGCCCGCTGCTACGAGCGCGTCTGCGGAATCCGCAAATGGGGGCGCCAATGTCTGAAACCGGGGATCTACATGAACAGCCTAAAGAGCAGTCTGAATTCGACCAGCTCAAGGCCGAGATTACATGGCTGGAATGCCAGGCGCACGAGCTTTGCCTCGCAGCCGATGCTTTCCGGTACGTGCTGCATAGCATTCGCGGCAAGGGCGCAGCCGATCTCGATGTCGTCACCGAAGCCCTGGAGACCGCGGACTATCTCAGCGGGAAGGTTTTCACGATGGCCGAGCAAGTCGAAGGTCGATTCTTGGATATGCCGACGCCGAAGCGAAAGAAAGGTGATGGTATCGTCGGCGTCCAGGTCACTCGAAACGTCTAGATCAGCCAAACCGAAAGCCCGGAACCGGCCAGGGCTCCGGGTGTTGCTCAAGCTACTGCCGGCGGACCTTCTTCCCCCCTCGTTTGCCCCGTGGTCCGCCGGCACTCAAGAAAAGTATACCCCTTTCAGCCCCGCTCCGGCGGGGTTCTTTTTGGGGGATCATGAGGTTGACGGGGAGAGGTTCGCCCACGCGCGCGGGGAGCAGATGACGCCTCCGAAGATGTACGGTTCCCTTACTGAGGTTCGCCCACGCGCGCGGGGAGCAGATGAGCACGGATATCGTCGAGATGATCGGCGAGACGGTTCGCCCACGCGCGCGGGGAGCAGATCAGCACGACGCCTAACACGATCGCTGCATTGGCGGTTCGCCCACGCGCGCGGGGAGCAGATAATTCGATCTGCAGCGGGAACGCGTTGAGGCACGGTTCGCCCACGCGCGCGGGGAGCAGATTCTATACGATCGAAGCGAAAGACGTTCTCAAGCGGTTCGCCCACGCGCGCGGGGAGCAGATTACTTTAATTAATAGAATTAGACGCCGAACGGCGGTTCGCCCACGCGCGCGGGGAGCAGATCCGATCTGATTGTTCATGCTCAGATCGACCGGCGGTTCGCCCACGCGCGCGGGGAGCAGATTTTCAGGAAATGGGCCGCTGACATTCGCGAGGCGGTTCGCCCACGCGCGCGGGGAGCAGATCCATCCTCGACGACACCTACATGCGCCTCACGCGGTTCGCCCACGCGCGCGGGGAGCAGATACCTTTTCCGCAGATTTTTTCGCCAAAAAGCGCGGTTCGCCCACGCGCGCGGGGAGCAGATGAAACTCGTCGAATGCACTTACGGTTATGCGATGGTTCGCCCACGCGCGCGGGGAGCAGATCGATGATAGAAGGGGTCGAGCAGGCCCATTTCCGGTTCGCCCACGCGCGCGGGGAGCAGATGCAACGCACGCATCTGCCAATCCATATCCGTCTGGTTCGCCCACGCGCGCGGGGAGCAGATGAGGCAACGAGCGGCAACTAGGAGAAATCATGCGGTTCGCCCACGCGCGCGGGGAGCAGATCAGGGTTTGGCCGACCCAATGCCAAGCAAGAACGGTTCGCCCACGCGCGCGGGGAGCAGATGCGCCATCAGAAAAATATGTTTGAAAAAATGCCGGTTCGCCCACGCGCGCGGGGAGCAGATTGGGCTCTCATCCTCGCCGGTCCGATCGCCTTCGGTTCGCCCATGCGCGCGGGGAGCAGATCCCGCCGCAGTTGGAGACGGGCTGTTGATTCTCGGTTCGCCCATGCGCGCGGGGAGCAGATCGGGTCACGAAGCACCCGCACGCCGAGGCGGTCGGTTCGCCCATGCGCGCGGGGAGCAGATGCTAATTCCGCTATAGTCTTTCCTTTCAAACGCGGTTCGCCCATGCGCGCGGGGAGCAGATTTTCGCGGGCTGAATTTTCAGCCCGCCGAATATGGTTCGCCCACAAGATCGTTCTCATGAGGCGGATCGTGTGGTTTGCCGAGGATGACGGCAAGCGGAAGGGCTCGCTCTCGTTTGATCATGCCTGGTATTACTGGTCACATTAGCAGGAGGGGCCGGCAACGCCGGCTTATGCAGCATGAGTGTGAGGCATGTAATCGGCGTTGCGGTCATCAGCGTCGCCCTTCTTTCACGACGGCCGGCCTTGGCGGTCTCTGCCGGGGAGATGTTGGACAATTGCAAGGGCGTGCTGGACGCGCAGCCGCTGCAGAGCGGCGGTTTTTCGGTGAGGTTGGATTTCCCTGACGGCATGTGTTGGGGTGCAGCCAATACGATGGAGGCGCTGGCGAGACTGAAAGACGCCGGGAACGGCGAGCGGATGTTGGGCGTATGCTCGCCTCTCCAAGCCACGCCGATGCAGTTCGTCCGCATATTCGCCGCCTATGCCAATGCTCATCCGGAAAAGCAGCATCTTGATTTTGCGTGGGTGGCCTTGGAAGCACTGATGCGTGCCTTCCCCTGTCAGCCTGGCGGAGAGGCGAATTGATGGCCCGCCGTCGGAAAAGCCCATGACTGCCGCGGAACGTCAACATCGCCGACGTAAAAAGCTAACCGATCTTATTCAGCCGCAGTTAGAAATTGCGCTGGCGAATGTGGCGCAAGGCATTGAACTTGCGTAGGAAATGGGTGTCGCAGCCATCCTATGCGCGCCGCAGCGCAGAGCCACACCCGCCATGACCGACGATAGCCCGCTCACCGTTCCCTATCCAGCCGTGTCGCGCAAGAAAGTCACAGCTGCCTTCGATGGCGGTCGTCTCTCCTCCGACAGCGGCGTCATGCTGCTCGCGCTTGCCGAGCGTCGGCGGGCTCTCTCCCAAACTCTCGCTGCTTTGATCGCCGACCGGCGCGATCGGGCGCATATTACGCACACAGTTGAGGACATACTGAAAGGGCGCATGTTGGCGATCGCCTGCGGCTACGCGGATGGCAATGACTTCGACTGGCTGCGCTGCGATGCCGCCTTCAAGCTTGCCTGCGGGCGGCTGCCCGACACGGGCAATGATCTATGCTCGCAGCCGACCATCTCGCGCTGGGAGAACGCGCCGACGCTGAAGGAGATCATCCGCCTGACCTATGCGCTCGTCGACATCTGGTGCCGGAGCTACAAGATGCCGCCGGCATCGGTGGTGCTGGACATCGATGACACGCTCGACGTGGTGCACGGTCATCAGAAACTGTCGGAATGGAACGCCCATTACGACGAGCGCTGCTTTCTGCCGATCCACATCTATGAGACAGCGACGGGCCGCCCGGTCACCATGATCCTGCGTCCGGGCAAGACGCCCTCAGGCAAGGAAGTCCGTGGATTACTGCGCCGTCTGATCAATCGCATTCGCCGGCATTGGTCCGATACGCGCATCACCATTCGTGGCGATAGTCACTACGGCCGAGAAGAAGTTATGAGCTGGTGTGAGGCCAATGGCATCGACTATGTCTTCGGCTTTGCTGGCAATACCGTGCTCGACCGCTTGGTCGAACCGGAGGCCGATGATATCCGGACGCGCCGCGCCGAGGAGCAACTTGCCGTTCTGCGCGGCTTCGCCGAAACGCGCTATGCGGCAAAATCCTGGGCCAGGGAGCGCCGTGTTGTGGCACGTATCGAGGCGAGCGCCAGTCATGAGGACGACATGCTCCGCCGCGGGCTCGACATCCGCTATGCCGTCACCTCGCTGGCGAAAGGCAACGCCGAGCACATCTATGCGACCCTCTACTGCGAGAGGGGACAGGCAGAGAATCTGATCAAGCAACATAAAGCGCAACTCGCATCCGATCGCACCAGCTGCCGATCGCCGCTTGCTAATCAGATGCGGCTCATTCTGCACACCGCCGCCTATTGGCTGATGCTCGATGTGCGCGATTGCGTGCCGTCCTGGCATCCTTTGCGGCAAAGCGAGTTCGCCAGCATTCGCCTGCGCCTGCTGAAAATCGCCGGACGTTTCGTCGAGACCGCGAGCCGCATCCGTGTGGCACTCGCCTCGTGCTGCCCGGAGGCCGAGCTGTTCAGCCTCGTTGCCTTCCGGCTGCAATCGTCCGGGCCATGAATGGTGGGGCATGACCGCCCCAGGAGCCCGGACCATCCACCTTCAGCGCGTCGACAGCGTACTCGAGCCGATCAGCCTGCCGGACGTGTCCGCACAGGACGGATCACCTCGCCCAGCAAGAACGGAAAGAAGATAGCCTGCTCGGACGCATAAGAACGGCTAAGGCGCGTCAGGCCGCCGCCCGAGCCATTTGCGACCCAGCAACCGATACAGCGCGTAGCCGATCTCCGAAGCGGTAGGGATTGCCCGGCTTGAACGGCCTGCCGCGTGGGCGCCCTTTGACCTTCTCGCTGAGGCCAAGCTCGTCGCAAAGGCCCGGGTCGTCATCGGGCGAGCCGCACAGCTCGCGACGGAAAGAAGCCCGGCGCTGCCTCGTGCATAGCTTCGCACTCGGCCCGCTTCGAGCTTGTCCGGGAGATCGGAAGTCCGTTTTCTTTTGCTTCCCTTCGTTATCCGCCTTTGCCGCTTCGTCGGTTCTGGCTTCCGCTTTTCGCGTCGGACGTTCCCACCGTCCGTCTACTCGGGGCCGCTCAGGGCCTCACTCCATAAGAAAAATGTACGTAATAACTACGTATATTTCAAGTAAAAAAACACAGTAGACTGATTATTTTCGTTCTTTTTTCCAACGTTCGACAATGAGGCGCCGGATCATTTCTGCGCGCGTGGGCTCGTCGGGCTCGCGCTTGCAGAGCTCATCAAGGATCTCCAAGAGCTGAGGGGAAAGACGCATTTCAAAGCGTTCAGATTTGGTCATGATTGATGATTTCTGCGTGCGGCTGTAAGAATCCAAGTACGGAATTTATACGGGCATTTGTCCGAGATCAAGACAAGGAGGCGCCAGCACTGAGGCGCTTCGAGACTTACGAGGTAACAGGAAGCAGATATTTGCCAACCGTCGTCATGCCGGCTCTGCGCCGTTGTTGATATACCGCAGGCAGGTGGGCAGTTAGGAAGACATTATGCTGGAAGTAACAAAAGAACATTTTTCTAGGGCAGCGTTAGAAATTGGTCAAAATGGCGAGAACGATACGCTGCCCTTTGACATGGATGCCCGCTTTGTTCGAGATAAAGCGGAAGATCTATCCGAGATATGCTTCCAATTGTTTAAGACTGTTGACGCAAAGCCAGTCAAAGAAGCTGCTGCTTTCATGAATGAAATAACTGTCGGCGCAGAGCGTTTATTGACCCCGTCCGGGGCACATGGTTTTCGCATTACAACGCGAATACATTCGTTCTGGAATTTGTATCTCAATGGACTGGGGTTGGCGATAGCCGAGGCGAATGAACCGCTGCGAAGTGGGCGCGTTCATTCCTATCGGCTGGGCAGTGACGCGCCCACATTCTTCGATAGATCGAAGTCGTGGAGGACGTACAAGGAGGCTACTTTACAAGAAGATTTGCTGAAGAATGATCGATGTGTCGTAGTTCAAACAGATATATCGAGCTTTTATGAGCATATATACCATCATAGGCTGGAGAATACTATTAACGATCTTGCAAAAAGAGGGTCCACTGTTGCGGTGCAAATTGATCGTATCTTGAGCAAATTGGCTGCTGGTCGATCCTTTGGGTTGCCTGTCGGTGGGCAATGCGCGCGCGTGCTAGCCGTTCTTATGCGTCCGAGCTCTCGATTTGATGTCTATTTTGGCGGGCGATCTGATGCATGCCGCACGGAGCACCGCCGCGAGGCTATTTGGGTCGAGTACGCTTTCGACGCGTTGGGGAGTGGATGGGGCGGGCTCAGGGGGCGATCATGCCCCGCGCTTCATGGCCCGGACGATTGCAGCTTGAACGCGACGAGGCTGAACAGCTCGGCCTGCGGGCAGCACGAGGCGAGAGCGACACGGATGCGGCTCGCCGTCTCGATGACGCGGCCGGCGATTTTCAGCAGACGTAGGCGGATGCTGGCGAACTCGCTTTGCCGCAAAGGATGCCACGATGGCACGCAATCGCGCAGATCGAGCAACAGCCAGTAAGCAGCGGTGTGCAGAATGAGGCGCATCTGATTGGCAAGCGGCGAGCGGCAACTGGTACGGTCGGAGGCAAGCTGCGCTTTGTGTTGTTTGATCAGATTTTCCGCCTGGCCACGGGCGCAGTAGAGGGTTGCATAAATGTGCTCGGCGCTGCCTTTCGTCAGCGAGGTGACGACATAGCGGATGTCGAGCCCGCGGCGAAGCATGTCATCCTCATCGCTGGCGCTGGCCTCGATCCGTGCCACGACACGGCGCTCCCCGGCCCACGATTTCGCCGCATAACGCGTTTCGGCAAAGCCGCGCAGGACGGCAAGCTGCTCCTCGGCGCGGCGCGTCCTTATATCGTCGGCCTCTGTTTCGACCAGGCGGTCGAGCACGGTATTGCCGGCAAAGCCAAAGACATAGTCGACGCCGTTTGCCTCGCACCAGCTCATAACTTCTTCCCGGCCGTAGTGGCTATCGCCGCGGATGGTGATGCGCGTATCGGGCCAATGCTGGCGAATGCGCTTGATCAGGCGGCGTAGCAATGCGCGAACTTCCTTGCCTGACGGCGTCTTGCCGGGGCGCAGGATCATGGCAACCGGCCGCCCCGTCGCCGTGTCATAGATGTGGATCGGCAGAAAACAGCGCTCGTCGTAATGGGCGTTCCATTCCGACAGTTTCTGATGGCCGTGAACCACATCGAGCGTGTCGTCGATGTCCAGAACCACCGACGCCGGCGGCGTCTTGTAGCTCCAGCACCAGATGTCGACCAGCGCATAGGTCAGGCGGATGATCTCCCTCAGCGTCGGCGCGTTCTCCCAGCGCGAGATGGTCGGCTGCGAGCACAGATCGCTGCCGGTATCGGGTAGCCGCCCGCAGGCGAGTTTGAAAGCGGGATCAGAGCGTAGCCAGTCGAAATCATTGCCGTCGGGATAGCCACAGGCGATCGCCAGCATGCGGCCTTTCAGTATGTCCTCGACCGTGTGCGTGATGTGCGAAGGATCACGGTGGTCGGCGATCAGGGCAGCGAGCCTTTTCGAGAGGCCGCGCCGCCGCTCGGCGATGCCGAGCAACATGACGCCGCTGTCGGAGGAAAGCCGGCCGCCATCGAAGGCAGCTGTGACTTTCTTGCGCGACACGGCTGGATAGGAAACGCTGAGCGGGCTATCGTCGGTCATGGCGGGTGTGGCTCCGTGGCGCGACGCGCGCAGGATGGCTTCGACACCCATTTCCTACGCAAGTTCAACGCCTTGCGCCACATCCGCCAGCGCAAATCCAAATAGCGGCTGAATAAGAGCGGCTAGCAGAAGTGATGATGTCGCCGATTGATAGTTCTGTAACCGACGCTGGCATCGTATGGCACCGCTATGTTGACGACTTTACTCTCATTTGTAATTCGCAGCAGGATGCATATCGAGCCCTTTCCACACTTTCGCACTCACTCGCAGACTATGGGCTCTCGCTTAATAGAACTAAAACGACAATCCTAAGCGCTAAACACTACAAGGATTATGTTGAAGCGCAGCTTGGGCTTGGCGATGATAGTAGTACGGCTTTGTGGGAACTCGACCTTCACTTTGATCAATATTCAGATGCAGCATACAGCGAGTATGAACAGCTCAAAAAATCCTTTGAAACAATTGATATTCAATTCTTGTTGGATATCGAAAAGGAGAAATCGCAACCCGATAATTTTATCTTAGCTCAGATCGGAAGGGCGCTTAAATTTCAGGAGCCAAAGGTGGCAGAACAACTTTGCGAGACTTTGCTCGCTCCCAAGAACCTAAACTCCTTTAGAGCCTCATGGTCGAAAATAATGCGGGGTGTTTATTCTGTTCGAGCCAACGACGGCTTTGGCGTGATTTTTCATCAGATCGATGAATTGCTGGACGCAGTGCAGGGAGCGGTGTCACATCTTCTGATGCCTGAGGTCAATATGCTTCATTATTTGCGGACTATACGTTTCCGAAGGACTGACATTCGGGGGCAATTTGTGAGACGTACCTATGATACATCATCGTCCCAAGCAGTTCGTCGAGCTTGCATTGATTGCTGGCGCTCTTGGGTTGACCGGGCAAGTTTCACGAGATTAAGAAATCAGTGGCAGAACCTCGGCCCCGACGAGCAGAGAATGTTATGGCTCGCTGCTGGAGACTTCGGGGATGATGGGATTCACGCGAGGCGCCAACTGCGACGAACGCTCGCGCAGGTCTGGCGGCTTGGTTTTGAGCACGGAAATGGCAAGACATTTGCGTCCTGCTATGAGGACTGGACAGAAAATGGCGCTTAGAAGGCTCCCATTTCGAGACCCTCGGACTGTTGCCCGCGATATACCGGGAGTGCTGGATATACTTTTCCCTAGATTGAGCGGTGGCTTGGTCGCTTCTTTGAACAAGGAAATGTTCTCGTTTCCAAATCTCGAACCATTGTTGGATAAGCAGGTCGAGGCAAGTCGCCTCCAGAAGGCAATGCTGTTTGAGCTATCAGTCGCCCGCGCCGAGGAAATTTTGGATGGAATAGATGAGCCAAGTTGGAATGATTGCCTAGCGGTGGCAATTTCCCGCCAAAGGCAGCACTATGACGCTAAGGTTCCAGACCGGCTTGAGCAACAAGATTTGGCGATTGCTAGTCATGCCGCTCATAATCTCGTTAAGATGTTGCGGAGCGTGTGTGAACAGCATCCAGATCAAAACTTGCAGAAGAATCCCGTTATTCCGGGGCTCGGATGGATTTCGTCGGGGATTGGAGACTTTTCGCTTGGCTCTATCCTCATCGAGGTGAAGCACACCGACCGAAATTTCGTGTCGGGTGACTTTAGGCAGGTTCTGATGTACTGGATGTTAAAATATGCAGCATCTATCGAGAAAAATGAAGAAGTATGGGCAGATTGTCTTTTATTGAATCCAAGACGGAATTCAGCTCTTCTTTTTAATTTTGATTATTTGATTCGATCTGCCTCAGAGAACCTTAGTCGCGTGGAAATATACGAACTTATGCGATCTATCGTTGGTCAAGACTTCGAACGGCGATAGGTCAAACCGGCGACCGCGGCGCTCTAGCCGACGGGACCAAAAGCGTATGATCGTCGAGGGCTGTGATCGATAAGTCGCTTTACGAAAAACCCGCCGCAATCCCCCGCGACGGGCCACGCATTCGCGGTCTACCCCGCTAGCGGCGAGCGTCAATCATCGCCTCTAGTGCACTGACGCAAACAGAGGATTTACACGCGGCCTAGTTCGTGCGATTCTGCTGATATGGCACAAACCGTCAGCATCATCATCGCCTCTGAGGACCGCGCGCGTTTGGCGGCGGTTATTGAGGATCGCAACAGCGCGCAGAAGCACGTCCAGCGGGCACGGATCGTTCTTCTTTCGGCAGACAGGCTGCCCGTTCTGGAGGTGGCGAGGCAGATCGGTGGCAGTCGCCCGGCGGTGTGGCGCTGGCAGTTGCGATATGCCGAGCAAGGGGTGGATGGCCTCTTGCGGGACAAGACGCGCAAGCCGGGCAAAGCCCCTGTTCAGTTGGAGACCGTGGCCAGGGTGCTGGCGCTGCCATGCTCCGAGCCACCCCATAACGCGACGCATTGGACCGGCCGGGCGGTCGCCAAGGCTGTCGGCGTCAGCTTGCGGACGGTGCAACGCATCTGGGATGGGCATCGCCTTCAACCTCACCGCTTACGCACCTTCAAGATGTCCAACGATCCCGCCTTTGCCGCGAAAGTGGAGGATGTCGTCGGCCTGTACATGGAGCCGCCCTGTCATGCCGTGGTGCTGTCCATCGATGAGAAAAGCCAGATTCAGGCGCTCGATCGCACGCAACCCGGCCTTCCGCTGAAGCCCGGCAAATGCGCAACCATGACCCACGATTATAAGCGGAATGGCACCACCACCCTGTTCGCCGCGCTCAATATTCTCGATGGCACCGTGTTGGGGCGTTGCATGCAAAAGCACCGGCATCAGGAGTTTATCAAGTTCCTCAATGCGGTGGAACGCGCCGTTCCGGCGGGAAAGGTCATCCATGCCATCCTCGACAATTACGCCACCCACAAGCATCCCAAGGTCAAGCAATGGCTGGCCGACAATCCGCGCTGGGTCTTCCACTTCACGCCCACATCCGCATCCTGGCTCAACGCCGTCGAGGGCTTCTTCTCAGTCATCACCCGAAGGCGCATCCGTCGCGGCGTCTTCAAATCCGTCGCCGAATTGGAAGATGCCATCCGCCGCTACATCCGCGATCACAACGGTCACCCCAAGCCCTTTGTCTGGACGAAATCCGCCAAAGAAATTTTCGGCAAACTCAAGCGCCTGCCTGCACCATCTGAATGAGTCAGTGCACTAGCTCACGCGCGGAGGCGAGGGCGGTTTCCACCATGCCGAGCACTCCCTTGAGCTTGTCGACGATCGGCGCGGCCTCAGCGAGCCCGAGCAACCCTCGCAGGCTGATCACGATCGCCTCGACAAAGACGCGGCATTCGAGGGCCGCCCGCTTCATGTCGATGTGCTCGGCTTCCTTCTCAGTCATTGCCGGCCGGTTCCTCAGCTCGTTGGAGCTGGTCTTCGAGCTGGTGAAGCTCGTCTTTCAACTCGCTGGCCAGGTGGCTGAGCGGGCCAGGTTCCTCCTCCTCAGCGTCAATGAGCGCGCGCATCGCAGCGGCCAAGCCGTTTATGCGTCGCAAGCTGGCTTCGATATTCTGGGCTACCATGACCCTCAACCTTGTTAAAAATTGAGAACCTTGACACTAGTATCAAGCCTCGTTGAGAGCCGCAAGGCCGTCAGTTATTCACAACTCATGGTCCCCAGCCCCATGCAATGCAGAGGTGCGCGCGCCATGCTGAATTGGACGCGCGAAGAGCTTTCAAAGCGTTCGGGAGTTTCAGCCGGCGCAATTCGCGGCTTCGAGGTCGGAGAGACGCAGCTTATGCGCCTCAATCATCAGGCGATCCGCCAGACTTTTGAGGCGGCCGGCATTCAATTTGTCGGGCTGCATGGGGTCGAGCTGCGGAAGCAATAACGAGGGGGCACTGCGGCCTAAATGGAACCCCAGTGGAACCCCAGCACTCTCTAGAATTTTCGATGAAAGGCTAAGTCTTTGATTTAATTGGCTCCCCGGGCCGGACTCGAACCAGCGACCGAGCGGTTAACAGCCGCTTGCTCTACCAACTGAGCTACCGGGGAAGAGCGGGCGAACCCGTTGTTGGATGCGTATAGCAAATACGGATCGGCGGTTCTACTCAAAATGCGATCGCGCCGAGAGCAATTCAACCGTCATTCACGCATCGAGGCGTACTCTGCGAGCCATTGTGTAATAGCGCTCGGCGCGGAGATCCGCCGGAAGCCTAGAGCGAGGCATGCTCGACGAAATTCATGCGCTCGAGCAGATCCTTGATCGGGTAATCAACCCACGCCTTGGTGACGAAGTCGCGGTGCAATGTATCGGGATCGGTCGAAATGAACACGACGCTTCCATGTCCGAGGGCCGATCCGAGCTGATCGTGCACCGGAATGTTGAGCTGCGTCAGCATCTTTTCGAAATCATGATTGTGTGCCCGGGTCGAATTCGCATAGGCGCTCACGAAAAAGCCTGTCCGCCGGTTGGTGATCCAGCTGGTGAACTTCTCGGTCTCGCCATAGAGCGCATCGAGCAGCACGACCCCTTTCAGGCGTTTGCCGAGGCCGCCGGTGGAAATCGTCCAGGCTGCGGGAATATAGCCGCCGCTATAGGCGATGATCACAACCGGCATTTTGACGAAAGCGGTTTTCATGCCGGAATGGCCGTAAAGCTGCGCGAGCTTGCCGGCAGCCTCGTCGAGAAAGCGCCTGACGCCGCCCGGCTCCCAGAGCTTGCCGATGCTGGAATCACGGGCGTCGACTGCAAGCTGGGGTGCGACGAGCACGGCGTTCGCACCGGACTCGGACACCTGCTTCGGCACCTGTTGGCGCCGCACCACATCACGCTCGAGTTCGGCGCCGTGACCATGGAAAAACAGCACCATGACGCCGGGCTTGCGAATGTCGAAACCGCGCGGAATATGCAGCAGCACGCGCGGATCATTATAGGTCTCGTTCTCCCAATAGACGCGGTTGAACGGCGTGCGGTGGCCGCGCCGACCGTTCTCCTCCACATTGTAGAACGGCCGGTCGGTACGGCCGATGGTGCCGTCATAGGGGAAGGGCGCGGTGTCGAAGGCGATCAGCCTGGTCATGGGCCGGCGAGGCACCATCACCGAGGGCGGCGCGGAGAACAGGGCGGCCGTCTGCACCGTAGCCTCGACGGGCTTCGGCGGCTCCCCCGGGGCGGGCGCCGCAACGTGCTCCAATGGCAGCCGGTCGCTTTTCTCGCCGCGCTGGATCGAGGCGTAAGCCGTGTGGATGGTTTGCATGCGCCCGTAGAGATTGTCGATCTCCAGATCGCTTCGCTTCGCGGCCGGCTCCTCCCGGCAGGCCGTCAGGAGAATCGGCGCAAGCAGCACCGCAGCCCCGAATGCCGCGCGAACAGCCTTTACCGTCATCTGCCGTGCCGTCTTAATCATTCGCTGCGATGAGCACCAGAAAGCTGCATTTTGGCCAGGGTTTCGCCGGATTGCCGTTGCTCTTGGGCATCAGTCTATAAAAAAAATCGTGACGAGATCATGGGCACTCGGAGGCGGCGGCAAAGCCCCTCCAGCCCGCTGGCTTTCCTGCCCCAGGGCGGCTCAATCCGATTCGCCGAAATTTTCTGCTAATCCAATTAATAAAATTCGAACCTTAACTTTGTTTTTGCTCTTGTTCGGTAGGAATGGTGGCTAGCCTGCATCTCAGGCACGTTGCGGTTCGGCAACGTTTCCAAGCCAACTTTGACACACCGGACATGATCGGCAATTGTGGGAAAACCGTCGGACTGCTAACACCAACGGCTGTAGTATTCCGGAGTCTGATTGCGAAAATGACTGAGCCGAGCGGCGCTGCCAGCCAAGATCAACGCCAGCTCGACACCCCTTCCGTGTCCGGGATGACAGCCGTCACCCTCGCCATCGCCGATATGATCGGCATCGGCGTCTTCACCAGCCTCGGCTTTCAGGTCGCCTCGATCCCCTCCGTCTTTTCCGTGATCATGCTCTGGGTCGTCGGCGGCATCGCCGCGCTTTGCGGGGCACTCTGCTATGCCGAGCTTGCGGCGATGTTCCCGCGCTCTGGCGGCGAATATAATTTTCTATCGCGCAGCTTTCATCCGGCGGTCGGCTTTCTCGCGGGCTGGATCTCGGCGACCGTGGGCTTCGCCGCGCCGGTGGCACTCGCGGCAATGGCCTTCGGCAGCTATTTCTCCGGCGTGGTGCCCGGCGCACCGCCACTGACGCTGGGGCTCTCGGTGGTCTGGTTCGCCTCGATTGTGCATCTGTGCGGCGTCAGGCAGGGAAGCGTGTTCCAGAACGTCTCGACCTTCATCAAGCTCGGCCTGATAGGCGTATTGATCATCGCCGGGCTGGTTCTCGGCAAGCCGCAGCCGATTTCCTTTGCGCCAGCCGCAGCGGATCTCGGCTATATCGGCAGCGCGCCCTTCGCCATCGGCCTCGTCTTTGTGCTGTATTCTTATTCGGGCTGGAACGCTGCGACCTATATAGCGGGAGAGGTGCGAGAGCCGCATAAGACGCTGCCGCGCTCGATCTTCACCTCTCTCCTATTAGTAATCGCGCTCTACGTGGCGCTGAATGCCGTCTTTCTCTATACGACGCCAATGTCGCAGATGGCCGGCCAGATCGATGTGGCGCTGGTTGCCGGGCGCCATATTTTCGGTGAGGACGGTGGCCGGCTGGTGGGCGCGCTGATCTGCCTGGGACTCGTCTCCTCGATCAGCGCCATGACCTGGATCGGACCGCGCGTCACCATGACCATGGGCGAGGATCTGCCGCTGCTCCGGGTCTTCTCCCGCCGGACGGCGAACGGGGTTCCGGCCACCGCAATCGTTACCCAGCTCGTCATCGTCAACATCCTCCTCTTCAGCCAGAGCTTCGAGGCGGTCCTCGATTACGTCCAGTTCAGCCTCACATTCTGTTCCTTCCTCACCGTGCTGGGCGTCATCATCCTGCGCATCACCCACCCCGATCTGCCCCGCCCCTACAAGACCTGGGGCTACCCCGTGACACCCTTCGTCTTTCTCGCGATCACTCTCTTCACGATGTACTATTTGATGGCCGAGCGTCTGCTGCAGTCGCTGGCCGGTCTTGCGACGATGTTCGCCGGTCTTGTCATCTATTTCGCCGCACAGAAAAATTGGCGCTTCGTCGCGCCGCTAGGGAGCCGTTGACTATGAGTAAAGCGTTGAGGTCGATCCGTGCCGCCCTTCCGGCACTGCTCATTACCGGATTTCTGGCGAGCGGCGCCTCGGCGGCCGACAGCACGCCGAATGATGCAGCGCGGTTCCTGGCGGGGATGCCCCCGACGGAAGGCGCGCCGCTCGCGAAGCGCACGGATGAGGCAGGCTGGAAGCGGCATGAGCGCTATTTTGACAATGCCTGGGAGAAGCTCGAGAAGCGCCAGCTCTCGAAGATCGGCGACTGGCAGGCGGCTCATCTGACATCGCCTCAGCAGACTCTCTTCTACATGTTCAGCGGTCCGGATTTCCTTTACGCCAGCGCCTTTTTTCCGAAAGCCGCGACCTACATCATGAGCGGCCTGGAGCCGATCGGACAGGTGCCTGAGCTGAGCGAGATGTCGTCGCGCACCCTGCAGAACGAGTTCCGGAATTTGGAAGTCTCGCTGAACACGGTGCTGAACTACAGCTTCTTCATTACCCGAAATATGGAGAGGCAGCTTCGCACTGGAAAGGTGAACGGCACTCTGCCGGTGATCTACGTTTTCCTCGCCCGCTCCGGCAAGACGATTAACAATGTCAGCTATGTCGAGCTGGACGCCGACGGCAATATCAAGCCGGCGACCGACGCCAGCGCCAGAATAGTGACCAAGGGAGTGAAGATCGAGTTCGCCGCCAGCGACGGCCGCAAGCAGACGCTCTACTATTTCCGGACCGATCTCTCGAATGGCGGGGTGAAAAAAGCCGGTTTCCTGAAATTCTGCGAGAAGCTCGCGCCTGGCGACGCTTTCATCAAGAGCGCCTCCTATCTGCTGCATTCCGGGAGCTTCTCGACCGTCCGCGACTTTATTTTGCAGAACAGCGCGGCGGTGCTTCAGGACGATTCCGGCATTCCGGTTTCCTATTTCAAGGAGGCCGACTGGGACCTGAAGCCCTTTGGGCGTTATCGGGGGCCGATCCCGATTTTCCGCGGCAATTATCAGTCGAGGCTTGCCAGGCTGTTCCGCCAGCCGGACCGCGAGTCGATCAGCTTCGGCGTCGGCTATCGCTGGCGGCCGAATGAGTCGAACCTGCTGCTTTCGGTGAAGAAGCAGCCGAAGGCGGCGCTGGCTCAGTAGAGTTCACCTGCGAACTGGAACGACGCTCATTGCGGCTGGAGGCGACTCCGGCCGCAGCCTTTTGAACAGTGCTTGGCCGCGAGGGCAGGGGCCTCTGAAAGGAATGTGCGTCGATCGGACAGCTTGGCTGGAGGCGACGCCCGGAATCGAACCGGGGTGGACGGCTTTGCAGGCCGCTGCGTAACCACTCCGCCACGTCGCCCTAAGATGTTGAGGGATACCGAAATTTCCGGCACCGCCGCCCGAGCGCAACAGGCCCAAGCCCGGTCTTTGTACAGCACCTGCCAGGGCTGCGGCAAGGCTTTCGACGGCCAAGCCTTCGCTCCTGAGCTACGTGGCCGCTCGATCTTGCGAAGCATCTGGCTTCATGATCAAACCAGCCCCGACGAACGCAGGCTGACATGGCCGTCGCGCCCCACGATGAGATGATCATGGACGTCGATGTCGAGCGGCTCGGCGGCCGCCATGATCTCCTTGGTCATCTCGATATCGGCGCGCGACGGCGTCGGATCGCCGGAGGGATGGTTGTGCACGAGGATGATCGCCGAAGCCGACAGCTCCAGCGCCCGCTTCACCACCTCGCGCACATAGACCGGCGTATGATCGACCGTACCGCGCCCCTGCACCTCATCCGCCAGGAGCCGGTTGCGCTTGTCGAGAAAGAGGATGCGGAACTCCTCATGCATCTGGAAGCCCATGGCGGCGCGGCAATATCCGACCACCTTGTCCCAGGAGCTGAGCAGCGGGCGCTTCATCACCTCGCCCTGCATCAGCCGGACGGCGGCGGCGCGCACCAGCCGAATCTCGGTAATCGCGGAGAGGCCGAGCCCCGGCACTTCCGAAAGCCGCTCCTCGCTCGCATTGATGGCTTCGGCAAAGCCGCCGAATTTGGTGATGATGGCCTTGGCGAGCGGTTTGGTGTCCCGGCGCGGAATGGCGCGGAAAAGGATCAGCTCCATCAGCTCGTAATCGGGCAGCGTCTCCGCCCCCTTCTGCCGGAACCGCTGCCGCAGCCGTTCCCGATGGCCAAAATAATGCGGAACCGCTTCTTCCTTGAATGCCGACATCGGCAAAGCCCCTCGACGCGCAACAAACGAGACGCCATAAAGAGATATCGCGCCCGCGAAAGCTGCAATCGGCGAAAACACTTAAGAGCTGTGGCGGAGACCACACTCGACCGCGGGGAAGAGAGCTTCCGGTGGCCCCCAGCCTAGCTCCGCAGCACGACGCCGTGATAGGGCGGCTTGTGCCAGCCGCGCGGCGAATAGGTGAAGACCTCGCAGCCGGTCTCGGTGACGCCGACCGAGTGCTCGAACTGCGCCGAGAGCGAACGGTCGCGGGTGACGGCGGTCCAGCCGTCCGACAGCATCTTCACATGCGGCTTGCCGAGATTGATCATCGGCTCGACCGTGAAGATCATGCCCGGCTCCAGGATCGCGCCTTCGCCCGGCTCGCCATAATGCAGGATGTTCGGCCGGTCGTGGAAAACCAAGCCGAGCCCATGTCCACAGAAATCGCGCACGACGCTGCAGCGCTCGGCTTCCGCGTAATCCTGGATGGCCGCGCCGATGTCGCCGAGCGCATTGCCCGGCTTCACCGCTGCGATGCCGCGCATCATCGCCTCATGAGTGACGACGATCAGCCGCTCGGCCTTCCGTGAAATCTCGCCGACCGGATACATCCGGCTGGAATCGCCGTGCCAGCCGTCGACGATGACCGTGATGTCGATATTGACGACATCGCCTTCGCGCAGCGGTCGAGGCCCGGGAATGCCGTGACAGACGACGTGATTGACCGAGGTGCACAGGAATTTCGTATAGCCGCGATAGTTGAGCGTCGCCGGGACAGCGCCGCGCGACAGGATGAAATCGAGCGCGATCTCGTCGAGCCGTTCGGTCGTCAGGCCGGGCTGTACATATTCGGTAATCATGTCGAGCGCCTCGGCCGCAAGACGGCCGGCCTTGCGCATCCCCACAAAGGCGTCGGAACCGTGGATCTTGATCTTCCCTGCGGAGGGCGCGGTCGGGCGCTCGATAAATGTCATGTATAGAGCGGGCTCAACGTTTGCTAATCGACATCGACTGTTGGACCGGATTGAATCTTACCAGCAATCCGTCATTTAAATGGTCTTGCCAAGCCTTTCTTTGAAGTCCAACTAAGGAAGAAGATGGGCGGGCCGTTCGACACGCGTGTACGGCTTCCACTATCGCAAAATATGCCATCGGGCGCCCCGGCGTCTCCCCAAAATCTCTGCCGGACTGCGCTCCTCCCGCTGCCGTCGGCGGTGAAACCGATCATCCGGACGGATATGCTTCAGACCAAGCCTCCCCAGGCATCCGTTGCCAGACGAGAGCAGCCATTCGCCGAATTCGTCGCGCTGATCGCGGTGATGATGGCGCTCACCGCGCTCAGCGTAGACATCATGCTGCCGGCGCTCGACGACATCGGCCGCGATCTCGGTCTGCCGACGGCCAACGATGCCCAGCTTATCATTATCATCTATCTCGGCGGATTTTCGCTGGGTCAGGTCATCTTCGGTCCGCTCTCCGACCGCTTCGGCCGCAAGCCGCCGCTCTATGTAGGACTCGGGATCTATCTGATCGCCTCGGTCGCGGCGCTGTTTGCCGGTTCGGCGACCACAATGTTCGCAGCTCGCGCATTGCAGGGCCTGGGTGCGGCCGGGCCGCGTATCATCGCCATCGCCATTGTGCGCGACCGCTTTGCCGGCCGGGATATGGCCCGCGTCATGTCCTTCGTGATGATGATTTTTATTATCATGCCGATTTTCGCGCCGAGCCTGGGACAGGCGATCATGGCAATTGGGCCCTGGCGGGCGATTTTCGCGCTCCTGCTGGTGCCCTCGGTGGTCGTTTTCGTCTGGGCCGGATTGCGGCTCCAGGAAACGCACCCGCCGCAGAAGCGCCTGCCGCTGTCGCGCGAACGGCTGCTCGGCGCCCTGTGGACCGTTCTGACCACGCGCCAGACGGTTGGCTATGCCATTGGCTTCGGCTTCTTCTTCGGCGTGCTGCTGAGCTATATTGCGAGCGCCGAGCAAATCTTCGTCGATGTCTATAAGCTCGGTTCCACCTTTCCGCTGGTGTTCGGCGCCATCTCCTCGGTGATGGTGCTGGCCTCGATTACCAACGCGTGGCTCGTCGGACGGCTCGGCATGCGGCGCGTCTCCCATTTTTCGCTCCTGGCGTTCCTCGGCGTTTGCGGGATCATGGCGCTCGCCGGTTATCCCGAAAAGCCGCCGCTTATCTGGTTCTCTCTGTTTATCGCGTCGGCCTTTTTCTGCTTCGGTCTGATCGGGCCGAATTTCAACGCCCTTGCGATGGAGCGGGTCGGTGAGATTGCCGGCATGGCCTCATCTTTTGTCGGCTTTTACACGACCGCGGTCGGCGCGCTCTTCGGCTATTTTGTCGGCCAGGCGTTCGACGGCACGGTTCGGCCGCTGGCAATCGGTTTTACGCTGTTGGGACTGGGAGCGCTTGTGACGGTGCTGATCACCGAGCGCGGCAAGCTGGCGCATCCGCAACATGCACCGGCGCCCGGCGAGTAGAAGCCGGTCATCTCTCCGGAGTTGACGTTTCGGGGCATTCGCGTGTAGAGCTAACCGCAATTCTGACTTGCGCAAGAATTGCGTGAGCCTTGCACATGGCCGGGGATGTCCCAAGGGCCGGGAGGCAAGGCGCACACCATCCGCCAGCGAGGATTCGCCCGCGGATGTGATTTGCGTTTGGAAAAAGGGATCTTGCCATTGCTTCGCGGGGCGGCGCTCCACACTTTCAGATCAACGTAAACTCCGTAAATCCAGGCTGACAGTTACATGTTCGAAACACTCTCCGACCGTCTTTCCGGTATTCTAGACAAGCTCACTGGGCGTGGCGCTCTCTCCGAGGCCGACGTCGCGGAAGCGATGCGCGAGGTGCGCCGCGCGCTGCTCGAGGCCGATGTGGCGCTCGAAGTGGTGCGCTCCTTCATCGACCGGGTGCGCGCCAAGGCCGTCGGCCGTGAGGTGGTCAAGTCGGTCACGCCCGGCCAGATGGTCGTTAAGATCGTGCATGACGAGCTTGTCGAGACCCTCGGCAAAGAGGCCGAGCCGCTCGATCTCAATGCTCCGTCGCCTTTCGCGATTATGATGGTCGGCCTGCAGGGCTCGGGCAAAACCACGACGACGGCCAAGATCGCCAGGCGGCTGACGGACCGCGAGAAGAAGCGCGTGCTGATGGCCTCGCTCGATACGCGCCGCCCCGCCGCGCAGGAGCAGCTCAAGATCCTCGGCGAGCAGACCGGCATCGACACGCTGCCGATCGTCGCCGGACAGACGCCACAGCAGATCGCGCGACGCGCCATGGAGGCGGGCCGCCTTGGCGGCTATGACGTCGTCATGCTCGACACCGCCGGCCGGCTGCATATCGACGAAGCGCTGATGGCGGAGACGGTCGAGATCCGCGATGCCGCCCGCCCGCATGAAACGCTGCTGGTCGCGGACGCCCTGACGGGCCAGGATGCGGTGAACCTTGCGCGAACCTTCGACGAACGAATCGGTGTTTCCGGTATTGTTCTCACCCGCGTCGACGGCGACGGACGCGGCGGCGCGGCGCTGTCCATGCGCGCCGTTACCGGTAAGCCGATCAAGCTGCTCGGCACCGGTGAGAAGATCGACGCGCTGGAGGAGTTTTACCCCGAGCGCATCGCCGGCCGCATTCTCGGTATGGGCGATGTCGTCAGCCTCGTCGAAAAGGCCGCGGCGAGCATCGATGCCGAGCAGGCGCAGAAAGTCGCGCGCAAGATGCAGAAGGGCGAGTTCGATCTGGCGGATCTCGCCGACCAGCTCCGCCAGATGCAGAAGATCGGGGGTATGTCCTCCATCCTCGGCATGCTACCCGGCATCGGCAAGGTGAAGAAGCAGATCGGCGCCTCCGGCCTCGACGACAAGATGTTCAAACAGCAGGTCGCAATCATATCCTCGATGACGCCGAAGGAGCGGCGCAGCCCGAAGATTTTGCAGGCGTCGCGCAAGAAGCGCATCGCCGCCGGCTCGGGAACGAGCGTGCAGGAGGTGAACAAGCTGCTGAAGATGCACCGGACCATGGCCGACATGATGAAACAGGTTTCGAAGGGCAAGGGCGGTCTGGGGAAGATGTTCGGCCTCGGCGGCGGCATGCCGGAAGTGACGCCGGAGATGGTCGAGGCGGCGAAGTCGGGCAAGCTGCCCCCAGGCATGCAGGTGCCGCCTGGGATGGGCGGATTGCCCGGGGGAATGCCGGGAGGCTTTCCGGGGCTGCCGAGTGGACTGCCGAAGGGTTTTCCGGGCGGAATGGGCGGTCTGCCCGGCCTGCCTGGGAAGAAGAAATGAGCTATGGACAGCGAGAAAGTCCGAGAGACAGCTGCGTTGCTTCGCGAACGAGCGGATTTGATGGAAATGTTCAGCGGGGACGTCCGTGAGATAAAAATCACATTATCACTCAATGATGACGTAGCCGGTAGGAACAGCTACGTAGAGTACTACATAACATGCGATTATTTCAATGATTTAGACGACGAGGATAGGTTCTGGGGGATATTTCGCAAGCGCATCGATGCTATTGATCGCCGTTTGCAGGAACTTGGGATTTCAATAGTAAACATAGATAACCGAGATCGAAAGGCCGATAAAGAACAGTAAATTCTGGACGAAATCCCCGCGAAAGCGGGAATCCAGGTGTTGCTAGTCTGAATTGAGGGACGAACTGACGGATGAATGGCGGCATATGTCTACATTCTGGCGAGCAAGCCCGGCGGGACGATCTACATAGGTGCTTGCACCAATCTGATCTCCCGAGTCCATCAGCATCGGATTGGAGCGGTTGAGGGCTTTACGAAGAGGTACAAGGTCGATCGGCTTGTCTATTATGAGATTTTCGACCAGTGGGAAGTCGCTTTTCTGCGGGAGCGACAACTGAAGAAATGGAACAGGAAATGGAAGATTGAGCTGATTGAAAAGGAAAATCAGAGCTGGATTGACCTCTATCCTGAGATTGCAAAGCAGTGAGAGCTGGATCCCCGCTTTCGCGGGGATTTCGAAGCTAAGAATTCAGAAGAAACAGGAAAAATCAGACATGCCACTGAAAATCAGACTGGCGCGGGGCGGTGCCAAAAAGCGCCCCTTCTACCGTATCGTCGTCGCCGAGGCGACCGCACCGCGCGATGGCCGGTTCATCGAGCGGCTGGGGAGCTGGAACCCCATCCTGCCGAAGGATCACGCCGACCGCGTTGTGCTCGATGAGGAGCGGGTGAAGCACTGGCTCTCCGTCGGTGCGCAGCCGACCGACCGCGTGCTGCGCTTCCTCGACGAGAAGGGCCTCGCCAAGCGCCCGGCGCGCAGCAATCCGAAAAAAGCCGAGCCCGGCAAGAAAGCGGTGGAGCGCGCCGAGGAGAAGCGTAAGAAGGCCGAGGAAGCTGCTGGCGGCGGCGAGGAAGCGGCGGCGACGGCGTAGGCCCTCCGCTTTGCGTTGTTGGCTCGTCTTTCGGACTCTCCACACCGCATGCGGATGAACGCAACGAGGCTGTCGAGTGTCGAAGCGCAGCGGAGAGGCCGACGAAAACGGGGCGAGGGATCGATTGATCCGCCTCGGCCGTATCTCTGGTGCGCAAGGGCTGCAAGGCGAGGTGAAGATCAGCAGCTTCACGGAGCCGCCGGAGAACATCGCCGCCTATGGGCCGCTCACGGACGGCACCGGCCGTAGCTTCGTCATTGAGCGCTTGCGTGCTATCAAAGGCTTGGCGGTGGCGGCGCAGCTTACCGGCGTGAGCGATCGCAACGCTGCCGAGGCGCTCAAAGGCACCGAGCTTTATGTCGCGCGCGAAATGCTCCCGGCGACGCATGAAGATGAGTGGTATTACCAGGATCTGATCGGGCTCGATGCCGTGTCGCCGCAGGGCGAGGCTGTGGGCGAAGTGATCGCGGTACAGAATTTCGGCGCCGGCGACCTGCTGGAGATCCGGCCGGCGGAAGCGCGCCAGACGCTGCTCGTGCCGTTCACCAAGGCGGCCGTGCCGATCGTGGATCTGAAGGCAAGGCGCGTCGTCGTCGATCTTGCGGAGGAAGAGGATGAACAGCCCTGAAGCGGTGTTGACGGCTCCGAGTTTCCGCGAGGCGACGGCAGAGGATCTGCCCGCCATTCTCGCTCTGCTTGCAGACGATCCGCTCGGCAAATATCGTGAAATGGCCTTGGCCGACGGCGCAGAGATCCCGGCCTCCTACCGGGCGGCGTTCGAGGCGATTGAGGCCGATCCGCGCAATCGGCTGATCGTCGCCGAGCTAGACGGCAAGGTGGTCGGCTGCCTTCAGCTCACCTACACGCCCGGCCTCACCTATCGGGGCAGCGAGCGGGCGACCGTCGAAGGCGTGCGGGTCGCCCAAGGCATGCGTGGGCGCGGCATCGGCAAGGCGATGATGGAGCATACGATCGCCCTGGCGCGGGCGCGCGGCTGCGCGATCGTGCAGCTCAGCACCGACAAGCGGCGCGCTGAGGCGCAGAATTTCTATAAGGACCTCGGCTTCGTCGCCAGCCATGAGGGCATGAAGCTGCGTTTGTGAACCCGCCATGTGGACCGCCTGCATTCTGACCATCTTCCCCGAGATGTTTCCCGGCCCTCTGGGCGCAAGCCTTGCGGGGCAGGCGCTGGCCGAGGGACGCTGGCGGCTCGATGCGATCGGCATCCGCGATTTTGCAATGGACAGGCATCGCTCGGTGGACGACACGCCGGCCGGCGGCGGTCCCGGCATGGTGATGCGAGCCGATGTGCTGGGCAGCGCCATCGACGGTGCGCGCGAGCGGCATGCCGGCCTGCCGCTGATTCACCCTTCGCCGCGTGGGCGCCCGCTCACGCAAGCCCGCGTCCGTGAGCTTAGTGCCGGGCCTGGCGTCATGCTGCTCTGCGGCCGCTTCGAGGGCGTCGATGAGCGCGTCATCCAGGCACGCGGCGCCGAGGAAATCTCCATCGGCGATTACATACTCTCCGGCGGAGAAGTCGCCGCGATGGTCATCATCGAGGCTGCGGTCCGGCTTTTGCCCGGCGTGATGGGCGCTGCGGCCTCGGCTGCCGAGGAAAGCTTCGAAAACGGCCTCCTCGAATATCCGCACTATACGAGGCCGCGCGAATGGGAGGGCCGCGCCATTCCGGACGTGCTGCTCTCCGGCGATCATCGGCGTATCGCGAAATGGCGCCGGGAGGAGGCGGAGCGTGTCACCCGCGCGCGCCGGCCGGACCTTCTCGCCCGCAGGGGCGCGAACAGCGAGAACGGGGAAAAACAGTGATCGCCGCCTCACAACCGGCCGGCATGTCACAGCCCGTTCATCTCTTCAGCTAAGGGCATCGACAAGCGCGATATTATCGATTATCACATGCCCAGTCTCCCGACATGCCGGCGCCTGCGAGCACGCTCTTGCGGTCGAAGCCGGTGCGATGCGGGCTTGATCCCGCCACTCGGAAATCAAGCGCAGCGAACTCGGCACGACCGGCAAGCTGGCCAAGCAAAGGGCAACAGCCATGAACGTTATTGAGGAATTCGAAAAAGATTACGTTGCCGAGCTGACGGCGAAACGTGATGCGCCGGATTTCGGTCCCGGCGACACGGTACGGGTCAATGTGAAGGTGGTCGAGGGCACGCGCGAACGTGTCCAGGCCTATGAAGGCGTCTGCATCGGGCGCTCAGGGCGCGGGCTCAACGAAAGCTTCACCGTCCGTAAGATCTCCTATGGCGAGGGCGTGGAGCGCGTCTTCCCGCTGCACTCGCCGCTGATCGATTCGATCGAGGTTGTCCGCCGCGGCAAGGTCCGCCGCGCTAAGCTCTATTATCTGCGCGGTCTGCGCGGCAAGGCGGCCCGTATTCCCGAGCGCACCGACGCGCGCGCCAAGGCGCAAGCGGCGAAAGAAAAGGCCAGAACCTTCAAGTTCAAGAAGCCAAAAGGCGCCGAAGACGATATCAAGCTCATCAAGGGTATCGAGGACGTCTACGGCAAGAAGCTCAACGATCTGGGCATCGTCACCTTCGCGCAGATCGCCAATCTGAACGACGACGAAATCGCCTTTCTCGACGATAGGCTCAATCTGCGCGGCCGCTTCGAGCGGGAGGACTGGGCTGGCCAGGCGCGGGCTCTGATGGCGGAGTCGACCGTGCATGAGGTCCCGACTGAGGAAGAGGCGGAAGAAGCCGAGAAGCAGTAAGGGTGTGACTATGGGCAAGACGCTGTACGACAAAATCTGGGACGATCACTTGGTCGATGAACAGCCGGACGGTACTTGCCTCATTTATATCGACCGCCATCTCGTCCATGAGGTGACCAGCCCGCAAGCCTTCGAGGGCCTGCGCATGTCGGGCCGTGAGGTCCGCGCGCCGGAGAAGACGCTCGCCGTCGTCGACCATAATGTGCCGACCACGGATCGCTCTAAGGGCATCGACGATCCGGAATCGGCGCTGCAGGTCGAAACGCTCGCGAAGAACGCCGCGGATTTCGGCATCGAATATTACAGTGAAAGCGACGTCCGCCAGGGCATCGTTCATGTGATCGGGCCGGAGCAGGGCTTCACCTTGCCGGGCACCACGATCGTTTGCGGCGACAGTCACACCTCGACCCACGGCGCGTTCGGCGCGCTCGCCCATGGCATCGGCACGTCCGAAGTCGAGCATGTGCTCGCGACACAAACGCTGATCCAGAAAAAAGCCAGGAACATGCGCGTGGCCGTCGAGGGCCAGTTGCCTGAAGGCGTCACTGCGAAGGACATTATCCTTGCCATCATCGGCGAGATCGGCACAGCCGGCGGCACCGGCTATGTATTGGAATATTGCGGCGACGCGATCCGCTCCCTGTCGATGGAGGGCCGGATGACGGTCTGCAATATGTCCATCGAGGGCGGTGCCCGCGCCGGCCTGATCGCACCGGATGAAAAGACCTTCGACTACATTAAAGGCCGGCCCCGTGCACCGAAAGGTGCGGCCTGGGACGCGGCGCGGCGCTATTGGGAGACGCTGCGTTCCGATGATGGGGCGCATTTCGACCGTGAGGTGACGCTCCATGCCGCCAATCTGCCGCCGCTCGTGACCTGGGGGACGAGCCCGGAGAATGTCGTTTCGGTGGCCGGCGTTGTGCCCGACCCCGATGCGGTGGCGGATGAGGGCAAGCGGGCAGCCATGCAGCGGGCGCTGAATTACATGGCGCTAAGTCCCGGCACGAAGATCACCGACATCGCTATCGACAAGGTCTTCCTCGGCTCCTGCACCAATGGCCGGATCGAGGATCTGCGCGCCGCCGCGAAGGTGCTCGAAGGCAAGAAAGTGCATGAGCGGGTCAACGCCATCGTCGTGCCGGGATCGGGGCTGGTCAAGGCACAGGCGGAGGAGGAAGGACTCGACAAAGTCTTCATCGAGGCCGGCTTCGAATGGCGCGAGCCGGGCTGCTCGATGTGCCTCGGCATGAACCCGGACAAGCTCGCGCCCGGTGAGCGCTGCGCATCGACCTCGAACCGCAATTTCGAAGGGCGCCAGGGCTTCAAGGGTCGCACTCATTTGGTCTCGCCGGCCATGGCCGCCGCCGCGGCTATTGCCGGGCATTTCGTCGATATCCGGGAGTTCGGCTGATACGCTTCGTGAAGCGGAGCGTATACGCCGAATGGCCGCTGCAGCCTCACGCGCTGTAGGCGTTTGCCTGCGCTTGCGTCCGCTTGCTAACCGTTCTTATGCGTCCGAGCAGGCTATCTTCTTTCCGTTCTTGCTGGGCGAGGTGATCCGTCCTGTGCGGACACGTCCGGCAGGCTGATCGGCTCGAGTACGCTGTCGACGCGCTGAAGGTGGATGGTCCGGGCTCCTGGGGCGGTCATGCCCCACCATTCATGGCCCGGACGATTGCAGCCGGAAGGCAACGAGGCTGAACAGCTCGGCCTCCGGGCAGCACGAGGCGAGTGCCACACGGATGCGGCTCGCGGTCTCGACGAAACGTCCGGCGATTTTCAGCAGGCGCAGGCGAATGCTGGCGAACTCGCTTTGCCGCAAAGGATGCCAGGACGGCACGCAATCGCGCACATCGAGCATCAGCCAATAGGCGGCGGTGTGCAGAATGAGCCGCATCTGATTAGCAAGCGGCGATCGGCAGCTGGTGCGATCGGATGCGAGTTGCGCTTTATGTTGCTTGATCAGATTCTCTGCCTGTCCCCTCTCGCAGTAGAGGGTCGCATAGATGTGCTCGGCGTTGCCTTTCGCCAGCGAGGTGACGGCATAGCGGATGTCGAGCCCGCGGCGGAGCATGTCGTCCTCATGACTGGCGCTCGCCTCGATACGTGCCACAACACGGCGCTCCCTGGCCCAGGATTTTGCCGCATAGCGCGTTTCGGCGAAGCCGCGCAGAACGGCAAGTTGCTCCTCGGCGCGGCGCGTCCGGATATCATCGGCCTCCGGTTCGACCAAGCGGTCGAGCACGGTATTGCCAGCAAAGCCGAAGACATAGTCGATGCCATTGGCCTCACACCAGCTCATAACTTCTTCTCGGCCGTAGTGACTATCGCCACGAATGGTGATGCGCGTATCGGACCAATGCCGGCGAATGCGATTGATCAGACGGCGCAGTAATCCACGGACTTCCTTGCCTGAGGGCGTCTTGCCCGGACGCAGGATCATGGTGACCGGGCGGCCCGTCGCTGTCTCATAGATGTGGATCGGCAGAAAGCAGCGCTCGTCGTAATGGGCGTTCCATTCCGACAGTTTCTGATGACCGTGCACCACGTCGAGCGTGTCATCGATGTCCAGCACCACCGATGCCGGCGGCATCTTGTAGCTCCGGCACCAGATGTCGACGAGCGCATAGGTCAGGCGGATGATCTCCTTCAGCGTCGGCGCGTTCTCCCAGCGCGAGATGGTCGGCTGCGAGCATAGATCATTGCCCGTGTCGGGCAGCCGCCCGCAGGCAAGCTTGAAGGCGGCATCGCAGCGCAGCCAGTCGAAGTCATTGCCATCCGCGTAGCCGCAGGCGATCGCCAACATGCGCCCTTTCAGTATGTCCTCAACTGTGTGCGTAATATGCGCCCGATCGCGCCGGTCGGCGATCAAAGCAGCGAGAGTTTGGGAGAGAGCCCGCCGACGCTCGGCAAGCGCGAGCAGCATGACGCCGCTGTCGGAGGAGAGACGACCGCCATCGAAGGCAGCTGTGACTTTCTTGCGCGACACGGCTGGATAGGGAACGGTGAGCGGGCTATCGTCGGTCATGGCGGGTGTGGCTCTGCGCTGCGGCGCGCATAGGATGGCTGCGACACCCATTTCCTACGCAAGTTCAATGCCTTGCGCCACATTCGCCAGCGCAATTTCTAACTGCGGCTGAATAAGATCGGCTAAGCACACGGCAACGATTTCGGCCGATCGGTCCCGGCTTGCGCCCAAAGGTCTCGCCCACGCCCCTTGCAGCCCGGCATCCCCTTATTAACCTTTATTGTGGTGCGTCCTGATACGATCGACCGGCGTTTGAAGGACCAGGAGAGAGATGATCCCGACGACCCGCCCCTATGAGATGATCCGCGAATTCCTGCGCATGGAATCGGCTGGGGGCATTCTTCTCGTTATCGCGACCATCTTTGCCATGCTGCTTGCCAACAGCGCCTTGGGCGGGCTCTATGAGAGCTTTCTGCAGACCCCTGTCGCCATCCAGGTCGGTGCGCTGAAGATCGCAAAACCGCTCCTGCTCTGGATCAACGAAGGCCTGATGGCCATTTTTTTCTTTCTGGTCGGGCTCGAGATCAAGCGTGAGTTCAAGGCCGGCGAATTGTCGAGCCTTTCGCAGATCGCGCTACCCGGCCTCGCCGCAATCGGCGGCATGGCGGCGCCGGCGCTCATCTACGTGCTGGTCAACTGGGAGGCCCCGCAAAATCTGATTGGCTGGGCGATACCGGCAGCCACCGATATTGCTTTCGCGCTGGCGGTTCTATCGCTTCTCGGCAGCCGGGTGCCGCCGGCGCTCAAGCTGCTGCTGCTGGCGATCGCCATTTTCGACGACCTCGGCGCAATCCTCATCATCGCCTTCTTCTACACCAGCGATCTTTCCCAGACGGCGTTGCTGCTGTCTCTCTTGCCGATCGCCGGGCTCGTGATCCTCAATTGGCGCGGCGTCACCGCCAATACGCCCTACGTCCTTCTCGGTATCGTTCTTTGGGTAATGGTGCTGAAATCCGGCGTACACGCCACTCTGGCCGGCGTCATTACCGCGCTTGCCATTCCTCTCGTGAAAAGTGAACAGTCGGAGCACAGTGTTCTAGAGGAGTTCGAGCATGCGCTCCATCCCTGGGTCGCCTACGGCATTCTCCCGCTCTTCGCTTTTGCCAATGCCGGCGTTTCCTTCGAAGGCATAGGCTTTGCGAGCGTATTGGAGCCGGTCATGCTAGGCGTGTCGCTTGGCCTGTTCGTGGGCAAGCAGATCGGCATATTCCTGGTGATTTGGCTCACAGTGGCGCTTGGCTTGGCGGCAATGCCCAAGGACACGACCTGGCTTCAGCTCTACAGCGTCGCCGTTATTGCCGGGATCGGCTTCACCATGAGCCTGTTCGTCGGCTCGCTGGCGTTCTCCGATAGTGCCCACGAGGCTCAGATCCGGCTTGGGGTGCTGATCGGTTCACTCGCTTCCGCGACCGTGGGCTATTTGCTGCTGCGTTTTGCGACGAGAGCCGAGGCGCAGGTGTTGGCTGCAACGCCGTCCGTCCGATAGCAACCTTTCTGCGTCTTAATCGATGGCGACTGCGCGATGTGCTGTGCGTAAAGGGTCCTTGGAGAGGGGGACGGCCCGCGTTCATGGGGGCAGGCTGGTTCCGATCCGGTCAAGTCGATTGCCTCCCGTTACAGCCGCGAGGAACCGTTCCAGCCACGCCAATAACAGCGGGGCACGTCAAGAATGTCTGCGCACTGTGCTTCAAGTCTGCGGAATCGACTGTGAGGCAGGTGCGTCTACCTATTGCAGCTTGTAACGGGATCGCGCCCCGAGAGTTGCGGAATGCGGCGCGGTCGCTCGGGCCGCCGCCGGTACCGCCGCGCCGCTCCAAATTCCCCTCGTATCGTAGATGATGACCTCAGCCAGGCGGCTGCGGTCGACGGCGCGGAAAATGTCGTGATCGACCAGCAAAATCAAGATCCCGGCCTCTCCAAGCGCTTCGTCAAGCTGCTGCCATCTCGCACCGTGTTTTGCGAGGCTCTCAGGAAGGGCGTCGATGAACGGTTCCACAACACCGATCCGTTCTCCATAAGCTTGGGCCAGACGTTCGGCGATGGCCAGGGCGGGGCTCTCGCGCAGGTCATCCACATTTGCCTTGAACGCCAAGCCGAGGCATGAAACGGGCCGGTCCCGGTGCATCTCGATCAACGAACGGATCTGATCAAGAACATAATCGGCCTTTCCGTCATTGACATGCCTGGCCGTCTTGATCAGACGGGCTTCGAGAGGTGCGGCATCGACGATGAACCACGGATCGACGGCGATGCAATGGCCGCCGACGCCGGGGCCAGGCTTCAGGATCTGCACGCGCGGGTGAAGATTGGCAAGTTCGATCAGCTGCCATACATTCACATCCAGGCGATCGCAGATCATCGAGAGTTCGTTGGCAAACGCGATGTTGGTGTCGCGGAATGCGTTCTCAGTCAGCTTGACCATTTCGGCCGTTCGCGCGGTTGTCTCGATGCAGGTCCCGCGTACGAACGACTCATAGAAGGTGCGGGCCTTCGCCGAGCAAGTCGGGCTTACCCCTCCGATGCATCGGTCGTTCTCGACAAGCTCTTTCAGGATGCGGCCTGGCAGGACGCGTTCGGGGCAATAGGCTACGGAGACATCCGGCGCGCTTGCCTGCTCCGGTCCTACCGGAAAAATGAGATCCGGCCGACGCTCAGCCAGAAAGCCACAGATGCGCTCGGTCGTGCCGACGGGCGAGGTCGATTTAAGGATTACCAGATCGCCGCGCTTGAGATAAGGGGCGATTGCCCGGGCGGCGGCAAAGACGTGATCGACGACCGGCGTCTTGCCGTGGCCGAGTGGCGTTGGAACTGCAATCAGGAACACGTCCGCGGCTTCCGGCTTCTCCCGAGCGGTCAGCTGCCCGGACTGCAGGGCCTTGAGAACTTCGCTTTCGAGGTCGGTTTCGACAATGTGGATTTTCCCGGCGTTCACCGTGGAGACGATGAAGGGGTTGACGTCGACGCCGGTGACGGCGAGGCCCCGGCTGGCAATCAGGGCGGCAGTCGGCAGACCGATATAGCCGAGGCCGATCACGCAGACTTTCGGACATTCAGGATGCATGGCGCAATCTCTCGAGTTGAGGATCCGGCATGGCCAGGGCTTCGGCCTTCAAAATTCCCCGAATCCGCAGGCTCGCCTTGCCGTCGCCGAATGGATTGTGGGCGCGGCTCATACTGTCATAGTGAGAGCGGTCGTCGAGGAGCCTCGACGCCTCCACCACGATGCGCTCCGGATCGGTGCCGACCAGCAAGGCAGTTCCGGCTTCAACACCCTCCGGTCGTTCCGTCGTATTACGCATCACCAGGACCGGCTTGCCGAGTGCAGGAGCCTCTTCCTGGATGCCGCCCGAGTCGGTGAGCACAAAGTGGCACGCCGAAAGCGCCCGAACGAAGGGGACGTATTCGAGAGGCGGTAGCAGCTGAATGTTCGCGATGCGGCCGAGCGCCTTACGGACCGGCTGCTCGACATTGGGGTTTGGATGGACGGGGAAGAGGATGACGCAGTCCTCCCGCTGCGAGAGCCGCGACAGTGCCGCGACGATCCGTTCGATGCCGCCATCGAAATTCTCGCGGCGATGGGCGGTCACCAGAATTGAGCGGCGCTCTCCTTCCGCCCGTAGCAACGGCGCGTCGGTAGTGTGGACGGCCCAGGCGCGCTTTTCCGTACGCGCCTTGACCTCCAAGAGCGCGTCTATGACGGTGTTACCCGTGACGAAAATGCGATCTTTTGGAAGATTTTCGCGGATGAGCGCCTCGGCCGCGTGGGGGGTTGGTGCGAAGTGGAGGGATGCCAGCGATCCGACGATCTTGCGATTCAACTCTTCGGGCCAAGGCGAGTAGAGATCTCCCGAACGCAGGCCGGCCTCGACGTGATCGACGGGCAGCTTTCGATAGAATGCGGAAAGAGCTGCGGCCATCGCGGTTGTGGTGTCGCCCTGGACCATCACACGGTCCGGCCGGCAATTGTCGATCACCTGGCCGACGCCGCAAACGATCTTGGCTGTGACATCGCTCAGGCTCTGATTTGGCATCATCAGGTCGAGGTCGTAGTCGGGCTTGATGCGGGAGATATCGAGGACCTGATCGAGTATTTCCCGGTGCTGCGCAGTGACGCAGACCTTCACCGTAAATATCGGGTCGGCCCGGAGGGCATGGATCACCGGAAACAGCTTGATGGCTTCGGGACGGGTGCCGAAAACGACAAGGATCTTCATGGCTAGCTCTCCGCGCTGAGTTTTTTCGCGCCTGTCCGGGCTGGATAAAGGCGCGTTAGAAGCGCCTTCGCGACAAGACCGGCAAAAACGACATTGGTGCTGGCATAGCGCCACCACATACGCCGCGGTTCTTGGTAGATCCGGTAAAGCCACTCTAGCCCCAGCCTCTGCATCGCGGCCGGCGCCCGGCGGACGTGGCCGGCCAGCACATCGAGGCCGCCGCCGACACCCATGATGAATGGCACGTTCAGTGATTTTCGATGCTGGTGGAGAAACCGCTCCTTGCGCGGCGTCGGCATGCCGATGAACAGACAATCGGCTTTCGCATCGCGGATCGTGTCGACGACGGCCTGTTCCTCTGCCGGCGCGAAATATCCGTCGCGCCAGCCGGCGAATTGGAGCCCCGGCCAGCGTCTTTGCGCTTGTGAGACGGCCTGCTCGAGGATATTCGGCCTCGCGCCGAGGAAATAGGGACGAAAGCCACGCTCGGCGCAAAGGGCAAGCAGCCTCTCCATCAGATCGACGCCGGCCACACGCTCCGGTACCGGCATTCCGAGCAGCCGTGCCGCCCAGACGATCGCCATGCCGTCGATGCCGATGATGTGGCTTTCGGCGATATCGCGCCATAGCTCTTCGTCGTACCTAGCTTTGACAAGCTTGGCGGCATTGATCGCTACATGCTGCGTGAGCTGGCTTTTCTCCATCGCAGCAGCCGCACGACAGATCGTCTCGTCGAAGGTCAGAATATCAATCGGGATGCCAAGTAACTCTCGCCGCATGGGATTGCCTATGGGTTTCGGAATGAAATAAGTGCTTTGGCTTTTGCAGCCTCGGATTGGGCCTGGAGTGCTGAAATAGAGTGCGGGATGTGCGGTGGATGGGGAGATGTGTGTGGTCAATATGCGTTGCTGAATGATTTAATTGAGAATATTGTTGAATATAGGATCATGATGTCGAACAATATAGACCAGTTATCGATGTAAAATGTGTCATATTCGACTCTTTTCTGCATCTTATCCAAGGTGTCGGTTTCGCCACGATAGCCATTCACTTGGCTCCAACCCGTAATTCCTGGCTTGACATTATGTCTCTTGGCGTAGAGACGAATCTTTTCCTCAAAGCTATTGTTATGGGCCAAGGCATGCGGACGGGGGCCGACGAGGGACATGTCGCCAGCCAGGACGTTGAGAAGCTGTGGAAACTCGTCGAGATTGGTCCGGCGCAGAAAGCGGCCCAGTCTGGTGACGCGTTTGTCATCTCTGGTCGCCTGCCTGATCACGGCGCCGTCGTCGAGCGTGGTCATGGTCCGGAATTTGAAAATCCGGAATTCGCCCCGATTGAATCCGTGCCGCCTTTGGCGAAAAAAGACCGGACCTCTTGAGTCGAATTTGATCAGTAGGCCGATGATCAAGAATGCAGGGAGAGCGATCAGCAGCAGCGCCGACCCGACGCTGAGGTCGAAGCAGCGCTTCAGAATCCGGTCCCGCAGCGTTAAAGGCGGACGCGACAACCGCAGCGTCGGTAGGGGACCAACCCGGGCCGACGTAAGACCGTGCGCCCATGCCGCTGATGCGTCGGGCGCCAGATGGACGGCCGCAGGTACGACACTGATCTCGTCGGCGAAACGTCTGATGCGGTTGCTGTCCGACCAGGGCAGGGAGACAACGATCTCATCGAGCTCGATCCGCCGCGCGATGTCTTCAACGACGGCCTTTGCTTCGAGCAAATCTGGATTTATTTCCGCGTGACGCGGCGGGACCGAGCGGTCGCCGACCGGCAAGGTTACGGTGCCGACGACGTCAATCCCGCATTCGCGGTTTCGCAATCGATGAGACGCGTAGATAACGCTCGCGGCATCGCCGACAATGAGAACCTTCTTGCCCCCTAGAAGGCCCTTGTGCTGGCTCAGAGTGATGAGGTGCCCCAAGGCAAGGCGCAATCCGAACGCGGTCAGGGCCCCGGCAAAATATTGGGCGATGAAGGAGGCGCGCGAATAGAAATCGGTCGCTTGGCTGACGATCAGCATAAAGGCGAAGAGGAGGTAAGCGGTATTCCAATGCAGGATGACGGACTTCAACTGTTCGCGCGTTTGGGGAAGGCGCGACACGGCGTAATCGCGGTTGAACCCGCAAGGGACGACAAACATCGCCGAAAGCAGCAGGGTCGCTGTCAGATAGAAATTCGCATAAGGAAGATAACCGAATGAGTAGCGGTGATAGAGCTCGCTTGCGGCAAAACTTGTTGCCGAAACGAGAGCGAACTCGAACGCCAGCGAAATGACAGGTGTCGTTCGCGCGTTCAGAATACGGGGAAAGCGCCGCGTGCGTCCCGATAGATCGTTCACGACGACCTTTCCTGGACGACCGTATTTCAAGATGTCGGCCCTGCGAACATCGTCCGCAGCGTCAGAGAACAAATCCGAAGACGCGGCTGGCGAATCGATGACGGTCCGTAGGCGACGCAATTCGCCTGTCTGCTGGGCCTTGAGTTCAGTCGGCTGAGATTGCGGCACGTCTTCTCTCTTTTTTATTCGACCTGAATGGCTGGTTCGGATGCTCGAATTCGAAATCAGACCGTCGGCCGAGCCATGACCGTTGGCTTCTCTGGTCAGTATTGGGCAATAACACTCATCATCACTTGATGCTTGTCGAACGAGAAGGTCGAAATATTTGACTGCCTTTCGAGATACGAGTATTTGAGACCGAAGTGGATGTATTCATTCAGCGAGTAATCAAATCCGGTCTTTATGCTAAGAACGTCATCATTCCGGCGTGTCCCCTGGAAATCTTCATTCACATAAGACGTTTCGAGGTTCGCTATGAGATTTCGTTTGATCTCGTAGTCCACTTCGATGCCGCCCGAGATATCGATGCGCGCCTCTTGCCCCTGCGCGGCCGTTTCGGCGACGGCTCGCGAGCCGAGCAGAGATACCGTCATCAATGGGGTCGCCAGCCAGGTCAGATGGCCGAGTGCCGAAAGGCCGGTCGCTTTCGGGATGGCAGGGTCGTCATAACGCTGCCCGAGGTAACCGGCCTCGACCGAACCGAAGAGCATCGGTGAGATCAGGAATTCAAGACCGCCGCCAGCGTTGAATCCCTTGGAGTCTCGGTTGAGACTGCCGGTTCCCTCATAATCCTGTTGGTTCGCCTGCAATCTTGCGAAGGCGCGAAAGCCTGGCGAAAAGTCGTAAAAGGGTTTCACGCTGCCGCTGATAACCGTTCCGTCCCGGAAGGACTGATCGATCGGCATGCCACTCGCGTCCATGCCATCTTCATAGGTAAGATTGCGCAGCCCCGCCCCGAGGGACACGCCGAGCTGATTGAACGTCTTCGTCACCACCGTCTCGGCGCGCAGCTCATCATAGCCGATCGGCTTGGCGCTGCCGGTAGGGCTGGAGGAGTCGCCGGGCAGTTCGAATTTGCGTGCCGCCGCAAAAAGCGTTTGGAGGTCGATCTGGTTGCCGAATTCCCGCTTTGATTTCAAACTGGCGTGAGCCTCGGTACGGTCCTGATTGTCGAAGCGCTCATAGCCGTAGTAGCTTGCGCCGAGATCGAGCTCGTGGCTGGAGTTCGAGCGGTCCATGCGCACACGGAGCTCGGGCGAGACAACCAGCGCGAAATCATCCATCGGTGAATTATGGGAGGCAAAGACATTGCTGTCGAATGCCGCTCCCGTCGTCACGCTAGGATAAAAAAACAGGTCGCCAAAGCGGATGCCCTTGGCGTCCCATTGAGGATGAGCACGCTGGCGCACCGGAATGTTCGCCTGATCGTCGTCGGTACCCGCCGCATGGGCAGAGGAAATGAGCGAGGCGCCGAAAAGTGAAGCGGTAACGCCAATCAGCGCCGCGCATGTCAACGCTCGGTCAGACCGTCCCTCCATGTGAACCAGCACGGGTTCCCCTCTCGCCACGTCAATGTTCATTGTTCGAACTCGATTGCCGGCTGGCCGTTTCCGGAAAATGGAAATGAGCTGATCCGTCGAATGAGTGAACCAGAGAAAAATTCGTCAGAAGAACCGTTCTGGTATTTCGATCGTGTCACCTGGCAAGATCGAAACGTGGTCTTTATCCAAATCGATTGTTACAGCTCTCTTCTTCAAGCCCCTCGAGATGTAGAGCGTGTGTTCATTTGCTCTATAGGTGTAACCGCCGGCAATGGCTGGTATATCGCGCGCCGTGATGCCGGGGCGATACGGATACTGGCCGGCATTTTTGACCTCGCCGATAATGTTGATCGGGCGGTAATTGAGGACATCGACGGTGACCCGCGGCTTGCGGACATAACCGTTTTTAAGATCGTCGATGAGGCTCAGACGGAATTCACCCTGCGAAAGTCCGCCAGCGTGAATGTCGCCGACCAGGGGAAAGGCGATGTTGCCGTTTTCGTCAACCTGGAACTGCCCGCTGAGATCCGGCTCGTCAAAGACGTTGATCTTCAATTGGTCGCCGGGAGCGAGGGCATAAGCCGTGCCATCGGGGATTGTGGCCGTCCTAGTGATGTCGGCGCCTGACGTGGTCTCGCAGCCGGCAATAGACATAATCGTCACGACCGTGACTATGAATGTCCGTACTCTGCCCAAAAGGCTCTCCCAAGTGCCGCCAAGGATCATTGCTCGTTTAGGTTGTAGCAAGGGCAAGCGTGAACGTTTAGCGGGTATTTTGCCTTTTCCGCTACTTCCGGTCGCTTATTCACAGGCAATGGCCAGTGCTGCGGGAAACCGCCAGCGGACGAGCGCGGACCGGTTGCGAACGATTGACATTCGCGCGCTTGTCAGAATGCGGTGGGCAAGGGACAATCGAGCGCTGTGGAGCCGGAACGGCCCGCGAGGAATAAGAGGACGGCTTTGATGAAAGCAATGCTGAGCAAGACACCGGGCGGCCCGGAGACACTGGTGCTGCAAGAGGCGGCCGATCCGCAGCCGGGCTCGGGCGAGGTCGTCATCGACGTCAGGGCTTGCGGCATCAATTTTCCGGACAGCCTGATCATCCGCGATATGTACCAGTACAAACCGGAGCGCCCGTTTTCGCCGGGCGGTGAGGTGAGCGGTGTGGTCTCGGCGGCCGGCGAAGGCGTCGAGCGGCTGAAGGTCGGCGATCGCGTTCTGGCGTCGATCGGCTGGGGAGGCATGGCGGAGAAAACGAAAGCCGCTCAGGACCGCTGCATTCGCATCCCCGATGCAATGCCCTTCGACGAGGCCGCCGCCTTCATCATGACCTACGGCACCTCTTATTACGCGCTGAAACAGCGCGCTTCGCTCAAGCCCGGAGAGCTGCTCCTGGTGCTGGGGGCTGCGGGCGGTGTCGGTCTGGCCGCGGTGGAGCTCGGGAAAGCCATGGGCGCGCGGGTGATTGCCGCAGTCTCGTCAGAAGAGAAGCTGGCCCTCACCAAGGCGCATGGCGCCGATGACGGTGTGATCTATCCGCCGGGGCCGTTCGACAAGGACGGACAGAAGGCGCTGGCGGCGCTGTTCAAAGAGGCCTGCGGGCCGGCGGGTGCGGATGTGATCTACGATCCGGTCGGAGGCGACTACGCCGAAGCTGCGCTGCGGGCGATCGGCTGGGAGGGCAGATTTCTGGTGGTTGGCTTCCCGGCGGGGATCCCGAAGCTGCCGCTCAATCTGACGCTCCTCAAATCCTGCCAGGTGGTCGGCGTGTTCTGGGGGGAATGGATGCGCCGCCGCCCCGATGAGGTGGCGGAGAATGTGCGCGAGCTGCTGCAGCTCCACGAAATGGGTGCCATCAAGCCAACAGTCTCCGTGACCTTTCCGCTCGAACGGGCCGGGGAGGCGATCGCCTGGGTCGCCGACCGTAAGGCGATGGGCAAGGTCGTCGTGACGATCGCGCAGGCGAGACGCGCGGAGAAATAAGCGCAGAGCCGGTCAGGGCCGTACAACCGCTTTAACGGGTGATGGGTGGCTCACTGCTCGATTGCGTGGCGCCGCCGGCTCTGGCGTCGCGGTGCTCATCGGGCGGCAAAAGGCTGGGCTGGCCCTGGTCGAACTCGAAGAGCTGGCGCAGAAATCCCGGCGCGACCATCGACATCGGATTGACGAGAACGTTCGGATGGCCATTCGAGCCCTTAATGGCGAAGGTGATGCCGAAAAGACCTTCGCCGTTCCGGCTGATCAGCAGATCGCCGAGGATCGGCACGAGGCCGATAGCGCCGTTGATGCCATAGAAAGGCACGTAGGTTCCGGAGAGATTGACCCGCTCGCGCTTGAAGTCGATCGAGCCGCGCATGGTGGCGCCCAGAAGCGGGCCGTTGATAGCGGCGTCGTGGAGGAGGAACTGGCCGTTGCCGACCGAGAACGGCACGCGCATGCGGTCGAACTGAAGCTGGTCATAGGCGGCCTGCTGTGTCTGCGGCCTGTGGTCCTTCGGCCCGGAGAGCACTTCCTCCACCACCTGGTCGTTCGCGATGACGAAATTGCGCGCATAAAGAACGCCGACCTTTTCGGTGGCGCCAGTGCCGTCCAGGTCGACCTTGAGTGACACATCGCCTCCGCGGACGGAAGGATAGAAGCCGACGAGCCGGAAGGCTGATCCTGCATCGGTCGCCTCGGCGAGGATCTGGCGCGGCTCGTTGCGTTTTCCCTGGATGCGCGCCGCAAGCGGACTGCGGCCGTTGAGCTGGCCGAGAAGATCCAGCGAGCTCAGGCGGTTGTTGCGGCGCTGGGCGGCGATCTTGACGTTTTTCAAAGTGGTGTCGAAGAAGCCGATCACCGTGTCGATTGCCACATCGACATCCATGCCCGGCGAATCCTTGGGAAGCTGCGGCTGGTTCTCGGCAATTTCGCCTGCCGAAAACAGCGAGCGGAAGAACTGCCGTCCGTCATAGGACGGCCCTTTGACCCGGACCTTCCAGATGTTGTTCGAGTTGAGCTCGCCGCCAATCGCGAGCTGGGTCTGCAGATTGAGCGCGACCGTCGGGAAGTTGAACGCCACGGGCTGGCGCTTTTCGTCGGTGCGGACCCACCCTCGCACGGTGAGATCATCGCCCAGCAGATTGACGTTCTTCAGCTCCATGCCGCTATCGTCGGCAGGTTCGGCGTCGAACGTGAGCACCGCGCGCTGGCCCGGCGGCTTGCGCCAGCCGAGGCTGGCCATCACGATGTCGGCCTCAGTCAGATTGACTTCGAAATGAAGATTGGGCGGGTGCTGCTTACGGAAGTTGACCGTCAATTCAGTCGGCGCGCCGCCGCGTAGGACGTGATTGATCTTAAGGCCGAATTCCTCGCGTGACTTCTCGTCGAGAACGGTGCGCAGCCGCAACGGCGGCTGGCGGTCGATCGGCGCATCATAGATCCGCTGCCACCCGACCAGCACCGGCAGGCCGTTTACCTTCAGCTCGCCATGCGCTTCGAGGGCCTTCTCCGAGACGTCGAAATCAAGAGTGCCGCCATGGACGCCAAAGCCGCCGGGCAAACCGGTCGCGCGGATATCCGCGACTTCCGAGCGACCCTTCAGAGTCATGTCCTTGAACTTCAGATTGGCGATCAGCGGCATACTGATGCTGAAGGCGGTGTCCACCTTGGCGTCGACCTTCGGCACGGGCATGTGAAGCGCGCTGATATAGCCCAACTCCGGTTGGTCGAGCAGTTCCATGACCGAGGCTGCATCGGCCTCGCTCTTGAAATGCACCTCGCCCTGCGGGAAATGCGGCCTGAGGTCGCCGATGATGAACTGGCCGTCGGTGAAATTGACCACCGACCCAGACGGTAGGGTCATGTCGCTTTTCGGCACGTTGAAGAAGAAGCGCTGGCCGGCGAGTGTCGCGGTGGCGCTGGGGATATGCATCATCGGCAGGTTCTTGACGTACCGGACCTGAAGCTCTTCCAGATCGAGTTTCAGATCGACCGCCTCAGGCGGCAAATGGCCTCCCGATGCGAGAGTGGCCAGCATGTCGGCAGGAATGTCGACTTTGACGCTGCCGCCTGTAATCCGTCCCGTGGGGACCCGAAGACCTATCCATTCGCGAGCGCCGTAGGCCACGAATTTCGGCCAGATCAGCTTAAAAAACGCCACCGGCATCGAGCTGATCTGCCCGTTCAACTCAATGGCAGGCGAATCGTGTCCCTGAGTCACCCGGCCGGAGAGCAGGATCTGGGCATCCGCCGCTTGCAGAAAGAGGCGGTCCAGCCGGAGGTCACCTTCCTTGGGATTGTAGTCGCCCTGGGCGATCATGCGGTCGAGCGGGATGACGGGAATGCCAAACTGCTCGGCACCGAGCGCGATTTCGTCCGTGCCGAACTGAAATGTCCAATGGCCGGTGTCCCGCTGCCGCTGCATCACGCCGCGCAGCTTGAGATGGCTGTTGCCCCAATGGATATCCGACTGGGTAAGCTGAATGACGCCCTGTTCGCGCGAATAGACAAGCCGCAGATCGCCGCCGTCGATGGTGGCGGAGTGCCGCTGATCCCAGGGCGCATAGAACTCGCCTTGCTTCAGCTTGGCGCGGATGGTCGCGCCGAGAATGTCGCCATTGCCGCCGAGATCCAGATCGGCGAACAGGCTGACGGGCATGTTCCACATTTTCGGCAGCTTCAGCGCCGGGAATTCGGTGCTGAAAGCGCGCGGCACCACATCGTCCACGCCAAGGCTCAAGCTGTAGCGTGAGGTGCGGCGGTTCTGTTCGGCCCGGAACTGGACCTGAAAGCTCTCCGTGGGCGCCTGAACGAAGAGATTGCCCGAAACGGCGCTGTTCCTGCCACTGTGGTCAAGCTCGATGTCGACCGAGGGAATGAGCCAGCGGGTAATCTGGTCGCCACGGTCGAAAAATATGGCTGCGTCGCGAATGCCGAAGCTGGTCAGATAAGCGGACTCGCCCTTCCGGGTTGCGGCGAAAATATCGTTCAGCGCGTGGGTGAGATTGACGGCGCGGCCTCGCGCGCTGCCGATGACGCCCTGCGGCTGCTGGCCCTGCTCGGCCTTTTGCCCGCCCAAGGCACCGCCGAAAGGCTGACGGCCGGTCAACTCGCGCTTGGCGCCCGCGAGATCGCCCTTCAAGTCGCGCGGATCGGCGAAGGACAGCGCGATGCCGCGTTCATCGGAATATTGCAGGAACAGGCGCGGACCGATCAGGTCCACCTGGCCGGCGGCCAGCCTGCCGGAAAGCAGCGCTTTGAGGCTGACATCGGCCGAGGCAAGCGGGGATTCAACGACCGGGTTGTTGTCGTCGTCGATAAGACGGACATCGGTCAGGCGGAACTCGATGCCGAACCCGCTGTCCGAGCGCCTCAGCACCGCATCGCCAATATCGAAATGAAAGCCCGACAGCGTCCGGTTCACCGCTTTTTCGATCGGCGGCACAAGGAAGCTCATCGTGATCGGCGAATAGACCAGCCGCCCGTAGAGAGCGCCAAAGCCGATGCCGAAGCCGATCCCGATGATCAGCGCGATGCGCAGCGCCATATTGGCGCAGAAATGCCCAGCTTTGATGGCGCCGAGCCGCAGTTTTTGCGGATCGAGCGACGGTGGAGAAAACGGCACCAGGGCAGTCGATCGCCCGCCAGCCGGGCGGGGGGCTTCAGGGGGAGCTGGCGCCCGTCCTCGCGGTGGTGTTGCCTTGCTGCCCAACATGTTCTCGCGTCTGCCGCCTCTTTCTGGTCGGGTTTTCGGTCGGGCCAGAGCCCTTTTTCGGCGCCGCGCATTACGAAGCCGAGCGACTGCCTTGTGGGACCCTCGCTCTTTCAAAACGGCAAAAGGTCTGCACGACAATCCGTGTCAATACCAGTTAAAAATTAGCGCTTGATGATAAAGTCACGCCGCCTAACACTGTGGCCGCATTCGAATGGTAAAAAGCGACAAAAGGAAGGCCGTTACAGCGATGTTGAAAGAAGGTGACAAGGCGCCGACCTTTGAGCTTCCTCGCGACGGGGGCGATATGGTGAAGCTCACCCAGTTCAAGGGGAAGCCGGTCGTCCTCTATTTCTACCCTAAGGACGACACTTCGGGGTGCACGCTGGAGTCCGTCGGCTTCAGCGAGATGATCGGCGCCTTTCACGACGCCGGCGCCGAGGTCATCGGTGTTTCGCCCGACAGTGTCAAATCCCACGACAAGTTCCGCGACAAGCACGGGCTGAAGGTGATCCTGCTCGCCGATGTGGAGCGAAAGGCAATCGAAGCCTATGGCGTCTGGGCGGAAAAGAAGATGTATGGCGGGAGCTATATGGGCGTGGACCGCTCGACATTTCTGATCGGCAAGGACGGCGAGATCAAGCGCGCGTGGCGGAGCGTGAAGGTTCCCGGCCATGTGGACGAAGTTCTCGCGGCGGTTAAGGAGCTTTGACGTAAACGCACTTCGTTGATCGATTTTGACGAGCGCAGCGGCCCGCTGCGCATAGGTCATTCTTGCGGTCCGCGCGCCGCTTTTTTGTTGCCGCTCCGGTTGAGAGGTGCGATCCTTCGGCGGCGTGTGACGTGGTTCGCATCGGCGGCGGATCGCGGCCCGATATGGGCCGTGGCGATGGCTACTAGGGGACTTTGGGCAACAGTCGCGAATCACTTCCCTTCCCTCATTCCCCAACACCCTCCATGGGGCCGAAAGGTGATTGAAAAGCCTATGACGCCGGCTTAGAACGGGGGGGACGCTGCCCCGTCGGACTTCGGAGAAGGAGCAGATGTTTACGAAGAAGCCAGACAAGCCAGAGAGCGAGATGAACACGTTCGAGTCGCAAAAGCCGATTACCAAGACGACAAGCAAGGCTGTCGGGGGACCTGCGCAGACCACCAGCTCCGGCCCACTGGCATCTCCCACACCGGCGCAGCCGCCGCTCGGCGGAATGTCGCCGAAGCCCGCCATGGCGACGCCGGCCTACCGTTCGCCGGACCGCATGGCTCCGTCGATCATCGGTGAAGATCTGACGGTGACCGGCAATGTGCTCTCCAAGGGCGAGGTCCAGGTCGACGGCCAGATCCAGGGTGACGTGCACTGCTCCTCGCTGATCGTCGGCGAGAAGGCCCAGATTACCGGCGGCATCGTTGCAGAAGACGTCGTCGTGCGCGGCCAGGTGATGGGCTCGATCCGGGGCGTCCGCGTCACGCTGCAGTCCAGCTCGCATGTCGAGGGCGACATCTATCACCAGTCTCTGGCCATCGAGCAGGGCGCCTTCTTCGAAGGCAAGTCGCGGCGCTCGGAAGACCCAATCGCATCGGCTCCGAAGCTCGACATGCTACAGGGCCAAGCGGCCGAGTAATCGGGCTGTTGCTCTGAGTTTCGAGCGGACGGGTTCAGTTTCGGTGGTGTTCGCGGAGTGGCGGCCAAGCGGCTGCGCTCCTGATGGTGGAGTTCCTGATCGGCGGGCCCCGCGGTCGCCGATCGGACAGATGCCCCCTCCGCTTTCTTCCTTCTTCGATCTCGCCTCCATACCCATTTCCGCACCGGCGTCATATTTATTGACAAATGCCTTCGTTGCCGTTGGCTTGCTGCATGGATTCGTCAGCCGACAAAGACCCGCAAGCCGCTCCCGCGCCCATCTCCGTCGAAGCGCTTGCCCAAGGCGTTCTTGCCGGTGACCGCGCCGCGCTCGGACGGGCGATCACGCTGGTCGAGAGCCGGCGCACCGACCATCGTGGCCTTGCCGACGAACTGCTCGACAGGCTGCATTCGAAGACCGGCCAGTCATACCGCATCGGCGTGACAGGGATGCCGGGCGTCGGGAAGTCCACCTTCATCGACCAGTTCGGCACCAATCTGACCGCGACGGACCACCGCGTGGCCGTGCTCGCCGTCGACCCCACCTCGAACCGTACCGGCGGCTCGATCCTGGGCGACAAGACACGCATGAGCCGGCTCGCGGCCGATCCGAACGCCTTCATCCGTCCCTCACCCGCTGGGAAAACGCTCGGCGGCGTCACGCGCACGACACGCGAGACGATGCTGCTCTGCGAGGCCGCAGGATTCGACGTGGTCATCGTCGAGACGGTCGGAGTCGGCCAGTCGGAAAGCGCCGTCGCGGCCATGGTCGACTTTTTCCTGGTGCTGCTGTTGCCGGGGGCTGGCGATGAGTTGCAGGGCTTGAAGAAGGGCCTTATCGAGCTTGCCGATATGATCGCCATCAATAAGGGCGATGGCGAGCTTGCGGGCCGCGCCACCGCAACGGCGGCGGAGTACCGCGCTGCGCTGCACATCCTCTCGCCCCGCGAGGGTGACTGGCAGCCCGAAGTCGTCACCGTCTCTAGCCTGGAAAATCGCGGGCTCGGCGAGCTTTGGAGCGAGATCAGGCAGCACCGCCAGTTGATGACCGCCGCGGGCGCATTCGAGGCGAAACGGCGCGACCAGGCGGTCGCCTGGATGCATGACCTGATCGAGGACCGGCTGAGAAACCTCCTGTGCGGCAATCCGAAAATCCGCGCCCGCATGGATGCGCTCGAAGCCGAGGTGCGGGCCGGCGCGAAGCTGCCCGGGCTCGCCGCCGAGGAGCTGCTGAGCCTCGCCGGACTGGACGTCGGCGCCTGACTGCCAGCGGCCGCTTAATGCGCCTCCGCCAGAAACCCTGTGATCTTATCCGCCGCCTGCTTGACGGACAGCACACCGTCGAGATGGCCGCGGTCGCCATGCAGTTGCGCGGTCTCGACCTTGACGCCGCGATCCATGAGCGCCTTCGCCGTCGCTTCGACTGACGCGGCGGGAAACACCTGATCCTCCGGCTGGTAGATGATGAGCGCCGGAGCTTTCATTCTGTCATATCTCGCCTTCGGATCGGCGCCGGAGAAAAGCTGGTTCGCCTTCACCAGATAGAGAAAGTGGTTGGCATCCGAGGTCTTGGCGCGCGCCTCACCGGCGCCCTCGAGCGCAGCCTCGATCTGGTATTTGTTGGCGAAGGATTTAGCCGGGTCGTCGCCCTTCTTGGCCCATTTCGCGCCGTCAGGGCCGTTGAACGCCTTGTTCGCCCATTTCCAGTGGTTTGCGTGCAGCGTGACAATTTTCAGCGCCTCGGCAAGACCGGCGAGCGGCGGCTCCTTGCCGTAATAATCGCCGCCATGCCAGTTTGGGTCGAGCCGGATCGGCGCGGCCCAGATGTCGAGCCAGCCGATCAGATTCGCGCTCGCCTCCGCCGAACTGATGACGGGCATCATCCGGCCGACCATCTCAGGATAATCGGCTGCCCATTCATAAGTCTGCAGGCCGCCCATCGAGGCGCCAGCGACCATCACCAGCTTCTTGATGCCGAGACTTTCGACGAGCTGTTTCTGCACCTCGACGAAGTCGCCGATGGCGACGATGGGAAAGCCCATGCCGTAGGGCTTTCCCGTATCCGGGTTGATGGATGCGGGGCCGGTCGTGGTGACGGTGGGATCGTGGGCGCCGAGATTGACCAGCGTATCGGAGGACAGGACAAAATATTTGTTGGTGTCGATCGCCTTGCCCGGCCCGATGATGGCGTCCCAGTAGCCGGGCGCCTTGTCGGCCGGCGCATACTTTCCCGCCGCATGGCTGTTGCCAGAGAAATAATGGCAGATCAGGATTGCGTTCGACTTGTCGGCATTGAGCGCGCCGTAGCTTTCCCAGCCGACCTTGACGGCTTTCAATGTCCGCCCGGACTGGGTGGTAAACCGCTGGATCTCGAAGACCTGTTTCTTGGTGATCAGGTCCTGGGCGTTCGCGCCCGTGGTGATAAATGCGGCAACGAGCGCCAGTACGAACGCAATCGTCCTCATGCGCGGCCTCCCAAACGATGTCTGAGCTTTGTTTCCCTCAGCATAGCGCAGCAGCGAGCCTGCGTAACTATGCCTCGCGGGATTGGGAGACGTAGATCCGCGTTCGCCAGGCGGCTGGCGGCTCGGCGGATGCTACGCCGCCGGGCGGGCCGTTGAACCAGCTTAAAAGCTCAGCCGGCTCGCCCGCACGACGTTCGGAAGATCGTGCACCTTCTTAAGCACAGCGTCGCTGATCGGTTCGTCGACGCCTAAAAGCGCGATGGCCTTGCCGCCGGCGCCTTCGCGCCCGAGCGTGAATGTCGCGATATTGACGCCAGCCTCGCCGAGCACCGTGCCGATCGCGCCAATATAGCCGGGCTTATCGGCATTCTCCGTGTACAGCATATATGGCGTCACTTCGGCTTCAAGGTTCATGCCGTGAAGCTGAATGAGGCGCGGCCGCTTGTCGGAAAACACCGTACCGGCGATCGACCGCGACTGCCGCTCGCTCATGACGGTCACGCGCATATAGGTCTCGTAGGCGCCTTCCTGGTCGCGGCGCACTTCCTCGACCATGATGCCGCGCTGACGGGCGACGGTCGGCGCGCTGACCATGTTGACATCCTGCAGGAGCGGCCGCAGCACGCCATTCAGGGCCGCAGCCGTCAGAGCGCGCGTATTCATATCGCCGATCTCGCCGGCATATTCGATGCGGATTTGCTTGAGCCCGGTCTCGGTGAGCTGGCCGGCAAAGGAGCCGAGCTGGTCGGCGAGCTTGATGAAGGGTTCGAGCCGAGGCGCCTCCTCGGCCGTGATCGAGGGGAAGTTGACGGCGTTGGAGATGGCGCCGTGCAGGAGATAGTCCGACATCTGCTCGGCGACCTGGACGGCGACGTTCTCTTGCGCCTCGTTGGTTGAGGCGCCGAGATGCGGCGTGCAGATTACGTTCGGCAGGCCGAAAAGCAGGTTGTCCTTGGCCGGCTCGGTCTCGAACACGTCGAGCGCCGCCCCCGCGACATGACCCGACTTGATGGCATCGGCAAGCGCCTCTTCCGCGACCAGCCCGCCGCGCGCGCAATTGATGATGCGAACGCCCTTCTTCATCTTTTCGATCGCGGCCGCGCTGATGATGTTCTTGGTCTTCTCGGTGAGCGGCGTGTGCAGCGTGATGAAATCGGCGCGGCGCAGAAGATCACCGAGCTCGACCTTCTCGACGCCGAGTTCCAGCGCGCGCTCCGGCGTCAGATAGGGGTCGTAGGCGATCGCCCGCATGGCGAGGCCGCGGGCGCGGGTGGCGACGATCGAGCCGATATTGCCGCAGCCGATGATGCCGAGCGTCTTGCCCGTCACCTCGACGCCCATGAATTTCGACTTCTCCCATTTGCCGGCCTGGGTCGAGCGGTGGGCCTCGGGGATCTGGCGGGCGAGCGCCATCATCAGCGTGATGGCGTGCTCGGCGGTGGTGATCGAATTGCCGAAGGGCGTGTTCATGACGATGATACCCTTTGCCGTGGCGACCGGCACGTCGATATTGTCGACGCCGATGCCGGCACGGCCGATGACGCGCAGGCGGCCATTGGCGCTCGCCAGCACCTTTTCGGTAACTTTCGTCGCCGAGCGGACGGCAAGGCCGTCATAATCGCCGATGATCGCGGCGAGGTCGTCCTTGTCGAGGCCGGTCTTGGTATCGGTCTCGACGCCGCGGTCGTCGAAGACTTTCTGGGCGAGCGGCGAGAGCTTGTCGGCGATGAGGACGCGAGGGGCCATGGTGGTCTCCCAGAAATGGAAATTTGTGAGTGATTGAGCTTGGATGCGCTGGCAGCGGGAACGGTTCATCCCGCTCGCCATCAATGCGTATGACCGTCAGGCCGCCTTCATGAGATCGGCTTTGGCGTTGGCGAAGGCCCAGTCGAGCCAGGGCATCAGCGCTTCGAGGTCGGATGTCTCGACCGTCGCGCCGGCCCAGATCCGCAGGCCGGCAGGCGCATCGCGATAAGAGCCGATGTCCATGGCGACGCCCATCTTCTCCAGCGTCGAGGCGATCTGCTTGGCGACCGCGCCTTGCGTCTCAGCCGAGGCGGAAGTCACGTCGGCATCGGTGATCTTGAGGCAGACCGAGGTGTTGGAGCGGATGGCCGCTTTTTCGGCCAGGAAGCCGACCCATGGCGTGCTCTCGACCCAGTCGGCGATGACCGCGGCGTTGGCATTGGCACGCGCAAACAGGGCGGGCAGGCCGCCGACGCTTTCCGCCCAGGCGAGCGCATCGAGATAATCCTCGACGCAGAGCATGGACGGCGTGTTGATGGTCGCGCCTTCGAAAAAGGCCGGGTCGATCTTGCCCTTCTTGGTCAGGCGGAAAATCTTCGGCATCGGCCAGGCCGGCTTGTAGCTTTCGAGCCGTTCGACCGCGCGCGGGCTCAAGACGATCATGCCGTGCTGAGCCTCACCGCCGAGCACCTTCTGCCAGGAGAAGGTAGTGACATCGAGCTTGTCCCAGGCGAGGTCCTGCGCGAAGGCGGCCGAGGTGGCATCGCACAGCGTCAGCCCCTCGCGGTTGGCCGGAATCCAGTCGCCGTTCGGCACGCGCACGCCCGAGGTCGTGCCGTTCCAGGTGAAGACGACGTCGTTGGCGAAATTTACCTCGGTCAGGTCCGGCAGCTCGCCATAGTGCGCGGCGATCTTGCGCGCGCCTTCGAGCTTCAGCTCCTTGAGGATGTCCGAGACCCAGCCCTCTCCGAAGCTTTCCCAGGCCAGCACATCGATGCTGCGGGCGCCGAGCACCGACCACATCGCCATCTCGAAAGCGCCGGTGTCGGAGCCAGGCGTGATGCCGATCAGATAGTCGCGCGGAATGCCGAGCAGGCTGCGCGTCTTCTCGATGGCGAGCTGGAGCTTGGCCTTGCCTTCCTTGGAGCGGTGCGAGCGGCCGAGCGTGGCGTTCTTGAGATTGGCGAGATCGAAGCCGGGATGCTTTGCGCAAGGGCCGGAAGAAAAATGCGGCATGTGCGGGCGCGCAGCCGGTTGCGGCGTGGTCATGATCGTCTACCCTTCCAGATAGTTGCTTCCCGTTGGGGGGAAGTGTCCCGCTTATGCGGATACGCCTGGGGTTCGGCAGAGTCAAGATCGTCCGCCGGAACGCGGAGCGCTGCAGCTTTGGGCCTGGCGGCTGACGCGACCGCAGGAACGCGGAAAATGAAAGAGAGGCAAAGAGATGCAGAGTGCGGATGAAATCATTCGAAATCTCGGGCTCCAACCCCATCCGGAGGGTGGGCATTTCCGCGAGACCTTTCGCGATCCGGCGGAGATCGATGGCCGGTCTGCGTCGACGGCGATCTATTTCCTGCTGCGCGAGGGCGAACGCTCTCACTGGCACCGGGCGGACGCCGCCGAGGTCTGGCATTTCTATGCCGGTGCGCCGCTGGAGCTGGAGATTGCCGACGGGGCGCGAAGGGTTGTGAGGCTGGGAAGCGATCTGCCAGCCGGCGAGCGCCCGCAGGCGGTCGTCCCGGCCGGCGCCTGGCAAAGCGCGCGCAGCCTCGGCGCATGGACGCTGGTCGGCTGCACGGTTGCGCCGGGTTTCGAGTTCGCCGGCTTCGAACTGGCGCCGGAGGGTTGGTCGCCGGATGCCCTCTAGCGGGTGACGAAATTCGCGTTACGGCAAAATTTGCCCTCAAGCCGCCAAGCTTTCCTGGCTTTAGCTGCAGGGCGACCAGTCTAAAGGCTGGGAATTATCAGTCTCGTCAGTTGAGTTGGGGGATCGTCATGGCTGTACCGCATGTTTTGCGCATCTTCAAAGTACGCGAGCAGGGCAATCTCGAATTCTGGGTTTCGAATGCTGTCATCATCTTTTCGACTGTGCTCGGCGTCTTTCTGGCGGCGCAGGCCGGCTACAGGACGGCGCTCGATTTCGAGTTCGCGCGCAGCGACCGCGAGGGCTATTACATGCGCCGCGCGCTCCTCGATGAGCTGAAGGACAATCTTGTCCAGGCCGACAGCATGTCGAAAAACATGATCGATCAGGGCTGGCGCTTCCGCAATTCCGATCCGAACGTGTTCAAGCTACAGAATTATGTCTGGGATACGATGAAGCAGCAGAACGTCACGTTCCAGCTCCCTGCTACCGTGCTGACCGGCGTGCGCCGCTATTACGAGAAGTCCGGCGACTATGCGCGCCTGCTGGCGGTGGGGCAGGGGACGGCCGTCGACGGTGCCAAAGCCTGGATAAAGGACACGCAGGAGGTGCGCGAAAAGCTTGTTCCGACGCTCGAGCAGGATATCGCCGTTCTGCACCAAAGGCTTAGCGGCCGCGGCATCCAGGTCGACTGAGTTTTTTGCGTATCATATCCACGGAAATCCACAGGCTCACCAGATGTGATCGCTTGACTGTTGCTGTGCGATGACGATCGAGGCCGAATCGGGCTAAACAGGACTCATAGAAAGGTAAAAGACCTCTTAATCAGTGTCAGTCTCAGTAACAGTGGAGTGTGTCGTGAAGCATGAGTTCAAGTCCGATTGGAAACAATTGGGAAGTCTGGCCACCGGCGTGCTGCGCTCGGTTGCGGAAAAGCGAATGAAACAGGCTGAATTCCTTGCGGCTGAAAAGGGTGCCTTCGAAGCCGCCTTGCAATCCCCGCATGCAGAAAGCCGTATTCAGCTCGATCTGCCGCTTTACCCGCAGGGCGCGGTGCCGGTCCAGATCCTTGCGGGCCGGCGCTAGCCTGACCCCGCAATAGCATTGGGCATCTGGAGAGGTGTTTGCATTGCGTATCCGCGTCCTCGTATCGCGTTTCCAACTTCGTTGTGTTGTGTCTGGGTTCGGTATCTGCGTCCCCGTAACCTGCTGCGTCAGCGCCGGGTGTCCGTTGCGTCGCTTGCGTCTTCAATCCGAGTGGCTCGCCCTTGTGTAATGCGTTCTGCCGAGGAATTCGGCGAGTCGCTTGACATTATGCGTATCGCCTGCCGGGATCAGGCGTTTGCGATCCGCGAAACGAGAACGGGCGCTCGCATGTGAGCGCCCGTTTGTTTTATGACCATGACGGCGCGCCGCGCCGCGTGAAACCGGTTTACGGCTCCAGCTCGGTATCCCAGTAGAGATAGTCCATCCAGCTTTCATGCAGATAGTTCGGTGGAAACAGCCGGCCATTGCGGTGAAGCTCGTGGACCGTCGGCCGGTAAGGCGACTGCACGGGCCACATTCTCGCGCGCGAAGGCATGTCGCCGCCCTTGCGCAGATTGCAAGGGGCGCAGGCGGTGACGACATTGTCCCATCGCGTCATACCGCCCCGCGAACGCGGGACCAGATGGTCAAAGGTCAGATCCTCCTTCGCGCCGCAATATTGGCAGCTGAAACGGTCGCGCAGGAACACGTTGAACCGCGTGAAGGCCGGATAAAGGGCGGGCTTCACATAGATCTTCAGCGAGACGACGCTCGGCAGCTTCATCTCGAATGTCGGGCTATGGACGGCCTTCTCGTACTCGGAAACAATGTTCACCCTGTCGAGGAACACGGCTTTCACGGTGTCCTGCCAACCCCAGAGCGAAAGGGGGTAGTAACTGAGCGGCCGATAATCGGCGTTGAGGACGAGGGCCGGATAAGCCTCGGGGGAAGTCGCGGGCGCTACAGCGATCACGTCTGCCTTTCCTGACGGTTAACCCGTTAGCCTTGCAGGGACGCTCGCACTACGTCGCATCGTCAGGGATACTATATCTCTGTTTCAGTTCTGTGAAGAGCCCTTCGCCGGCGTTCACGCAAAAGCTACGCTTTGACGCAAATCAGCGAAACCCTTCACGTTTTCCAGGCGTGGGCGGCTCATCTCCTTGCATTTTCGCCAGTCAATTGGTGGCGGATCACCCCCGATGCACGAAGCGGCACCGCCACGACTCGCGTGGCGAACGTCTTTTTCCCGGCCAAAGGACAGTATAAAACAAGGAGCAAATTCGGCATGGGCCGTGAGGGAGAGGACCAATGAGCGTTGATAATGCGGCGCAGAGGCGCCATGAGGAATTCGTGCGTCAGCAGCATGAGCGCGGTCTGACGCAGGCCTCGATTCAGGCCAATACTGCCGCGGCCGAGCTGATCGCCGAGCGCATCGCCGCCAAGCTCGCCGAGCAGAACAATATTATCTATCGCATCGGCCAAAAGCAGGGCCGGACAAGCTTGATCGCTTATGTGTCGCTGGCTATCGGCGGCATCGCTGCGGTCGGGCAGCTTTTCGGGCCCGTTTGGGAATGGCCGATTTTCAAAGGCCTATTCGGCTGAGCAGAGACTGTCTTCCGGTCAGGTCAGGACGTCGCCGGATTCGAGTGTCCAGACCACGCCGGTGGGCTTGAATTCGTACATCACATCCGCATGCAGCGCGCGCGAGACATATCTCTCGATGATCGTGTGACCGAAGCCCGTCCGCGAGGGCGGTCCGACTTCGGGACCGTCCTGCTCCTGCCAGATCAGCTTGAGCCGCCGGTCCGGCTCCGTAATCGACCAGGTGACAGATACCCATCCGCCGGATTCCTTCAGCGCGCCGTGCTTGGTTGCGTTGGTGGCAAGCTCGTGAAGCACCATGCCGATGGTCCGCGCCGCCTCCGCGGTGAGGAACGCATCCGGCCCAGACATGTACACACGCGGCGAGCTTTCGCCGACGAACGGCCTCATCTGAGTGGCGATCAGAAGCTTCAGCGCAACACCAACCCCCGCGCCCTCGAGCAGCAGGTTTTGCGCCTGCGCCATGGCCGAGATGCGCTGCGAGAATTTCGTCTGAAATTCCTCCACGTTTTCGCTGCTGTTGCCGAGCTGTCGGGCCATCGCCAGAATGATCGAGAACTGGTTCTTGTTGCGGTGGGCCAGCTCACGCATCAGCGTATCGATTTGACGGACCTGTTCCTGCGAGCGTTCCTCGCTGTCGCGCAGCCTCGTCGTGCGCGTTGCGATGAGCGCCGAGGCGCGACTCAGCGAATTCATCGCGTCATTAGCCTCGGTCAGCGGCAGATCCTGCATTTCGACCGGCTTTTCACGGGCCAACTCGACGGTTGCGCGCTTGATTTCGGCGATTGGTCTCGCCAGCCGCCTCCCGGTCAGGATTCCAAGCACGGCCGCCATCAGGGTCGCGACAACCATGGCAACGGCGAACCAGCCGACGGAGGTCCAGAGAACCGAGTCGACTTGCACTCTAGCCTCGATGACCCCTGTCCTCCATCCGGTGAGATCCGACCATACGGACGCTTCCAGGCGATCGACACCCTGACTGTCCTGATACTCGAAGATACCGGGCGCCTCCCCAGGCTGCCGGCGCCGCGACAGCGGCGGGACGGTTCTGACGGCGTCCGGCGGCATCATTGAGATAATCCGGCCGTTCCGGTCGGACAGCGTGGTTGTATAGCCCTGAGCGGTTTTAGAGGCTGAGAGGATGTCGCCGAAATGCTCTGTCTCCAGCGTGATCAGCAGCACATATTTCACCTTGCCGCCGCGGATCACGGGAACGTCGATATTGACCACATGCCGCCCGGAGACCTTGCCGAGAAAAGTGTCCGAGACATAAGGCTCTCGGGATTCGATGACGATCTTGGCGCTTTCCTCATCCGCGGTCTTCGGCAGCGGCGTGCCGTAGGGAACGCGCGTATTGAGGAGCTGCTGCATCGAGGTGTCTATCAGGAGGACATTGGCGCCGCGGTCGCGAAGGGCGGCCTTGGCGCGGGCGTGAAAGCTCTTGAGATCGCCCTCCTCCAGATGGGAGGAAGTCGCCAGCGTGTTCAGCACCGTGATGTAGCCGAGAACCTCGCGATCGATATCACCCGAGAGGTCTTCCGCGGTGCGGATGAGCTGCTGGCGGGACTTCGCCACCTCGGAATTGACGATGCTGACGAAAGCGATGCCGACAACGACGAGGAGCGGGAAGATGATAGCGGCCGCGAACAGGAATAGATGCGTTCGCACCGACCCGCGCAGATGAAGCAGATCGCGCCCGTATGTGCCGAGGCTGTCCAGGACATTCGCAAGCTGGCCCCGCACTCGCCGGAAGCCGCCTTCGGAATATCGATCCGTATTCAACCGCGCCAAGCAGCCTCGCAATCAGATTGCCCGGTGATGCTGAGCGTCGCGGGAGAGGCACTGCCTTGCATCACCTGGTCGGAGATGAACTGAGAGCGGGCGTTGCGGAGGAAAACAGATACCCGGCAATTGGAGCCGTCGCTCTCGTCGCCCCCGCTGTCTCTCAAAACGATAGATGCCGGCACCGCTCAAGGCAACCGGACATCTCACTACGTAAGAAGTGTATCAGCAATACCATCGGTTACTAGCAAATTCTGCCCGCCCTTTCGGCCTAGGTCAGCTCGCGGAGGCGCTTGTGGACGGCGTGCGCCGGGTCACATATTCGCAGCGCGCGCAAGCTCGACCTCGCGGGCGCGTCCGACCTCGAGGAAGAAGTCCTTCAATTCGGGACGCCGGCCGAGTTGAATACGGTAGATTTCCGCGGCAGCGTTGGTGAACTCGCCGTCTCGCCCAAGCTGCTCTTCGCCGAAAGTCAGAATGCGCAGGTTCGGCCAGGCCCGTTCGCGGATTGCCAGAACCTGACGCAGGACATCGCGCGCGGACGCATGCGGCTGCGCTTGCGCCAAGAGCAGGGCCATGGACGCAGTCGAGCGCGAAATGCCCATATGGCAATGCACCAGGAGATGCCGCAAGGCGTCCGGGTCGCGCAGCATGTCGCGCCCGAAGCTCAGGATCTCCTCGACGTGCTGCGGCTGGGGGGGCTGAATTCCGGGCGCTTCCTCGATAACGTCATGGAAGCGCAGCTCCAGCTTGGCGTGCTCGCCATAGGCGCCGAAGGCTTCCGGCTCGACATGATCAGGGTCGAGGATCGACAGCACATGGCTGACCTGCCCCGAGGCGTGGCATTCAAGCTCCTGAATCCCGCAGACCGTGATCTGAAAGGGCAGGTGCAGGTGAAGTCCTGAGACAGCTCCGTCTTCCATTGGGGTCACAACCTTTCTGCTCGATTATGACACATGGATCATAACACGGGCATGTCAATAGGAAGAACGGGCCTCGAATTTCTGTAGAAAATCCTCGCGCCATCAGCGTGTTTAGCTGGAATAAAGCCGATTAAGAACGGCTACGCCATCGTAGCCTGCGGACTATAGTTGGTGTCCAAAGGATCGGCGACGAATGCTCGTCTGATGATGCAAATCGAAGAATTCCGTCAAACATTTGTAATTTTGGCATTCTTACACTACCTTCCGTAGGACCACGTCACCAAAACGGGAAATCAAAGGATAAACGCACCAGCATGTGCGGGATTTGCGGCGAAATCCTTTTCTCACCCGGCACTGCCGATTCGGCTGCCGTCGGGCGGATGATGGACGTCATGACGCGGCGTGGACCGGATGCGTCCGGCCAGATCGTCAGAAACGGCGTCAGCCTCGGCCACCGGCGTCTGAAGATCATCGACCTTTCGGAAAAAGCGGCCCAGCCGATGGAGGACCCCGAATTGGGGCTCGAAATCGCCTTCAACGGCTGCATCTACAACTATCCCGAGCTGCGCCGGGAATTGGAAGGACGCGGCTACCGCTTCTTCTCCACCGGCGATACCGAGGTCATTCTCAAAGCCTATCACGCCTGGGGACGCTCCTGTGTCGAGCGCTTCAACGGCATGTTCGCCTTCGCCATTCACGAGCGCGACAGCGGCCGCGTGGTGCTCGCCCGCGACCGTTTCGGCATCAAGCCGCTCTATCTCAGCGAAACGCCGGGCCGCCTGCGCTTTGCCTCTTCGCTGCCCGCGATCCTTGCCGCCGGCGATGTCAATAGCTCCATCGATAGGACGGCGCTCGCCTTTTACATGAGCTTTCATGCCGTCGTGCCGCCGCCCTGGACGATCCTGCAAGGCGTTCGCAAATTGCCGCCTGCTACGGTTCGGGTGATCGAGCCGAACGGAAAGAGCACTGATCATTGTTACTGGCGGCTTTCCTTCGAGCGCGGCGCTGCCGACGTCGGCCGCAGCGCCAAGGAATGGCGCGACCTCGTGCTCGCGGCGCTGCGCAAGGCGGTTGCCCGGCGCATGGTGGCCGATGTGCCGGTCGGCGTCTTGCTGTCCGGCGGCGTCGATTCCAGTCTGATCGTCGGGCTGCTCGCCGAGGCCGGCCAGCATGGGCTGATGACCTTCTCGGTCGGCTTCGAGGAGGCGCATGGCGAAAAGGGCGACGAGTTTCAATATTCGGACATCATCGCCGATCGCTTCGAGACCAGGCATCACAAGATCTTCGTGCCGTCAGAGCGGCTGATCGGCGCGCTGCCGGGGACGATCAAGGCGATGTCCGAGCCGATGGTCTCTTACGATAATGTCGGCTTCTATCTGCTTTCGCAGGAGGTCGCCAAGCACATCAAGGTCGTGCAGTCGGGGCAAGGCGCGGACGAGGTTTTCGGCGGCTATCACTGGTATCCGCCCTTGATGAGCTCCAATGATGTGACCCGCGATTACGCGCGCGTTTTCTTCGACCGCTCACTCGATTGCCTGAAAGATCATTTGAATCCCGATTGGCACACGGAGCGCGATGAAGCGCTCGCCTTTGTCGATCGGCATTTTGCTGGAAGCGGCGCCGAGACGCCGGTGGACAAGGCGCTGCGTCTCGACTCGACCGTGATGCTGGTCGACGATCCGGTCAAGCGCGTCGATAATATGACCATGGCCTGGAGCCTGGAGGCGCGCGTGCCGTTCCTCGACCATGAGCTTGCCGAGCTCGCCGCGCGCATTCCGCCGGAGCACAAGCTCTCGCAGGGCGGCAAGGGCGTGCTCAAGGACGTCGCGCGCCTCGTCGTGCCGTCCGAGGTGATCGACCGCAAAAAGGGTTATTTTCCTGTCCCGGCTTTGAAATATCTGGACGGCGTCTATCTCGGCATGGTCAAGGACGCTCTCAACTCGCAAGCCGCGCGAGAACGCGGTTTGTTCCGCCCCGCCTATCTTGATACGCTCTTTTCCGACCCGAAGGCGCACATCACGCCGCTGCGTGGCTCGGAGCTTTGGCAGGTTGCGCTGCTCGAGATGTGGTTGCAGGCGCATGGCGTCTGACGAGATTCCGAGCGACACGCCCGACGAAGGAGGCCCGCTCATGGGCAAGAAGACGCCGAGCCGCCATAAATTCGCGAGCAAACAAAGCATCAGGCGATTGCGCTCACGGACCATGCCCGAAGCGCGCCCGGCCCAGGCCGATGCGCTCCCTTCGGGGCCGAAGCGGAATGCCGTCGTGGATTGCGGCTGGGGGCGGCTGCTGTTCGGTCATACGTTCGAGGATCCCAAAGAGCTGAGCGATGCGCTCGGCGCCGAAGGGCCGGACCGCCGAGACATCGCCTTCTATATCAGCGACCCGCATGTGCTGCTGGCCAATGCGCCGCAGGAGCTTTTTCTCGATCCTTCTCACACCTATCGGCTCGATTTGACGCAGGCCGTTCCGCCGATGCGGCGAAAGGAATATGGCTTCTTCGTCCGCCGTCTGGCCTCGAAAGAGGACGCCGAGCAGGTCAACAGGATTTACATGTCACGGAACATGGTGCCGGTGCCGCCGGAGTTCTTCTGGTCCCACCGGGACAGCCGGGCGCTGACGGTGCTGGTCGCCGAGGACGAGCAGACCGGACACATCATCGGGACGGTGATGGGCGTCGACCATAAACGCGCCTTCAACGACCCGGAATCGGGCTCGAGCCTCTGGTGTCTCGCCGTCGATCCGCAGGCCCAACACGCCCGCATCGGCGAGGTGCTGCTGCGCCGGCTCGCCGATCATTTCCATGCGCGCGGTGCGAGCTACATGGATCTTTCGGTCCTGCACGACAATGAGCAGGCGATCGCGCTTTACGAAAAGCTCGGCTTCCGCCGCGTTCCGCTGTTTGCGGTGAAGCGCAAGAATCCGATCAACGAGGCGCTGTTCATCGGCGTCTCGCCGGCATCGAGCCTCAACCCTTATGCGACGATCATAGTCAACGAGGCGCTCCGGCGCGGCATCCATGTCGAGGTGACGGACGAGGAGGGTGGGTTCTTCCGGCTGATCTATGGCGGGCGCAGCGTGCATTGCCGCGAGAGCCTGTCCGAGCTGACAAGCGGCGTTGCGGTGTCGATCTGCGACGACAAGGCCGTGACGCGACGGGTCGTCGCCCGCGCCGGACTGAGAGTGCCCGAGCAAATGGACATCAAACCGGGTGCAGGGAACGACGTTCGGGAGATCGGGCAATTCCTGCGCAAGCATGGCAGCCTGGTCGTGAAGCCGGCGCGCGGCGAGCAGGGCAGGGGCGTCTCTGTCGGCCTGACGACGCTTGATCAGGTGAAGGGCGCGGTCGAGATGGCGCGTCCGCTTTCGAATCGCGTGATTCTGGAGGAGATGGTCAACGGCACCGATCTGCGCATCATCGTGATTGATTATAAGGTGGTTGCCGCCGCGATTCGGCAGCCGCCGCGCGTGATGGGCGACGGGTCGGCGACGATCCGCAGGCTGATCGAAGCGCAAAGCCGCAGGCGCGAGGCGGCGACTCAAGGCGAGTCGCGGATCCCCGTCGACGCGGAGACCGAGCGCTGCATCCGCTTGGAAGGCTATGGACTCGACGATGTTCTCCCCGCCGGAACCGAGCTGCAAACCCGCAAGACCGCCAATCTGCATACGGGCGGCACGATCCACGACGTCACGGATGAGCTGCATCCGAAACTTGCGGAAGCAGCGGTCACAGCGGCTCGCGCCATCGAGATTCCCGTGGTAGGAATCGATCTGATCGTTCCGACGCCCAGGTCGCAGCGTTACGCTTTCATCGAAGCCAATGAGCGGCCTGGCCTCGCCAATCATGAACCTCAGCCCACCGCTGAGCGTTTTGTCGATCTCCTGTTTCCTCTGTCCATGCCCGCGCAAGCCCGGGCAGTGAGATTTCAGCAAGAAGCACAGATCTGAAAACCACGATGCCCAGACTGCCGATCGACACCGACTACCTTCAAAGCTGTCTCAAACGTTTTCTTTCCATCCCCAGCCCGACCGGCTACACCGACTCCATCGTCCGCGAGACATCGAGCGAGCTGGCGCGCCTGAAAGTGCCGTTCGAGCTGACGCGGAGGGGCGCCATCCGGGCCATCGTCAAGGGCAAGGACCATCGCGGCGCACGCGCGATGATCGCCCATCTGGATACGCTCGGCGCGCAAGTGAAATCCATCAAGGACAACGGCCGGCTGGAGCTTGTCCCGATCGGGACCTGGTCGGCGCGCTTCGCGGAGGGCGCACGCTGCACGATCTTCAGCGAGAAGGGCAGCTATCGCGGCACCATCCTGCCGCTGAAGGCGTCCGGCCATACATTCAACAACGAGGTCGATGAGGCGCCGATCGGCTGGGCTTATGTCGAGCTCCGCGTCGATGCGCTGGCGCGGACAAGGCGCGAGACCCACAGGCTCGGCATCGAGATCGGCGACCATGTCGCTATCGATCCACAGCCGGAATTTCTCGATAACGGCTTCATCGTTTCGCGTCATCTCGATAACAAAGCCGGAGCGGCCGTGCTGCTTGCCGCTCTGAAAGCGATCCAAGATGCCAAGCCGGATCTGCCGGTCGATCTTTTTTGGCTGTTCACCATCGCCGAAGAAGTCGGCATCGGCGCCTCCTCCGTGCTGCATCAGGACGTCGCCTCGATCGTTGCGGTCGACAACGGCACCTCCGCGCCGGGGCAGAACTCCTCCGAATATGGCGTGACCATCGCCATGGCCGATCAAAGCGGCCCCTTCGACTATCATCTGACCAAGAAGCTGGTGAAGCTCTGCCAGGAGCACGAGATCCGCTATCAGAAGGATGTGTTCCGCTATTACCGCTCGGATGCCGCGGCGGCCGAGGTTGCGGGGCACGATGTGCGCGCGGCGCTGATCACCTTCGGCGTCGACGGCTCGCACGGCTACGAGCGCATCCACATGCATGCGCTGCGCTCCCTCGCCGAGCTGGTGACCGCCTATGCGGTCAGCCCGGTCGAGATCCGACGCGATGCGGAGGAGATCAGCGGCCTCAAGGGGTTCACCACCCAGCCGATGGAAAAGGCGCCGGCGCGTGTGCCGGATTCCTCGGTCGACGAGAAGGCGGAGGGGAGATAGTTGACTGAGTCAACTAATTGGCGGAGACTTGCCGAAAGGGAAGCCCGCCATGTCCGCTCCATCGCTCGAAAGCACCGCCGGCCATCTCCGTCACTTCAACCGCTTCTACACCGCCCAGATCGGCGTGCTCGACCGCCATCTGCTCGGCAGCGGGCGCTCGCTGTCGGAAGCGCGCGTGCTCTATGAGTTGGCGCATAACGACCAACTGACCGCAGGCGATTTCGTCTGGAAGCTCGGCATTGACGGCGGTTATCTCAGCCGGATGCTGAACGGTTTCGAGAAGGAAGGGCTGCTGGAAAGGCGTCCTTCCAAGACCGACCGCCGGGTCAGCCATCTGGCGCTAACTGAAGCCGGCCGAACCGCCTTTGCGATGCTCGACCGGCTGTCGCAGGCTTCCGCCGAAACTTTGCTGCGGCCTCTTGGCGAGGCGCAGCAGCAGCGGCTCATCACGGCGATGAGCGAGATCGAGACGATCCTCGACATCAAGCCGGCCGACGAGGTGACACTCCGTCCGCACCGCACTGGCGACATGGGCTGGATCGTTCACCGTCAGGCGGTGCTCTATGCCGAGGAATATGGCTGGGACAATTCCTATGAGGCGCTGATTTCCGAGATCACTGCCGCATTCTTGCAGAACTTCAAGCCCGACGGTGAGCACTGCTGGGTGGCGGAGCGGGATGGCGCGATCGTCGGTTCGGTTTTCCTCATCGAAGCCTCACCGGGTGTCGCCAAGCTGCGTCTGCTCTATGTCGAACCGGTGGCGAGAGGGGCGGGGATCGGGCGACGCTTAGTCGATGAATGCATCCGTTTCGCGTGCGAGAGTGGTTATCGGCGGCTCGAGCTTTGGACGAACAGCGTGCTGACGGCGGCCCGGCGAATTTACGAAGCGGCCGGGTTCTGCCTCGAAAAGGAGGAACCGCATCACAGTTTCGGCCACGACCTCGTCGGGCAATATTGGGCGCTCGATTTGAGCGCCGGCAAGACAGAATCCGACGAGGCCGCCTAAAGCGGGATCAATTTAGATGCAAACACTTGAGCTCAGAGGCCCGCTCTCGATTCTTTGCTGATCGCGCGATCGGACGGAAAACCGGATTCCACTTTTCCTGAGCGCGCTCTAAAGCGCGGCGAGCGCCTGCTCCAGATCGGCGATCAGATCCGCCTTGTCCTCGAGGCCCACCGAAAGCCGCACGACATCGTCGCCCGCGCCAGCGGATTTGCGCTGCTCGGCGGTAAGCTGGCGATGCGTGGTCGAGGCCGGGTGGATGATCAGGCTGCGGGTGTCGCCGATATTGGCGAGATGCGAGAACAGCTTGACGTTGGATACCAGCTTGATGCCGGCGTCATAGCCGCCTTTGAGGCCGAAAGTGAAGACGGCGCCCGCACCCTTCGGGCAGATCTTCTCAGCGAGCGCGTTGTACTTGTTGCCCGGCAGCCCGGCGTAGTTCACCCATTCTACCTGCGGCTGCCTTTGCAGCCATTCGGCGACAGCTTGCGTGTTGACGCAGTGACGCTCCATGCGCAGTGATAGCGTTTCGATGCCGGTCAAAATCAGGAAGGAATTCATCGGCGAAATTGCCGGACCGAGATCGCGCAGGCCGAGGACGCGCGCTGCAATCGCGAAGGCGAAATTGCCGAAGGTCTCCCCCATGACGATGCCATGATAGGAGGGGTTGGGCGCCGAGAGCGAGGGATAGCGGCCCGAACCGAGCCAGTCAAAGGTGCCGCAATCGACGAGCACGCCGCCGATGGAATTGCCGTGTCCGCCGAGGAACTTGGTCAGCGAATGCACGATGATATCGGCGCCGAATTCCTTCGGCCGGCACAGATAGGGCGTGGCCAACGTGTTGTCGACGATGAGCGGCACGCCGGCCTTCTTCGCCACGGCCGAAATGGCGGGAATATCGACGACGATGCCGCCCGGATTGGCGATCAATTCGATGAAGATCGCCTTGGTCTTGGGCGAGAGGGCCCGCTCGAAGCTGGACGGATCGTCACTGTCGGCCCACACGACGTTCCAATTGAACTTCTTGAAGGCGTGATTGAACTGGTTGATCGAGCCGCCATAAAGCTGCCCGGCCGAGATGAACTCGTCGCCAGGCTCCAGGAGCGTATGGAAGACGAGGAGCTGCGCGCCATGGCCGGATGCTGCCGCGAGCGCGGCGGTGCCGCCTTCGAGCGCGGCGATCCGCGCCTCCAGAACCGCCTGAGTGGGGTTCATGATGCGCGTGTAGATGTTGCCAAACGCCTCCAGGTTGAACAAAGCTGCTGCGTGATCGACATTGTCGAATACATAAGATGTCGTCTGGTAGATCGGCGTCACGCGGGCGCCGGTCACCGGGTCCGGCTGCGCTCCGGCGTGAATGGCAAGCGTCTCAAAGCCTGGCTGGCGATCGGTCATCGCGTTCCTCCTGGGTGACGAGCGCAGAGGGAACCAACTTCTCCGTCAGGGCGCAAGAGCTTTGTCGTTGATGCGATGGATCAGGCCCTCATGAACGCCGTGGCGGCGCGGATGGCTCTGGGCTCGCGCAGGATGGAAAGATGGCCGGTCTCGGCATATTCGACGAGCCGGGCGCCGGGCCACAGAGCCGCAAGCCTGCGCCCCTCGCCGATCGGGCTGAGGCGATCGGTCTGGCCGTGCAGGATGAGGGCGGGGACGGTCATTTTCGGCGCAGCGACCGCGGGATGAACTTCGGCGAACGGAATGCCGAGCCAACGCTCGGACGTCTCAACCGTGGCCTTCCAAACCTCGTCTCTCATGCCGAGCCGGTTTCGGAAAAACCGCCAATAATCATGAAAATGGGCTTGTGGCGAGATCAGCACCGCGCGCTTGACCGGCAGGCCGTTGAGCAAGGCTTGGACGAGGCCCGCTCCGCCGAGCGAATGGGTGATGGCGCCGTGAACTGGGCCGAAGCGCTGCGCCGCGCTGGTGATGGCATCGCTGAAATGCACGACGGAGCTGAGCCGCCCTTCCGAGAGGCCATGAGCAGGCAGGTCGACCGCGATCACGCGAAAGCCCGCCTGTAGAAGCGGATCGACGGATTCCGTCATCTGCCCCGAATGGCCGCCCCAGCCATGCAGGAGCAGCACGACCGGGCCGGCGCCCCAACCATAGGCCACGGTCTTCCGGCCGCGCACGGCAAAGTCGCACCGCTCCGCTCGATCGAGGATCTGCCGCTGCAGATCGCTATAGCGAAGCCGCGGCGGGTGGAAGAAGATCAGGCGGCCCATCTCGCCGCCGAGCTTGGGTGAGATGCGGCTGACAGCCTGGAACGACAGCCTAATAGGGGCTGGGATCGGTAAAGAAATAGCATGACCGTTCGTGCTATTATCGGGCCGCAATACGCTCTTCTGGATATCGGTGACCTGCATGGGTTGCTCCTGGCGGCTAGAGGAAATTATCAGGCTGGCGCGCGGCTCCGGGCAATCAGGCTTTCGAAGGCCGCGGCGTTCAGCCGTTCGGCGGCATCGAGTTCAAGAAGACGCTCGGCGTGGTGGTGGGACATGGCAATGCCCATGAATTCGAAGGCGAACAGGTCGGTATCGAGATCGGGACGGAAATCGCCCTGCTTCTTGGCCGTCGCGGCGACCCGGCAGATGGTGTCGTGCCAATCGCGCAGCGCCTTGACCAGCCGTTCGCGCACCGGACCTGGCCGGTCGTCATATTCGTGACTGAGCGACATGAAGATACAGCCGGTTGCCTGCTTCAGCACCGAGCCAGCGCCCTCCCCGGACTTCCATCGCTGATAGCGCTCGAACAGCGCGCGCACGCGCGGCTCGCCCGGTGGCGCTTTCAGAGCGGGGCGCACCACGGTCTCAGTGAAACGCTCGACCGCTTCCTCGAGGAGGTCTAGCTGAAGCGCTTCCTTGGATTTGAAATGGGCGAAGAGGCCGCTCTTCGATAGGCCGGTCTCGGCAGCCAACGTGCCGAGCGACAACGCCTCCAGGCCGATCTCGCCCGCGAGCACGAATGCCTTGTCGAGAATCTCCTTGCGGGTGCGCTCGCCCTTGCTCATGATCGCTAGAATAGCACGACCGTTCGTTTTATTCAACCACGCCGACGCAGCTCACTTCTGCCCGATCGACAGCTTCTGGAAGCCTTGCGGCCCGAGCACGGCGCGATGGCTCGACAGCGTGCGCGTATTGACGCCCGCCCAGCCGATCTCGCCGGAGAGCCGACCATACTCTATCTTCGGGCAGCAATTCATCACCACCCTGAGCCCGGCCTCCTCGCCGAGGCGCGCCGCTTCTTCGTTGCGCACGCCGAGTTGCATCCACACCACCTTAGCGCCGACGGCGATGGCGTCACGGGTGACCTGCAGCGCTGCTTCCGAATTGCGGAAGATATCGACGACCTCGACCGGCTCGGGGATGTCTTTGAGGCTTGCATAGACGGTCTGGCCGAGGATCTGCTTGCCCGCATGCCCTGGGTTGACCGGTATGACGGTATAGCCTTTGCCGAGCAGATATTTCATAGCGAAATAGCTCGGCCGCACCAGGTTCGGGCTCGCGCCGACCATGGCGAAAATCTTGCAGTCCTGCAGAATGCCGCGAATGAAATCGTCGCTATAGCTGTCGTGGCTCATGAACGATGAGATAGCGCTTGACGGCTCCGGCGCCAAGTCTCAGTCGGCGTGCGGCCAACGCGGCTTGCGCTTTTCGAGAAAGGCGCCAATACCTTCCTCGGCATCGCCCCGCAGCATGTTCTCGACCATCACGCGTGAGGCGTAATCATAAGCCTCGGCGATCGGCATTTCGATCTGGCGGTAGAAGGCTTCCTTGCCGGTCTTGAGCGTCATCTGCGATTTTGTGGCGATGCGATCGGCCATGGCAAACGCGGCCGGAATGACGTCGGTCGGGGGGACAACGCGGTTGACGAGGCCGATCGCCTCTGCCCGCGCTGCCGCGATCGGATCGCCGAGCAGCAGCATTTCCATGGCGTGTTTGCGGCCGACATTGCGCGAGAGGGCGACCATCGGCGTCGAGCAGAACAGCCCGATATTCACGCCCGGCGTCGCGAAGCGCGCCTCGCTCGATGCGATCGCCAGATCGCAGCTCGCGACAAGCTGACAGCCGGCGGCGGTCGCCGTGCCATTGACGGCGGCGATGACCGGCTTCGGGCAGGCCATGACCGCCTGCATGACGCCGGAGCATAGCGTCATCATGCGTTCGAAAAAGGCGCGCCCCCGATCGGCGTCTCCGCGCCGCGCTGTCATCTCGCGCATATCGTGGCCGGCACAGAAAGCCGGCGGCGCGCCGGTCAGGACGACGGCGCGGACCGACTCTGAGGCGCCGATTTCGGCGATCGCCGCACCGAGGGCGTTCAGGAGCGGCTCGGAGAGCGCGTTGCGGCTTTGCGGCCGGTTGAGCGTCAGGAGCGCGGTCGGGCCGTGATCTTCCCGCAGCAGAACTGGCCCTGCGCCGCCTTGCGCCTCCGGGATCTTGGCTTCAGCGTTCATTGCCTTGCGCCCGAAAATTGTCTCAGGCGCAGTCTAGCAACCGAGGTGCTATTTCACCACCGATTCAAGCTGGGCAACCATCGGCTCGACGGCTGCGACATTTTCCGGCGGCGGAGGCGCCAGCAGGTCGCCCGCCTTCTCGCGGACCTCGCTGACGAGCTTCTTTTTCTGCTCGTCGGTCAGGAAATCCATCTTCTTGATCTTGCGGATCGCCTTCTCCACCTTGCGCTCAGCCTTGGCCTCGGCGCCGCCCGACTTGATGTGCGCATAGGCATGGCCGACGCTCTCGGCGACCTCGACCCATTCCTTCGAATTATCGAAGCCGTGGGCCTTAACCGCGGTATCGACGCGGCCGCGGACGCTCTTGTCGGAGGCGACCGCGATAACCATTGCCAGACCGCTCTTCGCTTCGGAAACGCCTGTCTTTTTCTCCTTGGCGTAGCTGACCACGATCTTCTTGACGTCGGGATAGCTGGCGATGAACTGCTTGACCTCATGCTGGGTCAGGCGTTTCTGCTTCGGGTCGGCAACCGCGTGCTGGGTCGCGAAGGAGACGGCCAGCAGGACACTCATCCACAAAGTCACGAGGAATCGTACGCCGCTTTCATAAGAACGCATCGTCAGGACTCCTTTTTGCTGTTGGGGCCGCGCGCGCAGCCCTTTCTGCTTTCCCGCTCTTGTTTGATCGCTTGTAAAAGTGGTGAAATCGTGAGGCTGTTGTCGCCGAAGGGAGCATGGATCAAATGTCACAGTCCTTAGCGCTGAAAATGACGGCTGAGGAACTCGGCGCATTTCTGGATCAGCAATTTCCACAGGCGAATGACCGGAAGCGGCGGTTCATCGTCGAGGCGGTCGGGGAGCGCACGGCGAGGGTGCGCATGGCCTATAGCCACAGCATGCTGCGCCCCGGCGGCACCATCTCAGGCCCGGCGATGTTCGCGCTCGCCGATGTCGCCATGTATGTCGTGGTGCTTGCTCATGTCGGGCCGCGCGCTCATGCCGTCACCACCAATCTCAACATCAATTTTCTGCGCAAGCCGGCGCCGGGCGACATGATCGGCGATGCGACGCTCCTGAAGCTTGGCAAGCGCCTGGCCGTCGGGGAGATCAGCCTGCATTCGGAGCAGGACGAAGAATTCGTCGCCCATGCGACGGCGACCTACGCCATTCCGGAGGCTTAGCGGACCGCCGTTTCGCGACGGCCTGCGTGAGGTAGAATATTACCTCACAATCAAGCTATTGAAAATGCAGCATTTTTCTAAAATTATGCGCTTGACCGGCGCGCGGCAATCAATTACACACAGATGCGATCTGGTCGCCATTGCTGCGACCATTTTCCCTTTATGAGCGATGCCGGACGCGATTGCCCCGACGGAGGTGCGGTCGCCGCGGTGATGGATCGAGCAATGAGAACCTTTTCGGCAAAACCCTCGGATATCGAGAAGAAATGGGTGCTGATCGACGCAAGCGGGCTGGTGGTCGGCCGGCTCGCGGCGATCGTCGCCACGCGCCTGCGCGGCAAGCACAAGCCCACCTTCACCCCGCATATGGATTGCGGCGACAATGTCATCATCGTGAATGCGCGGCAGGTGCGCTTCACCGGCAGAAAGCGGACGCAGAAGGTCTATCAGTGGCATACCGGCCATCCCGGCGGCATCAAGAGCCGCTCCGCCGATAAGATCCTGGACGGCCGGTTCCCCGAGCGGGTCGTCGAGAAAGCGGTGCAGCGCATGTTGCCCGGCGGTCCCTTGTCCCGGCAGCAGATGCGTAATCTGCGGATCTATGCAGGCCCCGAGCATCCTCATGAGGCGCAGCAGCCTGAAAGGCTGGATATTGCCGCGCTCAACAAGAAGAACACCGGAAGGGATGACTGATGGCCACCGAAATCAAGTCTTTCAGCGAATTGGGCGGCGAGGACGTCCCGCAGACGCCGGCAGCTCCGGTCCATGTGCAAAAGCTCGATTCCCATGGCCGCGCCTATGCGACCGGGAAGCGCAAGGATGCCGTCGCGCGCGTCTGGGTGAAGCCTGGTCCCGGCCGCATCACTGTCAACGGCAAGGAGCATGACGCCTATTTTGCGCGTCCGGCCCTGCAGATGATCCTGAAGCAGCCGCTGGTCTTGACCGACCGCGCGAGCCAGTACGACGTGGTCTGCACCGTCACGGGCGGCGGTCTTTCCGGCCAGGCCGGTGCGGTGCGGCACGGGCTCTCTCGCGCGCTGACCTTTTACGAACCCGAGCTGCGCAACCCGCTCAAGAAGGCAGGCCTCCTCACGCGCGACAGCCGAGTGGTCGAGCGCAAGAAATACGGCAAGGCTAAGGCTCGGCGCAGCTTCCAGTTCTCCAAGCGCTAATGGCACGGGCGGGCGCGATCCGCATCGGCGTGCTCGGTGCGTCCGGCTATACGGGCGCCGATCTCATCCGCTTGGCCGCATGCCATCCGAATATGGAGATCGGCGTTCTCGCCGCTTCGTCCCATGCGGGCAAGCCTCTCGCCGAGGTCTTCCCGCATCTGACCTTCATCGAGGCGCCGACGCTGGTCAAGGCGGAGAACGCCGATTGGAGCGGCTGCGATGTGGTGTTTTCGGGCCTGCCGCATGGCACGGCTCAGGATCTCATCAAAGAGCTGCCCGACGATCTCAAGATCATCGACATGTCGGCGGATTTCCGTCTGCGCGACACGGCGATTTACGCCAAAACCTATGGGCGCGAGCACGCCGCCTCGCATCTGCTCGTCAGGGCCGTCTACGGCCTGACCGAGTTTTATGCCGAGGAGATCGCGGCGGCGCGACTGGTCGCCTGCCCTGGCTGCTATCCGACTGCGGCGCTGCTCGCTTTGCTGCCTGTCGTCGCCAATAAGCTGATCGACGCAGGCGACATCATCATCGACGCTAAGTCGGGCGTGACCGGCGCAGGCCGGAGCCTGAAGCAGAACATCCTGTTCTCCGAAACCGGCGAAGGGCTATCCCCTTACAGCGTCGCCAGCCATCGCCACGCGCCTGAGATCGAGCAGGAAATCGGCAAGTTTGCGGGCCGCGACGTCACGGTCAATTTCACCCCGCATCTGGCGCCGATGAGCCGGGGCGAGCTTGTGACCTGCTATGTTCGGCTGACCGGGGGCGCCAAGGCCGACGATCTGCGCGACGCGCTGAGCTTCGCCTATCAGACGCGGCCCTTCATCAAGATCGCCGATAAAGGCGTCGTCCCGGCGACGCAGAATGTGCGCGGCTCCAATTTCTGCCAGATCGGCGTCTTCGCCGACCGGGTGCCCGGCCGCGCCATCATCATCGGCGTGATCGACAATCTGGTGAAGGGCTCGGCGGGCCAGGCGATCCAGAACTTCAATCTGATGTTCGGCCTGCCCGAGACCACCGGCCTCATGCAATTGCCGCTGTTTCCCTGAACGCCGAGGTTTTGTCTTCCATCGCAGATGGTGTTTAGGTGATATGCTGGGCATTCGCCCGGCGTCGCCCCGGCCGTTAGAGCCGGGGCCCATCGGCCTCAACATAAATCGCGGGCTTGCGGCGCGGGATTGGGTCCCGGGTCTCGCTTTCGCTCGCCCGGGACGACGACGTTAGGTAGATAGATCTTCCCTTTTGGAGGTCGCCAGAGGGATATCTGAAACGACCTCACGTCGTCCTGACCTAAGCCGCGCGCCGCAGCTCGGGCCTTGCGCTGCTGTTGCGCTGGCGGCCGGCGAGGTTGATCGCCATCAGCAAAGCCGTCGTCAGGATCAGCGCCCAGACGAAATCCGGCGCTACAGCCGCCATCTTGGCGCGGACGTCCGGTCCGCCGACGCCGAGGCTGCGGATAAGAATGTCGGCGAGCTTTACGATGGAGTTGGCGAGCTTGACGATCAGGTTGGCAATCGTGACCGGCGCTTGATCGTTGAGCTTTGCATAAGCCGCGTCGGCAATAACGCCTGCCGAGAGCCAGAACAGCGCGATCTGGGTCGTGCGCTGCCATCCCTGCACGAGCAGATAGGTGAAAGCGAAAGCGGCGAGGACGCCGAGGATCACGGCGGCGGTCCGGTTCGGCAGCAATTTTATCGCCACCACGGCGCCGGCGAGGATCAGTAAACCGATCAGGATGGTTGGTAGATTTTGCTTCAAATTGGATATAATTCCGCGCAGTTCCATCATGGTCTCCCGCATCTGATCACCGGCTTTTCCGAACATCTGGCAATACCTGAAAGGCCCCCCGCAAACGCTGAGAGGGGGAGGCGTACAGGCGTCGCCCGGCGGTAGTTTACACGAGAATCGGCGATTCGGGACGTCGGTCGCTAGAGCGGCGGACCTTTAATGGAAATCGGAAGCGCCGCTCTACCTGCTTGTTGTGGCATCGGATTTGTCCGAAAACCGCTTCGTACTTTTCGGTCCGGTGCGCTAATGGCGGAAATGGCGCATGCCGGTGAAGACCATGGCGAGGCCGCGCTCATTGGCCGCCGCGATCACCTCATCGTCACGCATCGAGCCGCCGGGTTGGATGACGGCGGTCGCGCCGGCATCGGCGAGAGCCAAAAGGCCATCGGGGAACGGGAAGAAAGCATCCGAGGCGGCGACCGAGCCGTCGGTCAACGAACCGGGCAGGCCGGTGGCTTTTGCGGCGGCTTCGCCTTTCCAAGCCGCCATCCGCGCGGCGTCGACACGGCTCATCTGTCCCGCGCCGATACCGGTCGTGGCATTGTTCTTGGCGAAGACGATGGCGTTCGACTTCACATGCTTGCAGACGCGGAAGGCGAAGACGAGGTCCGCAAGCTCGGTATCCGTGGGCGCCCGCTCCGTCGCGGTCTTCAACTCGACGGCGTCGGGTGAGCCATTGTCGCGCGACTGCATCAGGAATCCGCCGGCGACGGTGCGAATCGTCATCCCCTCGGCTTTCGGATCGGGAAGCCCCCCGGCAAGCAGCAGGCGCAGATTTTTCTTGCGACCAAGAATTTGCTGCGCTTCAGGCGTGGCGTCCGGCGCGATGATGACCTCGGTGAAGATTGCGGCAATGGCGCGAGCGGCGTCCGCGTCGAGTGTTTGGTTGAGCGCGACGATACCGCCGAAGGCGCTCACCGGATCGCATTTGAGCGCCTTGCGGTAAGCTTCTACGAGCGTCTCGCCAAGTGCGACGCCGCAAGGGTTGGCGTGCTTGATGATGGCGACGCCCGGCGAGCGGGCGGGATCGAATTCGGCCACAAGCTCGTAGGCGGCGCCGGTGTCATTGATATTGTTGTAGCTCAGTTCCTTGCCTTGCAGTTGGCGTGCCGTCGCGACGCCGGGGCGCACGGCTCCATTCGCCGCCGGGCTGACATAGAAGGCCGCGTGCTGATGCGGGTTCTCGCCATAGCGCAGGGTCTGGCGCAGCGTTCCCGGCAGGGCGAATTGGCGCGGCGCGGTCTCGCCGAGCTGCGCTGCGAACCAGTTGGAGATCGCTGCATCATAGACGGCTGTCCGCGCGAATGCCTTTGCTGCCAGGCTCCGCCGCAGATCGAGGCTGGTTGCGCCGCTCCGCGCATCTATGTCGCCGAGCACTGCAGGGTAATCGGCGGGATCGACGACGACAGCAACCCAATCGTGGTTCTTCGCCGCCGCGCGAATCATCGCCGGCCCGCCGATATCGATATTCTCGACGCATTCGGCAAAGTCCGCCCCGCGCGCGATGGTCTCCTCGAACGGGTAAAGATTAATGACGAGCAGGTCGATGCCGCCGATGCCATGCGCTTCCATGGCGCTGCGGTGCTCGGCATTGTCGCGGATCGCCAGGAGCCCGCCATGCACGGCCGGATGCAGGGTCTTAACGCGGCCATCCATCATTTCGGGGAATTTGGTCAGCTCGGAGACGTCGCGCACCGTGAGGCCGGCATCGCGCAGCGCTTTCGCCGTGCCGCCGGTCGAGATGAGCTCGACACCACGCGCGGCAAGCTTGGCGGCGAATTCGGCGATGCCCGTCTTGTCGGAAACCGAGATCAGGGCGCGGCTGATGATAGGATTTTCTGCAGTCATGAGAGACCTCCACGGGCGTCGTACGCCGCGGGGCAGAGCAGGGCAAGTGAAATGCAGGTCGCGGCAGCCATGCCGATCCGGCGCCCCGCGGGACAGGGCCGGGATCGGCCCTGCTCCCTCGCGTCGGACTCGCTCAGCTTTGATCTTCGATCTCGACCGGTCCGCGATAGCCGCTACGCGAGGGATCGCGCACATTCGTCTCGATCTTTCGAAGCGACCAGACCACCTGCACCTCGGAAGTACATTTGCCGCGCAGCACGATCTGGAGGCTGCGCTTCTGGATGATCGGGTCGGCGAGGAAGATGCTCTCTTCGATCTCGACGCGGGCGCCAGCCGCGCGGAACTTCCAGAGCTGGGCGTCGGGCAGCGTCAGGCTGACGCTGTTTTCCTCCGCATCGAGCCGGGGCGAAACGCGGGGATGCAGATGGAAGCGAATGGCGAAGCTGTCGCCCTCTTTGGTCAGCGGACGGCCCTGCGGCGGGCAGGCGAGCTGGTCGACGCCCTCGATAGCCCGTCCATTGGCGGCGAGCCGCAGGCGCCGCTGATGGAAGAAGCCGAAACTGTCTTTGTAACCGTCATGCATCGCACGCAGCAGGAGATCGCCCTGGTCTTCCTTCACCTCGCCGCGAACCGATCTCGGCCCGGACAGCAGATGCACTTGGCGCGGCGGATAGCCGATCCGGCGTTTTACCAAGCGTGAGGACGACATTTCGCTGATGGTTAGTGTCGAATGTGCGGCGGTCGAGCGGGCGGCGATCGCCCACTCCGAGCTGTCGTCACGCGGCGCGCCGCAATTGACGATGAGCGGCTCGATATCCGAGGTCATCTCGAAGGCGAGATACCCCGCATTCGCCTCGCCGCTGGCGGCGGCTGGAGGCGGTGCGCCGGTATCGACGATGATGACGGTCTTGCCGCGCTGCAGCCTGCAATAGCCGGAATCCGGCGCATATTGGCGCGGCATGTCGTCGTTGTCGGCATAAGCAAGGACGGCGGCGGTCAGATCGGAGCGGGTCGCGCCCATGCCGTTGAAGCGCGCAAGCGAACCGTCGCCGAGGCGCAGGAAGCGGATCATGCCCATCATTCGGTTGATGGCGCTGTTCAGCGCGTCCGGCGTTTCATGTGACCGGGCGAGGAAGCATTGCTTCAGCGGCAGGAATTCCAGAAGCAGATCGACCAGCGTGCTGGGATTGCGGGAGATGTGCCCGCCGTCGGGAAGAATCTGTCGTTCAAGCTCGGCGCAGAAGATCGGCAAATAGGTGGTCGCATAGCTCTGGTCCTCGGCGATGCACAGGCCCGCAAGCAAAAGCGCGGTCAAGGCGCGCAGGCGGGGTGCGGTATTGCCGGGATCGGCATAGCTTACGGTCAGATAGTGAAGCTCGCTGGTCAACTGCACCATGACGGCCTGGTAGAATTGCGACTTGGCGCCTTCCAGAATCAGGCCGGCATGCGAGAGGATCGAGATGACGCGCCGCGCCACGATATCGACGTCCCAGGCGATCGGCGGTGCATGGCGGCTGTGCGCGATCCATTCGGCGACGAGCGAGCGGGCCTTTTCGCGCGCGATCTCGTCTCCGGCCGCCTCCAGATTGTGCAGCCAGCCCATCGAATAGAGCTCTTTCTGCCAGAGCCGGCTTGGCGGACGGATTGTGAAAGGCGGTTCCGATCCGGTGAGCGCAACGGTACCGGCGAGCCCGAAATAGCCGTCATAGAGCTCGCTCGCAAAGCTCGGATCGGCAGTGCGCAAATCCTGCGGTATGAGGAGGAGCTGGTGGGCCGTCGGCGCCCCGATCAACGCCCGGCTGACGGCGGAGTTGAGCACAAATCTTACGGCCTTGCGGCCCGTGGCGCCGACAGCGGCGAGCAAATCCCGCGCCTGGGCGCCTATCGTGTCAGTAACCATGAGCGTGTCCCCAAACGCATTTTATCGCGCGGAATTCGGTCCATCGATCGTGCTGCCCGCTGCGCCGGCCATCGCCTCATCGAAGAAGCGGAGGCGTTGCGGCGGCAAAAGACTATCACGAGTTGCAATCATTCGGTGATTCTCGGCGGCGCCGCGAGAACCAGGCGCACGGGATCCGGCAATTTCCCGATTTTCTCCAACGCTCGCTGCGGACAACCCCTGAAACTGCATAAAATGTAAGTATCAGAGTTGCCGTTTCCGGCGTATATGTGACGCCAAGCAACAGCTTCTCACGAAATGCCTCCTGATCGGAGGCGTTGGGCCGGCGCCGTGTGATGCGGAAGATTTTCGCAAGGTCGCTGCTGATTTGCGGGCTGGCCTGGCTCGCTCCGGTGTCTCCTTGCTTCGCATCTCCGCCGAGCGTCCCCACAGGCGCCGAGTGGACTGAAACGGCCGATCTTGCCGCGCCGGGACGGGAGGATGATCTCCAGCGGCCGCAGCCTTTCATCGGAGCGGTCCTGCGACTTCGTGTAAAGTTTGCGCAAAGCAGCGGTTTTTCAGCCGGTGACAAGGCTGCTGCCTTTACCGCGTTTTGGCTAAGCGCCGAAATCTCGGTTCGCGCTGCATTTTGCAGGCCTCCAGCCCGGCGTCGCCCCGGCGGCTCTCCGACGTGGCGATTTTATGGCTCGCGCGCGCCTCCTTTGGCACGGGCTCTCGCCGTCTCGATCTAGCAGACGGCGATTCACCGGATTTTTGGCTATTTCCGGATAGCGACGCGGATGAGGGGCTGCGATCTGCAGCTCTTTCTGCATGCGGCCTGTCCAAGATCGAGGGTGCGATATGCTCACCTCACAGAAAAAGAGTCTGAAGCGTGAACCGAGGGAGGCCACGCAGCGTCAGGATAGGCAGCAGTTTTACGATACGCGGAGCGGCTGGGTGCTGTTTGGCGGTTTTGCCTCGATTTTGATCATACTGATCGCCGTCGAAGCGATCAGATCGATGGGTTGAGGTCAGATGTGGTGGGCTGGCGTTGCGGCGCCAGCCCTTCGATCCGCTGCAATGTAAGACGCCAGTCCCGTGGGCTTGGTGGGCAATAAGATGGCGCTGTGGAAACGGGGGTTAAATGTCTGAGCCGGAAAGATCTGACTGGTTTTGGCGTTCGAAACGATTAAAACTCCGGGTCGATCGATTCCGGTCTCGCCGCCTCGTTCACGTCTGCCATTTTATGGTTACCGCGGATAATCCGAGTGGGCGCAAATGCAGCACTCGCTTTAAAAACCGATTAAGGTTCCGTCCGCGGCCCGCCCAAAGAATAGTCTGCCGACAAAGCAAAGTTGCCCAAAAACCACATTCCGTAAAAATATGTTAAATTTCTACGAAAATCTTGAGTTTTCCATGGTGCTGCCGTAGCATTTTCATACAATACCGCCTCATCCTGCAGCAATTCTGTTCTATTTCAGTTTAGATCTCTAGTCTTGCGATCGAATTTTAAAAATGTTGATCTGAATTTGGCGTCTTTCTTAAAGCATAAGCGTGTGTAGTTTAGCGTCTAATATTAACTAATTTAAAAATTTTGGGCGGTTTTGGCCGCTCGAATCTGCGTGCCTCGTCGCACAACACCTTGCGTAAGAGTGAAACATAGATATACTCCTATCGAATTTTAGATTTCGTTCATCATAAGCCGGCCCTGAAAGCAGTCACGGCGTTTCGGCGGAGTTAGGGATGAGTATCACGTTTAACGGAGCCAGGCCTCTACATCGCGGCACTGATACCCGGCCGTCTCCGTCAAATATAGCAATTCGTCCGGTACCGTCCGTCTCCCCCCAGCCTTGCGCAGTCGTGATCGAGCCTCGGCAACTTATTCGGGAGTGTCTCGCAAGAGCCTTTAAGATGGCCTGCGGTCATGAGGTCATTGCATTATCGTCAATCGATGACTGGCTGAATATCAGTGAGCGGACCACGGCGAGCGTCATTCTTCTGAGCGGCTTCGATAATATCGACAGTACCAAGCTCGACCTGGCGCTCAAGCGCCTGGCGCAAGCCAGGCCGCGGCTACCGGCGATCGTTCTTTCGGATGCGGAAGATGTTGGCGACGTCGTCAGTGCGCTGAACGGAGGGATTAAGGGCTATATCCCGACGAACCTGTCTTTGGACGTCGCTGTCGAGGCTATGCGCCTCGTTCGCGCGGGCGGGGTTTTCGTTCCGGCAGGTTGCCTCAGAGCCGGTCAGCAACACTCAGATGCGGACGCAGTTAAGCGACCACTTGCGGGGCTGTTTACGGAACGTCAGGCCGCTGTCGTGGAAGCGTTGCGGCAGGGCAAGGCCAATAAGACGATCGCCTATGAGCTGAACCTGCAGGAAAGCACGGTCAAGGTCCACATCAGAAATATCATGAAGAAACTCAGGGCACGGAACAGAACGGAAGTCGCCTATATTGTGACGAATTTAGAGAGTCAGAAGCAGCCTTCAAAATCATAAAAACATCCAACGATAACCAAATCGCACCTACTCCAACCGGGCACACCTCACGGGGACATATAGAATGGTATCCGTTTCTGAGTTCGCGGCCAGCCGCATTGCCGAGAATCATAGTGAAGCCTCGGTAAATCGCCACGCAGTCGTCCTCCGGGACTGCGAAAAGGGCGAGCAAACGAGAACCGCCGAGCCGTTGTCGCTGCACCGCTTCGCAATTGTTCAACCTCAGCCGGCCGTGTTTGCCGACGCCGCCGGCAGCCCTTACTTGCCGATGTCTGTCACGCCGGTTGGCGGCTGGAGCAAACGGGCTTCCGATATCCTGGTCGCTTCGACGACGCTCTTTCTAATGGCGCCGATCATGCTGGTTATCGCTCTGCTCATTTATGTCGTCATGGGCCGGCCGATTTTCTTTGTGCAGCGGCGCGTTGGCTTCAGACAGAAGGTATTCGGTTGTATCAAATTCCGGACCATGGTGAAGGATGCCAATGAAAGACTGGCCTCGCATCTTGCCCACTGCCCCGCGTCGGCTCGCGCCTGGGCAGAGACGCAGAAGCTTCGCAATGATCCGCGCATTACTTTCCTTGGCCAGGTGTTGCGGAAATCCAGCCTTGATGAGCTTCCGCAGCTTTTCAACATACTGTGGGGCGATATGAGCTGCATCGGTCCTCGGCCGGTGCTGGAAGACGAGCTCAGACGCTACGGCAGGCATGCCGAGGAGTATCTCCGGGCAAAGCCAGGCCTCACCGGCATGTGGCAGGTCAACGGCCGCAGCAATACCAATTACGCACACCGGATCAAATGCGATCGGTATTATGTGCGCCGCTGGTCGATGCTGCTTGATCTGCGGATCCTGTTGCGGACGGTTCCTGCGGTGCTCAAAGTCGACGAAACGTCTTGAAAATTGCCGGCCGAGCATCCTCTAGTCGGAACCGCTTGCCGGTCCTGCGCTCGCCGCGCCCCGCAATGCCGGGATCTCGGCGCCGGCGCGGGTGCTTGAGCAACGAGAGACAGGATTGCCGCGCCGCGTGGCCACTGCCGGGCCTTAACGGTTTCGCTGGAGACAGCCAATCTTTGCAGCCGCCGCGGCGTTTACCATCGGCCGGAACGGCACCTTATGAGGGCTAATCCTCCTGGCGGGACGTTGCGGCCCTGATTAAGACTATAGACAAGGTTGTTCCATTATCACCGTTCGAGTCGAGACGGCTAGGCGGGAGTGAGACTATGGCAGATCATGTTTTTCCGGTCATTCTTTGTGGGGGTTCAGGCACCAGGCTTTGGCCTCTTTCGCGGCAGATGTATCCGAAGCAATTCATTCCGCTTCTGAATGGTAAGGAGGAAAGCCTTCTTGCTTCGACATTGCAGAGGTTGACAGCGGGCGCCGGCTTCGAGCCTCCTACGCTGCTCTGCAATGATGATTATCGCTTCCTGCTCCAGGACGAGCTCGACCGCACCGGCACGCCGGCGCGGGAGCTCCTTCTCGAGCCGGTCGGCCGGAATACCGCGCCTGCCATCGCTGTTGCCGCGCTCTCGATCGCCGAGCAATCGCCGGACGGAATTATGGTGGTTATGCCGTCTGATCATGTGATGGGAGCGCCGCAGGATTTTGCCGCGACGGTGAGCCGGGCGGCACAGATCGCGGCGCAAGGCAAGCTGGTATTGTTCGCCATCAAGCCCGATCTCCCGCATACCGGCTACGGCTACATTCTGCGGGGCCGTGCACTCAACGGCACCGAGAACAGCGGCTTCGAAGTTGAGGCCTTCGTCGAAAAGCCCGACGCGGCGACCGCAGAGCGCTATCTGGCCGACGGCCGATATTTCTGGAACAGCGGCATTTTCGTGCTGCCCGTGACGGCATTTATCGCGGAGTTGGAACGGCTTGCCCCAGAGATCGTCGAGCACGCACGTTCGGCGCTGGCCAGCGCGGAATGCGATCTCGGCTTTCGCCGTCTGGGGGCTTCGGCTTATGCGAAATGTCCGAACATTTCGCTCGATTACGCGGTGATGGAAAAGACCTCGAAAGCGGTCATGCTGCCGCTCGACGTCGGATGGAGCGACCTCGGGTCCTGGAGCTCGATGTGGGAGCTCTCTGAGCACGACCCGGAGGGCAACGCGGTGCGTGGCGACGCGATGCTAGTCGACACGCGCAACAGCTACGTCCATTCGCAGGGATCGCTGGTTTCAACGCTCGGCGTCGAAGACCTGATCATCGTGCACACGCCGGACGCGACACTGGTTGCGAAGCAGGACCGCGCCCAGGATGTTGGAAAGCTCGTTGCCCAGCTGAAGCTTTCGAACCGCCGCGAGCACGAGCAGCATGTGCGCAATTACCGGCCTTGGGGCTATTTCGAAACACTGAGCCTCGGTCCGCGCTTTCAGGTCAAGCTGCTTCACGTCAAGCCGGGCGCGCAGTTGTCGTTGCAAATGCATCACCACCGTTCGGAACATTGGGTCGTCGTCAAGGGCACGGCGAAGGTCGTTAGGGACGACGAGGAGCAGCTCGTTTGCGAAAACGAGTCGATCTACATCTCCGCGACGCAGTGGCATCGGCTAGAAAATCCGGGGAAAGTTCCGCTTCAGGTCATCGAGGTGCAGATCGGCAGCTATCTCGGCGAGGACGACATCATCCGGAGCCATGACATGTATAAGCGGCAGGCGCACGAGACGAAATAATATGAGGCGACGCCGCGGCCGTTCGGGTTCGGCCGGTGTCGGCTCCCTTGTTGGGCAAAGCTTAGTAATTGCCCGAACGGCGCCGGATTGCTTGGGCGGAATGCAACTGACGCCGAGCGGTTGGTCTTGCCGCCGCCCGTGTCGTCTGGCATCAGTTGCCGAACATCTCATTTCGATATTTGCAAATGGGAAAGACGACAGACTGCGGAGCTGTTGTATTATCTCAAGCGTCCAGGCAGGGGTTGCCTATGAGGAGCGACAGTCATGACGGTGCAAGCCCAATAAAGAGAATAGTAGATCGACGAGGCGGTTCTCCGGGAGAGACGATTGTGGCACCTATCGTGGCAGCTCATGCAACGAGTCCAGGACTGAAGCCCGAATGATTCCTTCGATCGCAGGCTTATTGGTCAGCGCCCTGTTATTGCTCCTCGGCTACATCCTCGGCGCTCCCCTTATTATCGGTCTATTTGCATCACTGCCATTCGGCTCCACCGCATTCGCGACGCTGTCGGGGCTCGGCGGTTCGTCCCCTCTCATCTACACCTTGTTCTGTCTCGGAATCATTTCGGTGATTGTGCTTCGCCGAAGGCTACTTCGAGATCTCGCTATCGTTTTCACGCAATTCCCAAGCGCCTGGATCGTCATCATATTGACGGCCTATGCGATCGTTAGTGCAATGATCTTTCCGCGGCTTTTCGCCGGCCAGACCACGGCTTTTATACCGGTGGAGGGTGTCGTCACTGAGCTGCCGCTATCACCTATCTCGGGAAATATCACTCAAACAGCCTATTTTGCACTTGGGGCTCTGACCTTCATCGCTCTCAGCGTGCTCTTGCTGCGCGAGGAGAATCTGAAAGCGGTCCGGCGGGGCTTTTTTGCTTTCATCATCATCAATGCAATACTGGGTATCATCGATCTGGCAGGGAAGGTGACCGGGGTCGGCGACGTCCTGCTGCCGATTCGAACTGCAAGCTACGCGTTCTTGGTCGAGGTCGAACAAGGAGGCTTCTGGCGCATTGCAGGCGGGTTTTCGGAAGCATCGGCCTTCGGTGGCACGAGTTTGGCCTGCCTCAGCTTCGCGTATGTATATTGGAGACAGGCCAGATCCGTTTTCGCCTTTGGCGTGACCGTCGTCATGCTGCTTCTGGTTCTGCTATCGACTTCGAGCGCGGCCTATGCCGGGCTGGCGATTTTATGCTTGGCACCGTTGGCATCGCTCGCGAGGTCGGCCATTCGCAACCGGTTCAGGTCGGACGACCTCCTGCTGATCGCGCTCGGGGCGATAGCCATCATCGGCCTCCTGTCGATCTATCTTTATAACGACAAATTGTTCCAGCCGGTCACGGAGCTGATTGAAACGACAATTCTCGACAAAGCTCAGTCGCAATCGGCAATAGAACGCAGCTATTGGAACGAACGGAGTCTCCAATCGTTCGTGGAGACGGCTGGCGTGGGGATCGGAATGGGCAGTTCGCGGTCCTCAAGTTGGATCGTGTCTGTGCTCTCCCAGCTTGGCGTCCTCGGGACACTTGCGATGCTGTCGCTTGTTGCCGTCACGTTCCGCGGCATGCGAGGCCTGCCTCGTGCGCCGGACACGGTGGAGATCTTCGCTTTGGCATCGGCCGCGCGCGCGAGTGGCGCGGCGACTTTGCTGGCGCGATGCATCGCCGGATCGAGTGCCGATCCCAGCATGATCTTCTTTCTTTCATTGGCCACCGTCGTCGCCTGCCGATACCATGTGTCAACGAGGCAGCAACCGTCTCGACCCCCGCTGCGGACGTTACTGGTTCAGCAGCAGCCATCGAGGATTTAATTGGCTCATCGTCATTTCGCGCTGCTTGATCGGACCGAATTTGGCCGCGGCGACTGGCTTGCCCGCGTACGCCGCCCGCTAGCTAAAGCTGGATCATTTTAAGCAGAGATCCATCTCATCCGGTGCCAGCCTTCCCGTCCGCCGGAACCGCCCAGTCCACTTCGCCTCGGCCGACGGCTGATTGGAAACTCCGCTGCTAACAAACCGTATGCTCTCCCTCGCCAGAACACGCCAATCATATCACACGTTCACCAAGATCCATCGAATAGGTCTCGCCATCCATGCTGATCCCCTCTCCAGCAAGGATGATGAATCACTGGTCGCCTGCATTGGGAATCCCAGATCAATTCCGCCTAAATCGATCCCGCTCTAACGGCACAGCGACCGCGCCTCATCGAAGGCCAGGACCAATTCCCGCCGGAAGCGCTCCGGTGCGAAGCGCTGCGAATTTTCCCTGCACGCCGCGGCCGTCATGCTCTGGCTGTTTTCCTCGAAGCGAGCGACCGCTGCCTTAACGGCGTCGACGCTCTGGCGCTCGAACAACACGCCGGTCGGCGCCTCATGCTCTCCGAGTGGCCGCACGATGTCGTTGGCGCCGCCGCGCCGGAAGGCGATGAGCGGCGTGCCGCTGGCCTGCGCTTCCGCGAGCGCAATGCCGAAATCCTCGCAGCCGGCAAAGACGAGCGCGCGGGCGTGGGAGACCTCGCGGATATAGTCCGCGCGAGGCAGGAAACCGAGGAACGAAATGTTCGGGCCGGCCATCTTGCGCAGCTTGGAGGATTGCTGACCATCGCCGACGACATGCAGATGCCGGCCCGGCATCTCGTTGAATGCCTGGACCACGAGATCGGTGCGCTTATAGGGCGCTAGGAAGGAGGCGGTGATATAGTAATCCTGCTTATTCGCGACGACCTCGAACTTTTCGATCTCGACGGGCGGAAAAATCACCCGAGCATCACGTCCGTAGATGCGCTGGATGCGCGAGCGGACAAAATTCGAATTCGCGGCCATGAGATCCGGACCGTGCGCGGTCCTGCTGTCCCAAATGCGGAGCTTGTGCAGCATCTGACGGAAAAGCAGCCCCTTCGGTCCATAGCCGAGCCGCCCTTGTGCGAGATAGGAGAATTGCTCGTCCCAGGCGTAACGAACGGGGCTGTGGACATAGCAGAGATGCGGCTGGTCGGGCCGCGTCAGGACACCGCGCGCAAACGCGGCGGAAGATGATATCACAGCATCATAGCCGGTCACATCGAATTGCTCGATTAGAAAAGGGCAGGCAAAGAACAGGCTGCGATAATATTTGCGAACGAGCGGGAAGCCATTGGCGATTGACGTATGGAATTTGATGCCGGGAAAATATTCTCTCTTGACCTCTTCGGGGAGGAAGTCGAACAGGGTAAAAACGTCTGCCTGCGGATAGATGCGGCACATCTCGGCGACGACCCGCTCGCCGCCCCGGAATGACGGACACCAGTCGTGAACGATGGCCACACTTGGCCCGCTCAGCGCGGCGGCGTTCTCGTGCAGATATTGGCCCGTGCCGGCGCCGTTGTCTTTGGACATTTTTCGACACGCATCGGTTATTTTATTCGAAGATGTCTTCGATTGACCGTACTGACGCTCAATCCAAATCACCCGCGTTATTAAAGCCACGCGGAGCACCTCGCAAGTTCAACGCTGATCATGCTTAAGAGCGTTGGTCCTCCCGCATTGACGCGGCCGGACAAATTTGACAGCTTACGGCCCTGCTCTGAACCGCCGGAGGCAAGGAGCGGACGGCCGTTGGGGATGTTGGTGCGATGCCGAGAGCTGCAATTATTGCCGTGACGCTGCTGTATCTGGCAATGACGGTTCCGGCTGTTGCCAAGGCCGACTTGATCTGGGGCGTGAATGGTCATCCTTTTACCGCTTATAACGGCGTCGGGTTCGAGAAGCAGCTCGACTATGTCCGTGATCTCGGTATGACCTCCTACCGGGTCAATGTCTCCAGTATCGACAGCACAAACGCTTTGAGGACGCTCGTCGACGCTGCTAAGCGGCGCGGCATTGAGATCCTGCCTGTTCTGACGCCGAGCCTCGATCTCAAGCAACAGACGCCGGAGGACCTCTACAAGAAAGCGCACGCCTTCGCCGTCTACCTCGTTTCGCGCTTCAAGGACGATGTCCGCGTCTGGGAACTCGGCAATGAGCTGGAGAACTACGCAATCATCCAGCCCTGCGAAATGCAGGATAACGGTATCCAGTATAATTGCGATTGGGGGCCGGCGAGCGGGGCGGGACCCCTCGAATATTATGGTCCGCGCTGGGCGAAAGTGAGCGCGGTGCTGAAGGGCTTGTCAGACGGAACGGTTTCGGTCGATCCGACCATCCGCAAGGCTATCGGTACCGCAGGTTGGGGGCATGTCGGCGCATTCGAGCGCATGCGGCAGGACGGCATTCAGTGGGACATCTCCGTCTGGCACTTCTACGGCAAAGATCCCGAATGGGCATTCAAGCGCGTAGCGGCCTTTGGCAAGCCGATCTGGGTGACGGAATTCAATAACCCCTTTGGCAGCAAGAAAGGCGTTGTCGAACAGGCGGCCGGCCTCAGGAAGGTGATGACCCGGTTTCGTGAACTTCGCGACAAATACGGGGTCGAGGCCGCCTATGTTTACGAGCTGATAGATGAGACCTATTGGGCGCCGAACTTTGAGGCGTTCATGGGCCTCGTCTATTTGGATAGGACAAAAAAAGGTCAATGGAGCGCTTCAGGCCCGAAGCCAGCTTACTGCTCCGTGGAGACACTGATCCGTGGCGGCTATCGCCTAGCCGCTTCGACCGCTACGCAGGCGCAAACGGAACGGACGCCGCCCGTGCCGAACCGCCGCTGCGATCTTTGCCTTTTCGACAATCGCGACGCCAGTCCGACGAATAAGATCGCCTATACCTACTGTCTCATCTTGGGACGCCCGGCCGATGGCGGCGGGCTCGCGAGTTGGACTGAGCAGCTGAAGACGGGCCGCGCGATCGACGACATCCTCCTGGGCATGATAGGATCGGATGAATTCAGCCAGAGTCAGGGCGCATCCGCGCTGAGCAACTCCGATTACATTAGCTTGATCTACCGGCTTCTGCTTGACCGCGATCCTGATGGCCAGGGCCGCCGCGACTATCTTGAGGCCCTTGAGAGCGGCAAGCTAAGCAGGCAAAGACTTGCTAAAACTCTGATTGCGTCCGGTGAGTTCCGCAAACTGCATGATCTGCTTTTTCGGTAGTGCCTCATTGGAACTTGGGCCGATCGGTGAAATTCGGTGGATAAAAAACGGAGAGATTTTTCCTCATCCACGCGATGGTCTCCGGACGACGCAGGAAGGCGAACCGACCGTGCAGTTGGGCGCGGGCTGACGCGTTCACGAACCGTTATCACCGCGTGCGTTATTAAGGAGATCTTGCCAATCCAGCATCCGGTAAACCCTGAGTTCGCGCCCGGACAACCGCTTGCTGGACTGGGAAGCTTAACCGAAAGACGATGGAAATGCGGCGCTTGCGGGAGGGCGAACACGCAGCCTAAACTGATGAGCTTTGATCCGCCCAGCGCACGCCCTGTCTCAAATTCCTGGCGACTGGCGCCATGATTTCGGCTAAGCGATCACCTTTCCGACGGCACCTTAGAGTTTTGAAATATGCTTAATCGTCAAACACGGCACAAAGCGCCCGCCCGAGGGGAGATAGACCATTTCTTTTATGAGACGGATTACATCAGCTACGCTGACGTCGCGGGCTTTGTTCGAAGGTATTTTGTCACGATCCTCTTGTGCGTCGGTGCAGGTCTGCTTTTGGCCGTCTTTTATGTTTCGTCGGCAACGCCGCGTTACACGGCGCGAGCGCAGATTTTAATCGATCCCACGACGACCCAACTCCTGCAGGACAGAAGAACCGAGCTGACGCTGGATGCGGCGAATATTGAAAGTCAAATCGCGTTCATCATGTCCGATACGATTATCGGAGCGGTCGTCGGCCAGTTGGACCTTGTATCGGATCCAGAATTCAGCGGAAAATCTGTATCAATACTACGTCGAATTGCCTCTTCTCTGCTTGGTCGATCCGAGGACCAGGAGCCGCCGCAGCTTTCGGACGGGGAAAGAAGGCAGATCGCAACCGAGATTCTCCGGGCATGTCTCGACGTCCGCCGCTTGGGCTTGTCCTATGCGATAGACATCAACGCCACCACGACCGTGCCGGAGAAGTCCGCTCGCATCGCCAACGCTGTTGCGAGCTCTTATGAGAAGGAGCAGGTGGCTGCCCGGACCAAGGCCGCGCGTCAAAGCAGCGAATGGCTGGAAACGCGCCTGCATAGTTTGCGCAATAAGCTCGACGATGCCGCGCGCACGTTGCAAAATGTGAAATCGGGCCGCGATTTCGCGCCGGCTCCCGGGGCTGCGACGACGACCGACCATCCCCCGACTGTCGAAGCGCTCGAGGCCACCGTCCAGGCATACCGGACGATCTACGAAAGTTATTATCAGGCGCTTACCAATGCGGGCGAGCAGCAGACCTATCCCATCTCCAATGCCCGCGTGATCAGCCCGGCGGAAACACCGCTCGGGAAGAGCTTCCCGCGCAGCAAGCTGATTTTGGCGCTTGGCGTATTCGGCGGGCTATTATCCGGCGTCGGCATCGCCTTCCTCCGGCTGAGCATGGATACGAGCGTGCGGACGCCGAAGCAGGTCAAGAACTACATCGGACTTGAATGTTTGGCGCGGATTCCGAAGATTTCGCAGCCTCTTTCGCTCTCGCCGAAATCGCTTTTCTTCTCTCTGCGCAAGCCTGAATCCAACAGGCAAGCGATGTTTCACTACGTCACCGAAGCGCCGTTCTCTCAATTTGCTGGCGCCGTCACGGCGCTGAAGACCAGCATTGTGAAGGCTGGCAGACAGGATGGCATCCGCTCGCTGGGCATCACATCGGCTTTGCCGGAGGAAGGCAAGAGCACGCTTGCCGTGAATTTGGCCACTGCATTCGCCCTTTCCTCCTATAAGACTCTCATCATTGATGCGGATATTCACAATCCGGTCGTCACCGGAACCTTGGCTCCGGGTGCGAGCAGGGGCCTTTTTGAAGTTCTGAAAGCCGAAGCCGAGCCGAAAGACTGCCTAGTCGCCGGGAAGGGTGCCATGCCCGACATCCTGCCAATGGTAGGGGACAAACATGTATCCGGGGGCTATAGCTGGCTCAGCTCCGAGAGCATGGTGCTTCTCCTCAAATATCTTAAGGAGAAGTATCATTTCATCGTCGTCGATCTGCCGCCGCTTGCTCCGGTTCCCGAGGGGCTGACGATCAGCAGCCTGCTTGACGCGGTGCTCTTGGCCGTCGAATGGGGCAAGACGCCAAGAGACGTTCTGGCGGATGTCACCTACGGTCTGAACTTGGCTGACGCCAACATATTGGGCATCGCGCTGACGAAAGTCGATGAGTTGGCGGTGCAACTCCGGCTCAAGAAATCCTGGAAATATTACTGAGGTTTGCCGCCGCGAGGCCGGTATCTATCCTGCCGGCGCCAGAGAATGCGGCATTATGGGCCGGAGAGACGCAATGCCGTCCACCTCGGCCATGAGGCGCAGATAGATTTCCGCGATGCCGCGCCAGCTATATCGGGCTGCCTGCGCACGGCCTTGCTCGATCAATTTCTCCCGAAAATCCGAATCGCCGTTCAAGCGGCCGACAGCCGTAATCCAGGCGGCGGGGTCGTCCGGTCCGGCGTAGAGCGCTGCCTCGCCGCATACCTCCGGCAGGCACGGCGCATCCGCCGCGATCACCGGACAGCCGCAGGTCATGGCTTCGACTGCCGGCAGCCCGAAACCTTCGATCCGCGACGGGAACAGGAAGCAAAGAGCCGAGCCGAAGGCCTTTGCAAGATCGTTGTCGCCGATCCGGCCGAGCAGGCGAAGATTGGGCGGCCGATCGCCGCCATAGGAATTGAGGATCTCGGTGCTGATATTGCCCGCCATATAGACATCGAGCCCGAGCGGGTCGAGCGCGGGCGCGATACGCCAGACAAGCTTCATGTTCTTATAGTGCTGGTTCTGACCCAAGCAGAGCACGAACGGCCTGGGACCGATCTCCAGCGCCGATCTCGCGGCATCCCATCGTGTAGCGTGGTCGGCGCCGTTATAGGTGACCGTGATCTTATCCGCAGATGCTATGCCATATCGGATCAGGTGATCGCGCGAGAGGCTCGAGACGGTCGTAATGTGCCGCGCGCGGCGGCCGAGGAGGGGCAGGATAAGCTTATGAGCGAGCCGGAAGCCGCGGCCGTAGCTTTCCGGCTGGAGCCAGATGTGCAGGTCGTGGATGCAGGCGATATGGCGCCGGTTCAGAACGGGCGCCAGATTGCAGAAGCTGAGGAGGCCGCCCTGGACATGCCGTGGCAATTGCAACTGAACCCAGACTTGCGGCAGCCGCGGCTTGTCGAACTCCGGCACGACACGGACTGCGGTGTTCCTCAGGGAAAGATCTTGCGGCTCACGTGGCACGACCAGATTCAGAACGAGTCCCTCTGTCAGCGGATGGCCTTCGCTGACGAGCCCATCCAGCGCCAGCGTCACTTCCCGCGCATAGCGTGGCACTCCCGTCGGCTTCAGCGCAACGAAATCGCCGTTGATCGTCCAAAGCCGGGCCATGCTCTTCATATTGCCCGCTCTTGGCGAAGCCAAATCGGGGGCTGGCTCAAAACGGCATCGCGGCAAACGCAGTGAGTGTCCGTCCGGTGACTTAGTGCGAGCGAGAAATCGGCAATATATCTGGCGTTCATTTCACGGCCAAGAAGCTGAAATCATTGCATTATGGCCCGGAGATTACTATAGAGATCCGGTTAAAAAAAGCACACATTGAAATTAATGCGATGCTACTTAAGAGACTTTTATGACGGCGATTTGGAGCATCAACGGACGTTTCGTCACGCTGCCCTTTTCTGGTGTCCAGCGCTACGCCTTCGAGATCGTTAGGGAATTGGATGAATTGGCAGCCGAGGGGCATCCTCTGACGGACGGCCTTGTCCTCGAGCTCCTCATTCCGCCAGATGTGCGGACTGTGCTGCCGCTGCGAACGATCCCTATCCGCCCCGTGGGGCGTGGAGGAGGACAGCTTTGGGAGCAGACGATGCTGCCTGCCGCGGTGCGCGGCGGCCTGCTCAATCTCGGCAACACCGGGCCGGTGGCTCTGTCCAAACAGATCATATGTCTCCATGATGTCAATACGCGCGTCTGTCCGGACAGCTATTCTTTTGCCTTTCGCGCGCTCTACCGGATCTTGCACCCGATACTCGGACGCAGGGCCAGATTGGTCACGACCGTATCGTATTATTCCGCCGATCAGCTCATAACCTACGGGATTGCGGCGAAGGAAAAGCTTGTTGTCATCCCCGATGGTCACGAGCACGCCACACGTTGGCGCCCGGAGCATTCCGCAAAGACCCGCCTGGTTGCGGGGCCGAAAACCATATTTACGCTGGGCAGTCCGGCGCCCCACAAGAATATCGGCCTGCTGCTCGGCTTGGCCGCTAATTTGGACAAGCTGGGCCTGCGTCTTGCAATCGCTGGCATGAGCGATAGCCGGGTGTTCCAGAAACTCGCTCAGGCAGATAGCGCCGGTAATGTGGTCTGGCTCGGCAGGCTATCCGACGACGAGATTGCTGCGATGCTAAGAGACTGTCTCTGCTTGGCCTTTCCGTCATTCGTCGAGGGCTTCGGCCTCCCCGCGGTCGAGGCCATGGCATGGGGCTGTCCCGTCGTTGCGTCCGATCGGGCGAGTTTGCCGGAGATTTGCGGCGATGCCGCGCTCTATGCGTCACCGGATGATCCGAAAGCGTGGCACGATCAGATCTTCCGCCTGTCACGGGACCCGGCGCTCGCCCAGGACCTCGTGGCCAAGGGCAGGGCACAAGTGAACAAGTTCAGCTGGCGGAAATCGGCAGAGCTTTATTTACAGGCCATGCGTGACGCGGCTTAGCGCCATGCCTTTCGACTGAGCCGCCGTCCGAATGCGGCCTATCTTCGCACGACAGAGGCGCCTTTCGAACTCCTGAGAAAATCGGCTGCGGTCATGCGGATCGGAGGCGCGCTGGCGCGGTCGGTGGTCTGTTGGACCGTCTTCAGGAGCTTATGCCGCGGCCAGGTGAAAATCGCTGCAAGATAGTCGGCCACGCTTGGCTTTAGACCAAGCTCGGCAAGCGCTTGCAGGGTCTGCGCCGCGATCTCTGACTTTCCCGAGATCCACCATGCGAGAACGTGGCGCAAGAGGAGGCGCATCGCTTCTTTGGACTGTTGCTCGAATTCCTTGGGTGACAGGACCTTCCCACCATATCGCCTTAACCTTTGAAGGCCGGTGATAATGAACAGCCGGTCACCGCCCATCTGGCTCGTGGCGGCCGACTCGTGCTTGCGCGTGTAAAACAGCGGGTCGCTTATGAAGCCCATATCGCCCTTCAGAAGCAGACGGATAACGAAGTCCGCGTCCTGTGCCGGGCTTGCCGCCGGATTGAACGGGTTATTCAGCCGCTCGGGCGTCACCCTGAAGAACAGATGCGGAAAAGGAAACCAGGAGATGTCGCCGCAAACGAGCCGCCGCACGCATTCGCGGCCGTCATAAACGCGGTCCTCCTGATCGAAACTATTCGGCTTCACCAGATCATCGAAAACATCGACGGCCGTCACGAACTGAACTCTCGGATGAGCCTGCGCGATCGCGACCATTCGTTCGACCGCATCGGCCCGAATGAGATCGTCTGCGCAGAGAAATTTGACGTAAGCCGCTTCCGCGGGCGCCAAAGCCATCGCGGCATTCCAATTCTCGACCTGCGGGAGCACGGAGGAATTGCGCTGTGCGAGGATCGGCACGCGACCGCCTTGCGCTTTGGCGATCACTTGCGGGGTATCGTCAGTACTGGCGTTGTCTAATACGACGTGGATAAGATTTGGATAGGTTTGCGCTTGAACGCAGTCCAAGGTCTTTTCAAGATAAGGCGATCCGTTGTAAACGGGTGTTACGACTGCAACCAGTGGCTGCTTGTTTCCTGTCTCAGCCATAACCTCCTCAGTGCATTGCTTGCAACATCTGCTTGAAAATTGGAACGTCGCGGACGATCCGACATTGTCTGACAGACATCGTTTGGGCAGTACAAGGCAAATTCATGTAATACAGTCGGTACGGCATCGAGCTCATATTAACTGCTCTGCAGCTTTTAGGTATCCGAGCGCGATGCGCATTGCAAGCCTTGATTACCCGGCCTCTCCGCCAGATCCGTTCGCAATCGTCGATCGTTGATCGTTCTTTCATCATATGGCAAAGCAACTCGGCAAATCCGCATTGCCGTTCATTTGAGCGTCGCGGCAAGGTCAATTAATCTTAACCGCATCTACGCCTATTAGGGTAATTCTGCGCCCTGGCCTCTCCTATCTTTCTGCGCTATGTGTGTCTCAATCCACGAGCGCCCAAAGCTTCCCGATTTCGAGCTCGCTTGTTTTTCTTCGGGCGCACAGCTTACGAAGGCCGGGTCTGGCATGCCCCTTATCAATCCTGATGCCGTCAAGGATGGCTATGATCTCGTAATCGCGGGAACCGGCTTCGGGTCGATGTTCTTCCTGCACGGCTATCTGAAGCGCTTCCCCAAGGCGCGCATTCTGCTGATCGAGTGGGGCTCCTATCATGACCATGACTGGCAGATCGAGAATCAGCGCAACAGCGATCTCGATTGCGCCGATCTGTTCGTTCGCAATCCGGATGAGAAGCCATGGTTTTTCACCGTCGCCTATGGCGGCGGCACCAATTGCTGGTGGGCTGACACCCCCCGGCTCGGGCCGAACGACTTCCGGCTCAAGACGAAATACGGCGTCGGTGAGGACTGGCCGCTCAGCTACGACGATATCGAGCCCTACTATCTCGCCGCCGAGCAGATCATGCACGTTGCCGGTCCTAACGATCTGACCAAGCGCTATCCGCGTTCGGGCCCCTATCCGCAGCCACCGCATCAGCTGTCCTCGGTGGACAAGGTGATGAAGGCGGCGATGCCCGATCATCATTTTGCCGTGCCCACCGCCCGCCTGCGGATTCCCGTCGGCAATCGCGGCTCATGCTGCGACAGCGCGATGTGCAATCTGTGCCCGACCGAAGCCAAGTTCACGGCGCTCAACACCTTTGGCCCACTGATCGAGATGCCGAACGTTCATCTCCACCTAAATGCGCGGGTATTGTCGGTGGAGATGGAAGGGGGAAAGACCAAGGGCCTGCGCTATTCGATAGGCGGGCGCGAACATACCGTCACCGGCGATCTCGTCGCGGTCGGGTGCAACGCGATCCAGACGCCATTCATCCTCATGCGGTCCGGCTTCAAACACCCCGCTCTCGGCAAATATCTGCACGAGAAGAGGATTCTGCAGTTCGAGGTGCTTCTCGATGGGCTCAACAATTTCGACGGCGGCATCCCGGCGACAGGCTGCAATACGCTCTGGGTGGATGGCGAGCACCGGAGGGAAGCCGCTGCGGCGCTCGTTTATTTTTCCAACAGCTTCTATCTTGGCCTAAGAACCGAGTGGGGGCGCTGGCGCCAGTCGCTTCCGATCTGGGTTCTGGTCGAGGATCTGCCCCAGGCGACCAATATGGTCATAGACGATGGCCGCGATATACCGGTCGTGAAGCACCCGGCCCGTTCCGATTACAATACGCGAGGCGTCGAACGCGCCGTGGCGAAGCTGCCGGAGCTTCTGACCCCGCTCCCGGTTGAGCAAATTAGGCGGCTCGATGACGTTCCGACCGCCAACCACATCCAGGGCACCTGCCGGATGGGCGCCGACCCGTCTTCCTCGATCGTCGATGCGGATCTCATCCATCACGAGGTCCGCAATCTCCTGGTGCTCGGGACGTCGGTGTGGCCCACCTGCGCATGTGAAAACCCGAGCCTGACGGCCGCCGCGCTATCGCTGCGGTCCGCTTCCCGGTTGGGAACATGAAGCGCTGGGTCCGCCCGGCTGCCGCTGCGGCCCTCGCCGGGGCCTTGGTTCTCGCGTTCGTGGGACCGGAATTGGCGCGTCTTTACCGCGCCCATAGAGATGTTCCGGACCGCGACGTCAGCGAGATTATCGCGCGCGCCTTTGGGGTTGAATCGCTCGTCAGGCCCGGACTTCGGATGGCCGCCCATACGGCGGGGCCGGTGCCATTGCATCCCAACCCAATGACGGCGAAGACTGCCGTATCAATCGAAGGTGAGCGCTTTCTCATAAACGGCATTCCGACCTTTAAGGGCAGGGTCTGGAACGGCGTGCGCATCGAGGGGCTGCTGTTCAATGCCCGCATGGTGCAAGCGACCTTCGATGACTGGAACCCCGACAGCGTGAGTGATTGGGCCTATCCCGATACCGGAAAATGGGATCCTGCCCGCAATACGGCGGAGTTCATCAAAGCGATGCCGGCTTGGCGCGAGCATGGGCTTGCCGCGATTACGGTGAACCTGCAGGGCGGCAACGCCCATGGTCGTCATAAGGGTTTGGTCAACAGCGCATTCGACGCCGATGGCGAGCTGCATCCCGCCTATTTCGACCGCCTGAGGGCGGTGATCGAGAAGGCCGATGACCTCGGCATGGTCGTTATCCTTGGCCTGTTCTATTTCCGCGACGACGAAGTCCTGCGCGACGAGGCGGCGATCCGGAAGGCCGTCGACCGCACGATTGATTGGCTGCATGATCTTGGCGCGCGCAATGTTCTCATCGAGATCGACAATGAGTGCGATGTTCTAGCTTACGACCACGCAATCCTAAGATGTGATCGCGTGCACGAACTGGTGGAGCAGGCGGCTCGCAGGGCTCGCAACGGACACCGCTTTCCGGTTTCGGCCAGCACGCGCGGCGGCAGCCTGCCGCCTGCTTCTCTGGTGCGGAGCGCCGATTACATCCTGCTGCATGGCAACGGCGTTGGCGACCCACGGAAGATCGTGGCGATGGTCAAGGCCGTTCGCGCCGGGCCCGCCTATCGTCCGATGCCGATCGTGTTCAATGAGGACGACCATTATGACTTCGACCGGCCGAACAACAACTTCGTCGCGGCGACAAAAGCGTATGCGTCCTGGGGCTACTTCGATCGCAGACATCCCGGCGAGCCGTTCGAGGCCGGTTTTCAAAGCGTGCCTGTCGACTGGGACATTTCGCATCCCCGCAAACGGGCTTTTTTCAATCTGCTGGCAGAAATCACCGGATCGACACCAGTTAACGCTTCGCGCTAAGCCTTCCGGTGGGCAGCTGCGATCGCAGGGACTCAGCACACCACCGGGTAATCATGTTACCGACTGATCGTATATGTCTCTGGCCTTTGATCTAGCGATGCGCTAAATGTCCGAGAGCTGGCTAAGTCTCGTTGAACGACGTTTCGAGTAGTGTCTAAGTCTTCAGCATAATAGTCTAATGCGGAAGGAGTAGTCCTGGATGCCACTGATCAATGCCGATGCTGTCAAGAATGGCTATGATCTGGTGGTCGCGGGAACCGGCTTCGGGTCGATGTTCTTCCTGCATGGCTATCTGAAGCGCTTCCCCAAGGCGCGCATTCTGCTGGTCGAGTGGGGCTCCTATCGCGACCATGACTGGCAGATCGAGAATCAGCGCAACAGCGATCTCGATTGCGCCGATCTGTTCGTCCGCAATCCGGATGAGAAGCCATGGTTTTTCACCGTCGCTTATGGCGGCGGCACCAATTGCTGGTGGGCCAATACGCCCCGGTTGGGGCCGAACGACTTCCGGCTCAAGACGAAATACGGCGTCGGTGAGGACTGGCCGCTCAGCTACGACGATGTCGAGCCCTACTATCTCGCCGCCGAGCAGATCATGCACGTTGCCGGTCCGAACGATCTGACCAAGCGCTATCCGCGTTCGGGCCCCTATCCGCAGCCGCCGCATCACCTGTCCTCGGTGGACAAGGTGATGAAGGCGGCGATGCCCGATCATCATTTTGCCGTGCCCACCGCCCGCCTGCGGATCCCGGTCGGCAATCGCGGCTCATGCTGCGACAGCGTCATGTGCAGCTTCTGCCCGACCGAGGCCAAGTTCACCGCGCTCAACACCTTTGACCCACTGATCGAGATGCCGAACGTTCATCTCCTCGTAAATGCGCGGGTGTTAGCGGTGGAGATGGAAGGAGGAAAGGCCAAGGGCCTGCGCTATTCGACTGGGGGGCGCGAACATACCGTCACCGGCGATCTCGTTGCGGTCGGGTGCAACGCGATCTACACGCCATTCATCCTCATGCGGTCCGGCTTCGAACACCCCGCACTCGGCAAATATCTGCACGAAAAAAGCGTCCTGCAGTTCGAGGTGCTTCTCGATGGGCTCAACAATTTCGATGGGGGCATCCCGAGCACGGGCTGCAATACGCTCTGGGTCGATGGCGAGCATCGGAGGGAAGCGGGCGGAGCGCTCGTCTACTTTATTAATCATTACCGGGACGGTCTGCGCACAGAGTGGGGCCGCTGGCAGCAGGCGCTGCCGTTCGAAGTGTTTGTGGAGGATGTACCGCAGGCAACCAACATGGTGGTGGATGAAGGCGGCGATACACCCGTCGTGAAGCACCCGTCCCGCTCCGAATATAACCGGCGCGGTGCCGAACGGGTCGTGGAGAAATTGCCCGAACTTCTGGCGCCGCTGCCGGTCGAGCGGGTCATCCGGCATGAGGATCTGCCGACGGGCTTCCATCTCCAGGGCACCTGCCGGATGGGCGCCGACCCGTCTTCCTCAATTGTCGATGCGGATCTCATCCATCACGAGGTCCGTAATCTTTTGGTGCTCGGTACGGCGGTCTGGCCCAGTTGCGGAACCGCAAATCCGAGCCTGACTGCGGCCGCTCTTTCCCTGCGCGCCGCGGCACGCATTGGAGGTTCACATGCCTGAGGTTCTCACGCGAAGGAATGTCCTCATCGGGGCTACGGCTCTAGGGACCGCTGCGATTGGCGGCGTGACGTGGGCGACAACGGCTGACCTCAAATATGCGGTGCTGGCGTTCTACAAGCGCGCATTGCCGGGAGTGATGATCGATGAAAAATCCGCGCTAGCTGGCATCGACGAGTTCGTGGCGGATTGGTCGACGGCAAAGAAGCTGGTCCTGCGGACGGCGTGGAACGTAGCCGGCGTGGGCACAATGGCCGACTTCAACGACAGATTTAAATCAGCGGCGCGTCACATGCTGACGCACTTTCTCATCAATTCGAACTTCTTTCACGTCAAAGATCCCAAAGCCCAGCCGATCATCTATGTCAGCCCGCCACCGCACGCGCCATGCGGCAATCCGTTTGCCAACCTCGATCCGCCCCAGGGAGCCTGAGCCGACTGCGCGTAGCATTCTGCGCGTAAGGCCGCATGCCTCGTTCCTGCACACTCCGCGTCGGATAGGCCAAGCTGTTCAGGTCCCGACATTGCGGGTTTTGGTCTCCCAGAATGTCCACAGGCCCTTGGTCATGCGGCCGAATGGCTTGTCGCCATGAAGCAGATAATCGACGGGCGGCACGATCAGAGCGCTGGGGCAGCGCGCATAGGCGAACTTCAGCAATTCCTTTGCCTTGTCGATCCGGCCCTGCAGGAGCTGGGAAACAGCCGCCCAATAGGCCCGCTTGCCGACATCGCGTCTGGCACGGCGATGTAGCTTCCGACCGAAGCACCGCCCTTCATTTCCGTAGAAAGTCTCAATAGTCGCGTCTTCCTGCACAAGACGCGCGATCGGGTCCTCCCACAGCGAACGGGAAATATTGGTGCCATGCAGCCTTTGCAGGGCCAGAGAACTGGCCGTTTGTGCGATATCGCCGAAACACGCAAGGCGCATGAGCATTTCGACGTCATCGGTGAAAGGCAGATCCGGATGGAAATGGCCGGCCCGTTTTTGCGCGGAGGTGCGCACCACGGGCGCGACCGTCGCCAGCTGTTGCAGTTGGATCCGCCTGACGAATTGCCGTCCCGTCAAGATTTTCCAAGCGGCTGGCGAGCCATTCGCCTGATCGAGGTGCAAGCCGGCTCTCTGTTCCTGGAGGAACAGGAAATCTTTGCCGAAGGCAAAACTGACATTGGGGTGCTGCTCCATCACCGCCACGGCGCTTTTCAGCGCATCGGGCGCGAGAAGATCATCGGCGTGAAGCATGACGAAATAGTCGGATGCAGCCCAGTCTACCCCCTCGTTGAAGGATGCCTGCGGCCCGAGATTCCTTTCCCGCGCTCTTACCTCGATGCGCGGATCTTTGGCCGCATACCGCCGGGCGATTTCGACGCTGTTATCGGTAGACGCGTTGTCGATGATGAGAATGCGCATCTCCCCAACGCCTTGCGCCAGGACGCTGTCGATGCAATCGCCTAGGAAATGTCCGTAATTATAGCAGGGGATGACGAGATCAATACTGGTCATTGCACTCTCCGCGAGGCTCTCCCAAACGGGTCAGCCCAGCACAGCCTTTCGCAGAAAGAACCCTTCCGCGTAATGTTCCGGCGCCCGGGCCTCCATGCCTCTTAAACGCGCAAGGCCGCGAAACGTCTCGGCGTCGAACCAATCCTTGGAGCGTTGGCTGCCGAAATGCGCGTGCAGCAGCTCGATCTTGCGCTCCAGGATCGCCGCCGGGATTGGCATGTAGGCGTTTGGCTGCCCGAAATCGCCATCCCATTTCGGGATCTCATATTCGAAAATGATGTGGTCGCGAAAGCAATTCCAGGTGAGCTTGTTCACCTCGCGATGGTCCTGATGTGCATCGTCCCGGCGGTGCGTTAGGATCACGTCGGGCTTGGTGCGCCTCTTGAGATCCTCGATCCAGTCCTTCACCCCGGCACCGCGATAGGGGAAATAGCCGTCCTGGAAATCACCGAGTTCGATTTTCGCCGCGGCCGCGCCGACCAGAAAGGCTTCGGCCGAGGCTCTCGCCTCATCGGCGCGCGCGCCCACCGCGGCGAGCACGCACCAATGCGCATCGAGCTGCACGCCCGCGGCGATCCAGGTCAGGATCGTGCCACCGGCGCCTATTTCGATATCATCGGAATGCGCCCCCAGGCAGAGAACAGAAAGCCTCTCGCCTGGACCGGCAATGCTAAGCGCCTTCATGCGCCAGCCGCCAGGCGCGCCTCCGGCTCCGCCGCCGCTTCCTCGGGCTCCTCGGCCCAAGGCATCGATCCTTTCTCGACCATGTCTTCAAGGATCTGCCGGTCGCGCAGCGTGTCCATCGAGCGCCAGAATCCCTCATGTTTGAAGGCCAGGAGCTGATCGTCGCGGATGAGCCGCTGGAACGGCTTAAGGACGAGTTCCTCGCCCGGCTCCATATAATCGAAGATCTGCGGGCGCATGATGAAATAGCCGCCGTTGATCCAGATTTCCGAGGTATCCGAGGAGCGGAACTGGCGGACGCGGCCGTCTTCCGCCATGTCGACGAGATGATAGGTGAGCGGCGGCCGGACGGCCAGAAAGCAGGCGATCTTGCCGCTTTTCTTGAAGCGCTCGATCATTCCGTCGAGATTGACGTTGCTAAGTCCGTCCGAATAGTTGGCCAGGAAAATTTCCTCCCTGGCAACGTGGTTGCGCACGGCCCACAGCCGCTCTCCGATATTGCGCCAGATGCCGGTGTCAATGAGCGAAATCCGCCAGTCCTCTGGGAGCTCGCTTAGAAACTCGATCTTGGAGCCATGCTCCGAGACCGTACAATCGGCGAAAACCTGCGGCCGGTAATCGAGGAAGAATTCCTTGATGATGTTCGCCTTATAGCCGAGGCAGAGAACAAAGTCCCGATGGCCATAGCGGCTATAATACTGCATCAGATGCCACAGGATCGGCTGGTGTCCGACCGGGATCATCGGCTTGGGAATATTCTCGGAATATTCGCGAATCCGAGTGCCCAATCCGCCACAGAAAAGTACGACTTTCATTTGTCCAATTCCTTAGGATCGATGATGGTGACCTCCGGGATCGGAACGATGAATTTTGCGCCCCATTTCTTAACGAAATTCATTTGCTGAACGATTTCCTGCTTCAGATTCCACGGCAGGATGAAGATGTAATCCGGCTTTGCCGAGGTGATTTCGTCGACGGGAAAGATCGGAATATGCATCCCCGGCGTGAACCGGCCATGCTTATAGGGATTGCGGTCGACGGTGAAGTCCAGAAAATCGGGACCGATGCCGCAATAATTCAGGAGCGTGTTGCCCTTGCCCGGAGCGCCATAGCCGCAGATCGTCTTGCCCTCATCCTTCACCGAAATCAGAAAATCCAGGATCCCGCGCTTGGTGCGCTTCACCTGTTCCCCGAAGGAGGCGTAAGTGGCGAGATTGCGAAAGCCGAGCTTTTCCTCGCGGGCGATCAGATCCGCCATGCTCGGCGCCTGCGGCTGCCGGGATGCGGCATGGGCGAGATAGACGCGCAGGGAGCCGCCATGTGTCGGCAGTTCCTCGACATCGATGATCTTCAGCCCATGGCGCGCCGCCATGCGCTCGATGGCGATTAGCGAGAAATAGGAGAAATGCTCGTGATAGATGGTATCGAATTGGTTCTCCGCCATCAGCCGCTCGAGATGAGGAAATTCGAGCGTGATCACGCCTTCGGGCTTGAGCAGCCGCTGCATCCCGCCGACGAAATCATTGAGGTCCGGCACTTGGGCCAGCACGTTGTTTCCGGCAATCAGATCGGCCTGTTTCCCGTCCGCAACGAGGCGCTCGGCGAGCGCGACGCCAAAGAATTCTGTGATGGTGGGTATGCCCTTGTCGATGGCTACCTTGGCAACATTGATCGCAGGCTCAATGCCGAGAACCGGAATACCGAGCGGCAGGAAATGCTGCAGGAGGTAGCCGTCATTGCTGGCAAGCTCTACCGCGAGGCTATCTTTGCCGAGTTTCAGCCGCTTCGCGATCATCTCGCAATAGGCTTTGGCGTGAGCGACCCAGCTCGTCGAATAGGAGGAGAAGTAAGCATATTCGCGGAAAATATGCTCCGGACTGACGTACTCTTTGAGCTGCACGAGAAAACAGTCGCCGCAAACGAGAACATGCAGCGGAAAATACGGCTCCATGGCATCGAGTTCATGCGCCTGCAGAAAGCTTTCGCAAAGCGGCGACATGCCAAGGTCGACGAAGGTGTTTTTGAGCTCGGCACCACAAAGACGGCATGACGCAGTCGATTGCGGATGGACAGTATCTGCCGAGGCTGCTGGATGCAAATTCATCTTTAACTAACCTGTGGAAAATCGACTATGATTATTACTTATATAGCGTCGTAGCTCTTCGAGGCTGTAACATCGTATTGTTTCCCATATGTGCAAAACTTGTATATTTCTTTGGCCTGGATGCAACCGGCGGCAGGAACACTAAACGAAAGGCGAGGCCTTGTCTATGTGATTGAAAACTTGGCGACCATCGTTTTCAACGGCTGGTTAACTGCACCGGAACAAGATTAGCTAAGGACATTTCAGATGCATTTTCGCCAGACGGCGCTGGTCGGCGCCTGGGTCATCGAGCCCGAGCCGGCTTACGATCATCGGGGATTCTTCGCACGAACGTTCTGCACGCGCGAATTCGGCGAGCATGGGCTCGAAACAGCCTTCGTGCAGCATGCGACATCCGGCTCGCTGAAAAAGGGAACGATACGCGGAATGCATTTTCAGAGACCACCGCATGATGAGGTCAAGGTCGTCACCTGTCTGAAGGGCGCGATCATGGACACCATCATCGATCTGCGGCCAAAATCCGCGACCCACCGCCGCTGGGTTGCGGTCGAGTTGACGCCGGAAAACCGGCAGCGGCTCTACATCCCCAAGGGATTCGCTCATGGTTTCCAAGCGCTGACGGACAATGCCGAGGTCGGGTATCTGATCTCGGCATTTTACGAGCCGTCGGCAGCTGGCGGAGTGCGATATGATGATCCGGCATTCGGCATCACATGGCCGCTGCCGGTCAGCGTCATTTCCGAGAAGGATGCCGCCTGGCCCGATTTCACCGATTAACGCCATCGCCGCTCCAGGGTGCGAGCAGACCGTGCTGGCGAAGCAGGTTTGCCGTGCTGTGGATGATGGCAAAGGGCATCTTCGCGCGTTCGGCAATGTCAAGCAGCGAGTGCTGCCCATCGCTCAGATTCAGCAGCCAAAGCATCGCCATATTGCGGACAGGCGCGTCCTTGTCGCCGCCAATGGCGGAATAGAGGCCCCGGCGGCCAAGCTGCGGCTCGCATTTCGGCGAGATGTTCACCAGGAAGCAATCGTTCTCGATGATGTCGATCGCGGCGGCGATCATCTCGTAAGAAGCGCCAAGATGCTCAGGCGCGATGAAATCGAGATTGTCCGCAGACGTATGATATTCGGGGAAGGTGCCGAACTGGCTGCGCTGGAGGAGCCCGACCGGCATGTTGAAGCCGGGCGAGCAATATTGCCTTTCATCATAGCCATAGGGGAAAAAGTCGATGATGTTCGGTTGCGCCGCCGCATGGCGCAAAACGTGGCTCATCGCCCGGTCGATGAAGGCATCGCCGCGCCGGCTTTTCTTATATGTCGGCCCGCCCGCATCGCCGACGCAGGACAGGATGAGGCCATGTTTGATGGCCGGCACTTTCTCCTCGTTTCGTGCCAGCCAGGTGATGGCGCCAATGGTTCCCGGGGCGAACAGAAAGCGATATGTATAATGGTGCGCGGTATCGCCGAGGCGGCTGGCGAGATGGGTGAGAAGGGCCAGCCCGGAGCAATTGTCGTTGGCGAGCGCGGGGTGGCAGATATGAGCCGACAGCAGCACTTCATCGCTGCTTTCGCCGGGAAGTACATATTCGCCATAAGTGAGATGACCGTCCGTCAGCGTTGAGTCGATGACGGCTTCGTAGATGCCGTCGGGAAGCGCCGCAAGGCGGTTCTCCTCCATGCAGAAGCCCCAGGCTTCCTTGTAATAAGATGTCCGGTAGGGGATGAGATCGGGCTGATCCGGCAGCGTAAAAATGTGCTTTTTCAGCTCGGCGAGAGGCAGGCGCTCCCTCACCGGAATGCTATAATTGAGCACATGCAAAGCATGGTCTCGGAAATCGACCACGCGCTTGCCGTCCGCATCCTGAATATAGGCTTCGCGGATGTTCCATTCGCGCGGCACCGTCCAGTCGAAAACCGGCGTGCCGCTCGCCACCTCCACGACGCTCAAATCGACGCGGTCCGCCAGAATTCGCAGCGTTTCGCGTACACCGTCTCCGGTGATGCTGCGGCAGATCGGATAGATCCGCGCGGCGAGGGCATAGATATCTTCACCGGCCCTGTCGTCGCGCAGACGCTCGCGAAGCGAGCCGGCCGGCACTTCGGTTGCATTTGTGCCCATAGCTTCGCCCGGCATTTGCCACTTAACGCTGGCGCCGCAGATCGTCGTCGATGATGTGCTCTGCCAGCAGCATCCGAATATGCGCGATCCGCTGATAGCGCGGCCCCTCGAATTCCTCCAAGGTCAGATTGGATCTCCGATAGGCCTCGTAAAGCTGTACCGCGCCGCTGCGCACGTCCCATTTCGGCTTGAAGCCGAGTGTATTGGCGATTTTCTCGAAGCTGACGCGGTAGGAGCGCGTATCCGGCCCGGCATCCGGCGCGTATTCCAGCCGGCAGTTCGGCACCACAGTGGAGACAACCTCGGCAATATCGCGAATACGGTAATTGTGGTCGCTGTGGCCGACATTGAACGCCTGGCCGATCACCTTGTCCTCAGGCGCGGTGAGCGCGAGAATGAAGGCCTGGGAAATATCCTCGATATGGACGATCGGGCGCCAGGGCGTGCCATCCGACTTCAGATAGATCAGCCCCTTGGTCACCGCCCAGGCGGTGAGATTGTTCAGCACGATATCGAAGCGCATGCGCGGGGAGACGCCATAGGCGGTTGATGGCCGCAGAAAGACGGGGCAGAAGCCGTCACCCGCCAGCGGAGCGATATCGCGTTCCGACCAGACCTTGGACTGGCCGTATGGTGTCACCGGATTGAGCGTGCCTGTCTCATCGATCATGCCTTCGCCGGCCTGGCCGTAATTGCTGCAGGAGGAGGCAAACAGGAAGCGCCGCACGCCGGCTTCCTTGGCAGCCTTTGCCAGATGCACGCTGCCGCGATGATTGATGCTGAATGTGAGGTCCGGGTTCAGGTTGCCAAGCGGGTCATTGGAGAGCGCCGCCAGATGGATGACAGCCTCGATCCCTTCGAGGTCAGCAGCAGTCAGATCCCGCACGTCCTTGCGCATGGCCGGCACGGAAGCGATTTTGCCGCCGGCATCATAGGTGCAGCGCTCGTAGAGATCGCTGTCGCATCCGACGACCTCATGCCCCGCCCTCATGAGCAGCGGCACCATCACCGTACCGATATAGCCGAGATGGCCCGTGACCAGGACTTTCATTCGATCGAACCTTTATAATTTCGGGAAGGGAGAACCGCAGTCGCATTTGTCGAGAATAATCCGCAAGGATGACGACTGCGTTTCTAATATGGCCATTGTTCATTCGCAACTCGATTGACGCGTTTCAACATGCTGTCGGGAAATATGCTTAAGAGCCCTGAACATCAGAGCTACGACAGCGGCCGGGCCATTGCAAAACGCCCGTCTATCGTAATAGACATTCCACAGCTTTAAATATCATCCGTTGCATCATTGCCAGCGGCATAGCATTTTCCGTGCTCCTGCCGCACGGGGGACGGGCTGCTTTGTCTATGGGGAGTTCAAGCGAATGACATCGGCTCGACGGGGAATGTCGGCGGCGAGAGGGCGCCAGCTGTCCGGATGGCACAGCTTCATCATGCTGACGGTCCTGTGGTTTTATCTGACACCGGGAGTGGCGATGCAGGGGATTGCGGCTGAGGCCGGTGAAAAGGACAGGCCCGGCGCGGCGAGCAGCATGACTGCGTTCCCCCTGAAAGTGGCGCCAGGAGGTCGCTATCTCGAAGACTCAGCCGGCAAGCCCTTTCTGTTGCAGGGGGACGCGGCGTGGTCGCTGATCTCGCAGTTGAAGCGCGAAGAGGTCGAGTTTTACCTCCGGGACCGCCGCGCGCGAGGCTTCAACACGCTGCTCGTTTCGCTGATCGAGCACCGCTTCGCGACGAACGCTCCGGCCAATATTTATGGCGATGAGCCGTTCACGAAAGCTGGGGATTTCTCGACCCCGAACGAGGCCTATTTCGGCTATGCCGAGTGGGTTTTGCAGCGCGCGCGAGACGCGGGGTTCCTGATACTCCTGGCGCCGGCCTATATCGGTGCGCGCGATACGAATGAAGGCTGGTACAAGGAGATGGCGGCCAATGGGGTGGAGAAGCTGCGTGAGTACGGCCGCTATGTCGGCAAGCGCTTCCGGCAATTCGACAATATCATCTGGGCGGAGGGCGGCGACGACAATCCGCGCGACAAGAATGTCGTGCGCGCGGTTGCGGAAGGCATAAGCCAGGCCATGCCCGGAGCGCTGCACACGGCGCATTGCGCTCCCGACACCTCCCCCGCTGATTTCTGGGCTGGAGAGCCCTGGCTGAAGGTGGACAACGTCTACACCTACCGTTCGGTTTACGACAGCGTCGAGCGGCAATATTCGCGTTCTGCGCACGTGCCGGTCTTTCTCATCGAAAGCGGCTACGAGAATGAGCACAAGGCGACCGAACAGAGCCTGCGCACCCAAAGCTATTCGGCCCTGCTTGCCGGCGCTTTCGGGCAGGTCTTCGGCAACAACCCGATCTGGCACTTCAGCGGCCCCGCGCTTTTTGCAACAGGCGTGAACTGGCGCGATGCCCTCTCCGGGCGCGGTTCGCAGAGCATGACGTATCTGCGTAAGCTGTTCGATAGCTTGGCTTGGTGGCGCCTGCAGCCGGACTTCGACGGCAAGCTCGTCACCAGCGGCACTGGCAGGGGGAGGGACCGGAGCGCGGCCGCCCGCGCGGATGACGGCAGTTTCGCTGTGGTCTATCTTCCGAGCGTGCGCACGATCAGCGTCGATATGGCGCGGCTTTCCGGATCGGAGATTACCGCGCGCTGGTACGATCCCGCGGACGGAACCTATAAGGCCGTGAAGGGCTCGCCATTTCCGACGAAGGGCGTGGGAACGTTCAGGCCTGCAGGGGGCAACGGCGCCGGCTTCGGGGACTGGGTGCTCATATTAACGGCAAAATGAATAAATCTTGGGCGAAAACAATAATCCGCTGAGCGAGCCTGAGGACAATCCCTTAATACGTTAACCAACGGAAATGTTCTTGGCCTTGCGTCGAGTAAAACCATCCCAGACCGCTTGCGCGGGGGTGTGGAGTTATGAAAGATGTGCTCGCTTGGACATTTTTCATAACGGGCCGACGTACGGCCGTTTCCGGTTCGCTCGTTTCGATTGAATGAGGTGGTGACGTGAGCCTTCCGATTTCGCGCTTCGCAAAATCAAAAAACCTTCAGGCGAAGGCCCATCATCTTATTCCTGCCGGCTGCCACACCTATGCGAAGGGCGATGATCAGTATCCGGTGCTTGCGCCTGGCTTCATCGCCCGCGGTAGCGGCTGCCACGTCTGGGATGTCGACGGAAACGAATATATCGAATACGGCATGGGCAATCGCGCCGTGGCACTCGGCCACGCTTTCCCGGCCGTTGCCAATGCGGTTGCCGAAGAACTGACGCGTGGCTGCAATTTCACGCGTCCCAGTGCTATCGAAGTCGCCTGCGCGGAAGAACTCCTCGACCTCATCGACACCGCCGAGATGGTGAAGTTCTGCAAAGACGGCTCGGACGCGACCTCGGGCGCCGTGAAGCTGGCTCGCGCCTATACCGGGCGCGACCTGATCGCATTCTGCGCCGATCACCCGTTCTTTTCGGTCGACGACTGGTTCATCGGCACGACGCCCATGGGCGCCGGCGTTCCGGAAGCAGTGAAGCAGCTTTCCGTCACCTTCCATTATAACGATCTCGCCAGCGTGCGGGAGCTTTTCGCCAAGCATCCAGATCAGATCGCCTGCGTCATTCTGGAGCCCTGCCGGCTCGACGAGCCCAAGGACAATTTCCTGCATGAGTTGCAGCGTCTCTGCCGCGAGAACGGCGCGCTGCTCATCCTGGACGAGATGATCACCGGATTCCGCTGGCATAAGGGCGGAGCGCAGAAGACCTACGACATCATCCCCGACCTCTCGACCTTCGGTAAGGCGATGAGCAACGGCTTCTCGGTATCGGCGCTGGCCGGAAAGCGCGAATATATGAGGCTGGGTGGTCTCGATCATTATGACCGCCCACGCGTCTTCCTGCTGTCGACGACGCATGGTGCAGAAACGCATGCGCTCGCCGCCGCCATTGCAACGATCAGGACCTATAAGAACGAGCCCGTGATCGAGCACCTCTACCGTGCCGGCGACAGGCTACGGACGGGCATCGGGCAGGCGGTGGCACGCCATGGGCTCGAGGCGCAGGTTCCGCTGATGGGTCGGTCCTGTTGTCTCCTCTACGGGTCGCGCGATGCCGACGGCAATCCGAGCCAGGCATTCCGCACGCTGTTCCTGCAAGAGACCATTCGCCGGGGTGTCATCATGCCGTCGCTGGCCGTGAGCTATTCGCACACGGACGCCGACATCGATAAGACCATCGAGGCCGTTGACGGCGCACTCGAGATCTATGTCCGGGCGCTGAACGACGGTGTCGGCAATTATCTTGTCGGACGGCCTTCGCAGGTGGTACAGCGCCGTTACAATCAGCCGGATGAAGCGGCCGGCGCCTGACGCTGACGAAACGGTGCGGCTAAGCGAAGCGGCCGCCCGGCGATGGGCGCTTCCTGCTACGAGAAGAAGAACAAATGGCCGTCAAGCGGATTGGCGTTTTTGGCAATTTCGGCAGCGGAAATCTTGGCAATGAGGGCTCGCTGCAGGCCATGCTGCTCTTCCTGCGGGAGGCTCACCCCGAGGCCGATCTGGTCTGCATCTGCGCCGATCCGGACACCGCCGCAATGCAGCACGGCATCAAGACACTGCCGATCCGTGCGCCGCGTAGTGCGAATGGTGGCAAGCTCTCCAAACTTTTTGCACGGATCCGAGATCATATCGGGGCTTTCCGCAATATCCGGCGTCTCGATGCGCTCCTTATTCCCGGAACGGGCATATTGGATGATTTCGGGGAACGGCCGATCGGCTTTCCCTATTCGCTGTTTCTGACCTGCCTTGTGGCGAAGCTGAGAGGCATCCCGGTCGCTTTCGTCAGCACCGGCGCGGGACCGATCCATCATCCCCTCAGCCGCTGGCTGATGAAATCCGCGGCGGGCATGGCGGCGTACCGCTCCTACCGCGATCTCATTTCCAAGGAATTCATGCAAAGCATCGGTTTCGATGCGAGCCGCGACCCGGTTTATCCGGACCTGGCATTCCGGCTTCCCGATCCAGCGCTGGCCGAGCGGCCGAACGGGCACGCGCCTACGATCGGCATAGGTGTGATGGCCTATTACGGCTGGAGCGGCGACCCGGAAGCCAATGCGGCGATTTACCAGCTCTATATGAAGAAGCTGGCCGGGTTTGCGATCTGGCTTTTGAACAACGGCTATCGCATCCGCATTCTCATTGGTGAAGATTCGGACCTTTCCGCGGTGCGTCACCTGACACAGGCGATCGCGGCAGAAACCGGACGCCAGCCCGGGGAGATGATCGGCAAGGAGCCGCAGTCTTTGAACGATCTGATGGAGGAAATCTCCGGTCTCGATGCCGTCGTGGCGACCCGGTTCCACAACGTCTTATGTGCCCTCAAGACGGGCAAGCCGACCATATCGCTGGGCTATGCCAGAAAGAACGATGTGCTGATGGAGGCGATGGGACTTGGCGAGTTCTGCCAGCATGTCGAACGGTTTGATCTCGATCTGCTGATCCGGCAGTTCAACAAGCTTATGGAACAGCGGAGCGGATACGAGCAGATCGTCAACGCAAACAGCGCCGATCTGCGGCATCAGCTGGAGCGGCAGGAGCAGTTTCTATCCAACAACATTCTATGACCATCGTGGCCCGACGTTCGCCGGTCCGGCCAATTGATAGTGCGGGCTGAATGGATACCCTGAGAGTTGCCCTCATCCTGATGACGGTCCAGCGCTATTTCTCGATGGCGCTCAATTTCGCCATGGTGGCGATCGTCTCACGCCTGCTGAGGCCGGAAGAGATCGGCCTTGCGGTGATCGGCACGACGATTGCGGCCCTGGCGGTTTCGGCGCGCGAGTTTGCAGCACTGACCTTTCTCGTTCAGAAGAAGGATCTGACAGCGCATGACGTTCGCGCCGCGTTTTCCGTGCTGGTACTGGTGACCGGCATTGTGTCCGCCGGGCTCATCATCTCAGCCCCATGGATAGCGTCAGAATATGCCGAACCGATGCTTGTACCGTTCCTGCACGTCGTGTCCGTCGCCCTGATCGTGGAGCTCATCGCCGCTCCGGTCGTGGCGCTGCTGCAGAGGAATATGCGATTTGGCAAGGTGGCGCTGATCACCACACTGCAAATCGGCAGCAGTGCCGTCATGACCGTGTGGTTCGCGATGGCTGGCCTGAGCTCGATGAGCTACGCCTGGGCCTGGCTGGTTTCCGCCACGACGTCCGGACTGATCGCCCTCTATCTGTGGCGGGATTATTCAATCTATCGGCCGGTGTTCAGCGGCTGGCGCGAGATGCTGACCTTCGGCGGCTATAATGGCGCCAACCAGCTCCTCTACCGAGTTTACGAATCCGTACCCTATATTGTCCTCGGCCGCATCGTCTCGATGCATGCGGTCGGCTTATACAATCGCGCGATGACGATCTGTCAGTTGCCTGACAAGGTCTTCCTCAGCGGCATTATTGCGGTGGCATTGCCGGCATTCTCCGCCCGGGCGAGGGAGGCCGGCTCGCTCAAGGCTCCCTATCTGCGCGGCGTCAGCTATATCACTGCGGTGATGTGGCCAGCTCAGGTCATCGTGGCCATCCTCGCCCATCCGATCATTTTGGTGCTGCTCGGCTCGCAATGGACCGGCGCGGTTCCCGTGGTGCAAATCGTTGCGCTCGCGTTTATGTTCGCCTTTTCGGCTGAGCTGAACTATCCGGTCCTGATTGCCATGGGCGCAATCCGGGCGACCTTTACGCGCGCGCTGATCGCGTGGCCGATATCGACCGTGGCCTTGTGTCTGGGGGCGTTCGTCGGGTTGAAGGCGATGGCACTGAGCCTGCTTTTCGCCATCCCGTTTCAGGCGGTTGTATCGATCTTTGCCGTGCAGAACTGCATCGAACTGAAATGGAGCGAGATCTTTGCCGCGCTCAAGGCGAGCATCCTGGTGACGCTGATCACTGCAGCCGGCCCCCTGGCAGTCGTGGCCTCTGCCGGATTCCGCTTCGATCTCTCGATCCCGGCTGGACTGGGTGCAGGGATGCTCGCCGCGGTGGGCTGGCTCCTGGGGCTGTGGCTGACCCGCCACCCACTCGCCCAGGAGATCGCCAACAGCGCCACATTGCTCCGTGCCAGCCTGGCGAACAGATAAACGCCCCGCATCTGCATTGCTTCCGATGACGGCTGTCGGCTACGGCGGCCTCCGGGAGTAGGAACGCAGCCCCCGCGGAGACTCTTGCCGGAGCCCGGCGCGGGGATCATACGGACTCGGGAAGCCGAGGTCTCCAATTCGCGATAGGCAGGTCGGATTCGCGATAGGCAGTCGGAGACCAGAACGGCATTAAAAAGATAGGACGCGTCTCAACCGCCTCCGGAAGTGAGTGAGTTGGGGGCCACTTTAGGCGGAGATAACATACATCTTTGGGATTAGGGGTGTTAGCAGATCGCGTTATTCGGTGTCGTTTCTTTTGCGTGCGGCCTTGCCTAATCCCTTTTCAGAGTTTATTGAAGATAGACTTATGCTAAATTGGCAAAACTGGCGCAAACTGTAATTGGGACCATTATTTCATCGTTAGGCGTTAGCATTACTTGTAGGCCGGGACGCAATTCTTTCGCTTTTCGTTCTCGTTCGAGCGTTAACGCTGGTCTTTCCTCGGCCTTGCCTGGGTCATACGCTTATGATGATCTGTCTCTTGACGAGGGTCACCCGCTAGCATTGCGAAAATAGACCTAAGAAAGGTCGGAAGCTACTTGAAAATGCCAAGTGATGGATAACAATAACTCTGTTCAGACCATTGCCGCCTTGCACTTTTCGGAGTTGCAGCGGCTCCTCGACCAGGTCGATATCACTGCGGTGGAGCGCGTTTTCGAACTGTTGCGAAACGCCCGGGACGAGAAAGCCACGATTTTCATCGCCGGCAATGGCGGCAGCGCTTCCACGGCGTCCCACTGGGTCAACGACCTTGGTAAGGCGACGAAGCGCTCGGGCCGGGGGTCTATGCGCGCGGTCGGCCTGTGCGACAACACCTCCTGGATGACCGCGCTCGCCAACGACGAAGGCTATGACCGCGCCTTCGCCGGCCAGCTAGAGAATTTCGCCGAGCCGGGCGATGTCCTGATTGTCATCTCCGCAAGCGGCAATTCGCCGAATTTGATCAAAGCAGTCGAATTGGCGAACAGCCGCGATATGACGACCATCGCGCTGCTCGGATTTGACGGCGGCAAGCTGAAAGCCGCGGTTCACGAGGCGATCTGGGTCGAGAGCGAAAAAGGCACCTACGAGCTTGTCGAGGATGCTCATTCGGTGCTCTGCCACGCGATCACCAAAGCGCTTGTCGCGGATCGCGCGGAGTAAGGCCGGATGCCCGATCAGTCGACGCCACTTGCCGAAGCCATCGTCGAAGGCCGGCGCTACAGCCGTCCGAGGCAGGCGGTGATCCTCGCCGGCGGGCGCGGCACGCGGATGCAGCCGATTACAAACGATCAGCCGAAGCCCATGGTGCCGATCCTCGGCCGTCCTTTCCTCGAATACCAGATCGAGCAACTCCGAGACCAGGGTTTCGAACGCGTTTTGCTGCTGCTCGGCTATCTGCCAGATGTGGTTCAGGACTATTTTGGTGACGGCAGCGCCTGGGGCATGAAGATCGAATATTCGGTGACCGGGCCGGACGACCTGACCAGCAGCCGCGTCGCCAATGCGCGGCATATGATCGACCCCTGCTTCCTGCTGCTCTATTGCGACAATTACTGGCCGATGCAGATGGACCGGATGTGGAAGCGCTTTCAGAGCGCCGGAAAGCCGGGAATGATCACGGTCTACAGCAACAAGGACAACTATTCGCGCGGCAGCGTCATACTGGACGAGGCGCAGAACGTGCTCGTCTTCGACCGGCTGCGCACCACGCCCGGCCTTCAGGGTATCGAGATCAGCTACGCGATCCTCACCGATCTGGCACTGGAATTGCTTCCTGAGAAGGACACGCTTTTCGAGGAGGCGATCTATACTCCGCTTGCAGAGCAGGGGCGCCTCGCCGCCTATCTCAGCGACCACCGCTATTACAGTGTCGGCTCGCTAAACCGGCTTCCCTCGACAGAGGAGTTCATGCGCAGACGGCCGACGGTCATCCTGGACAGGGACGGCGTTCTCAACCGCAAGCCTCCGCGTGCGGAATATGTCACCGACTGGAATGCCTGGGAATGGTTGCCTGGTGCTCTGGAGGCGCTGCGTCGTTTCCGAGACGCCGGATACCGCGTGATCGTGGTCTCGAACCAGGCCGGCATCAATCGCGGGGCAATGACGCAGGCTGCTCTGGAAGAGATCCATGCGCGGATGAAGGCCGAGGTCGAGCGCGCCGGCGGCCGCATCGACGGGATCTATTTCTGCCCGCATGACTGGGACGAGGGCTGTGACTGCCGGAAGCCGAAACCGGGCATGCTGTTTCAGGCGCAAAAGGACTTCGCGCTCGATCTCAGCCGGACCTATTTCATCGGCGATGACGAACGGGACGGGATCGCAGCGGATGCGGCCGAATGCCCGTTTGCCCTAGTGACGCCATCCCATTCTCTGCTCGACATCACCCGGAAGCTGCTTGGAACGGCGGGTGCGGTCGGGCAGGCAACGATGCAGAGCGCGTAATCCTTCAATCCCTCGGTAAACTCTGGTGACAGGCAAAATGGACAAAGTCGAACGCATTCTCGTAACCGGCAGCAACGGCTATCTCGGCTCGGTGATGGCACCCTGGCTCCAGCAGGTCGGCTATGACGTCGTCGGCCTTGATACGAATTACTTCAGCGATTGCACGCTCGCTCCCGATTTGGGCAAGATCCCGACAGTGACAAAGGATCTGCGGGACTTGATGCCCGCCGATCTGGAAGGGTTCCAGGCCGTCATCCATCTCGGCGCCCTCAGCAACGACCCGATCGGAAATCTGAGCGAGGACTGGACGCGGGAGATCAATTACGAAGCCAGCGTTCGCCTTGCGGAGCTTGCCAAGAAGGCGGGCGTGCGGCGTTTTATCTTTTCGTCCTCCTGCATCATGTACGGCATGTCGGAGGTCTCGGTGGCGAATGAAGATGCGCCGCTTGCTCCACAGACGGAATATGCCCGCTCGAAAGTTCGCGCCGAGATGGCGATACGAGAGCTGGCCGACGACAATTTTTCTCCGACCTATTGCCGCAACGGCACCGTCTACGGCCTTTCGCCCCGCATGCGGTTCGACACCGTGTTGAACAATCTGATGGGCATGGCGGCGACGACCGGCCGGGTGGAGGTCTACAGCGATGGGACGCCGTGGCGGCCGGTGGTGCACGTTCAGGATGTGGCGCGCTCGTTCCAGGCTGTGCTGGAGGCACCTCTCCAGGAAGTTCATAACGAGCCTTTGAATATGGGTGCAGACCAGCTCAATCATCAGATCCGCGAGCTTGCCGAGATCGTGGTGGAGACGGTGCCGGCGTGCGAGCTTCGCATGGTGCCTCAGCCGGGGGCCGACCAGCGCACCTATAAGGCGGGTTTTGCGAAATTCGCGCGCACCTTCCCCGATTTCAAGTTTCTGTGGACGCCGCGTGATGGCGCCCGCGAGCTTTACGACGCCTTCAAGTCGATCGGCCTGACCAACGACGATTATAAGGACAAGCGGTTCACGCGGCTGAGCTGGCTGCGTTACCTGCTCGACAGCGGCAAGATCGATGGTGCGCTGCGTTGGTATGCCCGCGCCGCTTGAGCCGGCGGGTGGCGGTGGCGCCAGCGGGACGCGCCTCATCCGGGAAATGGAAGCTCGGATTTGTTGGAATTTGATTTTTACTGGGAGATTTTTCCGCAAGGAGCGGCGATCGAGCGGAGCGAACTGAGAGGGCTTCGATCTGCCGATCGCATTCTGTCGTAAGTGGTCCCCATGGGGGGTTCTGCGCAAACAGGGACTTGATGCAATGACCACTCCGCTTGACACCGACACGCTGCCGGCTCCTTCGGGCATGACCGAGGCGCTGCCCATGCCTTTTTTGAGGAGAGAGATACGGTCCCCGGTGGTCATGACGCAGACTCCGTTCCGCATCAGTTTCGCCGGCGGCGGGACCGACCTGCCGGATTTCTACAATGTCGATACGGGCGCAGTGCTGAGCGCTGCGGTGGACAAATATGTCTATGTCACCGTCAAGCGTCACAGCGAATTGTTTAACGAACCGATTCGTCTCAACTACTCGAAAACCGAGCAGGTCAACACGATTGATGAACTGCAGAACAACATCGCCAGGGAGTGCCTGCGCTTCCTGTCCATCGAGCCGCCGATCTATATCAGCACGGTCGGCGACATGCCGGCCTCGACCGGCATGGGCGGGTCGAGCACCTTTGCGGTCGGCCTGCTCAATGCGCTTCATGCCTATCGCGGCGAGCGCGTCACGGCCGGCCAGCTTGCGGAGGAAGCCTGCCATATCGAAATCGATATTCTCAAGGAGCCGATCGGCAAGCAGGACCAGTACGCTGCGGCTTTCGGCGGGCTCAACCTTTTCCGCTTCGAGCCGGGGGGCGTCGTGACCGTGGAGCCTCAGCGGGTCATGAACGGCGCGGTCCCGGAATTATTCAGGAACCTCATGCTGTTCTGGACTGGCCATCAGCGGCCGGCGAGTTCTGTGCTGACGGAGCAGAAGGCCAATACACTCAGCAAGATCGATGTGCTGCGCCGGATGCGTGACGATGCCTATGAGCTGCGCAGCCTTTGCACCGGCCCGTCGATCGATGCGGTCCGCTTCGGCGGTGCGCTGAATAAGAACTGGGAGTTGAAGCGGCAGCTTGCCTCGGCGGTGTCGAACCAGCAGATCAATCTGTGGTACGACCGCGCCATGGTGGCGGGAGCCGAAGGCGGCAAGCTTTGCGGTGCCGGCGGCGGCGGCTTTCTGATGTTCGTGGTGCGGCCAGAGAACCGCGAGAGCGTGCGTGAAACGCTGCGGGACCTCGTTTGCGTCAACGTGGAATATGAGGTTCACGGCTCGCGCGTGCTTTTTTCCACCGGCTGATGCCTGGAAAAATACCAGTTAGCGAGCGCAGATTTTGCACGATATCAGAAGAAGGATGAGACATGATCTTTGAGCAGACCGAACTTCCTGGCGCCTATATTGTCGAGCTGCAGCGGTTCGAAGACGACCGCGGCTTCTTCGCGCGCGCATGGTGCCAGAGGGAGTTCGAGGCGCATGGACTGCCGGCCAACATTGCCCAGGTGAATGTCTCTTACAATCGGTATAAGCATACGCTGCGCGGCTTCCATTATCAGCTTGCGCCGCATCGGGAAGACAAGCTTATGCGCTGCACGCGCGGGGCGGTGTATGATGTTCTGGTCGACCTGCGCCCCAACTCGCCGACATTCAAGCGCCATATAACGGTTACGCTCAGCGGTGCGAATTACCGGATGCTGCTCGTGCCGAAAGGCTGCGCCAATGCCTTCCTCACCATGGAGGACAACAGCGAGGTCACCTATCTGGCTTCCGAATTCTACGCGCCCGCGGCCGAGCGGGGCGTGCGCTGGAACGACCCGGCGCTGGGCATCGAATGGCCCGCGGAGCCTGCGGTGATCTCGGAGAAGGACAGGAGCTGGCCGGATTTCCAGGGATAGAGCATCGGACCGAAAAGTGCGAAGCGGTCTTCGGACAAATCCGATGTCAAAACAAACAGGTAGAGCGGCGCTTCCGATTCCAATTTAGGGTCCGCCGCTCTAGCGCCTCGATACTGCCGTTTCCGGCGATGGGAGCGGCGGGCAATGCATTGGATCTAATTCAAACGAGGTTCGGGTGTTTATCGTCGACCGGGAACTTGAGAAGCGCGCGAAGGCCGGGAATCCGGTCCGTGTGGGCATGGTCGGAGCTGGCTTCATGGCGCGTGGCATTGCGCTGCAAATGCTCCGCTATGTCCAGGGGATGGAGCTGGTTGCCATTTCCAACCGGCATGTCGATGAGGCTCGGCGGGCCTACGCCGAGGGCGGCGAGGATAATGTCGTTATTGTCGAGTCCGTGGGCGAGCTCGAAGATGCGATCCGGCGCGGCCGCCGCGCGATCACGGATGATCCGATGCTGCTCTGCGACGCCGAGGGCATCGACGCCATCGTCGAAGTGACAGGCGCCGTCGAATTCTCGGCGCATGTGGTGCTGCGTGCCATAGAGAGTGGCAAGCACGTCGCCATGATGAACGCCGAGCTCGACAGTACGCTCGGCCCGATCCTGAAGATTTATGCCGACCGCGCCGGCGTCGTCATCACCAACACCGAGGGCGATCAGCCCGGAGTCATCATGAATCTCTACCGCTGGGTGAAGGGCCTCGGCGTCCGCCCGGTGCTCTGCGGGAACATCAAAGGCCTGCACGATCCCTATCGCAACCCGACCACGCAGGAAGGGTTTGCCAAGAAATGGGGGATGAAGGCGCCTATGGTGACCTCATTCGCGGATGGAACAAAGATCTCGTTCGAGAACGCCATTGTCGCCAACGCCACGGGCATGCGCGTTGCTAAGCGCGGCATGTATGGACCCACGGTCGAGACGGGAACGCCGATCCAGGAAGCGGTGAACTGGTATCCGCTGGAAGAGCTGGTCAACGGCCCCGGCATCGTCGACTACTGCGTCGGAGCCATGCCAGCCCCGGGCGTGTTCGTCCTTGGGACGACCGAGGACCCGGTGGAGAAGCATTATCTGGCGCTCTATAAGCTAGGTCCGGGCCCGCTTTACTGCTTCTATTGGCCCTACCATCTCTGCCACTTCGAGGTGCCATCGACCGTTGCTCGCGCCGTCGTCTTCAAGGACGCGGTGATCGCTCCGCTCGGCGCTCCGTGCGTCGATGTGGTCGCCACCGCCAAGATCGACCTCAAGGCGGGTCAGACCCTCGATGGCATCGGCCATTACATGACCTACGGCCTTTGCGAGAATGCCGATGTTGTGCAGGCCGAGCGCCTGCTGCCGATGGGGCTCGCCGAGGGCTGCCGCCTCAAACGGGATATTCCCAAGGATCAGGTTCTCACTTTCGATGATGTCGAAGTGCCCGCGGGTCGGCTTTGCGACAAGCTGCGCGCCGAACAGGACGCTCATTTCTTCGGCGACAAAGCGGCTTGAACGCCGCCGGTCGGAGTGCCGGGTGAGCGTTCGTTGGTTGACCCTGAGTGATTCCGGCCGCCCGTCTGATCAGGGTAGAGGCGCGCCCGGCCTTGACGGCACGGGAAGCGCCGAGCAATCGCGCGCTGGCGCTATGACACCTGCGGTTACGGTTTGACGTAAGCGTATCCCTGCTTCTCCAATTCGACGATCCGGGCGATGCCGGCGGGTACAAGCTTGGCTTCGCTTATAAGCGGGGGCTTCTTGCCTTCACGCTTGGTCATGCCTTCGAGCGTGTTGCCGCAAGCCGAGAACTGAAGATCCTGATTTTCGAGCGCCAGGGCGGAGATGCGGTCCTTTACCGGACTTGTGTCTTGGCGGAGCATGTTCAAGCCCGGCCCGTAGGTGACGATCTCTATCTGTACCTTCCGCCCTTTTTCCTTGTAATAAGCAAGAAGATTCTGGACGTTGTTCAGAGCTAAGTTCATGACTTTCGGATCGTTTTCGTCAACTTGGAAGACGACCTTGTCGATCCCTGACTGCTCCTGAGCAAAAGACTTTGCCGGTAGCAGGCCAGCAAACAAGGCCAGGATCAACGCTGCCACGCGAAATTCGAACATTTGTCCTCCGATTTATTCTGCTTCAGAGCGGTTATCGGGCATTAATGCTTGCGAGATTACTTTATTTTTTCCAATGGTCGATAGCCGCTCGGCAAGCGCGGAGGCGATGAGGGACGCCTCCTCTATTTGCGCAACTGTTTGCGCACTCCAGGCGTGTTTGCCCAGCGGATAAACTCCTGCACCAGCCTTTCCTGTTCATCGGGATTACCGGGAAGCACCTTGGCGGCCTGGATGCGCAGACGTTTCAGGCTTTCCGGCGAGGACAGTCTTTCGAGCTCTGCCTGCACGGGCGGAAACCGGCTCCACCCCGGAACCGTGCCGGCCAGATTGACGTCCTTCCATTTGGGATGATAGCTGGGCTGGTTCTGGAGCAGCGGCAGCCTGGCAAAGAAATATTGCACGAAGCGCTCCATCCGGCGGTAGCGGTCGCTTGTCTTCGGCCAGTCGAAGGCAGCCAGAACCACGGGCACGGCAATCGTGGCGATCTCCTCGCCTTTGGGTATCAGATCGGGATAGTCGGTGTCTTTCAGGAAGCTCGGGAAGTAATATTCGCCCAGCTTGCTGCTGTAGGGCAAAGGCAGGAAATGAAAACCTGCGGGCCACTTCCTGCGGGCAAAAGCGTCCAGCGGCTTGGACGACACGAACACCACGGCGGCGATCTCGGGGCTTTCGGCCATCTGCTTCATTGCTACCGGGTGCGGGATGAACTTGTTGATCGCGCCGATATGCAGCCGGTCGAATATGATCGGGCCGGTATAGGCGGCGGCGGTGCCTTTGGTGTTGAAGTTGACGACCTTGCCCTTGAGATCCTCCAGAGAGTGGATCTCCGGCCGGACGAAAATATGCATTTCGGCCGGGAAGAGGTTGGCAATGTAGTTCACCTTCTCGCGGACTTCCGGCTGATCCTGCAATTCGCCGAGCAAATCGCCATAGACGATGGCGGCATCGACGCCACGCAGATAAAGCAGGTCGTTCAGATTGTCGGAAATGCCGCGCGTGATCAGCGCAACCACCCGCATCTGGTCGCCGTCGTCGACGATGCGCGCAAGCTCTGTCGCGAAGCGGAGCGGCGCACCCTCGGGAAGGCCGGCCGCCAGCCCGATCGTCCAATCATTCATCCGGTGGCGGATCGATTCCGACCGCCCCGTCTGTGCGACAAGCTGGACTTGCGCTTCCTTCGAGGGCTCGTTTTGCATGGCCGCTGCCGGGGACGCCCATGCCGCCAAAATCGACATCAACAAGACGGCATGAATTATCAGTTTCGCATAAAGCCTGAACATGCGCAGTCTCCAGAGTGACGCAAAACCTTGAATGTTGCCTTCTGCTGTCTCTATTACCGGTCTTTCTTAAATGCGCTGAGGATATCGGTGACCGGCGCATTCCCGAGCTCCGCCGCCCTGCGGTACCAATATTTTGCGGTCGCGAGATCGCCGCGAACGCCGATCGCGCCGATCTGCTCGAGGACAGCCGGATCGTAGGTCTGTGCAGCCGCAAAGGCGCCTTGCGCGCTTCCATGCGAGGCAAGTTCTTCAAAGAGCAGTCGCGCAAAGACGATATTGCCGCTTCGGAGCTGAGCCTCACCCTGGGCAAGCATTTCCTTTTCTTCCGTCTTCGAAACCGGAGCGCTGTCGCTCGGCGGAGTTTTTGCCGTCCCGTTATCGGCGGATGGCGGAATGGCCGCGTAATCAGAAGACGTATTCAGGTCGTTCGGCGACAGAACATGTATGAGGACGGATAGCTTTTCAGGAAATGCCGTCTGGCCGTTATAGAGAAGGACGTCGATCGGGAAGTCGCCCTGGTATTTCGCCGGAACAGCCAGTTTCAGGTTCCCGGCTTCTTTGATGGCGACGATCCAGCTATTCCGGGTTCGAAATCCGGACGACAACGACATCTCGTCCGGGACGCCTCTAAACATCAGGAATGTATAGCCTGGCTTGGTATCGGGATTCTCTCCGAGAGCCAGGGGGAGATGGATCTTTATGGGGATCGCCGTGCCGGAGGTCCCGGCGATCCGCTCGACCGAAAAGCGCACTGAACTGTCTTCTGCGAGGCGAAGCCGCGTTGCGCCGAAACGTTCCACCATGGTCGGCCGTTGCGCCGAGATTGCGGAATCGACGACGGACGACGCGGAGCGCGCGCGATGACCGCTGCAATTCGAGCAGCCATCCTGATGATCACCGTGTGTCCGGACCTCACGCGCCGCGTCTTGCTCGGCGCCATTGGCGCTATGGCCGGCAAATGCCGAGCAGACGACACAGGCGAAGATCGGATTGAGCAATCCCGCTATTTTGTGCAGCGATAATAGCGAGGAGTTTGCACGCATCCACCTCATTGGTTGTAATAACCTTCTGCTCTCGCGTTTTATTGATCATGATAAACCAGCTTCGAGTATCGAATACCACGTATGGATCGGCGCTGATGCTTTGCATTTAGTATAAAAATGTCCATATTTTAAATGCACAATTGTTCAGGGATCCAGAAGAGGTGGAAGTTTACGCCAAAAAATAAGGCAATAAACGGAAATTTTCTTGCGATGTCTTTTTGATAGTGCATAGGCTAAGAACGTTCGATGCTTGTGGGGCAATCGCAAGCGATCAAGACGCAGATCTACAAGCGACGCTTTGGCGAATACATTCGCTGCAATCGATCGTTTGCCGGGCCGATTTGCTAATCAGCTCATTTGCTTGAGCCTAGCCGTTCTTATGCGTCCGAGCAGGCTATCTTCTTTCCGTTCTTGCTGGGCGAGGTGATCCGTCCTGTGCGGACACGTCCGGCAGGCTGATCGGCTCGAGTACGCTGTCGACGCGCTGAAGGTGGATGGTCCGGGCTCCTGGGGCGGTCATGCCCCACCATTCATGGCCCGGACGATTGCAGCCGGAAGGCAACGAGGCTGAACAGCTCGGCCTCCGGGCAGCACGAGGCGAGTGCCACACGGATGCGGCTCGCGGTCTCGACGAAACGTCCGGCGATTTTCAGCAGGCGCAGGCGAATGCTGGCGAACTCGCTTTGCCGCAAAGGATGCCAGGACGGCACGCAATCGCGCACATCGAGCATCAGCCAATAGGCGGCGGTGTGCAGAATGAGCCGCATCTGATTAGCAAGCGGCGATCGGCAGCTGGTGCGATCGGATGCGAGTTGCGCTTTATGTTGCTTGATCAGATTCTCTGCCTGTCCCCTCTCGCAGTAGAGGGTCGCATAGATGTGCTCGGCGTTGCCTTTCGCCAGCGAGGTGACGGCATAGCGGATGTCGAGCCCGCGGCGGAGCATGTCGTCCTCATGACTGGCGCTCGCCTCGATACGTGCCACAACACGGCGCTCCCTGGCCCAGGATTTTGCCGCATAGCGCGTTTCGGCGAAGCCGCGCAGAACGGCAAGTTGCTCCTCGGCGCGGCGCGTCCGGATATCATCGGCCTCCGGTTCGACCAAGCGGTCGAGCACGGTATTGCCAGCAAAGCCGAAGACATAGTCGATGCCATTGGCCTCACACCAGCTCATAACTTCTTCTCGGCCGTAGTGACTATCGCCACGAATGGTGATGCGCGTATCGGACCAATGCCGGCGAATGCGATTGATCAGACGGCGCAGTAATCCACGGACTTCCTTGCCTGAGGGCGTCTTGCCCGGACGCAGGATCATGGTGACCGGGCGGCCCGTCGCTGTCTCATAGATGTGGATCGGCAGAAAGCAGCGCTCGTCGTAATGGGCGTTCCATTCCGACAGTTTCTGATGACCGTGCACCACGTCGAGCGTGTCATCGATGTCCAGCACCACCGATGCCGGCGGCATCTTGTAGCTCCGGCACCAGATGTCGACGAGCGCATAGGTCAGGCGGATGATCTCCTTCAGCGTCGGCGCGTTCTCCCAGCGCGAGATGGTCGGCTGCGAGCATAGATCATTGCCCGTGTCGGGCAGCCGCCCGCAGGCAAGCTTGAAGGCGGCATCGCAGCGCAGCCAGTCGAAGTCATTGCCATCCGCGTAGCCGCAGGCGATCGCCAACATGCGCCCTTTCAGTATGTCCTCAACTGTGTGCGTAATATGCGCCCGATCGCGCCGGTCGGCGATCAAAGCAGCGAGAGTTTGGGAGAGAGCCCGCCGACGCTCGGCAAGCGCGAGCAGCATGACGCCGCTGTCGGAGGAGAGACGACCGCCATCGAAGGCAGCTGTGACTTTCTTGCGCGACACGGCTGGATAGGGAACGGTGAGCGGGCTATCGTCGGTCATGGCGGGTGTGGCTCTGCGCTGCGGCGCGCATAGGATGGCTGCGACACCCATTTCCTACGCAAGTTCAATGCCTTGCGCCACATTCGCCAGCGCAATTTCTAACTGCGGCTGAATAAGATCGGCTAGAGCGGGTCAATTTAGATGGAAACACTTGAGCTCAGAGGCCCGCTCTCAATTCTTTGTTGGTCCCGCGATCGGACGGAAAACCGGATTCCACTTTGTCCTGATCGCGCTCTAAGCGTTGTGCGTTTCCCGTTCAGGCGAGCGCGTCTGGTCCGCCGCCAGGATCAGGATGAGGACGAACGAAGGCAGCCGAAGCTGTGCAGCCGGAAGGCCCAGCCGGATCGTGCAATTTGAGATGTGATGCCGGGCCCGAGCATATACGTGGCAACACGCGCGGGCTCCTGTGCAAAGCCTGGCGGCTCTATGGAACTGTCATGCGCGGCGGATTCAATTCCGCCGCCCCGGCTTAATCCTTATCCGGCTTCGAGCCGCCATCCGAACCGGGCGTACCGGTCTCGGGCCCGCCGGACGGTCCGGTGCTTGGCGGTGACGGCGGAGCCGCCGGCGGCGAGGCGCTCGGGGGCCGGCTGTCGCCCGCGCTCTGGTCGAGATCGCCGATCACCGGTCCTCTTCTCGACATCCAACGGTCGAGCGGACTGAGTCTTTCAAATTGGAGGCCGGCTTCCGGAGCCGTCTTGCGCTTACGGGCAAAGAGGAATGTTAGGATCGCCGTCAAAAGCCCGAGCAGACCGGCGGTCACCGCGTAGAATGGTTCGAGCGTGCGCGCCTGATTGACCATCCAATCCCAGGTGGTCACGTCGACATCGATATTGGCATCGAGTGTCTTCACCAGAACCGGAGGCATGGCGCCGCCAGGTCCCTCCAGATGGGCATAAAGCCTGAGTTTCAGCCGCTTGTCCTTGCCGGTATCGGTCGGCATGACCTGCCAATTCCAGCTCACCGGCTCGGGCGGCACGACAGTGCGTTCCTGGCTGCCCGAAGGGCTGATCTCGAAATCGCTGCCGCTCAGCTCGGCCGACATGATGCGGGTGATCTTACTCACACCCTGCTTGACCGCGCCGGGCAGACCTTTCAATTCGTCCGAGACCTCCTTCGGCAGGTCCTTGCCTTCCCAGTCGGTGCGGATGACGAGAGCGATCTCGGTCTTGCGCCCGAGCAGCATTTTGTCTGGATGGTTATATTCGACCGGCTTCTGGAGAAGCTGATCGAAGACCGCCTTGAGGTCCGGGCACTTGCCGAGAACACCGAGCGCACGACATCGCGCATCGCTCAGCGTTCCGGGCGGATTGCCTGCGGCGGGCTGGCTTTCTTCGGCGCTTGCGGCTGGAGGTGCGGCCATTTTCTCGCCGGCGCTTGGCGTTGGAGTGCTGGCGCCAGCGGCTTCCGGCGGTGAAGGAGCGGCTGCTTTGGTTTGCGGCGCTTCCGCGCTCTTACTTTCGGGAGCGGGGGCCTTTGCGGCGGGCGGCACGGCTGATTTCTCTGCTGCTTGCGGCGCCGGACTGGGCTGTTCAGCCGCGGGAGGCGGTGAAGCCTCTGCTGCTGGCGGAGGAGCCGCCTCCGCCGACTTAGGCCCAGCAAATTCGGCTTCCGACATCTTGGCCTGCGGCTCAGATGTTCCTTCCGGAGGCTGAGGCTTGCCGCTGGCGACGGGCGCAGGCGCCGCCTTCGAGGCGCTATGCGTCTCGCCGCTTTCGCCGCCGCCCGCAGGCGTACCTTGTGACGCCTCGGTGCTGGCGAACGCCGCGTAATTCTGGCCGAGCGCATCGGCAAGCATCGCCAGAAGCGGCTTCAGCGAGAGCGGTGAACCGCCCGATGCTGCGAGCTGATTGCACAGCGCAACGAGATAGGCGCGGCCGACCGTGCTCCGGTCGAGCTTATAGCTGTTCGCGAGCGCGGCGACGCTGTCCTGCGCAACGAGGGTGAGCTTGGCCGGCGCCGCGGCATTGGCCTCGGCATCGGCCTTGGCCCGATCGGTAATCGCCTTGGCCGCATCGGCGTTCTCGATTTCGACAGGCACCCCGCATTGGATGCCGGCCTGCACGGATGATGCGGCGTTGATTGACGCTCCAGCGGCAGACGCCTTCGCTGCCGCGGTTTTCTCGGCAGCCTCATGTTCCGCCTTGAGCTTTGCCGCCGCCTCGCGTTCTGCGGCTTCATTCGCCTCTCGCTCCTGCTTCGCCTTTTCGGCCGCCTCACGTTCTGCGGCTTCCTTCGCTTCGCGTTCGGCCTTGGCGGCTGCTACGGCTTCCGCGGCTTCCTTGGCCTCCCGTTCCGCCTTGGCGGCAGCCTCCTTGGCGGCCTCGCGTTCAGCAGCCTCTTTTGCCTCGCGTTCCGCCTTCGCTTTTTCAGCTGCCTGGCGCTCGGCCGCTTCCTTCGCTTCCTGCTCCGCCTTAGCCTTCTCAGCAGCCTGGCGGTCCGCCGCCTCCTTGGCCTCGCGCGCTGCTTTCGCTGCCGCCTCGCGGTCCACCGCCTCCTTGGCTTCACGTTCCGCTTTTGCCGTCGCCTCGCGCTCGGCTGCCTCCTTGGCCTCCCGTGCTGCTTTTTCGGCAGCTTCGCGCTCCGCGGCCTCCTTGGCGGCCCGCTCCGCCTCGGCAGCCGCGGCCTTCTGCGCTTCTGCCTCTTTTGCCGCCTTTTCGGCCGCGGCCTTCTCAGCGGCAGCCAAAGCCGCCTTTTCCGCTGCAGCCTTCTCTGCGGCCGCTTTCGCGCGTTCGGCCTCTTCAGCCGCCGCTTTCTCGGCCGCCGCTCGCTCGGCTTGAGCCGTGCCCACCGGCTCCAAATCGGCAGCATAGACCGCCGCGGAGATCAGGAACATTAGAAGAACTGCGATCAAGCGCATGGCGAGGCCCTCCCCAACGCATACTATGCTTTCCCGCCAAATGGGCGGGATCAACCCCGTCTTTTGAATAACATGGGAAGCGGTCAGCCCGTTAACTGATTATGAATACGGTTTGCCGCCGGGGCGGGCTGGTCAGGTCTCGGAATGGGCGTCGAGTGCCGCCGCTGGCGTATAGAGCATGTTGAACCGCTCCGCAAAGGCGGCGAAGCGGTGTTCCGCGATGGCTTTGCGCGTTTGATTCATAAGCTCTTGATAAAACTGGATATTTGCCCAGCTCAATAGCATGGGCCCCAGAATCTCGCCAGCCTTGAAAAGGTGATGCAGATAGGCGCGAGAATAATCGCGCGCGGCCGGGCAGGCGCTGCGCTCGTCGAGCGGACGGCCGTCCTCGGCGTGGACGGCGTTGCGCAGATTGATCTTGCCCGCCCATGTGAACGCCTGGCCATGGCGGCCCGAGCGGGTCGGCATCACGCAGTCGAACATATCGGCGCCGCGCGCGATCGCCGCGACGAGGTCGCCCGGCGTGCCGACGCCCATCAGATAGCGCGGCTTATCGCGAGGCAGGAGCCGGGTGGTTTTTTCCAGCGTCTTCAGCATCACCGGCTGCGGTTCGCCGACCGCGAGCCCTCCAATGGCATAGCCGGGAAAATCCATATCGACCAACGCGGCCGCCGAGCGGGCGCGCAGATCCGCGAAGACGCTGCCCTGCAGGATAGCGAACAGCGCCTGATGCGGCCCGGCCATGCTCTCGAAAGCTGCGCGAGACCGTTCGGCCCAGCGCAGAGACAGTTCCATCGAGCTGCGGGCCTCGTCCCACGTCGCCGGATAGGGCGTGCATTCGTCGAACTGCATGACGATGTCGGCCCCGAGCAGCGTCTGGATTTCGATCGACCGCTCGGGCGTGAGTACATGGGTGCTGCCATCGATATGCGACTGGAAGGTGACGCCCTCTTCGGAGATCTTCCGGAGCTGGGAGAGCGACATCACCTGAAAGCCGCCGCTATCGCTCAGGATCGGGCCAGGCCAGTTCATGAAATTGTGCAGCCCACCAAGCCGCGCGATGCGCTCGGCGCCCGGCCGCAGCATCAGGTGATAGGTGTTGCCGAGAATAATGTCTGTGCCAGTCGCCCGCACGTCCTGGGTGAACATGGCTTTGACGGTCCCGGCGGTGCCGACGGGCATGAAGGCAGGCGTGCGGATCGGCCCGCGCGCGGTCGTAATCTCGCCGAGCCGCGCCTCGCCGTCCTGCGCCTTGAGTGTGAAGCTGAAGCGCTGAGTCATTGGGGCGTGGCCCCGATTGTGGCGCCGGGCGCCGGTTCGAGCAGGCAGGCATCGCCATAGGAATAGAAGCGGTAACCCGCCGCGACCGCATGAGCATAGGCGCGCTTCATCGCCTCCAGTCCGGAAAAAGCCGAGACCAGCATGAACAGGGTCGATCGGGGAAGGTGGAAATTGGTGATCATCAGGTCGACGGCTTTGAAACGATAGCCTGGCATGATGAAAATATCCGTCTCGCCGCTGAAGGGGCGAATTTGGCCGTCTTCATCTGCTGCGCTTTCGAGAAGACGCAGCGAGGTGGTGCCGACGGCGATCAGACGGCCGCCCGCGGCGCGGGCCTCGTTGAGCCGTGCGGCAGTTTCCGCGCCGATCTCTCCCCATTCGGCGTGCATCTTGTGATCGGCCGTATCCTCCGCCTTCACCGGCAGAAATGTCCCTGCGCCGATGTGGAGCGTGAGAAAAGCCGTTTGAATGCCTGCCGCCTCGAGACTTGCGATCAGCTTGTCCGTGAAATGCAGCCCAGCGGTCGGCGCCGCCACGGCACCGGATTCGCGCGCGAAGGCCGTTTGATAGTCGGCGATATCACGCTCATCCGGCTTGCGCCGCGAGGCGATATAGGGCGGCAGCGGCATGAGGCCATAACGGGCGAGGCAGTCCTCGAAGCGCTGACCGCCGGTCTCGAACAGAAGGCCGATTTCGCCGGCTTCGCCCTTGTGGCGGAGGGCGGCGTGGAAGTCCTCGCCGAAAATGAGCCGGTCGCCGGGGGCGAGCTTGCGCGCCGGCTGGGCAAAGGCCCGCCATTCCAGCTCTGACAGCCGCTTATGCAGCGTGACGCCGATTTGGGCGCGCGAGCCGTCCGGCCTTTCACGCCAGCCTTCGAGCTGAGCCGGCAGCACGCGGGTCTTGTTGAAAACCAGGACATCGCCCGGTCTCAGCAGATCCGGCAGATCGGCGATGCGGTGATCCGAAAATTCGGGCGCCGCGCCAGGACGGATGACGAGCAGCCGTGCCGCCTCGCGCGGTTCGGCTGGACGCAGCGCAATCTGCTCCTCCGGCAGCTCGAAATCGAAGAGATCCACACGCACGTCTCGAAGCCCGGCTCGTCAGCGTTCTTCCGCGCCGAGCATCCAGCCGAGATAGGCGGCGGCGAAGCCCCAGGGCGTGTTGATGAGATAGACATAGAGCGGCGCCAGCGCCCCCCGGTCGAGCAGCAGCATCTGACCGCCGCGCGCCGGCACGATCACCAAGAGCAATGTCAGAACCGGCGCCATGGTGTAGATCAACGCCTTCAGCCAGAGCGGCCGGATGCCGAGCGGCAGCAGAAAAATGAGGGCCCAAATACCGCCCCAGACCATCAGCCTATAGATCGTCGCCTTATCCAGCGCAAGCTTCACCGCCACGCCCATGAGGTCGGGAATACCAGATGAGCCGACGATCCATCCGGCAAGCCCGACTAGCAAGCCGCCGACCGATCCGGCGGCATAATAGAGTGCGACCTTGCGCAAGCAGGCGGCGGCGACCTCAGGCCGCGTCGGCGGCAACCTGAACACGGACGATCTTGTCCGGATTGCTGACCGGTTCGCCGCGCTTGATTTTGTCCACATTCTCCATGCCCTCGATAACGCGGCCCCAGGCCGTGTATTTCCCGTCAAGGAAAGTGGCGTCATCGAAGCAGATGAAGAACTGACTGTCACCGCTATTCGGATCCTGGGCACGAGCCATGGAAACGACGCCGCGTTCATGCGGCGTATCGTTGAATTCGGCCTTCAGCTTCTTGCCGGAGCCGCCCGTGCCGGTGCCGGTCGGATCGCCGGTCTGCGCCATGAAACCGTCGATGACGCGGTGAAAGACGGTGCCGTCATAAAAGCCGTCGCGGACCAACTCCTTGATCCGCGCGACATGGTTCGGCGCAACGTCGGGAAGCATTTCGATAACGACGCGTCCATGGGAGATGTCCATGATGAGCGTGTTTTCGGGATCGGCGATGTCCGCCATGAGCCATTCCTTTCCGGTTGGTCGCGGTTTGCCGCTATTTGGCGTCGGATGCAAGCTGCATCTTCACGATCGTGTCCGGATTGAACACCTGACCGCTCGGTCCGTTGCCTTTCTTGATCTTGTCGACATATTGCATGCCGTCGATCACTCGGCCGAAGACCGTATACTGCCCATTCAGATGCGGCGCGTCCTCGAAGCAGATGAAGAACTGGCTGTTGGCGGTGTTCGGATCGCTCGTCCGGGCCGCTCCCAAGGTGCCGCGCTTGAACGGTGTGTCGGTGAATTCCGCCGGCAGATCGGGGTAGCTCGAGCCGCCCGAGCCGGTGCCGGTCGGGTCGCCGGTCTGGGCCATGAAGCCGGTGATGACGCGGTGGAATTTCAATCCGTTATAGAAGCCCTCATGCGTCAGCTTCTTGAAGCGGGCGACCTGCTTCGGCGCCAAGTCCGGGCGTAGCTCGATGGTCACGCGGCCGTATTTCAGATCCATATAGACGATGTTGTCCTTGCTCGCCGCCTGGGCCGTGAGGCTAAGAGCGAAAACGGCAAAGAGAGCGGCCAGAATGCGTTTCATTGCGGGTGAACTCCAAAACGAAAGGCTTGTCAGGACGAGGCCGGGTGCACCAGCTTGTGCTTGAGGCGCGCGGCGACGGCGGGCGGCACGAAGGCTGTCACATCGCCGCCCATTTGCGCGATCTGACGGACGAAAGTGGCGGCAATATGCCTGTGTTTGCCCGCGGCGGGCAGAAAAACCGTGTCAATATCGGGTGCAAGCGTGCCGTTCATGCCGGCCATCTGCATTTCATAGTCGAAATCGGTGGCGTCGCGCAGCCCGCGCAGGATGGCGGACGCACCGTGTCCCCGCGCGGCGTCGACGACGAGATTATTGAAGGTGACGATCTCGATGTTCGCCGGTGACGCGGATGGAAGTTTGGCGACCTCGTCCCGCAGAAGCTCCACGCGCTCCTGATCGGTGAACAGCGGCTTCTTCCCGTGATGGACGCCGACGCCGATGACGACGCGGTCGAACAGGCGCGCCGCGCGCCCTATCAGGTCGAGATGACCTAGCGTTACGGGGTCGAAGCTGCCTGCATAGAAGATGGCGCGGGGCATGGCGTCCAACGATCGTCGATGCGCCGCCAAATACTACGTCCGGCGGGCCGCGGCAAGCCAGAGACCGCCGCAGACCAGGAAAAAGCCGGTAACGCCGTCGGAGATCCGCTTGCGCTTGGCTGTGAGCCAGCCATTGGCGGAGCCCACGGCCAGCGCCAGCGAACAGTCGACCGCGGCGATCGAGGCCACGAAGGTGACGGCCAGTAGGGTGAGCTGAGGTCCGAGGGGGGCCTCCGGCGTGACGAATTGCGGAAAGAAGGCGCCGAGAAAGAGCAGCACCTTCGGGTTCGACAGCGAAACGGCCATCCCTTGCAAGAACCAACGGCCTTGGCGCGGGGACGGTGTGACAGCCGGGAGGCCGTTACGAACAGCAAGGCGCAGCCGCATGATGCCGAGCCAGATCAGATAGGCAGCGCCGAGCCAGCGGATGATGTCGAACCATTGCCCGGCGGCGGTCATCAGCGAACCGAGCCCGAGCGCCGCCGCCGTGACCAGGATAGAGAGACCCATTGCGGAGCCGAAAACGGTCAGCAAAGCCGCGCGCCGCCCGTTCGCAGCACCGTTCGCGATGAACAGCGACATGCTGGGACCGGGCGTTGCGGCCAGCACGACACAGGCCAGGACGAATGCGCCGTAAAGGTGGATGGACATTGCGAACCCCAAGAAACGCTGAACGAGGACCTATTCGTCAGGAGAAGCCTCGGGATCGCTGCCGCCATCCGCGCCATTGCCATTTCCGTTCCCGTTGCCATTACTCTCTTCGGAAATGGAGCGGACGGAGACGACGCGCTCGCCCTCACTGGTGTTGAAAATGCGAACGCCCTGGGTCGAGCGGCCGACGATCGAAATGCCGTCCACCGGGCAGCGGATCATCTGTCCGCCATTGGTGACGAGCATGATCTGGTCGGTGTCCTGGACTGGGAAGGAGGCGACGAGCTTGCCGTTGCGGTCATTGACAACCATGCCGATGATGCCTTTGCCGCCGCGTCCCGAGATCCGGTATTCATAGGCGCTGGTGCGCTTGCCATAGCCGTTCTCGGAGATGGTCAGCACGAACTGCTCGGCGGCCCCAAGTTCGGCATAGCGCTCCGGGGTGAGTTCGGTCATGGCGTCGGCCGTCTCGGCTGCCTCCTCGGGCGCCTCGTCCAGCTCCTCCGGTATCGGCCGTTCGCCGGTCGCCGCCCGGCGGATGGCGTTCGCCTGCTTGACATAGGCATTGCGCTCGGCGGGGCTCGCATCGACATGACGCAGGATGGCCATGGAGATTACACGGTTCTCATCTTCGAGCTTGATGCCGCGCACGCCGGTCAACTCGCGGCCCTTGAAGACGCGCACGTCGGAAACCGGGAAACGGATCGCCTGACCATCGGCGGTCGTCAGCAGCACATTGTCGTCTTCCGTGCAGATATCGACGCTGATGATGGTGTCGTTCTCGTCCAGCTTCATGGCGATCTTGCCGTTCTGCCGGACTTCGACGAAATCCGACAGGTCATTGCGGCGAACATAGCCGGTCGAGGTGGCGAACATCACATTGAGGCTCGCCCAGGTGGCCTCATCCTCCGGCAGCGGCATGATGGTGGTAATCCACTCGTCCTGCTGCAGGGGCAGAAGATTGATCAGCGCCTTGCCGCGCGACTGAGGCTCGGCAAGCGGAAGGCGCCAGACCTTCATCTTGTAGACCATGCCGCGCGAGGAGAAGAACAGGATCGGCGTGTGGGTGTTGGCGATGAACAGGCGGGTGACGAAATCCTCGTCGCGCATGGCCATACCCGAGCGGCCTTTGCCGCCGCGGCGCTGGGCGCGGTAGGTCGACAGAGGCACGCGCTTGATATAGCCGCGATGGCTGACGGTAACGACCATGTCCTCGCGCTGGATCAGGTCCTCGTCATCGACGTCGCCTTCGACATCGAGGATTTCGGTCCGCCGGGGCGTGGCGAACTCCTCGCGAACGCCGATTAGCTCGTCCTTGACGATCGAGACGATGCGGGCGCGCGATCGCAGAATATCCAGATACTCCTTGATGTTCTCACCAAGCTGGCGCATCTCGTCGCCGATTTCGTCCCGGCCGAGCGCGGTCAGGCGCTGCAGGCGCAGATCGAGAATGGCGCGGGCCTGAGTCTCGGAGAGGCGATAGGTGCCGTCGTCATTGACCCGGTGCCGCGGGTCGTCAATCAGTGCAATGTAGTGAGCAACGTCCCGCGCCGGCCAATTCCGCGTCATCAGTTGCTCTCTGGCGGTCGCCGGATCGGGCGCGTTGCGGATCAGCTTGATGACCTCGTCGATATTAGCCACGGCGATGGCGAGCCCGGCGAGGACATGGGCGCGGTCGCGGGCCTTGGTCAGGAGGAATTTCGTCCGCCGCGAAACCACGACTTCGCGGAACTGAGTGAACGCCTGGACCATGTCCCTGAGATTGAGCTGCTCGGGGCGGCCGCCATTGAGCGCGACGATATTGGCGCCGAAGGTGGTCTGCAAAGGCGTGAAGCGGTAAAGTTGGTTCAGCACCACATCCGGCACGGCGTCGCGCTTCAGCTCGATCACCACGCGGAAGCCCTCGCGGTCGGACTCGTCGCGGACATCGGAAATGCCTTCGATGCGCTTCTCGCGGACGAGTTCAGCGATGCGCTCGATCATCGAGGCCTTGTTGACCTGATAGGGGATCTCCGTGACGATCAGCGCCTCGCGCTCCTTGCGCACGGTCTCGATGCCGACCTTGCCGCGCATGACGATCGAGCCGCGGCCTTTGTGATAGGCGGAGCGTATGCCGGAACGGCCGAGGATCAGGCCACCGGTCGGAAAATCGGGACCTGGGACGATCTCGATCAGCTCCTCGATGGTGATGGCGGGATTGTCGAGATAGGCGATGCAGGCGTTGATCACCTCGCCGAGATTGTGCGGCGGGATGTTGGTCGCCATGCCGACGGCGATGCCGCCGGCGCCGTTGACGAGCAAATTCGGGAAGCGCGCCGGCAGGACGACCGGCTCGCGCTCGGAATTATCGTAATTGTCCTGGAAATCGACCGTGTCCTTGTCGAGATCGTCGAGCAGCGTGCTCGCCACCTTTTCGAGGCGGACCTCGGTATACCGCATCGCCGCCGGCGGGTCGCCGTCGACCGAGCCGAAATTGCCCTGGCCGTCGATCAGCGGCAGGCGCATCGAGAAATCCTGCGCCATGCGCACGAGGGCGTCGTAAACGGCTGTGTCGCCATGCGGGTGATATTTACCGATGACATCGCCGACGATGCGGGCGGATTTGCGGTAGGGCTTGTTCCATTCGTAGCCGTTCTCGTGCATCGAATATAGGATGCGCCGATGGACCGGCTTCAGGCCGTCGCGGACATCGGGCAGGGCGCGCGACACGATCACGCTCATGGCGTAATCGAGATAGGAGCGCTTCATCTCCTGCGTGATCGAGATCGGGCGGATATCGGAACCGCCGCTATGGGTATTTGGAGTTTCGGTCAATGGGTTAGCCAAAAATAAACACTGCTAAAGCCTGGAGCATCAGCCTAAAAGCTTGTTTTCTTTGAATTTCTAAGGACAAGCTAACTATGCGCGACTATAGCGGTGGACACTGAACTGAAGCAACCGAGCACCCCTTCCTACACACAGGTAAAAGCGATCGGCCTTGTCTGGAACAAACGGGCTGGATACGTGTGCCCGGTCATCAGGACCGCTGGTCAGAACGGGATCTCGTCATCGAGATCCTTGTCGAAACTGCCGGCATCGTCGCGAGACCGCCCACCCGTCATGCGCCGTTCATTACCCTTGTCATATGGTGGCGAATCGTCGTGAAATCCACTGCCCGCGGCCTCGCTACCGCTGCGGCCGTCGAGCATGGTCATGGTGCCGTTGAAGCCCTGCAGCACGACCTCGGTCGAATAGCGCTCCTGGCCGCCCTGGTCTTCCCATTTGCGGGTCTGAAGCTGGCCCTCGATATAGACCTTCGAGCCCTTGCGCAGATATTGCTCAGCGATCTTGCACAGAGGCTCGCTGAAGATCACCACGCGGTGCCATTCCGTTTTTTCGCGGCGCTCGCCGGTCGTCTTGTCGCGCCAGCTATCGGAGGTGGCGAGGCGAAGGTTGCAAATGGGACGGCCATCCTGCGTGCGGCGGATTTCGGGGTCGGCTCCCAGATTGCCGACGAGAATGACTTTGTTCACCGAACCGGCCATGACTTGCCTTTCGTAATCCAATGCGACTCGCTAAGAGTTTAACCTTTTCCGCCGTCGCAAGCGCTATCGGCCGCGCCTTTTCCACATGCGCGACGGTCCGCTCAAGGGCGGCCCAAAGTTAATGTTCGCGTAACGTTCTAGGGCTGGTCCGGATGCTTGTCAAGCGGACCGATTGCGCAGCCCGCTGACGCAAAAAAGAGCGCGGCCGAAGGGCTGCGCTCAGTGGGAGGAGAGGCACTCACTTCGTCAAGGTCAGTCGCAGTCGTCGCAACCGCAATCGTTGACCGGGACGGTAATCCATTTGCAATAATTCTCGCCGCCGACGCATTTGCGCACATAGCGGAAATATTCCCGACCATAATACCAGATCGTTTCGCGCTGTCTAAAGCAACGGGGCTCGGTTTGGTCGCAGACATATTTCCTGACATAGCGCGGACCATAGTCGCATTCGCGGCCATGTCCGTAGCCGTGATGGTCATAGTCATGATCGCGGCCGTAGCCGTCATGGCCATAATTGTCTCCATGACCATCATAGCCGTTGTCATTATCGTCATAGTCACCGTGATGGCCGCCATCATAGCCAGCGAGCACTACAAACCGTGCCGTCGTGTCGCTGGACAGGGCAGGCTTTGCGAGGGGCACAACCGATCCGGCATTTGCCGTAAGCGGCGTGAAAAGCGCGGCGAGGACGGCGAACAGGGCGGCGGCAAGGAAAGGCAGGGGTCTTCTCATGACAGGGGCTTTCAGTAATTGAAAAAAGCGAGAAAGAAAATGTCGCATTATGAGACGAATTTGAACGGATATTGGAGGAAAGGGTAAACGGAGCCCAAATTAAGGTTAATTGTGAATAGGATCTTAACGACCCAAAGGGGGTCGCATTTCGCCACCTGTAAGCAATATAGTCGTGGATGTATGGATTAATACTTTAATGGAGAAGTAAAAGCGTGGATCACGGCCGCGCGGCGCCGGATTTCGGCGCAGGAAGTAAATTTGCGCCGCGAGATGCAGCGCAAATCCATGATGTGAGACGCAGCGTCAGGCGGCTTTGGAGCCGGGGACCGTATGCGCCGCCGCGCGGGCGCGCAGGTCGGGGGGCGTCGCTTCGGCGACCAACTCCTCGATCGTTTCTTCGAGCGGTGCGACGCGCTGCTCGGAACTGCCGAGCCGTCTGATCGACACAGTGCGCTCCTCGGCCTCGCGCTTGCCGACGACGAGCAGGACGGGGGTTTTGCTCACCGAATGCTCGCGCACCTTATAGTTGATCTTCTCATTGCGCAGATCGGTCTCGACCCTGAGGCCCGCCTCTGTGAGCACCGCCGCCGCCTCCAGCGCATAGTCGTCGGCGTCGGAGACGATGGTCGCCACGACAGCCTGAACCGGCGCCAACCAGAGCGGCAGATGCCCGGCATAGTTCTCGATCAGAATGCCGATGAAGCGCTCCAGCGAGCCGAAGATGGCGCGGTGGATCATCACCGGCACATGCTTTTCGCCGTCGGCGCCGATATAGAACGCCCCAAGCCGCTCCGGCATGTTGAGATCGACCTGCACGGTGCCGCATTGCCAGTCGCGGCCGATGGCGTCGCGCAGGGTGTATTCGAGCTTCGGACCATAGAATGCGCCCTCGCCCTCATTGAGGGTATAGGCGACGCCCGCCGCTTTCATCGCATCCTTCAGCGCCGCCTCCGCACGGTCCCAGACCTCGTCCGCGCCGACCCGCTTCTCCGGCCGTGTCGCCAGCTTGATCTGCACCTCGTTGAAGCCGAAGTCCTTGTAGATATCGAGGATCATATCGTTCAGCTTCACGCACTCATCCTTGAGCTGATCCTCGGTGCAGAAGATGTGGGCGTCGTCCTGGGTGAAGTGGCGCACGCGCATCAGACCGTGCAAGGCACCCGACGGCTCATAGCGGTGCACTTTGCCGAATTCGGCGATTTTCAGCGGCAGATCGCGATAGCTCTTCAGGCCGTTCTTGAAGATCTGTACATGGCCGGGACAGTTCATGGGCTTGCAGCAATAGACCTTCTCGTCGGGAGTCTCCGCGATATACATGTTGTCGCGGAACTTCTCCCAATGGCCGGATTGCTCCCAAAGCACGCGCTCCATCATGTCGGGCGAGTTCACCTCGATGAAGCCGGCCTGGGTCTGACGCCGCCGGATGTAGTTGACGAGGGCCTGAAACACGGTCCAACCCTTGGCGTGCCAGAACACCGCGCCCTGCGCCTCCTCCTGGAAATGGAACAGGTCCATCTCGCGGCCGAGACGCCGGTGATCGCGCTTCTCCGCCTCCTCGAGCATTCTGAGATAGGCGTCGAGCTCCTCCTGCTTGGCCCAGGCGGTGCCGTAAATGCGCTGAAGCTGCGGATTGCGGTGATCGCCGCGCCAATAGGCGCCGGCGAGCTTCTGCAGCCTGAAAGCTTTGCCGACCTTGGCCGTAGAGGTCATATGCGGGCCGCGGCACAGATCGAGCCATTCGCCCTGACGGTAGATCTTCACGTCCTCGCCCTTGGGGATGGCGTCGACAAGCTCCACCTTGAAACCCTCGCCCTGCTTGGCGAAGTAGTCCTTCGCCTTCTTGCGGCTCCAGATCTCCTTGGTAAATGGCTTATCAGCCGCCACGATCTCGTGCATCTTCGCCTCGATCTTGGCGAGGTCCTCGGGCGTAAAACTCTCCTCCCGGAAGAAGTCGTAGTAAAAGCCGTTCTCGATGACCGGGCCGATGGTGACCCGGGTTCCCGGATAAAGCTCTTGAACCGCCTCGGCCATGACATGAGCGGCGTCGTGGCGAATGAGCTCGAGCGATTCCGGGTCGTCGCGAGTGAGGATCTTGATCGATGCGTCGTGGTCGATAGGGTCAGCAAGATCGGCGAGACGATCGTCGAGCTTCACGGCGACAGCTTTCTTCGCCAGCGATTTTGAAATCGAGGCAGCAAGTTCTGTGCCGGTAATGCCGGATTGAAATTCGCGAACGGAGCCGTCGGGGAAAGTCAAATGGATCATTTGGGCCTCTCACTCCCGCCTACGAAGCGGGTAAGACTTTAGGATATGTCGTGGAGATAGCATTAACCGTAGCCAATTTCAATGGCTTGGCGCCGCTGTCAGAAGCTTTGCCTATTACTTGATTTTTGGCTATGGTGTTTTGCAAAATAATGACAAATTTCCCTTTTATGTGCATAAGACCAACGATTTGAGTCGAGGCATGGGGGTTCGTATGCGTAATATTATCTGGGCAATTACATGTTTTGCCATGAGCGCGCTGATGCCGGTTGCTACGGCAGGCGCGCAAACTGTCACCGCTCAGCAGCCCGCCGCCGCGCCCGACGGCCAGTCGCAGCCGATTCAATTGGCTCAGGCCAATCCGGATCCGACGGTTTCGACGCGTGACCGGTTTGTCGACGAGCTGAACGCGAACACCGTCACGATCATCTCCGGCAATCCGAATGGCAGCTACCTTTATCTCGCCTATGATATGGCGGCGGTTCTCGACGACCCGGCGGGCGTCAGCTTGCGTGTCTTGCCGGTGATCGGCCGGGGCGGCGGTCAGAATACCAAGGATATTCTCTATCTGCGCGGCATCGACATGGGCATCACCCAGTCGGTGATCTTGCGCTACTATAACAAGACCGGCGAAGTCGGCCGGAACATCGCCAATCGGCTGCGTTACATCACCCGTCTCTATAATGAGGAGATGCATCTGCTGGTCGCGCCGAACATCAACAGCATCCAGGATCTGCGCGGCAAGAAGGTCAACTTCAGCGATGTGGGCAGTGGCTCGCAGATTTCCAGCCAGCTCATTTTCGAGGACCTCAATATTCCTGTCCAGGAAGTCAATATGGGGCAGGGGGATGCTTTCGAGGCGATCAAGCGTGGCGAAATCGCGGCAACCATCCTCATCGCCGGAAAGCCAACCGGCTCTTTCGGCAAGCTCAAGGCCAGCCCGAACGACTATAAGCTGATCGGCGTGCCCTATGCGGCGCCGCTGCAGAAAGACTATCTGCCGGCGACGCTGACCCATGAGGACTATCCGAACCTCATTCCCGAGGGAAAGACGGTCGAGACCATTGCCGTCGGATCGGTGCTTGCAGTGTTCAACTGGGCTCCCAATACAGAGCGCTACCGGCGCGTGGCGAAATTTACCAAAGCCTTGTTCGCGAATTTCGACAAGTTCCTGGTGAAGCCCCGCCATCCGAAGTGGAAAGAGGTGAATCTCGCCGCGACCTTGCCCGGATGGGAGCGCTTCCAGGCCGCTCAGGAGATACTCGACCAGAGCAAGGTTCGTACCGCTGCGAACGAGAACAAGCTGAAGCAGGATTTCGACCGCTTCCTCAGCAGCCAGTCGCCGACGGGCAGCACGGTCGGGATCAGCGAGGAGCGCCGGGAGCAACTGTTCCGGAAGTTCCTTGAATGGCAGGGCTCGAAGCAGCCGGCACGATAGGCGTTCGCGGTCGGCCGCGACACTGTCATCAAGACGGAAAGAAACGGCGCCTTGGGGCGCCGTTTGACGTTGGTCGGGAGGGAACCTTGCGCCCTTCAATCGCCAAGACCGCCCGGCAGGCTCGGGACTGCCAACGGCGCAGGCCTTGCGGCTGCGCGCTCGCGATAGAGCAGATAGAGGCCCGAGCTGATGATCACACCGCCGCCGGCGAGCGTCCATGCGCTCGGCACATCCTTGAACACGAGATAGCCGATGAGGCACTGCCAGGTGAGACCGGTATAGGCGAAGGGCGCCAGGATCGGCGCCGGCGCCCGGCGATGCGCAAGGATCAGGAGATAGTGGCCGAAGCCGCCCGAAACGCCGGTCGAGATCACGATCGCCCAGACCCACCAATGCACCGGCCAGGTCCAGACCCACAGACCGATCGGCGCCAGCATCACCACCCCGGCCAGCGGCGAATAAACCTGCGTGACCAGCGAGGGATCGAAGCGGGCGAGATAGCGCGTCAGCACATTGTAGCAGGCATAGCAGACGGCCGCACCGAAGGAATAGGACGCCGCCCAGTGGATGCTGCCGAAGCCTGGCCGGATCACCAGGACGACGCCCGAGAAGCCGATCAGGATCGCCAGCAACCTCCGCCAGCCGACCCATTCGCCGAGAATCGGTCCGGCGAGCGTCGCGACGACGAAAGGCGACAGGAAAAAGATCGTCACCGCCTGGTCGAGCTGGAGATATCTCAGCGCGGCGAAGCTGAAGCCGGTGGTCGAGAACAGCAGGATGCCGCGCAGCATCTGCAAGCCGGGTCGAGCCGATTTGAGCGAGCCCAGGACATTGCGTGGGCCGAAGGCGACGAAGCTGAAAACGGCGTGGCTGATGAAACGAATCCAGATCGCCTGGAACACCGGCAAAGCTGCGACCGCCACAATATATTTCGCCGAGGCGTCGAGCACGGCGAAGCACAGAATCGCGCTACCCATCAGGCCGATCGCCGGAAGCCGGCCGTCATCCGCCGCTGAAAGAACGTCTGTCGAGGAAGTCATGGAAGCTTTCGGCACTCGATTTTTCGCAGCACTTTAGAGGTTGATCGGCCCGAGACGAAGCGGCTAGTGATGAATGCATGGCTGTTATGCGCCGATTATCGTGTGATGCGCGGCTGTGGCTCTTCGGCCTCTCCTCCGGACTTTTTTCGGCGCTGCTGTGGGAAAACGCCATGATCGCGCCCAGCTAAGCGCAAATGCGTCGTAAATCCCCAGATAATCCGTAACGCGGACTCAAGTCCGTTGCGAGGACATCCCGGATGATCTGCTCGATTCTGAAAAGCGGCCTTCAAGGCTCGCGGGCAAAGCCTTTAGCACTCATCATATGCGCTGCCGGTCTGATGACCATGGCGGGGTGCGGCTCCAGCGGCTCCGAAACAAGTCTGACCGCCCAGGGTCCAGTCGCGCTTACGCCTGCACCCGAGGCGTCGGGCGGGGGAGGACCGACCGCGCTTGTCGGCAAGATCGACGAGGCCGAGCTGCGCCAGGCCGTTGACCGCTATCGGCTCGTAAAGCAGCGTGCACCAGCACAATATGATTTCGCCGGCGTCGATCTGAACGGAGATGGCCGTCCGGAGGCCGTGGTGCTGTTCGCCGGTCCGGATTGGTGCCAGCGCACCGGCTGCTCGATGGTCGTCTTCCAGCAGGAAAAGGTGGGCTATCGGCCTGTTTCGCATGTGATCAGCGTGCGTCCGCCCATCCTGGTCGGTCCGGATAGCAGTTTCGGCTGGCGTGACCTCATGGTCGGCACTGGAGGCGGCCCCTCGCCGGTCCGCACCGTCCGTCTCGGTTTTACTGGCAAAGGCTATCCGGCCAACGCTTTGCTCCAGCCGGAGCCCGTCGCGGAGATGCTCTCCAAGTCCCAGCCGGTTCTGAGCGAAAGCCCGGCCTTCGCGGCAGTGATGAATCAGCCGCGGTCCTGATCCTCGGCTCTGTAGCCGTAGAGCCAATCATTGCGGGAAAACAGAAGCGGAGCGGGCACGGCAGCGAGCGTCAGATTGCGTGCCAGCCGCATCGCCCCGTCCATATGATAGATCTCGCCCATTCGCTCCGATGCGCGCTGGACTCGCCGGACACGAGGCATCCGGCGGGTTTCATAGGCCCGGAAGGCTGAGGGCGGGGCACCCGGCGAGCGCGCCGTTTCGGCCGCGAGGACGGCAGCGTCCTCGATCGCCATCACGGCGCCCGAGGCGAGAAACGGCATCAGCGGATGGGCGGCGTCGCCAATCAGCGCAACCGTATCGTCCGTCCAATGCTCAAGCGGTGGCAGAGCGAGCAACGGCCAAGTCATCCAGCCTTCGAACTGCGCCAGAATGCGGCGGGGCTCCTCTGCCCAGTCGGCAAAGAAGGCCGCGAGCCGCCCCGGATCGCCGGCGGTGCCCCAGCCGGGCGAGGCCGCTTCGCCGGTCACGACGGCGACGGCATTGAGTGGACCGTCACACCCGCAGCAATAATGGACGAGATGCGCGTCCGGGCCGAGCCAAAGCTGCACGCTATTGGCGGTTTCCCGGCCAAGGACGTTCGTTGCCGCGGTCGCACGCCAAGCGTTGCGACCCGAGAAAAACGGGGTTTCCCCGGTGACGCGGGACCGAAGCTTCGAATGCACGCCGTCGGCACCGATGACCGCCCGGCCTTCCGCCTCGCGTCCATCTTCCGACAGGGCGACGACACGGGCGCCGTTATCTCGGAGACCCGTTACGCGAAAGCCGGTCGACATCCTCACATTGGAAGATTTGCCGACCTCTTCGAGCAGCAGCCGGTGCAGAAGCCGGCGCTCGGCGACGTAATAAGGCGCGCCATAGCGGCTCTCGGCCTCGCGCCCGAGCGGAACGGTGGCCAGCGTCCGGCCGGAAAGTCCGTCCCCGATCACAATCGCCTCCGGCTTTGCCGCCAGCCTGTCGAGCGCCTCGCCCAGCCCCCAGGCACGCAGAATACGGCTGCCGTTCGGGCCGATCTGGATGCCCGCGCCGCTTTCGCTGAATTCCGCCTCGGCTTCGAGCACATGCACGGCAAAGCCGCGACGCGAAAGGGCGATGGCGGCACTCAGACCCCCGATGCCGCCCCCGGCGATGAGAAGCGGCCGATCGAAAGCGTCAGTCACAGGAAGGAATCGGCCAAATTGTCATAAATCAGCGCGCTTCGTCGTGATATAGGCAATAGGGCGGGTCGGACTGGTCGGCGCCGAGATTGGGATCATAAGTATAGAGCGTCGAGCAATAGGGGCAGACGATCTGGTTATCCGCGCCCATGTCCAGATAGATGTGAGGATGATCGGCAGGCGGGCGTGCGCCCATGCACTGAAATTCCTTCACGCCGATATGAATTTTCTCCACACCGATATCATTGCAGAAATGGGGCGTGCCGTAAGTCGCCATTGCTCATTGGTCCGTTTCTGGCTTATTCGTTCGCGCGGATGCTGCCGTATCGGCCGGCGCGCCGCAACCTGTTTCTGACAAAATCGATTGCTCAGCTTTTCCAATCGGCTAACCGCGTTTGCTTGACGCCGAGATCAGGATCGCGATGGAACGGAACAAGATCGGCATAGCGCTTGGCGGCGGAGCGGCCAGAGGCTGGGCCCATATCGGGGTCCTGAAAGCGCTCGCGGGTTACGGCCTCACGCCGAGTGTGATCGCCGGCACTTCGATCGGCGCTGTTGTCGGCGGCTGTTATGCAGCCGGAAAGCTCGATCATCTCGAGGATTTCGTTACGCATCTCACGCCGCGCAGCGTCCTGCGCTTTCTCGATCTCGACCTCTCCGGCAGCGGCCTTCTGTCGGGCTCACGGCTGCGGCGCACGCTCGACAAGGAGCTCGAAGGCATCGACATCGAGAATCTCGAGCAGACCTTCGTGGCGGTCGCCACCGAGATCGGCTCGGGGCGGGAAATCTGGCTGACCAAAGGGCCGCTTGTCAGCGCCGTCCGCGCTTCCTACGCGCTGCCCGGCATTTTCCGACCGATCCAGATCAACGGCCGCTGGCTGATGGACGGCGCCTTCGTCAATCCGGTGCCTGTCGCCGTTTGCCGGGCCATGGGCGCCAGCCTGGTGATCGCCGTCAATCTGCATCATGGCGGCATATCGCGGACCGCGCTGACGCCGATGAAGGCAACGGCACTCGATGCGGCGACGCTCGAGCCGCCCGTCCTCGAGAGCCCGCCGAAAAAGCGCGGCATCCCACTTTTGCGTAACATCCGCCATCAGGTGTTCAGCAAGGGCAACGGCAACAACGCGCCGGGCATTTCTCGCGTTCTGCTCGAAGCCTTCAACGTCACCCAGGACCGGATTGCGCGGGCGCGGCTGGCCGGAGATCCGCCCGACATTATCGTGGTGCCGCGGTTGAGCGCGATGGGGCTCTTCGATTTTCACAAGGCCAAAACGGCGATCGCCGAGGGCTATGAGGCCACCATGCGCCAGCTCGACGAGATCGAGGAGTCGGCCAACACTTTCTGCGGCTAACTGTCCTTGCCGGAAAGCACGACGTCCGACGGCTGCCTCGGCCGCGACAGGCTCATGCCGAGTGCGAAGACGCCGCAGCCGATTGCCAGCGTCGCCGCGGTCAGGATCAGCAGGATCGAATATTTATGCGTGTAGCCGGTCAGCGGCCCGACGAGGTCCGTGTAGCCGGAGGATTCGGTGAAATAGAGCACGGCCGAGGCGATGGCGGCAAAAAAGCTCGTCAGATAGCTCCAGACCGGAATGTCCTCGCGCGAGCCCCAGACCGAGAAGAACACGACGGGCGCCAGAAACATCGAGGCCGAGCCGGACACGGCGACCGCGGCGAACAGGTCCTTCGAGCCGAGGAACACCATCGCGAGCCCGCCGAGAAAGAACAGCGCCATGGCGATCCGGCCGCTGCCGATCGTCGGTTTGCCGATCCCCATATCGATGACGGTGAGTTTCGCGGCGCTGGAGAATGTCGAATCGAGCGTCGACATGCAGGACACGACCAGCGCGAGATTGAACAGCAGCATCGGCCAGTCGCCGATGAGCTGGGTGAGCGTCGGCACGAAGCTCTCTCCGGCAGTTTTGTGCAGGCCGGCCCAGACCCCGATCAGCCCGAAGGCGAGGATGCAGGCCGAAGACAGCCAGGCAGCATGATAGAAGCTCGCCATGGTGGTGCGGCGGTCGGCGATGAAACCGCGATCCATCATCACCGGGTCGTGCATCGGATAGCTCCAGATCTGCAGGAGTGCGACTGCGAGCAGCACCCAGCCGGGATTCTGCGCCTCGGGCGATGACGATGCGATGAGGTGCCAATCGAAGGTCCGAGTCGCGAGCACGACCACCAGAAGCACGGCGAGCGCGACCAGGAACAGCGCCATCTGGAACACGTCCGTGCGGATCGAGGCGTTGAGGCCGCCGGCGAGCGAATAGCCGAGCGTGACGAGACCGACGATCAGCATCGAGGCGAGATAAGCGCCGGAGCCGTCGGTGCCGAAGATCAGGCCGATGACGAGGAGGTTGGCGAACACCTCCGACAGCAGCCTGACACCGACGACGAAATTGTAGGTCGAGGTGCCGGCGCCGCCGAAACGGGCATAAAGGAACGCCTGGATGCTTGGGAAGCCATGGCGGAACCGCAGGCTGGAGACGATCCAGGCACCGGTCAGGAAGGACAGGTAATAGGCCGCGTAAGAGAGCGCGCCGGCGACGCCGTAGGCATAGCCGAGGATCGCCGCGTTCATGATCGAGCGGGCGAAAATCCAGGTGGTGACTTGCGAGAAAGTCAGCGCCAGCACACTGGGTGCTGCTCCGCTTGCGTCGTGTCCGGCATAGAAGGAGCCGAGGCTGCGGGCGTGCGGGCTGAGCCAGATGCTGATTGCGGCGACGAGCGCGGTCATCAGCCCGAGCGTGAGGACGGCATCTTGCATGGGGGGCCTTGCTGCTGGTGATTATAAGGCTAGTAGAAGATGGCCGACCGCTAACGGGCAAGACGCATCAGCGTGTTTGACGCAGTTGTGAAACCGGGTGATCGGGAATGGATTCAGCCTCGGCTCGGTGGCTGTCGAGAAGAAGCGCTGTTTCGGCGAGCGGCGTTCCGGTTGCTGCGCGCTCGGTTTCGGGAACACGTCGAGGCTCGGCCAGAGGCCGGTCAAAAGCGCATCGGCATAGGCCGGCGCAAACCCCGCTGCATGGAGCCGCCGGGCCGCGGTTTCTGCGTCATAGGCGAGACGCTCCAAGCTGAAGCGAACGCCGCCCTTCGCCGGCTCGATCAAGCCGAACCAGCCGTTGCGCGTGCCATCATTCGCCGGCATTCCGATGACACCAGGATTGAACCAGAGCTTGTCGCCGATAGGCTCTATGAAGGGCAGGCCGCAATGGCCGCCGATAATGACATCGGCGCCGGCCGCGGCAAGCTCCGCTTGTTTCTCCGCGCGGGAGGTTGAGGCGAAGACGAACCGGCTCGTCTCGCTGACGCCGCCATGGATGACCCGGACCGTGCGGCCTGCGATCCGAAATGTGAGATGAGTGGGGAGCGACGCCATCCAGGCCGGGCTTTCATCCGAAATGCGGCCGGTGGCGTAGGCATACCAGCTCTTCGAAAGCCGGTCGCAGGCGGTCCCCTCCTCGAAGCCGCAGCCGCAATCCGGCAGGCGCGCCGCGAGATTTTCCTCGCAATTGCCTTTGACGGCATGGCAGCCCCAATCGCGGATGAGGCGCACGGTCTCTTCCGGATCGGCGCAATAGGCGACGATGTCTCCCGTGCAGATGACCTGACCGGGCGGAATGCTGCGCCGGGCCGCGAGAGCGCGGATCGCTTGCGCCGCCTGCAGATTGGAGTAGGGACCGCCAAAGACAAGGATCGGCTTGTTGCTGTCGATCGCGATCTGCATGGAATGTTCCAATAAAAATGGCGCCTCCGACGGAGCCGGAGCACGCCATTTTAAATCAAGGAACCGATGCCGACCGAAAGTCACAAGGCCGTTATGGCGTGCTTCGGACGGCGTCTCGCGTCAATTATCCAGGAAGCTCCTGAGCTTGCGGCTGCGGCTCGGATGTTTCAGCTTGCGCAGAGCCTTGGCCTCGATCTGGCGGATGCGCTCGCGGGTGACCGAAAACTGCTGGCCGACCTCTTCGAGCGTGTGGTCCGTATTCATGCCGATGCCGAAACGCATGCGTAGCACACGCTCCTCGCGCGGTGTCAGGCTTGCCAGAACGCGCGTCGTGGTCTCGCGCAAATTCGACTGGATCGCCGCATCAATCGGCAGGATGGCGTTCTTGTCCTCGATGAAATCGCCGAGATGCGAATCCTCCTCGTCGCCGATCGGCGTTTCGAGGGAGATCGGCTCCTTGGCGATCTTCAGCACCTTGCGCACCTTATCGAGCGGCATGGCGAGCTTTTCGGCCAGCTCTTCCGGCGTCGGCTCGCGGCCGATCTCATGCAGCATCTGGCGCGAGGTGCGCACGATCTTGTTGATCGTCTCGATCATGTGCACCGGAATGCGGATGGTGCGCGCCTGATCGGCGATGGAGCGGGTTATCGCCTGCCGGATCCACCAAGTGGCGTAGGTCGAGAACTTGTAACCGCGGCGGTACTCGAACTTATCGACAGCCTTCATCAGGCCGATATTGCCTTCCTGGATCAGATCGAGGAATTGCAGGCCGCGATTGGTGTATTTCTTGGCGATGGAGATCACGAGGCGCAGATTGGCTTCGACCATCTCGCGCTTGGCCTCGCGGGCCTCCTTCTCGCCCTTCTGCACGATCTTGACGATGCGGCGGAATTCGGAGATTTCGAGCCCGGTTTCGGAGGCGAGCCCCTGGATTTCGCCGCGGATGTCGTCGACGCGATCACGCTCCCGATCGATGAAATTCTTCCAGCCTTTGGCTTTCAGGGAGCGGACACGCTCCGCCCAGTTCGGGTCGAGCTCACTGCCCTGATATTCCTTCAGGAACTCCTCGCGCTTCGCGCCGTAGCTTTCGGCAAGACGCAACAGCCGGCCCTCGAAGCCCATCAGCCGCTTGTTGATGTCGTAAAGCTGCTCGACAAGAGCCTCGATGCGGGCCGAGTTGAGCGAAAGGCTCTTCACCTCGCCGATGATCTCAGCCTTCAGCTTCTTGTAGCGCTTCTCCTGTGCCGGGGTCAGCTCGTCATCGGCGAGCTTGCGCTCGACCAGCTCATCCTGAAGCTTGCGTAGTTTCTTGTAATTCGCCGCGATGGTGTCGAAGGTCTCCAGAACCTTGGGCTTCAACTCCGCTTCCATGGCGGCAAGCGACAAGGCATTCTCGAACTCGTCGTCCTCGAGATCCTCCTCGCTCGGCTGCTCCTCGCCCTCCGGGGCGCTGCCGCCTTCCTCATCGGCGGGCGTTGCCGCCGGCGCGGCGTGGACACCGTTTGCCTGACGCTCGGGCAGCTCGCGCGGCGCTGCTTCGGGCTCGCGGGCGAAAGGACCGGAATAGGTGGCTTCCAGGTCGATGATGTCGCGCAGCAGAATCTTGCCTTCGTTCAGCTCGTCGCGCCAGATGATAATGGCCTGGAAGGTTAGCGGGCTCTCACACAAGCCGGAGATCATGGCCTCGCGGCCCGCCTCGATGCGCTTGGCGATGGCGATTTCGCCCTCGCGCGACAAGAGCTCGACGGAGCCCATTTCGCGCAGATACATGCGTACGGGGTCGTCGGTACGCTCGGCCGTCAGCTCGGTGGTCTTCTCCTGCTTGGCGACGGGCAGACCCGGCGCCATCGACCGGTCTTCCTCGTCATCGTCGAGTGGCGCGGCGTCGGCCTCCTCGACCTCTTCGGAATCGATCACGTTGATGCCCATGTCAGAAAGCATGGACATGATGTCTTCGATCTGCTCGGAAGACACTTCGTTCGAAGGCAGCACGTCGTTCAGCTCATCATAGGTGATAAAGCCGCGCGACTTGGCGACCTTGATCAGCTTCTTTACCGCCTGATCGGAAAGGTCGAGCAACGGACTGTCCGTCGCCTCCGCCGTCATAGTATCGTGTTCTTCGCGTTTTGCTGTCGTTGCCATCCTAAACTCCAGATGGTCGCCGCCTGTCTGATCCCGGCTCCCAAACGCCTCCACGTCCGTACCGGCCCCCCCAACCGGCCGACGCGCACGCAACTAAGATTCACGGTTTGGGGGCGTCAGCTCAGCCTGAAATAGCCGAGGTCCCACCCCAACAAACTGTCAGTCCGGTCTCTTGCAGAAGAGCTTCCAACCGTCCCCGTGGCGGCATATAAAACGAATCAACGCAATTTCCCAACACCCGGCTAAATCAACCAGAGTTAATTATCTTTGAACTTCGATCTTTCGGATCAGATTGTGAATCACTCTGAGATTTTCCATAACCTTCTTCCGCCGCTTCGGTGCCATCGACACTCCAGCCCTGGTTCGACAGGTCCTGCAGCCTCAAAAAGTTCTCTTCAGATGGGTCAATTGCGAACGCTCGCTCAGCCAACTCCAGCTCCCGTTTCAACTCAACTGACTTACGGTGCAGCGCCAGCCTATGCTTCCAGCCTCGTAAGACGTCATCTCGTGACGCGCCGGGCTCGGTGTTCCAATCGCTGTTGTGCGTAATGGCGTGCTCAACCTGGGCCAAGTGACCAGAACAGCCCAACTTCCCCAATTGATGATGAAGGCCCTCTTTGTCAAGGGGATTCTGGTTACTGTAAACTGTCAGAATGGAATTGCGCAGAACCTGTAACGCAGGCGCCTCAAATCGGATTGTGGCGACGTCTTCCGCGTAATCGTCAAGAAGCCAGGGGTGGTTGAGAAGCGTCCGCAGGATCAGCACCTCGCGGCCTGGCAACATCGCACGGCTTGAGCGAACGAGCGCGCTTTCGGTAAGCGCGGTGGTGCGCGCCTCGGGAAACGCCTGCAAGGGCGTGCGTTTCGAGCCGATGAAACCGCCGGCCTGGCGGCGAGGCTGGGGCCGGCCGGGCGGGAAGCCGTTCGCGCGCCGCTTCGCCTCAAAGCCGCGGTCGGATCGAGAGGCATAGCCGGCGAACTGATCGCGAAGCCGCCGCCGAATGTCCTGGCCGTAATATTGCCGGACCGTCCGGTCGCCGATGGTCTGGATCAGCTCATCAAGCCGCGCCTCGAACTGCGCGCGCCGTTCCGGTGTCGTCCACTCGCCGGCGGCAAGCTCCTTCGACCACAGGACTTCGACCAGCGGCTTTGATTTTTCCAGTGCGGCTGCGACCGATTCGGCGCCGTGCTGACGCAGAAGGTCGTCGGGGTCGAGACCTTCCGGCAGAAAGGCAAAGGCGAGGCTCTTGCCAGGCTTCAGATGCGGCATGGCGGTCTCGACGGCGCGGTAGGCCGCTTTCAGCCCGGCGCTGTCGCCGTCGAAGCAGAGCAGCGGCTCGTCCGCCAGCCGCCAGAGCAGGCCAAGCTGTTCGGGCGTCAAGGCGGTTCCGAGCGGTGCAACCGCATTCGGGAAGCCGGCGCGTGCAAGGGCGATGACGTCCATATAGCCCTCGGCGACGATCACGCCGCCTTGCTCGTGGGCGCCTTTGCGCGCCACGGCCGCATTGAAGAGCACGCCGCCCTTGTGGAACAGCGGCGTCTCGGGGGAATTCAGATATTTCGGCTGCTGGTCATCGCTGAGCGCGCGGCCGCCGAAGGCGATCACCTGTCCTCGCAGGTCGGTGATGGGGAAGATCAGCCGATGGCGGAAGCGGTCATAGCTGACGGGGATATCGTCGCCCGCAATCAGCATGCCAGAGGCTGCCATATCGTCCCGCGTGAACCCCTTGGCGGCGAGGTACTCCTTGAGCTGATGCCGCCCGGCAGGCGCATAGCCGAGGCGAAAACGCTCGATATCCTGCGCGCTAAGCCCGCGCCGGTCGAGATAGGCGCGCGCCTCCGTTCCGTCATGACCGGCGAGCGCCTTCTGAAAAAAAACGCACGAGGCTTCGGTGATCTTGCGCAGCCGATCGGCGAGTGCTTCGCGGGCCTCCGCCTGCGGGGTCGACTTCGGCATCTCGACGCCGGCTTCCTGCGCCAGCCGCTCGACGGCTTCGGTGAAGGCGAGCCCTTCCGCCTTCATCAGAAAGGTGAAGATGTCGCCATGCTCGCCGCTGGCGAAGCAATGGTAAAAGCCCTTTTGATCATTGACCGTGAAGGAAGGGGTCTTTTCCTGCTTGAACGGCGACAGGCCGACATATTCGCGCCCCTGCCGCTTCAGCTTGACCCGGCGCCCGACGATCTGGCTGACCGGCAGCCGGGCGCGGATCTCATCAAGCAGGGACGGGGGGAAACGCATCGCGGGGCCTTTCTCGCGCTCGCGATCTTAAACGATTCTCAAGCGGCATTTGTCCGGCTCGGCGATCCGTGGGCCGCGTGTGGATAAGCTGGCCAGCGATCCGCGACGGCAATGAGAAGCTTCAAGCCTTCTTGCCGCAGACCGTGGCGCTGGCGCGGCATTTCAGCTCACGGCCGAGGCCCCCGCCGAAGTCGATATAGTCGCCGCATTTGACGGTGCGGCCCTGGATCGAGAAACCCTTGGCGCCTTTGCCCGCAAGCTGGTCTTTCATCTTATCGATGGCGAGATCGAGATTGTCTTGCGCAAAGTTGGTCGCATTCTCCTTGCCGAAGCCGGTGGCGATGGTGCTGACAGGCTGGCAGATGCGCTCCGCTTTCGCCCGTGGCACGTGCTTTTTCGCGCTCGCCGCATGCACCGTTTCGGCCGCACCGACGCAGCCGCTCAGCACGACCAGCGCGGCGAGAGCGATCAGAAAACGTAAGTCACTCATATCGTTAGCTAAGCTGATGCTTCCCTCTCGGCGATCATATCGGCGATGGTCACCGTCCGTTTCGCCATTTCCGCATGAAGCCGTTCGACCATCCGGCCGTCAAGATTCAACACGCCTTTTGCGGAATTTTCCGGCAATTCGAAGGCGGAGATGATCTTGCGCGCCCATTCGACATCCTCGGTGTGCGGGCTGAAGGTCTCGTTGCACGGTCCGATCTGGCTCGGATGGATGAGCGTCTTGCCGTCCATGCCCAGAAGCCGTCCCTGTTCGAGCTCGGCGCGCAGGCCCGCTTCGTCGCCGATGCCGTTATAGACGCCGTCGAGGACATCAATGCCGTAGGCGTGGCCGGCAGTGACGCAGGCCGAAAGCCAGCCGAGCATGCCGAGACGCGTGCCGCCGAGCGGAACGCGGGTCTCCTTGGCGAGATCGTTGGTGCCCATGACCAGAACGCGGAGCGGATATTCGGCCGGGCCGGCGGCGGCGATGGCAGTGGCATTCAGGATGGCGAGCGGCGTTTCCATCATCGCCCAGAGCGCCTGGGTCGGGGCGATCCCCTCGCGCCGGAGCAGCGAGCGCACGGCTTCGAGATCGCCGGGGCCCTGGACCTTTGGAATGAGGATTGCATCGGCGCCGGCATTCGCCGCGGCCTTCAGATCCACCTCGCCCCAGAGCGTCGTCAGGGCGTTGATGCGGATCGCGATTTCGCGCTTGCCATATCCGTCGGCCTTGATCGCCGCGACGACCTGCTCGCGGGCGGCCGCCTTGGCATCGGGCGCGACCGCATCTTCGAGATCGAGAACCAGCGCATCCGCTGGCAATGTCTTGGCCTTTTCCAGCGCGCGGGCATTCGATCCCGGCATATAGAGCACGCTGCGGCGGGGGCGGATCGGCATGGATTTCCCCTTGAGTTTGGATCGGCTGGCGATACTGTCGGTTCGCTGCTTCACATTAGCCGAGGGCCATTTGGCGAAAAAGGCCTCTTGGCAGAAAGCGTCTTATGCCCGTTATTCTCAGCCTCTCATCGCAAGTCGCGCACGGCCATGTGGGGCATTCGGCGACGGTGTTCATCTGGCAGCGGCTCGGCATCGAGGTGATTGCACTGCCGACGATTCTACTGTCGAACCGGCCCGATTATCCGCACCGAGCGGGCGAGCGTATCGCCCCCGAGTTCCTCGAAAAAATGCTGGAGGCGATCGAGACCAATGGCTGGCTCGGCGGCGTCGACGCCGTGTTCACCGGCTATCTTCCGAGCTCCGAACACGTGTCTTTCGCGGCAAGGCTGGTCCGCAAGCTGAAGGCGCGGACGCCTGAGCTTCTTTATTGCTGCGATCCGATTCTGGGCGACGAGCCGGGCGGCCTTTATATTGCCGAGGAGGCGGCGCAAGCGATGCGCGACGAATTGCTTCCGCTGACCGATCTTCTGACACCGAACCGTTTTGAGCTCGGCTGGCTGACGGGTGTATCGGTCGCGAGCCGGGCCGATGCCGTGGCGGCGGCTGCCGGGCTCGGTCGCATGGTGCTGGCGACGTCCGGACCGGGCGATCGGGACGGTGATCTCGTCAATCTGCTCACTGCCGATGGCCAGGCCTGGGAGGCGGTTGTCGCGCGGCGCGAGGCGGTGCCGCACGGGACCGGCGATGTCATGGCGGCGCTGTTTCTCGCCCAGATCCTGCGACTGCAGCCGGCGGCATCGGCCCTTGCGCTCACAACCGGCGGTCTCGAAGCGATCATCGAGGCGAGCGAGGGGCGGGAAGAGCTGGATCTGGTCGGCAGCCAGGACCTCTGGGCCGTGCCGCCGCCCTGGCCGGTATCGGCCGCCGGGACAAAGGCACCATGAGTCTCGTCGCCGGCGCGGATGGCTGCCGGACTGGGTGGTTCTGTGTTCTCGTCGACGCTGCGACTGGCCGGCCGCAAAGAGCTTTCGTCGCGAGGCGCTTCGCCGAGATCGTCGCCATGGACGAGGTGGCTCAGATCGCCGTCGACATCCCGATCGGAGCGCCTGACTTTACCACGCGGGCAGGCCGCCTCTGCGACCGCGCTCTGCGCCAGCATCTCGGCGAGCGCCAATCTTCGGTCTTCGCGGTTCCGGCGCGCGCCGCGCTCGCCGAGGGTGACTATCGGCGGGCCTGCGAGATCGCGCTCGCCCATTCCGATCCGCCACGCATGGTCTCCAAGCAGTGCTTTCATATCTTTCCTAAGATCCGTGAGGTCGACGCGGTGATGACGCCGGAGGCGCAAAGCCGGATCGTCGAATGCCATCCGGAAGGCGCCTTCTGGGCGATGAACGGCTATGCGGCGCTCGGCGAGCCGAAAAAGCTGAAGTCGCGCAGCTACGGGCCGGGCCTCACATTGCGGCGCCGGCTTCTCGCGGCTGCCGGCTATCCGGACGAATTCCTCGGTACACGCCATTTCCGCCCCTCGGAAGCGGGCGAGGACGATTTTCTCGATGCCTGTGCCTGCGCCTGGACGGCGCGCCGGGTGTTCTCCGGCGAGGCGCGCCGCTTTCCGGACGAGCCGCTGCTCGATCCGAAGGGCCTGCGGATGGAGATCTGGGCGTGAGCTTTAGAGTGCGATCAGGAAAAGTGGAATCCGGTTTTCCGTCCGATCGCGCGACCAGCAAAGAATCGAGAGCGGGCCTGTGAGCTCAAGTGTTTCCATCTAAATTGACCCCGCTCTAGAGCAAAATCCGGGTGACGAAGGTGTAAGCGCCGAGACAAAGCAGCCCGATGAAGAACATCTTGCGAAACTGCTCCTCCGGCAGCTTGCGCCGGTAAGTCTGGCCGATGGCATAGCCGAGGAGCGACGGCACGAGAACACCCGTCGAAACAGCAAGATGGGTCCAGCTCATCACCGAATGGCCTGTCAGTGCGACGCCGAGCGCGGTGCTTCCCACCAGGAAGAAGATCCCCATGGCCTGGATGAATTCATCCCGGCTGAGGCCGAGCGCCTGGAGATAGAGCACGCCCGGCAGCATATAGGAGCCGGTCAATCCGTTGACGATGCCGTTGACGAAGCCGATCACCGGCGACAGCCACGGTTCGGAGCGGCCGGGCGGGGCAGGCGTTGGCCGAAACAGCGCGATCAATGCGTAAAGCATCAGGATGGCGCCGAAGATACCGCTCATCAACCGCTGATTGCTCCCCGCAAGCACGCTGACGCCCAGCCAGGTGCCGACGCAGGACAGCACCAGCAACGCCCAGAAGCGCCGCAGAAGCGCGATGCTGCGGCCGCCGGCGATCGCCTGCCAGATATTGGTGGCGATGGCGGGAATGACGACGAGCGGAATGGCGTCGCGCGGCGGGATCGCGTTGATGAGCAAGGCGATGGCGATGGTCGGTAGGCCGACGCCGATCAGCCCCTTGATGCCGCCGGCCAGCAGAAACACGCCCGCGATGAGTGCGAGGAGGGCAGGGGTGACGGTCACGGGTGGGGCATGATGGAGAGAAGGGAGAGGGGCAAAGGCAGGCAGGCGGAGCGGCCGCGGCGGTGAGCTCCGCGCCGCGGCCAGGAGGGATCAGGCGGCTTCGCGCGCCTTGAGCAGCTGCCGGTTGATGACGGTCTCGGCGATCTGCACAGTGTTGAGCGCGGCGCCTTTGCGCAGATTGTCGGATACCACCCACATGGACAGCCCGTTGTCGACCGTGGAGTCATCGCGGATGCGCGACACGAAGGTGGCATAATCGCCGACGCATTCGACGGGGGTCACATATCCGTTCTCTTCCGGGTTATCGACCACGAGAATGCCGGGGGCCTCCCGAAGGATCTCGCGCGCTCTTTCGGCCGTGATCGGCTTTTCGAACTCGATATTGACCGCCTCGGAATGGCCGACGAACACCGGCACGCGCACGCAGGTCGCGGTCAGCTTGATCTTCGGATCGAGGATCTTTTTGGTCTCGGCGACCATCTTCCACTCCTCGCGAGTCGAGCCGTCCTCCATGAAGCGGTCGATATGCGGGATGCAGTTGAAGGCGATCTGCTTGGTGAAGACCTCTGGCGTCGGTTCGTCGGTGACGAAGATGCCCTTGGTCTGGTTCCACAGCTCGTCCATGCCGTCCTTGCCGGCGCCCGAAACGGACTGATAGGTCGCCACGACGACGCGCTTGACGGTCGCGGCGACATGCAGCGGCTTCAAGGCGACGACAAGCTGGGCTGTCGAGCAGTTCGGATTGGCGATGATGTTCTTCTTCTTGAAGCCGGCCACCGCGTCGGCATTCACCTCCGGCACGATCAGCGGCACGTCGATGTCGTAGCGCCAGGCGGAGGAATTATCGATGACGAGGCAGCCTTGCGCGGCGATGCGCGGCGACCACTCTTTCGAGATGTCCCCGCCCGCCGACATCAGCGCGAAATCGCATTGCGAGAAGTCGAAATGTTCGAGATCCCGGCATTTGAGCGTTTTGTCGCCGAACGAGACCTCAACGCCGGTCGACCGGCGCGAGGCAATGGCAAACACCTCCTTAACCGGGAATTCGCGTTCGTCGAGGATATTCAGCATTTCGCGGCCCACATTGCCCGTGGCGCCGACGACGGCGACGTTATAGCTCATTTCCAACATCCTGAATTTATGGACGGCGCGTTGTAACGCTCATGGCGCTCAATGTCCATGCGCTGACGGCGGCCCCGCGCCAATTATACCGAGCCCTTAAATAAAGCGTTGCCATCAGGGACAACAAGAGGCCGGCCGATAAAACGCGCGAGCTGATGTGCGGCGGGTCCAGCTTCGGGCTCGGACGGACTTGGGTCTTCAGACGTGGCCGTTCCCTTCGATTAGGCGCGCGCAAAGCCAGAACTCGCCCTGAACGATGGAGCCTCGCGAAAGTCCCCGGTCGAGGAGATTTTCGTCCGCGACCACGTCGACCGTGCCGCCGACCGTCTTGACGAGCGCCGCGAGAAAGGCCTGGCCGGTGACCGCATTGACGCGCCGCTCGGCAGAGAGCACACGGCCGGTGAAAAAGGCGCGGGCCGGCGCCTCGAATTCGGCCGCGCTCGGATCGTGGAAGACAGTCTGCCCGCCCGTCTCGCCCGAAGCCGAAAACAGGCCGCTGGCGAAAAAGGATTCCGGAGCGAACTTCACCTGCTCATTGGCCTGCACGGCGGCAAATTGGTCCTCGCTGGCGAAAACCGAGAGGTCGTGCGGGAAGGCCGCGATCTGGGCCTGCGCCAGGAACGGCGTGACCCGGGTCGCCCAGACGGCGTAATCGACGACATCCAAGAGCGCGACAGTTGCACATTGATGCGGACGCGGACCCGGCTCGATCTCGACGAAGACGGCACCTTCGAAGGCGTTGTCGCTAGGCCGCTGGCGCTTCTTCATCACTCTCACGGGAACCCGGCCGGTGCCGTGGAAGAACGGCGTGACCCCGACGATGGACAGTTTGTCGTTGCCGAGATTGGGGTCTTTTGCAAGATGCACCCAAAGCTCAGAGCCGCTGTCGGATTGCCAGCGATAATAATAGCCTGGACCGCATGGCTGGGAATATGCGCCTGTATCAGGCAGCTTGCTGACCATGTCGGCCAACTCTTCCGCAGAACTCGACTTGAATCCGATGACACTGAAATGATCTGTCATCGTCCCGCATAACCTCTTGTTACAGCCGGCCGCGAGCCTCGGCTCCACGCCCGGTTACAGGAAAAAGCGCCCTCGCATCCGCTTGCCAAGGCACCGGTCCCAGGCCGCATTGTTAGGAGGCGAGCGTCTCGAGCTCGCCGATGATGGCCTCGCCCATGCCCTTGGTCGAAACCCGCTTCATGCCCTCTTGCATGATGTCGCCCGTGCGCAGTCCCTTATCCAAGACCCGCGCGACCGCCTTGTCGATCATGTCGGCCTCGTGGCTCATATCGAAGGAGTAGCGCAGCGCCATCCCGAAGCTGGCGATGCATGCAATCGGATTCGCCACCCCCTTGCCGGCAATGTCCGGGGCGCTGCCATGGACCGGCTCGTAAAGCGCCGGCCGCTTGCCGGAATCGTCCGGCGCGCCGAGCGAGGCGGATGGCAGCATGCCGAGCGAGCCGGTGAGCATGGAGGCTTCGTCCGATAGCATGTCGCCGAACAGGTTGTCGGTTACGATCACGTCGAACTGCTTGGGCGCGCGCACCAGCTGCATGGCGCAATTATCCGCAAGGATGTGGGTCAGATCGACGTCGGAATATTCCTCGCGGTGCAGCTTCGTCACCACCCGGTTCCAGAGCACGCCCGAGCGCATCACATTGCGTTTCTCGGCCGAGGCGACCATGTTGCGGCGCTTGCGCGCAAGCTCGAAAGCCACACGTGCGATGCGTTCGATCTCATGCGTCGTATAGATTTGGGTGTCGACGGCGCGCTGTTCGCCGTTCTCCAAGGTAACGATCTCTTTCGGCTCGCCGAAATAGACGCCGCCCGTCAGCTCGCGCACGATCATCAAATCGAGCCCCTCGACATGCTCGCGCTTGAGGCTCGAGGCATCGGCGAGAGCCGGATAGCAGATGGCAGGACGCAGATTGGCGAAAAGCTGCATGTCCTTGCGCAACCGCAAGAGCCCGGCTTCGGGTCGGACTTCGTAAGCCACAAAGTCCCATTTCGGACCGCCGACCGCGCCGAAGATCACCGCATCGGCTTTCATGGCCTTGGCCATCGCCGCCTCGGAGATCGCCTGACCATGCGAGTCGTAGGCGCAGCCGCCGACCAGATCCTTCTCGATGTTGAATGTCGCGGCGCCGGACTTGTCGAGCCATGCGATCAGGCGCTCAACCTCGCCCATAACTTCGGGTCCGATGCCATCACCTGGCAGGAGCAGCACATCGAATGTCGGCATTGGAAACTCATGGGCAAAAACGGCGCCCAGGGGCGCCAAGGGTCACATTGTGAACCTGTTGCTAATGTGAAACAGCACCCGGGGCAAGCCGCAAGGGCGATTTTTCCCGAGAGCGCGGGAATCTGTGATGTTGATGCACAGGAATTTATCCGCCTCAGGCGTGCAGCCCGGCATGGCGCGCCATGTCCCAGCAGCTTTCCGCGCAGGCGCGGCAGGTGTCCGCGCAGACTTTCATCTCCTGATCGTCGAAATCGTCGCAGGAGCGGGCGCAGGCCTCGCAAACGGCGGCGCAGGTATTGCAAACGGAGGGATGCATCTTCGAACCGCGCGTCATGAAATCGGCGCTGGTCTGGCACATCTGGACGGCATCCGTCATCAGACGCACGTGGTCGGCCCGAGCATGCTCCCCGCCTTGCTGAAGGCAGTAGTTGAACAAGGTCGATTGAAGCGTATCGCGGCAGGCCCAACATTTGTTGATGCAGTCGCGCAGGGTTGGATCGGTGAGACCATGCATGTCGTATCTCCCGGGCAAAGCAGGCATAACGGCAGCATCCGGCCAGGGTTCCGGCCGCGATCCGATCAGGCCCAGGGGCGGGCGAGCTGTGTCTTCTCCTCGAAAGCGGCGATATTGTCCTGCTTTGTCAGCGTGAGGCCAATATCGTCCAAACCTTCGAGCAGGCACTTCTTGCGGAACGGATCGATATCGAAGTGGATCACCCCGCCATCCGGTCCGCGGATCTCCTGCGCCTCCAGATCGACGGTAATCGTCGCATTGGCGCCACGTGAGGCGTCGTCCAGAAGCTTGTCGATCTCGCTTTGCGGCAGGGCGATCGGCAGAATGCCGTTCTTGAAGCAGTTATTGTAGAAGATGTCGGCGAAGCTCGTGGCGATCACGCATTTGATGCCGAAATCGAGGATTGCCCAGGGCGCATGCTCGCGGCTCGATCCACAGCCGAAATTCGCCCCGGCGATCAGGATCCTGGCCTTGCGATAGGCCGGACGGTTGAGGACGAAATCCGGGTTCTCCTTGCCCTCGGCGTCGTAGCGCATCTCGAAGAAGAGATCCTTGCCGAGGCCGGTCCGCTTGATGGTCTTCAGAAATTGCTTCGGTATGATCATGTCGGTGTCGACGTTGATCATCGGCAGGGGAGCGGCGACGCCCGTCAATTCGTTGAACTTTTCCATCCGGACAACCATGAAAGACTGAAAGCTTGCCGACTTTTGGCCCGAAACGGATCGGATCGCAAGCCTATTCCGCCACTTGGACGAAAGGGCCGCGACGGTCGATAAGGCGCGCCGGCGCTCGATCAGGACGGCAGCTCTTTCGCCGTCACCTTATACGAGAAACCCGACTGCCCGCGGTCGAGGATAAGGCCGCCCTCGGTCCGCGCGACCGGTCGGACCAGAAAAGGCACGGTGACGCCATCGGAATTCGGCAGCACGAGATCCGTCGCCATGTTGAACGGCACCCAATTGCCTTCCCAGGCGCCGAAGAAAGTAATGCGCGCCGCGACGACCTTCGGGTCGTTCAGATGCAGATTGCCGGGCGGCTCCTCATTGACGATCTTGCGCACGTCCCCAGGATCGACCGGCACCCAGCCGTAATCCTCCAGCCAGACCTCCGCCCGCGCATGGGTCTTGGCCGTCACGTCGTCCGGGACCGCGTCGAGGCTCTGATAGTGGAATTCCGATGGCGCGACGCGGACGCCGAAGATCTCGCGCGCCGGCAGACCCGATACGCGCGCCAGGCCCACATAAAGTGTGTTGAGAAAACTGCAGTCCGGCTCCGACCCGCGAATGCGGGCCCGGGCCTCCATGTGCAATGCCGGATCGCCGAGACCGCAGGTCTTCTTATCGACGATCCATTCATAGATGGCCTTGGCCTTGCCGAGATCCGTCTTCGCGTTCTCGGTAATTTTGGCCGCCGTCTCGCGCAGCGTGGCATCATGCGGCATCAGGCTGGTCGGCTGGATGTAGCGGCGCCGTTCCTCATCGGTCAGAGGTTTCGGCTTTCCGGGCCTGGTGAAATCGGTCGCCCGGTTGCGCGTCGAGGCATGGCTGCTCACCTCCGCCGCAGGAGCCGGCTCTCCTTCTGGCCATTCGAGATAAACGATATCGGCGCCCGAGGCTTTGTCGTGCTCCAGCTTGGCCACCTTGGCGTTGGTCTTCCAGTCGCTGCCGAGCGCTTTCGACCAGTCATCCTCATTCACCGACGGAACCGGCACCCAGGCCTGCACCTTTCCCTTGGGTTCTAAGAATGCGAGCTTCGTCGTGATCTCGAATTTGCGCCAGGGGCCTTGCTCGTTGATGAAGCGCTCCTGAGGATAGGCGCGCAGCGGCATGAGCGCGGCGCCTGCGAACGCCCCACCCAGCTTGAGAAAGCGGCGCCTATCCATGATCATGGTCTTCCTCGGACTGCCACACGGGCGATGAGTGCGCCGGGCGAGAATGGGACGCGGTGGCTGTCGCGAAGATGAACAGCCGACAACAGCGCTGCGTTTTCCTTATTTTGTGGCAAATTTACACTCTTGCTTCAATGCGCGCGTGAGCCTCAGAGACAAAGCGACGCCATGGCGCTCACGGAAATTCCAGCTATTATGCCGAGCCGTAAACCGATGCCGGAGAAGAAACAGCATGGCCAGCTTCGCAAAGCTCGATGAAAAAATATCCGTCGCCGGACAGATCACGCCTGCCGATGTCGCGGAACTAGCCGCAAGCGGGTTCAAGGTGATCGTCAATAACCGGCCGGATGGAGAGGCGATGTTCGGTCAGCCGGCTGCCAGCGAGGTCGAGGCGGAAGCGCAGAAGCACGGGCTTGGCTTCGTCAATCTCCCGTTTTCTTCTTCGACCCTGACGCCCGGCCACGTCGTCAAATTCGCCGAAGTCCTTCAGACGGCGGATGGTCCCATCCTCGCCTATTGTCGCACGGGAACTCGCTCGACCATGCTATGGGCGGCGGCGAGCGTCGCGCTCGGCAAGCCGGTCGACGAGGTGATCGCCAAGGCCGCAGCGGCGGGCTATAATCTCGGCCCGAATGCGCCTGCGATCGAGGCGCTCGCCAGAGCGGCCAAGGTCTGAAGCCTCAAGACGGTCTCAGAAACAGTGCGAAAGGCTCATCCACCGTGCGCCGCAGAAAACCGCGATAGACCGGGTAGCAGCGCCGGCCGGACTTGATCTGGCCGAATTCGGGCGAGGGCGCGATCTTGATTGGTATAAGCACGATCGGCGTCGCAACCGGCGTCAATTGCGCGCCGCGCCCGACCTGAAGCGTGGTCAGGATGCCGTGCAGTTCGCCCCGGATCGTCGGCCGTGCGACGATGATCAGCCGATATTGTCCGTGCTTGTTGGTGACCAGATAGATATGTCCAGACTGGTGCGGTGCCGAGACGACGCCGCCCTGCGTGTATTCGGAATCGATGCGCTCTGACTCGCTGAACACCAGGTTCGAGGCGACCTCGTCCCAGCGAATCTGGATCAGATAGGCGTAAATCGCTTCCGGCTCGCTGAAGGACGGGCGCAGTGTGACATAATCGCCCTCCATCCAGGCGACCGCCGGCCGCGAGTAGGAGCCGAGGCCGTCCGGTGCGAGGCCATGATTCGGCGGCGGCGGTTCGAAGGCGGCATTTCGCTGACGCAGGCTTATGGTCAGTGCCTCCTCGAGCCTGACCAGGGTCGTCAACGTGAACGGCCGCCGCCCGGAAAGCCCCTTTTCCAGCGTCGACAGACTAATCTTCGCCAGAGCGGCGATATGCTGCCGGGTCATGCGACGGCGCGCCAGCTCTTCCATAATCTGCGCCGCAACGTTCCGGCTCTCATCCGGAGGCAGCGGCTGCTCAGCCCGGCGCGACACCGGCGTACCCTCCCTGAACCCGTAATGAACCGGACATATCCGTAAAGCGACTAAGGATGCAAGCGCTTCGTGCGGGTCCTTGCGGAAGGATCTCGAACTATACGCTCGAACGCCGCCGACGCTTTCGCAAAGCTGATGGCGCACGGGGTTCCCCCGAACCACGTCCACCCGAGAGGTTACCCGGCCATGCTTCCCCGCCCCCATGCTTCAAGTCCCCTGCCTCCGACATTTTGCAGTTCCAACCGGCCTCAGCCGGACTTTCCGAAATTCACCTGGCCGCATTTTGCAATGTTCTTTGTGTTAGCCATTACTGCGGTTGCCATGATTGGCCAGGCGCGGGCCGCGGAAATCTTCATGCGTCCACGCGATGCTCAGTCCGGTACGCTGCTGTTCAAGGCGGTCGAGCAAGGCCGCTATGTTCCGGCTCCGCTGGTGGGCACGGATATCGACGTCACCGTCTCCGGTCCGACCGCCCGCACGCGGGTCACCCAGCATTTCTACAATCCCACCGATGGCTGGATCGAAGGCGTCTATGTCTATCCGCTGCCGGAGAACTCGGCTGTCGATACGCTGAAAATGGTGGTCGGCGACCACGTGATCGTCGGCGAGATCAAAGAGCGCCGGGAAGCCAAGCGCATCTATGAGGAAGCCAAGGCCGAGGGCAAGAAAGCCGTTCTGATGGAGCAGGAGCGCCCGAACGTCTTCACCAACTCCGTCGCCAATATCGGTCCGCATGAGAACGTCGTCATTCAGATCGAGTATCAGCAGACCGTGCCGCAATCCGGCAACCGCTTCTCGATGCGCGTGCCGCTGGTCGTCGCGCCGCGCTACAATCCGAAGCCCGTGGTGCAGACCGTCGATTTCGGCGGCAAAGGCTGGGGGCAGGTCTCCGATCCGGTGCCGGATCGCGACCGCATCGAGCCGCCGGTTCTCGACCCGCGAGAAGTGCCGCCGCTCAATCCGGTCACGCTGACAGTTCATCTCAATGCCGGCTTCCCGCTCGGCGAGGTGAAGAGCCAGTTCCCTAAGGTGAGAGTGGAGACCGTCTCCGACGACAGCCGCGTCATCAAGCTGAGCGGCCCCGTCCCCGCCGACCGCGATTTCGAGCTGACTTGGGAGCCCAAGCCCGGCAAGGCGCCGTCCGCCGGTCTCTTCCATGAGCGTCTCGACGGCACCGACTATCTGCTAGCCTTCGTGACGCCGCCGGTCCTGGAGCAGGCGCAGCAGCCCAAGCCCCGCGAGGCGATCTTCGTCATCGACAATTCCGGGTCGATGGCCGGGACCTCGATCGCCCAGGCCAAGGCCAGCCTTCTCTACGGCCTGAAGCAGCTCAAGCCCGGCGACCGTTTCAACATCATCCGCTTCGACGACACGCTGCAGCTTCTGTTTCCGAGTCCGGTCCCAGCCGATATGGAACACGTCGGACAAGCCCGCACATTCGTGTCACAGCTTCAGGCTAACGGCGGCACGGAAATGGTGCCCGCCATGCGCGCCGCCCTCGCCGACGACGGTTCGGCGGGACGCGACATGCTGCGGCAGGTGGTGTTTCTCACCGACGGCGCGATCGGCAATGAAAGCCAGATCTTCGACACCATCGCCTCCGGTCTCGGACGCTCGCGCGTCTTCATGGTCGGCATCGGCTCGGCGCCCAACTCCTATCTGATGAGCCACGCCGCCGAACTCGGCCGTGGCAGCTTCACTCATATCGGCAGCGGTGAACAGGTGGACTCACAGATGCGCGCGCTCTTCAATAAGCTCGAAAGGCCGGCCGTGACCAATGTCAGCGTTAAGTTCTCCGAGAGCGGCGCCGACATCACGCCGCGCATCCTGCCCGACCTTTACGCCGGCGAGACCCTGCAGATCGCCGCGAAGCTGGCCTCCTTCGCCGGCACGGTCGAAATCAGCGGCATGATCGGCGAGCAGCCCTGGGTCGCCAAGCTGCCGCTGTCGGGCGCCGCCGAAGGCAAGGGACTATCGAAGCTCTGGGCCAGGGCGGAGATCGCCGACACCGAAGTCGCCGTGACGCTTGGCCATATCAGCCAGGTGACCGCCGATCAGCGCGTGCAATCGCTCGCCCTCGAACACAGCCTGATCAGCCGCATGACCAGCCTCGTCGCTGTCGACAAGACGCCCAGCCGTCCGGCAGGCGCGCATCTGACACGCGCCGACGTGCCGCTCAATCTTCCGGCGGGCTGGGATTTCGACAAGGTCTTCGGCGTGCACGGCGAGGACGGCGAGCCTGCCGGCGAACGCCATGCTTCGGCGGGCGAGCCGCAGCAGGACGCGCAGATGCTGGATGCGGCTTATGTGAGCGCCATCGCCACGGCGCCAAGCCAAGCCGCCCTGCAGCTTGCCGCCAAGCAGACCCCGACCGGTGTCGTGCTGCCAAAAACGGCGACCGAAGCGCCGCTGTTCATCCTCTTGGGCATTCTGACCCTCCTCGCCAATCTGCCGCTCATCCTGATCGCCAGGCGGCAGTCGAAGTCGCGGGTGCAGTGAGCGATGTCCTCCTCCAGCACGCTCGGCTCCGCGGCAAAACGGCAGTCCCCACCGCGTTTCGCGGTGGGGACTGCTACCGTGCTTACCGTCCTTGGTCTCCTGCTCGTCGGCAAGGGCCTCGCCATTCATGCCAAGGCCATCCTGGCGCAGTTTCTTCTGGAGCGCGCCTTCGCCGAAAGCCTGAAGACCGGCGAGCCCGTCAAGGCCTGGTCCTGGGCCGATACTTGGCCTGTCGCGCGGCTGGAGGTGCCGCGGCTCGGCGTCAGCGCCATCGTCCTCGAAGGCGGGAGCGGCGAGGCGCTCGCTTTCGGCCCGGGCCATGTCCAGGGAACGCCCGAGCCTGGCGAGGCCGGGACCTCCGTTATCGCCGCGCATCGCGACACACAGTTCGCTTTTCTGAGCGATATCCGCACCGGCGACAAAATCCGGGTCACTCGCAAGAACGGGGTGACGCTGTGGTTCCGCATCACCGGAACGGCGGTCGTGCCCTGGAACGCTTCCGGCATCGATCCGCATGAGGAGGGGTATTGGCTGGTGCTCTCGACCTGCTGGCCGATCAATGCGGTGAGATCAGGCGATCTGCGCTATATCGTCAAGGCCGTGCTGGCCGGCCGCGAATTCTCAGGCAAATCAGCCCGTGCTGACCAGGCGCCGACCGGCGTCATGCCGGCTCCGGGCCTAGGCCGTCCGTCAGCGACCCGCCCATCGGCTGGTGTGTAATCACCGGCGGCCGAGCCCGGCGCCTCAGCCGAAGGCTTGCCTGGCGCGCACGCCGCAATGGCGGCAGGATCTGCCCGATGAGCACCGTCGGCACTTTCTGGGGCGCCTTGCGGCCGGGCTTTTGCTTTCCCCGATAGCGGCGCCGGAAATCGCGCAGCTTGCGCCGCGCCCAGCGCCCGAAAGCGAAATCCTGCTTTCGTTCCGAATATCGGCGGACGCGGCGGCGGCGCTTGAGCAGAACCCTGGCGCTCATATGCCCCGAATGCATGATGTTCAGGATAACGCTCTGATATCTCGGATCGAGCACGGCCTGATACATGAAGGGGGTGACTACGAGCATGTTGCTCATGTCATAAAGCGCACCGCCCTGGGAGACCGGAGCCTTGTGATAGATCATGTACGCGGAGAGATCGTCAAATCGCTGCGATTGCGGCGCAAGAGGCGGAGCGCCAGCGCGCATCCGGGCAAGGTTCGCCGCCGAGAACTGCGCGGCAAGTTCCGGCGTATCCGCGACCGCGCGCCAGAACGCCTGCGAGAAGCCGGCAAAGCTCTTGAACTCGCGGCCTTCCAACTTGGCGGCGACTTCTGGCGGGACCTGCGCGATGTTTGCCCCCATCTGACCGAGCCAAGGTCCGCCATCCCCGCGCAACGGCCGGCTGGCCAATGCAACACCCGGCCATCCGGCCAGCTCTAGCAGGCGCCACTGCCGCAGCGTGAGCAGGGCATTCAGCGCATCCTCGGGAGCCTTGCCGTTGGCGCTCATGGCGTTGAGTAGATAGATCTCCTCCGGCGTTTGCGCTTGCCGGGTCAGCAATTCGAAAAAGCCGCCAGCCTGGCCAAGAAAGATCTGCTGGCCGAACGGGAATGGCCCGCCGAAGCTGCCGTCGAGGATCGAGGTGACGTGATAGAAGCTCGCCGCATTGAAGGGAGCGGCGCCCCTCCCGAACTCCGTCGAGCCCAGCGCAGGAGGTCCGTGCGAAATGGCCGCGAACATCGCATCGAGCGCGGTCGAGCTTTGGCCGTGCCCGCCCCAGTTGAGCCCGAAGGAGGGAACCTGGCCGGGGAGGGGGCTGTTGTGGCCGAAGCCGGGATTGAAGTTTGCACCGGATGAAAAGCCGTTACCGTGGTCCTGGCCCGGATTGTTGCTCACGCCATGCGCCGCGCCACCGCCGTTGTCGCCTGGATTATTGCCTTGCCCCTGTGTCGGCCCCTTGCCCTGGCTGTTGCCGGCCGAATCTTGTTTGTTGCGCGCATGGGCGAGCGCGGCGTCAAAGCTGCGGGAATTGGCATGACTGTTGGCCGCGCTCTTGGCGATATTGCCTGCCGCTGCGATCGTCATGAGCCGCCCCCTGAGCTGCTGGCGCCTGGCAATGGATTTTGAGCCTGCCGGAAGGTCGTGACCAAATCATGATAAAGGCAAGCAAAGTGCCATGTATAGCCTGGCGGCGGCCTGTTTTGCGCAGAAACAGTCGATCTAGAATCGATAAACCGACTTCGCCGCGGCGATGGTGTTGACATAAGCGGCAACCGATTGCTCGATCGGGTCGCAATAGCCGCCGCCGACCCCCATGCTGATCGGAATGCCGCGGCTGGAGAAGCTTTCGAAAACCAGCCTGTCGCGCGCGGCGAGACCTTCATAGCTGAGGGCGAGACGACCGAGCCTATCGTGAATCAGCGGGTCGACGCCGGCCTGATAGAGCACCAGGTCCGGCCGGAAGCCGATCACGGCGTCGAGACCCTGGTGAAGCCGCCGTAGATAAGCGTCATCTTCCGTGCCATCGGAAAGGCCGATATCGAGGTCGGACACCGCTTTGCGAAACGGGAAATTGCGCTCGCCGTGAAGGCTGAAGATGAAGACGCGGCTGTCGCTCGCGAAGATGGAGGCGTTGCCGTCGCCCTGATGCACGTCGAGGTCGACAATGGCGACGCGGTCGGCACGGCGCTCGGTGAGAGCCGTCACGGCGGCGAGGGCGAAATCGTTCAGCGCGCAATAGCCTGAGCCGAAATCGGCGTGGGCGTGATGCGTGCCCCCGGCAAGCTGCGCCGAAAAGCCGGTCTCGATCGCCTCGCGCATTGCTGCGACGGCTCCGCCCATGACCGCACGGACGCGGGTGACATAAGCTTCGCTCCAGGGCATGCCGATGCGCCGCAGCATTTCGCGGGGCACGGTGCCGTCGAAAAAGGCGTCGACGTAATCCGGCGAGTGGACGCGGATGATCTCGTCGCGCCCGGCGAGCGGCGACAAGATAAGCTGTTCTCCGCCGACCAGTCCCTCGCGCAACAGCGCCTCCCGCGTCAGCCGGTTCTTCTGGCGCGGGAAGCGATGCCTGTCCGGTAAGGGAATCTCGTAAGCGTCGGCGTAGAACAGCCTCATGCGCTAAAGTGTAAGCCGCTCGCGGCGGTGCGCAAAGGCGATGATGCCTCGGCCTATCCCCTCAATGGCTTGTCCTCGACCAGACGGATCTGGAACGTTCCGCCATTCTCGTTCGCGGCGGCCTCGATCAGCACTCCTGTCATACCGAGCAGAGCCCCAGCGACCGCGGCTTCCTCACGCGGCGTGATTTCGAGGCGGTACAGGTGGCCGGGCTTGGTAACGAGGTCGAGCTTGTAGACGTTCGGATGACTCCAGTGATCCACGACGATCTGGTGCTTGCCGGCCGGCAGGTCGAGGATCGTCGACGCGCCTGTGTCGAGATTGGCGACCTCGCGGCCGTCGATCTTCACCCTTGCACCTGCCTCGATTGGCGCCGAGTACTCGCCGGGCCGATAGATCTTCAATCGCGCTTGCGAGCTGGCCAGCGCCTTGTTGAGCTGGGCGGTGTCGTCCACATGAGGGACGCTGCTGCAAGCGGGCAACAGAAGAACAGAAAGTAAAATCAAATATTTTACGAAGTTTATGGGCACGGTAAAGCTCCCCCATTAGTCCCCAGGGACAACTTTACCTGAAATCGGGCGTTCCGCCCCGGTTCAGCACTGTTTTCTCCCACGTTTTGGAAGATGCTGGCGCTTTGCGGTAACAGTCCGGTTACTCCGCCGAAGTGCCGATCACATTGTGTTCAACGCATGGTCACGTTGTGGCAAAGCCGAGCGCTTCCACTTTATACGGGGGCCATAAACCGGTATAGTTCGCTATATATTGCATCGAGGAGCGTGTGCGATGCCCACTTCGCGGTCTCCCGTGGTCATGTTTTTGGTGTTTTGGATCTTCGCACTTTCCCATGGCGCGGACGCGGCCTCGACGCGGACTGCGCTGGTCATCGGCAATTCCGCTTACCGCCACACCGAACCGCTCAAAAACCCGAAACAAGACGCGATCGAAATGGCGGCGACTTTGCGGCGGATCGGCTTTCGCGTGTTCGAGGGAGTCGATCTCACCAAGCCGGAGATGGACGATCTCATCAAGAATTTCGCCACCGCCCTGGAGACCTCGGAAGCGGGGCTCTTCTATTATGCGGGCCACGGATTGCAGGTGAACGACCGCAATTTTCTGCTCCCGGTGGACGCCGAATTGAAAAGCCCGGCCGCGCTCGAATTCGAGATGGTCCGCCTCGATCAGATCCAGGCGATCATGGAGCGCCTGACGCCGACGAATATTCTGATCATGGACGCCTGCCGCAACAATCCGCTCGCCCGCAATCTGGCGCGGGTGATGGGCACGCGCTCCGTTGCGATCGGCAGCGGCTTGGCGCCGTCGGAGTCCGGCGCGGGCACGCTGATCGCTTATTCCACCCAGCCTGGCAGCGTCGCGCTCGACGGCGAGGGCGGGCATTCGCCCTTCACGGCTGCTCTCTTGAAATTCATCGATACGCGCGGGGAGGACCTGTCCAGCATCCTCATCAATGTCCGCAATGACGTGATGAAGGCAACTTACGGCAGGCAGATCCCCTGGGAGCATTCGGCCTTGTCGCGGCGCTTTTATTTCATTCCGCCGGCACCGGAGACCGCCGCAGCCACTCCGCCCCGATCGGTTGCCCCTTCGGAGAACAGCGATGGGAGGCTGGAGCTGGAGTTGTGGGACAGCGTCAAGGATACGAGCGATGTCCAGATGCTGAAGAGCTATCTCGACCACTTCCCGGAGGGGACGTTTGCGGGAGTGGCGCGCATCAGGATCGCCGAGCTGGAGAAGAAGACCGCATCGCTGGAGCCGGGAACGGCCGCCGTCACCCCGCCGCAGAAGCAGCCGGCGGCGGATCTGCCGGAAAGGCTGCAAAAGGAGCTGAAGCGGGTCGGCTGCTATGATGGGGCGATCGACGGCGTTTGGGGCGAGGGATCGGAAGCGGCGCTGGAAAATTTCGCCGAGCACCGCGGCCGCAGCCTCGCATCGTCGGACCCGGACGAGGCGAACCTGCAGGCGGTTCTGGCGGAGACCGGGCGGATCTGCCCGCTGGAATGCCGTTCCGGCACGGTCGAGCAGAATGGCATCTGCGTCGCCAAAGCCCGCGACACCAATAGCAAGCCGGCTGTGCAAAAGCGGGAGATACACCGGCAGAAAAGTGTCGAACGCGCCCCGCGCGAGCAAGTCCGTCCCCGGCAAAAACCGCAGCAAAAGAAAGATCAGATCTGTCTCGATAGCAGGAATAATTTCGTCGATTGCGCCCAGGGCGGAGTGGTTCTGAGGCGCTAGTCCGATACCTGATGCCGGGTTTGCCTCTTGTCGTCGCGGACAGCCTGCTGCGCTGCGGCGGCAAACGGCTGAGGCTATGACAGTGCCTCTCTTTCTGCTCAATCCTCTTCCGCACTCGGCAGCTTTTCGGCGGCCTTTTTGTTCTTTTCGTAGGTCTGGTAGACAACCACCGGAATTTTCATATCGCCGAGATGCTCCTCGATCAGCGGCTCGACCTCGCCCCACGCCAGTCCGCCGACACCGTTCGCCAGTCGCGGCAGCGCAATCGACTGGATGCCCTCCTTCTCGACAATGCCGCGCAATTCTTTCAGCGCATGGGAAACATTATGTGCGGTCGCCTTGCCGGGGTGAGCCTTCTCGTCCGGCGCGCGCTCCTGCGTCATCAGATTGATGACCACCTTCTCCGGGCCCGCCCAGAGCCAGGCGTGGCCCGCACTAGGGTTTTGCTGATGGCAGTAGCGGCGGAAATCCTTAACCATCGCCGGAAAGCGCTCCCGTAGCGCCAGAGCGAGGCCCTGATTGAAATGGTCATGCGGCGCAACGCCGTGGGCGATGGCCTGCGCCTCGCTCAAGAGAATATCGCCGCTCACTTTGGTGATCATGATCTGCCTGTTTGTTGTGGTGTTGAAAAGGGGATATGGGATGGAGAGAGCCGAGGCGCATTGATCTGACTCAAGAATTCTGCTTTGCGCCAGTAAACTCTTTAGAGCTTTTGAAGAGTTGAGGCGCCTATGGATGTGATTTGGATGACGGCTGCGGCATCTTCGGGGTGACGAAATCTCCAACACCAAAACCCTCGCCGGGTGTGCCCGCGAGTTTCTGGCTCACTCTCTCTCATCCGCCCCATGAGGGACGGCGCGGGCAGCCGAAAGGCTGGTCCGTATGGTTAGTGTCAGCCTGACGGCTGCCCACGCGCGGCGATATTATGGCCCGCGGTCCGCCTCTTACCCAGCATGGTGCGCCTGGCGTCTCTTCCGAGCGCGAAGCCTGAAGTGAAAGCCGCTCCATTTCCACCAGTCGCATCGATCCGAACGCAGGCTCCGCCAAGTTCGGCAAAATCGATGCGCAAAAAACGCATCGATCTGTCAGATGTTGGCCGTCGCCTTCATCCAGCTCGATGTGGCTGGCAGCGCACCGGAGTCCTGCAGAGACCGGGGTGCGGGGCAGCAACTTTCGGCTCGCGCTTCTCGCGCCGGCGACACCTTTGACCCGCGCATTCCAGCAAACGGGTGGGCCGGTACCGCGCCCCTGGGTCTTGGATCGTTACTCCTGCCGTGTGGCCGGCCGCATCTTTCTCACGACTTGGCCGTCCCACCCGGTCTTCCCAGGCGCCGCTCGCTTCTCCTTCCGGTGACGAGACGGTCTCGAGCCCGGTGTCCCTCTTCGGGAGAAGCGACGGGCGCGAGTATAGGGGCGGCGGGGGGAGCGGGGATAAGTTCGCCACCGTGATTTGATGGCTTGGTGAACAGATTGTGACTGTCTGAATTCCCTCCGCGTCGCCCCGGACAAGCGAAGCGCAGATCCGGGGTCCATTGGCGTTGCCACTCATGCCTTGCAGGATGCGAGGAGAGTAGACCCCGGATCCCGGCTCGGGGCCGGGACAGGTAACGCGTGCGGCGTTTCCGGGGCGACCAAAGCCGACCCGCCAAAGCAAGGAAGCAAAGTTCAAGGCCGCAAAGGCGTTCTGGCGAGAGGTCGAGGGGAAGTTCAGGAAGGACGTGCGCTGAGGGTCGATCAGGATTTTGGTTAGGGCTCCTTCCTTTGGTCGTCATCCCGTGCGCGATGCAGCACGCGAGTGGTGCATCGCAGACACGGGATCACAACACCGCGATCCCGGATCTGCAGCGCACCGATAAATCGCTGCGCTGCATCCGGGATGACGCGGGATCAAGGCCCAAAGGATTCGATTAACTTGAAAAACTGGAATTTCCTGAATATCTTTGAAAGATGGATCAGACAGAGTCTAAGACAACCCCGCGCGTTAGCTCAGTACTACGGCGCGCTTTCGCGGCGCGCGCAGCGCGAGCCGGTGACGATCACCAATCATGGCCAGGATAGCCTTGTGCTGATTTGGCGGAGGAATTCAAGCGGCTCAAGGCGCTCGACACGCGCCGAGCTTATTATGCGCACGAGTTGCCGGATGAATGGGTAAAGGCACTCGAAGCAACCGAGCCGCCAGCGTGGACGGCGCGGTTCGATCACGAACTCGACAATAAATAGCAAACGCACAAACGAACCGCACTGCAAAGACCGGCTTCATGCTTGTTTGATTATCCGCCTGGAGAATAAGACCGGAACCATAGCATCATAGCCGGTCTTCCAATCGCGAGCTGTTCCAAGATTTGGCGAAATGTCTTACTCGGCTTACTTCTTTGGAGTAGCCGGTTTGGGTGCCGGTGGCGGAGCTTTGGGCCGATATTCGTCAGTTGTTGGTTATGCTCTATAAGTTGCCGTTCTGCACGCGACCTGGTCTAATGACCCTTTTTTATCGTTCATCTTATCTTCTCCAAGTTGTTTAAATGGATGCACTCTATTGTTAACATTCCTGGGCCCCCGGCAAGGTAGACCAAATCCGGTACGTCGCAGTAATACTTGCGATTTTTGGTAATCATAAACAGATACTTTACATAGAACAACTTCATTTGCAAGTTGTCGGCTTCTCAGAATGGATGGCTCAATCTGACCCTGATATGTCAAATTGTTTTGTTTCTGCAGTCCCCTAGCGAAGACTCAGTACAACTTCAGTAAAAATTCATAAACGTCATGAATATAGTCTCGTATTGTCTAAAGTCAACCATACTTTGGATCGTAGCCTTTACAACACTAACCGTCCGAACGTATTCTTAATAGCATCTTTTATTTACTGCTCGATCGAAGCTAATACCGATAGGGGAAAATTGCTGCGGGCAGTGGAAATCCCTCACTCCTCCTTACGAGATTGCCGACATAAAGCCAAGACTGCGCCGATTCCCAAAGATCCTCCAGATGCCGCCGCGAGGGTCAGGTTTAATCAGTGAGAAACCAAAATCAAATAAATCAGCGAAAGAAACAAAAGATACGCTGCCTAAGAGTAAAATATGAGTCAACATCATCCCATGCGGCAAACTGGACATTGGAACTCGCTAACTGATTTTGAATACAAACAAAACTTAAAAGAATCCCATATAGAATGAAATGTGATCTTATCACATATGGCTGCTGCTAATATGCCCGGTGTAAAAATAACTATGACGATGATAAAGATTTCGCTCATCGCCCCAGCGTCCCGGTCCCGCCCGGCTCCTCGTCATGCTCGCGGGCGTAATAGGGCACCAGCTTGAACGCCGCGAAGGGCACATATTGCTGGTTCTGGATCAGACCCTGGAACATCTCCTGCCGCTCCAGGAATTCGTGCACCTCCTGCGCCTGAACGCCGCTCGCCGAGCCGGTGACGGCGCGGATGACCGCCTTCTTGTGATCGGGCTGCTGGTTCTTCAGGAAAATCCGCGTCGCCAGCGAGCCGGCAAGATCGGCCGGCAGGTCGCCGGGAAATTGCGTGCCTATGGCGATGCCGATGCCGAAAGCGCGGCCCTCGCGGGCGAGGTTCTCCAGATGCTTCGACGAGGCGACGCGCCAGGCTTCATCGAGGACCAAGAGGCGCGTGAGCCGCCGCGGCTGCGCGCCGCGCACCAGATAGCCATGCAGCCGGATGATGATCAGCTCGGCGAGCGCGGCCTTGATCTCGTCGGTCGGCAGCTCGAACAGCGACAGCACCAGCCGCTCATTGAGCATGGTCTCGAACGGCATTTCCAGCTCATGGGTCTTCGGGAACAGGCCGAGCTCGAACAGCGGCGAGACGCGGTCCAGGAGGCTGATCGCGGTCGTGTTGCGCTGCTCCTTCTGCTCTTCGAGGATGGCGATCACATCGTCGAAGCTCGGCGCGCGGATGGTGTCGGCCTGCACCCATTTCTGCGGGTCGACGCCGTATTTCTCGAAGGCCTCCTTCATCGCGTCGCGGAGCAGCGCGGCCTGCCGGTCGCCAAGCCCGAAGACGCGCTTCAGCACGCCGGTGATGGTGAAAATGTGCTCGATCGGCTGCGCCTGGCCGTCGTCGGCCGCACTCGGGAACAGCGGATTGAACGGGATGCCGTGGCGGCGGACATCATGGACGCGCAGGCCCTGCTCGGCGGTGAACTGCCGGTCGCCATAGTCGTTCTTGAAGTCGAAAATGCACAGCGGCGCGCCGATCGTGGTGACGCCGTCGATGATCACGCGCAGGGTCTGGGTCTTGCCGGAGCCCGAGTCGCCCGTCACCAGCACGCCGAAATTGAGCAGCTTGGGATCGGTCTCGAACGGCGCCCAATGGACCGGCTGACCGTCGGGCTCATGGCCGAGAAACACGGCGGCGCCGGAGGGCGTCTTGCGGACGACGCGCGGCTTGAGCTGCTCGACCGAGCCACGCTTGCTGTCGGGCTCAGGCAGCGCCTCGACCGGCGCGCGATAGGGATATTGCAGCACCTCGGACAGCGAGGCGATCTGCGTCAAGGGACGGGCGCGGCGCTGCCAGTCGACGAAGCCGGGCTCGTCCTTGAACAGGTTGAAGAAGTCCTTCAGCGCCCGGATGCGCTCCCAACTCGTGCCCTCGAAATGCCGGATGACGATGGCGCCGTTCTCGATCGCCGCATCGAGCATGGGGCCGGCCGTGCGCCCGCCTTTCGGGAAGCGCGCGCCGCGCGGGCGCACCAGCACCGGACGGACATCCTCGCGGCAGCTCGTCAGCACCGAGCGGATCTCGTCGGCGAGTTGCGAGCCCTGGTTCGGCTCGTTGCACAGCGCCACCTCGCGCCGCTCGACCACCTGGCCGTTGGTCTCCAGGTCGAAGCCGATCATATAGGTCTGCGCCCGGCCGCGGCAGTCGCGCCTGGTTCGGATCGCGGTGATGCCCTCGATCTCGGGCATGGCGGCTTTGACCGCCCATTCGATGAGATCGGCCTGCTTGGAGCTGTCGCTCGGCACGCCGAAGAAGGAGTGCTGGGCGAAGAAGCGGTCCCAGCGCGCATCATAGTCGACCGCCGCGCCGCTCTGCCCAGGGACGCCGCCGCCCGGATAGGCGGTGTTCGCCGTGGTGACGACGTTCGGTGCGGCCTCCGGCATCGGAAAATCGTCCATCGCCGGGATGCGGCCTTTCTCCAAGAGCAGCCGCTGAAACTGCTGCACATATTCCGTCACATAGCGCGAGGTCTGGCCGGACAGCTCATCGACGAACCAGTCCTCGAATGGATAGAGCGGATCGCCGGCGTCGATCTCCGCGCCGGCCATCTCGAATAAGAGAGCCAGCCGCCGCTTGAGCAGCGCTTCCACCTCCGGCCGCGACAAGGGCTTCAGCACCACCGGCTGCGTGCCCAGCCGTTCGATGCGGTCGCGGATCGAGGCATCGATGCTTTGCGAAATATGCTGATAGAGCGAGGGCAGCACGGCAAAGCCGACCGCGACATTCGGCAAGGTCTCGGCGACGAGCGCGCCGCGGCTGATCGCATGGGTGAGGCGGGCTTCCCAGCCTTCCAGCTTGCTCTGCTCGAGCTGGTCGAAGGCGATGAAGACGGCGCCGCCGAGCGCGCCGATGATCTTGACCAGCTCTTCGAGACGAAGCCGGGCGCATTGCTCGCTGTCGGGATTGCCGATGCGGATGCCGGCGATGGTGGTCTCCACCGCAAGCCCGCGCAGATAGTCGAGTGCCTCGTCCTCGCCGAACAATATGCCGAGGATGGCCGCGATGGTGCCCTCGCCGGCCGGCGGAATGCGCGTGGCGCGGGCGAGCCGGTTGCGGATGCCGTTGACCAGCCCGCGGAACTCCACCTCGCTGACGCTGACATCGCCGTCGCTGACGGCTTCCTTCAGCCGCTTCGCCACCGGGCCCGGCACCAGATCCAGCAGCGCCAGACCGAGCGCCACGATCGGCACCGGCGCACCCTGCGGCACCAGATAAGGCTCGCTCATCCGGGTGACGAGCGTGCGCGTCAGCCAGGCGTCGAACTGGGCCTCGGAGACGAACTCGACCATCGGCAGCACGGCGGCGAACACGTCGCCATGCCGATGCAGGCCGCGCACGGCGGTGAGCAGAGTGTGTGTCTTACCGGTGCCGGTCTGGCCTTTGATCAGCAGCAGCCGTGAGGCCGGGTCCGGATTTTGGCTACGTGCCTGATGCACGATGCTGGCGATCGCCTCGTCGGCGGTCGGGCCGATATCCGATACGTCCAGCAGCTCTTCCTCGGCCGCGCCGGCAAGCGAAGCCACCGCGCCGAAAACGCGAAAGAACTCGGGGCTTTTGAAGGCCTCAAGGCGCGGGTCCATCACAAGTCCTTCAGACTAGATCCATTCGTTGACGATGAAATGCCGCTCGTCCCTGCCAAAGGCGACGCGCGAGCGCTCGCGCAGCGCATGGTCCATCGGGCCGGCGATGTCGTAACGCTCCAGATCGAGAAGCCCGGCGCGGCCGGCTTCTGCAACCCGCGCCTTGAACTCGTCGAGTGAGCCGAAATTGAGCCCGCGCATCATGCCCGCATCATAGACCTGGGCGATGGCGACGCGGCCGGCGAACGGGTCGGTGCGCAGCGTCTTGGCGAGATCGCGCACGCTTGCGGCGAAGCTGGCGATGTCGGGCTTTTCGACCTTGATCTCAGCTTTGGGCTGCGGCTGGACGCGCGGCGCCACCTTGGCACGGCTGGCGCGGATCAGCGCCTCGGCGACGCCGCCCTTCGCTTCCGGGCGCAGACCAAGCGCCTTGCGCAGGAGCATGGTCTCGGCATCGCGAAGGGTTCCGCGTTTGCGACCCGCCGCGCCGAGCATGACGGCCCGGGCGGTGGCGTCGCGGGAAATATTGCGCATCGTGATCTCCGTGAGAGCGGGTTCACACTCGGGCAGACGAGCTGTGACGATGGCACGCAACAACGCAAGCCTAGTTTGCGACCTCTGCGGCATCTCTCCGGCCGGCGCGAGGCCGAAAAGCCGGGTGAGGGCCGCGCATTCGAGATTGTCCTTGCGTGCGAGATAGTCGCGCACGGCCTCGCTTTTCGGATCGAGGCCGAGGGCCACGGAGGCCAGCACGCGGGCGCATACGGCCGGCCAGGCTAGGCCGAGAAGCCGGCCCAACCGCGCCTCGGCCTCGGCGCGGCCGGCCTCGGTGAGGCGGCAGCGGCCAGCTTTGGAAAGCGAGATAAGGCGCCGTGCCGCATGAGTCTCCAAGGCTTCGGCGACCGTGGCCCGGTCCGGATAGAGCGGCGCGAGCGTCTTCTCGATGGAGCCTCGCGCCGATGAGCCATGCCCGCTGCACGCCAGCAAGGCCAGAATAGCCAAACCCGCGTCCACCGCGATCAGCCGATCGGGACTCGGTTCCGGCAGGGGATGTAAGGGAGCAGCGCTGTTCATCGATAGCCGGCGTCAGGAACGGTTCCGTTAAATCCTTCTTAACCAAGAACTAGCCGATTCGTGCCGTTCTGTTGACCCGGCTGATTTTTCCGTGGATCGCGCATGCCAAAAAGGCTGACCGGTTGCCGAAAGGTGACAGGGCACCCGCGGTCGCGCCAAATACCCGCCATCCCCGCTGGGCGTCGCTTTACGTTAACGTTAGCCGATGTTAGATTCCGCCGCCTTCGGCCTTGGGCTCTGTTGGCTGGCGGGGTCGAAATATCGGCGTAAGCCTGTCACAGGGGAGGAAGGGAAACATGCGTTTCGTTAAAGCGGCGCTGCTCGGCGCGGGACTTCTGGCGTTCGCCGCGGCACAGGGCTGGGCTCAGACAGCGGAAGATGCCTTTGGCACATGGGTCGATCCCGATACCGGCTCTCACATTCGGGTGTCGAAATGCGGCGGTGGTCTCTGCGCCACGATCGTCAAGGTGAAGGATCCCTCCAGGACCGACATCAATAATCCCAACCCGAAGCTGCGCAAACGGCCGGTTGTCGGCATCACTTTGATGAGCGGCGCGAAAAAGAGCGGCGAGAAGAGCTGGTCGGGCAAGCTTTACAACACGCAGGACGGGCAGGTTTACAGCGGCTCGCTGACGGTGATCGACAAAAATCACCTGAAGCTGCAAGGCTGCGTCCTCGGCGGACTGATCTGCAAGGGGCCGACCTGGACGCGCGTGCAATAGTTTCAGAGTGTCTTAGCGAATTTGACGAGCGAAGGCCGGATCGTCCGGCCTTCCGCTTTTCGGAAAGTCCTCTCGCAGCGTGCGAAATCGAGGATGCGTAACTCTTTCTGCGACCCCTCCCTCGAAAAGCTGCCGGGACACTATGTCCGCAGCGTAAAGGAAAGAGGCGCTGCAGCACCAGTTTCTCAGGATAGGGGCGACCACCCGCTCTTATGGTCGGTAGTGGTCACCCTGTTTTTGATCCAATGGCCTGCGCTTTGAGTGGCGGAGAGCTCAACCGCCCTGGTTGCAAGGCGTTGCGGTTATACGGCACCGTTTCAAAGGAATGCCGCCGACCGAGGCTTGGAAGCATTTTGTCAAACTCACGCGTGCGTTGGCGTAGTCGGACCATTCCTCGCCAAATCGGGCGCGCACTTCTTCTTTCCAATTCTTTTTGGCGAGACGCATAGCCCAACCCTCGATCGGCCGAGCATCGCCCGTCGAGGAAATCTCCTCATGCTTGCAGTGCACATCCGCCTGCTGCTGTTGCTGCGGAGGCTGGGCGGAGCTGTCGGTGAAAAGAGCCTCGAGCGTCAGCGGACCGGCTTCGCCATCAGCCGGGTGTAGATCATGATCGCGCTGAAAATCGCGAATGGCATCGCGTGTCTGGCCGCCATAGACGCCGTCAACTTCGAAATGTCTGCGCTTGGCGTAATCGAGCTCGATCAGTCGCTCCTGAATATCGCGGACTTCGCGGGGCCGATAGTCGCGGTCGCGAGGATCGGCCATTGCGTAAGTCGACAAAACACCTAAAGCCAGGAAGGCAAGAAGCAGTCTCATTGAGATATTCCCCTCACACAGTTTGCATTGAATTATGACGAGTCCTTAATGCAGGCCGCCAGATATAACACACCTGTTTCCATCAGTGCATACCGCAAACATGCGGTGCACCATGTTACGCGTGGTGACCATATGTTGTGATTTGGCAGCTGAAGCGTGGATTAACGCCGATTAGCGTTTCGTGCGCCGCCTATCGGCGGAATCCGGTAAATTTTCCACGGAAATTTTGGGAAGTTTCATGGAGCGGGCGACGCGATTCGAACGCGCGACCCTCACCTTGGCAAGGTGATGCTCTACCCCTGAGCTACGCCCGCGCTCCACATGCGGCTAGGCCGTGAGACTGGTTTTATGGCGTAAACCGGGCCGCATTTCAAGCGGTGTTATCGGCCGGACGAAACCGGGGAAGAGCGGGTCTACTCGCAGGGGTGGCGCCCGCGCCGGGTTGTGCGCCGGCGGCGGTTTCGCTATGCCTCGCCCATCCGTGTTCTCCTGGAACAAAGCAGACGCCTCATGACATGGACCAAAGACGCGCTGCTGGCGCATCTGGCGGAGCTCGGCATCGAGACCGACACGGTCGAGCACCCGCCGCTCCATACGGTGGAAGAGTCGCGCGCCCTGCGCGGCGACATCCCCGGCGCGCACACCAAGAATCTCTTCCTCAAATGCAAGAAGGGCACGCTCTGGCTTGTCACCGCTCTCGAGGACACGCCGGTCGATCTGAAGACGTTGCACCACAAGCTGGGCTCCGGGCGGCTGAGCTTCGGCAACGCCGAGCTTTTGGGCGAGGTGCTCGGGCTGACACCCGGCTCCGTGTCGACATTCGGCGTTATCAATGATGAGGAAAACCGGGTTTCTGTAGTGCTGGACGAAGAGCTGATGGGCTATGACCGCATCAACCTCCATCCGCTGGTCAACACCGCGACCACCGGCCTACCGCGCGATGACCTGATGCGGTTTCTTAAGGCCTGCGGGCACACGCCAAAGATCGTGCCTCTCAATTGAGCGGAGCGGCGAAAACCCATAAGCACCAACAGCAAAGCTCTTGGCAAACCGGACGCCGCGCGCCATGTTACCTGCAAACTGTTAGTGGATTCCAACAGCCGACCATTTTATCAGGCGAAGACATGGTACTTAATCTTTCCGGTAACCCGGATCAGACGCCGTCGTCACCGGCCAAAGACCTGATCAGGGATACGACGACTCAGGCATTCCGGCAGGACGTTCTTGAAGCCTCGCGCCAGGTGCCGGTTCTGGTCGATTTCTGGGCGCCCTGGTGCGGGCCTTGCCGCCAGCTGACGCCTGTGCTCGAAAAGCTCGTCAAAGCGGCGAACGGCAGCATAAGGCTCGTCAAGATGAATATCGACGAGCATCCGCAGATCGCCGCCCAGCTCGGGGTGCAGTCGATCCCGGCGGTTTTCGCCTTCAAGAACGGTCAGCCCGTCGACGGCTTCATGGGCGCTCTCCCGGAGAGCCAGCTGCGCAGCTTCATCGAGCGCGTGGCGGGTGGGGACGCCTTTGCCGGCTCGGAGCTGGAAGCGGCGCGCGCCGCGCTCGAAGCGGGCGATGTCAATGCTGCGGCTTCCGGCTTTGCCTCGGCCTTGCAGCGCGACAGCGGCAACATCGAGGCGATCGCAGGGCTCGCCCGCTGCTATATCGCCACCGGCGATCTTGCCCAGGCCGAGCAGACCTTGTCGCTCGCGCCGCCGTCGAAAGCCAACTCGGCCCCGATCACCAGCGCCCGCGCCGCGCTCGAGCTTGCGCGCAAGGGCGCTGCGAGCGCGAATGCCGATACCGACAAACTGAAGCGAGATATCGAGCAGAACCCGGGCAATCTTCAAGCGCGATTCGATCTCGCGCTCGCCCTCAACGCCAAGAGCGACAGGGACGGCGCCACCGATCAGCTGCTCGACATCATCAAGCGGGACAGGGGCTGGAACGACGGCGCCGCGCGCAAGCAGCTCGTGGAATTCTTCGAGGCGTGGGGGCCGGCCGATCCAATGTCGGTCAAGGGCCGCCAGAGACTTTCAGCGCTCCTTTTTGCCTGAGGGAGCCTGAGCTTTGAGCGTCACTGACCGTTACCGCAAACCCAGCGACCTCCCCGATGTGATCCCCCTTTTCCCGTTGCAGGGGTGCATTCTCCTGCCACGGTCGACGCTGCCGCTCAACATCTTCGAGCCGCGCTATCTGGAGATGCTCGACGAAGTTCTTGCCGGTGACCGCGTGATCGGCATCATCCAGCCGCGCGGCGGCGGCGATGACGAACAGGAATCGCCCCAGGACAAGACCGCCCCGCTGCGCCAGACCGGATGCGTCGGCCGCCTCACCGCATTCAGCGAAACCGATGACGGCCGCGTGCTGATCACGCTGATTGGCATTGCGCGCTTCGACATCGTCGACGAACTCAACACGCAAAAGCCGTTTCGCAGCTGCCGCGTCACCTATCAGCCCTATCTCGACGATTTCGTCCGCGGTCATGGCCAGGATGCGGTCGACTGGCAACGTTTGCTCCGCGTCCTCAAGGTCTATCTGTCCGCAAGAGGGATGAGCGCCGACTGGGAGAGTATCGAGCGCTCGCCGGCCGAGCTTCTGGTCAACACGCTGGCCATGATCAGCCCCTACGGGCCGGAGGAGAAGCAGGCCTTGCTCGAAGCTCAGGATTTGAGAGAGCGCGCGGAAGTGCTGATGGCGCTCGCCGAAATGGAGCTTGCCGCGCCGGAAGACGGCTCCGGCACCAGCCTGCAATAGGTCTCTCTATTCGATGAGGATGCCGTCGCCCGGCCGCAGGGCGGCGAGCACTTTCAGCATATGTGTCCGCGACAGTGCCACGCAGCCCTCGGTCGGACCATAATCGGAACGGGCCAGGTGAAGGAAAATCGCGCTGCCCCGTCCGCTTGCCCGCGGGCAGTCGTTAAATCCGAGCACGGCGAAGAGATCGTAGAGCCGATCATCGCGCCAGAGCCTTTCGTGGCTGGCGGCGTAAGGGAGGTGCACGAGGCGGTTGTAATTGGCGTCCCGCGGCGCGTCGCACCAGCCCAGATCGGGCGCGAGCGGCGAGACAGGCAGGGCGGTTTGCGGCCTCGGCTCACGGTCGGGACGGTAAAACACCTGCCGGACCGGCCAGCGGCCGGACGGCGTCACCCCGTCGCCTTCGCCCGACTTCGGACCCCGCCCGCTGCGTCCGAGTGCGCAGGGAAAATGCACAAATCCCAGATGAAGCTTGCCTTGCGGGCGCGCTCGCGATAATCCCCTGACGATGACGAGCGGCACTCTCTAGACCTTTGCTGACACTTTTGGCGCTTCCCGGAAGCTATTGCTAAGCTTTCGAAAAAGCCAGACTATCCCGTGATGAGACTGCGTGAATCGGGGAGCCTTGGATGAGCACTTCGCGTAAGATTCTTGTCATTGACGATGATGAGGACCTCCGGGAATCCCTGACCGATCAGATCGCGCTCCATGAGGAGTTCGAGACGGCTTCCGCCGGTACCGCCGCCGAGGGCATGGCAAAGGCCAAGGCGGATACCATCGATCTCATTCTCCTCGATGTCGGCCTGCCCGACATCGATGGGCGCGAGGCCTGCAAGCTATTGCGCAAGAACGGCTTTAAGGGGCCGATCGTGATGTTGACGGCGCAAGATTCCGATGCCGACACCATTCTCGGGCTCGAATCCGGCGCCAACGACTATGTCACCAAGCCTTTCAAATTCGCGGTGCTTCTGGCGCGGATCAGGGCCCAGCTTCGCCAGCACGAGCAGAGCGAGGACGCGGTCTTCGCGATCGGCCCATACAGCTTCAGGCCCGCGGCGAAAATGCTGATCGACGAGCGGGGCAGCAAGATCAGGCTCACCGAGAAAGAGACCTCGATCCTGAAATTCCTCTACCGCGCCGGCGAAAAGGTCGTCACACGCGATGTGCTGCTGCACGAGGTGTGGGGCTATAATGCCGGCGTGACGACGCATACGCTCGAGACGCATATTTATCGTCTGCGGCAGAAGATCGAAAAAGACCCCTCCAACGCCGAAATCCTGGTCACCGAAACCGGCGGCTACAAGCTGGTGCCTTAGCCTGCCGGCCTGCCGCCCTGCCGCCCTCCGGGACCAAAACGCCTTGCCAAGCCCTCGCGACTCACGCCACCCTTCCTGTCGGGAAGTAGGGGTGTATTGCGTTTCAATGCAATATTCGCAGGGCATTCATGGCGCTCGACAAAAACGCCGAGCTTCTGGGCTGCGTGCCTCTTTTTGAGGGCCTCGCCCTCGAGCAGCTTTCGGCGATCGTGTCCAAGGGCAAGAAAACCTTCTTCGAGGCGGATTCGGCCATTGTCGCGAGCGGTGGCTCGGGTGAGGCCGCCTATCTGATCCTCAGCGGGCGAGCCGTAACGCGGCCGTCGGAGGGTTCGCCGCTCGCGCCCGAGACGCTGGGAAAAGGCGCGCTCGTCGGCGAGATGGCGATGCTGACCGAGACGGTCTACACGCTCGATGTGGTCGCCGAGCAGCGGGTTCGCGCGCTGGCGGTCAGCCGCGAGGACTTGTTCGCGGTGATGGAGGAGGATCCCTCCATCGCGCAGCATCTCGCGGATAAGATCACCGAGCGGCTGATTTTTCTCGCCCGCGACCTGCGCGAGGTCGATGCGCGCTTCGCGCTGATGGAAGTCTCGCTCGACGACGCGATCGCCTCGGTGGGGTAAGGAGAAGCGCGACCAGTCCGGCGGCCTGCGCCGATCGCTCTTCAGAACGGCGTGCGATATCCCGGCTTCGCCTTGAACCGGAGCCGCTTGGCCCTGTTTTTCTTGCAAGACTTGGTGGATCGGCTTAATTTCCGCATCAGACCTTCACAAGGTTCCATGAGCCGCCGTAGCTCAGTTGGTTAGAGCACCAGATTGTGGATCTGGGGGTCCCCCGTTCGAGCCGGGGCGGCGGTACCATTCATTCAGCTGATCCTGCGGCGGACACATCCGCAATCTCGAAACGGCATAGCGCCCGGCATCCGGGGTTGAGCGCCTCACGGACGAAGGTGCCGCCGAGCTGCTGGACGAGCAAACGCACCAAGCGTGTCCCCGAACCTTCCTGGGCATCCGGCGTGTAGCCGACGCCGTTGTCGCGCACCTCGAGCACCGCGGCGTTGTCATCGGCTCGCCGCAGCACGACATCGATGGCTCCTGCGCTGCCTTCCGGGAAGGCATATTTGAACGCATTGGTGACAAGCTCGTTCGCGATCAGGCCTACCGTGATCGCCTTCGCCGTCGGCAGCGACAAATCTTCGATGTCCGGTCTGACCGCGACGGGACGCATGCCTCGCAAGCTGTCACCCAGCGTGCGGCACAGGTCGGTCAGATACTGTCGCATATTGACGACGGCGCCGTGCGCTTCCGATGTAAGCTGGCCATAGGCGCTCGCGATAGTGCGGACACGGGCAATCGCCTGGTCGAAGCTGAGCCGGGCGGCGGGATCGGTCTGCGCACGGGCTTGCAGCAGTAGAATCGATGTTATGACCTGCAGGTTGTTCTGCGTGCGATGCGCAAGCTCGCGAAGCAGCAAATCCTTTTTCTGTTCGGCTTCGACAGCTTGGTCCAGTGCCTGACAGAGCGCTTCGCTCAGTACGGCGATCCCTATGCAAATGAGAACGAACACGGCGATGGAGGACAGCTCGTCCAAGGAAACCGTGAATGACCCTTCGGGCGGGAGAAAATAAATCGAGAGGATCGCACTCAAGCCCATCGCCACGAAGCCCGAGCCTCTGTCGAAAATGACTGATGCAAGGAAAACCGCGGGAATGAACAGCAAAAAGGGGCTATCGACAAAGTGGAGCGCGATCCGAGTCAAAAAGAAGACAAGCACAATGACCGCGGTGATGCCGTACCTTGTGACGCGGCTGTAGCCTTTGGTCGGCAGCAGGCGAAGTAGGTTTTCCAAAGCGCTGTCTCTCGCTGCCGAGTCTTCGTTAGGAGAACCTCCCGCCGGTTCTATAGGTTCCGTATTTCTTGCCGATGCTGCTCTCCAGCCCGAATAACGCGGCTGGCAGCTCCTGTCGCCCCTTTCTATGCCTCAGCACGGATGGAGCGATCCGTCCTGCCCGCCGGATAGTACCGCGGCATTGTGTCCCCCGCACGAAGTTTTGAGCCCATTCGGCCAGCGATCTTGTCCCAAAAATATTAAATGACGTGAGTCCGCTCGATCGGGAGACGGCAGTGCGCGGATCGGCGCTGCTTGTCCCCTCTCGGGCGCGATCCGAAGACCGCTCAGCCAACGATAGCAATCAGATGGATGCCAAACCGCAGCAATGGTCGGTGATGTCAGCCTTGGCACTGTTCGTGCGGCGCGAGCGGCTATGGTTCCGGCGTAAACTGCGCGAAAGCACGGCTGCGCTGATTGTCGCTGCCGCTTTGGTAGGAGCTGCGGGTGGCGGTGTGGCGTCATCGACGCTGTGGGCGGCCAGTTATCTGCATGTGTTTCTGTTCGGCCTTCCAGGCGATATGCGCCTCAGCGCCGTCGCCTCGCTCGACTGGCGGCGCCTGCTCGTGGTGCTGACGGTTGGCGGCCTGATCCTCGGCCTCTCGACCGTGCTGTGGCGAAAGCGCATCGGAACGATCGTCGACCCCATCGAGGCCAATGCGTTGCACGGCGGCAGGATGTCCACCGCCGACAGCCTGTTCGTCACCGGGCAATCCATCGTCTCCAGCGGCTTCGGCGCCTCGCTCGGCCTCGAGGGCGGCTACACGCAGATGGCCAGCGCGGTCGGATCGAAGCTCGGCCGGCTGATGCACCGCCGCCATGAGGTGCGCATGCTTGTCGGGGCGGGGGCCGCCAGCGCTATTGCGGGCGCCTTCAACGCGCCTTTCGCCGGAGCCGCTTATGGCTTCGAGCTGATCATCGGCAGCTACACGGTCGGCACGCTGGCGCCGGTGGCAGTGGCCTGCGTTGCGGGCACGCTGGTGTCGCGAAGCATCACGCCTCCGAGCTACCGTATCGAGTTGGGCGCACTTGATGTTCCCGGCGACCATCAGTTCCTGTTCATGGTGGCGATCGGGGTTGTCTGCGGTCTGCTTGCGGTTGCCGTGATGCAAGGAGCCACCGCGACCGAACAGATCGCCAGAAATCTGCGTGTGCCCCGGGAATTGCGCCCGGTCGCGGGCGGCCTGATCCTCGCGGGGCTCGGCTGGCTTACACCTCATGCTCTCGGCTCGGGACATGGCGGCATCGAGCTGGTGCTGGAATCGCCCTTGCCGCTGAAGTTTCTCCTATTGGTGCTTGGCGCCAAGATCCTGGCTTCGGCGGTTTCGATCGGATCGGGCTTTCGCGGCGGGCTGTTCTCCACCTCCCTGTTCCTGGGCGCCTTGGCCGGAGGCGGCGCGGCGCAGTTGGCGATAGCCGAAGGGCTCGCGTCCAGCTCCGACATCTCGCTGTTTACCCTGGCCGGGATGGCGGCTTTCGGCGCCGCCGTGGTCGGCGCTCCGATGACGATGTCTCTGCTGGTCATCGAGATTAGCGACAAGCTCGCCATCGCCGGGCCGATCCTGATCGGCGTCGTCGCCGCCACTTTGACCGTCCGCACGGTATTCGGCTATTCCTTCGCCACCTGGCGTTTCCACCTGCGCGGCGAGGCGATCCTGGGCGGCGGCGATGTCGGCTGGGTGCGGGATACGACCGCAGCCAAGCTGATGCGCCGCGATCTCAAGACCGTCCCGGCCAGCGCCAAGATCCGTGAAATGCGCGCCTTTCATCCGCTGGGCTCGGTCAAGATCGTGGCGGCCGTCGATGAGGACGGCGAATTCATGGGGCTCGCAGATGTCGCCAGCTTGCACGCTGCCGATGACCCGGAGGGGACGATCCGGGACCACATTGCGCATGAGGATGCGGCGATCGGGGGCAATATGACGATCGATCATGTGCTGTCCGAGTTCGAGGCGCGCGAGACGGAGATTCTCGTGGTCGTCGATGAGGCCCGGCATGTTCGCGGCTATATCACCGAGGCTTATGCGCTGCGCCGCTATCGCGAGGAACTGGACCGACGGCAGCAGGAAATTTTCGGCAATGAGTGACGGCGGTGCCGGCCCGGTGGCGCCGGATCCGCGCACCGAAAACTAGTGGAGCGAATTTGACATTTAAGTCCCGGTGGCGGCCAGGCTGGCGCTCAAATGTCAAATTCGCTCCACTAGACACATATATTTGGCTACTGGTTCTTATGACTGAAACATTTGCAAATGTGGGTGCTGCACGGGGATGCAAATGTTTCAGTCGAACCACTAGCGGAGCCTTTTCTCCCGTTGAAGCCAGGCAGAAATCCCGCAACAATCCCGGCGGCATCATGCTCGCGCAAAACATGGTGGATCCGGCCGCGATTTAAGACAAAGGACAGGACATGCCCGAATTGAACGTCGTCAGCATTTGCGGGAGCCTTCGCAAGGGGTCTTTCAACCGCATGGTCATGAACGCGCTTGCCGGCTTTGCCCCGGAGGGGATGAAGATCAGGGAAGCGCCGCCCTATGACGGATTTCCGCTTTATAATGCCGACATTCAGAACTCGTCCGGCTTCCCGGCGGCAGTGCAGACGCTCGCGGAGGCAATCCGCGCCGCCGACGGCGTGATCTTCTGCACGCCGGAGTACAATTTCGGTATTCCGGGCGGCCTCAAGAACGCGATCGACTGGGTCTCGCGGCTGCAAAACCAGCCTTTTGCTGGCAAGCCGGTCGCCCTGCAATCGGCCTCGCCCGGTCCGCTCGGCGGGGCGCGCGTTCAATACGATCTGCGCCGGGCAATGGTCTTTCTCGATGCGCTGACGCTCAACAAGCCGGAGGTCTTCATCGGCAATTGCGCGCAGCGCATCGACGAGAAGACCGGCCAGATCACCGACGAGCCGACCCGGGGCTTCCTCAAGCAGCAGCTTGCTGCTTTCGCCAAATTCATCGAGCGGCATGGCGGCTAGGCCGGGTTGCGGACGCGGCAATGGCCGATGCCTCCTCGGCCCGCCCCGGCGGCATGCGCCGACCGCAGGCGGGCCCGCTCACGACATTTTGTAGCGACTGATCAAAAATCCGCGCTATCCTTGTCGCTCACCATCCTGGCGACAGAGACCCATCATGGCGCGGCCGAAATCCTTCGATGAAAGCCAAGTGCTCGACGCCGCCGTCGACTGCTTCTGGCGGCACGGCCTGAAATCGGCCTCCATCCGCGACCTCGCCGAGGAGATGGGGATCGCCGGGCCGAGCCTTTACAATGCCTATGGCTGCAAGCGGACGCTCTTCATGCAGGCGCTCGAGCGTTATGCCGAGCAGCGGAGCCGGGCGCGGATTGCGCGGCTGGAGCGCGACTGCTCGCCGAAACAGGCGATCCTGACCTTCATCGCCGAGACCATCGATCACGCGCTCACCGCGGCGGACGGCCGGGGCTGCCTCCTGGTCAATACGGCCATGGAGCTGCCGCCGGAGGATCATGAACTCGCCGCCCTCATCTGGCGTTATCTCGGCGAAATCCAAGGCTTCTTCGAGCGCAGCCTGATCGCCGGCCAATCCGCGGGCGAGATCCCGAAGGCGCTGAACGCCGCCGAGACGGCCCGGCTCCTGCTTGCCGTCATCCTCGGGCTGCGTGTCCTGGCGCGGACGCAGCCGAAACGCGAGTTGCTGGAAGGAGCCGTCGCGCCCGTTCTCGCCCTGCTCAATATGCCATCAACATCAGAGAAAGAGGATCCGAGATGATCGAACTTCACTATTGGACGACGCCCAACGGCCATAAGATCACGATGTTTCTGGAAGAGACCGGGCTGCCTTACGAGATCGTGCCCGTCAATATCGGCAAGGGCGATCAGTTCAAGCCGGAGTTCCTGGCAATTTCCCCCAACAACCGCATTCCTGCCATCATCGATCATGAGCCGGCTGATGGCGGCGCGCCGATCTCGGTCTTCGAATCCGGTGCGATCCTGCTCTATCTCGCCGAGAAGACCGGCGAATTCATTCCCGCCGACATTCGCGGCCGCGTCGAAGTCGTGCAATGGCTGTTCTGGCAGATGGGCGGGCTCGGGCCGATGGCCGGCCAGAACCATCATTTCGCGATCTATGCGCCTGAGAAGCTTCCCTATGCGATCGACCGCTATGTCAATGAGACCAACCGCCTCTACGCGGTGCTGAACAAGCGCCTCGCCGACCGGGAGTTCGTCGCCGGGGATTATTCCATCGCAGACATGGCAAGCTATCCCTGGATCGTCCCTTATGAGCGCCAGGGCCAGAATCTCGACGACTTCCCGAACCTGAAGCGCTGGTTCAACGTCATCAAGGAGCGTCCGGCGACCGTGAGAGCTTATGCAAAGGCGAAGGAGATCAACCCGAGTGCCGGCGGCATCAGGACCGAGGAGGAGAAAAGGATTCTTTTCGGTCAGACGGCAAGCGTCGTGAACCGGTGAGCGCGCGGCCGCGCAAAATGAGGATCGACGATGAGTGAAACGACAACGAAATTTCCGCCGGCCACGCCCTTTCCCAGCCTCACCTGGCCGACCGTACGGGGGGGCCAGATCGATATTGTCGGCGATGAGGGCTGGCGGATGCTGGTCGTCTATCGCGGCAAGCATTGCCCGCTATGCAAGCGCTATCTCAAGACGCTGAACGGGATGCTCGGCGATTTCAAAGAGGCCGGGGTTGCCGTTGCGGCGATTTCCGCCGACCCGGTGGAGAAAGCGGCGGCGGATGTCGAGAGCGAGGGCTGGGATTTTCCGGTCGGCTTCGGGTTGACCGTCGACGAGATGCGCACGCTCGGCCTCTATATTTCCGAGCCGCGCTCGCCGCAGGAGACCGACAGGCCATTCGCCGAGCCGGGGCTGTTCGTCGTCAATCCGGCGGGGAACGTGCAGATCGTCGACATCTCCAACGCGCCGTCCTCCCGTCCGGATCTGCAAGCGCTGCTGAACGGGATCAAATTCGCGATCGAGAAGGGTTCTCCGGTGCGAGGGACGCTGGCCTGATCGCCGCTTCCGCCATCACCTGCTTTGTCGCAGTGCCGGCCCGCCGAGGGCTGGCACTTTTTGCATTCGGGCAGCGTTTCGTCTTTGTCAACGCCTTGCAGTGGATTATGAAAGGGGCTGCTCGAATCGTGCGCCATTTCGCGCCGCAATAAAAAATCGCTTGATTTTGAACCCGCAAGCGGACAGCACCGAAGCATAATGCAGCGCCGGAGATGGTGATCAGACGGCGCTGTCACTCTGAGCCCGCCTTCGGTAAGAAGGCTCCGCCAAACCACGACGCCGCAACCGAGGTTGCAGCCTCTCTCAAGGAGGTAGAGCAATGATCACGGCTTATGTGCGCAAAAATGGAAGCTTGTCGCCGGTCGCGGTTCAGAGGGACCAGCCATTGCCGGCCGATGCGATCTGGATCGATCTGCTCGCGCCGACGAAGGAGGAAGAGGCGCTCGCTGAGGAGGGGCTCGCCATTGACCTGCCGACGCGGGAGGAAATGCGCGAGATCGAGATTTCCAGCCGGCTCTACCAGGAGAACGGCGCCCTGTTCATGACGGTCACGGTCTTGACCCAGGTCGAGGCCGAGAGTCCGGAGACCGAGCCGATCACCTTCGTGCTCATCGGCCAGCGTCTGGTGACGATCCGCTACGCCAACCCGCTGCCTTTCCGCGCCTATGCCAGCCAAAGCCAGCGGCAGGCCGACGCCGGGGTTTCCGGCGAGACCATCATGGTCGGGCTGCTCGACGCCGTCATCGACCGCATCGCCGACGTGCTGGAGCGCGTCCAGCATGACATGAACCAGGTGTCCCGCACGATCTTCTCGCGGCAGAAGACCGATTTTCAGGAGGCGCTGCGCAGCATCGGCCACGCCGAAGGCCTGACCTCGCGCACACGCGAGAGCCTTGTCAGCATCGGGCGCGTGCTGTCCTTTCTCAGCCGTCCGAGCGAAGTCAGGCCGAACAAGACGCTCGCCCGCTCACTGAAGACGCTCTCGCGCGACGTGCTGGCGCTCAGCGACCATTCCAGCTTTCTCGCCAACAACATCAATTTCATGCTCAGCGCCACGCTCGGCATGTCTAATATCGAGCAGACCGACGTGATCAAGATCTTCTCGGTCATGTCGGTCGTCTTCCTGCCGCCGACCTTGGTCGCCAGCATTTACGGCATGAACTTCAAATTCATGCCGGAGCTCGACTGGTGGATCGGCTATCCATTTTCGCTCGTGCTGATGATTGCCGCCGGTATCCTGCCCTATCTTTTTTTCAAGCGCCGCGGCTGGTTGTAACGATTTCCCCTTCCTCATCCGACGGCTTTTGACTGGTCCGCCCACCAGCTGCGCGGTCAGCCCGCCTTCACCCTTTCATGCGACGATGGTCCCATCGAAAGCGGAGCCGGAAGCCGCTAAATATCAGACCGGCGGCCGTTTTCGGGAGTTCGCGCTTTTTTCAAGCTTGTTTCAGGGCTGATCGATGCAGCTTGAGCTGTTATCCGCGCCTCCCAAGGGACGGACGCGAAGGGTGAGCGTTCTGCTCGTGCACGGCATCTGTCTCGGCGCCTGGGTCTGGGAGGACAATTTCCTCCCCTATCTGTCGGATGAAGGTTTCGCCACCTTTGCGCTCAGCATGCGCGGCCACGGTCGGAGCGGAGGCGGCGAGGCCATAGGCTCCTGGCGGCTCAGGGATTTCAGCGACGATCTCGACTGGGCGATCCGCGAAATCGTCGGGCCTGTCGTCATCGTCGGGCATTCGATGGGAGGCGGGGTCGCGCAATATTATTTGCGCCAGGGCCGGCCGGCGGCGGGCCTGGTGCTGATGGCGTCGGTGCCGCCGCATGGGCTGATGCGGGCCTCGCTGTCCATGTACAGCCGCAATCCATCGCTCTGGGAAGAGCTCTACAAGGCTCGCAACGCCCGGATCAGCGACGTCGATCTGCGCATATTGGAGCGCGGCCTGATCTCCAAGCCGATTACGCCGGACAGCCGCAGACAGCTGCTGCGCCGCCTCAGCCCGCCGGCCGTGCAGGCGAGCGCCGAGCTGATGGGCTGGCCGCCGATCGCGCCGCTTCCCTGGCTGGCACCGCCGCGGCTGGTAATCGGAGGCGAGCGCGACGATCTGGTGCCGCAGACCGATATCTATCTCACAGCTGCCTATTACGGTGTTGCGCCGGTCATCATTCCCGATTGCGCCCACGCGATCATGCTGGAAGCGCAATGGCCCGAAGCCGCCAAACGGCTCTGCGGCTGGCTCACCGAGCGCTTCGAAGCCTGAGCGAACATTGCAGGCGGAGGGGCTAATTCGCCACCGCGGTCAGCGCCGGGACCACATCGACGGCGACCTCGACCTGATGCGCGCCGCCGCCGAGCAGGACGCCGGTCACCGGGCTGACATCCTGAAAGTCGCGGCCATAGGCGATGGTGATGTGCTCGTCATTCGGGATGATGTTGTTGGTCGGGTCGAAATCGATCCAGCCGACACGGGGCGACCAGATGGAGACCCAGGCGTGGGACGCGTCAGCGCCGATCAGCCTTTCCTTGCCTGCCGGCGGGCGCGTGAGCAGATAGCCGCTGACATAGCGGGCCGGCAGGCAGAAGGCGCGCATGGCGCCAATCAGCAGATGGGCGAAATCCTGGCAGACGCCCCGCCGGATCTCGAGCACGTCGTCGATGGTCGTCGCAACGTCGGTCGCCTTCTCGTCATAGACGAAATCGGCGTGGATGCGGCCCATCAGCTCCCGCGCGCATTCGAGGATGGGGCGTCCAGGTGCGAAGACCGGCCGCGCGAAGTCGATCAGCTCCTCGGTTACTTCGGTGAACTGGGACGGCATCAGATATTGGATGACCTCGACGTCATAGGGCTTGCCGGCCGGAGCGAGCTGAGCCGCGACCTTGTCCCAGGGCTCCGAAGCCGCCGGATCGAGCGGGCCGGGCGGCGTAACCTCGATCAGGCTGCGCGAATGGATGAGCAGCTCGGAATGGCTGCTTTCGATGGCGACGGTCGAGGCGGGGTTGCCGAAATAATCGACGAAATCGCTGCGCGATGCCGGCGCCGGATCGACCACGAGCGTGTGCCTGATGATGCGCTGGCGCTGATGGGGGCGGGGAGCGAGATGAACCAGATGATGGGCCTGCGCAACAGGAGCTGTATAGTGGTAAACAGTCTTGTGGCTGACCTCGAATATCATGGCCGTGACCCGAGGCGCGGCTGAACGCGCTTCATCTCGTCTTCAGTCAAGCTGAAATAGCGCCGGGTAATGGCTTCGGAGAGTTCCGGCAATTCCTTCGCCAGTAGCGCAAACAGCGCCTTGAATGCCTCTCGCCCATCACTCGCGCCCGCTTTCGACAGTTCGTGCACATCTGCAAGCCTGACTCGCGTCAGTAAATCAAGGATAAGCTTGCGTTCCTCGCTCTGCGGCACGTCCTGCGGGCTCTGCGGCAGGTCATCGAGATGTTCGGAGACCGCGGCGAGTTGGAAGGCCACGCTGCGCGGATTGGTCTCGTCGGCGAGCAGGAGATCGAGGACGAGCGGCAGGGCGGGCGCGAAGAGATAGCGCGAGCGGTAGGTCAGGATGCTGTCGGCGACTTCGAGCGCGAAGGTGAGGCCGGCGGCTTCGGCGGCGTCGTCCTGGCGGTTCCGGAACAGCGCGTTCAAAAGCTCGGAGAGATTCGCCGCCCGCTCCAGGCGCCGGCCGATCTCGAGGAAGGTCCAGCCATAGTTGCGCGTCATGTTCTCGGCGGCCATGCCGTTGAAGGCGGCGAGCGTGGTGATGCCCTGATCGAGATAGTCGAGCGCCTCCGCCAGACTTTGAGGCTCGGTGTCTCCGCACCAGACCGGCGACGTTTGGAAAGCTTGCAGGTTGCGCCACAGCTCGACCGACAGCCGGTCGCGGATCAGGGCGGCGACGCGGTGGATGTCGCCGAGCGTCTCGACAAGGCCGTAGCGGCGGCCGCGTCCGGACATCAGCGCGCGAGCGCGCTGCTCGATGGCTCCATCCTGGCGTGGCAGGGCGACGACGCCTTCATCCTTCGCGAGCAGCAGATCGAGCGCCTTGATGAGCATGTCGCGATGCTGGAGCGCGGCAGTGTCCGGATCGAGCCGGCTCAGAGCACCGCGCAGGAAGCGCATGATCCAGTCGGCGCGCTCGGCATAGCGGCCGAGCCAGAACAGATTGTCGGCGATGCGGCTGCGCAAACCGGTGCCACCCCGGCTGATCTTCGGCGCATCGAGGCTGAGGCGCAGCCGGCTGACATAGGGTGCAATATCGGCGTCCGAGAGCACCCAGACATCCCGGGAGCGGCCTTGGCCATCGTAGACCGCGATACCGTTTGCGGTATCGAGTTCCATCGCGACGCCGCCCGGCATCACCTGATATTCGCCGTCGACAAGGGTTGCGTAGAGGCGCAGCGCGAAGCTGCGCGGCTTCAAGCCCTCGGGTGTCCAGGACGGCAGGCTGGCGAAGTTCGATTTCTCCTCGGCCAGATAGCGGTGGTCATGAATTTCGATCTCGCGCTTGAGCCGGTTCAGCTCGGCCGGCGGCAGCTCCGCCGGCAGAATGACACGCTGCGGCCGGCCGGGGCGTCCGGTGCCTTCCTGCACGGGCCTGATCGCCAGCTTGTCGAGATTGGCGAAAGCCTGCTGACGTGCGGCTCCATCGCCAAGCCACGAGCGGGCGTGATCTGGAACCGCCAGCTCCTCGCTCAAGAGCTCCCTGCAAAGCCCGGGCAGATAGGGACCGAGGCCGCGGTTCTCGGCGAGGGCGGTGCCGAGCCCGTTGGTGGCGAGGTCCGGATTGGTCCTCAGCGCCTGGACGAAACCGACCGGCCCGAGATAGCCGGCCGGATCGAGCTCGAGCGGATCGGCCATGGCCCCGGCGACGCAGCGCAGGATCAGGTCGATCGGGCGCAGACCCTCCAGCGTCTTCATATAGATGCGGTTGCCGACCACGCGCAGGTCGCCGCCCTCGACCAGCAGCAGGCTGAAATAGCGGGCGAGATAGGCGTGGCCGAAATAATCCTCATGCGAGGCGCCGGGCGTCAAGAGCGCGATGCTGGCGTCATTGCGTCCGGCGCGGGCGAGCAGCTCGCCATGCATGGCGTTGAAATAGGGGGCGAGGCGCAGCGCGTTGGACTCGCGGAAGAGATCGCTGGTGACGTGAGAATGGACGATGCGGTTGGCGAGCGCGAAACCCGCCCCGGCCACGGTTTCCGCGTGGCTGTCGAGAACGCGCCAGCGGCCGTCGGCGTCGCGCGTGAGGTCGGCGGCGTAGTAGGCAAGGCGCCCCCGTCCCTCGGCCGTGCCGCTGAGCGCGCGCAGAAAAGCCGGATCGCCGAGAATGAGCTGTGGCGGGATGTGGCCCTCGCGCAGGAGGACCTGGCCGCCGTAAAGATCGTTGAGAATGCCGGAGAACAGCCGGGCGCGCTGCACCATGGCGCGCTCCAGCGACTGCCACTCCGAGGGCGAGATGATGAGCGGGATCAGGTCGATCTTCCAGCGTTCATCCGTGCTGTGTGCCTCGGCGAAAATATCCTGCGCAATGCCGTTTTCGCGAACCAGCCGGCGCAGCTTTTCGGATCGTCCGATTTGCTCAGCGCGGCTGAAGCTGCCGAATTCGCGTGCGAAAGGCATCCAATGGGGTCTGAGGCGCCCCTGCCGGTCGATCATTTCATCGAAACGCGCGCCATCCGCAGCATAACTGACGAATGGATCTTCGCTAGGCGTGCTGATCCCTTCGATCATGGTCATCATAGTTTGTGGAGAGATCCTTGTGTGTGTGCCGCCTAGCGTTGCTCGTCCGGAAAGGCATGAGGACCAAGGATACTAAAAACAAAACACCGGATCGAGATCATGCGAAAAAGCATCACGCTAACGACGCCATAATCATACCACCGCGGCCATAGCTCCGCCAGCGCCCCCGCTTTCCGCCCGAATGGTGTCTGGTTGCTTGTTGATATCCGGCAACTTCATCTCCGCGCCGTAAGATCAGCCGCTAAGCCGCAGGTCCAGGGTGAACGGATATTCGGGATTGATTTTCGCCGGGCCGACCTTGACGCTGCCAGGCGTATGGCCGAGCGTTTCGAACCGCGTCAGGCGCCGGCTTTCCGCCTCATAGGCATTCACCGGGAAGGTGTCGAAGGCGCGTCCGCCGGGATGGGCGACGTGGTAGCGGCAGCCGCCGATGGCGCGGCCGGTCCAGGTGTCGACGATGTCGAAGACAAGCGGCGTATGCGGGGGGATGGTCGGGTGAAGCGCCGAAGCCGGCTGCCACGCGCGGAAGCGGACACCGGCGACGAATTCGCCGTGAACGCCGGTGGAGGCGAGCGGCAAGGTGCGGCCGTTGCAGGTGATGACGTAGCGGTCCTGGGTCATGCGGGCGGTGCGGATCTGGACGCGCTCCAGCGAGCTATCCACATAGCGCGCGGTACCTCCGACGACGCCTTCCTCGCCCAGCACATGCCAGGGCTCCAGCGCCTGACGCAGCTCGAGCTCCAGCCCGACATTCTCCAGCGTTCCATAGAGCGGAAAGCGGAATTCGAAATGCGGCGCGAACCATTCCGCCGCGACGTGAAGGCCCGCCTCTCTCAGATCGTCGATGATGCCGAGAAAATCCTGCCAGACGAAATGCGGCAGCATGAAGCGGTCGTGCAGCTCGGTGCCCCAGCGTATCAGCCTGCCCTTGTAGGGGTTTTCCCAGAAGCGGGCGATGAGCGCGCGCAGCAGAAGCTGCTGCGCCAGGCTCATGCGCGCATGAGGCGGCATCTCGAACGAGCGGAATTCGACGAGACCCAGCCGCCCGGTCGGTCCATCCGGCGAATAGAGCTTGTCCATGCAGATCTCGGCCCGGTGCGTGTTGCCGGTCACATCGACGAGCAGATTGCGGAATAGCCGATCAACGAGCCATGGCGGAATATGGCCGGCGGTCGGGTCGGGGACCTGGGCAAGCGCGATCTCCATCTCATAGAGCTGCTCATGGCGGGCTTCGTCGATGCGCGGGGCCTGGCTGGTCGGGCCGATGAACAGGCCCGAGAACAGGTAGGAGAGGGACGGATGGTGCTGCCAATAGGTAATGAGGCTGCCGAGCAGGTCGGGGCGGCGGAGAAACGGGCTGTCGGCGGGAGTGACGGCGCCGAGGACGATATGGTTGCCGCCGCCTGTCCCGGAATGGCGGCCGTCGAGCATGAATTTCTCGGTGCCAAGGCGGCAGAGATGCGCCTCCTCGTAAAGCTTCGTGGTGATGCGGACAGCCTCGTCCCAGTTCCCCGCCGGATGAATGTTGACCTCGATCACGCCGGGATCGGGCGTCACTTTGATGACGTTGATCCGGCTGTCATGGGGTGGGGTGTAGCCTTCGATGTGAACCCGCAGGCCGGTTTCGGCCGCTGTGTCCTCGACCGCGGCAACGAGGGCGGCGTAATCCTCTGCATCCACGACCGGCGGCAGGAACACATTCAGGTGGCCGTCGCGCGGCTCGACTGTCAGCGCGGTCCGCACGGAGCCGACGACTTCCTGTGGCGCATCCGGCGTGGCTGGGGGCACCTCAAGTGTGACCGCTCGGCGGTTCTGCAAAAGCGTTTCACGACGGGGCAGAGGGGCGCGCTGCTGCGCCATCGGATCGGACGGGATGATGTGCGGGTAATTAATCGGCGCGATATAGGGCAGGCCGCCGATCGGCAGGCGGAAGCCGGCGGGCAAATCTCCCGGGAGCAGGAACAGCCTCTTGCGCCGGAAGGCCCAGCGCTCGGTGACCCAGCGCCGGCCGCGTTCCTGCGAATGCCAGACCTGAATTGGCGTCACGTAGCTGGCGGGCTCGGCGAGACCGCGCTCGAAGACGCGCACCACGCGCGCCCGTTCCGCCGGGTTGTCCAGCTTGTTATCCTTCGTGTCGAGATTGATCGGCAGCTTCTGCTCGATCAGCAGGAAATGTGCCGGGTCCTCATAGGCCGGGATCGCTGCGTCTTTAGGCAGGCCGAGATTGGCGGAAAGGGTCTTGGCGAAGCGCGAGGCGTCCTCGATGGTCGGCGGCGACTCGGTCACCTCGTCATCGATCAGTTCGGTGTTCTGCCAGAGCGGCTCACCGTCGGCGCGCCAATAGACCGCGAAGGCCCAGCGAGGAAGCTGCTCGCCCGGATACCACTTCCCTTGACCGTAATGCAAAAGGCCGCCGGGCGCGAAGCGGTCGCGGAGACGCCGGACCAGGGTCTCGGCGTAGCGGCGCTTATTCGGGCCGACCGCCGCCGTGTTCCATTCGGCGCCGTCCATATCGTCAACCGAGACGAAGGTCGGCTCGCCGCCCATCGACAGGCGCACATCGCCATCCTTCAGCCGCTTATCGACCTCATAGCCGGCCGCGGTGATGGCTGCCCATTGCTCGTCGGTATAGGGCTTGGTAACGCGAGGAGACTCGGCGATCCGGGTCACCTGCATATCGAAGGAAAATTCGACCTCGGCTGCCTCGTGCCCGCCGGTGATCGGCGCGGCGCTGATCGGGCTCGGCGTTGCCGCCAGCGGGATATGGCCTTCGCCGGCGAGCAGACCGGATGTCGGGTCGAGGCCGATCCAGCCGGCACCGGGGAGATAGACTTCCGCCCAGGCGTGCAGGTCGGTGAAATCGGCGGGGGGGCCCTCCGGGCCGTCCAGGGGTTTCACATCCGGCATGAGCTGGATCAGATAGCCCGAGACGAAACGTGCTGCGAGACCGAATGAGCGCAGGATCTGCACCAGCATCCAGCCGCTGTCCCGGCAGGAGCCGGCTTGGCGCGCGATGGTCTCGTCCGGCGTCTGCACGCCCGGCTCCATGCGGATGAGATATTTGATGTCGCGCTGGACCTGCCGGTTGAGCAGCACGAGGAAATCGATCGTCGTATCGGCCTTGGTTTCCAACCCCGCGAAATAGTCCTTGAACCGCGGACCGATCTGCACGGGCTCCAGATAGGGCGCGAGCTCTTTTTTCAGCTCCGGCTCATAAGCGAACGGAAAGACCTTGGCATAGTCGTCGACGAAGAAGTCGAACGGGTTGATCACCGCCATATCGGCGACGAGGTCAACGGTGACGGTGAATTCGCGGGTCTTCTCCAGCGCGACGAAGCGGGCGAGGTAATTGCCGAACGGGTCCTGCTGCCAGTTGAGGAAATGCTGCTTCGGCGTCAGCGACAGAGAATAGCTGAGGATCGGCGTGCGGCAGTGAGGGGCGGGGCGCAGGCGGATGATCTGCGGACCGAGCACGGTCAGCCTGTCATAGTGATATTCCGTCCTGTGCGTAAGCGCGACGTGCAGTGTCATTTGCCCCTCTTTGCCGGCCGCTTGCCGCTCGTCACTTGTTGGCCGGGATGGTCGTTAGGTGATCGCTGCAGTCGGCTAACCCTGTGTTTGGGTCTGGGTTTGGCCCGAGCTGCTCGATTGCGACATGGCGCGGGCGGGGGTTCCGGCATTGGGGCCTTGTTCCGGCGTCGCCGGCTCCGGCTGATGGCCGAAAAACGCGGTCGCCAGCTCCGAGGTGAGAGCCATCAACTCGCTTTGCACCCAGTCGTTGAAGCCGTGCAGCCGCTCCAGCAGGCCATCATTCACCATCGCTTTCTGCAGATCGCTCTGGAAGCGCTCGACCCGCTCGAAGGCGCGCTGGGCATTGCGCAGATGGAATTCGCCGCGAAGCTGGGCGACCATCCGCTGGATCTCGCTGGCGCAGAAGGCGATCGAGCGCGGCAGACGGGTGTCGAAGATCAAGAAGCTGACGACGTCGCCGGGCTCGAAGCCGCTGTGATGGCAGCGGCGGTAGGAATGATAAGCCGAGGCCGAGCGCAGAAGCGCATTCCACATGCCGGCCTGCTGCTCGGGCTTGACGTCCTTCATCATGCCGGTGGCGCGCTGGGCGAACTGGACGTCGAGCAGCCGGCTGGTCTGATCGGCGCGCTCGATGAACAAGCCGAGGCGGAAGAACGGCCAGCTTTCGTCGCGGTAGAGCGTGCTCTCGGCGACGCCGATCTCGGCATAGCAGCCGCGCTTGATGGCGTCGCAACTGCGGGTGAGGCGGGTCTCAGAGAAATCGGCCTCGGTGAGGGCGAGCAGGCGCGTGTAGAAGTCGTTGATCTGCAGCCACATATCGGTCGAGATCAGCGGACGAAGAGCGCGCGCATTTTCGCGGGCGGCGCGGATGCTCGACTGGATCGAGCTGGGGTTTTCCAGCGAGGTCACGTAGTGGGTGATCAGGTTCTGCGCGTTCGCCTCCGAGAACTTCCCGTAGAAGCTCTTCTGGTCCGAATAAAGGGCGACGATCCAGGACCAGCTATCCTCGTCCGGACGCCCGCGCTGGAAGGCGGCCTGCGCCTCGAGAATCCGCGCCATGCTTTCAGCACGCTCGAGATAGCGGGCGAGCCAGAACGCGCCCTCGGCATGGCGGGAGAGCAGCGTCGCGACAGTCAACGGAGGTCTCCCCTCAGCACCCAGGTGTCCTTGGTGCCGCCGCCCTGCGAGGAATTGACCACGATCGAGCCTTTCGGCAGCGCGACGCGCGTGAGGCCGCCGGGCAGCACCCAGGTGTCCTTCCCCGTCACGGCGAAGGGTCTGAGATCGACATGGCGCGGCTCGACGGCGTCGCCGACCAGCGTCGGGCAGACCGACAGGCTGATCATCGGCTGAGCGATATAGTTGGACGGGTTCTTCTTGAGCTGTTCGCGGCACTCCTCGATCTGCGCTCGCGTCGCTTTCGGGCCGACGCAGATGCCGTAGCCGCCGGATTCGCCGACCGGCTTCACCACCAGCTTCTCCAGATTTTCCAGCGTATAGCTCAAGGCGCGCGGCTCGCGGCAGATATAGGTTTCGACGTTCGGCAGAATCGGATCCTCGTCGAGATAGTAGCGGATGATGCGCGGCACGTAAGCATAGACCGCCTTATCGTCCGCAACGCCCGTACCCACGGCATTGGCAAGCGTCACATTTCCCTTGCGCACAGCCCGCATCAGGCCGGGGACGCCGAGCAGGCTGTCCTTGTTGAAAACTTCCGGGTCGATGAAATCGTCATTGAGGCGCCGGTAGATCACATGCACCGGCATCGGGCCGGAGACGGTCTTCATGAAGACGCGGTCGTCCTCGACGAACAGGTCGCGGCCCTCAACCAGCGGCACGCCCATCTCGCGGGCGAGGAAGATGTGCTCGAAATAGGCGGAGTTGAACACGCCCGGCGAGAGCAGCACGATCTGCGCCTCGGTGAGGACGGGCGGGGCGACCTCGGCGAGCTTGCTGGCGAGCCGGTAGCCATAGTCGGAGATCGACTCGATGGCGAAGCCTTCCATCAGGTCAGGGAAGGCGCGCTGCATCAGATGCCGGTTCTCCACCACATAGGAGACGCCGGACGGCGTGCGGCTGTTGTCCTCCAGCACGAGGAAGCGGCCGGTCTCGTCGCGGATGATGTCGGTGCCGGAGATGTGGATGTAGGTGCCGGCCGGCGGGTCGTAATCCACCATCTCAGGTTTGAAATTGACATTTTCGAAGACCAGATCGGCGGGCAGCGTGCCGTCCTTGAAGATGTGGCGGTCGTGATAGACGTCCCAGATGAACAGGTTGAGCGCCTTGACCCGCTGCTTGATGCCGGCATCGAGCAGCTTCCAGTCGGCGCTGGTGATCACGCGCGGGATGACGTCGAATGGCAGAATGCGGTCGATGGCGTTGCGGTCGCTATAGACCGTGAATGTAATGCCGAGCATGAACAGCTCGCGCTCGGCGTCCTTGGCGCGCGCGGCGAGATCGGCAAGCTCCATCCGCTGGAGCCGGTGCCAGAGCTTCGTCAGCGCGTGATTGGGATGATCGGGATTGCCAAGAAGTTCACAGAAGAAGGCGCCAGGTGTGTAGTCATCGAGCGTTGCCGCCGTGCCGGGATTGTGTAAGACCGTAACTGTCGCCATGGATGTACCTTGTGAAAAGTCGCTGCTACGGCCCTTTCACCCTCATTGCGATAGAATAACACTTCATGGTTACTAACAGCCTAACACAGCCTTGCCGTTCCGGAAAAGATAAAACGATGCCCAATTGGTAAGCACCCTTAGGGCTATTGGGACCAATATAGGAAGAAGTCTTAGAACTACTCACCAAGTAAACGCGCCGGAGTGCTTCGGGCCCCAGTTACATCATGGAGCAGTCCGAACGTTCGCAAGTAAAGTCAAGCAGTGCATGGAAAATATGCGATTGCCCGGATTTTGGCCGGACAGAGTGCGTGGGCCAGAATGGCGCAGGCGGAATCGCGGTAGCGACCAGCCTGGAAGTGCGACCTTTGCGTGTCGATGGGTGATGTTTCGGCAACCAGAGCGGGAAATTGCGGGAGTGGACCAGGGTTGGCCCGTCCCGTTTGGCTCGCGGGCCGATCGCGTAAGCCGGCAGCGGCGCGGCGGCCGCGCGCCGAACCTCAAGCGTTCTTGGCGCTTTTCATGCGCACCCACTGCCCGTTGATCTCGTCGTCGCCGATGACCTTCAGGACCGTCTCGGAGAATTCCTTCGGGTCGGCGAGAACGCTCGGATCATGCTCGGTGGTCTTGACTTTCTGCGTCATGTCCTCGGAGCGCTCGGCGAAATCGGCCGTGTCGTAGCGGCCAGACATGATGGTGACCACGCGGATGCCCTCATTGACGAGATCGCGTGCCAGCGGCCGTGTCAGCGCCAGAACGCCGCCTTCCGAGGCGGCATAGGCGGTCTGGCCTTCCTTGCCGTCTTCGGACGCAACCGAGGCGGAATTGATGATGATGCCGCGAATGCCGCCATCGAGCGGAGGCAGCGACATCATCGCGGCGGCGGACTTGGTCGCCATGTAGAAGGTGCCGGTCAGATTGACCTGCAACAGCCGCTCAAAGCTCGGCACGTCGTGAGTCAGGATCCTGCCGGTGTTGGAATCGCGCCAGACCGCCGGCTGATCGAGGGCGATGCCGGCGCAATTGACCAGGATGCGCTCGATGCCGTTTTCCTCGCGGGCGAAGTCGAGCGCGGTGTCGACCGTGATTTCACTCGAAATCTCGAGATGCCGATAGATCGCGCCGATCCGCGCAGCGAGGGCCTCGCCCTCCTGCCGGAACATGTCAAGGATGGCGACCTTGCATCCTGCCTGGGCGAGCTTTTCCGCGGCTGCCGCCCCGAGCCCTTTCGCACCACCCGCGACGATCGCGCTGATGTCGTTGCCAAGTCTCATGGCCCTTCCCTTAATTAAGTCGGTGAATGAACGGCATTAAGCGCTCTGAAGTCAATGTCCTATTGAGCACCATCGCCGGGGACGAAATTGAAGGCCGTCCCGTAGACGAAGATTTCGCATGCGCCGTCGACAATGCGTGGGTGGCTGATCCGGACCGCCAGACAGCCGTCATAGCCTTTCTCTTTAGCCTTGGCTTCGAGTTCCGTCAAAGCGCGCTCCAGCGTCATGTCCATGACGCGCTCATAGCGCCTCATCTTGCCGCCGAAGACATTGGTGATCATCTCGCGGATGTCGCGGATGATGTTGGCCGCGTTAACCGCTGCGACCCACATCAGTTCCCCTTCCTTGACTTTGCGGTCGAGCGGGTGATCCATCGTGTACAGCGCCATGGCTATTTCTTCCCTCCGCCGTCGGCAGTCTTGATGATGACGGTCGGCGAGCGTCCGAACAGAAGGCGCCGGAGCGCCAGCAGCACAAGAAGAACAAGGAAAACGGCTACAATCAGGCCGAACCAGTAGCGTTCCAGGAACACCTGGTAATTTACTTCGCCCTGCTGCACCAGCGACCAGTCATTGCCGATATTGGACAGGTTGAGCGTGGTGTTGTCGCGCAGGAGCATGTTGATCGCCGATAGCTGATCGCGGCTGTTGGTGATGGCGTTCACGATGCCGGGCCTCGCGAGCTGCCCCATCACGCCCGGGTCGGCCGCGACCTGGCGCAGAAGCCGGCCGGCCGCCGGCGCGGCAAGCTGCTCCTGATAGGCGGCGAGGGCGGCAAGCTCCCTCTCGGAAAGCCGGCGGGCCAGCTCCTTCAGCGTATTGGGGGAGAGGCCGAGCAGCGCGTCGCGAGCGGCCCGGTCGAGCCGGGCAATGCGAAGCGCCGGCGCGCGGCTGTTGAAGGACAAGAGCGTCGAGAGCTGGGCCGAGGTGATCGCGTCCGGCGGAATGAGCTGCGGCAGGCCGTATTCAATGGCCTTGGGCAGGCGCTGCCCGGCCATTTCCGCCCAGGCGACCGCCTTGTCGAGCGATTTGATCTCGATCGCCAGGGAGACGCCGGCGTCGTCGAGATCGGTGAGCGCCTTGCGCAGCGTGCCGTCGCGGGTCCGCTGCAGGACGCCAGCCTCTCCGTCCTGCTTCAGGAGAAAGCTGACGATGCGGCCGAGGCGGCCAAGCTGATCGACGGTGCGCGTCTTCAGGAACTCGGCGAAGTCCGGGCTTTTCTCGGCGAGGCTGAGCAGCACGTTGTATTTCTGCTTGAAGTCCTGCCAGAAGGCGTAGATGCGGTCGGTCGTCTCATCGGCGATCGGGTTGATCTGATTGGTGAGATCCTCCTTGATCGATTTGGTGAGCTCTTCCTTGATCAGGTTCTTGGCTTCGTCGGATTTCATCCGCTCCTCGATGAGCGGAAAGACGCCTTCGGTGGCTTCGTAAACGTCACGGGCGATGAGCGCGAGGCCGATCAGCCCGGTAAAGGTGGAAATGATCCGCGATGCGACCAGACCGGCGATCCGGCGGCCCATGCTGGCGACGATGCGGGCGACGATGCGCCGGCTCACGATCAGCGCGATGCCGGAAATGGTGCCGACATTCTGAATCAGCAGGTCGCTGGTGTTGATCTTGGCGGCGCCTATCTCGGGCGTGACGTCGAGATTGCGCTCGGTCTCCTTGGTGAAGACATCGGCAACCGCGCCGCCATAGCGGCTCTGCAGCGCCGTCTTTACACACGCGATGATCGGGCCTGAAACATTGCTGGCAGCGTGCTCGACGCGGGTTCCGAAATCCTTGCCGACGCCTTGGGCGAGATCGTTCAGGGCAGCCTTGAAGCCATCCGAGCCGAAGGCACGCTCGGCGACGGCTGTTGCGGTTTTCTCGGCAGTTTCCCGGCTGACCGTCGAATAGGCGCGGCCGAAGGCATTGGTATTGGCGCGCTCGACGCGGATGGCGTCGTCGATTTCCTTGTCGAGCCGCTCGCTGACCTTCGCCTCATGCCAATATTTGTCGACCAGCGCGGTGTAGTCGATCTGGCCCAGCTCTTTCGTCAGCGCGTTTTCGGTCAGGCTCTTGATCTGGGCGCGCACCTCGGGATCGCCGAGATTGTTGCATTCATCGATGGTGACGGCGATTTGCCCCTGAACCTGCGCAAAGGATGCGGGCATGGACGACAAGAGAAACGCGGAGATGGTCACAGAGCCGACAATGGAGCGAAATGGGTCAATCCTAACTGGCACGCGCATATCCTTGAACACGGGGGGTCGCCAGGGCTGACGCCCGGCGGAAACAACGGACCGGAGGCAGAGTTCCGGCCTTTTGTGTTCCAATATTGCGCGCTCCGCTAGAGATTAAAAGAGACACCTGCGAAGAGGAGAGCCCAGGCGACGAGCGTCACTTCGAAGGGATGACCTTCGACGATCGGCGTCAGAATCGGGACGTCGACCGCGAAGTAGCGCGATAGGATGATGAGCACGATCAGGGCTGTCGAAACCGCAAAAATACCGAATGAAGGGGCGCTTAATTTCATCGTTGGGGCCTTCTTACCGGGGCAGTCGAATAAAACAATGACCTGGACAATTACAGGGTTATGACCACAGGCTGAGCTGTCGCTTCACCGGCGATAAACTCGCCGGCAAGCGCCATCTGCACCGGAGCGAAAGAGCGCCGGTGATGCGGCGTGACACCGAGCCGGGTGATCGCCTTGGCATGCTCGGCTGTGCCGTAGCCCTTGTTGGTATGCCAGCCATAGCCTGGGAAATCTTCTGACAATTTTTCCATAAGACGGTCGCGCGCGACCTTGGCAATGATCGACGCCGCGGCGATCGAGGGGCATTTGGCGTCGCCGTCGACGACCGGCAGCGCGGGGTGTGGGACGGAAGGGCAGCAATTGCCGTCCACCAGCACTATTTCCGGGATGGCTGCCAAAGCGGCGACCGCGTCGCACATAGCGCGCAGCGTCGCCTGCAGGATGTTGATCCGGTCGATATCCTCGACCGACATGATGCCGACGCCAACCCAGGCTGTCTCGCTGATCGCATCGAACAGCTCCTCCCGGCGCTCCGGCGGCAGCAGCTTGGAATCGTTCAGCCCCTTCGGCACTTTCTTGCCCGCGCGGAAGATCACCGCAGCCGCTACGACCGGCCCCGCCCAGGGGCCGCGACCCGCCTCGTCGACCCCGGCAACGAGCTTCGTGTCCCGGCCGGCGAAGAGCCGCTCGGCCCTGAACGTCAGTGGCTTTAAGGTCCTCCGTGCCTGCATAGGAAAGCAGACTGCATGGCGCGCAGAGGATCGCAAGCGCCTTTCTCATGATTTGAACAGATCTAACTGCTTACTCACGGCCGCCGGTGGCTTGAACAGGTCGGAGCGCAAGACCGTGCGGTTGCTGTTGAGGCCCAGCCGCTGGGTGGCGATGCGGAAACGTTGCGCGATGAGTTCGGCATATGGCCCCGTCCCGGTCTGACGTTCCCGCCAGCGCGAGACATAGTCCTTGCCGCCCCGCGTCGAACGGACCAGCGACATCACGCGCTTGGCGCGGTCGGGGAATTCTTCCTGCAGCCATTCCTGAAACAGGCCGCTGATCTCAAGCGGCAGGCGCAGCAGCACATAGCCCGCCTCCCGCGCACCGGCGGCGGCGCCGCGCTCCAGCACGGCTTCGATCTCGCCGTCATTGATGGCCGGGATGATCGGCGCAACCATCACGCCGACAGGGACGCCAGCCTCGGCCAGACGCTCGATCGCCTCGACGCGGCGGGCCGGCGTCGTGGCGCGCGGCTCCATCTTGCGCGCCAGCCGGTGATCGAGCGAGGTCACGGACAGGCAGACCTTCACCAGCCCGCGCTTGGCGAGCGAGGCGAGCAGGTCGATATCACGCAGAATGAGCGCCGATTTGGTGACGATGCCGACCGGATGGCTGTTGCGGTCCATGATTTCGAGGATCTTGCGCGTCAAGCCGTAGGTCTTCTCGATCGGCTGGTAAGGGTCGGTATTGGTGCCGAGTGCCAGCGTCTTCACCTGATAGCGCGGATTGGCGATCTCCCTCTCAAGACATTCAGCGGTGTTGGTCTTGGCGATCAGTACGCTCTCAAAGTCGAGCCCGGCGGAAAGGCCGAGATAGCAATGGGTCGGCCGGGCATAGCAATAGATGCAGCCATGCTCGCAGCCGCGATAGGGATTGACGGACTGATCGAAGCCGATATCGGGCGAGTCGTTGGTGGCGATGATCTGCCGCGCCTGTTCGAGCCGGACCTCGGTCTTGAACTGCGTGAGGTCGCCGAGGCCTTCCCAGCCGTCGTCGACATCCTCGCGCAGCTGCGCGTCGAAGCGGCCGGTCAGATTCGACTTCGAGCCGCGGCCGCGCCGGCGCTCCCGGTCGACCGGCGGCTGATCGGGTGAGGCGGGGCGGGGCATGACTGGCGGTTTTCTGACCATGGCCACATCATAGGGCGACGACGAGAACAAATAAAGAACAAATCCGCCACCAATGCGCGCTTGTGCAAAATCCGCCAGCCGGTATCATCCCGGTCATGATCTCGGTCGTCATCCCCACTCTCAATGCCGATATCGACCTGGCCCGGACGCTGACGGCGCTGATTCCGGCCGCGGTCGACGGTTTCGTTCGCGACGTGGTGATCGTCGATGGCGGCTCGACCGACGCGACGGCCAAGGTCGCCGACGAGGCCGGGGCGAATTTCATCCGCACCGAGCGGGGCAGGGGAGTGCAGCTTGCCGAAGGCGCGCGTCAGGCAAAGGGACGCTGGCTGTTGTTTCTCCATGCCGACACGGTTCTGCAAGCCGGGTGGGAGAGCGAAGCCTTCGAGCTGATCCGCGCGGTGGATAGCGGCGCGCGGCCGGACAGCGCCGGGGTGTTCCGCTTCGCGCTCGACGATCGCGGGCTTTGGGCCACCTATTTGAAGGCGGTCGTCTGGCTGCGCTGCCGGTTCTTCCGGATGCCTTACGGCGATCAGGGGCTCCTCATTTCGCGGCAGCTCTATGAGGGCGTCGGCGGCTTCAAGCCGATGGCGCTAATGGAGGATGTCGACATGATCCGCCGGCTCGGCAGGCGGCGCCTCCTCTTCTTTCGCTCGAGCGCCACCACGAGCGCACGCCGCTATCGCGCTGAAGGCTATCTCCGCCGGATGCTGCGCAATCTGACGTGTCTCTGCCTCTTTTATCTGCGGGTTCCGCCCCGGCTGCTGTCGCGCATCTATGGCTAGACGCGGCGCGCCTGCCGGCACGCTGATCATCATGGTCAAGGAGCCGCGTCTGGGCGCGGTGAAGACGCGGCTCGTCGGCGAGATCGGCGCGGTTGCCGCCACACATTTTTATCGAAACGTGACCGCGAATCTCATCCGGCGGCTGGCTTTCGATCCGCGCTGGCGGACGGTTCTTGCGGTCTCGCCGGATCATGCGGCGTCGGCGGGCTATTGGCCGGCCAAAGTCGCGCGCGTCGCGCAAGGGACCGGCGATCTGGGCGAGCGGATGGAGCGGCTGCTACGCTCGCAAGGGGCCGCGCCGGCCGTGCTCATCGGCTCGGATATTCCAGGCGTCCGGCCGACCCATATCGCGGCCGCTTTCAGGCTCCTGCGCCGCAACGATGCGGTGCTCGGTCCGGCGGAGGATGGCGGTTTCTGGCTTGTGGGGCTGAAGCCCTTGCCGCGTCTCGATGGCCTCTTCCGCGCTGTCCGCTGGTCGGGTCCGCAGACCTTCGGCGATACGCTCGCCAATCTCGCGGGACGGAATGTCGGCCTCGCGGCCCAGCTGTCGGACGTCGACGACGGCGCGTCCTGGCGCCGCTGCGCTCATCTCGGCGCGCGCATCATGCCTCCGCCCCTTCCGCAAATAGCGAAGGTGAAGCCGGCAGCCATCAGTCGTTCTCGTTGAAGCCGCTTTCGATGAGGGACGTCAGGGCGTCGAGGGCCTCTTCCGCGTCGGGGCCTTCCGTCTCGATGAGGATGATCGACCCTTGCCCCGCCTGAAGCATCATCAGCCCCATGATCGAGCCGCCACCGACCTGCTGGCCGTCCTTGGTCACGGCAACCTCGGCATCGAACTTCTCGACGCACTTCACGAACGCCGCCGAGGCGCGGGCGTGAAGTCCCTTCTTATTCGTGATCGTGACTTCGGCGAGACACTGATAGACGCCGGAAGCGGACATGCTGTTCATTGGCAACCCGACAGGTGGCGGTGGCCGTTGGTGGGAAGGGATTATGCAACAGGAGTTTAAGGATCGGAAGCTGAATGAAACGCAAAGACCAGGGAGCACTTATGCGGGTAACGGCGTAAAGCCAAGACAAGCCAAGGATTTATCCTCAAAAAATCGTCAGCGGCTGGTCAGAACCTGGCTGGCCACGTGAATATATTTGCGGCCGGCTTCCTGGGCCTGCTTGATCGCTTCGGGGAGAGGGACCTCCTCTCGCACGCGCGCCAGCTTGACCAGCATGGGCAGGTTGATCCCGGCGATCACCTCGACATTGGACTCGTCCATGACCGAAATGGCGAGATTGGACGGCGTGCCGCCGAACATATCGGTGAGGACGACGCAGCCGTCGCCGCTATTGACCTTGCTGACCGCCTTGAGGATGGCGCTGCGCCGCTCTTCCATATCGTCGTCGGGCTGGATGCAGATGGTTTCGATCTGTTGCTGCGGACCGACGATATGCTCAAGCGCGGCTCTGAATTCCCGGGCCAGGTTTCCATGCGTGACAATCACGACACCGATCATACTTCAATCCATCCAGCCGACCCGCCGCATGACTTTCGTTGCAGCCAGGCCCGCGAAGCCCTCATCATTGTCTATGCGCCGCGTTCCCGGTTCAAGGCTTATTCTGGAACAGCATTCGCGGATAAGAAACGGATTCGCGTCATTTGGGTAAATTTTCGCAGGTTTTTCACGATCCGATCGCCTGAAGCGCGAGACGCAGTTTGAGCGGCGCCGAAGCTTCGAACGGTGCGAGAACGAGCGCCGGAAGCGCTATTCCGCAAAGCTCGCGGCGCGGTAACGGGGACCGCGGCAGGCGCGGCACATCCTCCGCATCGGCCAGCTCGACGATCAGCGTGACCTCGGCCTCAGCCCGGAACGGCACGTCCAGAATGCCGAGCCCGCGAACCTCGATGCGCCCGGCGATTGCCTCGGGCGGGCTGGCGATCAGCCGCCCGCTAGCCACCGTCAGCCTGACCTGATCGTCGGAAATCAGCGCCGGCTTGAGCGCTTCTGGGGTGCCGAAGATGAAGCGAAGCGCCAGATCGGATTTGCCGCTTCCGGGTGGCCCTTGCAGGATCGCCGCCTTGTCGGCGAGCGCGATGCAGGTGCCGTAGCTGAGCTCGAAGGTCCCGCTCACGTCAGATCGCGATCGCCGGCAGGCGAATGACGAAACGCGCTCCCAGAATGCGCTGAGGCGTATGCTCGCCGGACTTGGTTGTCACTGGAGGCGCCATCCGGTTTTCGGCCCAGATGCCGCCGTTGTGAGCGCCGATGATCTGGCGCGAAATATTGAGGCCGAGGCCGGAATTGTTGCCGAATTCCTCCTGCTCGGGCCGGTCGGTATAGAAGCGTTCGAAGATCCTCTCCAGGTTCTCCTGCAGAATGCCCGGCCCGTCGTCCTCGACGGCGACCTCGATCTCGCTGGTCTTGCGGATGATGCTGCAGATGATGCGGATCTTGCCGTCCTTGGGCGAGAAGGAGATGGCATTGTCGAGCAGATTGTTGATCACCTGGCTCAGGCGGCGCTCGTGGCCGGAGACGGTGAACGGGCTCTTGGCGCCCATGGCGATCGCGCGCGCCACGCCTTTGATCTGCAGGTCGATCTTCACCGGACAGTCGCGGTGAATGTCGTTCTGAGCCTCGCAGAGCGCGGTCAGGAGCTTGGCCAGATTGACCGAACGCCGGCTCTCGCGGGCAAGCTCGGAATCGAGCCGCGAGGCGTCCGATATGTCGGTGATCAGCCGGTTCAGCCGCTGCGCGTCGTGACGGACGATCTTCATCAGCCGGTCGCGGTCCTCGTCCTTCTTGACGAGCGGAAAGGTGTCGATCGCGCTCTGCAGCGAGGTGATCGGGTTCTTCAGCTCATGCGCGACATCCGCAGCGAAGCTCTCGATGGCGTCGAGACGCGCATAGAGCGCCGCCGTCATCTCTCGCAGCGCATGGGCGAGATGACCGACCTCGTCGGACCGATGCGAGAAATCGGGAATGTCGGTGCGGGCCTTGATGTTCTTGCGCACCCGCACGGCGGCCTGGGCAAGCCGGTGCATCGGTCCCGCGATCGTGCCGGCGAGCACGAATGAGACGATGATCGTCACGGCCATGATCAGCAGCCAGATCCGGACCACCGAAAGCCGCTCCTCGGCCAACAGCGCGTCGATCTCGCCGTCCGCGGTGGTCAGAAGCAGGGCGCCCAACACCTTGCCGCCCTTCTCTATGGGAACGGCGAAATTGAGAATGGTCTCGCCAAGCTCGTTTTCACGTACGATCTGGGTCGGGCTGCCTTGCTCGAGCGCGGCCTTGACCTCGGCGAAATTCTTGCCGTTCTGCACGCTGACATTGTTCATCTTCGGCAGGCTCTCCGAACGCAGAAGGCGCTCGAAACTCAGCCATAGCTTATAGCCCTCGCCGACCTCGTCGGCCCGCTTCGTCGGATTCTGATACTGGGTCAGCTTGCCGCCCTTATAGATGCGGTTGCTGTCGACCAGCCAGGTGCCGTCGGCATTGTAGATATAGGCGTGCGTCTGGGTCGGCTGGATCAGGCTGCGAAGAAGCTCGGCGGATTTTTCGATGCTGATGGTGAAGGAGTTGTCGGCAGGCTGCCCGAAGATGGCGTCATCGATGCTGTCCGCACTGGCGGAGACCCGCGGAGCGCCTTCGATGGTCAGCGCCTTGGCGATGATTTCCGCTTCGATCTGCAAGCTCTTCGAGCGCGCCGCGATCAGCCGGTCACGGAAGTCGCTCAGGTAGAGCATGCCGGCGCCGAGCACGAACAGGCTGAGGATGTTCAGCACCACGATGCGGCCGGTAATGGTGGTGAACCGGTAGTAGATGCCGGCGCGCGCAAACAGCCTCATCAGCCTGCGCCAGCCGCGGCGGCTCATGCCTGCAAGTGTCGACGTGCGCAGCGGCCCGGCCGCTTCTATGGTGATCTTCCCCTCCCCTCAGGCGCTATTCTTTGAAGCGATAGCCGACACCGTAGAGCGTTTCAATCACATCGAAATTGTTGTCGACCAGCTTGAATTTCTTGCGCAGCCGCTTGATGTGGCTGTCGATCGTGCGGTCATCGACATAGACCTGATCGTCATAGGCGGCGTCCATCAGCGCGTCGCGGCTCTTGACCACGCCGGGGCGCTGCGCGAGCGCCTGCAGGATCAGGAATTCGGTCACGGTGAGGGTGACGGGCTTGCCGTCCCAGACGCAGGTATGACGCTCCGGATCGAGCTTGAGCTTGCCGCGCTCGATGATCTTGGCCGGATCCTCGATGGCGGCGCTGGCCTCGCGCGGCGCCGAGCGGCGCAGGATCGCCTTCACCCGCTCGACGAGCAGGCGCTGCGAGAACGGCTTCCGGATGAAGTCGTCCGCGCCCATTTTCAGACCGAACAGCTCGTCGATCTCGTCCTCCTTGGAGGTCAGGAAGATCACCGGCATCTCGGTCCGCTGGCGCAGACGGCGCAGCAGCTCCATGCCGTCCATGCGTGGCATCTTGATGTCGAGAATGGCGAGATCCGGTGGATCGCCCATCAGCCCGTCGAGCGCCGAGGCGCCATCGGTGAAGGCCTGGATCTTGTAGCCTTCCGCTTCAAGTACCATTCGAAGCGATGTGACGATATTGCGGTCGTCGTCGACAAGTGCGATTGTTGGCATATGTGTCATAGCCCCCGGCGGCAACAGACTCACGTTCTGAGCGAAAACTGTGATTGATCTGTGACGAAAAGGTCACATCCCCTCAGAAAGATTGCATCCTAACTTCAGAGGCAAACGATTGCAAACCCCTGAAATGAAGGCACAGCATAGCTCCGGCGAATCAGGCGTAATTAGGGCATCGGCTCGCGCTTTGCTCCGGCAACGGAAGGTGGGTTCGCTGGCGACGGTGGAAGCCGGTACGAATCACCCTTACGCATCCCTACTCACCGTTGCAACCGATATCGACGCCTCGCCCATCTTTCTGATCTCCCGGCTCGCCTGGCACACACGCAATCTGGAGGCTGATAGTCGGGCCTCTATCTTGTTCGCGGCCGAGACCGGGCCGGGCGACCCGCTCAATCTCGGCCGTGTCAGCGTCATGGGCCGGGCCGAGCTCACGTCCGCTCCGCGGCTGCGGAGCCGGTTCCTGGCAACACATCCGGAGGCTGCTTTCTACGCCGATTTTGCCGATTTTTCCTTCTGGCGGCTGAATGTCGAGCGCGCGCATTTCATCGGCGGCTTCGGCCGGATTTCGACCCTGCCGGCGGCCGAGCTTCTCGTCGATCCGGGCACCGCGCAGGATTGGAACAGCCGTAGTGACGCGGCGGTTGAGGCCCTCAATGCCGCCGAGGCGGGACTGATCGCCAGCCTTGCGGGGGGCGGTGGCGCCCCGGAGGGCGAAGGCTGGCGGATCGCCGCCTGCGACCCTGATGGCTGTGATCTTGCCTGCGGTGACGAGACGCGCCGGCTCAGCTTTCTGCGCCCCGTGACCTCGCCTGACGGCATTGCCGGGGCGTTGATCGCCCTTTCTCAGGCCGTTCCGAAGCCCGGCGTCAACTAATCCGAGTGGAACAAATTTGCTCTAGGACAATTTTGCATTACAGCTAGCCTCGTCGAGCGGCCGGATATAAATTGGAGAGAGGTGCGTCCACGTCTTCGCGCCTATTATTTTCAATAGCTTGGCACTAAGAACACACCAAGATCCCCTGTCGCGGAAGGACTTGGTATCAAAGCGTTATTCTGAGGAGTCAGCAGTGAGCACACGAAACAGCGGCGTCGGGAGCGCGCCAATCTCTCTTTTGCTTGCCGACCGTTTGAAAGCCGTCCGTCCGAATCCATCCGCAGCCGAGCTTTACGAACTCGCAATCCGCCGCGGCGAGGCGGAGGTTGCCTCGACCGGCGCGCTTGCCATGCGCACGGGGGCGCATACCGGCCGGTCGGCCGCCGATAAGTTCGTTGTACGCGACGCGACGACCGAGGACGCCGTCTGGTGGGACAATAATAATGCGCTCTCGCCCGAGCATTTCGAGACCTTACTCCAGGACTTCCTCGCCCATGCTGCTGACCACGAACTGTTCCTTCAGGACCTTTATGCCGGCGCCGATCCGCAATACCGCCTCAGGGCGCGCATCTATACCGAGCTCGCCTGGCACGCGCTGTTCATCCGCCACCTGCTGATCGTGCCGCCGAAGGCTGAAAGACAGGGCTTCGAGCCGCAATTTACGGTGATCAACCTGCCGAGCTTCCGCGCCGACCCTGTGCGCCACGGTTGCCGCTCCGAGACGGTGATCGCCTGCAACTTCGCCAGAAAGCTGGTGCTGATCGGCGGTACCTCCTATGCCGGCGAGACCAAGAAGTCGGTCTTCACCTATCTGAATTACGTGCTGCCCGAGATGGGCGTGATGCCGATGCACTGCTCGGCCAGCGAGGAGCGCAGCGGCGGCAATGCCGCAATATTCTTCGGCCTGTCCGGCACCGGAAAGACCACGCTCTCGGCCGATCCGGCCCGCACGCTGATTGGCGATGACGAGCATGGCTGGTCTGAGAACGGCATCTTCAATTTCGAAGGCGGCTGCTATGCCAAAACCATCAAGCTGTCGAAGGAAGCCGAGCCGGAGATCTTCGCCGCCGCCAATAGCTGGGGCACGGTTCTGGAGAATGTCATCCTGCATCCGGACACGCGCGACCCCAATTTCGACGACGGCTCGCTGACGGAAAACACCCGCGCCGCTTATCCTCTCGACTGCGTCTCCAACGCCAGCGCGACCGGCCACGCGGAGCATCCGCGCAATGTGGTGATGCTGACGGCCGACGCCTTCGGCGTTCTGCCCCCGATCGCCAGGCTGTCGCCGTCGCAGGCCATGTATCACTTCCTCTCCGGCTACACCGCGAAGGTCGCCGGCACCGAGAAAGGCGTCTCCGGCGTGCAGGCAACCTTCTCCACCTGTTTCGGCGCGCCCTTCATGCCGCGCCATCCGAGCATCTACGGCGAGTTGCTGCGCGATCTGATCGCCGAGCATGGTACGGACTGCTGGCTGATGAACACCGGCTGGACGGGCGGCGGATATGGCGTCGGTCAGCGGATGCCGCTCAAATTCACGCGCATGCTGCTCAATGCGGCGCTTTCGGGCAAGCTGAAGGACGCGACATTCCGCCGCGATCCGCTGTTCGGCTTCGAGGTGCTGCTCGACATCGAGGGCGTGCCGCCGCATCTGCTCGATCCGCGCCGGACCTGGTCTGATAAGCTGGCCTTTGACAAGCAGGCGCGGAAGCTTGTCGCCATGTTTGCCGAGAACTTCCGCAAGTTCGAAGCCGAGGTCGACGCCGAGATCCGCAGCGCCGGACCGGTTCTGCAGGCCGCCGCGGAATAGGCCTGAGCGCCTGCACCGCCATTAACGCAAAAGTCAAAAGAGAGGCGTGTCCCGATGGGGCGCGCCTCTCTCTGCTTGCGCCGCCACCTTTTTGGTCTACAAGACCATCGGTTGGCGGAGGAACGCAGCATGCTGGGGGTAATCGCCCGGATCGAGTTCATGGCGAAACGGACCTCGCGCTGGCTTGCGGCGCATCCCCCATTCGCCGCCGCCTGTCTCATCGCCCTCTGCCTGGCGCTTTACCTGCCCGGCATCGCATCGCTTCCGGTCACCGATCGCGACGAGGCCCGCTTCGCCCAGGCCACCCGGCAGATGCTGGAGACGGGCAATTTCATCGACATCCGCTTCCAGAACGAGCCGCGCTACAAGAAGCCGATCGGCATCTATTGGCTGCAATCCGTCTCAGTATCCACCCTTTCGCCGAACGATCGCGGACAGATCTGGGCCTACCGCGTGCCTTCGCTCATCGGCATCATCGCCGCCGTGCTGCTGACCTGGTGGGCGGCGCGGCCGATCTTCGGCCGCGAGACGCCGCTGCTTTCGGCGTTCCTGCTTGCCGGAGCCTTCACGCTGAGTCTCGAAGCTCGGCTCGCCAAATCCGACGCGGCGCTGCTCGCCACCATTGTCCTGGCGCAGGGGGCGCTTTTCCGGCTCTATCTCTTCCGCCGCAAGCCCCGGCAGATGGTCACCATCGCCGCCGTGTTCTGGGTCGCGCTGGGGCTCGGCATTCTGATCAAGGGGCCGGTCGCACCGGCGCTCGCCGTGCTCACCTCGATCCCGCTGCTGATCTTCGACCGGAAGCGCGCCTGGCTCAGAAGTCTTCATGCCGCCTGGGGTGTGCCGGTGATGCTGGCGATCACGCTGCCCTGGTTCATCGCCATCGGCATCGTTTCCGACTGGCAATTCTTCCGCCTGGCCTTCGGCGACGACTTCCTGGCCAAGCTCGGCGGCGGCCAGGAGCGGCACTGGGGTCCGCCCGGCTTCTATTTCATCCTGTTCTGGTGGACCTTCTGGCCGGCTGCGCTGGTGGCGACGGGCGGCGCCGCGCTCTGGCTCTGGCGGCATCGGGTGAGCCGCCGCGCGCTTTTCCTGCTTTCCTGGATCATCCCGTTCTGGCTGGTGCTGGAGGCGATCCCGACCAAGCTGCCCCATTACGCCATGCCGGTCTATCCGGCGATCGCGATGGCGGCGGCCTGGGTGCTGCGCGACGCCACCATGGCGGGCGCGCTGCGGCTGCGCACATATAAGCAGGGCGCGGCGCTGTGGCTGTTGATTGCGGCGCTCCAGATCGCGTTCTTGGTCTTCCTGCATGTTTATTTCTGGATCGCGCCATCCTGGTGGACGCCGCCGTTGCTGATCGGCGTTGGCCTGCTCGCCTTCGTGACGGCGCGCGCCGCCTGGAGCGGCTATTTCCGCGCGGCCATCCCTTTGGCCCTGCTGACCGCCATACTGCTCTACACCGCGGCCTTCCGCTTCGTGCTGCCCGGGATGGATCCCTTATGGATCAGCCGCCAGACCGCGCAGGCCGTTGCCGCGCTGCGCCCCTGCGCGCCGGGGCCGGTCATCCTCACCCGCTACCGCGAGCCGAGCGCGGTCTTCCGCCTCGGCACAGCGACCGAGCTGATGAGCGCTGAAGACGCCAACCGCGCGCTGAGCCAGGGCAAGGCCGATCTCGCCCTGATGCTGCGATCCGCGGGCGAGAAGCTGCCGCTCGTCGATCCCCCGCCGCGTCCCGTCGCTTGCATCGACGGCTTCAACATGAATGGCGGCAAGAATTTGCGGCTCGAGCTGATGACCGCCAAGCCGGAGGCAGCCTTCGCGAATTGCGCCCTACCGGCGCGCTTCCGCTGTCCGGGCTGAAGCCTCCCTCCAGTAGACCTCCGGAAAATCTACGCGGGGTGTCGTCCCGGATGGCCGAAGGCCGGGCCGGGACCCAATCCACCTATCCGCATGTTGTGAAGCCAACGGGCCCCGGCACTTCGGCCGGGGCGACGTTGGGATGATCGACGAGCTTATCATCCAAACGGGACGCAGCCCCGGCGGTCCGATATCGCTCTAATCCCTCAGCAGCTCATTGATGGATGTCTTCGCCCGTGTGCGTTCGTCGACGCGCTTGACGATGACGGCGCAATAAAGCGACGGGCCCGGCTCGCCGGACGGCAGCGGCTTGCCCGGCAGCGTGCCTGAGACGACGACCGAATAGGGCGGCACGCGGCCTTGCAGCACCTCGCCGGTGGTGCGGTCGATGATCTTCGTGGACTGGCCGAGATAGACGCCCATCGACAGCACCGAGCCCTCGCCGACGATGACGCCCTCGGCGACTTCCGAGCGCGCGCCGATGAAGCAATTATCCTCGATGATCACCGGCCCCGCCTGCAGCGGCTCCAGCACGCCGCCGATCCCAGCGCCGCCGGAAATGTGCACGTTCTTGCCGATCTGCGCGCAGGAGCCGACCGTCGCCCAGGTGTCGACCATGGTTCCGCTGTCGACATAGGCGCCCAGATTGACGAAGCTCGGCATCAGCACCACGCCCGGCGCGATATAGGCAGAGCGGCGCACAATGCAGTTCGGCACGGCGCGGAAGCCTGCGGCGCGCCATTGATTGTCGCCCCAGCCTTCGAATTTCGACGGCACCTTGTCCCACCAGGTCGCGCCTCCCGGCCCTCCGGCAATCGGCGTCATGTCGTTGAGGCGGAAGGAGAGCAGCACGGCCTTTTTCAGCCATTCATTGACCACCCAGGCGCCGTCCTTCTTCTCGGCGACGCGCGCCTCGCCGCGATCGAGCAGATCGAGCGCCTGCTCCACGGCATCGCGCACCTCGCCTTGCGTGCCGCTGTTGATCGTATCGCGCGCGTCGAAAGCGGCCTCGATGGCGGGTTTGAGCTGGTCGAGCATGGCGTTTCCCTGAAATCCTGATCCAATCTTTCGTGGGGTGATCGGGCAGCGCTTGTCAACACGGTTGGCCTCTCGCCGCCTGCCTGCCACCGGCGTCGTCCCGGATGGCCGCCAGGCCAGTCCGGGATCCAATCCCCTTGCGGCGACCGCCGCGGCGCGTTGAAAGGCGGATAGGCTCTGACGGCCGGGGCGACGAAGGTGCTTGGGCTCACGTCGCGCCCTCCGGCTCCGGCGTGATCGCGCGGAGTGTGTCCTCCAGAAATGCGGTCAGATCGGCGGTCATATGGTGAACATGCGGGGGCAGGACGCGCCACTCGGTGATGCCCTTCTGCGAGGGATGGTCGATATAGCCGGAGCGCACCAGCACGGTGGTCATACCGAGGGCGTGCGCCGCTTCGAGATTATGCGGAATATCCTCGAACATGGCGCCTGTTGCGGGCGTGACGCCGTGCGCCTTGAGAAACCGGTCATATGCTTCGGGCGAGGGCTTCGGGATATATTCGCCCGCCACGATGTCGAACACCTCGTCGAAGAGATGCAGCACGCCGAGCTTGCCCGCCACCCGCTCGGCATGGCGGCGCGAGCCGTTGGTGAAGATGTATTTGCGCCCCGGCAGCCGCCCGATCGCCGCACCGAGCGCGGGTGCCTCGCAGACCGGCGCCAGGTCGATATCGTGCACGTAATCGAGAAAGCGCTCCGGCGGCAGCTTGTGCTCGGCCATCAGCCCGGCCAGCGTGGTGCCGTAGCGATAGTAATACTCCTTCTGCACGCGCTTGGCCTCCTCGAAGCTGACGCCTAAAAGCTCGGCGATGAAGGAGCCCATGCGCTGATCGACCTGCGCGAACAAATTGCATTCGGCGGGATAGAGCGTGTTATCGAGATCGAAGATCCAGCTTTCGACCTTGCGGAAAGCGGTCAGATCGGTGGGAGCGATAAGCTGCATTGCCAGGAAGGTAAGCGCAGGCGGCGGGTTTGTCATCCTGCGCGGAGAGGGCCGCGCGTTGATGCCGTCTTTTCAGCCACAGACGCGAATTTCCGCGCGAGGCGCGCCGATAAATCTGTTGTTCAGGCACGGTCCTGTTGACTAGGGTTCTGGTAATTCTTTAAGGCGCCCGCTGCGGCACTGCTGATGACGACGAGGCCAGTGGACAATAGATCCTCTATTCGACGAAAGACCACCACCATGTTGTTCAGAACATCTTTGATCGTCTCGGCGATGCTTGCCGGCCTGAGCTCCGCCGCTTTCGGACAATCCTGCGGTGAGACCTGGGAGGTGGACAAGGATGCTCTACGTCAGGCCTTCAGCGACACGGCCCGCTTTACGGGCGGCGCCGGTCCGGCCGTGATCAATCTCAAGGCCCTCGGGGCCAAGAGCGGCCAGCTTGTCGTGGTCTACTCCAAGAAGGATTTGGAGTGCCTGAAAAAGCTCTATGAGGGGCAGCTTTCCGGCTCGGGTACAATCAAGATCTGCAAGCGCCCGCAATGCTGAGATTGGGATGGGGAGAAAGCCATGACGAACTCTTTGGAGCGCGCCGGATCGACGCTTGCGCAGATGGTGCTGGCGGTCAGCGCCGTCATCGCTTTGCTGCAATATATCCAGAGCGTCGAGCAGAATAAGACCGAAGCGGCGCTGTCGCTGATCGCCATCCACAATAATGAGCGCTTCTATGATGCGCGCCAAGGCTTTCTACAGGCCTATTTCTCGCTGTTTCAGGACGAGAGTCTGAAATCGCTGCCGCCGGACCAGCTCGCGGCGGTGCTGCCGGATTATGTGATCGCGCAGTCGCGCAGCGAGGGCGGCAGCAAGGAGCTGACGCGCGAACAGCTCGACCTCGTCTCGCTGGCGCTGATCCATCTCTATGACACCGCCGCGGCCTGCATCAAGGACGGGGTCTGCCGACAGGACATCACCGACGAGCATTTCCGCAATTTCATCCGCCTCCTGCTGCTCGCCTATCACAACAAGCTTCCAGAATGGCGCAAGACCTTTGCGGGGCTCGGCGTCGATTCCCAGGCGCTCCTGGATCACAAGATCCACCCGCAGAATCTGATTCAGACGGCCTGCGCCGAGGTCGGGCTGAAGTTCTGTATTTAATCCGCGGGGCTGACTGCAGCCTATAGGTGACCGATCCGGTCAGCGATAGATATAGATTGGGCTGGTCCAGGCGCGCGTCCCGTCTTCCAGCGTCACGCGGATATAGAGCGGATTGTCGCCGTCCGGCTTGAGGGCGATCGGGCGGGTGAAGCGGAATTTGCGGGCGCCGTTCGCCTCAGGCAGACGATAGACGCGGATCAGTCGGGGCAACTCGCCGCTCGCATCGAAGATGCGGTCTTCGAGGCCGATCTCCGCGAGCGGAATATCGAAGGTGACGAGTGGCGTCGAAATTTTCAACCCGCCGCTCCAGCCGTCATTAAGCAGCACATCGAAGCCGCTGAAATTCCCAGTCGTCAGGGCCTGCCATGTCAGGCTGCGATCGCCCGCCTGTTCGAGCCGCTTGTCCGGATTGAAGAAGTTGATCGGCGTGGCGGAGCGAATCCGGGCTTCGCTGAATTCAGCGGTGCCGTCCCAGATCACCTCGCGGAAGCGCCCGCGATATTCGGCACCCTCCCAGATCAGCCGGATGCGTGAGCCGAGATCGCTTTCGCCATAAGGACGCAGGGTCTGGATGAGATCCAGGCCGTTGAAAAGGTCGACACGTTCGGTCGGCGCGCTCGCCAGAATTTCGGCATCGAGCGTCAGGACACCCTCCGGCAGATGCACGATGTCGCCCATTAGCGCCTCGCGGCCGGTGCGGGCCTCGGCGGGACCCAAAGCCGGGTCATCGTGATAGAGGCTCGCATCGCCCTCGAAGCGAGCGCGCACATCGATGACCATGCGCCCGGTCGGCCCACCGGTGGTGCCGTAATGCCGGCGCTTGCGCAGGCAGTCGAGCAGGGCGGGGCGGGTCAACTCATCCATGAGGTAGCAGGTGAGGCCACCGATCGCGCCGAACTTCCCGGCGCCCGGATAGCTTGCGCCGGGCCGACCCTTATGGCCGTCGGAATTGGCGACGATGCCGACGCGGTAGCCCTTCTCGAAGGCGTCGCGCACCAGCCATTCGAACGTGCCCCAGGAGGAATGCACCTCGACCGAGCGCTCGAAGCGGCCGTCATGGGCGAGCTTGATGTCGGCATAGCGGCCACCGCAATGGGCGAAACAGACGACGTCCCATTCCTCGTTCGCGGCGAAGGCTTCGAACAGTGCCGCGGCCGTCAGGCAGTCGGTGTCGAGATCGGAATGATCCTCGATGAGCGCATGGGAGGAGCGGCGAATGGTGCGGCATTCCTCGGGGAAAAAGACATTGCGGTCGCCGCCGAGAGCGGTGTTGCCCGACCATTCATAGCCGGGCAGGGCGACGAAGCGGCCGGGCTCGTCGAATTCGGCGGTGAGGCGGTTCAGCTCGGCCCAGAAATCGCCGGTGATCTGAAAGTCGTTGCCCTGATGGCCGCAGGCATCGAGGAAGGCCAGATCGCGCGCGAAGGCGAAATAGTCGTGCGCACTGCCGGTGCCGATGGTCTCCTCGGACTGGCCGTGCAGATCGCCCCAATAGTGGCGGAAAGGCGAGTCTTCGGCGATGCGCAAGGCGTTGGTTTGGGTGACAATGCGACCTTCCGCGTCGAGCAGTTCGATGGCGATATCGCCCGGCATCTCCGCGACAAGTCCGTCGATGTTGAAAGCGCGCCGGCCAGGGCGGAGCGTCACGTTGTCCGGCAGTCCGCTGATCGGCCCGGTCGCACGCAGCGTGAAGGTCTCCTCGCAGCGGTCGGACGGATTGCCCCAGCGGTCCTCTCCCTTCAGCATCAGCGAAAACGCCTCGCCCACGCGCCGGAGCGTCGGCAGCACGGCGACGAAACGCGCAGGTGCACCGGGCACGATGGCGATTTTCGGCTGATCCGGGAGAGGCTGGAAATTGAACGTGGCGATAGGGTCCACCAGAACGCGGAACTCGAAGCTGTCCTCGCAGAAGGTCTGCAGTCGCATGCCCGGTGATCCGCCCTCGGTGGCGCCGAAACGCACCACGATGCGATCGCCCTGTTTGAGATAGCCTTTGACCACCTTGATATAGAGCGTGCGGTCCCAGGGGCGGACATTGGCTTTCGGATCGAAGCGATAGTCGAGCACGGCGCCGTTCGAGGCTTCGACCGTCGTGTAGTTCGGCGCTTTCGGGTCGGTGAATTGCGGGTTGCTCTGATCGGAGGCGAAGCGGAAGCAGATCCGCAGCGCGCCGGAATCGTCGATGCCGTAAGCGCCGGCCGTGTAAGTCAGGGTGAAGGAGGCGTAGGAGCCGGCCTCGAAGGCGCCGCTCGGCGTGATCGTCGCGCGTCCAAGCTTTTCAGGCGCGATGGCCTCTCTGATGACGCCGCTGTTCGTCGCCTCCCACGGTTTCGCATCCCGGATCCCGTTGTTTTCGCTGCCCGTCATCACTCATCTCCGCAGTCGGCCGCAATATGCACGAGGCGCATCGGTACAGGCAAAAGCGCAGCCTGTCACGAACCCCGGATGCGTCCGACGGGCGTGGCGGAATTGAAAGGAAAATCGGATTGCGATGTGCACGGGCCGCACTCATGGTGAGCGCGGCCTTGTCGGAAGCGGCTTCGACGAGCTGGCCGATATCGGGTTGGCTACCGAGAACCGCCGATCGATCGCGAGCGGGCGGCCGCCCGGCAGCGCTATTTCAGCGGCTCGGGCTCAGAGTCGAGCCGATAGTTGAGGCCGATTTTCACCGTATGTAGCTGGTTCTCGAATTTGTAGATATCGCCATCCGAGCTGTGCGCCGTCGTCGAGCCGAAATCCATATAGAGATATTCGGCCTTTATGCTGACGCGATCGGTGATCGCATGCTCGATACCGCCGCCGAGCGCCCAGCCGGCCCCCATGCTGCTCTTGCTGGCCTCACTGCCCGGATATTCTTCAAAGCTGCCGTTCGTCAGATCGAGATCGTAACCCTTGTTCTTGATATGGGCGAGCGCAAGACCGCCCTTCGCATAGATCAGGCTGCGATCGAAGGCAAAGCCGACGCGCCCGGTTGCCGTGCCATAGAGCCCATATTTCGCCACGCCAAAATCGCGATCATCATGGGGGCGGATGAGTACGTAGTCGTCGCTGACGCCCAGATAGCCGAGGTCGCCCTCAATGCCGAGCACGAGGTGATCGCGTTGCCAGTTGGTGCCGATTTGCACACCGCCGAGCCAGCCCTTGGGATCAAGCTCGAACGGCGTATTGCAATAATTGCCGGTGAGGGCTGGCCCGCAGGCGAAAGCACCATACGGCGGCTTGCTCTTATTCCCTGTGCCTCCGTAGAGATCAGTCCCGCCATCGCGGATCGAGCTGTTGCCCCAGCCATATCCGGCATGCACGCCGATATAGGGGCCGGACCAGGAATAAGGCACCGCTTCAAATGGCGTGTCCTTGAGGCTCACTCCATAGGACTCGCCAAGATCGGCTGCAAGCAACGGCGCGGGAAGTGCAATCGCAATTGTCAGAAACACGGCGGCGGCAGAGCGGTGCAACATGGCACGTCCTTACAGATTTTATGTTCCCCTCCATAATCGGTAAAGACGCCGCATATCCGCCGAAACTAACCATCGGTTGTGCAGCCTCGCGATGAATACGTAACCGCTTCTTCGATGAAAATTGCACAAGAAATTCAGTGACTTAGGTGGGATATCGCTTGTTGCTAGCCAGCAACAGTGCGGAAAATCCTAAGGTCGGGGTTGCCGGTTGCTCGTCGCGCTTGCTGCTGGCGAGGCGGACAGCCTTTACCGGATCGCCCATTTCGGGTCGTTCCGGCACGGCGCCAGACGAAGTCGAGGGCCCCGAAGGACCGATCTGCAGCGCCGGCCCAAATCGCGGCCTCACGAGGCCCGGCCGACGCCGCGCGTGATCAGCCATTTCGACAGAAAGTCGACGAAGACCCGGACCTTCGTCGGAACCGTCGACGCTTCCGGATAGATGGCATAGAGCATGCGCGACGGGATGCGGAAACGGTTGATGAGGCTGACGAGCGCGCCGCTTGCCAGGTCCTCGGCAATGACATAGCGCGGCACCAGAGCGACGCCCAGCCCCGCCATGGCCGCCTTGCGCAGGGCGAGGGCGCTGTTGGAGTGCATCGTGCCGTTGACCCGGACCGTGACGCCGGTCTTCTGTCCTTCGAAGCGCCACATGTGGTCGTCCAGCAGCGCATTGTTGTGGATGAGGCAGGCGTGAGAGCCAAGATCGGCCGGCTTCTGCGGGCGTCCGCGCCGCGCTATATAATCCGGCGCCGCGCAGATCACCCAATCGAATTCGGCGATCGGCTCGGCGATGAGCGCGGATTTGCGGATCGGGGCGAAGCGCAGCGCCGTATCCAGGCCGCGCTGGGAGAAATCGTCCTGCCGGAACCAGGTGTTCTCCAGGAGCAGCGAGACCTTCAGATGCGGCTGCACCTTGGCGAAGCCGATCACGGCGTCGGCGATGTGCAGCGCGCCGAAGGACGAAGGCGCGAGAATCCGCAAGCTTCCCGCGGGAATAGCGCGCACGCCTGCGATCTCGTCCTCCTTGTGCTCCAGATCACGGAACATCTGGTCGCAAAAGTCCAGATATTGCTGCCCCTCCTCGGTGAGGCTCAGCGCACGGGTCGAGCGCGTGAGCAGTTGCACGCCGAGGCGGGCCTCCAGATCGCTGATATGGCGCGAGACGAGGGCGCGCGAGAGGCCGAGTTGCTGGGCGGCGAGCGTAAAGCTGCCGGCATGCACGACGCGCACGAAACTCTGCATGGTGCGGAAGCGGTCCAAGGCCTCATCCCTTTGGTGCAAGATCCGCAACAAAGACGTGCAAACTTAGTGTCTTCAGCGTGCTAATGTCAAAGTGTACTCTTGAGAGAGCAAGGAGCGGCCGGGGCTGCCACTCCATGATGCCGCTCATGCGGCGGGGAGGATGAGGGTTTGAGCTCGCGCGACCAGCAGGGGCTCGCCGCCGCTTTTGCAGGCCATTGGGATCGCCTCGCCGGCATCGAGCGGCCCGCGCCCGCGGGCACGAATGCACCTAGCTTCGGCAGCGACGTGGTCGCCGAAACGCTCCGTGCGCTGGATATTCCCTATATCGCCCTCAATCCCGGTGCGAGTTTTCGCGGTCTGCACGACTCGCTGGTGAACCATCTCGGCAACGAGCGGCCGCAAATGCTGGTCTGCCTGCATGAGGAGTCGGCGGTCGCCATCGCGCATGGCTACGCGAAGGTGACCGGCCGGGCGATGGCGGCGGCGGTGCACGCCAATGTCGGCCTCCTCCACGCGACCATGGCCATATTCAACGCCTGGTGCGACCGCATGCCGGTGCTGGTGATCGGGGCGACCGGCCCCGTCGATGCAGCCAAGCGGCGGCCCTGGATCGACTGGATCCACACGGCGCGCGATCAGGGCGCGATCGTGCGGGGCTATACGAAATGGGACGATCAGCCGGCTTCTGCGGAGGCGGCCCGCGAGGCGATCACACGAGCGAGTTGGATTGCCAACACGCTGCCGCAGGGGCCGGCCTATGTCGTGCTCGATGCCGCGATACAGGAGGCGGCGTTGGACTCGCCTCTGCCTCCGCCCGACACGGCTCGGCTTGCACCCGACGTTACGAGCGGTGCCTCGCCCGAAGCCATCGCCGAAGCTGCGGCGATGTTCGCGGCGGGCGGCAATGTGGTGATCCTGGCGGGCCGGGCGTCGCGCCGGATCGAGCCCTGGGATGCCCGCGTGGCGCTCGCTGAGACGCTCGGCGCGCGCGTCATCACCGACCTCAAGATCGGCGCGGCCTTCCCGACCGACCATCCGCTGCACGCCGGAGCGCCCGCGGTGCTGAGCCTGTCGGACGAGGCGCATATTGCGCTCGCCACGGCCGATGTGGTGCTGAGCCTCGACTGGGTGGACCTCGGCGGGACGCTGCGCGGCGCTCTCCGGCCGGGCGCAAAGGTGATCCAGGCGACGCTCGATCACACCCTGCACAATGGCTGGAACATGGATTATCAGGCGCTCGCGCCGGCCGATCTGTTCATCGCCGCCGACCCGGACAGCGTTGCCATCGCGCTCGCCGACGCCATTGCGGGCCGGGATCGCCCTCCGGCCGCCGCGCCGGTCCAGTCGCCGCCACAGACGCTCGACGAGAGCGGGCTAGTAACCGTCGAGCATCTGGCCGCCGCCCTGCGCCGTGCCGTCGGCGACCGCGATGTCTCGCTTTTGCATCTGCCGCTGTCCTGGAACGGCGCCTGGTGGCCTTTCCGCCACCCGCTCGATTTCATCGGCGGCGACGGCGGAGGCGGCGTCGGCGGCGGCCCCGGCATCTCCGTCGGCGCCGCGCTCGCGCTCAAAGGCAGCGGCCGTCTGCCGGTGTCGATCTGCGGCGACGGCGATTTCCTCATGGGCGTGACCGCGCTCTGGACCGCGGCACATTACCAGATCCCGCTGCTGCTCGTGGTCGCCAACAACCGCTCCTACTTCAATGATGAAATGCATCAGGAGAGGGTCGCCCGGATGCGCGGCCGGCCTGTCGAGAACCGCTGGATCGGCCAGCGCATGACCGAGCCCGACATCAATATTTCCGCAATGGCGCGCGCGCAGGGAGCGCTGGGCATCGGTCCGGTCGCGAGCCACGAGGCGCTTGGGCCGGCCTTCGCCGAAGCCATCGCCGCCGTCGAGGGCGGGGCGGTCGCGGTCATCGATATACGCGTCGAACCCGGATATACGCCGGCCATCACCCAGACCATGCTGAAGCCGGAAGGGGGCGCGACATGAGCATGAGGACGCGGGAGACGGGTCCGCCCGCAGAGATGCCCGGCATAGTCGGCGCCAGCCCGATCCTCCTTGCCGAAAATCTCACCAAGCGCTTCGAGACGCCGGACGGCTCTGTCACGGCGCTTGATGACGTTTCTTTCGCGGTGAGGAAAACCGAGTTCGTCTCCGTCATCGGACCGTCCGGCTGCGGCAAGTCGACCCTGTTCAACATTATCGGCGGGCTGATCTCGGACTATCGGGGCAGCGTCTCGGTCGGCGGCAAGCGTGTGCGCGGACCGCACAAATCGATCGGCATGGTGTTCCAGGAAGAGTCGACCTTTCCCTGGCGCACGGTGATCGAGAATGTCTGCTTCCCGCTCGAGGTCGCTGGCATGAGCCGGGCCGAGCGCCATGAGCGCGCGCGCCATTTCATTGCGCTGGTCGGGCTCGGCGGCTTCGAGAATCGCTATCCGTCGGAGCTGTCGGGCGGGATGCGCCAGCGCGTTGCCATCGCCAGGACGCTCGCCTTCGAGCCGACCATCCTGCTCATGGACGAGCCCTTCGCCGGGCTCGACGAGCAGACGCGGCTGCTGCTCGGCGACAAGGTGCTGCAGATCCAGCAGCAGCTTCATCAGACCAGCCTGCTCATCACCCACAACATTACCGAAGCCGTGCAGCTTTCCGACCGCATCATCGTCATGACCTACCGGCCGGGCCGGGTGAAGCGCATCGTCGAGATCGACCTGCCGCGGCCGCGGACATCGGAAGTGGTCGGCAGCGATGCGTTCGGGCGCTATGTGGCGCGGATCTGGAACGATCTGCGCGAGGAGGCGAGCCGCGGCATGCAGGATGCCGAGGCGCTGGCGCGAAGCGGAGGCCATCCGCAATGACGGCGTCTTCCGCTATCGTTCGCAAATGGGGGCCGGCCACGTTCGGGCTTGCGGTGCTTGCCGCCGCGACGCTTGTTATCGAAGCGCTCCTACGCGCGGGGGTTCTCAACCGCTTCATCATCCCGCTGCCGTCGGAGGTCTTCGCCGCCTTCCCCCGCCTGATTGCTGAGGAGAACATTCTCGGGCGCTTCCTTACCACCTGCGAGGAGTGCCTCTACGCCATGCTGCTGATCGCCGCTATCGGCATTCCCGCCGGCGCTCTCCTGCACCGGGCCCGGCTCCTGTGTGCCGCGACCGAGAGCTGGGTCGCAGCGATGGCGTCGGCGCCGATCGTGCTGATGTATCCGCTATTCCTGGTCATTTTCGGCCGCTCTCAAGCGACCATCGTGATCATGGGCGTGATTGCCGGCCTGCCGCCGGTGATCCTGAAGACTATCGAAGGGCTCGGCGGCACGCGGCAGGTGCTGATCGAGGTCGGCCGCAGCTTCAATCTGACGCCGTGGCAATCCTTCCGGAAGATCCTCTTGCCGGCGGCGCTGCCGAGCATTTTCGTCGGGCTGCGCCTTAGCCTGATCTTCAGCCTGATCAATATTGTTGGCGTCGAGTTCCTGATCAATTTCGGCGGCCTCGGGCAGGTCATCAACGATCTCGCCGAGCGCTATGATCTCGCCGGCACCTACGCCGGGATCGGCTTCGTCATCCTGACGAGCGTGCTGTTCGTCAGCGTCACCGAATGGATCGAGCGATGGCTGGGACCGCAACGCTGAGCGCGAGGGCGCCGGGCGCCCGGCCGCGCGTGGGCCTGATCCGGCTGGCGATCGTCGCCGGCCTCGCGGCCGTGTGGCAACTGGTTGCCGCCTCAGGGCTGCTCTACAGCGACGTCGTGCCATCGCTGCCCCCGATCGGGAGCGCGCTTGTCGCCGTGCTCGCCAGCGGCGAGTTCTACAGCAATCTCAGCGTGACGCTGATCGAGATCGCCAGCGCGCTGGCGATCGGCGGCTCGCTGGCTATGCTGATCGGCCTGGCGCTCGGGGCCAGCCGCTTCCTCGCCCGCGCCTTCGAGCACTTCCTCTATTATCTCGGGCCCACGCCGAAGATCGTCTTCTTCCCCGTCATGATCATGTGGTTCGGCGTCGGCCCCGCCTCGAAAGTGGCGATGGGCGCGATCTCCTGCTTCTTCCCGATCGTGCTGAGCGTCGCCGCCGGCATGCGCCGCATCGACCCGGTGCTGGTGCGCGTCGGGCGGAGCTTCAACGTCAATGCCTGGCAGGCGGCGACCAAGATCTATCTGCCGGCCATGCGCGAGCCGGTGATGAACGGCATCCGGCTGGGCCTCGGCGTCGCCATTATCGGCACGCTGCTCGCCGAGACCAAGCTCTCCAATGCCGGCGTCGGCTATCTGATCATGCAGGCCTATTCGGTTTTCGACATGCCGAAAATGTACGCGATGCTGATCGCGGTATTCGCGCTCGCGATCGGTGCCAATGAGCTGGTGGGACGGCTGGGCAGACCGCCGGCTTCAAGACGGCCGTAAAGGCCAAACGACCAAGGGAGGCATTTGATGGGTTGGGCAAGGAGACTGACGGGGGCGCTGGCGGTGCTCGTGCCGCTCGCCGCTTCAGGGTTGCCGGCGAAGGCGGACGACACGCTGAGGCTCGCCATTGGACAGCGCGGCAATTGGGAGACGGCGATCGCCGAGATCGGCTCGCGCGCCGGCATCTTCAAGAAGCACAATCTGGATCTCGAGCTGACCTACACCAAGGGCACCGGCGAGACCATGCAGGCGGTGATCTCCGGCGCGGTCGATATCGGCATCGGCGTCGGCACGACGGGGGTTATGGCCGCCTTCGCCAAGGGCGCTCCAGTGCGCGTGATCGGCTCGGCGACGGTCGGCTCCAACGACCTCTATTGGTATGTGAGGGCCGACAATCCGCTCAACGCGATCAAGGATGCCGGACCTGACACTACCATCGCCTATTCGACGGCCGGCTCCTCGACCAACCTGCTCGTGCTGGGGTTTCTGAAGACCTACAATCTGAAATCCAAGCCGACGAAGACCGGCAGCCCGCCGGCAACGCTGACCGCGGTGATGTCCGGCCAGGTCGATGTCGGGTGGGCGGCGCCGCCCTTCGGCCTGAAACAGATCGACGAAGGCAAGATCCGGATCATCGGCCGCGGCAGCGAGGTGGTCTCGACGCGCAACGAGACGGTGCGCACCATCGTCGTCAATGCGGACAAGCTGAAGAAGGACCGCGAGGTCATCGACCGCTTCATGACCGCCTATAACGAGTCGCTCGATTACATGTATTCGGACCCGCAGGCGCTGAAATTCTACAAGGATTTCTCCTCGATCGATGAAGGGCTCGCCAGGAAGGCGATGACCGACTTCTATCCGAAAGAGGCTCTCGATCCCTATCGCATCGAGGGGCTCGACGGTGTCATGGACGACGCCGTGTCGCTGAAATTCCTGGACAACAAGCTGACCAAGGCGCAGCTCGACGAGCTGTTCCAGGTGCCGGCGCGCAAGAGTTAAACGACAGCGGCCGCGGCTCCGGGGCGCGTTGCCTGCCGGAGCCGGCCACCACGCCGATCACGAAGGGTGACCGCATGAACATGCTCGCGCCGGCAGCCGCAATTCCGCAAGAGCTTCGCCTGCCCGAACATCTCGGCGCCTATTATGGCGGCGAATGGCGCGAGCCGCTGCGGGGCGGCTATGTGGAGACCATCAATCCGGGCACCGGCGAGCCGCTCGCCGCCGTGGCGGACTGTTCGCCTGAGGATGTGGAGGCGGCGATCGTGGCGGCTGCCGCGGGCTTCGAGGAATGGCGCAACGTGCCGCCGCTCGAGCAGGCGCGCCTCATGAAGCGCGCCGCCGCCGTGCTTCGTGACTATGCCGGCGAGCTTGCATTGATCGATGCCGCCGATTGCGGCAATCCCGTGCGCGAGATGCTGGGCGATGCCATGGTCGCGGCGGCGCAGATCGAGTTCTTCGCCGGCTTCGTCACCGAGATGAAGGGCGTCTCGATCCCGATGCGGCCGGATGCGGTGAATTTCTCCGTACGCGAACCGATGGGTGTCGTTGCGCGCATCATCCCGTTCAACCACCCTTTCATGTTCTGCGCCGGGAAATCGGCCGCCCCGCTCGCCGCCGGCAACAGCGTCATCGTCAAGCCGCCGGAGCAGGCGCCGCTCTCCTCGCTGCGGCTCGCCGAGCTGCTCGACGGCATTCTGCCGCCGGGCGTGTTCAATGTCGTTCCGGGCGGAAAGGCTGTCGGCGCGGCGCTCGCCTCCCATCCCGGCATCGCCAAGGTGGCGCTGATCGGCGGCGTGCCGACGGGGCGCGCGGTGATGCGGGCTGCGGCCGAGACGTTGAAGCCGGTGATGCTCGAGCTCGGCGGCAAGAACGCGCTGATCGCCTATCCCGACGCCGATCCGGACGAGGTGGCCGCCGCTGCCATTGCCGGCATGAACTTCGCCTGGTGCGGCCAGTCCTGCGGCTCGACCAGCCGCGCCTTCCTGCATCGCGGCATCCATGACGCGGTGATCGAGCGGATCGCGATGCGCATCGGGCGCTTCAAGCCGGGCCTGCCGACCGATCCGGCAACGACGATGGGGGCAATCGTCTCACGCGCGCAATATGAGCGCGTCATGTCCTATATCGATGCGGCAAAATCCGAGGGCGCGCGCCTCGTCAGCGGCGGCAAGCGGCCGGACGATCCGGCGCTCGCCAGCGGCTTCTATATCGAGCCGACCGTGTTCGCCGGAGTGACTCCCGCCATGCGTATCGCTCGCGAGGAGATCTTCGGCCCGGTGCTCGCCGTGCTCGAATGGGCCGACGAGGACGCCATGCTGGCCGACGTAAACAGCGTCGAATACGGCCTCACCTGCTCGATCTGGACCAACGACATTTCGACGGCGCACCGCACGGCGATGCGAGTGGCTGCCGGCTATGTCTGGATCAACGAGGTCGGCAAGCATTTCCTCGGCGCGCCGTTCGGCGGCGTCAGGCAGTCCGGCATCGGCCGCGAGGAATGCATCGAGGAGATGCGGCTCTTCACCCAGGAAAAGAACATCCACATCAAGCTGAAGGCCGCCAGATGAGCGGCGCGAGGGATCAACCATGACGAAACTACCGCTCTCCATCGCCGTCGGCGATTACGACCGCACCCGCCCCTTGGGCGACGGCTCGGTTCAGATCGACGGCATATCGCCAATCCTCATTCATCTGAGCCCGGAGGAGATCTTCTTCCGCGCCTTCCGGCATACCGCTTTCGACATTTGCGAGCTGTCGCTGTCGAGCTTTACCGTCAAGATCGCGGACGGCGACTGTCCCTATGTCGGCGTGCCGGTGTTTCCCTCGCGGGCATTCCGGCACACCTCGATCTATGTCCGCACGGACTCGATCAAGCATCCCGAGGACCTCAAGGGCAAGACCGTCGGCGTGCCCGAATATCAGCTCACGGCCAATGTCTGGGCGCGCGGGCTGCTCGAAGACGAGTTCGGCGTCAAGCCTGCCGACATCAATTGGGTGCGCGGTGGCCTGGAGCAGCCCGGCCGGCTGGAGAAGATCCCGATCACGCTGCCGGAGGGTGTTCGCCTGTCGGATATCCGTCCGGGCAAGACGCTGTCGACCATGCTGGCCGATGGCGAGATCGACGGCATCATCGCGCCGCGCATGCCGTCCTGCTTCGACTGGGGCCATCCGAATGTCGGCTGGCTGTTCGCCGACCCGGCCGCGGAGGCGGCGGCCTATTTTGCCCGCACGGGCATCTTCCCGATCATGCATCTGATCGGCATCCGTCGGACGCTGGTCGAGCAGCATCCCTGGCTCCCGGTCAGCGTGTTCAAGGCCTTCGAGCAGGCGAGACGGATCGCCGTGTCACGGCTTTCCGACACCTCGGCGACCAAGGTGACGATGCCTTTCGTGGAGGAGCAGCTTCGGCGCGTCACCGAGCTGATGGGGCCGGATTATTGGTCCTATGGCATCGAGGGCAATCGCAAGGCGCTGGAGACGTTCCTGCGGTACCACTACGGCCAGGGGCTGTCCGCGCGCTGCGTTCCGATCGAGGAGCTGTTTCACCCTTCGACCTTCGAGAGCTTCAAAGTGTAGCCGCCGCCGGCATTCGAGGCTTACTCGATCGGGCCGGCGACGCGCGCCCACTCTTCCCAGGCGCGGTCAAGGGCGATCGGCGTCAGGTTGAATTCGCCCGCGGCCTTGCGCTCGCTCGGCGTCAGCGGCGTGACGGTGCCCATCAGCATGGCCCGGCTCTGGATCTCGGCATTGCGCGCGCCGTAGATCGTGCGGAACACCAACTCGCGCACGCTGCGTCCGGCGACCGTGGCACCATGCCGGCGCATCAGCACCGTCCAGTTGCCGCCGAGCGCCCGCGCCAGCGACCGTCCTTGCTCCGGCGTCGAGACCAGCAGATTGGTGTCGCCGAACTCGTCCTGGCTGTCCCAGACCGGTACGGTCTCTCCCATCGTGGCGCCGAGATGGAAGACCGGCTCCAGCGGCGTTTCGGTGATGCAGAAAGGGAGCATCGACGGCGCGTGATGGTGGACGACCGCCATGACATGGGGCCGCGCCTGATAGATCGAGCCGTGAATGACGCGCTCGGCGAAGACGCGCACGCCGGACGGCGTAACGGGCTCGCTGTCCAAGCCGAATTCGAGGATGTCACCCGGCTCGACCAGAGCGGGCGCCCGGGCGCGGGAGAGATGGAAACGGTCCGGCCGCTCCTGGCTGCGCGCGCTGACATGCCCAAAACTGTCGAGCACGCCTTCACGCGCCAGAATGCGGCTGGCGAGGACCAGGTCGGTGAGCAAGCTCGGGTCGGAACTCAATGGGTCACTCCGGCGGTTTGAACTCCATGCCGTAGCGCGCATAGACACGGGCGATCGTGCCGTCGGCGATCAGGGCGCCCAACGCGGCATCGATGCTTTGACGGAGCTTGTCGTCCGGTCTCATCATCCCGACGGCGACATTCCAGTTGAGATCCGGATCGCTGCTGAAGGCTGCAATCTGCTTCAGCTTTGCTTGCGGGTGCTGGCGGTTGAACCAGCCGACGGCGCCGGGCGTCACCGCGGCCGCATCGATCTCGCCCTTGGCGAGCGCCTTCAGAATGTCGTCCTCAAACATAAAGGGCGAAATGCCGAAGCCCTCCTTGTCGAGCTTCATCGACACCAGCGAGCCGACCGGCACGCCGATGCGCTGCCCCTTGGCGAGGTCGGCGAGTGCAGAGACCTTGGAATCGCTGCGCAGCGCGAGGATGACGCCGCTGCGCTGATAGGGCCGCGACGGGTGTAGGTCGACCTGTGATAATGCCTGTTTGTCGCCGATGGCATCGAGAACGATGTCGCAGCCTGCCCGGTGGAACTGATAGCCGGTCAGCACCCAGTTCCGGTTGAGGGCAACGCCGAGCCGAGCCGCGAGCGCTTCGGCGATCTCGACTTGCAGCCCCGGAAGCTCGCCCTTGCGGCTGGCATAGGGCAGGGCGTTAGGATGGGCGCAGAGCGTCAGCGTGCCGCCGGTGGTGATCGATTGAAGAGATCGGGCAGGTACGCCGGCGGCGCTCGAGAGCACGAGCCCCGCGCCGAGTGCGAGCGTCACGGGTTGGAACCAGCCTTTCATTCCTCAAGCCCTCGGATGTAGGCCAGGATCGCAATGATCTGACCTTCGCTGAACACACGGCCGAAAGCCGGCATGGCGCCGGGCTTGCCGTTCTTGATGCGGTTGATGATGAATTCGTCGCTGCGTTTGGTGTCCATGAGCTTCGGCCCCTTGCCGGCAGCCCGGCCGCCATTCGCATGGCAGAAGCCGCAGGATGTGGCGAACATGGTCTCGCCATCGATGTCGTTGGCCGACGCCTCGGGCGGCTTGGCCTCGGGCTGAGTTGCGGCCGGCTGCGCAGGTGGGGAGGCGCCGCCCTGCGCGAGGGCGGCGGGCGGTTGGAAAAGCAGCCCGCAAGCGGCCACCACGGCGGTCGCAGCGATTGCGGGCAGCTTGCGCAGGAGTGAAGCGGCGGTAGCGCATGTCCGCGCCCCGCCGCTTCTCGGCGCCTGATTACTTGAGCGCATAGACAACCAGGACGCCTGCATCCTTCGGCATGCTCTTGAACGGCTCTCCGAACAGGCCGGGGTAATCATCCGACACCATGCCGCCGATACCGGCCGGCACCGCGATGAACTGCTTGCCACCGGCGCTGTAGGTGATGATGCCGCCATTGTGCCCGGCGCCGTCATAATGCGACCACAGCTCCTTGCCCGTCTCTGCATTATAGGCGTGCAGTGTACCGCGCGCATCCGGGACGAAGACCAGATTGCCGGCGGTGGAGAGCACGCTGGCGAGCGGTGGTTCAGGATAATCGATCGACCATTTCTTCGCGCCAGTCACCGGATCGCGCGCATCGAGATGCCCGCGGATCTTGCCGTCCGGTGGTGGCACGACCTTGAAATTGGCGCCGATATTGAGCTGGGCCATCGGCTCGGTGATCGGCGTCGTCTTGATCACCTCCAGATTCATGCACCATTCCTGCACGAGCTTGTAGTAAAGCCCGGTCTTCGGGTCATAGGAGCCGGCGTTCCAGCTCACGCCGCCTGATATTGCCGGACAGAGCGGCGGGGAAACCTTGCCGAGAGACAGATCGCGTCGGCCGATCAACTCGCCTGTCTTCGGGTCGATGTCCTTGACGAAGTTGATATTGTCGGCGATGCGCCAGACATTCTCGACCTTGGCGTTGGCCCGATCGTAAACGAAAACGAAGCCGCCCTTGTTCGGGTGCACCACCAGCTTCTTGCCGTCGCGGTCGATCATCAGGAATTCACCGACGGCCGAGTCGAAGTCCCACTCGTCGTGCGGCAGCTCCTGGTGATAGAATTTCAGCTTGCCGGTATCGGGATCGAGCGCGATGACCGAGGTGGTGAAAAGGTTATCGCCAGGACGCGGGCCTTCGGTCTTCCACTTGTCACCCGACCAGTCATAGAGCGGCGACGGGTTGGCTGTGCCGAACCAGATGGTGTTGGTGTCGGGGTCGTAGCCGCCCGGCATCCAGGCACCGCCGCCGCCGGTACGCCACGAGTCATCGCCCCAGGTGGACTTGGCATCCTCCGTGCCGGCGACGGTGAAGAACTCCCATTTCTTCTTGCCGGTCTTCGCATCGACGCCGAAAAGCGGTCCGCGCGAGGTCCACTCGCCGCCCTGGCTGCCGATGATCACCGTATCCTTCACGACGAGCGGTGCGCCGGTGAAGCCGACGGTGAGCTTCTCGGAATTGACCAGCTTGGTGTCCCAGGCGGGCTTGCCGGTCTTCATATCGAGCGCGATCAACCGACCGTCGACCGTGCCGACGAACACCTTGTCGTCGCCGAGCGCGACGCCGCGATTGTACGGCGAATGCGTCTGCTGGGCGACGAGCTGCTCATCCAGTTCTGGGAAATAGGACCAGATCAGCTTGCCGGTCGCCCCGTCGAGGGCGAAGACGCGACTGTAGGAGCCGGAATAATAGAGCACGCCGTCGGCGACTAGCGGCATCGTCTGCAGGCCGCGTGTCGAGCGGCCGGGCAAATGCATCCAGGCCACTTGCAGATTGGAGACATTATCCGCGTTGATCTGGTCGAGGGCGCTGTAATGGTAGGATTTATAGCTGCCGTGATAGGTCAGCCAGTCGGCCGGAGTTTTATCGGCGTTCAAGATCTGCGAGGAATCGAACGCCGATACCGGCGGGGCTGCAAACAGGGCTGCAACCGCAATCGCGGCACCGCTGGTCATCATGCGCAATCGTCTATGGTATGCCATCCTGGTTTCCTCCGGCTGATGCCGTCGCGGACGTCTGCCGCCGCGACCTTGCTTATTATTTCTGATTGTCTGGTCCGGGCGGCACGGGAGCCGCCCGGTATGGCTGCCGTTACGGCAGCAGTGCCCCTTGGGTGTCGACATAGACCGAGTAGACCGAGGTGCTGGCGGTCATGAACAGGCGATTCCTCTTCTTGCCGCCGAAACAGAGATTGGCGCAGGTCTCGGGCAAGTGAATCTTGCCGATCAGGTCGCCGCTCGGGGCATAGCAGCGCACGCCGTCCTCCTTCGGATCGGCCCAGCCCATGCTGCACCAGACATTGCCGTCCGTGTCGATGCGCAGGCCGTCGGTGAAACCGGGCGCGAAATTCTCGGCGAAGACCTTGTCGTTGGCGAGCTTGTCGCCCTGGACATCAAAGACGCGGATATTGGAGCGCCCGCCATGGGTGATACCGCTGTCGACGATGTAGAGCTTCTTTTCGTCGGGCGAAAAGGCGATGCCGTTCGGCTTGTCGAAGCTGTCGACGACGACCGTCGCCTTGCCGGTCTTCGGATCGAGGCGATAGACCTGGGCCGGCAGTTCGAGCGGTGCCTTGTGGCCCTCGTAATTGCCGAAAATGCCGTAGCCGGGATCGGTAAACCAGACGGCGCCGTCACTGGCGACGACGACATCGTTGGGGGCATTGAGCGGCTTGCCGTTGAACTTATCCATCAGCACGGTGATGGCGCCGTCATGCTCGGTGCGGGTGACGCGGCGTGCATCGTGCTCGCAGGTGATCAGCCGGCCTTCGCGGTCGCGCGTATTGCCGTTCGAGTAATTCGATGGCTTGCGGAAGACGCTGACATGGCCGTCATCCTCCAGCCAGCGCATGATGCGGTTATTGGGGATGTCGCTCCAAAGCAGGTAGCCGCCGTCACGGAAGTAGACCGGTCCTTCGGCCCAGCGGAAGCCGGTGGCGATCCGCTCGATCGCGGCGTTGCCGACCTTGTATTTGAAACGTTTGTCGAGCGCCTCGACGCGGGTGTCTGGATAGCGCGTGCCGGGAAGGTCTCCGAGCGGCAGAGTATCGGCCTTGGCCGATTTGGTCGCCACTACGGCCGCGACGGCAAGGCCAGTGCCGAGAAAGGTGCGACGATCCAGAGATACCGGGTACGCGTCCGTACGATCAGAAGAAGTTTCCGGTGAACGTTTTTGCATAATCACTGTCCTCCCGTCAGCTCGGATTGTTTTCTCTTGAATGAATCAAGCTACACCTCGCTTCTTCGCCGAAGAGGACTGTAGCGAGCCCCTGCGACGAGCGCCTAAATCTAAAGTTTTCCAGATTTATTGCTTCCGGTAGATGAACTTTCGTCATTCACCAGTGCGTGACTAAACATACTAGAACATAGGAAAGTGAGCAAGACTTCGTTTTTGCTGTAAAATTTGTGAATTTTGGGAAATGAACATTTTCAATTGGGGATTATTGCTGCATTGCAGCAATAACGTCCTTATTCAACGCAAATATTTGGAATCACGCCGCTATTCATATGGCGCGCACAATTTCGATTGCGCATCGCAAAAACGGCCCGCCCGCGACGCCGCGCTGTGGAAGCCATAAAGCTTTGAAGTGAATTAATAGAAACACTGTCAACGGAGCAGAGTAACTGATTGGCGCGAGAAATGCATCTCACGCAGAGGTGGCCGCGCGACCAGGTGCGGTATTCGGCGGGTCAGCCGCTTTTTTCGATCACAGAAACACTTCCTCTCACTTCGCCGCTTCTAACCAGCGCGAAAAACTGGTAGAGTTTTTACATAAACTTAACGGATATCGTGAAGGACGCTGTAATGCTTCGACGGCTTTGCCTCGGAACAGCTGTTGCTGTTTGCCTTTTGTCATTGAATGTGCAGGCGGAAACCTTCCGTTATGCCTACCGGGTCGACCCGGCATCCCTCGATCCTCAGGCTATCGCCGAAACTTTCACACTCTCCTGGCTGGGCCAGATCTACGAGCCGCTCGTGGGACGCGGCAAGAAGCTGGAGCTGGTGCCGGCTCTGGCGGTCAAATGGGAGCAGCCGGATAAGCTGACCTGGCGCTTCCATCTGCGCCCGAATGTCAAATTCCAGGGAGGCGAGCCATTCACAGCGGACGACGTCATCTTCACCATCAAGCGGGTGAAGATGGAAGGCTCCGATATGGCCTATACCGTCAATTCGGTGAAGGAGGTCAAGAAGATCGACGATCTGACGGTCGACCTTATCCTCGATAAGCCGAACCCGATCCTGCCCAACGAGATGACCTCGACCTATATGATGAGCAAGGGCTGGGCGGAGGCGCATGACGCGGCCAAGCCGGCCAGCGTCAAAGGCAAGATCGAGAATTTCGCTTCCACCAACGCCGATGGCACCGGGCCGTTCAAGATCAGGTCGCGCCAGGCCGGCGTGCGCACCGTGCTCGAGCCGTTCGACGGCTGGTGGGGCAGCGCCACCAAGCAGCACAATCTTACTGAGGTGGTCTTCACTCCGATCCAGGCCGACGCCACGCGTGTCGCCGCACTGCTCTCGGGCGAGGTGGACATGGTCTATCCGGTGCCGCAGCAGGACGTCGCCCGCGTCAAGTCCGGCGGCAAGTTCGACGTGCTGCAAGGCTCCGAATTGCGGACCATGTTCCTCAATATGGACCAGAAGCGCGACGAGCTGCTCGACAGCAATATCAAGGGCAAGAATCCGCTGAAGGACCTGCGTGTCCGCAAGGCGATCTATCAGGCCATCGACATCAAGGCGATCAAGGACCGCATCATGGGCGGCACGTCCCACATCGCCGGGATCATGGTCGCGCCGGGCATCACCGGCTACGACGCCAAGCTCGACACGCGTTATCCGTTCGACGTGAAGGCGTCGAAAAAGCTGCTGGCGGAGGCCGGATATAAGAACGGCTTCGAGATGGGCATGGACTGCCCGAATGACCGCTATGTCAATGACGAGAAGATCTGTCAGGCCATCGTCGGGATGCTGGCGAGGGTGGGGATCAAGGTCAATCTGCTGGCGCAGACGCGAACGAAATATTTCGAGAAGATCCTCAGCCGCAACACGACCTTCTCCCTATTGGGTTGGCAGCCGCTCAGCTATGACGCGCATTCGACCTTGCAGGAGACGACGCATACGCCGATCGGCAAGGCCGGGACGTATAATGTCGGCAACTATTCCAATCCGAAGATCGACGAGCTGACCGAGGCGATCGAGACCGAGTCCGATCCGGTAAAGCGGCAGGCGCTGATCTCCGAGGCGCTCGCTGCGGAAAAGGCCGACATTGCCCACATCCCGCTGCATCAGGCGGCCTTGTCCTGGGGCGTGCGGAAAGGCGTGTCGCTCACCCAGCGGGCCGATGACGACCTCGAGCTGAAATGGGTGAAGGTGACGAAATAGAGTGTCGGCTCGGCTGATCTTTGGCCAATCGTTCCAGGCGTCGCCCCGGAAACGCTGCAGGCGTTGTCCGGGGCCCGTTTGCCTTTCCGCAATTCCATGCCGCGCTGGAAGGCGAACAGGCCCCGGCTCTTGCGGCCCGGGCGATGCCGAATGGATGTGGCAAATGCTGTTCCCCGGGCGTGATCGGGAACGGAGGAAGCGATGAGCTTTCTGCTGTCGCGCCTCTTCCACACGGTCATCGTGCTTCTGGCCACCGCCTTCATCAGCTTCGTCATCATCCGCTATGTCGGCGACCCGGTGAACAACATGGTCGGCCAGGCGGCGACGCTTGCCGATCGCGAGGCGATGCGCCACGCGCTCGGGCTCGACGACCTCGCCATCGTCCAGTTCTGGCGTTTCCTCGGCAATGTGCTCTCCGGCAATCTCGGCGTCTCCTACCGCTACAGCGAGCCGGTCGCCCAGCTCCTGCTGGAACGCGCGCCGGCGTCGCTCGAGCTCAGCCTCTGCGCCATGCTGCTCGCCGCGGGGCTCGGCATTCCGCTCGGCGTGTGGACCGCCATCAACAGAGGCAGCGTGCTGACGCGCATTCTGCTGACGCTCTCCGTCATCGGCGTGGCGCTGCCCACCTTCCTCGTTGGCATCATCCTGATCCTGATCTTCTCCGTCGAGCTAGGCTGGCTGCCGGCCTTCGGCCGCGGCGAGGTCACCGATCTCGGCGGCTGGACGACCGGCCTTCTGACCGCGAGCGGCCTCAAAGCTTTGATCCTGCCGAGCCTGACGCTGGGGCTGTTCCAGATGACGCTGATCATGCGGCTGGTCCGCGCGGAGGTCAGCGAGGTGCTGCGCTCCAGCTTCATCAAATTCGCGGTTGCACGCGGACTGCCGCGCCGCTCCATCTACTACAGGCATGCGCTCGGCAATGCGCTTCTGCCCGTCATGACCATCGTCGCGCTGCAATTCGGCAATCTCTTCGCCTTCTCGATCATCGTCGAGACGGTGTTCCAGTGGCCGGGCCTCGGCCTCCTCGTCATCCAGGCGATCCAGTTCGCTGATGTGCCGGTGCTGTCGGCCTATCTGGTGCTGGTGTCGGGGATCTTCGCGCTGCTCAATCTGAGCGTCGATATCCTGTCGCCGGTCATCGACCCCAGGCTTCGCGTGGCCGGAGGTCAGGGTCGCATGGCATGAGCGTCAGCCAGCCCCCGCCATCTTCTTTGTGGAACCGCCTCCGGCAGAAGGGCGCGGCGCCGGAGCTGTTCGACTCGCCTATCGCCACCCTCTCCGCGCTTGTCGTCCTCGCCCTGTTCATCGCCGCCATCGGCGCGCCGGTGCTGGCGCCCTTCAACGCCTTCGATCCGGGCGCCGCCAATGTCGCCGATGCGCGTCTGCCGCCAGGCTCAAGCGGCCTCTACGGCGACTTCTATCTCCTCGGTACTGATCCTCAAGGCCGCGATCTGCTCTCGGCGATGATGTACGGACTCAGAACATCGCTCGCGGTCGGCTTCGGCAGCGTCGCGCTGGCGGCGCTGATTGGCGTTTCCTTCGGCCTCCTGGGCGGCTGGTTCGGCGGGCTGCTCGACGCCGCTCTGATGCGCATCGCCGATATTCAGCTCAGTCTGCCGCCGATCCTGATCGCCCTGCTCGTCGACGGCGTGACGCTCACCGTGCTCGACCGCTCCCTGCACGATCTCCTCGCCATCCCGACGCTGATCTTCGCCATCTCCACCTCGCTCTGGGTGCAGTTCGCGCGCACCGTCCGCGCCCAGACGCAGGTCGAGAAGGGCAAGGAGTATTTGCTCGCCGCTCAGATCACCGGCGTCTCGACCTCCCGGATTCTGGCCGGGCACATCCTGCCCAATGTGATGGCGCCAGTGCTGGTGATCGCCACCGTCAATCTCGCCGTCGCCATACTTGTCGAAGCCACGCTCAGCTTTCTCGGCGTCGGCGTGCCGCCCACCCAGCCCTCGCTCGGCACGCTGGTCCGCATCGGCAACGAATTCCTGTTTTCCGGCGACTGGTGGATGTCGATCCTGCCGGGCGGCCTGCTCGTGATCGTCGCCCTGTCGATCAATCTCCTCGGCGACTGGCTGCGGGACCGCCTCAACCCGACCATGCGGACGCTTTAGATGTCGCTGCTCTCGGTGCAAAATCTCAGCATCAGCCTGAGCACGCGCCGGGGCGAGGTAACCGTCATCGACGATCTGTCATTTGAGGTCGACGCTGGCGAAGTGCTGGGCGTGGTCGGTGAGTCCGGCGCGGGCAAGTCTCTGACCGGCATGGCGATCCTGCGTCTGCTCGATCCGCCCCTCGCCCAATCCGGCGGCGAGATCCGCTTCGACGGCCGCCGCATGGATGCGCTCTTTTCCCGCGACCTCGACGCCATGCGCGGCAAGGACATTGCCGCCGTGTTTCAGGACTCGATGACCAGCCTCGACCCGATCATGACCATCGGCCGGCAGCTCACCGAGACGATCCTCACCCATCTGCCTCTGTCGCGCCGCGAGGCCGAGACCAGAGCCGTGCGCCTCCTCGCCGAGGTCGGCATTCCCGGCCCGCGCGAGCGGCTCGCTGCCTATCCGCATCAGCTTTCCGGCGGCATGCGGCAGCGCGTCGTGCTCGCGCTCGCCTTCGCCTCCGAGCCGAGGCTAATCATCGCCGACGAGCCGACGACGGCGCTCGACGTGTCGCTGCAGGCCCAGATCGTCGGCCTTTTGAAGGCCATGGCTGACGAGCGCGGTACGGCGATCATCTTTATCACCCACGATATGGGCCTGATTGCCGAAATCGCCGACCGCGTTGCGGTGCTCTACGCGGGCCGCATCGCCGAGATCGGCCCGACGGCGGACGTCCTGCGCGCGCCGCAGCATCCCTATACGAAGGGGCTGATCGCTTCGATCCCGCGCATGAACCGGCCGTTGCAGCGGCTATTCCAGATCGAGGGCGCGATGCCGATGCCGGGAGAGCGCCCCGCTGGCTGTGCCTTTCACCCGCGATGTGCGGAGGCGATGGCGCGATGCGCTCATGAACAGCCGCCGCTCATCGCGCATGGCCGCTCGCGCGCCGCCTGCTGGCTGCTCGACCCGGCGGGTTTGCTGAACGGGGTGCCGCAAAATGTCTGATCGCGCGGAGCCTGTTCTGAAGGTGGAAGGGCTGACGAAAGAGTTTGCGGCTGGACGCAGTTTGTTCGAGCGCAGCATCGGCGGGCACCAGCGGGTGGTTCGCGCCGTGACCGATGTCAACTTCAGCATTCCGCGCGGCGAGACGTTCGCGCTGATCGGCGAGTCCGGCTCCGGCAAATCGACGATCGCGCGCTGCGTGGCGGGCGTGCTCGCTCCCACATCCGGCCACATCACCATCATGGGGCAGGATCTGGCCGCGATGCGAACGCGCGCCGAGTCGATCCGCCTGCGCCGCAATCTGCAGATGATCTTCCAGGACCCTTATGCCAGCCTCAACCCGCGCTGGCGGGTCTTCGACAGCATCGCCGAACCGCTTCGCACACATGGCTTTGGCAACAGCCGACGCACGGTCGCCGGGCGCGTTTTCGAAATGCTGCGGCTCGTCGGCCTCACGCCCGAGGACGGCCGGAAGTTCCCGCATCAGTTTTCCGGCGGCCAGCGCCAGCGCGTCTCCATCGCCCGCGCGCTTGCAGCCGAGCCGGCCTTCATCATCGCCGACGAGCCCACCTCCGCGCTCGACGTCTCGGTGCAGGCGCAGATCCTCAATCTGATGCACGACCTCCAAGCGCGGCTCCGCCTGACTTATCTGTTCATCTCGCACAATCTGGCCGTGGTTTCGAACATGGCGACTACTATCGGCGTGCTCTATCTCGGCCGGCTCGTCGAGATCGGACCGGCAACGCAGCTTCTGTCGCGTCCGCGCCATCCGTATACGAAGCTTCTCGTTGATGCCGTCCCGGACGTCGCCGCGATCGGCGTGCAGCGGACATTGCCGAAGGGCGATGTGCCTGATCCGGCCGACCTGCCTGCCGGCTGCTCTTTCCACCCGCGCTGCCCGCTTGCCGTTGAGCGTTGCACGATCGAGCGGCCATTCCTCCGCACCTTGGGTGGCGTCCAGGTCGCCTGCCACCGCGCAGAGGATGTTCTTGGCGCCTCCCAGGCGGCTGCCGTATTTGCATCCCCGCCAGTTCCACATCCGGCGCCGCCCCAGCCCCGGATCAAGTCCAGGGCAGGCCTTGAGCCGGGGCCCAATGGCTGAGCGGCAAAGTGCGAATGTGCGGAAATGCGAATGGGTCCCGGCTCGGGGCCGGGACGACGCGATGCTAATCCGCGAGCCGCGCCGGGATCGTATCCGCGGGGATGGGCATATGCCGGCAGCGCCGGTAGATCCGCTCATAAGGCGCAGAAAGCCGGGCGACATCCGCGTCGGATTCAGTGAGCGCATGCCTAATTCGTGCGTGCACGTCCTGAATTTCGGCGATCAGCGCGTTCTCATCGACGCGCGTCAGACGGCCATCGCTTTGGACGATTTCGCCGTCCACCATGACCATGTCGATGTCGGCCTTGGTCGCGCCATAGACGAGCTGGTTCACGGCGTCGTTGAGCGGCGTAAAAGCGATGCCGTCGAGGCGATAGGCGACCAGATCGGCGATGCGGCCCTTCTCGACAGCGCCAAGCTCCCGCTCGCGCCCCAGGGCTTTCGCGCCGCCGAGCGTCGCGGCCCGCAGCGTCTCGCGCGCGCCCGTCCATGACGGATAATCGCCGCGCAGCTTCTGGATCAGCGCGCCGTCGCACAGCGCGTTCTGCATGTCGACACTGTCGATCGAGCCGCAGCCATCGGTCCCCATGCTGACATTCACCCCGCCATCGAGGAGCGCGCGGAGAGGCGCGACGCCCGAGCCGAGCTTCAGATTGGAGGACGGGTTGTACTGCACCGAGGCGCCCGTCTGCGCCAGGATGCCGATCTCGGCCGGGGTCAGCCAGACGCCATGGATGATCTGCGTCTTGGGTTTCAGAAAGCCGAGCCGGTTCAGATATTCGATCATGGTCGAGCCGTACCAGAGCTGGCCGGTGACGGCCTGCAGCCGCGTCTCCTGTACATGAATCATCAGCGGCAGATCGAAATCGTCGGCGAGCTTGCGTACCCGGCGCAGGAAATCCTCCGTGCAGCGCTGCGGCGCCGAAGGCGTGGCCATATAGGCGACGCGGGCGTTTTGCGGATGGCGGGTGCGGGCAAGCCCCTCGGCGAAGCTGACAAATTCGTCTGCCGAGGTTACGGCCACCGCGTCCAGCTCGGCCAGAAGCTCGGGCGGGAACTCTTCATCGACGAAGGGCAGGGCGCGGAAGAACGGCTTGTCGAACAAGGTGATGCCGACATTGGAGCGGATGCCGACATCCTCATAGGCCTGGAACGCCGCCTCGATGTGATCGGGGCGAAGGTGCGGACTCGCATTCAGGTCGTCGCAGATCGTGGTCGTGCCGCTTTTCACCGCCTCGATGGCGCTGACCATGGTGCGCAGATAGACATCGCGCGGGCTGAGGTCGATGGGTTTCAAAGGCCGCACGAAGTTCATCCAGAGCTCGAGCGGCAGATTGTCCTTGCGGCCCTTGTAGTAGCCTTCATGGCTGTGGTGATGGCCGTTGATCAGGCCGGGGGCGATCAGCCTGCGGCTCATGTCGAGCACTTCGCCGTCGGGCTGGGCGGCGCCGTGTGGCCGGATATCTCCGATCGTCCGGCCGTCGATAACGATGTCGACCGGGCCGTCGCTGAGCGCATGGGCCTCCCCGAGAAGGGCGCGGCAGTTGGACAGAATTTTGCGCATTCTCGCCCTCCTCGAGAGATCAGCTTTCACCGTTCTGTAACGCTACCACCGCCCAAGGCCGTCGTCCCGGACGGCCGACACGCCAAGCCGGGACCCAATCCCCACCATCTCCGCGCTCGCGTCCTGCGGTGAGGCGAATGGGCCCCGGCTCTTCAGCCGGGGCGACGTTTGCATATCTGTGGAAGAGGGTCAGCGCCCACACGAGTATAATATCACGAGCGCCGAGGCGATAGCGCCCCTATTGACTCGCCCTGCTCGCGAGAGGCGGCTGATATTTCGACACCACCACCAGTCGCATGCCGCGCTTGGTCAGCATGTTTCCGGACTGGGAGCCGGCATGCTGCGTCGGGGTGAATGTCAGAGGTGTCTGGACGCCGCTGTCGAAGTTGCGGAGCTTCTCCATCTCCTTCAAAAACCGCTCGCGCGTCACGTTGCGGCCCAGCCGCTTCAGCGTTTCGACCACGGCCAGCGTGCCCGTCATGCCCTGAAAGGTGATCATGTCGAGAACCTGATCGGGATAGTATTTGGTCGCGATCTTGGCGAATTTGGACAGTTTCCGCGAGGTAAGAAGATCCGTGAACGGATAGAAGAAATAGACATCCTTCATCGCTTCCGGAATGCCGACACGCTTGTCCGTGTCCTCGAAAGACGAACTTTCGGTCGACACGAAGGTGGTCTTGAAGCCCGCCTTGTAGGAATCCCGCAGCAGCGTGGCGATCTCGGTCGGATAGAGGCTGACGAGGACCACGTCGGGCGCCTTGCTCATCAACAGTTTCACCTGCTCCGACGTGTCCGTTGTGCCCTTATCCAGCATCAGGGAGGCGACGGGCTCGATGCCCATTTGCTTCAGTTTGGCCGCGGCGGCGCGGATCTTCGAGCTCGGCCCCTCATCCGGCTGAGTGACGAGAGCGATCTTCTTCACGCCGGGCTTGGTCAGCGCAAAATTGACGATCGTGTCGGCGATGGTCTTCGAGGTCGGCGCCGGCTGGAAGATGTTGCGCACCAGCGGGTCGGAGATCGCGGCCGAGGCGGAAGCAAGGTTCATGTAGGGGACATTGCCGAGCTTCGCGATCACCGGCTTGGCTTTCATCACCGCCGTGCTGCACCAGCCGCCATGCAGCATGAACACCTTGTCCTTCTCGACGAGCTTCTTGACCACGGCGATGGTCTTGTCCGGGTCGCAGGCGTCATCCTCGATCACCAGATCGAGCTTGCGGCCGTTGATGCCGCCGTGAGCGTTGACGTCCTTGTAGATTGCGGCGGCGCCATAAAGACCCTTGGCGAAAACCCCGTTCGCACTGGTGATGGCGCCGAACATGCCGATCTTGATGCTGTTCTTGGTGACGCCGGTTCTATCAGCGGCCTGAACGCCGGCTGTCATGCTCACAAATGCAATAAATAACAATGCGGTCGTCGATCGCCGTCCCATGTTGCTCTCCACTAATAACTAACGGGATGTCTGCACTGGAAGGAATCCTGACGCTTCGAATGGCCTCTTATCTGTCTGTGTCGCTGAAGGCGCGGGGTGCGGGCGTGAACGGCCTCAGCGCCCCGCATTGGCGTTCGCCGCCTTGTTGCAGCAGGGCGCCACTCTCAGCCGCGCATAGGCGGCCATCAGCCGGTCGCCCATCTCGCCGGCCCGGCTCATATAGGATTCGAGGATGGAAGAGCTGCAAATCCGCCAGGCAACGATATCCTCGGACGTCGGATAGGCGATCTTCATGCCCTTCTCGGCCGCATAGCCATAGGCATCGGCCTCGATTTTGGCGAAGCGGTCCCAGATCGTTTTCTCGACCTTGGCCGACACCTCGGCGAGAATCTGCTGCTGCTCCTTCGTCAGGCTCTGCCAGATCTCTTCATTGATGATGACGGCGTAGAGGATTTCGGACAGCCGGATGCGGGTGACGAAACGGGTCTTGCGCCAGAGGTCCTGCTCCTTGACGCTGGAGATATTGGTCAGGTTGGCATCGATGAGCTTGTCGTCGAAGGCCTCCGCCTGCTTGGAATCGGCGATGACGTGAGGCGTGCCGCCGCACAGCTTGATGAAATCGGCGGTCAGATCGTCATAGGCGCGGATATTCTGGTTCACCATGGAGTTCGGATCGAGCATGGGCGCGTCCTTGGACAGGAGCACCGGCGAGCCATAGCGCTGCCACCAAAGCACGCGCGCTCCGGTCTGGCTCAGGATCTCGTTGTCGATGATCGTGCGGATCTCGCTGCCCGGCCGCGCCGCCGCGCGGATGATCTCGTCGAAGTTGAACAGAAAGGGCTGCAGAAACACCCCGGCGGCCGGCACATCCTTCGCATATTGACCGAGCGGCGCGACACCCATCTCGATCGCGCCGGAGCCGACGGCGTTCGGCACCTGATAGTCGTTATAGAATTTCGACTGATCGAAGATGTTCACGGTGACGGCGCCCTTCGTCCGCGCCTCCACCTCGTTCTTGAATTCGACGAGGCCCTGATTGAGGGGATTGCTGAGCGAGTTCCTGCAGCGACACCCGGAGCAGGACAGAGTTGTCGGCATAGGCTGTCCGGTCCATCGGCGCGGCGAGCAGCACTGCAAGCAGTAACAACGCGAACAGCCTCATGAATATGGTCTCCGCCGCTCCGGACAGGGCTTCTGGCCATGAAACCGTCTCCGTCGTCCGATTTCCGAAAACGGGCGCTGGATGCCTCATCGTCTTACGAGGATGCCGGCCGCTCGGCGTCCAGGAGCCAGCGGCGGCTGCGCCGGCGTGAATCATGGCTGGGCGGTCTTCCGGCTGCCGGTGTCGTGTTTGGCCGACTCCGGCTTCGGCTGCAATGCGGCGCCGGATTTTTTATCTGAGGAGACCGGCGCCGGCGACTGCCCCCCCGAGGGCGTCTGGCCGACACTGTTCCAGAACTGCTCCAGATGCTTGGCGACGATGGCGTCATAGGCGCCCGTCTCCTTCAGCTTCGCCAGCGAGCTGTTGACGTAATAGAGCACCGTGCGCGCATGCGGATGGGTCTTGGCGATGATCACATGCATGGTCTCGATGTTCAGCGGCCGGCTCGCCGCATGGACGCGTTCGGCCATGCCCATGGCCGACGCCACCGCCTCTCCGGTCAGCTCGGCGACCGCGACGGCGTCGACGGTGCCCTCATCGAGCAGCCGGAAACATTCCTCGATCGTTTGCGGTTGCATCAGGGTGATCTTGCCGTTCTTCAGCCAGTTGCGCCCATCCTTGTCGAGATCGTAGGTCGACCAGCCCTTGGTCAGGCAGATGGTACGGCCGACGATTTCATCGTCCTTGTCGAAGGTAAAGGCGGAATCGTTGCGCACAAACAGCACCGTGACGCTCTCGTAGAACGGGTCGGAGAAAAAGAACTTCTGGCACCGGTACTGGCTGGCGCGGTCGAGCGCGGCGATGTTGCGGCAATCGGGCTTGGTCCAGGGAATGCCGGCATCGAGGGCGCGGGTGATCAGCAGCGGGTTGAGATGGGCGGCCCAGTCATTGACCCAGGAGATCTGGAAATCGAAGCTGCCTTTGGCCTGCGCCTTGATCAGGTTCATCGAGGACTGCAGGAGGTCGATCAGCAAGCCGCCCTCGGGCAGGTTGCGTCCGGTGAAGGGCGCATAGCCGTCGGCGGTGAGGAAATCGATGCGCTTCAGCATCGAGGAAAGCTGAAACGGCCCCTGCTCGGCGCCCGAACCGAGCGCCGGAGCGGGTTCGAGGGCGGCTGGCCTCGCGGGCTTCGTCGGCTGCGGTCCGATGCAGGGAATCTTGATCGCCAGCCCCGGCACCAGCAGCGTGGTGTTATCGCCGAGCCGGTCCTGATTGGCGTAGTAGATGATGCTCCACTGGCTGACATTGCCATAGACGGTGCGGGCGATGTCGGCGAGCGTGTCGCCCGGCTTCAGCACATAGTCCTTGCCGCAGGTCTGGGCGTGGGCGCGCGCCGGGAGGAGGAGCGCGGCGGCGGCAATTGCGACTATGAATAGTCTCTCTGCCATCCTCCGCGATCTTGCTGTCATGGTGCTTCGCCTCTGCCTGGATTCAGGTCTGCCACAGTATTCAGCGGTCCAAAATCATCAAAATCTACGCCCTCGGGCGCATCCGAAAGCATATCTCCCACCTGTTAAGGAGTTCGTCGCTTCTGAAGTCAGCCCTCTTCTGCTGCTTTATACGGCTGTCAAATCTGAGCTTCGCGTCGGAATTTGCTGATTATCGACAACGTTCCCAAATTTGCATCCAGCAACGTACGGTTGAGCTGGTTAAGATTTGCATGTTTTATTGTAGATAGGTAAATTATGGCAAATAGAGGGCGGCAGCAAGACCAAACATTGCTTGGAGAAAGAGATTTTGTGGTCCAATGTTTATAAAATGATACACCTTAGATGGCTTACACGCAGGACGAGAATGTTAACAGCGGAGAAGTTTGTGCGGAAGTGTTAGGAGAACAACTAAGAGTTGGCGTGCATTTCCCTTAAGAGATTCAATCCAGCGTTGTCTCCTTCAGGAGTTTTACTGTTTTACGATCTTTGTGTTCAATATCTTAGGTTTTTGGCGTATCACATCTGTTTCAACGCCACGCGCTTCTCGCCTCATCCCAAGCCGAAGAAAATACGAGCAAAAAACCCTCCAACCTTGGAACAATGCATGTCTCCAAGCAACCGCAGTTAGAATTTATGCCAAATATCACGCAAGAGCAGGAAAAAACGCCTTGAATACTGCGTCGAAAGAGGTGAATTATCTCCGCCGCTTCTGCGATCGCGACAGCGTGTCGGCGAGGGTGTCCAGCGTATGAGGGAAGGTCCGATGAGGAGTACGGTCCGGCGGGTCGCAACCATCTGTGCCTTGGTATTCACTTTCGCCGCCATTTCCGCGGCACTGGAAGCCCCGGTTAGGGCGCAGACACCGCCGAGCGGCGCGGTGACGGTCTTCACCGACGGGCTGGCTTATCCGGACGGCGTAATCTCGAAGGCTTTGGCGGAACTCTCCGCCGAGCTCGACAGGTCGGGCAAAGTGCGCCTGCTGTCGGTCATGGGCAACGCCGGCGCGGCGAATGTGCGTGACCTCCTGCGCTTCCGCGGCGTCGATTTCGCTATCCTCAATAGCGACGTCTTCGCGTCGGCGCGGGTCGCGAAAACCTATCCGGAAGCGACCGAAAAGCTGCGCTATGTGACGAAGCTTCGGACTCAGAAGCTGGTGCTGCTGGCCCGCAGCGATATCGATGCGGTCGAGCAGCTTGCCGGCAAGAAGGTGGCGGTTGTCGGCCCCGAGGCCGTGACCGGGTTGACGGCGCATACGGTGTTCGCCGCACTCGGCATCGGCGCTGAGATCACGCCGCTCCAGGACGCAAGCGCCGAGGAGCAGCTTCGCGAGGCCGCGGCGGTTTTCTTTATCGATACCGACGCGAAGCGCCTGCCGGAGAGCATCGCGCGCTCCGGCGAGTTCCATGGTGTCGCCATCCCGATGAACGACACGCTGTCGAAATTCTATCGTCCGGCCCAGATACAGCCGGGCGAAGCGGCCGGCAATTCTGCGAGCCACAGCATAGCGACCATCGAGACCGACACCATCCTGGCCTCCTTCAACTGGGTGCCGCAGCATGTCCGTTACGCGGACGTGGCGGCCTTCATCAACAGTTTCTTCGCGGCAATTCCCGACCTTCGCCGCGACCGGTCGGCCTCGATCTGGAACGAGACCGATCCGCGTGCGCCGGTGCTCGGCTGGCGGCAGCACCCGCACGCGGCCGTGGCCAGCAAATCCGTGCCGGCTCTCGCGCCCGTCCCGGTTGCGGCAGCTGCCGCTCCTGCAGCTCCTGCAATCGCCCCGGACATCGAGGACAGGAATAGCGAGCAGAGGCTCAAGCTTTCCATCGTGCCGCAGCCGCCCTTGACGGATGATCATTCCAGCGGCGGCGGTCTCGTCACCGAGCTGACAAGAGCGGCGCTCGAACGGATGGATTGGCCGCATGCTGGCGATTTCGAGGTCGAGTGGGACAAAGACCGGGAAAGCCAGGTTCACCGCGTCCTGGTCGAGAAGCGGGCGGATCTCGCTTTGCTCTGGGCGAGACCGAACTGCGAGGATCCGGGACTGCTCACGGGCGAGTCGGCCGCCTTCTGCGACGGCGCATTGGCGTCCGAGCCTATCTTCAAAGCCCTGGTCGTGTTCTTCACCCGGTCCGGCAGCGACTTTGATCCGGCCTCCGAGGACCGTCTGGCCGGCCGCAGCATCTGCGTGCCTGCTAATCGGGACGTGGCGCCTCCCACGGAGGTGGCCAAAAAGATGGTGCGCGACGGCAGGCTGAAGCTCGTCCGACCGCAATCCTTGATCGACTGCCTCAATATCGTCGGACGTGGTGAAGCCGATGCGCTGCTCGTCAATGAGCTGGAGGGCAAGCTTGCCATCTCTCGCCTGGGGCTGTCGCAGGCATTCCGGATGGTCGAAAATGCCGGTGCCGCTCAGGAGGTCCGTATCGTGGTCCCGAAAGACGCGCCGAAAGCGAAGGAACTGCTCGGCGCCTTGAACAAAGGCATCGCCAAGCTGAAGTCGGAGGATCTGTATTCGCAGATCGTCATGAAGCACGTTCTGGCGCTCAATCCGCCGGCAACGACGCAATGAACGGGCGCAAGGGCACGGGAGTCAGGCCGGCATCTCGAGAGAGGTCAGGTCGAGGTCGTGCAACGCCTTTCCGGCAATGCGGTCGATGAGCGCCCGCGCCTTGCGCAAGCGATCGAGGCGGAGGCCGAGCAGCAAATTTCCGAGCTTCTCATGAAGCCCGGCGCCGCCGCTCGCCGCCCATGCCGCCGGGTCCGTCACGACGCCTTTGCTGTTGAATGCCTTGAGGGCCTGCAGAGATGAGAGGAGAGCGAAATCGCGGAACTCAGAGCGCGCCACCTGGTCGAGACGCGCGGCGACCTTGGCGGCCTGATCGTCCTTGAGCCGATCGGTGTTGGTGATCGCCAGGAGCCCGTATTTCCGTGCCTGCGGCGGCAAGCGGCTCCAGGCCGCATTCTCACTTTCTTTCCAGGCCTGCGTGCTAAAGGTGCACCAGACCACGGCGTCGATCCGATAGGCGGAGATATCGATGCCGTCATATCCCACCAGCGGATCGAGGAAGCCCGGAAAGTCGACGATTTCGCAGGCCCGCAAAGGCGCGAGCGGCAGCGCGATTTCTACGCTCCTCATCATGCTGGGCGGCCGGGCATCGGCGCTGAGAGGAGAGATCTCTCCGCCATCCAGCGCACAAATCGCCGAGGGCTCCTGGCCATATCGAATAAGGGTGGGCACCCGCGTATTCGTCACTTGCAGCGTCGGGAGAACGGGGATGCCGAGCAGCAGATTCGTCAGCGTCGATTTCCCGGAATTGGCCTCGCCCACGACAGCGAGCCGCAAAGGCCTGCGCAGCACGGCTTCGGCTCGGCGCATGGCACACACCGTCGGCGCCAATCCACGCATGCCGGCCGCAGCCGTCATAAGCTCGCGCCGCAGATAGCCGAGCTTATCGGCGAAACGCTGCAAGGCGTTCTGGCCGCCCTGAAAAGATTTGCCGATAATTTCGACTGCGTGACTCATAGTTGCCCATATAGTGTTGTGAGTGAAGCGGAGGAATCAAGGTGCCTTCATAAGAAAATCGACATCGCGCGTAAGCTTAACGCTGTTTTTCCTCTGGACACGAAGTTTTGTCGGGCGCGAAAGACTGGAAACTGTTATTTACGGCATCCGGCAATCGCATCTACCGCAAATGTGCCGCGATCACCTCGGGGAGCACGTGGGCCGTTAAGGTGCGGGCAATCTTGCGCGTTTCGGGTCGGCATGATCATCGGGTTTCGTTAGAGGCATTCCTGCTATGAGGAGAGGGATTTCGGCGATACTCAGTTCGATTTTCGAAGAGCGGCGAAAGCGTCATGGAAGCTTCCCGCTCCCGGAAATCGAGCTGTCCGCGAATGGGAGCACCGGGATCTACTCTCCCAATTTTCACACGCTGATTTTTGAAAGTGTTTTGTCGCGCCGGACGGCCGACGCGGGCCCGGGCGCCGCGCGGCATGACCGCAAGCTCAAGACCGGCGGCCGGCCGATTGCGAAACGCATCGAAGTCGGCGACGATCTCAAACTCTCCAAGGAGACGATCGCGAAGTCGGGCGAGAGGCTCGCGCAGCTTGCCGACCCGGTCACCGCCGAATATGTTCGCCGGCTCCTGGACATGGCCGACGCGCAGCATTGCCAGATCGCCTTTATCGGACAGATGAACGCCGGCAAGAGCACGCTGATCAATGCCCTTATCGGCGCCCCGGATCTCCTGCCGTCGGAAATCACGCCCTGGACCACGGTCGTCACAAATCTCTATTTCGGCGTCCCGAACAAGCCGGCCAGCGGCGCCGTGTTCGAATTCTTCAACGAGGCCGAGTGGCGCCAGCTTTCCGAAGGCGGCGGCCGTGTGAGGGCCCTGACGGAGCGGCTGATCCCGGATTTTCCCTGGGAGAGCTTCCGCCGCCAGGTGGACAATATGCGCGAGAGGGCCGAGCGCAGGCTCGGTCGCCGCTATGCGGAGCTGCTCGGCAAGCAGCATACGTTCGATGCGTTGACGGACGGCCTTTTGGAGAAATATGTCGCCGCCGAATCCCCGCTAGGGGAGGACAGTTCCACGTCAGGCGAATTTTCGATGATCACGAAAGCCGCTCACATCTATTTCGATCTGACGAGCTTTTTCTATCCGACCGTGCTCATCGATACGCCGGGCATAAACGACCCGTTTCTCGTCCGGGACGAGATCACCCGCCAGAACCTCGAGCGGGCGAATATCTTCGTCATCGTCGTCACCGCGCGCCAGTCGCTGTCGAATGCCGATCTCGATCTATTGCGCATCCTGCGGGGGCTGAGAAAAGAGAACCTCATCATTTTCGTCAATAAAGTCGACGAGGTCGAAAATTTCGACGAGCACGCCGAGACGATTACCGGGCGCATCAAGGCGCTCTTGAAGCGTGAATTTCCCGATCGCGATATACCGATCGTCATCGGATGCGCCGAATGGGCGGCAGTGGCGCTGGGCCAGGACACGGCGAGACAGCGCGAGCTGGCGCGTTTGCACAATTTCCCCCGGTCGTCGAGCTGGATGGCCGAGGGCGCGAAGACTTTCTGGCTCTCCGATCCGTCGGCGGAAGCGGCGACCATTGCCGAAACCATCCTGACGCGCTCGGGCGTACCCGACCTTGCGCTTGCCATTTCGAATATGCTGCATTCGGGTTCCATCGCCGGCAGCCTCCGCTATGCGGCCTCCGCTTTGCTGGCGCTGGCGAAGAATGGTGTGACCCGCGCCAAGGCACATGCCGATCTGGTCGGGGAATTCATCTTGGCGGCGGAGGACGACCGCGCCGCGGCGGAGAGGGAGGTCGGGCTCAGGATCGGCCTCGACCTTGCTGTCGCGACTTCGTCATCGGTCGATGAGGAAATCGGTCGCATCCAGGCGCGATACGCCAGCATCATTGAAACCGCCAAGCATGAGCTGGCGAAGGGCTTGAAAGAGAAGGTGAAATCGAATCTGGCTTCCTGCCAGGAACGCTTGGCGGATCAGCGTCAACCGCCGTCAGCCCTGGGGCGTTCTTCGATCGTCATCGAATTGCGCAGCGACATCGAGGCCGAATTTTCGCGGCTGTTTCAGGAGGTGCTGTCGCAGATCGGCGACGTCACCCATGCCGCCGAGCAGAGCCTGTCGAACAAGCTGAATTCCGCAGCCTACGGCTTGGCTGCGCGCATCAAATATCCGCATCTGCCGGCGCTGAAATGCTCGCCATCGCTCGCCGCGCTGGGCGAGCCGATCGCGACCGAGTTTGCCGGATTGGCTCATGCGCCATCCTGGAGCAAGCTGGCGACCCCGGAGCACCGACAGCGGTTCCTGGAGTTGATCGAAGCCGAGTTCGGCGCCATCGTCAAGAGGCTGGCGCGGTCCGGCGAGGAAGAGCTGGACCGAACGACGGCCTTCATCCTGGATCATTTCCGTTACAATATTTCGCATCCCTTAAGGCTCATCATCGGTGAGCGGCAGGCGCTGATCGCCGAACGCCACATGCATGCTGGGGCCGGAAGGGCGGAGACGAGGGCAGCGGCGCATGAAGGTCTGAACGATCGGCTCAGGCAGATGGAGAGCGATGTCAAGGCCTATGCGGGCGTCGCCGGCGCTCTCGCCTCGATCAGGATTGGCGAGAAAGCGTAAGGCTTTGCGGCTTTTCGCCCGTTCTTGCCGTCAATGCATTGCCCTAATGATGCGGTCGAACCGGTCGGGCTCCAGGACAAAGCCTTTCTCGGCGGCAATATCGCGCCAGGTGCGGTACCAGCGCTCCGCCTCGTGCTTGTCGGCCGCCGCGTCGGCATTGGGGATCAGGCGCAGATAATTCGGATCGTAGGAGCGCGCCAGAATGAGCGCGACTTCCGGTGACTTGACCGGCGCACCCGTCAGGCGCCGCCGCACCTCGCTCACCTTGCCGGCCGCCAAAAGATCCTCCGCCTCCGCAGTGATCCGTGATGCCTCTCCGGAGATCTGGATCGTCTGATGCTCCTGCGGCTCGGTTTTCAGCGTGACTGCCTCCTCGACCCGGCGGTGCGGCTCGCTGCCGGGTTTCATGAGCAGCCAGCCGGCGAGGCCGGCCGCACCGATGACAGCCAACGCGGCAAGGGCGACCACTGCCGCAAGCCGCCTGGGCATCCGCATCGACGACCTTGATCTGGCGGCAAGCCGATCCATAACACCCGCAGCGGCTCCGTTGAGCCGCGCCGCGGCGGCCTTGGAAGGCCCATCGAGGCTGTCCTCGTCGATCGGCTCGGACGCGATACGCTGAATGCGCTGCAACGTCCGCTTGATCTCGTCGAGCTCTTTCTCGTTCATCCACCGCACTCCGGCTCACTTGGACGGAGCCCAGCTGCAGGAAAGCTTCCGAAGGTCGATGCTAGTGGAGCGAATTTGACATTTGAGTCCCGCCTGCTGCGAGCTCGCGCTCAAATGTCAAATTCAAAGCTCCACTAGAATCATGAAGTTGCTAGGGGTCCTCTTGAGTCCGGCATTTTGCTCTCGAGCGTGCCGCAAGCGGATGCAAATGCCGGAATCGGACCACTAGTATATCTCTTCAAGAGCCAAGCTGGCCGGCCTCCCGGCATGGCGCTCTTGCAAGTCGGAGACCGGCGCCATCAACCAGCATCGCCAACGACCCTACGCCAGGTCGAATGCCTGCGACAATACCCCTGCTTACGACAAGACTCTTGCTTTCGTGCGAGGGGGAAACAGGGGATCGACTAGAAAGCTGTCGGCCGGAGGGATAGGCCGCGGCGTCTTGGCTCTTCATCGCAGGGCATCCGCAAACCGCCACATATCGACAATCGCAGGACCCGTCGCGGCAAGATCTGGTGTAGGCCGAGGATATTTGCGCCAACCGTTTCCAGCCGCTGCCGGGCGCGCTAATACGCGCTGATATAGGAGCTGAGTTCCCCTTCTCGGGAGGCCATAAGGTTGGAAACTCTCATGACGCAGAAACAGCTCGCTGCGTGACTTGCCGAATTCCCCGACATTATCGAAATGCAGGTCACCCGGGGCATCGAAGGGGTGGCGACTGGGGTTTCAGGGGGAAATCGGCTTATTGGTTGCAGGATCTCAGCGAACTGACTTCCCCAGGGCAGACCGAGAGGCTTCTTCTGAGCATTGCTGCAAATCAGGCTGCGATCGGGCTTCAAGAGGCACGGCTCCTGAGCGAACCGAAGCGGGTCGCCAGCGAGCTCGATGAACGTGTCGCGCAACGAACGAGAGAACTCGCCGCAGCCAACGAAGAGCTGAAAAAGTTGCCGAGCGCGGGCGGGCTCAAGAAGCCATGCATGCGAGTGAAATCAATCTCCGGCAAATCGTCGACAGCATCCCTGGGCTCGCTTGCACCATGAATCCGGCCGGTCAGGTCGAACATCTCAATCAGCAAGTGCTCGAATATTTCGGCAAGACGGCCGAGGATTGAGAGCTTGGGCGTTCAGTGATGCTGTCCATCCAGATGACCTCCCTCGCGTCACCGCCACGCTCGCGAGTTCCATCCAGACCGGACATCCCTACGACATCGAACACCGTTGCCGCCGGGCCGATGGCGTATACCGATGGTTTCAGGTTCGCGCCCTGCCTGTGCGAGACACGGACGGCGGCGGCATCACCGGCTGGTACGTCTTGCTGATCGATATCGATGATCGGAAGCGAGCTGAGGATGCCATCCGCGCGAGCGAACGCAATCCACGCCGTGACGCGGTCCGAGGGAGCGCGTCGGAGCATTGCTGTCCGAACCATGCTGTCAGACCCTGCAATGGTGTGCTGCATCCTCGAAGATAGTGGGCAGGGTATTGATCCCAACCATCTAGCTCATCTCTTCGATAGTTTCTTCACGACCAAAGACACCGGCATGGGTTTGGGCCTGGCGATCTCGCGATCGATCATTGAAGCACATGACGGTCACATTCGAGCCGACAACAATTCCGCTCTCGGTGGAGCTCGGTTCAGTTTTGCCCTGCCTGCGAATGGCTTGTGAACCCGCTGCCAACTCATACCTTGGTCTTACGAAAGGCCGATGGCGGCGCTTCGGGCTTATACCAACGTGTGAGCCGCCCAATCCTACGTACGATTGGCCCGAAATGACGCGCCGATCATCCTCAGGATGAAGCTGGCTGACGGACTGCATCAGGGTCGTCGCCGAGCAGGCGCAGCTTTCTCGCCATCTCGGCAGCCATAGGCGGCGCCAGCGTGCTCCCCACGCATCTACCGCAGCAGGCGAGGCAACTCGCAGCCAATCATCGAACCAGGGAGATAAGCCGATGGAGACGACCACGACCGACGCAATCCGCACCTTCTCCATCAATTTCCCGGACGAGGCGCTCGCCGACCTGCGCCGTCGCGTCGCCGCGACCCGCTGGCCGGAACGGGAAACCGTCCCGGATGAGACGCAAGGCGTGCGGCTGGCGACCATCCAGGCGCTCGCGCGCTATTGGGCGACCGAGCACGACTGGCGCAAGGTCGAGGCCCAGCTCAATGCGTTGCCGCAGTTCATCACCCAGATCGACGGACTCGACATTCATTTCATCCACGTTCGCTCGAAGCATGAAAATGCCCTGCCGATGATCGTGACGCACGGGTGGCCCGGCTCCATAATCGAGCAGCTGAAGATCATCGATCCGCTGACCGATCCCACGGCGCATGGCGCAGGGTGGCGACTGGGGCAATGCCGTCTCGGAGCTGATGGCCCTGCAGGAGCCGCCGGGCTTGCTCGGCATCCACACCAATATGGCGGCCACGGTTCCGGCCAACATCTCGAAGGCGCTCGCGTTCAACGAGGCGACGCCCGCCGACCTGACGCCGGAGGAGCGCAACGCCTGGAATCAGCTCGACTTCTTCGACAAGAAGGGGCTCGGCTACGCCATCGAGATGAACAATCGCCCGCAGACGCTCTACGCGCTCGTCGATTCACCGGTCGGGCTGGCGGCCTGGATGCTCGACCACGACGACCGCAGCCAGAAGATGATCGCCCGCGTCTTCTACGGGAAGACGGAGGGGCTGACGAAGGACGATGTCCTCGACAACGTCACGCTCTACTGGCTGACGAACACCGCGATCTCCTCGGCGCGGCTCTACTGGGACACTGTGTGGAATGCTTCTTCGACGTGAGAGGCGTCAAGATCTCGGTCGCTGTGAGCTCCTTCGCCGACGAGATCTACCAGGCCCCGCGGAGCTGGGCGGAGCGGGCGTATCCCAAGCTGATCCATCACAACAAGCTCGACAAAGGCACGCATTTTGCGGCCTGGGAACAGCCGCAACTCTTCTGCGCCGAGATGCGAACGGCATTCAAATCGCTACGCCAATCGATCTGAGGTCTGCGGCTCGGGCTCATGCCACGTTTCATCACAAGTTGAGCGAGGCTGCGGGGGCGCTCCGATCGCAAGTCGGGCTTTGCGGATGCCGGCAACCAAGGCCCATAATGGATCTGTGGGGCCGCCGCTCATTCATGCGCGTTGGGGCCCCTAAGAATCCAACGCAGATTCTACCGCCTGGCTAGAGGCCTATCAACGCCAGTGCTACGACACCGGCCATCAGACACCATCCGAGATGCCGCCCGCGCGTGGCGACGGCATTCCCGATTGCGGCATAGCTATACACGACAACGGCCACCGCGATGATCCAATGACGCGCCGTCTCCGAGCCGAAGGCAGGCGCGGCAATCAGCAGGAGGCCGATGCCGATCCAGTCGAGAGTGCTGGCCTGCCAGATCATCCGCAGCAGGCCCCGCACACGTCGAGGCTCCACGCGCGATCTGGCGAACACTTGCAACTCGCCGATGGCTCCGTGAGCGATCGCGACAACAATAGCCAACACACCGGCGGCTTGAAGCGCAACATCTCGCATCGGTCGCCTCCATACATATCTGTATGGTAAGACCATACCCGGCCCATTGCAGATGTCAATACACTCCTGTATGGTCTGGCCTCATGACCAGGCGACTGAGCGCACAAGACTGGATCGAGTTCGCCCTGAGAACGCTCATGAGCGAAGGCTTCGATGCCCTGAAAGCGGATGTTCTGGCGCGCAAGCTCGGTGTCTCGCGCGGCAGCTTCTATTGGCACTTCAACGACCTTGGCGCTTTCCATGTCCGTGTGATCGAGCATTGGAGACAAACCGCGACCGAAGCGATCATTGCTGATCTTGAGCAGCACGCCTTGCCGGAACGACGCCTCGATGCGCTTCTCTTTCGTGCGTTCGGACACGACAACGTCCTGGAAATCCGTATGCGTGCCTGGGCGGACCACAATGCCGAGGCAGCGCGAGCCATAAAGGACATCGACCGGCGACGGCGGGCGTATATCGAGCGGCTCCTCGTAAAAGCTGGCATCCCGGCATCGCTGGCGAAAACGCGGGCACAGCTGCTGTATTGGACCTATCTCGGGGCTGCATTGAGTTGGAGCAGGCTCACCGGTAAGCCGCTCGATCAGATCGTCGCTGGGCTCAAACTGATTGGATTGGGAACGCCGCCGGCGCTCCTGCCGTCGTCAAAGATGGCAGTCGGCGCTGGCTATGACCGCGCCAGGGCGAATAGCAAGGCAGATGTCAGCAGCAAGGACAGACGCAAGGGGCGTGCGGAATAAGAATCCGTGTGCGTTTTTGGCGGTTGCCGAGATCCGGCGGCAGCAATTCCCGCTTGCTTCGCCGGGGCGGCTTGCCAACGTCTCTCATATCGTCGATATGGAGGTCGATCAGGGTCTCAAATGCAGTTTTCTCGCTGATCCGCGCGGCCCTGGCGCCCTTGCCGGAAGTCACGAAAGTGTGCACATTCGCCTTTTGACCCCTGAATTTACGCGAAAATCGATGCAATCTCAAAGACATAGATTCTGCATTGCGCCGATGATGGAGTGGACGGACCGGCATTGCCGCTACTTCCACCGCCAACTTTCGCACCATGCCCGGCTCTATACGGAGATGGTCACCGCGCCGGCGATCATTCACGGCAAGCGCGAAAAGCTCCTCAGCTTCGACCCGAAAGAGCATCCCGTGGCCCTGCAGATCGGCGGCAGCGATCCGCGCGAGCTGGCCGAGGCGGCCGCGATCGGCGAGTCCTTCGGCTATGACGAGATCAATCTCAATATCGGCTGCCCGTCCGACCGGGTGCAGGCGGGGCGGTTCGGCGCCTGCCTGATGGCCGAGCCGCAACTGGTGGCCGACTGCGTCGCTGCCATGCGCAATGCCGTGAGCCTGCCGGTGACGGTGAAATGCCGGATCGGCATCGACGACCAGGACAGCGAGGCCGATTTCGCGCGTTTCATCGAAATCGTCGCCGCCGCAGGCTGCCACACCTTCATCGTCCACGCCCGCAAAGCCTGGCTGAACGGTCTCAGTCCGAAGCAGAACCGCGATGTGCCCCCGCTCGACTATGGGCGCATCTACCGGCTCAAGGCGGCGCGGCCCGACCTGGCCATCGTCGTCAATGGCGGCATCGCCGCGCTCGACGAGGCCGAAGCGCATCTTGCCCATGTCGACGGCGTCATGCTGGGGCGGGCGGCCTATCAGAACCCGGCGCTGCTGCTCGCGGTCGATGAGCGGTTCTTCGGCGGACCGCATCGTGGAATGCATCCGTCCGCCTCGATCATGCGCATGGTGCCCTATATCGAGCGTGAGCTGGCGCGCGGCGAGAAGCTTTCCTCGATCACCCGCCATATGCTCGGGCTCGTCCAGGGCCTGCCCGGCGCGCGCGCCTTCCGCCGGCATCTTACGGAGGGCGCGATCAAGCCGGGCGCGGGCATCGAGGTGGTTTTCGAAGCCCTGCGCCAGCTGCGGCTCGACACGATCGAAGCAATCCCGCAAGCCGCCGAATAGTCAGCGCTCCGCGGCGACCGGCTTCTCGAAGAGCTTCGGCAGGCTTAGAAAGCGCGGCGTCCGCCGCCTGTAGGCTTCATAGCTCGCACCATAGGCGCGGGCGAGCCAGGGCTCCTCGGCAAGGGGAAGCAGCAGATAGACGCCGATCGCCAGCGCGCAGAGCGTAATGACCTCGACCGTGCCGACGGCGATAGCGAGGCCGAGAAAGCCGGCGATCGAGGCGACATATTGCGGATTGCGGCTGTAGCGGTAGAGGCCGGAGGTCACGAGCCTTTCATCGGCGCCATAGGTATTGTCGATGCCGAGATCGAAATAGCCGTAGACGGTGACGCCGAAGCCGGCGAGGGCGAGCGGCACGCCGATGGCTGCGTCCCAGCCGTAGCCGGGCCCTTCCGCAAATTCCCAGAGACCGAGAAGGATAGTGAGGCTCAAGCCGCCACGAAACAACGGCCAGAAGGTGTAGCTTTGCCAGCTTCCCTGATGCGGGGTCGGCCAGAGTTTCAGGACATCAGTGAACGCTGTGAGAATGAGAAGGCTGTTGAGGGCGGCGAGCGCGGCAAACGCCGTTGCGAAAATCGCCAAAGTCATTCGAGCGCCTTGTCGGATGTTCAGCAGATCGATCGTTTCCGACAATAGCGCAAGCGGATGAAGGATTTTTGTCAACTCTCCGGGTCAGTCATCGTGAGGCAAACCGTTCTCCCGCCTCGACGATCTCATGGATGATGCCGGCTTCCGTCATCGCGTGGCCGGCGTCCGGCGCGATGCGCAGATCGGCCTCCGGCCAGGCGGTCTTGAGGTCCCACGCATTGCGCATGGGCGTGACCACGTCATAGCGCCCATGGATGATGACGCCGGGGATCTGGCGGATCCTGCCGATGTCGCGCAGGAGCTGGCCGTCGCATTCGAAGAAGCCGGCATTGACGAAATAGTGCAACTCGATGCGGGCGAAGGCCAGGGCGTAGGTCTCATCGCGGAACTTGCTGATGCGGTCCGGATCGAGGAGCAGCGACAGGGTCGTGCCCTCCCAGCCGCTCCAGGCGCGCGCGGCCTCGCGCTGGGCGGCTCTGTCGCCGCCGGAGAGCCGGCGGTGATAGGCGGCGATGAGGTCGCCGCGCTCCTCGGGCGGGATGGGCCGCAGATAGTCCTCGAAGGCGTCGGGGAAGATCCAGCTGCAGCCCTCTTGATAGAACCACAGGAGCTCGGCGCGCCGCAGCAGGAAGATGCCCCGCAGGATCAGCTCGGAGACACGCTCCGGATGGGTCTCGGCATAGGCGAGCGCGAGCGTCGAGCCCCAGGAGCCGCCGCAAAGCTGCCAGCGCTCGATGCCGAGACGGGTGCGCAGCGCCTCCATATCGGCGACGAGATGCCAGGTGGTGTTGTCCTCGAGCGAGGCGTGCGGCGTCGAGCGGCCGCAGCCGCGCTGGTCGAACAGCACGATCCGGTAGCGCGCCGGATCGTGATAGCGCCGCATGGTCGGGTTCGAGCCGCCGCCCGGTCCGCCATGCACCATCAGCACCGGCTTGCCTTCGGGATTGCCGCATTCCTCGTAATAGATGCGGTGCAGATCGGACACGGCGAGCGTGCCGCTGCGGTAGGGGCGGATGTCCGGGAACAGGTCCCTTCGGGCGGATTGAACCATCGCAGTCTCGTCCTGCTCGCCTTCGTTTGAGCCGGGGCCAAAGAGCCGGAATCAGGGTTTCAGCGCCTTGCCGCGCGCGGCGAGGCGGGTCAGCCGGGCATGCACCGTCTCCCCGCTCGGGACGCGCATTTCATCGACGATTTCAAGCGTTGCCGTGCCTGGCCTGGGCGGAATCAGGCTGCCGGCGAAAGCCGCGATTGCGGAAACCGGAACCCCGAGCAGCGCCGCCGTCAGTCCGTCGACGCCGAGCATGGGATGAGCGTCGCTCACCAGGATGCAGGCGGCGGTCACGGCAAAGCCTGCCGCGATGCCGAACAGGCCGCCGAGGACGGTCAGCCCGCGCCACCAGATCGCCATGGCGAGCGGCGCAAAGAAGCTGCCGGCGCAGAGTGAGGCCGCCCAGATCATCAGACGCAAAGGGTCGAGATCCTCACGGCTCGCCACCGAGACGGCGGCCGCCGCGAATGCGATCATGGCGATGCGGGCGACCAGGAGCCGCCGCGAGGGGGAGGCGGAACGGTGGAAGACGTAATAAACGTCGTTGCTGAGGGCCGTGCCGAGCGAGACGAGCTGGCCGCCTGCGGCCGCGAGCACGGCAGCGATGGCCGCCGCTCCGACGACGCCGACCAGCACGAAGGGGAATTGGTTGATGACCGGCAGCATCAGGGCCACCGTGTCGCGGTTGAACAGCACCTTGGCGCTGCCGAGCGCGGGATCGAGCGGATTGGCCGACAGCGTGATGAGGCCGAGCTGCGACAGGAGATTCGCCCAGTCCGGGATCTGTGCCGCCGGCAGCCCGAGAAGTTGCTTCGTCACCTGAAATTTGGCAAATGCCGCATAGGCCGGAATCGTGAGCACGATCAGGCCGACGAGCAGGGCAGCCCAGCCGAAGGATTTGCGCACGCCCGAGACGCTCGGCGGCGTGCTGAGCCGCGCGATCTGCGCCGGAAGGACGGCGGTGCCCAGCATGATGCAGAGAGTCAGTGCAAGAAAATCCCCGGCGCTCAGGGACTGAAACAGCACGGCGAAATTATGCGTGATCGGCGCCGGATCGGCTGTCGGCAGCGCGCTGGAGAGCGGCGCGGCGCTTTCCGCGATCAGCCCATGCTGAGCTTCGAGCTGCGCGGTCTCCTTCAGGATGCCGCCATAGGCGAGCTGGGGCAGGGGGAGGTTCGTCACCATCACCGAGATGGCGACGAGCGGAATGCTGATGCCGAGCACCACGACGATGAACTGCGCGCACTGAGTCCAGGTCAGCGAGCGCATGCCGCCGAAAATCACGGTAAGAATGAGAAAGGCGGCGCCGATCTCGAGCAGGAATTGCGGCCTGATATCGAGGAAGATGCCGGCGACAAGCTCGCCGATGCGGAATTCGGCGACGAGCAGCATCAGCACCGGCGGGAACAGCGCCAGCGCGGCAACGAGCCGGAGCACGCTGCTGGAGAAGCGGATGCCGAAGAAGCCGGGCAGGGTGTAGGCGCCGGCCTTGCGCAGATAGGGTGCGAACAGCACCGAGCCGACGCCGAGGCCGGCGATCCAGCCGAGCGGGATCGGCAGCGCGTCATAGCCGATGAAGAAGAAGCTGCCGATCAGCCCCATCAGCCCGGCGCCGCTGATGAGATTGGCCGAAAGCGCAAAGCCGTTATAGAGCGGCGGCACGCGCTGGCCGGAGATGAAGAAATCCTCCACGCTGGCGGTGCGCACCATGATGCCGATGCCGGCATAGAACAGCAGCGGCAGGATGATGATGAGCTGACTGATCCAGTTCCGGTCGAGCCCGAGCTGCTCCAGGATGATCAGCATCAGAACGAGGCTGGCGAAGGCACTCGTGAAGATGCCGAAGCTGGTGCCAAGGCGCGGATTGACCGAAGGATAGCTGGTATTCAAGGACATCGAGGTGCGGCCTGTGCGCGATTGGAATGGCGGGCCGGACGTCCGCCCCGATTTGCGAGTTAGAGCTCGTTGGTCAGGCCGTAACGGCGGTCCAGACTGTCCTGGCGCGCGGCTGCCCAGTAGATAACGGCGATGATGCCGATGACGCTCGCATGGGCGACCAGAAACAGCCCGAGCGGGAATCTCAGGAAGGAGTAGCCATTCAGCAACGGGGCGGCAAGGGGCAGGATGAGCGCAAGGAAGGCAAAAAGCGCGAGCGTGATGGCGACCAGCCTGAGCGAGCGGCTCCCATGGCGCCGGCGTTGTTCCTCATCGATCATGGTCACCTCGGTTTCCTGGAGAGCGGCGCATTCTGGCACGCGTCCCCCGCCCCAAGCAAAAGCACGGCCGAGGCGGCGAGACAAGGCCAAGTGTCGCCCATTTGTCAACGCGACACTGCCGCTTATGGTAAAATCAAGGCAATGACTTGGCCTCTGCGTCAAAAACACGTTAAGGCTTTGGCGGGCGGGCTCCCATATTATACTTTAGTCAGAGGCTGACCACGAAAACCCGAATGACCGAGCACCATATCGCCATCGTCGACGACCATCCGCTGTTCCGCGACGCGCTCAAGCAGACGCTCGCGACGAACTTTGCGGATTTGCGGCTGAGCGAGGCGGGTTCGCTGGAGGGCTTGACCCAGATCCTTAGCGCGAGCGACGTCGATCTGGTGCTGCTCGATCTGACCATGCCCGGCGTGCAGGGCTTTTCCGGCCTCATCTATCTGCGCTCGCTCAATCCGCAAATTCCGGTCGCGGTGGTTTCGGCCAATGAGAGCCCGTCGGTGATTCGCCGCTGCCTCGATTTCGGCGCCTCGGGATTCATTGCGAAGTCGCTGCCGGTGCGGATCATCAGGGAAGCGATCGCGGCGATCCTGCATGGCGAGATCTGGGTGCCGCCCGGCATTGCGCTCGATTCGCAGGACGATGCCGACGCAGCCGCGCTGGTCGAGCGGCTGTCCACGCTGACACCGCAGCAGGTCCGCGTGCTGATGATGCTTGGGGAGGGGCTTCTCAACAAGCAGATCGCCTATCAGCTCGGCGTCTCCGAGGCGACGGTGAAGGCGCATGTCTCGGCGATTCTGCAGAAGCTGCGCGTGGAGAGCCGGACCCAGGCCGTCATCGCGGTCAAGAAGATCGAGAGCGGCGAGCTCGGCGATTTCCGCGGCGATCAGTTCGAAATCTCGAAATAGCGCGGCCGGCTAGACCGGCGGATTTGGAAACGGAAACACCGCTCTATCCGTTTATTTTGGCATCGGATTTGTCCGAAAACTGCTTCGCACTTTTCGTCCGATGCTCTATTCCGCCGCTTGGCGCTGGAAGTGCAGGCGCGTGATCAGCGCGCGAAGGGCCGCCGGCTTCAGCGGCTTGCGCAAAAGCTGCAGGTCGTTGCCGCGCGCCTCCTCCTCGACATCCGGAGAGCGGTCGGCGGTGATCAGCACCGCGGGAATGTGATGGCCCGCCTGCTTTCGGATCACGTCGATGCAGTCGATCCCGGTCTCCTCCTCGAGATGATAATCGGCAAGGATGATGTCCGGCATCGCTCCGGCTTCGGCAATCGCCTTCAGCGCCGCCGCGGCGCCGGAGGCCGGCAGTACCTTGCATTTCCAGTTCTCCAGCATGGCGCGCATGCCGTCGAGGATCGCCGGCTCGTTGTCGACGCAGAGCACGGTGCAGCCGGTGAGGTGGCGCCACTGGGCCGGTCCCGGATAGCTCACCGCCTCGTGGGCCGCCGCCTGGTCGCCGATCGGCACGGTCATGCCGAAGACCGAGCCGACCCCGGGCTTCGAGGACAAATGAACGGGATGGTCGAGCATGCGGCTGATGCGCTCGACGATGGAGAGGCCGAGGCCGATGCCGTGCACGCCCGGCGTTCCCGGGTTGAGGCGATGGAATTCCTTGAAGATCAACTCGTGCTTGTTGGCGGGAATGCCGGCGCCGGTGTCGTGGACCTCGATGGTCAGCTCGCCCGCATGCCGCCGGCAGCCGAGTAGCACCTCGCCTTTGCCGGTATATTTGACCGCATTGGAGAGGAAATTCTGCAGCACGCGCCGCAACAGACGTCTGTCGGAGCGGATATAGAGGCTGCAGGGCATCACTTTGAGCGCAAGCCCCTTCTTCTGCGACTGCGGCTCGAACTCGACCTTGAGCTGCTGCAAGAACTCGCCGAGCGGGAAGGTGGTGATCTCGGGTTTCAGCGCGCCGGTGTCGAGCCGGGAAATGTCGAGAAGTGCGTTGAGGATCTCCTCGACCGCTTCGAGCGAGGCGTCGATATTGCGGGCGAGATCCTTGAACTTGCCCGGCGGCTTGCGGTCGACAAGGCTGGTCGTGTAGAGGCGCGCGGCATTCAGCGGCTGCAGGATATCGTGGCTCGCCGCGGCCAGGAAACGGGTCTTGTCGAGATTGGCTTCGTCGGCCTTCAGCTTGGCCTCGGCGAGCGCCAGGTTCACCTTGGTCAGCTCAGCGGTGCGCTCGCGCACCCGCCGCTCCAGCGTCTCATTGGCGCGCTCCAGGGCGCTCGCGGCGACGACGCGCTCGGTGATGTCGGTGAAAGTCGCCACGATGCCGCTTTGCGGCATGGCGTTGGTGCGGACCTCGATGACCTGCTTGCCGTCATCGAACTTTTCCTGGAAGGTCTCCAGCGTGACGACATATTTGCGAATCCGGTTCGAGACATAGGCCTCGATCGCGGCAGGGTCCGTCACCGTGCGCGCCGCCATATGCCGGACGATCTGATCGAGCGTGACGCCGACGCGGCCGAGGGTCTGCGGAAGCTGCAGCAGCTCGCGGAATTCGCGATTCCAGCAGATGAGCTGCATGTTGCGATCGAACACCGCGATGCCCTGATGCACATGATCGATGGCCGACTGCAGCAGATCGCGGTTATACTGGATCGCCTCGGAGGCATCGTCGAGCAGCTTCAGCGCCGATTTCACCCCCACATCGTGGCGCCGCAAGGTCAGCGACATCACCAGCCGCGAGGATGCGGTGCCGATGGCGCTTGCCAGGAGATTCTCGGCGAAGCGGACCATGTGAATGTCGGCTTCGGATTTGGGGATGAGCGGCATGTGATGCGTCGCGGCGTAATCGGCGAAGGAGCGCTGAGCGCGTTCCTCGCCGAGATAGCGGCCGACGGTGTGCATCAGCTCGGCCGTGGTAACGGAGGTCCGCCAGGTCCGGTAGGGCGGCGCGCTTCCCCGCACAAAGCCTTTTTCGATGAAGATGTTGGCCTGAAGCCGCTCGATCGCGACCGGCGCCCGCAGCATCGAGACGATGACGAAGGCCGAGATATTGACCGCCATGCTCCAGACCACGCCATGCGAAAGCGGATCGAGATGGACGCCGAACAGCGATTGCGGCCGCAAGAGTTCGAGGCCGAGCAAACCCTCCTGCATGACGTTGGAATGGAACAGGCCCGCCTGGATGAAATAGGGGATGAGCAGCGTGTAAACCCAGACGGCGAACCCGGCGAGAATGCCGGCGATTGCGCCGCGGGCAGTGGCGCCGCGCCAGATCAGGCCGCCGAAAAACGCCGGCGCGAGTTGCGCTATGGCAGCGAATGAGAGCAGGCCGATGCGGGCAAGACCGTAAGTGTCGCCGACCACCCGATAGAACAGATAGGCGAGCAGCAGGATGCCGAAAATGGCGATGCGCCGGATGTTGAGCAGAAACGCGCCCATATAGCGCCGGTTGCCGTCGCCGAGCGGCGAGCGGCGCAGGAAAATCGGCATCACTAGGTCGTTGCAGACCATGATCGACAGGGCGACCGACTCCACGATGACCATGGCCGTCGCCGCCGACAGCCCACCCAGAAAGGCGAGCAGCGTGAAGGTCTCCGCCCCGCGGTCGAGCGGCAGGGCGAGCAGGTACATATCGGCGTCGATATTGCCGTTCTCGAAGGTCAGCAGCCCGGCGATGGCGATCGGAATGACGAAGATGTTGATGGCGATGAGGTAGATCGGGAACAGCCAGCTGGCGCGGCCGACCTCACGCTCGGAATGGTTCTCGACAATGGCCACGTGGAACTGCCGGGTCAGCAGCAGAATGCAGACGGAGCTGAGGAATGTGACGGTGATCCAATGGCCACCGTGAAAGCCGCGCGCGAACAGGCTGAGGATCTCCGGCTTCTCGGCGGCCTTGTCGATCAGCGAGCCGACGCCGCCGAATAGCTGATAGGTGATGAAATAGCCCACGATCAGGAAGGCGCCTATCTTCACCACCAATTCCGTCGCGATCGCCAGCATCAAGCCGTCCTGATGCTCGGTCGCATCGGTGTGCCGCGTGCCGAACAGCACGGCGAACAGCGCCATGATCACCGCGATGATGAAGGTGACGTCGCCGAAGGGATCATTGCCAGGCAGATAGGTGGCATAAACGCTCGGCTGCACCAGCGTCGTCACCGACTGCGACACGGCTTTGAGCTGCAGCGCGATATAGGGCAGCACGCCGGCGACCGCGATGACCGTCACCACGGAGGCGACCAGCGGGTTCTTGCCGTAGCGCGCCGCCATGAAATCGGCGATCGAGGTGATGTTCTGGGCCTTGCTGAGCCTGATGATGTGCTCGATCAGCGGCCGCCCGAAAGCGAAGACGGCGATCGGTCCGAGATAGACGGCGAGGAAATCGAGGCCGCTGGTGGTGGCGAGTCCGACGCTGCCGAAGAACGTCCAGGAGGTGCAGTAGACGGCGAGCGACAGGGCGTAGATGGTCGGCCGGCCTCTGGTCAGCTTGCGGATCTTGGCGCTCTTGTCACCGAAATAGGCGACCGCGAACAGAAAGCCGACATAGCCCAGCGCAACTGTAACGATCAGCCAGCCTTCGATCATCGAGTGGCGTTTCCTTCGCCGGTTCCGGCCACAGGGCGGCGCCGGCGGCCGATTGGGTCATGCTCAGATGGCGTCTTTTCTTCCACCGAGTTTATCACGATATCATAATATATTTGTTTGGCGCATTCTCGCATTCGCCGCGGCGTTCACCGCAGGGAGGGCTCTTGCGGGGCAAATTCCTGCTTGGCGGCTCGCACGATTCTTCGCTAGAACCGCTTGCAGGCGGGCCCGTAGCTCAATTGGTTAGAGCCGACGGCTCATAACCGTCTGGTTGCAGGTTCGAGACCTGCCGGGCCCACCACCGGATCGTGCGGCGGCGCAAGCTAAGCGGGCCGGAGGCGCGGACGCGGGATTGCCTTCAGCGGAGAGTGTCGCCCCATGAAAATCCACGGCAGACCTTACCGGACGATCTGGCTCGCCGAGGACGGCCAATCGGCCGAGATCATCGATCAGACGCGGCTTCCGCATGCTTTCGAGACGCTGCGCCTCACATCCGCCGAGGACGCCGCGCGCGCCATCAAGGTTATGCAGGTGCGCGGCGCGCCGCTGATCGGGGCGACGGCGGCTTACGGTGTCTGTTTCGCCATGCGCCGCGATCCGTCCGATAAAAATTTGGATGCGGCGATCGCGCTGCTCGTCGCGACGCGACCGACGGCGGTCAATCTGCGCTGGGCGCTGGCCGAGATGGACCGCGCGCTGCGTCCGCTTGCGCCCTCCGCCCGCGCCGATGCCGCTTATGCCAAGGCCGCGGCGATCTGCGACGACGATGTCGAGGCCAGCCGCATGATCGGCGTGCACGGCCTTGGCCTGGTCCGCGAGCACGCGGCGCGCAAAGGTGATGGGCCGGTCAATGTCCTGACCCATTGCAATGCCGGCTGGCTGGCGACGGTCGACTGGGGCACGGCCCTGTCGCCGGTCTATCAGGCGCATGATGCCGGCATTCCGGTGCATGTCTGGGTCGATGAGACACGGCCGCGCAATCAGGGCGCCTCGCTCACCGCCTATGAGCTTGGCGCGCATGGCGTGCCACACACCATCATCGTCGACAATGCCGGCGGCCATCTGATGCAGCACGGAAAGGTCGATCTCTGCATCACCGGGGCCGACCGGGTGACGAGCCACGGCGATGCGGCGAACAAGATCGGCACCTATCTCAAGGCGCTGGCGGCGCGCGACAATGACGTGCCATTCCATATTGCCGTGCCGTATTCGACCATCGACTGGAGCATCGGCGATGGCCACACCATCCCGATCGAGGAGCGTGAGGCCGCCGAGGTGACGGCGATCAGCGGGCGCATGCCGGATGGCGAAGTGGTCACCGTCGACATCGCCGCGCCAGGCAGCCCGGCGGCCAACCCGGCATTCGATGTGACACCGGCGCGCCTCATCACCGGCTTCATCACCGAGCGCGGGATCTGCCCGGCTTCGGCAAAGGGGCTCTTGTTGCTTTATCCTGAAAAGGCCGATGGTCAGGTTGCCGCGTAAGGTGAAAGCGCGCGCGCTCGGCGAGGAGGTGCTGCGCGGCGGCGTCATCGATGCCGCGCTGGCGACCAGCCGCGAGGGGCTCAGCCCGGGCAAATCCGGCAATGTCTCGGCGCGCCTTCGCGGCGGCATGCTGATCACGCCGACCGGCCTCGCCTATGCGACGCTGAAGCAGGCGGACATCGTCTTCGTTTCCGAGGCGGGCGAAACGCGGCCCGGCTCGCTAAAGCCGTCCTCCGAATGGCGCTTTCACCTCGCTATCTACGCGGCGAGGCCCGATCTCGGCGCTATCGTCCATTGCCATTCGATGAATGCGACGGCGCTTGCCTGCGCCGGGCGGCATATCCCGGCCTTTCACTATATGGTCGCCGTCGCGGGCGGGGCGGATATCCGGCTGGCGCCTTACGCGACTTTCGGCACGCCGGAACTAGCCGAGGCGGTTGTCGCGGCGCTTGAGGGCCGAAAGGCCGCGCTGCTCGCCCACCACGGTCAGGTCGCCTGCGGGAGCGACCTCGCCGCCGCGCTCGATCTCGCCCGCGAGGTGGAGACGCTTGCCGGCCAATATGTGCGGACCCTGCAGATCGGCGGCGGACCTCTCCTCGACGAGGCGGAAATGGCCAGAGTGCTGGAGAAATTCCGCGGCTACGGCCAGCAATAGGCTTGGCGCCAAGCGCCGTCAGTCCCAGGTCAGGTGCTGGCCGCCATCAATGCAGATCATCTCGCCGGTGATCGACGGCGTCTCCCGCAGGAACTGCACGGCCGCTGCGATCTCCTCGGGCTGCGGGCCGTGCTGCAGAAGCGTCGAGCGCTGCTCGGCCGCAAAATCCTCGGCGGTCTGATGAATGCTCGGCAACACGGGGCCGGGCGCCACGGCGTTGACGCGGATGGCCGGGGCGAGCGCCTGCGCCATGGTCTTCGTCACCCACCACAGCCCGGCCTTGCTCGCCGCGTAGGAGAAGAACGCCGGCGAGGGCTTCAGCACGCACTGATCGATGATGTTGATGATATGGCCTGCCGAGCCCGCGGGCAAATGCCGGGCGAGGCTTTGCGCCAGCAGCACCGGCGCGCGCAGATTGATGTCGATATGCGACTGCCAGCTTGCGTCGGTGAGGGTCGCCAGATCGTCCTTCTGGAACAGCGAGGCGTTGTTGATCAGGCAGACCGGCGCCCCGAGCGCCTCGACGCAACGCGGTATGAGGGCGCGCGCAGCGGCGCTGTCTGTCAGATCCGCGGCGAAATGTGCAGCCTTGCTGCCTTGTGCGGCGATGTCGGCCACCAGCGCCTCGGCGGCCTCTTGCGACGAGTGGTAATGCACCGCGACCTGCCAGCCCCGTCCAGCAAAGTTGAGCGCAATCGCCCGCCCGATCCGGTGCGCGGCGCCGGTGATCAGCACGGTCTTGCCGCCGTCAGACGCAGGGCTGCTTGCCAAGGCGATCTCCTACTGCTGTCGAGGCCGCCAAGCCTGCTTCGTTCCCACCGCAAGGGTTTCCAACAGCTTATCCAAAAAAATCCGCTGCATGCCACTTAAAGCTGTTGCATTTATAAACTGCACGTATTAAGTGTGTCCCTGGAAGCGCGATGAAGCAAGTCCTCAGCTTCGTCGAAGCTTTGTCTCAGGCTCAAGGCGTTGCTCCAGCACTGCCTCGGGCCTCAAAGCTTCGAGAATGTGCGGCATCGCCAACGAGCTTAGTAAGCGTAGCGTAGCGTAAGTGGATGGGAATTGAAGACCGCAAGTTTCGACTTGTCTCTTCGTGACCAATCCTCTCCCTCTCTAGTGCCCAAAAGGCCGGATCCTAGCCCCCATCGGGATCCGGCCGCCCTTTCCTCCTATCATCATAGATCAGCCTCGCGCCGGACTGAACGCTCCGGGCGCTTTCTTGCGTGGCGCAACTGGTGATTGCGGCTCAAAGGTCACAGGTCCGAAAAACGGCGCATGGCTGGGGCGAAATCGGCAATGCGAGCGGTCCAATCTACCCGGTGTTAACGTTGCGGTCTTACGGATAGGGCAACGCCGGAGTGCAAAGCTCCGCATCCCGTCGCCGCTCCGTTTCCGTCGAGGTTCCCCATGTTCGCGCGCGCTCTGCCTCTCGCCGCTATCGTCTTCTGGCTCGCCTGTGAGAGCCATTTCAGCATCAGCTTTTTCGTCTCCACCGTGCAAACCGGCATGGCGTCGATCGCGGGCGGTCTGGAGATGGCGATGGTGACCGAATATCCGGGCATCATTCGTACGGCTTCGGCCGCCGACAACGGTCTCTGAGCGTCAGTCCCTGTCCTCGCCGTTACCGTTATCCTCCTCGTCATAGCGATCATCGCCGTCATCGTGCTGCGAGGCACCGGCGCGGACCGGCGGCATCACGATCCGGTCGCTGGAGCAGAGCTTGTCCTGCCGCTCATTGGCGCCGCAGGCCGTCGGCTGGAGAGCGCGGGTAAAGCAGATGCGCAGCTCGCGCAAGCGGCGGTCCTTGCAATCGATGCTGATCATGTCCGGCTTCAGAGCCGGATTGACCTTGAGAAACTCGCTCTCCAGATCGCCTGGCGACAAGGTCTGATAGTCCTGTGGGTCCTGAAAGCGCTCCGGGATGTGGATCTCGTCGTAAGCCTTGCGCGCGGCGCGGAAATAGTCCTGAGGGTCGAGACCCGAGCAGGTGCCGTGCTTGCGGTATTCGTGGATGATGAGCTGCTTGCTCGGCATGATGTCGAGCATGTTTCTGATCATCTGGTTCGGTACCCATGGCCGCTCGCGGGTCTCGCAGGACTCTGGCCAGCCGCGCCGATATTGCGGCCAGAAGCCATGCAGCACGAAAGCGTAAGGGCGGTCGCCGCTGCATTGCGGCTCGTTCGGTCCCGAGCGCACCCGTGTCGCACAGAAGGTCGGCGACCAGCTCAGCACGAGCGCGTAATAGTCGAAATCGCCCGGCCTTTCGTCGGCCGGGAATGCGGCGGGCGCAGTGGCGATCAGCATCGCCAACGCCGCGGTGAGACGCGCGGCGGCTCTCATTTCACCTTCGCCTTGAAATATTGCGCCTGCCGCGCATGGGCGGAGGCGACCCGATCGATCGCTTCGCTGAGCGCCTTGTCGAAAGTCACGCCGCTCACCTTCCATTTCGCATAGGCATGATCGCCCGCTACGACGAACTGGCCATTCCAATAGGCGTTGCCGTCGAACTCAAGCGTTCCGTAGAGCACGGCATTGGCGCCGAGCTTCTGCGATGCGTCCAAGAGCGCGCCCCAATTGCGTTTCAGGATGTTGTGATAGGTCACGCTGTCCTGCTTTTCCGGCGGAAAAACGATTGGAATTCCGCGCCGCTGCGAGGCCTCTTTCAGCACCTCGCGCTGGCCGTAGCCGTCATCGCCGTCACGCGACAGGATGTATTTGCCGCTGCCTTGGCTGACACCGAGCCAGATCGCGACGGTCGGCCGCCGCCCCTGCCATTTTTTCAAGCCCGCGTCCTTCAGCGCCTTGTCGAACTTTTCCGGATCGAAGCTCATCCGCAGATAATAGGGCCGGTCGCGCGTGCCTTGCTCGTCATGCACCGGGATGCCCTTCATCCGGTCTTCATAGCTGTAATCGGCGATGAGCTGCGCCGACTTGGCGGTGACCTCCTTGGCGGACCTGGTGCCGGCGAGCTTCGGCTGGCCGGTCAGCTTGATGAGCACCTCCTGGGCTCCGGTGCGAAAACCTTCGAGCCGCTCCGGCTCGCGCCGTCCCGTGACGATGGTCTCGGCCTTGTAAAGCGCATCTGGCGTCTGAGCCGGTTGCGCTCCGGCGGGCAGGGCAGACAGAAAGAGGATGATGGCGGCAGTTGCGACGCGGTGGGTCTTCTCCATGGTGTTTCTTCGCTCCCTCGGCGGCCTGCGCGGCTATTGCAAATCTTTAGAGGGCGCCGTCGGGCCGCCGCCTCGCTCAGCACCGGATGTGGGCTAGTGTCCGTTCGCATCCCTTCGCGGCAGGCCCTTTTGCGAACGTTAGAACCAAAGGGACACTAGTAACCTTTTAAAGCCAGTGCGGTTTTGGATCTGGCGTTCGTACGACGGACTCGCGGAAATGGTGGTACGAACGTCAAATCTACCGCACTAGTCGCGCTGAAGAATGAGCTGCCAGGAGACACCGAAGCGGTCCGACAGCCAAGCGAATTTCTTCGCAAATGGGTAGTTGCCGAGCGGCATGAGGATCTGCCCGCCCTTCGACAGCTCGGAGAACAGGCGGTCGATGTCGGCCTCGGATTCGCATTCGACGAAGAGCGACATGGCGGGCGTGAAGGAGAAGGCGTGCTTGACCGGACTGTCGATGCACATGAAGGACTGGTCGCCGAGCGTGAAAGCGGCCTGCATCACGCTGCCCTCAATTCCGGCTTCGCCCGGCCCGTAGCGCTTGATACCGGTAATGCTCGAATTCTTGATGAGCGATACATAGAAATTCATCGCCTCCTCGGCCGTGCCATCGAACATCAAGACGGGGGTGACTGACGGTTTCATCGGCTTGGCCTTTCACGGGTTTCGCTTGGGGGCTGCACGCGATCCCGCCCTTTAAGGATTTCGGAGTAGCCCCTTCGGCGAAGCTGGTGGCATCTTGCAATGGTTTCAATCCACGCGCTCATCGCCTGCCGATCCGGCCTCGCAGCACCCGCTCCAGAATGCGGGGAAGCATCGTCCCGACCGAGCGCGCCAGCGATTTGAAGAAGGCGTTCATCGGCGTGTCGCGCCTTGAGGGTGTGGGCCGGTCACCCGACCTGCCGCCGCCCGGAGATCTGGGAACGCGGAACTCGCCGTGGCGTTCATATTCGTCTTCGCCCGCCGTCCGTTCGGCTCGCCTCTCGAGGATCTCATGGGCGGAGTCGCGATCGAGCGCTTCATCGTAGACGCCTTTGACCGGGCTGGCATCGATCACGGCCTTGCGCTCCTCAGGCGTGAGCGGGCCGAGACGCGATGAGGGCGGCCGGATCAGCGTGCGCTGAACGATGGACGGCTCGCCCTTGGCTTCCAATGTCGAAACCAGCGCCTCGCCGACGCCAAGCTCCATGATTGCGCGCTCGGTGTCGAATGCCGGGTTCTGGCGGAACGTCCCGGCGGCTGCCTTGACCGCACGCTGCTCGCGCGGCGTATAGGCGCGCAGCGCGTGCTGGATGCGGTTGCCGAGCTGGCTCGAGACGCTGTCCGGAACGTCGAGCGGGTTCTGCGTGACGAAATAGACGCCGACGCCTTTCGAGCGGACCAGCCGCGCAATCTGCTCGATACGCTCGAGCAGCGGCTTCGGCGCCTCGTCGAAGAGAAGATGCGCCTCATCGAAAAAGAAGACGAGCTTGGGCTTGGGCGGATCGCCGACCTCCGGCAGCTTGTCGAACAGCTCCGAGAGCAGCCAAAGCAGAAAGGTGGCATAGAGGCGCGGCGTCGCCATTAGCTTGTCGGCAGCGAGAATGCTGACATAGCCGCGGCCTTCGGCATCCGCGCGCATGAGATCCTTAATGTCGAAAGCCGGCTCGCCGAAGAATTTATCCGTAGACTGCTCTTCGAGCACAAGCAGCCGTCGCTGGATCGCGCCGACCGAGCTTTTCGAGACGTTGCCGTAGCGCGCCGAAAGCTGGTCCGCGCGCTCCAGCACATAGGCGATGAGCGAGCGCAGATCCTTGAGATCGAGGAGGGGCAGCTTGTCGTCGGCGGCAGCGCGGAAGGCGATATTCAGGACGCCCTCCTGCACGTCGTTCAGCTCCAGGAGCCGCGAGAGCAGCAGCGGGCCCATATGCCGGACGGTGGCGCGGATGGGGTGCCCCCGCTCGCCGAGCAGGTCCCAGAAGATCACCGGGAAGGCCTGATAAGTATACGCACTCAAACCGATTTTCTTGGCGCGCTCCTCGAGGAACGGCTTGGAGACGCCTGTTTCGGCGAGGCCGGCGAGATCGCCCTTGACGTCGGCGGCAAACACCGGAACGCCCTTGAGCGACAAGCCTTCGGCAATGATCTGTAGGGAGACGGTTTTGCCCGTGCCGGTCGCGCCGGTGATGAGGCCGTGGCGATTGGCAAATCTGAGCAGCAGCTCCTCGCGCTTGATGCTCTTGCCCAGAAATACGGCGTCGTCTGATTGATCGCTCATTCCTGCCTCCGTCTTCCGGCGGATCGGTGGTGCCCGACTGGTCCGCGTCGAATTTTTCTCGCTATGCGACAAATTCGCGTTGCGGTCTTGCTTCATATGCATAACATTTTTAATTGCTTCGTTCCGCAAGCGGTAGATGGCCGCGAAGGACGATATGGTTGATAGGACCACAGGAGAGAATCTTGAACTATAAAATCGTGACAATCGAAGGCGTCGGCGCGAGATACGCGGCGAAGCTGGATAAAGTCGGTATACGGAGTACCAAACAGTTTCTCGATCGTGCCGCAACGCGCAAGAGCCGCAAGGAGCTGGCCGACGCATCCGGGATCGACGAGAAGCTGATTCTGAGGTGGGCCAATATGTGCGACCTGATGCGCATCAAAGGCGTCGGAGAGGAGTTCTCCGAATTGCTGGAGATTGCCGGGGTCGACACCGTCAAGGAGCTCGCCAAGCGCAAGGCGGACAATCTGCACAAGGCTATGACTGCGGCCAACGAGAAGAAGAAGCTCGTCCGCCAGCTTCCCGGCGTCGGTCAGATCGAGAGCTGGGTCACGCAGGCCAAGAGCATCGATCCGGTGATGAGATACTGACGAGCCGGCAAGCCCGGCTCCGCTGACGGCGTCGTCGCAGTGATCGCGCAAATCTCCGTCCCGGACCCATCCGGGGTGAGCCGTTCGTCGCGTGTCGCCATGAGCGCGGAGCGTGGCAGCGCCGCGTCGCAAAAAAACGGGCCGTGTGGAGAGAATACACGGCCCGCTTTCCTCCGGCGGCGTCCGGCAATTCCCGGGGTCTGGCAGAGATCCGGATGGACAGCGGACTAACCGATCGACCATGACCGCTTCATGCTGAAACGGTCATGGTCTGCGTCTGTTGTCTTATGATCCTCGGCAAAACCGGTTCTTGCCCATCGTGCTCAGGCCGGTCGGCCAAAAATCCTTAGTGGCGGTTCCGGTCTCCGCCATCGCCGCCGCCGTGGTCACCGCCGCCGCCATGCTCCATGGCTCCGCCGCGGCCGCCGCGACCGCCGTGATCACCGCCGCCGTGACGTTCCATGCCGCCGTGGTCGCCGCGGCCGCCATGGTCACCGCCGCCATGCCGGATCGAGCCGGTCGGGAAGTCGTTGCTGCGCTCGGCGCGGTGCTCGCCGCGATTGTGGTCCTCTTTGCCGGGGCCGCGATGCTCAACGCGATTGGCTTCATGATTGCCACGATTGCCGTGCTCGACGTTGCGCCCTTCGTGCTCGTGGACGCGACCACGGCGATGCTCTCCGCGCTCGCCGAAGTGGTGCTCCTCGCCGCGCCAAACGCTCCGCCAATGCTCGCGATTGTGGAACCAGGGCCGGCCGCGATAATAGTCGTCCCAGTAGCTGTCGACGCTGAAGACGATGATCGGCAGGTCGATCTCGTCGCCATATTCGATGATGGGGACGTAGCGGTCGTGATAGCGGTAGGTCAGATAGTCCGCATAGACCCAGCCACGATCGCCATGCCAGGACACGTCGCACCAGGAATAGCCGCGCACGCAGCCGTGAACATGGACGACAGAGCCGTCATAGACCGTGGTCACGATTGGGAAATCGTTGCTCGGCCCGGCCCTCATGGCGAGGTCGGTGGTGATCCTGGCGCTTTGCGCCGAGGCCGCCGTTGCGAAGGCCGCGCTGGATAACAGCGCGAAGGTCAGATATTTGAGCTGGCGTACCATTGCAGTGCTCCCTTTGACTGTCTTTGTACTTGCGCCGGAGCAGGCGGAAAGGAGCAGAACCTCGGGATTGGGTCCTGAATTCTGTCGTCTTTCCACCCCTCTGGGGGCGCCTATCCCAACCAACTGACGGAGGCGGGCGATGGTTCCTGCGCGACGCGAATGTGGGCTTTAGGGGAACGGAAGGGGGGCAAGCGGTGTTAGTCGCCAACAGGCGGGCTATGTCACGCTTTTCAGGATCGCGGCCGTCTCACGGGCGAGATCTGCGCGGACCAGCGCGGAGAGGAGCCGCGGCAACTCGTGCCGTTTCACAAGCTTTGCGAGGTCTTCAGCGCTGCCCCCGAGCCCGAGCTGATTCGCGGCGTGCAGCGCGCGTTTGTCGGCGAAGGGGTAAAGCTCGTCCCACGCGCCTTGCGTTTCGCGGAAGAAGATGTCCGCGCCGACATCGCCGATGCCCTTGAAGGCTTTCAGGCGTTTGCGCTCCTCGGCGGGATCGCGCTTCGCGGCCGCGCGCAGATTGCGCAGATCGCCGGCATAGTCCATCAGCAGGAGAGCGGTGGTGTCGGCGATATAGCGCGAGGTGCTCTCGTCATAGCGCGCGTATCCGGCGTGGTTGAGCACGCGCACGCGCTCCTCCCAGCTCACCTCCGCCATCCTTTTCGGGGTCTTCCAGCCTTCATCGAGCAGAGCCTTCGCGGCCTTCTCCGCCTGCCCGGCGCCGATGCGCGCGCTGAACAGGAGGGAGACGATCAGCCATTGATAGAGCGGCGCCGGCGTGTTCTTGGCGACGTCGATGCCAAGCTCCTCGGCGTGGTTCTTGGGATAGCGCTTCAGAAGCGCCCTGACGATGTCGCGCTTGCCTGGCTTGGCCATGGGATGGTCGCTCCGCCCTCGACTTCAATGACGCAACGCGCCGCAGAGGTGATGGTTCGGCGAGAGGGGGCGCCGCGAGGAGCCTTTCCAGCCGACAAGGCTTTTGCTATAGCAGGCCGTTTTGCCGTCTCGGAGGGATCAAGGTGGGCCGGACTGTTTCACGCCTGGGCGTTTCAGCCTGCATATTGCGCTCGCCGAAAGCGCGCGCGGCTCGCCTCGCCGCGCTCGCCGCCCTGTTTCTGGCGGGTCTCGCGCTCGCGCTTTCCCCCTCCGGCAAAGCCTTCGCCGCCAAGGCCCGGGCCGCCGCTCTGCAGAACCCGCCCTTGAAGATCGCGCTGCTGCTCACGACCCGCAGCAATTCCTGCTTCGATCCGGGCGACGTGGGGGCGATCAAGCATTTCGCGCATCTCCAGCAGGCCCGCATCAATAAGACCATCGGCGTTGCCGGACGGCGGCTGGCGCTCGAATTTCTCGATGATGATGGCGACGCCAAGAAGACCGTCGCCAATATCCGCAAGGCGCTCGCCGATAAGAAAATGGTGGCGATGGTCGGCCTGACCAGCTCGAACCGCGCCAAGAATGTGTTCGAAGATGCCGGCGCGCAGATCACCGCCTCCGGCATGCCCTGGCTGTCGAACATTTCGGTGAACAGCCTGTTCGCCGCCTATCCGACCGTCTTCACCATGCGCGGCGCGCAGGAAGACGACAGCATCCCGGCGATGGCGCAGTTCCTCAAGGACATGAAGGTCAGCCGGCCGGCTTTCATCGGCATCAAGGATTTCGTGTTCAGCTCGGCCCTCGGCGACGGCCTGAAGGCGCGGCTGGCGCCTTTGTCTTTCGTCGTGGATGAGCGGCTGCCTCTGAAGGACCGCAAGCTCGATCCGGCCGATCTTGCCGCCGTCATCTCGGAACTGAAGCAGGCGAACCCCGACTTCTTGTTCCTGAATATCGGCGGCGGCCGCAGCGCCGCAGCGCTGGCAGAACTGGAAAAGGCCGGCCTCCACCCGCCCATCTTCGTGTCGGGGCGTCTCGAAAACATTTTCGCTTCCGGCGATGTGAGCTATTCCGGCGACCTTTACCAGCTTGCCTGGGATGGACTACCAGACGCCTATAACGATCGTGTGCGGCGCCGGCTTTTCCTCTCCAGCGGCGATGAGATGATGTTCGAAGGCCGCCGCAATTCCGCCGCGCCCGGCTGGGCGTCGGGCGACTGCAAGGAGCGTCCCCTGCGGCTCGACCCTGACGTGCTCTCCAACGCCAATCTCCGCGCCATCGGCGTCGGCATGCAATATGCCGACATGATCGCCATGGTCGCCGAGGTGCTGAAATCGTCCGAGCCTTCGAGCGAGATGGCAGCGCTGCGCAAACGGCTGGTGAGCGGCTTCCGCGACACTTTCGCCGCCGGCCATGGCGCCTTTCCGGGCGAGCTGGAAAACTGGTCGTTCCGGCCGTCCTCGCGCGCCGCCGCCCGCACGCCCTTCATCATCATGCACCCCAAGGGCCTCGGCGGCGAGCAACTGGCGCCGGTCCAATATGTGACCTTGCGCAACGACACCATGCGCCAGATCCCGACGCTCTATCTCGACATCGACCTGACCCGCGCCTTCCGCATCGACGACAAGGAGAAGAGCTTCGTCGCCGAGTTCTATCTGTCGATGCATCCGCAGCGGGGCGAGAGCATCGACCAGATCGAATTCGCCAACGCCTTTCTCGACCCGCAGACCAACAGCAAGCAGATCACCATCCGCCCGCTGCACGAGGGCGGGCCGAGCAGCGCCTATCCGAGCGACATGAAGATCTATGCCGTGTCCGGCAAGTTCATGTTCAACCCGAATTTCGGCAACTACCCCTTCGACACGCAGCGCTTCCCAATCGACATCCGCTCCAAGAGCGGCGAGGCGCCCTTCATCATCCAGCCTTCGCCGAAAGAGCTGCGCGACCAGATCGTCGACGCCGAGGGCTGGCGGCTGCGCGACCAGTATGTCGGCTATGACGAGGATTTCCTGCCCGTCATCGACGCCAAGAGCCATGAGCGCAGCATCGTGCCGTTCTACAAGGGCAGCTTCGTCTGGGTGATGAGGCGCGAGGCGACGGACTACTTCCTGACGGTCGTGATTCCGCTCGCCTTCATCATGATCATCGCCTATCTGGCCATTTTCATCCCCGGCGTGCATTTCGAGGCCATCGTCACCATCCAGGTCACCGCGCTGCTCTCGGCGGTCGCGCTCTATATCACTATTCCGAAGGTGGACAGCGACGAGGCAACCATCTCCGATAAGATGTTCCTGTTCGACTACATGCTGATATCACTCATGATCGGCATCTCGATTTTGCGGGTGAATAAGGTTATCGACAGGTTCCAGCGCCTCGACGCGGCTCTCGGCGTCGTCCACATCGTGCTGATCCCCTTGCTCGTGCTGATCATGGCGCTTTACGTGCTCGGTGCGAGCCAGTCGGACGGGCAGACGGCGTCCGCCTTCTGGCCGGCGATGCGCGAGGCGGTATGGCGATGAATGGCGGCCGGCATCCGTCGCCGACCGGACCTTGCAATTTGTCGCAACGCACCCTATAAACCACTCATCACACACGCGGAATTGACGCATGAAGGGCCTCGTGAGAGGCCCCATTCATTCGCTCCGGTCGCCGGCGTCAAAACCGGCGGGGACTTTCCGCGGAGGCTTAACCGGAAAAGAGGAGAGCAGGCCCATGGCGCTGCCACAATTCACTATGCGTCAGCTTCTCGAGGCGGGCGTGCATTTCGGCCATCAGACGCATCGCTGGAACCCGAAGATGGAGCGCTTCATCTTCGGCGATCGCAACAAGATTCACATCATCGACCTCGCCCAGACCGTGCCGTTGTTCCACCAGGCGCTCGTCGCGGTGAGCGACATCGTCGCGCGCGGCGGCCGGGTGCTGTTCGTCGGCACCAAGCGGCAGGCGTCGGAGGGGATCGCGGAGGCGGCGAAGCGCTCGGCGCAATATTTCGTCAATCACCGCTGGCTGGGCGGCATGTTGACGAACTGGAAGACCATCACCAATTCTATCCGGCGTCTGCGCCAGCTCGACGAGCTGATCTCCAGCAACGCGCATGGCTTCACCAAAAAGGAGCTTCTGCAACTCACCCGCGAGCGCGACAAGCTCGAACAAGCTCTGGGCGGCATCCGCGATATGGGCGGACTGCCCGACATGATGTTCATCATCGACACCAACAAGGAATCGATCGCCGTCGCCGAAGCCAAGAAGCTCGGCATTCCGGTGATTGCGATCGTCGACAGCAATTCCGATCCGGACGGCATCGACTATGTGGTGCCGGGCAATGACGATGCGGGCCGCGCGATCACGCTTTATTGCGATCTGGTCGCGCGTGCGGCGATCGACGGCATCGAGCGCGGCGCAACGCGCAGCGGCGTCGATGTTGGCGCCTCGGCCGAGCCGACGGCGGAGGATCTTCCGGCGGAACCGCGCCGGAGGGGACGCGGCGGCGCCAAAGCCGAGGCGACGGAGGCCGAACCGGCTCAGCTTTCCGGCTTCAGCCCGCTCGCGGCTCCGGAGGGTGAGCCGGACGATCTGACCAAACTCTCCGGTGTCGGCAAGGGCTGGGCGCGCAAGCTCAACGAGCATGGCATCTATCATTTCTCGCAGATCGCCGAGCTGACCCCGGACAATCTGGAAGAGCTCGACGAAGCCCTGAATGGCAAGGGTAAAATTGCGAAGAGCGGCTGGATCGAGGAAGCCAAAAAGCTTAAGGAAGAAGCGGCTCCTGAAGCCGCGGAACAAACGGCCTGACGGGCTGTCTTAAGCAATTGAGACAGCCGCCGCGGTCGGGACTGGCGGACGCTGGACGCTTTGACCTCGCCCTCGCGAAACGAGCGGCGCCGGTGTCGGGGTCTCTCGAGGATCTTGGAATTCCCGCTTTGACGGGTAAGACCTGATCGCGTTGCAGCTTTCGGAACGGTCCGGCAAGACACACTCACGCTTGAAAGAGGCGGATATGGCGGCAATTACGGCACAAATGGTAAAGGACCTGCGCGAGAAGACCGGCGTGGGCATGATGGACTGCAAGGCGGCTCTGACCGAGACCGGCGGCGAGATGGAGGCTGCGGTTGACTGGCTTCGCGCCAAGGGCCTTTCCAAGGCGGCGAAGAAGGCGGGTCGGGTCGCCGCAGAAGGGCTGATCGGCGTCGCTCTCGCCGATAAGGCGGGAACGGTGGTCGAGGTCAATTCCGAGACCGATTTCGTGGCGCGCAACGATCAGTTCCAGACCATGGTCAAGGAGATCGCCCGGCTTGGCCTAAAGGCCAAGGGCGATGTGAAGAAGCTCGCCGACGCGAAGATGCCGGACGGCAAGTCGGTTGCCGACTACATTCAGGAGGCGGTCGGCAAGATCGGCGAGAATATGAGTCTGCGCCGCACGGCTTTTCTGAAGGTGGCGGACGGCGTCGTGGTCAGCTATGTGCATAATTCTGTCGCCCCGGACCTCGGCAAGATCGGCGTGCTCGTTGCGCTCGAGTCAAAGGGCGACAAGGCCAAGCTGAAGGAGCTCGGCCGGCAGATCGCCATGCATGTTGCGGCGTCGAGCCCGCTTGCGGTGACCGCCGAGGAGATCGACCCGGCGGTGGTCGAGCGCGAGCGCGCGGTTCTGACCGAGCAGGCGCGCGAGCAGGGCAAGGGCAAGCCCGACAACGTCATCGCCAAAATGGTCGACGGACGGCTGCAGAAGTTCTTCAAGGAGTCGGTGCTGCTGAAGCAGCTCTTCGTCGTCGACAGCGAGAAAACCGTCGAGCAGGCGGTGGCCGCCGCCGAGAAGGAGGCCGGCGGTCCGATCAAGGTGGCGGGCTTCGTCCGCTACGCTCTGGGCGAGGGCATCGAGAAGGCCGAGACCGATTTTGCCGCCGAAGTCGCGGCGGCAGCGGCAGGCTAAGGCGGGCGGAAGATCAACAGGCGGGCCGGGTCACACAATCCGGCCTTGCTTCATGGAGCCCGGCAGATGGCCGCCAACCCGCCTCGCGAACCTCTCTACAAACGGGCGCTTCTGAAGCTCTCCGGTGAGGCCCTGCTTGGCGGCCGAGCCTATGGCATTGAGCCGGACGCGGCGGCGCGCTTTGCCCGCGAGATCGACGCGGCAAGGCGCGGCGGCACCGAGATCTGCGTGGTGATCGGCGGCGGCAATATCTTCCGCGGCCTCGCAGGCGCCGCGGGCGGCATGGACCGCGTCAAGGCCGATTATATCGGCATGCTGGCGACGGTGATGAACGCGGTGGCGCTCGGCAATGCGCTGGAGCGCGCCGGCTGTCCGGCGGTGATCCATTCCGCCATTCCCGTCGAGGCGGTGGCCGAGCGCTTTCAGCGCGACAAGGCGGCGGCAGAGCTTGCCGCCGGGCGCGTGGTGATTTTCGCCGGCGGCACCGGCAACCCATTCTTTACCACGGATACGACCGCGGCCTTGCGCGCCGCTGAGATGGGATGCGATGTCATCCTGAAGGCGACCCAGGTCGACGGCGTCTATTCCGCCGATCCCAAGACCAACGCCGACGCCGTGCGTTTCGAGCGCCTCACCTATGACGAGGCGCTGGCGCGTGATCTGAAGGTGATGGACGGGGCGGCCTTCGCTCTGGCGCGGGATGCGCGCATTCCGATCCTGGTTTTTTCCGCAGAGGCCGAGGGCTCGATCGCACGGGTGCTGGCCGGAGAAGGACTTTCGACTTTGGTGACCTCCGGCTAGGCGAGGTGGTTGCCGGACCCCGCTCATGCGCAAAAGCCCTTGGCCCTCGGATGATCCCTTGATGATGTTGCACTCCGCCTTGCAACGATTTACCACAAGATGAGGATGACGGCGGCAAGATTGCAGAGATAAGGAACATAACCATGGCGGGTTCGACTTTCGATTTGAAGGATATTGAGAAACGGATGCGCGGCGCGCTCCAGGTCCTCAAACAGGAATTCGGCGGTCTGCGCACGGGGCGGGCGAGCGTGAGCCTCGTCGAGCCGATCATGGTCAATGCCTATGGCTCGAAGATGCCGCTCAATCAGGTGGCGACCATCTCGGTGCCCGAGCCGCGCATGATCACCGTCTCGGTGTGGGACAAGAGCCAGGTCTCGGCCGTCGAGAAAGCGATCCGCGAATCCGATCTCGGGCTGAACCCGGTGGTGGACGGCGCCACCTTGCGGCTGCCGATCCCCGAGCTCAACCAGGAGCGCCGCCAGGAGCTGACCAAGATCGCCGCCAAATATGCCGAGCAGGCCCGGGTCTCCGTCCGCAATGTCCGCCGCGACGGCATGGACCATCTCAAGCGGCTCGAGAAGGACCATCAGATCGGCGAGGATGAGCATCACGGCCTTTCAGCCAAAGTACAGGAATTGACCGATAAGGTGATCAAGGAGATCGACGCGACCCTTGCCACCAAAGACGCTGAAATCATGCAGGTCTGACACGGCAATGGTTGAACCGCCAAGCGCCCTGCCACGTCTAATTTTGCTGGAACTCCGATGACGCCGCCAGACGATGGAATCCCCATGCAAGACACCCCTCCCGCGCCCCGCCATGTCGCAATCATCATGGATGGCAACGGCCGCTGGGCTCTGAAGCGCGGGCTGCCGCGCGTCGAAGGTCACCGGCGCGGGGTCGAGGCGGTCAGGCGCTGCGTCCGGGCCGCGATCGAGCTCGGCATCACCCATCTCACGCTCTACACCTTCTCCTCCGAAAACTGGCGGCGCCCGCAGGAGGAGATCGTCGATCTGATGGGGCTCCTGAAGCTGTTCATCCGCCGCGATCTCGCCGAGCTGCACGAGCAGAACGTCAAGATCCGGGTGATCGGCACGGAGGAAAAGGTCGATCGCGAGGTGCTGACGCTGATCCGTGATGCGGTCGAGCTGACCAGGAGCAACACCGGCCTCGTGCTGACGACGGCGTTCAATTACGGCGGCCGTGACGAGCTCGTGAGAGCCGCAAAGGCGCTGGCCGCGGAGGTCGGGCGCGGGGAGCTTGCGCCGGGCGATATCACGCAGGAGCGCTTCGAAGCCCATCTCGACACGGCGGGCCTGCCGGAGCCGGACCTGCTCATCCGCACCGGCGGCGACAAGCGCATCAGCAACTTCCTGCTCTGGCAATGCGCCTATACGGAATTCGTGTTTCTCGACGCTTTCTGGCCCGATTTCTCCAAAGAGATGCTCGCTCAGGCGGTCTCCGAATTTCAACACCGCGAGCGGCGCTTTGGCGGGCTGAATACGAGATGCAGCGCGTGAGGGGACAGTCGGCTCTATCCGAGGAGGATACATTCAAGAAACGCACGCCGACAGAACTCCTCGTCCGGGTCTATTCCGCCCTGATTCTCGTTGCCATTGCGCTGTTCATGACGGTGACGAGCGTCGACAGCTTTGCGGTCATGATCACGATTTTCATCGCCGCGATGGCCTGGGAATGGGGCCGTCTCGTTCGCGGCGATGGGCTCGACTTTTCCTTCGGCGTCCAGCTTGGCGCGACGGCCGCGGCCTCCTGGACGACGGCCAGGGGCTGTCCAGCCTGCGCGCTTGTGATCGTGATCGTCGGCACGGGCCTGGTGTTTTTCGTCCGCTCGTTAAGGGACGAGCGGCGCGAAGCCTGGTGGTCGGCGGCGGGGGTCTATTACGCCGGCCTTCCAGCCATCGCGCTGATCTGGCTGCGCAGCGACGCGGCCTATGGCTGGCTGGCGATCCTCTACCTCTTCGCCATCGTCTGGACCACGGACAGCGCCGCCTATCTGTTCGGCCGCTGGATCGGCGGCGCCAAGCTCGCGCCGCGGATCTCGCCGAAGAAGACCTGGGCCGGGCTGATCGGCGGGGCCTTGTCGGCGGGCCTTGCCGGCCTCATCTTCGCAACTGTTGCCGGACGCGAGTTCAGCAGCTGGCTCGGCGCCTTGGGCGTCGGCCTCGCCCTCATCGCCCAGCTCGGGGATCTGGGTGAATCGGCTGTCAAGCGGCTGTTCGGCATGAAGGATTCGAGTGGGCTCATTCCCGGCCATGGCGGCGTGCTGGACCGGATCGACGGGCTGATTTTCGCGGCCATCGCCGCGGCCATTCTGGCCTGGATCGTCGATCCCGCCCATCCGGGCCGGGCATTATTGCTCTGGTCTTGAGGCCCGTTCCGGGCAATGCTGGGCCCCTGAGTTGGGAGGAGAATTGACGCGTCCGAAACCGCAAGGTTGCAAGAGAGAGGGCGGACGATGAAGCCGCGCAAGGTGAGCATCCTCGGAGCGACCGGCTCTGTCGGCCTGAGCACGCTCGACCTCATCGGACGCACGCCGGACCGCTTCGATGTCGTGGCGCTGACGGCCGGCTCCAATGTCGAAGCGCTTGCCGAGCTTGCAATCCGCCACCGCGCCAAACACGCCGCGATCGCCGATGCCTCGCAATATGACCGCCTGAGGGCGCTTCTGAAGAACACGGGCATCGAGGTCTCCGCTGGAGAGGAGGCCGTCTGCGAAGCCGCGCGCCAACCGTCCGACTGGATCATGGCGGCGATCGTCGGGGCGGCCGGGCTGAAGCCGACCTTTGCCGCGGCGGGGCAGGGGACGTGCCTCGCCCTGGCGAATAAGGAATGCCTGGTCTCGGCGGGTGAGGTGTTCCTTTCGGCGGTCAAATCGGCGGGTGCGACCCTGCTGCCGGTCGATTCGGAGCATTCCGCCGCTTTCCAGGCGATCGACCCCTCGCCCTCGCACTGCATTGAAACGATCACGCTGACCGCCTCGGGCGGGCCATTCCGCGAATGGAGCGCCGAGCAGCTCAAAGCCGCAAGGCCCGAGCAGGCGCTCAAGCACCCGAACTGGTCGATGGGTCGAAAGATCACCATCGATTCCGCCACCCTGATGAACAAGGGGCTCGAGCTGATCGAGGCCTATCATCTGTTTCCGGTCGGGGTGAATCAGCTCCGCGTGCTCGTGCATCCGCAATCCGTCATCCATTGTCTCGTGCAATATTGCGACGGCTCGGTGCTGGCGCAGATGAGCTCGCCCGACATGCGCACTCCGATCGCCTATAGCCTTGCCTGGCCGGAGCGCATGCCCGCTCCGACCGTCCGGCTCGATTTTGCCGGCCTGAAGCAGCTTACTTTCGAAGCCCCCGACGAGATCCGCTTTCCCGCGCTCAGGATCGCCCGCGACGCGCTCCGGGCGGGCGGCACCGCGCCAACGGTCCTTAATGGGGCGAATGAAATCGCAGTTGAAGGCTTCCTTGCCGGGCAAATCGGTTTTATGACTATACCGAAGGTCGTCGAAGCAGTGCTCGAAGCGTCCGTCTCCGAGATCGGAATGACGCGCGCTGCAACGCTCGACGACGTGATCGAAGCCGACCGCGTGGCGCGCCTGCTTGCAAAGCGCTTCTGCGGTGCCTATCGATTATGATGTGTTCGCGCCGGCGCCCGGCTGTATTGCGGCCCGCACCGGCGGCGACGATTGGGAAGATGACGACGAATTGTCCTGGCGTCCCGGATCGGCGGAGCGCCATCTCTTCCCGGACAACCGGAGTTGATTTCAGATGACGATGCTTGCCGATGCGGGCCTGTGGACGACGGCCTGGTATTATCTTTCCTGGGTTCTGCCCTTCCTGTTCGTGCTCGGGGTGGTGGTGTTCGTCCACGAGATGGGGCATTTCCTCGTCGCACGGTTTTTCGGTGTCAATGTCGAGGCGTTCTCGATCGGCTTCGGTCCCGAGATCGGCGGCTTCTATGACCGCTACGGCACCAGATGGCGTATCGCCTGGATTCCGCTCGGCGGCTATGTGAAGTTCCAGGGCGACGAAAACGCCGCCAGCGTGCCGAGCCAGGCCGATCTCGCCAAGCTCACTCCCGAGGAGCGCAAGGGCAATTTCCACGCCAAGCCCGTGGCCCAGCGCGCGGCCGTGGTGGTTGCCGGACCGGTCGCCAATTTCATCCTCGCCATCATTATTCTCACCTTCTGGTTCATGTATGCCGGCAAGCCGATCCTGGAGCCGCGCGTGGCCACCGTCGAGGCGGGAAGCGCTGCGGCGACGGCGGGATTCAAGCCGGGCGACATGATCCGCAATATCGACGGAACGGCGATCGACAGCTTCGAGGAAGTTCAACGGATCGTGATGCTGAATGCCGAGACGCCGCTGAACATCACGGTCGACCGCAACGGCAAGGAGATCACCCTCAAGGCAACGCCGGATTTGAAGACGACCAAGGATCGTTTCGGCAACGAGGTTCAGATCGGGCTGCTCGGCATCGGCCGAAAGAACGAGGACACCCAAATCAAGCATTTCGGGCCCGTCGGCGCCTTCGGCCAGAGCCTATCGGAGACCTATTTCTGGTTGAAGCAGCCGCTCGTCTTCATCCAGAAGCTGGCGGTGGGGCAGGCTTCCGGCGATCAAGTGCGGGGAGTGGTTGGCATCGCGCAACTTTCGCGTGAGGTCGCCTCGATCGGGTTTGTCGAGCTTTTCCGTTGGATTGCAATCATTTCGATCAATATCGGGCTGCTCAATCTCTTTCCGATTCCGATGCTCGACGGCGGGCATCTGCTCTTCTATGGCATTGAAGCCATACGTGGCCGCCCATTGAGCGAGAGGACCATGGAAATCGGTTTTAGAATTGGCTTCGCTCTCGTGATCATGTTAATGCTCTTCGCGACGAGGAACGATGTGATTCATCTGATCCGTCAAATGGGATAAGGGCGATTGTTCAAAGCTTTAATGGTGACGAGCTTGGCAGGCGCCGGAGTGGAATCGGAAACCATCAAGCGGAAGTGGCCGGGGGGCCACATCCGTTGACGATCTTGGGAGTGTGCTGAGTAGCCACGTTGCAGACATAAAGACGTGGCTTGTAGTTTGGGTTAGCTGGGGTTTGGGGACCGGCGTAACGGGGGCAAGAATAACCAATGCTGCGGACGGCAATGACCAGACTGAAATTTCTCGCATGTCTGCTGGTGGCTGCATGCATGTGGTCGGGAGGTGGCACGATCGTTGCGCCCGGCCATGCCTACGCGCAGAGCGGGCCGGTCATTCGCGAGATTCGCGTGACCGGCAATATGCGCATCGCTCCCGAGACCGTCAGAAGCTATCTCACTTTCAATCAGGGCGATCGCTACGATCCGGCTCAGGCCAATGACAGCATCAAGGCGCTGATCGCGACGGGGCTGTTCGAGAACGTCGAGATCCACCAGAGCGGCGGCGTTGTGACAGTGCATGTCATCAACGAAAACCCGATGGTCAATCAGGTGGTCTTCGAGGGGAACAAGGAGATCAAGGACGAGACGCTGTCGACCGAGGTGCAGTTGAAGCCACGCGCGGTTTTTACCCGCGCCAAGGCGCAGGCCGACGTCCAGCGCATTCTCGACCTCTATCACCGCTCCGGCTATTACGCCGTCCAGGTCGACGCTCAGATGATCAAGCTCGACAATGACCGCGTGAACGTTGCCTTCGTCATCCAGGAAGGCCCCGAGACTAAGGTTCTCAGCATCAACTTCATCGGCAACAAGGCGTTCTCCAACTCGCAGCTCCGCGGCGTCATCACCACGACGGAAACGAATATTCTCAGCTTCCTGAAGAGCACCGACGTCTATGATCCGGACCGGCTCAATCTCGACCGCGAATTGCTGCGCCGCTACTATCTGAAGAACGGCTATGCCGATGCCCGGATCGTCTCTGCGGTCGCCGATCTCGACCGTCAGGGCAAGGGCTTCTTCATCACCTTCACGGTCGATGAGGGCGAGCTTTACCACTTCGGCAATGTCGACGTCGAATCGACGCTGCCTTCGATCGATCCGAGATCCCTCCGCGGCGACGTTCTCACTCAGCCGGGCGAAATCTATGACGCCTTGAAGATCGACAACACGAACGAGAAGCTGACGATCGCAGTTGCGGAACAGGGCTATGCTTTCGGCCAGATCCGGCCGCGCATCGAGCGCGATCCGATCGGCAGGACAATCAGCGTCACCTATGTCGTCGAGCAGGGACCGAGGGTCTATATCGAGCGCATCAACATCATCGGCAACGCACGCACGCGCGACTACGTGGTGCGCCGCGAGATCCGTCTGGCGGAAGGCGACGCCTATAACCGCTTGCTGGTGGATCAGGCGCGCCTCCGTCTGCAGAAGCTCAGCTTCTTCAAGAGCGTGAAGGTGACGACCGAGCCCGGCTCAGCGTCCGACCGCGTCATCTTGAACTTCGTCGTCGAAGAGCAGGCCACGGGCGAGCTGTCCCTGGCCGGCGGCTACTCTTCTGCCGTGGGACCGATCGCGGAGATCGGCTATACGGAGCGCAATCTGCTCGGCAAAGGCCAATATCTGAGCCTTAAGCTGACCGGCAGCTTCCAGAGCGGGCAGGCGCAGTTGAGCTTCACCGAGCCGCGCTTCCTGGACCAGAACATTTCGGCCGGCTTCGATCTCTTCGCGACGGAGAACGATTTCACCGACCAGTCCGGATTTAAGGAGCAGAAGATCGGCGGTGCGCTGCGCGTCGGCTTCGCTTTGACGGACGAGATCTCGCTGCAGCCGAACTACACCTTAACGCAAGACGATGTCTTCGATGTAAACAACAATGCGTCTCGACCGATCCAGCAAGCTGCCGACGCGAGTCCACGTCTGATCTCGTCGGTCGGCTATACGCTGAGCTATGACGCCCGCAATAACCGGATCAATCCGACCCGCGGCATTTACCTCGCCATGACCGAGGATTTTGCCGGCGTCGGTGGTGATGCGCAATACATCAGGTCGGTCGGCGAGGCGCGTGGGTATTATCCGATCACAGAGGGCATCACCCTGGTCGGGCGGTTGATTGGCGGCTACGTCACCGGGTGGGGTGGACAGGACGTTCTGGCGGTGGACTCGTTCTTCAAGGGTGGAGAGACCATCCGCGGCTTCGACACCGCTGGCATCGGTCCGCGGGCTCTGCAGAGTGATGGCAGCGGCACCGATGCGATCGGCGGCAAGATCTTCTACGCCGGGACGGTCGAGGTTCGCTTCCCACTTCCCCTCGTACCCGAGGAGCTCGGTATGAGCGGAGCGGTCTTTGCCGATGCCGGCTCGCTGTATGACACTGATTTTAAAGGTGCGCCAGGGGAGGTGTTCGACAGCAACACGCTTCGCTCCTCGGTTGGCGCCAGCCTGCTGTGGAACTCGCCGGTCGGTCCGCTGCGCGCAGACTTCGCCTATGTCTTGACGAAGGCCGATTTCGATAAGGAACAGTTCTTCCGCTTCGGTGCCTCGACCAAGTTCTAGTGGCGGGTTGACAATCAGTCTTGAGAAGGCCCCGCTGATCGGGGCCTTCTGTGTTTGAGAAACATCAAATGGACCATCCTGGCTTCTACCACCGCGCGGGACCGTTCCGCCTGGCGCAGATCGCGGAAGCAAGCGGCGCGGCTCTGGCCGACCCGGCGCGCGCGGATCTGGAGATCAGCGACATCCGCCCGCTGGACGCCGCCGGCGCCTCCGATCTCGCCTTCCTCGACAACCCGAAATATCTGCCTCAGCTTGCCGGGACGAAGGCCGGAGCCTGCTTCATCCAGGAGAAATTCGCGACCCGCGTGCCTGAGGCAACAGCAGCGCTGCTCTCGAAAGAGCCCTACCGCGCGTACGCCAAGGCGCTTGCCTTGTTCTACCCCGACGCCGGCATTCCGAAAACGGCGGCCCCGGCCGGCCCCGGCGCCGCTCATGTCGACCCGACCGCCAGGCTGGAGAAAAACGTCACTATCGAGCCCGGCGCGGTGATCGGCCCGGAAGCGCAGATCGGCGAAGGCACGCGGATCGCGGCGGGCGCCGTGATCGGCTGCCGCTGCGCCATCGGGCGGAACTGCTATATCGGTCCGCGCGCCGTGATCACCCACGCGCTGATCGGCAACAACGTCATTATTCACGCCGGCGCCGCGATCGGCCAGGACGGCTTCGGCTTTGCCATGGGCCGCGAAGGCCATCTGAAGGTCCGCCAGATCGGCCGCGTCATCATCCAAGACTGGGTCGAGATAGGCGCCAACAGCGCTGTCGACCGCGGCGCCTTGCGCGATACCATCATCGGAGAGGGCACGAAGATTGATAATCTCGTGCAGATTGGCCATAACGTCACGATTGGCAGGCACTGCGTCCTGGTTGGCCAGGTCGGAATCTCCGGCAGCACCGTTCTGGAGGACTTCGTGGTGATGGGCGGCCAGAGCGGGACGGTCGGCCATATCACCATCGGCGCGGGCGCACAGGTCGCCGGTAATTCCGGCGTCGCCGAAAGCATTCCGCGAGGTGCGCGCTGGGGCGGCACCCCCGCCAAGCCGTTGAAGAACTGGGCGCGCGAGGTGGCCTTGCTGAAGCGCCTGGTCGATAAGGTCGGCGGGAAGCAATTGAAGGATCTACTTGGTGAATGACATGGCAGCAAGTCGGATGGCCCGTGGCTGCGGGGAGCCCGTGGCATGACGGACGAAACCTGTTCGAAGATGCTCGGCACGGCGGATATTCTCCGCGTCCTCAAGCTTCTGCCGCATCGCTATCCCTTCCTGATGATCGACAAGATCATCGACATCGACGGCGATAATTCCGCGGTCGGCGTCAAGAATGTCACCATCAACGAGCCCTGTTTTCAGGGGCATTTCCCGAATTTCCCGGTCATGCCCGGCGTTCTGCTGGTCGAAGGCATGGCGCAGACCGCCGGCGCGATCTGCGTCGCTGCGCTCGGCGAAACCTATCAGCCACAGATCGTCTATTTCATGAGCATCGACCGGGCGAAATTCCGCCGCCCCGTCTTGCCGGGCGACACCGTGCATTTCCATGTCCGTAAGATCCGCAATCGCGGCCCTGTCTGGCGGTTCCAATGTGAGGCGAAGGTGAATAGCCAGCTTGTCGCCGAAGCCGAAATCAGCGCCATGATCGTCGATCCGAACAGGGCTCCACAAAATCCGGAAAGTTGATGGTCCAGCCAGTGTCCTCGCCAGCCGCCCCTTCGACCGAAGATCCGAAAATCCATCCCACAGCAATCATCGAGCCGGGCGCCGAGCTTGGCGCGGGCGTCGAGATCGGGGCCTATTCAGTGATCGGCCCGGAGGTGGTGCTGCACGACCAGGTGCGCATTGCCTCGCACGTCGTCATTGCGGGAAAGACCGAGATCGGCGAGGGAACGCAGATCTTTCCATTCGCCTCGCTCGGCCAAGCCCCGCAGGATCGCAAATATCGGGGCGAGGAGAGCCGTCTCCTGATCGGCTCGGGCAACATCATCCGCGAATATGTGACAATGAATCCCGGCACCGAGAAGGGCGGGCTGGTCACGCGGATCGGCAATAACGGCCTGTTCCTGGCCGGCGCGCATGTGGCGCATGATTGCCAGATCGGCAACAACGTGCTGCTCGTCAACAATGCCACGCTCGGCGGCCACTGCACGGTCGAGGATTTCGCCAGCGTCGGCGGGCTGTCGGCGGTGCATCAATTCGTGCGCATCGGCGCCTTCGCCTTCGTCGGCGGCATGTCAGGCGTGGAGAACGACGTCATCCCTTTCGGCATGGTCCTGGGCAACCGCGCCTATCTTGCCGGGCTCAATATCGTCGGCCTGAAGCGGCATAATTTCGACCGCGAGCAGATCCACAGCCTGCGCAAGGCCTATCGCATGCTGTTCGCCACCGAAGGCACGCTGCTCGAGCGGCTGGAGGATGTCGAGAAAATGTTCAGCGACGATGCGCATGTCCAGCGCATCGTGCGCTTTATCAGGGCCGACTCCTCACGGTCGCTTTGCGTGCCTCGTAACGGCGGCTAGGCGCGGTGGCGCAGGAGAGGGGACGCGCGACCATGGCAGTGGGCCAGCCAGCATCGCCTCTCGGCGTCATTGCCGCTGCCGGTTCCATCCCGATCGCCGTCTGCGAAGCCGCGGTGGCGCAGGGCATCGAGGTCTTCGTCGTCGCGCTGAAGGGGCAGGCGAACCCTGCGCTGTCCCGTTTCCCGCATCGCTGGGTCCGGCTCGGCGAAGTGGGCGGGCTGCTCGGCGCACTCAAATCGGCCAAATGCAGGGATGTGGTGATTGTCGGCAGCCTGCGGCGTCCCGATCTCTGGAAGATCGGCGTCGATTTCGGCTTCGTCTGGCACCTGCCGACCATTCTCGGGCTGACGCGCGGCGGCGACGACACCGTGCTGAAGCGGGTGGTGAAGTTCTTCGAGGGCCAGGGCTTCCGGGTTCGCGGCGCGCATGAGATCGCCCCGGCGCTGCTCGCGCCCTCCGGCCCCTGCGGCAAATACGCTCCGAATGAGGAGCATCGGCGCGACATCGCCCTGGGCCTCGCCCTTATCGACGCGCTCGGCGCCTTCGATGTCGGTCAGTCAGCCGTCATTGCGCGCGGCCATGTCCTTGCGGTGGAGGCGGCCGAAGGCACGGATGAAATGCTGAAGCGCTGCGGCCCCTTGCGGCAATGGGGCGGGCGCGGACGGGCCGGCGTGCTGATCAAGGCGCCGAAGCCCGGGCAGGAACTGCGCGTCGACATGCCCGTTATCGGGCCAAGAACGGTCGAATTGGCAGCCGAAGCTGGTCTCGCAGGGATTGCGGTTATGACGGGACAGGTTATGATCGCAGATCAGGCGGAAATGGTGAGCCTCGCGGATCGCCATGAGCTTTTCGTTACCGGGATCGATCGGACGGCTTGAGCGGTACCCGCTTGGACCCGGCCCGCCCGTGCAACTCACCCAGCCTCGAAGGAGTGCGTCTTGAAACCGAAAGCGCGCCGGATTTTCATTGTCGCGGGCGAGCATTCCGGGGATCTGCTTGGCGGCAAGCTGATGGCCGCGCTCAAGGCAAAATCCGAGTGGCCGATCGTGTTCTCGGGCGTTGGCGGCGAGACCATGGAGGCGGAGGGCTTGCGCTCGGTGTTCCCGCTCTCCGACGTGGCGGTGATGGGGCCGCTCGCCATCCTGGCGCGGCTGCCGAAGCTCGTGCGCCGCGTCTATCAGGCGGTCGGCGCGGGGCTTGAGGCCGAGCCCGACGGCGTCATTATCATCGACAGTCCCGAATTCACCCATCCGATTGCGAAGCGCATCCGCAAGCGTAAACCGGCCGTGCCGATCATCGACTATGTCTCACCCAGCGTCTGGGCCTGGCGGCCGGGCCGGGCGAAGAAGATGCGGCCCTATGTCGATCACCTGATGGCGATCCTGCCCTTCGAGCCGGAGGCGCATCGGCGGCTCGGCGGCCCGCCCTGCTCCTATGTCGGTCATCCGATGATCGAGAAGCTCGACTGGATCAAGAGCCTGGACACGGGCGAGCTTGCCGCGCGGCTCGCGCTCGATCCCGCCAAGCCCGTGCTGGTCGTGCTGCCCGGCAGCCGGCCGACCGAAGTGAAACGGCTGATTGAGCCCTTCGGCGCCGCGGTCGGCCTCCTGGCCGAGCGGCTCGGGCCGCTGGAGGTGATTATTCCGACCGTCGCCTCTGTCCGTCCGCTGATCGAAGAGGCGCTTGCCAATTGGCCGGTCAAGCCGCATCTGGTCTCGGGCGAGGCCGACAAGTTCAAAGCCTTCCGCCTGGCCAAGGCGGCGCTTGCGGCCTCCGGCACGGTGACCTTGGAGCTCGGCCTTGCCGGCGTTCCGATGGTCGTCGCCTACCGGGTGGACTGGGTGGCCTCGCGGCTGCGTTTTCTGCTGAAAGTGCCCTCGATCGTGCTCGCCAATCTGGTCATCGGCGAAAATGTCTTCCCCGAATTCATCCAGGAGGACTGCAATCCCGAGACGCTCGCCGATGCGCTCGCGCCGCTGTTCTCCGACACGCCGGAGCGCCGCCGCCAGCTTGCCGGCCTCGACAGCATCGCCAGCAAGATGCTCCTGGAACGGGCGACGCCGAGTGAGTGTGCTGCCGAAACGGCCCTCGATGTGATCGAATCCGGGATCAAGAAGCGGCTCGCCGTCGTCGGCTGATGCGTGGTCTGGCGAGCATGCCGCCAGGCATCACCGCCAGCTAGAACAGGCTTCTGTGGTAGCTCACCACATCCGTTTGCCAGTCCGGATCCAGCCGGGGGCGCTTGAGAACGGAAAGAAAGAAGACCGGTACGAAATCGAGCGCGTTCAGCCGCTGCAGCACATCGAGATAGCTCGGCTCGCCTTCGTAGATCGGCCGAAGAGCCAGCTCCATTTGGATCGCATTCACCTTCGGCAGCATGCCTTCGGCTCCGGCCAGAACGTCGAGCTCGGTGCCCTGCACGTCGATTTTCAGAAAAATCCGCTCGGCGCTCTCATTCTTCAAAATATCGTCCAGCCGCCTGACCGGAACAGTCTCTGTCCGGCGAAGCTCAAGGCTTTCCACGCCGGCGGTCTCCCGGCTCGGGAGCAGCAGCGAGCTCATCGAGCTGTCGTTGAAGCAGTTGATCTGAACCTCCGCATCGACCGCGCCGGCCGCCATGCGCCCGGTGATGCGCCATTCGGGATCGCGTTGGGCGAGCTCCATAAGTTGACGGTGCGCGTCTTCCAGCGGCTCGATGGAAATGATCCGGCCGCGCCAGCCCGCTGACCGGATGGCCGCGACGTATTGGCCGTAATTCGCCCCCACGTCGACGACGAGGTCGGTTCGGGCGTTTTTGATGAGATTGACCAGCTTGCGTGTTTCAAATGCGGGGAACCAGCGCTTGAGCGATTTTCGGCGAGGAAAGGGAATAAGCCGGCGCCAAGCTTTTTTGTCGAAGGCCATAAGGCGAACTGTCCTGGCTGAAGGCAGAGAACGCCTAATGGGGCCTTTCCGAAGGTCTGCCATCGGGAGCTTTGTGGAGGTGTCTTAGCGCAAGGACAGCGGACGCCGCCAGCCCGCATCAGCGACTTGTCACCCGTCTTGAACAAGAGAGGCCGCCATTCAGGGCAGGTCGCGGCGAAGGCGCCTGCCAAATGGCTCCAAGCCTACTCGGAGGTCGCCCCGGAGTTGATCCAGGGCGCATTGGCCACACGGCGCAGCACGGGCCCCCACACATGCGGGATTGGGTCCCGGACAACGCCTGCGGCGTTTCCGGGACGACGGACTTGACCTGTGACTATGGCGAAATTTGCGATCTAGCGCTCCGAGATCGGCACGTAATCGCGCGTCGCGGGGCCGGTATAGAGCTGGCGCGGGCGGCCGATGCGCTGATCCGGGTCCTCGATCATCTCCTTCCACTGAGCGATCCAGCCGACCGTGCGCGCAATGGCGAACAGCACGGTGAACATGGAGGTGGGGAAACCGAGCGCCTTCAGCGTGATGCCGGAATAGAAGTCGATATTCGGATAAAGCTTCTTCTCGACGAAATACTCGTCCTCGAGCGCGATCTTCTCCAGCTCCATCGCCACCTGGAGCAGCGGATCGTTTTTGATGCCGACCACGTCGAGCACCTCGCGGCAGGTCTTCTGCATGACCTTGGCGCGCGGATCGTAATTCTTGTAGACGCGGTGGCCGAAGCCCATCAGCCGGAACGGATCGTTCTTGTCCTTGGCGCGCTTGATGAACTCGGGGATGCGGTCGACCGTGCCGATATCCATCAGCATTTTCAGCGCCGCCTCGTTGGCGCCCCCATGGGCCGGCCCCCAGAGACAGGCGATGCCCGCCGCGATACAGGCAAACGGATTGGCGCCGGAGGATGAGGCGAGGCGTACGGTCGAGGTCGAGGCGTTCTGCTCGTGATCGGCGTGCAGCAGGAAGATACGGTCCATTGCCCGCGACAGGACGGGGTTCACCCGATATTCGTCGCAAGGGACGGCGAAGCTCATATAGAGGAAGTTCGAGGCGTAATCGAGATCGTTGCGCGGGTAGATGAAGGGCTGGCCAATCGAATATTTATAAGCCATTGCCGCGATCGTCGGCATTTTCGCGATCATGCGGATGGCGGCGATATCGCGCTGCACCGGGTCGGTAATGTCGGTGGAGTCATGATAGAAGGCCGACAGCGCGCCCACCACGCCGACCATGACCGCCATCGGATGAGCGTCGCGCCGGAACCCGGTATAGAACCGGTTCATCTGCTCATGCAGCATGGTGTGATAGGTTACGCGGTTCTTGAAATCGGCATACTGCTCCTCATTGGGCAACTCGCCGTAAAGCAGAAGATGGCAGGTCTCGAGGAAATTGCCCTGTTCGGCAAGCTGCTCGATCGGGTAGCCGCGATGCAGGAGGATGCCCTTGTCGCCGTCAATGAAGGTGATGGCCGAGCGGCAGCTTCCGGTCGAGGTGTAGCCGGGGTCGTAGGTGAAGCAGCCCGTCTCCTGATAAAACTTTGAAATATCGACGACGTCCGGCCCCATGGTACCGCCATAGACGGGCATGGTGTACGATTTCCCGTCGATCGTAAAGGTCGCCGCGCCTTTCGGCTCCAGCTTGTGCTTCTGCGGCATCGAGGCCGCGCCCATGAGGCTCATCGCTCGTCTCCTCGCATGAGAGGTCGTTCTTTCCTGGCGTTACGCCGCCGAATTTTGCTGCAGCGCATAGCCGAATGTTTGTGCAACGCAATAATAGATCGGCGGGTTGCACCCGTCTAGCCGCTCAGAGCTTACGCTCTAAATCGTGACTAGAGTGCTCACTATCAATCCCGTCTCAGCTTGGGCCTGAATTCCCCTAAAATCCAAAGACATTTTGGTGAAGCTGAGAAAACACAGTTCCGCAAAATCGCGCCAGGGAAAGTCAGCAGAATGCCCCCTAATCTGCCCTCGTTTCACGGCGCGATCAAACCTGATCACGCGTCACTGAGCCACTCTTCTACCTCGCGGCATCGCTCCACACGTCACTTGTAAGAGAGCCGAAGGCCGGCTCCCCAAATGACAACCGGAGGTAGTCATCATGACAAAGATCCTTCGCCCAGCGCTTATCGTACTAGCCCTCCTGGGCACCGCTTCCGTTGCTTCGGCTGCTACGGTGATGCATTACCGAGCGGAAGCATATGAGCAGAACCAGAAGCTCGCGAACGCCAATTATCAGGACCAAAAGCTTGATAAGACGCTCCAATTCTGGCGCGCGTTCGGCGCCGGCTGGGCTCCGGTCGGATAGCGTTGAAGATGCAGGGTGCCGGCGGCCCTGCATTTGTTATCTGAGCAGGCCGTTTATGGGGGCGTTACCCGAGCTGCCGCCGCGACGAGCTGCGCAGCGGTGTTTTCGGCCCTGCCGGTGGATCAGCCGGCCATTTTCGCTAAACTGTATTCCTCCAGCATCGAGAGCCTTCTGGATCGTTAGTAGAGGTTTTTGCGTGGATGCCGGCGCGCGGTCAACGGCGGTTTGACGCCTGATCCTGGATGCGTCCCAAGGCTTCTTCGCGGCCGAGAACAAAGAGCACGTCGAAGATACCTGGCGATACAGTGCGACCTGTCAGCGCGGCGCGCAATGGCTGGGCGAGATCGCCGAGCTTGACGCCGAGATCCTGGGCGAGGGCGCGGACCGTCTCTTCCGCAGCGGCTGCGGTCCAATCGTCGAGACTGCCGAGCTTTTCACGCAAGGCGGCCAGTCGCCCGCGCACATCTGGCGTCAAGAGTTTGGCAGCCTTTTCGTCGAGCTCCAGCGGGCGTTTGGCGAACAGGAACTGCGCGTTGTCGAGAAGCTCCACGAGCGTTTTGGCGCGCTCCTTGAGACCCGGCATGGCCAGCTCCAGCTTGCGCCAGTCCTCATCGGAGAGGCCGGCGGCGTGGGCTTTTTCCTGCGGCAGATGCGGCAACAGGTTCTTAAGCGCCTGGATCAGATCGGTGTCGCTTGAGGCGCGGATATAATGGCCGTTCAGATTCTCCAGCTTGGCGAAGTCGAAGCGCGCGGGCGATTTGCCGAGCGCCTCGAGGCCGAACCACTCGATCATCTGCTCGGTCGAGAAGATCTCGTCATCGCCATGGCTCCAGCCGAGGCGGACCAGATAGTTGCGCATCGCCGCGGGTAGATAGCCCATCGCCCGATAGGCATCGACGCCGAGCGCGCCATGGCGTTTCGACATTTTCGCCCCGTCCGGTCCGTGGATCAGCGGCACATGGGCGAAGACCGGAATGTCCCAGCCGAGCGCGGCATAGATCTGCGACTGGCGGGCGGCGTTGGTCAGATGATCGTCGCCCCTGATAATGTGCGTGATGCCCATATCGTGATCGTCGACGACGACGGAAAGATTATAGGTCGGCGTGCCGTCGCTGCGCAGGATGATGAGATCGTCGAGGTCTTTGTTCGGAAACACCACGCGGCCCTGGACCTTGTCATCGATGACCGTCTCGCCCTCTTTCGGCGCCTTGAAGCGCACGGCAAAGGTCGCACCCTTGGGCGCCTCGGCCGGATCGCGGTCGCGCCAGCGCCCGTCATAGATCGGCGAGCGGCCCTCGGCCCGCGCCTTCTCCCGCATGGCGTCAAGCTCCTCGGGCGTGGCGTAGCAACGATAAGCCTTGCCCTCGCTGAGAAGCTGATGGGCGATCTCGGCATGGCGGCCGGCGCGGGCGAATTGGAACAGCGGCTCGCCGTCCCAATCGAGTTCCAGCCATCTGAGCCCGTCCAGGATGGCCTCGATCGCCTCCTCGGTCGAGCGGGCGCGGTCGGTGTCCTCGATGCGCAGAAGAAACTTGCCGCCATTCGCCCTGGCAAACAGCCAATTGAAGAGGGCGGTACGGGCACCCCCTATATGTAGAAACCCGGTCGGGGAGGGCGCGAAGCGGGTCACGACTTTACCGGACATGCCAATCGGTTCCATAGAGTCCATAATGACGGGAATAGGGCGTGCCGAGGGTTTAGCACAAGCAGCCGCGGCACGTAAGGCGGGCTTCGGCGAATGTCACTGAATGAAGCGGCGTTCTGGAACGCGGCGGGACACGGGCCGCCCGGATATCCGGCGACGCATGCCGCGATGCAGGAACCTGGCGCCGAGGGCGGCTGGATGGCGCGTTTGGAAGCCGCCGTCGATGCCGAGCGCGGCCGCTGGTTTCTCTGGCTGCCGGTGTTTTTCGGCGCCGGCATCGCCTTCTATCTGACCGCACCGAGCGAGCCGCCGCTCGCTCTCGCTGTCGGCGTCTTCCTGATCGCTTTCGTGCTGCGGCTCTTCTGCCGGCTGACCACACTCCGGCTGATCGTGAGCAGCGTCGTGCTGATGGCGGCGCTCGGATTTCTGACAGCGAAGCTTCACGCCCTCTTCATCGCCGCGCCGGTTCTGGAGCGCACATTGCGCTTCGTCGAGGTCAAAGGCTGGGTCGAGCGCACCGAGTTCGAGGAGGGTCGCGCCCGGCTGACGATCCGCACCATCAGCATCGAAAAGCTGCCCGCGGAGAAGATGCCGCGCCGGGTGCGCATCAGCTTTCGCGGCAAGGTCGAGCCGCCCTTGCCAGGCGATGCGATCAGGACGCGGGCAACGCTGATGCCGCCGCCTGAGCCCGTTTTGCCCGGCGGTTTCGACTTCGCGCGGCATTACTGGTTTCTCGGCATCGGCGCGAGCGGCTATATCACCGGCAAGATCGAGGCGCTGGGCGAAGCGGCCGGACGCGCGCCGCTGGATTTGTGCCTCAGTGCCGCGCTTTCGCGTTTGCGTCACGCAATTTCCGTGCGCATCGGCGCAGTGCTCGGCGGTGACGGCGGCGCGATCGCCAAGGCGCTCGTCGTCGGTGAACGCGGAGAGATTTCCAAGCAGGCCTGGCAGGCGCTGCGCGATGCGGGGCTCGCGCATGTGGTGGCGATCTCGGGCCTGCATATGGCGCTGACCGCAGGCGCCGCATTCTGGCTGATCCGGGCCATCCTGGCGCTGTTCCCTTTCCTCGCGCTGCGCTATCCGATCAAAGCCTGGTCGGCGATCGGCGCGCTGGTGATCGCCAGCGCCTATCTCGCCATCTCCGGCGCGGCGGTGACGGCAATCCGCGCCTATATCATGGTGTCGATCCTGTTCCTGGCGATCATCCTGGAGCGGCCGGCGCTCAGCCAGCGCAATCTGGCAGTCGCTGCGCTGATGATCCTCGTCGCGGCGCCGCAGAGCCTCACCGATGCCGGCTTCCAGATGTCATTTGCGGCGACGACGGCGCTCATCGCCTTCTATGAGGCCAGGCCGCCCCGGCACTTCGCGGGTTGGCCGTGGCTCATCGCCATGCCGCTGCGGTTCGTCTTCGACGCGGCCTCGACCACCTTCATCGCCAGCCTGGCGGTCGATGGCCTCGCCGCCTATCAGTTTCACCGCCTGCCGACATTTTCCGTGATCGGCAATATTCTCGCCATGCCGATCGTGTCGACGCTGGTGATGCCGCTCGCGCCGGTCGCATTGATTGCCATGCCCTTCGGGCTGGAGCGCCTGCCGCTTCTGTTGATGGAGAAAGGCATCGCGGGGATGCTGGCGGTTGCCCAATTCACCTCGAGCCTACCGGGGGCAGTCATCGCCGTGCCGACCTTCGCCAAAGGCGCCTTTCCGCTGATGGTCGCCGGCGGCTTATGGATAATGATCTGGCGCGGGCGCTGGCGCTGGGTTGGCCTTGCCGGGATCGGCGCGGGGCTGACGATTGCGCCTTTCGGCGCGCGGCCGGACATCTGGGTCGACCGGGACGGCGCGCTCGTCGCCATCCGCGGCGGCGACGGAATGATTGCGACCGCGAATACGCGAAAAAGCGGCTTCAGCCTCGAGCGCTGGATGGAGGCGGACGGCGATGCGCGGCCGGCGAAGGCGGCGCGCGGCTCGAGGGACTTTCACTGCGACGCCGCAAGCTGCATCGTGCTCGTCAAAGGCGTGCTGGTCGGCCATCCGACGCATCCGGCGGCGCTTGCCGACGATTGCCGGCGGGCCGCGATCCTGATTGCGGATTTTCCGCTGCCTGACGGATGCTCGCAGCCGACTGTGGTGATTGATGCTCTCGATCTGAAGGAAAAAGGCGCGCATACCATCGCCATCACCGGCAAAGGCGCGAATGCGAAGCTTGCCGTCAGGACCGTGGCGGATGAGCGCGGCACCCGGCCCTGGGTGATCACCTTCAGGCGGCGCGAGACCATTCCGGCCTTCGTTCCGGACGCCGGCGGGGCGCCGAAAAAAGACGACAGCGGCGGCGGGGAAGACGGCGAGCCGCCTCCGGCTCAATAGCGCCTGAGCAGACCGACGAGCTTGCCCTGGATGCGGATGCGGTCGGGACCGAAGATGCGTGTCTCATAGGCCGGATTGGCGGCTTCGAGCGCCACGGACTGGCCCTTGCGGCGGAAGCGCTTCAGTGTCGCTTCTTCCTCATCGACCAGCGCCACGACGATATCGCCATTGATGGCGGTGTCGGTCTTCTTGAGGATGACGGTATCGCCGTCGAGGATGCCGGCGTCGATCATCGAGTCGCCCTTGACCTCCAACGCGAAATGCTCGCCGCCTGAGAGGATCTCGTCCGGGACGTTGATGGTGTGGCTGTGGCTTTCGATGGCCGAGCGCGGCACGCCGGCTGCAATCCGTCCCATGACCGGAACGCCGGGCGAATAAGCGCTCGTATCGCCATCGGCATCGTAAAATCCGCTACGCTTGCGGCCCTCGATCACCGCCGGCTCGAAGCGCGGCGCGGACGCCCTTCTGAGGCCCGACTGCGCGGCCTCCGGCAGCTTGACGATCTCCAGCGCGCGGGCGCGGTGAGGTAGACGTCTGATGAAGCCGCGCTCCTCCAGGGCCGTGATAAGCCGGTGAATGCCGGATTTCGACCTCAAATCGAGCGCCTCCTTCATCTCGTCATAAGATGGCGGCACCCCGGATTCTTTCAGGCGCTCGTGAATGAAAAGCAGCAGCTCTTTTTGTTTTGGGGTGAGCATGATGTTTCCTCGACGCGGGGGCCACGCGCTGGCGACCCGGATTTGGCTTCGTACAAAGCAAGAACATCTATACTTGTTCTAGTTGTGTTCCGCAAGCGATTCGGAAACGATATTGCCGTCTTTAAGGTAAATAATTTCAAACGCTCAAGAGGAGAATGACGACGCTTTGATTTTCCTGGGCGGCGGGTGCATGCGGCGGGCGCACGATCAGGCAGTCGGCCGCCGCGAGGGTGGCGGTCAGGGAGCTGTCCTGCGAGGGCAGCGCTTGCACCGCCGGACGTCCATCGCGGACGACCAGCTTGGCGCGCATATAATGCTGGCGCGGCCCGTTGGCCTCGAGCGGCGCGGCGAGCGGCAGGGTGGTCTCGCCGCCCGGCGGCGGTTCCTCGCCGAGCATGGCGCCGACGAGCGGAAGAAGAAAGATCAACGAGCAGATCATCGCCGAGACCGGATTGCCCGGCACGCCGAGCACGCGCTGGATGCCACGGCTCCCCGACATCAGCGGCTTGCCGGGCCGCATGGCGATCTTATGGAAAGCGATGGAAAACCCGGCCGCTTCGAGCGCCTTGCGGACGAGATCATGATCACCGACCGAGGCGCCCCCGATGGTCACCAGCACATCGGCATCGGCGGCCGCGGCGATGCACTCGGCGAGGCTCTCCATCGTGTCGCGGGCAATGCCGAGCGGCCGGGGATCGGCGCCGGCCTTCCTCAGCATGGCGGCGAGCCCCGTCGGGATCGAGGAAATGATCTGGCCAGCCGATGGCGTTTCGCCCGGCGGCACGAGCTCGTCGCCGGAAGCGAGGATCGCAACTTTCGGCCGGCGGCGGACCGGCAGCTCCGTATAGTTCATCTGCGCGGCGAGCAGGAGGTCGCGCGCCGTCAGCCGCCGCCCGGCCCGCAGCGGCGTATCGCCTTCGCAGAAATCGATACCGCGCTGGCGGATGAAGGACTCGGCGTTGATCTCGTTGACGGTCGCATAACCGTCCGTGGCCGTCACATTCTCCTGGATGATGATGTAATCGGCGCCTTCGGGCACAGGCGCGCCGGTGAAGATGCGAACCGCCTCGCCGTGTGCGAGAGTGCCGGCGAAGGGGTGTCCCGCGGCGGACTCGCCCGTCAGCTTCAGCCGTGCCGGCAGCGAGGCGAGGTCGGCGTGGCGCACCGCATAGCCGTCCATCGCCGACGACGGAAAGGGCGGCTGCGTCAGCCGCGCGGGGATGTCTTTGGCAAGCACGCGCTCATGCGCGTCGGCGAGCGGGACGGTTTCGGCGGCGAGCGGCTCGGCGCCTGTCAGAATGCGCTCCAAGGCTTCGGCAACGGACAGCATGGCTAATGGTTAGCAAGCGGTGCGGCGCAGGCCAATAGGTTGTTTGTTCGGAGCAGGGCTCAATGCAGCTATTGCGTGCGAGGCTGACAGCCCGCATTGAGCCGAAGTGGGCCTGGGTTCATGAAGCCGAACTTTCTCAGATGCGGTGACTGCCGACGTCAGCCTTGATGATCACTTTAGTATTGGGCCATTGCAATCATTGGCCGATGTCCTCCCGATCGCGGCTAGAGCCTTTTCCGTTCCGATTGAATCGGAACGGGGCTCTATCTCTTTGTTTAAGCGTGATCTTTTCGCAAAACCAGCGCCTATTTTTGCGGATCATGCTCTGATGGATGTCTCGAAAGCTTTAGAACCCGAGCCGACGATGAACTCGAACTCGGTTTGGAGGCCGCCATCGGTTTCAAATTCTTTCAGGCACTCAGAAACTTCACTCCATGCCGCACGTTTTCCGGCATCGCCAAGATCAGCCACCACCGCGCGATATGCGCCAAAGGCCTCCTGCATCATTTCTAGGGTGTCGGACACGCCAGGCAGGTTAAGTGGCGCTCGGATGGTTTTTGTTCTGATATCTGAGAGCCCGCTATCCCACATCAGATCTTCCAGAACGCCGTCAGCGCCTAAGGCGAATATTCCGGGGCTTCCGGGCGCGGGCGGTAGCTTGCCGGCATGGCGCAGGAGAATCGCCATCGATCGAGCCATGAAGGGATTGTTGGCGGGTGTCGTAAAGACCAGCGCGGCGAAGCGTGCACCAGGCTTCAACACATGTTGGACGGCCTCCAGCGCCCTGCGTGGTGATGGGAAAAGCATCAGACCCAATCGGCTGATTGCCGCATCGAACGGAGCCTGCGTCTCATCCAATTCGTCAGCCGCGCATTCGAGCGTTTCGATGTTCTGCACCGCTGCGTTGGCGGCGTTCTGGCGTAGATGTTCGAGCATGGTGGCGGATATGTCGCTTGCCACCACTGTCCCGTTCGGTCCCACACGCTTTGCCGCCTGGATGGTCTGGCTGCCCGCACCACAAGCCAGATCGAGGACCCGCATGCCAGGCTGGAGACCGGCCATTTCGAGCAGTGCATCCGTAGCGCCAGACAGACCGGCAGAGAATACATGCTCCCACTTGGCCCAGCCAGGCGCTGCCGATTCCCAGACATTACGAAGCTCAGATGCTGGTGTGCCGTCGCTCATCACGGACCTCCTGAGATCTTCTTCCGCTTTTGTGAAAGCAGTATAGTCCCTCTGCACTCCGGCTTCCAAATCCGGCGCCGTCCCACCGTCGCGGAATGTTGAGAACAGAAGGGTTCACCTTTCCGCTACGGAGCAACCGTCGCAGGACGCGCCTCCTGTATCAAATTCGGCCCGCGCCTGCGAAGCAACGTGATCTGGTTCACGAAGCGCGATAGGTCCCCGACCGTCCGCCCGTCTTCTCGATCAGCCGGATACCTTCGAAATGCATGGCCTTATCGGCCGCTTTCAGCATGTCATAGATGGTGAGGCAGGCGACGGAAACGGCGGTCAGCGCCTCCATCTCGACGCCGGTCTGGCCGGTGACCTTGACCATCGCCTCGACGCGCAGACCCGCCGGGTCGCTGCGCTCCTCGAAATCGACGGTGACCTTCGACACAGGCAGCGGATGGCAGAGCGGGATCAGCTCATGGGTGCGCTTGGCCGCCATGATGCCGGCGATGCGGGCGGTCGCCAGCACATCGCCCTTGGCGGCGGCGCCTTCGCGGATCAGCGCCAGCGTCTCCGGTTTCATGACGACGAAGCCTTCGGCAATGGCGGTGCGGGTCGTGGCGGCTTTCTCCGACACGTCGACCATGTTCGCCTCACCCCGCTCATTGATATGGGAGAGGCGCGAGGTCACGCGGACAGCCCCCCATGCGCGGCGGCGCCGGCATCCTTTGCGGCATCGCCGTGCAGCAGGCGCCGCGTCGCGCCCGCCACATCGGGCTGGCGCATCAGAACTCTCGCCGACAAGAAAGGCATGCGCGCCGGTCGAGGCGAGGCGGTGAATGTCGGCGTTGGTGAAGATGCCGCTTTCGCTGACCGTCAGCCGCCCGCGCGGGATCAGCGGCATCAGCCGCTCGGTGACGGCGAGGGTGGTCTCGAAGGTCTTTAGATCGCGGTTGTTGATGCCGATGAGCGAGGTCGGCAGGCTGAGGGCGCGCTCAAGCTCGTCCTCGTTGTGCACTTCGGCGAGCACGTCCATGCCCCAGGCGTTCGCTGCGCCGGCCAGCTCCATGGCCAGGAAATCATCGACCACGGCCATGATGATCAGGATGCAGTCGGCGCCGAGCGCGCGCGATTGCGCGATCTGATACGGGTCGAGCATGAAGTCCTTGCGCAGCACGGGCAGGGCGCAGACCTCGCGCGCTTCGATGAGATGCTCGTCGTCGCCCTGGAACGACGGTCCGTCGGTCAGCACCGAGAGGCAGGCCGCGCCGCCGGAGGCATAGGCGAGAGCCAGCGAGGCGGGGTCGAAATCCTCCCGGATCAGGCCGCGCGATGGGCTCGCCTTCTTGATCTCGGCGATGAGCGCGTAGCGGCCTTCCTCGGCGCAATGCGCCACGGTTTCGGCGAAGGGGCGGACTGGCGGCGCCTGATTGGCGGCGGCCTCGACCTCGGCCAGCGGCATTTTCGCTTTCGCTGCGGCGATCTCCTTGCGCTTATAGGCGGCAATCTTGTCCAATATCGTCGTCATGAGGCCCGCGCCTTTCCTCGTGCGATCAGTCTTTCGAGCGCGGCGGCCGCCTTGCCTTCGTCGATCGAGCTTGCCGCCAGTTCCTTGCCCTCTTTCAGCGTGTCCACCTTACCGGCGATGATGAAGGAGGCCGCCGCGTTGAGCAGCACGATGTCGCGGAACGGCCCGGCTTTTCCGGCAAACAGCTCGCGGATCGCCGCGGCGCAGTCGGCGGGCTCGCCGCCGAGAAGCTCGGCCAGCGTCACGGTGTTGAGGCCGAGATCGTCCGGCCCGACCTGGAAGCGCCGCAGCGTGCCGTTCCTCACCTCGACGACCTGGGACGGCCCCACGGTCGACAGCTCGTCGAGCCCGCCCGCGCCGTGGATGACCCAGACATGCTCGGCACCGAGCCGCCGCATCGCCTCCGCGAGCGGCTCCAGCCAGACGTCGGAGAAAACCCCGAGGAGCTGGCGCTTCGTGCCGGCGGGGTTGGAGAGCGGGCCGAGCAGGTTGAAGATGGTGCGCAGCTTCAAGCCTTGCCGGACCGGCCCGGCGTGGCGCATGGCCGGGTGATAGGTCGGCGCGAAGAGAAAAGCCATGCCGGTCTCGGTGAGGCAGCTTTGCGCCTCTTCCGGCGTCATGGCGAGATCGACGCCAAGATTTTCGAGCACGTCGGCGGCGCCGGATTTGGAGGAGACGGCCCGGTTGCCGTGCTTGGCGACGGGAACGCCCGCGCCCGCAAGTACGAAAGCCGTCGCCGTCGAGACATTGTAGGTGCCCCTGGCATCGCCGCCCGTGCCGACCACGTCGATGGCGCCTTCGGGCGCGCTCACCTTGCGCATCTTGCCGCGCATGGCCCTGACCGCCCCGGCAATCTCATCGACCGTCTCGCCGCGCGCCCGCATGGCGACCAGGAAGCCGGCAAGCTGAAGCTCGGGCACGCCGCCTTCCATGATCGCGTCGAATGCGCTCGCGGCTTCCTCCTCGCTCAGCGTGCCGCCGCCGGCCACCTTTTCGAAATGCGGACGAAAGCGCGCCGCCGCGTCCGGCGCTTCGCTCATCGGGCGGCCTCCGACCTGCCGGAGGCTCCGGCGCGGACGAGATCGAGGTTCGGCCGGATCGGATGCCAGTTGATCCGGGCGATGCGCAGGAAATTGGCCAGCATGGCGTGTCCGCAGGCCGAGGCGATGCTCTCCGGATGGAACTGCACGCCGAACACCGGCTGACTCTGATGCTGCACCGCCATGATCAGGCCTTCCGAGGTGCTGGCGGTGATCCGCAAGGACGAGGGCAGGGTCTTCTCCTTGACGATCAGCGAATGATAGCGCGTGGCGACGAACTCCGACGGCAGGCCCTGGAAGATGCCCTCGCCGGAATTGTAGACCGTCGAGACCTTGCCGTGCATGAGCCTGGGCGCGCGGATCACGTCGCCGCCATAGGCCTGGCCGATCGCCTGATGGCCGAGGCAGACGCCGAGCAGCGGCACGCGTCCGGCGTTTTTCTTAATGAGGCTCAGGCAGATGCCGGCCTCGTTCGGCGTGCAAGGGCCGGGCGACAGCACGATGGCCTGCGGCTTTTCCGCCAGCACGGCCTCGACCGAGATCTTGTCGTTCCGGTAGACCCGGCAGGTGACGCCGAGATCGCCGAAATAATGCACGAGGTTATAGGTAAAGCTGTCGTAATTATCGATGAGCGTGATCATCAGCGCCTCCGCCGTGCGGGAAAGATCAGCAAAATTAAGGCGTCGCGTCTAGTGGGAAAGCGTGGATTTCGTCAAAGCCGCTCAATCTTTCCGTTTCAGCAGCTTCGAGATCGCAAACAGTGCCAGGAGATCACGGCCGCCGATGGCGCGATTGCGAGCAGTGGGAGAGGGCATCTGCCTGGCTCGCTGGAGCCTAAAGGCAATTCCACAGATACATGGCGACGTCCCGCCTTCCCGCCTCTTGTGCCAAACGGCGAAGATCTCGAATGACCGGTTCCACATGGCCCGCATCCCAGCCGGGCTCCTCGCATGCGGCCCATTTCGCTGCAAGGCCGGGAATTTCAGCGTCGCTGATATTGGCCAATCGAGAGACGAATTCGCGCGGGAATTCGGTGGTCACGCGCTCGCCTTCGTTCACGACTCTGACCGTCGTGAAGCCGGAATTCGGATCGAAGCCTAACGGCCGGTTCTCCAGGATTTGCTTGAGGAAACCGATCCCGAGTTCGGTGATCCGCCGATAGCTGGCAACATCGCGGGAAGGCAGGTCGATCGTATGATCCAGGTCGGCCGCCGTCTTTGCGTCGGCGATGAAGAAATCGGCTAGAATGCTCACGGGCGATGCCCCTTTTGGCTCCCGACTTCCCGGCCATGCCAATGCGCGGCGACCCGATCCTCGGGACCAGGAGCCAGCGCCGCGACTTCGGCGACAGGTCCGTGGACACTGCCCTGGAGTCTGCGGCGACTTTGAGGCCAAGCAAAGACCGGACGGGTTACGGCCCTACTTTCGGCTCAGCCATTTCGGCGTGACGAAGCGCAGGAGCGTGCCGGCGCGCGGCTTGACGCCGGACCAATTCGGCACATCGAAGCCGATGACGGCGATGGCGGCGGTCGGGAATTTGCGGGCGATGGCGCGGCGAAGCTCCGGATCGCCGCTGCCGATGAGGTCGACCGCCAGCGCCTGCAACCCCGGATTGTGGCCGAGGATCATGAGATGATGGACATCGTCGGGCGTCTGGCGGATCAGCCCGATCATCACCGGCGCGGAGGCCTCGTAGACGGTTTCGTCGTAGTCGATCCTTGGCTGCGGCGTGAAGTCCGGGAGCGCGAGGTCGAGCGTTTCGCGGGTGCGGACCGACGGCGAGGCGAGGATCAGCTCGGGGATGAGGCCGTTCTCGGCCAGAAACGCCGCCATAAGCGGCGCGGCGGCCTCTCCGCGCGGCGCCAGCGGCCGGTCGAAATCCGGCAGGCCAGGCGTGGCCCAGCTCGATTTGGCGTGGCGGAAGAGGGTCAGGATGAGCACGGTAACAGTATAATTGCCAGCATCGAACGTTAAACGCAAAACAGCAGCTCAAGGCCCGTTGCCGGCAATTTCTCGCGCAGCCGTTACATGCTTTGTGGATTCGATTGATCTAGAGGCGGATTCTGCTCTTCCGGGCGCATCCCTTTGAGATAAGCTTCAAGGGGGTGGGGGAACTTGATTCCGGAACTATTGCTTTCAAGCCAGATGTGCTGTCCTTTGCGCCATTGTTCTCGTAAATAAAGCAAGCCGCCCCAATAGTCGGATAAAAAATGCATAGTCTCGTTAAAATGACCAGCATCGGCAATAATTTCCTTGACCTCGTTTCCTTGTCTTATCAAATGGTATTGACCGATGACGCAGCACATAACGGTATTTTTCGCTTCTGGTTTCTTCATCCACTTCTTCACTGATTCTTTTTCCGCGCCGTCCAATGCCAAAATTGCTGTCGGCAAGATATAATTTTGCCCAGGAAGCGCCATTGCGGTCGTTTCCTGAATCCATTTGTTTTGCTTTTCGAGCTGTTCTTCAAGGTGTTTCTTTTTTTCCAGCTTGCTTTTTATTTCAATTGCCCACTGCGCTGCTTCGACTGGTACCATTGACACGTCGTCATGAAAAACGATGGAAGGTAAAACTTCATCAAAGGCAGCAATAAGATCGAGTTGCGGACTGACTCGATCGTTCAAGTCAAATACAACGCCCGACCTTAATGATATTCCTGGCGGCGTCATGTCCCGCAGGAAACGGGTGACATACTTCTCCCTCAGAAATCCCGTGGTTGCATTGTGTTCTGTCGCTCCCACAAGGTCTAATTCAAGCTTCAAGGCTTGAATTCGCTTGGAAATTATTTCCTGAAACTTGTTCATGCCATTTCCAAAGCCAACTGTTAATGAGGGATACTATTTCGCTGTGTTGTGCTCATGAAATCCCGTAGGAATACTCAGAGCAATGTGAACGTGCGGTCGAATGCCTGGGCCGCATTGCTGTTGATCACCGGCGAGCGAGATTGAGACAGCGTCCATTAAAAGCGACGATTTAGGAGGGCAACCCTACTGCCCCCTTCGCGCCTCGCTGGCAAACCGCACGGCCTCCTCCGCGGCACGAAACAGCGCCATCGCCTTGACCTCGCATTCGCGCTGTTCGCTCGCGGGGATGGAGTCTGCCACGATGCCGGCACCGGCCTGCACATACATGGTGCCGTCCTTGATCAGCGAGGTGCGCAGCACGATGCAGCTATCCATCTCGCCGGTCGCGGAGAAATAGCCGACGCAGCCGGCATAGAGCCCGCGCTTTTCCTTCTCCAGCTCGTCGATGATCTCCATGGCGCGCACCTTCGGCGCCCCCGACACGGTGCCGGCCGGAAAGCCCGCCATCAATGCGTCGACCGCATCGTGCTCGTCGCCAAGCTCGCCGACCACATTCGAGACGATGTGCATCACCTGGCTGTAATATTCGAGGAAGAAGCTGTCGGTGAACTCGGACCGTGCCGAGCTTGGCGACGCGTCCGACGTCGTTGCGGCCCAGATCGAGCAGCATCAGATGCTCGGAGCGCTCCTTCTCGTCGGACAGCAGGTCGTCGGCGAGGCGCTTGTCCTCGTCCGGCGTTTCGCCGCGCCGCCGCGTGCCGGCGATCGGGCGGATCGTCACCTCGCCGCCGCGCGCGCGCACCAGGATTTCCGGGCTCGACCCGGCGACCGAGAAGCCGCCGAAATTGAGATAATAGAGGAACGGCGAGGGGTTGACGCGGCGCAGCGCCCGGTAGAGTGCGAAGGGCGGCAGGTCAAAGGGGGCGGAAAAGCGCTGGCTGAGCACGACCTGGAAAATGTCGCCGGCCGCGATGTACTCCTTCGCCTTCTTCACCATCGTCTCATATTGCTTGGGCGTGGTGTTGGAGGTGGTCTTCGGGTAGTCCAGATGTGCGCCGTTCGGCGCGGCGCCATGGCTGAGCGGGGCGTCGAGCGCATCGACCACGGACGACAGCCGGTCGAGCGCGCGCGAATAGGCGGTCCCGGCGGCGACGCGCTTTTGCGGCCGCACGGGCGTGACGACGGTAATCTCGTCCTTCACATTGTCGAAGATCGCCATCACCGTCGGTCGGATCAGCACGGCGTCGGGGATGCCGATCGGGTCCCGGTTGGGCTTGGGCAGCTTTTCGATCAGGCGGACGGTGTCGTAGCCCATATAGCCGAACACGCCGAGCGCCATGGGCGGCAGACTGGTGGGGAGGGCCATGCGGGATTCGGCGAGCAGGTCGCGCAGCGCCGCCAGCGTGCCGCCCTTGCATTTGGCGAACTTGCCAGGCGACCGTGCCGGCGCACGGTTGATCTCGGCCTCGTCGCCGAAGGCGCGCCAGATAATGTCGGGCTCGAAGCCGATCACCGAATAGCGGCCGCGCACCGCGCCGCCTTCAACGGATTCGAGCAGGAAGCTCATCGGCTTGTCGGCGCCGAGCTTCAGCATCGCCGAGACGGGCGTCTCCAAATCCGCGATCAGCCGCGTCCACACCGCCTGCGGCTCGCCCTTGTCATAGGTTTCGGCGAACTCTTCGAAGGAGGGATAAAGCCGCATGAGATGCCCCGTCGGCGGACGCCGGCGGGTCCCGCGCGTCCGTCCCCTGTTGTGCGTTATTGACCGATGACGGAGGATATAGCGCTGCTGTTGACGCTGACGCCATAGCTCTTTTGCAGACCGCCGACATATTGTGTCAGGATATCCACACCGAGGCTGCGGCGCAGATCGTTGCGCAAAGCGTCGGCTTGCTTCTCGTCGAGCGGCGGCGCGGGTTTGATCTCGCTCACCTGGATCACCGCCTGGCTCAGCTTGTCCGGCATCTGTACCGCGCCGAAGCCGTTCTGCGCCAGCGTGAAGCCGAGCGAGACGGCTGTGCGCGGCAGCTCTTTCGGCTGCGCCTCGCGCTTTAAGGGCGTGGTGGTTGCGGTCTTGGCCCCTACATCCTGGGCAAGCTGGTCGATGGCGGTGCCGCCCTTGCCCTTCTCGACCAGCTCATCGGCCTTGGCCTTGACGCGCTTGCGCGTCTGGTCCTCGATCCAGGCGGTCTTCACGGCGTCCTTGACCTCGTCGAAACTCTTCTGCCGCTCGGGGATGACTTCGAGCACGTCGACGAAAGCATAGCCGTCGCCGACATTGACGGGGTTGTTCTCGACGCCGACATCGCTCTCGAAGGCGAGCTTGACCGCCGCCTTGTCGCCCGCCACCGCCGCGACCGGCTTGCCGTCCTGGCCCTTGCCACTCCGGTCGAAAGTGTATTCGCCATATTTGAGGTTCAGCTTCTTGGCCGCTTCGGCAAGCTTGGCGCCGCTGGCCCGCTGATCCTCGACCGCATCATAGAGCTTGGAAATCTCGTCGGCGGCGCGCTGCTTGGCGAGCTCGTCCCGCACCTGAGCCTTCACCTCGTCGAAGCTCTTCTGCGAGCCGGGCATGATCTCGGTGACCTTGACGAGTTCGGGCGAGAAGCTGTCGATCGGCTCGCTGACCTGGCCCTTCTGCAGGGCGAAGGCGGCATCGGCGAGCTTCTTGTCGGCGAGGTCCTTCTTGGTGAAGGTGCCCAGACTGATGTCGCCCTCCTTCATGCCCAGCTCCTTGCCAAGCTGGACGAAATCGGCGCCCTTATCGAGCTTTTCCTTGGCCTCGCGCGCGGCTTCCATGTCCTTGAAGATCAGCTGCTGGATGGTGCGGCGCTCGGGCGTTGCGTATTTGTCCTTGGTCGACTCATAAGCCTTCTTCACGTCCTCATCGCTGACCGTGATCGTGTCCTTGATGGCGTCCGGCGTCAGCAGCAGAATGCCGGCCTTGCGGTATTCCGGCGCCTTATAGAGGGACTTGTTGTCATTGTAATAGCTTTGCAGCGTCGCTTCGTCGGGCGCGGCGACCTCGCCGACGGCCTTCGGCGGCACGACGAAATATTTCAGCACCCGCTCATCGTTGCGGTAATGGTTTTCGGCATCGAGCAGGGTCTTGGGCACATAGGCGCCGCCGCTCAAGGGCGAAATGATCTGGCCCCTGATCATCTCCTCGCGCTGCAGCGCCAGGAAGCCCTCCTCGGTAAGGCCGGCATTGCGCAGCACCTCGCGGAAGCGGTTCGGATCGAATTTGCCGTCCGAGCCCTGGAAGGCCGGCTCGCTATGGACCGCATTGATCACCGCATCGCGGGAAATGCCGACGCCGAGATGGTCGGCATGGATGTCGATCGCGGTGGTGCCGACGAGGTTCTCCAGAACCCGCTGGCCGACGCCGAAGGCGCGCGCTTCCTGGCTCGTCAGCTGCCGGCCGAGCTGATTGCTGAGCATGGCGAGCTGGTTCTGGTAATTGCGCTGGAACTGCGCCGGCGTGATCTCGCGGCCACCGACCGTCGCCAGATTTTGCGAGGAGTGCATGCGGAAGATGTCCCCGACGCCCCAGGCCGCGAAGCTAACGACCAGAAGTCCCAGGAGAATTCTGGCTAACCAGCTGCCTGCGCCTTTTCTAAGAGAGTCCAACATTTTGTTTTCGTTTCCATCGTCGAGGCGGTGCGGATCTCAAGCGGCCCGCACATCGTTTTTGCCTAAGGCTGAAAATCGCCATGACTTGCATGAGAATGGTCTTGGAGCTAGTGTCCCGGATCCGAAGTTCGCCTTATTCTGCGGCCTGATCCGATGCGAACTTCGGATCCAAAGGGACACCAGCAACTCGAGATTTCTCTAGTGCGGTCTTAGATCGGGAAGTCCCCTTTACGCGATCGCTGAGACGATGTAGGGGACTTCCCGATCACCGCACTAGATCAAGGCGGCGGCGCGCTTATTGTCAAGGCCCAAATCGTGGGAACGAGATGGCTCGGATCACACCCCTAATTGCCGGCAACTGGAAGATGAATGGGCTTCGGGCTTCGCTCGCCGAGATCGGGGCGTTGCGCGAGGGTGTGGCGCAGGCCGGTTTTGACGCGGGAGCGGACATCCTGGTCTGCCCGCCGGCGACGCTGATTGCCGCCGCTGCCGAGGCCTTCGAGGGCAGCGCCATTCTTGTTGGCGCCCAGGACTGCCATGAGAAGGCATCGGGCGCCTTCACCGGCGACATTTCCGCGCCGATGCTCGCCGATGCCGGCGCGAAATCCGTCATCCTCGGCCATTCAGAGCGCCGCGCTTGCCACGGCGAGCGCGACAGGGATGTAAAGGCCAAGGCCAAGGCGGCACATGCCGCCGGGCTTCAGGCGATCGTCTGCGTCGGCGAGACCGCCGGCGAACGGCGGCTGGGCCTGACGCTCGAGGTGGTGGGACGGCAGCTGCGCGGCTCGCTCCCGGATGGCATGAGCGCGGCGGACACGGTCGTCGCCTATGAGCCGGTCTGGGCGATCGGCACCGGCCTGACGCCGACAACCGCCGACATCGCCGAAGTGCACGCCTTCATCCGCAAGGAGCTTGGTACGATTGCGGGCGAAGCCGTGGCCGCGGGAACACGCATTCTCTATGGCGGCTCCGTGAAGCCGGACAATGCCGCCGAGATCTTGACAATCGACGGCGTCAATGGCGCTCTCGTGGGAGGCGCCAGCCTGCTCGCGCGGGATTTCCTGGCGATCATAAAAGCGGCACCGAAGGGTGCTTGAGTGGGACGGCAGCGCGGAGGGGGTGGCCTCCGCGCGACACCCACGGCAGTCATTTTAGAGGGTCTCCACATGCATTTGCGTCCGGTCTGGCGGTTCGGTCTTATCTTTCAGGCCTGTGTTTTCTGGGCCGCGTCGACCGCGACGGCGGAGGAAGCGCACGCCACGCCGCTCGGCCTGGATGCCTGCAACAAGCTGCAGACCGAGCGGCAGGCGCTGACGGTGCTGGGGGTCGATAAATATTTCGAGAAGGGGCCGGAATGGGCGAAGACCAATCTCGGCGTCGCCGACCTCAATCTGGTCAAGCGCTATCTGGAGGTCTATGAGCAGCTCAAATTCCGCTGCGAGAAGCTTGTCGCCATCGTCGAGCCGCCGGATCTGCCGGACGACCAGGATGACGAGGAGGCGAGCGCGTCGAGTGAGCACGCGCCGCCCTTGCCGGAGCGCAGATCGGAGGAAGTGGGCAAGGTGACCGCCAGCCGCGGCCCGGTCTCGACGCCGAAATCGGATTTGCTGAAGCGCAGCACCGCCCCGACCAATGCCGCCGCCATCACCGTCGGCCCGGCTCGGCTGGTGCCGACGCGTTAGCGGAAATCTCCGGTTCGGCGAGAGTACGATCGGCACGTCGCGCTGGAAATTGCCGGCCGCGCCCCTTATGTCTGGTCAGGTCGGATAAATTACGCTAAACCGCGAAGGAATCGCGGTGAAACAGAGATGACAACAGTAATTCTCGTACTCCATCTGATGATTGCGGCGGCGCTCGTCGGCATCGTGCTCGTGCAGCGCTCCGAGGGCGGAGCGCTCGGCATCGGCGGCGGCGGTGGCGGCTTCATGACCGGCCGGTCTACCGCCAATCTGCTGACGCGGATCACGGCCGGGCTCGCTGCGGCGTTTTTCGGCACCAGCATTCTGTTGGCGATCCTTGCGAGCAACGGCACCCAGCCGCGCTCGATCCTCGAAGGCACCGGCCAGCCGGCAAGCTCGGCGCCGGCGAATGGCGGCAGCGAGAATGCGCCCGCCAGCCTGCCGAAGTTGACGCCCCTGGTGCCGCCGACGACGCCGAGCGGACCGCAGGTGCCTCAGTCGAAATAGGCGCGGCTTACTATTTCGTCACTCCGGACGCCCGAAGGGCCGAGCCGGGGTCTCGCGTTGCTCTCATTGCGGTAGGGCAAGAATGTCGAGATGGCCGATCTCGCAGGCTTCGGCGTGTTGGCGCGCCGCCAGCCAGGATGCGATCTCGGCTTGCACGACGCGCCCGGTTTCCCGCGCTGCCTCGGCGATGCCCTCGGCGAGCACCAGCATCAAGGGCCGGTCGCTCGCGTCAAGCCGCCAGGAACTTGTCGCCGTCACCATCTCATAACCCGCCTTCAACAGCCGGTCGGCTAGATACGAACCGGCCTCCGGACCGGCGGCGGGACCGAAGCCCTTGTCACGGCGCTGGTGGGCGTTGAAAGCGGCTTTGACGGTGTCGTCGGCCGGATGAGGCGGCTGCCAGCGCATCACGCCGTCATAGATGAGCACGGTGTAGAAGGCGAGGCGGCGCTCGGCGATGGCCGCGATGAAGCAGTCGAGCCAGCTCTCCGAGACCAGGTCGAACAGCGCCGCGGCGGTGACGAGGTCGCAGTTGTCAACGAGCGCCTCCGGCACGCCCGCGCTGAGATCGGCGGTCTTGAAAGCGATGCTGAGTCCCGAAAGCGGATTTTCCGCGCGCCACCGTTCGATTTCACCGCGCGCGGCATCGAGCAGCGCCGGGTCGTGATCGATGAGGTGCCAGCGCTGCGGCAGGGGCAGGGAGGGGGCGAGCGCGCGCAGATTGGAGCCGGTGCCGCAGCCGAGGTCGACGATGGTCAGCCCGCTGCGGCCTACCAGATATTTTGCCAGCAGAGCGGCAAGCTCGCGGTCGCGCGCCTTGTGGTCGGCCGGCTCGCGCAGATGCAGCCATTCGGCGGAAAAGCCGCTCACCGCGCCGCCTCCCGGATGGTATCGGCGATGATCCGCGCCGTGTCCCGCCATCGCGGCAGGGTCTCGGCGTGCGCCCAGGCAGCATCGGAGAACTGCCGTCGCAAGCCTCGGTCGCCGATCAGGGCCGCCAATGCATCGCTGAGCGAGCCTGCATCGTCCGGCGGCACCAAAATCCCCGCATCCGCCGGAACGGTCCTCGGCACGGCGCCCGCTCGCGCCGCCACGACCGGCAAGCCGCGCGCCAGCGCCGCCGCGAAAGCCATGCCGTAGCCCTCATAGCGCGAGGGCAGGGCGAACAGATCGGCCTTGGCGTAAAGCGCATCGAGCCTGGCGGCTTCCAGCGGGCCGGTCAGCCTGACGCGCTTCTGCAGTCCGGTCTCGGCGACGCGGCGGGCGATTTTCGCGGCGAATGGCTTGTCCAGATCGAGGCTGCCGGCAATCGTCGAATGCCAGTCGAGATGCGCGATCATCGCCAGGGCATCGATCAGCAGATCGTAGCCCTTGCGCGGGATGAGACTGCCGACACTCAGGATCTCGCAGGTGCCGTTGCCGCCCTCAGCACGTGGAGCCCGCTCGGTTCCCGGCTCGGCGATGGCGACAGGTGGCGGCGGCGCGAAGCCGAGCTCGCGCAGGGTCTGGGCGGTGGTCGCGCTGGTGACGACGATATGCCGGGCATGTCTCAGCGCCGCCTTTTCCGACGCCAGCAGGGTGCGGCTCTCCTCCTCGCGGAGGCCCGTCTCCAGCCCGAGCGGGTGATGCAACAGCACCACGATCGGCGCCGAAACCCCTTCGATCACGCGCTCCGGCAATGCGCCGAAGGCCAGCCCGTCGATGAGCAGGATCACATCGCGCCGAACGGCCGCAAGCTGCCGCCCCGTCTCCTCGATCTCGGCCTCGGAAGGGAAGGGAAAGCCGCCGGGCAACTTCAGATGCGACACCTCCACACCGCAATCGGGCAAGCGGGCCATAACCTGCCTATCATAGGCATAGCCGCCGGTCGGGCTGTCGATGTCGCCCGGAATGGCGAAGGCGAGCCGCGTCACGCTGCAACCGGCCCTTCGAACCAGGCCCGCGCCACATGGCTCTCATGCAGGGTCACGCGCAGGCGCGCAAGGCCCTCCGAGCGGGAGCCGAGATCGCCGGCTTTGATAGCCTTTACCATCTCATCGAAAATATGGCGGCAGAGGAATTCGGTGGTGGTGAGCTGTCCGCGAAAGGCCGGCACTTCGTCGAGATTGGCGTAGTTGATCGGCTTCAGCACCTTCGAGAGAGCCTGCGAGGCGCGTCCGATATCGACCACGACATTATGCTCGTTCAGCGTCTCGCGGAAAAAGCCGACATCGACGATGAAGGTCGCGCCATGCGTTTTCTGCGCCGGGCCGAAAAATTCGCCGGGCAGGCTGTGCGCGATCATGATGTGCTCGCGGACCTCGAGTGCGTACAACAGGGCCTCCAATACGTTTCAATAGCGGATCGCAGTCGCGATGCCGGGTGCGCTCTCGCCAAGCAAACGCGGCAGCGCCGCCGGCAGATCCTCGAAGGCGACCTCTTCGGTGATCAGCGCATCGAGGCGCGGATCATCGAGGAGGGATAGTGCGATTTCAAGGCGGTCGCGATGGATTTTTCTGGCCCGCATGGCAGGTGCGATACTGCCGACCTGCGATGAGACGATCTTGAGCCGCTGGCTGTGAAAAGCGCCGCCGAGCGGCAGCCGTACCTCCTTGTCGCCATACCAGCTCACCTCGACGATGCGCGCCTCGAAGGCGGCGATGTTGAGCGCGAGGCGGAGCCCGGCTTCCGAAGCGCTGGTGTGAAAAATCACTTCCGCGCCGGTCTGCGTGTTCTCCGGCAGGGCAAAGCGGACGCCCAGCGCCTCGGCCGCGCTCTGACGCTCGGGCAGAATATCGATCAGCGTCACCTCGGTCCCCGGTAGCCGGGCGGCAAGGCTGGCGATCAGGCAGCCCACCAGGCCGGCGCCGATCACGGCAATTGTCTGGCCGGCCGCCGCGCCGCTGTCCCACAACGCGTTGAGTGCGGTTTCCATGTTCGCCGCCAGGATCGCCCGCCGCGCCGGCACGCCCTCCGGCACCGGGATGGCGGCTTCCTCCGGCACCTCGAACAACGTCTGGTGCGGATAAAGCGCGAAGACGGTGTGCCCAAGCAGCGCATCCGGCCCCGCTTCGACGGTCCCGACCGCGGCATAGCCATATTTCACCGGGAACGGAAAGTCGCCCTCCTGGAATGGAGCCCTCATGCGCCGCCATTCGCTCTCCGGCAGCCGCCCCTCGAACACCAGCCGCTCCGTGCCACGGCTTAGCCCCGAAAATACCGCGCGAATGATCAGCCTCGCCTTAGCTCCGTCATGTTCCGTTAATATTGGTTTTCGGACATTCCGGACGTCCGCAGAAAACGGGGCATCATAGAAAAGCGCGCGAGCGATAGCGGCCTTGCCGGCCGGCGCGTTGGTGACTGTCATGAAGCCTCGCTTTTTTGTGATCGACTTATAACACAGCCTTGCGTGTTTTGAATCCTATTGCAGCCAGAGTTCTTCACGGGAAAGCAGGAAATATGAACGATCTCACGCCATTGCGCATGGATCCTCACGCGTTCGACACGCGATTCACACCGGCCGGATTGCAGTATACGGGGCTTCTGTTCCGCCGTCGTCTGATCATGGCGGGGCTGTGTTTCGGGACGATCGGCGCCTTGCTTTATGCGCTCTCCCGCGTGCTCGGCAGCGACGGCTGGACCGTGCTCGACGCGGGCATTTTCGCTGCCTTTATGTTCTCCGCGCCCTGGACGGTAATGGGCTTTTGGAACGCGGTTCTCGGCTTCTGGCTGCTTCACTTCGTCAAGGACCCGATTGCCCAGGTCGCGCCCTTTGCAAAGCTCCCTGACGAACCTGCGCCGCTTGCTCTGCGCACGGCGATCCTGATGACCTTGCGCAACGAAGACCCGGCCCGCGCCTTCGCCCGGCTCCATATCATCCGGGACAGCCTGGAGCGCACCGGCGAGGCGAAGCGCTTCGACTTCTATCTGCTCAGCGACACCGACAGGCCGGATGTGGCCGCCGAAGAGGAGCGGCTGTTCGCCGAATGGGAAAGCGAATTCGCCGATAAGAGCCGCACCGTCTACCGCCGCCGCGCGCGCAATGACGGCTTCAAGGCGGGCAATGTCCGCGATTTTCTGAGCCACTGGGGCGCCGCCTATGATCTGATGCTGCCGCTCGATGCGGACAGCCTGATGTCCGGCGCCGAGATCGTCCATCTGGCGCGCATCATGCAAGGTCATCCGCGCCTCGGCATCCTGCAGAGCCTCGTCACCGGCGCGCCCTCGGCGAGCGCCTTCGCCCGGATTTTCCAGTTCGGCATGCGCCACGGCATGCGCTCCTACACCATGGGCGGCGCCTGGTGGAACGGCGATTGCGGCCCCTATTGGGGGCATAACGCCATGGTGCGCACCGCGCCTTTCGCCCGCCACTGCGAATTGCCGATCCTGCCCGGCAGGCCGCCGCTCGGCGGCTGGGTGCTGAGCCACGACCAGATCGAGGCGACCCTGATGCGCGCCGCCGGCTATGAGGTGCGCGTGCTGCCGGTCGAGGGCGAGAGCTGGGAGGACAATCCGCCGACCCTCGTCGACTTCACCAAGCGCGATCTGCGGTGGTGCCAGGGCAATATGCAATATTGGCGGCTGATCGGCCTCCCTGGCCTCACCCCGCTCAGCCGCTTCCAGATCGTCATGGGCATCTTCATGTATCTGTCGGCCTTTGCCTGGACGGTGCTGATCGTGCTCTCGGCGCTCAAGGTCTTCGATCCCGAGACCGGCCCCAAAGAGGTCGCGCTCGGCATCGGGCTGTTCGCCTTCTCCTTTATCCTCAGCATCGCGCCGAAGCTGGCCGGCATGCTCGACGTCGCCTTCACGCCGGGCGCAATGCGGCGCTATGGCGGCGGCTTGCGCTTCCTGGCGAGCAGCCTGACCGAGATCCTGTTTTCGATCATGCTCGCCCCGGTCGTCGCCGTCCGGCTGACAATCTTCATGGTCAGTCTCATCTTCGGCCGCAGCGTGATCTGGAGCGGCCAGCAGAGGGATGCTTATGGCCTCAGCTGGGCGACGGCGTTCAACGGGCTCTGGCCGCAGACGCTGCTCGGCGTTGTTCTGTTCGCGCTGTTCAGCTGGAAGGCGCCCGGCGTTCTCCTCTGGGCCGCCCCGCTGCTGTCAGGGCTGATCCTGGCGGTGCCCTTCGCGGTGCTGACGGCCTCGCCGCGCTTCGGTCGCTTCATAACCCGCGTCGGCCTCTGCGCCATACCCGAGGAGCGCGAGACGCCGCGCGACCAGGAAAGAATGGCCGGCCCGGACATGAAGTTCGACGACACCGATACGCCTGCTGGAACCTCCGGCCAGTTCGCGCCGGCACTGGGTAGCTAAGCGATGGCCGCCGCTCTCGAATCTTTCAAGCGATTGCAGCGGTCTCTCCGCGGAGCGGCGGGCATTGCCCGCTCTCTGCGGATCTATTACGGCAGCCGGGACCACCATGAGCGCATGGTCGACCTTTACGGGCTGTTCTTCGGTGCCGGCGACCTCGTCTTCGACATCGGCTCCCATGTCGGCGACCGCATTGGCGCCTTCCGCGCGCTCGGCGCGCGGGTCGTCGCCGTCGAGCCCCAGCCGGCGGCTTTCCGCTGGCTGAAGCTGCGCTATGGCCGCGATACCGATGTCAGGCTGGTTCAGGTGGCGGTGAGCGACGCGCCGGGCAGCATTCCGTTTCACGTCAATCTTGCCAATCCGACGGTCTCGACGGCCTCGGCCGGCTTCATCGAAGCCTCGCTCGGCGCGGATGGCTGGGAAGGGCAGAACTGGGACGAGATGATCTCGGTTCCCGCCGTGACGCTCGATAGCCTGATCGCCGAGCACGGACCGCCGGCCTTCGTCAAGATCGATGTCGAGGGCTTCGAACTCAATGTCCTCAACGGCCTCAGCCGACCCCTGCCGGCGCTGTCATTCGAGTTCACCATGATCCAGCGCAGGGCGGCGATCGCCTGCCTGGAGCGGCTGGCTTTGCTCGGGCATTACCGCTTCAATGCCTCGCTCGGCGAAAGCCAGAGGCTGGAGCTGACCGAAAGCGTCCGCGCGGACGAGATGGCCGAGTTCATCCACGGCCTGCCGCTCACGGCCAATTCCGGCGATATCTACGCGGTTCTGGTGAGCAGGCGCTGAGCGCTCCGCCACCCCGCGGCTGTGGCGAATATTGCATAAAATGCGCTGGATCGGCCGGCCGAAGCGCGTATCTTTTCCGATGGAGGCAGATCGGGAGAGAGGCCATGCGACTGACGCGCCGGCGTTTCAGTGCGGGACTTGCGGGCACGGTCGCGGCGGCAGGCGCCGGCTCGCTTCTGCCGCAACCGGCCAAGGCGGCGAGCTATCGCGGCCCGAACGTGATCATCGTCCGCTTCGGCGGCGGCGTGCGCCGCATCGAGACCGTCGAGCCGCAAACCTCCTTCGCGCCGTTCCTGCTCAATGTGCTGGCCAAGCGCGGCGTGCTCATCCCCAATGTCACCATCGACCGGATCCATGGCGGCGACACCAGCCATGCCGAAGGCACGCTGAACATCCTTACCGGCCGCTACAAATCCTATCGCAAGGTCGGCGACAGGGGCCTCGCGCCATTACTCGAGCCGAGCCAGCCGACGCTGTTCGAATATCTGCGCAAAGCCTTCGACATCCCCTCGCACCAGGCGCTCCTGGTGAATGGCGAGGATCGGCCGCAGGAGGAATATCTCACCTATGGCGGCCATAAGCATTACGGCGTCGCCTTCCGCTCCGAGGTGCTCGGCCTTTACCGCTACAAGCTCTACCGGCTGGCGCGGCTCCTGGAGGAAGGTCGCCGCCCCGAGCCGGAGCTGGCGAAGGCGCGCAAGCAGCTCGAAAAGCTGAGATCCTACGACTATCGCGGCACGGCGCAGGAGCAGTCGGCGGCGCTGGATCGCTTCTGGGAGCGCTGGCAGGCCTATTATGGAGACGACTCGTTCCGCGCCCCGCGCGGCGACCGGCTCTTGACCGAGCTTGCCATTCGCGGCCTGAAGGAGCTGAAGCCGCGGCTGATGATGATCAACTATCAGGACCCGGACTATGTGCATTGGGGCAATGCCTCGCACTATACGCGGGCGATTGCCGTGATCGATCAGGGGCTGCAGCAACTGACCACGGCGGTCGAGGCGGATGAGGACTATCGCGGCCGCACGGTTTTCGTGATCGTTCCCGATTGCGGGCGCGACGCCAATCCGCTGATGTCGGTGCCGTTCCAGCATCATTTCAACTCGCGCTCGGCGCATGAGATTTTCGCGCTGATCTGGGGCGCAGGTATCACGCAGGGCCGTGTGCTCGACAAGAATGTTGACCAGACCAGTTTTGCGGCGACGGTCGGTGCGGTGATGGGCTTCAAGGCTAATGCCGAAGGTCGCGTGCTCTCGGAGGTCTTCGCGTGAGCGCCGAAGCGGCGGCCGGTGCGCTGACCATCGGCGCCGCCCATCCGCAGCGTTTCGCCTGGCTGCGGATGCCGCTCAGCATCGGCATCGCCATGCTGCTGGCGCTGACGCCGTTCTCGGCAATCCTGGTGGTCGGCTGGCTCGTCCGGCTGATGCAGCGGGAGGCGGCGATCACGCTTATCCGGGAGCGGCTTGGGGCGAGCCGTCCGCGTGCAATCGCGCTTCTCGCTGCTCGTCCGGATTTCGCTGCTCTCGCCCCCTGGACCGGCTGGCTCGCAGCATCCGGCCGGCGCGAAAGCTGGCTGGGCCGCAATTTCGGCGGGCTGATCGAGACACTGCGCGCCGGCCTCTCGGCGGCGCTGGTGCTGGCGCTGGCGACGCTGCCGTTTACCTCGTTGCTGCTGGTCTCATGGTGGGCCGGCTGGGAGAATTCCTTCAACAAGGGCTATGAGCAGGCCTGGGTCGGACCGGCCGTCGCGGCGCTGGGGATCGCCGTCGCACTGTTGGTGCTGCCGCTTCTGCCGATGGGGCTCGCCCATTTCGCGGCCGAGCGGCGGCTGGCGGCGATGTTTGAGCTCGGAACGCTCCGGGCGCTGCTCCGCGCGCAGCGCTGGTGGCATCTCTGGCTTTCTTTCGCCGTCGTGATCGCCTCGCTGCCGATCGCGATCGCCCGCATCCTGCCGGTCTTCATCGAGAACTGGTGGCCGGGTTTTTCCGAGATGCCGCCGGACGTCATCGACCGGGTGGCGCGGGAATGGCATATCGTGACGACAGTCTATCTTGTCATCGCACTCGTGCTCTTGAGGCGGGCACAGGCGCGCTGCTATGCCCGCGCGGCGTTGGCGCTGCCGCCCGAGCGGGTGCCGTTCTGCTATGGGATTTTGCGGCGGCTCGGGACAGAGGCGGCCGCGCCAACGGTCGCCGCCAAGCGAAGCTGGCGCGGCGCCATCCTGCCGACGGTGTTGACACTCGTGATCTGGTCCGCCTTCATCGCGCAGATCTATGTCTCGCAATTCGCCAACCACGCCTGGTGGAACTGGCTCAATCACCCGATGATCGGCCTGCCGTGGATCTTCCGCCCGTATTAGCTGGCCTTCGTCCGGCGCGGCTCTCCTACGGGTGTCGCCCCGGGGCCTACTCGCTCCACCTCCTGCAAGGCGGATGCGGGACAGCCAATGGGCCCCGGACAACGCCGCCGGCGTTTCCGGGACGACGGAGTGCGTCTCTCCGATAACGGCAAGTCGGCGTGTCAGCCGGACCAGGGCGTGCGGGTCTGCCGGTCCATGGTGCGGCGGCCGAACAGGCTGGCGGTCAGGTCGGTGAGCAGTCTCGCCGTCCGCCCGCGGTCATCCAGGAACGGGTTCAGCTCGGCAAGGTCGAGCGAGGTGACGAGGCCGCTGTCGTAAAGCAGCTCCATGGCGAGATGCGCCTCGCGGAAGGTGACGCCGCCGGGCACGGTGGTGCCGACGCCGGGTGCGAGCTCCGGATCGAGGAAATCGACATCGAGGCTGACATGCAGACGCCCGTCCCGGCGCGCCACCATCTCCAGGAAAGGGCCCAAAAGCTTCGCGATGCCGCTCTCGTCGATGGCGCGCATGTCATGCACGGTGACGCCGTGGTCACGGATCAGGCGGCACTCGGCCGGATCGGCGGAGCGGATGCCGAGCATCATTACATTGCGCGGATCGAGCGGCGCCTCGGGCCCGCCGCCGGGAAACTCGCCGAAGCCCGGCAGCCCGCAAAGGAAGGCGACCGGTGTGCCGTGCATATTGCCGGTGAGGGACGTCTCGAAGGTGTTGAAATCGGGATGGGCATCGAGCCAGAGCAGGAACTGCTGGCGGCCCCGCGCGGCGGCATCGGCGGCGACCGCCGCAACCGTGCCGAGCGCAATCGAATGGTCCCCGCCGAGAAAGACGGGCATCGAACCGCTTGCGATCATCTCACGCCCGCGCCGGGTCAAACTCTGCGCCCAGGCCGCAACCTCGGCCACATTGCGCATCTTGCACGGCCCAGCCGGGATCGGCTCCGGCCTCTCCGGCACGGCGTCGCCGAAATCGCGGACCTCATGTCCGAGTTCTCGCAGCGCCTCGATCAGCCCGGCAGTCCGCAGCGCCGCCGGTCCCATCACGGTCCCGCGCTGGCTGGCGCCTGCCTCGGCCGGTGCGCCGAGACAAGCAATTCGCTGAGTGCTCATCTCGGAAGAGATAACGCCTCGCCGGCGGGTTTTCGAGCTTTGCTTCGCTGCGCAGGCGGACTGCCCCCAGCATGCAGCGTCCGGCAAGAACGATCAGCGGACGATTAGCACCGGCACCGTGCTGTGGCTTACCACCTCATAGGCCTGGCTGCCCAGGATCAGGCGGCTGAAGCCGCGGCGGCCGTGCGAGCCCATGACGATCAGGTCGCAGCCCTTGTCCTTGGCGGCCTTCACGATACCTTCCGCCGGATGCTCGCCCATGATGTGCAGCGTGTTGCAGGCGACCCCCTCCGCGGTGGCGATCGCTTTTGCCGCGGCGAGGATCTTGCTCGCGCTCTCCGAGGCGATCCGCTCATATTCCTCCGGCGGCAGCACCACCGCGACCTCGCCGACGATCACCGCATCCCACGGCTCGCTCGCGGTCGTGATCGTCACCTGGGCGCCAAGCGCCTTGGCGAGCGCGAGGCCGTGGTGAATGGCCTTCTCGGCGAGTTCGGAACCGTCGGTGGGGATCAGAATGTGCTTGTACATGGGCTGGCCTCACATATTTCGTTGATCGTTTAGAGCCTACAATTTGCATTGCGGGTCAACCCGCTTCATACCGGCATTCCTGCGCGTGAACAGTATGCTGCGAATGGCGCAGCAGCACACGCACGCATTGGTCCTGCAATTGCGGGGTTGCGGCTCTCGCCGCCGTGATGATCCCGCGCTTGGCCACATGGTCGCGGATCACGGTGCCGACCTCTCCGGCCATCAGGGTTTCGAGGCAGCTTGGCCCGTCGGGCAACTGCGGCCGTCGGAGCGCGCGGATCACCGGCCCGTTCGTGACATAGAGCTTGGCCGACTTGCCCACTCCGTCGAGCTTTATGATGCGTTCGAGAAGCGGCGCCAGTTCCGCGCATTTTTCAGTGAGCGCCCGATGAAGGGCCGCGCCCTTGTCCAGATCCGCACTCTGACCGGCAAGGCAGAGATCCTTGGCCGTGAGCCCCAGGCCGGCGAACTCGACCAGAGCGCGGCAAAGGCGCTCGACGTCGTAGAAGACGGAAATCGCGAGCCTCAGTCGGTCAGTATGTGCGCGCATGTCAGGCGGCTTCGGTTGCGAAGGCAGGCCGCCTTCCGGGGGAGCGTCATGACCGCGAACGAGGCTCATCATCTGGGGCTCGAACACGGCTAGAAGCTCTCTTCTCCTTCGGCAAGTCCCTGCAACTCGACCATATCGAGCAGTCTCACCCGCGCGCTTTGCGGTAGATCAATGAGCCCTCTGTTCTTCAGCTTGGTCAGAGTCCGGCTCACGGTCTCGATGGTCAGGCCGAGAAAATCGGCAATGTCCGCTCGCGTCATCGGCAGGTCTATGATGTCGGCAGGTGCGCCGATGCGCTCGTTCCGGCGCGACATGGCGGTGAGGAAGGCGGCGACGCGTTCCGTGGCGCTGCGGTGGCCGGTCGTCATCATCAGGTCGCGGGTTGCGGCGAGCTCTTCGGCAATGGCCTGATAAAGGGTGAAGCTGAGGCTGGGGTCGCTGGTTGCGATCTTGTGCAGCGCCGCGAGCGGCATGGAGCGGATGCGCGACGGCTTGATCACCTGGGCGTTCATGATGTGCTCGCCCTGGACGCCGAGCCCGATGAAATCGCCGGCATAGGCAAAGCCGAGGATCTGCCTGCGCCCATCCGGGAGGATCTTGAACAGCGAGACCGCGCCCGCCTCGATGCGGTAGATGCTGGTCGCCGGATCGCCTTCGACGAAGACAAACTCTTTTGCCTGAAACCGGCGCACGGACGCCTGGTCGAGACAATCGTCGAGCCGGCGGCCGGGTTGAGTGGAACTCACATCGGTGGGTCTGCGTAAGGCGAAGGGCTGAGTCTGCAGGGCGAGGGCTTGAAGTGCCGCCATAATGTCCTCCTTATGGCGTTGGGGGCGTATTCGATGGCGCCAGCTAAACAAGCCCCCATCTCAGGCGTTTAAGAAAGTTGTATTCGTATGTAAAAATTTGTGTAATTGAGCCGATAGGAATCGGAGGCTGGCACAACGCAATGGCCGTGGCGGCGGAGAAAGAGACCACACGGATACTTGTTGTCGATGACGATCCCGAGGTGCGCACGCTGCTGCGCCGCTGCCTCGAGCGGGAGTCCTACGTCGTCTGCGAAGCTCAGAATGGCGATGAGCTGTTCGCCGAACTTGAACGGCATCCGGTGAACCTGATCACGCTCGACCTCGCTCTCGGCGGCGAGGATGGGCTGGATCTCGCCCGACGGATCAGGGCGAAGCACAATGTGCCGATCGTGATGATCTCGGGAAAAGGCGACACCATCGACCGCGTGGTGGGGCTCGAACTCGGCGCGGACGATTATATCACCAAGCCTTTCCACCTGCGCGAGGTGCTGGCACGGGTTCGCGCCGTGCTGCGGCGCTACGAGGTCGGTCTGCACGAAACTCATGCGCATGGCGGCGGCACAGAAGCGCCGGCGCGCAGCCTCTATCGTTTCGACGACTGGACGCTCGACACGACCCGTCGCGAACTGCTCGGCCCGGGCGGCCTCAGCCGGGAGCTGACCACGGCGGAGTTCAATCTGCTGGAAATCCTGGTGAAGCGGCCTGGCCGCGTGCTCTCGCGCGACAATATCATGGACCTGCTCAAGGGCACCGACTGGTCGCCGGTCGACCGCACCATCGACAATCTCGTCGCGCGGTTGCGCAAGAAGGTGGAGCCAGACCCCGATGCGCCGCGGCTGATCAAGACGGTCCGCAGCGTCGGCTACGTCTTTACGCCAGAGGTCCGGCGGGATTAGAGGGATCAAGTCATGGAAGCGCGTTTTTGAAATCCCCACGTGAGTGGGGATCCAGTAAACCGCTGAACTCTCCGGAGTAATGAGTCCCCGCTTTCCCGGGAATTCGAGCGTTTTTTGGCGAGCGCGTTGACGAATTTCGATATCGCTCAGCCGCTCGTATCGAGCGCCTTGCGGATTGCCCATGCAAGCTCGTCGCCGCTATAGGGCTTGCGCAGGATCGTGGTGGCGACTTCATCCTGGGCGAGTGCCTGGGCGGCGTCCTCGGCGAAACCGGATGTCAGCACCACCGGCAGCCCCGGCCGGTTGACGCGCACCCAGGCGGCCAGGTCGAAGCCGCTCAAGCCGCCCGGCATGACCACATCGGAGAAAATCACGTCGGCGGCCTCTCCCGCTTCGAGCAGCTTGATCGCCGTCACCGCGTCCTCGGCCTCCTTGACCGCATAGCCGAGCCGCTGCAGCCGCCGCATGGTCACCTCGCGGACGGGCGCCTGGTCCTCGACGACAAGCACGATCTCGCCGGTGGGAACGCGCGAGTTGACGGCGCTTTTGTCCTCCGCGCCCGCACCGCCGCCCGCTTCGGCGCCCGGCAGATAGATGTTGACGGTCGTTCCCCGCCTGACTTCGCTGTAGATCGTCGCCAGGCCACCAGACTGCTTGGCAAAGCCGTAAATCACGCTGAGGCCGAGGCCGGTGCCTCTGCCGGCGGCCTTGGTGGTGAAGAACGGCTCGAAAACCCGGAGCAGAACATCCGGCTCGATGCCGTGGCCGGTATCGGAGACGGAAATCCGGACATAGGAGCCCGGCGGCAAGCCCAGATCCCTGGAGAAATCCACGTCATTGATCAAGACATTCCGGGTCTCGACCATCAGCCGGCCGCCAGCCGCCATCGCGTCGCGCGCATTGATCGCCAGATTGAGCACGGCGTTTTCGATCTCGCTCACATCCGAGCGCACCGGCAGCAGGTCCGGCGCGAGCGAGGCCGTGATGCTGATGGTCTCGCCGAGCGTGCGGCGCAGGAGGTCCATCATGCCGAGCAACTGCTCGTTGAGGTTAAGCAGCACCGCATTGAGCGAGCGGCGCCGCGCGAAGGTCAGGAGGCGGTCGGTGAGCCTTGCGCCCATATGGGCGGAGTCGGTCGCCCGCTTTAAGAGGTCGCGCTGATAATCGTCCTCGATCTCCAGATCGAGCAGCTCCAGATTGCCGGTGATGATGGTCAAGAGGTTGTTGAAGTCGTGGGCGATGCCGCCGGTGAGCTGGCCGAGCGCCTCCATGCGCTGGATTTGCCGCAGCGCCTGCTCCTGCGCCACCTCACGGCTGACATCGCGGATGACGGCCAGAAAGCCTAGATGTGCGCCGCCGCGTCCGATGATATCGGCGGTCGCGGCGATGCCCGGGAAGTGCTCGCCGGACCTGCGCGCGAAGCCGATCAGGCTCGCACCGGGATCGCCGCTCGGCATCTCGCATGAGACGATGCTGGCGAAGCGGTCGTAGTCGGCATCGCTGGCAAACAGCTTGCGGGCGGGCTCGCCGGTCAGAGCCTTGGTGGCGTAGCCGAAGATCCGTGCCGCCGCCGGATTGCAGAGCGTGATGCAATGAGCCTCATCCGACAGAACCATGGCGTCGGGACAATTGTTGAAGATGGCCTCGAACAGCGCTCTCTGGTGAGCACCCTCGGCCTCGGCCGCGGCGCGGGCGGAAATATCGTGGATCGTGCCGACGAAATAGCGCTTGCCGTCGGCCTCGAACTCGCCGACCGACAGATGCATGGGGAAGATCCGTCCGTCCTTCCGGCGGCCCTCGACCTCGCGGCCGATGCCGATGATTTTCCTTTCGCCGGTGGTGAGATAGTTTTGCAGATAAGTGTCGTGCGCGTCGCGGTGAAAGACCGGCATGAGCATACGCACATTCTCACCGACGAGATCCGCCTCGGCGAAGCCGAACATCTTTTCGGTGGCGGGATTGATCCTTTGGACAATTCCGTGGTCGTCGATAATAATGATCGCATTCACCGCGGAGTCGATCGCGGCCTCGACCATGCGGCGCTCGAAGTCGATCTGCGTTTTGGATTTGAGGGACCGATCCATCTCCTCATTAATCTGCGGCAGCACCGGATCGTCAATAGACTGAATGGGCGGCATGAGACCGCCACCGGCCTGGGGCTTGTCGTAATTGGCGGCGTGGGTCGGCGGCTTATCGAGGCGGCTCGAGGTCATGCGTCGGACAATAGGCGTTGGCGAAGTGCGTGCGGCAGATCATTGATCGCGCATTGGTTGCATACTGTGCCATGACCCGGCAATGGTGAATGGCGACCCTGAAGGCCCCAAGTCACAACTCTTGCGGCCCGGCGGTGCTGCGTTGTGCTAAGCTGATCGAGCCGGGCGGACGCGGGGAGGGGCCATGCGGGATTTTCCGGGGGTCTGGGCGACAGGCGTCGATTCGATCGGCATCATCGGACTCGCAACGATCGCAGCTATGATCGCCGTCGGTATCGGCCTCAAGGTCCATGCGCGGCGGCTGCGCCGCATCGTTCGTGGGCGGTCTATCTTGCGGCGCTTGCTCTCGCGCTTATCGGCTGGGTCGCCGACGCGCCTTTGCCCTACGGCTTGACGCGGCACGTGTTTTTGGCGGCCTTTGCCGCGCTGTTGATCCTTAAAATTGCTGTCGAGGTACTGGCGCCGGTCCAGCGCGGCCGCCGCTCCAGCCACCCAAATTCGAGCGAGTCGCTTTACCCGGGCATCGGCAGTGACTCGGGCGGCTGGGGGCATGATGGCGGGAGTCATTCCGGCGGCCACGACGGCGGAGGGCATAGCGGGCCGTAATCGCCGCGACGCCCGCCGATTGTCCTCAGTTGAATGTGATGATCTGCCGGATCGCGCGACCCTCACGCAGCTTGTCGAAGCCCTCATTGATCTCATCGAGCGTGAGGGTGCCGGTCAGCAGCTTGTCGACCGGCAGCTTGCCGCGCCGGAACAGTGCGATGTAGCGCGGAATGTCGCGGGTCGGCACCGCGCTGCCCATATAGCTGCCCTGCAGCGTGCGTTCCTCGCCGATGAGGCTGAGCGCCGGCAGCGACAGCACGGCGTTCGGATTGGGCAGGCCTGCCGTCACGGTCGAGCCGCCGCGCCGCGTGATCCGGTAGGCGAGGTCGAGCGCGGGGACGGCACCGGCCATCTCGAAGGCGTAATGCACGCCGCCACCGGTCGCGTCCTTGATCGCCTGAGCTGTGCCTTCGCCGGCTTTGAAGGTGTCCGTCGCACCGAGCGAGGCGGCGGTCTGGAGCTTTTCCTCCGACAGGTCGACCGCGACGATCCGCTCCGCGCCGGCCGCCACGGCGCCGAGGACGGTCGACAGGCCGACGCCGCCGAGCCCGACGACAGCAACCGTCGAGCCCGGCTCGATCTTGGCCGTGTTGAACACCGCGCCGACGCCGGTGAGCACCGCGCAGCCGAACAGCGCCGCCTGATCGAGCGGCATGTCCGGGTCGACCTTGACCAGCGAGCGGCGCGAGCAGGTGGCGTATTCGGCGAAGGCCGAGACGCCGAGCAGGTGATTGACCTCATGGCCGTCGCGGTGCAGCCGCCGCTCGCCCGAGAGCAGCGTGCCCTTGCTGCCGGCGGCGAAGGCCGGCTCGCAAAGGGCGGGGCGGCCGCTCGCGCATGGCACGCAATGGCCGCAGCTCGGCACGAAGACGAGGACCACGTGATCGCCGGGCTTCAGATCGTGCACCTCCGAGCCGACCTCCTCGACAATGCCGGCCGCCTCATGGCCGAGGATCATCGGCGTCGGGCGTGGCCTGTTGCCGTCGATCACCGAGAGATCCGAATGGCAAAGTCCGGCGGCCACCATCTTCACCAGCACTTCGCCGGGCCCTGGACCCTGCAGCTCGACTTCGCTGATGGTGAGGGGCTTCGACTGCGCGTAGGGCGGCTCGCGGCCCATGTCTTCGAGAACGGCGGCGCGGATTTTCATGAACGTTTCTCCCTGTATGGCGCGCCATTTTAGGTGAGGCGGCGGGGTGATCGCAACCGCTTGGGGCGAGTCAGGCCGCAGCCTTCACGAACGTCAGATGGGAAAGGCCGATCAGCGCAATGTCGTCGCGGGTGAGAATGCCGGAATAGACGTATTTCATGCGCTCGCTCATCGCGCCCTTGTCCTCGAAGGCAGCACGGAAATAACGCCCGCCGCCCGCTGCGGCCCAGCCATTGACGACGCTGCCGCACAGATAGGCGCCGCCCCAGGCGGCGGAGGCCAGAACCAGGTCGCCGGCAATACGGCCGAGCACGGCCGAGAAGCGGCGCACGGTCTCGGCGGCGGTCTCGTCCTCACCGGCCCGCGCAAAGACATGAGCGCCGTCGAGCCCATGCGGCACCGGCCGGCCCGCGGCTTCGGCAATGCGACGGTAGAGCGGGGCGACGCCGCGCCCGGACAGCACGTCCTCGACGCTGGCGGGCAGGCCCAGGAGGGCGAGCTCGTCATCGTCGCGCGCGCCGAGCGCCATGTGGCCCGGCTCGCCGGGATTGGTGATCCACACGCCGGCGGCCTGCAAGGTCGTGGCGCCGCCGAAACCGGTGCCGACATTGACGGCGATCATCGTGCTGCGCGGCTCGGGAAGGCGCGGCGTATCGCCGATCGGGGCGAGTTCGCCCGGCTCCAGATAGGGCAGGGCCAGCGCGACCGCTTCAAGGTCGTTGACGAGACGCACGGGGGCGCCGCCGATCAGCGTGCCGATTTCACCCGCATGGATCGTCCATTCGGCATTGGTCAGCTTGACATGATCGCCATCGACCGGCCCGGCAACGCCGATCACCGCCGAACCGCAGCCGGCCGGACCGCCGGTCTCCTCCAGATAGGCGGCAAGCGCGCCGTGAAAGCTTGTGCAACTGCTGAGAGTGCAGGCGCGCCGGGCGCTCAAAAGGTGGCTGCTGGGGCTCCTGGCGAAACGGATGTTCGAGCCGCCGATATCGGCGACAAGCCGCCACGGCGTCATGCAAGCGCTCCCGGGCTCTGAGGCGCGAGCGCCGCAAGGAAGCTCTTGCGCCAATTCGTGGCGTCATGCTCGCAGACCCGCTCGAACAGCGCCCGGTAGCGGCTTCTGCGCTCCTCGACGGGCATGTTGAGCGCCTGGCCGAGCGCATGGGCGATGTCGTCGATGTCATAAGGATTGACGATCAGCGCCTCTTCGAGGTCCTCGGCGGCGCCGGCAAAGCGCGACAGCACGAGGACACCCGGATTTTCCGCGTCCTGAGCGGCGACATATTCCTTGGCGACCAGGTTCATGCCGTCGCGCAAGGGCGTGACGAGGCCGACCTCGGAGCCGCGGAACAGCGCGGCAAGCTGCTCGCGCGGCACGTTCCGGTGGATGTAGCGGACCGGCGTCCAGTCGAAATCGCCATATTCGCCATTGATCGAGCCGGAAAGCTGTTCCAGCTCCTCGCGGATATCGGTATAGGCGGCGACTTCCTCGCGTGTCGGCGGGGCGATCTGCATCAGGGTCACGGTCTTCTGCTTATCCGGGTAAAGCTCCAGGAGCCGGCGAAACGCCTTCATCCGCTCGGGCAGGCCCTTGGAATAGTCCAGCCGGTCGACCCCGACAATATGCGCTCGGGCCAGATTGCGGCGATTGAGCCGTTCGATGATGTCGGTCGCGGCCTGCGTCGAGGCCATCGCCGCGAAGCTTTCCACGTCGATGCCGATCGGAAAGGCGGCGGCGAAGACGGTGCGGCCGAAGGCGTTGATGCGGTGATCGCTGAGGATCTCGCCGTCTATATGCTCACTGACGAAGCGCTGGAAATTGACGAGGTCGGCATGGGTCTGAAAGCCGATTACGTCATAGGAGAACAGCGATTTCACCAGCCATTGGTGCACCGGCACGGCAAGCAGCACGCCGGGCGGCGGAAAGGGGATATGCAGGAAAAAGCCGATCCGCTGCTTGGCGCCGCGCGAGCGAAGCTCCGAGGCGAGCGAGAAGAGGTGATAGTCATGCACCCAGATCACGTCGTCAGGCTTCAACAGGTCGCTGATCGCGTCGGCGAAACGGGCATTGACGCGCCGGTAGCCGTCGAAATACGAGGTCTCGAACTTCACCAGATCGAGCCGGTAATGGCAGACCGGCCAGAGCACCTGGTTGGCGAAACCGATATAATAGTCCTGATAATCCTGCTCGGTCAGCGGTACGGTGGCGATGGTGACGCTGTCCTCACGCACCGAATTGACGGTGAGCGGATCGCCATTTTCGACGACCGTTCCGTCCCAGCCGAACCATACCCCGCCGGTTTCGCGCAGAGCATCGCCAAGAGCGACGGCCAATCCACCCGATTGGTGCTTTTTCTCCAGATAGGCGACCCTGTTGGATGCGACGACGAGTTTGCTCATACCACCCCTTCCCAAGGGCGAGACAGACGGACTGCGCCATTGATGATGCCGACCATCGAATAGGTCTGCGGGAAATTCCCCCAGCCCTCTCCGTTTTGCGGATCGGTATCCTCGGACATCAGCCCAAGATGATTGCGTGCCGCGAGAAGATCGTCGAAGATCTCGCGTGCCTCGTCGCGCCGCCCCACGCGCGCAAGTGCGTCCAGCCGCCAGAACGCGCAGACGTTGAAGGCGGTTTTCGGCATGCCGAAATCATCCGGTGCTTCATAACGCATCATATGCGGTCCGCGGCCCAGCACCTTCTCGACCTGATCGATGGTCAACAGGAAACGCGGATCTTTCGGGTCTATGAAGCCGACCTCGCTCATTAACAGGATGCTCGCGTCCAGATGCTCGCCTCCGAAACTCTCCACAAAGGCTTGGCGTTTGTCCGACCACGCGCGCTCGAGGATCGTCGCCTTGATTTCATCGGCACGATCCCGCCAGACTCCGCTGCGGTCGTGAAGCTGCAAATGCGCGGCGATGCTGGCCAGCCTGTCGCAGGCGGCCCAGCACATAACGCTCGATGAAGTATGAACACGGGCGCGGTGCCGCAGTTCCCACATTCCGGCGTCCGGCTTGTCGTAGAGGGCATAGGATTTCTCGCCAGCGAATTCGAGCCGGCGGAAATCCTCCACGCCTGCCGGCGCCAATAATCGTTTATCGAAAAAGGCTTGAGCCGCACCGACCACCAGATTGCCGTAGGTGTCGTGCTGGAAATGCTCATGGGCCTGATTGCCGATGCGCACCGGGCCCGTGTTCCGGTAACCGGGAAGGTCCGGGACGATGCGTTCAGTCAACTGATGTTCGAGGCCGAGACCGTAGACCGGTTGGAGGTGTCCGTCCCGGGCGGTGACGACGATGTTCATGATCCAGCGGACATAATCTTCCATGGTCCGGACCGCCGAGAGGCTGTTCAGCGCCCGGACGACGAAAAGCGCGTCCCTGATCCAGCAATAGCGGTAGTCCCAGTTGCGCTCGGTCTCGGCCGCTTCGGGAATGCTGGTGGTCAGCGCCGCGACGATGGCGCCCGTCGGCTCGTAGCTGCAGAGCTTCAGCGTAATCGCAGCGCGGATCACGGCCTCCTGCCAATCCGGCGGCATGGCCAGGCGATGCACCCAATCCCGCCAATATTGCTGCGTTCGCTTCTCGAAGTTTTCCGCGGTCTCCGACACTCCCTCGGTCAGCGTCTCGTCCGGGCCGATAATGAGATTGAGCGGCTCGGCCAGGTTGAAGCAGACGTCGTCGAGCAGATAGTCGATGGGAGCGTCGGTCGTCAGACGGATCGCGAATTTCGGTCCGGCGTAGCGGATATGGTTCGAGCCGAACGTCACCGTAGGTGCAATGCTACCATATTCGAAACGGGGCTTCACCCTGATTCGAACCCGCGGAGAGCCCCCCGCCGGCTTGATGCGGCGGATGATCATCTGAGGGCGGAAGACGCGGTCGCGCCAGTCGAAACGCGGCACGAAGTCGATGATTTCGACCGAGCCGCTCTCGCCGTGAAGCACGGTCCTGAGTAGGGCGGTATTGGGCACATAGGACTGTTCGCTGGTGACGAAATTCTCCATCTCGACCGAGCAGACGCCCTCGCCGGGCGCGTCTTTCGGGCTGCCGAGCAGCGAATGGAACACCGGGTCGCGGTCGAAGCGGGGCAGGCAGCACCAGGCGATATCGGCCTTGCGGTCGATCAGCGCGGCAATGCAGCAATTTCCGATGATGCCGAGTTCAAGCGTGCTCACTTTGAGGTCTTTCCATGATCAACAATGCGATTGAGCCAGTCCAGCAGCCCTTCGCGGTCGGCGACCCGGTACCGCGCCTCGGTTTCGCCGAGCCCGACCTTGATCGAAATGCCGCCTCCGGCGTTGACGAGCAGGAAGCCGTCCTCATCGGTGAGGTCGTCGCCGGCGAAAACCGGCGTGCGGCCGCGAAACGGCGCCTCCTGCAGGAAGCTTTCGATCGCCGCGCCCTTGTTGCTGGCATGGCCGATCGCCTCGATCACCATCTTGCCGCGGCGGATGGTGACATTCGAGGCGCCCTCGGCCGCGCGCAGCATGGCGTCGAGGCAGACATCCTCGAGTTCGGGGCGCTTGCGGTAATGCAGCGCGATGGCGCCGTGCTTGCGCTCTAGAAGCAGGCCGTTTTCCCGGTTCACCAGCGGCTCGAGAGCGGTCTCTATCGCTTTCAGCCCCGCTGTGTCGATCTCCGGCGAATGAAGCTGGCCGTTGGCATCGCGCCGGGTCAGCCCGTGAACGCCGGCGATGGGCAGGCGGAGGGGGTCGAGAAACTGGTCGATGCTGGGAATGTCGCGGCCGGTGACGATGGCGACGGCGCCGCCGGACAGCTCGCGCAAGGCCTCGATTGCCGCCCGTGTCGCTTCCGTGACCTCGACGTCCTCCGGACGCTCAACGATGTCGGCCAGCGTGCCGTCGAAATCGAAGAAGAAGGCGAAGCGCTCGGGATCAGTCACTTCGGGAAGAGACATGGGCGGACCCGCCGGGTTGATTGAATGATAGATATTGGCGACGCGCACCGGATGACGCAGATGCAAATGAACGGTCCTGTTTCTATTTTGAATGCGGATTGGGCGCGGTCTGGAGCGGAGCACACTTTGAGGACCTGTCACGCGGCGGTGGATTGTCGCATGATGCGCCCGTTATGGCCAAGGCCACTACTAGCGCGCCATGATCGCCGCATCAACGCCTATGCGGCAATGTGAACATGATGTCGCGAGCCTTGTGAACATCGCGTGGATGCTATTGGGCGCGGTCGGTCTGGCGCAAGTTTGAAAGGTACCCATGGACGATTTGCCGAGACTCGAAATCGAATATTGCCGTCAGTGCCGCTGGCTGATGCGCGCGGGCTGGATGACGCAGGAACTGCTGACGACCTTCGAGGCCGAGCTTGGCGGCGTGACGCTGATTCCCGGCACGGGCGGCGTGTTCGAGATTCGCCTGGGCGATGAGATCCTTTGGTCGCGCAAGGCTGAAGGGCGCTTCCCGGAGCTGAAAGAGCTGAAGCAGCGCCTGCGCGATCGAATCGCGCCGGAGCGCGATCTCGGCCATTCCGAACGTAAGGCCCCGCCGTCAGAGGATTAATTGGCGCGTTGCCGGTTCCAAATCTGCGGCCTATCCGCTATCATCCCGCCGCCGATTGGCGCCTTGTGTCCGGGCTCGCCGAGACCCGGCTGGCGCGCACCGCTCTGCGGTCCGCGTGTTCCGCGCTTATCAGCTCCGAATTGAGGTTGTAGCTCAGGGGGAGAGCGCCGGGAAACCGGAGGTCGGGGGTTCAAATCCCTCCTGCTTCGCCAAGGACTAGCTCAATGGGTAGAGCATCGGACCGAGAATCCGGCGGTACCGGGTTCGAATCCCGGGTCACTCGCTTACCACGCGATGCCTATCGCAATGACGGAAGCCGGCGGCTTCCCCGCCTTGCCCGAGGCTTCGGCCAAAGGCGAGGCAAGCGGCGCGACGCCCTGCGCCGGGGCGGATACCGCCCGCCAGCAAAGCCTGAGCAAAGGGCTCCGGCACGGCGGCGCTCCTTCGGGAGCAAGGCCGTGGCCGCAACCCGGCGCGGATGGCGGCGCCGGCAGGCTCAAGCCCTTGCCCGTGACTTCGCCGTGGGCGGCTGCCGGTAACCTTTCTCGCGTTCGTGCGTTGAATTGAGTATGGCCCATTCCGTCGATTGCGCCGAAAGAACGCAGCGGCATGGCCATGCAAGCGAGGAGGATGACACCATGCAGGAAAATCCAGCCGCGGTCGCCCGCAAGAGCTATGAGGCCTATGTCGATAAGGACCGCGCCGCCATCGAAGCTCTGATCGGCGACAATTTTCATTTCACCAGCCCGCTCGACAATCGCATCGACCGCGCCACCTATTTCGCGCGCTGCTGGCCGAACAGTGAAACGACCGCGGCGTTCGAATTTATTCACCTCGTGCCCGACGGAGATCGCGTCTTTGTCACCTATGAAGGGCTGAGCACCGGCGGCAGACGCTTCCGCAACACCGAAATCCTGACCATAAGCGACGGCAAGATCGTCGAGGCGGAGGTCTATTTCGGCTGGACGATCCCGCATGAGGCGGCCGAGGGCGGCTTTACCAACCCGCGCGGATAGCGGCGGCGGACCTCGCGCCGTGGGCTATCCGGGGAGCGCGCGGCGCCATTCCGGCCGTGTCCCATTGTAATTACGTTCATTTTTCTTCTGCTAATCGGCTAATATCCCGATTCCGAAGTTCGCCTCATTCTGCAGCTAGCGCCGTAGCGAACTTCGGAATCTCAAGAGACACTAGCAACTCTATAAATTCTAGTGTGGTTTGAGATCGAGAAATCCCCTTGCTGAGCACGCTGAGGCAATGAAGGGGATTTCTCGATCACCACACTAGCATCTGCAAGGGTGAGACTGGCGCCGTTTCGTGCTAAGCGTCTCGGTCCTGAACCTTTTCGCGCCTTCGCGCGACCAGTTGCAGACGGGTTTTCACGTTTTGGGGTGAGTGAGGGGAGGGCGTCATGGCCCATCGCAGGCTGTTCCGCTTCGAGGTCGTGGTCAAGGACGATGAGCGCGCATTCGTGACGCGCAATGGCCGCTTCGAGCGGCTGATCGGGCCGGGCAAATACTCCGCATTCGATTTCGACCGCGAGCTATCCGCCGAGATCGTCAAGGTCGTGCGCGCCGAGATCCCGGCCGAGCGCGCCCGTACGCTTCATCTCTCGAACCCCGATCTGGCCGAAGAGCATTTCGAGATCGTCCAGACCGGGCCGAGCCAGGTCGCCATCATCTCTTTCGACGGCGATCCGAAGCATCTGGTGCTGCCCAACACCACGCGCGCCTTCTGGAAGACTCTCCACCAGGGTCGATGTCGAGATGGTCGAGACGGCGGACGATTTCCGCGTCGCCAAGCGGCATCTCGACAAGATCGATCTTGCGCGCACGACCGTGATTGTCTCGGCCGTTGTCGAGGCCTACGAGGCGGCGCTGCTGATCGTCGACGGCCAGCTCCGCGAGAAGCTGGGACCCGGCCGGCACGCCTTCTGGGCGGTCGGCCGCACTGTTCGCCTGCCGAAGGTCGATCTGCGTCCGCAGCCTCTGGAGGTGACGGCGCAGGAGATCCTGACCAAGGACCGCGTGGGGATCCGGGTGACGCTGACGGCTTTCTACAAGGTGATCGATCCGGTGCTCGCCGCCACCAGCACAGGCGATCTGCCGAACACGATCTATCGGCTCGTGCAGTTCGCAATTCGCGAGGCAGTCGCCACGCGCACCCTCGATGATATTCTCGCCGCACGCGACACGATCGACCGCGAGGTGCGCGATTTCGTCGAGGAGCGGGTGAAGGCGCTCGGCGCCGAGATTGGCGAGATCGGCGTCAAGGACGTGATCCTCCCGGGCGATATTCGCGAGTTGCTCAACAAGGTCGTCGAGGCCGAGCGCATCGCCAAGGCCAACCTGATCCGCCGCCAGGAGGAGACCGCGGCGACGCGCTCGCTGCTCAACACCGCCAAGCTCATGGAGAACAATCCGCTGCTCTTGCGGCTGAAGGAGCTGGAGGCGCTGGAGAAGCTGGTCGAGAAGGTCGGCCGCATCGATCTGCACACGGGCGCGCAGGGCGGTGGCTTCGAGGCGTTGCTGTCGAAGCTCTACACCATCGACGGGGAGCTTGCGGGGCCGAAGGGGTAATGGCAGCAAGCGGTTTTGCGAGCTCGTCCGTATGAATGAGGCGCCCCTCGCGGATTATGACTAATTTCAACCTGTCGAAATTAAACCATAATACGTGAGGCATACATGAAACGGATATTTGTTGCTGCAGCCACATTATTCGCAGCTCTTCCCGCTCTGGAAGCAAAAGCCCAGACCCCGTCAATGCATTTTGGCTCCGATACGCGGGCCATGTCCGTCGCCGATTGCAAGAAGCGCGCGACCTTCGCTCTGGGAGAGCAGGGGCTGAAAATATGTGCGACGACCGGATCTGAATCTGCCGGCTGCGGGTCCAATGTCGTCGCGTTGGTCACTTGCGTCGGGCTCGGCGCCAGGACATTTATTTCCGTTGTCGCTGCGAGCCCGGATGGCGGTACAGCAGAGCGGACTAGAAACGCAGTGCGCTCACTGGTGATGGGGCCTGCGAATTGAAATTGCGAAACGGCGGCGCGATGGTCGGCGGCTTAATGCCGGGCTACGCGCCGCTGCGTCACGACCGCTCGCCATAATTGAAGGAATGAGGGAAGATCGAGACCCAGAATGGGACGGCGGGAATTCATGACCACCCGGATCGCGCTGCTCAGGGCCATCAATGTCGGCGGGCGCGGCAAGATCGCCATGGCCGATCTGCGCGCGGGTTTTGCCGGGCTTGGCTATGCGGATGCGCGGACGATATTGCAGACCGGAAATGTCGTTTTCGCAAGTAAGGCGGGCGGCAGCCAGAAGCTCGAAGCCGAGCTTGAAAAGGCGCTTGCCGCCAGCCTCGATCTGCGGACGGACGTGATCGTCCGCAGCGCTGACGAGTGGGAGAGGATCATCGCCTCAAATCCGTTCACGGACGAGGCCGCCCGCGATCCGAGCCATCTGGTGGTTATGCCGCTCAAGCGCGCGCCGGAGGCCAAAGCCGTTGCCGATCTGAACGCGTCGATCAAGGGACGCGAGGTGGTCCGCGCCGAGGGCGCGCAGCTTTACATTACCTATCCCGACGGCATCGGCCGCTCCAAGCTGACCGTGGCGCTGATCGAGAAGAAAATCGGAACCCGCGGCACCGGCAGGAATTGGAACACTATGTTGAAAATCGCCGAGGCGGCGCGAGCGACATAGTTCGGTGGCGGCGTCCGGATGCCGAAGGTGACGCCATGGCCATCAACCGCGTTCTCTACAACATCATGACAAGCGATCTCGCCGCGACGCGCGATTTTTACGTGCGCCTGCTCGACATGGTGCCCATCTATGACAGCGCCTGGTATATCGTGCTGAAGCCGGCAGAGGAGTCGCCGCACGAGCTCGGCATCATCGACGTGAGTCACGAGGTCGTGCCGGAAGCGTTCCGCGGCTCGCCGGCAGGGACGTATCTCACCTTCGTCGTCGGAGATGTGACCGAGGTCTTCCGGCGGGCGCAGGACCTCGGGCTCGAGATTCTGGAGCCGCCGACGGATCTGTTCTACGGGCAGCGGCGGATGCTCTTGGCCGATCCGAACGGGCTGCTGGTCGACATTTCCTCACCGACCTCTGGCGAATAGAGCGCCGATCCGCGGACTCACAACGGCTCACGCCCCGGCCTCGCCCTGGCGAAACAGCGCCGCATCATCTCGCAGCGCCTTGCGCCGAGCCCGTGCACAGCATCGCCCTTCGATCGGCTGATGAAGGCGCAGATCTTGTCCATGGCCTTGGCATCGAGCCAGCCCTCGGCCGCTCCGCGACGGATCGAGTAGCAGTCGGCCTCACCCTCATTGTAGCCGACGTGCTGATGGCCGCATTCATGGCCGTAGGCGTAGCGCTTGATGATTGGCGGCAACAGCGCGAAACGCTTCGGATTGATCAGGATGAAGCCGAAATAGGCGGCGCCGTAATCGTCGAGCTTCGTGTTGAACACGGTCGGAAAGCGGCCGCATTCAAAGCGCCGGCCGTCATATTCGAGCTGGCCTGCGGGGACGATGCTGGTGTCGCCGCCGAGATAGGCGACATATTCCGCGGCCGTGGCTGGGGCATAGGCGAATTGCAGCCAGCGCGCGAGGCCGCCCGCGCCAGCGAGCAGTATAAGAAAAGCTGCAACCGTTATGAATGGATGAGCTAGACCCGGAAATCGGTTCGCGGTTCCAATCCGTATCATTCCGCCGCTGCCTCGATGGCTTCCATATCGTCGTCCGAGAAGCCGAAATGATGGCCGATCTCGTGGATCAGCACATGGGCGATGACGTCGCGCACCGGCTGCATGCTGGCATGGGCGAAGGCGAGAATCGGGACGCGGTAGAGGAAGATCATGTCGGGCCCATAGGGCAGGGCGGAGACACTTTTGAAGGGCAGGCCGAGGCCGTGATAAAGGCCGAGCAGATTATAGCGGCTGCGGATGCCCATATGGCGCAGAGTGCCGGCATCGGCGAAATCCTCGATCTGGATGCGGAGATTGCCGACGATCTCACGGAATTCTTGCGGCAAGCCGTCCCAGACTTCCTGCGCCGTGGTCTCGAATTCCTCCTCAGTTCTCGGCTGATGGGCAGACATGGCGTTCTCGTTCAAAAGCATTTTTGAAAAATAGACTTTACCGGCTCTCAGTGGAATAGGGATGCCGGTCCAAATGCCGAGTTGCCAATTCGCCGACGTCGTCCCGGAAGCCGCATAGCGGCTGTCCGGGATCCATCGGATGTTCGGCAAATTCATGACCGGAGGTTGGGCCAACAGGCCCCGTATCTGCGCTTCGCTTGCCCGGGGCGACCAGTGGTGCCGTGAAGCAGCCGACGGCTAGACCCGCCGCTCGACCATCTTCATCTTCAGCTCGGCGATCGCCTTGGCGGGATTGAGTCCCTTCGGGCAGACGCGCGCGCAATTGAGAATGGTGTGGCAGCGATAGATGCGGAACGGGTCTTCCAGATCATCGAGCCGCTTGCCGGTGGCCTCGTCGCGGCTGTCCACCACCCAGCGGTTGGCCTGCAAGAGCGCGGCAGGTCCCAGAAATCGGTCGCTGTTCCACCAATAGGAGGGGCACGCCGTCGAGCAGCAGGCGCAGAGGATGCATTCGTAAAGCCCGTCGAGCTTCTCGCGGTCCTCGCGTGATTGCGGCCATTCCTTCTCCGGCGTCGTGCTCTCCGTCTGCAGCCACGGCTCGATGGAGCGGTGCTGGGCATAGAAATGCGTCAGGTCCGGCACGAGATCCTTCACCACCGGCATATGCGGCAGCGGGTAGATCGTCACGGCACTGCCGATCTCCTCGGTCGCCTTGATGCAGGCCAGCGTATTGGTACCGTCGATATTCATGGCGCAGGAACCGCAAATGCCTTCGCGGCAGGAACGGCGGAAGGTCAGCGTCGAATTGATCTCGTTCTTGATCTTGATGATGGCGTCGAGGACCATCGGCCCGGTCTCGTCGAGATTGAGCCAATAGGTGTCCATGTGCGGGTTGCGGCCGTCATCCGGCGTCCAGCGATAGATGCGGAACTCCTTCCAGCGGCCCTTGCCGTTGCGCTTGGGCTCGTTCCAGACCTTGCCCTTGGTGATTTGCGAGTTTTTCGGAAGTGTAAATTCAACCATCTGCCTATTCCGCTAGCTGCCGCGCGCCAATCGCCTCGCCCGCCTCTCCCGACCAGTTCACCCGCAAGGTCGCGAACATGGTCACCGTCAGCATGACGAAACCGGCGACCGCACCTGCGAGCAGCGCATAATCCTCAAGGCGCAGAATGAGATATAGCAGCCCATAAAGAATAAGAAAGACGATAAGTATGATGAACCCCCTTGCGGCGCTATGCAGCGATTTGCCGACATAGAGCGATAGCATCCCGCCGGTCGCGCCGGAGGCGGCGAGATAGGCGGCGGTGAAGCCGATATGCTCGGCAAGGCTGAGGAGCAGAATATAAAAGAGGATCATCGCCAGGCCGACGAACACATATTGCACGGCATGGACGCGCCGGCCCGAGGTCAACTCCATCACCAGGACCGCGAAGAAGGCCACGGCGAGGAACATGAGGCCATATTTCGCCGCACGGTTAACAAGCTCATACGTATCGATGGGGACGAAGAAACTGACGCCGGAGAGCGTCGGCCAGAGCGCGTTATGCACATTCGGCGTCGTTGGAAGCCAAGCAGAGTTGCTTCGTTTGTCCAATAGATGGACTCAGCCAAATGGCGTCGATAATGCGGTGTTTTTCTCCGTCAAAGCGGCGAGGGTCTGACGTAGAGGTTGGACAAAAAGATACGCCAGCAAAATCTAATCCGTATCAATCCCTATCTACTTGCGACGTAACATCTGCTCTTAAGCGATTATGGTAGATGTCAATGGCCGGAAAGCGGAACAAACCTTGGAGCAAATCAAGATGGATGCGGCCATCGACACCTTCTGCACGATGATCGAAAATCGTTCCAACGAAAACCGTATGGCGATGCAGTACTTCACCGATTTGCAGAGGGTATTGAGCCCTGCTTTCTCGATTCTTCGTCAAGAACTGGACTCGATGATCCGAGTAATTTATCTCTTGCAGATTCCAGACGACATCGCGCGAAAACGACTTATACAATCCACACTGGATGGTGACGAATGGGTAGTGCCTGCCCCGAAAGGAAAATCACGCAAGGTAACTGATCGCGAAATGGTTGAGCTAGCTAACCATTTACAAGGTTGGACACAGTCAGTCTATAAATTTGGATGCGCTTTCATTCACTTATCTTACTTGCACAATCACTTTGTTGAAAACCCATTTCGAAAGCTGTCAGCAACCGACAAGCAGGATATCTTGTCGCATATGCGGAACTACCATGGTGGCCCGTCGCATGACGATCCCGGTATGGAGGAAATATCGAAATATTTGCCGAAGATATTCGACAAGATTGCGGACAATCTAAGTTATTATGTTGAACAGCTTCGCGGTAACTCGAACCATAAATCATAATGGAATTTTGGTGCCGCATCGGCTTCGAGGCGTTAGCAGTCGCAATGCCCAGGACACATCTGGCGTGACGGTGCAACTCCGCTTTGAAGGCGGGAGCCCGCCTTAACCTTAGCTGAAATAGCGGCTCGGCACGGTGCCGAGCTCGCGGTGGAACATCGCGGTGAAGGCGCTCGGGCTGTCATAGCCGAGATCGAGCGCGACATTGAGCACGGGCTCGCCGCGGGCGAGGCTTTCGACGGCTGCGAGCAGCCGCGCCCGCTGCCGCCAGCGCCCGAAGGAGAGCCCGGTTTCGAGCGTCATGATACGGTTGAGGGTGCGGCCGGAAATGCCGGCGTCGCGTCCCCAATCGTCGAGCGGCAGATCCAGGCAAAGGTCGGCCATGACGCGCTCGCACACCCGCCGCGCCCGCGGATCGGCGGGCAGGGTGAGCGACAGCGGCAAGGCCGGTTTGGGGCGGATTTCGCTGACGATCAGCCGCATGATCAGCCCGTCCGCCGAGGCCCAGTCATAGTCGTTCGGGATAGCGGTCGCCCGGATGAGCAGCTCGCGCAGCAGCGGCGACACCTCGGCGACGCAGCAGGCATCGGGCAAGCCCGCCTCGCGCGCCAGCGCCGCCTCGATATAGGCAGTGCGCACTTTCAGCGTGCCGACCGCGCGCACCCAATGCTGCTTGCCCGGCGGAATCCACACCCCGCGGCTCGGCGGGACCATCCAGGTGCCGTCCGCGGTGTTCACTTTCATCACCCCGGCCATGGCGAACAGCAGCTGCGCACGTGGATGGCTGTGCGGCGCGGTGGCGAAACCGTCCGGGTAATCCACGGCCATCGCCGCGATCGGCTGCGGCGTGTTCTGGTAGTCGGCGTGGCGGGTGCTTTTTTCCGGAGCGGCAGGCATGTCGTGGCCAGATCTCGACATTGAATGTCCAAACAGCGTTCGCCAGACATCTTGCTCTCGATTATGCTTCTTGAAAAGGAGCGATGTCAGGAGAAAAGCGTAATGACGTCACCGACGACCGGCCGCATGATCGCCTTTCTGAATTTCGGGCACGCGCTCGATCATTTCGTCATGCTGATCTATCCGGCGGCGGTGCTGGCGCTTTCGGTCTCGCTCGGCAAGTCCTTCGGCGAGCTTCTCCCTTATGCGACCGGCGGCTTTTTCGCCTTCGGCGTGTTCTCCATGCCGTTCGGCTGGATCGGCAGGCGCGCCAGCGGGCATACGCTGATCACGATCTATTTCCTCGGCACCGGCGCGGGCTGCATCCTGGCGGGATTCGCGCAGACCCCGTTGCAGATCGGCATGGCATTGACGTTAGTCGGGCTGTTTGCGGCGATCTATCACCCGATCGGCAACGCCATGCTCTCGGTGATCGATCCGGCGAGGGTCGGCCGCATCATGGGAAAGAACGGCCTGTTCGGGAATCTCGGCGTCGCCTCGGCGGCGCTGATCACCGGCGTGCTGACCGACCTGATTTCCTGGCGCGCGGCCTTCATCATTCCGGGGCTGGCGAGCCTTGCCGCCGGTATCGGCTTCTGGATGCTCGTTGCCGATCCCGGCCCGATCCGCTCGGCGCCGCGCAAGGCCGGCGACCGCATCATCCCGCGCGCCGAGATGATCCGCGTGCTCGCCATCCTGATGATCTCGACGATGATCGGCAGCTTCATCTTCAGCGCCACAACCGCGCTGATGCCCAAGCTGTTCGAGCAGCGGCTGACCGAGTTGACCACCTCGCTGTCCGGCGTCGGCCTGTTCGTCTTCGTCATCTACGCCTTCGCGGCGATCGCGCAGATCGTCATCGGCTCGCTGCTCGACAAGCATTCGACCGGCCGCATCTTCTTCACCGTCGCGGTGCTGCAGGTGCCGTTCCTCTTGCTGACCGGGCTCGTCGGCGGCCCGGTTACGCTGCTCGTGGCACTGCCGATGATGTTCGTGGTCTTCGGCCTTATCCCGATCAACGAGGTGATGACCGCGCGCTATACGACGCCGGAATACCGCACGCGGGTTTACGCCGTGCGCTATACGTTCGGCTTCGTCGCCATCGCCGCCGCGGTGCCGGTCGTCTCCTATTTCTACAGCAATTATGGCGGCTTCAGTCAGCTCTTCCTGGTGCTGGCGGGGCTGTCCGTGCTGCTCACCGGGCTGACGGTCGCCTTCTCGATGATCGAGCGGCCGATCCTGGCGCAGAAGGCGGAGCCGGCTTCGGCGTGAAGCCTCAAGTCTTGCGGAGATTCGTCACCCCGGCCTGCCGTCAGGCCGAGCCGGGGTCGCGTTCTGCGCCGCCTCAAGAGATCCCGGATAAGCGCTGACGCGCTTTCCGGGACGACATCCCTGCTTCGCCTATTCACCAAGCCGCACAGATCCATTGATCCGCGCTCCGATTGTCAAAACCGGCGGCGTCGGTCACACTTCGGGCGCGCGAGCCGGCTAAGGCTTTCGGATAGCAAGAAAAACCACATAGGGGAGTAACGCCATGTCTCATCGCTTCGTTGTGAGTGCTCTGGCCGTCGCCTTCGCCCTGACCGGCGCGGCTCATGCAGCGGAAGTGAAACGCACCGTCGAGGTCAAGGGAACCAAGTCGCAAATTTGGGGCAAGATCGGCGGCTGGTGCGCCATCGCGGATTGGCATCCGGCCATCGCCAAATGCGAGGAGACTACGAGCGGCGGCAAGAAGCACCGCGTGCTCACGACGAAGGACGGCGGCGTGATCAAGGAAAGCATGCTGAAGAGCGGCAAGAACAGCTACACCTATCAGATCGATGAAAGCCCGCTGCCGGTCTCCAATTACACCTCCACGCTCTCGGTCAAGGGCGACCGCAACGACAAGAGCAAGGTGGATGTGACCTGGGCGGCCAAGTTCGATCCGAAGGGCGCGAGCGAAGAGGACGCCAAGAAGGTCATGGACGGCATTTTCAAGGGCGGGCTGGACGGGATCGCGAGCAAATATGAGTAGGCGGGGTCAGGCGGATTTCCCCGCATCGCTCAACATGCCGTCTCCGGCCAACCGAATGGCCGGAGAATGGCGGTTTCGTCAGTGGAAGTCACATCCCTACATGACGTCTGCTTCTGGGATCATCGGCAGGGGTTCGCCCAGACCCGGCAGTAGGTAAGCCAGCCCTTGTTGTTGCAATGCCTGCCCCGGTCCAGCGTGTTCCCCCAGTAGCTGTAGTCGGCGCCATATGCGCTGGCCGTGCGCATACGCCAATTTTGGATGGCATGGCTCATGGCGACGTCCAGGTTGGGACCGCGGCCTATGCCAAAGGTTGATGAAGGCTTGCAGGCGAGATGAGAAGCGCTTGCGGGCATGGCGCTTGAAAGCAGAACACCGGCAAACAGGGCGGTGGCCGCAAATCTTGTCACTGAGCTGATCATGGATCGGTTTTCCTTGTGAAGCAGTCTTGCCTCGGGAGTCCCGGCCGGATCCCCGTATTCAGGCTGGCCGGGCCCCTTGCATTCGTCGCGACACAACGGAAACAGGTTCACGGTCGCTTGGGGAATGCTCGCGATTGGCGCAGCAGACCGCGCCTTGCGCAGGCAGGCGCACGATCGAAATTCGTGCCCAGACGGGCGCGGCAAGTGAAGCTATGGGAGGCTGCTATCGCGACCAGAAATGCGTGGACCGGCCGATCGACTCCTCTCCCATGGGAGTTACTCGGAACGGCGGCCGCTCACCCGTTGCGTCGTCCCGGACGGCCGGAGGCCGAGCCGGACCCATGGACATATCCGCGCCCACAGACCGGCTGGATTTTCGCTGCGCTCGTCCAGGGTGACGCCAAAGGCAGAACAGGTGTTCGGTGTTTAAACCAGGCCAATCCTAATAAACCCGCGCCTTTGGCTCGATATACTTCACCTCATTCGTGAGCGTGCGCGCATGCACCGGCCGGTAATCCAGCCGCACGGTGCGCGTATCGTAATCCGCCCAGGAGAGCGTGTGCTTCATCCAATTCTTGTCGTCGCGATTGGGGAAATCCTCGCGGGCGTGGGCGCCGCGGCTTTCCTGACGGGCGAGCGCGCCCGTCACCGTCACGGCGGCCTGGGCGATCAGATTGTCGAGTTCGAGCGTCTCGACGAGGTCGGAATTCCACACCAGCGAGCGATCTGAGACCTTGATGTCCTCAATGCCGGCCCAGACATCCTCGATGCCTTTCTTGCCCGCAGCCAGCACCTGCTCGGTGCGGAACACGGCGCAGTCGGCCTGCATGGTCTTCTGCATTTTGAGGCGCAGAGCGGCGGTCGGCGTGCCGCCATCGGCATGGCGGTAATGATCGAGCCGCTCGATCGCTTTCTCGCCGGAACCGTCGGGCAGCGGCGATTGCGCCCGTCCGGGCTCGATGGTCTCGGCGCAGCGCAGCGCGACGGCGCGCCCGAAGACCACGAGGTCGATCAGCGAATTGGAGCCGAGCCGGTTGGCGCCGTGAACAGAGGCGCAGGCGGCTTCGCCGATCGCCATCAGGCCGGGCACGACCGCATCGGGGTCGCCATTCAGCGGCCGCACCGCCTCGCCGTGATAATTGGTGGGGATACCGCCCATATTGTAATGGACCGTCGGCAGCACCGGGATCGGCTCGCGGCGCAGATCGACGCCGGCGAAGATCTTGGCGCTCTCGGTGATACCGGGCAGGCGCTCGGCGAGGATCTTCGGGTCGAGATGGTCGAGATGCAGGTAGATGTGGTCCTTGTCCGGGCCGACGCCGCGCCCCTCGCGGATCTCGATGGTCATCGAGCGCGAGACGACATCGCGCGAGGCGAGGTCCTTGGCGTGCGGCGCATAACGCTCCATGAAGCGCTCGCCTTCTGAGTTGGTCAGATAGCCGCCCTCGCCGCGTGCGCCCTCGGTAATCAGCACGCCGGCGCCGTAGACGCCGGTCGGGTGAAACTGCACGAACTCCATGTCCTGCAACGGCAGGCCGGCGCGCAGCACCATGCCATTGCCGTCGCCAGTGCAGGTATGGGCCGAGGTGCAGGAGAAATAGGTGCGGCCATAGCCGCCGGTCGCCAGGACGGTGCGCTGCGCTCGGAAGCGGTGGATCGAGCCGTCCTCGATCGACATGGCGATAACGCCGCGGCAGCCGCCCTCATCGTCCATGATCAGGTCGAGCGCGAAATATTCGACAAAGAACTCCGCCGAATAGCGTAGCGACTGGCCGTAAAGCGTGTGCAGCATGGCGTGGCCGGTGCGGTCGGCGGCGGCGCAGGTGCGCTGTGCCGGCGGGCCTTCGCCGAACTCTGTGGTCATGCCGCCGAAGGGCCGCTGATAGATCTTGCCTTCCTCGGTGCGCGAGAAGGGCATGCCGTAATGTTCCAGCTCATAGACGGCAGCGGGGGCGCTGCGGCAGAGATATTCGATGGCGTCCTGATCGCCGAGCCAGTCGGAGCCCTTCACCGTGTCATACATATGCCAGCGCCAGTCGTCCGGCCCCATATTGCCGAGCGCGGCGGCGATGCCGCCCTGCGCGGCGACGGTGTGCGAGCGGGTCGGAAAGACTTTGGTGATGCAAGCCGTCCGCAGCCCGGCTTCGGCGCAGCCGAGCGTGGCGCGAAGTCCGGCGCCGCCCGCTCCGACGATGACGACGTCATAGGTGTGGTCGTTGAAAGGATAGGCGCGGCCATTGGTGCGCGGCGCGCTGACGCCATTACCCTTGCCGTTTTCCGCCATGATCAAGCTCCGAGGCTAAGCTGAATGATCGCAATGATGGAGGTAAGAGCGACCAGCACCGCAAAAAAGGTGTTGAGCAGCAGCAGCACCAGTTTGGGCGCCTCGCTGTGGACGTAGTCCTCGATGATGTCCTGCATGCCGAGCCGCATATGGTAGGTCGCCGAGAGTGCGAAGAGCGAGGAAAGCACCGTGACGACCGGCCAGGCGAAATAGCTGCGCACCACGTCGAGCGGCTCGCCGGCGAGATGGATGACCGAGTAGATGACGAAGACGAGGAGCACGAGATTGGCAAGCCCGGTGAGGCGCTGCGACCAGAAGTGGTCCGTGCCGCTCTGCGCAGAGCCGAGGCCGCGGACGCGGGAGAGAGAGGTGCGGTAGCTCGGCATCAGAGTGCTCCCCATTTTGCCAGGCCGATGAGCCAGACGATGATCGTGAGCGACAGCGAGCCGGCGATCGTGCCCCAGGACAGAGCGCGGACCGCGGGGATCTCGAAACCGTGCCCCGTATCCCAGATGAAATGACGGATGCCGCCGAGCCCGTGATGGATCAGCGACCAGCTATAGCCGAAGAGGATGAGAAGTCCGATGGGCGAGCCGGCGACATCGTTCGCGGCGACAAAGCCGTCCGGTCCCGAGGCGGTCGCCGTCAGCCAGGCGACCAGAAGCAGCGTGCCGAAATAATTCACCCCGCCGGTGATCCGATGCACGATGGACATCATCATATTGACGTAGGGGCGGAAAATCGTCAGATGCGGCGACAGGGGCCGCGCCACTTGTGCCTCGGCTTTCGCCATGAAATATCTCTCCTCGTCCGAGTTCGCTGCCGTTTTACCGCGCCGCACCATGAGCCGCAATGGCCCAATGAGATAAGTCTCGGCGCGTTCAGGCTTTATTCAGCGGGCCGCCGGGACGGGTGTTCGCCATTCGTATTATGTATTGAGGCCGCGAGGTGCGTTCCATGGAGCAATTGGGGATCGGCAGAAATGGTCAATAAAGGCTTTCGAGGGATGCTTCGGCTTGTCCTCGGTCTGGCGGTGATTGCGTCTTTCGCTTCGGCCGTGCGGGCCGAAACGGTCTTCGACAGCATCGAGTTCGGGCGGGCGCGAGCGCCATTTCACGGTCGTGACGCCCGATGGGGAGAAGCGCGGTCACCCTCTGCCGACGATCATCGCGCTGCACGGCGCCCTGATGACCGGGCGGTCGATGCGGCAGGTCTTCGGGCTCGACGAGGTCGCCGAGCATAACAGCTTCGTGGCCGTCTACCCCGACGGCATCCGGCGGCGCTGGAATGACGGCCGCGTCGAGGATGAGCGCGGCCCGGACGATGTCCGGTTCATCCGCAAGCTGGCGGAGCAGCTTGTGCGGGACGGGATCGCCGACCCCGCGCGGCTCTATCTGGTCGGCCTCTCCAATGGCGGCATGATGACCTACCGCATGGCCTGCGATGCACCCGGCCTGTTCGCGGCCTATGCGGCGGTGATCGCCAATATTTCGGCGCTGGTCGCCGATCGCTGCCCGAAATCGGTGAGCGCGCCTTTTATCGTCATCAACTCGACCAACGACCACGTGGTGCCGTGGGATGGCGGCGAGGTCGGGCCGGGTTCGCGCCGGGGCGAGCTGATGTCGACGCCCGAAACCGTCGATTTCTGGCGCCGCCAGAATGGCTGCAGCGAGCGCGCCGAGACCAAGCCGCTGCCGGACAAGGACCCGAATGACGGCTCGACGGTGCTGGCCAAGCAATATGCCGATTGCCGCTCGGGCGCGCCGGTGGTGCTGTTTGCGGTGGAAGGCGGCGGACATCTGCCGCCCGGCGCCAATGTCGGCGACCGGCCGCTTCTGCGCCTGATGCTGGGACGCGCCAATCACGATATTTCGGCCGCCGATGTGATCTGGAAATTTTTCAGGCGCTTCCCGCTGACGCGCTGACACAGGTTTGATTCGGCCTCGCTCCCGGATGCGGCCATACTGGCGTAGACGCTTTACGAGGACGGCCCGATGAAAACCCTTCCACGCGCAATCGCGCCTCACTGGCGCGCGCTTGCCGCAGCCTGTTTGATCCTCATCGCCGGCAGCGCGGGCGCGCTCGCCGTCGGCAAATACAGGCCCAAGCCGGAGGAGCGCTGGGTGACCTATGAAAACCCGCGCTTCGGCTACCGGCTTTACTACCCCTCGGCGCTGTTCTCCCCCGGCCAGCCGCCCGAGAACGGCAGCGGCCTCACCTTCACCGCCCGCGACGGGCGCGCCAAGATTGTCGTCTTCGGCGCTCAGAATACCGAGAACTATTCACCGCGGGACTATCGGCGCATTCTGCTGAAGGATTTCGGCGGTTACGACCGGTTGGGTTACAGCCCGGTCGGTAAGACTTGGTTCGTGCTTACCGGATTCCGGGGCGAGAACATCTACTATCAGAAGGTGATGTTCACCTGCGCCAATAAGGTCATCAGCGTTTTCAGCATGACCTTTCCCAAGGCCGAGAAGCCGTTTTACGAAGGGCTGATCGAGATCATGGAGGACAATTTCCACCCCGGCCGCGGCACCGACACACCGAAGGGCTGCTGAACGGTTTTCCGACTTACGCTCAATGCTTCCGCGCCCACCTGCGTCGTCCCGGACGAACGAAGTGAGGTCCGGGACCCATTGGATTATCAACACGTGTACGGGGCAGTTGGGCCATTGGGCCCCGGCTCAAGGGCCGGGGCGACGCCTCGAATATGCGAAGCGAGTATGCTGTCATACGGCGGTGCTTGGCTTTTCGCCGGCCATAGGCTACGCATCGGCTCCATGAAACCGGCGCGCCGCGTAAAGCCGTCATCGGCTGAGTTCATGGCTGAGGGGAGGGAGGCTTTCCTTGCCGGACGCTACTATCTCGCGGCCGAGGCTTTCGCCAAGGCGCGCGATGCCGATCCGCGCAATCCCGCGGTTTTCTTCAGTCTGGCCGGCGCCAAGGAGCGCATCGGCGAGATCGACGAAGCGGCGCGCTGCCTGACGACGGCCTTGCGCTTGCGGCCCTCCTGGTTCGAAGCCGCGCAGCGCCTTGCCTTTCTGCTCGAGCGGTTTCGGCTCGAGGCGCCGGGCGAACTCGACCCGCATGGCCTCTTTGCCGCCTTCGCCTTCGACCGCATCGACCGGCAGGCTGTTGCCGGCGCCGCCATTGCGCATCTGCGCGCCGGGGCGTCGCTCGGCGCTGCGATCCTGGAAGCCGAGCAGGGCGGGGCGGAGGACGCAGCGCGCAGCCTCGTTCTGCGCCGGACCGACAAGACCCTCACTCAGCCGCTGCTTCACGTCGCGCTGGCGAACAGCCCCAATCGCGATCCCGGCTTCGAGCGGCTGCTCACGGCGCTCCGGCGTGTGCTGCTGCTGGAGACGCCGGCCGAACGCTTCGGCGACAAGGGGCTGACCGGCTTTGTGCTCGCCCTGATCCGGCAATGTATCGAGAATGACTATGTCTGGGCGGCGAGCGCGGAGGAGCGGCGGCGCCTCGATGAGCTGTCCGTGGACTGGACCGCCCTTCGCGGCGGCGATGCCGATCAGGCGCGGCGGCTGATGCTATCTTTGCTTTACGCCGCGCCGGAGGATGCGATCGGCGATAGGCTGACAGCGGATGATTGCCGGGGCCTTCGCCCCAAAGCGCTCGGGGAGCTTCTCGCGCAGCGGCTCGATGAGGAGGCAGGCCAGGCGGAAATCGCCGCCGCGATCCCGAGCCTCGGCGTCATCGAAGACGGCACCTCACAGCGCGTCGCCCGGCAATATGAAGCCCATCCCTATCCGCGCTGGACCAGCCTGCAACTGCCGGCAGAGGCGAGCGCCGCGCATGTCCTCGAACGCTTCTTCACGCCGGAGCGGCTGGCGTTTCTCGCCCGGCCGTTCAAAGCGCTGATCGCCGGAGCGGGGACCGGCCAGCACGCCATCACCGCCGCCGTCCGCTACGGCCCGGCCGCCGATGTGCTCGCCATCGATCTCAGCCGCCGCAGCCTCGCCTATGGAAAAGCCAGGGCAGAAGGCTTCGGCGTCGCAAATCTCCGCTTCGCACAGGCCGATCTCATGGCGATCGGCGCCGGGAACGGTCCCTTCGACGTCATTGAGGCCATGGGCGTGCTGCATCACATGGCCGAGCCGTTCAAGGGCTGGCAGGCGCTTGCCGGCCTGCTCGGGCCCGGCGGCATCATGCTGATCGGGCTGTACAGCGCGGTTGCCCGCCGGAACATCGCCGAGCTCAGGAGCGAGGCCGGCTATCCGGGTCCGTCCTGCGATGACGACGAGGCGCGCGCCTATCGGGTGAGCCTTATGAATCGTCCGGATGTCGCGGCCGCGCTCGGCCAGTCGCACGATTTCTACACGCTGAGCGACTTCCGCGACCTGGTGCTGCATGAGCATGAGCGGCCGATCTTCCTCTCCGAGATCGAAGCTTTTCTCGATCAGCACGGTCTCGCCTTCAGAGGCTTCAACCTGCTCCGTCCCATATCCGAGGCTTTTCTCAAGGCCTTCCCGGAGGATCGCTGGCCGGGCCGCCTCGGCAATTGGGCGGTGTTCGAAGACCAGCATCCGCGCATCTTCGACGGCATGTATCAGTTCTGGTGCGAAAAGACGTCTTGAGCCGGCGCGCCACCGTTCCTGCGAATCAGGTCAGCTCCCGGCTCCGATCCGTCCGGGCGATCATCTGGATCGCTTCGGGAAGCTCGGGCGAGGTCGCGTAAAAGCCGATCGCGCGCAGCGCATCCGCCGGCAGCACGACCCCGGCGGCGCTGCGGATCATGGTCTTCAACGTGGCCCGGGCGGCGACGGCGGCGCCGCGGACGAATTGCTGCTCGAGATAGAACCAGCGATCGTCCCATCCGAGCACTTTGGTGCGCAGCTCATAAGACTGAAACAGCAGCAGCGGCCGCCGGTAATCGATGATGGCGGTGGCGACCACTGGAAACCAGCGGTGGCGGCGCGCGGCGCGCCAGAAGCCGGTGCGCACCAGGAGGTCGATCCGGCCGAGGTCCATAAGCGACAAATAGCGCCCGTTATTCATATGAAGCTGGATATCGAGGTCATTGGGCAGGACATGCAGGCGCAGGCTGGAGATATCGAGCGGCTTCAGCCTCTTGCGGAACGAGCCCTTCACAAGCACCAGAATGAGCCTAAGAATCAGGTTCAAGGATTACCCCCTTCGATCACCGGACGCGGGCGATGATGGCAACGCCCGCTTCGATGGCATAAACGCGCTCAAATCGCCAGCGTTCGGTGCGCCTTCCACATTCCGCATACGGAAATGGCGCCGCTTTGGGGGCGGCGCCATGGGACGTTAGTCTCGGATGCGGATGTCGGTTCAGGCCGGATCCAGCACCAGCTCCGATACGGCGAGCGCGGCATTGACGCCGGTCTGACCCTGAACGCTGAGCGGCTGCAGCGAGATGGTCTTGTTCGATCCGCCGACCAGCACATTGGCGCCGCCGCCAACGCCGGCCGTCGCTTCCGCCGAGGCGCCGACATAGGTGCCCGCAAGCGCGCCTCTGCCGAACTTCGAGGTGGGCGCGACGACCGCCCAGGTCATCACGGCATCGCCCGTCACGCCGATATCGATGCCGAACTTATCGATCTTGCCCACATAGCGCTCGCCCCTGCCGCTCGATGCATCGAAATGGCAGCGCAGGGCTTTGCTGGAGCCGAAGACGAAGCCGGTGCCGCCGCTGACCTTGCAGGTCAGAACGCCGACGCGGACACTGTTGTCTTCCTTCGCGATGGCGCCGGGCGCGCCGAGCAGCAACAGCGACACGGCGCCGGCCGCGAGAAGCCGAATGTTCGTTTTCATTCGTGATCCCTTCAAATTGATTGCATTAACAAAAAACCCCTCGTGGTGCCGAGGCGCAAGTCATCCCACTCCCACTTTCTGGCGGATGTCGGGCAGTGATGGCGATTGCTGCGAAAAGACCTTGGCCCGCCGGCGGTAATGCCGGGGGTTTTTCGTCGGATCGGGCTTTCCGGCTCAGTTCGGCGCCGGCGCCGGAGCGGCGGGAGACGCCTCATTGGCGGGCGGCTTCGCGTTCGCAGCTCTGCCCGAAGCGGGAGAGGTCGCCTCCGCCTGCGGGGGCGACGGCGCCGGAGCTGGGGCGGAACCCTGGGCGGCGGGTTTGCCCGACGGGGGCGAACCCGTCTCGGGCGGGGTATTCTCCTGCGCGGGGGCTTCGGCGGAGCCAGGCGTCTTCGGCTCGGCCGGGGCGGGCTCGCTGGCTTCGGCGGCGGGCTGCTCCTTCGGTGTTTCAGCCTCTGCCTTTGCCTTTGGCGCAAGCACGCCGGCCGTCCAGTCGACGAGATCGGAGGCGGCCTCGCCGAAAGCCTGGTTCAGCGCGGCGACCGCCGGAACCGTATCTGCCGACTTCGCCTGCACGTCCGCCTTGAACAGTTTCGAGGCGACAATCTTGCCGTTATCGGTAATCCTGACGAAGAACTCCACCTCGGCGGTCGGCTTGGGCGAGACGACCATCTGGAACTTGCGGATATCGGTCAAAAGCTGAAGATCCGCGGTGACCGCGTCGGTGCTCTGGCTGACGCTGCCGCCAAAGCCGGCATTCTCGAAGCTCTGGGAAATCCGCGCCTGCACCATGCGCGTAACGTTGTCGCCCCAGCGCGGTCCAGCGGGTAAGGGCGCCGCGCCTTCGGAGGGGAGGAAGAGAATGTTCTGCGTGTCGAGCTGAAACAGCGCGCTCGGCAGCGCAACGGCAAGCTGGCCGCGCAGGGTCTTGACGTTGGTCTTGAAGTCTTTCGCCGCGGCGACGTCGAAGACCTTGTCGTTGTCCGGCCCCTTCGGGCCGCCGGTCATGCGCTCCAGGCCGGCGATGATGCCGTCGACCTTGCCCGAATTCTTGGCCAGCGCGCCGGAGAATTCGTTGAGATTGGCAATAAGCTGCGAGAGGGGCTTGGCGTTCTCGTCGAGGATGCTGTCGATCTTGAGCAGCGTATCCTTGGCCGAGGTCGTCAGGCTCAGCCCGGCGCCAGCCTTCGCCAGGAGCACAGGCGGCTGGTTGCTCTTGGCAATCAGCGGCGCGCCATCGGTTCCGCCCGTGAGCGAGATGGAGGCGACCCCGGTCAACCCCTGATATTCGAGATCCACGGCCGTATCGTTGCGGATCGGCGTGTCGGAATCGACAGAGACATCGACGAACACCTGTCGCGGATAGGCGGGGTCGATCCTGAGCGCGGTCACTTCGCCGACCCGGATCCCGTTGAAGAGGACGGCGGACCCGGTCAGCAGGCCGGAGACGGAATTATCGAACTGGATCCGGTAGACGGCGCGGTCACGGAAGCCGCCGGTGTTCTCAAGCCAATAGACGAAACCGAATACTCCCGCCGTGACCGCGAGGAGGAACAGACCCATCAGAATATAACGCGCGCGAATTTCCATCTCTCGCCTCTAGATCGTTGCCGGGCGGGGCGACGGCGCCATCCTGCTGGCGCGCTTTCCCCGGAAATAGGCTTTCACCCAAGGATGTTCGGAAGCCATCATGTCCTCGATCGTGCCTTCGGCGACGACGACGCCATCGGCAAGAGCCGCGACGCGGTCGCAGACCGTGTGCAGGCTTTCGAGGTCATGCGTGACCATGAAGACGGTCAGGCCGAGCGTCTGCTGCAAGGTGCGGATCAGCGCATCGAAATCACCGCCGGAAATCGGGTCGAGCCCGGAGGTCGGCTCGTCGAGAAAGACAATTTCGGGTTCGAGCGCGAGGGCGCGGGCGAGCGCCACGCGCTTGGTCATGCCGCCGGAGAGCTCGGAGGGAAATTTCTGCGCGTCGAGCGGCGTCAGCCCGACCATCTCCAGCTTGGCGATGGCGACCTCCGCCATCAGCCGCTCGGAGAGATGCAGATATTCCCGCATCGGGAACTGCACGTTCTCGAGCACCGTCAAAGAGGAGAACAGAGCGCCGTTCTGGAACAGCACGCCCCAGTGCCGCTCGATCGACCGTTTTTGCTCGTCGGTGGCCTCGCCCATCCTGACGCCGAGCACCTCGACCGAGCCGGCCCTTTGCGGCAGGAGGCCGATAATCGTGCGCAGCAGCACGGATTTGCCAGCACCCGAGCCGCCGACCACGCCGAGGATCTCGCCCCGCTGCACGTCGAGCGAAAGCCCTTTCAGCACCAGATGATCGCCGAAGCCGACGACAAGATCGCGAATTCTGATAACCGGCTCGGTCATGGGCGGCTCACATCCCGATTGCGGCAAAGAAAATGGCGAAAACGCCGTCCAACACAATGACCATGAAAATTGACTTCACCACGGAATCGGTGGTCTTGAGGCCGAGCGATTCGGCGCTCCCCTTGACGCGCAGGCCCTCGGTGCAGGCGACGATGCCGATGACGAGGGCCATGAACGGCGCTTTGATCAGCCCGACCTTGAAATGCGTCACAGTGATCGCCTCGCGCAGCCGCTCGATGAAGATATCGGGGCTCATGCCGCCATAAAAAGAGGCGATGAGGCCGGCGCCGAACAGCGCCGCCATCGAGCCGAGGAAGGTCAGCACCGGCATGGCGACGACGAGCGCCAGGATGCGCGGCAGGATCAGCACCTCGACAGGATCGAAGCCCATCGTCCTCAGCGCATCGATCTCCTCGCGCATCTTCATCGAGCCGAGCTCGGCGGTGTAGGAGCTGCCGGAGCGGCCGGCAACCATGATGGCGACGATCAGCACGCCGATCTCGCGCAGCACCAGGATGCCGACCATGTCGACGACATAGATGTCGGCACCGAATTTCCGGAAATGGAAGAAGCCCTGCTGGGCGATGATGCAGCCGATCAGAAAGGTGATGAGCAGGATGATCGGGATCGCCTGCCAGCCGACGCGGTCGAGCTGATGCACGGCGGAGGTCAGGCGGAAGGCACGCGGCCGGCGGATGACGTGCAGGAGCGCGCTGCCGACGGCGCCGAACATATTGACGAAGGGCACGGTGCCCTGGCCGAGGTCTTCCAGATTGCGGCCGAGCCGGTCGAGCCCGGCCAGAATGCCCCAGGGCCGGCGCATGCGCGGGACCGGCGCCTGGTTGGCATGGCGCATTTCATCGAGGAGGTCGCGATAATGCTCGGGAAGGCCGGTGATCTCGGCGGCCCGGCCAAGACTCTGCCAGGCGCGCACCAGCCGTTCCAGGAGCCAGGCGCCGAAGGTGTCGAACTCGCGGACGCCGGCCATATCGATGGACATGCTCGGTACGCGGGGCGCGGCCGAAGCCTGACTCTCGATCAGCGGCTCCAGCACCGCCGCGAACGGCGCCGTCCACGATCCTGCCGCCGTGAGCTTCAAACGCTCACCCACGACCGTGCTGCTCAAGACGGGTCCTGAACTCATCGCCTCTCCCCACGCGCCACCCCGGATCGACCGGATCGCCGGTAAGAATTACGCTTTTTTAGGTTAAAATAAGATAACCCCGCGCGCGGAAATGGCAATTTCCCGCAGCGTCGGGGTTCGATCCCGAAAGAGGCATTGGCGGGTCAGGCGCGGCGCGGTGTCAGGTTGTCTACACTCGCGACGCGAAAGGTGCGCAATTTGTCGTCCTGTTCGCGGATGGAGACATATTCGCCGGGCAGGAAAGCATGATTGCCGAATTCGATAGCCGCTTTCATCGTCGTCCTCATCGCCATGGACGTCGTAATGAAACGCCCAGCTTCCGCCCGGCTTTCTGACGAGATGGCCGATCTCCTCATCGTCCTCGCCCCAGAAGCGGCGGGCGCGGCATTCGGCGCGATGGGCTTTCCATGCCACGGGATCGAGATGGCCGTCCGGCCCGACCGGCGCTACGAATTCATAGCCGTGGTCGTGGCTGCCCTCGGGAAAATCGTGATCGCGGGCCAGCTCCAGCCGGATTTTTTTGAGTGTCATTCGTGATCCTCCCAGGTGGCGGCGTGGTCCGGGACCCCTGAACGCGCTGACTGCTTGGTTGGGGGCAGGGCCCTCATTCAGGAGCCCGGACCATCTTTTGCATAAAAGAGAATATGTGCGCCGGCTTTGATCTGCCGCAATGAGGCCACCATTTGCAGCAGCTTTCGAAGTGTCGTTATGCCGGAGACGCGGTTTCCGATCTACGACAAAAACACACGCCCCTCTTGCCCTTCGGAGAGCGGCTCCCTAAACCTGCGGCTAACGCATTGAACGCAAGCTTTTCCCGGTCCGCAATGGTCCATCAATCCGCCTCGAACCACCCGGCCGTCCGCCACGGCAAGATCGGCGTGCTCATCGTCAATCTCGGCACGCCGGACGACACCGGCTATTGGCCGATGCGCCGCTACCTCAAGGAATTTCTCTCGGACCGGCGGGTGATCGAGGTCAATCCCGTCGTCTGGTGGTTCATTCTCAACGGTCCGGTGCTGACGAAACGGCCATTTTCCTCCGGCGAGGCCTACCGCTCGATCTGGAACACCGAGCTCGACGAATCCCCCTTGCGCACGATCACGCGCAGCCAGGCCGAGATCCTGGCGCGGAATTTCGCGGACGAGCCGGCGGTGATGGTCGACTGGGCGATGCGCTACGGCAATCCTTCCATCGCCGAGCGCCTGAACCGGCTGCAGGCCGACGGCTGCGAGCGCGTCCTGGTGGTGCCGCTTTATCCACAATATTCCGCGGCGACTACGGCGACGGTGTGCGACAAGGCCTTCGACGCGCTGAAATCCATGCGCTGGCAGCCGACCCTTCGCGTTGCGCCGCCCTATTACGACGATCCGGCCTATATCGAGGCGCTGGCGCAGTCGATGCGCACCAGCCTTGCCGGGCTCGGCTTCGAGCCGGAGGTGGTGATCGCCTCGTTTCACGGCCTGCCGGTCGAATATTTCCAAAAAGGCGACCCCTATCACTGCCACTGTGTGAAGACGACCCGGCTGCTCCGCGATGCGCTCGGCTGGGACGAGGCGAGGCTGTTCCACACCTTCCAGTCGCGTTTCGGCAAGGCGGAATGGCTGCAGCCCTACACGGACAAGACGATTGCGCGGCTGGCCGAGAAGGGCGTGAAGCGGCTTGCCGTGGTGACGCCCGGCTTTGCCGCCGATTGCGTCGAGACGCTTGAGGAAATCGCCATGCAGGCCAAGGAGATTTTTGTCGAACATGGCGGCGAGCACTATGCGGCCTTGCCCTGCCTCAATGACAGCCCGGAAGGCATGCAGTTCCTTGCCGGCCACGTCCGCCGCGAGCTTCAGGGCTGGATTTAGTGGTTCAATTCTAACACTCGCATCCCGCCTGCTGCGAGCACTCTTGCGAGTGTTAGAATTAAAGAACCGCTAGCAACCTTATGATTCCTCGTGGAGCATTTGAATTTGACATTTGAGTGCGAACTCGCGGCAGGCATGTCTCAAATGTCAAATTCGCTCCACTAGGCCCGGCTAAAGCCCATCGCCTCCATTTCAGTGTACAATGCGCAGGTGGATTCGCGGTCGGCAGGCGCCGTTCTGCTTCTGTAAATATTCACATTACGATTCTTGTTTTCGTTTTTTGCCTCAGTTCCTACATGAATGGCGGGGTTTTTTGCGGAGGACCGGTCCATGACGGCCTTTTCGATCTTCGTTCTGACGCTTCTCGTCTTGATCGTCGTCACCGTCATCGCCACGGCGAAGGTGGTGCCGCAGGGCTATAATTTCACCGTAGAGCGGCTCGGACGCTATGTGCGTACGCTGCATCCCGGCCTCGGCATCATCGTGCCTTTCATCGAGCGCGTCGGGCACAAGATCAATATGATGGAGCAGGTTCTCGACGTGCCGACCCAGGAAGTCATCACGCGCGACAATGCGATGGTGAAGGTGGACGCGGTGGCCTTTTACCAGGTGCTAGATGCGGCCCAGGCGGCCTATGAGGTCAGGGACCTGCAGCTGGCCATGCTGAACCTGACCATGACCAATATCCGTACGGTGATGGGCTCGATGGACCTCGACGAGCTTTTATCCAACCGCAACGAGATCAATATTCGCCTTCTCCATATTGTCGACGAGGCGACCAATCCCTGGGGCATCAAGGTCACGCGCATCGAGATCAAAGACATCGCGCCGCCGGTCGATCTGGTCAACGCCATGGCGCGGCAGATGAAAGCGGAACGCGAAAAGCGCGCCGCCATTTTAGAGGCCGAAGGCAAGCGTCAGTCGGAGATTCTGCGCGCCGAGGGCGACAAGCAGGCGGTCGTTCTCGCAGCTGAGGGCCGCAAGGAGGCCGCCTATCGTGACGCCGAGGCGCGAGAGCGCTCCGCCGAGGCCGAGGCGCGGGCGACGCAAGTCGTGAGCGATGCCATCGCGGCGGGCAATATCCAGGCGATCAACTATTTCGTCGCCAATAATTATGTCGGCGCCCTGAAGGAGCTGGCCAAGGCGCCCAATCAGAAAGTGCTGATGATCCCGATCGACGCGGCCGGTGTGATCGGCGCGATCGGCGGCATCGCCGAGATCACCCGCGAGACCTTCGGCGGTCTCAATGATACCGCGCCCAGCCCTGCCGAGCGTACCGACGGGGCCGGCCGGCCGGCGAAGAGCCTGACACGCGCGCCGTCCTCGGGCGGCTCGGTGCCGAAAGTCTGAGCGCGGGCGGCGGGGGCAGGGATGGTGGACACCGTTTTGACCTATATCGCCATTGAGCCGGGCTGGGTCTGGCTGATCGTGGGCGTCGTTCTCTTCGTCGTCGATGTGCTTGCTCCTGGCTTCTACATGACGTGGTTCGGGCTTGCCGCCATCGCGGTCGGCGTACTGGTCTTCGCCGTGCCGATGGAGACGAACTGGCAGATTCTTGCCTTCTGCGGAGCCTGCCTGATTTTCCTGATGATCGGGCGGGCGCTCTGGAGCGGGAAACGCGGCCTCAGCGATAAGCCGTTCCTCAATCAGCGCGCCCGCCAGCTTGTCGGCCGCACCTTCGCGCTTACCGCGCCAATTCGCGGCGGACAGGGGCGGATCGCGGCGGGCGACGGCGTCTGGATGGTGCGTGGGCCGGAGCTGCCTGCCGGGGCCATGGTGCGGGTGAAGGACGCCGACGGCACGGTGCTGATCGTCGAGCCTGCGGACGGCGCTTAGAGCAGCGCGTGCCGCCCCTGCGGAGCCGGACCTGACGGATGGCGAGCGCTGGTGCGCCCCATCTGCCCGAGGCGCTAGGCTAGCCGCCCCCTGTGCCGGCCGATCAGCAACGCGGCAATCGCAGCGATCTGGATCAGCGCTGTGGCGACGAACAGCCAGGGCGCGGCGCCTGCCGACGAGCTGCCCATTTGCGGGGCAAATTCGCGGATCAGCCCGAATGTGGCGGGCGCGAAAGCATATGTGGCTTGGCCGATAGCGACGATCATCGGCACGACGCGCGAGACATCCTCTTTGGCGAACTCCATCTGCGCGATCAGCGGCGGCAGCGATGTGGCGTTGCCGATCCCTGCGCCGAACAGCACCACGCCGATGACGAGCAGAGGCACACTGTCGCCGGCCGCAAGGAGGAAGGCGAGCGAGCCGAGGATCTGGACGCCGTAGCTGGCCGAGGCGTATAATCGGCGGTCGGCGCCTTGCGGCATCAGCCAGCCGATCAGCATGCGCCCGGCGATGGCCGCGGCGGTTGCGGCTCCGGCGGCGAGCCCCGCAAGCTGTTCGCCCAGCGCCGGCACCAGCAGGGAGAAAAGCTGCGCCAGCAGCCCGATCTGTGCGAACAGGCCGAGCGCCATCCCGGCGGCAAGCGTGATAAAGCGGAGGTCCGTCCACAGCTGCGGCCCGGGGAGGGCGCGGAGCGTGGACGCACTCACAGGCGCCGCTACTGCTGCGAAACCGTCGCCGTCTGCGGTCAAACCCATCTGCTCCGGCGTCCTGGAATAGTAGCGGCTGGTGAGCGCCCAGACGGCCGTGATCATCATCAGGCCGATCACCGCCGCGGCGATCGGAAATCCGAAGAGGCCGATAGCCCCGGCCCAAAGCGGCGAGAACACCACCCCGCCCATGCTCGCGCCATTATAGGCGGAGGAGAGCGCCGCGGGCCGCGCGCGAACGAACCACGGCGCGATAATCGCATTGACCGCTGCAGCGCCCATGGTCGCCCAGCCGCCGCCGCTGACGAGCGTCGCGGCGAAGAGCTGCCATGGCTCGCGGGCGAGCGCCCATCCGGCGACGCCCAGGGCAAGCGCGATTGAGCCGCCTTTGGTAACGGCCGCGACGCCGAACCGGGTGTAGAGCTTCGGCAGGTTGGCGATGACGATGGCCCCGAACAGGAAGTGGATGGTCACCGCCGTCGAGACCAGCGTCAGTGACCAGCCGCGCGCCTCGCGGACCGCATGCAGATAGATCGGCGGCCCGTAGAAGCCGAGCCCCCAACCGAACATGGCGAGGACGAAGACCGCGGTCACGACCCGCCAGCCGAAGAAGATCGATGGCCTTTCATGCTGTGCGATTGTCGTCATCGTTCACCCCGCTGAGACCGCTTAAGCGCACGCCGCATAGTGCCGCGGCTCCGGTCGCGAGGATTGCCGGAAATCGATGCCGGATGTTACGGCGATGGCCGAAGCATTCGGCGCGTTTGTCAAGCCTCAGCCGATGTGCTGAAGCCAAACGAAAGCGGCGCCCGAGGGCGCCGTTTGATGCAGTTTTTCAGCGTCGACTATTTTAGGGGCTCTTCCCTGGCGCCGAACTGATAGTTCAGGCCGATGCGAACCGTGTGGAAGGCATTCTCAGCTTTCAAATCCGCGGAACTTACGTCCTCTCCGCTGTCGAAGGACTGATCCACGCCAAGCTTGGTATCGCCCAAATTAATGTACTGATATTCGGCTTTCAGCGACCAGCTCGGTGAGAACTTATACTCGATGCCGCCACCGACCACATAGCCGGTCGCGGTGTCGCTCTTCGATACGGTCGTCGCCGCGCCGGATAAGTCCTCCGAGAACGCCGCGGTCAATTGATCGTGAACTTTGCCGTAGGCGAAACCGCCGGTCGCATAGAGCAGCGTATTGTCGAAAGCATAACCCAGCCGACCGCGCACCGTCCCGAACCATTTGAGGTCGGTCTTGGCCGACGCGGAGAAATTATCTTCTTCCGCCTCAAACCCGAGGGAATCTTTGCCATGAATTCCGGCGCCCTGAAAATCGGTTTCGATGCCGTAAACAAAAGCGCCCGATTGCCTATTATAGCCGAGCTGCACGCCGCCAAAGCCGCCGTTGGAGTCGATGCTGATCCCCTCGGAACCACAAAATCCACCGCAGGAAGAGCCGGAATATCCATCCAGGCCCAGCTCAGCGGATTTGGCGCTCCAGGCGTAACCGCCGTTGATGCCGACATAAAAGCCGCTCCACCCGATGGCCGGCAGGTAAGCGACAGGCTCGTCCTTCAGGCCGCCGTAAGGGCGGTAGATATCCGCAGCGCTCGCTGCAACCGATGCTCCGACCAGACAAGTTGCTCCTAGGAGAGCGGTTTGAATCAATCTCATGATTGTCCCCCAAAGATTGCATAACTTCGTGGGGCGGATCATAGGAGGATCCATAATTGGGCGGAAACCAACCCAGGAGGGAGAAGCGTCAGCTATGCAATCTTTGGCTGTGAATGCCAATCCAGCACCAACCATTGGCACAAAAAGCGCATAGATATCATGGCATTAGGTGATTATGCATATGTTGCTCGCGGGCAACGGTGTCCAAAATATACGCAATTTGAACTTATATGTGGCGGACACAAACAGCTTGGGCGGCGGGCTCGCGCGGCCTTTATTCTTTTACGCTTTTTTAGACGGCGCCGGATTGTTATCAAGGCGCAATCGCGATTCTGAAAGCCGCTTATCGGCCGTTTCGGGAGTTGCACCCCGGGACCGATCAGGCCACGCCGATCCGCAACAGGTCGTGGATGTGAATGATGCCGACGGGCTTGCCGTCATCGACCACGAACAGCGCCGTGATGTTCGACCGGTTCACAAGCTCGAGCGCGGAGCTCACCAGCATATCGGGCGCGATCACCTTCGGATCCGCGGTCATGATGTCGCCGGCGGTCGTCGCCAGCAGGTCCGGCCCCATATGGCGGCGCAAATCGCCGTCCGTGATGATCCCGATCAGCTTGCCCGCTTCGTCAACAACGCCAAGGCAGCCCAAGCTCTTCTCGGTCATGGTCACCAGCGCCTCCGCCATGCGCAGCGTGGGTGCCGACAAAGGCAGCCTGTCGCCCTTATGCATGATATCGGCGACATAGCGGAGATTGGCGCCTAACTGCCCGCCGGGATGGAAGATCTTGAAATCGGCGGCGCTGAATCCGCGCGCTTCGAGCAGTGCGATGGCGAGGCAATCGCCAGCGGCAAGCTGCATGGTGGTGGAGGTGGTCGGCGCGAGGCCATGCGGACAGGCTTCCTGAGCGGCGGGCATCCGCAGGACCACATCCGACGCCTTGCCGAGCGCGCTTTCGCTGCGCGAGGTGATGGCGACCAGCGGCACGCCGAAACGGCGGGAATAGGTGAGGATCGGGCTCAGCTCGACGGTTTCGCCGGACCAGGACAGCGCCAGGATGACGTCGTCGCGGGTGATCATGCCGAGATCGCCGTGGCTGGCCTCGCCTGGGTGCACGAAAAAGGCCGGCGTGCCGGTCGAGGCGAGCGTCGCTGCGATCTTCTGTCCGATATGGCCGCTCTTGCCCATGCCGGTGACAATGACGCGGCCGCGCGAGGCGTGGATGGTTTCGACCGCGCGGGTGAAGGCCGCGCCCAGACCGTCGTCGATCGCGTCTTTCAGGATGCCGAGGCCCCTGATCTCCAGATCGAGCGTGCGTCTCGCCGAAGCGACAGCCTCCGGGGCATCCTCGCTCACGACCTTGGAGCTACGCGCCGAGCGCATCGCCGGCTGGTTTTGCAGCATGTCGCCAGTTCCCCCGAGGGACGCGGCCAAGCGCCGCGAACCCGTCCCTTACATACTCAGCAATTTGCGCATCTCTGAGGCAAATTGTGGACCGAAATCCTTGTGGTCTAGCGCAAAGGCGGCGTTGGCCATCAGAAATCCGAGCTTCGAGCCGCAATCATAGCTGCGCCCCGAATATTTATAGGCGTAAAAGCGCTGGGATTTCATCAAGGTTTTCATGGCGTCGGTGATCTGGATCTCATTGCCGGCGCCGCGCTCCTGGCTCGACAGAATGTCGAAGATCTCCGGCTGCAGGATGTAGCGACCCATGATGATGAGGTTGCTCGGCGCGTCCTCGGCTCGCGGCTTCTCGACCATCGAGGTGATCGGCCAGAGCGGTCCCTCGCCGGCGCCGATTCCGACGATACCATAGCTGGACACGCTCTCGGGCGGCACCTCTTCGACCGCAATGAGGTTTACCGGCTCGCCGCCGGCGGCGAGCTCCCGGTAGACATCCATCATCTGCGCCATGCAACTCGGGCCGTCGGTCTTGACCAGCACGTCGGGCAGCAGCAGCGCGAAAGGCTCGTGCCCGACGATGTCGCGGGCGCACCAGACGGCGTGGCCGAGGCCGAGCGGCTCCTGCTGGCGGGTGAAGCTGGTCTGGCCGGGGCCGGGCAGGAATTTCTCCAACTCGTGGAGTTCCGCCAGCTTGTTGCGCTGGCGCAGCGTATGCTCCAGCTCGAAGGGCCGGTCGAAATGGTCCTCGATGACGCCCTTATTGCGGCCGGTGACAAAAATGAAGTGCTCCGCCCCGCCTTCCCGGGCCTCATCGACCACATGCTGAATGGCCGGCTGGTCGACCACCGTGAGCATTTCCTTCGGCATTGCCTTGGTGGCGGGGAGAAAACGTGTGCCTAGACCGGCAACGGGAAAGATGGCTTTACGAATTTGTCGAGTCATTGGTCTCGCGCTATCCAGAAAATAATCGCTCAAATCGGATGCGTTCCACTTGCCAGAGTTATGGACGAAAGGCCGAAATGCGTCCAGGGCGGAATTCACGACTGTTCATTCGGACTCAATCGCTTGTGGGCGGCAACCTTGACGCGCAGATCGGGTCTGGCATCGCCCGGCCGTCTCTGCCACTATGCGCCTGCTTTGGATAGAACATTCGAGGGAGACGGAATGTTTCGTTCGGCGATCCGCCAGACGCTCCTCGCCATCGCGCTTGCCACATTCGCCCTGCTTCCGGCGGCGCACAGTCCGGCTTCCGCGGCGGGGCCCGGTAGCTTCGAGAAATGGGTGGCCGATCTCTGGCCGGACGCCAAGGCGGCCGGGATCTCGCGCGCGACATTCGATAAGGTTTTCAGCGGCATGACGCCGGACTGCAAGCTGCCCGGCGTGTTCTGCGCCGGCAGGAAGGAAGGGGCGCCGCCGAAAAAGCTGAGCGAGCGCACCGGGCTTCCCGCAAGCTGCAACAAGGTCACCCAGACGGAATTCCTGCAGCCGGAGAAATATTTTCCGCCGAAATATCTGCGCCGCCTGGCGCTTCGCGGCCGGGACATCCTCGACAGGCTCGAAAAGGAAGGCCCCAAGACACATCAGGATCTGCTCGAAATCGAGCGGACCTTCCGCATTCCCCGGCTAATGCTCATGGGGCTGTGGGGCCGTGAGACGGCCTTCGGCTCGTCGCCCGACGATCACAATGCGCTGCAGGCGCTCGCGTCCAGCGCCTATGCCGGCTACGAAACCCGCCGCGCCTGGTTCCGCAAGCAGCTCATCGCCGCCTTGAAAATGGTGGAGCGCGGCGATGTCGCGCCGGACAATTTCCGCAGCTCTTATGCCGGCGCCACCGGCCTCACCCAGATCATGCCGGACGAATATCTCGGCTTCGCGGTCGACGGCGACCGCGACGGCAAGCGCGATATCTGGCGCTCCATGCCCGACGCCATGGCGACGACGGCGAATGTGCTGAAGGATCGCGGCTGGCGCAGCGAGGCGGGGAGCTGGGGTTATGAGGTCAGGCTACCGCCGCCGAGCAGGCATTTCGACTGCACGCTCGAAGACCGCGCCAATCGCTGGCCGATCCGTTATTGGGTCAGCAAATACGGACTCGCCCGCGTGCCGCGGCCGGGCGGTCAGCAGCCGCAATTTCCCAATCTGAGCCCGATCTCCTATCTGGTGCTGCCGGCCGGGGCGCGCGGCCCCGCCTTCCTGGCGACGGAGAATTTCGACGTGCTGCGCAGCTACAACACCTCCGATCTGTACGCTCTCTTCGTCGGCCATCTTGCTGACCGGGTTGGCTGCGATTCGGACAGCCGCGAATGCACCTTCTTCACGCCTTGGCCCAAATCCAGCGCCGATGATTTCGAGTTTTCGGTCGAGAATCTGTGCCGGCTGCAGGTTGCGCTGAAGGAGCGCGGCTTTCTGCAGGGCACGCCGGACGGTCTGTTCGGCGCGGGCACGCGCGTTGCCATCGGCCGTTATCAAAAAGCCATGAACAAGCCGCCAGACTGCTATCCTTCCCGCTCGCTGTTTGCCGAGTTGGTGGGAAAGCCGCGCTCAGAGGCACTCAACGACCGGCGTTAGCTCCACCCCCGACACACACGCCGACCGCTTGAACTCTGGCTGGCGATCGGGTTAGGTCTTAGGGGCGCATTTTTCCATGAAAAAGTGGCCGGAACGTCCGGTTTGAAAATGATCGAGAATACAATCCGAGCCAGCCGATTTCTTCCTAAGCATCGGATTTTGCTGCTGTTTCTTCTGGCCTTGCTGATGCTGAGCGGCGTGATGTTCACCGGCAATCCCGCCCCCGCGCAGTCGCAGACCTTCGCCTTCCGCTCGCGCAGCTATATCAACCCCTTCCCGCAGACCGACCGCTATTCCCTTCACGTGATAGGCGACTATCTGGCGGCGGGCCTTGCGAGCGGTCTCAGCGAGGCCTTCGACAAGGACGGCACCATCAAGGTCGTCAATTCGACCAAGTCGTCTGCGGGTCTGGCGCGCCCGGATCGAACCAATTGGGCGGCGGATATCGACGACCTCGCCAAGGCCCAGCCGATCAACATCGCCGTGGTCATGATGGGCATCAATGACATGCGCAACATCACCACGGATACCGGCGTTGTGCGCTGGGGCACGGATGAGTGGCGGACGGCCTATTCCAACGAGGTCGACAAGCTGATCAAGGTGTTGAAGGCGAAGAATATCGCCGTCTACTGGGTCGGCCTGCCGGTGATGGCCAATTCCAAGACCAGTGAAGCCATGGCGCTCATCAACGATATCGTTCGCGAGCGCACCTATATTTCCGGCACCAAGTTCATCGACACCTGGAGCGGCTTCACTGATCAGCTTGGCGGCTTTGCCTCCTATGGTCCCGATCTGACCGGCCAGACCAAGCGGTTGCGCGAGCCGGACGGCGTCGGCTTCACCGAACGCGGCAACCGTAAGCTGGCCAATTATGTCGAGGTGACCCTGCGCCGCGATCTCGCCGCCGCCCGCAGTGAACGCAATATCCCGCTTGCGGGCGATCAGGAGGAGCAGGCGCACCTGGCGCCGAAGCCCAACCCCGAGAACAGCAAGGCAGAGGCGGGGAAGACCGAGACGAAGCCGGGGACAAAGGACGCAGGCGCCAAGGCAGGTGCTGGCGAGGCTGCCTCGGCCGAGGCGCCTCAAGGTGCAACGCCGGCGCCGGTCGATCAAAAGCCGGCCGGGAAGGAAACGGCGGCCGCCGCCCAGACGCCGGTGGAAGCCGCGGCGATTTCTGCCTTCGCGAGCGGCTATTCTCCGCCCGGCGAAACCATTCTCGGCGATATTAATGACGGATTGACCGGTCTCGCCACAGTCTCGCCCATTTCCGACCTGAACGCTAATATCGGCGAACGCCGTCTTCCGGTCACGGAGCGGCTTTACTATAAAACTCTCGTGAAGGGGGAGGCTCTCAAACCGAAGCCCGGTCGGGCCGACGACTTTAAATGGCCCAGAGGCTGACCCGCAGTCTCGGGTGTGTTCGATTTGCGTCCAAAGAGTTGAGGGGTACGGGTTCACTATGGAGGGTTCGGCGGGCTCGGGACGTCTACGTCACCTGATCGGTGCGACGCTTATCGGCCTCATTGCGCTCATGCTTTCCGGCTGCTTCCCGGAAGGCAAGTCCTCGGCGGGAAAGCGGCCGGGGCCGACCGCGGCGGCTGATCGCGCCGCGCTACCCTATTCGGGTGTGAACCGTTCGGCCAAAAGCGCCCCTAGCTTCGATCAGATGAGCAACGCCTCGGGCGCCGCCTCTTCCGACCCGGGCCGCCCGCCCGTCCAGGAAGCCGCGATTTTCACCACCGCGGCCACCAGCTATTCGACGGATGACGGCTCGCCTCCGCCGATCCCGACCATCGAGGATATCCCCGAAGTCCCGGCGAATGTCGCCCTGGCGCACTTCTTCTCCGCGCTCGCCAAGCTCGAAAAGGGCGGCGCCAGGACCGTGACTATCCTTCAGCTCGGCGACGATCACATCGCGGCAGACCGCTTCTCCGGCGGCTTGCGCGAGCAGTTTCAGAGCCGTTTCGGCGATGCCGGGCGCGGCATGCTGACGCCGGGCCTGTACCTGGCGCGCGGCGTCAAATTCGACCGCGGTGGCGAATGGCAGGCGGCGCTCAGCACCGGCAATGTCCCCGGCCCTTACGGCATTACCGGATCGAAGCTCAGCAGCGGGTCCACCAGCGCCTGGCTGCGGCTCACGGCGACCGACCAGCCCTTCACCTGGTGCGAGCTGACGTTCGACAGCGGCCCGGAGAACGGCTCGGCTCTCATCAGCCTCGACGGCGACATGAAACAGGCGTCCGTGCGCGGCACGGCGCAAAGCTGGCGCAACATCCGCCTTGAGCACACGGCGCGCGAGCTGCTGATCCGCCCCAAGGGCGATGGGCTCATTACGCTGCATTCGATTTCCATCGGCACCGACAAGCCGGGCGTGCGCTTCGTCAATCTCGGCGTGCCCGGAGCGACGGCGCTGACGCCGCTCTCCTGGGACCGCAACTATATGCAGGCCGACATGAAGCGGCTCGCGCCCGATCTCATCATCCTCGCCTACGGCACCGACGAGAGCTTCAACGACGATCTCGATCTGAGCGGCTATGAGACCAAGGCGAGCGCCGCCATTGCGCGCATCCGCCAGAGCGCGCCGCAGGCCTCGCTCTTGGTCGTCGGTCCGCCCGATGTCTCCATCATGCCGAAATTCGCCTCCGGCTCGAGTTCGCGCGAACGACGTCTGCCGCGCGCTCAGTGCCGCCGAGCGCTCGAACTATGCGCGGCGCCTCAGAAAGCGCGATCCGCGCCTTGCCCGCTGGCAGCCGCCGCTCAATCTCGAGGCCGTGCGTGCCACTCTGCGCCGGCTGGCCGCCGCTCATAACGCGCTGTTCTGGGACTGGTCGAAGCTGATGGGCGGGCCTTGCGGCATTCACGCCTGGGTGCATAGCAAGCCGCCCCTCGCCGCGAACGACCATATTCACCTGACCGAAGAAGGCTCGAAGCGCTCGGCGCGGCTCTTGTTCCGCGAGCTGATGAACGCCTATGACGCGGTGAACCGCACGGCGGCGGCCGCGGCAACGGCGAAATAGCGGGACATACCGTCAGAGCAGGCGACCGGCTTCCTTCGGCCGGAGATCAAGCGCGTGGGCAAGGACTTTGCGCATGACGCTCGGCAGGGCTTCGTGCGGCAGGTCGGCCGCCGCATACCAGGTGCAGCCATTGGGCGCTTCGCCATTGCCGGGCAGCGCGGCGGCGTAAACTTCCAACTCCAGATGAAAATGGGTGAAGGTGTGGCCGACGGTGCCGGTCAGCCGCCGCCACTCGGCCGCGAACGGAGCGGCAGCGGGGAGGGCATCCGGATCCGGCGCCGTCTCCGTCCATGGTGTTGAGGGCACTTCCAGCATGCCGCCGAGCAGCCCTTTCGGCGGCCGCCGCCTGAGCAGCACCGCGCCATCGCTGCGCTGCGCGACAAAGGCGGCGCCGTAGCGGACGGGCCGCTCCTTCTTCGGCGCCTTGGCAGGGATCGCCGCCGCGATGCCGCGCTCATAGGCGGCGCAATACGCCGAGACCGGGCAGACCATGCAGGAGGGCGAGCGCGGCGAGCAGAGCCCTGCGCCGAGATCCATCATGCCCTGCGTAAAATCGCCGGGCCGTTCGCGTGGCGTCAGGCTGGCCGCGAGCCGTTTGATCTCAGGCTTGGCGCCGGGAAGCGGCTCGGTGACGGCGAACAGCCGGGCGACGACACGCTCGATATTGCCGTCGACGGCGGTCGCCGGTCGGTCGAAGGCGATCGAGGCGATAGCGGCGGCGGTATAGGCGCCGATGCCGGGCAGCGCCAGCAGCTCGGCCTCATCCGGCGGAAAGCGCCCGCCATGACGCTCGACCACAGCCCGCGCGCAGGCATGCAGATTGCGGGGGCGCGAGTAATAGCCGAGCCCGGCCCAGGCGGCGAGCACCTGGTTGAGATCGGCGGCGGCCAGATCGGCGATGCCCGGCCAGAGCGCCAGGAATTTGCGGAAATAGGGGATGACGGCCTTCACCGTCGTCTGCTGCAGCATGATCTCCGACAGCCAGACGGCGTAAGGGTCCGGCCGGATGCCGGGCGGCTGACGCCAGGGCAGGGCGCGCGCCGCGACATCGTACCAGGCGAGCACGGCCTCGGCGACGGAGCGGGGATCGGGCTTCGCCGCCACCTTTGCAGCAGGGCGCGCCACGCCTTAACTTCCCGCCTTGGCCGCTTTCTTCCCCGTGGGCTTCCCTCCGGCCGTCTTCGCCTCGAGCCCGACGATGCGTGCCATCATCTCGCGCGTCTCCTCGATGCCGTAAAGCTCGACGAACGACCCGAAGCGCGGCCCCTGCGTCTGGCCGAGCAGCACCTCGTAAAGCGCCTGGAACCAGGCGCGCAGCGGCTCGAACTTGTGCGCCTTGCCGACCTCATAGACGACTGCCTGAATTTCCTCGCCAGCGGCGTCCTTCGCCAACTTGCCGAACTTCTCGTAAAGCTCGGCGATGGCGGCGCGCTCCTGATCGCTCGGTGCACGGAACTTTTTCGCCGGCTCGACGAAATCGCGGAAATAGGCGATGGCGTAGCCGACCAGCCGATCGAGCGCCGGGTTGGTCTCCGGCGAGGCGTCCGGCGCATAGCGGCGGATGAAGCCCCAGAGCACGTCCTTGTCCTCGGCGTTCGAGGCGCTGACAAGATTGAGCAGCAGGTTGAAGGTGACCGGCATCTCGGTCTCGGGCGGCTCGCCGCCATGGATGTGCCAGACCGGGTTCGACAGCCGCTCCTCCAGCGCCTCCACCCGGTAAGCCCCGAGGAAGCTGAAATACTCGTCGACCGCCTTCGGGATGACGTCGAAATAGAGCTTCTTCGCCGTTCTCGGCTTCTGATACATGAACAGCGACAGGCTCTCGGGCGGCGCATAGGTCAGCCAGTCGTCGATGGTGATGCCGTTGCCCTTCGACTTGGAGATTTTTTCGCCCTTCTCATCGAGGAACAGCTCGTAATTGAACCCTTCCGGCGGCATGCCGCCGAGCGCGCGGCAGATCTTCGACGATAGCGTCACCGAATCGATGAGGTCCTTGCCGGCCATCTCATAGTCGACGCCGAGCGCCACCCAGCGCATCGCCCAGTCCGCCTTCCACTGGCATTTGACACGGCCGCCGGTCACCGGCGTTTCGACCTTCTCGCCGGTCTCGGGATCGACATAGGTGACCGTCCCCGCCTTCACGTCGCGCGCGATCATCGGCACCTGCAGCACCTCGCCGGTGCGCTCCGAGATCGGCAGAAACGGCGAATAGGTCTTGCGGCGGTCCGGCCCCAGCGTCGGCAGGATGATGTCCATGACCTTGTCGTAGACGGCGAGCATCTTCAGCAGCGTCGCGTCCATCATGCCGGACTTGTAGCACTCGGTCGCCGACAGGAACTCGTAGTCGAAGCCGAACTCGTCGAGAAAGCGCATCAGCCGCGAATTATTGTGCGCGGCAAAGCTCGGATATTCGTTGGTGAACGGGTCCGGAATGCTCGATAAGTGGCTTGCCGATATGCTCGGCCAGCATCTCGCGGTTCGGCACATTGTCCGGCACCTTGCGCAGCGCGTCCATGTCGTCGGAAAAGCAGATCAGCCGCGTCCTGGCGCCGGTCAGCACCTCGAAGGCATGGCGCACCATGGTGGTGCGCGCCACCTCGCCGAATGTGCCGATATGCGGCAGGCCGGAGGGGCCGTAGCCGGTGGCGAAGATCACCGCGCCGCCATGCCAGCCCGGCTTCTCGATGCGGGCGATCAGCTTGCGCGCCTCCTCGAACGGCCAGGCCTTCGATGCCATCGCCGCTTCGACTAACTCCGCATCGGTGTTCTTCGCCGCCATGATCGTTCCGGATTGGACTGGTGCATCGATCCAAACGAAGGCGATAGCCGGAGTTTGGCAAAATTGACGCATCATCGAAAAGGTGAGACGGCGGGTCGGGCGCCGTCAAGATCGGCGCGACCGTAGACTGTGGCGCGATGGGCGTCAATTCAGGGGCGGACAGATTTGGGGTTCACAGTGCACGGCCCCCTTCATCCCCCGCATTTCCTGCCTTCTCGGCATCGCCAGCGCGACGGCTGACAGTTTTATGCCGTAAAGCCGCCTTTCATCTACGGGCCGCAAATTGCGCCTTTGCGGGTGTGAAGAAACCTTCCGCATGGGAGCTTACTTCGGCCTTGGGCCATAGGCCCACACTAGATGGAGCCCGAGCGGCTGACCAATTGAGACACACGCCCCGACCGCCTCTACCGGTCGACGGGATAGTCCAAAGGTAGGGTTCTTACCGTCCGAGGACTCCAGACCAGGCTTCAGCCGCAACTTCATGTGCGTCGTGATCGATTAGGTCGCCATGGGACAATACGATCTGCCGAAAGTCCCACGCCAATATGCGCCGAAGCGACTTCGCCGCCGAGATCCGGTCGCTCCACCCCATCCGGTATTCGGGCGCGGGCCTGGGATTCCCCCACATGCGCAATACATATTTGAACCAGAACTTCAATGCCCCACCCGTGTTGGGCGTCGCGTCTGTGAAGTTCTCGATGAGGTCAACAAGGATCAGAGTGCGGCTGGCGCGGTGATACATCGCAACCTCGCGCATGATGCGCGTCCCTTGCACGAGCACCTGGTCGATTTCCCCCATCCAGTCCGCGGGCGCTATATCGCCGAGAATGCCATCGTACTTCAGATCGGGCCGTTTCTTTTCGATGCCCGGGCAGATCCACGTCTTCGCGTCTGGAAATGCGGTCTGCGCCGAGGTTGCATGCAAATGGTGAAAATTTCCAGGGACGACAATGTGGGCCACCGGACCGAGCGCCGAGATTTCTTCTGCGATGGCCGCGGTGATGTGGCAGGGCGAATGCAGCATGATCTGGCCAGAGGTGAGGCGGATCGTCGTCATACGCGCCTCGAACCTCGTACCCGCCAGTCGAACAGGATACGCGCAAAGCCATATCTGATCGGCAATGTACCTGGTAAGGAGCATCCGGTTTCCTCCCTCGCATCTGTACGAAGCGCGGCATCAACCATACGGCTGATGGTTGGTTTGGTCGACGTTGACCGAACGGCGTCGAGGGGCCCGCTGACAGGACGCCGTCGCGAACGTGTGCGCGCATCGCAAGAAGCATTGGAGTCCCCGGGACGAGAGCCGCACCGTCTGTTCATGGCCGAATATCGACGTGCATCCGGCGACAAGTCATTGCCAACCGAGCCGTTGCACTCACTGACGGACACGACGAAAGGTCGGCTTCGGGTCATAAGCGCCATTTCGGTTAATGGCAGCTCCGAGGCGTTTGCGGGAGTGACCCGCTCTCGCGGTTTACGACAGCTTCACGCTAATCGAGCGGTCGCAATGATGGGCCGCAAAAAACTTATCCCCGCCTCCCGCACCGCCCCTATACTCGCGCCCGTCGCTTCTCCCTGAAGGGACACGGGGCTCGAGACCGTCTCGCCTATCGTCGGAGAAGAGATTGCGGCGCCTGGGCGAATCCGCGTGCTACGGCCAACTCGTGATAAAGATAGGCCGGCCACGCGGTGGGTGTAACGAACCCGTGCCTAGGGGTCCTCATCCGGCCCACCCGTTTGCTGGAATGCGCGGGTCAAAGGGGCAGCCGGCGCGAGAAGCGCTAGCCTCGAAAGCGTGTCCGCGTGCATACGGGACGCATCAAGCGCTTTCAGCGAGGCCGCGTCAGGAAGAGCGCTGCCTGCGCCCCATGCTGGGTAAGAGGCGGACGGGGCCAGAATATCGCCGTGCGTGGGCAGCCGTCAGGCTGACACAAAAGATACGGACCAGCCTTGCGGCTGCCCGCGCCGTCCCTCATGGGGACGGGACAGGTGCATGATCCGCAAAAGGGGGAACCGGTTTGCGGTAAAGATCATGCCCAGACAAAGATCGCAGAACCTCGCGGGGAAGCCCGGCGAGGGGATCGGCGTTGGCAAGGGGCACTGCATTACTGCGTCGCCCCGGACAAGCCGCAGCGCGGCTTGCGGGGTCTATCGCCTCGCCACTGGCCGAGGATTGCGGTCGGGCGAACAGGTTCCGGGCTCCCTGCGCTCGCCCGGGGCGACGGAAAGAGGAGCGGCGGCGACGAAGGACGAGGACAGGACCGCCATGGCAACGGAGCGAGGTGGAGCGCCAGCGACAGTGGCGGCCGGCAGCCCCCCGCAAATTGCCGCGCCCGCCCGCCTTGCGAAGCCGGGCGAAACTCCCTAAAACCGCCGCATCCACTGACGAGGCGCAAAGGACACTGACGCTATGACATCCAAACCGACGGTCCAGGAAGCGCTCATCTATGCGATGGTCACCATGTCGGCGGTCGACCGCATCATTTCCGACGGCGAGCTGCGCCGGATCGGCAATATCGTCAGCCAGCTTCCGGTGTTCGCCAGCTTCGATCCCAACCGCCTGGTCAAGACCGCCGAGGCCTGCGGCGACATCCTCAGCGAGGAGGACGGGCTTGACGTGATCCTCAATGTGATCGCCGACGCGCTGCCGAGAAAGCTCTATGAGACCGTCTATGCGCTGGCCGTGGAGGTCGCCGCGGTCGACCGCGATGTGCGCACGGAGGAGCTGCGCTTCCTGGAGCTGTTGCGGGACAATCTGCATCTCGACACGCTGGTGGTCGCGGCGATCGAGCGCGGGGCGCGGGCACGGCATGAGATCGCCTGAAGCGCTGCGGAAGGGACAGCCATGATCGTCGAATATATCCGCTACGAGTTGAAGACTCCATTCCGGAGAGCAGCTGATTGCTGCCTATCGCGAGGCGGGCGAGCATTTGAAGGCTGCCCCGGAATGCCGCGGCTATGAGCTGGCGCGCTGCGTCGAGGCGGAGACCGCATTCATCCTGCGCATCCTGTGGAACTCGACCGAGGACCACCTCGAAGGTTTTCGCAAGGGGCCGCATTTCCCGCCGTTCCTTGCCGCCATACGCCCGTTCATCGGCGAGATCGCCGAGATGCGGCATTACCAGCCGACGGAGGTGATCTGGCAGCGCGCCTGACCGGTTGGCGCAAGGAGGTGGCCCGGCCGGACCGGCTTTAATAGATCGCCAGCGGGAAATAACGCAGGAGCAGCTCTTCCAGCCGGCCTGAGGCGCGGACGCGGGCGAGGGCGTAATTGAGCACTTCCTTCAGCCTGATATTGCCCTTGGCTACCGCGATGCCGACGCCTTCGCCGAAATATTTGGCCTCGAGGAAGCCGCGCCCGCGAAACTGGCAGCAGCCCTGCGATTCGGCGCCGTTCAGCCAGAACATCAGGCTGATGGAATCGCCGAACAGGAGGTCGACCTTGCCGTCCTTGAGCGCGGCGCGCGCCTCTTCGTCGGTCGCGAAGCTGACGATCTTGGAGCCCGAGAAGAAATGCTTCAGATAGGCTTCGTGAGCGGTGTCCTTGACGACAGCGATCTTGAGGTCTTCGAGGTCTTCCGGGCGGATGTCCTCGATCTTGCTCGAATTGCGGACCACGAATTTCCCCGGAGTCGCATAATAGCTGTCGGTGAAGTCGACCTGCTCGAGCGCTTCGGGCGTGATGGCGAGCGAGGCGACGATGGCGTCGGCCTGATCCGCCTTCAGGGTCGGGATGAGCTTACCCCAGTCGGCCACATTGACCTCGCAGCTCACATCGAGCTCGCGGCAAATGGCTCTGGCGAGATCCACATTGAAGCCGGTCAAGGTGCCGTCCTCGTCGCGATAGTCGAAGGGCGGATAGTCTGCGTCGGTCACGAACCGCAGGACGACGAGCCAGGACCAGTCGGGCTTCGGGCCGATCGCCTCGTCCCGCCAATGCGAAGGGGCAGGCGCAGTGTCCTGAGCCAGAGACCTTTCGGCCACAGTGAGCGGCAAAAGCCATGCGCAGACCGTGAGCAGCGCCAGCCACGTCCAGGAGAGAGCCATTGTTTTGTGGCTTTTCATGATTCTGTCATGCCCCTTGCGTCATTCCCTTAGGCAGTCGCCAGTATTTTGGCTGCACCTGCCCCTTCATACAATCAAATCGCGAATTTCCTCGGGCATCCTGTCGGTCCGGCATGAGTTATCCAGTTCTGCGTCGTCATGCGCCGGGCAGCGATGCCTTGCGCCTTGTCCCGAGCGGGGGTGCGCTCCTGCGCGGCTTCCCCCAGCCGCGCGCCGTGAGCGCGCCGCCGCCCGGGTATGCCGGCGAGGAGGGTCTCCTCGCCCTCGCCGGCGTCTCGCCGCCCATTTTGCACCGGTTGCGGCGTCTGGCAATGCGCTGGGGCGTATTCCCTCGCGAAGTGGCCTTGTCGACGGGCGCAGTCTCCCCGCAGAACTATAGCCGGGCGCTCGCGCTTGCCTGCGGGCTTGAGCCGCGTCAGGCGCGGGAGAACGTTTCGCTGCCTCAGCTTTCGGCGGTCCCGGAGCCTTACCGCCTGCTCGCCAGCCGTCAGCCGATTCCCCTGGAGGCACCGCGCCGCACCGCCGCCGTCAATGCTGAGAGCATTGCACCGGATGTCGTCGCCGACATCGCCCGCACGTTTGGTCCGTCGCGGGCGAGGCTCGCTTTGGTCGGACGCCGCGCTCTGACGGTTGCGATCGCCAAAGCCTATGGGCCGCAGCTTGCGGAGAGAGCCTCCAGTAGCCTCCATCAGCGCCATCCGCGCTTCAGCGCCGCAACGGGGCTGATCCGCTGGCAGGTCCTTTTTCTGACCGTCGCGGCGGGCCTCTTTCTCGGCGCCGCGATCTTTGCCCCGCGGGAGGCCCTGGCAGTCTACAGCGCTGTCTTGTCGCTGATGTTCCTGCTGACGATCTCGATGCGCGTGGCAGCGGCCATCCACGCTTTCTACCGCCACGCACTCGCCCGCAAGATCCCTCCCTGGCGGCTGCGCGACAGCGAGTTGCCGTACTATACCGTGCTGGTCGCGATGTTCCGCGAGGCGCGCGTCCTGCCGCAATTGGCGGCGTCGCTTGCGGCGCTCGACTATCCGCCCGCCAAGCTCGATATTAAATTCGTCCTCGAAGAGGTTGACGCCGAGACCATCGCCGCCGCCCGAGCATTGAAGCTGCCGCCGAATTTCGAGATCCTCATCGTGCCGGACGGTACGCCCCGGACAAAGCCGCGCGCGCTCAATTACGCCCTGCAATTCGCCAGCGGCGACTATCTCGTCATCTATGACGCCGAGGACCGCCCTGATCCGGACCAACTGCGCAAGGCGGCGGCGCATTTCTGCAAGGCCACCGAAGAGGTGGTTTGTCTTCAAGCCAAGCTGATTTTCGACAACGCCTTCGAGAACTGGCTCGCCAAGCAGTTCACCATCGAATATGCCTCGCTGTTCGGCGGCATCCTGCCGATGCTCGACAAAGCGCGCCTGCCTATCCCACTCGGCGGCACCTCGAACCATTTCCGCACGCGGGTGCTGCGCCAGCTCGGCGGTTGGGACGCCCACAATGTGACAGAGGATGCCGATCTCGGCATGCGCATCTACCGCGCCGGGCTTCGCGCTGAGGTGCTCGATTCCACCACCTATGAAGAGGCCGCCTGTCAGCCCGGCAACTGGCTGCGTCAGCGGACGCGCTGGCTGAAGGGCTGGATGCAGACTTATTGCGTCCATATGCGGCAGCCCTATCGCCTCCTTAGGGAACTGGGTCTGCCCGGTTTTCTTGCCTTTCAGGGACATTTTGTCGGGATCATCATCGCGGCCCTCGTGCATCCCTGGTCCTATGTGCTCTTTATCCATGATGCGGCGGCGGGCGCTTGGTTCAGCCGGCCCGAAACCGCGCTCGGCTACGACATACTGGCGATTGCACTCTTCAATCTCGCCGCCGGCTACGTCGCCTCGCTGGCGCTCGGTTTCTCCGCGCTACAGCGGCGGCGGATACGGCGGCTCATTCCGCAGCTCGTTTTCATCCCCCTTTACTGGCTTTTGGTCTCCGCTGCAGCCTATCGGGCGGTTTACCAACTCGTCATCGCCCCCCATTATTGGGAGAAGACCGAGCACGGCGTCAGCAGAATGCGGCGCAGACGGCGAAGAGTGAGGAGCGATGGCAGATGACTTTGAAATAGCGCCTGCGGATATCCTGGCGTTCTGGTTTTCGGACGAAGTGAAGGAGAAATGGTTCGAGCCGGACGCGGCATTCGATGACGAGCTGAAAAAGCGCTTCGAGCCTGCGCTTGAGAACGCTAAGTTGGGCGCACTCATGTCCTGGAGCGAAAGGCCGTAAGGCGCGGTCGCGCTCGTCATTCTGCTCGATCAGATCTCCCGGAACATCTACCGCGGCACGCCCGAAGCCTTCGCTGCCGACGCGCTGGCCCGCAAGATCGCAAAAGATGCGATCGCGCGCGGGCTCGACGGTGCCCTGAACGTGGACGAGCGCTGGATGCTCTACATGCCCTTTATGCATTCGGAATATCTCGATGACCAGGAAAAGGGCCTTGAGCTGTTCACCGGTCTCGGCGTCGAGGATCAGCTCGGCTATATGCGCCAGCATCGCGACATCATCGCCCGCTTCGGACGCTTTCCGCACCGCAACGCCACTCTTGGACGGACCTCGACGCCAGAGTAGCTGGAATTCCTCAAACGGTTCGGACGGGGCTTCTGATTGGCGGCAAGCAAAACCGGCCGCCATCGCGTTCGTGGCCGCGCTCCGGGCGCTTTGATGGGCGTCCATGCCGCATCAAGCCCTCCGCGACGGCATTCGATAAAGCTTGCGGCATGAGTGCGAGCTTCGAGGGATTGCGTGGCGATGACGATCGATCCGTTCTGATCATCGGCGGTGGGATTCGGCGGCCTTTCAATCGGCTGATACGCGCAAACGAACGCGCCCGCACGAAGATCTTGCGCGCGTCATCCGGATACGGGCACCGGCGGAAAAACCGAAGATGCCCAATGATCCAGGTCACCACCCAGTGACCAATTCGCCAGCTTCGGCGTTTCGGTGAGCACGATGGCAACCGCCTCCCTCTCACGGAGCGGCATGTGTGATCCCATCGCAAGCTTTGGAAAACCCAGCGGCGGCTTGACACCGGTCCCGCCGGAGTTGCAAGCATGATCGCCCCGTCTGCGCGCATGCCCCGTCTCGTTGTCCCGTTGATCCTTGCTCCTGCCATGACAGCCTCCGAATGATCGACCGTCTCACCGGCATAATCCTGATCGTGACGACGTTCTTCGCGATGCTGGTGGAATGGAACGGGGCGCAGATCTTCGTCTATACGAGCGCATTGGGCGTCGTCATTTTCATGGTTCTGGTGACCGGCCTTGTCGCCTGGTCCCGCCGCATCTTCGTGATCGTCGGGGTCGGGCTCTTCCTCATTGCACTCCTCACCCGCTCCGACTGGCTGGCGATGACCGAGGCAGGCCTCAGGACCTCCGCCTTCATTGCCGGCTTCTTTACCGCTCTCGCCTGCCTTCGCAATGCATCGGCGACCTCGCCCGCCGTCGAGACCTGCGGCCGCTTTCTCGCCGAACAGCCTCCAGGCCGCCGCTATCTCGCCCTCACCATCGGCGGCCATCTCTTCTCTCTCGTCCTCAATTACGGCTCGATCTCGCTGCTCGGCACGCTTGCCGAAGCGAGCGCTCAGCGCGAGCCGAACCGGGAAATCCGCAACCACCGTATCAGGCGGATGCTGCTCGCCATTCAGCGCGGCTTCGTCTCGACACTCGCCTGGTCGCCGCTCGCCTTTTCCAGCGCCATCTCCACCGCGCTCATACCCGGCTCGACCTGGGCCGACGCGGTGGCGCCGTGCTTCGTCAGCTCGATGATCCTCGCCGGGCTCGGCTGGGCGCTCGACACGATCTTCAAGCCGCGCCTGTCGCGGCCCTCGCCGCCCCGCCGGAAACCGACCGGCTCCTGGTCCAGCATCGTGCCGATGCTGGTGCTGCTCGCCATACTTGTCGCAATCATCGGCGGCGTTCACATCGCCACCGGCATCCGGGCCGTCGGCGTCGTCATGCTGGTCGTGCCGGTGATCGCCTTCATCTGGATCGCCATCCAGAACCGGGGCAGCGCTCGGTTTCGCGAGGCGGTGAGCCGTGCCTATGCCTATATGGTCGGGCTGCCGATCTACCGCTCCGAGCTCGTGCTTCTGGTGATGGCCGGCTTCATCGGCACGCTCGGCTCTCGGCTGCTGCTGCCGCTGGTGGCAGCGTCGGGATTGAACCTCGCGGCGGCGCCCGGCTGGCTGATCCTGATCGGGCTGGTCTGGCTGATCCCGCTGACCGGGCTGATCGGCATGAACCCGATCCTGTCGGTATCGCTGATCGCGCCCCTGCTGCCGAGCGCGGCGGCCATGGGCGTCACGCCGACCGCCATCATCGTGGCGCTGACCGCCGGCTGGGCGCTCGGCGGAGCGAGCTCGCCATATACGGCAACGACACTGCTGCTCGGGGCGATCGCAAGGGTGAGCCCCTGGCGCGTCGGGCTGAAATGGAACGGCGCCTATACGCTGATCTGCGGCGTCGCCCTTTCGATCTGGGTGGCGATCTTTGCGCTGAGCTGACATTTCTGCTGCAGCGCCCCGCGATCGGATTTGGAATTCGCGCAACTCGGTTTACAACCAAGACGTGCAATTCCGACCGCCAGAATTCGACACCAGCCCCGTGGTCTCTTCGGCCGGCGTCAGCCCCATGAAGAAAGTCTACGTACCCTGGTCTCTGCCCGGCACCTTCAACGGTCGCCATCCGCTCGTCGCCTCGCTCGTGGACGGCGGCGATCCGGCCGCGAATTTTCTCCCGCCGCAGCCGCGCTTCGCCGATGAGGAGGTCATCCGCACCGTCAAGGAATTCTCGCGTTTCACCGCACGGATGATGGAGCATTTCTCCGACCATCCGGTCGTCACCGCCGAGCACGTCATCGAGTTCGTGCAGTCGCGGGACATCCTCGCCCAACTGGTCCGCCCGCCGGACACGGAGCTGATCTTCCTGCATACCGTGCCGAATACGACCGACGCGACGCCCTGGATCATCCATATCGAGATGCTCGTCAATCTGTTCATGCCGCTCGTCTGGCAGGGACAGACGGCGGGCCTCGCACTGCGCTCGCTGCCGGTCTATTGGATCGTGCGCTACATGCTCGAACAGCCCGAATGCAGGGGCATCTTCACCCATGTGAAGCGCACCGCCGAGACACTCGGAGCGCTGTTCCAGAGCGAGATCATCGCCGCCAAGACCCGCCATATCCCGCTCGGCGTGGCGATCACGCCGGAGCAGGACGGCGAGATTGAGCGCGCCATGGCGGTCCGCTCCTCGGACGACGTCGCCATGCTGTTCACCAACTCCTTCCACCAGCTTGCCGAAAATTTCGTGCTGCGCGGCGGGGTGGATGTGGTGACGGCCTTTATCGCCGCCAGCCGCCGGGCGGACAATCTGCGGCTCATCCTGCGCACCGGCCTGCCGGACATGCTCGGGCCGAGGCTGCGCGAGATCATCGCCACCCATCCGAAAATCGAGGTCGTCCCGCACAAGATCAGCGACGAGGAGCTGTTCGGGCTCTATTGCCGGGCCCAGATCTTCCTGGTGCCATCGGCGGCGCTGCACGCTCTCTCGGTCGCCCGAGCCATGCATTGCGGCATGGTCTGCGTGGCCTCCGACGCGCCCGGTTTCGAGGAATATATCGAGGATGGCGTCACCGGTTTTCTGCTGCCGGGGCGGCGCGAGATGGTCTGTTCCGAGGAGCCGGAGACCGGCTGGCTGCGGGATGACTATCGGCCGATGTTCAAGCCGAACTCGGAGTTTTCCACCCGGCTCGCGACGCTGCTGATCCGCCTGGCGCAATCGGGCCCCCTGCGGCGGCAGATCGGCGTGACCGCAAGGGCTTGGGCGAAGCAGAATCTGAGCGAGGCGGGCTGGCGCTCGGGCTTTGCCGATTTCCTGCGGGAACTGCCGAATTAACCGCAATATCATTGCCTCCCTCGCCGTCCCGTGGGTGCGCCCTATCTCTGTCGTTACCCCCGGCAAGTCTATTGACCCATCCGCAATCCCTCTCGCGAGCCGAAAGGTGAGTGGATCCCGGCTCGGCCTTTGGCCGTCCGGGACGACGCGGAGTGTGCAGCGATCTCGCGCCCAACACCGATCCCCTCGCCGGGCTGGCCCGCGAGGCTCTCACATCACTCCAAATTCCCGCCCCCACGAGGGACGGCGCGGGCAGCCGTAAGGCTGGTCCGTATGTTAGTGTTCAGCCCGACGGCTGCCCACGCGCGGCGATATTGTGGTGCGGTCCGCCTCTTACCCAGCATGGCGCGTCTGGCGATCTTCCGGGTCGATCCCTGGACGAAGGCCGCTCCATTTCCACCGGGTACATCGATGCCGGATTTCGGCTTCCGCCGGCATCGGCACGGATGCACTCTTTTGCGCATCGATTTTACCGAACTCGGGCGTTGCCTGCGTTCGGATCGATGCACTTTTTTGCGCATCGATTTTGCCGAACTCGGGCGTTGCCTGCGTTCGGATCGATGCACTTTTTTGCGCATCGATTTTGCCGAACTCGGGCGTTGCCTGCGTTCGGATCGATGCACTTTTTTGCGCATCGATTTTGCCGAACTCGGGCGTTGCCTGCGTTCGGATCGATGCGACCCGGCAGCGCACCGGAGCTCATCGAGCCGGGGTGCGGGGCAGCGTCCTTCGGGATCGCGCCTCTCGCGAGACGGCACCTTTGACCCGCGCATTCCAGCAAACGGGTGGGCCGGTACCGCGCCCCTGGGTATGGGATCGTTACTCCCGCCGCGTGGTCAGCCTATCTTTCTCACGAGTTGGCCATCCCACCCGGACTTCCCAGGCGCCGCAATCCCTTCTCCAGCGGTGGCGAGACGGTCTCGAGCCCCGTGTCCCTCTTCAGGAGAAGCGACGGGCGCGAGTATAGGGGCGACGGGAAGGGCGGGGATAACTCTGCGGGCGGGAATTGCTGGAAGGGTGAATGGAGTGTTGACGCTCTTCCGTCACCCCGGAAATGCCGGAGGCATTGCCTGTCCCGGCCGCCGAGCCGGGATCCTGGGTCACATGCGGCCTCTCATCACGGGATCCCGGACAGCCCTTCGGGCGCCTGTCCCGGCCTTGAGCCGGGATCCGGGATGACGTCCGGGGCTGTTGCGGTAGCAGCACGACACTCAAGCGAGCAGCTCTTCGTACAGATCGCGCCAATCGGGATTATCGCGCTCGATGAGCTTCACCTTCCACGAGCGCTGCCAGCGCTTCAGTCGCTTCTCCTGGGCAATCGCTTCGAGGGCGGTCGCGAAAGGCTGGATATGGACCAGCCGAAACAGCCCGTAGCGCCAGACGAACTGAGATCCGGTCCCCTCGCGGTGCTGAGCGATCCGAACGCCGAGATCGTTGGTGACGCCGGTATAGAGCGTACCATCCTTCCGGTCGGCCATGATGTAGACGTAATACATGAACGTTGGTGCAGGATGGAATGCGGCCTCGGACAAGCCCTCGGGCACGTGTCCCGATCCGGGTTCGCAGACCGGGGCAGGCAGCCGCTGACGCGGCTTCCGAGGCGATGAAAAATTCCGGCGGATTATGCTGAGCCACGCCGCTCCAGCAAATACGCAACAATCCTCTATCTTCGTCACCCCGGAAATGCCGCAGGCATTGTCCGGGGTCCCGTGAGGCGATTCCGAATGTGACCCCGGATCTTCGCTTCGCTCGTCCGGGGCGACGCAGAGTATTCGGCGAGGGCAGGGAAGCGAACCCTTAAGCCGAGAAGACCGGGCCGGTCATCACGGTTGCGCCGAGCAGCCGCGCCACATTCTCGCACAGCCAGAGCAGGCCCCAGCCGAGTTCCGGCAAGAGCCAAATGCACAAAACAGCCATGAGGGCGAAGGCGGCGATGGCGAGTCCGGCGCCAATAATATCGAGCGCGGTCAGCCGCAAGGCCAAGCCGAGCAGCACGGGAAAGTTTTCCTTGAGGTCGTGATTGTCGATGAGGCTCAGCCAGCTTCGCTTCCAGCTATCGGGCAGGCGCCAGGTGACGAAGCTGGCGGAGACGATGGCGGCATGAGCGAGCGTCGGCAGCAGCGTCGAGAACAGGGTGAAATAGACCCACCAGACGGCGGGATCGGCCGGGTTGGTGTGCACGCGATACAGCGTTCCCGCGAGATCGAAGAATTCCCGTCCGCCGCCGCTTTGCGAGAGCCGGTCCATCATTTGCAGCGCGGCAGTGATGCTCATGGCCAGGGCGGCGAGCAGCAGCACTCCAAGGACGAGGCCGAGCACGAGATTGATCGCGATGTGCCAAGCGGGATCGCCGTGGCCGGCCACGTGCCTGAGCAGCGCCCGCGTTACAGCCAGCGACAGCCAGTCGAAGCTTGAGTTTATCAGCGGCAGCAGGGCAAGAAAGACGAGGAGAAAGATCGTGTATTCATTATCGAGTTTCAGAGGCTGGGCATAATGGGCAAGGGTCGCCAAAAGCGAGAGCATCAAGGTGACATAGAGTCGATAGAACAGGCCAAGACGGCCGAATCGCTGCATTATCTCCTGAGCGACAGCGACAGCGACAGCGACAGCTAGATATGCCCACTGCCGCCATCCGGATGCGTTCAGGTAGGCGTAGGAGGAGGCGGCTGACAACGACATGCCGATGACCGCTGCCACGCGCGCCCACCGGGTCGCATCCTCCGGCAGCAGGTGGGAGATGCCCGAGGTGTTCTGGCCGGTGATCAGGCCAGCCGCAAGGTGAGGTCGTAGCTTTCGGCGCTCCAGGAGGATGGCCCAAGCTTGCCGTCCACCCAGGCAAGGCTTTGACGCAGATAGGTGAAATAGACCTCACGCCATTCGCCGTGCCGGGCGAGCCGTTCCTGGACAGCGGCAAGCCCCTCGCTGCCCTTCAGCGTGTCCTGATAGTAGCGGGAGCGTGCGTAAGCGACGAGGACGACAAGCAGGGGGAACGCACCAAGCCCCAGATAGGTCACAAGAATTTTGAGGGGTTCGCCCACCGACCGCCGCTTCCACGTAATGGCTTAAACAAACGATTGCGAAAATCATATGGGCGCGATCTTACCCGTTATGAGCGAATATGCACAGCAGCGGGAAAGCCACAATATGGCGGCTTTCGGGGGAAGAAGGTCGGGGTGAACACTGCGCCGTGGTTCGTAAACAGCTCGATCAGCGTGGGCGGGCAATATCGAAGCTGCCCGCCCGCCTTTGCTCGTGCCTTAAATCGCGCCCTTCTTCATCTCACCGGCGATGTAATCAGCCTGCCGGATCGCCAGGGTGACGATGGTCAGCGTCGGATTCTCGGCGCCCCCGGTGGTGAACTGGCTGCCGTCGGAGACGAACAGATTGGCGATGTCGTGCGTCTGGCCGTGCTTGTTGACGACGCCGTCGCGCGGCTTCTCGCTCATCCGGTTGGTGCCGAGATTATGCGTCGACGGATAGGGCGGGGTCGGAAAGGTCCGCACCGCGCCGACCGCGTCGTAAACCGCGCTGCCCTGCTTATAGGCATGGCTGCGCATGGCGATGTCGTTGGGGTGATCGTCGAAATTCACATTCGGGATCGGCAGACCGTATTTGTCCTTCTGCGTCGGATGCAGGGTGATGGCGTTCGCCTCGCTCGGCATGTCCTCGCCGACGATCCACATGCCGGCCATATGGTCGTAGCGGTCCATCGCCGAGGTGAAGGAGCGGCCCCAGGCGCCCGGATCGAGGAACGCCGCCATGAACGGCAGGCCGAGCGACAGGGTCTCGAACTCATAGCCGCCGACAAAGCCGCGTTTGGGATTGTTCTCGGCCTCGTCCTGAATGATGCCGGCCATGGTGGTGCCGCGATACATATGCACCGGGTTCTCGAAGATGCCATAGACGGAGCCGGTCATGTGCCGCATGTAGTTCTTGCCGACCTGACCGGAGGAATTGGCCAGCCCGTCCGGGAACATCGAGGAGGCCGAGTTGAGCAACAGGCGCGGCGACTCGATCGAGTTGCCGGCGACGCAGACGGCGCGCGCCTTCTGCCGCTGCTCTTTGCCGTCCTTGTCGGCATAGACGACGCCGGTGACCTTGCCCTTGGCGTCATGCTCGATCTTCAGCACTTGGCTGTTCGGCCGCACCTCCAGCTTGCCGGTGTCCTCGCCCTTGGGGATCTCGGTATAGAGCGTCGACCATTTGGCGCCCGACTTGCAGCCCTGGAAGCAGAAGCCGATCTGCTGGCAGGAGCCGCGGCCGTCGCGCGGCTGCGAATTGATGGCCATGCGTCCGGTATGGCAGATCTTGTAGCCGACCTTGTCGGCGCCGGCTTTCATCACCTTGAAATTGTTGTTGCCGGGGAGGCCCGGAATGCCGTTGGTGCGCGTCACGCCCATCTTGTCCTCGGCCTTGGCGTAATAGGGCTCCATTTCCTTCAGCGTGATCGGCCAGTCGAGCAGACTGGCGCCGGGAACGTCGCCATAGGTGGTGCGCGCCTTGAACTCATGCTCTTGCAGGCGCAGCGAGGCGCCGGCCCAGTGCACGGTCGAGCCGCCGACCGCCTTGACGATCCAGGCCGGCAGGCCCGGAAAGTCGCGGTGCACGCGCCAGCTGCCGGATGTGGTGCGCGGGTCCAGCCAGGAGATTTTCGAGAACATGTTCCATTCGTTGTTCTCGAAATCCTCGATCTCGGTGCGCGCGCCGGCTTCGAGGATGACCACGTCGATGCCTTTCTGCGCCAGTTCGTTGCCGAGCGTTCCGCCGCCCGCGCCCGAGCCGACAATCACGACGACCTTGTCGTCATTCAAATCGTAAGGAGCTGCCATTTTCGTGTCCTCCGGAGAGCAGGGGCGTTCAGACCCAGTCGATGTCGTCGAAGCCGCGGTGGATGTAGCCGCCCTTGTCGGCGGAGGCGCCCTCGTAACCGAATTTCGGCCAGACATCGGGGTTGTTGTAGATGCCGGTGACGAGGCCGGCGCGGATGGTCTGCAAGAACTTGCCTTTTTCGATCTGCTTCAGGATGGCGACGCGGTCGTCCTCCCAGCCGACGGTGACGTAGCGGCCGCCGTGCTGGGCCTCGGCCATGGCGTCGAGCGAGGCGATGCCCTCCTCGATCATCGCCTTGACGGCGGCATCGGAGCCGGCCTTGTCGTCATAGGAGGCGACGGCGAGGGCGTAATATTTGTCGCCCAGATGGTCGTGCGGATAGATGTCCCGCGCCATCTGGATCAGCGTCTGCATGGTCTCAGGCTTGAGGTTTTTCACCGGCATCGCCCAAGCGCCGTCGGGGCTGGCGATCATGCCGACGCCGACCGAGAGCGCGACGAGGCCGACGGTGGCCGCGCCGCTCCCCTTCAAGAAGGTGCGGCGGGAGAGTTTCGTTCTTTTGTCGACAACCCGCATTTTCATTCCTCCCTATCAATAGGGCGGGCCCGGCGGAACCGGCCGCCCCGATTTGAGCGGTCCGCTAGTGTGGCGTCTCGCAATGGCCTTCCACCCTTGCGGCGGCCTCAATAAGGCAATTGCGAGACATAAGCCACACTAGAAACCTTGAGTTTGCTAGTGTCCCTTTGTCTCCGAATTGCCTTGAAGAGCTTGTGGCAAATGCGAAGGCAATCCGGAGACGGGACACTAGCTCAGCGGTACCGGCCATGTTTTTGAAGCACCTCGACCTTGTAGCCGTCGGGGTCCTGCACGAAGAAGAACTTGGCCATCAGCGCGCCGTCGCGGTGGAATTCCTTGATCTCGCCCGGACCCAAGTCGCCCGCCTTCATCCGGGCGTGCTGGGCCTCGATATTGTCGACGGCGAAGGCGATGTGCCCATAGCCGGTGCCGTGGGTGTAGGGCTCGGTGCGGCCGTGATTGACGGTCAACTCGACCTCGAAATCGGCTTCGGCGCTCCGCAGATAGATCAGCGTGAAGCCGTCGAAGACGAAGCGGTCGGCGATGGCGAGATCGAAAGCTCGGGCGTAGAAATCGACAGAGCGCTGCTCGTCGAGCACCCGGATCATCATGTGAATGGCTTTCGCCATCGGCTCGTCTCCTTCGCTATTTGGATGCCGCCGGGCTTCCTTGAGGCTGCCCCTGGCCGGACGCGCCCAAGGTCTTGAGATAGCTGATGACCAGCTTGCGCCTTTCCGGATCCGCTTGCCGGTACATCATCACGGTGCCGGGCACGACCTTCTTGGCATTGCGATCCAGCGGTCGAGATTTTCCTCGTTCCAGATCAGATGCGCCGCGGCGAGCGCGTCGGAATAATGGAAGCCGTCGGCCTTGCCGGATTGGCGGCCATAGACGCCCCAGAGACTGGGTCCCTGGCGTGGAAGCGCGCCTTTTTCGGCGGCGTGGCAGGTGCCGCAGCTTTTCTTGAACTGGGCTTCGGGCGTCTCCTGCGCCCGGCTCGGCCCCGAGGCCAGGCCGGCCAGCAGCATGGCGGCGGCGAAGAGAGGCAAGCCTCGCGCCGTCGCAAACAGAAATTGCCCGATCATTGCCTCAGGATAGGCCAATGACGCGCGCCGTGGTGGTAGTCCCCTGCTACGTCAGCGCTTTGCCTCGGCTGCTTATTCCGCTGCCGTCAGCATCGGCGCGCCGCTCGGAATGCCGAAGCGGCGGCTTTCCTGCGGGTGCTGCCGGTCGAGATAGATCAGGCAGCAGCGCAGCAGCGAGGCGAAATTGCGCGCCTCGCCATGGGCGGCGATCACCTCGTCATGCAGTTTGCCGATGAATTTCGCGAGGCTCAGATTCTCCCGCGCGGCGATCTCGTCGAGGATCTGCCAGAAAATCTTCTCAAGCTGAATGCTGGTCGAATAGCCGCCCAGGCGGACCGAGCGCTTCTCGGATTCATAATTGGACGGCGGTTGTCCGGCGAAGATCTGACACATGGCGTCTCACTCCAGTTCTTGTCGTTCTTCTTGTTGAGCCATCATGCTCTCGTGATGAGGCAGAATTTGCAAGCCTCACGGGGGAGGGAGGATTTGTGACTTGCCCGTCTGAGCGGGCGGCGTCACGAGCTGCCTTGCGGGGTGGCGCGGCGGATGCTGATGATTTCGGCAAGGATGGCGACGGCGATCTCCGATGGAGTCTTGGCGCCGATCCTGAGGCCGGCCGGCGCGTGCAGGTGGGCAAGCGCTTCCTTAGGCATGCCGTCGGCGGCGAGCCGGTCGCGCAGAGCCTTCGCCTTCGCCTTACTGGCGATGAAGGCGACATAAGGCGCGTCGGTCGCCAGGGCTGCCTTCAGCGCTGCAAGGTCGCCGGAGCCTTGCGTGGCGACGACGACGAAGCCGCGCTCGAGGCCGCGCCGCCTCTGCAACTCGGCAAGCGGCATCGCTTTTGCGCCGCCATCCATTGGGATCAGCTCGACACTGATGCTGGCGGCGAGATCGGCAAGGGCGCGTGCCACCTGGCTGGCGCCGATGATAACAAGGGGCGGTTTCGGCATGACCGGCTCAATGAAAATCTCCGCCCGGCCTTTGCTCGGGCAGCCGCTGGGGTGAATGTCGATGCCGTCCGGGTCCCGCGGGGCGGTGATCTGCTCCTTCGGGCGCACGCGGATCAGCTTCGGAGCGGCGGCGTCCATGGCCTGGCGCGCGGCGCGCAGGACGGCGCCGCGGATGCAGCCGCCGCCGATCCAGCCGACCAGCTCGCCTTCGGCTGTCACCACCGCTTTGGCGCCGGCCTTCGCCGCGGTTGCGCCTTCGGTGTGCACGATGGTGGCGCGTGCGTGGGGCGTCCGGCCATCCCAGTTGCGGCAGTATAGCTCGACGATGTCGTTCGGATCGGTGGCCATGGCTATTCACTCATGTCAAAGCCGCGCCAACTCGTCTTCGAGAGCGGCAAGGCTTTCGAGATTATGCGCCGGCGCGAACAGATCGATATGGGGCAGGGCGGCCGCCATCGCCGCGGCGCGCGGCTTGTAGGAGGCGCGGCCGAGCAGCGGGTTCAGCCAGACGAGGCGTTTGGTGCGGCGCTTGAGGCGCGCCAGCTCGGCGGCAAGCTGCTCGGCGGGGCCGGTGTCGAAGCCGTCGCTGACGATGATGGCAAGGCTTCGCGAGCCGAGGGCCGCGCTCGCATGGCGGTCGTTGAAGGCGGCGAGCAATTCCCCGATGCGCGTGCCGCCGGACCAGCCCTGGCTGATCAGCGCCATCTTCTCCATCAGCTTCATCGGATCGGCGGTCTTGAGCGTCGAGGTGATCTGCACGAGCTGAGTGTGGAAGATAAAGGCCTCGGTCTTGGCGAAATGCGCGGTGACAGCGTGGACGAAGCGGGTGAAGAACAGCGAATAGAGGTCCATCGAGCCGGAGACGTCGACGAAGATGACGATGCGGAACGGCTTCGGCTTGCGGCGGCTGCGATAAAGCCTCAGCGGCATGCCGCCGGTCGAGACCGAGCGCTGGAAGGTGCGGCGCAGCACCGGGCGAGTGCCGCGCGTTGCGATCCGGCGCCGCCGCGAGAGGCGGTAACGGATGCGCGCCGCCCAAGCTTCGGCGAGAGCATGCAGGCGTTCGAGTTGCTCCGGGTCGGTGACCTGGCGGAAGTCGGCCTTGGCGAGATTTTCAATAGACAAGGCGCCGGCGGACCGCCCCTCACCCAGGACGGCCTGGCTGTCGTTGGCGGTACCGCCCCAGTCGAAATAATTGGCGAGCGTGCCGCCCCGGCTACGGCCGGAGCCGCGCTCATGCATGGCTTGGCCCGCGCTTGCGACGCCGCTTTGCCTCACCACCGAGCGGCGCTTGCGGGCCAGCCCGAGCCAGAAGGCGTCGAAAATCTCATCGAACCGCCGCCAGTCGCGCCTGGTCGAGGCGAACAGGGTGCGCAGCGTATGCCGGACCTGACGGATATCGGTCGCATCGATCGTGCCGAGTGCGGCCAGTGCATCGGCGATCTCGGGCACGCCGACCGGGAAGGCGTTGTCGTGCAGCAGCCGGGCAAAGCTGGTCATCTGCGCTTCCAGGAGGGGAGCGACGCTTTGGCTCATACCGCTCTCCCAAGAGGAGGCTCCGCGGGTGTCGTCCCGGACGGCCGAAGGCCGGGCCGGGACCCAATCCACCTATCCGCAAGCTCATGCTTCGTGGCGAAGTCAATAGGCCCCGGCTCTGACGGCCGGGGCGACGTCCGGATGAACGGTGAGGGTAGCCGCCAAACGCACCTCGGCGGAAGTCTCCGGTGGGAGAACGAATCCTGCGATGCCTGATGAGGCGTTTTCATAGCTGATCTTTCTTTCATGCCGCCGTTCCCGCGAGCCGCTCGAAGACTTCCAGAGGAATCGCATCGCGATCATCGCGCGTCTTGAGCAGGCAGAGCAGCGACTGATGCACCATCTCCGGATCGTCCTGTAGCCCCGAAATATCGAGCCCAATGAGTGCGGCGACCCAGTCGAGCGTCTCGGCGATGCCCGGCTTCCTGCGCAGATCCTCGGCGCGAAGCCGCTGCACGAAGCGGACGATCTGCCCGGCGAGCGCCGACGAGATGCCCGGAAAGCGCGCCTGGATGATGCGCAGCTCGGTCGCGGCGTCGGGAAACTCGACATAGTGATAGAGGCAGCGCCGGCGCAGCGCGCTCGACAGCTCGCGCGTGGCGTTGGAGGTGAGAACGACTTGCGGAATGCTGGTCGCCTCGATGGTGCCGAATTCGGGAATGGTGATCTGGTAGTCCGATAGCACTTCGAGCAGATAGGCTTCGAATTCCTCGTCCGCCCGGTCGATCTCGTCGATCAGCAGCACGGGCGGCTCCGCTTGCGTGATTGCCTCAAGCAATGGCCGCTTCAGCAGGAAGCTCTCGGAGAAGATGTGGCTTTCCTTATCATCCGTGCTCGCCGCCTCGCCTTCGAGCACACGGATCGCCAGAATCTGGCGCTGATAATTCCATTCATAGACGGCGCTGGAGGCGTCGAGCCCTTCATAGCATTGCAGCCGGATCAGCCGCTGCCCGCCGGCCTTGGCGAGCGCCTTGGCGAGCTCGGTCTTGCCGACGCCGGCCTCGCCCTCGACGAGCAACGGACGTCCGAGGAGCCGCATCATGGCGAGCGCGGTCGCGAGGCCGCTATCGGCAATATAGCCGACGCGTTCGAGCGCAGCCTGGATTTCGGGCGGTGTTTTCATCTAGGACGACCTGCGTCAAGGGCCATGTCCGCACGCTCCTCCGGTCCCGTATTGGCGCACAAGGACCGGAGGAGTTTACGCGCCTGGCCCCTAGGCAACCAAGCCCAGCCTCTTGGCGTAGGCCCAGACACGCGGTGCCGTATGCGGCATTTGCAGATGCACGCCGCCAAGCTTGGCGAAGGCGTCGTTCACCGCATTGGAGAAGGCGGGCACGCCGCCGACATTCGGGCTCTCGCCGACACCTTTCGCCCCGATCGGATGATGCGGACTCGGTGTTTCCGTGTAGCCGGTCTCCCAGACGGGCGTCTCGACCGCCGTGGGAAGGAAATAATCCATGAAGCTGGCATTGCGGACATTGCCGATCTCGTCATAGTCGATGATCTGCCCCATGGCGATGCCGAAAGCTTCGGTCAGCCCGCCATGCACCTGGCCCTCGATGATCATCGGATTAATGCGCGTGCCGCAATCGTCGAGGGCATAGAAACGGCGGATCTTGGTCTCGCCGGTGTCGATGTCGATGTCGGCGACGCAGATATAGGCTCCGAAGGGATAGGTGAAATTCGGCGGGTCGTAATAATCGACCGCCTCCAGGCCCATCTCCATGCCCGGCGGCACGTTGTTGTAGGCCGCCCAGCACAGTTCCTTCATCGACTTGCGCTTCTCCGGCAGGCCCTTGACCTGAAATCCGTCCACGTCCCATTCGAGATCGTCATGATGGACTTCGAGGAGATGCGCCGCGATCATCTGCGCCTTCTGCCGGATCTTGCGCCCCGCCCGCGCACAGGCGGCGCCGGCAACCGGTGTCGAGCGCGAGCCGTAAGTGCCGAGACCGTAAGGCGCGGTGTCGGTGTCGCCCTCCTCGATGCTGATCATCTCCGCCGGGATGCCGGTCTCGGTGGAGAGGATCTGCGCATAGGTGGTCTCGTGGCCCTGGCCCTGACTCTTGGTGCCGAGCCGGGCGATGGCCGAGCCGGTCGGATGCACGCGGATTTCGCATGAGTCGAACATGCCGATGCCGAGAATATCGCAATTCTTCGACGGCCCGGCGCCGACGATCTCGGTGAAGAAGGAGACGCCTATCCCCATCAGCTTGTGGGTCTTGCCGGCCTTGAAGTCGGCAAGGGTCTGCGCCTGCTCGGCGCGCAGGGCGCCATAGGCGACGGCATTCAGCGCCTGCTGCATGGCGGCGGGGTAGTTGCCGCTGTCATATTCCCAGCCGAGCGCGGAATTGTAGGGGAACTGCTTGATGAAATTCCGCATCCGGATCTCGGCCGGGTCGATGTTCAGCTTCTGCGCCAGGAGGTCGACCAGCCGCTCGATCATATAGGCGGCCTCGGTGACGCGGAACGAGCAGCGATAGGCGACGCCGCCCGGCGCCTTGTTGGTGTAGACGCCGTCGACCTCGACATGCGCGACGGGGATGTCATAGGAGCCGGTGCAGATGTGGAACAGGCCGGCCGGATATTTGGTCGGATCGGCGCAGGCGTCGAAAGCGCCATGATCGGCGAGCACATGGGCGCGCAGCGCGGTGATTCTGCCGTCGGCTGTCGCGGCCAGCTCGCCGGTCATATGGTAGTCGCGAGCGAAGGCCGTTGCCGACAGGTTCTCGATGCGGTCCTCGACCCATTTCACCGGCACGCCGAGCACGATCGAGCCGACCACGCTCATCACATAGCCCGGATAGACGCCGACCTTATTGCCGAAGCCGCCGCCGATATCCGGCGAGATGACACGGATCTTGTGCTCGGGGATGCCGGCGATCAGAGAGGCGACGGTGCGAACCACATGCGGCGCCTGGAAGGTGCCCCACAGCGTCAGCTCGCCGCGCACCTTGTCCATCGAGGCGACCGAGGCGCAGGTCTCCATCGGGCAGGGATGGCAGCGCTGATAGGAGATCAGCTCCTTCACGGTGACAGGCGCGCTGGCGAAAGCCGCGTCTGTGCCGGGCTTGTCGCCGACGTCCCAGGTGAAGATATGATTGTAGTGCTTGCGGGGTCCATGCGCGCCGTCGGCCTTGTCCTTGATATCCTCGCGCAGGATCGGCGCGTTCGGCTCCATCGACTTGAACGGATCGACGAGCGGCGGCAGCTCCTCATATTCGACCTCGATCAGCTCCACCGCGTCGGCGGCGATATAGCGGTCGGTGGCGATGACGAAGACGACTTCCTGGTTTTGGAACAGCACCTTCTCATGGGCGAGCACGGCCTGCACATCGCCGGCCAGCGTCGGCCTCGATCCTGGCGGTTCGCGCCGACGGGCATTATTCCTGGATTTCGCTGAAGTCGGACAGCGGCAGGATCGACGAGTTCTTCTGCGAGAGGTCGATCTCGGTGCTCGCCAAGCTGCTGGCGGCGCCGCAATTCGTGCGCTCGCATCGAAGCCATCTCGTCAATACGAGCATGTGCTCGGCTTCCGCCGGCAGGGCGACGGCGGCCTGCTGCTGCTCAACGCGAGAGGCGAGGTCTCGGTGCCGGTCAGCCGCTCGAATATGCGGCAGGTGCTCAGCCTGCTCGAAGGCCGGGGCGCTCACATGCCGCCGATCTCTCAGGCCGCACCGGCTTAGAGCATCGGACCGAAAAGTGCGAAGCGGTTTTCGGACAAATCCGATGCCAAAACAAACAGCTAGTGTCCCTTTGTCTCCGAATTGCCCTTAGTGCTTGCGGCAAATCGGGGGGCAATTCGGAGACGGGACACTAGAAGACTCATGGTTTCTAGTGTGGCTTTAGTCTCGCAATTGCCTTATCGAGGCTGCCGCGAAATTGGAAGGCAATTGCGAGACGCCACACTAGAGCGGCGCTTCCGATTGCGATTAAAAGCCCGCCGCTCCAATGGGTCCCGGCTCGGCCTGTCGGCCGTCCGGGACGACGCCGGGGAGGATAGCTTTCGATTACAACATTCGACTGACTGACGTGCCAGCTAAGCGGCGCTATTGGCGGTGATCCATTCGGCGATTTTCGGCCAGCAATCCTTCAAGGTGCGCGAGCCCATGAACAGGCCGATATGGCCGCCGGGGACGAGCGTTTTCCTGATCCTGTCTTTCGGCGTGCCGAGCAGGTTTTCGGCGGCGAAGACCTGTTCTCTGGTCGTGATGTCGTCGGCTTCGCCGGCGAGCAGATAGGTCGGCGCGGTGACATCCTTCAGCGACAGCTTGCGCCCGAGCCCGACGAATTCGCCCTTGGCGAAGCGGTTCTCCTTGAACAGAAGCTGGATCGCCTGCAGATAGTACCGCCCCGGCAGATCGATCGGATTTTCATACCAGCGCTCGAAGCCCTCCGTGCGCTTGATGTAGCTCTTGTCCTCGATGTGCTCATAGAGGTCGAGGAATTTGCCGAAATATTGCTCGCCCGGATGCATATTCTTCCAGCCGGCAAGCATGTATTGGCCAAGCATCCGGCCGTCGCCCGCCGCAACCATGTCCTCATAGAAGCTGAGCGGCAGCTCATGCGCCATCTTCTTGATCGGGCCGTTGCCGGCATCGGTGTCGATCGGCGCGCCGGCCAGCACCAGCGCCGCGACCTTGTCGGGAAAGCGGCAGGCATACATGGCCGACATCCAGCCGCCCTGGCAGAGGCCGACAAGCGTCACCTTGCCGCCGAGGTCGTCCACCGCGACATTGATCTCGGCGAGATATTTGTCGATGTCGAAATCGCGCATCTCGGGGCTCGCGCTCTTCCAGTCCGTCGCCAGCACGCGCTTCAGCCCGGAGGCAAGGAGCGTGGCGACGAGGCTCTGGCCCTCGGCGTAATCGGCGATCGTGGAGCTGTGACCGGCATAGGGCGCATCGACAAGGACCGGCACCGCGTCCGCGGGCGCCGCATCGCCGGAGAAATCCCTGAGCTCCATGGTGTCTAGGTCGAGAAGAATCCGGTTCGGCGTCACCCAGCCCGGCAGTGGCGGCCGTTCGATCCGTCCGGCTTCGGCGAGATAGTGCAGGTTCTCCTGGAAGCGCTGTAGGCCTTCCTCGCCCATCTCGATGGCGGCGGCAAGCGGCCAGAAATAAGGAACGCTGTGCTCCATCCGCGGCGTGGTCCCATCGTCTTTCGCCATATCTCAATCCTCGCTTTCACGCCGATGGCCACCGAGCGCTAGGCGCGCCGTATGCGTTGCGACCATCAGCTCTTCATTGGTTGGCACTACCCAGACCGAGACGGCGCTGTCCGCAGCGCTGATGCGCGGTGCGCCTTTCTCGTTTGCGGTCTCGTCGACGCGAATGCCGAGCCAGCTTGAGCGCTCGCAGACTGCCTTGCGGATCGCGGGCGCATGTTCGCCGATGCCGGCGGTGAAGATCAGCGCCTCGAGGCCGCCGAGCGCCGCGCAAAGCGCGCCGATTTCGGTCGCGATCTTGTAGACGAACAGATCGATGGCCTCTTTGGCATGCGGATCGTCGCTGGCGAGCAGGTCGCGCATATCGCTGCTGAGGCCAGAGACGCCTTTGAGGCCGCAGTCGCGATAAAGCATCTGCTCGGCATCGTCGACGCTCATGCCGCGCTCGCGGATCAGCCAGATCATCAGGCCGGGATCGAGATCGCCGGGGCGCGTGCCCATGACCAGGCCGCTCAACGGGCTGAAGCCCATGGTGGTGGCGACGCTTTTCCCGGCGAGCAGCGCACACATGCTGGCGCCGCTGCCGAGATGCGCGACGACGGTTCTCCCGGTGGCCGCTTTCGGGTCGAGGCCGGGCAGCCGGCCGGCAATATATTCGTAGGAGAGGCCGTGAAAGCCGTAGCGGCGGGCGCCGGCCTCGCTCAATTCGCGGGGAAGGCCGTAAAGCTCGGCGACGCGCGGCAGGGTGCGATGAAAGGCGGTATCGAAACAAGCGACCTGCGGCAAATGCGGATGGGTGCGCTGGAGCGCCTCGATCGGCTCCAGATTGCGCGGCTGGTGCAGCGGCGCGAGGGGAACGAGCGCGCGCAGCTTGTCGAGGATAGCGGGCGTGATCAGCACCGGGCCGGAATGCTCCAGACCGCCGATGGCGACGCGGTGACCGACGGCGGCAAGCATTCCCTCGCCGAGATGGCTCTCCAGCCATTGCATGAGCTGCGCGATGAGATCATGCGCGCCGGCGACTTCGTGGGTGCTCCAGGTGCGATCGATGAGTGCCTTGCCCTCCGCCCCCGCCGCGGTGAGGCGCGGCGCGGTGCCGATGCCTTCCAACTCGCCGTGCAGCTTCGGAGCCAGCCCGGGGTCATAGACAGCGAATTTGATGCTGGAAGACCCGGCATTGATGACGAGGATGGTCGCTTGTTCGCTCATCCGCCGCCTCAAACCGGCACGGCCGGAGCGTCCGCCTCGCGCTTGCGGCGGGCATGGGCGAGCAGGGCGCCGACGGCGCAGGAGGCGAGACGGCTCTTGGCGCTGTCGGCCCGGCTCGTCAGGATGATCGGCACGCGCGCGCCGAGCACGATCCCGGCCGTCTCGGCATCGGCCAGATATTCGAGCTGCTTCGCCAGCATGTTGCCGGCTTCCAGATCGGGAACGACGAGAATGTCCGCCTGTCCGGCGACCGGCGAATGGATATGCTTGATCTCCGCCGCCATGAGGCTGACGGCATTGTCGAAACCGAGGGGGCCGTCGAGGACGCCGCCGGTGATCTGACCGCGGTCGGCCATCTTGCAAAGCGCGGCGGCGTCGATGGTCGAGAGGATCTTCGGCGTCACCGTCTCGACGGCGGACAGGATGGCGACCTTCGGCGTCTCGATACCGAGCACGCGTCCCAGATCGATGGCGTTCTGGACGATATGGGCCTTGTCCTCGAGCTTGGGGTAGATGTTGATAGCAGCGTCGGTGAGCAGCAGCATGCGCGGATAGGTCGGCACGTCGAGCACGAAGACATGGCTGACGCGCTTCGTGGTCCGCAGGCCGATCGTGTCCTCCATGACTGCGTGCATCAGAACGTCCGTGTGAAGACTTCCCTTCATTAGCGCGTGAGCCTTGCCAGACCGGCAGAGCGCCACGCCCGTTGCCGCCGCCTGGGCGTCATCCTGGACATCGACGATCTGGTAAGCTCCAAGATCGATATTGGCCGCCTTGGCCTCGGCCCGGATGTCCTTCTCCGGCCCGACGAGGATCGGCACGATGAGCCGCGCTTCCGCGGCCTCGACAGCGCCCGCGAGCGCCACGTCGCTTAAGGGATAGACCACCGCAGTCTCGATCGGCTCGGCGTCGTCGGCTTTATGGATGATCTGCTCGAAAATGTGATGATGGCGCGCCATTCGAAGCCTCGAATGTCAGGACGTGAACATGCGGAAACGCTCGATGATCGCGGCAACCCGGACTCGATGTCGTCCGGAGGCGGCAGATTTCAACCGCGCTTTCTGGTCGCAATCTGCGGGGCCTCTCATGACCGCGCGCGGCCAGAATTCACCATTCCGGCGTCCGATGCAAGCGCGCGCCGTGCCAGCATATGGGCGCGCCCCATATTGACCGCGTCGACCGCGATCAGGCGCCCGTCTTTGAAATAGGAGACGGCAAATGCCTCCCCGTGCAGGTCGCCTTCCGTTTCTATGCGGTCGTAGCCCTCGCCGAGCCCGGCAATTTGCAACTTGATTTCGTACTGGTCCGACCAGAACCAGGGAACGGGATCATACGGCGCGCTCTCGCCGAGCATGGCGTGCGCGGCGGCGCGGCCCTGATCATTGGCGTTCTGCACGCTCTCCAGCCGAATCTGCTGGCCGTAGCGCGCGGAAGGAAAGCGCGTGCAGTCGCCGGCGGCGTAAATATCCGTCGCCGCGCGGCAATGCTCATCGACCAGAATGCCGTCGCGACAGGCGAGCCCGGCCTCGCGGGCGAGCGCGTCGGCGGGCGCTGCGCCGATGGCGACCAGCACGAGGTCGGCGCTGATCGTCCCGCCGTCGGCGAGTTCGACGGTTGTTCGGCTGTCGTCCTTAAGAATTCGAGTCGCCTTCGCATTCAGCCGGATATCGACGCCGCGCTCCTCATGCAGCCGATAGAAGAACTCCGAGACCGGCTGGCAGGTGACGCGATTGAGGAGACAATGCTGGGCTTCGAGCAACGTCACGGATTTGCCCAGCATCCGCAGCACGGCGGCGACCTCCAGGCCGATATAGCCGCCGCCGATGATGGCAATGTGCTCGATGCCGGGGAGCTTCTCGCGCAGCCGGATGACATCGTCGATCGTGCGCAGCGTTTCGAGGCCCGCGCTGTCCACGCCCGGTACGGGCAGAGGCCGCGCATGGCATCCCGTCGCGATTAGCAGCTTGGAATAGGCGACCGGCGCGGTCATGCCCTCGACGAGGACGCGCCGCTCGCGCGGGTCGATCGTCGTCACGCGCGCGCCTTCGACCAGCTCGACGCGGTGATGCTCGAAGAAGCTGTCGCCATGCAGATGAAGCTGCTCCTCCGACATCTCGCCGAGCAGATATTTCTTCGAAAGCGGCGGGCGCTGATAGGGCGGATAGGGTTCGTCGCCGAACATCAGGATCGGGTCGTCGCAGCCAAGTTGGCGCAGCGTCTCGGCCGCGCGGATGCCCGCCTGGCCGGCGCCAACGATCACGATCGGCACATTCATGCGCGGCGTTTGGCGGGTTCGGCGGGGTGCTCGGCGTCCTCATCAGGATGCCGGTGCGGCTCGGTGGCGCTGCGGTCGACGAAGACCTTGTGAACGTCAATCGGCCGGTATTCGACGGCAGCTCCTGCCAGCACGGCAATCCGCTTCAGTTCGGGCTCGCCCGGATGCGAAGAGGTTGAGCGGAGGGCATAATGGAAAATGGTCTTTTGGCTCATGTTCGCTCCCGCCGCTGGGATAGCTGGTATATATGGCTTCGGGCAGCAAGGACAATCGGTCCGAATTGGACTCCGCTCAGCCTCCTCGGCGGCGCGCCTTGAGAATCATGACGCGCCCCGAGTGGGCTTTAACTCCGCAACCGGCAATATGTTCCGCTCCGATTTTAGCAATTTCGCGCCGGGAATACGGCCTTTGCGTGGAGGAAAAGCTTTTACCCACAAATATTTAGCGATTCTGTGTCCGGTTTGCCTCCGCGCCACCCGCAAGCTCGATGATCTCGTTGGTGATCTCTTCCTGCCGGAGCTGGCGCGAGCGGGCGACGAGGCTGTCGAGCGTGTTCGCGACATTGGTCTGTGCAGCGATCATCGCCCGCATCCGCGCCTCGTTCTCGGCGGCGAAGGAGAGCATTACGGCCTCGCAAAGCTCGGCGAAGATGTATTCCTCGACGAGCCGCGCCAGCAGCACCGGCGGAGGGAGGGTCAGGAGCGGCGCGACGGCTGTCGGCGACAGCGGAAAGCGGTTGAAGTCGAAGGGGACGAGCTGCTTTTCGACGATCTGCAGCGTCGCAGAGGCACCCGGCACCGCGTGGACGACGGTCACGCGTGCGACCTTGCCGGCGTCGAGCCTTTCATAGAGCGCATCGACGATCCGGTTCGCCAGCGCCGCCATCTGCCCAGCGTGGGCGATCATCGGCGCCGACCAGTCGACCGTGAGGCCGCGTTCGGCGGCGATCATCAGCCCGCGGTCGCCGATGAGCAGAAGCTCCGTCCCGTGGCGGCCGTTCGCCTTGGCGACGCGCTCAGCGGCGTCGAGCACCTTGTCGCTGAAAACGCCGGCGAAACCCTGCTCGGCACAGATGGCGATCACGGCATGAGCGCCTATGGTGTGGTGCGTGGCAGTGGGGCGTTCGGCTTCCGGCAGAAACGCGAGGGCGTCGCCGATGGCGCCAGCGATGGTGGCTGCATAGCGGCGGATGCCATCGACCTGCGCCCGCGCCTCCCGCGAGCGGGCGGCGGCGATGCCGCGCATGGCGGTGACCACCGCCGCAAGCTGATGCACGGTGCCGATGCGCGCTTCGACGTCGCTGAGCCGTTCCGTCATGATCCGGCTTCCGCAGCTCCGCTTGAGGCGGCGATATCGGCGGCAAGCTCGCGCACGGCCGCGACAAGGCGGGCGCGGACGGCATCGTCGAGATCGCCGCTCTTTCTGAGCGCCTCGACCGCCTCGCGGGCATTGGTGTCGAGATAGGCCGCAAGCCGCGCGCGCAATGTGGGAATGATCGCGGTGGGCAGATCGTCGAGCACACCCTCGCCGAGCGCGGCCAGCAGCGCCACCTGATCGACGAAACGCAGATTGGCGAAACGCGGCTGGGTGAGCAGCGCACGGATGCGCTCGCCGCGCGTGATCTGTGCCTTGACGCGCGTATCGGAGATGCCGCCGAAGCGCGTGAACATCTCCAGCTCGAGGAACTGCGAATAGTCGAGGCGGATGCGGCCCGAGACTTTCCGCAGCGCCGGTTTCTGCGCCTTGCCGCCGACGCGGCTGACGCTCAGGCCGACATCGACCGCCGGACGCTGATTGGCGGCGAAAAGGCGGGCGTCCAGCACGATCTGGCCATCGGTGATGGAGATCAGATTGGTGGGGATGTAGGCCGACAGATTGCCGGCGTCGGTTTCGGCGACCGGCAAAGCGGTGAGTGAGCCGCCGCCGAGCTCGGGCGCAAGCTTGGCGGCGCGCTCCAGCATCCGCGCATGGACGTAGAAAATATCGCCGGGATAAGCCTCGCGCCCCGGCGATTCCCGGGTCAGCAGCGCCAGTTCACGGTGCGTGGCCGCGTGCTTGGTCAGGTCGTCGATGACGATCAGCGCATGGCCGCCCTTGTCGCGGAAATATTCTGCGATGGTGAATCCGGCAAAGGGCGCGATCCATTGCAGCCCCGGCGAGGCGGCCGCCGAGGCAACGACGAAAATGCAACGCTCCGGCGCGCCGTGCTGCTTGACTGCCTCGACCACACGCTCCACGGCGGTCGCCCGCTGTCCGACCGCGACATAGACGCAGATGATGTCCGACTGCTTTTGATTGATGATGGTATCGACGGCGATCGAGGTCTTGCCGGTGGCGCGGTCGCCGATGATCAGCTCGCGCTGGCCGCGCCCGAGCGAGAACAGCGTATCGACGACCAGGATACCGGTCTCGACGGGCTCGGAGACCAAGTCGCGCTCGATGATGGCGGGGGCCGTGCGCTCGACCGGCTGATGCGCTTCGGCTGCTATCGGCTCGTCGCGGTCGAGTGGCCGGCCTAGCGGATCGACGACCCGTCCGAGCAGCCCTTCGCCGACCGGCACTCGGATGACCTCGCCGGTGCCTAGGACGCGCGAGCCAGCCTCGATCGCCTCCAGATCATCGAGCAGCACCGCCCCGATGTCTTCCGCGTCCAGCGTCAGCGCGAAACCGAGGCGGTCGCCCTCGAAACGCAGGAGCTCGCCGAGCCGGACATCCGGCAACCCGGAGACGCGCGCGATGCCGTCGGCGATCTGCTCGACGCGGCCGACAGCCTCGGCCTCCGGCGCGAGCGCGGTGCGCGCCACGGCCTCGCGGCTGCGCTTCAGCCATTCGGCTGCGCTACTTTCCGGGTTGGTCATGGCGCGACAACTCTGCGGCAATGCGGTCGAGATCGGCCCGGAAGCTATTGCGGACGACCGCGTGGGGCGTTTCGATTTCAAGCCCGGCGATGAGGTTCGGATCGGCTTCAACCTGGATTTCGATGGGACGCCCCAGCGCCTTTCCGAGCCGCGTCCGGCAAGCTTTCTTCTCCGCCTCGGTCAGCGAACGGGCAGCTTTGAGGCGGAGCGGCGCGCCGTTCGCGCCGACGCCGGCGCGCGTCGCCTCGGGAAGGGCGGCAAGCCCGTCCGCCAGCCCGTCGAGAAAGCCTTCGACGCGCGCCTCATCGGGCAGACGGTCCAGGAGCTTGGCGGCGATGTCGACGGCGAGGCGGCTGGCGCGGTCGGCGACAGCGGCCGCCTCGCCCTGCCGCGCGCGTTCGATGTCGGCCTTCGCGGCGGTGCGAAGCTTTTCGGCCTCGCCTCTCGCGGCGGCAAGGATCGCGGATTTTTCCGCCTCGGCCTCAGTCGCGGCTGCGTTCAGCGCCTCGCCCCGCGAGCCGGCGAGCCGCGCCGCTTCGGCGGCAGCCTTGTCGCGCTCGGCGACCGCCGCAGCCTTGGCCGCCCGGGCGTCATCGAGCAGCTTTTGCGCCGCCGCCTGGCGCGTCTTGACGATATTGGCTACGGGCGTGAACAGGAAGCGCGACAGAATCCAGATGAGGATCAGAACGTTGATGGTCTGCAGCGCCAATGTCCACCAATCGATATGCATCGCTCGGCAGGCTCACTTTATGAAGGGGTTGGCGAACAGCACGAGCAGGGCGACGACGAGACAGTAGATCGCCATCGTCTCGATCATGGCGAGGCCGACGAACAGCGTGCGTGACAGCGTGCCGGCCGCTTCCGGCTGGCGGGCGATGGCGTCCATCGCGGCGGCGACCGCGCGCCCCTCGCCGAGCGCCGGGCCGATGGCGCCGAATGAGACGGCCATCGCCGCCGAGAAAATGCTGACGATCTCGATCCAGTTCATGATGCCTTCCGTTTCTGATCCGATGCCGTTTGAGATGCCCTTTGGCGTTCGCCGACAGCCGCGCCGATGAAGACGGTGGCCAGCACCGCGAAAATGTAAGCCTGGACTGCGCCGGTCAGCAGATCGAGCGCCATCAGCGGGATCGGCACGAGGAGCCCCGCAAGCGACAGCACGATGCCGACGACGAAAACGCCGCTCATGACATTGCCGAACAGGCGCACGAGCAACGAAAAGGTGCGGGTGATCTGCTCGACGATATTGAGCGGGATCATCACCCAGGTCGGCTCGGCGAAGGTCTTCAGATAGCCGCTGAGCCCGCGCGTCCAGATGCCGTAAAAGATCGTCGCGCAGAAGACGATCAGCGCCAGCGCCGCGTCGGTTTCGAGATGCGCGGTCGGCGGCTCGATGCCGGGGACGAGCGAGGACCAGTTGGCGATCAGCACATAGAGGAAGATCGTGCCGATGAGCGGCCGGTAGGGGGTGGGATCGACCTGCATGGTTTCGCGGATCTGATGATCGATGGCGCCGACGACCGCTTCGAACACAGCCTGCGCCTTTGAGGGGATCAGTGTCAGCCGCTTCGTCACGATCGCGACAAGGCCACCGAGAAGGATCATGATCGCCCAGGTGATGAGCACTGGCGAAGTGATCGGCACCGGGCCGAGCGAGAACAGCGGTTCGAGCGTGAGCGGCGAGCCGATCATGCGGCTCTCCCGAGACGTCGCAGCATCAGGCCGCGGGCGAGGAAAAGACCGAGCGCGCCTATCAGCAGCGGCAGAGCGCCGAGCTTTGCCAGGCCGGCGAGACCGAGGAGAAGCACGCCGAAGCGGAGAAGCTGGATGGCGAAGGCGCGGATTGCGCTTCCGTTCAGAAAGGCATGCGTGTTCCACCAGAGCGAGCCGAAATGAATGAGGCCCAGCAGCACGCCGATGCCGAAGCCGAAGAGCGCCCCGGCGATAGGGCCGAAATCGGACGCGCTGCCAAAAATCTCCATCATGACGCCTCCATCAGGAGTGATGCATCCATTTCCAGGCCGACCAGAAGCCGAGCGCCGCGCCGATCATAATGAGCGGCGCGGTGAAGAACACGCCGGTGTCAAAAGTCCGGTCGAGCCAGCGGCCGATAAATACGCCGATCAGCGTCGGCACGACGATGGTCCAGCCAAGAATGCCGATCTGACCGAGACGCGAGCCGAGCGACGGCTCAGGATTGTCCTCGCCCTCTTTGGCGCGTTCGGCGGCGAGGCGCGCGGCCTCGGCGAGCCGGTCTTGCTCTGCGTCGGGCTGGCGCGGCGCGGTCACGGCGCATCCCCTCGTCGCATAGGCGATTGCACGTTGCCGGATGCGCCGGGCCGCAGATAGCGCACAAGCTGGCGCACGGCGCGGGCATGAAGACGGGTTTGCTCGACGCGGGCCCGGCGTTCGGCATCGATCTCGGCCGCCCGCAGCGCCTCGACTTCGCCCTCCAGCGCCCCCAGATCATCGCCCACCGTACCCTGGCGGCAGGCGATGGCGACGCGCCTGCCTTCCGAGACCGTCAGCACGCCGCCGCGCAGCGCGCAATAATGGGTGACGCCGTTCCCATTCTGCCAGCGGATGACCGAAGCCGGAAGCACTGTCAGGAGATCGGTATGGCCGGGCAGAATGCCGAAGCCGCCGCTTTCGTCCTCGGCGCGCACGGAAAGCACATCCTGACGGTCGACCAGGACGGTGGCGGGCGTGGTGATCGTCAGATGAAGGGGATCGCTCATGCGGCGGCTCCTGCCGGTGAAGGTTTCGGCGAAGGCTCGGCTTTCCGCGCAGCCTCCTCCTTCTCGCGGGCCTCGTCGATCGTACCGACCATATAGAGCGAACTCTCGCGCCAATCGTCGCACTCGCCATTGAGGATCGCCTGGCATCCGGCGATGGTGTCGGCGATGGCGACCGAACGCCCCGCCATGCCGGTGAAGGCTTCGGTCACGGTGAAGGGCTGGGTCAGAAAGCGCTGCAGCCGGCGCGCACGCTCGACGATTCGCCGGTCCTCAGCGCCGAGCTCTTCCATGCCCAAAAGGGAGATCACGTCCTGCAACTCGCGGTAATGTTCGATGGCGCGCCGCACCTCCATCGCAACTTCTGCGTGGTTCTCGCCGACGACGAGGGGATCGAGCAGGATCGAGGACGATGCGATCGGGTCGATGGCTGGATACATGCCTTCGGCGGCCATCGAGCGCGACAGGACGACCATGCTGTCGACATGGGCGGCGATGGTCGTTACGGCAGGGTCGGTGAAATCGTCGGCCGGCACATAGACCGCTTCGATCGCCGTCACCGCGGCCCCACGGACCGAGGCGATACGCTCCTGCACCGCCGCGACCTCGCTGGCCAGAGTTGGCTGATAGCCGACACGGGAGGGCAGCCGTCCGAGAAGGCCCGATACCTCGGCGCCCGCCTGTACGAAGCGGAAAATGTTGTCCATCAGCAGCAGCACGTTCTGATGGCGCTCGTCGCGGAAATATTCGGCAATGGTCAGCGCTGTCATCGGCACGCGCCAGCGCGCGCCGGGCGGCTCGTTCATCTGGCCATAGACGAGAACCGTGCGGCCGAGCACGCCGGATTCCGTCATGTCGAGCAGCATTTCGTGCCCCTCGCGCGAGCGCTCGCCGACGCCGGCGAAAACCGAAATGCCCTTGTAGCTCGCCACCATGGCGTGGATCAGCTCCATCACCAGCACGGTCTTGCCGACGCCCGCGCCGCCGAACATCGCCGCCTTGCCGCCTTGCGCCAGCGGCGCGAGCAGATCGATGACCTTGATGCCGGTCGTGAAAAGCTCCGACGCCGCGCTTTGCGCGGAGAAGGGCGGCGGCGCGTGGTGGATCGGCCGGAGCGGCACTTCGTTCGGCAGCGGACCGCCCTTGTCGCCGATCCGGCCAGTGACGTCGAGCAGCCGGCCGAGCACGGCGTCGCCGACCGGCACTAGCACCGGCCCGCCGATCCGCTTCACGGAGTCGCCGCGGCGTAGCCCCGCAGTCGCCTGCAGCGCGATGGCGCGCACCGTTCGCTCGTCGAGATGCGCCTGCACCTCGGCCATGACCGTGCGGCCCCCCTCATCCTCGATCGACAGGGCGTCGTCGATAGGAGGCAGGTCGCCGCTCACGAAGGCAATGTCGACCACCGCGCCGCGGATGGCGACGAGTTTTCCTTTGTCATATGTTCCGGTTGCCATCCCGAATTCGTCCCGCGGTTCGCATATTGCGGGCCTTGCGCCTATGAGCCGCCAACGACCGACCGTGGCGATGGCGGCAATACCCGCTGTTCGCGGTCTAGTGCAGCTCGGGTTCACCTGGCAAGGGGAACAAACGGCCGATGCCACAATGTCCCCACGCGCCGATGCGTCTTGGCCTTGGGCTCAGCTGAGCGCTCAGGCGTGTACCTTCATCAGCCCGTTATACCACTCATAGATCTGCGCGCCGGTCCAATGGATCACGCCTTCATGCCCATTGATGTGCGCGTAGACCTCCTCGAGATATTTGATCCGGTGCGGCTGGCCCGAAATATACGGATGGATGGCCATCGCCATGACCCGCGGGCGCGTTTCGCCCTCCAGCCACAGCCGGTCGAACTGATCGCAGCAGCGCCGCTGCCAATATTCGGACTCATGGTGCTGGACGATCATCATCGGGATGTCGTTCAGCTCGACCGAATAGGGCAGGGTGACGAGCGGGCCGTTCGCCGTCTTGATCACGGTCGGCTCGTCGTCATAGACCCAGTCGCCGATATACCTGATCCCGGCGGCGGCGAGAATGTCGGGGGTCTCATAGGTCTCCGTCAAACCCGGCCCGAGCCAGCCGATGGGCCTCGAGCCGGTGAAGGTCTCGATGACTCCCAGCGAGCGCTCGACCATGGCCGCCTGATCGTTGATCTTGTGGATCGGGATCTGATCGAAGCTGTGGCCCATGAACTCCCAGCCAAGCTCGCGTGCCTCGCCCGCCACGCGCTCATAGTCGAGGCAGACGCGGGCGTTGATCGCCAGCGTCGGCACGATGCCGAGCCGTCTGTAAAGCTCGAAGAACCGCCATACGCCGACGCGCATCCCGTATTCGTGCCAGCTCCAATTCGGCACATCCGGCAACAGCGGCTGGCCCATGGGAGCCGGGAGGATCTGCCGCGCCATCGGCCGCGAAATGTCCCAGACCTCCAGATTGACGATGGTCCAGACGATGATGCGGCCGTCACCGGGAAGAGGCAGCGGCGGACGGTCCACGATGGCGGAATAGGCGTGGCGTTCGGTCGGCGTCATCGGCTCACTCATCGGCTCCTCCGGAATTTGCACGGGCCATGCTGCGGCCCTAGTACACCCCGTGGGAAATCCTAGCCCAGTTCGCTGCGGGCGCTTTTAGGATTTCCCGCGGCAAAGGTGTACTAGCAACTTATTGACTCTAGTACAGCTTTTCGGAGGCAAGTTCGCATGAGCGCGTGCAGCAAATGAGGGAGCGAACTTGCCTCCGGCTGTACTAGCTTATTCAGCATGGTCTCGAGCGAAGCGGGCGCCGTCAAGACCGCAATGGTGATCGGCCAAGCACCGAATATTACAGCAAAATTGATTTCTGATTTCCGCCCATTGGCTACAAACTGTGCAAACGCCACACAAAAGGGCAATGTGTTCGGCGGGACAGGTTCCTTCGGTGAGCAGCATTCGTAAAAAGCGACACTAAATCAGCAGAGTGGCACGTCGCTTGCTGCATTGCGCGCACCGATTGCCAGGAAAGGGAGCGTTTCATGCGACGTCGCGACTTCACCAAATTGGCCTTGGCCGGCACCGCCGCCACGATTGCCGCCCCGGCGATCGTAAAGGCCGAGACGACCTTCAATTGGAAGATGACCAGCTTCTACGGGCCGAACGCCTATTTCTATTCGACCGGCCCCGGCAGCGCCAAAGATCTCGTCAAACGCATCAAGGAAATGTCGAACGGGCGTATCAACATCGATTTCTATGGTGCCGGCGAACTCATCCCGGCGCGAGCCGGCTTCGACGCGGTGTCGTCCGGGACCGTGGAGATGAACTATGCCAACGCCTATTTCTGGACCGGCAAGACCTTTGCCGCGCAGTACTTCACCGCAGTGCCGTTCGGCATGAACTTCGTCGGCCTCAATGGCTGGATGTATGACGGCGGCGGTCTGGAGCTGTGGCGCGAGGTCTACGACAAGTTCAATCTGGTGCCGTTCCTGTGCGGCAATACCGGCGTGCAGATGACCGGCTGGTTCCGCAAGCCGATCGAGAAGGTCGATGATCTGAAGGGCCTCAAGATGCGCATCCCGGGCCTTGCCGGCCAGGTCTACCGCTCGCTCGGGGTCGACGCCCAGCTGCTTGCGCCCGGCGACATCTTCCCGGCGCTCGAGCGCGGCGTCATCGATGCCGCCGAATTCGTCGGCCCCTATCTCGACCGCCAGCTCGGCCTGCAAAAGGTCGCGAAATACTACTACACCACCGGCTGGCACGAGACCGCCACGGCGAGTGAGCTGACCATCAACAAGAAGGCTTGGGGCTCCCTGCCGCCGGACCTGCAGGCCATCGTGGAGAATGCCTGCATGGCCTGCAATGCGCGCGGCGAAGCCTGGTGCCAGAAGGTGAACGCCGAGGCGATGGACGATCTGATCAAGAACCAGGGCGTCATCGCCCAGCCATTGCCGGACCCGGTGCTCGAAGCGCTGCGCACGGCGAATGCGAAGATCCTAGAAGAAGCCGTCGCGAAAGATCCCGTGACCAAAAAGGTGCACGAGTCCTACATGAACTACATGAAGACCTACCGGCAGTGGGCGAAGTACAGCGAGGCGCCCTATTACGATAAGATCCTCGGCGCCTGAGGTGACGGGGGCGGAGAAGCTCGCTGCCGGGATCGATGCCTTGATCGACCGCGTCGGCCGTGCGATTTCCTGGCTTGCGCTCGCCGTGGCCATCGTGATGGGCACGAATGTGTTCCTGCGCTATGGGCTGTCGATCGGCTTCATCTGGGCGCAGGAGCTGGAGTGGCACCTCCTGGTGCCGCTCACGCTTGTCGGCATGTCCTACGCGCTCAGGCACGGCGAGCATGTGCGCGTCGACGTGCTGTTCACCCATTTCAGCACCCGCGCCAAGCATGCGGTCAACGTCGTCTCGGCGGTGCTGGCGATCGTCTTCTCCGCCCTCGTCATCTGGCTGTCGATCGGCTTTGTCGAGCAGTCCTGGGTCATCGGCGAAGGCTCACCCAATCCCGGCGGTCTCGGGGCGCTCTATCTGATGAAGGCGATGGTCCCGCTCGGCTTCGCCCTCCTGTTCCTCCAATCGGTCGCCCAGGCCATTTACTCGGTCATCGCCTTCAGGAGCAGCGGCTCATGAGTTCTCGAGGTCCTCGCCACCTTAATGCTGGTGGCGTTCTTCGTGCTGCTGCTTGCCGGCATTCCGGTCGGGCTGACGCTGGCGACGACCGGCTTCGTCTTCGGCTATCTCGGCTTCGGACTGCCGCTGTTCAACCTCCTGCCGCACCGAATCTTCGGCGTCGTCACCAACTACACGCTGCTCGCCATTCCGCTGTTCGTGTTCATGGGCGTGATGCTGGAGAAATCCAAGCTCGCCGAGGAGTTGATGGACGTGATCGGCCTTGCGGCCGGCAAGCTGCGCGGCGGGCTCGGCATCGGCATCATCCTAGTCGGTGTGCTGATGGGGGCGACGACGGGCATTGTCGGCGCGACCGTGGTGACGCTCGGTCTGCTGACGCTGCCCGGCATGCTGAGACGCGGCTACGAGCCGGGCCTCGCCTGCGGCGTGATCTGTGCCTCCGGCACGCTGGGGCAGATCATCCCGCCGAGCCTCATCCTCATCCTGCTCGCTGACATCACCAACCAGTCGGTCGGTACGCTGTTCGCCGCCGCCATGGTCCCCGGCCTGCTGCTTGCGGCGATCTATGTCGGTTACGTCCTGCTGCTCGGCCTCTTGCGGCCGGAGATGGTGCCGGCGATCTCCGCCAAGGAGCGCGCCGCCATCTCCGGCATGCAACTCGCCGGCAAAATGCTGCGCGTCGTCGCGCCGCCGATCGGCTTGGTCATCGCCGTGCTCGGCTCCATCATCGCCGGCATTGCCGCGCCTTCGGAGGCAGCGGCCATGGGTGCGCTCGGCTCGATCCTGGTCGCGGCGCTCGGCCGCCGGCTGACGCTGAAAGTGATGCGCGAAACCGTGCAGTCGACCACGCGCATCAGCGCCATGGTGCTGTTTATCCTGATCTGCGCTCAGGTGTTCTCGCTGGCCTTCCGCGGCCTGCATGGCGAGAGGTTGGTCCAGGACGCCTTTCTGCTGCTGCCGGGCGGCATCAATGCCAGCATCTGGTTCCTGATGGCATTGATCTTCGTGCTCGGCTTCTTCATCGAGTGGATCGAGATCTCCTACATCGCCGTGCCGCTGTTCCTGCCGATCTTCATCAACGCCAACACCGATCTGGTCTGGCTGTCGACGCTCATCTGCATCAATCTGCAGACCTCGTTCCTGACGCCGCCATTCGGCTGGTCGCTGTTTTTCCTGCGCGGCGTCGCCCCACCGGAGGTGACCACGAGCGACATCTATCGCGGCATCATACCCTTCGTGGGCATGCAGGTGATCGCGCTGGTGCTGGTCTTCAGCTTTCCCGGCCTCGCCACGTGGCTGCCGAAGGCGATCGGATGGTAACGCCGACGCGCAGCTTTCTTCTCGCAGGATTTCTGCAATTTGTGTCGCCCCGGGCCGGCCTGCAGCCGCCCGGGGCGACTTAAAAGATCCGAGCCTCCGCTTCAGCCCGTCTTCATGATGAACGGGTTGCCGCCGCCCGGGCCGTTATTGATCCAGACGCTCTTCGACTGCAGATAGCCCTCGATGGCCTCGGCGCCATTCTCGCGCCCAAGGCCGGAGGCTTTATAGCCGCCGAACGGCATCAGGAAGCTGACGGCGCGGTAAGTATTCACCCAGACCGTGCCGGCCTTGATGCGCCGCGCAACGCCATGGGCGCGCTTCACCGACTGGGTCCAGATGCCAGCGCCGAGGCCATAGGCGACATCGTTGGCGATGGCAACCGCCTCCTCCTCGTCCTTGAACTTGATCACCGAGAGCACCGGACCGAACACCTCTTCCTGTGCGATACGCATCTTGTTGCTGACGCCGGTGAAGATGGTCGGCTTGACGAAATATTTGCCGCCGCCTTCCTCCGCGCTCGCCGGACCGCCGCCGAGCACGCACTGGGCGCCCTCATTCCGGGCGATATCGATATAGGACAAGACCTTCTGATATTGCGGCGGCGTCGTCACCGGGCCGACCTGGGTCTCGGTCTTGCTCGGATCGCCGAGGCGCGCTGTCTTGGCCATGGCGACCAGCTTTTCGACGAACTGGTCGTGGATGGTCTCCTGGAGCAGCAGGCGCGATCCGGCAATGCAGGTCTGGCCGGTCGCGGCGAAGATGCCGGAGACCGCGCCCGAGACGGCATCGTCGAGGATGCAGTCGTCGAAGACGATGTTCGGCGATTTGCCGCCGAGCTCCAGCGAGACCTTCTTGAACGTCTTCGCCGCCAGCTCATTGACGCGGGCGCCCGTCAAGCTGCCGCCGGTGAAAGCGACCTTGGCGACCTTCGGATGGGTGACGAGCGGCTCGCCCGCGACCTGGCCATAGCCGGTAACGACATTGACGACGCCGGGCGGCAGGCCCGATTCCTCGATGACCAGCTTCATGAATTCGAGCAGCGAGGCTGAGGTGTATTCCGAGGGCTTGATCACCACGGTGCAGCCCGCGGCCAGAGCCGGGGCGAGCTTCCACGTCGCCAGCATCAGCGGCGAGTTCCACGGCACGATGAAGGCGCACACGCCCACCGGCTCTTTCAGGATGTAGTTGAAATGGTTCGGCCGGTCGACCGGTACCACCGCGCCCTGAATCTTGTCGGCCAGCCCGCCATAATAATAGAACCATTCGGGCATGTATTTCGTCTGCGCCGCCATTTCGGAGATCAGCTTGCCGTTGTCACGCACCTCGATCTGGGCGAGATGCTCGCCATGCTGCTCGATGAGCTGGGCGATGCGCCGCATGAGCTTGCCGCGCGCGGTCTGGGTCATGGCCGGCCAGGGGCCGCTCTCGAAAGCACGGGATGCCGCCTCGACGGCGAGGTCCACATCCGCCTTGTCGCATTCCGGGATGAGCGCCCAGGGCTCGCCCGTATAGGGATCGTAGGTCGGAAAGCTCTTGCCCGAGGCCGCGGCGACCCATTTGCCGTCGATATAGGTCTTGTAGGCTTTAAGTGTGGTGGAAGTGTCTTGCATGGTGGTTTCCTCGCTGAACGCGCAACGGGTCCAGCTTGCGGTAGGTTTCGAAAGGGAGTCATGCCAGCCTAGCGCACTCGGGGCCTTCCTGTCTCCCGCTTCGCTCGCGGATCAACGCCCGCGCATCGGCCTGATGCCCCGCACGCGCCGCGCCGCGGCCTTGGCGACGCGGCCGATCTGGACGGGCATGTCGCCCGGCGGATAACGAAGCGCGGAAACCAGCGATAGGGGATCGCGCCGCCGGATCGCGCCGAAGACCAGCTCCGATTGCAGCGCAAGCTTGAGACAATAGAGATGCTCGGTGAGCGCCTCGCGGTCGCTCTTCCTCATTCTCGGTCCGAATTTCTCCAAGAACCGCTCTTCTGCGTCGATCAGAGGCTGCTGCTTCTCGGCGCTCGTCGCGGTGCCGGAGACGGAGTCCGGCCGGATCGCATAATTATAGCCGGCCGCCGGCATTGCGGCGGCGCGGGCGCGGCGGAACAGCGCCTCGAGGATCAGCATATAGTCCTGCGAATTACTGAGCCTTGGATCGTAGCGGACGCCCCTCTGGCGCAGGAACTCCATGCTGATGACGGGCTTGAGAAAGCCGATCAGCCGCGGGCTCCGATAGGGGCGGTTGTTGCGGGCGAAATAGGCGAGTGTCCACAGATCATCGCCGTCAAAATGCTCGCGCGGCCAGAAGACGGGATCCCGGAACGGTGTGCCGTCGGGGTCGACAAGACGAAGGTTGTCGAAGGCGATGTCGAGATGCCGTGTTTGCGCGAATTCGACCAGCCGCTTGAGCCGCCCCGGCGCGAAACTGTCATCGGCGTCGAGAACCGCGTACCAGTCGCCCGTAGCATGGGCGAGGCCGAGATTGCGGGCAGCCGGAGCGCCGCCATTCCTGCGGGTCTGTAGGACCTTGACGCGCGGGTCCCTGTCGGCAATGCGCTGCGCCAGCCCGAACGTATCATCCATCGAGCGATCGTCGACGACGATCACTTCGACCTCGACCTCGTCCTGCCTCAACGCGCTTTTCACGCTGCCCTTGAGGTAATCCGCGGCATTCCAAGCCGGTATGACGACGCTGACCGATGACCGCATCGGACCCGTGCTCCTTTGCTGATCTTTGCGGGCGACGCGAGCAAGGACGCCGTTCCCCACCGGTGAGCGGAGGCGTCACCCACAATGTCATTTGCGAAGCCAGCTTGCCGTGTGAGCGAAGCTGGACCGCAATAGCGGCGGCAGGCTCGCGGCGTCGGCGAGCCCGTCCACCAGACGGTGGTCATCTTCCGAGAGCACCTGGAAGTATTTGACCAGGACGATATAAGCCACGACGGCCGTGCAGATCGCGGTGACGATGCCGCCGATGTCGGGCATGAGCCGGGTGATAAGCCCGGCGAGAGCGGCCGCGATGATCGAGGCGGCCAGGATGCCGGCCAGCGTCTTCCATGGGGAACGCCAGCCGAGACTGTGAGCGTAGGCAAGGAGCCCGGCGGCAACGACGGCCTGGGCGCCGACCCGTCCGATCGCGGCTCCTGTCGGCCCGAAGGCCGGAACGAGGGTCAGTCCGGAGAGCACCGACAGTGCGGCTCCGATCGCGGAAAAGGAGAGCACGGCGCCCGTCCTTTCGACGGCGAAGGCGTAGCGCTGCACGATGGTGATGAAACTGGCGGAGGCGCTCCCGGCAATCAGGATCATTGCCGGGACGACAGCGTCTGCGAAGGCCTGACCGAAGATCAGCGGCAGCAGCGTTGGCGCGATCGCCGCCGCGCCGAGACAGGCCGGAAACACCAACATGGCGAAATAGCGCACCGCGTCGGCAAAGCTGCGCGCGAACTGCTCTGGGCTTGCCGAGCGGCTCTGGATGACGAGGAAGGGCACCATGGCACCGGTGAGCAGCATCGGCGCCTGCAGCGCCAGATTCGACAGATTGAGACCGGCAGCGAAGAGGCCCGCCGCGTGATCGCCCCAGCTGGTTTTCAGAAAGAAGATCTCCATGCGCGACCAGGCGACGGTGGTCAGAAAATAGGTGCCCCATGTCCGCCAGGAGTAGTTGACCGCCCGCATGCGGAGCGTTTTTTCGAGACGGCCGCGGCGGCTGAGGCTTTTGACCGCCAGGACCGCGCCGATCAGAAAGCCTGCGACGGGAGCGGCGAGCGCCCCCGCAATACCGAAGAGCATAGAGCCGACCCCGGCGACGGCAAGCTGGAGCAGCGCCGAAAGCAGCGCGACCTTTGCGAGCAGCGCGAAGCGGCGCTGCCCGCGCAGCATGCCGTAATAGAAGGCCGCCATGCTCTGCGCGAGAACCGCGCCGCCGACCAGGGCGACGATGCTCCGCTCGCCCGGCGAGGAGCCGGATACGCCGAGGGACGCCGGATCGAGAAGGAGCATCACGGCCGCGGCGACCACGGCGCTGGCAAGAAAATAGGGGCCGAAGCACATCCGGATCAGCGCATCGGCCTCGTCTTCGCGGCTTTCTGCCTCGAGTTCCGGCAGATAGCGCTGGAGCATGCCTGGCACGCCCATATCGAGCACCGCCAGCGAGATCGTGACGATGAAGGCGGCATAGGCGACGATGCCGACGGCTTCGGGGCCGAGCAGCCGGGCGACGATGACCGTCGTCAGGAAGCCGCCGGCGATCAGGGCGATGCTGGCGGCGGCGTTGAAAAGCGTGCTCGTTGCAAAGTCTTTCGACATCGATCAGATCTCAGGACTTCATGCGATATTGGCGGACAAATCGTCCGTAGCCAGAAAGACGGGGAAGCCGACGAGACGGCAGATATACCCGCCCGTCTGCGGGCCGCCGCCGATTTCGATCCGGAGCGGCGCGTCCGGCGCGGGTTTGGTCGGAAAAAATGGTCCGACGTCATGCCCCGACACGGGCGGCGCGCCGGTCACGCCGATGATCATTTCGCCGGTGGCGCTGTGGACGGCGAGGGCGCAGCGGCGCTTACCTTTCCAGGCGTCCGGCGGCAGCGGCGCGGTGGCGAGCCCGCCGCCGAGATCGGTGCCGAGCTCGCCTCTGGCGCTCAAATAGAGCAGGCGGGTCTTGCCGCTTGTCAGGATGTCGCGGTCGGCGCCTTTCAGCTCGGTGTCTCGCAGCTCGACAAGGAGCGTGAATTCGGCGGAGTCGAAAAGCTTCGCCAGAGGGCCGTCTGCTAGCAACGGCCGCCCGCTCGCTGAAGCACCGAGCCGAAGCCCTTTTGCGTCGAGCGGCAGCTCACGCGCTTCATCCTCGCGCCCAACGCGCAGAACCGATCGCGGCTCCGTCCCGCCGCTCGTCCGTGCACGGGCGAAATCGACATAAAGCGAGGCCGAAGCGCCGTCCCAATATCGGCGCAGCCGGGTGGGCTTGGTGCGCGAGCGGATGATCGCGGTCTGCTCGCGGATGCGCCCGTCCCTGGTCGGCTGCAGATTGAACATATAGTCATCGGGCCAGCGCGGCCCCCCCGCCCAGGCGGCGCTGCCGAGCCAGACGTCGGAATTGGCGGCCAGTTCGTCGCAGAGGTCCATCAGGGCGCGGGCGGAGACGGCGTCGCGCCCGGCATTATATTCGCCGAGAAAGGCGCGAAAGCCATGGCTACGCGCCCAGCTCTGAAACGGCTCGATGCGCTCCGAGCCGACCGTGCTCGAGACGGCGGAGGGATGGGTGCCTGACGAGTCCCCGTCGAGATATTGATGCACCTCCAGCGCGACATTACCGAGCGGATCGCGCACGCCCTCCATGGCCGTGTTGCCGGCGCGGAACCAGGAGTGAGCGCCGGTATAGTCCGTTCCCGGAACGAGGATCAGGTTGCGCGCGCGTTGGGCGCGGATCGCGGCAATGGTGGCATTGGCGATTTCGAGCCATCGCGGCGCCTTGACCTCGGTCGGCTCGTTCATCAGCCCGAAGACGACCGTTTCGCGCGACTTGAAGACGTCCGAAAGCCGGCTCCAGAAATCGAGAAAGGCGCCGAGCGGGACTGCGTCGGAGCCGATAAGGTGATCGTGCCGCCAATTCTCGGCAGCGAGCCGCCGCTTGGCGTAATTATGCGGGTCCAGCACGACGGTGAGGCCGAGCACAGTTGCATGGTCGACGACGCTCTCAAGCCGCTTCAGTTCGGCTGGATTGAAAGGCGCTTTGAGTTCGCGCTGTAGGCGTTCCCATTTAAACGGGATGCGCACCAGCGAAAAGCCGAGCCGGGCGTAATACTCGATGTTTTCCGGCGTCGGATAGAGATATTCGGTGCCGTGCCGACCGAGCAGCTTGCCGAATTCCGCGCCGGCCAGGTTGACGCCCCATTGCATGGGAGGAGTTGCGGGACGCATCGTGGCATCGGCGCGGTAGGGCGCGAGGTTCAGCGGCAACGCGGCGAGCGCCGCCGCTTTCAGCAGATCCCGCCGCGCGATGCCGGCTTTGAAACTGACACACTCGCTCATCTCCGTGCGCGCCTCTCAAGCTCCGAGAGGAAGGCGAGCGCCGCGTCCCGATCCGCCGCCGCGGCCTTGTTCCATCGCTCGATATTCGCCGCGCTATCGGCAGCTGCGCGCTCGCGCCAGGCCGGCGCGGCGATATGGGCGGCGATGGCTTGCGCCGAGGCTTCGGGATCGGCCGGCTCGATGAACAGCCCCGAGCGCTGCAGGACTTCGCGGAAGATCGGCTGGTCTGGCGCGGCGATCTGCAAGCGGCCGAACTGCGCTTCGAGGAGCGGCAGGCAAAGCCCTTCATCATGCGAGGTGCAGAGCAGGAGATCGAAGCGCCCGATCACCTCGCGCGCCGCCTCGTCGGGGAGAAATCCGTGCAGCCTGACATTGACTTTGCGCGAAAGCCTGTCGAAATCGTCGCCCCAGCCTCGCCGGCCGATGATGTGAAGCTCGACCGGCCGCCCGGTCAGCCGCGCCAGCCGCTCGCAGATCTCCGCCGCCGCCGGAAAATTCTTTCGCGGCTCGACCGTGCCGATGGCGCCGATGACCAGTGGTTTATCATCCTCAGATGGCGGCGGTTCGCGCGGCGCGAGGCCGAAGACGTTTTCCGCACCGGGCCGGTAGAGAATGATGCGCGCATCCTGCCTGACCAAAGGCCGCAGCGCGGCTGCGGTCGTCTCCGAATTGGCCATGAAATATTTGAAACGCTTGAGCGTCAGGTGGAAATTCGGCGCCAGCCAATAACGGGCGGCGAGGTTCAGATCCGTCCGCCGCGTCAGCAGAAACACATCGTGCACATAAAGCACGGTACGGTCGCGCAAAAGGCCGAAGGCGGGAGAGGGCGGAAAGCCAGGAAAGATCCACACGCTGCCGCGCCGCGCGGCGGCTTTGGCCGGCAAAGCGAAGGTCTGCTGAAAGACGAGGCCGAGCCGCTTGCGCCGTGATCGCTCCGCCGAGACCTCCAGCGGCGCCAACGCGGACTTGGAGAACAGCGCCCGGGTGACCCGCTCGATCCCGGAGGCGCGCCGCCCGACATGCGTCTCGTCCACGACGATGCTCATGCCACCGCCCTACTCGCTGGCGCTGGCTTGGGCGCGGCTTTGCGCAAGGCTGCCGGTCTCCCCGGAGGGGAGGTCCCGCCTCTCGACGGTGAGCACATCGCCGGGCAGCACTTCGGCGTTGCTGTCGGCCGAAACCGTTTGAACGCCGTCCCGCGTATGCCGCGCGATGGTGAATTTCGGCGCGTCATCCGGCTGGTTGACGGCGGCATACATGGCCGGCGCGGTCACTTCGGCCTCGACCAGCAGATTGCGGGAGGTCTTGAGCTGAGAGGCCGCCGCCTCGGCGTCGGCACGCGCCTTTTGCAAATCGGTGTTGATCCGATTGGTCCGGGTGTTGAGCAGCTCGATCCGGCGCTGCTCGGTCTGACTGATATTCTGGCGCGCCCGCAAGATCGTGGCTTGCAGACCCTCGATCGCGCTCTCGATCTGCGCTTCGGTGCGCTCGGCTTCGAGCTGGCGCGGCAGCACGGCAAGACCCTTCTCCGCCAGCGATCTGATGCCCGACAGCTCCTTCTGCGCGGATGTGAGCTGATGCTTCTGGCTGTTGATCTGCTCCTTGATGGTATCGATCTCCTGCTCGTAAAGCTTGATGTAGTGGTCGAGCGTCTGCAGCGTCTTATTGAGCCCGTCATTGTTCGCCGCCATGATCGCGTTCTCCTCCTCGATCAGCACGCGGTCGGGAGAGCTGGCCGAGCTATCGAGCGTTTTCGGAAAATCGATGGATGTGGCGTTTTTCTGCTCGGCTTCGAGACGGGCGATGCGCGCGGCGAACTGCTTGATTTCGCGAGAGCGGACGAGAATGTCGCCGCGTGCCGAGATAGCATCGCGTTCGAAGCGGAAGGCCGTATCGACCGGCCGGTAATAGCCGCCGGCGATGCTGATCGCCTGTAGCACGGTGAGGCCGGGGCGGTAAGGATATTCGCCCGGCTTGGCCACGTCGCCCATGACGAAGAACGGGCGAAAAGCCACGATCTCGACAGTGGCGCTCGGCTCGGCATCCATTTTCGCTGCCACGCGCAGGCGGTCCGAGATCGCCTTGGCCAGCTCGCGCGTGGTGATGCCGCCGGCCTTCAGCTCGCCGACGATCGGCAGCGAAACCGTCTCGGCGGGGCTCACGAAATATTCACCGGAGAGATCGGGCCATTCATGCACCTTGATGCGCAGCTTGTCGCCGATGCCGAGCTTGTAATCGGCAGCCCATGCGCCCGGCGCCGCAATTGCTAGCGCCAGCGCTACTAAGAGAAAGGCTGCCAGCCATGATTTCAGCTTAGACATTTTCATTCGCCCCCTGGTGAACAGATCCCGCATTGACCCTGGCCGGCAGAACCTCGCGCAGGGTGGCGCCGCCGGCAGCAGGCATCGGCCGCAAGGGCTCGGCTGTCTCCGGCGGCTCCGGGCGCGGCGCCGGACTGGCGCCCTTCGGAACGGCCGGGCGTTCCTCGTTGCTGACATAATCGGAGTAGTCGGCTCCGCCGATCAGATCGCCGCCGTCCAGCGCTCCGGGGTCGACCTTGTTCAACACGGCCCCGGCAAGCTTCCTGCGCGCGGCGCCCGCCTTGGCCAGGATCGCCCCAAGCTCCTCGTCGGTGCAGCGGCCCCATTCGACGACGAGCAGGATCCTGTCGAGCAGATGCGCCAGCTCATGCACGTCCGAAGCCGGCGCGAGCGGCGGCAGATCGACGAAGATGACGTCGTAATGGGATTTGAGACGGGCGAGGAATTTTTCAGTGGCTCTGGCGGCCGGTCCGCCGCCGCCGTTCGCCAGGGGACCCGTAACGCCGGGCAGGAAATGCATGGGCGTCAGCCGATCGGCGAGAATGATCTGGCCGAGAGAGGCGCCGGCGAGCGCGTCAGGCAGCCCGCGCGTGGCATGAGGAGCGAGTTGCTTCGTCAGCGCCGAATTGTACTGCGCGGCATCGATGAGCAGCACCTTCTGGCCGGAGAGGGCGGCAAGGCGCGCAAGATTGGCGGCGATGACGGTCTTGCCTTCGCCGGGCAGCGCCGAAGTGATACCGATGGTGACCGGCGCGGAAAACCGCTCGCCGAGCAGTGCCGCCCGCGTTCGCCGCAAGCCATGCGCAAAGAGCGAGCGCGGCCTCTCGGCGGCCCAGTCCAGCAACGGGGCGCTTGCCACCTCGCCGCCGCGCGGCGCTGATGCAGACTTTACCCGTTTCCACCAGCCTTTCGGCCCCTGACCGGCGCCGATGATGGAGAGTGCGTCGAAGCATGCAATCTGAGTTGCCGCCTGCACCGCTTCCCGCGTCCTCAGTTTTCGGCTGAACATGTCGCGCAGGATGGCGATCGCGGCTCCGATCGTCAGACCGCAGAATGCGGCAAAGGCCAGGACGATCAGCGCGCGCGGACCGTCCGGCTCGAGGGGCACGGTCGCGGGGCTGAGGACACGCGCGGTGGTGCCCAGATTCTGCAAGCGATTTCGGAGCCATCCGCTCGCCGACTGTGCGACGCTGGCATTGCTGGCCTCCAGGTCCTTGAGATAGGCCGCGACGATGCTGTTGGCGATCGCCGCCGCAAGCTGCGGGTCGCTCACCGTCATGCGGATCTCGATCGCGTAGCTCTGGCCGATCTGGTCGACGAAGAGCCGCCTCTCGAAAATGCTCAGCGCTCTGCGCAATTCGCGGCTGTCGCGGGAGGGCGGCGGCTTGACGCCGCTCTCTGCGGCAACCGGCTGGGGGGGCGGCGTGGCATCTCTATCAGGCCGGGCGAAGTCGGGATATTTCAGCAGATCGAGCTGCTTGATCACCTGGCGCGCGATATTCTCCGAGCGGAGGATTTCCACCTGACTCTGCATGAGCTGGGTGTTGAGGGAGGAGACCGAATAGATCGCATCCTGCTGATTGAGCGCCAGGACGCGATTATCGATCAGAACGCGCGCATTGGCGGTGTAAGCGCCGGGCCGCCAGGCCAGATACGCGCCGGCGAGCGCCAGGACGGCGAGCGTGACCGCGAAGATCAGCTTTTTGTGCCGCCGGACCGAAGCCCAGCCGAGACGGCTGATCCGGACCAGGTCATCGAGTTCCTCGCGGCGGCCGGCGGCAATTGCATTGGTCTTGGACACATTCAGCTCCTATCGGTGTCAATCGCTCGTGCTGAATTAAAAGGCGTTGCCCCCAAAGAGCGCCGCGGGTGTGCGCAGGAGGAGTATGATGTCGGTCATCGGCGACCAGGCGCGGATATAGGCAATGTCATGGGCGACGCGGCCGACAATGGCGTCGAGACTATCCGTCGGGCCGCGATAGCCGCTGACCTGAGCGAGACCGGTGACGCCGGGCCGCACCAGGTGCCGCAAGGCATAGTTCGGGATGATCTCGCGGTAATAGTCGTCCATCGCCAGCGCATGCGGGCGGGGACCGACGAGCGACATCGCGCCGGAGAGCACGTTGAGGAGCTGTGGCAGCTCGTCGAGACTCGATTTGCGCAGCCATGCGCCGATCGGGGTGACGCGCGAATCTTGCCGGGACGCCTGCTGGAACGGGCCTTCCTCGGTCACCCGCATGGTCCGGAATTTCAAAATACGAAAGATCCGGCCTCCGCCGCCGTAGCGGCGTTGGCGGAACAGGATCGGTCCAGGGGAGGTCGCTTTGATCGCCAGGGCGATGACGATGAGCGCCGGCAGCAGAAACAGGATGAGCGCAGCCGCGATGGCGATGTCCAGTCCGCGTTTACAGACCGAATCGTTGATCAGCCGGGACTGGGCCTCCAGGAGGCTGAATTCATCTCGCCGGATAAGCCGGAATCGCGTCGCACTCTCGCTGCCGTGGTGGGCTGGCGCGAACCGCAAAGAGGTCTCAAATTTCATTTCACACCCCGAAAACGCGCTGGTAACGTCGTTGGTGGCAGGTGCGGCTGGCGCCGTGCTCAGGTTGGGTCTGGAATAGGTGATGCTCGGGTCAAATCAGCCTCACGATCTCGTTTCCGATACTCGTCATCGTGCCCACGATCGCGGCGTTTCCGAAGAACGCGACACCCGCCTCCGCCTGAGCTACAGGCGCCGGGCTATTGTTCTTGTAGTTCTGTTCTGTGCTGCGGTGTGGTTCGCAGTTCTGTTCTATGTCTTATGATCTAGATCTTCCGATCTGCCTCCCCGTGATGGTAAGTTTTCTCAGCGCCTTGTGAGCGCAATTGCCACTCTGAACGACGCATCCGAGCCACCAGTTCCCGTGTTTTTTTAAAATCTCTTTCGCACCGCAACCTTTTTGTGCGGTGCAGAGTTTGCGAAGGGACGGGTCCAACTCCAACCTTCGCGGAGATCGGCGATGCCGGTCGTCTCTCATGCCCGACGGATGATCCATCCGCTTGCCAGAGGCGTGCGGCGGCGGCTGCTGCCGCGGCTCATGCCGCCTTCAAGCGGCGGAGCGCTCGCAAATGGCAGCGACGGCGTCCGCGTCATCGGACTGATGTCGTCGGCATCCGGGCTCGGAAATTCGGCGCGGCTCTGCGTCGAACGGCTTGCGGCGAGCGGCTTTTCGGTGTCGGCGGCCGATGTCGCGCCGCTCTTCGGGGCTAGCGACGGTATCGTCTATCCCCTATCGAACGGGACGTCGGCCGACGACGCCATCGCACTCTATCACCTCAACCCGCCGAAATTGCTGCCGGGCATCATGCGCGCGGGGATTCGGCAGTATTACCGCACTTACAATATCGGCTATTGGGCCTGGGAGCTGGAGAGGCTGCCGGACGAGTGGGTGAATGCGATCCGCTATGTCGACGCCGTTTTCGTGCCATCGGAGTTCTGCCGTGCGGCGATCCGCCGCTACACCGACAAGCCGGTTTGCGTCGTGCCGCATCCGCTCAACCCGGATCTGGCGGTTCCTCCTCGTCGGAGGAACGGAGGCGAGCGCTTCGCCGTGCTCGCGATGCTGAATTTCGGCTCGTCCTTCGAGCGCAAGAATCCGTATGCGGCGCTTCGGGCCTTCAAGCTGGCTTTCGGCTCCGATCCCACTGCGCGGCTGATCTTCAAGACCAGCGGCGGCCAGCGCTATCCGCAGGAGTTCGAAAGCCTGCGCGCGGTGGCGGGGGACATGTCGAATGTCGAAATCATTGACGAGGTCTGGCCGCCGGAAAAGCTCATGCAGCTTTACCGCAATGTCGACGTCCATCTGTCGCTGCACCGCTCGGAAGGATACGGCCTCACCATCGCAGAGGCGATGATGATGGAATGCCCGGCGGTGGTTACGGCCTGGTCCGGCAATATGGATTTCTGCGGCGAGGATACAGCATTCCTCGTCAGCCACCAACTCATCGATTTCCGTGACGGCGATCCCTCTTATGAGGGCGTCGGCGAGGCGCGCTGGGCCGATCCGGACGTGGAGCAAGCGGCGCGTTGCCTGCGGCTGCTGCGAAAGGAGCCGGAACTCGGCCGCAGGAAGGCGGTCGCCGCGCGCCGTGCGCTGATCGATCACACCACATCGCATTCTTACGAGGCGGCGTTGCGGTCGCTTTTCGAAGCCGGCGAAGCCCGCACGGAGGCGCGCGCATGAATCCTGAGGGGAGAATGACGCCGGCAAGACGGCCGCTGACCGAGTTCCTCGCCGCCGCGGTGCTTGTCGCCGCGGTCACCTTCAATGCCGTCCTCGCCGTGGTCAATGCGCAGCTAAAGCCGCTGACTCCCGAGCTGGTGATTCTCTGCGAGCTGCTGATTGTTGTCGCGGCGCATGCCATCGCTCTGCTGCACTTCCAGGCGCGGATGACGCCATGGTATGCGCTGATCGCGGTCATGGCGGCGTTCGCCGTCTTCCGCTCCGCCGCTCTCGGCTATGTCGAGGTCAAATATTTCCGTGACGTGCTGCTGATCCCGACCTTCATCGTCCTCGGCATGACCTATCCGCGTGAGCGGCTGCCACGACTTCTCGTCGTTTTGCAGCTTCTGATCCTGGGTGGAATGTTGCTCGAAGCCACGCGGCTCGACATCTACGCGTCCCTGTTCGACATCAAGACCTACTACATCAACACACGCGGCTATACGGATCAGGATTTCTGGAACACCGGCTCTACGCTCTTCGTCAGCGCCTCCCGTCCCGATGACCGGTTCTTCTCCTTCGTCGACTTCCACCGCATGTCGTCCCTGTTCCTGGAGCCGGTTTCGCTCGGAAACTATTGCATCATCATCGCCGCTTACGTCTTCGCCAGCTATCGCACACTGACCGTCTGGCAGCGGATCATCCTGCTCGGCGGAACGGCAGTGCTGATCGTCGGCTGCGACGGCAGGCTCGCGGCGGTTTCCTGTCTGATCATCGCGGTGGCCAGCCTCTTTGCGACCTGGGCGCCGCGGCGCTTCGTCATCGTCCTGCCCCTGGCCGTGCTGATTGTGGCAATCGCTGCCGTATCGTTCTTCGGCTTCAGGGCGGGCCCGGATGATTTCTCCGGCCGCATCGCGCATACGGTGGCGCTGCTCAAGGATTACGGCCTTCCGGAATTCTTGGGGGTCTCGGATGTCTATCTGTCCAAGGCGGTCGATAGCGGCCTCGCCTATCTGATCACCACGCAGTCGCTGTTCGGCACCCTGGTGCTGTGGCTCTTCATTGCTCTGTTCGCGGCGGAACGCACCCGGCAGGAGGTCGTCTTCAAGACCGCGGCGGCGCTCTACCTCTCGCTGTCAATGCTGGTCAGCTTCTCCTTTCTCAGCATCAAGACGGCGGCGCTGCTCTGGTTCATCCTCGGCGCCATGCAGTCTGGCCGGGTGACGCTGCCGGCGGTTTCCTGGAGCCGGATGCGCTCGCCCGCGCTCGCTCCCAACCGATGAGAGGGCATTGGCGGTGATGCTGACGCTCGTTGTTTGCACGCTTGGCCGGACGGCGCAGTTGCGGCGTCTGCTTGCCTCGCTCCGGCAGCAGACGGAGAAGCGCTTCCGGATCATCATCGTCGATCAGAACGAGCACGGCTTCCTTGCGCCGGTCCTGGAAGAGTTCGCCGACCTGCCGCTCGCCTGCGTGCACAGCCCGCTCGGCCTGTCACGCGCCCGCAATATCGGCGTCGCATTCGCCGAGACACCGCTCATCGGCTTTCCGGACGATGATTGCTGGTACCGGCCGGAGACGGTGGCGGAGGTCGTCCGCCGGTTTCACAGCCGGCCGAGCATGCAGGTCATGACCGGCCGCACGGTCGATGCGGACGGGCGCGAGTCGGTCAGCGTCCATCTTCCGGCGAGCCAGCCGATCACCAGGGCGAACGTCTTCCTGGCCGGCAACACCAACACGTTCTTCGCGCGCTACGGCGCGGTCGTCGAGGTCAACGCCTTCAACGAAACGCTCGGCATCGGCTCGGGAACGCGCTTCGGCTCGGGCGAGGAGACCGATTTCCTGCTCCGCTGCATCGGGCGCGGTTTCGAGGTGCGCTATGACCGGGATTTTCTCGTCCATCACGACCAGGTCAGCAGGGACGTCGCGCGGACCGGCAGCTATTCGGCCGGATTCGGACGCGTCGCCCGCATCCACAAGCTCGGCGCCGGGTTCGTCGGCGCCCGGGTCGTCCGCGCCGCGGCGACAAGCTGTTTTTTCTTGCTCCGCGGGAACCTCGATCAGGCGCGTTCGCGTTGGTCATGGATCTGGGGGTGCGTGGCCGGTTTCGCGGCAAGACCTCCCTAGACGCGCAACTGGGCCTGGAGCGGAGAATGGGGACGCAGCAGATCTTCGGGATATCACTTTCAAACGACACGATGGAGCAACTGGTCGAGCGGATCTCGACACGGCCGATCCCGCCCGGTAGCGGGCCGCGCATGATCTTCACCATGAATCTCGATCATGTGGTGACCTTGCGCGACAGCGAGCCCTTCCGCCGGGCCTATAAGGACGCCGTCACCGTCACCGCCGACGGTGCGCCGATCTTCGCCTATGCAAAGCTGCGCGGTGCGCGGGTGTCGCGGATTACCGGAGCCGACCTTTTCGCGCGGCTCCTGCCCCGGCTCGATCCCCGCTCGCACCGCTGCTTCTTCGTGCTGAGCGAGGCAAGGCACGGCGCCGCGCTTACCACGCGCTTGAGGCAGATGGGCTTCGCCGATCACCAGCTCGGATATTGCGCGCCGCGTTTCGGCTTCGAGCGGCACGAGGCGGCCTCATCGGCGCTCGCCGATGACATCGCCGCATTCGCTCCGACGCATCTGTTCTTCTGCCTGGGCGCGCCGAAATCGGAAATCTGGTGCTGCCAGCATGCCGGCCGGATCGGCGATGCTTATGTGCTTTGCGCGGGCGCGGGCGCGGAGTTCTTCCTCGGCGCCAAGCGGCGCGCGCCGCGGCTGATGCGCGATGCAGGGCTGGAATGGCTGTGGCGCTGGGGCCAGGAACCGAGGCGGCTTTCGCAGCGCTATTTCGTCCGGTCCTGGGGCATCATCGGCGCGCTCCGGGACGATCTTCTGAGCCAGGGGCCGAGGCTTTGACGAGGAGGCCCGAGACCAAGCCGTTCATCGTCTAAATCTATCTGATTATGCATCATTTACGGGAAAGCGGGTGCTGCGTTCTCCCGGGCGGGCTCTCGCCGCTCCGGGCTGCCTCCGTTGCCGAATTACATCCATGGACATTGGAATTGGTTTGCACAACCAATGATGGCGATTGACTAAAATGCAACCCGTCTATACGCCTTGGGCGAACCCGGATTGGCTGCACCGTCCTATGCTTATCCATAATGAGCGTGAGATTTTCCAGTACTTTAGGAGATTTATTCGGATCAGGCCTTACATTAAGAGTTTTCCAAATGGCTAATCTGAAGCTAACTATAACAAAATGGCTTTTATGGCCGTAGATATCGATTTATGAAGCTTTGTTATCTCTATTTTTTAGGAAATTCTCTCGCTAGACAAAGCGCAGAGAATATCGAACGCATCTATATCAAATAAGATGAAGATCGCGTTCTTCAGACGGGGGAAACCCGTCGTTTCGTATTGTACATATCCAAAGGAACCTATACGGAGATGATAATGAAGAGTTCTTTTATTGCAGCATCTGCCCTTTTGATCGGGCTTGTTGTGCCAGCGCTGGCTGACCAAAATCAATCGTCGATCGACCAGGTCGGCTCGAATAGCTCGGTGACGGTCGAACAGAAGGGCGACACCACCACGAATACGTCGACGGTGAAGCAGGCCGGCGGCCATAACAATACTGCCGATGTCGAGCAGAAGGGCACCGGCAATACGAACGAGTTGACTGTCGATCAGTTTGAAACCGGCCATACTGCCAAGATCACGCAGGATGGGGACGGCAACACGAACACATCTTTACTTGTGCAGTCTGGATTCGGCGAAAATGCCGAGATTCATCAAGGGGGCACAGGGAACGCAAACGATTCCACCGTGCACCTTGAGGCGGGTAACAACAACCAGCTCTCCGTCGATCAGTTTGGAGACAGCAATAACAATTCGTCGTTCATTAGCAGCTTGTCTACAAACAGTACAATTGATGTGCAGCAGCATGGATCTAGCAACTTCAATGTGTCGTCGGTCATGACGGGCGCTCCCGGTGGAAATACGGTGAGCGTCAACCAGCACTAAGCTATCCAGCTTTCGCAGAACGGCTGGCGACAGACGCCGGCCGTTCTGTATCTGCGTCGTGTAAAAGGCCCGGCGGTAAGCCGCTTACGGCCGGAGCCTGGAGAGGCGATCCCGCCGATCCGCCAACGACCGCAGGAGGTGCTCCGGTTCGGAAGCGTGGACAGTGTACCACCCAGTCGACGCAACCGTTCTTTCATCATCTCCTGCTAAAGGAAACAGTTCGGCCCACCTTGGTCCGCGGATTTGCATTGGGATGCAGATGACGCCTTGGCGTAAAATCAGGGAACTGTTCGGTAACTCCGGGACGACAACGCCTGCCGCTGAAAAAGGCGCGGAGCGCCAAAGGCGCCTGACGATCCGCAGGCCCCAGCGGCTCATGCAGGGATTTATCTGGTCCGACGGCATGGCCTTTCCGAAGGAATGCAGCGTTCGCGATCTTTCGGTCACCGGCGCGCGGATCGATCTCCCCAACGACAAGGTGAGGTCGCTCACGCTGGTCGATATGCTTATTCTCTACTTTCCAGCGGAGAAACGAGAGATCGAGTGTCAGGTCGCATGGCGCTCGGGACGCAGCATGGGCTTGCGGTTCATCGGGCCTTATCGCGATCCGACAAGGCGATACGGCGCATAAGTCGTCTGGCTGGCAGCCCGCCTCAGCTCTCGCTGCGCGCCGCGGCCCGGCTCCGATTCAGGCCGCTCTCCCGTTCTTCCGCGCATAATTGTGGCTAATCCTCCGCTTCGGCGTTGAACAGCCGCGCTCTTGTCCCCATCAATGGTCCACGAAGACAATAACGGCGAGGAGCAGATGGCCGATCCCTATCAAGTGCTCGGCGTGTCGCGCGAGGCCTCTCAAGACGAGATCCGCAAGGCCTATCGGCGGCTGGCCAAGAAGCACCATCCCGATCTTAACCCTGGCGACGCTGAAGCCGAGAAGCGCTTCAAGGACATCTCCGCCGCCTACAACATCGTCGGGGATGAGGAAAAGCGCGCCCGCTTCGACAAGGGCGAGATCGACGAGAGCGGCGCCGAACGGCCGGAGCGGCAGTTCTATCGAGATCAGGCGGAGGGCGAGCCAGGCTTCAAATATTACCGCTGGTCGGGGCCCGACGATCCGGACGATCTCGGCGACATTTTCGGCGATTTTTTCAGCCGCCAGGGTGCCCAGGGGGCTCGCGGAGGCCGGCGCGGCTTCAAGATGCGCGGGGCGGACATCAACTATTCGCTCCCGGTCGATTTCCTGGAGGCGGTGAACGGCGCCAAGAAGACCGTCACCATGCCGGACGGCAAGCGGCTGTCGATCACCATTCCGGCGGGGATGAATGACGGCCAGACGCTGCGTCTGCGCGGCGAGGGACAACCGGGGATCGGCGGCGGCGAGAACGGCGATGCGCTCGTCACCATCAATGTCGAGCCGCACCCGGTCTTCACCCGCGACGGCGACACCATCCGCTCGCCACTGAACATCACGCTGAACGAGGCACTGTCCGGCGCTAAGGTGCGCGCCGAAACCATCTCGGGCCCCGTCAACGTCACCGTGCCGAAAAACGCCAATACCGGCGACACGCTGCGTCTGCGCGGCAAGGGCGTCATGAACCGCTCGACCGGCAAGCGCGGCGATCATCTGATTGAGCTGCGCGTCAAGCTGCCGGAGGCGCCGAACGACGAGCTGCAAAAGCTGATCGCCGAATGGGAGGCGAAGCACCCCTATGATCCGCGCGGTGCGAAGGAGACCGTGTCATGATCGGCGAGAAGGAATTATGCGCCATGTTCGCTCGGCTCGAGGCCGAGATGCTCCGCGAATGGGTCGATGCCGGGTTAGTACGGGCCGCGCGCCAAGGTAATGACATAGGCTTCGACGAGGCCGACGTGGCGCGGGTGCGGCTGATCTGCGAATTGCACTACGATCTCGCCGTCGAGGAGGAGACTCTGCCGGTCGTGCTTTCGCTGATGGACCAGATCTACGATTTGCGGCGCTCGGCGCGGGCGATCGCCTCGGCGATCGAGGAGGAGTCGAAAGAGGTTCGGCTGCGCATCTCGGCCGGCGTCGTCAGACGGCTGAAGGCGTGAATGAGCTCGTCTGGCGTCTGGCCACCCCGAAGCGGTGGGATTATAAGCTGTAGCTGAAAGCGTCCTCGCGTCCGGCGCGCGGGCGCTCCCATTCGTTTCCTTCCACCTTCTTCAAGATCGGATCACGAAGCCATGTCGCTGACAATGCATCAAGCCCTGTTTCCCTACACCCTGCGCATCCTCAATGCGATGAGCGCCATCCTCGACAAGGCGGCGGCCCATTGCGAGGCGCGCAAGATCGACCCCGCCGCGCTGCTCGGCTACAAGCTCGCGCCGGACATGTTCGATCTGAAGCGCCAGATCCAGATCGTCGCCGATCAGGCGAAGGGCATGGCCTCCCGGCTCGCCGGCGTCGAGATCCCGAGCTACGCCGATACGGAGACCACGATCGAGGAGCTGAAGGCGCGGATCGCCAAGACGGTCGACTACCTCGGCAGCTTCACCGAAGACCAGCTCACCGGCAGCGAGGACCGGCAGATCGTGCTCGCCATGCGCAGCGGCGAGCTGAAATTCAACGGGCGCGACTACGCTTTCGGCTTCTTTATGCCGAATTTCTATTTCCACGCCGCGACGGCCTACGACATTTTGCGGCACGCCGGCATCGCGCTCGGCAAGCGCGATTTTCTCGGTACGGCTTGAGCGGCCACGGGCAACGCGGGGCGGTTAGGGTTCGATCAGCTTGAAGCTCAGCCCGGCGTGGGCCTTCAGCCTCGCGATCAGCCGGTCGCCGAACAAGGCGGCCGGCGTCCAGAACCCTCCGGGAGCTTCCGCTTTTGGCGTCTCCAGCGCCAGGCAGGCTGCGGCCTGGCCGAGCATCTTGCCCGTCGATCCATAGCCGGGATCGGCATCGCCGGTGACTTTGGCCCGCAGAGCATGGCCGTGCTCGTCGGTCCCGAAGAACCGCAGATCGAAGAAGCCGCGCCTCTGCGCTTCCGGACTCGGCCCTTCTCCCGGCGCCGGCAGCACGCGCTTCAACAGCCAGCGCGACGGCGCGAAGGCGCTTCCCGTCAGAAAGGCGCCCAGGCCGCCGGTGATGAGAAGCGATTTTGCGCGACCCGAAAAGCCGCGCCCGGTCAGCACTCTCTCGTCATAAGTGAAATCCTTGCCATAGGCGAAGCCGGAGAGCGCGTTGGTGCGGTGCACGATGCGGGTGTTGATGCCGGCCATCACGAAAGGCGCGGTCCAGGCGCCGAAATCGGCATCAAAGCCGGCGGAGGAGAGGCCCGGCTGGCGCACCTTCGGCGCGACCTCGCTCGGCACCAGCGCGTAAGGATTGGCGATCTCGCGCCGCAGCGCTGGATTGCGGCGCAGCTCCTCGGCAAGCGCCATCATGCTGGCGACCGTGCCGCCGGAGACGCCGCCGCGCATCGCCCGAACCCGCATCTTCACGCGGGTCAGCGGATGGCCGAAGCGCCGTCTCGCCTCCTCTTCAAGGAAATAAACGCCGAGATCGGAGGGGATGGAGTCGAAGCCGCAGCAATTGACGATACGCGCGCCGGAAGCCGTTGCCGCCGCCTCATAGCGCGCGATCATGCGCTTGATCCAATGCACCTCACCGGTCAGGTCGCAATAATCGGTGCCAGTTTCGGCGCAGGTCTTGACGAGCGGCTCGCCATAGAGCGCGTATGGCCCGACAGTCGAGACCACGACGCGCGTGCTCTCGCACATGGCGCGGAGCGAGGCTTCATCCGACGCGTCGGCGGTGATCAGCGGCAGAGCGGCCGCACCCAGATCGGCGCGAAGCTGCTCCAGCTTCTCCCGCGAGCGCCCGGCTGCGGCCCAATTCAGCGCGCCGCCCGTGCCGAATGCGTCCGCAAGATAGTGGCAGAGGATCTTGCCGACAAAGCTGGTGGCGCCGAAGACAACGAGATCGTGCAGATGATCGGCCATGGCGGTTCCACTCTCGCGGGGGGGCTTTCGGTCAGCTATCCTCGCCGGGCAGCAGCACACGCGCCACGCCGGGATTGGCGTAGCGGACCGTCTCGCCCTCGACCCAGGCGGCGCCCGAGGCGACGAGCCTCAGCGCATAGGGGTAAAGCCGGTGCTCGGCGATGAGGATACGCGCCGACAGGCTTTCCTCATCGTCGTCGGCGAGGACCGGAACGGCGGCCTGCGCCACGATCGGGCCGGCATCCATCTCGGCGCGCACGAAATGCACGGTTGCGCCGGAGACGCACACCCCGGCATCGAGCGCCTGTTTCTGCGGCCGAAGACCCCGGAAGGCCGGCAGCAGCGAAGGGTGGATGTTGAGCTGCCGGTCGCGCCAGGCCTCGACAAAGCCGTCTGTGAGAAGCCGCATGAAACCGGCATTGCAGACGATCTCGGCGCCGGCATCGCGCAAGGCGCGGGTTAGATCGGCGTCGAAAGCATCGCGCGACGGATAGGTTTTGTGGCTGATGGTGATGGCCGGGACATCCCCCTGGCGAGCCCGCTCCAGGCCCAGCGCGTCCGCCCGGTTGGAGATGACGAGCGCGATCTCGGCCGGATAGTCCGGCGCGCGGCAGGCCTCGATCAGGCTTTGCAGATTGCTGCCCCGGCCCGAAATCAGCACGCCGATGCGTTTTCGCGTGCTCATGTCGCGAGCCCGAGAGTGCCGGAGAAGCGCATGGACGCCCCGCCGCCCCGCTCGACCAGCCGGCCGATCGGGCGGGCGTCCTCACCGTGGCCTATCAAGACCTGGCAGATGCGGCCCGCCTGGCCGTGCGAGCAGATCACCACGAGGCCGACGCCGCAATTGAAGGTGCGCAGCATCTCAGCCTCCGCCACGCGGCCCTCGCGGGCGATCCAGGAAAAGACCGGATGCGGCGTCCAGGCGGCGAGGTCGATCTCGGCGGCGAGGCTATCCGGCAGCACGCGCGGCAGATTTTCCGGCAAGCCGCCGCCGGTGATATGGGCGAGGGCCTTCACCGCACCGGTCTCCCTTATGGCGGCGAGAAGCGGCTTCACATAGATCCGCGTCGGCTCTAGCAGAGCGTCGCCCAGCCTCGTCCCGGGCGCGAAAGGTGCAGGCGCATCGCAGGCGAGGCCGAGATCCGCGACAAGCCGGCGCACCAGCGAAAAACCGTTCGAATGCACGCCAGATGAGGTGACGCCGATGATCGCGTCTCCGGCAGCGATGTCCGCACGAGGCAGGAGCGCGCCGCGTTCCGCCGCGCCGACGGCAAATCCGGCGAGATCGTAGTCGCCAGCCGCATAAAGCCCCGGCATCTCCGCGGTCTCGCCGCCGATCAGCGCAGCGCCGGCCTGGCGGCAACCCTCGGCGATGCCGGCGAGGACGGCTTTCGTCACGTCCAGCTCCAGCTTGCTCGAGGCGAAATAATCGAGGAAAAACAGCGGCTCGGCGCCCTGGACGATGAGGTCGTTGACGCACATGGCCACGAGATCGATGCCGACCGTGTCGTGCTTGCCGGCCTCGATCGCCACCTTCACCTTGGTGCCGACGCCATCATTCGCCGCGACCAGTATAGGATCGCGAAAGCCCGCAGCCTTGAGGTCGAACAGCCCGCCGAAGCCGCCAAGCTCCGCCCCCGCGCCGGGCCGTGCCGTTGCGCGCGCCAAGGGCTTGATCGCCTCGACGAGCGCATTGCCGGCATCGATATCGACGCCGCTCTTTGCGTAGGTGAGGCCGCCTTGAATCGGTTTTTCAGGCTCAGCCATCGCGTTTTCCCGTTCCAATGCTCGCACACAAGCGCCAGCGTAAGCTGCCGTCAACTTTTCTCTTATGCTGATCCTGCATTTGCCCTCGCCGCCGCGATCGGGTAGGGCTTATGCCGTTTCGCTCTTTTGGCTGGCTGCAAAGCGCGCTAATCTCCGGCCCGAATTGAGGCAAGGGGGGTGCGATGCGGGCCGCTTTCATCAGGCTGCGCCGTCCCCCGAACGAGTGTCGTTATGATGATGAGAATTGCTTCCATCGCGTCTCTGGCCGCGCTCTTGGCTTTCTGCACGGCCGCGGAGGCGAAAACGCCCGGCGTTTATACGGTCTCCAAGGTCTCGGTCTCGGCGGACGCTGACAATGCCGTCGCGGCCAAGGAAAAGGCGCTGTCGGAGGCGCAGCAGATCGCCCTGCGCGCGCTGCTGAAGCGGATGACGCCATGGAGCGTGCATGGGCGCCTGCCGGTCTTGACCAGCGACATGGTCGAGCGGATGGTCGACGGCTTCGTGGTGCGCAGCGAGAGCAACTCGACCACGCGCTATATCGCGACGCTCGATTTCACCTTCGAGCCTAACGCCGTGCGCGACATTCTCAACCGCTTCGGCCTTCCCTATACGGATCAGCAGGCGCCGGAATCGCTGCTTCTGCCGGTGATGATCGAAGGCGGCGTGGTGCGGCCAGGCTCGAAAAATCCGTGGTATGAGGCGCTCTCGGAGACCGATAGCACACATGCGCTCGCACCTTTGAAGCTGGCGCCGCCGCGCTCCGACCTGTCCGCCTCCATGGTCGGCGATCTCAATGCAAGCTCGCGCAGCCTGCTGGAAACGCTCACCTATCAATACCGGTCGCAGAACCTGGTGCTGGCCATCGCCGATGTCGATCCGCAGGCAACGAGCCTGCATATGCGGCTCATCGGCCAGGACGCAGTCGGCAATTTCGCGCTCGACCGGAGCTTCCGAATCCCCGACCGCGACATCGACTATACGGCGAATCTGGCGGCGAAGATCGCGGTCAAGGTCGTCGAAGGCCGGTGGAAGCGCACGAGACTCGCCAGCGAGGGCGCGCTGGCAGGCCCCGCCGATCTGGAGCGGGTGGCCCTCACGGCGCAGTTCTCCGGCCTCAAGGCCTGGCGGGATATGCGCGTGCGGCTGCAGAAGGTTCCCGGTCTGCAAGGGCTCGACGTCAAGGCTCTTAACGCTCGCGGCGCGAATATCGAAGTCGACTTTCCCGGCGGCGCCGAGCGTCTCGCCCAGGCCGCACAGTCCCAGGGGCTGGCCCTGGAGCGGCGCGGACAGGACTGGCTGCTTTTCGCGCGATGAGGTGCTCAGGGCGTGCAACTCATCTATTTGCCGAATTTCATCACGGTCCTCAGGCTGTTTCTCGTCCCGGTCATCGTCTGGCTGATCGTCACCGATGAGCTGTTCGGAGCCTTCCTGGTGTTTCTCGTTGCGGGCATAACCGACGCGCTCGACGGCTTCCTGGCGCGCCGCTTCGGCTGGCATACCGAGCTTGGCGCCTATCTCGATCCGGTCGCCGACAAGGCGCTCCTGATGAGCGTCTATGCCGCTCTCGGATTCTATCATTATCTGCCCGCCTGGCTGGTGATCCTGGTCATCAGCCGCGATCTCCTGATCATCGGCGCGGTCATGCTGTCCTGGCTGATGAGCCGGGCGGGCTCGATCCGGCCCTTGATGATCAGCAAGCTCAATACGGTGCTGCAGATCAGCCTCGCGGTGCTGGTGCTCGCCGAAGGCGGGGCGCGGATCGGTCTCGGCAGCTATATCCCGCCGCTGATCTGGATGACGGGCCTGACGACCGGACTTTCCGCCGCGGTCTATCTGGTCATATGGCTGAGACGCATGGCCCGTTACGATCTCGATGAGCGTCTGAAGCGGGGCGGGCGCGACACCGAGCGCTTGCGGTAGCGCCATGGGCGAGATGGAAGCGAACACCCAGCTTGTCTTCGACCTGCCGCACATCCCGGCGCTCGGCAGCGAGGATTTTTTCGTCAGCGCCTCGAACGAGCGTGCGGTCCGGCTGATCGAAGCCTGGCCGGACTGGCCGAACGCCGTTGCCGTCATCGCCGGACCGCAGGGCTCCGGCAAGACGCATCTCGTTAATGTCTGGCGCGCGCGCTCGGGCGCGGAGGCTTTTCCTGCGGCGAAGGTCGCTGGCGCGGTCGAGCGGGCGCTGGGCGCTGCCGGCCCGGTGGTTCTGGAAGATATCGACGAGGCGCCGATCGAGGAGCATGCCGCCTTTCACCTGCTCAATCTGGCGAAGGAGCGCGGCTTTGATGTGCTGATCACCGCCCGCAGCCTGCCGGGCGAGTGGCGGATCGCGCTGCCCGATCTGCGCTCGCGCCTGCGCTCGGCGGCGCTGGTGGCGATCGACGAGCCGGACGAGGTGCTGCTGGGCGCGGTGCTGGTCAAGCTGTTCGCCGACCGGCAGCTTGCCGTCGAGCCCGGCGTTGTCGGCTATCTGATGCGGCGGATGGAGCGCTCGATGGCCGAGGCGCAAAGACTGGTCGATGCGCTTGATCGCGCAGCGCTGGCGGAGCGCCGCCGCGTCACCAGGGCCCTCGCGGCGAAACTTTTCGTCGCCGACGGCGACGGCGAGCCCGGCTGAGCCTTGCCGGCGGCCTTTGCGCAACTTTAGCGGTTTCATAGCATCATCATGCCTACATAATAGGTTGAAGGCGCGGCTTTGGAGTCAGCCGCGCGATCATGTAAATTTGGTTCAAACGATCAATTTCGAGGCGGAAGATGCTGGGCGCCGCGGTTGGGCAGGGCGGGCGCGCCGGGAAGGACAGGATGATGCGGGCGAGCGTAGACAAAGGAAAGATCATTGCCAAGCCGGGCCGGAAAAAGTCCGAGCCGAGCGCCGCGGAGCGCATTGCCGCCTTCGGATCGCGGCGCTTCTTCAATCGCGAGCTGTCCTGGCTGCAGTTCAATCTGCGGGTTCTGGAGGAATCGGAAAACCCGCATCACCCGCTCCTGGAGCGCGTCCGCTTTCTGTCGATCTCGGCCTCCAATCTCGATGAATTCTACATGGTGCGGGTCGCCGGCCTGATCGGCCAGGTGAATGCCGGGATCACCGCGATGAGCGATGACGGCCTGACCCCGGCCGAGCAGCTCAAGAAAATCAACGAGATGGTCGCCTCGCTGACCGCTCAGCAGCAAAAGAACTGGGCGCGCCTCAAGGCCGAGCTGGAGGAGAACGGCATTGCGCTGGTCGATCCCGGAGAGCTCAGAAAAGCCGACCGCGAGTGGCTCGATCCGCATTTCATGGAGCACGTCTTTCCCGTGCTGACGCCGATCGCCATCGACCCGGCCCACCCCTTTCCCTTCATCCCGAACCGCGGCTTCGTTCTCGGTCTCGAATGCGAGAAGAAGGACGCCCCCGACACGGTGATGCACAGCATCCTGCCGATCCCGAGCCAGCTCGACCGCTTCATTCGCCTACCGTCGAGTCTTGCCAGAAGCAATGGCGAGGCGCAGCCGATCCGCTTCGTCACACTGGAGTCGTTGATCGCTCTCTATGCCGACCGGCTGTTCTCGGGCTATGAGGTGAAAGGCATCGGCGGCTTCCGCGTCTTGCGCGATTCGGATGTGGAGATCAGCGAGAAGGCCGAGGATCTGGTCATGACCTTCGAGGCCGCGCTGAAGAAGCGCCGCCATGGCTCGGTGATCCGGCTGGAGATCGAGGCCTCGATGCCGGAATTGCTGAGGCGCTTCGTTCGCAACGAGCTCGAAGTGTCGCGGGACGCCATCTCGGTTCAGGACGGGCTCTTGGCCCTCTCCGACCTCTCGCAGCTCATCGTCGAGGATCGGCGCGATCTCCTCTTCCCGCCCTTCGTCATCCGCTTTCCTGAGCGCATCCGCGAGTACAACGGCGACTGCTTCGCCGCCATCAAGCAGAAGGACATCGTCGTTCACCATCCTTACGAATCCTTCGACGTGGTCGTGCAATATCTGCGGCAGGCGGCTGCCGATCCCGACGTCGTCGCCATCAAATGGACGCTCTACCGCACCAGCCCGAAATCACCGATCGTTGAGGCGCTGAAGGAGGCGGCCGAGGCAGGCAAGCTGGTGACCGGACTCGTCGAGATCAAGGCCCGGTTCGATGAGGAGGCCAATCTTAAGGTCGCGCGCGATCTGGAGAAATCCGGCGTCAGTGTCGTCTTCGGCTTCATCCAGCTCAAGACCCATGCCAAGCTCGGCCAGGTCATGCGCCGGGAAGGCGGCAAGCTGCGCACCTATTGCCATATCGGCACCGGCAACTACCATCCGCAGACGGCGCGCGTTTACACCGACCTTTCCTTCTTCACCGCCGATCCCGCCATCGGCCGTGACGTGACGCGGCTGTTCAATTTCATCACCGGCTATGCCGACCCAGCGAACCTGGAAGTGATGGCCGCCTCGCCGCGCGGCATCCGCGCCAGGGTGATGAAGCATATCCACGAAGAGATCGAGCACGCGCGGGCCGGGCGGCCGGCGGTGATCTGGATGAAGATGAACGCGCTTGTCGATCCGGGCATCATCGACGCGCTTTACGAGGCGAGCCTTGCCGGCGTGCATATCGAGCTGATCGTGCGTGGCATCTGCTGCCTGCGCCCTGGCGTGCCGGGTCTGTCGGAGAACATCCGGGTCAAGAGCATCATCGGCCGCTTCCTGGAGCATGGCCGGATCTACTGTTTCGGCGGCGGCGCCAGCCTTCCATCAGCGACCGCGCATGTCTATATCAGCTCTGCCGACATGATGCCGCGCAATCTCGACAGGCGGGTTGAGGCCATGGTACCTATCATCAACCCGACCGTGCATGAACAGGTCCTGGGGCAGATTATGGCAGCGAATCTGAAGGATAATCAGCAAAGCTGGCATGTTCTGGCCGACGGTACCTGCGTGCGCATCAAACCCGACCCCGGAGAGGAACCGTTCAACGCGCACGAATATTTCATGACCAATCCGAGTCTTTCCGGGCGGGGTGAGGCGCTGGCCAAGAGCTTCCCGCCGCGGGTATTCGTGGGCGGCGCCCAGGACGTGATTGATTGAGCCGGGCCGTGGATTGGCGGGGAAAAAATTTCACGCAGGACGCAAGCCCCGTTGCCGTCATCGATATCGGATCGAACTCAATCCGCCTTGTCGTCTATGAGGACGAGGTGCGCAGCCCCACGCCGGTGCTCAATGAGAAACTGTTGTGCGGGCTGGGCCGCAAACGCACGCCGCAGGGCGGCCTGAATAAGCAGGCGGTGGCGCGCGCGCTCGGGGCGCTGCGCCGGTTCCACAAGCTTTGCGAGCAGACCCGGGTCAAGCGCATTTACACCTTCGCGACGGAAGCCGTACGCAGCGCCTCGGACGGCGCCGAATTCATCGCCGAGGCGGAAAAGAGCTGCGGCTGCCCCATCCGTGTGCTGTCGGGGCGCGAGGAGGCCGAGCTGGCGGCGGCGGGCATCGTCTCCGGTTTCATCAATCCGGACGGGTTCGTCGGCGATCTGGGCGGCGGCAGTCTGGAGCTGATCGACCTTAAGGGCCATGACGTCCTCGCCGAGTCCTCGGTTCCGCTGGGCAGCCTCAATCTGATGGAAGCGGCCGGCAAGGATTTTGCCAAGGCCTCGGCGGTGATCGACAGCCATCTCGACAGCATCCCCTGGCTCGGCCGGGGCGCGGGCCGCCCGTTCTATCTGATCGGCGGCACCTGGCGCGCGGTCGCCAAGCTGGAGATGATGGAAACCCGCTATCCGCTCAGCATCACCCATCATTACCGCATGTCGCTCAAGCAGCTCGACAGCCTGTTCGCCAGCGTCGTCAGCCGCAGCCCGACGGCGAAGAACCTGGAGAGGATCTCGCGCGAGCGCCGGGAGATGCTGCCCTATGGCCTGCTCGTGCTGAAGCGGCTCGCTGATCGGGTGAAGCCTTCGGAAATCATCTTCTCCGCTTTCGGCGCGCGCGAGGGCATGCTTTACGTCAATTTGCCGCCCGAGCAGCAGGCGTTCGACCCTCTGATCTCGGCCTGCGAGGACATGGCGGCGCGGCGCGCCCGCTCCTTCGACTATTCCTATGAATTTTTCGACTGGACCAGCGGTCTTTTCGATCGCAACGGGCTTCGCGAGAACGAAGAGGAGCGGCGGCTGCGCAAGGCGGGGTGCCTGCTCGTCGATGTCGGCTGGCGAGGCCACCCGGATTATCGCGGCGAGAAGGCGCTGGGACTGATCGCCCAGTCCTCATTCGTCGGCGTCGATCATCCCGGCCGCGCCTATCTGGCGCTCTCGGTCTATTACAGCCATGAACGTGCTCTGTCCGGCGATTTCAGCCCGGCGCTGCGCCGTCTCGCCGGCCGCAATCTCAACCGGCGCGCGCAGATCCTGGGTACGGCAGCGCGCGTCGCGGTCAAACTGTCTGTTAATATGCCGGGGATTATCAATCAAACCACCATAGGCTATAATAAAAACAGTCTGGTACTGAACTTGCCTGCTCATCTCGAAATGCTGGACGGCGAATCCTTGCGTCGCCGCTTCAAGGTCCTTGCGCAGTTGTTGAATTGTGAGCCAGAGATTCGCATTGAACCAAAGCCGCGACCGGCCAAATCCATGCTGCGCGCATTCGCATCGCGCGAGTGATCCCGCGCCGGACGATCCCGTGAGAAGCCGGCCGCATGGAAGACTTGCGCGCCGCAGTGCACTCCTTCGTGCTCGTGCCCTATTCGTTCTGCAATAATCGCCGGCTGCGCGGAGTGAGTCGCGGAAGATGAACCAGGATCTGTACCAAATCTTGAATGTGAAGCGGACCGCGAGCCACGATGAGATCCGGGCGGCTTATCGCAAGCTGGCCAAGGAATATCATCCGGACCGCAATCCGGGCAACAAGGCGTCGGAAGAGAATTTCAAGCGAGTCTCCGCCGCTTTCGACATTCTCGGCGACCCGGAAAAGCGCCGCCGCTACGATGCCGGCGAGATCGACGCCAGCGGGCGCGAGACCGGCGGGTTTTACGGCGATTTCAACTCGGGCGGCCGCAGCCACCGCTCCTCCGACAATTTCGGCGACTTCGCCGATATCTTCGGCGACTTCTTCGGGCGCACCGGCACGACGACCGGCGGCGGCTTCAACATGCGAGGTATGGACTACCGCTATCACCTCGAGATCGATTTCATCGAAGCCGTCAACGGCGTGAAGAAGCGGGTGCTGCTGCCGGAGGGCGAAACGCTCGACATCACCGTGCCGTCGGGCGTGGTGCAGGGGCAGGTGCTGCGGCTCAAAGGCAAGGGCGGTCCCGGTGTCGGGCGTGGTCAGGCGGGTGATGCGCTGATCGAGCTGAAGATCCGACCGCATGTGTTCTTCGAGCGCGAGGGCGACGACATCATTCTCGAATTGCCGGTTGCGCTTTACGAGGCCGTGCTGGGCGCAAAGGTGGAGGTGCCGACGATTAGCGGCCGCGTCTCGCTCAGCGTGCCCAAGGGCGCCTCGAGCGGCCAGACCTTGCGGCTGAGAGGCAAGGGCGTGCGCAACTCGCAGACCGGCAATACCGGCGATCAGCTCGTCAAACTGCGGATCGTGCTGCCGCAGCGGATCGACCGCGAGCTGTTCGATTTCATGGAAGACTGGGCCGAGAACCACCCCTACGATCCGCGCTCCAAGCTCAAGGAAGCGATCTGAGCCGCAAAGGCGCTGGCTTTATACTCGGTGTCGCCCCGGCCACCGAGCCGGGGTCCAGGACGACGCAGGGCGAGCGGCTGGAGCAGTGTTGATGCCGCCGATCAATTCAGCGGCGCGGTGAGCGAAACCCGGCCGCTCCAGGCCGAATAATCCGCCGTGCCGATACCCTCGACGGCGCCAGTGGCCTGGATGCTGATGCCGTTGGCGGTGCCCAGCGTCACGCCTGCCTCCGCCTTTGCACCGGCATCATTGGAGAAGTCGGTGGCTTCGAACGCCTTTGCGGGCTCCAGACGGTCGAATGTCCAGCCCGTGCTGAGCGCGGCATTCGGCTGTAGAAAGCTGCCGTCCTCGAGCGGAATCCGGTAGGAGAGGCCCGAGCCGACGCCGAGCCGGCCGGCGACGGAGGCACCGTCATCGATGCTGCCGGCAGGCATACGGGACGGATCGGCAAAGCGGTCGTCGACCATGGCGAGCGCGACATTCGGCGTGAAGTCCAGGCCGAACAGCTTTCGCTTGCCGGAAAGCTGGCCGCGCAAGAGCTCGCGGTTGGTGTCGAAGGCGACCCGCGTCCCGTCGGGCATGGTGCCGATGTTGTTGGTGTTGCCCCAGGCGGCGCGGGCATCGAACACCAGATCGGGCGCAAGCCGCACGCTGGCATAGGGACCGACCAGGAAGCCATCGCTGCTCAGCGCCGAATTGAGCTGGGTATAGTCTTCGCGATATTGGTCGAGCTGGAGCATCGCCCCGACCATGATGCCGGGCCCCAGCAGATAGTCGGTGCCGAGATTGACGCCTCCGGTGCTGCCATTGGCGTTGTAATGCAAATTGTTCTCGTCGAATGTTTGCTTGATCTGCGTGCCTTTCGCCTCCACCCAGACATCGAGCTTGTTGTCGGCGAAGGCACCGCCTTCGGCCGCGGCAAGATTTTGCAGGCTGGTCGAGACGCTGACCTGGGTCGGCTCGCCATTCTCGCCGAGCACGGTCGTGCTCTTGACCGCCTTGTCGATGCTCTTGGGCTTGGCGTCGCGCCGTCGCAGGCTGGCCTGGGCGGTGTCGTCGGAGAGCAGGCGGTCGTCACGGCGCTGCACGAAGGCTTCCGGCGTTGCGGATGGGGTGGCGCTTGCCGAGCGCGTCTGGCAGGAGACCTCGAAAGTGAGCGGCGCCGAGCCGTCGGCGCGGTATTCAAGGCCGTACAGACCGTCGAGCGGCACGGTGTAGGTCGCCTCGCGCGGCGCGGCGCCGGACAGGATCAGCCCTTCCGCTTCGCCGCCATCGATCAGCGTGACCGAGCCCGTCGCGGCGCCGTCGCTCGCGCCCGTCATGCGAAGCTGCAAAGTGTCGCCGGCCTGGAGCGGCACGACGCCGGTGCGATGAGCGAGCGTTGCGCCCGGCTGCAAGGTTACCGGCCCGGCCGCGAGCGCCGCGCAGCCGGAGGCCTCGTCGGCCGATGCGCCGTCTGATTTGCCTGCGGCCAGCAGAGCCAAACAGCTGAGCGCTGCTAAAGATCGAAGCTTGCGAAGAGGGGTCTTGCTCACCGAAAATCGTCCCTCGCCACCCAGTACACGCAACACTGATACCTCGCTGCAATCTGATGATTCTGCGGCCTTATCGCCTGATTTTGGAGCCGGGCACAACCCATAGACGGCAAGCGCGGCAAAATTGTGCAATGCAACAGCCGCGGTGGTCACAGCTTCGTGCAGGAGGGTTAGCGCGGGGTCGATGTCGCCGTGCGCAGGTGCGTATGCGGCCCGTCGATATATGGGATCTCCTTGCGCCAGAGATTGCCGCTCACCGCCTTGTCATAACCGTATTTGAACACGGCGCGCATATAGGCGGTGTCGAAGCTCGGCTTCAGCTCCGGCGGGAAATCGTCGCCGATATAGGAGAGGTTGAAGTCGATATTGTGGTCGCGGGCGAATTCCCGCGTCGCCACCAGCGTGAGTCTGGCATGAGTTTTGATGAGACTCTCGAGCGAGCGGGTGAGAACAGGGCCGGTGGAGCCCTCCACGACCTCGAAATCCGGCTTGAGCCGGTTGTTGATGACGATGTAGAGCCGGACCGGCAGGCGGGTCGGGCGCTTGGCCGAAGCCCCGCGCGCCAGGATGGCTTCCGGAATCGTGAAAACCTGGAGGGTCGCCCCGCCATCGACATGTAGCTCGGAGAAATGCTTGCCGTTCGCCTCGACGTCGATCAGCGTCGGCGCGAAGACGCCCGGAATGCTCGCCGAAGCCGTCAGGATATTGCGGATGAGACCCAGCGCGCTCGGCTGTCCGCTGGCGGCAATGGTGCCCAGATCCCAGACGACGGGGCGCTGGGCATCGAGATTGGTGGTGACGACCAGCAGCCGGCGGCCGAGCCGGTGCTCGGCGGCGATCCGCCTCAAGAGTTCCTGGTCGACGAATGCGGAGACCAGATCGTACAGCGCTGCGCGCCGCGAATCCTGGGAGAACAGGAAAGTCAGGATGCCACCCGAGCCGATGCTGGCCGCGATGCCGCTCGTCCAGGCCCTGCGCAGCTCAGGGTCATAGGGTGGACCGAGGAATGCGAGGGGAGCGATGAGCGCTCCGGCACTGACGCCGGTGACCATGGCGTAGCTCGGCCGCTCGTGCCGGGCGCTGAGGCCGTTCAGCACGCCCGCGCCGAAAGCGCCGTTGGAGGCGCCTCCCGACAAGGCCAGAATGTCCAAAGAGCCGGTTCGCTGTGCCGCAACGAAGAGCGAGGGCAATTTGATGGCGGCGCGGATCTCGTCGCCCGCGGCATCGGCCCAGTAGCGCGCGCCGGGGATACCGGGAATCTGCGCGATTGCGTCCTGGCGGGCCGTGAACTGGTCCCGAGGCAGGCTCGAACAGCCTGCCGCTGCAACGATCAGCAAAGCCGCGCAGACATAGCGCAGGAGCGGGTTGAAAATGCCCATCGGCAGTGCCCCATCTTGCCTTCCCACGCCCCGGTCCGGTTGCTAGCAGCGATGATCGGTGGGGTCAAAGGAAGGTCGCCTGAGCTGGACGCTGCGGCGCAACAATTTTCGCAACTGTGGCCGGCGGGTGTCTACCCGGGGCCGTGGCAGACGTCGGGAGATGAGGGCGCAGTCAGTCGGCGGTGCCGGATGCCAGGAGGCCGGCGCTATTCTCGCTGTCGTCGCGCGCCGCCGATAAGGACCGGCCGGAGCCTGCCATCTCGCCCAACTCATCCAGGGGCAGGGTGACGACCTTGCCATTTTCGATGGCGATCGCCAGCCGTCCCGCCTTGATGGCGAGCGCGCTCTCTCCGAACAGCTCCCGCCGCCAGCCATGCAGAGCCGGAACATCGGCGTGATCGTCGAGCGCGATCTTGTCGAGATCGTCGCTGGTGGCGATCAGCTTGGCGGCAACGTCGTGATTGGCGGCGACCGCCTTGAGCAGCACCCGAAACAGATCGGCTGCCGCCGCGGCGGATGGCGGCAAAGGCTGGGTGAGCTCCAGCGGCGGCAGCTCCTCCTGCGGGCGTGTCAGGCCGCGCTTGACCGCTTCGACGAGGTCGCGCGCCCGTGCCGAGCGGGCAAAGCCGTCATGGATGGTGCGCAGCTTGGCCAGTTCGTCGGGCGTCGTCGGGGCCTGCACCATGACATCATAGATCGTGTCGTCCTTGATGACGCGGTTGCGCGGCACGTTCTGGCTCTGCGCCTCGCGCTCCCGCCATGCCGCCACCTCGATCATTACCGCCAGATCCTTGAGGCTGCGCGCCCGCATTTTCAGCCGCCGCCAGGCATCTTCCGGCTGGGTCTGGTAATTGCCCGGATTGACCAGCTCGGCCATTTCCTCGTTCAGCCAGGAGGCGCGGCCGGTCGCCTCCAGCCGCTGCTTCAGCTTCACATAGATGCCGCGCAGATGGGTCACATCGCCGAGGGCGTAATGAAGCTGCTTTTCGGTGAGGGGGCGGCGCGCCCAGTCGGTGAAACGCGAGCTCTTGTCGAGATTCTTGCGCATCAGGCGCTTGACCAGAGCACTGTAGCTCGCCGCCTCGCCGAAACCGCAGACCATCGCCGCGATCTGCGTGTCGAAAATCGGCAGCGGGATGATGCGGGCGAGATGATAAACGATCTCGATGTCCTGACGGGCGGCGTGAAAGACCTTCATCACTCTCGGGTCAGCCATCAGCTCGAAAAACGGCGCCAGATCGATGCCCGGGCTCAGCGGATCGACGATGCCTTCGGTGCCCGGCGCGGCAAGCTGGATCAGGCAGAGCTGCGGCCAATAGGTCGACTGCCGCATGAATTCGGTGTCGACGGCGACGAATTCGGTCTGGGCGAGCTTCTGGCAGAACGCGGCGAGATCGCCGCTTGTGGAAATCATCGGAATCGTAGTCATCGAGATTTTTATATAGGAGCCTATCCGCCTTGTCCCCTGTTATAGGGCATGGGTTGACAAGGGCCTTGCCTCGTGCGCTTCTCGCGCCGAAATCATTTCTTGGCTGGACGCCAGTGTCCCGAATCCGAAGTTCGCCTCATTTTTCGGCTTGCTCCGTAGCGAACTTCGGATTCAAAGGGACACTAGCAACGATGGGATCCTAGTGTGGTTTAGATCGGGAAGTCCCCTAGAAGCGCTCGCCGAAACAATGTAGGGGACTTTCCCGATCACCACACTAGATTGGCAGCATTTTCGCCGCCCGGCTTCCGCCGATCACCGGAAAGTTTCGCATATGGAAAAGACCGTCAGCAAGAAGGCGTCTAAAAAGGCGAAATCCGCCTCGGAGCCACCGGAAAAGGCCAAAGCGCTCCCCGAGACGCCGCCCTACCGCACCCATACATGCGGGGTGCTGCGCATTGGCGATGTCGGCAAGACCGCCCGGCTCTCGGGCTGGGTGCACCGGGTGCGCGATCATGGCGGGCTCTTGTTCATCGACCTTCGCGACCATTACGGGGTGACGCAGTGCGTGGTCGAGCCGGACAGCCCGGCCTTCAAGGCCGCCGAGCGGGTTCGGGCCGAATGGGTGATCCGCGTCGACGGCACGGTCGAGGCGCGCACCGCCGATACGGTCAACCCGAACATGCCGACCGGCGAGATCGAGCTGAGGATTTCCGCGCTCGACATTCTCTCAGAGGCCGACGAGCTGCCGCTGCCGGTATTCGGCGAGCCGGACTATCCGGAGGACACGCGGCTCAAATACCGCTTTCTCGACCTGCGCCGCGAGACGCTTCATCACAACATCATGAAGCGCTCGGCGATCGTCGCCTCGATCCGCCGCCGCATGAACGAGGCCGGTTTCTTCGAGTTTCAGACGCCGATCCTGACGGCCTCCTCGCCGGAGGGCGCGCGCGACTTCCTGGTGCCCTCGCGCCTGCATCTGGGCAAGTTCTACGCGCTGCCGCAGGCGCCGCAGCAGTTCAAGCAGCTGATCATGATCGCCGGCTTCGATCGCTATTTCCAGATCGCGCCCTGCTTCCGTGATGAGGATGCGCGCGCCGACCGCTCGCCCGGCGAGTTCTACCAGCTCGATCTGGAAATGAGCTTCGTTACACAGGAGGACGTATTCCAGGCGGTCGAGCCGGTGTTGCACGGCCTGTTCGAGGAGTTCGGCGAAGGCAAGCCGGTGACGCCGCGCTTCCCGCGCATCCCTTACGATGAGGCGATTGCGAAATACGGCACCGACAAGCCGGATTTGCGCAACCCGATCGTGATGCAGGACGTCAGCGAGCATTTCCGCGGCTCCGGCTTCAAGGTGTTCGCCGGGATGCTCGAGCGGGACGCCAAGGCGCGCGTCTGGGCGATCCCGGCACCGACCGGCGGCAGCCGCGCCTTTTGCGACCGCATGAACGCCTGGGCGCAGAAGGAAGGCCAGCCGGGGCTCGGCTATATCTTCTTCCGCGAAGGCGAGGCTGCCGGTCCGATCGCCAAGAATATCGGGCCGGAGCGTTCCGAGGCGATCCGCGAGATGCTCGACCTGAAGGAAGGCGATGCGGTGTTCTTCGTCGCCGGCGACCCGGCGAAATTCTACAAATTCGCCGGTGAGGCGCGCAGCCGCGCCGGAGAGGAGCTGGGGCTGACGCGCAAGGATCGCTTCGAGTTCTGCTGGATCACCGATTTCCCGTTCTACGAATGGAACGAGGAGGAGAAGAAGATCTACTTCTCCCACAATCCCTTCTCGATGCCGCAGGGTGGGCTCGAGGCGCTCCTGGCGGCGCAGGCGCAAGGCCCGGAAGCCCTGCTCGGGCTCAAAGCCTATCAATATGACATCGTCTGCAACGGCGTCGAGCTGTCTTCCGGCGCCATCCGGAACCACATTCCGGAGATTATGTACAAGGCTTTCGAGATCGCCGGCTACGGCCCGGAGGCGGTCAACGGCAAGTTCGGCGGCATGATCCGGGCGCTGAAATTCGGCGCGCCGCCGCATGGCGGCATCGCTCCCGGCATCGACCGCATCGTCATGCTGCTTTGCGGCACCGACAACTTACGCGACGTCACCATGTTCCCGATGAACCAGCGCGCCGAGGATCTGCTGATGGGCGCGCCCTCCGAAGTGTCGCCGCGCCAACTTCAGGAGCTGCATATCCGGCTCAGCCTGCCGAAGACGTAAAATTGCGCGGTTGACTGATAGCTTCCATTTGTGATAGCTATCTATCATGACAAGCTCTGAACAAATCAAGGCCGCCCGCGCCCTCTTGCGCATGGAGCAGGAAGAGCTGGCCCGGCGTTCCGGCGTCTCCGTCACCACCATCAGGAGGCTGGAGGCGGCGGGCGGCGAGTCCCTGGTCGCCGAGGGGACGACGGCGACAGTGCGCAAGGCGTTGGAGGAGGCCGGCGTGGAATTCATTCATCAAGGCGTCGGCCTCAAGCCGGTGTCCCGCGACGCCGAGGCGCTGCTGGAGCGTCTGCGCGCCATCGCCAAACGCGCAGCGGCGGACAGCGAGGGCCGCGAATGGCTGACCGATGCCGATCTTTACGGCGATGATGGCCTGCCGAAATAGCGCTCCGTGATCGCGATCGACACATCGGCGCTGATCGCAATCTTCCGGCTGGAGCCCGAGGCCGACGGCTTTCTCAAGACGATTGTAAAAGCCGAAGGCCGGGTGATCTCGGCGCTGAGCCTGCTCGAGACCTCGATGGTGATGAGTGGCGGCGCGTTTGACGCTACGGCCTTCGAGCCGCTGGACGAATTCCTGATCGAGGCCGGCATCGAGGTCGTTCCCTTCGATGCCGGGCAGGCAAAGCTGGCGCGCGAGGCGTTTCTGCGCTTCGGCAAGGGGCGGCATAAGGCGGGCCTCAATTTCGGCGACTGCGCCTCCTATGCGCTGGCGAAATCCAGACGGGCGCCGCTGCTGTTCAAGGGCGGGGATTTCGGCCATACCGACATCATGCAGGCCCACCCTGCGGCGCCATAGGCTGTGCTTCTCGTCCGCCGCTAGCGCCATCGCCGCGGCGAGACGGTGCTTTATCATCGGCCTGGCGGCGGGTTAAAGTCGCTCGCGATTTGCACGGGTTAACCGGGCTGAATGCAAGAGATGATCGCCGAGCTTCTCACAACCACACTCGCCCTCACCGCGATCATCGCGGCGCGCTATCTCATCTTTTCAGGGCTCGCATACTGGCTGCTCTGGCAACGCGGCGGCGAGAAGCTGCGGGCCAAGCGCCTCAACCGCGACCGGCCGATGCGCCGCGTCATCAGCCGAGAAATCCGGCTGTCGCTGCTCTCCTCGGTGGTTTACGCCGCGCCGGCAGCCTGCGTGCTGGTTCTGTGGCTGCATGGCGGCACGAAGATCTATAGCGACTGGCCGGCCCATGGCGGCGTGCCCTACCTCTTTTTTAGCGCCTTTGTCTATCTCGCGATCCAGGACAGCTATTATTACTGGGCGCACCGGCTGATGCATGCCCCGCGCCTGTTCCGCTGGATGCATGCCGGCCATCACCGCTCGCGCCAGCCGACGCCTTTCGCCTCATTCGCCTTCGATCCCGCGGAGGCGCTGGTCACGGCCTGGCTTTTGCCGGCCATGACCTTCCTCATCCCGGTCCATATCATCGTGGTCGTCGCTCTCCTGCTGTTCATGACGGTGACGGCCGTGATGAACCATTCCGGCTGGGAGATGCTGCCGCAAAGCTTCGTACACGGCCCGATCGGCGGCCAGCTCATTTCCGCCACCCATCACAGCCTGCACCACACCCGGTTCGACGCCAATTACGGCCTCTATTTCCGTTTCTGGGACCGGATCATGGGGACGGACGCCATGCCGAAGCGGGAAAGTCCGACCGGCGTAGCGGCGCGGGCGGCAAATCCGTAATGCGCACGGAAGACGGCGCGCCGGGAAATCAACCCGTCATGCCGAGCTGTGTCAGCAGGCTGGCACGGTCCCAATAAGCGCGCTGCTCGAGGATCTTGCCATCGCGGATGGTGAACAGCGTCGCGCCGTGCAGTACATAGGACTTGCCGTTCGGCCGGCGCCCGCCGAACGGCCCGCGGAACGTGCCGCGCGACCGCCAGAACCACGCCGCGTGCTCGCCGTCCTCGATCAGGGCTTCGGTCTCGATGGTGCTGTCGGGAAAGGCGGCAAAGAACGCGGCCAGCATGTCGCGAAATCTTGCTCTGTCCGATCGCCGGCTCGCCGAGGGCGTGCTGCCAGAGCACGGCGTCATCTGCATATAGCGCCGCCTGCGCGGAGGCATCCCGCCGGTTGAAGCCGTCGATCCATTTCCCGACGATGTCCACGGTTTCAGACATTTGCCTCGTCTGGCAGCTGGCGCCAACAATAAAGCCGCGCGAACCCGAGTGCCGCCGCGCGGCGCCAAATCTCCGTCAACTTGCGCGCCTGGCGGATCAATTCGCCACTCGACCGCGTAGCGCGAAGCGAAAGACTGCCGTCAGATCCCCGCCCGTCGGGCGTCCGGATCAATAGCGGCCGAGAAAGGCCGGCCCGCGCCGATAGACCTCGCCGGTATTCAGGTCGAAATCATAGCGCAGATAGCCCGGCGTCACCGTATGGCCATTGCCCATGCCGTCCCAGAAATCGACGGTCAGCCGGCGCAGTGTATATTCGCAGGTGATCTCGCAATCGGCCCAGTTGTCGCTGCCCGGAATCCGAACCTGATCGCCCCAGCGGCCGCGGCGGACCGGCGCAGCCACGATGTGGCCGCCGATGGTCTGCTCGGCCGTGACATAGCGGTAAACGCCCGGCTCGTCGGCATAGCGCTCATATTTGCAGTGCCGGCCTTTGCATGTCCCTGCATCGGCAAGCCCAGCAAAGCCTGCGGTGAATGCGGCTGCGGCCGCAAGGCCGAGCGCGGCTTTCAGAATGTGCCCCATTGTCATCTCCAATTCGCCAGCAAAGGCTCGATCGCCCGAAGACGGTGTCTCCGGACAATAGGCAGGAAATATGGTGAAGTCTAATCCTGAAGATAATCCTGCTTCCCCGGCGCCCCTTGTCGCAGGCGGAGCGCGCCACCGGTCTTTCCGACATATGCGCCTCCTCCGGCGTTGAAAGCCGCCATGGCTCCTGCTAAGCGGTGCCGATGGACCATACGGACAAGATCTTTGCCTATTGCGAGCGTGGATTGGATCCGGGCTTCTGGGCCGAGCCGTTCAACGCGCTCACCAATTTCGGCTTCATCTTTGCCGGCATCGTCGCTCTATGGCTGCTGACGCGCCGGCCTTCCGGTGAGACGAAACTGTTTCGCTATCTGCTTGTTCTCGACCTTTTCGTCATCGGCGTCGGCAGCTTTCTTTTTCACACCTACGCCACGCCCTGGGCCTCCGCCGCCGACGTCATCCCGATCGGCATCTTCATGCTCGCCTATCTCGGCTATGCGCTCTACGTCTTCGCCGGGCTGCCGCTGATCCTCACCTTGCCTGCGATCGCCGGCTTCGCCTATGTGATCGAGCTGGCGATGCGGGTCGATTGCAGCACGCTGCCTTTCTCGCTTCCTATTCTGCAGACGACCAACTGTCTCAATGGCAGCTTCGGCTATCTGCCGGCGCTCGCGGCGATGCTGCTTATCGGCGCCTGGCTGGCGCTACGCCGTCATCCGGCCGCGCCTTATGTTTTCGGCGGCGGGCTGATCTTCGTTGTGTCGGTCGGCTTTCGCGCCACCGACCGCATTCTGTGCCAGGCGATCACCTTCATGGGCAAGCCGATCGGCACGCATTTCCTCTGGCATACGCTGAACAGCATCGTGCTGTTTCTGCTCATGCTCGCCGCGATCCGCTATGGCGGGCGGCGGATCCGGTCGAGGGCCGATGCGGGTAAGGACTGCCTGACGGCGGAGACGCGCCGCTGTTGCAAGCGGCTTGACCCTGGCGCATAAACGCAGGGGGCGGCGGACATGGCGGAACCGGTAGACGCAACGGACTTAAAATCCGTTTCCCGTAAGGGAGTGAGGGTTCGAGTCCCTCTGTCCGCACCAATGTTTTCAATAGCTTAGAAGATTGCCTCCAAGTTGTGACGAGCCCGAGTAATCCCCATGCGGGGAATTTGCGGGGATTTCGCGCAAGGGTGAGCGAAGAACGCCTCGCAACACTACCAGCTCTGGCTGTTTCCCGTCGATGTCGCAGAGCTTGTTCACGGCGTCGATAAGGCGCAAAAGTTCGACGGCAGAGTAGTGGGTTGTGATCCGACAGGAAACGTGTCCCAAGAGATCTTGGCGATCCTCGTTCGTTCTGGCTGCCCAAGGGAGCAGTCGACGCAGTCGGTGGAACGTTGCTGCATAGCTCCGGCACGGCAGTTCCACCAGCCGACCGTCAGCCTCCAAATTGTGTGGCTTGAATACCGGCCAGCAAATCCATGCTGATCTCACTAATGCCGGCACTGCCGGAATTGGCCGACACCACACCGCTGATCAAACTCACCGCGCCATCATTCGCCGCCGTGTTATTGTTCATGTCGTAGAGCGCAGCGAATTGCGCAATGAGTTTCTTGACCTTATCGGGATCCTGAAGATCACCAATGTTTAGTCGATTGGTGATCGTTTTGGCCTGAGTGTCGATATCCTGCATGGAAGACGCGGCCGGAATTCCAAGAGCTGTTTGTACGACCTGGAGCAGAGCCTGATCGGCGAGAATGCTGTAAGCGCTTTTGATCGTCGGCGCCTTCCGCTGGAAATAAAGTGCCAGCCGCACGCCTTCATTCTGATCGCCCGCGTCGGTTTCGATGCTTTGCTCGAGATAATCGTTGTAGGTGGCTTGTACGCTGCTCCGTGCTTGCGCCTGTTGCGCGGTTTCGCGAGCGATGGTGCCGTCGGTGTTGAAGTTGAACGCGGCGGCAAGGGTGCGGTAGCGCGTATCTTTCTGCTGGTTGACGCAGCTGTTCTTGTCGCTGAGGTCGCTCGTCAGAATCTGCCTTAGCTGATCCGTGGTGAGATTATCGTTCGCCACGCGGTACGCTTTCTCAATGTACGTGACCAGGCGCTGGTTGGCGAGTAGATCATCCATTGAGGTAACCGTGCCAATAGTGTCGTTATAATACTTTGTTTCGGCCGTGACGGCGGAAGTATCGGCACTATTTGTGGCATTCACGGCATTGGAATAGGCTGTTGTGGTTGCGGTTATGCTTGTTGAAGATTGAATTGACAGTTTCGTCGATACATTGCCGTTGGCATCGAAATTGAAATCCTTGGCAAGCGCAAGCAGGCTGCTATTGCCCTGCGTGTTAACGAAGCTGTTGGGCTCGGAGAGATCGCTTTCCAGCGCCTTCTTGATCGTGGCGTCCGAAACTGTGCTTGCATCCAAGCCGTAAGCGCTGCGAATGAAGGCGTTGAGCTGGCTGTTCCCAAGCAGGTCGTCGACAGTCTTAACCTTCGGCATGCCGGTCTGATAAGCAGATGTATTGACCAACAGGTCGACTGACGTGGAGCCATCCGCATTATGCTCGTAGGCGCCGGTTGTTGTCGCCAACTGGTCTGGTGACTGAACAACATCGCCCGCCTTGATCGATCCCTCCGTATCGAAATTGAAGGCTTGCGCTAGCGCAAGATAGCTTCCGCCCAGCGTATTGGCGACGCTGTTCGGGTCGGAGAGATCGCTGGTCAGCACCTGCCGCAGCGTGTCTTTGGACATGTAGTCTGGGTTCAGATCGTTGGCTGTCAGCCCATAATTGAGAAGCCGGTCATTATTCAGAAAGCCGTCTACCGAAGTGACGTTGACGATGGTTGACGTGTAGTAGTCGGTTTCAGTGGAGATGGGGCTTGTATAGCCGGAAGCGTCGGCATAGGCGCTCGTCGTAGCCGCAATCTGGCTTTGGGATTGAACATTCTGACCGCTGGTGACACTGCCATCGGTATTGAAATTGAACGCTTTTGCCAGAGCGAGAAAGTTGCCGCCCACCGTATTGGCGTAGCTGTTCGGGTCGGAGAGATCGCTGGTCAGCGCCTGCTTGACCGCAGCGGCGGAAATATAGGTGGGGTCGATGCCATAGGCCGTCAGAGCGTAGTTGAGAAGGCGGCTGTCATTCACCAGACCATCGACAGAAGACACTCCGCCAATATAAGTCTTGTAATAAGCCGTTTCGGTGGGGACAGTGTTTTTGTCGGTGTAGAGGTTGATCGTATCGGTCTGCTGATTATCGTCCTGGACATCGGCCGGGTTGGCAATGCTGCCGTCGGAGGCAAAATCGAAGGCTGCTGCGAATTCCCGATAGCGGCTGTCGCTGAGCTTGTTGGCAAAGCTGTTTGAATCGCTGAGATCGCTTTCCAGGACCTTCGTCATGAAAGATTTGGCATAAATCATATCTTCCAAGCCATATGACTTCATCGCATACGAGAACAACTCGTAGTTGTTTACGAGGTCACTGACCGAAGTCACCTTATCGATATTTCGTTTATAATATTGTGATTCGCGAGAGACGGTCGGATCGCTTGCTTTTGCAACCAAGCTCTGAACCGGATTGTTGGAGTACTGTAAATATCCGAGATATGTCGAAATCATAAGGAGCGCGCTCCTCACAGTGCAGCTGGATTGAGAGCGTAGCAGTCTTAAAGCGAGCGAAGCCTGCACCAATTCATACTAGAGGTTGTACAAAAATCCCTTCGATTTGGTTAAGCGGGGGCGATCGTTTACTCGAACCCTTGGCCGCATGTCCGAGTCCTTGCGGAGCACCGCTATAACTCGGCGCGGAGTGCCGGCTCGGATCATCGCCCGGCGGCGAGAGCCCGCTTGGCACGGCCATGATAAACTAGGGGAAGTGCGGGGCGCGCGCCGGCGAGATACATCTTCACCGTTTCATTCGAAATGCCCAGCGCCTCGACGACGTCCGGAGCGGCGCCGGCGCTTGTGGAGGCTAGTGGTTCGATTCCAACATTTGCATCCCACTTGCCGCATCTCCGTTTGCAAATGTTGGAATCTTAAGAACCCCTAGAACTCTATGAATCTAGTGGAGCTTTTGAATTTGACATTTGAAAACGAGCCCGGCCGCAATCGGGATTCAAATGTCAAATTCGCTCCACTAGACTGCTTTCCGATCGTTGCTATCGTTCAGTGGAATACCGTTTGCCTCGCCTGCGACGGCCAGCCTTGCGACTGCCGACCGCGCCAGCGGCTCCAACCCTGCGCCACCGGCCGCTTCGTATTCGGCGATCCTGCGCCTCATGCGCGGGTCCCAGAATTTAGCGATGTGGTCGGCGATCTTCGGCACGGCGCGCGCCTCACCCTCGGCGGCGAAGGCGCGTGCAATCTGATTGGCCATCATCACCAGCTTGTCGGCCGGCTTCATTGCGGTCGTGCTCATCGGCCTTTCTCCTATTCGGCCGCGACCAGCGGCAGGATGCGCCGGCTGTCGCGCGAGAAGCGGTCATATTCCGTCTGATAGTCGGTCGGGCCGTTGGACGGCCGCACCTCGACGGCGGTCACCTTGTATTCCGGGCAGTTGGTCGCCCAGTCGGAGAAGTCGGTCGTGATCACATTCGCCTGGGTCAGCGGGCGGTGGAAGGTGGTGTAGACGACGCCCGGCGCCACGCGGTCGGTGATCAGCGCCCTGAGCGCCGTCTCGCCGGCGCGGCTCTCGATCCGCAGCCAATCGCCGTCGCGGATGCCGCGCCGCTTGGCGTCGTGCGGATGGATCTCCAGCCGGTCCTCCTCATGCCACATCGAATTGGCGGTGCGCCGCGTCTGCGCGCCGACATTATATTGCGACAGGATGCGGCCGGTGGTGAGCAGCAGCGGATAGCGCGGCCCGGTGCGCTCGCCGGTCGGCACATATTCGGTGAGCACGAAACGGCCCTTGCCATGGGCGAAGCCGTTCACATGCATCACCGGCGAGCCTTCCGGATTGACGGCATTGCAGGGCCACTGCACCGAGCCGAGCCTATCGAGCAGCTCATAGGTCACGCCGGCGAAGGTCGGCGTCAGGCGCGCGATCTCGTCCATGATCTGGCTGGGATGGGTGTAGCTCCAGCCAAGGCCCAGGGCCCGGGCGATGAGCTGAGTAATTTCCCAATCCGCATAGCCATTTTTAGGCGACATCACTTTGCGAACGAGCTGAATGCGGCGCTCGGCGTTCGTGAACGTGCCGTCTTTCCCAAGGAAGGTCGAGCCCGGCAGAAAGATATGCGCGTAATTGGCGGTCTCGTTCAGGAACAGGTCCTGTATCACCACGCATTCCATCGCGGCGAGCCCAGCCGCTACATGATGGGTGTTCGGATCGGACTGCAGAATGTCCTCACCCTGGATGTAGAGAGCCTTGAAGGTGCCTTCGACGGCGGCATCGAGCATATTCGGAATGCGCAGACCGGGCTCGTGGCTGAGCGGTGCCCCCCACAGCGCCTCGAAGCTCGACCGCACGGCGGCGTCGGAGATATGGCGGTAGCCGGACAGCTCATGCGGGAACGAGCCCATGTCGCAGGAGCCCTGCACATTGTTCTGGCCGCGCAGCGGATTGACGCCGACCCCCGGACGGCCGAGATTGCCGGTCGCCATGGCGAGATTGGCGATGGCCATGACGGTGGTCGAGCCCTGGCTGTGCTCTGTGACGCCGAGCCCGTAATAGATCGCTGCATTGCCGCCGGTGGCGTAGAGCCGGGCGGCAGCGCGAAGCTCGCGCGGATCGACGCCGGTATATTTGGCGCTCGCCTCGGGCGAATGCTCCGGCCGCGCGACAAACTCGGCCCATTCGGCGAAGTCGTCCATATCGCAACGCTCGCGCACGAAGGCTTCGTCGACGAGCCCTTCAGTGACGATCACATGCGCCATGGCGGTCAGCACGGCGACATTGGTGCCGGGCTGCAGGGGCAGATGATGGGCGGCGGCGACATGCGGCGACTTCACCAGATCGATGCGGCGCGGATCGATGACGATGAGCCTCGCCCCTTCGCGCAGGCGCTTCTTCATGCGGCTGGCGAAGACGGGGTGACCGTCGGTGGGATTGGCGCCGACGACGAGGATGACGTCAGAATGCTCGACGCTGTCGAAGTCCTGCGTGCCGGCCGACGTGCCGAAAGCGGTCTTCAGGCCGTAGCCGGTCGGCGAATGGCAGACGCGCGCGCAGGTGTCGACATTGTTCACGCCGAAGACGGCCCGGATCAGCTTCTGGACGAGGAAAGTCTCCTCGTTGGTGCAACGCGAGGAGGTGATGCCGCCAACGCTCTCGCGGCCGTAGACCGCCTGAATGCGCCGAAACTCTGAGACGACACACCCGATCGCCTCCTCCCAGCTGGTCTCGCGCCAGGGATCAGTGATCTTGTCGCGCACCATCGGCTTCAGAATGCGGTCGCGATGCGTGGCATAGCCCCAGGCGAAACGGCCCTTGACGCAGGAGTGGCCGCGATTGGCCTTGCCGTCCTTGTACGGGACCATGTGCATGACCTCCTCGCCGCGCATCTCCGCCTTGAAGGCGCAGCCGACGCCGCAATAGGCGCACGCGCATCTCCGCCTTGAAGGCGCAGCCGACGCCGCAATAGGCGCAGGTGGTGACGACGGAATGCTCGGGCTGACCGATCTCGATAACGGCCTTTTCGGTGAGCGTCGCGGTGGGGCAGGCCTGGACGCAGGCGCCGCAGGAGACGCATTCGCTGTCGAAGAAGCTCTCCGACATGCCCGCCGATATGCGGCTGTCGAAGCCGCGGCCGGAAATCGTCAGCGCGAAGGTGCCCTGTGTCTCCTCGCAGGCGCGAACGCAACGCGAGCAGACGATGCATTTGTCGGGGTCATAGGAGAAATAGGGGTTGCTTTCGTCCTTCGGCAGCCATTGCGGATTGGCGTGGCCGTCGGCGCGCGGCTTGACGTGATTGGCGCCGTCATAGCCGTAGCGCACATCGCGCAGGCCGACCGCGCCGGTCATGTCCTGTAATTCGCAATCGCCGTTCGCCGCGCAGGTCAGGCAGTCAAGCGGATGGTCGGAGATGTAGAGCTCCATGACGCCGCGGCGGATCTTCGCCAGCCGGTCCGTCTGTGTTCTGACGACCATGCCCGGCGCGACCGGCGTTGTGCAGGAGGTGGGCGTCCCGGCGCGGCCCTCGATCTCGACAAGGCAGAGCCGGCAGGAGCCGAAGGCTTCCAGCGTGTCGGTGGCGCAAAGCTTGGGGATCTGCGTGCCGATCGCGGCGGCGGCGCGCATGATCGAGGTGCCCTCGGGTACGGTGACCTTTAAGCCGTCAATCGTCAGCGAGACGGTCTTTTCCGACTTCGAAGCAGGCGTGCCGTAATCGGATTCCTTGATGAGGGTCATGGGCAAGCCTCCTTAAACAGAATTTCGGCGGTAGGATCTCGTGCCTTGCGTCAATATCCGTGTCGTCCCGGACGGCCATAGGCCGATCCGGGATCCATTGGCATTTCCCCTCGGCAGAGTGCCGCGCGGGAGGCCAATAGGCCCCGGCTCAAGGCCGGCACGACGCCTATCTTCTCAAGAAGTCCGTCGCGCATTCATCACTCGGCTGCGATCAGGCGCCGCGGGGCGAAATCGTCAGGGAAATGAGTGAGCGCGCTCATTACGGGGTATGGCGTAAAGCCTCCGAGCGCGCAGAGCGAGCCGAATTTCATGGTCTCGCAGAGATCGGTTATTACGGCGAGGCTGGCCTCCACCTCGATACCCAGCCTGATCTTGGCGATGGTCTCGGCGCCGCGGATCGAGCCGATGCGGCAGGGCGTACATTTCCCGCAGCTCTCGATGGCGCAGAACTCGAAGGCGAATTGCGCCTGGCGCGCCATGTCCACCGTATCGTCGAACACCACAATGCCGCCATGGCCGATCAGCCCATCGCGCGCGGCGAAGGCTTCGTAATCGAAGGGCGTGTCGAACAGGCTCCTGGGGAAATAGGCGCCGAGCGGCCCGCCGACCTGCACGGCTTTTACCGGCCGGCCCGAGGCCGTGCCGCCGCCGATGTCGTCCACCAGCTCGCCCAGCGTGACGCCGAAGGCCGTCTCGTAAAGGCCGCCATGGCGGATGTTACCGGCAAGCTGGATCGGCATGGTCCCGCGCGAGCGTCCCATGCCGTAATCGGCGTAAGCCTCAGCCCCTTCCGCCAGGATGAAAGGCACGGCGGCGAGAGAGAGCACATTGTTGATCACGGTCGGACGGCCGAACAGGTCCTTATGCGCGGGCAGTGGCGGCTTGGCGCGAACGATGCCGCGCTTACCTTCCAGGCTATCGAGCAGCGCGGTCTCCTCGCCGCACACATAGGCCCCCGCACCCACGCGCGCTTCGAGGTCGAAAGCATAGGCGGAGCCGGCGCCCCTGGCCCCGAGCAGCCCCGCCTCGCGTGCGACGCCAATCACCTCGTTCATGGCGGCAATCGCATGGGGACCACCTTCTCGGCGCCGACGGCGATGGCCGCCGCGTCCCGGGGAACGAAAAGACGCAGGCTCATGCGCCCATCTCCGCGAGCAGATTGTCGAGCTTCGCGGCGTCGAGTTCGTGCGACCGGCTCGCCATCGACCATCGCCGACGGGCTCATGGCGCAGAGGCCGAGGCAATAGATCGATTCGACTGTGATCTGATCGTCAGACGTCGTGTGGCCGCAAACGACGCCGAGCCGCTGCTCCGCCCGCGCGACCAGCGCTTCGCAGCCCATGGACTGGCACGCCTCCGCGCAGCAGATTTTCAGCACATGCCGGCCGACCGGTTGCCCGCGATAATCGTGATAGAAGCTGACGACGCCGTGCACCTCGGCGCGCGACAGGTTCAGCTCGCGAGCAATGATCGGAATGGCGGCCTGCGGGATATAGCCGAAGGCCTCCTGCACGGCGTGTAGGATGGGCAGAAGCGGCCCTTCCACCTCCGAATGATCCGCGACGATGGCGCAGATGCGCGCCTCGTTCCAATTGTCCTGTCTGTCCGGCATCCGGCCTCCATGCTTGCGGTCATGATGGGCGGAAGGCGGAGGTCCGCAGTGCGGTCGGACAATAGGCGCATTCTATCGTTTCGGCTTCACGCTTCAGATGCAGCGCTAAGCGTTTCGGCCTGACAAGGCCTAATCCGCGTCTCGAGCCGCGTCGATTGCGAAATTCTGCTTTTCTCAGCATTATTGTGGCCCAACACGGCTCAAAATCTGAAATCCATCGCAAGAATCCGAAAGGTAGTCCCATGCCGGAACGGATCACGCGCGCCAACCCCGCCAAGTCGAAGGTACGCGCCGATATCGAACGTGTCTTCGCCTGGGAGAAAGGCCGATGGCGTTGGTCGCGCGCACCATCGGAGAGGGGAGAGTTCATCACGCATCAGATCGATGAGGCCGTGCTGCTCGCCGACGATGCACTGGTATCAGCGCGATGTGTTACGATAGAGAACGTCGTCAGCGCAGAGGAGTTTCCCGATGCCACTTATCGATTCCCAGGTCCACGCCTATGAGGCAAACACTCCGAAGCGACCTTGGCATAGTGTGCCGAACTGGCCCGATCACGTTACCGGCGACGAGATGGTGGCGGCGATGGACGCGGTCGGCGTCGACGGGGCGATTTTCATCTCCGCCTTCTCCTTGTACCGCTATGACGCCAGTTACGCGGTGGAAGTGCAACGAGCCCATCCCGGCCGGTTCGCGATCGTCAAGCCGGTAGACCCAGACGATCCGGCAGTGGCCGATGTCATCGCCGACTGGAAGCAGACTGCCGGCGCAGTCGGCATCCGCATCATGATGACGCCGGAAGCAAAGCGCGATCCGAATGCCCCTGGCCTCGACCGGATCCTGCGCGCGGCTGTGAAGCACGACTTTCCGGTCAACATCCTGTGCTGGGGCAATGTGGATGCAGGTACGGCGTTGATCGACCGCCACCCTGATACGCGGTTCATCATCGACCATCTGGCCATTCTGCAGCCGCGCACGCCGCCCGCGCCGCCTCAGCCCTGGGCCGATCTGCCGAAGGTGCTCGACCTTGCCAAACGCAAGAACGCGGTGATCAAGGTGAGTGGCGCCTGCACGCTGTCTCGGGAACCGTACCCCTTCCCCGACATCTGGGACCCGCTTGCCCGCGTGTTCGACGCATGGGGTTTCGACCGCTGCCTGTGGGGCACCGACTGGACCCGCGCATTCGCGGTCGTCAACTACGAGCAGGCCGTCGTACCTTTCCTTGAGACTGGTCACCTGAGCGACAGTGAGCGGGCGATGCTGATGGGCGGCGCGTGCGCCAAGGCCTACGGCTGGTCGCCTAAGGAAGATATCGCGCGACAAACTCGGTGAGAAATTCTCACCTAGATGTGAACTTTCAGGAGGTTGTCCATTTGGGCGGCCGTCTGCTGCGGCCTCGACATCGAACCAGGGTGTGCGGACTTTGTTGTGACCCTCGACATACGCGCGGCCAATGCCCGTTGGTTGTGTCACGGCGCAGACGCGGCACGTGCTTCGCGCCTAGATGTCCGCGCCCGCAGCTGCGCCCAGACAATGGCGTGCAGCACCAGCCAGAATGGCACGAGAGCCGCCGGCACGAATGAGAATGGCAGTTGCTGCATGGCGGCGGAGCCGGGCGGCGAGAAGAAGATCTGCAGCGGAGAGCCATCCGCTGAAGTCACGCCCAGAAAGATGGCCAGCACGAGATCGGCAATCCCGAACAGGTTCCACGCAAAGATGAGCGTTGAATATCGCCTGTCGGAAGCAACGAACAACAGCGGCAAGGCGAGGGTCCCGGTGATGATGTCGCCCCAGCCGGCGAAGAACGGGAACGGGCCGCCGAGCCGGCCTTCAGCGCCGAGCAGCAGGAACAGCACGGCAAACACTCGGCCGATATTGAGCCCGACCAGCAGCCCCGTCGGCAAGCCAAGCAAAGCGGCGCGAGCCGGTGGCGACGTGGCCACGATGGCAGCACCGATCAGCGGTGTCGCGACGAATAGGCCCATTACCGGAAATGGTTTCGAGATCGCGAGCCAGCCGGCAGCCGAGGCCGCGCCGGCGAGCCCGATCCAGAGCCCGCTGAGGACTGCAAAGGCAGCTTGGCGCCGCGTGAAATATCCAGATAGGCAGTCAGTGCAGCGACGACGAACACCATCAGTGCCGCCGTGATGACCGTACCGAGAAAATCGAGCATTTGAACCTCCCCAGTTGCGGCCGCATGGCCGCAAGATTTTTGATGTCCGATCGTGTCTCAGCGAAGCTTCGAAAGCAGAAGCCGGAAAACGAGCGCATGGGTGATCAGCAGCAATGGCACGATAACCGTGACGATGAAAAAGGCCGCGCCGAGTTGGCCGGGCGTCAGGCCCGACTGATTGCCCTGATAGAAGGCGAAGAGCAGATCCGCGCTGCCCCAAAGATTGAAGGCCCAGACGAGGACGACGCCCAGCCTCCCCGGCAGGGCGGCAAGGGCGAGCAGTGCCAGAACGGCCGCAACGAAATCGCCATAGGCTGCGGGGCGCGCGAAGGCAAGCGGGAGGTCGGGCGAGACGACGCCAGGAATGAGGAATGCGAGGCCGATGAAGCGAAAGCCATGCAGGATCAGGATCGGCTTCAGCGCCTCGTGACGTGGCTCATTGCGCAATCGCGGCCAGATATAATGGGCTATGACCGTGATCCAGGCGATGAAGCTGAAGCCGACGCTGATGCCAAACAGGGCTTGCGAAGACACGGTCCGACTCCATCACTGAAGCGCATCTATCCTTTTATGTGTATATACATCGGAGTCGGGAGAGGCGGAAGCCCCTTTTGAGAATAGGAGGTGCGAGCCCGGAGACCTGCGCATCCGCTTCAGAGGTTCGATCCGCCGGCCGCCATTTTTGCGTAGGAAAGTTCGAGTAAGCCGTTCAGCGCGACGCTGGTATCGGTACCGAGCGCGGCATCGATATTCGCCTGAGCGCCACGCCATAAAGGAACGACCAGCGCCAGCTTATCGATGCCGGCATCCGTGATCAACACAGCCCGCACGCGCCTATCCTTCGGGTCGGAGCGGTCGGCAATTAAACCTGCTTTTTCCAATGGTTTTAGGCTACGATTCAGTGTCGTCGGATCCATTCCGAGACGATCCGCGAGCATACTGATCGACACGGTTTCGTTGCGAAGCCTCGCCCCATAAAGGCGGCCCAATATGCCGAATTGATTGACCGTCAGTCCCCCAGGTTCGAGGGCGCGATCATAGATCTGCGTCATGCGCCGCGATATTCGTCGCAAACGCAGGCAAGAGCATTGCGCGATCTCGCGAACGTCGACGTCCTTTGCCGCTGTTTCGCTCATTGAATTTCCATTTTGACCGGCTTGGCCATTCGCATGTATATGCAGTGTTTAACCATAACGCTCGCCTCCGTCAACCGGCCGTGCATTCGAGGTCAGCAGGTTCATCGAGGTCCGCGTCGAGCCGACCACGAGGCGCATCCGCGTGCCGCGCGTGGGCAGCGTCGCCGATTGCGGGATGGGTGATGAGCCCGCACATCACGGCGAGCCAGGTGCGGGGCGGTGTGGTTTGGGGCATCGGCGCGACCTCGCGCGAAGCGAGCGAGGTTGATCCGCGCTATGGCAGCTTCCTCAATGCCGATCTCGCCGAATATGGGGTGCCGGTGAACGCGGATATCGGCGACATCGAGGTGGAGTTCATCGACAAGCCGGACTTGCGGTTCAACAGCGCCGGCGCCAAGGGCCTCGGCGAGGTCTCCATGACCGGCGTCGCCCCCGCCATCGCCAATGCCGTGTTCCATGCCACCGGACGGCGGCTGTGCGATTTCCGATCCGGATCGAGCACCCGATATAGAGCCCATCGAGGGTGTCCCTCGCAATAGCAGGCGGAGCAGAAGGACCGGGCTGACGATCCTTACCTGCGTTTTGCTTCTGCGGCATGTGGCGATCGGCGTGCCCGAAACACACGCTCTCCCCACCACTCCGAAAGCGCCGTCTTCGGTCGACCTGACCATCCGGGGAGTAGGAATTCTCGCCCAAACGCGACAGATTGACTCCACCAGCCTTTGGAGTTTTGTATGTCAGACCAAATTACCGCCAACCCCTTGCTCGCCTTTTCCCGTCAACTCCAGCAATTGGTGTCCGGCGCAGCCGACGCCACTGTAAGCGTTCAGTCGCATGGACGCGCTGTCGCAAGCGGCTTCATCTGGAAGCCGGGCGTTGTCGTCACGGCGAGCGACGCTTTGGAAGCCGACGATGACATCTCGGCCGTAACGGGGGCGGGCAAGTCTATTCGCGCCGAGCTTGCGGGCCGGGATCCGACCACCGACATCGCCGTGCTTCGCCTCGCCGAAGACCTGCCGGCGCCTGCGCCGATCACCGCGAGCGGCGAGGTGGGCGTCGGCCAGATCGTCCTCACGGTCGGCAGCGGCCGGGACGGCACCATCGCCAATCTCGGCTGCGTATCGGTCACCGGCGGCCCCTGGCAAAGCCGGCGCGGCGGCCGGATCGACCGTCTGATCCGGCTCGATCTGCGGCTTCATCCGCAGGCGGAAGGTGGCGTCGTCATCGACGCCGAGGGCCGCTTGGTCGGTATGCCGGTCTTCGGACCGAGGCGGATGCCGCTCGTCATTCCGACCGCGACCATCGACCTTATCGCCCCAAAGCTGCTGAGCGATGGCCGGATTCGCCGCGGCTATCTCGGCGTCGGCGTACATCCCATTCGAACTCGATGAAGCCGCCGCCGCCGCTCATGCGCTGCCGGACCGGCGCGCCGCGATGATTGTCAGTGTCGATCCCAACGGCCCGGCCGGCAAGGCGGGCGTCCTGCTCGGCGACATCATCCTCGCCTTCAATGGCGAGTCCGTCCCCGGCTTGCGCAGCCTGTTTGCGCGGCTTTCTCCCGAGTCGGTCGGCCAGTCCGCCGAGCTGAAGATCCTGCGCGCCGGCCAGATGACGAACGCCAGTGTCACGATCGGAGCGAGCCTGGCACCGTGACGGACAAAGGGGGTGACGATCGCAGCGCGGACGGAGCGATAACCGTCGAACTTTCGATCGACGATGCGGATCTGGCCGAACGTGTCCGCCGGATGATCATCGAAGATCTGGGGTTTCAAATCATCAGGGGCGGCGACCTCCGGGCCGATGTCCGCATAACCGATGGCGCGGTCGACGCGGAGGCCGGCACGCCGGTGCTGGTGCTCGGCGTCGGGTCCGAGGGGCTCGACCCCATCCAGGTCGGCGCTGCCGCCGTGCTGTCCGACGACGCCAATGCCGATGCGCTCGGCGCCGCGATCAGAGCGGCGATGCAGGGTCTGATGGTGCTGTCCGAGAGCTTTCGCGATCAACTGGTCGGCCATTCGGATCTCGACGGATTGGAGCGGGCCGAGGACGAGCATCCGGCGATCGAGCTGACCGCACGGGAGCTGCAGGTGCTCGGCCTGCTTGCTTCGGGTGCTTCGAACAAGTCGATCGCGCGGTCTCTCGAGATTACGCCGCATACAGCCAAATTCCATGTGGCCTCGATCATCGCGAAGCTCGGCGCCACGGGGCGCACCGATGCGGTGGCGAAGGCCATGCGCTTGGGGCTCATCATGATTTGAGGCGGAGGGAGGCGAGATGGAGAGTGCGGATTGCGGAGCCGGTTGGCGGGCGCGGCGAATTTGGCTGACGGTCATGTTGGTATCGGCCGTTGCAAGCGTCTGGCTGTTATCGGTGAGCCGCTCGACGGGGGCACAGCCGGCGTCGGATGAGGGCGTGGCGGCCTTCGCCCGTATCGCCTCGGTGCTGCAAAGCCCGCGCTGCATCGATTGCAATCCCCGCGGCGACCGGCCGGCGCAGGGCAATGACCATCACGTTCACATCATGAACATTCAGCGCGGACCTGATGGCATGGGCATGCCTGTCATGCGCTGCTCGACCTGCCATCGTCGCATAACAGCGACGCTGCGGGCGTTCCCGGCGCGCCGCATTGGCATCTGGCCCCGAAGTCGATGGGCTGGGTTGGCCTGACCGTGCCGGAGCTTTGCCGGACGCTGCTCGACCCCTCTAGGAATGGCGGGCGCAGCGTGGCCGATCTCATCACGCACATGACGACCGATAAGCTGGTCCTTTGGGGCTGGGCGCCCGGACGCGGACGTTCGCTTCCGCCTCTGTGAGGAGGACATCAAGCAGGACTGGTTCCGGCCGGCCTTCCTCGCCAGGAGCCGCGCCGCGCTTGGGCCGGACGGCATGCCGGTGGCGATCGAGCACCGGCTGGTCGCACCGACCATTCTCGGCCCTGTCTCGCCGACGCCGATCAAGCACCGGCTGGTCGCACCGACCATTCTCGGCCCTGTCTCGCCGACGCCGATCAAGCCGGGCATGGTCGACAGCCTGTGGAGGGCCTCGTCCACCACCCGTACAAGATCCCGAACCGGCAAGTCGACTACAACATGCTCGAGGTGTCGATCCCGACCATGGTGCTGCGCACCACCGGTCATGGCCCGAACAATTTCACCCTGGAATCGCTGATCGATGAGCTGGCTCACCACGCCGGGATCGATCCCTATCACTATCGCCGCCGTCTGCTCACGGACAATCCCGTGGTGCTCGGCGTTATCGATCGCGCCGCCGAGCTCGCCGGCTGGGGTAAGACGCCCGCCGGCCGCTTCCAGGGTATGTCGTTCGCCGACTGTTTCGGCGCCTATCTCTGCCAGGTGGTCGAGCTGTCCATGGAAGGGGGCGCCATCAAGCTCCATCGCGTCGTCTCGGTGTGCGATCCGGGCCGCGTTCTCGACCGCGTCAATGCTACTTCCAATATCGAAGGCGGGGTGGTCTGGGGGCTATCGGCCGCGCTCTACTCCTCGATCAGCTTCGAAGGCGGCCGTACGCGCGAGAGCAATTTCGATCGCTTCAGTGTGGTGACGCTGCCCGACACGCCCGAGCTCGTCACCGACTTCCTGGAGAAGCGCGGGCCATAGGCGGCATCGGCGAGGTCGGTCCTCTCTGCGTGCCGGCCGCCTTGTGCAATGCCCTCTTTGCCGCGACTGGCAAGCGCCATCGCCGGCTGCCGCTGGCGCGCGAGGGCGTATTCACGGTCTACGGCAAAATCTACAGTTGAAAGGAGCGGTCATGGCCAGATTCAATTTCTCCGTCAACGGATCTCCGGCGGGTGTCGATGTCGATCCGTCGACGCCGCTCCTCTGGGTGCTGCGCGATCACCTCGGGCTGACCGGGACGAAATTCGGCTGCGGTGCGGCCTTTTGCGGCGCCTGCACCGTGCATGTCGATGGCGAGCCCGTGCGCTCATGCTCCTATACAATCAACTCGGTCGAGGGCACCAAGATCACGACCATCGAGGGGCTTCACGGACGGCACAGACTGCAGCGAGCCTGGATCGAGCAGCAGGTGCCGCAATGCGGCTATTGCCAGCCAGGCTTCATCATGGTGGCGGCTGCCTTGCTGAAGGAGAAGCCGAAGCCGACCGAGGCTGATATCGAGAATGCCATTACCAATATCTGCCGCTGCGGCACCTATGCGCGCATCAAGAAGGCCATTCTGGCCGCGGCGGAGCAGCCGTGAGCGTTGGCCCTACGGGGCAACAGCGTCAAAGCTTAACCTCGACGCCGTGGGCGGCATCGGCCGAGCAGGGCGTTCGGCGTCACGGCCTGGCGCAAGGTCGTGGTCGAAATCACCCAGATCACCGGTCCTGCGCCAAGCAGAAAGAAACTGAGCCCGGCGAGCAGGATTGTCGGAATGAGGATCGTCGAGAGCATGGCAAGCGCGGCCAAGAGCCCGGCAATCGGGCCGATGACGATGAGGGTGCCGAAGGCGAGGACGCTTGCAATACGCGATGCTGAGAGCGCGCCGGCAACCATGCCCACGCCATAGGCGGCGAGCGTTGCGCCCACGCCGATTGGCATGAGATGCAGTTTCGCGACCGCATAGGGCACATGGACCGCCTGCAGGAGCACGAAAGCGGTGTTGAAGACAATGGCGGTAAGCAGAACCGGCCGCAACAGATGATGGCCGACAGCAAAGCTCATGCCCTCGGCGAGGTCGCGTGCAGGATGGCGGGGTGGTAATGACGGGCGCTCGGGCTCGCTGAGGCGAGCCAGCAGCAGAACCGCGCCGAAAGAGAGCGCCGCCGCAAGGGCGAAGGCTGGCGATGCGCCCACCCAGCCGACGAGAGCGCCGGCAAGCGCCGGCCCTGCCGCGAAGGCGATGCTGCGGGCGAGTTCGATGCGGCCGTTCGCTGCGGGAAGTGCCTCGCGCGGCACAAGCGCCGGTACGAACGATGGTGCTGCGACGCTGTAAGCGACGGTGCCGCAGGCGCCGGCGAAGCCGAGAACGGCAAGCAGCGGCAAGGTGAGAAGGCCCGTCGCAGTGAGCGCCAGAATTGCCAGAAGCGACAGCGTGCGCAGCCCTTCGGCGGTCGCCATTAATGCGCGCCGCGAGCACCGGTCCGCCAGGATGCCGGCAGCGACGGACAGGCACAAAAACGGGAGCGTCTGGGCCATCTGCAGCAAACCTGTTTCGCCTGCGCCGGCACCGAACGCGAAAACGGCGACGATTGGTGTCGCGGCCAAGCTGATCTGCTCAGCCGATTGCGCGGTGAGGTTCGACCAGGCGAGGCGATTAAAGGCGGGTGGGAGGTGGGGTACAGCTTTTATGGTCATGGCCCTCACTTCCGAACGGGATCGAAAGACGAGCTAAGCTTTGGCGAGGCTCCGCCGCACTCCGCGTGTTGCTGCCGAATTCGGAATTGAGCGCACATGCTGTGTAAGCCGATCTTAGCCACCCGCGTCTTTGTGAAATAAGCATTGAGCACGCGCGCAGCCGGCGTCTGGTTAAGTGATCGAATTCGCCACTCGTTGGTGGACCATTTTGAACGTTGTTGACGGTGCGATTGGCGAAGATTATTGACCCTGGTCCGACCGCTTTGAACGTTGTTGACGGTGCGATTGGCGAAGATTATTGACCCTGGTCCGACCGCGCGGCACGCTGGGTACGTAAGGAGAGGTAGATGTCCTTCCGGCCAGCTTCGCAGGCTTTGTCGCGTTTCATCGTACTCGATCTTTCGCGTGTGCGGTCCGGACCGACTGCGGCCCGTCAGCTTGCCGATTGGGGCGCGAACATCATCAAGATCGAGCTTCCGGCTGCCCTCGACCTCGGCGAGGAACCTGGCGGTCCGCGCCATGGCTCCGATTTCCAGAACCTGCAACGCAACAAGCGAGGCATGACGCTCAACCTCAAATCCGAGGAAGGGCTGGCCATCTTTCGGCGGCTGGTCGAACGCGCAGATGTGCTGATCGAGAACTATCGGCCGGACGTCAAACACCGGCTTGGAATCGATTTCGAGAGTCTCAGCACGGTCAACCCGCGTCTCGTCTATGCCAGCATCTCCGGCTTCGGCCAGGACGGGCCTTACAGCCAGCGGCCCGGCTTCGATCAGATCGCTCAAGGCATGGGCGGGCTGATGTCGATCACCGGGCTGCCGGGGCAGGGGCCGGTGCGCGCCGGCATTCCGGTCGCCGATCTCACTGCGGGACTCTATTGCGCATTCGGCATTCTGGTTGCGCTGCTGGCGCGGGAGACGACCGGCGCGGGCCAGTGGGTGCACACCTCGCTGCTGCAGGCGCAGATTGCCATGCTGGATTTCCAGGCTGCGCGCTGGCTGATCGACGGCGAGGTGCCAAAGCAGGCTGGCAACGATCATCCGACCAGCATCCCGACGGGGGTCTTCGAAACCGCCGACGGGCTCATCAATCTGGCGGTCACCGGCCAGGTCATCTGGGAGCGCTTCTGCCGCGCCATCGACCGGGAGGACCTGATCAACCATCCAGATTACGCCAACTCCGCCACGCGCTCGCGCAATCGCGATGCGCTGGGCGAGGTGATCAATTCGGTGCTGCGCCTGCGTCCCAGCAGCTACTGGATCGCGCGCTTCAACGAAGCGGGTGTCCCGTCCGGCCCGATCAATACGATCGATCAGGTTTTCGAGGACCCGCAGGTTCGGCAGCTCGGCATGACCCACGCAGTGCATTCAGATGCCCTTGACCGGTTGATGACGCTGCTCGGGCAGCCCGTAACCTTGAGCGCCACTCCGAGCAGCGTTCAGGCCGCGGCGCCGGAGCGGGGAGAACACACCGAGGAGATCCTGCTCGAGGCCGGATACACGCTTGAAGAGATTGCCGGCTTTCGTGATCGCGGTACGATTTGAGACTGGACAAGTAACGCCAAAGCGCCCTGGGAGCCTCCATGAGCATGGATAAAATGATCGCGCGCAAAGCCGACGGTATCGGCTGGATGACCTTCAATAATCCCGAACGTCATAACGCGGTGTCGCTCGAAATGTGGGAGGCGGCGATAGAGATCATTTCGGACTTTTGCCGCGACGATGCGGTGCGGGTGATCATCGTGCGCGGAGCCGGGGAAAAGTCGTTCGTCTCGGGAGCCGATATTTCGAAATTCGAGGACGAGCGTGCGCAGGAGCAGGCCGTGAAGCGCTACGACCTGGCGACGGAGGGAGCCTATACCGCGCTGCTGACGGCCCCCAAGCCGACCATTGCAATGATCCGGGGCTATTGCATCGGAGGCGGCGCCAATCTTGCCGTGTGCTGCGATCTGCGGATTTGCAGCGAGACGGCGAAATTTGCGATCCCGGCGGCTAAGCTCGGTCTGGGATATGGCTATACGCGCGTGCGCCGCCTGCTCGATGTCGTCGGCCCGGCCTTTGCCAAAGAGATCTTTTTCACCGCCCGCCAATTCACAGCGGAGGAGGCGCGGATCATGGGGCTGGTCAACCGTGTGGTGCCCCAGGCCGAGCTCGAAGCCTATGTGAAGGACTACGCCAGGCAGATCGCCGAGAACGCACCGCTGACCGTGACGGCCCTCAAGCGGATCGTTGCAGAGGCCGTGAAGGATCCGGCGGATCGTGATCTGTCTCTTTGCGATCGCCTGGTGCGGGAATGCTTCGAGAGCGAGGACTATGCCGAAGGCCGGCGCGCTTTTGCCGAAAAGCGGAAGCCGGTCTTTGAAGGGCGCTGAGGGACCGCGCCACGCCCGCCGCAGATTGAAGGCACTATATGCGCGCCTTCTGGTACATTGGGCTGCAAGGAGGGATTGCCGATGAGCGACAGCTACGAAGTCTACGCCATTCGATATGCAACTCATGACCGACCCGCGCGCGACAACTTTCTCGGCGGCGATGCACACGACGTCAACATGCCGCTCGACTATTTCGTCTGGGCCATCGTCGGAGAGAAGAGAACCTTCTGCGTCGACACGGGATTCGACGCGGAGACCGGAAAGAAGCGAGGCCGCACCGTGCTTCGTCCTCCGGCGGAGGGGCTAAAGGCGGTCGGTGTCGATCCGGAGCAGGTTCAAGACGTGATCATCACGCACATGCATTACGATCACGCCGGTAATCATGGCTTGTTTCCGCACGCCAGGTTCCACCTCCAAGACAGCGAGATGGCCTATTGCACGGGCCGCTATATGTGCCACGCGCCGCTGCGTCATGCCTATGATGTGGAAGACGTCGTCACGATGGTGAGGCGACTGTTTGAGGGGCGGGTTCAGTTTCACCAAGGCACCTCGGAAATAGCGCCGGGGATCACGCTGCACCATGTTGGCGGCCATACGAACGGTCTGCAGGTCGTGCGCGTACGCACCCGCCGCGGATGGATCGTTCTGGCTTCGGATGCGACGCATTTTTACGCGAACTTAGAACAAGCGCGTCCCTTTCCCATACTGCACAATGTCGGGGATACGCTTGAAGGATTCGACAAGCTCAGGATGCTTGCCCAGTCGGACGACCATGTCATCCCGGGTCACGATCCTGCGGTATTGAAGCGCTACCCTGCCGTGAAAGAGGCTTTCAAAGGCTGGATCGTCAGGCTCGACGCCGAACCGCTGCCGTCAGGCGTTTCCGCAACGGCCGAGTGATGCAGCCGCATCATCATCAGGTCACGGCTCGCGGCGTCAGCGCCCGTGCGCTTGATGACGCAAGGACATTGGGCTGACCCATGCCGGGATCGAACGGCATAAGCCACCACGACGCCCCGGCGCCGAAGCTGAGCTTTCCGCCAAAAAGAGGCGCTCGTGACGGGCGAATATTTCTTTCATCAGCGACCGCGCACGCCGAACCCGGAAGCCCGCGAAACCGGCCTGCAGGATCAACTCGCTGCGGAGTGTGAGAAACTTTCCGGCATCTCCCTGCCCACATGATACTGGGCGCAATGACCTCCCGGAAAGAGCAGGATCGTCTCCGGTAACATGAGTGACGCTCCCGGTACCGATGTTCTCCGGCGTGAATAGCTCTCCGCTCCTGCCAATCCCGCTGTTCATCCTCATCGGCGAGCTCATGAGCGCGGCGTCGATCGCATCGCGCCTCGTCAACTTCGCCGTGCACTCGTCATCCTGTTCGCGCGGCGCCGTTTCCGCATTGAACGAATTGCGGGTTATTTTATGGCATTATGCATGAACACCTTCAGGGAGTGCCGAGCTTGAGCAAGCGACGAGACATTGGCGATGCGCGCCTCGACGACGCGGCCCGTGCAGGCTGGCTCTATTATGTCGCCGGCAACACGCAGGACGAGATCGCCGTCAAGCTCGGCATTTCGAGGCAATCCGCGCAGCGGCTGGTTTCGCTTGCTATTGCCGAAGGTCTCGTGAAGGTCCGGCTCGATCATCCGATTGCCGCCTGCCTCGATCTGGCGACCCGGCTGAAGGAGCGCTTCGGGCTCGCCTTTGCGGAAGTGGCTCCGACCGATCCGGCGTCCGACTCCACCACGCTGGGCGTTGCCGAAGCGGCTGCCGTCGAAATCGAGCGTCGGCTCCGTGCGCCGGGGCGGACCATCATCGCCATCGGCACCGGCCGCACGCTGAAGGCCGCGATCGAGCTGCTGCCTCCCATCGAAGCGCCTGACAAGAAGATCGTATCGCTGACCGGCAATATCGCCCCGGACGGGTCTGCCGCCTTCTACAGCGTGATCTTCACCATGGCCGATGTCGTCAAGGCGAGGCACTTCCCGATGTCGCTGCCGGTGATCGCCTCCTCGGCCGCCGAGCGCGACCTCCTGCACAACCAGCCTATGATCCGCGCCAATCTGGCGCTGGCTGCGAAAGCGGACGTCGCTTTCGTCGGTGTCGGCGACCTCGGGCCGAACGCACCGCTGCATGAAGACGGTTTCGTTACGCGCGCCGAATTGAAAGCCCTGCAGAAGGCCGGCGCCGTCGGTGAGATCACCGGCTGGGCGTTCGATGCCGGCGGCCAATTGATCTCCGGCGCCACCAATGAGCGGGTCGCCAGCGCGCCGATCCCCTCGACGGACAAATGCCTCGTCATCGCTATCGCCAAAGGTGCGGCAAAGCTTCGCGGCATCCGCGCTGCGGTGAAGGGAGATCTGGTGCGCGGATTGATCACGGACGAGTGGACTGCCGAAAATTTGCTGTCCGCCGACTAAGCGCTTTTCCGCTCTCACAAAATCCGCAGTTCAGCACTCCGCGACCGCGTTTGCTTGTGCGGCGCAGCAACGAAATCGCCTTGACGGCTGTCTCTCATTGGTGAGTAATTGCTCTTAACATAAGCAATTGCTCAAAATGCATGGGAGGAAGCGGATGAATCTCAGGCCCATTATCATGGGAGCCTGCTCCATTTTGCTAATGGCGGGCAGCGCTCTTGCCGACACCAAGCTGACCATCGCCACCGTCAACAATGGCGATATGATCCGTATGCAGAAGCTGACGGATGATTTCACCGCCAAGAACCCTGGCATCACGGTCGAATGGGTGACGATGGAGGAGAACATCCTGCGTCAGAAGGTGACGACCGATATCGCGACGAAGGGCGGCCAGTACGACATCATGACCATCGGCACCTACGAGGTGCCGATCTGGGCCAAGCAGAGCTGGCTCGTGCCGCTCGACAATCTCGGCGCCGATTACGATGTGAACGATCTTCTGCCGGCAATCCGCGACGGGCTTTCCTATAAGGGCAAGCTTTACGCCGCGCCGTTTTACGGCGAAAGCTCAATGGTAATGTACCGCAAGGACCTGTTCGAGAAGGCAGGGCTTAAAATGCCCGATGCGCCGAGCTGGGATTTCATCGCCGACGCGGCGCGCAAAATCACCGACAAGAGCAAGGAAATCTACGGCATCTGCCTGCGCGGCAAGGCCGGCTGGGGCGAGAACATGGCCTTCATCACCGCCATGTCCAACTCCTTCGGCGCGCGCTGGTTCGACGAGAAATGGCACCCGCAGTTCGACACGCCCGAATGGAAGAACGCTCTGACGTTCTACATCAAGCTGATGAAGGATGCCGGCCCTCCCGGCGCCTCCTCGAACGGCTTCAATGAGAATCTTGCTCTGTTCCAGTCCGGCAAATGTGGCATCTGGATCGACGCGACGGTGGCGGCCTCCTTCGTTTCCGATCCCAAGCAGTCGAAGGTGGCGGACAAGGTCGGCTTCGCGCTCGCGCCGGATAACGGCCTCGGCAAGCGCAGCAATTGGCTGTGGGCGTGGGCCCTCGCCATTCCGTCCGGCTCGAAGAAGGTCGACGCGGCGGAGAAGTTCATTGCCTGGGCGACGGGCAAGAGCTATGGCGAGCTGGTCGCCTCCAAGGAGGGCTGGGCCGCCGTTCCGCCCGGCACGCGCAAGTCGCTCTATGAGAACCCGAAATATCAGGAAGCGGCGCCCTTCGCCAAGATGACGCTGGAATCCATCAAGGCCGCCGATCCGACCCATCCGACGGTGAAGCCTGTGCCCTACACGGGCGTGCAGTTCGTGGCGATCCCGGAATTCCAGGGCATCGGCACGGCGGTCGGCCAGCAATTCTCCGCGGCACTCGCCGGGCGGATGACGGCGGATCAGGCGCTCAAGAACGCCCAGCAGCTGACGACGCGCGAGATGACGAGAGGCGGCTATCTCAAATAGCTTCCTCCCCTCCCGGCGGGCCGCCTGCGACGAATGCTCGGGGTGGCCCGCTTTCTCGGTTTCAATGCCTAACGCCAGATGAGGTGCGAGAGCCGCCATGGCGACATTGCACAGCCGATCAACGGCAAGACTGATGATGTCTCCCGCCGTCATCCTGCTGTTCGCCTGGATGATCGTGCCGCTGTCGATGACTCTCTATTTCTCCTTCCTGCGCTACAACCTCTTGATGCCGGGCGTGGAGGAGTGGACCGGCTTTTTGAACTACCGCTTCTTCGTTACCGATCCGGCATTCGGCAGCGCTCTGGTGAACACGCTGCTGCTCGTTGGCGGGGTGCTGCTGATCTCCGTCGGCGGTGGCCTCTTCCTGGCGCTGCTGCTCGATCAGCCGTTCTTCGGCCAGGGTATCGTGCGGCTGCTGGTCGTCGCGCCGTTCTTCGTCATGCCGACCGTCTCGGCGCTGGTCTGGAAGAACATGCTGATGCATCCGGTCTACGGGCTGTTCGCGTGGATCGCGCGGGGCCTTGGCCTGCAACCCCTGGACTGGCTGGCCACGGTGCCGCTGCTTTCGATCACGCTCATCGTTGCCTGGGGCTGGCTGCCCTTCGCGACGCTGATCCTCCTGACCGCTTTGCAATCGCTCGACGAGGAGCAGCGCGAGGCGGCGGAGATGGACGGCGCAAGCGCCGCGTCCCGGCTGATCTACATCATCCTGCCGCATCTGGCCCGCGCCATTACCGTGGTGATCCTGATCGAGACGATCTTCCTTCTCAGCGTCTTCGCCGAGATCCTTGTCACTACCTCCGGCGGCCCTGGCACTGAGAGCACCAACATCACCTATCTGATCTACACCCAGGCGCTCCTGCAATTCGATGTCGGCAGCGCATCAGCGGGCGGTATCATCGCGGTGATCCTCGCCAATATCGTCGCGATCTTCCTGATTCGGCTGATCGGCAAGAACCTGGAGGCTTGACAGCCATGGCGCGCGCCGTCTCGACCAATCGCAAGCTTGCCTTCACCGCGATCGGCTGGGCGATCGGGCTGATCCTGTTCTTCCCGATCCTGTGGACTTTCCTCACCAGCTTCAAGACCGAGGGAGAGGCAATCGCCTCGCCGCCCTCCTTCCTGTTCTTCAACTGGACGCTGGAGAATTACGCCGAGGTGCAGAGCCGCTCCGACTATTTGAAGCACGTCATAAACTCGGTGGTCATCTCCTTCGGCTCGACCTTTCTCGGGCTCGCCATCGCCATTCCCGCTGCCTGGGCGATGGCCTTTTCGCCGACGAAGCGCACCAAGGACATTCTGATGTGGATGCTCTCCACCAAGATGCTGCCGCCGGTCGGCGTGCTGGTGCCGATCTATCTGCTCTACCGCGACACCGGGCTACTGGATACGCGGCTGGGCCTCACCATCGTGCTGACCATGATCGACCTGCCGATCATCGTCTGGATGCTCTACACCTACTTCCGCGACATCCCCGGCGACATCCTGGAAGCGGCGCGCATGGACGGCGCCTCGCTCGGCAAGGAGATCGTCTATGTGCTGATCCCGATGGCGGTGCCCGGCATTGCATCGACGCTCCTGCTCAATGTCATTCTCGCCTGGAACGAGGCGTTCTGGACGCTGAACCTGACCGCCGCCAACGCCGCGCCGCTGACGGCCTTCATCGCCTCCTATTCGAGCCCGGAAGGGCTGTTCTGGGCCAAGCTGTCCGCTGCCTCGACAATGGCGATCGGCCCGATTCTGGTGCTGGGCTGGTTCTCGCAGAAGCAGCTTGTACGCGGGCTGACCTTCGGCGCGGTGAAATGAGGCGAGCGGGGTAGGGGATCGCCAATGGGAAGCATAAGCCTCAGAAAGGTCTCCAAGGAGTTCGGCGGTATTGTCGTCATTCCCGAACTGGACCTCGATATCGGCAATGGCGAGTTCGTCGTTTTCGTCGGTCCCTCCGGTTGCGGGAAGTCGACCCTCCTGCGCCTGATCGCGGGGCTTGAGGACGTCAGCAGTGGCACGATCTTGATCGACGGCGCCGATGTGACAGGCCAGCCGCCGGCAAAGCGCGGCCTGTCGATGGTCTTCCAGTCCTACGCGCTTTATCCGCATATGAGCGTCTACGGCAATATTGCCTTCCCGCTGAAAATGGCCAGCGAGAGCCGCGAGACGATCAAGCGCAAGGTCACGGACGCCGCGCGCGTTCTTAATCTCACCGACTATCTCGACCGCAAACCGCGCCAACTCTCCGGCGGCCAGCGCCAGCGCGTCGCCATCGGCCGCGCCATCGTGCGTGAGCCGAAGGCATTCTTGTTCGATGAGCCTCTCTCCAATCTCGATGCCGCGCTGCGGGTCAATATGCGTCTCGAAATCAGCGAGTTGCATCATCAGCTCGGCACGACCATGATCTATGTCACCCACGACCAGGTCGAGGCGATGACCATGGCCGACCGGATCGTGGTGCTGAATGCCGGACGCATCGAGCAGGTCGGCTCACCGCTGGAGCTTTACCGCAGCCCGGCGAACCTGTTCGTTGCAGGCTTCATCGGCTCGCCGCGCATGAATTTCGTCAATGGCGCGGAGGCCGAGAAACAGGGCGCGGCCACGCTTGGCATCCGGCCGGAGCACATTTCGCTTTCCCCCGAAAGCGGCGCCTGGAAAGGCACGGTTGGCATCGCCGAACATCTCGGCTCCGACACCTTCTTGCACATCCGCACCGAGGGCATCGGTCCGATCACCGCGCGCGCCGATGGCGAGATCGGCCTCAAAAGCGGTCAGATCGTCTATCTGACGCCGCAGCCGGACAAGATCCACCGCTTCGGCGCTGAAGGGCAGGCGCTATGAGCGGACGTCTCGAGAGCAAATCGGCATTGATCACTGGCGCGGCCCGCGGCATCGGCGCCGCTTTTGCCAAAGCCTATACGGCGGAAGGCGCAACCGTTGCCATCGCCGATATCGATTTCGACCGCGCCAAGGCAACGGCTGCCGAGATGGAAGGCCTCGCTTACTCAGTACATCTCGACGTGACGGATGAGGCCTCGATCGGGCGAGCGGTGCGCACCGTTGAGGACCGGACCGGCGGCATCGACATTCTCGTCAACAATGCCGCGGTCTTCGATCTGGCGCCGATCGTCGAGATCACGCGGCAAAGCTATGACCGGCTGTTTGCCATCAATGTGGCGGGCACGCTGTTCACCATGCAGGCCGTCGCTAGGTCCATGATCGCGCGCGGCAAGGGCGGCAAGATCATCAACATGGCAAGCCAGGCCGGCCGCCGCGGTGAGCCGCTCGTGGCGGTTTATTGCGCGACCAAGGCCGCGGTCATCAGCCTCACGCAATCGGCCGGTCTCAATCTCATTCGACATGGAATCAATGTGAACGCCATCGCCCCCGGTGTTGTCGATGGCGAGCATTGGGACGGGGTCGACGCGCTGTTTGCGAAGTACGAAAACCGCCCGCTCGGCGAGAAGAAGCGGTTGGTCGGCGAGACTGTTCCTTTCGGCCGCATGGGCCGCCCCGAAGATCTGACCGGAATGGCCGTGTTCCTCGCCAGCTCGGACAGCGATTACGTCGTCGCGCAGACCTATAATGTCGATGGCGGCAATTGGATGAGCTGAAAGGTATAGCCGCATGTATCTGGAAAAACTGAAACTCGACGGTCGGGTCGCAGTGGTCACCGGCGGGGGGCAGGGGATCGGCGCTGCCAGCGCTCAGGCGCTCGGCGAGGCAGGCGCCAAGGTGATCGTTGCAGAAATGCTCCCGGAGCGGGTGCAGACGAGCGTCGAGACGCTGAAGAAGCTCGGCATCGATGCGCATGGGCATGTGCTCGACGTCACCAAATCCGCCGATGTCGATGCCGCTGCTGCTGCGGTGGTGCGCGACCATGGCCGGGTGGACATCCTCGTCAACAATGCCGGGGTCGCCAAGAGTGATGTGCGCGCCGAGGATACGACCGACGAACACTGGCGCTTTCATATGGATGTCAATGTCGACGGGCTGTTCTGGTGCTGCCGCGCTTTTGGCCGCCAGATGCTAGCGCAAGGCAAGGGCGCGATCGTCAACATCGGCTCGATGTCCGGCTTCATCGTCAACAAGCCGCAGCCGCAGAGCTTCTACAATGCCTCTAAGGCGGCCGTGCATCATTTGACCCGCTCGCTCGCCGCCGAATGGGCGGCGCGCGGGGTGCGCGTCAATGCGGTGGCGCCGACTTATATCGAGACACCGCTGACCGCCTTCGGCATCAAGGAGAATCCGGAGATGTACAAGGTCTGGCTTGACATGACGCCGATGGGCCGCGTCGGTCAGCCGGACGAGATCGCCTCGGTCGTGCATTTCCTCGCCTCGGACGCCGCAAGCCTGATGACCGGCGCGATCGTTCTCGCCGATGGCGGCTATTGCTGCTGGTGACGGGCATTCCGAAAGACATCAGCGTCAGCCCTCCCGGCGCCACGGCGCACGCGGCGGCGCTCGTCATTTTCGATTGCGACGGTGTGCTGGTGGACAGTGAGCCGCTGTCCATGCGCGTGCTTCTGGAAACGGCGGCTGAAGCGGGGGCGGTGATCGACGCCGAGCAGGGCTATGAGAGCTTTCTCGGCAAAAGCCTCGCCAGCGTCATCGAAATTTTGCGCCGGGACTACGGCGTGGCGGTCGATGCTGCCGCGCTGGAGAGGATGCGCCGGCGGCTCTATGCGCTGTTCCGGCAGGAATTGCGCCCCATCTCCGGCATTTCGGCGACGCTGCAGGCCCTAGCGATCCCGTTCTGCGTCGCCTCCTCCAGCCAGATGGAGCGTATTCGCCTGTCTCTGCAAGTAGCAGGCCTGGCCAGCTATTTTGACAATCGCATATTCAGCGCGTCGATGGTCGAACATGGCAAGCCGGCGCCCGATCTGTTCCTCCACGCCGCACGGGAGATGCACATTGAGCCCGGTCGTTGTATCGTGATTGAAGACAGCCCTGCAGGCGTCGATGCGGCGAAGCGTGCAGGGATGCGCGTCTTTGCCTTCACGGGAGGAAGCCATGCGCAATCACCTGCTCATCGCGGGGCGCTGGCGGCATTGCAGCCGAGCCTCATCTTCGACGATATGGCGGCCCTGCCGGGGCTGATAGACAGCGTGGTCGAGACAAAAAAGGCTCCAGATGGGTGATCTCGTTGTCGGTGTCGATGTCGGAACAGGCAGCGCGCGCGCCGGCGTGCTCGATCGCGAGGGCCGGCTCCTTGGCCGCGCCGAACATCCGATCGCCATCCAGCAGCCGGAAGCTAATCACACCGAACACGATTCCGAACAGATATGGTCGGCGGTCTGCGGCGCGGTACGCGATGCGCTGCGATCGGCCGATGCCGTCCCCGCCGATGTCGCCGGTATCAGCTTCGATGCCACCTGCTCGCTGGTCGTCCGCGACCGCGAAGGCCGGCCGCTGAGCGTGTCGCGCTCGGGCGAGGACCGCTGGGATACGATCGTCTGGCTCGATCACCGCGCCATCGCCGAGGCAGAGGAATGCACGGCGACCGGTCACAAGGTGCTCGATTTCGTCGGCGGCGTCATGTCGCCGGAGATGGAAACACCCAAGCTCATGTGGCTCAGCCGTCATCTGCCCGACCAGTGGAGAAAGGCCGGCTATTTTTTCGACCTTGCCGATTTCCTGACCTGGAAGGCGTCCGGATCGCTTGCTCGCTCGCAGTGCACCTTGACTTGCAAGTGGACCTATCTCGGCCACACCGATCCCGGCTGGCAGCGGGACTTCTTCGCCACGGTCGGCTTGCCGGACATGCTGGAGCGCGGGCGGCTGCCGCAGCACGCCAGCCCGATCGGCCAGGATCTCGGGCCACTGACGCCGGAGGCGGCGGAGGCGCTGGGCCTCACGACCGAGGCCCGCGTCGGCGTCGGGCTGATCGATGCGCATGCCGGAGCACTCGGCGTACTCGGCGCCTATGCGAAAGACCGCCAGGCCATCGACCGGCATCTGGCTCTGATCGCGGGAACTTCGAGCTGCGTCATGGCGCTCTCAGCGGGGGCACGCCCCACTCCGGGCGTCTGGGGTCCCTATTACGGCGCGGTCCTGCCCGATTGCTGGCTCAATGAAGGCGGCCAGTCCGCCACCGGCGCGCTGCTCGATCATATCGTCCGCTGGCACGGCGCAGGCGGCAATCCCGATGCCGCGATGCATCGGCGGATCGCCGAGCGCATCATGGAACTGCGCCAGGCCGAGGGTCTCGATCTCGCCGGGCGGCTGCATGTGCTTCCCGATTTCCATGGCAATCGCTCGCCGCTGGCCGATCCGCACGCCGTCGGCGTCATCAGCGGACTGACGCTCGATTCTTCGTTCGACAGCCTTTGCCGGCTCTATTGGCGCACGGCAGTCGCCATCGCGCTCGGCGTCCGGCACATTCTGGAAACGCTCAATGAGCGCGGCTACGGCATCGACACGCTTCACGTGACCGGCGGCCATCTGAAAAACCCACTTTTGATGGAGCTTTATGCCGACGCCGCGGGCTGCACTGTTATAGAGCCGGCCGCCGAGGATGCCATGCTGCTCGGCACAGCTATGGTCGCAGCAACTGCCGCCGGCTTTTATCCCAACCTCACCGATGCGGCCACCGCCATGGAGCAGGGCGGCCGATCACGCACACCCGACCCCAGCGCGCACCGGCGCTTCCTTGCGGATTACCGCATCTTTCTCGAAATGCATGAGCAACGGCGGCGCCTCGATCAGATCGGCCGGGACGTAACCCAATGAAGGCGCTCCGGATCAAGCTGATTACGTCCGGTCATTAGCCGTCTCCTCAGCAGGCAAATCTGTCTTGGACTTCGACCTATTCAGCTCCGCGGCCCAAGGCGGATTGGCGCCGGCGCGGGAAACGTTGATCGATGCGGCGAGCGTGCCTGTCTCGATCGCCGACGCCAGAATTCTCGCCGGGACCGACCGCAGAGCCGCTTTAGCGAGACAGTGTCTTTCGCTCAGCTCGGCCAGGACTCCCGCGTTGAATGTGTCGCCCGCGCCGACGCAATCGACGACCTCGACCCGCTTTGCCGGCACAACGACCGGCGGCAGGCCGCGCATGAAGGCCGTTGCTCCCTTCGCACCTTCGGTGAGTATGACGATCGAAGGACCGAGAGCGAGCACCCCTTGCGCCTTTTCCGCAAGCGCTTGAGCGCCGTTTATGAGCCAGTCCAGGTCTTCGTTGGAGACTTTGACGATATCTGCGACGCTCAAGAGCTGGTCCAGCCGCTGCCGATATGCGCTTTCGTCGCGGATGAAATTTCGGCGGATATTGGGATCGAGCATGATCGTGCTCCGGCCGGCCTCGCGTTTGGCCAAGGCGGTGTAGGCTTGCCCGCATGGCTCGTTCACAAGGCTGATTCCCCCGAAGAACATCGCCTCGACCTCGTCGGCTATGGGACCGAAGCTGTCTTCGCGAAGCATGCGCCCGGCGGTATTTTCGTCGAAAAAGGCGTAGCTGGCCTGCCCTTCGGACAGCCTGACGAAAGCCAAAGTCGTCGGCAAAGAGCCGGTGACGACAAACGAAGCATCGACGCCGGACTCGGCAAGGCTGTTGCGCAGTTGGTCGCCGAAGAAATCCGTTGAGAGCCCGGAGAGAAAGCCGACCCGCACACCGAGCCGTCCGATTGCGATCGCCGTATTGAAGACCGAGCCACCGCAATGCGGGACATATCCGATCGCCCCGCTCCGCGTCATCTCCGGGATCATGTCGATCAGCGCTTCACCGCAGCAAAGGATCATGGCGCTTGGTCTCCAGTCAGTGAGCAATCTGCCCCGATCGTCGGGCTTGGGAAGTCCATTCTGATCGACAAGAACGCGCCCCGACAAGGGAGACAAGCGCCCCATCGGCACAACAGCATGCCTTCAATGTGAAAGTCAGGCGGCGCCGTGAAGCGGGGGATGGGCGCGGCGGATGACAGGCGAGGTGACACGATCGGAGATCGGCACGTCCCAGACTGCTGCGCCGCCCCGCTCAGCAAATTCGGCAATCATGGAGGGCAGCGAGGCGATCTCCGTCACCGTTTCGCCGGCCAGGCCGAAGCCGCGGGCGACCGCGCCCAGATCGGTCCGGCCGAAGACGCCGCCGGCATCGGACAGGCCCTCGGCGCGCAGTTTGTGAATTTCGGACCCGTATGCTCCATCGTTGAGGACGACGATCAGGATGTTGAGCTTGTGCCGGCGGATGGTTTCCAGCTCCTGCACATGCATGATGAGGCTGCCGTCGCCGTCGAACAGCGCCACCGGCCGGTTAGGGCGCGCGGCGGCGACGCCCATGGCGAAGGAGATGCCGTTGCCGATGGCGCCGAATTCGCGGATGGTCAGAAATCGCTCCTGGGGCCGCGACGGCATATGCGCGAAGAAATATGAGCAGTGGCCCGATGAATTGACCAGCTCCCAGTCGGCGGGAATGCTGGCTTCGAGCGCGGCAACGACATCCCTCGGGTCATGTAAGCCAGGCTCGATCTCGAACTTCGCGCTGTCGAACGGCGCCGTCCGGATGCGCTCGGCAAGCGCCGCCGTTCGCCAGTCCGGCGCGCGCTCAGGCAGTGCGGCGGCGAGCGCCTCGGCGCCCAGCTTTGCATCGGCGCGCAGATGCGCCTGCGCAGCGACACGTCCCTGGCTGACAGCCAACGGGTCGAGATCGATCTGCAGCACCTTCGCCTTTGGCCAGAGCTTTCCGCCGTCCGAATTGTGCTGCGCCAGCGAGCAGCCGATGGCGATGACGAGGTCCGCTTCGGCGAAATAGGCGCGCGCCACCTCCGAGGAAAAACCTCCCGCGATGCCGATCGAGAACGGATGATCATGGAACAGGCCGCGCGCCGGCAAAGTGGTGGCGAGCAGGGCATCACAGCGCTCCGCGAGCGCACGGCAGGCCGCGGCGGCGCCTGCTTCGACTGCGCCGAGCCCGGCCATGACCACGATGCGCCTGGCATCTCTCACAATGGCGGCTGCGCGGGCAACATCGTCCGGATGTGGGGGCACCGGCGCGAGGCGCGGCAGCAGCCGATGCGAAGGCTCCGGCAACTCATCGCCTCCCGCCCAGAGCCGGTCCTGCAGATCGAAAGGCACGCCGACCACAACCGGACGACGCTCGCGCCGGGCCTGCAGGAAGGCGTCTTGCACGCCGGCCGGCATCCGCTCGGGCAAGTGCAGGCTATGATAGGCGGCGCCCGTCGCGACGATAAAGGGCCTCTGATCGATGGCCTGATTGTACCAAGCGGCCTTCAAGGGCGCCTCTCCGGCAAAGACGACCAGCGGCAGCCTTGCCCGCACGGCGGCTGGCAGCGCGGTCATGATCTGCGTCAACCCAGGCCCGCAGGTCACGGTGGCGACGCCGACATCGCCGGTCTTGCGCGCATAGGCCATGGCGGCGGCGACCGCGCAATGCTCGTGCCGCACATAGATCATCCGGCAGCCCACCTCGGACAGCCGTGTCGCCCAGTTCATATTGGCGTCGCCGAGCAGCGCGAAGCAGGTCCGGGCGCCTTCCTGCCGGAATGCGCGCGCCAAAACGTCATAAGTCTTCGTGCCGCTCATGACGCAGCTCCTGTTGCCAAATCGAAGCAAGATTGGAAGCGTGAGCGCATGCAGGTGTTTCTCAACACCGGATTGCGGGCAAGAGCCGCTCGGCGAACTCACGCACGCTCGCCTTTTTGCCGCCTTCCGGGGCGGACGCGCCCGCCCGCGCAATCGATCGCTCCCAATTGACGGTCGCGCTGGCCATGCGGTTCGGCAGGCCGAGGTCGGCCAGCGTCTTGGCGACCTCCTCCATCTCGGCGGCGCGGCGCTCGCCATGCATCATGGCGCGCTCAAAATTATACGCGGCATGCTCCGGCCAATTCATGCCGGGATGGCTGCGCATCAGGGAGGCGAGCACCTCCTCCTCGACCCCGGCGGCGACGGCAGCAAGCATGCATTCGGCGGTGAGCGCTTCGAGGCCCTTCACCATGACCGAGCGGATCATCTTGATGGAGGAGGCGGCGCCGACCTCTCGGGCCACCACGCGCGGCGCCATCGGCAACTCCGTCAGCAGAGGCGCAACGGTTTCCGCATGCGGGCCGGAGATAAGCAGCGGCACCATATTCAGTTTCGGATGCACGGGAGCCATCACCGCCACGTCGACATAGCGCCCGCCGGCCGCCCCGATCACCTGCGCGGCCCGGCGTTTCGAGGAGGGGGCGCAGGAATTCAGATCGCACCAGAATGCACCTGGCGCGAGATATGGCGCCGCGGTCTGGGCGGCGATAACCGCCTGATCGGCGGTGACGACACAGAACACCATCTCGGCGCCGTCTACGGCTTCGGCAGCGCTGCGGCACCCTTCCACCCCCAAGCTCCGATAACGCTCGGTCATCAGAGCGGCGGTAGCGGGATCCTCGGATTTAATATCGTAGGCCCGTATCAATTTGCTGCCGGCGCGACCCCACCCGGTCACGATTGCGCTTCCCGCCTCTCCCATGCCGATGAACGCCAGCCTGGTAAGCATCTGACTTCCTCCACGAACGGCAGTAGACATTCGCACCCGTCATTTCGCAATTTCAATGCGTAAGGGCGAAAAGCATCCGCGCCACCCACTCGTCGATCATGCCGGAGGGGGTCGGAATGTAAAGGACGGTCGCAAACAACACGGAAAAGCCCACGGAAAAGACGATCGCGCCCAATATGCCTAGAACCATTCTCTCGACCTTGAGCAGCCACAAAGACAGCGAAATCGTGCAGGTCGTCGCGACGATGAAGCCGATGTTTGAAAGCAGCCAAGGGTAGATCAGCCAGAGCGCCACGAAGCCGATAAGACGCCAGCCGATCCAGCTTGGCGCGGAGACGAGCTTCGTAAGCTCCGCATCCAAGGGCTCCGTCGCTTCCCTGGAGACAAGGTCTTTGACCGATATGACGAGGCTCCCGGCAATCACCAGGATGACCAGCACGGTCGGATAAACCCGCGCCATGCCAGTGATGTGGGTCGACTGAACGCCCAAAAGCGCCGCGAACGTCACGATCATCAGAAGCGACGCCAGTCTGAAATAAAGCACTGGCGCACCATCCTTTTCGTTCAGTTGCCCTGGGACTTACCCGAAGCCGACGACATGCATTTGCCTCGCCAATTTGGCCTGTCGGTCCTCAGCGCGCCGCTGTCGCCCAATGTCGTCTCAGCCGGCCGATGACAGAGAAGGTAATGATGCCGAGGGAAATGAGAAAAAAGCCGTCGGCGATCGGCCGGCTGAGGACGCTCGAGACGGAATTGTATGTCGTCGCCAGCACCAGCGCCTGCTGCTCGAGCAAGGGACCGAGGATGACGGCGAGGACGATCGGCAGGATCGAGATGCGCAGGGCCTGGAACAACAGGGCGAGCGCGGTCGCGCCGAACATCACCGCGATGTCGACCATGCTGTTTTCGATGGCATAGGAGCCGAGGATCGAAAAGAGCGCAACGAATGTGGCGATGACGCTCTTGGGGATCTTGAGCACCGCAGCGCAATCTCCTGCCGAACTTATAAGTTTATGCTATTCATCTCGCTGCTGATTCGACGACATGAAAGGGCTGAGAGCCTCTGGCTACGCACAATTCCGTGACGGCTTTCACCTGCGGAGCCGCAATTCACGCCGTCGGCAGGCCCTCGAACAGCTCCTCGACCGCGAATCTGCGCGGGATCAGGCCCTGCCGGAACGTGATTTCGATCGCGAGCTCCAGATTGCGGCGGTTCTCTTCGACGCCGAACGGATTCATGTCGGTCTGGCCTGGCTTGGGAAGGCGCGCAGCGCGCTTGGACGCCTCAAGAAGCCTATAAGTTTCGCGGACGGCTTCGGGAGCTGATCCGCAGAGCGCCGTCTTCACCGCCACCAGGTGATTGATCTGAATCGCGCCATATTTCTTCTGCCAGCTTTTGGCTGCCGTATCGGGGTCGGGGATCAGCGGTCTGAAGTCTCGGATCGTCGATGGCTCCGGCTATGACTGCCGCATCGATTTCACCGGCGAGCAGCATGGATTTGAGATCCTGATCCGGTGCGGCGCGTTCGGCGTTCGGCGGATCGGCAAACCCAGCCACATGCGCATCCTCGAACGTCACCCACTTAATGCTGTCGAGGTCGACGCCGTACTCATCGGCCAGAATGCCGCGAATCCAGGTCACGGTCGTCACCGTATAGGAGCGGATGCCGACGCGCAGCCCGTTGAGGTCGCCGGGCGACAGCGCGCCGCGCTCGGCATTGTAGACGATGAACGGATGCTGGAAGCGCCCGATCAGCACCGCGGGCAGTAATGTCAGCGGCACGCCTCGCGCCTTCGCCATCAGAAAGGTGACGATCGCCAGCTCGGCGACATCGAACTCCAGATCGCGCACCACGCGCTTGAAGGCCGTATTCGGCACTTTGACATCGGCGAAGTCCAGCTCCACCAGCGAAGAGGTGACGTCCCCGCGTTTGAGGGCGGCGGTCACCGGGTAATCGCCGAGCAAAGTCTTCAGTTTGTTCGCGCTCATCGCATCGCCCCGTCACGGCTCATATTTCATCGGGCGTATCGACATAGCGCAGCCCGGCTTTCTCGAGCGCCTCGCGCATGCCGTACATATCGAGCCCGAGCTCGCCGGCACCGAGGCGCTCCCGCTTCTCGGCTTCATTGGCCGTGCGCTGGTTGGCCGCCGCGAGGACCGAAGCCGCATCGCCGCGCGGCACGATGACAACGCCGTCATCGTCCGCAACCACCACGTCGCCGGGATTGACCAGAACGCCGGCACATACGACCGGCACATTGACCGAGCCGAGCGTTGCCTTCACGGTGCCTTTGGCCGAAATCGCGCGTGACCAGACCGGGAAGCCCATCTCCTTCAGCGTCGCCACATCGCGGCAGCCGGCGTCGATCACCAGGCCCACGCCGCCGCGCGCCTTGAGCGGGGTGGCGAGGAGATCGCCGAACATACCGTCCGTATTGTCGGCGGTGACAGCGACGACAACCACATCGCCAGCTTTCACCTGCTCGATCGCGACATGCAGCATCCAGTTGTCGCCCGGCTGCGCCAGCACGGTCACGGCACTGCCGCCGATCCGCGCTCCGGGCCAGATCGGCCGCATGTAAGTCTTCATCAGCCCGAGCCGGCCCATGGCCTCATGCACCGTAGCAACGCCATGCTCTGCGAGGGCGGCGATGCAGCGGGCATCGGCGCGCTCGATATTGCGGACGACGACGTTGCTCATACCAGCACGTCCAAAGCTTCGCGGAAGAGGCAGTTATCTGCCTCGGGACAGGTCATGCGGCAGCATGGGCGATAACCGCCGGTTGCGCTATTTCAATAATTTCGCCAAGCCATAAGAACTTGCTATAGCTTGCCCGAACCGCAGAGACGTTGGCAATGAACCCCGATCACCTAAATCTGCGCCATATCAGGGCGTTCTGCGAGGTCGCGCGATGCGGCAGCATTTCCGCGGCTGCCCATAACGTCCATCTCTCCCAGCCGGCCATTACTCAGGCCATCGCCAAACTCGAGCGGTTGCTGCAGGTCACGCTGTTCGCGCGAAGCAGCACGGGCATGGCGACGACCGAGGCGGGATCGCTTCTGCTCAGGCGGGCCGGGCGTGCCCTCGATCTGATCAAAACCGGCACCCAGCTCTGCCACAGTAGAAGCGAGACGCGTCGCGGCAAGGGCTTCTCGAATTTCGACCAGCTGGTCACAACCGCCCAGCTCCGCGCCCTATTGGCGGTCTCGGAGTGCGGGAACTTCTCGCTCGCCGCCCGCGGCGTCGGAGTCTCGCAGCCGTCATTGCATCGGCTCGCGCGCGACCTGGAGCGGCTGGCGGGGGTGCCGCTGTTCGCGACCGTGACGCGGGGCGTCGATCTGACCCAATCCGCGCTCGTCCTTGAGCGTCACGCGCGCCTCGCCTTTGCCGAGCTGGGGCAGGGTTTCGAGGAGCTGGACGCCACGCGCGGTATCGACAGTGCACGGATCATGGTCGGCACGCTGCCTCTGGCGCGCTCGTCGATCCTGCCCAATGCCATCAATGCTCTGGCGCGATTGCGGCCCGAGGTACAGGTCGGCGTCGTCGACGGCCCCTATGACGATCTGTTGTACGGCCTGCGACACGGCAAGCTGGATCTGATCATCGGCGCGCTTCGGATCCCGGTTCCGATCGACGACGTGGTTCAGGAGACGCTGTTCCATGACCGGCTCGCGGTGGTGGCCCGCAACGGCCATCCGTTGAGCGGCAAGCGCGTGCTGTCGGTGCGCGATCTGGCCGGCTATCCCTGGGTGATACCGAAGCGCGGACCGCCGACGCGGGAGCATTTCGACGCCCTTTTTCGCAATGCCGGCCTCGACGCGCCGAAAGGTCTCATCGAGTCGAGCTCGCTCGTTCTCCTCCGCGGGCTGCTGCTCGGCAGCGACCGCCTGACGCTGGTCTCGGCGCATCAAATTCAGCACGAGGAGCGAATGGGCACGCTGCAGCGCCTACCGCTCGACCTGGAGCATACATCCCGCCCGATCGGGACAACGGTGCGGCGCGATTGGCATCCCACCGCCACGCAAGTGCTGTTCCTTAAGCTGTTGCGCAAGGCGAGCCAGCAAGCCGCCCGGCCAGAGCTTGCCTATTCAGAAATTGAATAGCGCTTGCGGGCATCGAACTTCTGCTTGCCGACGGCGGCTGCTAAGGCTGTTAAGCAAGGCTGCAGAGCTTTCTCCCGTGCGCTGCCGCATGAGCCGAAGTTTGGAAGGATGCCATGATCATCGATTGTCACGGCCACTACACCACCGCCCCAGCCGCACTCGCGGAGTGGCGGAAGCAGCAGATCGACACCAAGGGCGATCCGGCCCAGATGGCCAAACCGGACGGCCCTGTGATGAGTGATGACGAGATCCGTGAGAGCCTCGAGAAGACGCAGCTCCGGCTACAGCGCGAGCGCGGCACCGACCTGACGATCTTCTCGCCGCGCGCGGGCGGCATGGGGCACCATATCGGTGATGAAAAGATGAGTCGGCAATGGTCCCGCATATGCAACGATCTGATCAAAAGGGTGCGCGATCTTTACCCGGAGAATTTCGCGCCGGTTTGCCAGCTTCCTCAGTCACCGGGATGCCGCCCGGAAAATGTGATCCCCGAACTCGTGCGCTGTGTCGATGAGCTCGGCTTTATCGGCTGCAATCTGAATCCTGACCCGAGCGGCGGCTATTGGACCGATCCCCCGCTGACCGATCCGTGGTGGTACAAGCTTTATGAGAAGCTGATCGAGCTGGACGTGCCGGCGATGATCCATGTCAGTCACTCCTGCAATCCCAATTTCCATTTCACCGGCGCCCACTACATCAATGCCGACACGGCGGCGTTCATGCAGTTGCTGCAGTCGGACCTGTTCGAACGGTTTCCGGGCCTTCGCTTGATCATTCCGCATGGCGGCGGCGCGGTGCCGTATCACTGGGGGCGGTATCGGGGGATTGCCATCGACATGAAGCGGCCAGAGCCGGCAGAGCTGATGGGGGAAAACCTCTACTTCGACACCTGCGTCTATCATCAGCCAGGCATCGATCTGCTGACCGATGTGGTGCCGGTCGACAATGTCCTGTTTGCCTCGGAGATGCACGGCGCCGTCCGATGCGCGGATCCTGACACCGGCCACTTCTTCGACGATACGCGGCGCTATATCGAAGCGAGCCCCCAGCTGAGCGATGCGGATCGGCAAAAGATATTTTCCGGCAACGCGCTGAAGCTCTTCAAGAGACTGAAAATCTGACCCGTGCTCCGCATGAAGCCAGCGTGGCGCCAGGCAACGTCTCCATCCTTTCCGGCGAACGCCTGAGTGTCGGCAAGGCCATGCGAGGTTCAATCTAGACTTCGGCGTGGCGCGCTGGCGTAAGTGCCGCGTGCTCCGCGCTTTCGCCATCGGATCGCATACCCGGCCGAGCACATTGCCTTCGCCTGATCAGCCTCTTGGCATGTGATGTATAATACTGCATAATATTTGGGCATTTTCGGTCCTTTCTCCCGGGGCGTGGAACCGCCCCCCGATGAGCCCCGTTTGGCATGGGTTTTGCTTGCATAACAATGAACTAGTAACGGAGGGTCGGGCATGAACCACTCGTCTTCAGTACGGCGCGGCGCTGTCGTCATTGCGCTGATGTGTTTGTCTTTCGCCCCGGCGAAGGCCGAGGATGTCATCAAGATCGGCATCCCGACCGGGCTTTCGGGCGCCAACAGCGTGGTCGCGCCGTCTGTCGTGCAATCGGCCGAGTTGGCGGTCGACGAGATCAATGCCGCCGGCGGCATCATGGGCAAGAAGGTGATGCTCGAGGTGGCCGATGACGGCTCGGGCGCGGCCGGCGCGCAAAAGGCCGCCAACTCGCTGATCTTCCAGAAGAAGGCCAATGTGCTGATCTCGATGCAGACGAGCGCCGCCCGCAACGGCATGCTGCCGATCGTGACACGCGGCAGAGTGCCTTATATCTACACCTCGCTCTATGAGGGCCGCTCCTGCAACAAATATCTCTATGTCGACGCGCCCGTGCCGGAGCAGATGGTCGGCCCGATCGTCGACCACTTCATGGACGCCTTCAAATCCAAGACCTTCTTCCTGGTCGGCAGCGACTATGCCTTCGGGCGCGGCATGCTCGCCTTTACGAGAGCCTATATCGAGAAGAAGGGCGGCAAGGTCGTCGGTGACGAATATCAGCCGATGGACGCAACCGACTGGACCGCGATCATCTCCAAGATGCGCAGCGCCAATCCGGATGCTGTGGTGTTCTCGACGGCTGGCGGTGCGCCGAACGTCACCCTGCAGAAGCAGTTCAAGGCAGCGGGGATGACCGCTCACGTGGGCAATCTCAGCGTCGATGAAGGCACGGCCAAGAGCATGGGCGCCGACGCGGAAGGCATCTTCATCTCGGCCTCCTTCCTGACCAATATCGACACGCCGGCGAACAAGAAGTTCATGGCAGCGATGAAGGCGAAGTTCGGCGATAAGCTGCTGACGCCGAACGATCTGTCCGTGCCGGAATATGACGCGGTCTATCTCTACAAGGCTGCGGTCGAGAAGGCGAAATCGACGGCTGCCGACAAGGTCATCAAGACGCTTCCCGAGGTCTCCTTCGACGGGCCGCGCGGCAAGATCCAGATGAACAAGGAGCACCACGCACCGCTCTCCATGTATCTTGGCCAGGTGCAGGCGGACGGCTCGGTGAAGATCGTCAAGACCTTCCCCAATGTCGATCCGGGCGATCAGTGCCCGAAGCTCTGAGTTGGTGGCGAATGCCTTTCTACGTCGTCCCGGACAGCCGCAAGGCTGATCCGGAACTCATTGGCTTCCCCGCCGGGCATTGTCCTGCCGCAAGGCTAATAGGCTCCGGCTCTGACGGCCGGGGCGACGTCCGAAGGGACAAAACGCCTTGGCGATGAGGCAGCCGCGATGACCGCACTCGCTCTCGACATCGTCACGACCGCGGCGATCCTGTTCGCCGTCGCCTCGGGCCTCCTGATCATCCTCGGTGTGCTGAAGATCGTGAACTTCGCGCACGGCGGTTTTCTGACAGTGGGCGGCTATTCGGCGCTGGTGGTGACGCAGCTCGGCTGGAGTCCGTGGCTCGCCTATCCGGCCGCATTCCTCGCCGGCCTCGTGCTGGGCGGGGTGATCGAGCGCTTCGTCGTCCGCCCGCTCTATGACCGCCCGCTCGACGCGATCCTGGCCACCTGGGGCCTCGGCATCATCATCGGCCAGCTCATCACCATCGCCTTCGGCCGCGAGATCCAATTCGTGCAGACGCCGATCACCGGCGCGGCCAGCATTCTCGGCGAGACCTATTCGCTTTATCGGCTGTTTTTGATTTTGGCGGCGGCGATCGTGGCGGGCGGTATTGCGGTGCTGTTCTCCGCGACGCGGCTCGGGCTGGAGGCGCGCGCGGTGATCATGAACGAGCCGCTGGCGCGCGGGCTGGGCATCAACAGCGGCTATGTGCGCTTCGTCACCTTTTGCTTCGGTGCAGGGCTGGCAAGCCTCGCCGGAGCGCTGATCACGCCGCTCTCCAGCGTCGATCCGAATATGGGCGTGCCCTGGCTGGTGAACGCTTTCATGCTGGTGCTGGTCTCCTCCGTCTCGCTCCTTAGCCTGGCGACGGCAGCGATTACGCTCGGCGGCGCGCAGGTGCTGGTCTCGACCTTCGTCAGCCCGGTGATCGGCGGCCTCACCATCGTCGTGCTGGCCGCTCTGATCCTGCGCATCCGGCCCGCGGGGTTCGGCCATGGCTGACGCAGTGAGCGCTCCAATCGCCGTGGCCCGGCGCGCTTTTCCCGGCCGCCTCGTCACGGTGGCGGGCGTGACCGCCCTGCTGATTGCCGCAGTCGCGGCTGGGCCGTATGTGCTTGACACCTATACGGTCAACATCCTGGTGCGCTCTTTCGTCTACGCGGCGACGGCACTGACCGTCGACATTCTCTGGGGCTATACCGGCATCCTCACTTTCGGCCAGGCGGCGTTCTTCGGCATCGGCGCCTACGCCGCGGGCATGACCTTTACCTATCTCGATTTCTCGCCCGAGACGGCCATCCTTGCGCTGATCATTGGCCTTGCCGTATCGGCGCTCGTCGCGGCGATCACCGGCTGGATTGCCTTCTTCCACGGGGCCTCGCCGCTCTATGTGGCCATCGTCACCCTCGCCTTGCCGATCATCTTCGTGCAGGTGCTCTATTCCGGCGGCACCACCACCGGCTCATCGAGCGGCCTCGTCGGCTACAACACCTTCGACCTCTCCGTAGAGGGGTGGTTCACCGTCACCGGCATCGGCCTCGTCCTGCTGACGGTTGCAGCCTGGTTCTTCGTCAACAGCGATTTCGGCCGCGTGCTGGTCGCGATCCGCGAGAACGAGCAGCGCTGTACCTATCTCGGCATCGATGCGCCGCGCATCAAAATCCTCCTGATGGTGGCCATGGCGATGATCGCCTCGGTCGCCGGCTATGCCTATGCGGGCTATACCGTCGTCGTTGCGCCTGAGATCGGCAGTTTCGTCTTCGGCACAGAGCTTGTCATGTGGGTCGCGCTCGGCGGGCGCGGCACGCTGATCGGGCCGGTCCTCGGCACAGTCGCCATCGATCTGACCAGCGCCTATCTCTCCGGCAATCTGCCCTTCGTCTGGAAGCTGATCGTCGGCTCGGTGTTCGTGCTAATCATCGTTGCGCTGCCGCAAGGCATATTGCCGGTGATCAAGGCCGGGGCGCGGTGGCTTTGGTCGGCCATATCGCGCCGGACGGCCACTCCCATCCTCGCGGTTCCGGCGCTCGCCGAGACGAAATCGGCCCGCCGCTCTGGCGCCGGCTCGGACGCACCCGCCCTTCAGACCACTGAACTGTCGCGCAGTTATGGCAGCTTGAAAGTGCTCGAAGGCGTAACCTTCGAGGCTCTCGGCAGCGAGCTGCTCGGCATTATCGGGCCGAACGGCGCGGGCAAGACAACGCTGATGCGCTGCCTCTCGGACGGCTATGAGCGCTCCGGCGGCACGGTCGCCGTGTTCGGCAACGACATCGCCCGCACGCCGCCTGACGGCGTCGTCGGCTTCGGTATCGGCCGCAGCTTTCAGACCACCAGCCTGTTCGAGACGCTGACCGTCGCCGAATGCCTGCGGCTGGCGCGCTACCGCCTCGACCGCACGCGGATGCTGAGCCACGAGCCCACGCTCGCTCTGCCGGACAGCGCCCGCCGGGTCATCACCGCGACCGGCCTCGACCGGCAGATGGCGACCGAGTGCCGCCACCTGTCCCATGGTATGAAGCGCGCCCTGGAGCTGGCCATGGTGCTGGCGCTGGAGCCGAATGTGCTCTTGCTGGACGAGCCGACCGCCGGCCTGACCAAGCCTGAGCGCACGCTGATCGGCAGCATCCTCGCCGATCTCGTCCGCCGCGAGGGGCTTTGCATCCTCATCATCGAGCACGACCTCGATTTCGTCCGCGATATCTCCACCCGCATCATCGTGCTGCATCAGGGCAAGGTGCTGCTCGATGGCTCGGTGGCGGAGGTGGTCAGCTCCGATCTCGTGCGCTCGATCTATGCCGGCGAGGTCGCAATTCCCGCTCCGGAGACTGCGCCATGAGCGCCGCCGCCCTCGACATCGCCGGTATCAGCAGCGGCTATGGCGAGGCCGTCGTGCTCCGCAACATCTCGCTGTCCATCTTGCCCAGCGAGATTTTCGCGCTGCTCGGCAAGAACGGCATGGGCAAGACGACACTATTGAAGACCGTGCTCGGCTTCCTGCGCGCCCAGGCCGGACGCATCCGCCTGTTCGGTGAGGACGTGACGGGGCTGCCGACCTATGTCATCGCCCGTCGGAGCATCGCCTACACGCCGCAGGAGCAGACGCTGTTCCAGGAGCTGACCGTCGAGGAGAATCTCCGGCTCGGTCTGCGCGACGAGAAGGGCCTGGCGGACGGTATTGCACGCATTTCCGAATATTTTCCGATCATCCGCGAGCGTCTGAAGCAGAAGGCCGGCACGCTGAGTGGCGGCGAGCAGAAGATGCTGATCGTCTCCCGTGCGCTGCTCGCAAGCCCGCGGCTGATGATGATCGACGAGATCTCGGAGGGTCTGCAGCCCTCGATGATCCAACGGCTGACCAAGGTGCTGCGGGCCGAACGCGAGCGCACCGGCATGACGATTTTCGTTGTCGAGCAGAATGTGCCTTTCGCCTTCTCGGTCGCTGACCGCTACGCCGTGCTGAAGATCGGCGAGATCGCCGATGAGGGCTCGACGGGCGACAAAGCCGCCGCGGCTCGCGTGCAGGATCAGCTTCGGGTGTGAGACGGCGGCGATGAGCGAAGCCAACACATTTTCCATCGTTGCCCGCTGCCCGCGGACCGGTCAGCTCGGCGTGGCGGTGGCAAGTGCCGTACCAGCCGCCGGCTCGATGTGTCCTTATATCCAGTCGGCGGTCGGCGCGGTGTCCACGCAGAGCTGGGTCAATCCCTATCTTGCGCTGACTGCGCTCGCCAAGCTGGAGAAAGGCGCTGGCGCGAAACACGCCTTAGCCATAGCGCTTGCCGGTGACGATGCGCGCGAATTCCGGCAGTTCGGCCTCGTTGATGCGCAAGGCGAGAGTGCGGCTCATACTGGGGCCGAATGCACCCCTTGGGCCGGGCAAATTCTACGGCCGGGTCTCGCCATCATCGGCAACATGCTGACTGGCCCCCAAGTGCTGGATGCGATGTCCGTCGCTTTCGAAGCTGGCGCCGATGCCGACCTTGCCGAGCGGCTGATGCGTGCGCTGGAAGCCGGCGACGTGGCCGGCGGCGACAAGCGCGGCAAGCAATCGGCGGCGCTGCGCGTCCATGCCGAGGAGGTCTACGGGCTGATCGACATCCGTGTCGACGAGCATCCAGAGCCGGTCAGCGAATTGCGGCGCGTGCTGCGCATCGCCCACGCTCAGCTCGTGCCCTTCGTTCTCGGCATGCCGAAGCGCGGCAAGCCGGCCGAGCCTGCGCCGCCGGAGGTAACCGAGATGTTGCTGCGCTCGCCTCCGGACCGGCCGGAAGGCGGCGGCAGCCGGCGTAATTGACAGCTTGCGGGAGGACAAGATGGACGAACTGGAGCAGCTTATTGAAGCGCTTGGCATCGATCTGAGGCCGGACCGGCGAGCGGCAGTGCTGGCCGCATTCAAGCCCGTTGCCGAGGAGATCGCCAAGCTGCGCAGCCTCGACCTGACGGATGTGCATCCGGCGGTGGTGTTCTCGCCGCTCCCTATTGACGACAAGAACTGAGGTGCGGCCGTGACCGACGATCCCATCACCCGCCCGATCACCGAGCTGATGTCTGGCCTCATCTCCGGCGCGCTCACGAGTTCGGCGCTGGTCGAGAATGTCCTGGACCGAATTGAGGCCCTCGATCCGAAACTCGAAAGCTTCGTCTGCGTCGCCGAGGACGCGCGCGCCCAGGCAGCTGCGGCCGATGCGGAGATCCGCGACGGGAAATGGCGCGGCCCCCTCCACGGCGTGCCTGTCGCGGTGAAGGACAATTACCTCACCCGCGACATGCCAACCCATGCCGGCACGGAAGCATCGGGGATCGCCTTCCCGATGCAGGACTCGGCCGTCGCCGCGAAACTGCGCGCTGCGCGCGCCATCATCATCGGCAAGACGCGGATGCATGAATTCGCCTGGGGCAATGTCACGCCGCCGGCGAAGAACCCATGGGACCTGACGCGCGTGCCCGGCGGCTCAAGCGGTGGCTCGGGCGCCATTGTGGCCGCCGGCATCGTGCCGGTGGCGATGGGCTCCGACACGGGCGGCTCGATCCGCATCCCCGCGGCCCTCTGTGGAACGGTCGGACTCAAGCCGACTTTCGGCCGCGTCAGCCGCGCCGGGATCGTGCCGCACAGCTGGTCGCTCGATCATGCCGGGCCGCTCTCCTACACCGTCGCCGACAGCGCCCATGTGCTGAATGCGATTTCCGGCCATGACCCGGCAGACCCCGGTTCGGCCCGTGAAAGCGTGCCGGATTTCACCGCGGCGCTCGGCCAGCCGATTGCCGGTTTGCGGATCGGCATCTGCAGGAACCATTTCTTCGGCCGCAATCAGGCCGATGTCGAGGCTGCCATCGAGGGCGCGATCCGCTTCTTCCGCGACACCGGCGCCAGCATCACCGAATTCGAGCTGCCGATCCTGGCCTATGGCCTGGGCGCGATCTTCGCCATCGAGCTGTCCTCCTCCACCGCCTATCACAGCCGCAATCTGGCGAGCGGCGCGGTGGCGGGTTTCACCGAGGATGTGCGCACTTTGGTCGAAATGGGCCGGCTCGTCACCGGACCGGACTATCTCAAGGCCGAGCAGCTTCGCCGCGTATTGATCGACGATCTGGCGCGGGTCTTCGCCGATGTCGATGTGATCCTCGGCCCGACTTGCCCGCTCACCGCCTGGCCGATCGGCGAATGGACGGTGCGCGTCGGCCCAGAGGATGAAAGCGTGCTCGCCGCCTCCTGGCGTCTCACCTATCCGTGGAACCTTGCCGGCCTCCCCACGATTTCGCTGCCCTGCGGCTTCGATGCGGCCGGCCTGCCGATCGGGTTGCAGCTCGCCGGACGGCCTTTCGATGAGGAGACCGTCATCCGCGCCGCGGACGCCTATGAGCGTGTCCATGACTGGAAAGATATGCGCCCCGAACTCTGAGCACGAGAGCCAGCCCATGCCGACCGACCCACACGCCGAAAGTCCGATCACCGTCGCCTGCATCCAGATGGAGCCGCGGATTGGCGAGAAGGAGACCAACGTCGCCCGCTCGCTTGAGAAGATCGCCGAGGCTGCGACCAAAGGCGCCAAGCTGATCGTGCTGCCGGAGCTGTGCAATTCCGGCTATGTCTTCGCCTCACGGCAGGAAGCCTTCGCTCTCGCCGAGCCGGTGCCGGACGGGCCGACCACGCAGGCCTGGCTGGGTGCCGCGCGCCAGCATGGGGCGGTGATCGTTGCCGGCATTTGCGAGCGGGCGGGCGATGCTCTCTACAACAGCGCCGCCATCGTCGGGCCCGACGGCTTCATCGGCACTTACCGCAAGGTGCATCTCTGGGGCGCCGAGAACCTGTTTTTCGAGCCTGGCGATCTCGGCGTGCCGGTGTGGAAGACGGTGTTCGGGCGGATGGCCGCCGCGATCTGCTATGACGGCTGGTTTCCGGAGACCTATCGCCTCGCGGCGCTTCAGGGGGCCGACATTCTCTGCGTCCCGACCAACTGGGTGCCGATGCCCGATCAGCCGGCGAATATGATGATGATGGCCAATGTGCTGGCCATGGGCGGCGCGCATTCGAACAGCATGTATGTGGCCGCGGCCGACCGCGTTGGCACAGAGCGCGGCCAGCCCTTCCTCGGCTCGAGCCTGATCGTGAGCCACACCGGCTTCCCGCTCGCCGGTCCGGCCAGCGCGACGGAGGAAGCGATCATCTACGCCGAGGTCAATCTGTCCGACGCCCGGCGTAAGCGCGTCTTGAACAGCTTCAATCAGCCGCTGCGCGACCGCCGTATCGACGTCTATGACGAGATGCTCGGCTCGGGCGTCAAACGGGGCTGGTACTGATCCGTTTATCCTAGCCGGCGACAAGGTGAGCGACGTCCAAACGAAAAACGGCCTCCCAAGAGGCCGTTTTCTTGCGTGATATGGCGCGATGCGTCAGTCGCAGCCGTGATATCTGAGACAGCCATAGAAGCGGTCGCTACCCCGGTCCCAACGATCGCCGCATTCCTCGCGCCAGCGGTGGCAATAGCCCTCCTCATGGTGTCCTCTGAACCGTATGTAGGAGTCGAAACAGCCATGCTCTCTCATGCAGGCGCGGAATTCCGGCCCGTTATCGGAAAAATGGCGGCACCGGAAATATTGATGCACGCAGTAATCGCCATCGTCGACCCGCGTCAGCGGCGTGGACTGGCCGGCCAGATCCTTGAATGCGGGAAGCGCCGAAGACTGTTCAGCGGCGGATGCGCCGGTCGCTGCGAAGCCGAGCGCGGACAGACAAAGCACAAGCCCAAAAAGGGCAGTCACAACTTTCTTCATGCAATAACTCCCTTCTAATCGCTCACCGTTGATACCGGCGCTACGGCACCCGGCCGCAATGGGCGGACAAGGGGCGCCGGATTTCCAACACACGTTCGTGCCTCTCGGGTCCTGTTTTGAATGCGCAGTATGCGAGGGGCCGTGACGAGAGCGCCAAATTAGGGCTCGTCTCGTGAATGCTTAATGAATTGCATTCGGCCTGAAAATCGGCAGCCTTACGGATGGATGCGGCACGCGCCGTCGGCCCGAAAGCGCCCGAAAACTGTGAAAAGCGCTCTATATTTCGGGCGCGCGGCACCTTAACATAACGGCGATTGCGGCGCTCCCGGCTCTGCGGCGCGCCGAAGGCAAGGTGACCTTAGGATTCGCCCATGACCGCCCCCAAACCCGAACAAAACAAAGACACTCCCGCGGCCTCGCGCATTCCGAGCGGCTGGGACGATCTCCTGCTCCTCGACGACCAGTTGACCGAAGAGGAGCGCTTGGTGCGCAACACCGCCCGCGGCTATGCCCAGGACAAGCTGATGCCGCGGGTGATGAGCGCCTATCGCGACGAGCGCTTCGACCGTGAGATCATGCAGGAGATGGGCACGCTCGGTCTGCTCGGGCCGACGATCCCCGAAACCTATGGCGGGGCCGGGCTCGGCTATGTCGCATACGGCCTTGCAGCGCGGGAGGTCGAGCGGGTCGACTCCGGCTACCGCTCGGCCATGAGCGTACAGTCGTCGCTGGTGATGTATCCGATCCACGCCTATGGCAGCGAGGAGCAGCGCCAGAAATATCTTTATAAGCTGGCGACAGGAGAATGGGTCGGATGCTTCGGCCTGACCGAGCCCGATGCCGGCTCCGATCCGGGCGGCATGCGCACGCGCGCCGAGAAGGTCGATGGCGGCTACAGGCTGACAGGCGCCAAGACCTGGATCAGCAACAGCCCGATCGCCGATGTTGCCGTCGTCTGGGCGAAATCGGCCGCGCATGGGGACAAGATTCGCGGCTTTCTGGTCGAGCGCGGCACGCCCGGCTTCTCCACGCCGAAAATCGAAGGCAAGCTGTCGCTGCGCGCCTCGATCACCGGCGAGATCGTGCTCGATGAGGTGGTGGTTCCCGCAGAGAACCTTCTGCCCAATGTCTCGGAACTCAAGGGACCCTTCGGCTGCCTCAACCGGGCCCGCTATGGTATCGCCTGGGGCGCACTCGGCGCGGCGGAATTCTGCTGGCACGCGGCCCGCAACTACACGCTGGAGCGCAAGCAGTTCGGCCGGCCGCTGGCCGCCACCCAGCTCATTCAGAAGAAGCTCGCCGACATGCAGACCGAGATCACCATCGGCCTGCAGGCCTGCCTGCGCGCCGGACGGCTGTTCGACGAGGACCGGCTCGCGCCCGAGGCGATCTCCATGCTGAAGCGCAATAGCTGCGGCAAGGCGCTCGCCATTGCGCGCGACGCCCGCGACATGCATGGCGGCAACGGCATTTCCGAGGAATATCACGTCATCCGCGTTGCCCACAATCTGGAGACGGTGAACACCTATGAGGGTACGCACGACATTCACGCCCTGATCTTGGGACGCGCCCAGACAGGGATCCAGGCATTCTTCTAGCCGCTTTTTCACGGGGCGAACTCGCCTGCGCGGGACGAGTTTTTCGATCGGCACTCATAGCGGGATAGAGCATTGCAAGATCCGAAGAAAAGCAATCTCGGCGACCACCGGCCGCCCACGGCCGTAACCACGCTCGTTCCGGCCCGGCTCGACCGGCTGCCCTGGAGCCGCTTTCACACAATGATCGTCATCGCCCTCGGGGTGACCTGGATCCTCGACGGTCTCGAGGTCACCTTGAAGGGCGCCATCAGCGGCGTGCTTCAGGAGCCGCAGACGCTACATTTTTCGAGCGCCGAAATCGGCCTGATCGCCTCTTTCTATCTGGCCGGCGCGGTGGTGGGCTCGCTGTTCTTCGGATATCTCACCGACCGCTTCGGGAGAAAGCGGCTCTTCTTCATTACGCTCAGCATCTATCTGATCGGCGTGCTGCTGACGGCGTTCTCCTGGAATTTGTGGAGCTTCATTGTCTTCCGCTTCATCACTGGCTCCGGCATCGGCGGGGAGTATGCGGCCATCAACTCCGCCATTGATGAGCTGATCCCGGCGCGTTTGCGCGGCCGCATCGATCTCTATATCAACGGCTCCTACTGGGTCGGTGCCGCTATCGGCTCGCTCGCGACAATCGCGCTGCTCGATCCTAACCTGCTTCCCGTCGATCTCGGCTGGCGGGTCGGCTTCGGCATTGGCGCCGTGCTCGGGCTCGGCATCCTTCTGGTGCGGCGGCACGTGCCGGAAAGCCCGCGCTGGCTGATGACGCACGGCTATGAGGAGGAGGCCGAGCGCGTCGTTAGTCAGGTCGAGAAAGAGGTGGAAGAGACGACCGGCAAGCCGCTGCCGCCGCTCCCGGCCCATGCGGCGATCACCATCTATCCGCGCCACCATTTCGGCTTCAGGGTCATCATCGAGACCATGTTCAGGCGCTATCCGAAGCGTTCCATTCTCGGCCTGTCGCTGATGGTCTCGCAGGCCTTTCTCTACAATGCGATCTTCTTCACCTACGCGCTCGTGCTGACGCGCTTCTATCAGGTGCCGTCGAGCCAGACCGGTCTCTATCTCTTGCCCTTCGCCATCAGTAATTTTGTCGGCGTGCTGGTGCTCGGATCGCTGTTCGACACGATCGGCCGCCGCCAGATGATCAGCAGCACCTATGCGATTGCCGCCTTGCTGCTTTTGATCACCGGCTATCTGTTTTCCCAGGATGTGCTGACCGCGGTGACGCAGACGGCGCTGTGGACGGTGATTTTCTTCTTCGCCTCGCCGGCCGCCAGCGCCGCCTATCTGACCGTCAGCGAGATCTTCCCGCTGGAGATGCGGGCGCTGGCGATCGCGCTGTTCTACGCCATCGGGACGGGAACCGGCGGCGTGCTGGCGCCATGGATTTTCGGCACACTGATCGGCACCGGCTCGCGCACCGATGTGTTCTACGGCTATCTCTTTGCCGCCGCGCTGATGTTTGGCGCAGCCCTGGTCGAGGTTGCCTATGGCGTCCGGGCCGAGCGCCGCAGCCTGGAGGAGATCGCCGAGCCGCTTTCGGTGAAGGCTTGAGGCGGTCGGCGCACGGCGTCAGGCGAGCAGCGCGTAGAGTGAGGTCTCGATCTTCGATGAGTCCTCGTTCCAGTCGCCATAGATTTCCCAATTGACGCCGGCGAGCGGCAGCTTCTCGGCCGCGCACCAGCCGAGCAGCGTGTTCCAGGCGCCGGGAAGGCCATCATAATCGCCGACCAGGACGAAATGCGCGGCACGCCCGCCCGGCAATGCGGACGGCACCACCTCGCCTAGTGCACTGACTTAATCAGATGGTGCAGGCAGGCGCTTGAGTTTGCCGAAAATTTCTTTGGCGGATTTCGTCCAGACAAAGGGCTTGGGGTGACCGTTGTGATCGCGGATGTAGCGGCGGATGGCATCTTCCAATTCGGCGACGGATTTGAAGACGCCGCGACGGATGCGCCTTCGGGTGATGACTGAGAAGAAGCCCTCGACGGCGTTGAGCCAGAGCCTGTCCCCGCGAAGGCGGGGAATGCGGATGTGGGCGTGAAGTGGAAGACCCAGCGCGGATTGTCGGCCAGCCATTGCTTGACCTTGGGATGCTTGTGGGTGGCGTAATTGTCGAGGATGGCATGGATGACCTTTCCCGCCGGAACGGCGCGCTCCACCGCATTGAGGAACTTGATAAACTCCTGATGCCGGTGCTTTTGCATGCAACGCCCCAACACGGTGCCATCGAGAATATTGAGCGCGGCGAACAGGGTGGTGGTGCCATTCCGCTTATAATCGTGGGTCATGGTTGCGCATTTGCCGGGCTTCAGCGGAAGGCCGGGTTGCGTGCGATCGAGCGCCTGAATTTGGCTTTTCTCATCGATGGACAGCACCACGGCATGACAGGGCGGCTCCATGTACAGGCCGACGACATCCTCCACTTTCGCGGCAAAGGCGGGATCGTTGGACATCTTGAAGTGCGTAAGCGGTGAGGTTGAAGGCGATGCCCATCCCAGATGCGTTGCACCGTCCGCAAGCTGACGCCGACAGCCTTGGCGACCGCCCGGCCGGTCCAATGCGTCGCGTTATGGGGTGGCTCGGAGCATGGCAGCGCCAGCACCCTGGCCACGGTCTCCAACTGAACAGGGGCTTTACCCGGCTTGCGCGTCTTGTCCCGCAAGAGGCCATCCACCCCTTGCTCGGCATATCGCAACTGCCAGCGCCACACCGCCGGGCGACTGCCACCGATCTGCCTCGCCACCTCCAGAACGGGCAGCCTGTCTGCCGAAAGAAGAACGATCCGTGCCCGCTGGACGTGCTTCTGCGCGCTGTTGCGATCCTCAATAACCGCCGCCAAACGCGCGCGGTCCTCAGAGGCGATGATGATGCTGACGGTTTGTGCCATATCAGCAGAATCGCACGAACTAGGCCGCGTGTGAATCCTCTGTTTGCGTCAGTGCACTAGCGGTGCGAAGTTGCGCGAGACGATCACGCCGGGCTCCATCTCGAGCAGGCCGCCGGAGGGCGGACGCCAGAGCGTGCAGGTCTGACGGAGCGGCCCGACATTGAGCGAGGGCAGGGCGGCATTGAGCTTGGCCCGCGACGAGCGCTGCGTTTCCGGCAGTTTGCTCATCGGCGATCTTACCTTGACGACGGCGGTGAGCTGGCGCTCGGTTGTCACGATGCTGCACTCGCGGGGCTTGGTGCTGGTCGCGGTCATCTTTGTCCTGCCTCCATTGATTCGCATTGCACTCCGTCGGCCATAGGACGAACAAGCCTGCCCCGATCCGACAACATGCCGGAATTCTCCCGCCAGCCTCTTTGCGGATCGACCACCGGCGGAAAGATCAAGCGAAAGTGCCTCGACATCGCCCCGCCAAATGCATTATCGCCTCTTGGTAGAATGAAGAGCGTGCAATGGAAAATCCTCTCGCAGGGTTAAAAGTTCTTGAGCTGGCCCGCATTCTCGCCGGGCCTTGGGCGGCGCAGCTTCTCGCCGATCTCGGCGCGGATGTGATCAAGGTCGAGCGTCCCGGCGCGGGCGACGATACGCGCGGCTGGGGACCGCCTTTCGTGACCGGAGCGGAGGGCGACAATCTGTCGGCCGGCTATTTTCACGCCACCAATCGCGGCAAAGGCTCAGTGACGCTCGATTTCGAGAGCGAGGAGGGGCGCGAAGCAATCCGCGTGCTCGCTGCTAAGTCCGACATTCTCATCGAGAATTTCAAAGTCGGCGGCCTGAAGAAATACGGGCTCGATTATGAGAGTGTCAAAGCGGTCAATCCGCGCCTCATCTATTGCTCGATCACCGGCTTCGGCCAGACCGGACCCTATGCCGGGCGCGCAGGCTACGATTTCCTGATCCAGGGCATGGGCGGGCTGATGAGCCTGACGGGCGAGCCGGACGGTGAGCCGATGAAGGTCGGCGTCGCGGTTGCCGACATCGTCACCGGCCTTTACGCCTCGAACGCGATTCTCGCGGCTCTGCGCCGCCGCGACGCAACAGGGCAGGGCGCCCATATCGACATGGCGCTGCTCGACTGCCAGATCGCCATGCTCGGCCATCAGGCCATGAACTATCTGGTGTCGGGCAAATCGCCGCCGCGGCTCGGCAACGGCCATCCGAACATCGTGCCCTATCAGGTGTTTCCCGCCGCCGACGGCCATCTGATCATCGCGGTCGGCAATGACTCGCAATTTGCAAAGCTCTGCGAGGTGCTCGGCGCGGATGATCTTGCGGCGAGCGAGAGCTACCGCAAGAATGAGGGCCGGGTTCATCACCGCCACGCTCTATGCGCCCGGATAGCGGAGCTGACCTCGCTCTGGCAGCGCGATGAGCTGCTGGCGCGGCTGGAGGCGCGCAGCATCCCCGCCGGGCCGATCAACGACCTCGCCGACGTATTCGCCGACGCCCAGGTTGAGGCGCGCGGCATCCGCAGGGAATTCGAGGACGAGGCGGGCCGCGTGCCCACGGTGGCTTGCCCGATCGTCATCGACGGTGTGAGGATGATGGCGCCGAAGCGCAGCCCGCGGCTCGGCGAGCATAATGAGGAGGTGCTGTCCGCGCTTCGCGCGCCGGACGGCGGCAAGGAGAGCCATGACTGACGTGATGCCCATGAGAACCGGCGGCCAAATTCTCATCGATCAGCTTGTCGCCCAGGGCGTCGAGCGGCTCACCTGCGTGCCAGGCGAGAGCTATCTCGCCGCGCTCGATGCGCTTTACGGCTCGCCGATCGACGTCATCGCCTGCCGGCATGAGGGCGGCGCGGCGATCATGGCCGAGGCTTATGGCAAGCTGACCGGACGGCCTGGCATCTGCTTCGTGACGCGCGGTCCCGGCGCGATGAATGCGGCGCACGGTCTGCATATCGCCGCGCAGGATTCGACGCCGATGATCCTGTTCGCCGGTCAGGTCGGGCGCGGTATGAAGGAACGCGAGGCGTTTCAGGAGATCGATTTCCGCGCCGTGTTCGGCTCGGTCGCCAAATGGGTGGCCGAGGTGGATGATCCGGCGCGTCTGCCGGAATTCGTCGTGCGCGCCTTCCGCACGGCGATGCAGGGGCGGCCCGGCCCGGCGGTCCTGGCGCTGCCCGAGGACATGCTACGGGAGAAGGCGGTCGCGGCCGATGCGCCGCGCGTTGAGGCGGCGGAGATCTGGCCGGCGCCGGATGCGATGCAGCGCTTCGGCGAATTGCTGGCAGGCGCCGAGCGGCCGATCGCCATCCTCGGCGGCTCGCGCTGGAGCGAGGAGGCGCGCACAGCCTTCATCCGTTTCGCCGAGGAGCACGATCTGCCGGTGGCCACCTCGTTCCGCCGCGCGCCGCTTTTTCCCGCCGATCACCCGAACTATGTCGGCGATGTCGGCATCGCGCCCAATCCGGTATTGGCCGAGCAGGTCAAGACCGCCGATCTGGTGCTGCTGCTCGGCGGGCGGTTCTCGGAGATGCCGTCATCCTCCTATTCGCTCATGGGCGTGCCAGTTCCGAAACAGCGCCTCGTCCATGTCCATCCAGGCGCCGAGGAGCTTGGCCGCGTCTATCAGCCGACGCTCGCCATCCAAGCGACGCCGGCCGCGTTCTGCGCCGCTCTGGGTAACGGGGGCGAAGCTAGCCGGCGCAATGCCAGCAGGACTGAAGAGCTGCGCGCCAGCTACATCGCCTGGTCGGAGACGGCAAAGCCGGTGCCCGGCGCCTTCCAGTTCGGCGAGGCCGTAACCTGGCTGCGCCAGCGCCTGCCGGCCGACGCGATCATCTGCAATGGTGCCGGCAATTACACCGGCTGGCTCCACCGCTATTACCGCATCCGCGCTTTCGGCACCCAGCTTGCGCCGATTTCCGGCTCGATGGGCTATGGCGTGCCGGCGGCGATCATGGCCAAGCGGCAGCGGCCGGAGCAGATCGTCGTTGCCTTCGCCGGAGATGGCTGCTTCCTGATGACGGGCCAGGAATTTGCCACGGCGGTGCAATACGGCATTCCGGTGATCATCGTCGTGATCGACAACGGCATGTACGGCACGATCCGCATGCATCAGGAGCGCGACTATCCGGGGCGGATCTCGGCGACGGATCTGCAGAATCCCGACTTTGCCGCCTATGCGCAGACCTTCGGCGGCCATGGCGAGCGGGTGGAGAAGACCGAGGAGTTCGCCCCGGCCTTCGAGCGGGCGCTGGCGTCCGGAAAGCCGGCGATCATCCACTGTTTCCTCGATCCGCAGGCGATCACGCCGTCAAAGACGCTCGCACAGCTCAGCGGCGGCTGACGTTGGCCGCCAGCGCGCGCTGGCCCGCCGACCTGGAGTGCGCAGCTGGCTCAATATTGCCGGAACAGAGCGTCGAGCGCTTCCGCCTCGCTCTCCGGGGCGGGGCGGCCGTGATCGTCGGGCAGCAGCGGATAGGTGGCTTCCGATCTCATCACCCGGCTCATCGAACCCGACACCGTGTCATAGGCCTCGCTCCAGGCCTTGGCGGTCTCGTCGTCGAATTCGGGGCCGAGATGCTTGCTGAGGCTCCAGAGCAACGCGTCTTTGGCCGCCGCAAAATGTTCGGGCTGCGCACCATAGTCGACATGGCGGTGAGCGAGCGAGACGACTTCCTGCATCGCCACTTCCGTGCTCGTGCTGCCGGTTATCGGTACTGTCAGCGCCGAGCGGAGCTGCAGCTTCAGCAGCTCCTCGAACATGCTCATCAGCTTGCGGCGTTGAAGTTTGGAGTCCGAACTGAAAAGCGGGCGCGCATCAGGCGCGAGTTCAAACAGCCTTTCGTAAAACGATTGGCCGATCTCATAAGTCATGGGCTCAATGATCGCAAAGCTGCGATGAAGGAGCCGCATCTGCGCAGGGGTCATGGATCAGGAGTACTCGATACGATGAACGCGACCGTGTAGACCCTAACCGAACCCGGCACCTCACGGAAATGGCAATTCGGTTACACCTCCCGGATATTCGGCTGGGCATGGCGTCGACCAGGTATTTTCCTTAATCGGCCCTCGCGCGCGGAACTTACTGGCGCGATTCGATCTCAAACTGCTGAAATTCAGGGCATTTATCGGTTTCCCGGATTGACGCTCGGCACGTGCGGCTCTATTCACAAGCATCGCAAGAAATTTACATAGCGCTTCAGTTTTGAAATTAGTAATTTTGCGTAATGGGTAAACAATGCAACCGTTTGATAGTGATTTTTCTCCATACCAGCCGATTTCTCAACCCAGGATCGCTAAACTGCCGCCGCTGCAAGCGGCATCGATCATTTTCGTGGATGCAGGCGTTTCGGAGCTGCCCTGGTCGGTGTTCGGCGCGGGACCAGTTGAACTGATTTTCCTCAGCGGCAAAGATGGAATCGGTGAAATTGCCTGCCGGCTGGGGCGATGGCCGCAGGTCTCCTCGGTTCACATTCTGGCGAGACTCTGCCGCGGCCGGCTGGTCCTCGGTGGCAAGGCGCTCGGCTTGCGCGAGCTGCGGGGCCGCGCCCGCGACCTTGCGCGGATCGGCCTCGGCGTCCGGCCCGGAGGCGACCTGCTGATCGGGGCCGGCGACCCTGGAGATGGCGAAAGCGATCATCTCATCCACTGTCTCGCGGATCTCGCCTGCATTCCAGTCCGGCTCTGGCGGCCGCAGGCGGGCCTGGTGGTTCAATTCTAACACTCGCATCCCACCCGCGGCGAGCACTCTTGCGAGTGTTAGAATTGAAGAACCACTAGCAATGTCATGATCCTAGTGGAGCTTTTGAATTTGACATTTGAGTGCGAGTTCGCGGCATGCGGGTCTCAAATGTCAAATTCGCTCCACTAGCCCGCAGAAGTTTCGGGAAAACAAGGCGGTCGCCATCGACATTGCGGCCCGAAAGGGCCACATAAAGGCGTGCAAATTTCCGTTCGGCGGAGCTTGGCGCCCGGCGCAGCCATCCCGCCGTATTCCGAAACCTCTGACAAGAGACGATTCGACCCGATGAAAGACAAGCTCATCGTGCGTCTGGCGCGGCCCTCTGATGTTCCCGGGGTCGCCAAGCTGAGCCAGCGCAGCTTCGACAGTCCGCCCTGGGATTATGAGCGCGCCGCGCGCTCGCAGATCAACAATTTCCCCGAGGGGCAATTCGTGGCCGAGCTCGGCGACGAGATCGTCGGCCATTGCGCGACCTTCATCATCGGCGGCGATGCCGCGCTGAAGCCGCATAGCTGGAGCGAGATCACCGGGGAGGGGCTTGCCGCGCGTCACGATCCTGAGGGCGATTATCTCTACGGCATGGGCGTCTGTGTCGACTCCCGCTACCGCCGGCTGCGCATCGGCCAGCGCCTCTACAATGCCCGCCGCCGCCTGTGCGAGGATCTGGAGCTGAAAGGTATCGTCTTCGGCGGCCGCATGCCGGGGTATTCCCGGCGCAGGCAGCAATTCCGCACCCCGGAGGAGTATCTCCAGGCGGTGCTCGACCGGCGCATCCGCGACACCGTCATCCAGTTTCATCTCGCCAACGGCTTCGAGCCGATCGGCGTGATCCGCAATTACGACCCCGACGACCATGAGTCGCTTGGCTATGCTGTGCACATGCTCTGGCGCAACCCGCTGGGGGAGGAGACGGCGCAGGAGAAGGCGGCGCATGAGGGCCTGTCGAGGCAGGACATGGTTCGTGTCGCAACCGTGCAGTTCCAGATGCGCGGCCTCAAGCAGAAGGAGGAGTTCGCCAAGCAGATCGAATATTTCGTCGATGTGGCCTCCGACTATCGTTCCGATTTCGTCGTTTTTCCCGAGCTGTTCACGCTTGAGCTTCTCTCGCTCGAGACCAAGGCTTTGCCGGCCAATGAAGCGGTCGAGCGGCTCACGAGTTATACGGGCTGGTTCCGCGAGTTCATGAGCGAACTGTCCGTCAGCTACAACATCAACATCGTCGCCGGCTCGCATCCGACCAAGGACGAGCAGGGAGATCTGAAGAACGTCTGCTACGTCTTCCTGCGCGACGGCTCGGTGCATGCGCAGGAGAAGCTTCATCCGACGCCGAACGAGGCATTCTGGTGGAATCTGAAAGGCGGTGAGAAGCTCGACGCGATCCACACCGATTGCGGGCCGATCGGGGTGCTGATCTGCTACGATGCCGAGTTCCCCGAGCTGGCGCGGCATCTCGTCGATCAGGGCGCCATGATCCTGTTCGTGCCGTTTTGCACCGATGAGCCGCGCGGCTATCTGCGCGTGCGCTATTGCGGCCATGCGCGCGCGATCGAGAACCAGTGCTATGTCGTGTTGTCCGGCGTTGTCGGCAATCTGCCCAATGTCGAGAATATGGACATTCACTATGCGCAGAGTTGCATCCTGACGCCCTGCGATTTCGCCTTCTCACGCGACGGGGTGGCGGCCGATACCGGGCCGAACACCGAGACCATCGCCTTCGCCGATCTGCGGCTCGACGATCTGCGCGTGGCGCGGGCGGCGGGCACGGTGCGCAATCTGAAGGACCGGCGCTTCGATCTCTACCGGCTGAGCTGGGGGCGCCGGGCGTCGTGACTGTGACGGCTATGCTTTCTTCCGCCGGGCTGGGCTGGGCGTCCGGCCGCTCTTCGCAGTCCGGGTTTGCCCGAGGCCCGGCGATGGCGCAAAATGCGTCTATCTGCTGCTTCCCGCAAGGATGGTGAGGACGCCATGACGGACACGCTCGACCCGCTGATCCGCGATCTGGTCGAATGGGTGGCGAAACAGCCGCGGCCCTATGCGGATGCGCTTGAGGTCTGGCGAACTTCCTGTCCGCGGCTGACGGTCTGGGAAGACGCCTTCGATCGCGGCTATGTCGAGCGCCGGATGATTCCGGGCGCGGGGCTTTGCGTGACCCCGACCGAGGCGGGCCGCGAATTCGTGACCTACGGCGCGACGACCGGTTAGCGGCTTGGCTCGCCGCGCTCAACGGCCCGCTATTTCGCGGCGATCGCCGCGTCGACCGCCTCGCCGAGCCTCTCCACGATCGTGCCGATGATCGCCTCGTCGGAAATGAAAGGCGGCGCCAGCAGCACATGATCGCCGCGCACGCCGTCGATCGTGCCGCCCATCGGATAGACCATCAGCCCGCGCGCCATGGCCTCGGCCTTGATCTTGGCTGCGAGCTTTCGGCCTGGATCGAAAGGCTCCTTCGAGGCGCGGTCGGCGACAAGCTCGATGGCCTGGAACAGGCCGCGCCCGCGGATATTGCCGACATGGTGATGATTGCCGAAGCGTTCCTGCAGCCGGTCGGAGAGCACGCCCCCCAGCTTCTTGACGTTGTCGAGCAGATTGTCGCGCCGGATCACCCGTTGCACTTCGAGTGCGGCGGCGCAGGCGACCGGATGGCCGATATAGGTGTGGCCGTGCTGGAACATCTTCGAGCCGCCGAGGAAGGCCTTCATCACCTTCTCCGAGACCAGCGTTGCCCCGATGGCGGCAAAGCCACCCCCCAGCCCCTTGGCGACGGCCATCAGGTCCGGCGAGATGCCCTCCTGTTCGCAGGCATGCAGCGTTCCTGTCCGGCCCATGCCGCACATCACCTCGTCGAGGATTAGCAGGATGCCGTACCGGTCGCAGATCTCGCGGATGCGCTTGAAATAGCCGGGAACGGGCGTCAGCGCGCCGGCGGTCGCGCCGACCACGGTCTCGGCGACGAAGGCGATGACGTTTTCCGACCCGAGCGCGGCGATCTGGGCCTCCAGCTCCTCGGCAAGGCGCAAGCCGTAAGCTTCCGGCGTCTCGCCGGGCTCCAGCCCGCGATATTCGTAACAGGGCGAGACGTGAAAGGTCTCGATCAGCAGTGGCGCGAACTGCTTGCGGCGCCATTCATTGCCGCCGACGGCGAGCGCGCCGAGGGTGTTGCCGTGATAGCTCTGCTTGCGGGCGATGAAATGCCGCCGCTGCGGCTCACCGATCTCGACGAAATATTGCCGCGCCATCTTCAGCGCCGCTTCCATGGCCTCCGAGCCGCCGCTGACGAAATAGACATGGCTGATGCCGTCCGGCGCGTGCTCGACCAGGTCATCGGCGAGCGTCTCGGACGCCTCGGTGGTGAAGAAGGCAGTATGCGCATAGGCAACCTTGTCCATCTGCGCCTTCATCGCGGCTAGCACGTCGGGGTGGTTATGGCCGAGGCAGGAGACCGCCGCGCCGCCCGATCCGTCGATATAGGTCTTTCCGTCCTTATCGGTGATCGTCACGTCTTTGGCCGAGACGGCGAGGGGGGGCGTGTAAGACAGCTGGCGGTGCAGAACGCGGGTCATGGCAAGCCTTTATTGACTGAAGCTGCGTCAGGATGGCGCTGGGACAAGGATTAGCCCCAAGCATTGCGTGTTGCAATGCACGCCGCCCCGGGCGAACATAATGCATAATGAGGGCTCGATATGACGATTGCGGATGAAATGGAAGAAAAACATAAGCTTATTCTGGCAATCGCGCCGAATGGCAGCCGCCGCGGCAAGGCTGATCACCCGGCGATTCCGCTGACCAAGGAGGAGATCCTGCGCGAGGCGCCCCGTTGGCGCGATGCGGGCGTCAGCGTCTTGCATCTGCACGTCCGCGACCGGGACGGCCAGCACAGTCTCGATCCGGATGTCTATAAGGAGCTGTTCGCCGCGCTGCGCGAGACGATCGGGCGCGACATGGTCCTGCAGATGACGACCGAGGCGGGCGGCGTCTTTTCCCCCGAGGTCCAGATCGCATCGCTGCGCGCCGTGCGCCCGGAAGCGGTGTCGATCGCTTTGCGCGAATTGGCGCCGACGGACGAGCAGAAGCGCGACTTCGCCGAGCTCCTCGCCTGGATGCGGCATGAGAACATCGCGCCGCAGATCATTCTCTATGACCGCGATGATCTGAACCGCCTCCTCGCCTGGGCAAAGGATGGCACGATTGACGGGCCTGCGACCTCTGTTCTCTGTGTCCTCGGTCGTTATACGGCGGGGCAGAAGAGCAACCCGGTCGACCTGCTCGGTTTTCTCGGCACCGAGGGCTTGCCGTTTCATGACTGGATGGTCTGCGCCTTCGGTCCGCAGGAGGCACGCTGCGCCGTGCTTGCCGCGCTGCTGGGCGGCCATGTGCGCATCGGCTTCGAGAATAATTTCTATCTGCCGACCGGCGAGGTCGCCAGCGACAATGCCGAGCTGATCGGCGTGAGCGCCTCGATGCTGAAGACGCTGCATGTCCCTCTCGCCAGCGCCAGCGACGCCCGCGCGCTATGGCGCATTGGATAGCGCGCGTGGCGCCACTATCTTACGCATATGGAAAGGTGAAGGGCGCTCTTGCGCCGGGTGCGGCGGTCAGCTAAGCCGTTTATATCGAACTCGAATGGGATCGCTGGCGGCGGGGGGCGGCCGGCGTTCTTGAAATGCGGTGAACCATGAACGCACTTCTTGCCGACTATCTGCCGCTCGTCGTGTTTTTCGGTGTCGCGCTATTCATCGGCCTCGCCCTGATTGTTGCGCCTTTCCTCGTCGCGCCAAGCAACCCGGACCCGGAAAAGCTGTCGGCTTATGAATGCGGCTTTCCGGCCTTCGACGATGCGCGCATGAAATTCGACGTGCGCTTCTATCTGGTGTCGATCCTGTTCATCATTTTCGACCTCGAGGTCGCCTTCCTGTTTCCGTGGGCGATTGCCTTCAAACAGGCGGGTCTGTTCGGCTTCTGGGCGATGATGGTGTTCCTTGGCGTGCTGACCATCGGCTTCATTTACGAATGGCGCAAGGGAGCGCTGGAATGGGATTGAGTGCTGAAACCAAGGACACCGCTGTCCTGCGCGATCCCTCCGGACGGCCGCTCGCCGCCGGAGCACCGCGGAACGATCCGTTTTTCACCGACGTCTCGAACGAGCTCGCCGATCGCGGCTTTCTCGTCACCACGGCCGACGACCTCATTCAATGGGCGCGCACAGGCTCGCTTATGTGGATGACCTTCGGCCTTGCCTGCTGCGCCGTCGAGATGATGCAGGCCTCGATGCCACGCTACGATCTCGAACGCTTCGGTTTTGCGCCGCGCGCCAGTCCGCGCCAATCGGACGTTATGATCGTGGCCGGCACGCTCTGCAACAAGATGGCTCCTGCGATCCGTAAGGTCTACGACCAGATGCCCGAGCCGCGCTATGTGATCTCCATGGGGTCGTGCGCGAATGGCGGCGGCTATTACCACTATTCTTATTCCGTGGTGCGCGGCTGCGACCGGGTGCTGCCGGTGGATATTTACGTGCCGGGCTGCCCGCCGAGCGCGGAAGCGCTGGTTTATGGCGTCATGCTTCTGCAAAAGAAGATCCGGCGCGTCGGAACGATCGAGCGCTAGTGTGATGATCCAGAAGTTCGTCAGATGATTCAGCCGGCTCAGAACGAACTTCTGGATCTGAATCACGCCAGGAAAATCAAGGTTTTAGTGTCCCTTGAGATTCCGAAGTTCGCCACGGAGCATGCTGCAATAATAGGGCGAACTTTGGAATCGGGACACTAGGCATTCATGGCGGGTGCGGGCGGCGGACGGAGCGATCGGATGGAAGACAAGCTCAAGGAACTCGGCGCAGCTCTGGCGCAGGCGCAGCCGCAATCGGTCAAAGGCTGGCATGTCGGGCTCGGCGAGCTGACGCTCGATGTCGAGCGCGAGCAGATCGCCAATGTGCTGCGCTATCTGCGCGACGATCCGCGCTGCCTGTTCACCTGCCTGATCGACATTTGCGGCGTCGACTATCCCGGCCGTGAGCGCCGCTTCGACATTGTCTATCACCTGCTCAGCCTGCAGCTCAATCACCGCGTGCGGCTGAAGATCGAGACCGACGATTACACGCCCGTGCCGACTGCGGTCGGCGTCTTCCCCGCCGCCAATTGGTACGAGCGCGAAGCCTTCGACCTGTATGGCATCCTGTTCTCCGGCCACCCCGATCTGCGCCGCATCCTCACCGATTACGGCTTTCAGGGACATCCTCTGCGCAAGGATTTTCCGCTGACCGGCTTTGTCGAGGTGCGCTACAGCGAAGAGCAGAAGCGCGTGGTGTACGAGCCGGTGAAGCTGCCGCAGGAATTCCGCAACTTCGATTTTCTGAGCCCCTGGGAAGGCGCTGACTATCAGCTTCCGGGTGATGAAAAAGCGTCCAAATCGTGAAGTTCCCAAGAGGAGAACGGCCGCATGACCGATGAAGCGACATTTACGCTGGCCGAGGCGCTGGCCGCGCAGAAGGCGCTCCGCGATGCCGCGGGCGCAGAAGAAGAGACATTCGAGCTTGCTGATGTGATTGGCATGACGAGCGACGAGATTGAGATGCTGCAGGAGCAGGGCAAATCCTGGGACGAGATCGCGGCAATGATCCAGAAGGCGACCGGCAAGCCGGTGACGGCCAAGGACGTCGAGCAATATTATGTCGGCCCCGATGAGCGCGACCGCTGGAGCGACGACGACGAATTCGAGGACGACGAGGACTGATGAAGGCCACGCTGCGGCCGGGCGTCAAGGCCACTTTCTCGTACCAGGTGCCGCGGGAGAAGACGGTGCCGTTCATCTATCCGGAGGCGCCGGAGATGCTGGCGATGCCGGAAGTCTTTGCCACCGGCTTCATGGTCGCGCTGATGGAGTGGACTTGCGTGAAGGCGCTGGCGCCCCATCTCGATGAGGGAGAGGGCAGCGTCGGCGTGCATGTCGATGTCTCACATGACGCCGCCACGCCGGCGGGCATGACGGTGACGGTCGAGGCCGAGGTCACCGAGATCGAAGGACGGCGCATCTGGTTCCATGTGCGTGCGCATGACGGGGTCGATCAGATCGGCGAAGGCTATCACCGGCGGGCGGTCGTGGAGTGGGCGAAGTTCAACGCCCGGATCGCGGAGAAGCAGGTGAAAGCGGCTGGCTGATGCATTTGGATTTTGCGACCAGCCTGATGAATTTGGTTGCGGCAATTATCGCGCTCTTGGTCGCGATAGTCGGCATTTTAAAAAAGCGTTGTGTCTCAACCGAAAAGCAGCAGCCCACCTTTCGGTTGATCACAAATCAGGTTTGGAGCCACCAATGGCTGACGGCAGCACCATAAAAACCCCCGAAAAGCCGATGGCCGGCGAGAGACCGGACGTGCTGACGGATGAGTCCAATATCGAGCTGCGCAATTTCACCATCAATTTCGGGCCGCAGCATCCGGCGGCGCACGGCGTCTTGCGCCTGGTGCTGGAACTCGACGGTGAGGTCGTGGAGCGGGTCGATCCGCATATCGGCCTCCTGCATCGCGGCACCGAGAAGCTGATCGAATACAAGACTTATCTCCAGGCCATTCCCTATTTCGACCGGCTCGATTACGTCGCGCCGATGAATCAGGAGCATGCCTTCTGCCTCGCCATCGAGAAGCTCGTCGGCGTCGAGGTGCCCCGGCGTGGCCAGCTCGTTCGTGTGCTCTATTGCGAGATCGGCCGCATTCTCAACCACCTGCTTAACGTCACCACGCAGGCCATGGATGTCGGCGCGCTGACGCCGCCGCTCTGGGGCTTCGAGGAGCGCGAGAAGCTGATGGTGTTCTATGAGCGCGCATCGGGCTCGCGGCTGCATGCGAACTTCTTCCGTCCCGGCGGCGTGCATCAGGATCTGCCGCAGGCGCTGATCGACGATATCGCTGCCTGGTGCGAGACCTTCATCCCCGTCCTCGACGACATCGACAGCCTCCTCACCGGCAACCGCATCTTCAAGCAGCGCAATGTCGACATCGGCGTCGTTGCCTTGAAAGATTGCCTTGCCTGGGGCTTTTCGGGCGTGATGGTGCGCGGCTCCGGCGCGCCCTGGGATCTGCGCAAGGCCCAGCCCTATGAGTGCTATGAGGAGTTCGAGTTCGACATTCCGGTCGGCAAGAACGGCGACTGTTTCGACCGCTATCTCATCCGCATGGAGGAGATGCGCCAGTCGATCCGCATCATGAAGCAGGCTATCCACAAGCTGAACGCGCCGGAGGGCAAGGGGCCGGTGCTAGCGCCGAACAACAAGGTGACGCCGCCGCGCCGGGACGAGATGAAGCGCTCGATGGAGGCGCTCATCCATCACTTCAAGCTCTATACCGAAGGCTTTCATGTGCCCGAGGGCGAGATTTATGCGGCGGTCGAGGCGCCGAAGGGCGAATTCGGCGTCTATCTGGTCTCCGACGGCACCAACAAGCCCTACCGCTGCAAGATTCGCGCCCCGAGCTTCCCGCATCTGCAGGCGATGGACTTCCTGAATAGGGGCCACATGCTGGCCGATGTCTCCGCCATCCTCGGCTCGATCGACATCGTGTTCGGCGAAATCGACCGCTGAATCGTCCTGCCTCTAACAGATTCCTAAAGAGCCGACCTCGCACACCTCGCGTGTAAGTGGCCTGGCTCGTGCTGCCTCAGCCTCTGGCCGGTAAATTCCGCGCCGTTGCTGGCCTGGGCCCCCGAGCACGCCACGAGTGAATTCATTATTTGCAATTATACGTAGTAACCCGGCAACAGTGGATTGCATTCACCTCACAGGTGATCGAGACCGCTTGCCTTCGTCGACGCGCTTGGTATGTCTTGGGCAAGCGATGTGCCTGCGAATTGGGCATGGGGCCTAGCTCGCGCATCGCAACCTTAGGGCACACAGAGGGAAAAATATGCGCAAGACGATGCTGGTCGCTGCTGCGGCCTTGATTGGTAGCGTTGGTGTTGCCGCCGCGGCGGATCTGGGCGGCTACCGCGGTCCTTCGATGAAGGACGAGCCGCTGCCGGCCATCTACCCGACCTGGGGTGGTTTCTATGTCGGCGGTAACGTCGGTTATGGCTGGGGGAATGTAAAGAACGACTTTACATTCGGCGACACAATATCCGACGATCCGAATGGGGTCATCTATGGTGGCCAAATTGGCTACAACTTCCAGCGCGGCAATATCATCTTTGGTCTTGAAGCAAGCCTCAACGGCACTGGTATGGACGACTCTAAAAGCGTATTCATTGTTGATGAATCTGGTAAGCTCAAAAACCAGATTGATTGGTATGCGACTGGTGTCGGCCGTCTGGGCTACGCCTCTGGGAGCTGGCTGTTCTATGGCTTTGGCGGTGTCGCTTGGGGCAATGTGAAAACGAAGCTCTCCACTGATAGTGGTGATTTCTCGGACAGCGATAGTGCGACGCATATCGGTTGGACGGCGGGTGCTGGCATTGAGAGGCTAATTAGCGGTAATCTCAGCGTTCGCCTAGAATATTCCCACGTAGATTTGGGCAGCGAAACTGTCTTTAAAAATGATTTTGATGAAGACAAGGTCGATGCAAGCTTCGATGCTGTTAAACTTGGCGTGAACTACAAGCTGACCGGCGAACGCGAGCTTGAGCCGCTGAAATAAGCCGAACTCACAGGTCTTCCTCCCACTTTGGGCAACAGCCGGGCCGCAGGCCCGGCTGTTTTCGCTTGAGCGGGCATCTGCGCCGGGCGATCTTGCGGCAATGAGGATGAGACGGCGGCGAATCGGATGACGACGCACACCTTTACGCCTGTTCGACCGAGCGGGATTTGGGTCTGGCCGGCCGGCCGCGCCGAATTCAGGGAGCCTGGGCGTTGACTCGGGCCTTCCTGCTCGCGCTCATCGCCGGCTATGCCGACACAGTCGGCTTTCTGCGCTACGACGCCTTCGCCGGGCTGATGACCGGCAACACCATCCTGTTCGGCATTGAATTGGCGCGCGCTGAGTTCGGCGATGCAGTCTTTCACACCGCGATCATTGCGGTCTTTCTCACTGGCGTCGTCCTGTCGCGGCTCATCCTGCGAGCGGGCGGCCCGTCCTGGGCCGCGCTGAGCATTGCGGCGGTGCTGCTGGTGCTTTGCGGCTTCGCCGGGCACAGGAGCGCGGCACTGATTCTGCCGCTCGCCATGGGCATGCAGAATGCCGCCGCCAACCGCTTCAACGGCGTGGCGCTCAACACCGTTTTCATTACCGGCAATATCCAGAAGATCGGCGAAGGGTTGCTCAACTGGGCCTGGCCGCCGAAAGATCCGGGCGCGCAGAAATCGGAGGGCGTCGCCATCTTCGCCCTGGTCTGGATTGCCTACGCAATCGGCGCGCTGCTCGGAGCGGTGGTCAACAGCCGCGCCTCGCAGCCTCTTCTGATTCCCGCCGCAATCATGCCATTCATCATGCTGAGCCCCATGGGTATTCCGAGCTTGAAACGCCGATGACCAAGGCCATTTCCACAGAGATGCTGATCGATGCTCCGCCCGAGCGTGTCTGGGCGGTGCTGACCGATTTTGCCGCCTATCCGAAGTGGAATCCGTTGATCATCACCATCGAAGGCGAGCCCTCGGTCGGACGGCAACTGAAAGCCATGTTCCAGCCGCCCGGCGCCAGGGCGCAGGGTTTCAAGCCAATTGTGCTCAGGGTCGAGCCGCCCAATGCGCTCATCTGGCGTGGCTCATTGCCCATTCCCGGCCTGATCGCGGGCGAGCACTCTTTCTTGCTGACGCGCGAGGGCGAGCGAACGCGGTTCCGCAACAGCGAGACATTCTCCGGGCTGCTCGTGCCGTTTCTGGGCAAATTGCTGGCGCAAAGCAGGGAAGGCTTCGATCAGATGAACGCGGCGCTCAAAGCGAGAGTCGAGAGCGGCGCAGCTTGAGGCTCGACTACGCGGCGCACATCCACATGCGCCCGCGATCGTCGTCGGCGATAACCCCGGCGCAGCTTTCCCGCGCGGCTCTTACCGCTGGCGATTGCGCCGAAGCTGGGTTATGACCGATCGTGCATATTTCCGAAAGAGACCACGCATGTCCGTCCGCAAACTCGATCCCGAACAGCCCGCAAGCTTCGAATTCACGCCCGAGAATCTCGCCTGGGCGAAAGCGCAGCTCGAAAAATACCCGGAAGGGCGCCAGTGGGCGGCGGTGATCCCGCTGATGTGGCGCGCGCAGGAGCAGCAGGGCGGCTGGCTGCCCGAGCCGGCGATCCGCACCATCGCCGATATGCTGGAGATGCCCTATATTCGGGCCTATGAAATCGCCACCTTCTACACCATGTTCAACCTGTCGCCGGTCGGCAAATTCCATGTCCAGCTTTGCGGGACGACCCCCTGCATGCTGCGCGGCGCCGAGGAGCTGAAGGCGGTTTGCCGCAAGGTGATCGGGCCGGAGAACAAGGTGACGCCGGACGGGCTGTTCTCCTGGACCGAGGTCGAATGTCTCGGGGCTTGCGTGAACGCGCCGATGGTCCAGATCAACAAGGACTATTTCGAGGATTTGACCCCGGACATCTTCACTAATCTCTTGCAGAAGTTGCGCGCCGGGGTCGCGGTGAAGCCGGGACCGCAGATCAACCGCCAGTTTTCCGCGCCGGCGAGCGGCGCGCGCACGCTCTTGAAGACGGATTAATAGGATATGCTTTCGGATAAGGACCGCATCTTCAAAAATCTTTATGGCCAGCTCGATTGGCGGCTGAAGGCGGCGCAGAAGCGCGGCGCCTGGAGCGAGACCAAGACCTTCATCGACAAGGGCCAGGACTGGATCATCGACCAGGTCAAGGCTTCCGGACTGCGTGGGCGGGGCGGCGCGGGCTTTCCGACCGGGCTCAAATGGTCGTTCATGCCCAAGAACGATCCGCGTCCGTCCTATCTTGTCGTCAATGCCGATGAGTTGGAGCCCGGCACCTGCAAGGACCGCGAGATCATGCGGCACGATCCGCATCTGCTGATCGAAGGCTGCCTGATTGCCAGCTTCGCCATGCGCGCCCATGCCTGCTACATCTATATTCGCGGCGAATATATCCGCGAGCGCGAGCGCCTGCAGGCCGCGGTCGATGAAGCCTATGCCGCCAAGCTGATCGGCAAGGACAACGTCCATGGCTGGGACTTCGACATCTACCTCCATCACGGCGCGGGCGCCTATATTTGCGGGGAGGAAACCGCGCTGCTCGAAAGCCTCGAAGGCAAGAAGGGCCAGCCGCGTCTGAAGCCGCCATTCCCTGCCAATGCCGGCCTGTGGGGCGCGCCGACCACTGTCAACAATGTCGAATCGATCGCCGTCGTCCCCGATATCCTGCGGCGCGGCGCCACTTGGTTCGCGGCGCTCGGACGGCCGAACAACACCGGCACCAAGCTGTTCTGCATCTCCGGCCATGTGAACGAGCCTTGCAATGTCGAGGAGGAGATGGGCATTCCGCTGCGCGAGCTGATCGAGAAGCACGCCGGCGGCGTTCGCGGCGGCTGGGACAATCTGCTCGCTGTCATTCCCGGCGGCTCCTCGGTGCCCTGCGTTCCGGCCTCGATGTGCCAGGATCTGCTGCTGGACTTCGACTCTCTCCGCGATGTGCAGTCCGGCCTCGGCACGGCGGCGGTCATCGTCATGGACAAGTCGACGGACATCATCAAGGCGATCGCCCGCATCGCCTACTTCTACAAGCATGAGAGCTGCGGCCAGTGCACGCCGTGTCGCGAGGGCACCGGCTGGATGTGGCGCGTCTTGGAGCGCATGGTGCGCGGCGAGGCGGCGCCTCGCGAGATCGACATGCTCTATGACGTCTCCAAGCAGATCGAGGGCCACACCATCTGCGCCCTCGGCGACGCCGCGGCCTGGCCGATCCAGGGGCTGATCCGGCATTTCCGCCCGGTGATCGAGGAGCGCATGGCCGAGCGCGCCGCACCTGTGAAACGCAGCCGGGTCATTGCGGCGGAATAGGGAGCGGTGCCCCCCGGCCGGGCGGTGAGTTTGCGGCCTGAGGGCGGGTCGTCGACCGCTATGGGGTGATGGGATGCGGGGCGTTGTGCTGGGCTATGACAAGACGACGGGAATGGGCGTCATCAGCGGCGACGATGAGAGGAGATACAGCGTTGCCCGTGCCGGCTTAGGCGAGGGCGTCCATTCGCTGATGCCCGGCAAAAAGGTCGATTTCGTCGTTGAGAACGGACGTGCGACTTCCGTCTTTCCGATCCAGGGGGCGTTTTCCGTCGGAGAGAAGAACAAATGGATCGCGGCGCTGCTCGCCTTGACCTTCGGCGGCTTCGGCGTCCATAAATTCTATCTGGGCAAGAACACCGCCGGCTTCATCATGCTCGCCCTTTTTCTCGGCGGCATTGTTCTCGGAGGTATCCCGACAGTGCTGATCAGCATTGTCGCCTTCGTCGAATGCATCATCTATCTGGTGAAAAGCGAGCAGCAGTTTTACGATGATTATGTGGCGGGGGACCGCGCCTGGTTCTGAAAGCAGGCTTGGATACGGGATCTGCGGCGGCGCCGGCTCGGTATTGTGGCGCAAAGCGCGCGCTGCGGCTGAATGGCAGCATCGCAGCCGCCGAACTCGTTTAAACTTCAAACAAAACAGCAAGCGGAGGGAACAGGGCAGGGGCCGCGTCCGCGCCCATCGACCGGACGGCTCGATCAGTCGTCTTGCGTGGGGAGTATCCGATATGGTGGGCAGAATCGGGCGGGTACGGTCATTGGTCTCGTGCTCTTATTTGCCGCGTGGCTCTGGTGGCTTTACATCTACCGATCGGCGGGGCGATCGACTGCCTCGTTCTGCCGGACCGTTGCCAAGCGCTGAAAGGTCTTGCGCCGCTGGTGACGCTCCCGCCTTATAATCCCATGGTGCTGTGGGTTGGCGTGGCAGCGGCGCTGCTCGGCACGGTCCTGCGGCTCGCCTCCAGGGGCTGGTAAGCCTCTGCCTCCCGCAGTCGCCACCGGATCACACGGCGAATCGTCTTGAGGGATGAGAAACAGTGCAGAAGGCTCGCAAAAGCGCCGAGCCCCCTGGCCAATAAGCGCGACCGCGAGTATAGAGCCAGCGGTTGCGTCTTTCGGCCCTCTTGTTGCATTGCGGCAAGACACGACATAAAACCTGTACGCGGGGGCCGGCAGGGAAGAGAAGAGCGGCAATGCCAAAACTGATCGTCAACGACAAGGCCGTAGAGGTCGAGGACGGCCTCAATCTTTTGCAGGCCTGCGAGCTTGCGGGCGAGGAGATTCCGCGCTTCTGCTATCATGAGCGCCTGTCGATCGCCGGGAATTGCCGCATGTGTCTCGTCGAGGTGGTCGGCATGCCCAAGCCGGTCGCCTCCTGCCATATGAGCGTCAACGATCTGCGGCCCGGCCGGGATGGCACGCCGCCCACCATCCGCACCGACAGCGCCGTGGTGAAGAAGGCGCGCGAAGGCGTGATGGAGTTCCTGCTCATCAATCACCCGCTCGATTGCCCGATCTGCGACCAGGGCGGCGAATGCGACTTGCAGGACCAGGCGATGGCCTACGGCACCGACGGCAGCCGCTTCGAGGAGAACAAGCGCGCCGTCGAGGACAAGAATATCGGCCCGCTGATCAAGACGATCATGACGCGCTGCATTCAGTGCACGCGCTGCGTCCGCTTCATGACCGAGGTCGCGGGCGTCTCCGAGCTCGGCGCGATCGGCCGCGGCGAAGACATGGAGATTACCACCTATCTCGAACACGGCATGACGTCGGAGCTGTCGGGCAACATCATCGATCTGTGCCCGGTCGGCGCGCTGACCTCCAAGCCCTATGCTTTCAAGGCCCGGCCGTGGGAGCTGCGCAAGACCGAGAGCATCGACCTGATGGATGCCGTCGGCTCCAATATCCGGCTCGATTCGCGCGGCCGCGAGATCATGCGCGTGCTGCCGCGCAATAACGACAATGTGAATGAGGAGTGGATCTCCGACAAAAGCCGCTTCATCTGGGACGGCTTGAGGCGCGGCCGGCTCGACCGACCCTATATCCGCCGCGACGGCAAGCTGCGCGAGGCGAGCTGGAGCGAGGCTTTCGGCGAAATCATGAGCCGCGTGAACGCTGCGGGTCCCGGCAAGATCGGCGCGATCGCCGGCGATCTGTGCGCCGTCGAAGACCTCTACGCGCTGAAATCGCTGTTCACCGCGCTCAACTCGCCGCATCTCGACTGCCGGCAGGACGGCTCGCCTCTCGATCCGGCGCAAGGACGCGCCAGCTATCTGTTCAACTCGACCATCGCCGGGCTCGACGAGGCGGACGCGCTCCTGATCGTCGGCTCCAATCCGCGCCTTGAAGCGGCCGTGCTCAATGCGCGTATCCTGAAGGGCTGGCGCAGCGGCCGGCTGAAAGTCGGGCTGATCGGCGAGCCGGCCGACCTCACCTATCATTACGACTATCTCGGCGCCGGGCCGCAGACCCTGCGTGAGGTCGTGGACGGCAAGCACCCCTTCTCCGATGTTCTGAAAGCCGCCAATTGCCCGATGATCATCGTCGGCTCGGCGGCGCTGGCACGGTTCGACGGCGCCTCGGTCTTGCGGCTGGCGGCGCGCGCGGCGAAGAACCTCGAGATGCTGCGCCCGACCGAAGGCTGGAACGGTTTCAATATCCTCCACAATGCCGCGGCTCGTGTCGGCGCTCTCGATCTCGGATTCGTGCCGCAGAAGGGCGGGCTGGCGCTCGACGAAATGCTGCAGGCGACGCGGGACGGCGATATCGAGCTGCTCTATCTGCTTGGTGCGGATGAATTGGATATGAGCCAGACCGGCGACGCCTTTGTTGTCTATCAGGGCAGCCATGGCGACCGCGGCGCGCGTTTTGCCGATGTCATCTTGCCCGGTGCGACCTATGCCGAGAAGAGCGGCATCTATGTGAACACGGAAGGGCGCGTGCAGATGGCGCAGCGGGCGGTCTTCCCGCCGGGCGATGCGCGCGAGGACTGGACGATCATCCGCGCGCTCTCCGAGAAGCTCGGAACAAAGCTGCCCTTCGACAGCCTCAGCGATCTGCGCGCCAGGCTCTATGCCGAGCATCCGCATTTCGCCGCCATCGACGAGATCGCGCCCGGCGATCTGGAAGATGTCGAAAAGCTCGCCGGGGGCGAGATCAAGGTCGACGAGGCGCCCTTCGGCTCGGCGGTCGAGGATTACTATCAGACCAATCCGATCGCGCGGGCTTCCAGCATCATGAGCGAGCTTTCGGCGCTCGCGCGCGAGCAGCATTACGGAGCGACCGGCACTGATGGCTGAGTTCTGGACCAATTACGGCTTCCCGCTCGCGATCGTCGTCGTCGAGAGTGTCGTGCTGCTCGTCGCACTGATGCTGTCGATCGCCTATCTTCTGCTCGCCGACCGCAAGATCTGGGCGGCGGTTCAGCTCCGGCGTGGTCCGAATGTGGTCGGCGCCTTCGGCCTGCTGCAATCCTTCGCCGATCTGCTGAAATTCATCCTCAAGGAGCCGGTGATCCCGGCGGGTGCCGATAAGACCGTTTTCCTGCTGGCGCCGATCGTGACCTGCGTGCTGGCGCTGTCGGCCTGGGCGGTCATACCGCTCGACGCCGGCTGGGTCGTCGCCAACATCAATGTCGGCATCCTCTATATCTTCGCCATCTCCTCGCTCGGCGTTTACGGCGTCATCATGGGCGGCTGGGCCTCGAACTCGAAATATCCCTTCCTAGGCGCGCTCCGCTCGGCGGCGCAGATGGTCTCCTACGAGGTCTCGATTGGCTTCGTCATCATCACCGTACTGCTTTGCGCCGGTACGCTGAACCTCAGCGGCATCGTCGAGGCGCAGAACACGTCTTATGGCCTCCTCGGCTGGTATTGGCTGCCGCTCTTCCCGATGTTCATCATCTTCTTCATCTCGGCGCTCGCCGAGACCAACCGGCCGCCTTTCGATCTGCCCGAGGCTGAATCGGAGCTGGTGGCCGGCTATATGGTGGAATATTCGTCGTCGCCCTATCTCTTGTTCATGCTCGGCGAGTATGTGGCGATCACGACCATGTGCGCGCTGATGACGATCCTCTTCCTCGGCGGCTGGCTGCCGCCGGTTCCGGTGGTGCCATTCACCTGGGTGCCAGGCGTCATCTGGTTCGTGCTGAAGCTCTGCTTCGCCTTTTTCCTCTTCGCGATGGTGAAGGCGATCGTGCCGCGCTATCGCTATGATCAGCTTATGCGGCTCGGCTGGAAGGTGTTTCTGCCCGTGTCGCTCGCGATGGTCGTCATCGTCGCGGGCGTGCTGCAGTTCTTCCAGCTTGCGCCGCAATAGGAGCCTCTCATGGCTGGACTGCCCCAATCGATCCGATCCGCCATGCTGGCCGAGTTCTTCTCGGCCTTCTGGCTGGGGATGAAATATTTCTTCAAGCCCAAGGCGACGGTGAACTATCCGTTCGAAAAAGGGCCTGTCTCCCCGCGCTTTCGCGGCGAGCACGCGCTGCGCCGATATCCGAACGGCGCCGAGCGCTGCATCGCCTGCAAGCTCTGCGAGGCGATCTGCCCGGCCCAGGCGATCACCATCGAGGCCGGGCCACGCCGCAATGATGGCACGCGCCGCACCACGCGCTACGACATCGACATGGTCAAATGCATCTATTGCGGCTATTGCCAGGAGGCCTGCCCGGTGGACGCGATCGTCGAGGGGCCGAATTTCGAATTCGCCACCGAAACCCGCGAGGAGCTGCTCTACGACAAGGAGAAGCTGCTCGCCAATGGTGACCGCTGGGAGCGGCTGCTCGCGAAAAACCTTGAACTGGATGCGCCCTACCGCTAACCGTTTTCGCATTCGCAACAGGATTACGACCCCCCTCGGGCGATGCGAGCCATGGGCCGGGGCAGGGGAAACTTGGGGGTTCCGTCTTCGCGAAGCGATTTGCGGCGCGTATGGTGGCGGGGCCAAAGACAAGAAAAGCCAAATGCGGTCTCACGGATGACCCTCGCCGGATTGTTCTTCTACATCTTCGCCATCATTACCGTCGCCTCGGCGGTGATGGTGATCAGCGTGCGCAATCCGGTCCATGCGGTGCTGTTCCTCATCCTCGCCTTCTTCAACGCCGCCGGGCTGTTCGTGCTGCTAGGCGCTGAATTCATCGCCATGATCCTGGTCATCGTCTATGTCGGCGCGGTGGCCGTGCTCTTCCTTTTCGTCGTCATGATGCTCGACGTCGACTTCGCCGAATTGCGCGCGGGCTTTCAGAAATATCTGACGATCGGCGGGCTGATCGGCGGCATCCTGCTGGCCGAATTGCTGCTCGTCCTCAGCGCCTGGACGATTGCGCCGGCGACCACTCTGCATCTGACCGAGCGCATCCCGACCGGCGTCACCAATGCCGAGGCCATCGGCCGGGTGCTTTACACGCGCTATGCCTACTTCTTCGAGCTGGCCGGGCTGATCCTGCTCGTCGCCATGATCGGCGCCATCGTGCTGACCCTCAGACACCGCGTCGGCGTCAAGCGCCAGCGGATCGCCGAGCAGGTCGGCCGCGATCCCCTGAAAGCGATCGAGGTCCGCCACGTCGAGACGGGCCGCGGCATCGAGGCGAACTGATGGGCGAGCGGGGAATGGAATTACGATGATCGGACTGCCCCATTATCTCAGCCTCGGCGCCATCCTGTTCACGATCGGCGTTTTCGGCATCTTCCTCAACCGCAAGAACGTCATCGTCATCCTGATGTCGGTCGAGCTGATGCTGCTCGCCGTGAACATCAACTTCGTCGCCTTCTCGTCCTTCCTCGGCGACCTCACCGGCCAGATCTTCGCGCTGCTCATCCTCACGGTTGCCGCGGCGGAGGCGGCCATCGGCCTCGCCATCGTCGTCGTCTATTACCGCATCCGCGGCTCTATCGCCGTCGACGACATCAATCTGATGAAAGGCTAGGACGCGGCATGTATACGGCGATCGTCTTCCTGCCGCTCACCGGCGCGATCATCGCAGGCTTCTTCGGCCGTCTGCTTGGCGCCAAAGCCTCCGGCCTTCTGACCAGTACGCTGCTTACCATCGGCATGGTGTTGTCCTGGGTGGCGTTCTACCGCGTCGGGTTCCTCGGCGAGACGGCACGCATCGAGATCATGCCTTGGATCACCTCCGGCGACCTCAGGGCCGACTGGGCGCTGCGCATCGACACGCTGACCGCCGTCATGCTCGTCGTGGTGAATACCGTCTCTGCGCTCGTTCACATCTATTCCATCGGCTACATGGCGCACGATGACGGCCAGCCGCGTTTCTTCTCCTTCCTGTCGCTGTTCACCTTCGCCATGCTGGCGCTGGTCACCGCCGACAATTTGCTGCAGCTCTTCTTCGGCTGGGAGGGCGTCGGCCTTGCCTCATACCTGCTGATCGGCTTCTGGTATCACAAGCCCTCAGCCAACGAGGCGGCTATCAAGGCCTTTATCGTCAATCGCGTCGGCGATTTCGGCTTCGCGCTCGGCATCTTCGCCACCTTCACGGCCTTCGGCACGATCTCCTTCAATTCGATCTTCGCCTCCGCGCCGGACCATGTCGGCAAGACGATGGAGTTCCTCGGCTATCAGGTCGACACGCTGACGGTTATCTGCGTTCTCCTGTTCATCGGCGCGATGGGCAAGTCGGCGCAGTTCCTTCTGCATACCTGGCTGCCGGATGCAATGGAGGGCCCGACGCCGGTCTCCGCGCTCATCCATGCCGCCACCATGGTGACGGCGGGCGTGTTCATGGTGGCGCGGCTCTCGCCGCTCTTCGCGCTCTCGCCGACCGCGCTCGAATTCGTCACCGCCGTCGGCGCGATCACGGCCTTCTTTGCGGCAACGGTCGGCGTTGCTCAGAACGACATCAAGCGCGTCATCGCCTATTCGACCTGCTCTCAGCTCGGCTATATGTTCGTCGGCCTCGGCGTCGGCGCCTATTCGGCCGGCATTTTCCACCTGTTCACGCATGCCTTCTTCAAGGCGCTCCTGTTCCTTGGCGCTGGCTCAGTCATCCATGCCATGCATGACGAGCAGGACCTTCGCAATATGGGCGGCCTGCGCAAAGGCATTCCCGTCACGTTCTTCATGATGGTCGTGGGCACGCTGGCGCTGACCGGCTTTCCGCTCACCGCTGGCTTCTTCTCGAAGGATGCGATCATCGAGGCGTCCCATGGCGCTCACGGGCCGATCGCCCATTACGCCTATATCCTGCTGGTCGTCGCGGCTTTTCTGACGAGCTTCTATTCCTGGCGGCTGATCTTCATGGCCTTTTTCGGTGAGCCGCGCCATGACGGGGAAACCGCCAAGCACGTGCATGAGTCGCCGCTCGTCATGCTCATACCGCTCGCCGTGCTCGCGACCGGCGCCCTGATTGCAGGCTATCTGGGCAAGGACTTTTTCATCGGCGAGCAGACTTCGGCGTTCTGGCGCAACGCTCTCCACGCGGCGCCCACGGCCACCGCATCACCCGCTTCGGAGGCGCCATCCGGGCCGGAATGGATTGCCTGGCTTCCGACGGCGATGATGGCCGGAGGCTTTCTCGTCGCCTGGTTCTCCTATATCGCCGTGCCTTCGACGCCGGCGGTTGCGATCCGCCTGTTCGGGCCGATCCACGCCTTCCTCTACCACAAATGGTATTTCGACGAGCTCTATGACTGGGTCTTCGTCCGGCCGTTCAAATGGCTGGCGCGCCAGCTCTGGAAGACCGGCGACGGCGCGATCATCGACGGGCTCGGCCCCGACGGCGTGTCCGCGCGGGTCATCGATATCACCAACCGCGTGGTCCGGCTGCAGACAGGCTACATCTATCACTACGCCTTCGTGATGCTGATCGGCATCGCGCTGATCATCAGCTATTTCGCCTATCTTTATTGGGCGCAGTTCTGGAGAGGATTTTAAGCCATGGCGAACTGGCCGATCCTCTCCACTGTGATCTTCCTGCCGCTCGTCGGCGCCCTGTTCATTGTACTGCTGGGCGGCGACGATGACGCCTCCAAGCGCAATGCCCGCTATATCGCGCTGTGGACGACTCTGGTCAATTTCTTCGTCTCGCTGCTGATCTGGCGCGATTTCGATCTGTCCACGGCAGCCTTCCAATTCGTCGAGAAGCATGACTGGATCGGCGGCGGCATCACCTATTATGTCGGCGTCGACGGCATCTCGATGCTGTTCATCATCCTGACGACATTCCTGATGCCGCTCTGCATTCTGGCGAGCTGGCGGTCGATCGAGGTGAGCGTCAAGGAATATATGATCGCCTTCTTGGCACTCGAGACCCTGATGATCGGCGTGTTCTGCGCGCTCGATCTCGTCGTCTTCTACCTGTTCTTCGAAGGCGGCCTGATCCCGATGTTCATCATCATCGGCGTCTGGGGCGGCAAGCGGCGCGTCTATGCCAGCTTCAAATTCTTCCTCTACACGCTGCTCGGCTCGGTGCTGATGCTGCTCGCCATCATGGCGATGTACCGGCAGGCCGGCACGACCGACATCCCGGTGCTGCTCGCCTATCACTTCCCGCCCAATATGCAGACTTGGCTGTGGATCGCCTTCTTCGCCTCCTTCGCGGTGAAGATGCCGATGTGGCCAGTCCATACCTGGCTACCAGATGCGCATGTCGAGGCGCCGACGGCGGGCTCGGTGATCCTGGCCGGCGTGCTCCTGAAGATGGGCGGCTACGGGTTCCTGCGCTTCTCGATCCCGATGTTCCCGCTTGCCTCGGCGGATCTCGCGCCATTCATCTTCACGCTGAGCATCGTCGCCATCATCTACACCTCGATGGTCGCCTTCGCCCAGGAGGACGTGAAGAAGCTGATCGCCTATTCGTCGGTCGCCCATATGGGCTTCGTCACCATGGGCGTCTTCACCCTGACGATCCAGGGCATCCAGGGCGGCATCTTCCAGATGCTCAGCCACGGCATCGTTTCCGCTGCGCTGTTCCTCTGCGTCGGCGTCATTTACGACCGGATGCATACGCGCGAGATTTCGGCCTATGGCGGCCTTGCCGACCGGATGCCGTTCTATGCCTTCTGCTTCATGGTCTTCACGCTTGCCAATGTCGGCCTGCCGGGGACGAGCGGCTTCGTTGGCGAGTTCCTGTCGCTGCTTGGCGCCTTCCGCACCAACACCTGGGTCGCTTTCCTGGCGACCTCCGGCGTCATTCTGTCGGCGGCCTATGCGCTCTGGCTCTACCGCCGCGTCATCTTCGGCAAGCTTGAGAAGCCGAGCCTTGCGGGGATCCTCGATCTGACGCCGCGCGAGATCGCCGTGCTGGCGCCGCTGGTCGCGCTCACCATCCTGTTCGGCGTCTATCCCAAGCCGCTGATGCAGGTGACGACGGCCTCGGTCGAAAAGCTGATGGCGGACTATAATAAGAGCCTGCAGACCGCACGCGCCGCGCGCTTTGCCGCTGCGGAGGTAAAGTGATGCCGCTTCCCGCCTTTCAGGATTACGCGCCCATCTTCCCGGAAATCTTCCTGGCCGTCGCTGCCATGCTGCTGCTCATGTACGGCGTCTTCAGCGGCGACCGCGAAACCGAAGCGCCGGGCTGGCTCGCCGTCATCATCCTCATCGTCACCGGCGGGCTCGTCGCCTCGCAGGAGCCGGGCGCCGCGCAGCTTTTCGGCGGCGCCGTGGTCGTCGACGATTTCGCCCGCTTTATGAAGCTCCTGATCATCGGCGGCTCCATCTTCGCCATGATCCTCGCCTTCGACTATCTGCGCGACGCCAAGATCCTCAAATTCGAGTTTCCGGTGCTGCTGCTGCTGTCGAGCCTCGGCATGCTGCTGATGACCTCGGCCAACAACCTGATCTCGCTCTATCTGGCATTGGAGCTGCAAAGCCTGGCGCTTTACGTGCTGGCGGCGTTCCGGCGGGAATCGGTGTTCTCGGCGGAAGCGGGTCTCAAATATTTCGTCCTCGGCGCGCTGTCCTCGGGCCTTCTGCTTTACGGCTGTTCGCTGGTCTACGGCTTCACCGGCACCATGTCCTTCACCGGCATCGCCACTGTCTTGCAGGGGACGGGGCGTTCGGTCGGCCTCGTCTTCGGCATGGTCTTCATCCTGACCGGCATCGCATTCAAGCTGTCGGCCGTGCCCTTCCATATGTGGACGCCGGACGTCTATCAGGGTGCGCCGACGCCGGTCACCGCCTTCCTTGCCGCCGGGCCGAAGGTTGCAGCCTTCGCCATGCTGATCCGACTGGTTGAGCAGGGATTTCCGGCGGTCTCGGCCGACTGGAAACAGATCGTCATCGCCATCTCGGTCGCCTCCATGGCGCTCGGCGCCTTCGCCGCCATCGGTCAGACCAATATCAAGCGGCTGATGGCCTACTCCTCGATCGGCCATGTCGGCTACGCCCTCATCGGTCTTGCGGCCGGCACGCAGGCGGGCATCCAGGGCGTGCTGATTTATCTGGCAATCTATGTTGTCATGACCCTGGGCAGCTTTGCCTGCATCCTGGCCATGCGGCGCGCTGACGGCCATGTTGAGGATATCGCCGAGCTGTCGGGTCTTTATCGGCGCAAGCCGATGCTGGCCTTCATGCTCGCCATGCTGCTGTTCTCGATGGCCGGCATCCCGCCGCTCGCTGGCTTCTTCGCCAAATTCTACGTCTTCCTCGCGGCAATCGACGCCGGCCTCATCTGGCTCGCCGTGGTCGGTGTCGTCACCTCGGTGATCAGCGCCTTCTACTATCTCGCCATCATCGCCAAGATGTATTTCCAGGAACCGGCGGCCGATTTCGAGCCGATGACGGGGAAGCTCCGCTTTGTGCTCGCCGTCATGGGCATCATCACGCTGTTCCTGTTCATTCCGCTGAATTTCCTCGTCACCGCTGCCGAGGCCGCGGCGAGATCGCTGTTCTGAAGGCGCCGGGCTGATGCGGCATGAGGGCATGGATCTGCCGAGCGGCTACAGGCTCGCCTTCTACGAAACGCTCAATTCGACCAACGCCGAAGCGCTGCGCCTCGCCGGCAAGGGCGAGGCAGGCGGCCTTTGGGTCTGGGCTGCATCGCAGGGCGCCGGCCGCGGACGCGCCGGCCGGCCCTGGACCTCGCCAGCCGGAAATCTCTATGCCAGCCTGCTGATCCGCCCACCCGTGCCGCTGGCGATCGCGCTGCATCTCTCGCTGCTCGCCGGCATCGCCGCCCATGACGCCGTCGCCAGCCTCGCGGCGAGCTCTGCGGCCCAGCTCGACCTGCGGCTGAAATGGCCGAACGACATTCTCGTAGGCAGCGCCAAGCTCGGAGGCATTCTCCTCGAAAGTTCGAGCGGCCGGCCGAGCGAGCCGCCCGCGATCGTCATCGGCACCGGGCTCAATCTTTCAGACGCCCCGACGGATCTCGGGCGCAGCGTCGCCTCGCTTGGCGACGCAGGCATCGTCGTCAGCCCTGCTCAGGCCCTCGCCGCTCTCGCCTGGACGACCGCCGAATGGATCGCCCGCTGGCGCGACGGACAGGCATTCGAGGCCATCCGCGCCGCCTGGCTGGAGCGCGCCCAGCCGCTCGGCGGCCCGATCTCCGTCCGGCTCGGCGACGATCTCCTTAGCGGCAAATTCCTTGGCATCGACGAGGCCGGCGCGCTGCGCCTCGCGCTCGACAGCGGCGAGGAGCGCCGGATCACGGCCGGCGATGTCGCCATCGGCGCCGGAGCCTGACACGCCATGGGCCGGCGCACCGACGAGAACGAGCTGGTCTTCCTGCCCCTCGGAGGGGTGGGCGAGATCGGCATGAACGTCTATCTCTACGGTCTCGGCCCGGCGCGCGACCGCAAATGGCTAATGGTCGATCTCGGCGTCACTTTCCCAGACGACCGCGAGCCCGGCGTCGATGTCGTCCTGCCCGATCTGCGCTTCATCGAGGAGGAGCGGGCCAATCTTGCCGGCATCCTGCTCACCCATTCGCATGAGGACCATTTCGGCGCGGTGCCGGAGCTGTGGCCGCGCCTGGCCGTGCCGGTTTACGGTACGCGCTTCACCATGGCGATGCTGAAGGACAAGCTGCAGGAGACCCCGTGGCGCAACGAGGTGCCGCTCAACGAGGTGCTCCTCGGCGCGCGCTTCAATATCGGTCGGTTCGATGTCGAGCTGATCAACATGGCGCATTCGATCCCTGAGACCAGCGCCGTCGCCATCCGCACGCCGCTCGGTACGGTGCTGCATTCCGCCGACTGGAAGCTCGACGACCATCCGGGCGTCGGCGCGCCGACCGACGAGGCGAAGCTCCGCCGGCTCGGCGATGAAGGCGTCGATGTACTGATCTGCGACAGCACGAACATTATGAGCGCCGGCGAGACGGCCTCCGAAAGTGACGTGGCGGCGACGCTTGCGGGGATCATCAGGCAGGCGCGGGGTCGCGTGGCGATCACCAGCTTTGCCTCCAGCGTCGGGCGGCTGGTGAACGTTGCGCGCGCCGCCGACGCCGCTGGCCGCCATCTGGTTCTGGTCGGCCGGTCGATGCTGCGCATCATCGACCTCGCCCGCGAGACCGGCCTCTGGCCGGAGCATCTGAAAACGCTGGGCGAGGAGGATTACGGCCATCTGCCGCCGGAAACGGTTGTCGCCCTCCTGACCGGCAGCCAGGGCGAGAGCCGCGCCGCGCTCGCCCGCATCGCCGACGGCCAGCATCCGCAGGTTTCGCTGGATCGGGGCGATATGGTGATCTTCTCGGCGCGGACGATCCCGGGCAATGAGAGCGCCGTGATCCGCATCGAAAACAAGCTCGCTGATATGGGTGTCGAGGTGATCACCGAGTGGCCGGACGGGCCGATCCACGCCTCCGGACATCCCCGCCAGGGCCAGGTCGAGCGGCTTTACGAATGGGTGCGCCCGAAAGCGCTCATCCCTATGCATGGCGAGGCGCGCCATCTCGACGCCCACGCCCGTTTCGCGCGGGATCATGGCATTGCCGCCGTCACGCCGGTGCGCAACGGCAGCATGGTGCGTCTCCTTCCCGGAGAGGCGGAGATCGTCGACGACGCGCCGGTCGGTCGGATCTATCGGGACGGCCAGATCCTCATCCCCGGCGACGACAATTCGATCCGCGAGCGGCGCAAGCTCAGCTATGTCGGCAGCGTCGTCGTCAGCATCGTCATGACCCGGTCGGGCGAGCTGGCCGCCGATCCACGCGTTTCGCTGACCGGCGTGCCGCAGCTCGACGCCTATGGCGAAAGTTTTCGCGAGATTGCCGAGCGGGCGGCGATCGGAGCGATTGAAAGCATTCCCCGCCCGCGGCGCAAGAGCGCCGAGCTGGTCAGCGAGGCGGTGCGCAAATCCGTCCGCGCCGCCGTCAACGCCGCATGGGGCAAGAAGCCCATATGCAGCGTGCTGCTTTCTGTGATTTAACTCGTGGAGCGAATTTGACATTTGAGACCCGCCCGCCGCGAGTTCGTACTCAAATGTCAAATTCAAAAGCTCCACGAGGCTTATAAGGTGGCTAGTGGTTCTTTAATTCCAACACTCCCAAGAGTGCTCGCAGCGGGCGGGATGCGAGTGTTAGAATTGAACCACTAGCGGCTCGGAATTATTTAGACGAGCGGAGGCTCGCGTTTGATCGGACGTTTGAACCACGTCGCCATTGCCGTGCCGGATCTGGAGACAGCCGCGGACATCTATCGCAGCACCCTCGGCGCGCGGCTTTCCGAGGCGGTGCCGCAGCCGGAGCATGGCGTCACCACGATTTTCATCGAGCTGCCGAATACCAAGATCGAGCTGATCGAGCCGCTCGGAGCGGATTCGCCGATTGCCAAATTTCTCGAGCGCAATCAGGGCGGCGGCATCCATCATCTCTGCTATGAGGTCGATGACATCGCCGCCGCCGCGCGGTCGCTGACGGAAAAGGGTGCGCGCATCCTCGGCGACGGCCAGCCGAAGATCGGCGCTCATGGCAAACCCGTGCTGTTCCTGCATCCGAAGGATTTCTGCGGCACGCTGATCGAACTCGAACAGGCCTGAGGGGGAGCGCGCAATGAGCTTGCCCATTTCCATAGCGATCTATTTCATCTGCTGGTGGCTGGCGTTCTTCGTCATGCTGCCCTTCGGCGTGCAGACACAGCCGGATAGCGATCTGATCGAGCCAGGGCATGCGGAGAGCGCCCCGATCGCGCCGCGTCTGTGGTGGAAGGCTTTCGCCGCGACCATCCTCGCAGCGATCATTTTCGCCGCGGTTTACGTGACCATCATCTATCATCTGATCCCGCTCGACCGTATCCCGATGTCGCTCTGACGTCGCTCAAGGCTCGCCGTGCGCCGGCTTCAGGCGCCCTGAGCCTCCTGGCCGCCCGGCGCCGGCGCGCGTAGGCGTTTCTGCGCCGCGGCAAGCCGGTTCATCTTGCGGAGGTCGTTATCGGTCAGCCGCATGGCGACGGAGACCCATTCCTCGACGATGTCGGCCATCTCCTGAAAGCTGATCGGGAAGGCGCGCCGCCGCGCGTTATAGACGGCGCGCGCGGCGTTGAAGCGGCGCAGCAGCCGCTGCAGGTGGCTGTTCATCTCCCCGCGCCCGCTGCCGCGCGCGACGATGGTCTCGATCAGCCCCAGCTCCTTGATCTCCTTCGTATTATAGAGCTGACCCTGCAGAATCATTGTTTCGGCCCGCGCCTGGCCAAGCCGGCGCATAAGAAAGGAATAGGCGCCCATGCCGGGAAACAACCCGTAAAGCATTTCCGGCAGTCCGAATTTGGCCTGTTCCTCGGCGATCATGAAGTCGCAGGAGAGCGCCGATTCGAAGCCGCCGCCGAGCGCATCGCCGGCCACCAGCGCGCCGACGATCATCGGCGTGTTTAGGGCGCTGTAATTGGTGAAACAGACGTCGACGCAGCTCAGCGCATAGGCTCTGAGGCGGTCGTGATCACCGAGCCTCACAAGCTGCTCGAAATAGCGAAGATCGCCTCCGAGATTGAAGATGCCGTCGAGATCGGAGGCCCAGATCAGGAACTTCGCGGCCTTGGCCGCATCAGCCGGCTCGTCCCGGTGAAAATCCTGAAGCGCGCGCTGGACCTTACGGATGTCCTTGAGAAGCCGCGGTGCGAAGCTGACGCCGGCATGGTGCTGCTGGAAGCACCAGATGGCGGCCAGATCGATGTCGTATTCGAGTTCGAGTTCGAAGAGTTCGAGTCCGCCCAGGAAGGAGAGGAGCCTGGTGGCGGCGGTGTTGCCCCAGACAGCTTCCGGGACGAGGGTGTTGGCTTGATCGTCTATTTGTCTCTCTAAGGGCCAGGTGTATCGGCTGCCATCGACCGAAATGAGCATCGGGTCCTCGCAATGAGTTCAGACTACAATCTTAAGTAGTAGTTAAATCGCATACACGCAATCAGGAGATGCATATCTGCGGGCGGCATGACCCCGCCTTCGGCCCGCGCAGCGGCCAGAACTGCCTAAAATTTGAATTGATTTTGCTTCGAACGCCAATCCGCCGTTTCACGTAAATTTCTCTAAGAACAGTGTATGGTTTTGCGAGAGTGAAGAAAGCTTATTATAAACCCTGAGGCTACCAGAGGGCTTTTTTGTCAGCGCAATGCCGATCCAGTTGTTAGCGAAAGGAAGATCCAGCGATATATTGAACGAAGAACTTAAAAGCTTTTCGTTTGGCTCATCGATTGCCATCATCGACGATCTGGAGAGCAACCGGACCTTTCTGGAACATCTTGCCCGCCGGCTGCCTGGCGTTCGGCGTGTCGACACCTTTGCCTCGGCGCTGACGGCGCTCAAAGGTTTCGCCCAGTTCGCGCCCGATCTCGTCATCACCGATTTCAACATGCCGGGCATGAATGCCGTCGAGTTCCTCGAAGCGCTGCGCCGCTCGCCCGAATTCGAAGACCTGCCGGTCATCGTCGTCTCGAGCCATAATGAGACGGATAATCGCTATAAAGCGCTTCAGGCCGGCGCGACCGACTTCCTCATGGTGCCATTCGACCCATTCGAGTTCCAGGCGCGCACCCGCAACCTTCTGAAGCTGAGCCTGCACCAGAAGCAGCTGAAGACGCAGAGCCTCTCGCTCAGGAGCCAGTTGCTCGAGACGCGCGACAAGTCGAAGCGGACCGAGAACCGGTTCAACAGCATCATCGATAGCGTCCCGGTGCCCGTTTTCGCGGTGAATGCCGCCGGCGAATGCGTCTTCGCCAACCAATATTGCGTCGATTTTCTCGGCCTGAAGAGCGGCGAGAGCCGGCGCGGCATGCAACTCCTCGCCGATAAGGTTGCGGCGGCCGAGCCGGGCAGCGGCGCCGACGGGGGGTTGCAGGCGAAGGAGGTTGCTCTCGTCGGCCAGGACGGCCGCGAGCATGTTTTCCTGATCGCGCCGAAAGCGGTCAGCGAAGACGATCAGGAGACTCTGGTCGTCTATTCGGGCATCGAGATTTCGCGGCTCAAGGACACCGAGCGTTCATTGCGCAAGGCCAAGGAGGAGGCGGAGGCGGCCAATCGCGCCAAAAGCGCCTTCCTGTCGAACATGACGCACGAAATCCGCACGCCGCTCAATGCGATCATCGGTTTCACCGACATCATGTGCAACGAGCTTCATGGTCCGATCGGAAACGAGAGGTATAAAAGCTACATCTACGATATTCAGTCGAGTGCGAGCCTGCTGCTCGCCATCATCAACGAGATCCTCGATTTCTCGCAAATCGAAGCGCAGCGGCACAGCATCAAGCTCAGCCGCTTCTCGCTCAAGGACTGTTTCAATGAAATCCGCAATCTCGCCAAGCATCAGGTCACGGCGCGTGGCAACTGGCTGCAAATCCAGGATGTGCCGGACCTCGTGCTTCATTCGGACCGGCAGAAGCTCAACCAGGTGTTCCTGAATATCGTTACCAACGCCAATAAGGCAACGGCTAAAGGGCTGATCCAGATTTCTGCCGCCTGTGATGAGGCCGACGGGCTCGTTGTCACGGTGAAGGACAACGGCATCGGCATGAGCAAGGAGGAGCTGTCGCTGGCCGTCACCGAATTCGGCCGCGTGTCCAGCTCGGCCTTCGTTAGCGACGGCCATACCGGGACCGGTCTCGGCCTGCCGATCTCGATCGGTTTCATGACGCTTCTCGGGGGACGGCTCGACGTCGAAAGCGAAACGGGTATCGGCACGACCGTGCGCATATGGCTGCCGAAAAGCGTGATCGTCGGCCCAGGTGAGGTTCACGCCGATGGCGATGCGCCCCGGATGAACGGTGCTGAGAAGCTGGATCAGTCTGGAGGCGTCTGACCGTGCGCCTTGCCGCACCGCCGTCGATGCGCGTGCCGGTAGCGGCACTGCCTTATCTGCGCGCCGCCGCCCAGGGATTGCGCCGCGCGCGTGCGGCCGAACCCCTGGAGTTCGACCAGATGATGATCCGCTTTGCGGTCGGTCTGGTGATTACGGGCTACGCGGCTTTTTGCTTCCTGTTCCAGGGCCTCGCCGGCCGGCCGGCGCTTATCCTCGTGCTTCTGATCGCCTCCGCCTGGATCTCGGGGCTCGGCTTTCTCGTCCATCTCGCCATCCGGCCGCAGCGCCGCGTCGAAAGGCGCGCCTCATCGATCATCGCCGACGCCATGGCGCTGAGCCTGCTGCTCGCCTTCGGCGAGAAATCGGCGGCGATCTTCTTCCCCATCTATCTCTGGGTGACGCTCGGCAACGGCTTCCGCTTCGGCCTTCCCTATATGTACGCCGCGATCATCGCCAATCTCACCGGCTTCGGGGTGATGGTCGCGGTGACTCCCTATTGGCAGGAGGCATGGCAGTTCGCGGCGGGGCTCGGCCTCGCCATCCTGGCGATCCCGTTCTACGTCGCCAAGCTGATCCGCAACCTTCGCAGCGCCATGAGCGAGGCGGAAGCCGCCAGCCGGGCGAAGACCGAATTCCTGTCGATGATGAGCCATGAGCTGCGTACGCCGCTCAATGCCATTCTGGGTCTTGCGCAGATCTCGAAGCTGACCGCCTCCAGCACTCAGGAACGCTTCACCGCGGTATCGACCGAGCTGGCCGCCGGCCGTCTGCTCAGAATGGTCGACACCATCCTCAAATTCCAGCGGATCGAGAGCGGCACTGTCGAGCGGCGCGACCGCTCCTTCGATCTTCTGGAGATCCTCTACGAGGTACGGGCCATCATCGAGCCGCTGGCGAGGCAGAAGGGACTCGATTTCCGCATCCGCTTCACCTCGGGTCTGCCCGCCGCGATGCGCTCGGATCCCGACCACATTCAGACGATCATCCTCAATCTGGTGACCAACGCCGTCAAATATACTGCGCAAGGCTCGGTTTCGCTGGAGATCGGCTTTGCCGGCCGGGAAGGGAAGCAGAGGATCAGAGTGGCCGTGCGGGATACAGGAAGCGGCATTCCACCGGAGGCACGATCCCGCATCTTCGAGCGTTTCGTCCGCGCGCAGGAGCACAATGTCTCGGACGAGTCCGGCGTCGGGCTCGGCCTGTCCGTGTGCAAATCGCTGACCGAATTGCTCGGGGGAACGCTCTCCTGCGAGAGTACGCCCGGCAAGGGCTCGCTGTTCTGGACGGATTTGCCGGTCGTCCCGGAAGGCGAGGTGAGCGCACAGGCCGCCGCGACCGGACCGGCTGTCCGCGCCGCGCCGGTGCTGTGGATCGGTCCGCCAGGCTCGTTGCGCCTGCCCGATATCGCCGACACTGCCTCTATCGAGACGCCGGAGGCGCTCGAGAACGTCACGCGCTCTCAGGGCGCGCTTTCGTCTTCTGTCGTGGTCTGTGACCCCTCCGCGATCTCCGCCGATATGCGTAGTGCTCTTGCCGCCGCCATATTGAAAAGCGACCAGCCGCCCGCACTGGTCCTGATCGGACGCGGCGCCGCCGCCGCAAGCGCGCTCGAACCGCTGGCGACAGCTATCGCCCGCCCCTTCTGGGAAGCAGAGACGGCGCGCCTCATCACCACCGTCGCCCGCTGGCACTGGCGTGTCTCGCAGCACCTTGAAGAGGACGCCCCGCGCGCGACAGTGCTGACGCGCAGCCTGACAATCCTGGTAGCCGACGACAACGGCCTCAATCGCGAGGTGACGCGCCGGATGCTCGAGCTTGACGGCCACCGGGTGATCCTCGCCGAGACCGGCGACGACGCGCTGCATCATCTTCTGGAAGGCGCGCCCGAACTCGCCTTGCTCGATATCAACATGCCGGGCCTCACCGGCCTCGACGTCTGCAAGGCCTACCGCACCGGCCTCGGCGCCGCCGCGCAGATCCCGGTCATCGGCCTCACGGCCGACATTTCGGACCAGATGCGCGAAAATTGCCTGGCTGCCGGAATGCAGGAGATCCTCGGCAAGCCGGTGACCATCGAGCAGCTTCGCCGCGCCATCGCGGGCCATGTGCCGTCCGCTCCGGCCCGGCAGGAGCCGGCTCCGCCCCGCCGGAGCGGTGCAAGCCTGGCGGACAGGGTGGCCGATACGCAGCGCACGGCTTTTCTGCGCAACCTGTTCGGTGAAGACAGCTTTCAGACCAATTTCCTGGCGAGTTTCAACCGCGATCTCGTTTCGAGCCTCGAAAACCTGAAGCAGGCCGTCCGTCAGCACCGCCCGAAGCTGATCCGCGACGCGCTCCACGCCATCAAGAGCAGCGCCGGCACGGCGGGCGCGCGGGAGATCCTCGAGCTGGCCGAAAGCTTCCCGCCGGACTGCACGGCGGAGTCGTTCGGGGCGTTCGAAGCCGAAATCCGCTCCGCTTTCGGGCGCTATTCCAACGCCATTCAGCCTGCGCGAGCCACGGCGGGCAAACCGGAGCCGCGTCTGATTGCCAGCTCATCCGGGTGAGCCTTCGCCTCGCATCTTGCCAGATTCCCGCAAAGACAGCCGTTCGCGGCGTCAAGAACGACAGCACAAAGAAATCGGATCTTTGCAGCCGTCAGACGACGGACGACAAAACGCAGGCGCAAAGCGGCCAGGGATCGCAACAGCAGATGCGCAAGCCTGTCTCGGCGCAAACCCGGCGGTAACGGGAGGCAAGACGGCGGCTGTGCTGCGCGGAAGCTGCCGCTAAGCCTTGCCGCTGTCGCGTTCGATATGCTTGCGGATGTTGCGAATGCCGAAGGCGACGAGCGCGACGATGATGGGTACGCTGACCCCCATGACGAGTTCGGCATTGATGTGCGCTCCGCCGGCTTTGAGCGCCTTGGCGGCGTAACCGACGAGACCAACGACATAATAGCTGATGGCTGCGACGGACAGTCCCTCGACGGTCTGCTGCAGCCGCAATTGCAGCTCGGCGCGTTTGGCCATGGTCTCCAGGAGCATTTGGTTCTGCTGCTCGCGCACCATGCCGACGCGCGTCGAGAGCAGATTGGTGCAGCGCGCCACCCGCTCGGATAGTGTTTCGATGCCGTCCGAAACGGTCTGGCAGGTGGTCATCGCCGGAGCGAGCCGCCGCTCCATGAATTCCCTGAAGGTCTGCAGCCCCTGCAAGCGCTCCTCGCGCAGCTCGGCGATCCGGCGCTGCACCAGCGCGTAATAAGCGTTGGCGGCGCTGAAGCGGTAGTGATGATCGGCATAGCGACTCTCGATGCCGGCCTGGAGCTGGGTCAGCCGGTCGAGAAGCCTGGGATCGTCGCGCGGGCCGCCTTGCATCAAGGTCGTGATCTCCGCAAGCTCCTGCTCGCTGGTGGCCAGGAACGGGCTCAGCTCGCGTGCCACCGGCAAGGCGAGCAGCGCCAGGATGCGGTAGGTGTCGATCTCGACAAGCCGCTGCACCATCCGGCCGGCCTGCCGCTGCGTCATATGCGTATCGAAGATCAGGAGCCGGCTGGACCCGTCCGCATGAATTTGCAGATCGGTCAATGCGAACGCTGCCCCTTCGCCGACCGCTGAGCCGATCAGAGTATTGCCGGCGAAGTCACGGCGGGAAATGACACTGTAGTCCAGTACATCGGTGTAGGGCAGCACGGCGATATTGGTCGAGACGATGACCTGGCCCTTCAGCCCGGCGACCCATTCCTCCGGGACGAGATCGATTGCCGGATTGCTGAAAGGCTCATCTGCCATGCCATTGGCGATGAATTTATAGCGCGTGAACTCGGTATGCCGCTCCCATTTCAGCCGGAACGGACCGAGATCGGCCTGGAAATGATTGGCGTTGAGCGCGGGCGCGGCGCGTTCGTATCTCAGGCATAGCGCCCTCACATGCTCGCGTTCGGCTTCGGCATTTTCCGGGCCGGAGAGCAGGGCGAGATAGGAGACCCGGCAAGGAATCCGAAGCGGAACGGGCGGCCTGGCATGCACTTCGTCGTGCAGCGCCCGCCGCAGCGGATAGCTCTCAGGCAGCCTCATCCGTCCCGTCCCCGCCAGAACCGCATCTGCCCCTCCCGTTGATGTCTCCCGAAATCCGGCGATATCGGGTGCGGCTGCCTCGCGCAAGATCACGACTTTGGCAGGCCGGATAAATTTGGCAAGCCGAAAAGCGGAGCCGGACGGCGCCGCCACGTGCGCCGGCCTCCCGCTCGATGGTTTGCCGGAGAGCGGACTGCACACGGCGATATCGTCCTTAGCCGGATTATATGCCATGCCGCGATTTTTCTCGGAACCGATGGCTCCGCCGCCGAGTTTTCTCATGCGGAAGCCGATGGCCCTATTCTCTCCCCTTTCGGCGACTATCTCTTGTTTCTGACCCTAACGCCGGTGCACGGAGCTGCTCCCACGCAGAATTTTCCAACCGGCAAAGGCACCAAACGTGAACAAACGGAATTCCGATCGGGGGTTAAGCGTTATTAACTGGGGACGCCGGGGTGTGTGCACCTCTTCAACAGCAGGAGCCCTCAAGCGCATCAGCGTTCCAGACCGCCCGAAGGGAGGGGATGATGGACTACGAGAAGATTTTCGAGGAGCGGATCGGGCAGCTTCATGCCGAAGGCCGATACCGGGTCTTCGCCGACATCAAGCGCCGCTGCGGCGCCTATCCCAATGCGGTGCATTTCGCCAAGGGCGTGAAGTCCGAGGAAGCCGACATACGGCCGGTCACCGTGTGGTGCTCGAACGACTATCTCGGCATGAGCCAGAATCCCAAGGTGCGCGCCGCCATGCATGAGGCGATCGATGCGGTCGGCGCCGGCTCGGGCGGCACCCGCAACATTTCCGGCACTACCCATTATCATGTCGAGCTCGAGGCCGAACTGGCCGATTTGCATGGCAAGGAAGCGGCGCTGCTGTTCACCTCGGCCTATGTGGCGAATGACGCCACGCTCTCCACCCTGGTCAAGCTGATCCCCGGCCTCGTGATCTTCTCCGACGAGAAGAACCACGCCTCGATGATTCAGGGCATCCGCCATGGCGGCGGCGAGAAGCGCATCTGGCGCCATAACGACCCAGAGCATCTGGAAGCGCTCTTGAAAGAATACCCGGCGGAAACACCGAAGATCATCGTCTTCGAGAGCGTCTATTCGATGGACGGCCATATCGCCCCGATGGCGGCGATCTGCGATCTGGCCGAGACGTACAACGCGCTGACCTATCTCGACGAGGTGCATGCGGTCGGCCTGTATGGACCGCGCGGCGGCGGCATCGCCGAGCGCGAGGGTTTGATGGACCGGATCGACATCATCAACGGCACGCTGGCCAAGGGCTTCGGCGTCATGGGCGGCTATATCGCCGCCTCGAAGGCCTGCTGCGACGCCATCCGCTCCTATGCCTCCGGCTTCATCTTCACCACCTCGCTCGCCCCGGCCATCGCCGCGGGGGCGCTGGCCTCGATCCGGCATCTGAAGGTAAGTCAGCTCGAGCGGGCAAGGCATCAGGAGCGGGCGCGGACCTTGAAGGCAGTGCTGAAGGGGCGCGATCTGCCGGTGATGGACAATCCCAGCCACATCGTGCCGGTGCTGGTCGGCGATCCGGTGCATTGCAAGGCGGTGACCGACACGCTCATGCGCGACTACGGCATCTATGTGCAGCCGATCAACTATCCGACCGTCGCCAAGGGCACCGAGCGCATCCGCCTGACGCCGACGCCGTTGCATACCGATGACCACATCGCCTGGCTCGCCGATGCGCTCTCGGCACTGTGGGCGCGCTGCCCGGTCGGCCAGGGCAAATATGTGAAGCTGGCGGCGGAGTAGGTCGGCGCGCAGGCGCGCATCGGCGGCAATGTTTCCGACGTCGCCCCTGACGGCCGTCAGGCCGGTTGGCGTCCACTCGCCTATCCGACCGACAGGATTTGCGGAAATGCCAATGGGCCCCGGCTCCGATGGCCGGGGCGACACCCATTGCGCGCTCCGCTATTTCGAGAATGTCTTCAGATAGGCGATGACGTCCTTGCGCTCCTGCTCGTCCTTCAGGTGAAAGGTCATCTTGGTCGACCCTTTGGCGAGATCGGGCTTGCCAGCGTCGGTGAGGAATTTCTTCAGGAAAGCGGACGGGTCAGGGAGATATTCGAAGATCTTGTCTTCGGTCCATACGAGGCCGTTATCGCCGGCATTCTTATTCAGCTCGGAATAGTGATAGCCTTCGTAGGTGCCAGCCTTCCGCCCGACGACGCCGGTCAGCACCGGACCGACGAGGTTCTTTGCGTTCGGTCCGATGCGGTGGCAGGCCATGCACTTCCTGAAAACCTGTTCCCCCTTGGTCGCATCCCCGCCTTCCAGCGCCGCGGCGGGAACCGCGGAAGCTGCGAGCAGAAGTGCAGCGGCGAGCATTTTCCCTGATGTCTTCACGGTGTTTCCTCACTTCTTGAAGCTAAGGTGCCGAACATGCTGTCACCGCAATGCGGTCCTTGCACTGCTGCTTCGCATTCTGCCCAGAGTACTGCCACTGTCAATTCAATGGCCTTTATACCTCTGAGTTTCCTCCAAAAAGATGCGATTTGCCGCGCATTATCAGGCCGGATTCTCACAGCAGCAGTAGATAAACTTACGCTGCGAGCACTGATCGGCACGCGCCGAGCGCCTTGAGGCAGCCGACCGGCACTTGCCATCCGATGGGAAATGCTGTCTCTGAGCTTTGCAAGCCAGGGGGCTTGCGTCCCAGGGGATTCGCTTGGCCGGCCGGAGACGTCATCATGCAGCTCAACTCATCGGTTTCCGCCATCGTCACCGGAGGTGCCTCCGGCCTCGGCAGGGCGACAGCCGAAGCGCTCGCCGCCAAGGGCGTCAAGGTTGCGATCTTCGATCTGAACGAAGGCGAGGGCGAGAGCGTTGCCGGCGCCGTCGGCGGTACGTTCTGCCAAGTCAACGTCAGCTTGGAGGCCGAGGTCGATGCAGCCTTCGCCAAAGCACGCGCCGCTCATGGCCAGGAGCGCGTGCTCGTCAATTGCGCCGGCATCGCTAACGGCATCAAGACCGCAAGCCGCGCCAAGGAGTCCGGCGCAATCCAGCATTTCCCGCTCGATGCGTTCGAGCGCGTGATCCAGGTCAACCTCATCGGCACGTTCCGTTGCATTGCCAAGTCGGCCGCGGGTATGCTGACTCTCGATCCGGCCGAGGGCGGCGACCGCGGGGCGATCGTCTGTACGGCGAGCGTTGCCGCCGAGGACGGCCAGATCGGGCAGGCCGCCTATTCGGCCTCGAAGGGCGGGGTGGTCGGCATGACGCTGCCGATCGCGCGCGACCTGATGAACGAGAACATCCGCATCAACACGATCCTGCCGGGCTTGTTCATGACGCCGCTGCTCAGGAGCCTGCCCCAGCATGTGCAGGAAGCGCTCGGCGCATCGGTCCCTTATCCCAAGCGCCTCGGCGACCCGGCCGAATATGCCGCGCTTGCCCTGCATCTGATCGAGAACGGCTATTTCAACGGCGCCTCGGTGCGTCTCGACGGCGCCATCCGCCTGCCGCCACGCTAAGCGACGGCCGCCGCTGGAGCCCGGCTCAGGGCAGGCCAGGCACAGTGCAGCCTTCAGGATGGGTTGAACGAAGTGAAACCCATCTCGCTGTTGCGGTATGGTGGGTTTCGCGGCGCTCGACCCACCCTACGCCATATCGAACAGGCTCGGCGGATCGGCTTCCGCCGCCGGGGCAAGATCGTCGGCGCCGACGCCGATCAGGCGGAAAGTCTCGCCGTCGGCGTAGCGCCGGATCAGGAATTCGGCCGCCTCCGCGAGGAGATCGGCGCGCTGCGTCGCATGGGTGAGACGCTTGCTGCGGGTCAGCAGGCGGAAATCCGATGTCTTCAGCTTCAGTGTGACCACCCGACCGCCGTAGCCCTGGCGGTGAAGCTGGGCGGCGACGCGGTCGCAGAGACGTTCGGCGATGCCGATCAACTCGGCGGCCGATCCGGTGTCGCGGTGGAAGGTAGTTTCGGCCGAGATGCTCTTGGTGGGCCGCGATGGCGTGACGCGCCTGTCGTCCTCGCCCTGGGCGAATTGCGCCAGCCGCCGGCCGAACTTGCCGAACTGGGTGACGAGCTGCATCTCGCTCAGATTCTGAAGCTGGGCGATCGTCTCGATGCCATCGGTTTCGAGCCGCCGCGCCATGGCGTGGCCGACGCCGTTGATCTTGCGCACGGGAAGCGGCGCCAGCACGGCTTTGGCATCGGCGGCGCCGATCACCGAAAAGCCGCGCGGCTTCTGCATGTCCGAGGCGAGCTTGGCCAGGAACTTGTTGCAGGAGAGGCCGACCGAGACGGTGATGCCGACCTCGGCTTCGACGCGCCGCGCGATCTCTGCGAGGGCGAGCGCCGGCCCGCCTGCGCCGGTGCCGGCAATATCGCCGAGATCGAGATAAGCCTCGTCGAGCGAGACCGGCTCGATGATTTCCGTTGCCGCGTGGAAGATCGCCCGTATCCGGTCGCTGACCGCCTTGTATTTCGCCATGTCTGGCGGCAGCACCATCGCCTGCGGGCAGAGCTGAAGCGCCTTGAACATCGGCATGGCCGAACGGACGCCGAAACGACGCGCGAGATAGCAGGCGGTGGTGACGACGCCGCGCCCGCCGTCATGACCGACGATCAGGCAACGGTCATGCAGCTCCGGCCGGTCGCGCTTTTCGATCGAGGCATAGAAAGCATCGCAATCGACATGCGCGATGGTGAGATCGCAAAGCTCGGCATGAGCCACGAGCCGTTCGCCGCCGCAGTCCGGGCAGACGCCGGAGCGCGGCTCGACGAACCCGCAGCAATCGCGGCAAAGCGTCGGTGTCATCGCGAGGCCGATCATAAGGGCAATGGAAATAGGGGCAAAGCACGAACATTGCGTTGACCACATCTATCTGAGGAGCATGAATTCTGCGCGCCGTCCGGCTTTGCTCGTGTTAGGCTTTCGGGCTCGCGATCGATGCGGGCGGTGGCAGAGTTCTCGAGACGATTCACAATGAGCACAGAAAACAGTGTGATGGGCGCGACGGTCGCGCAGCTTGCGGAGAAGCTCGATAGCGGCGCGGCCAGCGCGCAAAGCCTTGCCGAGAGCTGTCTCGATGCGATCAGCAATCCGGCCGGCGAAGGCAGCCGCGCATTTATCCACATCGACCGCGATAAGGCGCTCGATCAGGCCGGCAGCAGCGATCTGATGCGCGGCTATGGCGTTGTCCCATCCCGGCTTGCCGGCATCCCGGTCTCAATCAAGGACCTGTTCGACGTGGCGGGCGAGGTGACGCGGGCGGCGTCGACCATCCTGGCGGATCGCCCGGCGGCCACGCAGGATGCGCCGCCGATTGCGAGATTGCGCGCTGCCGGCGCGGTGTTCATCGGCCGCACCAATATGACCGAATTCGCCTTTTCCGGCATCGGCATCAATCCGCATTACGGCACGCCTGCAAGCCCCTGGGACCGCGCGACCGGGCGCATCCCCGGTGGCTCGACCTCAGGCGGGGCGGTCTCGGTCGCCGACGGCATGGCGGCGCTCGCCATCGGCAGCGACACTGGCGGCTCCTGTCGGATTCCGGCGGCGTTGTGCGGCATCGTCGGCTTCAAACCGACGGCGTCGCGCATTTCCCGCGAGGGCGCCTTCCCGCTCTCGGGCACCTTCGACAGTATCGGCTCGCTCGGCCAGAGCGTTGCCTGCGTGGCGCTCGCCGATGCGATCATGGCCGGCGAGAATGCCGAGCCGCCGGTCGCCGGCTCCGTCTCCCGCCTGCGGCTGGCGATCCCGCAGATCATCGTGCTCGATGGGCTGGAGGATGCAGTGGCGCGCGCCTTCGAGGTGGCGATCAAGACATTGCGCGATGCCGGCGCTCAGATCGAGGATGCGCCGCTTAGAGAACTCGCCGAAATCCCGGCGCTCGTGCCGCATGGCGGCATTGTCGGCGCCGAGGCCCTCGCGCTGCATCGGCCTATCCTGGCAAAGCACGCAGCCGAATACGACCAGCGCGTAAGGGCGCGGATCGAGCTGGCCGCGCCCCTTACGGCCGCGGACTATGTTGATCTGGTCAGCAAGCGCGCCGCGCTGGTCGCGCGCTTCATCCGCAGCGCCGCGCCGTATGATGCCTTCATCATGCCGACCGTGCCGATCCTGCCGCCGCCCTTCAGCGCCTTCGAGCGGGACGAGGATTATGTACGGCTCAACCGCACGCTGTTGCGCAATCCGAGCTGCTTCAACATGCTGGACGGCTGCGCGATCTCGCTGCCATGCCAGCGCAAAGGGGATGCTCCGGTCGGGCTGATGCTGGCGTCGTCCCGGGGCCGGGACCGGGCGCTGCTCGGCGTTGCGGCGACCGTCGAGGCTGCGATCGCGCGGATGCGCGGCAAGGCTTAGGGCCTCGCTCTACCTCGCAATCCGGTCAGCCTTTCAGTCCAGCATAAGCGACTCTCTGGCGATCATGCCGTTGGCCATGACCTCCAGGGGAAGGGCTTCTCCTCGCTGTCCGCCGTCAGGAAGCATGCGACATCGCCGAGCCATATGGCCAGCGAGCGCCCGAACTCGGCAATGAATTCGTTGCGTCCGCCCTTGATGAGCATCCAGACGAACTGGATAACCGCCAGCGCATAGAGCACCGACTGGCCGAGACCGAAGCAGAAAATAAACAGCAGCATGATGACGCCGCGACCCCAGATCGTATTTGATGCCAGCTTGGTCGAACCCACATGATCCTCATCATGATAGGAATATGACATGGTCCGATCTCCTTTTCGGTTTAGCCCCTTCAATTTGGACCCTGCTGATGGCGATGCAAGGGCGAAGCCACGCGAGCGCCTCCCACGGGCAAACGGGGTCGTGGCTAAATATGTGCTAGGAACAGCGTTGCGCCTTGACCCCCGTCAAGCCTGCGGCCGGCCTCTGGCGTGCGGGGCATAAGGGGGAGCCCGTGCATGCCTGCCTTCGTTTCCATGCCACTCTCGGGCTGGGTCCGATCGGCGCTCGCCGCAGAAGCGCAGCGCTTTCTGTACGCCGAGGGCGAGCGCGTTGATTTCCGCAGACCGGAAGGCGAGCCGGCGCTCGGCGATCCGAGCTCCGTTGGCTGGCAGGTGTTCAAAAACCTCGCGACGCTGTTCATCGGCGGCGTGGGCGCCGTCATTCTCGAGCTGGCCGAGCCGCGTGTGCGCACTGGCGTCTGGGAGCATACCAGCTTTCGCACCGATCCCGGCCGGCGTCTGAGACGCACCGGGCTTGCCGCCATGATCACCGTCTACGGGCCGAGAAGCCGGGCCGAGGCGATGATCGCGAGGGTGCGCCGGATGCACGCTAGCGTGACCGGGACAACGTCGGACGGCGAGGCTTACAGCGCCGAGGACCCCGAACTCCTCGACTGGGTGCAGGCGACGGCGAGCTTCGGTTTCATTGAGGCTTATCGCCGCTTCGCCCGCCCCCTGAGCCCCGAGGAGATCGCGCGCTATTACGCTGAGGGCGAGGCGGTTGCGCGGCTTTACGGTGCATCGGGCGCGCCGAAATCGGCAGGCGAGATGGAGGCGCTTTTCGCGCGGATGGCGCCGAAGCTCGAAGCGTCACCGGTGATCTTCGAGTTCCTGACCATCATGCGGCGCGGCCTCGTTCTCCCGTTCGCCGCGCGGCCCTTGCAGGGGATGCTGGTCCGGGCCGGCGTCGAAATCGTGCCTCGCTGGGCGCGGCAGACGCTGGGCCTCGACGAGAGCTGGGGATTGCGGCGCTGGGAGCGCTCCTTCCTGGGCATGGTCGCGGCGATCGCCGACCGGATACCGCTCGAAGGCAGCCCTCCGGTCGAGGCTTGCCTGCGGCTCGGCCTGCCGCCGAATTTTCTCTATCGCGGGTAGTGGAGCGAATTTGACATTTGAGTCCTGCCGGCCGCGAGCTCGCGCTCAAATGTCAAATTCAAAAGCTCCACTAGAATCATGAAGCTGCTAGTGGTCCGATTCCGGCATTTGCTCTCGAGCGTGCTGCAAGCGGATGCAAATGCCGGAATCGGACCACTAATTAGGGCGGTGGCCAGAGCAACCCCCACCAAAGCTGTTCCGCGGCTTTACATATCTTTACAAAGGCGCCGTTCTCCGGAAACAGAGCCGCATCATCTTCTCTCTATCGACATCAAGAATGATGGAGCCCCCCAATGAGTGAAGCAGGAATGGAAAACAACCAGACACCGACCCAGCCCGCAAGACGCCGCGCCTGGGGCCGCCGCATCGCCTTCGGCGCTCTGCTCGTCGGCCTCGGCCTCGTCGCCGGCCAGGCCATCAACAACGTCTATGGCGAGCCGGGCATGTTCGGGCATGGATGGCATCATCACGGCCCGTTCGACCCCAGGCGGATGGCTGAGCGGATCGATCACCGGGTCGACAGAGTCCTGACCCGCATCAACGCGACGCAGGAGCAGAAGGACAAGGTCGCCTCGATTTTCAGGTCGGCGACCAATGATGTGACCGGCCTCGGCGTTCACCCATGGGAGATGCGGCAGAAGCTGATCCAGCTGCTCTCGGCCGATAAGATCGACACGGCGGCCGTTGAAGCCTTGAGGGCCGAGCAGGTCAGCAAGTTCGACAGCGCCTCGAAACGCATGGTGCAGGCAATGACGGAAGCGGCCGAGGTACTGACGCCGGAGCAGCGCCACGATCTGGCGCAGCGCTTTCAGGAGCGGTTCTCGCATTGGGGACCTCGGGATCGTCATGGCCCGCCTCAGCAGCCCGGCAATGCCGCCCCGCAGGAGCCAAGCGCGCCCAAGTGAGGACGGGCTGATTACAATGTGGGCGCCTCGGATCGAGGCGCCCATGGGCCTAGCCCTTGGTGACAAGGAAATGATAGAGGGCATGGACAAGGAAGACGGCAAAGCTCATGAGCGCCATGCCCACCATTCTTCTGGTTGATGACGACGTCAGGTTGGCATCGATGGTCGCGGGTTATCTGCGCGACCATCAGCTTGACATCACCCATGCGGCGGACGGCCGCTCGGCCATCACCGAGCTGAAGCACCGCGCCTTCGATCTCGTCATTCTCGACCTGATGCTCCCTGACACCGACGGCCTTGAGCTGTTCCGGCAGATGAAGTCGCAGCCGGCGCTGCAAAGCCTGCCGGTGATCATGCTGACGGCGCGCGGCGATCCGATGGACAAGGTCATCGGACTCGAAATCGGCGCCGAGGATTACATCGCCAAGCCCTTCGAGCCGCGCGAGCTGCTGGCCAGGGTGCGGGTGGTGCTGCGGCGCGGCCATCATCCGGCCGGCGATTTTCTCCGCTTTGGCCGGCTGGAGATCGACCAGGGCAGCCGCTCCGTCCGCGTCGACGGCGAAGAGAAGAGCCTCACCAGCTACCAGTTCGATCTTCTCCTGGCCATGGCCGAGCGGGCAGGGCGCGTCCTCTCGCGCGAGACGCTGGCCGAAGCTGTGCGGGCCGATCATCAGCCCTACGACCCTTCGCTCGACCGCTCGATCGACGTCCATATCGCCCGACTGCGCGCGGCCATTGAGGACGATCCGAAAGCGCCCCGGCGTATTCTCACCGTGCGCGGCGTCGGCTATGTCTTCGCCAAGGCGCAGAGCTGATGAGCCGGCTCTATCTCCGCATCTATCTCACGGTTCTCGGAAGCCTCTTTGTCTTCGCCCTGCTCGCCGCGCTCACCGCCACCATTCTGCGGATCTTCGATGAGGATGAGGCGCGCCCCTGGCCTGAGACGGGGGCGACGATCGCGGAGCGCCTGCTGCCCGCGGACCGCGCGCCGGCCGAGCTTGCCCAGGATCTCGATTTCTGGAGCGAGCGGACCGGGTATGGGCTGATGCTGCTGGGGCCGGACGGCAGCGTCATCGCGAAAGCTGGCGACATGCCCCCCGGCGCGCCGGCCATCGTGTCGCGCCACGAGCCCGGCCATTCGCGCCATTGGCTCTGGGGACACCGGGGCGGCTTCTTCGGCCTGACCTTCAACGACGGACGGCGGCTCGTCGCCTTCCGGCCGCCGACGCATCTCGACTGGTTCCGGCATCTGCGCTGGCTCGTTGCGATGGCGGGCATCGCGCTCGCCGTCGGCATTGCGGCTTATCCGCTCGTCCGCCATCTGACCCGGCGGCTTGAGCTTCTGGAGCAGGGCGTCGCCGCTTTCGGTGCGGGCGATCTCTCCGTGCGCGTGCCCGTCTCCGGGCGCGACGAGATCGCCGAGCTCGCCAAGACCTTCAACGCCTCCGCCGACCGCATCGAAGCGCTGCTCAACGCGCATAAGACCCTGCTTGCGAATGCCTCGCACGAATTGCGCTCGCCGCTATCGCGCCTGCGCATGGCCATCGAGCGCGCCGGCACAGGCGCGGACGCCGCCCCGGCCTATGCCGAGATGAGACGCAACATCGAGGAACTCGACGCCCTCGTCGGCGAGATCCTGCTGGCCAGCCGGCTGCAAGCGGGCGCGGCGGCCGACATCAAGCCCGAGCCGGTCGATCTTGTCGGGCTGCTCGCCGAGGAATGTGCGCATTACTGTGTCGAGCTGAACGTAGCGGGTGGCGCGGCGTCTGTCATCAAGGGTGACGCGCGGCTGCTGCGGCGGCTGTTCCGCAACCTGCTGGAGAACGCGGCGCGTTATGGCGGCTCCGAGCCGATCAGCGTTGCCGTCGCTGCGGACGGCGGCGGCGCGCGCGTTTCGGTCTGCGATCGCGGCCCAGGCGTTCCTGGGGCCGAGCGCGAGAAGATCTTCGAGCCCTTCTATCGGCTGAAAGCCGTGCCGGAGAGTGTGGGCGGCGCCGGGTTGGGCCTGTCTCTCGTCGAGCAGATCGCCGAGCGCCATGGCGGGCGCGTGCGCTGCCTTCCGCGCGATGGCGGTGGCGCCTGCTTTGAGGTGCTGCTGCCGGTGGGCGATGATGAGCTCGGTGCTGGTCTCCGAGATCGAATTTGACACCCGCCTGCCTTAATGCTGCTAAAGGATGAGTGCGCAGGGCGCTGAGGCCGCCTGTATGCACGATCGGGGGAGAGTTATGAGTGAGCCGTTCGACGCCAGCCGGATCTGGATCGAGCCTGTCAGCGCCGAAATCATTGCCGCACATCAGAAGACGATCGAGGGCCTGCAGTCGCGGGCGAGCGCCCTGGCCAATGCAAAGCTCCACGCCGAGCGAGAGTTGGGCCGCCTGGTGTCCGTCTGCAATCGCATTGCCTGGGGCTCCGTCCCCACGGATTTGCGCGCGCCCACGCCGACTGAGATGGCTGCGCTGCTCGACCACCTCAGCGCGGAGGACCGCGAGCGGCTGATGAGTGAAGCGCGCCAAGCCGCTGAACAGCGGGAACTGGTGGAGCGGATCGCCGATGCCGAGGCACGTTGTCTCGCTCAAATCGAGGCAGAGCAGATGAGGCGGGCCGAAGAAGAGGCGCTCAATGAGGAATGGGCCGAATTCGAAGCTTTCGACAATGCGGAGAAGATGAAGCGCTTCGATGCCTGGCGCGCCTCGCGGCGATAAGAGGGCGGGTCAATGCCGGGTGGCGTCCTCCTCTTCGACCGTCATACGGCGGCCGTCGCTGTTGAAGAACGCACCTCTATTCAGCTCCAGCCGGTCGGCGCGGACGCGCTCCTCGGTATCGGCGAGGCGAAGCTTGGCGAGCCGGTCAGGCACCGGGCCGCCGGTCTCGTCGCGCGAGGCGAAAAACGCCGCCGCGTTCCATCGATGCGGAGCGCCGCTCAGCAGCCCTTTCATGGTCGGCCAGTCAATCTCGTTGCCGAGCACATGCAGATAGGTCGATGCGACCGCCTCCACCGTCCGTTCACCGATTTCGAGCACCAGAATCAGTGCGGTGAACGGGCCGCGCCCGAACTCCTCCGCGATCCACTGGTCGAAATCCGCCAGCATCAGGCGTCCGGGAACATGAAGTCGTCGACATAGGTCTCGTATGCATCGAGGAAACGCCGGCCCTGCGCGCCCTCGAACCAGGCTTCGAACTCGGCAAAGAGCCGCTCCGGCGCGACGGCTTCGGCGTCGGCGGCGCCTTCGGTCCTGATCGCCATATAGATCGCCTCGGCCACAGGCTTCAGCCGCTCAGCCACCTCTTTCTTGCCCTCCTCGAGATCGTCGAGCGAGGTTCGGATCCAGCCGATATCCTTGAACACATAGGTGAGCTGTGCGCGGCAGGCCTCGTCGGCGGTCTCGCAAGTCGCGGCGGCACGCGCCATATCCTGCAGCGCATTGAAGCGGCGATAGGCATAGGCGCGCTCGGCTTCGAGACGCGCGATCTCGGCGGCAGCCCGGCGGCGATAGTCCTGCTCGCGCTTGCCGGCTGCGGCGGCCTCGTCTTCGAGCCGGGCGAGAAACGGGGCGGTCATCGTCTCAAATCCCTTCGCGGATCCAATGGCGGAAGAGAGTGGGAGTCGAACCCACGAAAGACCGCTCTAAGCGGCCTCCACTGGCTTTGAAGGCCAGCCGTACCACCGGGAACGTTTCTCTTCCATATGGATCATGCCACTTCGCCGAAATAGGTCAATCGATCCTGGCGGACGCGGCGGCGATCTCCACGGCGAATTGTGACGCCCTGTTTGTCAAGAAATTCAAGGATTTGAATAGCAACCTTGCGGCCGTTGTCGATACGGTCGCGGAAGGCGGCGGCGGTGATTTCCGCCTCGGGAGCGCTTGCGGCGATGTCGGCCGCGATCCGGATCATCTCGGCGACGGCGGCGCGGAGGAAGAAATGGTCATGCGCCACCTCGATGACCCGGCCGAGGCGGACGAGGCGGCGCATCAGATTGCGCAGCTCGCTTTCATCGACGTCGAAGGCATGCGCCAGATCACGCACGCGCGGCGGGCGGAAGCGCTCGGCCTGAAGCGCCGCTTCGACGCGCAGCCAGAGCGCCTCATCCTTGGCGCTAAGGCTGACCTTATGGCCCGGCAGGCGCAGCCAGGGGCCGTCGGCGACGACGCCGCCGATCTCCCGCTCCGCGGCCAGCACCTCGGCGAAAGCTTCCTTGGAGAGCCGGACGTCCATCATATTGCGCAGCCGCTCAACCTGGAGGCCGGGATGGTGAGGCGATGTCTCGTGATGGGTGGAAAGCGTAGCGATGAGATTCTGCCGCGCGGCGATCCAGCGCTCGTTGCTGAAGACGAAGAGGCCCGAGACGACCGCGCCGAGCCGGTCCCAGATCGCGCCGGCTTCCTCGGGTTTGAGATTATAGGCGACGGCGAAGGGGAAGCGCTCGATGGCGCCCGGCTCCAGCGCGAGTAGCCGGCCGGCGGCCTCCTCGGCGGGATTGGCCAGCGCAGCGAGCCGATCGAGACGCTCAGGGCGGCGACGATGGCGGATCGAGGCGAAGGGATCGACGACACGGCCGCCGCCGATGGTCGACTGCGCCGACTGGTCGCGCAGGATCAGCCGGTCATGCGCAAGGGCACCGATCGGCGCATCGAGCACGATCTGGGCGAAGGCGCTGTCGCCCGGCGCCAGGTTGTCGCCTTCGAGCAGCGCCACGCGGCCCATGCGACGGGCGGCGGCGAGGTGGACATGCACCGAAGTCCAGTGCCGGAGCGGTTTCTTCTCGCTGGCGAGCAGGTTGAGCCGGATGTCGACGACCGAGGTCGGAGCGTGGATTTCCGAGGCGAGAGCCCAGTCGCCGCGCTCGATCTCATCCTTGCCGAGGCGCTGGCCGACAAGGTTCAGCGCACAGCGGTCGCCGGCGGTAGCGTACTCGGCCCGCCGGTTCTGGGCGTGAAGGCCGCGCACGCGGGCCTCTAATCCCTCGGGAGAGACCATCAGCCGGTCGCCGACGCTGATCTTGCCGGCAAACAGCGTGCCGGTCACGATGAGCCCCGAGCCGCGCAGAGTGAAGGCGCGGTCGATGGCGAGGCGCGGGAAGCCGCCCGCGGGACGGCGCTCGGCGCTGTGCAGGGCGAGCAGGTCCTGCAGGGCATCGATGCCTTCGCCGGTCAGGCTGGAGACGGGCAGGACCGGTGCACCGGCGAGCTTCGTCGGTGCGATTAGAGTTCTGGATTTCGGAGACGCGGCGGGCGCGCAATTCGTCGTCGGCGAGGTCGGCTTTGGTCAGCGCTACGATGCCGGTTCCGATGCCGAGCAGATCGACGATCTGCAAATGCTCGATGGTCTGCGGCATTATTCCGTCATCGGCGGCGACCACCAAAAGCACGAGATCGATGCCGGTCGCGCCGGCGAGCATGTTGTGGACGAAGCGCTCGTGACCGGGCACGTCGACAAAGCCGAGCACCGAGCCGTCCGGCAGCAGATGATAGGCATAGCCGAGATCGATGGTGATGCCGCGCCGCTTCTCCTCGGCAAGCCGGTCGGCATCGACGCCGGTCAGGGCTTTGACGAGGGCGGTCTTGCCGTGGTCGATATGGCCGGCGGTACCGACGATCATGCGCCGATGCCTCCAGCTGAGGCGAGACTTGCGGCCTCGGCGCGCTGGGCAGGCGTTGCCGCCACTTCGGCCTGAGCAATGAAGCTGGCGGCAACCTCGCTGCCATTCGCGCGGGCTCGATAGAGCCACATCAGGGCGGTGACAGGATCGGGCGCGACGCCGCAGCCCATGAGATGCGCCGCGCCTAACATGGCCTGGGCTTCGGCGTGGCCGAGCGCAGCGGCCTTGCCCCACCAGCGGGCGGCCGCATCCGGGTCGCGCTCGACGCCGAGCGCGTTGTGATAGAGGTCGCCAAGCCGCGCCATGGCCTCGACCCGGCCGGCTTCCGCCGCCTGGAGCCCGTATGCCAGTGCCTTGGCGTAATCCTGCCCGACGCCGCCGCCGACCAAAAACATCCAGCTCGCCATGTCTGCGGCTTCGGCATCGCCGAGATCGGCGGCGCGGCTGTACCATTCGGCGGCGATGCCATGATCCTGCGGCACGCCGTGGCCCTCGTAATATAGCAGGGCGAGATTGCGCATCGCCGAGACCAGGCCGGCCTCGGCCGCGCGGGCGATGAGCGCAGCACCATGGGCTTCGTTGCGGCTGACGCCGTCGCCGTCCAGATAGAGCGCGCCGATGGCATTGAGAGCGCGTGGCTCGTTGGCTTCGGTGAGCGGCACCCAAATACGCAAGGCGGCGGCCGTGTCCCCGGCCTTGTGCGCGGCGAGCGCGTCGTCGAGCCGCTTCCCCGCATCCTCGGGCAGTCCGGTCTTCTTCTGTGAAAGGAAACGGCGGAACAGTTCCATCGCCGCCTCCTAAACGGCGAGAGCGGCAAATTGTTCGGCCAGAAGCGCCTCGTCCTTCCCCTCCAGGCAGCGCAGATCGAGCCAGAGCCGGCCATCGGTGATGCGGCCGATGATGGGAATTGGCAGGGTGCGGAGCTTTGCAGCGAAGGCTTCCAGCCTGGCGCCGGAGCCGCGCGCCTGTTTGGTCGCGAAGGTGATGGCGAAGCTCGGCATTAGATCGAGGGGCAGGGCGCCGGAGCCGATCTGGCTGTGACACGGCGCGATCTCGGCTTTGATGCCGTCCGGCAGATGCGCCGCCACGGCCGGCAGAATGCGCTCGGCGGCGGCGCGGATCTCCTCTGCGGGCCGGGCGAGCAGCCGGATGGTCGGCAGCTTTTCGCGCAGCTTGTCGGGATCGGCGTAAAGCTTCAGCGTCGCCTCGATGGCCGCAAGCCGGATCTTGTCGAGCCGCAGCGCGCGTTTCATCGGGTGCTTGGCGATGCGGGCGACGAGATCCTTGCGTCCGGCGATGAAACCGGCCTGCGGACCGCCCAGCAGCTTGTCGCCGGAGAAGGTGACGATATCGGCACCCGCCTTGATCGAAGCGGCTGCGTTCGGCTCGTACGGCAGACCGTAGCGGCGCAGGTCGGTGAGCGTCCCGGAGCCGAGATCCTCGATGACCGGCAGGCTCCACTGCCGGCCGAGCGCGGCCAGCTCTTCCATGCCGACAGTCTTGGTAAAGCCTTTCACGGCGTAGTTGGAGCAATGCACCTTCATGATCAGGCCGGTGTCCGCCCCGATGGCGCGCTCATAATCGGCAAGATGGGTGCGGTTCGTGGTGCCAACCTCGACCAGCCGGCAGCCGGCCTCGCGCATAATGTCGGGGATGCGGAACGAGCCGCCGATCTCGACCAGCTCGCCGCGCGAGACGATGACGTCCTTGCCGCGCGCCAGCGCCGCCAGCACCAGAAACACGGCGGCGGCGTTGTTGTTCACCGCCGAGACCGCCTCGGCCCCGGTCAGCTCGGTCAGCCAGCGCTCGATATGGCGGTCGCGCTCGCCGCGCTCGCCTTGCGCCAGCTCATATTCGAGCGTGGTCGGCGAGCGCATGGCCTCGACCGCCGCAGCGACTGCCTCTTCCGCAATCAGAGCGCGGCCGAGATTGGTGTGCAGCACGGTGCCGGTGAGGTTGAAGACGCGCCGCTGGGACGGCGCAGAGCGGCTGGCAAGCTCCGCGGCACAAGCCTCCGCGACGGCCGCCTCGCCCGCCGTCAGCCGCCCCGCGCGTATGGCATCGGCAGCGCCGCGCAGCGCATCGACAACCGGCGCGCGGCCATATTCGGTCTCAAGCACCGCGATTGCCGGCCATTTCAACATGGCATCGATCGACGGCGGAACGCGCCGCTTGGCGCAACCTTCCGCGACTGGTTGGTCTTTGCCGCTCGTCGCTGCTAGATCACCGGCACGTAAGGGTTTGGAGCGTGACGTTTCCATCCGGCGTTACTGACCATCATGTCGAGCGACAGCGTTGCGAGATCGTCGCAAAGCGCTTCGACGGCCATGTTTTTTTCTTGATAGAACAGCTTGGAATAGGTCTGGCAACTGTCGCAGGTCTCGCATTTGGCAAAGCCGTCGCTGCCTTCGATCGCATGATAGGCGACGGTCTTTTCCTCTCCGCAACTAATACAGCGGACCCGCCCATGATGCCAGCTTGTCGAACAAAGCCCACAGGTCAAATAGCGCCGGCCATGGGCGGCGTCGGCGACAACGACGCCGGCAACGGGAGCCGAGCCACAGACGGGGCAAAGCCCGGTCGCAGCGAGCGGCTTGATCCGGCTCTTGTCGAGGAGCGCAGCGATGCGCGCGAATTCGACCTGCAGCGCGGCGACGGCGAACAGCGCCTCGCCCTGCCAATTCGGCGGCACGGCTTTGGTGAGGAATGCACGGGCCAGGCTATCGAGATGGTCGTCGGTCGCTTTGGCGAGCACGTCGAGCACATCTGTAGCGGCGCTTGGCAGGCCGTCCCGCGCGATCGCACCGGCGATGAAGCGCAGGGCCTCGCGATAGCTCGCGGTCGGCACCCAGCTTTCCGTGGCAAGGAGCGGCATGCCGTGCTCGCCTGCCAGCGCCATGTCACTTTCGGATGGCGTCTCGACCGGGCTGCAAACGGACAAGGCTCTGGCCTGCGCAGCGAAGACCTTCTGCATCATGCCAAGGAAAGCTGCCGCGGGATGGCCTTCGGCGAGCGTGCGCATCCGCTCAGCGCGCTTGCCGAACAAAAATTCCGGCCGCGGCAGACGGACGAACTCGTCCACCGCGGCCTTTCCGATACTCAGATCCCCGAATTGGGGCGTCTGTTCACTCATTCAGCTGCCACTTGCTTGCCGAATTTCCTGCGCAGCCATTTGCGGTGATGCCGCCAGGCCCAGCCGCCTGTGACGCTGCCGCGCGTCATGGCGCGGACGGTGCCCTTCACCCAGAACGCCGCATAGGCATGGACGATCCAGAGAATGACGGCCGCAACAGCGGCTACGGCATGTACAGCCACCGCCAGGCGCTTTTGCTCGATGGTGAAGTAGGGCCCGAAATAAACGTCCCACATCACCAGCCCGCTGGTCACAAGCGCGATGATCGTCAAGATCATGCCCCAGAAGTAGAGCTTCTGGCCGGCATTGTAGCGGCCGACTTCCGGGATGCGCTCTTCATTATTGCCGAGCACCGCTCCGATCCGGCCGAGCCAGCGAAAATCGTCTGCCGAAGGAAAATTGAACCAGACGAAACGCAGGAACAGCCCGAGGAAGCTGATGACCAGCACCACCCCGATGAAGGGATGGATGATGCGGGTCGATTGGCCGCCGCCGAACAGATTGGTCAGGAAGAACAGCGACGGATGGAACAGGGCGAAGCCGCTCAGCGCCAGGAGAATGAGCGATGCTGCCGTGATCCAGTGGTTGATACGTGCGCCCGTCGAATAACGGTCGACGATGGTTTCCCTTTCATGCACAAGCTTCGTGTTTCTGTTGTCCTGGCAAGCTTGAAGGGGCGAACAGCCTGAGCGAGCGCCTTCTGGTCTTCATCGAAGCCCAGAACGGCCATGCTCGAGGCAAGTGCCGCACCTCCACCAGCCTTCAGGAAACTACGCCGTCGAGTTCCATGGCGCCTTCCTCCCAAAAGCAAAAACGGCTGAATGCCGCCTCACCAAGACTTGCAAGAAAGAGCCTTTAGAAAGGCCGGGTGAGGATGCACGCCAGTTTCATGAACCGGTATGCAATCGGATGATGTCACGCCTCTGAAATCGCCGTCAATAGCAAGCTGAGGTCAACCATGGGCTGGTCAACTGTTTGTGAGAGCGTCAAAATTCGTGATCAGTTGCGAAGGGGGGCCTGATCGCTGCCGGCCATCGGCGCGCCCAGAAGACAGTCTCCGGTTGTGGTCATTGCGCAGTTATAATCGAATGTAATTTCCTGGCATTAGGTCGCATTTCCGCTAGCGGACGGGCGCGCGGCCTCCTCCAGAATGCGCTCGGGATAGGTGAAGACCTCGAAGCCGTCGTCGCGCAGCACGGCGACGAGCGTGATCCCGGCTTCCTCCGCCAGGCGCACCGCAAGGGCGGTCGGCGCGGAGACGGCGGCGATGACCGGCGCGCCGAGCCGGGCGGTCTTCTGCACCAGCTCGACCGAGACGCGGCTCGTCATCAGGACGGCGCCGTGGCTGCAGTCGAGGCCTGAGAGCGCCGCTGCGCCGAGGATCTTGTCGAGCGCATTATGCCGGCCGACATCCTCGCGCGCGATCAGACCGTCGCCGCCGTCCCAGAAGGCGGAGGCGTGCACGGCGCGGGTGCGTGCGTTGAGAGCTTGGGCTTTGTGCAGCCGGCCCATCGCCGCGACGAGCTGCCGAGGGTGAAAAGCCACGCGGCTGGCGATGTGATTGAGCGGCTTCATCGCCTCGGCGATGCTTTCGACGCCGCAGAGGCCGCAGCCGGTCGGCCCGACGATGGCGCGCCGCCGGCCGATATGACGCTGGCTAACCTGGGGCTTCAGCCACATCCGCGCCTCGATGCCGTCGTCCACGTCAACGATTTCCAGCGTGTCGATGTCGTCCGGCTTGTCGATGATGCCTTCGAACAGGCTGAAGCCGATGGCGAAATCCTCAAGATCCGCCGGCGTCGCCATCATCACGGCATAACTGGAGCCGTCATAGGTCAGTGCGACGGGGGTTTCCTCGGGGATGGCGCGCTGGCCGCGCGTGAAGCCGTCCTCGCGCCATTTGACCTGTTTTACATCGACTGCGGGATCTCTGATCTGCTCTTTCATTCGGCTTTCGTCCTGTTCGGAGTGCGTCCGGCTGTCTTATAAATCGGCGCAGGCGCGGCTATTTTAAAGCGATGCGATGGCCGTTCGCAAATCGCACCGGCGCAAGGCCGTCGTCAGCTTTGCCAGCCAGACTGGAGTATGATCGAGGAGCAAGAACCATGGAACCGCCTGTCTTCGGCGTCGTCGGCTGGAAGAACTCCGGCAAGACCACGCTCATGTCGCGGCTGATCGAGGAGTTCACCGAGCGCGCCTATAAGGTCGCTGCGGTCAAGCACGCCCACCACGCCTTCGATGTCGACCAGCCGGGGCGCGACTCGTATAAGATTCCGCGAGGCTGGCGCGCGGGAGGTGGCGGTCGTCTCTGCCAGGCGGGCCGCGATCATGCTCGAATTGCGCGACGAGCCCGAGCCCGCGCTTGAGGAGATCTTTGCGCGTCTCGACGGCTCCGATCTCATTCTGGTCGAAGGTTTCAAGGCTCACGACCACCCCAAGATCGAGGCGAGACGCCGCGAGGCGGTGCAGGGCGATCCGCTCGCCGGCGTCGTGCCGGGCGTCGTCGCGGTCGCCTCCGACCACGAAACGGAAACCCACGAATTGCCGCTCTTTGACCTCGACGACATTGTCGCCATCGCCGACTTCATCACCCGCTATACCGGGCTGAGCCACGCGCGGTAGGCCGCGTCCGGTGCCTCGGCCGTCTATAGCGGCGGCAGGAAATGCTTGCCTTCCTGCCGCAGGAAGTCCCAAAGCGCGGCCGCCGCCGGCATCAGCCGCTTCTCCGCGTGGCGAACGATCTGCCATTCCCGCAAGGCCGGCAAGCCCTCGACATTGAGCACGATCAGCCGCTTCATCTCGATCTCGGCGGCGGCGGTATGGGCCGAGATGAAGGCGATGCCGAGGCCGGCCATCACCGCCTGTTTGATGGTCTCGTTCGATGAAATCTCCATGCCGATGCGGGGCGTCACCCCGGCCTCGGCAAAGAGCCGCTCCATCAGAATGCGCGTGCCCGAGCCCTCCTCGCGCATCAGGAAAATCTCCTCGCCGAGCTCGGCAAAGGTGAGACCGCGCCGCTTCGCCAGCGGGTGATCCGGGCGCGCGATGACCACATGGGGATGGTGGCCGATAGCGGCGCTTTCCACATCCAGCGCCTCGGGCGGGCGGCCCATGATCACAAGATCGAATTCCAGCGCCGCAAGGCCGCGGATGGTATCCTCTCGATTGCCGACGAACAGCTTCAGGTCGAGATCGGGATGGGTGCGCTTGAAGGCGCCGAGCGCGGCGGGAGCGAAATATTTCGCCGTGCTGACGACGCCGATGGAGACGGAGCCGCCTTTCAGCCCGCGCATGGCGTCGAGCCCTTCCGCGCAGGAGGCAAGCTCGACCTCGATACGTTTGGCGGTCTCCAGAAGATAGAGGCCGGCCGCGGTTGGCTTCATGCCTTCGCGCGAGCGCTCGAACAACCCAAGCCCGAGGCTGTCCTCGAGTTGCCTGAGCTGGAGCGTCACCGCAGGTGCAGTGACATTCAGCACCTCTGCGGCGCCCGAGACTTTTCCGGTCCTGGCGATCGCCGCAACCACGCGAAGCTGCTTCAGAGTGATATTGCGCATCGGAGTAAGCTAAGAAAATCTTTATGAATGTCAAAGAACATTTAATTTTACTAAATGATGTTAATTTGCCAAGCTGTTTTACAACAGAGGGCGGACCCGCCGCAAAGCGGGTTTGCGTGACCCTCTAGTGGAGCGAATTTGACATTTGAGTTCCGGTGGCGGCTAGGCTGGCGCTCAAATGTCAAATTCAAAAGCCCCACTAGAAACATATATTTGGCTAGTGGCTCTTAGGACTGAAACATTTGCAAATGTGAGTGCTGCACGGGGATGCAAATGTTTCAGTCGAACCGCTAGTTGCAGGGAGGCAGCCCATGGGCGAACCCATTACGCTGCGGTCCTATCTGACCGATTGGAGCCAGGACGATTCCGTCAAAGCGTCCGCAGCCGCCGCCATCGCCGCTATCGCTCGGGCAACCGCCATCATCGCGGGACGGATCGCCAAGGGGCGGCTCGAAGCACATCTGGGCGCGACGCTTGGCGGTAATGCCGATGGCGACACCCAGACCAACCTCGACCTCTGGGCGAACGATCAGCTTATCGCGGCCCTGCGGGAGGCGCCGGTCGCGGTGATCCTCTCCGAGGAACTGCCCGCGCCGCTGACCGTCGCGCCCGATCAGCCGATCGCCGTCGCCATCGACCCGCTCGACGGCTCGTCCAACATCGACACCAATGTCTCGGTCGGGACGATCTTCTCGCTGCTGCCGGCTAAGGGCGAGGCGACCTTCGTGCAGGCCGGTGCGGCGCAGATCGCTGCGGGCTATGTGATTTACGGTCCGCAATGTGCCCTCGTCCTCACGGTCGGCGCGGGCACGCAGCTTTTCACCCTCGATCCGGAGAGCCGCGAATTCAGGCTGACGGGAGCGAATATCGCCATCAGCCGCGACTCGAAGGAATTCGCTATCAATGCCTCAAATTACCGGCATTGGAGCGATTCTATCCGCGCCTATATTGACGACTGCCTGGCCGGCACGGAGGGCCCGCGTGTCATCGACTTCAATATGCGCTGGATTGCCTCGCTGGTCGCCGAGTGCCACCGCATCCTGGCGCGGGGCGGCGTCTTCCTTTATCCGCGCGACGCCCGCAAGGGCTATCAGAAAGGACGCTTGCGGCTCATTTACGAGGCGAGCCCGATCGCTTTCATCATCGAGCAGGCGGGCGGCAAGGCGTTCGACGGCTGGACCCGCATTCTCGACATCACGCCGGAAAGCCCGCATCAGCGCACGCCGCTGATCTTTGGCTCGGCGAACGAGGTCGACCGGATCGCCTGCTACGAGGCCGACCCCAACAACATGTTCGAGCGCTCGCCGCTCTTCGGCAGCAGGGGCCTGTTGCGCGTTTGAGGCGCCCGGAGGAAACGCCCGTGTCCGATAAGCACCCGATTATTTCCATTGCCGGATCGTCCGGCGCCGGCACCTCGACGGTGAAGCACACTTTCGAGCAGATCTTCCGGCGCGAAGGTGTTACGGCAGCGAAGATCGAAGGGGATGCCTTCCATCGCTACGACCGCGCCGGAATGCGCGAGGCAATGGCTACGGCGGGAGAGCAGGGCAATCACCATTTCAGCCATTTCGGACTGGACGCCAATCTGTTGGAAGAGCTGGAGGCGACGTTCCGCGACTATAGCCAGCGCGGCGGCGGCAGGACGCGCCACTATGTTCATGACGAGCGAGAGGCTGAAACTTACGGCGCGCCGCCCGGCACCTTCACCGAGTGGGAAGAACTGCCCGCCGACACGGACCTGCTGTTCTATGAAGGGCTGCACGGCGCCGTCGTCACCCATACGATCAACATCGCCCAACATGCCGATCTGAAGATCGGCGTCGTGCCTGTCGTCAATCTGGAGTGGATCCAGAGGATCCATCGCGACAAGGCCGCGCGCGGCTATTCGACCGAGGCCGTGACCGACACCATTCTGAGGCGGATGCCGGACTATGTGAACTATATCTGTCCGCAATTCACCGAGACCGACATCAATTTCCAGCGCGTGCCGACGGTCGACACCTCGAACCCGTTCATCGCCCGCTGGATCCCGACGCTGGATGAATCGCTGGTGGTGATCCGCTTCCGCAATCCGCGCGGCATCGACTTCTCGTATCTGATCTCGATGCTGCACGACAGCTTCATGTCGCGCGCCAATTCCATCGTCATCCCGGGCGGCAAGCTCGATCTGGCGATGCAGCTCATCCTGACGCCGATGATCATGAAGCTGGTCGAGAGAAAGCGCCGCTTCGGCTAGCAAGCCCGGCAACAGAGTTTCGCAAAGACGGACAATCTTGAGACGGCTAAAAGCCGGAAAGGACAGACCTATGGATATGAGCGCCAAGCAGGTGACCGGCAAGGACCGCTATAAGGCGGGCGTGCTGGAATATAAGAAGATGGGTTATTGGCAGCCCGACTACGAGCCGAAGGACACCGATATCATCGCGCTGTTCCGCATCACGCCGCAGGAGGGCGTCGACCCGGTGGAGGCGGCGGCTGCCGTTGCCGGCGAAAGCTCCACGGCGACTTGGACCGTAGTGTGGACGGACCGGCTGACGGCCTGCGACAAATATCGCGCCAAGGCCTATCGCGTCGATCCGGTACCGAATGCCGAAGGTCAGTATTTCGCCTATATCGCCTACGACCTCGACCTGTTCGAGCCCGGCTCGATAGCCAACCTCACCGCCTCGATCATCGGCAATGTCTTCGGCTTCAAGCCGTTGAAGGCGCTGCGCCTGGAGGACATGCGGCTCCCCGTCGCCTATGTGAAAACCTTTCAGGGTCCGGCGACCGGCGTCGTTGTCGAACGTGAGCGTCTCGACAAGTTCGGCCGCCCGCTGCTCGGCGCGACGGTGAAGCCGAAGCTCGGGCTCTCGGGCCGCAACTATGGCCGCGTCGTCTACGAGGCGCTGAAAGGCGGTCTGGACTTCACCAAGGACGACGAGAACATCAACTCGCAGCCCTTCATGCATTGGCGCGACCGCTTCCTCTATTGCATGGAGGCGGTGAACAAGGCGCAGGCCGCGAGCGGCGAGGTCAAGGGCACCTATCTCAACGTTACCGCCGGCACGATGGAAGATATGTATGAGCGCGCCGAGTTCGCCAAGGAGCTCGGCTCCTGCATCGTCATGATCGACCTGGTCATCGGCTACACCGCCATCCAGTCGATGTCGAAATGGGCGCGCAGGAACGACATGATCCTGCATCTGCACCGTGCGGGACACGGCACCTATACGCGGCAGAAGACGCATGGTGTGTCGTTCCGCGTCATCGCCAAATGGATGCGGCTGGCAGGCGTCGATCACATCCATGCCGGCACCGTCGTCGGCAAGCTGGAAGGCGATCCGGCAACGACCAAGGGCTATTACGACATCTGTCGCGAGGACTTCAATCCGATGCGGCTGGAGAACGGCATCTTCTTCGACCAACCCTGGGCCTCGCTCAACAAGATGATGCCGGTCGCCTCAGGTGGCATTCATGCCGGCCAGATGCACCAGCTGCTCGACCTGCTGGGTGAGGATGTCGTCCTGCAGTTCGGCGGCGGCACCATCGGCCATCCGATGGGCATTGCGGCTGGCGCAACCGCCAATCGCGTGGCGCTCGAAGCCATAGTCCTCGCCCGCAATGAAGGCCGTAACATCGTCAGCGAAGGGCCGGAGATCCTCAACGAGGCCGCCAAATGGTGCGCCCCGCTGCGTCAGGCGCTCGATGTGTGGAAGGACGTCACCTTCAACTACGCCTCGACCGACACACCGGATTTCGTGCCCACCGCGACCGCAGCCGAATAGGAGCCGATCATGAGACTGACACAAGGCGCATTTTCCTTCCTGCCCGACCTCACGGACGAGCAAATCAGGAAGCAGGTGCAATATTGCATCGACAATGGCTGGGCCGTGAATCTGGAGTTCACGGACGATCCGCATCCCCGTAACACCTATTGGGAGATGTGGGGAACGCCGATGTTCGATGTCGCCGACGCGGCCGGTGTGATGATGGAGCTGGCGGAATGCCGCAAGGTCTATGGCGAGCGGATGTATATCCGCATGTCGGCTTTCGACGCCAGCCACGGCTGGGAGTCGGTGAAGCTGTCCTTCCTGGTCGGGCGGCCAAAGGAGGAGCCCGGCTTCATGATCGAGCGCCAGGAGCTTGGCGGACGCCATGTCGCCTATACGATGCGCGCCTATGCCACCAACCGGCCGGAGGGCGAGCGGTATTGAGGACTAAAGCGCGGCTACTCGACGTCGTCCCGGATGGCCGAAGGCCGAGCAGGGACCTACTCGCATCTCTGCCAAGCAATGCCTTGATGCGGACGCGATTGGGCCCTGGCTCTGACGGCCGGGGCGACGCCGTTGAGCCGAAACACGATGAGATAAATCATGGCAGGTGAAATCACGACCGCCGAGAGCGAAAAGGCAGCGGTTCAGCAGCTGGCCGCCATCGACCTCAAGCAGGAGTTCGCGGAAACCGGCTTAGCCGATGTTTTGCAGAAGCTCGACGAGGAGCTGGTCGGCCTCGCCCCGGTGAAGACCCGCATCCGCGAAATCGCCGCGCTCTTGCTGGTCGACCGCGTGCGCCGCCGCATGGGGCTGGTGACGGAATCTCCGACGCTGCACATGAGCTTCACCGGCAATCCCGGCACCGGCAAGACCACTGTTGCGCTGCGGATGGCCGACATTCTGCACAAGCTCGGCTATATCCGCAAAGGCCATCTCGTCTCGGTGACGCGCGATGATCTCGTCGGTCAGTATATCGGCCACACCGCGCCGAAGACGAAGGAGATCCTGAAGAAGGCGATGGGCGGTGTGCTGTTCATCGACGAGGCCTATTACCTCTATCGCCAGGAGAACGAGCGGGATTACGGCCAGGAGGCGATCGAGATCCTATTGCAGGTGATGGAGAACCAGCGCGAGGATCTCGTCGTAATCCTTGCCGGCTACGGCGACCGGATGGAGAAATTCTTCCGCTCCAATCCCGGCTTCCGTTCGCGCATCGCCCATCATATCGACTTTCCCGATTACACGGACGACGAGCTGATCCGCATCGCCGAGATCATGCTGGCAAAGCAGAATTACCGGCTCAGCGAGGCGGCCCGCGAGGCCATGGTCGCCTATATCGCCGCCCGCAAGCAGCAGCCGCTCTTCGCCAACGCCCGCTCGATCCGCAACGCGCTCGACCGCGCCCGGCTGCGTCAGGCGAACCGTATCTTCGCCAGCGAAAACGCCGTGCCGGTCGAGGCGCTCTCGATCATCGAGGCGCCCGACATTCTGGCGAGCCGCGTGCTGAAAGCGCCGAACGGCGCCGGTTAGCGAGACAGAAAGGACAAAGGGGTGACATGCTTGAGGCCATTATTTTCGATGTCGACGGGACCCTGGCTGAGACCGAGGAGATCCACCGCGCCGCCTTCAACCGCGCCTTCGAGGAAGCCGGGCTCGGCTGGCATTGGAGCGAGGCGCTCTATGGCGAGTTGCTCAAGGTGACGGGCGGCAAGGAGCGGATTGCTCATTTCATCGAGATGAACGGCGATCGGGCTACGACGGGCTCGAAGGGCCCGTCATTGATCGCGGATCTGCACTGGCGCAAGACGGCGATCTATGCGGAGATGATCGCCGCGGGCGATGTCGAGCTGCGGCCGGGCATCGCCGAGTTGATCGAGGGGGCCTTGATCGACAGTATTCGGCTCGCCATCACCACGACGACGAGCCGCCCCAATGTCGACGCGCTGCTGAGGAGCACGCTTGGGCCGAACGGGCCTTCCGCCTTCGAGGTGATCGCGGCCGGCAACAGCGTTGCGGCGAAAAAGCCTGCGCCCGACATTTTCATTACCACCCTCGCGGAGCTGGGGCTCCATCCGCATGACGGTCTCGCCATTGAGGACTCGCAGAACGGCTTGCGCGCGGCCACCGCTGCCGGTCTTCCGACGCTGGTGACGCCGAGCCATTATTCGAGCGGCGAGGACTTCAGCGGCGCGACGCGCGTCGTCGACTCGCTGCCGGCTCTCCTCGGCCCGGCGATGTACCGCAACGTGGATCAGCCGCTCGCGCCATCGGATCTGGTCGACGCCGTGAGAATGCTTCATCATGAGGCCGTGACCAACGCAGCTTCCATCCCATCGCTTGCGGCAGCGCTGGAATAGCGCCGCGCCAAGCTCCCTCCCAACAAGATAGGCTCATGAACCGCCCCGCAACGATCGTTTTCGACCTCGACGGTACGCTCGCCTACACCTCCCCCGATATTGCCGCGGCCTTGAACGCGGCACTCGCGCCGCTCAAGGCGCATGTCACCCTCGCCGAAACCGAGCGGATGGTCGGCGGCGGGCTACGCGCTCTGCTCGAAAAGGCCTTGGCGCTGAAGGAGTTGCAGCTTCCCGCTGCCGAGATCGACGCCAGCTATGCCCGGCTTCTCGCCAGCTATCGTGCCGCGCCGGCCACCCGGTCGAGTCTGCGCGACTGGATCGCCGATACGATGGCGGATTTCTATGAACGCGGCGCGCGCATCGCCGTTTGCAGCAACAAGACCGAGGATATCGTCCGCGAGATCCTCGACGCTCTCGATGCGGCCCAATGGGTCCACGCCGCGGTCGGCCATCTGCCCGAGCGTCAGAAGAAGCCCGATCCCGAGCTGCTTCTGCTGGCGATCCGCGAGGCGGGCGGCGATGTCTCACGCGCGATCATGATCGGCAATTCCGCTGCCGATGTTGGCGCCGCGCGGGCGGCGGCGGTCCCGGTCGTGCTGGTCGTCGGCGGCTATGGCAACAGCGACATCCGCACGCTCGGCGCCGACCGCATCGCCGCCAATGCTGCAGAATTGCGCGCTGCGATCCAGGAGCTGACCGGTGAGCGTCCCTAATCCTCAGGCCAGACCAGCGGATGCGAGCCGGGCGGCATGGACGGTCTTCGCCATCGCGGCGGTGTTACCGTGAATTGCGCGGCGTGCGGCATGGCGCGCAGCTTGCCGAAGCCGGAAGGATAGTCCTGCGCCAGGTCATCTAATTTCGGCTTGGGTGCCGAGAGATCGGGCGTCAGGCGGCCGAGCCCGCGCAGCCAGCGTCCGGCCTGCGCCAGCGACACGCGCACATGCCAGCTTCCGCCTTCGCTTTGCTGCCGCAGGAGCGCCGCGGCCGCGCCGAACGCCATCAGAAATCCCGACGAATAGTCGAGGATCTGCATCGGCAACGCTTTGGGCGCCGCGGTGCCGAAGCCTTCCGCCTCGGCCAGATTGAAGCCGGTTGCCGATTGTACGAGCAAGTCGAAGCCGCGCCGCCCCGACCAGGAGCCTTCATGGCCGTAGGCGCTCAGCGAGACGCAGACGATGCCCGGCCGCATACGTGCCAGGTCCTGCGGCGCAAAGCCGAGCGCCGCCAGGCCGCCGGGCCGGTAGCCCTGCATGAAGACATGCGCGCTTTCCGCGAGCTTGCGGAGCTGTGCCCTGCCGGCCTCGGTCTTCAGATCGATATGCGCCGACAGCTTGCCCCGGCTGGTATCGGCGATCGCCTCGATATTCGGCAGCTTCGGCGAGTTCACCAGCATCACATCGGCGCCGTAGGCGGCGAGCGTGCGCCCGGCGACCGGGCCGGCAAGAATGCGTGTCAGGTCGAGCACGCGAAGGCCGTGCAGCGGTGACGCGTCAGCCGCGAGCGACGGCCATGAGAGAGGCTCGGCGTCGCCGATCTTTTCGATGGTCATCAGCGGCAGACCCGCGACGGCGCGGCCCTGCGGGTGAGCGTCCCATTCGGCGAAGGACCTGACGGCAGCGACGACCAATCCGGCTTCGGCGGCGGCGGTTTCGAAATCCTCGGCGCGCCAGCGCTCAAGCGCCTTCTCCACATCGGCGCGCTCGACGCCATCGCTCGACGGAAAGCCGAGCAGCCGCAGCGCGCCTTCACGGTGATGGGCGAAATTGGCGTGGATGCGGACCCAGCCCGGATGAGCCGCTCCACCGCAGCGATAGAGGCCGGAGAATTTGTCCCACAGCTCCGGCACCCGGCCATCGATGGAGAAATAAGCGGTGCATTCGAGCGCGGCGTCTCGCATGTTGACGCCGACCTGTTGCCGCCGGCCGGTCCGCTGATGCCAGATCTCGGCTGCGGCAAGAGCAGCCACGGCAATACTCGCCTGAGCTGCCGCACCGACGGCAAAGGAGGACGGCAGCCCGGCTTTGCCTTCAGTCAGCGTCAGCCCGGCGAGCGCCTCGTCCGGCAGGCCGAAGCCGTGCCAGATCGCTTCGGCCGCTTCCCGCGCGATGGCCAGCTCCGTCTTGCTGGGCTCAGAATCGATGGTCATCGGCAAACCTCATCATCCGGCAGGTTTTTGCGGGCGACCATAACACAGTGCGCCGCCGCCGCGCGGATCGTGGGGCCAACACGAAAGCGTGATCCCCGACGCCAGGCTTTGCGGGCACAATCCCGCGCCTCACAGCTCGGAGACTTGCCCATGCGCCTGATCGCGGCTTTGATTTTCGCCCTCGCGGCCCTGCCGGCCTGGGCTTGCGGGGTCGACAGCGACTGCAGGCTCGGCGATCGCATCTATCGGATCTATGTGCCAGAGGGCAAAGCCAAGGAGCCGATCGGCGCCATCATTTTCGCTCACGGCTACCGCGGCACCGCGGCGCAGATCATGGACGACAAATCCCTGATCAAGCTTGCCGATGAGCTTCACGTCGCCCTGGTCGCTCCCCAATCCGCTCCCGAAGGCTGGCAGATCCCGAACCGGCCGCGGCACCGGGCCAATACGGGTGAGGCGGAGTTCATCTATTTCAAGATTTCTCGTCGACGAGATCACCACGCGCTACGGCATCGACCCGCATAAGCTGCTGATGACCGGCTTTTCCTCCGGCGCGATGCTGGTCTGGAACCTCGCCTGCAACGAGGGAACGCTGTTTGCAGGCTTTGCGCCGATCTCCGGCACGTTCTGGGCGCCGATCCCGGCCCGTTGTCCGAACCTGCCCGTCAGCCTGATCCATTTCCACGGCATTAGCGATCCGGTTGTGCCGATCGTAGGCCGCGCCATTGCCGATAGCGGGCAGGGGGACGTCATGGATGCCCTTGCGATGTTCGCCAAAGAGGGTGATTTCGGTCCGGAAAAGCGGGTGCCGGCCGAAGGGCTCGACTGCAAGCGGCGCGAAAACCCCGAAGGCAAGATCCTGGAGTTCTGCAGCCATCCCGGCGGTCATTACTATAAGGCGAGCTTCGTGCGGCGTGCCTGGAAGGAAATGCATATCGGCCATCGCTGAGCCCGGCGATCAGCCGGCGGCGGGATCGGCGAGCTTGTTGATATCGGCCAGAAGTCTTTGTTCAACTGCGATCCCGTCCCTGGCCGCCGCCTCGCGTAAAGCCAGGCGCCTCGTGCCCGGCAGGCGCGCCTCGTCCGCTTCGATCGCCTCGGCGAGGAGACCGATGCGATCGGCCGCTGCGTCGCCGCCGAAAGCCGCCGGATCGATCGCCATGAGGAACTGGCCGATGCCGGGTGGCGCGCCTTCGGCGTGGAAGAATGAGCTGGCCTGGAAGGCAAGATTGGCTCCGGTCAGCGCGGCAGAGAGGATTTCGACCATCAGGGCGAGCGCTGCGCCTTTCGCGCCGCCGATCGGAGTCAGCGTACCCTTGAGGGCGACCGCCGCGTCGGTCGTCGGATTGCCCTCCGCGTCCTTCGCCCAGCCTTCCGGGATCGGCTCGCCCTTCTGCGCGGCCGTCATGATCTTGCCGCGCGCCACTTCCGACAGCGCGAGATCGATGATCAGCGGCTCGCGGCCCGGCTGCGGCGTGGCGAAGGCGATCGGATTGGTGCCGAACAGGCCGCGCCGCCCGCCCCAGGCCGCCATCGCATGTGGCGAGTTCGTGACCATCAGCCCGATCAGGCCGGCTTTGGCGATCCTCTCGACGACGAGGCCGAGGGCGCCGGCGTGATGCGAGCGGGTGAAACCGGCAGCGGCGATGCCGGTCTCGCGCGCGATCTTCGCCAGCTCGGCGGTCGCCAGCTCGAAGGCTGGATAGGCAAAGCCGTGCGTGACGTCGATCATCAGGCTTGCGGCGCGGGTTCGTTTCATCTGCGGCACGGCATGGCCGTCGACCTTGCCCGAGCGCGCCTGCGCGGCATAGGCCGCGACGCGGGAAAGTCCGTGGCCTTTCTGCCCGTCGATTTCGGCGGCAACGAGCGCCCGTGCGACGGCCGCTGCGTTTTCGGCGCTGGTGTTCGAGGCGATCAGCGCGCGGGCGACCAGATCGGTCAGCTCGGCGCGGCGCAGTTTGGTGCCGCTCATGATTGGCGCTCTTTCAGGACTTTGAGGACATTGTCGACAGTGACGGAGCTGATCCGGGCATTGGATTCGACGGTGATCCCGGCCATGTGCGGGGTGAGGATCACATTCGGCAGGCCGGCGAACAGCGCCGCGGTCTCCGGAGTGATCGGTTCGGTGTCGAACACGTCGATAGCCGCACCGCCGAGATGTCCCGTGCGCAAGGAGGCAGCGAGGGCGGCTTCTTCGACAATGCCTCCGCGGGCGGTGTTGATGAGGATCGCACCCGGTTTGATGGCGGCGATCTCGGCAGCCCCGATCAGGCCGCGAGTCTGAGCCGTCAGCGGGCAGTGCAGGGTGACGATGTCGGCCCGTGCCAGCAGCCCCGGCAGATCGACGCGCTCGGTCTCGCGCCAGGCCGGGTGAGTCTCCGGCAGAAGCGCATCCATGGCAATCGTCTTGAAGCCCACGGCTTGCGCCTTGGAGGCGGTCAGCTGGCCGATCGAGCCGAAGCCGACGACGCCGAGCATCCGGCCGGCGCCTTCGTGGCCCGCGCCCATTTCCTCGCGCGGCCACTCGCCCTTCATCAGCCGCGCCGTCCCGGAAAAGGCGGCAAAGCGCAACAGCATCAGCGAGGCCGCAAGCACATATTCGGCGACGGCCTCGGCATTGGCGCCGACCGCCGGACGGACGGCGATACGGCGCGCCTTGCACGCCTCGACATCGATATTGTCGAGACCAACCCCGAGCCGCCCGACCACAGCGAGGCGGGGCGCCTTGGCGATCAGCGCCGCATCGACCCGCGTACGGTTGCGCACGATGAGAGCGAGGGCATCCGCCGTTAGCGCCTCCAGTTCGGAGCGCTTGTTCCAAAGCCCCTCATCCAAATGGACGGAGTAATCCGCCCTGAGCCGCTCGATCGGGGCGGTATCCATGAATTCGCTGATGATGATGTCCAACATGGAAAGCTGCCTCGGGTTAGGGAGGAGGACTCATGGACACGAAGCCGGGGCGCGGCCTGAACGCGGTGCGAGCCGTCAGTCTAGAATGCCGCCTTGCTTCGCAGCAGCGATGAATTCTTCCGTCTTCTTCTTCATGAAGGCTGCGTTCTTCTCGACCGGAATGTCGATCAGGGCGAAGCCGGCATCCTGCATCTGCTTCTGAAATTCGGGATCGGCGTTGATCTTGCCGATCATGTCGGAAAGCTCCTTCTGAATCCTGGCCGGCGTACTCTTCGGCACGGCGATGCCGCGATAGGCGCCGGAGACGAGATCGAAACCGAGCTCCTTGAAGGTCGGTGCATCGGGAAATTTCGGGTGGCGACTCTCCGTGGCCACCGCGAGGATGCGTGCTTGCGCGCCGATCTCCGTCGCGCTCGTCGTATAGCCCCAGGCCGCATCGACCTGCCCGACGAGGAGCGCCGTATTCGATGCACTGGTGCCTTTCAAAGGAACATAGCTGGTCTGGATGTCCGCCATCTTATCGAAGCGGACCTGCGCCAGATGATTTGCGGTGTCCTTGCCGCTGCCAGAGAAGGTGAGCTTGCCGGGATGGTCCTTCGCATATTTGATCAGGTCGGCGAGCGTCTTGAAGGGGCTGCCGGCTTTGACGACGATGGCGTCCGGCGTGTAGTGGAACCAATAGACGGTGGCGATATCGTCGGTCTTGTAGCCCGCATTTTCCTGGGCCGGCTGGAGCACGATGTGCGGCAGGTTCACGCCCATGATCGTATAACCGTCGCCCTTGAGCCGATTGAGCCCTGCCCAAGCGAGTGCACCGCCGCCGCCCGGCTTGTACGAGATAACCAGATTTTGCCCGAACATCTTCTTGAAGAAAGGCTGCTGGAGCCTGGCGGTGATGTCGGACTCCCCGCCTGGGCTGAACGGGATGATGTACCCGATCGGTTTGTCCGGATATGCGCAAGCCGCTCCAAAAGCCCCCATGAGCGCCGCCGCAGCCGCAACACCAAGAATGGCTCGGCGTGAGAAAATCATGGTCTGTCCTCCCGGGTGACGTTGTTTCAGGCTCCGTATCCATTGGATTGGTCGAGCCTGACCGCTTTACGCCTGTCTTGGCCCAGATTCCGGAAACCCGCAAACGCCGTCAACCGGATTGACGCTTATGCACTGCGATAAAGCTTAGTCATGACGAATTCGCGGTGTCCGAGCGCTTCCGCCGCCGTGCTGCGCCCGTTCGATGTGCGCAGGATCATGTCGATCAGCGCGTCGCCGGCCTGATCGATGGTCATCTCGCGGCGCACGATGCCGGAGACATCGAGATCGACATGCTCGCCCATGGTGCGCACGGTGCGCGGATTGGCGGAGATCTTGATCACCGGCACGATCGGATTGCCGACAATATTGCCCTGTCCGGTCGGGAAGGTGTGGACCGCATAGCCGCCAGCCGCCATCAGCGTGACGCATTCGGCCGCGGCGGAGGAGGTGTCCATGTAATACAGGCCGGGGCCAGATTTCGGCGCCTCGGCTGGTTCCAGAATGTCGATATAGCGGCTCACGCGGCCGATCTTCTCCAGATTGCCCAGCGCCTTTTCCTCGATCGTGGTGAGGCCGCCCTCGATATTGCCCTTGGTCGGCTGACTTCTCTGAAAGGTCGTCCACCTTGTTGGCCTCGATCACCTCGTCCTGATAGGCCTTCCACATCTTGTACCAGCGCTCGCCGACCTCGGGCGTTGCGGCGCGGGCCTTGCAGATATGCTCGCCGCCGGTGATCTCGGAGGTCTCGCCGAAGACGCCGTAAATGCCCTCGGGCAGCAGCTTGTCATACATATTGCCGACGGTCGGGCAGGACGCGAGACCCGTCGTGGTGTCGCTCTCGCCGCATTTGGTCGAGACCCACAGCTCGGAGATCGAGCATTCCTCGCGCTGGAGTTCGGTAGCGTAATGCACGAATTCCTTCGTCTTGCGCGAGGCGTCCATGATCGTCTTCAGGTCGCCATTCTGCTCGATGGAGAAGCCCGCAACCGGCTTGCCGGTCTCGGCTATGCCATCGACGATGCGCTTGGTCCAGCCAGGCTCGATCCCGATGACGACGCAGGCCGCCACGTTCGGATTGGCGCCGGTGCCGATCATGGTGCGGAAATGCAGGTCGAGATCGGCGCCGAATTGCAGCCGGCCATAGGAATGCGGCAGGGCCATCGTGCCCTTGATGTTGTTGGCGATACTCTCGCAGGCGGCGTTGGAGATATCGTCGACCGGCAGGATCACGACATGGTTGCGCACGCCGACACGGCCATTGGCGCGGCGATAGCCCTGGAATGTGTAATTGGCGTATTTCGAAGCCATCAGGCAGCCCTCACCAGCGCTTGGTTTTCAGATTGTGGACATGGACATGCTCGCCTGCGCCAGCATTGCCGGTCATGCGGCCGACATCCTCGCCATATTTGATGACGGTGTCGCCCGAGGCGAGCGGCTTTAGGGCCACCTTGTGCCCGATCGGGATGTCGTTTCTGGCGGTCAGGTTCAGCGTGGTGTCGTTCTCGGTGATGACACCGAGCATATCAGTGCCAGCCTTCAATCCTTCGACGACGACGACGCCGACATTGTCTTTCGGGCTGTGGACAAGAAAATGGGGAGCGGACATCGGGCGTGCTTCCTCCAGGTCGATCGGCTCTTCAGCTTTGAAGCAATATCTTATATAAGACAGAAGATTGGTTGACAACCGGGGATCAGGGTGGCCGCAGAGGAACCCGACAGCAGGACGGCGGGCAAGCCGGTCGACAGCCGCCCGCTCTACGCGCAGGCGCGCGAGATCCTGATTGAGCGGATCAGCTCCGGCGTCTGGCGGCCGGGCGATCTGATTCCGAACGAATTCGCCATTGCACGCGATCTCGGCGTTTCGCAGGGGACGGTGCGCAAGGCGCTCGAACTCTCTGGCCGCCGATCGGCTGCTGGTCAGGCAGCAGGGCAAGGGCACCTATGTGGCGCGGCATACGCCAGCCGACATGTTGTTCCGCTTCTTCAATTTTTGCGACGAGGCGGGGCGGCGGATCGAGCCAGATTCGCGCGGCGCCAGGGTTTCCGAGGGGCACGCCAAAGCTGCCGAGCGCGCCCGGCTCCAGCTTGGCGACGATGCGAAGGTCTTCCGCATCTCGCGTATCCGCACCAAGGACGGCGAGCCTTTCATGCTCGACCGGATCGTCGTTCCGCAAGCGCTGTTTCCGGGGCTCGCCGAGGAGCGCGAACTGCCGAACACGCTCTATGATCATTTTCAGCGGGCCTACGGCCTCACGGTCTCGCGCGGAAGGGAGAAGCTGACGGCGGTCGCCGCCGGGCCGAAGGAGGCCCAAGCGCTCGGTGTCGCGGCTGGGACGCCGCTTCTGAAGCTCGACCGCGTCATGTACGGATTGCAGAACCAGCCGCTTGAATGGCGCATCAGTTTCTGCCGGGCGGATGGCGCGGAATATGTGGTGGAGCTGCGCTGAGGCGGAATTCGCAGACGGCGCGCAGTGTGCGGCGTGTCCTCGCAAGGGAGGGCACGCCGTGCTTGGAGCCAAGATCGCAGGTTTAGCTGGACTGAATCGCGATCTTCTTCTCCTTCTCCTGAATTTCCGGCGACTTCGGCATGACGATCTTCAGCACGCCATTCTTGAACTCGGCCTGGATCTTGTCCGAGTCGATGCCTTCCGGGACCGCGAAAGAGCGCTGGAAGGAGCCGAAGCGGCGCTCGGAGAGGTAATAGCCCTCCTGCTTCTCTTCCTTCTCTTCCTTTTTCTCGCCCTTGATGGTCAGCACGCCATTGGCAAGCTTCACCTCGACCTGGTCCGGCTGCAAGCCGGGCAGCTCGGCGGTCAGCTCATATTGCTTGTCCGTCTCGGCGACATCGACGGCGGGGCTGAGAGCCTGCGCACCGCGACGCCAGTATGGCTCGAGATCGGAAGCCGAGCGGCCAACCGGCGAGCGCCAGAAGCCCCCACGAACGGCATCGAAAAGCTGCTCCATTTCCCGCTGCAGGCTGATGAACGGGTCCCATTCGCGCATGGCCTGTGGGACGGACGGTTGTTTCCCGGTGGTCGGAACCTTCGTATTATCGGGCATGGTCATCCTCCAACAATGCTGTGTCATCTTTCGCGGCCGAAGGACCGCGACGGATTTTCTCCATCTAGGCTGCTTATATCGAAATCGCCTTGATGGAAGTCAAAGGCGGGAGGCGCCGATCGCCTTGATCTGAGGGCGGAGAATGTGGGCGCCGCTCCCGGCCCAGGGGGCGCAAGGAAGCGGCGCCGTTTCGGCTATTTCGCGTTCGGCTGCTCGCCGACACGCGGCGTCAGCGTCATGACCTCGCCGCGGCGCAGGATCTTGACGCGCAGCTCACGGCCGATCGCCTCCCGGTCGAGCATCTTGTAGATTTCGTCCACGCTCGCGGCGGGACGATCATCGATCGAAAGGATCACATCGCCCGGTTTGATGCCGGCGCGCTCGGCTGGGCCGCGGGGAACACATTGGACGATCTGGACGCCCGAGGCGGCCTTGAGGCCCATGCGGTCGGCGGCGGCGCGCGGGAACTGCACCGTCTGGCCAGCGATGCCGAGATAGCCGCGCTGGATGCGGCCGTGCCGCAAGAGTTCCGGGATGACGCGCTTAGCCGTGTTGATCGGCACGGCAAAGCCGGTTCCATGAGCGCCGGCGATGATGGCGGTATTGACGCCAATCACGCGGCCCGCCGAATCGAGCAGGGCGCCGCCGGAATTGCCGGGATTGAGCGCCGCGTCGGTCTGAATGATGTCCTCGATCAAGCGGCCGTTGCTGGCGCGCAAGGTGCGGCTCAGCGCGCTGACGACGCCGGCTGTGACCGTCGACTGCAAGCCGAAGGGATTGCCGATCGCCACGACGAGTTGCCCCTGGCGCAGGCTGGCGGAGTCGCCGAGTTCGGCTGAGGGCAGGCTGTGGCGGTGGACACGCAAGAGCGCGAGATCGGTGTCGGCATCGGCGCCGACCTTCTCAGCCTTGGCGACCGTGCCGTCGGCAAGCAGCACCTCGACCGCGGCGGCGCCGGCAACAACGTGGTCATTGGTCAGCACATAGCCGTCCGGCGTGATGATGATGCCGGACCCTGCGCCTTCGAGCCCATAAGGACCACTGCTCTCGCGCAAACGCAGCCGCCGGACGCCGACAAGAGCCGGCCCGACGCGCTCGACAACGCTGGTGACGATGCCCGAATAGGCGTCGAGCGCAGCTTTTTCGTCGGGATGGCTGGAACCGGGAAGGCCGTCATTTGAAGGGGACGGCCTGGCAAAGCTTAAATTGATGATCTTCATAACAGGCACACCGATAATTTGAGTGGAATGTACGTGGGGTGCCGGTGCGGCAAGTCAAGCAAGGGCCGAAGACTCCTGGGCCATGCCGCGGCTGAAGGTGACGTCGGCCGGAACCAGGAACGGCAGCACCCGCCAGCGCCGCATCAGGCGGAAAGGCGAAAGCCTTGCTTCACGCCGTGGATGATTATATGTTTCCGTGATTTAATTATTCAATCATCTAAATATTAGACCATAGAAAAATATGTCCGATGATAAAAGCGACCGGCTGATCGGGTCGGCCGGCCGAGCCGTCTCCCACTGGCAGGAGGCGACGCAGACGCTCGACGCAGCGGTTGGCGAGCGGTTGGGGCTCGGCCCCAGCGAACGCGTCTGCCTGACGTTCCTCGCGAACGGCCCGAAATCGGCAAAAGAGATCGGCGAGGAGGCGCGGCTTACCGCTGCCGCGATCACCGCGCTCCTCGACAGGCTGGAGCAGCGCGGCCTCGTCAAACGCCTTCCGGATGGACGCGACCGGCGGAAAATCCTGGTGACGCTGAGCGAAAAGGCGGAGCGGCTCGCCCGCGACATCTACGGCCCGATCGCGAGGGAAGGCCGTGCCTTTCTGGCCGGCTTCTCACCCGATGAACTGAGGACGATCCTGCGCTTCGTCGAAGGCGCGCGCGAGCTCCAGCAGAAGCACACCCGACGCATTAGCGGGTGAGGCTGCGCACCCCGGTCTGTGCCGCATTCCAAGTCGATGGAGCTGCGGCGATCTGATAAGGTCGTGGGATCAACGATGGCGACGTCCAGCCTCGGCCGCGGAAGGCCCGGCAGAGCCGACAGGCGGCGACGCGCCGTTAAGCCGTGACATGCGGAGGTGCGTTTGGCTGAGGATTCGAGAGCTGCGGTGCTCAGGCCGCCCGCTCGCATCGGCATCATCGGCCTCGGCCAGATGGGGCTGCCGATGGGCAAGCGGCTGATCGCAGCCGGTTTCAGCGTCGTCGGCCATGACCTGTCGGCCGCCGCGCGCGACGCCTTCGAAGCCGCAGGCGGGACCGTGGCCTCGACTGCGCAAGAGGCGGCGTCGGGCGCCGATGCGCTCATCACCATGCTGCCCAATGGCCGGATCGTGCGCGAGGCGCTGCTCGGTTCGGGCAAGGCGGTCGAAACGCTCCCGCCCGGTGCGCTCGTCATCGATATGAGCTCGTCGGCTCCGCTCGGAACGCGTCAGCTTGGCGAGAATCTTACGCGGCTCGGGTTCCGGCTGATCAATGCGCCGGTCTCGGGCGGCGTTCGGCGCGCAATCGATGGCACGCTGACCATCATGGCCGGCGGCGCGCCCGTTGACGTTCGGGCGGCGAGCGAAATCTTCGGGGCGCTCGGCCGCGATGTCTTCCCGACCGGTCCGCTCGGCTCGGGTCATGCCATGAAGGCGCTCAATAATTACGTCTCGGGCGCAGGGCTCGCCGCCGCCGCGGAAGCGCTTCTCGTCGGCAGCGCATTCGGCCTCGACCCGGCGATCATGGTCGATATCCTCAACGTTTCGACCGGCAGGAACAATGCCACCGAAAACAAGCTGAAGCAGTTCGTGCTCTCCGAGACCTTCGCCTCGGGCTTCGCGCTCGGGCTGATGGCGAAGGACATCCGCGCCGCCGCTGATCTTGCGGGCCAGCTTGGCCTCACCCTGGACTTCCTGTTCTCGACGGCGGACCTCTGGGACAAAGCCCATGAACGGCAGAGCGTGGGCGCCGATCACACCGAAATCTATCGCTATCTCAAGGACCGCAGCGACGACAGCCCGGCAACGGACTGAACGGCGCGGCAATCCGGCATCGACCACAAGGAGAGGACGGACATGAGCAACGAAGCGGATTTCAAGCAGCGGACAGAGAAGTTCGAGAAGGGCGTTGCGACGCGGCGCGAGGTGCTCGGCTCGCAGCATGTCGATGGCTCGATCGCCAACGCCGATGAGTTCACCTGGCCGATGCAGAAGCTCGTCACCGAATTTTGCTGGGACGAGATTTGGAACCGTCCGGGGCTCGACCGCCGCTCGCGCAGCATCCTCAATCTCGGCATGATTGCCGCGCTGAACCGCCCGCATGAGCTGAAGCTGCATCTGCGCGGTGCGATCAATAACGGGCTGAGCAAGGCGGAGATCCAGGAAATCCTTTTGCAGGTCGCGGTCTATTGCGGCATGCCGGCGGGCGTCGACAGCTTTCGCATTGCGCGCGAGGTCTTCGCCGAGATGAAAGTCTGAGCGCGGGGCAAAGCTGCCTTAGGCGCACTGGCCCAGCACGAGGGACAGCCCGCCGTCGATGGTGAAGCTGGCGCCGGTTATATAGTCGGCGGCGGGGGAGACCAGGAACGCAACCAGCCCCGCGATCTCTTCAGGCCTCCCGGCGCGCTGCCAGGGGATGTGCTTTTCCAGACTGCGCCGATAGTCGAGATCCTCGACGGCGCGCTCATTCATCGGCGTCAGGATCATGCCCGGCGCCACGGCGTTGACATTGATCTTCAGAGGCGCGCATTCGAGCGCCATCGTCCGAGTGAGGTTGAGAAGCCCGCCCTTGGCGGCGGCGTAATCGGCCCCGCCCGCGCGGATGACGGCTTCGTGGATCGACGTGATGTTCACGATCGCGCCGGGGCGGCCCGCCGCGCGCAGGTCGCGGACGAAACGCCGCGAGGTCAAAAACGGCCCGGTTAGATCGGTGCTGATCAGGCTCGACCACTGATCTGTGCTCATATCGGCGACGGGCACGGCCGACATATTGAGACCGGCGGCGTTGATCAGAATATCCGGCGTGCCGAGCGTGTCCCGCGCGCAATCGAAGGCCGCCTCGACGTCGCGCTCGTCGCCGACATTGAGTTGCAGCCGGATGGAGCGGCGTCCCACCTGCTCGATGGCCTCGCAGACGTTGTGCGCGCCCTTCTCATCCGTGTGATAGAGCACCACGGCATCGGCGCCGGCCTTCGCCAGCGCGATCGCCGAGGCCGCTCCGATACCGGAATCGCCGCCTGTGACGAATGCAAGCCTGCCCTCGAGTCCTTCCATCATCTGCGCCTCTCGTAATCGCTGTTCGGCGGCGCCGGACGTTCCGCGCCTGCCAGTTCTGAGAACGGCGGGCGCGCCGAGGAGTTTCAGTGCGCCTTTCCACGACACGACGGTGCGCCTGCGTACGCTCATCCGTAGCTGCCCTTATTGGGATGCGGCGTCTGCACGAATTACACTGAAGCCGGTGATTTCGTTCGGGGTCCGGGGGAGCAGATGAAAATCGCTGCAGGGGCTTTGATTTCGCTATTGCTGTTTACCGCTCCGGCGACCGCCGATGAGTGCAGGCGGGTGACGACGCCGAGCGTGCTTGTCGTCGTGGCGCATGGCGCGTTGTGGACGCGGATTGCCGATCTCGGCAAAACTTACGCGGTGCGCAAATGCGGCATCCGCATGTTCGGCAGCGTCTATTGCCAGTTGAACACAGATACGAACCCGCCGGTCTATCTGCAGCAGGTGGACCGCTCTGGGCGGGAATATACTGCCTTCTGGGGCCGGGCCTGCCGATAGGGCAGCCGCAGAACGCAATGCTTGATCCCTGAACTTTCGTCGAGGATCAGCCCCGGAGCGCTGAAAGCACCGCCTCGGTTACATCGGCGCTGCCGGCCTGGCCGCCGAGATCGGGCGTGCGCGGGCCGTTCGCCGTCACCGTTTCGATCGCTGTCATGATCCGCTTCGCCGCGGCCGCTTCGCCTACATGCTCCAGCATCATTGCGCCGGTCCAGAAGGCGCCGATCGGATTGGCCTGGCCCTTGCCAATGAGGTCGAAAGCAGAACCGTGGATCGGCTCGAACATAGACGGCGTCTCGGTGGACGGATTGATGTTGGCGGTCGCGCCATTGCCGAGGCTGCCGGTCAGGGCGGAGGCAAGATCGGAGAGGATGTCGGCGTGCAGATTGGTTGCCACCACCGTGTCGATCTCGGCCGGCCGCGTGACCATCAGCGCCGCCATAGCGTCGACCAGCTTGAAATCAATATTCAGCTCGGGAAAGTCGCGCAGCACCTCGCGGCAGATCGCATCCCACAACACCATCCCGTGTCGCTGCGCGTTGGATTTGGTGACCACCGTCAGCCGCTTACGTGGACGGCTCATCGCGAGCTCGCAGGCGAAGCGGCAGATGCGCTCGACGCCTGTGCGCGTGAAGACCGAGACGTCGATGCCGGTCTCGAGCGGCAGGCCGGTGTGCACGCGCCCACCGACGCCGGCATATTCGCCCTCCGAGTTCTCGCGCACGATCACCCAGTCGATCTGTTTGCCGAGCTCAGGACGCAGCGGCCCCTGCATGCCGGGCATCAGCCGCGTCGGGCGGACATTGGCGAACTGGTCGAGCCCCTGACAGATGGCGAGGCGCAGCTCCCAGAGCGTGATATGGTCCGGGATCTTCGGATCGCCGACAGCACCGAAATAGATAGAATCGAAACTCCGCAGCCGCTCGACGCCGTCTTCCGGCATCATCCGGCCGGTCTTGCGATAGCGGTCGGAGCCCCAGTCGAAGTGTTCGGTCTCGAGACTAAAGCCGCCATCCAGCTCGGCCGCGGCGTTCAGCACCTTCAGCCCCGCGCCGATCACTTCCGGCCCGATGCCGTCGCCAGGGACGACCGCGATCTTGTGCTTGCGCATGGCTTTATCTCCCTTAATCGCCTTATGTCGTTCGCCAGGACCGAGGCCGCGGCTCAATCCGGCACCGAGGCGCGCGCTACCGCGGCGGCTTCGCCCAGATCGTCGATCCGCCAGGCGAGCGCTAGGAGATCGCGCGTCCGAGGCTCTCCGATCACCAGCTTCGCCTGATTGACGAATTTCATGTCGAGCTGCTCATCGGTCAGCGGCTTCTCATGGCTGCCGATCGCCCGCTCGATATGCCTAGTGAGAGTCGATCCGTCCTTGAAGGTCACTTTAATCGTCACCGAAGCCTCGTGACAGCCCGGATCGGCCTTCGCCTTCACCTTGTCGCGCAGAGCCGTGATCTCCGGCAGATTCACCACCTCGTCGGTGAAGGCGGTCGGCGCACCGTCGCCGCGCAGCAGGGCGCAGGCGGCGGCGTGATAGACACTGAACTTGCCTTCGAGGCCGGTCTTCGGCGCGGTCTTGCCGGTCAGCTCCAAGACGAGCGGGTGAGTGGTCAGCTCGACCGCCTCGATGTCGCGCACGCGCTCGCCGATTTCAGTGCGAATCTGCTGGCAGCCGTCGATGGTCGGGTGAATGACGATGCCGCAGGCGAAAGGCTTGTAGCTGTTGAGCGCAGCTTCCCAGCGTGTGCCGAGGCCGTCGAGGATCTCGCTGTAATCCTGCTTGTCGGACATCACATTCGCGAAGCCGCGCGGCGCCTCGATGCCGCGCTCGGAGGAGTCGAAGCCGGCCTCGGCGAGGAAGGCGGCGAGTGCGCCGTTCTGCGCCGCCCGGCCGGGGTGGAACGACTTGGTCATGGTGCCGAACATCTCGCGCAGGCCCGAGGACTGGGTGGCGGCAAGGCCGAGCGCCCAGCGCATTTGCTGCGCGCTGAGGCCGACGGCGCGGCCGACCGCGGCGGCGGCTCCGAACACGCCCGCCGTGCCGGTGATGTGCCAGCCGCGGTCGTAATGGTCGGGGTAGACGGCGTTGCCGATGCGGCATTCGACCTCGACGCCGATAATCATAGCGGTCAGCAGATCGCGGCCCGACAGCGGCCGGATTTCGGCAAGCGCGAGCAGGGCCGAGGCAACCGGGCCGGCGGGATGGATAATGGTCTTCAGGTGGGTGTCGTCATAGTCGAGCACATGCGAGCTGATGCCGTTCACCAGCGCCGCGTGCAATGCGTCGAGCCGTTCGGGGCGGCCGAGCACCGTCGCATCGCGCGGGCCAGAGAAAGGCGACACGGCCGCAAGCGCCCGGTCGACCGTCTCATGCCGGGCGCCGCCGACGGCGCAGCCGACCCAGTTGACGAAGGTCCTGACGCCTTCGCGGCGGACCTCGGCGGGGATGGCGGAAGGCTTAAAGCCGATGATCCAGTCGGCAAGCTCGGCGGTCACTCTCGGCGTCGTCATGATCGTTCCTTTCCATGAGGCATCCGCAACCATGTCGCTCGCCGCCTCGAAATTGCCGACTGTTGACCGTTCTACAATTCACGCCGATTGTTTGACAAGGATCTCGAACCACGGCGGCGCGAAGCAGTGAGAGGCAAGAAATGATGAGCCAGGAGGACAGGACATTCGGCTTCGCCGCAGCGCATGACGTGCCGATCCCTTATATGCAGAGGACGCGGAGCTACTATCAGGCGCTCGGCTATGGCGCCCCCTACGAATGGGCGCATTATGCCGAGGTGCCATTCCATCAGCTGGCTAAGCCGCTGGCGGACTGCCGCATCGCGATCATCACCACAGCGGCGCCTTACCAGCCGGACAAAGGCGATCAGGGGCCGGGCGCGGCCTACAACGCCGCCCCCAAATTCTACGCGGTCTATTCCGGCAGCACGGATGAGAAGCCGGACTTGCGCATCTCGCATATCGCCATCGATCGCGCGCACACCACGGCGGAGAACCAGGGAACCTATTTCCCACTTGCCGCGCTGCGCGAAAGCCTCATCTCCGGCAGGATAGGATCGATTGCGGCGCGTTTTCACGGCCTGCCAACCAATCGCAGCCATCGAGTGACGCTGGAGGTCGACTGCCCGGAGATCGTTGCCCGCTGTCAGGCTGACGACGTCGACGCGGCGATCCTGATTCCGAACTGTCCGGTCTGCCATCAGAGCGTCAGCCTCGCCGCGCGGATGCTTGAGGCAAACGGCATCGCCACAGTGGTCATGGGCTGCGCGAAGGACATCGTCGAGCATGCCGGCGTGCCGCGCTTCCTGTTCTCGATTTCCCGCTCGGCAATTCGGCAGGCCGGCCGGGGGACCGCGCCTCGCAGCGCCTCACCCTGGACCTCGCCCTGCGCCTGCTCGAAACAGCGCCGACCGCCCGGACGACCGTGCAGTCTCCACTGATCTGGAGCGCCAGCCCCGATTGGAAGCTCGACTATTGCAACATCGAGCGCCTCGCGCCCGAGGAGATCGCGCGTCGGCGCGCCGAGTTCGACAGGCAGAAGGATGTGGCCCGTACGCTGCGCGAAGAGACGAACGCCGCTTCGCCCGGGGCTAAAGGCGGCGTCCGCGCCAATCGACCTCCGGCTTTCAGAAATAGCGGGCGATGACCATGCAAACGACGGTGGTCGCCAGCAGCAAAGCGGCGATCCGCTGCGCGACCGCGGGCCGCTTCCGCAGAGCTCCCTGAACACCGGCCGCAATCACGGCGGTAACGATGCCGATCATCAGGACGGTTTCGAAGCCGGTGTGAGCGCCGGTATGCAGCATGCCCCAGAGCGCGATCCCGGTCAGGAAGACGAAGACGGCCGCACCCATTTGCGGCCCGAATAGCGGCTCGCTGCCGACGCCGCCGGCGCGCGCAAGCAAGAAGGTTGATCCGGCCCAGAACACGCCGGAGAGCGCATGAATTGCCAGCAGAATCATCACCGTGGTCTGCATTTCGTCCTCCTTCTCACCCCGTAAGCCCGTAGGAAGAACGGCATTGATCGCCGTAGACATTCGCGACCAATAGATGTCTAATAATTCGATGTCAAATGACAATCTCATAAAGCCGGGCAACCCGCCGATCGGACTGCTGGTCGTGCAGACGGCAAAGACCGTCGCCCGGGCCTTTGAGGAGTCCCTGGCGGCGGCAGGCGGATCGTTGCCCTTGTGGCTGATTCTGATGGCGCTGATGCGCGGTGGGCATGGCACCCAGGCCGATCTTGCCAAGGAGGTCGGCATACAGGGGCCGACACTCACTCATCATCTCAACACCATGGAAAAGAACGGCTTGCTAACGCGCAGCCGGCTTCCGAATAACCGGCGGGTGCATCAGGTCGAGCTGACGGAGGCGGGGCGGGCCATGTTCCAGCGCCTACGCCAATCCGCCTTGGCGTTCGACGGCAGGCTGCGGCGGCGGTTCGATGGCCAGGAGATCGAAACGCTGCGCGAGATGCTTGAGCGGCTGGCGGAGAACGCGGCGCGTTGACATATGCCGCAGATGATATCGGCGGCGGTGCCTAGTCCATGACCTCGACGCCGGCGGCCTGATGCTTCGGCCCCTGCATGAGCAGGAGCAGCGGGATGACCGCGATCACGATCCACATCATCGCCTGGAAGTCGTCGAGATAGGCGATGGTCGCGGCCTGGGCGGTCACGACCTGGTTTAGGGCCTCGGCGCCCGCCGTCGTGTGCCAGTTCCAGGCATCGGGCAGCCAGGGCTGCTGCATCGCCAGGCGGAACGGGGTCAGATGCGACACGAGCGCCGCGTGAACAATCTGCGTGTTCTGCGTCAGCAGGGTGATCATCACCGAGATGCCGATGCTCGAGCCGATATTGCGCATGAGGCTGAACATGGCCGTGCCGTCGGTCCGGTATTGCGGATCGAGCGTGGCGAAAGTGATGGTGCTGAGCGGCACGAAGGTGAAGCCGAGACCGACGCCTTGGATGAGGCCTGTAATGACGATCGTACGGATGCTGACCTCGGCCGTGAATTCGGACATCTGATAAAGAGCGAGCGCAGTCAGGCTTAGGCCGAACAGGATAAGCAGCCGCGTATCGACGCGGCGGACAAGCTGTCCGACAGCAATCATCGCCACCATCGAGCCGATGCCGCGCGGTGCCAGTACAAGACCTGCGGTCACGACGGGAAAGCCCATCAGGTCCTGCAGGAATGGCGGCAGCAAGGCGAGCGTCGCCAGCAGGACGATGCCGACGATGAAAATCAGGCAGAGGCCGACGGCGAAATTGCGGTCCTTGAACAGGCCCGGCTGCAGGAACGGATTGCGGGCTGTGAACATATGCACGAGGAACATATAGAGGCAGACGGCGAACAGCGCGGCTTCGATGAGGATCTCATAGGATGAGAACCAGTCCTGCAACTCGCCGCAGTCGAGCATGATCTGCAGAGCGCCGATGGCGAGGCTGAGCAGCGCGAAGCCGAACCAGTCGAAAGGCAGGCCGGGGCGCTTTTCGGTCTCCGACACCGACGCGATGATGCCGGTGAGAGCGAGAATGCCGACGGGCAGATTGATATAGAAGACCCAGCGCCAATTGTAATATTCGGTGAGATAGCCGCCGAGAGTCGGGCCAAGGATCGGTCCCAGCATCACGCCCATGCCCCACATCGCCATGGCCGAGCCATGCTGCTCGCGCGGATAGGTGTCGAGCAGAACGGCCTGCGACAGCGGCACCAGCCCGGCGCCGAACGCGCCCTGCAGCAGGCGGAAGAGCACCATTTCCGGCAGCGACGTGGCCGCGCCGCAGAGCATCGAGGCGATGGTGAAGCCGGCGACCGAGGCGATGAAAAGGCGCTTGCGGCCGAAACGCGCCGCCAGATAGCCGGTCGGTGGCGTCATGATCGCGGCGGCGACGATGTAGGAGGTCAGCACCCAGGAAATCTGGTCCTGCGTGGCTGACATCGAGCCCTGCATATGGGGCAGGGCGACATTGGCGATGGTGGTGTCCAGCGCCTGCATGATCGTCGCCAGCATGATCGAGACGGTGGTCAGGCCACGCTCGAAAGCGCCGGTTTCCTGACCGGCCGGGATTGCGGCGTCGCTCATCTTGCCGCCTCCATCGTGCCGGCCTGGGCGGTCGCCTCGCCGCCCCCGCCGAGCCAGGCGAACAGGCTAGGAAGCCGGCTGTGATGCGTGTCGATCTCGACCTCGGTGCTCATGCCGGCGCGCAATTGCGGCCCGTGTTGTGTGTTGTCGACGGCAATGCGGACGGGAATGCGCTGGACGACCTTCACCCAATTGCCGGTGGCGTTCTGCGCTGGCAGAACGGAGAACTCCGAGCCGGTGGCCGGGGCGACGCTTTTCACCTTCCCGCGCCAGACCTGATCCGGATAGGTGTCAACCCAGATCTCGACAGGTTGATCGGGCTTGACGTAAGTGAGCTGGATTTCCTTGAAATTGGCATCGATCCAGACATTCGCGTCCGAGACGAGGCTCATCACCGCGCCGCCCGGCGCGACATACTGACCGGGTTGCGGCACGTTGCTGGCAACGCCCGCGAAAGGGGCTTTGACCGTCGCATGCGCAAGGTCGAGCTGGGCCTTGTCGAGCGCGGCCTGCGCCTGAAGATATTGCGGCGTCTCCTCAATCGGCCTATCGGTGCTGCCCCCGAGCTTGGCGAGCGTGGTCTGCATCGCCTCCTGCTGCACGGCGATCTGCTGGTGGGCGGTATCGAGCGCGTTCCGCGCCTGGTCGAGAGTCGCTTGCGAGACGACGCTGCGCTTGCTCAGTGCCGACTGCCGGTCGAATGTGCGCTGGGCGTAGTCGAAATTGATCTTGGCGAGTTGGAGATCCTGCTGCTGCTGCGCATAGGTGGCCTTCAGAGACTGGACATCCTGGCGCACCGTTCCAAGATTGGCCTTGGCCTCAGCAACGGCGATCTCGAATGGACGCTCCTGAATCAGGAACAGGACATCGCCCTTGTTGACGTGTTCGTTCTCGTGGACACGAACATCCGCAATCGGTCCGCTCATCTGCGGGCTGATCGCCACCATGTCGGCATGGACATAGGCGTTGTCGGTGCTGACATAGCGGCCGCCGGAGAAATACCACCAGGCGCCGCCGACAATGACGATCAGCGGTCCGGCGACCAGCAGCGCAGTCCGCAGCCAGCGCCGGTTGCGCTTCGGCTTCGGCCGCGCAAGCACCACGGCTTTTGGGGCTCTCCCGGTTGACTCATTATCCTCGACGCCGTCCGCCAGGCCGGTGTTGTCGACATTTTGGTCCATCGTTTTCGCCTCTTACGCATTCCGCTCGACGGCATGGGGCGATTTCTTCGTCTCCGCCTCGCGGCTAATCAGGTTGCGGCGCATGTGCTGGAGCGCCTGGGTCATCGAATTGCGGGTTCCCTCGGGCAGGCCGAACAGGGCGTCGGCGCGGGTTTTGGCCGCCAGATCCCACATCGTTTCGACGAGCGGGGCGGCACCGGTGGTGAGGTAAAGCCGAACGGCGCGGCGGTCGGAAGGATCCGGCCTGCGCTCGACCAGCCCGGCGGCTTCAAGGCGGTCGATTAGCCGGGCGAGGGTGATCGGCTGGATTTCCATCAGATCGGCGAGCGTGGCCTGGTTGATGCCCTCGCGCCGCGTCAGATGGGCAAGCGCCTGCCATTGCGCCTGCGTCAGGCCGATATCGCGCGCACGGCGGTTGAAGTTCCGCCGCATCAGGCGCGACACGTCGTTCAACAGGAAGCCGAGGCTCTGCTCGGGGCTGCGCATGCTGGGCACGTGGATCTCCAGTTCGTAGGCTTGCTTATAATAAGCAAAATATATCATTTCGGGTGGATTTCCAGAGATCGCTGCTTTTTTTTGATCTGTCTCAATGTGCGCTTGCGCATAACCGCGGAGGAATAGACAGGCCGCTTCGAAGCGCGGGGCGTTATCCGATCGCGCGAGGGCAGCCAACACCGATCAATTGCCATGCTCCATCACTGGAGGGAGGAGTTTCCGATGCTGAAATTCGCACGCGCGGCTGCCGCGCTCTCATTCGCATTGCTGCTTGCGCATCCCGCGGGCGCCGCCGCGCCATCGAACGCGCCGGAGCCATCGAACGCCGCTGGGTCGACCACCGTGAAGGTGGCGCTGCTCGATATGACCGCCCTATTCGGTCCCGGCGAGGGCACCGGCTTTTCCGGCTACGGTCCCGGCATGATGGGCCAAGGCTATGGTGGTTACGGGCCGGGCATGATGGGGCAGGGCGACGGTCCCGGCTATGGGCCTGGAATGATGGGTCAGGGCTATGGCCACGGCCCTGGCTATATGGGTCGCGGCTACGGCATGCACGGCATGATGGGCATGATGTCGGTCCGCACCAATGTCGCCTCGGTCAAGGCGGGCAAGGTCACCTTCGATGTGTCGAACCTGTCGCGCAGCATTGTGCATGAGATGTTGGTTATTGCGGTCGATAATCCCAACACGCCGCTGCCCTATGACTACAGCACAGGCCAGGTCGACGAGAAACAGGTGAAGGTGCTCGGCGAAACCGAGGACATGCAGCCGAATGCCGAGAAGGAGATCAGCATGGATCTCACTCCGGGCTCCTATCTGCTGATCTGCAACGTACCGGGCCACTATGCTTCCGGAATGTGGACGCCGCTGACGGTGAATTGACCGGCGCCGGTTGGCCCCGCTCGGAACGGCCATGATTTCCCCTCACGGGGCGATCATGCCGTTCTGGATGTAGGTCTCGTGATATTCGAAGACGATCTCGGGATCGGTGCGGAGCAACTCTGTATCTTTGTCGGCATAGTGCAGGCGCGTTAGCAGATCCTTGATCAGGTTCAGCCGCGCCAGTCGCTTGTCGTCGGCGCGGATCACGGTCCAAGGCGTGATCGGATTATGCGTGCGCGCCAGCATCTCGTTCCGTGCGATGCTGTAATCCTGCCAGTGCTTGAGCGCCTCCTCGTCGATCGGGCTTACCTTCCACTGTTTCAGGGGGTCCTTGCGGCGGTCCTTCAACCGCCGCTTCTGCTCGGCCCGGCTGATGTCTAGATAATATTTGAGCAGCTTCGTTCCCGAGCGGACCAGCATATGCTCGAATTCAAGAACGGTCTGCATGAACTCCTCGCGCTCCTCCTCGTCGCAGAAGCCCATCACCCACTCCACCCCGGCGCGGTTGTACCAGCTGCGATTGAACAGCACGAATTCCTGCGCCGCCGGTAAATGCGGCACGAAGCGCTGGAAATACCAGGTGGTGCGATCGCGGTCTGATGGTTTGCCGAGCGCCACCACGCGCGTCTCGCGCGGGCTCAGATGCTTGACGATGCGCTTGACGACCCCGTCCTTGCCGGCGGCGTCGCGTCCTTCGATCAGAACAAGGATCTTGTCACCGCAGCCGATGACATGCTTCTGCAGCTTGACCAGCTCGATCTGCAGTCCGTGCAGGATTTGCCGATATTCATCCTTGCCGATTTCCACAGCCGGGCTCGGGGCTTCGTCCTTTTGCCGTCTCTTCGCCATCACGCATTCCGTCCGTAAGGGCCAAAGCGCCTTTTGGGCGATATGCTACGGGCCGAGTCCGCAAAGGTCCATAATGGCTGCTGGTTTGACTTAAGACTTCGGATCGAGCGCACTGCCAAAATCTGTTTTGCGATTGTTTCCCGGGATATTTTTCTGCCTTTATCGTATTCTTGCGCTAGCGGGGCGCATGCCGCTCGGCGGGTCGGCAATAGCGGCTTGCCAGCAGTAGACTGAAGCATGTCGCAAACAAAATGCATAAGGGAGGCTAAAGTGGGCAGAACGATTTCAGTAGGCAGAACGATATCGAGGGGACTGGCGCTTTGCGTTTCTCTCGCAATGTTCCAGATCGGGGCGTCCGCCGGTCTGGCGGCGAAGCCGCTCAAGGTCGTTTCCGATAAGACCGCTACAGGTTTCAAATTTCCCGAATCCGTTGCCTGCGACCCGCACGCGAACGTGCTTTACGCCAGCCAGTTCGGCTCCGAGCTGAAGCCGACCGAGAAGGACGGCAAGGGCAAGATCAGCAAGCTCTCGCTGGACGGGAAGATCCTGGAGGAGCAGTTCCTGCCTCCCAAGGGCGAGATCCTCAACAAGCCAAAGGGCATCTGGATCAAAGGCAACAGGCTGTGGGTCACCGATATCGACGTGGTCTGGGAATTCGATCTCAAAACCCGCAAAGGCAAGAAGCTGCCTCTGCCCGAAGCTCAGTTCGCCAACGATCCCGCAGTCGTGGGAAATGCGCTCTTCGTCAGCGATAACCGGGGCGACCGTCTCTATAAGGTGGAACCGGCGGACTTCCTGGACATCAAGGGCGAACCGAAGGTTATGACTGTCTTTTCCGGCAAGTCGATCAATCCCAACGGCCTCTATCCGGGCAAGGGCGGTTCGCTGCTTATGGTCGGCTACAAGTCTCCGCAGGAGCCGCGCGGCATCTATTCGCTGGGGCTTGAGGGCGACATCACGGAGCTGTCGAAACCGATCGGGATGCTGGACGGCCTCTATCAGATGAGCGACGGAACCCTGATCACGACGGATTGGGTGTCCGGCACGGTCTTCAGCTGGACGGCGAAGGAAGGGATGAAGACCCTGGCCTCGAATTTCAAAGGCCCAGCCGATCTTTGCGCATATCCGGATGCCAAGGGACTCCGGGTGATCGTACCCGACCTGGCCAAGAGCGAGATCAGGCTACTCCAGCTCGGGAACGAGTGAGCCACGTTTATCGACGCCCCGCAGCTGGCCGGGCAGGCTCGGAAGAGCTTGCCCCCGGCTCTGAGCGCTACGCGAGAATGAGCCGCAGGGACGATGCGCCGATCCAGAGCGCAACGATCAGGACGAGCAATTCCAATGCAAGCGCATGAACTTCCAGCTTCGTCCGCCGGATCAGTCCCGCAGCCAGCCAGCTTCCCGGGATCGTGGCGATCCCCAACACGATGCCGAGGACGACGAGATTGGCGTCCAACAGCGAGAAGCGCTCGAACGCGATCGCCCGGGCGATATGCAGCGTCAGAGAGATGGCGGCGTCGGTGGCAATCAAAGCGGCGCCCGCGAGGCCCGCGCCAAGAAGCAGCGGGATGATCATCACGCCGCCGCCGGTCGACAGGCCGGAAATGCTGCCGACGACAGCTCCGCCCAGGGTGAGCCCGCCAGGACCGATGTGAAGCTGCGACCGCTTTGCCAGACGCCGCATGGCGAGGCTCGCAAGCAGGGCGACGGCGACCACCAGCCCTGCCAGCGCATCGCTGATGCGGGCGAGCAGCCAGGCGCAGGGCACCATCGCCGGGATGGAGCCGATCACGACGAAGACGGCAGGGCGCCAGCGCGGCCGCTCGCGGAATGCGAAAATACGGCCGAGATTGGTGATGATCATCGCGACGGCGAGGACGGCAATCGTCGGCTTGGCGCCGAGGATCGGCACCAGAAAGGCGGACAGCATCAATCCCGCGCCGAAGCCGGAAAGACCGGAGAGGAGCCCCGACAGCAGGGCTACCGTGAGCGCCAATATCGACGGTGTGAGATCGAGCGTGCCCACCGGCTCAACCGCCGAGATAAGTGCCGCCATTGACGTGAACGGTCTGTCCCGTGATGTAGCGCCCGCCAGGTCCGGCGAGCCAGCGCACCGCCGCGGCGCAGTCCTGCGGCAGGCCGCGTCGTCCGACAAGCGTCTGGCGCGTGGCGTGATGCGAAGGCGTTCCGGGTGCGCTGGACGCCAGCCGGCGCGTGTCGATCAGACCTGGCGCCACGCAGTTCGCCGTGATGCCGTCCGCGGCTAGATCATGGGCTAGAGCGCGGGTGAAACCGGCAAGTCCCGCCTTGGCCGCAACGACATGGGCGCGGTCGGCAGCGCCTGTATGCGCGGTCAGCCCGCCGATATTGATGACGGCGCCTGCACCGCTCGCCTTCAGCGCCTCATGAGAGGCCTTGGAGCAATGGAATGCTCCGTCGAGGCAGACCTCGAAGACGCGCCGCCAAGTCGGATAGTCGAGCTCGGCGAACGACGCCTCGTTGCGGACCGCCGCGTTGTTGACCAGGATGTCGAGCCGGCCGAAACGGGCTAGCGCCTCATGCACCATGGCCTCGACCGCCGCCGGATCGGTGACGTCGGCAAGAATGGCAATGGCGCTGCCGCCGGCCGCCTCGATCTCGCGAGCGACGCTTTCGGCTTCCTCGCGATTGCTGCGCACATTGACGACGACATCGGCGCCGCCCGCCGCCAGCTCGAGCGCGATCGCCCGCCCAATATTGCGGCCTGCGCCGGTCACCAGCGCGACCTTGCCACTCAATTCCGTTCCGCTGATTATCCCCGCCATGGCGACAAATCGACCTCTCTTGCATCAAACACTCTTTGCGTCCAGGCAAGCGCGCGGTCCGCACGCTCGCGATCCCAGCCGCCATGCAGCGCGTTGGCGCGGAATTTGGCTTCGATCTCGGCATCATCCAGCGGCTCGGCGATACCGCCGCGCAGATGCGGCTGGCGTTCTTCCAGCACCTGCCCGTCCTCAAGCATCACCCGGACGTGCCCCGTATAGCTGCGCGGATAGGGATTGTCCGGGTCGACGACATAGCCGACCTTGCCGGCGACGGCCTTGACCGCTGCGTCGGCAACGGCTGCATCCTCGAAGGCCGACAGGCCGGCTTCGCCGCGGACGAGTGCGGTCGCGACGGCGTAGGGGATGCTGAACTTCGCCGCATAGCCATTGGGCGGCGATTGCTTTGCCGCGAGCGGCTCCCAAAGCCGGTGCACGTAGCCCTCGGCGGTCTCACAGCGAACGGCGGCGATCTCATCGGCCTGCACGCCCTGGGCGTGCAGGCGCAGCGCGCAATCGATATAAGGGTGGGCCATCGTCCCGCAGGGGTAGGGCTTGAAGGCGATGGTCCGCATGAGCCAGTCGACGCCGAAGCCGTCGAGGAGCCGGCTCCAGTCGCAGGCCGCGTCGCGGGCAAAGCCGTGGAACAGCCCATGCGCGCCTTCAAAGACCGTCCGCGGGCCGAGAAAGCCGCCGGCCGCCAGCCGTGCCGCGCGATAGCCGCTCTGCGCCGCCCAGCCGGGATGCATGCGCTTGGTCCAGGTGCCCTCGGCGAGATATTCGATAATGCCTGAGGCCATGCTGCCGGCAATGCCGAGCGCGGAGGTGAATGCATCCTCTCCGAGCCTCATGCCTGTCGCGACGGCTGCCGCGGCGCCCATGGCGCCGAACACGGCGGTTGGATGAAAGCCCGCGGCATGCACGGATTTCGGCGCGACCAGGCTCAGCCGGCACAGCACCTCGCAGCCGACCGGAATGCCGGCGACCAGATCCGGGCCGGACAGCCTATGCCGCTCGGCGGCGGCGAGTATCGCCGGAACGATCACCGCGCCGGAATGCACTGGGCCGCCTTCGAAGGTGTCGTCATAATCCTCGCCATGGGCGGCCGTGCCGTTGATGAGCATGGCATCCGCCGGGGAGAAATGGTGCGGCTGGCCGATCGCCGTGCAGCCTTCCCCTGGATCGATGCCGGCGAGGAGCGCGCGCATATAGTCGGTATGGCGGGCAGCGATGCATAACCCGGCGACGTCCAGCACGAGCCGCCGGCAGGTCTCCCGAACAGCAGCGGGCAAACCGCTGCCCGAAACCCTCGAGGCGGCGCGGGCGAGACGCTGGGCAATGGCAGGCTCTTCGGTCATCCGGCCTCCTTTCTTGCCGCTTTGGCGGATCGCAGCCCCGTCGCGATGGAATAGGTGAGCAGCAGCGCCGTCAGGATGAGCAAGCCGAGCGCCACCTTGTCCTGCAGAAAGATCATGTGATCGCCGCGCGAAATAACCAGGCTGCGCCGGTAATTCGATTCGACCAGGAAACCCAGCACCACGCCGAGAACGAGCGGCAGCGTTGGGAAGCGGAGATGGCGCATGACATAGCCGAGACAGCCGGCGACGAGCACGATGGCGAGATCGAAGCTGCTCTGTTCGATCGCGTAGACGCCCGACATGACGAGCGCCAGAACGAAGGCGATGAGATAAGGTTTCGGCCGGTTCACCAGCCACAGGCAGGGTCCCAGAATGATGAGGCCGATCAGCAGCATGGCGATATTGGCGATGAACAGCCCGGCATAGAGGCCGTAGACGATTTCCGGCGCCTTGGTGAACAGCGCAGGGCCCGGCGTTAGCCCATGGATCAGGAAGCCGCCGAGCAGGATCGCCGCCGAATTCGAGCCGGGAATGCCGAGGCCGAGGAGAGGCACGAGCGCGGTCGCGGTCACGACATTATTAGCCGTCTCGGGAGCCGCGACGCCTTCGACCGAGCCCTTGCCGAACTCCTCCGGATGCGCCGACCAGCGCCGCGCCTCATTATAGGCCATGAAGGCCGCAATTGTGCCGCCGGCGCCTGGCGTAATGCCTTCGATGGTGCCGATGAGGGAGCCGATCGCTTGCGGCTTCCAGAGCCGGCGCCACAGAGCAAAGCCCGGCAGCTTGAGCCTCGTGTCGCGCTTGTCGGCCTTGACCCAGCCGGGCTCGGCGATCTGGACCATCATCTCGGAGACGGCATATAGGCCAACCATAATCAGGATCGGCCGCACTCCGCCGAGCAGGTCCGGCGAGCCGAAAGTGAAGCGGGGCACGCCGGAGACCGGGTCGGTGCCGATAGTCGCGATCATCAGGCCGAGAATGCAGCCGATGCCGCCGCGCAGAAGCGTGCCCCCGGAGAGGCTGGCGACCACGGACAGGCCAAGCAGACCGAGGGCGAAATAGGCAGGCGGAGTGAAGGCCAACGCGACATTGGCGAGCGGTTCCGTCGCCGCAACCAGCACGACGAGCCCGAACAGTCCGCCGACCAGACCCGAGAGCAGCGAGATGCCGAGCGCCTCTCCCGCCCGGCCTTGCCTGGCCATCTCATAGCCGTCGAGCACGGTCGCAGCGGCGGCGTTGGTGCCGGGCGTGCGGATCAGGATCGCAGGGATCGAGCCGCCATATTCAGCGCCGACATAGACGCTGGCGAGCAGCACGACGGCTGGGACAGGCTCCATGCCATAGGTGAGCGGCAGCAGCAGCGCCATGGCGATCGACGGCGAGATCCCCGGCAGCGCGCCGCCGAGAATGCCCCAGAGCACGCCGAGAAAGGCGGCCGGGATCGCCCAGCTGCTCGTCAAGGCGTGGATAGCCGCTGCGAACGCCTCCATGGCCTTACATCCAGGGGGCGAGCAAACCGGCCGGCATGGCAATGCCGAACAGGTCAGTGAAGATCAGCCAGAAGCCGATCCCCGCGACAGCCGCGGTCGCGCCGAGGCCCAGCGTCGGCCTTGCGCCGGCGAGCAGCGCAACCGAAGCCACGAGGGCGGCGAGTGTCAGCGGATAGCCTGCCACTGGCAGCAAGACGATGTAAGCGAGCACAAGGCCGACGAGCCCGAGGGCCCTCGGCGCAATGGCAAGCTTCACCGGCGGGGTGACGGCAATCTGCGACCGGATCGCTAACGCCGCCCCGACCAGAGCGAGGGCGGCCGCCAGCAGTTTCGGCAGGCCGGCCGCACCGACCTCATCGGAAAGCAGGCTGTCGGGAATATCGAGCGCAGCGGCGTAATAGCCGCCGGCCAGCGCCATCAACGCCAAACCCGTCCAGAGATCGGGCGCGCCGAGCTTCACTTCACCACCCCAAGCTCCTTGAACGAGCCGGTGACCTCCTCGGCAAACGCCTTGGTGAATTTGCGCGCCTCTTCCCGTCCCATCAGTGTCACGACGAGGCTGTTCTTGGCGATCTGCCGCTTATAGGCCGGGGTTGCGAGCACGATGGTGAGCGCCTTGTGCCAGGCTTCGGCGATGTCGTCGGGAATGCCCTTCGGACCGGCGAGGCCGCGGAACTTGCGCACCACCAGATCGAAGCCTTGCTCCTTGACCGTTGGCAGATCGGGAAATTCGGGGAGGCGGGCATCGGTCAGCGTGCCGAGCATGCGGATCTTGCCGGCGTCGAGCTGAGCCCGGATCTCCTCGACCTCGCCGACGCCGAAATCGAGCGTGCCGTTGAGCACGTTCACCATCAGATCGGCGCCGCCTTCATGCGACACGACCGGCACCTTGACCCCCGCAATCCGCGCCAGCCGCTCCAGAGAGATGCGCTCCAGCGAAGCCGGGTTGGCCGCGCCCCACCGGGCCTTGTCCTGATTGGCTTTGGCGTAATCGATCGCCTCTTTCAGCGTCTTCCAGGGCGCGTCGGCGCGCGTATAGATGATCTCCGGATCGAAGAAGACGATGACGAGCGGATCGAGATCCTGATAGCCGAATTCGGGCTTCGACAGCAGCGTAGTCTGGATGTAGGTGGGTGTCGTGGCGTAGAGCATCGTGCCGTCCGGCATGGCCTGCGCGACCTTCGCCACCGCCTTGGCGCCCGATCCGCCGCGAACATTCTCGACCGCGAAATTCACCCCCATTACCGGCGAGAGGTGCTTGACCAGCTCGCGCAGGAATACGTCGCTGCCGCCACCTGGGCTAGAGTGGGTAACAAGTGTGACGTTGCTGTGCGGATATTTGACGGTCTGAGCGGCGGCAACGCCGCCCGTCCAGCCGACCGCCAATGAGACGGCCAAAATGGCCGCCGAGAACCTTTTACGCATTGTCTCTCCTCCCTATCGTGCCGATTCCGGCTATCGTTTTCGCGGGGCCAGTCAGCCCTCGCATGCCGCTCCTGAAAATATAGCGGCCCGATATTTTAATGCCTGCAACCATCATTGCGGTCAAAGCACTTGTTGTTGTTCTCTGAATCTGAGTCCGGAGAGGCAGCACGGGCCGCTAAGGGTGCCCCTTCACGACGACACGAGCACCACCGAGCACGGCGCGCCATTGATGACCTCCGCCGCTACCTGGCCGAAAAGCAGCCGGTCTCCGGACCGGCGCGAGACGCCGAGCACGATGAGATCATGCCGCGAGCGGCGAGCGAAGCGCACGATTGCCCCTCCCGGATCGCCGCTTCGGCGGATGGATATCCGCATCTGCACACCCTCCAATTCCGCGAGCGCAACAAAGTCCCGGAGCGCGGCTTCTTCCTCCAGCGCGGTCGCGAGCGAGGCTGGATGCGGCCAGCGGCGCTCGGGCTGGTTCGAGATATAGAGTGCCTCGACGGGCGAGCGGGTGGCGCGGGCCAGCTCGATTGCCAGTTCGGCGGCATGACGCGAACGGAGCGTCGCGCGAATGGGCAGCAGGATACGGAATCCCGGCGCCGTCGGGCGGTCGCGGTGCACGCCGCGCGCATCGACGACGGCAAGCGGGCCTTCGGATGCGCCGGCGACCTCAGACACCTTGGGGCTGATGATTCCGCCGTCGACGCGTGCCGGCTCGAGGCCGATCATCAGAAGGTCGTATCCCTTGCTCATCTCGGCCTCGACGGCAGCCGAGAGCGATTGCTGCGACGCATCCGCCTGGCGAGCAGTGACCTCAACCTCGCCCGGCTGCTCGTCCTCTTTCGGCAGCACCGCCTGCGCGGCTCGAGCCGATCCTTTCACGACGGCGTCCGCCGGCGGCGCGGCATCGCTCGGTGCCGGGCGGCTCTCGGCCTCGCCGACCTGGAGGACTGTCGTCAGGATCTGCCGCGAGCCGGCGATCAGTCCGGCGAGATGGGCGGCGAACCGGGCATTGACGCTGCTGTCGACCGCAACGAGCAGGCGCTCGAACTGCGTGACGAAGCCCTCCGCATCGCGCGCCTCGCGATCGAGCCTTTCCTGCTCCTCTTGCCCGATCGGGAGTCGCAGGAGCGCCCATCTGAGCATCGGCGGCATCGCCAAAGTCGTCAGCACGGCCATGGCGACGATCATGGTGAACAGGTTCTGGCTCAATGCGCCCATCGACAGGCCGATGGTGCCGACGATCACCTCGGTCGAGCCGCGGGCATTCATGGCGGAGCCGACAGCGAGCGCCTCCCGCAGTGTCAGGCCGCCAATGCGCCCGCCGAGAAACGCGCCGGTGAACTTGCCGAGGCTGGCGATGGTGATGAGCCCCAGGGTGAGAGCAAGCAGCCCGGGATCGGTGAGCACCGTCAGATCGGCCCTGAGACCGGCTGCCGCGAAAAACACGGGCATGAACAATGCGGTGATGAGGCCGCGCAGCTGCCTGTCGATCTCGCCGGTCAGGATTGGCGATTGGCCGACCAGCATGCCGGCGACGAACGCACCCAGCACGGTGTGTATGCCGATGGCGTCGGTCAGGAGCGCCATCACGCCCATGACGATCAGGATGACGCTGATGACGGGCAGCTCGCTGACCAGATTGTCGTTGGCCCAGCGGATCAGCCGGGCGACCAGACGCCGGCCGACCGTAAAGCTAGCCGCGAGGAAGACGGCCGCGCCGAGGACACTCTTGCCGAACGCCATAGCATCGAGCGAGCCGTGTGAGGCGATCCCCAGGATCAGCGCGATGATGATCCAGCCGATCGAAGTCTTCGATGATCGCCGCCGCGATGATGATCTGACCGATATTGCGGCGCATGAAGTCCATCTCGCGCACGACCATGGCAACGATCTTGACCGAGGAGACCGACAACGCCGTACCGAGGAACAGGGAGGTGACCAGCCGAAGCTCAGGCCGCAGCAGCACGTCCGCCGGTAACGCCTGGCCGAGCCCGAAGCCGCAGGCAAAGGGTACCGAGAGGCCGGTCAAGGCGATCGCCAGCGAGGCGCGTCCGACCTTGCGCACGAGCTTAAGGTCCGTCTCCATGCCGGTCAGCAGTAGAAGCAGGAGCACCCCGAGCTGGGCGATGCCGTCGAGCATCGCCTGCTGCTCGGGCGCGCGCGGAAACAGCATCTGCTCGCCGGCCGGCCAGATCGCGCCGAGCAGAGAGGGGCCGAGCATCACGCCCGCGAGCAGCTGGCCCATGACTGCCGGCTGGCCAAGGCGTTCCATGACCTCGCCCAAGAGGCGTCCGGCGGCGAGCAGCACCACGATCTGACCCAGCAGCACGATCTCGGAATGGCCGGTCTGACTTGGATCGGCGGCAAGGACCGGGGTCGTCGTGAGGAGAATGGTGGCGGCAACCGCTAGCACGGCGAGCCCCCGGCCGTTGATGTAAGTCCTGACGCCGGACAGCGATTGCATTCAGTATTCCCTGCGTGGTGCGGATGGACTTTCTGCGCGGCGCGGGTTCACTGCGAATGCCCTCCGGCGAGCCGCGCCGGGCCGAGCGATGGGAACCCGCGCCGGCGGCCTGCGTTCCGTTTCGACTCCAACAGTCAGCTTCGGAGGCTGATCATGAACCGACAATCCTTGCTGTCAACGGCCCGCAGCACCCTTGCGGCCGCTGTCCTTATCGCCATTCCGCCGCTCCTGCCGGATGCCGCTCTGGCGCAAGGAACGGGTGGTACCAATCAGCCAAGTCCCGCCCAGCCCAAAAAAACGATCCCCGAGAAAGTCGCGCCCCCCGAGAAGGCGATTCCGGACCCGAAAGCGCCAGACACCGGCACATCCGGCCAGGGAGAAACGCTCACCAAGAAGCTCGAGCGCAACGAGGGCGTGCTTCATCCGAGCCCGAACATGGACCCGGAGATCAGCGTGCCTGCGCCGAACCCAAATCCGGGCACGACTCCGGTGATCCCGCCGCCCGGAAGTCCCGGCAACCCGTCGAAGGTCCGGCCGAAGTAACCGGCTCGAAGGCGCTTCCTGGCGGTTCGACATTCGCGGCCCGGAGTGCTCGCGGATGAGTCCGCAGCTCATGGCTTGCGCCGCCGAATAAATCAGTCAACTCGGATGTTAAGAGGTGACGTGGCCGCCATTCGGACGGATGCGATCGAGCCATGTGTCGCCGGAATCGGCGAAATGGAAATGCGAACGCCCCCATGGAGGGGCTGAATAGGGGAACGCCATGCAAACCAGATTTGTCACAGGTAGCCTTGTTGGGCTGATCTTCGCAGCCGGTGCGATCACGGCCACGCCCGCGCTTGCCGATATGGTGTCGTACACGGCCAATCTGACAGCGGCCCAGGAGGTCCCGCCGAATACGAGCAAAGGCACGGGCACCGCTGACGTGACTTACGACACGGGCACAAAGAAATTGACCTGGAAGGTGACCTTCTCCAATCTCAGCGGTCCGGCGACAGCGGCGCATTTCCATGGACCGGCCGAGCCCGGCAAGAATGCCGGTGTGGTCGTTCCGATCGCGGGAGCGGGCAAGACGAGCCCATTGGAGGGTTCGGCGACGCTCACCGATGCGCAGGCGGCCGATCTGGCGGCCGGCAAATGGTATGTCAACGTCCATACGGCTGCCAATAAGGGCGGCGAAATACGCGGCCAGGTGAAGAAGAAGTAAGCCGCGCCGACCTTTGTGACCCGTCGATGTCTCAGATCGGCGGGTCAGCCGATGGCATGATCCAGCTTGTCATGATCGGCGGCGAGCGCATCGAGAATGCCTTGCGTCATGCCCTCGAGATCGGCGGTGCCGGCAATGTCGCGCGTGCGCGTGGCGGGATTTGAGATCGCTTCGTCGAGCGCATGGCGCATCGCGGCGGCCGCGTCGACGGCGGCGTCCAGCCTGTGCACGCGCCCGAGCCAGTCGATAAGCATTTGCGTCGATGCGATCATCGCGTACGGGTTGGCGATGCCCTTGCCGGCAATATCGGGCGCCGAGCCGTGCGTCGCCTGCGCCATGGCGAGCGAGCCGCGTCCGATGCACAGGCCCGGCGCCATGCCGAGGCCGCCGACGAGGCCTGCCGCCTCATCCGTCAGAATGTCGCCGAACATATTGGTGGTGACGACAGTGTCGAAGGCCTGCGGCTCGCGCACCAGCCGCATGGCGAATGTATCGACGATGACCTCATCGACCGCCACGTCCGGGAAATCCCGGCCGACCTCGTAGCAACTCTCCACGAACATGCCGCAGCCCAGTTTGAATACGGTGTTCTTGTGCACGAGCGTCAGGCGCTTGCGCCGCGAGCGGGCGATCTCGAAAGCCGCGCGCGCCACCTTGCGGCTGCCCTCGCGCGAAATGACGCGCACGGAAATGGTGACGTCCTCGGTCGGGCGGAACTCGCCGGAGCCCATGACGACATTGCGGTCCGGCTGAAACCCCTCATTGTTCTCGCGTACGATGACTAGGTCGATATTGTCGTGCAGACAGCCGATGCCCGGATAGGATCGCGTCGGGCGGACATTGGCGAACAGGTCAAAATGCTTGCGCAGGATTGGATGCGGATTAATCGCCTGCGGAGCTTTCGGGTAATCGCGATGGCCGATCGGGCCGAGAATCCAGCCGTCGAGCGAGGCGAGCGTTTCGAGCGTTCCCTCCGGCAGCGTCGAACCATGCGTGTCGAGCGCCCGGCGGCCGATCGGCAAGTCTGTCCATTCGATCGTCAGACCAGCCTGCGCCGCCGCGGCGCGAGCAATGCGGACGGCGGCAGGCACAATCTCGTGGCCGATATCGTCGCCTTCGAGAATGCCGAGGCGTAGGCGATCCTTTGTCATATATCCCTCACCTACGAGCTGATACCGCCCCGGCTGTCTCAATCGCGGCGCAATGCGCTGAGCAGCGGATCGAGCGACGGCAGGGATTCGAACTCCCGGACCATGGCGACGACGCTGTCCGCTTTCTTCCGGTCCCACTTCGCGAATTCGGCGCATTCGTGGAACTTGCCGGCCACCTCGTCGAAGCTCATCGGATTGGCCGGGCTGCCCTTGCCGAAATCGGCCATGCCCGAGATGGTCCGGCCGTTCTTCAGGGTGACGTCGATATAGGTGGTCATCTTGTGATAGCCGGCCGCCTCGGCGCGCTCGTCGACGCCGAACTCGACCCTTTCGATCATGGCTTGCACGTCCGGCCGGATAACCACCTCGTCGACGAACTCGTTCAGCCCGGCGCGCCCCTCCAGCAGCAGGATGGCCATGCAGAATTCCATGGAGAATTTCGCCTGCAACTCATTGACCGGCCGGTGATGGATCAGCGCATTCGGCATGTTGGAGTTGGTGCCGACGCGAACATGCGCGACGTCGTCCGCCTTGATGGCGTGCGCGTGGATGACGCGCAGCATTTCGGTCATGCCGGGATGGGTGAGGGAACCGGACGGGTGAGGCTTGATCGAGACTCCCGGCTCATCGAAGGTCCAGGGCGCGCCGAGCTTGCCGGTGATTGCGTTCACATCGTAGCCGCCGCCTGCGGCGCTGAAAAAGCCGCGCGGCGCTTCGAGGATCTCGTCGGTGGCGGTCCAGCCATAGGAGGCGAACTGCGCCGCGACGACGCCGCTCTCCGAGGAGCGCCCGGCGTGGAAAGGCTTGGTCATGGTGCCAAAATTTTCGCGCAGGCCGGCCGACTGGCTGCCCGCGACCGACAGGGCGCGCTGAAGCGCCTCCCGGTCGAGTCCCAGGAGCCGGGCCGCCGCGGCAGCGGCCGCGAAGGTGCCGCAGGTCGCCGTCGAGTGAAAGCCGGTCTGATAGTGGCGCGGGTTGATGGCCTCGGCGATCTTGCACTCCACCTCGACCCCAAGATGATAGGCGAGCATGACATCGCCGCCGGACGCGCCCTGCGCTTCGCCGATGGCGAGCGCCGCCGGCAGGGCAGGCGCGGTCGGGTGAGTCAGCAGGCCGTAGACACGGTCCTTGGCGACGGCAAGCTGGGTATCATCGTAATCATCGGCGTGGATGCCGACGCCGTTGGCGAAGGCGGCGAAACGCGGCGCAAGCTTCAGCGACGAGCCGATGACCGTTGCAGGGCCGCTGCCGAGATTGAGTTCGTCGAGATGGCGGCGCACCAGCTCTCCCGATTTGGCGACAGAGCCGGACAGCGCGAGGCCCAGCCCGTCGAGGATTGACTTCTTGCCGTTCTCGATAACGACGGAAGGCAGATCGGCAAGCTTGGTTTTCTGCACGAACTCGGCGACGTAACGGGTCAAACCCTCACCCGCTAATTTCGTCTCGGCTCGACTTCCGGGGCTTACCGCCGCTTCCATATGCGTATTCTCCCGAGCTTATTGGCCTCTGCCGGACGCGAGCCAAAACAGCCGTTTTCCGGCGTCAGAAATTTGGCCAAGGATAAAGGCAGTGAGTCGGATTGTCGACAGTTAACAAGCGCTGCCGCTCATGCCGCCGGCGGCTTCGGTTCCTTCCCGGCAAAGAATGCGGCGAAAGCGTCGAGGATCAGATCCGGACGCTGCTCGGCCGGGTAGTGGCCGGTCGGTACGGCAAAGCCGCGCAGATCGTCCGCCCATTCAGACCAGGCCTCGATCGGCTTGAAATGGCGCCCGCAATGGCTGTTCGCGCCCCAAATCACCAGCACCGGGCACGGGATCCGGCGCTTTCCGTAATCGGCGCTGTCCATGTCGAAATCAACGCTGACCGTGGCGCGGTAGTCCTCGCAGACGGCGTGGATCTGCTCCGGCGTGGTGCAGCGTTTGTACTCAGCCATGGCGCGCGGGTCGAAAATGGACAGGCCGACGCCCTTCTTATTGAGCTTGTAATCGATGTAATAGGCAAGGTCCGCCGTCAGCAGTTTTTCCGGAAACGGCGCCTTCTGGGCCATGAAGAACCAGTGATAGCTCTCCAGGCCCCACCCGAGCGAGACATGCGTCAGCACGTGATGCGTCGGCACGATGTCGAGCGCGGCGAGCCGTTCGATGGCCTCCGGCCGGTCGAGCGCCATGCGGAAAGCCACGCGCGCGCCACGGTCATGGCCGGCGACGGCGAAGCGCGTAAAGCCCAGTTGGCGCATCACTTCGAAATTGTCCTCGCCCATGGCACGGAAGCTGTAACCGGAATGATCCGGCCCGCCATCCGGCTTGGAGCTGTCGCCATAGCCGCGCAGATCGGGCGCCACCACGGTGTAATGCCGGGCCAGTTCTGGCGCCACCTTGTGCCAGCTCACATGGGTGAGCGGATTGCCATGCAGCAGCAGCAGCGGCGGCCCTTCGCCTCCGACCGCGGCATTGATCTCTGCTCCGGCCGTGACGAAACGCTGCGGCCGAAATCCCGGCATCACGTCGGCCGAACCGGCCTCAATCTGCGCATCTACAGCCATGGCGCGTTTCCATCCCATCTTTGTCGACTGTTGACAGTTCTACAATCCTACCCGATTGTCTGACAAGCCTGAGAATGGGGAGCGCCCATGAAGATCAAGGACATCAGGGCCAGCCTGCACGGTTTTTCCATCGCCATTCCGCTGCTCGAAGGCCGGGTCGAGGGCTATGGCCGTGAGGAGCAGAAGCATTTCGTGTTCTGTGAGGTGGAGACGGACGAGGGCCATGTCGGCTACGGCCTGACCGGCCATTTCCTCGCCAAGTCCGTGATCGTGGCGCTGCATGAGCATCTGCTCCCCGCCGTCCGGGATATGGACCCGCGTGACATCGAGGCGATCCATCAGAAAGTCTGGCGGTCGCTCAATCCGCGCGCCATGACCGGCACGATTTCCATGGCGCTGTCCTGCCTCGACATCGCGCTATGGGACATTATGGGCAAGGCGGCCGGCCGCTCGGTCGCGGCGCTGCTCGGCAATGCACGTAAGCGCGTGCCGGCCTATGTCACTTTCGGCTTTCCGCAATATGACCGCCAGATGCTGGCCGAGGCGGCGCGATTTCAGGTTGCGAACGGCTTTTCCGCACTGAAATCGGTCGTCGCAGTCGACAAAGGCGGCTGGCGTGAGGATGCAAGGCGCGTCCGGGCCATCCGTGAGGCCGTCGGCGACGATGTCGACCTGATGATCGATGCCAACTACCTGTTCAACCCGGTCGAGGCGAAATATCTCTGCCGCGATATCGAGGACTGCCGCATTACCTGGTTCGAAGAGCCGCTGACGCAGAACGATGCCCGCGCGCTCGCCGATCTGCGCCGCTCGACCAAGATTCCCCTCGCGGCGGGGCAGATGGAGGGCCATCGCTGGCGGCTGCGCGAATTCGTCGAGCATAAATCGGTCGACATCCTCCAGCCGAATGTTGCCTATTGCGGCGGCTATACGGAGGCGCGCAAGGCTGCCCATCTGGCGCAGATCTACAATCTGCCGATAGCCAATGGCGGCGGCTGGCCGCTCTTCAACATGCACCTCCTGGCGGGCATGATGAATGGCTGGATCGTCGAATGGCATCTGGGGATGGTGGCGGTCGGCGAAACCCTGTTTCCAGATGCTCCGAAGCCCGAGAAAGGCTGGATCACCATTCCCGATCGGCCTGGCCTCGGCCTGACGCTCGACCGAGATGCTTGGCGCGAGACACGGGTCGAGGTCGGTTAGCGCTGACCCCACCTGCATAGGCTTCCAATTCCAGTCTACTGTTGACAATCGGCAAAATCGGAAAGAGCCTGTGGCAAACGCATAAAAAGCCTGCAGCCGAAGTGCAGAGAGGAACGCGTGGCTTTCGTGGAAATCGACGGCTTGACCAAGCGCTACGGCAATGTGACGGCTGTGCGCGGCGTCGACCTCGACATCGAAAAAGGCATGCTTGTGTGCCTGCTCGGACCGTCGGGCTGCGGCAAGACGACGACGCTGCGCCTGATCGCCGGCTTTGTGCAGCCATCGGGCGGCGAGATCCGCGTCGGCGGACGGGTAATGTCCTCGGCCCAGCGCAGCGCGCCCCCCGAACAGCGCAACATGTCGATGATCTTTCAGAGCTATGCGCTTTGGCCGCATATGACGGTGTTCGAGAATGTCGCCTACGGCCTTCGGTTGAGGCGCCTTCCCCGAGAAGAGATCCGCAGCCGGACGAACCGGCTTCTGGAGGCGACCAAGCTCGCCGATCTCGCCGGGCGCTATCCGAACGAGCTTTCGGGCGGCCAGCAGCAACGCGTCTCGCTCGCCCGCGCCCTGGTTATCGAGCCGGCGACGCTGCTGCTCGATGAGCCGCTCTCCAATCTCGACGCCAATCTGCGCGAGGAGATGCGCTTCGAGATCCGCCGCCTGCATGACCAGTTCCGATACACCACCGTCTATGTCACTCACGATCAGACCGAGGCGATGACCGCCGCCGACAAGATCGTGGTGATGAACCAGGGCCTCGTGGAACAGGCCGGCTCGCCGGAGGAGATTTATGAGCGCCCGCGCTCCGAATTCGTCGCCCGCTTCATCGGCGGCACGAACATCTTCAAAGGACGGCGCGTCGGGTCCGATGCCGTCGATTGCGGCGGCGGGCTGGTCCTGCGCTGCGGCAGCGGCGACTTCGCCCAGGACGGAGTGACAGCGGTCTCCGTGCGGCATCATCGCGTGACGCTCTCGGCCGAAAAGCCGCAGGGCGGCGAAACCAACTGGGCGACGGGAGCGGTCGCCCGCCAGATCTATCTCGGCTCGCACCGGGATTATGCCGTCAATCTTTCGGGTGGTGAAACGGTGCGCGCCATCGCACCGGTCAACGTGGCGATCCCGGCGGGCCAGCAAGTCTGGCTGCACTGTCCGCCTGAACACTGCCGGGCGCTCGCGCACTAAGGAGGAAAAGCAATGAGGACATCGCATATGGCCATAGCCGGGTTGATCGGCGCGGCCGCATGGTCGGGGCTGGCTTTCGCGGCGCCGCCGGCGCCCTATCAGGTGACGCCCGAGCTGATCGCCGCCGCGCAGGAGGACGGCAAGATCGTTTACTACACCTCGACCGACGTCCAGGTGGCCGAGAAACTCGCCGCGGCTTTCGAGGCCAAATATCCTGGCGTCAAAGTGGATGTCGAGCGCGCCGGCTCGGAGCGCGTGTTCCAGCGCATCGGCCAGGAATACACCAACGGCATCCACAATGCCGACGTGATCGAGACCTCGGACGCCTCGAATTTCGTCGTCTTCAAGCAGCAGGGGTGGCTGACGGCCGCTGTCCCCGAGGATGTCGCCAAGCTCTGGCCTGCCGATGAGCGCGACCCGGACGGCTATTTCGCCGGCTACCGTGCGACGCTCACCGTGCTCGCCTATCGCTCGGATCTGATCAAGCCCGAGGACGCGCCGAAGACCTGGACTGATCTGCTCAAGCCTCAATACAAGGGCAAGATGGTCAAGGCGCATCCCGGCTATAGCGGCAATATCATGACCGCGACCTACGCCCTCAGCAACCTGCTCGGCTGGGACTATTTCGAGAAGCTGGGCAAGCAGGACATCATGCAGGTGCAGTCCTCGACGCAGCCGCCCAAGACCCTCGCCCAGGGCGAGCGCGCCATTGAGGCCGACGGCAATGAGTACAATATCTTCCCGCTACAGGAGAAAGGCGTTCCGATTACGATTGTCTATCCGCCGGAAGGCACGTCTATGGCAGTCGGCAATGCCGGCATCCTGGTGCACCCCCCGCATCCGAACGCCGCCAAGCTGTTCTACGCCTATATGTTCAGCCACGATGCGCAGCAATTGAACAGCGACGCCGGTGGCTTGCGCTCCTTGCGGCCGGACGTCAAGGAGAAGCCGACCCGCACGCCGCTCTCCAAGATCAAGGTTCTGCGGTCCGATCCTGCCAAGCTCCTTGAGCAGGTCGAGACCATCAAGCAGAAATACGAGACATATTTCGGCACCTGAGGCGATCGTGGCGACCAGCACGACCCTTGCCGCCGGCAATGTCCGCACCAGCGGGCTCGGAAGGCTCGATCTTTCGATGCCGCTGTTCCTGCTGCTTGCCGCGGTCTTGTGCGTGCTGGTCCTGCTGCCTCTGTTCTGGCTGGCCTATGGCAGCATCGTCGACAAATCGGGCGCGCTGACGCTCGCTCATTTCGAGCGGCTCATTTCCGACCCGACGATCCGCCGGGCATTTCTCATCGCGCTGGCAATGGCGGCGAGCGTGGGGGTCTGCGCCTGCGCCGTCGCAACCCCGCTCGCCTGGCTGGTTGCGCGCACCGACATGCCAGGACAGCGGCTGATCCGGGCGCTCGTCACCGCCTCGTTCGTGACACCGCCTTTTCTCGGCGCGATCGCCTGGGAAATGCTGGCGGCGCCGAATAGCGGCATTCTGAACGAGATCTACCGCTGGGCATTCGGACTGCCGCGCTCGGACCATCTGTTCGACATCTACAGCTTCAGCGGGCTGGTCTTCGTCATCTCCTTCTATTCCTTTCCCTTCGTGTTCACCCTCGCGGCGAACGCCCTCGACAAGGTGCCCTCGGATCTTGAGGAAGCATCGGCGATTCTCGGCGCGCGTCAGCGGACGACGCTCTGGCGCGTGACGCTTCCGATGGTGTTGCCGGCCATCCTTGCCGGTGCGCTAGTCGCCTTCGTGCAGGCGCTCACCATTTTCGGCTCGCCCGCCATTCTGGCGCTGCCCGCGGGCTTCCACGTCATCACCACGAAGATCTGGAGCTTCTTCCAGTTCCCTCCTCATCTCGACCTCGCCGCCGCTAGCGCGGTGCCGCTGCTGATCATCACCATGCTGTTGCTGCAAGGGCAGAAATGGCTGCTCGGCCGCCGCGGCTACACGGTTCTCGGCGGCAAGAGCGGGGCGCCGCGCCGCGCGGCGCTGGGGCCGTGGAAATGGCTGGCGGCCCTCTATGTGCTCTTCGTCCTCTGCGTGACTATTCTCTTGCCCTATGCGGCGCTGCTTAAGACCGCGCTCACCCACACGGTTTCCGAGCCGCTCACCTGGAGCACGGTGACGCTGCACAATTTCCGCTTCGTGCTGTTCGACTTCTCCAGCACCCAGCTTGCCATTTGGAACACGCTCATTCTCGGCCTTGGTGCTGCGACCATCGCCACTTTCATGGCCCTGATCATCGGCTATCTGGTCAGCCGTCGCCCGGTTCGCGGCGCGGCAGTGCTCGGCTGGCTGGCGACGGCGCCGCTTGCCGTGCCGGGCATCGTGCTCGGCGTCGGGCTCTTCCTCGCCTATGCCAATCCGACCTTCCGCCTCTACGGCACCTTGTGGATTCTGCTCATCGCCTTCCTGACGCTGGAGCTGCCGGCCGCCTATCAGCAGATGGCCTCCGCCTTTCACGGCGTCCATCCGGAGCTGGAGGAGGCAAGCCGTATCCTCGGCGCGACGCGGCTGCGGAGCCTTTGGGACATCGCCGCGCCGCTTCTCAGGACGAACATCGTCGCGGCGTGGTGCTTCGTCTTCATCGGCACCATACGCGAGCTGTCGGCGACGATATTGCTGACGACCGCCAACACCAAGCTCGTCTCGGTCATCATCTACGACCTCAATGAGAGCGGCGACTATGGCGCAATCTCGGTGCTCGGCATTCTGTTGCTCATTGTTTCCTTCGCCGTGGTCTATATCGCGAACCGCGTGCCGGTGCTCGGTGGCGGCCGGATCGAGGCGCGGCCGGGTTGATCAGCTCGGCGAAACGGCTCTGTCGCGAGAGGGTGTCGCCATGAGCTTGACAAAGAAGAGAGCCGGCTGCTCAACGTGGTGCCGACGGGATATTAACGAGGCAGCGGCCATGACGGGAATTGCTGGCGCGTATCGTCAGAGGCCGGCAGCCGGCTTTTCGGGCGGATCGCAGCATGGCTGATAAGGCTGGTCCATCATCGGATCGCTCGGCGATCGATTTTCTGCGCACCCACTCGCTCGCAAATGTGGTACGCGCCGAGATCGAGCGCATGATCGTCGAGGGCGAATTCGCGCCCAATGAGCGCATCAACGAGAACGCGCTGGCTCAGCGCTTCGGCGTCAGCCGCGGCCCCATCCGCGAAGCGTGCAGCGCTCTCGCTGCGCTGGGCCTCATCCAGATCATTCCCAATCGCGGCTTTTTCGTCCGTGAGCTCAGCGAGACGGAAGCCCACGACGTCTCCGAAGCGCGGGCCGGCGTCTTCGCCTGCATGACCATGATGCTCGCCGAGCGTGTCACTGAGCCGCAGATCGCGGAGCTGCGCGCCCTCGTCGCCCGCATGGAAGACCTCGCCGGCAGCGGCGAGGTCAGGCAATATTATCCGGTGAATCTCGATTTTCACTCTGCGATCGCCCGCATGTGCGGCAACCAACGACTTGCCCAGATTTATCTCGGCTTGGCGCGGGAGCTTCACATCCAGCGCTACCGGGCGCTGTCGAGCGGCGATGTGCTGCATGTCTCGAACGCCGAGCACCGCGCCATTCTCGACGCAGTCGCGGCGCGCGATCCGGCGCGCGCCTTTGCGGCCGGGCGTGCGCATATTCAGAATGGGATCCTGCGGACGGAGCGCGCGTCAGAGCGCGTCCAGCGCCGCTCCGCTCCAGGCTCGCCGACGCCGGCTACCGAAGCGTGAACAGATAGGCGACGATGTCCTGCGCATATTTGCCGGTGAGGCCCATATCAGGCATGGCATTGCCGGGCGCGATCGCTTGCGGATGCTGAATCCACGCGGGACGCCGTTTCGACGTACCTTGCCGCCGTTTCGTTCGCGGCTTGCGCTACGCGGCGGCGTGATTACGGAGATCCTCCAGGAGCGGCGCAAGGTCGGCAGCGCTTCTCGGCGGGCTGATCAGGAAGCCCTGGATCTCTCCGCAACCTTCAAGACGCAGGCGCTCCAGTTGTTCGCTTGTCTCGACGCCTTCTGCGATTGTGGCCATGCCCAGACTGGAGCCAAGGCTGGTGACTGCGCGCACAATAGCGACACAGTCGTCGCTCTTGGTCAGATCCCGGATGAATGAGCGGTCGATCTTGATCTTGTCGAAGGGGAAGCTGCGCAGATAGCTCAGCGAGGAGTAACCGGTGCCGAAATCGTCCATGGAGATTTGCACGCCGAGGGCCTTGATCTGCCGTAGCATTGCCAAGGCAGTCTGATTGTCGTGGAGCAGCACCGATTCCGTGATCTCGAGATCGAGACGGCCGGGCCGCAGACCGGAATTGGAAAGGGCCAGCGCGATCGTCTGAACCAGGTTTCGCGACCTGAATTGCGCGGGCGACAAATTGACGGCCACATTGACGTTCTTCGGCCATTTCGTCGCCTCGCGGCAGGCTTCATGAACGACCCACTCGCCGATCGGGACGATGAGTCCGGTCTCCTCGGCCAGGGGAATGAACTCATCCGGTCCGAGCAGGCCGCGCTCGGGATGACGCCAGCGCAGCAGTGCCTCGAAAGCGGAGATCTGTCCGCTCTTCAGATTGACGAGTGGCTGGTAATAGAGCTCGAACTGACCGGCGGACAGGGCGGCGTGGAGATCGAACTCAAGCGTGCGCCGCCGCCGCATTTCCTTGTCCATCTCCGGCTCGAAGAAGCGAAAATTGCCACGGCCGGCTGCCTTGGCACGGTAGAGGGCGAAATCGGCCTTCTGGAGCAGCTCGTCCGGCTCCATGCCGTCATTCGGTGCAATGGCAATGCCGAGGCTGGTGCCGATCGGGACCTGATGTGCCTCGATAACGAGTGGAGCCGCCAGCGTATCCACAATCCGCTGAGCGAGGGCACTCGCGTCCTGCGTGTCTTCCACCGCAACCTGAATGATGGCGAACTCGTCGCCCCCAAGCCGGGCGACGGTGTCGACCTCGCGGATGCATCCGAGAAGCCGGCTGGTGACTTCGCGCAGTACGGCGTCACCCATCGAGTGGCCGAGCGTGTCATTGACGGTCTTGAAATGATCGAGGTCGAGGCAGAACACAGCCATCATTTCGCCGCGCGAGACCCGGGCGAAGCCCTCTTCGATCTTTTCGCGGAAGAGGACACGGTTGGGCAGGTTTGTCAGCACATCGTGATGGGCCATATGCGCGATCTTAGCCTCGATCAACCGGCGCTCGGTGATGTCTTCGTGGGTCGCCACCCAGCCACCGTTTTTCAGCGGTTGGCGGACGATCTGCACGATGCGTCCGCTGTGCAACTCGGCCACGTATTGAGCCGGCTTGTTCTCGCGGCTCACGGCGACTCTGCGCGATATGTAAGTGCCGGCATCGCCGTGATAGCCGCCATAGGCAAGCCTCAATTCGACGATTTCGCGCAGGCTCATGCCCGGATGGACCTGTTCGGGGAGAATTGAGTAGATCTCGGCGTAACGCGCATTTGCAATGATCAGGTGATGGTCGGCATCGAACATGCAGAGCCCTTGCGACATGTTGGCGACCGCCGCCTCCAGCCTTTCCACCTGCCTGCTGATTTCAGCCTCGGATCGCGCAATCAGCGCCTGGCGCGCCTCGGCCAGTTCGAGGATCATGCCGTTGAACATGCGCGACAGCTCTCCTAGCTCGTCCGCCGAAGCGAGAAGAGGTTTATAGGAGATGGGGACGAGATCACCGGATTTGCGCAGATCCCGGAGGTGAGCCGTCAGCCGCCGCAAGGGCTGCGAGATGCTGAGGATAAGGAAGATCGCAGCCGCGGCGGCGAGCAGGACCGCCATCGCCACAATCGCGATCACCGCAATCCTGCCCTGGACGATCGCTTGCCCCGTGCGGGCTTCCGACAGCTCGTTCTGGCGGCGCACCGCGGTGGCGACGCCGGCCAGCACTTCCGTATAGCGCGTTTCGATCTCATTGAGTTTCTTCGAACGGGCCGTGAAAACTGCCTCGGCGGTCAGCGCCTCGCGCTTGCGGTTGAGCAGCCCGTCCGGTCCGACCAGCCCCGCATTCAGCGAGGTCAGGGCAGTTTCGACTTCGGCCAGTTCGGCCTGGTCAGCAGGCGCGGCCAGAGCGGTTTTGAGCGCGGCGATCTCCGCCGCGGCAGCGGAATGGAAATCATCGATCGCATTTTCCAGGCGGTCGAGGTCGAGCTCGCTCGTCATCGAGAACGCTGCGGCGGTGAGGTCGTGGGAGGCGGCAATACGATGAACGAGATTATTGACGCTTCGGCCCGCCTGAGCGGGAGCGTTATCGCGCGGCAGCTCCGGCGCGAGGCGCAGGGCCTGCTCCACAGCCGCGGAGATGGCGGCATGGACGCTGGAGTAAACCTCGAGCACCCCGGTCTCGGCTTTCGCCTTGCGGGCTCTCGCCTTAACGAGCTGTCTCAGCGTCGCGACAAAGTCATCCTGAAGTTGCTCGACAGCTCCGAATTGCGATATGAGCCCGGCACGTTCGGCGAGCCGCTTAAGCCTGCTCGTATGCCGCTGTCCTTCATCATCGAGCCTGTCGAGGGCCGACAGCTGCTCATCGCTCGAATCCGAGAAATCGCCATTCTCGAAGAGCACCGAACGCATGCGGTCGGCGTTACGTTGCAGCGTCATCGCCTCGACCAGGAGCGGCGAGCTCACCGCCGAGAGTGTCGAAACCGATGCGGCAATGCGCTCGAAAAATAGAAGTCCGGCCGCCCCGCAAACCATCACCATGACGACAAGACCGGCGAAGGCGCCAAGCACCTTGCGCTGCAAGGTGAACGCCTTGGTTCTCCTCCCGGTCGTCTCCTTGGCGCCCGGCGGATCGGAGCTGCGGCGCTGCGCTGGTCGCTGATGATCCTGCATGGTCCGACTTGCCGCGCCGCGTTCGATAAGCCGTCAATGACAGCGACGCGGGGGCGTCGCGGCTCCATCGCTGAAAATGCGCGGCTGCAAGGACCCTACAGGCTAATCGCCATTTATCATTTAAACAATTCCTACAATTTTCGAAGACCCAATCAATCAATTCGAAGCATTAATCCGTAGACAGGAGCGGCTTAACACCGGGGCAACACCTTTTTGATAGCTTTGCGTAAATCTGTGTTCCGGTTTCCGCAGAGTCTTTCGTGCGAGGTGCCCAATGCCGAATAAAGCCAAGCTTCTGCAAATTGTCGCATCGGCCGCCGTAACGCTGGCCATCGCCGCCGGTTTTGCCGCTCCGGCAGCCTCGGAGGAGAAAATCGTCCGGATCTGGCATACGGAAACCGAGCCGCAGACCCGGAAGGCATTCAGCGATATTGCGCGCCGCTTCGAGGCGGAGCACCCCGGCGTGAAGATCGAAGTGGAAGGGCTCGCCTGGGCCGAGCTGGAAGGGCGAATCTCTGCGGCTCTGGCAGCGGGAACGCCGCCGGAATTGTCGCATGGTCAGGCGATCACCTGCACGGCGCTGCAGGCAAAGGGCCTGCTCCTGCCGCTCGACGACGTCGTCAAAGCGATCGGCGAGGCCAATATCAAGCAGGTCCGACGGGTCTGCAATGTCGACGGACACCAATATGGGCTGGTCCACGCCGTCGCGGCCTCGTTGCTGCTATATCGGAAGGACATGGCCGACAAGCTCGGCCTTCAGGAGCCGCAAAGCTGGGCGGATCTGGTTGCGAATGTGAAATCGCTGACACAGGACACGGATGGCGACGGCAAGATCGACGTCTATGGCGTCGCGCTGCCCGGAGACAATCTGTTTATCAACATTATTGTCGGCGAGCTGATCAAGGCCAATGGCGGGGCGCTGTTCGACAAAGACAACAGGCCGCTGATGACCGATCACAGAATGATCGAGGTGCTGGGCTATCTCCGCTCGTTGCTGAAATACGCGCAGCCCGGCTGGGAGGGGGAGAACTATCTCCAAAGCTATAAGAACTTCATCGGCGGCAAGGCGGCGACCATGCTGATCGGCTTCGGCCGCGGCGCCGGCATGATCGAGCGGTCCGTGCCCAAGGAAATGGCGAATGACAGCACCTTCGGCACCTGGATCCAGCCGCATGGCCCGAGCGGCACGAGCCCGGCCGCTCAGGTCGATGGGGAGCCCTGGATGCTGTTCAAGCAATCCAAGAACCCTGAGGAAGCGAAGGAATTCCTGAAATTCTTCTATCGGGACGATAATTATCTTGAATATGTCTCGACCGTGCCGATCCACCTTCTGCCGATCACCGAGTCGCTGCGGAACTCGGAGAAGTACCAGCACATCGAGATGTTCAAGCGCTGGAAATCCTGGCTCAAGGTGCAGCAGTCCTACTTCGAGAAGGATGAGGCCAAGCCGGCCCTGGTCATGAAGTGGTCCGATCTCGTCGAAAAGCCTTATCTGCTCGACGTGCTGAATTCCGGTATCCTGCGCGACATGGTCATGGACGTCGTGATCGAAAGGCAGGAGCCGGCAGAGGCCGCCGAGACTGCGCAGAAGCGGCTAGAGGCGCTGCTGCGCAGCAAGGGTTACCTGGCCGCGACCGCCGGCTGAAGCGGGGGCGCTTCAATGCCCCCGCCGCGGCCGCGGCCCTATATTTACCGCTACGGCGCCTAGCCCTTCGTGACAATCACCTCCAGATACTCGCCCGGCGCAACCAGCGTTCCGTCTCCGCTCCGGTTGAAGCTGTCGAGGAGATCGAGAATATCGGCTTGCAATGCGGCCTGCCTCGGCGCATCGAGCGCCGCGAATGCGCGGTTGGTCGGCCCGTAATAGGTCTTGAAGACCTCGAGCCAGTGCTCGGGAGAGGGGTAGCGAAAGGCGAATATCTGCCGCGAGATCGTTAGCTGATGACCGGCAAAGATCTCCGTCAGGCGCGCCTGCGTGCCTCAGAGCGTCGGAGGCATGATCCCGGCGGGCGGCAGCAGGTGCCTGCCGATGGTCTTCAGAAGCTGACCGATGAAGCCCTCGGGGGGTCCAGTTAGGACACTCCGAACAATAACTGAATCGCGATCCGTGTACGTGCGACGGTGTGACTCAGCCTGCTGGGATTCCGGATCTGGGCGAACAAGGGTATGTCGGTTGCATGATCGACGAGGACGCCATTCAATATCGCTGGGACACGGTCGGCATCCGGCTCGACGAGCGGGGGCGGCGCCTGTTCGCAGCGGCCGAGGTGCGGACCGCCGGCTGGGGCGGTCTTGCGGTTGTCGCGCGGATCACTGGGCTCGCCCGCTCGACGATCAATCGCGGCGAGGACGATCTCGATGCGAAGCCGTTGGCGAAGGGGCAGGTTCGCCGCGGCGGTGGCGGGCGTCGGTCCGTTGCCGAAACGGATCCAGAGCTTGTGCCCGAGCTCAAGCGCCTTGTCGAGCCTGCAACCCTCGGCGATCCTATACGGCCTCTGATCTGGGTGTCGAAGAGCATGGACAAGCTGGCCGAGACGTTGACGGCGATGGGGCACCCGATCAGCGCCGATACCGTGCGCAAGGAGCTGGTGAAGCTCGGCTTCTCGCGCCAGCACAATCGCAAGGCGGATGAAGGCGCAAGGCATCCCGACCGCAACGCACAGTTCGAGCACATCAACATGAAGGTCGTCGCGGCGCAGGCAGCCGGACAACCGGTCATCTCGGTCGATACGAAGAAGAAAGAGCTGGTCGGCAACTTCAAGAATGGTGGCTCTGACTATCGGCGCCGGGGCAATCCACAACGCGTAAACGTGCACGATTTCGTCGACAAGGAGCTCGGCAAAGCGGTGCCTTACGGCGTCTATGACGTGGCGGCCAATGCCGGATTCGTCAGTGTCGGGATCACCAGCGACACGGCCGAGTTCGCCGTCGAGGCGATCCGCAGCTGGCTCGGACGGATGGGACGTCAGCGCTATCCAAAGGCGCAAGAGCTGACGATCACGGCGGACTGCGGCGGCTCGAACGGCGCGCGCGTGCAACTCTGGAAGGTCGAGTTGCAGAAGTTTGCCGACGAGACTGGGCTCGTGCTCCACGTCCACCACTATCCGCCGGGCACGTCCAAATGGAATAAGATCGAGCACCGCATGTTTTGCTACATCACGCAGAACTGGCGTGGCCGTCCGCTAACGGATCGTCTCGCAATCGTCGAGCTGATTGGCGCCACGACGACAAAGGCTGGACTGAAGGTCGAATGTGCGCTCGATACCCGCACCTACGAGAAGGGCATCAAGGTCAGTCACGCCGAAATGGAGCGGCTCGACATAACAGGCGATGATTTCCATCCCGAATGGAACTACACAATCAAACCAAGACAACCAGGGTTTTCGTAGCAGTTATTGTTCGGAGTGTCCTTAGCGAGGCCGATCCGGCCGCCCTTGCCCACGACGCGGGTAAGCTCAGCCGCTGCCTTCTCCTGGTTCGGCGTGAACATCACCCCGAATGTCGAAAGCGCGACGTCGAATTCTCCGTCTCCAAAAGGCAGCGCCTCGGCATCGGCCTCATGGAAGGTCGCGGGGAGCGCTCGGCGGCGGCGCGTTCTTTGCCGCGCGCGAGCAGCGCGCCGAGATAGTCTGTCGAGGTCACTTGAGCAAAGCGGCGGGCCGCGGCGAGGGCGGCATTGCCGTTGCCTGCCGCGACATCGAGAACACGCTCGCCGGCGCGCAGGTCGATCGCCTCGCAGAGGCGCTCGCCGACGATCTGCAGCGTCGTTCCGATCACGGCATAGTCGCCTGCCGCCCAGACCGCCTGCTGGCGCTGTTTGATGGCGGCGTAGTCGGGGGCTGAGGGTCGCGGTGCTCATGGGCTCTCCTTCTCCGATCAGGTCTCCATGCGGGGTTTCGCTCGATCCGCCATGGAGCTGAAGAAGGCATCTCATGCCGGTAGCTCCGGCAGTTAGTTCAGGATTTGAATCGAGCCGGTACAGAAACTGTACCGTTGGAGCAAGGCTGCCACCGCCCCGCAGGGCGGCTGCAGGAACTCTCCGTCCTGGTTCGGGTTTCTCTCCGGCTTTGCCACACGAGACAGATCCCATCGACAATGTTGCCCGACGGAGCGGCTATGGCCGGAGAGGTTGGCGTCGAGGACGCACCCAGGAGGGACGGCGTCTTCTAGCCGCAACTCAGCATCGCCCAGATGATCAATGAAGCTCTGATCTTCGCCGTCGCCGGTATCGCCACCGCAGGCGTGCTGGTCAGACCGTTTGGCTGGCCGGAGTCGGTCTGGGCCGTGCTCGGTGCGGGTGCACTCGTCATGCTCGGGCTGATTCCCGCAGTTGTCGCCTGGACCGGCATCCGCAAAGGGGCCGACGTCTATCTGTTCCTGACCGGCATGATGCTGCTTTCGGAACTGGCGCGCCGGGAAGGGCTCTTCGATTGGCTCGCCGCCCTGGCGACGGAACACGCCAGGGGTTCGCCGGGCCGCTTGTTCCTACTCGTCTATCTCGTTGGAACGCTCGTCACCGTCTTTCTCTCGAATGACGCGACCGCCGTCGTGCTGACGCCGGCCGTCTACGCGGCGACGCAAGCCGCGCGCGTTGGCAACCCGCTCCCCTTCCTGCTTGCCTGCGCCTTCGTGGCGAATGCGGCGAGCTTCGTCTTGCCGATCTCGAATCCTGCAAACCTGGTCATTTTTGGTGGCGGGCTCATGCCGCCCTTGCGGAGCTGGCTCGGAATCTTCGCCATCCCTTCGCTTGTCTCCATAGCCGTCACCTACGCGGCCTTGCGATTGCGTGTCCACCGTCAGTTGCTTGGACAGACGCTGGCGGTGGAAATCGAGCGGTCCCGGCTATCGGCGAGTGGGAAAGCCGCCGCCGCCGGCATTGTGCTGACCGCGATCGTTCTCCTGTCCGCCTCGGCTCTCGGCTATCGGCTCGGCGTGCCTACTCTGGGCGCCGGGATTGCGACAGCCGCGCTCCTCCTGGTGATAGGGCGCAAGCGCCTCATGCCCGTCCTGCGCGGAATTTCCTGGAACGTCTTGCCTCTAGTTGTCGGGCTTTTCGTCTTGGTCGAGGCTCTCGACCGTGCGGGGCTGACGGCCTCGTTCGCGGAGACAATGCATCCGGCCGCGCGGGCGCTGGCGGAATTCGCCGTGGTAGCGGGAGCGGCCATTGCCGTGCTCACCAACGCCGTGAATAATTTGCCTGCAGGGCTGATCGCCGCCAACGCGTTGCACCATGCGTATGCGCCCGATCTCGTCACAAATTCGGTGCTCATCGGCGTCGATCTCGGACCGAACCTATCGGTCACAGGATCGCTCGCAACCATCCTCTGGCTTGCTGCTCTCAGGCGCGAAAAGCAGGACATCGGCGGGGCCAGATTTCTGATGATTGGCTTGGCGGTCATGCCCCCCGCGCTCGTGCTTTCGATCCTTGCTCTGATTATGGAGTGAAACAGCGAGACGAGGCGAAATTGCCACATACCGCCGCGGGGCGACGGCGGGCAATGTCGTCCTTGAAGGACCGCGAATCGATACCACGCCGGGAGGCAAGATCACGGGAAGAGCTGGCAGCAACGGCATGCGCTCCGGTTCAAGCTGACCGGATCAAGGCGCTCATATCGAGCATCTTCAATTGGGGGCGTGATGAAGATTTCGTCGACCACAATCCGGCCGACCGCATTCGGCCGCGCTCGGTGAAACGACGCCGCGAGCGCATCTATTCTTACGAAGAGATCGGGCGGATCTGGACCGAAGTCGACGAAGATCAAGCCGTCGGCGCTCAAGCGCAGCTTTGCGCCGTGGTCCGCATCGGCCTTCTCACGGGGCAGCGCTTACGCGAAATGACCGGATTTCAGCGGTCTGAACTTGACTTGGGCGATCCCCTCCCATCTGGCGCGTTCCGCTCGAGCGGACCAAGAATGGAATGGCGCACGTAGTCCCGCTATCGCCAAGCGCCGTCGACATCTTCACCCGCGCACTCGACGCCGCCGGTCCGTCATCCCCCTATGTCTTTCCCTCGGCCGCCAAGTCCGGTGTTCCCCTGCATGCCGATACCGCCGGGCATCTATTCACGGCCTTTGTGCGAAGGCTTGACCTCGACGCGGACGCCGACTTCCATAGCATCGCCACACAGTGCGGACCAAGTTCGCACGGCTTAGCGTATCCCCGCACATCGCCGAGATGATCCTCAATCACAAAAACCCGGCCGCGAGCATTTCGACCCTCTACGATCACGGCGACTATGATCATGAAAGCCGCGCTTTGTGCCTGGGAGGAGCGTTTGCTGCGGATTGTGGCCGGTGACGCGAGATGATCAGAAATGACCGCGCTGGTGATCGCAGACGGGTCTTTTCTCCAGAGCACCAAGCGGACTCTGGGGACGACAGAGAAATAAGCTAACGCATCCGAGGCCCCCCCACATCGGTGAGCATTTCGCTCAGCAGCAGCGCCTGAACGATCTCGTCCTCGACGATGAGGAACCGCACCCCAGCCAATGGGGCGATCGCTTCGACTTCGCAGATCGTCGTGGCGACAGGATCGCAATCAATGTGGATGCTGGAGTTCTGCATGAGTTCTCTCCAGGACAGCCCATCCTGATCGCAATCTGCCGGTCGAAATTCTCGCGAAACACAACTAGGCCAGCAGCGCGGTTGCTACCCCTTCAAGGGTCAGCAACAGCGACGCGGTAGCCGCATCCGTTGTGGAAAGACGGAGCATTAACAGCAAAGGGCCAATGATGCCCCCTGCCACGATTGCCCCGCGAGCCAAGGCAGAGCGGGCGCACCAAGCGGCGTCTCCATTGAGCGCGTGGTCCTCAAGCGCCGGATCGCACGCCGGAGAACGGCAACGCCCCAGACCGGCGCCGCAATAAAGCAAACCCGCCAGCACGGTTGAATCGACAGAACCGAGGAGCGCCTTGGCTGCGGGCGTGGAAAAACCGAATAAGGCAGCGGACAAAAGAGCAAAGACGACGGAGCGATGATGCATGTGACGACGATAATAGATAATCAGCCGGGAACCAAATTCCTCAGCCGACACAAGGAGATCGGCGATCAACGCTAGGAGTGGCCTGCCGGTTGCGTCCAGCTCGCGCCACTGCTAGGATGCTGCAGCGGGGACGAGGCAGACTCCCCGATGCCTAAGGCGCCTTCGCGTCCAAGATCTGCCCTGACCGCCCCTTTCCCGGGGCGCGGTGTAGGGTTGTTGGCATGAATGGCCTCAAATTTCGGCTTCGAGAAATCAATCAAGCGAGCGTCAGCAGGCGAGCGCTCTACAAGCTCGCGTCTTTTGGGGCCAGCCCCATCGAGACAGACGGGGCTCAGAAAGCCGCTGTCGGATTTCTTTATGCTGCCCGGGCGCTCCGGGATTTTGGTGACGGCTTTATCGCAGTGCTGTTGCCGGTCTATCTGGGCGCGCTCGGCCTTGGTGCGTGGGACATAGGCGTCGTCGCAACCCTCGCCTTGCTGGGCTCCGCGCTCATGACGCTGGGCATCGGCTTTTGGGGCTCGCAGATCGATCAGCGTACCCTGCTGCTCGGCGCGTCCGGCGTGATGATCGCAACGGGGATTGCGTTTGCCCGGTCCGACACCTATCCGGCGATCTTGCTGGCCGCATTTGCAGGCACCGTCAATCCCAGCGCCGGCACGGTAAGCGTCTTCGTTCCCCTTGAGCATGCCGTGCTTTCTCGATTGGTCCCCGACGCCGACCGAACAAGAATGTTCGCGCGCTATAGCCTCATTGGCGCCCTCGCGGCGGCCGTGGGCTCGCTGGCGGCAGCCAGCCCCGATTTCCTCCAATCGGTAGGGATATCCTACCTCGGCGCGCTAAAGGGCATGTTCCTGGCCTATGCCCTGCTTGGCTTGGCCGGCGGGTGCTTCTATGCGCAGATTCCGACCTATCGCATGCCGACACGGGAGAAACTCGCGGCGGCGCTTGGGCCTTCGCGCGGCATCGTCTACAAGATGGCGGCGCTATTCAGCATCGATTCATTCGCTGGCGGCTTCGCCGTTCAGTCACTTTTGGCACTTTGGCTTTTCGGCAAATTCGGTCTGTCATTGGCGGCCGCAAGCGTGTTCTTCTTCTGGTCGGGTATTCTCGCGGCGTTCTCCTTTCCAGTGGCGGCCTGGCTATCGCGCCGCGTCGGTCTCGTAAACACGATGGTGTTTACGCATATTCCTTCCAGCCTATGCCTGATCCTGGCCGCGGCCGCGCCGAATCTGGAAGTGGCGCTCAGCCTGCTGCTTGTTCGCGCCGCCTTATCGCAGATGGACGTGCCAACGCGTTCTTCCTACGTCATGGCGGTCGTTACGCCCCAGGAGCGGCCAGCGGCCGCGAGCGTCACGTCTGTGCCGCGCAGTCTTGCGGCCGCAGCGAGTCCGGTCATCGCCGGAGCGTTGTATGAAGCCGGATTCCAGGCGCTGCCCTTGATCCTTTGCGGCGTGCTCAAGATCGCCTACGACCTCGCGCTGCTCTGGATGTTCCAGCATATCAAGCCCCCGGAGGAAGTACGCATCTGACCGGCTGTGCTTGGTCATAAGCCCGCGGAATCCCGCAATTCGCACAAAAGGGGAAACGCTTATGCGCTCGATCAACATCTTCCTGGCGCTCATTGCTTTAGCGGGGCTCACGACCATCTCAGCGCGGCCTCTGACGGCGGCGGGCGCTGCCCTTGTCCTGGAAAAAACCATACCGCTCGCCGCCGTTTCCGGCCGGATCGATCATTTGGCCATCGATCTCAAGGGCGGACGGTTATTCGTGGCTGAACTCGGCAACAACAGTGTCGATGTTATCGATCTGCACACTGACAAGATCGTCCGCCGGATCGATGGATTGAAGGAACCTCAGGGCATCGCGTATCTCGCCGATCGAGGGCTGCTGGCCGTTGCCAATGCAGGTGATGGAGCCGTGCAGCTTTACCGCACCGACGATTTCTCTGCGCAGGGTTCGGTGGACCTGAAGGATGACGCCGATAACGTCCGGACCAATCCTTCAACCGGCCAGATCGCCGTGGGCTACGGTAGCGGCGGGATTGCGGTAATCGATCCGGCCAGCGCGAAAAAGCTCGCTGATATTCATCTTGTCGATCATCCGGAAGGCTTTCAAATCGACCCCGGCGGCCATCACGCCTTTGTTAATGTGCCGGGCGCACATCAAATCGCAGTTCTGGATCTCGCATCCGACAGACAGATCACAACATGGCCCACCATGGGGCTGCGATCGAATTTCCCGATGGCGCTGGCCGGGCCAGACGGCCCTCTGGCGGTCGTCTTCCGCAGCCCAGCCAAACTTGGACTCTTCGATCTGAAGACAGGCGCGATTTCCGCACGCGTTGATACGTGTAGCGATGCAGACGATGTGTTCTTCGACGACAAACGACGCCGCATTTACATCAGTTGCGGTGAAGGGGTCGTTGACGTCGTGCTGCGGGAAAACGGCAGCCTGACGCCCATAGGCCATGTATCGACGGCGAGCGGCGCTCGAACATCGCTCTTCGTCCCAGAACTTGATCGGCTCTTTGTCGCTGCCCCAGCCGGGGGGGTCGGATCAAATGCCGCAATTCTTGTTCTGCGGCCAATACCGTAAGACCGTTGGCGAAAGGCACATCCAATAGCCCTGCCGCGGCAATCGGCACGCCTTTGCCTGCCAATCATTTCCGCACATGCCGCAAATGGGATCAACTTCGGCGGTCGCGGTGTCCTGGGAGTGGCATCCGCTTAACCGCGGACAGCGGATGACAAGTTCGAGGCCTGGCTGGTGCCGTGAGTCAGCACGATCTGTACAGGATCGGCCGAAACGCCGATCTCGCCGAGCAGAACCAGGAGCTTCCGGAGCGGCAGCGAACTCGCGCAGCTACTAACATCATCGGCGCCGGGCGTCGGTAAGCCGCCTTCACGAAGCGGACTCGACACACTGGCATTGGCATTCAGATTAGGAGAAGACGTTAGCGTGCGCCGCGCACGAGGGGCAAGAGTTCCCAAAGCATGCCAGGCGACTGGCAGCTGAACTTGGCATCACCAAGCTGACGGAGCTGGATGACGTGGTGCGCCGATTGGGCGTTGAAGCGCGTATGAGCCAGCCGGTGTTCGGCCAGCTTGTCGCTTATGTGTCGGTGAAGCGATTCTACGGGCCCTGGTGGCGACTAGCAGATGCGGCTGGCACCGATCGACGGCACCAGCTGGGGCCATGGCTTGTCGATGCCGACGGCCGGCAGCATGCGCCGTTTGGGCTCGTGTATAAGGAGCTGCTCGAATGGGGGCCGGGGCCTCGATCACCGGCATAGTGGTCGGTCATCTGGAAGCGAGTGGACACCGTCCGCTGATCTAACCGGCTCGACGCCTGTCAATGTGCAACGTGCCCGCGGCGGCAGAGCCTGGGGTCGAAGCCCACCCGGTTGCCTCGCGATGCCAAGAGCCGCTTCGCAACTGGACCCGCGTCGAAGACTCCATGCCGGTCGATGCCTGATTCGAAGAGGGAGCCCCGCTCTAAGAGATCAGGGCGGGGCTCCAGGCGATGAACTGCCAGCGCGCCTTCCGGGCAACGTGCAGCATCCTTACAACGCGCGACCCGCCGGTTTAATCCCCACGATGACAGCCAATATGAGTCCCGCCGGGGGCAACTCGGCGGGGTCTGCGGGGTCAGATGGCACCCTCAGTCAGCAGCCATGACGCCCTAGACAACGGTAAAAGCGATGCGTCCGCCAACCCCGCCGACCAGCGCATCCATGCCGCTAACGCCGGGGCGTATGCCGCAAGTGCTCCCGAAGCCGCCCTTTCGTCCCTGCATTAAGACACGACAGCCATGAGAGACTAACGCCCACGGCACGATCCCGCCTTGGTTTCGCTCGAACGCTCTGATTGAATGGGAGGACAAGGCACCGAACCATAAGAGCAGAAGACGCAGCAATCTCCTTCTTTCGGCCGCAGCACGGCGCCGCAGCCCGTACATTGGTAGAAGAACTGGCAAGCGTCGGTCGGCATAGTCTCCGTTTTCGCGGTGCCGCAGCGAGGGCAGGTGATGACCGACTGAAGCATCATGGTGATCAGCTCTTGGGAGTTGACGGATAGCCGGCATTCGTCGTCGCGGCTGTCAACGCGTTCATAGTCGTCTTTGCATCGTCGTAGGTCACTGTGGCTGTCTTGTCTTTGAAGGATACGGCGACTTCGGTCACCCCTGGTACGGCTTCGAGACTGGCTCTCACCGTATAGGGGCATGCCGCGCAATACATGTTTTGGACCGCGAGCATCACCGTTTTCTCCGCGGCGAAGGCCGTCGAAGACGCTGACAGGCTGAGCGCAAGAATAGCGCATGGAATCCGTTTGTTCATGACACACCTCCTTTTCGTCAGGTGAGCAGCAGCGGCGCAAGGAAATCGAAGCTGAGCGCAGCGGTCACGAGCAGCATCGTCACGATCAGCACGAGCTTCACCAGCCGGTTTGACAGCGACCGGGCACAGGCCGCGCCATCTGTGCAAGCGCGTTTTGAGGCGCGATAGACCAGCCAATAGCCGGCGCCGACGAAGGCGACAGTCGCCGCCATGAAATATGGCTGATAGGGTGCAAGCTGGGTGAAATTGGCGATCCAGGCTCCGCTGACGCCGAGGCTGAACAGCAGCACCGGCAGGATGCAGCATGATGAGGCAGCAAGCGCGCCGAGGAGACCGCCCGCCGCCAGGAGGGCCGGCCCGCGCCGGCGGCTGGCGGCGATATCGTTTTGCTTGATCATCATCGAGGGAGCCTACATCCTGTAGCGACTACAGGATCGAGGATATTATCATGGGGTCGATCAGAGCTGCGCGAGGTGAAGGATTCACGATCGGCAAGCTATCGGAGCTGACCGGCGTCAACATAGAGACCATCCGCTACTATGAAAAGATCAAGCTCCTGCCAGCTCCCGCGCGGACCGAAAGCGGCCGACGCATCTATGGCTCGATGGACCGGCGCATTCTTGCATTCGTGCGGCGTTGCCGTGAACTCGGCTTTTCCCTCGACGAGGTGCGCGCCTTGATGCAGCTCGGCGGGCCTGGAAAAGCCTCCTGCCGTGAGGTCCGGACGATTGCCGCGCACCATCTCGATGACATCCGTGCGAAGATCAGCGACTTGCGCAAGCTGGAACGCCTGCTGGCGAGCACCATTGCCCAGTGCACAGGCACCACCGCACCCGAATGTCCGGTATTGGATATTCTCGATTGCCAGGATCCCCGCGGCAGCCAATCGGCACCGAGCCGCACCAGCCGAAACGGTTCATATTCAATCCGGCCGATATAATAAGAAGAAGCGATCTGACCGTTTGCATCCTATCAACACCTAACTGGTCTACGAGACCTGCAGGCGGGAGGGGCTTGAGCGAGGTGGAGCCGGCTCTGGTTGAATGATGGAGCGCCGTCGGAGTCCCCATCCCGCTCCGGCAAATCACCCCGAAACGGGTTTGGCCTCCAGAGGGCCGCGGGAGCGGCGCGCGCCTGACCGGTGTTCAGGATGCCGATATTCGGGCAGCGGTAAAACGAGCAAGGCGGCAAGCACTGTACAGACAGGGACGGTTGTCAGGGCGATGCGGAAATTGCCGCCGCTGACATCCGCGAGATAGCCGACAAGCGGCTGGAAGACGAGCGCGCCGGCAATGCCAATCATGTTAACGAAGGCAACGACGGTTCCCACGAGCCGGTTCTCGTGACCTTCCTTGGCCATGGCAAAGGTCAGCATCTGCAGGCCACCGAAGAACCCGCCCGCAAATAGCAGCGTGCCTTCCGTGATCGCGGTGCCTGGCAGGAACAATGCGCCTGCATAAGCGAGCCCGGTCAGCATGGCACCGGAAAAGACGAGCCATTTGCGGTGGCCAAGCCTGTCCGAAAGCCAGCCGCCGGCGACACTGCCGACCGCCATGCCCCAGAAAATCATTGAAACGGCGGTTTCCGCAGCAACCTGCGAGATTGGGTGATCCCGCACGAGTTCAGTCGTGCCCCACAAGCCGCCATAGACGTTGACCGGCATATAATAGAGCAGACCGATGATCGCGATTGCCCATGTGCGGCCATTGCCGAGCACGTCGGAGAGTGCCTGGCGGATGTGTTCAGCGGGCGCGGTGGCGGCCGTATCTGCCGGCGACGGCGGCTCGCGCAGAAACACGAGCGCCGCGAGGAAGATCAGGAGACCAACGGCTCCGGTTGCGAGAAAAACATCGTGCCATCCAAATCGTTCGATCCATCCCGAAAGGGCCACCGCCCCGATCGCCGTGCCTAACATGCCCACGGCGTTGACGGCGCCAGAGAGCAGCGCAAAACGTTCCGGTGCAAACCAGTGATTGACCAGCCAAAGCGCCGAGACGAAGGCAAAGGAAGCACCAAAGCCGGTGAGCAACCGGCCCAGAGCCGCGACTTCAACGCTGCTCGTCGTCGCGAACATCAGCACACCCGCTGCACAGGCGAAGCTGCCGAGCAGGATGAAGCGTCTGGCGCCATATCGGTCGAGCAGGAGGCCGACAGCGATCTGCATGGGGGCGTAGATCCAGAAGAACAAGCTGGCGAGCGTTCCGAACCCTGCGTCGGTCAGATCATAATGCCTGGCGATCGCATCTGCGGACAGGCCGGGTTCGACCCGGCTGACGAATTCGAAGAGGAAGAAGACGGATGCAATCCAGAAGGCGGTCCAGCCCGGGCGCATGTTTTTTCCTGCTATTCGAGATGCGGCTTCGAACGCAATGCAGGTGGCGTCATATCACACCTCACAATGCTCTCATGTGTTTCGATGGCCGCGGCCGTCTTGAGTTTTCGCAGGAGGTCAGAAGGCGCAGGGCACCTCGATCGGATGCTGTTTCAACCCTTGCGAGGGCCGGCCACCCACTATCCGATCAATCGCAACGCTCTGATGCTGCCTCGCGCATAGCCGCTCGCGATCGTTCCCGCCACAGCGGCCGGGAGGCTCGCGGCAGCAGAGATTAGGAACGGGTGAGCGCCCGCTGCAATCCGGCTCCATAGCGGAAGCCGCTTGGCTCAATTCAAGATTTATTGTATGGATGAATACATGAATTCCGACATGGTGATCCGGGCGCTTGCTGCGCTCGCACAGGAGCACAGGCTGGCGATCTTCCGCCTCTTGGTGAAACAAGGGCCGGCAGGGATGCCGGCTGGCGAAATCGGCGAACGGATCGGCATCGGCCCGACCAGCGCCTCCTTCCATCTGAAGGAGTTGGACCGGGCCGGCTTGATCCGCGCCCGGCGCGACGGGCGGTTCATCCGCTATGCCTTCAGCACCGAGACCATGCGCGATCTGCTCGCCTTCCTCACCGAGGATTGCTGCCAGGGCCGGCCGGAATTATGCGGAGATCTGTTCTCTCAGATGAAATGCAGGCCGAAGAAGGAGTTGGTCGATGAGTGACCGCGTCTACAACGTGCTCTTTCTGTGTACGCATAATTCGGCGCGCTCGGTGATTGCCGAATGCATCATCAACCGGCTCGGCGCCGGACGGTTCCGTGGCTTCAGTGCGGGAAGCTCACCCCAAGGCGCCGTCCACCCCTATGCGCTCGACCTCCTGCGCAATCTGAACTACGACGTGAGCGGATTGCGCTCGAAATCCTGGGATGAGTTCGCCGCCCCCGGCGCGCCGCAAATGGATTTCGTCTTCACCGTTTGCGACAATGCGGCCAACGAGGTCTGCCCGGTCTGGCCGGGACAGCCGATGACCGCTCACTGGGGCGTGCCCGATCCGTCGGCGGTCGAGGGCGCCGAAGCTCATAAACGCTACGCCTTTGCCGATACGCACCGGATGCTCTATCAGCGCATCGGCATCTTCGTAAACCTGCCGATCGCCTCACTCGATAAACTCGCTCTGCAAAACAAGCTCGACGAGATCGGCCGGACCACATCCGCATCCTCGGAAAGCGAACCGGCCTGAGCGATGACCGAGCCCCCACTCAAGCAAAGGCTGGCCGCGGAGTTTTTAGGGACAGCCTTTCTGCTCGCCACGGTGGTCGGCTCGGGCATCATGGCCGAGCGGCTCGCCGACGGCAATGTAGCGATCGCGCTCATTGGCAACACCCTGCCGACCGGTGCGATCCTCGTCGTGCTCATTACCATGCTGGGGCCCATCTCGGGCGCACACTTCAATCCGGCCGTGACTGGCGTCTTCGCGCTCCGCGGCGACATCAGTGCCGGCGAAGGCGCAGCCTACGTCGCGGCACAGATCGCGGGCGGATTGATCGGCGTCTTCGCGGCTCATCTGATGTTCGCTGAGCCGCTCTTCCAGCTCTCCGCCAAGCTGCGGGACGGGCCGTCGCAATGGTTTGCGGAATGGGTGGCGACCTTCGGGCTCGTCATGACCATCCTTCTAACGCTGCGGGCGAAGGTGTCCGCCGTTCCGATGGCCGTCGGCCTTTACATCACCGCGGCCTACTGGTTCACCGCCTCGACCTCTTTCGCCAATCCGGCAGTGACGATCGCACGCGCTTTCTCCAACACCTTCGCCGGTATCCGCCCGGCCGATGCACCGGCCTTCATTATCGCCCAGATGCTCGGAGCTGTCGCCGCGCTCTATCTGTGCCGGTGGCTGACGAATTCGCAAGAGCCGGTGAGCGAAGCCGTGCGATCGCCGGCGGAGTGACCGTGCGCTCAGCGATGTCGGCACGAATGAAAGAGAGGATTTGAGCTAAATCTGAGTGCAAAGAAAATAATCAACGGAAACGCCAGTGAAGGAGTGCGCAATGCCGAAACATCTTGCGCCCCGCCATCGATTTCGGACCATCCGGCGCCGGGACTGTCTGCGGCTCATCGGAAGCAGCCTGATCGGTCTTGCCGCGCCAAGCATCCAGCCTGCGCGATCCGCGTCCGGCGATCTCGCGCTCGGCCTGACGCCCGTTTTTCTCACCAACGATCTGGAGCTTTTGTCGGCCCTGAAAGCCTATCTCGAAACGGCGGTCGGGCGATCGGTCAAGCTCGTTCTCAGACGAACCTATGAGGAGATCACGACGCTTCTCGTTTCGGGTCAGCTCGATGCGGCCTGGATCTGCGGCTATCCTTACGTCGCCTTCCGGGATCGCCTGGATCTTCTTGCCGCGCCCGTCTGGCGGGGGCGGCCGCTCTATCGGTCCTACATCATCGCCGGCAGCAATAACGCGGTCGTCTCGATCGACGACCTGCGGGGCAGCGTCCATGCATTTTCCGACCCAAACAGCAATTCCGGCTATCTGGTGACGACAGCGCTCCTCGCCGAACGGGGGCTCAGGCCGGAGCATTTCTTCAGCCGCATCTTCTTCACATATGGCCATCGCAACGTGGTGCGCGCGGTCGCGGCTGGCCTTGCCGATAGCGGCAGCGTCGACGGCTATGTCTGGGAAGTCATGACCGAGACTGAGCCGGAGCTGACCGGCGCGACGCGCGTCGTGCGCAAATCGGAATGGCTCGGCTTCCCGCCGATTGCGATGCCGCGCGGCGCTCTGGCCCGGCCCGAGGTCCAGACCCTCCAGCAAGCCTTCATCAATATGGCCGAGAGCAGCCAGGGGCAGGTCGTGCTGCGCCTCCTTCGTCTCGACGGATTTGAGCGTGCCGAGCCGGCTCTCTTCGACACGATCGCCGCCAAATTAGATCTCGTCCGGCGCTTTGGATGACGAGGCTATGCGGACATTGCTCAAAGCATCGGAATGGCCGATCACCATCAAGGTCCCGCTCCTGGTGACGGCGCTGATGCTGGGCATCAGCCTTTTTGTTTCCAACACGGTGCTTTCGAGACTTGCCGAGACCCAGGAACGGGAGCTGCAGACGCTGAGCCGTGCCTATCTCGACGGGCTGAGCGCCAATCTCCTGCCGTTCATTCTGCACGAAGATGTCTGGGATGTGTTCGACACGCTGGAGCGCGCGCGTGCCGCCTATCCGGGTCTGAACGCTCTCAACACTATCGTGCTCAACGCCTCGAACCGCGTGATCGCCGCAACCGACCCCAAAGCATTCCCCACCGCGCGGCCCGTGGCTGCCGAGATCCTGCAAGGGCTCGATCGCGACGGCACGATTCACATCAACGAGAGCAAACGTACGGCCAGGCTTCTGAGCCCGGTCGTCGTTCAGGGTCAGCGGATCGGCAGCATCTATACCCAGCTCGATATCTCCGCGCTGCTTGCGGAACGGCAGGCGGTGCTCTGGCAGCTCGTGCTAACCAATGCGGGCATCACATTCATCCTCGCCGCCGTCGGCTATTGGGCGGTGCGGCGCCTGGTAAAACCGGTGAGAACCATTGGCGCCTATCTCGATCGCAGCAGCGACGGTCTGATGGAAATCATCCCCGATCCGCAGCTCCGTTCGGCGAAGGGCGAATTTGCGCGGCTTTTCCACCGCTATAACGCAATGGCACGCGCTGCCAATGAACGCCTCGGGCTGGCGAACCAACTCGCCAAAGAGGAACGGCTTGCGAGTTTGGGGCGGCTCGCTTCCGGGATGGCTCACGAGATCAACAATCCGCTGGGCGGGCTGTTCAACGCGCTGGATTCGCTGAAGCGCTATGGCGATCGCGAGGCGGTTCGCAGCGCTTCCATCAGCCTCCTGGAACGGGGGTTGAGCGGCATTCGCGATGTCGTCCGGGCAACGCTGATGACGTACCGGCGCGCGGATGAACGCGGCAGCCTCAGCCACGACGATATCGAGGATCTGCGCTATCTCATTCGGTCCGCGCTGCGCCAGAAAGGACTCGTGCTCGCGTGGAAGAACGTCATTGACACCGATCAGGCGCTGTCGGGGGCGAACGTCCGAGACGTCGCGCTCAACCTCCTGCTCAATGCGTGTGCGGCTTCGCCTGGGGGAGGACGTGTCTCTTTCAGCGCAAGGACTATCGATAGAGCCGTTGAGATCGCGGTCGAAGATCAGGGTAGCGGCTTACCTGAGCCCTACCGAAGCTTTCTGGAAAACGGTGGTCCGGCAATCTTGCCGCTCAAGCAGGGCGAGGGGCTGGGGCTTTGGATGGTCCGCCGGCTGCTGGACGAAACCGGTGCTGTGGCCAGCGTCACAGCAGATGCTCACGGCACGAAGATTCGGCTGAGCTTCCCGCTCGCCGGGGAGGATGTGCGCCATGTTGCTTGAAGGCAGAACCATCGCTGTGATTGAAGATGATCCGATCATGGGCGAGTCTCTGGTCCAAAGCCTGGGACTGGAGGGCGCCAAGGTCAGGGTCTATCCATGCGGGAAAGCCGTTGAGGACCGCTCCTCCCTTCGTGACCTTGATCTGATCGTCTGCGACATCCGCTTGCCGGATATGGACGGCCAGAGCCTGTTCCGGCATCTGAGCGCCAATGCGGACACGCCGCCTTTTCTGTTCATGACCGCTTATGGCGAGATCGATCAGGCCGTGGCGCTGATGCGGGAGGGCGCGGCCGATTATCTGACCAAGCCCTTCGAGATGGCTGTTTTCCTGCGCAAGGTCCAAAGCGCGCTTCGGCCGGTGTCGCGCGAGAGCGGTAGCGCCGTGCTTGGGATCTCGCCGGCCATGCGCGACGTCGAAAAGCTCGTTCGCATTGTCTCGACGATCGAAAGCCCGGTCATGATGACGGGAGAGACCGGTGTCGGCAAAGAGGTCTGCGCGCGCTTGCTGCATCAGCTATCGGCGCGGCGCGGTCCATTCATGGCGGTCAACTGCGCTGCGATCCCCGCCGATCTGCTTGAGAGCGAACTGCTCGGCCATGAGGCCGGGGCCTTCACCGGCGCGAATAAGCGCCATCTCGGCTATGCGGAGCGCGCGGGCGCCGGAACGCTGTTTCTCGACGAGATCGCCGACCTGCCTCTGCCGCTCCAGGCCAAGCTCTTGCGTCTCGTCGAGGACCGGCATTTCTACCGCGTGGGCGGCGAGACGCCGATCCCGTTTGCGGCGCGCCTCGTTTCGGCAACCAACGCCGATCTGAACGCGCTGATGGAGGCAAGACGGTTCCGCTCCGATCTTTACTACCGGATCAATGTGGTTGAGATCGCTATCCCGCCCCTGCGCGAGCGGCAGGAAGACATTCCATGGCTTATGAGCCGGTTCTTCACCCAATTCGCCAGTGACCGCGAGACGCCTCCCCGCGGCTTCAGCGTTCCGGCCGAACAGGCGGCGCTCAGCCATCCCTGGCCGGGCAATGTGCGAGAGCTGAGAAACCGCATCGAGCGCGCCGTTGCGCTCAGCATCGGCGGATGGATTTCGCCGGAAGATCTGTTCCCCGAGAAGCGATCCCTCGCGGCGAGCGCGCAAACGGCGCCGCGTTCCCTCGCCGATGCGCGAGGGGCTGCCGAAAAGCAGCAGATCATGGTGGCGCTGCAGGAAAATGACGGCCAGATCAGCAAGACCGCCGAGGCGCTCGGCGTTTCCCGGACCACGCTCTGGGAAAAGATGCGACGCTATGGTCTTGCGGAACATTGATCTCGCCGCATAACGGTTGCCATGTTCGGAAACCCGAACATCCCGGGACGATCTATGTCAGGAAAATCGAACGCGACTGAATGCGTCTCAGCGTCAAGTTATTGAAATATAGGAGAAAAAGCCAGAGGTATCCGCTGGCATCACGCTTGCTCTTCAGGGCCGTACCGCAACGGACCATCAAAGGGGAGGAAGCGCATGAAACGTTGCCGAAATCTGGTCGATGTGGGTCGCCGTCAGTTCTTGCGGGGGACCGGCGTCGCCGCAGCCGGGCTCGCCGCCACCGCGACCCTCCCGCAGGAAAGCAAAGCGGCGCCGTCACTGGCAAGGGTGTCTTATCCCTCGAACCGCTTGGCGAACATCAAGGATCTCAAGGTCAATGAGCCGGTCGATGTCAGCTATCCGGATGCCGACGCGCCGGGCGTGCTCTTGAAGCTTGGCCATCGCGTCGAAGGCGGCGCCGGTCCCGACGGTGATGTGGTCGGTTTCTCGACAGTGTGTCCGCATAAGGGCTTTCCCCTGACCTATAACAGCTCCGATCGAAGTTTGAATTGCCCCGGCCACTATTCACGCTTCGACGTGGAAAAGGGCGGCCAAGAGATCTGGGGGCAGGCGACGCAAAACCTTCCACAATACACCCTCCGCGTGGACGACAAGGGCGACATCTATGCCGAAGGGCTGGATGAGCTGCTCTACGGACGTCTGAGCAACGTGCTGTCGTAAGGGAGGATTGGACCCATGGCTTACAAGCGCAATATCGACCGCCTGCCGATCATCCCGGCGAACGCCAAGAAGCAGAATGTCGTCTGCCATTACTGCATCGTCGGCTGCGGCTATCACGCCTATACCTGGCCAGTGAACGAACAGGGGGGAACGGCGCCCAGCGCCAACGCCTTCGGCGTCGACTTGTCGAAGCAGCAAGAATCGCAGACCGCAGCCTGGTACTCGCCGTCAATGTACAACATCGTCAAGCAGAACGGGCAGGACGTTCACATCGTCATCAAGCCTGACAAGGCGTGCGAGGTGAATTCCGGCCTCGGCTCGATCCGCGGCGCCCGCATAGCCGAGATGAGCTACTCGCAGGCGAGACAAACCCAGCAGCAGCGGCTGACCGATCCCATGGTCTGGCGCTATGGCTCGATGATGCCGACGAGCTGGGACGACGCGCTCGATCTCGTCGCCAGGGTTACGGTCGCGGTCATCAAGGACCGGGGCGAGGACGGCCTCTTCGTCTCAGCCTTCGACCATGGCGGTGCCGGTGGCGGTTATGAGAACACCTGGGGCACAGGCAAGCTCTATTTCGGCGCGATGAAGATCAAGAATATCCGCATCCACAATCGCCCCGCTTATAATTCCGAGGTCCATTCGACGCGCGACATGGGCGTCGGCGAGCTCAACAATTGCTATGAGGACGCCGAGCTGGCCGACACCATCGTCGCCACCGGCTGCAATTCGCTGGAGACCCAGACCAACTATTTCCTCAATCACTGGATCCCCAATCTGCGCGGCACTTCCGTGCAGAAAAAGCAGGCGCAGCTGCCAGGCGAGTCACATGCGCAGGGCCGGATCATTATTGTCGATCCGCGCCGCACGGTGACGGTGAATGCCTGCGAGGTGGAAGCCGGCAAGGAGAATGTGTTGCACCTGGCAGTCAAATCCGGAACGGACCTGGCTTTGTTCAACGCGATCCTGACCTATGTCGCGGAGAAGGGCTGGGTCGATAAGGACTTCATCAATGCCTCGACCAAGGATTTCGACAAGGCGCTGAAGGCCAATAAGACGTCGATTGAGGAAGCGGCCAGGATCACAGGCCTGAAGGCTGAGGATATCGTCAAGGCCGCGACCTGGATTGCCGAGCCGAAAGAGGGCAAGCGTCGACGCGCCATGTTCGCCTACGAGAAGGGTATCATCTGGGGCAATGATAATTACCGCACCATCGCCGCGATTGTGAATCTCGCCCTCGCCACCGGCAATGTCGGTCGGGAAGGCGGCGGCTGCGTGCGCATGGGCGGCCATCAGGAGGGCTATGTCCGTCCGGATTACCCTGGACCGCGCCCGGCGCCTTACATCGACCGGCTGTTGATCAATGGCAAAGGCGGCGTCCATCACATCTGGGACTGCGACCACTACAAGACCACGCTCAATGGGACGGAGTTCAAGCGTGTCTATAAAGAGCGCACCGACAAGGTGAAGGACGCGATGAACAGCGTGGCCTATGGCGACCGCGCCGCGATGGTCGAAGCCATTCTCGGGGCGATAAAAAAAGGCGGTCTGTTCGCCGTCGATGTCGATATCGTACCGACCAAGATCGGCCAAGCCTGCCACGTCTGGCTGCCTGGAGCCACATCCGGCGAAATGAACCTGACCTCGATGAATGGCGAGCGCCGCATGCGCCTCACCGAGCGCTATATGGACCCGCCCGGCCAGGCCATGCCGGACTGCCTGATCGCAGCGCGCATCGCCAATAACATGGAGCGGGTGCTCCGCGAGACCGGCGATGCCAAATATGCCGATCAGTTCAAGGGCTTCGACTGGAAGACCGAAGAGGACGCCTTCATGGATGGCTACAACAAGAACGCCAAGGGCGGCGAGTTCGTCACCTATGACCGGCTGCGGGCCATGGGAACGAACGGTTTCCAGGAGCCGGCGACCGCCTTCCAGGATAGCAAGATCGTCGGCACCAAACGGCTCTATACGGATGGCAAGTTCGGTACCAAGGACGGCAAGGCGACGTTCTTCGAAGCCGAATGGCGCGGCCTGGAAGCGCCGGGCAAGGAGGAACAGAAGGAGAAATTCAAGTTTCTCATCAATAATGGTCGCGCCAATCAGGTCTGGCAATCTGCCTATCTCGATGTCGAGGAAGAGCTGGTGATGGACCGCTGGCCCTACACCTTCATCGAGATGAACCCGGACGATATGACCTCGCTTAGTGTTAAGCAGGGCGATCTCGTGGAGGTCTGGAACGACACCGGTTCGACGCAGGCTATGGTCTACCCGACCAGGACCGCCCGCAAAGGCGAGACTTTCATGCTGTTCGGCTATCCGACCGGCGTGCAGGGCAACGTCATCAATGGCGACGGCGTGAATGAGCTCGTCATCCCGAACTACAAACAAACCTGGGCCAATATCCGCAAAATCTCGGATGCGCCTGAAGGCGTGAAGCATCTTACCTTCAAGTCTCAGGAATATTCCACTTCCTGACGCACTTGCCGCCGGACTGGAAGCGGTCCGGCGGCGCCGTCCAATCTCCGACACGCCTTTCAGCTTTGCGCGGAAGCTTACACAGCGTGGCCCGATGCATTGAACATCGATCGATCGAACATCGATGTATATGATTCACTGATGGCCAAGCCGAAAGCCCTTCCAACCTCCACTCAGAGAGCAGCGCCCGACTATCTCAGCCGGGCCTATTGAAACGGCACTATCAAGATGAGCCTTTCAAAGTTCTTCATCCTTTGCGTCCTGTATCATCGCCCGATGCACGGCTACGACATTTCGCGAGAGGTCGAGCGCACTACGAATGGCTGCTGTTCGCCGACCGAGGGCACGATCTATCCGGTGCTGCGCGAATTCGAAGAAGGCGGCTACGTGATCTCAGAGGCACAGATCGTCTCCGGGCGGGAGCGCAAGGTTTAGAGCTATGCGTAAATCTTGGTGACGGTCTGGCTGGAACTTGATCAGGCGGCGTTTTGGCGGCCGGCTTCAATGCCGTCGGTAAATTTGACGCCTGTTATCAGCTTTGGCAACTGGTTCTGGCCGTCGAGGCGTCGCCACGAGCTTTGCGCGGTCTGGATCATCTTGAACACCATGATCATGCCTGTGTCGTGCGAGAGGCAGCCTTTCGCGCGTGTCGTCCGATGACGGACGGTCGCGAAGGTGCTCTCGATCGGATTGCTGGTGCGGATGTGCTTCCAATGCTCGGCAGGGAAGTCGTAGAACGCCAGCAGCGCTTCCCGATCCTTGGCGAGGCAGGTTGCGGCCTTGTCGTATTTGGCTTCGTACTTGGCGAGGAATCGGCCGAAGGCTTTCTCCGCGTCGGCGCGCCCCTCGGCCATCCAAATCTCCTTGAGATCTGCCTTAGCCTTGGACTGCACCGATTTCGGCAGTTTGTTCAGCACGTTCATGGTTTTATGGACCCAGCAGCGTTGCTGCCGCGTTGAGCCGAACTCTTCCTCTAGCGCTTTCCAAAAGCCGAGCGCACCATCACCGATAGCCAGTTTTGGCGGGACGGCGAGACCGCGAGCTTTGAGATCAGTGAGCAGCTCGCGCCAGGATTGGGCACTTTCGCGATAGCCCACATGAAAGCCGATCAGTTCCTTCCTGCCCTCCGGTGTCGCGCCGATCAGAACGAGTATGCACTGTTTGTCCGGCTCCATGCGCGCCTGGAGATAGACGCCGTCCGCCCAGATATAAACATAGCGGCGCGCCGAGAGGTCGCGTTTCTTCCAGCGCTCGAACTCGTCCTGCCAGCCCGCCTTCAGCCGCGCAAGCACAGCCGGCGAGAGGTTCGGTGCATCCTTGCCGAGCAAAGCGGCGAGCGCCTCCTGCATGTCGCCGCTCGAAATGCCGCACAGATACAAGATCGGCAGAAGCGCATCGAGGCTTTTTGTCCGCCGAGCATAAGGCGGCAGAAGCGTCGAGGAAAACCGGATGCGCTCACCATCCGCACCGCCGCGATCCCGGACGCGCGGCTGACGCACCGCCACTGGCCCGATGCCGGTCTGGATTGCCCGTTCCGGCATATACCCGTGACGAACCAGACGCCGCCGGCCATCATCCGTCGTCAGGTGCGCATGAGCCGCAAGCGCCTCGGCAATCTCGGCTTCAACTGCTTGCGCCAGCAAGGCACGCGCTCCATTGCGCAGGACCTCGGTCAGCGGATCGGCGACCTCGCCCGGTCGGCGCAAGGTGACGATTTTATTCTCTTCCATGGCGTATCAATCCTTGTTTGGATATGTGGCTGGCTCACACCGCCACTGATACGCCGCCTTCCTTTCCCAACCCCGTCACCAACTCACATGGGGGTTTGAGGTTCAAGGAATTTCGGATCTACCTCACTGAAGACCTCCGCTGTTGTGTCGCATCCAGGGCCTGAGCTCGCTTGCATGATCCGAGCCGTTTCCAGATCGTTTCAAACTCACATGCGGTCGCCGTTCCTAACGGCAGCACCATGATCCCGCTTGCGGCGGTCTGAGCTCAGGAGGACGGGACCATTCTTTGCTCCGGCTTTTCAAGCCATGTTGGTGAGCGGTTCGTCCACCTGGATCCGCCAAGACTGATCAGGTCCTGGTGGATTGCGGAAATCTGAACAGCGACGAGCGGCTGTGGTGATTTAAGCGGTTTTCAGAATGGCGCCTTCGATCACGACACCAGCGGTTACATACTTCCAGAGGGCAACCAGCAATTTCCGTGCAAGCGCTATGATCGCCGTTTTGCGAAAGCGGCCGCCATTGCGTGCGACACGTTCGTGGAACCAGCGGGTCAGCGTCGTATCCGGTTGATGCCGTAGCCACAACCAGGCGAGCTGGATCATTGTCGTTCGCAACCGGGAATTTCCTGCCTTGGAAACCCCTTGCTCTCTCGCTACTGAACCACTTTGCCACGGCGTTGGCGCCAATCCGGCATAGGCAGCGACCTGCCTTCGGTTGTCGAAGCGCCGGAATAACCCTTCCAGACAGAGCACCGCCGTGAACTCTGGCCCCATGCCTTTCAACGCCAGCAACATCGGTGCTGGAGACGGCGTATCATTTTGCGAACCTGCAAGCAGCGCGTCCCGTTCGGCCTCCACCGCCGCGATCTGTTTCAAAAGCAATTCGAGCCGGTCAAGTTCTCGGCTGATTTGGGCTTTCAGGTAATTCGGCAGCGGCCGGCCATCCCCTGTCTTGAGGTCTTCCAGTCGTTTGCGACGGTCGCTATGTAACGGCTCGTACACAACCCCTTGTGAGAACAGCAGTCCCTTGATGCGGTTGACGTGCTCGATCCGTTCGGCTGTCAGTGTGCTGCGCTCGCGGCAGAGCCGGCGACGATCTTCCTCCTCTGGTGTCGGTACTCTTACCATCGCACAAACCCTTGGTTCGCCACGTTTGTACGCCAACAACGTCCGCAGCAGCGCCTCGCCATCGATACGGTCGGTCTTGGCCCGCCGGAGCCGGCGCGATACCGCAATCGAGGCTGCGTCGACAACATGGCTTTCGACGCCTTCGTTCACCAGCACGCGGTGGACCCAGAAACCGTCCAGCCCAGCCTCCTGAATGGCGATCAGGGGAAATGTCTGCCCCGCACGCGCACAGGCTTTCTCCTTCAGTTGCGAAAAGCGCATTAACAATCCGGCGATGTCCCCGCACGGCACTGAATGCTTTGACATTTTCCCAGCACCCCCTGGAGACAACGATGTGACGATCCAGGTCGAACGGCTGAGTTCTATCGACACGAAGACCGCGCCAAGATTCGTACGAATAGTAGACTGATCTTCACAACGATGAAGCGGGGTGTGCATGCTTGTCGCCTCCAGGGATTTGGTTTCAGGCAGTCTCAGCCTGCCAGAACGTCGGATCTTTGACCGCTTCCCCATAGGATCTTTGCCGCATAGCTCCAAGGTTTATACGCAGACCGACAAGGGACGGCAGGCGTTCAAGGTGGCTGTCGACGCCTGGATGGAAATCACGAACTGTCTTGTCGCCTCGGGCCGTGTGGTCGAGCGTGGAGCGGGATCCGAGCCACGCTGCTGCTCGTGTTTCTTTTTTGCCGCCATACCTCAATGGTCTAGGTATTAAAGAGAGATTGAAATGGACGAAAACCTACCCATTGCGGCCCGATCTTCGAAATAAGAATCACCAAAATAATGGTTATTGGTATTAACTTTCGCCATAAAAACTCAGCCAATCTGGGTCAGATCGCCACGATAAGAAGGTTTTCAACCAAACCAAGAAAACGAGCGAGATCGTTGCTAATTCTAAAACAAAATCAAAGAACGGCTTATCCCTGGCGATTGCACTGCCAAATTCAGCTTTAATCGTATCAATTAGGTCGTGGCATGCTGCCTGGTGACGCGATCGTCTCTCAAAATCCCGCCAATATCAAATGGTCATAAGATTACCTCCGCGTATACGACAATGCGGCTCGACAAGGATGCGAATCAAATCTGGATATTCGAGTGTGGAAGATGCAAAGAGCAGTATCAAAATCCCCTTACCGTTCCACCGCTCTCACCATCGATATTGGCGACATCACCGATATTGGCGGCACCACCGCTACGACTGATCCTTACACCGGAATCGTCGTCATAGCGCGGAAGGTGGCGGGCGCGCGTCAGCCACCTTTCTTATTTGTAGCCGTCTGAGACCAGACTGCCCTTTGATACGCTCGTGTATGAGCTCCAATTCCGCTTTCGATGCCGCCACTGCAACCGACGCCGGGGGTTTGAGATCTCGATCTATGACGAGCGCAATCGGGGGATTCTGGCGAAGCGTGATGAGAAACGGGTCATTGTCGAGGGGCGCGAGCGGTGAGGCCTGTCGGGTCGAAATGATTCTCGACCTACTAATTTACAAGCCTTCTCATGCGGGGTCATTTTCGCTATTTGGAACCTCAGTGGAACCTTTAGCTTCCCTTTCGATCCTTCTTTCTCGCTAACTCCTTGATTTCATTGGTGAGCCCAGAAGGATTCGAACCTTCGACCTACTGATTAAAAGTCAGTTGCTCTACCGGCTGAGCTATGGGCTCTGACTGGGGTGGAAGGCGGGCGGCCAACGTCGGCACGCCCTCTAGCTGGGTGAGACCATAAGTAGAGGGGCGCGGTCCGTCAATAGCGGCGGACAATCTGTCTGGCGAGGCAGCGGATCATCACGAGGCCGACCTCGCCGCAAGCGCCCAAGCGAATAGCCCTAAGGCGATCACCGTTTCGAACGCCCTTCCAGCGCGCCGCCCTCGGCCGCGGGGTCCCAGCCGGCGAGCGCTTCGATCTTCTTAGCCAGCTCGAAATCCTTGTCGGTAATGCCGCCAGCCGAATGCGTCATCAGCCTGACCTCGAGCGAGGCATAGGAGACGTTCAGGTCGGGATGATGCCATGCGACCTCGGCGAGATAGCCGATGGCGTTGGCGAGCATCAGCGTCTCCGGCCAGTTCCGCGTATTGTAGATCCGGCAAAGGTGGCCGTCCTTGAGGTTCCAACCCGGCAGTCCGCTACTCAATCGCGCGGTAACTTCGTCCGGCATGTAGGTTTTTTCGGTCGCTTTTTCAGGCATGTCGAACCTCCTCGTTCCGAGCGGCGGGTGGTCGGGCGCGGCTCAGCCCGCCACAGACTTGAACCGCTCGATTTCGACGCCGAGGCTTGCACCCTCCAGCCGGTCAAGCTTTTCCACCTTGACGCGGACCTTGGCGGCGCGCCGATGCGCCAGACATTTGGCGGCGACGCGCTCGGCGATCGTCTCCAAGAGGTTGATGTGCCCGCCGCCGATCACCGAATGGATGGCTTTGACAATCAAATCATAGCTGACGACGTGGCTGACATCGTCATTATTGCCGCGCTGGCGCGAAGGATAGACCCAGACCTCCACCTCGAAGCGCACGCGTTGCTTTGCATGACGCTCCTCCTCGAAGGCACCGATGAAGCACGGCAGGACAAGGCCTCGAACGAAGATCTTGTCGAGGGACGCCGCCTGACGCTGTCTTGCCATCCGAGAAGCTGGCGTCGCGGGGCCGTTCTCATCCGTCAAGTCGGTCTCCATTTATCGCCCGGCAGCGATCCTTTACCGTTCCCGGTGCCGTAAATCCATAGGGTTGAAAGCGCAATTCCCCGCTTTCCAGGGATGAAAGCTAAATCCCCAATGCGCGGAATCGTTGCGCGAAGCCTCGCTTTTGGCATAAACCGGCGACTGACATTCCGCACGATAGAAGGGATCGATGTCGCTGAAAAGCATGACCGGATTTGGCCGGGCCGCGGGCCAGGAAGGCGGCGCCGCCTGGATTTGGGAAGTCCGCACGGTGAACAATCGCGGGCTCGATGTCCGGCTGCGCCTTCCGCAAGGCTACGAGGAGATCGAGCCCCGTCTGCGCGAGGCGATCGCGAAGGCAATCACGCGCGGCAGTTGCGCGGCGAATCTGTCGCTGAAAGCGCCGCCCGCGGCCGCTGATCTGCGGCTGAATGAGCCTGTGCTCTTGAGATTGGCCGAGCTCGCCGAACGCGCGCGAACGCTCATCCGGCGCGAGCAGCCGGTGGCGCTCGAAGCGCTGCTTGCCATGAGGGGCGTCATTGAGACCGCCGAGCCGGAACCAGATGCGGAGCGGACGTCGCCCCTGACGGCGGCGCTTCTCGGCAGCTTCGAGCAAGCGCTCAACGAGGTTCTGGCTGCACGGCAATCGGAGGGCGCGCGCATCAGAAGCATCCTTTCCGACAAGATCACGGAAATCGAGGCCCTGACGCGGGACGCTGAGACATCGCCGGAGCGGCAGCCCGAGGCGATCGGGGCGCGTTTGCGCCAGCAGCTTGCGCGGCTCCTGTCGGAGAGCACGGTGCTCGATGAAAATCGGCTGCATCAGGAGGCGGTGCTGATCGCGACGAAAGCCGACATCGAGGAGGAGCTGAAGCGGCTTCATGCGCATGTGGCCGCAGCGCAGGATCTCATTGAGGACGATGCGCCGGTTGGGCGGAAGCTCGAATTCCTCGCACAGGAATTCCAGCGCGAGGCGAACACTCTGTGCTCGAAATCGAACGCCACCGAGATCACGCGGATCGGCCTGCGGCTCAAAACGGCGATCGATCAGTTCCGCGAGCAGGTCCAGAATGTCGAGTGACGGCGGCGGCAAGGGCAGGGGGGCGGGCGCTGCTCCGCGCCGGGGCGTCATGCTCGTTCTGTCCTCGCCCTCGGGGGCGGGCAAGACCACATTGACGCGCCGGCTGCTGGAGGCCGAGGCCGAGGCTTGCCGTCTTTCCATCTCCGCCACCACCCGGCCGCCGCGTCCCGGCGAGATCGAGGGCGCGCATTACTTTTTCATGGAACGGGCGAGCTTCGAGGCCAAGCGCGCGGGCGGCGCATTTCTGGAATGGGCGGAGGTGTTCGGCAATCTCTATGGCACGCCGAAAGCCGAAATCGAGGCCGCGCTCGCCGCCGGCTGCGACGTGATCTTCGACATCGACTGGCAAGGCGCCCGCCAGCTTGCGACAAGCGCACCCGACGACGTGGTGCGCGTCTTCATCCTGCCTCCATCCCGCCGGGCATTGGAGGAGAGGCTCAAGGCACGAGCCGCCGATCCGCCGGAGGTCGTTGCCCGCCGGCTCGCCGGAGCCGCCGAGGAGATGTCACACTGGCGGGAATATGACTATGTCATCGTCAACGACGATCTCGCCGAAAGTCTTGCCTCGCTCCGCGCGATTCTGGCCGCGGAAAGGCTGAAGCGCGCCCGCAATCCGAGGCTCGAAGCCGTGGTGGGCAAAATGCTGGCGGGCGGCGATCAGGGCTGAGTCTGCTTTTCGCGCCCGAAGAGCCGAGCCGACAGGCGGCAGAAATCGGCGATGTCGAGCTGTTCGGCGCGCATGGCCGGATCGATCCCCAATTCACCGAGTAATGCGACAGCGCCGGGAAGCGCTTTCAGGCTGGCCCGCAGCATTTTGCGCCTTTGGCCGAAAGCCGCGGCCGTGACGCGCTCGAGCATATTTGCGCTGCCGGCATCGAGAGGGTTCTCACGCGGGCGGAATTCGACGATAGAGGAGTCGACCTTTGGCGGCGGCGTGAAGGCGCGGGCAGGCACGTTGAAGAGAATGCGTGTCTGGCAGCGCCATTGCGAGAGAATGGCAAGGCGCCCATAGGATTTGTCGCCCCGCCCCGCGACGATGCGTTCTGCCACTTCGCGCTGGAACATCAGCGCCATGCGGTCCCACCAGGGCGGCCAGGGCTCGGTCTTGAGCCAGCCGATGAGGAGCGGCGTGGCGACGGAGTAGGGCAGGTTTGCGACAATGCGTACGGTCTCGCCGACCTGAATCAGCGATACCCAGTCAAGGCTCACCGCGTCGGTTTCGACGATGGTGAGCCGGCCCGGCCAATGGGCTCCGATCGCTTCGAGGGCCGGCAGAAAGCGCGGATCTTTTTCGACGGCAATGACTTTTGCCGCGCCTTCCACGAGCAGCGCGCGTGTCAACCCTCCGGGCCCGGGCCCGACCTCCACGACAGTCACTCCGCCGAGCGGTCCGGCGCTCCGCGCAATGCGGGCGGTAAGATTGAGGTCGAGGATGAAATTCTGGCCGAGCGATTTTTTGGCCGAGAGCCCGAGCTCCCGGATCACCTCGCGAAGCGGCGGCAAGTCGGCCAAGGCGGCGCTCCCGTCAGCTCGCGCGAGGCTGCGCGGCAGTCTCGTTCTCCGCCATGCGCGCTGCAAGGCGGAGGGCGGCGATCAGACTGTCGGCCCGCGCCTTTCCGGTTCCGGCAATATCGAAGGCGGTGCCGTGATCGGGCGATGTGCGGATGAACGGCAGGCCGAGCGTGACGTTCACGCCCTCGTCGAATGCGAGCGTTTTCAAGGGGATCAGCGCCTGGTCGTGATACATGGCGATCGCCGCGTCATAAGCCTGCCGGGCGCGCTCATGGAAAAGCGTGTCGGCCGGATGCGGCCCCGTGACCTTCAGCCCTCGCACGCGGAGAGTTGCGATCGCCGGTTCGATGATCGTTTTTTCCTCATCACCCATCAGACCGGTTTCGCCGGCATGAGGATTGAGGCCGGTCAGGGCAAGACGGGGCTCTGGAAGCCCGAACCAGCGTCTGAGGCCGGCTCGCGTCACTTCGGCTGTCTCGATGATGCGCTCTTTGGTCAAAGCGCTGGGCACGTCGGCGAGTGCGATATGGATGGTAACCGGCACCACGCGAAGGCCGGCGCCGACGAGCATCATCACCGGGGATGCGTCGAGCCCGCGCTCCCGAGCCAGCGCCCCAAGAAACTCCGTATGGCCGGGATGCGGGAAGCCGGCCGCGGCCATGATGTGCTTCGCGATCGGGTTGGTGACAACCGCCAATGCCTTGCCGTCTAGGGCGAGACCCACGGCAAGCTCGATCGAGGTTTTGACCGCCGCCGCTGCGGCAGGCTCGGGTTTGCCAGCCGCGACCCGACGGGGCAGGGGGACCGAGAGAACGGGGAGTGCCGCCGCGAAGACATCGCCGGTCTCGCCGATCTCGGCAACGGTGCGGCAGGGAACATCAAAGCCGAGGTCACCTGCGCGCGCCTGCAGATGCTCGGGATCGCCAAGAAAGGCAAAGGGTGGGATCGCATCCGCCTCCCGCCGCAGCCAGCTCATCAGCGTCAGATCGGATCCGATCCCGGCGGGATCGCCCATCGTCAGCGCAATCGGTTTCTGCCTTGCTGCTTTTTCATTCACCGCTCAGCCGCTTTTCGGATATTTCAGCAGCGCCCGGTCTTTCAGATCCTTCAGGTGACGCTTGGAATAGAGCTGGAACTCTTCCTGGACCTGATCCCGCGCTTCGGCCTTTTTTTCATTCTTTCCAGAAGAGGTGGCTGCGACCGTCTTGCTGCAGACTGCGTGACTCTCGATCGTGCCGCCGACAATGACCGGCGGCGTCATCTCGCCCGCCTTTGCCTTCGCCAAGGCAGCGCGGACCTCGCCGCGAAAGTCGTTGATATCAGCCTTCTTCACGCTTTCCAACGAGACGCCGCTGAGCCCTTTGACCTGCTTGGCCAAAGCCGCACAGGATGAGAAGCCCTTGCGAAGCTGATCGGCCTCGACGAGACGCCGCGCGACCGCATTCTGGTCTGCCTTAGCCGGCATGGTGAGCTTGACAATCTCGACATCGACCTTGGTGCCGCTGGAATCCTGGAGCGCGTTTCTCTCATTCGCCGGGACGGCCGCGCGCACACGCGAGCCATAAAGCTGACGGATGACTTCACGCCATGCCGTCTGGGCGCGGATCCGGAATTTGAGAGTCGAGGGATTGATGCCCTGGGCCTGGAACTGGGCCAGAAACTCTTGAAGGGTATTCTTTTTTGAACCGCCCTGCGCCATCCGCGTCAGCACCTTGTTCACCTCTTCGTCGGAGACGGTGACCTTCTGCTCTTTCGCGGCCTGGAGCATCAGGTGCTCATCGATCAGCTGGTCGATCGCCTCCTGACGCTTCGCGCTGCTGGCGCTCGCAACGACCTCTTTCTCGATCTGGGCGACGAACTTCTTTTGCAACGCCTGGGCTTCCTCACGCGACTGCGGCTGATTTTCGGACATATAAGCCTGAAACGCCTGCTTGGTCTGCTCGGATCCCAGGCGCGCGCGCATCCTGTCGCCGAACCCGGAGGTCAAGGCGAGGAAGTGCTCGCGCTGGGCGACATCATAGCTGGTGATCGGCTCGTCATTCACCATGACGATCACGCTCTGCGCGAAAGCACCCGGCAGGCCGGTGAAAAGGAACACCGCGAAAAGCAGCAATTTCAGCGGCCAGGAAGGCTGAACGCTCATCAGTCTCGTTGTCACGATCGACAAATCCGCCATGTTATAGAGAACGAAATCAGGGTCGGGGACCACAACCCCGACCTTTCTCCATGAAGGCCAAGCTAGGCGGATTCGTGACGCCGTCTCAACCGCGCGTTAACTTTTATGCCCAGCCTGACCCAGGCCACCTTCAGGCTACGAAGCCTACGCGGCTATTTGATGACCGGCATTTCATTGGAGAAAGTGCCGATCGTATCGGTGCGGCTGGATGTGCCGCCCAGCGTCAAAAGGTCGTAGCGGACGAGAACGCTCTGACTGGGCTTGATGTCGCCATCGGTCACATTGGTTTCGACATAGGCGACCGAGAGCATGAAGCATTCGTCCGAATATTTGAGGCCGATACTGTCGCGGATGATCAGATCGTTGTCCAGATCGTAGCGCATATCGCCGAACAGGGTCCAATTGTCGGCGAGTTTGATTGCGCCGACGCCGGCGATCTCCTGCCGGTCGTCGAAAAAGCCGAGGCTTGGCTGCGCCTTGGCATTGACGTAGTTGACCGATCCTAGGAACGGTCCGTACGCGGCATTCACGCCCAGATCGTTGCGCTCGACCTCAAGGTCTTGCTGGTCGAATCGTACCTGCGACACGAGTTGCAGATTGTTGGAGAAGTCGAGATAGGCGCCAGCCACATAATCGGACCGTGATTTCGACAGGCCGGTATCCTGGCTGAACGAGTTTTCGCCCGCGAGCTGATAGCTTTCACCGGCAACGAAACGGGCATTCCAGCCACTGTTGGCGGTCACGCTATATTGCACGCCGACATTGGCCCGCGTGCCGGTCTCGATGCGGTCGTAGCCGGAAAACTTGTCGATATCGAAGAGGAGCGTGTCGTCGAAGACGAGACTGCGGGCGTCCTCATTTGGGATATCGCCCTGATCCTTGATGCTCGGCCGCGCGATCACCTGGGCAATCGGCTCTATGACGTGGGTGGCGTCTTCCGTGTGCTTGACGAACGGATACCGATATTCGACGCCCGCCAGGGCCGAACCGCGCAGCGCCGTGGTGCCGTTCTCAGGCGCGTTCGAGGAGATCGGATCGTCGAAGCCCGTGGTGTTGTAGACATCGCCGCGCGCCTGGGCAAAGGGAGTGACGATCTCGCCGATCGGGTCGGTGAAGCTGCGCCGCCACTTCACCTGATTGACCGTGCGGTTCACCTCGGCGCCGGTGTTGTTGTCGGATATGCTGAGCGTGCTTGAATCGAAGCTCAACTCGCCGCCGACAACGGGATCGGCGAAGATGTAATTATAGTCAATCGACGGGTGGACGACCGAACTCGACTGGTTGTCGTCGGCTGTGAGCCCGCCGAAGTAATAAAGGCTGGCCTGGAAATAATTCCGGTCGCTTTGGCCGACCATATACACGGTCGAAATTCGGTCGGTGGCGAAGATGTCGTCGAGCTTGTAGAAGCGGCGGAAAGTGTCGTCGCTTTCAGCCGTCACGTCCCAGCCCCATTTCCACCAGGAGCCGAGACTGAACTCGCCCTGCGTCTGGATGCTGCCGCGGAATTTGCTGCTCTCGCCGGCAGGAGGATTGTCATCGTAAACGCCCGCAGCTTCGACCCGGTAGCTGCCCGTGGCCAGACGCTGGCGCCACTCCGTGTCGAGGAGAAAGCCGGCGTTGGTCGTGACGACCGGTTTGACGGTGAGATCGGCGCTCGGCGAGAAGGAGTAGTAATACGGCACGCCGACGGTGAAGCCGAGATCGGTCGAGTGGCCAAACTCGGGAGCCAGGAAGCCGGAACGGCGTTTCACGCTCGGGTCGGGGTAGTAGAAATAGGGCACCCAGACAAGCGGAACGCCGAAGGCCTCGAAGACGCCGTCCTCGAAATAGACGTTCCCCTCGTCCTTTTTGTCGATGATGCGGTTTGCCTTGATGCGCCAGATCGGCGGCGCGTCGGGATTGTCAGCGCAAGGCCTGCAAGGCGTGAACACGCCGTGCTCGAAGATGGTGGTGTTGCCGTCCTTGCGATAGGCGTTCTCAGCGGCGATGCGAGCATGTTCCTTGGTTACGGCCTTGAATGAGCGGATGAAGCCGTCCCGGAAATCATCGGTCAGGGTGATCCGATCGGCATTGATCAAGGCGCCGTCGGGCTCTTTGATACGGACGTTTCCGACGGCATTGAGCGTCTTGGCGCGCTGATCGTAGACCAGGCTGTCGGCGAGCAACGCGTAATTTTTGTAATAGACCTCGACATTGCCGCGGGCGATGACCCGGTCGTTATTCTTGTCATAGACGAGCTCATCTGCCTGCAGCAGCAGCGGAAGATTGGTCTCGTTCTTGCTGACCTGCGGCGATTTAAGCAGGTCCCCCTTCAGCAGATCGCCCTTCGCCGCTTCGGCCGGCGCCGCCGTCACAAGCAGGGCGCCTGCGAGCACCACGCCTGCCAAAGCAGCGATCCTGCAAGAAAAACCAAGCGCGAGCGCAAGGCGCGACATTATCGCCGCAACCCTGTAAGGCTTGCTTCCCCCTTGCAAAGCCTCAACCCCCATGCGTCAGCCATCCTCCTGATGCAGCAGAACCGTCAATGCCAATAGACTGGTTATGGCAATCGGCGCCCAAGCCGCTACCCCCGTTGATATGTAGCCGGACATGCCCAATTTGCGCGACAGCTCGACGAGGATGAAGAAGCCGAAACCTCCGCTCAACCCGGCGATAACCATAGTCTGGATCTTGCCAAAACGGAAGGGTTTGAGGGCACAGGTCGCGGCTAAAAGCACCATCGCCACCATCAAAAGCGGGCGCGCCAAAAGCTGCTGGTAATGAAGATTATAAGCTGTGGTGTTAAATCCCGCTTTCTCCGCAAACGCTATAAACTTTGGAAGCTCCCAAAAGGACACGCTTTCAACCGTGTCGACGCTCTCCGATACCTGATCGGCGCTGAGATATGTACTGACGAGATACTTCTTATAAAATTGCGGAAGATTTCCTGAACTGGAAACATGCGCGTTCTCCAGCTCCCAATAGCCGCGCCGCAAAACTGCCTTATCTGCCTCGATTCTCTCAATAAATCTTTTGCTGCGATCAAATTGCAACAGCATCAATCCGGCCAGCGTGGTTCCGCGATTTGCGGTCGCATGGGCGTAGATGATCGACTGCCCGTCCGGCCCGTCCTCCTGGATCCAACTCGCCGTATCGCTCTGCTTCTGGCCGGCGCCTTTTGCCGCCATGGTATCGGCGAACATGGCCTCCGATGCGGTCTTGGCCTCGGCCGCAAGCGGGTTGTAAACCGTGGTGGCGAACGCCCCGATGAGCAGACCGACGACCACCGCCGGCTGCAGGAACTGCCAGATCGAGACGCCGGCAGCCCGCACGATCACCAGCTCCGAGCTCCGGCTGAGCATCAGGAAGGCGCTGATCGAGCCGATCAGCACGGCAAAAGGCAGGATCAGCTCTGCGAAGGCCGGCAGCCGCAACAGCGTGAGCAGGACGATCTGCGAGGCCGACACATCAGCCTTCGCCGCCTCGCGCATCATCTCGACGAAATCGATGAAAAACACGAGCATCACGCAGACACCGTAGACGACGACGATCATGAGAAGGATCCGCGCGGCGAAATAACGGCCTAAGGTGTTGATCGCGCTCATGAGAAACTCGAATACCGGCGTAAATCTAGCCGGTCTGCAGGGCGGTTTTACGGCGCAACAATGTCCTCAACGAGACGGACGGCAAAGTAGGCGGCCGGATCTCGAATTGGATCATCAGAAGGGCTATCACGATTCCCACCACGGGGACGCCCCATACGAGTGCGAGACCGGCGGCTTTTTTCGTCGCGAGATTGACCCCCGCCAGACCGACGATACGCAGCACCGTCGCCAGCGCGAAGGCGCCGAAAAGGCTCTGGCCGCGGTTGTCGCGGGTGGTTCTTGGATAGCCCAGATAGACGCCGACAATGAGCACGAAGAGGATAGGGTATAGCGGATTCGAGAGCCGGTCGTGCAGCTCGGAACGGAACTTGCCGGGTTGGCTCTTATAGAACGAATCCTCGGGATCCGGATTGAGAAGCTCGCCTATGAAACGTTCGCGCGGCTTATAGTCGTGCGGCCCTTCCTTGGGGCCGAACTGGCTGAGATCGAAAATATAGCTGTCGAAGACCACGATCTGGACGTTCCGGGAATCGCCGTTCTGGCGCTGGACATGGCCGTTCTTCATGATCAGCAGGGCGCGGTCGTCAGCCCGTTTGACGATCTGCCCCTCTTCGGCGAGATAGGTCATGATCTGGCTCGGATCGCGCTCGTCATGGATCATCAGGCCGAGCAATGTGCCGTCGGCGGTGCGTTCCCTGATATGAATCGTAAGTCCCTGTTCCGGCGAGGAAAATTTTCCCGGCTGGAGCACCTGTGAAATCAGGTCGGTGCGCACTTTGATCGCATAGTCACGCAGGACGCGCATGGTCTGCGGCGTCAGATAAGCGTTGCAGAACATCACGAAGGCGGAAACGAGGAGCGCCAGGAGGAGGTAGGGCTTCATCACGCGCCAGATCGTCGAGCCGCACGCCGAAAGCACGATGAGTTCGCTGTCACCGCTCAGCCGGTTGAGCGAATAGAGCGCTGAAATCAGGAGCGCCACCGGCGCGACGATCGCGATCAGATTCGGCATGGCGAGCATCGTGATGTTGAGAAAGATCAGAAAGCTCTGGCCCTGATTGGTGACGAGCGAGATCTGCCTGAGCGCTGTCGTCATCCAGACGATCAGCGTCAGCGTGATCAGGATCATCACCAGCGACGTCGCCGTCTGGCGAAAGATGTAGCGGCCGATAATGCTCATGTGGAGATCGCCGGGCTCGGGGCGCCGTCCGTGCGGCGCTCTCTCCGCTCTCACGCTAAGATGGCGGATTTTCGACTATGCTTGACTGAACGTTGCATTGCAGGCTGGGTCGTGTAGAGTCAAGCAACCAGCCACGCTCGCGTTCAATCTCATAGCGCAATCCACATCCTCCGCGCTCCTCGAGCGGAGTGCGGCATCGCCGAACGCGATATGTGATCCATCCACATGGTCTGACGAGAACAATGAGCAAGAGCACAGAAATTTCATTTGGCCCGCTGAGCGATATTAAGGGCAGGGTTTGCGTTGCATTCAGTGAGGCGAACGACGCGTTTTCGCCGAGCCTGAAAACCTTGGATAGCCGCGCAGCGGGCCTTGTGTCCCGCGCCGCGAAGATCGCCAAGTTCAATGGCGGCAAGAAGGCCTCGCTCGATCTGATCGCGCCGTCAGGGCTCGACCTCGACCGGCTGATCGTCCTCGGGCTGGGCTCGATCGCCAAATATTCGGAGCCCGACTGGCTCGCCCTCGGCGGACGCCTCAGGGCTCGCCTCGGCTCGGGGCGCATCTCTGCGGCGGAGGTAATTCTGGAGGCAGGGGAGGGGGGCGGCATCACGGCCCGTCAGGCGGCGCTGGTCGCGCTCGGAGCACAGCTTCGCGGCTATGAGTTCAAGAAATACAAGAGGAAAAAGAAAGAAAACGAAGAAGAAGAGGAAGATTCCAACAGTCTTTCGTCCTTGCGCATCCTATGCGCCGAACCTGCGGCGGCGTCGTCGGATTTCGAAGCGCTGCGCGGCGCCGGCGAAGGCGTCATACTGGCGCGCGATCTGGTCAACGAGCCGGCGAATGTGCTCTCGCCGGAGGAATTCGCCGCCCGAGTCACACGGCTCAGCGAATATGGTCTCGATGTCGAAATCCTGAACCAAGACCGCCTCGCCTCGATCGGCATGAACGCGCTTCTCGCCGTAGGGCAGGGCAGCGCGCGGCCGAGCTGCGTGGCCATTATGCGCTGGAACGGCTCGCCGCAGAACGACGCCAAGCCGATGGTGTTCGTCGGCAAGGGCGTGTGTTTCGATACCGGCGGCATTTCGATCAAGCCAGCCGCAGGCATGGAGGACATGAAAGGCGATATGGGCGGGGCCGCGGCCGTGACCGGCGCAATGCTGGCGCTCGCCAAGCGTACGGCGCCTGTCAATGCCGTCGGCATCATCGGATTGACTGAAAACATGCCGAGCGGAAAAGCGCAGCGTCCCGGCGACATCGTCACCTCGCTCTCGGGTCAGACCATCGAGGTCATCAACACCGATGCCGAAGGCAGGCTCGTGCTTGCCGATATCATGTGGTATGCGCAGGACGAATTCGAGCCGCGCGGCATGGTCACGCTGGCGACGCTCACCGGCGCGGTCATCGTCTCGCTGGGCAAGGAGCATGCCGGCCTGTTCTCCAACGACGACACGCTCGCCGAGCAACTCACCGCAGCCGGGCGCGAGACGGGTGACAAGGTTTGGCGTCTTCCGCTCGATCCGAAATACGACAAGCTGATCAATTCCAAGATCGCCGACATGAAAAATGTCGGCGGGCGCGATGCGGGCTCGATCACGGCCGCGCAGTTCCTGCAGCGCTTCGTGCAGCCCGGCGTCGCCTGGGCGCATCTCGACATCGCCGGGACCGCCATTGGCTCGCCGCCGACCGACATCAACCCGAGCTGGGGCTCGGGCTACGGCGTGCTGCTGCTCGACCGGCTGATGAGCAAATATTACGAAAATGCATGAAAGCGCCCTGCACTCAGGTGCCGTTTTCCATAATATGTCTTATGCGAATCAGCGTTAACCTTGTGTCAAGCATGAAGTTGCTTCCAGCGATGGCGGGAGCCGCCGCGAGGCCGCGCCGCCCTTGAACGACGAGCTGAGCGATAAACAGCCTCCGGCGAGGCGCACCGCCACCGGCGGGGACGAAAGTCCGCCGCGCTTCGACGCGGCGCGGGAAATCGCGCGACTGAACGCCAAGGCCGCTGAGCCGGCCGCTATGACGATTGCCGACCTCCTCGGACTCATGGCGGTTCTGCGCAACCCGCAGCACGGCTGCCCGTGGGACAAAGAGCAGGATTTTGCGACCATCGCGCCCTACACGATCGAAGAGGCCTATGAGGTGGCCGACGCGATCGGGCGCGGCGATCTCGCCGATCTGAAGGAAGAGCTCGGCGATCTCCTGCTTCAGGTGGTCTACCACGCGCAGATGGCCGCCGAAGGCGGCGCATTCGACTTCGCCGATGTCGCCGACACGATCACGCGCAAGATGATCCGGCGACATCCACATGTCTTCGGCGATGTGGATCTGCGCGCCGGTATCGAGATGCGCGGGCTGTGGGACCGGTTGAAGGCCGAGGAGGCCGAGGCGAAGCGTGCGCAAGTCTATAGCACCGAAACGGAGCGCGCCGGCATTCTCGACGGCGTCCCGGTTGCACTCCCAGCCCTGACACGTGCCGTCAAGCTGCAGCGGCGAGCGGCAAAGGTCGGTTTCGACTGGCCAGAGGCGGGGCAGATTTTTGCTAAGCTCAAGGAAGAGCTGGCCGAATTCGAGGCCGAACTTGGCGCCGGTAATCAAGAGGCGATGGAGGAGGAATTCGGAGACATCACCTTCGTGCTCGCCAATCTCGCGCGGCGGCTTTCCATCGATCCTGAAAAGGCCCTGCGCGACGCCAACGCCAAATTCGAGCGCCGCGTCCGCCATATCGAGAGGCGCCTTGCCGAAACCGGCCGCGACATCGAAGCGGCGACGCTCGATGAAATGGAAGCGCTTTGGACCGAGGCGAAGCGGCTGGAAAAGGGCGAGGATTGAGTTTCACCGGCTTCAGCGGCTAACGCGACTACCCTGCCCCATCCTGCTGTTTTTCCGGCTGTTTCCGCGCCCGCATCGCCTCGAAGCGCTTCAGATCCGCCGCGGTGAGCCGTGCTTCAACGCAGCTCGATCCGTCATCGAAATCCTCGCGGGCGAGAACCTCACCATACTCGTAGAGCCAGTGCAGCAAGGCGCCGTCCTCGCCGCCGAGGCTGAAGACGCGGGTGATATGGTCGCGCGCGATAATGTCTGCGATGCACTGGCGCAGATCATCGAGGCCTTCGCCGGTCCGCGCCGAGACGAGCACCGGCCTCGGGTCGAGCCGGGCGGCCTGGACCACCAGTTTCTGACGCTCGGCCTCATTCAGAAGATCGATCTTGTTCCAGACCTCGATCAAGCGGTCGCCATAGGCTACGAGATCGACCCCTAGCTCGGCCAGCACGCCCTCCACATCCTGTTTCTGCTGGTGGGAGAACGGCGCGGCAATGTCGCGGACGTGCAGGATCAGATCGGCTTCCGAAACCTCTTCGAGCGTCGCTCGAAAAGCGGCGACGAGCGTCGTCGGCAGCTCGGAAATGAAGCCGACCGTGTCGGAAATGATGGCGGTAGCGCTGGGCACCTCGAGCCGCCGCATGGTCGGGTCGAGCGTGGCGAACAGCTTGTCCTCTGCCACAACTTCGGCTCGGGTCAGTGCGTTGAACAGACTGGATTTTCCGGCATTGGTGTAACCGGCCAACGCCACGGTCGGGAACGGCGTCCGCCGGCGGCTGGTACGGTGCAGCCCACGCGTTCGCCGCACCGCGGCGAGATCGCGCTTGATCGAATCGATCCGCTCGCCGATGATCCGGCGGTCCGCCTCGATCTGGGTCTCGCCAGGGCCGCCGAGAAAGCCGAAGCCGCCGCGCTGGCGCTCCAGATGCGTCCAGCTCCTGACCAGCCGGCTGCGCTGATAGAGCAGATGCGCCAGCTCGACCTGAAGCCGGCCTTCCTTGGTCCGGGCGCGCTCTCCGAAGATCTCGAGAATGAGGCCGGTACGGTCCAGCACCTTGGCGTTCCAGGCGCGTTCCAGATTGCGCTGCTGGACGGCTGTCAGCGCATGATCGATGATGATGAGCCCGGCCCCCTCGGCTTCGATGATGCCCTTCAGTTCCTCGACTTTGCCGGAGCCGATCAGCGTGGCCGGACGCGGCCGCGAGACATTGACGAGACCGCTCTGCACGACGTCGAGCTGAATCGCCTTCGACAGGCCGACGGCTTCCTCGAGCCGCGCCTCTGCCGGGACCTCGATGCGCTCGGCCGGGCGCACATCCGCGCCGTGACGGCCCGCACGCAATTTTTCGTCGCGCAACACTGGATGCAGCACGATCGCGCGCATGGCATCGCGCTTCGCGTCGGCGTCATCATCGGTCGGCCGACCTGTGCGAATGGCGTCTTTCGCTGGCTTCGCGCGCGATGCGGTCAATTAGCCTGAGGCTCCTCCGTTCTGGTCGCCTTCCATGAGCTGGATCGGGCCACCGGGCATGATGGTCGAAATAGCGTGCTTGTAGACAAGCTGGGAATGCCCATCCCGGCGCAGCAACACACAAAAATTATCGAACCAAGTAACGATCCCCTGAAGCTTTACACCATTCACCAGGAAGATGGTGAGCGGCGTTTTATTTTTCCTGACGTAGTTGAGAAATGTGTCCTGGAGGCTTGGTACTCTTTCGGCGGCCATGTTTTTTCCGTTTTTGTTGAAGGCGCGGTTGGTCCCGCACCGATTATGACGTTTGGTCGTGCTTGCGTTTCAGAGCATAGGCGCCCTTTTTGTCATTTTCTGCTCGAAATGCTTACGTTTTGTGTGATGACATTTATAGCGAGCTTCTTGTCGTTATCTTAACAAAGTCCGCGCGGATGAGCCCTCCGCGACATTGTGAAACGCTTGCCTCAGCCGCAACGTCATCGAGCCTGGCTTGCCATTCCCGATCGTCACGCCGTCAATCGAAATCACAGGCATGACAAAGCCGGTTGCCGAGCTGTCGAACGCCTCCTTCGCGGCCTTGGCTTCCTCGACGGTAAAGGCTCGCTCGACGAGGCGCAGCCCCTCCTTCTCCAGGAGCTCGATCAGGACTGTTCTGGTGATCCCGCGCAAGATCCCGGTCTCGGCCGGGCGCGTAATAATGTCACCTTCTGCGTTAATGATCCAGGCGTTGCATGACGCCCCTTCGGTCACGCGGCCGTGATCGTCGACGAGCCACGCCTCTTGGGCGCCGGCGTCATAAGCCGCCTGCCGCGCCAGGGCCTGTGGCAGCAGCGCCACCGACTTGATGTCGGGCCGCCGCCAGCGGATATCCGGCATCGTCACGACCCGGATGCCGCGCTCAGCGCGCCTCTCCCCCGCACTCGCCGACTTGCCCCGCGCATAGCAAACCACGGTCAGCGGCGTTCCTGATGGCGGAAAGGCGAAATCGCGTTGTGCAACGCCGCGCGTAATCTGCAAATAGAGAAAGCCGTTGCGGACCCGGTTGCGCCGCACCGTCTCACGCATGACCACCCCGAGCGCCGCCCGGCTCATCAGCGGCGGCATGCTCAGCTCCCGCATCGAGCGGTGCAGCCGGTCGATATGGCGCCGCTCGTCGATCAGCCGGCCGTCATTAATCTCGCAGACCTCATAGACGCCGTCGGCGAACTGGAAGCCTCTGTCCTCGACATGGACCGTGGCTTCGCCGTAGGGGCGATATGCCCCGTCCACGTAAACGATGCGCGTCATGCCGCAGCACTCCTCCGGCGGATCAGCAAGATGATTGTTGCGATTGCCGAACATTTCAAGGCGCGCGAGCGAGAATAGGCCGCCGCCCTGCAAAGATCAGCCATACAGGCACAAGATCGAAGAGCGCTAGTGACGCACGTCCGGGGCACGTTCGTTGGAATTCACTCCCAGGGCGCGCAGCTTGCGATGCAAGGCCGACCGCTCCATGCCGACGAATTCGGCCGTGCGCGAGATATTGCCGCCGAACCGGTTGATCTGGGCCATCAGATATTCGCGCTCGAAGATCTCGCGTGCGTCCCGGAGCGGCAGCGACATCAGATGCTCACCGCCGGAACCGTTTGGCGATAAAGGGACGTTGGAGGAGATGTCTTCGGGCAGCATCGAAGCGGTGATCACGGTATCGGGATCACCGCTGGTCATGATCATCAGCCGCTCGATGACGTTGCGGAGCTGGCGCACATTGCCGGGCCATTCGTGAGACTGGAGAACGGCCATGGCGTCATCGCCGATCCGGCGCGGCGGCAGGCCGGAGGACAGCGAGATCTGGCGGACGAAATATTCGACCAGTTCCGGGATGTCCTCACGCCTTTCGGCAAGCTGGGGAACCTTGAGCGGCACCACATTCAGCCGATGAAAGAGGTCCGAGCGGAAGCGGCCAGCCGCCATCTCGCGCTCCAGATCGCGGCTGGTCGAGGAGACCACCCGCACGTCCACCTGCACTTTCGGTCCACCTCCGACGCGCTGGAACTTCTGCTCGACGAGCACGCGCAGGAGCTTGCCCTGCGTTTCGGTGGGCATGTCGGCGATCTCGTCGATATAGAGCGTGCCGCTGTGCGCCTCTTCGAGGGCGCCGACCTTGCGCGGCTGACCGCCAGCCTCTTCGGTGCCGAAAAACTCGGTCTCGACCCGGTCCGGCGCCATCGCCACGGCGTTCACAGCGACAAAAGGCCCGGCCGCCCGCACCGACACGGCGTGGAGAACACGCGCCGCCAGCTCCTTGCCGGAGCCGGAGGGGCCGGAGATCATGACGCGGCTGTTGGTCGGCGCCACGCGCTCGATGGAGTGGCGCAGCGTGTTCATGATGCTGGAACGGCCGACCAGATCGTTGCCGTAGGCACTGCGCTCCCTGAGCTCGCGGTTTTCGCGTCTGAGCTTGGAGGCCTCCAGCGCACGGGCGGTGACCAGCACCAGGCGGTCGGCCTTGAACGGCTTTTCAATGTAATCGTAAGCGCCGCGCTTGATGGCGGCGACGGCCGTCTCGATATTCCCGTGGCCGCTGATGATGATGACCGGCAGGTCGGGATGCTGGCGCTTGATCCTGGCGAGGACTTCCAGACCGTCGAGCCGGCTGCCCTGCAGCCAGATATCGAGAATGACCAAGGATGGCCGTCGTTCCTGTATGGCGGCCAGGGCCTCGTCGCTGTCCTTGGCGAGCCGCGTCGCATAGCCCTCATCCTCAAGAATACCGGAGACCAGCTCCCGAATATCGGCCTCGTCGTCCACGATCAGGATGTCAGACGCCATAGCTTACTCCCTGTTTCCCGCCGGCCGCGCGGCGCTTAGATTGCTCCCCAGCGAACGTCTCGCCATCCGCCTGCGAAACCTCCGCAACGTCCCCCGCTTCGATCACCCGTCTCATCGGGATCAGCATCCGGACGATCGCGCCGGTGACGGTCCCGTCTTCATTCATAGCGTCGCAAAGCTCCAGCACGCCTTCATGTTGCTCCGCGATGCGCTGTACGATGGCAAGGCCGAGGCCAGTGCCTTTTTGCCGCGTCGTAACATAGGGCTCAGTCAGGCGGTGCCGGTTCTCGACCGGCAGGCCGCAGCCGTTGTCGACCACCTCGATGCTGCAACGGGAACCCTGAGCGGCGACGCGGGCGACAATGCGGCCACGATAATCTTCGCCCTTCTGGCCCGACTGACGCGCCGTGGCGATCGCCTCGCCCGCATTTTTAACGAGATTCGTCACGGCCTGCGTGAGCAACCTGCGGTCGCATTCGATCATCAACGGGTTTTCGGGCAGATCGAGACGGTATTCGATCTCGCTGTTGCTCATCTGGAAAAGGATCACTGCCTCTTTGACGATGGCGCCAGCATCGCTTTCCTCGAACACCGGCTTGGGCATCCGCGCGAAGGACGAGAATTCATCGACCATGCGGCCGATATCGCCGACATGCCTGCCGATCGTATCGATGCAGCGGTCGAAGATTTCGCGGTCGGTGGTGATGGCGTCGCCATATTTGCGTCGGATGCGCTCGGCCGAAAGCTGAATCGGCGTCAGCGGATTCTTGATCTCATGGGCGATCCGGCGCGCGACATCCGCCCAGGCCGAGGTGCGCTGCGCAACGACCAGCTCCGTGATGTCGTCGAAGGTCAGGACGAAGCCATAGGTCTTCTTTCCCGCGCTCTCCTGCGTCACCCGCACCGAGAAGGTCAGATCCGAGCCGGTGCGGCGATAGGTGATCTGCGACTGCGCCGGTCGGCGCATATAGCCGGACGCCTTGGCGACGATCGCGGCGAATTCGGGCACCGCTTCCTTGATCGGCTTGCCGATCAGATCGGCTTCGGTCTGCCCCAAAAGCTGCGTCGCCGAGCTGTTGACCAGCGTCACCGTGCCATTGGAATCGACGCCGATCACACCGGCCGTGACGCCGGCAAGCACGGCCTCGGTGAAGCGGCGGCGGTCGTCCAGCGCGGTGTTGGCGTTGACGAGAGCATCGCGCTGGGTCCGCAGATCGGCGGTCATGCGATTGAAGGTGGCCGAAAGCTGGCCGGTATCGCTGCGCGCGCCTTCGACCCGGACGGCCACATGGAGATTGCCCTTGGAGATTTCCTGCGCCGCGCGGATGAGCCGCCGGATCGGGGCAACGAGCCGATTGGCGAACCATAGGCCGAACCAGATCGAGGCCAGCAACAGCGTGAGCGCGATGATCACATACATCATCGCGAACGCGACCTGCACGCCGAAACGCCTGTTCTGTAAGGCGCTGTATTCGCGGACATTGGCATCGGTGCGCCGCAGATGGCCGATCACCGTCGGGTCCACCGGCCGCAGCACATAGAGATAGAGATCGTCGAAATTGCTGAGCCGCTTGATGGCGCCGCCGCCGCCCGGGACGGTCAGGCCGGCATCGACGATGCGCCCGTCGGCGGCTGCGACAATCGCCTGCGGAGGAGGCGGATAATAGGGTGTGCCATTCGCCTTGGTGACCTCGATCACAGCCTCGCCCTTGCTGTTGACCAGAAAGGTGTAAGGCAGGCGCCGCTCGATCGCCAGCGCGGTGGCGTAGCGGCGGAAGGCTTCCGGATTGTCGGTAAGAAGCTGCGCGGCGTTCTCCAGATCGCGCGCCATGCCCAGGGCGTCGGCGCGGATGGTCTTGCCGTGCTCCTCCAGATAGGCGTTCGCCACATCGACCGAATCCCTGATGATCGCCTTGGTGCGCTCGGAGAACCATTGGTCGAGGCCGCGATTGAGCGAAATGCTGGCGAAAATGGCGAGCAGGATGGCGGGAAACAGCGCCACAACGCTGAACAGGCTGACGATACGCACATGCAGCCCGGCGCCGGCCGCCTGACGCCGCCGCGCCTGCCAAAGGCCGAAAAGCTGCCAGGCGACGATGGTGATCATCGCCACGATCAGCACGCTGTTAATAAGCCAGACGGTGATGACGACGTCGTGCGTCGGGCTGATCGGCGTGAGGCCGGTCAGTACGAAATAGGTGGCGAGGCCCGAGATGATGGACAGGATGACGATGACGAGGCCCGCCCGAAACATGCGGCGGCCTTTGCGGCGCTGGGCGCTGTCTTCCTCCTGATCATAAGCGGTTATGGTCAGCGTGCTGGCCTGCCTCTGCGCCCGCCGCAGCATGACGCGAATCCGCGTGCTGAGCGGCCTGGTGCGGCGGCCTCCCAACCGCTTCGGCCCACTGCCGGAGCCCATCGCAACGGCGTGCGCTTTGACGGCATCGCCGGTCTGGCGGAGCATGCCGCCAGCGTCAGCCAGGGCAGCGGCCACGCGGTCTCGACCGGCGACGGCCGCCTCCGTCAGTTTGTCATACCAAGGCCTGATCGCCGGTAGCAACGCGGTGTCCCTCCATCGCGAGCGAAGTGACGGCATCTGCTTTGTTAAAAAATCCCTCTGCGGCTGTCTCGGCGCTTTAAGCCGAAACTGATGCAGCATAAACACCCTGTGGCAAATCGGAAACAGATTCCGCGATGACTGCGGAAAAAATGTGACGGGGATTTAAGTTTTGCTAAATACCTGCCGCTTGCCGGTGTCCGCCCCGCAACAATGGCGTGAATTTAGGCGAACCGTCGCAAACCGCCTCAGATTTAGGCAGGTGTCCGCACGATCCGGATCTTATGCTCCCGGATTTTTTTGCGCAGCGTGTTTCTATTGAGACCCAACAGCTCGGCAGCGCGGATCTGATTCCCACGCGTGGCCGCGAGCGCCGCAGTGATCAGCGGGCTCTCGACATCCCGCAGAATCCGGTCATAAAGGCCGGAAGGTGGCAAAGCCTCGCCGAAGCCGCTGAAATAATCCGCCAGGTAGCCTTCCATCCACTCGCTGAGGCCGTCGGCTTTGCGCTCCGGCGTATCGAGCCGCGAGGGTTGGCTGCTCGCCAGCTCCGACTCGATAATGTCGGCGGTGATGATCTCCTGCGAATAGAGCGCCGTCAGCCGCCGGACCAGGTTTTCGAGCTCGCGCACATTGCCCGCCCAGCTATAGCGTTTCAACAGCTCCAGCGCCTCGGGCTGGATGGTCTTGTAAGGCAGCCCGTTCTTTCTCGCCTCCTGCAGGAAATAATAGACGAGATCCGGCACATCCTCCAGCCGCTCGCGCAGGGGCGGCAGCCGCAGCGGCACCACATTGAGCCGGTAATAAAGATCCTCTCGGAACAGGCCCTGCCCTATCTGCTGCTCGAGGTTCTTGTTGGTCGCAGCAATGATGCGAACATCGGTCTTGATCGGCGTGCGCCCGCCGACCGTCATATATTCGCCTTCCTGCAACACGCGCAGCAGCCGCGTCTGCGCCTCCATCGGCATATCGCCGATCTCGTCGAGGAACAGCGTGCCGCCGTCGGCCTGTTCGAAGCGGCCCATAGTGCGGGCCTGGGCGCCGGTGAAGGCGCCCTTTTCGTGGCCGAACAGCTCGGATTCGATCAGCTCGCGCGGGATCGCCGCCATATTGATGGCCACGAACTGTCCCTTGCGCCGCTGGCCGTAATCGTGCAGCGCACGGGCGACCAGCTCCTTGCCGGTGCCGGACTCGCCGGTGATCATCACCGTCAGATCGGTGTGGATCAGCCTGGCAATCACCCGGTAGACCTCCTGCATCGCCGGCGAGCGCCCGATGAGCGGCAGCTCTTCGGCCTCTGGCGGACGCTGGCCCGTCGACTTGCCGCCTTTCGGCTCGCGCAAAGCACGCCCGACCATGGCGACCAGCTCCTTCAGATCGAAGGGCTTTGGCAGATATTCGTAAGCGCCGCGCTCGGCGGCCTTGATCGCGGTGGTGAAGGTGTTCTGCGCGCTCATCACGATGATCGGCAGATCGGGCCGGATCTTCTTGATCCGCGGGATCAGATCGAAGGCGTTCTCGTCCGGCATGATGACGTCGGTGATGACAACGTCGCCCTCCCCCTGGCTGATCCAGTTCCACAGGGTCGCGGCGTTGCTGGTGGCGCGCGAAGAATAGCCGGCGCGCGCCAGCGCCTGGTTCACAACAGTGCGAATGGCCGCGTCATCATCGGCGATGAGAACATTGCCACGTCCCACGGCTCAACCCTCCTTCATGCGTCTGTCGGCGTTCTTATACATCGGCATCATGGTCCGGAAGATCGTCTGACGCGTTTTTGTCTCGCACTCGATCGTGCCGCCGTGATCGCCGATGATCTTCGCGACAAGTGCAAGTCCCAGGCCAGTTCCACCCGCCTTGGTGGTGACGAAGGGCTCGAACAGATGCGGCCTCAGTTCCTCCGGTATGCCGGGGCCATTGTCGGATACGGTGATTTCGAGGGGCAGGCTGACACGCATCTCGGAATTCGGCAGCGAGATGCGCAGGCCGGGCCGGAATGCCGTCGTCAGCATGATGTGGCCGTCGCCGCGGTTCGGACCGATCGCCTCGGCGGCGTTCTTGACCAGATTGAGAAAGGCCTGGATGAGCTTGTCGCGATTGCCGGCAACGGCCGGCAGGGATGGGTCGTAATTCTGTGAGATGGCGACGCCGCGGGCAAAGCCGTTGAGCGCGAGCTGACGCACATGGTCGAGCACGGCATGGATGTTCACCGGCTCCAGCTTCAGCGGACGTTCGTCCCCGAACACTTCCATACGGTCGACAAGATTGCAGATCCGGTCGGTCTCCTGGCAGATGAGCTGCGCCAGCGGTCGGTCGTCCTGCGAGGCGCAGGCCTCGAGAAGCTGGGCGGCGCCGCGAATGCCGGACAGCGGATTCTTCACTTCGTGGGCAAGCACCGCGGCCATACCGGATACGGAGCGCGCTGCGCCGCGATGGGTGAGCTGGCGCTCGATCATCTGCGCCATCGAGCGCTGCTGCAGCATGACGATGACATGGCCGTCATGGTCGGGAAGCGGGGCTGCGAAGACATCGACCGGCCGCTGGCTTGCCGCTTCGGGCAGGCCAAGATCGAGGGCATATTCATTGACGGTGGTATTGGTCTGGCGGACCTGACTGATCAGCGCTAGTAGCGGACTGGCGAAGGCGATCAGCGAGTTGAGCTTGCGCCGCTTCAGCATGGTCTCGCCAAGCCCGAAAAACACCTCGGCGGCGAAATTGACGTAGCCGATGCAATTGTCGGGCCGCAAAACCATGACCGGATGCGGTAGAGCCTGGAGCAGATTGTCCGGCGCAATCGGGGAATTCCCGCCGAAATTTGGCAGGGACTTTCGTTCTTTCGCGTCTATTGGGGCCAAGCGGATCGTCGTCCTAAAAATTTGCACAAAAAGACGGCAGTCGACGCTTTCGACTAAACCATAGGCATAATATCAGAGCTGGTTGCGTTGTCATCAGAATTTATTGTGCAGTGCACCCTTGCTATTTGGTTGGCAAGCTGTGCCCTTTCTCGCTAGGTGTTGGGGCAGGGCCGGACGAGCGCCCGCCGAGCCGAGTTGCCTAATCCATGCTCAATGCCGCGATCATCGTCGCCGCCGGACGCGGGAGTCGCGCCGCCGGAGCAGGGGCGAAACCGAAGCAATATCTGCCCGTGGCCGGCAAGCCGGTGCTTCTGCGCAGCCTTTCGGCCTTTATCGACCATGACAGCATTGGCCTGGTTCAATCGGTGATCCATGCCGACGACCGGGATCTTTATGACGAGACGGTCCGTGAGCTGAGCTCGGCAAAGCTGCTCCCACCTGTTTCGGGCGGACAAAGCCGGCAGCAATCCGTGCTGGCCGGCCTCAGAGCATTGAATCCGCACCGGCCGGATACCGTGCTGATCCATGACGCGGCGCGCCCTTTCGCTCCGGCGGCCGTTATCGGGGGCGTGATCGACTGCCTCAAGGACGAGGTGGCATGCCTCGCCGGCTTGCCCTTGTCGGACACGCTGAAATCCGAAGAAAACGGGCATGTCGCACGTACGATCAGCCGCGATGGCCTCTGGCGCGCACAGACGCCGCAAGGCTTCCATTTCGAGGCTATTCTCGCCGCCCACGAGAAGGCCGCCGCGGCGGGGCGCGAGGATTTCACCGATGACGCCGCCATCGCCGAATGGCAAGGGCTAAATGTCGCCCTGGTGATGGGCTCGGAGCGCAATGTCAAGCTAACGACGGCGGAGGATTTCGAGCTGGCCGAACGATTTTTAGCAGGCGAGGCGCATTGGCGCGAAACCCGAACCGGCACGGGTTTCGACGTTCATGCCTTCGAGCCGGGCGATCATGTCGTCCTTTGCGGCGTCCGGGTGCCGCATGAGGGCAAGCTTGCCGGCCATTCCGATGCCGATGTCGGCCTGCACGCCCTCACGGACGCGCTGCTCGGGACGATCGGCGCCGGCGATATCGGCCAGCACTTCCCGCCGAGCGATCCGAAATGGAAAGGCACCGATTCGAGCGTATTCCTGGCGCATACGGCGCATCTCCTCGCCGAGGCCGGCGCGCGTATCGTCCATGTCGATGTGACATTGATCTGCGAGCGCCCCAAGATCGGCCCGCATCGCGACACCATGCGATCGAGGGTCGCCGAGATCTTGGGGATCACGCCCGACCGCGTCAGCGTCAAAGCGACGACGACCGAAGGCCTCGGCTTCACGGGCCGGCGTGAGGGCATTGCCGCCATGGCATCGGCGACGGTCGAGTTGCAACGGAAAGGGTGAGACGATGCGGGAAAAACTCATCAGAGAGGCCGAAGAGGTCCTCGATTTCTGCCGCGAGCACGGTTTCACCCTGGCCACCGCGGAATCCTGTACCGGCGGCCTTGTCGCCGCCTATCTGACCCATATTGCCGGTGCGTCGGACATTTTCGAGCGCGGCTTCGTCACCTATTCGAACGAATCGAAGATCGAGCTTCTCGGCGTGGACGCGCAGATCATCGCCGAACATGGCGCGGTTTCGCGTCAGACCGCGATCGGCATGGCCGCGGGCGCGATCTGGCGCTCCCATGCAAGCCTCTCGGTTTCGGTCACCGGCATTGCAGGGCCGAGCGGCGGCACCCCGGAAAAGCCAGTCGGGCTCGTCCATTTCGCCATCGCCCGGGGCGAGTCGGTGTCGAATGACGAGCTTCGCTTCCGCGCGCTGCATCATGAGGAGAATTTCGGCGATATCGGCCGGGCCGAGATCCGCGAAGCGTCGGTCGAGACCGCCTTCAGGATGCTGAAGCAGGCGGCGACGCTTTGACAGCGCCGGACGCCTCGCCGCCCTCCCCTTCCTGCTGCCGCCCGTAAATCTCGTCGGCCCGCTTTTCGAACGCTGCGGAGAACTTGCGGAAGGCTTTGTCGAAAACCGCGCCCATCAATCCCTGCAGCAGCCGCGAGCGGAACTCGTAGGCGATCGAGAAGCCGACCTCGCAGCCGGTCTCGCCCACCGGCCGGAACTGCCAGACATTCTCCAGATAACGGAACGGGCCGTCGAGATAGGCAACATGGATTTCGCGCGCCTCCCGATCGAGAGCTACCCGGCTTGTGAAGCTTTCCCGCAGCATCTTGTAAGCGACCGTCATGGTCGCCGTGATAACATCCCGGCCGCCTTCATTCTTGCGGCTTCTCACCTCGAGCGATTGGCACAGAGGCACGAATTCCGGATAGCTTTCGACGTCCGCGACGAGCGCAAACATATTGTCGGCGCTATGATGCACTCGCCTGGAGGTCTTGAATTGCGGCACGCGCTTCGCTCAACTCATCTAGCAATGTCTGGGCCTCGCGGTCGGATCTAAACCGATACAGCCGCAAGTGGGAACCGAAGTTTTCGAGCGCGGCAAGAATCCTTGGCCGGTGGTCCCTGTTGAAATTCCATCGGTACGGTCCGGATTTCAGTCCGCATCGGCAACCTGTTGGATGGCATTCTCCCTTTTGGAAAAGGGGCTGCGTGGCCGAGGCGCGGCGCAGCCTCTAAGCCGTTCCCTGAGGGTGCAGCACCGGCATGGCCAGCTCGATTGCGCGCTCCACGGTGATGCCATTGATCTGATCGTGCACCAGCGGATGATCCTGACCCGTCTGGAGCACGAGGAGCGGGCGGCGCCGATCGTCTTGGGGAAACAGATTGCAGCGCAGGCTCAGACTGCCCGGATAGCCGCCCAGCTCATTGCTCAAGAAGCTGAACATGCCACCGAGCTTGCTTTGGTCCGTATCATCGAAGGTTTCCCGATAACGCTGGAAGTTAGCCTGGCTGAGAGACCCCCAGACGCCCCATTCGAGCGGCAGCGCCTCGCCGAGAATCGGAATTTCGAAGACGGTCCGGACAAAGAAATGCTGATCGTCGACAACACAAAAGTCCTTGCCGATTCTGTTCAGCGAGCGCGGGTTTCCACTTTCGTCAAGGCCCGCCGCCGGTTCCTCATAGATGAGCGCCGGCAGCCCCGAATGCCGCATATTGCATTGCGGGCAATCGAAGGAGAGCCCGTCCATCGGCTTACCCCTTTGCGAGTTGGGCGTTCCGGGCGGCGCGCATCCGGGCAAAATCATCGCCGGCATGATAGGAGGAGCGCGTCAGCGGGCTCGCGGACACCATCAGGAAGCCTTTGCCAAAGGCGATCTTCTCGTAGGAAGCGAATTCCTCCGGCGTCACGAATTTGGCGATCGCCGCATGTTTGCGGGTCGGCTGCAGATATTGGCCGATTGTCAGGAAATCGACATCCGCCGAGCGCAGATCGTCCATGAGCTGCAGCACCTCGTTCCGCTCTTCGCCTAAGCCGACCATGATGCCGGATTTGGTGAAGATCGTCGGATCGAGCTCCTTGGCCTTCTGCAACAGGCGCAGCGAAACGAAATAACGCGAGCCGGGGCGTATGGTCAGATAGAGCGAGGGCACCGTCTCCAGATTGTGGTTGAAGACGTCGGGCCGGGCCTCGACGACGATTTCGACAGCGCCATCCTTGCGCAGAAAATCCGGCGTCAGCACTTCTATGGTGGTGCCGGGCGAGGCGGCGCGGATGGCGCGGATCACGGCGGCGAAATGCGCGGCTCCGCCGTCCGGCAGATCGTCGCGGTCCACCGAGGTGATGACGACATGCTCGAGGCCGAGCTTGGCGACGGCGTCGGCGACGCGGCCCGGCTCGGCGGCGTCGAGCGCACCGGGCAGTCCGGTCTTGACATTGCAGAAGGCGCAGGCGCGGGTGCAGGTGTCGCCCATGATCATCATCGTGGCGTGCTTCTTCTCCCAGCACTCGCCAATATTCGGGCAGCCGGCCTCCTCGCACACCGTATGCAGGCCGTGCTCGCGGATGATCCCGGCGGTCTCGCGATAGCCGAGCGATCCCGGCGCCTTGACGCGAATCCATTCCGGCTTGCGCTGGATCGGCGTGTCGGGCCGATGCGCTTTTTCCGGGTGCCTCAGGGCGGCCGCTTTCGTGCGGGCGTCGAGAATGGTGACCATAAGTTTTCCTGCGCGCCTGTTCCCGCCTAAGATAAGCCGCGCCGCCTGCATATGAAAGCCCTCTTCGGAGCGCCATTGTTCGGGAACCACCGCTGCAATCTGTTGATTCATTTGAATCCGGTAGAATAAATGAAGTATGCGCGACGGCGCTGATTTGGGGGCTTTAGGAGGATGATCCATGATACGCAAAGAGCTTGAGGAGTTTAAGGAGTTCATCCTGAAAGGTAACGCGTTCGACTTGGCGGTCGGCGTGATTATCGGCGCCGCCTTCTCTGCCGTGGTCGGCTCCCTGGTCGGGGACATTCTGATGCCGCCGATCGGCGCCATCGTGGGCGGTATCAACTTCTCGGATTATTACGCCGATCTGACCTCCTTCTTCGGCCTGGCACAGCCGCTTCCCTCGCTCGACGCCGCGCGAACGGCGGGGCACGCCGTCATCGCCTATGGCAAATTCATCAATGCTGTGATCAATCTGCTGATTGTCGGCTTCGTCATTTTCCTGCTGATCAAGCAGATCAACCGCTTCCGCCGCGAGCCCGAACCGACGCCTGACGTTCCGCCTGCGCCGCCGGAGGACGTCAAGCTGCTGACGGAAATCCGCGATCTCTTGGCGAAGCGGGCCTAGCGTAAATTCGACGCCAGGACCCATTAGCGTCTCCATGAGTTCGTGCCATGCTCACAGGTGAGCGGCCCCGGGCCTCGCCGGGCTTGCCCGGGGCGACGAGACGTGGGCGCGAGCAAAGCGTCCTTGGAATACGCCGTCAGATGTGGATCACGCGGCCGTAAGCATCGAGCACCGACTCGTGCATCATCTCCGACAGGGTCGGGTGCGGGAAGATCGACTCGATCAGCTCGACCTCGGTGGTCTCCAGCGTCTTGGCGACACCGTAGCCCTGGATCAGCTCCGTCACCTCGGCGCCGATCATATGCGCCCCTAAGAGCTCGCCGGTCTTGGCGTCGAAGACGGTTTTGATGAAGCCTTCCGTCTCGCCGAGCGCAATGGCCTTGCCGTTGCCGATATAGGGGAAGCGCCCGACTTTCACCTCATGGCCGGCCGCCTTCGCCGCCGCCTCGGTGAGCCCGATCGAGGCGACCTGCGGCCAGCAATAGGTGCAGCCCGGCACGTTCCTCACATTGAGCGGATGCACGCCCTCGACGCCGGCGATCTTCTCGACGCAGAGAACACCCTCATGCGAAGCCTTATGCGCCAGCCAGGGCGGGCCGACGAGGTCGCCGATGGCGTAGATGCCCTCGACATTGGTCCGGCAATCGGGATCGATGACAACGTGGCTCTTTTCGACCTTCACGCCCAGCTCTTCCAGGCCGATATTCTCGACATTGCCGCTGATGCCGACCGCGAGGATCACCCGGTCGACGGTCAGCGTTTCGCTCTTGTCTTTCGCCGGGGTGAGCTTGACCTCGACACTGTTGTCACCGGGTTTGAGGCTGTCGACCTTGGCGCCGGTGTGGATCTTCATGCCCTGCTTCTCGAAGGCCTTGCGGGCGAAGGCCGAGACCTCCTCATCCTCGACCGGCAGGACGCGGTCGAGCACTTCGACCACGGTCGTCTTGGCGCCCAGCGTATTAAAGAAGCTGGCGAATTCGATGCCGATGGCGCCCGAGCCGACCACCAGCAGCGATTTCGGCATGATGTCGGGGAGAAGCGCCTCCCGATAGGTCCAGATCAGCTTGCCGTCCGGCTCGAGACCGGGCAGCGTGCGGGCGCGGGCGCCGGTCGCCAGGATGATGTGCTTGGCCGACAGGTCCGGCATCGCCTTGCCGTCTTTTCCCGTGAGCGCGATCTTGCCTTTGCCCTTCAGCTTCGCCGTGCCGTCGAAGACAGTGATCTTGTTCTTCTTCATGAGGAAGGCGACGCCGTTCGACAGCCGCCCGGCGACCTTGCGCGAGCGATCGACGATCTTTTTCAGATCGAAGGTGATGTCCTTGGCGGAGAAGCCGAATTCGTCGAGCCGGTGCAGCAGATGATAGATTTCGGACGATCTGAGCAGCGCCTTGGTCGGAATGCAGCCCCAGTTCAGACAGATGCCGCCGAGATTCTCGCGCTCGACGATGGCCGTTTTCATGCCGAGCTGAGCGGCGCGGATGGCGGCGACATAACCTCCCGGCCCCGAGCCGATCACCACGATGTCGAAAGCCGTGTCAGCCATGCGTTCTCCCTCGGCTTTTCGGGTTTCTCTTATATCTCCCGAAGATCGCATTCATTCGGGCGCTAGTACACCCCGCAGGAAATCCTAACCCAGTTTGCCGCGGGCGCTTTTAGGATTTCCTGCGGAAAGGGTGTACTAGCAACCTATTGAATTTAGTACAGCAATAATCCGAGATTCACCGCTTCTCCAGCCCGGATTTAAAATGCCTGACCTTCGGGGCAGCGTTTCCGTCCTGAATCTCTGCGTTTTGTTTGCGCGCAAAGCAAAACCGGCCGCAATCGCCTCGGATTGCAGCCGGCTTTCGGTCTGAGCCGCGAGCGGCGCGATGCGCCTTATTTGAGCGGCTCGCTCCCCCCGTTGAGATGGAAAGTCATGCGGGCACGAACGACGGCGGTGCTCAGATCATCGCTCGACGTATAGGAAGTCGGTGTCGACTTGGCGTCGTTGCCGTCGAAGCCGTAATAGAGACCCTCGATGCCGAAGCTGGTGTGATCCCAGACCTTCGCCTCGAAGCCGGCGCCGACGACAAAGCCGATCTTGTCCTCGCTACCGCTGTGGGTGACGGTCGCGGTGCCACCCGTGCCGCCGGCTCCAGCCGATCCGCCCTGATTGCCGCTGCCATCGGTGTAGGCGGAATCTTCGTACTGGCCGACGCCACCGTTGCCGCCATCGCCGCCATCGGAGAGCGAAACGGAGGTGATGCCGCTGCTGCCGGCGAAAGCAACCCCCGCCGTTCCGTAGACGAGGATGTTATCGAAGGCGTGGCCTAACCGGAGACGGACCGAGGCCAGATAGTCGCGGAAGCTGCTGTCGGCCCAGTCGGCGTCGCCTTCAATGCCGAAAACGCGGGACTCGTCCTGCCAGTTGTAGCCGAGATGGATGCCGGCCAGGACGCCGGAATTGTTGTCCAGCTTGACGATCGCGGCCGATCCGCCGCCGCCGCCACCGCCGCCGCCGCCGGGATCGTCGATGCCGTCGCTCGGAGGCGGACTCGAGCTGTGGCCATCCCAAGCGTTGCCCTGCGGTCCCTTGGTTCCGTTTTGGCCGGAGGAGCCACTGGCGGTCTTGACCGACGGCCTTGCATCACCGAAGCCCACGCCGACATTGGCGCCGGCATAGAAGCCGGACCAGTCCGCGACGGCGGAGGACAGGTAGCCGTCCTTCATGCTCGGGCTCGCCTCCCGGTCGAGGAACAGCGACACGCGTCCGCGCAGAACGGTCACATCGTCGGAGTCGCCGAAGGAGTACCACAGACCCTCGAAGCCGACGCTGACATTGCTCGACAGCATTCTTTCGAAGCCCGCTCCGACCACGAATCCCGTATCGTTGCCGCCCTTGCTGCTGAAGCCTGCGACCTTTCCGGTTCCACCATTGCCGCCCGCGCCGCCTTCGCCGCCGATATTTACCGGGTCGTTCTTCTCGCTGGTGCCGTCGTCGACACCGTCGTCATTATTGCCGCCTCTGCCACCGCTGCCGCCATTCGAGGCGAGACCGATCGCGTCCTTGCTGTTGCTGTCGCGCAGCGCCAGACCGCCGGTGATGTAGAACAGCATGTCGTTGCTGGCGAGGCCGAACCGGGCGCGCAGGCTGGCGAGATAGCTGTCGAGCCCTCCGTCCATCGATATGTCGCCTTCGGCGCCGAAGACGAAATTCTCACGCTGCCAGTTATAGCCGAGATGAAGGCCGCCGATGACGTTATTGCTGTCCCCGATGGTATCGGTGAGCAGACCGCCCAAACCGCCGGCGCCGCCATTGCCGCCGATGCGCCTCTCCGGATTGCCGGGCGAGGATCCGTCGAAGAAGGGATCGCCGTTGGCATTTCTGTTGCCGCCGAGCCCACCGGCGCCGCCATCATTGCCGTCCTCGCCTGGCTTGCCGTCGATGAGGCCCTTGTGGCTGCTGCTGGTTGTCCAGTTGTTGTCGCCACCACCTCCACCGCCGCCGCCGCCATTGCCGCCCTTCGCGGAGACGTCATGGCCGCCATTGCCCCAGGCGCCACCAATATGGCCGCCGGCGTAGAAGCCCGCCCAGTTCGGGAACGAGACGATGGCAGGCGCGTCCCTGTAACCGTCGTCCTCGTTGCTGGTGAGATCGGCTGCATATGTAGATGAAGCGAAAAGCGGAAGCAGGCTCGCTGCGAGGGCAAACGGCCTCGCAGGCCCCGAACGGCCCCGTTTCATTCATTCCCCCAAAAGTGCCCTTGCCCTGCCCCAGCAGGAACTTTGTTTTAAGCGTTTTTGACTTTACCGAATTCTGGGAGACTGACTATCCGATAGGTTCACAACTATCGCGCGCAGCTATTCGCGCCGCCGAATTCAACCGGCGCGGTAATTACCGAAATCCTCTTGAATATCAAGGGCTCCTGCCGACTTAAGCGCTTGCTTTAGCAGCACATTCCGCTGTGGCCCTAATGAGACAGCGGGCAGCGATCGCCCGGCCGGAATTGTACATTTCCGGCTATGCAACCGCCTTATGCATCCAAAGGATGAAATCCAACAGAATGCAGCATCATCTGTCAGAATTATGGGAGCCGCTCGGGCCGTCTCCTCCGATCGGCTTCTCTGTCGCCGGAGACTTTAAAGCAGCATGGTGACCGGCTCCTCGATGAAGCCTTTGAAGGCCGAGAGGAGCTGGGCCCCGAGCGCGCCGTCGACGACGCGGTGATCGCAGGAGAGCGTCACCGTCATCATATTGGCGATCTCGATTTCATTGCCTTTGACGATCGGCCGTTTCTCGCCTTCTCCGACGGCAAGGATGGTCGCGTGAGGCGGGTTGATCACGGCATCAAAATGCTTGATCCCATACATGCCGAGATTGGAGATCGCCGTCGAGCCGCCCTGATATTCGTGCGGCGCGAGGCGACGCTTTCTGGCGCGCTCGGCGAGGTCGCGCATCTGCTGGGAGATCTCGACCAGCGTCTTGTCCTCGACGCTGCGGATCACCGGCGTGAACAGGCCGCCCTCGATGGCAACGGCCACGGCGACATCGGCGTGCTTGTGGAAAAGAGTGCCCTGCTGCGTCCAGGTGGCGTTGGCCGTCGGCACGCGCATCAGTGCGAGGCCCATCGCCTTGATGATGAAGTCGTTGACCGACAGGCGGTAGGCTTTCGGCCCGTCCTTCGGCGAGCGCATATTCAGCCGCTGGCGCGCTTCGAGGAGATTATCCAACTCGCAGTCGATGGTTAGGTAGAAATGCGGGATGGTCGCCTTCGCCTGCGTCAGCCGTGCGGCGATGGTCTTGCGCATATTGTCGTGTGGGACGACGTCGTATGTGCCCTTCTCGTAAAGGGCGAGGATCTGCTGATCCGACAGCGGCTGCGGCACGATCGCCGCTCCGCCGGAAGCGGGAACCAGCGCCTGGACCTGCGGCTGAGCCGCGCCTGCAGGGGTCTGGGCGACGGTAGCGACGCCCTGCCCTATCGCCTGCTCCACATCGCGCAGCACGATCCGGCCATGCGGACCGCTGCCGTGCAGAGCGGCAAGATCGATCGACTTCTCCCTGGCAATGCGGCGGGCGAGCGGCGAGGCGAAGATCCGTCCGCCCTGGCCGTTGGCTTTTGTGGGCGCCGCCGAGGCAGGAGCCGGCGCAGCCTGAGGCTGAGGCTGCGGCTGCGGCGCCGCCGTCGGAGCGGAAACTGACAGCGCCTTCGACGGGCTCCCGGCAGGCTTGGCGGCCGGAGCCGCGGCACCGTCGCCGCTCAGCGCCGATTTGTCCTCGCCCTCGGCCAGCAGCATGGCGATCGGCTTATTGACGGCGACGCCTTCCGTCCCTTCCGGGACCAGGATCCGGCCGACCGTGCCCTCGTCCACGGCCTCGACCTCCATGGTCGCCTTGTCGGTCTCGATCTCGGCGATCACATCGCCCGCTGAGACGTTGTCCCCCTCCTTGACGAGCCATTTGGCGAGCTTGCCCTCTTCCATGGTGGGCGACAGGGCCGGCATTAGGATCGGTATCGGCATGGTCTATCTCAACCTGTTCTTGGCGCGCCTCGGAACTGCTCAACGCATGGGCGCCGGAGCCTCATCACGAACTGAACCTCACGCGTTACCCGCAAGCCTCTTTTTCCCTCGGTGCGAGCGTTGCGCCGATGCGAATCTCGACCGGCATCCAGCGGGCGCGGCGGCGCTCTAAGCGCTCATCCGCGCTTTCGCCGGAATAATCGACGGCCATGGCGCCGCGCTCGCGGAAAGCGGGAATGTCGAGCCCCGCGACGTTGACGGTGGCGACCTTGCCGTCGGTGACAGCGGCAATGTAGACGCCACAGCCAGCGCAGATCAGGAAATCTGCTGTCCGTTTGCCGAAGCGGTAACGGCGGAGATCGCCATCCTGGCGGACATTTATCAGCGCCCTTCCCTCGATATCGGCGAGCGCCCGCGCGCCATGACGGCGGCAGAAGGAGCACTGGCAGGCGCGCAGCTCAATTTCCTCGGCCGGCCGCGACACCTCCAGCACCACATGCACCGCGCCGCAATGGCAGCGCCCTTCGAGATGGTCGGCCGCGCCCATCAGTTCCTGTAGCAAACAGCTTTTGCCGCCTCGATGACGCGCTGAGCGTCGGGCAGAGCCAGCTTTTCGAGATTGGCGGCGTAGGGCATCGGCACATCGGCTCCGGAAACTTTGGTCGGCGGGGCGTCGAGATAGTCGAAGGCATCGCTGGCAATGCGGGCGCAGATCTCCGAGCCGATGGAGCAGACCGGCCACTCTTCCTCGACCGTGACGATGCGGTTGGTCTTCTTCACGGACTCGATGATGGTGTCGATGTCGAGCGGGCGCAGCGTGCGCAGGTCGATGACCTCGGCTTCGATGCCCTCCTCGGCGAGCTTCTGCGCCGCTTCGAGTGCATAGACCATGCCGCGCGAGAAAGAGACGATCGTTACGTCCGTGCCCGGCCGCGCGATCTTGGCCTTGCCGATCGGCACGGTCCAGTCGGCGAGCTTCGGCACCTCGCCGCTCGAGCCGTAGAGGATTTCGTTTTCGAGGAAGACGACCGGGTTCGGATCGCGGATCGCGGCCTTGAGCAGGCCCTTGGCGTCGGCGGCGTTGGACGGCGCAATCACTTTCAGCCCCGGCACATGCGCATACCAGGAGGAATAATCCTGGCTGTGCTGAGCGGCAACGCGCGCCGCCGCGCCATTCGGGCCGCGGAAGACGATCGGGCAATGCATCTGTCCGCCGGACATGTAGAGCGTCTTGGCGGCGGAGTTGATGATCTGGTCGATCGCCTGCATGGCGAAATTGAAGGTCATGAACTCGACGATCGGCCGGAGACCGCCGAGCGCCGCGCCGATGCCGATGCCGGCAAAGCCCTGCTCGGTGATCGGCGTGTCGATCACGCGCTTGGCGCCGAATTCCTGGAGCAGCCCTTGCGTGATCTTGTAGGCACCCTGATATTCGGCTACCTCCTCGCCCATGATGAACACCGCCTCGTCGCGGCGCATTTCCTCGGCAATGGCGTCGCGCAGCGCCTCGCGCATGGTCATGGAGACGGTTTCAGTGCCGGGCGGCAGCTCGGCTTCGACATAGGCCGTCGTTTCCTTGACGCTCTCGGGTGCAGGACGTGCGGCGACCTCGGCCTTCCTCGGAGTTGCGGGTTCCGGCGTTGCGGCGGGTGGAGGCACCTCGGCGGCTGCGCTCTTGGCCGGCGCGGCCATGGCGTCGGCATCCTCGCCGTCGGCCAGCAACACGGCGATCGGCGTATTGACCTTGACGCCCTCGGTGCCTTCCGGGACCAGGATCTTGCCGAGCCGACCCTCGTCCACCGCCTCGACCTCCATGGTCGCCTTGTCGGTTTCGATCTCGGCAATTACGTCGCCTGCGGAGACCTCGTCGCCTACCGATTTCAGCCATTTGGCGAGCTTGCCCTCTTCCATCGTCGGCGACAGTGCGGGCATCAAAACTTGTGTCGGCATTTCCTATCCCTGGTCGTCCCGCCAGAGCGGGAACTCGGTCTGCAATCGCTTAAATCAAAGTCTCTACTTTCGCGCGAGGCCCAGCGTCAGACATAGACATCCGTCCAAAGCTCGCTGACATCCGGTTCGGGATCGTTCTGGGCGAATTCGGCGGCGGCGTTGACGATGGCGCGGACCTCTTTATCGATCGCCTTCAGCTCGTCCTCGCTGGCCACGGCGTTGCTCGTCAGCCGCACACGGACCTGCTCGATCGGGTCGTGCTCGGTGCGCACCTTCTCGACCTCCTCGCGCGTGCGGTACTTGGCGGGATCGGACATCGAATGGCCGCGATAGCGGTAGGTGAGCATCTCGAGGATATACGGCCCCTTGCCCTCGCGCGCCCATTTCACCGCGCGCTCGCCGGCAGCGTGCACGGCGCGGACATCCATGCCGTCGACCTGCTCGCCGGGGATGTTGAAGCTGAGGCCGCGATGGGAGAGGTCGGTGGTGGCGGAGACGCGGTCGACCCGTGTGCCCATGCCGTATTTGTTGTTCTCGACGATATAGACGACCGGCAGCGACCAGAGCTTGGCCATGTTGAAGGCTTCGTAGACCTGGCCCTGATTCGCTGCGCCGTCGCCGTAATAGGTGAGCGAGACGCGGCCGTTGCCCTTGTATTTCGAGGCGAAGGCAAGGCCCGTCCCGAGCGGCACCTGTGCACCGACGATGCCGTGACCGCCGAAAAAGCCCTTCTCGACAGAGAACATATGCATCGAGCCGCCTTTGCCGTGCGAATAGCCGCTGCGGCGCCCGGTCAGCTCGGCCATGACGCCTTTCGGGTCCATGCCGCAGGCGAGCATGTGGCCGTGATCTCGGTAGCCGGTGATCACCTCATCGCCCTGCTCGATCGCCATCTGCATGCCGACGACGACAGCTTCCTGGCCGATATAGAGATGGCAGAAACCGCCGATATACCCCATGCCGTAGAGTTGGCCGGCCTTCTCCTCGAAGCGCCGGATCAGCAGCATCTCGCGATAGGCGTAAAGCTCCTGATCCCTGGTGAATTCGGCCGGCGCCTGAACAGTCGCCGCGGCGGCGGTCTGGTCGTGGCCGTTCTGCGGCGCCTTGCGTGCGTTCGTCCCTTCGGCTTTTGCTTGAGCCATTTACGTCTCCAGCGTCAACTTGCGGAGTTAATGCATTACCTTAGCGAAACTTCCCCGCCTTTCCCAAGCTTTTTGCGCCCGCGGCCGCCCGCTTTCAGAGCAAGCCCACAAGCAAGATTCAGTCCTGGGCGGGCTGTTTGGGGCGCAGCACGACAATATCGCCGGGCCGCACGAAATTCAGGAGGCTGCGGGCCTGTTCGTCGAGCAGATCGGGATCGGAACGCACGCGCGTGGTCATCAGGGCAACGTCGTGCTCGATTCGCAGGCGCTCATTCTTCAGCGTCGCCAGCTCTGCCTCGAGATGCTTGATCTTTTCCGTCAGCGCCGCCTTCTTCTGCAGCCCATGCTCGCCGACGGCGGCGTGATAGGAGAAATAGCCGATCAGTGCGAGGCACACAGCCAACAATATTGCATAACGCCCATTCCGCCCCTTGCGTGATGTGATCATTTTCATCGACTCACCTGCCCCAGCGCGTTGCGGGAACAATTGGCGGGAAGGCGTTAAGGCCGGCTTAATTTGCCGCCCTGCGAGGCTACGAAATTCCGAGGAACTTAAACAAGCGCCGCCCGCGCCAATCCTTCCGGCCGGCGCGGGCTGCCGAACATCAGAGACCGGCCGAATATAAGCGCTCGTCCGCTTGCCGGTGCTCCATCAGCCGAAGTTCGACCATCATATTGAGCTGCGCCTGCAAGGCATCCATCTTCTTGTGCAGGCTGGCAATCTCGCTCTCGGAGCGCATGTTTGTTTCATAATCGAGCCGCGCTTCCAGCCGGTCCTTCGCCGCCTGGCGGTTCTGGCTCATCATGATGATCGGGGCTTGCAGTGCCGCGAGCATCGAGAGCATCAAATTGAGAAAAATGAACGGGAACGGATCGAAGGCGTTGCCGACGAGTATGACGGCGTTCAACACCGCCCAGGCGATGAGGAACAGAGCGAACCCTGCAATGAAGCCCCACGAGCCGCCGATCGCGGCAACGCGGTCGGCCAGATGCTCGCCAAAGGTCTGCCGCTCGTCGAACAGCTCATTGACGTCGGGCTGCGCACGGCGCAGGGGATAAGTGAGATACCGGATTGCGGCGTTCATGGCTCACCTCTCTTTCGACCGGCCGCAGGGGCCGATCGCGGGTGAGCCGATCAATCGATCAGTTCAGCACGGCGGCCTGGAGCGGCGCGGTCAATCGACTATGGTCGTTGCTGGACATAACTCCCTCTTGGGATCCACGGATAAGAGTGCACCGAACGCACTCATGTTTGGCATATTGCGCCTATCACAGGCCAAATCAAGAGCAGAAAAGCTGCGGCGTCAGAATGACTCAGCGCGCCATCGAAGCCGGCTATTTCAGCGGCTCGAGCGGTTCCTCGCCGCCGAACTTGTACGATCCCTGCAATAGCAGCCCATATTCCTCGGCGTTCGCTTTGGCCGGCTGGGCGGCGAGGGAGGTTCCCGCGCCATTGCAATTCTGACAGGAGTACTTCGCGTCCGCCGTCTTGAACGTCCAGTAGCGGCCTCCGACGCCGAGCGAGAAGCGGTCGGTGATGTTGTAGGACAGAATCGCATCGATCTGGGCGCCGTCGCCCTTGCCGGAGAGCGGGAAGATCTTGGTGGGCGTGAAGTTCCAGTGATGGTCCATCCCGTCGAAATGGGTATAGGGGAGCCATGCGGCATCAACGCTCAGCTTCAGCCGGTCCGTCAGCGCGAACTCGCCCGCGACTCCAAGACGCACAAAATCCCAGACATCGTTTTCAGTGATGCCGGTGCCGGTTGTCGGCCGCGGAACGGCGCAATCGGAGGCCATGTTGGCGATCTGAATGCAGCCATGCGAGTTGATCTTTTCCTGGAACCGATTATAGCCGACGAAAGCGCCGAATTTGTATTGAGACCCTTTGAACAGGTCGTAGCCGAGATCGACCGTCCCGTAGTTCATCGAGCCATCCACCTTGGGTGATAGCGTATTCGAATAGGGAATTTCGAAGCGCCGGTGTCCTTCCGTCACCGACAAATCCCAGTCTTCATCATTCATATGACCGTCGCCAAGGCTCCTGCCGCCGACATAGCCTTTGACGAACAGGCGCAGCGGAGTGTCGATGCGGCCGAAGAACTCGCCGGAATTTCCGACGATGCTGTCATAAGTCAACCTGGAAACCAAGGCCGGCGCGACAAGATTTTTCTGGAACTTGCCGGTGCTGCTCCAATAGCGGCCGCCGGCCTCGAACTCCCAACCGTGCGCACGCGCCGTAAAGCTTCTGGGCGCAGGGCTCTCTTCCCCGGCTGCGCCGAAACGATAATTCAGCCCTGCCTTGACGACCTGTAGCGACTGTGAGGACGAGATCGAGCCGGGCGCTCCGGTTAAGCGCTCCGGGACTGAGATCGAGCCGCCGCCCAGATCGTAATAGTCATACTCGACCTTGGCCGACCAGCCCGCGGCGAGAGCGTATTCGATGCCACCGCCCGCGGTCCAGCCCCAGCGGCTCTCCGTTGTGTCATCGCTCCCGGTGAGAGGACGCCCATGCCGAGGACTGTTGCGATTGATAGCCGTTCTTATGCGTCCGAGCAGGCTATCTTCTTTCCGTTCTTGCTGGGCGAGGTGATCCGTCCTGTGCGGACACGTCCGGCAGGCTGATCGGCTCGAGTACGCTGTCGACGCGCTGAAGGTGGATGGTCCGGGCTCCTGGGGCGGTCATGCCCCACCATTCATGGCCCGGACGATTGCAGCCGGAAGGCAACGAGGCTGAACAGCTCGGCCTCCGGGCAGCACGAGGCGAGTGCCACACGGATGCGGCTCGCGGTCTCGACGAAACGTCCGGCGATTTTCAGCAGGCGCAGGCGAATGCTGGCGAACTCGCTTTGCCGCAAAGGATGCCAGGACGGCACGCAATCGCGCACATCGAGCATCAGCCAATAGGCGGCGGTGTGCAGAATGAGCCGCATCTGATTAGCAAGCGGCGATCGGCAGCTGGTGCGATCGGATGCGAGTTGCGCTTTATGTTGCTTGATCAGATTCTCTGCCTGTCCCCTCTCGCAGTAGAGGGTCGCATAGATGTGCTCGGCGTTGCCTTTCGCCAGCGAGGTGACGGCATAGCGGATGTCGAGCCCGCGGCGGAGCATGTCGTCCTCATGACTGGCGCTCGCCTCGATACGTGCCACAACACGGCGCTCCCTGGCCCAGGATTTTGCCGCATAGCGCGTTTCGGCGAAGCCGCGCAGAACGGCAAGTTGCTCCTCGGCGCGGCGCGTCCGGATATCATCGGCCTCCGGTTCAACCAAGCGGTCGAGCACGGTATTGCCAGCAAAGCCGAAGACATAGTCGATGCCATTGGCCTCACACCAGCTCATAACTTCTTCTCGGCCGTAGTGACTATCGCCACGAATGGTGATGCGCGTATCGGACCAATGCCGGCGAATGCGATTGATCAGACGGCGCAGTAATCCACGGACTTCCTTGCCTGAGGGCGTCTTGCCCGGACGCAGGATCATGGTGACCGGGCGGCCCGTCGCTGTCTCATAGATGTGGATCGGCAGAAAGCAGCGCTCGTCGTAATGGGCGTTCCATTCCGACAGTTTCTGATGACCGTGCACCACGTCGAGCGTGTCATCGATGTCCAGCACCACCGATGCCGGCGGCATCTTGTAGCTCCGGCACCAGATGTCGACGAGCGCATAGGTCAGGCGGATGATCTCCTTCAGCGTCGGCGCGTTCTCCCAGCGCGAGATGGTCGGCTGCGAGCATAGATCATTGCCCGTGTCGGGCAGCCGCCCGCAGGCAAGCTTGAAGGCGGCATCGCAGCGCAGCCAGTCGAAGTCATTGCCATCCGCGTAGCCGCAGGCGATCGCCAACATGCGCCCTTTCAGTATGTCCTCAACTGTGTGCGTAATATGCGCCCGATCGCGCCGGTCGGCGATCAAAGCAGCGAGAGTTTGGGAGAGAGCCCGCCGACGCTCGGCAAGCGCGAGCAGCATGACGCCGCTGTCGGAGGAGAGACGACCGCCATCGAAGGCAGCTGTGACTTTCTTGCGCGACACGGCTGGATAGGGAACGGTGAGCGGGCTATCGTCGGTCATGGCGGGTGTGGCTCTGCGCTGCGGCGCGCATAGGATGGCTGCGACACCCATTTCCTACGCAAGTTCAATGCCTTGCGCCACATTCGCCAGCGCAATTTCTAACTGCGGCTGAATAAGATCGGATAGTGATGGTCGAGGTTTCATGAGCCCAGGCCAAGCCACCCTTCGCATAGAGCAGGGTGCGGCCGTGGTCGCGGAGCGCATAAGCGAGTCTGCCCGTCAGTGAGCCGAGGGCATCGATATCAGCGCGGCAGTTGGTTGATGGCACGCTGCCGGAATAGGCAAGGCAGGTGTTGGTCCCGTCCAGATTCGCCACGCTCGCATCGCCTTCGACGCCGAGAATCCACGAGGCATCGAGCTGATAGTTGTAGCCGATCTGGCCGCCGCCGATCGGTCCGGGCGTGTTGACGCTGTCGCCAAAAATCGAATGCTCGCCATGGACTTCGGAGAATTTCATGTCTCCCCACGCTGCGCCCATGTGGACGCCAGCATAAAGGCCGTTCCATCGAATACCTGGCAATTGAGGAAGTTCATCTTTCAGGCTGCCGCCCGCAGATGGCAGGTCGGCCGCATCCGCGCACAAGCCAAGTCCCGCACCGGCGAAGAGACAGAGTCCCGCCGCTGCCAGCCTATACATTTCCATGGTGTCCCCCAACCCGAACTGCCCATGCCTCCCTTGGGCATGGGATTATCTTGTTAGGGAGAAACTATCGGAGCGGCGATACGGCGAATATCGATCAAAAGCTGTCTATATCGATCTTGCCAACCGGCGGTTGAGGTAGATGCTTTGCTAACGCCAAGAAATTTGAAAAAAGAAATGCGTTACCAAATAGATGCAGCGCAATCCGGCAACTCCGGCCTTGTTATTATCGCGAATATTCTCAACCAGACCTTTTAGGCGGGCAAAAGGCAAAAACACTTGCTTCATCAGGAAGAAACAGCTTTGTTTTGATCTCGCTGCGTATGGGCCCCCGCCCATCCGGCAACGATCGCCGAAATCGCCGGGTCGGGCGGGCGCTTGAGTGCCGGTCTCCCAGTGGTTTGCAATAGCCAGCAACTAACCAAGCCGTCCCGGCAACACACTCCGTCCTGCATAGACTGCCACGCTATCCAGCTCTTCCTCGATCCGCAGGAGCTGGTTATACTTCGCCAGCCGGTCCGAGCGCGACAGCGAGCCGGTCTTGATCTGGCCGGCATTGGTGGCGACGGCGAGATCGGCGATGGTCGAAATCCTCGGTTTCGCCCGAGCGGTGCGAGATGATGGCCTTGTAGCGCGCGCGCTGAGCCATGCTCACGGCGTCGAGCGTCTCGCTCAGCGTGCCGATCTGATTGACCTTGACGAGGATCGCATTGGCTGCGCCGCGCTCGATGCCCTCTCGCAGCCGCGTGACATTGGTAACGAAGAGATCATCGCCGACGATCTGAACCTTGGCGCCGAGCTTCGCCGTGAGCGCCTGCCAGCCCTCCCAGTCGTCCTCCGCCATGCCGTCCTCGATGGAGACGATCGGGTAGCGCGAGGTGAGGTCGGCGTAAATCTCCACCATGCCGGCCGAGTCGACCACCCTGCCCTCGCCTTCGAGATGATATTTGCCGTCGCGATAAAATTCGGTCGAGGCCGGATCCAGCGCGAGGAAGACGTGCTCGCCGAGCTTGTAGCCGGCCTTTTCGACGGCGCGCGCGACGAAGCCGAGAGCCTCGTCGGCCGATTTGAGGTTCGGCGCGAAACCGCCCTCGTCGCCGACATTGGTGTTGTGGCCGCCATCCTTCAGCAGCTTCTTGAGATTGTGAAAAATCTCTGAACCCATACGCAGTCCGTCAGAAAAACTCTGGGCGCCGGCCGGCATAATCATGAATTCCTGGAAGTCGAGCGCATTGTCGGCATGGGCGCCGCCATTGAGGATGTTCATCTGAGGGACCGGCAGCACGCGGGCGTTGACGCCGCCTAGATAGTGGTAGAGCGGCAGGCCGGAGGCTTCGGCCGCGGCCTTGGCCACTGCGAGGGAGACGCCGAGAATGGCGTTCGCCCCGAGCCGGCCCTTGTTCTTGGTGCCGTCGAGCATGATCAGCGTCTCGTCGATATGGCGCTGCTCTTCGGCTTCGAAACCCTGGAGAGCGTCGAAAATCTCTCCATTGACGGCTTCGAGCGCCTCCTGAACCCCCTTGCCCATCCAGGCCGTTCCGCCGTCGCGCAGCTCATGCGCCTCGTAAGCGCCGGTCGAGGCGCCCGACGGCACGCCGGCGCGGCCGAGAGTGCCGTCATCGAGGATCACATCGACCTCGACCGTGGGATTGCCGCGGCTGTCGAGAATCTGTCGGCCGATAATGTCTGCGATTGCCGTCATGGTGACGTCCTCTTATCTAAGCTTGAGTTCTTGCGCCGGGTTATAGAAGGACTCGGGAGCGCCTTGAAGGCCTTTTCGATCATGAAGGAACAGAGTTATGACGGCGGCTAGCACATCGAGCGCGCTGGTGCTGTTTTCCGGCGGGCAGGATTCCACCGTCTGCTTGGTGTGGGCGCTCGCCCGCTATGCCCATGTCGAAACTCTCGGCTTCAGCTATGGTCAGCGGCACGACGCCGAGCTGAAGGCGCGCCAGGCCGTCTTCGCCGCACTGGCTCGCGATTTTCCGGAATGGTCGGCCAAGCGCGGTGAGGATCACCCTATCGACATGCCCGAGCTGGGCCGGATCAGCGAGACGGCCCTGACGCGCGATGCCGAGATCAGGCTGGGCGAGAACGGATTACCCAACACCTTCGTTCCCGGTCGCAACATCCTGTTCTTTACCTATGCGGCGGCGGTCGGCTACCGGCGCGGCATCATGCACCTTGTCGGCGGCATGTGCGAAACCGATTATTCCGGCTATCCCGACTGCCGCAACGAGACGCTGATCTCGCTCGGCCACACCTTGCAACTCGGGACCGAGGCGCCATTTCGGATCGAAACGCCGCTGATGTGGCGCGACAAGGCCGAGACCTGGGCGCTGGCCGAAGCGCTCGGCGGGGCAAAGCTCGTCGATCTGATCGTCGAGCACACTCATACCTGCTATCACAGCGTACGCGACAGGCATCATGACTGGGGCTATGGCTGCGGCGAATGCCCGGCTTGCCAGTTGCGCGCGGCCGGCTATTGGAAATGGCGCGGGCAGCCCGTCGAGGCGCATTAGAACGGCTGCGGGGGCGGGAATGGCGGAACAGTCGATTATCGTTATGTTTTATGATTTCGCCGGAAAATTTTGGGCCGAGGACTTCGAGCCGCTCGAACCGCTGCACAATCTGGAGGATGAGTTGCGCGCCTCGCTCGAGGGCAAAGGCGTCGGAGAGCTGGACGGCCATGAGATCGCGATGGATGGCAGCGACGGCTTTCTGTTTCTATATGGTCCGGATGCGGACGCGCTCTACACCGTGATCGAGCCGGTGTTAAGGGCCTCTAAAGTCACGCAAGGCGGAAACGCAACGCTGCGATACGGCTCACATGGCGAGCACAACGTTCTCGAAAAATACATCGAGATCAAACCGCACGTGCATTAGCATGTATTCGGTCAAGGAAATCTTCTACACGCTCCAGGGAGAAGGCGCGCGCAGCGGACGCGCAGCGGTTTTCCTGCGCTTTGCGGGCTGTAATCTGTGGTCGGGCCGCGAGCAGGACCGGGCGGTCGCCCTCTGCCGCTTCTGCGACACAGATTTCGTCGGCACTGACGGACCCGGCGGCGGCAAATTCGCGGATGCCGATGCGCTTGCCGTTGGGGTGGCAAGCCGTTGGCCCGAGGCATATCCCGGCGGTTCGGGTGCGAAGCCCTATGTGGTGTGCACCGGCGGCGAGCCGCTGCTGCAACTCGATGCGCCGCTCATCGAGGCGCTCCATGCCCGTAGCTTCGAGATCGCCATCGAAACCAACGGCACCATCGCCGCACCGCCCGGCATCGATTGGATCTGCGTCAGCCCGAAAGGGCGCGCGCCGCTCGTCCAGCGCCGCGGTCATGAGCTGAAATTCGTCTTTCCGCAGGGGGAGGCCGATCCCTTGGAATTCGAAGCGCTTGATTTCGAGCACTTTTTCATCCAGCCGATGGATGGGCCGCGGCTGAAGGAGGCCGTCGCCGAAAGCGCCGCATTCTGCATGGCGCATCCGCGCTGGCGTTTATCTTTGCAAATGCATAAACTTGCTGGCATTCCCTAAAGCGGATACCACATTTGCGGCTTGACAGGACGCGCCACCGGCGCGCCGCGAGCCCCGTTTCAACCGATGCTGATCTATAAAGAGTTCACATTCGAAGCCGCGCATTTTCTCCCCTCAGCGCCGCCGGGACATCCGAATGCGCGCATTCACGGCCATTCCTTTCATGTGCGCGTGAGCGTCGAAGGCGAGCCCGAGCCGGAAACCGGGCTAATCTTTCATTTCGACGATCTGGCCGCCGCAATCGAGGAGACGCGCCAGGCGCTCGACCACCAGTTCCTCAACGAGGTCGACGGCATCGGTGCGCCGACGCTTGAAAATATCACAGTTTGGATCTGGAATCGCCTGGCGCCGAAGGTTCCCGGCCTTTCCGAGGTTCACATTTCCCGGCCCTCATGCCATGAAGGATGTATTTACCGGGGGCGGAAAAACGTATGAGTGAACGGGCAGGACAGGGAGGCGAGACCGTGGGCGTCACGCAGCTCGGCCGCGCTGTGCCGCTTCCGGCCTCGCCGACCGAGGCGCGGCTCGACCGCGTTGCCAACCCGCATCCCGGTACGGACTATCTCATCCGCTTCACCTGCCCGGAATTCACCTCGCTCTGCCCGATCACTGGACAGCCGGATTTTGCACATCTGGTGATCGATTATGTACCCGATGCGTACATCGTCAAGTCGAAGTCGCTGAAGCTCTATCTCGGCGCCTTCCGCAATCATGGTACTTTTCACGAGGCCTGCACGCTTGAGATCGCCAAGCGCCTAACCGAATTCCTCGCGCCCCATTGGCTGCGCATCGGCGGCTATTGGTATCCGCGCGGCGGCATGCCGATCGACGTGTTCTGGCAGACCGGCGCGCCGCCGGAGGGACTCTGGCTTCCCGATCAGGGCGTCCAGCCCTATCGCGGACGCGGCTGAGGGCGGCGATGAAGACCCTCATCATCACCAATGGCGATATTGGCGCGGCGAAGATGCGCGAAGCGCGGATCAATGGCGAGATTCTGTGCTGGCGCGATATCCTGCACGAGGGCCCGGTGCCGGTAACGAACAGCTTGCGCGAGCTGTCGGCGATCCGCGTCGATTATCTGGCAAGCGGCGGCTGGGGCGACCCCGACGAGATCTTCGCCGCCTTCGCCGAGCGCGACGCCACCATGCGCCATCTCTCCGACTATGCCGAGATCACGCTCTGGTTCGAGCATGATCTCTATGACCAGCTTCAGCTTTTGCAGATCCTGGACCTGCTAAGCCGCGAGCCGGAACTGCATTCGCGCATCTCCCTCATTCAGGCCGGCAGCTTCATCGGCAAGGAGACGCCATCGCGCCTGCGGATGCATCTGAAGCTCAAGCAACCGGTCTCCGATCCCCAATACGGCCTTGCACAGGCGGCCTGGGGGGCGTTCCGCAATCCGGCACCGTCGAGTTGGGCCGCGCTTCTCCATTACGATACCGCCGCCCTCCCCTTCCTGCGCCCGGCGATCCTGCGGCACATGGAGGAATATCCGGCGCCCGCGACCGGCCTCACCCGTACCGAGGCCTTCATCCTGGAGATGATCTATACCGGCAATGCGACGCCGCTCACCCTCTTCCATCTGTTCGAGGAGAGCGAGGAAGCGGCTTTCATGGGCGACTGGAGCTTCTGGCGGATTCTCGACGCGCTGGCCCAGGGCGCTGCGCCGTTCATCACCGGCCTCGCCTTCCCGGCCTTCTCGCCCGCTTTCGACGACGAGCAGCGCGCGGCCTATCTCAGCAGTGAGCTGAAACTGACCGGCCTCGGCGTCACCGCCATGACCGGCAAAAAGGACGCCATCGAGTTCCGCCGCCTCGACCGCTGGATGGGCGGCGTGCATCTGACCAATAAGAGCTGCTGGCGGTGGGATGCGGGGGCGAGGATGCTGGTGGCGCCCCCATAGCCAACGGTCAACCGTGACGGCCCCCCGCCTTGAATTCCGGCAGTACCCTCACTGTGCCCGAATTGCTTCTTGCAGGCGGTCCCAATTTCGATAGAGCGCAACGACAAACAACGTCGCTGTGCTCGCCTCGCCAATAAAGGGAATGCCGCTCAGTAACATCGCACTGAATAGACTGCGAATGAGGGATTTGGCTCCGGCCCTGCCAAACTTCCGCTCCAGAAACTTTTCCGATCCGGTCCCGACGAGTTCGACCGGCAAACGGGCAAGACGCGAAGCGGCGGTCAAATACGACCCGTCGCGGTAGGCGTCGACGGCGCCCTGGTAAGAGTTCTTAACCGGACCATAATTCTGAAACAGGAAAACGACGACATCGCTGAAATCTTCCAAGCCAAGGGTTTGGATCGCAATATCGGTGATGACGTCCCCCAGCTTGTCGCCGCTTGAGCCCCCTTCAGTCGCCATTTCGGCCAGAGGCGGCGCGGAAGCGGGCGCTGATGGAAGCGGTCCGGCGGGAACGAGTCTCGCCAGCGATTTGTAATGGGGGTCCAAATGCGCAGCCAACCGCTCGCCCGGGGCGTTTCGCACGGCAGTCGTCAACTGGCTTCGCCATTCCCCAACGCGGCTGATGTACTCCCTGAGCCTGCTATCAGCCTCGACATCCGGTGCCGCCGGCTGATCTTTCGTCAGCTCGAAGCGACGCCGGAATGCCGATAGAGTGCTGTTCAAAGCCGACGCCGCGTGAGCGACGGACCAATCACCGGCGGCCGAACGACGAGAGAGAACAAGCAGGGGCAATGTGAATAGGGCTGAAAGGAGCTGACGCCTTTGCATGATCGCACTTGAGCCGGAAAAAACCCTTGATTCTCGCAAGCGGGCGGCTTGGCGTAAAGCCAGCGACTTTACGGATGCGAGCCGCCGGTTCTGAGTAGGAGACCGCGCATCAAATCCCGCCGCTGAATGTGTCGCACGCATCCATCCGGCCACTGTCGAAGCCCTTGTGGAACCAGGAAACGCGCTGCTTCGAGGAGCCGTGGGTGAAGGCGTCGGGCACCACATAGCCTTGGGTCTCGCGCTGGATGCGGTCGTCACCGATCGCCGCCGCGGCGTTCAACGCCTCTTCGATGTCGCCGGGCTCCACGATCTTGAGCTGATTTTGCGCATCATGCGCCCAGATCCCGGCATAGCAGTCCGCCTGAAGCTCCATCCGCACCTGGATGGCGTTGCCCGCTCGCTCGCTCGCACGCGCACGCGCTGCCATCACCTTGTCGCTGAGGCCGAGCAGCGTCTGAACGTGATGGCCGACCTCATGCGCAATGACATAGGCCTGGGCGAAATCGCCGGAGGCGCCGAAGCGGTTCTTCAGATCGTCGTAGAAGGAGAGGTCGATATAGACCTTGTGGTCGAGCGGGCAATAGAACGGCCCCATCTGCGAGATGCCGGTGCCGCAGCCGGAGCGGATGCCGCCGCGATAAAGGACGAGCTTCGGGTCGGTGTAAGTCCGGCCCATGGCTTGGAATTCCCGAGACCAGACATCTTCAGTGGTCTTGAGCACGACGGAGACGAATTGCTTCAGCTCGTCGTCCCGCGCGCTTGCCGGACGGGACGCCTCGCGCGGCCCCTGCCCGGTCGAGATTCCGCCGCCATTGCCGCCCTCATCGAAGATCACCCGCGGATCGATGCCGAAGAAGAACATCAGACCAATAATGATGAGAAAACCGATAATGCCGATACCGCCGCCCCGGCCGGTCGGCAGCCTTATGCCCGGTCCGCCGCCCGGAAAGCCGCCTCCGCCGCGTGGGAAGGGGAAGTTGAAACCGCCACCGCCATCCGACTCGTCCCGCCGGTCCTCGACATTTTCGCTGCCTTCGCGCCCGCGCCAGCGCATCAGAACCTCCGTCTAGCCGGGCTCGCCCGGCCTTGCTACTCGCCGGCAGGCACCAGGGCCTGCGATTTTTCCGGTACTCGTAGATACGAGCGCACCGATTTCGACGCCGCAACAACGCCGGAATTGGCGAAGAGTTCGTGATTACGCTCAATATCGCGCAGATCATAGCGGTAATTGACCATCAGGCCGTGTGCCTCCTTCAGCCCGCGCGATGAGATGTTGCCGAGCCAGTTGATGCGCTCGAGGCGCGCGCCATTGCCGAGATGGAAGCGGGCGACCGGGTCGACCGGACGGCCGTGAATGTTCTTGGCCACGAGGAAATAGTGAGCAGCGGCGGCCATCAATACCGGCTTCATCGCCTCGGCGAGCTCCTCATCATTCCGCCAGTCCTCATCAGCGAGATTGTCGAGAATGGCAAGTTCGGTGGCGTCGAGATAGGTGAGGAGATTGCTGAGCTTGGCCCGCTCCAGCCAGTTGCTGAAGCCCGGGATCGGCGACAGCGTGACGAAGGTCTTCAGACTCGGAATGGCGCGGGCGAGATCCTCCACGACCTGCTTGATCAGGAAATTGCCGAAAGAGATGCCGCGCAAGCCCTCCTGGCAATTCGAAATCGAATAAAACACCGCCGTCGTCGGATCGCGGATTTCCTGCGCGCCGCGCTGTTCCTCCTTCAGCACCTGCTGGATCGAGCCGGGCGCCTCGCGGCTCAGCGCCACCTGCACGAAGATCACCGGGTCGTCGACCAGCGAGGGATGAAAGAAGGCAAAGCAGCGCCGGTCGGCCGGATCGAGGCGGCGACGCAGATCGTCCCAGCCCTGTATCTCGTGTACGGCCTCATAGCGGATGATCTTTTCGAGGATATTGGCCGGCGTCGACCAGTCGATGCGCTGCAGAACCAGGAAGCCGCGGTTGAACCAGGAGGTGAGCTGGCTGACGAAGTCGCGGTCAACGGCCGCAAGCGCCTCGTCCTTCTTGGTCATGTGCAAAAGATCGGCACGCATCCGCACGATCTCGGCGGTGGCGCCGGGCGACAGATTGAGGCGGCGCAAATATTCGAGCCGCGGCGACTCGACGGCCTGGGTCAGGCGCTTCAGCGCATCGGCGCTGGGCGCCTGCAGATAGGCGCGCGCGCTGCTGGCGACCCGTTCGGTCTCGGGCGCGACGCGATCAGCAAGAAAACGGAAGAATTGATAGCGTCCTTCATCGTCGAGTGTACGGTAGCGCGCCAAAATCTGCTGGGCGATGGCGACGCCCGACGCCTCGCCGCGGCCGGAGAGAAGCGCTTGCGAAAGGTCTTCGATGCTCTCGCCCTGGCTGGAGCCGATGCCCGACAAATCGAGCCACTGACGGCCGCGGTCGGAGATCGCGGTCAGCAACTCGCCGAAAAAGGAAACATTCATGTAAGACCCCGCGCCCTATCCGGCTCGAAAGAGCTTGTCCTCGCAGCAATATGAGACGTCCACTATATCCTTGCAGTATTAAGTTTCATTTTATACAAAGCCATGGTTTCCGCATACGACATTAGCTGGCGTGTCATGATCGCCCGCGCGCTGCCGCGCTGCTGAAACAATCAGGCTTTACAATTGTTCAGCGCACTCACTCGGGTTTGAATATGGCCTCGTCCATCGCAGAACGTCTCAAACGCAAGATCGAGCATGAAATCTTAATGTTCAATTTCAAGCCGGGCGATCGCCTCGACGAGGCCCGGCTGGCGGAACGCTACGGCAGCTCGCGCACGCCGGTCCGCGAGGCCCTGCGGCAGCTTGCGGCGGAAGGCTTCGTGCGCATCCGCGCGCATCGCGGAGCGGTGGTGTCGGGCCTCAGCATGGCCGAGCTCATCGAGATGTTCGAGATGATGTCGATCTATGAGGGTGTCTGCGCGAGATTGGCGGCGATGCACGCGACCGCCGACGAGATGGCCCAAATCCTGGAGGCGCATGAAGCCTGCCGGTCGCATTGCGAGAGCGAGGATTTCGAAGGCTATTGCCTCGCCAATGCCGGCTTCCACGAGGCGATCTACCGGGCCAGCCACAACAGCTATCTGATCAAGCAGACAATCTCGACGCGGAACCGGCTCGGTGCCTATCGCCGCTTTCAGCTTCGGCGCAACAACAGGCTGCGCGAGTCGCTCCGCGAGCATGAGCAGGTTCTCGAAGCCATCAGAAAAGGCGCGGCCGAGGAAGCCGACCGGCTGATGCGCGATCATATTGCCGTGCAGGGATCGCACATCACTTCGCTGATAACCCGTCTGCCCCCGGAATATTTCGCGGGAAGCGCACATGTGCGGACGCATCATGGTGTGCCGCTGCGCCAGGGCGATCAAAACTACCCAGCGGCTGCGCTCGCTTTCGAATAGAGGCTGCGCGGCTTTGCAGAGTTGGGATCGATCATGTCCGCTACGTCCAATCCTGGCCCCGGCTATCAGCAGCATCCGGGCCACAAGATCACCGTCGAGCCGAGCCCGTCGCGGGTGAAGGTGGTCTTCAACGGCGAGGTGATCGCCAACAGTCGCTCGGCGCTGATCCTGAGAGAAGCCAGTTATCCGCCTGTCTACTATTTGCCGGCGGCGGATGTCCGCCGAGAGGCGCTGCAAGGCAGTGCGCATAAGACCCATTGCCCGTTCAAGGGCGATGCGAGCTACTGGTCGATCGAGCTCGGCGAGAAAAAAGCGCAAGACGCCGTGTGGTCCTATCTCGCCCCCTATGACGAGGTTGTGGAGATCAAGGGCTATATGGCTTTCTACCCGAACCGGGTCGACAAGATCGTTGTGGGCTGAGCGCCTAGCGCGGGAGATCTGTCAGCCCGCTCAGCGCCTGATGGGGCGGTCCGTGAGCGGCGACAGGGGCTCGGGAGCGCCGCCGGTCACGATCGAGGTGCGGCCGAGGCACATGGCGGTCCCGGTTTCAGAGTCCATCAGGATCATGTGCAGGAACATGACCATGCCCGGCTCCAGCACCCACTCATTCCCCTCATAGAACATCGGCGGGTCCATCCAGCTCGGCGTGAATTTGGCGCCGAGGCTGTAGCCGCAGGCATTGAGCCGATGCGGGCCCATCCCGTGCGCATCTATGACGCGAGCATGGGCGTTGAAGACCTCGCCGGCCGTTTTGCCCGCGCGTAATGCCTCCTCGCAGGCCCGCAGCGCTTCGCGGCAGGCGTCGAACATTGCCTGATGGCGCGGGCGCGGCTCACCGACAATAACCGTGTGCATCTGCGCGGCATGGTAATGCCGGTAGACGCCGGCAAATTCGAGTGTGAGCTGGTCGTTCTGGTCGAAGCGTCGCCGGCCGGCCTTGTAGCGGCAGAGCAGCGCATCGGGCCCTGAGCCGATGATGAACTCGTTGGCGGGATAGTCGCCGCCACCGGCAAAAATCGCGCCGTGCATCGCCGCGAGAATGCGGCCCTCATCGGCGCCGGCGCGGGTTTCGGCAAGACCGGCCTCCAGGGCAGCATTGGCAAGCTCGCCCGCGCGCCTCACATAGCCGAGTTCCGCCGGCGATTTGACGGCGCGGATGCGGTCGACGAGGCCGTTCGCCTCGGTAAGCGTGCAGAAGCCGCCTAAGCAGGTTTGTCCGGCCTGGCCAACAGATGCCGGTTGTGATTCTGTCTTTCCAATGATTCGCGGGGTAAGACATGGCTGGCAAATCGCCGGTGGCGGCGACGGACGAGCAGAAAACGGCGCTGAAAGCTTTAGCTGGCGGTGCGGATCGCGCCGAGGCGGATCGGGCGCGCGCTATTCTGCTAACGCTTGATGGCTGGACCAGCAGCCGGATCGCGCAGGCATTTGGGGTGCGCGAGGATACGGTTCGGCTTTGGCGCAGCGACTTCATGCGCGGCGGGATCGATGCGCTGAAGGCGAGCGTTGCTTCGGGACCAATGCCGTTGAAGGCGCAGGCCGCGCTGAGAGTCGCCGGACCACTTCTGTCGCAGCCGGTGGCGGACCGAACGAACTGGACGCTTGCCCGTCTTGCCGATGAGATTGCAGCCCGGGAAAACATCTCGATCTCTCGCTCGCAACTCTCCAAAGTGTTGCGCAAAAAAGGGGATTCCGTTTTCGGCGACCACGACACACACTGAAGGGCCGCCAGATCGCGAACGAGATTGATCGTGTCGGTCTGCGGCTCAAGCTGCGCAAAGCCCAGGCTGAGGCCGGCGATATCGTTCTCCTGTTCGCCGACGAAAGCGAGGCGCTGACGCATCCCTATTTGGCGCGAGCCTGGGCTAAGCGTGGCGCCGATCTCCGCGTGCCGGCCCCTGGACAATCCAAGAAAGTCGCCATGATGGGCGCGCTTGACTGGTTGGGCCGCAGGTTGATCGTCGCCACCTCCCGCAGCAAGCGCAGCACCGACTTCATTGCCTTGCTGCAAACCCTCGATTTTCTCTACGGCCCCAAGCCTGGAATTCCGAGCAAGCCCGTCGTGATCGTGCTCGACAACGGCCCAATCCATACCAGCAAGGCAACGCGGGCGGCACTTGCTGCCCGCGAGCATTGGCTCACCGTCGAATGGCTGCCCAAATATGCGCCCGAACTCAACGACATCGAGGTTGTCTGGCATGATCTCAAAGCCCATCATCTCGCGCACCAGACTTTCACCGATGCTGAAACCCTCGATGCCGCTATCCACCAAGCCGTCGTGGCCTTGAACGCAGAACGAGGTCGCGATCCGTTGGGCAACCAGAGAATCTCTGCTTAGCGCCGCATCGACGGCTTTGCCATTGGCGTGCGTCAGGCCGTAGCTCTGCGTTTCGATGCCGAGCCTTTTGCCGGCAGCGCCGAGACCGGCAAGCATGTCGCGAAGCTGATCGGCCGGCCGCGCGCCCTCAGCATCGGTCCAGATGCGGATGTCGCTGATGATCGAGGTGTGCTGCGCCTGGCACAGATCGGCGGAGCGCGTCAGCAGAGCAAGCCGGCCCTCGGCCCCGAGATAGAGGCACTGGAAGAAGCAGAAGCCGAAGCTGTCATAGCCGGTCAGGTAATACATGCTCTCCTGCTGGAACATCAGCAGGCCATCAAGCCCGGCCGCCTCGAGCGAGGCGCGAACCTTCGTGATCCGCGCGTCATATTCGCTGCTCTCGAAATGTAAGGCCATTTTGCGCTCCAAACTCAGGACGTCTTCTGGATTCGCGCCACTTCGCGCTCCAGCTTGGCGAGCCATCTCTCGACACGCGTGAGATTGACGCCAAGATCGCTGCGACCGAGCTGGGAGCGCGAATAGATCGCAACCGTCGAGCGGTCGCCGTCGAGCGGAAAATAGCGCACTACGATCGTATCGGGAAAACGCATTCTCTCGCTGCGCTGGATATAGCGGTCCGCCGGCGTCTTGTCGTCGATATCGACAAGCGTCAGGCGCCGCTCGGTCGCAAGCGCCCGGGCCAGCGCTTTGCGCAAGGTCGGCACATCGACTGCAAAGACCGGCGACAGGATATCCGCCTCGCTGCCGCAGGGCTCGGGCGGACAAGCCAGAGCGTCATTCGGGGTCGACCGGCGTTTCAGCGTTTCGAAGGTCACCGGGCCGAGGTCGGCCGGACCGAACAGCAGCCAGATGCGCTCCGGCCCGAGGATTAGAAAAACCCCGGTCAGCGCCAGAATGGCGAGAATCAGAATGGCAATGACGATCTGCCAGAGGTTCATCAAGATGCCCCCCGCTGGTGAATTCCCTCATAAGCAGAATTACCATGACGGGGAATTTTGGTGGAGTCCTGGCGGACTGCGGCGTCCTGCGGGCCGTCACATCCAAAGAAAGACGAAGAACAGGAAGAAAATCCCGAGCGGTACCAGGATCGGCCAAAGCTCCGGCGTGGCCGCCGGAGGCGGCGCCACGACCTCCGGGTCCGACAGAGGCGGCGCCGCGACATAGCCCTTGCCGTCGCAGACGACGCAGCCGACCGGCTGAAGCGTCGGCTTCCCGTCCTGTGTCACGATGACGTAGTTCATCCCCGTCCCTTTGCAATGAGGACAAACGATCGTTTCGGCCATGGAGTCATAATCCTGCGGTTCGACTCGGTTGGATTTGAATTAAATCGAAGATGATTGTGAGAGGGTTAATTTCGGTGCGGCGATGCTGGATTCGCGTCGAGTTGAGGCCGAAATCCACAACGTCGTGCGCCGCCGGGCGCGATCGTTAAGACGCGATCAATCAACTGGAAATCCCCGGTGGCCGCCACCGGTGCTTACAGGACGCCATCCCGGGCGAGCAGAGCGAGACCCAGGATCCACTCGCATATCGGCAAGCACAGTGGCTGCCAGTTAGGCGAGTGGGCCCTGGCTCAGGGCCGAGGCGACGTCCGGATATCTGGGTGGTCTTCGAGACAAATACCGATTTGGCAGAGGTCTCCGCCGGAAGATGTGACCTGTTGCGAGTGTCGCCGGCGCTAAGCCGCCTTTCCGGGCGTCATATCGATGACGGCGAGCGGCGGCTTCCGCTTCTTCCGCCGCAGACCGTCGAGCAGGAGGTATATCACCGGCGTGGTGTAGACGGTGAGAAGCTGCGAGACAGCGAGACCGCCGATGATGGTCAGCCCCAAAGGCTGGCGAAGCTCCGAGCCGGGACCGGACGACATGACCAGAGGCAGCGCACCGAGCATGGCGGCGAGCGTTGTCATCAGGATCGGCCGGAAGCGGTCGTGGCAGGCGCGCCGGATCGCCTCGCGGCTCGGCAACCCGAGCTTGCGTTCGGCTTCGAGCGCAAAATCGACCATCATGATGCCGTTCTTCTTCACGATGCCGATCAGCAGGATCATGCCGATCAGCGCGATGAGCGAGAACTCCATGCCGGCCGCGTGCAGCACCAGCAGCGCCCCGAAACTGGCGGACGGCAAGGTCGAGAGGATCGTCAGCGGGTGCACGAGATCCTCATAGAGGATGCCGAGCACGATATAGACGGTGATCAGCGCCGCGAGGATGAGGAGCGGCTGCTGCCAGCTCTGCTGCGCCTGGCTGAGCGCATCTCCCGCCGGCTGCACGCGGATCGAGTCCGGCAGATGCAGCCGAGCGATCGTGTCGAGCACATCGGTGAGCGCATTGTCCAGCGTGGTGCCCTCGGTCAGATTGAAACTGACGGTGACCGAGGGGAACTGGTCCTGGTGATTGACCTCGAGCGGTGCGGCCGTCGTGCCGACCGTCGCGATCGAGGAGAGCGGGATCTCGCCCCCCCGCGCGCTCGTGACATAGACCCGCGACAGGTCCGCCAGTTCGCGCTGAAGTGCGGGATCGAACTCCAGGATCACCTTGTATTGATTGCGGTCGCCATAGATGGTCGAGATCTGGCGTTCGCTGAAGGCGTTGTTGAGCGCGCTGTCGATGGCCGTCATCGAGACGCCGAGCTGGGCGGCCTTGACGCGGTCGACATTGAGCTGCGCCTGCGGTCCGCCCGGCTCGCTGTCCGAGGTGACGTCGGCGATGCCGGGGACGCGCTTGACGGCGTCGAGGACGCGCGGCCCCCATTCGGCCAGCGCCTGCAAATCGGTGCTCCAGAGGGTCACCTGATAATTCGACCGGGTGCTCCGCGCACCCATGCGGAAGCCGGTCGCCGGAAACATCGTGACCTCGGCGCCGGGAACAGCGCGCAGCTTGCGCCGCAGCCGATCGATAATCTCCACAGCAGTCAGCTTGCGCTCGTTTTCTGGCTTCAGCGTCATGTAGAAACGGCCCTGATTATTGGCGCCCCAGCCGGAACTGCCGCCGATCGAGGCGCCGATGCTGATGACGTCGGGGTCTTCGAGCGAGATCGCTGTCACCTGCTGCTGCAGGCTTGAGAGCTTTTCGAAGCCGACATCGGGCGCCGCGCGGGTAAAGCCGATGACCAGCGTGGTGTCTCCAGAAGGAATGAGGCCCTTCGGCAGCACCAGAAAGGTCATCACCGACAGGACGAGCGCCATGATTGTCGTCAGCAGCATCAGCCAGCGATGGCCGAGAGCGAAATCGAGCGAGCGCGCATAGCCCCGGCCGAGCGCCTCCAACACGGGCTCGATACGCCGGTCGAGCCAGGTCTCGCGCGGGCGCAGCGGGCGACGCATGAAGCGGCCGCAGACCATCGGCGTCAGGGTGAGCGAGACGACCGCCGAAATCAGGATGGCGAAAGCGAGCGTCCAGCCGAATTCCTGCAGGATCCGGCCGATCACGCCGCCCATGAACAGGAGCGGGATGAAGGCCGCCACGAGCGAGAAGCTGATCGAAACGATGGTGAAACCGATCTGCCGCGCGCCGGCAAGGGCGGCATCGATAGGGCGCAGCCCGGCCTGCATGTTCCGGTAGCAGTTCTCGATGACGACGATGGCGTCGTCGACAACGAAGCCGACCGAGATGGTCAAGGCCAGCAGCGAAACATTGTCGACGCTGAAGCCGGCGAACCACATCAGCGTCACCGTCCCGGCAAGCGAAAGCGGCACGGCGACCATGGCGGCAAAGGTCGGCACCAGCCGGCGCAAGAAGAGAAAGACGACGAGCGTCACCAGCGAGACGCTGGCGGTGAGCGTGATCTGCAGATCCGAGATGCTCTTGCGGATCGCCACCGTCCGGTCGGACATCACCGCGATGGCGACATCGGCCGGGATCTCTTCCCTGATCTCCGGCAGAATGGCCTTGATGCCGTCGACCGTCTTGACGACATTGCTCGCCGCGGTTTTGTGAACGACGAGGATGACGGCCTGCTCCTTGTTGAACCACCCTTCGCTGAGCCGGCTGGCGCGGCTTTCCTCGATATGCGCGACATCGCCGAGCCGGACGACGGTTCCGCCCTGGTTTTTCAGCACGATCGAGGCATAGTCGCTCGGGCCCGAAAGCTGGCCGCCTGTGGTGACGATGAAAGATTTGTCGGCGCCCTCGATCTGCCCGAGCGGCAGCAGGCCGTTCGCTGCCGTAATCGCCTTGCGCACGGTATCCAGCCCGATGCCGCGCGACTTCAGCGCCGCCGGGTCGAGCGTCACGCGCATCGCCGGCTGCTGCGCGCCGCCGACATCCACCTCGGCGACGCCCTCGACCTGTTCGATGCGCGTGGCGACCGACAGGTCGGCGATGTCATAGAGATTCTCCGGTCGCCGGACCGGCGAGGTAACGGCCAGAATGAGGATCGGCGCAGCGGAGGGGTTGAACTTGCGCACCGTCGGCTGGCGGCTGAGATTGCCCGGCAGGTCGGCCTGCGCGCCGTTGATCGCGGCCTGCACGTCGCGCGCGGCGTCCTCGATATTGCGGCTGAGATCGAACTGCACGCTGACGCTCGAATGGCCGAGACGGCTGGTGGATGTCAGCTCGGTGACGCCGGAAATTTCGCCGATCCGGCGCTCGAGAGGGGCAGCGACGGTTGCCGCCATGGTTTCCGGATCGGCCCCGGCCTGCGTGGCGGTGACGTGGAGCGTCGGCAGGTCGACGCTGGGCAGGCTGGCGACCGGCAGGTCGAAATAGGCGACCGCGCCGGTAATGAACAGCCCGATGGAGAGCAGGACCGTGCCGACCGGGCGGCGGATGAAGAGTGCCGAGATGTTCATGAGCCGACTGCGCGCCGCTCGGGCGTGATCACCTCCGGCTCGGCTTCGCCCTCCCCGACCGGCAGGCGCTCGAAGCCGGTCCTGCCGCCCATAGCTGTGGCGATCCGGTCGCGCAGGCGGTCCATCGCCAGATAGATCACGGGCGTGGTGTAAAGCGTCAGAAGCTGGCTGAGCAGCAGGCCGCCGATGATGGTGACGCCGAGCGGCACGCGCAGCTCCGCACCGGGACCATGGCCGAGGGCGAGCGGCACCGCGCCGAGCAGCGCCGCGAAGGTCGTCATCATGATCGGACGGAAGCGGAGCAGGCACGCTTCGCGAATGGCGTCATAAGGCTTCATGCCGCGCTCACGTTCGGCATCGAGCGCGAAGTCGATCATGATGATCGCGTTCTTCTTCACGATGCCCATCAGCAGCACGATGCCGATCAGCGCCACGAAGGTGAACGGGAAGCCGAAGAGCTCGAGCGCGATCAGCGCGCCGATGCCCGCCGAGGGCAGCGTGGTCAGGATGGTGAAGGGATGGATGAAGCTCTCATAGAGCACCCCGAGCACGATATAGATGACGATGACCGCGGCAAGGATCAGCCAGGGCTGGTTCTTCAGCGAGGTTTCGAACTCTGCCGCCGCGCCTTCGAAACTGCCTTTGACGGCGGACGGCATGCCGATGGCGGCGGTCGCCTGATTGATCGCCGCGACCGCCTGGTCGAGCGAGACGCCCTGCGCGAGATTGAAGCTGAGCGTCGCCGCCGGATATTGCTCGATGCGATGGACGACGAGCGGCCGCACGGTTCGCTCCACGGTGGCGAAGGCCGACAGCGGGACCTGAGGCGCCCTCGCCTGCCCCGTCGCCGAAGCGATGAGACTGCCCGAGCCCGGAACGAAGAGCTTGTCGAGCGATGCCGGGTCGGTCTGATAGGAAGGGGCGGCTTCCAGCACCACGCGGTATTGGTTCGCCTGTCCGTAAATCGTCGAGATCTGGCGCTGGCCGAAAGCGTTGTAAAGCGCGTTGTTGACGTCTTGCATAGAGACGCCGAGTCGGCCAGCGGCGACGCGGTCGACCTTGATGAGCAGCGCCGGGCCACTCTCCTGCAGGTCCGTGGCGACCTCGCGCAGCTCCGGGAGCGCCTTCAGCGCGGTGAGCACGCGCCCGGCCCATTGCGAGAAGATGGTGGGATCGGTGCTGGACAGCACATACTGATATTGCGTGCGGCTTTGCCGGGTGCCGATCTGGATATCCGGCACCACCTGGAAATAGCTCTTGATGCCGATGAGGCCGCTCGCAGCTTTGGTCAGGCGCGCGGCGATCTCGCTCGCCGATGCCTGGCGCTCGGATTTCGGCTTCAGCGTAATGGCGAAATGCCCGAGATCGGGCGCCGTGTTGGTCGTCCCAACGCCGATGATGGAGACCACGCCTGCAACCGCTGGGTCCTTCCGGATCACCGCCTCGACCTCGTTTTGCAGTGCCTGCAGGCGATCGAAAGAGACGTCCTGCGCGCCTTCGGTCTCCGCCGTCAGAAAGCCGGTGTCCTCATTCGGCAGAAAGCCCTTCGGGATGAAGACGTAAAGCGAGATCGTGAGGATGAGCGTCGACAGGGCGACGATCAGCGTCAGCCCCTGATGGCGCAGCACCCAGTCGAGCGAGGCGCGATAGCCGGCCTGCATCCCGGCGAGCGGCGCGTTGGCGATGCGTCCCAGCCAGCTTCGGCGGCGCGCCGCCGGCGGCTGCAGCAGCCGCGCGCACATCATCGGCGTCAGCGTCAGGGCGACCATCGCGGAAACCGCGACGGCAATGGTCAGCGTCAGGGCGAATTCCTGGAACAGCCGCCCGACAATGCCGCTCATGAACAGGAGCGGGATGAACACGGCGATCAGCGAGAAGGTCAGCGAGATGATGGTGAAGCCGATCTCGCCCGCGCCTTGCAGGGCCGCCTGCATCGGCGGCAGGCCGCGCTCCATGTGCCGCACGATGTTTTCGATCATGACGATCGCATCGTCGACGACAAAACCCGCCGCGACCACGAGCGCCATCAGCGACAGATTGTTGAGGCTGAAGCCCGCATACCACATCAGCCCGAAGGCCGAGGCGAGCGAGAGCGGCAGAGTCACGCCCGCGACCAGTGTCGCGCTCGCCGTGCGCAGGAATAAGAGCACGACCAGGATGACAAGCACGATACTCAGCAGCAGCGTGAACTGCACTTCGGAGACCGACGATCGGATAGTGCCGGTGCGGTCCGCCACGACTGCGGCTCTGACCCCCGCCGGCAGCGCCAGCTCGAGCTGCGGCAGCATGGCTTTGATCCGGTCGACCGTGTCGACGATGTTCGCGCCCGGCTGGCGCTGAACATCGATGATTACCGCGGGCTCGCCATTATAGCGGCCGGAGGTGCGGACATTTTCGAGGCCGCGCACGATCTTGGCGACATCGCGGAGCAGCACCGGCGCGCCGTTGGCATAGGTGACGACAACATCGCCATAGGCTTTGGCGTCGTCGAGCTGATCGTTAGCGCCGATGGTGAAGGCCTTCTGCGCGCCGTTGAGCGTGCCTTTGGCGCCGGTGACATTGGCCTCGGCAATGGCGGTGCGCAGAGTCTCCATGCTGATGCCGTAGCCGGCGAGCCGCGACAGGTCCGCCTGGATGCGGACGGCCGGGCGCATATGACCCTGCACCGTCACATGACCGACGCCGCTGACCTGGCTGAGCCGGGGCAAGAGGAACGTGTCGGCAAGATCGCTCAGCCGCTCCATGGCGACATTGTCCGAGGTCAGCGCGAGCGTGATGATCGGCGGATCGGACGGGTTGACCTTGGCATAGGTCGGCGGATAGGGCAGCCCGGTCGGCAGGTCGCCTTGCGCGGCGTTGATCGCCGACTGCACGTCCTGGCCGGCGGCGTTGATGTCGCGGTCGAGCGCGAATTGCAGGGTGATCTGGCTCAGCCCCTGGGAGCTGGTCGAGCCCATGGATTTGAGCGCCGGGATCTGGCCGAGCTGGCGCTCGAGCGGGGCCGTGACGAGCGCCGCCATGGTGTCGGCGCTGGCGCCGGGAAGCAGCGTCGTCACCTGTATGACGGGAAAGTCGACCTGTGGCAGCGAGGAGATCGGCAGTCTGAAATAAGCGAGCGCGCTGGCGAGCAGCACCGCGATCGCCAGCAGCGATGTCGCGACCGGACGGGCGATGAAAGGCGAGGAAACGCTCATTGCGTCTGTCCCGCTTCTCCCCGCCCCGCCCTCGCCTGTTCGATCGGCTGACCCTTGCCGACCTTCGGCAATTCGCCCGCGCCCGTGCCGGGCCGCGAGCGCCGCTTGCCGCGATGCGCGCCCTCCGGCTTTTCGGCCGTCGGCTGGCCGTTGTCGATGGTGACTTTCGAGCCGTCCTGCAGGCTGGTGAAGCCGGATGTCGCCACCTGATCGCCGGCCTTGACGCCTTTCGTGATCACCGTCGTGTTCTCGCCCTCCTGCGTCACCTCGACCGGCGTCAGCTTCGCCGTCTGATCCGGCTGTAAGAGATAGACGAACTGCCCAGATGACCCTTGTTAAATCGCCACCGATGGAACGACCGTAGCATCGGGTAAGGTCTTCAGATGCAGGCGGACATTGACGAACTGGCCCGGCCAGAGCGTCAGCTTTTCATTCGGAAATGTGCCTTTGAGCCGGACCGTGCCGGTGCTCTGGTCGATGCGGTTGTCGATGACTTCGAGCGTGCCTTCGCCGACGGTCTTGCCGCTGGCGGTCGCTACGAGCTCGACAGGCCCGGCGGCCTTCGCCGCGATCAGCTCGCCGACATAATTTTCGGGAAGCGTGAAGACCACCGAGATCGGCTGGATCTGCGTGATGATCACGATGCCGGTCGCGTCGCCCGCATTCACCAGATTGCCGACATCGACTTCGCGGATGCCGGTGCGGCCGTCGATCGGCGCCCGGATCGTGGTGCGGTCGAGATCGGCCTTGGCGCTGTCCATCGCGGCCTGATCCTGGCGGATCTGCGCTGCGGTCTGCACCACCTTGGCTCGCTGGGCATCGGTCTGCTGCTGCGAGCCGTAGTTCGATTTCGACAGCGTCTCGAAGCGCGCAAGATCGGCTTTTGCATTCTCGAGCGCCAATTCATCGAGCGCCTTCTTGGCGGCCGCCTGATCGTAAGCGGCCTGATAGGTCGTCGGGTCGACCTTCGCGAGCACGTCACCTTTCTTGACCGTCTGGCCTTCGTTGAAGTCGACCGAAACCAGACGCCCGGTGACCTGCGCACGGACGGTCGCTGCGTTATAGGCCTGCACGGTACCGACGCCGTAAAGATAGACGGGGACATCGGCGGTCTTGGCCGCCTCGGCCAGGATCGAAACCGGATGATTGGGATTGCTTGCGGCCCAGCGACGATGCCGGCCGAAGCCGCCGCCCCGGCTGTGTCCCGCCGCTGCCTCCCCCGCCGGCTTCGGAAAGATCTTGTCCTTGTAGATAAATGTAACCGCCGCGGCGGTCATCATCAGGAAGATGAATGGGGGCAGAAATCTTTTCACGTCAAATCGCCTTAACTCGACCCGGATGCTTCGAAGTCCTTATCATCATGCCATCGTGGCGCTTATGGGATGGCGCTTCCGCCCGTCGCCCGAGCCCTGCAAAGGCTCAATTGCTACGTTCTCTCGCCGTAATTCCTTCGATAAACCCGGCAGCGGACCCGGAAAAGCGCGACGCAGTGTGGTCCGCGGCAAAAGTGATGTCGAGGAGATAAATGTAATCTTTTCTAAGTCAGACATGCTTTCCTCCCCTTGGCTCGCCAATAGATGGGGCGCCGCCAAGCCGCGATCCACAGGCGCAGCTTACGCCGGCGCGAATCGCCGCATTTCGTGCTAGCCATATGATGAGCGGGGCGATCGCCGGCTGGGGGCGCCGCCCGACCTTCGCGATGGGACAGGCGACACGGACGTCCGGCGTTCTCGGTTTCCAGCCGAAATCGGCTCCAAGGCGGAAGCGCGCGAACAAGTTGCCATAAATTCGCGCTAAAAGAGTATTTTAAGCTGCCGCTCTTAAACCAGGAACTCGGATAAAGGCGCCTTCGGACAAGGCACCTTTCGAGATGGCACCAACGCACAACATGGCTCCTCGACCGACCAGACTTGCCGCATTTCTCCTGATGCTTGGGCTCTTGCCGGTCCTCACGGCGGCGACGGCACGCAGCGCCTCGGCGCAGATCCAGCTCGTGCCGCCGAGCACCCACGAGAACACCTGGGCCGCCCAGCTTGCCACCCCGCAGCCGCAGCCGGTCACCGAAAATCCGGCGGCGCCGAATGCCGCGGCATCGACGCCCGCCGCGCCCGTGGCGCAGCCCGAGTCGCAACCTCAGCCCGAGCCGCAAAAGCCCGCTCCCCCGGATTTCTCGATCGTCGATCGCGCCACCGGTGTCGAAGCCGCGCCGAAGCTGGAGCACTGGACGAAGGCGCTGAACGATGTCGAGCAGATGCTCAACGCCGTGTTCATCTCCTATTCCGAGCTCGACCGGGTCCGCAGCCGGCTTGAGGGCGTGCGCACCGAGATCAATGCATTCCTCGCCCTCTTGACGCCGAAGGTCGAGGAAGCCAAGGCGCAGGTCGCCAATCTCGGGCCGGTGCCGGAGGGCGGCGAGCCGGAGCCGGTCGCCGCTCAGCGCGCCGAGATCCAGAAGGTCTTTGGCAGTCTGAGTGCAGCGAAAAATATCGCCGAATCCACCAAGCTGCGTTCCAGCCAGCTCACCAACAAGGTTCAGGAGATCCGGCGGCAGAAATTCGCCGAACGGCTCTTCGAGCGGGTTCCCGAAACGCACAGCGCCTATACCTGGGAGAGCGCGCCGTCCCAACTCCGCTACGCCACGGATAAATCCTGGCAGATCCTGTCCGGCTGGTGGGAGCATATGGACCGGCAGGACGACGCCGTCCAGGTGCTGATCATTGCCGTGCTGATCGCCGTCGGCACGACCCTGCTGTCCTATCGCGGTGTCCGGCATTTCCGCCGCTGGGACCAGCCGGGCGAGCCGCCGTTCTGGCGCAGATCGACCTCGGCGGCCTGGGTTATCCTCTTGCGGCTTCTACCTTTCGCCGCGACCTCGGCCTTCATCTATTACAGCCTCAGCTACCAGGCGCTGATGTCGGAGGATGTGAGGCTCCTCGCTTATTCGGCGATGCGCTCGCTGCTGATCGTCACCGCTGTCTGCTCGCTGATTGCAACGACGCTCGCTCCGGAGCGCTCACATTGGCGGCTCGTACCGATGCACGACCGTGCGGCGCAGCGCATCCGTTGGCTGGTCGTTGCGCTTTCCGCCGCCTACAGCCTGACGCTGCTGCTCGATACCATCCGCTACGTCTCCAACGCCCCTTTCACGCTGACGGTCGCGCAGAGCTTCATCTCCAGCATCGCCATAGCGTCGCTGGTCATTGCCATTTTGCGGACGCCGCGAAACGCGCCGGAGGTCGAGGGCGCGCCGGAGCTCGACTGGATTTCCTATCTGCGCTGGCCCCTCTGGAGCATCGCGCTCGTCATCATGGCGACGGCGCTTGCCGGCTATATCGGTTTTGCCAAATTCATCTCGGCGCAGCTCATCGTCACCGGCACCATTCTCGCCGTGCTTTATCTCTTCCTGCTCTGGGTCGAGGCTGCCGGCGAGAGCATGGCCGACGAGAAAGCGCAGATCGGGCGGTGGCTGAAGGAGAAAGCCGGGTTCGATGAAGGACGGCGCAAGCAGCTGGCCTTGCCGGTGACGCTGCTGCTGAAATCAGCCGCGCTGCTCTTCACAGTCCCACTCGTGCTCCTGCAATGGGGGTTCGACGGCAAGGACATCGTCCAATGGGCAAATAGCCTGATCTTCGGCTTCAAGATCGGCAATACGCAGATTTCGCTGGCCGCGATCTTGGCCTCAATCGTCGTCTTTGCCGTCGGCTATTTGGTCGCACGGCTATTTCAGGGCTGGCTGGACAAGCGAGTGCTGTCGACGGCCGGGATCTCGGGCGGCGCCCGTAATTCGATCCGGACCGCGGTCGGCTATGTCGGCGTCGTCGTGGCAGGGCTGTTCGCCATCTCTTATGCTGGGCTCGATCTCTCCAATATCGCGCTCGTTGCCGGCGCTCTGTCCGTCGGCATCGGCCTCGGCCTGCAGGGCGTCGTCAATAATTTCGTTTCCGGCCTCATCCTGCTGCTGGAGCGGCCGATCAAGGTGGGCGACTGGGTGGTGGTCGGCGGGGAGGAAGGCTTCGTCAAGAAGATCAGCGTCCGCTCGACCGAGATCGAGACGTTCGACCGCGCCAATGTGCTGATCCCGAATTCCTATTTCATCTCGGAGAAGGTGAAGAACTGGACGCTGCACAATTACAGCGGCCGTATCACCATCGAGGTCGGCGTCCATTACAATAGCGATCCGAGACGCGTGAAGGAGCTGCTGCTCACGGTCGCCAAGTCTCACCCCGGAGTGATGACCAATCCGGAGCCTTTCGTCTATTTCGAAGATTTTGCCGCCGACGCGCTCAATTTCCGCCTCTATGCCTATCTCTACGACATCACCAAATCGCTGGCGCTGCGCACCGATCTGCGCATCTCGATCATCGAGGCGTTCCGCGCCGAAGGCATCGAGATCCCCTATCGCCAGACCGATATTCATCTGCAAGGTATGGATTGGCTAAAGAAGGCCATGAGCGCCGGTTTCCCGCCGCATGGCTCCGCATCGCGGGAGCATGCGCTTCAGCCAAGGCCGCAACCGCAGGGCAAGGCGGTCGCCTCGAGCGTTCAGCCCGACAGCGAGCTCGGCGTGACGCGGAACGGCAGTGCAAGAACGGGATCTCAATAGCCCCGCTCAATGACCGAAGATGACCTCGGCTCCGGCGACGATCCCGCCGACCAGTGCGATCACCCAGATCGTGCCGAGCAGGCCGACGATCGCCCCGACGAAAATGGCCAGCCCGTCCTTTTCGAGCAGTCCCGCCGCCATGATCGCAAGGCCGAAAGATGGCAGCGCATTACCAAAGGGCACCGGCGCCAGAAGGATGATGGTGACGATCGTCATATAGGCGCCGATCAGCCGTTCCATCGTATCCGTCGTTAGGAAATTCCACCGCGGCTTGAGCCAAGCCTCGATCTTGGACAGATAGCGCACGACATAGTTCGTGATCTTGGAAAAAGTCGCCTGTGTCAGGGTCTGGCGCCGCATGAACTCGGGCAGCCAAGGCTCCTGCCGTCCCATCACCATCTGGATCGTGAACAGCAGGATGGGGGTGCCCAGCACCCAGGCGACCGGAAAAATCGTATTCGGGAGCGCGAAAAGAACGATGATCACCCCGAAGCTGCGGTCATAGAGGGCATCGACGATCGTGCCGATGCTGATGCTCTCGTGCTGCGTGTCGGCGGCAAGGCGCGCCAGAATTGCCGAGGTCCGCTCCGGCGCGGCTCGGGCCGGCAATTGCTCAGGAGTCGGGTACTGCATCGAATGACCTCACAGCGTCAAGCGCCCGGCCTCCGCGGGCGGCAGGACCATGCGCTTAGGCTGCCTCGCTGTCCAGTCCCCTGAGATCCTGTGTGGCCGGCAATATACAGGTTACGGTTGTGCCCTCGCCGAGGCGGCTCTTGATCTCCAGCCGGCCATTATGAAGCTCGAGAATCGAGCGCGAGATGGCAAGTCCGAGCCCCGTTCCCCGATGGCCCTTGGTGAACTGGTTCTCCACCTGTTCGAAGGGCCGGCCGAGCTTTGAGATCTCGTGACGGGGAATGCCGACGCCGGTATCCGAGATGGCGATGCGCACCGTGCCGCGATAGCGATAGGTGCGGCAGGTGACCTCGCCGCCGACCGGTGTAAACTTGACTGCGTTCGAGAGCAGGTTGATCAAAACCTGCTTCAGAGCCCGCCGATCGCCGGAGACCTCGATCGAGTTGTTGCCGAGCGTCTCCAGGCGGATATTGCGCGACTGCGCGGCCTGCTGCACCACGCGCATGCTCTCGGCGGCGATCTCGCTGATGTTCAGCGTCTCGAAGGCGAGCGCCATGCGGCCGGCTTCAATCTTCGACATGTCGAGGATATCGTTGATGACTTCCAGAAGATATTGGCCGCTCTGCCGGATGTCCCGCGCATATTCGACATATTTCTCCTGGGCAATCGGACCGAAGATCTGCTGATGCATCATCTCGGAAAAGCCGATGATGGCATTGAGTGGCGTGCGCAATTCGTGGCTGATATTGGCGAGGAATTCGGATTTCGCCCGATTAGCCGCCTCGGCGCGCTCCTTCTCGGCGGCGTATTTGTTGGTGAGCTCGAAAAGCTGGCGCGTCTGCGCCTCCTGCTTGACACGCGAGGTTTCGAGATCGGCGACGGTCGCCTTGAGCTCCAGCTCCCGCTCCGCAAGGCGCTGCTCGCTGTGCTTCAGCGCGGTGATATCGGTGCCGACGCTGACGAAGCCGCCATCCTCGGTGCGACGCTCGCCGATATGCAGCCAGCAATCCTCGTCGACCTCCGCTTCATAGGCGCCCGTGCCCTGCTTCGGCTGGCCGGACGGAGTCCGGGGGCCTTGCAGCAGCTTGTCGCGCACGGCCTCGACGATGTCTTCGTAAGGCGTCCCCGGCACCAGAAGCCGGTTCGGGATCTTATAGATCGCCTTGAACTTGCGGTTGCAGACAACGAGCCGGTCCTGATTGTCCCAGAGCACGAAAGCCTCCGAGATCGCCTCGATCGAGAGGCGCAGCCGCGCGGCCGTCTCGACATTCTCGATCTGCCTTTCGCGCTCGTTGGTGACATCGGTGACGACGGCGACGAGGATCGGAGGACCGCTTTCCGTCCGGCGCCTGATCCGCCCGCGCAGATCGAACCAGAGCCAGCCGCCTTGGTCCCCGCCGCGAAGCCGGAAACAGGTGCGGATCTCCTCGAAGCCCTCGCGGATGTGGCTGTCGACGATCTGGTAGAGATCGTCATTCGGATGCAGAAGATCGCGCATGTCGCGATAGGGCATCCGGCCGTCGGACAGATTGCGGCCGAGCAGGGAGAAGAAGGAGTCCGACCAGCACAGCTCGCCCTTGACGATATTCCAGTAGAGCAGCGCCGCGCGGCCGTCGCGCAGTAGAAGCTCGGTGCCGTCGCGGAGTTCCAGAGCGGAGCGCAGCAGCACCGCATTGCGCTCCCGCGTCACGAAGAAGGCGATGACTGCACCGAAAAGCGTGCCGGAGAGCAGGGCTGCGAGCGGAAGCACGGGCAATGCCCGGACTTCGAACGCCAGCGCGGGAGAGGCGGTCGCAGCGAGCAAGGCGGCCGCGGATGCGGCACCGATACAGCTCCTGGACAGAGCTTCCTTAGCCCGGCGGCGCAAGCCCCCTTGCTTCCGGCGCAGTTGGTGAGAAACCCCCAGCATAGCGAATGAGGAAACGGGAATAGCCCCTGATTAAGTGGCGAAATTTCCCGCAGTCTCGTCCGATTCGCGATGAATTTCGAAGGGGAAGGCTAGTTTTTTTCTTGGGTTTCGGGGTCTTTGAGCATCTTTCCTGCGATTTCGTAGACATCGCGCGACAGTTTTTTTGCCTCGGCGACCCGCTCAAGCTCGCGGCGCGCCGCCTTTTGCCTCTTCGCCTCCAGCATCCGCCACATCTCGAAATTGCCGAGCAGCCGCGCTGCCATCAGCGAATTGAAGCCGTCAAGCTCGAGCACGGTATCGGCGATGAGCTTGTATCCGCCGCCGCCGGGTGCATTGAACTGAACCGGATTTCCGCCGGCAAAGGCGCCGAACACCGCGCGGATCCGGTTCGGATTCTGCATCGAGAACTGCGGGTGCCGGATAAGCTCGGTCACCGCCTCGGGCGTGCCGTGCAGCGGCGAGCGCGCCTGGAGCGAAAACCACTTGTCGAGGACTAGGGGGTCTTTCTTCCAGCGATTATAGAAGGATTTCAGCACCGTCTCGCGTGCCGGCGCGTCGACATCGTTGAAGATTTCGAGCGCGGCCATCGCGTCGGTCATATTCGTTGCCTGCTTGTAGTGATCACGCAGGCGCGAGACGGACGCCTTGGCGCCGGATACCGTCAGCAGGGCGAGTGCAGCGTTGCGCAGCGCCCGCTTACCGGCGCTCTCCGCTTCGGGCGAATAGGGACCTGGCGTGGCGTTCGCTTCGTAAACATGCTCGAGCTCCGATTTGAGCGCCTCGCCCAGGCTCTGACGGAAGGCGCGGCGGGCCCGGTAGATCGCGTCGGGATCGATATCGCGGCCGATACCGAGGGCCACCTCGCGAATGCCGGGCGTCGCCAGCATCAAGGCGCGGAATGCGGGCTCCAGCCGCTCGTCGACGACGAGCTTGGCAAGTGCGGCGGCGAAGCTCTGTGGCGGCTCTGGGGTCTTGCCCGCCCGCACCGCCGCCGTCATCGCCTTCAGAGATTTCATCGCCAATGTCTGGGCCGATTGCCAGCGGTTGAACTGGTCGTTGTCATGGGCGATGAGGAACTCCAGATCGCTGTCGCTCAGATCGGCATCGAGCTTCACCGGCGCAGAAAAACCGCGCAGCAGCGACGGGACAGGGCGCTCAGCGATCCCAGCGAATGTGAAGCTCTCGGAGCGTTTGCGCAGATGCAGAACACCGTCCTTGATCTGCGTCCCGTCTTCCAGCTTCAGGGGGATGTCCCTGCCCTTGCCGTTCAGGAGGCCGAGCTTGAAGGGAATGTGCAGCGGCTTTTTCTTGTCCTGGCCCGGCGTCGGCTTCTGCTCCTGCTTGATAGTGAGCTTGGCCGATTTCGCCTCCGGCGAATAAGTGAGCCGGCAAATCAGCTCCGGCGTGCCGGCCTGCGAATACCAGAGCATGAACTGGCCGAGATCCGCCTTGTTGGCGTCCTCCATGGCCGAGACGAAGTCCTCCACCGTCGCCGCGGTGCCGTCGTGGCGCTTGAAATAGAGGTCGAGCCCCTTGCGGAAGCCCTTCTCGCCGACGATGGTCAGGATCATCCGGCAGAGCTCGGCGCCTTTTTCATAGACCGTGCGCGTGTAGAAGTTGTTGATCTCGATGAAGCTTTCAGGACGGACCGGATGGGCGAGCGGTCCGCCATCCTCGGCGAATTGCTGGATGCGCAGCAGCCAGACGTCCTCGATCCGCTTCACCCCGCGCAAGCGCAAGTCCGCGGTGAATTCCTGATCGCGGAAGACCGTCAGCCCCTCTTTCAGGCAGAGCTGGAACCAGTCGCGGCAGGTAACGCGGTCGCCGGTCCAATTATGGAAATATTCATGGCCGATCACCGCCTCAATCGATTCATATTCGCGGTCCGTCGCGATTTCGGGGCTGGCGAGGATGAGCTTGTCGTTGAAGATGTTGAGGCCCTTGTTCTCCATCGCCCCCATATTGAAGTCGCTGACGGCGACGATCATGAAGATGTCGAGATCGTATTCCAAACCGAAGCGCCGCTCGTCCCATGCCATGGCGCGCTTCAGGCTCTCCATCGCCCAGCCGCAGCGGTCTTCTTTGCCCGGCTCGCAATAGACGCATAGCTCGACCTTGCGCCCGGACTTCGTCTTGAACGTGCCCCTGATGTGGCCGAGCTTGCCGCCGACGAGGGCAAAGAGATAGGACGGCTTGGGGAAAGGGTCTTCCCAGACTGCGTAATGACGCCCGCCCGGCAGCTTGCCGGCCTCGACCATATTGCCGTTCGAGAGCAGCACCGGCGTTGCTTTCAGGTCGCCTTCGATGCGGACGCGAAACTTCGCCAGCACGTCCGGCCGGTCGAGATAATAGGTGATGCGGCGGAAGCCTTCCGGCTCGCACTGGGTGCAGTAAAGTTCGCCGGAGCGGTAGAGGCCCGAGAGTGCCTTGTTGCCCTCCGGATCGCAGACCGTGGTGATCGAAAGCGTGAACGGCTCGGCGGGCGGATCGGTGATGGTGAGGCTCTTCTCGCCGACCTCATAAGCGCTTGCCGGCAGCACCTGCCCGCCCACCGCAACGCTGACGAGCCGCAGCTTCTCACCGTCGAGGACGAGCGGAGCGCCGTTAGCTTTCGCCGCCGGGTTCGGCCGCATCTGCAGGCGGGAGACGACCTCGGTCTCTTTCGGGTCGAGCCGGACCTCAAGCGACGCCTCGTCGATCAGATAGGGCGCCGGCCGATAATCCTTCAGGTGAATCGTGCGGGGTTCCTGGGTCTTCATGTCTCAATCTTTGCGTCTCGATTTGCAATTTGCTTAGAGGGAGCCGGCATGAATGCCAAGCCACAAATAGGCCGGGCGCAGCGAGGATGCCACAGGGCCAAGCCCAGAATTCCGTTCATCTTGCGGTCAGCACTTGTGCTGCATCAGCATTTCCGATCTTTATTCGCCCGATCAGGGGGAAATGACCGCACATGGAGAGGTCGATGAGAGTTCTGGTTGCGGCGGCGCTGACGGCCGCCTTTGCGGCGCCGTCCTTTGCGGACACGTTCGGCGGGGATACCAAGCTCACCAGCGGAGCGGCGCTGCTTGCGGCGATCGAGAAGGACGAGGGCAAACGCCGGGCCTATTGCGATCTGCAGCGATTGCTTACCAAGGCCGAACAGGCGATGGCGGCGAAGAACGAAGCCGATGCCAGAACTTTCTCGAACCAGGCCGAGGCGAGATCGCGCGAACTCGGGGACGATTTTCTCGCCCTGATGGCCATGCAGATCGACGTGGACCCGTCCACCGCCGCGGGAAAGGAATATTTCGCCGCCTGGGAGTCGCTCGAGAAGAGCTGTCCGAAGAGCTGACGCGCTCCGGCCCTCACGGCCAAACGCTGGGACCGAAAGCCCTAGCGTCCGCGCAACTTAGCCATGCGGCGGAACGTCTTGCTGTTTGCTCCGGAATAGGATTTAAGTGCGCGGTCCTATTCGGAGACAATCATGCATCTTGGCCTGCCCGCGAGCGAAATCCTGCTGCTCGCCGGGAGTTTCTCGCGGGCGGCGCGGTCACCGGCATTCTCTCGGGCCTGTTCGGCGTTGGTGGCGGCGGCATCATGGTGCCGATCCTCTATGAGCTCTTCGGTGTTCTGGGCGCTGCAGACAATATCCGGATGCATCTCGCCATCGGTACCAGCTTCGCCGTAATCATTCCGACCTCGTTCCGCGCCGCGCGATCCCATTACAAGCGCGGCGCGATCGATCTCGAGCTGCTGAAAATAATTGGTCCGGCGGCGGTCGCCGGCGTCATACTCGGCGCGCTGACGGCGAAATATTCCGATGACTCGGTAATGAAGGTGGTCTGGGTGTGCTCTGCGACCTTGCTCAGTCTCAGCCTCATCACCAAGCGAGCCGACTGGCGGCTCAAGGGGGACATCGCTAATCCGGCGATCGCCGTGCCGGTGGGCGCGAGCGTTGGGTTCCTGGCGACGATGATGGGTGTGGGCGGCGGCGCCTACATCACGCCGGCAATGACGCTTCTGGGCCGCCCGATCCATCAGGCCGTGGGCACGGCGGCCGGATTTGGGGTCGTGGTCGCCATCCCGGCGCTGATCGGCTATTTATGGGCGGGCTGGGGCGCGGCGGGACTGCCTCCTGGGTCGATCGGCTATATCAGCTTGATCGGCGCGGCAGCGATGATGCCGGCGAGCGTCATGGCGGCGCCGATCGGCGTGCGGCTCGCACACGGACTGCCCAGACGGAAATTGGAGATCGCCTTTGCGATCTTTCTGTCGCTTGTCGGTTTGAGGTTTATCCTGGCGCTGATCTTTTAGCACGAAGCGGCAGCCGCATATAGGCGACAACCGAGCGAGGCGTCACGCGCGCCTGAGCATCCCGGAAAATCTGTCGAAGCTCAGAGACTACGCTCCGCCACCACCGGTTTGCCGGACGTATCCGGGCTCGGCATGATCACCGCTTTGACGATACTCTCGCCACGATCGGGGCAGGGCGCAATGGCAAGTTCGACGCTGGCATGCGCGGCATTTCCGTCCTTTGCCGCAGGGGCCGGGCGCGTGCCGAGGACGCGGAAGGTGAATGTCTGTCCGCTCTTCGTCGTCACCGCCATGCAGGCACCCCCGGAGAGTCGGTCCCATGCCGCCGGCTTGATGTTCGCCATGATGTTTTCAGGCGCCGCTTCGGCCGTGGCAGCGCGAGCGGAGCCGGAGGGGGGTGTGAAAGCTTCTCCGCCAAGGCCGGCAAGGACCTTGGTTTTCCGCTGGCCCGCCGGTCCGATATCGACACCGAACAGCTGGGCGGTCTGCGCATCCTGGCCCGGGGGGATGGAAGAGAGGTCATAAGACGCGGAAAACGGCCCGGCAAACAGAAAGGCGCCGCACAAAGTTGTTGCGACAACACTGAGACCGATGCTGGTCCAGGCAAGGTGGCGCGGGGATGATGGCGAGGTGTGAGACGGCCGGAATGGCTTAAAGCGCGTCATGGATCTGTTGTCTCCTCCGCAAGGAAAGCTTGTGACTTTCCAAAGGTCCCGCAGATTGCCTGAATTAAATCTGGGTCACAAGACTGGAATGTCCAGCCCTAATGACAAAAGGAATGTGACTATTCCGGGACGGGAGGGTTAAAGAAGAGTAGACACCCTTAAAAAACAAGACCGCCCGGCGTACGCTAAACAAGTTCGCCAGGAGGCCCCGTTATCTCCGGGACCCCCTGTGAACTCATCTGAGCGTGTTCGTCGACACGGAGATGCTTTCATCAGCTGCGTCCCTTGAGACAATTCGGTTATAGCACCGAAGGCGCGTGGCGCAAACGCCCGAACGCGAAAGCTCCACAAGCATTCACAAGAAGAACCTTTTCTTTGTATAACTGTAACTCAATCGCCTCAGATTCATGATCCTGACCGAATCAGCAAACTGGACTGCTTGTTCTAAATCGATCGAATACAACCATGAGTTGTACTATCTGGCGATTGGGGCGGAATTAAGGTGCTGTGCCGATTGGGGCTCAAACCTTCGCTTTCAAGCCTGATCCGGCTATTGGCCAGCGGGTACGGAACTGGCGCGGGGACGGGCCTCGGCATGACCGTGGCCCGCCCTTCAGCATCCTACATCATGCCGTCCATGCCGGGCATTCCGCCCATGCCGCCGCCCATTCCGGCAGAGCCGCTCTCCTTCTTGGGCGTTTCGGCAACGCCTGCCTCGGTGGAGATCAGCATCGAGGCGACCGATGCCGCATTCTGCAGAGCCGTCAGCACCACCTTGGCCGGATCGATGATGCCGGCCTCGATCATGTCGACATATTGTTCGGTTTGCGCGTCGTAACCGAAGCTGTCCTTCTTGCTTTCCAGAAGCTTGCCGGCGATCAGCGAACTCTCGACGCCGGCATTCTCGATGATCTGGCGCAATGGGGCCTGAAGCGCGCGGCGAACGATGTTGATGCCTGCCTCCTGGTCCTCGTTGTCGCCTTTCACCTTGATCGCCGCGATTGCGCGCAACAGGGCTACGCCGCCGCCGGCAACAATGCCTTCCTCGACCGCGGCGCGGGTCGCATTCAGCGCGTCGTCGACGCGGTCCTTGCGCTCTTTCACCTCGATCTCGGTAGCGCCGCCGACGCGGATCACCGCCACACCGCCGGCTAGCTTGGCCAGACGCTCCTGCAGCTTCTCCTTGTCGTAATCGGAGGTGGTTTCCTCGATCTGCTGCCGGATCTGAGCGACGCGCGCCTGGATATCCTTCTTCTTGCCGCCGCCGTCTATGATGACCGTATTCTCCTTATTGATAGTGACGCGCTTGGCGTTGCCGAGCATTTTCGGCGTCACATTCTCGAGCTTGATGCCCAGATCTTCGGAGATCATCTCGCCGCCCGTCAGGATGGCGATGTCCTGCAGCATGGCCTTGCGGCGATCGCCGAAGCCGGGCGCCTTGACGGCAGCAACCTTGAGACCACCGCGCAGCTTGTTGACCACAAGCGTCGCCAGCGCCTCGCCCTCGACATCCTCGGCAATGATCAGCAGCGGGCGTCCCGACTGCACCACCGCTTCCAGCACCGGCAGCATCGCCTGCAGGTTCGACAGCTTCTTCTCGTGGATGAGGATCAGCGGGTCTTCCAGTTCGCAGACCATCTTTTCGGCATTAGTGACGAAATAGGGCGAGATATAGCCTCGGTCGAACTGCATGCCCTCGACGACCTCGAGCTCGCTTTCGAGGCTCTTTGCCTCCTCAACGGTGATTACGCCGTCATTGCCCACCTTCTCCATCGCCTCGGCGATCATCGCGCCGATCGAGCTGTCGCCATTGGCGGAGATGGTGCCGACCTGGGCGATTTCGGCAGAGGAGGAGACTTTCTTGGCCTTTTTCTTCACGGCTGCCGTCACATCGGCGACGGCCTTGTCGATGCCGCGCTTCAGGTCCATCGGATTCATGCCTGCGGCGACCGATTTCAGCCCTTCCCTTAAAATCGCGTGGGCAAGCAATGTTGCGGTCGTCGTGCCGTCGCCCGCCTTGTCGTTGGTCTTCGTAGCGACCTCGCGCAGCAACTGCGCGCCCATATTCTCGAACTTGTCCTCAAGCTCGATCTCCTTGATGACGGTGACGCCATCTTTCGTCGTGCGCGGAGCGCCGAACGATTTGTCCAAAATGACATTGCGCCCCTTCGGGCCCAGCGTCACTTTGACGGCATTGGTGAGGATTTCGACCCCGCGCATCAAGCGCTCGCGGGCGTCTTCGGAAAAGCGGACGGTTTTCGCAGCCATTCTGGAACTCTCTTGCTGAAAGAAAAAAGCTGAGCCTTATCAAAGGTCAGCATGACCATTCGCGCGGCGACAGGCCATCTGCGCGAGACGATAAGCCGAAGCGTCGTTGGCACCGGCTATTCAAGCACGCCCATAATGTCGGACTCTTTCATGATGAGCAGATCGACACCGTCGATCTTCACCTCTGTGCCCGACCATTTGCCGAACAGCACCTTGTCGCCGATCTTGACGTCGAGCGGGACCAGCGCGTTGTCCTCGCCGCGCCCGCCTGGACCTACGGCGACGACCTCGCCCTGTTGCGGCTTTTCGGCGGCGGTATCGGGAATGATGATCCCGCCGCGGGTCTTTGTCTCCTCTTCCACGCGCTTGACCACGACTCTGTCGTGGAGCGGACGAATCTGCATGTTCATCTCCCGCAATCTCTTTGGTTTCTGGCAGGCTGGCCGGCACCTGGCAGTCGTTCCGGCCGAGTGCTAAAACCGGCTTAGTGGAAGCGCCCGAGGCTTGTCAAGCCGCGAGCCGGCAAGAGCGTCAACTTTGTCGCGCTTGCGGTTTCAATAGGTGTTTTCATCGCGGCACCAAATGACAGCGCCGCTGGACGGCCGGGGAAAACTGGGAAAACCGGCACATTCCGCTCGCAAGCGCCTCCCATTCATTCTATCGATAGCGGCCGTGGCGCTTTCTGTTTATATTGCAAAATCTTATGCGTGTTTTTTCAATCGTCCTTTACATTGCGGCCGCGCTCACCGCCTCGATCTTTGCCGCGTCTGGCGAATGTCGCGAGCTTATCCTCATTCACCCCGGCGCGCCCGGCTCACTCTATGACATCAGCGCGGCGGAATTCGGCCGCCGTCTCGATCAACAGCTGCGGCCGTCCTACCGCGTCACCGTGACTGCAAATCCGGCGCTGGGCGATGGTCTTGCTCTTCTCAACTCCGTCAAGAACGGCCGCGCCATTTTCGTGCTCGCCTCGTCGGCCATGGTCTCGGTGAGCGACAGCTTTGGCATTTTCGAGCTGCCCTTTCTGATACGCAGCCGGGAGCAGTTGCGGAGCGTTCGGGATGGGCTGCTAACCGCCTATCTCGAACCTGAAGCAGAGAAGAAGGGCTTTCATATTCTCGGGGTGTGGGAGAACGGCTTCCGTCACCTCACGAACGACATACGCCCGATCCGCCGTCCCGATGATCTCAAGGGGCTGAAGATCGCCCTGCCCCCGGCAAATATCTGGCGCGAGAAACTGCTCCTGGCATTCGGCGCCGATCCCGTGCCGATGGCTTCGCGCGCGCTCCCCGATGCGCTGCGCACCCAGATCGTCGATGGCCAGGAAGCACCTCTCACCGACATCGCCGCCTGGCATCTCGAGCAGATGCAGCGGCATCTGTCGCTCTCCGATCATCTTTACAGCCCTGCCTTTCTCGTGACGAGCAAGGCAGAGTTCGACGTTCTTCCCGCCAACGTGCGTGAGATGATCGGGCGAGAGGCTCGAGGCATGGAGCCCTGGATCCAGAGCACCGCGATCAGGATGGAGAGCGAGCTTGTCGACCGGCTTGATCAGACGATGGAGGTCGGCCAGGTCGATGAGAACGCCTTCGAGGCGGCGAGCCGGCCGCTCTATGGAGATTTCATCCGCGCCGTGCCCGGCGGCTCGAAGATGATCGAGATCCTACAGTCGGCCGGGGGCAGGGCGGGATCGCGCCACAGCGCCGGCAACTGACCGCGCCGCTGCCCGTCATCCGCGCGATTGCGGCTTGCGCATTCAGTCGCGAAACTGCCGCCGAAAGAGGCGGAGCAATTCCCCTTTTTGCTTGCAGGTGGCGCGCACGGAGCCTAATTTCGGCGCGTTTCAAACCCTCGACCATGGGAGGATTTCATGGGCCTGATCGCCGATGCGCTCGGCCGCGTCCAGCCGTCCCAAACCATCGCCGTGACTACCAAGGCGCGCGAGCTGAAAGCCGCCGGTCACGATGTCATCGGCCTGGGTGCCGGAGAGCCGGACTTCGATACGCCGGACAATATCAAAGAGGCGGCGATCAAGGCGATCCGCGAGGGGAAAACCAAATACACCAATGTCGAGGGTATCCCCGAGCTGAAACAGGCGGTCTGCCGCAAGTTCGAGCGCGAGAACAGGCTGAGCTACAAGCCGAACCAGATCATCGTCTCGCCCGGTGGCAAGAAGGTCATCTTCAACGCCATGATGGCGACGATCAATCCCGGCGACGAGGTCGTCATTCCGGCGCCCTACTGGGTGTCCTACCCCGATATCGTGTTGCTCGTCGGCGGCACTCCGGTTCCGGTGAACACCACGCTGGAAGACAAGTTCAAGATGCGCCCCGAGGCGCTCGAGGCGGCGATCACCCCAAGAACCAAATGGCTGATCTTCAACCATCCCTCGAACCCGACCGGCGCGGCCTATACGCGCGACGAGTTGAAGGCGCTGACGGACGTGCTGATGCGGCACCCGCATGTCTGGGTGCTGTCGGACGACATGTATGAGCATCTCGTCTATGACGATTATCAGTTCGTCACGCCGGCCGAGGTCGAGCCGGGCCTTTACGAGCGCACGCTCACCATGAACGGGGTCTCGAAGGCCTACGCCATGACCGGCTGGCGCATCGGCTATGCCGGGGGGCCGGAGGTGCTGATCAAGGCGATGACCAAGCTCCAGTCGCAAACGACATCGAACCCGTCCTCCATCAGCCAGTGGGCCTCGGTCGAAGCTCTGAACGGACCGCAGGACTTCCTGAAAGAGCGGGCGCAGGTGTTCAAGGAGCGGCGCGATCTCGTCGTCTCGATGCTCAACCAGGCGCGCGGCATCAGCTGTCCGACGCCGGAGGGCGCTTTCTACGTCTATCCCTCCTGCAAGGGCTGCATCGGCAAGACCAGCGCCAAGGGCAAGCCGATCGGCACGGACGAGGATTTCGTCACCGCGCTGCTGGAGGAAGAGGGCGTCGCGGTGGTGCAAGGCGCCGCCTTCGGGCTCTCGCCATTCTTCCGCATCTCCTATGCGACCTCGACACAGGCGCTCGAGGAAGCCTGCAGCCGCATCCAGCGGTTCTGCGCCGAACTGCGCTAAGCTCATGGCGCGCCTTCAGCGCGGGCGAGCAAATGATAGCATCCGCGGTCAGCTTCAGGCCGCGGACGCTCCGGCAGAATGAAATCAATCTAAGTCAAGGCTGACCAATGGAACCGTCGCGGCAGAAGGTGCTGATGATCGACGGGCCGCGTGAGGTCAGCTTTCATGATCGCCCCCTACCCGCTCCCGGCCCCCAGGACGTTGTTGTCCGGCCACTGCTCTCGACCTTCAAGCACGGCACCGAGATGATGGCCTATTCGGGCAACAGCCCGTTTGCCGGCCGGACCTTCAATTCTGCCTTGCGCCTCTTCGAAGACCGCGCCGGAGCCGAAGGCTTCTATCCGCGGCCGGTGGGCAGCATGATGGTGGGCGAGGTCGCGTGGGCCGGCGCCGATGCAAGAAGGTTGATGATCGGTGAACGCGTCTATGCGCTGGGCGCCGATCGCCGACGGCATGTTCTCCCGGCGGCGAGCGTCGAGCCGCTCGGCGGGCTGATGCCGCAGGAGGCACTGTGCATCGACCCGGCGAGCTTCGCACTCGGCGCGGTGATCGATGGGGCGATCGCAGCGTCGGACACCGTGTTCGTCACCGGACTCGGCGCGATTGGGCTCTTCGTTATCCAATATTGCAACGCGCTCGGAGCGCGGGTCATTGCTGCGTCGACCTTTGAGAAGCGACGCAAGCTTGCCGCCGCATTGGGTGCCTCAGAGGTCTACGACCCGGAAACCCACCCCGATCTGGCCCGCCTGATCAAGGAAAACACGGGCGGGGTCAACGCATCCATCGAATGTTCAGGAAATATCGGCACACTTCATCAAGCGATCAGGGCCACGCGTCGGATGCGGGCGCGTGGTCTGCGTAGGCTTTTACGGGCCGGCCGACAGCCGGCTTAATCTCGGAGAGGAGTTCTTTCACAACCGGATTTCGCTGCTCGCATCATTACCGGCGCTGAGCTGGAACAACCCGACGCGCGGGGAGCCGGCGCTTTATGCGAAGGACCTGCAGCGCCGGGTGGCGCGTGATTTCGAGGCGAAAAGGCTAAGGCCGGACGGCATTCTCGATCCGGTCCTGCCCTTCGAGGACGCTGTGAGAGCCGTGGACATGATCGCGGTCGCGCCCGAAAGTGTGGTGAAAATTGTCCTCAGACACCGGGAGCGGTAAAACTGGTTACAAAATTGAACCTTCCGGCGTGTCGAGAGTCTAGGCCAAATGACATAGGCCGAATACCGGATGTGGAGGTGGGCCGAGTTAGGGCATCGATAGGCTGGGGTGGAGTAACGGGGCACCATGAATAACCACGCAAAAATCAACGTCACCTTTCCTGTTCTCAATGAGGAAAAGCAGCTCGCGGAGTCCGTCGAGCGCACAGTCGCCTATTGCGCTGCGGAGGGGCTCGATATCGGGGAATTCTGCGTCGCGGACAACGGCTCGTCGGACCGGACCCCGGAAATCGGGCGGGCGCTCGCGGCGCGTTATGACAATGTCCGCTATCTGAGCGTCGGGAAGCGTGGTTTCGGGCTGGCGCTGAAGACGGCCTGGGCGCGGTCGGATGCCGATTTCGTCGGCTATATGGATGTCGACCTCGCCACCGACCTCCGGCATTTGAAAGAAGTCCACGATCTGATCGCCCACGGCGCCGATTACGATCTCTATCTCGGCTCGCGCCTGAAACGCGGCGCCGCCGTGCAGAACCGCACGCTCCTGCGCGCCTTTACCTCGCGCGCCTTCAACACGCTGCTCCACGCCAGGCTCGGCGTCTCCTTCTCCGATGCCATGTGCGGCTTCAAATTTGTCAGACGCTCGCTCTATGCGAGCCTCGCAAACGAGTTCGACTTCTCCGACGACTGGTTCTTCGCCACACAGCTCGCCGTGCGCGCCGAATGGGTGGGGCGCGAAGATCCTCGACATGCCGGTTGTGTGGACCGATCAGCCGGACTCGAAGTCCTCGGCGCGTCTGATCAACCTTTCCTTGCTCTATCTCTCCGGGATCTCGGAGCTGAAAGACGAAATGCGGCGGTTCAAGCAGCTGAGCCCTGTCACCGCGCGGACATAGGGGGCATCGCGGCGGATGGACTATGCGCATCTCATCATCGGTGGCGGGGTCTATGGCTGCTATGTCGCTTTGCGGCTTGCGGAGCTTTGCGGCGGCGAGAACGTCGCCATCATCGAGCGCGAAGCCGATCTTCTGCGCCGCGCCTCCTACAACAATCAGGCGCGCGTGCATAATGGCTATCACTATCCGCGCAGCATTCTGACGGGCTTGCGCTCGCGGGTGAACGCACCGCGCTTCCTTGCCGAGTTCGGGGACAGCATTTTCTCCGATTTTGAGCAGTATTATGCCATCGCGCGGCGGCGATCGAACGTCACGCCCAGCCAGTTCGAACAGTTCTGCCGGCGCATCAGCGCGGATCTGAAGCCGGCGCCGCACCGCGTGCGGGCGCTCTTCGACGACGATCTCATCGAGGCCGTCTACGCCGTCACCGAATATGTCTTCGACGCCGACCGACTGCGCCGATCTCTGCGCGAGCGTATCGAGGCGAGCGGCATCAGGGTGTTCTTCGAAACCGAGGCGGTGGCGATCGCCGCCGCCGGCAGCGGGCACGCTTCCGACAACACGGAGGTCGAGCTGAGACACCGGCCATCCGGGCTGAGACATTCTCTGAGGGGCTACTTCGTCTATAATTGCACCTATTCCAAGCTGAACGAGGTGCTCGCCCGGAGTGGCCTCCAGACCATCCGGCTACGTCATGAGGCGACCGAAATGGCGCTGATCGCGCCGCCACCGGCCCTCGACCATCTCAGCGTCACCGTAATGTGCGGTCCGTTCTTCTCGATGATGCCGTTTCCGGCATGCGGCCTGGCATCGCTCAGCCATGTGAGCTACACGCCGCATTATGGCTGGTCGGACGATCCTGGCGATGCTCGGGAAAGCCGCCATGAGCCCTCCTTTCCGCTCGCCTCGCGCTTCGACCGGATGTGGCGTGATGCGGCGCGCTATCTGCCGGCGCTGCGCGATGCCCGCCATGTGGAGTTGCTCTGGGAGGTCAAGACCATCCTGCCGCAAAGCGATGCCAATGATAGCCGGCCGATTCTGTTCAAGCGCGATCCCGGTCTGCCCAACGTGATCTCGCTGCTGGGCGGCAAGATCGACAATATCTACGATCTCGACGATCTCTTTGCGGGCGTGCTTGGACGCCAGCCCGCCTTCACTCCGGCCTTGGCAGGATGAGACACGACCTTCTCGTTTCCGTCATCATTCCGCTCGAGAATGATTGCGACATTCTCCCGGACTTCGCCGGCGAGATCGACGAGGTCATGCAGAAGTCATTTCGGCAATTACGAGTTGATCTTCGTCGACGACGGCTCGGTGGACGGCACGCGCTCGTTCTTCGCGCGAGCCAGGCGGGAAATCCAGAATTTCCGCTATTTCCGGCTGACGCGGCCGTTCGGCTTCGAAGCGGCGATCGCCTGCGGGCTCGAACAGGCCATCGGGGACATCATCGTCGTGCTCAACCCGGCGACCGATCCACCTTCGCTCATCCCGCATTTTGCCGAAAAGGCGAGCGAGACCGATGGCGTCGTCATCGGTGTGAAAACCGGACGCGTGAACCGGACGCTCATCTACCGGGCGGCCTATCTTGTCTACTTCACCATATGCAAGATCTTCCTGGAGCGCACGCAGGTCTACGGCGCCACGCATCTCATCGGCCTGACCCGGACGGCCCTCAATGCGTTGCTCAAGATCAAGGACAGTTTTCGCTACGTTCGCGTGCTCGCCATGTATGCCGGCTTTGCCGTCACCAAGGTGCCTTACGAGCTGGTGAGCCGGCGGCAGCGGCCGCGCAGGCGACCCGTGCTTCCACTGCTCGCGGACGCCGGACATATGATCGTGTCGAACTCCGACAGGCCGCTTCGGATTGCGGCGATGCTCTCGGCGCTCATGAGCGTGGCCGACTTCCTGTTCATTTTTTATGTCATCGCCGTCCGATTACTGTGGATCCACGTCGTACCCGGCTGGGCCTCCACCAATATGTTCAACTCCGTGATGTTCGGCGTGATATTTTTCGTGCTGGCCATGGTGTGCCAGTATCTGGCGCAGATCCGCAGCGAAATCAAAAGCCGACCGCTTTACGTGGTCCAGGCCGAGATCCAGAGCAATGTGATGCCGGGCCATGAGGCGATGCGGAACGTCGTGACTCATGAGGAACGCGCCGAGAGCTTAAGCGCCAAGCTAGCTGTGTCCTAAAAGCAGCAGATAAGCCGTGACCCGCAGCGGGACGCCGGTGCCGTACGCAGCAGGAAAAAGATCGTTATGATCGGGATGTGGTCTGAACGACCGCCGCAAATGCGTGTTATCCGATCGAGGGTCGACGCTTTCGGGCTACGTCAAGCCTGCGGTCATCCCCATGTGGCGACGCGGCAATTGACGGCTCGGTGCGACTGGCACAAACTGAGGGAAAGGCCGCTGATTGTTCAGGTCGGGTTCAGGCCAAAAGATCAGCCTTTAAGTAAGGCTGTGCCGCGAGTGAGACGTGCCGCTCGCCATTGTTCGAAGCCTGACAGAGTTGGCTTTTGCCCCGAGATGAGGGTTCGCTTGTGAAGCGCAAATGGCGTACAATCTTAAAAATACGCGCCTATATAAAAGCCAGGGAGGATTTTGGGAGCAATTCGAAGGGAGAGTGGTTCCCCTATCGACCGCATCTCTCAACAATCGAGTGGTGGAATGAAGCCCGCTGACGAAATTTTCGACCTGTATGCGGAAAGCTACGGTCGGCAAAAGCAGAGCCAGATGGATCTCAAGCAGTTCCTGGAAAGTTGCCGGGAAGATCTAATGCTCTACGCTTCGGCCGCTGAGAGAATGCTAACAGCAATCGGCGACCCGAAAATCATAGACACTGCGGCAGACGAGCGAATGGGCCGGATCTTTATGAACCGGACCATCAAAGTCTATCCGTCGTTTAAGGAATTCTATGGACTGGAAGACACCATCGAGCGGATCGTCAGCTACTTCCGGCATGCCGCTCAAGGGCTCGAGGAGCGCAAGCAGATCCTTTACCTGCTCGGTCCCGTCGGCGGCGGTAAATCCTCGCTTGCCGAGCGTTTGAAAGAGCTGATGGAGCGCTGCCCGGTCTACGTTCTCAAAGCCGGGGATGAGGTCAGCCCGGTCTTCGAGAGCCCGCTGGGCCTGTTCGATCCCAATTCGATGGCGAACGTTCTCGAGGACAAATACGGCATCCCGCCGCGCAAGCTTAACGGTCATATGTCGCCCTGGGCGATCAAGCGGCTCGACGAGTTCGGCGGCGATATCTCTAAATTCTCCGTTGTCAAAGTCTACCCCTCGCGCCTGCGCCAGGTCTGCGTGGCCAAGACCGAGCCGGGTGACGAAAATAACCAGGACGTCTCCGCGCTCGTCGGCAAGGTCGATATCCGAAAGCTGGAGTTCTTCGGCCAGAATGATGCGGACGCCTACTCCTATAGTGGAGGGCTCAACAGGACGACGCAGGGTCTGCTCGAATTCGTCGAGATGTTCAAGGCCCCCCTCAAGATGCTGCACCCGCTGCTGACCGCGACTCAGGAAGGCAGCTATGTCGGCACCGAGAATGTCGGCTCGATCCCCTATCAGGGAATCATCATCGCGCACTCGAACGAGTCCGAATGGCGCGCCTTCCGCTCCAACCGCAACAACGAAGCTTTTCTCGACCGTATTTGCGTAGTGCAGGTGCCCTATTGCCTGCGGGTGACGGAAGAGAAGAAGATCTACGAGAAGCTGTTGTCGCGGAGTGAACTGGTCGACTCGCCTTGCGCGCCTGGTACGCTGGAAATGCTGGCGAAGTTTTCGGTTCTGACGCGCCTCAAAGAGCACGAAAACTCCAATCTCTACTCCAAGTTGCGCGTCTATGATGGCGAAAGCCTGAAAGACACCGACCCGCACGCCAAGACGGTGCAGGAATACCGCGATGCGGCCGGGGTGACCGAAGGCATGGACGGGGCGTCGACGCGGTTCGCCTATAAGGTGCTGTCGGAGACCTTCAATTTCGATACGCAGGAAGTCGCCGCCGACCCGGTCCACCTGATGTATGTGCTGGAACAGGCGATCCGCCGCGAGCAGTTGCCCGAGGAAACCGAGGACCGCTACCTGGAGTTTATCAAGGAAGAGCTGGCGCCGCGTTATGCGGAGTTCATCGGCAACGAGATTCAGAAGGCCTATCTCGAATCCTATCACGAATACGGGCAGAATCTGTTCGACCGCTATGTGGCTTACGCCGACGCTTGGATCGAGGATCAGGACTTCAAGGATCCGGACACCGGCCAGCTCATGGACCGTTCCCTGCTCGACAAGGAGCTGTCGAAGATCGAGAAGCCGGCCGGCATCGCCAATCCGAAGGACTTCCGCTACGAGGTGGTGAAGTTCTCACTGCGGGCGAGAGCGCGCAACTCCGGCAAGAACCCGTCATGGACCTCTTATGAGAAGATCCGTGATGTAATCGAGCGGCGCATGTTCAGTCAGGTCGAGGATCTGCTGCCGGTCATCAGTTTCGGCGCCAAGAAGGACGGCGAGACTGAGAAGAAGCACAATGAGTTCGTCGAGCGCATGGTGGCGCGTAAATATACGCCGCGTCAGGTCCGGCGACTGGTCGACTGGTACATGCGGGTCAAGAAATCCGGTTAAGAGAGCCTCAGCGAGCGAATGTACATTATCGACCGCCGTCTGAACCCCAAGGAGAAGAGCCTCGGCAACAGACAGCGCTTTATTCGCCGTGCCAGAGACGATATCCGCAATGCGGTGAACGAGGCGCTCAAGAAGCGGAAGGTCTCGGAGGCCGAGGGCGGCGAGAACATCCGCATCCGCTCCAAGAGCCTGCATGAGCCTTCCTTCAGCCTCGGCCGGGACGGCGCGCGCGATTTTGTTCTGCCCGGCAACAAGGACTATGTCGTCGGCGACACCATCCCGAAACCTCCGGAGGGAGCTGGCGGAGGCGGACCGCATGGCTCGCCCGACGGCTATGGTGACGACGACTTCGTCTTCACGCTTAGCAAGGAAGAGTTCCTCGACCTGTTCTTCGAGGATTTGAAGCTTCCCAATCTGGTCAAGACCAAGCTGAAGGACGTGCGATCGCCGACGCCGGTGCGCGCCGGCTTCACCACAGACGGCTCGCCGGCCAAGCTCAACCGCATCCGCACGATGCGCAACAGCATCGCGCGCCGGATCGCATTGCGCCGGCCGAGCCTGGAGGAGATCGCCGAGGTCGAAGCCGCGCTGGAGGTCGCCGAAGCCGAAGTAAAGCCGGATGAGGTCAAGATCATGCAATTGCGGGCGCGCATCGCCCGCCTCAAGCATCTGCGCAAGACTGTCGCCTTCATCGATCCGTTCGACCTGAAATATAACCGCTACGAGCGGCTGCCGAAGCCGATCACCCAGGCGGTGATGTTCTGCCTGATGGACACCTCCGCCTCGATGACCCAGTCGCTGAAGGACCTCGCCAAGCGGTTCTTCATGCTGCTGCACATCTTCCTGTCGCGGCATTATCGCGACGTCGATGTGGTCTTCATCCGGCATACGAGCGTCGCCAGCGAAGTCGACGAAGAGACTTTCTTCCGCTCGACCGAAACCGGCGGTACGGTGATTTCCAGCGCCTTCGAGGAGATGCGCAAGATCGTCGCCGAACGCTATCCGGCCGACGAATGGAACATCTATGCCGCCCAGGCCTCGGATGGCGCCAACGATCTCGGTGATATGGCGCGCTGCATTGATATGCTCGATGAGGACATTCTGCCGCTCTGCCAGTATTTCGCCTATATCGAGGTCGGCACTCATATCAGCGAAAGCATCATCTGGGCCGGCTTCTCGCCGCTAATGGGCAAGCACCGGCATTTCGCCATGCGCCATGTTTCCTCGCCGGGCGATATTTACCCTGTCTTCCACGATCTGTTTTCCGATCCGGAAAGGCCCTGAATGGAAATGACGCCGAAACCGAAACGACGAAGGGCAAGGCAGGCGAAACCAATCTTCGACGGGGCTGAATGGAACTTCGATATATTACGGCGGGCCTATGACGAGATCGAAAAGGTCGCCCATCGCGACCTGAAGCTCGATGTTTATCCCAATCAGATCGAGGTGATCACCGCCGAGCAGATGCTCGATGCCTACACGTCGATCGGCATGCCGCTGATGTACCGCCACTGGTCCTTCGGCAAACGCTTTGCCCATGAGGCCATCGGCTATAAGCGCGGCATGCGCTCGCTCGCCTATGAGCTGGTCATCAACTCCAATCCCTGCATCAGCTATGTGATGGAGGAAAACTCCGCCATCATGCAGGCGCTGGTGATGGCGCATGCCGCTTTCGGCCACAACCACTTTTTCAAGAACAATTACCTGTTCCGGCAGTGGACCAACGCCGATACTATTTTGGATTATCTCGCCTTCGCCAAGGAATATGTGAAGGAGTGCGAGGAGCGCCATGGAGTTGAGGCCGTCGAGACCATCCTCGACGCTGCGCATGCGTTGATGCGCCAGGGCGTCAGCCGCCAGCCCAAGGTCCCCGTCTCGTCAAAATCGGCGCGCGTCGAGCAGCGCCGGAAGCGGCGCAAGGCGCATGAAGAGGCGACCTATGATGACCTCTGGCGGACGCTGCCGAAGTTTGGCGATCCTGCGAAGGAGCGCGAAAACGTCGCCCCTCAGAACGGCTCGGAAACCGAAGGTCTGGGCCTGCCAGAGGAAAATGTCCTTTATTTCCTCGAAAAACATGCACCCCGTCTGAAAGATTGGCAGCGCGAGCTGATTCGCATCGTCCGCGTGCTGTCGCAATATTTCTATCCGCAGCGCCAGACCAAGATGATGAACGAGGGCTGTGCCACCTTCGTCCACTACGAGATCCTCAATCGCCTCTATGAGCGCGGCCTGCTGACGGAGGGCTCGCTGCTCGAGGCACTGCATTTGCATTCCTCGGTGGTGATGCAGCCCGGCTTCGACGACAAGCGCTTCAATGGCATCAACCCCTATGCGCTCGGCTTCACCATGATGCGTGACATTCAGCGGATCTGCGAAGATCCGACCAAGGAGGACAAGGACTGGTTCCCGGATTTTGCCGGCAATGGCGACGCCATGGGCACGCTCAAAGCGGCCTGGGCCGATTACCGCGACGAAAGCTTTATTCTGCAGTTTCTCAGCCCGACGGTGATCCGCGATTTCCGGCTCTTCGCGCTGCATGACGAATTGGATGAGCCAGAGGTCGAAGTGACAGCCATCCATAATGAGACCGGCTACCGCGAGGTCCGGCGGACGCTTGCCCGCTACTACGACGCCAGCGTGCAGGACCCGGACATCCGCATCACCGACGCCGATCTCAGCGGCACGCGTCGGCTCACTTTGACCCACTACGTCCGTGACGGGCGGCTGCTCACCAAGCAGGATTGCGATCGCACGCTCCAGCATCTCGCGCAGCTTTGGGGGCACCGCGTCAAATTGCTGGAGGTCGACGCGACGTCCGGCAAATCCTTGCGCGAGCTCGAAGCGTTGCCGCTGCCGTAAGCGCGCGGCGCGACTTAGGCCGCCGCTCCTTCGATAAATTTCTTATGCTTGGCGATCTCGGCGGCGAGATAGTCGAGAAACGCTCGTACGCGCGGCGAATGACGCAGATCGGGGTGCGTCAGCAGCCAGAGATCGGTGGCGTAATCCGCGTTTGGCGGCGCCAGACGCTTCAGCGCCGGCCTGGCGTCAGCGATGAAACAGGGCAGATAGCCGATGCCGATGCCGGCTTCGACGGCCTCCGTCAGGCCGAGCACCGTATTCAGCTTATAAACGACGCGCTCCGGCGGGATATGCGCCGTCACCCATTTCACCAGCTTTGACGCACCCATCTGCTCACTGAGCGAGACCCAATTGCCCGTCAGAACATCCACCATTTCGACAGGCGTCGCGCCGGGATGATCACTGGCGAGGCCGTAAAGCGCCCAGCAAGCCTGCGGGCAATCGCGGCGATGTCGTCATCCATACGCGCCGCAAGCGTCGCGACCTCCTCCCCCGCTGCCGTGAGCGTGTAGCCGGTGCGGTGCTTCTCGAAGAGCGCAACGCCGAGGGTTTCCTCGATCTGTCTCAACCTGCGGAACACCGTCGAGTGATTGACGCCGAGGCGCGAGGCGGCGGCGGGCAGACTGCGGGCTTCGGCGATGGTCTTGACCAGCCGAAAATCGTCCCAGGAGAGAGCGCTCGCGTCCGCCATCAGGCCCTCAAGAAATGTGATGCGCCGGCCGCTCCGTAAAACGCCGGCGCCTTGAAAATCTCCGGCCGGTCCTCAGGCCGCTTGCCCGACCGCGTTCGCGGCGAGCCTATCCCTGCCCACCTGCCCGGTCAAAGCGAAGGCCCCGCCAGGAATGGGCAATGAACATGGTTCCGAGCGCGATGCGCAAGGTGAATGCACCGTACGGGGCGAGGCGGTTGTCGGTCATGGGTATTCTCTGTCTTCGAGGTCTGCTGGATCGAGAATGCTGTCTTCATTTATGCAATTCAACCGGCGCTGCCGCAATGATCTTGTTGCTCTCATGCAATAAAGTTGCAATTGCGCGGCGCGCAGCCAAACCTATTTGAATGGCAACAGACACGCATAGCCTCGCATTCATGAAAGGAGGCAAGTCATGGCTCAATACGGCATTCATCATGTGACCGCGATCGCCGGCTCGGCGGTGCGCAACCTCGATTTCTATACCCGCACGCTCGGACTGCGGCTGGTCAAGAAGACCGTGAATTTCGACGATCCCGGCACCTATCACCTCTATTACGGCGATGAGGCAGGCCAGCCGGGCACCATCCTGACATTCTTTCCCTGGGCCCACGTCGCGCCGGGCCGGCTCGGCGTCGGTGACGCACAGGAGACCATGTTTCGCGTTCCCGAGGGCGCGATCGGTTATTGGACGCACCGCCTCATCGAGAAGGGCGTCGCACATGACACGGTTAGCAAGCGCTTCGGCGACCCAGTCCTCGCCTTCAAGGATGCGGACGGAATGAGGCTGGCCCTCGTCGGCGTCGCTGGCATCGAGAGCGAGCCCGGCTGGAGCGCCGGCGAGATCCCGGCGCAGCATGCGATCCGCGGATTTCACGGTGTGAGCCTGCTTCTGAACGAAGCGGACCCGACGGGCGCCGTCCTGACCGATGTTCTCGGCTTCGACGAGGCCGAGCGCGATGGCGCGGTGACGCGCTTCAAGGCGGCCGGGAACGGCATCGGCGGCATCATCGATATCCGCGCGGCCGGCGAGTTCCTGCCCGCGCGCATGGGCGCCGGTTCCGTCCATCACATCGCCTTCCGCGCTGGGAGCGATGAGGCGCAGGCGGAGATGGTCGAAAAGCTGTCGCGCAACCACCGGCTCAGCACGACGGCGCAGATCGATCGCAACTATTTCCGCTCGGTCTATTTCCGCGAGCCGGGAGGCGTGCTGTTCGAGATCGCCACCGACGATCCTGGCTTCGCTGTCGATGAGGCCGCGGGCGGACTTGGCCGCTCTCTGAAGCTGCCGGACTTCCTCGAGCCGCGCCGTAAGGAGATCGAAGCTGTCCTGCCGGCGCTCTGAACCGAGCGCCGCCGGCGGCTGCTATGAAACAGAACCAGCGCGCTTGGATGTCAGTCCGCGCGCAAAGCCCCCTCACCCGGCCGGCTTCGGCATCGTGTCGAGATCGTGCGTGTACCACTTCTCGGCCTCGACCACGACAGGGTTCTCGCCGTTAGCGTAGATCCAGCTGTCGACCGCCCATTTCTGGTGGTTGTCGTTCTCCCACAGCACAGCCGTCCAATGCGGCCAGTGCGAAACGCCGAGCAGGATATTGCCCTTCGAGAACGGCCGGCCGACCGTGTGATGGTGGAGGAGGCCGTTTCTTTGGAGGATCAGAAGGTAGCTTGTGGTGTTGGTCGCCTCATCGACGCAGTCCTGCTGTGTCGGGTCGCCCGATCCGTTGAATTCCATGCCGGCACGGTCGTCCTTGGTGCCGACGATATTGCCCGTATAGCGCTCCATCCAGCCGATCGCGTAAGCCATGGCGCGCCGCTCCTCGAAGGGAGTATCGGCCCGCTTGGTCTTGCGCATCAGCTCGGCGATCTGCTTGATCTGCTCGGGCCCGAACCGCACCGGTGTCTGCATCTGGCAGCCATAGGCATGACAGACATAGACCGTGTTCCCATCCGGCGCGCGGGTGTTGAATTCCTGATAATGGTTAGCAGGCGGCCCGTCGCGGTCGAATGTGCATGCGGAAAGACCGGCTAGTGCCGATAAGGACACGAGAATACAGGCTTTTCTCATCGCCCCGTCCAAATGAATTGCCCCGATCCGTGTCCTATACCACCTTTGCGTCAGAGCTGAGAAGCGAGGCATTGAGGCGGCGCGGCTTTTCACTTAGTTTGTCGCGTCATGGCAACAACAAAACACGTTCATGTGATCGGCGGCGGCCTCGCCGGCTCCGAAGCCGCTTGGCAGATCGGCGAAGCCGGCGTTCCCGCGGTGCTGCACGAGATGCGGCCGGCGCGGATGACCGACGCGCATAATACCGGCGGCTTCGCCGAGCTGGTCTGCTCCAATTCCTTCCGCTCCGATGATTGGGAGAGCAACGCCGTCGGGCTGCTGCATGAGGAGATGCGCCGCTGCGGCTCTTTGATCATGGCGGCCGGAGACGCGCATAAGCTGCCGGCCGGCGGCGCCCTCGCGGTCGACCGCGAGGGCTTTTCGGCTGCGGTGACGGAGCGTCTCGAAAATCACCCGCTCATCAGCATCGAACGCGGCGAGGTCGCCGGACTGCCGCCTCAGGATTGGGACAGCATCATCGTGGCGACCGGCCCGCTCACCTCCCCTGCCCTCGGCGCGGCTATCCAGTCGCTCACCGGCGAGGAGTCGCTTGCCTTTTTCGACGCCATCGCGCCGATCGTGCATCGCGACAGCATCGATATGAGCGTCTGCTGGATGCAGTCCCGCTACGAGAAGGCGGGGCCCGGCGGCACGGGCGCGGACTACATTAACTGCCCGATGAATCGCGACCAATACGCCGCTTTCATCGAGGCTTTGCTCGCTGCGGAGAAAACGGAATTTCACGACTGGGAGAAGGCGACGCCCTATTTCGAAGGCTGCCTTCCGATCGAGGTCATGGCCGAGCGCGGGCCGGAGACGCTGCGCTTCGGGCCGATGAAGCCGGTCGGACTCTCTAATCCGCATAAGCCCGAGCGGCCCTATGCCATCGTCCAGCTTCGCCAGGACAATGCCCTCGGCACGCTCTGGAACATGGTCGGTTTTCAGACCAAGCTGAAATATGGCGAGCAGTCGCGGATTTTCCGGATGATCCCTGGCCTCGAAAAGGCCGAATTCGCGCGGCTGGGCGGCATTCACCGCAACACCTTTCTCAACAGCCCGAAGCTGCTCGATCGCCAGCTTCGCCTGAAGGCCATGCCACGGCTGCGCTTTGCCGGGCAGGTGACGGGCGTCGAAGGTTACGTCGAATCGGCCGCCATCGGGCTGGTGACCGGACGGCTGGCCGCGGCCGAGCGGCTGGGGCATGTGCTTAAGCCGCCTCCGCCGACGACAGCGCTCGGCGCGCTTGTTGCCCATATTACGGGCGGGCATCTGGCTGATGATGAAGCGGGAAGCCGAAGCTTCCAGCCGATGAACATCAATTTCGGCCTGTTCCCGCCGATCGATCAGCCGCGCGAGGAAGGGGGCAGACGTCTGAGAGGCAAGGAGAAGAGCGCGGCGCGAAAGCGGGCGGTGTCGCTACGCGCGCTCGCCGATCTCGATCGCTGGCTCGGCACGCCGCCGCTCCGCAAAACGGCCTGAAGTCCGGCTTCAGGAAAAGGCATAGGCGGCTAAATTCTGCCGCGCAGGAACGCCCGCCAGATCAGCGCATAACGCATCAGCGGATTGAGCTGAGCAATGTCGCGCAGCGGATGGTGCATTGGGCCGCCCATTTTTTTTAGATAGGGCTCGACCAAAGCGAGAGGCAGGAAGGCCGGCAGAGCTTGGCGCGGAAGCGAAGCAACGGCTTGCCGGAACCGGGTCAGCGCCTCAGACGCGCATCTACGCATCTCCCGAAGCGCGGCGCGCAGATCCTCATTGCCCTCGCCACGCAGGAGGGTGTCAGGGTGCAGCCCGTGTCTCGCGAGAAGATCTTGTGGTAGGAAGAGTTTCCCCCGGGAGGCGTGCAAGGGTAAGGCGCGCATCAGACCGGTCAACCCATGGGCGGCCGCTGCTTCAGCGCCTGCTTGATCCGCGCCGTTCGCTCCCAGGATCCGCGCGCCAAGGCCAAAGACCGCGCCGGCTGTTGCCGCCAAATAGCTCTCAAGAGCGGCAAGATCCGGCATCAGCTCATCATGAATGTCGAAGCTGCGCGCATCGATCATACCTTGCAGCGCATCCTGTGGCAGCGCGTGCTCCAAAACCGCGGGCGCCAGTTCGATCAGAACCGGATGACTGGCCGTCTCACCGGCGAGCGCCGCGATCAGCGCCTCGCGCCACCATTGCAGACGGATCTCCCCGAGCTGCGGCTCCCGCACCTGCTCCGGGATGCGGGCAAGCTCAATGTTGAAGGCGTAGAGGGCCAGGAGATGCCGGCGGGGCGACTCGGGGGCGAGGAGCGCCGACCAATAGCGGTCCTGGTCGCCACTGCTGACCAGGTCGCGGACATAGGCCGCGCTCGCATCTTGCTGCTGCTGCCGCTGCGCCACGTCTCAGCCCCTGCTCTTCAGTCGGCCCTCAGGACAGAGCGACCAACGCGGCCGCGAAGACCCGCTCCTCCGCCAGCAGAACGTTGTACGTCCGGCAGGCCGCGCCCGTATCCATCGGCTCGAGCCCAAGGCCCGCCGCAGCAAAGGCTTTCCGCAGCGGCCGGTCGGGAAAGATCTGCGCGGCTCCCGTGCCAAGCAGAAGAAAGCTGAGTGGCGCCCCCTCGGTGAGCACCGGGCTCAGCATGTCTTCGGAAACGGCAGAGGCGTCCGAGACCGGCCAGGGATAGACGCCTCCGGGAAGGATCAGAAGCGAGCCCGAATGCTCGATGCCGCCGAGCCGGAAACGGCCACGCCCATAACCGGAGATGGGCGGCCGGCCGGTCAGCAACGGCGGCGGCAGCTCCATAACATCAGAGATCGGCTGTGCGCCGCGCAGCACCCGGCGAGGGCGCCTTCACGCCGCTCCAGTCACGCTTGACACCGAACAGGATGAGGAACGGTGAGGCGATGAACACGGAGGAATAGGTTCCGATCAGGATGCCGAACAGCATGGCGAAGGTAAAACCGCGAATCACCTCGCCGCCGAAGATATAGAGCGCGAGCAGGGCCACGAAAGTGGTGCCCGTCGTCATCACGGTCCGGGACAGCGTCTCGTTGATCGATAGATCCACCAGTTCGGTGAGCGGCTTTTTCTTGTACTTACGCAGATTTTCGCGGATCCGGTCGAAAATCACCACTGTGTCGTTGATCGAGTAGCCGAGGATCGTCAGCAGCGCGGCAACAATGGTCAGGTCGAAGTCCAGCTGCAGGGCAGAGAAGATGCCGACGGTCAGAAAAACGTCGTGAAAGAGCGCGACCACCGCGCCGAGCGCAAACTGCCACTCGAAGCGGAACCAGACATAGATAAATATGCCGACGCAGGTCAGCACGACAGCTATGAGCGCTTTCTGGACCAGTTCGCCGGATACCGTGCCGCCGACCACCTCGGTGCGACGGATATCGACGCCCTTCCCCAGCGCCTGATCGATCTTCGCGACGGCCTGCTGCTGGGCTTGGTCTCCTCCTGGCTGCTCGGCGACGCGGATCATCACCTCATTCGGCGCGCCGAACTCCTGGATCTGGATCTCGCCGAGCCCGAGATCGCCGAGCTTGGAGCGGATCTCGCTGATGTCGGCCGGACCGTTGGAGGTCTGAATCTCGATCAGAGTGCCGCCGCGGAAATCGATGCCGTAATTGAGCCCGACCGTCGCCAGGAGCACGATGGTCGTGATGAAAAGCGCTGCCGACGACGCCATGCAGAGGCGGAAGAACGACACGAAGGGGATCTTCGTGTTCTGCGGAATAAGCTCGATCGGCTTGAAAGAGAACGCCATGGCGCGGGCCTCAAATTGGAACGGTTTGCGGGCGCGCCCAGCGCAGCCACTCGGCGATCAGCAGGCGCGTGAGCGTGATGGCGGTGAACATCGACGCCAGAATGCCGATGCAGAGCGTCACGGCGAATCCGCGCACCGGCCCGACGCCGAGCCAGAACAGGATGATGCCGCCGAGAAGACCGGTCAGATTGGAGTCTATGATGGTCGCATAAGCCCGCGAGAAACCGGCTTCGACAGCCAGAATCGTGGATTTGCCTGATCTCAGCTCCTCACGTATTCGTTCATAGATGAGCACGTTAGAGTCGACCGCAACGCCCATGGTCAAAGCGATACCGGCAATGCCCGGGAGTGTGAGAGTCGCCTGCAGGATAGACAGCGAGGCGACGATGAGCGCGATATTCACCAATAGCGCCACAATGGCAAAAATACCGAACAAGCCGTATCCGGCGACCATGACGGCGACGACCGCGAAGAAGGAGATCACCGCAGCGATCTTGCCGGCCTCGATCGAATCGGCGCCGAGGCTCGCGCCGACCGAGCGCTCCTCGATTACCTGAAGCGAAGCCGGGAGCGCGCCTGAGCGAAGCAGGATTGCAAGATTGTTCGCTTCTTCGACGCTGAAATGGCCCGAAATCTGTCCAGCGCCACCCAAAATCGGCTCGCGTATGACCGGCGCGGAAATCACCTTGTCATCGAGAACGATGGCGAACGGCTTTCCGACATTTTCCTGCGTCACCCGGCCAAAGCGCTGTGCACCCGAAGTATTGAACCTGAAAGAAACGATCGGCTCGTTGGTGCGCTGATCGAACCCCGGCTTGGCGTCGACGAGGTCCTCGCCACTAACGATCGAGTGCTTCTGCAGGAGATAGGCGGGATCGTTCGGGTTCTGAGACTGATAGATCGCCGATCCGGGCGGCGGGTTTCCGGCCTGGGCCTCCGCGACGGGCATCGACAGATCGACGAGATGGAAGGTCAGCTTGGCGGTCTTGCCGACGAGCTCCTTAAGTTGCGTGGGATCGTTGAAACCGGGCACCTGAAGCAGGATCCGGTCCTGTCCCTGGCGCTGAATGGTCGGCTCGGTGGTGCCGAGAGCGTCGACGCGGCGGCGAATGGTTTCGATTGCGGAGCCGACCGCGGCACCGATGCGCTCGTTCATCGCCGCTTCGGTCGGGTGGATGCGGATCACATTTCCTTCGCCGCGCTGGATATCGAGGTCCTCCACCGAGCGGCTCAGAAGATTGCCGGAAACCGGCCGGGCGAGCGCCTTCAGCTTGGTCAGCGCGGCATCGACATCGTCGGACTTACGGATCGTCACCCGTACGCTGTTGCCGGCCTTGCCGAGACCGGAATAGCCGATCCGCGCTTCGCGCAGCGCCTGGCGCACATCGCCGCTGATCGATTCCAGCCAGTCGTCCTGAAGCTCCTTGGCGTTCATCTGCAACAGCAGATGCGAGCCGCCTTGCAGATCGAGGCCGAGCGGCATGCGCATCTGCATCCAGCTAGGGAGCCCGTGAAGCTGGTTGGCGGTGAACAAATTCGGGATCGAAAACAGAATTGCGGCCAGTGAGATGGCTATGATCGCAACTGCTTTCCAACGGTCAAAATAGAGCATGAAACCCAGCCTTCGCGACGAGGTTATTCTTGTTTGAATCCAAGCGGATCAGACGTCTTTGTCCGCGGCACTCCCGGCGTCGGCGCCAGCCCGATTGGCATTGGCCGCCTTGGCGTTCGGCGCGGAGGCGTCAGCCTCGTCTTCGGGCTCGTCTTCGCTATCCTGGCGAGCCCGGGCCCGACGCGCCTCGGCTTCGCGGACATCGCCGCGCGTGCGCACCTCGGCGATGGTGCTTCTAACGACTCGAACACGTACGCCTTCGGCAAGTTCGACCTGGAGTTCGGTATCGCCGATCACCTTCGTGACCTTGCCAACCATGCCGCCAGCTGTAACAACGGTGTCACCCCGGCGGATCGAGGCGATCATATCGCGATGCTGCTTGAGCTTGTTCTGCTGCGGCCGAATGATCAGGAAGTACATAATCGCCAGGATCAGAACGAACGGCAGCAATTGCACGATGAACGAGCCACCGCCGGGGCCCGTCGCCGCCTGTGCGTAGGCTTCCGTAATGAACATGGCTACACTACCTCCTTGGAAACGGCGCGTCCGTCCGGCGCATGCCCAGCGGAACGGTCGGATTTTCGGCGAATATAATGGCGTTGCCGGGCGATGCAACGGCCAACTCTGGCGGCAGACGTTGCCTCTCCATAGCGCGAGATCCGCCTTCCCGCCAGTGCAGAATGCGGTTTCCGCTTACCGCACTTGACGAATGGCGCATGGATTGGTCCTCTCGGCGCGCCATATTATATCGCAATCAATCCTGGAATGTCCGATGTCAGCCCGTGATCCTCATCTGGCCAATGCAATTCTCTCCAGCGATCCCAAGACCCAGGCGGTCCTGGAGCGGATCGCCGGCGCGCTCGAACGGCTTGCGCCGCCTCCGCCCGCGGCGCCGGATTTCTCCGCCGCCGACGCTTTCATCTGGCAGTCGGAGCAGGAGCGCTTTCTGCCGGTCGCCAAGGTCAATCGCGTGCCGATCGAGCTTCTGAAATCGGTCGAGTCCATGCGCGACACTTTGCTCGCCAATACCGACCGCTTCGCACGCGGCCTGCCGGCGAACAACGCCCTGCTCTGGGGCGCGCGGGGCATGGGCAAAAGCTCGCTCGTCAAAGCGATCCACGCCGCCGTTCTGGAAAAACGCATAGGCGAGGGAGCAGATGACTGCCTGAAGCTCGTCGAAATCCACCGGGAGGATATTGCCAGCCTCCCCGCCTGTCTCACACATATAAGACGCACGCCGCACCGTTTCATCGTCTTCTGCGACGATCTTTCCTTCGACGCGGACGATACCTCCTACAAATCGCTGAAAGCGGTTCTCGAAGGCGGCATCGAGGGACGCCCGGAGAATGTCATCTTCTACGCCACCTCGAACCGGCGGCATCTCATGCCGCGCGAGATGATGGAGAACGAGCGCTCGACCGCGATCAGCCCGTCGGAAGCCGTGGAGGAAAAGGTCTCGCTCTCCGACCGTTTCGGTCTCTGGATTGGCTTCCATAACTGCTCTCAGGCCGATTTCCTGGCCATGGTGCACGGCTACGCCGATCATTTCGGGCTCACCATCGACCGCGCGGCGCTCGACGCCGAAGCGCTGCAATGGTCGATGTCGCGCGGGGGCCGCTCCGGCCGCGTCGCTTGGCAGTTCATCCAGGATCTTGCCGGGCGCGAGGGCAAGCAGCTGTTTTGAGGCGCAGCAACGAAAAGCCTCGGCGGCAGGGGGGATTGCCGCCGAGGCGATCGGGTCAGGACCGGGGGAGTCACGACCGCGAGAAGTAGCCCTCCGGATCGATCGGCTTCGAATCCTTGCGCAGTTCGAAATGCAGCTCCGGCTTGGTGACCTTGCCGGTGGTGCCCGCCTTGGAGATCACCTGCCCGCGCTTCACTACCTCGCAGCGATGGACGAGCATCTCGTCATTGTGGGCGTAAGCCGTGACAAAGCCGTCGGCATGGCGGACCAGGATCAGATTGCCGAAGCCGGGCAACTCGTTGCCGGCATAGGCGACGACACCGTTCTCGGCGGCCTTGACCGGCGTTCCCTTCGGCACTGAGAAATCGATGCCGTCGCTGAAGGAGCCATCCTCCTTGGAGCCGAACTTGCCGATGATCACGCCCTCCACCGGCTCGCGGAAGTTTTTGGCCGCTCGAGGAGCTGGAGAGGCAAGCAGGCTCTCGCATTCCTTCGCTCCCGTCTCGCTGCCGGACCGATCCGGCGTTCCGAGGTCGCGATGCTCGGCAAGGATCGGCCGGGATTGAGTGCGGTCGCCTCCAGTGGTTTCCGCCTCCGCCGCACTGCCGGCATCGTTCATGGTCTTGCCGTTTCTATCCTCGCGAATATCGGCCTTAGCCACGCGGCGTTCGCGGCTGTTGGCGCCATTCTTCTCCGCTGGCGCATTCTGCGAGAACGGAGTGCCGCGCGAATAGCCATCCGGACGGTAGCCACGCCGGTCAGGGCCGCCGTCGTGACCGTCGGCGTCGTGGCCCCGGCCATCACGGTCATAGCCGTTGGCGCGGGGGATATGCAGCACCTGTCCCGGATAGAGCCTTGCGGTCAGCGGAATGTCGTTGAACTCCGCAAGCTGCCGGTGGCTCAGGCCGTTGCGCCGGGCGATGTCGAACAGCGTCTCGCCGGGCTGAACTGAATAGCTGGAATAGGAGCCTTTCGGATGCCTGTGGCTCTGGCTATAGCTGTCCTCACGATCATCGCTTCTCGAATCGTCATGCCGGCTTGCATAGCGATCACGGGATTGCTCGTGATAGGGCCGCGGATCGCCATAGGACTGCCGAGCACTGGCATTGCGGTCATCCTCATGCCGGTCATATTGGTGAGGCTCTGCATAGGACTGCTGCTGGCCATAGCCGTAGCGAGGCGCCGGCCGGTAATCCCGGTAAGATGAATAGCCCGGCGGCGGCGCCTTGCGGTCGTCGGCCAACTCGTAGTCGCGGTGGTCCGCGTGCCGCTGATCGTAATCGTGATGGTCCGCCTGCCGGTGATCGTAATCGCGGTGGTCCGCCTGCCGCTGATCGTAATCATGGTGGTCCGATCGGCCCTCATCATAGGGCGTGCCGTCCCGATAGCGGTTGGTTGCCGTATATTTCGGGCTGCCGCTCACCCGCAGATGCTGGCCCACATAGATCGTCGAGCCGGTAAGGCCGTTCAGCTCGGCGAGCTGCGCCGCGCTGATCCCGAAGCGCTGAGCGATGCCGAACAGCGTATCGCCCTGAACGACGATGTAGTCGTCGCCGGACGAGCCAGCGTGATCATAGGGCAGCGGGCGGGAGCCGTGGCCCTCATCGCGATAGGGAGGCTTATAGCTGTCGTAGCGCGGCTTGTAGCCGTAAGACGAGCCGTTGGAATAAGCGGACTCCGCATAGCGCTTGCCGGGAGCAGCACCGGCGCCTGGCGGATAGGAGCTGTTCGCACCGCCATGATCCTCGACCGGCTGCATGGCATAGCTGCCGCCGACATAGGAGCCCGGCTCGGCGCTGCCAGAGGCTGTGCGAACCGGCGCCAGCAACGCATGCTGAACGCTCGCCTCGTGATAGCCACCTGCGCCACTAACGGGCCCCGCGCTCGGCGTATCGGCATAGCCGTAAACCGGCTCGGGCGGGATCGGCACCGATCCGGTCGCGCCGGTCCCATAGCGCTCCGCCCCATTGTCGCTGAGAGAAAGTCCCTGAGAGCTGCATCCGCTCACCGAGACGAGAAGACCTAGTCCACAAATTGACGCAACGCGCTTAACAAACACACGGCGCCGCAACCCAAACTGACGAGAAATCATGGCCGCACCTCACATCCCTTGTGAGTTTTGCAGCCAAGCGGTTAAAACAAATTTAAAATCTCAACCTTTTTGATGCGATTATTCGCCGTGAGCCGCAAGACTTTCCGCCGGCGCCTCGGGCGCGCTCGAACATGCCGTAGTCGCGGATCACCCCGGCAACGCGCAGACGGTAGTCCTTGAAGTATTTGAACCGGCCCTTGCCTTGCGCATTGCGGTGTGCCGCCAGATTGCGCCACGCTGCGAGCGCCTCCTCGTCACGGAACACCGAGAGCGACAGGATCTTGTTCTCATTCGTCAGGCTCTGGAAGCGTTCGATCGAGATGAACCCGTCGATTTGCTCCAGGAGCGGGCGCAGACTGGCGGCGAGATCGAGATAGCTCTGCCTGTATTCGGGGTGCGGCTCGACTTCGAAAATGATGGCGATCATGGCTCGACCTTTGGCGCGTGAGGAGCTGAGGCTAGCTTGAGAAAGGTCCTGTCCTCGCGAAGCAGAAACTTCTCCCGCTGGGCGAAGCGGTAGTTTTCCTGGCCCATCGGATCAGCGGCCACTCTCGCCCGATACGCCTCATAGGCCGCAAGGTTTTCGATGTTATAGACGCCGTAGGCCAATGTCGATGAGCCCTCATGCGGCGCGAAATAGCCGATCAGATCGGCGCCACAGCGGGGAATGACCTCTCCCCAACTCTGCGCATATTGGATGAACTGATCCTTCTTCGTCGGATCGATCTCATAGCGAATGAAGCAGGTGATCATGTCTGGTGGCTCCCGGTTTCGTGCAGACATGATGGCATAATGGGCGGCGCGGATGGTTCGGCGGCGGCCGAATGATGAGCCATATGGAAGCTGTCAGGAAACCAGCGGCACGAAACGCACCGGCAGCAGGTTGTTTTTGGTGACGCCCTTCGTGGTCTTCTCGACCAGCACCAGCCTTTGCCGTAACAGCCGCCCTCCGAGCGGCAGGATCATGCAGCCGCCCTCCTTGAGCTGGGCGACGAGCGCATCGGGCAGCCTGGATGCGGCGGCCGTCACGATGATGCGGTCGAACTGGCGCGGCTCGGGCCACCCTTGGCTGCCATCGCCGACGATGGCGGTGATATTTTCAATGCCGAGCTTATCAAAGATCCGCTGGGCGGCATCATGCAAGGCGGCATGGCGCTCGATGGTATAGAGATGGCGGCAGAGCCGGGCGAGGATGGCGGCCTGATAGCCCGAGCCGGTGCCGATCTCGAGCACCTCGTGATCCCGCTCGACACCCAGCTTCTCGGTCATGTAGGAAACCACATAGGGCTGAGAGATGGTCTGCCCGCAGGCGATCGGCAGAGCCACGTCGAGATAGGCGACAGCCGACTGATCCGCGCCGATGAAGACCTCCCTCGGCACCGCGGCGACGGCATCCAGCACCCGCGGGTCGCGAATGCCGCGCTCCCGCAAATGGCTCGCCAGCTCGGCCGCGCGATCGGCGCCCGTCGTCATCCCTTTAAGCGCTGCTTTCGCCGCGTCTCCCTTGCCAAGGAGCCGGCGTCAGGCTCCAATCGCCTAACGGCCGAGGCCGAGTTTCAGTTTCCGGCAAGTCGCGGCATCGGTCAAATTGAGATGCAGCGGCGTCACCGAGATCAGGCCCCGGCGCAGCGCCCAGAGGTCCGTGCCCTCTTCCGGCTGGGAAAGCTGCCGGTTGAAGCCAAGCCAGTAGTAGGGTTTGCCGCGCGCATCGATACGATCGACGATGCGCAGGTAGTCCTGATCGCGCTTGCCCTGAATCGTGATTTCGACGCCGCGCACGTCGTCCGGCTCGAAATCGGGGAAGTTGACGTTCAGCATCACGCCGTCCGGCCACCCCGCGCCCATCAGCTTGCGGATGAGCCCCGATCCGTGCGCCATGGGCGTCTGCCAGCGGATATCCTCGCGTTTCTCGTAGTCGACGGCGAGGCTGAGCGCGATGGAGGGGATGCCGAGCAGCGTGCCCTCGATGGCGCCCGCTATGGTGCCGGAATAGGTGACGTCGTCGGCGATATTGTGCCCGGCATTGACGCCGGAGAGCACCAGATCGGGCTTCTGGTCGTGCAGGATATGGCGCACGCACATGATGACGCAGTCGGTCGGGGTGCCCTTCACCGCATAGGAGCGCTCGCCGAGCTTGCGCAGCCGGATCGGCTCATGCAGGGTCAGCGAATGCGCCGCCCCGCTCTGATCGGTCTCGGGCGCCACCACCCAGACGTCGTCGCTCAGCTCCGAGGCGATCTGCTGCAGCACGTCGAGCCCCGGCGCTTCGATCCCGTCGTCATTGGTGATGAGAATGCGCATTCTGCTCCTTATTTCACGCCAGCTCTCGTGTGTCCCTCTATCGTCTCGGCGTCGCCCCGGCCGTTAGCGCCGGGGCCAATTCGCCTTAACTACCCGGCACAGCGTCTGCCGATATGCGAGTGGATCCCGGTCCGGCCTTCGGCCGCCCGGGACGACGCAGGAGTTTCCGGCGCGCTCCCGGTCAACCTGGCGGACCTCACCCGGCGGCCTCGATGAGCTCCATCCCGCCCATATAGGGCACCAGCGCTTCAGGAATGCGGATGCTGCCGTCCTCCTGCTGGTAGTTTTCCAGAATCGCGACCAGCGTGCGCCCGACCGCCAGGCCCGAGCCGTTCAGCGTGTGCACGAAGCGCAGATCCTTGCCCTCTTTCGGCCGGTAGCGTCCACCTTCTCCGGAACGCTCCGATTTGTAGATACGCCGCGCCTGGAAGTCTCCGCAATTGGAGCAGCTCGAAATCTCACGATAGGCGTTCTGCCCGGGCAGCCAGACCTCGATGTCATAGGTCTTGCGCGCCGAAAAGCCCATATCGCCGGTCGAGAGCACCACGGTGCGATAGGCGAGACCGAGCCGCTTTAGCACCTCCTCGGCGCAGGCGGTCATGCGCTCATGCTCCTCGTTCGACTGCTCCGGCGTGGTGATCGAGACCAGCTCGACCTTGGAGAACTGGTGCAGCCGGATCATGCCGCGCGTGTCTTTGCCAGCCGCTCCGGCTTCAGCGCGGAAACACGGGGTCCATGCGGTAAAGCGAAGAGGAAACACCGTCTCGTCTTGAGTGCTTTCACGAACTAAATTTGTCAGCGAGACTTCAGCTGTAGGTATCAGCCATGCGCGCCGCCCAATTGGACGCACCGAAGTCGCAGAGTTTTCTCTCAGACTTACTGATACAAACTTTTGTTCTATTTCCGAAGAAACAAATTCATCCTCCACCCCCGCTCGCATAACACTTATTTTTTTCGTCTTAACATAAACATCCCAGTCGGAGGCATTGTCAGCAATAAAGCTAATATTGTCATCCGCTTTGAAATGACGCTCAAAAACTTCTGGTTCTATATAACTATTGCTAAAAAATAGGTCCGCTTCGAATTTGGGAAGCTGTCCTGTCCCGAACATAGCAGGATCTCTGACAAGCAATGGCGGGTTCACCTCCTGATAGCCGAAGCTGTTGGTGTGCAAGTCCAGCATGAAGTTGGCGAGCGCCCGCTCCATCCGCGCCAGCGCGCCCTTGAGCACGACGAACCGGCTGCCCGACAGCTTCGCCGCCGTCTCGAAATCCATCTGGCCGAGCGCCTCACCCAGCTCGAAATGCTGCTTCGGCGGAAACTTGAATTTCGGCGGCTTGCCCCAGCGGCGGATTTCCTTATTGGCGCTCTCGTCCCCGACCGGAACATCCTCGGCCGGGATATTCGGAATGCCGGCCAGAATGTCATCCAGTTCAGCCGAAATCTCCTTCTCGCGCGCCTCGCCGCTCGCGATCGTATCCTTCAGGTCGCCGATCTCGGCGATCAGCTTCTGCGCCTGCGCCTCGTCCTTGGCGGCCTTGGCCTTGCCGACCTCCTTGGAGATCTGATTGCGGCGCGCCTGCGCTTCCTGCAGCGTGGTAATGGTCTGGCGCCTCTCGGCGTCGAGCGACTGTATGCGGCTCAGCAGCGTCTCAACCTCGTCCTTCGGCTGGCCGCGGTCGACCAGCGCTTTCTTCAATATTTCGGGGTTGTCCCGGATCAGTTTCAGATCGAGCACGGCGCAAACTCTCGAGGGTGATCGCTAAATCGTCAGCAGCTATAGGCCGCCCGCCGCCGCACGTCCACCTTTTGGCGGGCGGGCGAATTGGTCCTGCACAAAAACGGCCCTGCTTCCATAAACCCGCCGGGCCGAGCCTGGGTCCCGTCATATGCCTTCATTCGCCCTGCTCTCCTCTCCCTTCTTTTCGCAGCACCTCTCCTTTTTCGTCACCCGCGTTTCCCCTTTAGTCGTCCCGGACCCCGGCTCGGAGGCCGGGGCAGGCGAGCGTAGCGAGATCCGGGACCCAATGGCTTATCCGCAGTCTCCTCCGCCAGATGCGAGGCGAGTGGACCCCGGACAGCCGCGATGCGGCTTCCGGGGCGACGCGGAGCGGGACGAGCCTAATCGCCAACGCCGATCCCCTCGCACCTCTCGGTTCCCTCGTCACCCGCGTTCCCCTTTCGTCACCCCGGGCCCCGGCTCGGAGGCCGGGGCAGGCGAGCGCAGTGAGACCCGGGGTCCCATGGGACGGCTCTGAACGCGACCCCGGATAATGCCTGCGGCATTCCCGGGGTGACGCCCGTCAGCCAACGCCGATCCCCTCGTCGGGTATCCCCGCGAGGTTTCGCGATTTTGTCTGGGCATGATCTTTACCGCAAAACCGGTTCCCACTTTTGCGGGATCATGCACCTGTTCCGCCCCAAGGGACGGCGCGGGCAGCCGTGAGGCTGGTCCGTATGTATTTGTCAGCCTCTCGGCTGCCCACGCGCGGCGATATTCTGGCTCTACTCCGCCTCTTACCCAGCATGGGGCGCCGGCAGCGCTCTTCCGAGCCGGCCGTCGCACGAAAGCCGCTCCATTGCCACGGGGGCGCATCATTTGGATGTCGGCCTCAGCCTGCATCCGACCATGCGCCCGGCAGCGCCCCGGAGCTCATCGAGCCGGGGGGCGGGGCAGCGACTTTCCGGCCCGCATCTCGCGCCGGCGACCCCTTTGACCCGCGCATTCCAGCCAACGGGTGGGTCGGAGCGGAACCCCTGGGCACGGGTTCGTTACACCACCCCGCGTGGCCGGCCTATCTTTCTCACAACTCGGCCGTGGCACGCGGGAATTTACCCAGGCACCGCAATCGCTTCCCGCAAGGCCAAGTCGGTCTTAAGCCCGGCGTCCCTTATAGGGAAGCGACGCGGCGAGTATAGGGGCGGCGGGACGGGCGGGGACAACTTCGCCCTCGCGATCTGCCGGCTTGGTGAATGGAGCATTGACGCCGGTGGCCCTCCTCCGTCGCCCCGGACGAAGCGAAGCGGAGATCCGGGGCCTATTGGCCTTTCATCCAGCAAGGAGATCGTGGAAAGGCCAATGGGTCCCGGTCCGGCCTTCGGCCGCCCGGGACGACGTCGTAGCGCCGTGGATGGCGGAAAGGCTCGGCGGGTTAAGTCGATCCGCCCGTCTGGTTGTTCGCCGCGGCGCGCCGCCTCTCGATGATCGTGATGGCGAAGATCGAGCCCTCGTAAAGCAACAGGCCGGGAATCGCCATGCTGATCTGGCTGATCGGATCGGGCGGGGTGAGGAAGGCTGCCGCGAGAAAGACCAGCACAATGGCGTAGCGCCGCTTTGCGCGCAGATCGTCGGAGGTGATCATCCCGGCGCGCGCCAGCAGCGTCAAGACCACCGGCATCTGAAAGCAGATGCCGAAGCCGATGATCAGGGTCATGATCAGCGACAGATACTCGCTGACCTTCGCCGTCAGCGCGATCTTGACCGGTCCGTCGGTCTGCTGCATCGACAGGAAGAACCGCATCGCCAGCGGCATGACGACGAAATAGACCAGCATCGCGCCGAGCAGGAACAGGATCGGCGTGGCGATGAGATAGGGCAGAAAGGCCTGTCTTTCGTGCCGGTAGAGGCCGGGCGCCACGAACATGTAGAGCTGCGTGGCGATGATCGGAAAGGCGAGGAAAATAGCGCCGAACAGCGCCAGCCGAAGCTGGGTGAAGAAGAATTCCTGCGGCGCGGTATAGATCATCTCGACCGGCACATCCTCGCCGACCGCCCAGCGATAGGGCATGACCAGGATGTTGTAGATATCCTTGGCGAAGAAAATGCAGATGACGAAGGCGACGAAGACGCCGACAATGCTCCATAACAGCCGCGTGCGCAGCTCGATCAGATGATCGAGAAGAGGCGCTTTTGTCGAGTCGATGTCGTCATTGGTGGTCACGGACGTTGCGCCCTAATCATGTCGGCCGGTGTTCGCCATTCACGCGCAACTCGTGGCCTGCGCCGTTCGCACCGTCTTTCGGCGCTGGAGAGGGAGAGGGAGGCTGCTGAGCGGCAGGCTTGTCCGGAAGCGCGGCCGTCTTGTGCTCTTCGTGGGCGGCGGCCTCTCCGGCCGGCGCGCTGCCATCCTGCGGCACGGTGGGTGCTGGCGGGCCGAGATCGTCGCCGAGCGCTTCGGTCTTGGCCGGCTTGGGCGTCTCTCCCTTATACGGCTCCCGCGCCGCCTCTTCGATCTGGTCCCGGAGCTGCGTCAGCGGGTTGTTCTGCTTCAAGGCGCGCATTTCGCGCTGCAGATCCTCGCCGCCCGCCTCGCGCACGGCTTCGTCGAACTGCCGGCGGAAGTCGTCAGCCTGACGGCGCAACTTGCCCAGCATCTGCCCCAGCGTGCGCAGAAGTGCCGGCAATTCCTTCGGGCCGATGACCAGAATTGCCACGATAAGAACGATCAGCAATTCCGACCAGGCAATATCGAACATGGCGGATCAAACTCTAAAATTGAGCGAGAAGCAGTCGGTCGGGCCGCAAGCCCCGCAAACGCACCCGGCGGCTTCACCCGGTGCGCACATTCTCCTGCGAGGAGGCCTGCGCATTGAGTTTCTCCGCCGGACGTTCCTCGAGCGCCTTGCGCTCCGCCGCGACGGTGTCGTCCTCGTCGCTCAGACCGCGCTTGAAGCTCTTGATACCCTTCGCGAAGTCACCCATGACATCGGAAATCTTGCCGCGTCCGAACAGAAGCACGATCAGAAGCAGCACAACTAACAGTTGGAACCAGCTGGGCGCCATCTCTCACCTTCATGACATCGTATTAATGGCCACATCGTCGCAACTTACGCCCAATCCAGGCGCGCCGCAAGCAAAGCGCCTTCCTCATAAAGTTGAGATGTGCCGTCGGACGAGGCAAATATCAAGCGCGTTCGGCACGCAGGCGGGCCGGTAAACCTGCGGTGCTTTGCGGCATTATGGCGCTGGCAGCGCGAGTGATCCGCGCCCCTTTCGGCCTCTCGCGGCCTCGGAGAACCTCTCTTCCGCCCCGGCGTTAATCAAGACGAGAGATTTGTCAGCCTTGGCCTTGTCTTAGCAGGTTGAAAGCGCGCGCAGGGAAGTCCGGAGTGGTCTCTTCCTCGCCTTCCGCGGCGAGCGGCTCCTCCGGCTCGGCGGACGCCTCCTCTTCGCCATCGTCGCCGTCGAGCGGGTCCTCATCCGGGGTCAGGAGCGGCGAATCATTCGGCTCCGGCACGCTGAAGCCGGGCGGCAGGTTGCTGTCGAGCAGTCCCGCCCCCTTCAGCTCGCCGAGACCGGGCAGATCCTTGACGCTGTCGAGGCCGAAATGCTCCAGGAACATATCCGTCGTGCCGTAAGTGACCGGACGGCCTGGAGCGCGGCGGCGGCCGCGCAGGCGGATCCAGCCCATTTCGAGAAGCACGTCCAGCGTGCCTTTGGAGGTGGAAACGCCGCGGATTTCCTCGATCTCGGCGCGCGTGACCGGCTGGTGGTAGGCGATGATCGCAAGCGTCTCGAGTGCGGCCTTGGACAGCTTGCGCGGCTCGACCGAATGGCGCTCCAGGATGAAGGAGAGGTCGGGCGCAGTGCGGAAGGCCCATTTGCCCGCCACCCGCGCCAGATTGACACCGCGCCCGGCATAGAGGTTCTGCAACTCCTCCAGCAGCGCGCCGATGTCGTCCTTGCCGGTGAAATATTCGGTGAGCGCGGTCTCGTCCATCGGTTCGCGCGCTGCAAACAGCACCGCTTCCAGCACCCGCAGCTTCTCCCAGCGGTCGGCCGAGGGCAGCCTCGCCACATTCGCCGCGAGCGGATGCGGCGGCGGCGGCTCGCGGGCGGGAAGCGGCAGACGCCCCTGATTTTGCTCGTTCTTGTCTTTCTCCGACATATCGGACATCCCATCATGAAAGACGCACGGCAGGTGCCGTGCCCGCCTCTCGCAAAGCGGAAAACCAAACGCTCGTTAACGTACAGATGTAGGATCGCTGACGCTGCCCCGCGAGGGCTTCTGCTTCAGCCAGCGGACGTAAATCGGCGCGAAGGCGCGCGCCTGACGGATTTCGGTGAAGCCTTCACGCGTCAACTCCAGGGTCGCGCCGAACGAGCTTGCGAGCGCGGTCTTGCTCATCTCGCTGTCGCGCAGATATTGCTCGATATAGCTCTCCAGGATCGACCAGTTGGCCGACGCGCCGAACAGCCGGGCGAGCAATTCGCGCGCCTCGCGGACCGACCAGACCTTGCGCCCGCCCATCTTGACCGGCGTCACCGCATTGCGGCCGCGCTGATCGGCATAGGCTTTGAGCAGGTCGTAGACGCTGGCCCAATATTCGCTCCTGCGCACCGTGCGGATGCCTTCCGGCGCGCCGCGCGCGAAGAAGTCGAGCCCGAGCCGCTTGCGCCCGAACAGCCGGGCGACCGCCTCGCGCATGGCCTCAAGCCGCTTCAGCCGAAAGGCCAAATGCAGCGCCATCTCCTCGCCGCTGAGGCCGTCCCCCTGCTTCTCCTCGGCCGGCAGCAGCAGCTTCGATTTGAGAAAGGCGAGCCAGGCGGCGGTCACCAGATAGTCGGCGGCAATCTCCAGCCGCAGCACGCGGGCGCTGTCGATGAATTCGAGATATTGCTCGGCGAGCCGCAGGATCGAGATTTTTGCCAGGTCGACCTTCTGCGTCCGCGCCAGACTGAGCAGCAGATCCAGCGGCCCCTCATAGCCGTCGAGCGACACCATGAGCCGTTCCGACAGCGGGATCTCGTCGAACGGCACGACATTGGCGAAATCACCGCCATCGGCTTCGCCGGCCGTAGACGGTTCGCTGACATCGCCCTGGTCCTGTGTCTGCTCAGCGCTCATGCTGCTCGAAGCAAATCGGTTAAAATCACCGGCATCATGGCTGATTCATACGATTTTGCCTAGGACGTCGCCAAGCAGAGCTTCGGCGTGGGCCTCATCGAACGGCTCGGGGGCGGTGAAGCGCGCGAGCGCCGCATTGAAGCGGCGGGCGGCTTCTCCGGCAAGCTCCGGTGAGGCGGAGGCAACCGCTTCCATCTCCTGGAAGCTGCCGCTGCAATGCAGCGCGACGTCGCATCCGGCCGCCAGAACGGCGCGCGTGCGATCGGCCATGCCGCCCGAGAGCGCCCCCATGCCGATATCGTCGCACATCAGCAGCCCGTCGAAACCGATTTCCCGGCGGATGACCTCGCCGATAATGGTCGCCGAAGCGCTCGCGGGTGCCTCGGGGTCGATCGACGGGATCAGCACATGCGCGGTCATGCCCAGCGGCATGCCCCGAAGCGCCCGGAACGGCACGAAATCGGTCCGGCTCATTTCCTCGCGCGTCGCCCTGATCACCGGCAGCGAGGCATGGCTGTCGGCGCCGGCGCGCCCATGGCCGGGTATGTGCTTGATGACAGGCAGGATGCCGCCGGCGAGGTAAGCTTCGGCGACGGCTTGTCCCAGCGCCGAGACGGCCTCCGGCGTCGTCCCATAGGCACGGTCGCCGATGATGTCGTGAGCCCCAGACACCGGCACATCGAGCACCGGAGCGCAATTGACGTTGATACCGAGGCCGGCGAGATCGCGCGCGATCAGGCGGGCGTCGAGACGCGCAGCCTCGAGACCACCTTCCGCATCACGGAGATAAAGCTCGCCGAAACGACGGCCAGGCGGATAGCGCCGCCAGTGTGGTGGCACGAGCCGCTGGACGCGTCCGCCCTCCTGGTCGATGAGGACGAGAGCCTTGTCGTCGGCAACTGCCTCGCGGAATGCGCCGACGAGGCCGCGAATCTGATCGGGATTTTCGCAATTCCGCCTGAACAGGATGAGGCCGCAAGGGCGGGCATCGGCAAAGAAATCGCGCTCGCTGCCGATCAGTCGGTCACCGGCGCAGCCGCTGATAAACGCTCTCAGTCCCCTGCCCCCAGCCAGCAAGGCGGTCACGGCCTAGTCTTTGCGGGCGAAGCAGCCTTTCATGCCGGCGCCCTTCAGCTTCTCGCAGAGCTGGTCGGCTGTACCCTTGTTCTCGACCGGGCCGACCAGAAGCCGGAACCAGACGCCCTTGTCGCCGAGATCGACCTTGCGCACCGACGGCGAATAGTTGCCGAGCACGGAGGCGTATTTCTGCTGCAGGCTGGCGAAAGCCGCAATCGCAGCCGCCTGATCGTTCCGCGCGGCGATCTGGACGAAATAGGCGCCCGTTCCGCCCGCCGATTCGGTGATCTGAGGCGCCTGCTGAGCGGCGCTTGCGACCCGCGCCGGACGTGGCTGCTGCTGCGGTTGGGCGGCAGGCTCAATGCTCGTCTCGGGAGACGGGATCGGATTGGCGACACGGGGAGCCGCAGTCGGCTCGGTCGTCACCACGACACCGGCGGCAAGATTGTCCGGAGCCGGGTTCCCAGCCGGAATCCGCTGAACTTTGGCGTTGACCGGCTGCTGGCTGCCATCCGGGCCGAAGGTCATGGTGCGAACGGTCCGCGGGGCATCGGGCGAGCCGTTTGAGGCGGTCTGCGGCTCATCGGTCTTCTGCGCCTTGAGCGCATTCTCGATCCGCTCCTCCAACGTGCCGCCGCCTCCACCCGTCGTCACCACACCGGCCGTGGCGCGGTCGGGACCGGAAGACCCGTCGCCGCCCGCCAGCCTTGCCGGGCTGGACGGACCGCCGGAGGTCGGCCCATCGCTGCTGAGACGGTCATAGATAAGCTTGTTACCGTTCGGGAAGTCGCGGCCGCCGGGATCGGCGGGCTGCTCTTTCACCGGGCGATTATCGGCCGAGATCAGCGACGGAACGCCGCGGCCACCTTCGCCATTCGTCGACTTGTAGACATAGGCCAGCCCGCCGCCGGTGACGATTGCGCCGAGCAGAACCGCTGCCATCAGCCGCTTGCGGCCGCCGCCGCGCTGCGGGCCGTAATCGTCGGCGTCGTAATCGTCCTCATCGGCGAAGAAATCGGCATCGAGATCGTCATCGGCGATCGGCGCCGGAGCATGAAACGGCCGCACCGACGAAGGCGCCGGCGGCTGATTGTAGCCGTCCCAGTCCGCATCCTGCTGATCGTCGAAGCCGGAATTCATGGTGTGCACGCCGTGATGGCGCTGGGCGGGCTCGGCCTCGAAGCCCGGCGCAGGCTGAGAGCCATAGGACGGGGTCTGATCGCCGCCGAATCCGCGGTCGTCGTAGCCGCCGAAGCGGGGAGGTTGCGGCGGCGGAGGCGCGCGTTGCGGCTCCGGCTCGGGCGCGAAAAACCGGTCGTGGACCGATTGCAGATCGGGTCCGTTGGGCGGGGTCTCGTCATGCGGCGGGTAATAAGCCGGGAATTGCGGCGCATTGCCGTTCGGATAGGGCTCGCGCTGCCAGTCGGGATCATAGCCGCCAGCTGGTGGCGGCGCATAGGGATCGGCAGCCGGGCCGCCATTATAATAGGGGTCGTGCCCGTGCTGCTGCGGCGTGCGCGGAAACGGGGGCGGCGCGGGTCCGCGCGACGGCGGCGGAGCCGGCGGCGCGTTGCGGCCGAGATCGTCCCAGTCGTGTTCCGGACGGGGCGGTCCCCGGCGGTCGGGCTTGGCGAAGGCTTCCGGCTTATAGGCGGAAAAAGACGGCTGGGGCTTTTCAGGCGCGGTCGGAGCGCCCGGCGGCTGCCGGAGGCGGTCATAGCGATTATCGACCGGCGCGGAGGGATGCCCACCACCACCGCGGCCCTGTTGTGAGGGCGGGTAATCACGGTTGCCAGGTTGGCCGCGCCGGAACCCTCTCGGATCGTCAGACATAGACATTTGCCACTGTTCCTCTGCCCTGAACCCGGCGTGGCCAAAAAGCCGGATTAAGTTTCAGCGCATTTCAGAAATTGGTTGAACGCCCAATATCGCAAGGCCCGACCGTATAACCTGCGCGACGACCGCAACAAGGCCTACGCGCGCCCCGGTAAGCTCCTGATCGCCGCCGACAATGAACCGTAAATGTGGCAACTCTTTGCCTCGGTTCCACAGTGCATGAAACTCGCTCGCAAGCTCATAAAGGTAGAAGGCGACGCGGTGCGGCTCATGTGCCTGAGCCGAAAACTCAATAATACGAGAATAATGCGATATCCGTTTTATCACGGCAAGTTCGGCCTCATCCTTGAGAAGCTCAAAGGGAGCATCGGCGAGCGCTTTTCCACTTGTTTCTAGCTCCGGCATGGCCTCGTTAACATTGCGAATCACCGACTGTGTCCGGGCGTGCGCATACTGGACATAGAAGACAGGGTTGTCCCGCGACTGCTCCAGCACCTTGGCGAAATCGAAATCGAGCGCCGCGTCGTTCTTGCGGTAGAGCATCATGAAACGCACCGGCCCTGGCCCGACCTCGTCGACCACTTCGCGCAGCGTCACGAAGGATCCCGAACGCTTCGACATCTTCACCGGCTCGCCCGCCCGGAACAGCCGCACGAGCCGGCAGATCTTGATATCCAGATTCGCTTCGCCGTCACTCAGCGCCGCAACGGCCGCCTGCATGCGCTTGATGTAGCCTGCGTGATCGGCGCCGAAGACATTGATCATATGGAGAAAGCCGCGCCGCAATTTGGAGCGGTGATAAGCCATGTCCGAGGCGAAATAGGTATAGGTCCCATCCGATTTGATGAGCGCGCGGTCGACATCGTCGCCGAATTCGGTGGCCCGGAACAGCGTCTGCTCGCGATCCTCCCAGTCATCCGGCAGCTTGCCCTTCGGCGGCGGCAGACGGCCCTCATAGATGAGGCCCTTGGCGCGAAGCTCCTCGATCGTCTCTTGCACCTCGTTGTGCTCGCCCTCGATCAGCGAGCGCTCGGAGAAGAACACGTCGTGGTGGATGCCGAGAGCGGCGAGATCGGCGCGAATCAACCCCAGCATCATCTCGATGGCTTTCGAGCGCACGATCGGCAGCCACTCGGCCTCGGGGAGATTGTGCAGCCGCTTGCCGTGCTCCTTGGCGAGGGTCTCGCCGACGGCGCGCAGATAATCGCCGGGATAGAGCCCCTCCGGGATCTGGCCGATCTCCTCGCCGAGCGCCTCGCGATATCTGAGGAAGGCCGAGCGGGCGAGCACGTCGACCTGGGCGCCGGCGTCGTTCACATAGTATTCGCGGGTGACATCATAGCCGGTGAAGGCGAGCAGATTGGCGAGCGCGTCGCCGAACACCGCGCCTCGCGTATGGCCGACATGCATAGGGCCGGTGGGGTTGGCCGAGACATATTCGACATTGATCTTTTCCGCCCCGCCGAGGTCCGAGGCGCCGTAAGCGTCGCTTTCCGCCAGCACCTCTGCGAGAAGCTTCGGCCAGAACTGCTGCTTCAGCGTCAGATTGATGAAGCCAGGGCCGGCGATGTCGAGCTTTTCGACGTCGGGATCGCTGCGAAGCCTGGCGGCGAACTGCTCGGCCAGATCGCGCGGCTTCATCTTCGCCGCCTTGGCCAGCACCATCGCGGCGTTCGAGGCGATATCGCCATGCGAAGGATCGCGCGGCGGCTCGACTGTGAGGGCGGAGATATCGCTGTCCGCCGGAATGACGCCCTCATCCTGCAGGGCCCGTGCAGCGTCCAGAAAGCGCGCCTGGAAATGCGAAAAGATATTCATACCGAACCGATCCGGGCCCCTGAAGGAAGTCACATGGCAAGGGCTATCGGCTAACGCAATCGCGGCGTGTCGTCAAATAGGCGGCGATGCGTGTCGATCGCCATGCGGTCGGTCATGCCGGCAACGAAATCGCTGACCACCCTGCCCTTCTGGCCGGTTTCGGCCTTGCGGCGCCATTCCTCCGGCAGCGTGTCCGGGTGAGCGAGAAAATGGGTGAAGAGGTCGCGCACGATCTTCTGCGCCCCGTTCATGATGGTGCGGATGCGCGGATGGAAATAGACCTCGTCGAACAGGAAGCGCCGCAGTCCGGCGATATTGCCGGCCATGGCCTCTGAGAACGAGGCGACGGGCAACCCGGCGTTGCGGATGTCGTCCGGCGATCCCGGAGCCAGCTCCTCGATGCGCCGCAAGGTCTCGTCCGCCAGATCGTGCACCATGGCGCTGATCAGCCGCCGGTTGACCTCATAGATCAGCCGGTTCTCCGGCAGCGGCCCGTGCCTGGCCTCCACCTCGGCGATGAAACCGCCGACCAGCGGCACGTCGCGCAGCTTGGGGATGGCGATCAGACTTGCGCGCAAGCCGTCATCGAGGTCGTGATTGTTGTAGGCGATGTCGTCGGCGAGCGCAGCGACCTGCGCCTCGGCTGAGGCGTGGCTGGCCAGGTCGAGATCGTGCGTCGCGCCATATTCGACGATCGCCTGCGGCAACCCCTCGGCGGCATAGCCCGGCGTCGGCGCGCCGTTCGCGGTGAGCAGCGGCCCGTTGTGCTTGACGAGCCCCTCGAGCGTCTCCCAGGTCAGGTTGAGGCCGTCATAGGATGCGTAGCGGCTCTCCAGCTTGGTCACCGTGCGCAGGCTCTGGGCGTTGTGATCGAAGCCGCCGAACGGCTTGGTGAGATCGTGCAGCGCCTCCTCGCCGGCATGGCCGAAGGGCGGATGGCCGAGATCGTGGGCGAGCGCGATGGTCTCGGCAAGATCCTCATCGAGCCGCAGCACGCGGGCGAGGGTGCGCGCGATCTGCGCCACTTCGAGACTGTGGGTCAGCCGCGTCCGGTAATGATCGCCTTCATGGTAAACAAAGACCTGCGTCTTATAGGTCAGCCGGCGGAAGGCGGCGGAATGGATGATGCGGTCGCGGTCCCGCTGGAACGGCGTCCTGAGGCTGCAATCCACCTCCGGATAGAGGCGCCCGCGGCTCTGCGAGGCCGAGCAGGCATAGGGCGCGACCGGCCGTTCGATATAGCGGGCATGGGTCGACATTGGCGGCGTCCAGTCTTTGCTTCCGCCCGCCCCTTCCCCCTGGCGGCGAAGCGGAATGATTGACAAAAGCCCCTCAATCCCCACTTCCATAGTGGTTATTCAATTCGGCAGCAATTTACCCGATTCGACGAGAAGAACGATGACACCGGTTCAAGTTCAAGTAACAGACCGAGCCGCCCGGCGCATCACGCAGATCGTTGCCGAGGAGCCGCAGGGCACAATGCTGAGGGTCAGCGTCAAGGCCGGCGGATGCACCGGCTTTCAGTATTCCTTCGATCTCGTCTCCGACCGCGAAGACGGCGATCATGTGATCGAGAAGGATGGCGCCACCGTCCTGATCGACGATGTGTCGCTGCCGCTGATGGCAGGTGCCAGGATCGATTTCGTCGACGATCTGATCGGCGCCGCTTTCAAGATCGACAATCCGAACGCCACCGAGACCTGCGGCTGCGGCACGTCCTTCACGGTCTGATCCCGCGCCTCCATTACGTCTCAGCGCTGACGAAAAGGGGCCGTGCGGCCCCTTTATTTATGCGGTGGCTTCGGCGAGGCGCTTCTCCGGCTCGGAGGGCTCCAGACGCCGCCGCTGCAGCCAGACGACGAAGCCGAGCAGCAGGAAGGCCGGGATATCCATCCAATATTTCGACGGCTGATCGACCGGGCGCAGCACTTCCAGGATCTCCTGATCCCAGTCGAGACCGGCCTTCTTCGCCGCCGAGCCGAACTGCACGCCATCGATAATGACCTTGCCGCCGTCGGTCTTCAGCTTGAGACCGGCTTTCTTGATCCTCTCGTCGCCGTCCTTGCCGGGCGGCAGATCGAGCAGCACGACATAGCTGGTCGGCTGGCCGAATTTGTCGACGCCTTTGATCCTCAGCCGCAAGGGCTGCCCTTCGGGCGTGTTCGCCGCCGCCTGGACGACCTCGGTCGGGGAGCGCTCGATGAAGGGCGGATAGATGATGTCCATCCAATAGCCGGGACGGAAAATGGTGAAGGCGACCAGCAAGAGCATCGCCGTCTCCCAGATATAGCTGCGCACGATGAAGTAGTTCATCGTCGCCGCCGCAAACAGCAATGTCGCGATGGTGGCGGTACAGAAAATAGCGATGCCGCCGAGCCAGTCGACATTGATGAGCAGGAGATCAGTGTTGTAGATGAACAGGAACGGCAGGATCGCCGTGCGCAGCGAATAGAAGGAGGCGATGAGACCCGTCTTGATCGGATCGCCGCCCGAGATGGCCGAGGCGGCGAAGGACGCGAGCCCCACCGGCGGGGTCACATCCGCCATCACGCCGAAATAGAAGACGAAGAGATGCACGGCGATCAGCGGCACGATCAGGCCGGTCTGCTTGCCGAGCAGCACGATCACTGGCGCCAGCAGGGCCGACACGACGATATAGTTCGCCGTCGTCGGCAGTCCCATGCCAAGGATCAGCGACAGGATCGCGGTCAGGAGCAGAACCGCGAACATGTTGCCGCCGGAGATGGTCTCGACGACCTCCGCCAGCGCCGAGCCCACGCCGGTCTGACTCACCGCGCCGACGATGATGCCCGCGGTCGCCGTGGCGATGGCGATGCCGATCATATTGCGCGCGCCGGCAATCAGCCCTTCATACAGGTCGACGAAGCCGCGCTTCACCTGGCCACCGAGATCGCCCGTGCCGCGGAAGAGCGCAAAGAGCGGCCTTTGCGTGACCAGGATGAAGGTCAGGAAGGCCGTTGCCCAGAAAGCGGACAGCCCCGGCGACAGCTTGTCGACCATCAGCGCCCAGATCAGCGCGACCACCGGAAGCAGGAAGTGAAGGCCGGCGCGGACCGTCGGTCCGGGCTCGGGCAAGAGGAGCACGGGCTGGGTCGGGTCGTCGACCTCGAGCTCAGGCACGCCGGCAGCATAGGCGATCAGGCCAATATAGACACCGATCAGGCCGAACCCGATCACCCAGCTGGCGGCAGGGCCGAGAGCCGGCTTGAGCCAGCCCAGGCCGTAATAGACGCCGAGCGCCAAGGCGCAAATGATGACAATGGCGGTTGCCCAGCCCATCAGCCGCTGGACCCAGGGCTTCGGCTGCACGGCGCGCGGGATGCCCTCCAATCCAAGTTTGGTGGCTTCAAGGTGGACGATGTAGAACAACGCGATATAGGAGATCACCGCCGGCAGGACGGCGTGCTGCACGACCTCGGAGTAAGGGATGCCGACGAATTCGACCATCAGGAAGGCGGCGGCGCCCATCACCGGCGGCATGATCTGACCGTCGGTCGAAGCCGCGGCCTCGATCGCACCGGCGCGTTCCGGCGGGAAGCCGACGCGCTTCATCAGCGGAATGGTGAATGTCCCGGTGGTCACCACATTGGCGATCGAGGAGCCCGAGATAACGCCGGTCAGGCCCGACGAGACGACCGCCGCCTTCGCCGGTCCGCCGCGCAGATGCCCCAGGAACGAAAAGGCGACCTTGATGAAGTAGTTGCCCGCGCCCGCCTTATCGAGCAAGGCGCCGAACAGCACGAACAGGAAGACGAAGCTGGTCGACACGCCGAGCGCGATGCCGAAAACGCCCTCCGTGGTGATCCACTGGTGGTTGACCACCTCGGATAGGTTGTTGCCCTTATGCGCAATGATTTGGGGCATGTACGGCCCCAGGAAGGTATAGACGAGGAACAGCACCGCGACGGTCATCAGCGGCGGGCCGAGCGCGCGCCGGGCCGCCTCCAGAAGCAGCATCAGCCCCGTGATCGCAACGACGAAGTCCCAGAAGATCGGCGCGCCGACGCGGTCGGAAATCTGCGGCAGGAAGACATAGATATAGAGCGCACAGGCTGCGGCGACGATGGCCAGCAGCCATTCGTGCGGCGCGATGCGGTTCTTCGGCGAGCCGAGAAAAACGCAGACGATGACGCCAGCGGCGATGGCGATGATCAGCCACAGCGGGATCTCGCCCTTCGATCCATAGGCGAAGAGACAGGCGAGCACGGCGGGAACGCCGACGGCGAGCACGGTCTGAACCCGGCCCTTGGCGGCCGGAAAAGCGAGGAAGACGAGGAACAGCGCGAAGGCCAGATGGATCGCGCGCGCCTCGGTGTCGTTGAAGACGCCGAAGCGGAACATGAAAGGCAGCGGCGAGGCATACCAGAGCTGGAACAGCGACCAGGCCAGCGCGACGAAGGTCAGGATCTTCGCTGCGATCGGTCCCGGCGTTCTCGCGCCGGTGTCGCTCGAGGCAACGATCTCGTCGAGAGCTTCCTGGCTGAGGCCGCCATGGCCCGAGCCTTCCATCTCGACATAAGCAGCCTGCTGCTGGTCCTTGTCCGTCATATGCTAGCCCCGACCCCTAAAGCCATCCAAACGTCCCCCCGTCGCACACTGTCCTGCCTGCCCCGGAAGCATCGAACCATGCCCTCCGGCCAGGTCAGACATGCGAATGGCTGGCCCCGAAGGGCCAGCCGCAGCCGGATTACATCCAGCCCTTTTCCTTATAATACTTGATCGCGCCCGGATGCAGGGGAGCCGAAAGCCCCGCCTTGATCATCTCCTGCGGCTTCAGATTGGCAAACGCCGGATGCAGATCCTTGAAGCGATCGAAATTGTCGAATACCGCTTTGACGACCTGATAGACCGTGACCTCATCGACATCGGCCGACGTGACGAATGTCGCGCGCACGCCGAAAGTTTCGACGTCCTTGTCGGTGCCCTTATACATTCCGCCGGGGATGATGGCCTTGGAATAATAAGGGTTGTCCGCGACGAGCTTGTCGACGACCGGGCCGGTGACTGGGACGACGATCGCATCGCAGGAGGTCGTCGCTTCCTGGATCGAGCCGTTAGGATGACCGACGGTGTAGACAATGGCGTCGACCTTGTTATCGCAGAGGGCGGCCGCCTGCTCGGTCGGCTTCAGCTCGGAAGCGAGCGCGAAATCGCTCATCTTCCAGCCCTTGGCCTCCATCAGCACTTCCATCGTGCCGCGCTGGCCGGAGCCCGGATTGCCGACATTGACGCGCTTGCCCTTGAGATCGTCGAAGGTCTTGATGCCGGAATCGGCGCGCGCCACCACGGTGAACGGCTCGGCATGGACCGAGAATACCGAGCGAAGCTTGTCGAATTTCTGTCCTTCGAACTTCGACGTTCCTGTATAGGCGTGGTATTGCCAGTCGGACTGAGCAACGCCCATGGTCTGATCGCCGGCTTTGATAGCATTGATGTTGGCAATCGAGCCGCCAGTCGACGGCGCAGTGCATTTTAGATTGTTCTGCGCCGAATTCTTATTGACCAGCGCACATATGGACTGTCCAACGACATAGTAGACACCGGTCTGACCGCCTGTGCCGATGGTGATGAACTTCTCCTCCGCCGACGCTGTGGCCGTCACCGCAAAGGCCAGGACAGCCGCGCCAGCTATCGCACTCAACTTCATGATCTTATTTCCCCTTTTTCGAAGCGTTCAAACTCGCTTGCCAACCCTACTATAGGCCGAACTCCGGTTTGAACCTTTTTTTGCGCCCTTGAAACAATTGCGCCAGGCCGCGGGGGAAGAGCAGCCTATGCGCGGGGCACAAAAAAGCCCGGCGGGCCGAGCCGCGCCGGGCATCTTTCTGTCTGCTGAGACCATGGTTACTTGGTCTTTACCGCCTGCTCCGCGGACTTGTTGTCCTGATAGACGAAGTTCGGGGCAAACTCGAGAGTGGACTTGCTGACGTCAAGCCGTGCAACGCGGGTGTTGTTCTGGTTCATGGCAATCTGCAGCTTCTCGAAGGGCACGCCGACATTCTTCTCGCCGATGCCGAGGAAACCGCCGACGCCGATCACGGCCACGCTCGGCTTGCCTTTCGAGTCGACGATGATGTCATTGATGTCGCCGAGGCTGTCGCCCGACGAGTTCTTCACCTTCATGCCCATCAGCTTGCTTGCGGCGAGCCCGTCGGACGGCGCGCTGGAGGCAAATTCAATCGAGCCGGCATTGGCCGGATTCGCAGCCTGATCCTCGGACGCCTTCGGCGTGGCCTGGGTGGTCTCAGGCGCCTTCGGGGTCACGGTGGGCGCAGCCGGCGTGGCCATGCTCGGATTGCTCGGGCTGGTGGCCGCAGGCGGCATCGCCGGCTTAGCGGGACCGGTATTGTTCTGTGCCATGGCACCGGTAGCCATAAGGGCCGCCGTTGCGACACTGATGGTCAGCGTCTTGAGCTTCATTTCATACTCTCCCTTGGTTTTCGGACCCCTTGAAGCCGCCTTGCGGGCAGCGCGAAAGGTCCGCGTGTTGACGTTCGTCAGGGCAACGCCTGCCGAAAGGGAGAGTTCCAAGCAAAATGCCTTAAGGAACCGGCGGGAACCTTTATCAGCATCGAGAGTTAAGGCGCTGGTCACGCAATATGAGGCGGAGGTATGAGACCATGCGCGGAGTTCTATTGTGGCTGCTAGGGCTGCCGATACCGATTATCATACTGCTCTACCTGTTCCACGTCATCTGAAATTTGGCACCTGTCAGATGCGGCAAGCGGGCAACATTCTTAGTCTGTTGCTGAACTTGCGTCTATTTCCTGGAGGCAGAGCGACTGACATGCGGATGCGCTCGGCACCGGCCGAAGCCTCGCCCGCACCCTTTCGGCGCGCTTCTTGATCGGCGCGTAGACCTGCTTTTGCGCCTCGGCGACCAGCACGCCGGAGAACAGGGGCCAGGCAAACAGCCCCAGCCGTTCCCACGCCACGGCCGTGTTCAATATGATACGCCGGTTGACCGGCGGCATGAACAGCGTCGGCCACCAGCCGGTCGGCGCATAGAGGCAGTCGGCCATAAGCCGCTCGAGTTGGCCGCGGCTGTAGGGATGGCCGTGGCCGAAGGGCGTGGAGTCCATGCGCGCCCAGACGCCGCGGCGGTTCGGCACCACCAGCAACAGCCGCCCTTCCGGCGTCAATACCCGCCACAATTCCCTGAGCAGCGGGATCGAGCCGCCGCAATGTTCGAGGCAATGCACGGCGAGCACCCTGTCGACCGACGATGTCGCCAGCGGCAACTCGATCTCGCTCGCCAGAAAGCTGCTGACCGGCCCGCCGTCCGGCCAGCGGACAGCGCCCTGCTCCTGCGGCATGCAGAGCAGCAGCCGCCGCGCCTCGCTGCGGAACTGGCGCATGAAAGGGGCGGTATAGCCGATACCGAGGATGGTTTCGCCGTGCACATTGCTCCAGACGCTGCGGATGCGGTGAGCGAGCAGCCGGCGGGCCACGCCGCCGAGCGCGCCTTGGTAGAATCCGCTGAGCTCACTCACGTCAGGGCGCATTTCCGCAACCACCCTTTTGCCGGCCTGTCGGCTTGAATAAGCGGCCGGATAGGCTTTTATGATAGCAAAGGCGACAAGACCCGAACACCAAGCCGCAGACCCCACCCGGAGAGACAGGCCATGGCTGAGCTCACTATTCACCAATTCATCTGCCGCAGCGACAATTTCGGCGTGCTTGTCCACGATCCTGAATTCAATGTGACGGCGGCGATCGATACGCCGGATCCGGCAGCCATCCGGCGTGAGCTTCGCAACCGGGGGTGGACGCTCACGCATATCTTCACCACCCACCACCATCACGACCATACCGCCGGTCACGCCGAATTGAAGCGGGAGACCGGCTGCGTCATCATCGGTCCAGCAAAGGAAGCCGATCGCATCCCCGGGGTCGACGAGCGGGTCTTGGAAGGCGCGGAAATTGGCTTCGGCGGCCATCCTGTGCGCGTCATCGAGACGCCCGGCCACACTCTGGGCCATGTGACCTATTGGCTCTCCGGCGACGAGGTCGCCTTTGTCGGAGATACGTTATTTTCCTTAGGCTGCGGACGGCTTCTCGAGGGTGACGGCGAGATGATGTGGAAATCTTTGCAAAAGCTGATGGCTTTGCCGGAGGAAACGCTCATTTATTGCGGCCATGAATACAGCCAGTCGAACGCGGCCTTTGCTCTCACCGTCGAGCCGAACAATGAGGCGCTTCGGCAAAGAGCTGACGAAATACGCGCCCTTCGCGCCCAGGGTCGGCCGACATTACCGGTGCGACTTGGGGCAGAATTGGCACAGAACCCCTTCCTTCGCCCCGACAGCGTCGAGATTCAGGAGCGCCTCGCCATGGTTGGCCACCCGCTCGCCACAATTTTTATGGAACTTAGAAGGCTTAAAGATCGTTTCTAGGCGCGCATGGGAATGGGGAAAGCCGGGAATTACTCCCGGGCCATGCACCACTTGGGCGAATTGTGGATAAGGCATACATCATGTTAGAGCGCTTGCGGCGCCGTGGGGATTGCCGTTTAATCGTCACGACTTCGCAGAAGCGATTCGTCCTTGGGGGATTTCAGTATAACGGAGAATAAAATCACGTAGGAACGAAGACGTAACCAGAAAGTTCAAGTGATACCTGGGAAGTTCACTTGAGCTTTATGAGGGCCATATTGGTTGCGTCGTTCGAGTCAATAAAATGCCCGACATGCGGCAAGCATGCGGACATCATGCATATAGCGGGGTGTACGGAAATGGTTCCGGTGAACGCGGGTGTTTGCTTATCCGCGCTATTCATTGACTTCGATAATATCTATTTGTCGCTCAAAAGCCGGGACGAGGAAGCCGCGGCACGTTTTGCGAGGAATCCATCCTATTGGCTCGGCCATGTCGTTTCGGGCGCTCTGGTCCGCACCGACGTCCCTGCGCCGCCAGTCCGCCGCCGCATCGCCGTCGGGCGCTGCTACGGCAATCCGGTGCCGCGACGCTCCGGCCGTGAAGGCACCGGCGATCCGACCTCCTTCGCCTTCGTCCGCCACAGTTTCATGCGGGCGGGGCTCGAGGTGGTCGACTGTCCGCATCTCACCTCGCAGTTCAAGAACAGCTCCGACATCCGGATTGCGTGCGACGTGCGCGACTATCTCGATCATCCGACGCGGTTCGACGAGTTCATCATCCTGTCGGGCGATGCCGATTTCACGCCGGTGCTCTTGAGCCTGCGCTCGCACAACCGGCAGACCATCATCTATACCAACGAATATACCTCGCCCTATTATAAGGCGTTCTCCGACGGACGCATCCGCGAGGACGATCTGATCCGCTGTCTTATGCAGCCCGAAGCCGTGATGCTGGCGGAGGAGCTGGCGTCGGGCGCCCCGGCCCAGCTCGAGCCGCCTCAGCCGCCCTCGACGCCGCTGCCTCCACCCACTCCGTCGCCTTTGCGCATGCGGCAGGGCGCGAGCCTGCAGCGCAAGCATGCGGTTGCCGCCGTCGCCGATCCGGCGCCGAAGCGCAAGGCGGTCGGCAGCACCTCGGAAGCGGCGATCCAGTCGCTGATCGACGACTTCAAGGTCATCGGCGACGAGATCCTCAGCCTCGTGCTCGACGTCGTCGAAAATTCGGAAAAGCCGGTGCCGCTCGCCTATCTGGCGGACCGGGCTCAGAAGACGCTCGGCCATCCCAAGACCATCGGCACCAACTGGGCCGGGTCGGGCGGCTTCCTCAACTTCCTCACCCAGAACCTGCCGGGCCATCTCCGTCTCTCCGACAAGCCGCCGCATTTCGTCTACGACCAGAAGCGGCACAGGCTGCGCGAAGAGGTCCGCGCCGTCGAGCAGCCGGCACCGGCGGCGCCGGCGCCCGCTCCGCAGATGCCGGTTCCCCGGCCTCAGCCTGTTCAGCAACAGGAAAAGGCGCCGGTTCGTGCCAGAGAGCCGCAGCAGCAAACCGGGAGCAACGGCCGGCTGGCGGAGCTGCAGCGTTCGATCACGCGGATCTATGAGGCTTGTCAGGCCCCGCCGCTGCCCCCCAGCGAATATCAGCTGCTGTTCACGCTGATCGCGGCGGAGGTGCGGGAGAACGGCTTTGCGCCGGAGCGCTCGGCCCAGGCGGTAGTGACGCGCGCGGCCGCGGCCGGGCTGAAGCTATCGCTGAAGGACGTGTCCTTCGTGCTGGACGCCGTCGACGAGATCGACCCCTGGCTGGAGCACACGCGCTCCCCGGCGGCCGTGGCCAGGGCCTATCGCGATTACGTGCTCGGGCAATGCTCCCAGGTCGGCCTCGATCTGACCGACGACGAATATCAGCTCATCCAGGTCTGGTTCGGCGCGAGCCAATGGGCGAGCCCGGCGGCGTCAGGGACGAGCGAAGCGGCGCGGGTGGAAGCGGCCTTGCCGCAGGATCTGTCACGCCGTTACGGTCAGCCCGATCTCGGACTGCCTGCGCCGAACACGCATGGCAGCACGCCGCTGCCCAGCGAATTCGGTATGCCGGAAAGCGAGCGGCAGGCGGAACCGGTCCCGTCGAGCAATCTGCGCTACTCGTTCCTGAAGCACGGGTAGCGGGCTTCCGCTCCATTCGGTATCGCCGGTGATGGAATAAGGCCGGGGGGGGCTCAAGCCTCGGCCTTTGCTGTCTTGGTGGGGTTACCACGGCCCCTCAGCATGTCCTTCGAGGCGAGTAGAGCCCCGCCGGTGATCGCGAAGGCCGCAATCCAAAGCACCGGACTGCCGGCGGCAAGGCCGAAAAGCACCAGCAGAATGGTCGACAGGAGCGGAGCGAAATAGGCGGAGGTGCCGAGCACCCGCAGATCGCCATGCTTGCAGCCATGGTCCCAGACATAGAAGGCAAGTCCGACCGGCCCGAGGCCGAGCCCGGCGGCGGCGAGCCATTGCGTGGCTGAGAGCGGCCACGTCGTCGGCTCCAGGCTGAAATGCGCGAAAGCGGCAGCAATGGCGGTCGCCGCGCAATAGATCGTCACCGCGCTCGACGGCACGTTTGCGAAACGTCGCGACAGCACCGAATAGCCCGACCAGGTCAGCGCCGAAAGCAACGCCGCTCCATAGCCGGCGAGCGCGTCGAAGCTCAATGGCGGCAACGCCCTGCCCTTGGTGATCGCCAGCATCGCCCCCAGGAATGCGAGCGCCGCGCCGAGGAGGTGATGCGCCCGCAAGCGGCCCTGCGCATTCGGCAGCAGCGCGGAGAACAGCACGATCAGCAGCGGCCAGAGATAGTTGACCAGATTGGCCTCGAGCGGCGGGGCAAGGCTCAGGCTGAGGAAATAGAAGAAGTGGAAGCCGAGCAGACCGGCAACGCCGAGCAGTGCCGCGGGCCAGGTGATGCGCTTCAGCTCGGTACGCGCCTCGGGCCGGGCGGCGAGATAGGCGAGCCCGATGCCGGTCCCGAGCGTGAAGCTCATGGCAACGAGCTGGAATGGCGGCACACCGGCGGTAAGCACCGTGAGCGGCGCCAGCGTCGCCCAGAGCAAGACGGCGATGAGGCCGATCAAGGTCGCCGCACCCCGGCTCACGACAACCCTCGCTGATGCTCGGCTAACCGCGCCGAAACGGCATCAGCCGGCAATATACTGGCCGCCATTGATGGTCAGCGTCGCGCCGGTGATGAAGGCCGCCTCATCGCCCGCCAGAAAGGTGACGCAGCGGGCGATCTCGCTCGCCTTGCCGAGCCGTCCGACCGGGATCTGCGCGATGATGCCTTCCAGCACCTTCTCCGGAACGGCGGCCACCATCTCGGTATCGATATAACCCGGCGCGATGCAGTTGACCGTGATGCCTTTGCGCGCGGTCTCCTGGGCGAGAGCCTTGGTGAAGCCGATCACTCCCGCCTTGGCGGCCGAGTAGTTGGTCTGGCCCATCTGGCCTTTCTGGCCGTTGATCGAGGTGATGTTGATGATCCGGCCCCAATTGCGGTTGCGCATGCCGTCAATGATCGGGCGGGCCATGTTGAACATGGAGCTGAGGTCGACGGCAATCACCTCGTTCCACATTTCCGGCGTCATCCGCTGCAGCATGGCATCGCGCGTGATGCCGGCATTGTTGACCAGCACGTCCACTGACCCGACCTCGGATTCCACCCGCTTCAGCCCGGCGGCGCAGGCCTCGTAATCTCCGACGTTCCACTTATAGACCGGTATGCCGGTCTCGGCCTGGAAATCCTGAGCAGCCTTGTCATTGCCTCCGTAATTGGCGGCGACGCGGAAGCCCTTCTCCCGCAGTGCGATGGAGATCGCGTGCCCGATCCCTCTCGTCCCGCCCGTCACGACTGCCACCCTGGCCATGTGCTACCTCCCGACGTCATGCCTGATTCCAGGCGATTATAGTCTTTACTATGAAGAAGTCGCGCCGTGATGACCAGACGCGAGCAGAAGATTCAACGCCGGAGAGGCTGCCGGAAGCGTCGCTCCGATGCGTGGCCGCATGGGGATGTCTCCACACCGTCATATCCGGATGGAAATAACCCTTGCGGCACTTTGCCGGGTGAGGTTATGAATCGATATATACGATGAAATATATCGGAGGGGCTCGGCATGAATGGCTGCAATCTCGTTCCGCGCAAAGCATTCCTGCGGCGGCTGTTGGGCGCGCTCATTCTTCTTGCCGCAGCGCCGCTTTTCGCGTGGGGCGCGGCGCAGGCCGGCGAGGTCACGGTCGCGGTCGCTGCCAATTTCACCGACGCTGCCAAGGATATGGCGGCGCTGTTCGAGAAGGCCACGGGGAACAAAGCGGTCTTCAGCTTCGGCTCGACAGGCCAGCTCTACACCCAGATCACTCAGGGCGCGCCATTCGATGTATTTCTGGCAGCCGATCAGGCGCGGCCCGAGAAGGCGATCGCGGGGGGCCTTGCCGTTCCCGGCAGCCGCTTCACCTATGCGACCGGGCGTATCGTGCTGTTCAGCAGGGACAAGGCGCTGGTCAAGGGGCCCGAGACGCTGAAATCCGGCGGCTTCGCCAAGATCGCCATCGCCAATCCGGTAACCGCCCCCTATGGCGCGGCCGCCGTCGAGGCGATGAAGGCGCTCGGCGTCTACGAAACGCTGAAGCCGAAAATCGTTCAGGGGGGCAATATCGCCCAGACCTATCAATTCGTCGAAACCGGCAATGCCGAGCTCGGTTTCGTCGCGCTGTCGCAGGTGGTCCGCAACAGCGAAGGTTCCCGCTGGATCGTCCCGCAAAATCTCTATAAAGCCATCGCCCAGGACGCCGTGCTCTTGAAGAACGGCGCAGGCAACGCCGCCGCGACGGCGTTCATCGCCTTTCTGAAAGGCCCAGAGGCGCGCAAGGTGAAAGAGACATACGGCTATGGCGCGGGCGACTGACATCCATTCCGCCAATGCCTGACCTCGAAGGCATCTGGTCGCCCATTCGGCTCACCCTTGCCCTGGCGACGACGGCGACCATCCTGCTGCTCCTGGTCGGAACGCCCATCGCCTGGTGGCTGGCGAGGTCCAAGGCGCGCTGGAAAGAGGTGGTCGCGGCGGTCGTCGCGCTGCCGCTGGTGCTGCCGCCGACCGTGCTCGGCTTCTATCTCTTGATCGCGCTCGGCCCGAATGGCCCGGGCGGATGGCTGGCGAGCCTCGTCGGCGGGCGCTCGCTCGCCTTCACCTTCGAGGGGCTGGTCATCGGCTCGGTGATCTATTCGATGCCCTTCGTCGTTCAGCCCGTGCGCAACGCCTTCGAGGCAATCGGCGATAGGCCGCTGGAGGTCGCCGCCACATTGCGGGCGTCGCCCTGGAACGCCTTCTGGACCGTCGCCGTCCCGCTTGCCAGATCCGGTTTCCTCACCGGCACGGTGCTCGGCTTTGCGCATACGGTCGGCGAGTTCGGCGTGGTATTGATGATCGGCGGCAATATTCCGGGCGAGACCAAGGTTCTCTCCGTCGCCATTTACGACTATGTCGAGACGCTGCAATGGACAGAGGCGCATATCCTGGCCGGCGGAATGCTGGTGTTTTCCTTCCTGATCATCCTGGCGATGATGGTGCTCGAAAAGCGGATCGGCCGGCCGGGCGCATGAGCGCCGCCGGAGTAGCCATCGAGGCAGCCTTCAAGGGAACGCTTGGACAGTTTTCGCTCGATGCCGCTTTCGAGGCGCCGATGCGCGGCGTGACCGCCCTGTTCGGACCGTCGGGAAGCGGCAAGACGACGATCCTGCGCTGCATCGCCGGGCTGCAGAAGCTGGCCGGGCGTCTGATCGTGGGCGGCGAGAGCTGGCAGGATGACGCCGCGCGCATCTTCCGCAAGCCCCATCAGCGCGCGGTCGGCTATGTCTTTCAGGAGCCGAGCCTCTTCCCGCATCTCTCGGTGCGCGGAAACCTGCAATATGGCGCCCGGCGCGCGCAGAAAGACGGCGGCACGCCGGCGATCAAGGAAGCCGACATCGTCGATCTGCTCGGGCTCGGCCCGCTGCTGGAGCGCTCCCCCCTTGCCCTGTCCGGGGGCGAGCGCCAGCGCGTCGCCGTCGGCCGCGCGCTCCTGTCCCGGCCGCGCCTCCTGTTGATGGACGAGCCGCTTTCCGCGCTCGACCGGACGGCCAAGGACGAGATCCTGCCCTATTTCGAGGCGCTTCACGGCGCCCTGTCGGTCCCGATCCTCTATGTCAGCCACGATATTGCCGAGGTGGAGCGTCTCGCCGACACGCTGATCCTTCTCGAGTGCGGACGCATCCTTGCCTCGGGGCCGCTGCCGGAGCTGGAGGCCGACCCCGATCTGCCGCTGCTCCGCGCGCCGGACGCCTCGGTCATCCTGGAGGGACGCATCGTCGAGGTCGACGAGATCTACGCGCTGACGAGCCTTGCCGTCCCGGGCGGCAGCGTGATCGTGCCGGGCATTCAGGGCCGCCCCGGCGATCTGCGCCGGCTGCGGATCAGCGCATCGGATGTCAGCCTTGCCCTCGCGCCGCCGGAGCAGACGACGATCCTCAATTGCCTGCCGGCGCGGGTCGTTTCGGTCACGCCGCATGCGCCCGGTTCGGCCCAGATGAACGCCATTGCCGCGCTCGGCGCCGACGGCGTCGGCGCCAGGATCGCAGTGCGCATCACGCGGAAATCGCAGGAGACTCTCGGCATCGAACCGGGCGTCGCCGTATTCGCGCAGATCAAGAGTGTCGCCCTGCTCGCCTCCGGCGCCGGCAGGCACGGCGACGCCTGACCTGCCGGCATTCGGCGCCTCTGCCGGTTATGCCAGAACCTTCGCAAGGGCCTCCAGATCGGCGGCTGACTGTTCCGCCGCGCTACGCTCGATGCGGCGATAGCGCCGCACGATTTCGCGGCCGAGATCGGTGAGCGCCGCGCCGCCGCCGCCGCTGCCTCCCGTCTGCTTGATCACGAGAGGCTCGGTGAAATGCCCATTCAGCGCGTCGATGAGAAGCCAGGCACGCCGGTAGGACATGCCCATCGCCTTGCCGGCCGCCGAGATCGAGCCCAGCTCCCCGATCAGCTCCATCAGCCGGATCTTGCCGGGGCCGAGATGCGAGCGGTTGCCGAATTTGATGCGCAGAAAGAGGGTCGGCTGCTCCGCCGGTGATTTTCGCGTGCCCGCGCTGCCGGCCCGCGCCTGGGCGCGTGTCTTGCCTGCCATCGGGCTATCCATTTCCGAGTCCTGCATGCCGGCAATGTTGCACGGGGCGTGCGCGCTCGTCCATGGCCGCCGCGAGGCGCGGCGCCGAATTCATGAAAACCATGGCAGGACATGTGACGCGGCCCGCGGTCCGGGCGGCAACGCGATCAGAATCGCATGGTGATCGAGCGGAAGGCGGTGTAGCTGATATCGGAGATCTGCTGCCACTCCGAGACGCGCTTCTGAAAGCTCACCCAGCTCTGCACGATGCGGTCGCTCAGATCGTCGACGCGCCCGATCTCCGTGACGATGTCGCGGGAGGTCTTGGCGAACTCGCCCCAGACATCCTTGGGGAAGATGTGCAGCTTGACGCCGTCATTCTCGGTGAGCTCCGCGAGCGCCTCCCCATTACGGGCGTTGTATTCAGCCATCATGACGCTGTTTTCGGCCGAGGCCGACGCCCGGATGATCTCCTGTTCCTCTTTTTTCAGGCCGTCCCAGAACTTCTTGTTGATGCCGAGCGACAGCCCGGTGCCGGGCTCGTGAAAACCCGGAAACATATAGGTCTTCAAGATCTTCTGAAAGCCGAACGCCCTGTCGTTCCAGGGGCCGACCCATTCGGCCGCATTGATCTTGCCCGATTTGAGCGCGGCGAGAATCTCCCCGCCCGGGACATTGATCGTCTCGCCGCCAAGCCGTTTGATCACCTCCCCGCCGAGGCCCGGGATGCGCATCTTCAGCGTCTTGATCTGGTCGAGCGAGGTGATCGGCTGCTGGAACCAGCCGCCCATCTGCACGCCGGTATTGCCGGCGAGCAGCCCCTTGACCCCGAACTGCGCCGAAAGCTCGTCCCAAAGCTCCTGGCCGCCGCCGAAATACATCCAGGCCTCGAGCTCGTGCGCCGTCATGCCGAGCGGCACGGTGCAGAAGAACGGAAAGGCTTGGTGCTTCTTGTCCCAGTAATATTCGGCGCCGTGATACATCTCCGCCTTGCCGGATGCCACGGCATCGAAGGCGCTGAAGGCCGGCACAAGTTCGCCAGCGGCGAAAAGCTTCACCCGCAGGCGTCCGTTGGTCAGGGCCGTGATGCGTTTCGCCACACGATCGGCGCCGGTGCCCAGCCCGGGAAAGTCCCTTGGCCAGGTCGTCACCAGTTTAATTTCCTTGATGTCTTGAGAGAGCGCGGGTTTTGCAAGCCCGGCGCTGACGGCTCCCGTTGCGGTTGCCAGGAGAAACTTTCGACGATCCATGCCCCGTCCTTAACGCGTCACGTACACCATAAAGCGAATGGGTTCTGCAGTCCTACAGGCAGCCGGACATTTCGTAAAGGCGCAAGCACGTGGGGATTTGGCCGCCGCCCGACCGCCAACCTGCGTGTTGCAATTCAGCCCAAGCCGCTGCAATATGCCGGCGAGAGGGATAGCTGACAAGACCTTGTTATTATTGTCATGACTTTGAATGCAGCCGATCCTGTGACGATGGGGGGCGAGTTTTTAAGGCATGAGCCGAAAGATGGATAGGATCTGCGTTATGAGCTGGCGGAGGGGCTTCCGGTTCACACGCTCAATCGGCAATTGGTTGCTCGCGCTGGTCATTCTCCTGCTTCCGAGCGCGGTCTTCCCACAAACCACAACCGTCGACCGCATCACCCAGCGCGCCAAGGTCAACGGCGCCGCGGTGATGATTGTTGCCAATCATCCCGACACCTCGATGATGAAGGTCGCGGACGATCTCGCCGTGACCTTGAGCGATCCGGACGGCTCGTTCCGGGTCGTCCCGGTCGTCGGCGACGGCGCGGTCGGCAATATTCGCGACGTGGTGCTCTTGCGTAACATCGATCTCGGCATCACCGACCTGACCGCGCTCGAATATATGAAGCAGTCGAAGGAGCTGAGCCCGGCGCTGCAGCGCGAGCTGGCTCATGTGCTGACGCTGTTTCCGGACAAGCTGACCATCCTGGCGCGCAAGAGCATCAGGACCATCAGGGATCTGAAGGGCCATCGCGTCAGCGTCGGACTGAAGGACAGCGGCTCGGCGCTGCATGCCGAGACCATCTTCAAGGATCTCGGCATTGCGGCGGATACCGTCTATATGGCCCCGCCGGACTCGGCCGATGCACTCGTCAAGGGCAATATCGACGCCTTCGTCTGTTTTTGCCTCGCCTCGCCGGGCGTCTATCAGCGCGTGATGTTCAATGTCGATCTGCATCTGCTGCCGATCCCCTTCGAGGACGCGCTGCAGCGCGACTATCTGCCGGCAAAACTCGATCATGACGATTTTCCGGCCTTCATCTCGAAGGACGCTTCGGTCGACACCGTCGCCGTGACTTTGGTGCTCGTCACCTATAATTGGGATAAGGGAAACCCCCGCTACGCGCGGGTGGCCAAGTTCGTCCAGCGGCTGTTCGACAATCTGCCCAAGCTCCGAACCGGGCCGCGCCACAAGGGCTGGCAGTCGGTGCAGGTCAGCGCGTCGGCGCCCGGATGGCCGCGTTTCGCCGCTGCCGCCGAGTGGCAGAATTCGCAGCGGGCTCAGGCCTTGCAGGACATGCGCGTGGCATTCGACGAGTTTCTGAGCAAATGGACGTCCGAGTCCGCCTCCCAGACCGTGCCCGCAAAGCCGGCTGAGCAGATCAAGCTGTTCGAGGAATTTCTGAACTGGCGGGCGAAAGCGCAGTAAACCGCCTTCGCGGGGCGCCGGTCGGCTCGCCCCGTCAACCCCTTCTGTTTCCCGCCTCGGCGCCCGCTGAACGCCGTGCCCCAATGGAATGCGACGCCGCCGCTTAGCGGCGTCCCATCAGCATGCCGATGCCGAAAGCGAGCAGCGCAATCTTTACCGGACCGATCCGCCGGGCCTGTTCGCGTGCCGTCTCGACCGCCAGTTGCATCTGGTGCCCCACCTCGCCGGTTGAAGGCAGACCGAAATCCTCCCTCAGGCTTTTGGGCTGCGTGCTCTGAATCTGGCTGCGAGCCCAAAGCAGAATGATGATCGCGATCACCGCCAGACCGCCGCATACGATTGCGGCAGACACCGCCGCACCTAGCGGAGGGATCAGCACGAAATAGACCGCAAGCGCTCCGAAGACGAGTGCGATGATGACGGTAGCGCCGCCGACCGCGATGAAAACAGCCCCCATGGTGATGCTTTGGACGGTCGCTGTCACGCGTCCCTTGACGATGGCAGTGAGAAGCATCCGCAGCATTTCATCACCTGCTCAGGATCGCGCCAAGAAGAAAACCGATGCCTGCCGCAATTGCCGCTGACTGGATCGGTTTTCTGCGAATATGAGCTTCGAGGTCTTCCAGAGTCTCGGCCGCACGGTCCTGCACGTCCTCGATCTTGTGCTTAGCCTCGCGTTTCACTGTATCGGACAGTTCTGCAAGATCGTTCTTGAGCTGCACAATCTGGGCGCGCAGTTCTTCGTTCGTGCCGGATGATGTTCCCTGCGATGGATTATCCATAGTCGTCACCTCCTCAATATTGAAACAGTCGTTAGAAACGAAACCGCCTTCCCACAATTCGGTTCCGCGAAGCTAAGAAATTCAGCGTTTTACGGCGAGGCGGGCGCGAAGGACAGGATTTTCTCGGATACCCGCAATGTTGAAGCCCTTCGCATAAAATGAACGGAAGCTGAATGGCCGCCGTTTTAGAAACACATTTCCGTGGCGATTATTGAGTGGGATATTCGTCTTTCCAGATCAGCCTTACCGGCAGACATCGACGGGTGGGAGAAGCGTGAAGATTAACGCAATCTTGGCGGCCGCTGTCCTAGTGAGCGCGGCCTCCTGGCTCAATGCTGCGCCTCCGGCGATTGCCGCGGAGCCGAGTGGCGCGGAAGCTTCCATAACCAAGGCCAGCGCCGATAAAGCCGCATTCAGCCAAGTCGGCCTTGCCTCTTTCTATGTTCCGCAAGGGCGCACAGCATCCGGCGCAAAGTCCCGCCCGCACGCCTTGACCGCTGCGCATCGCCGGCTCCCATTCGGCAGCCGCGTCCGCATCACTCATCTCAAATCGGGCAAGCAGGTCGTCGTCACCATCACCGATCGCGGACCGTTCAGCAAAAGCCGCATCATCGACATCTCGCGCGCGGCGGCCAGGGCGCTCGGCATGACGCAGCAAGGCGTCGCGCGCGTTCGCATTACGCTCCTCGAATAGACATTAGTCTGACCCCATGCAATCCGCGCTTGAAATCACAATTTCGCCACAGCACATAGAGGCCTTCCTCGCAAAGGCGGCCGAGCGCAGTCGGGATAACCGGGCAAAGGGGCCACGCGAAGCATCCGTTCCGTGCCGCAATCGGCGGCCGCTTTGGGGAACAGACGTCGTCGCCATAAGCGGCGAGAGTGATCCGCCTCGATTGCCGCTTGCGCCGGGCGGTCGGCGGCTTTCGAAAAATAATCCGGTCCGGGAAACCGACGCCCTCTCGGCGATGTTGAAGCCGGGGAGAGTCATGATTTTGCAAGGACCCAAGGCGCAGCGATGAATGCGATGACGATGTTCCAGTCGATTGCGAGTGATGGCAATCAATCCCTGGTGGGGGGCCCCCAACCTCAAGCCCGCACCAGCCAACGTCCACTCCGGCTCCTGCTCATCAATTCGAGCGGATGCGGTCAGGGCAAGCTCGACGAGCAGCTTCAGCGCATCGGCTTCAGCCTCGCGCATTTGCGCGAGGATATCGCAGCGCTCGACGAGCTCGGCCGGCTTGCGGAGAGCATCGATGCCGCGATTCTCGATTGGCGCTGCGAGACCGAGAAGAGCTACGAATTCGCCGATGCCCTGGCGCGCCAATGCGGCGAGATCGGCCTGCCTGTCCTGACGCTGGCGGCCTCGAGCCGCGCGCATGACATCCAGCGCGCACTCGAAGCCGGGCTTTCGAACGTTCTCTCCATGCCTTGCCAGCTTGCCGATCTCAAAGCGGCGATCGAAACCCTTGGGCGGCATCGGCAGATGGCGCAAAAGCAGGTCAGGGGCGATGTGGATGAGGCGCTCGGCCTGCTCGACAATTGCCGCTTCCGCTTCCGCACGCCGGAGGACGTGGACAAGCTCGTGCCGCTGATCGCGCGCATTTTTCCGCAGCCGGCCAGTGCCGCTTCCGGCATTGCCGAGCTGATGATGAATGCCATCGAGCACGGCAATCTGGAGATCGGCCATCAGCGCAAGGCCGATTGGCTCGCCCGCGGCATCTATCGCAGCGAGCTGCAGAAGAGATTGCAGACGCCGCCTTTCGCCGAGCGATGGGCCGAGGTGATCATCACCCGCCGCACGGACGGCGTGATGATCGTGATCATGGATGAAGGCTGCGGTTTCTGCTGGCAGAATTTCGTCGAACGCGCCGAGACGGCGAACGGCTCGGACGAAACCGAAGCAGGCGGCATTGCCAAGGCCCAGCGCGACAGCTTCGACGAGATCCGCTTCAATCATCTCGGCAATCAGGTCACCGCCTTCGTCGCCAAGGAAAGCGCGGCCTGATACCCCTCGTGTCTTGCGCATGACGCCATTTCGCCGCATATCGAGGCGGAAAACGCGCGCCAATCTCCTTTTTGCCGGTCAACCCTTCATGCCGCCGCTTCTCCAGCTCAGCGACATCACGCTTACATTCGGCGGGACGCCGCTTCTCGAAGGCGCCGAGCTGAGCGTCAGCGCCGGCGAGCGCGTCTGTCTTGTCGGCCGCAACGGCTCCGGCAAATCGACGCTGCTGCGGATCGCCGCCAGGCTCATCGAGCCCGACCGCGGCTCGGTTTTCGTGCAGCCTGGCGCCGTCATCCGCTATCTGCCGCAGGAGCCGGATCTTTCCGCCAATCCCACAATCCTCGCCTATGTGCAGTCCGGCCTGACGCCGAGCGACGATCCCCACCGCGCACGCTATCTGCTGCAGCAGCTCGGCCTCACCGGCGAGGAAGATCCGGCAACGCTGTCCGGGGGCGAACTGAGGCGCGCGGCGCTCGCGCATGTGCTTGCGCCCGAGCCGACAATCCTGCTGCTCGACGAGCCGACCAACCATCTCGATCTGCCGACCATCGAATGGCTGGAGGCTCGGCTGGCGTCCGAGAATTCCGCTCTCGTCATCATCAGCCACGACCGCCGCTTCCTGGAAAACCTGTCGCGCACCACTGTCTGGCTCGACCGTGGCCGGACGCGCCGCATCGAGCTCGGCTTCAGCGAATTCGAGGTCTGGCGCGACGAGCAGCTCGCGCAGGAAGAGCGCGACCAGCACAAGCTCGAGCGCAAGATCGCCGCGGAGGAGGACTGGATCCGCTACGGCGTGACCGCCCGGCGAAAGCGCAATGTCCGCCGGCTTGCCGCGCTTCAGGACATGCGGCAGGCGCGGCGGAATTATCGCGGCACGCAGGGCAAGGCATCGATGGGCGCGGCGCAGGCCGAGCAATCCAGCAAGCTGGTGATCGAGGCGAAGGGCATCGCCAAAGCCTTCGGCGAGCGCGCCATCGTCCGCGATTTCTCCCTGCGGGTCATGCGCGGCGACCGCATCGGCATCGTCGGGCCGAATGGCAGCGGCAAGACCACGCTGGTCAACCTCTTGACCGGTGCGCTTGCCCCCGACAGCGGCAAGGTCAAGCTCGCCGACAATCTGGAGATGGCGACGCTCGACCAGACACGCGAAAGCCTCGATCCGGAATGGCCCTTGCGCGACGCGCTGACGGGCGGGCGCGGCGACACGGTGTTCGTCGGCGGCCGGGCGCGCCATGTGGTCAGCTATATGAAGGACTTTCTGTTCTCGCCCGAGCAGGCGCGCACGCCGCTGCGCGTGCTCTCGGGCGGCGAGCGGGCGCGGCTGATGCTGGCGCGCGCCCTGGCGAAGCCGTCGAACATGCTGGTGCTGGACGAGCCGACCAACGACCTCGACCTCGAAACCCTCGATGTGCTCGAAGAGCTTCTCGGCGATTATGACGGCACGGTGATCCTCATCAGCCATGACCGCGATTTCCTCGATCGCGCGGTGAATGCGGTGCTGGTGCCGGAGGGCGATGGCCGCTGGACCGAATATGCCGGCGGCTATGCCGATATGCTGGCGCAGCGCGGTGCAGACATTGCCGGGCGGCGGGTCGGCAAGGCGGAGATGCAGAAGCCGTCAAGCGAGGCGCGTCCGGCGCGGCGCGAGGAGGCGGCGAAGAAGAAGCTCAGCTTCAATCAGCAATATGCGCTGAAAACGCTGCCGGGCCGGATCGAGGAGCTGCACAAGACCATCGCCGCGTTGCAGGCCAAGCTCGGCGATGCCGGGCTTTATGCGCGCGACCCGGATGCCTTCGCCGATTGCTCCGCCGCGCTGACGGGGGCGCAGGCCGAGCTGGAGGCCGCTGAAACGCGGTGGCTGGAGCTGGAAATCCTGCGGGAGGAGATCGAGAGCGGGTAAAGCGATGCGCCTTTAGTTGCGGTCGCCGCCCAGTTGTTCACGTATCGCTGCCACATCCATTCCGCGTCGCCCCGGCGGTCAGGGCCGGGGCCTACTGGCCTAACTGCAGGCGGTGAATTCGCCGACAGGCGAGTGGACTCCGGGTCTCGCTCCGCTCGCCCGGGGCGACGGCGGGGATCGCCGGCTCCGGACATTCAGCGCAGCTCTTCCGCCACCGCTAACTACACTAGCCGGCTCTGCTCGACGGCGGCGTGGATGAAGGACGCAAACAGCGGGTGCGGATCGAACGGCCGCGATTTCAGCTCCGGGTGAAACTGCACGCCGATGAACCAGGGGTGGCCGGGAATCTCGACGATCTCTGGCAGCATCCCATCCGGCGACATGCCCGAAAACTTTAGGCCCGCGGCCTCGAGTTGCGGCTTGTAGTTGGCGTTGACCTCATAGCGGTGGCGGTGGCGCTCGACGATCTCGGACCGGCCATAGATGCGCGCCGCCAGGCTCCCCGGCTCCAGATGCGCCGGGTATGAGCCGAGCCGCATCGTGCCGCCCAGATCGCCATTCGCCTGCCGCTTCTGGATGGCCTCGCCATGCATCCACTCCGTCATCAGGCCGATGACGGGGCTTTGTGTCTCGCCGAATTCGGTGGAACTGGCATCGTTGATGCCGGCGACGTGCCGGGCGACCTCGATCACGGCCATCTGCATGCCGAAGCAGATGCCGAAATAGGGCACACGGCGGATGCGGGCGTAACGTGCCGCCTCCATCTTGCCCAGCGTGCCGCGCTCGCCGAAGCCGCCGGGCACCAGGATACCGTGCACATTTTCGAGCTGATCGGCGGGCGAACCCTGCTCCAGAAGCTCGGAATTGATCCAGGAGATATTGACGCCGACGCGGTTGGCGATGCCGCCGTGAATCAGCGCCTGGATCAGCGACTTATAGGCATCGTTCATGCCGGTATATTTGCCGACCACCGCCACATTCACATGACCGTCCGGATTGGCGATGCGCTCGGAGATCTCCTCCCAGCGCCTCAGATCCGGCATCTGCGCCTCGATGCCGAAGGCGTCGAGCACCTCACTGTCGAGCCCCTCGCGGTGATAGGCGACCGGCACGTCGTAAATATTGGCGACGTCGAGCGCCTGAATCACCGCCGATTGCCGCACATTGCAGAACAGCGCGATCTTGCGCCGCTCCTCCACCGGGATCGGCCGGTCCGACCGGCACAGCAGAATGTCCGCCTGAATGCCGATCGAGCGCAGCTCTTTCACCGAATGCTGGGTCGGCTTGGTCTTCAGCTCGCCGGCCGCTGGAATATAGGGCAAGAGCGTCAGATGGATATAGACGGCGTGCTTGCGCGGCAGCTCGTTGCCGAGCTGGCGGATCGCCTCGAAGAACGGCAGGCCCTCGATGTCGCCAACGGTGCCGCCGATCTCCACCAGCACGAAATCGACATCGTCATTGCCGGCCAGGACGAATTCCTTGATCGCATTGGTGACATGCGGGATGACCTGGACGGTGCCGCCGAGATAATCGCCGCGCCGTTCGCGGGCGAGGATGTCCTGATAGATCCGGCCGGTGGTGATGTTATCGGCCTTGGTCGCCGAAACCCCGGTGAACCGTTCGTAATGCCCGAGATCGAGATCGGTCTCGGCGCCATCGTCGGTGACGAAAACCTCGCCGTGCTGATACGGGCTCATCGTGCCCGGATCGACATTCAGATAGGGATCAAGCTTGCGCAAGCGCACCTTGAAGCCACGAGCCTGGAGCAACGCTCCAAGCGCTGCGGATGCGAGACCTTTTCCAAGGGAGGAGACCACGCCGCCAGTGATAAAAATATATCGCGCCATGGGCCTGCAGAATACATCAAACCGTGGCGATTTGAAGCGTGAAATCCCGCATCACGCGCCACTTATCCAAAGATATTCAGCGTTTGGCGCAGCGACTTAAGGTAGCATGCGCTGCAACACGCCGTCGCGCCGGATGAAATAATGGAAAAGCGCAGCGCTGATATGCATGGTCACCAGACCGGCGATGATATAGCCGATCAGCTCATGTGCGGCGAAGAGCGGCTTCGACAGCTCCTGGTCCTTCGCCACGATGGGCGGCAGCGTGAACGCTCCAAAAACCGAAATCTCCGCCCCATAGGCCGAGGTCGCCACCCAGCCGATAATGGGCTGGGCGATGAGCAGCACGTACAAGCCGAGATGTACGAGATGCGAGACGATGCGCTGCCAGCCCGGCAGGCTCGGCTCCGGTGCCGGGACGCCGGCGAAAAGGCGATAGCCAAGCCGGATCAGCATCAGCACGGCGACCAGCACGCCGAAGGAGCGGTGCAAGGTGAAAAGGCCGTTCTGCAGAAGGCCGGAGGGCACCCTGGTCATGGCGAAGCCCATCGGGATCATGGCAAGCACGCAAAACGCGATGGTCCAATGCATGAGCTTGGCAAAGGCGGAATATTCCGCGCGCCCGCCCTCGTACATCCCGCCATTCATCACCGTGGTCATGGCTTTGCCTCCCCGGGTGCAGATCGAAAGCAGCAATCGAATAGCACATCCCCTGCCCCGAGCGAATAGCAGCGCGTCGCCGGTTTAAGGGCTTCGTCGACGGCATCGATCGGCGGCAGCATCAGGCCGGGCTTGCCCGAGCCGAGCAGAATCGGCGCGATCAGGAGATAGAGCCGGTCGACTGCACCTGCCGCCAGAAACCGCGAAACCGTGCGCGCGCCGCCTTCGATGAGGATCCGCCGCATGCCATTTTCGAACAAAATCCGCACGATAGCGTTAGGGTCCATGCCCTCCGGCCCGGCTGCGACATGAAGCGTGCGGACCGGCGGTGAGTGGCAATTCTCGCGGGGCGACACCACATAAACCGGGGCCTCGCCGCCAGAAAGACACTTTGCTCCTTCAGGGAGTCGTCCGTTAGGATCAATGATAATGCGCGCCGGGCTTCGTCCCTCGACGCGGCGGACCGTGAGCAAAGGATCATCCGCAAGGACGGTGCCGATGCCAACTACGACCGCGTCGACGGAGGCGCGCAGATGGTGAAGAAAATCAAGGGCGTTTGGACCGTTGATATATTTCGAGGCCCCGGTCGGGGTGGCGATGCGGCCGTCGAGCGACTGGCCAAGCTGGGCAACCACGAAAGGGCGGCCCGGATCGCTCGCCGTGATGGGCGCAAGCGCCTCCGTTGGGATGTCATTCATCATCAATGAGGGACCGTCGGCTGACCGCTAAGTTATCACGCCTTTATCAGGATCGCGCTTAGAATAAAACGCTGCGCAGCCGTGTTAACCCCGACTAACGCTAACGGGAGCAAAACGAAAATGGGTGACGAGAGTTTGACGCGCCTTCTGGGCGATCCTCGCGAACTGGCCGTGGAACGCGCCCTTGCCGAAGTGCGGTCCGGGCGACCGGTCCTGCTTCGCGCCGGCGGCGCGCAATATCTCGTCCTCAGCGCGGAAACCGTCGATGACGAGGCGCTCGCCGCGATCACGGCCGCCGCAGACGGGATGCCCGAGCTGATCCTGTCGCAGCCGCGTCTGCGCCAGCTCGGCCATACCACGGACGAACCGGGGCTCTTGCCGCTCGACCATATGAGCGCGGCCGATATTCACGAGCTGATCTTGAAGACCGACGGCCGGCTCAACGGTCATGCCCCGAAACCGGCCGGCGAGCCGGAAAAAGCCGCGCTGGAGCTGATGCGGCTGGCGCTGCTGCTTCCCGCGGCGATCCTGTTCGAGCCCCGGCGCGCAAGCGCGCAGAGCGCCCTGCCCTTCGCCGAGGTCGAGGCCGCCTCGCTCAAATTCTACCAGAAGAACGTCATCAACGCCCCGCGCATCATCTCGCGCGCACCCGTGCCGCTGGAGGATGTCGGCGAGACCGAATTCGTGGTGTTCCGCGGCGGCGAAGGCATGCGCGACCAGGTTGCGATCGTGATCGGCAAGCCCAAGACCAGCGAGCCGGTTTTCGTCCGGCTGCATTCGGCCTGCCTGACCGGCGATCTCTTCGGCAGTCTCAAATGCGATTGCGGCGACCAGCTTCGCGGCACCGTCCGCTTCATGGCGGAGAACGGCGGCGGTGTGCTGCTCTATCTCGACCAGGAGGGCCGCGGCAACGGTATCGCCAACAAGATCCGCGCCTACCGGCTGCAGCATGCCGGCTATAACACCTATGACGCCGACCAGATTCTCGGCTTCGGCCATGATCAGCGCCGTTTCGACTTCGCCGCGGCCATGCTGAGGCAGCTCGGCTACCAGTCGGTCAAGCTGATCACCAACAATCCCGCCAAGGTGCTGGCGCTGCAGGAAGCCGGGCTCAATGTGATATCGAGTCACCGCTCGAAGGGCCGCCTGACCCTCCAGAATGTCGGCTATCTCGCCGCCAAGCGGGATCATGCTGGCCATCTGATCGAAGAAGACTTAAAGCTCTGACCCAACTGCCCGTTCCGCCTCCCGGCCAGCCTTGCGGCGGAGCGGCGGCCCGCATGCCACCTTTGGCAAATCACATCGAAGTCAGGGACGAGGGATGGATCGACGCGCTTTCCTGAAAGGCGCGGGGCTCGGCGGTTTCGCCGCCCTGCTCGCCATGAATGCGCCCTTGCTCGCAGCGGACGGGGCCGATGCGGGCGGGACTGAATTTTCCTGGGACATACTGAAAGCTAGGGTCAAGGCGCTCGCTGCGGCGCCTTTCCAGCCGCCGCCCAAGGTCTCCCCCGGCCTTGCCGCTCTCGATTACGACCAGTATCGCAATATCAATTTCGATCCCGACAAGGCCATCTGGCACGATACGCAGATCCGTTTTCGCATGGAGCTTTTCCACGACGGCTATATTTATAACGAGCCGATCGACATCTATCTGGTCGATAAGGGCAAGGCGTCGAAGATCCGCTACGACCGCTCGCTGTTCTTGTTCGGCGCGGCGGAAAGGGGCGCAGATCTGCCGCCTGACGCCGGCTTTTCCGGCTTCCGCCTGCGCGCGCCTGCCGATGAGCCGGGCGTCTTCGAGGAGTTCGCCGTCTTTCAGGGCGCCAGCTATTTCCGTGGCCGGGCGAAGGGCCAGAACTACGGTCTTTCAGCGCGGGGTCTTGCCATCGACACGGCGCAGCCGAGCGGGGAGGAATTCCCGGTCTTCCGCTCTTACTGGGTCGATAGCCCCGCCCCCAAAGACACCCACGTTACGGTCTATGCGCTGCTCGACAGCAAAAGCATCTCCGGCGCCTATCGCTTCGTCGTCAGCCGGATCGTCGACACGGTCATGGAGATCGAATGCCAGCTTTATCCGAGGCGCTCCCTCACCCATGCCGGCATCGCGCCCTTCAGCAGCATGTATTTCTTCAGCCCGGCCGATCCGACCTTCCATGACGATTTCCGGCCGCGCGTGCACGATTCCGACGGGCTGATCCTGTGGACCGGCATGGGCGAATGGATCTGGCGGCCGCTCGTCAACTCGCCGTATATCCTCTTCTCCATGTTCTCCGACCGCTCGCCGCGCGGCTTCGGCCTCATGCAGCGGCAGCGGGATTTCGTTTTCTATCAGGACATCAACGCCGCCTATGAGAAGCGCCCGAGCGCCTGGGTAGAGCCGCTCTCCGATTGGGGCGAAGGCAGCGTCGATCTGATCGAATTGCCGACCGGGACCGAATATGCCGACAATGTCGTTGCCTTCTGGCGGCCGAGAGAGCCTATGCAGCCTGGACAGGCTTACGATTTTCGCTACCGGCTGAGCTGGTGCTGGCATCTGCCGGTCAAGCGCGATGTGGCCCAGGTCGTTGCAACCCGCGCCGGCAAGGGCCTCACCGCGGGAAGCCGCTATTTCGTCGTCGATTTTGCCGGCGGCGCGCTCTATGCGGATGCCGATGACGAGGACTGGGACTTTGAGGTCGGGGCGAGTGCCGGCTTCATCAGCGCCTATACGATCGCGCCGAACCCGTTCATCGACGGCAAGCGCATCGCCATCGAATATCACCCGGACGGCAGCAAGGTTGCCGATCTGAATTTCCAGATCCGGCGCGCAGGCAAGCCGCTGACGGAGAAATGGGTCTATCGCTGGGCGCCATAGTGCCGCAGGTGGCGCATCGGCTGCTCCCCGCGATTATTGACAATAATTCATTTGAGAGCGCCGCGCCGTGCTGGCAAAGCTGTTCGCTGCCTGTTCGCATTAGACTTAGACGCTCTGGATCGCGCCGAGCGTCCATGCTAATGGATCAAATTGTGCATATGTGCGGCTGGCGGATCGAGCGTGACCGTCAGGGCACGCGGGAATCGCTGGAAAATGCGATTGTCGCCACAGTCTCGGGATAGCTGAGGGATTTGGGATGATCGGAAGCGCGGCCTTTGCGCTTGCCACACCCGAACCGCCGCATCCCCCGCACGTTAAGATCTAATGGATGAAAGATAAAATGCCAGATGTCTGCCTGTTGGGGAAAATAGGCATGAAACGGAACACCGTTTTTTTCTTCGCCATCGCGCTCCTGGCCCTTGGCGGGATGAGTGCGCCGAGCCGGGCCGCGGGCTGCACCGCCGCCGAATTCGGCGCTGTCGTCGATCAGACGGCGCAGGCGCTGCGCGACCTCAACCTGAACGGCTCCAAGCGGTTTCAGGAGCGGCTGCACTTCTACCAGGAGAAATACAAGCTCAGCCAGGATGAGATGCAGGCGCGCGCCGCCGCGCTGCAGGACGACAAGATGGACGGTTTCAATCGCGAAATCGACACGCTCGTCAATCAGATGGATACGCTCAGCCAGATGCCGAACAATCGCATCAACTGCGAGAAGCTCGACGAGCTGAAGCGTGTCCGCGACCGGCTCCTGACCGTGATGGGCCAGAAATCCGGGTATATGCTGGCCAAGGCCGACATCGAGCTGGATCGCCCCGCGGGCAGCCCCCCACCGGCGAAGACCGACAAGAAGCCCGATACCGTCCTCGCCCTGCAGCCGCCGCCCACCGTGGTCGACAGGCCCGGCAAGGAAGATCGGCTTGCCGTGAAGCAGCCCGAGCCCGCGCCTGAAAAGGAAGCCGCGGCGGAGAAGCCTCAAGCCAAGGCCGACAAGGAAAAGCCGGCCCCCGCGCCGCTCCATCCCGGCCTACCCGAAAGACGGCCCGAGCATTTGGCCTCGGCCGACAGCTGGACGCCCGCCAGCCAGACGGCGACGCCGCCTCCTGGGCTCGGCGCTCCGAATACGCTGGCCCGCGGCGGCGAGGCGCAGGCGCCCACGGTGCTAGCGCCGCCGCCCGCCGGCGAGCAGCAGCTGCCGCCACCCATCAGCGGCGATGCGTCCGACGATACTTACACCATTGCCGAGATCCAGGAGGCAGGGCGCGGCATCTTCGGAACGATCAACGCCCAGTTTGCCGGTGCAGTCAATTACGCCTTCCAGCAGTTCGGCCGGCCGAACGCCTATATCACCGGCAGCGAGGGCGGCGCCGCTGTCCTGGCCGGCCTGCGCTATGGCAGCGGCATGCTGCACAGCAAGAGCCTCCCGATCACCAAGATCTACTGGCAAGGGCCGTCACTCGGCTACGACCTCGGCGCGGAAGGCTCCAGCGCCCTGTTCCTGGTCTATAATCTGAAAGATCGCGAGCGGATCTATGGCCGTTTCACCGGCATCGGCGGTTCGGCCTATGTGGCCGGCGGCTTCGGCGTCAACGTGCTCGGCAAGGGCAAGATGGTGATGGTGCCCATCCGCACCGGCGTCGGCCTGCGTCTCGGCGCCAATGTCGCCTATCTCAAATTCACCGAGCGGCAGACCTGGAATCCGTTTTGAGCCGCATTCAAGCTATCGATGTCGCCCCGGCCGTCAGAGCCGGGGCCTACTCGCCTATCCGTCTGGCACCAACTTTGTAGAAATGCCAATCGGTCCCGGCTCTCGCTTTGCTCGTCCAGGACGACGCCGAGACATGCGGATCGGCCCTCAAGACGTCGGGCCGATTTTCTGCGTCAGCGTCTCGAATTCCTTGCGCAGCGTCTCATTCCGGAACACCTGATCGAAGCCGGGCGCCTCGAGCCGCTGCAGCGCCTCGAACGAGGTGCGCGCATCCTCCATCAGCTCATGCAGCTGGAAGCTCGCTTCGACAGTCTCGAAGGTGTTATCGGCGATCGCCAGGTCGCGCATGGTGCGGTCGCGGGCCTCGGCAAGCTGACGCCTCTGCGTAAGCAGATAGTCGCGATAGAAGCTCGCAACCTTCTCGGAAAAATTCTGCGCCTTGACATTGGCTTCGAGCGCGCGCTGCTGGTCCGGGCGGTTCTGCTCCGACAACAGGCGCCGGCTGGTCTCGCGCGTCCGGCTGATATCCCCCAGGATATCCTTCAGCTTGGTCAGATAGACGTCGTCGATCTTGTCGATCAAAATCTCCTGAGCATGCACCATCATCGCAAAAAGCGCGGCGTGCATGGCGAAATAGCGCCGCGCCGCCTTCACATCCTCATTGGACTGGGTGAGCAGCGTGCCGAGTTGGTCGTCGACGGCGCGGGCCGCCTGAAAGGCCGTGACCAGCTTGATCAGATCGCCGCCGAGCACGCTGTCGAGCAAGAGATCGAGCTGGGCATCGCTGATCTCGACGCCGGATTTCACCAGCGCCTGCTTGACGTCCGCCTTGATCTTGGCGATCGCCTCTTCGTTCAAGGTGATGCGCGCCTGCAGATCGGCAATCTTGTCGTCGATCGAGGATTTCGTCTCATTGAGAATTCCCGGCAGAAGCCCCTTGTCCGGCACCTGCAGCCGCCTCTCGCGGAGCTGGGAGATCTGGTCCTTGATCGCGGAAATGCTGTGGCGGTGCTCCTGAAGCTTTTTCTGCATCTGCACCACAGGCGCATCGGTGACGACTTCGAGCACCGAGTTCGAGCAGCTTGCGGACCTGCTCCTCGCGATCCTCGCGCGTCTCCTTCCAGAGCGGCGGGATAACGTAGTTCTTGCGGCTGGGCAGATTCTTGAGGTCGGAGCGTTCCTCTGCCGCGCGGGTGAGCAGCTTGTCGATCGCCGCCAGCAGCTCGCTTGCCTTGCGGTCGTTGAGCGCCGTATGCGGCGGCTGGGCCGGGGCGGTGTTCTTGGACGGAGCCGGAGCAGGCTGAGACGCCCCTGGCTGCGCCGGCTTCTGCGGCGCGGCCGCTGCGGCGGGCGAGCCGGCGCCGGGAGCAGCGGCTGGTGCTGTGAGCGGGGCCAGGGCCGTGCCGACAAGCACGATCACCCCCAGGGCCGGGGAAAAAACGCTCATGCGCATGACACGTCTCCTTTGGGCTCTCGCCCGGCAACACCTCGGCGAGTATATTCTTCGCGCTTGCCTGTTTCTCAAGCAAGCATATTGTTGCCATAACTCCCTTCAGCGAGAGAAATGATGCGGGCATCGAGCGGAAAAAATCATCGCAGCGGCCTCAATTTCGATCTCGGCGAAACCGCCGACATGCTGCGCGAGACGGTCGCCTCCTTCGCCATGAACGAAATCGCGCCGCGCGCCGATGAGATCGACCGGACCAATAGCTTTCCGCGCGATCTATGGCCGAAGCTGGGCGATCTGGGCCTGCACGGCATCACCGTCGAGGAGGAATATGGCGGCGCCGGGCTCGGCTATCTCGAACATTGCGTCGCCATGGAGGAGGTCAGCCGCGGCTCCGGCTCGGTCGGGCTCTCCTATGGTGCGCATTCCAATCTCTGCGTCAACCAGATCCGCCGCGCCGGGCGCGACGAGCAGAAGCGCCGCTATCTGCCGAAGCTGATTTCCGGCGAGCATGTCGGCGCGCTCGCCATGTCAGAGACCGGCTCCGGCTCTGATGTCGTCTCGATGAAGCTGCGCGCCGAGAAGCGGGGCGACCACTTTATGCTGAACGGCACCAAGATGTGGATCACCAACGGCCCGCATGCCGATGTGCTGGTGGTCTATGCCAAGACCGACCCGAATGCCGGCCCGCGCGGCATCACCGCCTTTCTCATCGAGAAGGGCTTTCCGGGCTTCAAGGTCTCGCCCAAGCTCGACAAGCTCGGTATGCGCGGCTCCGATACCGCCGAGCTGGTCTTCGAGGATTGCGAGGTGCCGGAGGAAAACGTGCTCGGCAAGCTCAATGGCGGCGTGCAGGTGCTGATGTCGGGGCTCGATTACGAGCGCGTCGTGCTCGCCGCCGGCCCGCTCGGCCTCATGCAGGCGGCGATGGACATCGTCCTGCCCTATGTGCATGAGCGCAAGCAGTTCGGTCAGCCCATCGGCGAGTTCCAGCTCATGCAGGGCAAGCTCGCCGACCTCTACACCACGATGAACGCCGCCCGTGCCTATGTCTATGCCGTCGCCCGTGCCTGCGACCGCGGCGAGACCACGCGCAAGGACGCGGCGGGCGCCATTCTCTATGCGGCGGAGAAGGCCACCTGGATGACGCTGGAGGCGATCCAGATCCTCGGCGGCAACGGCTACATCAACGATTATCCGACCGGGCGGCTTCTGCGCGATGCCAAGCTCTATGAGATCGGTGCCGGCACCAGCGAGGTCCGGCGCATGCTGATCGGCCGCGAGCTGTTCGAGGAGACGGCTTAGAGCGCGGTCAGGAAAAGTGGAATCCGGTTTTCCGTCCGATCGCGCGATCAGCAAAGAATCGAGAGCGGGCCTCTGAGCTCAAGTGTTTGCATCTAAATTGATCCCGCTTAAGCGAGCCGGCCCCAGCAATCATAGTCGTCGGTCTCCTCGACCACGACCTTGACGATATCGCCGGGCGCGAGATCGTCCGCCTCGTCGATGAACACGGAGCCGTCGATGTCCGGCGCGTCCCAGGCCGAGCGGCCGACAGCGCCGTCCTCGTCGACCTCGTCGATGATGACGTCGATCTCCCGCCCCACGCGGCACGCCATCACCTCGGCGCTGACCGCCTTCTGCGCCTCCATGAAGCGCTCATAGCGCTCGGCCTTGACCGCTTCGGGGATCTGCTCCTCCAGCGCCCGCGAGCCAGCGCCTTCGACATTCTCATATTTGAAGCAGCCGACCCGGGCGAGCCGCGCCTCTTTCAGCCAGTCGAGCAGCAGACTGAAATCCTCCTCGGTCTCGCCGGGAAAGCCCACGATGAAGGTGGAACGGATGGCGAGGTCCGGCACGATTTCGCGCCAGCGGGCGATGCGCTCGAGCGTCTTCTCCTGATTGGCCGGGCGGCGCATGGCTTTGAGCACGCGCGGCGAGGCGTGCTGGAAGGGGATGTCGAGATAGGGGAGGATTTTGCCTTCCGCCATCAGTGGTAGCACCTCGTCCACATGCGGATAGGGGTAGACGTAATGCAGCCGCACCCAGGCGCCGAGCGAGCCGAGCGCCGCGCAGAGATCGTAGAAGCGTGCTTTCAGCGGACTGCCGCGCCACTCGCTCTTCGCGAATTTGACGTCGACGCCGTAAGCGCTGGTGTCCTGGCTGATGATGAGCAGCTCGCGCACGCCGCGCTCGACGAGCTGTTCGGCCTCCTGCATCACATCGGCAGCCGGGCGGCTGACGAGCGGGCCGCGCAATTGGGGGATGATGCAGAAGGCGCATTTGTTGTTGCAGCCTTCCGAGATCTTCACATAGGCGAAATGATCCGGCGTCAGGCGCAGGCCCGAAGACGGCACCAGATCGAGAAACGGCGCGTGCGGCGGCGGAACAGCTTCGCGCACCGCCGCCATCACCGCCTCATATTGATGCGGACCCGTGACAGCGAGGACATCGGGGAAAGCGGCGCGGATGCGCTTGTCCTCAACGCCGAAACAACCGGTGACCACGACGCGGCCGTTCTCGGCCATGGCCTCGCCGATGGCATCGATGCTCTCCGCTTTGGCGCTGTCGAGAAAGCCGCAAGTGTTGACGACGACGACATCGGCGCCGTCATAGCTCGCGGCGATCTCGTAGCCTTCGGCGCGCAGCCGGGTGATGATGCGCTCCGAGTTCGACCAGTGCCTTGGCGCAGCCAAGGCTGACGAAGCCGACCTTCGGCACGGGGCTAGATGCGGGTTTCGGCTTGGCGCGGGACGCCGTCACAATATCGGTCATAATCAGAGAACTCTCAGCCGGCGGGCACTGCCCGTCCTGCTCATAAGACCGGCGTCAACGAAGGTAAAGCCCGTAAACCGTGCTATTCGGCCTCAGGTGGCCGATCCTTCTTCTTTTTCTTCTTGCCGAACAGCCCGTCGATCATCCTGCCGAAATCGTCCGCCTTGATCTGTCCATCGGTCAACTTCTCGACCGATTTGCCGAACAGCTTGGCCGTGCCGGCGAGAGAATCCGGGTCCTTCAGCGCGTTTTCGATGTCGGGATAGATATCGGGCTTGTCCCATTCGCCTTTGATTACCAGCGGAATGGCAAGGCTCGCCGCTTGCTGCTTGCCGGCCTGCCGCCCCTTATCCGCCGGCGCTTCGGCCTCTTTCGGCGTGATCTTCGTCTTCAGCCGGTAATCCAGCCGGCCGCGCGCAATATCGGTCTTGCCCTCGCCGCTTGCGGCGATATCGGGACCGGTAAGGCTTAGATCGCTGGTCCGCGCCTGCCCCTTCTCGATCCGGAAGGTGGCGGCGAGCTGGTCGAAGGGCGTGCGGCGCCCAGCCTCGCGCCGCCATTTCTTGAACTCGCCATCCTTGGCCTCGGCGACGATCCGAGGCAGATCGAGCCCTTCGATGGCGCCGTTCGCCACCGTCAGCTCGCCGCTCCCGGTCAGCGTCTGCGTGATGGCCTCCATGCTCCTGCCGCCGCCCGCCACATCGATCTTCGCGCTCGCCCGGCCTGAGAGCCAGTCGAAGCCGGAAAGGCCTTCGGTCAGCGACAGGCTGTCGACATCCTTCATCTCGAAGGACGCGGCCAGCACCGCATCGGGCTGGCGCGTGTCGAGGGTCAGCTTGCCCTGAGCGCTGCCGCCGTGAAGGGCAAGATTTCGCAGATCGGCGCGGACCATCCCGTCATAGTCGACGAACACCGCCAGATCGCCCTTGGCCGAGGGTGCCGTCACGGCCGCATCCGACAGCGTCATCTCCTCATCGGACAGATCGAGACGGCCGCCGATCGAGGTGCCGTCGAAGCGCGACAGCGCCTGCGGGCTGCCTCCCGTCAGGCGCGCGAGCGCCGTTCCCGAACGTATCGCAAGGCGCGTCGTGCCAGAAAATTGAGGCTTGCCACGCCAGAGTAGAACGCCGTCGAGATCGGCGGTGAGCGGCTCGGAGCGTAGGGCAAAGCGCAAGGCGGCCGAGCGGTCCGACGGCTGGTCCGGCGGCGTTGCGGTGGCGCTGAGCTTCACCGCCTCGCCCTGGAGCGTCAGACCGCCTTCGAGCGTAACAGGGCGGCTCCCGCCGGTGCTGCGCAGCGCCAGATTGACGTCGGCAATCTGCAGCTTGCGGCTGTGCACGTCGTCGCGATAAGCGAAGGAGCCGTTGACGATGTCGATATCGATGGACGGCAGCGCCTTGCGTCTGATCCGCCCGTCCGGCAGTTGCGCGGCGGTCTGGATGATCTGGGTGCTATTCCCCAGATCGGCGAGTTGGACTCTTACCGGCCGGTTCAAAAGCTGCGTCGTGTCCCAATTGCTGCGGCCGGCCGCGTCTATATGAAATTGCAGGGACGGATTTTCGATGGTGACCTTGCTGAGCGCGATGCGGCGCGTGAACAGGGATGACGGCTTGATTGCGGTGAAGATGCGGTCGGCGCGGATGATCGGCGCCCGGCCGAAGCTCGGCGGCAGCCTGACGCTGACGCCCTCGACCGCAATGCCAAGACTCTGGAAACAGCGACAGGCGAAGCCGCTGCGCGTCCTGCAGATAAAGGCCGGTGTCCTGTGCGAGCAGCCGTCCGAGCTGGCGCTGCACATAGCTTTGCGGCAGGAGATAAGGCAGGAGCAGTGCCGCGCCGACAAGAACGCAGAGGAGCAGGCCGAGAGCAGCAAGCAGTTTCTTCATCGAATGGCGCCGGTGGAGTTGGTCGCAATAAGGCTGGCGCTACTATAACGCAATTCGGCCGCCCTTCGCGCCGCTTGTTCTAACGCCGGCGGCGCGTGCCCTGGTTTTCCCAGGAATTCCGGTCGATCCGGAACAGCAGCACCGGAACGTAGCGGCCAAGCTGGGCCGATTTGAGCTGCCCCCATCCATAGCGGCGCATTCCGGCCGATTTGAGAACGCGCTGCGAGGCGGGATTGGAGGTGCGGCAGCTCGCGCGGACTTCCGCCGTGTCGGTCCGGGAAAAGATGGCTGAGACCAACGCCCGCGCCGCTTCCGCGGCGAAATCCTTGCCACGGTAGGGCCGGCCGAGCCAATAGCCGATGATGGGCGGCCGCCCCGGCCTTACCGAAATGCCCGCAACGCCGCCGAAAAGCCGCGGGCTGGAGCGCAACACAAGGAGGAAGGGGACTTGGAATGCCCCGTTGCGCTGCGGGTGGCCGGCGCTTTCCAGCCATTTCCGCCCCATGATCGGCGCATATGGATAGCGGATCGCGCCGGTATTCGCTGCGATCTCGGGATGGTTGATGAGCCGGCAGATCGCGGGAAGATCCGAGAGCACGGGCGTGCGGAGGACGAGCCGGCGCGTCCCGATCGGCGGACACAGCGCATCGGGCGTCGGCTCACGCGCGCTCACGGCTTGTGACATCTCTCATCGGCACTCCGGCGGACCGGGCTAGGAGGCCGCCTCCTCGCCGCCGACCACCGAAACGTAGACCCGGCCCTTGCCGCGCGCCTGGAACTCAACCTCGCCCTCCTGCATGGCAAAGATCGTGTGATCCTTGCCGAGGCCGACGCCGGTGCCGGGATGCCATTTCGTGCCACGCTGGCGGATGATGATATTGCCGGGGATCACGCGCTCGCCGCCGAACTTCTTCACGCCAAGCCGCCGGCCGGCGCTGTCGCGGCCGTTGCGCGAGGAACCGCCTGCTTTTTTATGTGCCATGGTCCAGGCTCCTTATTTCTTAGACTTCTCCGCGGCCTTGCTCGCCGCTTCCTGGTCGACCTTTGCGCGTGGCGGTTTGCCGGCGATCAGCTCCTTGGCCTGCTCGACCCATTCCTCGCGCTCGATCCGTCCCTTGAGGGAGAGCTCTGCGTCGAGGCGCTCGATGTCGGCATCGGTCCATGCCGCGATCTGCTTGAGCGAGGTAACGCCGGCTGCCGCCAGCTTCTTCTGAAGCGCCGGGCCGACGCCGCCGATAAGCTTGATATCGTCGGTGAAATCACCCGCCTTGGCCTGCTTGGGCGCTCCTGCCGCGGCCTTCGGCTTGGCGGCAGCCTTCGTCGAAGGCTTGGTGCCGCCGGTCAGAATCTCGGTAATGCGGACGGTCGTCAGGTCCTGGCGATGTCCGCGCTTGCGGCGGTAATTCTGGCGGCGTTTCTTCTTGAAGATAATGATCTTCTCGCCGCGATGATGATCGACCAGCTCGGCGGCAACCGTGGCGCCGGAGACCAGCGGCGCGCCGATCTCGGGGCTGCCCTCGCCCGCGAGCATGAGAACATCGGTGAATTCGACGATATCGCCGGCCTCACCAGGTATTTTCTCGATTTCGAGAATGTCTTCGGGGGCAACCCGGTATTGTTTGCCGCCCGTGCGAATGACAGCGTACATGATCAGCAATTCCTTTTTTCACGCGCCCATCGGCGCCGTGGCAATAACCCACGGACTTTGACTGCCATTCGGATTGACGTGAGCCTGGGGCAGCGCATCGAGCGGCGCAAGGCATGCGAGCCGCGCGGGCAATATAGGGATGCCTCTGAGTCCTTGTCAATCCCGGCATTCCTACGAAAAGCCGTTGTCCGCGTGCCGATTTAACAAGATCCCCGGCCGCCACGAATAGCAGCCTCTTGAATTCGCGTGACCAACGCGTCGCGATCCAATAGGACTTCAACGAAACGCCATCGGGCCGCCCCGATCCGAGCGGAATTCTCGACGACCATGAATGCCGATGTCTGCGATCAGAATGCGCTTGGCGCGTAGTGCGGTGAGGGGCTGCTTGGGACTCGCGCTCGTGCTGTCCGGCGCGGGACATGCCGCCGAGGCGCAGCAATGCAATCCGAAGACTGCCGGCTATTTCACCCAAATGGCCGTCTCGCCCCGGGGCACCGCCTCTCCCACCGACCTCGCCGGGATCATCAACTCCCTCACCGGCTCCATAGGCGATCCTACCCGCGGCAGTGCCGTCATGGCCGATGCCGGCAAGGGCGATTGTCTCGCCTGCCACCGCGTGCCGGCCATCGGCGGCGACACCCCGCAGGGCGATCTCGGGCCGAATCTCAGCGGCGTTGCCGTCCGCTATAGCGGGGCCCAGCTCCGCCAGATCGTCGTCGACCCGAAAGTTCTGATGCCGAATACGGTAATGCCGGCATATCACAAGCCCTCTGCTTTCGACCGCGTGCCGGCAAAGCTTATCGGCAAGACCGTGTTATCCGCCGGCGAAGTCGAAGATATTGTGGCCTTTCTCAAGACCTTGAGATGACCGTGCCGCAAATCACGATTCGCAAATTGCTGGGGTGTGCGTTTGCTGCCGGGCTGATGATCCTCTGCTCCGCTCCGCCGCTCGCGGCTGAGGAGCTGAAGTCGGTCCCGCCCCGCGATGCGGGCAATCCGCTGCCCAAGCTCATCTCCGGCTACGAGTTCAGCCCGATCGACGTCCGCGCTTTGCAGGACGACGATTTCGACAATCCCGGCTTCGCCTGGGTGGCGCGCGGCGAGACGCTCTGGTCGAAGATGGAGGGCACGGAGCACAGGTCCTGCATGAGCTGTCACGGCAATGCGCCCGAAGCGATGCGCGGCAGGGCGGCCGAATATCCCAAATTCTATCAGCCCGCCGGCCGGGTGATCAGCCTCGAGCAGCGCATCAACATCTGCCGCCGCGGCCGGATGGGTGCGCCGGAATGGGATTACGGCTCGGACGATCTGCTCGGCATGACCGCCTATTTGCGGCTCCTGTCGCGCGGCACGCCCGTCAATGTCCGCGTCGACGGGGCGGCGAAATCCGCATTCGAGAAGGGCCAGGCCATCTACAATACGCGCATGGGGCAGCTCGGGATGTCCTGCGCGCTTTGCCATAACAGGCATTACAGCAGCACCTATGGCGATCATGTGATCACACAAGGGCACTCCAACGGTTTTCCGACCTTCCACCGGGACGCGCAGAAATTCACTTCGCTCCACGATCAGTTCAGCGCCTGCTTTCGCAGGATGAAGGCGGAGCCCTACGAGGCCGGCTCGGACGAGTATGTGGCGCTCGAGCTTTATCTCGCCTGGCGCGGCGCCGGACTGCCTCTCGAAGCGCCCGCCGTCCGGCGTTGACGATTCGCCCGGCGGGACTTCCCGGTCAATAACTGGTACTCTGTGTCAGAAGCGACACAAACTGTGGGCAGTTTCCGCGCCAGTCTCGCCGCGTCGATCCGCCGGTCTTATCTATTCCAGCTATGAAAACGCCAATCGCACTGACGATCGCAGGCTCCAACTCCTCCGGCGGAGCCGGCATTCAAGCCGATCTGAAAACCTTCTCGGCTCTCGGGGTCTACGGCGCCTCGGTGATCACGGCGCTCACGGCGCAGAACACGCGCGGCGTCAGCGCCGTCCAGGGGATTCCGCCCGATTTCATTCGCGCACAGATGGATGCAGTCTTTGCCGATCTCGATATCGGCGCCGTCAAAGTCGGCATGCTCGGCACCGAGGCAGCCATCGTTGCCGTTGCCGAGGGGCTCGGCGCCTGGCGCGGCGCGGCGATCGTGCTGGATCCGGTGATGGTTGCGGGAAGCGGCGATCCGCTGCTCGACGAAGGTGCGGAATTTGCGCTCAGAAGTCATCTGCTGCCGCTGGCGCATCTCATCACACCGAATCTGCCCGAGGCGGCAAAACTCCTCGGCGCAACGCAGGCGATCGATGAAAAGATGATGGTGCGCCAGGGCGAGCTGCTGTTGTCGCTCGGACCGAAAGCCGTGCTGATGAAAGGCGGCCACGCGAGCGGCCCCGAGGCGGTCGACATCTTCTTCGACGGCACCAATATCGTGCGGCTTGCCGCCGACCGCGTCAGGACCAAGCATACGCACGGCACCGGCTGCACCCTTTCGGCCGCGATCGCTGCCAACCTCGCCAAAGGCATGACCCAGCTCGATGCCGTCAGAGAGGCCAAGGTCTATCTGACCAATGCGCTCATCAAGGCCGACGAGCTTGCAATCGGACACGGCAATGGGCCGGTGCATCACTTTTATGCTTTGTGGCCTAAGATCGGCTGAGCTCGCAACCTTCCGGACGTCTGGGTCATTTAATCAGGCGGCAGATGGCTCCGGCCCGATGAGGTTCGGGGGCAGAGTCCGGGCGCAGCGGGCAATGTTTTTCGCCCGCGGCATTGCCGGGAAAGGCGAATTGGTTCAAGACAAGGGCATCAAAGGGAACACCAGGGCAATAGACAGGGACGCGTCATGAAACTCTTATCTTCCAGGGGTTTTTCGGCTCTCGCCGGGATCACGGTTTTGGCAGCCGCCGCGGCGGTGACGCCGGCAAGCGCGGCGTGCGACAGCCACGCCCAAAAGCTTATCGACGATCTGAACGGAAATTGGCGAGGCTCCGGCACGGTCACGCCCATCGGAGGATCTCGGGGGAGGATTTCCTGCCGGGTATCCTATCATAGCCGCGGCTCGCGCGTGACCCAGTCGATTTCCTGCAACGGTTCCGATTACAGCATCGATGCGGGCGCGGACGTGACCTGCGACGGCAGCCACATATCGGGCGTCTGGAATGAGCGCGTAGCCAATAATACCGGCCGCATCAACGGCAGGATCAGCGGCAATCATTTGAACATCTCGGTCAACGGCCCCAATTTCCAGGGGCGTTTTGCCGTGCGGGTGTCGGGCCGGTCGAGGCACTCGCTGACGATTGCGCAGTTCGACCCCGCCGCCGGCCGCTATGTAGCCGTGGCCTCGGTATCGCTGACGCGATAAGAGACGCTTTTCCGGCGGCGCCCAACGGCGCCGCAGCCGTGGGAGGATGCTGGCGATGGCTGGAATTGACGAAAGCAAGCCGTTCAAGCCGGTCCGCATCGCCGTCCTCACCATGTCGGACACGCGGGCGCTCGAGGATGACAAGTCGGGCGCGCTGCTGGCACGGCTCTTGACCGAGGCCGGCCATCAGCTGGCCGACCGCGCCATCATCAAGGACGAGATCGCCGAGATCCAGGCGGTGGTGAAGCGCTGGTCGGCCGATCCTCAGATCGATGCCATTCTGACGACCGGCGGCACAGGCCTGACCGGCCGCGATGTGACGCCGGAGGCGGTGCGGCCGCTATTCGAGAAGGAAATCGACGGGTTTTCGGCGCTGATGCACCTCATCAGCTTTCAGAAGATCGGCACCTCGACGATCCAGTCGCGCGCCCTCGCCGGGGTGATCGGCGGCACTTATGTGTTCTGCCTGCCGGGCTCGCCCGGCGCCTGCCGGGACGCCTGGGAGGGCATCCTCAAGGCACAGCTCGATTTTCGCCACCAGCCCTGCAATTTCGTCGAGATCATGCCGCGGCTGGAGGAGCATCGCGGCACTTAGCGCGCGATCAGGAAAAGTGGAATCCGGTTTTCCGTCCGATCGCGCGACCAGCAAAGAATCGAGAGCGGGCCTCTGAGCTCAAGTGTTTCCGTCTAAATTGATCCCGCTTTAGCGCGCGAGACTACTCCGCGGCTTCCGGCTTCGGCGTCCAGCGCGTGGCGGCCTCGTCATCGCCGCTCTTCGCCTCGACCCAGGCGCTTTCGCCGCCGGCCCGCTCTTCCTTCTTCCAGAACGGCGCATTCGTCTTCAGATAATCCATCAGAAATTCGGCTGCCTCGAAAGCTGCCTGACGGTGCGAGGAGGCGGTGATCACCAGCACGATGCTGTCGCCCGGCAGGAGGCGGCCGTAGCGGTGGACGATGAGGCTCGCAGCGAGCGGCCAGCGCCGGCGCGCCTCCGCCTCGATGCGCTCAAGCTCTCCTTCCGTCATGCCGGGATAATGCTCCAGCGTCATCGACCGGATGGCGTCCTCGCCTGCACCGCGCCGCACGATACCGGTGAAGCTGACCACAGCGCCAAAATCGTCGCGGCCCTTCGACAGGGCGCGGATCTCCGCTCCGACGTCGAAATCCTCAAGCTGGACCCGGATCAAGGGACTATCTCCCACGGCAGAAGTTTTGCTATACCCTGCCCTCCCCTTTCGTAACCCCATGCCGCCGGCTATTCTGGCGAACCACAAGGCTTTCAGGGAGGGCATTATGGCCAAGGGCTACTGGATCGCGCGCGTGACCGTCAACAATGCTGCAGACTACCCGAAATATGTGGAGGCGGCCAAGCCGGCTTTCGAGAAATATGGCGCGCGCTTTCTGGTGCGGGGGAGCCGCTACCAGGCTATGGAGGGCGAGGCGCGGCCCCGCAATGTGGTGATCGAGTTTGACAGCTTCGAAAAAGCGGTCGCCTGCTACAACTCTCCCGAATATCTCGCCGCTGCCGCCATCCGCCAGGCGAATGCCGACGCTGAGCTTGTCATCGTCGAGGGCGTCGACTGATCCAACCGGGCGGGGCGAGCAACAAATGGGCAAACTCTCCGGCCGCAAAGCCCTGGTGACCGGCGCCAGCCGAGGCATTGGCGCGGCGATTGCGAAGGGGCTGGCCGAGGCCGGGGCGGATGTGGCCTTTACCTATTTCAGCTCGCCCGACAAGGCCGAGGAGACCGCCGCGGCCATCCGCGAGCACGGCGTGCGCAGCGAGGCGATGCGCGCCGACGCCGGCGATGGCTCCGCCGTGCGCGGCGCCGTGGCCGAGGCCCATGAGCGGCTCGGCGGTCTCGACATTCTCGTCAACAATGCCGGCATGTTCCTGCGCCGCCCGCTGCACGAGGCGAGCGACGAGGAGTTCGACCGGGTGATGAACGTCAATCTGCGCGGGGCCTATATCGCCATAAAAGCCACCGTGCCGCATATGCCTCGCGGCGGGCGCATCATCAATCTGTCGAGCACATTCGGTGCGCGCGTCCCCGCGCCCGGCATCGGCCTCTATGCGATCAGCAAATTCGCGGTCGCGGGCATGACCCGTGCCTTCGCTCGCGATCTTGCCCCGCTCGGCATCACCGTCAACGCCATCCAGCCGGGGCCGATTGCCACCGACATGAACCCAGACGACAGCCGCCACGCGCGGCTGATGATCATGATGACGGCGCTCCAGCGCTACGGCTCGCCTAGCGATGTCGCGCATGCCGCGGTCTTTCTCGCCAGCGACGAAGCCGCCTATATCACCGGCGCGACGCTGAATGTCGACGGCGGCTTCGAGAGCTGAGCTTCAGCCGGGCGGATAGCCGGCGGGCCGGCTCCGCTTCGATCAAATTCTGACCACATCCATCCAATTTGGGCAAAGACCTGCCATTTTTGCCGTTCAGCCTGCAGTCATCGTCACAAAGCGATGTTTGACACGAATTGGACGGAAGTGGGCTCTTACGCGGAGCCCCGATGATACATCGCACAAGAGAGAGCAGAGGTTAGGAAATGCCTTGGACAGGCACAAGAAACACGATCTTTTTGATCGGAATCACGATCGGGCTGGCAGGGGCCGGCACCGTACGCGCGCAAACTCAGGGGCAGCCGGACGCGTCTTTCGTCGTCGCCCAGAACAATCAGCAGGATTCTCAGGAGGAGCAGAGAAAACGCCGCGAGCGAAATCACCGCGAGCGGGAGGAGCACAAAGGACAGCAGCCGGAGCAGCACAACGTCCAGCCCCCGCATTTCGACCAGAAGGTGCAACAGCAGCAACAGCAGCAGTTCGATCGCAAGCGCTTCGACGCCGACCACGATAAGGCGAAGGCCGAGCGCGAGGAGATAGAGCGCAAGCGCCACGATGCCCAGATCGACAAGCTGAAGGCGGATCGCGAGAAACTTGAGCGCGAGAAGTCCCAGCGCGAGGAGGTGGAGCGCAAGCGTCGCGATGCCCAGGTCGACAAGCTGAAGGCTGATCGCGACAAGCTCGAGCGCGAGCGGGCCGAACGCGAGCATCGCGAACAGATCGAGAAGCTCCGCGACCATAAAGACGCAGAGCGCGACAGGCTTCGTGATTTCAAGGAGAAGGCCAAGAACCAGGCCGAGGATCGCCGCGACCGGATCGAGCAGCATATCGAGGATCGCACCATCTCGCGCGAGGAGCGGGAAAAGCGGCGTGAGGAACGCTCCAAATTCAGCCGCGAACATCTGAAGGACATCGCCCGCGAGCGGCATGAGCACCGGGAAGAGGGCGGCCGCATCGTCATCGACGAGCCGGATTCGCGGCGGATCATCCGCGATAAGGGCCGGGTCATCATCCAGCACAATGAGCTTGAGCGTCTGCGCGGCGCGGCCAAGGACGTCCATGTCGAGCACGGTCCCGGCGGCGGCAACCGCACGGTGATTACACGCCCGAACGGCATCCAGATCATCACCGTCGAGGACCATGACGGCCGGCTCATCCGCCGGATCAAGCGCTATCCCAACGGCCGCGAGATCGTGCTGATCAACAACGACTATCGCCGCAGAGATCACGACCGGGACTATGACCGGCGCGGCGGCTTCGGCTTCTACATCACCTTGCCGACCTTCGTTCCGCACGTTCCGGAGCGGGACTATTATATTTATGCCGATCGGGCCGACGAATATGAGATGGAGCGGATCCTCTCAGCACCGCCTCTCGAAGATCTCGACGAGGACTATACGCTTGACGAGATCCGCTACAGCCCGGACATCCGCAAGCGCTTCCGCAAGCTCAATCTGAACTCCGTGACCTTCGAGTTCGGCTCTTGGGAGGTCCGCGAAGGCGAGATCGAAAAGCTCGCTCCGGTCGCGCAGGCGATCAAGCATATCGTCGACCGTAATCCGGACGAGGTCTTCCTCATTGCCGGCTATACGGATGCGGTCGGCTCGGACGAGGACAATCTCTCGCTCTCGGACCGGCGGGCGGAATCGGTCGCGCGCGTGCTTACGGATGAGTATGGCGTGCCGCCGGAGAACCTAGTGACGCAAGGCTATGGCGAGCAGGACCTGCTGATCGACACGCAAGGACCCGAGGAGCGCAATCGCCGTGTCGAGCTGATGCGGATCACCAACTATCTGGCGCAGAAGGACTAAACTGCGCCTTTTCGGACGTCGCCCCGGCCGCAAGGGCCGGGGCCTACTCGCTTCGCCGTTCGCCGGAGCGCCGGCCAATAAGCGATTGGGTCCCTGACAACGCCTGTGGCCGTTTCCGGGACGACGGACTTCGTGAGCTCTCAACCATTTGAGGAGCCAACGGGACTGCTGCGTTCAACGCGCCGCGTACCGACGAGGCTACCCCGCCCTGCCCGCCTTAACGAGCCGGTCGATCGCCATCAGCTCGCGGAGCAGGCCTTCGAACTCCGCAAGCGGCACCATATTAGGGCCGTCGGACGGCGCGCGGTCGGGATTCTCGTGAGTCTCGATGAACAGGGCCGCGACGCCGACCGCCACCGCCGCCCGCGCCAGCACCGGCACGAAACGCCGCTCGCCGCCGCTCGCTGTGCCCTGCCCGCCCGGCTGCTGGACCGAATGGGTGGCGTCGAAGACCACCGGACAGCCGGTCTCGGCCATGATCGGCAGGGCGCGCATGTCCGAGACCAGCGTGTTGTAGCCGAAGCTGACGCCGCGCTCGGTCAAGAGGATGTTCGGGTTTCCGGCGCCGAGCAGCTTGGCGACGACGTTCTTCATATCCCAGGGCGCGAGAAACTGCCCCTTCTTGACCTTGATGACTCGGCCGGTCTTCGCTGCCGCGACGAGCAGGTCGGTCTGGCGGCAGAGAAAGGCCGGGATCTGCAGCACATCGACCACCTCGGCCACCGCCGCGCATTGCTCCGGGCTGTGCACGTCGGTGACGACCGGGAGGCGGAGGCTCTCCTTGATTTCGGCGAAGACGGCGAGCGCCTTGTCGAGGCCGAGGCCGCGCGCGCTCGTGAGAACTCGTGCGGTTCGCCTTGTCGAAGGAGGTCTTGAAGACGAGGCCGATACCGAGCCGCCCGGCGATCTCCTTGAGCGCCGCCGCCATCTCCATCGCGTGATCGCGGCTCTCCATCGCGCAAGGCCCGGCGAAAACCGCGAGCGGCGCGTCGTTCGCCACGGTCACATCGCCGATCCGGACTTTCTTATTCGGCAAAAGCGCCCCGTCGCCGGCACTCGTCATCCGCGCTCTCCCCCGTCCGTCAGCCGCCATTCGCCGCGAGATTGCGCGCCACATTGGCCTTCTGGCGTTCGAACACCTCGCCCAGTGTGAAGTCGCCTTCGTGCACCGCATAGAGATTGATGTAGATCATCTTGCCGGAAATGAAGGCGACGGCCGAGACGTCGACCTGGGTCTTGGGATCGCCGAACTCCGTGATGATATTCTGAATCAGGCCGAAATAGCAGGCGTGCTCATCCTGGCCGACAACGCCCAGAAAGCGCACCTCATTCATCTTGGCGCCCTTTAACGCCTCCTCGAAACGCTGTTTGACCTGCGGCGCGCTCTGGTTGATCAGCTCCCCGCCATTCTGGCGCAGCGTGTTGCACACCGTATCGACATAAGCCTTGGGCGAGCCGTCAACCTTCTTGTCGAGAAAGGTGAGCGGCACCAGAAACTGGCCGTAGTCACTGAGCGTCTTGCGCTTGCCGGTCCGCCAGGATTTGAGCTGCGAGCAGTCGGCGAAGGCCCCGAGCATGCGCAGCTCGCCGCGGAAGATCGTTTGCAGGAGGCCGACGAGCCTGGCGTCGCTCGGCTGGGATTCGTCGAGGAAGCAATGGCCAGCGGGGGGCTCGAGGCCGAGCTTGGCCTCGCCAAGCTTCACCTCGGTGCGGTTCTCGGCATTGCCGAGCGTGGCGGTGATGCTCTGCGCCTTCGTCTCGAGCTGCTGGGGCGTGGTGGGTGCCGGCGGGCTGGCGCTCGGCTTGCCGATCAAGGCTTCTGCGAAGCTGCGCACATCCTCCTGTGTGACCGGATCGTCCGCCCGGCTCAGGCTGTCGGCGCTGGTCTGGGCGTGCCCGCTGCTGATAAGTTCCGCACTGCCGAAGAACAGCGCGATGCCCGCCAGAGCGAGCGTAAACCGCTTTGCCGAGCCATAGCGGCGCCGGTCGATCATCGAGGACATGTCTTGTTTCCGCCTTGCGATTGCCTCGCCGCACATTATCCCCGATACGGCCCGCCGCCAATATCGTGCTGAAAATGTCCATCTTTTGTTCAAAGCGGATTTGCGCAGCGCCGTCCGAAATAAAGAACTGACCGCAAAACCGGACCCTCATACCAAAGGGAGCTTGATCCGTCAGGCCGTTGCAGCTTCACTGGTGTGGCGTCTCGTAATTGCCTTAACATGCCGCGAATCCGAAAAGGCAATTGCGAGACATAAGCCACACTAGCCTTCTTGAGTCTGCTAGTGTCCTTTGTCTCCGAATTGCCTTCGCGCGTGTGCGGTAGATATAAAGGCAATTCGGAGATGGGACATTAGGGGCCGGAGGAAACGTACGCAGGCGCCTGAATGGCCGAAATCCTGGAGATTCGCGACGTGTCGCTGAGCTTCGGCGGCGTGCGCGCGCTCGCTCACGTCAGCCTTGGCGTGAGACCGGGCGAGCTTTTCTCCATCATCGGCCCGAACGGCGCGGGCAAGACCTCGCTCCTGAATTGCGTTTCAGGACGCTATCGCCCGACCGAAGGCAAGGTCATCTATAAGGGCGCCGACATCACCCGCCGCCGCCCTGCCGAGCGCGCCAGGCTCGGCATCGGACGCACCTTCCAGAACCTGGCGCTCTTTCACCATATGAGCGTACTCGATAATGTAATGGTCGGCCGCCATCATCTTTTGCGAAACAATTTTCTCACCGGCTCGGTCTATTGGCTGACCGGCGCCCGCCGCGAGGAATTGCGCCACCGCCGCCGCGTCGAGGAGATCATCGATTTTCTCGATCTGCAGCCGGTGCGCAAGGCGCCCGCCGGCACCCTCTCCTATGGCCTCAGAAAGCGGGTCGAGCTTGCCCGCGCCATGGCGATCGAGCCGGAGCTGATCCTCTTGGATGAGCCGATGGCCGGTATGAATCTGGAAGAGAAGGAGGACATGGCGCGCTACATCGTCGACCTGAACGAGGAGTTCGGCATGACGGTGATCATGATCGAGCACGATATGGGCGTGGTCATGGACATCTCGCACCGCGTCGCCGTGCTGGATTTCGGCCGCAAGATCGCGGAAGGGCTTCCAGAGCAGGTGCTCGCCGATCCGCATGTGAAAGCGGCCTATCTGGGCGAGGAAGACGAAATGCTGGTCGAGCTCGACGACGCGGCGGCGGTGGCGGAGGCGCGGCCATGAACGCCGAGATCCAGGCGCTCATCGCCGATGCCGACACGCTGCCCAAGCTCCTGCGCCAACACGCCCGCGAGCATGGCGGGGAGATCGCCCTGCGCGAGAAGGACTTTGGCATCTGGCACATTTGGAGCTGGCGGCGCTATCAGGACCAGGTCCGCGATTTCGCCCTCGGCCTCAAGGCACTCGGGATCGGCGAAGGCGATGTCGTCGCGCTGATCGGCGACAACCGGCCGGACTGGGTTTGCGGCGAAATCTCAGCGCACGCGGTCAAGGCGATGAGCCTCGGCATCTATCGCGACGCGCTCGAGGAGGAGGTCGCCTATCTCATCAATTACGGCGAGGCAAAAGCCGTCTTCGCCGAGGATGAGGAGCAGGTGGACAAGCTGCTCAATCTGGAGGACCGCATCCCCAGCATCCGCCACATCATCTATTCCGACCCGCGCGGCATGCGCAAATATGACGATCCGCGCCTCATATCGGTGGACGCGCTCATCGAAAAGGGGCGCGAGCTGGCCGGACGCGATCCTGAAGCTTTCGACCGCCTCGTCGATGCGACGCGCGCCGAAGACGTCGCCATCCTCTGCACCACCTCCGGCACCACCGCTAATCCGAAGCTCGCCATGCTAAGCGCCGGTTCGCTCATCCGGCACTGCGCCGCCTATCTCGAAGCCGACGACAAAGGCCCGAAGGACGAATATGTCTCCGCCCTGCCCCTGCCCTGGATCATGGAGCAGATCTACGTCTTCGGCAAAGCGCTGATCTCGCGGATGAAGGTGAACTTCGTCGAAGAGCCCGAGACCATGATGAATGATTTCCGCGAGATCGCACCGACCTTCGTGCTGTTCGCCCCGCGCGTCTGGGAAAGCGTCGCCGCCGACGTGCGATCGCGGATCATGGACACATCGCCCTTGAAACGCGCGCTCTACAATTATGGCCTCGCGCGCGGTCTGAAGGCGCTCGGCAAAGGCCGCCGCTCCTGGCTCGCCGACGCGATCCTGTTCCGCGCCTTGCGCGACCGGCTCGGCTTTACCCGGCTGCGTTCTGCCGCGACCGGCGGCGCGGCCCTCGGGCCTGACACCTTCCGCTTCTTCCAGGCCATCGGCGTGCCGCTGCGCCAGCTTTACGGCCAGACGGAGCTGCTCGGCGCCTATACCATCCACCGGCCGGGCGACATTGATTTCGACAGCGTCGGCTTCGGCTTTGCCGATGTCGAAATCCGCATCGACAAGCCGGACGCCAACGGCGTCGGTGAGGTGGTCACCCGCCATCCGAACATGTTCTCCGGCTATTACAAGAACGCGGAGGCGACGGCCGCTGATCTGCACGAGGGCTGGATGCACACCGGTGACGCCGGCTTCTTCAACGAGGCCGGCCATCTCGTCGTCATCGACCGCATCAAGGATCTCGCCGTGACCGCGCGGGGCGAGCGCTATTCGCCGCAATTCATCGAGAACAAGCTGAAATTCTCTCCCTTCGTCGCCGAGGCCGTAATCCTCGGGGCGGGCCGCGACTATCTGGCGGCGATGATCTGCATCCGCTATTCGATCGTGTCGAAATGGGCGGAGAAGAACCGTCTCGCCTTCACCACCTATAGCGATCTCGCCAGCCGTTCGGAGGTCTACGAGCTTTTGCGCAAGGAGGTAGAGGCGGTGAACGCCTCGCTGCCGCCGGCTCAGAGGATTTCCAAATTCATCCTGCTCTATAAGGAGCTGGACGCCGACGACGGCGAGCTGACCCGTACGCGCAAGGTGCGGCGCGGTATCGTCGCCGAGAAATACGGCTCGATCATCGACGCCATCTATTCCGGCCGCCCCTCCATCGACATCGACACCGTCATCCATTTCCAGGACGGCACCACCCAGCGTATCCAGACCACCCTGCCCGTCGCCGATCTCGCCGCAGCCGCCCCGTCAACAAGCCCCGCGAAAGCCGCCTGACGCCCATGCACGATACGCTTCTCCTGCAGTTCATCATCAACGGGCTGATCGTCGGCGCGCTTTACGGCGTCGTCGCCATGTCCTTCGTACTGATCTACAAGGCGAGCCAGGTCGTCAATTTCGCGCAGGGCGAGTTCCTGCTGATCGGGGCCTGGACCTGCTGGTGGCTGATCACCGCGCATCAGGTGCCGTTCGTGTGGGCGATGCTGCTCACCTTCGTCTTCATGGTGATCTTCGGCGTGCTCTTGCAGGTGGTGGTGCTGCGCCCGCTGATCGGCGAGCCGATTATCTCGGTGATCATGGTGACGATCGGCCTCTCTATCGTCTTCCAGGCGCTGATGAAATGGATGTTCGGCGTCTTCGCCCAGCCATTCCCGCCGGTATTCAAGACGCAGCAGATCGACATCGCCGGCGTGCAGATCCAGACGATCTATCTCTTGAGCCTCGGCATCTCGCTCCTCTTGATGGCGGGCTTTGCCATCTTCTTTAAATATTCGAAATACGGCCTCGCCATGCGCGCCACCGCCTTCGACCAGCAGGTGGCGCAGTCGCTCGGCATTTCGGTGAAGAACGTCTTCGCCATGGCCTGGGCGATCTCGGCGGTGGTGTCCTCGGTCGCCGGGATCGTCGTCGGCATCGTCAACGGCGTCTCCTCGGCGCTGTCCTTCTACGGCATCAAGGTGTTCCCGGCCGTGATCGTTGGCGGGCTCGACAGCATCCTCGGCGCCGTGCTCGGCGGGCTGATCATCGGCCTTCTTGAAAACCTCTCGGAATATGTCGACGGCCAGTTTCTGCATTGGGGCAATCTCTACGAGATCGCGCCGTTCTACGTGCTGATCATCATCCTGATGATCAAGCCTTATGGTCTCTTCGGCACGAAGGACATTGAGAGGGTTTAGGCGATGAGACGGAGCTGATCAGGATGGCTGCGCTATGACATACTTCGTCGCCCTAGCCATCAGTGCCGAGGCCCATTGGCCTAACCGTTCGGCTTTGCATCTGCGAGAGGCTAATGGACCCCAGCGCGGCGCGTTGCGCCGTCCGGGGCGACAACAGGATACGGCGTCCACAGATCTCAAACCTGAGGCGAAGAGCTGATCCATGGCGATGCAAAGCCTCATCCCGGCCGGCGAATTCAAGACCAGCTACGCGGCCGACACCACCATCTTCCCGACGGTCACCAGCCGCAATGTCGCCGTCGCTTCCATCATCCTTATCTGCTTCGCGCCGCTCGTTTTCGACCGCTATGTCCTCAGCCTGATGATCCAGATCGGCTATCTGTCGATCGCGGCGCTCGGCCTCAACATCCTCGTCGGCTTCACCGGCCAGATCTCTATCGGCCATTCCGCCTTTTTCGGTTTCGGCGCCTTCTCCTCAGCCTTCGTCAGCAACAATTACGGCGTGCCGGTCGCGCTCGCTATCCCCATCGCCGGGCTTATGACGACGGCGGTCGGCCTCGTTTTCGGCCTGCCGGCCGCGCGGCTGAAGGGCCTTTACCTCGCCATCGCCACGCTCGCCGCGCAGTACATCCTGCAGGATTTCTTCGCCCGCGCGAACTGGTTCTCCGGCGGCGTCTCCGGCACGGTCGCCGCGCCGTTTTCACTCTTCGGCTACGCCTTCGACACCGATGCCCGCTATTTCTACGTCGTCCTCGCTTACCTGATCGTCTGCTTCATCCTGGCGACCAATCTGATGCGCTCGCGCGACGGTCGTGCCCTCATCGCCGTGCGCGACCATTATCTCTCCGCCGAGATGATGGGCATCAATCTCACCAAATACCGCACGCTCTCCTTTGGCATCTCCGCCTTCTTCGCCGGCATCGGCGGCGCGCTCTACGGCCATTATCTGCAATATGTCTCGGTCGAAGGCTTCACCATCCTGTTCTCCATCCAGTTCCTCGGCATGATCATCATCGGCGGGCTGGGCTCGATCATGGGCACCATCATGGGGACCGCCTTCATGGTGATCCTGCCCGAAGCGATGGAGTGGCTGACATCGAGCCTGGCCGGCACGCCGCTCGATCACGCTCTCGGCCTCAAGAACAACCTATCCTATCTGCGCGAGATGGCGATCGGCGCCGTCATCATCCTGTTCCTGATCTTCGAGCCGGACGGCCTCGCCCATCGCTGGAAGCAGATCAAAGCCTATTGGAAGCTTTATCCATTCTCGCATTAAGCCTGGAACGCAGCCGGGGCGCTGTGCAAATCTGCCTGGGGAAGAGTAACAGAGCGCATTGTGCAGGTGCAGGACACGTGCCAAAACTCCGGCTCGTTTGGCATCAGGGGGGAGTGGAATGCTTGCCAGATTGTGCCACGCGGCGGTCGTCGCAGCACTCGTGTCTTTGTCGTTCGCACCAGTATCGCATGCTCAGGAGCAGCCAGGCTCAGGCGCCGCGAATGTGGACGGCTACAAGCCGCCGGCGCGCTTCATCGCCAAGGAAGAATACAAAGCCCGGCAAACCGCGCCTTCCAAGCACGAAGCCAGCCTAAAGACCATTGGGCTGGTCTCACTGCTCGGCGACGCCGCAACCGTGAAGAAGGTCGGCGTCATGGTGTTCGGCAACGAGCTCCATGAAGTGCCGATCCCGAGCTGGAAACTCGACGAGCAGGTCGGCGGGCTCGTTCAGCAGATGTTGAAGAAGACTTTCCGGATCAAGACCATACCTGTTCCGGCCGAGGCTTTCGACAAGTTCAACGCGGGGAGCTTCTTGCTCAAGAGCTATGACGACGAGCTGCTCAAATTCCTCTCCGGCTATCTCGGCACGCAGCATTGCGACTATTATCTGCTCGTCTTGCCTGCCTTCGACCGCGTCGGCACGACCAACCAGGAGGTTGGCGGCGTCGGCGTTCTGCGCCTGGAAAGCGTCTTCAACTCCAACCCGGAATATATCTACGCGTTTTACCGGCTGGCCGCCCTCGATGGCCATCTCAAGCCGTTGCGCGCCGAATCGGATTTCGACGTGAAGCTCACCCTTATGCCGGATGTCCTCAGGGGGCCGAACTACAAGATGAAGGATGGCGAAAGGCTTCCCGAAGACGCGAACGCCGCCATCGCCGACCCGCGCACGCATCGAATCGTCTGGGATCTGCTCAAGCAGAGTTTGGAGAAGACGCTGCCGAAGCTCTTCGCCACGAGCTGACCGCCATCCGGATTGGCCCCATCCCTTAAGAGCATTGAGCACGACATCGCATTTGCTTAAGTTATGGGACCATAACAAGACCCTGGGAGGAGACTTTATGAAGATTCTGGCATTCGTCAGCATGACCGCTGTTGCCGCAATGGCGGGAACGGCCGCTTTCGCCGGTGACATTCCCGTCGGCCATCTCGCCGACAAGAGCGGGCCGACATCGGATGTCGGCGTGCCCTATGCGCAGGGTGTCGCCGATGCCCTGGCCTATGTGAATTCGAAGGGCGGCATCGGCGGCAGCAAGATGGCGGTCGATACGGTCGACTACGGTTACAAGGTGCCGCAGGCCGTCGCGCAATATAAGAAATGGTCGGAAGGCGCCTCCAAGGTCGCCGCGATCCAGGGCTGGGGAACCGCCGATACCGAGGCTCTGATCGGCTTCGTCAGCAAGGACGAGATCCCTTACTACTCCGCTTCCTATTCCGCCGCGCTGACGGATCCGACCGGCAAGAGCGGCAAGGCCAAGGCCGCGCCCTATAATTTCTTCTACGGGCCGAGCTATTCGGACGCGCTGCGGGCGCTGCTTACCTGGGCAGCCGCGGACTGGAAGGCGAAGGGCGGCAAGGGCAAGCCGAAATTCGTGCATATGGGCGCCAATCACCCCTATCCGAATTCGCCCAAGGCGGCCGGCGAGGCCATGGCCAAGGAGCTCGGCTTCGAGGTATTGCCGCCGGTGCAGTTCGGCATGACGCCGGGCGACTACACCGCACAGTGCCTGACCATCAAGGATGCCGGCGCCAACTACGCCTATCTTGCCAACACCGCCGGCTCGAATATTTCGGTTATCAAGGCCTGCAAGACAGCGGGCGTCAAAGTCCAATTCATGGGCAATGTCTGGGGCATGGACGAGAACGCCGCCAAGGCCGCGGGCGAAGCCGCCAACGGCGTGGTCTTCCCGGTGCGCACCGGCATCATCTGGAACGGCGATGCGCCGGGCATGGCGACCTTGAAGCAGATCTCGGCAGTCTCTGGCGACGCCAACACCTACCGCCCCGTCCATTATCTCGCGGGCGTCTGCTCGGCGATGTACATGGTGGAGGCCATGGAATGGGCAGCCAAGAATGGCGGCGTCACCGGCCCGAACGTGCAGAAGGGCATGTATCAGAAGAAGGACTGGGTGCCGGCCGGCATGGACGGCGTCTGCCTGCCCTCGACCTGGACGCCGGAAGACCATCGCGGCTTGATGAGCGTCAACATCTACCGGATGAATGTCAGCGGTTCGACCGAAGCGCCCGTTGCCGATCTGGTTAAGAACGGCACGATCAAGATCGAGAAGGTCGAGACCATCAAGCTCGAGCGCAAGCCCGATACGCTCGGCTGGTAATGTTCGCGCCCTCTCCCCTCGGAGACCTCCCGCGAAACGCACGAGCCTGTTAACTCGTCGTCCCGGAAACGCCGCAGGCGTTATCCGGGATCTACTCGCAAAGCTGCACACACGGCGCGAGCTGGTGTCCCGTCTCCGAATTGCCGACCAATTTGCCGCAACCACTTCCGGCAATTCGGAGACAAAGGGACACTAGAACACTCAAAGTTTCCAGTGTGGCTTATATCTCGCAATTGCCTTGTCGAGACCGCCGCGAGGGGGGAGGCAATTGCGAGACGCCACACTGGTGATGCGAGTAGGCCCCGGATCAAGTCCGGGGCGACGACGATGAGGTTTCGCGGAGAACTCCGTGGGGGGAGGCGTCAATCCTTCTCCGCCGGGAGACGCCCCAATGCAGCTTCAGACCGCCCCCGACGCACCGGAGAAAGGCAAGGCTACTGCGCCTTTGCTGGAAGTGCGCAATATCGAGGTCGTCTATGACGAGGTCATCCTCGTCCTGCGAGGCCTCAGCTTTTCCGTCCCCGCCGGCGCCATTGTCGCCCTGCTCGGCGCTAATGGGGCTGGCAAATCGACGACGCTGAAGGCGATTTCCGGCCTCCTGCGCACCGAGAACGGCGAAGTCACGCGCGGCGAGATCGTCTTCGACGGCGAGCGCATCGACGGCACCGATCCCGATAAGATCGTCCGCCGTGGTGTTTTCCAGGTCATGGAGGGCCGGCGCATTGTCGCCGACATGACCGCGCTCGAAAATCTGCGCCTCGGCGCCTTCACCCGCAAGGACCGCGAGATCGGCAACGATCTGGACATGGTGCTCTCCTATTTCCCGCGCCTCAAGGAGCGCACGAGCCTTGCCGGCTATCTCTCCGGCGGCGAGCAGCAGATGCTGGCGATCGGGCGCGCGCTGATGGCCCGGCCGAAGCTGGTTCTGATGGACGAGCCGTCCATGGGCCTCTCGCCGCTCCTCGTCAAAGAGGTGTTCGGCATTATCTCGCGGATCAATCGCGATCTCGGCGTCACCATCCTGCTGGTCGAGCAGAATGCCCGCGCCGCGCTGCAGGTGGCGGGCTACGGCTATGTCATGGAACAGGGCAAGGTCGTGCTCGACGGCACAGCGAGCGAACTCGCCGAAAACGAGGATGTGAAGGAATTCTATCTCGGCGGCTCGGGCGGTGAGCGCCGCAGCTTCAAGAATCTGAAAAGCTTCAGGCGGCGCAAGCGCTGGCTTTGATGCGCACGCATGGACTGACCACGTCGTCGCCCCGGAAGCCCGAAAGGCTATCCATCAATGAAGGGTGCTGAGTAACACAAGCAGACTGCGCTTCAAGCACGCCGCGTCAGCACGTGGAGCTGATAGAGAACCAGCGCGAACAGCAGGATCGCCCCTGCCTGATGCGCGAGCGCCAGCCCGATCTCGAGATGCATCAGAAGCGCGAAAATGCCGAGCGTGATCTGCGCGATGACCGCCACCGCGACGGCGAGCGCCAAGGGCTTGGCGGCCTCGGCATCATAGCGCCGGCTGAGGAACAGATGCACCGCGGCGAGCAGCGCAATGGTGTAGGCCACCATGCGGTGATCGAACTGGACCGTCAGCACATTTTCGAAAAGGTTCAGATACCAGGGCTGCATCACGCCGAGCCCATCCGGGATAATGGCCCCGTCCATCAGCGGCCAGGTGTTATGGGACAGCCCGGCATCCGTTCCGGCAACGAAGCCGCCGAGGATGATCTGCAGGAAGAGGAGGCAAACAAGGCCGCCGGCCGTCGCTTTCAGAACGCCGGGCACATCCCCTGCCCTCGCCGGCCCGGCGCGCTCGCGGGCGCCATAAGCCACCCACAGAATCGCACCGTAAATCAGCACGGCAAGGCTGAGATGTGCGGCCAAGCGGTACTGGCTGACATCGGTGCGCACGGCGAGCCCGCTTTCGACCATGTACCAGCCGAGCGCCCCTTGCGCGCCGCCGAGCAGGAAGATCGCGAAAAGCTTCGGCGCGAGCCGGCGCGGGATGGCGCCGCGGATCCAGAAGATCAGCAACGGCACGAAGAAAGCGACGCCGATGAAGCGGCCGAGCAGGCGGTGGGACCATTCCCACCAATAGATCCGCTTGAACGCCTCCAGGCTCATGCCTTTGTTGAAGAGCTGATATTCCGGGATCTGCTTGTATTTCTCGAAGGCGTCGTGCCAATCCGCTGCGCTCATCGGCGGGAGCGCGCCCATGATCGGCTGCCATTCGGTGATCGACAGGCCGGAATTGGTGAGTTGGGTGGCGCCGCCAACCAGCACCATGGCGAAGATCAGCCCGGCCACGCAGTAGAGCCAGATGCGGATGCCGGCAATGCTCGCCTCGCGCGGCTCGGTTCCGCTGCGCAAATGGACTGTGCTGTCGGCAATCGATGACATGGCTGGCTTCCTTCGACGCGCTAGACCTAGCGCCGATCCCCTCCCCCGGCAATGGGCGCGAATGCCGCGCCGGGAAATGATCCCTGCGGCTTGGCGGCGGCCTCCATTCCGGCTAAAGCTGGCGGCATGAATGTCCGCTTCAGAAAACTGATCGGCAGCGTCGCGCTGATCGCCTTTTCGCTCGCTTACTACACCTTCGCAATCTCGGTCGCGATTGCGCGCCTGCCCGATCTCGCCACGCCGTGGCACATCCTGTTCTATTTCGTGACCGTGGTGATCTGGTTCATACCCGCCGCAATGATCGTGCGCTGGATCCAGGTCGGCTGACCCTCATCGTTGCCCGCACCGCCTCGCTTCCTCTGAACGCCGCAACTGCGAGGCCTTTTCGGCCCCGATGAAGCTGTTGCCTTATTGTCGCTGCATCGCGGCCAAAAATGTGGTAAAAAAGTGATGGAGGATGCATCACAGGAGACCAGGGATGCGGGGAACCAAGGAAACAGGCAGCTTTCCGGTCATTGCCAAGCTCTGCGACGATGGCCGTTGCCCGACAGTGATGGAGGGCGGATCGCCTGAAGATCTGGTGGTCGTCGGCAAGCTCGACGCCACGGTGCTCAACAGCAAAGCGGTGCTGAAGCATACCGGCGAAGGCGAAATCGCCGTCGTCATCCCGAAGCGCCTCCTGATCGAGGCCGCTAAGGCTCTCGCCTGACAGGTTACAAACTGCGGCGTCCGGCCGGCCGGGGGCGCTGCGCTTTACTCTTGCTGCAGAATCCGGCCGGCGATTCAACCGACCGTCCCCCTATTCCACCCTGCACCAGCTCTTGCGCCGCTCGCCGTGATAGGGCCGCGCCAGCCCCTCGCCGATCAGGACATCCCCGACATCACGGCCATTGGCGGTCAGCGTGGCGAGCGTGCGGCCGTATTTATCCCGCTTGCCGCTTTCGATGACCTTCACCTCCGTCGTCGCCACAAGCTGCTCCAACCTTTCCTTGGCGGCGAGGCCAAGCTCACGTTCGGCTTTGCATTTGGCGAAATGCGTCTCCGGCGCGTCGAAGCCGAGCAGACGGTAAGTGACGCCATAAGGCGCCTTGACGGTGTCGCCGTCGACGACTCCTGAAGGGCGCCAAAGGGCGCGTGGGCCGGATACGCATTACTCATGAGTAGCTAAGGGATTATACCTATATGCCAGCACGTTAGGAGGGCAAGCACTGCACGCGATGATTGCAGTTTCGCGCACAGTTTTGATGATGCTGCATTGCAATAAGGTGATAACTGCCGCAAGAATGGCCTGACCCACCGTCCGCCGGAGGAATACCGCGCCCCTTGCCCAGCTACACGCCGCTCGTCGATCTTCTGAAGCTGCTGATCCGCAACCCCAGCGTTGTCGGCGCCGAGCATTCCTTTTTCCGGGTGCTCCAGCGCGAACTCGAGGAGCGCGGGGCGGATGTGACCTGGTATGAGGGGCTGCTGGTCGCACGCGGCAGGTCATCCGACGCGCCAATGTTCTCCGCGCATATCGACCGGCATGGCCTGATCTGCACCGGACCGAACGAATTCCAATATGCCGCCTTCGTGGCCGGCAGCCGCTCCGACCTGCTCGGCAATTCCGTCTCCGAAGAGCTGATGCTGACCATCGCCGACCGCTTCGGCGGCGTGCCCGTCTATGCTTATGAGCCCTGGTCGGGCGCCTACCGGGGCGCCGGCATGATCAATCGCGCCGCGATTTGCGAGAACCGGCACAACCTCATCTTCGAGGTCATGGGGCTGGAGCACCTGGTCGCCGGCACGCCGGTCGCCTTTCGCGACAATCTGCGCATCGAAGGCAGCGATTTCATCGGACAGCTCGACAATGTGCTGACCACCGCGGTGCTGGTCTATCTGTTCGAGCTCGGCTTTCAGGGCACCGCCTTTTTCACCGCTCAGGAGGAGGCGGGGCGGAGCTGGCGCTATCTGCTCGAATGGTTCCGTCGTTTCGGCGGCGCCACCAATCAGCTCATCGTGCTCGATACCAGCCCCTATCCGACGCGCGAGGATGCGGCCGAGCAGCAGATCGTGCTGCGACGGCGCGATGCGAATGCGATGTTCAACGCGCCGCTTGCCGCGCGGCTCGAATCGCTCTGCCAGGCGCGCGGCGTCATCTGCAGCTATAAGGACGACTATATATCGCGGCAGAATGAGCGCCTTGTCGCGTCGGGCCTCAAGCCGCGTTCGCTCGGCAGCACCGAAATGGGCCGTATCATCGCGGCCTCAAACGGCCTCGTCGACGGCACCACACTACAAATCCCCACGACCGGCTATCACACCATGAATGAAGCCGCCGCCATCGGCGCCTGCGAGGCTTTCATCACGCTGCTCGCCGATATCGCCGCGATATGAGCGCCGCCGATCGTGCCGTCAGCCCTGGAAAACGTCGGCCCACTCGGGATGCTTGCGCCGCTCGGCATTGACGTAGGGGCAGAGCGGAATGATCTTCACGCCGCCCGCTCGCGCGTCCTCGACGAGGCGCGTCGCCAGCGCCAGGCCGAGTTCCCTGCCCCGCAGCGCATCGGGCACCTCGGTATGGTCGGCGATGATGAGATGCGGGTTTGCCTTGGAAAAGGTCAGCTCGGCGACCTCGTCGATCCCTTCGACTTTCGCCACATAGCGGCCTTTGGTCGGGCCGTCTTCCCTGGTGATCGCCGCATCGCCCATGGCCCTGTCCCCTGGTGAAAATCCGCGCCCGCTTCACTCTGGCAGCGGAATGAACTCGGCGTCGTCACCCGGCGGCAGATGAAAGCGGCCATGCGCCCAGTCTCCCTGCCGCCACGCCCCCTTCGCGGCCTCGATCTTCTCCTTCGAGGAGGCGACGAAGTTCCACCAGATATAGCGCGGCCCGGAAAAGGTCTCGCCGCCGAGCAGCATCACCCGCGACGGCCGAAGCGCGGTGATGGTGATCGGATCGCCGGGGCGGAACACCATCATCTTGCCGGCCTCGAAACTTTGGCCGGCAACACCGATTTCGCCTTCGAGCACATAGAGCCCGCGATCCTCGTGATCATCCGGCAGCGGCAGCCGCGCACCTTCGCCGAGCAGGGCGTCGGCATAGAACATTTCGGAGAAGGTCTTCACCGGCGCCGCCTCGCCATAGGCAGTCCCGAGGATCAGCCGGACCGTCTTGCCCTCCCTTCGATGAGCGGCAACTCGGCCTTAGCGCGATGCTCGAAGCCGGCATCGGTGTCCTCCGCCTCGTCCGGCAGGGCAACCCAGGTCTGAATGCCGAACAGCGATGATTTCGGCTGCGCGCGCACCTCAGGGCTGGTGCGCTCGGAATGGGTGATGCCGCGGCCAGCGATCATCCAGTTGACGTCACCGGGATGGATCTCTTGGCGGGTGCCGAGCGAGTCACGATGCAGGATCGAGCCCTGATAGAGATAGGTCACCGTGGCAAGCCCGATATGCGGATGCGGGCGGACGTCGATGCCCTGATCGCTGATGAACTCCGCCGGTCCCATCTGATCGAAGAAAATGAACGGGCCGACCATCTGCCGCCTCGATGAAGGCAGCGCCCGGCGCACCTCGAAGCCGCCGAGATCGCGCGCCCGCGGCACGATTACCGTCTCGATGGCATCGATTTCCGATCCGGTGGGGCAATGCGGCTCGAGGGCGGGATTCCAGCTCATAGGTCTTTTCCGGAAAGCGGCGCGGCAGCCTTGCGCGCGGTTCAGATAAGCTTCAGCCTGGTGGAGCGAATTTGACATTTGGGTCCGGCATTTGCTCTCGAGTGTGCTTTAAGCGGATGCAAATGCCGCAATCGGACCACTAGCTGTGTTCTGCAACATAACAACAGGATCGGCGGAAAGCCGCAAGTGTGCCGAGGCGTGGCCTCCTGATCGGCAAGCCCGATCAGATGTCGAGCTATGTCGCGCATCTGTTCGGCCAGGTGCCGGCGCTCAGGAATTTCTTCGATCTGCTCGACGCCAGCAGCAGCATCAGCGAAAAAGCCGATGCCAGACCGCTCGATCAGGTGAACGGCACGGTCGGCGAGCGGTCTTGCGAAACAGACCGACGGCGCAAACATTTAGCCAAACTGCCACGCTGAATTCAAATCGACGAGATTCAGAACAATTTATGCCTGTGGTGACGCCACCTTGGCACCTGCGCATTGTTTTGTTAAATCCCCGCAGGACCATCAACGCGCTGTAACGAGGCGCATGACAGGACGATAGACCGATGAATGTGAAGGAAGCTCCGGTGCGCGAGGCTGGCCGCGATTTTATCCGGGACATCATCCAGGCTGACCTCGACGCCGGACGCCATCAGACGATCGTCACGCGCTTTCCGCCGGAGCCGAATGGCTACCTTCATATTGGCCACGCCAAGTCGATCTGCCTCAACTTCGGCGTCGCTCAGGAGTTCGGGGGGCATTGCAACCTGCGCTTCGACGACACCAACCCTGCCAAAGAGGAGCAGGAGTACATCGACGCCATCAAGCGCGATGTGCACTGGCTCGGCTTCGACTGGGGAGACCACCTTTATTATGCTTCGGATTACTTCGAGCAGCTCTACGACTGGGCGGAGCATCTCATAAAGCACGGCAAAGCGTATGTGGACGATCAGACGCAAGAGGAGATGCGCGCCAATCGCGGCACTCTGACTGAGCCGGGCCGCAACAGCCCCTGGCGCGAACGTCCGGTGCCTGAGACTCTCGACCTCTTCCGCCGGATGCGCGCGGGCGAGTTTCCGAACGGTGCGCGCGTGCTCAGAGCCAGGATCGACATGGCCTCGGGCAACATAAATTTACGCGATCCGGTTCTATATCGCATCATCCATGCTGCGCATCCGCGTACGGGGAACACGTGGTGCATCTACCCCAGCTACGATTTTGCACACGGCCAGTCGGACGCCATCGAGGGTATCACGCACTCGATCTGCACGCTGGAGTTCGAGGACCACCGGCCGCTCTACGACTGGTTCCTCGATAATCTGCCTGTGCCTTCGCGGCCGCGGCAGTACGAGTTCGCGCGCCTCAATATCACGCACACGATCCTTTCCAAACGCGTGCTGACCGAGCTCGTGCGCGGCGGCCATGTTGCAAGCTGGGACGACCCTCGCATGCCGACCCTGGCCGGCCTGCGCCGCCGCGGCGTGCCGCCAGCCGCACTGCGTGAATTCGTGAAGCGGGTCGGCGTGGCGAAGGCGAACAGTGTCGTTGATGCGGCGATGCTCGACGCCACAATTCGCGAGATGTTGAACAAGACGGCGCTTAGGCGAATGGCGGTCCTCAGGCCGCTGAAGGTGGTGATCGAGAACTATCCGCACGGCCAGACAGAGGAACTCGACGCCGTGAACAATCCCGAGGATCCTGAAGCGGGCATGCGCAAAGTCCGGTTCGGGCGGGAGATCTTCATCGAGCAGGACGATTTTCTGGAGAACGCCCCAAAGAAATTCTACCGCCTCTCGCCCGGCAAGGAGGTGCGGCTGCGCTATGCCTATTTCATAAGCTGTCGCGAGGTGGTGAAGAACGCGGTAGGCGAGGTCGTCGAGCTCAAATGTACCTATGATCCGGAAACACGCGGCGGCAACTCGCCGCCCGACGGGCGCAAGGTGCAGGCGACGCTGCACTGGGTTTCCGCCGCCGACGCCGTGCCGGCCGAGATCCGTCTCTACAACCCGCTTTTCAAGGAGCCAAATCCTGATCCAAGCAACTTTGCGGAGGAACTCGACCCCGCTTCGCTTGAAGTCGTGAAGGACGCCCGGCTGGAGCCGGCGCTTGCCAGCGCAAGCCCGGGGATTCCCGTGCAGTTCGAACGGCTAGGCTATTTTTGCCTCGACCCTGATTCCGGTCCAGGCGGCCTTATATTCAATCGCACGGTCGGTCTGCGCGACACGTGGGCAAAAATATCAGGAGCGACTACATCAACTGGCTCATCGGGCCAAGCAGGCACCTCATCGGCTTAGCGTTTTTGTCAGAAGACCCGCGCCGCAATCTTCAACGACGATTTGTGAATTGCGGGGAACTGCGGCTGCGGACCGTCGGAAAGACGGTGCAATTGCTGACAAACTCGGCAGTCGGTACGTATGGTGAACGTTACGCACGCTTTATCGACCAGACCGCCTCGGGACGCGCCTGCCGCCGAGAACAAAGAAGGGTTGCCCAGAAACGGGATGCAGAGTAAACGTTTGCCGATGAATTGGAAAACGCCATCCTAGGATTGAAAGCAGTTTGCGCATAAATATCTGATTACCAAGAATAAATCTTGGGGGATCGTTCAACGGTAGGACAGCGGACTCTGACTCCGTCAATCTAGGTTCAAATCCTAGTCCCCCAGCCAACGTGATATATAACACAGGGGGGAGTACAAACTCTCAGCCGAGCTTATTATGTGTCCTTGATTGTATTTCTGATTAACACCCGCTCTACGAGAGGCGACTGATCAACTCGCCTGACGAGTGATCACGCCTTTGAGCCAGTCGATGGCTTGATCGATCTGCCGCTGTGGCAGTGCTGCTTTTTGTGCAACGACAGCGGCAAGCGTCGGTTGCAGGCGGACGACGCCTTCGGGCGTGACGGGGAAGTCGGGCCGCTTCCAAGTGTGCGACTTGATCCAGGCGAACATCCTGGCGTCGATGTCGGCCCGCAGCAGTTCCATCACATCATAGGCGAGCGAATAGCGGCCCGGTGCATCGGCGTGCAGAAAGCCGCAGGCCGGATCAAGACCGTGTGCCGCCAGCGAGCGGGTGAGCTGGGCAGCAACGATCGAATAAGCGTAGTTGCTTACTGTATCTGCCATTGTTAATCGCTAGCGTATTTTTGTTTCATCAATTAAGCCGTGCAAATGACCCCGAACGAATTCATTGCGAAATGGTCCAAGGCTGATTTGACCGAGCGTGCCGCTGCGCAGACGCATTTCAATGATCTCTGTGATCTGCTTGATGAACCGACGCCAATCAATGCCGACCCGAAGGGGGAGTGGTATGCGTTTGAGAAAGGCGCACACATTGCAGGCGGCGGTAGAGGCTGGGCAGATGTCTGGAAGCGGCATCATTTCGCCTGGGAATATAAGCGCGACAATACGAGCCTGGAGAAAGCCTATGCTCAGTTGCTCTATTATTCATCGGCGCTTGAGGCACCGCCACTTCTCATCGTTGCCGATACCAAGCGGTTTCGCATCCATACCAACTGGACGAACAGCGTTCAGGAGGTTAGGGAAATCCAGCTTGAAGATATCGCCAACTCCCAGAAGCGCCAGCTTCTCAAATGGGCATTCTCCGATCCGGAAAAGCTGAAGCCCGGCAAGACCCGCCAGCAGCTTACAGAGGACGCCGCCAGCGCATTCGTACAACTCGCCAAACACCTGCGCCAGCGTGGCCATTCCGCCGAGGATGTCGCCCATTTCGTCAATCGATTAGTCTTCTGCATGTTTGCCGAGGACGTCAACTTGCTGCCGAACAACCTGTTCAGTAAGATGCTCGAAGCGAGCCTGTCTGAGCCTGGCAGCTTTCAGAATAATGCCCGCCAACTCTTCGAAGCGATGGGCTCGAAAGGCGGTCGTGTCGGCTTCGAGCGCATCGATTGGTTCAATGGCGGGCTGTTCGACAACGGCATCGCGCTGTCTCTTGAGAAGGAAGATGTGCAAGAGGCGCTGGCCGCCGCACGGCTCGATTGGTCGAATATCGACCCTTCGATCATGGGCACGCTGTTTGAACGCGGGCTCGATCCCGACAAGCGCTCCCAGCTCGGTGCTCATTATACTGATGCCGAGAAGATCATGCTAATTGTCAAGCCGGTGATCGTTGAACCGCTCATGCGGGAGTGGGAGGAGACGCTGCCCCGCATAAGGGAGGCATTGTCAATCGCTACTGAGGCGAAGAGCGAAGCAGCTCGAACGAAAGCCGCCGCCAAATCCGGTGCGCTGACGAGAAAGGCAAACGCCGCACAGGCAGAGGCGGAAAAATTGCGCACGCTGTTTCTCGAAAGGCTGAAAAATTTTCGTGTGTTCGACCCTGCCTGTGGTTCTGGGAATTTCCTCTACATAGCGCTTCGAGAACTCAAAAATCTGGAGCATAAGGCCAATCTGGACGCAGAGGCGCTAGGTTTGCCGCGCGAATTTCCACGCGTGGGGCCTGAATGCGTCAAGGGCATGGAGATCAACCCCTTCGCTGCTGAACTGGCGCGCGTTTCGGTATGGATAGGCGAAATCCAGTGGATGCAGCGCCACGGCTTCCACGCTTCACGTGATCCGATCCTGAAACCCCTTGCGACGATTGAATGTCGCGACGCCTTACTTAACGCGGACGGGACGGAAGCTGAGTGGCCAGAAGCAGATGTGATTATAGGAAATCCTCCTTTTCTAGGCGGAAAGCTGCTCATCACCTATCTCGGTGAAAGCTACGTTGGCCAATTATTCAACGCATTTAACGGAATGCCGCCACGCGAAGCTGACTTTGTCTGCTACTGGTTCGCAAAAGCTGGGAAGCTAATTGCGGAAAGTGCCGTAAGTCGAACTGGCTTCGTTGCTACGAACTCAATTCGGGGTGGTGCAAATCGCGAAGTACTTAAGCGTATTCGTGAATTCAGCACGATATATGACGCATGGGACGATGAACCTTGGGTTGTGGAAGGAGCATCCGTCCGTGTCTCACTCGCCTGTTTTACGGGTGATGACCCGGAATTACCTGTTCGGCTGGATGGGCAACTCAAGTCAGAAATCTTCTCAGATCTTACAGCACCCTCACGAGAAGGCGGCATCGATGTAACCCTTAGCGTCCGCTTGACCGAAAACAAAGGCATCGCGTTTATGGGGGATACGAAGGGAGGGTCATTTGAAATTAGTGGAGAATCAGCGCGCGAATGGCTTTCCAGACCTCTTAATCCGAATGGTAGATCTAACGCAGATGTCCTAAAACCTTGGGCAAACGCTTTTGATTTAACTCGCCGAAATCGAGATTACTGGCTTATCGATTTTGGCACAGAAATGGATGAGCAAGCAGCAGCGCTATATGAGTTACCGTTCAATCATGTCGAAAGCCTAGTAAAGGTCGATCGGGCTTGTGTCCCATCGGGTGGTGTAAATTCGTGAGGTGTAGCGCGGGCTTCGCGTAGCTTGGCCATATAGCGAAGCGAAGCCCCGCGCGGGCGGCCAGACGAGGCGGTCACCGTGGTTCTCCGGCTAGGATTGAGTTGTTGATTCGATCCGAACCGACGAGGGCACCACGATGACCGACGACAGAATGGCGCTGAAGGCAGCGCTTGAAAAGGCCTCAGATGCCGAACTTCTCAGCCATATGCTCGGCTTCGTTGCCGAGAAGCTGATGTCGCTTGACGTCGACGCACTATGCAACGCGTCGCGCCACGAGCGGACTGGAGACCGGGCGAACTATCGCAACGGCTATCGCGAACGCAGTTGGGAGACGCGCGCCGGGACGGTCGATCTGAAAGTGCCCAAGTTGCGCAAAGGGAGTTATTTTCCTGAATTCCTGGAGCTCCTCTGATTTCGCTTGTCGAAATCAGGCAAGCATTTCGACACGGGCCGCAGAGAAAGCCATGACCGCCGTGATCCAGGAAGCTTATATCCAGGGCGTCTCCACACGCTCCGTAGACGAACTTGTTAAGGCGATGGGGTTGACTGGCATCTCCAAGAGCCAGGTGTCGCGACTATGCACGGAGATCGACGAGCGCGTTCAGGCGTTTCTGAACCGGCCGCTCGAAGGCGAATGGCCCTATCTCTGGATCGACGCGACCTATTTGAAGGTGCGGCGCGGCGGGCGCATCGTGTCGGTTGCAGTCATAGTCGCTGTGGCGGTCAACACCGACGGACGCAGGGAGGTTCTGGGCATCGATGTGATGCCATCGGAAGCGGAAAGCTTCTGGAGCGAGTTCCTCCGCTCTCTGGCTGATCGTGGCTTGCGCGGCGTCAAGCTGATCATCGCTGACGAGCATAAGGGCTTGAAGGCCGCGGCCGATAAGGTCCTTGGCGCGACCATCCAACGCTGCCGCGTCCATTTCATGCGAAATGCGCTCGCCTGCGTCGGAAAGAAGGACAAGCCGATCGTCACCGCCGCGCTGCGCACCGCGTTCGAGGCCGACAGCCAGATGGCTGCGAAAGAGAAATGGGGCAGTCTGATTAATGCCTTCGAGCCCCGATACACGAAACTGGCTGAACTCATGACCCGCGCCGAGGAAGATGTTCTCGCTTACAAGGCCTTCCCGCAAGCCCACTGGCAGCAGATCCATTCCACCAATCCGCTGGAACGGCTGAATAAGGAGATCAAGCGGCGGACATCCGTAATCGGAATATTTCCGAACGAGGCCGCTATCACGCGTCTCGTCGGCGCACTCATGCTCGAGCAGAACGACGAATGGGCGATCACACGGCGCTATATGAGCCTGGAAACCGTGCGAGAACTCTGCAATGATGCCCGCCTGGATGCGGCACAGATCGCATCCATCTGAACCGGCTCAATCCGGCCGGAGGCCCGAATTTACACCACCTCCTGGGGCACCATCGCCACTGGGCCAAGCGTACGCGCTTCGCGCGCAGAGCAGCCTCGCGCCGTGCCGCTTCAATCTTACGGCGCAGACGTTGTCCGTCAGTCTCGACGCTGCTCTTTCGCTGTTCTGAAGGATTGAGGAGACCGTTGCGGCGCCATTCAGCCTTAATATTCTTCCAGTCCTCACCGGCGAAGGCATGGATGATAACATCACCTGGATCGGTGGGATGCGGGCGGATCGAGAGCGATCGATCATGCTTGCTATGACCCGGCGCCGGTGCAGTGCCGTAGTGACCCTGCCAGCTGCCCTCAAGCTCGCGAGTGATACGCTCAGCGGTTGATGTGCTGATCATGGCCGTATCTCTCTGTGAACTGAGAAACGACGGCCTTGCAGGCTGACTCGGAACACGCTACATTACGCGTGCCGTCGCTTTGGTCGGTGATGGTGAAAATGGATTCGGAGCGCCGCCGGGTTAGCAGCCAAGGCGGCGTTTCTGCGTTTGCAGGGGGCGGATCATGCTGCCCCCGCGAACTTTGCTCCGCGCGCGTCCATAAGCCTGCGAACCCAAGCTCGAACTTCTGACTCGGGAAAACCAACGCGCCCGGGGGAGAGCTGCACCGGCTGTACACAACGACCAGCCCGTATTTCGCGCCACAGCGTCGTGCGGCTATAGCCGGCGACTTTGCACATTTCCTCAGTTGTGAGAAATCGGTCCAGCAACTGATCGGCGCTACAACTTTCATTGCTGGTGCTGGCAGGCAGATAGGCAGCGCGACCGAGAAGGCGATTGTCAAGATTTTGCATGTTTCGAGACCTCGCTTGCGACAAGGGGAAACATGGCAGACGGCAGCACGCCGGAAAATATGGTGCTTGGGGTTACGGCGCGTTTTTTTTGTTACGCTGTTCTCTGAGCTTCAGTTCAAGCGTTCTCGAAGAGAGCTTGTTATAGGCTTCGAACCTGCTCGGGTATGCCTTTTTTATTTCCAACTTTTTTGCGTGATGAAGCATCTGCATATCTCTGCCTCGCCGACTTTCGGCCCCCTACCCTGCGCTCGCTCATAAATTGGGCCGCCTCCGGCAATATCACATCATACAGTGCTTCCTTCTTTGGACCTGGCATTTTTGGCGCCCCGACTAAGGCTCGCGTCAATCGCTCAAGTGCTGGATCGCCATTCCACACGAAGGGTGACGGCTCTCTTCTAAATCCCGGTACATGTCGCTCAAGCAAACGGATGAATAGGGTACTCATATCTCCTCGCTCAACCTCAAGGAAATCGAACAATGCGTTGAAACGACTTTCTACTTCGTGTTTGTCAGCATCCGGCGGTAAGGGTTTGCCAAGAATTCCGGGATACCGCTTAAGTCTCACCTTCTTCTTCATGGCCTAATCAGGCTCCGAAGATGTTCAGCCCACGCCTCCAGCGCCTCGCGTTTCTCGCGCATATAGCTGTGACGATCATAGATGCCGGAGATCGTTGATCGATCGGCCGAAACGTGATTCAGCACCTTGTCTTGAACGAGTCGCGGAACCCCCAACTCACCGAGGCCGGAAGCGAGCGTGCGTCGCAGATCGTGCGGTGTTGCCTCTCGTGCGAAGCCGAATACTTTTCGGCTCCGACGCATGGCGCGCGCGACAGCTCCACCGGTAACGTAGGTGTCGGTATAAGGGCTTGGAAAAACGAACGAATTTCCCGCCGCTCGCCAAAGAGCCTTTCGGAACAGTAGCACTGCGAGTGGTGAAAGAGGGATAACGTGCGCCGAGCCGTTCTTCACTCGCTCGCCAGGAAGTCGCCATTCTGCCTTGGCGAGATCCAACTCGCTTTGCTGCGCTCCTGCCACCTCATCGACGCGCTGCCCCGTGATCAGACAGAGTTTTAAGATGGTCCGTGTCTCCCAGCCCATATGCGCCTTGGCAATAAGCCGGCGCCAGAATGATCGGATCTCCTCAGGAGTCAGCGTTCTGTCTCTGCTGCGCTTTTTTGCCGGCGGCTTCATGCGGAACACCGGCGACGAATTCATGAAGCCCTTTTCGATCGCCCAATTGAAAATCTTGCGGATGATCTCGAAGGTTCGATTGGCCTGAATGGGCGCGCCACGAGCCACGATTGCATCCAGGATCGCCGTAATCTCTGCTCTCTCGATTTCGTCGAGTGGCTCGCCTTCAAGCTGGGGCAGCACATCCTTTTCGAGGATCTGACGGTCTTTGAAGCCGGATCTTTTGCTGCTCGCGTGGTTGGCAAGGTAGCGATCAGCCAACTCGCCAAACGTTCGCGGCTTCCCCGGGCCTGATCGGCGCCGATCTTTGGCCGGGTCCTTGCGCCGGACGACCTCGCCCATGATTTTCATGGCCTCGTCGCGAGCGTCGGCCAGAGAGATGGAGGGATAAGCCGCAATCGTGATCCGCCGCCGCTTCCCGTCACTTTTGCGGCGATATCGAAGGCTCCAGGATTTCGTGCCGGCTATCGAAACGCGCAGCGCCAATCCTTCAATTTTGCTATCCGGATATTCCACGCGCTTGCCTTTGTCAGGCTTGACGCTATCGACAAATCGATCGGTTAGATTCTTCATTCGTGCCGCGCCGGGGTCCCACTGGGGTCCCAAAGAAACGAAACTTCTTGCAACTCATCGCAATACGTTGGAAGCTACAGTGCGTTAGAAATCAAGGCGATGGCGAGGGGAAAATGTTTCAGGGGATTTCAACAAATATCGTTACTGAACGGCCGTTAACCGCTCGGTCGCTGGTTCGAGTCCGGCCCGGGGAGCCATTCTTCTCTGGAGAAAATAGTTCTTTATGACTATTTCTACTGGTCGGAAGGAAGCGGGACAATTTTGCCGCTGTGAGTGACCTTTGAGGCACCGCTGGCGGCGTGTTTCTTTTGCGCTGAATTCCGCGCATTGGCGGGTACCATATCTGCATCTCCCTGGTCGACGATCATCATAAGCTCATATCGCTCGGGCTGCTTCCACGGCACGAACAGCACGGCCCTGCTACCTTGACGCGGGCGACAGCTACGGCATGGGCGCACCCTGGGCTATGACGCCAGCGCGGTACGACCCGCATCGGCGCCGCATCAATTCAGGCATTATCGCTTACTCCGGATCAAAGTTCGCGGCAAATCGGCCGCCAAAAGACCGAAGCCGAAACACCACATCGCTCTGACGACGTGAGGCGGTGCATCGTCAGATGCAAGAAGAATTATGCGGACTCCGCGGTTGGCCTTATTTATTTACATGATCTTGGAGACCTTCAGGATACGCGAGGCGGCGAGCACATACACATTTCTACGAAAGTGCATCATGCTTGTCGGGATAGGTATCGGTGAAGCGCGGATCTTCCGCCCAAGAGTATGACAACGGTGGGGAACATCAAATGCGGATATGGGGTTCCGCAGGCGAAGGCAGAGAGAGACGGAAACGCGTTAGCGGGCGGACGACGACAGCGGCCTTCGTTGCACTACTTGTGTCGGCATTACTCATTGCACTTGCAGGTTCCCGCCCCCTGATCGGCATATCGTCCGCCTTCGCCGGTAAAGGCAATGGCAAGGCGAATGGCGTCGGAAATGGCAATGGTGGCGGAAACGGGAATGGCGTCGGGAACGGCAACGGAAATGGAAACGGCAACGGGAACGGGAACGGGAACGGTGTCGGAAATGGCGAGGGACACGGCCTCGGTCTAGGTCTGGGTGACGACTTCCAGGACGAGGCATTTGCTCCTGGCGGCAATAGCGGCGCAGGCGACACCGTACCGCCCGGCAGAGACCATGACTTTGCGGACCCCGAATTCAGCGCATACAGACACAAGCTGCATCTACCCGAAGATCTCGGGGTGGACGGAGAGATCGAACTCGGACATTTTGGCAATGAGGTGGGGGGCCGGTTGGACGAGTTCACCAAGCTGTTGGGTTCGGGCGTGTTCGTCAACCATGGCGGAAACATTCCTCACGGCAAAGCCCTCGGTCTCGACCCCGCGAGAGCCAAGCCTGAGCACGCGCCGAAAGGCAAGAAATTCCTCGAGAGTCAGGACCAGGTAAACACCGCGCCGAGCGCGGACCGCAATGACACTTCCTCGAGAGTGGTGATTCCCGCCGTGCGCCCCAGCTCCTATGTGGAACGGGAGGTCCTCGCGCTTGGCCTCAACTCCAACGGCAGCGCTCGCGTTAGGCAGCTCGGTTTCAGCCTGAGCGATTCCGGCTTGGAGCAGGCGGGAACGCTCATGAGGCTAGCCACGCCGGCGGACCTCGACGCGCTAGCGGCCGTTGCGCTCCTGCGAAGGGAGTTGCCGGACGAGTCATTCTATCTGAACCGGCTCTATCGTCCTTATTACCCGGCGTCAAAGGCCAGGCCCGGAAAATCGCGGGCAGATTCTGACAGTCTCGGCGGCATCGGAAAATGTCTCGGCGACAGATGCTATGGTAAGGTCGTCATTCATTGGAAGGACAAGTTCGTCGATTGCACACGGGGCATCAGTGTCGGCGTTATCGATACCGATGTCGATCTCCGGCACCTGACATTTGCCGGCCGGAAGATCACCCACAAGACTTTCCTCTCGGATGGGAAGCAGCCGGCCGACAAATCACATGGTACCGGCATCCTAGCCCTTCTCGCAGGACGGCCGGACAGCGACACGCCCGGTCTCATCCCCGAAGCCAGCTTCTTTGTCGCCAGCGTGTTTTTTTCCGGCGACGATGGCAAGTCGGTCACCGATACCGTGGCCCTGCTTAAATCCCTGGACTGGATGACCGCCTCGAACACGAAACTCATCAATATGAGCTTCTCGGGGCCGGAGGACGATCTTGTCCGTGCACGCATCAAGGCGATGCGTGCACGCGGCTTCGTCTTCACGGCGGCCGCCGGGAATGAGGGGCCCGCTGCGCCTCCGACGTATCCCGCAGCCTATCCCGAGGTCATAGCGGTGACTGCGGTAACGAAGGAGTTGCACATATACCCCTCTGCCAATCACGGCGCTTATATCGACCTTGCTGCTCCTGGCGTCGGCATCTGGACGGCTGCACCTGACTCAAGGGAGGGCTATAGGACCGGGACTTCCTTCGCGACACCATTCGTCACCGCGGTGCTCGCTCTCGAACCGCCGGAAGTGCTCGGGGCACCCAAGGATGAACTTCTCGGCCATCTGAAAACAGTCAATCTCGGGCCGCCGGGGCGCAACCCGATCTATGGGCGAGGGCTGGTACAGGCTCCGGGCACATGCCCGAACCCGGCAGAAGCGGTTTCCGCCTGGGCTCCGCTCTCAAGCTCTTCCAGCCCATAAGCTGCGAAAGGCAACTATTTCCTCCAGCCCCTCGTCAGAAGGGCGGCTTCGTCCTGCTGCTCCACGGGATCACCAACGATCAGCGCGCGAACCACCGGCTCCATTGCGGTACCCCCGCCGGCGGGAATCGTCTCTTCGGATGCCGACCGAGTCCGCGGGATGAGCGCATGGATCTGCACAGACCACCGATCGCCGACGCGGCAAGCAACCCCCGCGTAGTGTTCCGGCGACGCTGAGCTGATCTGATATTCCCGGCAATAATAACCGGCCAGGTTTTGGAATGTCATTTTAACCTCCAGCCGGAGTTCCTTTCCGTCCGACGATGCCGCAGCGACCCGCCTCCCGCTTGGTGACGTCTCGAGCACGGTTTGAAGCGGCCCCGTCGCAATCAGACCTCCGCTCCTGATCTGAATGAGATCGCCGCGGGGAACGGCATTGCCCGCCAATTCTCGATGGATCAACCAGCCAAGACCGATTCCGACAAGGATCGCCACGCTGGCGGCGAGCGCCGGCAGCCGGTTCCGGATGTCCCAAAATCGCAGATCTGACAATAACGCCTTCCTAGGCGAACCACGGGCCACCCGAAATGCTTGCGCGACATCGGTTGCCGCTATGTCGTCGGAAATCAAGCAAACGCATCCCGCATCGCCGGAAGCCCATTGTTGACGCAGGAGGGCTTCCGGCGATTCAATCAAGTCGCCGCGGACATAATCTCCTGTCTGATCTCGACATACGCCTTGTAGCACGAGAATGAGGACTGTACCGGAGGGGCGGATGTGTCTGAAGACGAGTTCTCCCGGCGGAAGCCGTAACAGCCTCATTTGGCCGGCGTCTTCGGGCAGCTCGATCGAGTGCTGTCGCACACCGTATTCGTTCGCTTGCCGGGATAGGTTCCCTCCGATCAAGCCCAAATAGCGCGCAAGCGGCAGCGGCAGCAGCGGATCATCGACTTTCGGTTCCAGATCGTGCGTCGGCTCGCGAGGTAAAATCTGAGTGGACCAATGCCCAACTGTGCGCTCAGTGAATTCGATATCGGCAGGAGCGGCTTCCAAATTCTCCAGCAACAAACCGCCCAGAATTTCGAATCGGCGCACGTGTTCGGCACATTCTCTGCACATGGAGAGATGACAGGCGACGACACAGGAGGTCGCACTCGGGAGCGTGCCTGCGGCGTAGGAGATCAACGTCTCCGGAAGGGGATGATGGTTGGGCTTCATGTTTCGCACTCGCTCGCGAGGCGTAACTGTTCGAGAGCGAGACGCATTCGGGATTTGACCGCATTCGGCGACAATACCAGCCTCGCGGCTATCTCGCCCAAAGAGAGCGCATCGACGAAGGATAGTTGGATGACCTGCAGTTGCTCCGGCGCCAGTCCGTCAAGTGCCCTCTTGATTTCGCTTCGATCCCGCTCTCCTGCCTTCAGCTTGTCGGCGGATGTCGGCGAGCGCTCACTTTCGCACACCCCGCAGGACCAGTGCCAGACCGCTTGTTTGCTCACCCTATCGATGCGGAGATCGCGTGCCGTCGCATAAATCCGCGCCGAGGCGCTGCCTCTTTCCTCGAAGTCGACGTGCAAATTGCTCCATACCGCCAGCATCGTATCTTGCGCGATCTTCTCAGCCGTTGCCCTGCCGTCACATTGGCGCATCAGCATGGCTTTGACCTTCGGGTAAAAGGCCGCAAACATGCACCGGAATGCTCTAGCGTCCCGGTCCCCCGTCATGGTCCTGTAGCGATCGCCCATGCTTGCCCATGGCTCGGCCGCACTTGGCCAGAGCAACCCTCGTCCGCCCGAACGAAGACGAACAGCTTATCCTCTCGTGGATGACAGCATAATCTGTTCGCGTAATCGAGCCGACCTCACTCGATGATCTGTGCCCAGCTTTTTGCATCGACCGAGAGCGAATTTCTTAAGCCCGTGGGGAAATGATCGAATGAACAGCAGTGATCGCCTTTAGTCTTACGGCCTGCGCCTTGGCGCCGGCGTTTCCATTGCCGTTTTCATTGCCATTTCCACTGAACGATTTATCGGCCCCGTTGCCTGGGGGCCTCAGGGCCAGCGTCGAAATTGCTCTACCGTTGACTTATCGCTCCCCGGCCAAGGAAAATCGCGACCCGCGCATCTTTTTCTCCTTGTTGCAGTCTTTTAAATTTTGCCCGGACAAAAATCTTGCTCCGTGCTTCTAAGGTGCGGCTTGCGCGGCCATGTGTCCCTGCCTCTGCGGAACGCCGCCGCATCGCGTTTCGATGCACGTGTCATCCTTCCCCATGAAAAGAGAGTTAACTTTTTCTCCGTGCTCATCATCGCTCGATTAATCGACCGTCATACCGCATCGGCTATTCTGAGATCGCCCTTCTTATTCTGCGGCCGGCTCGACGGCTGAATCGACCTGCAGGTCACCGGGAGTCCGATCGAGGAACGATGAAAGCTGAGACCTTGTCCTGGACCTCCGATGTCGGCTGGTCGGAACCACGGCATATCGCCACGTCAGCGCAGCTCGCGATCTATTTCGGCGCGCGTGAAACGATTGCCTGCGGCAATCGCTTCATTGAACTCCGCGAAATGTTTCCGGCCGCGGCTATCGTCGGCTGCAGCACGGGCGGACAGATTTTCGCGGGCGACGTGAATGACGAACTGGTTGCTGCAATCATATTCCAGTTCGAGAAAACCGAAATCGCGGCGATTGACGAGGAGATTACAGACCGGCACGCCTCATTGGCGGCCGGGTCGCGTATCGGTGCACGGCTGAGGCGGCCGGATCTGAAGGGCGTCTTCATCCTCGCAGACGGCATTCACCTCAATGGCAGCGATTTGGTAGCGGGCGTCCTATCTTCCATTGGCCCCGGCGTGACCGTGACGGGTGGTCTCGCCGGAGACGGCACGCGCTTTCAGGAAACCGTGGTTGGAGTCGACGCAATTCCCCGCTCCAAACGGGTCGCCGCTATCGGATTTTACGGCTCTGCCATCTCGATCGGACACGGTAGCGCCGGCGGTTGGAACGAGTTCGGACCCAAGCGCAAGATAAGCCGATCCGCAGGCAACGTACTTTTCACCCTGGACGAGGAGCCCGCCCTCGATCTCTATGAGCGATATTTGGGTGACGAGGCGGAGGGATTGCCTGGCACGGCCTTGCTTTACCCGTTGCTGATCACGGATCCTGCGCGGCCCCGCCATAGCGTCGTCCGTACCGTCCTCGGTGTTGATCGCCAAGAGCATTCGATGATTTTTGCCGGCAATGTCCCGCAAGGCTGGTCGGCGCAATTGATGCGGGGACATTTCGATGATCTGGCGGAAGGCGCAGCCGCCGCGGCTCGACAGGCCTCGACCGTCCGCCGGCCCCCTGGAACCGACGCTGCTGCGATACTGGTGAGCTGTATCGGCCGCAGGATACTGATGGGGCAGAGCGTCGTCGACGAGATCGCTGCGGTCGAAGCCAGTCTCGGGGAGGATGTTCATCAAATCGGCTTCTATTCTTATGGTGAAATCTCGCCACATGCCGCGTCCGGGGTCTGCGAACTTCACAACCAGACCATGACGGTGACGACGATAGCGGAAGCCGTGTAGCCGATGCACAAGCTTCTCGAGAGACAGATAGCCAAGGCGACCGCCGTCTCCGGCGAGGTCGATCTGGAGCGGCTCTACGGGCTGGTCAGTCAAGCCTACGAAGAATTCGACCGGGATCGGATCAGATCGGATCGTGCCACCAGGCTGATGATCGAGGAGGTCGATGCGCATCACAAGGCGCGCGAAGCCGCGCTCGACCGCCTCGCCTGCCAAAATCGCATATTGGACGCCGCCCTTGCGCATATGGCGCAAGGGGTGGCGATGTTCGATGCCGATCAGCGCCTTGTCGTCAGCAATGCTCGCTATGCCGAGATTTACGATCTTCCCCCATCGCTGACGGCTCCCGGTACACCTTTCGCTCAGCTCGCCGAATATCGGCTCTCAAAGGATTTCTACGTTGGGGAACCTCCCGACGAATACGATCCACGCCGCGTCGCTGACGCATTGTCGGTTCGCAGCGCCGTGCACGAGTTCAAGGACGGCCGGATCATTGCGATTACCCGTCGCCCGATTCAGAACGGCGGGTGGGTCACAACCCACGAGGACATCACTGAGCGCGAGCGCTTATATGCCGAACTCAAGCGACAGCACGAGATCGTGAAAGAGCAACAGGAGCAGCTGCTCCTGCGGACTATGCAATTCGACGCCGCAATAAACAATATGACGGAGGGGCTCTGCTTCTTCGATGGCGAGGAGCGGCTGATCATCTGCAATAAGCGCTACATCGAGATGTATAATCTTCGCGCGCAGTCCGTCTATCCCGGTATTGACCTGCGCGAAGTTATCCGGCTCCGCAAAGAGGCCGGGCATTTCCCCAACATGTCCGTCGATGAATTCTACGAGCAGCGCCACGCCATCGCGCTCGCCGGTCGACCATCCGACACAGAGGTGGAATTGACCAACGGTCGTGTTCTCGAAATTCATCACCGGCCTATGCCCGATGGCGGCTGGGTTGCCACCCAGGAAGACATAACCGAGCGACGGCGCGCCGAGGCCAAGGTTGCCCATATGGCTCATCATGACAGCCTGACCGACCTGCCCAATCGCGTACTCCTGGCGAGAAGGCTCGAAGAGGCGATCGCGCGGGCGTCTTGCGGTGAGATGATCGCTCTGCACCTCTTCGATCTGGACCATTTCAAAAACGTAAATGATACGCTCGGCCATCCAGTTGGCGACAAGCTGCTGCGCCTGGCGGGCGAGCGTCTCAAGCGCTTGGTCAGAGAATGCGATACGGTGGCGCGCACCGGCGGTGACGAGTTCGCCATCATTCAGAACGGCCTCAAGCAGCTTTCGGAAGCCTCGGCCTTTGCCGAGCGCCTCATCCAGTGCATTTGCGCGCCCTTCGAAATCGATGGCCGCGAGGTTGTCGTAGGCACCAGCGTCGGCATCGCAATCAGCCCGGCTAACGGTAACGATAGCAACGAGCTCATCCGCAATGCGGACCTGGCGCTATACCGGTCCAAAGCCGAAGGGCGAAGCACCTACCGCTTCTTCGAGGCGGAAATGGACCGGCTGATGAAGGCGCGGCGGGCGCTGGAGCATGACCTCCGCAAGGCCGTCATCGCGGGCCAATTCGAGCTTCATTTCCAGCCGGTCGTCGATCTGGAGACGAACCACATTACCTGTTGCGAAGCGCTGCTGCGGTGGCGGCACCCGCAAAAGGGCATGATTCAGCCGGATGCCTTCATTTCGCTCGCAGAGGAAATCGGAGCGATCGTCCCACTCGGTGAATGGGTCATACGTGAGGCTTGCAGGACGGCTGCCAGTTGGCCAAGTCCGATCAAAGTGTCGGTCAATCTCTCGCCGGTTCAGTTCCGCAATGCCGATTTGCGCCGCATCGTGGTCAGCGCGCTGGCTGCCTCCGGCTTGCCACCGGAACAGCTCCAATTGGAAATTACCGAGAATGTTCTGCTGACCGGCAGCGACGTCGTGCTGGAAACTTTCAATCAGCTTCGGAAGATTGGGGTTCAGATTGCACTGGACGATTTCGGGGTCGGTTACTCCTCGCTCGCCTATCTCCGACAATTTTCGTTCGACAACATCAAAATCGATCGCTCGTTCGTAAGAGAGATCATGGAAAGCCCGAGCTCACGATGCATCATCCAGGCAGTAGCGGATTTGGCCAGTGGATTGAACATGATCGCGACGGCCGAAGGCGTCGAGACCGCGGAGCAGAGAGCGGCGGTGCTGGCGGCGGGCTGCTCGGAGATTCAGGGCTTTCTCATCAGCCGCGCCGTGCCGGCCGAACAGCTGGCGGAACTGTTTGAGCGCAGCGGCATACGGGCAACCAAAGCGACGACTTCGTCGGACGAGGAAGTCGCCTCGTCGAAGGAAGCCTTCAGTGCTGCCACGGACCGCAAAACGGCTGCGCAGTCGGGGTAATCTGCTCGTCGCCGCCGTAGGTCCGCAAGCTCTCCAGCTGAAATCTTGCGAAGGCTGATCTTAGAGCGCGATCAGGAAAAGTGGAATCCGGTTTTCCGTCCGATCGCGCGACCGGCAAAGAATCGAGAGCGGGCCTCTAAGCTCAAGTGTTTCCATCTAAATCGATCCCGCTCTAGCCGTTCTTATGCGTCCGAGCAGGCTATCTTCTTTCCGTTCTTGCTGGGCGAGGTGATCCGTCCTGTGCGGACACGTCCGGCAGGCTGATCGGCTCGAGTACGCTGTCGACGCGCTGAAGGTGGATGGTCCGGGCTCCTGGGGCGGTCATGCCCCACCATTCATGGCCCGGACGATTGCAGCCGGAAGGCAACGAGGCTGAACAGCTCGGCCTCCGGGCAGCACGAGGCGAGTGCCACACGGATGCGGCTCGCGGTCTCGACGAAACGTCCGGCGATTTTCAGCAGGCGCAGGCGAATGCTGGCGAACTCGCTTTGCCGCAAAGGATGCCAGGACGGCACGCAATCGCGCACATCGAGCATCAGCCAATAGGCGGCGGTGTGCAGAATGAGCCGCATCTGATTAGCAAGCGGCGATCGGCAGCTGGTGCGATCGGATGCGAGTTGCGCTTTATGTTGCTTGATCAGATTCTCTGCCTGTCCCCTCTCGCAGTAGAGGGTCGCATAGATGTGCTCGGCGTTGCCTTTCGCCAGCGAGGTGACGGCATAGCGGATGTCGAGCCCGCGGCGGAGCATGTCGTCCTCATGACTGGCGCTCGCCTCGATACGTGCCACAACACGGCGCTCCCTGGCCCAGGATTTTGCCGCATAGCGCGTTTCGGCGAAGCCGCGCAGAACGGCAAGTTGCTCCTCGGCGCGGCGCGTCCGGATATCATCGGCCTCCGGTTCGACCAAGCGGTCGAGCACGGTATTGCCAGCAAAGCCGAAGACATAGTCGATGCCATTGGCCTCACACCAGCTCATAACTTCTTCTCGGCCGTAGTGACTATCGCCACGAATGGTGATGCGCGTATCGGACCAATGCCGGCGAATGCGATTGATCAGACGGCGCAGTAATCCACGGACTTCCTTGCCTGAGGGCGTCTTGCCCGGACGCAGGATCATGGTGACCGGGCGGCCCGTCGCTGTCTCATAGATGTGGATCGGCAGAAAGCAGCGCTCGTCGTAATGGGCGTTCCATTCCGACAGTTTCTGATGGCCGTGCACCACGTCGAGCGTGTCATCGATGTCCAGCACCACCGATGCCGGCGGCATCTTGTAGCTCCGGCACCAGATGTCGACGAGCGCATAGGTCAGGCGGATGATCTCCTTCAGCGTCGGCGCGTTCTCCCAGCGCGAGATGGTCGGCTGCGAGCATAGATCATTGCCCGTGTCGGGCAGCCGCCCGCAGGCAAGCTTGAAGGCGGCATCGCAGCGCAGCCAGTCGAAGTCATTGCCATCCGCGTAGCCGCAGGCGATCGCCAACATGCGCCCTTTCAGTATGTCCTCAACTGTGTGCGTAATATGCGCCCGATCGCGCCGGTCGGCGATCAAAGCAGCGAGAGTTTGGGAGAGAGCCCGCCGACGCTCGGCAAGCGCGAGCAGCATGACGCCGCTGTCGGAGGAGAGACGACCGCCATCGAAGGCAGCTGTGACTTTCTTGTGCGACACGGCTGGATAGGGAACGGTGAGCGGGCTATCGTCGGTCATGGCGGGTGTGGCTCTGCGCTGCGGCGCGCATAGGATGGCTTCGACACCCATTTCCTACGCAAGTTCAATGCCTTGCGCCACATTCGCCAGCGCAATTTCTAACTGCGGCTGAATAAGATCGGCTAGCTCATTTTTTCAGGCTTCATAGCCGCTCGAGGTTCGCACTCGGATTCGAGAGCTATACATTTTCGTAATGGTCGGATTGGGCTGACCCGCGCGGAAGGAGCCGCCCCGGGCCAGCGGAGGGAAGTTCAATCCTTTGGATTGGCGCTTTCGGCCTTGTTCTCCAGGATCTTGCCGGTTATGGCATCGACGCCGATTTCGCGCCATTGCTTACCCTTGCGGATATCGAACGAGTAGCGCAGACCGCTGCCGCCACCTTCGCGTTCCAATTCCTCCTTCATGATCTTGCCGGGATAGGTCCTCAAGGCGATCTGGCGTGCCCGCTGCATGGTGATGTTGGCCTCTTTGAGCACGCTCGGCTGAGCGGCGTAGACCGGTAGTGGGCCGATGGTCAGAGCGGTCGCCGCGGCCGCGAGAAAAAGTCGGGTCTTGGTCATGCGATACTCCCGATATCTTGATGTCTGCCGCGCAAGAGGCGCGGGCTCCTATCGAACTCAATGCCAAAAGAAGGTGTGTGGATGCATTGCCGCCGCCATACGGATTCGTAAGGCGGACAGATTGTCGGCGTAGTGGATCAAACCTGACATTTGAGTCCCTCGCGCCGTGTGGTTGGATTAGGGTAGAAATTCAAATGTCAGGGAAATTTGATTCATCAGCAAAAGTCTAGTTGTTCGAAACGTTAGATTCGAACAACTAGCGCCCGGCTCAGAAGGGCGATTGGCTCCGCCGGCGCATGCGGCTGTTGCATCCGGGTCGGATCGCGACCGGATGCTATTCCAAATCCAGCTTCGGAAATGTCGCGGCTTCGAGCTTGTTGCCGTCCGGATCGATGATGAAGGCGCTGAAATAGACCGTCCTGGTCGCCTGGCGTTCGCCGGGCGCGCCATCGTCGGCGGCTCCAATTGCCAGGGCAGTCGCATGGAAGCTTTCCACCGCATCCCTGCCGCGAGCCCGCAGGCAAATGTGCATTCCGGGATTTTCGAGCCGAGGCGTTTCGGGACGGCTGTTCAGCCAGAACTCGGGGTAGCTTTTGCCAAAGCCGATAGACGTATCGCGGGTCACCAATCTCGAAAGACCAAGCGGCGCCAGGACGACATCATAGAACCGGCCCGCCGCCTGGAGGTCGCGCACGGGGATGGAGACGTGATCGATCATGAGGTCATCGTGGGCTCGGATATGAGCATCGGCAATAGCGCTGCTTCGGCTAGAGCGCGATCAGAAAAAAATGGAGTCCGGTTTTCCGTCCGATCGCGCGACCAGCAAAGAATCGAGAGCGGCCTCTGAGCTTAAATGTTTTCATCT
>CAWCVC010000003.1:0-33899 GCA_963798805.1 uncultured Alphaproteobacteria bacterium
AAGCCCGTCGCCGACACACCCTCGCGGTCGAACCACGCCGCATAGCCCCCTTTGACGGTGTCACGCTCGTCCACAATCACGATCATAAGACGACCCCCAAATCATTATGAGCGCTGCCATAGAATCGAGGTAAACGCTGAGGCCAGCGAACGCAATCAAAGGTTGCGCAAATCTTAAATAACTCTACCGTGCGTTGCTAAAACATCTCTCACAGTACGGTGCTCGCCATGGCGGTCACGGCTGGATCGTTATGTGTGGCGGCCGGGCTGCGGATTGCCTTCGCGGCGCGGTTGGCTGTTGTTGCAACAGTGTTCGTCTGATCGATCGCCGCAGTCGTCCATCCTGCCGTTCAAGCCGGGCACGCTGCGCCGAAAAGCACGCGAATTCAGCGCAGATAGGGACGGAACTCAGCGATAACGGCCTGATAAACCTCACGCTTGAATGGCACGATAAGGCCGGGCAAGTCCACAGAGGTCGCCCAGCGCCAATCGCTGAACTCGGGCTGGTGACCGCCGGGCGGATTGTGAATATTGAAGTCCGCGTCGATGCCGGTGAAACGCATCGCGAACCATTTCTGCCTTTGGCCGCGATACTTGCCTTTAAGCGCAATGCCGAGTCGATCCGGCGGGAGATCGTATTGAAACCAGTCTTTCGTCTCGGCGAGGATTTCGGCTTTGTCGGTCCCGGTTTCCTCTGCAAGTTCACGGATAGCCGCCGCGGCGGGCGCTTCGTCCTTGTCGATGCCGCCTTGCGGCATCTGCCAGTTGCGGCCGTCTTGGGCGAAATGATTGCGCCGCTGCCCGATCCAGATCAACCCCTCGGCGTTGATCAGCATGATGCCGGCACCGAGGCGGTAAGGCATCAGCGATGCATCGACCGGCCCGACCGCCTTGTTCATGAGGCGCCGGGCGCCTGAGCGAGCACGCCAACGGGCACGAGCGTGACGCCGTCTGCCCCTAATTGCTGGGACCAGCTTTCCAGCTGTTCGATCGTTGTGCGCGAAGCCGTGCCCATGCCGATGGCGCTGCCCTGTTTGCGCGCGAGCACCACCAGCCGGTCCAACGCTTTCCTGATCGCCGTCGGCGAAGGCTGGGCATCGATCATCACATCGGCGTTGCCATAGCGCAGACCGATTTCTTTGGCGACGCCTTGGACCACGGCATGGCTATTGTTGCCTTCGCCGACATAGATCAGACCCTTTGCCTTGACTTCCTCAAGGATCGGGCGAAGCGCGACTTTCGACTGCAGAAGCCTGCCCCCCAGGAAATTGGTCACGCCGCTATATCCGTCGAAACGGGACAGAACGGTGTGCAATCTGGAGAGATTCTCATCGGAGCCAGACGATGACAACAATGTCTCGGGTCCTGGATTATTGACCGGGTAGTCTGACGGCTCCAGCGGAAGCTGCACGATGACCTCATGACCCAGCTCCAGCGCTTTTTTCGCCCATTGTTGTGAGCTGCCAGCATAGGGCACGAAAGCCAGCGAAACCGGAGGTGGCAATTTCGTGATCGCGTCATCGCTGATCCGGTCGTCGCGGCCAATCCCACGAAGCAGAATGGCAATGCGGACCGAGCGCGGCGCTGCGACTTCTGTCGTTGTGAACTTCGTGCTCTTCCAACCCTCGAGCGCCGCGGTTTTCGTCGACGGGATATTGCCTGGGCGCTTATAGGGAAGCGGCGGTGGCGGCACGGTGGGCGCCGCGGGCTCCAACGCGTCTTTCTCGTTCAGCGCCGCGAGGACAGCGTTGACATTGGTCTTTCCGCCATCGGTCTGCGTGGCCGCGCCAGATGCATTTCCGGTGTCCTCGGGAGGCGCTGCTGCCTGCAATCCCGTGTCCGCGGTGGCAGACGCTCCGGGCTTTGCGCCCGGCTCCGCCGGCACGATACTCGGCCCGCTATTCAGAGTTGGCTGGGATGTTTCCCGTTCGGCAAGCTCCTGCTGCGTGGAGGACGGACCTTGGCCTACACCCTCGCGATCGGGCTGAGCCGATGGCGGCTCCGGCTGCGCAGCCGCGCCATTATCATGCGATGCAAGGTCAGCCGAGCCTTTGTCGATATCGTCGAGTGGCGGCTTGTCGCCGTCCAGCCCGGCCAAAGTCGTGCCCGGGAGCGTGTCGCTCTGGTCCTCGATCTGACCTTGGGCTGTCCCCTCGCTCTCAGCCGCAGACGTTCCCGGTGAGGCGGCTTCCGCGGATAAGGAAGGCTTTATCGCATCCGGGGGGGTATCGCTCGCATCGGCCCGCTTCAGCCTCGCTGCCGCCTCAGCGAGCAAATCGCCGTCGGCACCTTGGCTCGCTTGAGACGAGGCACCGGGCATCTGGCTTGCGTCGATGCTGAGAACGACCTTCGCGCCACCGCCGCTCGCCGGCGCCCGCAGGGCGTAGAAAGCAAAGATGCCTGCCAGAAGGATGAATAACGCTGTCGCGGTGTAAAAAAGGACTCGCATAGCTTTTCTGCCGGTCGATGCAGACCATTGCTCGGACGCCAATATAACGAACAATTCGTAGCGTGACGCCCAAAAAGAGTTGTTTCACCCAACAATAAAGGCGCGCCAGAGCAAAAATGCGTTGCCCCACGCGCCTTTACAGGAATTTGTGGAAAGACGCTACTGCGCCGATTTCACAGGCTCACCGGGAATTTCGACCTTTTTCTGATCGGCAAGGTTACCGCGCAGGTAATTGATCGCATAATTCAGCTGCGTGTCCTTTTCCTTTTCCTTCGGCACGTAGGCCAAGCTGCCGGAGCTCTCACCGTCGTCGTTTTTCAAATGGCCGCGCAGGCTTGCCTCGCCACGCGGCTTGGTTGCCTTCGCGGCTTTCTGCAGATCCTCGGGCAGCTCCTCCTCGACCACCGTGTCCGGATCGATGCCCTTCGCCTGAATCGACCGGCCGGACGGCGTGTAATAGCGCGCGGTCGTCAGACGTATGGCGCCGTTCGAGCCGAGGGGGATGATCGTCTGCACCGAACCCTTGCCGAAAGAGCGCGTGCCGATGACTGTGGCGCGCTTGTGATCCTGCAAGGCGCCGGCAACGATCTCAGAGGCGGAGGCCGATCCGCCATTGATCAGCACCACCATCTTCTTCTGATCGGTCAGGTCGCCCGGCCGGGCGTTCGAGCGCTGCGTCTCATTGGCATTCCGGCCGCGGGTAAGCACGATCGCACCCTTATCGAGGAACGCATCGGACACCGAAATCGCCTGGTCCAGAAGACCGCCCGGATTGTTGCGCAGATCGAGGATGTAGCCTTTGAGATTGGCGCCGGAGTCCTTCCTGATCTTCTGGATCGCGGATTTCAGCTCATCATAGGTCTGCTCACTGAAGGTCTTGATGCGGATATAGCCGATGTCATTACCCTCCAGATTGGCCCGGACCGGATTGATGCGAATGATGTCACGCACGACTTTGACGTCGAACGGATCGGTGTTCGGACGCGCAACGGTCAGCGTGATCGGGGTGTCGACCGGCCCGCGCATTTTTTCGACGGCCTGCTCCAGCGTCAGGCCCTGGATCGAAACGCCGTCGAGATGGGTGATGATGTCGCCGGTGAGAAGGCCCGCCTTTTCCGCAGGGGTATTCTCGATCGGGGAGACAACCTTCACGAACCCGTCTTCCATGGTGACTTCGATACCGAGGCCGCCGAACTCACCCCGCGTCTGCACTTGCATGTCGCGGAAATTCTTCGGGTTCAGATAGGTGGAATGCGGGTCGAGGCCACTGAGCATGCCGTTAATGGCCAACTCGATCAGTTGCTGATCGTCGGGCACCTCGACGTAGTCCGAACGGACCCGCTCGAGCACATCGCCGAAAAGGTCGAGCTGACGGTAAATTTCGGTGTTTGCCGCCGTTGCCGACTGCGAGCGCGTCGCATTGATCATCGACGTGCTGGCCGCCACGAAGGCGAGCATGACAAACACCCAGATCGCAAAGTTCGATTTCCGCATCGTCTCAACCTTCCTTTACGCCCTCCGACCACCACGGATCAGGATCGATGGGACGGGCGTCTTTACGGAACTCAATGTAGAGCACAGGATCTCGCGATTGCACCGAGCCGGCCCCTGCTTCAGGCTTCTTGGCCATCGACGCGACCGGCTCCCCTGCAAGAACGAATTGACCGACACTTGTGTAAATCTGGTCCAAACCTGCTAATAGAATATGATAGCCTCCACCGGCATTGATGATCAAGATCTGCCCGTAACTACGGAATTGTCCTGCATAAATTATCCATCCGTCACAGGGGGAAGTAATCTGCGCTTCATTGCGCGTCTCCAGATAGATGCCTTCAGTCTTGCCGCCAACGTCGTCGCGCACGCCGAAAGATTTGATCCGCTTACCCTGAGCAGGAAGCGGCAGCAATCCTTTCGCTTTCTCAAATGGCACAGCGGGCTTCATTCGTCCAGGCGAGACAAATGCTGTTTTGGTTACCGAAGGCTTAAGTTCGATTGCCGGGCCAAGCTTTTTCAGCTCTTCCTCATAGGCTCCCAAATTTGAGTTACTCGCGACGTCCTTGTCGAGGCGCTGGAGCAGATCACCAAGATTTGTGACCGCGCGGCTGTGACGCGTTGCCGCAATTTTCAGGTCTTCCATGCGCTGCCAGTTGTTGCGCATTTTTTCCTTCTTTTCGGCCAGCAGTGTGTCGATCTCGCCTTTTAACCGCGAGAAATCGGTCTGCGCCTGGGCAAACCGCTCATGCTCCGCCTTCGACTTGGTGATGATCGTATTCAGATCGGCAAGCGTTACCGCCAGCTCGTCCGCCTTGGCCTTGAAGCCCGGAAAGAACGACGACAGGATCATGGCGCTACGCACCATTCGAAGGGCATCATTCCGCTCGGTCATCATCACCGGAGGCGGCTGCCGCCCCATGCGCTCCATGACGGCCAGCATTTGTGCGATCGTCTCGCGGCTTCGTTTCAAGGCGACGCGAATCTGCGCCTCTTGCTTCGACAGCTCTGCGATTTCGCCCTCAGACCGGGTCAATTGTTTTTCCGCCTGTTGAACCTTCTGCGCCGCATCGATCAGCTTGCCTTGCAGTGCGGCGGTCTCTTGATTGAGGCTTTGGGTCTCGCTTTCCAGGCCATGGCGCTCATTCTCCACGCGCTCAAGCTCTTTCTGATGCTGCTCGAACAGGCGGCGGGCTTCGTCAATGTCGATGGTCTTGCCGTCGAGCGATTTTACCGCGTTTCCGCTCGTGCCGGCATTCCCGTCGTTTCGCGCAATCCGTATCTCGGAATTGGCGCTGGCGGTGGAACGGCCATGTTCGGCGCGGGCGGGCTGGCTCCCCATAACAGCGAACAGTACAAGGCACGCAAGAGCACCCGATCCGGCGGTCGCTTTGCAGGCGAGCGACGACGGGTTCAGCGACGAAAGAGCCAAAGGCTTAACAGGATTTGAAAATTCCCTGTTCATTCCGGATGCTTATGCAAGGATCGCCTGAATCGAAAACAGCGTTAGCACAACGCGAATCGCGCCGGGATACAAATTTGGGCATATCGTCAACGCCCGTCCCGACTCGAACCTTGCTTCAAATCGCGGCAAGGCCAAGGCGAGCCGTTCGCTTTATGCCCGATGATAGGGATGGCCGGACAGGATCGTCGCTGCACGGTAGAGCTGCTCCGCAAAGACAGCGCGCGCCAGCCCATGCGGCAAGGTCATCCTGCCGAACGAGAGGGTCAGCGCGGCCTCGGCCACGAGGGTCTTGTCGAGGCCATCCGGCCCGCCGATGATGAAAGCGACATCGCGAACGCCGCCATCCCGCGTCTCGGCCAGAAACCGCGCGAAATCCGCGCTGCCGATAGTCTTGCCGTTCTCGTCGAGCGCCACCAGCCGCGCCGCGGCCGGCATCCTCCTGCGCAGCTCGGCGGCTTCGGCGGCTTTCCGCTCGCCGGCCGTCCTGGCCCGGCTTTCCACGAGTTCCGATACGCTGACCACGCCGAAGCCCAGCGGCCCGGCGATCTGCCGGAAGCGCTGCAGATAGCGGTCGACGATCGCACGCTCGGCCTCCTCTTTCAGGCGGCCGACGCAAAGAAGCTGAACTCTCATACCCGTCCGCCGCTAAGCGGCCAGTCCGAGCGCCGCGTTTTCGACTTGAGATCGGCCGTCAGACAGCGACGGGATCCGTCGGCCGGTCAGCGGACCACATTCTCTCAAGATTGTAGAACTGGCGCACCTCGGGCCGGAAGATGTGCACGATCACATCGCCCGAATCGATCAGCACCCAGTCGCAATGAGGCAAGCCTTCGACCCTGAGGTTGCGATGGCCTTCACGCTTCAGCTTTTCGCACAGCTGTTCGGCGATGGCGCCGACATGACGGTGCGACCGTCCAGACGCAATGACCATATAGTCCCCAATCGACGTCTTGCCGTGGAGGTCGATGGAGACAATGTCTTCGGATTTTGCGTCGGAAAGGGAGTTGAGCACAGTCGCTAGGATCGCTGCCGAGCCGTCTTGCGTCGTTTTCGGCACGGCTTTAGGCTTGCCACGAAGGGCAGCCCCTGTCGAAGTGTGCATTATCAGATCGATTTCCTTTTGCCTCGGATCTGGTTACGCGGCGCAGCCTCGCGCTCCTGCGCGGCCCACGCCGTCTGCGGGGATTATCCCCCGACTTCTACCGACATATCGGAATGTGACCCAGCCGAGGCAATTTTTCAAGTCGGATCGTTGCGAAGCTCTTAAGTGCAAGCGGCTGATTCTCCGGTGGGAACCTATTTCGGCATTGCGCGTTGTCTGTCTTCGCGCCTGGATCGGATCGCCGTCGAAGACAGGCCGCAGAGCGGCAGGTTGAGGTAGGTCCATACCGGAGCCGGGCGGTTGAACAGGCCCGACGCCGCGTTGGTTGCCAGTCGCGCAGCGGCAAAACGGATCGCGGCAGGCGATGCGAACGCACGGTGCCGGGTGCGAGGCCGGTCCATGACCAGGATCGGCACGCTCTCGAAAAGTCCCGTCCACTCCCGCCAGCGATGAAGCTGCGCGAGATTGTCCCCGCCCATCAGCCAGACGAATTTGACGCCCGGATATCGTGTTTGCAGGAAGCGGACCGTGTCGATCGCATAGGGCGAAGGCAAGGCCGCTTCAAAGCCGGTGACTTTGATCTTGGGATGAGCGGCGATGGCGCGCGCCGCAGCCATTCGTTCGTCGAGGCTCGCGAGTTCCTGACCGCGCTTCAGAGGATTGCTGGGTGTGACGAGCCACCAGACTTCGTTGAGTTGCAGCCTTTGCAAGGCCGCAAGACTGATATGGCGGTGGCCGGCGTGAGCCGGGTTGAAAGAGCCACCGAGCAGCCCGATACGCATCGAAGGAAAGGCGACAGGAGGCTTCGCAATCATTCATCGAACCCCGCCATGTTTTTCAAGTGCCTGACCGCCAGTGTGGCGTCTCGCAATTGCCGACCAACTTCGCAGCTAGGTTCGTAGTCTGCAATTGCGGGACAAAGGGACACTAGCTATGCGGCGTCCGGCCGGGTTCGCTGATGCCGAGCCGGATGGCGATCGAGCGGCGATGCGCGTCAAAGCCTTCGGCGCGCGCCAAAGTCATCGCAGCGGGGCCGAGCGCGGCAAGGCTTCGCTCGTTGAGCTTCAGGATCGATGTGCGCTTCATGAAGTCGAGCACGCCGAGGGCGGAGGAAAAGCGCGCCGAGCGCGCGGTCGGCAGCACATGGTTCGACCCGGCGACGTAATCGCCGATCGCTTCCGGCGTGTAGCCGCCGACGAAAATTGCCCCGGCATTGCGGATCTTGGCCGCCAGCTCCTCGGCATGACGGGTCTCCAATTCAAGATGCTCCGGCGCGATCCGGTCGATGAGCGGCGGCGTTTGGGCGAGGTCCTTCACCAGGATAATGGCGCCATTGTCGCGCCAGCTCGCGCCGGCGACATCGGCACGCGACAATATCTTCAGCTGCCCGGCAACGGCCGCCAGGACGGCGTCGGCGAAGACCGCATCGTCGGTAATCAGGATCGCCTGCGCGGCCGCATCGTGTTCGGCCTGTGCAAGCAGGTCTGCGGCGATCCAATGCGGATCGGCGTCCCGGTCGGCGACAATAAGCACTTCGGACGGCCCGGCGATCATGTCGATGCCGACCGCGCCGAAAACCTGGCGCTTGGCGGCGGCGACATAGGCATTGCCAGGCCCCATGATCTTGGCGACGGGCTTGATGCTCTCAGTGCCGAAGGCAAGGGCTGCAATCGCCTGCGCGCCGCCGATCGGATAGATTTCATGGACCCCGGAGAGTTTGGCCGCCGCAAGCACCAACGGGTTAATCTCGCCTCGGAGTGCCGGCACGCACATGGCGATCCGCGGGACGCCGGCAACCCTAGCCGGGATCGCGTTCATCAGCACCGAGCTCGGATAGCTGCCCTGCCCGCCCGGAACATAGAGCCCGACGGCTTCGATCGCGGTCCAACGATGGCCGATCTCGGCGCCGCAACTATCTGCGTAACGGTCATCGGCCGGAAGCTGACGGCGGTGATGCGTCTCGATACGCTCGGCGGCAAAGCGCACGGCATGGAGATCCTCGTCCCCGACTTCGGCGACGGCCTTGCCGAGGTCGCCATCGTCCAGGCGGATTTTGCCCGGCTTCAGATCGAGCTGATCGAAATGCCGCGTATAGTCGATCAGGGCGTCGTCGCCGCGCTCGCGAACCTCCTTGATGATCGCTCGCACGGCATCCTCGACATCCGGCGACTGCTCGCGCTTGACGGCCAGCAGCGCGGCGAACTGCGCCTCGAAGTCGGGGTCGTCAATTGCAAGTCTGCGAACCATGGGGTCAGTCCAGCGCGTTTTGTTTGTCGAAGCCGTCAGGGTGTTTGGGCTTGCACGGCGTCGTCCAGCAAGGTCCCAGATCGCGCAGCTCGGCTTCGATGCAATCGACTTGCAGCCTTATGGCGCTGCCGCCGGCAAAGATCAGCGTAATGAACCCGTTCGGCGTCTGAGACGGCTCGAATCCGATGGCAAGCAGCTCCAGCGCGTCGTTCGGCCGATCGAGCGCCAGGTTCTTGACCTGCGCATGGCGGACATTTTCGAACCTCAGCGCGCACTGGCGCCGTTCGTAGCTGGCCCCATTTCCGCCATGGCCCTCAGCCGAGTCCAGCCAATTGAAGCGTTTCATGACGGCGGCGAACCGGCGTTCGCCAGGGATGAATGCCATGTCTTCGACTTTCAGGATCGCGTCCTGCAAATTGGCGGACAGGACCCTGAGGTCGTCCTCGTCCAAGGCGATAAGTTTCAGAAGGTCCATGGTCTACCAGCCGCAAATTCTGACGAACTTCTGCATCACCACACTCGTGGAGCGAATTTGACATTTGAGTCTCGCCTGTCGCGAGCACGCGCTCAAATGTCAAATTCAAAAGCTCCACCAGCCTCATAAACTTGGTAGCGGTCCTTTTTGATTCCAGCATTTGCTCAAGGGGCATGCTGCAAGCGGATGCAAATGCCGGAATCGGACCACTAGAGCTTTATCAGATATGCGCCTTCGCCGGCAAAGCGCAAGCCGCGCCCGCGACTTTCCGAGATGCGCTCATATGCGGGCCAAACGCCAATTTTTTGCACCGGTTTGCCGTGGTGCAGCGTAGGCCGCTGGCTCACGCGTGAATGCGCTCAATATTGGCCCCGCAGGCGCCCAGCTTCTCCTCCAGCCGCTCGAAGCCTCGATCGAGATGATAGACGCGGTTTATCGTCGTCTCACCGCGCGCCATCAGCCCGCCGATGACCAGCGACACCGAGGCCCGCAGATCCGTCGCCATGACTTCCGCACCGCGCAATCCTTTGACGCCGCGCACATGGGCCGTGTCGCCGGCGATCCGGATATCCGCCCCGAGCCGCGCGAGCTCCTGCACATGCATAAATCGGTTTTCGAAAATCGTCTCCCGGATTTGCGCCTCGCCGGAGCTGACCGCCATCAGCGCCATCAGCTGCGCCTGCAGGTCGGTGGGGAAGCCGGGAAATGGCTGCGTCTCGACATTGACAGGGGCGATCCCGGCGCCGTGGCGCGTTACCTGGATTCCGTGATTGGTTTCGGTGATCTCGGCACCCGCACGGCGCAGCACGCCGAGCGCTTCCTGAAGCAGATCGGCGCGTGCACCTTCGAGCAGCACATTTCCGCCAGTTGCCGCCACGGCCATCGCATAGGTGCCGGTCTCGATCCGATCCGGCAGCACCGTGTGAACCGCGCCTTCGAGGTAATCGGCGCCCTGAACGCGCAGCGTCGATGTATCGATGCCGTCGATCTGCGCACCCATTTTGATCAGGCACGCCGCCAGATCGCCGACCTCAGGCTCGCGAGCCGCGTTTTCGATGACGGTCTCGCCCCTCGCCAGGCTGGCGGCCATCAGCACGTTATGCGTCGCGCCGACTGAAACCGTCGGGAATTCGATCCGCGCGCCACGGAGCCCACCTTTGGGCGCCTTGGCAACCACATAGCCGCCCGACAGCTCCATCTCCGCGCCAAGCTTCTGCAGCCCCATCAGATGGAGATCGACCGGCCGTGTTCCGATGGCGCAACCGCCGGGAAGCGACACGACCGCCTCGCCGTGACGGGCCAGCAGCGGTCCGAGCACCCAGAAGCTCGCCCGCATCCGGCGCACCATGTCGTAAGGCGCGCGCGCATCGACGATATCGCGGGCGGTCAGATGGAAGGTCTCGCCAATATGACCGCCATTATTCGCCCGCTTGCCATCCACGGCGCAATCGACCCCGTGATTGCGGAGAATCCGCGCAAGCAGGTTGGTGTCCGCGAGATTGGGGACGTTCTTGAGCGTCAGCGTGTCGGGAGTGAGGAGGCTTGCGATCATCAGCGGCAGCGCCGCGTTTTTTGCCCCGCTGATCGGAATGACGCCGTTGAGCGGATGGCCGCCCTCGATGCGAATCTGGTCCATTAGAGATGCCGCCGGTAGGAGTTAGGCTTGATTGAGCGAATTCATCAAGGATTAGACGAGCATGGCAAAGCGTGCAAGTCCGCCCGTCATGAGCCGGCGGCGCGTCCGGTCAGCCGTCATTGCCCTTGGGCGCATCGCTCGCGCCCTTGCGGGCCTGCGCCTGCGCCTTCCGCTTTTTCAAATTCTCACGCAGCTCGGCCGCGAGACGCTCCTCGCGCTCCTTCCTGGCCGCCTGCTTTCGCGAAAGCTCGCCGGTCATGACCCGCCTCATGCTCACAGATCGTCGACGATAAAGCGGGCAAGGCACGGTTTCCAGAGCGATGTTCCGCTCGGCCCACGGCTTTCGGTTGACGGCCCGCCGCAACTCTTGTCTATTCGCCGCCGGCATGGCACAGTCCGCGCGGCGTGTTGTGCCGCCTCCTCCGCCGCAGTAGCTCAGTGGTAGAGCGCACCCTTGGTAAGGGTGAGGCCGGGAGTTCAATCCTCCCCTGCGGCACCAGTGAAAGTCCTGCAAAATCAGTCGTTTACAATTTCGCTGGGCGGCGAATCCAAGCGCTCGGGGTGCCGTTCGCAGGTTCCGCGAACCTGCTAACCCGCATTTCTCACGGGGCTGAGGCGCACCGGGGCCTCTGACGGTGTAAACTTGTTTTGCGAGAACGAGTTATACCAATTCGAGGGAGCTCCCCGATGCTGACAGAGTGTATCGCGAGCAAGATCGATTTTGGAAGAGCGGGCGGACGCCGTGTGGTCGCGGATTTCGACGGCGGCATGGTCTCCTCGGATGCCGGCGCTCTCCTGCTCGGGGAGACGGACAAGGCCATCCGGCTCGTCGACCGCTTTGCAACCTGCTTTCGCGATCGACGCCATCCCGCTTACGTGGTGCACGAAGTGAAGACGCTGGTCGCGCAGCGGGTATTCGGTCTGGCGCTGGGCTATGAGGACCTCGTCGACCATGACGAGTTGCGGCGTGATCCCGTTCTTGGCGTGCTTCTCGGTAAGCTCGATCGTGCGGCCGAGGCACCGGCGCCGCTGGCCGGCAAGAGCACGCTGAACCGGCTGGAGCACGCCCCGGCCGAGGGGACGACCGGGCGCTATCACAAGATCGGCCACGACGGCGCGGCTATCGAGGCGCTGTTCGTCGACTTGTTTCTCGACGCGCACGGCAAGCCGCCGCGTGAGATCGTGCTCGACCTGGACGCCACCGATGATCCGCTGCACGGCCATCAGGAAGGCCGGTTCTTCCACGGCTATTACGATTGCTATTGCTACCTGCCGCTCTACGTCTTCTGTGGCCGGCATCTTCTGGCCGCCAAACTTCGACGCGCGAACATCGACGGCAGTGCCGGCGTGGTCGAAGAGACAGCGCGCATTGTCGGCCGGATCCGGGCGCGCTGGCTGAAGGTGAAGATCGTCTTGCGCGCCAATTCCGGCTTCGCCCGGGAGGCCCTCATGGCCTGGTGCGAGGCCAACAAGGTCGACTACGTCTTCGGCCTTGCCCGCAACGCGCGTCTGGAGGCTCGCATCGCTGAGGCGCTGGCCGAGGCGCGGCGGCTGTCGGAGGCCGCGGAAGGCAAGCCGGCGCGGGCGTTTCGGGATTTCCTGTGGTCGACGAAGGACTCCTGGTCACGCCACGCCGCGTAATCGGCAAAGCGGAATGGACCGGCGGCGAAGCCAACCCGCGCTTCCTCGTCACCTCTCTGAAGCCTGGCGCCTGGACCGCCAAGCCACTATACGAAGATCTCTATTGCAAGCGCGGCGAGATGGAAAACCGCATCAAGGAGGCGCAAGGCGATCTCTTTGCCGACCGCACCTCGGCGGCAACGATGCGGGCCAACCAGCTGCGCTTGTGGTTTGCCTCGATGGCCTACGTCCTCCTCTGCGCTCTGCGCCGGATCGGCCTCGCTCACACGCAACTCGCCACCGCTACCTGCGGCACGATCAGGCTCAAGCTGCTGAAAATCGGCGCTTTGGTGAAAATCAGCGCGCGTCGGGTCAAGATCGCCTTCGCGTCCGCCTGTCCGTCCGCTGCGGAATGGCGTCTCGCCGCGGCGCGTCTCGCGCATGCCCGCGGCTCCCCCGCCTGAGGCGCGTGGCTGCGACGCGTCCCTCTCGCGGCAACCCCGAGGCCCACTGGAGACCGAAGAACCCGAGCCAATGAACGAAGCTGATCGCGCGGTCTGCGCCACCCACACGCTCGTCACGTGCCACCATCGCCGACAAATCGGCCGGATGACCATGCCCGAGCGTCAGATGCGTGAGAAATGCGGGCTAGCGCTGTTTGTTCGTAGGCTGGCTGAGCGAGCCAACCTGGTTGCCGCCAAGCATGCGGTGGACAATATGAACCTAAAGTCATCCAATGTCGTGTGGACGGCGGAGGTTCTCGACCAATATCTCCAAAATCCGCAGGCAGCCATTCCCGGAAATCGGATGCCTTTCTCCGGCATTCCGCAGGCAGACAAACGCGCCGATATCATCGCCTATCTCGCGACGATTAAATAGCAGCCGCCTGCATATTCGCGCTTCGCCGCCACGACGTGCATTCGGAACAGCAAAACAACAGCGATCGCCGTATCGCGATCGCTGCGTTGATATTTGCCGACCGCGCCTGCTAATCCCCGGCGGTTCGAACACCGCGCCCGACATTTGACCACACCGTTCCCGACGATTCCGACCGCCGCCATGCGCCTGCTGCAGCGCACCGTGCCGGACGCACATTGCTGACACATCACGATCCGCCTGGCGGCTTTAGCCCAAGGTTTAGGTTGACCGACTATTTCGCCCGGCCGACCGAGCCTCCCGCACAATATCGATCAGGCAGCAGAACGCGCAATTATTGCCTACGCCCCAAGCGGGTAACCAGGAGACGACGAAGCAACGCTACTCAGAACAGTTGAGGCGAAAGCAGCCATTGTCTTGAGACCTAGATGAGAGGTGAAGTCATGAAGATCGTTGTCATCGGCGGGACCGGCCTGATCGGGTCGAAGGTCGTAGAGAAGCTGAAGCAAAAGGGGCATGAGACGATTGCAGCTGCTCCGAAGACCGGCGTGAACACAATCACCGGCGAAGGCTTGGCCGAGGCGCTCGCGGGGGCCGACGTCGTCGTCGACGTGGCCAACTCGCCGTCATTCGAAGACAAGGCCGCGATGGACTTTTTCCAGACCGCCGGCCGGAATATCACGGCGGCCGAGGTTGCAGCCGGGGTCAAGCATCACGTCGCTCTTTCCGTCATCGGCACCGAGCGCTTGCAGAGCAGCGGGTATTTTCGCGCCAAGCTGGCCCAGGAGAACCTGATCAGGACCTCGCCGATACCCTACACTCTCGTCCGCGCGACGCAGTTCTTCGAGTTCATTCGCGCTATCGCGCAATCGAACACTCAGGGCGAGGTCGTGCGTCTTCCCCATGCGACGTTCCAGCCGATGGCGGCGGAAGATGTCGCGACCGCGGTCGCCGAGGCGGCCTTGGCGGCCCCCGTGAACGGCACCATCGAGATCGCCGGCCCCGCCGTCGTCCACATGGATGAGATTGTCGCCACGACCCTTCAGCATGACGAGGACCGGCGCAAGGTGGTTGCGGATCCGAACGCGCTTTACTACGGCATCAAGCTGACCGACCAGTTGCTCCTTCCCAGCCCAAACGCACAGCTCGGTTCGACAAAATTCGACTGGTGGCTGACCCACGTTCCGCCACCGGCCAGCACGTAGCCTCGCCCCAAGCCCAGAAAACATCAGCATACGGACTCGTTTCGAAAAACCGGCGGGCAACTCGTTGAGATCGGACCATGCTACAAAATATCTGCATTGGCGCAGCGGTCCTGATGGGTTTGGCTGCAGCGGCTAACGGCCTGCTCATGCTCGAGTCGCCGGCGCAGTGGTATTTATGGGTACCTGGCGTTACCACCACCGGGCCGTACAACCAGCATTTCATTCGCGATATTGGCCTCATCTTCGGTTCGTGGGAGCCGCCTTCCTGGTCGGGGCCGCGAAACCGCAATATCGGGTCATCCTCTGGGCTGTGCCCACATTGTGGCTGGGCGCTCACGCCCTCTTCCACTTTTGCGAAGTCGCGGCCGGCATCTGTGCACCGTCGGCAATTGCCCGCGATTCTCCAGGAGACACGCTCCCCGCTGTCATTGGAGCTCTTCTGACGCTCTGCGCCGCTCGCGACGCGTAGACAAGCCCGACCGGTCGTAACACGCTGCGCGTCAACTTGAGCCGTGGCTAGCGCGCTATCCCCATCTGAAAGGACTAAGGACGCTCCGAACAATAACTGCTACGAAAACCCTGGTTGCCTTGGTTTGATTGTGTAGTTCCATTCGGGATGGAAATTATCGCCGGTTATGTCGAGCCGCTCCATTTCGGCGTGGCTGACCTTGATGCCCTTCTCGTAGGTGCGGGTATCGAGCGCACACTCGACCTTCAGTCCGACCTTTGTCGTCGTGGCACCAATCAGCTCGACGATGGCGAGACGATCCGTTAGCGGGCGGCCACGCCAGTTCTGCGTGATATGGCAAAACATGCGGTGCTCGATCTTATTCCATTTGGACGTGCCCGGCGGATAGTGGTGGACGTGGAGCACGAGCCCGGTCTCATCGGCAAGCTTCTGCAACTCGACCTTCCAGAGCCGCACGCGCGCGCCGTTCGAGCCGCCGCAGTCTGCTGTGATCGTTAGCTCGCGCGCATTTGGATAGCGCTGGCGCCCCATCCGTCCGAGCCAGCTGCGTATCGCCTCAACGGCGAACTCGGCCGTGTCGCTGGTGATCCCGACACTGACGAATCCGGTATTGGCCGCCACGTCGTAGACGCCATAGGGCACTGCCTTCCCCAGTTCCTTGTCGACGAAATCGTGCACCTTCACGCGCTGCGGATTGCCTTTGGGCCGATAGTCGGAGCCACCGTTCTTGAAGTTGCCGACCAGTTCCTTCTTCTTCGTATCGACCGAGATCACCGGTTGCCCGGCGGCCTGCGCGGCGACGACCTTAGCGTTGATGTGCTCGAACTGCGCGTTGCGGTCGGGATGCTTTGCGCCTTCATCCGCCTTGCGATTGAACTGGCGCGAGAAGCCGAGCTTCACCAGCTCCTTGCGCACGGTATCGGCGCTGATCGGATGCCCCATTGCCGTCAGCGCTTCAGCAAGCTTGCCCATGCTCTTCGACACCCAAATCAGGGGCCGCATCGGATCGCCGAGAGTGGCAGGCTCGACAAGGCGCTTGAGCTCGGGCACAAGCTCTGGATCCGTTTCGGCAACGGACCGACGCCCGCCGCCAGAGCGGCGAATCCTGCCCTTCGCCAGCGGATCCGCGTCGAGATCGTCCTTGCCGCGATTGATCGTCGAGCGGGCGAGCCCCGTGATCCGCGCGACAACCGAGAGCCCGCCCCAGCCGGCGGTCCGCACCTCGGCTGCTGCGAACAAGCGTCGCCCCCGTTCGTCAAGCCGGATGCCGACCGTGTCCCACCGGTATTGAATGGCGTCCTCGTCGATCATGCAACCGACATACGTCTGTTCGCCCAGATCCGGAATCCCGGGCAGGCTGAGTCACACGGTCACACGCACACGGATCGCAATTCAGTTATTGTTCGGGATGTCCTAACCAATGAAGCTATACTACTCCCCCGGCGCATGTAGTTTGGCGGACCACATCGCTCTGCGAGAGGCTGGCATCCCGTTCGACAGCGAGCGCGTGGACCTGAAATCAAAGGTCACGGCCCCCGGTGCTGATTTCAACCACGTAAACCCCAAAGGCTATGTGCCAGCGCTGCTGCTGGACGATGGCGAAGTCGTGACGGAGAACATAGCCGTGCTCGACTATATCGCGAGCCGGGCTCCTGTCCTAGGTCTTGAAGGTCCGCGCAGCCGCACGCGACTGCTCGAAGGCTTGGCCTATATCTCGACCGAGTTGCACAAGGCCTACGAGCCCCTCTTCACGGGCGCGCGCGACGCCGTGCAGGCGAGCGAGGCAATCACCAACCGCATGCAGGATTTAGCCGATAGGGTCGAAGGTGATTATCTGTTTGGCGATAAGCCTAGATGTTTAGTCCCGGCATTTGCTGGAGCGGATTAAGAGTGAATCGACTTGGCTGCGAGGCCCATGCTTTGCAGATGAACTCATATGGCGTGAGGCCTTTGAGGGTTTTGAGCCTGCGGGCGAAATTGTAAGCGGCGACGAAATCGGCCAGATGCCGTCGGAGTTGGTTGTTGGTCTCGTAATAGAAGCGCTTGACGGTGGCTTCCTTGATCGTCCGGTTCATCCTCTCGACCTGGCCATTGGTCCAGGGATGCTTTGCCTTGGTTGTGCGATGCTCGATGTCGTTCCTGGCGCAGGCGAGTTCGAAGGCATGAGCGCGGAATAGCTCGCCATTTGCGATTGCCTTCTTAATCAGCGGAACGGCCGATCCTCCGGCGCCCGGTGTTGTGAACTGGATGCCGTTATCGGTAAGTAGGGTATGGATCTTGTATGGAACGGCTGCAATCAGGCGCAGCAGGAAATCCCTGGAGACTGCCGTGGTGGCTTTTTCGTGCAGTTCGACAAAGGCAAACTTTGAGGTTCGATCGATGGCGACGAACATGTGCAGCTTACCCTGTTCGGTGCGCACCTCAGCAATATCGATGTGGAAGTAGCCGATTGGATAGGCCTTGAACTTTTTCTTTACCGGCCTGTCGCCCTCGACATCGGGCAACCTGCCGATGTCATGCCGCTGCAGGCAGCGATGAAGCGATGAGCGCGTCAGGTGCGGGATCGTCGGCTGCAGCGCATAAAGGCAATCATCAAGCGGGAGCAGCGTGTATCGTCGGAAGGCGACGATGACGGCCTCCTCCTCGACGGACAAAACTGTCGATCTGGGCTCCTTCGGGCCTGTTGGCAGATCGGCGACCGAGCTGCGTTTCTTCCACTTGGCAACAGTCTTTTGATTGATGCCATAGCGCCTGGCCAGCGTCCTCAGGCTCTCTTGACTATGCTGTATCGCTCGACGGATCGCCTCTGTCGTTGTGGCGCTCCCATGAAGAACCTGGCCCATAGCGCATCCTTTGATTCGGTAGACAAGGATGCTCCAGCAAAGCCTGGGATCAAACAGCTAGCGTTGCCGACTTTTATCTTTTCGTCACGCTGCTTTGGGCTGAAAAGTTTGCCGTAATGATTTCCGTTCAGCTCGCCGCCTTGCGTGATCGCCTGGAAGGGCGTCGGACCGTGCAGGCTGCAATGAGGGCGGAAGACCTGATTTGACCTTTTCTGCGGCGTGCCCCATTTTGCTCGTTGAGCGCGTTAGGCTCGTTTCATGATCGAGGCGTCGACCGGCGAGTCCACACGGGCGCACGCTTATCATGGTCGGCCGGAGGACCACATGACGGAGTAACCAAAGAACGCTGCGAAGGCGAGGCAATGGAACCGCATCCTCGAGGAGGTGCGAAGCCGGATCGTCGAGCTTGCGCTGAACCAGCCGGAACTGTCGCCATGGGAGTTGGCGATCACCTTCACCGACACGGAAAGCTATTTTGTTTCAGAAGCTTCCGTCTGTCGCCTGCTTCACGAGCGCATGACCTGATAACCAGTCCGGCGTGTCAATCGTCATCAATGCCGCCAACGCGTTCAAGGACAAGACGACGGCGCCCAACTAACTCTGGCAGACCGACTTCACTTATCTGAACGTGATTGGCTGGGAATCGTTCTATCTGTCGACCGTCCTCGATGACTTCTCCCGTTACATCATCGCCTGGAAGCTGTGCACTACCATGAAAGCCGATGACGTCACCGCTGAACCTGGCGCTCACGGCATCGGCCTGCGATCGGGCGACCGTGCGTCAGCGGCCGCGGCTGTTGTCCGACAACGGGCCGTGCTACATCGCCGGTGACTTGGCCGAATGGCTTCAGATCGGGACATCGGTCATGTGCGCGGCGCGCCGAACCATCCCCAGACCCAGGGCAAGATCGAGCGCTGACACCAGACGTTGAAGAACCGCATCCTGCTGGAAAATTACTTCCTGCCTGGGATCTCGAAACCCAAATCGCCGCATTCGTCGAGCACTACAACCATCGCCGCCATCACGAGAGCCGCGACAATCTCACGCCTGCCGACGTCTATTTCGGACGCGGGCAAACCATCCTGTTGAAGAGAGAAAGGATCAAACGAAAAACGATCGAACTACGGCGCTTGCAGCATCGCAGAGCCGCCGCCTAAAATGCCAACCAACATGGGCCAGAGCCTCCATTAAATCAGCCCGCCATCGGTCTCAAAAACTCTGATTACGAACACATGGCAGCCGATGCCGTTCCGTGTCACGCGATTCGTTGACACTATGTTGACACGGCGGCGCTGAGGTGCCCAATATAAATGATTGATTTTCCTTTAGAATTTGGTGGGCGCACAAGGATTTGAACCTTGGACCCGCTGATTAAGAGTCAGATCGAAATTATTTAAAATCAAATGCTTAGATTCAAAATGACGCTCTTTTCAGCTCAGAAAGTTCAAAAACTAAGGAGATTTTTCCCAAATGCGCGCCCGGACCAAAGGTCAGAAAGTTCGATAGCTTAAGATAGATCAGAACAGCTTTGATGACACCAACTGCTGCCGCCCGTATCTAGCGCTTCTCCTCCGGACGCCGTAGCAGCCAATCGTTAGACCCCGGTGACAAGGAAATCGAGTGCAGCGATAATCTCATCCCGCCGCTCTTCCAGGGATGTGACCTTCGCGCCGACGCTCTTGATACGCAGTGCGGTCAGCTCCTGAGTGGCGAGGTAATAGGTCTTGCCGTCGATCTGAAACACCGGGTTCAATCTGAGAATGGGACGATGGCCGGCTTTTAGCGGGTAAAGCGGCGCGACGATCCGCGTTGCGAGATCTTCAAGCAAGCTGTTCTGGAGATCGACGACAAATGCGAAGCCCGCGCCGCGAGGCGCAAAGCGGAATACATCGAATTGGGCCATCAGAACGGGCGCTCGAAATCGCTGAGAATCGAGCCGTTCTCGACGCGTTCATTATAGGCATCAATGGCGGCCGCGTTAGCGGCGCGCCATTGCAGCCGTTCAGCGGTGGCGACCAGCTCGGCAAGCCGTGTTTCGAGAGCCTCGGAAAGGTTCACCCCGAGCGCCTTTGCCTTGGCCGCGAGATCGGCATTGACACTGACATTCACGGCCCGCTTCGGGGCAGACTTGTCATAAACGGATGCAGGCATTGTGCATCGCCTTCGCTGGAATCCATGCGCATCAATATTGCGCATATCGGGCTCGCTGACAAGGTCAGCGTCAATGCGCAGCCTGATCAGGCGGCGTTCATCAACCAGCCAGCGTCGCTCCCATAATGATCGCTGGCATTTGGGCGAATGAAAACTTAATGCAAATGGTCGCTTGGAAAACTTGCAGGGAATTGTGCTTATACGCCATCAACGGCAATAGCCCTAAAAATGAGTCCTAAAATCCTCGATCCAAAATTAAAGTAATACGACAATTCTATGAAGTTGGTTACTTCGTTAGTCGCATGACTTCGGATGTGGGGGAAATTGTCCAGCGACTCCGGCGGTTGAAAGCACTAAGTCAAGAGGATTTGGCGTACCGCGCAGGGGTCAGAGTGAAGACGTTGCGGGCGCTTGAAAAAGGCTTGCATCGAGCGCGTCCCGCCACGATAAAGAAGATCGCCCGCGCCCTCAGCATCGAACCGGAGGAACTATCGGTCGGCCGGCGAACGGGCGGCGCTTCGGCCGATGTTAGGGTCGAACTGCAAGACGACCGCTCCTGGCCAAAATGCCTGCTGATTTGCCAGACCAGCGCCATCGCACTCTACGCCGTCTCACGACTATTGAGGTCGAGCCTGGACGCCTCCAATCTGCGTTCGTTGGTATTGCCGACTGGACGAACTGCGGCGTTCGTTTTCGAATACATTTTAACCTGTACCGCGGTCGATCTTTCACTGCTCAGCGACACCCACCTGTTTATCGACACGGAGACCTTCGGCGTCTCACCGGAGCATCCAGCGAGCCGACAGCGCTTTGTACGCGAGCATTTTATTGCAGGCCTTCACCGCCGCGAAGTGGCCACGTCTGAAGCAAATATGCATTTCTTCTCGGGTTATTTGTGTGGGCGGGATATCTTTGCCGAGCACGACACGTTGCTGCAGCGTTACCGGCCTGTTGCTCACATTCTCGCTTATTCACCCGAAGGAGAAATCATTGGCTATGGTCCACAAGAATTAGCCGAAGCATCAGGGCGATATGCTGATGGTTGCCGCGTGATCCACGTCGGCGAGAGCGAGCGACGCTATATCGATCCACACCAGCCATCACGAGCGATCGTCACGATTGGACTGGGTAACGCGCTTGCCGCGCAGCGGATTATTCTCCCAGTCCTACATATGTCGAAAGCCGCGGTGCTTGCTAAGATCCTGACAGGACTTGTCGACCATTCCTGCCCGGCGACTGTGGTCCGCCTACACAACGCAGTCACTATCGTTACGACGCGTGAGATCATGAAGGCGACGAATTACACCATTCAGAACTTGCTCACATCCCATGCTGACGTCGATGAGCGGATCAAAGACGAGACCTGGCTTTGATTACGATCGATGTTCTGGCAATTGGGATGGTGACCATCGATTTCATTAATGAGATGGACCGCTACCCTGAGGAGGGATCGACGAACCGCATCCGCCAGGCCTCAATATGCATTGGAGGAACCGCCGGCCGCGCCGCGCTCGCGTGCGGATATCTTGGTGCCAAGACAGTGTTTGCCGGTATGATTGGCGAGGGCATCTATGCCGATCTCCTGAAGGCGCAGCTTGCGTATGAGCCAGTCGACGCGCGTCTCATCGAGGCCGATAACGAGCCAAGTTCGCAGCGTTCCTTTGTGCTGCTGTCCGGAAAGGGTGGCGAGCGGACCATTCTTTGGACGCCGCAACCGCGAGCGACAGCAGCTTGTTTTGGCCTTTGCCGTGAGCTGATCCCCCTCGCTCGGTGCGTTTTGCTCGACGCGACCGATCTCACACTAGCATTGACTGCGGCGGATGCGTGCCGCACACATGGCGTGCCCGTGGTCTTCGATACCGGCTCTTATAAGCCTGAGGTTGACGCAATCCTTCGCCTTACCGACTATATCATAGGGCCAGAGAAGTATTTCGCTGCACGCGCGGCGGCAAGAGGCCAGAGTTATTGCTATGCTCTTGGCGAAGCGTTCGGCATCTTCACGCCAAAGCTGCTCATGGCAACGGAAGGGGAGCGCGGCGGCATCTATTGGGAGGGCGAGGCGCACGAGGCGTGCCGCTACGATGCGGTGCCTGTGCAAGTCGTCGATAGCTGCGGCGCCGGGGACGTGTTTCACGGCGGTTTCGCTTATGGCGTTGCGCGAGGCTGGCCGCTGTTAAAGATCATCGATTTCAGTGCTTGGCTCGCTGCGGAAAAATGCAAAAGGGTCGGCAATGCGGGCTTGCCAACAGTCGCGCAGATTCCAGCTCGATTTGCGGATTGAGCGGGCGTGGAAGTTTTTTCCGGGCCGATCGCTCCTCGTATAACTCTCCATACTCATCAATTTTCGTGAGAAATTTGCATAGCAAAAAATAAAGAAATACGGCTAAGGAGAGTTGGACGAGCCTGCGAGCCGCTGGTTCGGTTTATTTGCGTCGGTGAATTTGCTTTAAGGCTTTCATTTAAAACGCGTTTTCCCAAGGCGCTCGCAGCAAAACAGCAATGTCGGGATTTGCAGCCAGCGCATAGGTCCGCCCTGCTCTTTGGCGATCGCTGTCACGGCGGTGGAAGTGGATGCGGTGTGATGTCTCCGTAGTCGAAGTACCAGCTTCAGCCGTCGGGCCTATTATATGTCGACAGAATCGAATTTCTTCGACATATGTCGGTAATGTGTCGATGTCATCGACATGTCTGGCTTATAGTGAGGCAAGGCCATCGCCATGGCGTTCCGATCCGATCGCCCCTTCAATGATTTGCCGCTGTTGCCGCCGTCCAGCGATGTCGAGACACGCGCGATTTTGAAGGCTTGTATCGAGGCTCGGGCCGCGCTTGCCGAACTGCGCATCGCAGGGCAGCTCATCCCGAACCAGACTATTCTGATCAATTCAATTCCCATCCTTGAAGCACAGGCCAGCTCGGAAATTGAAAACATTGTTACGACAACCGACCGGCTGTTTCGCTTTGCAGGCGCTGATTTAGGCCAGGCCGATCCGGCAACACAAGAAGCGCTTCGCTATCGCGCAGCAATCTATCGGGGCTATCAGACATTGTCCGAACGGCCGCTTTCAACAAGGCTGGCCGTCGAGATCTGCCGAACGATCAAAAATGTTGACATGGATGTTCGCGCCACGCCCGGCACGGCGCTGCTCAACGATGCGACCGGAAAGATCATCTACACACCGCCAGAAGGCGTCGAGTTATTGAGACGCATGCTAGCCAATTGGGAACGCTATCTCCATGAGGCCGAGAACGTCGATCCGCTCGTCCGCATGGCGGTCACGCATTACCAGTTCGAAGCCATTCATCCGTTTACCGATGGCAATGGGCGGACAGGGCGCGTGCTCAATCTTCTGTTTCTCGTCGATAAGAAACTCCTCGACATTCCGGTTCTGCATCTCAGCCGCTTCATCATCGAGAATAAGACTGAATATTACCGGCTGCTCCTCCAGGTGACGACTGAAGCTGCTTGGGAGCCCTGGATCCTCTATATGCTCGAAGCCGTACGCGAGACGTCCCTATGGACAACTCAGAAAATCAATGCGATCCGCGATTTGCTGGAAAGAACCGCCCAGTTTATGCGCGCGGATGCTCCTAAGATTTATTCGCGCGAGCTTACCGAGCTTATCTTCGCCCGACCCTACTGCCGAATTAGTGATCTCGTCGAAGTCGGTATCGTCAAAAGGCAGTCCGCATCAGAATACCTCAAGACGCTGGCGCGAATCGGCGTGCTGGAGGAGCGCAAGATCGGTCGTGAGAAGCTTTTCATCAATCCCGAATTGCTTCGGCTACTGACGGACGCGGACAAACCGCAACAAGACGCTTGAACCCGCTTCGACCATCGGCTTTGAGCGGCGAACGCCGAATTTTTCTGATCAGCCAAATACGAGACCGCTGCGACGGCCCCGTTTCAGGCCTCGCACCGAGAATTGCTTCCGGGCTGGCGCGGGACGAGCTTGAGCGACTCGCGATCAACACCGCGCGCTGAGGCATTGAAATGCTGTAGTTCTTTTGTAATTCGCAAACGTTCCCGCCTCAAGCGTTCAGCCTTTACGCCACGGCCTGATGACGATGTCCTTTGTCACCGTCACGGTGAAGCGGTAACCGGGGCGGATTTCGAGCGTCGGCTGGATGTGGGTGTTACGCCGGGCGATTTCTTGACCGAGCTGACCGAGTTGCTGACCAAGGCCCGCGGCGATGCTTTGCTGGGCGTTGAGGCCGTTCGTGCCGGTGTTCTGACCGCCTTGCGATATCTGGATGCCGGCAGAGAACACCGACAAGAGCAGCGCATTGCCGAACATCTTCCAGAAATGATTATTGACGCTGTCATGGAGGCCGGCATGGCCGCTCTCGTCGGTGCCGGGCATTTTGCCGAGATCGATGGATGAGGCATCGGGATAGATGATGCGCGTCCAGGCGACGAGCACGCGCTCCTGGCCCGTGGTAACGGCATTGTCGTAGATGCCGATCAGCTTTGCGCCTTGCGGGATGAGGATATAGCGCCCAGTGGCGGTGTCATAGACGTTCTCCGTCACCTGCCCGATGATCTGGCCCGGCAGGTCGCTGTCGATGCCACCGATCAGGATCGCCGGGATCACGGTTCCCGCCTTGACTTCGTAAGGCGAGAGCGGCGCTTCCCGCCCGCCGGACAGGTAGTTCTCGCTTCCTCCCTGCGGTGCGCGGTCGGTCAGAAAGGCGCGCTTTTCAGCGGCGCGATTGATATCCTCTTCGTTGTCGCCACTCCCCAATTTCCGCTGATGCAATGCCTCCGCGGCGTAGAGCGAAGCGAGCTGACCGCTGAGGCCGGGCGGCGAGACTTCGGCAGATGGTCTCGCTTCCCGCCTTTGCAAGGCTGGCGCCGGGCCGCCTTGGATCTTCGTCGGAGCCCCGATCGCCTGGCGCAGGCGCTGATTGCGCAGCTCGATGAGGCGCTTGCGCTCCTGGAAATAGCGCTCCCACTCCTCGGCATAAGGATCAACTGCTTCCGGGATGGGCGACGGCTTGTCGGCCGGGGGAGCGGCCTTCGGCACCGGCTGCACTGGAAACTGCCTGGCCGGAATCAAGCCGCCATCCGGGGCGTCGTCGAAGAGATGATTGAGATTGGCGGGTTCAGGGCGGGTTTCGGATTCGGCGGCTCTTCGCCGGATCTCGGCGAGGCGCATCTGGTAGGTGTAGGTCACCGTGCCAAGGATGAGGAGCAGCATCAGCCCGGCGATGAAGAGGGGCACCCGGTTGAGGCGCCTGACCCCATCGCCCCGCTTTGGCCGTCGGCCAAGGAGGCCCGGATCATGGTCTTGATCTTCGTCTATCATCGGCCGGCCTCCCGGACGGCCAGAGGCACGCTGGCAACAAGCTGCCCATCCCCGCCACGCGACAGCAGGGTCGAGGCCTCGGTATCATCGAGGCTGACCCGCAGCACATAGCCGCTCGAATAGGCGGTGATGAGAATGCGCAAGTGATGCACATCGGACGCGTGGGCGTCTTCCGCCGCAAAGCTGTAGCCCTGGGCTTCGAGCTGGGACTTCAGCTTTGGCGTGAGCCGATCGCTTTGAGCAATTGCCGGTGGCTCGAGGAGAATCGGTTTTTCACCTGGCGCAATGCGATTTGCCACCCAGGCGGCAACCGTTACCGCAACGATTTGCGCGTCGGGGTCTTCGAGATCCTCAACCCATGACGCATTGGCGCGCAGCAGGGCGCAGGCGCTGAGGGAAGCCGCTGCGATCAGCGCGAATATGAACAGCAAGCATCGCAACGGGCGATCATGCTTAAGGCCCGGGGGCTCGGCAATGGGAGCCGTAAGACGAGCGGGCCGATCCCTATTCGGGCGGACATAGGCGAGCACCCGAAATAGAATGTATCGATCCAGGCGGCGGGGGTGGCGCATCACGGCCTCCCATTGCGGGTGATCTTTACCGTCGCCTGGTCCCAGCCGACGCCGCTGATCAGGGCGGCCTGCTCCAGCACCTTGTCGACCTCGAAGCGGCCATTGACATAGCGGTAGTTGACCAGCTGTTTCGTCGGCTCGGTGAACAGCCCGTCATCACCAGCAAGCGCAACCAGTGCCGGCAGATCGCCATGGGCGATCTCGCGCGGGAACTGGATGTAGGTCTTGGCCCCATTCGAATAGACCCGGATCGGACGCCAGGAGGGATGGTCGCCGGAGATTGAGTAAGCGAAATCGAGATTGGCCGCGCTTGCCTCAGGCTCGGCGCGGAGCGAGGCTTCGCGCAAATGATCCTGACGCACCCGGTAGGCGCTCCATTCGGCGCGCATATCATCTGGATAGAAGAAGGAAACGCGCGGCATCCAATCCGTCCGGCGGCTGACGAGCTTGATCGTATAGGCGCGGCGGTTGGTGGTGATGACCAGATTGGTGACGAGGCCGATATCGGTCGGCTTGATCATCACATGGGTGGTGAGATTGTCGCCACCTTGCGTCGCCGGCGTGATCTGCCAGCGCACGCCGTCGCCGATATTGATATCGTTGACGACCTCGCCTGGCTGCAGCACCAGATCGCAGACATAGAGCGGCGCGCAGACCACGACCGGCAGGGTCGAGCCGAAGATGAAGACGACGCTGCCATCCTCGCCGCGTGCCGGGAAATCCGGATTGTCCGCCCATTGCCGCCCATAACGGATGCCTTGCTGTTCTTTGGGCGTCAGCCGCAAATTCGGCCCGGTGAGCGGCGTAATCGGCGGCGGCGGCCGATGCGCGATCGTGGGCGACGTTTCACCCGCATCCTTGCTGCTATCGGCGAGCGTCGGCTTCCAGCCTTCCGCGCCGCGCCTCTCTTGGCCCCTCGCCGCTGTTGCCGGCAGTGCTGCTAAAGCAATGAGCAAAACAGCCTTTCGCATGACATGATGCCCCCTCTATTGGCGTTCAGAGACGCCGCGCCCAATGAAATGCATTGATGTAGAGGCCGCTTGGATTGATCCGCAGCGTTGCCTCGTCCGTCGGTGGGTTGAAGCTGATATTGACGGTTGCCTGATATTCGCTGGAGCTGAGGCGCGCGCCGTCGCGTTCGCGCACATCCTCCCGCCATTCGAGCCGCCAGCTGTCGCCGGAGATTGGCAGCACCAACTCCACCTCGACGGCGACGGTTTCGGTCTTGGCGCGCTCGAATGGGGCGGTCGCGCGCATATAGTCGTTGAGCGCGCCAAAAGCGTCGCCCCGGCGGTTGATCATTGCGTAGCCTTCCTTGACGAGGGCGCGCTGGGCGCCGGCATCGACATAAACGCTCCGGACCGCGGTCACCCAGCGGGCGAGCTGGGCGACAATGACGGGCTCATCCGGCCGTTCGGCTCGATCGGCTCGGGTAACGGCGACGGCCGAACCGAGCTTGTCGACCTTCACCACATAGGGAACGACCTGGTTCTGGCCGGCGATCATGACCAGGCCGACGGTTGCAACCGCGGCAATGCCGAGCGCGATGAGAGCCGTCAGCCGCCAGGCATAGGCCTGGGCGATATAGCTGCCATAGCGCTCATTCCACTCCTGCCGTGCTGCAAGATAGGGGTTGAGATTTTGGGCAGTCTTGTCCCGATCGAAGGGCTTCATTGGTGTCTTCTCCGATTGCAACGGGGTTTCGGCCGCGAGAGAAGGCTCAGCCGGCCGTATCGTCGCCGCCGCCTTCGGGGCCGGCGTCTCTCTCCACGCGCATTTGCCGGGTCTGATCGGCGCGAGAGCGGACGGCGCGCCGCCGGGCTCTTGAGCTTTGGCGCTCCGCTTCCATGGCATCGGACCATTTCGCCATGCGGCCGCCGAGCCGGCTGCCGATGTCGATAACGGCCTGCCGGCCGAGATTGCGGGCGGTGCTCGTGGGAATGAAAGCGGCCCGACCAAGCGCCGTCTGCGGCGCAGTGCCTTCGGCCTCGGCGGCGGCGAGCTGCTCGCTTGCCAAGCGCGCCGCGCTCCGCGTTGCCATTGTTCCACCGACAACGCCGGCAACCGCGCCGCCGGCAAGGCCTGCTGCCGTCGCATAGAGGCCCGCGCCGCTTGCCAGGCTGGTGCCGTTGATCAGCGACTGGACCATTTCGGGAATGAGCCTGGTGATGGCGACGAAGATGATCGAGACGCCGACCAGCACGAAAATGCTGGTAAGCGAGGCCGAGGAGAGCGAGGAGGCGCCGGCGGCAACCGAGGTCCAGGGCTCGACGATGGCGAGGGTGAGGCCGGCCAGAAGCTGGATGATGAACAGCTTGGCGCCAACGCTCATGCAATATTGAAAGATGCGGATCGCGTAGTCCTTGGTCCAGCGCGAGCCGCCAAAGCCCATGAACAAGACGCCGGCCGAAATCACGATGTAGGATTCAACCAGCGCCACGATCAGCGAGGCAGCGATCAGGCCGAAGGACAGGAGGATGAAGAATCCGGCGACGACCAGAATGAGATTGTGAACCAGGTTCCAGTTGCTCGAAGCGTCATAAAGGGCGGTTGCCAGCTTCACCCCAACATCAAAAATGTCGGAGGGCCTGATGAGATTGGTTCCCCCGGCAAGATTGGCGGCTTGCTGAAAGCTCGTCACGATCGCGCTCGCCCAATCCGCCGAGAACTGCAAAAGCGCGGCAAAGAAGCCGATGAAGAGGATTTGATTGACAAGGGCGGCGAGCCATTCCCCCAAATCCGCGCCGCGGAAGGCCAGCTGAATCGCCGCCCAGGTGAATTCAATGACGGCGAGGATCCAGAACAGGCTGATGGCGAGCCCGGCAAGGCGGCCCTGCCAGTTCCGCGTCGCCACCTGAAAGCTGTCGAGGATGCAGTCGAGGGTGTTGTTGCCTTCAATGACGCAGCGCGTCTGGGCAATGGCATCGCCCGCGAAAACGATCGAGGCCGCGGCAAGGACGAGACCGGCAATGGCAAGGCTCTTGGCGAAACGCATGGGTCAATATCCCTTTCCATCGCCGGTCTTGATGGCGTCGCGGCCGGAATTGATAAAATTCCGGTAGGCGGCGCCCTCGGTGGCTTGCCGATCCGTCTGGGTCTGAATGAAATTCGCCTGGAGCTGCAGCTGGGTGAGGATGAGGAGGCGCAGCTTTTGGGTCTGCCGCGCCGCGGCGAGCGCGATCTGGTTGGCGACCTGCAGCGCCTGCATCCGGCCTTGCGCGGTCGTCGCAAGGCTGTCCAGCTCCGCGAGGTCGCTTGCTTCGTCGCCCTCGATTTGACTGACTTGCAGATTTGCCGCCTTGAGGGTTGTCAGCACGCTCGAATTGGTCTCCTCAGACCACTGCCGATATTTGGCGTCAAGCGTTTGCGGATCGAGCTTGTCGCGGACATAGGCGCTGTAGTCCTTATATTTGGCGGCGAATTTGCCATCCAGATCGGTGGAGGTGATGGAGAGCGATTTCGCCTGATCGAGGAGCGCCGTAACCTGACGGATTTCGCTTGAGGAATTGCCGAAGCGAAAGGCTTCAAGGCCTTTGGTGTTGAGGACCATATTCTCATAGCGCTTGATCGCTGATTGAACGAGCTCGACCTGGCGCGCCAGCTGATCGGCGAGCTGAAGATTATTGGCGAGCTGGGTGAGCTCGGTGCCGCAATTTGCGCAGGTGACGACCTGGGCGGCGACAGGCTTCGCCATGAGGCCAAATCCGCACGCCAGGAAAAGCCGCGCGACGGGAAATGCTCTAATCGGCCGTTTCATGCTTCACTCCATTCTCCTCGAGCCAGAAATAGGGCCAGGCCTCGCCATGGCGGGCCTGTAGTGCCCTGATCGCGGTGATTTGCTCCTTGGAGGAGGCGCCGGCAAAAGCGAGCGCTATGGGGCCAAGCCCCAATTCGAACTGGCGGCGTCCTTCGGGCGAGATGGCGTAGTAATGCCGCTTCTTGATCCCACTCTGGGTGATGGCGATCTCGGCATCATTCAGTCCGAACATCGCATAGATGTCGCGGGGACCGAGCACGGGCCCCGAGCCGGATTTGTCCGCCTCTTCATTGGGAAGAAGAATCTTGGTCGGGCAGGCTTCCAGAAGCACGTCGAAGAGCTTGGAATTCACCGCATCGGAAAGGCTCTGCGTTGCCAAAACGACAGCGCAATTGGCCTTGCGCAGCACCTTCAGCCATTCGCGGATTTTTTCGCGGAAGACGGGATGGCCGAGCATGATCCAAGCTTCATCGATGAGAAGGAGCGCCGGCGCGCCATCCAGCGAGCGCTCAAAACGGCGGAAGAGATAGAGCAGGACCGGAATGAGGCTGCGCTCGCCGAGCCCCATCAGCTCATCGACCTCGAACACGGAGAAATCGCTGTCGGCGAGTCCCTCCTCTCGGGCGTCGAGTAGCCGCCCGAGCGGCCCCTCGATCGTATAGGCGGAGAGGGCAGCCCGAATATCGGTGTCCTGGACGGTTGCCAGAAAGTCGGTCAGCGTTCGGCCACCACCTTGTGCCTGGCGCATAAGCGTAACGGCGCGGTGGATTTCCTGTTTCTGGCGCGGCGTCGGATGGGCGCCGGATTGCAACTCATGAGCGACGGCAATCCACTCCTCCGCCCAGGCTGCATCGCTGTCGCTGTCGAGCCGGCCGAGCGGACAAAGACCCGGCGAGGCCTCGTCGCCGCCAAGATCGTAATGGGCGCCGCCACAAGCCGTTGCCAGGGCAAAGATCGAGCGGCCCTTGTCGAAGACCGTGATCTTCGCCTTGGCGTAGCGGCGGAACTGCGCCGCGATCATGGCCAGCAGCACCGACTTGCCCGAGCCGGTTGGGCCAAAAATCAGCGTATGGCCGACATCCGACACATGCAGATTGAGCCGGAAAGGCGTGGCTCCAGTGGTTGCCGCATGCATGAGCGGCGGCGCCCCTGGCGGATAGAGCGGGCTGGGATTTTTATCGAGGCCGGGCCATTTCGCCGACAGCGGCACGAGGTCGGCGAGATTGAGCGAATGAATGAGCGGCCGGCGGACATTGGGAAACGCATGGCCGGGAAGTGATCCAAGCCAGGCTTCCATGGTATTGACGGTCTCGATGCGGCAGGCAAAGCCAAGACCGCGGATTTGCCTGGCAATGAGCCTTGCTTGCTCGGCAAGTGCGGCGCGGCTCTCGCCCATCAGCACAATGACGGGGGTGTAAAAGCCGAAGCTGACAAGGGCGCTGCTTGCCTCGCTGATGGCGCGTTCGGTCTCCTCGGCCATGAGGACAGCGTCTTCATTGACGATGCCGCCTTGCGTGCGAAAGACCTGGGTCCAGAAGCCGCGTTTCAGCTGCAGCCATTTGCGCCGGTACCGGGAAAGCTCGCGCCCGGCGTCAAGCGCATCCAGCGGGCAGAAGCGGGTGGAGAAGCGATAGGCAACCGGCACATCGTCGAGCACCGCAAGCATGAGCGGAAAACTCTCATGCGGAAACCCCTCGATGGCGAGACAGGCGATGAAATGCTCGCCGATCTTCGGGGTGTCGCCCGGCCAGAGTTCCTGGCCGCCAATGACGGCGTCAAGATACATGGCGCAGGGCGGAATGTTGAGGCCTGAGAGAATGCCGGTCAGGCAGAACTGCAGATAGTTGACGAGTTCGTCCTGCAGATGCGCGCGGCCGAAAGCATCGGTGACCTCAAAGCCGCCCATGCGGCGCAGTCTCAAGAGGTCGCTGAGGGCGTCCTCGACGTCGCTAAGTATGCGCTTGAAACCGGTAAGCTGGCGCTCGCTGGGCGGTACGGCCTCCCCCTCGCCGTCATCGTCATAGATGAAGTCGATGATCTTCGTCTGCCGGCGCAGGGGCGGGGTATACATCAGGATCAGCGCGTGCTCGGTTTCGAAATGCGCGCCCTCCTTCAGGAATTGTGCCCGCCGCTCATCATCGATCATGGCGCTGATCGGATCGGGAAAATGCGAGGCCGAGCGCGGCGGATAGGCGGCGGCCGGCAGGCGGACCGCATCGAACCAGAGTGCCCATTCGCCCCCAAGCCGGGCAATGGCGGCATTGACCCTAGCGGTGAGCTGGTTGCGCTCAGCCGGCGTCAGGCTGGCGGCTTCGGGGCCGCGGAAGAACCAGCCGGTGATCAGCGAGCCATCCTTGCCGAGTACGATGCCTTCATCGATCAGCGCCGCCCAGTTGAGCAGGTCGGCGACGCCCCTCGCCTTGTCGCGGAATTGTTTGAGCGCCAGCATCATCTACTCCTTGCTGAAGGCCCTTGAGCGGGCGGGCAGGTAGGCCGGGTAGCGCAGCTGGCGCAGATAGACTTCGGACATCTGCGGATCGGCCTTGGCCATCATGCGCAGGAAGCCGATGGCGATCAGCCAGACCGCTAGGCCGATGACCGCGGCGACAAGGTTCAGCGCCGACACAGCCACGCCGCCGCAGAGGATCGCGGTAACGAGGACCGGCTCGCGCTCGCCGCCGAGAATGAGGTTTGGCCGGTGCAAGGCGCGATGAATCGCGGTTCGCCGGAGCGCGGTCACGGGATCACCGCGCCGCTGACATTGAAGAGCGTTGAAAGAATGTTCGCGGCGAAAACGATGAGCGAGATAGCGAGCGTCAGCATGATGATGCGGCGGACGAATTCGCCGATCTCGCCGCCCCAGACCAGCATCGCACCGGCGACGACAATGCCCATCAGCGAAATCGCATAGGCAACCGGGCCGGTGACGCTGTCGCGGATCGCCTGGAGGGGCGTCTCCCAGGGCAGCGATCCGCCGGCGGTGCTGGCTTCAGCAAGGCTCGGATCGCAAAGCAGCAGCAACAGCGCAACGATCAGGACAGCATGTCTCATGGCCTACTCCTCAAGGTGGGTTTGGTAGCTCTCGCCGCGGGTGCCTTCGACGCGGATCAGTTCCTCAACGCGGCGCCCGCGAGCGGTTTTGGCGATGAAGACGATGAAGTGGACCGCGGCGGCGATGGTCCTTTGCATGGGCGCAAGAGTTGCTTCGCGGACGAGGTCTTCGAGCCTTGCCAAGGCTTCGCGGGCGCTGTTGGCATGGATAGTGGCGACGCCGCCAGGATGGCCGGTGTTCCAGGCCTTGATCAGCTCCAGTGCCTCGCCGCCACGCACCTCGCCGACGATGATCCGCTTGGGGCTGAAGCGCATGGTGGCGCGGATGAGCCTTTGCAGGCTGACGCTACTCGTTGCCCGCATGATCATGGCGTTCGGCGCGGCGCATTGGATTTCGGCCGTATCTTCGATGATCACCAGGCGGTCGTCCGGAAGGGCCTCAGCCATATGGGCGAGCAGCGCGTTGGCGAGCGTCGTCTTGCCTGAGCCGGTGCCGCCGGCGATGAGGATATTGCGTCGCTCTTCGACCGCCTGGGCCAGCCGCGCCGCCTGAGGGCCTGTCATTATGCTCGCCGCGACGTAATCAGCGAGCGTCAGGATCTTGCCCGCCCGCCGCCGGATGGCAAAGCAGGGCGCCGAGACGACCGGCGGGATGACGGCTGAGAAGCGGCTGCCGTCGAGCGGCAACTCGCATTCGAGGATCGGGGCCTCGGCCGTGACGGTGGTGCGCATTTCCGAGGCGACGGTGGCAATCAGCGCTTCGGCTTGATAGGGCGGCATCTCGCCGAGCCGCTGAGGCAGGCAGCCCAATCGCTCGACCCACAGCACGCCGTCCGGATTGAGGATGACGTCGAGGACCTGCGGGTCGCTCAGGCAGGCAAAAACCAGCGCCCCGAGCTCGCGCTCGAGCTTTGCGCCGATGCGCCGTGAGCGTTCGATCCTGGCGAGGCTTGGCTCCATCGCGTCCTGCCCCGCTCAATAGATGTAGCGCAGATCCTGATACCACTTGAATTCCAGGACATTGCCGGACGGATCGGCGGTCCAAAAAGTCAGATGGCGCTCTGGCCGCTCGCTGAACCGCCAGGCGAGCGCCGAGAGGTGCTTCACTTGGCTGTCGCTGCAATTGGCGTAGGCCTCCTCGATCTCCCCGCGTTCGAGCAGCGTGATGCCGAAATGGCGCGGAT
>CAWCVC010000004.1:0-48744 GCA_963798805.1 uncultured Alphaproteobacteria bacterium
GCGGCGCCCGTTGTACGGAAGGCTGGGGCGGGTACACTTTCTCCCGCACCGGAGGCGATTGAGCTGGCCTATGAGCCTGTACAGTGGAAGCCGGCCGAAGGCGCCGATCTGAGCGATGCCATATATGAGGGCTACACGGTTCAATCCGTCCACATTCCAGGCGCTGCTCCGCACCCCACCAAGCTGGTGCAATCGGCGGCTATGGCGTCCGTTGCGCCGCCGCATCCATCTTACCGGCCGCATGTGCCGCCACACATTATCCATGACGGCATCCTGTCGGGCGCCCAGCTCGAAAGTGTCATCTATGCCGGGGAAGCGCATGCCGGGCACCTGGCGGGAGCGTGGATCGTCGATGAGACCGGCGACAATCTCCATGCCGCCCCTGATGGCGTGGAAGATGCCGTGCGTTTCCGCCGGGGCTGGTTTCTGGGCGATGGCACGGGCTGCGGCAAGGGCCGGCAAGTTGCGGGCGTGATCCTGGACAATTGGATCAAGGGGCGTCGCAAGTCGCTGTGGATTTCCAAATCCGACAAGCTGATCGAGGACGCCCGCCGCGATTGGTCTGCTCTGGGCGGCGAGCCTCTGCTGATCCAGCCGCTTTCGCGCTTCAAGAGCGGAGCACCGGTGCGTCTGCTGGAAGGGATTTTGTTTTGCACCTACGCCACATTGCGCAATGAGCCGCGCTTGAAACAGATTATCGACTGGCTCGGCTATGCCCCCGGCGCGGAGACCGGGACAGCTTTTGACGGTGTGATCGTCTTCGACGAAGCCCATGCCATGGCCAACGCCGCCGGCGGCAAAAGCGAGCGCGGTGAACAGCTTGCCTCCCAGCAAGGGCGGGCAGGACTACGCCTGCAACGAGCGCTGCCGGATGCCCGTATCGTCTATGTGTCGGCGACGGGAGCCACCGATGTCCGCAATCTCGCTTATGCCGAGCGGCTGGGATTATGGGGTGGGGCGGATTTCCCCTTCGCCAACCGGGCCGAGTTCATCGAGGCTGTTGAAGCCGGTGGAGTTGCCGCCATGGAGATCCTCGCGCGTGACATGAAATCCCTCGGCCTCTACACGGCACGGTCCCTCTCCTATGACGGCGTTGAGATCGAAATTGTCGAGCACGCGCTGACCGCGGCGCAGATTGAGATTTACGACGCTTATGCGCAAGGCTTTCAGGTCATTCACCAGAACCTCAAGGCGGCGCTGAAAGCCGCAGGGATAACCGGCGAAAGCCGGACGCTGAACGGCCAGGCCAAATCCGCAGCGCTATCGGTGTTTGAGTCCTCGAAGCAGCGTTTCTTTGCCGCGATGCTGACGGGAATGAAGGTTGCGACGCTGATCAAATCCATCGAGAGGGACTTGGCGGCCGGGCATGCCGCCATCGTGCAGATCGTCTCCACCGGCGAGGCCATTCTCGACCGCCGCCTTTCCGAGATCCCGGCCGCGGAATGGGCGGATCTGAATGTCGACCTGTCTCCAAGGGACATCGTTCTCACCTATCTGCAGCATGCCTTCCCGACGCAGCTTTATGAGCCCTATACGGATGAAGACGGCAATCTGCGCTCACGCCCGGCTCATGATGAAGCAGGCAATCCGATTGAGTGCCGGGACGCCGTCGCGGCCCGCGACCGGATGATCGAGCAGCTTGCCTCGCTTGCTCCCGTGCCGGGCGCGCTCGACCAGGTCATCCAGCATTTCGGCACCGAGGCCGTGGCTGAGGTGACGGGCCGCTCGCGGCGCATTGTGCGTAAGGCAGACCGACTTTGTGTCGAAAACCGTGCCGAGTCGGCCAATCTGGCGGAAACCAGCGCCTTCATGGACGACGAGAAGAAGATCCTCGTCTTCTCCGATGCCGGCGGCACGGGACGTAGCTACCATGCCGATCGCGGAGCAAAGAACCAGCGGCTGCGTGTCCATTACCTGCTCGAAGCCGGCTGGAAGGCCGATAGCGCCATTCAGGGCCTCGGCCGCTCGAACAGAACGAACCAGGCGCAGCCGCCCTTGTTCCGGCCCATCACCACGGATGTAAAGGCGGAGAAACGCTTCCTGTCCACCATTGCCCGCCGCCTCGACACGCTGGGCGCGATCACCCGCGGCCAGCGCCAGACCGGCGGCCAGGGCCTGTTCCGCGCCGAAGACAATCTCGAAGGCGATCAGGCGCGCGCGGCGCTTCGGCAATTTTACATGCTGCTCGCCCAAGGCGGCATCGAGGATTGCCAGCTAGCGCGTTTCGAGGAGATGACCGGCCTTTCGCTCACCTTCGAGGGTACGCTGAGGGAGGACCTGCCGCCCATTACCACCTTCCTCAATCGCCTGCTGGCGCTGCCGATTGCCATGCAGAATACCCTGTTCTCGGCTTTCGAGGACATCCTCAATGCCCGCATCGAGGCGGCCATCGCCGCGGGCGTTCATGATATTGGGCTGGAGACGATCCGCGCCGAGAGCCTTGTCGTAACCAGCCGCCGCACCGTCTGGCAGCATGGTAGCGGGGCAGAAACGCGGCTATTCACCATCGAGCGCAAGGATCGCAACCGGCCGATGAGTGTGGATGATGCGCTTGCTCATCGACAAGGGCCGCCCGCTGATCAATGAGCGTTCAGGACGCGCGGCCATCAAAACCACCGCTCCCAGCATGATGCTGGATGATGGCAGCATGGAGCGCCGTGTGCGGCTCATCCGTCCCATGCAGCGCGATACCATGAGTGTGGAGGATTTCGCCACGACCCACTGGAAGGAGGCGGATGAAGCCGAGTTCCGCGCCGCCTGGGACAAGGAGGTTGTTGCAATCCCTGAGCACTCCACCAGCACTTTTCATCTGGTTACGGGGCTGCTGCTGCCGATCTGGCGGCGCCTGCCCCAAGCCAAGTCCCAGGTCTATCGCCTGCAGACCGATGACGGCGAGCGCATCATCGGCCGGTTGCTGGGCCAGGTGGAGATGGAAGCCTTCTGCCGGAATATCGGCATGGACGCGCCGAAACTCTCCGCCGAAGATGCCTGGGCTCTCATCCATGACGGAAAGGCTACAGCGCATCTCGCCGACGGTCTGGTACTCCGCCGCGTGCGCGTCATGAACGAGAACCGCGATGGAGCTGACCGGCTTCACCTCCGGCATGGTCGAGGCCCTGAAGGCCCGCGGCCTGTTCGGCGAAATCATCTCCTGGAAACTGCGCTTGTTCGTGCCCGTCGGCGAAGCCGGCAAGACCATCTTCGAGGCACTCATCGACCGCTGGCCCCTCACTGAACTCGCGGATCGGGGATGACAGATGTCTTGCGCCTCCGATCTCGCGCGCGGTCTCGGCGCACATGCCGAGGCCGTGTGCCGCCATTACCTGCCGAGCGGCCGCCGCGAGGGGCGATATTGGATCTGCGGCGACGTCATGGGAACGCCTGGCCGCAGCCTCTATGTCCGTCTGTTTGGCCCACGTGCCGGAAAATGGACCGATGCTGCAGATGGAACCCATGGCGACCTTCTCGATCTCATCGCCCTCAATCGCGGCCTCGATTTCCGCGCCGCGCTCGACGAGGCAAGGGCATTCCTCAGCCTGCCAATGCCGCCGATCCGCCATGCGGAACCGCCTGCCAGAGCGTGGTTCATCGGAAGCGGCAAGACGTCTGTTCGCCGCATCGAAGCCCGTTCGCGGCACACTGGCGGAAAGCTGGTTCCGCCAACGCGGCATTCTGCTGCCTGCGGACGCATCCGCCTTGCGCTTCCACCCGCGATGCTTCTATCGCGGGCCGGTGGGACGCGAAACATGGCCCGCGCTCATTGCCGCGGTGACCTCCCCTAGCGGCGCCATTACCGGCGTGCATCGCACCTGGCTGCATCCGGATGGCGGCAAGGCGCCGGTCGATCAGCCCCGCCGCGCGCTCGGCGCTCTCGCCGGCAACGCGGTGCGGTTCGGCAGCGCCTCGGATGTGCTGACGGCTGCGGAAGGGATCGAAACCGCCCTGGCGCTCAAAATGGTCATGCCGAAGATGCCAGTTGCCGCTGCGCTGTCCTCCGCCCACCTCGCCGCCCTGGTCATGCCATCGTCACTCCGCCGCCTCTATGTCGCCGTCGACAATGATGCGGCCGGGGCCTTCGCGCTGGAACGGCTGCGGTCCAGATGTGCACGGATCGAGATCCGCCCGCTCGCGCCGAGGACGGAGGATTTCAATGCCGATCTTCTGGCCCTCGGCCCGCCCCGCTTACGCGCATGGCTCGCCGGGCAGCTTGCGCCAGGCGACGCCGAACGCCTTGCGTCTTGAGACGGCGTCGCGGCGGGGTGGGGCGCGACCGCAAGAAGGCAGGCTTATAGGCGGCATCCCCCAAGACCATGGCCTGCCCCGGTTCGGGAGGCCGCGCCCGTCGCGGCCTTTCCAAAAGGGGTATCTGCCGGAGGCCAGGCCGGGCTGCAACGGCTGCGCCGTCCTCCACTGACGTTCCGGCCCGTCGGGTGCAACCCGGCCTTCAAGCCTCCGGCGGGCAATCCCCGGAAAGGCCGCGGGCGGCCGCGGCTTTGAAACCGGAGACAAGACCATGATCCTTGATGACTATTCCGGCCAAGCCTGTCCCCTTCTCGAGGCGGCCGATGAGCCCCAACACACCGCCTCGCCAACCGCCCTTCTCCTCGATGAACTGGCGTTGTTCGGTTATCGTCCGCACGCCGATGAGCCGGATCCCCGGCCGCTGCCGACCGCAGATCAGGCAAGCCAGGAGATCGGAAACGCCTTTGAAGCCCTTTCCACCCTCATGGCCGACACGCGGCTCGAAGATGATCTCGACGATCTGCTCTGGAGCCTCGTCAACATCTTCCACCGCAAGATTGCCAGTCTCGACCGCTTGCTCGACGACAATGAACAGGCGCAGCGCCGGAAGCAGAATGAACAGGACGGCTCGGAGGTGAAATCCGCCGAGCTGGAACGCCTGACGGCGCTTGGCATCTCCATCACCGAGCGCCGCAACGCATTCGAAGCCTTCCGCGAGATCGGCGCATCATGGTTCGAGAGCCATACCTGCTCCGCCTGGCGGCCGCGTAGCGGCTCGATGACGAACCGCAAGACGCTCACCGCCGCCATGATCGACAGCCGCGACTATATCGCCGCCAAGCGCAAGGCAGACATCGAACCGCTGATGCCCGCCGGTCCCAGGATCGCCTTCACCGGCGGCATCGACTGCAACGACCATGCCCGCATCTGGGACGCCCTCGACAAGGCGCACGCCAAGCATCCGGGCATGGTGCTGATCCACGGCGGATCGCCTAAAGGCGCCGAAAAGATCGCCTCCCTGTGGGCGGGCAATCGCAAAGTCCCACAGATCGTGTTCAAGCCGGACTGGTCCCGGCATCGGAACGCCGCGCCCTTCAAGCGCAACGACGCCATGCTGGACACTCTCCCCATCGGCGTCATCGCCTTTCCGGGTTCCGGCATCTCGCAGAACCTCGCCGACAAGGCCCGCAAGATGGGCATCAAGGTGTGGCGGTTCGCCAATGGCGAGGGCGGCGCGTAATGCGCCGCTTATTGCAAACGTTGCGCTCGTCATTTGAAACGGGCTTCTCTTATGTCCATTCCAGGCGAGGCAACGTTTCGCCAACAATTCGGCGAGTACCGGTATCTCCGACAGGTCATGTCCGAACTTATCACTTTTGCCATGAAGCGCTCGGCTTCGGCCTTCGTTGAACAGTTTTTCCACGACCCACTCAAGCGTATGCCCATCCCGATGAAATCGAACCTGTTTCGCTGGGCGGTGCGGCGGCGATTTGAAGGCCACTGCTTCTGTTCTGACAGGCTTTCGGGAGCGGGAAACCGGATGCGGATGGCTCCCAGGCTTGGATAGCGCGTGGCCGTCTGATCGCGTCTTCCTGCATGTTTCGGGCCGGTGCATCTGAGCCGGGGCAGGGGCCGAGCGCGGATTGAGATTCACGCGCCACGGCGCTTTTTGGCCGCGCTGCGATCCACGCCGGTTTCCACGGCCGCGCTCGTGCGGGCTGAGACGTGCGCCGGGGCATTTCCCAGTCGCTCCGGTCACGGGAGAGACGATCCGGCTGGCGGTTTTCGGGATTGGGTGAAGCTCCCGGCAAAGCCGTTATTGCAGCGGCGAAAGGCGGGGCGGGAATAGCCTTCAGTCTCCTTTTTGCCGGCGTTCATCGCGGCAGCACCACCCCTTGCTTGTCTTTCATCGCGTAAATCCCGCGCCGGTTCGTTCAACCGGCTTGGCCGGAAAAATTTCCCCTGGCCAGCGCAAAGTGCTCCACTTGCGTTCCGCCCCTTCGGGTGACGGCGGAGCCGTCAACTTTTCGCGGCCATTCCTCGCGGTACAAATTTTCCCTTCAAGCCGGTCCTTCGCTGATGCTGCGGCCCTTCAGGTGAACGCCCCGCCTATGCGGTCTTTTCGCTGGAGACATCGCAGGGATGGTCCCTGGCGAGGAACTCACGAAGGAGACTTATCATGGCTATCACCCTCGGCGCATTCACCACGCAGAAAGACGGCAGCTTCACCGGCGTCCTCAAAACCCTTAACGCCAACGCCAATCTCACCATCGTCCCCGTGACGAAGAACAGCGAAAATGCGCCCGACTATCGCGTCTATGCCGGCAACGGCTCTCGATATGAAGTCGGCGCCGGGTGGTCGCAGGTCGCCAAGTCAAGCGGCGAGACTTACCTCAATCTCAAGATCGGAGCGCCCGAATTCGGTCCGGTCTGGGTGCGCGCCCGGCTCGTGAAGCTGGAGACGCCGACCGAAGACGGCGCGACGCATCTGGCCTTGTGGGAGCCGCGCGACCGCTGAATTTTTGCCCTTCCGAAGCCCCGTCAGATCCGCACTGGCGGGGCTTCAATCCGTATGTTTGCCGCGTGGAACCGCCGCATTTCAAGCGGTGTCGCCTGACGGCGACGGCACTTTCCGTCTCGGATTGTTGATGATGCCACCCGGCGCAACGCGAGCCTCAAGGCTGCGCGGTTCCCCCAATTTTTCGGCTCCGTTGGAGCCAAAAAATCGGCACCCCCGCGCCCCGCTCACGCGGCGCTTCGCGGCCTTGACCCTCGCTAACCGGATGACCGGGGAACCTATTCTCGACGAAGAGAACAGCTCAATCAGAGGAGTTTTCCCCATGTCAAATCGTATCGAATATCGCGGCCATTTGTACGCTGAGGACGAACTGCGCGAGAGCATCTGGCTCGTGAATATCGAGTTGCGCGCAGGCCTGCCAAAGCGCGAGCGCATCGAGGCGCAGCAGCAAATCGTTGAGATGGAATCACGTCTCCGGGCGCTGCTGAGCGCGGAGACGGCGGGGCGCTGAGCCCCGCTTTTATCCGCAATTTTTCGAGCCGAACACCGGCTTCCCGTTCCGCATTTTCGAAGGCGGATCGTTTTCGACGCTGCCGCTTTTCGACCCTGAGCAAGTGCACCGCTGACCTCCATGCTTTGGCCATTCCTCACGATCTGCTGAGAAGAAACCAAAGGATGACAGATCATGACACAGGGGCGGAAGCGGCACGCAAGGGCTGTAATCCGATCCGTAATGTTAAGCACTGTCGGTCCCCAGTCTGACTTTCCGAAACGGGTGGGGGAGCGGCTGTCGTGGCTGAAAGGCGTATTTCTCTCAACGCCTCGTTGCGGGAATTCACCATCGCGGCTGCTTCTTGCCCATCTTTGCCCGTCGCCTGTCCGCGGTGGTGACGGAGAGACTGCGGTGAAACTCTCTGTCCCGAAAGATGGGGGCAAAACTCAGTAACCAAAAAAGTCTGTCGACATGGGAGCTAGCCTTATTGACTCTGTTTGGCCCAGGCTCCATCAAGTTCGCAAAGGCAAATTAACAATCATGTTGCGCAACCGCAGCAACTTCCAGTTTTTACGGCCCATTTCGCCAATGGTTTGGCACAGCCAAGCCGATGAGGGTTATGGCCGTTCCCAGTATTAACACGTAGAATTATGAGTCTTGACCAATGAGAATTACCACCGAGCAAGCCTTCTTTATCGTCTCGAACCATTCCAGCGAGCTTGCAGTTGATCTTCCGAATGAGATCGCGCAAAGCTTAATTCGCGCATTTCGTGATGATAGAATAAAGAATGCCGGTCCCTTCGGACAGAAATTTCTCCGAAGCTCGTATACCTCTAGCGGCGATCGTACCATTCTGTTTCAAAATGAGAGAGCTACTCTTTCAGAACTGCTTCAACCAAAATTTCGAGACTTGCATTTGGGCCTTCATCCGGCCCATGATTGGTTACAGCTTGCGCAACGTCACCGCGATATTGTCAAAGATGAATTTTTGTTGATTTAGCTAAGAGACCTCTCTTGCAGCACCCGTTTAATTGTTGAAGATTTGTCTGACCAACATCAATATCTTATATTCCGTGTGCTTCGCGCACTGGCTCCAGCGTTACTCGCATTCAGCGCATCCTCGCCGCTTTGGCGGCATGTGGATACCCATTTTGCAAGCTATCGGGCAATTTTGCTTAGGCAGCGGCCTTTTAGCGGGACTTATCCTATCGAAATACTTGATGCGGAAAATCAATATAAATCCGCTCCGGAATTTCAAAGCGGATATTGGGATGTCCACTTTAAGCCTTTAACCGGTCGAATCGAAGCAATAGTATGCGATGCTTTTGTTTACGAAGAATTGCTTGTGATGGTTATCAATCTGCTTAAGAGGCTTTTCGAAAAGTGTATTACGGACCCAGCTTGGATCTTTAGGACATTGCCCGAGGGAACACCGTGGATTGAATACAACCGGTGGGAAGCCGCCAAAAGTGGTCTTAGAGGCCAGTTCTGGACACACAAGGGCACGATTTCCGCATTTGAGCTTTTGAAAGAGTTAAGTGCCGAACTCTTTACAAATGAAGGCAGCCTGTTGCAGGAGTTCAATAAAGCGCTTGGACATCAATATAGATGGTCGAGTAAAACTCTTGTTGATGAGGGTTTTCCTTTAATAAGGTTTTGAAACAATTGCGCACTCCTTTGCACGGTGACACGATATAGCTGATCTTGATGGCCGGAACCGCTTTGGCGGCAACCTTTATCTTAACTCTCAGGAACGATTGAAAAAAGCCCATTCTTTTTCATGAGCGAAGATATGTCGTCGATAAAATCTTTTCGAAGCAGATTCCTACGTTGCATTGGCGAGAAGATAGTTACGTCTGGATGAACTGCTTGCTGGATATTAAGAGACAGCTGCTCGCAGCGTCGGCTCGGTCTTATCTCGCCATATATCAACATCTTTGAGGATCATGTAGCACAGTAGTGCAGTGGTATGAGCCAGCGCTTTACTGCGTGGCTCTGCCAGGGCTTGGTCATCGAGTGCATTGGGGCGCACTTCATCGGCAAATATCGACAATATTTCTGGCCCTCGCTCGCCAAGTCCGTATTTGGACAGCGCATAATACAGTCTCGCCTCCACGTTTTTTGTTGAGGCTGATTCATAAACTTTTATTGAATCTTGCAATATACGCTCAGCCTGTGTGATATCACCATCTTTATGGTATTTTTTTGCGATGCAATACAAAAAATTCCCTTGTGTAATAACAATCTTATCCAAAATTGTCTGATCAATTTTTGACGACTCGGCATTCTTGGCCAACTCCGCGACATCATCAATCAGTGAGTTTGCACTTTCTCCATTATATAGTCGACTCTCCAGAACAAGTCTCCTGAATTCGAATTTCCTCTCGTCTAGTACGATTGGCTCCAGGCGATCGAAACCGATCCGCTGCCGCCCGGGCAGGTCTGGGCGATTGCCACAGGCTTGGCCGACGGTGGAGCCGGTCTCTATCGCATCGAGGTCTCGCATCAGCCCGGCTCGGGAATTCGCATCCTTAACCAGCCGGCGCCGGCGCCATTCCGCGAGAGCGTCAAGGTCGGCGAACAGATTTTGTTCTCACATGCACGCAACGTTGTCGGCGACCGCGATCCGCGAGCACAGGAATTCACCATCCAGCTCCGGGCGATCGACGCGGACAAGTCTGGCGGTGGCCTCGGCGTGGCGGTGCTCGTTGCCCTCTGCGGATCGCTGCTTGGCCGGAACAGCCGCGGCGGAACCATCGTCGTTGGCTCGGCAAGCCTCGGCGGCTCAATCGAATTAATCCCGAACGCGGTTCAAATCGCTGAGCTGGCCATTGAGAAGCAAGCGCAGACGCTGTTGATGCCGGTGTCAGCTCGCCGGCAGCTCAGTGATTTGCCCGACGAACTTTGGACCAAGATTAGCATCGAGTTCTACCGGGACCCCGCCGATGCCACTCTTAAGGCGTTAGTTGAATAGTGGAGTGAGGGCAATTGCGATCAGGCAACGCTTGTCAACCTCCGGTTCGAGCCCAATAATGATCTGACCCGCGCAGCGGATGCAGATCGCGCATGGCCAAATATAAACGTAGTCGAACTCCGACAGCAGGAATAGGCCAACTGCGCTCGGTATTTGAATGGCCGGTACTGCTATGACACGGGTCAATGCCAGAGATGCTGCCTAGCGCCCCTTCGGGGCAACATGAGCCGCAGCGAACTCAAGGCCGGAATGGCCGCAACGGGCCAGTTTTGCTCGCTCGACGAGCTGTCTGCCAATGGCCTGTTTGCCCTTGAGGAAGTCACTCGCTATACCGAAGCAGCGAACCGGGCGCGGCTCGCGAATAGTGCGATCGCTGCATTGTCTGGGCAGGATAGAGCGGGTGAGACCGCAACATAAAATGGCAAGCTCATCGAATTGGCCTGCCAAGCGTTCATGTAAACCATTGAAAAAAAGAACATTATGGGACTGGCGGATGGAGGGGATTCGAATTCAATGGACTGCGCGCTATAGAACAAGTGTTGCCCATATAGGCTGAAAACTCCTCACCATCCCAAACAACGCTTGAGAAATCTGCAGGCGGTGTTTGTCTTGGTTAGCCTGCCGAAAACACCTCAAGCTTCCGGCCATCGCGAAGGGCATCCAGATAGTCGGCGTACCATTGAAGCATACTGCGTCGGCCTGTGAGATATTGAGCGGCATTGTAAGCGCCGCGAATCTTATTGGCTTCGTCGTGCGCTAATTGCCGCTCAATCCAATCGGGATGGAATCCGTTCTCGTTCAAAACGGTAGAGGCGACGCCCCTGAAACCGTGAACGGTTGCGCGGGAATGATGGCCCATTCGGTACAATGCGTAGAGCATGGTGTTTTCGCTCATGCCGCCTTTCTTCCCGCCGGATGGGAACAGGTAGGTGCCGTAACCGGTCAGCGGACGCAATGCATTAAGAATCTCGACGGCCTGATGCGGTAGGGGAACTAGATGCTCCCGGGGCATTTTCATGCGTGAGGCAGGTATACGCCATAGAGGGGCATCGCCGCCCAGGTCTTCAAACTCCCGCCATTCCGCGCCGCGCAGCTCTTTCGTTCTAACCATCGTTAAAATGATCAGCCTAAGAGCCAGACGGGTTGTGACCTCGCCATCATAGGCTTCAAGTTGCCGAAGGAATGCGGGAAGCTCGCTGCGAGACATGGTCTTTTGATGCTGCACCGGCGGCGCTGCCTTCAGTGCGCCGCGAAGGTCCGCTGAAGGATCGCGCCGCGCCCGGCCGCTGGCAATCGCAAAGCGAAATATCTGCCCGCAGTGTTCCCGAAGGCGTTTGGTGATGTCATGCGCCCCGCGCCCCTCGACCTTGCGAAGCACGTCCAGCAGCTCCGGCGGCTCGATTGCCGCAACGGGCTGTTTGCCAATATAGGGAAAAATATCGCGTTCCAGCCGACGGATGATTCGCCCAGCGTGTTCCGGCGTCCATCGGTGAAGCTGGGCTTTATGCCATTCCCGCGCCATTGCTTCGAACGAGTTCTCGACCGCCAGGCGCAGCGCAGCCTTCTCAGCTTTGCGCGCCACTCCCGGATCAACGCCTTGCGCAAGCTGCTCTTTCGCTGCTTCACGGGCCTTCCGCGCGGCAGCAAGGCCGGTAGTCGGATATATGCCCATGGCTAGCGTCTTCTGCTTGCCAGCGAAGCGGTACGAGAACCGCCAAAGCCTTTTTCCGTCCGGCTGAATCAGAATAAAAAGACCGCCGCCATCAGCTTTCTTAAAGGGTTTAGGCGCGCCTTTCGGCTTGCGCAGGTAGGTGTCGGTCAGCGGCATGTTGGTATTCCTCTCGCCCGGCAATGTCGGTACCAAAGGATCTACCAACGAATGCGTTGGTTTCAATGAGAAAAGATGAAACGGATTATGGGCAAAATATCCCGTTTTCTCTATGATTTACATGAGATTAAGAGACTTATTGAGACGTCGAGAAACAGGTAATGGTGCCGCAAGAGGGCACCAAACTGGCTTCTCACCGCATCGCTTCAAATCTCTTGAAATATCATAATTATTAGGTTTTACAGACAGGTTAGCGTCTCTTCTTGTCTCCGCCCGTCGCTTCGCATAACATCCAAGCAACCGCTTTTGATATGGGCTGAAGTATGGGCAAGTTGACCGATGTGCGGGTGCGAAAGACCGCGCAGACAGGACTGCACAATGATGGATATGGTCTCTATCTGAAGGTGACGGATGGTGACGCGCGGTCCTGGATTTTCCGGTTCAAGATCGGCGGCCGAACACGCGATATGGGGCTCGGGCCTTATCCTGAAATTTCGCTCGCCGATGCCCGTGAGAAGGCTGCTGATGCCAGAAAGCTGACACGACAGGGCATCGACCCAATCGAAGCTCGCAGAGCTGACGGCGGGGCCGCGAAAGGGATGACCTTCGACAAGGCGGCTGCGGCCTACATCCAGGCTCACAAAGCGGGCTGGCGCGGCGCGCGAACGGCGCATCGCTGGCAATCAGAGCTGGAGCGCTACGCCTACCCTGCTTTCGGTAAGCGCGACGTGGCCACCGTCACCGTTGATGATGTACTGCGGATCCTTGCGCCGATCTGGACGACAAAGAACGAGACAGCATCAAAGGTCCGTGAGCGGATTGAAGCCGTGCTGGATTGGGCAGCGGCTAAGGGCTACCGCTCTGGCGTGAACCCGGCAATGTGGCGCGGGAATCTAAAACATCTCTTGCCAGCCCGCGCCAAGGTTCACACAGTCCGACATCATCCCGCCCTGCCGTGGCAGGAGCTGCCTGCCTTCATGGCCGATCTGCGCGGCCGTGACGCGCTTGCGGCCAGGGCATTGGAGACCACCATCTTGACGGCATGCCGCACGAGCGAAGTTCTGAATGCGGATCGTTCTGAATTGAATGGCGATCTATGGGTGATACCGGCCGAGCGAATGAAGGCGCGAAAGGAGCATCGCGTGCCGCTCTCCACTCAGGCTTTCACAATCATTTCATCGCTGCCATGTATTGCGGGCAATAGCTACGTCTTTCCCGGTCATCGTGACGGTCGTTCGCTGTCGGGCATGGCCATGGAGATGCTTCTGCGGCGCATGGGCCGCAGCGACATCACCGTGCACGGCTTTCGTTCCACGTTCCGCGACTGGGCAGCCGAAGCAACCGATTTTCCTAGAGAAATTAGTGAATTGTGCTTGGCGCATGAAGTTGGCAATGAGGTTGAGCGCGCCTACCGGCGAAGTGACCTGCTGCTTAAACGTAGGGGACTGATGCAGAAATGGGCTGATTATTGCTATCAGAAATAGGTCGAAGTGTTTAAACACTGGTTTCGAATTTTAATTCAAGATATTTATACGACTATATTATCGAGTGCTTAAGCACGATCTTTAGGGACCTTGAGCGCCGTCACGGCTGGCTCCGCCCCCTCTAATTTGCGAAAATGGTAGGAACTGGCTAAGAAACTGGGTAAGGAACTGGCTGAAACTGGGGTGATTCCGAGACCTCAAACGGCTATATTATTGATTTCCCTTCCAACAAGAGACAGCCTGTGACGGAAAAACTGGCAAAAAAACTGGATAAAAAACCGGCGAAGAGACAAACGGTCAAAGCCGCCCCGGCCGACCGCGGCGAACTCGTCTCCAGCATGGAGCCGATGCTTATCTCCACGGAGTCACGGCACCGCGGGCGCCTCAACGAGTTGGTGTTCGAGCTTAATACCGCCGCTACCCAGCTCCGAACCAGCCTGCCCGACGGCATGGTCGCAGCCATCTGCGATGTCGTGCGCTCGATGAACTGCTATTACAGCAACCTCATTGAAGGCCACTACACGCACCCAGTCGATATCGAACGAGCGCTTGCTGGAGACTACAGCGAGGACAAGGAAAAACGCAATTTGCAGAAAGAGGCCAAAGCGCACATCGCCACCCAGCGCTGGATCGACGAAGGCGCGCTCGCCAGCAAGGCGGCCACCGTCCAAGCCGTGCTCGACGTCCACAGGCGCTTTGAATGTGCTCTGCCCCCTGACTTGCTCTGGGTCGAGGAACCCGGAACTGGACGGCGCGAGGCGGTCATCCCGGGCGAGTTGCGTCACAGTGATGTGCGGGTCGGCCAGCATATCGCGATCAGCCCGGGCGCTGTGCCGCGCTTCCTCAAGCGCTGGGAGGACGCCTATGCCCGGCTCGGCAAATCGGAGACGGTCCTGCAGGCCGCCGCGGCGCATCATCGCTCTGCTCTGGATCCACCCCTTCTCCGACGGCAATGGCCGGGTCGCGCGGCTGATCTCCTACGCTATGCTACTCGAAGCGCTGAACAGTGGTGGGATCTGGTCGATTGCGCGAGGCTTGGCCCGCAAGCAGGACGAATACAAAGCGCATCTGGCCAGTTGCGATCTGCAGCGCCGTAACGACCTCGACGGCCGCGGCAATCTCAGCGAGGAGGAGCTCGCCTCCTTTTCCGCCTTCTTCCTAGAGACTTGCCTGGATCAGGTGAAATTCATGGCTGAACTCATGCAACCGGGGGCCCTGCGCAAGCGTGTGCTCGACTGGGCCAGAGGCGAAGAGCAGGTTGGCAGCCTGATGCAAAGCAGCACCAAGATCCTCGCCCATATCCTTACCCACCGCGAGTTGGAGCGCAAAGATATGCCTGAGGTTACTGGCTTCAAGATGGACAAGGCGCGCCGGGTTGCCGCGCTCCTTAACAAGCGCGGGATCATTAAATCCGACACGCACAAGTCGCCGTTTCGAATTGCATTTCCGGCGGAGCTCGCGCCTGGGCTTTTGCCCGGCCTCTATCCGACACTGCCGCAGCGCACTTGACCGCTCTCACCTTGCCACTTGCATCGGCGAAGATTTTATTCCGCCGTCAAGGCGCGCGGAGAAACCATAGCGTCGGCACGGTGCGGGCGGTGCGCATCCACAAGACCTATGGCGCTGACGCCATTCCACTGGTCAGGGAGGATCGCTATCTGCTGGCCCGTGAGATTCGCGGCGTCGGCTTCCGCACCGCCCATCAACTGGCGGCAAAGCTCGGCATCCGGAAGGATTCGGTGTTGCGGGCGCGAGCCGGCATTTCTGATGCACTCATCGAGGTGGTCGCCAATCGAGATTGCGGCCCGCTTCAAGCAACAGTGCCCTCGCAGGTTCTTCTGGGAGGAAGGAACCGCAGCAGGAGTGGTATCGCGCACTTGCCAAAAGCACCTACCAGAGGACACGTGTCTAGCGACTCATAGCCGAGCGCAAGCCGTATCAAGTTCTACAGTTTTTGTACGAACAAATTCGCTCAATGCACCAAAACTGCGCCCGCTCTGCCACAGCCGCAAAACGCATAATTGGCCGTGGACGATTGGGCCAGACACCCATTTTCTCGTAAGCTGCGGATTAGACATCGTGCTAGCGTCCCGCAAAGTCGAGCTTAGCAGCGCTCTCCCTCATAGATTCAGCAGTCTTTGGGCCACCAAAGGCGACAGTTTTTGGAGAGGTACCGCATGAGTAGCGCAGTTACTGAGGCGGAGAACGATAAGCTCGCTAATGCATTGCTGGTTCCCTGCACAAGCAGGAAATCGGTGCGTCCTGCACCCGAAGCGTGCGCAGTTTCATTGCCAAAGACTTGTCAACAGGGTGTTGAAACTGCTTGGTTGAGTCGCCTTAGCACCTTACCGGTTCGGCTACCTGCGGGAGCGCTTTACGCGGGTCGAGGTTTTCACTTAGCCCGCCAAACTGCCAAAGCGTCTGGCGCCGCCCTCTACGCGGTGTCTGCCGGCTTAGGTCTGGTTGCAGCTGAACGGATCGTCCCTGCCTACGGCCTTACCATAGATGGACGCAGTCCTGAGAGCTTAACTGGCCGGGTCAGCGGCCTGTTTGATGCAACGGCTTGGTGGCGGGCTATTAGTTCAGGTCCATTTGCAACACAGTTGAGCGAACTGTTTGGCGGGGAAGTTGGGACACCGGTACTCGTAGCCCTTACCCGACCATACGCACGAATGTTAGCTCCGGCGCTCGATGCCATACCAGATGTAGCCGTTGCTTATCTCAGAATTGTTGGCGTCAAGCTCGACGTGCTTCTGCCGCAGCGCCTGTCATCGCAATTGTTGCCCTACGATGAGCGCCTCGAGACAATTCTGCCAGGAACACGCGCCGACTTTCCCCAACGGGCTATCGCGCATTTTGTCAAGGAGGTGCTGCGTGCCCACCCAGACGCCGACGCGGCCGAGCACCGCCACTGGGTCGAGATGACGCTCGCTGGACGAAGTGCGCCCCAGCGCCGGCAACGCCTGCGGCTTTCCGATAACGAGATTGTGCGGCTCATCGAGCGGCACCTGCCGGAGACAAGTGCGATTGGCCGTCTCCTGCGTATCATTCGGGATGAGGAGGGCGTCGCGTGTGAGCAGACACGTTTTACGAGGTTGTATCGCGCCACGATCGAACGGAGGGCCGCAGCATGACCCGCCGAAAGCCTGGCGATGACCCGACGCTCGCAGTCCGCGCACTACGGACCCACCAAGCCGACAATGTGGATGTCTACGCCTTCTTCATCCCCGGCGCTGATCTCCTCCGCATTGCCGAGATCAGCCGCGTCCATCGAGATGCCGAAGGAGCATTGCATGGGTTTCAGCGCAAAGAAATCCGCAATCACGTGCAGGCGATTGTCGAATTCCTCGACCAAGGCCCGGTGCTCTTCCCGAACGCTATCATTCTTGCAATCTCACCTCGCGCAACCTTTACCTGCAGCCGCGGGAGTAAGCCTGAGGGCGACGTGAGGGCCTCGGAGGCTGGGACACTGCGCGTCCCGATTCCTCGAGATGGGTCGAAAGCTGCATGGATCGTCGATGGGCAACAGCGTTCGATTGCGCTGGCTCAGGTGCGCAACAAGAGCTTCCCCGTTCCGGTTGTCGCCTTCGTGTCCGAGGATCTCTCGGTCCACCGCGAACAGTTCATTCTTGTCAACAAGGCCCGCCCACTCCCGCCGCGCCTTATCAACGAACTCCTCCCAGAGGTCCAAGCGGATCTCCCACGCGACCTGGCGCCAAGGAAGATACCGAGCGAACTCGTCAACCTGCTCAACACGGCGCTGGACTCGCCATTTCGTGGGCTGATCCGGCGTCCCTCCGATGACAACTCAGACGCCATTGTCATCGACAGTGCGCTAATCAAGGTAATCCGCAGCAGCATGAACAGTCCGCTTGGTGCACTTGCGCCCTACAAGGCGTCGCCATCGCGCCCTGCCGACCATGCGGCGATGTACCGCGTGCTCGTCGCATTTTGGGGTGCCGTGCGCGAAGCCTTTCCAAACGCCTGGGGGCGTCCGCCTACCGAAAGCCGGCTAATGCATTCGGCGGGAATCGAAGCCATGGGCTTTCTGATGGACCGCATCATGTCGCGCGCCGCCGGCAACAGCGACCTGCGACGACACGCGATAGAAGCCCTCGCGCGAATCGCGCCGCACTGCCATTGGACGAGTGGACGTTGGCCCGACCTCGAGCGAGATTGGAACGATATTCAAAATGTCAGCCGGGATATCCGGCTGCTCTCCGACCAGTTGGCGCGCCTCGATCATGCGCATGCCTTCGCAAAGGTGGCCTGATGAAGTTTGTGTTCGCCGACAGTCTCGACTTCGTCGACCCTTGCTACGACTTCGTGGCTGATCGAAATGGCGCGCGGCGTGCTGTTCATCGAGATGACCAGTTCCCACACGAGTTTCTCGATGAGGCCCCCTATGACGGTATCCTAGTTTCTCGCGGGATTGTGGGGGACGCCCTTATCCCAGGGAAGTATACGGAAGCACAACTGATGCGCTTTCGTCGGGAAGGCGCTCGGCGTTTCTTGCGCTATTCCGAGGAACGCTTTCCAGGCAGCATGATGATGGGGGATTGCGGAGCGTTCACGTATCGGAACATGCCTGAACCTCCATACCGGGCGGAGGATACCGTTGAGTTCTATGCCGATGGGGGCTTCAGCCACGGTTGTTCACCAGACCATCTGATTTTCGATTTCGATGACGCTGACCAAGAGCGCTCCACGACCGATATACCGAAGGAGACACTGAAACGCTTCGAGATCACGCTTCAAAATGCGACAGAATTTTTCCAGGCCGCAAAACGGCTCGGGCAGCGGTTCACTCCTATGGGGGTCATCCAGGGGTGGTCGGCATCCAGCATGGCCTCTGCGGCAGCGGATCTCGCCCGCATAGGTTACGACTATCTGGCGGTCGGCGGAACGGTTCCGCTCAAGATTGAACAACTCCGCCGGGCGTTGGCTGCGATACGCGAGGCACTACCATCGAACGTTTGCTTGCACGTGCTTGGGTTTGGAAAGATCGAGAACCTTGCCGACCTGGAGCAGTACGGCGTTGGGAGTTTTGACACGACGTCACCGCTTGTGCGTGCCTTCAAAGACGCTCGCAAGAACTACTGGATGCGGAGCCCTGAGGGTGACCTATCCTACTACACCGCGATCCGCATTCCGCAAGCCATCGAGAACAACCGTCTGAAGCATAAGGCGCTCGAAGGGCGGCTCAACCAGGAAGAAATGAAGCTTCTAGAGGACGCCGCTCTCGGCGGCGTACGGCGGTTGGCACGAGGCGAAGCTGATCTCGACGAGGCGCTTGACGCGGTTATGGCCTATTGGAAGCTACTCAACTGGGAGGATGAAGCCTCTCCGTCTCGCCGCGCCGAAATCCTGGAACGGCAGCGGCGCTCCTACGCCCGCACGCTCGCCGACCGTCCGTGGGAGGCATGCGACTGCCGCGTATGCCGGGAGGGCGGCATCGAGGCCCTGATCTTCCGAAGCTCTAACCGAAACAAGCGACGCGGTATGCATAACCTCCATGTCTTCCATCGCCACCTGCGTGATTTCCGGGCGGAGGTCGCATGAGTCCGACCCGCCTACTTCACTATGACGTAATTGTTCCGCAGCAGAGCGAACGACTGCCGGTCTTCACCTTCGCGGCGAGGGCGACCGATGTCGCGCGCTTCGCGCGGATTGAGCGGGCTGGCCGCGATGAGGGTGGCATACTGAAGGGCTTCCAGCGCCCGCAAATCGCCGGACATATCCGCGAGATCAGGGACTACCTCGAAAAGCCGACCGCAATCCTTCCGAATCCCATCGTTGTCGCTTTCACCGGCGCCGCTGTACTTGAGCCGCTGCTGCCGCTCCACGGTGGCAACGGCGGCAGGTTTGGCAGGCTCACCATCGACGTGGGTGGCGGCCCGCCGGGCTGGATTGTCGATGGCCAGCAGCGTTTCACTGCGCTCAGCGAACTGCGTGGATGCGCCTTCGAGGTTCTTGTTTCGGGCTTTATTTGTGACAGCCTAGAGGAACTTCAGAAGCAGTTCATTCTGATCAACAACACCCGCCCGCTACCCAAGGCGCTCGTTTATGAGCTTCTGCCGCAGGTTAGCGACCTGCCACAGCGCTTGTCGAATCGTAGCCAGGCTGCATTGATGACTGAAGCACTCAACTTCCGGCCCGGCTCATCGCTACGGGGCCTCATCCGACAGCAAACGAACCCGAAAGGGATCATCCGAGACACGGTTCTTCAGCGCGTGCTTATGAACTCCCTAAGCGATGGCGCACTCCGCCTCCACGCAGACGACAACCGTTTGCTACTCGAGCGTGGGGTTAACCTCATCAGCGAGTTCTTCCACGCCGTAAAACACGTCTTCGAGGAGGACTGGGAAGGGAAGACGCCGAAAACATCACGGCTAGTGCACGGCACAGGCATCATCGCGATGGGCTATGTTATGGAAGCGCTGCACATCATGACTGGTGCCGAGGAACGCGATGCTTTCGCCCGGGGTCTTCGGCTCTTGAAGGGACGAACCGCCTGGAGTTCCGGCGAGTGGGTGTTCGGCGACGAGCGCCGACGCTGGAACGGCCTGCAGAACGTACCGTCCGATATCCGGCAGCTATCACTATACCTCGTCGGAGAACTCAAGCGGTCGCTGCCAAAAACTGCCGAGGCAGCGTGATATCATGGCATACTCTGTCAAAGAGATCTTTTACACATTACAGGGTGAGGGCCAGAATGCCGGCCGTCCGGCCGTTTTCTGCCGGTTCGCCGGCTGCAATCTCTGGTCTGGGCGCGAAACTGACCGCGCGAAGGCTGTTTGCACCTTTTGCGATACTGACTTCGTTGGTGTTAATGGTGAAGGCGGTGGGCGCTTCGGTACTCCTGGTGAACTTGCCGGCGCCATTGCCGTGTGCTGGCCGGTAACAAGAGATAAGCGCCGCTTTGTCGTGCTCACCGGAGGTGAGCCGTTGCTTCAGGTGGACAGCCCGCTTATTGCGGCATTGCACGCCGAAGCGTTCGAGATTGCTATCGAAACGAACGGCACCATCGAGCCGCCACCGGGCATCGATTGGGTATGCGTCAGCCCCAAGTCTTCAGCACCCCTTGCGCTGAAATGCGGTAACGAACTCAAGTTCGTGTTTCCGCAGGCTGACACTGAGCCCGAGCACTTCGAGGGGTTAGAGTTCGATCATTTTATGCTCCAGCCCATGGACGGTCCGGCACGCGAGGTGAACACTGCAGCGGCGGTTGCCTACTGTCTTGCCCATCCTCGCTGGCGGCTTAGTCTTCAAACTCATAAACTGCTTGGAATACGATGAAACTTACTCAGGCATTTTCGTTCGAGGCCGCGCATCGCCTGCCGAACGTACCCGCAATCCATCGCTGCCATCGGATGCACGGTCACTCTTATCGGGTGGAGCTTAGGATCGAGGGGCCGGTAAACCCAGAGACCGGGTTCGTCCTCGACTTCTTCGACATTGAGGCAGCCGTTGGTCCGTTACTGGAGCAACTGGACCACCACTGCCTCAACGAGGTTGATGGACTTGAGAACCCGACCGCCGAGAACATAGCGGTATGGATTTGGACCCAAATTAAGCCAATTCTGCCGGAAACGGCGGCAGTCGTAGTTTACGAAACTCCCAATTGTTGGGCTGAATACGAAGGCTGAAGTTGAGGGCGCAGAGCATGAACGGCAAGAATGCGATGGTTCTTTTTTCAGGCGGTCAGGATTCGACAACCTGCTTAGCATGGGCACTCGACCGGTTTGACCACGTGGAGACCATCGGATTTGATTACAGGCAGCGCCACCGCGTCGAACTTGATATGAGACCGTCCGTCCTCGACGGTCTAAGACGCAAGTTTCCAATCTGGGCAAGCAAACTCGGCGAGGACCACCTGATTGACATGGCGGTGCTCAGCCAAGTGAGCGAAACCTCGCTTACACGTGGTGGCGAGATCGCGATGCAGGCGAATGGGCTGCCGAACACCTTCGTACCAGGGCGCAACCTGCTGTTCCTAGTCTTTGCGGGCGCGATTGCCTATCGACGCGGGGCCAAACACCTCGTTACCGGCGTGTGTGAAACAGATTACTCTGGCTACCCTGACTGTCGCGATGACACAATGAAGGCAATGCAACTCGCCCTCAATCTAGGCATGGAGACGCGCTTCACCGTTCACACACCGCTGATGTGGATCGATAAAGCAGAGACTTGGCAGCTTGCTCGAGACCTCGGCGGTGACACTCTTGTCAATCTCATCCGCGAGGCGACTCACACCTGTTACAATGGTGACCGAACTCACTGTCATGAATGGGGATTTGGTTGCGGGGCATGCCCGGCGTGTGAACTGCGCGCTCAGGGATGGGAACGCTTCCGAACGTCGATAAGTTGAGGCCCGCGCCCTGAGTAGCCAAATTGCGCTAGCTCTCTCCGTCGCGCAAGTGGGCTTCGATGGCGCGCAAGATGCTCGAGAACCCGCGGCCCTGGGCGTAGAGCAAAGGCCGATTGGCTCGATGGTCTCGGATAAAGTCGGTTGCTGCGTGCTTGGCGGACTGCCAAGTCAGCACGAAAATGTCAGCATTCTCGGCAAGGGCTCGCAACCTTGCGCTTCCGACCTGGTCGGCGTTGCATTCAACGACCGCTGACGGCGCGATCTCCTCAATCGCCGCCTTAGCTTGTCTGCTCGACGTTTCAGTAAGTGTGTAGATAGCGATTCGCTTGCTAGCGAGCCGATCTGAATAGTGATCGCTGGGCGTCACGCTGGCGGGCAGGCCAAAGCTTGCGAACTCCCAGCCGAGTTCAACGCTCAAGCGGGATAAGGCACTGCGCTGTAGGCTGCTTAGCCTGCCATAGATTGGCGCCACCTTGGCCAGAGCAGCATGAAGAAAAGTTTCGCGTACGTCTGGAGACGACGCCCCAAAGCTAAGCAGGATTTCGATGATCTCGAGCAGCCAGTAGATCATCTCAACGCCGAAGCCTCGGCCGGCAAGCTCTTCGACATCCGAGATCAGGTCGCGATAGCTTTTCTCGTCCAATCCGGAGGCGAGCATTGCGTAGATTAGAAGTTGACTGGATTCATAAATCCCGCGTCCTCGCGCCGAACTGAGGGCAAGCAAAGTCAGCAAATGCGAGTAAACTGGGACCACCGCGCTCCTTGGGAAAAGCGGGTCGCGTCGGAGCCAAGCCGTTATGAACGGAAGCGCATGCATCGTGCGCTCCGCCGCAAGCTCGAGACTGTTGCGCTCTGTCCAATGCGGCGACGAACCGCTGCACGACCACTGGGTCATCGAGTGCTTCACCGACTGGCCACTCGTCCATACCCTGGCGTGCGATATCTAGCGCATTGGAAAACGCAGGATCGCCGGCTTGCTCCAACCATTCCAACCAGTCGCGGGGCACACGCCCAGCCGGCAGTTCCTGCTGCAGTGCTCGCAGCAGCGTGCGAAAAGGCTCTGCCTCTCGGAGCCGACCGAAGTCGGTGGCATCCAGCTTCTCAAGGTTCGCGATCGCGCTGGCGACCGAGTCGAGACTTGACGCGGTGTCGAACTCCGTCAGAGCGTCGCGCGCTTCATCGATGGGGTTCGGTTGTACTTCGCGGATGCGGTCAACGGCCTCGAAATTAGAAGGCGCATCCACGACCTTGGTGGCGAGCCATCCAATCTGATCGTCACGGGTTGAAAGGGCATCGGTGAGATCGCGACGGCTCGGCGCAACCCAGGCTTCAAGTGCAAGGATCCGCCAGCCCCCCTGCATAAGCGTGACCGGTGCGGGCATGCCGAGCATCGGGTGGGCAAGCGGTCTGACATGCTCTTCATAAGCTGCCCGCGTCGCATTCGCGTCACCCGAATCGAAGGCTGCTGCCAGGTGACCGCGATAAAGAGCCTCGAACAGGAGTGCGACAATCGCTGGCGGCTTACGAGCCTGGCAGAGGCTCGCAAATCCAGGCAGGTTGAGGATCGTCGGCCACTCATCGAACGCCGCGAGCAGTTGAACGTTGAGGAATTTGAGGTTGAGTGCGTCGAGCCGAAGTTCGGAGCGAAGCCGCTTCAGTAGGATCATCGCAGGCTCGCGCGCGCCGACGTTCAGATAATCTTGAAATTCAGCGAGCATCCAACTAGTCGGCTCTGGCGCGCGGCGCTGCAAAGTCGGCGCACGAGCAAGCGTACCGCGCAAGCACTCCAGGGCACGGAGTGCGGCGACCGTCCGCTTGGCTTCACTAGGCAGCCGCAAGACGGTTGCGGTGACAGGCCCAGCCTCTCGCACCAGGTCTGCAATTGGATCTTCTGCTGGTAAATTCACGGGCCGCCCGTCAAAGGAGGTGATCGTCGGTCCGGCAAATGCGACGAGTACTGGCGCGAGCCGTCGCCATTGGGCCGCAGTTGGGGCGGCCACATAGACATTAACCTCCCCCGTGTCTCGGACGGATGGGATCAGGGCGCCTGGAAAACCCGCGTCGACAACGGTCGCCAAGAGCGCCCGGCACAGATCGGTGGCATCATGCGGAAGTCGATCGTAAGCGGCGGCGCCATGCAACCGGTCGCGAACGGCGATCGAGAGCTCTGGATCGGCTGCTATCATCTCAGCAACTCCTCCCATTGCAACTCAAGCTGAATGCTTTGCTCTGCGATCGCGGCAGGATCAGTCCGAAGGACCAGATGCTCTCCGTTTACGGAAATGCCGTTCAAGGTCAGGTTCATGGAGCCGCTAAGGAAATAATCGGCACCAAGCAGGCCTTTGGCATGGAAGCTCTTTTCGATCGTCCATTTGAGGAGATCACCATGGCGCGCCTTAAGCGCCTTCAACCGAGCGACGAAGTAGTCGTTGTGACCATCCTCGCGAATAATGAGTCGAATGGCAGCGCCTCGAATAAGCAGTGCACGGAGGACGTGTGACAGGCGAATGGAAGCGGCCGGCCAATCCGGCTCCAGCGCCGCAAACTGGCGCGCCGAGTTGTCGAGGATCTCAATGTCCGAGATCCAGGCGAAGAACAGCCACAATTTGGGGCTAGGGCAGATCAACTCGGCTGCCAATAGGGTCTGGAGGAGATCGCGGACAGCCCGTGACTGCGCCGGTCCGTGGAGGTCGCGAGAGGGCGAAGCCATCAGACCTGCTCCCTTAAAGCAAGCGTCGCGAGCATATTCCCCTCGGCACGCTCCATCCGCTCGACCGCTGGAAAGAACTGAAGGAAACCAACATCGACTGGAGTAGCTGCCAGCCTCACTAATATATGGCGAAGGCCGGCTGCCGCGCTGGCCGTAGCACGCAAGCGGCAAACACCATGCGCTTCGAAGGCCGTCTGAAGCTGCATTTCCCAATCTGGATCCTCGAGATCAACCGTCGTGATTGAACCGGTGAGCAGCAAATGCCCTACAAGCCCAGGATCGGTGGTTCGGGCTTGCCGATAAGGATGGTAGGCGTGAAGGACCTTCTGCCGAAGCTCGGCCTCTCGGGGCCAGAGCAATGTCATAAGAGCAGCATTGATCGTCACATGATCAATGGCCGCCGCAGGGACTGTCGCCGACAAGAAACTCCGGACCGCAGGGGCGATCAGTCGATCCTTGCTGCAGATGAAGGCGAACTCACGAAGGCCGATCGACAGCCCGAACTCGGCCTCGAGTGCGTCCCAGCGCTCCTGAAGCATGCGAAGCAACTGATCGAGTTCAGGTCCTGAGCCCGAGCGGAGCAGGCGCGTGTTGAGGGAGACGGTGAAGGCGTGACTGAGGTCGATCGAGCCTCTGGATGCGAGGATGGGCGATAGCTCATGCCAGTGGATCGCGCGCTCGGCATGTGAACTGGTCGAGCGAAGCTTGGCAAGGAGGCCGGCGATCTTGGTGTCAGTCTGTGCGAGGCTCAACACTTCGCGGAGGCTGCCATCGACCAGTTCGAGGTCCGTTGGAGCCAGCGCTGCCTCCAACGCGCTGAAGAATAGCCGCGGCTCGGCAGCGAAGCTTTCGGCAAATGCCTGTAGGACGCCAGCACCGCCAACGGTCAATTCGGTGATCCAGACGCGCGCAATGTCGGCCTGGGGCACCTGGTGAATGTCGACCAGTAGGGTGTCGACGGTCGCATGGCGAGGGGCAGCTACGGCGCAGGCCTGAAGCATCGCTTCCCCGAGCGTTTCGAGGACGGTTCGCCGCAGCCACGCACCGAAAGCCTCCTGATCTGGATTTGAGAGCTGCGCCGCAGTTGCGCGCAGCGCGTCGCGAACGACGGCCCGACCGAGTTGGACTGCAAGCGACTGTTGCAAACGACTTGAGCCTTGCGGACCCGACGCTCGCGCCTGGAGAGGGGGCGCATTGTCTGTATCGTCAGCCTCGTCTCCGTTCGCCTCCTCATCATCTGGGAGAGGCGGCGGCAATGCGCCGAAAATCTCGTTCATCGCGCTCTGGAGCGTTGCATGGAGATGCGGCTCCGCAAGTAGATCGGCCGCTACGGCGCCAATGGATCGGCTGCTCGCTACGGCGTCGGACAGGAGCGCCGAGACAAGAATCTGGAAGAGCCAGTCGCGCTGAAAGCTGTTCAAATCTTCAGGCAGCGAGGTGTCCGTCAGAAACCGGTCACGCGCATGAGCCAGCTTGCTGCTCGCCAAGAGCCGCGGCGGCAGCCCACTCTCGATGAGACGGCCCGCGGCCGGAAGCTCAAGATCAATATAGAAACCGTCGAACTCCCAGCTCGAAGCCGAGCGCCGCACGCCGACCGTCATCGCTCCTGAAATGAAGCGTGACTGGAAAGTCGTCCTGAAGCGTGCGGATATTCGCATTCACGGTCGGAGCGAAGCGCCTGACGCTGACGCTCGCCCGAAACCGGTGCAGGTGGAAGCCGACCGCCTTAACATACGTGTGCCATCGCGTCCGGGGCGGCACGCGTACAATCAGAGGATCTCCGTTCGGCTCGATATCAGTCCGCCAACTCAGGTGCGCATTGCTGCTGGGGAGTGCGTCGGTGCGCGCAGCGCGCTGAAGGCGCACTTGCCATGGCCTGAAGACGAGCAGCGGATCTTCCTCTGCGTCATCATTGCAGCGCGCTAGGAAGCTGCCGACAAACTCATTCTCCTCAGCATAATCGCTGATGCGTAGCTGTTGGATGGGCATTGACGGGTCAACCGGCACCCAGTGCGACAATCCTCCTCGTTCAAAGGCGAAACGCCGTGTCACACGCCCAGGCGCCAGCTGATTGAGAGCTTGCAATATCGGCACCATCTCAACCCGCTCCTCGTAGTGAACAGTGGCAGGCGGAATGATGACCCGGACTTCAGGAAGGTTCAGGTCGCTAAAGAGGGTCCGCGGCACAAAGTCAGGTAGCGGGTGGTAATCGATCTGGAGATCAAATTCGCGCGCGCCATCTGGGAAAGCGAGTTGCCAATGTCGGAATAGACGGCGGACGAGGGTCGGGACTGCTTCCAAGAGGAGCGAGCGGGGCGCTTCCCATAAAAGCATGTCGACCGTTTGTGTATCGAGCGCGAGTGCACCTTCAAGATAGGTTCGCAAGTTGCATAGCGCTGCCTCGTCACCCTGGATAACTTGGGTCAGCAGTTTTTTCGCGGCCTCAATGACCAACTTTTCCGGTGCCGACGGATTTGGCACTGGCCGGCTCAGAAAATTCCAGAACCAGCTCTTCTCGAATCCAGCAGTCCGGGCAGCTAGCCAATCGATCAATGCAAAGACAGCCTGGATCTTCAGGACATAGGGGTTATGAATAGGGAGGTGCTGCGGTTCGAGCGTTGGATCGAACAGGTGCTCGTAGGCCTGATAGAAGCTGCGGTCACGTCCATAATCGGAAAGCACGGTAAGCGTGATGGGGCGCATCCGCCGATCCCGTCCCGCACGGCCCTTGCGTTGCAGGAAAGACGCCATTCCGCGCGGCGCCTTGTGTTGGATGACGGCACCAACCTCAGGATCGTTAAATCCGACCTCGAGGGCGGCGGTCGCGACGACGATGTTGGCGCTCTGGTTGACCCCCGCGTCCTGCGATGTGGTACGACCAACCACTAGACGGCGATTGAGCGGGTGGCCAATTTCTTCGCATAGTTTCCAGCGTTGACCTTCGAGGTCGCGTAGAGCAGCGTCAGGGCCTGCACTTCTCAAGTTGGCAAGCGGATCGCGCTGCTGATCGGCTTTGCCGAAGATAGTATAAGCTTCAGCATCCTTGAGATCATCATAGAGACGGTTGGTGACGTCGAGATCGTCGGTGAAAAGGAAAGCCCGACTGCCGAAAGCGCCCATCGAGACTGGCTGGCCAGGTGGATCGAGGGTGCGTGGCAACAGCATCGATGATTGAATTGTCGTCGAGAGCAGCGAAGCGCGCGATGTAGGGTCGCCGCGAAGCAGAATTTGATATTCGGCTCCTTCTTCCTCATACTCGTCCGCTGCGGGTGTGATCTCGACGACTTGGTCCGGGGCCGCACCGGTCAAGTCGGCGAAGAAGCGTGTCGCGTCGCCAAGCGTGGCCGAAAGACCAGCCCAATGGATCGGGACACCGAGAAGATGACGCCAGCGGCGGAGCGTTAGCGCCACCTGTGCACCGGCTGTGCCTTCGTAGGTGTGGACCTCGTCGAGCAGTGCAAAAATGGGCTTTCTTTTCGAAGCGGTTCCAACGCCGAAGAGCCCTCGCATCCATTGATCGGAAAGACGTTGGTTCAGGATTTCGGTTGTCGTAAATAGGATGTCTGGTGGCTCCTCCTGTATTCGTTGCCGCGTGAGCAGCAAATGGTCATCGGAGATGACCTCGCCACATCCAGGACGAATGCAAGTGAGCCGCTCGCGCGCAGTTTCTAGGTCTGTGGCGCGCCACGCAAGGTCGGCGTCGCATGTTGGACAGCGGAGCCACGGGCATACAAAATCCGGGCCTCGCGAACGCCATTCACGCCGGACAAGCTCGTCTCGGTTCGCCGATCTCGGCGTTCCCTTGAACAGCGCACCTATACGGAGCGCTCTCCGGCCGTGTTCACGGAGTGGCGCATCAATCCCACGAGCCATGCGGTACGCTTCGGCGAACTGGTCTTTCAGCAATTCAATGCGCGGGTAGATCGCAATCGCTTTGACGAAATGGGTGGCCGAAATGGCTTCACCAATCCTTATCATCGCGGGGAGGTAGAACCCAATCGTCTTGCCACTGCCGGTACCGGCGGTCACTATCGTGCCACCGTCGGGGCCGGGCTCTGCAAGTCGGAGCAGTGCGCGCTCCTGAAAGGCTGCAAACTTCATCCCCGGGCGAGAAGTGAGCGCGTCCCAAAGCGCCTTACGCACTGCGGTCGGTACAATGATTGCACTTGCGTCGGTGACTATGTCGGCGGGGATACGATCGCGGCGGGGGAAGCGGCGCGGTCGGCGGTCGACCCTGAAATCGGCGACCAGACGGGGTGCGCTCTGCCAAGGCTTGTTGGAGAACAACTGACGCGAGGCGACCAGCAACCGCATCATCTCTGCAAAGCGTGATCGAATCCGGACGCCGCCGTCCACCGACCTGATTTCGAAGATCAGCTTTGCTTCGATCAGTTCTTCGACAAGATCGTAGCCTCGGCCGTCGCCGCTGATTTGATCGGCCAGGCCGAATGTTTCATCCTCGCTGAGCGAGCCCTCCGTGTAGCCCCATTCCAGCGACCGCATCTCAGTCGCCTCGATGCGATCGAGCAACTGGAGGGCCTTCGATGTAGGTTCCATCGGCATGGTCAAATTCGGATTCGGAAGGCGCCAAGGAGATTGCGCTGAGTGAGCCAGTTATGCACCTCGTCAGTTAAGCTGTCGAGCGGAGCCCCTTCGGCGGCGCAAACTTTCAGGAACCTGATCACCGAGTCCGGGACGCCGTCGGCTGTCAATTCCTCCCACGCGGATCGATGGGCGGCGACGAACTCCTTCAGCCGCAAAACGCTCGCTTGTGGATCCGCCGGGATCGTCGAGGCGAGTGTTGCGATCTCCGACCTGTACTGGCGCATCCGCGCGATGATTGGCTTGAACTGTGGAATGGCAGCTAAGGCCTTCAATATCTCTTCCGAATATCCATCGCTGTGGGCACTAGTGTACGCGCGCCATGATTCCAGCATCGCCTTTTCAGCAGCGTCATGAATGGCGATAAGTCGCGCGGTGAACTTATGTTTGAGATCGAAAGGCGGATCAGTAAGGACATGCGGGTTGGCCTGAACTGCGGCCCGAAGAGTGCGCGCACGCTCAGCGAGCGTTGCACCCTCGATAGGCACAAACGCAACAGGCACGCCAGCGCTCCGAAGTCTTCCAAGCAGATCGCGCGTGCGCTCGAACTGAGTTGCGATTTTGCTGAACTGGGTTGCCCGAGTCTCGAAGAAGGCCGCTTCTTCGGCTGTACCCTTTAGTTGATTATATTGGGCGATTCTTGTGGAGAGTCCGGCCGCGCGCTCAAGCAGCATGGGCGGCCTCCTCAATCTCCAACATCATAGCCCCTAAATCCGCCTCGATCCGCTCGAGGGCGCGGTCAATCCTTTCGATACTTGCGGCCGTTGCCGCGTGCTGAGCACCATGGTCGGCACTAAAAGCACTTAGATTTCGGTCGACGGCATCCAGGAATGTTGTTGCCAATTGCCTGAGTTCGTCGCCAGCGATAACCGCAGCCCGCCGTCCTCGGCCGAAGTGTGGCAATGCCGAGAGCGGATCCTCTACCTTGGAGATTGCCCGCGCAGCCGCGATCGCATCGTCAAACTGAACAGACTGGAAGCGTTCCAGAGCCTCGGCAAGCGGCCTCGACGTTCCACCGACTGCAATACCAGCCTGGTCTGCTGCCTCGTGTGCCTTTGACAGAGTGGTGATGATTGTCGCACGAGTCGCCCCCGCGCCGAACGCTTCTTCCAGGTCGGACAGCCACTGACGCCTAGCATTCCACTCAGCGACCGCCCCAGTCTCAAGCGCTGCCTGCACCTCCTTGTAGAGTTTTGAAAGTGCCAGGAACTCCGAATGCCTTTCATCACCGGATGGCGTCAGCGTCAGCCGCCACTTCGCATGCCGAAACGCACGGACGCCCGCGATGAAGCGGTCGGGGTTGAGCATCGCGCCTACGCGCCCGCCTTTCATGCTCGAAATTTGCGCGCGCGCAATCGCGCTGAGCTTGTCACGATACTTCAGGAGCTTGTCATAAATGGCCTTGAGTTCGGGTGCACTCGCCTGACTTTCGAGCGGCCAAGCGCTGAAAGCGCCGTCGATCATTTCGGCAATTCGCGCTTCCGGCTTGATCTTGTTCCCAATTGCGGCGCCGATGTACAGCAACTGCAGGGCGGCCATGGACTGAGACCATTCGGGGGAGGGGCCGCACAGCGCTCGAAGCTGTCTCTCGACCTCCTTCGCCCAGGCATCTACGCAATCGAGAAAGGCCGTAAGCATGCGATCGCCCCCCTCGAAATCCCAGCGGAAGCCCGCTTTACTCGCTCGGATCAGGCCTTGAAGCGCGGCACCGGTCCGAATTGGATCGGCATGTGGGCCGGGTATGCGGAGCTGAACCGGTAGATGGGTTTGGATTTGCGTTGTCTGACGATCAAAACTGACGCTGTTCGTCTGGAACGCTTTGCCCGTCTTGCCAACGAACGAACTACGCTCGAGCCCCAGCATGTCCCAATCGATCGCATCCGCGACGGCGATGAAGGTCAAGTTCCGCAAAGTTGTCGCAACCGTTTGATCGAGACCGCTGCCCTTGATCCAAGCCTCGATCGCAACGTCTTCACGACTAGCTGCCTTCGCTTTCGGCTGAGGAACTCGCTCGTCGGCAAGTTCTGTATTACCTTCCGCCGCAGTACCGACACCGGGTATCTCCGGGATCGAGAAAGTATCCCGCAATTCGGCCGGTAGATTCTCGATCTTGCCCGACCCGTCATAGAGCTCGAGCGCAGCAATCCACCGTTCCTCTGCCTGTGGATTGGCGCTCTTGAGCCGATTGCGAGCGGCGAGGTTGAGGGTGCGCGGCGGGTTGGGAGCGCGAGGGGCTTCAAGCTTCTCGAGAAGACGATAGGGCGGAAATTCCCCGGCCTGGATCGAGCTCGCATAGGTGTCGAGTACCTCGACCAGCACGCTGTTTTGAAGAATTCGCGGATTGAGGCCCTCCGGCATTGCAAGGTCCGCTCAACTCGCCGCATTCCAAAGCGCTGTCCGAGTGAAGGGGTAGAGGCCGTAACCATCGATGGCCCCGAACGTCTGATGACATCCGCTGTTGTGAGGGCAGCTTTTGCACTTTGACGGCGCATGCTCCCCAGGTTCCGCTGTATCGCTCCACTGCTCGATCCGCTCGAGTCCCAACCGAGCGGCATTCAGGTAACGCGAGGCGAACGTGCTCAAGGAGGTGGCAGTCACGCGACTGCCGTCTGCCCGTCCCGCAGATCGGTCCATATCGATGATGTGGGTCGTCCGCATATAAGCGGTTTCGGCGACACTCTCGAAGAAACCCGTGGTGACAGCTATCGCCGAGCGGATCTTGCATTGATCGTCGTCTCCATGTGCCGTAATCGCCTGGAGAAGTGCGCGGTCGATGCCCTGGAGGCGTGCAAACTCCTCAACCAGAAGAACCAACTCCTTGCGTTGACTCTTCAGATGCGCCCGTAACCGCGCCATCAGTTCCTCGACGCGGTCACCCGAGAAGCTCAATGTGCGCGCCACCGCCTTGTCGAGGTTGCGGTTGATGATCTGGACCGCAAGTGGTTGGGACACGCCCGGCTCAAGCTCGATGACGTGCATCGCATCGCGGGCATGTTTCGATGCATGGACGAAATCAAAACCACCCAGCGGCAAGTCTTGCTCGACGAACTGGCGGCGTCTATCGGGCCGATCCTTGGCATTGGAAGCCGCGAAGATATGGTCAACGATGTCGGCAATGATCGTGCCATCGCGCAGGAAATGCTCCTGCCGCATATGAGGATCTTGAAATAGGTGCGGCAGTTGCTTGACTAGCTCTGCCTCAAGCTCATCTGCTTCTTCGGGAACATACTCCTCACGGATCGCGAATGCGAGGTCATTGAGAAGCTGTTGTTTCTGCCCGTCGCGAGTAGCCGTACTCTCACCGGCACGATTGAGAATGTCGAGAAAGCCTTGTTGCTCGGAAGCCGGCAACTGATGGATGATCATCTTGACGATGGTGCGAAGGCTTGTCCCCGACTTCTTGACGACTAGCACCATACGCTTCTCGTCGGGCCTCATGTTGAGGCGCATCCAGTGGACAAGGTGTGACTTGCCAGAACCCGTCGAGCCGAGGATCGCAGCGAGAACGTGCGGCCGATCCTCACGCAGAAAATCTTCGAGGAATACAGCTGGCGTCATCTGTTCGTAAGATGCCCCACTGATCTCCTGGAAGGATTTCCCCATCGGGGCGCTGACCTGGAGCGCCCAGTCGCTGTGAACTGCCCGGAATAAACTATCAGGGATATGTTCAGCGAATGGATTGATGACGCGGCGGGCTTCTTTCGGGTCCCAGCAGAGATATTTGCGCATTATACCGGAGCCTTTCTAACTATATGAGTTATGCGCTCAGTTCTCACCCCGAAGTCGAGTAGCAACGGGGGCGCATCGGCCCGGCTGATCATTTCGATCTGCTGGCGATCGGCGAGCCGCTGTAGCGCGATGCTGGTCGCAGGTGAAAGACGGCGTTCACTCTGGTAAGGTGACGCCCCGTTCATTGCCTCGATTTCCTGCCGCGCCGACCCACCTTCGAGCACCGGGAAGATGCCCGCGAGTTTGCTCATGAAGGCGTCGCCGGACAGTTCGGTGACCGAGGAGAATATTGTCGGGAGCGCTGAGGCAATGGCGCCGCAAGGATCCGGAACCGCGCGACGGGCGTCCTTACCGTCGTCCTGATCGTGCGTTCCGAGCAGGGTCGCAAATTCGAGGTAACGGGCCCAATAGAGAAAGTTTTGGTAGCGGTTGAGGTTGGTCAACTCGGTGCGGTCATACTCCTCGCCCAAGGTGGAACGCAGCAAGTTCTGCGGTGGGGTCGCAAAACCGATCGGCTCTAAGGGGCTAAGCGTCAGGAACCAAGCCAAAGCAAGCATGAAGCCTGCTTGCTGGCTCTCTGCTGCACGCGCTGGGTCGAAGAGAGTTCTGAGAAGGTGGGCGCGAAACCGCTCCTCATATGCCGTTTTTTCGGCCGCCACCCTCGCGTGCTTCGCCCGGGACCCTGAGCCTGTCGTCAATCTCTTCGATGAGCCCTAGCTTCTTCGCCTCGGCCAACGTGTTGGTGAACAATGTTGTCGCCGTGTCGCTATCCTCGTCGCTGCCCCCCCGGGAGCGGAGCGACGGCGGCGTAGACCAACCCTCCAGACGCTCCCGCACTACACCGTTTGGATTGTCGACAAGCGACACATAAAGGCTGTAAAGGCGACTGGGAACAGCCTGCGCGGTGGTGATAATGCTCATTCGGCAACCTTTGCGTGGAGCTCATGGAGGGTCAGAATCCTGCTAGCAAACACGTCGCGTAAGCGACGCCCGTCGGGTGCGAGATAGTCTTTGGGAGCGATGAAGATACGCGGCGTCTCAGGTCTAGGCGCAAGGTTCACGGGCTCCAGCACAAACTTTCCTGTTACCATCACAATTTCGGGCCCTTTGGGCTGGCGGGAGTAGACAAGCGCCGATACTTTGCTCACGAAGAATGGGACTCTCTCTGCGAATTCCAGCACGCGCTTCATATCGAAGGGCTGCTCGCCCAGGAGCAGCAGCTTGGACACGCCGGCTTGCTGCAGACGTCGGAAGCTCTCCGCTAGACGACGCGAGGCGTTCCGAGGCAGGTCGTCCGGATCATAGGTGACCAGAAGACGGCCGTCGTGGCCGAGTAGGCGAACCAGGGAAGGTGTGAGCGGTGGGTGCCAAGGCGAGCGCGGCTCGCTGACGGATACGGGCTTGTGAAGTTGACCGGGGTTCGCCCGGCAGCGACTGCACCGACTGCACAGACGCCCGAGTCGATTCGCGCCGTAGAGATCCTCGAAAACATTGGCCGGGCAGCAATCGTCTCGCAAATAGCGCCGCATCAGCGCCAGGTTGCGCTCATTTGCCCTCCACACTTCCTCGCGGACCGGCCCGAGGCGTTCCTTCCAGACCACCTCGTCGAGATGCCCTTCGTCAAGGATTTCGATTTCAAGCCAATCGCCTATTTTTTCGATCCGGGGATATGGTGTGCCGAGCATCCGGATGAGTCCAGCGCGAGCCATCAGCGCCAGAGTTCGTAGATTCCAATCGGTGTTCGCCTCACCGAACATATCGATATCCTTCTCGGCATTGCCGGGGCGCCCATCGATACGCAGCGCCCAGCGGCCCGTGTCGAGTTTCCATTTCTTATTGAACATGGCCGTCCAGCGGTGTAGGCCTCGGTCGATTCCTATCACTTTTTGCTGGTTGATCTGTTCGGCCAAGCCAAAGTCGCGCTCAGTCGGGACGATAAGCGATAGCGAGACGCAACCATCGCGACCGCCGCGCCCTACCTCCTGGTAGAAGCGATCGAGTGTCTCGGGCACGCAGGCATGAATAACTGTGCGCGCGTGAGGGTAGTCGATCCCGAGCCCAAAGGCCGAAGTGCCAACCACGACATCGAGCTGGCCTTGACGCCAGGAGTCCACGACTCGCTCGCGTTCCTGGCGATCTGACCTGCCATGGAGCTTGGCTATCCGCCTGAAGCCCGCGCGGAGAAGGCGGCGATGCCAGGCATCAGCATCTTCGACCTGTGTCACATAGAGAACTGTGGGGCGTGGTGTGTGGTGCAGCGCCTCGAGTACCCGCGCGATACGTTCGTTCTCATTAGAGCGCCGGACCTAAAAGCGGAATCAGGATTCCACTTTTAAGCGAACTGTGATTCACCATGTCAGGAGGTGGATCATGGGCAAGAGCTATTCCTCGGATTTGCGGGAGCGTGTTGCCGCTTTTGTCGGGGCGGGGCATTCGCGCCGCGCGGCTTCGCGGCATTTCGGTGTCAGCGGCAGCTTCTCGATCAAGCTGATGCAGCGTGTGAGGGCCTTGGGTTCGATCCTGCCTGGGCAGCAGGGCCGGCCACCGGGCAAAGGCAAGCTTGCTGCCCATGAGGCCTTTCTTATCGAGGCGGTCGAAGCAAAGCCTGACATGACCATGCCGGAGTTGAGCGCAAGGCTGCAAGCCGAGCGTGGTGTATGCGCTGAGCCGGCGAGTTTGTCGCGCTTTCTCTGCCGGCGCGGCTTTACTTATAAAAAAAACGCTGATGGCGTCGGAATGCGCACGCGCCGATGTCAAGGCTGAACGCCGTCTCTGGATCGATCGCCGCCAGCCCAGAATGTGTCTCGAGCCGCATCGTCTCGTCTTTATCGATGAGACCTCTGTCAACACGAAGATGGTGAGGCTTCGAGGCCGCTCTCCTTGTGGTGAGCGGCTGCGCGCCGATGCACCCTTCGGCCATTGGGGAACCCAAACCTTTATCGCTGGCCTTCGCTGCAATGAGCTGACAGCGCCGTGGGTGATCGACAAGGCGATCGATCGGGCATCCTTCGATCTTTGGGTCGAAACCCAACTCGCTCCGACCCTGTCGCCGGGCGATGTGGTCATTCTCGACAACCTCGCCGTCCACAAGAGCGCCAAAGCCGCCGAATGCCTGAAGCGCCGAGGCGCCTGGTTCCTCTTCTTGCCGCCCTACTCTCCAGACCTCAATCCGATCGAGATGGCCTTCGCCAAGCTCAAGGCACATCTGCGCGCCGCCGCCGCCAGGACCTTCGACGCCCTATGGCGAGCCATTGGCGATATCTGCGACCTGTTCAGCCCCGAAGAATGTTGGAATTATCTGCAAGCTGCCGGATATGCGTCCGATTAAAAGTCCGATGCTCTAGGTGTCGCCGGAGCGATCCAATAATCCGGCTCAGGACGAAGCTGCACAGCTGCTATGCTTTCGAAAGGACCATCGGTCCCGAATAGAGCGCGGAGGGTCTCGAGTGAGGTTTCAGTCAGTGTTGCTGAGAGAAGCAAGGTGCGCATTCGCTGATCGGGCCGTGCGGCGGCGATCAGTTCACGCCGAAGGCCACTCAGTTCCTGAAACTCGGTGCGGAAGCCAGTTCCCCATTGGTCAACGAGATGCGCTTCGTCGATCACCAGCGCGCGAAGATGACCATGCTCCGCCGCAGTTCGTAGCGACGACCGCAAGCGGCCGCAGGCGGCTTCAGGCGACGCAAAGCAAAGGCCAAGCGTTCCATCTGCGATGCGCTCGGCGATGACGGCATTCTGAACGTCATCGCCGCCCCGGAAAGCAAGCGGCCGCTCGAGTCCACAAACCCGAACGGCTTCCTGCTCGTGATTTATGCCGAGGGCGACCGTCGGAATAATAACGAGTGCGATGCCCCGTGCCTCCGGCTGCGCGCCCACAAAACCGACGCTTTGGACAAGCTGGAAGACCATGCTCTTGCCCTCTCCCGTCGGCAGCGCGATGACGAGGGTGCCACCGGCGGGCGTGCACAGCGCTGCCCGAACCGCGGCTCGCTGTCCCGGGCTGCGATATGCTGTGCGGTTGATGGACTTGAGACAGGGATCGCCGGTTGTTCCAGGGCCAGTAAAATCTCGCAATACGTGCTCGGAAGTTGCATAGCCATCGACCCCCTCACTCGCTTGCCCCAACCACTCCGGCGACCACGGCTGGGCGGTGATCGAGAGGCTATCGCCTGAACGGTTTGCTCGCAGTCCCACCCGCTCCCAGTGGCTAAAAGCGGTCAGCCGAGGGTGACGAAGGCGAATCGTTGGAGAAACGGCATAGGATCGCCGAGCATGCTCGTGCCTGAGCGCTTGCCTTAATAGGACGGCAAGGTCGAGCGGGCTCGCGCGCGATGGTTGTTCTGCAAGCGCGGCACGGAGTCGATCGATGGCAGGTGAACTCGCAGACCAAGCGTCTGCCGCTTCCGTGTCGCCCAGGAGCGCCCGCATCGCTTCGAACGCCCCATGCCCTTCAAGCTCAGTCATTGGAGCCCCGCTGAGGCCGCTGCCTTGTAACCACGAACGCGCCCATAGCTTCAAGCCGCACCGAGGGCGTAGCGAGAACTCGGCAGGATCATTTCTAGGAGAGCGATGTCCGAGCGCGCCATGGCATCACCAGCCGACTGGCGTCGCAGTAGCCTATTCCGGCGTCGTTCGAGATCGGCACGTGCTGATGCCACGGCCGACGTGATTCTCGTTTGCGGCTCGGGGCGCGTGCGCACTATCTCACGCGCTTTGTCGCGAATGGCGCGGCACCGTTCGCTGAATGACGTGAGGTCAATGACTTGTTCCAGAAGCTGAAGCCGGCTAGAGAGATTGGTGTCGCGACCGCCATCCTCGACGCTCCGATAAGGGCGCCCGAGCACATCCAAAAGCTTAGGGTCTGTCACTTCCTCGCCGTTGATATCGATCACTAGCTGATGGCCTTGGGAGGGAAGATAAACCTGTGCACGCCTGAATGCTGCTAACTCCTCACGTGTGGGCGCGAGCAAATCGGATAATTGAATGTCGGGCTCGATGATAAAGGAGAGCCGAAAACCGATCCAAAGATCGGCGACAAATTCGGGAGCTACTCGCCAGGTCGCGAAGGCTGTGCCTCGATCGTCCCAACGCGTGAACCGTTCGATGATATCGACGAGCGGCGTGCCGGGCCGCAGCAATGTCACGGCAGGATCACGCGTGGCGATCCTCCGGCGCCAAGTAAGGCGCTCATTGCCATCGACTTCGAACTCCATCAGCCAAGGCTCGCGCGGCACAAGCGCGCCTTGGCTGATGCTTAACTTGAAGGGGTCTTCATTGGGTCGGGCAGATGAGAGCCTTTTGAACTGAAGTACACCGATCAACCATTGGTGTACGTCACGTTCGAGCTGCGGCTCATCCGATTCGGCATCTTCGAGCAAGTTAATGAAATCTTCAACTGGCTCTTCGGCGAGCGCAATCTGATCGAGTGCAAATTGCTCGTCCTGAGACCGGCGCTCTTCCCGAATCCGCTCCCGCATCTCGTTGGTGAACGCCGCCAACGCGTCGGGGCCGTTCAACAGCAGCGTCCGGAACGCTTCGGCTTCGAAACCCTCCAGCAAAAACTGCACATCACTGATGGACTGATTGAAAATTAGAAGTCCGCGCGCGAGAAAATCGAACCACGCGGCCCATGGATTTCCGTCTTCATCGGATGGTAGCAGAATGCGGTGGCGGATCAGGTTCTGGCGCCTCCCAAAGCGATCGAGCCTACCAATTCGTTGCTCAAGTCGTGCTGCGGAAAATGGAAGATCGAGATGGACGATCGCGTCGGCGCAAGCAAGATTGAGGCCCTCTTCACCGCATCGGTCGGTGACTAGCAGACTTGGCAGATCCGACGCGACGAAATTTGCCACTGCGTGGGGATCTTCGTTCTCTCTAGCGTAGGTAAGGAGAAAGGCAGGCGCGTCGTCGATATGCTCCTTCAGCGCCTCGAAGAATGCGGTCGCGACGCCGGTCGAAGAAGAGAAGACAACGATCTTCGGATGTGGCCCTTCTTTACGGAGAAGTCTTGATGAGCCGTTTCGTGCTGTCAACCATCAGCTCGATTCGGGGCTCAGCCTCCCGCTCGTCGGGATTGGGCGTCAGGCTTGCGAGGAACTCGGGTTCATCGTCAAAGAGAACCTCTGTCTGCCTAAGTTCTCGGGCAAGATGGCTTGGTGAGACGCTAAGCGCTGATAGAAAGAGCGCATAGCGAGCGGCAAGACGATTGAGCAACTTTTCGTCACTGCCACCTGCCTCGATGGCCGAATAGCGCCAATCTTCCAACACTGCGAACAGCCTATGTGTTTCATGCGGATTAGTCTCGAATTTGACGTGTGAAAGGTTTGGCTCATTCTCGACCTTTGGCCCGCGCGGCATGAACTCCCAGCCCGCGGCGTCGGCGCGGCGCGAGCGGATTAGCCGCTGATGGATACGATAGGTATCGGCGATATGTTCCTTAAGCGTTGTACAAAGTGAAGGGACAGCTTCCGGAGCCTCGCGAGTAGCTGCCGCGAGGCATGGGGCCAACTCCGAGACAATGGGATCATCAGGAAAGAGGCGTTGCAATTCGGCGCCGCGTTGGCGAAGTACGAGCCCAGGATTGTCCGGATCGAGGCTTAACAGGATACGACCGAACTCACGCCGTTGCTCAAGCTTCGCACGAAAGCTTTCTACATCATCGAGCGAGTGAGTCAGTGGATCGAGCAGATTGAGAAGCGCCAGGAATCGAGCCTCGTCGCCGAGCGCCGGGGTTGCTGAGAGAAGCAGCAGCACAGGAGCCTGGGCAGCCAGTTCACGCAACCTGATGGCTGACGCGGCAAGCGGACCGCCGTCTATCCCGACGACGTGATGAGCTTCGTCCACAACGAGGATATCAGGAACCTGTGTTACCTGGCCCAAGTCGGCATGGCTAACATATTCCAAGCGCTTGCCGAACTGGTCGAGCCGGAGCTTCGTTTCCAATTCAGTGCGCCACTGCTGCCGCAGATGCGACGGCACAGCGATCAGCACTGCTGTGTCTGGTTTGTCGATTAGGTGCTGACGAACAATAAGCCCGGCCTCGATCGTTTTTCCAAGTCCTACTTCGTCCGCGAGTAAGTAGCGTTGGATAGGATCGGTTAGGACGCGGCGAACCGCAGCGACCTGGTAGGTGACAAGTTCAACACCCGCCGACGCTAGGGCGGTCAAGCCTCGAGCTGCACTTCGCAGTGAAAGCAGCGCAGAAATAGCGGAGTTACGCCGATCGTACAGGTACTGGCTTTCCCCGGCACCTATGGCAAGCACCTCAGCCGGGTCTTCAGGCGCGCTCCAGGCACGTAGGAAAAGCCTTGTTTCGGAGAAATCGGCATGGCGCCCATTCGGGAAGCGTACCTCGTAATCAACAAGGCCATCGTCGCGAATGAAATAATCGATAACGCGCCCTACTTGGAAACTGCCATTCTGCTCGACGTAAACGCGTGTCTGCCGGCTTAGGTAGGCGCGAGTTAACTTCTCGATTGAGAACTCGATCTGTTCGGAGCGCAGCATGGAATGAAAGACCGACACCGCACATCGGCCGCCTGTGAAAGACGTTAATTTTCCGATGCCCCGTCGACCGGGCAATTTAACAAGCATACCTTCGAACAGCGCACCCCCCCTTTCGACAGTTCCCAAGTCCCAGTTCACCAGACAGCTAATATGACAAGATTGTCCGAGGCCATGAAGTCCTTGCAACTTGACTCGACCACGCACCAACAACTTTTCGTGCTATGTTGTATTCTCGACAAATAACAACAGAGCGTCTCGTCCGGGATGGGGTCGCGCCCAAGCTCCTAGCCGGCGAACGCTGTGAACCGCATCGAACAGATGTAGTAGGGCGCCTCCTCGGCGCCGGGATCGGAGAGTCCATACTGCTGCTGCGGGCAATAAATCTCCAGCATCACGGCAAGAGGTTAGGCACACCGCTCATTGCTCGGCCCTGCCTTGGGATAATGCGGCGCAATCACCGCTTCCAACCGCACCCACAGCACCACCGCCGCCATTTCGGCCAGGACAATGCACGCTTGGTGCGCTTCTTCTTGCACGCATAGTCAAGCGTCGCAAAGCTGAACTGGCTCGTCGCATCCCCTCGAATCACGCGAACAGTCTGTATCATCGGCAGAGTTGTTCAGAGATTCCCTAGGAGGATCTTTTCATCCGCACGCCTGGTCGATCTCCATTCGTGAATTCGACACCGGCCTTTTCCAGCGCATTCCGGATGGCTTCTAAAGTGCGCGGTTTTAACTCTTCGCCGTTTTCAAGTCGTGTCAGCGTGTTTGTCGAGACGTCGGCCATGGTAGCCACGTCGCGGACGCTCAATTTTAGTGCGGCACGCGCCATACGATATTGCTCAGGAGTAATTATCGTCATTGTGTATCGAAATCGAGTTGACATGTCGAATTTCAGGCCGCATCATCAAGCTGCGGTATCGATTTCGCTACCATATGGTAGAATCGCTTTGCTGCAAACTAGAACGGCCCGACGAGGTGCTCGTAACACCGTCGCCGGACCTGACCAGCCAACCTGTTGTGGAGGTAAGCATGGCTGAGAATGAGAATACCCCGCCTAATGGCGAGGGCAATATGCGCGTGGAGATCACCACGCTGATTTATGAAACCCAGATCCTGTTTGAGGCAGTTGTGGCGGCTCTTGAGAGCCTCAAGGCTCTACCGGAGGCAAAGCTTCTCACCGAGCAACTCGGCGTAATTCAGAAGCTTGCGTCCCAGGCAGGTGAAGCGCTGGAAACGCTGAGCAATACTATTCCAAATATCTTCCAGCCGCACCCGACAGGCTGAGTCAACGCCTTACGATTTGGCGGCGTTCGCGCCGCCATTTTCAGCGCCTCGGATTCGCGTTTCGATATAGTCAAGTTTCGCAACTGCCCGGCTTCAAGGGCGGTTCCAAGACTCTGCCGCATAGAGTCGAATACCATCGGTTGTCCTAGCGACTGGCACGCCAATCACGCTTCCGAATTTGATCATGCTTGTCCCGGTAGGCCTCGGCCGCGGTCGACTGACCAGTTGACGCGGCTCGGCGTAACAATGCCCAGCACGGCACGGCCCCGTAATGGCTCGAGCGATGGGCGCCATGGCGCAAGGGTGAACGTGTCCTCCTGGCGGATGATCGCCAGACGACCGGTTGGGGTTGAAATCGATCTTTCGTAAATCCCAACGATCCGTGTGCCCGCTTCTTGTGGCAGGTAGGCGGCCCCAAGCTCTTTGGACAGCGTGGCAGCCAATCGCCGGTTTTCACGCTGACGTAAAGCAGCGAGCAGTTGCGGTTTGATCGCGATCTCACCCGCCGGCATTCTGCGAGCGAGCCCTTCGCGAACCAGCCACTCGGCCCGATCCGCGAGTGCATTTTTGAGTTCGGCCGCAAACCCACGCGAGCTTTCCTGGACCGGTTGACCGCCCAAATGCGCGCGGTCCAACCAGGTCGGGTCATCATAGGCCGGGAGCTGGCTCAGCTTTACGGTCGACAGCATTTCGAGGCGCGGCCTTGCTGTCGGCTTGTCCTTCAGACGATTGCTAGTGAGCGAAACGATCATGCCGCGGGATGGTACTTCGGAAGGCGTGAGCCGCCCAAGCTCGGCGTAATGAGCACGGCCATCAACTGCATCGATCACCACCCAACTGCGGTCGGTAATCTCGTCGACCATGCCGACGCCGGCGATCTTACCAATGAGGGGAGCCTTGCGCGTGCCGCGCTCGAAAACGGCAAGGTCTGCGGCACCACGCTCAATTCGTGCTTGCCGCAAGGCGCGTTGCATCATCTTGAAGGTGTCGGCGCGCTCACCAAGGGCGCGCAGCTTGGGCTCGAGCTTCGGATCAAGACGCCAGACGCCCGGCTGCAACTCGCTGGCAAGGCCGAGCCCCTCCAAGGTCTGCAGACGGCCGATCTGCAAGCTCTGCTGCTGCGGGTCGGAGGCATGCGCGGCCGTGACGGCGAGAATATCATCCGCCGCCCGTCCGACGATCTTGCGGTCAAGACGTGTCAAGCGCTCCTGTTCGACTTCATTGGTCAGTTTCCGCAGGCGCTCGATCTCGGTTTCGGGACCGAGTTCTAGGGTAACCAGCGCCTGGGCACGCGCACGGATGCCGTAGGCGATATAGTCGCGGGCCATAACCAGCTCACGGCCTCGTTGATCGCGACCTCGGATCACCAGATGGGTGTGGGGATGCCCGGTATTGAAGTGGTCGACGGCAACCCAATCGAGATGCGCATCGAGATCATGCTCCATCTGCGCGACCAGGTCGCGTATGAACGGCTTCAGATCGGTGATCCTTCCACTATCCTCGGGGGCTACGATGAATCGGAATTGATGCGGGTCATTCTCCGAGCGCTGAAGGAACGCGGCGGCGTCAGCATGGTCATCGCCCGCCATGTAGAGCTGCCCGGCGTCGCCCTCGCGTGTGACACCATCGCGGAGGATGTAATGAATATGTGCACGAGCGGCCCCCAGATCGCCGGCTTTGATGACCGCATAGCGTGCCTTGACGATGACGCGCCGACTACCCGGGGCGATCAGTCCGCTGGCGGCGCGCAGGCCGGTGCCCGTTCCGCGACGTAAGCTGCCCGGCTTGAGGTGGCCGTACCTGCGCGAGGCGCGTGCACCGGTACGCCCGACAATACGGAGCGCTTTGGTGCTGTGACTTTGCAATCGGCCGCGACCAGCATCGCCAATCCGGCCGAGCTTGAGTTCCAGATCGTCGTCCACCATTGCTCTGCTCCATCGCCGATGAATGACATCGACGTGGCCATAGCCGCCGAGACATCAAGGTGGAGTCGCCATAGGCCTTTGGTACAGGAAGACAATCACTGACGATCACGCCACTGAGCCTCACATGGAGTCGCGCTAAGTCTTAGACCTTCAACGACTTTCTCGCTGTGTAGCGCGGTCTCTTTATCTTGATCTCCTCGTCAGATCATTCCGCATTCGAAAATGCACGTCAGCACTCCGCCTCACGATGCTGAGATATTGCATGCAGACATGTCGTCGGCTCAGCTGAAGCGATAGTATACACGCGATCAGAATATTGTCTGCGCGTCGACGCGCGGCGCCGTGGGAAATGCGGTCGAGTGCGCCATGACCCGAATGTGTACAGCTCACTCTCGGCGATGAAACCAACCTATCGACAATCACTTTGCGGATAATGACGCGATTTGCTAATGCGGCGATAAATCCGGCCGGAAAGCCTCCTACGAATTGCCGGTCGAGGCATTTGGCTGTGCATATTCGCGCGGCATGACGAGATGAGCGGACGGAACCTCGGTGTCTCAGTGCGTATTTGTTTTAGCGTCGATCGAACTCTCTTGCTGTCCTGAGGATTTGAGAATCTCATGCAATTCGTCGAGGAGACCGGAGGGGCGGACTTGGAGTGCTTCGGCGATTTCGATAAATTCGATGACGCTCAAACGCCGCTCTCCGCCCTCATATTTGGCGACGAAGGATTGCGGCTTCCCCAGACGCTTTGCAAGCTCGGTCTGGGTGAGGCCACGGTCCGTGCGCTGCCGAAGAAGCAGCTTGCGCAGCTCGATCTGCCGCGGCGAGCGCAGGGTGTCGCGCATGGAAGAGGCCAGCCTGGATTTAATGCGGCCTCAGGAAATAATCCCATTTCCGGATTATCCCATTTTAGGATAATCCGAAGAAGCGAATGCGCCGTCTGCTTGGGCGGAACGAATGGAGGAAGCGCATGGGCAATGCGATCACGCTATGCGCCTATGTTGAGCGCGCGATGGATGGTTCGGATGGATATGTTGCTGGTCTGAGGAACTTCGATGGCGGTGAAATCTGGCTAAAGCTCTCGCTCCCGGCAGAGGTGGTTGAATGCACGATCCTGAAAGGTGCGCGTCTTTCTGTTATGCTGTTGCCCTGTGGCCGGCTTGCCTTCGATGCCGAGGGACTAAGCGATGAGGCCCTTGAGGTGGCGGGGGCCGAAGAGCCCTTCAGGGATTTGACGCTTGAGATGCTGGTTCGCACGTGCCTGGATCCGGCGCTTCTGAAAGGCGAGGACGATTTGCCAAGGGATCTCGATGCGCTTCGTGGTCAATTGCAGCGGGCTTTGCAACTAGTCGATGAAACGCGGAGCAGGCTGAGCGGGCTGCAGTCCTAATTTCGTGGCTAACCGTTCAACCCCGACGAGAAGTGTGTCGTTCGGCAGAGTGATCGTGACCCGGACGGGCCAAGCCAGCGGCGTGGAAACGGAGCTGGCTTGGTCGAGCCCGGTTGCCGGGCGAGATAGAGCACGGCCCCGGCCCTGGCCGGGGCTGCCCCAAGATGCCCAGAAGAACTTCAGGCGCTCACGACTGCTCGACACTCACTTATCGCCGTCGGCGGCCCGACGTGCGCCGGAGAGTTTCGCCTCATTACAGTCATCAGTGCTCATCAAGAGAACGACCAAAAGTGACTTTTTCTGCCGCGGTATGAGATCGCCATCACGGGGCAAGCGCAAAAGCGACCCTGAGTGGACTGTAGAGACGCCAGACTTCCAATATGCCCATACTCAGTTGCCAGAACTCGACGCGACCGGTTTCCGCGATAGCAATGCGAACAATGCTCCAACCAGAAGCACGTTTGCGATAGCGATCGCGAACACCGCGGCCAATGCACCATTCGCACCAAGTCCATCAATGAGCATTGCTCCCACTGAGGGCGACGCGGCTTGCACAATCAGGCTGGGCATGGCGATTCGGCCCATAATTGCGGGATAATCCCGCGCCCCAAACACCGCGAGCGGCAGCGTGCCCCGTGCGATCAACTCGATGCCAATGCCTGCGCCGTAGAAAATCAGCGCCGCCGCTACGATCGGCAGGCCTGCCCAGAGGAGCCCGACGCCTATCGCAACGAAGACGGTCGAGGCGAGCTTCGTCCAGATCGGATGATGAAATCGGCTTACCATCATCTCGATCGCCCGTGCGCCGACCTGCGCCGGTCCGACAATCGCCCCGAGAGCCACCGCCGCCGCAAGGGCGATGTCTCGGGCCTGAAGAATTGTCAGCAGATGGACGGACAGCAGTGCGGAGATCATCGAACTGATGCTGATGACGAGCGCGATTAGGGCAAACAGCGATTTCGATTCCGTTGGGATGAGCTGCTTGATATCGGCTGCGCGATCCTGCAACGCGGAGTGCGCCGCAGGTACAGCTTCTCGTTTCGCCTCCTTCGGAAGCGCGAAGATATAAAGCGGTAATAGCACCGCCAGATGAATGCCTGCATAGATCAAGCAGGTATTTCGCCAGCCGAACGCGGAAACCAGCATGGCTGAAAGCGGCCAGCAGACGGTGCTGGCAAATCCGCCAAACAGCGTCAGCGTCGTGATTGCCGTGCGCGCATGCTGGCCGTAGAGCCGGCCGAGCGTGGCGAACGCAGCATCGTAGAGGCCGGCACCCATGCCGATGCCGAGCACAAGCCAGGAGCAGATATAGATCGGCAGATTGGGCGAGAGCGCGAGACCGACCAATCCGAGAGCGAGAAACACAGCACTCGTCGCAAGGACATGACGGCCGCCGAGATGCTGGATACTGTCGCCGACACGCGGCGAGACAATGCCAGCGACGAGCAGGCCTAGCGACAAGCCTCCAACGACCCACGCCAGCGGCCAGCCCGTGTCGCTGGCGATCGGGTTGGCAAGCACCGCGAGTAGATAGTAGGATGAGCCCCAGGCGAGGATCTGCGTTACCCCGAGAACCGGGATAGTGGCACGCAGACCCTCATTCGATGGAAGCGTTTCCGTGGCCGAGGCACTCACGCTGCGGCCCCACAGCCGCATCCGGATTTTCCTTCGTCCTTTGCCACTGCATCGGCGAGGCAGCAGGCATCGGCATTGCTCGGCGCGGGGCCACCGCAGCATCCCGTGCCCGCGCCACCTTCTACGGAGAATGTCGTGGTGCAGACACCAGTCTCCGGGAGTACGAGCTGAACGGTGTCAGCCGCCACCATGTCTCCGGCAAGCGTGGCGGCGATGGAGCGAACTTGCTCGTAACCGGTCAGCAGAAGAAAGGTCGGAGCGCGGCCGTAGCTCTTGATACCGACGGTGTAGAACCCCGGCTCGATATGGCCCAGCTCGCGATGTCCATGGGGCGGGACCGAGCCGCAGGAATGTACGTTGGGATCGATCAAGGGCCCGAGTGCCCTGGTGCTTTCAAGCCACGGATCGAGGTCAAGGCGCAACTCGCGCGTCAGGGATAGGTCCGGCCGCTGGCCGGTCGCCGCAATGATCCGATCGATGGGACCGATCCTTTGCGGCCCCTCGGCCGTCTCGCCCTCGACGATGATCCGATCGCCATCCTTGCGCACAGCGAGGACCGCGAAGCCAGCGACAAGGCGTAGACGTCCGCTCTCCACAAGATCTCGGGTGTCAGCGCCGAGCTCGCCACGCGCCGGCAACTGGTCGGCATCGCCGCCGCCATAGATGCGCGCAAGGTTGGTGCCGCGGGTCGCCCAGATCGCTGATGTTGACGGCACGGATTCTGCCAGCCTCGCGAGATCGAGTAGTGCGTTCGCAGCCGAGTGTCCTGCGCCGACGACAAGCGTCGTTCGACCGGCATAAAGGGCGCGGTCCCGCCCCATCACATCGGGAATGCCGTAGGCAATCCGGTCGCCGAACTCCGCCTCTCCGTCGGCGGGCAATCCGCTCGCGCCCAGCGGATTAGGGCTCGTCCACGTCCCGGAAGCATCGATCACCGCCCGAGCGAGATCGCGGCGCGAGCCATCGGCCGTACTGATCGACAGGAAAAAAGGCCGCTCTTCGCGTCCACGGCTCACGACCTTGTCGAGACCGAGCCGGGAGATAGCCGTAACCCGCGCGCCGGTCTCGATCACCCCGGCAAGCTCCGGCGTCGCGGCGAGCGGCTCAAGGTAGTTCACGACGATTTCGCCGCCGGTGGGGAACACATCCATTGGCGGCATGCGCCAGCCCCGGCGTTCGAGCAGTATTGCGGCAGCCGGGTCGACGCAATAGCGCCAGGGCGTGAAGACGCGGACATGCCCCCAATCGCGCATGTTGGCGCCGACAGCGGGCCCGGCTTCGTAGAGTTTGACGGGCAGGTTGCGCGCGACAAGATGTGCCGCGGCGGCAAGTCCAACGGGGCCGCCGCCGATCACTGCTATGGGGAGGGATTCCAAGGCTTGTGTAGACATATTCGATCCTTCCGGGATTATCGAAATAATGCGCAATAGATCAGGCTGCGGCCTCTCGCTCGCTCGCTGCACGCGGAGCATCAATGCAGCATTCGTCCACGAGAAAACCGACAAGGTTGTTCATCGCGAGGTAATTGGCGCGGCAGATAAGAGTCGTCGCCTGACGCTCCTGCGTGACCAGTTCGGTAAGAATGAGCCGATGCAGATGGTGCGACAGGGTCGAGGCTGGGATATCCAGTTTCTCCTGCAAGCTGCCCACCGGTAATCCGTCGTCTCCAGCCCGGACGAGGGTTCGGTAAACGTGAAGCCGCGTCGGATTGCCGAGCGCTTCAAGCTGTTTTGCTGCTTGTTCGACATTCATGGAAATAGACTGCAGTTCGGTGGGCGCAAACTCAATAGCTATTTCGACCGTTATCGAAATAGCAGGGTCTGATGCCAATCAACTTCATTCGCCGTTGTTGACGTCGCTGTGCGCCCCGTTGGATAGCACCGCCTCAATCGAGGCTCCACTGCCGCTTCTGGCTCACGGAGAGAAACACCCGCACCCTCACCGTGAACGGCAACAACGCGGCAGGGGCAGAATAGGCCCACTTCTCTCCGCCGCAGGCCAGCCGGGCACCGGAGAGTCTCGCCTCATCTCGGAAATCACGCTCGCTTCGC
>CAWCVC010000005.1:0-458901 GCA_963798805.1 uncultured Alphaproteobacteria bacterium
TTAGCAACTTTCAGCTCGGGGTCGCCGATCATCGGATAGTTTGGGGTAAAGCCGGTGACGTCACGAATATCGTCGACCCAGCGATGGTGGTCTTCCACCGGATCGACGCTGAGGCCGATGATCTTGACATTGCGCCGGTCGAACTCGGTCTTGAGTTCCCGCCATGGTGCCGAGTTCGGTCGTGCAGACCGGCGTGAAATTCTTCGGGTGAGAGAACAGAACGCCCCAGCTATCGCCGAGCCACTCGTGGAAGCGGATGTGACCTTCGGTCGTGTCGGCGTCGAAATCAGGGGCGATCTGACCAAGTTGCAGAGCCATTGCATGCCTCCATAGGCTGTCTTTCAGCAGGCTTGAATTCACCTGAGATATAGAAAGACATTCTATTCAAGGCAAGCCATTATCCATATTTAGGCAAAACAGTTCCTGATATCCCCCGAATCAGAAATCAGGTTCTACGCCGCTTCCCTGCGCTCGGGCGGCCGTCCGCGCAGCACCTCCAAAAGCTCCTTCTCCTTCAGCCGCGCCTTCTCGACCGAGGCGAGCTTGACAGGCCCGAACCCGCGAATGTGCTCCGGCAGCTCAGCCAGAGCCGTCGCTATCCCATGTGTTTCCGGCTTCAGGCGCCTGGCGATCTCGTCGAGCAGCGTCTCGTAATCGGCGATCAGCCGGCGCTCCATCTTCCGTTCCGCGCTGTAGCCGAAAATATCGAAGCGCGTACCGCGCAGCCCCTTCATCTTGGCCAACAGCCGGAACATCGTCATCATCCACGGTCCGAAGCGGACCTTGCGCGGCCGGCCGGTCGCCGGATCGGGCTTGGAGATGAGCGGCGGCGCCAGATGAAATTCGAGGCCGTAGTCGCCCTCGAAAGTGCGTTCCAGCTGCCGCTTGAAAGAGCCGTCCGTATAGAGCCGGGCGACCTCATATTCGTCCTTATAGGCCATCAGCTTGAAATAGTTCTTCGCCACCGCCCAGGTGAGCGTCTCCTTGCCCGGCGTCAGCCGCGTCTCGCGGGCACGGATCGCTTCGACGCGCGTCCGGTAGCGCTCCGCATAAGGGATGTCCTGATAGGCGGCCAGGAACCGGACCCGGCGCTCGATCGCGTCATCCAGGTTTCGCGAGAACGTTTCGCCCTCGACCGGCTTTGCGCGCTTCGCCACGAGAGCTGCAATCGGCGCCTCGTCGACCGCGAGCAGCCGTCCCCAGCGAAACGCCTGGATGTTGTTGTCGATGGCGACGCCATTGAGACGGATCGCCTGCTCTACGGCCTCGGCGGTGAGCGGCAACAAGCCTTTCTGATAGGCAAAGCCGAGCAGCAGGATATTGGCCATCGCCTTATCGCCCGTCAGCGCACTTGCATATTTCTGGGCGTCGAGAAAGCTGCAAGCCTCGGCTCCAGCGTGCTCTTGTAGCGCGCGGCGCAGAGCCGTGCCGGGCAGGCTGAGATCCGGCGAGCGGGTGAAGTCGCCGGTCATGGTCTCATGCGGGCTGGCGACGACATGCGTGCGTCCCGGCCGGATGACGCCGAGCACCTTGCCGGAGCCCGCCACCACCAGATCGCCGCCGACCACGAGATCGGCGCCCGCCGCCGAGGCGCGGATGGCCTTAATGTCGTCCGGCGCCTGCGCGATGCGGACATGGACGGCGACCGGCCCGCCTTTCTGGGCGAGGCCCGACATGTCGATGATGCCGGCGCCCTTGCCTTCGAGATGTGCGGCCATGCCGAGAATGGCGCCGACGGTGACCACACCGGTCCCGCCCACGCCGGTGATGACCATGGCGTAGGGCCGGTCGATCGGGGGCATCTGCGGCTCGGGCGGATCGGCAAAAGCGCCGCGATCGAGCGCGGCCTCGCGGGCCGGCTTGCGCCGCTTGCCGCCATGCACGGTGACGAAGCTCGGGCAGAAGCCCTTGATGCAGGAGAAATCCTTGTTGCAGGCGTCCTGATCGATGGCGCGCTTGCGGCCGAATTCGGTTTCGATGGGCTCGATAGCAACGCAGTTCGACTGTACGCCGCAATCACCGCAGCCTTCGCAGACCAGCTCGTTGATGATGACGCGCATATCCGGGTCGGGAAAGGCCCCGCGCTTGCGCCGGCGGCGTTTCTCGGCCGCGCAGGTCTGCTCATAGATGAGGGCCGTCACACCCTCCATCCGGGCGAGATCGCGCTGCACACTGTCGAGATCGTCTCGGTGGAAGATCTTCGTGCCCGCGGGAAACGCGTTTGCCGTGAATTTCTCCGGCTGATCCGAGACCACCGCGATGCGCTTCACGCCTTCGGCCTCGAGCGCCTGCGCCATCTGGGCAACGCTCATGCCGCCGTCGAGAGCCTGTCCGCCGGTCATGGCGACCGCGTCATTGTAAAGCAGCTTAAAGGTGACGTTGACGCCAGACGCGACCGCCGCGCGCACGGCCAGGCTGCCGGAATGAATGAAGGTGCCGTCGCCAATATTCTGGAAGACGTGATCGCGCTTCGAGAATGGCGCTTCGCCGATCCAGCTTGCGCCCTCGCCGCCCATCTGGGTGAAGCCCTCGGTCGAGCGGTCCATCCACTGAGCCATGTAATGACAGCCGATGCCGGCATAGGCGCGCGAGCCTTCGGGCACCACAGTCGATGTATTATGCGGACAGCCGGCGCAGAAATAGGGGATGCGCTCGGCGACCGACTTGGCGGCGTGAGCGGCGCGGTCGGCGGCTTCGAGCTCCGCGATTCTGGCCACGATCTCCGGATGTTCGCCGCGGGCAGCTATGCGGCGCGCCAGCGCCAGCGCGATCTGCACCGGCTCGAGCGCGCCCTTGGCCGGAAACAGCCATTTGCCATTCTCGTCCATCTTGCCGATGATCGGCGGAGCACCCGCGCGGCCGTACAGCTCTTCCTTGATTTGCACCTCGATGAGCGCGCGCTTCTCCTCCACCACCATGATCAGCTCAAGGCCGTCCCCGAAGGCGACGACGCCTTCCGGCTCCAGCGGATAGGGCATGGCGACCTTGTAGAGGCGGATGCCGAGATCGGCGCCGCGCACCTCGTCGATGCCAAGCAGGTCGAGAGCCTCCACCACGTCCTGATAGCTCTTGCCGGTGGTGATGATGCCGATGCGTGGGCGACGCCCGCCGGAGAAGATGAGGCGGTCGAGCTTGTTGGCGCGGGCGAAGGCGAGCATGGCCGGGCGCTTATAGTCATGCAGCCGCGCCTCCTTGGCGAGCGCGCTGTCATGCAGGCGGATGTTGAGGCCGCCGGGCGGCATCTCGAAATCCGTCGGGACGACCGGCGAGACGCGATCGATGCGCCCATCGACGACGGCGGTCTGCTCGATATTGTCCTTCACACATTTGAGCCCGACCCAGACGCCGGCAAAGCGCGACAGGGCGAAACCATAGATCCCGTAGTCCAGGATCTCCTGGACGCTGGCCGGATTCAGCACCGGCATCATGGCGTCGACGAAGGCGAATTCGGATTGATGCGCGGAGGTCGAGGACTCGCAGGTGTGGTCGTCGCCCATCAGCGCCAGAACGCCGCCATTCGGCGAGGTGCCCGCATGATTGGCGTGGCGGAAAACGTCGCCGGAGCGATCGACGCCGGGTCCCTTGCCGTACCAGATGCCGAACACCCCGTCATAGCGACCCTCGCCGCGAAGCTCGGCCTGCTGCGAGCCCCACAGCGCCGTCGCCGCCAGATCCTCGTTGACGCCAGGGCGGAAAACGATGTTGTGCGGTTCGATAAATGTCTGGGCGCGCTGGAAGGTCTGATCGAGACCGCCGAGCGGGGAGCCGCGATAGCCGGTGACATAGCCCGCGGTGTTGAGGCCGCGCGCCGCATCGAGACGCTGCTGCATCATGGCCAGGCGGACGATGGCCTGGCTGCCCGTGATATAGATCCGCTCCTGGCCGAGATCGTATTTGTCGTCGAGGCTCACCTTGGCAAGGGCCATGGGACCACCTCCTTCAGGGATGAGTGAGACTTGCCAAGACTATACGGTATTAAGCAAAAGTTGCGCCATCCTCTAATCGGCAATCCTTAAGGATAGATGGCCGCTGCGGCCTCCTCGAGAGTCTCGACAACCAGCGCCGGTCCGGCCGGAAGCACCTCGCGCGGTTGACCGAAGCGGTTGAGGTGGATGACCTGGAAGCCGTAATAGGCGGCGCCCGCCGCGTCCCAGCCATTAGCCGAGACGAAACCAATCATATTGGCCGGAAGTTGCAGGCGCTCCTCACCGAGGCGGTAAACGCGCGGGTGCGGCTTGTAGATGCCGACGCTTTCCACCGAGAGCACATGGTCGAGCAGATCCGTCACCCCGGCGGAGGCGACGACCGATTCCAGCATTGCCGGCGAGCCGTTGGAGAGAATGCCGGTCACGATACCGCGCGACCGCAGCGAGCGCAGGGCGCTCACCGCGTCCGGGTAGGCGTCGAGGGTCATATAGAGGCCGAGCAGACGGTCGCGCAGCGCTTTGTCGGTCACGCCATGCTGGCCGAGGGCGAAGTCGAGCGCATCCGCAGTGACCTGGGCAAAATCGGCATGCGCGCCCATTAGGCTGCGCAGCCACGTGTATTGAAGCTGCTTGACGCGCCAAAGCTCGGAGACGGCGGCGGCATTCGGGCCGATCTCAGCGGCAAGGCGGGTCATCGGGGAGTGGACGTCGAACAGAGTGCCGTAGGCGTCGAAGAGAACGCCTTTCAGGGGCGGTAAGGTCATGAGCAGTCCTCGGCGCGGCCGGTTCGCGGTGACTCGAGTTTATGGGCCGGGCAGCGGTCAGAATAACCTGTCGCTGCGCGGAATGGCCAGCAGCGATCGGTTGTTGCATAGCGGATCGGCGCATAACGAATGCCGCCTCCGGCGGCTTCCAGCGAAAGACGCGGCGCCGGCCTATCGACCCGCCTAGGATCTAAGAGCGTCCCGCCGGACAGGAGATACTGACAAATTGCGCATATTGCTCGGCGATAGAGCGCGCGGCAGCGGCATTGTTGAAAAAACTCTCGCCGAGCGAGGAAGAGGTGCTGGTCTGGGCGGTATCCGCAGCCGGATCCTTGACCACCGGCGTGCAGCCTTCCGGCGCCCCGCTCAGCCCGATCGGATGCTCCTTTGCGAGAGAGAAATCGACGAAATAGGTCGGGTCGTAAACCGCGAATGTGAAATCCTTCACCTTGTCGGCAGCCAAAGGCTGCTTGAGAGGCAAGGTGAAGAACAGGCTCAGCCGGTTATCGTGATATTCAAGCCAATAGTCCTTGGGCTCGTCACGCTCGATCAGCTGACCCGCCACTTTCGGAAAGGTGAAATAATCGAACTCCTTCAGTGAGTTGATATTGACCTCGGTCAGCTCTTTCAGCTCATCGCGGTCGTATTTGCCGTCATTGTTCTTGTCGAGCCCCATGACCGCGAATTGCGAATAATATTCATCGAACACCCATTTGTGCCGAAAGCCGATGATCGCCTTCTGCGCATTGTAGAGCACGTCCGTGTGCACGGTCACCCAGACATGTGGGTGCGCGAGCGCGCCGTTCCACGCGCCGAACGCCGCCATTGCCAGAACGGCATAGAACGCCCACTGAATTCGCTGCAAGCGCTGCATCGGCCGACCCCGAGAGACTGAATCGATTTTCGGAAAAAGACAATCTTCGCAGCGTTATCGGCAAATCTTGGCAAAGCTGCGACGAAAAAATGCTGGCCCTCGCGCGGTGGACCGGATATGAACGTTACAATATAACATTAACTTTGTGGAGCGAGGCTATGAGAGGAGTGAGCGCAGCGCTGGCGATAATCGCCGGCTTAGGCTGGGCCGTTTGGGCGTCAGGGAGCGCCAGCGCTGCCGATGAGCTCAACGTCATCGTCACCATCAAGCCGGTGCATTCGCTGGCGGCGGCGGTCATGGATGGTGCCGGCTCGCCGAAGCTGTTGATCAAGGGCGCCGGCTCGCCGCATTCCTACGCCTTGCGGCCCTCCGATGCGAGGAACCTCAGCACCGCCGATTTGGTGGTGCGTGTCAGCGAAAATCTGGAGAGCTTTCTGGCAAAGCCGATCGAGACGCTGTCAAAACATGCCAAAGTCGTAACGCTGGCGGATATCCCGGACATCAAGCTGTTGCCTATGCGCGAGGGCGGAGCTTTCGAGCCGCACGACGACGAGGGCGAGCACCATGGAGCCGTAAAGCCGGCCGGCGAACACGACGGCACGAAGGGGAAAGGGGCCGCTGACGAGCATCACGGATACGACCCGCATCTGTGGCTGACGCCAGCCAACGCGGCGGTCATCGCCGATTATCTCGCCGACGTTTTCGGCAAGGCTCGCCCGGGGCAGGCGGCACTGTTCAAGGCGAATGCGGAAAAGCTGAAGGCAAGGCTGCATCTGCTGGACGCGGAGCTGAGCCAGGCCCTCGCCCCGCTGAAGGGCAAGCCGTTCATCGTCTTCCACGACGCCTATCACTATTTCGAGGATCATTACGGCTTGAAAGCCGCCGGTTCGATCACAATCGGCCCTGAGCGCCAGCCGGGCGCTGCGAGGCTCAAGGCGATCCGGGCCAAGATCCAGGAGACCAAATCAGTCTGCGTGTTCTCCGAGCCCCAGTTCGAGCCCAAGCTCATCAGCACGCTGATCGAGGGGACCGATGCGCGCAAGGGCGTGCTCGATCCGCTTGGCGCCGACCTTGCCGCAGGCAAGGATCAGTATTTCAAACTCATGAGACATCTGGCGAGCAGCCTCAATGGCTGCCTCGCCGGCCCGGCCTGATGGCTTGGCTTGCGCGACCTGCGGCAGACAAAATGAAAGGCCGGATCTGCGTCCGGCCTTATTCTTAACGACAGCCCTTAATGACAGGCTCCAGAACCCCGCCCCTAGAAGGTCGTGAAATGCGACCAGGTCACCGTCACTTTCGTACCGATCGGCGTACGGTTGTAAAGATCGACCACGTCCGCATTGTGCATCCGGATGCAGCCATGGGAGACTTCCTGACCGATCAACCAGGGCGCGTCCGTGCCATGGATCCGGTAGAGGGTGTTGCCGAGATAGAGCGCGCGAACGCCGAGAGGATTGCGCGGATGGCCACCCGGCACATAGGCGGGAAGCTTCGGATTTTCCCGGCGCATATCCTCGGTCGGAATCCACTCCGGATCTACCTTCTTCGCGCTGACGCTCAGAACGCCGGACCAGCGGGCGTCGCCCTTCGGAATGGCGATGGGGTAGCTGATCGCCTTGCCGGGCGACGTGACATAATAGAGCCGGCGGTCACCGAAGCTGATGATGATCTGATGCGGGCCGTATCTCGCCGGAAAGCGGACCATCTGGCTGCCGCTCGAATAACCGCTGCCCGGGCCCCCGAACAGATCGTCGAAAAAGTCGGCTCTTGCCGTGCTCGTGCCTATTGCCAGAAGCGCAACGCCCCCGGCCGTCAAGACTACAAATTTATGGAAAACTTTGAACATAACACCTCCGTAGTTCCTCGCCGTGAGCTCCAAAAGGGTTACGAGCTCAAGAAGTTGCCCCTACCGGATCACATGGACCGGCGCGCCGATATGTACTCTCTCAAACAAGTCAGTGACGTCAGTGTTCCGCATGCGGATACAGCCGCTCGACACCGCATGGCCGATCGACCAAGGTGCGTTCGTGCCGTGGATGCGGTAGTCGGTCCAGCCGAGATACAGCGCCCGCACCCCGAGCGGATTATTGGGACCGGGCGGCATGTAAGCCGGAAGCGATGGGTGCTCCTGGCGCATCCGCCGCGTCGGCGTCCAGCCGGGGCTATCGCTCTTGGACTGGACGAAAGTGTCTCCGGACCACTGCATTCCCTCTTTGCCGACGGCCACGTCATAGCGAAGCGCCATGCCGTTGCCGAGGATGTAATAGAGATGCTTTTCGGAGGTATTGACGACGATCGTGCCCATGTGCTGATCGCCGGTCCAGCTTACGAGGTCCCGCGCATCGGCGGTCCCGGAAGCGTAAGAGAACACGAGCGCAATGCCGCCGACGAACGAACGCGTGAGGCAAAGAGCACGCTTGCCGATCTGCAATGTCGTCGTCCCCATCTCTTGATTGCACCGGCGCTCCGTTCGGCCGGAGCGGCAATGGGGCCCGCGCGCAATGCGCCAGTGGCTTCCCACAAGATGCCTTTCAAGTCTATTGAGCCATGAACGCCATGGCCCTATCAAGGCCATACCCGAGGTCTCCCTGCGGAATTGCGAACACTTTGTGGCTGATTCGCCACAAATCCGGCGTAAATAACGGAATTCCATCATTCTTCCCGATATCTCGGTTATCCACAGTCCGCGGCCGGGCTCGATTATGGCGATCTTATGGCCACAAGCTTCAAGATAAGGTAAACGCTTTGTAATTCCGGAGACTGCAGTTTCTAAGCGGTTGCCCTTAGGCAACAAGGTGTCGACTCGGCTTGTCGCGTGATCGCTGAAGGCGGCAATTTGCCGGTGACGGTGATGATTGAGGATTCAATTTAGGGCCTTGATTCACGACGCTGATCGTGTAGTAAATAACCTACTAATCGTTTGTTAAAAAGAACGATCGATGAGGAGATCATGAGCAATCAAACGGCCGGCGACCAGCATCCGCGCCACAGGGAGCCCGGCACCGCGGACGCCAGCGTCTCCACGCCGGAGCGGTTCGCAACTCGGGACGCGCTTGCTGCACTCAAGGCCGAAGCCGGCGAGCTTGTGTCCTGGGACCTGACCGCGCGCCAGCTTTGCGACCTGGAGCTCCTGATGAATGGCGGCTTCGCGCCGCTCACCGGCTTTCTCCATCAAGCCGATTATGAGCGCGTGCGTGACGAGATGCGGCTTGTGTCAGGCGCGCTCTGGCCGATGCCGGTGACCCTGGATGTGAGCGCCGATTTCGCCGGGCGCTTGCAAGTTGGCAGCCGGATTGCTTTGCGCGACCCTGAAAATGTCGTCCTCGCTATCCTCGAGGTGCAGTCGATCTGGCAACCGGATAAGGCGCGCGAGGCGACGAGCGTCTTCGGCACCAACGACCCCGCCCACCCGGCCGTCCGTTATCTGCACGACAAGGCCGGCAGCCATTATGTCGGCGGCCGCGTCATCGGCCTGCAGGCGCCCAACCACTATGATTTCCGTGAGCAGCGGCATTCACCCGCCCAGCTCAATGCGCTGTTCCGCAACTGGGGCTGGGAGAAGGTCGTCGCCTTCCAGACCCGCAATCCTCTCCACCGCGCCCATCTGGAGCTGACGCTGCGCGCCTCGCAGCAGGTCGGCGGCAATCTCCTCATTCATCCCGTCGTCGGCATGACGAAGCCCGGCGACGTCGACCATTTCACCCGCGTTCGCTGCTACGAGGCGCTCTTGCCCCATTATCCTGAGGGCAAGGCAACTCTCAGCCTGATCCCGCTCGCCATGCGCATGGGCGGCCCGCGCGAGGCGCTCTGGCACGCGCTCATCCGCCGCAATTACGGCTGCACGCATCTGATCGTCGGCCGAGACCATGCCGGGCCGGGCAATGACAGCAAGGGGCAGCCGTTCTACGGGCCCTATGACGCACAGGAACTGGTCAAGCAATATGCGTCCGAGATCGGCGTCGAGATGGTGCCGTTCAAAGAGATGGTCTATCTGCAGAACCGGCATCAATATGCGCCGGCCGACGAGATCCAGCCTGGCGAGGCGATCCTCAATCTGTCCGGGACCGAGCTGCGCCGCCGTCTACAGGAGGGCGAGGAGATCCCGGAATGGTTCTCGTTCCCCAGCGTCATCGCCGAGCTTCGCCGCACGCATCCGCCGCGCGACCGCCAGGGCTTCACGGTCTTCTTCACCGGCCTCTCCGGCGCCGGCAAGTCGACGATCGCCAATGCGCTGATGGCCAAGCTGATGCAGATCGGCGGCCGGCCATTGACGCTGCTCGACGGGGACATCGTGCGCAAGCATCTCTCCTCGGAGCTCGGCTTCTCCAAGGAGCACCGCAACATCAACATTCTGCGCATCGGCTATGTGGCGTCGGAGATCACCAAGAACGGCGGCATCGCCATCTGTGCTCCGATCGCGCCTTACGCCTCTACGCGCCACGAGGTCCGCGAGATGATCGAGCCGCAGGGCGGTTTCGTCGAGGTCTATATCGCGACCCCGCTTGCCGAATGCGAGCGCCGCGACCGTAAGGGCCTCTACAAGCTGGCGCGCGAAGGCAAGATCAAGCAGTTCACCGGCATCGACGATCCTTACGAGGCGCCCGCCTCGCCCGAGGTCACGATCGATACGCTGAAGCAGTCCCCCGATCGGGCGGCGGATGCGATCCTGTCGAAGATTATCGAGATGGGGCTGATTTCACGCGAGCGCCGCGAGCCGCAGACCGCCGAGGTGCTGGCGATTTCGGCCTGAGCCACGTCGGCCTGCCGTTTTACCCAGCCGCCCGGTCTTCCGCGAGGATGTCTCGGGCGGTTTTCGATTTCAGCTTCGCCGCAAGTTTCTCCGGGGGCGGAGAATAGACGAAGCCGAACGAGACGGCCCCATGCTTGCCGGGCGTTGCATGGTGCAGCCGGTGCGCCTGGTAGACGCGGCGCAGGTAGCTGTTCCGGGGGACATAGCCGTGCTCGATGCGCCGGTGAACCAGAACGTCATGGATCAGGAAATAGACGAGCCCGTAAGCGGTCATGCCAAGGGCGGCCCAGAAAAACGGCGCGGCATAGAATGTGCCGGCGAGCATCAGGCCGATCGAGACCACGGCGAAGAAGACGCCGAAGAAATCGTTGAGCTCGAACCAGCTTTGGCGCGGCCGGTGATGCGATGAGTGCAGAACCCAGAGGAAGCCGTGCATGACATATTTGTGCAAGGCCCAGGCCGCTCCCTCCATGCCGAAGAACACGGCGAGAAAAATGCTTAAGGAGATCAGCCAATCCGGCATATGCGAAATCTTTCAGCCTCGAGCCCGTCTTACGCCGCCACCTAAGCGATCCGGCGCTGGCCGGTTCTCAGCTTATTCTCCAGCCCGGCAATCAGCCCCAGAGCGAAATGTCTCAGCTCCGTCTCATCGCCGCCGCTATCGGCGATCAATTGCGAGGCTTCCTCAATGTAAGCTTGCGCCTCACGTCCCGCTGCGTCGAGCCCGACGGTAAGCGCCATCGATGGCCTGCTGCTGTCTTGCGCGACGTCCTTCCCGATGATTTCCCGGCTCGAAGTCGCATCGAGAAGATCGTCGAGAATCTGAAAGGCGAGGCCGAGCTTCATGCCGAAATCGCGCATGAGCCGGATATGCTGTTCATCGGCGACGGCCGCCACCGCGCCCATTTCAGCGGCTGCGGAGAACAAGGCTGCCGTCTTGCGGGCATGGACAAGCGCGACGTCGGACTTGGTCGCGCAGGTGGGCGACCATTTCAGATCCTGCTCCTGTCCCGCGACGAGACCGTCCGAGCCGACCGAGCGGCTCAAGATTTCGGTGAGGCGAACACGGCTGGCCGCGCCGAGCGTTCCATCCTCTGCGACGATGCCGAAAGCGCTGTTGAGCAGCGCGACCGCGGCGAGGATCGCCGTCGCCTCGCCGAACACCTTGTGATTGGTCGGCAAACCTCGCCTGAGCGACGCATTGTCCATGGCCGGCAGATCGTCGAGGATCAAAGACGCCGCATGAACCATCTCCAGCGCGCAGGCTGAACTCAGTGCCGGAGCTTCGATCCCGCCGAGGTGACGGGCGGCGAACAGCGTCAACAGCGCGCGCACGCGCTTGCAGGGCGCCAAAAGCGTATAGCGCATCGAGCGGTGCAGGTCGGCGGGAGATCGCTGCGGCGGCGGTATGAGCGCGTCAAGCCGCGCTTCGACGGAATGGCGCAGCTCACGCGATAATTGTGTCAAATTCTCACTGCTCAGCATCGAGCAAGCTCACTGTCCCTTGCAATGCGCGCAAAAACTTCCGTCTTATGGCGGGGATCTTTGTCGGACCAGCGGCTTTGATAGAAATTATTGCTGCTGCGCACGGCTTTGAAACAGGATGACGCGAATAGCCGGGATATCCCTCCCCACGCCTCACCATTTGGTTCCTTTCGCATTTAGCTTTACGCTGCCTCGTCAGCAGCACGCAACGGAAAAGGAAATCCATGTCCGATTTGCTCAGGCGCAAGAACGAGCATTTGGACGTCGTCTTAACTCAGGATGTTCGTACGTCTCAGAGCACCGGCTTCGAGGCGGTCAGATTCGAGCATATCGCCCTGCCGGAGCTGGATCTGGACGAGATCGATCTGACGACCGAATTTCTCGGCCGGCGGCTGAGTGCGCCATTTCTGATCAGCTCGATGACCGGCGGTCCGGCAAAGGCCGCGATAATCAATGAGAATTTGGCACGCGCCGCCGGGCAACTCGGCATCGCCTTCGCTGTCGGCTCGCAGCGCGTGGCGGTCGAAGGAGCCGGCGCGTCCGGCTTCGGGCCGGAGTTGCGCAGCTTTATCGGCGAGATGCCGCTGCTTTCGAATTTCGGCGCGGCGCAGCTGGCGAGCCCCGACGGGGTAGATAGGGCCTGTCGCGTTGTCGACATGATCGGCGCCGACGCTTTGGTCATTCATCTCAATCCGCTGCAGGAGGCCGTGCAGTTCGGCGGCGATCGCAATTGGACGGGCTTGCTCGGCAAAATCTCGAGGCTCACCAAAGCAATAGACGTGCCGGTGGTCGCCAAGGAGGTGGGCTTCGGCATCTCGGGGCGGCTGGCGATGCGGCTCTGGGAAGCGGGGGTCAAAATCATCGACGTGGCGGGAGCAGGCGGGACAAGCTGGGCCGCGGTCGAGGCGCGCCGTGCGCCGAATGACAGGCTTCGGACGATTGCCGAGACCTTCCGCGGATGGGGCATTCCGACCGCTCATGCGGTCGCCGATGTCCGCGCCGCCTGTCCGGAGGCCGTGGTGATCGCCTCCGGCGGCATCCGCAACGGTCTCGACGCTGCGAAGGCAATCAGGCTCGGCGCCGATCTTGCCGCCCAGGCAGCGGGGGTGCTGAGCGCTGCGCTCGAAAGCGCCGATGCCGTTGTAGCGCATTTCGAGGATCGCATTGCAGAGCTGCGGATCGCCTGTTTCTGCACCGGGAGCCGGACACTGAACGATCTGCGGCACGCTCCGCTGCTGGCTTGAGGGATCGGGGATGCTGAAAACCACTGGCGGGGAACCAGCCGCTCCGCTCGCTGGCCTCGGCCCGCGCGCCATTGTCATCGGGGGCGGGCTCGGCGGCATGGCCGCCGCTTTGCGGCTGCGCGCCAAGGGCTATCGCGTGACGCTTATCGAGCGGCTCGGCATGCTCGGCGGCCGCGCCCAGGTGTTCACCCGCGGCGGCTTCCGCTATGACGCCGGCCCGACGGTGATCACCGCGCATTTCCTGTTCGAAGAGCTGTTCGAACTGTTCGGCCGGCGCATGGAGGACTACGTCACCCTCGTGCCGATCGATCCCTGGTACCGCTTCCGCTTCCCGGACGGCGACAGCTTCGACTACGGCGGCACGGTCGAAGACACCCTTGCCGAAATCCGCCGGATCGAGCCGGCCGATTGCGACGGCTATCTGCGCCTGCTCGCCCATTCCGAGCGCCTGTTCAACAAAGGCTTTACCGGGCTCGCCGACCAGCCCTTCCACAGCCTTCCGACCATGATGGCGCATGCGCCGGCTCTGGTGAGGCTCGGCGCCTATCGCAGCGTCTGGCAGATGATCTCGAAATTCCTCAAGAGTCCCAAGCTGCGCCAGGCCTTCTCCATCCAGCCGCTACTGGTCGGCGGCAGCCCGTTCGACACGACCAGCATTTACGGCCTGATCCATTATCTGGAGCGCAAATGGGGCGTGCATTTCGCCATGGGCGGCACGGGCGGGCTGATTGCAGGGATCGCTCGGCTGATGCAGGAGGTCGGCATCGAGATTCGCCTGAACGAGACCGTCTCGCGCGTGGCGCTGAATGGGCGCAAGGCCGTGGGGGTTACCCTGGAGAGCGGCGCCAGTCTGCCCGCCGAGATCGTCGTCTCCAACGCAGACCCGATGCATCTGTTCACCGAGATGCTGCCCGCCGAAGCGCTGGCGCGGACCGCCAGGCTCAAGCTGCGCACCGCGCGTCTCTCGATGGGCCTGTTCCTGCTTTATTTCGGCACGCGGCGGCAATATCCGGACGTCGCGCACCACACCATATGGCTCGGCCAGCGCTTTCGGGAATTGCTGGACGACATCTTCAAACGCGGCAAGCTGGCGGAAGATTTCTCGCTCTACATCCATCGCCCGACCGCGACAGATCCGAGCTTTGCTCCTGAAGGCTGCGACAGCTTTTATGCGCTCTGCCCGGTTCCGAATCTCAGTGCAGGGATCGATTGGCAGGAAGAAGCGCCGCACCTGCGCGACCGGATGGTGGATGCGCTCGGCGCCACCATTCTTCCGGGCCTGCGTGAGACCATCACCGCCGAGATGACGCTCACCCCGGCCGGTTTCAAACAGCAATATCTGAGCTATCAGGGCAGCGGCTTTTCCATCGCGCCCTATTTCACCCAGAGCGCCTGGTTCCGCTTTCACAATCGCGCCGAGGGCATCGAGGGTCTCTATCTGACAGGCGCTGGAACGCATCCCGGCGCCGGAATGCCTGGCGTGCTTTGCTCGGCGAAAGTTGTCGCCCGCCTCATTCCCGCCGCTGCGGAGGTGGCTTAGGCGCGTTCCGCTCCGAAGGCGCCTCGGGTGTATTTGCCTCCGAGCCGGCATTCGCATCGTCACTTTCCTGCCACCGCCTCTTAAGCAGCCGTGACCGCGCCGCCTTCCAGCTCTCGCGGATGCGGCGAATCAGAACCTCATGACTGAGCCACTTTCGAGCCATCGCCGTCGATGGGCGTTACGGTTTCGGGTCGCTGCCCGGGCGCTTGATGAAGGTCGCTGCGCCCGGGACGCGCGTCAATCTTGCGACCGCGTCGATATAGGCGATCAGCAACTCGCCCTCGATGCGCACGGGATTACGGGCGCCGGTGTTGCCCATGAATTCCAGGAGGCGCATCCGGCATTCTCTCAGTGCGACGAGCAGCGGTCGATAGTCGAACTCGGTCGGAGACGGATGGGCGAAGAGATCCGGCTTGCCCGTTTTTTTTGGAGTGTCGGTCATGTTACGCAAACTCATATGTTCTCTTTTTGTTCTGCCATGTTACGCGAGACGTGTCAAGTCGCGAGCATCTGTTCGCTTCCGGTGCGGAGCCGCAAGTTCCCATCGAATATATCAGATCGGTCCACAAGTTGAAATTAACACAGATACACAATCTTGGATTGTGCTTCGTTGCTGAAGCGCCACATTCCGTAATTTCCGCAAGTATTCAATGTGGCGACTTTATGTTTCGATTGCGGCGCTCTCGATGACGAGATTATGTCGGGCTCGGTTCGGGACGATGTGCCGAGCTTGTGTGCGTTAATTGATTTGAATGGTGAAAATTTATGCAGCGATCTTGCGCTTAAGGGCTAGGCGCCGCTGCCGGGCACAGAGGGATGGGGAATGACAATCAGAAAGCGTCTCACCGCTGGAGTGAGTATCCTCGCAATGACCGCTGTCATTGGAGGAACACCGAATGCGCATGCTGCAAATCTGCACTGGGGTCCGCTGACGGGTTTCTTTGTGGTGGGTGACGGGAACGTTGCTATCGGCAACCTTTCTGGAAATTTTGTCGCCGGATTCGGCAATATTGCAATCGGGGCAGGGTCAGGCAATTTTGTTGCTGGTGTAGGCAATCAGGCGCAGGGCATCCTCGTCGGTAATTTCGTCGCCGGTGTGAATAACAGCGCTAACGGCATCCTTTCAGGCAACGGCGTGTTTGGCGTCAACAACAGTGCCTCGGGCATTCTGACGGGCAATCTCGTTGCCGGCATCAACAACAGCGCAAGCGGTATCGGCGCGGGTAACCTCGTGTTCGGCGTCAATAATTCCGCTGACGGCATTCTTGTCGGCAATTTCGTCGCCGGCATCAATAACAGCGCAAGCGGTATTGGCTCCGGTAATTTCGTCTGGGGAGCCAATAATTCGGCTGACGGCATCCTGGTCGGTAACTTCGTTGGAGGCGTGAACAACAGCGCGAGCGGCATTGGCTCCGGCAATTTCGTTGCGGGCGTCAATAACTCCGCAGACGGCATTCTGACCGGCAATGGTGTCGTCGGGTTCAATAACAGCGCGCGCGGCGTTGGGTCGGGCAATGTCGTGTTCGGCAACAACAACCAAACGAGCGGCGACAATACCGGCAACTTCGTCTTCGGCCGCAACAATCAGTCGAGCGGCAAAGATACGGGCAATGTTGTCGTAGGTCGCGACAACCAGGCGAGCGGCAATAAGTCCGGCAACTTCGTCCTCGGCCGCAACAACCAGACCAGCGGTCACGAAACCGGAAACTTCGTTTTCGGGACCAACAATCAATCGAGCGGGAATGAGACAGGCAATGCTGTCGTTGGCCGCAACAACCAGGCCAGCGGCAATAAGTCCGGCAATTTCGTCTTCGGTCGCAACAATCAGGCAAGTGGCGACGATACCGGAAACTTTGTCCTCGGCCGCAATAATCAAGCCAGCGGCAAAGACAGCGGCAACGATGTGGTTGGCGCAAACAACCAGGCGTCCGGCAATAATGTCGGCAATGACGTGCTCGGCTTCGACAATCGGGCGACGGGCAGCTTCAGCGGCAATGACGTGATCGGCTGGGACAATCAGGCCAGCGGCTTTGCCTCCGGTAATTTCGTCTTCGGCGCGAATAACCAGGCCAGCGGCTTCGCGGTCGGGAACGATGTGTTTGGCGCGAACAACCAGGCGAGCGGCGCCTTCACCGGCAATGACGTCTCGGGTGCCAACAATCAGGCGAACGGTGTCGGCGCCGGCAACGATGTGCACGGCTTCAACAATATCGCGCTCGGCACGGGCGCGGGGAACGATATCTATACCTCGAATACGATCTCAATCGGCACGAATGCAAACGCCTCGGGCTACGACAGCACGGCGATCGGGACCAACGCCACGGCGACAAACCGGAGATCGACGGCGATCGGCTACGGATCTTCGACCGATTACAGCGATCAGATCAGCATGGGTAACACCGTTGTTAACGACGATCCGCATAGCACCACCTACACGATGAGAGGGATCGCGTCCGACAAGAGCCGCGACCGGCAATCCGGTCCGCTCGAGATGGTCACGTCCGATGTTAATGGCCATCTGGCAACCGACGGCGGCCAGATCTTCAGCGAGCTCGGCAAGCAGGGCGCGGGCATCGCCATCGCCACAGCGCTGGAAAATCCGGACCTCGTCGGAAATGAGAGCTTCGGCCTCGCCGCCAATGTCGGCTTCTTCGAGGGCAATTCCGCGCTCGCCGTCGCGGCCATGGGCGTGCTCGGCCGGGATTTCCTCGGCGGCGGTGAGCGCTGGGCCATTTCGGGTGGCGTCGGCGTCAGCCTGAACGAGAACAATTACGGCGGCCAGGACACGGACCGGGCGGTTGCCGGCCGTGCCGGCGTCCAGGTGACCTGGTAACGGCCGCTACATGACCGATGTGGGCCATCGGCGGCGCCGGTGCCCCCCTTCGTATCTCGTGAGCGTATTTGGCAAGGGTTCGCGCTGGGGTGCGGACCGCATTCGATCTTAGGGCATGAGGGGAATGGCGCGGATTCGTTTCGCAGCGGTCTGTCTCGTCGCGGCTCTGGCGGCGCCTCCTTCTGTGTCCGCACAGCCGGGCAAGCCAGCGACCAAGTCCAATTCCCAGCACCAGCAGCAAGCTCAGCAGCCGCAGCAACCGGCACCTTCAGGCCCCGCCATCCCGGACGCCTACAAGCTCAACCTCCTGATCCGCTCTTCGATCATCGCGCTCAATCAGGCGAACCAGACCGGCAATTACACCGTTCTGCAGGATCTCGGCGCGCCGGCTTTTCGCGCAGCGAACGACTCGGCCCGGCTCGCGCAGATCTTCGCCAGTCTGCGCCAGCGCAAACTGGATCTCACGCCGATCCTGTTCTTTACGCCTAAGCTCGTCGCACAGCCGCAGATCAACCCGAACGGCATTCTGCGCCTCACCGGCTATTTCCCGACCACGCCGGAGCGTGTGAATTTCGATATCTACTTTCAGATGATCGGCCATGACTGGCGGCTGTTCGGCATCGGCGTGGCGATGAGTCCGGCCGACGTCACCGCGGCCGTGCAACCGTCCGGACCGAGCCCGGCGGAAGCGAAAGCGCCGGCGGATGCGAAGAACATAGCCGCAGGTGGGGCCGGGCCATCGGCGGCAAAGACTGCCGACGAGACCAAGGCGGCGCCGACGCCGTCGAGAAGACCGGCGCATCTGGCCCGCAAGGAAACCAAGACTGAGGCGGAGCCGACGAGCGGTGGCACAACGAGCAGTGCCGTTCAGAACGGCACGACCACGAACGCCACCCGCATCGATCTTTCCGCTCAGCACCCGGAAGCAGCCTCATCTGAAGCTCAAGGCGCGGGCGCCGAAAGCAGCGCGACGAAGGCCGACGACAAGTCGAGCTTCTGGGACAGCCTATTCTCAAACCGCTGAGTTGCTGCGGAAATCGGGCTCTGGACTCGAAAAGCGCGCCGCTCCTGAAAGCGCAAAAAGCCGGCGCCCCGGAGCGCCGGCTTGCGGGTCACGTCGGACCTGCGTCGCGGGGAAGCCGATCAGGCCCGGACGATAGACCCGCAGCTCACAAGGAAGTGCCCACTAATGAGCGTATCCTCTGTCGTAATCGTCGTGGCCATAAGGCACCTCGTGATGCCCGTGATGGCCATGATGGCCGTAGCCGACGGGTCTGAGGCAGCTCTCGAGCACCCAGGCCTCCCTGAGCGGCAGCGAGCGAATCTGGCACCAGCCGTTGCGGCAGCCGGCATCGATATGTGTGCCGCCGAGAATCCGGATGGCCGTCTCGCAATGATAGCCGTCACAGCCGAAGATCACGGCGTCTCCCTCGACGATGAAGGGATGGGTCTCCTGGAACGCCTCATCCACTTCACCCCTGCCGCAGCAGTAGTAATCGGCCTTTGCAGTTCCGGCCGCCAACCCGAAAAACGGCAGCGCCAATAACGCGGCGAATGCGTACAGTTTCATGCTTATGCCCCTTTTAGAACTAAACTCCTGCGCGATGGCATAAGGCAATTAACCGCCGGAAACCTTGTGGTTTTATTAAAATTCTCGACAAATCGTCTTATCGCTAAAGGAGTCTTAAGGTCGACAAGGAGGCGTTATGCTTTACCTCTCCATGATTACGCTGGGCGTCGAAGATGTTGCCGCCGCGACGGCGTTTTACGAGGCATTCGGGCTGACGAAATCGCCTGCAAGCCAGGAGGGCGTCACGTTCTTCCAGCTTAGGACATCTCGAACAATAACTAAATCGCGATCCGTGTACGTGCGACGGTGTGACTCAGCCTGCTGGGATTCCGGATCTGGGCGAACAAGGGTATGTCGGTTGCATGATCGACGAGGACGCCATTCAATATCGCTGGGACACGGTCGGCATCCGGCTCGACGAGCGGGGGCGGCGCCTGTTCGCAGCGGCCGAGGTGCGGACCGCCGGCTGGGGCGGTCTTGCGGTTGTCGCGCGGATCACCGGGCTCGCCCGCTCGACGATCAATCGCGGCGAGGACGATCTCGATGCGAAGCCGTTGGCGAAGGGGCAGGTTCGTCGCTGCGGTGGCGGACGCCGGGCCGTTGCCGAAACGGATCCAGAGCTTGTGCCCGAGCTCAAGCGCCTTGTCGAGCCTGCAACCCTCGGCGATCCTATACGGCCTCTGATCTGGGTGTCGAAGAGCATGGACAAGCTGGCCGAGACGTTGACGGCGATGGGGCACCCGATCAGCGCCGATACCGTGCGCAAGGAGCTGGTGAAGCTCGGCTTCTCGCGCCAGCACAATCGCAAGGCGGATGAAGGCGCAAGGCATCCCGACCGCAACGCACAGTTCGAGCACATCAACATGAAGGTCGTTGCGGCGCAGGCAGCCGGACAACCGGTCATCTCGGTCGATACGAAGAAGAAAGAGCTGGTCGGCAACTTCAAGAATGGTGGTTCCGACTATCGGCCCAAGGGCAACCCGCAGCGTGTGAACGTGCACGATTTCGTCGACAAGGAGCTCGGCAAAGCGGTGCCTTACGGCGTCTATGACGTGGCGGCCAATGCCGGATTCGTCAGTGTCGGGATCACCAGCGACACGGCCGAGTTCGCCGTCGAGGCGATCCGCAGCTGGCTCGGACGGATGGGACGTCAGCGATATCCAAAGGCGCAAGAGCTGACGATCACGGCGGACTGCGGCGGCTCGAACGGCGCGCGCGTGCAACTCTGGAAGGTCGAGTTGCAGAAGTTTGCCGACGAGACTGGGCTCGTGCTCCACGTCCACCACTATCCGCCGGGCACGTCCAAATGGAATAAGATCGAGCACCGCATGTTTTGCTACATCACGCAGAACTGGCGTGGCCGTCCGCTAACGGATCGTCTCGCAATCGTCGAGCTGATTGGCGCCACGACGACAAAGGCTGGACTGAAGGTCGAATGTGCGCTCGATACCCGCACCTATGAGAAGGGCATCAAGGTCAGTCACGCCGAAATGGAGCGGCTCGACATAACAGGCGATGATTTCCATCCCGAATGGAACTACACAATCAAACCAAGACAACCAGGGTTTTCGTAGCAGTTATTGTTCGGAGTGTCCTTAGCGGCAACGTTCTGGGCCTGTTCGGACGCGAGGCGCTCGAGGAGGATGCCAACGCCGGGGCAGTCTGGTCAGGCAATGGCGGCATCGCCCTGGCGTTCAACCTGCCGAGCGAAGCGGAGGTCGCGGGCGAGATCGGCGCCAGGGTCCTGAAGCAGCCGCAGAAGGCCTTCTGGGGCGGCTACCACGGCTTTTTTGCCGACCGCGATGGTCATGTCTGGGAAGTTGCTTATAATCCGTTCTTCCCGGTCGATCGGGCGGGTGTCGTTACCTTGCCCTGAGCAAGAGCGCCTATCGCATCGCCAAAGGCTGCCCTCTCAGTTGAACTTGGGCGGCTGGCTGAGATCGACAGCCGGCGGCTGGGCAGGTTGACTCGGCTTACCGCCAAGCCCAGGTGGCGGCGAGCCGAAATTCGGCAAACCCGGCGGCCCCGATTGTCCGCCAAGCGGCGGAAGCTGGATCTTGATCTCCGACGGATTGATCTGCGGTCCGCTGTTCTTGTAATGCGTCACCATTTGCGGGAAAGCGATCGTCAGCCCAACCATGAACACCTGGATCAGCACGAACGGCACCGCGCCCCAGTAGATCTGGCCTGTGGTGATTGGCTCAATCTGTCCGCCGGTGATCTTGTCCAGATAGCGCTCGCGCGGCGCGACCGAGCGCAGGTAGAACAGTGCGAAGCCGAACGGCGGATGCATGAAGCTGGTTTGCAGATTGACGCTGAGCAGCACGCCGAACCAGATCAGATCGATGCCAAGCTTTTCGGCGACCGGCGCCAAGAGCGGCACGACGATAAAGGCCAGCTCGAAGAAATCGAGGAAGAAGGCCAGGACGAAGACGAGGAGGTTGACGACGACCAGGAAGCCGATTTCGCCGCCGGGCACGCTGAGCAGCAGATGCTCGACCCAGAGATGGCCGTCGACCCCGAAAAAGGTCAGCGAGAAGACGCGTGCGCCAATCAGGATGAAGAGAACGAAGGACGAAAGCTTGGTCGTGGAGTCGAGCGCCTGGCGCAACAGATCGAAGCTGAGGCGGCGCTTGGAAATGGCAAGGGCGAGCGCGCCGACCGCCCCCATCGCTCCACCCTCCGTCGGCGTCGCAATGCCGAGAAATATCGTGCCGAGCACGAGGAAGATGAGGGCCAGGGGCGGCATCAGCACGATGATGACCTGCTGCGCCAGCTTCGACAGCAGGCCGAGGCTGAGCTCGCGACTGACCAGGGCGATGAGGTACGCCACCACGATCGCCACTGTCGCCGACCAGATGCCCTTATTGACGATGCTCTCGCCGAAATATTCGACGACGCCGTAGCCCACCGCAATCGCAATCACCAGCGTGATGAAGAGCGATCCAATGCCGCCACCCAGGGTGCGCGCCTCTGGCGGGAGCGCCGGCACGGCCTTCGGATAGCGTGCGGCGACCAGCATGACGTAGCCCATGTAAATGGCGGTGAGCACGAGGCCCGGAATCAGCGCGCCCTCATACATATCGCCGACAGAGCGGCCGAGCTGGTCGGCCATGATGATGAGCACGAGAGACGGCGGAATGATCTGGGCGAGCGTGCCGGAGGCGGCGATGACGCCGGTCGCAACCCGCCGGTCATAGCCGTAGCGAAGCATAATCGGCAGCGAAATGAGGCCCATTGCGATCACCGAGGCCGCGACGACGCCGGTCGTCGCGGCCAAGAGCGCGCCGACCAGCACCACCGCATAGGCAAGACCGCCGCGAACCGGGCCGAAGAGCTGCCCGACCGTGTCGAGCAGGTCCTCCGCCATTCCCGATCGTTCGAGGATCAGCCCCATGAAGGTGAAGAACGGGATGGCCAGGAGCGTGTCATTGTTCATGACGCCGAAAATGCGCTCCGGCAGGGCCTGAAGAAAGACGGTGGGAAATAGTCCCAGCTCGATGCCGATCAAAGCAAAAATGAGCCCGTTTGCGGCCAGGGCGAAGGCGACCGGATAGCCGAGCAGCAGGAGCACGATCAGGCTCGCGAACATGATCGGCGCCATATTGTCGATGAGGAGCTGTGTCACCGCCGCTCCTCCGGATGGCCGCCGACATCCTCGGCGAGCGTCTGCGCGCTCTCCCCCTCATGCGGATCGGGAATCAGCCCTCGCATGATCGCAATGCGCTTGATGATCTCGGAAACGCCCTGCGCGGCCAGGAGGACGAAGCCGGCGAGAAGCAAGGCTTTCGCAGGCCAAATAATCAGCCCGCCGGCATTCGTCGATACCTCCTGCTGGGCGAAGGAGGTCATCACGAAGGGATAAGCCTCATAGACCATGAGAATGACGAAAGGCATCAGCATCAGGAAGTGACCGAGAAGATCGATCCAGTTTCTGACCGATTTCGGCAGCATGCCGGAGACGATGTCGATGCGGATATGGTCGTTGCGCTGGAGCGTGTAGCTCGCGGCGAGCAGAAAGGTGGCGCTGAACAGATACCATTGCAGCTCAAGCCAGGCGTTCGAACTCATGTCGAAGGCCTTGCGGACCACTGCGTTGCCCGCGCTGATCAGAACGGCCAGCAGAATGAGCCATGAAACGGCATGGCCGACGAACGCCGTTAACCTGTCGATCGCGGCGCTCAAACGGAGCAGCCCTTGCATCGCCTCCCCCTTTGCGGAAGCGCCAGCCTCGAAGGCTGGCGCTTCTTCTGGTGATATTCGGATGGCCGCTTAGCCGAGCTTGCCGGCGCGCTGCAAAGTCATCATGAAGCTGTCATAGCCGTAATCGGCGATCTGCTCCCAGAGGAACGAGTCCTTTCTGAACGCCATGATGTTGTCATGGACTTTCTTGAACTTGGCGTTGCTGGCGCAGATCTCGGCATAGGTCGAAGTAGCGGCATCGAACGACGCTTGCAGGATCTCCTGCGAAAACGGGCGCAGCTGAGTGCCCTTTGCGACGAGGCTGCGGATCGCCGCCGGATTGACCTGGTCGTATTTGGCCAACATGTCGCAATTCGCCGCCTCGGCCGCAGCCGCAATCAACGCCTTATAAGCTTTCGGCAGTCCCTCCCACTTGGCCTTGTTGACGAAGACGTGCAGCATGGCGCCGCCTTCCCAGAACCCGGGATAGTAATAATAGGGCGCGACCTTGTTGAAGCCGAGCTTCTCGTCGTCATAGGGACCGACCCATTCGGTGGCGTCGATCGTGCCTTTTTCCAGGGCCGGGTAGATATCGCCGCCGGCGATCTGCTGCGGCACGACGCCGAGCTTGGTCAATACCTTGCCGCCGAAACCTCCAATGCGGAATTTGAGGCCCTTAAGATCGGAAACGCTGTTGATCTCCTTGCGGAACCAGCCGCCCATCTGCGCGCCGGTATTTCCGCAGGGAAGGCCATAAAAATTGTAGCCAGCATAGAACTCGTTCATCAGGTCGATGCCGCCGCCATGATAGTTCCATGCATTCTGCTGGCGAGGATTAAGCCCGAACGGAACGGCCGTTCCAAACGCGAACGTTGGATCCTTGCCCCAATAATAGTAGCTGGCCGTATGGCAGATCTCGACGGTACCATTGGAGACAGCGTCGGCGGCCTGCAGACCGGGGACGATTTCGCCGGCCGGGAAGACCTGGATGTGGAATTTGTTATCCGAGGCGTCGGCGACATATTTGGCGAAGGTCTCGGCCGCACCGTAGATCGTGTCGAGAGATTTCGGAAAGCTCGACGTCATACGCCACTTCACCTCGGGCTGCGATTGAGCGATGGCCGGAGTGGCAAGCACCGCAGTCCCAGCGCCGGCAACAGCCGCGCGCTTCAGAAACGATCTTCTGTCCATAAAACTCCTCCCAGTGGGTACGTTCTAATGGTGTTTTTTGCGCCGAACGCAAAACAGGTCCTCAAGAGTGTGATGGAAAGCGCATCGCGCCTATGAAGTTGCACGTCCATCGCTTTCCCCAACCCGTTCGCAAGCTTGGCGTCTTGCGTTACGGCGACGAAAGTGCACTGGCATCTGCATACAATCAAGCGGGAAATTGGTCGATAGGCGCGGGTGCTACCCGGCCGCTACCAAGGGCGGAAAAGCGGTTTTTCGAAATAATTTTTAGGCTTTCGCTAACACTTTACGACTTAAGTCAATTTTTACTAAACTCGACCCGGCTCGTAACCCAGCATCGCCACAATGCGCCGCTATGGTTTGGGCCGATTGAGTAAGGCGTTGGAGAGACCTTTCATGAATCAGGTTTCGTGGACGCGCATTCTGCAGCGCGCCGGAGATGAGCTCCCGAGCGAAGGCGGTGCGGATATCATCAATATGCGCGAGCGGGCTGCCGAGCGGCAGAAAGCGGCCCGGCATCCGGCGCCACCCGATCGTGATGCTGGCGATCTCGAGTCAGAACTGCAATATGCACTCAATCGTGCGGCCCAGCGCGGACGCGCGGCAAATCCGCCCCGTCCGGTCCCGCAGCCACCTTTTCCCGACGAACGCGCGAGACGACACGCCGAAGGGGCGATGCCGGTTGCGGCCAGCCCCTACTTGCAGACCTCGTTGACGCGCGCGCCTCGAGCCGGCTTCGCAGGTCCGGCAAAGCGGAGCGGCAGCGGTTTGCGCAACGTTGTGGCGATTTCATTCTCCGTCGCGGTCATCGCCTTCGCCTACAATCGGATGAGCGCCGAATGGACGCAGTCCTCGAACGAGAAGAGCGCGACAGAAGAGGGATCGGCGGCAGACACCCGCGCTGCGCCGGTGCTCTATAGCGGCGGTGTGAGCAGGAACACCGCTCACGAGCCGCAGGCGAACAGCGCCGCCGCCACGTCCGCCAATACGCCCGTCCGGCTGGATCTGCGCCCCTCAATCGCGCCAGACAACAGCGCAGAGAAACGGGCCACCCAGGCGGCAAACGCCGTCGCGTCTCTCGACAATGGCAGCGAACAGGTCCTGCTTCGCCGCGGGCACGAGTTGATGGAGCGCGGCCACGTTGCCAATGCCCGCCTGATTTTCGAGCATCTGGTCGAGCAGAAAAGCGCCCTCGGCGCTTTCGCTTTGGCGCAGAGCTACGATCCGCACTATCTCGCCAGCTCATCGGTCCCGAATGCCGACCCGGATGAAATGCAGGCAGCTTACTGGTATCAGCGCGCGGTCGAACTCGGCATGAACACCGCCGACCTTCGCTAATCCCGACAGGACCGAGGTAGGCGGAAAACCCCGTCGCGCGTCAAGCCGCGAGCCCAAGGTCGCCTGACCATACTCGCCCCCTCTGCCAGCCGTCGCGCGTCAAACGAGTTCCGACTGCTTCCGCCGTAAGAACCACCCAACAGCAACCACCAACAGCGCTCCGGCCGTTGCCGCGCCGAGCGAGACGTGATCGTGGGCCAAGTGCCCGGCGAACTCGGTGAGCACATCCCTGACCGCGGGATCATGGGCGATAAGCTCGCCGGCAATCCATCCGAGCAGGCCGGCGCCGGCCCAGACCAGGATGGGGAAGCGCGTCAGCAGCGACATCACGACGGCGGCGCCCGCGATGATCAGCGGCACGCTCGCGGCAAGACCGAAGATAAAGAGAGCGGGATTTCCCTTCGCCGCAGCAGCGATGGCGATAACGTTATCGAGGCTCATGACGATATCGGCGATCGCGACGATGCGCACCGCCTTCCAGAGCTTCTCGCTGCCCTGAATCTGGCTCTCGTCGCTGCCGTCTTCCGGCAGCAGCAGCTTCACCGCGATGAAGAGCAGCGCGATCCCTCCGGCCAGCTTCAGGAAGGGGAACGTCATCAAGCCCGAGACGATCAGCGTGAAGGCGATGCGCATCACGACTGCGACGCCAGCGCCCAGGACCATGCCCCAGACGCGCAAATTCGGCGGGAGATTGTGGCAGGCAAGCGCGATGACGACCGCGTTATCGCCGGCCAGGAGAATGTCGATCCAGATGATCTGGAGCACCGAGAGCCAGAATGTCGGCTCATGCATGTCCGTCCAGAGCGCATCGAGCGCGGCGCTCGCCGTTCCCCAATCCAATATTTCCGTCACGAACCTAATGGCGCATTGCGGCTTCCCGCCCGGCGTCCTCGACTTGGCTGGGGCAGAGATGGTGTGCCGCAGCGGCCATTGCGAGACCGGCTGATGATCCCGCCCGCGCCCCTGTGGCCGAAATTCAACCGACGATCTCGCTTTCGGAGAAGCACATGGCGATCTCCGTCGCCGCGTTTTCGGCGCTGTCCGACCCGTGCACCGAGTTGCGCTCGATATTCTCGGCAAATTCCTTGCGGATGGTGCCAGGGGCGGCGTTTGCCGGGTTGGTCGCGCCCATCACTTCACGGTTTTTCGCTACCGCATCCTCCCCTTGGAGCACTTGCAGCACGATCGGACCGGAGGTCATGAATGTGACGAGGTCACCAAAGAACGGCCGCTCCTTATGCACGGCATAGAATTTCTCGGCCTGATCCTTGGTCCAGCGCACCCGCTTCTGCGCCACAACGCGAAGCCCGGCATCCTCGAGCTTGGCGATGATATGGCCGGTCAGATTACGTTCAGTCGCGTCCGGCTTAATGATCGATAATGTACGTTCAACGACCATGGTGTTTCCTGGTTGGTGTTGGCCCCTCAACCGGCGCTTATAGCGTTCGCGTCCGGGCGCCGCAAGCCGCGAGCCATACGCAATCCGCCCGCCTTCGTATAAACCCGGCGGCAAGCGGCAAGGCGGCTTGCAATTTGCGGCGTTTCGTCCAAATTCCGCCCATGCTGCACATCAACGATCTGAGCTATCGCATTGAAGGACGTCTGCTCTTCGACAAGGCGACGGCTGCGATCCCTGCAGGACACAAGGTCGGCATTGTCGGGCGCAACGGCACGGGCAAGACGACGCTCTTGCGGCTGATCACCGGGGAGATCGCGCCGGATGACGGCGCCATTTCCTGGCCGAAGGCGGCGCGGATCGGCGGCGTCGCTCAGGAGGCGCCTGGCGGTCCGCAGAGCCTGATCGAAACCGTGCTTGCAGCCGACACCGAACGCGCGGCGCTGCTGGCCGAAGCCGAAACCGCGAGCGAGGCCGGCCGGATCGCCGAAATTCAGCTTCGGCTCAATGACATCGGTGCGCATTCCGCCCCTGCCCGCGCGGCGCAGATCCTCGCCGGCCTCGGCTTCGATGAAGAGGCTCAAGCCCGCCCTTGCGCCGAATATTCCGGCGGCTGGAGGATGCGTGTGGCGCTCGCCTCCGTGCTGTTTACGGCGCCCGACATTCTCCTGCTCGACGAGCCGACCAACTTTCTCGATCTCGAAGGCACGCTCTGGCTCGAGAGCTTTCTCGCAGGCTATCCCTACACCGTCCTGATCGTCAGCCACGACCGCGACCTCCTCAACAAATCCGTTGGGTCGATCCTGCATCTATCGGACGGGAAGCTGACGCTCTACGCCGGCGCCTATGATGTCTTCGAGGAGACGCGCCGCGAGCGCCAGCGCCTCCAGCTCAAGCTGAAGAAGAAGCAGGACGATGCGCGCCGGCATATGGAGGCTTTCGTCGAGCGCTTCCGCGCCAAGGCCACCAAGGCGCGCCAGGCGCAAAGCCGCCTCAAGGCCCTCGCCAGAATGCAGCCGATCGCCGCCGAGATCGAGAGCGAGGTCGTACCGTTCCGTTTCCCCAATCCCGAGACGCGGCTCGGCAATCCGCTCATCCGCCTCGAAGCCGCCTCGGTCGGATATGCCGCCGACATGCCCGTTCTGCGCGGCCTCAATCTGCGTCTCGACACTGACGACCGCATCGGCCTTCTCGGCGCCAACGGCAACGGCAAATCTACCCTCGCCAAGCTCTTGAGCGGCAAGCTCGCCGCTCTCGACGGCCATCGCCGCGCCTCGAAAAAGATGACCGTGGGCTATTTCGCCCAGCACCAGCTCGACGAGCTCAACCCGCAGAAGTCGGCCTATGATCATATCTGCGAGCTGATGCCGGACGCGACGGAAGCTCAGAAGCGCGCGCGGATCGCTGCGGCAGGCTTCGGCGCGGACAAGGCCGACACGCCGGCCACCAATCTCTCCGGCGGCGAGAAGGCTCGCCTGCTCTTCACCCTCGCCGCCTTTCACGGCCCGCATCTTCTGATCTTGGACGAGCCGACCAACCATCTCGATGTGGACAGCCGCGAAGCCCTCATTCACGCGCTCAATGACTATGAGGGCGCGGTGATCCTCATCAGCCATGACCGGCATCTGATCGAAGCGACCGCTGACCGGCTGTGGCTGGTGAGAGGCGGCAGGGTTGCGCCGTATGACGGCGATCTGGAGAGCTATAATGCCGAGCTCATCGCCCGCTCGCGTGAAGAGAAGCGCGGGAATTCCCTGACTGCAAAAAGCCAAGCCGCAACTCGCAGCCGTCAGGATGAGCGGCGGGCAGCCGCAAATGCCCGCACCGAACTCGCCCCCCTAAGAAAGCGCATCGAAGCCTATGAGCGCGAAATTAACGAGATCACGCAAAAAATTGCCAGGCTCGATCATGCCTTGGCCCAACATGGTCTTTATGAAGAAACTCCGGAACGGGCCTTGAAACTCATGAAGGATCGCGGCGCGCTGGCGAAAAGTTTGAGCGAGACCGAAATGCTCTGGCTCGAAGCGTCCGAGAATTATGAAGAGGCCCGCCAGGCGCAGCAAAGCGCCGGCACGGCTTAGGGGGTTGCTTATGCCGAATGTGGTTGCAATGCCGTTTGGCTTGCTTCTCGTGCTTTTCGTTTTTTCGGGACTTGTTGCCGGCCGCGCCGATCCGGCGTTCGGGGCCGATATGCAGGAGTCTCCGGCAGCAAAGCTCAGAATGTCGCAGGATTCGAGCCGCGGCTGCACCGAACGCTGCATGTCGCAATGCCGCGCCGCCCTGTCAGCCTGTTCGAGCGGTGGCGCCAAGGATACCTGCCGTGCGGAGTTTCAGATCTGCGCAAGGCGCTGCGTGGTCTCCTGCGGTTCCCGATAGATCGGCTCGCACGGGCCGCGCGGTCGCAAGGCCGGCCTATCCCTCGCCGCTCCAGGCTGCCGCTATGTAGTTCGGCAGGATGAAAGCGGAGCTGTGGACCTCCGGATTGTAATAGCGCGTCGCGATCCCGCTGGCCGCATAGCGCTTCGCCAGAGTGGCTTTCGATACGGCTCTTACCTTGGGATCGTTGCCGGCCCACGCCAGAGCAAATGGACCGCCGAAATAGGTCGGCTGACAGCAGAGGAAGCACGCGGCGTCGGTATAGAGCTTGCGCAAGATCTGGCCGCTCTCGGCCAGATGCTCCGGATAGAGAAACGGAAGGCCGTTCTGGCCGATGAAAACGCTGCGCGGCGCCAGGCTCTTGCGGCAAGCGCTGAAGAAGTCCTCCGTAAACAGCACTTTGGCGGGGCCGATCGGCTCGGTGGAATCGACAATGATCGCATCGAACCGCCGATTGGTTTCCTTCACAAACTTGATGCCGTCGCCGATCATCAATTCGAGCCGCGGATCGTCGAACGCTCCCTGCGAGATGCCCGGCAGATATTTCCGCGACATCTCGATGACGGCGCCGTCAATCTCGCAATGCACGACGCGTTTGACGCTGCGGTGCCTCAGAACCTCGCGCAGCACGCCGCCGTCACCGCCGCCTATAATGAGAACCGTCTCCGCATTGCCGAGACTGAAAAGCGGCACATGCACCATCATTTCGTGATAGATGAACTCGTCCCGCTCGGTGAGCTGGATGACACCGTCGAGCATCATCACCCGTCCGAAGGTCTTGTTTTCGAAGATGATGAGATCCTGAAAGCCTGTGTGGCCTTCGTAAAGAACGGCATCGGCCTCCAGGGCGCAGCGGAAGTGAGGGTTGAACGTCTCCTCGACCCAGCGTTGCATCTCCGGGCTCCTTCAGGTTGGAAAGGGCGTGAAAAAGGCGTGCCCGACGCGAATGGCCGGGCACGGGGTACCTTTAGCGAGCGAAGCCTCCGGTCGGAGGGCGTTCCTCAAGCGGCGATCGCAATGCTTTCACCGCGCATATGCTCCTGCACGATCAACTCGGTCGGCTGGAACGCCTCGCGAATGACATCCAGGGCAAGATGCGGTTTGGCTTCGCCGCACATGAAGATGTCCAGAGCGGCATAACCATATTCGGGCCAGCTGTGAATGCTGATATGAGATTCAGCAAGCACGGCGACGCCCGAGACGCCCCCATTGGGAGTGAAATGATGCATGTGAATGTGCAGGAGCGTGGCGCCTGCGACTTCTATGCATTTCCTGAAGGTATTCTCGATATGCTCGAGGTCGTCGAGACGACGACCGTTCTTCACATCGATAATCAGGTGCGTGCCGGCATAAGTCCTGCCGTCACGCACACAGAAGTAGTCTTTCCTGTCGTGCTGCTGCGCCACGCTTGGGCCGCAGACGGAATGCTTTTCTTCCGTTTGGGCGGTGCTTGAACCTAAATCCAAGTCCATCCCCAATTGGAAGAGGGCGACATCATAAGCCATATGGCGTCCTCCCCAACCAGTAGATGACCAGACGAAGCCGGCGGCATGGCGCTACATAACCACCGGCTTACAAGGGGGGGCATATGCACGCTGTGGCCCCTGGTTTCAAGAGAAATTTGTGCCATAGAACAAGAATTTCATATGTTGGCGACATCTGGGCGCGAATGATAAGGAGGATCGCTCATGTTAGAGTTGCCAGAGTGCTGACCATCCTCCGAACAAATGCGTATGGCCGGCCGCTCTCCGTGGGCGATGCGATCGACGGACGCGCGCGCCGGATCGGCTCACGGCCCTCAGCGCGCTAAAGCCCGCCACGATCCTCGGCTAACCAAGGCAACAAGACAGCTTCGTCCCATCCTGGCCGGCGGCGCATGCTGGAGACCAAAGTGCAGGACACGATCCCCGGAGCAGACCGGCAGCCAGTCCATAACGTCGGGACGCTCAATCCGGTGGCGATCTTCATCTCCATCGTGCTGTGGGGCTGGATGTGGGGTATGGCGGGCGCGCTTCTTGCCGTTCCGCTTCTCGCAAGCTTCAAGATCGTGGCCGAACGGGTTCGCACGCTTCGCCCGGCAGCAGAGTTCTTGAGCCCTTGACGGGCACGGTTAAGCGATCGCCTGCGGAAACCACCGGCGGGCTTCGCCGTTCTACCAGCGCCGCCTATAACGGATTCAATGATCGGACCCACCACCCCATCATGCGCTTTCATGCCATCATCAATCGCCGCGCCGGCACCGTGATCGGCATGGGCGCCGAGCAGTTCGAGAAAAAGCTGGGCGATGCCTTTGCGAAGGCGGGGCACAGCATCCGCATCGAGACGGTCGAACCGCACGATATTGCCGAACGGCTGCGGAGCGCGGCAGAGACGGACTGCGGCGCCATCATCGTCGGCGGCGGCGATGGATCCGTCAATGCGGCGGCAATCGCTCTGCTCGGCCGGAACAAGGCGCTCGGCATTCTGCCGCTCGGCACTCTGAACCGGCTGACGCGCGACCTCGGTCTGCCGCTCGATATCGACGCTGCGATCGAAGGGCTCCTCACCGCCGAGCCGCACAAGATCGATGTCGGTGAGGTGAACGGCCGGATCTTCCTTTGCAACTCCTTCATCGGCCTGCCGCCGATGGTGACGGAGAGGCGCCAGCGCCTGCGCGGGAGTTCGCTTGCCGAGCGGCTCCGAGGCTATCTGAGACTGCCGGGTGAGATCGCGCGCTCCGCACGCAGGGTCGCCCTGCGGATCGACGATAGGGATGTGCCGCGCATCCACCGGGCACTCACCGTAGTCATATCCAACAATCCTTATCTCGAGGAGCTCAATCTTCCGCCCAAGAGAGGCCCGCTCGATACCGGGCGGCTCGGCCTTTACATCTCGAAACACCGGACCGCCGCTCAGACCGTCTGGCTCTTCCTGCGCGCCTCGCTCGGCCTGTGGAGCGGGGATCCGAAATTCGAGAGCCATGCCGTCGAAAGGCTGACGATCGAATCCAAGGCGAAGCGGCTCCGCGTCTCGAACGACGGCGAGGTGCTCTGGCTCGAAACGCCGCTCAATTACAGCATCCGCCCGCAGGCGCTCACCGTCCTGAAGCCTAAGGCGGCCGGGACATGACGCAGATCGCCCTGCTCGCGGATCTGCATTTCGGATCAGTTCCCGAAGGACTGGCCGAACAGCTTCATGCCGATCTGGAGCGGCTCGGCCCGGACCTGATCGTGATCGCAGGCGACATGACGCTGCGGTCGAAACGGCGCGAATTCCGTCAGGCAAGGGCGTGGCTCGAAACGCTGCGGGTTCCGCTGCTGTTGCTGCCGGGCAATCACGACCTGCCGGTCTGGAATCTCGTCGAACGCTTCACCATGCCGTTTGCGCGCTATACGCACAGTGTCGGGCGCCCCTTGATGCCGGTGTTCGAGGATGAGAGCGTCTTTGTTGTCGGGCTGAACACGACGGCGAGTTGGCAGCCGAACTTCAGATGGCAGGAAGGCACGGCGAGACGGCGCGATATCGAGGCGGCCAGGCGCCTGCTTGCGGAGGCTCCGCTCAATAAAACACTGATGGTCGCGACCCACCACCCACTCGCCCCCGTCGAGGGGTTCCCACGCGTGAGGCCGGCGCGCCGGGCCATGCGCGTGCTGGAAATGCTCAACGCCATGGGGGTCGAGATGGTGATGTCGGGTCACATCCATCAGGCTTTTGCGATCGAGTTGCAGCAGTCGCCGGGGTGTCTGGTCGCAGTCGGCGCACCGACGGCGCTTTCGTGGCGGATGCGCGGCGAGCCGAACGGATTTTGGTGCATCGATGTGCTGCCCGACCGCTTCAAGCTGACGTTGCACAGCTTCAACGGCACCGCCTTCACGGCGAGCCGGGAGCCACTCGTCTTCCACCGTGCGCATCGTGGCCGTGGCCATTGAAACGGCGAAGGCTAGCGGGCATCGTCTGCAACAGGAATCAGGCAGATTTTTTCGGATCGAAGGCGACTGTGGCGCGGGTGCCCTTGCCGTCGCAGTCGTAACGAAGCTCGCCGCCGAGCTTCTGGACCATCGCATTGACGATGGTCGTTCCCAGGCCCCCCTTGGCAATGGCTCCGTTCGCAAGGCCGATGCCGTCGTCCTCGACGCTGATGAGGCTTTGATGGGGACGGACGGCGCGCAGCTTGACCCGAACAGGCCCGGTTCCGTTCGGATAAGCGTGCTTGCGGGCATTGAGCACAAGCTCGGTCAGGATCACGCCGACAGCGACCGCGCGGTCCGGCTCGATCTCGACGACATCGGCCTCGAGCGAAACCGAGCCGGCTTTTTGCCCGTCGCCTGCCGCGCTTTCTATATCCTCGACTAGCGCCTCGATGTAGCGGTGCAGCGAGACCGACTGGACATTCTGGGAGGTGTAGAGGCTGCGATGCACGCGTGCGACCGCCAGCACGCGGTTATGCGCCTCGATGAGCGCGTCCCGCACATCGGGCGCCGCCGCGCGGGACTGGAACTGGAGAAGCGACGCGATGAGCTGAAGGCTGTTGCTGACCCGGTGATTGACCTCGCGCAGCAGCACTGCGCGCTCGGCCGCCAGTGCCTTGTAACGATCGCGCGCCGCCTCGACTTCCAGATCGGCCGCCTTCTTGGCGCGGCGCAAATTGGCCGATTCGATTCCCGCCTCGATGTCGACGCGCAACAGCGCAAGGAACTCACCGCCGATGTCTTTGATCACATAATCCGTCGCACCGGCTTTCAGAGCGGAGACCGCGGTCCGGCTGTCCTCTGCGCCGGTCAGATAAATGACCGGGGGCGGGTCCGGCAGCTTCTGGATCTTGCCGAGAACGCTGAGACCATCCTGGTCCGGTAGATTGTGGTCGAGAACCACTGCATCGATGCCGTCCTTGGCAACCCTTTTGAGGCCGCTGGCGCCATCGTGGCAGAGCTCGATGCGAAAGCCGTGCCTCTCCAGATCCTTCTTTACCAGATGGCACAGGGCTTCGTCGTCGTCGACGAACAGGACATGGGTCATCGATTGCTGCATTCAGGTGGTCTCTGGCACCTCGATTACCGAGAAGAATAGACCAAGTTGCCGAATGGCATTAGCGAAATGCTCATATTCAACAGGTTTGGTGATATAGACGCTGCAGCCGAGCTCGTAGCAGCGCTCGACCTCGCGGCGGTCGTCCGTTGTCGTCAGGACGATTACAGGCGTGCGCTTCAACGGCTCGCGGTCTTTCAGATACTGCAAAATATCGATGCCCGTCATGTCGGGCAGGTTAAGATCGAGCAGGATGAGAAGGCTTTTCGGCCTGTCCGCATGCTGAAAATAGGCCAGCGCATCCGCGCCACTGACGAAATGCACGATAGCGTTCTTGACGCCGGCCCTGGCGATGTTCTTCTCGATGAGGCGGGCGTGCCCCTCATCATCCTCGATCATGACGATCGTCACGGCGTTGTTCATGCGTTCATCCTTTTTGTTGCATTCGGCAGGGTCCGTGGAAGCGTAACGCTGAATGTGCTGCCCTTGCCGAGGTTCAACTCCAGGCTGATCGCTCCTCCGACCCTGCGCACCAGCGCCCTCACATGGGCAAGCCCCATGCCCTCGCCCGGCCTATCCTGCGCCCCCGCGCGCCGGAACATCTCGAAAATGCGCGTCTGATCGCGCTCCGATATGCCGCGACCATTATCAGCAATCTGAATGATCGCTTTCGGTCCGGCGGTGCTGCCGGTGACGCGGATCTGTCCATGCTCGCCATCCCGGAGATATTTCAACGCATTGTCAATCAGATTGGAGAAGATCTGCTCCAAGGCGAGACGGTCCGAGACGATGGTGGGCAGGTTGCCGACCTCGATATCGGCATCCGCCTCCTGAGCCTGATGGGCGACGGCGTTCGTCACGGTTTCGAACAGATCGTTGAGATCGATGCGCTCCGGCTCGAGCGACCGGCTCCCTTCTCTGGAAATCCTCAAAATGGCGTTGATCAGGCGGTCCATCTTGGTGATCGAGGCTTTGATGAAGCCGAACGCCTCGTCGAAATCCTGCCGGAGCTGATCGTCGGAGATGCCGTTGTCGATGACCGGCGTCTCTGCATCGGCAGCGGGGCCACGCTCCCCCTGCGCAGATGTCAACCGCTCGAACAGCATCTTTTCCATCGTTTCGAGCTCGCTGGTAAAACCCATGATGTTAACGAGCGGCGAACGCAGATCGTGGCTGACGATATAGGCAAATCTCTGGATTTCTTCATTGGCTGCGGTCAGCTCGGCGGTGCGGGCCGCCACGCTTGCCTCCAACTCGGCGTTCACGTTGCGCAGGAGGTCATGCGCCTCCTGGGTCGTGGCATTCGCCCGCCGCACGGCAAAAACCGAAATCGCGGCAAGCAGCACGATCAGCGTCACCGCGGCCAGATTCGCGGCGAGCAGCCGCCATTCCTGATTTCGTGCGTCGTTATATTGCTTGATCCGGTGCTCGGCATTTTCGGTCTTCATCAGCATGACCAATCGCCGGATCTCGTCCATATAGCGGACGCCGAGCTCGCTGCGGACGAGCGCGACCGCATCACGAGTATTGCCGGATTCGTAAAGCCGCACCGTCTCCGCGAGCTCTTTCATCTTGTCCGCAACCAGCGGCTTGATCGCGTCGAAGCGGGATTTCTGGGTCTCGTCATCAGCCACCGCAGCTTCGATGGATCGCATGAGCTCCGAAACCGCCGGCAGCGCTTTGCGATAGACCTCGAGGAAATCGGCGTCTCCAGTGAGGAGATAGCCGCGCTGGCCACTTTCCAGCCGCCGTAGCGCCGCCAGCAGCTCATCGAGCTGCCCTTGCGTCTCGACCGTCTTGACCAGCCGGTCGCGCTCAACGCGCGCCTGCTCCAGAAGGGCTGTGGAGACAAGCACGAGCAGGATGAGAAAGCCGAATGCGGCTCCGAGCAGGCTGACGCCAGAGGGAAGCTTCAGTCCCGACAGGCGCCCGGCAAAGTTGGAGACGACAGTGGGACGCATTCGGTCCAAGGAGAGAGCACCTCGAGGCATCAGGCCTTCGAGGTGCTTGGGGGTCATCCACTTCATTCACAGTCCGGAGGCAGGTCTATTCTTTCTTGGACGCGCCGTTTTTGGAGTCGTCCTTGTTGTACTCCTCGATCTTCTTGACGGCCTGGTCCTTCAGCTCGCCGGCCTTTTCGGATGCTTTGGAGGCCATTTCGCCCGCCTTCTCGCGGACCTTGTCCATCGCGGTCTTCTCAGTCAGCTTGTATTCCGGCGCTGCCTGCAGAGCCTCCTTGGTCAGCGGCACCATAATCTGACGCTTGCCGTCGATCTCGCTGTAGGTGATCGCCGAAAAAGGCAGCGCCACCCGCTTCTCGCCGAGGCCGAGAAAGCCGCCGACGCCGATGACGACCGTGGTGATCTTGCCGGTCCGGTCGAAAAGGATGTCGTTGACGTCGCCGATCTTCTGACCGCTCGAATTGACGATGGGCTGGCCGATATAGTTGACGCCGCGCCACTCGCCGGGAGCCTGCTCGGTCTTGAAGGCCGAGGTGTCGATAGTCTCCGCGCTCGCCGATGCCGCCGCCAAGGCAATGAGTGCCGCAGCTAAAAGTCTGGATCTCATCTCACAATCCTTTGCTTGTTCTTGCGGGTTCGTCCTGGCAACGATCCGATCCTGGCGGCGCTAAAGGTGTGCCTTTTCGGCGGAGATGGCAAGGGGCCGCGAACGCAGTCGGCAGCCCCTCTCATTCAGCGTTTAGCTGGCGCGATTCAGCCAGTCGTCGACATCTTGGCGGACCTGATCGCGAGCCTGTCCGTAATGCTCCTGGATCTTGCCTTCGAGCTGGTCCCGCTGGCCGTTGATCTGGTCGAGATCGTCGTCAGTGAGCTTGCCCCACTGTTCCTTCACGCGGCCCTTGAACTGCTTCCAGTTTCCTTCGACGCGATTCCAATCCATGTGACATCTCCATTATCAGGGGTTCTCGTCCGTCTCAGCGCATTCCGCCTCGGCCCGCATAAGTCGCGGCGTCCAGGCCGGTCAGCTTCTGCGAAGAAGGCCGCCGATGAGAGAGACGACGAATAGAATGATGAAGACCCAGAACAGAAGCCGGGCACCTTCCATCGCAACGCCAGCGACTCCACCGAAGCCGACCGCAGCGGCGATCAATGCGATGATCAGAAAGACGATGGCGTAATGAAGCAGGTTGCCCATCTGCGTGTGTCCTCCATTCCGACTTGCTCGTCATCCGAGCCCGGGCCAACAATGCACGGCAGCGGACAGAGTTCCGGACAGGGAGAAATTTTGAGGGAGCGTGGCAGGCAGCGGCGCAGGCGCTGTGGAGGGCTCTATTGCGCGGCGGAGCTTTTCTGCTGGGCCCCTTCCATAAGGGCTTCCAGGCGCGCGCGAGCACGGTTGACCCGGCTCTTGACCGTCCCGATCGGGCAGTTGCAAATGACTGCAACCTCTTCATAGGACAGATTTTCGACCGTCACGAGAATCAGCGCCTCGCGCTGATCCGGCGGCAGCTCCTGCAGATTGCGTATCAGATCGCCGAACTCGATCCGCTTCTCTTGCGAGGCCGGCGTCACGAACTGTGAACCGTCGACCGAGCGTTCGTACTCGGACTGGTGCTTCTGCTTGCGCAGGCCGTTATAGAAATTGTTGCGCAGGATAGTGAACAGCCACGCCTTCAAGTTCGTGCCTTCCTGGAAATTGCTTAAATTGTTCCAGGCCCTGATCAGGGTCTCCTGCACCAGATCGTCCGCCTCCGTCCGATCGTGACACAAGGAGATCGCAAAAGCGCGCAAACTTGGAATCGATCTGATCAGGGCATCTCGCAAGGACGGAGACGGCTGATTCATTTTTTGCCGGGCTCCTTGTCGTCAAGCTCCTCCAGAAGCTTGACGAAGCGGTCTGGGATCGGCTGATCCAGCAACTCCTTGTAGAGGCCTCTGAGCTGAGCACCTAGGACACCAAGGTCAAGATCGGCGTCGGCGTTGCCATCGCTATCCGCCGGCGTTTCTCCGTGTGTGACAGCATTCAGACTGCTGTCCTGGGGCCGTGGTTTGGGGACTTTTCCGAAACCGTCGTCATTTTTGCTCATGCTAATCCACGGTCTATGTTCTTCTTGCCCATCTTTCCGGGCGAACTCATGCTAACTAATAGCGTTTCGTACGGGTGATTGCATCCCCTCCATTATACGCACAGATTGGTCAATCTGTGCCCCCGAGAATGAGGAAGGGCCAATTATGTCGATTTCTCAGGACATCGCGCCATATCTGCCGCAACTCCGGCGTTTCGCACGTACGCTATCAGGATCGCAAGATAGCGGAGATGCCTATGTCGTTGCCGTTCTTGAAGCGCTTGTCGCCGACCCCTCGATTTTTCCGGAGCAATTACCGCCCCATCTCGGACTTTATCGGCTTTTCCTGCAAATATGGAATTCCGTCGATGACGTTCACAAGGTCCTGAGCTTCGATGCCGGGGCAAGCGAAGCCGTCCACAGCGTTCAGACCATTACTCCGTTCCCGCGTCAAGCCTTTCTGCTCCTCAGCGTCGAGGGACTTGAGCCAGAAGAAATTGCGCAAATTATGGACAAGGATGTGTCCGAGGTTGCGGCGCTGATCGATCAGGCCGACCGCGAGATCGCCGAGCAGCTTCCTTCCACCCCCATCCTGATCATCGAGGACGAACCGCTCGTCGCCGCCAATCTGCAACTATTGGTTGAGGGACTCGGTCACCGCGTGACCGGCATCGCGCGGACTCACCGCGAGGCGCTCGACCTTGTCGAAAAGGACGAGCCGCAGCTCATCCTCTCCGATATCCAGCTTGACGACGGCTCGTCCGGCGTGGAGGCGGTGAATGAAATCCTCGGCTCGCTCGACCTGCCCGTGATCTTCGTTACCGGTCACCCGGAAATGCTGTTGACCGGCGAGCGCGTCGAACCGGCTTTCCTGATTCAGAAGCCCTTCGATCCGCGCACGGTCAAGGCCATCATCAGCCAGGCGCTGTTCTTCGATATCAAGACGCGCCGTGCCGGAGCCAAGGCGGCGACGGCGACGGCCTGACCAGTCGCCCGGCTTCCACGGACAGCGGGCTGTCACCGCTCGGCGCCTCAAGGCTTCCGATCTCGCCCGTTTGCGCTACTGTGCAAGCATGACTTCCGAACTCACATCCCGTGCCGTCCTGACCGGGATGGTCATCGGCGCCATCCTCGTTCCCTGCAATGTCTATAGCGGTCTGAAAATCGGCTGGACCTTCAATATGTCCGTCGCCGCCGGCCTGCTCGGCTTCGCCTTCTGGCAGGCGAGCGCAAGCCTCACCGGCAGCCGGCGCTGGGAGCTGCTCGAAAACAACATCAACCAGACCGCAGCCTCCTCGGCCGCTTCCATTACCTCCTCCGGCCTCGCCGCCCCGATTCCGGCGCTCGCGCTCATCACCGGCAAAATTCTCTCGTGGGAAGTGCTGGCATTCTGGCTTTTCGCGGTCAGCACGGTCGGCGTCGTCGTTGCCGCGAGTTTGCGCAACCAGATGATTTTGCGGGAGAAGCTCCCCTTCCCGCCCGGTATCGCCACTGCCGAGACGATGATGCAGATCCACTCAGGCGGCAGCGAGGCGCGGGAGCGGCTGCGGATGCTCTTTGGTGGCATCAGCGTCTCGGCGGCGTTGAAGGTCACGGTCGACCATCTCGCTGCGATTCCGAAGCTGGCGCCGCCCTGGGCCGTGCCGCTCGGCGCGAAGGGGCAGGCGACTCTCGCCAATCTCGGCTTGGCGCTCGATCCCTCGCTGCTGATGGTCGGCTTCGGCGCCATCGCAGGTTTACGCATCGGCATCTCCGCGCTCATCGGCTCAGTCGTGGCATGGGGCGTTCTGGCGCCCATCGCCGTCGCTCACGGCTGGGCGGCGGAAGGGCCGCCCGAGCCGTCGGCCTCATGGTTCGCCCCGCTCGTCGAATGGCTGCTCTGGCCTGGCGTGACGCTGATGGTCACCTCGGCGCTGACCTCCTTCGCCTTCTCCGTAGCAGGCATGATCCGCAGGCGGTCGAACCCCGGATCAGCATCGGTCACTGAAATTCTCCCAGTGAACCGCCGCGCCTTTGCCGTGGCCTTTGTCAGCGTGCTGATCCTGACGAGCACGGCGCAGGTCTCGATTTTCGGCATTGGTGCTGTCGAGGCGGTGATCGCCGTTCTCCTCACCTTTCTCCTCGCCGTCGTCGCCGCCAGGATCGCGGGCGAGACCGGCATCACGCCGGTTGGCGCGTTGGGGAAGGTGACGCAGCTCAGCTTCGGCGTCATCGCGCCTGCCAATCCGACCGCGAATCTGATGACCGCCAACGTCATGGGCGGCGCGGCGGATCAATGCGCGGACCTGCTCCACGACCTGCGCACCGGCCAGATCATCGGCGCAACGCCAAGCGCACAATTCATAGCGCAAGGTTTCGGCGTGCTGATCGGTAGCTTAGCCGGAAGCATCGCCTATCTCACGCTCATTCCGGACCCTAAGGCCATGCTGATTTCCGCCGAATGGCCGGCTCCGGCGGTCGCGACCTGGAAAGCAGTCGCCGAAGTGCTGAGCCAGGGCTTGTCGGCGATGCCGACCGGCGCACTGGCTGCAATGGGAATCGCCGCCTTCGTCGGCATCAGCCTTGCGATAGCGGAGCGTCTGCTCCCCGAACGCATGGCGATCTGGGTGCCGAGCGCCGGCGCCATGGGTCTGAGCTTCGTCATCCCGGCCTGGAATTCGATCTCGCTCGCTACCGGCGCGGCTGCGGCGGCACTCATCCGGCGGGCATTTCCGTTCTGGGGCGAGCGTAAGCTAGTCGTGCTGGCGGCGGGGCTGATCGTCGGCGAAAGTCTTGCCGGCGTGCTGTCGGTCGTTATCGATGCGCTCGGTTGACGAACGCTATCGTGATGCCAACGTCTTTCCTGGGTGTGCGCCGACCGCACGTTCAAGCAGGTGTAGCCATGGGCAGATATCTGATCATCGCCGGAATTGTCCTGATCGGCGCGGGTCTCCTCTGGATGTTCGCTGAGCGGATCGGACTGGGCCGCCTGCCCGGCGATATCATCATCGAGCGCGATAATTTCCGCTTCTATCTGCCGATTACCACCAGCATCCTGATCAGCGTCGTCCTGTCGCTGATCTTGTGGCTTATAGGGCGTTGGTGATAAGGCGCGGGCCGCGTCGCGCCTATCGAGAGCGACCACCGTCCGCGCGCTATTTGAGGCTCATCACATAGGCCGCGAGATCGCCCAGCTCCTCGTCCGAAAGGATGAGATTCGGCATCTTGGCGTGCGGCGTGCGGAGAAAGATGGCCAGCGCCGTCGGGGTCATGCCGGGCGTCCGGGCGATCTTCTCGAATGTCGGCGCGCGAGGATTCGGCGAGGTCTTGTCGCCCTTTTCGATGGCATGGCACTTCGCGCAGACCTGCCGGGCAAAGTCGAAACCCTTCAAACTGTCACCCGGCTCCTGCGCCCGCGCCTCATGCCCCGTTAACATGCAGGCGATCGCGGCTACGGCAAGATATTTGGCAAGCTCAACCATCATTTGCTCCCTTAAACGGCATGCGCCCATTCCAGCACAGGGCGGGTGCGGCCGGATTGACGCATATCAATCAGCTGGTTTTGGCGATCCCCGCGCTTATGGCGGAACGGAATTGCGTCTCCGCCGCTTGCATTGGCGGCCCTGAGTGAAGAACTAATAGGCAAGGCGGGCAATCGAACCAATGCAGCAGGGCGAGGACGATTCCGATGGCATTGACCTCCAGCCGCAGCGAAGAGCGAGAAGGCGCAAACACCCGGCCGCGCGTCGTGATCGTGGGCGCCGGGTTCGGCGGGCTGACCGCAGCGAAACGCTTAGCGAAGCAGCCCGTCGATGTCACCATCATCGACAAGCGCAACTATCACCTGTTTCAGCCGCTGCTCTATCAGGTGGCGACCGCGGCGCTCTCTCCTGCCGATATCGCCTGGCCCATCAGAGAGATCTTCGTCAAAGCGCCGAACGTCCGCGTCGTGCTGGCTAAGGTCGAGGGGATCGACCGGCAAAATCGCGAGGTGATTTCCGACCGCATTCGCGTGCCTTATGATTATCTCATTCTGGCGACCGGCTCACATCACTCCTATTTCGGCCATGATGACTGGGCGCTCCATGCGCCGGGTCTGAAGCGGGTCATCGACGCGACCGAAATCCGCAAGCGCATCCTGCTTGCTTTCGAGCTTGCCGAACTGGCACCGACTGAGGCCGAGCGCAAGCGCCAGCTCACCTTCGTCATCATCGGCGGCGGGCCGACCGGCGTCGAATTGGCGGGGGCCATCGCCGAGTTGGCGCGTCACACCCTCACCTCCGACTTCCGTAACATCAATCCGGGCTCGGCGCGGATCATGCTGGTGGAGGGGGCAGACCGGCTGCTACAAGCCTTCCCCCCCTCGCTTTCGGACTACGCCAAGAAAGCGCTGGAAAAACTCGGCGTCGAAGTCATCCTCAACCGCATGGTCGAAGTACGCGGCGAGGAAGGCGCGGCGATCGGCGATCAGCTCGTTCCCGCCGCGACCATGATCTGGGCCGCGGGCGTCAAAGTCCCCTATCTGAGAGACTGGTTGCCGGCGGAAACCGATCGGAGCGGCCGCATCCGGGTGGCGCCCGACCTGTCGGTTCCAGCGTACCCGAATATTTTCGTCATCGGCGATGCGGCGCTGGTGCCCTGGAAGGACAGCCTCACCGTGCCCGGCATCGCCCCCCCGGCCAAGCAGGAAGGCCGGTATGCAGCCGATGTCATTCTTGCGGAAGTCAAAGGACGGGAAAAGCCGGGACCGTTCCGCTACCGGCATCAGGGCAATCTGGCCACGATCGGGCGCAATTCGGCGATCGCGGATTTCGGCTGGGCGAGGCTCACAGGCGCACTCGCCTGGTGGCTCTGGGGCATCGCGCATATCTATTTCCTGATCGGCGTGCGAGCACCGATGCTGGTCGCCCTGCAATGGCTCTGGTCCTATCTCACCTTCGGACGCGGCGCGCGCCTGATCACCGGCCTGTCGCCGCCATTCGAGAATCTCGACCTGCATCCTTCCAACATCGCCGCCCAAGGCGGAGAGCACGTCAAGAGCCCGGCGGAATGATCTGCGCGGCGACGCAGTGAGTCGCAATTGCCAGCGCCAGGACCCGTCGGTGCAAACGCTGGCCATCGGGCCACTCTCGGCGTGCAACCGGCCTTAAGACGAATTTCCTACTGAATTCAGAGTGCATTCATGTTTTCCCGGCGGCAAGAGTCCTGCTAGCCTAAGACCATGGCACGGTTTGTGCCTGCATCCGATGTCATCAAAACAATACGGATCGGAAGGGGTCTTGAAATGCGTCCAATAAAATGTTTGACGAGCGCATGTGTCATTCTGGCACTTGCCTCTTTACCGGCGCTCGGCGCGACGCTGGACGATGTCAAATCTCGCGGATATCTTAAATGCGGGGTGAACGGCGAACTCGCCGGCTTCTCCGCGCCGAACGACAAGGGCGTTATGACGGGCATCGACGCCGATTTCTGCTATGCGCTCGCCGCGGCCGTTCTCGGCGACAAAAGCAAGGTAAAATTCACCAATCTGACTGCCAAGGAGCGTTTCACCGCACTGAGCTCCGGCGAAATCGACGTGCTGTCCCGCAACACGACCTACACGCTGTCCCGCGACGCGACGCTCGGCATCAACTTCACCTATATGGATTATATCGACGGCCAGGGCTTCCTGGTGAAGAAATCGCTTGGCGTCAAAAGCGCCAAAGAGCTGAACGGCGCCAATGTCTGCGTACAGGCCGGCACGACGACCGAGCTCAATCTCGCCGACTATTTCCGCAGCAACAACATGCAATTCAAGCCCGTGGTCTATGACACGGCGGTGCAAACCCGCGAGGGCTTCGACGGCGGCGCCTGTGACGTGCTGACCTCCGACAAGTCCCAGCTTGCCGCGCTGCGTACCGAGCTGAAAGATCCCAAGGGCTCGATCATCCTGCCGGAAACGATCTCCAAGGAGCCGCTCGGGCCGTCCGTCCGTCAGGGTGACGATCAGTGGGGCAATATCGTCCGCTGGACGCTTTACGCCATCATCAATGCCGACGAGCTTGGCGTCTCCTCGAAGAATGTCGATGAGATAAAGGCGAAAACGGACAATCCCAACATCCGCCGTCTGCTCGGCACCGAGGACAAGATGGGCGAAGATCTCGGCCTTTCACCCGACTGGGCTTACAATGCCATCAAGCAGGTCGGCAATTATGACGAGCTCTATCAGCGCAATATTACGCCGCTCGGCATCGAGCGCGACGGCAGCGTGAATGCGCTCTGGACCAAGGGCGGCGTCCTCTACGCGCCTCCGGTGCGCTAGTGGAGCGAATTTGACATTTAAGTCCCGCCTGCCGCGAGCTCGCGCTCAAATGTCAAATTCAAAAGCTCCACTAGAATCAGGGAGTTGCTAGTGGTCCGTTTGATTCCGGCATTTGCTCTCGGGCGTGCCGCAAGCGGATGCAAATGCCGAAATCGGACCACTAGGTCGTCAGAAGACGACGGCAGCATCTGAATCTGCGGGTGCTGCCGTTCGCCTCCTTCGCTGACAGCAGGCCGAAACTTCGATGAGAAGGACGCTGCCGTGACTGAGAAAGCGCATATCCCGTTTTATCGTAATCCTACATTCCGCGGAATTGCCGCTCAGATCGTCCTGCTCGCGATCGTTCTCGGGACGCTCCTCTGGATGTTCGACAACACCGTCGAAAATCTCCGGCAAAGAGGCATCCAGACGGGATTCAGCTTTCTGAACCAGGTCGCGCCCTTCGCGGTCGGCTTCTCGCCTTTCATCACCTACAAGCTCGGCTCAAGCCCTTATTGGCTCGTCTTCCTGATCGGCATTCAGAATACGATCTTTGTAAGCGTGATCGGCATCATCAGCGCGACGATCCTCGGGTTCATCATCGGCGTCTTACGCCTCTCGCCCAATTACCTGCTGTCGCGATTTGCGGCGATCTACATCGAGACCTTCAGGAACATTCCGCTGCTCCTGCAGATCATGTTCTGGAATTTCGCGGTGTTCCTGCCGCTGCTGCCGTTTCCGCGCGACAGTGCCGGGTTCGGCGGCTTCTTCCTCAACAATCGCGGCGTCTATCTGCCGAAGCCGGTGCTCGGCGCGGGCATCGGATCATGGGCGTTGCTTGCTGCGATCGTCCTCGGCGTCATCGCCATTATCGCCATGGCGCGCTGGGCCAAGAGACAGCAATATCTGACGGGTCAGCGTCCGCCGGGTTATCTATATGGCCTGCTCATCATGGCCGGGCTGATCGGCCTCGTCTTGCTCATCTTCCCGGCTCCGCTCAAATTCGACGTGCCGGAACTCGGCCGCTTCAACCTGACCGGCGGCATGTCGCTTCCACTGCCGCTGTTCTCGCTCTGGTTCTCGCTGACGATCTACACCGCGGCCTTCATTGCCGAAAACGTCCGTGGCGGGATTGTCTCGGTGTCTAAGGGCCAGACGGAAGCCGCGGAGGCGCTTGGACTGAAGCGCAGCACGATGCTCCGCCTCGTGATCATTCCCCAGGCGCTGCGCGTGATCATACCACCGACCATCAGCCAGTATCTCAACCTGACCAAGAACTCGTCGCTCGCCGTCGCCGTCGCCTATGAAGAGCTCGTCAATCTGTGGTCGGGCATCGCGCTCAATCAGACGGGCCAGGCGCTGGTGATCATCGCGATGACGATCGGCGTCTATGAAGTGCTGAGTTTGACCACGTCGGCGGCGCTCAACCTTTACAATAAGCGCGTTCAACTGGTGGAGAGGTAGCGCTATGGCGGAAGCAATCACCTTCGACCAGAAACAGACCCGGCCGCCGCCTCTCCAGGAATCGAGCGCATGGCAATGGGCGCGACGTCGATTTTTCGGATCGATTCCCAACACGATCGCAACCCTCATCTGTTTATACATCCTCTATCTTGTCATTCCGCCGATCGTTAACTGGGCGGTGGTCCACGCCAATTTCGCCGGCGACGACAAATCGGTCTGCGTAGCCAATCCGCAGGGCGCCTGCTGGACGTTCATCAAGGTCCGCTTCACCCAGATCATGTTCGGGCTCTATTTCGGCTCCCATCCCGATCAGGTCTGGCGGCCGGTCCTCGCCTTTGCCATTATCGGCTTTCTGATCGGCTGGCTGCTCTGGCCGAACGCTCCGAAAAAGCCGCAAGTGGCGCTTTTTGCTTTGATCGGCTTTCCGATTTTCGCTTATGCCCTCATCGAAGGCCAATGGTTCGGCCTGCCAGCCGCGCCGACTTACGAATGGGGCGGCTTCCTCTTGACCTTCACGCTGGCGAGCGCCGGCATCGTCGCTGCCCTGCCGATCGGCATTCTGCTCGCGCTCGGCCGACGATCGAAGCTGCCGATCATCCGGTCCATGTCGGTGATCTATATCGAGTTCTGGCGCGGCACGCCGCTCATCACCATCCTGTTCATGGCCTCGGTGATGCTGCCGCTGTTCTTCCCCGCGGAACTCAATTTCAACAAGGTGCTCCGCGCCATGATCGGCATCGGGCTGTTCCAATCGGCTTATACCGCCGAGGCGATCCGGGGCGGCCTGCAGGCGATCCCGCGCGGGCAGTATGAGGCGGCGGACGCGCTCGGCCTCGGCTACTGGAAGAAGATGATCCTGATCATCCTGCCGCAGGCGCTGAAGATCTCCATTCCGGGCATCGTCAACACCTTCATCGCACTGTTCAAGGACACTTCGCTCGTCGCGATCATTGGCTTGCTCGACCTGCTCAACATGGTCCAGACCGCCAGCCGTTCGCTCGAATGGAAGGGCTACGACATCGAAGCCTATGTATTTGCGGCGCTGATCTATTGGGTGTGCACTTTCAGCATGTCCCGATACAGTCAGTATATCGAGCGCAAGCTCGACACCACGAAACGAAGCTAGGAGGCTGGACCATGGCGATTCTGGAGCCCACAGAGAAAACGGTCGCGGCCCCTGCGGAAGGGCGCAAGGACGAGCGCCCGATGATCGAGATCATCAAGCTGAACAAATGGTTCCTCAACTTCCACGTTCTTAAGGACATCGATTTGACCGTCGCCCGCGGCGAGCGCATCGTCATTTGCGGCCCGTCGGGCTCCGGCAAGTCGACGCTGATCCGCTGCATCAACCGCCTGGAGGTGCACCAGGAAGGCACCATCGTCGTCGACGGCATCGAGCTGAATGAGGACGTGAAAAATATCGAGGAGATCCGCCGCGATGTCGGCATGGTGTTCCAGCACTTCAATCTGTTTCCGCATCTGACCGTGCTGGAGAACTGCACGCTCGCTCCCATCTGGGTCCGCAAGACCCCTCGCAAAGAGGCCGAGGAGACCGCGCGCGAATATCTCAAGCGCGTGCGCATCCCGGAGCAGGCAGACAAATATCCCGGCCAGCTTTCGGGCGGTCAGCAGCAGCGCGTCGCCATCGCCCGCTCGCTCTGCATGCATCCGCGCGTCATGCTGTTCGACGAGCCGACCTCGGCGCTCGACCCTGAAATGATTTCCGAAGTGCTCGACGTGATGATCGACCTTGCGGAAAGCGGCATGACCATGCTGTGCGTGACGCATGAGATGGGCTTTGCCCGGCAGGTCGCGCACCGCGTCGTATTCATGGATGCCGGCCAGATCATCGAGATTCAGGACCCGGAAGGTTTCTTCAACCATCCGAAGAGCGAGCGCTCGAAGCTGTTCCTGAGTCAGATTCTCGGGCATTAGGCCACCCTGACGGGGATACACTTCAGCTATCAACTGGTCTTCGCGCTCAGTTGCGTCTTCATGGCGAAGGCCAATGCTCCTTTCGCTTCGCTCTCCAGCACGGCGAGATCCTCAGGCTCCGGAATGCTGCGCCGGCCCTCCTGAATGACCAGCCAGGCGTGGCGGGCGAGAACGGTCCGATGCCGGTCGCTGGGCGCATTCTCGAACATGGCTTCCAGCCGTTGGGCCATATGAATCAGGATGGCCGGGAATTTCGATCCGCCTTGTCTGATCTGGTTGAACGCCTCATCCGCCATGCCCTCGAAGCTCACGCTGTCCGCCAGCACCCGCAACTCGCCCGATCTATCCTGCCAGCCCCGGCGGTGTTCGCCCCGTTGCATGATATCGGCGAGCGACAGCGTCAGCCGGTCAATGACAGCGATGCAGGTGTAGACATCCCACACATACATGGCGCGCATGGCGACCTCGACCAGTTGGCGGATCGCATATTCGAGATCCTGCGGCGTCGTGCGCTGCTGGCCGACGGTGATGGCCTCCTCGACCGCAGCCTGGAGCTTTTTCGACGGTTCGCCCCGCAAAAGCGTGATCTGGCGGCCTTGAGGAAACACGAATTTTCCGGGCCTGAGATGGAGATGCAGGACGGTATCCTCTTCCTCGGCCGCCCTGACAAGACTGTGGTAGTCGACTGCTTGCACATAGCCCCCGGTCTTGAGGCTGAGCCGCGGCAATTCGTTGCCGGCGGTGCGCGCGATCAGTTCGAGGGGAAAAATCCGCTGCCCTTCGTCGGGCAGGAGCCGCTCGATGGCATCGTGCAGCTCGCCGCCGACGCGCTCAATGATGTGGTCCGAAACAATAGACCCCGAGAGGTGATGGATCAGGAACAGCAGCGAAAAGCTGCACAGAATGACGAAGCCGGTACCGATGGTGATGGCCAGATTGGGGACGGAGCTGTCGCTCTGGTTCGGCAGCGAGCGCAGCACTAGGACGAGATAGAGGATCGCCGCCATGAAGGTGCCGAGCGAGAACTGCGTTTGCCAGCTCGACACGAAGGTGCGGATCAGCCGCGGGCCAAGCTGCTGCGCGGCGAGCGTCAGCACCACCATGGTGATCGAGATCGACAGCGCCGCAACGCTGATCAGCGAGGTGAGAAAGCTGGAAAGGAGATTGGAAGCGGCGTCTAAGCTGCCGCCATAGATCCACCAGAAATTGCCGCCGAGATCGAGCCGGACGCTGAGCGCCAGCCAGGCGAGAAAGCCGCCGCACAGGGCGAGGAGGCCGGGAAAAAACCATAAGCTCGCGCGCAGCTTTTCCCAGAGATTTTGCAGACGGGCGATCACTGCTGCCTCAATCGTGTTCGGCCATGCCGAGCCTGGCAAAAATGCACTCGGATTTTTGCGAACCCGTCGGGATTGTTTTCGTTTGCCGTGAATACGGATGCTGGACGGTGCGCCTTTAGACAAACGATGAAGCGGCCCGTCGGTTCATCGGAACGGCCTCTCGCCTGGAGCACGCCAAAGCGACGCCCGGCAGTACGGCGCCGGCTCTCAGCAGCCGCCGGTTTGATTTTCCTCAATGCCGGGCATTGAAGTGGAAGGCCATCATGCGGTAGGTCGAGATGTGCAACGGTAGCCGGTAACGATGATTTTCAAGGCGCATTGAAGCGCGCGCATCGACACCCGACGGGCGTCACGCCGGAAATGTCAGAGTACGGACGGCCGTTGCTCCGCGATTCCGTGCAGCGCATCCATTTTGAATTCCCGCATTGGAGACAATGATGAGCCCGCTTGAGACCGCCAACGTCATCTGGTTCGAGGAGCTGGGACGAGGCGACGTCGCCGTCGTCGGCGGCAAGAATGCCTCGCTCGGCGAGATGGTCCGCAATCTCGGTGGCAAGGGCGTGAGCGTCCCACCGGGTTTCGCGACGACCGCCGATGCCTATTGGCGCTTCATCGAGGCGAATGGCCTCAAGGAGGCGATCACCGCGGTTCTCAACCATCTAGCCTCGGGCAAGTCGACCCTCGCCGAAGCCGGCAGCGCCATTCGCCATGCGATCCTGCAGGGCGACTGGCCGGCCGACATCGGCCAGAGCATCGAAGAGGCTTACCACGAATTATGCCGCCGATCGGGACGGGCGGAGGTCGATGTCGCGGTCCGCTCCAGCGCTACGGCAGAAGACCTGCCGGATGCCAGCTTCGCCGGCCAGCAGGAGACATTTCTCAATATCCGCGGCGACACGGCGCTGCTCGACGCCTGCCGGCGCTGCTATGCGTCGCTGTTCACCGATCGCGCGATCAGCTATCGCCAGACGAAGGGCTTCGATCACCTGAAAGTGGCGCTGTCGATCGGTGTGCAGCGCATGGTCCGCTCGGATCGCGGCGGCGCGGGCGTGATGTTCTCGATCGACACCGAAACCGGCTTCAGGGATGTCGTGCTGATCGATGCGGCCTGGGGCCTCGGCGAGAACGTGGTTCAGGGCGCCGTCGATCCGGATGAATATGAAGTCTTCAAGCCGCTTCTCGACCAGCCGCAGCTCCTGCCGATCGTCGAGAAGAAGCTCGGCGCGAAGGAGCGGAAGATGATCTATGCCGCCGAAGGCGGGCGCACCACGCGCAATGTGCCGACCTCGAAGCAGGAGCGCGGCGCCTTCGTCTTGAGCGACGACGAAATCGTCAAACTCGCCCGCTGGGCTGACGTGATCGAGCGCCATTATGGCCGCCCGATGGACATGGAATGGGCCAAGGACGGCGAGACTGGCGAGATGTTCATCGTCCAGGCCCGCCCCGAAACCGTGCAATCGCGCCAGACCGACGCCGCCTTGCGGTCCTATCGGATCGTCTCGAAAGGCCGCAAACTGCTCTCCGGCCTCAGCGTCGGCAACGCAGTCGTCTCTGGCCGCGTCTGCCTGATCGAAAGCGCCGAGGAGATCGCCCGCTTCGTCGACGGCTCGATCCTCGTGACCGGGACGACCGACCCCGATTGGGTGCCGATCATGAAGCGCGCAGCAGCGATCGTCACCGATCATGGCGGCCGCACTTCTCACGCAGCGATTGTCAGCCGGGAACTCGGCCTGCCGGCGGTCGTCGGCACCAGCCAGGCGACGCATGTTCTTCATGACGAGCAGGAAATCACCGTCTCCTGCGCCGAAGGCAGCGAGGGCTTCGTTTACGAAGGGCGCGCCGAGTACGAGGTCGACGAGCTGAGCCTCGACAAGCTGCCGACAACGCACACCAAAGTCATGCTGAACATGGCGAACCCGGCGGCGGCGTTCCGCTGGTGGCGGCTCCCCGCCGACGGCGTCGGCCTTGCACGGATGGAATTCGTCGTCAGCAATCACGTCAAGGTCCACCCGATGGCTCTGGTGCGCTTCGATCAGCTCAAGGATGAGGATGCCAAGCGCGCCATCGCCGAGCTGACCGCGGGCTATGACGACAAGACCGAATATTTCGTCGACCGGTTGTCGCGGGGCCTGGCGCGCATCGCGGCCTCGCAATTCCCCAAGCCGGTCATCATCCGCATGAGCGATTTCAAGACCAATGAATATGCCGGTCTCATCGGCGGCGCCCAGTTCGAGCCGAAGGAAGAGAACCCGATGATCGGCTTCCGCGGCGCCTCGCGCTACTATTCGCCGCGTTACCGCGAGGGCTTCGCACTCGAATGCCGCGCCATTCTGCGGCTTCGGGAGACGCTCGGCTTTACCAACATCATCCCGATGATCCCGTTCTGCCGGACGGTGGGCGAGGCCGACCGCGTGCTTGCTGTGATGGCCGAGAACGGGCTGAAGCGCGGCGAGAAGGGCCTACAGATCTATGTGATGTGCGAGATCCCTTCGAACGTCATTCTCGCCAAGGCTTTCGCCGAACGCTTCGACGGTTTCTCCATCGGCAGCAACGACCTGACGCAGCTTACGCTCGGCGTCGACCGCGATTCGGAGGCGCTGGCCGAGCTGTTCGACGAGCGGGACGCGGCGGTCAAATGGATGATCGAGCGCGTGATCCGCGAAGCGCATGAGGTTGGCGCCAAGGTCGGCCTTTGCGGCCAGGCGCCGAGCGACGATCCATCATTTGCCGAATTCCTGGTCGCCTGCGGGATTGATTCCGTTTCGGTCAGCCCGGACAGCTTCGTCGCGGTGAAAAAGCGCGTCGCAGCGGCAGAGGGCAGCAAGGCTTAAACGGCAACCAAGATCGTCGTCCCGGCCAATCAACCGGCGTCGCCCCGGCCTTGGTCCGGGGCCTACTCGCCCATCAGCCCACCGCAGCGTTTGCCGATATGCGAGTGGGTCCCGGTCCGGCCTTCGGTCGCCCGGGACGACACGAGAGCTGTTCCTCAGTGTTTCGCGGCCCAGGGAGAACTCTGCTTAGCGAATTTGGGATTCCGCCGTGTCCAGATTCGCCCTGACGCGCCGGATGAAATCCTCCCAGGTCACGTCGAACAGCTCGAGCAGCAGGACGAGGCTGCCTGCCGACATGGTCTCTGAGCCGTGCTCGATGCGAGTCACCGCCAGCTCCGACAATTCGAGCGCCTCGGCAATCTTCTCGCGCTGCAGCTTGCGCTCATTGTGAAGCTCCTGCAGCACGAGGCCGATCGCCAGGTTGTAGGTTTCTTTCTTATGCATGATTTCTCGCTCCGCTCTGACCCTTCGGGATCGGCAACTGGGCGCTAGTGCCTAAACTTGCTGGTTCATGATCATAGAGAAATAGCGCTCGGTCTGCACGCTGTTGCAGAGTTCCGTCGCCGGCGTCGTCACCGCCGATGCCGCCGCGGCCACCCCATAGGCGCAAGCTTCACGCAGTGAGGCGCCGCCAGCGAGCTTTAGCACGAGGCCTCCGACAAAACTGTCCCCCGCGCCGACCTTGCTCATGACCTGCACCTTGGGGGGGATCGTCCAGAAAGTCTCCGCATCAGACAAGGTAATGGCGCCGCCCTCGGCAAAGGTGAGGATCAGGACCTCGGCAAGCTTGCGCGCCTTCAGCTCATAGCCAAGCCGCTCGAGCGCATCGAGATCGGCCAGCGATCCCCCAGCCACGTATTCGGCCTCGCCCTGGTCCATGATCCACACATAGGGCGGATGTTCGGATTCATGTGCCGCCGCGTCAAGCTCGCGCCCCGAAGTGTCGAGCACAAAACGCGCGCCGGCCTGGCGGGCAAGAGTGCCAATCCGGTGGTAGAAATCATCCGGCAGCCCGGGAGGCAGGCTGCCGCTCGCAACGACATAGGCGGCGGGCTCCGCGCCGCTCACGAAGATCCGCCTGAGCGCCTCCAGCACCCGCTCCGAGTCCGCGGCGCTCCATTCCGGACCGGGCAAAGTGAAGCGGAATTGCAAGCCGGTCGCGCGCTCATTCACGACGACGCTCTGCCGGGTCAATCCATCGATCTCGACCCAGTGCGCAGGAATGCCCTCCGCGTCTAGCAGTGAGCGCAACATCTCGCCGGTCGCGCCGCCGATGGCGACAAAAGGCGTGCTGTTGCCGCCGAGCTTGGCGATCGCGCGGGAGACGTTCACACCGCCCCCGCCCGGATCAAAGCGCGCCGGGCCGCAGCGAAGTTTGTATCCGCTTTCCACCCGATCCACGTCGGTGGTCAGATCGAGAGCGGGATTGAGTGTCACAGTCAGGATCGACATGGTTCGAGATGATATCCGGTTTGACTTGTGGGACTTTGACCATAAGCAAAGCGCGATCCCTGTGGCGGACGCGCAAATGCCAGTCTCAGGCGCTTAGCTAGCGTCGAACCGGCGGCCCCGCAAGTCGTCTGGGCGGACGAGACCGAGTGTCAAACCTGTTCGCGCACCCCGAATTCGAAGCTCGCCACGACCGGTGCGTGATAGGATTCGGGCGTTTTCTCCACCATCGTATAGGCGACGACCTCGTCGCCCAGCGCCTCATTATGCACTTCCATGCCGTGATAATGAGACAGGAGAGGCCGTGAGACTAGAATATGGTCGAGCATCAGCTTGCGGCCTGCGTGGACCACGGTGAAGCGCCGGAAGTCCGGCAAACTGTGCTCCAGCGCAACCAGTTCCCGGCCGGTCAACTGGCCGTTGCCGGTGTCCTCGGTATCCCCGACCAGAATCCGAAAGGGGACCTCCCGCTCCTCGGCGTTGAAATCGCCGCAGACGGCCACGAGCGCATCAGGGTCCGCATCGAAGATCCGCTCGACCAGCATCCGGGCTTCGAGCGCTTGCCCGGATCGCTTGATCGCGGCGACGAAATAGCCCTCTGCCCAGGCCGAGACGTTTTTCCAGGCATATGGCCCGATCTTCTGACCGGGGATGAAGGATGCGAGCGGCGCCTTGAGATGCATGTTGACGACATGCAACGTGCGCCCGCCAGGCAGCGCGATGGCGGCAACCAATATCGGCCGGTCCCAGACGATGGCGTCCTCCGCCGGCGGCGTGGCGGTCACGAGGCGATAACCGACCGGCGGAACGAGGCTGTTGGCGTATTGCGAGACCTCCGCCATCGGCCAGCGACTCAGCACGACAAGATTGTGCTTGTCGCGAGGCTCGGCGGTTTCCGTCCTCGTGGTGCTCGCCCTGTGGAAATCACGGTAAGGCGTATCCGCGAGGAGAGCATCAAGCGCCGCCAGAGTGCGCGGGGCAGCGCCGGTTTCGCGCCAGCTATCGACCTCCTGCAGACAGAGCACATCCGCATCGAGGCGCTCGAGCTGCGGCCGCAAAATGGCGAGACGCTCGGCGAGCGGGCCGCTGGCATCGGCCTCGCAGGAAAGGTTTTCCAGATTGAAGCTGGCAAGACGTAATATCTGGCTCACGAACTCGGCTCCGCCAGCACACAGACCTCAAGCGCGCCCCTGAGCGGGGCGTTCCGGTCGGCCTTCGGCCCGACCATGATTTCGATCCTGCCGGGTTCCAGTACCATCAGTCCCGCCTCGTTCGGGAAGCATAGATCCTCACAGGACAGCTCGAAGCGCACACTTCCGCTCGCCCCGGGCTCCAGCATGATTTTGGCCATGCCTTTCAGCTCCATGACCGGCCTCGCCACGCTCGCCACCGGATCGCGGATGAACAGCAAAGCCGTTTCCTCTCCGGCGACAGCCCCTTCATTCGCAATATGGGCCTCGACCACGACCGTCTCGCCGGGACTTATCGTGTCACGCGAAAGCCGCAAGGATTTATACGCGTACCAAGTATAGGACAGCCCGTGACCGAAGGCGAAAAGCGGCTCGACCGGCGCGTCGATATAGCGGCTTGTTTGCACTTCGTCGTCTCTGGCGGGTCGCCCAGTCGGGCGCTGAGCATAGAAAATCGGGATCTGGCCGACGGCGGCCGGCCAGGAGACCGGCAGCTTGCCGCTCGGATTCCAGCGTCCTGTGAGGACGTCGGCGAGCGCCGTCCCCGCCTCGCTGCCCGGAAACCAGACGGCGAGCACGGCGTCGGCTTTTTCGAACAGCCAGGGCGCAATCAGCGGCCGCCCCGAGACGAGCGCGACGATGACCGGCTTGCCCAAGGTGAAGACGGCTTCCGCGAGCCGCCGCTGGCAGTCAGTTAGGTCAAGGTAGACTCGGCTCGCGGCTTCGCCAGACATGCTGCCCGGCTCGCCAAGGCACATCATCACCATATCGGCCTGTTTCGCCGCCTCTATTGCCGCGGCAAAGCCCGTCGGATCTTCCTCGGCGATCCCGCTGCCGGCCTCATACGTAAGCTGCCAATCCGGCAGCGCTTCACGAATACCCGCGAGGAAGCTGACCGTATCTTCAGCCTTGCCGGCCGCGTGCCAAGGACCCAGGATTTCCTTCCGGTCATCCGCGAACGGCCCCAGGACAGCCAACTTCTTGGACCCACCCCGGAGCGGCAGCACATCCCCCCGGTTCTGCAGCAGCACCATCGACCGCCGAGCGGCATCACGAGCCAGAGCGCGGCGCGAGTGCGCGATTGGCCCGCTCGCCGCCTCTCCAGAGACACGGAAAGACTCCTCCAACAGCCCGAGCTGTGCCTTCAAATTGAGCACGCGCCGAACTGCCTCATTAATAAGCACTTCATCGATCAGCCCCCGTTCGAGGGCAATTGGCAGACCTTTTTCATAGGCTTCACCCACCATATCAACATCCACGCCCGCCCTGAGGGCAAGCGCCGCAGCCTCGGTGAGATTCTCCGCGACGCCATGCGTAACCAGCTCGGCGATCGCCTTGAAATCGCTCACAATAACGCCGTCGAAACCCCAGCGTTTTCGCACGATATCCCGCAGAATTCCGGCATTTGCTGTCATCGGCACGCCGGCCAGGTCATTAAACGAAGGCATAATAGACGCAACTCTTGCGCGCACGGCGACCGCAAATGGGGTAAGATGGACTTCATGCAGGCTGCGAAGCGAGATATCGGCCGAGCCATATTCGCGCCCCGCCGTCACAGCGCCATAAGCGCCAAGATGCTTAGCCGTCGCGGCAAGCGTCCCAGCGCCGGGGAAATCTTTTTGAAAGCCTTTCACTTTCGCCTCGGCGAAGCGTGCCCCCAGCCAGGGGTCCTCGCCGAAGCTTTCCGCCATGCGGCCCCAGCGCGGATCCCGCGCCACGTCGAGCATGGGCGCGTAGGTGAGGCCGATCTGCGCCGCAACCGCCTCTTCGGCCGCAGCGCTCGCCGTCGTTTCCCACAAGACAGGGTCGAATGCGGCCGCTTCGCCGAGCGGGACCGGAAAGATCGTCCGGTAGCCGTGCAGCACGTCAGCCGTGATCAGCAGGGGAATGCCGAGGCGCGATTCCAGGGCGGCGTCCTGAGCTTGCCTTATTTCGGCGGCATCCCATACGCCGAGCACGCTGCCCGCGCGCCCGGCTCGTATCGTATCGAGCCATGCGCCCGAGAGGCCGGAGGCGTCGCCTTGCACCATTGTGAGCTGACCGATCTTCTCTTGTCTGGTCATCCCGGCGACCAGGGCCTCAATGCGCGCCTCCATTTTGTCCTGCGTCATGGTTGCCCCCTTAAGGGTTTCGATGGCGTCTGTAGCGTATAAGGCGAGATATCTGGCATGATGCTTAAAAGGGTTGTGACAGAGGAGCCCAAGGCAACGATGAGACCAGCCGAAGCGCGAAGCAAACCCTATGTCGAAAACACGTTCGCGCAGACACGCACGTTCGTGAATCTGCTGGGGTCCACATCCGCGAAAAACACCCTGATTCTGTTCGCGGCTTTAATCGTTGCCATTCTCATCTTCAACGCGTTCATGCAGGTTAGGCTGAACAGCTGGCAGGGAGCTATCTACGATTCGATCTCAAAACGTGATCTGGGCATATTCTATCGCCAAATCGGCATATTCCTGATTATCGTCAGCATCCTCCTGGTTCTCGGCGTGGCCCAAACCTGGCTCTACGAAATGCTCAAGGTCCGACTTCGCGCCGCGGTTGCCTTTGATCTGCTCGACGAGTGGCTCCGGCCGATGCGGGCCTATCGCCTGCCTCTGGCGGGCGAGATCGGAGTCCATCCCGATCAGCGCATCCAGGACGATGCGCGCCGCTTGACCGAATTGACCGTCGATCTCGGCGTCGGCCTCCTGCAGTCGACGCTTCTCCTCGTCAGCTTCATCGGCGTGCTCTGGGTGCTGTCCGACCAGGTGGTCTTCGTTACTAGCACGGGCTCTTTCACCATCCCCGGCTATATGGTCTGGGCCGCAATCCTTTATGCGGTCGTCGGCTCCTATTTGACCTGGATCGTCGGACGCCCACTCATTCAGGCTAATACCGATCTGCGCGCCGCCGAAGCCGATTTCCGCTTCCTGCTGGTACGGGTGAACGAATTTTCCGAGGCGATCGCCATCCATCGCGGCGAGGCGGATGAGCGCTATCATCTCGGCCTCGTCGCCGGCAACGTGTTCTCGGTGATGCGCCGCATCGCCAATAACCTCGCCCGGCTCAACTGGGTGACCGCCGGTTACGGCTGGCTCGCGCTGATCGCGCCGATCATCCTGGCCGCGCCAGGCTATTTCTCCGGCACGCTCACCCTCGGCGGGCTGATGATGGTGGTGGGCGCCTTCTTCCAGGTCCAGCAGTCGCTGCGCTGGTATGTCGACCGCTTTGCCGGCCTCGCCGAATGGCGGGCCACGCTGCTGCGCGTCATTTCCTATAGGACGGCGCTTACGCAACTCGACACGCTTGGCCGCGATGAGGGCACCATTGTCTACGCCGAGCATCCCGAGGACAAGCTGTCGCTCGACGGGCTGCACGTGTTCGGCCCCAACGGCCGCATTTCGCTGGCGGAGGGCGAGCTCGAGGTCGAACCGGGCGAGCGCATCCTGATCGCCGGAACGCCACATTCCGGCAAGAGCACCTATTTCCGCGCCGTTGCCGGCCTTTGGAAGTGGGGCGAAGGCACTTTGCGCTTCCCCGAGCCCGGCACGCTGATGTTCATGCCACACCGGCCCTATATGCCGCTCGGCACGCTGCGAAAGGCGCTGACCTATCCTGAGCCGCCGCAGCTCTTCAGCGATGAGGTCATTCGCGCCGTGCTGAAGCGCATCCGGCTCGATCGGCTGGCGCCTCTCCTCGACAGCGAGGACCGCTGGGACCAGGAATTGACGCTCGACGAGCAACAGCGTTTCGCCTTCGCGCGGATGATCCTGTTGAAACCGGCCTGGGTCATCCAGGACGAGGCCATGAGCGAGCTCGACGACGACAACCGCAAGCTGCTCGAGTTCGATCTTCAAGCACGACCTCGCCAAGACCGCGCTGATCAGCATCGGCAAGAAGAGCGACAATGGCAATTTCTACGACCGGGAATTCCATCTTGAAGCCCGACCGCCGGTCCTCAGGATGCCGCTTGGGCTGAAGGTCGAACCGCTCGTGATCGCGCCGCCGGTGAAGATTCCGGAGCCGGCTTGACCCGCGTGGAAATGATGAGATCGGCAACGATGTCGGACAACGCGCTGCTCGATCTGACGCAGCGCCAGACCTTCGCCTTTTTCTGGGACGGTGCGCACCAGCCGACGGGCATGGCGTTCGACCGCGCGAGCACGATGCGCGAGGTGGATGAGACGCCGCTTGCGACGGGTGGTACCGGCTTCGGCATCATGGCGATGATCGTTGCGGTTGAGCGCCGATGGCTCAAACGCGCCGACGCTCTGCGGCGGCTCGAGCGCATTCTCGCATTCCTCGAATCCGCCGACTGCCATCACGGCGCCTTCCCGCATTTCTTCAAGGACGAGAGCGGCGAAGAGTTCTCCTTCTGGCACGGCAATGCCGGCGGCGACATCGTCGAGACCGCCTTTCTGGTGGTCGGCCTGCTTTGCGCCCGGCAATATTTCACCGGCACGGATGAAACCGAAACGAGCCTGCGCCGCCGCATCGACCGTCTCTGGCAGGCTGTCGAATGGAACTGGTTCACCGGCGGCGACAAGATCCTGATCTGGCATTGGGGCGAAAAACTCGGCTGGGGCGACCGGCACCGGATCCATGGCTGGGACGAATGCCTGATCGCCTATGTACTGGCGGCGTCCTCGCCGACCTTCCCGACGGGGGCGGAGCCCTATCATGATGGATGGACCGCCGGGCGAACCTTCCGCAATGGCCGCGAATTTTACGGCCACCGCCTGCCGCTCGGACCCGACTATGGCGGCCCGTTGTTCTTTGCGCATTTCTCCTTCCTCGGCCTTGATCCACGCGGGCTCAAGGATCGCTATGCCGACTACTGGCAGCAGGTGCGAGAGCACACTCTGATCAATTACGAGCACTGCGTGAGGAACCCGAACGGCTTTAGGGGCTACGGCCCAGATTGCTGGGGACTGACGTCCAGCGACGGCGACAAAGGCTATGCCGGGCACGCGCCGAACCACGATTCGGGCGTCATTGCCCCGACTGCCGCGCTCTCCAGCTTTCCCTATACGCCAGAGCAGTCGATGCGGGCGCTCAGACATTTCCATGGCGATCTCGGCGATCGTATCTGGCGGGATTACGGCTTCGTCGACGCTTTCAACGAGACGGTGGACTGGTATGCGACGGACCACCTGGCCATCGACCAGGGGCCGATCATCGTCATGATCGAGAATTACCGCACGGGGCTGCTGTGGCGGCTGTTCATGAGCTGTCCGGAAGTACAGCGCGGCCTCGACGTGCTTGGATTCGAGCGAACTCCGGTCGCGTGAGAGCCGCACGATGAACGCAGCGCCCCCTCTGGACGAATCGGCTGATTCTCAGTTGCGGATCTCCGCGGCGAAAATGGCGAAGGCGGTCTCGGCGACCACTCTCGTCAAGCGCCGGCCCGGCTTCGGGCAGACGATCAAGCCGGCCAAAGGATCGGTGCTAGCCGCGATCGGCAGCGCAAATACCGAAGACGAGCCCGACTATTTCTTCCACTGGCTGCGGGACAGCGCGGCCATAATGGATGCAGCGCTTATTCTTATCCGGCACGGCATCGACGCGGATCAATGGAAGCAGCGCTTCGCCGAATTCGTGCGCTTCAGCCTCGATGCGGGCCGGATCAGCGGACGGCGGTTTTTGAGCGAGGCGGCAGGGCTACGCGAGCGCACTGCGCCGGACTTCCAGCAATTCTTGCGGCCGGATGCGGAGATCTCCGCCGTCGAGGGCGACGCAGTGCTCGGCGAAGTGCGTTACAATGCCGACGGCACGCTCGACTTCCTGCGGTGGAACCGGCCGCAACATGACGGTCCCGCCGCCCGTGCGCTGACCTGCCTGCGTTTTCTCGATGCGGGCGCAGTGCCGGAAAACGCGCGCAACGCCACCGCCGAATTGCTCCAGCTCGACCTCCATTATACCAAGGCTCGAGCGGGCGCGCCCTGCTTCGACATCTGGGAGGAGGAATGGGCCGTCCATTTCTACGCCTGCCTCATGCAACATGCCGCGCTGCAAGAAGGCGCGCGCTGGGCGGAGGGGCGCGGCGAAACGGCGTATGCCTCCGAATGCGCCGAGGCGGCTAAATCCCTATACGGATCTTTAGGCCGATTCTGGTCGCCCGAGCGGGGTTTCTATCTCAGCCGCATCATGACGGCTGGCGGCAGCACCACCAAAGAGCTGGACTTCTCCGTAGTTCTCGGCGTTCTCCATGCCGGATGGCCGGACGGACGCTTCAGCGTTGGGGATGAGCAGGCCGCCATAACCTTGAAGCGGCTCGAAGAGCGGTTCGCCGCCGACTACGCCATCAATCGCGGCGCGGGCGCGGGCATCGCTTTCGGCCGCTATGGCGCCGATACCTATGTCAGCGGCGGTGCCTGGTTCATTAGCACCTTCGGCGCAGCCGAGTTCTGCTACAAGCGCGCCTTGGCGACGGCAGACCGCGGGCTCATCGCCAGGGGAGACGCCATGCTTGAGATGGCGCGGCGGTTCATACCGGCGTCGGGCGACATCTCGGAACAGTTCGATCAGACGACAGGCGAACAGACCTCCGCCAAGGACCTCACCTGGAGCCACGCCGCCTTCATTACAGCTTGGGAGGCGAGGCAGAATGCGCTTCGGACCGCCGCGGGCAAGAGGGGCGACACGATATGACCGGTTCCGGGACCCGCAGCTACCGCCTGCCGCTCGAGGACGAGTTGGATCTGCATCGGCTCGTCAACAAGGCTGGTATTGAAATCAGCATCCTGCCGAATGGCTGCATCTTCGCCATCGAACATGTGAACGGCGCCGAGCGAACCATGATCAATCAGGTGTTCGGCTCGCCTCTCGGCAGCGGCATCGGCCATATCCTATTGCGTCTCGGCGTGCAGCCATCCGTACCGGCGAGCATGACGGCGCATATCGCCGGCGCAGGCGCGAAGGGGCGGGTGGGTGCCGCGCCGGACCGTTTCGTCTGGGACGGTGAAACCGCGAGCATCCGCCATCGCGTCACGCTCTGGCTCCACCCGGACGAACCTCTTTGGCTGTGGCGTGTCGAGCTGGAAAACGCCGGGGCCGAAGCGCTCGACTGCGACGCCATTCTCGTCCAGGATCTCGGCCTCGGCTCACGCGGACTCGTGCTCTCGAACGAAGCCTACGCCTCGCAATATATCGACCAGGCGATCGGCCGCCATCCGATCGTCGGTCTACTGATCATGAGCCGGCAGAACATGGACCAGTTCGGCCGCAACCCCTGGGCCGCCCATGGCTGTCTCGATGGCGCGGCGAGCTTCGCCACCGACGGCTCGCAGCTTTTCCATCCCATTCGCGGGGGCACGACCGACGCCGTCAATTTCGGCTGCGATCTTGAGGGCGTAAAGCTTCAGGGTGAATGCGCCTGTGCAGCGATCCAGTCCAACACCATCCGGCTCACCGCCGGAGCCAGGGCAACGATCAGCTTCTTCGGATTTTTCGACCCGCACCATGCCGCCGTCACGAGCGATGCGGATCTCGAACGGCTGTTCGCCGTCAGTCAGGCTGCAAGCGCGTTTAGGCCGATCATGCCGGAGCTTTCGACTCCGCCGCGGAGCGCCCTGCAAAGCGCAGCGCCGCTCGCCGTGCGGCAACTCACACCCGAGGCAATTGCCAATCGCTATGCCGGGCGAATGCATGAAGAGTGGCTCGACCGCGAGGAGTTGCTGTCCTTCTTCGTGCCGGATGGACCGCATAACCGCCATGTCGTCGCCGCCCTGAAGGAAAACCTCATGCCGCGCCGGCACGGCTCTATCCTGCGCAGCGGCGATGCGATGCTGCCCGACGACCGGGCGCTCTCCGCGACATGCTGGATGCATGGCGTGTTGGCCGCCCAGCTCACCATCGGCAACACCGCGCTGCACAAACTCCTCTCGGTCTCGCGCGATCCGTACAATCTCACGCGCGCAAGCGGGCTGCGCATCCTCGCCGAGCGGGGCGGCGGCTGGCAGCTCCTCGCCGTGCCGTCGCTGTTCGAGATGGGCCTCAATGATTGCCGCTGGATCTACGAGATCGAAGACGGGACGATCGAGGTGCATGGCTGGAGCTCGGCCGAGGACACCGCCATGTGCTGGGATGTGACCGTCACAGGCGAGCCTTGCCGTTTCCTGATCTTCGGCCATTTGGTCTTGGGCGAGCACGAATTCCGCCATGGTGGTCTCGTTGAAATCGACGAAGCCGAAAAACGCTTCAGCTTCCGTCCCGATCCGGACTGGCTGTGGGGTCAGCAATACCCGCAAGCCGTGCATCATCTCGTGATCTCGACGCCGGACGCCGTCGAAGCGATCGGCAGCGGCGCGCTGCTGTTCGACGGCGCGGCGCCACGCTCGGGGGACGCCTATGCCGCCATCCGCACGCACCCGACGAAGCGATTTTCCTTCGGGCTCGTCGGAGCGCTGGACGATCCGGAGTACGCAAAGCGCCTGGCGGAGAAATATGAGCGCGGTGTTGCATCGGCCGACGCTCTGGAAAAGGCGCGCTCCTTCTGGAGCCGCGTCACCCGCGACACGCGCTTTTCGGGTGAGGGGGCCGACACCGCCGCCCTCAGCACCATCTTCCCCTGGTTCGCCCATAACGCCATGGTGCATCTCACGGTCCCGCGCGGCCTGGAGCAATATACGGCGGCGGCCTGGGGCACACGCGACGTCTGTCAGGGGCCGGTCGAGTTCCTGCTGCCGCTCAACCATCGCGAGCCGGTGCGCGAGATCCTGCGCGTCGTCTTCGCCCAGCAGTTCGAAGCGAGCGGCGACTGGCCGCAATGGTTCATGCTGGAGCCCTACCGGCAGATCCGCGATCCCCATAGCCATGGTGACGTGATCATCTGGCCGCTCAAAGCGCTCTGCGACTATGTCGAGGCGACCGGGGAGACCGCTTTTCTCGACGAGACGCTGCCCTGGACGCGCGGCGATTTCAGCCTGACGCAGCAATCCGAGCCGGTCTCGGTCCACGTCGAAAAGCTGCTGGCGACGGTCCGCGAGCGCTTCATTCCCGGTACGCATCTGATCCGTTATGGCCTCGGCGACTGGAACGATTCGCTCCAGCCCGCCGATCCGGCGATGCGCGACTGGATGGTGAGCAGTTGGACCGTCGCCCTGCTCTATCAGCAGATCGGCCGCTATGCCCAGATCCTGCAGCGCACCGGGCGGAAGCCGCAATCGGAGGAGCTTCTCCAGCTTGCGGCGTCGATCCGCACCGATTTCAACCGCCATCTGATGCCCGACAGGACGGTCGCCGGTTACACGCTGTTCAAGCCGGAGGGCGGCGAGCCGGAATGGCTGCTGCATCCGCGCGACGAGCGCACCGGCATCTCCTACTCCCTCATCCCGATGACGCGCTCGATGATCGCCGGCCTGTTCACGCCCGAGCAGACGGAGCACCATCTGCGCCTGATCCGCGATTATCTCCTGTTCCAGGATGGGGCGCGGCTTATGGACAGGCCGGTGACATATAGAGGCGGACTCGAAGTCAACTTCCGCCGCGCCGAGTCGGCAGCCTTCTTCGGCCGCGAGATCGGTCTCATGTACAGCCACGCGCATCTGCGCTATTGCGAGGCGCTCGGTGTGATCGGCGAGACCGAGGCCGCACGAGAGGCGCTCAAAATCATCAATCCAATCACGGTCGAAGGACAGCCGCGCAGCGGCTTGCGGCAGCGCAATGCCTATTTCTCCAGCAGCGACGCGGCTTTCCGCGACCGGGAACAGGCGAGCGCCGAATGGGACCGGATGCGAAACGGCGAGATCCTGGTGCGCGGCGGCTGGCGCATCTACTCCAGCGGCCCGGGGATTTTCACCCGGCTGGCGCTCGGTCTGGCGGGAACATCCTCGTAGCCTGGATTGCCGCCCCTGGACGCCGAGGTCAGCCGAGGCCCAACTCTTTCCGCCTCTTTTTCGACAGGCCGAGCGAAACGATGCTGTGCGACCGGCGCAGATAGTCTTTCAGCTCGTCATCGGACAGGCCGGGCTCCGCATAGTGCTGGATCCATTTCATGCCGCGCGAGGCGAGGTAAGGCGCCGGACGCAGCCCTGGCTGCTCCTTCAGAACCTCGTAGGCGATGTCGCTGACCTTGAAGGAAAACCGTCCTTCTCCGTCCTCCCAGCGCGCGATGACGAACACTTTGCCGCCGACCTTCCAAACATGCGCGCCGCCCCATTGCATGACATAGGTCGTCGCCGGCAGGGTTCGGCAGAATTCGTTGAACTCTTCGTCGGTCATGCTCGATCATTACAGCTGAAAGCGGCAGGCGGTTGCGAGACTTCGGTGGTGATGCACTCCACTGGATGAGATCCTGAAATCACAATGTGTCGGCGATCTCAAGCAGGCATCAGAAATCGGCACGCAGCGGATAATCGACGACGATAGCCCTGCCGCCCGAAAGGGCTCTCACCGAATGGCGCGTCCCGGACGGCACGATCGCGACCATTCCCGGCCCGGCGACCTGGGTCTCCCCGCCGACCGTGACCTCCAGTTCCCCTGCGACGACATGCCAGACTTCCTCCTGATCGTGGGCGTGCTCATGGATCGATGAGCCGGCCTCGAAATCCCAATGGCCGAAGGTCATGCTCGGCGAGTGGAAAATGCGGCCGCGCCAGCCCGGCCGTTTCTCGATCACCTCAAGATGCCGCGTGTCGATGAAGGGCATGTCATGTCCAATCTCCAGCGGCCAAGTTTAGCATGACCGCCCGAAGGCGCAACGCGAGGCGCCGACGCGGCTGACAGCGCCAATTGAAGGCCGTCCGGTTCCGATTGCTTCGAAAGGCCGGGGAACCGATTTCTGCCATTGGGTCTTGACCGAAAGAGACCGGGCGCGGCCTCCTTGGGTGAGAGCCCGGATCGTTATGCCACGAATGCCAGCCGCATCGTCCGCCACCCAGATCGACGATCTGGCGGCGGGAGGGATGAGTTTGACCGAATTGGCGGAGCCATTCCTACCGGAACACGGATGTTCCGGTGCGATAGGTCTAGCCGCCGTCCGACAGTGGGAGCGGCTAGGCTGTTCAGGGCAACGTGGCGTCGGATCGACTGCAACGGCCGCAGTAAAGGCCTGAAGTCAAACTAACTCTAAGGAGCCATCACATGATCAGAACCCTACTCACGTCTTTCACGGTGGTTGCTGTCGCCGGCTGGATGTCGGCCGCTCAGGCTCAGAGCTCAATGCAGAAGAGCACCGCGGGTACGAGCTCCGGGACCAGCGCGAGCACAAGTAGCGGCATGCAGCAAATGAGCCAGACGGAATGCAAGCAGCTCTGGACGAAAGCAGCCGGGAGGTCGAAGAGCCTCAGCAAGACCAGGGCGATGAAATACACGAACGATTTCAATGCGGTCGACAAAAATTCGAACGGCAAGATTTCCCGTACCGAGTTCCTGAACGGCTGTAAGCAAGGCACCGTTCAGCGTACGGCATCTTTGAACCAGAACAGCCCGGCGACGACGGGATCGACCTCGACCGGCGTGACGAACAAGAGCGGCGACTCAGGCCCCACCTCCAGCGGCAATAGCGGCTCGAGCTCCACCTCCAAGTAACGGGCATTACGCTCGATCGGCGGGCCCAAAAGGGTCCGCCTTTTTTGCGGCGGCGAGGCCGCCTCTAACGCCATGCGTGGGCCGGAGATGGAGGCCGAGGGCTGTCAGCCGCCGAGGAACAGCCGCCCGACATCGGGATCGGCGAGGATCTCGTCACCCGTTCCGGCCTTGGCCAGCTCGCCCGAGACCAGGACGTAGCCGATATCGGCGAATTCCAGCCCCTTCTTGGCGTTCTGCTCGACCATGATGATGGTCTTGCCGTCGGTCTTCTGAAGATCGGAGAGGATCTCGAACACCGCATCGATATAGCGCGGCTCGAGGCCGATGGACGGCTCGTCGACGAGCAGGACCTCCGGCTCCATCACCAGCGCGCGCGAGATTTCCAGAAGCCTGCGCTCGCCTCCGGACAGCACGCGCGCAGGCTGACGGCGGCGCGCGGCAAGGCGCGGATATTTATCGAACACCTTCTCTGCGACCCGGTGCGCTTCCGCCGGCCTGGGCTTCAGATAGCCGCCCATCCAGAGGTTTTCCTCGACGGTCATATCCGGAAAGACCGAATTATCCTGAAGTATGTAGGCGATGCGCGCGGTCTTGAGCTTTGCGTTCGGCCCGAGACGGGTGACATCGCGGCCATTCACCACGATGCGGCCGGAGGTGATGCGGGTGAAACCGAAAATCGAGTGCAGCACGGTCGATTTGCCGGCACCGTTCGGCCCGATGAGGCAGAGCGACTGGCCCTTGCCGATGGCGAGCGAAAAATCGTGCAGGATCTGCATCTGCCCGTAGCCAGCGCAAAGGTCCTGGATCGTGACCACGGGATCCCGGCCCGCCAGCCCGATGAGCTGCTCATAAGGCGGTGCGGTGTCGGCGATACGACCGGCCTCCCGTGCGACCTCCTCGACGGAAATGACAGTGTCGATACCGCCGCCGCCATGGCCACGCGCCACCCCGCTGGCGCCTACGCGGTTTCCTGCCTGGTCCGGCTTGTTCGCCCCTGCCATCAATGCGCTCCGAGATAGGCGTCGATCACGCGCTGATCGTGCTGGATGTCCTCCGGCGGGCCGTCCGCGAGCAGCTCGCCATGGGCGAGGCAGTAAATATGCTCGGCGAGGTTCATGATCACGCGCATATTGTGCTCGATGACGAACAGGGTGATGCCGAAATCCGCATTGGCGCGACGCAGCCGGTCGATCAGGCCGTTGATCAGGGTCGGATTAATGCCGGCGGTCGGCTCGTCGAGCATCAGCATGTCCGGTTCGTTCATCAGCGCCATGGCGAATTCGAGCAGCTTCTGCTGGCCGAAGGACAGCATGCCGCCGGGAAGGTGGCGCTTCTCATAAAGACCGACGAATTCCAGAAGCTCATCGGCGCGTTTGGTCGCGCGCCCGGATTGGCCGGAGAACAGATCCAGAAAGCCCCGGTTCCGCTCCGAAACGCTGATCAGCATGTTCTGCACGCAGGTCATCTTGGTGTAGATGCGCGTCTGCTGGAATGTGCGCAGCAGCCCGAGCCGCGCAATGTCTGGCACCTGCAGCTGCGAAATCTCGCGCGATTTGAAGCGGATCGATCCCGCATCGATCGGATGATAGCCGACGATCGAGTTGAACAGCGTGGTCTTGCCCGAGCCGTTCGGTCCGATCAGGCCGACGATCTTGCCCTTCGGCACGACGAGCGAGATGTCGTCATTGGCGACGACGCCGCCGAAGGATTTCGACACGTCCCTGACTTCGAGAAGGGCGGTCATGCCTGCCGCTCCTCAATCCTGCGCGCGAGCCGCCGGTCGCGCAGATAGCCGACGATGCCTTGCGGAAAGAACACCACGATGGCGACGATCATCATGCCGAGCGCGACACGCTGCCAGCCGAGCAGATAGGTCCAGAAAAACTCCTTGGCGAACTCGAAGACGATCGCCCCGATCACCGGGCCGAGGATGGTGCCGCGCCCGCCCAGGATCGCCATCAGCACCATCCAGACCCCGATCGTCGGGGCGGCGAAAGCGACATCGGTCGGATCGATGAAGCGCTTGAGATTGCCGTAAATGCCGCCTGAGATGCCGAGGAAGAATGCCGAGATGGCCCACGCGGTGACCTTGATGCGCGTGGTGTAATGGCCCATCGCCTCGGCCTTGTCCTCGTCGTCGCGTATGGCGTTGATGGCGAGGCCGAAGCGGGTGCTCGTCAGCCAGCTGATGACGAGGAAGGTGATGATGGCAAGCACGACGGCGAGGTAATAGAGCAGAAGCGAGGCGGTCTCCAGATCAAAAGGCGGCTCCGGCACGGTCATGCCCGAGCCGGCGCCGAGCCAGTCCCAGCCGCTTGCGATTTCGCCGGCGGCAATGCCGAGGCCCAGCGTGCAGATGGCGAAATACTGGCCGCGCATTCCGAGGATCGTCGCGCCGATCACGATGGCGGCGAGGGTCGCCAGGATCGCTGCGACCGGGAGGCCAAGGGCAAGGCCCTTGAGATATTGCGCGGTGTTGAAGACGAATTCGGTGTTGCCGCCGCGGGCCGCATTATATGCGCCGACATTGTAGAACAGGCCGACTTGGACCACCGCGCAGGCATAGACGCCGATGCCGACGAAGATGACGTTGCCGAAGGAATTGTAGCCCATCTGACCGCCGACCAGATCCCAGGTCAGCGCGAAGACCACGAACAGCCAGAGCTCGGTCATCTGCGCCATATAGGCCGGTGCGATGAAGGGGGCGACGAGCGCAAAAGCCGCTAGCGCGAAGAAGGCCAGATATTCGCGGCGCCTGTCAGTCATTTGAGATACCGCCGTTTGCGCGCAAGCCGCCAGTTTCTAAACACGAGCACGATGACGAGCAGACTGAAGACGAAGGCGAGCTGATATTGCGCCCCGAGAACGAAGCCGGCGATGGTCTCAGCGCTGCCGAGGCCGAGGCCAGCGAGGATCACGCCGGCCAGATTGCCGAGCCCCGCGACCACGACGATCATGAAGGAGCGGATCGTATAGGGCAGGCCGATATAAGGGTGGATGGTGTAGGCCATAGCGACCAGCGCGCCGCAGGCGCCGCAGATCGCCGCGTTCAGTCCATAGGTCACCGCATAGACGTGATCCGTATCGATCCCGAGCACGCGCGCAGCCCGCGGGTTTTGAGCGGTGGCCCGGATCGCCTGGCCGATGCGCGACCGTTTGAGGAAGATGACGAGCGATCCGCCAAGAACGAGCGCCAGCACAAAGGCGACGACCTTGGTCTGCGAGATCGTCACGAGGCCGTCGAACATGAACCAGGTGCCGAGGCCGCTATTAGCGACGCGCACATCCGCGCCGAAAATCTCGTTCATGAGCTGCTGCAGGATGATGGAGAGGCCGAAGGTCGCCAGCAGCGAGATGAACAGGTCGTGGTCGACGATGCGATAGATGATGAGCCGGTAGAGCAGCCAGCCTAAAACGAACAGGAGAATCACGGCAAGCGGGATGCCGAAAAACGGGCTGAAGCCGGCTGCGCCGAGCAGGACGGCGACATATCCGCCCAGCATGACGAATTCGCCCTGGCAGATATTGATGATCTTCATCACCCCCCAGACCAGCGCCATGCCATAGGCGGCGACCGCGAAGATCGCGCCGATCAGCAACCCATCGAGGATGAGTTGGACCAACAGGATCGGCGCATCAATCAGGAGGCCAATATTGCTCATGGAAAGCCTGCTGTCGGGACGGTGCAGACGGCGGACAGCTCGTCGGCGGCGAGAGGATGCGCCGGCAGTGCCGTTTGGCACCGCCGGCCGCATCCATGCGGGCTTAGCGTTCGGACCAGTTCGGGGCAGGGATGACCGGTTTCGCCTGCGCCCATTTGGTCGGCGCAACCACCTCATATTTGCCGTCGAGCACCTGGAACAGCACCATCGGCTTGGCGGTATTCTTGCCGGTCGCGTCGAATTTGATGTTGCCGAAGAAGGTCTGCATATCGGTCGCTGCGAGCGCGTCGCGGACCGCTTTCTTATCGAGCGAACCGGCGCGCGTAAAGGCGTCGGCAAAGACCTGGACAGACGCTGCGGACTCCGCTGCCTGATACGGCGGATCGTAGGTATAGGTTGTCTTAAAGAGCTTGGCGAAGTCTGCCGCCGAGCCGAATAGGCTGTCCTTGTAGCTCAGCGACGGCGCCCATTGCGAGGCGCACAGCGCATATGCGGCATCCTTGCCGAATTTCTTGATGATCTGAGCCGAGTCGCAATGGGTCATAGCCAGAATCGGTACGTAGACTTTCAATTCCGCGATCTGGCGGATCCCCGTCGCCGCGCCCTTCGAATGCCCCGAGACGACCAGGATGTCCGGCTTGAGCGCCTTCACCTTGGTCAAAGTCGCGGACATATCGTCCAGGTCCTTCGGCAGCTTGTCGTCGATGACGACTTCCATTCCGTGGCTTTTCGCGTCTTCGATGACGCCCGCCCGCACGTCCTGACTGAAGGGATCGTTCTCGAATGCGCCGGCAACTTTGAGATCCTGCGCCTTTTTGCCAAAAGCGTCGGCCTTTTCCGCCGCGAGAGCGACGGCGCTGGAGAGATATTGCTCGGAGGTCGAAAGCACGGCGAAGAGATATTTATAGCCGTTATTGAACAGCGACCGGGACGCGCCGTTTCCCTCGACCATGGGCACCTGGTACTTCTCGGTAACGGGCGCAATGGCTTTGGTGAGGCCGGAGCTATAGGGACCGAGCAGGAATTTGATGCCGTCCTGATTGATCAGGCGTTCTGCGAGCTCGGCTCCGCGCGCCGGGGTTAACTCGTCGTCATAATATTTGATCGCGAGCTTATAGCTCTTGTCGCCGACCTTCACGCCACCTTTCTCGTTGATTTTTTTGACGGCCAGATCATAACCGTCCTTGGTAAACTTTCCGTTCGTCGAATATTTCCCGGTCAGAGATACGGCAGCGCCGAGCGTAATCGTATCCTGTGCCGCAGCCGCCGTCGACCAGGCGAATAGCACCGCCGTCGCAATAAGGAACTCCTTTACTGGGTATTTCATCACGGACTTACCTCCCTTTTGCTCAGCTTTTTCTCGTGTGCATAATGCCCTCCAATGGCGGCAGGTAGCCGCAGTTGGTGGCGCTGATCTGAGCGGATTCTTAATTAGATATGCCAAGCGTATCGCAAAAAATCCAGCGCGTGAATGCCACTTTGGTCATACGCCGCGACGAAAATGCTATATCAGCAGAGACAAGCTATATTCAGCTTTACTGTGAGAACTTTGGCCTGTTGTCGTAGGAGGGCAAGAAACACGTTCGGCAAAACTCGCCATCCGCATCTTTATTCGACCACGGAACGTTGAATGTGAGCCCTCGTCCGAAAGGTCATTCGATTTGCCCGGGAGGAGCGGCCTGATCGTCACCCGCGTCGACATCGCCCAATGCCTTGCACGGCAGGTTCGTCTATCCGCCCCCTGCCCTCCTTTCCTAGCCGATTTGGGTCTTCGCCCGCGGCGCTCGCGATAACGGCGGTGCGCCCTCGTCGTCATTAACTGACGATGTCCTTCGGCCCCATCAGCTCGGCATGACTTCCTTTGGCAGAGATTCGGAAGTAAAAGCTCGGGATTCGCTATCCGTTCCGCATTGAAACGGTGCTCAGAACCGCTTATAAGCCCGGTGAACTCCCGACGATCGGGATTTAAGAAGTTGGGGCGTAGCCAAGTGGTAAGGCAACGGGTTTTGGTCCCGTGATCCTAGGTTCGAATCCTAGCGCCCCAGCCAATTCGGCTCCGAAGCGGTTCGAAATAATCCGCAACCCCTTAAAAAACCCTTAAAACAAGCCAACTTGCGGTCCTCTACGAACCGAAGCGGTTCGCTTGCATCCAATAAATTTGTTGGTAAATCTGTTGGCTTAAATTCAATGCCAACAGCGAAAATAGGGGTTCGATACCAACATGGCTTTGACCGACACTTTTTTGAGAAATGCCAAGGGCCGCGAGCGTCCATGGAAGCAGGCCGACGCCGGCGGGCTCTTCATTCTCGTGAACCCGGATGGCGGGCGCTTTTGGCGGCTCGCGTATCGTTTCGGCGGGAAACAAAAGACGCTCGCGATCGGGGTTTACCCCCAAGTGAGCCTGGCTGCAGCCAGGAAGGCGCGCGATAAGGCGAAAGACTTGCTCCGGGAAGACATCGATCCGGGCGAAGAGCGCAAAGCTGAAAAGCTCCGATTGCTCAGGTCCGCTGAAAATTCCTTTGAGGCAGTCGCTCGCGACTGGTGGAAGCTGAAGGCAAGTTCCCTGTCGCCTCGCTATGCCGGACAGATCATGGATCGCCTGGAAGCCGACGTTTTCCCGCAGATCGGGAAGCGGCCTATCGACAAGATCGAGCCGCCGGAGATCCTGCAAATGCTCCGCAAGATCGAGACGCGCGGCGCGCTGGAAATGGCGAAGCGCGTCAAAGAACACGTGAGCCAGGTCTTTCGCTTCGCCATCGCCGATGCGGGGCGCGCGCGGCGCGATCCTACCGCGGATCTTCGCGGCGCCCTGAAGCCGTCGCTGGCCGTCAAGCACCATAACAAGATCGCCCTCGATGAGCTGGGCGCGCTCCTGCGTGCGATCGATGATTATGACGGCGAGGCTATGACGCGCTTAGCCCTACAGCTCGTCACGCTCACCATGGTTCGGACGGGCGAACTGCGCGGCGCGCGCTGGGCAGAATTCGAGGACCTGGACGGCGACGAGCCGTTGTGGCGGATACCGCCGGAGCGAATGAAGATGAGCCGTCCGCATCTCGTCCCGTTGCCGCGCCAGGCCGTCGCCATTATCGGGAAGCTTCGACCTATTACCGGGGCTTCGCCATATCTGTTCCCGGCGCCAACCCGCGAAGGCGTCATGAGCAATAACACCATGCTCTACGCACTATATCGCCTAGGCTATCATTCGCGCATGACCGTGCATGGCTTCCGCGGGATCGCGTCAACGCTCTTGAATGAGGCCAACTTCGACCGCGATGCGATCGAGCGCCAGCTTGCGCACGACGATGACGACAAGGTGCGAGGGGCTTACAATGCTGCAGAATATCTGCCGACGCGGCGCAACATGCTGCAATGGTATGCGAACCGCCTCGATACGCTGAAAGCGGGCGGGAAACAATTGACCACGCTGAATCAATCCGGTTGACAAAAGCGACGACACAAGATATAGCATATTCCTACAGTCGATGACTGTGACTTGAGCCCGCCAGCGAAAGCCCGGCGGGTTTTTTCATGCCTGACTAATCCTGACAAGGAAACGATGATGATCAGAACGGAGCCCATCGCCCCGCGTCAGTTCTTGCGCGTTCGCGAAGTCGTGGCGCTGACTAAGCGCGGCCGGACGAGCATCTATATGGATATGGCGGCGGGCAGGTTTCCGAAGCCGGTAAAAATCGGGCCGAAGGCCGTCGCATGGGATTCCGAAGCGATCGCCCGATGGCAAGCCGAGCGCATGGCGCAGTGCCGCGACGCCGCGACGGCCGCCGAGTAGCCGCCAGCATGGGCGAGGGAACCGTGAGCGCGGCGAAGGCGCTCCTTGCAGGCCGTGAACGCGATTTGCTCGCCAGGCTCGGCATCACGCAGGCGAAGCGAGGGCAGCATATCCGCTGTCCCACGCCGAGCCACGAGGACCGCAATCCGTCGTGGCGATGGGATGAGGACAAACGCCGCTACTTTTGCTCGTGCGGGAACGGCGACATCCTCGACCTAATTATTGCCATGGGCCGCGCGTCGGATGCGAAGGGCGCCGCGCAATGGGCCTGCGACGCGCTCGGCTTAGAGATGCCAGCAACGGAAAGGAAGCCAGGCGGGCCGCGCCGCGATCCTTCGCAAGATATAGAGAGATGGCTGACGGAATGCGATCGCCTTGCCGGCACGGTTGGCGAGACCTATTTGGCGAGCCGTGGGCTTGCGGTTCCAGATTCGCCTGACCTTAAATTCCACGGTGATCTGCGCTGGCGCAATGATGGATATCGAGCGCTCGTGGCTGTCATCCGCGATCGTGACGGCAATCCGACCGGCGGAATTCACCGGACATTCTTGCTCGCGGATGGTTCCGGCAAAGCCGCGCCTGGCAAAAAGATGCTCGGACCCTGCAGAGGTGGATGCGTGCGGCTTGCCGCCATCGGTGAGGATGGCCGTCTAGGCATCGCCGAGGGGATCGAGACCGCGCTGTCCGCGTCACAGATCTTTGGCATTCCGGTTTGGGCCGGGCTATCCGATAGCGGCGTCAGGAGCTTTCGGCCCCCTGCAGGCGTGCGGCACGTCGTGATTTTCGCCGATAATGGCGAGCCCGGCGAGCGCGCTGCTCAGGATTGCGCAGCTCGCCTGCGATCGATCGGGATAGAATATGAGATTCGCACTCCTCTGCATGGTGATGACTTCAATGACGATCTTCAGCGCGGGGCGACGATAGCGGATTATGCCGAAAGGTCGAATGACACAAAGCAAGAGATAATCACGCCGCGAGACAGCGATATCATTGTTCCGATACGGCGCGCAGCTCGTCCGGCCTGCTATGACACTCTGATTATGAGCAATGCGGAAATACCTCGTCCGCTCGATTTAATGGCAAACGGTAGTCTTATTCTGCGCATGGAGCGCGCCTTTCAGGGGCGATTGCGCTATGACGAACATCGTTCTGCGATCGTCTGCCGTGACCTGCCGTGGGACTGCGGAAGCAACTGGCGGGAATGGCGAGACGAGGATGATTGCAGATTTGCCGAGTGGGCACAATTACGCGAAGTCCCCTTGCGCCCTGGCACATGCGCTCATGCGGTTTCTGCTGTCGCGGACGACAATCGCTTTCACCCCATTGCGGACTACCTCGATAGTCTGCATTGGGACGGCGTGCCGCGGCTCGATACATGGCTTTCGACTTATTTTGGGGTTGATGATACGCTCTATTCCCGCGCTGTGGGGCGATGCTGGCTAGTCTCTGGCGCTGCGCGCATTCGCAGTCCGGGATGTAAGGCCGATCACATTTTAATTTTGGAAGGTGAACAGGGGACTCGCAAAAGCACCGGACTGGCGGCGCTCATGCACGATCCTGAGTGGTTCGCCGATGAGGTAGGGGCGCTGGGGACCAAGGACTCTGCGCAATCGCTGCGTGGAAAATGGCTGATCGAGGTCGCCGAGCTAAGCGCGCTAAAACGCTCTGAGGTCGAAACGATCAAGGCATTTGTATCGCGCGCCGTTGATCATTACCGCCCGTCATATGGCCGGCGCGCGCGTAGCTTTCCGCGACAGTCCTTTTTTTCCGGCACCACGAATGCCGAGACCTATCTTGCTGACGAAACCGGCAATCGGCGTTTCTGGCAGGTGCTGTGCCGGTTCGCCGATGTTGAGGCCATCGAACGCGATCGCGACCAATTATGGGCTGAGGCCGATCAAGCCTTCAGGGAAGGGGAGCGCTGGTGGCTCAATCGGACCATGGAAACGCGGGCCGCTGAAGAGCAACAGGCGCGCCGCATCATTGATCAGTGGGAAGAACAAATAATCGCTTGGACAGATGGCCAATTGGGCGATGTCACTATAAGCCGCATTTTCTCCGAATGCCTGGAACAGCCGTTAGATAGGCGGGATCAAGCCGCGCAAAATCGCGTGGCTCGCATCCTACGCGCATCGGGTTTCAAGCGCCGGCAAGTCAGGCGCAATCATCAGCGTCTTTGGATTTACGAGCGAACTAGCCCTTATGACTGCGGGTCACCGGCATCACCATTCTTTCGGTCGGCTCATAGGCAATGCAATGACAGCCTAATGCGTTGATATGCAAGGCAAACTTACCCTCGTCACCATGTCACACGTGTCACCTGTAGTATTTATTCATAAAGTCCAGGGGTTTGGGTATACGACGATACACACCTTACACACCGATCTGTACCCTGTTTATATCGAAAAACCGCAAATACAGTGGTGAGCGGTGACGGGCGCATTCCGATAAAACTTTCAATAATAAAGCGAGAGAAGATGAGACAGATCGAGCATACCGAAGAGAATTGCTATTTGCTTTGGCACCATGGGCCTCGTGAGCTTTGCCAGAGATAAGAAAATCTCGCTATGCGCATATCGCGGCAAACAGGCCTGCCTGGCTGGATTATCGGCCTGTAGATGCTGAGGGCCGCTTGTAGGATTATATTAGAGGGAGACGGATCTGTGGAGCATGTAGCGCAGCGTCTCAATCACGAAATAGGGCTCATGAAAGACGGTGAATTAGTGCACTATGCCGGCCTGGCCGGCGAGCATGAGGTTTTCACACCAATCAGGCAACAATGGCTTAAGGATCTGCAGCAAGGCGAGACCGAAGCTGTCGAGTTAGAAAACCGTTAACCTGTCAGCATTGGCACAATATCTAGCTTGTCGAAGACGCGTGAATATACCAGATATAGTGTTGTCGTCGATGCATTACAAAGGATTGCGGGATTGCTACGGTCTGCATTTCGGGCGGGGCGGTCTTGCTACTCTGAAAGGCTCAGTTATGAGCGTTTTTAAACAAACACGACTTTGGAAGGTCAGACATATGGACGTCACAAGCGAAATAGAGACGAAAAATGTGCAGCTAGCAGACCGCACAGGCATCGAAACCAAGATCACGCGCACCGGCAATGAACAGGAGCGCGGCAACGTTTTCTCCGAAATCCGCGACACTCTCGACGGCATCACGCAGGCTTTAGACGCCTATAGTTCGGGAAGTGAGGAAAAGATCGCAGGCGCTGTTGAGCGCATTGAGGCTCTCGAAGCAAGAGCAATGAACAAGCGCTTGGCAGGCAACGATCACCGCGACGCAGACGACATCGAACACAAACAGCGATTACTCGCCTGGATGCGAAATACCCGCGACCAATGGCAATGGGCAGGCTTGGCGAGATCGAGGCCGCAATCAGCAAGAAGGATATGAGCATAGGCAGCAACGCCGATGGCGGTTTCGCAGTTACAAAAGAAATTGTTGCAACTATTGAAAAGCTTGAACTCAAGCTTTCGCGGTTAGCAATCTGGTCAAAGTGCTGCAAAGCGGCACGAGTGACTTTCATCATCTGGTTGCACAAGGCGGAACCAAGTGGCTGGTCTTCCGAGACTGGAACACGGTCGGGAACGACTACGCCTAAGCTTCGCGATGTTGCGCAGACGCATGGCGAACTCTATGCCTATCAGACAGTTTACAATTGGAGCTTTGACGATATCTTCTTTGATCTTGCTGCGTGGCTGGCAGGCGAAGTCAGCGAAAGTTTTGCATCGCAGGAAGGGCAGGCCGTTATTGACGGCAACGGCACAAATAAGCGAACAGGCATGCTCAATACGACGCCGGTTCTTACGAGTGACTTTGCATCACCTTTGCGTGATCAGGACGCCTACCAATATATTGCTTGCGATCCGACACTCTCGGATCGCCGCAGGCGTATGGCATCACCGGCAATTAGCTGATCGATTGCGTCTATACGCTCAACGCGAAGTATCGCGCTGGCGCTTACTGGATCATGAACTCCACCACGGCAGGCGCAGTTCGCAAGCTAAAGGACAGCCAGGGGCGTTATCTGTGGACGGATGGCCTGCAGGCTGGCCAGCTGGCAATGCTGCTAGGCTACAAAGTTGACACATGGGAACAAATGCAAGATATAGGCGCAAATAATTTAAAGGTTGGGTTTGGCAATTGGGCGCGCGCGTATCTCCTCGTGGACAGTGTGGGACTGCGTATTACACGCGATGAGATTACAACCCCAGGTTTAACAAAATTCTATGTTCGCAGCAGCGAGGGTGGTAGCGTGCTCAATAATGACGCAGCGAAGTTTATAAGCACCATTCAGTAAAGATTAGGGTTACACGTCGCTGAACTCAACATGCGGTCATAAGACTCATGCGGCGGCGTGACTGCGGGCGCATGCCGGAATTGGAGTAATAGCGTGCGCTCGCAGAGACTTTCTTCAGATGTAGACGGATGCCTTCACGATCTACTAATGAAGAAACGGCAGGCTAGTCTTCTGCGAACTTGGCTAGACTGCAGATGATCACCGGGGGGGAGTGCAAATGTTTTTAGATTTACTTAGGGCACAGGCGTGGGATCTGAAAAACCATAAACGCTCTGAATTTCAGTTTCTATTAAACAACTTGGTCAAAGCAACGAAGATGCGGTACCGGAATCTTTTCCGTAAGATTAGCGGTCTGTTCGTTGATCTGATCTTCTCGGACGATTAATTCAAAATTACGGGCGCAGGCTTTGATAGAGAAGTCGTAGGTTGCCTACGAAATAGCATCTGATATCTCATCATTCGGCATACACCATCTAGACCGGGGAATAATGAGCTCGCTGATAGTCAAATAAAATAAAGATCTTCAAGCGCTTCTGTGGCGCATTAAACAGGAATATACACTGCGGTAAGAAACCTTTTGTTAGCGACTTTGGCAGCATGCAATATAAAGCTCTCAAGGTCTGAGACATTAGTTACTAAAAATTGCCACTGTTGATTATAAAGCAGCGTATTGTTGCGCGGAGAAATCACGAGGGGCGATATGTAGGGCGCGTAATACGGAAGCGATACAACATCGTCCGATGGCTGACCACGAAGTAGCGCGTTAGGCAATAGATCCTAACGTATTTGGCATACTGCTGCAGAGCCTTTGCTTAGATCGCATCAGAGAAGGCAAAAAACGCCGCAATATAGGGAGACCGCGTCCAATCTAAAAGTGGAGTTGGAAGTCCGTGATGCTGTGCCAATCCAAGCAGCATTGAGAAGTCGTCGCTGTCATTTGGATTGATGTGTGTGTTTAATATAGTCTCAGCGTGTACGCGGAATTCGCAGAGCGTTTCGGCGCAATATCTCTCTAGCCTCTGAAGACCACACCTGTGAAAAGTAGTCTTCAAAACAAACCTATTGTCTCTATGTCCCCTAAACAACTCTATGTCATTTTGTTCCTGATAGAACTTGCGCATATCTTGAATTCTGCCCAACTTTAGCAAGTTTTGATTTCTAGGCCAGAACGAATCTCTAGCGGATTAAGTACAATCTTCCCCTCTTCGCCAGAGGTGTTCGTACAGAAACCTTCCAAGTTGTCGCCTTCTTGTCGAAGGACTGCACGATGCGCCGCAGTCTGTTCTATATCCTCTGGCAAGAATGATAATACTAAACTGCCATTGGGAAGTGGGCGGTAAAGGAGTTGGGGGATAAGTTCATACTCATTTTCCCCTGATTGCTGAATTTGTACTTTCACGGCAAATGGTTTGAATTCCTGTCCTTTTGTATATACATGCAGCATCGCCTCATTGGGGCGATAAAAATATATGCACAACATGGTACGTACATGCTGGCTGTTGGTTTACAACGTTCAGAACATTTGAGGCTTCATAATAATTCCACTCATCCCTACTGGCCGCCACCAGAAGCAAAGCCGAAATGCGCAGTTCGCTGATTATAGAGTACGAAACAAGAAGCTCGGCGATCTGCCGGGCCTCAGCTATTTGCGCTGGCTCGGCTCGCCTTTAGTATCGCTGCGGCCGGATTTGGGGATACGTTAGACGTGGTAGTATTAGGCCGCCTTTCGGCTTCTTTGACAGGGATGAACTCGCCAGTTTTGGAATCACGTACAACGTCAAAGGTCTTCCGTTCTTTCGACATATTATTATCCTCTGTTTCCCTCATTTTGTGCAGGGTAAGCCTGAGCAAGGTAAAGTTGCATCAATTAGGCAGAGCGATGAATGGGTTAGATCGAAACTGTGGAAAACCTAAAAAAAGGCGGCCAACTCTTGTCCCCGGTGCTGATCCTGCACGAGGAGACGAGCGAATTTGTAGACCGGATGCAGTGACCTTGTGCAGGAAGAGTTTCACTCGTCGGAGATGAGTTTTCCAGTACTCCACTCTCTGCATACTTTGACGTTCTTGGCAGGGTATGTGCAGACAATTCTAGCAAGTTGTTTTTTGTCGTCGTGAAGATCGGTCATCACCATAACGAGCACCTTTAGAGGCTCCTGTATGCCGGCAATCCCTGTAAGGTTGGCGTAGAGAGCCGTAAGGCAGAAGTCGTCGCCCGGCTGACAGCGTCTTGACAATTTTAGCTCAACAACATTTTTTCCTTGCTGTTGGGCGCAAGATTTAACCATGAGGACGAAAAAGTATTCCCAGGCTTTTTGCCGATCCTCATCATTTAGTCCGGTTCCATATATAATCGGCCCGTCAGTAGTCATGATATACTGATTGGTGTAGTCCTCCTTCTCCAATGTATAGATGCCAATGTCATCTGGGCTACCACCTCGTTCAGGAACGAGCCTATATTTTCTGCATTCTTGTATGTGACAGTACAGTTCTGAACGAATTGCAGAGTCATGAAGTCCGTAGCGCCAGGCATCTTCCAGCGCGTGCTTTTGTTGAACAGCAGATAATTCACGCCGGGCTTAGGTGAAAGACACCCGGAGGCCTCAACGCTGCACGAAAGCACATAGTGAGTGGTGGAATTGGCAACGATTACGGTCTTCAAATTATCATTGTGCTGCACAACTTCGGCCTGGACGATTTCAGGTGGAATGAGGGCGTCAGTGCTTTGGGCTAGTGCTGTCGTGGGCAGCAAGAAAATGGACAGCACTAGAGGGTGGGCAATAATCTTTACGTGGCGGGTAATGTTCATGATAGTTTTATCTCGGATGCGACACGGCGTTTCTTGGCGCTGACACGCTGTAAGATAAATTCTTACACCTTATGGAGAAAGCTAGGCAAGCAGTGCGGCGTCTTGTGCTTCAAGGATGCGGCCGCTGTGTACATTCCAGTATCAGAAAGATGGCGGACAGGTGGTGGTGCAATGACGCACTAGGGCCAAGCGCCCCCGCAAAGGACATGCGGCGCGAAGCGCCGCCTTTGCCTTTCGCTTTGCACAAACAAAAAGGGCGCTACACGCGCCCTTTCGCTTTCTCAGGCCGGCGTCTTTGCCGGCGATTTCACCGCGTAGTCGTTTGCGTCCCATTTGCGCTTTGCAGGGGCTTTGCGAATGCCGGCTTCGACGCAAGAGGCGTAAACGGAAAGTTCGTTTACGGATACTCGCTTTGCAATCATGGGAAATTCGCGTTGCAAACGTTCGGAATAGTAAGCCTTGCTGCCTGCCTTTGCAGTCGGTTTTGCATCTGCCTTTGCAGGCTTAGCAGCATTTTGAAGAGGCTTTGCAACGCCTTGCGGCTCGCTTGCGGGCGCAATCTCCGCAATCTGATCGTGTTCGCGACGCCTTGCAGCTGGAGCGAGCCCGCTTGCCAGGAAGATAAAGTCACCAAGCTCAAGGCCGAATGGTAGGATCGGTCGATTGCAGTGGTGTAATCAAGCCTCACGCCAGCCGGAATTCGTACCCTCACTCTCGTCTATGCAATAACGGGAGCATCGAGAATGCCGGATAGAATCCCTACCTCTCTGCAAATCAATTGCCGTTGCGGCGCAAGAGGACACATCCGCCTTGAAGAAGACGATGTTCCAAATCGGATGGAAGGCAATGCGAACCCGATTGTCTCCGTCGAAGACGGTCCGTTCACTGCCGAAGGTGGCAAGCTGGTGTGTAAGGGATGCGGAACCGTATTGTCTTCGATATCCGCTTAAAGGTTCCCGGCCGGCTGCAAGCTGGGAAAGCAGCCAGCCGGGCACTCGCTCTACCCCGCTGAGCGCGCACTATCGATGAGGGCTTCCAGCTCGCGAGCGGACGCCAAAGCGACATCTGCCATTCCAATCAATCCCAAAAGCTTTTTGTGAACCGGGGCAGCTTCAGGAAGGGCAATGAGCCCTTTCAGGCTGACGTGGACCGCTTCGACGAACACGCGGACCTCGATCGCCGCGCGCATGAGGTCGATTTGCTGTGCTTCTCCCTCAGTCACTGGCCGGCTCCCCTGGCTGCACGAGCTGCGTTTCCAGCTTCTCGATTTCGTCTTCCAGAGCGCTGGCTATATGGCTCAACGGGCTTGGGTCTTCGTCTCTCTCGGCTGAATCAATGATGGCTCGCGCCGCGCCGATAAGGCCGCGGATACGTCTGAATTTGGCTTCGATGTCCTTTGTTGTCATAGCGGCACTCGCTCTCACTAGGTTTCACTAGAAAACACTAGGATTAACTCATTGTTGCGTCAACTCGGTTTAACTACAAATGATGCATGGATGAGTTGCAGCCCACCTCGATACGGCTTACGCCTGAACTGAAAGCGACACTAAAACAGTTTGCGCAAGAGGATCGCCGTTCGCTTAGCAGCTACATCGTTCTGGTATTGGAAAGGCATGCAGCCCAGCGCATGAAGGCGAAAAAGCCTGTGGAAAAATGAACGTTCCAAACCGTTCGAAATGGCGTTTTATAATCCGGCCGAAAAGTTGGTAATCGCGTTGGTGTTCCTGATTTTTGCATCCATATAAGTAATTGAAAAAATTCATAAAAATAAAGATTTTTTGAAATCCTAGCGCCCCAGCCAGTGGGGCATAAAGCGATCGACAGCCAGCTGCCTGGCGCGCAGGATCGACCGGACGCTATTGCGATCGGCTCAAGACGGCTAGCCTCGCCTGGGCCTCGGCGCTGCCCATCTCCGTCGCCTTCTTGTACCATTTGAGCGCTTGATTGATATCGGGCTTGAGCCCGCCGCCCGCCGTGTATTTCTGCAGGAAAGCGGGGTCGAAACTCTGGGCCATCGCGAAAGCCGCGCGGGCACTGCCTTTCATCGCCATCGCTTCATAGACAAGCCGGGCAGCGGCGATATCGGCCTCATCGAGAAGTTGAGCCGCGCGCTGCATCGCTTCGTTCTCTTCCTCTACCGAAACCCGCGGCTTGGACACGGCAGGCGGCGCCGGCTGTTCGAACCGCGCATTGGGCTCGAAGGCAGCGGTGTCCCTCGGCGCGTAGGCATTCGGGGACGAAGATGCACCGCGGACTCCCGGAGGCAGGATATGAGCGGTAACCGTCTGCTCCTCGGGAATGCCATTTCTTGCCCTATATAGGAGAAATTGCAGGTTTAGGTCGCCGACGAAATTCTGCGGCGCAATCAGCTGTAGTCCTTCGAAGTCGGAGACCGAAACAAGCCAAGCATCCTTGGTGCCGAAGCCGGCCGACATTCTGAAACCCTTCGGCAGGCCTTTGATCATGAGGAATTTATATTCACCGTCCTGCTGGCCGACCAGACTGATCTTCACCGGAATCGGCGCGGTCGCATCGCCGGAGATCTGCTGCACGACCAGAGACGCCTCCCTGGCCTGCGCGAGCCGGATCTGGGAGCCGCGGCCGATTTCACGGCTCGAGACAGGATCGGCCGGCGAGGCCGGCTCGCCGCTAACGGCGCTCTCATGAGCAAGAGCTGCCGCCGATGCACCGGGCACACCACTCGCAACGCCAATCGAAGCAATGCATCCTTGCACCGCGATTCGGCCAATGCAGCGCATCAATGCGCCAGGGCGGCGTCCTGAAGGTACCGTCCCGTTGGACGCACTCTTATCGCCGATCAAGTGAGAGCCCATGGCAAATACCCTCATAAGCCTTCCAGGCGCAGGTTTATTGAGCTTACACTCACCTGACGCCTCTTACCTCCGGAGTGCCGGGTTGTTGGTCCGCCACCATCTGGCGAATTCCTCGAGCAGCGCCTGCTTCTGCGCCGGGGTCAGGGGTTTCTCTCCCGTTTTCTTGAACTGCTCTTGCAGATAACGCTCGAAGGCGACCTTCAGCTCTTCCGCGGGCTGCAGAGCGCTCTGCTGGGCATTTGCCCTATTGTGCGCATCGATCCACTCCTGAGCGGCCTTGAAGCGCGTCCAGCCTGGAACCTCCGCCGAGAGATTGACCTCTTTCCATTTTGGATGACGGGGGCCATCACGGAATTTCTCAATGTTGTCGAAAAGCGCATAGACGAATTTGGCAATACTCCGATAGCGCTCGCTATTTTCTGGAAAGTTATACGACACCAGCAATGTTGCGTTTGCGACAGTCGGAACGAGTTGACCTTCTGGAATGACTTTCGGATAATGCTCGTGCTTCAGAAAAGCGGGCAAATACAGCTTCATCAATTTTTCGAAGCAACCCGGTGGCAAATTATCCTTGTCCAAGGGGAGGAAATGGCCGTCCTGCGCAGTGAAGCCGGTCAGGGCGCTGTGCGGAGCGCCGGAAATGCGCCCGACGGCCATGATTTCCCCCTTGCGAAGCTTCTCCGCCCCGAGGTCCGTGTCGGCGTAAACCGGTTCGACTTGGATCTCGCAGGCACCGAGAATCGTCTCAATCGCTTGCGCGCTGGAACTCCCGGGCTTATAGAAGCTTACCTTCTTGCCCCGTAAGTCTTCGAGCTTTTTGATCTCCGGCCTTGCAAAAAAATGCATTTCTGAATTTGCAAGCTTCAATATATAGCGAAGACGCGTCTCGATATCGGCATAGAGTCTTGGATCTTTTTTCTTATAATTATCTATGACGTCGCGCTCGACCATTCCCAAATCGATGCCCTGCAGGAACAGAACGTCGAGGAAATTCTGGCCGCCGCCACGTCCAAGGATGGGCAGGATGCGCAGGCTGTTGCCTTCCGGATCGTCCAGCACATTTTGCATATCTTGAGCAAACTGCGTGTAGGAGGTTTGGGCCTGAGAGCCCATAATGGTAATCGTGTTCTTGTTGATGTTCGCCCGTTGTTCCTCGTACCGCGAGATCGGTTGCCGTTCCTGCGCAATGGCTCCCAACAGCGGAATGCAGACGAAGAATCCGAGGATGACGGATACGCAATGCCTAAGCCATTTCCTTGACATCTCTTCCCTCAAAAACGCGCACGAATGCGGGGTGATGACGCCGGACGCATTCCTAATCCTATATCCGGTACCCCAGCGAAGATGTGAATACAATATGTTTTTATAACACCGATGCATATTGAATGCAGCAAATCAAACAGAGATGACGAACGACATATTGGAGCAAACCAGAATTTTCGAATGTATATCCGAATAGAAAAAATCCAGATAATTGCGAAACTATAATTATTTTTCTAAATTACTTTTTTACAAATCATCATCTATGCCAGATTTTCTTGCTGACGTTGCTTGACGTCGTCGGCCTTTGACAGGTGGATATTCCGGCATGATCCTCGATTATGAAAGTTTTCTGAAGGCTCCCATCTCCCAGGCAGGCAAGCTCCGCGCGATTGCGATCATCCGTAGACCTCGCGAATTCCGACGACATCAGAGCTCGGCGCCCGTAATGTCTCGCCGCGGCAACCGACGCTGGCTCTAAGCTCCGCCGCCCTCAAACGACCTTCGTCTCTTTACAAGCTGACGCCGCCGCGCTACTCGCAACGCTCGAAATCTCCGATTCGCGAGGCATTTCCGATGATCATCCGGACCGTCATTCTTGGCAGTCTTCTGGCCGCTCTTGCGCTTGCCCCCGGCAAGGCGGCCGCACAGGATGAGGATCCCGGCAAGGCGCTGGCCGAGAAACATTGTGCCCGCTGTCACGCCATCGGTGCGACTGGCGCGAGCCCGTTCAAAGAGGCGCCGCCTTTCCGTGAGATCGTCAAACGCTATCCGGTAGACAACCTGGCAGAGGCATTCGCGGAAGGGATCACCGTCGGCCATCACGCCATGCCGGAGTTCACCTTCTCGCCCGACCAGATCCAAGACCTGCTCGACTATCTGAGCAGTCTCAAACAGTAGAGTTTAGCGGGATCAATTTAGATGGAAGCTCTTGAGTTCAGAGCCCCGCTCTCGATTCTTTGCTGGTTGCGCGATCGGACGGAAAACCGGGTTCCACTTTTCCTGATCGCGCCCTAGTGCACTGACTCATTCAGATGGTGCAGGCAGGCGCTTGAGTTTGCCGAAAATTTCTTTGGCGGATTTCGTCCAGACAAAGGGCTTGGGGTGACCGTTGTGATCGCGGATGTAGCGGCGGATGGCATCTTCCAATTCGGCGACGGATTTGAAGACGCCGCGACGGATGCGCCTTCGGGTGATGACTGAGAAGAAGCCCTCGACGGCGTTGAGCCAGAGCCTGTCCCCGCGAAGGCGGGGAATGCGGATGTGGGCGTGAAGTGGAAGACCCAGCGCGGATTGTCGGCCAGCCATTGCTTGACCTTGGGATGCTTGTGGGTGGCGTAATTGTCGAGGATGGCATGGATGACCTTTCCCGCCGGAACGGCGCGCTCCACCGCATTGAGGAACTTGATAAACTCCTGATGCCGGTGCTTTTGCATGCAACGCCCCAACACGGTGCCATCGAGAATATTGAGCGCGGCGAACAGGGTGGTGGTGCCATTCCGCTTATAATCGTGGGTCATGGTTGCGCATTTGCCGGGCTTCAGCGGAAGGCCGGGTTGCGTGCGATCGAGCGCCTGAATCTGGCTTTTCTCATCGATGGACAGCACCACGGCATGACAGGGCGGCTCCATGTACAGGCCGACGACATCCTCCACTTTCGCGGCAAAGGCGGGATCGTTGGACATCTTGAAGGTGCGTAAGCGGTGAGGTTGAAGGCGATGCCCATCCCAGATGCGTTGCACCGTCCGCAAGCTGACGCCGACAGCCTTGGCGACCGCCCGGCCGGTCCAATGCGTCGCGTTATGGGGTGGCTCGGAGCATGGCAGCGCCAGCACCCTGGCCACGGTCTCCAACTGAACAGGGGCTTTACCCGGCTTGCGCGTCTTGTCCCGCAAGAGGCCATCCACCCCTTGCTCGGCATATCGCAACTGCCAGCGCCACACCGCCGGGCGACTGCCACCGATCTGCCTCGCCACCTCCAGAACGGGCAGCCTGTCTGCCGAAAGAAGAACGATCCGTGCCCGCTGGACGTGCTTCTGCGCGCTGTTGCGATCCTCAATAACCGCCGCCAAACGCGCGCGGTCCTCAGAGGCGATGATGATGCTGACGGTTTGTGCCATATCAGCAGAATCGCACGAACTAGGCCGCGTGTGAATCCTCTGTTTGCGTCAGTGCACTAGTGTCCTTTGTCTCCGAATTGCCGACTAATCCGAACTTTTCACCTGGGTTTATTTGAGAGGCCAGACTGGGCAAGGGTTTTGGGTGACTACGTCGCCACGGATGTGTCCATGTAATACGCTTGCGTTATCGTGCAAATCGGTTCATGGTCGCGGCCATGTTCATCGAACGGGTGCCAAATCGAACTTCGCCGCCGGCCATCCTCATTCGCGAGAGCTTTCGCGAAGGAAAGACGGTCAGAAAGCGCACGCTCGCCAACATCTCCAAGCTGCCAGAGCCGATGATTGCGGCGATCAGCCAGCTGATCAAGGGCGCCGAGATTGCCGCGCCGGTCACAGACGCTTTCGAGATCCGCCGGGCACTGTCGCATGGTCATGTCGCCGCGGTGCTCGGTATGATGCGCAAGACCGGCCTTGATGCTCTCGTCAAAGCGCGCACGAAAGAGGAACAGCGCTCGGCCGCCATCGTGCGGGCACTGATCGTCAATCGCGTCATCGCGCCGGGCTCGAAGCTTGCCTTCTGGCGCGCGCTCGAACCCGAGACGGCGGCATCGAGCCTGGCCAAGGCATGCGCGCTCGAGGACGTCGCCGAGCGAGAGGTTTATGCCGCGCTCGATTGGCTGCTCGAGCAGCAATCGCGCATCGAGACAGCGCTGGCCAAAAAGCATCTCAGGTCAAAATGCTTGTCTGATTTTGACAAGCAAAATCAGAAGGGCGGCGCGTTGGTTCTTTACGATGTTTCATCGAGCTATCTCGAAGGGCGGTGCTGCGAGTTGGCGCAGCATGGCTACTCCCGCGATCATCGCTCGGATCGCCCGCAAATTGTTTATGGGCTTTTGTGCGCCGCCGACGGCACTCCCGTGGCGATCGAGGTGTTCGAGGGAAATACCAGCGATCCCAAAACGCTGACCGCGCAAGTCGACACACTGAAAAAGCGCTTCAAGCTCGCTCATGTCGTGCTCGTCGGAGATCGCGGCATGATCACCAGCGCGCGCATTGCCGAGGATCTGAAGCCGGCGGGGCTCGATTGGATCTCGTGCCTGAAGGCGCCGCAGATCCGCGATCTCCTCGCCGCCGGTCCGTTGCAGCTGTCGCTGTTCGACGAACGTGATCTGGCCGAAATCAGCGCCCCGACGCACTTCCCCGGAGAACGGTTGATCGCCTGCCGCAATCCACTGCTGGCCGACGAGCGGGCGCGCAAACGCAGCGCATTGCTGGAGGCAACGGAACGCAATCTGAAGCGCGTCGCCGAGGCCGTTCGACGGGCGCCGAAGAAACACACGGCGGCGGTCATCGGATTGAAAGTCGGCGCCGTGATCGACAAGCATAAGATGGCCAAGCATTTTGTGCTCGACATTGGCGATAGCCATCTCTCGTTTCGCCGCGACGAGGCGAAGATCGCGGCCGAGGCGACCCTCGACGGCATCTACGTGATCCGCACCAGCGTGCCCCAGGACAAGCTTTCCGCCGAGGATGCGGTCGGCGCCTACAAAAGTCTGGCGCAGGTAGAACGGGCTTTCCGTACAATGAAGGGCGTGGATTTGCAGATCCGTCCGATCCACCATTGGCTGGGACATCGCGTCAGGGCGCACGTGTTTCTGTGCATGCTGGCCTATTACGTCGAATTCCACATGCGCCGGGCGCTGGCGCCGATGCTGTTTGCCGAGCATGCGCCCGAGGCGCGTGAGCGCAAATCGATCGTCACTCCGCCCGAGCCCTCCGCCGCGACAATCCAGAAACGTACGCAGCGCCGAAGTGCCGACGGTCAGCCCGCGCTGACATGGCCTGACCTTCTCGCCCACCTCGCGACGCTGACGCTCAACGAGGTCGCCCTCCCGCTGCAAGGCACGGCCACCTTCGCACTGCTCGCGCGACCCACCGCCCTCCAGGAGAAAGCCTTCGCTCTTCTCGACCTGCCACTGCCCTGTGTCCAGTAGGCGGCCTTCGAGTTCATAAAAAACCGTTTCTGATCAATGGGCTGAAGTAAACCTAAGTGAAAAGTTCGGACTAATTTGCCGCAACCACTTCCGGCAATTCGGAGACAAAGGAACACTAGCAAACTCAATGCTTTAGTGTGGCTTATGTCTCGCAATTGCCTTGCCGAGGCCGCTGCGAAAGGGGAAGGCAATTGCGAGACGCCACACTAATTAGGCGCGCTCGGTAAGATCAGTGGACCTTTCCGTCCGTGCCAATCGGGCGGCGAGTTGCAACGCTTGCCGGACCAGCGGATTCAGCGTGATCGAAATGAGGATGCCCGCAGTGACGAGCGCTTGAGTATCATCGGAAAGCAGTCCGAGCGAAAGCGCGAAGCCGCTGATCAGGAAGGAGAATTCGCCGATCTGAGCCAATCCCCCCGCCGTGGCCAGCCTCTGCTCGAGCGGCACGCGCATCACCATCATCATCAGGAAGGCGGCCCCGCCATTGCCGATGATGATGACGGCGAGGATGGTCAGGATGGTCCAGCTCTGGGCCAGCACGAGCTGCACATTGAACAGCATTCCGACCGAAACGAAGAAGAGGACTGCAAAAGCGTCCCGGAATGGCGTCAGGTCCTCTGCGGCGCGATGGCTGAGCTCGGATTCATTGAGAACCAGTCCAGCTACGAAGGCGCCAAGCGCGAAATTCATCCCGAACAGTTTTTCTGCCGCGAAAGCGATGCCAAGGCCGATCGCGAAGACGCCAAGAGAGAACAGCTCGCGCGATCTGGCTTGGGCGATGAAGACAAGCAGGCCCGGTAATAGCCGCCTGGCAATGACAATCATGATGATGGTGAAGAGGACGAGTTCGAGGGCCTTACTGGCGATTGCATGCAGCACGCTCGTTCCGCCGACCGCCCCGTCGCCGTGCTGGGCCAAGACCGGCATCAGGACCACGACAAAAACCGCGGTCAGATCCTGCACAAGCAGCCAGCATGTGGCGAGGCGGCCCGCCGCAACCCCTGCGAGATCATTCACGTCGAGCGTTCGCAAGAGCACGACCGTGCTGGCGATGGAGAATGAGAAGCCGAGGATCAGCGCCTCGATGGATGAAAGCCCGAGAAGCCAGCCGAAACCGAGCCCGAGAAGGATGACCACCGTCATTTGTCCCAAAGCACAGGGCAAGGCAATCCAGCGGCATTCGATGAGCTTGCCCGGCGAAAATTTCAGCCCCATCCCGAACATGATGAGGATCACGCTGAACTGCGCGAGTTCGCTCGCCAAGTCGAAATCGACGGCAACGCCCGGCGCATAATGCGCGATGACGACGCCGGCAGCCAAATAGCCGATGATCGGGGAGAGCTTGAGCCTGTGCGCCAGGAATCCGAATGCGAAGGCGGCCACAACGCCGCCGACCACCATTGTCACAAGCGGGTCCGGTTCGGTCATTTGATCATCCCATGGAATGGGGCGACGCAGGACTCTGCCCAAGACCGGGCAAAAATGAAATGCCAAAAACTTGGAAGTTCTTGCCCATTTTGCCGAGAGCCGTTTTGACAAACTCCTATGCGACCGTTTATCTAGCGTCGGGCGGTGTGCGATCGATTGTGCCGCCACGCGCGGGGCACATGCGCGGAAAGAGACGGACGGCGCTTTTCATGAAAATCCTGGAACTCTTCCTGCCAAGGAATGATCTCGCCCTGATCATGCGGCTGGTATCGGAGAGGTGGCGCCAATACGCCCCCCTCTATGCTGTTGCATTCATTTTTATGTTTGTCGTGTCCGGAACCACCGCCTTAAGCGCCTGGCTGATGAAGGATGTGGTGAACCTGATTTTTGTCGACCGAAAAGCGGGTGTGCTGGTCTGGCTGCCCGCCGTCGTCGTCGGCATATTCACCGCAAAAGGGATTGCCTCCTATTTCCAGGAAGTCATTCTCGCCCGTATCGGCAATCGAATGGTCGCCGAGACGCAGACGAAGATGTTCGAGCATCTGCTTCGCCAGGATCTCGATTTCTACCAGCGCTTCGCATCGAGCGACCTGATTACCCGCATCACCCTCAATGCACAGGCAACGCGCGAGGCCACTAATCTCCTTGCAACGAGCCTTGGCCGGGACCTAGTGACATTGATCGGGCTCATCGGGGTGATGATCGCTCAACAGCCGGTGATGTTCGCAATCTGCGCCCTTGGCGCGCCGGTCGGCATTCTCGTGCAGAAGAAGCTGGTTTCGCGGATCCGCAAAGTCACGAAGAAAGAGGTCTTGTCCTTCGGCAATATCGTGAAAACCATGCGGGAGACGGCCCAGGGCATCCGGGTGGTGAAAGCCTTCACGCTTGAGCCGGCGATGCAAGCGCGAATGAACGAATCCATCAGCGCCGTCGAACGGGTGAACAACAAGATCGTTTCCGTGAACGCCGGGGTGAATCCGCTGGTCGACACGCTGGGCGGCTTTGCCGTCGCCGGCGTCATCTTCTATGCCGGCTGGCGCAGCCTCAACTATAACGAAACGCCCGGTGAATTCTTTTCCTTTGTGACGGCGCTGCTGATGGCCTATGAGCCGGCGCGGCGTCTTGCCCGGCTGCAGGTCAAGCTCGGCCAGGCCTGTATTGGCGTGCAGATGATGTTCGATCTCATCGACGCAAAGCCGGTGCTGACCGACCGACCGGGCGCGGTGCCGCTCGACGTGCCTCACGGACGGATCAGGCTCGATAAGGTGACCTTCGGCTACAAGCCGGGTGCCCCAGTGCTGCGTGAGCTGACGCTGGACGTCGAGGCGGGAAAAACCACGGCGCTGGTCGGCCTGTCAGGAAGCGGCAAGACGACGATTATGAACCTCATCATGCGCTTCTGGGATCCTGAGCGCGGTGCGGTCGTCATCGACGGCCACGATATTCGCGGCGTGACGCTGCAGTCGCTGCGCACTGGTGTCGCGCTCGTGAGCCAGGACGTATTTCTGTTCGACGGCACGATACGGGAAAATATCGCCGCCGGTGTCGAGAACGCGAGCGAGGACGCGATCCTGGCCGCCGCCAAGGCGGCCTATGCGCATCACTTCATCGAAGCCCTGCCAGCCGGCTACGCCACGCAGGTCGGTGAACTTGGCGGCCAGCTTTCCGGCGGCCAGCGGCAGCGGATCTCGATCGCGCGGGCTTTCCTCAAGAACGCCCGGATCATCCTTCTCGACGAGCCGACCTCCGCCCTCGACAGCGAGTCCGAGCAGGCGATTCAGCGTGCACTGGCGCAGCTCACGGAACGACGCACGACACTCGTCATCGCGCACCGCCTGGCAACCGTGCTCAACGCCGACCGGATTCATGTCATCGACGACGGGCGCCTTGCCGAGAGCGGCACCCACCGTGAGCTCCTCGCCGTCGGCGGCCTCTATTCCCGTCTCTATGACATCCAATATGCACAGGCTGACCGCGAAGCTGTTTAAACTTATACGTGTGTTTTCATAATAGGTCTATTTTTAGTTGAAATCGTATTAGCTTGGTGGTTAAGACTCGGCCCGACGGCGGGCTGAAGTGAGAGCTGCCGGGAGCTGTGCCGGCACCCTCGTCCGGCACAAATTCAACCGATATTTGGGCGTCTGGGCAGGCATTTACGCGATGGGAATGATCGCCTATCTCCTCACCTCCTATGGAAATGTCAAATTCCTGAAGTGCGCGCTCACCGCCTCGCTCGTGAGACGCTCGTTCAGCGCCGCAACGGCGCCCGCCGAGGTAGCGCTATGAAGGTTCAGTCGTTCAACATTGACGGCATTCTCTTGATCGAGCCGAAACGCTTCCACGATCTGAGGGGCTTTTCCTGCGATACATACAATGCCGCCGAGCTGGCGCGCCACGGCGTCGAGGTGTCCTTTGTACAAGACAGCGTTTCGCTCTCGACCGCCTGTGGCACCGTGCGCGGGCTCCATTTCCAAAGCCCGCCTTACGCCCAGGCCAAGCTTATCCGCGTTGTGCGGGGTGCGATATTTGACGTCGCTGTGGATATTCGCGGCGGATCGCCGACCTTTGGCAAATATGTCGGCGTCGAACTCAGCGCCGAAAACGGCCTGCAGCTCTATATTCCGCCTGGTTTCGCGCATGGCTTTGCAACGCTCAGACCACTGACGGAAATGACCTGTAAAGTGACGGTACATTATTCGCCGGATTACGAGCACGGAATCTTCTGGGATGATCCAAGCCTGCGGATCCGTTGGCCCGTTTCTGCGGACGAAGCGGTGCTCTCACCAAAGGACAAAACCCTGCCTCTCCTTCGCGATACCGCAACGCCATTTACGTTCGACCCATCCGAGAAAGGCGTGGCAGCCTGAACCGGATCTCACCCGCACCGTATCTGTATCTGTGCGGGTCTCAACGAAACAATCGATCGGTATTGCGTCATGGAAGCTGGTGGTGTGCGGTCGGCGCCCGCAATTTCGGCAGCCAGCGGCATTAGCGTTGTGGAGTATCTTGCGTCATGAAAATTCTGCTGACAGGTGCAACGGGTCAACTCGGCCAGGAGATCTGCCGGAGTCAGCTTCCGCCGGGAGCTAGGCTCATCCGCCCAGCGAGGGCCGATCTCGATCTGGCGCGTCCGGAACAAATCGCTGGTCTTGTCCGCAATATTACGCCCGATCTCGTGATCAACGCCGCGGGCTATACCGCTGTCGATAAGGCGGAAACCGAGCCGGATCTCGTCTTTCTGATGAACAGGGACGGCGCCGCGGCGCTTGCACGGGCGGCAGCCGCTTGCGGCGCACCGATCGTCCATATCTCCAGCAGTCACGTCTTCGACGGCAACAAAGATGGAGCATGGACAGAGGAGGATCGCCCGAACCCGCTCAACGTCTATGGCGAGAGCAAGCTTGCCGGTGAGTTCGCCGTCATGGCTGCCAATCCGCGCCACCTGATCCTGCGCACCTCGTGGCTCTATGCGGCTCACGGTCACAATTTTCTCCGCACGATGCTGCGGCTCGGATGTGACCGCAACCGTCTTGCCGTTGTCAGCGACCGGCTCGGCAGGCCGACATCCGCCGCCGATCTCGCAAGCGCCTTGATCGGCATGGCGCTCCAGACCATCAGCAGCGACGGCGGCTGGGGCCTTTATCACTTTTCGAATACGGGCGCCCCCGTAAGCTGGCACGGCTTTGCCAGCGCAATCTTCTGCAAAGCCGCTCCGTGGTCCGGAATGCCGCCCATTATCGAGCCGATCAAGAGCAAGCCTGCCAGCGAGGCTGCGAGGCCGCGCAACTCCGTCCTGGACCCGGCAAAAATCGAGACGGTGTTCGGTTTGACGCCGAGACCATGGCCAGCCGCGCTTGCCGAGGTCTTGAACGAGCTGCGCCGGGAACAGATCGAGAGAGCATCATAACTTGGTTGTCCGCACGGCATCGATCAGCTGGAGGCAAACCTCAGCCGCATCTGAAAAAAGTGGCAGCCTCGCCGATTTTGGAGTGACGCGACCGTCTTCCTTATTTCAAGAGGTCTCTTTCCTCGTAGTCGTTCCAGCGATGTTGAAGGTCGGCGCCGAAGGCAAGCACCGCACGGCATGCCGGCGACAGATCATCACGGAATTCCGACAGACAATCGGCAATTCGGCCCGCGCCCGGCACGACGTCACAGAAGCGTCTTGCATCGCGAATACAGGCCCTGATCGCGAGGCCGGCTTCAACGGCCTCATGACATCCCGGCCGCAGCCTGTCCATGTGCGCGTAAAGGCAGGCCGCGATACGCCCGCCGCCCGGAACAACGTCGGCGCAGAGGTCGGCGGCATCGGCGCGGCATTAACTCAGCAGCCGAAAAAGCGGACCTGGCTCTTGCGCCGAAACAGTGAGCGCGCTCCCAGACCAGAGCCCCAAACAGAGAACAAGAGTTTTGACATATGCCCGCATGGACACGTTCCTCATTTTAGCGTTTGAGAAACCTTATACAGCGGGAGAAACGGATTTCCGGCGTCGAGCCAAGACGGCGAAAACTAGCCTCGCGCGCTCAGACGGCACGCATCGAAGGCGCTGGTTGGCGCCCTGCAAGCAAACGCTTTGAAACCGGCAAATTGAACCGCAATGCCTCGCCACAAAACGCTTTTCGTCGCGCGTTCAAGGTCGAGGAATTGTTACCCAATGAGCCGGAAGCTGCTATAAGAATGGCGCTGAAGTTAAACCCTACAAGGGGATTAAATGGGGGATCGAGATGTTTCTACCTGCTGAATATTCGCTATATGAACCAGTGGTGATCGCTGCGATCGTCGTGTTTTTTATCGACTGGATCGGAAACACGATCACGTTCAGCAACCGCGTTATCAACGCATTCGTCACCGCGCTGCTTTTCGGGCTGATTTTCGGCGCTCTGGTCTATTTCGGCTATGGCGGCATTCAGATGACATTTAGCGCGACGCCGTCACCAACGGTTCCTGCGACGCAACCCAAGTAGAAATCGAAGGTCGGGACCGCCTCGGTGGATCCAGCCATGCGGCCTCGGCCTTTGCGGACTCGGCCGCCTCGTCGCTGAGTTTCGTAGCTTCGCGCGGCGACAATGACCGCCCGGTCAGGGCGATAATCTTGCCGACGTTCCGGCAACATCCTAAATGCTAAGGGACTTGGACGGCGTGATCCTTTCAAGCCACGCCTTGATGGGAATGTCCGATGCCGCTGCAATTCCGCCGTCCCTCGGCGCAATCTCTCCCGGATTCCGATAATCTTACCATCACTTTGCCGGACGGCCGGCTGCTTGGTTATGCCGACTACGGTGATCCGGCGGGGCTGCCCATACTGGGGCTTCATGGAACGCCGGGGTCCCGGCTGATGTTCCAGATCGCCGATCCTATAGCGCGCGAACTCGGGCTGAGGCTGCTCGCGCCGGAGCGGCCGGGCTTCGGCATCTCGAGCTATCATCGCGGTCGCACGCTCGCGAGTTATGCACGCGATGTCGCCGATTTTGCCGATGCGCTCGGAGTCGCACGCTTCGCGGTCGCCGGCGTCTCGGGGGGCGGCCCTTACGCGGCCGCCTGCGCGGCGCTGCTCCCAGAGCGCGTCACCGCGCTCGGCCTGATCAGCCCGATTGGCCCCATGGCAGGCGACGAGAAGCCGAAATCGATCGGACCCGGCCACTATATCGCTTTCCGTCTGTCACCACGTATCCCGCCAGTGCTGGCCGCAATGTTCGGCATCGGCAGGTTTGCGTTTCTCCACGCGCCGAACCTGATTTTCGGCTTCATCATGAGCCGCGCCGCGCCCGCCGATTGGGCGATCCTGTCGCGTCGTGTAGTCCGGCAGAACTTGCTGCGCGGCGTCGGAGAAGGATGCCGTCGCGGCATTCGCGGCGGTATGCAGGAGCTGGCCATATTCTCGCGGCCATGGAACATCCCCTTCGGCGCGATCCGTGCGCCGGCTTTCCTGTGGCAAGGATTGGCCGATCGGAATGTACCCGTGGCAGCGTCGCTGCATCTCGGTGAACTGATCCCACATTGTCAGATCCGCCTCGTGGACAGGGCGGGGCACTATTGGATTTTCGACAACATCCACGAGGTGCTCAAGACGATTGCCGACGCCGCCGGAAACAGCCCTCGCCAGACTGTCCGGACAACTCCGGCGACTTATTACTGACGCTGCCGCCGACAGGAACTTGTGGCATTTTTACTTGCCCACCCGCAGAACCGCCGGTGCCGTAATTCCATATATTGCGCGATGCGCAATTTTTATGGAAACAAGGAGCGCCAGGGCCTCGCGACGCAAAGAGTTGCTACAGCTTGTGGAGAGTAGTTCGGAGACGTCAACAGGTTGATAGAGCGGCAGGGTTTTCGAAAGCGATGTTTGTTTTTCCACGACCTTCTTTGGGCACCTGCACCTTTCGCCTCATAAATGCCTTCATATCCAAACAGGTTGGGTAGATAAGCCCCATATGCGGCATTTCGCGCCGACGAATTCCTACTGGTGGGGGAGCACCGGTTGTGGCAAATCCTGACGATCTGGAAAAGCTTTGCCAGGGCCCCAGAGTTTGGAACGCTTGGCGTGAGGAAAATCCGGAAATTATCCCGGATCTGCGAAACGCCAGCTTCTCTCTCAGCCAGCGGCAGTTCGGCGCCAGCAATGGCGGCCCCATCAACCTTGCCGATGCTGATCTGGAAGGTGCGGAGCTTCGGCATGCGACGCTGGCCGGGGCGGATCTCGAGCGCGCTAATCTGACGGCGGCCGATCTCGTCTATTCCCGCCTCGACGGCGCCAACCTGATCAGCGCGGATCTGACGGACGCCGTCCTCGATTATGCAGATTTGACCGACGCCAGACTTGACCGCGCGATCCTGACCGGGGCGAGTCTTGGGAATGTGCGCGGCCTCAAGCAGGAACAGATCGCAACCGCCCATGGCGACGCGACGACGCTGCTTCCGGCTGCGCTCATGCCGCCTGACAGCTGGTTTCCGCCGCTCGATGACGATCTTGTCGGCGAATATCCGACGCCCGAGCCATTCTATCAGACCAACCTCTATGAGGTTCTTGGCGTGATGCCGATGGCGAAGCCGGATGAGATCCGCTCCGCTTTCCGCAATCTCGTCAAGAGACTGCATCCGGACCTGAACCCGGACGATGCTGAAGCGCAGGAGGCCTTCAAACGCGTCTCCTCCGCCTATCGGATCCTCAGCGATCCCGATAAGCGGGCGCGTTATGACCGCGGCGAAATCGGCCCGGACGGCGAGGTTAGTCCGGAATTTGAGGCAAGACGGCAGTTCCGGCGCTATGCGCGCCGCTTCTATGCCGCCGCCGCAGCCTCGCTGCTGTTTGCGGCGGGGATCCTCGGCGCGGTCTGGTATGCCGTGCTCATCAGCGAAGGACCCGAGCACGGCCGTGTCGAGATCGCGGTGGCGACGCCGCCGAAATATGCCGAACGGCTGGAGAGGAACGCACTCGCGGATGTCCCCTCACCACCGACCAACTCGGCAAACACACCTGCTCCCGCAAGCTCCGACAGCGGCGCAGAAGCCGGTCGGGAGACCAGCAAGGATGCATCGGGTAGCCGTCCCGCACCTACCAAGGTGGAAAGCTCTGCCCAGGCTCTAACCGGGGAGAGGAAAAGGCCAGATAGACACACCTCCAAGCCCAATCCAGCGGATCAAAGCGCCGGGAAGCAAATGGCCGCCAAAGTCGCACGGGATATAGCCGCATCCTCTGCTAAGGCACCGCCGCCCGACGATGCAAGAGCAGAACAGCAGGAAGCCTCCTCGACAGCGGACACTCCGTCGAGTGACGGAAAGCCGCTCGACGCTCAGGCGGGCAAGCAAGTTTCGCCTTCATCCGAAAAGCCGGCTAAGCCGGCTAAGCCGGATTCTCCTGCTGACCGCACCCAGCTGGCGAGGCTGACAGAGAGTGACGGCGCCAATTCGGCTGCCAACGCCGCGGCGCCGACCGGCAATGGGAGCGGATCTGCGGGTGCCCAAACCACGCCGTCGGGCACGCGGCCGGGTCCGGGCAACAAGGAGGCTCGCGCCCATCCGGCTCATTCAGCCGAGACGCGGGATGCCGACCGCCCTCTTGCGCAAGCACATAGCGAAACGGAGGCTCGTCCAGCACAAGCGGATGCGGCCGGTACGGACGCATCTGCACAACAGCCGGTCTCCGGCGCAAGTAGCAGCGAGCAGCAGGCCGAGGCGGTTACTCCGCCATCACCGAGCCCGCATATCAGCCTCCTATTGCGGCGCGTCCAGAGCCTGGGTTTTGAGCGGGACGCGGTCTCGGACCTGTTCTGGCAAAGCGCGATCAAAGAAGCGCTGGCAGATCGCAAGACACAAGCAACTGCGAGTGTTGACTCACGTCTCGCGCCGGAAAAGCTCGGCGAGCAGGATGAGATCTGGGACCTATATACGCATTCGCTACCGGGCGCCGGCGAGGGTGACGATCATCCATGGCCGGAGAGTCTCCGAACGGAAAAGACAGCACGCCCCACCCTGTCCTCTGCTCAACCTGCTGCTCCCATAGCGCCTGACAGACCACAAAAGGCGCACGACCGCGAGAGCGCTTTGCCGGCAGCGAAGCTCCGCAAGCAGGCGGTATCGGACATTCTCGCCGGCGGTCTCTGAACTATCCTGTGGCCAGCGACGGCTCATCGTTCGAAATCGGGTTCCGATCAGCAAGACGCAATCAGAGCGGTACGCGGATTGTTGCTTTCAGCCCGCCCATTCTGCTCTCGCTCAGGTGAATTTCGCCGCCGTGCGCCCGAATAATGTCGCGCGCGATCGCAAGCCCAAGGCCGGTGCTCTTGACGTTCTGATTGCGCGCATCATCAAGACTATAAAACGGCCTGAAAACCGTCTCGCGCAACTCCGCCGGAATCCCTGGCCCATCGTCTTCGATAGTGACCACTAGATTGCGCCGTGAGGTCACGGCGGTGATCAGAATCCGCTGGCCGAACCTGACCGAATTGCTGACGAGGTTCATGACCGCGCGCTTGAAGGCATTGCGCCGGACGATGGCAAAGAACTCATGGTTGGGCGCGTTAAGGACGACGTTCCGGCCGGGCTGGCTCGAGAAAGCTGCGTGGATCTCGTTCAGCATGCCGAAGATGTCGGCCTTCGTCGGTTCTTCGAGAGTGCCGCCCTTCGAGAACGCCAGATAATCCTCGAGCATTTGCTGCATTTCATCGACGTCGGACGCAAGCTCGGTGACTTCCGGACGGCTGCCGAGCATCGCGAGTTGCAGCCGGAAGCGCGTGAGCACGGTTCGCAGATCGTGGCTGACTCCAGCCAGCATGGTCGTTCGCTGCTCGACATGACGCTCGATGCGATCCCGCATCTCGAGGAATGCAACGGCTGCCTGGCGGACTTCCCGCGCGCCGCGCACGCGAAAGTCCTTCGGCACGGGCTGGCCGCGACCGAAACACTCGGCGGCGGAAGCCAGCGCCAGAATGGGCCTGATCTGATTGCGCAGGAAAAGGATCGCCACCCCGAGCAGGATGATCGATGTCGTCACCATCCACATCAGAAAGATGTGCGTGTTTGACGCATAGGTCTGACTGCGCCGCGCCAGGACCTTGAGAACCGCGCCGCTAAGTTGAATGCGGATATCGACATAATCGGAGCTGCCCACCGTATCGATCCAGAACGGCCGGCCAATCTTGGCGCGGATGATCTTGGACAAGGTGCGGTCGAGAAAACCGAAAAACGGCTTTTCATGCCTTCCCGGCAATTCGCCGCCGGGAATGATCTGAGCCACGAGCCCCAGCTCCTCGCGCGCCATATCCGAGATGCGCACATAATTATCCGCATGCGGATAAGCGTCATACATCGCGACGAGCATTCCGATGTCCTGCACCGTCGCAGTGGATAGCCGCTTGGTCACATATTCCCAGTGGCGATCCATGAACACGAGGACCAGCACGGATTGCAGCAGGAAAATCGGCGCAATGATGATGATCAGCGCGCGCGCGTAGAGACCCTTCGGCAGCAGCGACGCGCCAAAGCGGGCAAGCTTCCTCAGAAAATCTCTTGCTCTATGGTTAAGCTTGATGGGCCTAACCGGCCGATGATCGGAGAGGGTCGCCATCAATCGACATAAAAAATATAGCCGCGGCCTCTGACTGTCTGCAAATAGCTCGGGTTGGCGGGATCCGCCTCGATTTTGCGCCTCAGCCGATTGATCTGCACGTCGACGGCCCGCTCGCTGTCATGCCCAGATAGCTTGGCAAGCTCCTCGCGATCAACCGGACTGCCCGGTCGAAGCGCCAAATAACGCAATAGATTGCGCTCGATCTCGGTGAGCTTGACGGTTTCTCCGTCAGCCCGCAACTCGCCGCGTACGGGGGAGAATATAAATTTGCCGAATGTGATTTCCTGTGGCCCGGATGCAACTTCACTGCGCCGATTGAGGATATTTTTCATCCGCAGCAGCAGTTCACGTGGCTCGAATGGCTTCGACAGATAGTCGTCGGCGCCGATCTCGAGCCCGGCGATACGGTCTTCGGGCTCCGTCCGCGCCGTTAGCATCAGGATAGGCACCTGTGAATGCGCGCGCAGATCCTGCGCAAGAGACAGGCCCGTCTCGCCGGGCATCATGATGTCGAGGATGATAAGATCGAAGCTGAGGCCGCGCAGGCTTGCGCGTGCCACGCTCGCATCTTCGGCGGTCGTGACCCGATAACCGTTCTCGAAGAGGAACCGGGCGAGCAGATCGCGGATACGCTGATCGTCGTCGACGACGAGAATGTGGGGGGCATCATCCGGCACCGGGGCGGCAGCAGATTGTTGCGTCTCCTGGCTCATCGGTCTCTCGGCTCCTTTGCCCTGCGCTCTCCCAGCGCCGCCTCCCCAAAGAGCGTCCGTCCACCGGCTATGAGTGCCTCGCTCGAGATCATCGCATTCAGAAAACGCGCAACCGCCAAATTGCCATCTCTGCCACTCGCCGAGAGCGCCGCTCCGAGCTTTTCGAGTTGCGGCGCGGCCAAACGGCGGGCAAGCGCAGCTCCCCTTTCCGTGGCGTAAAGCAGCCTGGCCCGCCGGTCGGATTCGCCGGAGTGCTGAGCGATATAGTCCTCTTTTATCAGCTCGCGCAGCACCCGCGCCAGACTCTGCTTCGTAATTTGGAGAATTTCGAGGAGATCGGCGACGCGCATTCCCGGGTAGCGGTGCACGAAGTGAAGCACACGATGATGGGCGCGTCCAAAGCCGATTTCGTTCAGAATACGGTCGGGATCGCCAGTGAAGTCCCGATAGGCAAAGAACAGCGCCTCGACATACCAGTAAAGCTCGTCCTGGGAGAGCCGCGCGTGATCCGGCTGGCTGGAAACAGCGTCCTCCGAAGCATCGGCTCGGGAGGTTTCACAAGCTTCAGAAATTATGTCAGCCATGTTGACATATTTGAGCTTGTTTCTTGAGCGGAGCAAGACTAATCTCACCGAATTCGATTTTTCGTACGCTCGAAAAAGAAAAATCTCTCGTTTTCAGCGTCTTAGGCGTGATCGGGCCCGGTTCGGCCCGACAATGCCCGTGATGCTTAAGCCGGCCGCTGGAGGAAATTATGGCAGCTGAACCCTACGACGATCGCGATGGCTTCATCTGGTTTAACGGCGAGCTGGTGCCGTGGCGGGAGGCGAAGGTCCACGTCCTGACGCACGGCCTGCATTACGCCAGCGCGGTATTCGAGGGCGAGCGCGTCTATGACGGCGAGATCTTCAAGCTGACGGAGCATTCCGAGCGCCTGCACAATTCGGCGAAGATCCTCGGCTTCGACATTCCATATACGGTCGCTGAGATTGACCAGGCCTGCCGCGACGCCGTTCGCGCCAACAACATCGTCGACGGCTATGTCCGCCCGATTGCCTGGCGCGGTTCGGAACAGATGGGTGTTTCCGCGCAGCATAACCGGATCAATGTCGCCGTCGCTTCCTGGTATTGGGGAGCCTATTTTGCCCGCGATGAGTTGCTCAAGGGGATCCGACTCTGCATGGCCGAATATCGCCGGCCCGATCCGAGCACGGCGCCCTCGAAGTCGAAGGCGACGGGACTTTATATGATCTGCACCATCGAGAAGCACCGCGCCGAACGTATGGGCTATGCCGATGCGCTGATGCTCGACTGGCGCGGCCAGATCGCGGAATCCACGGGCGCCAACATCTTCTTCGTTCGCGGCGACGAACTGCACACGCCGACGCCGGATTGTTTCCTCGACGGCATTACCCGCCGCACCGTGATCGGCCTTGCCAAGAAACACGGCTGGAAGGTGATCGAGCGCGTCATAATGCCCGAGGAGATGGGGCAATTCGAGCAGTGCTTCCTGACTGGCAGCGCCGCCGAGGTCACCCCGGTCTCGGAAATCGGCGAGTACCGCTTCACGCCGGGCGAGATCACCAAGACGCTGATGGACGATTACGCTGCGGAAGTGCGCCCTGCCAAGCAGAAGCTGGCGGCCGCCGGCTAGCTGCCTTGTTGGCCGGGCACAGAATCCGCAGAACGGTTTCCCGCTCCCGCTCCTGCGTCGCGGCGGCGAGGGTGGATGCTTGCGCAATCGCATCCGTTTGATTGGAAGATTAACCCGATTTGGATATGGTTTTTGAAGCCGTGGCGTCCGCTGCGCTCCGGCAGGGTGACGTCCTTCAGCACCGATAAGGATCCATGCGTCGAATCGGCTTAGCCTTCATCATTCTGCTTCTGACCATTCAGGGGCCATCCGCGAAGACCAAGCATCGGAAGGTGGCGCATCCTCCCTCGCCGATTGCCAAGGAGATCTTCGGCGCGCAGAAGCTTCCCTCGCCGGGCGCTCCGCGAGCGATCGGCAGCTATGCCAAAGGCTGCATCGCCGGGGCCAAGCCGCTTCCAATCGACGGTCCCTCCTGGGAGGTGATGCGCCTGTCGCGCAACCGCAATTGGGGTCATCCGGAACTCGTCAGCTATATCGAGCGGCTTGCCGAGGATGCCAAGGCGGATGGGTGGTCAGGCCTTCTCATCGGCGATATGGCCCAGCCCATGGGCGGGCCGATGATCTCCGGCCATGCGAGTCACCAGATCGGCCTCGATGCCGATATCTGGCTCACGCCGATGCCGGCAAAGCGCCTGACACCGGAGGAGCGCGAAACACTGTCCGCCGTATCCGTGCTCGCCAACGATAGCGTTTCGGTCGACAAGTCGATCTGGACGCCGGAATACGACAAGCTGATCAAGCAGGCCGCCTCCTATCCGGAGGTCGCGCGGATTTTCGTGCACCCGGCGATCAAGAAAGCCCTGTGCGATTGGGCCGAAAACGACCGGGCCTGGCTGTCGAAAGTGCGTCCGTGGTGGGGGCACAATGATCACTTCCACGTCCGCCTGATCTGCCCGCCGGGCTCACCGCAATGCGCCAATCAGCCGCTGGTCGGCTCCGGCGACGGCTGCGGGCGGGAGGTCGAAAGCTGGCTTCGCACCATGCGCCGGTTGGTTCAGAAGCCGGTAACGCCTGCCAAACCGCCGAAGCCCGGCAGGGCGACGCGGCTTTCCGCTCTCCCCGCCGCCTGCGCGGCGCTCGTCGGCGTGGGCGTCAAGTCGTCGGGTATCGCAGTGCCGACCGAGCCGATCCCCATGCCGGAGCGCAGACCAAAATTGGAAGGTAAGACCGCAAGACGGTGAGGCCGGGGCCAGATGTCCTCCGTCAGCGTAGCGTGGCTTCAATCTCGGCGAGGATTTGGTTGGCCGCCAAGCGCGGGTTCTGAGCGGCGGTGATCGGCCGTCCGACGACAATATAATCCGAGCCCGCCGCGATCGCTTCTGCCGGAGTTACCACCCGCGCCTGATCGGAGTTCGCCATACCTGCAGACCGAATGCCCGGCGTTACGATGAGGAAATCGCTGCCAAGCTCGGCGCGGATCACACCCGCTTCTTGCGCAGATGCAACCACGCCATTGAAGCCAGCCTCCCTGGCGAGCCGAGCGCGGCGCAAGACCAGTTCGGCGGGACCGAGCGCAATACCCTGGCTCGCCAGATCCGCCGCATCGAGGCTCGTCAGCACCGTGATTGCGAGGAGCTTCATGGTGCTCGTCCCCCGCCCGCGGACGGCTGCATCCAATGTCTTGCGGTCGGTGCCGTGAACTGTGAGAAAGGCGGCGCCCAATCTTGCCGCATTCGCGGTCGCGCGCTCTACGGTGTTCGGGATGTCGAGCAGCTTAGTGTCAAGGAAGATCTGACATCCTGAATCGGCAAGCGTTCGCGCCAGATCCGATCCATCGCTGAGGATCAGCTCAAGCCCGATCTTGAAGACGCCGGCCTCGCCGCAAAGCGTGGAAACCAGCCTTCGGGCCTCCTCAGCGCGGGGAAGGTCGAGGGCCACGATCAGCCTGCGTATGGCCTCGGCGCGTTTGCTGTCGACCTGCATCCGCTTTGCTCGCCCTCCAGAAATCCGCAAGCCGCCGCGACGAAGCCTTACGGCTTCCTATCCCAGAACTCCTTCACCCGCTTGGCAAAGCCGCTGAGCCCCGGATTGGTGCTGTCGGTCGAAGCCTTCTCGAATTCCTTGAGCAGTTCTTTCTGCCTTCGGGTGAGGTTCTGCGGCGTTTCGATTTCGACCTGGACATAAAGATCACCGGTCAACGTCGAGCGCAACACCGGCATGCCTTTGCTCTTGAGGCGGAACTGCTTGCCGGTTTCGGTGCCGTCGGGGATCTTGACCCGAGCCCGGCCGCCGTCGATCGTCGGAACCTCGACCTGGCCTCCAAGAGCCGCCGTGGAAATCGTGATCGGCACTTTGCAGAACAGATCGGCACCATCACGCTGGAAGATTTCGTCGGGCGCGACTGACAGAAAAATATAAAGGTCTCCCGGCGGGCCGCTGCGAACCCCCGCCTCGCCTTCACCGGCCAGCCGGATCCGGGTGCCGTCCTCGACGCCGGCAGGAATATTGACGGACAGTGTCCGCTCACGCGTCACGCGTCCCATACCGGAGCAGGTCCGGCAGGGGTTCTGAATGATTTCGCCCCGCCCCTGACAGTTCGGACAAGTCCGCTCGATGGTGAAAAATCCCTGGCTGGCGCGCACTTTTCCGAAGCCACCGCAGGTCGGGCATGCGACAGGGCTCGACCCCGCCTCGGCACCGCTACCGGAACAGGCATCGCAGGTAACTGATGTCGGCACGCTGATCTGCGCAACCTTGCCCATGTAGGCATCGGCCAGCGTGATTTCCATATTGTAGCTGAGATCGGCACCGCGTTCGCGCCCGGACCTCCCTCGCCGTCGGCCGCCCATGAACTCGCCGAACAGATCGTCGAAAATCTCGGACATCGAGGCCGAAAAGTCGGCCCCAAACCCGTGCGGCCCAGCGGAGCCATTGCCCTCGAACGCGGCATGTCCAAAGCGGTCGTAAGCAGCCCGCTTTCTCGAGTCCTTCAGCGCTTCATAGGCCTCGTTGACCTCCTTGAAGCGCTTTTCGGCATCGGCATTTCCCGGATTGCAGTCAGGATGATATTCCTTGGCGAGCTTGCGGAACGCGCTTTTTATGTCGTGATCGCATGCGCTTCTACTTAAGCCGAGCACTTCGTAATAGTCGCGCTTGGCCATGTCTTACCTGTGCTCCGTATCCGAGTTGAGATCAGCCGCCCGCGACCGACGCAATATAACGTTCACGCGCGTTCTTAGAGCAAGATCATAGCCGTATTCGGAACAGAGCTGGTAGGCATCGAGCCGCAGCCTGCGTTTACCGATTTCCAGCACGATCATCGACGGCCAAACCGATTGAGGCGCGCTCGAAAATAGAGCGCTCAAGGCTGCCTGCTCGGCGCCCTCGATATCGAGCTTCATCACGTCGACCCGGTCAGTCCCTGCTTCGCGGAGAATGCTCGGCAGTGTCCTAACCGGGACGTCGACCGCCCCACGAGCATCCTCGCCTTCCCTCGCCAGCCGCACTTCGCCGCGATTGTTCTGAGCGCTCAGCAAGCGGCCGATGTGCTCGTGCTCGCCGAGGGCGCAGCCGAAAACCTGGGCGTCTTTCACCCCGGACGCCACCAAGTTGAAACGAAGCCGCGACAGATTGATCGGATCGGGCTCGATCGACACCAGCTGTGCCTCACGGCCGCATCTGAGGGCTTCGCTGGCAACGAACAGCCCATAGAGGCCGACATTGGCGCCGCAATCGACAAACACGAATGGATCCTGCCCGGCTGTCGCGTACAGTTCCGCTCTGATCGCCTCGCGCTCGGCCGGATCCCAGGAATTCACACCCAGGAAGACCCGCCTTTCGCAGCGATTGGTTCGCGGGTAGAGGCGGGCCCGGCAGGAATCGAAGACGTCGATATCGAAAGGATCACGCCTGCCGACAATGAGACTGCGGCGCGCAATCGAAGCAAAACGGCGTGACAGCGGGTCGGCCCCGAGCCTGTTCGCAAAGCTGCGAAAGCGTTCCAGCGAGGCAGGAAGACGCCGCGCCCCGAATGGAAGATCTCCGTCCAGAGCTAGGCTGCGTTCATCCATGGGCTTACCGAATCCGATTGATCCGAAGAACGAGCGCTTGAGCGACTATGGCCACCACCTTAGGCGGACTTCTTCTTCCCTTCGTCGTCGCGAACTTCCTCGAACTCCGCATCCACAACGCCGTCACCCGCACCCGCACCGCCGCCGGCCTGCCCCTCGGCACCACCGCCGCCGGGCTGCTGCGCGCCACCATCGCCGCCGCCTTGGGCACCGCCGTAAGCCGCCTCACCCAGCTTCATCGCCGAGCGCGCGAGCGCCTCGATCTTGGCAATGATCTTGTCGCGATCATCACCCTCCACAGCCGAGCGAAGCTCGGTCATGGCCGTCTCGATTGCGGTCTTATCCTTCTCGGCAACCTTATCGCCAAGCTCGGACATCGACTTCTCGGTCGAATGCAGAAGGGCTTCCGCCTGGTTCTTGGCTTCCACAAGCTCGCGCCGCTTCTTGTCATCTGCGGCGTGCGCTTCGGCTTCCTTGACCATTCGCTGAATATCGGACTCGTTAAGACCGCCCGAGGCCTGGATGCGAATCGACTGCGCCTTGCCGGTTGCCTTGTCGAGAGCCGAGACATTGACGATGCCATTGGCGTCGATATCGAAGGTAACCTCGATCTGCGGAACGCCGCGCGGCGCCGGTGGGATGCCGACAAGATCGAACTGGCCCAGCAGCTTGTTATCCGCCGCCATCTCGCGCTCGCCCTGGAAGACCCGGATGGTCACGGCGTTCTGATTGTCTTCGGCCGTGGAGAAAACCTGGCTCTTCTTGGTCGGGATGGTCGTGTTGCGGTCGATGAGGCGGGTGAACACGCCGCCCAGGGTCTCGATACCGAGCGACAGTGGCGTCACGTCGAGCAGCAGCACGTCCTTGACGTCGCCCTGCAGCACGCCGGCCTGGATCGCGGCGCCCATGGCGACGACTTCGTCCGGGTTGACGCCCTTATGCGGCTCCTTGCCAAAAATGTTCTTCACGGTCTGAGCGATCTTCGGCATGCGGGTCATGCCGCCGACCAGCACCACCTCGTCGATCTCGGCCGCCTTCAGATTGGCGTCCTTGAGCGCAGCCTGGCACGGGCCGATGGTGCGCTGAACGAGGTCGTCGACGAGGCTCTCGAGCTTGGCGCGCGTCAGCTTCATCGTCAGATGTTTCGGGCCAGTCTGGTCCGCGGTGATGAAAGGCAGGTTGATCTCGGTCTGGCTGACGGAGGACAGCTCGATCTTGGCTTTCTCTGCAGCCTCTTTCAGGCGCTGGAGAGCGAGCTTGTCGTTGCGCAGGTCGATGCCGTTCTCTTTCTTGAACTCGGTGGCGAGATAGTCGACGAGGCGCATATCGAAGTCCTCGCCGCCGAGGAAGGTGTCGCCATTGGTCGACTTCACCTCGAACACGCCGTCGCCGATCTCGAGGATCGAAATATCGAAGGTGCCGCCGCCGAGGTCATAGACCGCGATGGTCTTCCCTTCCTTCTTGTCCAGCCCGTAGGCGAGAGCGGCTGCGGTCGGCTCGTTAATGATGCGGAGAACTTCGAGGCCGGCGATCTTGCCCGCATCCTTGGTGGCCTGGCGCTGGGCGTCGTTGAAATAGGCGGGAACGGTGATGACCGCCTTGGTGACCTTCTCGCCGAGATAGGATTCGGCGGTTTCCTTCATCTTCTGCAGGATGAAGGCGGAAATCTGGGACGGCGAATATTTGTCGCCGCGAGACTCGACCCAGGCGTCGCCATTATCGGCGCGGACGATCTTGTAAGGAACCAGCTTCTTGTCCTTGTCGACCGTCGGATCGTCGTAACGGCGGCCGATCAGGCGCTTGATCGCGAAGAAGGTGTTTTCCGGATTGGTCACAGCCTGACGCTTGGCCGGCAGGCCGATCAGACGCTCGCCCTCACTCGTGAACGCCACCATCGACGGCGTAGTACGCATGCCTTCCGAATTCTCGATCACCTTCGGAGTCATGCCTTCCATGACCGCAACGCAGGAATTCGTCGTACCGAGGTCGATTCCTATGACTTTCGACATCCGATAACCCTCTGTATATATCCATCAGTCGGCAGACTGTCGGGGCCTTTATAGCACCCCCGCGTCCGCGCCGACTTTTCACGTCACGCGCGACCGCCAGTCCCCTAAATGCTTGCTCAGTTAAGTTGGCGGTTATATAGGCCGCACTGTATGCGCGTACAAGCCGCCGAATTCAAGCACACAGCTTGTTGCTATGCCAAAAGATTATGGTTGTGGTGTGTTTCTTCAAGGGTGCGGCAGCGAAGGCACAGCAGATTTGGACGATATAAATCTTCCGGCGGGCTGCCGGCTTTTTCCCCAGTATTTTTCGGGCGCTGAGCAGCGCGCGTTGCTTGCGGAAATCAGAGCCGTCATCGCCGAAGCGCCACTGATTACGCCGACTATGCCGCGGACCGGAAAGCCATTTTCCGTGGCTATGACCAATTGCGGTCCGCTCGGGTGGGTCTCCGACAAGGAGCGCGGCTATCGCTATGAGCCGCACCACCCGGCGACCGGCTGCCCCTGGCCGCCCATTCCCGACCGCCTGCTCGCCGCGTGGTTCGAGCTGACTAGCTTTCCGAAAGCGCCCGAGGCGTGTCTTGTGAATTATTACAGTGGAAAAGCGCGGCTCGGGCTGCACCGCGACGAGGATGAAAAAGATTTCTCCGCGCCGATCCTCTCGGTGTCGCTCGGCGACAGCGCCGTCTTCCGGCTCGGCGGCCTCAAACGGCGCGATCCGAGCCAATCGCTGGAGCTGAGATCCGGCGACGTGATCATGATGGGTGGCCCGTCGCGGCTCATCTATCACGGCATCGCCCGCGTGCTCCCCGGCACCTCGGACCTCCTCGCCGAAGGCGGGCGCATCAACCTGACGCTGCGCTATGTCGGCGGGTGATTGGCTACATCGCGCATCGTTCTCGAGCGCCTTAACTCCTTCGCGACGCTTTTTCGTCGTCCCGGGCCCCGGCTCGGAGGCGGGGCAGGCGAGCGCAGCGAGATCCGGGACCCAATGGCTTATCCGCAGTCTCCTCCGCCTGATGCGAGGCGAGTGGACCCCGGACAGCCCGATGCGGCTTCCGGGGCGACGCAGAGGGGAGGCGATGCCGTGCCCAACGCCGATCCCCTCGCCGGGCTGGCCCGCGAGGCTTCGCTTTTTGTCTGGGCATGATCTTTACCGCAAAACCGGTTCCCACTTTTGCGGGATCATGCACCAATTCCGCCCCTTGAGGGACGGCGCGGGCAGCCGTAAGGCTGGTCCGTAGTCTAGTGTCAGCCTCTTGGCTGCCCACGCGCGGCGATATTCTGGCCCCGTCCGCCTCTTACCCAGCATGGGGCGCCGGCAGCGCTCTTCCGAGCCGGCCGTTTTCCGAAAGCCACTCCATTTCCACCGGGCGCCTCATCTGGATGTCGGCCTCAGCCTGCATCCGTCCGATGCGTCCGGCAGCGCCCCGGAGCTCATCGAGCCGGGGGGCGGGGCAGCGACTTTCCGGCCCGCTACTCGCGCCGGCGACCCCTTTGACCCGCGCATTCCAGCCAACGGGTGGGTCGGAGCGAAACCCCTGGGCACGGGTTCGTTACACCACCCCGCGCGGCCGGCCTCATCTTTCTCACGACTCGGCCGTGGCACGCGGGAATTACCCAGGCACCGCAATCGCTTCCCGCAAGGCCAAGTCGGTCTTAAGCCCGGCGCCCCTTCGGGGAAGCGACGGCGGCGAGTATAGGGGCGCGTGGGGGCGCGGAGATAACTCTCAGAAGCAAAATAACAAAGCTGGTTAAGAATCCCCCAAGTTTTCAATACGTAGTCGAGCCTCGATTTAATAACTTGATCCCCGCCGATGAGCGGAAAATAGTGTTGCGCCGATTCTCCTGAACAGGGCTGCCCCGGTGAACGAAGTTCACGATCTTGCCGCCGCCATCTCCGCCTTCGGTGCAAGCGCCAAGCGGAAGCTTGCGAATGCGGCAGCCAAGGGCGCGCCCGAGGATCAGCTTCGCGCACCGCTGGAGACACTCGTATCTGCACTCGTCGGATTATTGGGTCATCCCCAGAAAAGCGTTAGTCTCGTTGGCGAAAGCGCGCTTGCGCATCTCGCCACGCGCCCCGACTATGCTGTCACCCTTCGGCATGCGCTGATCGGCTTCATCGAAGTCAAGGCTCCGGGCAAGGGAGCCGATCCGCGCCGGTTTGGCGATGGGCACGACAAGCGGCAATGGGGAAAACTGAAGTCGCTTCCCAATCTCATCTACACGGATGGGAACAGCTTCAGCCTGTGGCAGGACGGCGAATTGCAGGGACAGGTCGTCCATCTCGACGGCAATGTCGAATCCTCGGGAGCCGCGCTTGCCGCGCCGCCCGCTCTCCCGGCGCTTTTTTCCAATTTCCTGCAATGGCAGCCGATCGCGCCGCGTAACGCCAAACAACTTGCGCGGATCAGCGCGCGGCTTTGCCGCCTATTGCGCGAAGAGGTAACAGAGGAGTTGGAGCGCGGCAATCCGGGGCTGACGTCGCTCGCGGGCGAATGGCGTCACCTTCTGTTCCCCGACGCCAGCGACGAGCAATTCGCAGATGGCTACGCCCAGGCCGTCACCTTCGGCCTGCTGGTTGCGCGCGTGCGCAATGTCGATCTCGATAACGGGCTGGATGCGGCGGCAAACGCGCTCAGGGAGACCAGCACACTGATCGGCAGCGCCTTGAGGCTGCTGATCGACAGCGACGACGTGAAAACCGCGCTCAACACTTCGCTCAAAACGCTGACCCGAGTGCTGAACGTCGTCGATTGGCCCTCTGTCACCAAGGGCGACCCGGAAGCCTGGCTCTATTTCTACGAGGACTTCCTCGAAGTTTACGACAACACATTGCGCAAGAAGACCGGCTCCTATTACACACCGCCGGAGGTGGTGAATGCCATGGTGCGCCTGACCGACGAGGCATTGCGCGACCCGACGCTGTTCAACCGGCCGAAGGGCCTCGCCGATCCGTCCGTCACGATTTGCGATCCCGCCGTCGGCACGGGCACGTTCCTGCTCGGCGTGCTGCGGCGCATCGCGGCCACCATCGAGGCGGATCAGGGACCCGGCGCGGTCGGGGAGGCCGTCGCGGCGGCGATGGAGCGCATTTTCGGCTTCGAGATCCAGTTCGGGCCTTTCGCCGTGGCGCAATTGCGGCTGATCGCGGAGTTGCAAAGCCTGACCGGCGTCCCTTCGGCCAAAATCGCGGCGCCGAAGCTCTACGTCACCGACACGCTCGGCGACCCCTACGCGACCGAGACGCAATTCTCGCAGATGGTCGCGCCCATCGGCGAGTCTCGCAAGGAAGCCAACCGCATCAAGCGCGAGACGCCGATTACGGTGGTGATCGGCAATCCGCCTTACGGGGAAAAAGCGATGGGCCGAGGTGGCTGGATTGAAAAAGGCAGCAACGTTGAGGTCCAAAAGCGGAATGTTAAAGAATCAAGATCAAAGCGCCGAGCTGCGGCATTGGACTTTTGGAAACCGCCATCTTCTTGGGGAATTGGTGCGCATACGCATAATCTGAAGAACCTTTATGTTTATTTTTGGCGCTGGGCGACTTTGAAGGTTTTTGGTTCCGGATGGAAAGAAGCCACCGATGAAACCATTGACGATCGCTCTGGCGTTGTCTGTTTCATTACCGTCGCTGGCTTTCTCAATGGCCAGGGTTTTCAGAAAATGCGCGAGGAATTGCGGCGCGATTGCGAGGCGATATGGGTGATCGACTGTTCGCCGGAGGGGTATCAGCCGGAGGTCGCCACGCGCGTCTTTCAGGACGTGCAGCAGCCCGTCTGCATCGTGCTGGCGGCGCGGTCGCCGAAGAAGGATCGCGATAACCCGGCCAGATTGAGTTTTATAGCGCTGCCGAGAGGCCGCCGCGAGGCGAAATTCGAGGCGCTCGACAAGCTGTCATTCGGCAGGCTGAAATGGGTGGACGGCGCAAGCGGCTGGCGCGATCCGTTTCTGCCGGAGCAGGAGGACGCGTGGGCGAGCTTGCCTGCACTGGCAGAATTTTTCGGCTGGTCCAGCCCCGGCGTGAAGACGCACCGGACATGGGTTATTGCGCCTGACATTCAAAGTTTGGAACGGCGCTGGAAAGCTCTCCAGCAAGAACAAGACCCGCAAAAGAAAAATGTTCTCTTTCATGCGGACCGTGATCGTGACCTGAACCGTACTGTATCGAAAGACTTGGGTGCGCACGCGACACCTCAAGTCAGCGTGGGCGAGGATGTGGAAAAACTCGCGACTCCCGTGCGTTACGCTTTCCGGTCATTCGACCGCCAATGGATTCCACCGGACCATCGACTGCTTAGCATGGCGCGTTCAGAATTGTGGGAGGGATTTTCAGAGAAACAAGTCTACCTCACAGCACTTGAAGCACATTCACCCACCTTAGGGCCTGCAATCAGCTTTTGTTCCTTCATCCCAGACAACGACCATTATATGGGTTCCTTCGCGGGACGGGTTTACCCGCTCTGGCGCAACGCCGCCGCCACCGTACCCAACATCAAACCCGCGCTGCTCGCCCATCTCTCCACCATGCTCGGCCGGCCCGTCTCGCCAGAGGACGTGATGGCCTATCTGGCTGCGATCATGGCGCATCCCGCTTTCACCGAACGCTTCAAGGCCGATCTCATCCGCCCCGGCCTGCGCGTGCCGCTGACCGCCGATGCGGCACTTTTCGCCAAGGCCGCCAGCCTTGGCCGCGAGATCATCTGGCTTCACACCTATGGCGAACGCTTCGCCGACCCGAAGTCAGACCGCCCCTATGGCCCGCCGCGCCTGCCGAAAGACGAAGCACCGCTTATCCCCAAAGACGGCGGCATACCCGGCGCGCCCGAGCCGCTGCCGGATGCGATGAGCTATGACGCGGAAAAGCGCCGTCTGCATATCGGCCGGGGCTTCATCGACAATGTGCCGCCGGAAGTCTGGGCGTATAGAGTCTCTAAAAAAATGCCAGTGCTGCGCCAATGGTTCAACTACCGCAAGCGCGACCGGACAAAACCGCCGATCGGCGGCCGCCGTCCGCCTTCTCCGCTCAGCGAAATTCAGCCCCATCACTGGCTCGCCGAATATACGAGCGACCTGATCGACCTGCTGAACGTGCTCGGCTGGCTGGTCAAGCTGGAGCCGCAGCAAGCCGCTCTGCTCGACGAAATCCTCGCCGACCGGCTCCTCGATCATCAGACGCTGGTGGAGGCCGGCACACTCGCTGCTTCAGCTGATGCAGATGGCTGAGGCTCCGCGAGTGGGGATAAGTGCCGCGCGCCGTCGATCAAGCCAGCGCATCCGCTTAGACTCTGCCTGATTCGGGTTTGGAGGCTGGCTCATGGCGCATCTGGTAGCGGATTTATTCGGTCCTCGCAGTCAAGGCGATCTCTTCGGTGCGCCGGAAGCCGTTGATTATCTGCCTAAACCGGACGAGGTGCGCGCCAAGCTGCACGCAATTCTCGCCGAGATGCGGGCGGCGGAGGCCATGCCCTGGGATCAGAAGCGGACGCTGCTCAACGCCAAGATTTTTCCGCAGATGACGAATTGGTTGCCGGAAGACGAGGCGGCTCAGCTCCGCTTCGAATTCGAGACGGAACTGGCGCGGCTCGAAGCGGCTTGATTTGCCGAATTACGAGTTCGGATTGCGCAACCCGGATATAAAGCCATCTTTATATCCTTATTGCCTTGTCGCCCCTTGCATCGTATAGATGCCCGCAACCTCTCCAAACCGAACAAGGCAGCCCCCCATGACCGTGATGAGCAGCGCGAAAGATTTCATTGTCAAAGATCTCTCCCTGGCCGAATGGGGCCGCAAGGAGATGGACATTGCCGAGACCGAGATGCCGGGTCTGATGGCGGCGCGCGAGGAATTCGGCTCGCAGAAGCCGCTCAAGGGCGCGCGCATTGCCGGCTGCCTGCATATGACCATCCAGACGGCGGTGCTGATCGAGACGCTGCAGGCGCTCGGCGCCGAAGTGCGCTGGTCGTCCTGCAACATTTTTTCCACCCAGGACCACGCCGCCGCCGCCATCGCCGCGCGCGGCACGCCGGTCTTCGCAGTGAAGGGCGAGACGCTGCCCGACTATTGGGCCTATGTGGACAAGATCCTGGAATGGCCGGACGGCGAGACCGCCAACATGATCCTCGACGATGGCGGCGACGCCACGCTCCTGGTCCAGCTCGGCGCCGAGGCCGAGAAGAACCCCGCCGTGCTGTCGAAGCCCGGCAATGAGGAAGAGGAAGCGCTGTTCGCCACCATCAGCAAGCGGCTGGAGACGACGCCCGGCTGGTATTCCAAGGTGAAGGCGAACATCCGCGGCGTCTCGGAGGAGACGACGACCGGCGTGCTGCGCCTCTATCAGATGGAGAAGAAGGGCACGCTGTCCTTCCCGGCGATCAACGTCAACGACTCGGTCACCAAGTCGAAATTCGACAATAAATATGGCTGCCGCGAGAGCCTGGTGGACGGCATCCGCCGGGCGACCGACGTGATGATGGCCGGCAAGGTGGCGCTGGTGTGCGGCTATGGCGATGTCGGCAAGGGCTCGGCGCTGTCCCTGCGCGGTGCGGGCGCGCGCGTCGCCGTCACCGAGATCGACCCGATCTGCGCGCTGCAGGCGGCTATGGACGGCTTCGCGGTGGTCACGCTGGATGAGGCCGCGCCGAAGGCCGACATTTTCGTCACTGCCACCGGCAATAAGGACGTCATCACCGTCGACCACATGCGCGCCATGAAGGACATGGCGATCGTCTGCAATATCGGCCATTTCGACAATGAGATTCAGGTCGGCGCCTTGCGCAATTTCCGCTGGACCAACGTCAAGCCGCAGGTCGACCTGATCGAGTTCCCCGACGGCAAGCGGATGCTGCTGCTCTCCGAAGGGCGGCTGGTCAATCTCGGCAATGCCACCGGCCATCCGAGCTTCGTCATGAGCGCGAGCTTCACCAACCAGGTGCTCGCCCAGATCGAGCTGTGGAAGTATCACGAGAAGTATCAGAACAAGGTCTATACGTTGCCCAAGCATCTCGACGAGCGTGTCGCGCGGCTGCATCTCGACAAGCTCGGCGTCCAGCTCACCAAGCTGACGCCGGAACAGGCGGCCTATATCGGGGTCGATGAGAAGGGGCCCTATAAATCCGACCACTACCGTTATTGATGCGCGGGCCGCCAGCTGCAGTCGTCGCCCCGGCCGATGCGCCGGGGCCTATTGGCTTCACCACAAGGCACTTGCCTGCAGGTGGCGGGATTGGATCCCGGGCCTCGCGATCGCTCGTCCGGGACGACATCTCGTGGGGATTTTTGCGTTTCGCAGAGGCCTTCAATGGGAGAGGGCGGATCGCCGCAGCACTGCTTCTCGGGCGTGCGTTAGCCCCTACGGCGTCCCTGCTTGGCTTATCCCCAGCTCTTTGCGGGTACGCGCGAATTTCGGCGCCGATCTACACGCATCGGTTAGTCTCGGCCGGCTCTTAAGGCTAAAGTAACGGCGATTCGTGCCTTCTTAAGGGTGTGCGGGGCTCCGGGAGGGGCGCCCGCCATTCGAGCGTGGAGACGCCTGATGCAGGCCGATACCCGATTGAGACTTCGCCGCCTCGGCGTGGCGGCTGTTGCTGCCAGCGTGGCCGGCTTGGCGCTTGCCGCCGCCTGCGATGCGCGCGCCCTGACCTTGCTCGCCGATCAGACCAAGGCCGGGTCGGAGGTCAGCGACCTCCTCATCATCGCCATCGTCACCGGCGTCATCTTCGCCGCGGCGGGAGCCGCGATCCTGTTCCTGCGCACCGCCGCCCGCGCCAGGGCCAGCGAGGCGCGCTCGGGGGATGCCATCAAGGCGCTGCGGCAGGAGCTTGAGGTTGCCCAGTCGATCGTCATGGCCGAGCCGCAGGTGCTGGTCGCCTTCGAGGCGGACGGCACGCCGCGCCTCGTCAACCATCAGCTCGACGCCAAGCTCGGCGTGCCCGCCAAGCTGCGCAATCTCCTGCGCTTCGCCTCCTGGCTGGAGCGTGGCGGCGCGGCCTCGCTCGATGCCCGCATCAAGGAGCTGCAATCCACCGGGCGGCCGTTCGAGCTGACCTTGAAGACGCTGGCCGGCCCGCATATCGAGGCGGAGGGGCGCGCCTCCGGCAGCGGCTATTATCTGAAGCTGCGCGACCTCGCCGGGCGGCGCGTCGAGCTCGCCAATCTGTTGCGCCAGCAGCGCACGGCCAATGAGGAGCTGGCGACGCAGCGGGCGCTGCTCGAAGCCCTGCCTATGCCCGTTTGGTTCCGCGACCCCGAGGGCAAGCTGATCTGGGTGAACCGCGCCTATGTCTCGGCCGTGGAGGCCACGCGCGCCGACGAGGTCGTCGAGCAGCAGCGCGAGCTTCTGGAAGCGCGCCAGCGGCGCGCGGCGGAGACCGCGCTCGCCTCCGGCGACACCTTCCGCAAACGGCTGCAAACGGTCGTCGCCGGCGAGCGGCGCAGCTTCGACACCATCGTCGTGCCGGTCGGTCGGGCGAGCGCCGGCGCGGTGATCGACGTCGCGCCGCTCGAAAACGTCCAGGAAAAGCTCTCCCGCCAGATGGCCGCGCATCAGCGCACGCTCGACAAGGTCTCGACCGCCGTCGCCATCTTCACCGCCGATCAGCGGCTCAGCTTCTACAACCAGGTCTTCCTCGACATGTGGAAGATCGACGCTGCCTGGCTCGGCGGCAAGCCGCAGCTCGGCGAATTCTTCGATCATCTGCGCCAGAAGCGTCAGCTTCCGGAGCAGGCCGACTACCGCAAATGGCGCGAGGCGCAGATCAAGGGTGCCGACGATTCCGAGGCGGTGGAGGATTGGTGGCACCTGCCGGACGGGCGCACCATCCATGTGCTCGGCGACCGGCGGCCGGATGGCGGTGTCACCTATCTCTTCGACGACGTGACTGCGCGGCTCGCGCTCGAAAGCCGCTACAACGCGCTCATCAAGGTGCAGCGCGAGACGCTGGAAAATCTGCGCGAGGGTGTCGCCCTGTTCGGCTCCGATGGGCGGCTCAAGCTCTATAATCAGTCCTTCGCGGCGACCTGGAACCTGCCGGCCGAGTTCCTCGACAACAGCCCGCATATCGACGAGGTGCGCACGCACTGCGCGGACCTCATCGACGCGCCGGAGCCCTGGGACCCGGCGGTGCGCGCCGTCACCGGTGTGTTCGAGACCCGCGACAGCTTCGAGGGCACCGTTACCCGCCCCGACGACATGACACTCGCCTATGCCGGGGTGCCGCTCCCAGACGGCAGCACGGTTCTCACCTATATCGATATCAGCGACTCCAAGCGCGCCGAGATCGCCCTGATCGAGCGCAACGAGGCTCTGGAGGCGGCCGACAAGCTGAAGAACACCTTCCTCAGCCATGTCTCCTACGAGCTGCGCACCCCGCTCACCAACATTATCGGCTTCTCCGACATGCTGGCGCAGCCGCCGATCGGGCCGCTCCACGGCAAGCAGCGCGAATATCTGGAGGACATCCGCACCTCGAGCAGCAAGCTGCTCGCCATCATCAACGACATTCTCGACCTCACCACCATCGACGCCGGCGGCCTGGAGCTGAAGCTGGCGCCGGTCTCGGTACGCGAGGTGGCGGAGGCGGCCGAGCTCGGCGTGCGCGAGCGGCTGACCAAATCCGGCATCACGCTGGACACGCAGATCGCGGCGGATCTCGACATCGTCGTCGCCGACCAGCAGCGGCTGACGCAGATCCTTTTCCACCTGCTCTCCAACGCCATTGGCTTTTCTCCAGAAGGCTCGCTGATCACGCTGTCGATCCGCAAGCAGGATAATATGATCGCCTTCGCCGTGCAGGATTCCGGCGTCGGCATTCCGGAGGAATATCAGGCGAGCGTATTCGGGCGGTTCGAGAGCCGCTCGCAGGGCTCCAAACATCGCGGCGCCGGGCTTGGCCTCGCCATCGTCAAGAGCCTTGTCGAGCTGCATGGCGGACGGATCGCGCTGCGTTCGGCGCCGGGCGTGGGGACGACCGTGACGGTGCTGATCCCGCAAGCGCCCTTGCGGCGGCCAGCCCTGGCGCATGCGAGCGCGTCGAGCGCGCCGAAGGAAAGCCCCGCCGCCGCCGAGGATGCGGCCAGCGGGGCGGATGATAGCGGCGGCACGCCGGACTATTACCCGCCCTCGATGTTCGGCTAGTGGTCCGATTCCGGTATTTGCATCCGCTTGCGGCACGCTCGAGAGCAAATGCCGGAATTAAAAGGACCACTAGCAACTTTACGATGCTAGTGGAGCTTTTGAATTTGACATTTGAGCACGAGCTCGCAACAGGCGGGACTCAAATGTCAAATTCGCTGCACTAGGCGGCCGCAGGAGACGCGGGCAGCCGTCATCAGCGCTCAGCTTCGCCGGGTCGGATTGCGTCTCATCACGGACATTTCATACATTTCGCATCTTGGCCCGAAGCGAGAGATATGTTTGCTGGACACTCAACAAGATTTGGGTCTTCCTTATCATACTCGGTAGATCGTTTAAGCAGACCCCACCCATTACTTAATCCGATACCATGTTCATGCGAGTCTAAAGGACATCCAACATGCTCAGAACTGTCCGCGCTTCCCTTATTTGGATGTTGGTTTCGGTGACATCCAGCCAAGGCGAATCAGTTTGCGAGAAAGCTTCCGATTTCACCAGTTGCACGAAGGACTTGACTTGTTCATGGAACACGCCGCTCAGAACCTGCCACACCCGCGCAGAGCTACCAAAGTGTGAGGACTTACCAGGATATTTATGCATGGACCGTACTGACTGCGGTTTTGACACCGCCGAGCTTTCAAAGTCCGAGCCTAAATGCAGTCCAAGATTAAGACACGCTACTTACGATGACTCTCCAGCTGAATGGCTGAGGTTGCAAGAAGTATGCCCTTCAATTTTGGACGAGGCCGCATGCAGTAAACGAATTTACTGTGAATACGATGGCCTAAAGAATAAATGTTCTCCCTGGCACGTGCCTCTAGCGTCGGGCAGTCCGAAGTCGTCACAAAGTGGATCACAGCCGTTAGTTTACGACTTGCCCTGTCGGGCCCAAAACAATTGTCTTAACTTGGTCCTAGGCAAAAATGCTCAAAGCTTTCACATTGAGCTCCCCGGACAGAAAATCGCGATTGACCCCCTATTGGGTGATGTTCGAGTAACTCGCCTTGCTAGGGACGAAGGACTGCTTGAGGAAATGTTTCCGAATGGCGACGCTCCCGCAGTTATCTTTCGACGAGCAACAGGAATTAAGAATGCCGTCGCGCTAATATATGAGGGCAAACGCCTGATAGTTCATGACCCATTATGGAGCAGAGGAGAAAGGGTAACTGGAGCAGGGCTGGTTGCAAGTACGCTCGTTCTAGCGCACGAACTCGGCCATCACATTTGTAAGCATACTGCGGGTACTATGACGACCAGCAGCCGGCAAAAAGAGCTTGAAGCTGACCGGGTTGCGGGAAGCATCTTACGCAAGATGGCTGATACGCAAGAAAGCGTGGTCGAATCGCTTGACCAAGTATTACATGTTGCGGGGCAAATGTTTGCTGTTGCAGCGTCGGCAAGCCATCCTTCACGAGACGATCGCATCCAAGCCATTTCTGAAGGCTGGACGAGCGGCCACAACTGCAACAACCGATAACTGCTCACGCCACCGCCCACACAGTCAGAGGTCAGTCATGACCCCGAACGGACGAGTTACGATACAGTCTTTAGCGAGACTTGAGAATTTCAGTATTTAGCTGATAGTTAGAGACATCCTCGAGCTGCTCTAGAGTAAAGCGTCCTGTCTCCAGTTTATTGCGCAATTCCTCAAAATCCGACGCGTTGTATTCTGGATCGTATTTCGAAACATGCTTCAAAATGGGGTTGGCGCATGGCGGGCATCCTTTGCAGAAGCACGCATCCACATCAAAATCCCATCTCGGGCCAAATCGGTAGACCGCAAGATACATCAGTTCAGCTTTAATCTTGTTAACGCCACGTGCAAGCATCCCATCAAGGAATACTCTGTGAACTGCCTTCCAATGTCGAGACCTAGTTTCACAATAGTAATCATGAATGACAGAAGCCTCGCGATATTTCCCGGTATAGGGGGCTCCAATTATGCTCCAGAATACCCTCGGGATTGACGCGCCATCAACCTGCGTACGAGCTGGAACGGGCCAAATCACATCATGACTGTCAATATATGTAAACGCTTGCACCAACTCCATAGTGCGTCCGTCGGTTAGCGCCTTCATTATTAGTTCGCCCTTGAATCGCCCTAGTTTCTCTGCGGGAGCGCTGTAAGTCCAACAAGAGATCAAAGTCAAGCAAGCTGCTAGTTGCAACAGTATCTTCTTGCCGGGAGAATTTGCCAAATTAGACATGAAGGTGCCCATTTAAGATGATGCTGAAAGCTTGACAGTTCTGGGTGCGCCGATCTCTCCACAGTAGTCGAGGTTGCACTCATCGAGGCTGGGGACTAAAACCGCGAATTCCAGGAGCCAGATTGCCACAAGGCGAGCCTGAATTATAGCCGAGCACAATCGCTTCAATGCGGGCTGCTCTCGGTGGATACGAGCGAGATCCCGAAGCTGAATATAGTCGAGCTGCGGCCTTTAATGCGTCTTCGAGAAAAGCTTTGCCGTGATAGACTTCAAATCTTTTGATTGACGCTCCCGAAAAGCGATCGGCCTCGAGCTCTTGTTGCTTAAAAATGGTTGGGTCGCGCACGAGAACATGGCCGCAAAAATGATGCCCCGCTTCATGTCCGAGCACCAGATAGGCTTCTGCCGTGGCGGATTTCGCCCACTCGGGATCAAGGATAATCATGCGAGATCCATCGTGAAACCCCGCAACTGCATTCCTGAAGCCAATCGACCGCCCAATAGTGAGCTTCAATTCATTCACCTTTGGAATATTCTGCAACCCTATCAACTCTACAAAAATTTCTGAGTCGATAACTGGTGACAGTGTCGTCTCTATGCAGTCTCCAGAGAATTTTTCGGCATGAAAAGCGTTCCCATCGAGTTTCACGCATCCCATCGACTGTTCCTGCTGGGACTTTGGCGCGCACGCGCCAGTCGTCATTCCAGCTCTGCGGCACGCCTCTTCAAAACTATAGTATTGCTGCGCAACTGCGCCATTGCCCAACAGTATTACCAAAAATAGAGCTTGAACTACAAGCAAAAGTCTCATTTGTCGCCCCTCAGACGCACTTGGATACTCCGGTGGTTGAAAACATGGCGCGGCTGACAGTAAACGGCGTCGTCCTGCTTGCCCTTGTGTCGGTTCCCGACGTTGCTTAACGATCCCCGTAATTATTGACCGAGCAGGGCTTCTCCTCGTCTTGTCCGGCTATGAGTTGATGCGCAAATCCGTTCTCGCGGACAATACGTGGTACACCGGACAGCCGGGAAATAATATGACAGATATTGGCACGACACGGAAGGTGGGGTGGAAGCAATGTCGGCAATCACCCGCCTTGCGGACATGAACACTCTGCCTTCGTGAGTCCGTCGAGGCCGAGGGAACAACCCACCGCACAGACCCATTTCCATAAGCCCGGCTCCGTCCATTCCCCTTGACGCCCGCGCTCCCGTGACGTTTTTGTGGGGCCTTTCCGAATTATCTGGCGGATATCCTGATGTGGCCACCTTCTTGTCGTCCCGGAAACGCCGTAGGCGTTATCCGGGATCTACTCGCTTCACAACGCGGCTTTGTGCTTGCGGGATCGGCGAGTGGACCCCGGATGGCCCTGCGGGCCTGCGGGGCGACGTGAAGCAGGCGAAGGACGAGTTGCCGGGTACGAACCCCATTCCGGGCAGCGTGATGAATAATGCGGCGACAATGCAGCTCGGCGAGCTCAGCGAGGAGGCGCTGCGTGACCTGGCGCAGGCGCTCGCGCCGCGGCTCCGCAGCGGCGACTTCCTGGCGCTCTATGGCGATCTCGGCGCCGGCAAGACCACCTTCGCGCGCTACCTGATCCGCGCGCTTGTCGAGCGCGAGGACGAAGAGGTGCCGAGCCCGACCTTTTCTCTCGTCCAGCCTTATGAGGCACCGCGCTTTGCCATCCACCATTTCGACTTCTACCGCCTGTCGGGGCCGGACGAGGCCGCCGAGCTCGGCATCGACGAGGCGCTGGGTGCGGGGCTGGTCATTGCCGAATGGCCGGACAGGCTTCAGGACCGGCTGCCGGGCGACCGGCTGGACATTTCGCTCGTGGAAGCCGACCGGCCCGATCTTAGGCAGGTCACGCTGGAAGGCCACGGCCGCTGGGCGCCGCGTCTTGCCCGCTTCGGCACGATCACGCGCTTCATCGACGGCGCCGGATGGGGCGGCGGACAGCATTCCTATGTCAATGGCGACGCCTCGCTGCGCGGCTATGCAAGGCTGCAAAAGGAGGGCCGCTCGGTTCTGCTGATGGATTGGCCGCGCGCGCCGGACGGGCCGCCGATCCGCGGCGACCGGCCCTACAGCCGGATCGCCCATCTCGCCGAGGATGTGAGGCCGTTCATTGCCGTCGCCGTCGCGGTCCGAGAGGCCGGGCTCGCAGCGCCGGAGATCTACGCGCAGGACCTCGATGCCGGGCTGCTGATCCTGGAGGATTTCGGCGACCTCACCTTAACCCGGCTTGCCGCCGACGGCGCAGATCTGAGGCTTCCCTACCGAATCGCTGTGGACGCGCTGCTCGCGTTGCGCCGCCACACGCCTCCCGACACACTGCGCGCCGGCGAAGTTATCCACAGTCTGCCGGATTACGACCGCGAGGCGCTCGGCATCGAAACCGAGCTGGTGCCGGACTGGCTGCTGCCGGCCGTCAGCGGCCAGGAGACCCCGCCGGCTCTGCGCGAGAACTTCGCAGCGCTCTGGAGCGAGCAGTTCGACTGGCTCTTGACCCAGCCGACCGGCTGGGTGCTGCGCGATTTCCATTCGCCCAATCTGATCTGGCGCCCGGAGCGCGAGGGCCTTGCCCGCCTTGGCATTATCGACTTCCAGGATGCCTTGCGCGGCCACCCCGCCTATGATCTCGTCTCGCTGCTGCAGGATGCCCGGCTCGACCTGCCCGACGGCCTGGAAGCCGAATTGCTTTCCTATTATTGCGAGAGCGCCGAGAAGTCCGGCCCCGCCTTCGACCGGGCCGCCTTCCTGCGCGCCTATCGTCTCTTCGGTGCCCAGCGCAACACCAAGATCCTCGGCATTTTCACCCGCCTCGCCCGACGCGACGGCAAGCGCGTCTATCTACAGCATATGCCACGCATCGCGCGCTATCTGGCGGGGAATCTGGCAGACTCTTCCCTTGTCAAACTCAAATCGTGGTATGAGCGGGAAGTGCCCGGTGACCTGACGGGGGTCGCGGCACAACTCTAGAGCGGATGAAAGAAAGCGGAACCGGTTTTCCGCTCGCATCCCGCTCTAAACAGGTGAAACAGACCACTAAACGGGTGAAATAGACCACTGGGGAAGGTGACATGTCCGGCGAACATGCAACCCGCGCCCTTGTGCTCGCCGCCAGTTTCGGCGAGCGCATGCGGCCGCTGACCGACAGGCTGCCCAAGCCGCTTATCCGGCTGGGCGATCGGCCTTTGCTTGACCACGTTCTCGACCGGCTCGCCGAGGCGGGCGTCACCGACGCGGTCGTCAATGTCCACTACCTCGCCGACCAGATCGAGATGCATCTGCGTCCGCGCAAGACGCCGCGTATCACCATCTCGGATGAGCGTGGCGCCCTGCTCGACACCGGCGGCGCAGTGAAGAAAGCGCTTCCCCTCCTGGGGCAGGCCGGCTTCTTCGTCCACAACTCCAACTCGGTCTGGATAGAGAGCGGGGGCTCGACGCTCTCGCGGATGATCGAGGCCTGGCGGCCGGAGGTGATGGACAGCCTGCTCCTCCTCGCGCCTGTCGCCTCGAGCCTCGGCTATCCCGGCCGGGGCGATTTCAGCCTCTCCGAAACCGGCGAGGTGCGCCGCCGCGGGCGCGACGAAACCGTGCCCTTTGTCTTTGCGGGTGTGTCGATCAATCACCCGCGCCTCTTCGCGAACTGTCCTGACGGTCCGTTTTCGATCAACCGGGTCTGGGACGAGGTGCTGTCGAAAGGCCGCCTCGCCACCATAGTCCACGATGGGACCTGGATGCATATCGGGACGCCGTCGGCGCTTCAGGACGCGGAGAGGTGCTTGAATGGACTCCACGCAGCCTGACCTGTTTCTGGTCGGCAGCGGGAGCGGCACACATCGTCATCTGTTCACCATCCCGCCTTGCGCGCCCTTTCTGGACACGCTCGTACGCGCCGTCCTCGGCGGAGATTTGCCGCGCGCCGGAGGCCGGGCGCCCGGCCCGTTCGAGCTTGCCGCTTATCAGATCTATCTGCCGAACCGCGCCGCCTGCCGCGCGCTCGCCGATGCGTTTCTGCGCGCCTCGGAAAGCCGCGCCACGCTCTTGCCGCGCATCCGCCCGCTCGGCACCGCCGAGGAGGACACGCTGCTGCTCATCCATGCGGATGGGGAGGATGACGGTCTCGACAGGCCGGGCCTGCCGGTTGCCCCGGCGATCGGCGCGCTCGACCGGCGGCTGGCGCTGATCGGGCTGGTGCTCGCCTGGGCCAGGAAGCTGCGCCAGGGGCGGATCGCCGGCGACACCGGGCTGCGCATCCCCGACACGCCGGCCGCCGCCTCCGAACTCGCGCTCGAGCTGATGCGGCTGATGGACGAGGCCGAGACCGAGGGCGTCGATCTGCGCCGCCTGCGCGATTTGGTGCCGGAGCGCTTCGCCGGACATGAGCAGCTTTCGCTCAGCTTTCTTGGCATCGTCATGGACGTCTGGCCGGCGCATCTCGCCGAGCAAGGGCTGCTCAATCCCGTCGATCGGCGCAACCGGCTGATGGCGCTCGAGGCCGAGCGCCTGCGGCAGACGCGCCCCGAGACACCGGTGATCGTGGCGGGCTCGACCGGCAGCATTCCGGCAACGGCCGAGCTGATGAAGGTGATCTTCGGCCTGCCGAACGGCGCTGTTGTGCTGCCCGGGCTCGATCTGACGTTGGATGAGGCGAGCTGGGAGGCTCTGGCCGACCATCCGGAACATCCGCAGGCCGGGCTGGATCAGCTTCTAAAACTTCTCGGAGCCGCGCGGAGCGATGCCGCGCCGGTTAAAGGTAGCGAGCCGGGCGAGGCCGAAGCCTTGCGGCTCGAGCTGGTCAGCGAGGCGCTGCGTCCGGCGGCGACGTTGGGCGCGTGGCCTGCCTTTATGGCGCGCGCTCCGGCGGACGCGTCGAGGCGCTGCCTGGAGCGGGTATCGCTCGTCACCGCGCCGACCGAGCAGGAGGAAGCCGCCGCCATCGCGCTCATCCTGCGCGAGGTGATGGAGACGCCCGGCAAGACCGCCAATCTTGTCACGCCGGAGCGCACGCTGGCGCGCCGCGTCGCGGCCGAGCTTGGCCGCTGGGGCATCCGGCTCGATACCGGCGCCGGAGAAGATTTGCGCGCAATGCCCGCCGGGATCTTCTACGACCTGATCGCTGAGACGGCGGCCACTGGATCGCAGATCGCGCTGCTGGCGCTGCTGAAACATCCGCTCACTCGCCTCCGCCTCGCAGAAAGCGCGGCGCAGGAGGCTGCCAGGTTCGTCGAGATGGCGGCCATGCGGCAGGCATGGTGCGGCGACGGGCTCGACGCGCTTGCGAGGAGCCTCGACCGGGCGAAGAAAACGAGGCCGCGTCACCCCGCCCTCGACCGGCTGACGGAAGAGGATTGGGAGGCGGCGCAGGATCTCGTCAAACGCGCCCGCAATGCGCTTGCGCAGCTGATGCACCTTACCCGCCGGCGGGCCGTACCGCTCTCGGCTATTGCCGCTGCGCACGCCGAGTGCGCCGCCGCCTTCACCGCCGACGGGACCGGCGCAAGCCCTGCCCTTCGGCACAGCCCCGACGGTGAGGCGATCTCCGCCTTCATGACCGCGCTGGCCGGCGAGGCTGCGAGCCTGCCCGTCGCACTCGCCGACTATCCGGCGATGTTCCGCAGCCTCATCCGGCACGAGACCATCCGCCCGGCCCGCGCCGCCCATCCGCGCCTGCAGATCCTGAGCGCCATGGAAGCGCGGCTGACCTCGGCCGATCTCGTCATCGTCGCCGGGCTGAACGACGGCACCTGGCCGGAGGCCGCCGATCCCGGTCCCTGGCTCAACCGCGCCATGCGCGAGGCGCTCGGCCTGTCGCCGCCGGAGCGGCGGACGCGGCTCGCCGCCCACGATGTCTGGCAGATGCTCGGCGCGCGGCAAGTCGTGCTTACCCGCGCGCTGAAATCGGAAGGCGCGCCGACCGTGCCGAGCCGCTGGCTGATGCGGATCGAGGCGCTGCTCGGCGGCATGGGGCTCGGCGATGCGCTGACGCCGAAACGGCCCTGGCTGCATTGGGCGGCCTCGCGCAATCACGCGGCGCCCGGCGCACCGGCCAAAGCGCCCGCCCCCTGCCCTCCGCTCGATGCCCGCCCGCGCAGCCTCAGCGTTTCCGACATCGAGACGCTGATCGCCAATCCTTATGCGATCTACGCCAAGCGCATTCTCGGCCTGGCGCCGCTCGAAGCCCTCGGCGTCGAGCCAGGCGGGGCTGAGCGCGGCCAGATCATCCACGACATCCTGCACCGCTTCGCCCGGCGCTTCCCGGAGGCAATGCCTGAGGATTGTGCCGGCGAGCTCATGGCCATTTTCGACGAACGCGCCGCGCTTTACGGCGAAAGCGCGCGCGTTAGCGCCTTCTGGCGGCCGCGTCTCGAACGCTTCGCCGCCTGGTTTGCCGAGACCGAGGCCTGGCGGCGCGGCGCGGCCCAAGTGTTCAGCGAACTTCGCGGCGAATTCACCTTCGAAGCACCGGAAGGCCCGTTCTCCTTGCGCGCCCGCGCCGACCGCATCGATCTCGCGCCCGGTGGCGGCCTCGCCATCTACGACTATAAGAGCGGCTCCATGCCGGGCGAAGCCGCCGTCGCCAGCTTCAAGGCGCCGCAACTGCCGCTCGAAGCGCTGATCGCCGTGAAAGGCCGGTTCGAGGGCCTGGCAAGCCGGGAGGTCGTCAAGCTTGCCTATATTTCGGCAAAAGGCGGCAATCCGCCCGGCGTCGAGCAGAGGCTGAAGGCGCCCGTCGAAGCGCTCATCAAAGGCGCCGAGGACGGCTTGCGGGCGTTGATCGGCCGCTTCGATCTCCCCGCCACCGCCTATGCCGCCATGCGCCGCGCCGCCTTTTCCGAGCGCTACCGCTATGACGACTACGCGCATCTGGCTCGGGTCGCCGAATGGAGCGGCGGCGAAGGCGAGGAAGGCGAGCCATGAGCGCCGCTGTGCTCGGCTTTCCGGCCAAGGATCTCGCTGCCATCCGCGAGGAGGCGAAGCGCCAGCAGAGCCTTGCCGCCGACCCGGCTTCCTCCGCCTGGGTATCGGCCAATGCCGGGACCGGCAAGACCTATGTGCTGGTGCTGCGCGTGTTGAAGCTGCTGCTCGCCGGCGCGCCGATCGACAGCATTCTCTGCCTCACCTTCACCAAGGCCGCCGCCGCCGAGATGTCGAACCGGCTGATCACACGGCTAGGGCGCTGGGCGGCGCTGCCGGAGGATTCTCTGCGCGGCGAGCTGGTCGAGGCGCTCGGGCGGGCTCCGTCGCCGGATGAGCTTGGCTTCGCCCGCTGCCTGTTCGCCACGGTGCTCGATGCGCCGGGCGGGCTGAAGATCATGACCATCCACGCCTTCTGCGACCGGGTGCTGCGCCGCTTCCCGCTCGAAGCGGGCGTGCCGCCGAGCTTCACCATTCTCACCGAGGAGGAGCAGCACGCGCTGCTGCGCGAGGCGGCGGACGCGGTTCTGGATGAGGCGGCGAAGGACACTGAGGCTCCCCTCGGACAAGCACTGACGACCGTCGTTGCCCATGCAGGCGAGGACCAGTTCCAGGATCTGCTGACGGAGATGACACGCCGCCAGCGCGATCTGACCATGCTGATGCGGGCGCAGGACGGCGGCGATCCGTTCGAAGGCATCATGGCTTCGCTTCGCAGAACGCTCGCCGTTGGGCGGGACGACACGGCTGAGACGCTGCTCGCAGCGCAGGCGGCGACCGCGCCGGACACGCTGATCGCGCGCGCCGTGGCGATGCTGCGCGAGGGCAAGTCCACCGACAACACGCTTGCCGATGCGCTCACAGCGGCGGCGAAAAAGCCGGACGGCGCCCGCGTCGAATGCCCTCACGAAAGCCTTTCTCACGGAAAAAAAAGAGCCCCGAGCGGACCGAGGATTCATTACCAAGGCGCTACGCGAGGCCAATCCGGGCCTTACCGACGAGCTCTGCCGCGCGCGCGACGATTTCGCCGCGCTGGAGGTCCGGCGCCGCGCGCTGCAGGTCGTCCTGGCGACCACCGCCCTCCTCCGTCTCGCCGATGCGATCATCCAACGTTATGAGGAGGAAAAAACCGAGCGCACCGCCATCGATTTCGACGGGCTGATCGCGCGCACCGCGGCGCTGTTCCAACGCTCGGACGCCGCCGCCTGGGTACTGTTCCGGCTCGACGCCAGAATCGATCACATCCTTGTCGATGAGGCGCAGGATACGAGCCCCGCGCAATGGGCGCTGATCCAGGCGCTCACGGCCGAGTTCTTCGCCGGCGAAGGCGTCGAGGACCGCGAGCGGACGCTGTTCGCCGTCGGCGACGAGAAGCAGTCGATCTACGGCTTTCAAGGCGCCGATCCGCGCCAGTTCGCCGAGGCGGGTCGGGGCTATTCGGCCCGGGCCCGCGCGGCGCAGCAGGCCTGGATCGAAGCGCCGCTTGCCCTCTCCTTCCGCAGCACCAGCATGGTTCTCGAAGCGGTAGACCTGGTCTTCGCCGATCGCGAGCGCACCAGCGGCCTCACCGCCGAAGCGAAGCCCGTCCGTCATTTCGCCCATCGCCAGGGCGAGGCCGGTCTCGTCGAGATCTGGCCGGTGATCAAGGCCGAGCAGCGCGATGCCGCCCCAGCCTGGGAGCCGTTCGGCGAAAGCGCGGGCGCGGCGCCGCCCGCCGTGATGCTGGCCAACCGGATCGCGCGGCAGATCCGGCATTGGCTCGACAGCGGCGAGACGCTCACCTCGCAGGGCCGGCCGATCCGCCCCGCCGACATTCTCATCCTGGTGCGCAAGCGCGCACCCTTCGCCGCGCCGATGGTGCGCGCGCTGAAGAGCCTTGGCATTCCCGTCGCAGGCGCCGACCGCATGAGACTGACCGCGCAGCTTGCGGTGATGGACCTGATGGCGCTCGGCGACTGCCTGCTGCTGCCGGAGGACGATCTGACCCTCGCGGCGCTGCTGAAGAGCCCGATCTTCAGCCTCGACGATGACGATCTCTTCAGCCATCGGCCACGGCCGCGACGGCTCGCTCTGGGACGCGCTCATCGCGAAAGCGCCCGAGAATGAGACTTACGAAAGCGCGGCGCGGCATTTGCAGGACTGGCGCGGTGCGGCGGCACGGGAGAAGCCATTCGATTTCTACATGGCGCGGCTGGAGGGCGACGGCCTGCGCGAGCAAAATGCTTGCGCGTCTCGGGCCTGACGCCGCCGACCCGATCGACGAATTTCTCAACCTCGCCCTCGCCTTCGAAATGGTCGAGACGCCGACCCTGCAAGGCTTCCTGCACTGGCTGCGCATCTCCGACGCGGAGATCAAGCGCGACATGGAGGGCGAGCGCGACGAGGTCCGCGTCATGACCGTGCATGGCTCCAAGGGGCTGGAGGCGAATATCGTTTTTCTCGCCGACACCTGCGCGGTGCAGACCGCCTCGCGGCGCATGATCGGCGAGCTTCCGCCCCCGCTTGGCGCACGTCCCGGCACGCCGTCCCTGCCGGTGTGGCTGCTGCCAGGCGCCACCAAGCTCGTTCCGGCGATCCGCGAGGCCTGCGATGCGGCGGACGAGGCCGAGCGCGAGGAATATCAGCGCCTGCTCTATGTGGCGATGACCCGCGCGCGCGACCGCCTCTATGTCGCCGGCTTCGAGGGCAAGAACGCCCGCAATAAGAGCTGCTGGTACGATCTCGTCTGCGCCGGTCTCGAAGGCCAGCTCGGCGAGGTCGAGGACGGTCTCGGCAACCGCGTGCTGCGCGTCGAATGCGATCAGACCGTGACGATGCGGGAGGTTGAGAGCGCGACCGCAGATGACAGTGCCGCACCGCTCCCCGCATGGAGTTCGCTGCCGGCTCCCGGTGCCGAGTGCCCGGTCTTCATCAATCCCTCCCGCCTCGCCATTCCCGAGCCGGCCGTGCATGTCCCCGCAGGCGCCCTGCCCCGCTCGCGTGAGCTGGCGCTGGAGCGCGGGCGGCTGGTGCACAGGCTGCTCGAGCAGCTTCCGCAACTGAAGCCGGACCGCTGGACAAAAAGCGCCGGCGCCTTCCTCAAGGCGGAGGCGAAGGGCTGGCGCGCGGCCGAACGCGACGCTCTGCTAGCCGAGATCCTGCGTATTCTTACCGATGCCGAATTCGGCGCACTGTTCGGCCCCGCGAGCCGCGCCGAAGTGCCGCTCGCCGCCGAGTTGCCGTCGCTAAAGGAAGGCGCGCTGCCAGTCGTCATTTCGGGGCAGGTCGACCGGCTCGTACTCTCCGATTCGGAGATCCTGATTCTCGACTTCAAAAGCGGTCCCGGCTCACCCGAACGCCCCGAGGAAACGCCGGGCAGCTATCTCGCCCAACTTGCCGCCTACCGGCTGGCGCTCGCGCGGCTTTTCCCACAGAAAACCGTCCGCGCCGCTTTGTTGTGGACCGAGGCGCCGCGACTGGTGCCGATCGTGTCTACGCTGCTCGATCGGGGCGAATTGCTGCTATACGAATCTGTGAGATCGCGGCACCTTGATTGATGATAGGCTGACACCTAGCTGTAGTGCACGTTTAGCCCCCGGGGTACAAAAGAGGAGAATTTGCCCATGGCGCCGACTGCCGTTTCCGATGACACCTTTGAAACCGAGGTGCTCAAAGCTTCCGGCCCGGTTGTGGTTGATTTCTGGGCGGAGTGGTGCGGCCCATGCCGGATGATTGCTCCCGCGCTAGAGGAAATCGCGTCCGAGCTGGCCGGGAAGGTCAAGATCGTGAAGATGAATGTGGATGAGAATCCGCGCATACCGGGCGAGTTCGGCATTCGCGGCATCCCGACCCTGCTGATGTTCAAGGACGGCCAGGTTGCCGCGCAGAAGGTCGGAGCGCAGCCCAAGGGCCAGCTCAAGGCCTGGATCACCAAATCGGCAGCGGTGCAGGTCGCTTAAGGCGTCCGCCGCGCAACCACCGGAATTTGAAAAGGCTCCCGAGCGGAGCCTTTTTTGATTCCCCGTACGTGCGCCCATTCCGCGGCTCGTCATCATCAAGCCCGGCGCCGCGCCCGCCCGAGCTTCGCGGGGAACTACGCGTCGCCGATCTTGTTCCGCTCACTGTGGTTCATTCTGGAAGCGGAACAGACGCATGGTGGAGCTCAATCTCAATCCTGATTATGTGAAGATGCTGACGCTCAAGATCGGTGCTCTGATGGGGAAGGAAGGCCTCGTCATGCCGGACCCGGGCTCCAATCCGACCGACGATCCGATGAGCGCGGAGCTGCAGGATCTGCCGGACGACCAATCGCGCCAGGAAGTCATCGCCGAGATCAAAGGGCTTAGCCGAGACGAGCAGGCCGAGCTTGTCGCGCTGATGTGGCTGGGACGCGAGGATACCGGGCCGGAGGAATGGGACAGTCTCGTCGAGCAGGCGAAGGAGCGCCGGGAGACGCCCACCTGGCATTATCTCCTCGACCACCCGCAGGTCGCGGAATACATCCTGAACGGGCTCGATTTGCTCGGCGAAGGTCCGGAGGTAAGCGGCGTCGAGGAAATTTGAACCGGCGCACGCCGCCGCGAGGCGACGCACGCATTTTGGGGAAGCAGAGGGAATAGGCCAGATCACGATGATTTTGGATTGAAACAATCCAAAATCATGGCCGTGATCGGTTCCGATTGGTCAGAGCGGGATGCGAGCGGAAGCTAATTCCGTCCCCGTCTATACGGAGACATGCTTTTCCTCATCCCGCTTCAGGCGGCGTCGAGCATCAGGCCCGACGCCTCTCTCACTATGGTATAGCCCTGGCGCGATATCTCGTAGCGATGCACCGGTTTCAGACTTTCGGTCTCGACATAGAAGCATCCATACCATGGTCCCATGAGCCGCACCTCGAAGGGGAGCGCCTCATAGTTTCCCGTCGGAAAGACGAGTGTCAGCGGCTCAAGGCCGTGCGTCTTGGTGGCTTCGTAGTGCTTGATCATGACCTCTTATGCATCAGGAACAAAACGAGAACAAGCTTTTTCCTCCAGAACTGTTACCATCTGAAGTTGTAAAGCTTATGAACGGGTCGGTTTTGTGACGTTCAGTTTGGATCTGGTATGCTGCGGGGCTTGCTTTTTGGATATTGTGTTTCATCGCCAACGCTTTACTCCCGTATACCGTGAAACTGTCCTGCCGCCGATGGGGAGATTGGTGCCCGGATGCGAGCATCTTCAACATCCATTAACGTTCATAGCCGGCCTCGGTTCCCGCAAAAGTTGTGACGATTTTGTGTCAATGATTCGGTGAGGCCGGCTCAAGGGGGCAGCCGTGGATTCGGCGAGTTGCGCTTGAGAAGGGCGCCTGATAGCTTCGGAAACCCGATGATGGGACGCGGCCGCGTGAAATAAAGCCGCGTCCGAGAGCGCCTCGTGTCCGACGCGGCGATTGATTTGGCACCAACGGCCACGCTGATGAGCGCCGAAGCGAAACCCTATCTCGTTCTCGCCCGCAAATACCGCCCCCAGACCTTCGAGGATCTGATCGGGCAGGACGCGATGGTGCGCACGCTCAAGAACGCTTTCCACAGCGGCCGGATCGCGCAGGCTTACATGCTGACCGGCGTGCGCGGTGTCGGCAAGACCACGACGGCGCGAATCATCGCCCGCGCCCTCAACTATTCCAAGCCCGGCGAGGATCTCGGGCCGACCATCGACATGCCCGATTTCGGCGAGCACTGCCAGGCGATCATCGAGAGCCGGCATGTCGACGTCGTCGAGATGGACGCCGCCTCGCACACCGGCATCGACGACATCCGCGAGATCATCGAAGCGGTGCGCTACAAGCCGGCCTATGCGCGCTACAAGGTGTTCATCATCGATGAAGTGCATATGCTCTCCAAGGCCGCTTTCAACGGGCTGCTCAAGACGCTGGAAGAGCCGCCGCCGCATGTGAAGTTCATCTTCGCAACGACCGAGATCCGCAAAGTGCCGGTGACGGTTCTGTCGCGCTGCCAGCGCTTCGATCTGCGCCGGGTCGACGCCAAATTGCTCACCGAACATTTCGCCACGCTGGTCAAAGCGGAAGGCCACAAGGCGGAAGCCGAGGCGCTGTCGCTGATTGCGCGGGCGGCCGAGGGCTCCGTGCGCGACGGGCTGTCGATCCTCGACCAGGCGCTCGCCCATGGCGGCGGTAAGGTCAAGGCGGCGGATGTGCTGGCCATGCTCGGCCTGGCCGATCGGGGCCGCATCTACGATCTGCTCGATGCCGTGTTCGGCGGCGATCCGAAAGCGGTGCTGGAGGGTCTTGAGTCGCTGCATAATGACGGCGCCGATCCGGTGCAGATCGTCAGCGACCTCGCCGAAGCGGTTCACGCGGCGACGCGGATCAAGGCGGCGGGCGAGGATGCAGCCTCCGCCTTGAGCGCCCCCGAACGTGCGCGCGCCAAGGCCATCGCCGGGCGGCTCGGCATGGGCGCCCTCGCCAGGGCCTGGCAGATGCTGCTCAAGGGGCTCGACGAGGTCAGCCGCGCTCCGCATGGCATGACGGCCGCCGAGATGCTCTTGATCCGCATGTGCTACGCCGCAGACCTGCCCTCCCCCGAAGACGTGATTCGGCGCTTGACAGCAAAATCGGGCGCTCAAACGAAAAGGGAACCTTCGAATAACGAATCGGGATTCAATAGCCATGTTCCCGATTCGTCTGTGCCGGCCGGCTCCGCACCGCGCGCGAGGCGCGCCGTCGGCGACGATGGCGAGGCGCATCATGAGGCACAACTCCAGGAAGAAGCTGTTGCCGCGCCGGCGCCTCCGCGCCTGCAAAGCTTTGCCGATGTCGTCGCGCTCGCTGCCGAGAAGCGCGATATCGTTCTGAAGATCGCGCTCGAAGACGCTGCCGAGCTCGTCCGCTTCAAGCCGGGGCAGATCGAGCTGCATCTACTTCCCGATGCGCCGAAGGACTTCGCCAATGAGCTGGGCCGCAAGCTGAAGGCCTGGACCGGCGAGCGTTGGATGATTTCGGTGACCGAGGAGCGGGGCGAGACGCCGCTCGGGCAGGTCCGCCGCCAGCACGAGGCGAAGATGCTCGAGGAGGCGAAGCGCCATCCGGCCGTGCAGTCCGTCATGCGCCACTTTCCGGAGGCGGAGATCGTCGCCGTGCGTGAGCTGGGCTCCGGGGACAAGCCGGCGAAAAAGGATTGACGAACGCGCCGGCGGGCCCATGTTGGGCTCAAGGATCACCGGACATTGAATGGCGCCGAAACCGAAAGGACAGCCATGAAAAATCTCATGGACATCATGAAGCAGGCCAAGCAGCTCCAGGACAAAATGAGCGAGATGCAATCGACCGTCGAGGGTATCTCCGAGACCGGAACGGCCGGCGCCGGGCTCGTCAGCGTGACGCTGAACGGCAAGGGCGTCATGAGCGCAATCAAGATCGACCCGAGCCTCATCAAGGACAGCGAGCGCGAGATCCTGGAGGATCTGATCGTGGCCGCCCATGCCGACGCCAAGAAGAAGATCGAGGACGCGCTGCAATCGAAGATGCAGGAGTTGACCGGCGGCCTGCAACTGCCGCCCGGCATGAAGCTGTTCTGAACTGCCAATATCTCCGTCAAGTCAATCGCCAGTGGTCAGGTTCCTGAACGGGTGATCGTGTCAGTAAAATGACAACGGCCCTTATGAGAAACTGTAATATTACCGCCGCCGCTATTCCCTGAAACATAAACGCTGTATGCAGCGGGCTGGGCATCGGCGAACAGGCGTGGGGATAGCGGATCTTGGCTGGCCGCGCTCTTTCCGTTCGCCGTCACAGGGGATCGGGGGCAATGGCCAAGCTGCGAATTGGGATCTTTAAACAAGCGGTCGCATTTCCCTTCAGGAATTTCGGTGCGCTCTTGAGATTGGGTCTCATGCCAGGGCTGCTCGCATTGGCGGTGACTTATCTCGTTTTGTCTGCCGTGGACCTTCAATTGCCGCCACACCCAACACCGGAGAACATTCGGCCCTTTGTCAAAACAATGCTATGGCTTGGAATTGTGTTGAGGATCATTTTCGGCATTGTTCTGATCATCTATGCTGTTGGAATTCACCGTCTGATCATACGAGGCGAGTATCCGGACTGGGTCGTCTTTCGCTTCGGGCCGTTTGAACTTGCCTATGCGACGGCGGTCATATTCTTTTTCGCGCTTTATGAAGTGGAACGCTATGTATTTCTGCTTCCGGCATGGGGACTCGGACTGATTCCTGCAGCTCTATTGAACCCGAATCCGTTGAGTTTTGAGCCGCCGACGATGGCCAATCCTCATCCGAATGTCTTGATCCCTGTATTCGTCATTTTTGTAATCTTATCTGTAGCCGCCGCCATCTGGCTGAATGTTAGACTTGCGCTAATCTTTGCACACGCCGCGGTAACGGGGAAACTGTCATTGAGCGTGCCCTGGAACGCAATGAGGGGTAATTTTTGGCGTTTTGTTCTATCGGTGGTTGTCGTCGCGATTGTCGGCGCAGTTTTGTATTTCGTCGCCATGATACTTCTCGGGCCCGTCGTAGGTATCTTTCCTCACGGTTTTCGTGTTTCAGGCAGTTCGGCTGCTGGTCCGGAGCCCATCTCCGTTGCCCACGCCATCTTTATGGCGATCGCATTTGGGCTGCCATTCGGGGGAATCTTTTTCGCAATGGTTATCGCCCTCCTTTCCTACACATATAAGGCTCTGGTCGAAGGGCATGACGGATCGGCGGTGCCCGCGGTCTAGGAACTGCATTTTAGCAGGAGGGGTGGACAAATCGGTAGAAGTGGATAATGGCAATGTTAATGCCCCGTATGCAATCAACCTAACGCAATTCGCGCATGTCCCGCAAAGCCGCCGGTCCTGAAATCGAAAATCTGATCGCCCTGCTGGCCAAGCTTCCCGGCCTCGGGCCGCGCTCGGCCAGGCGCGCCGCGCTGCATCTGATCAAGAAGCGCGAGCAGCTCATGCGGCCGCTGACGAAGGCGCTCAACGAAGCCTCCGAGAAGATCATCGTTTGTCCGGAATGCGGCAATCTCGACACGGTCTCGCCCTGCACCATCTGCCAGGACCCACAGCGCGATGCGAGCCTCATCTGCGTGGTCGAGGAGGTCGGCGATCTCTGGGCGCTGGAGCGGGCCGGCGTGATCAAGGCGCGCTATCATGTCCTGGGCGGCACGCTCTCTCCGCTCGATGGGATCGGGCCGGACGATCTGACCATCGGCAAGCTGATCGAGCGCGCCAGGCAGCCGGGCATCGGCGAAATCCTGCTGGCGCTGAATGCAACGGTCGAGGGGCAGACCACGGCGCATTATATCTCCGCCGAACTGGAAAATGCGGGCCTCACGATCTCGCGACTGGCGCATGGCGTGCCGGTCGGCGGCGAGCTCGACTATCTCGACGAGGGCACGCTGGCGGCGGCGGTGAAATCGCGCCGGCCGGTGTAACCGGCGTCACGAGGACTTGTCTGGTGCGACGTCCGAGGCAAGCTTTATGCTCGGCAAGCGTCTCAATGCCGCCGGAGAGCAGCCGATGAGTCTCGCGCCTCTGCTTCAGGCGAGCACCCCGATCCAACTGCATGCCTTCGCCGCGCTGGGTGCCTTTGCGCTCGGCACCGTGCAACTCGCGGCGCCGAAGGGCACGCTGCCGCACCGGATCGTTGGATCGATCTGGTTGGGAACTCATGCTCGTCCTCTGCATCAGCGCGTTTTTTATTCATCAATTGCGGATCTGGGGGCCGTGGAGCCCGTTCACCTGTTGGCGATTTTCACCCTGGTGATGTGATGTTGCCCGTTGCGGTATGGTGGGCGCATAAGCACGCCGTACAATCGCACCAACGCGCCATGCTCGGTCTTTTCTTCGGCGCGCTGGTGATTGCGGGCCTGTTCACCTTTCTACCCGGCGGCATCATGCACGCCGTCCTGTTCGGCAGCTAAGGCCGGCGGGCCGATCCAGACGAGAGGCGACGATGACCGATAATGGCTTGATCACCCTGCCGAGCGCCCACGATGTCACCGAGACGATCGACCAATTCGAGGCCGCCGCGAAAGCCAGGGGCCTGACCATCTTCGCGCGCATCGATCATGCCGCGGGGGCCAAGGCCGCCGGCCTGGAGTTGCGGCCGACGACCCTCCTGATCTTCGGTAATGCGAAGGCCGGGACACCGCTGATGCAGTCGCGCCAAACCATCGGGATCGACCTGCCCTTGAAGGTGCTCGCCTGGGAGGACGCGGCCGGCAAGGTCTGGCTCAGCTACAATGACCCGGCGTGGCTCGCCGCGCGCCACCGTCTCGCCGACGATGGCGGCGATGGCGCCAAAGCCATGGCCGCGGCCCTGGCGTCCCTGTCGAAAGAGGCCGCGAGCGCGTAGCGCCGTTCGGCTCGTCGCTGCCCGACCTGCCGAGCAAGTGCGGGCGCATTCCGGGACGCCATAAACCGGGCAAGCCTGCGCAAAGTTGCCGGCATGCCGCTTTCTCTCTGCTTCAATCTTCAACCATTTGCTGATAAAAACCGTCGCAGATTTTTCGGAGATGAGAATGGTTGCGCGCATTTATCAGCCTGCCAGAACGGCGATGCAGTCCGGCACTGCCAAGGCGCAGCATTGGGTGCTCGAATATGAGCCAGACCAGCCGCGCGAGGCCGAGCCGCTGATGGGCTGGACATCCTCGGGCGATATGAAGCAGCAGATCACGCTGCGCTTCGAGACCAAGGAGGAGGCGATCGCCTACGCCAGCCGCAATGGCATTCCCTACCGGGTTTATGAGGCGCATCCGCGCTCGCGCACCAAGAAGGCTTATGCCGATAATTTCAAATATGGGCGCATCGGCAGCTGGACCCACTGAACGGCTTCAAAAGCAGCGCATATCGGACTAAGGTGCCTGCGGCGGGCGCATCGCGTGCGGTGATGGCTTGTTGGCTCGCGCATTCGCCGTGTCGGCGCGGCCCCACCTGATCCACGGTCCCGTAGCTCAACAGGATAGAGCATCAGCCTTCTAAGCTGAGGGTTGCAGGTTCGAGCCCTGCCGGGATCGCCAATATTTTCAATGAGCGATGCCTGGAACAAATATGAAGATAGGCGGCGCTTTACAATTCGAGATCGGCGATTTTACATTTCCGGCTTTGGGATGTTGCTAAGACGTTCCGCTTTGGCTGCCTCTCGCTTGAGCACCGCTGCTACCGCGAGCTTGCGGATGACTATAGCGGCTTTATGACCGAGCTAAGCCGCTCCACTACGAAAGATGAGGAATGCCGAGGTGAGCAAACGAAAAACCGGCACGATCCGCATCGGCATCGGCGGCTGGACCTACGAGCCGTGGCGCGGAACCTTCTATCCGGCAAAGCTGCCGCAGAAGCGCGAGCTCGAATATGCGTCGCGCGAGCTGACATCCATCGAGATCAACGGCACCTATTACGGCTCGCAGAAGCCGGAGAGCTTTATCAAATGGCGCGAGGAGACGCCGGAAGATTTCGTTTTCTCGCTGAAGGCGCCACGTTTCGCCACCAATCGCCGCGTGCTCGCCGAGGCCGGCGAAACGATCGAGCGCTTCTTCAAGAGCGGCGTCATGGAGCTGAAGGACAAGCTCGGCCCGGTCAATTGGCAGTTCATGCCCACCAAGAAATTCGATCCGGCGGATTTCGAGAGCTTTCTCAAGCTGCTGCCGAAAGAGGTCGGCGGCCGCGCCATCCGCCATGTGGTCGAGGTCCGTCACGACAGCTTCCGCACGCCCGAATTCGTCGCCTTGCTGCGCGAGCATGGCGTCGCGGCCTCAGTGGCGGGCAACTCCGAATATCCGCAGATCCCCGATATCACCGCGCCCTTCGTCTATGCCCGCATCATGGGCACCCAACAAGCCGAGCCGCTGGGCTATTCGCAATCGGCGCTGGACCTGTGGGCCGAGCGGGCGAAACGCTGGGCGGCGGGCACCATTCCCGACGGGCTGGAAACCGTTGCTGAGCAGGAGCTCAAACCCGCGCCGCGCGATGTCTATCTTTACGTCATCAGCGGCCAGAAGCAGCGCAACCCCGCCGCTGCGAGAGCGCTGATCGAGCGGGTCGCCTGACCTCTCGGCCGTTGCCGGAGGAAAGGCGCGTGAGGCTCAAATGCGCGGCCGCGAAAAGAAAAAGTGTGCGATGCGCTGCTCCGCCACATCACACACTTAAGCGAAGTCTCCGGTTCCCGGGCGCTCGCTCACCGATGCTTGGCCTATGAGCCTTGTCGCTAATTTCGGCTCTTTTCATTGCGGCGTCAGCGAGCCGGGACCGTCACGTTCGGCAGGCGCGGCCTCAGCAGAGCTCACGGTCGTGAATGCCGAATTTTATCTTGATCAATGTGGCGCAGAGCACAAGCAAGCGACGGCAATCATCGAGGTTCAACTCATCGACATCTTCTGCCGCGTAACAGATAAGCCTCGCCGTTGCCACGGCTTTGTGCCGAACGTCTTGTTCCAGGCAGATTTCGCTATATCGAGTTGTAATCATCGGGCACTCCATTTCGCTGAATGACTTGCCATTTATAAGCCTAAAAAATTTTCCGTAAAATTCAGGATTCCCATTAACTCTAAACGCTAGTGCGTTGTACGTATTGAGATACTTGCTACTTTTGCTTGCGTGTATTACCGGATCTGCACACGCGATCCAAAAGTGTGACACACTCTCCTTATCGGGCCAAAATCAGACAGATAGGTGCCTTTACCTATTTCCATTCAGCCTTTAGCCTGCACAGAGTTGAATTTGACTTAATATGGGCGAACCCAACGTTGTAGTAGGCGAGTAAAGATGTTGAACGTGATCAAGCCTGAGGACCAGCAGCAGAGCGAACGCGAGGAGATCGATCAGGTCCGATCGCTGCTGTTCGGGGATATCCAGCAGGACAATGAAAGGCGGTTCGCCGGGCTCGAAGCCGGCCTCAGGGACTTGCGCCAGACGCTCGAACGCCAGATTTCCGCGGCCGCGGCCGAAGGCGCGGCCTCACAGGCGAACCTGATCCGGGCGCTCGGCAGCGCCATTGCCGAGTTAGGCCACCAGATCCAGCGCTTTGCGGCTCCGGCGAACGCCTCGCATGACGATGAATAGTCCCTATTATCAAAATGGCGAATTTTCGCGCCTGAAATCGCTTCTGCTCGGAGAAGAACAGCAGGTCCTTGCGGATATCGAGACGCTGGTGCGCCGGCACGACCACCGCATCGGCGACGATGACAGCCTGCGGCGGAGCGTTGCCGACGTCCTGGCCGAGGCGCTCCGTGAAGCCGATGTCAAGAACCACCGCGAGCTGGCCGCCGCCATTGCGCCGATCATCGTTGCCGCCATCCGGCGCGAGATCCGCAATGCGAGCGACGAGGTCGTCGACGCAATGTACCCGATCATGGGCCGGCTCATCCGCGCCTATGTGGCGAGCGCCATCCGCGACCTGATCGAGCAGACCAACCGGCAGATCGAAAGCGGCCTCAGCGCGCGGTTCATCCGGCTGCGCATCAAGAGTCTGTTCACCCGCACGCCCTACCGGACGCTGCTCATGCGCGACGCTCAGGAGCTGCGCGTCTCCAGCGTCTATATCATCAACAGAAGCTCAGGCTCGCTGATCGAGTCCTGGAACGCCGATACGGCGGCGCCCGACGATGCGCGCGATGACTATCTGATCGGCGGCATGCTGACTGCGATCAACAATTTCGCCGCCGAATCCCTCCCCGAGCGGGAAAGCGAGCTGCGCGCCCTCGACCTCAGCGATTGCCGGGTCTATCTGCGCGCCTCGGCAACCTATCTCCTGGCGATCAAGACCGTCGGCCGCGGAACGCGAAAGATCAGACGCCTTCTCGATCAGGAATTGCAGCGCAGCCTTGAGAAGCTGGCGCCGCTCAGCCCGGCTACTTCGCTCCGCCACCGCGAAGTCCTGGCGGAGCTGGCGGAGACGGCGACCGAGATGTTCCGGCGCCACAAACAGCCGCCGGTGCTCGCCATATCGGTGCTGACCGGCCTGGCCATTCTCGTCGGGCTGATTGTGCTTCAACATCAGCGCGAACAGCACGCGCTCGCCCGGCTGCACGACAAGGTCGAAGCCGTCGTTGCAGGCCGCGACGCGCTGCGCGGCTTTCCCTTCACCGTCGACGTCGCCGGCGACCATAGCAAGGTCACGCTTTCCGGGCTGGTGCCGAGCGAGGCAGACCGGGACAGCCTGATCAAGGCGGCCGAGGCGGAGATCCGTCCGTCACGGCTCGACCCGCATCTCGTCGTGGCGCCGACCATGAGCGGCTATCTGGCGCTGAAGAAGTCGATCGACGATCTGGGCGGACTGATCGGCCGCGTAGACGAGGACGCGGCGCGCCGGTCTACGGCGCAATATCAGGCGCTGGAAAAGACGATCGGACAGCTCAACGCGAAGCTCGGCCATGAGAGCGCCGAACTCGGCGGCCAGATCGCCGAGTTGCAGCGCGCCGTCAAGGACCCGCTCCTGCGGCTCAGCCAGTGGACCGCGATGCACGCCGTGTTTTTCGCCGACGGCGTCATCTTCCGCGACGACAAGGCGACCGTGATGACCTTGAAGCAACTCAGCCAGCTCCTGTCGCTGTCGGATGCGAAAATCCGCGTCGTCGGCTATACGGACCCAAGCGGCACCGATCAGGGCAACGACTCGCTGGCGAGTTTGCGCGCGCAGCGTGTTGCCGAAGAGCTGGAAAAGCTTGGCGTGCCGAAAGAGCGTCTGAAGCTTCTGGCCCGGCCGAGAGGCGTCCTGCTGAGCTTTGATAAGGGACCGCTCAGCAGCAATCGCCGGGTCGAGTTCGAGCTTGCCTATGCCGGCGAGCCCATGGAGGCAGTGGGGTTGCCGCTGAATGAAACCGGACCAACCGCGACACGTCCATAAGCTGATGCTGCTCGGCGATATCGGCGTCGGCAAGACATCGCTGGTCAGACGGCTGGTGCTGAACAAATTCGATCATGACTATAAGGCGACCATCGGCGTCGACGTTTACACGCACAATCTCTCGATCGAAGCCGGCGCCGGGCCGGTCGAGGTGAAACTGCTGATCTGGGACATCGATGGAGATTTCGGCGAAAGCATCTTCAAGCAGATCTATATCAAAGGCGCCACCTCGGCGCTCGTCATCGGCGATTGCTCGCGCCCGGCAACGCTCACGTCCGCCGCGTCGCTCGCACAAACCTTCACCGAGCAGTTCCCCGGACGGCCGGTCTCGCTCGTCGTCAACAAAACCGATCTCATTGCCAAAAGCGAGTTGCCGAAACTCGAGGCGCCGCTTCGCGTCCTGCACGCACCAATTCTGGAGACGAGCGTTAAGACCGGCGACAACGTCTTAAAATCCTTCGAAACCATCGCGCGGACAGCCTATGAGCGCGAGCTCTGACGAAGCCGGAGCGGGCCAGCTTGCCAGGAGCGTCCGCTTTCTTTGCGATCTGCGCAATTTCGGATATGCCGGGCTCGATTGCGGTTATCGAGCCAAATGGCGATATGGCGAGCTCGCCAGTTGGATGCCACTCGGCGAAAATGTCTGTCGGAGCACGGACCTGCTCTTCGGCCTGGAGCGGGAGCTGCTCGATCTGCAGGATGAGAACGGAAGCTGCTTCGCGCTGCCCCGCGTCGGAATTCCCTCACATGCCGATGCAGGCGCGAAGATGTCGATCGAGATCGTCTGGGACGAGCGGGCGGAATCCTATCACGTCATCATTCACCGGCTTGTCGCCGACTCCGAGGTCGAGCTAGAGCTCTTGAAGCAAATCCGGGCGCGGCGTCTTGCCGAGCAGAATTTTCAGACCACCCGAGAACGGCTTGCGCGGCGGCAGATGCTGCTCGATGTCATCATGCAGCATCTTCCTATTGCCGCCGCCATTTTCGATGAAAAACAGCGCTATGTTTTCGCGACGCGGCGCTGGGGGGAGGATTTCCGGGTCGAATGCGAGCCGCTGCTCGGGCGCGGCTACGCCGAGGCGAGCCTCACCATTCCCGCGGCTGAAATGCCGAAATTCGACGCCAGCTTCTCAGGCATCGCGGCCGAGCCCGAGATTGCCGCATCGCGGCCGCCAAACGGAGATGCGCATTGGCACCGCTGGACGCATAGGCCGTGGCGTCAGGAGGACGGCACCAATGGCGGGGTGCTGACATCCGCCGAAGATCTGACCGCGCTGATCGAGCGGCAAAAGCAGCTCGAGGCGGAGAATGAGCGGTTGAGGTCGACCAATCGGCAATTGCTGAATTTCGCAGCCATTATCGCCCACGATCTCAAGGCCCCATTGCGCTCGCTCGACAGCACGATCAGGGAGCTTCCCGCCGGCCGCAACGGCAACGGTCTTGCCAAGGCGCTGAAGCATGTCGAGCGCATGGCGTCGATCATTGACGGGACGCAGGAGTTGACCGAAGCGCTCGATTTTGGATCCGAACTCGAGCCCGTCGATCTGCGCAAGCTCGTTTCCGAGATTTTCGAGACGCTGCCGAAAAGCACAGCTTTTCATCTGCAGCTGAGCCTCAAGCGCGAAGAGGTCGAGATCCAAAAAAATCTGCTCGACTTGGTGCTCAGAAATCTGCTCGACAACGCGATCAAACATCATGACCGGGGCGCGGGACGGATTGCCGTCGTCCTCGACGAAGATGACACCGCCTGGCTCCTTTCCGTCGAGGATGACGGCCCCGGCATGACTGCCGAGCGGCAAGACCTCTTGTCCGCGGCGGCTGGTCCGGCTAACAGAGTGGAGCGCGACAACGGCTCCGGCCTTGGCCTCGCAATTGTGAGGCGCGCACTCGACCGGATCGGGGGGACAATCGCGGTCGGATCCGACGCAACGAATCAGCGAGGAACGCGACTTTTGGTCCGCTGGCCCAAATGCGCGGTTTCTGGCTGAACCGACACGCAGCAGCCCACTCGCGGCCTGTTCAAAACATTCAGTCTGAAGGGTTACCGTTGTCATGAACAGCGCACGCAAACCCGCGATTTATATCGTCGATGACGATGAAAGGGACCGCCAGGCCGTCACCGAATTGCTCAACGGAAGCGGCTATGATCTCCGGCTTTTCGCCAACGGCGCGGCGTTTCTCGCCGAGGCCGAAGATTTGAGCAACGCCTGCGTTCTGCTCGACGTCAGAATGCCGGATATGGACGGGCTGACGCTCGTCAAACGCATCGCCGAGGCTCATCCGCACTGCCGCGTCATCATGCTGTCAGGCAAGTCCACCCTGCCAATCGCCGTCGAGGCGATGAAGCGCGGCGCCATCGATTTCCTGGAGAAGCCGGTCGAGAAGGACAATCTGCTTCAGGCCATCGAGCGCGCCTTCCATATGCGGCCGCAGAATTCCGGCGATGTGCTGACACGCGAGCAGCTCTTCGCCAAGGTGACGCGCCGCGAAGGCCAGGTGCTCGAATTGCTGGTCCAGGGCCACCCGAACAAGGTCGTCGCCTATAAGCTCGGCATCACCGAAAATACCGTCGAGGTTCACCGGCAGCGGCTGATGAAACGGCTGGAGGTGAAAAGCTTTGCCGAACTGGTCAGGCTGGCCGTGAGGGCTGGGATTTGAAAGCGCCTTAGGTGCCCGCGCCCTCAATACAGTTTGCCGCCATTGGGGACGGACCTTGTAGGGCCAATCAGCACAACCTCGCCGTCCTCATCGGGAAAGCCGAGCGTCAGCACTTCCGACAGGAACTTGCCGATCTGGCGCGGGGGGAAATTCACGACCGCCGCCACCTGACGCCCTTTCAGCGAGTCCAACGTGTAATGCTTGGTAATCTGCGCCGAGCTTTTCTTGACGCCGATCTGCGGGCCGAAATCGACCCAGATCTTGAAGGCCGGCTTGCGCGCATCCGGAAAGGGCTGCGCGTCGATAATGGTGCCGACGCGGATGTCGACAGCCTCGAAATCGGCATAGCTGATGACGCCGCCCCCTGTCCCCTCCGCCATCGCGCTTGCCCCCTTCAGACTGCCGGTGCCGGGCCAGGGCCGGCGCTTCCATTCGACTGCCCTGGAGCCGGAGCAGGCGAGGCCGGCTCCATCGCGTCGCCCTTCGGTTCGGCATCGCTTTGGCGCGCCTCGCGCCGGGAAGGCATGAGCCCCGCGCAGAAGCGCTTCGCCGCCGCGCCGAAATCGTCGATCCGCCGCAAAGCGCGCTCACCCCGCCGCAAGCGGCCGTCGAGCGCCGCCATGGTCCGGGCGAGGCCGGGATCGTCGTCCTCCAGCCAGATCTCGAAGACCCGGCCGTAAAGCGCCATCAGCCCAGGGATGCGCAAGGCGCCGCGCGAGCCTTCTGCATCAACTCCGGCGGCGGCCAGCATCCAGTAGAGCGAGCGCGCAGCCACGCCAAGCTGACCGAGACTCTCGGCCGGATGAAAGCGAAGATCGTCCCGAATCCGATTCAGGCCGGCCTTATAGGGCTGCATCAGCTCGAAGCGCGTCATCAGCACGTCGAACAGCCGGTCCCGATGCGCAAGCTCGGCATCGGCGGGGCTCGCCTTGGCCAGCACGGCCTCATCGACCATGCGCGTATAGGCGGCGAGAATTTCGGCCTTGGAGGAAAACTCCCTGCGGAAATCATTGAGGCCGACCCCGGCCTCCTGCGCGATTCTATCGAGGCTGAGACCGCGCCAGCCCTCACTCGCGGCAAGCCGCAAGGCTGCGTCGACGATCTTTCCCTGGGTCGTGGTCAGGTCGGGCATGGCTCGCTCCGTAGCTCGAACGGCGGATCACTGCCGATAAGACTTAATGGCGTTCGGCCCTAAGGGGAAGGCAGGAGCGACCGAAAGCCGCCCAGTTCGCGGTGATGTCCAAGCCGTGTCACCAGCGCTTCGAGCCGCTTATCGAAGATCCCGCATTCGCGCAGATGGCGCACCGTATTCACGACGTATTCGAGGTTTCGGCCGGATCGTCCGCTGCTGCGCCGGACCAGCCATTCCTGCCTTTCGAGCGGCAGATCGCCGGCATATTGGCGATGGCTCCGGTTGACGATGTAGCAGAGTGCGTGCGCCTCAGCGCCCTCCTCACCGATCAGCGTCACGCGCCGCCAGCTCGGCCGGTAGACATTGTTCATCAGCTCCCGGCGGCGCAGATAGTTGAGCGTCGGCCGGGCCTGCCGCGCCGGGACGTGAAACACGATACCCTCGCACATCCCGCCGGCATCGAGCCCGAGCACCAGGCCGGGGCGGAACGGTGTGCCCCGGTGAACATGGGAATAGACGCAGAGCGCGCGGTGCGCACCGTGCAGAATGGCGTGCGAGGAGCGGTCGTAGACAAAGCCCGGCCGCCACATCAGCGAGCCGTAGCCGAACACCCAAAGGCCGTCGCTCCAGCTCACGCGGTCTTCTTTTTCTCGGGCGAAGGCGCGCCATGCGGACGGCCGAAGTCCGGCGCGGGGGTATCCTGTCCGGCCTCGATAATGCCTCTCCTGATGGTGCGCGTGCGGGCGAACAAATTGAACAGCATCTCGCCGTCGCCCCAGCGTATGGCGCGCTGCAGCGCGCTCAGATCCTCCGTGAAGCGCCCGAGCATTTCGAGAACCGCATCCTTATTATTGAGGAAGACGTCGCGCCACATGGTGGGATCGGAGGCGGCGATGCGGGTGAAGTCGCGAAAGCCGCTGGCAGAGAATTTGATGACTTCCTTCTCGGTGACCTTTTCCAGGTCGGAGGCCGTGCCGACGATATTATAGGCGATCAGATGCGGAACGTGGCTGGTGATGGCGAGCACCAGATCGTGGTGCTCCGGCGCCATGACCTCGACCATGGAGCCGCAAGCCTCCCAGAACCGCGTCAGTCTGGCGACCGCCTCGGGCAAGGCATCCGGCGGCGGCGTCAGGATGCACCAGCGTCCGTCGAACAGCTCGGCAAAACCGGACTCCGGCCCCGAATATTCGGTGCCGGCGATCGGATGGCCGGGAATGAAGTGCACGCCTTCGGGAAGATGCGGGGAGACATCGCGGACGACGGCGGTCTTGACCGAGCCGGCATCGGTCACGATCGCGCCTGGCCTCAGCGCCGGACGGATCGCCTCAGCGATGGCGCCGAAGGTGCCGACCGGCGTGCACAGAATGACGAGATCGGCGCCCGCCACCGCCTCGGCGGGATCGGCGAAGACGGCGTCGCAGAGCTTCAGCCGCTCGGCGGTGCGGAGCGTCGCCTCGGATTTCGCGTTGCCGGTGACGCGCTTGGCGAGCTTCCCGCGCCGGATGGCGTGGCTGAGCGAGGAGCCGATCAGGCCGAGCCCGATCAGCGCCACCTGCTCGAATTGCGGGTTAGCCATGGGCCCGTTCTCCCTTGGCGAAATCGCGCAGCGCCTCGACCACGGCACGGTTCTCCTCGGCGAGCCCGACCGTCAGGCGCAAGCCTTGCGGGATGCCGTAATTTTCCAGACGCCGGAGAATGAGGCGCCGGCTCATCAGGAATTCATCGGCATCGGCGGCGGTCCGCCCCGGCTCATCGCCGAAATGGACGAGCACGAAATTGGCCGCGCTCGCCGTCACCTCATAGCCGAGAGAGCGGATCTCGCGCGCCAGCCAGTCCAGCCATTCGGCGTTATGTGCCTTGGCCCGCTCGATATGCTCCTGATCGTTGAGCGCCGCAATCGCGGCAGCCATGCTCGGCCCGGCGAGATTGAACGGCCCGCGGATCTGGTTGAGCACGGCCGCGATCTCGGCCGGACAATAGACCCAGCCAACGCGCGCGCTGGCAAGGCCGTAGATCTTGGAAAATGTGCGGGTCATCACCGTGTTGGCGGTGGTTGCGACCAGCTCGATCCCGGCCTCATAGTCGTTGCGGTTGACATATTCGGCATAGGCGCCGTCGAGCACCAGGAGGACATTGTCCGGCAGCGAGCGGCGCAGGCGGCGGATCTCGTCAAAGGCGAGATAGGTGCCGGTCGGATTGTTCGGATTGGCGATGAAAACCGCCCGCGTGCGCGGCGTCACGCGCTTCAGGATCGCGTCGACATCGGCGCGGAACTCCGTCTCCGGCGCGACAACCGGCGTCGCCCCGGCCGCCAGAATGACGATCTTATAGACCAGGAAGCCGTGCTCGGTGAAAATCGCCTCGTCGCCCGGTCCGAGATAAGCCTGCGCGAGGAGATGGAACAGCTCGTCCGACCCGCAGCCGCAGACGATGTGATCCGGGCCGAGCCCGTAAAACCGGCCGAGCGCGGTGCGCAGCGCCGTCGCCGCCCCGTCCGGATAGCGGTCGAGAGCGCTGGCAGCTTCGCGGAACGCCTCCACCGCCTTGGGACTCGGCCCCAGCGGCGTCTCATTCGAGGACAGCTTGATGACGCGCCCGGCGCCCGGCAGCTTGCTGCGGCCAGGTACGTAAGGGTCGATCTTGAACACCCCAGGTCTTGGCTGTGGCGCCTCTGCGAGCGGCACTTTGATCTCCTTAACCCTTGCGCGATAGGCTGATATGACATCTGCGCGACAGCGGGAACTCATAGGATCGGATGCGCCAGAATGCAAAGAAAAGATTGACTTTAGCGTCTGACATCCTAGCTAACGGCCCAGGTGCTGCATCAAAACTGGGCAGCATTCCGCGCGCTGCCGGACCCGCGTTCAACGATCGGCGCCGGGCTTCGAAAAGGGGGCTCTCTTGTATATGGCGCAGATAGCCGAGGCGCAAAGCGGGATCGCGGAATTTTCCGTGTCCGAGCCGCTCCCCTTGGACAGCGGTGCCAGCCTTGCACCCTACCGCATCGCCTATCAGACCTATGGCACGCTCAACGCGGCCAAGTCCAACGCCATCCTCATCTGCCACGCGCTGACGGGCGATCAATATGTGCTCGGGCCCCATCCGGTGACGCGCAAGCCCGGCTGGTGGGAAACGGTCGTCGGCCCCGGCAAACCGGTCGACACGGACCGCTATTTCGTCATTTGCCCGAATATTCTCGGCGGCTGCATGGGCTCGACCGGTCCGGCCTCGATCAATCCGGCGACCGGCAAGCCTTACGGCCTCGATTTTCCCGTCATCACCATCGGCGACATGGTCCGCGCCCAGGCGCGGCTGATCGAGCGGCTCGGCATCGAGGACCTGTTCTGCGTAATCGGCGGCTCCATGGGCGGCATGCAGGTGCTGGAATGGGCGGCGAGCTACGGCGACAAGGTCTTCTCCGCGGTGCCGATCGCAACCGCGCCGCGGCATTCCTCGCAAAATATCGCCTTCCACGAGGTCGGCCGGCAGGCGGTGATGGCCGATCCCGACTGGCGGCATGGGCGCTATCTCGATGAGGGCGTGGCGCCCCGCAAGGGCCTGTCCGTCGCCCGCATGGCCGCGCACATCACCTATCTGTCGTCCAAGGCGCTGCACGAGAAATTCGGCCGCAAGCTGCAGGATCGCAACTCGCTGACCTTCGGCTTCGACGCCGACTTCCAGGTGGAGAGCTATCTGCGGCACCAGGGGTCGACCTTCGTCGATCGCTTCGACGCCAATTCCTATCTCTACATTACCCGCGCCATGGACTATTTCGATCTGGCGGCGGATCATGGCGGCACGGTCGCCAATGCCTTTCAGGGCGTGAAGACCCGTTTCTGCGTGATCTCCTTCACCAGCGACTGGCTCTATCCCACCCGCGACAGCCGGGAGATCGTGCGCGCGCTCAACGCGGTCGCCGCCAATGTCAGCTTCGTCGAGATCGAGTCCGACAAGGGCCACGACGCCTTTCTGCTGCACGAGCCGGAGCTGTTCGACGCCATTTCCGGCTTTCTGAACGCGGCCGCGACGCGGCGCGGGCTGGTCCCGCCCCGCCACAAAGCCTTGGCGAGTGTTTAACCTCCGTGCGCGCGCTCAATCAGCCTCCGAAGATCCCAACCCGTGTCGACCATCTGCTGATCGCCGAGATGGTGGAGCGCGGCGCGCGCGTGATCGATATCGGCTGCGGCCAGGGCGAGCTTTTATCGCTGCTCGAAATGGAGCGCGACGTCGACGGCCGCGGCATCGAGCTGAGCCAGTCCAACGTCAATCTCTGCGTGGCGCGCGGCCTCTCGGTGATCCAGGGCGACGCCGACCGCGACCTTGTGCATTATCCCGACCAGAGCTTCGACTACGCCATCCTCAGCCAGACGCTGCAGGCGACGCATCATCCGCGCGATGTCCTGGAGCAGCTTTTGCGGATCGGGCGGCATGCCATAGTGTCATTTCCGAATTTCGGCCATTGGCGCATCCGGCTGCAATTTCTCATCCACGGCCGGATGCCGGTGACGCCGAGCCTGCCCGAGCCCTGGCATGAGACGCAGAACATCCATCACTGCACGATCAAGGATTTCCTGGAGCTGTGCGAGGCGGTGAACGCCAAGGTCGAGCGCTCCGTCGCGCTCAACGCCTATGGCCAGCGCATGGGGATCAGGCTGCCGCTCGTCTGGCACAATCTCATCGGCGAGCAGGCGGTGTTTCTGCTGACGCGGCATGGTTGAGGACGGCGCGTCAGTGGCGTCTCAAACCGCGCCTAAAGGATTGATGGGTCAATCGGTGCTTTTCACCTTGAGATCTTTGAATGATGGAGGAACTTCAGCCAGTTCAGGCAACATACGCTGCATAGATGCGCGCCAACGTAAAGGTTAGTATCTATGCGTTTCCACTGTACAAGAACCCAGCCCTCCCATATTGGTCTTCACTCGGCTTAAGCTCGAATTAAGCTATTCACAGGTGGAGTGATGTTCAAATCTGCCGAAGCGATCATCCGCTACGATGGCCCAGCTTTGGTTAACCACGAAATGGATGCGGAGGACTTGGCTCTGGTCCTCACAAACCTGAATGAGCTATGCCTGATTACTAACAAGCATCTCAATGGGAATCGAGCCTCAGTAAAGCTTCGGGTCCGATTAGATTTAGAGCAACAGTGCTTTCAAATACTAATCCAACTCGTTCAAGAAACATACCATGATCTAACATCATTTCTTGCACAAGAGTCTGTAAAAGACGCAAAGAACATTCTTGAATGGCTGGGCCTAATAGGTGGCTTGACGGCCGGTGGTGTCTTCGGTCTGTATAAATTGCTATACGGTGAGTTGCAAGAAGATTCATCTCGAACAATCAAGAAATTCATCTCGAACAATATGGAACCTGACCGACGGCGGCATTCAAATAATCGGCGACAAAAATCAGGTTAGCATCGATCGAGGTCTGCAAGAACTCGCAGAAAATCCAAGTGTAATGACATATGTTGAAAATGTGCTAAGCCCCATCAGAAAGGAAGGTTACGAGAAGGTAGAATTTGAGGCCAATGGGCAAGTCTCACAATATATCACTCAAGAGGAAGCGACTCGAATCATTCGACGATTGCAGGAAGAGCGAGATCACATTTATGAAGTTGCTACCGCGTTAGATCACGCGAAACAGACCTTACCGCAGCCTACGGCGGCCCGGGTCGCGTCTGTCCGGGTTAAGAAGCCGGTATTCGAAGGGACATCCAAATGGACAGTAGTCCACGATGGACGCGCCATAGACGTCAAGGTCGCCGACAAGGAGTTTCTGGAGGACGTCCAATCATCCCGAATTGTACTCCCAGCGAGGTCCAGCCTAGTTGTTGATTTATCGACAATGGAAGACGGCAAGAGTTACCTTATTGAAAAAGTATATAAGGTAGTGCCCCCGCCAGAACAATTGGACCTGCTTAGATCTGTCGATACGACCGACCGGAAGGCATGATCATTCGGTCTAAGCCCGTCCCGGCCGCACGAAATGGTGCAGATAGCGGACGTGGATCAGCACATCCATGACGCTGGCGAAGAACAGGATCACAAAGACCGAGGTCCAGGCGAGCGGCACGAAGAACAGCTCGATGCTGGTGACGACGAGCAGCAGGATCGAGCCGTAAAGGTCGTATTGGCTGCCGCTGAAATTGCGCTCCAGCCCGTAGCGCACGATCCGGCTCATTTCGAGATAGAGCGCGATCAGGATGGCGAAGGTGATGATCGCGCCATAGGTGATGACGAAGCTCGGCCCGCTCGCGCCGATCAGCCCGCCAACGTCGAAGACGACAAGCTCGTGGCTCAAGAAGCTCTCGAGGCCGCCGGCAGACGCTGCCTCGCCGCCATACACATGCAGCCCGGCGATGACGTGATAAAGGAGCCATGCTCCCATGAGCCAAGTAAACATCACGGTCCCCCTGAACGGTGCGTGACGTGAGCCTTTTTCTGTTCGCGAAAAAGCGCAAGGCGCGAGCGGCGCGCAGCCGGTCCTATCTACAGCTTTTTGAGGTCGAGGCACGGTGGGCGGGCGCGCGCAAAGCAAAACCGCCAGCGGGAGGGCTGACGGTTTCGGATGCGGTTCGAATTTGCGGTGTCACACCGACGAGCCGCGGCAGGGCGGCTGCGCATTTATCCGGTCGCGGCCTCGGTTTCAGGCTGCTGCTTGATCTCCTGGCCGGTGGCCTGATCGACGATCTTCATGGACAGCCTGACCTTGCCGCGGTCGTCGAAGCCGAGCAGCTTGACATAGACCTCCTGGCCCTCCTTGACCACGTCCTTCACCTGCTTGACCCGCTCCGGCGCAAGCTGTGAGACGTGGACGAGGCCGTCCTTGGAGCCGAAGAAGTTCACGAAGGCGCCGAATTCGACGATCTTGACCACCTTGCCCTTGTAGATCTGGCCGACCTCGGGCTCCATGGCAATCATCCTGATCCGCTCGAGCGCGGCTTCGATCGACTTCGGATTGGCCGCCGCGATCTTCACGGTGCCGTCGTCGCTGATGTCGATCTTGGCGCCGCTCTCCTCGACGATGCCGCGGATCACCGAGCCGCCTGAGCCGATCACTTCGCGGATCTTGTCCGTCGGGATGGTGATCACCTCGATGCGCGGCGCATATTCGCCGAGCTCCGAACGCGCCGCCGTCAGCGCCTTGCTCATCTCACCGAGAATGTGCATCCGGCCGTCTCTGGCCTGATCCAGCGCGATCTTCATGATCTCCGCCGTGATGCCGGTGATCTTGATGTCCATCTGCAGCGAGGTGATGCCCTCGGAGGTGCCGGCCACCTTGAAGTCCATATCGCCGAGATGGTCCTCATCGCCAAGGATGTCGGAGAGGACGGCGAAATCCTCTTCCTCCTTGATCAGACCCATGGCGATGCCGGCGACCGGCCGCTTCAGCGGCACGCCCGCATCCATCAGGGCGAGCGAGGAACCGCAGACCGTCGCCATCGAGGACGAGCCGTTCGAACTCGGTGATCTCGGAGACGACGCGCAGCGTATAGGGGAACTGCTCACTGGTCGGCAGCACCGGGTGAACCGCGCGCCAGGCCAGCTTGCCATGGCCGATTTCGCGGCGGCCCGGCGAGCCCATGCGCCCGGTCTCGCCGACCGAATAGGGTGGGAAATTATAGTGCAGCAGGAAGTTTTCCTTATAGGTGCCCTCCAGCGCGTCGATCCATTGCTCGTCCTCACCCGTGCCAAGTGTGGCCACGCACAGCGCCTGCGTTTCGCCGCGCGTGAACAGCGCCGAGCCATGGGTGCGGGGCAGCACGCCGACATCGCAGACGATCGGACGTACGGTCTTCAGATCGCGCCCGTCGATGCGCTTGCCGGTCTTGAGGATATTGCCGCGCACAATGCTCTTCTCGAGCGTCTTGAAGGCGCTGCCGGCTTCGGCGGCAACCGAGGGATCGGAGCCTTCCGGCACAAGCTCTTCGACGACCTTGGCCTTGACCTCGGCGACCTTTTCCTGGCGCTCGGCCTTGCCGGCGATCTGATAGGCCTTCTTCAGATCCTTCTCGGCCAGCTTCTTGACCTTGCCTTCGAGCTCGCTTGCGGTCTTTTCCTTGATTTCCCACGGATCCTTCGCGGCGTGCTCGGCAAGGCGGATGATCGCGTCGAGCACCGGCTGGAAGCTTTCATGGCCGAACATCACGGCGCCCAGCATGGATTCTTCGGAGAGTTCCTTGACCTCCGACTCGACCATCAGCACAGCGTCTGCGGTCCCCGCCACGACGAGATCGAGGGAGCTTGTCTTCACCTGATCGATCGTCGGGTTCAGGACATATTGACTGTCGATATAGGCCACCCTCGCCGCGCCGACCGGACCCATGAAGGGGACGCCGGAGAGCGTCAGGGCGGCGGAGGCGGCAACCAAGGCGACCACGTCCGGGTCGTTCTCGAGGTCGTGCGAGAGTACCGTGACGATCACCTGGATTTCGTTCTTGAAGCCCTCGATGAAGAGCGGCCGGATCGGCCGGTCGATGAGCCGCGAGGTCAGCGTCTCTTTTTCGCTGGGCCGGCCTTCGCGCTTGAAAAACCCGCCGGGAATCTTGCCGGCGGCGTAGGTTTTTTCCTGATAATTCACTGTCAGTGGGAAGAAATCCTGCCCCTGCTTGGCTTCCTTGTCAGCAACCACGGTTGCCAGAACGGAAGTCTCGCCATATTGGACGAGCACGGCGCCTGTGGCCTGACGGGCAATGCGGCCGGTCTCAAATTTCAGCGTGCGGCCGCCCCACGTGATTTCTTCGCGGTGTATGTCGAACATTCGTGTAATTCCGATATTTCATCTCCGGCGCAGGATTGCGCCTCGACTCTGTTTCATTTCTCTATTCGCGGGATTAGCCTTATCCGAAAAAGCCGCCGGAGAACAGACCCGACTCTTGCGCCGAGCCCCTACTTCCCGATTTCGATGCGGCCAAGGCATGTGGATTGGCGCAGCGCGCGAGCGTGGACGCGCGCATGACAGCCGCCTTCGGCTGCATGCTTCGCGAGACTGCATCATAATTTCCGTAATTCGCCCTGCGTCGTCCGCTGCGGTTAGCGCCGAATGCCGAGACGCCCGATAAGCTTGCGGTAGCGCGACTCGTCCTTGCCCTTTACATAATCGAGCAAACGGCGGCGCTGGCTGACAAGTTTCAAGAGGCCACGGCGGGAGTGGTTGTCCTTCTTGTGGGTCTTGAAGTGCTCGGTGAGGTTGACGATACGCTCGGTGAGCACGGCGACCTGGACTTCCGGCGAGCCGGTATCGCCGTCCTTCGTCGCGAATTCCGACATGAGCGCCTGCTTGCGCTCCGCAGTGATCGACATCGGGATCTCCTCAAATTGCGAAAGGTCTCATCAAGCCGGGATGTTGAAGACCCGCGAGGGCTTCAATTCACCCTGCTCCACCTCGCCGAGCGCGATCAGCGTTCCGCGCGAGGTGGCATAGATGAGACCGTGGTGAATGGGGGCGTCCCGGCCACGGATGATGATCGGCTTGCCCCTTTTGAGCTGTGCCGCGTCCGGCCCGCTGACGGCCAGCGCCGGGATGCCGTCCAGCGCGGTCTCAACAGGCCGAAGCGCCCCGAGGAGCGCCTCGCGGCCGGCGTCACTATTGCTCAATTCCTCCAGCCTTTCCAGCGAAATTGCTTGGGCCTCGTCGAACGGCCCGACCCGTGTGCGGCGCAGCTCGGCGACGTGGCCGAAACAGCCGAGCCTGCGGCCGAGATCGCGGGCGATGGCGCGGACATAGGTGCCCTTGCCGCATTCCGCCTCGAACAGGCAGGTCTCCGGGTCGGGGATGTCGGCGATTTCGAGCCGCGCCACCGCGACCGGGCGAGCCTGAAGCTCGAATGGCTCGCCATCCCGCGCGAGGTCATAGGCGCGCTCGCCTTCTATCTTGATCGCCGAAAAGCGCGGCGGCACCTGCATGATCTCGCCGCGAAAGGCGGGCAGCTCCGCTTCGATCGCCTCACGGCTCGGGCGTGCTTCGCTCCGGTTCACCGGCTCGCCCTCGGCATCGTCGGTATTGGTCTCGATGCCCCAGCGCACCAGGAACCGATATTGCTTGCTCCCCTCCACCGCGTGCTGGATGGTCTTCGTCGCCTCGCCGAAAGCGACCGGCAGGATGCCTGTCGCCAGCGGATCGAGCGTCCCCGCGTGGCCGGCCTTGGCGGCATCGAACAGCCGCTTCACCTTGTTCAAGGCGTGGGTCGACGTGATCGACTTCGGCTTGTCGAGAACCAGCCAGCCATGAACGGGTGTGCCTTTGCGACGGGCCATCACTGCGCTCCGGAAGAGAGGATCAGTCGAGATCACGCCGGACTTCGGGCGAGCGCAGGATCGCGTCGATGCGCTCCACCTTGTCGAACGTCTCGTCGATTTGGAAAGACAGATTGGGCATGTATTTCAGATCGACGCGTTTGGCAAGCTCGCCGCGCAGGAAACGCTGATGGCGCATCAGCGCCGCTTTCAGCGTCTCCGGATTGCCGCTGCCGAAGGGAAGAGCATAGACGGTGGCATTGCGCAAGTCGGGACTGACGCGGACCTCGGTGATGGTGATGTTGTGGCCGTCGAACTCGGGATCGACAATTTCCGAGCGCATCAGAATCTCGGCGAAGGCGTGCCGGATCATTTCGCCGACGCGGAGCTGGCGCTGAGTGGGGCCTTTCTTGCTTGGATGCCTCTTCATTTTGTCCCCGCTTCGAAAGCGGCCATCGACGCAATCCGGGCGCAAGGCCGGTGCCGCCTCACATCAATATACCGAGCCGCGCGGCATAGGCGGCAAAGGCGAACGCTGCCGCGCTGATTACGGCGGCGCTGAGAGCCTGCTGTGCGCCCGCGCCATCCGTGTCGCTCTCCTTTGGATGCCCGCTCAGCCACGCCAGCCCGTAATAGACAGCCTGCGCCAACAGCCCGCCGCCGAGAAGCCAGACCGCAAGAGCGCTCCGGGCGATCAGCGCCGCGCCGGCGGCTGCATAAAAACCGGCCGACACGGCCATGAACGATCTCCGCAACCACTCCGAATCGCGCACCGCAGCCGGCGTTTGCATCGAACCGGCCGCAACCCGTTCCGAGCGCAGGCGACTCAAGACGAACAACGCCGTGATAAGATAGAACAAGCCGAGAGCGGATGCGATCAGTGTCATCGGCGATGTGCCTTCCGACCGGAGGGGCGCGAAGCCGCGGCCCCTCCTCGGAAGCCTTGTCAGAGCGAGCGCTGGACCTCTTCGACGCGGAAGCACTCGATCACGTCGCCCTTGCGCAGGTCGTGATAGTTCTCGAAGCCCATGCCGCATTCCTGCCCGGCGACAACTTCCCTGACCTCGTCCTTGAAGCGCTTGAGCGTCGAGAGCTTGCCCTCGTGGATCACGACATTGTCGCGAATGAGGCGGACATTGGCGCCGCGCTCCACGCGGCCCTCGGTGACGCGGCAGCCCGCGACCTTGCCGACCTTGGAGATGTCGAACACCTCCAGGATCTCGGCATTGCCAAGGAAGGTCTCGCGCAATGACGGCGCCAACAGGCCGGACATCGCCGCTTTCACGTCATCGACCAGATCGTAAATGACGTTGTAATAGCGGATCTCGACACCCGAGCGCTCGGCCAGTTCCTTCGCCTGCGCATTGGCACGGACATTGAAGCCGACGACCGCCGCGCCTGACGCCGATGCCAGCGTTACGTCCGACTCTGTGACGCCGCCGACCGCCGCATGGACGATGCGCGCGGCAACCTCGTCGGTGCCGAGCTTTTCGAGCGCCGCCGAAATCGCCTCAACGGACCCCTGCACGTCGCCCTTGATGATGAGCTGGAACTCCTGCTTCCCCGCCTGGCCAAGCTGGCTCATCATCTGCTCGAGCGATGAGCGCGTGCCGGTGCCGACCGCCTTCAGGTCGCGCAGCTTGCGCTGGCGATAGGCGGTCAGTTCGCGGGCACGGCCCTCGTTCTCGACCACGGCGAGCTGGTCGCCCGCTTCCGGTGCGCTGTCGAAGCCGAGCACCTCGGCGGGAGCCGACGGACCTGCGGAGGTGATGTGCTCGCCCTTATCGTCGATCAGCGCCCGCACCCGGCCCCAGGCGCGTCCTGCGACAACGATCTGGCCGACGCGCAGCGTGCCGCGCTGAACCAGCACCGTGCCGACCGGACCGCGTCCGCGTTCCAGCTTGGCTTCGATGACCACGCCTTCGGCCGGCCGGTTCGGATTGGCCTTCAGCTCCATGATTTCCGCCTGGAGCTGGATCATCTCGAGTAGCTTGTCGAGATTCTGCCCAGTCTTGGCTGAGACTTCGACTTCAATGGTGTCGCCGCCCATGCTTTCGACCACGATCTCATGCTGGAGAAGATCGGTCCGCACACGCTGCGGCTCGGCGTTGGGCTTGTCGATCTTGTTGATCGCCACGATCAGCGGAACGCCCGCCGCCTTGGCGTGATTGATGGCCTCGACGGTTTGCGGCATGACGCCGTCATCGGCGGCAACGACCAGCACCACGATATCCGTCACCTTCGCGCCGCGCGAGCGCATGGCCGTAAAGGCAGCGTGGCCCGGCGTATCGATGAAGGTGATCGGCGAGCCGCCCGGCGTCGTGACCTGATAGGCACCGATATGCTGCGTGATGCCGCCGGCCTCGCCCGCGACGACGTTGGTCTGGCGCAGCGCATCGAGCAGCGAGGTCTTGCCGTGGTCGACATGGCCCATAATGGTCACGATCGGTGCACGAGGCTCCAGATCCTCGGTATCATCCTCGGTGCCGATAAAGCCTTCCTCGACATCCGCTTCAGAGACGCGCTTCGCCGAATGGCCGAATTCGCCAACGATCAGCTCGGCCGTATCGGCGTCTATCACATCGTTGATCTTGTGCATCTGGCCCTGTTTCATCAGGAACTTAATGATATCGACCGCACGCTCCGCCATCCGGTTTGCCAACTCCTGGATGGTGATGGCTTCCGGCACCTGCACTTCGCGCAAGATCTTCTTCCTCGGCTCGGCGACGCCCATCGCCTGCTTCTTCAGGCGCTCGCGCTGACGGCGCAAAGACGCGAGCGACCGCTCTCTTTGCCCCTCATCCAGCGCGTTGGTGATCGTCAGCCTCTGGCGACCGCGGCGGTCGTCTTCAACCTTCTTGACCGGTGCGCGTTCGACCTTCGCCTTTTTGACCGCGGTGCCCGGACGGCGAGCCCGGTTCTCGTCCTCCTCGCTGGCCTCGCTTTCCGCAGGCCGCGGCGAACGAGCCGTCGTTGCTGCCGGGGTCGTCTTGGGGGCCTCATTGCGCCGCGCAGCGGGCCCCGCAGGTCCGGCAGCAGCCTTCTTCGCCGCCGGTGCCGGTTGTGCGGGAGCCTCAACGCTCACCCCCGCCTGCGCCTCGGCCGCAGCAGGCGCCACGGCCGCCTGTTCGGCCTCCTCCTTGGTGCGCTTGGACTCTTCCTCTTGGCGGACCTTTGCCTCGGCGGCGAGGCGTTTTTCCTCCTCGGCCCGCAGCCGCTCCTCCTGCTCGCGTTCGTGCTTTTCGACTTCCGCGCGTTTGCGAGCCTCGGCGAGAGCACGGGCGCGCGCATCGATCTCGTCAGTCGAAAGCTGACGCAACACATTGCGCTGTTGCTGCTTCTCGGAGGCGGCTTCCTGCTGACGCTTGCTGAGCGCTTCGCGAGCCGCCTTGTTCGGCATCGCCGGCTTGGCTTCCGGCGCCACGTTGGCGACGGCGTCCTGCATGCTCAAAGATCGCTTACTGCGCTTTTTCTCAACCACGACTGACTTCGACCGGCCATGGCTGAAATTCTGGCGCACCAGACCCTGCTCGACCGTCCTGCGGCCGAGGCTCATGGTCCTGCGTCCCTTCGCGATTTTATCTTCAGGGTCTTTCGTTTCGCTCATACCTGATCCTGTTCCGGCGCTCCCGCTTCAGGAGCGGCTGCCGGACGAGTTGAAATATAGTCCATATAGCGTTTCGCCGACCGGATGAATTTCCGACCAGCACCGCCATCGGCAATGACGGCAGCATGGTTGACGTTGTCTTTCCCGAGCGCCGCGCTCACCTCAGCCGAGGTAAAACACGCAATCGGGCCTGCTTCTTCATCATTGTCCGCCGGCGGCGCGCCCCGCGCCTGCCGATCGAGTTTCCGGCACCCGTCCTGCGATGCGTCGGACGCGTGAACGAGGATCCGCGGCGCCGCGCCCTTCAGCGCTTTTTCGACCTTGGCGGCCCCGGCGACCACCAGCCGCGCCTTGTTCGCCAGCGCAAAATCCTGCAACGCAGCGCGCCGCAAAAGCTCGGCGACTGTGGCAGCCAGAGCGTCGTCAACCTTCACGGCTTGCCGGAATGCCCGTGCGAAGACTTTCTGGCGAACGGAACTGGCAACGGCCTCGTGAGTGGCAGTAATCCAGACGCCGCGCCCCGGAAGCTTTCTCTTGATGTCCGGGACAACCCGCCCCTCGGGATCGATGACGAACCGCAAAAGATCGCATTCCCGGCTGCGAGTGCGCGAGAACGCGCATTGCCGGATCGGCTTTGCTTTCTCTTTATCCTCTTTGCACAAAAACTTCACGAATTCCAGTCGCTCTTACGTCTCCGATGCCGGCGAGCTGTTTCCCTGACGACACAGAAAGGGGCATGACGCCATCCTCACCCCTTCCTCAGCCCTGCAATCAGGTCGACTCCGCCTCGGCTTCGGCGGCTTCCACAGCCTCCCCGGCCTCGGCGCCCTCTTCCGGCTCCGGCTCGGGCTCGATCCAGCCAGCCTGAATGCGGGCATTCAGGATGAGCTGCTCGGCCTCCTCGCGCGACACGTCGAAATCTTCCAGGAAGCCTTTGTGCCGGGTGGTGGCGCCATCTTTCTTCTCGCTCCAGCCGATCAGATCGTCGGTCGCGCAGTCGGCCAGATCCTCGACGGTCTTGACGCCGTTTTCGCCCAAAGTCACGAGCATTGCCCGGTTGAGGCCCGGAATCTCGGCGAGCGCGTCCTCGACCCCCAGCTCGCGGCGCTTGTCATCCAGCTCGGTTTCGCGGCGCTCCAGATATTCCACCGCACGGTTCTGAATCTCGGCGGCGGTTTCCTCGTTGAAACCTTCGATGGCCGCGATTTCATGCGGCTCGACATAGGCGATCTCTTCGATGCTGGTGAAGCCTTCGGACGCAAGAAGCTGCGCGATCACCTCGTCGACATCGAGCGATTCCATGAAGTTGGTCGAGCGCTCGGTGAATTCCTTCTGGCGGCGCTCAGATTCTTCGGCCTCCGTCAGGATATCGATGTCCCAGCCGGTGAGCTGAGAGGCAAGGCGCACATTCTGGCCGCGCCGTCCGATCGCAAGACTAAGCTGGTCATCCGGGACCACGACTTCAATACGCTCGGCGTCCTCGTCGAGCACGACTTTCGTCACCTCGGCCGGCGCGAGCGCGTTGACGATAAAGGTGGCAGCGTCGGGCGACCACTGGATGATGTCGATCTTTTCGCCCTGGAGTTCGTTCACCACCGCCTGCACGCGCGAGCCGCGCATGCCGACGCAGGCGCCGACCGGATCGATGGATGTGTCCTTCGACACAACGGCGATCTTCGCCCGGCTGCCCGGATCGCGGGCAACCGACTTGATCTCCACTACGCCGTCATAGATTTCCGGGACTTCTGCGGCGAACAGCTTCGCCATGAATTCGGGCCGCGTGCGCGACAGGAAGATCTGCGGACCGCGCTGCTCACGGCGCACATCATAGATGAAAGCGCGGATGCGGTCGCCGTAGCGATATGTCTCGCGCGGCAGCGTCTCGTCGCGGCGGACGACCGCCTCGGCGCGTCCCAGATCGACGATGACATTGCCGTATTCGACGCGCTTCACCACACCGTTGACGATGTCGCCGACGCGGTCCTTATACTCCTCGAACTGCCGCTCGCGCTCGGCCTCGCGGACCTTCTGCACGATGACCTGCTTGGCGTTCTGGGCGGCAACGCGGCCGAAATCGAGCGGCGGCAGCGGCTCGGCAATAAAGTCGCCGACATTGGCGTCCGGATTGCGCTTGCGCGCGTCCTTCAGCGAAATTTCGACGGCGTCCTGAGCCACGGTCTCGACGACTTCGAGCAGGCGAGCAAGCCTGATCTCGCCGGTCCTCGGATCGATCTCGGCGCGGATTTCGTTTTCGCTGCCATAGCGCGACTTGGCCGCCTTCTGAATGGCGTCCTCCATGGCGTTGATGACCAGCATCCGGTCGATCGATTTTTCCCGCGCCACCGCGTCCGCAATCTGCAACAATTCCAGCCTGTTCGCGCTAACGCCTTGCTGCGCCATCAAGTTCACTCCGAATTTTCGTTCTTGGGATCAGCCTCCGAACTCATCGCGGCCTCGGCATTCTGCTGCTTTGCCAGGTTCAGAAGGTCGTCCGTCAGAACGAGCTTTGCTTCATCTATCAAGGCCGCAGGCAATCCGATCACCTGTGGCTCGTCATAATTCTCCAGGGCGACTCTCAGTCGGATTTCGCCATTCTCATAACCGTCGATGACGCCGCGGAAACGGCGGCGGCCGTCAACCATCTCCTTCAGCTCGATTTTGGCCTCGAACCCGGCCCAATCCTCGAAATCGGACGGTCGCACCAGCGGACGGGCGATTCCCGGCGAGGACACTTCGAGCGTATAGCCGCCCTCGATTGGATCGTGGGCATCGAGCAGCGGCGACAGGCGCCGGCTGATCAGCGCACAATCATCGACCGTGATCGCGCCGTCCGGCCGGTCTGCCATGATCTGCACCGTGAGGCCGCCCTGGGCCGAAATCTTCACCCGGACGAGGCGCAGGCCGAGCGCCTCGATTGCCGGCTCGGCCAGCGCAGCGATCTGTGCCGCCAAGCCGCTTTCTCGGATGAAGCGTTTCTGCAAATCGCCCTCAGCAGATCCAGCCATTGACCCGCTTAGCCCTTACGCCACGAGTTTGGGACGAGCCTAAACAAAAAGAGCGGACCCTCGCGGGGCCCACTCTCCACAGTCGAGATGATCATGAGCATTGATAATGTAGGCAAGATTCCGTGATCGTGCAAGGCTGCATTGCAAAAAACGCATCGATTTTCACTGCCATCGAGACGTTCGGGAGCCTGGGCGCAGGAAGACTTTCGCCGTCCTTAACCAAGGTTGCCGAAATGTTGGGGGAATGTGCTGAATTTGGGGATCGGTCGGCCCGCGTCAAGTCCGTCAGATCCGCTCATAGACGAAGAACCGGCATTCCCGTCCCGCCGCCATCGCCTTCTCGGCATAGCGGGTCAGCAGCCAGTCGGGCGGCCGTGACGAAACGAGGCCGGGCGCGGCGCGAAAATCCTGGCCGGCAGCGACGGCCTCGGCGACCATCTCGGCATAATCGGCGATATCGGTGGCGAAGCGCAGCTCGGCTCCGGGCCGCATGAGGCGCGCCAGTTTTGCCAGGCCGTCCGCGGTCAGAAAACGGCGCTTGCGGTGGCGTTTCTTCGGCCAGGGGTCAGGAAAGAGCACGAAAACGCGGCCAAGGCTCTCATCCGGAAGCCAGTCGAGCACATGGCGCGCATCGTCGTCGTAAAGCCGCACGGTGTCCAGTCCGGCCTCGTCGACGCCGCGAATGAGCTTGGCGACCCCGGTCAGGAACGGCTCGCAGCCGATAAAGCCGATATCGGAGTGGGTCTCCGCTTGCCGGAGAAGATGCTCGCCGCCGCCAAAGCCGATCTCCAGCCAAATCTCGCGAACCGGCGCGCCGAACAGGTCCGTGAGCGGCTCGGGCGCTGGCGCCGAAACATCGAGCCGGAGCTCCGGCAGTCTCGTCGCAATCAGCTCGGCCAGGCCCTCGGTCAGCCCGCGGCCGACGCGGCGGCCGAAGAGTTGCCGACGTTGCCAGGATCTGCCAGACTCCGTGGCCAAGGCCACTGATCTACCTCGAGTTAGCTGAGCGCCGCCTTGATCGGCTCGACCAGATCGAGCCGCTCCCAGGAGAAGCCGCCGTCATTGTCGGGCGTGCGGCCGAAATGGCCGTAAGCCGCGGTGCGCTGATAGATCGGACGGCTGAGAGCGAGATGCTCGCGGATGCCGCGCGGACTGAGATTCATCACCTCGGCAAGCGCCTTCTCCAGCTTCTCTTCCTCGACACGGCCCGTACCATAGAAATCGACATAGATCGAAAGCGGCTTGGAAATGCCGATCGCATAGGCAAGCTGGATCGAGCATTTCTCGGCGAGCCCGGCGGCGACGACGTTCTTGGCGAGATAGCGCGCGGCATAGGCCGCCGAACGGTCCACCTTGGTCGGGTCTTTGCCGGAGAATGCGCCGCCGCCATGCGGCGCGGCGCCGCCGTAAGTGTCGACAATGATCTTGCGCCCGGTGAGCCCGGCATCGCCATCCGGCCCGCCGACCACGAATTTGCCGGTCGGATTGACGTAGAACTCATCCTCCGGCGGCATCCAGCCTTCCGGGATGACGCTCTCGACAAAGCCTCGGACGATCTCGCGTACGCGTTTCTGCGTGACGTCCTCGCCATGCTGGGTCGAGACTACGACCGACGTCGCCTTGAGCGGCCGGCCGTTCTCGTAGAGCAGCGTCACCTGGCTCTTGGCGTCGGGGCCAAGCTCCGGGACGGTGCCGGCATGGCGGGCTTTCGCCATCTCGTGCAGGATGCGGTGCGCGTAATAGATCGGCGCCGGCATGTAGTCGTCGGTCTCGGTGCAGCCATAGCCGAACATGATTCCCTGGTCGCCGGCGCCTTCGTCCTTGCCTTCGGCGGCGTCGACACCCTGGGCGATGTCGCCCGACTGCTCATGCACGTAGCAATCGATCTCCAGATTGCGCCAATCGAAGCCGGCCTGTTCGTAACCGATACGCTTCACGCAATCGCGGGCGGCTTTTTCCATCGCCTCATGCGTTACGCTTTCAGGTCCACGAATCTCTCCGGCCAGAACGATCCGGTTCGTGGTTGCCAGCGTTTCGAGCGCGACGCGGGAATGAGGGTCGGCCGCGAGATATAAATCGACTATGGAATCGGAAATCTGGTCGCAGACCTTATCCGGATGACCTTCGGAAACGGATTTGCTCGTAAATAGATAGTGCGCGCGAGACACCCAGTACCCCCTGCTGCTTGGCGTGAAGATTTGCGCGAGACCATATTGCCTACGTCGGGAAGACGCAAGCCTCAGCAGGACAAAGAAGCCTCCGACCGCTCAGTCGGCCGATTGCGCGGTCACCGGGCGCAGATTCGTCGCCTCGACATTGGCGTCTTCGCTCAAGGCGCGAACCAGCTCGACGACACGTTTGCGAACCTTCGGATCAGTGATCTTGACGAATGCCCGGTTCAACTCAAGCCCATCGCGGCTGTTGAGAAAGTCGAGAAGATAGGCCTCGGTCTTTGACTCGGCGAACCCCGAAGCGCCAGCCCCGCGACCAGTCATGCTCAGCGGCGCGTCCTCGAAAAAGAACTGGACCGGCACGTCCAGAATCTGAGCGAGCTGGTAAAGTCGGCTGGCACCGATGCGGTTGGTGCCTTTTTCGTACTTCTGAATCTGCTGAAACGTCAGACTCATCCGTTCGCCAAGCTTTTCCTGGCTCATGCCGATCACCATGCGGCGAAGGCGAACCCGGCTTCCAACGTGAATATCCATAGGGTTCGGTTTACGACCTGGCGTATCCAGCCGTTCCTCCACGCCCCCCGGCGTTTCTCGTTCACTTGCCATTTTTTCCCAATCGTGCCCTATCGCTCGCTGCATTATCAACGCGCCCGCTGATATATCACATGCATACAATGCATGGTTGTAGGCCCCCGTGCCTTCACGCGTCAAGAATCAAGAAATGCAACCTCTGGATGTGGTTAGCAGCAACTACCACTTTTGAATGAGGCTGAGCGCTCCCACCGACCCCGATACTCGCAATGCTTGATTTTTTCCAATCACTCAACTTCGATTACAATTCTATACAGTATGACAATGAGAAAGGCCACCACGATTAACCAATTATCCCCCCAGCGCGCATAGAGTGTTGGCCTTAGGGCCACAGGCAGAGCGTGGTCGAGGGCGCCGATCGTGTTCAGCGGCAGGCTGGCGAGAATGCGCCCGTAAGCGTCGACCACCGCCGAAATGCCTGTATTCGCTGCACGAATCAGCGGCAGTCCCTCCTCGATCGCGCGGATGCGCGCCTGACTCAGATGCTGGTACGGCCCGGTCGATGTCCCGAACCAGGCGTCGTTGGTCAGATTGAGAAGCCAGCCCGGCCGGACGCCGTCGCCGGTCACCCTGCCGGGAAAAATGACCTCGTAGCAGATGAGGGGCGCAAAGGGCGGCGCCCCCGGCGCGGTCATCAGCGGATGCTTTGTGCCGCTGGCAAAGCCGGTGTTCATATGTGTGAGCTGCTTGATGCCGATCGCCGAAAGCGTCTTCTCGAACGGAATATATTCGCCGAACGGCACCAGATGAGTTTTGTCATAAATGCTGAGGATTCGTGCATCGCTGTCGAGCACGAATAGGCTGTTGAAAACCCGGTCGATATAGTAGCGGCCGTCGTCGCGCTTGGTTGCATCGACGCGCTCCGCTCCCACTACTAAAGATGTACCCTCCGGGATCAGATCGGCGAAGGCCTGGCGCGCCTCTTCCGAGGCGATCGCGCCGTTCAGCATGAACAGGAAAGGCACCGAGGTCTCGGGCCAGATCAGCAGCTTCGGCTTCGCAGCCGGCGCGGCACTCCCGCCCTCGGGGCCGTCCTTGCTGAGTTTCACCAGCCGCTGAAAGATCCAATCTCGATTTTCCGGCTTCCACTTTTCCGATTGCGGCACATTGGCCTGAACGATGCGGAATGTCACATCCGGACGGACGGCATCCGTGGCTGCGGAAAGCCGCAAAGTGCCCCATATCCAACCCGCTGCGAGAAGCGCAAGGCAGATGGCCGGCAGCACCCAGTGCCGGCCGCCCTCACGGCGCTGCGGTCCGGCGAGCGCTGCGGGACTGGAAAAAATGAGAAGCGCAAGGATTGTCAGCCCGTAAATGCCGAAAATCGACGTGCTTTGCGCAACGGCGTTGTTTCCGGCAAAGGCATAGCCCCACAGATTCCAGGGGAAGCCGGTGAGGATATGTCCGCGCAGCCAGTCCGCCGCAAAGAACGCCGCGCTCAGCGCGAAGATGCGCCTTGCGCCCGGCCCCCAAAGCGCCATAGCAGCAGCACCGGCCAGCGCGAAAAAGATCGCCAGCGCCGCAGGAAAGGCTGCGACCGCCAGAGGCACGAGCCAGGCGAATTTCTCCGCCTCGACGAAAAAGGCGAAGCCGATCCAGTAGAGCCCGGCGGCGAAAAAGCCAAAGCCGAACCACCAGCCGGCAAGCGCTGCCTGCCGCCATCGCGGCTTGACGCTTTGCGCCGGGGTCGCGGCGATGCCGTCGAGGAGCCAGATAAGACAGGGGAAGGTCAGGAACAGGACCGGCCAGAGATGGAAAGGCGCAAAGCCCAGCACGGAGGCCGCGCCGAGCGCGAAACCGAGCACCGCCCGCCGCCAGCCGGTCAGACCAGCGATCCGGCGCGCCAAGTTGGACAGCGTCGGCATGAACAGGCCCGCTCTGGTTTCCGCGAGGCTCAATCGATCGTCTCCCGCATTCGACGGCTTGGCATGGCCGAAAGGCGCGAAAATGGCAAGCTGTCCGGCGCGGAATGAACGATATTCAGGGGAGAACAGGCGTCGGGGTGCGCGCCCGTTGTCAGGCCGCGGCGATGCGCGAGCCCGTACCGCCTTCCCGACCGCCCGGCAGCCGGACCTTGAGCGTCTTCACACGCCGCCGGTCGGCATCGAGCACCTCGAATTCGAGCCCGGCCGGATGATGCACCACCTCGCCCCTGACCGGAACGCGGCCGAGCATGGTGAAGACGAGGCCCCCGAGCGTATCTACGTCCTCGTCGTTTTCCGAAGTCAGCGGAATGCCGATCTTCTGCTCGATATCCTCGATTTCAGCACGCGCATCGGCGATCAACCCGTCGCGCGCCTCGGAGATGAGCGGCTCCTCGTCGGCATCGTGCTCATCCTCAATATCGCCGACGACTTCTTCGAGCAGGTCCTCGATCGAGACCAGACCATCCGTGCCGCCATGCTCGTCGATGATCAGCGCCAGATGGATATGGCGGTTCTGCATGCGGACCAGGAGGTCGAGCGCAGACATGGAGGGCGGCGCGAAGATCAGCTCGCGCATGAGATCCACCTCGGCGATCGTCTTGGACAGATCCGCCGCGCCGAGATTGAGGCCGTTCTCGGCCGAGCCGGCCCGCGCCGCGGTTATCAGCCAGTCCATCAGATCCTTGACATGCACCATGCCGACCGGCTCGTCGAGCGTACCGCGGAAAACCGGCAGGCGGGAATGACCGGCCGCCTCGAAGGCCGTCAGCAGCTCCGAAAGCGGCGCGTTGTCCTCGATGGCGACGATCTCGCCGCGCGGCACCATCACGTCCTCGACGCGCAGCTCCTTGAAATGCAGCGTCTTTTGCAGCATGGCCCGCTCGACAGGCGTGAACGCCGCGCCGTCATCGTTGCGGAGCGCCTCCTCGATCACCGATCTGGCGTCGACCTGGCTCGAAAAGCCGAAATTGGCCGCCAGCCGGTGGAGCCAGCTCGGGCCGCTTTCGCTGCGCTCGACCGGGGCCGAACCATTGCCATTGGGGGGAGGGTTGCTCATAGCCATCATTCTACCATCAGCCGGCGGAAATCGGTGTTTCTTCTGAAATCGGTGAATAGGGATCGGGGACGCCGAGACCGGCAAGGATCTCGCGCTCGATTTGCTCCATGCGCGCGGCCTCCTGATCCGTTTCGTGGTCGTAGCCTGCAAGGTGAAGGAGTCCATGGATGACCAGATGCGAAAGATGATGAAGCGGGGGTTTATTATCGTCGGCCGCTTCGCGCGCCACGGTTTCATAGGCAAGGATGATGTCGCCCAGAGGGCGGCGAGCGCCGAATACGCAATCACCACCAGGCAGATCGGCAGCCGGGAAAGACAGCACATTGGTCGGTGCGTTCTTACCGCGATATTGCGCATTGAGCGCGGCCACTTCGGCGTCGGACGACAGCGCGATTGTCACCTCACGGCCGGCGAAGACGCCGGTTTTTTCGGCCGTTGCCGAACAGGCGCACCGCACCGCCGCCTCGACATCGCCGAGAGCGTGCCAGTCTTCGGACGCTATGATCAGAGAAAAGGGACTAGGTCCGGGGTCATCATCGGAGGGGCCGTCCTTATCGTCGGTGGCCGCCCCCCAAAGGCCGGGCGTGGATACAGTATCAACCATGTGAGTTCAACGAAGGCCCTCAACGGGCTTGTTCATACGCCTCCACAATTCGTGCAACCAGTTCATGCCGGATCACATCGGCGGAGCTAAATGGAATGTGTGCGATTCCCTCGACATTTTCCAGGATACCGATAGCCTCGCGAAGCCCGGACGTCTGCCCCGGCGGCAGGTCGATCTGCGACGGATCGCCCGTCACCACCATCTGACTGCCTTCGCCGAGACGCGTCAGAAACATCTTCATCTGCATTGACGTGCAATTTTGCGCTTCGTCAAGGATGATCGTCGCATGGCTCAATGTCCGGCCACGCATAAACGCCAGCGGTGCTATTTCGATAACACCGCTTTCAAGCTCGCGTTCCACCTTCTCGGCGGGCAGGACATCATAGAGCGCATCGTAAAGCGGCCGCAAATAGGGGTCGACTTTTTCGCGCAGATCACCCGGCAAAAAGCCGAGCCGCTCACCGGCTTCGACCGCCGGCCGCGACAGGATCAGCCGCTCGGTCTCGCCGCGCTCGAGGCGCCCTGCGGCATGAGCGACTGCCAGATAGGTCTTGCCCGTGCCGGCCGGGCCGGTGGAAAAAACCAGCTCCTTGCACTGTAAGGCCTCGATATAGCGCGTCTGCATCGGGGTTCGCGCGGATATCAGCCGCTTTCGGGTCCGGAGCTGGCCGATTTCACGCGTGCCGCCGGCGTGCCCCTCCGCGCCGGCGCTGGCGCGCGCGTGGCGGATCGCGCCGTCGATATCCCCGAGAGCGATGGGATGACCGGCCTTCAGCCGCGCATAAAGATCCCGCAAAACGTCCCGGGCGAGCGAGCAGGCACTTTCCGAACCTTTGACGACAACGACATTGCCATGCGCGACCGCCTCAACGCCGAGCTTGTCTTCCAGCATGGAGAGATGGGCGTCATACTGGCCCAAGAGGTCGGCGAGAAGCCGGTTATTGTCGAAGTGGATTTCCGTCCGGAAGGCTCTTTTGCTTTGCACCGCGGCCTTTGCTCCGCTTTTGACCGCGTGGCTTGCGGATTCGCGTAATTCAGGCAAACACCTACTCCTAGCTTATCTCAATAAAGAAGCGTCCGCGAGCGGCGTTTCGCCGTGGCCGCCCGCAAGCGTATCAGATGGATGCTTAACAGACTCATTTCCAGCAATTATGACACCGCTAAAGCTGTTTGCGCCAGAATGAGTCATACGCGTTAACACGATTTCGCCGATCCGCTCCTCGCCGCAGTCGATATGGACGGCCTGAAGATAGGGCGAGCGGCCGGCGAGTTGCCCCGGCTTCCGGCCTAGCTTTTCGAGCAGGACCGGCAATGTCCGCCCGATCTGGGCGCGGTTGAAGGCCGCCTGCTGCTCGTTCAGCAGGGCCTGGAGGGCCGCCAGCCGCTCCGACTTTACGCTGTCAGGCACCTGCCGATCCATCGTCGCCGCGGGCGTGCCAGGGCGTGGGCTGTATTTGAACGAATAGGCCTGGGCGAAGTTCACCTGACGGACCATGGCGACGGTCGCCTCGAATTCACTGTCCGTCTCGCCGGGAAAGCCGACGATGATATCCGTCGACAGCGCGATGTCGGGCCTTGCCTGGCGGATTTTCTCAATCAGGCGCAGATAATCGGCCGCAGTGTGCTTGCGGTTCATGGCGGCCAGGATGCGGTCGGCGCCCGCCTGGAACGGCAGATGCAGATAGGGCATGAGTTGCGGAATGTCGCGATGGGCGGCGATCAGATCCTCGCTCATATCGGCGGGATGGCTGGTGGTGTAGCGGAGCCGCTCGATCCCGGCGATCCGGGCAATCGCTTTAAGCAGCCGCGCCAGGCTCCAATTCCGCCCGTCCGGCCCTTCACCGTGATAGGCGTTCACATTCTGACCAAGCAGCGTCACCTCGCGCACGCCGAAACTCGCCAGCCGCCTTGCCTCCGCAAGAATGTCGCTGGCGGGCCGCGAGAATTCCGCGCCGCGCGTATAGGGCACCACACAGAAGGTGCAAAACTTGTCGCAGCCTTCCTGCACCGTCAGAAAGGCCGTCGGCGACAGGTGCGGCCGGCGCTCGGGAAGCGCTGAGAATTTATTCTCGTCCGGGAATTCGGTCTCGACGATCTTGCCGCCGTCCCGATGCACGCGCCTTACCAGATCCGGCAGGCGGTGATAGCTCTGCGGGCCGACGACCAGATCGACCACAGGCGCGCGTCGCAATATTTCCGCGCCCTCGGCCTGGGCGACGCAGCCGGCGACCGCGATCATAGTGTCGGAGCCGGCCTTCCGCCGCTCGTCGCGGATCAGCCGCAGCCGACCCAACTCGGAATAGATCTTCTCGGCAGCCTTCTCCCGGATATGGCAGGTGTTGAGAACGATCAGGTCGGCCTCGGCCATGTCCTCCGTCTCAGCGAACCCATTCGGCGCCAGAGCCTCGGCCATACGAACGCTGTCATAGGCGTTCATCTGGCAGCCATAGCTCTTGATGTGGACTTTCTTGGCCAAAATTCTCAGGTCCCCATCGGATTATGCGGTCTGTTTTGCCGGCTGGCGAGCCTCGGCGGCACCATGCGACCTTCGCGAACGCGCCGTCAAGAGTTGGGAGAAATCGACCCGCACGCGGTCATAGGCGTGGACCGCAAGCTTCTTGCGATCGCCAACCGCTTTAAGCGACACCGGTTCTCCGAAACGCACATGGACATCGAGCGGGCCGCCCTTCAGCACGCCCCAGGCATGGCTCAGCATGTCCATGTCGCCGTACCAGGCAATCGCCGGGCGCTGCTGCCGGTTCATCGGCAGCCCGTGAATATGCGTATAGACGATGGCGCAGGTCTGAAGCTGAAAGCCATCGCCATTCAGGCCGTCGGGCTCGATGGCGGCAAAGAGAGGACTCTTGAACGGCAGAACCTGATTGCCGTCGCTGCTCGTGCCCTCGGCGAACAGCACGATCCGCTCATCATTGTGAAGCCGCTCCAGGATTTGCGCCCGCGTCTCGGCCACGGCGCTGCGGCGTGTCCGGTCGATGAAGATGGTGCGCTGCAGCTTGGCAAGCCAGCTTATGAACGGCCAGCTCGCGACCTCGCGCTTCGCCACGAAGCTCAATGGCGCGACGCTGCTGAGCACCGGAATGTCGAGCCAGGAGATGTGATTGGATGCGATCAGAACCGGTCCGGGCGCAACCGGCGCGCCGCTCAGATGTACGCGGACACCTAAAAGTCGGCAGACGACCCTGTGGTACCAGCAGGGCAGATAGCGGGCGAGCGGGAGTTTGTAGGCGATGAACAGCGCTTGCAGCGGCATCAGCGGCAATGTCACCAGCAGAAACAAGGTCAATATCGTGCTTGCGCGCAAAACGCCCATGCGATTCCCCTGCTCATCCCCTTGGTCAACCGGCAAGATAGCGGCAAAGGCCGCAAGCGCCAATTGCCGTCTTTTGCACAGTCTGGCGCCGCCGCACACAACCTCAGATTTCAGGCGGCCTATCGGCTCTGCCCAATTCTGTAGCATTGCGGCAACAAAGGGGCCGAATTTTATGGCGCTCGCGGATGAATTCCGACGGGTCGGCGGACGCTGTCCGTAGCAGCGATCTAGGCTGATACTTTGGATTACCGACCGAAAAACAGTGTAATTCCAGAGATTTAGCTCGGGCTTTCCGTCTTGTTCCTTGCGACTGTGCGCTGGACATAATGGCACCACTTCGCCCGATTTACGCTGCTTTTCGGCCCGCGCATGACGCTTGCGTAAAGTCGAACGCTGGGCAATGAATAAGTCCAATATGACGGGAAGGATGCCAGCTGCGCAAAGGGGCGCAGCGGCGACCAGGGGGAGACCAATGACCATGCGTGTCCTTCAGCGGAAGGGTTTGCAGATCGGCGTGAGCGTGGCCGCGCTTTTCGCCGCGAGCTTTGCGGCCACGATGGCGGCGCAGGCGGGGGCTTTTGCTGTTCGCGAGCAGTCATCCTACTATCAGGGCATGTCCTTCGCGGGTGAGGCAGCGGGTGACGATCTGAGTTCGATGTTCTGGAATTCCGCCGCGGCTGCGGCGGCGCCGGGGATCAACTCGGAAACCAGCATTTCACTGGTGGTACCGCATACGGAGATCACGTCGACTGGCACATCAGCCCTCGACGGCGTCTTCGGGCTTGACACGCATAGCGGCGATATAGGACGTCCCACGGCCGTGCCGGCAAGCTACGCCAACTATCAACTGTCCGATAAGTTGTTTTTTGGGCTTGCCACCAACAGCCAATATGGCTTCACCACAAAACCGGAAAATCTGGATTTCGCGGGCACTCCGATCGCCACGACCTCCCGTATTTTCTCGATCAATTTCAATCCGAACCTGGCATATAAATTCACGCCGGAACTCACGGTCGGCGTCGGCGTGCAGATCATGTATGCCGATTTGCGGCTACGCAGCAGCAATTCCGACGATATTACGAACTTCGCTACAGGTGGGGCGGTTACATCCGACGGACGCACCACGAAAGTTGACGATTGGGGGTTCGGTGCTACGGCGGGCGTGATCTGGAAACCGGCGCCGGGCACAAGCATCGGCGTCGGTTATCGGTCCGCCATTGACCTGAAGGGCAAGGGAACTTGCACGGGCCTCGGTTTGTCGAATCTGGCGGCTGGAACGCCGCCGGACGCGAATCCTTTCGGCTGTCTGGCTCCTGGCGGTGCTAACGTGACCGCGGACCTCACACTTCCCGATATGGTCACAGGGAGTTTTCGCCACAACCTGACCGACCGTCTCGCCTTGCTCGGCACTGTCGAATGGACCAACTGGAGCCGCGTTGGCGCGCAGGCCGAGTTCAAGAATAGCGCCGGGCAAATCGTCGACGTCTTTCCGCTGGACTACAATGATGGCTGGTTTTTTTCCACCGGCCTGGAATATGCCTGGAGCCCAGATACGACCTTTCGCACGGGCCTTGGCTATGAACTCTCGCCCATCTCCGACAAAACTCGCACCGTGGCTTTGCCAGACAACGACCGCCTTTGGCTAAGCGTCGGCGCGAGTCACAAGCTGTGGGAGAATGCGAGCATCGACGTGGGCTATACACATCTCTTCGTAAAAGACGCGCCAATTACGGCAGAGTCCAGCCTAGGTACCCTGCTCGAAGCCGAGAGCACCGGCGATATCGACATCATCTCCGCGGCCTTCAAATATAAATGGGGCGGTGCCGAGCGCGAGCTTGAACCTATGAAATGATAGTTCGGGAACACCAAAAATAAGGAAAGCCGGCCTCAGCGCCGGCTTTCTAATTTTCAATCCTCGTGCGGACAAAGTCGCGCAGCATTCGAGAATTACTCTTCCCCGATGCGCTTTCCCGGAACGGCGCCCGGAGCGTTTCAAGCCGCCTCCATGATCAGCCTGTAGCCCACCCCCGGCTCGCTCTCGATGAACTTCGGATTGGCCGAATCGTCACCGAGCTTCTGGCGCAGATGGCCGATATAGATGCGCAGATAATGCACATCGTCCTCATGCGCCGGTCCCCAGACCTCGCGCAGGATCTGGCGGTGGGTCACGATCCGCCCGGCGTTCTGCGCCAGCATCCGCAACAGGTCGAATTCCTTGCGCGTCAGCTTCACATCCTGGCCGCTGACCTGAACCTTGTGCCTCGGCACGTCGACCACCAAGTCGCCGACGACGAGTTCCGCCGCCGCCGTCACCGCATCCGCCTTCGCCCGCAGCGCCGCGCGAACCCGGGCAAGCAGCTCCTCGATGCTGAACGGCTTGGTAACGTAATCATTGGCGCCGCTGTCGAGCGCCGTCACCTTCTCCTGATCCTTGGTCCGCACCGACAACACGATGATCGGCACATCCGACCATTCGCGAATACGGCCGATCACATGCTGGCCGTCGAGATCAGGCAGGCCAAGATCGAGGATGACGAGGTTCGGCTGGACAGTCGCGCATTTCGAGATACCGTCCTCGCCGCGCGGCGCCTCGACCACGTCGTAGCCTTCCGCGCTGAGACTGATGCGCAGAAATTTTCTGATCTGAGGCTCGTCATCGACGACCAGAATACGCTTCGTCATCAATTGACGCCAACCTCCTCGCTGAGCTGCTCATCGCTGTCGCCGACGGGAATCGTCGGCGCCTCGGTGAAGGGCAGCGTGATCTCGATCGTTGTGCCCTTGTTCTTCGGTCCGTCCTTGGCCAGGATCCGTCCGCCATGCGCCTCGATGATCCCCCGGCAGATCGAGAGCCCGAGCCCAGTGCCCGCAATCTGAGCGTCTTTCGCGCGGACCCGGTAGAAGATGTCGAAAACGGCATTGCGAGCCTCCGGCGGGATGCCGACCCCATTGTCGCTGATACGAATGATCAGATCGCCATCCTTCCTGATCGCCTGCAGGGCGATTTTGCCGTCACGCGCCGTGTATTTCAGCGCGTTGTCGAGAATATTGACCAGAACCTGCTCCATCAGAACCGGGTCGACATGGATGAGCGGCAACGACGCCGGAATGTCAAGCGCCACCTCGCGGTCCCCGACCGTCTTGCTGAACTGCTTCATTGCCCGCCCGGCTATCTCGCGCAAATCCGACCACTCTCGCTTCGGCTCCAAGGCGCCGTAGCCGAGCCGCGTCATGTCGAGCAGGTTCTGCACGAAGCGGTTGAGGCGCTCGCTTTCGTCGAGAATGGTGTTCACCAGCTCCTTGCGGTTCCCCTGGTCTAGGTTTTCGACCGTTGCGAGCGTGGTTGCCGAACCCAGTATCGAGACGAGCGGCGTGCGCAGATCATGCGAGACGGAGGAAAGCAGCGCCGAGCGGAGCTGCTCGGTCTCGGTGAGGAGCCGTGCATCCTCGATATCCGACGCCAGGTTGGTCCGCTCGACCGCCACGGCGACCTGGTCCACCAGCGCTTCGAGCAGCCGCCACTGATCGGGCGCAAGCGGGCGCTGCCGCTCCTTGAAGGACACGCCGAGCAGCCCGACAACGCCGCGCCGCGTCTTCATCGGCAGAAACAGCCAGTCGGCCGAGGGCAGCGTTTCCGACTTCCAGCCCGCTGGACTGCCATGTTCCCAGGCCCACTCCGCCGCGCCCCAATCCTTCAGCGCAAGCTGGTCCTCGGGCGGGTAGCCGGCCTCGATCTGAAGCCGGCGGTCTTTTTGCGGCAGAAGCACCAGCGAGCTACATTGCAAGGTTGCGGCGACATGGTGAACCGCGGCCCAGAGCACATCCTCCAGAGCCGCGGCCGCCGCGATCTTGCGGCTGAACTCATAGAGATTCGCGGTGCGCTGCGCCGAGAGCCGCATCGCCTGAATCTGGAATTTGAGCCGCGCGGCAAGATTGCCGACAACGACCGAGACCAGAAGGAAGAAGACGATCGTCAAGAGATCGTCACGCCGGAAGCCGGAGAAATTGTAATAGGGCTTGGTGAAAAAGATGTTGTAGGCGAAAAAGCTCAAAATGCTGGCAAAGATCGACGGACCGCGCCCGAAATAGATCGCGATCAGAATGACGGCAGTCATCAGGATGAGCGAGACATTCGGCAGCGGCAAGAAGAACGACACGCCATAGGCCAGCGTCGACGCAAGAGCGATGCCCAACGTCGCCAGCGCATAGCCGTTCCAATCGCCGAGCGCCGCCAGCACGCCACCGCTGATGATGTCGCGTTTGGCCTCGTCGTCGTCGGGTGAGACGATGGTCAGCTCGAATTGCGTCGCCTTGCGCAGGAGCTGCTGCGCCACGGTCTCGCGGAACCAGCCGGTCCAGCGCCTGGGACGCTGCCGGCCGACCAGGAGGCGTGTGACATTCCGCTTCAGCGCATAGGCGATGATCTCTTCCGCAACCCGCGCCTCGCAATGGATGGTGACAACCTCGCCTTCCAGCCTTTCGGCGAGGCGCATCGCCTCGGCGATACGGTCCTTCGCCGCCTCGGACAGACTTTCGTAATGAGGCGTGCGGACATAAAGCGCGATCCAGGGAATCCGCTGCCGCTCGGCCATGCGCCGCGCCGTCCGCACCAGGCGCTTGGCGACCGCCAACTCATTCAGGCAGACGAGTAGTCGGTCCTGCGCCGGCCATGGCCCCGGAATGGCGTGCGCGCGCATATAGTTGACCATCTGCGCGTCGACCCGCTCGGCCGCGATGCGCATGGCAAGCTCGCGCAAGGCCGTCAGATTGCCTTTGCTGAAGAAATGCGTGATCGCCCGCCCGGCCTGCTCGGGCATATAGACCTTGCCCTGACGCAGACGCTGAACGAGATCGTCGGGCGGCAGATCGATCAGCTCTATTTCGCTCGCCAGCTCGAGCACCTTGTCGGGCAGCGTCTCGCGCACCTGGATGCGCGAAATCCTCGCGACGACGTCGTTGAGGCTTTCGATGTGCTGAATATTGAGCGTCGTATAGACGTCGATGCCCGCGGCGAGCAGGTCTTCCACGTCCTGATAGCGCTTCTCCCGCCGGCTGCCCGGGATGTTGCTGTGTGCGAGCTCGTCGACGAGCGCCAGCCGCGGCTTGCGCTTCAGAACGGCATCGACATCCATTTCGCCGAAATAGCGCCCGCGATAATAAATCTGCTTGCGAGGCATGATTTCGAGGCCGCGCAGCAGCGCCTCGGTCTCGACGCGGCCATGCGTCTCCACCACCCCGACGACGACATCCATGCCCTCGGCGAGATGAGCCTGGGCAGCCTGCAGCATGGCATAGGTCTTGCCTACGCCCGGATAGGCCCCCAGGAAGATTTTCAGCTTCCCGCGCCGCTCCCGGTTGACCTCCTCCAAGAGCGCTTCGGGCGTCGGGCGGTCGTCAGATTCGGTCATGGCGACTGCGGGCTGAGTTTCAACATTACAGAATTTATATCGGCTTTGCGGCGCTTTGTCTCAAATGCGATCCCACGACCGGAAAGCCCGGGAAAAACGCAGGTCTTCCGCGACGCGCAAGCCAATTCGCATGCAATTCAGTATAAAACATGCAGGGCAACCGCCCGACCAGGATTTCCCGCCGGGCCGGATATTTCCTGAGCATTTTTGAAATTTAGAAGTAAGTGCTTCTATGCGCAGGCAAACAGAATCTTGTTTGCACAAAATATGGATGATTTTCGCCGAAAGATGACAGTATTATAAATCTTGCAAGCCTCAACTACTTAATAACAAAATCTAAGATATCAGATCACATACTGAGGGACAAGTGGCATCTTTGGGGCCGATCAAACGTCAAAAGACTTTAACGGAGCAAGCCGCCGACGCAATTCGCGCGCGGATCGTCGGAGGCCAGTTCGAATTCGGCGAAGCCCTTTCAGAAATCGCACTCGCGACCGAACTCGGCGTCAGCAAGACACCCGTGCGCGAAGCCTTCCTGCAACTGAAGAACGAGGGGCTGGTCGAAATCCAGCCGCAGCGCGGCACTTTCGTATTCCAGATGACCACGGATCAACTGCGCCAGCTCTCCGAGCTGCGCGAGATCCTGGAGGTGAACTCACTGCGCTTTGCGCTCCGGGACGGGGGCGAGCGGCTGAGGCACGACATCGACGAGATCATCGCCGGAATGACCCGCGCGGCCAGGGACAGGGACCCGATCGCCTACCGCCGCTACGACGGCGACTTTCATTCCGCCCTTATCGAAGCCGCCCAAAACGCCTTTATTCAATCGGCCTACAACATCATTGCGCTGCGCGTGCAAGCCTTCCGCAACCGGCTGTCTCCCGAGGCGCAGAACTGGCGCTCGCTGGACGGCCACAAGGCGATCGCCTCGGCCGTTCAGGCGGGAGATGTCGAAGGGGCGACGAAAGCCCTGCGAGATCATATTCGCGGCGCTTTCAACGACTATGTCGCGCGGATCACCGCCGAGTTGGCGAAAAAAGATACGGACTGATCGGCGGCCTTCCGCTAGAGGGCGGACTTTTATTCGGAAACGGAAACGCCGCTCTAAGCAGAGATTCTCTGGTTGCCCAACGGATCGCGACCTCGTTCTGCGTTCAAGGCCACGACGGCTTGGTGGATAGCGGCATCGAGGGTTTCAGCATCGGTGAAAGTCTGGTGCGCGAGATGATGGGCTTTGAGATCATGCCAGACAACCTCGATGTCGTTGAGTTCGGGCGCATATTTGGGCAGCCATTCGACGGTGAGCCAATGCTCGCGGGCAGCAAGTGCCGCCCGCGTTGCCTTGCTGGTATGGATTGGGCCGTTGTCGAGCACGATCACGACGGGCTTGCTCGGAATTCCAGGCTTGGGGCCGTAGAGAAAATCGAGGGTTTGCAGCAAGGCAATGAAGTCGGTGCTGCGCTTGCTGCGGGAGGTGGCGACGATCAACCTGCGGCCCAACCAGTCAAGCGCGCCCATCATGGCGACTTTCTTGGATTGTCCAGGGGCCGGCACGCGGAGATCGGCGCCACGCTTAGCCCAGGCTCGCGCCAAATAGGGATGCGTCAGCGCCTCGCTTTCGTCGGCGAACAGGAGAACGATATCGCCGGCCTCAGCCTGGGCTTTGCGCAGCTTGAGCCGCAGACCGACACGATCAATCTCGTTCGCGATCTGGCGGCCCTTCAGTGTGTGTCGTGGTCGCCGAAAACGGAATCCCCTTTTTTGCGCAACACTTTGGAGAGTTGCGAGCGAGAGATCGAGATGTTTTCCCGGGCTGCAATCTCATCGGCAAGACGGGCAAGCGTCCAGTTCGTTCGGTCCGCCACCGGCTGCGACAGAAGTGGTCCGGCGACTCTCAGCGCGGCCTGCGCCTTCAACGGCATTGGTCCCGAAGCAACGCTCGCCTTCAGCGCATCGATCCCGCCGCGCATGAAGTCGCTGCGCCAAAGCCGAACCGTATCCTCGCGCACCCCAAATGCCTGCGCGATCCGGCTGCTGGTCCAGCCATCAAGCGTTAGCAGAATAGCGCGCGCCCGATCCGCCTCGGCGCGATCCGCACCGCCAGCTAAAGCTTTCAGCGCCGTTTTCTGCTCGTCCGTCGCCGCCACCGGCGATTTGCCAGCCATGTCTTACCCCGCGAATCATTGGAAAGACAGAATCACAACCGGCATCTGTTGGCCAGGCCGGACAAACCTGCTTAGTGTGGCGTCTCGCAATTGCCTTCCCCTTTCACAGCGGCCTCGGCAAGGCAATTGCGAGACATAAGCCACACTAAAGCATTGAGTTTGCTAGTGTCCCTTTGTCTCCGAATTGCCGGAAGTGGTTGCGGCAAATTGGTCGGCAATTCGGAGACACTAGCTGTTTGTTTTGGCATCGGATTTGTCCGAAAACCGCTTCGCACTTTTCGGTCCGATGCGCTAACTCACGCCTGCGCCCGCGGGAGGCGTCGTGCCTGCAACCCAGCAGAAGCTCCTGTTTGCTCAGTGCGACAGCAGGACCGGCTTCGTCAAATGCTTCAGGACGTATCTCGTCGCTCCGCCGAGCACCGTTTCTCTCAGCCGCGAATGACCATAGCATCCCATGACGAGCATATCGCTCTTCGTGCGCTCGACCTCGGCAAGAAGCTCTTCGCCTTCGGACCGTTCGGTCGTATTCGAGACTGCGGGCTCGACATTGACGCCGTGCCGCGCCAGCGTCGTCGCGAGCACCTCGGACGGACCATTAACTCCGTCCTCCGCAGAGTTGACCGCAAGGATACGGACCGAGTTCGCGGTTTTGAGCAGCGGCAACGCATCGAATGCCGCGCGCGCGCTTTCGCGCTTATGGTTCCAGGCCACGGTGATCCGTTCACCGATCGTGGCGAATTTGCCGTCGGCGGGAATCAGCAATGTCGGACGGCCGGTCTCCAGCACGAGCCGGATCGGCAGATCGTACCATCGGCCTAGGGGGTCTTCCTGCCCCTTCCCGCCGGCAACGATCAGATCGGCGGTCCGCGCCGCAGCGACGATATCGTCGAAGGCGTCGGTGTCCTTCATCGCCTTGTGGCGCCATTCATGCGAGATGCCTCTCGGGCTCGCCGCCGCCTCGAAGCTTTGCCGGACCGCTTCGGCCTCCTCGCGCTGGCGTGCATTGTGCGCGGCGAGATATTCGTCCGGAATGCCGCCATAGAGGGTGATCCGCGCTGAATTATGCGCACCGATCAGATGAGCCCGGCATTTCTCCGCGAGATAGGCGCCCACCTCCGAGAGCAATCCGGCAGACTCCGCTGACGGCAAGTAGGTGAAAATCGTCTTATACATCCGCTTCTGCCCTTTCTCGCTGATATGGGTAAAAGATAAAGGGCACGGCGGCGCTACACGTTGATTTCCATCAAGATCACCAGAGACCGGCGCGTCAGACAAATATCTTGACCTGCGTCAAGCTTTAGGGATTGCACGCGGCTATAATGCAAATCTGGGAGTAACGCTGCTGGAGCGCTGGCAAGGTATCGATGAATGTATGAGCGGCGCCGCATCTTGAACTGAGGGCTGCATGAGCGACAAGCAAAATCAGGCCTACGACATTTCTCTGACGGCGGTTAAGCCGAGCGGGATCGTCGTTCACGACACGATCCACATTGCGCGCGTCGATACGGAAGCGCCGTGGCGCTGGCTCGGCGCCGGCTGGTCCGACCTTCTGGCGACCCCGTATATCAGCCTAGGTTATGGCGCGGTCTTCGCAGTGATCGCCGTCTGCTTCTGGTTCGGGCTCGCCACCGTCGGGTTGCAGGCGCTGATTCTGGCGCTTGCCGGCGGCTTCTTGCTGATCGGTCCGATTCTCGCGGTCGGCCTCTATGAAGCCAGCAGACGCCGCGAAGCCGGCATGCCGATCCGGGCGCGGGACATCGTGACCGCCGGGATGGAAGCGCGCGGCCAGCTATCGCTGCTCGGCCTGACATTGCTTCTGATCTACATGATCTGGGTCCAGCTTGCGCTTTTGCTGTTCATGCTGTTCTTCGGCAGCCGGCCTTTCCCGCCGATCGACGAATTCGTCCCGCATCTGCTCTTCAACTGGCAGGGCGTAACGCTGCTTGTGGTCGGCACCGCGGTCGGAGCGGTTCTCGCCTCGCTGGTGTTTGCGATCTGTGTGGTTTCGGCACCGATGCTGCTGGCGCGTCCGGTAGGCGTGACGACGGCGATCTTCACCAGCCTTCGCGCAACGATGCTGAATATCCGGCCCATGGCGCTGTGGGCTGCGCTGATTGCCGGCTTCGTCGCCATCGGGCTGGCGACGCTTTGCGTTGGGCTGATCGTGATCTTCCCGCTGATCGGTCACGCAAGCTGGCACGCTTATCGGGATGTGCTCGACAGGAAATAGCGCGCCCAGCCCCGTGTTATAGCGGTTATTATTGCCGCGCCGTCCCCGACCGCGTGTTTTGACGCCCCCCTTCCGCCGGAGGCGTGTCCTCGTCGTCATCCTCGAGCGCCCGGTAGGCTGCTCCCTCCAGATCCTCGAACTGGCCCGAGCGAAGCGCCCAGAGAAAAGCGGCAAGGCCGAGGAGACCCAGGAACAGCGCGGCGGGAATGAGCCAGGCGAGAGCGCTCATGCCGACAGTTTTAGCCTCATCGTGCGCAGGCGCAAGGCATTCGTGGTGACGAGGATCGACGAGGTCGACATGGCGACGGCCGCGATCAGCGGCGTGACCAGACCGGCGGCGGCCACGGGAATGAAGACCAGATTGTAAACGCCAGCGATGCCGAAATTCTGAAATGCCATGCGCTGAGCCCGGCGCGCGGTGGCAAGCAGATCGATGACCGGCCGCAGGGCGGCGCCGCGAAACACCGCGTCCGATGCCATCTGGCTGATGTCCGCGGCGGATGACGGCGCCAGCGAGGCATGAGCGGCGGCCAGCGCCGGCGCGTCGTTGAGACCGTCGCCGACCATCAGCACCTTGCGTCCAGCGGCGGCCAACTCGTGGAGATGCGCGATCTTCTCCTGCGGCTTCATGCGCGCCCGCCACTCGCCGACGCCGATCTCGCGGGCGATAGGCTCGACGGCCTCAGCGCGGTCGCCGGACATGATCTCGATCCGGAAGCCTGCAGCCATCAACTCGCCGATGACGGCAGCGGCGTCCAGCCTGAGCGTGTCGGCGAAGGTGAAGCTGGCCACCGGACGGCCGGGCGCGGCGTAATAGAGCGAGGCGGGCGCGGAGGTTTCGTCCGACGCCCCGCACCATTCGGCCGAGCCGAGCCGGACCTCGCCCTCCGCCGTCTCGGCGCGAAGGCCGCAGCCGGGCTCCTCGATGATGCCTGCGAGCGGCGCGACCGTGCCGAAGCGCGCCTTCGCCGCCGCCGCCAGGGCGACCGCATAGGGATGCCGGCTCGCCACAGCAAGCTGAGCGGCGGCCTTCAACGTCTTGTCGTCGATCGCCTCGGCGCCGAGCAGAGTCGGCTGGCCGTGGGTGAGCGTCCCCGTCTTGTCGAAGATGATGGTGTCGACTTCCGACAGCCGCTCCAGTCCGTCGGGCGCCTTGACCAGCACGCCCTTGGCGAACAGCCGGTCGGCTGCGGCGACCTGAACCGCCGGCACGGCCAGCGCCAGCGCACAGGGGCAGGTGATGATGAGAACGGCGATGGCCGTCATGAGGGAGACTTCCCAGCCCACGTCCGCGATCAGCCAGCCGAGGAATGCCGCCGCCGCAAGAATATGCACGGCCGGCGCGTAAAGCTGCGAGGCGCGGTCGGCCAGGCGGACATAGCGCCCGCGTGCCTGCTCGGCCGCTTCCATCAGCCGGGTCAACTCGGCGAGCAGCGTGTCGCCTTCCGTCTTGGCAACGTCGAAGACGACCGGCGCGCCGAGATTGACGGTCCCGGCAAACACCTCGGCGCCCGGCTGCAACCGGCGCGGCGCGCTTTCGCCGGTCAGCAGGCTTTCATCGGCCTCCGACGCACCGCGCGAGACGGTGCCATCAGCGGGAAAGCGCTCGCCGGCAGCGACCGAGACCTGCATTCCGGGCACCAGCGCCGCCGAGGCGATCCGCTCGGCCGTGCCGTCTGGCTGAAGCATCATCGCCCAACGGGCACGCATCTTCAGCAGGTTCTGCGCTGCGCCGCGCGCCCGGGTGCGCATGCGCTGGTCGAGATAGCGCCCGACCAGCAGGAAGAACAGCAGCGTGATGCAGGCGTCGAAATAGACATCCTGACCGCCGCGCATGGTCTGAAACAGGCTCATCCCCGCCGACAGCAGAATGGCGAGCGAGATCGGCACATCCATATTGAGCCGGAGGCCCTTGAGGGCCTGCGCCGCCGAGCGGAAGAAGGGCTGGCCGGCATAGGCGACCGCCGGCAGCGCGATCAGCGCCGAGAGCCAGTGGAACAGGCTGCGCGTCGCCGGCTCCATGCCCGTCGCACCCGCCGCCCAGACGGAGACCGACAGCAGCATGACATTGGCGGCGGCAAAGCCAGCAACGGCCAGCCGGGCGAGGAAATCGCGATTGCGCTTTTCATCCGCATCTGAGGTGTCGGCGACAAGCTCCGCCGCAGTGAAGCCCCAGGCGCCGAGCGCGGCGACGAGCGCGTCCGTATCCGTCCGGCTCGCATCGTAGCTGACGGCAACGCGCCTGGCCGACAGATGGGCTCGGGCGGAAGCGACACCGGGCGTCGCCATCAAGGCGCGTTCGACCTTCCGCATGCAGCCGCCGCAATGCATGTTCTCGACGGTCAGCGTCACCGGCTTCAGCCCCGCCGCACCCTCTTCCTCCGAAGCGCGCGCGGAGATCCCCGGCGCTAGAGCGGGATGAGGAAAAGTGGGAACCGGTTTTCCGCTCGCATCCCGCTCTTTTAAATCGATCACTGTCCTGATTTTGGATTGATCCAATCCAAAATCATCGTGATCTATGAATTCGGCTTGAGCCATAAGCGCTCCTTGATGCGGTAGATCGCCGGCTCGCCTCCCGGGCGGGTTTTCGTTGCTTTAAGCGAGACGATCCAGTTGCCTGCTTCAAGCGCGCCGGCATTGGCGCTGTAAACGCCAGTCTCTGCCTCTCTCAGGACCAGCGGCACGAGCGCGTTTCCCTCGACCGGGCGGCTGATCCGTCCGGACACGGCAAGGCCGGCGACCGGCTCGCCCTTTGCGTTCGTCATGGCCAGCATGACCTTGCCACTCTTGTCCACCGAGACCCGATGCGACCAGCCGAGCGCCTCTTGCTGGCGCTCCTCGGCGATGCGCTTGTTGTAGTTAAGGCCATCCTGATAGGCGGTCGGATCGTCGACGCCGCTGAAAGTGGACAGGGCGAAGTAGACGAAGACACCATTGACCGCAAACATCACCCCGAAGAAGCCGGCGAGGATCAAGAGAAGGTGGCGTCCGGTGAATTCTTTCCGAGCCGTGGCGCTCATTTGCCCGGTCCTCTGAATATGGTTTTGCGTTCCGTTTCGCTGCCGTTCGACAGATCATGCACGACCAGCTCGAACGCAATCTCGCTGGCGCCGATCGCCTGCACCGAATCGCGCGGCAGGGTGATGAAGACCTTCAGGCTCCGCACATCATCCGAGCCAACCGGGATGCGCGGATGCTCATCATTTTCCATACCGAGGATCGAGAGCCGCGCCTTCGGCAAGCCCTCGACGCTCAACCCGTAATCGTGCGTCTCATAGAGCTTATTGAGAATCCGCACCGTGTAGCTGTTGCGGATGCTGCCGTCGGACAGCGTCACGAAGAGCGGATTGCGGTCGGCCTGCACGTTCACGTCCAGCACGGTCTTGGCGGAGAGACCGAACAGCATGATGATCGCGACCACCGCCAGCGCCGAGGCGTAAAGAATGGTGCGCGGCCGGATCAGCCGGATCGGCGCGCGGTCGCCATGGCCCTCGGCTTCGAGATTGCGGTAGGTGTCGTAGGCGATGAGTTTGCGCGGCCGGCCGACCTTGTCCATGATCTCGTCGCAGGCATCGATGCATAGCGCACATTGGATGCATTCGAGCTGCGGACCATGGCGGATGTCGATGCCCATCGGGCAGACGGCGACACATTGCTTGCAGTCGATGCAGTCGCCCCGGCCTTCCCAGCTCTCGCCCTTCTTATGCGGCCCGCGCGGCTCACCGCGAAAGCCACGATAGGTGATCAGCAGGCTGTCGGCGTCGAACATGGCCCCCTGAATGCGCGGCCACGGGCACATATAGGTGCACACCTGCTCGCGGGCGAGGCCGCCGAGAACATAGGTGGTCCCGGCGAAGATGCCGAGAAACAGATAGGCGATGAACGGCGCATCGAAGGTGAGAAACTCATGCGCAAGGGTCGGCGCGTCGCGGAAATAGAAGACGAAGGCGCCGCCGGTCGCCACGCCGATCAGAAGCCAGCTCAAATGCGTGGCGCCCATCTTCCAGATCTTCTCAGCCGTCCACGGTGACTTGGCGAGCCGCATCCGCGCATTGCGGTCCCCCTGCCAGAAGCGCTCGACCGCAATCATCAGATCTGTCCACACGGTCTGCGGACAGGTGTAGCCGCACCAGACCCGCCCCGCCACCGCGGTGACCAGGAACAGCGCCAGCGCGCTGAGGATCAAGAGGCCGGTGATGAAATAAAGCTCCTGCGCCCAGATCTCGACGCCGAAGAGATAGAGCCGCTGATGCGCGAAATCGAGGAGGAAGGCCTGATTCGGCAGGTTCGGCCCGCGGTCCCAGCGCAGCCAGGGCAGCAGATAGTAAATGCCCAACGTCACCGCCATCACGCCCCATTTGATGCGGCGGAACTTGCCCCGCGCCCGCTTCGGATAGATCGGCTCCCGCCCGGCATAGAGGGGCCGGTTGACCTTGGCGTTGACCGCCTCGACGTCCGACTGCTGAATGCCAGGCGCCGCCTCGGCGACCGTAAATGTCTGATGCATTGTCGTCATGGACAATTGCGCCATCATAGCCTGCGCATAATGCGTACCGCATTCACAGGCCATGACGGCGTCCCTTCGCAAAGAGACCAAACAGTGACGACAGGCTTTACTGCCCGCCGCCCAGCGAGTGGACGTAAACCGTCAGCTTTTTGATCGTATTCTCGTCGAGTCGTCCAGCCCAGGTCGGCATGACGCCGCCGCGGCCGGTTTCGATGCTCTTGACGATATCGGCTTTCGACGAGCCGTACAGCCAGATCGCATCCGTCAGATTGGGAGCGCCGAGTTCCTGATTGCCCTTGCCGTTATCGCCATGGCAGGCAACGCAATTCTCGGCGAACACCGCCTTGCCCCGCTCTGCCGCCGCAGCATCGTGCTTCAGCCCGGAGAGCGACCTGACGTAGTCGGCAGCATCCGAGATCTGCTCCGGCTTGAGAAGCTGGTCGAGACCGAAGCGCGGCATGGCGCTCACCCGCGTCTGATCGGAGGTGCCGCGGATGCCATACTGAATCGTCTGATGGATAGCGTCGAGCGAGCCGCCCCACAGCCAGTCGTCATCGTTGAGGTTGGGGAAACCCTTGCCGCCCTGGGCGCCGCGTCCATGACAGGGCGCGCAATTGTCGCCGAAAGCGGCACGGCCGCCGGCGATGGCGAACTGCAACAGATCCGGCGAGGCCACGATCCCGGCAAGCGAGTCCTTCGAGATCGCGTCGTTGAACTTTGCCTGCGCCGCGTGGGCGGCTTCGATGTTCTGCATCACCTGACGTCGCTGGCTGTAGCCGAGCACGCCCTTGGTATAGCCAGACACCAGCGGCCAGGCCGGATAGGCGATCCAGTAACCGATCGACCAGATGATGCAGGCGTAGAAGACGTAGAGCCACCACTTCGGCAGCGGCTTGTTCAGCTCTTTGATGCCGTCCCACTCGTGGCCGGTCGTTTCGATGCCGGTGACGTCGTCGATTTCGGTATTAGCGGCCATTTTCGCCTCTCAATGCGCTATCATCCGGATCGTCTTCCAAAGGAATGTTCCGCGCTTCCTCGAAGCTCTTCTTATTGCCGGGCCAGAAGGTGTAGATCAGCACCGCCGCGAATAGAGCCATGAAGAGCAAGAGCCCGCCCACGCCTGCAAAGCTTCTGATCTCGTCGTAGGTCATCGGCGGCTACCTCAGATTGGGCCCTTCGGCATCGAACTTGGTGAAATCGACTAGCGTGCCGAGCATTTGCAGATAGGCGACGAGCGCATCGAGCTCGGTGATCTTGTTCGGATCGCCGTCGAAGGTGCGCACCTGCGCCTTCGGATAGCGCTTTTGCAGGTCCGCCGCTCCGTTCGAACTCGGCCACCGCCTGGGCCTCGAGATCGGCCTTGGCGTCCTTGATCATGTCATCCGTATACGGAACGCCGACCTCGCGGTTGGTCTCGAGCCGGGCGGCGATGTCGTGATAGTCGAGCGCGCGCTTGCCGAGGAAGGGGTAGCCCGGCATAACCGATTCCGGCACGACGCTGCGCGGGTCCGTCAGGTGCGCCACATGCCAATCATCGGAATATTTGCCGCCGACGCGGGCAAGGTCCGGCCCCGTCCGCTTGGATCCCCACTGAAACGGATGGTCGTACATACTCTCGGCGGCGAGGCTGTAATGGCCGTAGCGCTCCACCTCGTCGCGCAGGTCGCGGATCATCTGGCTGTGGCAGAGATAGCAGCCCTCGCGGACATAGATGTCCCGGCCGGCAAGTTCGAGCGGCGTATAGGGCCGCATGCCCTGCACCTTCTCGATCGTCGAGCCGATCCAGAACAGCGGCGCGATCTCGAACAATCCGCCGACCGACACCACCAGCAGGATGGCGATCAGCAGCACCAGCGAGTGCTTCTCGAGGAATGCGTGCGAGAATTTCATGTCTCAGCCCCCTATTCTGCCGGCACCGGCCGCGCTTCGCCCAGGTCCCGCCGCTCGGCGGGCTCCCCGATTCCGGCGACCGCGCCGCGCGCCGTCATCCACAAATTGTAGGCCATGATCAAAGAGCCGATGACGAAGAGCACGCCGCCAATGGCACGGATCATGTAATAGGGGTGCATGGCCTCGACGGTCTCGACGAAGGAATATTGCAGGAAGCCGAGGCTGTCATAGGCACGCCACATCAGACCCTGCGTGATGCCCGATACCCACATGGCGGTGATGTAGAGCAGGATGCCGAGGGTCGCGACCCAGAAGTGCCATTCGACCAGCCTCAGCGAATAGACCTCCTTGCGCTTCCACAGCCACGGAACCAGGCAATAAACCGCGCCGAAGGAGATCATCGCGACCCACCCCAAGGCGCCGGAATGCACATGGCCGATGGTCCAGTCGGTGTAGTGCGAGAGCGAGTTGACGGCCTTCACGCTCATGAGCGGACCCTCGAAGGTCGACATGCCGTAGAAGGCGACGGACACCACCAGGAAGCGGATCACCGGGTCGGTGCGCAGCTTGTCCCAGGCGCCCGAAAGGGTCATCAGGCCGTTGATCATGCCGCCCCATGAGGGCATCCACAGCATGACGGAGAAGGTCATACCGAGCGTCTGCGCCCAATCGGGCAGCGCGGTGTAATGCAGATGGTGCGGACCGGCCCAGATATAGAGGAAGATCAGCGACCAGAAGTGAACGATCGAGAGCTTGTAGGAGTAGACTGGCCGCTCGGCGCGCTTCGGGATGAAGTAGTACATCATGCCGAGGAAGCCGGCTGTCAGGAAGAAGCCGACCGCATTGTGGCCGTACCACCACTGCGTCATCGCATCCTGGACGCCGGAATAGGCGATGTAGCTCTTGGTACCGAAGAACGAGACGGGGATCGCCGCATTGTTGACGATGTGCAGCATCGCGATGGTGACGATGAAGGCGAGATAGAACCAGTTCGCCACATAGATGTGCGGCTCTTTCCGGCGCGCGAGAGTGCCGAGGAAGACGAGCAGATAGGTCACCCAGACGATGGTCAGCCAGAGATCGGCATACCATTCGGGCTCGGCATATTCCTTGGACTGCGTGACGCCGAGCAGATAGCCTGTCCCGGCGATGACGATGAAGAGATTGTAGCCCCAGAACACGAACCAGGGCGCCCAGCGGCCGGCGAGACGCGCCTTCGAGGTGCGCTGCACGACATAGAACGAGCTGGCGATCAGCGCATTGCCGCCGAAGGCGAAGATCACGGCCGAGGTATGCAGCGGCCGCAGCCGGCCGAAGTTGGTCCAGGGCAGATCCAGATTGAGCGCCGGATAGGCGAGCTCCCAGGCAAGATAGTCGCCGACCAGAAAGCCGGCGATGCCCCAGAACACCGTCGCTATGACGCCGGCCTTGATGACATTGTCGTTATAGGGCCGGGTGTCAGGCACATAATGGCGCCCCGCCAGCGTGCCGGTGCTGAAGCTCTGATTCAGGAGAAAGAGCAACGCCGCAGCGCTCGCCGCCGCAAAGATCAGCGCATGGAAGGCCATCACGCTGTCGTCCGTCTTCATCGACAGCGTGATACCCAGCAACAGCGCGCCCGCTGAGGCGATGATTGCGAGAATGTCTGACAGGGCGGCGAATTCGTCTTTCATCGGTGCTTCATTCATTGAGCGACCTCGTCTCGGCATAGCTATCCCGCGCGGGAGCTTGGGACCCCTGGATTGGTTATGATCGTGAGGGGTTTAGCTTGCGTTGACCTAGATCAACCGAATTGAGCTAAGAGGTCGCGCCGATACGTAGCATTACGGGAATCGCTACAATGCTGCGGAAACCGGCTGTGGAAGAGCGCCGGTCAATCGGCGAAGGCACGCATCAGAGCGCTGTGGAATCCGTCCCGGCACCTAGAACAGCGATTTTAACTAAAACTCGAATATTGCAACTTTTCATTAATTCCAACGCGCGAAACTCACCAAAAGTTTAGGAGTGCGTTCCATGAGTTATCCCGCGTACCCATTCCTGCCTTTGCGTTCTCTCAAGCGCTTTTTCCCCCCGGTCAGCCGCATCACGCTTGCCGCCGCTTTGTGCGGCTTCGCCGTCGCCTTCACCCCGGCACGCGCAGGCGAGCCGGATATCAGCGCCAATGACAGCGGCCTGTTCAACGTGCCAGGCGAAGGCCCGCCTTACGTGTCCCGCTTTGCTCCGCGCGTCGGCTGGCCGCCCATGCCTGAGCACCGGCCGCATTATTTCGCGCACGACTTCCACGACGAGCTGCCCGGCTATGACCATGACGTTCCCCGGCCGCCGAGAAGAGAGGTCTTCGACGAGGAGCCTTACAACGACCACGAGGCTCATGAGGAGCATGCCGAGCACGAGGAGCGCGCGCTGCGCCCCGGCCATGACGCCGGCCCCGATTACGGCCCGCCGGCGCCCGTCTATGCTTCGGAGAAGAGCGACGGGTTCGGCCGTATGTTTCCGGCGGCCGATTATCCCGGTCCGTCTTACCCGGCGCTGAAAGCGCTCGGCCGCTCCATGCTCGAGGAGAACGATCCCGACGATCCTGCTGGCGACAGCGAAATGCCGGCTGGCTACACCTATTTCGGCCAGTTCATCGACCATGACATCACGCTCGACACCACGACCGATCTTGGCCACGCGATCCATGGCGATTACGAGCTTCAAAACGCGCGCACGCCCGATCTGGACCTCGACAGCGTCTATGGCGGCGGCCCGGCGCGCACCCCCCATCTGTACAGCCTGCCCTATCTCCGCGTCGGACAAGCTATCGGCGCCGAGAACAATCTGCTGCGCTTCGATCTTTTCAGAACCAACTCATCCCGTTACGAGGGGCCGGCAGGCGGGCAGGCCGTCGCGCTTCTCGGCGATCCGCGGAATGACGAGAACATCATCCTGTCCCAGCTTCATGCCGCCTTCGTCGCCTTCCATAACCGGACGGTCGATATCCTCGTCGAACGCGAATTCGGCCGGGAGCGCGCCGCCTTCTGTCACCTTGGCCCACATTGCGACACGCATGAGCTTGCCGATTCGCTCCCCAGCGACATCAAGCTCAAGGTCTTCCAGAAGGCCAAAGACCATGTGATCTACTATTACCACCGGTTGATCCTGGACGATTTTCTGCCCCGCCTGATCGGCCCCCGGCATACGGCGAACCTGTTGCGGCATGGGCGCGATTTCTTTTTCCCCGACGGCTTTCGTGACCGGGATGGACGGTTGCGCAATGTCTTCATTCCGGTGGAATTCGCCGCCGCGGCTTTCCGCTATGGACACAGCCAGGTCCGTGAGTTCTACACGCTGCGCCACGGCGTCCGTGTCGATCTGCTCACCGACGGACGCGACGGCAACCCGACCGCCTTCCAGCCGATCACCCCGCGCTATCTCGTCGACTGGCGCTACTATTTCGACATCATGCCCGAACGGCCCTATGGCTTCAACCTTGCCCGCCGGATCGATCCCGAGTTGGTCAGGAGCCTGCACCATCTCGATTTCTCCAATGCTGTCGGTATGGGTGAGGTGAATTCGCTCGCCGCCCGCAATCTGGCGCGCGGAAAGACGCTGCATCTGCCCTGCGGCCAGGAGGTCGCACGCATCGTGCTGCCGGTGCTGCAAGCGCGCGGCCTGCTCGGCAAGGCCGGCCCGGACTACCACGGGCGCCATGGCGACGAGTTCTGGCGGACCTTTCTCCTGCCGCCGGACGACCGCGTGCGGCACTTCCTTGGCGATGCCGAAACGCCGCTCTGGTATTATATCCTCCAGGAAGCGGATACTTTCGGCACGCCCACCCATCTTCACGAGACGCCCGGTTACGAGGGCGACGTTCATACGAGCGGCGATTTCCCGCGGCACGGCTACGGTCCGCTGCTCCGGGAAGCGTCGGTGAGATATCATTACGGGCCGCACGGTCCGGATGAGCGGCGCATCGATGACGGTCCGGATGCCGGCCACCGGCTCGGCCCGGTGGGCGCCACCATCGTCGGTGAAGTCCTGACAGGTCTCATCGACTATTACCGGGAGAAGACCAGCAAGGGCATCGCCTATCATCCCGAGATCCATGGCAGCACATCGCGCTTCGATATCGACGGCGGCGAAGGGCCTGGCCACAGATATCTGATGCGCAATTTCCTGATCGACGCCGGCGTGGTCGAGGCGGATTGACGGCGCGGCGCCGGCATGCTGCTGGCGCTTTCGCCTGATATCGATATGCTGGATCGGAAGCAGGACCCGAATTTGAAAGCCAGGGGGCGCTATGGCTTACACGATCCACTCGGCCCACCGCCATCTGGTCTGGGACAATTCCATCGCCCCGGCGAAGAGGATCGCGCCCGGTGAGACCGTCACCTTCGAGATCATGGACGCCTCGGACGGCCAGATCGCACCGAGCAGCACCGCCGCCGACCTGCTGAAGCGCGACCCGGCGCGCACCAACCCGGTCACAGGTCCGGTTTTCGTCGAAGGCGCTGGGCCGGGCGACGTGCTGGTGGTGAAGTTCGAGGGCTACAGACCGTCGGGCTGGGGCTGGACGGCGAACATTCCCGGTTTCGGTCTGCTTGCGGATGAATTCCCCGCCCCTGCTCTGCACATCTGGAACTATGATCCGGCCGGCAAGACGCCGATGCTGTTCGGCGGCCGGGCGAAAATTCCGCTCGCTCCTTTTGCCGGGACGATCGGCGTCGCTTTGGCCGAGCCTGGACAGCACGGGATCATTCCGCCACGGCGGGTCGGCGGCAATATGGACGTCCGCGATCTCGTTGCCGGCAGCACGCTCTATCTGCCGGTCGAGGTCGAGGGCGCGCTATTTTCGGTCGGGGATACGCACGCCGCCCAGGGCGACGGCGAGGTCTGCGGAACGGCGGTCGAGAGTCCGATGGAGGCGACGCTGACTTTCGAGGTGATCAAAGGGCGGGAGGTCGCGTTTCCTCGCCTCAGCCGACCGAATGCGCAGACGGCGGATGGCGGGTTGGTCGACATTACGCTCGGCATCGGTCCCGATCTTCATGAGGCGAGCCGCGAGGCCGTACGCCAGATGATCGACGAGCTTACCCGGCGCGAAGGACTGTCGCCGATCGACGCCTATATGCTGTGCAGCGTCGCCGGCGATCTGCGCATCAGCCAGATTGTCGATCTACCGAATTGGACGGTGAGCTTTCACATGCCGCGCCGGATCTTCGAATAACGGCCTTCGCGGCGGCCTGATGACGCCCCCTCGCAGAAGCCTTCAGCGGACTCAGACCGGCGCAGCGAGCACAAGCGCTACTTCTTGCGGAAGAGATCCAGTTCGACGACCTTGGCGGATTCCTTCACCGGCTGCTCTTCCTGGGTGATCGTCGGCGCGGTCCCACCCTTTGCCTGTTTCCGCTGCAGCGGCCTTTCCTCCGGCGCGTCGGGACTCGGAAGAGCGGCACGCTCCGGGATCTCGCCGGAGTCCGTCTCGCCATCGGAATTCTCCGCCCTCTGCCGATCCATCGGCGCGAAGGCGTTGGGATTGAAGCCGAACTGGACGCTCGGATCCACGAAGCTCTTGATCGCGGCGAAGGGCACGACGAGCCGCTCCGGCACATTGTTGAAGGACAGCTTCACCTCGAACCGGTCCTCATACACCATGAGGTCCCAGAACTGGTGCTGGAGCACGATCGTCATTTCCTCGGGATACTGCTCCTTCAGCCGCTTCGACAGGATCGTACCGGGCGCGCAGGTATCGAAAGTGATGTAAAAGTGATGATCGCCGGGAAGGCCGCGCTTTTGGGCTCTTTGTAAGACAGTGCGTATGATGCCGCGCAGGGCTTCACTCGCCAAGATATCGTAGCGGATCTTGTCCTCGGACATAGAGCTGTCGTAGAGATTCACCGGTTCGCACCCACGCTTCCGGCCCTGCCATGCGGCGACCGGATGAAGTGGAGGACTTCTGTTGCCCGGTGTCCTCCAAACCGCGCCCAGACGAGCAACCGCCTAGGACTTGAATTTCGGCTTATCGCACCGCATTACGCGGCGAGAGCTGCCGGAGCATAGTTGTCGTTGGCAACTATTTGTACGGCCCGATGACGGTGGAACCATGCCGAGCGAAAATCTACCCTTTACACCCTCGTCGATCCTATTTCGCCCCCATCAAAAGAGCGCTGGCCATAACGCGCTTTTGGTGGAGGCGCCGGGTACCGCCCCCGGGTCCGAAAGGCTTATTCCGATAGTCGTTTATCGCCATAGCTGGCGAACCAGCACACTCAATATATGAACTTCGACCCGTAAAAAAAAGACTGAATGCTCAACCGGCGGGGATAGAGGTGAATAAGTCGGACAGCCGCCGGGGCGCCACCGAAATGGCGTCTCGGACCCCGTGATTCGGGCAAATTCCGCTACCAGCAGACTTTCGAGCTGGCCGCGCAGGTATATTCGTCGAAGGCGATGAAATCGAGGAACAGCTTGCACTGGACGTCTTTTTTCCCGGCCGTGTATTTCTTGATGCCCTTACCGGCCGCCCATTTGACAATATATTTATCGAGCAGATCCTGTGCATCCCGAGCCGGACCGTCCTTGCCGTAATCGTTCACCGAATAATAGAGAGTCGTGCATTCCGCGCGCGCGGCGTTCGCCGAGCAGACGGTCAGTGCGGCAAGGCAGGCGGCAAGAAGCGAGCGGCGAAGCGTGATCATGGGGTGAGCGTCCTCAAGAATTGACTGGCGCGCATCATTGCGCCGCCGGGGGTCGCGCCGCTATGGCAATCCGGTCACAAGCGATGAAAATACCGGTCTGACGCGCTTTCGCGATGCGCTATTGGAATCGGAAGCGCTACCCTACCTGTTTGTTTTGGCATCGGATTTATCCGAAAACCGCTTCGCACTTTTTGGTCCGATGCCCTAGCGGCAGACGACGGCTTCCGCCGTGCACTGAAACTCGTTCAGGAATTTGATGTAATCGCCGCAGACGGTCTTGTGTTTCGCGGGTTTCACCTTCAGCCCGGTCTTGGTCTCCCAGGCGGCGATTTCGCGGCCGAGCACCTCTTCGGCGCCGGTGCGGGTGGCCTGTTCGCCGAAATCGACCATCTCACCTTTCAGGGCCTTGCAATATCGGGCCTCGGCTGCGCCAGTCGTCGACATCATGACGGCCAGAAGCGCGGCAGCAAGCCGGCAGCCAAACGCGTTCACCAATGTCCCCCAAACCAGCAAAAAGGGCGCACAATCAAAGACCTGCGCCCTCATGGATCTAAGCCGAGCCTACTCGGAAAGCTGCAGATTGACGGCCTTCGGCCCCTTGCCCCGCGGATCAGGCTGAGTTTCGAAAGAAACGCGCATTCCCTCATCGAGCATCGGAACGCCGGATCGCTCGACGGCGGAGATGTGGACGAAAACGTCTTTACCCCCTTCGTCAGGCGTAATGAAACCAAAGCCTTTGGATTGATTGAAGAATTTGACCGTACCAGACTGACGCATGCGTAAGCTCCATTATTCCCCGGAGGTAATCCCGGCGGCTCACGCCAGACCGGACGGTAAGGCAGTCATTCAGAAAACGGGGAAAGGCGCAGCAGGCTCAGCTCGCTGGGCGAGCCAGAAAGCACGACATCAGCTATTCCACCGGGTCCGACAAGACGCCCGTTGCGGCGGAGTATGGTGGATTTGGAATGGCTCGGCAACTCAATTTCACCATGCGAATACACGAACGCCGGCTAAGTATACGCGTCAGTCATCTTAACGGCGCGGCGATGCCGATAAGCACACATCGGCGGGCGTTTACGGGTAATTTCACGAGCGGCGGCAGCGGTGAAGCGATGCTCGGATCGAGTTGCAGGTTACGCGATCGGATGAGCCCTCGATCAGTATGAGGACGACGCTGTCGTGAAGGGCGCTGAAGCCGATGATGTCGGGAGCTGCGCGCTCCCCACCAGATCAATTGCGGCAGCAATTCGCGTTTATTCCCTCAGTAGGGTGAAAAAATCCGCTTTGTGCGAAAAAACACTTATGCCCGAGAAGATAACTATCGCCGATCCGGCGCCTTTCGGTTAGCCCTTAGTCACGGCAAAAACTGTTTTAAAACAAACACCTAAGATTTATGATTCCTGCCCCCTATGCGCGGCTGAAAGCGCGAGTAACCACCTCGGGCACAACCGGTCAAATCTGTTATCCCCAAGGGGCTAGGCATAGCGGGACCTATAGCTTAGGAAGGATCAGATCAGCAATTTCGGCGCTTTCAAAATGCGGTCAGTCATCGAAAATCAATCAGAGTTCGCCATGCCGAGAGCACCAGCCGGCGGTCACTCCAGCAAAAAAGAGAAATCCGAAACAACTCTCGACCGTCCGTCGCCGCTGGGTGATCTTTTGGCCAATTCGAAGGAAGCCAGCGATTTCCTGAAGGCGCTGTCCCATGAAAGCCGCCTGAGAATGGCCTGCCTGCTGGCCGAGCGCGAGCGCTCTGTCAACGAGCTCGAAAAACTGCTTTCTCTTCGCCAGCCGACGGTCTCGCAGCAATTGGCGCGTCTACGCGAGCACGGGCTGGTTGAGCCGCGGCGCGTGGGCAAAGCGATCTATTACCGGCTGACCAGCGATGACGTGATGCAGTTGCTCGAGCTTCTTCGCAAGCTGTTCCGCAAGGGCCGCGACAGCGCTCATCAGAACGACTAGCCGAACACCTGAGGCAAAGACGCTGATCAGCTGAAATGCGTTCCCTTGGCGAGAGGGAAGCCGCGCAGGAATTCCGCGCCCAGCATCGGCTTTTTGCCGGCCCGCTGCACGCGGGTGAAGCGCACCGCATGCTGCCCGCAGCCAACCGTCAGCTGCGCATCGAGCAGCACGCCCGGCTCGCCTCTTGCGTTCACGACGACAGACCGCAACACCTTGATCCGCTCGCGCCGGCCAGCCAGCAGCGCCTCGAACCAAGCCCCCGGGGACGGCGACAGCGCACGGATCTTGTTGTGGACCTCGACGGCGGGGCGCGTCCAGTCGATGCGCTCTTCTTCTTTCGTGATCTTCGCAGCATAGGTCGCGCCCTGAGCCGGCTGCGGGTGGCAGCGGAACTGGCCAGCCTGCAGCCGGTCGAGCGCGCGCGAGATCAGCTTCGCTCCGAGAAGCGACAATTCGTCGTGAAGCTCGCCGGCAGTCATCTCCGGCCCAATCGGCAGGCGCTCGCCGAGACACACTGGCCCCGTATCCAGCCCTTCGTCCATCTGCATGATGACCACGCCGCTTTCCGGATCGCCGGCCATCAGCGCCCGCTGGATCGGCGCGGCGCCGCGCCAGCGGGGCAGAAGCGAGGCATGGATATTGAGGCAGCCGAAATGCGGCGCATCGAGGACGGCCCTCGGCAGGATCAGCCCATAGGCCGCGACCACCGCGACATCGGCGTCATGAGCGTAGAACTCGTTCTGGATTTCAGCCTTCCGCAGCGTCTTCGGCGTCAGCACGGGGATGCCCGCCTCTTCGGCAAAATGGTGCACGGCCGATTTCCGCGCTGCCATGCCGCGTCCGGCGGGTTTCGGCGGCTGGGTGTAGACGGCGAGCACATCGTGCCCCATCGCCACGATCTCGCTGAGCGGCGGCACGGCGAAATCCGGGGTGCCCATGAAGATGACGCGCAGTGGAACCATAGCTTCTCAAGCCTCCGCTCCCCGGTCCGCGCCGATCGGCGCACGGCGCGATCGATGCGTAAGCAGATGAAGGCAAGTGGACACGATCGGGCGCAAAAGGCAAGGCGCTTCCCGCCTCACACGACGGATTCGTCCTTGCGGGCCTTGCGGAATTTGCGGATCAGCATGTCGCGTTTCAGCCGGGAAATATGATCAATGAACATCACGCCGTTGAGGTGGTCGATCTCGTGCTGAGCGACCGTAGCGGCATGGCCGGTGAGCCGCTCCTCGACGATGTTCCCTTCCCGGTTGAGATAGCGCACCAGCACCGAAGCCGGCCGCTCGACCTCCGCGAAAATCTCGGGCATCGAGAGGCAGCCTTCCTCATAGACGCGCATTTCGGAGCCGCTTTCCAGGATCTCCGGGTTGATCAGGCAGCGCGGCGCCGCAGGCTCCTCGCCTCTGACGGGGTCGAGCACCAGCACGCGCCGCGAGATGCCGATCTGCGGGGCGGCCAGACCGACGCCGTTGGCACCGTACATGGTCTCGAACATGTCCTCGATCAGGCGTTCGACGTCGCCGTCCAGCCGTTCGATCGGCTTGGAAACGTCTCTGAGGATCGGATCGGGGAACAGGATGATCGGAAGCTTCGCCATGGCCTTCAGATAAGCAGATTGCCGGAGTTGGTCAACGATACGGTGGTTCCTTCCGGGAGAAAATCGTTCGTCTTTTGTTCGAAACAGAATCGCCTTAGTCTCCCGATTCCGAGGTTCGCCCGGCATTGCTGCGCGCTCAAAGGTGAACTTCGGAATCTCAAGGGACACTAGACCATGATTCCGCTGGTGTGATTCAGATCCAGAAGTTCGTTTCGAGACTGCCGCATGGCCTGACGAACTTCTGGATCGTCACACCAGCTTTCGCGCGCAAGATCGAGGGAGCGCAATATGATACCGCCGGGGCTGTGGCCGATCGAGGGGATTGTGATCGATCCCGTTCGCATCCTCGTCGTTCTGGCCGGGCTCGCCTGCTTCGTGCTCGTCTGTCTTGCGGTGATCGTCTGGCGGAACGGGCGGGCGCGCTCGCGCGAGGCGGCGGAGCGCCAGTCCGAGGCACGGCTGATGGAAATGGAGCTGGCGGAGCTCAAAGGCCGGCTGCAGAGCATGACCGAGATCGCCGGCACCGGCCAGGCCGAGTTCGCCCGCGCCATTCACGAGCGCCTCGACCGCGTCAGCCAGTCGGTAGGCGTCAATCTCGACGAGACCTCCCGGCGCACCGCCGAGCATCTGTCGCGGCTGAACGAGCGGCTGTCGGTGATCGACACTGCCCAGCGCAACATCACCGAACTGTCGACGCGCGTCGTCTCGCTGCAGGACATCCTCGCCAACAAGCAGCAGCGCGGTGCTTTCGGCCAGCTCCGCATGGAAACCATCATCCAGGACGCCCTGCCGAAGGACGCCTACAGCTTCCAGGCGACGCTCTCGAACGGCCGCCGGCCCGACTGCCTCATTCACCTGCCCGGCTCGGCCGCGCCGATCGTCATCGACGCGAAATTTCCGCTGGAAGCCTTCGAGGCGCTGCGCACCGCCCATGACGAGACGGCGCGCAAGGACGCCGCCCGTCAGGTTCGCACCGATGTCGGCAGGCATATCGAGGACATCGCGGCGAAATACGCGCTGCCCGGCGAGACGCAGGACACCATGCTGATGTTCGTGCCGTCGGAGTCGTTCTATGCCGACCTGCATGAGCATTTCCCCGACCTCTTGCAGAAAGCGCATCGCGCGCGGGTGGTGATCGTCTCGCCCAACATGCTGATGCTCGCCGTGCAGACCATGCAGGCCGTCATGAAAGATGCGCAGATGCGTGAGCAGGCGGACGTCATTCAGCGCGAGGTCGGCCTGCTATTGGCGGATGTCGGCCGGCTGAAGGAGCGCGTGCTCGATTTCCAGAAGCATTTCGGGCTGTTGGGGGCCGATGTCGAGAAGATCGTCACCTCAACGGACAAGATAGCCGGCCGCAGCCGGAGGATCGAGGAGCTCGATCTGGCTGATGCGCCGGCGACGCCAAAGGCGATTGCGGCGAATGAGCGTAAGGGTCTAGCTGTCTAGGTTCGACGCTAATATCGGCGCTTACGTGCTTGTCCGACGCACCTTCGACATCTGCTCAATGAGGGTGCGCAACCGCGAATGTATCCAAATACTCAAAAAGAAATCATTGCAATTTTGGGTCTCTATAGCCGCTTACCTACCACGCCCAAACATCGTTATCGATCAATGACCGATGATATCCGCGTAAGGCTGAGGCAAAATTCCAAAAAGCGCAGCAAGGATTCCGACGGCCTCGCTAGCTTCCTTGGCTCCTTTTACAATAAAACGCTTGAATCGGGCGCCTCCCAATATCAGAGCAAAAGGAGCGAATGTCAGAAGGGCTAGGCCGAAGAGCAATTTCGGACCAGCCTTTATGTAGTATTTCATTATTTCGCTTCGAGAAGATGACAGCTTTGCCTTGAGCTTCGCTCGTGCGACCCCGTTCCAATAAGAGCGATAAGCCTGCCCCCTAAGGGTATAGCGGGACGGATGGGCATGCTCCCAGGTGATGGCTTTTGCTGTCTGCTTAATTGTAAATCCAGCTAGTCGAGCAAAGGTAAAGAACTCTCGATCCTCTCCGCCAAGGAAACAGAGATTTTCATTAGAGCGAAGTCCGTGTTTCAAAAGCATGGATGAAAATCGGACGTTCCCAGTGCCGGCTCGGTCCTTGATCTTTCCCTCAATCTTCTCCGGCGACTGGAATTTTGCCGGAAGTGCCCAAAATGGCATTTTTTCCGGAAAAAGGGTGATATGGAGTCCCCGAATGACTGGAGTATCAAGATATTCAGGTGCCATCAACGCGGCGAGCCAATCCGGGTCGGCGACCTCATCATCGTCAAGGAATGCAATCCAGTCAGCTGAGAAGTTCATTGCTTCGTCCAGTACCCGATTTCGCGCCATGGGTATGCCGCAACTCGGTTCGTGGAAGTAATTGACAGGAAAGGGGCAGCTCGCAGCGAAATCATAGACAATTGGCCAATTATTCGGCTCGGCTTCGTTATCGACAACAAGGAGGCGGACTGAATAGCCTTCCGGCAAATTGAGGGCGGCCAATGAATCCAGGCATTTTCTGAGCAGGACCGGCCGTTGCGCAGTACACAGGCCAATACATATTGAATTCATAATACAGAATCCCTCCGATATCAGAGGGATTTTATTAGAATCTGGCCTCAGTCCTCAATCCGAGTGGCTACAAAGGTGTTTTGCTTAAGAAGAGCTTGTAGACTAAAAAGTTTAGAAATGGCGCAAGCCCCCCTTCTCTCCGATGGACTATGGCGCAGGTGGGAGGACATCACACAATAATTAGAACGCAACGCTCACATTAACCGGGATGCTAAAAGCGTAAGGCGCTATTGCTCTGGGCCCAAAAAAGGTTGAGCCCTTTAGCTCGCAGACGCCGACGTCAGAGACGACGCTTGACAAAGCAACAAGACGGACTCGATCGCAGCCATTCAAAGGTCATGAGTACTAATTAAATTTGATCAATACTCTTCTCGGTACTCAACTCGTTTGATGTCCTGGTGATTGGACTGCGCGCCACATTGCCAGTGCTTTCCTGGTAAGCTTTCATCTTCTTCAGAATCGCTTCCCGATCATCCAAGCATCGTTGGATCAGTTCGCTGCTCAGAGCATCGACGCTCGGTGCGCTGTACGGCATTTGCGCATCTTTGACGAAAGCCTCGGCTTTCTTCCTATTCGTGATCGGAAGCAACGGCGTACCTGCCAGGGAACCCAGGATGAGTCCATGGAGTCGGTTCGTCACTAGAAGTGAGCTTGCCTTGATCTCGGCGACGGCGTCCTGCCAAGTCACGGGGGCGGAATAGTCGATTTGGAATTCTCGCGCGGTCGCCTCACACCTCTCGCCGTCCTCGAATTCGCAAGTCGTCATGAGCGTGACGTTGTTTCGGAAGGAGTTCAGCTTCTGTAGAGCTGCTCTTAAATCTGCCTCGAACTTTCTGCGGCTGCCTGTCAGCGCGAAAAGGATGCGCGAACTGTCCCTGTTTGCCATTGGTGCAACTTCATTGGCGATGGGGTCCATGGTGTACACGCTGTCAGCACCCAGGACAGCATCGATCCCCAGCTTGGCTAGCACCTTCTGCGAATTGCCGTCGCGAACCACCAGCGGCTTTCGAATCTTCGCGAAATTCCGCTGAAGTGCTTGTTTCGAATTAAAGCTGCACATTCGAGGGTTCACCGAAAATGGATAGGCGAAAATCCGATCATTATGGCGGTGCACGGCATTCAGTGTGCCGAACATGGAGATGCCGCCTTTCGTCCCGCCCCAGTGCTCTCCGCCGGCGAGGAAGATCGCCTCATATTCTTGGAACCTGGATGCGTGAGAGGCCACGTCTTCTGCGAGAGATCGAATAAAATAAGCCTGCGCCATCGGCCATAAGCCGAAACTCCTGATTACGCGCTCCGACAACTTCGGCTCGGCATCGCGGAAATATGTCCTACCGCCAAGTTCGAACTCCACTTCGCTCAGTGCCCTGAACGCGGCGAGCCGCTTCTCATCAATGTCGTGGTGACCGTGTGCGAAAACGTGCAAAGAACGGCCGGGAAATCTTAGGTTAAGATCCAGTAATATCGCGTGTAAGATCGCAAAGTCCCCGACATTTCCTTTGAGATTGGCAAACAGAATCGCGATCGGCGGCTTCATGGCGAGACCCGTGATGGTATCATTTAAGAGGACGGCGTGGCCGCCGGGTTGATCAATTTCCATCGTCCTTTTTGCATTGTTGACTCAACAAACAGTGGTGCGAGCCTCTCCCACAGCATTTCTGACCAGCAAGACGTCAAAGGCGTCAAACCATCAAAGGACAATGCATCGGCATTCCATTCGGAAAGATCAACCAGTTTCAAGGTATTAGCTGCGCTATGGGTCTTGAGGAATCTCTGGGCACGCAAGGAAACAGGTAGGGTCACATCATATAGCGCTAAAACGTATGCGCCGCTTGCGATTGCATCTGACATCATCGAGATACTTTCGGCTGTAACAAGAACCGCGTCGGTTTTCGTCAACTCAGCTGTCAGGTCGCACCTGTCGCCTCGCCCATAGAGGATGCATTCGCATTCCGGCATGACACTCTGCGATACGGTCGCCTCCACCAAATCCTCAACGAGGCGTCCCGAACGGGGAGAGGTGCTAATCAGGAGAGCCGCATTTTGCGCACGGGCTGTTTCGATCGCAGCAGTAACACATCGCGACCAGAAATCCCGGTGATAATGCATGCCGCCCTTGGTGCCGCCACCCAGCAAAAGGCAGATCTTCCGAAATGTGGGCATTTCGCCAGCCGTGCGATAATCACGCCGAAGTCTCATCCGCGTGGGCGCCAAGGCGAGCGGTATTTCCTTATTTCGCGCCACGTCGCATGGGTGAGTAATTACCGCGGAAAAATGTTTGGATGACAGCTGCTTTGGCGAGCCGAGATGAACGGCTGGAACCTGCCAAAAACATGCTATAAAAGCCCCCTGGGCTTCCCCACGACCAAGCGTCGAGATTGCCGCCAACGGGCGTGTATCACCTGGATAAGTGCCACTGAACAATAGCGGAAAAATAAATTTCCGCAGCCATCTTGATTGTTTAAAGCCCAATCGGCGACCAAGCGGAAGCAGTCTGCTAAAGATTCGGGCAAGATGCTTGTGGCGTATTTGAAGCCGTATTGCTTCAACACGCGCGTCAAGGCGCTCGGAAAGTAGCTCCCCGATGGCAAGCACGTTCGCAAAGTCTCCTCGTTTCGGATCCTCTACAACGAGTATGAACGGCTCTTCGGGTGTAGGGCGAACCATTTAGGCCACAAGTTGATCGGCTGCAAGCCAAGTGCATAGCAAAGACGGTGGCGGACAACAAGGTTGTGTCCGAAGCTGATCGTGGCGGCAAGATAGGGCAAGATGGGTGCCCAAAAAGCCATAGCCTTCAATGGCGTGAATGTTGATCTTGGCTCCCCCCTGGCCGTTTGGCCGGATTATCGCCAGCTGTGGTTCAACTTAGGGCCTCCTGTGCGCAGAACGAAAAAGCAGCACATGGGATCCACTTCATAAGCGCCGGTTCATGTCAGCCGATTAAATTGTCTTCGCGCAGTAGGCATGACGCTACTCCGACTGACTTGAGAGCGCACCGATGATCCTGTCGAAGCCCAAATTCACGGTCGCGGCCTTGGCCGCCATGCTTCTTGCCGCTGCGCCGCTGCCCGCATCGGCCGAGCATGGCCCGCACGCGATCGGCGCCCTGTTCAGGCTGTTCGGCATCATCAGGGGCGAGACCCGCGAGATCGACAGAGAGGCGATGGCAAACTTCGAGGCCGCGCCGCGCACCGGCTCCTGCGAGGAACGTCGCACGGAATTCCTGAAGATGCTGCCCGAGGCGCTGCGCTTCGCCCGCTACGCGCGCGATATCTATGAGCGCGACCACGAGGCCAAAATGAAGGCCGAGGGTCTTAAGACGCTCGATCTTGGCGACGGCCACACCGCCTATTACCAAGCTGCGGGCCGGCGCTATGCGGAGGTGCACGTCGACGCCGAGCGCCACGAGGTGGTGGTGGTCTTCCGGGGCACGCGGCTGTCGGTCGGCAGCGACGTTTCGACGGATGTGCTGAGCTTCATCGGCCTGGAGACCGGCTATTACGACTGGACGTCGTCGCTGGTCGCCCGAATGGTGCGCGAGCATCCCGGAATGTCCGTCGTCGCCACTGGCCAGTCGCTGGGCGGCGGGCTGACCATCTACGCCGTGCTGCATAATCCCGGCGTCAAAGGCTACGCGTTCAATCCCGCCGGCCTCTCGCTCTTGGCCTGGGGCACGACGAGCCGGGCCGAGAGGGATCGAGTCAACGATGCGCTGACCGTCATATCGACGCGAAACGCGCTGCATATCGAGCCGGTCACCGCCATCTCGCTCGCAGGCCGCTCCGTGCTGCCGGGCCACATCTTCGTGCTCGAGACCGGCGCGCTCAATCCGCTGACGCTGCACAGCGCCAAGACTGTCGCCGCCGCTCTGGAGCATTCGGCCTCCGCCGATGCGGAGCGGGAGGTCTGCGACGGCGATCTCGGCGTGCTCGCAGAATAGCAGCACTTTGCCCGCTTTGGCCGGCGCGGGCGTAAACAGCCCTTGCACGCGGCCCCCTCTTCCGCCTATCGCCTTGGGGTGATCAATTCATGGACGCTGTCCCATGCGCCAAGAATGGACAGAAGCGCGCCGTATCGTTGTGAAAATCGGCTCGGCGCTGCTGGTGGAGAAGGAGAGCGGGCGGCTCAAAGCCGAGTGGCTGGCGGCGCTGTGTGACGACATCGCCGCGCTGAGAGCGGAGCGGCGTGAGGTGATCGTCGTCTCCTCGGGCGCGATCGCGCTCGGCCGGCGGGCGCTCGGCCTCACCACCGGACCGCTGAAGCTGGAGGAGAGCCAGGCCGCCGCGGCGGTCGGCCAGATCACGCTTGCCCGCGCCTATCAGGAGATGTTCTCCGCGCGCGGCATGACGGCGGCCCAGGTGCTGCTGACGCTCGGCGACACGGAGGAGCGCCGCCGCTATCTCAATGCGCGCGGCACCATCTCGACGCTGCTGGCGCTCGGCGCCGTGCCGGTGGTCAATGAGAACGACACCGTGGCGACCACCGAGATCCGCTATGGCGACAATGACCGGCTGGCGGCGCGGGTCGGCTCGATGATGAGCGCCGATTGCGTGGTGCTGCTCTCCGACATTGACGGGCTCTATACCGCGCCGCCGGCGCTCGATCCGAATGCGAAGCGGCTCGACGTGGTGAAGGAGATCACGCCCGAGATCGAGGCCATGGCGGGTGACGCCGGCAGCGAGCTGTCGCGCGGCGGCATGATCACCAAGATCGTCGCGGCCAAGGTCGCGGTCGCGGCCGGCGGCAATCTGGTCATCACCAATGGCAAGATCATGAACCCTCTGCGCGCGCTCACCGGCGGCGCGCCTTGCACATGGTTCCCGGCGTCCACAAATCCCGTTATCTCGCGCAAGCGCTGGATCGCCGGATCGCTGGAGCCGCGCGGCACGATCACCATCGACGCTGGCGCGCGCAAAGCGCTTCAGGCCGGGCGCAGCTTGCTGCCGGCCGGCGTTGTCAAGGTCGAGGGCGCATTCGACCGGGGCGACTCTGTCATTATTAGAGACGTCGAGGGCCAGGAGCTCGGGCGCGGCCTCGTCGCTTATGCCAGGGCGGATGCGGAACGGCTGATCGGACGCAAAAGCGCTGAAATCGAGGGCATTTTGGGCTACCGTGGTCGGTCCGAGATGATCCACCGCGACGATATGGTGCTGAACAGGAGTTGAAATGGCGATCGCGAGCATGGCGAAAGAAGCGGCGCCCGCGGGCGTGAGCCTCGCCAAGGAGATGGCCGAAATCGGACGCGCCGCGCGGATAGCCGCTGCGAAGCTGGCGCTGGCCTCCACCGATGAGAAGAACGGCGCGCTCGTCACCACGGCGGCAATGCTGCGCAATTTCGCCGAGCCGATCCTCGCCGCCAATGCCGAGGACATCGAGGCCGCCAAGAAGGCCGGCCGCCCTGGCGCCTTCATCGACCGGCTGACGCTGACGCCGGCGCGCATCGAGGCGATGGCGAAGGGCCTGGAAGAGATCGCCGGGCTGCCCGACCCGGTCGGCGAAGTGATCGCCTCATGGACCCGCCCCAACGGCCTCATCGTCGAGCGCGTGCGTGTGCCGCTCGGCGTCATCGGCATGATCTATGAGAGCCGCCCCAACGTGACGGCGGATGCGGGCGGGCTGTGCCTCAAATCGGGCAACGCCGTGATCCTGCGCGGCGGCTCGGATGCGCTGGCCACCTGCCGCGCCATTCATGCCGCGCTGGTCGCCGGGCTCCGCCAGGCCGGGCTCGACGAGGCCGCGATTCAGCTTGTCGATACCCCGGACCGGGAGGCGGTCGGCATGATGCTGGCCGGGCTGGGCGGCGCCATCGACGTCATCGTGCCGCGCGGCGGCAAGAGCCTCGTCGCTCGCGTGCAGGAGGAGGCGCGTGTGCCGGTCTTCGCTCATCTCGACGGGATCTGCCATGTCTATGTGCACGAGGCGGCCGATCTCGACATGGCCAAGGCTATCGCCGTCAACGCCAAGATGCGCCGGACCGGCATCTGCGGCGCGGCGGAAACGCTGCTCGTCGATAAGGCTTGCGCGAAGACGCATCTGGCGCCGCTCGTCGCCACGCTGATCGAGGCCGGCTGCGAGGTGCGCGGCGATAAGGCCGCGTGCGAGGCTGACGCGCGCGTGACGCCGGCGACGGAGGAGGACTGGGGCACCGAATATCTCGACGCCATCATCGCTGTGAAGGCGGTTCACGGGCTGGACGCCGCCATGGCGCACATTGCCCGCTACGGCTCCCAGCATACCGAGGCTATCGTTACCGATGATGCCGCTGCGGCGGAGCGCTTCCTGCGCGAGGTCGACAGCGCCATCGTGCTGCACAACGCCTCGACGCAATTCGCCGATGGCGGCGAGTTCGGCATGGGCGCCGAGATCGGCATCGCCACCGGCCGCTTCCATGCGCGCGGGCCGGTCGGCGTCGAGCAGCTCACGACTTTCAAATACCGCGTGCGCGGCTCGGGCCAGGTGCGCCCGGCCTGATCTCCGCCTGACAGGGTAGCCGAGCGCAGGAGACGGCACGGCGGCTCCCGCCTTGCTCGCCGCCCGGCCTTTTCGCTTAATGCAGACCTTGCCGGTTTCGATCTGCTATAGAAGCCGCGAGAAAGAGCGGCGCCGCGATCGCGCGCTCGAACGACATCAGGACATGGCGGCATGACTTCGCAAAATGACGAGCAAGATGGGCCCAGTCGCATCATCGACATTAAACTGGATGAGGTCTCGATCGGGAACACCACCCCGGAGATCGATCATGAGCGCAAAGTTGCGATCTTCGACATTCTCGACGCCAACAGCTTCGCGCTCGCCGACGGCCCGCAGGGACCGTACCGGCTCCGCCTCGCCATCGTCGAAAAGCGGCTCGCCATCGAAATCTCGAGCGAGGACCACACGCCGATCACCACGTTCGTCTTGTCGCTGACGCCGTTCAAGAAGCTGATCAAGGACTATTTCCTCGTTTGCGAGAGCTATTACGACGCGATCAAGACGGCGCCACCCAGCCGCATCGAGGCGCTCGATATGGGGCGCCGCTCGCTGCACGATGAAGGTAGCCGGATCCTCCTCGAGCGGCTGAAAGGCAAGGCCGTCACCGATTTCGACACATCGAGGCGGCTGTTCACATTGATTTGCGCTCTGCACTGGAAAGGGTAGCGGATTTGAGAGCTGCGCCTGCCCCATCGGAGCTGCCCAAAGCGGTGCTCTTCGTCTGCAACTTCAACGCCGTCCGCTCACCGATGGCGGAAGCGATCCTGCGCCATCTGGCCGGCAAGCAGATCTATGTGGAGTCCGCCGGGGTCAGGGCCGGCGAGATCGACCCATTCGCCGCCGCCGTCATGGAGGAGATCGGTATCGACATTGCCCATCATGCGCCGCAATCGATCGCCGATCTTTACGACAGCTCTTTCGATGTGGTGATCAGCCTATCGCCCGAAGCGCATCACCAGGCGCTGGAGATGACCCGCACCCAGGCGATCAACGCCGAATATTGGCCGACACTCGATCCGACTGCCGCGACCGGCAGCCGCGAGCAGATCTTGGATGCTTATCGCGAGGTTCGCGACGGGCTTTTCAAGCGCATCAAATCCCGTTTTCCGCTCCCCGGCACGCTGGCTAATGTTTAGCGAGGGCGCGGGCACCGCATCTCAGGCCGGAGCCGAATTCGTCCCACGGCGTTTCATCACGCCGTAATAGGCCCACAGCAGGCGCGCCGCGGCGGAGCGGTGCGGCCGCCAGGCCTCGGCTCGGGCGGTCAGATCTTTCTCGGACGGGCGTTCGGGCAGATCGAAGGCCAGCTTCGCACCCTCCTTGAGTGCCAGATCGCCAGCCGGGAAAATGTCGGGATGGCCGAGCGCGAACAGCAGATAGACTTCCGCCGTCCACCTGCCGATGCCCTTGACGGCACTGAGATGGGCGACGGCATCCTCCGGTTCCAGCGCGATCAGCGAGTCCAGATCAAGCTCGCCGGCAAGAACGGCGGCCGACGCCGCGCGCAGCGTGCGGATCTTCGGCGCGGACAGCCCTGCCGTTTTGAGCACGGCATCGTCGATCTCGGCGAGCCGGTCAGGCGAGATCACGCCGAGGGCCGCTTCAGCGCGGGCGAAGATGGCGCGCCCTGCGGCGGCCGAAATCTGCTGGCCGGTGATGATCCAGAACAGGCCGCGAAAGCCGTGGTCGAGGAGACGCAGCGCCGGCTGGCCGGCAACTGCAAGCACGCCGGCGAAATGAGGCTCGACTAAGATCAGCGCCGCGATATGCGCGGCCAGATCCGCCTCCGTAGCAATGGCCTTGGGCTCGGGCGGCGCCTTACGCCTCCGGCTTGGCTTTCGCGGCGTCTGATTTGCTATCGCCATGCGCCTCTGCGCCCCCTGCCCTGCCCGTGATCATCAGCGCGAAGGCATAGGCGAGCGCCACTTCCTTCAGCCGTTCGAACCGCCCGGAGGCGCCGCCATGACCTGCGTCCATATTGGTTCGCAGCAGGAGCAAATTGCTGTCGGTCTTCTTTGCTCGCAGCCGCGCCACCCATTTCGCCGGCTCCCAATAGGTCACGCGCGGATCAGTCAGCCCGGCGAGCGCGAGAATATGCGGATAGGCCTGCGCCCTCACATTGTCGTAGGGCGAATAGCCGGCGATCGTCAGATAGTCGTCGCGGCTGGCGATGGGGTTGCCCCATTCAGGCCATTCCGGCGGCGTCAGCGGCAGCGTGTCGTCGAGCATGGTGTTCAGCACGTCGACGAAGGGCACCTCGGCGATGACGCTCTTGAACAGCTCCGGCGCCATATTCGCGACCACGCCCATCAGCATGCCGCCGGCAGAGCCGCCATGCGCGATGATGTTGCCGGGGGCGGTAAAACCGTGGCTGGCGAGATAGCGGCCGGCGGCGATGAAATCGGTGAAGCTGTTGACCTTCTGCTTGCCCCGGCCGGTGCGGTACCAGCCATAGCCCTTGTCCTTGCCGCCGCGAATATGCGCGATGGCATAGATGAAGCCACGGTCGACGAGGCTGAAGCGGTTGGTCGAGAAGCTCGCCGGGATGGCGATGCCGTAAGCGCCATAGCCATAAAGCAGCAGCGGGGCCGAGCCGTCGAGCGGCGTCTCCTTGCGGTAGAGCAGCGAAACGGGGACCATTTCGCCGTCCCCGGCCGGGGCATAAACGCGCCGCGTGACGTAGTCGGCCGGATTGTGCCCGCTCGGCACCTCCTGGGTCTTGCGCAGCCAGCGCTCACGGCTCGCCATGTCGTAGTCGTAGACCTGCGTAGGCGTGGTCATGGACGAATAGCTGAAGCGCAGCGTGCTCGTGGCAAACTCGTAGCTAGGAATGGCGTTCAGCGAATAGGCTTCCTCATCGAAAGCGATGCTGTGCTCCGCGCCGTCTTCCCAGCGCCGGATGACGATGCGCGGCAAGCCATGCTCGCGCTCGAGCCGGACCAGGAAGTCGCGGAAGACGAGAACGTCGAGGATCAGCCGGCCTGGACGGTGCGGCTCGATCTCATGCCAGGCCTCGCGCGGCGAGCCCGGCTCGGCTTCGACGATGCGGAAGTCCTCGGCGCCGCCGGAATTCGTCAGAATGATGAGCTTGCCGCCTCGATGCTCGACGGAATATTCATGGCCGGGTTCGCGCGCCGCAACCAAGATCGGCTCGGCATCGGGCCTCGCTGCGTCGATCAGGCGGACTTCCGAGGTCTGATGGTCGCCGGTCTGCAAAGCAATGTAGCGGCGGTCGGAAGTGTCGCTGACCGAGACATAGAAGCCACTGTCGGGCTCGTCATAGACCAGGATGTCCTCGTTCGCCGGCGTGCCGACCCGGTGCCGGTAGACTTGGCGCGGACGGTGGCTGTCGTCGAGCCTGGTATAGAACAGCCACTCATTATCGGCACTCCAGACGGCGCCGCCCGTTGTCTCGGTGATGGCGTCGGAACGAAGCTCGCCGGTGTCGAGGTCGCGGAGCCTCAGTGTGTAGAATTCGGAGCCCTTGTCGTCGAAACCATAGGCGAGCAGCCGGTGGTCGTGGCTGTGGGCCGCCCCGCCGATCTGGAAATAGGGAAGCCCCTCGGCGAGCTTGTTGCCGTCGAGCAGCACCTGTTTCTCGCCGCCGGCGGACGGCTCGCGGCAGAACAGCGGATGCTGGCCGCCGGTGACATAGCTGACGAAATAAGCCCATGCACCGTCCGTGGCGGGGACAGTCGAATCGTCTTCCTTGATCCGCCCCTTCATCTCCTGAAACAGCTTTTCCTGCAGCGCTTCGGTGTCGGTGAGAACGGCTTTGGTGTAAGCGTTCTCCGCAAGCAAATGATCGCGGATGTCGGCGGCGAGCGCCGCCGGATTGCGCATCACCTCCTGCCAGTTGGCGGCGCGCAGCCAGGCATAGTCGTCCGCGTAGTCGAGACCGTGATGCGCGGATTTGACGGGGCGCCGCTCGGCAAGCGGGGCAGCGGGAATTCGCTTTGCTGGATTGTCCATGGGGCCTCAGCCGACTGAAAACCGGCGCGGCGACAGGCCGCGCGAACTAGCACGTTGCGGTCAAATAAGCGCCAGAAGCCGCCGCTTGCAAGCGCGGCTATTCCTTCGGCTCGAAATTCAACGCCACGCCGTTGATGCAATAGCGCAGCCCCGTCGGCTTCGGCCCGTCCGGGAAGACATGGCCGAGATGTGCCTCGCACTTGCCGCAGCGAACTTCCGTTCGGCGGATGAACAGCAGCGAGCGGTCGGCATGCTCGCCTATGTCGGCTCCCTCGGCGGGCCGGTTGAAACTTGGCCAGCCCGTTCCCGAATCGAATTTGGCGTCCGAGGAGAACAGCGGCGTCCCGCAGCAGACGCAGTGATAAACGCCCTCGCGCTTCTCGAAATTCAGCGGGCTGGAAAATGGCCGCTCGGTTTTATGCTTGCGCGTCACCCTGTAAGCGTCCGGGGAAAGCTGGGCCTTCCACTCGGCATCGCTCTTGTTCATCGGATCGTGATCCATAAGCCGCACCTTTATTGTTGGCCAGTATGATTTGGGGAAATCGCTTCGATTACAGAAGGGTTCGCGGGATCACAGGTGGAACTGCCAGGGCTCAAATATCTGTCATTCAATCCTCGCGGCCCGGCAGCATGGCATTTTGCTTAGACGACCGTGGCGGGAGAGAAACCCCGAGCGGTTTCATTTTCAAGATCGCCGAGGCTGTTCGGCTGTATTCTCGGCATTATCCACCGCGAGGATTCTTAAGCACGGCGCCCGAAACATGCGCATGACTCACGCTTTGCTCAAGCCCACGCCGGCCGCAGAAATGTGCAAAATATTCCGATGTAATTCTTGCCTCCAAGAGCGCTGCCCGGCCTGTTCGTCAACGCCCCGGCACATTCGAATCCCGCGATTTGCCGGTGCCGATGGCAAGATTTTGAACCGCGCTTCGGACAACAGCTTGCCTGCGATTTCCATAGGACACGTATTCATTCGCGCATTCGCTATGCACAGGATTTCATGGTGAAGTCGATCTCAAAGCCGAAAAGCTGACCATCGCTCCGCTTATTAGGCTATATGGACTAGCCGGCGGCTTTTTTGCGGCTGCTATTTGCGCTCATTATGGCATCTATTGCGCAAATGACAGGCGATTCTGGTGAGTGTGACACGCACATCGATTTAAAACTGACGCTCGACTGCGGCATAGAGACGCATTGCGTCCGGCGGTCCGGGTCCCAATCACTCCATGTGTTACAAAGCTTTAACGTGATTTTATTCAGATAAACTTTTATCTATTTCGAAAAGCTGCGCTGAGAGCGCCCCGACCTGTGGACAGTTGCCCCTGGCCGGCTGCATCCCGAGAAACGTTCGTGGATAAGATTGTTTGTCGGGCACGTTGCGCCGCGCAAATCGTGATTTGAATTGCAAAAATTTTACAGAACAGGTGCGTTATGCACACACTCTTTGGAAATTTCTGGAAAGAGTTTGGATAAAATCCCACCCGATATCCGAATGCGTTTTCAAGATTAGGTTCATAGGGATTGTTCTTTAGACGTAGCTCGGGAGTTTTGCTTGAACAGAACAAATTTTTGAATATTATGCTCTTAGAAGATAGCCGCCTCCAGATGGCTAAATTAAAAATTTGTGCACCAATCCCGCTGGATCGCTTTCTTCATCTTAAGTTGTTAGAGATTAAGGCTTCGGACGGAACCCCAGACTCCCCCGGAGCTCGCTGATTGAATTGCAGAAAGTCCGCAAAGGACACCAGGAGACCGCACATGATGGATATGAAATCCGACAACAATGAGTTGGTCGAGTTCACGACAACCATTGTGTCCGCTTACGTCAGCAACAACACCGTCGTTGCTGGTGATCTGCCCAACATTATCAACGATGTGCACGACGCCTTGTCGCGTGCGTCTGTCAATGCGACGCAGCCTCCGAGCGAAGAACTGAAGCCTGCCGTTCCGGTCAAGCGCTCAGTGACCCCGGAGTACATCGTCTGCCTCGAAGACGGCAAGAAATTCAAATCCCTGAAGCGGCATTTGCGCACGCATTACAACATGTCGCCTGAAGAATACCGCGAGAAATGGGGCCTGCCGCACGACTATCCGATGGTCGCGCCGAACTATGCTGCCGCGCGGTCGGCTCTCGCCAAGAAGATGGGCCTCGGCCAGCGCAGAAAATAGCTCTTCCGGGCCTTCAGCCGTACTGTTCGAAAACCTCCGCCCGCAGGCGGAGGTTTTTCTTTGGTCAAGCCGCGGCGGAGTGAAGAGGCTTGGAAAAACCGGAGCGAATAAAGCGCGCCATTTCCAGCGCGATGTCGCTCGCGCCTGCCGGAGGCAGCCTCAAATTGATGAAGAACACTGGCAGCGGCGGTAATCCCTCCGCCGCACCAAGGACTCTCAAATTCTTGGGCGTCGCAAGCGTCAGCATCGGCGCGACGGCGAGATCCGCCTCCAGCGTCGCGCAATAGGGATTGAAATCGCTGGTCTCGCAGGTCAGGCGCCAGTCGAGGCCGGCCTCGCCGAGCGCTTTGATAGTCACGGCACGGAAGGCGCAGGTGCCATCACCGAACGAGACTGGCAGCGGACGCCGCAGATGGGCCTCCCCACCGCGTGCGCCGACCCAGACGAGCTGATCCGGCAGCAGCAGCTCGCCTTGCTGGCCCGGATGCGCCTCGGTCGTCAGGGTCAGATCGATTTCGCCGTCTTCCAGCATTTTCAGGAGGCGCAGCGTGGAGAGACAAACCAGCGTGACGCGCACGCGCGGCCATTGCTGATTGAAGCTTTTCAAGACCGGCGGAATGAAGGGGGTGACGATATCGTGCGGCACACCGAGCCTGATCTCGCCTTCGAAATCCGGCGAGGTCATCATTCCCCAGACTTCATCATTCAGAGCAAGAATGCGCTGGGCGTAGGCGATCAGCCGTTCGCCGCAGGCGGTCAGCACAGGGCGCCTGTTGTCGCGCGTGAAAAGCTGCGTCCCGAAGAACTCCTCGAGACGGCGAATCTGCTGGCTCACGGCGGCCTGCGTCAGGTTCAAAGCCTTCGCAGCGCTGGTCATGCCGCCGGTTTCCGCAACGGTTACAAAAGCCCGCAACAGGGCAAGGTCGATATTCCGGCGCATGGGACCTCATTCATAACGGATGCTAATGATCGTGATCATAAACATTCGTTTCCATTATGCAAGACCCGCGACTAAATACGGGGGTGCGCGCGCATTTCTATCGACTGACGACTGAAATGAAAGGTCCCTTCCCATGCTTATGAAGCCCGATCAGTTCGAGATCGATGGGTCGGCTCTGCACGGTCCCAGCAATGCGCGGCCCGGTTTTTTCACACGCCTCATCATGCGGCTGGAAGCCTATGCCCAGCATCGTGCGCAAAGGCGCCAATTGATGGCGCTCGACGATCACCTGCTCAAGGATATCGGCCTCAGCCGGGCGGAAGCCACGCGGATTTCGACGGAGTCCTTCAGCTGGCGCGGCGCGAACGATACGATGCACCGCCCATGATCAGCGGAGAGATGCAATTGCGGCGGAAGATCCCCTCTTCCGCCGCTGCCGATCAGCCGGAAATATCGTAAGCCGCAAGCGCCGCCATATTGACGAGATCGCTGTCCGTCGCCCCAAGCGAGGCGATCTGCACCGGCTTCGAGACGCCGACCAGAAGCGGCCCGATCACCGTCCCGCCGCCAAGCTCCTGCAACATCTTCGTCGAGATGCTGGCCGAATGGAATGCCGGCATGACCAGCACATTCGCGGTATCGGAGAGCCGGCAGAACGGATAGAGCGCCATCGCCTCCCGGTTCAAAGCGACATCGGCGGCCATCTCGCCATCATACTCGAAATCGACGCCGCGCTTATCGAGCAGCTTCACCGCTTCGACGACGCGCTCGGAGCGTTCACCGCGCGGATGGCCGAAATTGGAATAGGCCAGCATCGCCACACGCGGCTCGAAACCGAGACGCTGGGCGACGCTCGCCGCCTCGACCGCGATATTCGCAAGCTGCTCGGCATCGGGCATATCATGCACCGAGGTGTCGGCGACGAGTACGCTGCGCCCGCGCGAAATCACCAGCGAGACGCCGATGACCGTATGCGACGGCTTCGGATCGAGGGCCTGACAGATATCCTCATAGGCCGTCGACCAGTTGCGCGTCGTGCCGGTGACCATCGCGTCCGCATGGCCCATCGCCACCATGCAGGCTGCAAAGACATTGCGGTCGGTGTTCACCATCCGCTGGCAATCCCGGAACAGATAGCCTTTGCGCTGCAGGCGCGAATAGAGGAACTCGGCATATTCGCGATTGTGGTGAGAGAGCCGCGCATTCTGGATCTCGATCGCCTCGCGATGATTGAGGCCGCTGGAACGGAACGCCTCCTTCACCTGATCTTCGCGACCGACGAGGATCGCCGTCCCCAGGCTGGAATTGAAGAAGGCATTGGCGGCGCGGACGACCCGGTGCTCCTCACCCTCGGCGAAGACGACGCGCTTCGGGTTCTGCCGCACCTGGCTGAAGATCGAGTGCAGGAAGGCCGCCGCAGGATCGAGCCGGCCATCGAGCCGGGCGCGATAACCGTCGATATCGACGATCGGCTTGCGCGCAACGCCCGAATCCATTGCCGCCTTGGCGACGGCCGCCGGGATGCGGCTGATGAGCCGCGGATCGAACGGCGCCGGAATGATGTAATCCGGCCCATAGCGCAGACGGCGTCCCTGGTAGGCCGCGGCCACCTTGTCCGGAACATCCTCGCGGGCGAGAGCGGCAAGCGCCTCGGCCGCCGCAATCTTCATGGCGTCGTTGATCGTCGATGCCTGAACGTCGAGGGCGCCGCGGAAAATATACGGGAAGCCGAGAACATTGTTGACCTGATTGGGATAGTCGGAACGGCCGGTCGCCATAATGGCGTCGTCGCGAACCGCCGACACTTCCTCCGGCGTGATCTCGGGGTCCGGATTGGCCATGGCGAAAATGATCGGGTTCGGCGCCATACTAGCGACCATCTCGCGGGTCAGCGCTCCGGCAATTGAGAGGCCGAAGAAAATGTCGGCGCCTTCGACGGCTTCGGCGAGGGTGCGGGCCGGCGTGTCGGCGGCGTGAGCCGACTTCCACTGATTCATGCCCTTCTCGCGGCCCTGATAGATGACGCCGCTCGAGTTCGCAGAGAATGGCGTTCTCGCCGCGCAGGCCCATCGTCTTCAAAAGCTCGAGGCAGGCAATGCCCGCCGAGCCCGCGCCGTTGCAGACGAATTTGACGTCGCGCAACTCGCGTCCGGTCAGATCGAGCGCATTGATAACCCCCGCCGCCGCGATGATCGCCGTGCCGTGCTGATCGTCGTGGAAGACCGGAATGTCCATCAATTCCCGAAGCTGCTGCTCGATGATGAAGCAGTCGGGCGCCTTGATGTCTTCCAGATTGATGCCGCCGAAGGACGGCCCGAGATAGCGGACGGAATTGATGAAGGCTTCGACATCCTCGGTGCCGACTTCCAGATCGATGGCGTCGACATCGGCGAAGCGCTTGAACAGCACCGACTTGCCTTCCATGACCGGCTTCGACGCCAGCGCACCAAGATTACCGAGCCCCAGAATCGCCGTGCCGTTGGAGATCACCGCAACGAGATTGCCCTTGGCGGTGTAGTCATAGGCAAGGCTCGGCGTCTTCGCGATGTCCTCGACGGGAACGGCGACCCCCGGCGAATAGGCGAGGCTCAGATCGCGCTGCGTCGCAACCGGCTTCGTCGGGATAATCTCGAGCTTGCCGGGCTTGCCCATCTGATGGAAGTGCAGGACGTCCTGGCGCGTAAAGGCCGCATTGGCTGACTTGCACATCGTCTTCGACCTTTTCTTCTCGGGAACCGCCGGCTCGGAAGAATGATCTGTCTGGCTCGGCGTCTTGGCGACAGCCGGTTGCGAAATATTCAATGTCATGGTGCTGGTCTTGGATGTTTCCTGGAGGCGCTAACGCCTCTCGATTGCATTACTTTTTAAGCTGGCGACCATAGCCCCCGTCAGCATTGGAAACAAGCAGTGCATTTCTGCACTTGAAGCCTTTCCAGCCCTTGTTTGCCCGCGTTATGCCTTTCTACCCTGATCTGTGTGTCGTTTGCATCAGCGCTTTAACGGGTGGGGGCTTATGACCGGGCAAGCGAGGCAGCGCGTCGTGAAAGAGGAGAGCGGAACGTCTTTCGGCGCGCGCCGTGACGCGTCCACAGCCCTGCCGCCCGAAGAGCTGCCGGCGCCCGAACTGGCGAATATGACGCCTATGATGGCGCAATATGCACGAATTAAGGCCGCTCATCCCGACTGCCTGCTTTTCTACCGCATGGGCGATTTCTTCGAGCTGTTCTTCGACGATGCCGTGGCAGCCGCGCGCGCGCTCGGCATCCAGCTCACAAAGCGCGGCAAGCATCAGGGCGATGACATCCCCATGTGCGGCGTGCCGGTCGTCCGGTCGGACGAATATCTGCAAAAGCTGATCGCCTGCGGCTTTCGCGTCGCCATTTGTGAGCAACTCGAGGACCCGGCCGAGGCCAAGAAGCGCGGGGCGAAGTCCGTCGTCAAGCGGGACGTGATCCGGCTAGTGACGCCGGGCACGATCACCGAAGAGGCGCTGCTCGATGCGGCGTCGAACTGTTTTCTGACCGCTCTTTACAGGACGCCCGGCGGCGATGGCGGCTTCGCGCTCGCCTCGGTCGACATCTCGACCGGCGAATGCCTGATCGGCGAATGCGCCGCCGCGGACCTTTCGGGCGAGATCGCGCGGCTTGCGCCGCGCGAGGTGCTTTTCGCTGATGCGCTCTCCGCCGACAAGGCTTTGCGGGCCGTCATCGGCCATGCGGGCGCGGCACTCACCCCGGTCCCCGACATCTATTTCAGCGCGAGCGCCGGGGAGGCGGCTCTGAAGCAGGAGCTTGGCGTTTCTGCCCTCGACGGCTTCGGCGCCTTCAGCCGGGGCGAGCTTGCCGCGGCTGGCGCTCTGCTCAAATATGTCGATATCACGCAGATCGGGCAAAAACCCGTGCTGCGCGCTCCGCAGCGCTCGGGCGGCGGCCGGTTTCTCGCCCTCGACGCCGCCAGCCGCGCCAATCTCGAACTCACGCGCTCGCTCTCCGGACAGAAGCAGGGCAGCCTGATCGAGGCCATCGACCGCACAGTGACGGGCGCCGGCAGCCGTGAACTGGCTGCGCGGGTTGCGAGCCCGCTCACCGATCCGGCCGCAATCAACGCCAGACTCGACGCGGTCGCCTTCCTTAAGGACCGGCAGATGCTACGGTCCCAGCTTCGCGACTGCCTCAAAGGGCTGCCCGATATTGCACGCGCACTCTCGCGCCTCGCGCTCGACCGCGGCGGTCCGCGCGACCTCGGCGGCTTGCGCGACGGTCTTATCTGCGCGACCGAACTCGCAAGGCTGCTGGCCGAGCCGCTGATGGGCGACGGCGCACCCGCCGAGATTTCATCGATTTCTGGCCAGCTCCGCGCAGGCGATGACGGTCTTCTCGGCACCTTGCGTGGCGCGCTCGCCGACGAGCTGCCGCATCTCAAGCGCGACGGAGCCTTCATCCGACGGGGCTTCAATGCCGATCTGGACGAGAACCGGCAGCTCCGCGACGACAGCCGGGGCATGATCGCGCGCCTTCAGGCCCGCTATGCCAGCGAGACCGGCGTCAAGGGCCTGAAGATCCGGCACAACAACATCCTCGGCTATTTCATCGAGACGACCGCCGCCAATGCCGGCGCGCTGCAGTCGCCGCCGCTCAGCGAGACCTTCCGCCATCGTCAGACGCTCGCCAATCAGGTCCGCTTCATCACCGACGAGCTGGCAAGCGCCGAGGCCCGCATCACCGGGGCAGCCGACCGCTCACTCGCCATCGAGCTGGAGCTGTTCGAGGAGCTGAAGCGCCTCGCGCTTGCCAATGAGCGCGCGCTGAGCGGCGCGGCGGCCGCGCTCGCAGCGCTCGACCATTATTGCGCGCTTGCTGAACTCGCCGAGGAGCAAGGCTATTGCCGCCCGATTGTCGACGAATCGGCAGCGTTTGCGGTCAAAGGCGGACGCCACCCGGTCGTCGAACAGGCGCTCGCCAAGACCCATGCCGGGCCCTTCATCGCCAATGGCTGTGATCTCAGCCGCAAAAGGCTGTGGATTGTCACCGGCCCGAATATGGGCGGCAAGTCGACCTTTCTGCGCCAGAATGCCCTGATCGCAATCCTTGCGCAAATGGGTGCCTTCGTGCCAGCGGATGCAGCCCATATCGGCGTCGCGGACCGTCTGTTCAGCCGCGTAGGCGCCTCGGACGATCTGGCGCGCGGGCGCTCGACGTTCATGGTCGAAATGGTCGAAACCGCCGCCATCCTCAATCAGGCGACGGACCGCTCGCTGGTCATTCTCGACGAGATCGGCCGCGGCACGTCGACCTTCGACGGCCTGTCGATCGCCTGGGCGACCTTGGAACAGCTTCATGACGTCAATTGCTGCCGCGCGCTCTTCGCCACGCATTATCACGAGCTGACGGCCATGGCGCAAAAGCTCGACAGCGCCATGAATGTCACCGTCGCCGTCAAGGAGTGGAAGGACAATATCGTCTTCCTGCATGAGGTCATTGCCGGCGCGGCGGACCGCTCCTATGGCATTCAGGTCGCCAAGCTTGCCGGACTGCCAGGACCGGTCATCGCACGGGCGCGCCAGGTGCTCGCCCGGCTGGAGAAGAGCCAGGGCAAGCCCAATATCGAAATTCTCGACGATCTGCCGCTTTTCGCCGCCTTGCAGCCAGCGGCGCCGGTCGAGCCGGTTCCCGCAGCGGCATCGGAGATCGCGAAGGCGCTCGACGAGCTCGACCCGGACAGCATGACGCCGCGCGATGCACTCGATGCGCTCTACCGGCTCAAGTCTCTCGCGGGGGGGAAAGAATGAAACGGCTTGGCCAACGCGCGCTTATGCGCTTCACAAGTCGCCCGCTCCCGGTGTAAGCCCTTTGGCGCGAGTCCTGCGGCGCTTCATAAAGGATGAAACGACTCGACAATGGCGATACCGCTCAATAGCTCGACATTGGTGACAGTATTCGGCGGCTCCGGATTCGTCGGACGCTACGTCGTTCAGGCGCTGGCCAAGACCGGCTGCCGTGTGCGCGTGGCGGTCAGGCGCCCGGCCGGTGCCATCTTTCTGCAACCGCTCGGCAGCGTTGGCCAGATCCATCCGGTTCAGGCCAATCTTCGCGATGAAGCCTCCGTCAGGCGCGCAGTCGAGGGCGCGGACGGCGTCATCAACCTCGTCGGGATTTTGCAGTCGTCAGGCAAGCGGACCTTCGAGGCCATTCACGCGAAAGGCGCAGGACTTGTCGCCCGAGCGGCGAGAGATGCCGGCGCCCGGGCACTTGTCCATGTCTCGGCCATCGGCGCGAACCGGTCGAGCCGATCGGCTTACGCGCGCAGCAAGGCCGAGGGTGAGGATCTGGTCCGCGACGCCTTCCCCGATGCCATCATCCTCAGGCCGTCGATCGTCTTCGGGCCGGAGGACGCATTCTTCAATCGCTTTGCCTCCATTGCGCGCTTCTCGCCGGTTATGCCGCTGATCGGCGGCGGCAAGACTCGTTTTCAGCCCGTATTCGCAGGCGATGTCGGCCGAGCCGCCGTCGCGGGTCTCGACGGCCACGCGCGGCCCGGAGTCCCCTATGAGCTCGGCGGGCCGGCGGTCTACACATTCCGCCAAATTCTCGATCTCATCGCGGAATATACGGGCCGCAAACGGCTCTATATTTCGATCCCGTTCTGGCTTGCCAAGATCCAGGGGTTCTTTCTGCAGATGCTGCCCGATGCGCCGTTGACGGTCGATCAGGTGCGTCTGCTCCAAACGGACAATGTCGTCAGCGAGGACGCCAAGGCCGAGGGCCGCACGCTCGAATATCTCGGCATCGAGCCGCGCGCTGTCGAACTGGTGGTACCGAGCTATCTAGTCCGTTTCCGCCCGCGGGGCGAGTTTTCCATACGCGCGATCTGAGCGCGGCGAAATTAGCAAGGGCATTGCAAGGCCCGAATTGCGTGTTAACATTTTTATTGTGCCCGTTTGGAGCAGCTATTGAGCGCCTTTAAGGCTCGTTAACCAACCGCGTTGTTTCGCCCACGGCGACTACGCCGGAGTAATATTGGGTCGCTATAGTTTCGTCTTGCAACGACACAGGACCTGGGACAAGCGCCGGCGCGCTGGACTTCGCTGCAGATGCTGAGACTTATCCATTACCCGCTCTGCCCGTTTTCGCGCTCGATCCGGCTCGCGCTCGCCGAGTGCAGCATGGTCGTCGAGCTCGAAGAGGAACGGCCCTGGGCCTGGCGGCAGGATTTTTTGATGCTCAACCCGGCCGGCACCTTGCCCGTGCTGGTGCAGCGGCAGGGGTTCGTACTCGCTGGCTCCTACGCGATTTCCGAATATCTCGCCGAAACGCATGGCAAGCTGAACGGTGAAGGCCCGCCGCGCAACCTCCCGCTTCCCGGCTCGACTATCGAGCGGGCTGAGGCTCGCCGGCTCGTCGACTGGTTCCATTCGAAGATGTATGACGAGGCGAGCCGCTATTTTCTCGAGGAGCGCGTCTATCAGCGCTTTGCCGATTTCGGCCGGACGACACCGGACACGGAGATTATCCGGGCTGGACGCAGCAATTTGCGTTACCATCTGAGCTATATCTGCCATTTACTCGAAAAACGGCAGTGGCTCGCCGGGGAAGAGCTGAGCTTCGCCGATCTGGCCGCGGCAGGACATCTGTCTGTGCTCGACTATCTGGGCGAAGTGCCCTGGGAGGAATTTCCCAAGGCGAAGAGCTGGTACGGGGCGATGAAGGCGAGGCCATCATTCCGCTCGCTGCTTGCCGACCGCCTGCCCGGTGTGCCGCCGCCGCAAATCTATGCGGAGCTCGAATTCTGACTGCGATGTCAGCCTGTGTTGCCGAAACGGACGGCCCAACTGCCCTTCTGACGCTCAAGACCGAACTCCTTAGCCGCGCGCGGGCTGAGGGCTTTGACGCAATTGGCGTGGCCGCGCCGGATGGGATTGGCCGCGCCGGCGAGCGGCTTGCCGCTTTTCTCGCCGAGGGCATGCATGGCGACATGGACTGGCTGGCGGCGCATGCGCGGCGCCGCCGGCATCCGGCTGCGCTCTGGCCCGACGTGCGCTCGATCGTCATGCTCGGCATGAATTACGGGCCGGAGACCGATCCGCTCGATGTTCTGAAAGACCGCTGGCGTGGCGCGATTTCCGTCTATGCGCAAGGCCGCGACTATCACGACGTCATCAAGGGAAAGCTCAAGACCATCGCAGGATGGCTGCATCGCCAGACGGGAGCGGACGTCAAAGTCTTCGTCGACACCGCGCCGGTGATGGAAAAGCCCCTGGCCGAGGCAGCCGGCATCGGCTGGCAGGGCAAGCACACCAACCTCGTTTCGCGCGAATTCGGCTCTTGGCTGTTTCTCGGCGCGATCTTCACCAGCGCTGAGCTGCCGCCGGACGCCGCCGAGGCGGATCATTGCGGCAATTGCCGCCGCTGCCTCGACATCTGCCCGACAGATGCGTTTCCCGCGCCCTACCGGCTCGATCCCCGCCGCTGCATCTCCTATCTGACCATCGAGCATAAGGGCCATATTGCGCGCGAATTCCGAAAGCCGATGGGCAACCGCATCTATGGCTGCGACGACTGCCTCGCCGTCTGCCCCTGGAACAAATTCGCCGAGACCGCGCGCGAGGCGAAGTATGCGGCAAGGCCGATGACGGACGGCGCGCCGCTTTCCGAGTTGCTCGCGCTCGACGATACCGCATTCCGTAAGGCATTCGCCGGCTCGCCGATCAAACGCACCGGCCACGGCCGCTTCATCCGCAATGTGCTGATCGCCGCCGGCAATTCCGGCGAGGCCGATCTGCTGCCCCAGGTGATCGGCCTCCTTAGCGACGGAAGTACGCTGGTGCGGGCCATGGCGGTCTGGGCGGCACAGCAACTCCTCGCCGATGACGCGGAGGCCTTCGCCAGCTTGCGCGCAGCGCATCTTCCGCTGGAGGCGGACGATGCGGTTCGCGGCGAGTGGCTTTGCGAGGCCGGAGATGCAGCATGAGCACGCTTTTGGCCGTCGGCTTCGGTTATTCGGCGGCTGTCCTTGCCGCCCGCCTGAAAGCGAGCGAATGGCGCATCATCGGCACCGCCCGCAACGCGGCCGGCCTGCGGGCGGTCAAAGCGAAAGGCTACGAAGCCGTCCCCTTCTCTGGTGATGTGGACTCCGTTCCACTGCGCGCGTCCATTCGCGAGGCGACGCACCTGCTGATCTCAGCGCCACCCGGCGCTGATGGCGATCCGCTGCTGCGCTATCACGCCGACGACCTCCTGCACGCACCAAATCTCGCCTGGATCGGTTATCTTTCGACCGTCGGCGTCTATGGCAACCACCAGGGCGCCTGGGTAGACGAGGCAACCCCGCCCGCAGCTTGCGCTCAGCGGAGCGTCTGGCGGCTCGCGGCTGAACAGGCATGGCAGGACTTGGCGGGCTCGCATTGGGCATCTTTGCAGATTTTCCGGCTAGCCGGCATCTACGGTCCGGGGCGCAACGCCCTGGAGCGCTTACGCGCCGGGCAAGAGCGGCGCATCATCAAGCTGGGGCAGGTCTTCAACCGCATTCACGTAGAGGATATCGCCGCAACGGTCGAAGCCGGCCTTCGCGCAGGCAAGAAGGCCACGGGCGTCTTCAATGTCGCCGATGACGAGCCGGCGCCGCCGCAGGATGTGATCGCCTATGCCGCCGAATTGCTCGGCATGGAGCCGCCGCCGCTCGTCCCCTTCGAGCAGGCCGATCTCAGCCCGATGGCGCGCAGCTTCTACGGCGAGAACAAGCGCGTACGTAATGGCCGCATCAAGGCCGATCTCGGCGTCACGCTCGCCTTTCCGACCTACCGCGAGGGTCTCCGCGCACTGGCCACCGAACTCAACTGGTGAATTCGGTGATGGTCGAGCGCAACAGCGCCAGATCCTGATCGCGGGAGAGCCGGTGCTCGGCGTCCTTGACCAGCGTCAGCCGCACATCGTCCCCGCTAAGCAGGCTGACGAGTTTCAGCGCGTGCTCCCACAGGACATCCGGGTCTCGCATGCCTTGAAGAATCCGCACTGGATAGCCGGGATCGAACGAACCGCCGCCAATGAGATGCTTGCGGCCTTCCTCGATCAGCGCGCGGGTAATCGCATAAGGCTCGCCATAATCCGACGGCCAGTAATAGACACCGTCGCGCTCCAGAGCCTGTTTCGCCTCGGCGGTAAATTGCTGCCACATCAGCTCTTCGGTCATGTCCCAGGCGGGAGCGATCAGCACCATCGCTTTGAGCCGCCCGCCTTGGCCCTGCTCGACGAGCTTGCGTGCCAGCAGCAGCGCCAGCCAGCCGCCCATGCTTGATCCGACGATGATCTGCGGTCCTTCGGTCAGTTTGTCGAAGCAAAGCAGCGATTCGGTCAGCCAGTCCCCGATGGTGAAATCCTCTATCCGCCCCGAAGACTGTCCGTGACCCGAATAGTCGAAGCGAAGCAGCGCGGTCCCATCCTCTTCCGCCCAGGACGCCAGAGCGCTTGCCTTGGTGCTGATCATGTCCGACTTGAAGCCCGGCAGCCAGACGAGGCCGGGCACATCCGGGCGCCGGCCGGCCGAGCGGAGATAGGCGATTTTTCGCGGCGGCCGCCCTTCGGCGGTCACATCGAGGAATTGCGTGGACGTGCTCATGTCTCTATTAGCTTTGGCTCTGGTCAGCTGTGCCGCCGCAATCTGCCACGCCAGCCAGCCAAAGCCAACGCCCGATCTCCCTTGTCCAGCGCCATGCCCGATAGGCCAGTCATTCTCCAGATCATTCCGGCGCTCGATGCGGGCGGAGCCGAGCGGACCGTCGTCGAGGTCGCCGAGGCGATTGTTCGAGCGGGCGGGGCCGCGCTCGTCGCAAGCGAGGGCGGGCGCCTGGAAGGGGAGCTGGCGGAAGCGGGCAGCGAGCTGATCCGGTTTCCGGCATCGGCGAAAAATCCGCTCACCATTCTTGCCAACGCTCACAAGCTGCAAAGGCTGATCGCCGAGCGTGGCATCAGCCTCGTTCATGCGCGCAGCCGCGCCCCGGCCTGGAGCGCGCTTCTGGCGGCGAGGCGGGCCGGCGTGCCGTTCGTCACCACCTATCACGGCGTCTATAATCAGAAGAGCGCGCTGAAGAGCTGGTACAACGGCGTCATGGCGCGCGGCGACATCGTCATCGCCAATTCGCATTACACGGCGGATGTGGTTCGCGCCCGGCACAAAACCCCGCCGGAGCGGCTTCGCGTCATCTATCGCGGCGTCGATCTGGAGCGGTTTTCGCCGTCGGCCGTGGCGCCGGAGCGCGCCGCGGCGCTGCGGGCGACATGGGGCGTATCCCCGGAGGCCCGCATCGTGCTTCTGGCGGCGAGGCTGACGCGCTGGAAGGGCCAGCACGTCGCCATCGGCGCCGCGTCGCAGCTCCTCGCCCGGCCGGAATTCGGCGATGTGGTTTTCATTCTGGCGGGCGACGATCAGGGCCGGACAGCCTATCGCGACGAGCTTGCCGCCCGGATCGCCGCCCTCGGCCTGACGGGCCGCGTGCTAATGCCCGGCCACTGCGGCGACATGCCGGCAGCGTTCCTGGCAGCCTCGCTGGCCATCGTGACCTCGATCGAACCCGAAGCCTTCGGGCGGATCTCGGCCGAGGCGCAGGCCATGAGCCGTCCGGTCGTCGTCAGCGAGATCGGCGCATTGCCGGAAACGATCATCGCCGCCGGGCGTTCGGGGATCGCGGGAGACGCAACCGGGTGGATCGTGTCGTCAGGCGATGAGACCGCGCTTGCTGCGCGGCTGGCCGAGGCAATTTCTCTACCCGTCGGGAAGTTAGCGGCAATGGGAGAAGCCGCCCGCCGCCATGCAGCGTCCCGCTTCTCTAAACTGGCGCTGCAGCGCCATACGCTGCAAGTCTATGATGACTTGCTCAATAGTATGCTTCGGGCGACCTTCGACCGAAATTTAACAGGAAATGAGGATTTTATGTCATCCTTACACAGAATTCCGTCTTAGTTTATTTGGACCGGCCTGCAATTCTGTTGACTTGTCAAGCGGGATTATTGATCCTATGTGACCAACTCCGCGAAGCGCGCCCAGCTTGAACCGAAGGTTTCAAGCATGAGCGGGTGGGGCGGAGCTGTTTGAACAATATAAGGAGACTTACCAATTCGCAGACCGGTGAGAAGCGAGCCAAGCAAGGACGGTCCTCGCGTTAACGACGCCATTACTGCCCGAGAAATCCAGCTCATAGACGAGGCTGGTGAAAACCACGGAGTCGTCAGCCGGCGCGATGCTCTCGCGCGCGCTGAAGAAGCCGGTTTGGATCTTGTCGAGGTCGGAAATTCCAATCCGCCCGTCTGCAAGATCATGGATTTCGGCAAATACAAGTACCAGGCTCAGAAAAAAGCCTCCGAAGCCCGAAAGAAGCAGAAGACGGTCGAAGTCAAGGAAATCAAGCTCCGCCCGAATATCGACACGCATGATTATGACGTGAAGTTCCGGGCTATGCAGCGCTTCTTCGAAGAGGGCGACAAGGTCAAGGTGACATTGCGCTTCAGAGGCCGGGAAATGGCTCATCAGGAGCTGGGATACCAGCTTCTGCAGCGGTTGAGAGAGCAGGCGGAAGGCTTCGCCAAGGTGGAAGTCGAGCCTAAGCTCGAAGGCCGGCAGATGATCATGATCCTCGCGCCGCGTTAATGCGGTGGTGATGTCATCTGATTGCCGGACCACCTAACGCGGATTAAAAAAGCGCCGAGCCTCCAAAAGAGGAACTCGGCGCGCGAGACCGCAATCGACAATGTTGCCGTTATGCTGCCCCCATCACCCTAAAGAATGCGGAGAGGCCGAAGGCAACAGTTGGAGATGAACTGGGGACCGGTACCCCAGCGTACCGAGTTGTCCCTATTTCCATCACCATTCTTTCCTCATAGCACAAAAACGCGGGGTCGTAAGGATTAAATCGCGCATCGGAGCCCGTTTTGCGCCTTATTCGCGCACTTGCGAAACGGAGCGATTGCACGTAATTTGCGCTCGCTGAGCCGTCCGGCGTAAGGGCATGCCGTGGCGGCTCCGAAAACGCTTCTCACTCAAGCGATAAAGCGTGCGCGCCCGGCCTTGCTGGGCCATTCATTTTTGAAAGGAAGCAAAATGCCCAAGTTGAAGACCAAGAGCGGCGCGAAAAAGCGCTTCAAAATCACCGCAACCGGCAAGGTGGTCTCCGCCCAGGCGGGCAAACGGCACGGCATGATCAAGCGAACGCCGAAATTTATCCGGCAGGCGCGCGGCACTGATGTGCTCAGCGACGCCGACGCCAAGATCGTCAAGAAATTCTTGCCCTACGGCGCGTCCTGATCGCCGCCGTTGCAATGCTTGATCCCATTTCCTGAAGGAGTTTCGCCATGTCGAGAGTGAAACGGGGCGTCACCGCTCACGCCCGCCACAAGCGCGTTCTGAAGCAGGCCAAGGGCTATTACGGCCGCCGCAAGAACACCATCAAAGTCGCCCGCCAGGCCGTCGAGAAGGCCGGGCAGTATGCCTATCGCGACCGCAGGACCAAGAAGCGCAATTTCCGCTCGCTCTGGATCCAGCGCATCAATGCCGCCGTGCGGGAACTCGGCCTGACCTACGGCCGATTTATCGACGGCCTGAACAAGGCCGGTATCGAAGTCGACCGCAAGATTCTCGCCGATCTTGCCGTTCGTGAACCCGCCGCGTTCAAGGCGCTCGTCGACCGGGCGCAGGCAGCCGTTCAGGCCGCTTGACGCACCTCGCCGAAGCGTCTTCGCGCGGCTCATGAATCCCAGTCATACTTAGCGCTGCGAACCGGCTCCCGCCGAGTTCGTGGCCTCACAACCCATTGGAGAGGCTCATGGATGCGGCAGCGGCGGCATCAGAGACCGACCTGAAAAAGCTGGAAAGCGACCTCGTTTCGCGCATCCGAAAGGCGTCCGATCTGGCGACGCTAGAAGATCTGCGCGTCGGCGCGCTCGGCAAGAATGGCAGCGTGACGGCGCTGCTGAAGAGGCTCGGGCAGCTTCCGGCGGAGGACCGGCGGCATTTCGGCCAGGCGATAAACGCGGTGAAGGAAGCGGTGGCGGAGGCGCTTGAGGCGCGCAAATCCGTGCTGCAGGAAGAAGCGCTTGCAAAACGCCTGGAGACCGAGCAGGCGGACATCACGCTTCCCGTCCGTCTGGGCCCGCAAGCCGGCGGGCGGATTCATCCGCTCAGCCAGGTCTGGGACGAGATCACGGTGATTTTCGCCGATCTTGGTTTCGCTGTCGCCGAAGGTCCCGACATCGAGACGGACGACTATAATTTCACCAAGCTCAATATCCCCGAGGAGCATCCTGCGCGCCAGGAGCATGACACCTTCTACTTCAACGAAAAGGCGGACGGCTCCCGGCTCGTGCTGCGCACCCATACCAGTCCCGTGCAGATCCGCACCATGCGGGCGCAGAAACCGCCGATCCGCATCATCGCGCCCGGCCGGGTCTACCGCTGCGACAGCGACCAGACCCACACGCCGATGTTCCATCAGATCGAGGCGCTGGTGATCGACGAGGAAACCCATATGGGCCACCTCAAATGGGTGTTCGCGGAGTTCTGCAAGGCGTTCTTCGAGGTCGACGAATTGCCGATGCGGCTGCGCATGTCGCATTTCCCTTTCACCGAGCCGTCGATGGAGATCGATATCGGTGCCGAAGCCATCGGCAAGCCGGGCGAATGGCTGGAAATCGCCGGCAGCGGCATGGTCCACCCGAATGTGCTGAAGGCAGTCGGTCTCGATGCGGAGAAATATCAAGGCTTCGCCTTCGGCATGGGGCTCGACCGCATCGCCATGCTGAAATACGGCATTCCCGATCTTCGCGCCTTTTTCGGCGCCGATCTGCGCTGGCTGAAGCATTACGGCTTTCTGCCGTTCGATGTGCCGAGCCTCGCCGGCGGGCTGTCGAGCTGAACATAACTTGTCGCCCCGGCCTTGAGCCGGGGCCTACTCACCTAATTCATTCGGCACAGCGTTTGTGGAGATATGGTTGGGCCCCGGCTCAAGGCCGGGGCGACAACAAGGGCACACGCTGAATGATTTGACGCTGGAATATATCAATGAAATTCACCCTGAACTGGCTCAAAGACCATCTCGACACCAACGCCTCGCTCGATGAGCTTCACGATGCACTCATCCAGCTCGGCCTCGAGGTCGAAAGCATCTCGAACCCGGCGGATAAGCTGAAGGATTTCACCGTCGCGCGCGTGGTCGAGGCGTCTCAGCACCCCGACGCCGACAAGCTGCGGGTCTGCAAGGTCGACACCGGCAAGGGCACGGTCCAGGTCGTCTGCGGCGCACCGAACGCCCGCACCGGACTGATCGGCGTGTTCGCTGCGCCCGGCGTCTACATTCCCGGCACCGACTTCACCCTCGGCAAGGCCAAGATCCGGGGCGTCGAATTGATGGGGATGCTCTGCTCGGAGCGCGAATTGCAGCTCTCCGATGAGCATACCGGCATCATCGAGCTGCCGGAGAGCGCCGGCGCGCATATCGGCGAGCGCTATATCGACGTGATGGGCATCGCCGATCCGGTCTTCGACGTTTCCGTCACGCCCAACCGCCCCGATTGCCTCGGCGTTCGCGGCATTGCCCGCGACCTCGCCGCACTGTGTATCGGCACGCTGAAGAAGGAAGACGAAGGGTTCACCGGTAAGGGCAAGTTCGCGAGCCCGATCAAGATCGCCCTGAAATTCACGAAAGCCAACGCGGATGCCTGCCCCATTTTCGCCGGCCGCTATATCAGAGGCGTGAAGAACGGTCCGTCGCCAGACTGGATGCAGAAGCGGCTGCGTGCCATCGGCCTCCGGCCGATCAATGCGCTCGTCGATGTGACGAACTACATCACCTACGACCGCTGCCGGCCGCTTCACGTCTATGACGCGGACAAGGTGAAGGACGGCATCGAGGCGCGGCTCGGCAAGAAGGGCGAGAGTTTCCTGGCGCTCGACGGCAAGACCTATGAGGTCGACGAGGACGCCTGCGTGATCGCCGATAAGGCGCGGGTTCTCGGTTTCGGCGGCATCATGGGCGGCGAGGAAACCGGCTGCACCGAGAAGACGGTCAACGTCTTCATCGAGTCCGCCTATTTCGATCCGGTGCGCACGGCGCGGACCGGGCGCAGATTCGGCATCAATTCCGACGCGCGCTACCGTTTCGAGCGCGGCATCGATCCGCAGTCGGAGCGGCTTGGCGCCGATCTCGCCACGAAGATGATTCTGGAGATCTGCGGCGGCGAGCCGAGCGATCTCGAAGTGGCCGGCGAGGAGCCGGATAAAAAAACCGTCATCGCCTTCGACCCGGCACAGGTCGAGAAGCTGACCGGCCTCAAGCTGAAAACGGCAGAGATTCTGGGGCCGCTGAAACGGCTGGGCTTCGAAATCGGGGGCTCCGGAGCGAAGCTTTCGGTCACCGCTCCGAGCTGGCGCCCGGATGTGCATGGCCCCACCGATCTCGTCGAGGAGGTGATCCGCATCGCTGGCGTCGACCGGGTGCCGACGACGCCGATGGTGCGCGCACCGGGCGTGACCAAGCCGATCATGACGGAACGCCAGAAGCGCGTCGCGCGGACGCGGCGCGTGCTTGCGGGGCGCGGTCTCGTCGAAGCCGTAACTTGGTCGTTCATCCCGCGCGCCGACGCCGAGCGGTTCGGCGGCGGCCAGCCGGAACTCGAACTTGCCAACCCGATCTCGAGCGAAATGTCGGTGATGCGCCCGAGCCTGCTGCCCGGACTGATTGCGGCTGCCCGGCAGAACGCCAATCGCGGCTTCAATGACATCGCGCTGTTCGAGGTCGGGCAGATTTTCCAGGGCGACGCCCCTGAGGACCAGCTCATTGCCGCCTCCGGCCTGCGCGTCCGCACGGCAAAGCTGGCCGGAGGCGGACGGCATTGGGACGGCGCGGCGAAAGCGGTCGATCTGTTCGACGCCAAGGCGGATGCACTTGCGGTGCTGTCGGCACTGGGCCTCGATCCGGCCAAGGTGCAAGTCGCACGCGGCGCACCTAGCTGGTTCCATCCGGGCCGCTCGGGCGTCATCCGGCTCGGGCCGAAAAATGTGCTGGCCTATTTCGGCGAGTTGCATCCGCAAACGCTGAAGGCCATGGATCTCGACGGCCCGGCAGCCGCCTTCGAGCTGTTCGTCGAAGCCGTACCGGTCTCCCGCCGCAAGGGCAGCGCCAAGCCGCCGCTCGCCATCGCCGATCTGCAGCCCGTTCGGCGCGACTTCGCCTTCCTACTGAATTCGGAGGTGCTGGCCGGCGATGTGATCCGCGCGGCGCAAGGCGCCGACAAGTCTCTCATTGCGGATGTGTCTGTTTTCGATGTCTTCGAAGGGCCGGCGCTCGGCGAGGGGAAAAAGTCGCTCGCCATCGAGGTGACCTTGCAGCCGCGTGAAAAGACGCTCACCGATCAGGAGATCGAGGCGGTCGCCGCTCGCATCGTTGCCGAGGTGAAGAAAGCGACAGGGGGCGAGATCCGCGCCTGAACGCGCGGAGGGACTGGAGCCGAACGTCTATGAGCGGCGGCGGCAAGATCAGGCTCGACCAGCTCCTGACGCTGCGCGGCCTCGCGCCGACGCGCTCGCGAGCGCGCGACCTGATCAAGCGCGGCGTCGTCACGGTCGGCGGCCGGATCGAGCGGCGCGCCGGAGTTCGATCTGCCGCCCGACGCCGACATCGCCGTCACCGAGGAATGGAGCGGCTATGTCTCGCGCGGGGCGCTGAAGCTCGCGGCGGCGCTCGACACTTTCGGCTTCGATTGCGAGGGGCGCGTCGGGCTCGATGTCGGCACCTCGACGGGCGGCTTCACGCAAATGCTGCTGCAGCGGGGCGCGCGGCGCGTCTATGCGGTGGATGTCGGCAGCGGGCAGCTTCACGCCGATATCGCTGCCGATGAGCGCGTGGTCAATCTGGAAAATATGGATGCCCGCAGGCTTGACCGCGCCGCAATCCCGGATGCGATCAATGCTATTACTGCCGACGTCAGCTTCATCTCGCTGACTAAGGCCCTGCCGGCGGCGCTCTCACTGGCTGCGCCTGGCGCCTGGGCGGTTGCGCTCGTCAAACCGCAATTCGAAGTTGGCCGGGAGATGGTCGGCAAGGGCGGGATCGTCCGGAGCGAGGCTGCGCGGACCGCAGCGCTCAAAGCTGTTGCCGATTTTCTTGCGGCACAGCCCGGCTGGAGCGTTGTGGAAGAGATCGAGTCTCCAATCATGGGCCAGTCAGGCAATATTGAATATCTGATCGGAGCGCGCTATGCGCCGTAAGCTGACCATCGCGCGGCTCGGCAGCCAGGGCGACGGCATCGCCGAAACGGAGACCGGCCCGGTCTTTGTGCCCTTCGCCTTGCCGGGCGAGATGGTGGTCGCGGAGACAGACGAGAATCGCGGATCGGTCGCCGAAATCTTCCAGGGCGCGCCGGAGCGCGTCGCACCGGCCTGCCGTCATTTCGGCATCTGCGGCGGCTGCGCCCTGCAGCACTTGAAATGGGACAGTTATCTCGACTGGAAGCGCGTGCGCGTGGTGAATGCGCTGAGCATGGAGGGGATCAGCGCCAAGGTTGAGCCCGTCCGCGCCTTTGGCCCGCGGTCACGCCGGCGAGCGGCTTTCGCGGCAGTCAAATCGGGCAGCAAGATCGTCCTCGGGTTCCGCCGGGCTCAGAGCCATGAGGTCGTCGATCTGGAAGAATGCCCCGTTCTGCTGCCGCGGCTCGAAGCAGCCCTTCCGGGCCTGCGGGATCTGCTCGCGCGCCTTCTGCCGACTGGGGAGGCACAGATCCTCGTCACCGCCTGCGCCAACGGACTCGACGTCCATATTCAAGCCGCAAACGGGAAGCTCGCGCAATTGACTTCCGCGATCGCGACGCAAGCCGAAACGCTCGGCGTGATCCGGATGACGAGCGGCAAGGATCCGATTTTCAGCACCGCCACGCCGAAAATAAGCTTGGCCGGCATCGAGGTCGATTTTCCCGCCGGCGCCTTCCTTCAGGCATCGGCCGAGGCCGAAGCCGCGATAGCGGCAATTGCGCTCGAATCGATCGGGAAGGCCCGCCGGGTCGCCGATCTGTTTTGCGGCCTTGGCGCATTCACTTTCGCGCTCGCCCGAAAAGCCGCGGTGACCGCCGTTGAAATCGACCGGCCGCTGCTCGTAGCGCTCGAAGCCGCGGCGCGCCGTGCGCAGAGACTGAAGCCGATCACGGTTCTTGCGCGCGACCTTTTGCGCGAGCCGCTCAACGCCCCCGAGTTGAAAAGCTTCGACGCCGTGCTCTTCGATCCGCCCCGCGCTGGCGCGCTCGCCCAGGCAAAGGCGCTGGCGAAGTCGCGCGTGCCGAAAATCGTCGCCGTCTCCTGCCATCCGGTCAGCTTGGCCAAGGATGCTCGTGCGCTTATCGACGGCGGCTATCGCCTCGCGCGCATCGTCCCTATCGACCAGTTCATCTGGTCGGCGCACGTCGAACTGGTCGCCCTCTTTACGCGCGCATGAAAACGCGAAAGCCCCGCCTCTCATCGAAGCGGGGCCAGAGTGATCAACTTATCTCAGGATGTTTATGCAGCAGCGGGCGCTTTCTCGGCCTCGCTCCCGATCACGCGAGTGCTGCCGTTCTTCGCCGCCTGATCGATCTTGATCGTCCGGGGCTTCATCGCCTCGGGGATCTCACGCTTGAGATCGACGTGAAGCAGGCCGTTCTCAAGAGCCGCGCCGCTGACCTCGACATAATCGGCGAGCTTGAACCGCCGCTCGAAATTGCGGGCGGCGATGCCGCGATGCAGATATTCGTGGTCTTTGCCCTCCGGCGCCTTCTCGCCACGCACGGACAGCGTGCCTTCCTTGACCTCGATATTCAGGTCGTCGTTCGAGAAGCCGGCGACCGCCATGGTGATGCGGTACTCGTTCTCACCAAGGCGCTCGATATTGTAGGGCGGGTATCCGTTATCGCCGTCCGTCGAGGCAAGCTGCTCGACGAGATTGGCAAGATGCTCAAAACCGATGCTCTGACGATAAAGGGGAGAAAAATCGAATCTTCTCACTGCAGGTCCTCCTATTGAAGCGACATGGTTGCCTGCCGTTAACGGCCAGGCGTTCAGAAGATGTGTGCACCCATTATGGCGTGCACGGCATGGATTTAGGTGGCTCTCGGGTGGTTTCAAGTCCCCTCAATGCCGCCGCCGCATTGAACTTTTGGCTCCGAATGATACCGATGCGAGCGCGCTTGAGGCTTTGCCGGGCAGCGTCTATGGTCGCGCGCGAACCTCGAATTGGCGAGACCCTCTATGGAACTGGTCGGCATAGCGCGGAACCCTATCCCGAGCGGCGCAATCCCCGGCACCTTCATCAGCCGCGACGGCGTCAAGATCCGCTATGCGCTTTGGCCGCGAACCGCCGATAAGCGCCTCGGCACCGTCTGTCTCTTCGGCGGCAGGGGCGAATTCATCGAGAAATATTTCGAAACCATTACCGATCTGCGCCGGCGCGGTTTTGCCGTCGCCTCGATGGACTGGCGCGGACAGGGCGGCTCCGACCGCCTCCTGAAAAATCCGCGCAAAGGGCATGTCGAGGATTTCGCCAATTACGACCGCGATCTCGGCCAATTCATGAGCGAGATCGTGCTGCCGGACTGCCCCGCGCCTTATTACGGCATGGCCCATTCCATGGGCGGGCACATCCTCCTGCGCTCGGCGCTGACCAAGGTCTGCTGGTTCGACCGCATCATTCTCAGCGCGCCGATGATCGACATCTTGCCCGAACTGCTGAAGGCGCCGTTCCTGCGCTTTGCCGTCGAGGCGGTGGTACTGATCGGCCTCGGTGATCTCTATGTGCCGGGCGGCAAGCCGGAATCAGAGGAAATGCGCTCATTCGAAGAGAACCAGCTCACCAGCGACCCGCTCCGCCACGAACGTATCTGCGACGTGCTGAAGGCCGCGCCGTGGCTCGGTATCGGCTCGCCGACCTGGGGCTGGCTTCAAGCCGCCTCGCGCTCGATTGCGCAGATCAACGCTTTCGGATTTGCGTCCTCGATCCGGGTTCCAGTCCTGATCGTCGCCGCCGGCAACGACACCATCGTCTCGACGCGCACCATTGAGCGCTTTGCGTCCCAGGTGAAGACCTGCCGGCATCTTGTGATCGCCGGGGCAAAGCATGAATTGCTCCAAGAGCGGGACCAGATCCGCGATCAGTTCTGGGCGGCGTTCGACGCGTACGTGCCCGGATCGAACCGGACCATGAGCGACAATCAGATCGGACTTTGAGGGATGCGGGCTCAAGTCGCGGCAAGAAATCAATTCGGCATCGCGATCTGCGCCACTGCTCAGCCGGTCAATTTTGATGCAACTGCACGCAAATTTATCTGTTTTTCGAAGCTTGCGTCGCCTGTTTTTTAGTCACTTCTGAGAGCGAGTGGCCGTTCTTTCAACAGTTGTGGCGGTGCTGTCACAAAGCAAACCTCTCAAGCCGCGGTTTTTCTTTTGGCGCTAGATTCCGCCGAAGTTTGCAGGAAATATCCTCGCAGGTTGACAGCGGAAATCTCCGGCGAATCAACCAACAGCTTCTTTCTGGGGCTTTCATTTCACAGTCAGGCGTAGGCGCGTCTCGCGCGAGCCGGGGAAAATCAAGGGGCACCAACTGCAATGGAAATGAAGAAGAGCGTGTTTGGGGTGGTTCGCGCTGGCCTATTGAGCGGCGTGGCTGCCTTTGCGCTGACCGGCGGCGCTCATGCGGCGGATCTCGGGGGCGGTATGAAGGATATGCCGCCTTCGGTCGAGCCGGCGCGGGAGCTCAAATTTTCGGTCAACGGCGGCTTGACCACGGACTACGTGTTCCGCGGCATTTCACAGTCGGACAATGATCCATCGGTTTCCGCCGGCGCCGAGGCATCCTATGGGATGTTCTATCTCGGCTTTTGGGGCGCGAGCGTCGATGATTTCGTATCCGATGGCAATCTTGAGCTCGACCTTTACGGCGGCATCAGAAAGTCATGGAACGGCGTCGATCTTGATGTAGGGGTTCTCTATTATTCATACCCAAACAATAGTTTTGACCTCAACCCCGAGTACCTCGAGGTCAAAGCTTCGGCCAGCGGCAAGATCTGGAGCGACCTGACGGCGAAGGGTACGGTCTACTGGTCCCCGGATTATGCCGGCGAATCTGGTTCAACCTGGACCTTTGAAGGCACGTTGACCAAGCCGCTGCCGATCTGGGATCTTTCGCTGAGCGGCACGATCGGCCATGTCACAAGCGCTGACGATAGCGACAACTTCAGCAGTGTGTATGGCGACGACAATTACACATACTGGAACGTGGGCCTGTCGAAGACCTTCCGCGAGCACTTCACAGTCGACGTCCGTTACTGGGGCACCGATGTCGACAAAGATACAGCCGTCGGCAACCTCGCTGGCGATCGCGTCGTCGGTACTCTGACCTTCAACTACTAAATCTCACTTCCCCCGTCAGCGAAAAGCCAGCCCGACCGGGCTGGCTTTTTCATTTGCGCCGGTCAGAGACGCTGTCGGCCTGCGGTTAAGCACGAATCCGTATGTTCTCTTTTTGTGCTCATTTCAGCTTGACGACTCGCCTGCAATTTTCTAGAACAGAACCAGAACAGAGGCGCAGTGAGTTCCCCCGCTCAGTCGATGTTCAGGTGACTGTCACGGACTTCCCCTTAGCCGCTGACAGTGTGTTCGAGAGCAGGCGGGCCTGTCCCCGCGAAGAGCTTCTGTGCAGCCCGGTCGTGCGTCCTGTGCAAAGCTGTAAAGCCCAGATGTCATCCGCCCCCCGATGACACGGCCCTTCCCCCTCAGCCCGCCTGCTCTCTCTTTCCTCGCTGCACTTGAAGCCCTCTCCTCCGGCACGCCATATGGCACACCGTTGACGCGGCGTTCATCCCGTCATCTGATAGCGGCAGACGTTGGAATTGCGAGGCAAGCATTGGAGAACATCCTCGTCGTCGGCGCTGGGATTACCGGGCTTTGGCAAGCCGTAATGCTGGCCGGAGATGGTCACCGCGTGACCCTGATCGACCGGTCTGCCAAGCCCTTCGCTGACGCTGCCAGCCGCCTGGCCGGCGCGATGCTCGCTCCGTTTTGCGAAAGCGAAAGCGCCGAACCCCTGATCGCCGATCTTGCCTCCGGTTCGATCGGTCTTTGGCAGCAGGCCTTTCCTGCCACGGTTCAAAACGGCAGCCTGGTCATCGCCGCCCCGCGCGATCTCCCCGAACTCGGCCGCTTCGCACGTATGACGTCGCATTTCGAAACGCTGGACGCGGACCGAATCGGCGCCTTGGAGCCAGCTCTCGCTGGCCGCTTCGGCCAGGGCCTGTTCTATCCCTCGGAAGCCCATGTCGAGCCTTTCTCCGCAATGAGCGCGCTGCTCGATCGCGCCCAGCGGGCGGGCGCGCAGATCGAGTTCGGCACGGAATGGGATGGGAGCCTGCCTAGCGAATATGACCATGTCATCGATTGCCGCGGCATCGGCGCGAAATCGCAACTGAGCGGCCTGCGAGGCGTGCGCGGCGAAATGCTGGTCATCGAGACCGACGAGATTGCGCTGAGCCGTCCCGTGCGGCTGCTGCACCCCCGCTTCCCGCTCTACGCGGTGCCATGGTCGGATCATCGCTTCATGATCGGAGCCACCGTCATCGAAAGCGGCGATCGGGGGCCGGCGACGGTCCGGTCGGCTCTCGACCTGCTCGGCCTCGCCTATACGCTGCATCCAGCTTTCGGCGAGGCCCGCATCGTCAGCTTCGGGGCGGATGTGCGCCCGTCGTTCCCCGATAACCTACCCAAGATCGTCCTCAGAGGACGCCATATCCTGGTCAACGGCATGTACCGGCACGGCTTCCTGCTCGCCCCGGTTCTTGCTGCGCTGACCGCGCACTATATAAAGGGCGGGACCAAACGACAGGATGTCTTTGTTGAAGATCACGGTGAACGGCGAGCCGCAGGAGACCGCGGCTGAGACGCTGGGCGAGCTTTGCGCGGGTCTCGGCTATGGCGAGATGAGGATCGCCACGGCTCTCAACGGCGAATTCATTCCGGCGACGCGGCGCGCCCAAACGCCCATCAACGCCGATGACCGCATCGAGATTGTCGCCCCAAGACAGGGGGGCTAGAGATCATGGTGGAATTTTACGGTTACGCCTTCGCCTCGCGCCTGATCCTCGGCAGCGCGCTCTATCCATCGCCGGAGATTTTCAGGCGCTCCGTCGAGGCGGCCGGCGCCGAGATCGTTACCGTTTCGCTGCGCCGCGAGGGTGCGCGGGACCGCGCCGGACAGCAATTCTGGGAGCTCGTTCAGTCGCTCGGCGTGCGCGTGCTGCCCAACACCGCGGGCTGCCGGACCGCCAGGGAAGCCATCACCACAGCCATGATGGCACGCGAAATGTTCGATACGCCCTGGCTCAAGCTGGAGGTCATCGCCAATGACGACACGCTCCAGCCGGATCTGTTCGGGCTCGTCGAAGCCGCGTCGGTCCTCTCGCGCGAAGGCTTCCAGGTCTTCCCCTATACGACCGAGGATCTGAGCGCTGCGGAAAAGCTGTTGAGCGCCGGATGCGAAGTGCTGATGTCGTGGGCCTCGCCGATCGGTTCCGGTCAGGGCCTGATGAATCCGACCGGGCTCAAGACACTGCGCGCTTATTTTCCGAATGTGCCGCTGGTGGTCGATGCCGGGATCGGCGCGCCGTCCCATGCGGCGGCAGCGATGGAACTCGGCTATGACGCGGTCCTCTTGAACACCGCCGTCGCCAAGGCGAGCGATCCACCGAAAATGGCGACAGCTTTTGCAGAAGCGATCCGCGCTGGACGTCTCGGCTTCGAAGCCGGGCTGATGCCGCGGCGCGACATGGCCGTGCCCTCGACGCCGGTCGCCGGCACGCCGTTCTTCGAGTTCGGCGATGCTTCATAAGTTCTATCCGATCGTGCCGGACGCCGCCTGGGCTGCCCGGATCGTCCCTCTCGGGGTCAAAACGCTCCAGCTCCGCGTCAAGGACGCCGACGCGGCGACGCTCTCTCGCGAAATCGACTCTGCGCTGGCGCTCTGCCGTCAATATGATTGCCAGCTCATCGTCAACGACTATTGGCACGACGCCATCGAGCTTGGCGCGGATTTCGTCCATCTCGGCCAGGAGGACCTTGCCAAAGCAGATCTCGCCGCCATCCGGAAAGCCGGTCTCCGGCTCGGCATATCCACCCATACGCCGCAGGAGTTGCGCATCGCGCTCGAAGCAAAGCCCGACTATGTCGCGCTCGGGCCGATCTATGAAACGAAGCTCAAAGTCATGAAATATCCGCCGCAGGGGCTCGAACGCATTGGCGAGTGGAAGCGGCTGATCGGCTGTCCGCTCGTCGCGATCGGCGGCATCACGGTTGAGCGCGCGCCGGCCATCTTCGAAGCGGGGGCCGACAGCGTCGCAGTGGTCACGGACATCATCGCCAGTCCCGATCCGGAATCCCGTGTCCGGCAGTGGCTGCACTCATGCTGAATAGCCACTGCGACACCTTATTTGGCTGCCCCCGGTGGCGTGAACCCCAGATCTAGATTATTATCGTCAAGGGTTATCAATCCGTTCCCACGTTGTCGCAAATCATGGCATTCCGCCTCGTTCCGGGCCAGCCGATCAGTCGCAGCGTCCGGCAGATCGGCGCCGAGCAGATCGACCGGGTCCTGCCGAAATTCTCGGGCCGTTCCAAGAGCGCGAATGCGGTCCATGAGACCCGCAAGGCGCTGAAAAGGCTCCGTGCGCTCGTCAACCTGGTCAAACCGGGACTCACCAAGAGCGATTTTCGCCGGATCGAGTCGCGGCTCAAGCTGACTGCGCGGGCTCTCTCCGCCGTTCGCGACATTCAGGCGATGCTGCAAACGGCCGAAAAGCTGCGAGCTTATGACGTCGATGTCGGCGCCGGCCCGGTCAGCACCGCGCTCACGGCCCGGCTTGAGGCACGGTGCAGGACGGCCGAAAAGCGTTTCGACAGCGCAGCAACAACCCGTACCCGAAAGCTGCTCGGTGAAGCGCGAAGGGATTTTTCAACGCTCGATCTAAAGGATGACGATTTCGCCCTCGTCGCCTCGACATTGAAGCGCGATTACCGCAAGGCGCGCCGCACCTTCCGGCAAGCCTACGACCTCCAGACAGACGAAGCCTTTCACGAGTGGCGCAAATATGTTCAGCGCCATTGGCGGCAATTGCTGCTCGTCGGCCCAAGCTGGCCGAAGGTGCTGCGCCCTCATATTGTCCTGGCGCGCGATCTCGCCGACATGCTGGGCGAGGACCACGATCTTTCGGTGCTGGCCGGACTTGTGGCCGAGGAAGCGGACCGGCTCGGCGGCCCCACGGAAGTTGATGCCTATCTCGCTCTCTGCCGCCGTCGGCAGACGGAGCTGAGAGAGCGCGCGCGGGACATGGGCGCCCGGCTCCTGGCGGAAAAGCCCTCGTCCCTTGCCGCCCGGCTCAAAGCCTATTGGGCGACCGCACCGCGCCTGAAGGATAATGGCGAAGAGGAAGCCGAAAACAGCAACGTCATTGCTTTGCCCCGGTGATGTCCCCGAGCTGCTTCGCGACAAAGTCGAGCGGCAGTGCGGTCGTATATTTGATCTGCTCCATGGCAAAGCTGGAGCTGACATCGGTCAGAGCAATTCGCTTGATCAGCTGCTTATAGAAGCGGTCATAGCTCTCAATGTCCGGCACTACAACGCGCAACAGGTAGTCGACCTGTCCGCTCATGCGATAGGCTTCGACGACCTCCGGAAAATCCCGCAGCACCTGGTGAAATTGGTCGAGCCATTCGATCGTGTGCTCGCTGGTGGTGATCGCGACGAAGACCGTCACGCCGGCGCTCACCTTCTTGGCATTGAGAAGCGCGACCCGCGCCTCGATGATGCCCTCCTGCTCCAATTTCTGGATGCGCCGCCAGCACGGCGTGGTCGAAAGTCCCACTTCCTTGCCGATGTCGGAGACCGGGATGGTGCAGTCGCGCTGAAGGATGTTGAGGATCTTCAAGTCGATGGCGTCGAGCATTTTAACCTTAGAAGAAATTTGCTCATTTTGAGCATCATGGCTGAGTCTTAGCGGGATATCCGAAGCAACTCCAATCAATTTAGATTCATTTTCTAAAATGGCATATCCACACGGCTGACGAGCGGGCCGGAACGGCATCCTGCTGCCCCTCTCGTCCCCTGCCGGCCGCAAGCTGCCGGAACATCCCGCAACCTCGTCGCGTTGACCCGAGACTTGGATGAACTCCACCTCTAGCGGAGAAATGCATCGCAAACGTCGGCGCGCTCGACACCAATGGCGACGGCTACGTCGACAGCCGGGAAATGGCCAAATACGGCAAGATCGACACCAAAGTCGACACCAATGGCGATGGTCGGCTCTCGAAGAAAGAAATGACGGTCGCCTGTAACGATAAGACGATGCAGGCTCTAGAGCCGAAGCAGTAAAGCGCCGAAAGGCGGACCTCCGAAGCGGGTCTCAGGCCCGCTTCCTTTTTGCAGCGTGGGGCGCTTCGGACCGCGGCAATGCGGGTTAATGTCATGAAATGAGGCGTGTGACCTCGCAGCGCAGGAACGGCACCAATTCGGCCTCATACCAGGGATTTTGTTTCAGCCAGCCATTATTGCGCCATGACGGATGCGGCATCGGCAGATATCGCGGGGTGCCGCCGCGCGCATAGTCGCGCCAGTTGGCGACGGTTTCGGTCAAGCTCGCCTTCACCTTGCTTCCCAGATGCCAGCGCTGGGCGTGATGGCCGACCAGCAGGATCAGCTCGAACCGCGGCAACGCTGCAAACAGCGGCTGGCGCCAGGCGGGAGCGCATTCGGCGCGCGGCGGCAGATCACCGCCTTTTGCGTTCAGCCCTGGAAAGCAAAAGCCCATCGGCACGATCGCAATGCGCCGCGTATCGTAGAACTCTTCCGGCGTCACGCCCATCCAGGCGCGCAGCCGGTCGCCGGACGGGTCGGTAAAAGGCGCCCCCGAGGCATGAACCCGCGTCCCCGGCGCCTGGCTGCAAATGCAGATCCTCGCCGTTTCGCTGACCCGCAGGACCGGCCGAGGCTCGTGCGGCAGGGCCGCGCCGCGCGGCGTATCCCGGCAGACCCGACAGGCCCGGATGTCGCACAGGAGAGCCGAGAGGCGCTCACCGACCGCGATATCGTCGACAATGCTCATGGGTCAGAAATCGATGACCATGCCGTCATCGGCCACCACGCAACGGCTTTTATCCACATCCTGATGTCGCGCCAGCATCGCATCGCTCATATGGGTCAGAACGAGCTGCTTGGCTCCGATAGCGTCGAAGTGCTGCGCGATGGTCAGATAGTCAAGATGCATCGAGAGCTTGAAATCGTACTGATAGCATTCGATCAGATAGAGATCCGCCGCCTTGCCGATGCGGATGAGATCGTCGGACCAGCCGGCGTCGCCGGAAAAGGCGAAGACTTTCCCGTCCATCTCGAAGCGCAGCGCGTAGGATGGGGAGCCGGAATAGTGGTTGACCTCGATGGGAGTCACCGTCAACCCCTCGACGTCATGACTCGTTTCCCGGTCGAGCTCGATGAAATTGAGATCGAACCGCCGCTCGATGGCAAGCGAGCGCGGATAGAACACCTCGCAGGCGAGCCGGAAACGCGCCTCGAGCCCCGGCGGGCCCACCAGGGTCAGAGGTTCCCGGCGCTGGCTTGGAAAGATCGCATCGAGCAGGAGGAACGGCAGACCGCCCATGTGATCGCCGTGAAGGTGGCTGACAAAGATATGCGAAAAGCTGTTCGGCGAAATTCCGGCCTTCTTAAGCGCTGGCAAGATCGCCGGGCCGCAGTCGAGCAGAAACCGTCCGCCGCCATGCTCCACGATATAGCAGCTCGGAAGACGTCCGCCCGAACTGAACGCATCTCCTGAACCGAGGATCGTCAGCCGCATCACGCTCTCACGCAAAACTTCGCGTCAATACTATCGCGTCCGTTTCGCCTGTCCCCGTAGCAAGTACAGACCTGACGCGACGTTTTTCTTAGCATGCCCTAAGACCCGGGGCCATATCGCGGCGATTACGCAATTCTTTCAAGCGCATATGTACCGTGGATGAACACGGGGCGGATCCGGCGCACCCGGCCTCGGCTCGCGATGTCGCAACGCCACAGATGATTTGCGCAGCGCGAGCCATCAATTCCATAATATGCGCTCCCATATTGCGCCGGGCCGTCCCTGCGGCCGCCCCCCGACTGGACAGCCGAAAGGGTTGCCGTTCCATGAAGATCGTCGAAATCCGCGACGCCGTCGTTCCGATCGCCTCCGAAATCCGGAACGCCTATATCGATTTCAGCAAGATGACCGCAAGCGTCGTGGCCGTGGTGACGGATGTGATCCGCGACGGCAAGCCGGTTATCGGCTACGGCTTCAATTCGAACGGCCGCTACGGGGCAAGCGGCCTGCTGCGCGAGCGCTTCCTGCCCCGCCTGCGCGACGCGGCACCGGAGGTCCTTCTCGACGATGCCGAGGACAATTTCGATCCGCGCCGGATCTGGCAGGTCATGATGACCAACGAGAAGCCGGGCGGACATGGGGAGCGCTCGGTCGCTGTCGGCACGGTGGATATGGCGGTGTGGGACGCGGTCGCCAAAATCGCCGGCGTGCCGCTCTATAAGCTGCTTGCAGAGCGCTATGGCGACGGCAAGCCGGACGAGAAGGTCTTCGTCTATGCAGCCGGTGGCTATTATTACCCCGGCAAGGACGATGCCGCGCTCCAGGACGAGATGCGCCGCTATCTCGACCTCGGCTATTCGGTCGTCAAGATGAAGATCGGCGGCGACAGTCTGACCGAGGATCTGCGCCGCATCGAGGCGGTGATCGCCGTCACCGGCGCGGGCAGGAAGCTTGCCGTCGACGCCAATGGCCGCTTCGATCTCGACACTGCCATCGCCTATGCGGAAGGCTTGGCGCCTTACGATCTGTTCTGGTACGAAGAGGCCGGCGACCCGCTCGACTATGCCCTGCAGGCCGAGCTTGCCAAGCATTACGACAAGCCGATGGCGACTGGCGAAAATCTCTTCTCGCATCAGGACGCCCGCAATCTCCTGCGCTATGGCGGCATGCGGCCGGACCGGGACTGGCTGCAATTCGACTGCGCGCTCTCCTACGGCCTCGTCGAATATATGCGCACGCTCGCGCTCTTGCCCGATTACGGCTTCTCCTCCCGCAACTGCATTCCGCATGGCGGTCATCAGATGTCGCTGAACATCGCCGCGGGGTTGCATCTCGGCGGCAATGAGAGCTATCCGGGCGTGTTCGCGCCCTTCGGTGGTTTCGCCGACGGCATTCGCGTGGAGAATGGCTATGTCCGGCTGCCGGATGCTCCCGGCGTCGGGTTTGAGGAGAAATCCGCGCTGATCAAGACCATGCGCGAGGCCACCGAAACCTGACCGCCGGAGCGCCTCAAAAAGCGGCTGCCGCCAGCCTCTGAGCATAGTCACGGAGATCGCGCGGCCAGCCGCCTGTCATGGCCGCAAAGCGGTCGGCATCGCGGGCGAACAAGGCGCGGGAGGCTTCCTCGAAGCCGGGCAGATCTCCGGCCATGGCATGCATGAACCGATATGCCGCCGCCTGCGCCCCCCGCTTCCGGTCGCGGCTCTCATGCGCGCGGCGGGCTTCGTCGACGAGCTTGCGCAGCGCGACCGACGCACCGCCGGGCTGCCGGCCGAGCCAGTCCCAATGCCGCGGCAGCAATGTGACCTCGCGGCCGACAACGCCGAGCTTGGGACGACCAGGGCCGCGCGTAGTCTCCTTTTCGCTCGACGCCGTGGCTCGGCCGTTTTCGGCCACCGCCTCCGCGGGAGGGGACGCGGGGACCTTGCTCCGCTCTTTGCGAAAATCGATTTCGATCAGCTCAGCCGTCTCATCATCGAAAATCAGAACGGGAGCCTCTCCGCGCTCGAGCGCTGACCTCGCGACAGGCAGGACATCGGAGACGACGCCCGAGGCAAGGCGGTGCGAGCCTTCGAAGGCCGTACAGCGTCGTTGTTGAGAAGTCATGATCGGGTCTCACCAGCGTTGATCGGTGCCGCTGATTTAACCCGGATAAAATCCGGCGTCAATATTGCCCGGGTAAATTCCCCGTGCAGCGTTTCCGCTAATTCGCCATGGCGACACTGTTGCTGAAACGCGGCTTGAAATAGGCACGCTCCGCGATCGTGTAGCTGCCAAGAAATTGGCTGATGGTCGGCGTGAAGTCGTAAGTGGCCTCGACGACGATGATGCTCGAATTCGGCTCGGTGAGCCCGGCTTGCGGCAGGTTGTAGGCGGCGCCAGCCGCATATGCGGTCGATGGATAGCTCCACGCGACCGTCGTCGTATTGTCCGCATCGGCGACCACGCTAAGGATGACGAGGCTTAGAGGCGCCGTGCCGTAAGGTTTGATGATCTCGTCCGCCACGAGCTTGATGTCGTCCAGAGTGGCGGTGGAAACGGAGGCCTGCTGAGAGACGAGATCGGATACGGTGCTTGCCGCGGTCTGCAGCTTCCGCGTGACGGTGAACGCCTCCCCGAACTCCACCAGCCCGATGAGCAGGATGAGCAGAACGGGTAGCACGAGGGCGAACTCGACCAGCGTGACGCCCCGATCGTCCTTGGCGAAGCGGCCCCGCCTCAATGGCAGCCTCGGCTTGAGCTGGCAGTCTTTGCGCATTCGCGTCCCCCGAACGCTTCAGTTCCAGGCTTCGTTCTTGAACGCCGCCGAAGCTCTGAGCAGGCGATCGCCATTCCCCATGTTCGACAGGACCGAGCTCGAAAACCCGTCGAACAGCGGCCATTCGTAGAATGTGCTGACCAGCACGATCGAATTCGGCCCGCCGGGGTTCCAGGTGTAGTTGGTCTGAAGATTGCCGTTGCCATCGAGCGGCGCCGGCTGGTTGGATGCGATCTGGCTGAAATTCGAAAAGCTGCGAACGTCGAGTTGGAGCTTTGCGCTGCATTGTCCGAGCAGCGCGACCTGCCCGCAGACCAGCGCCTTGAAGCCGGCGGCGTCCATATTGGCCGCGGCCACCTGGCCGGTCCGGATCTGACGCGCGGCGTCTTCGGTAGCGTTTTCCAGCTCGTAGGAGCCCCAGAAAATGAAGCCGACCTGAAGAATCCCGAAAATAAGGAGAAAGAACGGAACCGCGACGATGGCGAATTCGACGAGTGTAACCCCACTTTCGCGGCGCATGCCGTCGCGCCAAAGCGAGCCGGGCCGCCGTTTCGTCTTCCCGGCCGCGGAATATGATTGCCCCTCAGTCGCACCCATCGGCAGACGTCCACTCAAACCATGCCGTTGCGCCCGTCTATGCTCTTTTCATAGCGGGAAGAGCGTTTGCATGCAATCGCAGCGAGCAGCCCCCCTTTCAGCTGAGTTGGAAATGCATTCAGTTTGCGTTATGTAAACAGCTGCTCGTCGACGCGGCGAGCCGCGATCATCGCTTGGGGGGCGATATGTCAGGGGCAGTTTACCGGACTATCCGGCGCTTCCATGGGGAAGAAAAAGGTGTCGTTCTGATCATCTTTGTTCTTCTCGTCGTACCGCTTCTATTGGTCATCGCCGTCGGCATCGACTTCGGCCAGACGCTCATCGTCAAGCGGCAATTGTCGGGCGCGGTCGACGCCGCCGCCCTGTCGATCGCAAAGCTGCCTGGACTGGCCGACGATCAGCTCAACACCAAGGCGGAGGCGTTCATCCGGGCCTATTATCCGGAGACCGGGATCGGCACGCTCACGGCTTTCAACGCAACCCGGAGCGGGACGGAATCCAATCAGCAGGTCGTCGTTACGGCAACCGCGCAAATTCCGACGACCTTCATGAAGATCGGCGGCGTCGATGAGCTGACGGTGACGGTCAGCTCACATGCGCTGCGCAAGGAGAAAAAGCTCGAAGTCGTCATGGTGCTGGACAATAGCGGCTCGATGGCCGGCGCCAAACTTCAGGCGATGAAAGATGCCGCCAATGCGCTGGTCGGCATATTGTTCGGATCGGATGACATATCGGACAAGATTAAGATCGGTCTCGTGCCTTTCGGCGGCGGTGTGAACGTCCATGTCCCGGATACCACATGGTGGCTGGACAAGACCTATAAGGCCGCTCTGAACGCCCTCTATTTCAGCAATGGGGATAGCGGCTTCGACGTTCTGTCGGTCATGAGCGGCGGCATAGCCTCAAGATGGGGCGGTTGCGTGCTCTCACGCGCCAACTCCTTCGACACCGACGACACGCCGCCCGATACGTCCGACACGCGGACGCTTTTTTCGGCCTATGTCTATCCTTTCGCCGGTCCCGACAAGACTTCCTACCAGGGCTCGACGTCCAACAATCAGAACACCAACTGCCCGATCGCGCCGGTTCAGCCGCTGACCAATGTGAAAGCGACGATCACCTCCGCAATTGCTGCCATGACCGCCAGCACCAACACCAATATTGCCGAGGCGACCGCCTGGGGCTGGCGGGTCATCTCGCCGGGCGAGCCATTCACCGATGGCGCCAGCTACGATGATCAGAGCACGATCAAGGCGATCATCGTATTGACCGACGGGCAGAACAGCGTCGGCGGCGGCTTTTCGTCCTATGGGGTCGGGCAAGCGTCGAATACGCGGCTCGCCCCGAACTGGGATCTGACGCTCGACAACAAGACCGCGCAAGTTTGCACGAACGTCAAAGCTAACAAGGACACAGACCCGAACGACGAGGATATCATCATCTATGCACTGACATTCGGCAGCTTGCCCGCCAGCGCCGAAACGCTGATGCAGAATTGCGCCAGTGGAGTGGGACGCTATTTTCACGCGCCGACCTCGTCCGACCTGCAGACCGCATTTCAGAATATCGCTTCGAGCCTCAGCCAGCTCCGCCTGATGCAATAATAAGCGGGCCAGATGGGAGATCGAACCGGAAGCTCAAAACGAGGACAGCCGCGAGAGCTTCTGCACCAGCTCGGCGTGGTTGCTGACGGCCATCTTCTCATAGATGCGCTTGGTGTGCGTTTTCACGGTGTTCTCGGAGATGCCCAGCAGCTCGGCGACACGACCGACACCGTCGCCGCGGCCGAGCGCAAGTGCCACGCGGATTTCCGCGCGGGTGAGCTCGAATAGCGGCGTGAGAACCGCATCCAGCCCGGAATAGCCGCGGGCCGGATCCTTGATGAATAGCGCAACCGTCTGGCGCATCCGGCCGGGGGCCGAGAGCGCGTCCCGGATCGTACCGCGAAGCGGGCAGACCAGGACGAGCAGCGGGTCATTGCCGGGGCCGCGCGGCACGCCGACCGAGCCACCGGGACCGCCCATGGCCGTCTCGGCGACCAGGTCGGCCAGCTTGCGCGAGGCTTTCATGTCCCTCGCGGTCAGAGCGTTCCCCAGCAGCCGCAGACCGATGCCGCTGCGCACGATCTCCTCCGCCGCGCTGTTCGCACAGCGGAAACGGCCCATCTCGTCGATGAGAATGACCCCCGTATTGATCTGGTCGAGGATCTGCTGCTGCTGCAGGCTGAGGACCTGAAAGGACTCGATCTTGAGCCGCATCCTGGCCGCACGCCGCAGATGCGGCATGAGCTCCTGGAGCCTGGCGACCTCGGCTTCCGAGTACGGCCCCGTGTTGTCGCCGCGCATGATGTTGAAGGCAAAATTGACATTGTGGTCGCGGTAGACGCTGGCGATCATGCAGTGGTCGAGCTTTTCCGGCGCGAGGATGTCGGAATAAAACTCGGTCCGCTGCAATTCCCGGAGCGGCACGATGTCGTGCGACGCCAGAACCTCGCCCTCCGGATGGCGCTGCACCGCGATAGTCCAGGGATTGATCATATGGCGGCCGCTCAGGCGATGATCCTCGGGCGGCTGATAGCGGCCATAGTGGCAGAAGGCGCTGCCCTGGCCGTTGAGCAGCATGCCGAAGGCCGCGCCGCCGACGCTTTGCATCATGTCCGAAATGGTGACGAGCAGCTCGTTCCACAGTTGCGGCTCGGTCGCGGCATCGTAAATCCGGTCGATAAACTCTTCGTCGAACGGATCAGACACGGAACCTCCCCCACTGTTGCTGAGCACAGCACGGTTCAGAACTTACGTCTGTTATTCAGATTTAGCAATATTTGTCTTCGAATATGAGTGTCATCTAGATCGCTAGCAAAATAATTCTTTCTATATTACCTATGATAGAACCAATTCTCACCTAATCGAGCCGGAATATTGGATGAAGTCTAGCCGCAGGGCAAGCCGGGCGTGCGGGCGCTGCATTTCGCTATTGAGATGTGGCGTATTTGTAGAGTAATCAAAGCGCGGCTGCCGCTTTCGCCACAAGAACATAAGGGCCTTTGCATATCAAGGAGTCCATGGAGTCCGCAGTGAGTGTTCTTTATAACGTTATCGACCAGATCAGGTCGTTTTTCTTATTACTTTACAATAGTTTCCTCGGTTCGGATACGCAGGCGCCGTATTCTGAAAGCTATATCTGGATGGCGAATCAATTCGCCCATTTCTTTATAGGTTTCGGTGGCTTGTTCCTGCTGACATGGGTCGCCTCCTATTATCTGCGCAAGCCGGCCCCGAGCTATAGCTTCGGCGCGAGAATGGTCGATCCGAAAGGCCGGCCCGCCGTCGGGCTGCGCACGGTGTGGACGCTGGCCGCCATCTGGTTGCTGATCTGGATGGCGAAGGAGTGGCTGTTCGACTATGCGCGGGGCAGCTACATCGCCTGGATCTATGTCGATCCCTATAATGACGACCTGATGTGGGATACCGCGACGGACAGCTTCTTCTACATCGCCGGCATCACCGTCGCGCTTGCCCATTTCGGCGCGATTCCCATTGCGCCGATCCCCGTGCTGGCCGGCGTGATCGCCATCGCCATTGCGCTCGGCACCTACTGGATACCGGCGCGGGACAAGATCGAGACCAGCGGAACGCCGTATTTCCTGCGCCTCAGCGGCATCTATCCCGGCGTGAATATCGCGGATCTCGATAAGACCGCGATCCTCAAGCATTTGCGGCAGAACGATCCGGCGCCGAAGATGGGCTTTCAATCGGCGATCCACGACACCGACTATCCGTTTCAATATCTGATGGAGCCGCAGACCAACAAGAAGCAGATCGTGACGGTCGGCAACAACATCTACATCTCGCGGTTTTTCATCGCCCTCGCCAATGAGCGCGTCGTCCGCCAGCCGGTGAAGATGGCCTGCAACACGCGCTACATCACCTTTCGCCAGCTTCTCAACTCCGACATCGTCAACGAAGCCGCATCCGGCGAGCCCGACTGGAACATGAAATCGCCGTCGGGCCAGTATTCCGGCATCGACGGTCCCGGCTGCGTGATCGAGAACACCGAATTGCTGATCATCGACGAGGTGCCGGCTACCGACAACGCCGCCTCGCTGATCCAGGCGCTGATGAGCATTCCGGGCAACAGCGCTCCGGCTCCTGCAGCGGCGGTGTCGCCGGCTGTGCCTTCTCTGACCGCCGCTGCGCCCGATGCGCCGCCAGCCGATACCGGCTCGCGTCCGGCGCAAGCGATCCTCGCGGCTGCCACCAACGGACCCGACAGCGAAAAGACGCTCGAAATCTTCGTCAAAGCGCTGCGTAAGAAGACCGTGATCTGGATTCTTGACAACGATGCCGGAGTCGAAGGCTGGACAACGACCCTCGGCAAATATTTTCCAGCCGACGCGATCAGCTTCCTCGACCTGCGCTGAGCCATCATGGCTAGCGGAGCGAATTTGACATTTAAGTCCCGGTAGCAGCCAGGCTGGCGCTCAAATGTCAAATTCAAAAGCTCCACTGGAAACATATGTTTAGCTAGTGGTTCTTATGACTGAAACATTTGCAAATGTGGATGCTGCACAGGGATGCAAATGTTTCAGTCGAACCACTAAAGTCTTCGCCTGGATCGCCTGCTGCCTCGGCGGTATCATGCTCATTGCTGCCGCTGCCCTGCTGCTGCTCGAGCGCCGCTGGGCGCCGCATGGGGAGCTCTCGCCGGAGGAGGCGTTCCTTCACGGCGATATTGGGCTCGAAATCGCGCCGCTCAAATATCTCCTGGTCATGGACGATCCCCGGCTCGGCGGCGATGTCTTTGCGCGCGGCGCCGGATCGGCAAAGCCCGGAGCTTGGGTCGGCAATTTCGGCTTCATAGAGCGGCCGGACGTTGAACGCGGCACGCGCCCTTGTCTCGAAAGCGGCCTCAAAGCCCTTCCGTTCGGCTTTGCGCTCAGCCGCAAATTGCCGGGATCGGGCTGGCTGTTTCCCGTCACCTTCGGCGGCCTTGCCTGCGCAGCCTGCCACAGCGACGAATATGACTATGCCGGCAAGCGCCACGTCATCCCCGGCTCGGGCAATCACCGGCTCGACATCGTCGCCTTCGGCGAAGCCTTCAAAGACGCCGTGCAGAACCCGAAGCTCACGGCCGCCGGAATTCTCGATGTCTATGACGAGCGCTGCGGAAAGAGAGGCGGCGTGGCGGCGAGCGCCGAACGCGTTCTGGAGCGGGTTTTCCTGCGGTTCTGGCTGTCGAGCGTCCGCAGCGAGCTGACTCAGTCGGCGGCCCGATATGACCTCTCCGCCGCCCCTGACCAATTCCATAACTCCGAGGCGTTGCCCGCCGGCCCGTCGCGGACCCGCGCCTTCCGCAGCGTGCTGCGGGAGTCCATGGACCTGCCGGGCGAAGGCAATTTCGCCTTCTCGAAAATTCCCTCAACCTTCCTGCAAGCCTCAAAGAGCTGCGGACAATATGACGGCAGCATCTGCGACCATGTGGCGAGAAGCCAGATCGCCGCCTATTCCTCGGGCGGCTCGATTGCGGAGTTGGCCCAGCCCGATATCGCGCACAACATCATGGCCGCGGCGGATTCACGCTGCGCCTGCCCCCGGCAACGCAACATGCGGTGTTCGGGCAGATCTTTCCGGATCAGGCGCCGGGCCGCGATGAAGCCTCGGCCAAGGCAGTGGAGCGCGGGCGCGCCATTTATCTTCAGCATTGCGAAAGCTGTCACGGCAGCCCTGCTGCCGATGGGGGTTGGGAATTTTCCAAGAACCAGCCGCTGCGTCCGATCACACCGCTGAGCCGGCTCGGCACCGACGCCGCGCGCCTCGATTTCCGTTATGCAGCGAGTCTTCCGGATGCGATCTGGCTCGCCTTTCCGCTGCCGCCCGGCGCCGGGCGCGATCTGCAACGCAAGCGGCTCGGCGATCACGTCACGGCGTCATCAAACGCCGCGTTTGGCGACGAGGCGGCGCTTTGGCAGAAGCTGAGCCTCCGATTCGAAGCCGCGGCCCGGGAGTTTCCTTTAGGGCATCCGCTCGGCTTCCGCGACCAGACGCTCATCTATGACCAGAACCCGGCGACGCGCGGCTACCAGAACAATGCGCTGCCCGGCGTGTTCAGCGCGGCGCCCTATCTGCATAACGGCTCCGTGCCAAATCTCGCCCAGCTCCTCAATCTGGAGCCGCGTCCGCAGCGCTTCTGCCGCGGCGGCGAGCCTTACGACCCGTGGGTCGTCGGCTACCGCTCACCTGCCCCCGGCCCAAATGGCTGCCCGCCCGAGGCGTCCTGGCTGTTCGACACGACAAAGCCCGGCAACAGCAATGCCGGGCATGATTTTCCCTGGCGCTATGACGAGGCGCAAAAACCGGAGAACCGCGCCGAGCTTCTCGACCTCATGGAATATCTGAAAACATTTTAGAGGGGAAACCGCATGATCGGCATCGGCGCAAGACCGGCAAGGGTGACGGATCTCGCGCTCAGCTTTGCGCCTTTCGCCATCCTGCTCGGCGGCGCGATCATCGCCTCGGTCACCGCACCGGATGTACTCTATGCGCGGACGCAATGGGCTTTCCGCGTTGCCATGCTGCTCGCGGCGCCGGCTCTCGTCGTCTTAGTGTACTCCTTCGGCCGGGAACCGCTCGGCACGCTCTGGCGGCTGTGGTGGACCTTCGGCTTTCTCGCCGTCGCGGTCCACGTCTCATTCGCCCTTTTCGGGATGGATAGCGGCAAGCCTGCCAGCCTGCCGCAGACGATGGACGAGACCGGCGCCATTCTCGTCATGATCGTCCTTGCTCTGTGGGCACTCGACGTCGTGCTCGCATGGACCGTCTCCCGCTCGGAAGCATTTCCCGTCCGGCTGATCCGTCTGCTCGCAGCCATCGGCGTGGTCGCCGCCACCCTCTATGCAACCTTCAACCGCACCGGCATGATCTACTCGCTCGGCGTCGCGCTGATCGTGATCCTTGCCGGTGCGCTCTTGGCGCGGCTCGTCACATCGAGCCGCCGCCCTCTTCCATCTTGAAGGATACTTTGAGCTTGGTGCGGAAGGCCTGCACCTTGCCGTTCTCGATGACGAGATCATTCTCGACGACCTCCGCGACCCGCAGATCGCGCAGCGAATGGCCCGCCCTCTCAACCGCGACTCTCGCCGCCTGATCCCAGGATTCGGAGCTGGTGCCGATGATTTCCACGACTTTGTAAACGCTATCGGCCATTGGGAACCGTCCTTTCCTTTGTGAACGCCGGCTTTTCCCTTCATTCCTCCCGAACCCGCAAGCTTATGCGAATTCCACGAGAGTCAGAAGCGCAGAGGTGAATTGATATCGCTGGCGTTTCCGCCGCCGGGCCGATTTTCGACTTCGCAATTGCGCTCGGGCGCGATTTCGTGATGTTGTTGCACGCTGCCGCGACAGGCGCCGCCCAGGAGCATTGCAATGACAGTTACAAACGCCGGATATGTTTTCGACGCGCTGCCGATCCCGACCCTGCCGGTCGCCGGCACGGACAAGCTCTTCCCGATCCATCGCATCTATTGCGTCGGCCGCAACTATGCCGATCACGCCATCGAAATGGGCGGCGATCCCTCGCGCGAGCCGCCATTCTTCTTCCAGAAGAACCCCGACACCATCGTGCCGCCCGGCAAGAATTTCCCCTATCCCAGCGCCACCAGCGATGTGCATCACGAGATCGAGCTTGTCGTCGGCCTCAAAAGCGGCGGGACCGAGGTGCCGGTCGAAAAGGCCCTCGATCTGGTCTACGGCTACGCGGTCGGCATCGATATGACCCGGCGCGATCTTCAGGCCGAGGCCAAGAAGGCGAGCCGCCCATGGGAGGTCGCCAAGGCGTTCGAGGCGTCCGCGCCCTGCTCTGCGATGGTGCCCGCCACGCAGATCGGTCATCCGGCGGAGGGCCGGATCTGGCTCGAAATCAACGGCGCGATGAAGCAGAACGGCGATCTCGCCCAGATGATTTGGAAAGTACCGGAAATGATCGCCTATCTCTCGAAGCTGTTCACGCTGCAGGCCGGCGACCTGATTTTTTCGGGCACGCCGGCGGGCGTGGGTGCGGTCGCGCGTGGCGATGCGATCCGCGGCGGCGTCGATGGCGTCGGCACCCTCGATCTGCGCGTGACATGAGCGCCCGCTGCCGTACCTTGAGGCGAAGCCGCCGATGACCGGCGACAGCGGCAAGTGCGAACCCTCCGGCGCACTGGACGGGCTGACGGTCATCGACGTGACCGTCATGCTCGCCGGTCCATATGCCAGCATGATGCTTGCCGATCAGGGCGCGCGGGTGATCAAGATCGAGCCGCCCGGCGGCGAGGATGCGCGCCGCGTTGGGCCCTATCTCCAAGGCGCGTTGCCGCCGGAGAAAGGCGGTTATGGCGCCTATTTCGCTTCGATCAACCGCAACAAGGAATCGGTCGTCATCGACCTCAAGCAGGAGGCGGGCAAAGATGTGCTGCGCCGGCTCGTCTGCAAGGCGGATGTGGTCATCGACAATTATCGCGGTGGCGTCATGGAACGGCTCGGCCTTTCCTATGAGTCGCTCGCAGAGCTCAATCCGAGGCTCATCTATGCGGCGCTGCGCGGTTTCGGTGACAAGCGCACGGGGACAAGCCCCTATGCAGGCTGGCCCGCTTACGACCCGGTCTCCCAGGCCATGGGTGGCATCATGGGTATCACCGGAGCGACGCCAGGCGGGGCGCCGACCAAGATCGGCCCCGGCGTTGGCGACATCATGCCGGCCATGTTCCTCGCCTTCGGCATCGCCTCCGCCTGCTGGCGCGCCGAACGGACCGGGCGCGGCCAGTTTCTCGACATCGCCATGGTCGACGGCGTGCTCGCCGTCTGCGAGCGCATCGTCATGCAATACAGCGCGACGGGCATCGCCCCGAAGCCGGAGGGCAGCGGCCATCCCCTGCTCTGCCCGTTCGGGCTGTTCCCGGCCAAAGACGGCCATGTCAGCCTCGGCATTCCCAAGGACGAGTTCTGGGGACCGTTTGCGAAAGTGATGGGGCGGCCCGAGCTTGCCGACGATCCCCGCTATGCGACCAATGCGGCGCGGATCGAGCGGCGCGCCGAGGTCAATGCGCTGGTCGGCGAGTGGACGCAAGCGCATACGAAGGAAGAGCTGGTCGCCGCGCTCGGCGGCAAGATTCCGTTCGGCCCGGTCTTCCACGCCGACGACATTTTCGCCGACCCGCATTTCGCCGCGCGCAACATGCTTGCTGAAATCGAGATGCCCGGCGCCAGCCGGCCGCTCACCGTCGCCAACACTCCTTTGCGCATGTCGGAGACGCCCGGCGGCGTGAGGCAGCGCGCGCCGCTTGCCGGGGAGCACACCGAACAGGTGCTGGCCGAGTTCGGCTGGGAAGCAGCAGAAATCGAGCTTCTGAGAAAAAGCGGCGTCATTGGCTAGCATTGGAAATGGCACGCCAGGCGCCACAATCGAACCTCGCCACGAAAACCCTCATCAAGATCAGCCCGGCGACCTTCACCTCGGTCAGGATCATCTCTGGCGCAGCGGTGCTGGCGCAGCGCGTGGCCAAGATGCGCAGGGACGTGAGGCGCGAATGCGTCGCCCTCTCATGCCAAGCCCCAGATCCGCGGCTCGGCAAATTCCAGGCAATTGCCGGCCGGATCGCGGAAATAGATTGAGCGCCCGCCTTGGGGCCATTCGAAATCCGCCTCGATGGCGACGCCATGGCTCCCGAGCCGCTCCCGCCAGCGGCCGATCTCCTCGGCTGACGCCTTGAAGCAGACATGCCCAGGCCCGATCGCGCCGTGCGGCGGCACTGGGAGCGCGCCGGGCGCTGGCGGTTTCACCGTCTCGGTGGGGTTGAAGATGAGAAGCACCTGATCGCCGCATTTGAAAAACACGTGGCGGTTGCCGGCGCGCGAAATGCGACTAAGGCCCAGCGCGCCGGCATAGAAGGGCTCGGCGGCATCGAGATCCTCAGCATAAAGAATGGTCTCCAGAATGCCGGAAATCATCATAACTCTCTCTCCCGTGCCGCGGCCCTGGACAATGCGCGCCTTGCATTTTCGCCGGGCCGGCAGCAAAACCAGCCTAACCTGACCCGAGGCTTTTAGCCGAACTCCCGTCACGCCCCCTCTGTTTCCACTGCAACGCGCATCAAGACCGGTGTGGAATGGCCTTTTTGAAGCAACTGCGACTGTTCCTTGCCGCGCTGGCGCTCGTGGCGCTTTCACCGGCGGCGTCCGTCGCCGACAATTCGCAAATGGAGCATTTGCGCAATCTCGCGCTGAAGCTCGTCAACGAGGCGAGGCATGAGCACAAGCTTGGGCCGCTCAAGCTCGATCCCAAGCTCACCGAGGCCGCGCAGTTCCATGCGAGCGACATGCTGAAGCGCAACTATTACTCCCATACCTCGCCCGAAGGAAAGACGGTCGCCGACCGCTTCCAGAAGGCGGGCGGCAGCCGTTGGCTGCTGACGGAGGAGAACATCGCCAAATGCGACGGCTGCAAGCCGCCGCTCTCCGAAGCCCATGTGCGCCAGCTTCAGGACGGCTGGATGAAGAGCCCGGGCCACCGCGCCAATATCCTGCGTCCCGGGATCGATCGCTTCGGCTACGGCATGGCGGTCGGCTCGGATGGAACCCTTTACGCCGTGCAGACCTTCGCCGGGCCAGGCACACCGAACGGCCGGACGGCTGGGACCGGAAAGCCGCTTTCTCCGGCGGAGCAAACGCGGGTCGCGCTCAGGCTGGTCAATGAGCGCCGCAAATCAGCCGGCGTGCCTCCGCTCAAAATGAGCGAGCCGCTGACCGAAGCCGCCCGATCCATGCTCCAACCGAGCATGGCCGGCGATCTCAGCCTGCCGAAGCATCAGAACATCTACAGCCATTTGGCGCCGGCGGAGAAGGACCATTGGGCCTCTCTCAGCCTTCTCGGGGGAGCTTGCGGTGGATGCGGGACGGCGCCGAAAGAAGCCGATGTCGACTATTTCATCAAACAGTGGCTCAACCAGAGCCGCTATGCGAAAATGCTCATGGATGCGGACGCCACTCATCTCGGATTTGCCGTGGCCGCCAACGGCGACGGCAAGAAAGTCGCGCTTGGGTTACTGGGGCAGCGGCGCTGATCGCGCTTGAACGCGGCGCGGCCCGGCCCCAACTCCAACTTGCATCTGCGCGTCATCCCGCGAATTGCTGTCGCCCTCATCTCCATGATTTGCGCCGTAAGCTGTGTTGGGTTGCGCGGCGGAGGCCAAAAGCGTGGCGGCGGGGCCGGTTTTATGCATATTAGCGCGGGACGATTGTCATCTTCATCTTTATTGGCGGCGCAAAATTGAATTTCGGGATTTGGCGGGCCTCCAGGCGCCCCGGAGGCGGCGGATCGTTTCGGGTGCGCTCGAAGGGCTTGAGCGCAAAAAATGCCGTTATCGGCAGCAGCCCCTGTCCACCGCCGGATTACCACAGGAGATCGAATGGCTAAGGAAGAAACATTAGAGTTCGAAGGAGCAGTGACCGACGTGTTGCCGGATGGCCGCTTCCGCGTCCAGCTCGACAACGGACATGAAATCATCGCCTACACCGCCGGCCGGATGAAACGGAACCGGATCAAGACCATCGCCGGCGACCGGGTGACCGTCGAAATGACCCCCTACGATCTGGAGAAGGGGCGCGTGATCTTCCGGCACAAGACCGAACTCAGGCCCGCGCCAGGGCGGAGCCCGTCCTCCTCGCGGTGGCGGCGGACCGCGGCGGCGTTGACAGCGCGCCCGGTTCAATCCTGCGCCCGCAATCGGCTCGTCGAGGTTGACGTTTCGGCAAACAGATGCTGACGGATCGCCAAATCAGACCGCCTGACGGGCGGCCTCTCGCGTTTCCGGTTTACTCGCGCGCCGAGCGCATCGCGGATGCGGCCGTGCACGTCGTCAGCGTGTTTTTCGGCCTGATCGGGACCTGCGCGCTGATCGTTGCGTCATTTGGAAAACTGCCGGTCCGCGAAATCGCCGGCCTCGGCGTCTATGGCGCCGGCCTCGTCGGCATGTTTACCGCGTCAGCCAGCTACAATCTCGTCAGTCGGCCCGGTCTCAAGGAATGGCTCCGGCACATCAACCGCGCGGTGATCTATGTGATGATCGCGGGAAGCTATACGCCATTCGCGCTGGAGATCGGCGGCCAGACCGGCCTGACGCTTCTCGCCGCCGTCTGGGGCATCGCCGTTCTCGGGATGGCAGCACGCTTTGCCTTCCCGCGGCGGTTCAATAGGATTTCCGTGCTGTTCTATCTCGCCCAGGGATGGTGCGTTCTCTTCGCCCTCGGCCCATTGTCCCAGGCTCTGCCGAGCGGCAGCATAACCCTTCTGCTGGCGGGCGGCTGCGTCTATTCGGCCGGGGTGATTTTCCATCTGCTCGAGCGCCTGCCGTTCCACAATGCGATCTGGCATGTCTTCGTGCTTGGCGGCGCGGCCTCGCAATATGCCTCGGTTTACGGCACCGTCATTCTGCAGTGGAAATGACCGGCAGGGGCAAGGCGGACGCCGCGACCATCGCCGCGGCGCCCAGGATTAAACGGCTCTGAAACGTAATCCTTACGAGGCGTCGGACATCGCGGCCTCGATCCAGCCGTCGAACTCTTTCTGGTGCGCCTTGATCCACTCGGAAGCGTGGCGCTCGATGTCCTTCGGCTTGTCCTCGCCCGCATTCATCTTCGCATTCTCGGCGAAAATATCCTCGAGCGGGATGCTCATCTTCCCCAGCAGCGTCTTCACCGCAGGATTATCCTTGAGGAATTTCTTATTGGCCACGGGACGGATATCGTTAGGCGTCCAACCCATCTTGCACGGATCTTCGACGCAGCCTTTCACCCCGGCGACGGTGGTTTCCGGCGTCGCCTCCGGCGTCTCGATCCAGACCACGTCCTTACCGGGCTTCAGCACGCCCACGGTCCAGTTCGGAGTCCAGGTGTAGAACAGGATCGACTTACCCTCTTTGTAGCGGCCGATGGCGTCGGCCATCGATGCGGAATAAGCGGCTTTGATCGGCTTGATGTAATCGCGCAGCTTGAACTTATCGAGTTGCTCGGCGATCTTCTTCTCGCAGCCCCAGCCAGGCGGGCAGGCGACCATATCCGCCTTGCCGTCGCCGTCGCTGTCGAACAGCTTCCTGATCTGCGGCTTTTTCAAATCGGCCAGATTGGTGATCTTGTATTTGTCGGCTGTCTTCTTGTCGACGAGATAGCCCTGCAGCGCGCCGCCCTTGGCGACATAGCCGATCTTTTCGGCGCCGTTATTGAAGGCATCCGCATAGAAGTCATGCAGCGGAAACCAGCCATTCACCCAGAGATCGACGTCGCCCTGTCCGACGGCCTGGTAGAATGGCGGGTTGTCGAGCGTCGTCGGCGTGTCAAGCTTGTACCCGAGCTTCTCGAACGCCTGGCGATAGATCTCGGCCTGGAACCAGCCGGTGTCCCAGGTGGCGCGGGCCATCTTGATCGACTTGCCCTCGCCGGGGAGCTTCTGCGCAAGAGCGCCGGTGGTGAGGAACGCGGCGGCCGCAAGGCCGACCACGAGCCGGGTCAGAGTTTTCGTCATGTGTCCAATATCCTCCTCGTGGTTCTTGGACCGATGTGGCCGGGAAAGGAAAGAACGCGGCGGCCACATCGTCGCGCCGCATCCTGACTGATCGCAATGACGCGGTTATTCGGCGGGCTCGGGCCTCCCGGATGGGCGTCCGGCGCCTTGCAGCGCCGCAAGCACGCCGCGGAAGGTCCAGCCGGGCTTGTGCGCGGTTCCTTGCGTCCCGAGCCCCTGCGTAATGCGGTCGAGAATGATGGCAAGCAGCACGATGCCGAGGCCGCCGAGAAAGGCGCGCCCCACATCGAGCCGGCCGAGTCCCGTATAAACCGTCAGGCCGAGGCCGCCGGCGCCGATCAGCGCCGCAATCACCGCCATGGATAAGGCGAGCATCAGCGTCTGGTTGAGCCCGGCCATGATCGTCCTGAGCGCCATCGGGATCTGGATGTCGAACAGGATCTCGCGCGGCGTGGCGCCGAACGCGTAGCCCGCCTCAACCACCTCGAACCGCACCTGCCGGATGCCCAGATTGGTCAGGCGGATGATGGGCGGCAGCGCGAAGACGATTGTGGCGATGACGCCGGGCACCACGCCGACGCCGAACAGCATCACGATCGGCACCAGATATACGAAGGGCGGGATGGTCTGCATGATATCGAGGATCGGCCTGAGCACGCTCTCGAAGCGGTCGCTCGAAGCCGCAGCAATGCCGAGCGGAATGCCGACCAGTGCGCAGAAGAACACCGCCGTCAGTGTCATGGCGAGCGTGGTCATAGTCTGCGGCCAAACCCCGAGCGCTTCGAGCAGGACGAGCGACAGCACCGTGAAAATGGTCACGCCGCGGTTCGTGAAGCGCAGCGCGATCAGGGCAATCAGCAGGACCATGGCAAAAAACGGAATGGTCTGAAGCAGAACGTCGAGCCCCTTGAGCACCTGATCCACGGGCCACTCCGCCGCGCGAAAGGCTGGGCGGAAATTCGGCACGAGCCAGTCCTTGACGAAAAACTCGACCCAGTCTTCAAGCGGCAGCGTGCCGTAGGTCGAAGGCCGCAAAGCGTGGTCGATCGAGCCAACGATACTTGCCAGCGTCGCTTGCGCCATCGGTCTTTCTCCTTTCTGGCGCGCGATTTCGGAGAGGGGAGCTGCGTCCCGAAAATCACGCGAAAATCAAAAGACACGGCCCGGAGCCGCTTTCGGAGGGCAAGCCCGGTTTAGTGTGGCTTATGTCTCGCAATTGCCTTATTGAGGCTGCCGCAAGGGGGAAGGCAATTCGGAGACGGGACACTAGATCCGTTCAAGGACCTGGCCGTTCGATTTCTGTAACTCCGGCTTCAGCGGGCATTGCAGGTGAGAGAACACTGCGATCGGATCGACCGCCCCCACGATCCTGCCGGTCCGGTCGGTGACGGCGATCATATTAGCGTTCCGGATCGCCTCGAAAGCGTTGTGAATGTATTTGTTGGCGCGGATCTTCAGGAAATTGCGGCTCATGATCTGGCCGGCGCTCTCGTCGTCGCGCGCAGAACTGGCGGCGGACCGGCGGATGACGCCTTCCGGCACGCCGGCATCGTTGGTCACGAAAACAGCGGCTAGACCGGACTGCGAGTGCAGCAGGGGGCGAAGCTTCGCCACTGGCATTGGCGCGGGGACCGTCGCGGCATCCTGCATGATCGTGCGGAAGGTCAGCACGCGGCTACGGTCCACGTCGCGCGTGAATTCGAGCACATAATCGTCGGCCGGCTCGGTGACGATTTCCTCCGGCGTGCCGATCTGGACGAAGCGCCCGTCCCGCATGATGGCAATGTTGTCGCCGAGTTTCAGCGCTTCCTGCAGGTCGTGGGTGATGAAGATGATTGTCGTCTGCAACCGCTCCTGGATGCGGATTAGCTCGTCCTGCATGTCACGGCGAATGAGCGGGTCGAGCGCGGAAAACGGCTCGTCCATGAGCAGTAGCTTCGGATCGACCGCGAGGGCGCGCGCCAAACCGACGCGCTGCTGCATGCCGCCGCTTAGATTTTTCGGAAATACGTCTGCCCATGCGTCGAGTCCGACGGTCTTCAAGGCTTCGAGCGCCTTTTGACGCCGCTCCACCTTGTCCATGCCGCGTGTCTTCAGACCGTATTCGGCGTTTTCTACAACAGTCTTATGCGGTAGAAGCGCGAAATGCTGAAAGACCATCGACATCTGGCGCAAGCGAATCTGGCGCAATTCTTCCCGATTTGCGGCTGTAACATCCCGATCGTCGAGCATGATTGTGCCGCTCGTCGGTTCCAGAAGCCTGTTGATACAGCGGATTAGCGTCGATTTACCCGAGCCGGACAGGCCCATCACCACAAATATCTCGGCCTCATCGGCGGCGAACGAAACATTATTGACGGCGACTACGCTTTTTGTGCGCCGAAATATTTCATCTTTGGCTACGCCGTCTTTGGCCAATTCAAGCGCTTCTTGAAATGACGGCCCGAAGATTTTGTATAGTTTATTGATAGAGAGAGTTTTTGTCAAAAAGCTGTTTCCGCCGTCCTGCTCAGAATTTCATGCTTATGGTGATCCGTATGCCTCCACGGATTATTGAGTATACACAGATGCTCCCTTAATGGAACCTCTTATCCCGATTATTCCGGCTGTGGAGAAATTTGCGCAATTCGGCGGAATCGGCCGATCAATTATGATTCAGATCGTCAGGTCAAAGGATTGTCAGGTCAAAGGAGAGAAGGGATGACGATGATGCGCCGCCGGCAGTACCCTGGAAGAGGCAAAATGAGCGAAGTCGTTGCGGGAGCATCGTTTCGGCCGGGAGCGCTCTGGGCTGATCACGCCAATCCGGAAGACGAGACTGCAATCGTCAAAACGGGAAGGAAGTGCGCCGGAAGGAGTGAATGAAGGCTCACGCATGCCGAGATCAACGCTGCCGGCGGCTACCGGACGGCAATCGCGCAGCCCGCCCGCGGCTAGCGGAGCGAATTTGACATTTAAGACCCGCCTGCCGCGAATTCCCACTCAAATGTCAAATTCAAAAGCTAAACTAAATCACGACATTGCGAGTGGTTCGTTAATTCTAACGCTCGCAAGAGTACCCGCCGCGGGTGGGATGCGAGCGTTAGAATTGAACCACTAGCGCCTCCCGGGCCCGCGCCAGACCGGACGCAGATCCCGCCGTGTCAGCGTATCCGCTGAGAGGCTCGATGTTGTCGCTGTTTGCGGATCGGCATCGAGCGCACCCTGGCGTTCAGGATTGGCGCGCCCATTTGCATAGGGCTGCGGACGCGCGGGTGCGATACCCGATTCGCGTAACAGCTCCTCGACTAAATCGGCCGTCGATTTCAGCTTTCTCCCGATGCCCTCGACCGCGGATGAGACCATCTGGCAGACATCCGGGTTCCGGGTGCAGAAACCGCCAATGTCCGCAACCGTACGCTGCGCCGCCGCATAAAGCTGATAGCGCTCCTGGCCATTGGTGGGAACCAGCAGGATGATGAGGAACACCCAAAAGGCAGCTTTGACAAAAGACATGACGCCGCTCTGAAGACCCGCACAAACTTGCAACCGGTCTAGCAGAGCATTCCAAAAAAAACGCAAATCCCACCGTTCAACTTTTCTGATAATGCTCACGGCCGGGCGGCGCACATCTCCATTTGCCGCTTCCGGCCCGATTTCAACCTCTTCAATATGACGGTAGCGTTAAGCAAGTCTTTACGGTTTGTGAGTTTATTTGATGAGGATTTGCGAGTTTTCTTTACGCTGTTGGCATGACACCCTTTCGGATGCGGCTGTTCGTTGTTGTGTTCCTGGCTCTGGCAACAGCGATTTCCGTCAACGCCCTTTATCTGCAGGATGCGCCGCGCTTTGCGGGGACAGCCGTCAGCACGCTTGCGCCCGAAGCGGGCGTCCGCAGCGCCTCCTCGACCGCCTCGTTGCCGAAAAAAGATACCTCTGCATTGCCGTCCGCGACGGCGGAAGACCGGAATGGACGTGAGGCGGCTCAAGCCGCGGCGGCACATCGGGGCGGGGCCGTGCAGCCGGTTCCGGAAAAGCTGGTGAGAGCGATTCAGCGCGAACTCGACGAGCGAGGCTACGCCGCCGGACGTGAGACCGGCAATCTCTATATGGCGACGCGGACCGCAATCATCGCCTATGAGTTCGATCAGCATATGCCGCTCACCGGTGAGCCGAGCGAGTCGATCTTGAAGTCGCTCATCTTCGGTCGGCCCGGCGGCGAAGCCGGTCCCGGGTCCGAGGAGCGTTTCGAGAGGCGGCGTGACCTCGTCGCCGCTGTCCAGGACACGCTCGCGCGGCTGGGCTATAGCTCCGGCCCCATCGACGGCCATCTCGACGCCAGGACGCGCGATGCCATCCGCCGATTCGAAGCCGACCGGAACCTCAGGACGGGCGGGCGACTGACCGAGCGAGTGCTTTTGGAGATCGTGACCGTCACGGGCAAGCCCCTCAATGCTGATGGCTGAAGGCGCATACGGCTGGCGGGCGTCCGATCGGCCCAGGCAAATCGAAGGCGATCTTACGGCCTGATATCTTGCGGTGAAATGATCACGATTGGAGGCACATCGACGATTGCCGGAATCCCGAGTTGCGCCAGAAGCTCCGCAGTTGCCGGGTTCGGCGCTTGGATCAGCACGCTTGCCAGATCGCGCTCCGCGAAAATGCGCCGCTTGCAGTTCGCGACTGCGGCTCGACTGGCCGGCGAAGCTTTGTCGGGGCTAAAATCAGCAAGGGTGCGTCGGCTAGAGGCGGAAAAGCCGGCTGGTATTTGCGTGAGCGCATGATCGAACGCGCCGCCGGTTTTTTGGGTATGCCGGATGCGCTTTGCGGCCCAAACATCTGAACCACTCCCAGCCAAGGCAGCCGCGAGCAGAACATAAATCAGGGCATGCCGAGCAAAGTTCATCGCACACTCCGTTGACCTAGCCCGCCGCAAAATACGATGACGTGACTGATCCGGAGCAGGTCAGAACTGCTTGATCGTCACTCCACCGCCCGAGCCGAACTGCTCCACCATCAGCCCGCTTGGAGCACCTGACTGGTCGATCGACCAATGATTATTGTCACCATACTGATTAAGGATCGCTTTCTGGCCCGTATCCGATTGCGTGATATCACCGCTATTGCCGTTCCCGTCCTGCACAATATCCGCTTCGTGACCGGCACCGGTTTGATCGATCTTCGCGCTATTGGCGTCGCCCGTCTGCGTTACGGACGCAGAATTCTTATCAACAAGCCCGGAGGCGACGATCTGCTGTTTGATCATGGTCGAATTTCCCTGCCCCTGCTGGCTGATATTGGCGAGATTGGCGCCGGCTTCGCCTAGCTGGGCGATGGCGGCGGTGTTGCCGGAGCCCGACTGAGCGATCGCCGCCTCGTTGTCGTTCGACGTGCCGTCCTGCGAGATCGCGGCGCCGTTCCCGTCGCCGTTCTGCTGAATCTGGGCCCGATTCGCGCCGCCAGTGCCTTTCTGCGAAACGTCGGCGCCGTTCCCGTCGCCGTTTTGGCCGATTGAGGCCTGATTATTGGCGCTGGAGCCCGATTGGTCGACATCCACGATCTGGTCGGCGCCGATCTGCTCGATAGAAACCGTATTTTGCGAGGAGTCGGCCAGGGCGCCATGGATCGGCGCAAGAGCGAATGCGGTCAAAAGCGAAAAAAGAAATGTCCTCATAAGCCGGCCCATAATCTGCGATTCACCTTTCGCACAAGGCAACAGGGACAACCGAAAGGGCTGCCCCTGATTGACGTGCTCAGTTTTGTGTAACGGTTGCCGTGAGACCGGCGCCGCTTTGGCTCACGGACGCGCCATTGGTATTGCCGGTACCGCCCTGGGAGATGGTCGCGGTATTCAGAGCACCCGTGCCGGTCTGAATGACGGTGGCTGTGTTGTTGTTCGTCGTGCCGTTCTGCAGGACTTCTGTGTCGTTGTTCATGCCATTCTGGGTGACGTCGAGCAGGTTGACCGTTCCCGCAGCGCCATGCTGGTCGACGTTGAGCAGTTGATCGGTGTCGTCCTGGGTGATGTTGGCTGTGTTCTGGGTGGTATCGCCGCCCTGATGGATCGTGGCACTCAGATTGTTGCCGGAGACCGAGACGCCCTGGTCGAGATTCACCGAGCTGATGTTGCCGCTGCCGTCCTGCGTGACGGTCGCAGAGACGCCGGTGCCGATCTGATCGATGCTCGACGAATTGTTGTTGCCATCGGCGAAGGCCGGGGATGCCATCAGCAATGCGAAGGCAGAAGCAATTAGAAATGTGCTTTTTTTCATTTGATTCTCCAAATGTGAGATATTGTACAAACGATACGCTATGGCTTTGGGCCCGTTCGGCCCACTCGGTACTAAGAGGCAGAGCAGCCCGGCATAGCGCCGGAATACTCTGACTCCCCTTTCATCACCTTTCGGCGAGAAACGACGCGAGAGCGGATCTCGCCGCCCTCCTTCGAGACTTCATTTCTACCCAACGCCTGCCTCTCAGATCATCTGCTGGTGCTCACGTGGCCGAATCTTTCCTCGACTTCAGCGATCGATGTTGCCCATCGATTGCCCGTGGGGGGATGATCACCTGCTGCTCTGCGAATCGCCGGGGGCCGCTCCGGCAGCGGCGGTACCGCAACCAGCGATGTCTTCCATTGCTGTTCAGAGTTCATGGATGCGGCTCCCTTGGCCGGCGCAGCAGTGCTGGCGCTCCTGCGTGAGCTGCTGCCCGACTTCTCAGCTGGCGCTTCGCCCCTTTCGGGGAGCGCGGCGGTCACCGCCGCCGCCGGCTGCGCAGAAGCGGTTTTCGTTGCCGGCTCTGCCGGAGAGCCCGGCTGCGACGCAGCGATTTTTTCCGCCGCAGCGACCGACGCGGCGCCCTCCTCCTCGGCCCGGTATTTCTCGATCAGCCTCGACTGGGCTTTCTTATCCGCAAAGGACCAGATATTGAGTTCCGCGCCTTGGACCACCATGGCGTAGACCGCCTTCTCGATCGCCTGCTGAACCGCGAGCTGATCCGGCTCGTTCTTGGTAAAGCCAGCTTCGGCCTCCAGGATCTTGTCGATGGAGATATATTTGAAAACGTCTCCCTCCAGGAGGACCGACGCAATCGTCTTGTGCGTCGTCACCGACGCCAATACCTCGCCCGTCTTCGTGCTGACCGCCCGGAGGTACACCGTAATCGTGTCGAGCCGGTATTTGACGTCTCCGCCAATGCCCAAAAGCCGCGCTCCGAGCCCTCCGGTCTGGAGGTTCGAGTCATAACCAATGATGCCGCCTTCGAAGATGATGCCGGCGAATAGCAGGGGCGGCAGAGCTTTCGGGTTGATCTTCTTCTCCCCCAAATACAGCATGCGCATCTGAGCAATAATGCTGCGCTCCTTGAGGAGGTTGTCGATCCTCTCGCGCTCGACAACGGTGAACCAGCTTCCGTTTCCGACATCCTGCAAGGCCTTCACGAGCACTGAGCCGGCGCCCTGTGTGACAGCCTTCGACAGCGTCTGCACCGAATCCACGGGTTTGAACTGTCCGGTCTGATCCGTGAAGCTGTAGACGGCGGCGACGACCTTTTGCGATGGCTGCGGCAGATCCCTCAGGCTCTGATTGGTTTCGGTTATCGGATTCAGAACCGGCGGGAGAAGCCCTGGCGAAAGCTGGTCTTGGGCAACTTCCTTGGCGCACCCTGCCAATGACAGTAGCGCGGCGGCTGCGCCAACCCTGCAAAGCTTAGCGATCTCGTGCATGACCGGCTTGCCCTTTCAGGCCCCAAACGCCTTGAAATACCGACTAAGAGAAAACCCGGCCTCTCCGCCCAAACGAAGTGCGGCAGGCCAAAAACTGACGAAGAAACCGATTATGGCTGCAGGGTCGGGATCACGATGTTGGTGATCTTACCCGTTGAGAAATCCGTCACGGTGAGGTCGATTTCGGTGCCGGTGTTAAGAAAGGTGACCTGCTGGTCGTCGAAAACGATTGTCCCGCTCGGCTGCGCGTTTGTGCCGAAGATCGCATCCGCAACCTGAGAGGCGAGCGCAGAATACAGGCGCAACTCCAACATGCTGAGAAATCGCTCGGTATTCGATTGCGTCGTCGAACTGCTGCCGCTCTGCTTGAACTGGTTCTGGCTCGCCGCAAGCCCCTGGAGATGGTTGGAGTTGAATGGATCGCCGCCAAAAGAGGGATTGATGGGTTTGTAGATCAGATCGGCGGCGGCTTCGCTGCAGAACAAAACGGACAGGGCTCCTGCTAAAATAGCTATTTTTTTCATCTGACCAGTCCAAATGCAAAATGATGGGCTTCAAAATTGAGACACTTATTCAGCGAGAATACGAAAATGGCTTGGTGCCTTACGAGGTCCCTTGCACGACCCCGGTGATATTCATGCGGAAAAGGTTGCCTATCCCTGCCAGGACAGACGGCGCTCAACTATTCGGCAATCATCGCTATCAGCCGGTCCCCATGGCGGTCAATTGCAACCTAAGAGATCATTAACACTTAAGAGACGACCTGTGGTTGTTTTGCACCAGGTTCGACGTCGCGCGGTCAGACGTGCGCCATCAAAATAAAGAGCAGAATGATGAGCACGTTCATTTGCTCGGATACGGAGGCGTAGCCGAGCGGGATGCGTTGCCTATATTCGCGCACGATCTTCGTCACCGGCTTGGGCGGAGCGGCTGCGCCCACGGCCGGTCGGCCCCTGATCCATCGCCAGATCAGCACAACGCCATAGCGGGCATAGCGCAGAAGCGCGAGCGAGCCGAGGCTGAAGCTGCGATAGCGCAGGACGAAACCGAGCCAGACGGCGATTCCGACCCACAGGACGGTCGAGAGGAGGTCTCTGAGAACGAACCAGATAAGACCCCATAGAATGCTCAGGATGAAACTGACGATCGTCCAAAGGATCGAGAAAAAATCGGCCATGGGCGCGCCCCTCCATTGGGCAACGAGGCTGCCGCCTCAGCGCCGCTCGGCCCTCGCAGGCGAATGTCTGGATCCAGCCTTGCCGAGTGGCAGCGGACGGGCTGCCCCCGGCGTTTCGGCCCGCCTAGCGCGGATCAGCGTGAACCGCGCTTTCGACCGCTTTCGAGCCGTTGGAGGCCTGCATATAGGGAACGATCATCGCTTCGAGGCGGGCGAGGCTTTCCGGATCGGACAACAGAGCAGCCTTTTCATTCGGCTTCAAAAGCCGCAGCAGTTCCGGAAGATCGGCAGAAATTTCGAGCTTGGCGCGTCCGACGGCAAGACTCGGCGAAATCCGTGCCTCGCGGGTCACCGGCTGAAGCTCGATAAGCTGGCGGTGCAGATGGCGAAGCTGCGGGTCCTGCGCGAGTTGAGAGATCGCTTCGTGTTTCGAGAAATCCCGCGCAAGCAGTTCGGCGTGGCGGCGCGCGGAAATCAGGATTGCCGGCGGCTGTCGTTCCTCGGGAATGACGAAGATGCCGAGAGCTTTGAAGCGCTCGCCCCATTTGCGGGTCGCCGAGGCGACCGAAAGCGGCCCGGAAAAGGCGAGACCCAGCGTCGCCGGCAGCAGCCACAGAAACAGCGGCAGAGACATCGAGAAGGTGAAGATGCCGAGCCCGATGCCGAGCGCCATGTGCAGGAGATGGTAGCGCATCACCCAGCTCACCGGCAGCGAGCCGTCGTCCCGCCGCTGCGGGTTCCAGCCGCTGTCGCGGCCGCGAATGATGTCGAAGATGGCCGCCGACTGCACGATCATCATCACATGGGCGACAAGCGAGGACAGGATCGTCTCCATCACGACGCCGCTGACCAGCCCCCAGAACTCCGCCGAAGCCGCGCCGTTTCGCGCCGTTGAACAGCGCGACCAGAAAGCTGAACAGCTTAGGCAGCAAAAGGAGCGCTAGTGTCCAGAACAGCAGGCTGAGGGCGCGCTCGCTGTCCTGCATCGGCCATGTGGGGAATAGCGTCTGATCGCCGCCGAAATAGATCGGTTTCGCGGTGAGTTGCTGGACGGTGAGCATCAGGGCGGTGACGAGGAAGATCAGCCAGATCAGCGCCGAGACATAGGCCATGATGCCCATGGCCAGATGGACGCGGCTCATCGGCCGCAAGCCCTTGGCGCCGAGGATCATGCTGTGCTGCAGGTTGCCCTGGCACCAGCGGCGGTCGCGCGTGGCGAAGTCGATCAGGCTCGGGGGAGTTTCCTCATAGGAGCCCTTCAGCTCCGGAACCATGCAAACGCGCCAGCCGGCCCTGCACATTAGCGCCGCTTCGACGAAATCGTGGCTGAGGATCTGCCCCCCGAAGGGCGGAGAGCCGGGGAGAAGCGGCAGGCCGGCCAATTCCATGAAAGCCCGCACACGGATAATGGCGTTATGTCCCCAGAAATTGCCGGTGCCGCGATGCCAGAAGGCGAGACCGGTCGCCATGACCGGACCATAGACACCCCCGGCGAATTGCTGCATGCGGGCAAAGAGTGTGTTGCGTCCGATGGTGGCGGGAACGGTCTGGATCAGCCCCGCGCCCGGCATGCGGTCCATGCAATGGGCAAGCTTGACCAGCGAGTAGCCGGTCATCAGGCTGTCGGCGTCGAGAACGATCATGTAGTCGTAGGCGGGGCCCCAGCGGCGGCACCAATCGGCGATATTGCCGGCCTTCTTGCCCGTGTTTGTGGCGCGTCGCCGATAGTAGAGGCGGGGTCCGGTGCCGGGGCGCGAACGGGCGGCATTGAAAGCCGCCTCCTCATGCACCCAGATATCCGGATCGGTAGTATCGGAGAGGATGAAGACGTCGAAGCTTTCGCCATGTCCGGAGGTCTCCAGCTCCTTCATGGTGGCGAGCGCCATGCCGAAAATCCGCTCGGGCAATTCATTGTATGTGGCGACGAGAATGGCTGTCCGGCCCTCAGGCAGAGCCTTGGCTTCCTCGTCGGTCGGGATGGGTACGATAGACTTTTTGAGCCCGAGGACGAAGACGAGAAAACCCGAAAGTGCCGTCATGAAAGAGAGAGACAGCCAGGCAATATTGAGCACGAAAAGGCCGATCAGGACGAGTTCGAGCTCGGCATAGCCGCCGACCGCAAAGACCAGACACAATTCGCGCGTTAGGTAGGCCGTCAGCAGCGCGGTGCCGAGAAATACGAAGATCCGCCGCAACACAGCCCTTTTGTCCAGGCGCACGTCACGCCGGCTTCTCTGGTCAAAGCGCCACAGATCCTGCTGCGGAAACTTCTCGACCGAGATTTCAACCGGTAAGGGCGCCTCAAATGCTGTGTTGGTGTCCTGCATAGGGTTGAGCCTTAAGCTGTCCAGCGATAAATCCACGTCTCGGAAATCCCCTGCCCGCTTTGCCGGAGCTCACAGCGGATATCCGTCTGCTCAACCCTCCCGGGCTTGAATTCGAAAGTGACGCGCTGCCCCCCTGTCGACGGATTTTGCCTGACGATGACGTTTCGTATGTCTCCTTCGCCTGCGCGCACGTCGGCCGTAAACGGCGACAAATTACAACCGTTACATGAACCGCCGCTGACGAAATCAATAACGAAGAATCTCCAATTTTGATCCGCGAGGGCCCCGACGCGCGTCTGTGACGCATAAGCTTTCGTGCTGCGCACAGGCGGGTCCCAGCCCCAATGCAGCTTATAGTGGAAGTAGTGGCTGGCGATTTCCGCCAATGGAGACTTCGGCCGCCAGAACGCGATAATATTATCATAGATCTCGCTGCGGCTGGGCACTTCTATGAGGTCGACTGCGCCTTCTCCCCAATCGCCGATCGGCTCCACCCAAACGCTCGGCCGGTCGCCGAAGCGCGCGTCGATGTCCTCGTAGTCGCTGAAGGCGCGCTTTCGCTGAAGCAGGCCGAACCCCTTGGGGCCGCGGTCGACGAAAACCGAATATTGCAGGCGCTCCGGGTTTATCAGCGGCCGCCAGATCCACTCACCCGTTCCGTTCCACATCTGCAGGCCTTCGGAGGAATGGACATTGGGCCGATAGTCGTCGATCTGGGTCGGATCGGCTGTGCCGAAATAATACATGCTCGTCAGCGGCGCGACGCCCACGTTCGTCAAGGGCTTGCGCGGAAACAGCGTCGTCTCGACCTCCATGACGGTCTCGCGGCCCGGCTCGACACGGAATTTATAAACCCCTGTCAAACTCGGTCCGTCGAGCAGGGCGTACATCAAGAGCTGCCGGTCGTCGGCGGCCGGCTTATTGATCCAGAAGGAGCGGAAAAACGGGAACTCCTCGCCGGATGGTTGGGCTGTATTGATACTGATGCCCCGCGCGGAGGCGCCGAAAACCTGGCCGCTCGCCATCGCGCGGAAATAGCTTGCGCCCTGGAAGATCAGGAACGGGTCCTTGGCATCGGGACGATTGATAGGCGCGTGCACTCGCACACCGGAGAAACCGGCATGCGAATCCGGGGGCGGAACATTCAGCGGCGCCGCGAAATTGAACAGGGACGGGGAGTAGGGAAACGGCCGGACGTTGCCGCCTTCGATCAGATAAATTTCGACCGGAAGCTTATATTGAAAACCGGTGTGAAAGAATTGCAGTTCGAACATGCCGGGACCGTCTTTCCAGACGGCGGCTTCCGGCTTATAGCGGATCGCCTTGTAGCGCTCCTGATCGAGATCGGCCAGTTCCGGCGGAAGCTTCAGCTCCGGCTGCTTATAGGGCTGGCGCGCCAGATTCTCGGCTTTGCTGAACAGCCATTGCTCGGAGAACGCAACGTCGTTGCCCGCGGGGGGCGGGACCTTGGCCGGCGCCGGAGCGGGCTGTTGCGCCGGCGCCGGAGCAGGCTGTTGCGCCAGAGCGCCCTCGTCCGTAAGGCCGGAGGCAAGCGAGTAGGCCCCCGCAAGCTTGATGAAGTTGCGACAATTCATTGACCCTCGGTCTGCCGGATTCCGACAGCCGCCCTGTCACAAAAAAGAGGAGCACCCGTGCGTCGATCAATATAATCGCAAGATCGTTCTTCGATCCCCCAATACCTGCGATCAGATTGCCGATTAAGTACTCCTGACCTTTCGTCTCTTTTAGGCGAATTTGAGGCGTCCGGATGCTGGAAAACACCATATCCCCGCCGTGCTTTAGCGCGCCCAATTAAACCCTGCAATATCCTCCTCCAAAAAAGCTGAAAGGGAGCTCAAGGACAGAGAGCATCACTTCGGTTCGGCGCGGCGCTCACGGAGACCGGGGCCAACGAACAAACAAACGGCCTGCGCTCAAAAAACTGTGAGGCAAAGTTTGTTCCAGGTCACCGCTATTTATGGTCTAGTGGCCGGCGCAAAACGTCGCTGCAAGGGGCGGCTGCCGAAGATGATGTCCTTGGCAAAGCCGCCACGGGCGAGCGCCTTCGGCGATCACACGCAGCAAAATCGGCTGCTGCGACCTCATGAACACCGTCATTCGTCAAGACATATGGCGGCTAAAGCCTTAAGATTTCGCATGGACTTACGAGCTACTTCGCGATGAGCAGACTTTCGACCTCGCTCCTTTATTTGTTCGGCGCCATCCTTGCGCTGACTCCGCATTCCGCCTTGGCCGCGCCGCGGCACGTCGAGATCGCACTCATCTCGGAAAGGGCTGCGGTCAGGCCGGGGGACACGATCACCGTCGCCCTGCGCCAGATCATCACACCCGGCTGGCATACTTATTGGGTCAATCCCGGCGATTCCGGCGAGCCGACCATTATCGACTGGAAGCTGCCGGCCGGCGCCTCCGCCGGTCCGATTCAATGGCCGCTTCCCCATGCCATACCGGTCGGACCGCTGATGAATTTCGGCTATTCCGGCGAAGTCTTCCTCCTGTCGGACATCAAGGTGCCGGAAAGCGCGGCGGGGCAAAGCTTCGATATCGCCGCCGAGGTTAAATGGCTGGTCTGTTCAGATATTTGCGTGCCCGAAGAAGGCGCGGCCGATCTCAGCCTGCCACTGCTCGATAAAGCCGTTACGCCGCGCCCGTCGCCGGAGGCCGGTTTGATCGCAGCCGCACGCGGGAAGATCCCTGTTCCGGTGTCATGGCCTGCGCAATTCAGCGTCAGCGGCAAATCGCTGGTGCTCAAAGTCGATGCACCCGCGGATGAGCTTCCGAGCGGCAGCGAAGTGCGCTTTTTTCCCTTGGAGTGGGGCAAGATCGATCACGCCGCTCCGCAGAAAGTCTCGCTGAAAGACGGCAAGCTGACCATAGTAACGGCCGCAGGCGAATCCGGTGACAAGATCGCCTCGGCGCCGCTCTCCGGGGTTCTTGCTGTCGAGACACATGGCCAGGACGGCCGGGCCGAGCGCCACGGATTCAGGATCAGCGCGACGCCGTCGAAAACCGCGCTTGCGCCTCAGCCGATCTCGGCGCCGCTCACGGGCAGCCCGCGCGGCGGCCTTTCCATCATTGTCGCGCTCGGCTTTGCCTTCATCGGCGGCTTGATCCTCAATCTGATGCCCTGCGTATTCCCGGTGCTGTCGCTCAAAGCGCTGTCGCTCGCCAAGGATGCGGGGAACGCCGAGGCCCGCCGGACCAAGGGCCTCGTCTATCTTGCCGGCGTCCTGGCCAGTTTCGCTTTGATCAGCGTCGCGCTCGTTGCGCTCAGGGCCGGCGGCGCGGCGATCGGCTGGGGAATGCAGTTTCAGTCGCCCGCCTTCGTGCTGGCGATGATGGCATTGTTCCTCGGGCTCGGCCTCAAGCTCTCAGGCGTTTTCAGTTTCGGCGGCAGCTTTGCCGGGATCGGCGACGGTCTCACGCGCAAGGCCGGCCTTGGCGGCTATTTCTTCACCGGTGTTCTGGCGACGGTCGTCGCGACGCCCTGCACCGCCCCATTCATGGGCGCCGCCATGGGATTTGCCTTCACCCAGCCGGCGCCGGTTATTTTTGCCGTGCTGCTGGCGCTGGGCTTCGGCTTCGCCGCACCCATCGTGCTTCTCAGCGTCTCCCCGGCGCTTGGCCGCTGGCTGCCGAAGCCCGGACCTTGGATGGAAACGTTCAAGCAGCTCATGGCCTTTCCGCTCTATGCGACGGTCGGCTGGCTCGTTTGGGTGCTCAGCATTCAACAAGGCAGCCAGGGTGTGCTCGCCGGGATGGTCACTCTGATCGGCGTCGCATTCGCGGCCTGGTTGTTCGGACGAGGCGCCGAGGATGGGCATCTAAGGACCGGAGCCGCGGCATTGATCGTGACTGCCGCGATCGGTCTCGGCGCCTGGACCCTGGCGGATGCGGCGCCGCAAGGATCGGTGATCGCGGTCGACGGCCAGCAGGATAGCGGCCCGAAGCCGGAGACCTTCACCAAAGCCCGCCTCGCCTCCTTGATCAAAGAGGGAAGGCCAGTTTTCGTCAATTTGACCGCCGCCTGGTGCATCACCTGCAAGGTCAATGAGCGCCTCGCCCTCAATTCGGACCGTATCGCCAAGGCGTTCCATGATCGCGGCATCGCGTATCTGCTCGGAGACTGGACCAGCGGCAATCCCGAGATCACGGAGATGCTCAATGCGCATGGTCGCGTCGGCGTGCCGCTCTATCTGCTCTATTCGGGCGCGCCGGGCGCGGAGCCGCAGATCCTGCCGCAATTGCTGACCGAGTCCATTGTGATGGACCACCTCGCCAGCCTTCCAGCCTCACCACTTAAGCAGGCGGAGGGAGACCTCTGAAGCGTCCGTCAGGCAGCATGTCAGCATGTGCGCTCCTCCGCACGCTGCGCTTCGTGGCGGGGTCCGAGTAGTTAGATTGCTGACAATGCGAGTTTATCTGTCGGCCTCTATTTGCATTCACTCTTCGGCACCGGGACATCTCAGCAAATTGCTCCGAAAGAGCTATCGAATACAAGGCATGTCTTTGTTCTGTCACATGCGCGGATGAAGATGCTATGTAATGACCATAAGTTTCGAGGCCGCCGGCCCCGCCTCCCGTGAGCCGCGCCGCACAAGGCGGCTGCTCCTCGTTTTCTGACAGATCCCATCCATTCGCGCTTCCTTGGAGGACATGATGATGCGCATCACCGTTAACGGCACCAAGCACGATATTTCATCGCCACCGGACACCCCGCTTCTGTGGGTGCTCCGCGACGAACTCGGCCTCACCGGCACGAAATTCGGCTGCGGCATGGCGCAATGCGGTGCCTGCCGCGTGCATATCGACGGCGAGGTCTCCTTTTCGTGCGTGACGCCGATCGGCGATGTCGACGGCAAAGCGATCACGACCATCGAGGGCGTCAACGGCAAGGTCGCCGATGCCGTCTTTGCCGCCTGGGAAAAGAACCAGGTGGTTCAATGTGGCTATTGCCAACCCGGCCAGATCATGGCGGCAATCGGCCTGCTGACAACGACGCCCAGAGCCAGCGACCAGGACATCGACCAGGAGGAGGCAATGGCACGCAATGTCTGCCGCTGCGCCACCTACCACCGCATTCGCGCCGCCATGCATGACGCGGCCAAGACGCTGGAGGGCTGATATGAGCGGCGCCTTGAATATCGATCCGAAGGCAAGCCGGCGAGACTTTCTCAAAGGCGTCGGAGCTGTTAGCTCGGGGCTGGTCATCGGCTTCCGCTGGTTTTATGGGCGACACCCGGCGCTGGCGGCAGAGGCCGGAGATTTCGCGCCGAACGCCTTCGTGCGGATCGCCCCGGACAGCACCGTGACGGTGATTGCCAAGCATTTCGAGATGGGCCAGGGCACGACGACGGGTCTCCCGACCATCCTAGCGGAAGAACTCGACGCCGACTGGGCGCAGGTCAAGGTCGATTTCGCGCCATTCGATCCGGCCAAATACAACAATCTTTTTCTGCAGGCCCAGGGCACCGGCGGCTCTACCGCGATCGCCAATTCCTACAAGCAGCTTCACGAAGCCGGTGCCGCGGCACGCGCATTGCTGGTCCAGGCGGCGGCTGAGACCTGGAAGGTTCCGGCCGTCGAGGTCACGGTCGAGAGCGGTATCGTCAAGCACAAGAAGTCCGGCCAGGCATCGCCCTTCGGAGCGCTGGTCGAGAAGGCGGCTAGCCTGCCCATGCCGCCCGAGATCAAGCTCAAAGATCCGAAGGACTTCAAGCTGATCGGCAAAGTGCTGCCGCGCAAGGACAGCCCGGATAAGGTGCACGGCAAAGCCCGCTTTACCATCGACATGAAGCTGCCCGGAATGCTGACGGCCGTCGTCGCCCGGCCGCCGCGCTTCGGCGGCAAGGTGAAGTCGTTCGATGCGGCAGCGGCCAAGCAGGTCCCCGGTGTGGTCGATATCGTCGAGATCCCGACCGGCATCGCGGTCCTGGGGACCGGTTTCTGGGCCGCGAAGAAAGGCCGGGACGCGCTCAAAATCGAATGGGATGACAGCCAAGCGGAGAAGCGCGGCTCCGACGAGCTGATCAAGCAATATAAGGCTCTGCTCGACAAGGCCGGCGCCGTGGCCCGCAAGGAGGGTGACGCCGAAGCGGCGCTCAAGGGCGCGGCCAAAGTCGTCGAGGCGGTCTTCGAGTTCCCCTATCTTGCTCATGCGCCGATGGAGCCGATGGACTGCGTCGTGCAACTCAGTCCTGACAAATGCGAGATCTGGTCGGGCTGCCAGTTCCCCTCGATCGACCACCCGGTCGCGGTCGCGGTCAGCGGCCTCAAGCCCGAGCAGGTCTTTATCAACACGCTCTATGCCGGTGGCAGCTTCGGACGCCGCGCCAATCCTGCGGGCGACTTCACCTTCGAGGCTGTGTCGATCGCCAAGGCCATCGGCGGGCGCGCTCCGGTGAAGCTGATCTGGACACGCGAGGACGATATACGCGGCGGCCGCTACCGTCCGCTTTACGTCCATAAGGTGCGCGCCGGGATCGACAAGGATGGCAAGATCATCGGCTGGCACCACCGGATCGTGGGCCAGTCGATCCTCGGCGACACGCCCTTTGCGGCAACCATGATCAAGGGCGGCATAGACGGAACCTCTGTCGAGGGTGCGGTGGACCTGCCTTATAAGATCCCGAACATCTATGTCGATCTGCATACGACGAAGGTCGGTGTGCCGGTGCTCTGGTGGCGCTCCGTCGGCCATACGCATACGGGCTACGTCGTCGAGACGATGATGGACGAATTGGCGGAGGCGGCCGGCAAAGACCCGGTCGAGTTCCGGCGCGCTCTGCTCGGCGATCATCCCCGGCATGTCGGCGTTCTCACCTTGGCGGCCGAGAAGGCCGGCTGGGGCAAGCCGCTGCCCGAGGGCACCACACGCGGGATTGCCGTGCACGAGTCCTTCAACAGCTATATCGCCGAAGTCGTCGAGGCCCGGCTCGAGGACGGCAAGGTCAAGACCGATCGCGTGGTCTGCGCCGTCGATTGCGGCGTGCCGGTCAATCCGGACGTCATCAGGGCGCAGATGGAAGGCGGCATCGGTTTCGGGCTCGGCGCGGTGCTGCATGACGAGATCACGCTCGATGGCGGAGTGGTGCAGCAGTCGAACTTTCACGATTACGTTCCGCTGCGCATCAACGAGATGCCGAATGTCGAGGTGCATATCGTGCCGTCCGAGGCCGATCCGACGGGCGTGGGCGAGCCCGGCGTTCCACCGGTCGGGCCAGCTTTGGCAAACGCCGTCTACCGGCTGACGAAACAGCGGATCCGCTCGCTGCCTCTGTCAAAGCACGGGCTGACCAGCGTCTGATCCGAGATGGCGACAAGATAGGATGCAGCGCGGGATCGCCACGAGCCGTCCCGCGCTGCATCGTTTTTCAGGCGTATCTCCCCTGCCCCAGTTCAGGCCGGACGATAAAACGAACGGCATTCGCCAAAACAGTAAAATTGAACGAAAATAAGAAGCAATTATCGCGAGAGATCAGTTGATCAGCACGGCTCTGGTGAACAGTTCCAGCTCTTTACCGGAAACGGCGAGCTCAATAACCGGTCAGTTACAGCACCATGGACGTTAACCATGCTGTCAGCGGCTTAAACTTTTTCACCAGCTTTCGTCGAAAATTCTCATTCCATCAGGCCTGTTGCGAAACAGCAACAGACAAAGACACAGTGGTGTAAGTCACTTTCTTGGCCTCTGCCGGGGCGTTGCCGCGCCGCTGCGGCCAGAATATCTCACCGATTGAATTCAAAATGCGGTTTGGCAATCGCCGTCATTATTCTTTTCGAAGCACACATTCCAATGGTTTCGTCAAATCTGTTGCCACATAAAAATCTGAAAATTTCTCCGCAAGATCGGAATTAACTTTCGAACTCGAAACGGATGAGCAGGAAAGCGGAACCTGTCACCGTAACAAACCCAGAGTATACTCTGCTTTCACGAATCCATCACGGTAGCGCCCGAAATGCGCCGCGAAGTGCGAAATTGCCATCAATTTATAGTTGAGGATTGGCTGACACAATCATTAAGTGTGTAGGTATTTTTACGCAACCCATGCTGCGTTGCGAATGTATGCGGGCTTTTCCCTAATGCCGGTTGGGTTGCAGGTTAAGAAAGCCTGAATCAATTGGGGGGCCGCCGCCCTGGAAAGCTCGCCCCCCCAATCTACCCAACCGTGTCATTCGTTTACAGTTGGAGTAAACTCAATGCGTACCTCTTTGTCTACGCTTGTCAAGCGCTTTGCCCGCCAAGAGCGTGGAGCCTCCATGGTAGAATATGCCGTTCTCCTCGGCTTGGTAACGGCGGTCCTCGTTACCGCAATCACGACGCTCAGCGGCAATCTCAATACATTATTCACCAGCGTCTCTACGGTGATCTCGAACTCGAACACCGGCGTTGCCGGCGGCTGAGCATAACTTCCCAAGCATACATCTCGTTGCATCTGAGAGCGGAGGCGTGCGATGCGCATGAGCCACGTTGTCATGCTGGTTGCAGCATTGGTGTGCGCGACCGCTGCCGCTCTATTTGCGCGGGCGTGGCTCGCCCGCCAAGTCGCGCAGGCCCCCTCTGTGCAGCAAGCGGCGATACCGACCCGGTCGGTCGTCGTCGCCGCTCGTGATCTCAAATATGGTGACAAGCTGACCGCCGAAACCGTCAAGCTTGTTCGGTGGCTGAGCGATGACCTGCCTAAGGGCGCATTCCTCTCCATTGGCGCGCTTTTGGGCCCCAGCGGCTCACGCACGGTGACCGTTGCGATGGCCCAAGGCGAGCCGATCCTGCAACAGAAGCTCCTCGGCGGCGGCTCGGGAAATGCCTTGCCGGTCAGGCTGTCGGCGAACATGAAGGCGGTGACCATCCGCGTGAACGACGTCGCGGGCGTCGCCGGTTTCGTGCAGCCGGAAGACCGGGTCGATGTGTTTCTGACCTATAACGAGAAGCGGAACCTCCCGGAAGCGCAAGCCCAGAACGCATCAGCCGTCATCGTGCTGCTGCAGAATATCCGCGTGCTCGCTGTCGATCAGGTCACGGAGCGCAAGGAAACGCCGACGCCGGCCAAGGCCGTGACCTTGGAGGTTACGACAGAAGACGCTCAGAAGCTGACCCTGGCAGGCCAGGTCGGACAGCTTTCGCTCGCATTGAACCGGATCGCAGCATCCGGAGAGCCAGAAAAAGTTTCGCCGGTCGATTTCGACGATCTGAAGAATGACGGGCAAAACACTCGCAATAAAGGGAAATCGAGCGGCACGGTCGTGACCGTGACCCGATCGACGGAAAGCAAAAGCTATCAGGTTCAGCCAGATACGGGGCGAGATGAAACCTGGCAGAACCAGAATACGAACTTTTACGGTCACTTGAATTACCGGATCAACCCGGCCGCACCGCGGCAATAAGCATTTTAAGAGAAGCATGGCCCGGGTTGGCACAAAGAGGGTGAGGGAAGTTCTGATGGTCACGCTAAAGAGAGCGTTCACGGAGCACGCGAAAAGCGGGGTTGGTGGCGCCCCGCTGAATTCCGCGCGCCGCGGCGGGCTCCGGGGGATCGGCGTGGCGGCGCTTTTCGCTGCCGCTTTTTCGCTTGCCTCGGGAGGCAACTGTCTCGCGGGAGCCGTTGAAGCGACGGAACCCGTCGCCAAACCGTCGCCCGGCATCTATCGCATTCAGCCTACGGATGACCGGCTCGACGTCAAGGTCACGCTGAACAAGTCCGAGACCATCCGCGTCGGAATGCCGTTCAGCGAAGCCCTTGTCGGTAACGCCGAGGTGGCGGATGTCGTCCCGCTCACCGACCGCTCGATCTATATCGTCGGCAAGAAGGTCGGCGTAACGCGCGTCGCACTGCTCGACGTATCCAAGCAGCTTCTGGGCGTCGTCGATGTTGAGGTCACCTACGATCTCGACGGCCTGCGTTCCAGGATCAGAAGCAACCCCTCGCTCGACCACGTCAAAGTTCAGTCCGTCAACGGCAAGATCCTCCTGACCGGGATTGTCCCGGACGCGCCGTCCATGCAAATGGCCATGACGCTCGCCAAGCAGATTTCGCCAGACGAGGTCACCAATGCTATGACGGTCGCCGCGCCGCAGCAGGTGATGCTGGAAGTCCGCTTCATCGAGGCCAATCGCAGCGCCGAGAAGGCGCTCGGGGTGAATTCGGCGGTTTTGAGCAACGACGTCAAAGCCTTCACCGGCGTCGAAAGCTTCGGCACGGACAGCGATGGAAATATCGTCCAGAACCTCGCCGCTGGTCTCGTCAGCAATTCGGTGCCGTTCGGTTCGCTGGCCGCAAGCATCATTTCCGGCGGCCGATCGCTCAACATTTACGTCAAGGCGCTCGAAGAACGCGGCCTGGCGCGGCGGCTCGCCGAACCGAATCTAGTGGCGCTGTCCGGCGACACGGCAAGCTTCCTCGCCGGCGGCGAGTTCCCGTTTCCGGTCGCCGACGCTAACGACAAGATTTCGGTGGAATTCAAGAAGTTCGGCGTCGGCCTCGCCTTCACGCCGACCGTGCTCGCCGACGGCCAGATCAATCTGAAGATCGAGCCGGAGGTCAGCGACCTCGATTATTCCAATGCCATCAAGGTCAACGGCACGACGATCCCGAGCATCACCGCGCGGCGTGCATCGACGACGGTGGAGCTGCGGGATGGTCAGAGCTTCGCGATGGCCGGCTTGCTGCAGAGCAACAACTTCAAGAACAGCCGCCAACTGCCCTGGATCGGTGACGTCCCCGTTCTCGGGGCGCTGTTGCGCAGCGCGGACTGGCAAAAGAACGAGACCGATCTGGTCATCATCGTGACCCCGCGCCTCGTTCAGCCGCGCGCACCTGGCCAGAAGATCGCAACGCCACTGGATAAGACGCTGCCGACGAATGATCGGGAATATTTCCTGACCGGCCGGCAAGAAATCGATACCGGCAAACCGGACGACTTTACCGGCCACATTATCGACTGGACGGACGAAGCGCCCATCGATTCGGGTTTCAAGGGGGCGAAGTAATGATGACGGGCTTAAAAACCGCCTTAAGACTGGCCGCAACGCTGGCCGCTATGGCCGCTCCCACGGTCCTGCTACAGGGCTGTTATGAGGACTATTTCTCACACCGCGACACGGTTTCGCTCGGGGCGGGCGACGCCATAGCCACGAACGCCGCGACGCAGACCATCGATCCTTGGCCGCCATACGCCAAGAACACCGATATCAATCTGGATGGCAAGCGCGCGCAGGTCGCTATGCAGCGCTACCAGCAAAATAAATCCATTCCGCCGCAGGGCTTGAATACGACGGAGATCACTGGCCAGGCCGGACCGGGAGCCCAGGGCAGCGCTCAAATCAAGGATTAACAGCCGAATAACTGAAGAAATACCTCGCCCTGAGTGAGTGTCATTGCGTATCGGGCACAGACAGGTTTGAATATGGCGATCATGGAAAAGTTCCGGCCCGGCTTGGCAGCTTTGGCTGAAGAGCCAGGGGATGCCGGGACCGGCCTGGATGAGATGACCCGACAAAGCGCCCTACGCGGTGACCAACAGGTCGATGTGCTCCTCGTTACTGAGGACGTTGAACTGAAAGACCTGCTTGCCAGCGGCTTTGGCGAGAAGAAACATTTCATCCTGAAGGCAATCAAAGGCAAGGTCTCGAACAGCGAGAGCTTCCTGAATTTGGAGCCTTTGCCGGGCGTCCTTCTGATCGACCTCAAGAACGCCGTTCCCGACGACCTCGCCGCGCTCGAGCGCATCAAGCGCGGACGCTATGCGGACACGCCAATCATCGCGCTGTCGAGCTATCTCGATCAGGAAATCGTCCGCCGCTTGGTTCAGATCAAGGTCGACGACTGGCTGCCGAAGGACAGCCCGTTCGTCGACATCTATCGTTCCTGCGAGCGGCTCAATCGCACGCCGCAGGTCGAGAACCGGAATAAGGACGCCGTCTGCTATTCCTTCTTTCCGGCCGCGGGCGGCTGCGGGAGCACCACCTTTGCCATCGAGACCGCCTTTATTCTCGGCCGCTCCAACCGGCAGATGGAGAGCACCTGCCTCGTCGATCTGAATTTCCAGGACGGCTCGATCGCTGACTATCTCGACATTGCGCCGGCCTTCCGCATCGAAGAGCTGGCGAATGCTCCCGGACGCCTCGACCGCCAACTGCTCGACGTGATGCTGACGCGGCATTCCTCCGGCCTCTCGGTGCTCGCGACCCCGCGCGTACCGGCGAAATATTTCGAGGTGAGTGAGGGGCTGATCGGCGCCGTGCTCGGCCTGCTCTCGCGGTCATTCGACAACGTCGTCATCGACCTGCCGAAGAACTGGTACCCCTGGATGGACAACGTAATCTGGGGCTCGAACTACGTCTATATCGTGACGAATTTCACCGTCCCTGCCCTGCGCCACGCGCGCTATGTCCTCGATGCGATCGTCGCCAAGGCCATCAACGACGCCAAGGTCGGGGTGATCGTCAATAAATACCGGGAAAAGATGTTCGGCTCCGGGCTCAAGAAGAGCGACGCGGAGCAATTGCTGCGCGACTGGCTTGTGGGCTTCGTTCCCGAGAGCGCGGATCTCGTCCAGGACGCGATCAATCGCGGCATCCCCGTGTCCGAGGTCAGCCGCGGCAGCAAGCTGGAAAAAGCGCTGGAACGGATATTGAAGAACAAGGGCTGATTTCGGGTTCTGGCTTATTGTCGGGTGTTGCGTGATGTCAAATCGATTTCTGCCTGGCGGCAACAATAAATTCGGCGGTTATGAACGGCCGCATCCCGGGATTCCGCGCGAGCCCGCGCCGATGGAACGCCGGCTCGCCGAGCTCGCGGCGGAAGACAACAAGCTGATCAAGCAGGAGCTGCTGGAAGCCAAGGTCCGCCTGCACCGTAAGCTCATCGACGACCTCAATCTTCCCATGCTGGAGCGCCTCTCGCGGGAGGAGCTGCGCACACAGATCTCCGAGATCGTTTCGGATTATGTGCGCACCGAGCGCATACTGCTGAACGCGCGCGAGCTCGAGAATTTCACCACCGAGGTTCTCGACGAGTTGACCGGGCTCGGGCCGATCGAGCCTCTGCTCAAGGACCCGACCGTGAGCGACATTCTTATCAACACCCATGAGAAGGTCTACATCGAGCGCTTCGGCCAGCTCGAGCAGGTGCCCGTGCGCTTCAAGGACGAGGCGCATGTGTTGCGCATCGTCAACAAGATCATCAGCGCCGTCGGCCGCCGGGTCGACGAGTTCAGCCCATGGTCGACGCCCGCCTCGCCGACGGCTCGCGTATCAATGTCGCGGTGCGGCCGATCGCGGTCGACGGACCGCTCGTCTCGATCCGTAAGTTCGCCGAGCAAGCTTACGACCTCGAAGGTCTCGTCTCGGTCGGCAGCCTGACCCACAAAATGGCGGAGCTGCTTTCGAACTGCGTCCGCGCCCGGCTGACCCTGATGGTCTCGGGAGGCACCGGCAGCGGCAAGACCACCCTGCTCAACGCCCTGTCGACCGCGATCTCGTACAAGGAGCGCCTGATTACCATCGAAGATGCGGCCGAGTTGCGCCTGCAGCAGCCGCATGTCGGCCGGCTCGAGACCCGGCCGCCGAATATCGAGGGCCGCGGCGAGATCCGCCAGCGCGAGCTGGTCAAGAATGCGCTGCGCATGCGCCCCGACCGCATCATCGTCGGCGAGGTGCGCGGCGAGGAAGCCTTCGACATGCTTCAGGCCATGAATACCGGCCATGAGGGCTCGATGGCGACCATCCACGCCAACACCCCCCGGGACGCCCTGGCCCGCCTCACGCAAATGGTCGGCATGGCCGGCCTCAACATGAGCGAGACCAGCGTGCGCACCCAGATCGCCTCCGCCATCTCGATCATCATCCAGCTTCAGCGCTTCAGCGATGGACGCCGCCGCATCGTCAGCGTCTCGGAAGTGACGGGCATCGAACGCGACGTCATCCAGATGCAGGAGATCTTCCGCTTCGTGCGGACCGGCACGACCCCCGACGGCCAGGTGCGCGGCGATTTCCGCGCCACGGGCCTGCGCCCGACCTTCATGGACGAGCTGCAGGTAAAGGGGTTGGTGTTTGCGTCAGACTTCTTCGATCCGGGACAGGTCTTATGAACGCCGCGCAGCTTGTTCCCATTCTTGTTTTCGTGGCCGTCCTGCTGGCGCTCAATGGTGGCTATCTGGCGCTGTCCGCCTCGAAGGCGAAGCGCAGGAGCGTCGCCCGGCGGCTCGGCGAATTCGGACCCGTCGACGCCAATCAGGCCGAGCTCAATCGCATCCGGCGCGGCCGCAGCCTCTCCTCCGACGGCCATTATTCGCTGCCGATCATCTCGCTCAATCAGCTCATATTGCAATCCGGCGTCACGGTCGGCGCGAGAGGCGTCATCTTCTCGATGCTGTTCATCGCCGCTGGCGCCTATTTCGTGATCTCCATCCTGCAAAGCAGCTTTCTGATCTCCGTATTCGGCGCTCTAGCGGTGGGCATCGGCATTCCCGTTCTCATCCTCCGTTCGATCCGCGCCAGCCGTCAGCGCAAATTCGAAACGCAGCTCCCAGAGGCGATCGACATTCTGGTTCGCGGCCTGAAGGCCGGACACGCCATCCCGGTGGCGATCGCCACAGTGGGCCGCCAGATGGCGGACCCGTTAGGGGGCGAATTCGGCATTACCGGCGCCGAGCTGACCTACGGCCTCGATCTCGAAACTGCAATGGTCAATCTGCGCACGCGGGTCGGCCAGGCCGACCTGTCGCTTCTGGTGCTCGCCGTCTCGATCCAGGCCAGGATGGGCGGTAACCTCGCCGAGATCCTTGCCAATCTTGCCCGCGTCGTCCGCGAGCGCTTCAAGTTGCGCCGCAAGGCAAAGTCGCTGTCGGCCGAAGGCCGCTATTCGGCGCTGCTGCTCAGCCTCATACCGATCGTCCTGTTCGGCATCCTCTGGCTGATCGCTCCAAGCTATTACGGCCAGGTCTGGGGTGAGTGGTTCGTCAAGCCGGTGCTCGGGGGCGCGATCGGCTGGATGGTCCTCGGCAATCTCGTCATGTACCGGATGGTCAGGTTCAGCGTGTGATGAATACCATCCTGACGTTCATCGCCAATGCCGGTTACCCGTCCGACAGCAGCGTGCTGTTCGGTGCGATCTTCTTCACCTTCATGTTCATGTTCTTTTTCGTTCTGGCGGTCACCGACATCGTCCAGCGCCGAAGCGACATCCGCAAGCGCACGGTCATCGACCGTGGTCTTAGCGCATCGCCGCTCGGGCCCGAGCAAAGCTGGGAGACCAAGGCCAGATCGCTCCGCTTTCAGAGTTTCGCCGAAAACTCGGCCCTGCTCGGGCGTGTGGAGCGGGGGCAGAAGGAGGGAGAAAAGGAGAGCGAGAAGACCAAGCTCCAGCGCGCGCTGGTCAATGCCGGCTTCTTTGGCCCGAACAGCGCCCTCTGGTTCCACGCGATGCGGCTGAGCCTGCTGGTTGGACTGCCTTTGATCGTCCATGTCGTCCTGTTATTTTCAAATACCACGATCCGGCCGTCGTCCGAGGTCGGCTTTCTCGCCGCCATAGGAGGCATCGGCTTCCTGCTGCCGGGCCGCTATTTGACCCAGCGCGCAAAAGCCATGCGCCAGGAATGCCGCGACGGCTTTCCCGATTTCATGGACCTGATGGTTGTCTGCGCTGAGGCGGGCCTCAGCCCGCGCGCCGCTATCGATCGGATCGGCCGCGAGCTTTCGCACAGCTATCCCTTCCTCGGTGCCAATCTCTATCTCATGAGCCTCGAGCTGCGCGCCGGCAGCACGCTCTCGGAGGCTGTCGAAAATCTGGCGCGCCGAACCGGTGTCGAGGAGGTGCTCAATCTCGGCTCGCTGCTCTATCAGACCGAACAGCTCGGAACCAGCCTCACCGAGGCGCTGCGCATCTATAGCGACGAGATGCGCGAGAAGCGTCTTTCGCGCGCAGAAGAAAAAGCTCACGCGCTGCCGGTGAAGCTGACCTTGCCGCTCGGACTGTTCATCTTCCCGGTGATGCTCGTCGTGATCGCGTTGCCGATCATCGTCCGGATCAGGAATGCGCTGTTTGCATTTTAAAAATTGCCTCTGAAGGGGGAACAATAATGAGGGGACACATTCTGAAACTCGTTGTCGTGGGGGCGATGGCTCTTTCGGCCGCCGGGTGCACATTCGATGGCAGCGATGCCAAAGAGAATTTCACCGCCAGCATCACGGACACCAGCTCCTTCGGCTCTGCCCCGGAGCAGGTCTGGCTGCAAAAGGCCAAGACCTATTACCGCAATGGCGACTATGGCCTTGCCGAACGCTACTACCGGCAAGCGATCGAGGAGCGGCACACGAATGCCGAAGCCTGGCTCGGGCTCGCCGCGAGCTACGACCGGCTGAAGCGGTTCGACCTTGCCGCGCGGGCTTACGATCAGCTCATCAAGCTCGCGGGCAACACGCCGACCGTGCTCAACAATCTCGCCTATCATCAGATGCTGAAGGGCGATTTCGCGAGCGCGCGGCAGACGCTGCACGCGGCTGCGGAAAAGGCGCCCGATAATCCCTATATCCGCAACAATCTGGAGCTGCTCGACCACTGGGAGGCCCAAGCCGGGAAGAAGGCCGGCTGATTTTGAGGCGCTCCTCCCGAAACTGACCGCGACCCGCGTTAGGAGGTCATGAAGATGGAAGGGGCGACGCAGAGCGCGGCGAGACCGATGGGTATCGCGTAAGGGCACAGGCCGTTGCGCGCCCAACGGCTCATCTTTCCGAGCACCGGCCAGCCCGCGATCACCGGATGATGGCGCAGCGCCGAGCGCAAGCCGATCAGCGACAGCGCGAAGACGCCGCCGAAAACCGCAAACAGCAAAATGAACACTGTGCCGTGCGCCGGTCCGGCCCATATCATCAACGCCGAAAGAAATTTCACATCTCCGGCACCGACCCAGCCGAGCGCGAAGAAGGCGAACAGCAGCGCGAATACCGCCCCTGCAATGAGGACGTGCGACCATACTGCCGGGACGCCACCGAGAAGCGCATAAGCCGCAAAACTGGCGACGAGAACAATCGAGACGATATTCGGGATCCGAAGCTTCGTGGCGTCGGAGATAATCGCGAAGATGACGCAGAAGACGAAGATCAAGGCGAAGATGAGCTGCACGTTCTGGTTCACGAGTTCCTGCCGTCCGTTATTGAGCATCGGGCGGTTCCGGCAGGTCCATCCAGGCGGTGAAATCGCCATATTCGAACAGCCTGTCGCCGTCATCGTGCCATTTGCCGAACGCCGTATTCCAATAGCCGATGATCATCCCGCTCTGCCGGCAGAAGCCTTCCTTCTTATAGAGGAGAACCGGCTCGTCCGTTCTCGGATGGGCCGAGATCCGCTGCCACACAGCCGGCCGTTCGGCTTGCGAGGCCCACTCTCCGCACCAATGATAGGGGCGCGTCCGCAGCCAGGAGAAATTGTCGCGCGGCGGATGCCGCCGGCACTCACCGCTCTTGTCGTCGAAATAGAAGCGGTTTTCCGGGTCCACATCCCGGCAGAAATAGCGGCAATTGACGCAGAGCTGTTTTTTGCGATCGATCATGACTGATGCCGGGCTTACCCGTCTTTCCATGCCTTGCTTCTCTTACCCGAGGCCGCACGCCGCCCAGAATCTCACGCCGCCTTGTTTTCAAGGGAAATGGACGGCGCGGCGCTGGAGAAATCAGCGGCAAGCCGGTTGAGGATCGAGGCCAGCTCATGATTGGCCGAGCCGCCCTGCTCCGGACGCCCGACGGCAACGCGCGCCGCCAGTCTTCTGAGCAGCCGGGCGGTCTTCTGGAAGCGGCGCGTCTGCCAGCTCCGAATGAGGCCGGTGATTGCGCTCTCGGCCGCTTCGACATTGCTCTCCCGATGCAATTGCCGCGCTTCTTCCCGATCGCTGACGAGCAGCGACTGAATGGCATCCCGCAGGGACACGAGCACCACGTGGTCGAACAACCCTGAGCCCTCATGACGAAGCCGGGCCGTAATCTTGGCCTCGTCCTTGCCGTGTCGGATCGCGTCCTTATAGGTGACGAGCATCAGCGCCGATTTCCGGCGGCCGGCCGGAATGCGCTTCCACGATGCGGCCTCGCTTTCCTTCCAGGCCTGAGTGGCAAGTGTGCACCAGATCGCCATATCGACCTGACGGAAAGCGCGGTTCGACGGATGATTGGCAGGGCCCTCCGGACAGGCGCGCACTTCGACAATCTCGACCCTTTGCAGAAATCCGAGAGGCAGACCGATCTCGATCAGCCGCGATGGCGCCTGAACCTCGGGGCGCGAAGGGAAAATCAGATGAGCGGGACCGGGCGATCTTTGCGCTCCGGGCCCCTTCGAGTTGCGGGCATCGTAGATCACGGCCGAGCTCGGCGGGGCGCCTCGCATTTCCGGCTTCGCCAGCCGGCCGAATGCCTTCGAGGTCAATCGATTTCTGGTGCCGTCGGGCCTGACCGCATGCACGGAAGACTCGCCGGCATAGCGGATCAGAAGCTGCGTGCCTTCGCCGGCAAAGCCGCCGGACGGCAGCACCTGATGCTTGAGGAGATAGTTGATAAGCAGGGACTTGCCGGAATTCTGATCGCCGAGAACGGCCAGCCTGACCGGCCGGGACAGGCCGCGTTCGATGTGGGCGAGGGTCAAATGTACCGGCGCGAAGCGTGCGCCGGCCCGCCCCCCGATTTTGCCCAAAGCGAGACGGATCGACCTTAGCTCCGACAGAGGACTGTCTTCGGTCATCGGCGAGGGTTCCACGGTCTCTATTTGCTCATCATTTGAATGCATTGCCGCCGGATGGCCGCCGCCTCGGCGCTCAGAGTCTCACAGCGGTCCAGATGCTGGCGGCACTCGCTGAGGAACTGCTCCCAAAAGACCGGAGCCGCCCAATCTTTCGCGCCGACGCCCCTCACCATCGATTTGCGTGCACTGACGAGATCCTGCAACTGCTGGGCGATCGGATAGATGGCGCTGAAGCTCAGATAGCGCAAGCGATGCAGTGCGTCGGAGACATGGCCGCGCTGATTAGCCTCGGCCAGTTCGAACAACTCGTCGATCAGATCGAGAAATGACACAGCGACGAGATCCCGGAATTGGTCGATCTCGGCTGAATTAATCTCCGTGGCGTGGGCGCGCGCATCCCAAAAGCGGTCCATGTCGAGGCTGGTGATCTTGCTCAGCGGCAGGATCGACGGCGGCGGCAGGTTCCCCGATTGAATTCCGAAGCGGACGACATCGTCGAGGTCCGGCAGCGCGTTCTTCACTGTCTCGCGAAGCGTCGCCTCGGCGTCCTGCTGCCTCGTGACGAACTGCTTCGTAATCTCGGTGATGTATTTGTAAAAATCCTCGGCAAGCTGAGAGCGGAGCTGGAACATCTGCTCCTGAAATTCGCTGCGGAAAGCCGCATATGAGCCGTATTGAGCCAGCTTCTCCCGCTGCTGTTCGGCAAAGTTTTTGACCGTATAGACCATGAACCGGCGCAAACGGCCGATTTCTTCGCCGATCATGTTGGTGAAGTCGCGTTCGCAAGCCGCCAGCGCGCCCTCGACCTGCTCCAGGAGATGCTCCAGCCGCTGCAGGCTGCGGCTCGCCTTGCCCCGCAGCCAACCTTCCTCGCTGTCACAGCCTTGAAGCGATTCAATGCCGTAGCGAGTCGAGGTCGCGGTGTTTTCGGCAATCGCCCCGAGCGTGGAAGCAACCGGAAGCAGCCGCTCAGCCGTCACCGAATGGCCGATAAGCTGGGAAATCGCCGAGACGATCGCCGGAATGCCGGAGGCGCGATAGAGCATCTTCGCGGCACGCTCGGGAGGCCAGTCGGGCTGTGGACGCTCGAAACCCAATTCACCGCGCCTCGCCATATCGGCGGCGTAATCGGCGAATGGCGAGGAGAGCATCGCCTCGATCTCCCGCGTATCGCCGCCAACCGCGATATTGCCCCAATGCGCGCTCGCCAGGATCACCGGAATGTCGGCGTGCGGAAACTCGCGCTTGAGGCTGGCGCGGACATGGGCCGCAAGCCGGTCCGCTTCGCCGGCCGCCATGTTCACCAGGTCGATGCGGTTCACAACCGCGATGATGCGATCCTTCTGCAAACCCTTGAGCATCCGCAACAGCGCCAGATCGCTTTTGGACAGCGGCTGCTGCGCCGTCAGCACGACGAGATAGATGTCGGCCTCACCGAGATTGCCGTGGGTGATCTCGTCGCGGACAAGAAACGGGTCGTTGACGCCCGGCGTGTCGATGACGACAGAGGGATAGCCGAGCGGCTGGCCTTCGAGATAGACCTCGGCGGTTTTCGTGATGTCTGAGAAGTGGCGGCCTTCATCCTCATCAGACGAGCCGTCGCCATAATCTCCGGCGCTGACATAGCGCTCCAACAACCCGGCTGTGACCGATGCGAACAAATGATGCCTGCCGAGCAGCGACTGATATTCCGAGCCAAGGCGGACCTCGGCGCGCTTTCGAAGCTCCTCGAGCGGCTCTTCGAGCTGATCGGGCGTAATGGCGGCATTACGCTCCATCGTCATGGCGCCGGCACGGCCGCCCGACATGATGTGCTCCCATTCCTCATCGCTGAAGAACTGGAACAGCGCCGTGTTGTTGCGCTCGGCCGGCGCGCCGAAATAAAGCTTGGTGATCACAGCGGTCGAGGGATTGATATCGGTCGGCAGGAGATCAGGGCGGCGGATCAGCGCATTGATCAGCGAGCTTTTGCCGGCCTTGATCTGCCCGATGACCGCGATGCGGCAGCTATGAGCCTCAAGATCGGTCAGGAGCGAGGAGACGAACACGCCGATGCGGCTGTGAATTGCGCTTTGCAGCTCTTCGCCGAGCTCGAGCACCCGGCGCTTCATATCGCCAAGGCGGGAGGTGATGCGCGCGTCGGTCAGGCTGGCGAAATTTTCAAGCGGCGCCGTCATTGCCGCCCCCGCGCACAGCCGGTCCAGCCGGTCGGAACCGTGCCGCCCCTGCCATCGTTCGCTGCGAATTTCGGCCTCTTATCGCAAAGCGAGGCATCAATCAGCTAAGCCCTTCAAATATGCACTAACGCAACAGGCGGAATGGACGCCGACACAAAACACAATCCGCTCGGACTCGAACTTGTCTTATATCACGTTTGCATTCTTTATGAATGTCAGACACCACATTCAATTCTGTCCCCTGGAATTTCTCGCGCTGCACCGGAACCTTCTGCATTGGCGGAGCATTCTAAGCCTGAATTTCGGAGGTCGGTCTTCGCGTCCGGCCTTTCGTGTCATAGCTCTGCCGTCGTAACCATCAAGCCACTGGAGCTTTGTTGCAGCGGATCAGAGGCCCGAAAGAAGCAACGAGAATAAAAGGATTTGGTCCTAGCCCCAATGTTCGAATTGGGGCTTTTTTGCGGCGCCGCGCTCGAGAGCGAGCCCCTCCAGGAAATCCGCTGACCGAATTTCATCGCGAGAGCCTCGCAAAACGGCATAATGTGCGCCTGTCTGCTCCTGGCCTCGCAAAGATCGAAGGGCGAAGCATATGGAAAATGCCTTATCCTGGATCTGGATCGTCTTCCTGATCTTCGCTCTCCAGCCGCTTATAACCGAGCGGATACGAGCCATGCAGCGGGCGAACGCCATACGCACAATCGAGCGGTCGCAGGGCACGCGCGTCATTACCATGATCCACCGGCAGGAGCGACGCAGCCTGCTCGGCTTCCCGGTCTCCCGTTATATCAATCTTGAAGACGCTCAGACACTGATTGCCGCTATCAAGGCAACACCGAGAGATCGTCCGATCGATTTCGTGATCCATACGCCCGGCGGTCTCGTGCTGGCAGCGATGCAGATCGCCCGCGCGCTGGAGTCGCATCCGGCTCGAGTTCGCGTCATGGTGCCGGTCTATGCCATGTCCGGCGGCACGCTCGTGGCGCTGGCGGCCGATGAGATCCTGATGGGCGAGTTCTCGGTCCTCGGTCCGATCGACCCGCAGCTTGCAGGGCTCCCGGCGGCCAGCATCGTTCGTGCGCGCGACAGCAAACCCATCAGCGAAGTCCACGATCTGACGCTCGTTCTCGCCGATATGAGCGAAAAGGCGCTCGCGCAGGTCAAGCGCGGTGCGATCGAACTGACGAAAAAGCGGCTCGGCGAAGAAGGCGCCGCAGCGCTGGCTGAAAAACTTGCGGGCGGCCATTGGACACATGATTACGCGCTGACCTATGAGGAGGCCGCCTCGCTCGGCCTTCCCGTCAAGCTCGGCCTCCCGCAGGAAGTGCTGACGCTGATGACCCTTTATCCGCAGCCGGTTCAGTCCTCCGGGATCGAATTCCTCCCGGTCGAGCCGGGGAACGGGCGCGGCCGGCCGCAGACGGTTCCGGCGCCCGGGACCACGCGGTAGCCGTCAAGCCCGCGGGCAGGCTATGGAGGCGTAAGGCCTTTCGCGTTAAACTGACCCGATGGGCTCCTTCCTCTATTTCGCTTATGGCTCCAACATGTTGAGCGCGCGCCTGTGCGAACGCTGCCCGAGCGCCGTTCCCATCGGCGTTGCCAGCGCTCCGGGCCATTCGATCTGCTTCAGAAAAGAAGGGCGGGATGGATCCGGCAAGGCGACGTTGATCCCGGTGAACGGCAGCGGCGTCGAAGCGCTCGGGGTGCTTTACCGGATCGACCTCAGCGAGCAGCCGGCTCTCGACCTGGCAGAGGCGCGCTACGACCGGATCGACACCTTTCCGGTGCGCAGCGAGCCCGGGAGGACAATCGCCCAGGCGGCGACCTATATCGCCCAGGCGGACGCCTGCTGGGATGGTCTTTGGCCGTTCGACTGGTATCTTGCCTTGATCATGGCGGGCGCATGTGAGCACCGCTTCGATGAGAGCTATCTCGCCATGCTCGCCGCAGTTGGGACACTCAAGGACCGCGAAACCAACCGGGCCGCACGAATGCTGGCCCTGGCCGGTGTTGGTTAACCAATTCGGATGCCAATCCCTGCCCTAACAAGGGCTTAATCTTTGCCGGTGAAACTGTGGCAGATTTGGTGCACCATCACCCACATTTGCGTTTGTTTGACCATAGTGAAAGACCTCATCCGTAGTTGCCGTTAGTGTTGGTTTCTAAGACAGTTCTCGAAAGAATATTCCATAACTCGCCGGAATCACTAAGTCATTGCCGGATGACGCCACAATTCGCGCATAATCCGTGGCCAATATCCCGTCACATCGCTGAGGCCGAATCGATACGAGTTCGACCGGGGGGCAGTGGAAAGGTCCGGGCTGGGGGAGTTGGCCCGGGCCTTTTTCCGGCTTCGAGCCGTGCGGCGAAAGTGGGACATCCCAAAATCCGGATCAGGGCCGCCTGCTGCGATGGGCTATCGCTTCCGGCAACCCATTCAGCGCAAGGCTCGCATTCGAATAACGGCCGTCCTCGGTGATCTCTTTGCCGAGCCATTCCGGCCGATCGAAAGCGCGGTCCTGAGTATCCAGCTCGATCTCGGCGATGACGAGCCCGTCCAGCGCGCCGCCGAACACGTCGATCTCCCACTGCCCCCCATCGGCCGCGAGCCGATGCCGCCGCTTTTCGATAATCGCGCCGGTGCGCATCTCGATCAGCTCTTCCGCATCTGCAACGGGGATCGGATATTCGAACTCTGCCCGCTCGATCCCGGCCTTACCGCTCTTGATCGTCAGGAAAGCGCTCGCGTCATCGACGACGCGAATGCGGATCGCAGCGTCCGGCGTTGCCGCAAGATAGGCTTGCCGGATGCTGTGGGACGGCTCCGCGCGCGCCGCCCAGCCGCCACTGGCAACCAGGAAGCGTCTTTCGATCTCGATAGCCATGGGGCATGCCGCTCCTCAAAACGCCGGCCCTGCGCCGGTCGCGGTCGCCAGGCGCATCTTGACCTGCTTTTAAACCAAGTCGCTCATGCTCTGTCGATTGCTGCCGATGCGCCAATTGGCGGCACTTGAAATGCCGGCGGTTTGCTGCTCATGTCCCGCCTGAAAGCATCAAAAGCGCCAGGATCAGATGACGGACATACTTTCGCGCCCCAAGGAAAAGATCAAGATCCTGCTCCTGGAGGGCATCGCCCAGACCGCCGTCGCCGCTTTCGAGGCGGCCGGTTACGCCAATGTCGAGCTGCGCAGCAAGGCACTGAACGGCGACGAGCTTCGAGAGGCGCTGCGCGGCGTCTCCATGCTCGGCATCCGCTCTCGCACGCATCTGACCGCCGAGGCGCTGAACGGACAGCGCTCCGTCATCGCGGTCGGCTGCTTCTCGGTCGGCACCAATCAGGTAGATCTGTGGACAGCCCGCGACATGGGCGTGCCCGTTTTCAACGCGCCCTTTTCGAACACGCGCAGCGTCGCCGAGTTGACCATCGCCGAAATCGTGATGCTGGTCCGGCAGATTTTCCCGAAATCCGTCGGCGCTCACCAGGGCGAATGGCTGAAATCGGCGGCCGGCGCGCATGAGGTGCGTGGCAAGACGCTGGGCATCATCGGCTATGGCAATATCGGCAGCCAGCTTGCCGAGCTTGCGGAAGCCATGGGCATGCGCGTCATCTTTTTCGATCCGACCGACAAGCTGAACCGCGGCAATGTGCAGCCATGCGAGACGCTGGGTGAGTTGCTTGCCGCCAGCGATGTGGTCAGCATCCACGTGCCGGAGACGCCGGAAACCAAAGGCATGATCGGCGCGGTCGAATTCAGCGCCATGAAGCGCGGCGCGTTTTTCATCAATAATGCGCGCGGCACGGTTTTCGACGACGAGGCACTGGCCGCCGCGCTTCGGAGCCGTCATCTCGCCGGCGCCGCGATCGACGTGTTTCCGGCCGAGCCGACGGCGAATGGCGAGAAATTCGTCTCGCCGCTTCAGGGTCTCGACAATGTCATCCTGACACCGCATATCGGCGGCTCGACCGAGGAAGCCCAGCAGCGCATCGGCGCTGAAGTCGCCCGCAAGCTGATCGAATATTCCGATGTCGGCTCGACCTACGGCGCGGTGAATGTCCCGCAGGTGCAATTGCCACAGCGCCCGACCGGCACCCGGTTCATTCAGGTCCACAAGAACCTGCCGGGCGAGATCAATCGGCTGAACGCGATCTTCGCCCGCCGCGAAATCAACATCGCCGCTCAATTCTTCCAGACCGACGGCCGGATCGGCTATGTCGTTCTCGATGCGGACGGGCAGGTCGAAGATGCGCGCGGCGTGCTGCACGAAATCCGCGCTTTGCCGGGCACGATCCGCGCCAGAATGCTCTATAGCCGCGGCTGAGTGCCGGAACCGCTCAGCGGCACGACGCATCTCCGCGCAGCATTGCCGCTCCTTACATCGATGTGGCCGGCGCCGGCCGTCTTGCCGGCTGTGCGTCACCGCTGCTCAGCATCAGCGCGCGAACCAGCGTTGCCGGGTCGTTATCCAGCGCGATACGCGGCAGAGCGAGCAACTCGCGGGCATGCTCCGGCCAGAGGGCACCTTCGATAGACGTGACGCCAGTTTCCAGACCGAGCTCGCGGGCAATCCTGATGTCGCGCGCGGCAACCGGCGTCCTTTCGCTGCCGCCGAAGGCAAGGTGTCGTGGACGCAGCCCCGTCGAGCTTTCCAGCGCGCCGATTGCTTGTTCCAGCGACTGTCTGGCGTGGTCGAAGCTCAACTCGCCAAACGGCTGAGCATTTCCGCCGAGTGTCCCGATCGTGACCAGCGAACTTTGCGCAAGAGCTTTCAGTTCTTCAGGCGAAAGCATCTCCCTTTCGGCCATTGCCGACATGCCGACCGCGTGTTTCCTCAGGGCGCTGTCCAGGAGCTCGGTGCGGGTACCGCGCTCGAGGCGGACGAGACGCCGGAAGATCCGGGCATATGCCTCCTGCTTTTCGCTCATAGAGCGGCAGCGAAAATTCTGCGGCTCTCCCCCGATCTCCAGTGAGATGCGGTCGCGCTCCTGAATCAGCCCTTCCAGCGCCAGCCACCACGGAACGCGGTGATTGCCGAGATAATCGGTGTCCGCATAGACGGCGAACGGCATTCCCCGCTCCCTGAAGAAGGGAAGCACGGCATCCTTGATGGCCGTGTACGCCCCATCGAAGGTAAAGCAGACGAAGCGCCGGTCCAGATCGTGACCGATGAGACGCCGCCGCATTTCCGCGAGGGAGATGACGTCGAGCGACTGCGTTGCGACCAGGCCGATCATTTCCTGAAGCAGCAGCGGATCGGTCTCGGCGATGACGCCGCGAGAAGCCAGGCTGTCATCGAGCGGTTTGACTCGCCGGATCATGAAGATCGCGCCGCAGCCCATCGAAAATCGCGGCAGGACGCTGGGTTTATCGTTGAAATAATGCGCGCGCAAATAGGCGTCGAAAGGCCCTCTCGGCAATTCGCGGATCACGGCTAGCCCCCAAAAGACCCGCCGACGCCATACGGAAATGGAAGCCGGCGGTATATATGCCCCAAAAAAAGGCTGGCACGATTCGCCTGGCTGCCAAAGCCTTTGCGCCGTTTACGCGCGTGGGCAGGCACCTATGGAGCTTCTGAATGGAAGCACGCGTCTTGATACGACGTGATCAGTATTGCGAAACACGCGCAAAATAAAAGGGAACGGCGAGCCGTTCCCTTTCTGAGATCCAAGAAACTCAATAGCAGTACCGGCGCCAATGGTACCGGCAGTAACGCGGCCCATGGTATTGGCGGCAATCCCAGTAGCAGGAATTCGAATCGCCGTAACCGTAGCCGCCATAATAGAACGGGGCGAAGAAGAACGGCACACCCCAATACCCATAGCCGCGGTGGTGGCGATAATAGCGATGACCGCCACGGTGGCCATAAAAGCGACGACCACCACGGTGGCCATAAAAGCGATGGCCGCCACGGTGACCATAAGAGCGATGGCCGCCACGATGGTCGCGAACAAAGATGACGCCTGGATCGGTCGTCTTCACCGACGACTGAGGTATCGGCGTCATGGAACTGTCCGCAAATGCTGAGGGGATGCCTACGGCGCCGGCGACTGCGAGTGCAGCCGCAAGCACCGTCAGTTTACGCTTGATGCTGGTCATTTGAAATCTCTCCCTGCTTCTCCCTGGACATGGTCTGCAAAGGACCTGACCAAATCAACACATCAAAACACGTCCGGCTCCAGGCATCGAAGGTGCCGAACGCAGCCGTTTTGTATAACGGTGTAACGAGAGCGGGGTTCCGGCCAAGCTTGTTACACTTCGCGGCATCCCACGCGCGACGAGGGCACCGGCGGTCCTGAATCGCCGGGAGTGAAATCTCCGGAAAGGAATAAGTATTTCCCCAGGGAGTTACCTAAATTCCGCTACTTTGGCTTGCAAGGATCGAGCGGTTGCGGTAGCACCTTTGCTGCCGCGATGTGCGAAAAAATGCAAAGGCCCGGCACAGCTTGCGTAAAATCCGGCTTTCCGAAGGCATGACCCGGAAACGCTGCCGTTACCGCTTAGGCAAACTCCGACACGCTTGTAATCCTATTCATAGATGTTATTACGATTTATGGAAGCGTTATCGGATGCGAACTATTGAATAATGATTTGAAACTTCGCAATCTTCCTTTATATTTTTTGATTGGAACCACACCGTAGTGCATGTGGGCGGTCGAGTTTTATTCCGACCCAACATTGAGGCCGGATTTTAACTCTTCGCGCGGGGGCGGCTCGGTCGTCATTCGGCCGAAAGATATAGCGCAAGGGCTGCCGAGGGTACATGCGAGTTTACGGATAACGGAAATCTTCGATATGAATCAGCATCTGACATACCGTCAGGGGAGTTCGTCTCTTCTTCATCCTGCAGTGGAGGCAGAAGCGGCCAGCCTGATCTCGCGACGCCATCTTCACGACGAGCTTCTCATCCGGCTGCGTGACTGCATCGTCGATGGGGAACTGGAGCCCGGCGCGAAAATTCCTGAAAAAGAGCTGTGCGAGCGCTTCGGCGTGTCGCGTACCCCCCTACGTGAAGCTTTGAAGGTTCTCGCCTTCGAGGGGCTCGTGATCCTGAACCACAATCGCGGCGCCGTCGTCAAACCGCTGACTTTCGAGGATCTCGCACACGCATTCCCGGTCTACACGCAGCTTGAAGCGCTTGCCGGCGAGTTGGCCTGCGAGCAGCTGAGCGCGGATGAAATCGATGAGATCAGAGGTCTGCACGAACGCATGGTCGCCTGCTACAAGCAGAGAGACATCAGGGGCCAGGTCTCCATCAACGAGCAGATCCACGAACGCCTGCAGATCGGGTCGCGCAATCGCAATCTCGTTCAGCTTCTCCGGCACGTGTCGAGCCGGATCCGCCGCGCCCGCATGGCGGCGATCATTCCCGTTGCGCGGTTGCCCGAGGCGATTGCTGAGCACGACCGGATTATGGCGGCGCTCGAGCGTCGCGACGGACCGCTCGTGTCGCGCGCAATTCGCGATCATTTGCAAAACACCTTCCGTGCACTGAAGGATGCCTTTGCTGCGCATGGGGTTCTGACGTCCTCGCCAAGAGGCGGAAAACGCGGCCTCGGCGCGTCCGAAGCCGCCTGATCCTCTTTCCCGCTTCGGGCACCGTTGATATGCTGATCACAACTCTGCTCCGCTGCAGAAGGCGGTGCGGCAATCAACGGATTTGTGAAATGGCCCCCTCACTCAGCCCCGCCTGCTCCGGCGAACGCTCCCGCAGATGAACGGCTCGGATAATACAGCCAGCACCGTCGCCGCGACGGTGATCGGGCTCGCCCTCCTCGATCGAATGGGAAAACTTCGCGTCAAAAAGCGATCCCATCAACGGGACGACGCGCCGCAGCCTGCGCAGCAAATTGAGACCGAGCCTGCACCGAATCCCGAGCCTGGCCCTAAGGCCGAGCGCGCGTCCGAGCCCAAGCCCAAATCGGCGCCCCATGTCGAGCATCCCCCCAGGACCACGGTTGTGATTTCTCTCGTTAAAGCTATTGTCTACACCGGTTTGCTTGTGGCCTATCTGATCGTCGAAGTGCTCGTGGCGATGCTCGCCTATATGTATCTGAACCTTTACCATATCGAGACTTTCGGCCGGCTGATCGGGATAGCCCATCAGCTGCTCGACCTTTTCGCCCAGCGCCTCGAGCAAATCTCCCCCGAGCTAGCGACCCAGGCCTATGCGACGATTCTCGGCGAACTCGGCGCAAAGTCCGTGCTGCTGCTGTTCATTGGGCTGGCGGTCAGCACGGGCATCCGCTTCCTCATCTGGTTCTTTCACAAGAGCATCGAGACGGTGCGCAACCGGCCGGCGCGGTAACCTCGCGCCGCTTCCGCAAATAAGAATGGCCGCAGAGTGCTGCGGCCCTCGTAGACCCGTGAGAATTGATTCCAAGCCGTGCAATCGCCTAGCCGGCGATAGGGAGGGGCTATTCCTCTCCCGAAAGCTGTCCCTGGTCGATTTTGCCGGCTGCCGACGTCAGCTCAGCCTCATTCAGGAGGCCGTCGCCATTCGCGTCAGCTGTCTTGAACAGCGAATTGACCATCGAATTGAGCTGATCATCGGAGAGATCTATACCCTTCTCCTTTGCTTCAGCCTTGAGGGCGTTCTTCAATTCATCCTTGCTCAGGCTTTTCTGCCCATCGCCGTGATCCTTGCCGTATTTTTTGAGCAGCTGCTTGATGTCTTTGGACGAGATCTCTCCGTCGCCGTTTTGATCGAGAAGCTTGACCAAAAGCTGCGCCAATTGAGACAAGGCACCGCTGCCCCCGGCGCTCTGGCTGCCGTCCGCCCCTTGGGCGCCGCTCGCGCCCCCGCTTGGGTCGCCGCCGTGGTTTGCCGGCGTTCCCTGCCCCGACTGATCTTGCATCCACTGGAGCGCATCGGTGAGCTCGGCCTGGGTGAGGGTGGTCGGATCGCCGTCTTCGTCGGCCTCCGCAATGAATGTCTTCGCCTCATCCTCTCCGATCCCCAATGCACTGGCCAACTGCTTGGCATCGACCTTGCCCCCGAACTGCTTCAGCAAGTCCTCTGCCTTCAGTGCAAGGGTCTGTTTGTCTTTCTCCTTCTCCATGACGCTCTGCAGGATCTGCTCGAATTGAGCGATGTCCGCTTTAGGTATGCTCAGCGTCGGATTTCCAGTCGTAACTGCATTCACGCCCATGACCCGACCTCCTGCCCATTAATGTCAACAGTTTAACGACGAATTGTTGCCATTTTAGCGCTCCCGCCAAAGGGGATCAAGAATTTAATTTGCTAGATCCATTGCTAGCGAAGTATAAGGCGATAATTTAAAAAATTTTCCGGATTACGCGCCGTGCGCGTCGGGGACGGTCTCCAAGGAATCGGCAATAGCGTCCAAGATCTATGGGTACTTTCGGGAGTAATTGGCGCGTGCCTGTCTGGTGCGAAGCACTCGCAGGCAGCCAGCTCGAGAGAGCAGGTCCCCCTATTCAGGACACAGCGCGGTTCTTGAAGAACACCTGGATCTCGGCGTCGGAATAGCCGGCTTCGCGGAGAACATCCCGCGTATGCTGGCCGAGCGTCGGCGCAGCCTTTTCGACGCGGCAGGCGGTGTCAGAGAATTTCACCGGCGCACCGACCGTCTGAATCGTCCCCGCCACCGGGTGATCGACAGTCGGCACCATGTCTCGCGCGATAGTCTGGGTGTCCTGATGCATTTCCGCGATGCTGAGCACCGGGCCGACCGGCACGCCGGCAGTCTCCAGATTTTCGAGCCAGTGGGCCATTGGTTCCTGCGCAAACATGCCGTTCAGCACGGCAACGAGATCGTCGCGATTGGCCATGCGTGCTCCGTTGGTGGCAAAACGCGGATCGTCCTTGAGATCCGGCCGGCCGAGCACGCCCAGCATCCGCTCCCAATTGCGCTGATTGGCGGCGCCGACATTGATCCAGCCGTCCGCCGCCCGGAATGCCTGATAGGGCGCGTTGAGCGGGTGCGCGGAGCCCATCGGCCCCGGCGAAAGCCCGGTCGCGAAGGCGATGGCCGATTGCCAATAGGTCAGCACGATTCCGGCCTCGAAGAGCGATGTGTCGACCTTCTGCCCCTCGCCGGTTTTCAGCTTGTGCGCATAGGCTGCGCAGACGCCCATCGCGCCGAGGATGCCGGCGACAATGTCCGTGACCGGCGCGCCAACTTTCACCGGCGGCCGGCCGGGACCTTCGCCGGTAATCGCCATCAGGCCGGACATGCCCTGCGCGACCAGATCGAAACCGGGGCGGTCGGCATAGGGACCCGTCCGGCCGAAGCCGGAGATTTCGCAGTAGATCAGACCGGGATTGTCCCGGCGCAGCGTCTCATAGCCGAGCCCGAGCGCCTCCATCGTGCCGTTGCGAAAGTTCTCGATGAGTGCGTCGGCATTCGAAACCAGCCGCAGCAGGATCGCCATGCCGTCCGCGGTCTTCAGATCGATGACCATGCCGCGCTTGTTGCGGTTCATCATCATGAAGGCTGCGGCCTCGCCGTTGATCGCGGGGGGCAGAAAACGCCGCGAGTCGTCACCCTCCGGCTTTTCGACCTTGATCACGTCCGCGCCCATATCGGCGAGCATCAGCCCGCAGGTCGGGCCGGACATGATATGCGCCAGCTCGATGACCGTCATACCGCTCAAGGGTCCGTATCCGCGCGTGGCCATGGCCTCACTAACGCCCCTGCCAGTTCGGTTTACGCTTGGCGAGAAAAGCTTCCAGCCCCTCCCGGAAATCCTCGCTCATATAGCATTTGGTGATGAGATCCTCATCGTCGCGGCGGCCTTCGCGGAGGCGGCGGAGCGCTTCCTTCGTCGTACGCATCGTCAGCGGCGCGTGCTCCGCGACCATCGCGGCGACCTCCCTCGCGCGCGCCATCAGCGCCAGGTGATCGGGAACCAGCTCTCCGACAAGACCGACCGCCTTGGCCGTCGCCGCATCGAGAAGTTTCGCCGTGATGACCATTTCCATCACTCGCCCAGCGCCGACCATGGCGACAAGCCGCGCGTAGTTGGCGATCGACAGACAATTGCCAAGTGTGCGCGCAACCGGAAAGCCAAAGACTGAATTTTCGGTGGCGATCCGCAGGTCGCAGGCGACCGCGATCGTCGCTCCGCCACCCGTGCAAGCGCCTGAGATCGCCGCGGTGGTCGGCACCGGCGCGGTCTCGATCGCCCTTAGCACGCGCTCGATGCGCTCCTCATAGGCAATGGCGTCCTCCGGCTGTTTGAAGCCGCGGAACAGGGAAATGTCCGTGCCTGCCGCGAAGGCGCGCTCCCCGGCGCCGGTGATGATCAGCGCTTTGACGCTGCCGTCCGTGCTGGGCTCGGCGCAGATCTCGGCGATCCGGTCGTACATTTCGAAGGTCAGCGCATTGCGCGCCTCCGGGCGGTTCATCGTGATCGTGCCGACGGCGCCGCTGATCTCATAAAGCACAAGCTCGGTCATGCTGCTTCCTCTGACCAGTTTAACGGTAGAACGCGTCGACGAGAAACATCGGAATTGCCGGGATATAGGTGCACATGAGCAGCACGGCCAGGAGGACCGCGATGAAATAGATGTTGATCTTCGTGACCTCCCAGATCCCCGTCTTGGCGATGGAGCAGGCGGTAATCAGCACGCTCGCCACCGGCGGGGTCTGCTGTCCGATCGCAAGATTGAGCGTAACGACCAGGCCGAAATGCACCGGATCGATGTCGGCGGCATGGATCAGCGGGATGACGATCGGCACGACGAGAATGATGGCCGCCGCCGAATGCAGGAAGAAGCCGATGATCAGAAAGAAAACGTTGAGGATGAGCAGGATGAGATATTTGTTGTGCGTCAGCCCCAGCATCCAGGTGGCGATCCGCTGCGGAACCTGGGCCGTCGTCAGATAGTCGCCCATCAGCACGGACGACGCAACCAGCAGCATGACCACGGCGGTCTGCATGCCGCCGTCGAGCATCGCGGTTTTCAGCTCGCGCAAATTGACCTCGCCGTAATAGAGGCCGACGAGGATCGCCGCCAGAACGGCAAGGCCGGCCGCCTCGGTCGCGGTGACGAGACCGCCGAAAATGCCACCAAGAATGATGACCGGAATTGAGAATGTCGGGGCGGCATCGATGAAGGTGTTTTTGAGCCGCGGCCAGCTGAAGGCTTTCTCGACCGGCAAATTGTAACGGCGGGCCATCAGATGGGCGACCCCCATCAACCCGGCCGCACCGAGGAAGCCCGGAACGAAGCCGGCCACGAAAAGTTGCTCGACTGAGGTCCCCGCCGATACGCCATAGAGGATCATTGGGATGGAAGGCGGAATGATGATTGCCAGCGATGCGGCCGACGAGGTCACGGCAGCGGCGAGAGGGGCAGGATAGCCGCGCTTCTTCATCTGAGGGATCAGAAGTGAGCCGATGGCTGCGACGCCCGCGACCGCCGATCCGGAGATTTCGGCGAAGAACAGCGATACGCCTATTGTGATGATGGCAAGCCCGCCGCGGACGAATCCGATTATTGCGGAAACGAAGTTGATCAAACGCTGCGTAATGCCGGTCGCATTCATGATCGCGCCGGCCAGCACGAACATCGGAATGGCGATCAGCGAAAAATTCGTCGCGCCATTATACATGTCGAGACCGACATTCACGAGACTGCTGGGGCCGTCCGTCGCAACGATGCCGATCAGCGCGGAGAGGGCGAGGGCGACGGCGATCGGCACATGCAGGCAGATCATCGCCACAAGCGCCAGGAACATCACGAGCAGCAGCATGGGTTAAATCTCCTGAGACTCCTCGTGCAGCGCCGGCGGATGTTCGGATGAAATGCCGGCCTTGACCTCCGCCCAATAGGCCGGAATGCTCAAGAGTTCGGCGACGATGAACAAGACCGCGCCGATCGGTATGACCGATTGTGTCACCTGTACCGGCACCCAGGTGAGGCTGACGAGCGTCACCCCTTCCAGCACCTTGAGAACCTCCCAACCTGCCCAGGCCATGATGGCAAAGAAGGAAATGACGAGGACCTCGGCGATGGCAACCGCCACCGCGCGCCATCGAAGCGGCAGCGCGAGGAGGACGCCATCAAACCCAATGTGGCCGCGATGGAGGGCCGCGAGCGCGCTTCCATAATATGTAATCCATGCAAGCAGGATCGAAGCGACCTCGTCGTACCAGGACAATGAAGCGCCGGCCTTCCGGTAGATCACGGCAACGATGACAACGATGGTCAGTACGACCATCAAGCTAATCAGAATCCAAGCCAAAGTGTCGCCCAGGAAGCGGCGGAGCGTCGTCAACGGAACCTCCACGAATGAGAAGACGGTGAGACGTGAGGAAGACGTGGTGGTGGAAGCAGAGTCTGCTTCCACCCAGATGCGCTCCAATCAGGATTTCGGCGCGAGGTCCTGGACAGCTTTAATCAAATCGGCGCCGCCTTCGACGGTCTTGGCGAACTCGTCATAGATCGGCTTCGACGCCGCGATGAAGGCCTCTTTGTCGGCATCGTTGATTTTGATGCCGGACACCTTCAGCTTGCCCAGAAGCTCGTCGTCGAGCTTGGCGGCATACTCATAGACCCAGTCCGAATTCTCCTCGGCGCAGCTCACTAGGACCTTCTGCACGTCCTCCGGGATCTTGGCGAATTGCGCATCGGAAACCACGACGTAGGCCGGCGTGTAGACATGCCCGGTCATGGACAGATATTTCTGAACTTCCTGGAATTTCGCCGAATAGATCTGCGCCAGCGGGTTTTCCTGCCCATCCATCACACCGGTCTTGAGCGCGGTGAAGACTTCCGAAAAGGCCATCGGCGACGGATTGGCGCCGTAGAGCTGGAACATCTTGACCCGCCATGCTCCCTTGGGGGTGCGCAGCTTGATGCCCTTAAGATCTTCCGGCTTGTTGATCGGCCGGACATTGTTGGTAATGTCACGGAAGCCGTTCTCCCAGACACCGATGATGCGATACCCTTTCTTCTTCACTGCGGCTTGAAGCGTGGTCATGACCACCTGGTCGCGGACTTTGCGCATTTGATCGCGGTTCTGGATGATATAGGGCATCTCGAAGACGCCGAATTCGGGCGTAACCGACGACATCACGGTCGACGGCAGCGCGAAGGTGACCTGACCCAGTTTCAGCTTCTGCAGCAACTCCTGATCATTGCCGAGCTGAGACGATCCGTAAACCTCCACTTCGGCCTTGCTCTTGAGCTTGGGATTGGTGCAGGCGGCGAAATGCTTGGCCGAGGCCTCAAGCAGCGAGCCCGGCTCGCCGACATGGCCGAATCTCAGCTTCAACTCTTCGGCATTGGCGCCAACCAAGGGCAGCGCGATTGCGGCCGCAGCCGCGGCGATTGCAGCAAGTGCTTTCCGATGCATCGATTTTCCTCCTCCCTGGTTCTGAATCTGCACCGACGCCGGTCCGCCGCAGCGGCGCCATTTTGGATGCAAAATTATGCATTGCTTCCAAATTTGTGCAGAATAGAAGGTAACTTGCATACGCCTTATCTGCCAAGGTCATTTACGGCCCGCGCGATAAATTTTGCGACATGCAGCGCCTCGCGGCCGGTTCCATCCAGGATCTGGTGGCGGCAGGAGGTCCCATCGGCGACGATGATCGCATCGGGCGCCGCCTTGCGAACCGCCGGCAGGAGGCTGAGCTCACCCATCGCCCGCGAAATTTTGGCGGTCTCGGCCTGATAGCCAAAAGCGCCGGCCATGCCGCAGCAGGAGGAATTGACCGTCTCGACGGAGAGCCCCGGGATGAGGCCGAGAAGCTGCTGCACCGGGTTCAACGCGTTGAACGCTTTCTGATGGCAATGGCCGTGCAGCAGGGCTTTGCCACCGACCGGCTGAAGGTCAAGCTTCGCCTTGCCGCTCCGATGCGCTTCGATGAGAAATTCCTCGAACATCCGGACCCGCTCGCCGTCCTGCCAGGTCCACTCGGAGCCGAGCAGCGCCGGGGCTTCGTCGCGGAAGGTCATGACGCAGGAGGGCTCGAGGCCGACAATGGCCGCGCCGTCCTCGATCGCCCGCTTGAAGGCCGGAACGCAGCGCCGCATCTCCGCGCGCGCCTCATCGACGAGCCCGGCGGCGAGGAAGGTGCGCCCGCAGCAGAGCGGCCGGCCGCCGCCCTCCGGCATCGCATGCGCGACCGCGAGACCGGCCCGCTCGAGCACTAGGTCGGCGGCGGCGAGATTGTCTGGCTCGAAATAGCGGTTGAAGGTGTCGGCGAAAAGGATGACATTGGCCTTGCCGCTCTTGCTGTCGCGGAAGGGACGCGCGGCCCAACGCGGTAATGTCCGCCCGGCGGCGAGGCCGACGAGACGCTCGGACAGCGCTGCAAGGCCCGGCACGCGATCACGCAGGTTCATCAGCAGCGCCAGGCGGGACGCATAAGGCGCATAGCGCGGCAGGTAGGCGACGAGCCGGTCGCGAGTGCCCAGCCCCCGCGCTTTCACCCGCTGGCGCAGCACCTCGATCTTCATCTTCGCCATGTCGACGCTGGTCGGACATTCGCGCCGGCAGCCCTTGCAGGAGACGCAGCTCTTCAGGGTCTCCGTCATCTCGTCTGACGCCAATGCATCCGGGCCGAGCTGGCCGCTGATTGCCAGACGCAGACTGTTCGCCCGTCCGCGAACAGAATCGCGCTCATTGCGGGTGACGCGGTAGGACGGGCACATCACGCCGTCGGACAGCTTCCGGCAGGCGCCATTGTTGTTGCACATCTCGACCGCGCCCTGAAAGCCGTGGCCCTGGCCGGTATAGGCGCTCCAGTCGAAGGCCATGTCGAGCGGCGGCACCGTATAATCCGGCGCATAGCGGAACAGCCAGCGGTCGTCCATTTTCGGCGCATTGACGATCTTGCCGGGATTGAGCAACCCGGCCGGGTCCATACGCGTCTTGACTTCCTCGAAGGCGGCAACGATCCGTGGGCCGAACATCTTCTTGTGAAACTCGGACCGCACGATGCCATCGCCATGCTCGCCGGAATGGGCGCCCCGATATTCGCTGACCACCTCGAAGGCTTCCTCGGCGATGGCGCGCAGCGACTTGACGTCCTTGTCGAGCTTCAGATTGAGCACCGGGCGAACGTGCAGCGTGCCGACGGAGGCGTGGGCATACCAGGTGCCGTCCGTGCAGTGCTTATGGAAGATTGCCGTCAGCCGGTCGGTGAAATCGGCAAGATCGGGCAGCCGCACGCAGCAATCCTCGATGAAGGAGATCGGCTTTCCATCCGATTTCATCGACATCATGATGTTGAGGCCCTGTTTGCGGACCTCGAAAATCTGCGCAATGAGCCCCGGATCGACTGCCTCGACGACACCGCCCTCGCGCTTGCCGGGATCGCCCCAGCGGAAGCCGAGCTCGGCCATGACCTCATGCAGCGCGCGAAGCCGCCGCAAATTTTCCTCGCGCTCCGGCTCGGCGAATTCGACCATCAGCAGCGCCGCCGGCTCGCCCCGCACGAACTGATCGACGACGGGAGAGAAGATCGGGATCTGCCGCGACAGCTCGATCATCGTGCGGTCCATCAGCTCGACCGCGGTCGGCCCGAGCTTCACCAGATGCTGCGCTGCCTCCATCGCTTCGCGGAAGGTCGGGAAATGGCAGATACCCAGCACTCTTTCGCGCAGGACAGGCGACAGCTTCAGCGTGATCGTCTCGCTGATCGCGAGCGTACCTTCCGAGCCGACGAGGATGGCCGAGAGATCGTTCCAGGCACCATTCGGGACGAGCGCATCGAGATTGTAGCCGCCGACCCGGCGCGGCACGTCCGGAAAGCGGGCGCGGATCTCATCGGCTTCGCGCCCCCCGAGCCGCAGGAGATCGCGGGCGAGTGCGGCATAGCCCTCCGCATTCGAGGCGAGCGCCGCCTGCCGATCTACGGCCTCGAAGCGCGCCCTCGCTCCGTCCGCCATGAGAGCGTCGATGGCGCGGACATTGTCGCGCATCATGCCATAGCGGATCGAGCGCGAGCCGCAGGAATTGTTCGCCGCCATGCCGCCCAGCGTCGCGCGCGAGCTGGTCGACACGTCGACCGGAAACCACAAGCCCGTGGGCTTCAGATGCCGGTTCAACTCATCGAGCACGAGGCCCGGCTCAACCACCGCCGTGCCGGTCTCCGCGTCGACGCTGATGACCCCGTTCAGATATTTGGAGAAGTCGATGACGATGGCTTCGTTGACGGTCTGGCCGGATTGCGAGGTGCCGCCGCCGCGCGGCAGAACCGGAACGCCCTCCTCTTGCGCGATCGCCAGAACCGCCTCGACGTCGGCGAAGCTCTTCGGCACGACGACGCCGAGCGGAAACATCTGATAGATCGAGGCGTCGGTGGCGTAGCGTCCGCGATCGAAGCGCCCGAACAGCACTTCGCCCTGAACGGCCTTGCGCAATCTTGCTTCAAGGCGAGAGCGAATAGCGCCGGACTCGACAACTCTTGCCATTCATTCGCTCCCAAGACCTGCGCCCGATTTTGGAAACCGCTTCCACAAAGTGGAAAATACGCTAAACTACGGCGAATTGAAACTCATTTACATATATAACTCTGCAAGGCCAATGCGATCGCCCGGCGATCGGCTGGCCGCCCATCCGCAACAAGGAAAGGTCAAGGGAGCGCGATATGGCACGGTCTGGTCGGCACTTCTTGCAAATCCCCGGCCCAACGAATGTGCCGGATCGCATCCTGAGGGCCATCGATCGCCCGACGATCGACCATCGCGGCCCAGAGTTCGCCGCGCTCGGCAAACGCGTGCTGGCCGGCATGAAGGCCGTCTTCAAGACCAAGCAGCACGCCGTGATCTATCCGGCCTCCGGCACCGGCGCCTGGGAAGCGGCGCTCGTCAACACTCTGTCGCCCGGCGATCAGGTCCTCATGCCCGAGACGGGGCAATTCGCCTCGCTCTGGCGGGCGGTTGCTCAGCGGCTTGGCCTCGCGCCGATCATCATCGGCGGCGACTGGCGCATCGGCGCCGACCCCGATGCCATCGCAGCGCGGCTCGCGGAGGACAAGGCGCATGCGATCAAGGCGGTCTGCGTCGTCCAGAACGAGACCTCGACCGGCTGCGCCACGCCGATCGACAAGGTCCGCGCCGCCATCGACTCCGTCAATCACCCTGCTCTTTTCATGGTCGACACGATCTCCTCGCTCGTCTCCATGGATATGCGTATGGACGAATGGGGCGTGGACGTCGTCGTAGCCGGCTCGCAGAAAGGGCTGATGCTGCCGCCGGGTCTCTCCTTCAACGGCATTTCCGAGAAGGCGCTCGTGGCGTCGAAATCCTCGACCTCGAGGAAATCCTATTGGGACTGGGGAGAGATGCTCGGGCCGAACAAGAACGGCTTCTTCCCCTATACGCCGGCGACCAACCTGCTCTACGGCCTCGCCGAGGCGCTCGATATGATCGAGGAGCAGGGGCTGGACGCGATCTTCGCCCGCCATGCCCGCCACGCCGAGACGACCCGCCGGGCCGTGCGCGCCTGGGGGCTAGAAGTGTTCTGCCGCGACCCGCAATATTATTCGTCCTCGCTGACCGCCGTGCTGATGCCAGCCGGGCATAGCGCCGATGCCTATCGCAAGGTCGTGCTCGAAGCCTTCGACATGTCGCTCGGCGCCGGCCTCGCCAAGCTCGCCGATAAGGTGTTCCGCATCGGCCACCTCGGCGATTTCAACGACCTGATGCTGATGGGAACGCTGGCCGGCTGCGAGATGGGCCTGGAACTGGCCGGCGTGCCGCACGCAAAGGGCGGCGTGGATGCGGCCATGGCTTATTTGACCGAGACCGCGCCTCGCTCGGCGCTGCCGCAGGCGGCCGAATAGCCGCCCGGGTGCACCGGGCCTGGGCGCGGCCGGTTACGGCGCCCAGGGATCGTAGGTGCCGAAGGTCCAGAGATGGCCCTCGGGATCGCGGCACATGAAATCGCGGCTGCCGTAGTCCTGCTCGGTGATCTCGGTCAGAATCTCGGCGCCCGCCGCCTTGGCCCGCTCATAGAGAGCATCGACATTGGCCGCGACGATGTATGGGCTTTGCGTCTCGAACCGGCCGATTTCGTCAGGCTGCTTGATCTGCGCGCCCCATTTCGACTCCGACCTTCGCACCGAGCCGACCATGATCATGCCGGAGCCGAGCGTCAGTTGCGAGTGCGCGATCGTGCCGTCCTCATTCGGGATGACCATCTGCTTCTCGAAACCGAACGTATCGCAGAGCCAGTCGATCATGCGCGGCGCATCTCGGTAGCGCAGACAGGGTATGACGGTGCTGCTCATCTTCTCTCCTCTCAGCCCCCCGACATCGCCGTGAGGATGTAAACCTGGATGCCAGGTTCCAGTTGCGTTTCCAGGCTCGCGCGCCTGCCGGCTACGAATATGTTGAGATGCCGGCGGATCCGGGGCGTCGAATCGCGAAGGCGGTCGCCCATGCCGGGCCACCGCATATCGAGTTCATCGATCATAGCTGTGACCGTCGGCGCGGCGAGTTCGAGCCGCCGCGGCGCGCCAGGGAAGAGTTCCACCAGCGCGCGCGGAAGCAGCACTTCAACGGTCGGCACGGCGACTGACGCCTCGGTATCCGGCATTGGGAGACCTCCTACTTTGGCTAGACCGTCACGGTGAGCGTTTCGACCGAATAGATCGGCGGCAGGTGCTGCGCGAGGCAGCTCCAGCTTTCGCCCTCATCCGCGCTTGCATAAAGCTGGCCGGTGTTGGTGCCGAAATAGACCCCGGCCGGCGCGAGCTTGTCCGTCGCCATGGCCTGGCGCAGAACGCCGAAAAATGCGTTCTCCTGCGGCAGCCCGTCGCTCAGAGCCTGCCAGCTCTTGCCAGCATCGCGTGTGCGCCAGACCGACGTCTTGCCCTCGGGCATGTAGCGGCCCGCCTGATCGCCATTCAGCGGCACCAGATAGAGCGTACTGGGGTCGGCGGGGTGTGTCGCGGACGGGAAGCCGAAGGTGGACGGCAGGCCCGCTTCGATACTCTCCCAGCTCTGACCGCCATTGTCGCTTCTGTACATGCCGCAATGGTTCTGCTGATAAAGCCGGTCCGGCATCCTTGCGGCCATCGCAACTGAATGTACGCATTGTCCGAATTCAGGGTATTTCTGGTCTTCGGGCATATAGTCGTTGCGCGTGCCGCGATTCCGGGGCTCCCAGCTCTTGCCGCCGTCTGACGAATGGAATACGCCGACCGCGGACATCGCCACCCAGATCTGGTCCTTATCGTCCGGATGGGTCAGGATCGAATGCAGGATCAGCCCGGCACCGCCCGGCTGCCAGTTCGGGCGCGTCGGATGATCGCGCAGCCCTTGCACATGGCTCCAGCTCTCGCCGGCATCATCGCTGGCGAACAGCCCCGCCGGCTCGACGCCCGCGTAAAGCCGTCCGTCGCGGGACGCAAGGCTCCAGACCGACTTGATCGGCGTCTCACCGGTTTCGTAAGTCAGCCCCGCGCTCGAATGGCTCCAGCTCTCGCCGAGATCGGTCGTCTTCCAGACCGCCGGCCCGAACCATTCATTGCCGCCGCCCGCATAGATCGCCCTGGTCTTGGGATCGGCGACGACATGGTTGATCGGCCATGTCTGGCAATACGGTCCGCGCAGATCCCAGGAGCGGCGCGTCGCATCGCCTTCGACGATGAAGGCGCCTTTTTTCGTGCCAAGAAGAATGAAAACCTTGTCCGCCATAGCGGCCTCCATTGAGGTGTTGACCTAGTTTGCGGCGCCTCGCACGGCGCGGGCTTCGCGTCTTCGCTCAAACGCGTTCGGCGATGAGCTTCAGGTCCGAGAGACCTGTCTCGAACTCGCCGCCGACCGTCTTGTCCATATCGAAAAACATGCACATCACCCTGGAAATGAACGGATTCGAACCGTGCATCGCCCAGGTGACCTTCGTCGCATCGCCAGCCGGCTCCAAGGTGAACTCGACGATATTGTGAGCCGCGAATGGCCGGATCATGTCAAGATTTATCGTGACTTTGTTCGGCGGCGCCGTATCGGCGATCGTCACGCGGCCCGCGCCGACCTTGCTGTTGCCGTCCCATTCGTAGACGGCACCCGTTCCGCTCGGCGCGCCGCTATAGGACCGCTTCATGCCGGGATCCATCTTGTCGAACGGCGACCACGGCTCCCACTGATGAAGGTCGCTGATCAGTGGAAAGATCTTCTCCGGCGGCGCCATGATGCTTGCCGAACGCGCGACACGGAATGCGTCCGGCCTGGTCGCCGCATAAACCAGGATGGCGGCCAGGCCTGCGCCGAGAATGACAGCGATAATGATGATCGTCTTCAACATGACTCCCTCCTGCCAAATCGGATTCGTCCCTCGCGGCGCCTAAGCGGGCTTCTCGCAATTGATCATCCACGGCGTCCCGAACCTGTCCGTGAACATCGCGAATTTGGCAGCCCAGAAGGTCTCCTGCAGCGGCATCTCGATCTGACCGCCCTTGGAAAGGGCGTTATAGACCTGCTCTGCTTCCTTCGGGTCCTTGAAGCCCAGATTAACAAACATGCCCTTGATGGGATTGAATTGGCCGGGAGGTGCGTCGGACGCCATCAGGGCGCGGTCGCCGATCACGAGGCGGATGTGGATGATCTTATCCTTCCAATCCGGCGGGGTATTGCCCTCGCCCGGCGCCTCTCCGAAGGTCATCTTCATCGCGATCTTGCCACCGAGCACCTTCTCGTAAACCTTGAACGCCTCTTCGCAATTGCCGTTAAAAGTCAGATAGCAGGCTACCTCTTGCACACTCATTGTCGTTCTCCTCTTGCTCTTTCATTTCCTTCATCAATGCCAATAGCGCTCTTAGGACGGATGGCGGGACCCGAAGCCGACAGTGGTCGAATATTTTTTTTGAACCCCGCTCGGCGCCGTTTGCGATTCATTATTCACCCCGAGCTGCCTAAGCTCGCGCTTTGCGCTATTTCTTGCCCTTGCGCGATGTCTTCTTGCGCAGGCGCTCTTCCTGCTCACGCAATTCGGGTGTGAACGCCTCGCCGAAATCGTCGGCTTCGAAGATCTGGCGGATTTCGATCTCCGACTCCTCACCTGTGGGATTCGGGCAGCGCTTCACCCAGTCGATGGCCTCCTGAAGCGAATTCACTTTCCATATCCAATAGCCGGCGATCAGCTCCTTCGACTCGGCGAACGGCCCGTCGATCACCATGCGCTCCTTGGCCTTGAAACGGACGCGGGCGCCTTTCGAGCTTGGTTGCAGGCCCTCTCCGGCTAGCATGACGCCGGCATTGACCAGCTCTTCATTGTATTTGCCCATTGCCTCGAGCAGCTCGGTGCTCGGCATGACGCCGGCTTCGGTATCCTTCGTCGCTCTCACCAAAACCATAAATCTCATGATCGTCTCTCCTCTACTTGCGGTTGCTACCAGGTGTATTGATGAATTGACCTGGTATTGTCCAAAGGACGGTTTCGGAGATCGCGCGCCGACATCAAGCTGAAAAATTTGGATTGTCTTTTAAGAACGGTTCGGCGGAGCCCTGCGTTCAGGTCGAGGCTTCCTTCCCGGGAGTGGCTCCGGCGTCCTTCATCAGGCGGTCGAGATGGCTGCGGATATGGGCGGCCTCGGCGGCGGTGTTGGCAAGGGCGATGGCTTGGTCGAAGGCGACGCGCGCCTCCTTCGTGCGGCCGAGTTGCATCAGGAAGGCGCCTTTGACGCCGAAGAAATGAAAATAGCTGGAGAGCCGGTCGGCAAGCGGCTCGATCATGGCAAGCGCGGATTCGGGGCCCTGCACTTTCGAAACCGCAACCGCGCGATTGAGCGTCACCACGGGCGAGGGCTGAATGCGCTCCAGCGCGCTATAGAGAAGGTCGATCTGCGCCCAGTCCGTATCCTCCGACCGCGCCGCTTCAGCGTGGAGCGCCGCGATTGCTGCCTGCAGCTGATACGCGCCGGGCCGCCTGTGCCGCATGGCTTTGTCGATCAGCGCCAGACCTTCGGTGATCATCGACCGGTTCCAAAGGCTGCGGTCCTGCTCCTCGAGAAGCACGATGGCGCCGTCGGCGTCGAACCTTGCCGCCGCACGGGAATGCTGAAGCAGCATCAGCGCCGTCAGACCCATGATTTCCGGCTCGGCGGTGAACAGGCTCAGAAGCAGCCTCGCCAGCCTGATCGCCTCATTACAGAGCGACGACCGCTCGCCAGGGCCTTCGCGCTCGGCGGAATAACCTTCGTTGAAAATGAGATAGATCATGGTGGCGACTGCCGCCAGCCGCTCCGAGCGCTCGACAGCGCCGGGCGCCTCGAAGGGTACGTTCGCCTTGGCTACCTTGGCTTTCGCGCGGGTAATGCGCTGTTCCATGGCGCTCTCGCCGACCAGAAAGGCGCGGGCGATCTGCTTGACCGAAAGGCCGGAGACGATGCGCAAAGCCAGCGCAATCTGCTGTGTGGCCGGCAGATCGGGATGGCAGCAGATGAACAGGAGCCGCAGGATGTCGTCTCTATAATCGGCCTCGTCGAGCTGTTCGGTGATGGCAGCCTCCGCGTCCCCGAGATCGGAGATGGTCTCCTCGGGCGGCAGCGCCTCCTGCTTGCGCTGGCGCCGGATGGTGTCGATCCCGGCATTGCGCCCGACCATCACCAGCCAGGCGGCCGGATCACGCGGCGGACCGTTGCGCGGCCAGCTTTTCAGCGCCCTGAGACAGGCGTCCTGGAATGCCTCTTCAGCCATGTCGAGGTCGCGGAAATAGCGCAGGAGCGCTGCAACCGCCTGAGGTCGTGCGGCATCGAGAAGCGAGTGCATCCAGGCCGCGTCCGTCACGCCGCTTTGCCTCCCTGTGCAAGAAGGCCGATCGGTCGGATTTCGTAAGATCCGCCGGGATTGGCCTGCCCAAGCTCGCGGGCAATGTCGAGCGCTTCCTCGAGCGAGGCGCAATCGACGATGTAGAAGCCCAGCAATTGCTCCTTGGTCTCAGCAAACGGGCCGTCGATCACGAGCGGCGGCTCACGGTCTTTCCGCAAGGTCGTCGCGGCGGTCGTCGGCAGCAGACGCACGACCGGGCCGAGCTTGCCCTCCCGCGCCAGCCTCTCCTGGACGACGGCGAGCTTAGCCATCACGACATCGTCCTCCTCCTTGGTCCAGGAGCAGACCTCTTTTTCCGAATGATAGCAGAGGATCGCGTAATGCATCGGCGGTTCCTTTTTCTCAAGACGTTTCAGAGCAGCCGGTCCCGACACCATATAGGAAAATTTTCGGCGGGAGCGGAGGGATCATCTCTATTTTCGATTGAGGGCAAAAGAAAGCCGCGCCGAATAAGTGCGGTGCGGTGGCGAGCGCCTGATGGACAGGCTGCTGCCCGTGCGTAATGGAACGGGCGTGCCCCAGAAAATGTTTTTTCCGCAGCCGGCCCTTGCGGACGACCGTGCTATGGTGGTGACAAAGTCACCGTCGAGCAAAGGCGAAATCATGAAAACGGCGGCTCAATTGCTTGTTGCGGCACTCGATAATGAGGGCGTCTCCCGTATCTTCGGTGTGCCGGGCGAAGAAAATCTCGACATTCTGGAGGCTCTGCGCCAGTCCCGCATCGAGTTCGTGCTGACACGCCACGAGCAGCCGGCAGCATTCATGGCGGCGACCGAGGGCCGATTGACGGGGAAGCCCGGCGTGTGTCTCAGCACTCTAGGCCCGGGCGCTCTCAATCTGACCACCGGTGCCGCCTACGCCTATCTGGGCGCCATGCCGATGGTGATGATCACCGGGCAAAAGCCGATCAAGGCCGCAAAGCAGGCGCGCTTTCAGGTGGTCGACATCGTCAACACCATGCGCCCGCTGACCAAGATGGTGCGCCAGATCGTCAGCGCGCCGACCATTCCGACACTGATCAGGGATGCGTTCCGCGTCGCGCAGGAGGAGCGGCCCGGGCCGGTTCATCTCGAGCTGCCGGAGGATATCGCCGCCGAGGCGGCGCCGGATGTGCCGCTGGTCGCGCCCCACGGCGTCGACCTGCCGGTCGCGCCCTCTTCGAGCCTCGACCGCGCCGCCGAGCTGATCATGCGAGCGCAGCGCCCTCTCATCATGCTCGGAGCGGCAGCGAGTCGTCCGCGCGGAACCTCGGCCATCGGTGATTTCGTCGTCCGTACCGGTATCCCGTTCTTCACCACGCAGATGGGCAAGGGCACCGTCGGCGGCGGCACCAATCTCTATGTGGGTACGGCCGCGCTGTCGGAGCGCGACTATGTGCACGAAGCCATCGATCGCGCGGACCTGATCATCGCCATCGGCCACGATACCGTGGAAAAGCCACCCTTCATCATGGGACCGAAGGGTCCGCGAGTCATCCATATCGGCTATCTGCCGGCGCATATCGAGGAGGTGTTCTTCCCGGATAGCGAGGTCGTCGGCGATCTCGGCCTCAGCCTGACGCTGCTGGCCGACCGACTGGAGGGAAAGCTGCCGAATGCGGCGGCCCTGCTTCCGCTTCGGGAGAAAATTCTGGGGCATATCGCCGAACGCGCAACGGAGGCCCGCTTTCCCCTGACACCGCAGCGCATCGTGCACGATGTGCGCCAGGTCATGCCGGAGGACGGCATCGTGGCGCTCGACAACGGCATGTACAAGATCTGGTTCGCGCGCAATTACCGCACCCACGTCGCCAATACGCTGCTGCTCGACAATGCGCTGGCGACGATGGGAGCCGGCCTGCCCTCCGCGATGATGGCTGCGATGCTCTATCCGGGCCGCCGCGTGCTGGCGGTCGTCGGCGACGGCGGCTTCTTGATGAATTCGCAGGAGCTCGAAACCGCCGTCCGTCTGAAGCTCAATCTCGTCGTGCTGATCATCGAGGACAATGCCTATGGCATGATCCGCTGGAAGCAGGGCGTGGACAACTTCCCCGATTGGGGGCTGACTTTCGGCAATCCCGATTTCGTCGCATACGCCAATGCCTATGGCGCATTCGGCCGCCGCATCGAGACGGCAGATGGCCTCGCACCCGCTCTCGAAAGCGCATTCCGCGACGGCGGCATACAGATCGTCTCGGTTCCGATCGACTACAGCGAGAACGAGCGGGTGCTGGTGCGTGAGCTGCGTGACAAAGTCCCGGAGGGCGATTGAACGGAACCGGCGCCGTCGCCAGCTTTGTATGACAGGACGATCCCGAACGCCGCCCGACATCGTCGAAATATCGCGGCTAGGAAACCGCGGCAAACCGGCAGCGTTGAGCGAATTCGGTTCGCCATAAAGGAGACAGTCATGGCCGACAACACCGCCCCCTCCCAGCAACAGAACCGTCCGACATTCCAGACGGTCGATCCTTCCAGCGCAACGCCCGGCGAGTGCTATGACGGCCACACACGGCAAGAAGCGCTCTCGATCGCCCGCGAGGCGCGCGCCGCGTTCCCTGATTGGCGCCGGCGCTCTTTTGCCGAGCGGGCGCAGCTCATGCATGCGGCTGCCTCCGGCTTACGCAGGCGCAAGGGGGAATTCGCCGAGCTGATGACAGCGGAGATGGGTAAGACCCGCACGGAGGGTCTCGCCGAGATCGAGAAATGTGCTTTCAATTGCGATTTCTTCGCCGACCATGCGGAGGGCTTCCTGGCGCGCGAGCCGGTGGATATGGGCGGTCCGAAAGCGTTCATCGCTTTCAACCCGCTCGGCACCGTGCTGGCGATCATGCCTTGGAATTTTCCGTTCTGGCAGGTGTTCCGCTTTGCCGCGCCTGCGTTGATGGCCGGCAATACCGCCGTGCTCAAGCACGCGAGCAACGTGCCCGGCTGCGCCCTCGCCATCGAGGATGTCTTCCGTAGCACAGGCTTTCCCGAGAACATATTCCGGACCCTGCTGATCCCCAGCGCTGATGTCGAAGCGCTGATCGATGATCCAGCCATCGCCGCCGTGACGCTCACAGGCAGCGTGCCGGCCGGCCAGAGCGTCGCCACGATCGCCGGGCGCAATCTGAAGAAGACGGTCTTGGAGCTGGGCGGAAGCGACGCCTACCTCATTCTCGACGACGCGGATATCAGCCACGCGGCGGATGTTTCGACGGCGGCGCGAATGGTCAATGGCGGACAAAGCTGCATCGCCGGCAAGCGCTTCATTGTCGTTTCCTCGGTCAAACAGGCATTCGAAAGGGCGTTTACAGAGAAAATGCAGGCGATCCAAATGGGTGATCCGCGCGATCCGGCAACGAAGCTCGGACCGATGCACAGCGTAAAGGCGCGCGACGGTGTTCATGCTCAGGTGCGCGAAAGCGTCGAGAAGGGCGCCCGGCTGCTGTATGGCGGCGAGATTCCGAACAGACCCGGAGCCTGGTATCCGCCGACCGTGCTGACCAATGTGAAGCCGGGGCAGCCGGCGCATGATGACGAGGTGTTCGGGCCGGTGGCGGCCATTATCGAGGCGCGCGACGAGACGGATGCGATCCGCATCGCCAACAACTCGCAGTTCGGCCTCGGCTCGGGCGTGATCACCTCGGACGTCGATCGCGGCGAGCGCATCGCCGCGGAGATGCTGGAGGCGGGCCTGAGCTTCGTAAACGAGAACGTGCGCTCCAACTCCAGGATGCCTTTCGGCGGCGTGAAGCATTCCGGTTACGGCCGCGAATGCTCCGTCTTCGGCATTCGCGAGTTCGTCAATATCAAGAGCGTGCTGGTGCGGACCTAAGGCAAGGCGCGCCCGGCGCGCCGCGGGCCTGCCGAAAAGCCGAAATAGCGTAAAACGTCGCAAATTCCGGGGAGGACGAATGACAGATCAGGACACAGCAGCGACGCGCTTTGCCGCTGGCTGGAAGCCGGCCACACGCTACCCCGACCCCGCCATCACCGCGCTCGATCCGCGCTTCGAGCGCTATTGGCTCAAACTTGCCGCCGTCGAGCGGCTGGCGACGGGTATGCGCTGGACCGAGGGGCCGGTCTGGTTCGGGGACGGCCGCTACCTCTTGTGGAGCGACATTCCCAACAACCGGATCATGAAATGGGAAGAGGAGACCGGCGCCGTCAGCGTCTACCGCCAGCCGTCGAACTTCGCCAACGGCCATACGCGCGACCGCCAGGGCCGCCTCGTCTCCTGCGAGCATGGTGGCCGCCGGATCACCCGCACCGAATATGACGGCACCGTCACCGTGCTGATGGACAATTATGAGGGCAAGCGCCTCAACTCGCCAAACGACATCGTCGTCGCGGCGGACAACGCGATCTGGTTCACCGATCCGCCCTTCGGCATCTTGGGGAACTATGAAGGAAGCCGGGCTGAGCCCGAGCTTGGACAGAATGTCTTCCGGCTCGATCCGGCCACAGGAGAGGCAGCGATCGTCGCCGACGATATCCTCGGCCCGAACGGCCTTGCATTCTCGCCGGATGGTAAATTGCTCTACATTATCGAGTCCCGCGGCATCCCCAATCGCAAGATCCGCGTCTATGACGTCGTCGATGGCGGGCGGGCGATCACGAACGGCCGCATCTTTGTCGATGCCGGCCCCGGCACGCCGGACGGCTTCCGCTGCGATGTCGACGGCAATCTCTGGTGCGGCTGGGGCATGGGCGATCCCGCGCTCGACGGCGTTATGGTGTTCGCCCCCGACGCCACCCCCATCGGCCGCATCACATTGCCCGAGCGCTGCGCCAATCTGTGCTTCGGCGGCCGGGCGCGCAGCCGCCTGTTCATGGCCTCGAGCCAGTCGATCTACGCGCTCTACGTCAATGTCGCCGGTGCGCCGGGTGGGTGATGCCGGTGGGAGTGCAGGTCCGAAGCCACTTCCCAGACGCGGCACCTTGGCCGAAGGACTGGCCGCCGCAGACCGCCGAGCCTCGCGACTGATCCCGGGCTTGCGCCGGGCTGCTGCTCAAATGACTTCCGCTGCCGTCGGCATGCCGTTCGGCAATGCACCGTTGGCTTCATACAGGGGCAGGCTTACCAGAATGCGCGCGCCCCGGGGCTCAGCGTCTCCGATTGCGAGACTGCCGCCATGGCTGTCCGCGACCTTTTCGCGATGGCGAGGCCGAGTCCCGCCCCTCCCGTCTTGCGGCTGCGAGAGAGAGGCCCCGAGACGGACGAAAGCCTGGGTGACGCTTCTCCGGTGTTCGGGCGGGATGCCTGGGCCGCTATCCTCGATTGCGATGCTGATCATTCCGCCGGACAACGCCAGGAAAACCCGCGCCTCGCCGCCATGGGTGACGGCATTCTCGATCAGATTTGCGAACAGCCGCCGCGGGCCACCGCGCTGCCGAGCACCGATGCGCAGTCGGCTTCCGGTGCGACGGTCATCGATAGTTTCGCACCTCGCTTGCGCCGGTCATGGCCATGCGCTCCTTGATCAGCGAAGCAATGCGCTCCTGCATCGTAAGCACACGGTGAGGGCGCGGTGGTGAGTGCTTTGACGGCGGCGTTCAATCCGCTTTGTCGATCTGGTCGGTTATAATCTCTCGGAGATATTCCATGGCGAAGCTGGTGAAGGCCGGTATCTCGGCGTCATCGACATCGCCATGCCTCAAGCGGCCACCCGCAAGTGTGCCTTCTTCCATTCCCAAGGCAGCAAGTCCGGCAACCGGCTTTGCGGGATGTCGGCGATGCGAGCGAGCACGTCGGCCAGCCAGGCGAGCGGATCGATGTCGTTGAGGCGGGCCGTCATGATCAGCGTGGTGACGGCGGCGGCTCGAACGGCGCGCGCTGAGAGCCGGCGAACAACCACGACTTGCGCCCAAGAGCAAAACCGCGCAGCGCCCGCTCGGCGGCATTGTTGCTCAGGCAAATCCGGCCATCATCGCAGAAGCGGGCGAAGCCATCCCAGCGGTTGAGCAGATAGTCGATCGGCTTGGCGACACTGGACGAGCGTGACAGTCGGGCGCGCTCCTCGCGCAGCCAAGTCTCCAGCCCAGAGAGAAGCGGCGCGCTTTGCTCCTGGCGGACACGCTGGCGTTCCTGGGCGCTCACGCCGTTGACGGTGCGCTCGATGTCGAACTGGACTTGCCCCGGTTTCGTAGAGAGTTGAGGGCTTGGCATCAGCGTATTCGGTTTGACGGCATTTTGTCCTCCTTTTCGGTCGCATCTTTTTGTTCGGCCTGGATCATCTTTTCATCCCGGCCTGCAAATTCTGACGGCTGTCGGGAGAAGCGGCGGTCACGGATGGCCGGCAGGCCGACGATGCGGCTTGGCCCGGCGTTTCCAGGCCGTCCTTGACGGACGCGAGCACGACGGCAGGCTCGTGTGCGCCGGGATCGAGAGCTCTTGTCTCGAACGCCGCCGGCGAGAGATAGCCGAGCGAGGAATGGCGCCGGCGCGGATTGTAAAAGCCTTCGATGAACTCGAAGATGGCGATGCGCGCCTCGGCGTGGGTCTTGAACCGCCGCCGGTCGAGCAACTCACATTCGAGGGTGGCGAAGAAGCTTTCCGCCATCGCATTGTCATAGGCATCGCCGACTGAGCCCATCGATGGACGGACGCCCGCTTCCCGGCAGCGCTTGCCGAAAGCAAGAGACGTGTACTGAGAGCCTTGATCGGAGTGGTGGATCACGCCGATCGGACGCCGCCGCCATAGCGCCATATCGAGCGCATCCAACACGATCTTGGCGTGCAAGCTGGCTGCCATCGGAGCGAACGTTTATCGTGAGCGACAAGCGCTCACTTGGCCGACGATCCGTCGGCTGAAGGCATCGAGAACGACGGCGAGATAGAGGAACCCCGACCAGGTCGGACAATATGTAATATCGGCCACCCACAATACGTTAGGCCGGTCTGCCGTGAAGTTGCGGTCAACCAGATCGGGCGCCTGACGGCCGCCGCCCTTCACAGTCGTCGTCACGAAGCGACGACGGCTGACGCCGGCGAGCGCCGCTGCGCGCATCAAGCGGGCCACGCGCTTGCGGCCAACGCATATCCCCTGTTCGGCGAGTTCGGCCTGAATGCGCGGGACGCCATACGTGCCCTGCGAGCCAGCATGCGCCGTGCGGATCCTGGCGGTCAGAGCCGCATCGGCCTGGCGACGCCTGGATGGCGGACGCTTGGTCGAAGCGTAAAAGCCGCTGGCGGAGACACCCAGCAGACGGCTCATGGCAGTGATCGGATAAACGGCCCGGTTCGCGCTCATGAATTGGAACCCTTCGGTGGGATCACATCGGTCTCCCGAGCAAACCAGGCCGCGGCTTTTGAGAGGATTTCGCGCTCCAGCTTGAGCTGCTTGTTCTCCCGGCGCAGCCGGTTCAACTCCTCGCGCTCGGCCGTCGTCAGGCCATCCTCGCGCCGACCTTCGTCGCGGTCAGCCTGCGCAACCCAATTGCGGATCGCCTGAGCCGATGGGTCAAATTCCTTGGCAAGCTCATTCGGCGTTCGTCCGGATCGGACCAGCTCGATCATTCGTTGCCGGAATTCCGGCGGGTAAGGCGGCTGTGTCTTTGGCATCGTGAACTCCTGAAACGCAAATGTTCGGATGTCCACGAAACCGGGGCAACTTCAAACAGCGTGTCGATCCGCTTTACCGTAAGCGGGCCAGCCACCCCACGTTGACGATGGTTTATGCGGGTTTTGCGGCGTATGCCCAGGGCATCAGTTCGTTGATGCGGGATGCCGGCCAGCGGTTGACGAGCTTGGTGAGCACGTCGGTGGTCCAGGCCAATGGATCGACCCGATTCAATCTGCAGGTCTCCAACAGCGACGCGGTCATCGCCCAGCCGGCAGCGCCACGGTCGTGCCCCGCAAAGAGGGCATTTTTTCTTGTCAGGGCCAGACCGCGGATCGAGCGTTCGACCGTGTTGGAATCGATCTCGATGCGTCCATCGTCCAGGAAGCGGCAGAGGCCGTCCCAGTGGTTGAGGCCGTAGCCGAACGCGTCGGCGAGCTTGCCGCCTTTGGGCACCTTGGCAAGGCTGGCTTCGAACCAGGGCTTCAGCGCCTCGATCACGGCCCTGGAGCGCTCCTGACGGATGGCGCGTCGCACGCTGGGCGGCAGGCCGCGGATCTCGGCCTCGATGTCGTAGAGCCGCTTGATGCGCGCGAGCGCCTCGGTTGCGATCGGCGCAGTGCCTCCGACATAGACCTCGTAGAACTGCCTCCTCAGATGGCTCCAGCAATAAGCGAGCGTCACCGGACCGCCGGGTCGCGTTGGCGCAGCCAGCTTCTTGTAGGCAGCATAGCCATCGATTTGCAGGATGCCGTTGAAGCCGTCGAGCAGCTTCGCCGCATGCTCGCCGACGCGGCCGGGCGCGTAGGAATAGGCCACCGCTGGCGGATCGGCGCTACCCCACGGTCGGTCGTTACGGGCGATCGCCCACATGAAGCCGGTCTTGGTCTTGCCCGCACCAGGATCCAGCACGGGACAGCGTGTCTCGTCGCAGAACAGCTTCGGTGAGGCCTTGAGCAGACCGATCAGATGATCGTGCAGTGGCTGCAACTCGGCGGCGGCGGCGCCGACCCATTGTGCCAGCGTCGAGCGCTCGATCCTGACGCCGTGACGCGCCAGGATCTGCGATTGCCGATAAAGATGCGCTGATCGGGCTGGCACCTCGCCTGTGGCAAACTTTGGTGAGCGCAGCCCGATCAACAGCGGAGTTCACCACTATGGAATTCTTCGTAGGCCTCGATGTGTCATTGGAGACCACCAGTATTTGCGTCGTCGATGAGCGCGGCGTCATCGTCAAGGAAGGCAAAACCGAAAGTGATCCTTGCAGCATAGCTCGTTTCGTCCGGCATCGAGGCCGCAAGATCAAGCATGTTGGGCTGGAAGCCGGTCAACTCTCGGAATGGCTGTATACAGAACTAATGAAGGAGGGCTTCCGCGTCACGGTCATGGAAAGCCGTCATGTCCGAGCCGCATTCGCGGCGATGATGGTCAAAACAGATCGCAACGATGCGCGCGGCATTGCTCAGCTGCTTCGGCTTGGATGGTTTAAATCCGTACACGTCAAAGCGCTCGATTGTCAGCAGATGCGCGCCGTTCTCAATGCCAGGCAATTCCTTGTCGACAAGCTGACAGCGATCGAGAACTGCGTGCCAGCCTGCGGAATTTTGGCCTGAAAATGGGACAGGTGACGCGTCGAACATTCGCAGGCCGGGCACGGGAGTTGATGCTGTGGAACGGCTCCTCCAGCCGGCGCGAAAGCGCCACGGAATCGGTTGCCGCTTCGGTGACCACGATTTGGCGGAGGCGAATATGCAGGCGGTCATCACCCTTGGTCTTGATATTGCAAAGTCTGTGTTTCAGGTTCACGGCGTCGATGCAGAAGGCAAGGCCGTGTTTCGGCAGCAGCTAAAGCGATCACGCGTGCTGGCCTTCTTCGGGAAGCTGCCGGCTTGCCTTATCGGTATGGAGGCCTGTGCCTCAGCACATTATTGGTCGCGCGAGTTGCAGGCGCTCGGTCATACGATCCGGTTGATGCCGCCGGCCTATGTGAAGCCCTATCTGAAACGCCAGAAGAACGATGCCGCCGATGCCAAGGCCATTTGCGAGGCGGTGCAGCGGCCGAATATGCGCTTCGTTCCTACGAAGACAGCCGACCAGCAGGCCTGCCTGACGCTGCACCGGACACGGCACCTGTTCATCCGTCAACAGACGGCCGTCATCAACGCGATCCGCGCCCATCTGGCGGAGTTCGGCATTGTTGCGCGGGTTGGGCGCGGCGGCATGGACGAGCTGCTCAAGGTGATCGCCGATCCCGATGACGAGCGCATACCCGAGATTGCCCGCGCATGTTTGGCCGCCCTCGGCGATCAGCTTCAGCGGCTGCGGATGCAGATCCTGGAATTCGACCGCCGCATCACACCTGGCATCGCTCGAACGAAATGAGCCGGCGTCTCGACGAACTGCCTGGCGTTGGCCCGGCATTGGCAACTGCGCTGGTCGCCAGCGTTCCGGATGCGAAGGTGTTTCGATCGGGCCGTGATTTCTCGGCTTGGATCGGGCTCGTACCAAAACAAAACTCGAGCGGAGGCAAGGACAGGCTCGGCAGTATCACCAAACAGGGTGATCGCTATCTCCGCAGCGTGTTCACCGCTGGCGCGCTCGCCGTAATCCGAATGGTAAAAATCCGCGGTGCAAAGCATCGGCCGTGGCTTGGCAGGCTGCTGGAGCGCCGATCGGCGAAAGTGGCCGCCATTGCGCTGGCCAACAAGCTCGCGCGCATGGCTTGGGCAATGATGGCCAAGGGCGAGCGTTATAGGGAACCGGTCGCACTGGCCAGATAAAACAGGGCGACTACGGACGAAATCGTGCCGGCGACGGCATGATGAGACGGTTGGAAAGGGCTGACAGCAGGTAATGCAGAACCGGTCGATCCGGTGATCGGAACAACCCATTAGGGCCATAGCATTGTCGAATGCGGGCTTTTGACCGGGATCCGATCCGCGAAGGGCATTATGGTCAGCGGCCATGTGAGCCGCATGCAACGGCCGAACACATGGCTGCCTCGACCAACGCTGCTGCTGCAACAATCCCTTGACAACCCGGAGCCGTTCCACACATGGCCGAAGGCCATATCAGCCTTGAGTTGATCATCGCAAGCTTGTTGCGTGTCCGGGAGACGCTTCTCGCCGAGTTGCGCAAGATCGAAAAGACCTTGCTCGAGGAGGCGCGCCACGACCCGGTCACGCGCATGCTCATGACAACACCAGGCGTCGGGGCTATCGTTGCGCTGACTTTTCGCAGCGCCGTCGACGATCCCGCCCGGTTCTCCAATGTGAAGTCCATCGGTCCCTGGCTCGGTTTGACACCGCGTCGATATCAATCCGGGCAGATCGATCGGGTTGGTCATATCACCAAGGCCGGCGATGCCAGCACGCGAGCGCTTCTCTATGAAGCGGCAACCACGCTGCTGAGCCGTACGACGCGGTGGTCTTCGATCAAAGCCTGGGGCGTGCGCATGGCTGCGCGCAACGGGATCAAGAAGGCGCGTGTCGCTGTGGCGCGAAAGTTGGCTGTGATTCTGCTCGGCATGTGGAAATCGAACACGCCGTTCCGCTGGTCCGCGCCAGCACCGGCGGCATAAATCGGCAGGGAGGCTCGCTCAGGTTCACCGAGAGGATGGCCGCCACCCTCCGTCGCACCATCGCCCGCCAGCTTTGATGAGCGAGCGATGGTGGCTCCGAGAGGATGGCTTTGAGCTCCATTGCTGATTACTGCGGGTGGCCGACACCAGCAGCGTTGTCCCGGGCAGGGACGAAGGTTGAACGAGGCCGTACTTTCCGGAGTGGCTCGATCACGTGGTAAAGATTTGTCCCGTTCTACCCTCCTTAGACCGCATCATGTGATGGCATCGCCGATCACGGACAGAAGCCTGGTCCTGCTCGTCGACAAGCGCTGTTGACATCTTCCGCCCGATCACAGAAGTGGAAGATGATCGGCGTGCTTGCTCACCACTACGTCGGCGACCATCGCCTCCGTGGGCAGCCCGCCCTCGATCAGCCGGGCGGGAGCCGGCGCTTGTATGATGCCGGCGACGTCGTCCACGCGATAATCATAAGCGGTGTAATTATAATTACAATTTTGATCAACGATTGGTGTTGACGTGCCCTCAAGCCGCGATGATAAGCGCTCCAAGACCAACGCACTCACTGAAGACGGCACGCTGAATCCGACGCCGGAGAAGGTCCGCGATCCGAAGTTTCAGGAAGGCGATTTCTTCGATCCGCGCGATGTCGTGCAGGTGAAGTACGAGATGCTGCGCCGCGTCTCCGTCGAGAAGGCGTCGGTGACGGATGTGTCCGATGAATACGGCGTCTCGCGGCCGACCTATTACCAGGCCAAGGCGGATTTCGAGGAAGGGGGCATTGCGGGGCTTGTGCCCAAGAAGCGAGGCCCCCACGGCCCACACAAGATTCAGGGCGAGGTCTTGGCGCTCCTCAGGGCGCAGATTTCTCCCGGCAAACCGATACGCGCGCGCGAGCTGGCGCAGCTGGTCCAGAAGGAACTCGGCCTTGATGTTCATCCAAGAACGATCGAGCGGGCGGTCGGTGCAAAAAAAACTGCGCGATGACCGGGATCGCGGCCAGTCTGACCGCAATCCCGGTTGCCATCGTCGCCCAATACGAGAGGCTGCGCTCGGCCATGCTTGGCGAAGCGCTACCCCCAGATGCCCGGAGCGGGCTGAGCGTTTTTCTCCGCCGCGGCATGTGGAGCTGGGTCCGCATGCTGGCCGTTGAACCCGCCCAATTGGAGCCGATCCCAGCCCGATCCTCGATGGCGGCGGAGTGCATCGAGCGTCGGGCCGTCATTGGCCTGCTCGCAGGAATGGCAATGGCGATCAACGACCGGAGACCACCATGAACGCCTCGCTCAAAGTTCAACCTCGCCACCTCGAACGGTGCGCCTATCTCTATATCCGGCAGTCATCGATGCGGCAGGTCATCGAGAACGTCGAGAGCACGAAGCGGCAATATGCCCTTCGGGGCCGTGCGACCACGCTTGGCTGGCGCGACGATCAGATCATCGTCATCGACAGCGACCAGGGCGAGTCCGGTGCGTCAGCGTCATGGCGCGAAGGATTTCAGCGCCTGGTGAGCGATGTCGGCATGGGGCGCGCGGGCATCGTCATGGGGCTGGAAGTCTCACGCCTGGCCAGGAACAATGCCGACTGGCATCGGCTGCTGGAGATCTGCGCCCTCGCCGATACGCTGATCCTCGATGAGGATGGCGTGTACGAGCCGGCCAGCTTCAACGACCGGCTCCTGCTCGGCCTCAAGGGCACGATGAGCGAGGCCGAGCTTCATCTCATCAAAGCGCGCTTGCGCGGCGGAATCCTGAACAAGGTGCGCCGCGGCGAGTATCGCTGTCCGCTGCCGACCGGATTCGCCTACAATGAGGCTGGCGAGGTGGTGTTCGACCCCGACTCGCAGGTCAGGGAGACGATCGCCTATTTTTTCGAGACATTCTTGCGGGCGGGATCTGCCTCTCAGACAGTCAAGGCCTTTCGCAAGGAGGGACTTCGCTTTCCGTCCCGTATCCGCGACCAAAAGCTGACGGTTTTTCAGCCGCTGACCATATCGACCACGATCCGAACGCTGAACAATCCACGCTATGCGGGCACCTACGTCTATGGCCGGCGGCAATATCGGCGGGCAGTCGACGGGAAGAAGTTGTTGCGCGCCCGCGAGTGCAGTGACTGGCTCGCCTGCATCCCGAACGCCCACCCCGGCTACATCACCTGGGAGCAGTTTCAGCAGAATCTCAAGACCCTCAAGACCAATGGCCGGGGATACGAAGTCGCACGAGCCTCGCCGCCGCGAGAAGGGACGGCCTTGCTGCAAGGGCGGGCGGTATGTGGCCGTTGCGGCCGGCATCTCCGGGTTCGATATGCCGCTCGGCGCGGTCGGCTGGAGGCTTGGTACGTCTGCGACCGTGCACACGGCGCTCACGGTGAGCCGAACTGCCAGTCGATTGCCGATGTGCCCGTCGACGAGGCGACCGGCAAATTGATCACCGATCGGATGACGCCTGCCGCAGTCGAGCTGGCCCTGGAGATCCGAGGAGAGATCGAAGCGCGGCACGCCGAGGCCGATCGGCTCCGTCTTCGCGCCGTCGAGCGCGCTCAGATCGAAGCGGATCTCGCGCAGCGGCGATTTATGCTCGTCGATCCGAACAACCGTCTTGTCGCCGATACGCTCGAGCGCGAATGGAACGACAAGCTGCGCGCACTGGCCAAGGCGCAAGAGGAAAGAGAGCGGGGGCGGCAGGAAGACCAAGTCGCCCTCGATGATGCGATCCGCGATCGGCTTATCGCCATGACGACAGATTTTACAACCCTTTGGCGCGTGACGAGACCTGGCCGGCCCCACGGCTCGCTTTCCCGCTCGGGCACGGTCACGCGCTACTGAGTAGTCTCCCCGCTCGCTCTGGAGAGAGTTGGGTGAGGGGTTACGCCCTATCGCTGATGCTCTCTCACTCCGACTAACGCGCAGGATTTCGCCGCTGAGATCGTAGATAGCCTCACCGGCCATCGCCTCATCAGGTCCGCCATGATCGAGTCCGTCACCACGCTGCTGGCCGACATTCAGCAGCAGAAGCTCCCCGACAGCGTGCGGGCTGGTCCGCTCATCGCCGTCGGTTTCTCGCTCGCCTTGCGCTGCACGATACGTATGACGTGAATGAGACCGCGGCGTCTTTCGGCATCGCGCTCGGCAATGGCGTATTGAGATCGGTTGAAGCGGCCCTGATCGCTCCGATTTCGCCATCGTCTATCAGTTCCGGCTATTCGATATTCCGCCATCAGCAGCGAGTCATGCGTGCCGGTGTCAAGCCGTGCATAGCCGCGTCCCATCTGTTCAACATAGAGATTGCCCCCCGCGAAGAGGCGCTGTTGACATCGGTGATTTCCAACTCTCCCGCCCGATGATGAACGCTTGCGCAAGCCTCGGGGCCGGGTTGAGTCGCGTAGCGTAGCGAATACTACGAGTCATTGCACGATAAGACTGCGCGTGATTATCAAAAGACAACGTTTGGTTTTGCTACAACGGTTGCCTAAATACACAACCATCGATTGCATCAATATTATGCATTATTTGACAGCGTTATGGAGACAACGCGAAATTCTTGGAAACAACCACCTCCCTTGTTGCTAACAGGAGTTGGTTCATCTAATCTCCGATCCATTGATCGGAGATACGATCCTGACGTAACAGTCACGACATTTCTCTGAAAAAACCGACAAAGGTTTCAAGTTGATATGCGATCACCCCGCATTTCGGTCATTATGCCGGTCAGAAATTGCGAGCGGTTCATATTCGAGTCTATAAGAAGCGTTCTCTCCCAGACCTTCACCGATTTCGAGCTGCTGGTTGTTGACGATGGCTCATCTGATACAACTATATCGATTATTTCTCAGTTTCAGTCTGATGCGCGGCTCAAGGTTCTGCGAAATGCTGGTGCTGGGCTAGTTGACGCGCTCAATCATGGCGTTGCGAGCGCATCGGGCGAACTGATCGCACGAATGGACGCCGATGATGTGTGCTTGCCCGATCGGCTTCGGCGTCAATATGTATGTCTGTCCGACCATCCGGCTGTTGCCGCTGTCGGAACTCAGCTTCAATTCATAGACGAGCACGGCGCGCCGACGGCGGAAAAGATGTCTCTCCCAGAGAGTCCGGAGGCCATCGCTAGGATGCTCCTCAGAGGGTGCTGCTTGAGACATCCGACCGTTGTGATGAGGAAAGCGGCCCTCCAGGAGATCGGCGGCTATCGCAATCACCTCGTCTATGCCGAGGATTACGATCTTTGGCTGCGTATGTCGGAGCGCTATTCGCTGGCCAATCTGCCGGATGCACTTGTGCTTTACCGCGTCCATGCCGCGCAGATTTCCGAACTGAAGGAGTGGTCGCAGCGATTGTCTCGCAATCTTGCATTACTGGCCGCGATTGAGCGGCGACAAGGGCGGGAAGATCCGATCGGACGTTATTTCTGTTTCGAGAAAGGCGCGCCCCGTCAGAGATGCCGGGGCCTCGGCTGCCCGAATTGTGTTTGCGAGAGCGTCCGCGCCTTCGATCATGCCGAGTGCGTCCTATTCGAGCCCGAGGCTCTCCTTTCACGCGATGATATGAGGGATACGCTGCGTTACCTATCGCGGCATCCCATGGGGGACGGGCAGAAGTCCAGGCAGCGAGTTTTGGTGGCCCTTTGCCGGCATGCAGCCCGGAGACGCACCCCAATAGAGTTCATAAAGACACTTGCGTTGTCATTGCGCATCCATCCTGGACGGACCCTGCGATGGCTCGTTATGGCAAATAATGAGGGCCATTGATCCCTAGCAGTCTGTCGGACTGACGTTTGTCTTTTCATCAGTCCGACGGCAATGACGCTGCGCATCAAGCAGCTTTCAGGGCAAACATCCGTTTCACGTTCCATGAAGTTGCCCCGGTTTCGTGGACATCCGAACATTTGCGTTTCAGGAGTTCACGATGCCAAAGACACAGCCGCCTTACCCGCCGGAATTCCGGCAACGAATGATCGAGCTGGTCCGATCCGGACGAACGCCGAATGAGCTTGCCAAGGAATTTGACCCATCGGCTCAGGCGATCCGCAATTGGGTTGCGCAGGCTGACCGCGACGAAGGTCGGCGCGAGGATGGCCTGACGACGGCCGAGCGCGAGGAGTTGAACCGGCTGCGCCGGGAGAACAAGCAGCTCAAGCTGGAGCGCGAAATCCTCTCAAAAGCCGCGGCCTGGTTTGCTCGGGAGACCGATGTGATCCCACCGAAGGGTTCCAATTCATGAGCGCGAACCGGGCCGTTTATCCGATCACTGCCATGAGCCGTCTGCTGGGTGTCTCCGCCAGCGGCTTTTACGCTTCGACCAAGCGTCCGCCATCCAGGCGTCGCCAGGCCGATGCGGCTCTGACCGCCAGGATCCGCACGGCGCATGCTGGCTCGCAGGGCACGTATGGCGTCCCGCGCATTCAGGCCGAACTCGCCGAACAGGGGATATGCGTTGGCCGCAAGCGCGTGGCCCGCTTGATGCGCGCAGCGGCGCTCGCCGGCGTCAGCCGTCGTCGCTTCGTGACGACGACTGTGAAGGGCGGCGGCCGTCAGGCGCCCGATCTGGTTGACCGCAACTTCACGGCAGACCGGCCTAACGTATTGTGGGTGGCCGATATTACATATTGTCCGACCTGGTCGGGGTTCCTCTATCTCGCCGTCGTTCTCGATGCCTTCAGCCGACGGATCGTCGGCCAAGTGAGCGCTTGTCGCTCACGATAAACGTTCGCTCCGATGGCAGCCAGCTTGCACGCCAAGATCGTGTTGGATGCGCTCGATATGGCGCTATGGCGGCGGCGTCCGATCGGCGTGATCCACCACTCCGATCAAGGCTCTCAGTACACGTCTCTTGCTTTCGGCAAGCGCTGCCGGGAAGCGGGCGTCCGTCCATCGATGGGCTCAGTCGGCGATGCCTATGACAATGCGATGGCGGAAAGCTTCTTCGCCACCCTCGAATGTGAGTTGCTCGACCGGCGGCGGTTCAAGACCCACGCCGAGGCGCGCATCGCCATCTTCGAGTTCATCGAAGGCTTTTACAATCCGCGCCGGCGCCATTCCTCGCTCGGCTATCTCTCGCCGGCGGCGTTCGAGACAAGAGCTCTCGATCCCGGCGCACACGAGCCTGCCGTCGTGCTCGCGTCCGTCAAGGACGGCCTGGAAACGCCGGGCCAAGCCGCATCGTCGGCCTGCCGGCCATCCGTGACCGCCGCTTCTCCCGACAGCCGTCAGAATCTGCAGGCCGGGATGAAAAGATGATCCAGGCCGAACAAAAAGATGCGACCGAAAAGGAGGACAAAATGCCGTCAAACCGAATACGCTGATGCCAAGCCCTCAACTCTCTACGAAACCGGGGCAAGTCCAAAATCCGAGCACCGATTTGATGATGCCGAACACCGGCTCGGGTGTGTGTTTGCGCAGGGCGTAGAGCTTTTTGCCTTCAGGCGTCCGCAGACGGTAGGCCATGGCCTCGACGGGCGTTGGATTTTCTGGCGCGGGTGGTGCATCGGCGAAGCGCTCACCGAGGGATCGATGATGGGCATCCCGGGCCAAAGCGAGCAGCGGCTCCAGCCCCGCCGCCACACAGGCCTTCACATTGGCCGCGCTGAAATAGCCGTTGTCGCCGAGCATGATGTCGGCCTTGCCCAGATTTTCGGGCAAGGCGTTGATTTTCGCCAGCATCGGCTCAAGCTGCTGCTTGTCATTGGGCGCCTGAACCACGTCGGTGGCGACGACCAGCAGACTGCCTTCGGCGACCACGGCCTGAGCATTGTAGCATTGCTCGAAACCGCCGCCGGAAATCGGCATGATGCGGGACTCTTCATCCGTCAGATTGATCTGATCGGTTGGTCGCGGCCCTTCCGCCGGCGGCTCGAGCGGCTTGCCGCCGGGCTTTTTGTCTGTGGCCTTCACTTTGGCCTCGCGCGCTGCAAGCTTGGCCTGATGTTCGGCCTGCTCCCGCTCGAAACGCTCCTTGGCGCGCGCCTCGATCTTGGCACGGGCCCCGCTGAGCTTTTGCAGCCGCTCCTCGCGCCGGGCAAGTTCATCGGGGATCGACAAGCCGTCGGGAATGGCCGACTGATCCGCCGCCTCGGCCTTGGCCAGCAACTCGGCCACTTCGGCCTTCAATTGCGCCTCGATCCTGCCAGCATGCTCGTAGGAAAGCGCGCTGTGCTTGCTGGCGTTGGCATGGATTTTCGTGCCGTCAAGCGCCACCGTCCCCATCCTCAGTAGGCCCATCTCGCGCGCCAGCAGCAGAATCTGCACGAACAGCCCCTCGATCTGCTTCAGAAAACGCCGGCGAAAGGTGGCGATGGTGTCATGATCAGGGTGATCGTTGGCAGCGATGAAGCGGAACGCCACCGAGTCATAGGTCGCCCGCTCCAGCTTGCGGCTGGAAAACACACCCGTGGCGTAGCCGTAAACCAGAATACCCAGCAAAAGCCGCGGGTGGTAACTCGCCGAACCCGAGCCACGATAAACGCCGCTCATGGCCGAGACGTCCAGGCTGTCGATCAACTCGACAATAAAACGAGCCAGGTGCTTCTCCGGAAGCCAGTCGTCCACCGAGGGCGGCAACAGAAAACCGGTCTGGCGATCAATCAGGCGGAAGTTGCTCATCAGCGCCGGCTCCCAAGGCAATGGAGAATCAATCACGATACCCTACCTCGCAACAGACGCCGCCGTTAAGCCCGACAGGCTGCTAGTGCACTGACGCAAACAGAGGATTCACACGCGGCCTAGTTCGTGCGATTCTGCTGATATGGCACAAACCGTCAGCATCATCATCGCCTCTGAGGACCGCGCGCGTTTGGCGGCGGTTATTGAGGATCGCAACAGCGCGCAGAAGCACGTTCAGCGGGCACGGATCGTTCTTCTTTCGGCAGACAGGCTGCCCGTTCTGGAGGTGGCGAGGCAGATCGGTGGCAGTCGCCCGGCGGTGTGGCGCTGGCAGTTGCGATATGCCGAGCAAGGGGTGGATGGCCTCTTGCGGGACAAGACGCGCAAGCCGGGTAAAGCCCCTGTTCAGTTGGAGACCGTGGCCAGGGTGCTGGCGCTGCCATGCTCCGAGCCACCCCATAACGCGACGCATTGGACCGGCCGGGCGGTCGCCAAGGCTGTCGGCGTCAGCTTGCGGACGGTGCAACGCATCTGGGATGGGCATCGCCTTCAACCTCACCGCTTACGCACCTTCAAGATGTCCAACGATCCCGCCTTTGCCGCGAAAGTGGAGGATGTCGTCGGCCTGTACATGGAGCCGCCCTGTCATGCCGTGGTGCTGTCCATCGATGAGAAAAGCCAGATTCAGGCGCTCGATCGCACGCAACCCGGCCTTCCGCTGAAGCCCGGCAAATGCGCAACCATGACCCACGATTATAAGCGGAATGGCACCACCACCCTGTTCGCCGCGCTCAATATTCTCGATGGCACCGTGTTGGGGCGTTGCATGCAAAAGCACCGGCATCAGGAGTTTATCAAGTTCCTCAATGCGGTGGAGCGCGCCGTTCCGGCGGGAAAGGTCATCCATGCCATCCTCGACAATTACGCCACCCACAAGCATCCCAAGGTCAAGCAATGGCTGGCCGACAATCCGCGCTGGGTCTTCCACTTCACGCCCACATCCGCATTCCCCGCCTTCGCGGGGACAGGCTCTGGCTCAACGCCGTCGAGGGCTTCTTCTCAGTCATCACCCGAAGGCGCATCCGTCGCGGCGTCTTCAAATCCATCGCCGAATTGGAAGATGCCATCCGCCGCTACATCCGCGATCACAACGGTCACCCCAAGCCCTTTGTCTGGACGAAATCCGCCAAAGAAATTTTCGGCAAACTCAAGCGCCTGCCTGCACCATCTGAATGAGTCAGTGCACTAGCTACGCCCCAATCATCACATGCCGCGACCTGTGTTTCGCATTCCACGCCAAGTCCTAACCGTTCTTATGCGTCCGAGCAGGCTATCTTCTTTCCGTTCTTGCTGGGCGAGGTGATCCGTCCTGTGCGGACACGTCCGGCAGGCTGATCGGCTCGAGTACGCTGTCGACGCGCTGAAGGTGGATGGTCCGGGCTCCTGGGGCGGTCATGCCCCACCATTCATGGCCCGGACGATTGCAGCCGGAAGGCAACGAGGCTGAACAGCTCGGCCTCCGGGCAGCACGAGGCGAGTGCCACACGGATGCGGCTCGCGGTCTCGACGAAACGTCCGGCGATTTTCAGCAGGCGCAGGCGAATGCTGGCGAACTCGCTTTGCCGCAAAGGATGCCAGGACGGCACGCAATCGCGCACATCGAGCATCAGCCAATAGGCGGCGGTGTGCAGAATGAGCCGCATCTGATTAGCAAGCGGCGATCGGCAGCTGGTGCGATCGGATGCGAGTTGCGCTTTATGTTGCTTGATCAGATTCTCTGCCTGTCCCCTCTCGCAGTAGAGGGTCGCATAGATGTGCTCGGCGTTGCCTTTCGCCAGCGAGGTGACGGCATAGCGGATGTCGAGCCCGCGGCGGAGCATGTCGTCCTCATGACTGGCGCTCGCCTCGATACGTGCCACAACACGGCGCTCCCTGGCCCAGGATTTTGCCGCATAGCGCGTTTCGGCGAAGCCGCGCAGAACGGCAAGTTGCTCCTCGGCGCGGCGCGTCCGGATATCATCGGCCTCCGGTTCGACCAAGCGGTCGAGCACGGTATTGCCAGCAAAGCCGAAGACATAGTCGATGCCATTGGCCTCACACCAGCTCATAACTTCTTCTCGGCCGTAGTGACTATCGCCACGAATGGTGATGCGCGTATCGGACCAATGCCGGCGAATGCGATTGATCAGACGGCGCAGTAATCCACGGACTTCCTTGCCTGAGGGCGTCTTGCCCGGACGCAGGATCATGGTGACCGGGCGGCCCGTCGCTGTCTCATAGATGTGGATCGGCAGAAAGCAGCGCTCGTCGTAATGGGCGTTCCATTCCGACAGTTTCTGATGACCGTGCACCACGTCGAGCGTGTCATCGATGTCCAGCACCACCGATGCCGGCGGCATCTTGTAGCTCCGGCACCAGATGTCGACGAGCGCATAGGTCAGGCGGATGATCTCCTTCAGCGTCGGCGCGTTCTCCCAGCGCGAGATGGTCGGCTGCGAGCATAGATCATTGCCCGTGTCGGGCAGCCGCCCGCAGGCAAGCTTGAAGGCGGCATCGCAGCGCAGCCAGTCGAAGTCATTGCCATCCGCGTAGCCGCAGGCGATCGCCAACATGCGCCCTTTCAGTATGTCCTCAACTGTGTGCGTAATATGCGCCCGATCGCGCCGGTCGGCGATCAAAGCAGCGAGAGTTTGGGAGAGAGCCCGCCGACGCTCGGCAAGCGCGAGCAGCATGACGCCGCTGTCGGAGGAGAGACGACCGCCATCGAAGGCAGCTGTGACTTTCTTGCGCGACACGGCTGGATAGGGAACGGTGAGCGGGCTATCGTCGGTCATGGCGGGTGTGGCTCTGCGCTGCGGCGCGCATAGGATGGCTGCGACACCCATTTCCTACGCAAGTTCAATGCCTTGCGCCACATTCGCCAGCGCAATTTCTAACTGCGGCTGAATAAGATCGGCTAAGCGCGAACTTTGCCGTGCCTTGGGCAATCTTAATATCAATCCCTTTCGCGATGCATTGAGCGTTAAAATGCCAATCTTCATGGGAATATATCCTATCGCAACCGCTGAACAAAGCGTTTCTGAACGTTGAATGATTGCCGAATACACATGATACGAATGGATGAGTAGCAAAAAAAGTCAATTCTCCGATATTCGCTAGAGGATAATATTTGCAAATATGGTATTTATTTCCAAAACTGACGCAATATTCTGGGACGATCAACGCACCTTGTTCGCTTTCGATGACACTCCGGGCCATCATCGAATACATGTTAGCCGACACCAGATCGTCCGCATCTGCCAACGCCACAAACTGGCCGCTCGCCGCGTTAACGCCGTCATTCCGTGAAGCTCCCAGATCCCCATTATCGACTTCAAGACGGCAAACATTTTTGAACGCACTTAGCCCGGAAAATTCATGGCGGTTTGGCGGATGTAGCTTAACCCTTTGACCTCGCGTAGGATTTGGTTGCTGAAGCCGATCCGCGCGATTTTCAAGGGAGCCCATCCGCCATGGACAATCCTATGCTGCCTGCCAGGCCTGTCACCGGTTCTTGGCAAGTCTGTTGTAGCGCGCTTTGACGGCGGGCAAATGTCATCAGATGCAGGGGTGCTGGTGCTGCGGGAAATCGAGCAACGCCTTCGCATCGCCGAGCGGGTGGCCAGCTGTCTCAACGATCCGCGAGCCCCAGCCCAAGTGGTTCACGGCGTCGCCGACATGATCCGGTTCCGCATGCTGATGATCGCTTCCGGCTATGAGGACGGCAACGATGCCTCGGCCCTGCGATCCGATCCTGCGTTCAAGCTGGGACAGGGGGTTCTGCCTTCCAGCCCCGACCCGGCTTCGCAGCCGACCCTCTCGCGCCTGGAGAATTGGCCCGATCTTCGTTCGCTCAGGCTCATGGGGCAGGCGCTCGTCGATCTCTATTGCGCGTCCTATGCCCGGGTACCGAAGCGCATTGTGCTCGATCTCGACGACACCTTCGATGCCCTGCACGGCGGGCAGCAGCTTCGCTTGTTCAATGCCCATTACGACGAATACGGTTTCCAGCCGATTATTGTGTTCGACGGCGACGGACGGTTCGTGACCGCCATGCTACGTCCGGCCAAGCGTCCCAAGGGCGTGGAAATCGCCAAGTTCCTCCGCCGTCTGCTGAGGGCGATCCGGGCCAACTGGCCCGCCACGCAAATTCTGATCCGCGCCGACAGCCACTACTGCTGCCCCGAGGTGATCGATTTCTGCCGGGCGAACGGCCTCGACTTCATCTTCGGCGTTGCCCCGACCACCACCCTGCGCCGCCATGTCGAAGCGTTGGAGGTCAGCACCCAGGCGCGCTTTGAGGCCGGCGCGAAGACGGCCAAGCTGCGACGCTTCAAGGAGTTCTACGACGGCGCCGCAAGCTGGAGCCGCGTCGAGCGCATCATAGCGCGTGTCGAGGCTGGCGAGGAGGGAACCGATACGCGGTTCATCGTCACCAATCTCGCAGGCGGCAAGGCAAAGACGCTTTACCAGGACGTCTATTGCCGCCGAGGCCGTGCGGAAAATCATATCAAATCCTGGAAAACCCATATCGCCGCCGACCGAACGTCCTGCAGCAAGGCGACCGCCAACCAGTTCCGCCTGTTCCTGCATGCCGGCGCCTATTGGCTGCTTTGGGCCTTGCGCACCGCGATGCCGAAGCGCTCGGCCTGGCGCGTGGCGCAGTTCGATACCTTGCGCCTGAGGCTCGTCAAGATCGCCGCGCGTGTGGTCGAGATGAAAACGCAGATCCGCCTTCACTTGCCGACGGCGTGTCCCTATCAAGCGATCCTGCGAACCGTTCTCGGACGCCTGCCACGTCTGGTTACCTGACCGGCGGGGCGCCGATGCCCCCGACTGCACCCGTCCCCGTCAACCCGAAAATGCGCCATGCCACCGGCCGCTCTCAAAGCGATGTGCGTCTGCATGCTCACAATCCGGAAATCACCAACACGCGACGCGGAACTCAGCCAAACCGGAACCGCCATGAATAAACCGGGTTAGGTCGCACTCATCAAACACGTTCCTTGTGTCGTCGTCAGAACAATCGAAGACCGCGACCAACTCTGAAGAATAACCAGATTGTGTAGAATGTCGGGAGGCTGCGACTATCGACAATAGTGTTCGACGCAAATAGAGCGCTTCACGATGGATATTTAGAATAACCGATATATCGATCGCGCCTGGTTGGATAAATGAGGTAATCATATTCATCTGTTGCGTTAACGTTCACCAGCGCGCACGTGTCCGGCAGCACATATTCCGCAGCGCCTAGCGAGATCTTTGTGCCTCGGCGGATTCGTATGCCATTTCAAGATTTGAAGGCCCAGAAGTCTTCAGGCCACGGATGCGACGCTTTTGCAAAACGCGTCCAGCCGCGCAGCCTGGAGATGGATGTCAAAGCGAGCTTGCGTTCGCTCACGCCCGGCGCGGGCGAGCTCGCAACGCAAACGGTCGTCCCGGATCACCTTTTTGATCGCCGCGGCAATCGCTCCCGGCGTCACGGCCGGCAGCATGAGCGCCGTGTCCCCGCTGATTTCCATAAGGCCGCCCGTTCCGGAACTGATCACCGCAGCCGCGCCGGCATGCGCCTCGAGCGCGGTGCGTCCAAACGGCTCGATCCATTTAGACGGGACAAGGGCGATGGCGGCACGCTCGAAAGCCGTCTTGATTTCGCTGAACGGGCGCTGCACCTCGATGGCGGCCCGCCCGCCGAGGGACGAAAGTGCCGTCCGTACACTGCGGAAATAATCCGGGTGTACTTCAACATTGGAGAGAATGAAGCGAAGCTGCCAATCGCGAAACTGCGGCAGCACCATAGCCGCGGCACGCGCCGCTTCGAGTACACCCTTCTCGGGTGCACAACGCCCGACATAGACAATTTCCTTAGAACGGTCCTGCGCCGGCCGCCAGGCGCTGAATTCCAGCCCGTTATTGACCACGACGCTTGGAAGATCGATCTCCGGCCAGGCGTCGGCGAAGGCTTGCGCACACGCCTTGCTGACATGGATGATGCCGGCGAGTTGCTGGTAGCGGCGTCTTCTCAGCGTTCGGTGAATGACTTCGTTCACACCGCCGCCGGCATTGTAGCCTTTCTGGAAACTGTGCGTATGAAGAACAATTTTGACGCGGGGCAGTCTCCGCGCGATCGCCGCCGCGGTCGGCAGATGCTGTTGCACGACAATGAGGTCCGGGCGGTCGCAAAGAGCCGCGCGGGCAACCGAATTGGCGCGGGTAAAAGTCGCAGCCGCCTTCCCTCTCGGCAAGCGATCAACATTGAACCCCGGGAAAACATCGTCAACTTGTTCGGCAAAGATCCGGGTGGCGCTCTGCAACCGGCTCGCGCTGACGAGATCGCGCACGCATAGATCGATCGATGTCGCGCGCGACGCCCCGAAATACATGTTGCGCGGCATGACCTGAAAAACGGTCAGACCGACGCCACCCGCTCTTCCACCAGCCCCGTCATGATGCCCGGCGTTATACGCATCGCGCAGCATTCGCATGCCCGAACTTTCACCCCCATCTAAAGTGCCATGCGCGCTCTGTCTTGCGTCCGCGGAGAAGCCTTATGAGAAGAAAGCGACGCGGATGCTTTGGAGAGCAATGGCGCTCAGACGAACCAGGCCTAAGTCGACGCACTCCTTGCAAGCGACACGGGGAGCCGGCGTCAGCAGCCGTCCCCCTCGCGTGCTTTCGCCGCCCGGGCTCCGGTGCCGCCTCTATCATCGACAGGCAAACTCACCATGACTATCATCTGAAATGATTTTGTTGTTGCAGCCGGCGGTCTCGATTCGAGGTTGGAGCGCAGGCTTACGTATTCGGATGAGTCGACACGCGGAGGCCGAAACTGATCCAACACCGCCGGCGGGATTTGGATCAGAAGGCGACGGGCATCCACCGGATGCCGCAGGCTCCTTTCACACCGCCGTCAAATCCGATCACGCGTCGCTGAACGGCTCTTTCATCCGAATGACCGCTCCATATCTCTCATGTCATAGAGCCGAAATCGGCTCCGTGAATGAACGATAACGACAGGTGATCATCATGAGAAAATTCCTACGCCCCCCGATTATTGCGCTCGCCATCCTCGGCACCGCTTCGGTGGCTTCGGCCGCTCCGAGACATTATTCGGGCGATGGCTATAGCACTCAGTCACTTGATGCGCAGCTCGACTTCTGGCGTCAGTTCGCCGACCAAGGCTAAGTCGCGATAGCTCGATTTTGAGACGCGCGCCGGCCCTGCATTCTCATCGGCCACCGGTCGGTTCAATTCTAGCGGAAGTCACGACAGGTATCCGGCCGCGTTTCCTCCTTTATGTTCCTGTTGATCGAGAATTTCGGCCGCAACCATTGCAGCCTGAGCCAGCCGGCGGATCGCCTCGCGATCACGGATGAGTATAATTCTGCCAGCGAACAGGTCGCCGCCCGCGCTGTCTTGCATAAGCGCGATTTGCAGACAGCCGTCATCCAAGTCGCGCTCGACGTGCAGGCTCCAATGGGGGTGAGCTTCATCGTTGGTCGAAATGAGCACTGAAATGTCATCTTCAGCAAGCTCGGCAATAATTTCGTCAGCAGTTTTCATGATGCTGTCTCATCGGTCGGATCCGAAAGCTCGGCCTCTAGCCGGTCCGACATGACGCGGCCCGAGGCTGGTCGTTCGCGCGACAGTCACGCCGTTTCTTAACATCCGAGCGGACCGAATTATTCAGCAGACCATGTGCGCGAGCGGCGGCGGCGGCTCGGGCGTCGGGATCTCGTCGATCCTAAGGACATCTCGAACAATAACTAAATCGCGATCCGTGTACGTGCGACGGTGTGACTCAGCCTGCTGGGATTCCGGATCTGGGCGAACAAGGGTATGTCGGTTGCATGATCGACGAGGACGCCATTCAATATCGCTGGGACACGGTCGGCATCCGGCTCGACGAGCGGGGGCGGCGCCTGTTCGCAGCGGCCGAGGTGCGGACCGCCGGCTGGGGCGGTCTTGCGGTTGTCGCGCGGATCACCGGGCTCGCCCGCTCGACGATCAATCGCGGCGAGGACGATCTCGATGCGAAGCCGTTGGCGAAGGGGCAGGTTCGTCGCTGCGGTGGCGGACGCCGGGCCGTTGCCGAAACGGATCCAGAGCTTGTGCCCGAGCTCAAGCGCCTTGTCGAGCCTGCAACCCTCGGCGATCCTATACGGCCTCTGATCTGGGTGTCGAAGAGCATGGACAAGCTGGCCGAGACGTTGACGGCGATGGGGCACCCGATCAGCGCCGATACCGTGCGCAAGGAGCTGGTGAAGCTCGGCTTCTCGCGCCAGCACAATCGCAAGGCGGATGAAGGCGCAAGGCATCCCGACCGCAACGCACAGTTCGAGCACATCAACATGAAGGTCGTTGCGGCGCAGGCAGCCGGACAACCGGTCATCTCGGTCGATACGAAGAAGAAAGAGCTGGTCGGCAACTTCAAGAATGGTGGTTCCGACTATCGGCCCAAGGGCAACCCGCAGCGTGTGAACGTGCACGATTTCGTCGACAAGGAGCTCGGCAAAGCGGTGCCTTACGGCGTCTATGACGTGGCGGCCAATGCCGGATTCGTCAGTGTCGGGATCACCAGCGACACGGCCGAGTTCGCCGTCGAGGCGATCCGCAGCTGGCTCGGACGGATGGGACGTCAGCGCTATCCAAAGGCGCAAGAGCTGACGATCACGGCGGACTGCGGCGGCTCGAACGGCGCGCGCGTGCGACTCTGGAAGGTCGAGTTGCAGAAGTTTGCCGACGAGACTGGGCTCGTGCTCCACGTCCACCACTATCCGCCGGGCACGTCCAAATGGAATAAGATCGAGCACCGCATGTTTTGCTACATCACGCAGAACTGGCGTGGCCGTCCGCTAACGGATCGTCTCGCAATCGTCGAGCTGATTGGCGCCACGACGACAAAGGCTGGACTGAAGGTCGAATGTGCGCTCGATACCCGCACCTATGAGAAGGGCATCAAGGTCAGTCACGCCGAAATGGAGCGGCTCGACATAACAGGCGATGATTTCCATCCCGAATGGAACTACACAATCAAACCAAGACAACCAGGGTTTTCGTAGCAGTTATTGTTCGGAGTGTCCTAAGCACCTCCGGACCGCCGATGGCATGCATCCGCACTGCTTTCATTTCGGTACCGATCGTTGAATGCTGACTTTCTGCCCCGCTTCGTCTGGGAGCCGCGGCTCTTCATGAAAACGACAGCTGAAAAATGCCGGTTCCCGCGCGTCCAGCAGGCGTCAGGGCATTCATTCCTTCGGCAAAAGCCAAGCAACAACCCAATGCATGGAATGTTTGGATCCCCGCTTGCCGGTGAGTTCGAAACTTTTGTAATCAGTGACGGCTTTCGTCCGAGATTCTTGGCTCGCTTCCCACCGGCGGGTTTCGTGCTCGTCTCGAGGAGGCTCGCGCAGCATCTCGGAGAAACAGCGCATCATGGCTTTCAGGCACATCCTCCCACAAAGCCCTCTTGTTCGAACGGGCAGCATCCTCAGAGTTGTGGCCAGTTGAGATGGCATTTTCACCTTTCCGGCCGCACAGCTTGCGCCCCTGGCCGTTGCGCGACCGCGGCATCGGCACGCAATGGATTATCCTGCTGTGCCTGTCAGTATCGCTGGTCCTGGCATTCGAAGCTTTGCATTTGCCGGCGGCGCTCCTCCTTGGGCCAATGCTGGCGGGGATTCTGATCGCCATGGCGGAGGGGACGGCGCGCATACCTCCCCGCGCCTTCTTTCTTGCGCAAGGCGTCGTCGGCTGCATGATCGCGCGCGCCATCCCCCTTTCGATCACTGGCGAAATCCTGTGCAATTGGCCGCTGTTCCTCGCAGGCGTGATCTCGGTCATCCTGGCCGCCGCAACGCTCGGCTGGCTTTTGACCCGCTGGCAGGTGCTGCCCGGCACCACCGCCATCTGGGGCTCGGCGCCCGGCGCAGCATCGGCGATGGTGATCATGGCCGACGCTTTCGGCGCCGACGTGCGGCTGGTCGCCTTCATGCAATATCTGCGCGTTGCATGTGTCACGCTCATCGCCACGCTGGTTTCACGCATCTGGACCGGTGCCTCGGGCGCACCGCTGCCTGAAATCGTCTGGTTCCCGCCGGTCGCCTGGCTGCCCTTCTTGGAGACGGTCGCCCTTGCCGGAATCGGGTCCATGCTGGCTCATCGCCTGGGCATTCCTGCCGGACCGCTGATTGTCCCGTTCCTTGCCGGCGTGGTGTTGCAGGATGCTGCGGGAATGACGATCGAGTTGCCGTCCTGGCTGCTTGCCATGAGCTATGCGCTGATCGGCTGGACGATCGGCCTGCGCTTCACGCGGCCCATCCTCGCCCATGCTGCCCGTGCTTTTCCGCGCGTGCTTGGTTCCATTGTGGTCTTGACCGCGATCTGCGGCCTCTTCGCCGCCGTGCTCGTCTTCGCCGAAGGTATCGATCCGCTGACGGCTTATCTCGCTACCAGCCCAGGCGGCGCCAATTCAGTGGCAATCATTGCCGCATCGAGCAAGGTCGACCGGCCTTTCGTCATGGCAATGCAGATCACCCGCTTTCTCATCGTCCTTCTTACGGGTCCGAGCCTCGCCCGTTTCATCGCCAAACAATCAGACGGGCGAACACAACTCGAATAACGCCGGTCATTGCTCCTGGCGCTAAAGCCGAACGCACCAACGGCTTCCGCTCCGACACCCCGCCAAGGGCGAACGGTACCTTATGCTTTGCGAATGACTGGAGCGCTCCGTCTTTAAGCTGCTTCTAGGCCGAACTTTTCACTTAGGTTTACTTCAGCCCATTGATCAGAAACGGTTTTTTATGAACTCGAAGGCCGCCTACTGGACACAGGGCAGTGGCAGGTCGAGAAGAGCGAAGGCTTTCTCCTGGAGGGCGGTGGGTCGCGCGAGCAGTGCGAAGGTGGCCGTGCCTTGCAGCGGGAGGGCGACCTCGTTGAGCGTCAGCGTCGCGAGGTGGGCGAGAAGGTCAGGCCATGTCAGCGCGGGCTGACCGTCGGCACTTCGGCGCTGCGTACGTTTCTGGATTGTCGCGGCGGAGGGCTCGGGCGGAGTGACGATCGATTTGCGCTCACGCGCCTCGGGCGCATGCTCGGCAAACAGCATCGGCGCCAGCGCCCGGCGCATGTGGAATTCGACGTAATAGGCCAGCATGCACAGAAACACGTGCGCCCTGACGCGATGTCCCAGCCAATGGTGGATCGGACGGATCTGCAAATCCACGCCCTTCATTGTACGGAAAGCCCGTTCTACCTGCGCCAGACTTTTGTAGGCGCCGACCGCATCCTCGGCGGAAAGCTTGTCCTGGGGCACGCTGGTGCGGATCACGTAGATGCCGTCGAGGGTCGCCTCGGCCGCGATCTTCGCCTCGTCGCGGCGAAACGAGAGATGGCTATCGCCAATGTCGAGCACAAAATGCTTGGCCATCTTATGCTTGTCGATCACGGCGCCGACTTTCAATCCGATGACCGCCGCCGTGTGTTTCTTCGGCGCCCGTCGAACGGCCTCGGCGACGCGCTTCAGATTGCGTTCCGTTGCCTCCAGCAATGCGCTGCGTTTGCGCGCCCGCTCGTCGGCCAGCAGTGGATTGCGGCAGGCGATCAACCGTTCTCCGGGGAAGTGCGTCGGGGCGCTGATTTCGGCCAGATCACGTTCGTCGAACAGCGACAGCTGCAACGGACCGGCGGCGAGGAGATCGCGGATCTGCGGCGCCTTCAGGCACGAGATCCAATCGAGCCCCGCCGGCTTCAGATCCTCGGCAATGCGCGCGCTGGTGATCATGCCGCGATCTCCGACGAGCACGACATGAGCGAGCTTGAAGCGCTTTTTCAGTGTGTCGACTTGCGCGGTCAGCGTTTTGGGATCGCTGGTATTTCCCTCGAACACCTCGATCGCCACGGGAGTGCCGTCGGCGGCGCACAAAAGCCCATAAACAATTTGCGGGCGATCCGAGCGATGATCGCGGGAGTAGCCATGCTGCGCCAACTCGCAGCACCGCCCTTCGAGATAGCTCGATGAAACATCGTAAAGAACCAACGCGCCGCCCTTCTGATTTTGCTTGTCAAAATCAGACAAGCATTTTGACCTGAGATGCTTTTTGGCCAGCGCTGTCTCGATGCGCGATTGCTGCTCGAGCAGCCAATCGAGCGCGGCATAAACCTCTCGCTCGGCGACGTCCTCGAGCGCGCATGCCTTGGCCAGGCTCGATGCCGCCGTCTCGGGTTCGAGCGCGCGCCAGAAGGCAAGCTTCGAGCCCGGCGCGATGACGCGATTGACGATCAGTGCCCGCACGATGGCGGCCGGGTAGCGTCGCGATGTATGTTGGAAATTGATTTGGCGCGGTCTCCGGCGGGCTGAACGTAGCGGATCAGGCGGCGAGGTCAATTGGCAGATCGGCCGGCTTCACAGCCAGCGTCTTCCAGCCATCGACTTTCCGCATACTGATCTGTCCGGAGGCGACCAGCGCCCAGAACATCATGGCCGCGGTTTCGGCCGAAGGCAGCACGGTTTGCGTTTTGATCCGGCGCTTGAATTCCTCGTGCAGCCGTTCGATCGCATTGGTCGTGCGCGCGCTTTTCCATTGGCTGACCGGCAATCTGGTGAAGGTAAACAACCGGTTGCCGGCTTCCTCCAGGCACTCGGCGACGGCCTGGCAGCGCAATCGCCATTTACGCAGGAACGCCTTACGCTTCTTCTCGATTTCATCCGCCGACGTTGCATAGATCATGTCATTGTAATCTGCCGAAACCTCCTCGCGCAGCCGTTCTGGTGCATGAGCGAGCAGATTGCGGTGCTTATGCACGGTGCAGCGCTGGGTGGGCACATCGCTCCAGAGCTCGGCAAGCGCCCGCTCCAACCCCGAGCCACCATCGACGATCAGGAATTCCGGCTTGCGCAGGCCGCGCTTGATCAGATCGTCGAGCACGACCCGCCAGGCCTGCGCCGTCTCGCCGCCCATATTCTTCACTGCCAGCAACACTTTCTGGCCGTCGGCGCCAATGCCGAGCACGACGAGAAGGCAAATCGTCGTGGCCTTCTTATCGAGACGGACGCGCACGACGGTCCCATCCAGGATCAGCCGGACGATGGGTTCGTCGGTCAGCGAGCGCTGGTTCCAGCTTTCCCAATCGGTCTTCACCTTCCGCCAGACCCGGCTGACCGTATCCTTGCTCACGGAGCCGCCGAACAGCGCGCCAAGCGCTCGCCGGACACGTCGCGTGTTGGTCCCGGCCAGATAGGCGCCGGCAATCAGCGCGTCGGCGGCTTTCGTGCGCCGCTGGTAGGCGGGCAGCACCTTGCTACGCCATTCCGTTGTCTTACCATCCGGAGTCTCGATCCGAGCCCGAGGGACGCTGATCAGTGTCTCGCCGAAAGTTCCCATCAGCGACCGCGAGCGGTGACCATGGCGATGGCCCCGGAGCGGGCCGTCACCCGCGGTTTCGCCATCCGGCGTCTTTGATCGCGAACCGGGGCAAGCTTTGGCGCTCCGGGCATAGCGTGTCCGCGACAGCGCTTCATCGAGTTCCGCCTCGATCATCGCCTGGATGAAACCATGCACACGGTCGCGCACGGCGGTTTCGATCGGATCGAACCAATCCTCAAAAAGCTGGGCGCTCGCCGTCGCCGCCGGCTGCTGGTCCGCGAGGTTTATGATATTGTTTGGCATAGCGTGGTCTCCACCGGCGCTTCAACGCCGGAATCGTTTTGGGTTGAACACCCGGAGACTACGCAACCTTCAATTTCCCACCATATCCGCGACGCTACCGGCGGCCGAGCGCTGTTCCTCTTTCGTGCGCGCTTTGACGAGAGCATCAAGGCCGGTCTTGCGCATCATACCGAGCACCGCGGCGACATGACCATGCGACAGTGCCCGGCGGATCTCGAAAGCGTCTGTGACCGGCGCGGCAATCTCGGCGCCCTTGATCAGCTGGCTGATCGCCGCAATCATCGGCTCTGGCAGCTTGGAGATGTTGGCGAGCGTGCGCTTTCTGACCGTCTTTCCTTCGCGAAAGCTCTCGCGAATGAGGATGGCCGGCGGCGAAGTTCGATTTGGCACCCGTTCGATGAACATGGCCGCGACCATGAACCGATTTGCACGATAACGCAAGCGTATTACATGGACACATCCGTGGCGACGAAGTCACCCAAAACCCTTGCCCAGTCTGGCCTCTCAAATAAACCCAGGTGAAAAGTTCGGCTTATGCTTTGCGAATGACTGGAGCGCTCCGTCATTAAGCTGCTTCTAGGCTAAACTCCGTTAGCGACAGAACGCAAGACAGGCAAAATCATTTGCGCATATCAGAAAAGTACGGGATGCCGTCGCGATCGATCTGCACTCGCTCGATGGGCTTTCCAGCCCCGGCCATGCTCACAAGTTTGTCTACGTCGCCGAGTTTCATTTCATCGACGGAGACAATGACGTCTCCTGGAACAAGTCCGGTTTTGCCGGCTTGGCTTTGGGCAGGCACTTCGGTAACGAGAGGTCCTTGCTTTTTCCCATAGAGAGGCGAGCCGGGCCCAATATTGGTTGCTTTAAGGCCACCGATCAATGGCACATCGTTCGGCACAGATACGGGTTTTGGCTCAATTGCCGCGCTGGAGACGGTGAGCGGCACTTTTCTGACTGTTTTGCCGTCCGACACCTCTAGCGCCAGCGTGTCCCCGATAGCTGAGGTGCCTATCCAGGCCAGGTAGTTCGAGTTCGAATTAATCGGCTCCCCGTTTATGCTCAGGATAAGATCATTTACTTTCAACCCTGCGCGTTCGGCAGGTGAAGCAGGATCAACGCGGGTTACCAGGGCGCCATGTATGTTTTCTAAGCCCAGAGTCTTGGCGGCTTCAAGCGTGACATTGCTGGTCTTTAGCCCTAACACTCCCCGTCGTACCTCTCCGTATCGGAGAATTTGCTGACCGATTCTCTTGGCCATATCGATTGGAATGGCAAAGCCGATACCGGTGTTGCCGGAGGGGCCGCCGGCTACAGCAGTGTTAATGCCCACCAGTTCGCCTTTCATATTGACGAGAGCACCGCCCGAATTACCGGGGTTCACGGCCGCGTCGATCTGAATGAAGCTCTCGAACATCTCATAACCGACATCGGAGCGCATCAGGCCGCTTACGATGCCTGCAGTTGCGGTTCCTTCAAGCCCGAAGGGGTTTCCGACGGCGACGATGAAATCACCTACAGCGAGCTGATCGGAATTGCCGATCGGCAGCGCCTTCAGGTTCGGGAGATCAGTCTTTAGGATTGCGATATCCGTCGCGGGGTCAGACCCGACGAGCGTCGCCCTTCCAATCCGGCCATCTTGGAGGCCGATACTGATCAAGACAGCTCCGTCGACGACATGGTTGTTCGTGCCTATAAGCCCGCGCTCAGCGTCGAATACGACGCCGGAGCCGCCGGCCTGAAACGGTTGCATTTTGGGCCTCACCTGTTGTTCGCCGGGCTTCAGCCTTGTTGGCCGATAGCGCTCGCCGAGGATGCGCAATGTGACGACAGCCGGCAGCACCTGTGCCACGAGCGGCGAAAATGACGTCGAGGGGACGAGTGATGATGTGGAGGGCTTGGCAGCCGCGGCTGTGCTGACTGAAACCGAAAGGAGGGCTACGGAAGCCAAAAAACACACGAGACTTCGCATATCTCGTCCCTTCGAATCGGCCGCACGATCGCCGCAGTGTTGCAGCCCGGTATTCAGACAGGTTTCGCCGCGCCTCCCTGAGGCTGATCATTTGTCCTTGACGGTCACCGGCATTTTGACGCCGTGAGCGCGCAGATCATCGAGAAATTTCTCGCGATCGAAATCCTTAGGGATCTGAACCCCTTGAGCGGCGAGCCTGTCGACGAACTGCTGCGAAGTTACCGGTTTTTCGTTGCTGGCGCCCCAGGTTCTCAGCTCATCCCAGAATTTCTGATCGCTGATTTGGGGATTCTCGAATGATGCGCCATTTGCTTGAAGGCGCTGGAAGAATTCCCTGGCATCGGAATCGGATGATTGCGCAAGCGCGATGTTAAGGGGCAAAAGCAGAGCAACACACGCGATTAATGGCCGAAACTTCATCGTTTTATCTCCTCTCAACGTAGCAGACTCGAAGACCAACTGCCGAGCGATAGCCTGCTCTGTGATAAAGCCGGTCTCAGACAGTGAATAGTCTATGATTTGCTATCGGTATTTCTGGCCATTGCGTGCCAGCCAGGGCAATGGTCGAAATCAGTGCCCCGTCAACGGCGGGAGGTCGAATGAATGGCCAAGACTACGCGAATGATGATTGATCGCAAGGGCGGTAGCGCCGCCAATCGCGATTGCATCGATAAGGATCTTCTTCATACGGAGATTCGGGCGAAACGGCCTACCTTTGATAATCCCGATCGATGCGAAAAGGTTGCATCTGTCCTTCTCAAGTGAGCTGGATGGCTCTACCTGCACGAGTTGATCCAGATCGTGGTAAAATCTGTGGTCGGTTGGCCCAATTTCTTCTATTGCCAATTGCGAGCCATCGATCAGCTCGGCGGCACGAGCGCAGTCTATCTGGGCCAGTGAGAAGATCTTAAGCTTCTTCGCCATGTCCTCCGGTGCAGCATTGGAGCCGCGAGCTCTCAGGCCGCGGACAAAGGCCCAAATACCGTTGGTTCTTGGCCGCAGCACGGTGTAACCCAGCGGAACGCGCCCCTTATAGTGTGGAGGCAGGATCAGATATTTGCCGCCGCGACCTGCGTCGGGTCCCGCCGGCCCAAGGTCCTCGACGGAGCGAGACCACATATCACCAATTACTCCCAGCATGGCTGGGGGAAGGTCTATGATCGTCGGTCCATCGTTTCCCAGGTCGATAAAGGTCCATGCATCATATCTGGAAGCCTTAGGTGCCACGAGGCGCAGTTTGGATGATACCGGCCTAAAGAAGATGCGCAGCGTGTCGGACCCTGGGCCTGTCAGGCGACGCTGCGCTTCAAGAAGGCGATACAAGCAAACGCCCGAGAGACCTTTAAGGAAGGCATCGACGCCGTGGATAAGATCCAGATGGTCGTACAGTCTGCGGACCGTTTCTCTTGTTGGAACTCCGTTTAGAAATGCGAGAGGGCCAATCGAGGTCCGTATTCTCGCGACGCTCGCCACGTTGGCTGCGCTGGCCGCGAAATTCGCACCGGAAACCGGTCTAACAGGTCGGCGAAGATCGGGCGGGAATAGATAACTGACGCTCATCAACTTTCTCTTAGTTCTCGTTGCCAGATACAGCGCGCGTCCCTGTCCCTGAGGCCGGAATGTACTCTGCCTGCAGATCTTTCGCCTGCCCGATTTCTTCAGCGCGCTTTAAGCCGTGGTCATTGTGCGCCAGTCACGGGTCTAAGTTCTGGCCATTTCACGCCAGGCGGGCAACGAGGATGCCGCTCACCGACTGCGCTTGGCGCAGGACGCTGGAGGTAGGCGCCCTCAGCCTGATGATGCTGCGGCGAGATGGACGCCACAGATGGTCAGAAAAAGTTGCTGCCGCCGTCCGCTGGTATCGGCATGCGGCACGGCTAGGCAGCCAGCGCCGCCTTCCTCGCAGCGCGCGGGGAAGAGCTCATGCCCAGCGGGTCACGAGCGCGGCGACCGCGCCGACAACTGGATGACACCGTCATGTCCGACGGCGTGGTCGAGATCGTCGCCACGCTCGAGCCAGGATCGGCCCCGAGCCGCATGCGAGCCTCGATAGTCTCTGGGACAGGTGCCGGACCAGCGCATGAAGGCACGGCTGAAGCTGCTGGGATCGCGATAGCCAAGCGTCGCGCCGACCCCGGCGATGCCCAGATCGGTGTTCACCAGCAGCGTTCGCGCGATCTCATAGCGAACCTCGTCGACGACATCGGAATAGGTGATCTCCTGCAGCTCCAATTGGCGCTGCAAGGAGCGGGGGCTGGTTCCAAGACGTGCAGCCGCCGACCGCAGCGTGGCATCACCGGATTTGAGGGTCTCGGAGATGATGGTCTTCAGCCTTGCGGCCGAGATCGACCCCTTGCGATTGAGCATGTTTTTCTTGTCTCGTTTTGGGTTGCGCATCCCTGCAGCTCTGCCCCGGCGGCGCGATCGCCACACCCTTGCCGGCCTCCGGCGGCTTTGCTGCGTCCTGCTGTTTGGAGCGCCCGGGCACCGTTGCCCAAAATGCTTGTCAATTCAATAAGGAGTGCCTCGGTCGGCGATCATTGCTCCACGATTGATGAATCGAGCCTGAAGAGCGAAGCTGGCGCATGAACACCGACCGGCAGCCGGGTGTTTCCCGGCTCGAGGCTCCGCGCGGCGTCGGCGGCCAGCCCTCGTCACGCAAGCCAATCTATCTCCGAGTGCAGGCAATTTTTTGTCCATGGGGAACCGGTCCCCTCACTCGCCTCGCCTTCTTCGCTCCGCCACCATGGGCGATCCGGCGGTCCTGCGTCGCAAATTTTCCGTGAGCCGAAAATCCCCCAATTGGGGGAGGCCTGACAACCGCGCCGCCTTATTGCGCTGAGACAAATTTCAGACGCCCACGCCAGATCTGACGTCTCGGAGCACAAGGCCTACGTCCATTAGCTCAAGCTTGTTCAATGTCCCTATTGTGCCGACCTCATCGCAAAGCGCATTCAGTGGTGAGGATGCACCCGCCTGTGCAAATCCTCGGCGTTACCCGACCGTTCGATGAAAGCGTCTTCCGAGATGCTGATCAGTCCAAAATGGCGCGAAATGGCCTGAAACCAGTAGCAGAAAAGCGATAGAGATAGGAATAGGTTAGGGAGTTCGGATCATAGGTCGAATGAAGAACAAGCTCATTAACGAGGTCGTTCTTCAGTCAATTCGGTCGGCGCCGACGCTGAAGGTTGCAATTGAGAGATTTGTATGTTCCACGGCCCATGAAAACCACGCGGCGGTTTATTCAATCGTCAACAGCGATTCTAATATCAGAATCCGTAGGAAGAACTGTACGGCATCGTACTCAAGTACAAATATATATTCTGATTTAGATTTCTTTACCGATCTAACGATTATCGTAAGACACTTTGCGGGAATGCGATGGAGGCCTAAGCGTATAGCATTCCAGTTCTGGCCGCCCGTGGGAGGATTTATGGCAGTTTATTTTCCGAACACTCGTTTCCTCTTCGATCACACATCGTCATGGGTCGAGTTGCCTTCCAGCCTGTTAGCCTTGCGTGGCCGAGGCGCCGAAACCACAGAGGGGTCTTCACTCGAAGGCGCCGCGCCGATAAGCCGTGCTGCATCGGAGGGGGCCGAGTTCATCTACGCGCTGAAACGGGCTCTCAGAACGCATTTATCTGAGGGGTATCCGGATCTTGATTTCGCGGCCCAGATCATGCGCATGAGCGTCCGCACACTGCAGCGCAATCTGGCGAGAGCAGGCCTGACTTACTCCAAGGTCGTTGAATATGCACGCTTTGAGGTCGCGGTCGAATTATTGAAGAATCCCGATCTCAAAATCATCGAAATCGCGTACGCGCTCGGTTACCAGGATCCGTCGCATTTTTCGCGGGCGTTTCGCCGTATTGCCGGACAAACCCCGCGTCAGTTTCGCGAAAAGGTATACGGCTAAGCCAGGATTGATCTGTAGACGCAGGATCATACCCGACGCTTACGCCCGCCACGCCGGAATCTGTTCGTACCTCTTGTTGCCAGTCTACAGATAATCTTGTCAGTGAACTGAATTCACTGCAGAAATTCGGGCGCCGATCAGGCTTTGTCAATAGTTCGCCGATCGGTAAGACATTTTTCTCAAGAAGAAGAGAGTGTTAACCATATTTTGGCGCAAAATGGCCAGAACTTAATTTTCCAATAACTAAAATACTCAGTACGAGGAGAATTATAGCGGAAAAATCAGACTCCCCCAAAGGCTTCAGTGCGAGATCAAAAGTATGAGCGCCCAATCAGTTCCGACGTTCAGAGCCGCCCATCTCCTGCCCTATCTCGAGTTTCTGCACAGCAAGGGGGTCTGCTTCGATCGGGTGTTGCAGAAGTTCCGGCTGCCGATTGCCCTCAGCGATCATCCCGAGACGCGTCTGCCCCTAGTGCCGGCGGTCCGGTTCCTTTCCCATATCGAGCGAAGCGAAGGACTTCGTGATCTGGGAATGCGGGCAAGCGATCAGGTGACCATCAAACTGCTCAGCCAGACAACGCTTCGCTCGATTTTAGCGGCGCCCAATCTCGGCGCAGCGCTGGAGATCTTCACCCGGCGGGCGGGGTTCGAGTCCAGCGTTGTCGAGGCCTGGATGGTTGCCGATGGCTCTGAAATCAAGCTGTGCAAGATTCATCGTGTTTCTTTGGACAATGAGGAACTGCGGCTCATGACGCTTCATTTCATGCTGCTGTTCGTCGCCGTTGTCAGGGTCTTCGCCGGACCCGATTGGAGCCCGAAAGTGATCGCGCTTCGCTCGCGCGGGCCTTTCAGCACAATCGCTGGCGACCGCTTTCCAAACACGCAATTCCTGTTCAATCAGGCGATGTCCTGGATCGATCTGCCAAGGGACATGCTCAGCCTCAGGAAAGGCCAGAACGGCGGCATCCGACCGAATGCTCTCGCAACGATAGAAAGGGGAGAGCCCCTCGTCGCCTTTGCCGACGATTTTGCCACCTCGCTGAAACGCGTACTGAAAGCCTATCTGCCCGACGGTTATCCGAGCATCGATCTGGCGGCCGCGATCGCCGGAACAAGCGTGCGGACCTTGCAGCGCAATTTGGCCCAGTCCGGCTTGACCTATTCCAAGCTCATCGAGAATACGCGCTTCGAAGCGGCCATGGAAATGCTTGAGGAGCCCGGCGCCAAAATCATCGATATCGCCTATGCCGTGGGTTATGAGGACCCATCTCATTTCTCGCGGGCTTTCCGGCGCATGGCCGGAACCAGCCCGCGCGGCTTCAGAATGAGCGGCGCCGCTTAGCTCAGTCGGCAAGCGCGCTGCACAGTGAGCGCACCGCCAATGCTTCGGCACAACGGGCAGCTGTCATTCTGCGTACGCATGTCGGAGAATGTCTTGGTGAATCAGGTCCGGGCAGCCTTATTAGGCCGACCGCGAAGGAGTGAACTCAAACGCCCGAGCCATAACCGGCGGTTACCTGCCGCGGGGGGTACTTGCCAATCCGAATTTTGCGAGGGTATCCCCGCAGCTTCCGCGGGGCGGTGTCGTACCGCGAAACGGAGCGGTTTCGGGTGTTGCTGCAGTTGGTCCCGATTGCCGACCTCTGCAGTCGGTAGGCAGAAAAAACCCGGCTGGATGGATGTCGCCGGGCTAAGCACCTGTACTGTTTTCAATAGTCTTCGTAATCATCGTCACCATAAAATTCGCCATAAGACCGTCCGTAGGACGAATAGCCGCGCCTGCATCCATATCCTGAATCGTGGAAATGTTCGTACCGATATCGCGGATAATAATCCCCGCCCCAATATCCAGAGCTGTAATGGCTGTAACTTGGCCCATAACAGCCACCATGCCCGTAGCAGCCACGGTCATCGCCATAATAGCCGTCATAATCTCCGACATTTTGGAGCAAGGCACTCGTCGAGACGTGAACGACTGCGTCATGCGGAGTTATTGCGGAAGCTGACGATGCACTGGCGGAACATGCGGCGAATGCGAACAGCACCGCCGGAATCAATTTGCTAGTACCCATCTGAACCTCTTTTCTCGGCTCCGCCCGGCATCCTCTGAAGCTCTTGCGGCTTGGGCCGCAGGCACAGTGCGTATGGATAAGAAGCCGTCGGCTGAAAGATTAAGTCGGAAAGCTTGGCGACGAGAACGCTACCGGAACTCGCTTATTCTAATTCACGGCAGTATCCTCTGCATTGATATCCATACACAAAGAGCAAATTATCGATCCTTAACGTTCGCGTCTGGCCATATCGCGCCACGACATATCTTCTCGGCGACCGAAAATACAGCGTTTGTCATGCCTTCTCATGCTCCCCTCGAAGTGTCTATGACGGCGAATGCTGCCGGCGGCGAAGTGTTTAGTCAGCCTCGTGAACCTTTAACGCCCACGTTGGGGGACGGGTCCGACAGGAAATGACTGGCGTCAGATGGCCAGATTCGGTTTGAGCAAGCCTATAACGTCCTCCGCAATTGCCGAGCAGGGCTCGGCATCCAAAGGCGCAAGAGCCCACTAGCTATGTGCCACGATCAATGGAGGCAACAATGCTCAGATATCTGTGCATTCTATTGGCGGCAGTGCTGATGAATGCGGCACCTGCAGCGGCGGCGCCACTCGACTGCTCGAACTACATCGACACTGCGCATCCGTATAGTTGCAATTCCCCGGACAGCCCGGAAGGGGTGAGGGAGTTCTGGGATTACACGCAGCGGTGGGGCGGTGGATAGGACGATCGTCAGGTCTCATGTCGCTCTCGGTTTCTCCAACGAGGCGAATGCGGCAAGAGGGCTTTGGTCGTCTTTGACGGCATGTTTCTCGCTGCAGTTCCTTGGGACCAAGATCGACGTGGGAGCATTGTTCTAGGCAATGCCTCCACGCCATTATGGCCGATCTTAATGGCCGATCTGAAAATGAAGCACGCGCGCCTTGATGCAACTCTCAAAGTGAATCAAGACGCGCAGCGCTGGGTGACGACCTGAGGGCATGCATGCTCATTAGAATCAGTGGCTGCACTGTGCTGGGGTTTGCGTCCATCTGCTGCGCCGCTTTCCAGACGATGAATGCCGACTCGCGGCAACGGAGCCGGCCGCTCTCGACCGGGTCTTTGGCCGACAAACAACCGGTCGAGGTGGTTCCGCTGCCACAGCGCCTCGCGCGTCCCATCACCTTGGGATTTGGTCTTGACCCTATCGGCGACATCAAGGGAGGCAGCGGGCATGCCGGCAATGGTTGGGAGCTGCTGCATATCGCCATCTACGCTTCGGTGGGCAACCGGGATGCAGTGGAGATTTCTTCGAACCGGCTACGCAAGTTCGGCCTTACGCGTGAAGCGATGCAGGATGCGATCGATCGAGTGCCGCGCGATGTCAACGCGCCCGACGGACCGCTTAGATCCCCACCATGAAAATCCGGACCGTGATGGCTGTGAAAGGCAGGCAGTCACTCTGGAGCGCGGGCCTGACGCAGTCGCAATGAGATACGGCAAGCGTACGCCCGGTAAAACATAATGAGGAGAGCCGATCGATGCCACGCGTCAAGTCCTGCGACATTCTGGCGCTCGGCAGGCGGCTCCTAGAATTCACCTCCAGCGTTGATGGGCTGGACTCCCCTGACAAGGTACTCGACAGTTTGCACAAAATCACCGTTGAAACCTGCCAGATCAATGTGCTCGCTGCGGTTAAGTTTCCTTTGCGCTCGGGAGATCCGGTCGAGAAGGGGCAGACCCTGTTCATTCACAAGAGCGTGCCGGATGATTGGTGGACAGAGTGGCAAGAACTGAGCCGACAGCACCCCGGCGCCGGATATCTGGTTGCGCAACTTGCGATTGCGCCGTTTACAATATCAGAGATGACGCGGGCGCTTGAACCCGTCGGCGTCGAGCGTTGGTCGATCGAGCTTGGGCTCAGATATGGGATGCGCGACGGCCTTACCTGTCCTGTTGGGGGGCGCTGGGCCGTCGCTTATTGGTCGCGGCACGTCCTATCCGGCCAATTGACGCTCGAAGCGCGCGCAATTCTTTTCATGGGCGCCACATTCGCGGCGATCCGGCTCGAGAAGTTAATCGAACCGAATTCAAGGAGGGTTGGCGAATACGCATCGCTGACACCTCGCGAACTCTCCGTATTGCGGCTAATGTCGGTGGGACATCAGGTCAAGGGCACCGCAAAGCTTCTCGGTCTGGGGGAGGAGACTGTTCGCACGCATCTGAAAAAAGCGCAGGCAAAGCTCGGCGTTTGCAATCGCACTCATGCCGTCGCCCAGGCGCTCAGACGACGCCTGATTCCCTGAACTCCCCCGTATCGGGGATTGTCGCGCCACGAAAATCTGCCAAATGTTATCACCGAGACCGCGCCCGCGGGACCATGGTCAGTCATGATCATCTCCATGTTTCTCGCGGGACCAAGCAGAATGACCTCTGCCCTGAACGGAGCCGTCATCTGCACACCGTGGCTGGTGAAAATACTGGGGGAGGCGTTTGAGCCAGCCAATCTTCCAGGCCCGGAGGCATCGTCGGATGCACCCCGCTGCAGACGTCGACCGCAGCCCCGGGCCTGGAAGTAACACACGCCAAGCATCCAATCGTCGATCCTTTCATTCAAACTGATCCGATTGGCAACTCGTCGCTGACTCGCTCGCATGGCGGCATGCAGCTAAACACATCGGCGCAATCTTAAATTCGAGACATTGGGACTCTTTTCGCGATTGTCCGGATGCCGACATTTCGGTCGACCGGCGCGTGCTATCGTTCGCCGGATCCTTGATGAGAAGCGGTTTCACCTGGACAGTCGGGAAGGCTTGAAAATGGTCAGCGTATTGCATGGTCGGAGCGACCCCCTTTCCGAAGTCGCGCCATTGCGAGCCAGGTCCGGTTGGGTTGTGGCCCTGGGCGTCGTCTACCTGGTTGCGGGCCTGATCGCCCTGTCCAGCATCGTTTTCGCCACGGTCGTCAGCGTATTGGTCGTCGGCATCATGATGGTGGTTGCCGGCATAGCGGAGATCATCAGCGCGTTCCAACTGAAGTCCTGGAGCAAATTCCTGCTCGTGCTCGGCGCCTTGTATGTCGTAGCCGGTTTCCTGGTCTTCGAGAATCCCTTGCTCGCCGCGGCTCTCTTGACCTTGATGCTCGGCGCGGCGCTCATCGTCTCGGGCGTCATGCGGCTCATCCTGGCCTTTAATCTGACGGCGGAGCGCCCCTGGATTTTGGTGGCTCTCTCCGGCCTGATAACGCTCCTTCTCGGCATCGTGATCCTGGCGCATTGGCCGGTCTCCGGTTTGTTCGCCCTCGGAATTTTCCTGGGCATCGACCTCGTATTTGCCGGCGTCGGCTACATCTTCGTCGGTCTGGGGCTGAAAAGCCACGCATAGCGCGACGGTGTGCGGTGGTCACCTTGGCCGCCATCGAGCTGGCATCGACATATCGCGAAAGGTCTCTCGATATCGCCGTGGCCAGGACACTCTGCCTGGCGGCGCTGGATAACTTGCTCCGTCCACTCCTTAATTAGCCGCGGTGCTCAAATCACTGGAATTTTTCTCATTTGTCGGGAAGACGACATCTCGACGTCTGGTCATGTGTTATTGAAATCAGAATAGTGATCGATCTCAAAGTGAACTCGTTGCATCAAGCTTATCGGCATCGAGAAGAGTAAAGCTTGCCAAAAATCTCGTAGACGCAAATCCGAGAGACAGGATCAGCTGAATATCATCTTTTGGGGTTAGATCAGGATCGGTCCAATTGACCGCTTTCTGATGGCGCGGCCGCATACGTGAGCTGCAATCCGTTCAGGATCAGGTGCTCTTTCTCGCCGCTCAAGGGATCTCGTGGAATGTTGCAGTCAAGTGCTTTCCAGCTCAAGCGCCCTCCATTGCGGAAGCAGTGCAGGGAAATGGTCTTCGTTCCCGGCGGCATGTTCCGCATGGGGTCGGATCGTCATTATCCGGAAGAAGCGCCGGTTCACCGCGTCAGCGTAAGCTCCTTCTGGATGGACCGCACGCCGGTGACGAACAGACAGTTCCGCGACTTCGTGAACGCGACGGGTCATGTGACTATCGCCGAGACGCGCCCCAATCCCAAGGACTATCCGGGAGCGCTGCCTCATATGCTCTACGCCGGCTCGCTGGTTTTCACCCCGCCTGCACATCCGGTCGATCTGTGCGACTGGTCGCAGTGGTGGACATTCCTAGAAGGCGCGGACTGGCGCCATCCCTATGGTCCCAAAAGCGGTATCGACGGGCTCGACGATCATCCGGTCGTGCATGTCGCCTATTCCGATGCGCTCGCCTACGCACATTGGGCCGGCAAGGATCTGCCGACCGAGGCCGAATGGGAATTCGCCGCGCGCGGTGGCCTCCACGGTGCCGAGTTTGCCTGGGGCAACGAATTCAAGCCGAACAATCGCCATATGGCAAATACCTGGCAGGGCGACTTCCCGCACCAGAACCTCAAAACCGATGGGTATGAGCGCACCTCTCCCGTCACCGCATTTCTTCCGAACGGCTACGGCTTTTACGACATGATCGGCAATGTCTGGGAATGGACGGCCGATTGGTACACGCCAAAGCACAGGGCCGATAAGCGCAAGGCCTGCTGCATTCCGGCAAATCCGCGTGGCGGGACCAAGAATGCGAGCTACGACCCCTGCCAGCCCGACGTCAAGATTCCCCGCAAAGTCCTGAAGGGCGGCTCGCATCTGTGCGCGCCGAATTATTGCCGCCGCTATCGTCCCGCCGCACGTCATGCGCAGCCTGTCGATACCTCGACGAGCCATGTCGGTTTTAGGTGCGTTGTCAGAGAAAGGAACACGAAATGACCATGGAGAAAGATACGAAGGCTGAAGAAGCGTGAGCGCTCCAAGATGGTGACCAGAGCCGAACGGTACCGCGTACCGACCTTCGTGCGCTGACCCGATCATTTTCCCGCGGGCGTCACGCTCACCGGGATGGTCGCGCACGAGGACTGGCTGCCGACGTTGGCCGCCATTGCCGGCGAGCCGAACATCAAGGAGAAGCTGCTCCACGGCGTGGAACTGAACGGCCGCAGGTATCGCAATTATATCGACGGCTACAACATGGCCGACCATTTCAGCGGCAAATTGAAGGAGTTGCCGCGCAAGGAGTTCATCTACGTCAATGACGACGGCCACGTCGTTGCGATGCGCTACAACGCCTGGAAAGCGGTGTTTCTCGAGAACCGCGGTCAGGCCTTCGGCGTATGGCGCGAGCCATTCACCGAGCTGCGCGTACCGCTCCTATTCCATCTGCGCCGCGATCCTTTCGAGAGAGCCCAGCACAATTCGAACACCTATAACGATTGGTTCCTCAGCCGGGCCTATGTCCTCGTTCCGATGCAGCAAGTGGTCGGGAAATTCCTACAAACTCTAAAGGAGTATCCACCGAGCCAGACACCCGGTTCGTTCAACCTGGAAAAAGTCCAGCAGCAGATCGAAGCCGGAGCTTCGGGGCTATAGCTTTCACAATTGCTCGGCCGCGCTTGCCGAATTGCCGAGTGCGGTCCAATCGAACCGGAGTTCAGGCAAATGCGCACCGCCACTTTGCGAGCGCGCTGCTGCGCCGTCGTCGCAGCAATCGTTCATTGTTCACCGGCGTGGGCCGCCGACCTGCTGCCCTCTTGGAATGACACCGCCTCCAAGAACACCATCATGACTTTCGTTGAAGACGTGACCAGGCCGGGATCGCCGGACTTTGTGCCCGACCGTGAACGGATCGCCGTTTTCGACAATGACGGGACGCTTTGGCCGGAACAGCCGGTCTATTTGCAGTTCGCTTTTGCTCTCGACCGGATCAAGGCGATGGCGCCGCAGCATCCTGAGTGGACGACCAAACAGCCGTTCAAAGCGGTGCTGGAGAACGACACGAAGGCGCTCGCCGCATCCGGCAAGAAGGGTGTGCTGGAAATCTTGGCTGCCACCCATGCCGGTATGACCACGGACGAATTTGCCAAGATCGTCCGTGAATGGATCGCCACCGCCAGGCATCCGCGTTTCAACCGGCCCTACACCGATCTGGTCTATCAACCGATGCTGGAGCTGCTCGCCTATCTGCGCACCAACGGATTCAAGACCTTCGTTGTGTCCGGTGGCGGCATCGAGTTCATGCGGCCTTGGATGGAAAAGATTTACGGCGTTCCGCCCGAACAGGTCATCGGCTCCTCCGGCATGACTGAGTTCATGACCGAGCCGGACGGCAAGCCGGTGTTGATCAAGCTTGCCAAAGTCGAGTTCATTGATGATGGGCCGGGCAAGCCGGTGGGGATCAACCGTTTTATCGGCCGGCGCCCGATCTTTGCCTTCGGCAATTCCGACGGCGATCAGCAGATGCTCGAATGGACAGCGGCAGGCGAGGGCAGACGATTTGCCGGGATCGTGCACCACGACGATGCGGAGCGGGAATGGGCCTATGATCGGGAGTCACATGTCGGCCGGCTCGACAAGGCCCTCGACGAAGCCAGGCAGCGCGGCTGGACTGTGGTCAGCATGAAGCTGGATTGGAAGAACATCTTCCCCGTCGCGCCGCAGAAGCCATGACCAGCGCGTAAACGCCTGTTTCACCCAACTCAAAGCCGCGGCTCGTGCACCGCATTGTTCGCTTAGCCGAGATAACAGGTAACAGTCATGTCATTCGTCGATCTCTTTGCCTGGATCGTCTTGGGAGTGCTCCTGGCAACTGTGGTTTTGATCTTCGTCGCGCTCGGCATGATGCCAGGCAGTATTGCGCGAAGACGTAAGCATCCTTGGGCAGAGGCGGTCGCGATTGGCGGCTGGGCGACATTAATATTCGGGTTTGTCTTCTGGCCGCTAATTCTCATCTGGGCGCATGTCGATGCGCCCGCAAGACGAGACGCGCCGAAATGATTATCGTCCTGCTCATAATCTATCTCGCTATTCTGGCACTTTTCGTCTGGCTCAGAGTGGTCCCCTTGAATCTATTCTGGAAGCTTTCACCAGTCATCGTACTGCTCGCCCTCCTCATCGGACTGTTCATCCCGATGGGCTGGGGTGCACCGTCCGGACCAGCCGTGGTGCTGCGTCATTCGGTGCAGATTGCGCCTGAGGTCGCTGGGGAGGTCATTGATGTGCCAGTGCAGGCAAATGCGCCGCTGAAGGCAGGTGATGTGCTGTTTCGTATCGATCCTACTCCCTATAAGGCGCAGGTATAGGCTATCGAGGCACAGCTCAAACTCGCGGAAATACGCCTTCAGCAATTCTCGGAGCTGCAACGTAAGGAGACCGGCCGGGCCTTCGATGTGCAGCAGCGGCAGGCTGAAGTCGATCAACTCCGTGCACAGCTGAACGGGGCCAAGTGGAATCTCGACAAGACAGTCGTTCGCGCGCCGACCAATGGCTACGTGACCAATGTCACGCTGCGGAAGGGCGCACACGTCACCTCCGGACCGGTCATAACGTTCATCGACACTGGAGATACGTTATTTGGGCTGGAAATCCCACAGATCTATGCCCGCTATGTCAAGGCCGGCCAGCCGGTCGAAATCACATTCAAGATCTTTCCGGGCCACATTTTTACGGGCGACGTAGAAGCCGTGCTGCAAGCGATCTCGACCGGCCAGGAGCAGCCGAGCGGTCTTGCTATCACGCCAACGGCCATCCGGTCGGCCCCTTTCATTGTACGGATTAAACTCAAGGACCATGCACTTGCAGAACGCCTTCCGGCGGGCAGCACTGGGCTGGCAGCGATTTTCACCGACCATGTCAAGGCAAGCCATATGATCCGGCAGGTTATCCTCCGGCAGGCCGCGATACTGAACTATGTTAACCCGTTCTGAGGCTAATGCAGTCGAGCTACTTCTCCGGCGGACTACTGCGAGGCGGAAGAGATGTTGGCTCGAACACTGCGCTGATCGGTCGAGGTGCTGACTCACTTTTCCCAGGAAAAGTCATTTAAGACATCGATCGGTATGGAAACAACGTTCGGCGTCTGCCATGCCGTCGAAACACGTTCCGTGCGGAACGGAAGCTTGATGGTCTGAGTGATCATTTCGCTGACGACAGCCACGACGCGCCCATCGCAATCAATCACCGGCGCTCCCGAGGCGCCGTGGTCGAGCACAAGACGGTCGTCACCGTCATGCATTTCGAGGAGCGCCAGGCCCGCGAGGCTTCCATCGCTCCCGTACCGCACGAAGCGACCGGCGGCAAAACGCAGTTTGCGCCGAGGATAGGCGATACTCACAAGATGCTCTTCAGGAACCAGCGGCCTCATTCTGTTCCGCAACACGGTAGCGCCGGTGAATGCGGTCTTCAGTTCCAGCACGGCGATTTTTTCGGGCTGCACTCCCGAGACGTGCAGGATACGAGCGGGAAGCGAGGCATTGCTGACCCGCCCCTGGATCTCGATCACCATCCAATTCTTGGCGGAAAGATGCATGGCCCTGGCAACATGCTCTGCGGTCACGATCAACCGGGGGGAGAGGAACCAGCCGGTTCCGCGGCTGCCAAGCATGCCCGGTTCTGCCCGCTGCTCTTCTTCATCGAAATGTCGGGTAATGTTCACTGTAGATCGCACGAGGGTCGACGGATCGACGCAAGATGCTTCGCCGCCGGTCGATGTCGCGACCAGCATGAAAACGATAAAGAACCGTTGGCGCATGCCATCTCCCGAGTTGCGCCTCCGGTAGCCGAGGCCAAGACCTTCAGATCACGGAAGCTGAAGGCGGAGTAGACATGCATCAGGGGACGGAAGTATGGCGCGGGTTGAAGGCGGAACATATCGGGAGGCGTGCGCCGCCGCCCGGCCCTTATTCTGCAATTTTCCGACGGCTAGCTGGGAGGGCTGTACGCGGATTGGTCAGCGACGTCACCCTGGTTCCCGCGCCTTGCCATTTTGATGGTCACTGACGGCTTATCGCAGCTTTGGCGGCAGCGTTGAGCTCCGCCTCGGCGTTCTGAAGTTTCTGCCCCGAAACATCCACCGTGACTTTGAAGGTGGTGCCGGTGAACGCGAAAGGCGGCCTGTACAGTTGAGAGATCGTCGAGCCCGGATTACGGCCGACGGCAAGACCGCCACCGATGCCTATGGTCAGCGGTATCGTGACGGGCAGTTCGCCTTGCCCGATCAGCTTATCGTTGAGATAAAGATGCGCCAGGCCCGGGGTACCCTTGCCGTGCATGATGTCGGGCTTGCCGGTCGGCTCGAACCGGTAACCGAGCCGCGACTTGCCTGTGGGTACCGGTTCGCTCGATACAATATGAAATTCGTCCACGCCGACGTAGTTGTGAACATAGTGCAATTTGCGTTCCTTGAGAAAGAGGGTGTAACCACCAGTATTGCCGCCGTGGCAAATGAGCACGCCTTCAGCCCCGCCCTTCGGAACGTCGACCTCGGCGCTGATGCTATGCGCACGGTTGAGCACCTTGGCGGCGACATTTTCCGGCACGCTCTGAGTACCGGGGTAATAGACGTAAAGATCCCGTTCCTTGGTGAGCTGGGGGCGCTCGTCGGCGAAACGCGCAGTGCCGCGGCTGTCGAGCGGGAGCACATTGTATTTGCCGGCCTCGACGTACCACAGGGCGATCATCTCGATCAGCTTGGGACGGTTGCTCTCAGCGAGATTGTTGGTCTCCGCAGGGTCATCTGTCAGGTTGTAGAGTTCCCAGCCTTTTGCGTCGAGCTCGCGGAGCTTATCCTCGGTGAGCGCAAGCTGACCGAACGATGCCTTAGCTTCGCTGAATGACGGGCCCGGGAACGGACACACCGCGCGCCAGCCGTCGTGATAGATCGAGCGATGCGCGAACATCTCGAAATACTGCGTGTGATGCTTGCTTGGAGCGTTCGCGTCGTTGAAGGTATGCGCGAAGCTTACCCCCTCGATCGGCGATTGCGTCACGCCCCGGATGGCGCTCGGCGGGTCGATGTCCAATGCCTCGAGAACCGTCGGCACCATGCCGATCGCGTGCGCGAACTGCGTGCGCACCTCGCCTTTCACCTTGATGCCCTTGGGCCAATGCACGAGGAACGGGTCGGACACGCCGCCGCGGTAGGTTTCGCGTTTCCAGCGGCGGAACGGCGTGTCGCCCGCAAACGTCCAGCCCCAGGGATAGTGGTTGAAATATTTGGGGCCGCCGAGATCGTTGATGGCGGCGAGGTTCTGCTGCAGATCGTCAGGAACGTTGTTGAAGAACTTGTTTTCATTGGTCGAGCCTGTCGGTCCGCCTTCGGCGCTGGCGCCGTTGTCGGAGATCAGCATGATAAGGGTGTTGTCGAGCTCGCCCATCTGGCTGAGGAAATCGATCAAGCGGCCGATGTGATGGTCGGTATGCTCCAGGAAGCCGGCGAACACCTCCATCATTCGCGCATAGAGCCTTCGTTCGTCGGCGGAGAGTTCGTTCCAGTGCTGCACGTCCGGGTCGTGACGCGAGAGAATTGTGTTCTGCGGGATGACCCCGAGCTCTTTCTGCCGTGCGAAGGCCTTTTCACGATAGGCGTCCCAGCCGTCGTCGAACTTGCCCTTATATTTGTCGGCCCACTCCTTCGGCACCTGGTGCGGGGCGTGTTGTGCGCCGGTCGCAAAATAAAGAAAGAACGGCTTGTCCGGCGCAAGTTGCTTCGAGTTGGCGATGAAGCCGATCGCCTTATCCACCAGGTCCGGGGTGAGGTGATAGCCTTCCTCCGGAGTTTTCGGTGGTTGGACCTGATGCGTGTCGTAAACCAGGTCAGGATAGTATTGGTGGGTGTCGCCGCCCAGAAAACCGTAATAGCGTTGAAAGCCGCGCCCCAATGGCCAGCGGTCGTAAGGCCCGGCGGCACTGGTCTGTTCCGCCGCCGTCAGATGCCATTTGCCGATCGCGTAGGTGTTATAGCCCTGTCCGAGCAGCATTTCCGACAGGAAGCCATTTGCAAAAGGAATGGCGCCGTTCGCACCGGGATAACCCTCCGAGCCTTCGGTGATGCACGCCATGGCATTGGAGTGATGGTTGCGGCCCGTGATTATGCAGGAGCGTGACGGCGAGCACAGCGCCGTCGTGTTCATGTTGGTGTAGAGCAGCCCGTTCTTGGCGAGCTTGTCAATATTCGGGGTATTGATCGGCGAGCCGTAACAGCTGAGCTGGCCGAAACCCGTGTCATCGAGGACGATGAACAGCACGTTCGGCGCGTCCGGCTTCGCGCGGATTGGCTCGGGCCATGCAGGTTCGGACTCCTTGATGGTGCGCCCAATGCGGCCGGGGAATGTCGTGCCGGGCTTGTATTCCTTGAGTTCGGCCTGCGCGGGCGTCGTAAGCCCGGCCGCCGTCAGCGCCGATGCAGCCAGCAATGAACTGCTCGTCAGGAGCAGATCGCGACGCAGGATCCATTGATCCGTCTCCTGCAATTCGACCTGTGAACGCTCGTCCAGTGACGGCGTCTTCGAGCTTTATTCACGGGTCTACTCCTTGACGACGATGTTCAGTTCGGTGTCTGTGCCCAGCGCACCTCATTCCCTCGCGAGAGACGGCGACTGGAGCTTCAGTTGGCCTGACCTTTTCGCTAATTCCCTTCTGCGTGCGGCCGTCCGTGAGCGTCCTTCATCAGAAGCTCACGTTCTCGATGGTGACGGTGAACTTTCATAGTATTGGAGCGTGCCCAATCAACTCTACACGCAGAATGCCGAAGACATTGTCCTGCCCCTGACAATTCGTTATGGGAGGAATGTCTTATTATAATCATGCGGCTCGCCAGCTGGGCCACCGCGGCTCCGCGTCCGTCCCGATTGCCTTGATGCTGTCCTGAACTGAAGAGTCTGAGGTGGGCGGGCGCAGAGAGCCGACTTCTTCATTCCCGACCGCCATCAACTTTGCTGCAAGGCTCTGCCGATTGTCGTCCCCGCGACAGACACGTCTGATTGGCGTGACGTAATTTACCTCCAAACCGCCTTCCGACCTTCCTATCGGCCGGCCTCATGATGGTCAGGCCAAGAGAACGGAGTATGAGGCAATGAGTGCCAACCTCATCACGCTTGCGTCCAATTATTTGGAGCCCGATTTGCTGGGTCGGATTGCCTCTGCTCTGGGCGTCGACACAAGCGTTGTGAGAAAGGCAAGCAGCGCAGCAATTCCCGCGTTGCTGGCGAGCTTTGCAGACGTCTCTTCAAGCGCGAACGGCGCCAACAGGCTCGTAAATGCCGTCAATGACCAGAACCCAGCCGTCCTTAGTACTCTCGCCTCGGCCCTAAGCGGCTCCGGACCAGCCGGATTGGTTGAAGCCGGTCTCAAGAATCTTAGGTCCCTCATGGGGAGAAATTCAATTTCCGCGCTTTCGAGCGCGGTGGCGAAATTCGCCGGCTTCGGCGAAGCTTCGAGTTCGTCGCTGATCGGGGTTTTGACACCGTTCCTGCTCGGCGTGCTTCGCAAGCAGGTATTCGAGCATGGGCTCGATGCGTCCGGCCTGGCGCGGCTACTGGCATCACAGAAGGAAAACTTTCAATCGGCCATGCCTTCAGGATTTCGGGATTTGCTTCGATCAGCCGGTTTTCCAACCATGGCAGATGCATCACCGAAACAGCAAGAGATGCTCCAAGCGTGGTCCCCTCCTCCGGCATCGAGGAGGTCTCCTCAATCCTCGCAAAGAAGCTGGCTGCTCTGGCTTTTGCCGCTTATCGCCATTGGAGCGATCTCCTGGTGGTATTTCGGCAACCAGATGATGGGTCGGCTTGATCGCATTACGGCGGCGACGGATCGGCCGATCGATCAGACCACGGCCGCCATCGAAACAACACAAACGACACCCACTCCGGAAGCTCGCGACGTCTCGGCCAGCGGCGCCGACCTGACATTGATGATCAACAAAACGCTCGCCGGGGTGAGGTCGACTCTCCAGGGAATTACCGACGAGGGATCTGCAAGATCCGCTTTGCCGCAATTAGAGGCGGCAACGTTGGAGTTCGAAAAAATTGCGCAGCTTTCCGCGCAGTTGCCGCAGGAGGGAAAGAGCGCACTGGCTACTCTCGTGACCGCAGCCCGCCCCGCATTGGAGAGCTCGTTCGACAAGGTGCTTGCGATCCCCGGCGTGGATTCAGTCGCGAAGCCGACAATCGACATATTACGCGGGAAACTCACCACGCTGAGCACGGCTTAGGCCGAGCGAGGAAGGCGAAGCAGAGCGGGCGCGGCCTGAGAACGGATCGTTTCGTTGCGAGCCCGCCCAAGCTCATCGGATCGCTCGCGGTGATCCCGGAAAACGTAGGACGGCAGGGGCGGAAAAAACCTTGAGGGCGATGCTTGAAAAGGAGCCCGATATGTCACTGCCAGATGAAATCAGCAACGGTCTGAAAATCGGAATGGCCCAAACCTTCGGCCAGGCCGGGGAGGCGAGGGATGGCGATTCTCTGTCCGGATTGCTGTCGCAGATTTTGGCCAAGACCGACCTCGGTAGCGCAAGCGGTCTGCTCGCCAAGCTGGAGGAGGCTGGCCTCGGAAGTGTGGTTTCGTCCTGGCTCGGAAACGGGCAAAACCTGTCCATCAACGCCGACCAACTTCGTGCAGCGCTCGGAAATGAAAAGGTGCAGCAGATTGCAAATGCGATCGGGCTGCCGACCGACAAGATTCTCTCTGTCCTGGCTGAGCATCTTCCGGGAGCCATCGACAAGATGAGCCCGAACGGAACGCTTGCGGAGCCATCCAGCGCCTGAGCGGCGGATAAGAGCTCGGCAGCATCTCCCCGGCGACAGTTCGTCCGCCGGCATCCGGTTGCGGTGCCCGATCAGCGACGGTGATTCGTGTGGCAATACGGAAGGAGAATATTAAATGAGCGCTCAGAGAACGCTGATCCTTGTGTCTGTCGCCGCCGCCCTTGGGATCGCGGGCTATCGTCCGGCGATGGCGCTTAACATGCATGAATGCAGCGCAAAATACCATGCAGCCCAAAAGGCCGGCACTCTCAACGGAATGACGTGGCAGGAATTCCGTAAGGCGGAGTGCGGCGCGGCGGCCGAGGCGGCCCCATCGGCGCCAGCGCCAGGCAAAACGGCCGAGGCACCCAGAAACCCACCGGTTCGCTCAATCAAGCCGACAACGGCTGTATTTCCGACCAGGATCGATCCGAAATACTCCAAGGACTCGCCGGGAACGGCTCGGCTGAGGACCTGCACCGACCAGTACAACGCCAATAAGGCTCGGAATGCCAATGGCGACATGAAGTGGATCGAAAAGATAGTGCCCCAGGAGGTGGTGTAAATTCGGGCCTCCGGCCGGATTGAGCCGGTTCAGATGGATGCGATCTGTGCCGCATCCAGGCGGGCATCATTGCAGAGTTCTCGCACGGTTTCCAGGCTCATATAGCGCCGTGTGATCGCCCATTCGTCGTTCTGCTCGAGCATGAGTGCGCCGACGAGACGCGTGATAGCGGCCTCGTTCGGAAATATTCCGATTACGGATGTCCGCCGCTTGATCTCCTTATTCAGCCGTTCCAGCGGATTGGTGGAATGGATCTGCTGCCAGTGGGCTTGCGGGAAGGCCTTGTAAGCGAGAACATCTTCCTCGGCGCGGGTCATGAGTTCAGCGAGTTTCGTGTAGCGGGGCTCGAACGCTTTAATCAGACTGCCCCATTTCTCTTTCGCAGCTATCTGGCTGTCGGCTTCGAACGCGGTGCGCAGCGCGGCGGTGACGATCGGCTTGTCCTTCTTTCCGACGCAGGCGAGCGCATTTCGCATGAAATGGACGCGGCAGCGTTGGATGGTCGCGCCAAGGACCTTATCGGCCGCGGCCTTCAAGCCCTTATGCTCGTCAGCGATGTGAAGTTGCCCCGGTTTCGTGGACATCCGAACATTTGCGTTTCAGGAGTTCACGATGCCAAAGACACAGCCGCCTTACCCGCCGGAATTCCGGCAACGAATGATCGAGCTGGTCCGATCCGGACGAACGCCGAATGAGCTTGCCAAGGAATTTGACCCATCGGCTCAGGCGATCCGCAATTGGGTTGCGCAGGCTGACCGCGACGAAGGTCGGCGCGAGGATGGCCTGACGACGGCCGAGCGCGAGGAGTTGAACCGGCTGCGCCGGGAGAACAAGCAGCTCAAGCTGGAGCGCGAAATCCTCTCAAAAGCCGCGGCCTGGTTTGCTCGGGAGACCGATGTGATCCCACCGAAGGGTTCCAATTCATGAGCGCGAACCGGGCCGTTTATCCGATCACTGCCATGAGCCGTCTGCTGGGTGTCTCCGCCAGCGGCTTTTACGCTTCGACCAAGCGTCCGCCATCCAGGCGTCGCCAGGCCGATGCGGCTCTGACCGCCAGGATCCGCACGGCGCATGCTGGCTCGCAGGGCACGTATGGCGTCCCGCGCATTCAGGCCGAACTCGCCGAACAGGGGATATGCGTTGGCCGCAAGCGCGTGGCCCGCTTGATGCGCGCAGCGGCGCTCGCCGGCGTCAGCCGTCGTCGCTTCGTGACGACGACTGTGAAGGGCGGCGGCCGTCAGGCGCCCGATCTGGTTGACCGCAACTTCACGGCAGACCGGCCTAACGTATTGTGGGTGGCCGATATTACATATTGTCCGACCTGGTCGGGGTTCCTCTATCTCGCCGTCGTTCTCGATGCCTTCAGCCGACGGATCGTCGGCCAAGTGAGCGCTTGTCGCTCACGATAAACGTTCGCTCCGATGGCAGCCAGCTTGCACGCCAAGATCGTGTTGGATGCGCTCGATATGGCGCTATGGCGGCGGCGTCCGATCGGCGTGATCCACCACTCCGATCAAGGCTCTCAGTACACGTCTCTTGCTTTCGGCAAGCGCTGCCGGGAAGCGGGCGTCCGTCCATCGATGGGCTCAGTCGGCGATGCCTATGACAATGCGATGGCGGAAAGCTTCTTCGCCACCCTCGAATGTGAGTTGCTCGACCGGCGGCGGTTCAAGACCCACGCCGAGGCGCGCATCGCCATCTTCGAGTTCATCGAAGGCTTTTACAATCCGCGCCGGCGCCATTCCTCGCTCGGCTATCTCTCGCCGGCGGCGTTCGAGACAAGAGCTCTCGATCCCGGCGCACACGAGCCTGCCGTCGTGCTCGCGTCCGTCAAGGACGGCCTGGAAACGCCGGGCCAAGCCGCATCGTCGGCCTGCCGGCCATCCGTGACCGCCGCTTCTCCCGACAGCCGTCAGAATCTGCAGGCCGGGATGAAAAGATGATCCAGGCCGAACAAAAAGATGCGACCGAAAAGGAGGACAAAATGCCGTCAAACCGAATACGCTGATGCCAAGCCCTCAACTCTCTACGAAACCGGGGCAAGTCCAGATGATCAGCTTGACGCCGCGCAAGCCACGATCAGCCAGAGAGCGGAGGAACTCGCTCCAGAAGCTTTCCGCTTCCGATGGCATCACATCGATGCCCAGAACCTCCCTGCGTCCGTCGGTGTTGACCGCCACAGCGACTATGACTGCAACCGACACGATGCGCCCGCCGCGCCGCACCTTCAAATAGGTCGCGTCGATCCAGAGATAGGGCCATTCGCCTTCGAGCGGCCGGTTCAGAAACGCCTGAACGCGCTCGTCGATCTCCGTGCATAGTCGCGACACCTGGCTCTTGGAGATGCCAGTCAACCCCATCGCCTTAACAAGTTCGTCTACGGAGCGTGTGGAGACGCCCTGGATATAAGCTTCCTGGATCACGGCGGTCATGGCTTTCTCTGCGGCCCGTGTCGAAATGCTTGCCTGATTTCGACAAGCGAAATCAGAGGAGCTCCAGGAATTCAGGAAAATAACTCCCTTTGCGCAACTTGGGCACTTTCAGATCGACCGTCCCGGCGCGCGTCTCCCAACTGCGTTCGCGATAGCCGTTGCGATAGTTCGCCCGGTCTCCAGTCCGCTCGTGGCGCGACGCGTTGCATAGTGCGTCGACGTCAAGCGACATCAGCTTCTCGGCAACGAAGCCGAGCATATGGCTGAGAAGTTCGGCATCTGAGGCCTTTTCAAGCGCTGCCTTCAGCGCCATTCTGTCGTCGGTCATCGTGGTGCCCTCGTCGGTTCGGATCGAATCAACAACTCAATCCTAGCCGGAGAACCACGGTGACCGCCTCGTCTGGCCGCCCGCGCGGGGCTTCGCTTCGCTATATGGCCAAGCTACGCGAAGCCCGCGCTACACCTCACGAATTTACACCACCCGATGGGACACAAGCGATCGAAAAGGGTGACGGCTATTGGAGCGAGTGCAACAAGCGGCTCAAGGGCTGACCAGCTGGGAGCCGAAGATTCGTTGCCTCACATGTCGCCCGCGACCGGGAGCCGCTCGCGCACCCGGTGGCATTTGCCGCGCTCCAACGGGTGACCGTCGCCGTCAGCTTGAGACAGAGAGGCGCGTCGCAACGTGTTCAGACGCTGACGCACAGATCTGTTGAAAAAGCGCCCGCGCGGCGACCCAGATTGCCCGAATCCCAACGCAGTGACGGCCCTATCGGCAGCGATTTTGAGGAGCGGCTCATGGAATTGGGCTGGGCGGGGCGGTAGCAACACAGTGCTTCTCGAGAATCTGCGCATTTTCGATGGTAGGTCGGGTGCGCTATCAGCTCATCCGATCCCGTTTGTTCGCGGCAAAAGGTCGAGCGCCGGTTCCCGTGGACCGCAGCGTTGATGCGCATATCATCGATAACGATGGAATACGCGTTGGCGCGTGTTTTGTTTGTTCCAGACGATCCCCCTCGTTACTTGGCGTGAAATGGCCAGATCTTCGGAACGGCGTCTGCCAGATTAGGGCGGTTCCGTAGCGCTTTGGTGTTGAGAGTTGGTCAAATTGTTTAGCTGTTCCAGGTACTTGATGATGATCGGTCATGGGATGAACCTGGGCACCTCGCATTACCTCGAGTGCAGCATTTTCGACGGCTCGGACGGAAGCCAAAGCACAAAAGCCTGCCTGCAAGTCAGTTTGAGAGGAGCGGCGGATGTCATGCCATCATAAAATCCGCAAACAAATCCCGAGCCCAATATCGATCGTGGCTCAGCTTGCGATACTCGATGCGAGACAGTCCGCTGTGACGGTCGGCAGGGACCACGACGCATAGGTCATCAGACGCGAATTTCCGATTGGAACGCGACGGCGTGAGGTCGATCTCGTCGTCCGACAGCGGCGCTTCGGCTCGCCACCCCACCCCCCCGCCCCCTGAACCGGGGCGCCGCTGTTTTCGCTCGCCGATGTGATGCATCCAGGCCTCAGATGAGAGTGGGCGATAGCGAAGCGAGAGAAAATGGCAAGACGCCCTGCTTCAATCCGAGCCACCTTCCTCTATCTCTTTCGGACCGGAGCCGCTGATCGCAGCAAGACGCCTTGCTCCCCCATGCGCGGAATAGCTCCAATGATCCGCACTCCGCCATCAGATCGTCTTTTAACAGATCTTACAACCGAGGCTGCCTGCCGACGCCCATGCGCATCAATCAAGTCATCCTCCTGCTCACTCAAATCCGGAATGCTGTCATGATGGAAGATGCTGAGATCTCGATTAGAAAGCAGGCCGTGCGACGATCTGGTGACGATCTGGTTTTCAGCCAGCTTCGGACAGATACCTGGTTTGGCAGTCTACCACTCGCCTTGGCGGAGGCGATGTTTCGCGCTGGTCACCTGGAAGAATACGATGCAGGTCGGACAATTTTTCTCGAAGGTGCTCCGGCGGAAGGCTTGCATGGCATCATCGACGGCGCGGTGCATTTGGAACGGGTGTGCATTTCGGGACAACGCGTACTTATACATGCAGCTTCCCGTGGCGCCTGGGTCGGCGAAGCTGCAACCTTTTCGCCGCGTCCACTCACGTTAACAGCGCGCGCGGTCAAACAGACTCGAACATGGCACATTCCAAGTTTCGCCGTGCTCCGACTTCTGGATCAACAACCGGAAATGCTGCACGCCTTGGGCGTGCTTATGGCGAAGCACTTTTCGATGCTCCTTGACGTCATATGCATGACCCTCCGGCCGTCGACCGTGAGCCAGGTAGCAGGACGACTGATTCTGTTGGACCGGCTTCGCAACGAGAATGCAAAAGGCCGGTCGATGGCCGAGATTGCCATCACTCAGAGCGATCTGGCGGATATGACCGGGCATTCCAGACAAACAATCAATGCAGTCATAAGACGATTGGCGCGAGAAGGTCTGGTCAAGGTCGGTTATCAGCGCATCGAAGTCTGCGATCCAGAAGCTTTAAGCGCGCGATTTTGTCCGGACCTGGAGTAGACATCCAAAACATGACTAACGCGTCAGGGGGACCGGCACTTGTTCAGGGCCGTTTCCAGGCGACTACGGCCGATGGGGCCCTCGGCACATCGGTGACGGGCAGCAATCACTCTCCTCGATCCGTGCAAAAGCTGGAAGATCGAGGATACGCGCCAAGCGTAGGCGCCCACGCTCAAATCGACCTTTGAACGTCCTGATAGGGCAACTGCAAATAATCGCAGCCTCCTCGCAGTTGACGCCTTCTGCGACGAGAATCAGTGCTTCGCGCTCGTCTTCGGGCAGACAGAATAAGGCATCGGCAAGGCGGATCACCTCGGAGGATAGCCGAGCTTTATGTATATCCAACTGGTGCACACTGCCTCGCCGACTAGCTGTCTTGTCCTGGATCCGTCGCCGAGGCCTGGAATAATAGTCGTTTCGCAAACCCATCAGCAGCCACCCCCTGAAACTGATGTTCTCCTGAAAGCGGTCGATGTTTTCCCAGGCGTTCAGCAGCGTCTTGTGAACAAGGTCGTCGGCGTCGTTCACGTCACCGCACAAGGCCATGCCAAACGCACGCAGGTGAGGAAGGTGGGCGATCAGCTTTTGGCGCAATTTCTCACGGTTCAACAAGACACCTACTCGCGTTGCCTGAGTCGGTCGAGGACCGCGCTCGTGACAGTTTCCGGTTGCACTGGCACGAGATCCGCGCGTGGTCTCAACACGTCCGGTCTCGACATGCAGGCGCGCCCCGGGAGGGGAGGGAGCTGGACGCGCCTGCAGCCGATTGCACGCTCAATTCCCAATATTACAATCATCGCTCCAAGAAAATCTGTCGCAGGCGCGACAATCGGCTCAGAAGCAACGACTTCCCGCGCAGCACATCCAGGCCAGTAGCAAGCGATGTCTTTGCCGCCGGCGCGATCTTCCAGGCGGCAAAGGTGGCTATTTCATCGAGGGAGCGCCGCCGATCGGAAAGGCCACGGTGAGAAGCGTAGCATTACCCTCGAGTCGGTTCTCGGCATCGAATTCATGCAGCCACTTCAATCGCGTTGTAACATCGGTATTGTCGCATTTGAAACTGTAGCCGATCACCGGACCGATCGCACTTACCCGGCCCTTGAAAGCGCCAAGACGCGCGCCTTCGCCGCTGTCACCGGTGAGTTCCTGATAGTGATATCCCATGACGCCGATGGACAGGCCGTTTGAGAACATGCGCGTAGCGGCAAGTTCGAGATGGAACTCGGTTCCCGTGTTATAATCCGTGATCGGATTGTCGCCGTTGAATGTCGCACCAACCGAACCCGAGAGATCGATCCCCAATTTCGGATCGAGCCAGGTGCCGGACGCGCTCGTGTCGAGCGCCCAGCGGTTGAAGGACAAATTGGCGATCCGATCCTCCCAGTTGCCTGTCGGCGTATTCACCAGCGCGGCCAGGTTCCAATGGAAATTGCCTTCATGCCACCCGATCAGGCCTCCGAATAGCAAATCCCCGATTTCGGTTCTGTTGTCCGAGGCGGTGTGCGTAATTGGCGGCCCCAAGGGGGTATTGAAGCTGACGCCCGCGGAAATGTCCTGCCAGCCGAGCGGAACCGTCATCGAGACCCCGACATTGCCGCCCAGAACCTTGTAGGGCGTAATCCATGTCGCGGTCGACAGATCGATAACTGCCTTGGCGTCGATATCGGCGACTAAGGACATCTCGAACAATAACTGAATCGCGATCCGTGTACGTGCGACCGTGTGACTCAGCCTGCTGGGATTCCAGATCTGGGCGAACAAGGGTATGTCGGTTGCATGATCGACGAGGACGCCATTCAATATCGCTGGGACACGGTCGGCAGCAGGCTCGATGAGCGAGGTCGGAGATTGTTCGCAGCAGCCGAGGTGCGGACCGCCGGCTGGGGTGGTCTTGCGATTGTCTCGCGGATCACTGGGCTCGCCCGCTCGACGATCAATCGCGGCGAGGACGATCTTGACGCGAGGCCGTTGGCGAAGGGGCAGGTTCGCCGCGGCGGTGGCGGGCGTCGGTCCGTTGCCGAAACGGATCCAGAGCTTGTGCCCGAGCTCAAGCGCCTTGTCGAGCCTGCAACCCTCGGCGATCCTATACGGCCTCTGATCTGGGTGTCGAAGAGCATGGACAAGCTGGCCGAGACGCTGACGGCGATGGGGCACCCGATCAGCGCCGATACCGTGCGCAAGGAGCTGGTGAAGCTCGGCTTCTCGCGCCAGCACAATCGCAAGGCGGATGAAGGCGCAAGGCATCCCGACCGCAACGCACAGTTCGAGCACATCAACATGAAGGTCGTCGCGGCGCAGGCAGCCGGACAACCGGTCATCTCGGTCGATACGAAGAAGAAAGAGCTGGTCGGCAACTTCAAGAATGGTGGCTCCGACTATCGGCCCAAGGGCAACCCGCAGCGTGTGAACGTGCACGATTTCGTCGACAAGGAGCTCGGCAAAGCGGTGCCTTACGGCGTCTATGACGTGGCGGCCAATGCCGGATTCGTCAGTGTCGGGATCACCAGCGACACGGCCGAGTTCGCCGTCGAGGCGATCCGCAGCTGGCTCGGACGGATGGGACGTCAGCGCTATCCAAAGGCGCAAGAGCTGACGATCACGGCGGACTGCGGCGGCTCGAACGGCGCGCGCGTGCGCCTCTGGAAGGTCGAGTTGCAGAAGTTTGCCGACGAGACTGGGCTCGTGCTCCATGTCCACCACTATCCGCCGGGCACGTCCAAATGGAATAAGATCGAGCACCGCATGTTTTGCTACATCACGCAGAACTGGCGTGGCCGTCCGCTAACGGATCGTCTCGCAATCGTCGAGCTGATTGGCGCCACGACGACAAAGGCTGGACTGAAGGTCGAATGTGCGCTCGATACCCGCACCTATGAGAAGGGCATCAAGGTCAGTCACGCCGAAATGGAGCGGCTCGACGTAACAGGCGATGATTTCCATCCCGAATGGAACTACACAATCAAACCAAGACAACCAGGGTTTTCGTAGCAGTTATTGTTCGGAGTGTCCTAACCGTCCGCCCAAAGGCACCGTGACGTTCGCCCCGGCACTGCCAAAGTAAGTGTAAAGGTCATTTTCGAAATAGACGCCGGGCGGCGGTACAATGCCTGCCTGGGGCCCACGCAAGCCCAGTAGATAAATGCCTTTGCCGCTTTCGGCGGCCTGCGCGATCCGGCCGGGTAATAAGGTTGCAAGCAGGCAGCCAACGAACAGCCAAACCCCGCCGAGACGCAAACGCAACGGTACCGGAAGATTAAGATTGCATGACCACGTCCCCCATTCCCGGTCTTCATCTCAAGGGAAGTACTTAGAACGCGTCCTGCCCATCTTTGATATACGCTTTATAACTTGCGTAACAAAATAAATGTGTGGAGTTTAGGTCACATTTCCTAAAAATCATTGCAAGCGCGACAAGCTTGAATGCTCTCTTTGGGACGAATAGATGCATTTTTGACTCGATTACGTGCAGCGGCTTAAGACCTTCGATCGCAACAATATAGAAAAACTTTTAAGAGGGAGAAATTGCAATGATTATATACATGTCGCAAAGATTTAAACGATTGGTTTTCATTTAAGCAATAAAACGAAACTGCCTGCAGACGTGGTCAGCGCAATAAGGCGGCGCGGTTGTCAGGCCTCCCCCAATTGGGGGATTTTCGGCTCACGGAAAATTTGCGACGCAGGACCGCCGGATCGCCCATGGTGGCGGAGCGAAGAAGGCGAGGCGAGTGAGGGGACCGGTTCCCCATGGACAAAAAATTGCCTGCACTCGGAGATAGATTGGCTTGCGTGACGAGGGCTGGCCGCCGACGCCGCGCGGAGCCTCGAGCCGGGAAACACCCGGCTGCCGGTCGGTGTTCATGCGCCAGCTTCGCTCTTCAGGCTCGATTCATCAATCGTGGAGCAATGATCGCCGACCGAGGCACTCCTTATTGAATTGACAAGCATTTTGGGCAACGGTGCCCGGGCGCTCCAAACAGCAGGACGCAGCAAAGCCGCCGGAGGCCGGCAAGGGTGTGGCGATCGCGCCGCCGGGGCAGAGCTGCAGGGATGCGCAACCCAAAACGAGACAAGAAAAACATGCTCAATCGCAAGGGGTCGATCTCGGCCGCAAGGCTGAAGACCATCATCTCCGAGACCCTCAAATCCGGTGATGCCACGCTGCGGTCGGCGGCTGCACGTCTTGGAACCAGCCCCCGCTCCTTGCAGCGCCAATTGGAGCTGCAGGAGATCACCTATTCCGATGTCGTCGACGAGGTTCGCTATGAGATCGCGCGAACGCTGCTGGTGAACACCGATCTGGGCATCGCCGGGGTCGGCGCGACGCTTGGCTATCGCGATCCCAGCAGCTTCAGCCGTGCCTTCATGCGCTGGTCCGGCACCTGTCCTAGCCGTTCTTATGCGTCCGAGCAGGCTATCTTCTTTCCGTTCTTGCTGGGCGAGGTGATCCGTCCTGTGCGGACACGTCCGGCAGACTGATCGGCTCGAGTACGCTGTCGACGCGCTGAAGGTGGATGGTCCGGGCTCCTGGGGCGGTCATGCCCCACCATTCATGGCCCGGACGATTGCAGCCGGAAGGCAACGAGGCTGAACAGCTCGGCCTCCGGGCAGCACGAGGCGAGTGCCACACGGATGCGGCTCGCGGTCTCGACGAAACGTCCGGCGATTTTCAGCAGGCGCAGGCGAATGCTGGCGAACTCGCTTTGCCGCAAAGGATGCCAGGACGGCACGCAATCGCGCACATCGAGCATCAGCCAATAGGCGGCGGTGTGCAGAATGAGCCGCATCTGATTAGCAAGCGGCGATCGGCAGCTGGTGCGATCGGATGCGAGTTGCGCTTTATGTTGCTTGATCAGATTCTCTGCCTGTCCCCTCTCGCAGTAGAGGGTCGCATAGATGTGCTCGGCGTTGCCTTTCGCCAGCGAGGTGACGGCATAGCGGATGTCGAGCCCGCGGCGGAGCATGTCGTCCTCATGACTGGCGCTCGCCTCGATACGTGCCACAACACGGCGCTCCCTGGCCCAGGATTTTGCCGCATAGCGCGTTTCGGCGAAGCCGCGCAGAACGGCAAGTTGCTCCTCGGCGCGGCGCGTCCGGATATCATCGGCCTCCGGTTCGACCAAGCGGTCGAGCACGGTATTGCCAGCAAAGCCGAAGACATAGTCGATGCCATTGGCCTCACACCAGCTCATAACTTCTTCTCGGCCGTAGTGACTATCGCCACGAATGGTGATGCGCGTATCGGACCAATGCCGGCGAATGCGATTGATCAGACGGCGCAGTAATCCACGGACTTCCTTGCCTGAGGGCGTCTTGCCCGGACGCAGGATCATGGTGACCGGGCGGCCCGTCGCTGTCTCATAGATGTGGATCGGCAGAAAGCAGCGCTCGTCGTAATGGGCGTTCCATTCCGACAGTTTCTGATGGCCGTGCACCACGTCGAGCGTGTCATCGATGTCCAGCACCACCGATGCCGGCGGCATCTTGTAGCTCCGGCACCAGATGTCGACGAGCGCATAGGTCAGGCGGATGATCTCCTTCAGCGTCGGCGCGTTCTCCCAGCGCGAGATGGTCGGCTGCGAGCATAGATCATTGCCCGTGTCGGGCAGCCGCCCGCAGGCAAGCTTGAAGGCGGCATCGCAGCGCAGCCAGTCGAAGTCATTGCCATCCGCGTAGCCGCAGGCGATCGCCAACATGCGCCCTTTCAGTATGTCCTCAACTGTGTGCGTAATATGCGCCCGATCGCGCCGGTCGGCGATCAAAGCAGCGAGAGTTTGGGAGAGAGCCCGCCGACGCTCGGCAAGCGCGAGCAGCATGACGCCGCTGTCGGAGGAGAGACGACCGCCATCGAAGGCAGCTGTGACTTTCTTGCGCGACACGGCTGGATAGGGAACGGTGAGCGGGTTATCGTCGGTCATGGCGGGTGTGGCTCTGCGCTGCGGCGCGCATAGGATGGCTTCGACACCCATTTCCTACGCAAGTTCAATGCCTTGCGCCACATTCGCCAGCGCAATTTCTAACTGCGGCTGAATAAGATCGGCTAGAGACTATCGAGGCTCGCATGCGGCTCGGGGCGGATCCTGGCTCGAGCGCGGCGACGATCTCGACCACGCCGTCGGACATGACGGTGTCATCCAGTTGTCGGCGCGGTCGCCGCGCTCGTGACCCGCTGGGCATGACCCTCTTCCCGCCCGCCGCGAGGAAGGCGGCGCTGGCTGCCTAGCCATGCCGCATGCCGATGCCGGCGGACGGCGGCAGCAACTCTTCTGAACATCTGTGGCGTCCATCTCGCCGCAGCATCATCAGGCTGATGGCGCCTACCTCCAGCGTCCTGCGCCAAGCGCAGCCGGTGAGCGGCATCCTCGTTGCCCGCCTGGCGTGAAATGGCCAGAAATCCAAAAAAATGTTTGCCAGATTGAGCCGATCGTAGCGGCTCGCTAGGCTCTCTCTCATCCCATCAAACCGGAACGGTCATGGACGACCTATTCGGGGGAATTAGTTGACGGATAAGTTTGGCGCTAGACAGCTTCGAAAATTGACGTGCTGCCAATCCAGCAGCTCATGAAGCCAAGTGGTCGGGCCCCGCCCATTAGAGCCCATTCCAGGAAGGTGCAGATGTCACGGTCTCAAATCTTCGCAGGATTTCCGAGTTCCGCGGCGGCCTTTGCTCTGCTGGCGAGTATCAGCGGCGCCGCAATGGCGCAATCTGATTCGCCGAGGACCGCCTATTTCGGCCTGGACCTCGGTCCGGACCTGCAACCGATTCCAAATATGCGCCCAAGCCTTCACGAAATAAGGGCGCCCAGTATTCCGTCCAGCTCAGGCGTGTTACCGGTCAACTATGGGCGCACCTGGCCAACGCGCGCAGCGGCGATCAATTCGGCTCTCCCTCTCAATACGAGGTGACACCAGACCGCCCGATTCGCACCCTGCTGGATGGGCGAGATTTTACTGTGACGGTCCATTCTATAAGGATGGCAGCGCGTACGTGGCTGTTAGAAGTAACGCATTCGAATTGCCAGTTGAGAAGTGAGGGCGGCGACATAAATCCCGTCGCCCGCAAGCGGCGCTCCGGTTCCCCACCCCTCCCTATCTCCCGAAACTGGGGCGCCGCCGGTTTCTTTGGCTCAAATTGGACCAGTGGTTCGAATCTAACGCTTCGAACCACTGGCCTTTTTTGCCGATGGATCAAATTTTCATGACATTTGAAGTCCTTACCTCAATCCCGCCACGCGGCGCGAGGGACTTAAATGTCACGTTTGATCCACTAGCCGAGGGGCAAGTTCGCACCAGCGCCGCGCTCCCCACCGTCAGATTCGAGTTTGACAAAGCTCTGCGAAATATTGCGATTGCTGGCTTAAATGGCCTCAATAACGGACTTGAGCCTCGCCCTCGCGGCTCTGGCAATTTCTTCCAGTTCTGGATTGCCGATTGCTTGTATGGAGGCAACCGGATCAACGGCGGATACTTCCACCGTGTCATCCGCACGTTGCTGCACGACTACGTTGTAGGGCAACATGGCGCCAATCTTGTCTTCAAGTTGGAGCGCACGATGTGCAAGAGGTGCATTAAACGCACCAAGGATGCAGTATTTGTGAAAGTCGACCCCCAGCGTCTCCCTAAGGATCTCACGAACATCAATATAAGCCAGGACTTCGGAAGCCTTCCTTTTTCAGGGCGGTAATCACACGCTCCATCGCTTCCCCGAATGGTGCGCGTAGCAGACGCGAGAAATGAAAGGTTGCCTGTCTCGCGCCCTCGGCCATGCTATATTCCTCTTCGGGAACGCATTCTATATCCGAAATGTCACTCGTCGTGCGCTCTCAAATCAAGCGACCGCGAGAAATCAGTTGTCTAGGCACTATAATATGAGAAGCATCGGCTGTCATGGCAACAAGACGTGATGTTATTGTCGTTATTTTATCATTGACCAATGATTGCATTCAAGATATACGATCGAAGGATCGATTGACAGTGGATCTACTGTCCGCTGGCATCTTGCGTTGTTCGCGATAAGATCAAAGCAATGACGCATATGCTCGACTCCCTCCCGCGCAAATATATGTCCTGACCTTCGCCCAGCATTTCAGCACTGTCCGTCGACAAGGACCATGCTTGGTTGAGAATCTGTTCGGCCGCAGATTTTTCGCTCCAGCCGAGAGGCCGCCAGGATCAAGATAACTCCTGATTACGCACGTTCCGTCAGAGTCGCTTGTTCCTGCCGGCTTGCTCTGCGCTCCGGCAAGATCGCCATTGGCCCTGTTACCTCTGAAGCGGAAGGATGATATGACAAACGATGCCACTCCTCTCGTAATGAACAGTAGCCCGTCCCCCCGCACCTTCTAAACGCATGCCTGAGCAATGTTCGTTCCGAAGCCCTTGCTGGCAGGCTCTAAAACCGATGGACCTTCTCGCTCGGTCCATGTCAGCTCCAGCATCGAGCGTTGCGCTCTCTTGCTCTTCTGCCACTCAATCAGCACCTTGCCGGTCTCATTCGCCAACGCTCCGTATTTTCGAGCATTCGTGCCAAGCTCGTGCAGGACCAAACCGAGATCGAAAGCGGCGTCTTCTGTCAGAATGGCGTCGAGGCCGCTGCAAATAATGCGATCTTCAACCTCTCCGAGAGCACTTGATCGCGAATTACTGCGCCAAGGTCAGCACCGCCTTCGATGCATCTGCTGAAGAGTTCTTGCGAACCCGCAAGGGCCCTCAGGCGGCCCGAAAACACGGCTCTGAACACATCGGCGTTTTTGGCATGTTTCACGGTTTGGTGGGCTAGCAGCCTGTCGGGCTTAACGGCGGCGTCTGTTGCGAGGTAGGGTATCGCGATTGATTCTCCATTGCCTTGGGAGCCGGCGCTGATGAGCAACTTCCGCCTGATTGATCGCCAGACCGGTTTTCTGTTGCCGCCCTCGGTGGACGACTGGCTTCCGGAGAAGCACCTGGCTCGTTTTATTGTCGAGTTGATCGACAGCCTGGACGTCTCGGCCATGAGCGGCGTTTATCGTGGCTCGGGTTCGGCGAGTTACCACCCGCGGCTTTTGCTGGGTATTCTGGTTTACGGCTACGCCACGGGTGTGTTTTCCAGCCGCAAGCTGGAGCGGGCGACCTATGACTCGGTGGCGTTCCGCTTCATCGCTGCCAACGATCACCCTGATCATGACACCATCGCCACCTTTCGCCGGCGTTTTCTGAAGCAGATCGAGGGGCTGTTCGTGCAGATTCTGCTGCTGGCGCGCGAGATGGGCCTACTGAGGATGGGGACGGTGGCGCTTGACGGCACGAAAATCCATGCCAACGCCAGCAAGCACAGCGCGCTTTCCTACGAGCATGCTGGCAGGATCGAGGCGCAATTGAAGGCCGAAGTGGCCGAGTTGCTGGCCAAGGCCGAGGCGGCGGATCAGTCGGCCATTCCCGACGGCTTGTCGATCCCCGATGAACTTGCCCGGTGCGAGGAGCGGCTGCAAAAGCTCAGCGGGGCCCGTGCCAAGATCGAGGCGCGCGCCAAGGAGCGTTTCGAGCGGGAGCAGGCCGAACATCAGGCCAAGCTTGCAGCGCGCGAGGCCAAAGTGAAGGCCACGGGCAAAAAGCCCGGCGGCAAGCCGCTCAAGCCGCCGGCGGAAGGGCCGCGACCAACCGATCAAATCAATCTGACGGATGAAGAGTCCCGCATCATGCCGATTTCCGGCGGCGGTTTCGAGCAATGCTACAATGCTCAGGCCGTGGTCGCCGAAGGCAGTCTGCTGGTCGTCGCCACCGACGTGGTTCAGGCGCCCAATGACAAGCAGCAGCTTGAGCCGATGCTGGCGAAAATCAACGCCTTGCCCGAAAATCTGGGCAGGCCGACATCATGCTCGGCGACAACGGCTATTTCAGCGCGGCCAATGTGAAGGCCTGTGTGGCGGCGGGGCTGGAGCCGCTGCTCGCTTTGGCCCGGGATGCCCATCATCGATCCCTCGGTGAGCGCTTCGCCGATGCACCACCCGCGCCAGAAAATCCAACGTGGACTTGCCCCGGTTTCGTAGAGAGTTGAGGGCTTGGCATCAGCGTATTCGGTTTGACGGCATTTTGTCCTCCTTTTCGGTCGCATCTTTTTGTTCGGCCTGGATCATCTTTTCATCCCGGCCTGCAGATTCTGACGGCTGTCGGGAGAAGCGGCGGTCACGGATGGCCGGCAGGCCGACGATGCGGCTTGGCCCGGCGTTTCCAGGCCGTCCTTGACGGACGCGAGCACGACGGCAGGCTCGTGTGCGCCGGGATCGAGAGCTCTTGTCTCGAACGCCGCCGGCGAGAGATAGCCGAGCGAGGAATGGCGCCGGCGCGGATTGTAAAAGCCTTCGATGAACTCGAAGATGGCGATGCGCGCCTCGGCGTGGGTCTTGAACCGCCGCCGGTCGAGCAACTCACATTCGAGGGTGGCGAAGAAGCTTTCCGCCATCGCATTGTCATAGGCATCGCCGACTGAGCCCATCGATGGACGGACGCCCGCTTCCCGGCAGCGCTTGCCGAAAGCAAGAGACGTGTACTGAGAGCCTTGATCGGAGTGGTGGATCACGCCGATCGGACGCCGCCGCCATAGCGCCATATCGAGCGCATCCAACACGATCTTGGCGTGCAAGCTGGCTGCCATCGGAGCGAACGTTTATCGTGAGCGACAAGCGCTCACTTGGCCGACGATCCGTCGGCTGAAGGCATCGAGAACGACGGCGAGATAGAGGAACCCCGACCAGGTCGGACAATATGTAATATCGGCCACCCACAATACATTAGGCCGGTCTGCCGTGAAGTTGCGGTCAACCAGATCGGGCGCCTGACGGCCGCCGCCCTTCACAGTCGTCGTCACGAAGCGACGACGGCTGACGCCGGCGAGCGCCGCTGCGCGCATCAAGCGGGCCACGCGCTTGCGGCCAACGCATATCCCCTGTTCGGCGAGTTCGGCCTGAATGCGCGGGACGCCATACGTGCCCTGCGAGCCAGCATGCGCCGTGCGGATCCTGGCGGTCAGAGCCGCATTGGCCTGGCGACGCCTAGATGGCGGACGCTTGGTCGAAGCGTAAAAGCCGCTGGCGGAGACACCCAGCAGACGGCTCATGGCAGTGATCGGATAAACGGCCCGGTTCGCGCTCATGAATTGGAACCCTTCGGTGGGATCACATCGGTCTCCCGAGCAAACCAGGCCGCGGCTTTTGAGAGGATTTCGCGCTCCAGCCGTTCTTATGCGTCCGAGCAGGCTATCTTCTTTCCGTTCTTGCTGGGCGAGGTGATCCGTCCTGTGCGGACACGTCCGGCAGGCTGATCGGCTCGAGTACGCTGTCGACGCGCTGAAGGTGGATGGTCCGGGCTCCTGGGGCGGTCATGCCCCACCATTCATGGCCCGGACGATTGCAGCCGGAAGGCAACGAGGCTGAACAGCTCGGCCTCCGGGCAGCACGAGGCGAGTGCCACACGGATGCGGCTCGCGGTCTCGACGAAACGTCCGGCGATTTTCAGCAGGCGCAGGCGAATGCTGGCGAACTCGCTTTGCCGCAAAGGATGCCAGGACGGCACGCAATCGCGCACATCGAGCATCAGCCAATAGGCGGCGGTGTGCAGAATGAGCCGCATCTGATTAGCAAGCGGCGATCGGCAGCTGGTGCGATCGGATGCGAGTTGCGCTTTATGTTGCTTGATCAGATTCTCTGCCTGTCCCCTCTCGCAGTAGAGGGTCGCATAGATGTGCTCGGCGTTGCCTTTCGCCAGCGAGGTGACGGCATAGCGGATGTCGAGCCCGCGGCGGAGCATGTCGTCCTCATGACTGGCGCTCGCCTCGATACGTGCCACAACACGGCGCTCCCTGGCCCAGGATTTTGCCGCATAGCGCGTTTCGGCGAAGCCGCGCAGAACGGCAAGTTGCTCCTCGGCGCGGCGCGTCCGGATATCATCGGCCTCCGGTTCGACCAAGCGGTCGAGCACGGTATTGCCAGCAAAGCCGAAGACATAGTCGATGCCATTGGCCTCACACCAGCTCATAACTTCTTCTCGGCCGTAGTGACTATCGCCACGAATGGTGATGCGCGTATCGGACCAATGCCGGCGAATGCGATTGATCAGACGGCGCAGTAATCCACGGACTTCCTTGCCTGAGGGCGTCTTGCCCGGACGCAGGATCATGGTGACCGGGCGGCCCGTCGCTGTCTCATAGATGTGGATCGGCAGAAAGCAGCGCTCGTCGTAATGGGCGTTCCATTCCGACAGTTTCTGATGGCCGTGCACCACGTCGAGCGTGTCATCGATGTCCAGCACCACCGATGCCGGCGGCATCTTGTAGCTCCGGCACCAGATGTCGACGAGCGCATAGGTCAGGCGGATGATCTCCTTCAGCGTCGGCGCGTTCTCCCAGCGCGAGATGGTCGGCTGCGAGCATAGATCATTGCCCGTGTCGGGCAGCCGCCCGCAGGCAAGCTTGAAGGCGGCATCGCAGCGCAGCCAGTCGAAGTCATTGCCATCCGCGTAGCCGCAGGCGATCGCCAACATGCGCCCTTTCAGTATGTCCTCAACTGTGTGCGTAATATGCGCCCGATCGCGCCGGTCGGCGATCAAAGCAGCGAGAGTTTGGGAGAGAGCCCGCCGACGCTCGGCAAGCGCGAGCAGCATGACGCCGCTGTCGGAGGAGAGACGACCGCCATCGAAGGCAGCTGTGACTTTCTTGCGCGACACGGCTGGATAGGGAACGGTGAGCGGGTTATCGTCGGTCATGGCGGGTGTGGCTCTGCGCTGCGGCGCGCATAGGATGGCTTCGACACCCATTTCCTACGCAAGTTCAATGCCTTGCGCCACATTCGCCAGCGCAATTTCTAACTGCGGCTGAATAAGATCGGCCAGCTTGAGCTGCTTGTTCTCCCGGCGCAGCCGGTTCAACTCCTCGCGCTCGGCCGTCGTCAGGCCATCCTCGCGCCGACCTTCGTCGCGGTCAGCCTGCGCAACCCAATTGCGGATCGCCTGAGCCGATGGGTCAAATTCCTTGGCAAGCTCATTCGGCGTTCGTCCGGATCGGACCAGCTCGATCATTCGTTGCCGGAATTCCGGCGGGTAAGGCGGCTGTGTCTTTGGCATCGTGAACTCCTGAAACGCAAATGTTCGGATGTCCACGAAACCGGGGCAACTTCAACGCCCGTCGAGGCCATGGCCTACCGTCTGCGGACGCCCGAAGGCAAAAAGCTCTATGCCCTGCGCAAACACACACCCGAGCCGGTGTTCGGCATCATCAAATCGGTGCTCGGATTCCGCCAATTCCTGCTGCGCGGGCTCGACAATGTCAAAGGCGAGTGGACGCTTGTCACCATGGCATGGAACGTGAAACGGATGTTTGCCCTGAAAGCTGCTTGATGCGCAGCGTCATTGCCGTCGGACTGATGAAAAGACAAACGTCAGTCCGACAGACTGCTAGCCCGCGTTTCTCACGCGCCTGAAGGTATGGCGTGGTCATCCGGCCGATTTCTCGGCGATGTTGAAGGGTGACGTGCTTGGGGGTGGCGCAGATTGCGCGACCGGCTTCGTCAATTGGCTCGGCTTCTTCGTGTCTCCAGTGGGCCTCGGGGGATACCGCGAGAGAGGCGCGTCGCGGCTTCGCGCGTCAGGCAGGGGAGCCACGAGCATGTGCGAGCCGCGCCGCGGCGAGACGCCATTCGGCGGCGGCCGGACAGGCCGACGCGAAGGCGATCTTGACCCGGCGCGCGCTGATTTTCACCAACGCGCCGATCTTCAGCAGCTTCAGCCGGATCGTGCCGCAGGTCGCAGCGGCAAACTGCGTATGAGCCAGGCCGATCCGGCGCAGCGCGCAGAGGAGGACATAGGCCACCGACGCAAACCACAGGCGCAGCTGGTTGGCCCGCATCGTCGCCGCCGAGGTGCGGTCGGCAAAGAGATCGCCCTGCGCTTCCTTGATGCGGTTCTCCCTCTCGCCGCGCGCGCAATAGAGGTCTTCGTAGAGCGGCCTGGCGGTCCAGGCGCCGGGCTTCAGCGAGGTGACGAGAAAGCGCGGATTGGCATCCCCGCCGGTCCATTCCGCCTTGCCGATCACACGGCGGCGGCGTGACCAGGAGCCCTTCGTCGACCACAGGAAATCCCGAAACACCCGCGCCGGCTTGCCGTCCGCAGCCTCCGACCGCCGCCGCGCCTCGGCCAAGCCTGCCGCGATGCGGGCCTCCAGACGCGCATTACGGGCGAGACCGAAGACGTAGTCGACCTTATGAGCCTCACACCAAACCATCAGGGCCTCACGGGCGAAGCCGGAATCGGCGCGCAAGACGATCTTCATCTTTGGCCAGCGCGCCCGGATCCGGCCGACGATGCGCGCCGTCTCCTCGACCGCGCCCGCGCTGCCGTCGATGTTCGAGCGTCGAAGCCTGGCGGCCAGAAGATGCCGGCCGCAGAAGACGTAGAGCGGCAGGTAGCAATAGCAGTCGTAATAGCCATGGAAAAACCGCCCCTCCTGATGGCCGTGCAGCGGATCGTCGGTGGCGTCGAGGTCGAGCACGATCTCACGCGGCGGCTTGCCGTGCGCATCGAGAAACACGTCGACGAACAACGCCTCGATTGCTGCGCCGTCATGGCCAATCTTATGATAGCGCCCAGTCGCGCCATCGGCCGGGGCGAGCTCGAGACGGTTCAGCGTGCTCTTCCCGGCCAGCGGCGCCGGCGCCTCGGCCCCGCGCTCGAACTTGCCGAGCAGCACCCCGAGAACGGGATCGCGGCGCAACTCATCATGGTCGACGAGGTCTTCATAGCCCAGCGCCAAGCCGAACACGCGCTGTGCAACCAGCGTCTTCACTTCGTGAACCACGTAAGCGGGATGGCGCCGATCGCGAAAGCAGGCGGCGAAGCGATCGACGAGCCCGATGGCCTTGTCCGTCTCCCCGAGTAGCAGCGCCCCGGCGTCCGAGGACACCATGCCGCCATCGAAATCCGCGACCACACGGCGTCCGCCCGCTCTTCCAAAATCGATCTCGCTCGCGCTACGCTCTGTCAGCATCGGGGAGCCACCTCAAATCGGCAAAAACTCGTTATCGCAAAACAAGTTTACACCGTAAGTGGCCTCGATGCGCCTCAGCCCCGTGAGAGATGCGGGTTAGTATCTTAACGACAGAAAGCACATTCTTGATACGATGGACAAGTTCGCGGCGCGCTTTGGCGGCCTTTCGCATTCTTTGTTGAGTTCAATGTTGACGAGCACGAGTGCTGCCGCATTGGCGATCATTTGCAAAAGATTTGGTTCGCATTTGTCTGTCTCCCTCCTGTCGCGCCAGTAAACGCCCATGGCGGCAATCCGGGGGCCACGGAAATGGGTATTCAAAGAACTGGTCGCGAAGTCTTTCGAGCTTTCGACCCGAATTCATGAACGAAGATTGGGTCGGCAACTACGCGGCGTTTCGCTGCCCCGCTTGTCAAAGAGTTTTTATAGTGAGCGCCCGCTTCCACAGGGGGCCGAACGGCGAAAAGGGCTATCGGGAATGCCCGACCTGCGCAGGATCAATCGCACCGTCACCGGCGGACGGAATCTGGCGGCATGGCAAGCATAGAATGGAAATAGACGCTTAATTGAAGTGCTATCCTGAGCTTGTAACCGCTTTGTAACCACGGGCTTTTCCGGCTCAGTTCTTTGCCCCGCCCCCAGGTTCTATTGTCCGGTGTTGCAACGGATTTCGTTCCGCTGCCGTCCTTGCAACTCGGAATTTGTGAGAAAAACTGGTGCCGGCTGAGGGACTCGAACCCCCGACCCACGGTTTACAAAACCGTTGCTCTACCAGCTGAGCTAAGCCGGCCTTCCATGATCGACCAGATCGGCGGGATCCCTTCAATCAAGCGATCAAATTCATCCAGCGGAGCGGACAAATTCCGCACTCGGTGCAGATCCGGCGGCGGAAATCGCACCGTCACCCACCCGCCAAGCCGATATCTTTCCTTACTGGATCGTGCGGCGCGGCGCAATGCAGGGATTCTGTCACAGAGCCCGCTCCGCGAGCAGCCTCGTTCCTAGCCGTTCTTATGCGTCCGAGCAGGCTATCTTCTTTCCGTTCTTGCTGGGCGAGGTGATCCGTCCTGTGCGGACACGTCCGGCAGGCTGATCGGCTCGAGTACGCTGTCGACGCGCTGAAGGTGGATGGTCCGGGCTCCTGGGGCGGTCATGCCCCACCATTCATGGCCCGGACGATTGCAGCCGGAAGGCAACGAGGCTGAACAGCTCGGCCTCCGGGCAGCACGAGGCGAGTGCCACACGGATGCGGCTCGCGGTCTCGACGAAACGTCCGGCGATTTTCAGCAGGCGCAGGCGAATGCTGGCGAACTCGCTTTGCCGCAAAGGATGCCAGGACGGCACGCAATCGCGCACATCGAGCATCAGCCAATAGGCGGCGGTGTGCAGAATGAGCCGCATCTGATTAGCAAGCGGCGATCGGCAGCTGGTGCGATCGGATGCGAGTTGCGCTTTATGTTGCTTGATCAGATTCTCTGCCTGTCCCCTCTCGCAGTAGAGGGTCGCATAGATGTGCTCGGCGTTGCCTTTCGCCAGCGAGGTGACGGCATAGCGGATGTCGAGCCCGCGGCGGAGCATGTCGTCCTCATGACTGGCGCTCGCCTCGATACGTGCCACAACACGGCGCTCCCTGGCCCAGGATTTTGCCGCATAGCGCGTTTCGGCGAAGCCGCGCAGAACGGCAAGTTGCTCCTCGGCGCGGCGCGTCCGGATATCATCGGCCTCCGGTTCGACCAAGCGGTCGAGCACGGTATTGCCAGCAAAGCCGAAGACATAGTCGATGCCATTGGCCTCACACCAGCTCATAACTTCTTCTCGGCCGTAGTGACTATCGCCACGAATGGTGATGCGCGTATCGGACCAATGCCGGCGAATGCGATTGATCAGACGGCGCAGTAATCCACGGACTTCCTTGCCTGAGGGCGTCTTGCCCGGACGCAGGATCATGGTGACCGGGCGGCCCGTCGCTGTCTCATAGATGTGGATCGGCAGAAAGCAGCGCTCGTCGTAATGGGCGTTCCATTCCGACAGTTTCTGATGGCCGTGCACCACGTCGAGCGTGTCATCGATGTCCAGCACCACCGATGCCGGCGGCATCTTGTAGCTCCGGCACCAGATGTCGACGAGCGCATAGGTCAGGCGGATGATCTCCTTCAGCGTCGGCGCGTTCTCCCAGCGCGAGATGGTCGGCTGCGAGCATAGATCATTGCCCGTGTCGGGCAGCCGCCCGCAGGCAAGCTTGAAGGCGGCATCGCAGCGCAGCCAGTCGAAGTCATTGCCATCCGCGTAGCCGCAGGCGATCGCCAACATGCGCCCTTTCAGTATGTCCTCAACTGTGTGCGTAATATGCGCCCGATCGCGCCGGTCGGCGATCAAAGCAGCGAGAGTTTGGGAGAGAGCCCGCCGACGCTCGGCAAGCGCGAGCAGCATGACGCCGCTGTCGGAGGAGAGACGACCGCCATCGAAGGCAGCTGTGACTTTCTTGCGCGACACGGCTGGATAGGGAACGGTGAGCGGGTTATCGTCGGTCATGGCGGGTGTGGCTCTGCGCTGCGGCGCGCATAGGATGGCTTCGACACCCATTTCCTACGCAAGTTCAATGCCTTGCGCCACATTCGCCAGCGCAATTTCTAACTGCGGCTGAATAAGATCGGCTAATGCGCGGCTTCAGCCCCGATCGCTTCTATCGGGACCAATCCGTCGAGACTCCCCACCTACCCCAGCGGGTGGTTCAGATATTTGTGGATCGCCTGCACGACCACCGAGCCCTCGCCAACACCGGAAGCTACACGCTTGACCGAACCGGAGCGGACATCCCCCACGGCAAAAACCCCCGGAAGCGAAGTGCCGAAAGGCGAACCCCCCTGAGCGGCGGCGTTCTCGGGCGACGCCTCAGGTCCGGTCAGAACGAAGCCTTTGGGGTCCAGCGTCAGACAGCCATCCAGCCACCCCGTATTGGGCGCCGCGCCGATCATGACGAAGACGTTCCGGATCGGCCTGGTCTCGCTCTCGTCGGCCGGCCTGTTGGTCCAGGTCACGCGCTCCAGCATCTTCTCGCCATCAAGGGCGGTGATCTCGGTCCCGGTCAACAAGGTGACGTGGGGCGAGGCTATGATCCGCTGCACCAGATAGTCCGACATAGTCTCGGCGAGCCCTTTCGCCCGCACCAGCATGTAAACGTGAGCCGCGTTGCGGGAGAGGTACATGGCCGCCTGCCCGGCCGAGTTTCCACCCCCGACCACGATGATCTCCTCATTGGCGCAAAGCTGGGCTTCCATTGCCGTCGCCGCATAATGGATGCCTTGGCCCTCGAAGCGCTCGTAATTCGGCACACTCAGCGTGCGGTAGCGTGCACCCGTGGCCACGACGACCGTGCGCGCCGAAACATGAATGCCATCCTCCAGCGTCAGCCGGTATGGCTTGGTGTCGCAGTCTAGCTCCGTCACCGACCGGGATATGGCGAGGCGCGCGCCGAATTTCTGCGCCTGGACCTGGGCGCGGCCAGCAAGCGCCTGACCGGAGATGCCGGTCGGGAAGCCGAGATAATTCTCGATCTTCGAGGACGTCCCGGCCTGTCCGCCGGGCGCCATCGCTTCGAGCACGATGGTGGACAGGCCCTCGGAGGCGCCATAGACGGCGGCGGCGAGCCCGGCGGGACCGGCGCCGACGACGACCAAATCGTAGACAAAGGCTGGATCGAGTGTTTCCGTCAGCCCGAGCGCATCGGCAAGCTCGGCATTCGGCGGATTACGGAGAACCCGGCAGCCGGAATGGACAACGACCGGCAGTTCCTCCGCTGTCAGATGAAAACAGTCGAAAAAGCCGCGCGCATCCTCGTCCTTTTCCGTATCGATCAGACGATTGGGATAGCCGTTACGCATCAGGAAGCGCTCAATGCGCAGCGTGTCCCCGCTATGCCCCGGGCCGAGCACGATGACGCCGCCCTGGCCATGACGGATGAGAGCGACGCGGCGCAGGATGAAGGCGCGCATGATAATCTCGGCAATGTCAGGCTCCGCCGTGACCATGCGGCGGAAATCCGGCCGCTTGATCCGGAGCACGCGGCTGTCCGTCCCGGTGCGCGCGCTGACCAGGATCTGGCGCTCGTTGAACAGGTCCAATTCGCCGGTGAATTGCCCCGGACCGTGAACGGTGATGATCTCGGGCTGTCCGTGCGCGTCGAAATCGAAGATCTCGATCGAGCCGTCGAGCACGACGAAGAAGTCGACGCCGCGCTGACCGCGCTTGAAGATCATCGAGCCCTTCGGCAAATCCTCCGCGGTGCCGAATCCGGCGACGCGGTCCAACATCTCTTTATTGAGCGTCGGGAAGGTCTGCGCTTCACGCTGATAGGGATCGGTGGGATCCAGTTCCACATCGGCCGGCACTTCGCTCATGAGATGATCCTCGGCTGGGTACGGCAACACCGTTCGAATCTAGGCTCACCGTCAATAGCCTGCAAGCATAGCGCGCGGCCGCCGCGATCCTCAGGCTTGGGGCTTGGCGCTGTAGATCTCGTCCGTCACCGGCTCAAACCATGTTGCCGGCTTGCCGTCGAGCGCTTCCTGGATGGCCAGATGCACCATGGCGGTATCGGGCGCCGCGCCGTGCCAGTGTTTCTCGCCCGGCGGAATCCAGATGGTGTCGCCCGGGTGGATCTCGCGCAGCGGCCCGCCCCAGCTTTGCACCCGGCCGACGCCGCTCAGCACATAGAGAGTCTGGCCGAGCGGATGGGTGTGCCAGTTGGTTCGGCCGCCGGGCTCGAAACTGACGCGCAGCGCTCTGACGCGTGCGGGCTGCGGCGCCTCGATAATGAGATCCTGCCAGACCGTGCCGGTGAAATAGTCGGGATTGGCGCGGCGTGTCGGGATCTTTCCTTCGGGTCGGATGTCCATGGGTGTTCCTTTCGGCGAGAGGCTGTTTCCTGATTTCCACATCGGGCGCCGGAGATGCTTTCTCAAGCGCGGAGGGGCTTGACAGAGCGGTTGGAATGGCGTTCCTTGGAACTAGAACAAAACAAGAACTCTTAAATCGATATGCAATCCCTTCGACCAACCTTAACCCGTCCCAAAAGGCTGCAAAAGCCTCATTTGCTGCGGCTGGCGTCCGCGATAGAAACGGCCGGCGGATTGGCGCCGCTATGCGCTCCCGAAAACTTGCCGGCGTCGGGCTTTCACGAGTTGCTCGCGGCGGCCCCCGGCGATGAATGCGTCACGCTGGCCTTTGCCTTTTCGATGGCGGCGAAAGCGCTCGGCGGCACGAGCAAAAGCCTCTGTTTTTGTGGACCGGCGAGCGAAGCGCAGGAGCGCGGCGAGCTTTACGGAGCCGGACTTGCCGGGCTCGGCATTCAGCCGGAGCGGCTGCTGATGGTCACGGCCGCCAAGGAGAAGGACCTGCTCTGGACGATCGAGGAAGCGGTTTCATCAGGCGCTTTCGGCGCGGTGATCGGCGCGCTCGGTCCCAAGGAGCGGCTCTATGACTTCGCCGCCAGCCGACGGCTCAAACTGCGGGTGACGGCGAAAGAGGCGCCGCTTTTTCTACTCCGGCACTGGACGGGCGGCGGCGCAACCGCCGCGCATGGCCGCTGGCGGGTGTCGGCCCTGCCGAGCCGCTCGCAAGGCCAGCATGGCGGCTATCCGCTTCTGGGGCCACCCCGCTTACAGCTCGGCCTGGAACGGATGGGCGGCTTGCCGCCGCAAGCATGGGAGATGGAGTTCGATGCAGCGCGTGGTTTCCTTATGGCTCCCCTTCTGGAGGACGGACCGGCTCGAGAGGCAGGCAGACGGCGGCGTCAGGCTGCATGACCGGCAGGCCAAGCCTCTGGCGGTGATCGCCAGCGGCAAGGGCGGCAAGCGCATCGTCGCGCTCAACAGGAGCGCCGCCGAAGCCGGCCTGCGGACAGAGATGCTGCTGACTGACGCCTGCGCCATGCTGCCCTCTCTGGCGGCAACGCCATATGATCCTCGGGCTGAGCGCCGCGAATTGAAACAGCTTGCAGCGATCTGCAACCGCTTCAGCCCCTGGGTCGCACCGGACGAGCCGGACGGGCTCTGGATCGAGGCGACGGGGCTCGCCCATCTCTTCGGCGGAGAGGAAGCTTTTCTCGACCGCATTATCCATTTCCTCCACCGCCTCGGCTTTGCCGCCCAAGGAGCGATGGCGGGTACGGCCGGCGCGGCCTGGGGGCTGGCGCGGTTTTCCCGGACGCCCTCCGTGGTGGTGCCGCCCGGCGAGGAGGCGCATGCGCTCGCCGGCCTGCCGGTCAAGGCGCTGCGGATCGGCGCGGAAGGGGCGGCGCTGCTCGAAAGGCTGGGGCTGAAAACCATTCACCAGCTCTTCCAGATCCCACGCGCCAGTCTGAGGGCCCGGCTCGGCAAGGCGATCACCTGCCGTCTCGATCAGGCGCTCGGCCAGGAGGGCGAGGCGCTGTCTCCCCTGATGCCGGAGCCGGTCTATGCGGCGCGGCTCGAATTCGCCGATCCGCTGACCGCTTTCGAGGGGCTGGAGCAGACGGCGGAGATCCTGATCGGCAGCGTTGCCGAACGGCTGAAAACCGACGGCAAGGGCGCGCGCCGCTTTACGCTCGCGCTTTTTGATACGCAGAACGGCAAGACCGAAATCGGGGTGCGGATGGCGCGGCCGAGCTGCGAGCCGAAGCACATTGGCCGCGTGCTGAAGGAGAAGCTCACCGCGCTCGAAGGCCGGTTCGATCCCACCCTCGGCTTCGATGCGGTCGTGCTCTATGCGCTCGGCGCCGAGCCTCTCATCAGCCGGCAGACGGATATTCTCGGCAGCGCCCTCGACGGCGGCGATGACAAGGAGAAGATCGCCCGCTTTCTCGACCGGGTGACGGCAAGGCTCGGCGAAAAGGCCGCGACGCGCTTCGCCTTTGCCGAAAGCTACTGGCCCGAGCGCGCCAGCCTACACAGTTCGGCAATGGCGGCGATTCCCGCGCGGACCGCCGCCGCCCCTGCCCTCTGCCAGCCGCGGCCGCTGATGCTGCTGCCGCGCCCGGAGCCGATCGCCGCCACCGCTCTGGTGCCAGATTACCCGCCGCGCCAATTCATCTGGCGGCGCCGGCAGCACAAGATCACCAGGGCCGAGGGGCCGGAGCGGATCTCGCCGGAATGGTGGCAGGAGAGCGGCAAGACGCCGCCCGCGCGGGACTATTATGTCGTCGAGGATGAGCGGGGGCAGCGCTTCTGGCTCTATCGCGAGGGTATTTACAGCCAGAGCGAAAACCAGCGCTGGTTCATGCACGGGCTGTTCCCATGAGCGGCTATGCGGAGCTGGTCGCGGCGAGCAATTTCAGCTTTCTGCGGGGCGCGTCGAAACCGGAGGAACTGGCCGTTGCCGCCGCCGCGCTCGGGCTCAATGCGCTCGCCATTTGCGACCGCAATTCCGTCGCCGGCGTCGTGCGCGCGCATAAGCCGGCCAAGCAGCTCGGGCTGCACTATATCCCCGGCTGCCGTCTGGTGCTGCAGGACAGGCTGAATGAGCGCGTTGAAACGCCTGCGCCTACCCGCCCGTTTCTCGTCGTCCCGGACGGCCGCCAGGCCGAGCCGGGACCCACTCGCCTATCATCAATTCCTGACCGAGCCTTTGGGCGAGTAGGCCCCGGCTCGTTGGTCGGGGCGACGAAGGAAGAGGGCTGGCTCCTAGAAATCGTCTGCCTGCCGACGGATCGCGCCGCCTGGGGACGGCTCTGCCGCCTGCTCACCTGCGGCAATCGCCGCGCGCCGAAAGCCGAATGCTATCTCTGGCTCGACGATCTGATCTGCCATGGTGAGGAGCAGATTCTGATCCTGCTGCCGCCCTGGGACGCCCCCCCGCTGGCCTTCGCCGAAGCCGCCTGGGATCTGGCCAGCCGGTTTCCGGGAAATGTCTTCATCGGCGCGGCGCTCGCCTTCGATGGCCAGGATGCGCGGCGTCTCAAGCAGCTCGCCCGGCTCGGCGAGGAAACCGGCGCGCCCATGGTTGCCGTCGGCGATTGCCTCTATCACGTCCCGGCCCGCAAACCGCTTCAGGATGTGCTCACCTGCATCCGCGAAAAATGCACCATCGCCGAGGCCGGCTATCGCCTCCAGCGCAATGCCGAGCGGCACCTGAAGCCCCCGAAGGAAATCGCCCGCCTCTATCCCGGCTATGAGGACGCGGTCGCCAGAACCGTCGAGATCGCGGCGCGATGCCGCTTCTCGCTCGACGAGCTCTCCTACGAATATCCGGACGAGCCATATGAGCCCTTCGCCTCGCCGCAGGAGGCGCTCGTCCATCACACGATGAAGGGTCTTGAGGAGAAATTCCCCTGCGGCGCGCCGGAGAAAATCAGGAAGCAGGTCGAGCACGAGCTGAAGCTGATCGAGGAGCTGAACTATGCGCGCTATTTCCTGACCGTCTTCGATCTGGTCCGCTACGCCAGATCGCAGGACATCCTTTGCCAGGGGCGCGGCTCGGCCGCCAATTCCACCGTCTGCTATTGCCTGGGCGTGACCGGCGTCAATCCGAACGAGATCGACCTCCTCTTCGAGCGCTTCATCTCTGCCGAGCGCAACGAACCGCCCGATATCGATATCGATTTCGAGCACGAAAGGCGCGAGGATGTCATGCAGTACGTATACGGAAAATATGGCCGCGACCGCGCCGGCATCGTCGCCACCGTCATTACCTACCGGGCCAAGAGCGCCATCCGCGAGGTCGGCAAAGCGCTCGGCCTGTCCGAGGAGGTAATCAGCGCACTGTCCGGCATGATGTGGTGGTGGTCGACCAAAGGCATCGAGGACAGCCAGATCCGCGAGGTGGGGCTCGACCCGAGCGACCGGACCTTGCAGCTTGCCGTGCGGCTTGCCCGCGAGCTGACCGGCTTCCCGCGCCATCTCAGCCAGCATACGGGCGGCTTCGTCATCACGCGAGGCCTCCTGGAGGATATCGTCCCCATCGGCAACGCGGCCATGAAAGACCGCACCATGATCGAATGGGACAAGGACGATCTCGACCAGCTCGGCCTCTTGAAGGTCGATGTGCTGGCGCTCGGCATGCTCACCTGCATCCGCAAGGCCTTCGATCTGCTCAAGGCTTTCCGCGGCATGGACTGCACGCTGACCGATATCCCCTGGAACGATGAGAAGGTCTACGACATGATCTGCCGGGCCGACACCATCGGCGTCTTCCAGATCGAGAGCCGCGCGCAGATGTCGATGCTGCCGCGGCTCAAGCCGCGCTGCTTTTACGATCTCGTCATCGAGGTGGCGATCGTCCGTCCCGGTCCGATCCAGGGCGACATGGTGCATCCCTATCTCAAGCGCCGCAATGGCGATGAAAAGCCGCTTTTGCCGAAAGCCGAGCTGGAGCAGGTGCTGGCCAGGACCAAAGGTGTGCCGCTCTTTCAGGAGCAGGCGATGAAGATCGCCATTGTTGCAGCCCGCTTCTCTCCGGGCGAAGCCGACCAGCTTCGCCGCGCCATGGCCACTTTCCGCCATTCCGGCACGATCCAGAATTTCAGGGACAAGTTCATCAATGGCATGGTGAACAACAATTATGACCGCGATTTCGCCGAGCGCTGCTTCCGCCAAATCGAGGGCTTCGGCGAGTATGGCTTCCCCGAGAGCCACGCCGCCGCCTTCGCCCTGCTCGCTTACGTCTCCTCCTGGATCAAGTATCACCACCCCGACATCTTCGCCTGCGCGCTGCTCAACTCCCAGCCCATGGGCTTTTACGCCCCCGCCCAGATCGTCCGTGATTTCCGCGATCATGGCGGTAAGGCGCGCGAGGTGGATATCAATCACAGCGCCTGGGACTGCACGCTTGAGACGCGGTCAGAAGCTCTCTGCAACTCTCACGGCCCATCCCTTCGTCGTCCCGGAAGCACCGCAGGCGCTATCCGGGATCCAATCGCGGATCCCACCAGCATTGTGCCAGCCTGTAAGGCGAGTGGGTCCCGGACCAGGTCCGGGACGACGGAGAATAGCTGCGCAGAGATGCCCGATACAGAAAGAGGGCGGGCACCCAAATACGCCCTGCAACTCGGCTTCCGTCAGGTAAAGGGGCTGAGCGTGAGCGACGCGGAGGTCATTGAAGAGGCGCGCGGGGCCGGCTATCGGACGCTCGACGATTTCGCCGCCCGCACGGGGCTTCCCGTTCATAAGCTGAAAATCCTTGCCGAAGCCGACGTCTTCCGCTCCATCGGCCTCGACCGGCGCCAGGCGCTCTGGGCCGTCTCCCGCTATACAGAGACCGGTACGCCCGCCGCCATGCTCGACAGCCTGCCGCTCTTTGCAGCCACGAAAAGCAGCCCGTTCGCCCGCGAGGCCGAGGTTGCCCTGCCGCGAATGCGGCTCGGCGAGCATGTGCTGGCCGACTACATGGCCATCCGCATGTCGCTGAAGGCCCATCCCATGGATCTCCTCCGGGAAGACTTCCAGCCGAGGGGGTATTTGCAATCGGAAAAGCTACGGGACTTGCCATCAGGCCGCTGGGTCAAAGTGGCCGGGATCGTGCTGATCCGGCAACGGCCGGGAACAGCGTCCGGCGTCATCTTCTCCACCCTCGAAGACGAAACCGGCATCGCCAACATCATCATCTGGCCGAAGGTTTTCGAAGAGTACCGGCACATCGTACTCGGCGCGCGGTTGCTCGGCGTGCGGGGCCAGCTTCAGAGCGAGCAGGGCGTCATCCATGTCGTGGCGCGCGAAATGTTCGACATGAGCGGGCATCTGGCGAACCTCGCCGACAAATCGCCCCCCGCCCGGGATTTTCTCTCCCCCGGCGATGAAGTCCGCCGTTCGGTGGAAGAAGACCGGCGCACCCACCTCAAACGGATACCACGCCCCGACGCGGCGCTCATCAGCCAGTCTTTGCCGAAAGGCCGCAATTTTCATTGAGCTCCAGGCAGCGTCAAAGCTCGACTTACCTTCAAATTTACAAACTTGGTTCAGCCGCCGTTCAAGAAATGCCTCTTAAAATCTCATGCTGCCATACCGCAAATCTCTGACCGAAGGGGCAAATCGGTCATTCGGTCGACTGAAGACTTGGAGACCTCTGATGTGGAAGAAGCTCTCGGCCGCGACGGCCGCAATCGCACTGGCGAGTACGCTCGTCGTCGCGAGCGTCGGTAACGCGGAAGCCAGACACGGCCGTCATGCTGCATTTGTCGGCGGACTGGCCCTTGGCGCTCTCGCGCTTGGCGCCCTCAGCGCCGAACGCGACGCCGGTTACGATTACGATCGCGACAGATGCTATCCCGGCCCGCGGCGTTGCCATTGGGTGCGCGGTGCCTGCTATCGCGACGGCTGGGGCCATTATGATTGCGAGCCTGGTTTTCGCCGGTGCTACCGGCCGATTATCTGCGAATAAAAACAAGACTGGTGGAATTTAAACTCTAAAGCCCGGCTGACGCGCCCGGATCCCAGTCGTTCGGCGCTGTTCACGCCGGGCTTTCTATACTCGATCATCCACGACTTGATCGCCGATCGTTTTCTTCATTAAACGGTAACAGTTCCGCCTCAAACTCGCCAAAGTCGAATTGCCGCCAATCTTCATCTGTACACAGCTTGGCATCGCATTCGCGATATGTCCTTAGACGGAGGGACCCATGAAAGCAATCTCATCAGCCCTGGCGGCGCTTGCGCTGTCCGCCATGATTACCACTGCCGGCCCGGCAACGCCGGCGAAAGCCGATGGCGGCGCCACCATTGCAATCGGCGTCGGCGCCTATCTTCTGGTCGATGCCATTGTCGGCCGTACCTGCCATCGCCAGGATTGGCCATTCAATATTCTCGCCAAGATCGCGGACGAGCTTCACGGCCGCCCGGCTTGCGACCGCGACGGCTATTATCACGATCACGACTATCGTCACGAGAAGCCCTACAAATAAGATCGACGTATCGGCTCACTCGACCGCCCGGGGCTCAAGCCCGCGGGCGGTTTTTCATTTTGTGGGCCATGAGATGCAGCGCGATCGCTGCGGCATTCGAGACGTTGAGGCTGGCGATTGCGCCGAACGTCCCGAGTGCGCACATCAGATCGCAATGCTCCGTGGTTAGCCGCCGCAAGCCGCGGTCCTCCGCACCGAGAACGAGCGCGGCCCGCTCAGGCGCCTCCAGATCTTCCAGGACGCGCTCGGCCTCCGAATCGAGACCGATCCGCGTGAAGCCCAGTTCGCCGGCCTCGGCGAGCGCGCGGGAGAGGTTGGGGACGAGGGCCACGGCAACATGCTCGAGAGCGCCGGATGCCGCCTTCGCCAGGGCGCCTTCGAGCGGCGGACTGTGCCGGGTCGTCATGACCAGGGCGGCGGCGCCGAAGGCTGCGGCCGACCTCATAATGGCGCCGACATTGTGCGGATCGGTGATCTGATCGAGGAAAACGATGAGCCGCGCATCGACCAGATCGGAAAGCCCGAGATCAGGCAGCGGCTCTGCCTCGATCAGCACCCCCTGATGGACGGTGTCTTCGCCGAGCATGTAGTCGAGATCCTGCGGTGTCACCGTCGTCGGTTCCGGCAAGTCCGCGCGCCGTGAAATCTCGACGCGCTGCGCCGCATTCGGCGTCGCATAGATGGTGTGGATCTTGCGGCGCGGATTGGCGATCGCCGCACGGACGGCATGAACGCCATAAATATGCGAGGCGCTCTCATTCTTCTGCGGCGGCGGGTTCTGGTGGACCGCCCGGCGGTTCGGCTTGAAATGCGGCGACTTGCGATGAGCTCTCATGGCGCGATCGTCCCAGGATGGAATCAATAAGATGATGAATGCGGTCTATGAGGGCGGGGATTAACACCCTCGTACCGTGAACGCTCAACTTCCGCCTTTGCGTTCCCCGTATCAAGCGTTCGAATTGCGCGCCAGCTTCATTCGGCCTATAAAACGGGCGCGACGAGGGCAACAGTCCGTTGCATCCCGTGTTTTCAAATGTTAGTAACCGCCATCCGTCGACGCGAGGATATGCCGCCTTGCGGGGTGCCGCTTGCCGGCAGATCGGCGGATTCCCGGAGGGGTGCCCGAGTGGCTAAAGGGGACGGGCTGTAAACCCGTTGGCTATGCCTACGCTGGTTCGAATCCAGCCCCCTCCACCAACATCCAAATATTTGTAAGCGATATCAGATGATTAGGTTGATTTTGGCTGACAATTTCGTTTGGTAGTCGGCCAGGTACAGCGCCCCGACATGCTCTCGTTCAGCCTGCTGGCGGCTATTTGGCTCGCGGCGTTGCATAAGCACCGAGCTTGGACGTCTTCAGCCGCAGAGCGTCCAGCGCCTCGGCCAGTTTCACGGCCGCGGCGACTTGTTCATGGACGAATCTGGCCAGCCGCCTTAATCACCGCGTGCAGCTCACGACCGACGGTCACAAGACTTATTTGACGGCTGTCGAGGGCGCGTTCGGATGAGAAATCGATTACGCGATGTTGGTGAAGCTCTTCGGCGCATCTCCCGGCAGCGCCAAGGGCCGCTACAGCCCCGCAGAGTGCACGGGCATCAAGAAGACACCTAAGATCGGACAGCCCAAGGACAAGCATATCAGCACGTCCTACGCCGAGCGCCAAAACCTCACGATGCGCATGTCAATGCGCCGCTTCACTCGCCTCACGAACGCCTTCTCAAAGAAGTTCGACAACCACTGCCGCGCGCTGGCGCTGTACTTCGTTTTTACAACTTCATCCGCATTCATAAGACACTGCGCGTCGCGCCCGCGTCCGTCAAGGACGGCCTGGAAACGTCGAGCCAAGCCGCACCGTCAGCATGCCGGCCATCCCCCGCCTTCGCGAGGGCAAGCTCTTGACCGCCGCTCCTCACGACAGCCATCAGAACATGCAGGCCGGGATGAAAAGATGATCCAGGCCGAACCAAAAGATGCGACCGAAAAGGAGGACAAAATGCCGTCAAACCGAATACGCTGATGCCAAGCCCTCACCTCTCCACGAAACCGGGGTAAGTCCATAGTGAGGCGGCTCGGAGTGCAAATCCGACCGCCTCAAATGCGTTCCCAATCCACCCAAGGAGCCGGGAACAGTAGACAGTTTTGTCCTCACGCTTGGGTAGCGTCGCGATGTATGTTGGAAATTGATTTGGCGCGGTCTCCGGCGGGCTGAACGTAGCGGATCAGGCGGCGAGGTCAATTGGCAGATCGGCCGGCTTCACAGCCAGCGTCTTCCAGCCATCGACTTTCCGCATACTGATCTGTCCGGAGGCGACCAGCGCCCAGAACATCATGGCCGCGGTTTCGGCCGAAGGCAGCACGGTTTGCGTTTTGATCCGGCGCTTGAATTCCTCGTGCAGCCGTTCGATCGCATTGGTCGTGCGCGCGCTTTTCCATTGGCTGACCGGCAATCTGGTGAAGGTAAACAACCGGTTGCCGGCTTCCTCCAGGCACTCGGCGACGGCCTGGCAGCGCAATCGCCATTTACGCAGGAACGCCTTACGCTTCTTCTCGATTTCATCCGCCGACGTTGCATAGATCATGTCATTGTAATCTGCCGAAACCTCCTCGCGCAGCCGTTCTGGTGCATGAGCGAGCAGATTGCGGTGCTTATGCACGGTGCAGCGCTGGGTGGGCACATCGCTCCAGAGCTCGGCAAGCGCCCGCTCCAACCCCGAGCCACCATCGACGATCAGGAATTCCGGCTTGCGCAGGCCGCGCTTGATCAGATCGTCGAGCACGACCCGCCAGGCCTGCGCCGTCTCGCCGCCCATATTCTTCACTGCCAGCAACACTTTCTGGCCGTCGGCGCCAATGCCGAGCACGACGAGAAGGCAAATCGTCGTGGCCTTCTTATCGAGACGGACGCGCACGACGGTCCCATCCAGGATCAGCCGGACGATGGGTTCGTCGGTCAGCGAGCGCTGGTTCCAGCTTTCCCAATCGGTCTTCACCTTCCGCCAGACCCGGCTGACCGTATCCTTGCTCACGGAGCCGCCGAACAGCGCGCCAAGCGCTCGCCGGACACGTCGCGTGTTGGTCCCGGCCAGATAGGCGCCGGCAATCAGCGCGTCGGCGGCTTTCGTGCGCCGCTGGTAGGCGGGCAGCACCTTGCTACGCCATTCCGTTGTCTTACCATCCGGAGTCTCGATCCGAGCCCGAGGGACGCTGATCAGTGTCTCGCCGAAAGTTCCCATCAGCGACCGCGAGCGGTGACCATGGCGATGGCCCCGGAGCGGGCCGTCACCCGCGGTTTCGCCATCCGGCGTCTTTGATCGCGAACCGGGGCAAGCTTTGGCGCTCCGGGCATAGCGTGTCCGCGACAGCGCTTCATCGAGTTCCGCCTCGATCATCGCCTGGATGAAACCATGCACACGGTCGCGCACGGCGGTTTCGATCGGATCGAACCAATCCTCAAAAAGCTGGGCGCTCGCCGTCGCCGCCGGCTGCTGGTCCGCGAGGTTTATGATATTGTTTGGCATAGCGTGGTCTCCACCGGCGCTTCAACGCCGGAATCGTTTTGGGTTGAACACCCGGAGACTACGCAACCTTCAATTTCCCACCATATCCGCGACGCTACCTTTCCGAGGACCGCAGCCGTAAGATGGTCAGAACTGCATAAAGACACGAGAGCAGCGAGAGTGCTGCGATATAAGCAAATCGTAAAGGGGGACGGGCCTCTTGAAGCGGCCAAGCCTGTACCTTCGCAGCGGGCAGTCTGGGCATAAGTTGGAGCCGGCGGCACGGAACCCTGCGTGGAAAGCAGGCGCGGCCAGAGCAACACTTGCGACCAAGCCCAAGCGGCTACGCGATGAATTTATCAGTGGCGCACTTAGCAAATCGAGCCGGGGACTGACGGGTCGGGAGCCAACAGCCTATACCCGACTCCGGTCTCCGTCAGAACGTATCTCGGCCGTTCGGGGTCTGCCTCGATCTTGTGTCTGAGCTGACGCACATAGACGCGCAGATATTGAGGATCGGTCAGATTGTCCCACAATTTTCCAAGCAAGAACTTGTGGGTCAGAACCTTGCCAGCGTGCTGGACAAGCAAACGCAGGAGCTCATACTCCTTGGGCGAGAGCTTTACCTCCCTCTCACCGACCTTAACGATCCGGCGTACCAGATCAACGGATAGATCACCAACTTTGAAGATCGGCCTCTCGCCCTGAACCTGCAGCTGATGCCGCAAGGCGGCGCGCATCCGGGCGAGAAGCTCTGCCATACCGAACGGCTTGGTGACATAATCGTCAGCGCCCAGATCGAGCGCCTTGACCTTGCCCACCTCATCATCGCGGCTCGACAAAATCACGATCGGCGTCACTTCCCGACGTTCCCGGATCATCTTGAGCAATTCGAGCCCGTCGATGTCCGGCAGGCCGAGATCCAGAATGATCAGATCCGGATTCTGCGCGAGCAATTCGAGGCCTATCTTGCCGTTCTGCGCCTCCAGGATGTCGCACCCTTGCGTGCTGAGGCCTGTGCGTAAGAGCTTGCGAATTGGCGGCTCATCATCAATGACCAGAACCTTCAATGCACTCGCGGTCATTCGACGCCACCCGATAATGGCGCCGTCTCGGCATGCAGGAGTAATCGGATCGTAAATATCGCGCCGCTGCGGTCGGTTCGGTTTGCTGCGGTAAGCGTCCCACCCATGGCCTCGATGAATCCGCGAGAAATCGCAAGCCCGAGGCCGGTGCCGGCTCGTACCTGGTCGCTCTTGCGGGTTCGATAGAACTTATCGAAAATGCGCTCCAGATCCGTCGGCGAAATGCCGCTCCCTTCGTCGAGCACTTGTAGACAGACCCCGTTCGGCTCTTGCCAACTCTGGATGCGAATGGTCGTTCCAACCGGAGCGTATTTGGCCGCGTTATCCAAAAGATTGAACAGCACTTGCTCGAACAGGACCGCATCCAGCTCCAACATCGGTAGATCAGGCGCAAGCTCAAGTTCGACCTTGTGCTGAGCCAGAATCCGGGCGCTGCGTTCAAGCGCCGCTCCGACAATCTCTCCAAGATCATAGAGAGAAAAATTCGGAACCACCGCGCCTGTCTCGAGCTTGGTCATATTCAGAAGGTTGGCAATAAACCGGTTGAGCCGCTCCAATTCGTCGATGATGGTTGTCAGCAGATCCGCTTTTTGAGCATCGGTGAGTTTGCTTGAAAGGTCGCGCAGTGTTCCGGCCGAGCCGATAACGGATGCAAGCGGCGTTTTAAGATCGTGCGAGATTGAGCTGAGCAACGCCGAACGCAAGCGTTCCGTCTCGACGGTGCGCTTCACCTGATCCATGTCCTCGACAAGGTGGACCCGCTCAATGGCCAAGGCACTCTGATCGATCAGCGCATCCAGCAGACGACGCTCATCTGGCGTAAACAGGGCCCCGGCCTTGTCACTATCAAGGCCAACCACGCCCACAGTCCCACGGCCAGTGCGCATCGGCAGGAAGAGACGCTGAGCGCCAGGGAGTGTGGCAGAACCACGGCCGGCGGCGCGATTATTCCGCCATGCCCAGTTGGCGGCAGCCAGATCGGATTCATCGAGCGCGTGTTCTGGCGGATAGCCGGCTTTGACGGCCAGCAATCCGTTCTCCGGCAGAAGCAGGACCACGCGAAGCTTTAGCATGGAGGCGGTCTGGTAAGCCGTGGCCCAGAGCACGTCATCGAGCGTGCCGACTCCGGCGAGCTTGCGACTGAAATCATAGAGCGACTGCGTCGTTCGCGCCCGCGCGATCGCAGCGGCGGCCTGAATACTGGCCCGGGCCGCGACATTGGAGACGATAATCGCCATGATCGTAAAGAACACGACTGCGATGACATTCGTCGGATCGGCGATGTTGAAGGTGTAGTACGGACGGGTGAAAAAAAAATTATAGCACAGCGCAGAGAGCAGGCTTGCGAATAGAGACGGCAACAGTCCGAAACGCATGGCAACGGCAACGATCGCGGTGAGGAATATCAGGTCGACGTTGGCTGTCCCGACCCACGGCCATAAGAGCTCACCGGCGCCCACAGCCATTGCAACGGCAACCACCGTGAATGCGAAAGGTAGAGGATCGAACACCGGTGGATTCGCGGTGGTAACCGTCTTCCGCGGGATCGGCTCGCTCTCGATCGCATCGCCCGCGACAACGTGAACGCCGATATTGCCGGTGCGCCGAACCAGGTCATGAACGACGGAGCCATGCAAAATCTCGAACCAACGCGTGCGGGTCGACTTGCCGATGACGATCTGGGTAATGTTGTTTGCCTGCGCAAAGGCAATCACATCGTCGGCGATACGCCAATTACCGCCAGGTATTGAGGTCGCCTCACCGCCTAAGGTGTGTGCCAGGCGGAGCGTGTCGGCAATACGATCGCGTTGCTCTTCATCCAATTGAAGGCTACGCCGCGTTTCAACATGCAGCGCGGTCCAAGGAGCATGCAGCCGGTCTGCTATGCGCTTGGCATAGCGTACAAGACCGGCGGCGCGCCGGTCTTCGTTGACGCAGACAAGGATGCGTTCTCCTGCCGCCCATGGGCCGGGGATTGCGCGGGCGCGCATCTGGGTCAGCAACTGTTCGTCGACGCGCTCGGCTGTCCGGCGCAAAGCGAGTTCGCGCAAAGCCGTGAGATTGGTCGGAGAGAAATAGTGTTCGAGCGCCCGCCTCGCCTGTTTCGGGACGTACACTTTGCCTTCCTTGAGGCGCTGGATGAGATCGTCCGGTGTCAGATCGACGAGTTCGATGGCGTCGGCCCGATCAAAGACGAAGTCCGGAACCGTCTCGCGCACACGAATGCGCGTTATCTGGGCGACGACGTCGTTGAGGCTTTCGATGTGCTGAATGTTGACGGTCGTATAAACATTGATCCCCGCGCTCAACAACTCTTCCACGTCGAGGTAGCGCTTCGGATGACGAGAACCAGGCGCATTCGTGTGCGCGAGTTCGTCGACCAGAACGATCTGCGGCCCTCGCGCAAGTATGGCGTCGAGGTCCATCTCCTCGAGCAAACGCCCTTTGTACTCGCTACTCCGCCTGGGAATGATCTCCAGATTCTCTAATAGGGCTTCGGTTTCTTTGCGGCCGTGGGTTTCTACCGCTCCGACCACTACATCATAACCATCTCTTTTCCTCGCCTGAGCGTCCAGCAGCATCTCATAGGTCTTGCCGACGCCCGGAGCCGCGCCGACGAAGATCTTCAGCTTGCCCGTGCGACTCTCTTCCCGCTTCACAACCTCAAGCAGGGCATCCGGCGAAGGTCGCAGATTAGGATCACGCGGCTCTTCCGGCATTATGATTTCATCGACGGGATGCTCCCACTGCGGCACAGCATGTTACGATCTCACCGGCACGACCAACATCATGTATATCGCCTATTGCGATGTCCCAAGGCGATCGAGCGCAATGTTGAGTTCGAGAACGTTGACCAAGCGGTCTTGGGTAAAGAACGCGCCCGGCGAGAAAGCGTGGTCCTGGATCAGCGCCTCGATTTGTTGACGCGGCAGCCCACGCGCCTGAGCCACGCGGTCGGCCTGGTACAGCGCCGCGTGCTCGCTGATATGTGGGTCCAATCCGCCGCCCGATGCAGCGGCGAGTTCAGGAGGCAGTGGATTCGCGGCGGTCGCGCCATATTTGGCAATGATCTCTTCCGCGCGCTTTGTCAGATCATCACTTGTCGGCGACTTATTGCTGCCTGCGGCGCTGGTTGCGTCAAAACCATTCTTTCCCGCGGCGGACGGCCGCGGCCAGAAGTAACGCGGCTGCTCGAATTTCTGGGCAATCAATCGACTGCCGATGATCTTTCCATCCGCGCTCATTATCATAGAACCGTTCGCCGTGTCAGGGGTCAGGATCTGGGCTATTGCCCAGATCACTGCGGCGTATCCGACCACGCAAATCAGCATGGTCATGACGACAATACGGATGCTAGCGATCAGCGATTGCATGTGCCTATTCTCCGGCGGAATTCTAAATCATGAACATGAAATGCTCGACGATCGGTCCCAGCGTCGCGGCTGGAAAGAACGTCAGTGCACCGACGATCAGGATCGTCGCAGTTAGCATGGTCGCGAAAGTACCGTCCTCCACACCCAGCGTCCCAGCCAATTCAGCGCTCCGCTGCTTCGCGACAAGCGAGCCGACGATCGCGAGCGGAAGAATGATCGGGATGAACCGGGCTAGCAGCATGACGATGCCGGTTGCGACATTCCAGGGCATGGTGTTGTCGCCCAGCCCTTCGAAGCCCGACCCGTTGTTGGCGCTCGCCGAGCTGAACTCATAGAGCATTTCGCTGAACCCGTGCGGACCGACGTTGTTGAGCGTCGCCGTGCCCCAGGGGGTCGCAGCAAAGATGGCGGTGCCGACGAGAATGAAGAAGCCGTGGGCCAAGAGAGCGAGGATAGCGAACTTGACCTCGCGCGATTCCACCCGCCAGCCCACGTATTCGGGAGTGCGACCGACCATCATACCGGCGATGAACACGGCAACCATAATGTACAGGAACATGTTGATCATGCCGACGCCGACACCGCCAAAGGTCTCGTTCAGCCACATACCAATCATCGGAAATAAACCGGTCATCGGATTAAGGCTGTCGTGCATGGCGCCGACGGAGCCGTTGCTGGTCGAAGTGGTGATCACCGCCCAGGTCGGTCCCGACGTCGTGCCGAAGCGCAATTCCTTGCCTTCGAGGTTGCTGACTGTTTGTTCAATCGGAAGATTCTTGAAAGCTTCCGTGGGAGCCTGCTCGAAATAGACGGCGCCGGTAATCTTGGCGATTAGCAGCATGAGCATCACGCTAAACACCACCGCAGCATGCCGCATGCGTCCGAGTATCCGGCCGAACATCCACACGCACGCCATCGGAATGAGGATGATGGACACCATGGCGAGGGCATTCGTCCAAAAATTCGGGTTTTCGAACGGATGGGTGCAATTTGGCCCAAAGAAGCCGCCGCCGTTAGTGCCGAGCTGCTTGATCGTCAGAAATGCCGCCACCGGGCCGCGGGCAATCACCTGCTCAACACCCTCCAGCGTGGTCGCGTAAATCGCACCGTCAAAGGTCATCGGCATGCCGCCGAAAACCATCAGCGCAGCAACAACCAGCGCCACCGGCAGAAAGACCAGAAACGATGCCCGCTGCAAGTCGATGAAGAAGTTCCCGAAGTCCTTGCGTCCGACCAAGCCGCGCGCAAGTGCGGCAAGCGCGGCAACGCCGGTTGCGGCAGAGACGAACTGCAGCCACATCAGCGCGCCCAGCTGCGAGAGATAGCTCATCGTCGACTCGCCGGAATAGTGCTGGAGATTTGTGTTCGAGGTGAACGACGCCGCCGTATTGAAGATAAGGTCTCCGTTGATCGGCCCCATCCCGTCCGGATTGAGCGGCAGATATTGCTGCAGGGCCATGATGCCGAAGCTCACCACGAACATGGCGACGTTGAAGGCGAGCATCGCAAACATGTAAGCTTTCCAGTCCTGTGACTTGCGGGTGATCGAGCCCCCGAAAGCCTGGAAAAGACGGGTGAACCGCCCCGCTCGGGCTTCTGATGGATCGGGATCCATAGCCCATTTCATGTAGAGGCCCAGCGGCCACGAAAGCACGGCGGTGCCGCCTACGATGAACACAACAAATATGATTGCGTCAGTAACCATTGGTCAGCTCCAACATCCCTGGCGGGGCGTTCAAACTCGATCGATGACCGCTGTCATCAATAGCAGCAGGCCGAAGACGGCAATTCCGAGAACCAGATAGATCGTCACCATGAATGCAACCTTTCGATCAAGCGAGAGACAACGCGGTCACGATCAGATCGATGACCTTGATCCCGATGAACGGCACGATTAGTCCGCCTACGCCGTAGATAAGCAGATTGCGCAGCAGGACCGCCGGCGCGCCTATTGCCCGGTAGGCGACGCCTTTCAAAGACAGTGGAATGAGCGCGACGATGATCAGCGCGTTGAAAATGATCGCAGAGAGGATCGCACTCTGAGGCGTCGCCAGCCGCATGATGTTGAGCGCATCGAGTTGCGGATAAAAGGCGATGAACATTGCCGGGATGATGGCGAAATACTTCGCCACATCGTTGGCGACCGAAAAGGTGGTGAGGGCGCCTCGCGTCATGAGCAGTTGCTTGCCGATCTCCACGATCTCGATCAGTTTGGTCGGATTGGAGTCGAGGTCGACCATATTGCCGGCTTCGCGGGCGGCCTGCGTGCCGGTGTTCATGGCAACTCCGACATCCGCTTGCGCCAGCGCTGGCGCATCATTGGTGCCATCCCCACACATAGCTACAAGCTTGCCCTTGGCCTGCTCGTCGCGGATCAGTTTGAGTTTGTCTTCGGGCGTTGCCTGAGCAAGGAAGTCGTCAACGCCTGCTTCGGCCGCAATCGCGGCTGCAGTCATCGGATTGTCGCCTGTGATCATGATGGTGCGAATGCCCATCCGACGCAGTTGTGCGAAGCGCTCGCGAATACCGCCTTTGACAATGTCCTTGAGGTGAATGACACCGAGCAGCTTGCCATCTTTGGCGACGGCCAGCGGCGTGCCGCCGGATTTTGCGATTTCCTCCGCGATTGCATTAATCTCGCGGACGGTTGCGGAGCTGACCATCGGCTGCGGCGCGCGCATTGCGGCTATCGACCCGCCTATGTTTGACGGCGCGTTGATATAGTTGAGGATGGCGTCGACCGCGCCTTTGCGGACCGATGAGCCGTCAACTTCCATCCCGCTCATGCGACTTTGCGCAGTGAACGGGATAAACTTACCGCCAAGCTCGGCAAGCTCACGTCCGCGGATGCCGTATTTCTCCTTGGCGAGCACCACAATCGAGCGCCCTTCGGGCGTCTCATCGGCAAGCGAGGCAAGTTGCGCGGCATCGGCCAGCTCCATCTCGCTAATTCTGCGCAGAGGCCTGAACTCGGTCGCCTGACGGTCGCCAAGCGTAATCGTTCCGGTCTTATCAAGAAGAAGCGTGGCGACATCGCCGGATGCTTCGACTGCGCGTCCCGATGTCGCCAGGACATTGAAACGCACAAGCCGGTCCATGCCGGCGATGCCAATCGCCGAGAGAAGCGCGCCGATGGTGGTTGGGATGAGAGCAACGAAGAGAGCGACAAGCACGACGATCGAGATGGTCCCGCCGGCATAGGTCGCAAAGCTCGGAATTGTCGCAACCGCGAGAAGGAAAATGAGGGTGAGACCAGCGAGCAGCACAGTAAGTGCGATCTCATTCGGCGTCTTTTGCCGCTCGGCACCTTCGACCAATCTGATCATGCGATCGAGGAAGGTTGAGCCCGCCGCTGCCGTGACCCGCACGCAAATCCAGTCGGAGATGACTAGTGTGCCACCTGTGACCGCCGAGCGATCGCCGCCGGACTCGCGAATGACGGGCGCTGATTCGCCGGTGATCGCCGCCTCGTTGACCGAGGCAATACCTTCAATCACTTCGCCATCGGACGGGATGATATCTCCCGCTTCGACAAGCACAATATCGCCAACTTTAACGCTGGTGCTTGGGACGAGTTTATAATCCTTGTTGTCCGGCTCGGTGATCAACTTCGCCTGAGTCTCCGAGCGTTGTCGCCGCAATGAGTCGGCTTGCGCTTTGCCGCGGCCCTCCGCAACCGCCTCAGCGAGATTCGCGAACAGGATCGTGAACCAGAGCCACAGAATGATTTGGAAACTGAAACTAAGATTCTCTTTGCCCACCACCAAATCGCGGATAAAGAGAACCGTCGTCAGCACCGCAACGACTTCGACCACGAACATGACAGGATTCTTGACGAGAGTCCGCGGGTCGAGCTTGGTGAAAGCGGATCGGACCGCCGGCCCCAGAATCTCTGGGTCGATCAGTGTCGAGACCGGCGTTCGTTTATGCAGGGTCGAAATCTCCATCGATATAACTCCATCGCATCCGGTCAGAATGGCTTGTCTGCTTGCAGCACAAGAGGCTCAGTGATCAGGCTATTGATCCACTGGCATGGAACGTGGCGGTAGGTTCGTATATCCGTTTTTCGGATTCCTGCGCTCACGAAGCAGCGGTTACAGAGAACAGCGAGCCAGGTGAGGCTTGTGAAATAAATCGCAATCCGAGTTTCGCGACGCGCCACATTAGAACCGGTCAGGCCTTAGCAGGACATAGACGAGGTAAACCAGAAGGCCGGCGGTCACGAGACCGGCTAGCGTGTAATCGAAAACCATCAGTGCCCCCTTAGAGCCGGTCGCAAGCGTGGACGTATCCAATCGACAGCACAAAGAAGCCAAGTCCGACGGCCAGTAGGATGAGATCAAGCATCTGCATCTCCTTGCGATGCGCAAATCGAACCATTGTATCCGCCCCAAGCGCGAACCCACCTGACGCAGATCAATAGGCGTGCAGTGGATCTGGGCGCCGCGCAGCGGTGGAATTTGCCGGGGAACAGATAGGTTTTCGAGAGGAGAACAGGGGCGATCTTATAAAATTTTCATATAGAGCTGCCTCGCGCGGGCGCAGCGCGATGCCACAATGTTTCCATTGGACCAACTGACCGCTCATCGCCATTGCGAGCAATTTCATGGCAGGCACGCTCAGCCAGACCAGCGCCTCGATGAGCGCCAGGAACATCACCGCCTTGACGGCCACCAATCGCCCTCGCAATGCGATGGGTGTTGGCGCCAGTGGCGGCCGCAATCATGGCGGCGAGACCGCTTATCCAGACGGGCATCACTGTCGCGCGTGATGTGCGTGCTGCCTCGAGCCGCTGGCGGGCGCGGGAGGCTTGGCTCATCAAGACGCGGCAATTGGGGCCACACCCTCCGCGCCTGGCTTCCTCTGTTGCGAGCGTGGACAGGCGGTCGGCTTCGGTTTCAAGCTCGGTAATGAGCCTTTACGCATCGGCATAGACGGTCTCCGACCGCAATGGCTCGCTATCTCGAGCAGATCGAAAATCTCTCTGAGGCGCTGAAGTTAGCCCGCATCTCTCACGGGGCTGAGGCGCATCGAGGCCTCTTACGGTGTAAACTTGTTTTGCGATAACGAGTTTTTGCCAATTCGAGGTGGCTCCCCGATGCTGACAGAGCGTAGCGCGAGCGAGATCGATTTTGGAAGAGCGGGCGGACGCCGTGTGGTCGCGGATTTCGATGGCGGCATGGTGTCCTCGGACGCCGGGGCGCTGCTACTCGGGGAGACGGACAAGGCCATCGGGCTCGTCGATCGCTTCGCCGCCTGCTTTCGCGATCGGCGCCATCCCGCTTACGTGGTTCACGAAGTGAAGACGCTGGTTGCACAGCGCGTGTTCGGCCTGGCGCTGGGCTATGAAGACCTCGTCGACCATGATGAGTTGCGCCGCGATCCCGTTCTCGGGGTGCTGCTCGGCAAGTTCGAGCGCGGGGCCGAGGCGCCGTCACCGCTGGCCGGGAAGAGCACGCTGAACCGTCTCGAGCACGCCCCGGCTGATGGCGCCACTGGGCGCTATCACAAGATCGGCCATGACGGCGCGGCGATCGAGGCTTTGTTCGTCGACGTATTTCTCGACGCGCATGGTAAGCCGCCGCGTGAGATCGTGCTCGACCTCGACGCCACCGACGATCCGCTTGCCGCGGCCATCAGGAGGGGCGGTTCTTCCATGGCTATTACGACTGCTATTGCTACCTGCCGCTCTACGTCTTCTGCGGCCGGCATCTCCTCGCCGCCAAGCTTCGTCGCTCGAACATCGACGGCAGCGCGGGCGCGGTCGAGGAGACGGCGCGCATCGTCGGCCGGATCCGGGCGCGCTGGCCAAAGATGAAGATCGTCTTGCGCGCCGTTCCGGCTTCGCCCGTGAGGCCCTGATGGTTTGGTGTGAGGCTCATAAGGTCGACTACGTCTTCGGTCTCGCCCGTAATGCGCGTCTGGAGGCCCGCATCGCGGCAGGCTTGGCCGAGGCGCGGCGGCTACCGGAGGCTGCGGACGGCAAGCCGGCGCGGGTGTTTCGGGATTTCCTGTGGTCGACGAAGGGCTCCTGGTCACGCCGCCGCCGTGTGATCGGCAAGGCGGAATGGACCGGCGGGGATGCCAATCCGCGCTTTCTCGTCACCTCGCTGAAGCCCGGCGCCTGGACCGCCAGGCCGCTCTACGAAGACCTCTATTGCGCGCGCGGCGAGATGGAGAACCGCATCAAGGAAGCGCAGGGCGATCTCTTTGCCGACCGCACCTCGGCGGCGACGATGCGGGCCAACCAGCTGCGCCTGTGGTTTGCGTCGATGGCCTATGTCCTCCTCTGCGCGCTGCGCCGGATCGGCCTGGCTCATACGCAGTTTGCCGCTGCGACCTGCGGCACGATCCGGCTGAAGCTGCTGAAGATCGGCGCGTTGGTGAAAATCAGCGCGCGCCGGGTCAAGATCGCCTTCGCGTCGGCCTGTCCGGCCGCCGCCGAATGGCGTCTCGCCGCGGCGCGGCTCGCACATGCTCGTGGCTCCCCTGCCTGACGCGCGAAGCCGCGACGCGCCTCTCTCGCGGTATCCCCCGAGGCCCACTGGAGACACGAAGAAGCCGAGCCAATTGACGAAGCCGCTCGCGCAATCTGCGCCACACCCAAGCACGTCACCCGTCAACATCGCCGAGAAATCGGCCGGATGACCACGCCATACCTTCAGGCGCGTGAGAAATGCGGGCTAGGCGGCCTCATCAGGGCTCCGCTGCCGCCGCGTTTCGCTCTCTCGTTGCCAGCGTGATCGTGCACCCGGTTGAGCCGCGCACGCCCCTGGACATCGAGATTGAGGGAGACCTCGCCAAGCTGATCAGCGCACCGGAACTGCCGCCATCGGGCCGCTATAGTGGGTTTGAGGCGGTAGCGGAGCCCGGACTTGAACCGGGGACCTACGGATTATGATTCCGCCGCTCTAACCAACTGAGCTACTCCGCCACAATAGGTCTCATCGGTATAAGGAGCGCCAAAGACAGCGTCAAGTGTAGGCTCGGTGCGTCGGGACGCATAGCCGATGCCACCGCGATGGCGTGCCAGTAGCCGGCGTGCAATTCGATCAACCGCTGCGGCCCGCGCCCATTCTAACGACGCCGCTCACACCACGTAAGCGGATCGCCGACGGCCTCTGCCTAATAGATCACACTGGCCGCCCCAGCCAAATCAGAAAACACGCAGCACCAATTGCGCGGAATCGCCAAGCCCGTTTTCGGTATCGGAGCGGCGAACGAGCGTTCACGCCTGGCTCTTCACCTTCCGGAACCGGACCAGCGTGAACAGCCCCATAGGCCAAAGCGGCTTTCGCTCGATCAACGAAAGGCGCGGCCGAACCAGTACGCGTTCCAGAGGAAAGACGGGGTGCCAGCCGAGCTTATCGGCGTAAGGCGCCATCTTGCGCTCCATCCAGCCGCGCAATCCATCGTCCTGGCTGAAGTGGTTGACGACCATCACTTCACCGCCCGGCGCGCAGACCCTCTCGAGTTCCGCCATCACCTTTTCCGGATCGGGCACGACCGTCATGACGTACATGGCGACGACGGTGTTGAAGCTGTCATCGGGGAAATCGAGTTGCGCCGCGTCCATCTCCCGCAGGCCCTCGATATTGAGGAGTCCGCCCTTGGTGACACGCTCGCGCGCCTTGGCCAGCATTTCGGGCGACAGATCGATACCGGTGACTTTCAGATAAGGCGCGTAATGCGGAAGGGACAACCCGGTACCGACCCCGACCTCGAGCACATTTCCACGGCGCTGATTGATGAGTTCCACAGCCTTCCGCCGGCCCGCAGAAGCAACAAGGCCGAACGTATTATCGTAAACCGGCGCCCAACGCTTATATGCTTCGCGAACCGTCGCCAGATTGAGGCTTTTTTGTTCCGCCACCATAGTCAACTTCGGCTGTGCCAGCACAGCCGCCTTTTTCGTCCCCATGAAGTGCGTTGCATAAGCTTATAGCACGCGAGTTTCAAAATGCAGAGATGATCCAGCTGGCCTAGAGGCCCGACCTGGCGTTGCGCTTATGCGCGGCGCGTCGCGGAGATCCAGCCACCGCCGAGAATGCGCGCGCGCGGCTCGTCGCTGTCGTAGAAGACGCAGGCCTGACCTGGGGCGACGCCGTATTCACCCTCTATCAGCTTTACGAAAACATCGCCGCCCTCCACAAGCAGCGTAGCCGGCTGCAAAGGCTGCGACGACCTCACCCGCGTCCAGATGGCCGAACCCTCGCGGGGTATCCCGTCCAGCGCGCCATCGCCAAGCCAGTTCACGTTCCTGAGCGCAAGCCGATGCGTCTTGAGCGCCTCACGCGGACCGACGATCAGCTTGCGAGCCGCTGCATCGAGCCGGACGACGAAAAGCGGCTCACCGGCCGCGATGCCGATGCCGCGCCGCTGGCCGATGGTGTAATTGACGATGCCCTCGTGGCGGCCGAGCAGCCGTCCGTCGACATGAACGATGTCGCCCGGCTCGGCGGCGCCGGGGTGCAGCTTCTCGACGATCACCGCATACCGGCCACTCGGCACGAAGCAGATATCCTGGCTATCCGGCTTCTGAGCAACCGGAACGCCGAGCTCGGCGGCAATCCTGCGGGTCTCCTCCTTGCGCAGATCGCCGAGCGGGAAGCGCAAAAATGCCAGTTGCTCGCGGGTCGTGCCGAAGAGGAAATAGCTCTGGTCACGCTCCGGATCGGCCGCGCGTGTGAGCCGCCAGCCATCGGGCGCCAAATGGCTCGCCACATAATGGCCGGTCGCCATGACGTCGGCCGACAGATCCTTCGCCGTCTCCAGGAGATCGTCGAACTTGATCGACTGATTGCAGGCCACGCACGGAATCGGGGTCTCGCCGGCAACGTAGCTCTCCGCAAATGGCGCTATTACCTTGCTGCGGAAGCGCTCCTCGTAATTGAGCACATAATGGGGAATTTCGAGCATAGCGGCGACTCGGCGAGCGTCATGGATGTCCTGTCCGGCGCAGCAGGCGCCCTTGCGCGCCGTCGCGGCGCCGTGGTCGTAAAGCTGCAGCGTGATGCCGATGACATCGTAGCCCTTGCGCTTCAGGAGCGCGGCCACGACAGAGGAGTCTACCCCGCCTGACATTGCGACGACGACGCGCGTGTCTTGCGGCAGGCGCGGCAACATAAGGCTGTTCAGACGCTGACGAGTCCGGTCGCTGGCTGCCGTCGCGAAATGTGCCAGGCGTGGTGTGTGGTTCATAGGTCTTCGACAAAAGCCGTCGCTCGGACGGTGCTGCATCTCAGCGGAAAATAGAGACCCGCCCCACCGGACGCAAGCCGAAGCGGCATGGCCGCAATGCACCCTGATGCGGCCCAGTTCGAAGCCGGCTTATCGATGCGTGACGGTGACCTGAAACTGCGCTGCTCTCTTGGTGGCAATTTCCGCGGTGAGCTTGCGCAATTCGTCCGCTTGACGGTTCATCAACTCCATCTGCCGCTTGAAATAGGCGGACTGGACGCCGACGATCTCGGGAATGCTGCGCGCGCCCGCATAATCGCGGGCCAGCTCGAAATTGCTCCGGATGTTGGCCTGGGCAAATTCCATGAGCTTGAAAGTGATGCGCGCCGCGTCGCTGCGAGCATCGTCCAGCGCACCGCGGAAGCTGACAGACGCTGCTCGTTCGAGAATGGCCATGGCTTGTTTCTGCTCGGCTTCGTGCTGCGCGATACTGCCCTGAACGGCGGCGCGAAGCTTTTCCGTGGCGTTGCCGGCACCGCTTGTCGGCTCGATTGCTACAATAGGCTCGGGCGCCGAGGATGCGGCGGCCGCTTCTTCGGCCGGAGCCGGCTCGCCACCGGCCTCGGCCGTACCGACGCTTACCGTTTCCCCGTCAACCGGCACGTTCTCGTTCGCGGCGGTATCGGAACGAAGTCCCGTTGCCTGGTCCACTTGCGGGGGCATCGTGTTTTCCTGGCCGGATTCAACAGTGACGCCGAGCGCCTGGGTGCCCGAAGGCGTCGCCGTGCTTGATGAAAGAGGAGTCCGGTGCATCGGATCATCGGTATCGGACATGTCATTTCCTCCTCTGGTCTTCGCATTCGCTCTGCTGCGTGCCATGCCAGATCAGCGACAGCCGATCTGGCATATATCATGGGCAAGGCATTGCGAATCGATCGAAAGCCTAGCTGATCGGCTGAGCCTTCTGAGCCGAAGCGGCAACGATACGCGCGAGTTCCTGAGCCTGCTGCGCGTAGGTTTCCATCTGGTTGCGGGCGAACTGCGTCTGAATCTCGAATACTTCTTTCACGTCACGAGCCTGAGCCAGGCGCGAAGCGACATCAAAGCCGGCCCTGGTATTCGTCTCGGCGAAGCCGAGAACCTTCTCGTTGACTTCCTTGGCGCCGCTTGCGAGCACTTCGGTCGACTTGGCCATCATATCCTGCGCCTGACGGGCAGCTTCGACGAAACGGCCGTAAGCGTCTTTCACCTGCTCGACCGAACGGCTGGCGACATCGCGGACAGACGAGGGAATCTCGAATTCGGGAGTGTATTGCATCATTGGGACCTCTATATTTATTGGAGTGGGGGAGGGAGCGGCTCCAATTGAAGCAACTGCCCATTTAGTGCACAACGCCTCATAATTAACCAATTGCGTTGTGCAATGCAATATGTTTTTGCAGTGCAGCAAAGACCAGGGCGGGCAGCTTGAACAGGCGTGATACCTTCTAGGTGCGCGAGCTTTGGCAAGCGATCGGCGTTAATCATTCAGCAAGGAAATCGAGCGCCGTGGGCAGGTCTTGCTTGTGTTTCTGGCCCGTTCTTGTCTTGATGGCGCGTTGCAACAAATTTGGCTAACTTCTGGTAAAAAGTCGATTTAACCGCCATGGCGACCGAGAGCGGGGCGACGGCGTCTTTGTCGCTCGGTGATTTTCTGACAGCCGAAGAGCCGGTTTGGGTGTGGGATGCTTCCGCGCGCCGCATTCTGTGGGCCAATCAGGCCGGCCGCGATTTTTGGGGCGCGGCTTCTCTCGACGAATTGCGCGCCAGGCGCTTTTCCGCGCGGAATAAATCCATACAGCGCTTGAATTCGCTTGCGTCCCAGCCGGGTAGGCGACGGGAATGGGTCGAGACTTTGAGCCTCGCTGCGGCATCGGGCCGCAGGACGGTCGAATGCTATCTTCAAAGCCTGGAGGTTGCGGGCGGGCGGCCAGGTCTGATCGTCAAGGCTCTTGCTCATGCGAATGGGCACGACCCGGACGCGCCGGCCGCAGACGCGCAGACGCATAAGCCGTCCGAGATCACGAGCGCCTACGCTCTCCACCCCGACCAGTCAACTCTCGATGCGATCGCGGCGCGGCTGAAGCGCGGCGGGAGGCATGCCAAGGCGAAGGCGAAAGCCACACGGGAGCCAGGCCGTGAGAAGCCCGTCGCGGCTTTGGCGATCGATCCCGAGGCGCTGGCGCTTACGATCCGCGAGTTCTGTCACGAGCTGCGCAATCCGCTGACCGTGATGCTCGGCTTCGCGGAAAGGATCAGGGATGGTCTGGCGGGCGGCAAGAGCAAGGCGCAGATCGGCGGCTACGCCGGCAACATCCTGGAGAGCGCCGAGTTTGCCATGGCTATTCTCGCAGATTTTTCGGCGCGGATGCTGTCTCCAGATGCGGTTCGCTCGGAGCCCGACCCGGTCGACATCAGACAGACGGTGGAGGCGAGCGTGCGGATGATCTCGCCGCTCGCCAAACAGGCCGGGCTGAAACTGTTCAGAAGCACGAGCCCAGGCCTTCCCGCACTCCGCACGGGCGAGCGCGTTCTGAAGCAGATCCTCTTGAACCTGCTGATGAATGCCGTCCGTCATCAAAAGACGGGCGGGCGGATCAAGGTCACCGCGCGCGGCCGCAAGGACGGCTCGGTTCGCCTCGCCATTGCCGATGACGGCAAGGGCATGACGAAAAAAGAGATTAGAACGGTCATGGCGGCCGCGCGCCGGAAGACCGCCCCGCCGCTGCAGCCCGGACGGTCCGGGCTCGGACTGCCTCTCGTTATCAGACTTGTCGAGGGTGCGGGGGGACGTCTGACCATCGCCAGCGCGCGAGGGAAGGGAACGATAGTCGAGATGGTCTTCCCCGCGGCGGTCTAGCCGCCATTTCGGTTCGCAGACTTGACCGGTTCGTAAGCTTCGAGCGCCTGCCGCTGTCCTGCGTCATGTTTGATGATGGGCCAGGGTTAATTGAGGCTAAGCGTCACGCCGGCCTTCCGCAGGACGCTTGAGACGTTTCGGCGCGGCAACAACGCGGGCGACCGGCTGTCTCGCCAGGCACGCGTTGTAAAACGGTGTGAAGACTTTGAACGGCTCACGGGACTTGTTGGATCGCCTCCTGCTCGAAGAGGAGATGCCCGCCGAACCTGCGGCAGCCGATGCCGGCCTTGTTAAACGTCTCCTGAAGCAAGCCCTCCTGCTTCAGGGTAAAAGGTTCATAGCCTCGCGTGAAATAAACCGCGTCCGCTCCGATCGCCTTTGCCATCCCCGAGAGTATCCCGACGGCATCACCCCGGCGCAAAATCAACCGCGAGCCGCGCTCGCGCAGATCGGCGTCAGAATGCGGAGGCTGCTCGCCAGCCAGCACCGGCTGGCGCCGCCGAGCTGTCAGGGCCTAGCAGATACATCGTCAAGAATGTAAATTGGAACAATGGGCTGTCTGGATAATGCCGCAGCGTCCAGCGCTGGGTGATCGCCGAGCCTCAATTCCCAGCGAACCCACAGGATGATCGGTCCTTTGGCTATAGCGGAAAAACAAATATGCTGATTGGAAATTTTTGTACCTTGATCGCCGGTGAATTCGTTTACACTCTGATCTCGAGACGGCACTGGGCTGCATCAAGGTGCAACCGTCCGAGGCCGGAACTCACAGACCATTCAACGCGGCAGATGACGATTGACTGACATGCATTACAAAGCATCGCGATTTCTTGAAGCAGGGAACGAGCCTGTATGCCGCAGGCGGACGGAAATCCACCAGGGCGCACCTTATATCCAGAGTCCGCTTACGTCATTCATTCCGCCAGACGGACGGTTCGCAGGTACGGCGTGACCCATGCTGGCAAAGTTCGGCAGGTACTTTCGCAAGATGCAAGATATCGAAGCTCAGTCCATCGAAACGGAGCTGCACCCACCCTTTACCATTCTTAAGCCCGAGCACACCCCCACCGCCTTTATCTTCAACTCGCCGCATAGCGGACGGACCTACCCGAGCGTATTCCTGAATGCCTCGCGGTTGACCGCGGCGGCGCTGCGCAAGTCAGAGGACGCCTATGTCGATCTGCTGCTGGCCGGGGTGGTGAATATCGGCGCGACCCTGATGCACGCGCACTTTCCGCGCGCCTATCTCGACGTCAATCGCGAACCCTACGAACTCGATCCAGCGCTCTTCGCAGAAACCTTGCCCGACTACGCCAACACCCATTCGCTTCGTGTCGTCGGCGGCCTGGGAACCATCGCCCGCGTCGTCAACGAGCAGGAAGAGATCTATCGCGCGCCGCTGGCCGTCAGCGCTGCGCTGGAGCGGATCAACCGTCTCTACAAACCCTATCACGATGCCCTTTCCGACATTTTGCACGATGCCCGCGACCAGTTCGGCTACGCGGTGCTGATCGATTTTCATTCCATGCCGTCCTATCAGGGCGACCGCGCCAACGCGCAAAAGGTGGATTTCGTTCTTGGCGATCAATTCGGCACGTCTTGTCCGCGCGAGATGGTGCGGGTGATCGAGCGGTTTCTGACCGGCCTCGGCTACCGGGTCGCGCTCAATAAGCCCTATGCGGGCGGCTACATCACCGAGCGCTACGGCCTGCCGGGCGAAGGGCTGCACACGCTGCAGATCGAGGTGAACCGGGCGCTCTATATGGATGAGGAGACGCTGGCCCTCCGGCGCGATTTCCGCAATCTCCGCGCTAACTTAACCAGCCTTGCAAGCACCATCGCGCAGACTTTGCCGGCCTATCTCGCGCCCCGGCGAACAGCGGCCGAGTAACCAACCCTATTCGGCAGCCACAGCTTACGTGGGCAAGAAAAAAGGGCCGTTCGAGGCTTTCGAACGGCCCAAGTCTAGGGAGGAAACGCCCAAGGAGGGCTGCGGTCAAGATCGCGCAAACGATCCATCCCGCACCGCAAAAGATGACATTGCAGCGCACAAAAATCAATAGTTTTGAGAGGCGGGGCGACAAAACGCGCATTTTGTTGCCGATCGGCAACGGTGTGGCTTGGGATTGTTATGGAAAGCCTAATCCGATGCAGGTTCTGAGCCGCTTTTGCCTAGTCCGTTATCAGACGAATATCAAGTCTTATCCACATTAGTATGCCGGACGAAACCCTCAGCACCCTCCTAACCTTTGGCCATGGCCTCGCCGACGCCGCGGGAGCGGAGATTCTTCCCCATTTTCGGCAGCGCGAGAGCGTCGCTAATAAATCCGACAACGGCTTCGACCCGGTAACGGAAGCGGATCGGGCCGCCGAAACCGCTATGCGTGCGCTGATCGAGAGCACCTATCCCGACCATGGCATTCTGGGCGAGGAGTTCGAGGACAAGCCGCAGAAGGGCGCTCATCGCTGGGTGCTCGATCCGATCGACGGCACGAGGGCCTTCATTATGGGGCTGCCGATCTGGGGGACCCTGATCGGCCTCAGCCAGGATGGCCGGCCTGCCCTCGGCATGATGGACCAACCCTACACGGGCGAACGCTTCTGGGGCTCACAGGACGGCGCCTATTTTCGTAACCGGCATGGCGAACAACGGATTGCGACACGAAACTGCGCCTCCCTATCAGGCGCGATCCTGGCGGCAACGACGCCGGACATGTTCAAAGGCCGCGACGCCGAGCGCTTCGGCAGCCTGTCGCGCGCCTGCCGCATGACGCGCTTCGGCGGCGACTGCTATCTCTATTGCCTGCTTGCCATGGGTTTCCTCGATATCGTCGCCGAATGCAGTCTGAAGCCGTTCGACATCGCGCCGCTCGTGCCGATCATCGAAGCGGCGGGCGGCATTGTCACCACCTGGGACGGCGGCGATCCGGCTAATGGCGGGCGGATTCTTGCTGTCGGCGATCGGGCATTGCACGAGGCGGCGCTGGCGGCGCTGGCAGGCCACTAGCCGTTCTTATGCGTCCGAGCAGGCTATCTTCTTTCCGTTCTTGCTGGGCGAGGTGATCCGTCCTGTGCGGACACGTCCGGCAGGCTGATCGGCTCGAGTACGCTGTCGACGCGCTGAAGGTGGATGGTCCGGGCTCCTGGGGCGGTCATGCCCCACCATTCATGGCCCGGACGATTGCAGCCGGAAGGCAACGAGGCTGAACAGCTCGGCCTCCGGGCAGCACGAGGCGAGTGCCACACGGATGCGGCTCGCGGTCTCGACGAAACGTCCGGCGATTTTCAGCAGGCGCAGGCGAATGCTGGCGAACTCGCTTTGCCGCAAAGGATGCCAGGACGGCACGCAATCGCGCACATCGAGCATCAGCCAATAGGCGGCGGTGTGCAGAATGAGCCGCATCTGATTAGCAAGCGGCGATCGGCAGCTGGTGCGATCGGATGCGAGTTGCGCTTTATGTTGCTTGATCAGATTCTCTGCCTGTCCCCTCTCGCAGTAGAGGGTCGCATAGATGTGCTCGGCGTTGCCTTTCGCCAGCGAGGTGACGGCATAGCGGATGTCGAGCCCGCGGCGGAGCATGTCGTCCTCATGACTGGCGCTCGCCTCGATACGTGCCACAACACGGCGCTCCCTGGCCCAGGATTTTGCCGCATAGCGCGTTTCGGCGAAGCCGCGCAGAACGGCAAGTTGCTCCTCGGCGCGGCGCGTCCGGATATCATCGGCCTCCGGTTCGACCAAGCGGTCGAGCACGGTATTGCCAGCAAAGCCGAAGACATAGTCGATGCCATTGGCCTCACACCAGCTCATAACTTCTTCTCGGCCGTAGTGACTATCGCCACGAATGGTGATGCGCGTATCGGACCAATGCCGGCGAATGCGATTGATCAGACGGCGCAGTAATCCACGGACTTCCTTGCCTGAGGGCGTCTTGCCCGGACGCAGGATCATGGTGACCGGGCGGCCCGTCGCTGTCTCATAGATGTGGATCGGCAGAAAGCAGCGCTCGTCGTAATGGGCGTTCCATTCCGACAGTTTCTGATGACCGTGCACCACGTCGAGCGTGTCATCGATGTCCAGCACCACCGATGCCGGCGGCATCTTGTAGCTCCGGCACCAGATGTCGACGAGCGCATAGGTCAGGCGGATGATCTCCTTCAGCGTCGGCGCGTTCTCCCAGCGCGAGATGGTCGGCTGCGAGCATAGATCATTGCCCGTGTCGGGCAGCCGCCCGCAGGCAAGCTTGAAGGCGGCATCGCAGCGCAGCCAGTCGAAGTCATTGCCATCCGCGTAGCCGCAGGCGATCGCCAACATGCGCCCTTTCAGTATGTCCTCAACTGTGTGCGTAATATGCGCCCGATCGCGCCGGTCGGCGATCAAAGCAGCGAGAGTTTGGGAGAGAGCCCGCCGACGCTCGGCAAGCGCGAGCAGCATGACGCCGCTGTCGGAGGAGAGACGACCGCCATCGAAGGCAGCTGTGACTTTCTTGCGCGACACGGCTGGATAGGGAACGGTGAGCGGGCTATCGTCGGTCATGGCGGGTGTGGCTCTGCGCTGCGGCGCGCATAGGATGGCTGCGACACCCATTTCCTACGCAAGTTCAATGCCTTGCGCCACATTCGCCAGCGCAATTTCTAACTGCGGCTGAATAAGATCGGCTAGGCCCTGTGCCGTTTCGAGACTAGTGGAGCGAATTCCGGCATTTGCTCTCGAGCGGATGCAAATGCCGGAATCGGACCGCGGGCCTTGCGCCGATTGACAGTTCCAGCGTCCGCCCGCTTATGAGTCACCGGAGCGAAATCGAGATACGCCACAATGAGCGTCGCCGCCCTCCTCCGTTCCAGGTCGAGGCGGGAGTGATGGGAGAGGACGCCTGCAATGAAACTCTTGCGCTTTGGTCCGCCCGGCAATGAGCGGCCCGGCCTGCTGGATGTGGAGGGCCGCGTGCGTGACCTCTCGGCGCACGTCCTGGACATTGACGGCGCAAGCATCAGCCCGAGCGGGCTTGCGAAGATCGCGGCGATCGATCCGTCAACGCTGCCGATGATCTATGGTGCGCCGCGGCTTGGACCGTGCGTTGCCGGCGTATCGAAATTCATTGCCATCGGTCTCAACTACTCCGACCACGCCGCCGAAACAGGCCAGCCGATCCCGACGGAGCCGATTATCTTCCAGAAAGCGACCTCCTGCATCGTCGGACCGAATGACGACGTCATGCTGCCCAGAGATTCCGTCAAACTCGACTGGGAGGTCGAGCTCGGCCTCGTGATCGGCACACGTGCCCGCTATGTCGAGGAAAGCGCTGCCCTCAACCATGTCGCTGGCTATTGCGTCGTCAATGACGTCTCAGAGCGCGAATTTCAGCTCGAGCGCCTCGGCCAGTCGACCAAGGGCAAGGGGTGCGACACTTTCGGCCCGATCGGTCCGTGGCTGGTCACCCAGGACGAGATCCCGGATGCGTCGAATCTCGCCATGTATTGCGACGTGAATGGCGAGCGGCGTCAGTCCGGCAGCACCGCCACGATGATCTTCAACGTGTCTTATCTCGTCAGCTACATCAGCCGGTTCATGACCCTGATGCCCGGCGACGTCATCGCAACGGGAACGCCTCCCGGCGTCGGGCTCGGCATGACGCCACCGCAATATCTGAAAGCCGGCGATATCATCAAACTCGGCATTGACGGGCTTGGCCAGCAGCGGCAAAAAGTCATACCGTTTCGCCTCTAACTCTTTCATATCGTAAAAACTCAGTCTTCTTTGCCGTTCTATTGGCTGAACGAGGCAAGATCTGTCTGTTCAGGCCAAGAACGGCTGAGTCTGCACGAGTGACATTCCTGGTTAGCCTGAGAGCAACTATGGCCGTCATAATATTTGGAAACGCCACGATTTGGAGACAGCCGTGACCCTTCGGACCATGCAGGCCGCCCCCGCAGAAGTGACGCTTCGCGATCTCGCCAACGCCATCCGCGCCCTTTCGATGGACGCCGTGGAGGCTGCGAAATCCGGCCATCCGGGAATGCCGATGGGCATGGCCGATGTGGCCACGGTGCTGTTCACGCACTTTCTGAAGTTCGACCCCGCCGCGCCGGACTGGCCCGACCGCGACCGTTTTATCTTGTCCGCCGGCCACGGCTCGATGCTGCTCTATTCGCTCCTCTATCTGACCGGCTATCCGGAGATGACTCTCGACGAGCTGAAGAATTTCCGTCAGCTCGGCTCGATCACCGCCGGACATCCCGAATATGGCCACGCGCCGGGCATCGAGACGACGACCGGGCCGCTCGGACAGGGGATCACGAATGCCGTCGGAATGGCGCTGGCCGAGCGGCTTCTCAATGCCCGTTTCGGCGACGGGCTCGTCGATCATTATACTTATGCGCTGGCCGGCGACGGCTGCCTGATGGAAGGCATCAGCCATGAGGCAATTGACCTTGCCGGCCATCTGCGCCTGTCGAAGCTGATCGTGCTGTTCGACGACAACAGTATCTCGATCGACGGCCCGACCTCGCTTTCGACCTCGATGGATCAGTTTGGCCGCTTCGCCGCAGCCGGCTGGGATGCCCGCCGGATCGATGGGCACAATGAGGCCGAGATTGCCGAGGCGATCGAAGCCGCGCGCAACACCGACCGGCCGAGCCTCATCGCCTGCAAGACGATCATCGGCTTTGGCGCCCCGAACAAGCAGGGCACGGCCTCCACCCATGGCTCACCGCTAGGTGCAGATGAGATCGGCAAGACCCGCGAAAAGCTCGGCTGGCGCTATCAGCCTTTCGAGGTGCCGGAGGCAATCCTTGCGGCATGGCGCGCTTCGGCGGCGCAGGGCAAGGCTGAGCGGCGAAGCTGGCTCGGGCGGCTCGAGGACTATCCGCGCCGCGCCGATTTCGAGCGCATGATCTCAGGGGAAACCGGCACGGCGCTCGGCGAGGCAGTCGCCCGGATAAAGGCGAAATTTGCGGCCGAGATGCCGAAGCTTGCGACGCGGCAATCCTCGCAGGCAGTGCTCGAGGAGCTGACGGCGGCCCTTCCCGGTCTGATCGGCGGCTCCGCGGATCTCACCGGCTCGAACGGCACCAAGACCAAGGCGATGAAGCCCGTCAAGCCGGGCGATTTCTCCGGCAGCTACATTCATTACGGCGTGCGCGAGCACGGCATGGCGGCGGCGATGAACGGCATCGCGCTGCATGGCGGCTTCATCCCCTATGGTGGGACGTTCCTGACCTTTTCTGACTATTCGCGTCCGGCGATCCGGCTCGGCGCCCTGATGGGGCTGCGGGTCATTCACGTGATGACGCATGATTCGATCGGGCTCGGCGAGGATGGACCAACGCATCAGCCAGTCGAACATCTCGCGGCGCTTCGCGCGATCCCGAACCTGCGGGTTTTCCGTCCGGCCGACGCGATGGAAACGGCGGAGTGCTGGGCCGTCGCGCTCGAATTCGCGAGAACTCCATCCGTGCTCTGCCTGACGCGCCAGGGGCTGCCGCCGTTACCGGCTCGCAAGGAGCTTGAAACAAATCTCTGCGCCAAGGGTGCCTATGTCGTGCATGAGCCCTCCGCGCCGCGCCAGATCACCCTGATCGGGACCGGCTCCGAGCTTCAGCTTGCGCTGGCGGCGGCCAAAAGCCTCGATGCAGAGGGTGTTGCCGCCGCCGTGGTGTCGATGCCGTGCTGGGAGCTGTTCCGTGCGCAGCCGGAGGACTATCGCAAAGCGGTGCTGGGCGACACGCCGCGCGTGGCGGTTGAGGCGGGCGTTCGCTTCGGCTGGGATGGGTGGATCGGGCCGGATGGCGGCTTCGTCGGCATGAGCGGGTTCGGCGCGTCGGCTCCGGCGGAGGCGCTTTACGAGCATTTCGGCATTACCGCCGAGGCAGTTGCGCGCGCAGCGCGGGACGCTTTGTCGAAATAGAGGCTGACGAGACGGAAGCCGCCGCCTTGCGGCTTCCGACCGCGAGCGCCGCTACCCGGCCACGTGATTCCTGAACAGCTCGGTTTCGGCGATCCGCGAGCGCAATCTGAGCCAGTCCCCCTCCGGCAAATTCGCGAGCGGCGGGTGCATACGCCGCCATTCGGCGTCGCCCTGCATTTCCGCCAGCAGCCACTTCACGGCCTGGATCAGCGGGAAATCCTGAATGACGGCGCGGATCTCCAGCGCAGACTTCAGCGCCTGCGCCCCCGCCGATGTGCTCCGCGCTTTCCAGCCGCGAGAGACGATCGCGCCGGTCACATTGGTCGTCCCCGAGATGCAGCCGGCGAATTTCACCTCCGGCAGCTTCGCCAGGATGGCTTCGGAGCCGGGAAATACCGCGATCGAGGGGATCCGCTCGGCGAGCACCTGAGCGTTCTGCAGATCGCCGCTCGAATCCTTGATGCCGCTGAGCACGTCCGGGAAGCGCTTGGCCAGTTGCTCCACCACCTCGACCGGATAGGGCACCGCGGACATTTGCGGGATATGGTAGAGATAGAGCCCGAACCCGCCGCCACAGGCGCGCTCGATCACCCGGCCGACGTAATCTTCGAGTGCCGCATCGCTGATGCCTTTGTAATAGAATGGCGGCAGCAGCAGCGCGCCGGCATAGCCGAGTTCGCGAGCCGCCTTGGTCAGCGTCACCGCGTCTTGCAGCGCCGCCGCGCCGGTGCCGACCATGAAACGGTCCATCGGCAGTCCCGAGCGGGCGACGGCGCGCATCGCGGCGAGCCGCTGCTCTACCGAGAACGAGGTCGCCTCGCCGGTCGTGCCGAGCAGGTTAACGCCATCATTGCCGCCCTCGCCGAGAAGCCAGCGGCAATGGCCGACGAGCTTTTCCTCGTCGACGCTGAGGTCAGATTTGAGCGGCGTGGCCGCGGCAGCAAAAATTCCGGAAAGTCTGGGCATGGCCTCCTCGCTCGTTCATTTGCACGGTCAGACGGGCCGGGTGCAGCATGGCGAACCGGAACGGCCTCGCGGATGCGACGTTCCTCTTGATCCCCGGCGGCGAAAAGCATAAGACATCAACCCACCGAGGGGCCATAGCTCAGTTGGGAGAGCGCGTGAATGGCATTCACGAGGTCGGCGGTTCGATCCCGCCTGGCTCCACCAATAATCCCAACGACTTAGCTAAAATCGTGTGATACTCGTTAGCCATAGCGGCTAACACCGGGCTAACAGTATGATGGGCATTACCGGGTAGTGCTGTCGTAGCGCTGGATTGTGAATTCGACCATTCGGGTGACGCTGCGCGCATCAGCGGAACATAGGGCCTGAGCAAACCGCTGCCAGAGCGAGCAAATCGACGTGGGCTAGCTTCCAGCGCTGAGGTTCATCTGAATGACAGATCACTTGCGGAGGTGCCGCATCTAGACAATGCCACTCAAATCGAAACGCATGGATGATTTTGTTCGTGGCGTCCCGATAGAATAAATCCGTCACTTGGTCGTCACCTTGGATCACGCTGCCTAATGCAGCCGCACCAATCTCTCTGAGATATTCAGCGATATTCTGCCGACTATCGAGAATACGCAATTGGGTCGCCAACTCAAGTAAGGCGCGATCGGCTCGCTCTTCCGCAAGATCAAAACATGACCTCCAGACCAAATTGTCCTTGTCTGGAAAACGAGCATCGAACGCTACTGCTAAGGCCGCACGCGAGTAAGCATGCGCCATTACCAGCGCAAGATTCTCATGAACGAGCCTTGTGACCACATGTTCTTGATGCATTGATTGCGCCTGTGAGCTCGCTACCCGTTCATTCAACGGAATTGGATTGAATACATTACATATCAGTATTTGAATAGGATTGAGGGGGCTGTGCAATACAGGATAAGCAACTGGCAGGATTGACAAAGTCCTAAACTTTAAAGCTGTTGCTTTATTGCTATTTTTTGTTACACAAAGGCCACAGGGAAAAATTCCGAAATCAATTTTCACGCTTTACATCGCGCCGTCCTCGAACGGCACGCGCCCAAATATGCTAAATTCCTCACCGTATAAAAACCGTCCTCGCCCATTGCTTCGGGCAGTAGTGAAACGGTTAGAGCCTTCACCGGGTCTGGCGGGGATGTGCGCGGGGTTCGAAGCAGGAAAGTGGCGGGCCGAGCATCTTGCAAATCATCTCCTCACCTGGCTTCCGGAGTTTGCCCTGAATGAGCGTGAGTATGCCAGTCTATCTGGCGCAAACGCCGTACAGGCGCTCCGCGACGCCGCCCGGACGGTCTACACGTCCGAAAAGTATGAAAGACGGGGGGAGATTGGTGAACTACTACTGCACGCTGTAATCCGACAAGAATTTGATTCGGTCCCGCTGATAAGCAAAATTTTCTTCAAAGATTCCTCCAACGATACCGTTAAAGGGTTTGATGCTGTCCATATTGTCGAAGGTAGCGATGGCCTTGAGTTATGGCTTGGCGAGGTGAAGTTTTATCAGGACGCTGCCGCGGCCATTCGCGACATCGTCAAGGAACTCGCCGCTCACATGGAGATCCCCTACCTTCGCAGCGAATTTGCAGCGATCTGGCGAAAGATCGACGCAGATTGCCCATTTCGTGATGAATTGCGCCCCATGCTGGAAGACGAAAATACGACCATGGATGTCGTCTTCAAGCGGATATGTATTCCGGTGATGATCACGTACGACAGCGAAACCGTTAGCGGCTGCGGCATCACTGATACTGATTATGAAATCGCTATAACGCAGGAATTTGAAAGCATTTTGCAGAAATTCGCGGAGAACGATCTTCCCGCCGAGGTTAAGATTATTCTCACGCTGCTGCCGATGAATAACAAAACATCGTTGCTGGCGCTCTTCGATAAAAAATTGAAGGGGTTAATGGCGTGACGCCGGCAGAAATCAAAGCGGCAATATCCACGCCGTTGCTTGAGCCCGATACTGCGTTTCGTATCCTCAAAGCAGTCGGGCTCATGCTGGCAAAGACCCCCGACAGCACGATGGCGCAAGAGATCTTAATCCGCCTGCTCGCGCGCCGGGACGAGTGTGTTGGTCAGGAGGCTTTGCTGAATGCCCTCTTGAGGCATGTCGGACTGTTTCCTTACGCAGAACCCGATCATCTCGGTACGCGCGATCTTGTCGCCCTGGAATTTCATCGGCCTGCCGGCCCGCTGGGAGATGCAGGGGTTGTGTTTCACCGGGTACAGGCCGAAGTGTATTGGGCGCTTATGGGCGGGGAGAATGTCATTTTAAGCGCCCCGACAAGTTTCGGAAAAAGCCTGCTTATCGATGCAATGGTTGCATCGGGACGGTTTCGGCAAATCGCGCTTGTCGTTCCCACTATTGCGCTCATCGACGAAACGCGAAAACGCCTGGCGAGATTTGCGGGCAGTTATAAGATCATCACGCATGGGTCTCAACGCGCAGAGGAAGGACGAGGCACGATCTTTATCCTGACGCAGGAGCGCGTAATCGAGCGGGACGATCTGGACGGCATCAAGTTCTTCATAATCGATGAGTTCTATAAGCTGAATCCTCAAGGGGACGACAACCGCGCGGATATTCTGAATCACGCGCTCTACAAGCTGCTTGCGACCGAAGCGCAATTTTACCTGCTTGGTCCCAACATCCGATCAGTGCCTCTCGATCCGCGAGGGCGGATCAATGCACGCGTGATCGTCAGCGATTACGCCACGGTCGCGAGCGATGTTGTGCGTGTCAATACCAGGGGCGGCAAAAAGGAAGCGCTCCTTGGTCTTGCCAAACAGATCGACGGCCCTGCACTCATTTATTGCCAATCGCCGGCGAGCGTCCGTCGGGTCACAGAGCTCCTCCTTTCGGGGGAGATCACTGACGAAGCAGGTGACCTGAAGCCCACGACAGAGTGGCTTGAGCAGAATTTTCACGCTGAGTGGATCGTGACCCGTGCGCTCGCGCGTCAAATTGGCGTGCATCACGGCAGAATTCCGAGGGCGATAGCTCAGCACCAGGTTCGGCTTTTCAACGAGGGAAAACTGAAATTCCTGGTGTGCACGTCCACGCTCATCGAAGGGGTCAATACGGCAGCAAAGCACGTCATTATCTACGACAACAAGATTGCTCGCGCGAACCTGGATTATTTTACCTTTCGTAATATCCAGGGCCGGTCAGGACGTATGTTCCGGCATTTCGTCGGAACCGTTCATCTTTTTTACCCGCCGCCCGAACCTGATCTGCTGGAAGTCGATATTCCGATTATTACTCAGGGGGATAACGCGTCGGACAGTCTGCTCGTGCAAATCGAGACCTCTGATTTAGAAGATGCTGCTTCGGTACGGGTCAACAGAATAAGATCGCAACCGGATCTGAGTTTCTCAACGATCAAGGCCAACTCACACATCGATCCCGGAATTCAGATTGAGATTGCACGGACAATTCGGCGGGACGCAGACCGGATGTATCCGCAGCTTAATTGGCGGACAGAGCCCGATTGGGATCAGTTACTATTCCTATGCGAGCTTCTTTTCGATACCCTGCTGCACGACGTAAGTCGTGACGCGGTGCGTTCGCACCGGCAGCTTGCGTTCTTGATACAGCGGCTGAAGCAGTTAAGAAGCCCGTCTCATTTCATCCAGGATCAGATTTACAATAGCAGTCGGGGGACCCCGGATGAGCGTATCGAAGGCGCGCTCGAATTCCTGCGTAATTGGGCTTCGTTTCATTTTCCAAGAGCACTGATAGCGCTTGAGCGAATTCAGCACGAGGTTTTCACTCAGCTTGGATACAGTCCGGGAGCATACGCCTCTTTTGCGGCACGAATTGAAAACCTGATGCTATCGCCGACGCTTGTTGCCTTGGACGAATATGGAGTTCCGCTTCCCCTGGCCGAAAAGATTCGAAGCCGGGTGCGCGAGGATGACGGCTTAGATGCACTGCTTGCGGACTTGAAAGCGCTGGATCTTGCGCGCCTGCAGCTTTCTGGTTTCGAACAAGGCCTGCTCTCCGATGTTCGACAAGCTATTTAGAGCCGTGTGACGACAAACTCGTTAAGCATATCCGTGAGATGAAGGGGATTGGTCACTAGCAGATAGTGCCATGTTCCGTACTGCCCAAGTCGGTTGACGGCATCTACCCAACGCCGCGCAGCTTTTGCCTTTGCGTCTGCTGCATCCGTTACCTGACCTTTGATTTCGACGATGACGTTCTGATCGATATCGGTGACGACTATAAAATCAGGTACGTATTTTGATGGCAATCCGCGATTGCGATACGGGATGAAGAAACCGAGACGGTCGTTCTTGACCCATCTTTTCACACCCGGATGTGTATCGAGGATAAAGCCCGAACTCTGCTCCCACTGCTGAGTGTCCGCCACCATAGCGTTCAAATGGCAGCGCGTGACGGGATAGATTGGCTTCGTCGTATGGAAATCGACATAAAGCGTACCGCCGCGACCGGCGGCCCCCTGCGGGATGATGGCCACCTCCGCATCGTTGGTCGATGATCCCTTCTTGATCGCATCAAGCAGCGTACTGATTGCCGCCTGCATATACTCACCGACGAGCAATACATCGCAGGCGTGGCTGTCCCCCTTACGATCGAGCTTTTCAGCGAGGAAGCGCTTGGCCGTGAAGGCAACCTTTGGGAACAGGTGTTGGACAGGGACAGCGACCGCTCCGTTGTCGTCCTGCCAGCGCTTACAGATTTCGCGCGCCAGCCGGAAGGCGACCTGCTGATCCCGGAACATGGTACGCCATTCCTTCAGCGAGAGGATCGGCTTCTCGCCGGGTCCATAAGCCGCCGCGCCGCCGTCCGGCGTCGTAAGCGGGGTCAGCTCGACCGACTGCGGGATTCTCATGGGATCGATTGTGACCTTGGCGACCTGGTCCCAATCGACGAATATCTCGAACTGCCCTGACTGATGGTAGCCGGTGACGATCGGGAAGATGATCTCGAACTCGGCTTTCTCGGGCACTGAATAGATATGGTTTGGCTCGGGCTGCGGCGGGGTTGGCCCGGCGGGGGTGACCTTGAACGGGATCAGCTCGAAGGGAACCCCAAAAACCTTGGCGGTTTCCTCGGCAAACATCTGAGTATCCTCATTAAGCGCATAGCTCTTGCGGCGCAGAGCGCGGCCGACGACCTGCTCGCACAACAGCTGCGAGCCGAAAGGCCGCAAGCCGACGATATGCGTGACGGTATTGGCGTCCCAGCCTTCGGCGAGCATCGCGACGGACACTATGCAGCGCACGTCGCGTCCGGGCGGGATGCGCTCGTCGTTCCATTTGAGGGAGCCATCATTGTCGTCACTGGCGGCCTTGTCGTTGTGCTTGCGGACAAGCTCGGACCATTCGTCCGGTATCTTGCCGCCTGGCCATTCCGCTTTTCCGACGGTATCAAGGATGAAGCGCAAGCGGCGTGTCTCGTCTTTGCTGCCTCCGGCTTCGATATCTTCGATGACCTTGGAATCAATGCGGACCGTGACCTCATGAGCTGGTGCATTGCGGAACCATGGCGGAGACACACCATAGCTGTCATTGCCATTGGCGAGCCATGAATGAACCTCCTTGGCCACGGCCGTATCGCGGCAGACGACGATGAAGACGGGTGGCACCGGATGCTTGTGCTGCTGTTTCGAGAACTGCTCCCATTCAAGAAAACGCGCATGCCAATCGGACGCCAGCAGATTGATCGGCGCGCTGGCGTAGTTCATCACCAGCTCGGGGGTCAGGTTCGTGCCGTAACCGTCTTCCCTGGCTTTGGCCTGCACCCATCGCCAGATGTTGAAGTAAGCGGCTTCTTCCGCCCCGGTGACATCGCGGGCGGGCAGCTGGGGGATTTTGACGAGCCCGGACTCGATAGCATCGAGAAGCCCGAAGTCGGACACGATCCAGGGGAACGGCTTACCAACGTCGTTGCCCGATCCTTGAATATAAAAAGGCGTGGCCGACAGGTCGATGCAGAGATTGATTCCGCGCCGTCGGCTGCCGGCCGCAAGGCGGTTGATGCGATCCAGTCCCTCGATCCAGATGGTCGCCTCGCGCTCGTTCTTCTTTAGAAGATCCTTATCTTCTTCGAGCGCCTGATCTTCGCCTGTCACGTCGCCACGCCGATAGGCGTGATGCGCCTCATCATTGAAGATGAACCAGTGTGGGCTACGCCCCTTCCCGCTCCCCAGCTCGCGCCGGATGCGTTTAAACCACGCTGAAGTCAAATTTAAAATATTTGATATCGACGGACTCATTATCTTTGCCGGCGTTCTTAACGAGCTCTACCGGCTCGCCGGTTTTTACGACCTTTGCGGAATCGCCGTTGACGGTGTTGGTTTCCTTCTTTGCTAATCGGTGCCAATTGGCGATCATGACCTCGCCGCGCCGCAGTTCTTCCATGCGATGCGGCGGCACGAGCTGACGGGTGCGGTAGAGGCTGAGATCGCCAAGGGCCGGGTCCAGCTCCTGCAAGCGCTCGCGGATCGTAACGTTCGGGCACACGATCAGGACCGTATCGGAAAAACGGTCATCGCGTGGCGATGCGAGGCGGTTCAGGATCGACCACGCCGTGAGCATGCCGATGACCGTCGTCTTGCCGGAGCCGGTCGCCATTTTGCAGGCATAGCGTATGAAGGCGCGGACCCCCGCAGCCTTGGCATCAACGCTGGGTTCGTCTTTGGGAATCTCGGGCATGCCCTTCCGATAGATGTCCTTCGCCTCAACAAGGAACAGGATTGTCTCGACGGCCTCGATCTGCGCGAAGAATAGACGCTGCATCCGGTCGCTACTTCGCCAAAGTTCCAACAGTTCCCTAGTGACGGGCGACGCGCCGTCATAGGCAGCACCGCCTGACCGGCTGCCCGTGCGCCATTCCTTCACCCGCTCACGGATGAGGTTGACGATTTCCAGCTCGACCTCCTCGCCCTTCTCGCTCTCGAACAGTTCCGTTTGCTTATTGTTCTTTCTCCCGCGCCCGGCGTGCTCCGGCACGCGATAGAAATAGCTGGCGCGCCGCCGGCCGGTTGCTTTGATCGGCGGCTTTGCGCGCTCGATCTGCCAATGGAATTCAGGCTCGCGGAAGGGCGAATTGATGATCGGGGAATTGACCTCAGCGACGGTCAATGGCGGCTGCTGTTTTTCCTGCGCGGCGGGCATCAGTGGGCTCCCTCCGCACTCTTGACGACCATCAGTTCATTGCCACGCTCGTCGATGGCCTTGACGGCAATCCGCCTCTTGTCGCCTAGAACGAAAGGCTCACTGACCGTTCCCGCCAGATGTTCCCAAACGCTGTCGGCGAACTGGCCCTTGAGCGACTTCTGTAAATTGTCCCATGCGCTGGTTTTCGGGAAAAATATCTGCGACGCGAGAAACGCCATGCCGTTGTAGTTGGTGTCAAGCATCCAGCACGGCAGGTTCTCGGCCTTGATCTCGTCCGTCTCCATCGTATCGGGCCGGAAGATGTCGAGCCCCTTGATGACGACACGATGAAGCGGTGTGCCGTCATCGCGCTTTCCGGCTGTCTGCAACTCCACGTCTGGCAGGCCGGTGATGGAGAAAATCTCGCTTGCTTTGCTGGTCTTGAGCAGATCGGACATAACCACATCCGGCGTGACGGATACATAGACGGTGGGGATTTTCAGTTTATCGAGCATCTCCCGCGCCTTCGCCTGAATAGCGAAGCCGAACAGGAAGAGCTGCTCGTACCCCTGTTGCAGCGCTTCGGTATGCGCGTTGAAAACGTATTCGGAGCCAATCGCGCCGTCTTCCGGCCCAAAGACGAAAGCGATGCGCTTGTCCGCGCCGTTGCGAGCAACGCCTTCGGCATGGAGGTATTCACGATCCGCAAGCGGACTAACCGTTTCCAGTTCCAGCGTGACATTGCCGGGTAAGCGCAGTGTTTTGCTCTGGCGTAGCAGCTCGATCATGCGGTCGAGATAGGCGCGCGGACTGCTGGGCTGTGGCTGTGCCCCCTGCTGTGGCGTGTGCTCCTCCAGACTCATCGCTGCCTGGATTGTAGCCTCGACGGTGAAAGGACCGCAGACGCGCGTGACGCTCTTGTTGACCTCGGGCTGATCAACGAGCGTCACTGTCTCCGATTCTTCGTTGTTGGCGATAGATTTAAGCGTGACTCGCGGAATAAGGCCGCCTATTTCCTCGCCTTTCCGGTTCTTTCTGCGCTCATAAACAAAGCCGCCGGCCGGACCTTGCGACGGGCTCTTTAGCCTGTACCACGGGAATGCACTGGTCAGCAGTCGTTGCCGTGCTAAAGCTATTGGCACACGCGACGTATCGACCGTGATCCAACGGCGGCCCCAACGCTCGGCGGTAACGGCTGTGGTTCCTGATCCGCAGGTGATGTCCAGAACGAGGTCGCCGGGATCGGTGGTCATCAGGATACACCTCTGGACGACCTTTTCGTTCGTCTGAACGACGTACAATTTGTCGGCCGCAAAGCCCGCTACACCAGTGTCATCCCAACGGTCTGCAATAGGAAAAACTGGAAAATCACTGAAATATCTCACGTAACGAAGCGTATTTCCGACCAGATCAACGCGCCGAGAAGCAACGAGTTTCTGCATTCCTTCTACGCCGGTTTTCCAGTATCCTTTGCGCGGTCGGTACACATTACCTTCAAACTCTACGGGGAAGTCGCCGGGTGGACGCTGCGAGGTCAGGTTATCAAAGGTCAAAACCCTTGCCCCCTCGGGGAGTAAATCGAAATTGCCTCTTTCCTCCGCCGTCATGGAGCGACGAGAACCGTCGGGGAGTTCAATCCGATTGTAGCCGCTTGAACCTTCGGCACCGAGGACTTTGCGCTGATAAAGTCTGTTGTACTTTACAACGGATTTGGCCTTAGCATACCAGAGAAGATAGTCTGATGTACTGGAGATAAGCTCAGACGTAGCGCTCGATGTCTTTGCAAAAGTAATCATCGATATGAAATTATCGGCACCAAATACCTCGTCGAGCGCCTCTCTAAGATGGTGAAGATTATCGTCCGATATCTGAACAAATATCGATCCTGAATCATTCAACATCTCTCTCGCCAACAGCAGTCGGTCGCGAAGATATGTTAGGTAGGAGTGTAGTCCCAGTTCCCACGTGTCGCGGTAGGCTTTCACCATCTCCGGCTCGCGGATCATCTGGTCATCCGCGCCATGCGTCACATCGCGCCTGCGCACAAACGGCTGAAAATTCGACCCGAATTTCACACCATAGGGTGGGTCGAAATAAATCGTCTGAACCTGACCGCCCATGCCCTCATATTCGAGCAGAGAGTTCATGACCTGCAACGAATCTCCGAGGATCAGGCGGTTAGTCCAGGGCCCTTTGTGCTGATAGGCATCGAGTTTGTCGGCTACGTCGAGGTCAATGTCGCCGAATAAGTCGAGATTGCTGCCGGTCGCCTTGTGCGATTTCAGGGTTTCGAGAATGGCTTGCGCGGAATGCCGCTCATGCACAAACAGCGGCAGCGTGGGCACCGTCACCTGATATCGTTCGGCCTTGCCAGTCCAGTTAAGGAATGGTCTCGTCAAGCTGCGCAGACGAGCCACGCATTGCGACAGCGACGTGAATCGCTCTTCCGTTCCCTTCCAGACGGGCGGCTCGGCGAAGACAGCGGCCTCCCCCTTTTCGGGGGCTTCTGCAACCAGCGCCAGCAGCCATTCCGCAAACGCTCTATCAGCACTTTCGTCCCAGGAGAGTTCCGGGGCTATGCTGGAGTCGTAGCGGTAGGTCGTTGGTGCTTTCTTACGGGGGAACTGTGCCTCAACGCCAACGTCAGGCCGTTGTATGCTTTCCTGCGAATGCTTGTAGACGGAAGTATTTGAGATATTATCCTGCGGCATGGAATCCCCCTCCAAGCAATATTATCCAATTGGTGCATTTGCCCATTCTTTGAAAGAACTTACAACATCGATTACGCATTTTGTGGATGGTCGTCCCGACGGGCTGAGGCGAAGCGTCATCTATAAAACGTACCGCCGAATTTTTGAAGCAGCCTCGAAAAATCAGAGGAAAATTTGTGCGTAGAGCTCCCCGTGCATATTACTGCACCACGCATGTCATAGTTGAGCAATGGATATGATTTGTGTGAATAAATCCGAGATTTGTTTTTACTCATACGTGTTTATTCGAGATGATAAAAGCTGAATTTTCGTATATGACAATTTGTAAAAATGTAAATTTGTGATTATTAGCCTTCTCAGTCAAAAGGGTGGCGTCGGTAAAACGACTCTGAGTCTTAATCTTGCGGGTCTGTTTGCGATTAACGGCGCACGAACCCTGCTTATCGACGCCGATCCTCAGGGCAGCTCCGTGAGCTGGTCGGCGGTGCGCACCTCGGCGCCACTGTTCCCGGTGGTCGGCATGGCTAAGGGTAACCTCCACAAGGACCTTCCTGATTTACGCCGCCAGTATGATGTGGTGGTGATCGATGGCGCTCCGCGAGTCAATGAGATCGCCCGATCCGCGATTATCGCGAGCGACGTTGTCCTTGTGCCCGTCCAACCGTCGCCGGTGGACATTTGGGCGAGTCAGGAAACCATCGATCTTGTGAACGAGGCGCGTATCTTTCGCGAAAATCTCAAAGTCGCATTTGTAATTAATCGCAAAATCGCAAATACAGCGATCGGTCGGGACGTTCGGCACGCGCTTGCTGATTTCGGTTATCCGGTGCTTTCAACTCACATTACACAGCGTGTGGCCTTTGCCGAGAGTCTTGCACAGGGGCAAACAGTCTCTGAAGCAATGCCGAATAGCCCGGCCGCGAAAGAGATCGAGGAGCTTCAGGAAGAGGTCGCCGCATTCTCCGAAGAGGAGGTACCGGCATGAGCGGGAAGAAGATCGCTTTTGCAAAGCCTCAGGGTGGGAAAGCCGCCTCGATGGAGGAGTGGGTCAACAAACGTGAGATGAGCACGGAGCCGAAGAAGCGTCTGACAATTGAAATCTCTAATGAGTTGCACCGGCGGCTAAAATCGGAATGTGCGATTCAGGGCAAGAATATGAAGGTCGTCGTCACGCAACTGATTGAGGATGCGCTGGCGCTCGACCGAACCTCACATTCGTAAACCGGCAATTTTACAAATGTAATTATTCATTTTTGTAAATTTATGCATTTGTTATCTGAAATCCGGGACGAAGACCTGAAGCAAAAAGCGGCGGGTCTGAAGGGCAATCCCGGTTATGAGACCCTGCTAGAGGTTCTTGCGAAGACGCAGCGCGAACGCGATGCTGAGGCACGCAAGTCACCGGTGCAGCGCCGCCGGTCGGATGTAAAACGCCGCCTTGCAGAGAATGCTTTCGAGGACGATGACCGGCACCATATCCATAGCGTATTGGCCCTGTGCGGACTGCCATACCGCGAACCGGTCGCCGGAGCGAGAGAATATCTTCGCGAGTACGGCCGCAATTCGCTGGCGGTCCAGGCGGGTTATTTGAAAGACCCGGAAACGGGCAAAATGACACCGCAGGGGCTGCCCTATGGACCAAAGGCGCGGCTGCTGCTGCTACATATCTGTACCATGGCGATCCGTCAGCGCAGCGCGGAGATCGCCATCGCCGACAGCATGAGCGCTTTCATTCGCGATCTCGGCTTTGCCGTCACCGGCGGCAAGCGGGGGACAATTACGCAGTTCAAGGAGCAATTGAATCGGCTCGCGGCGGCGCGTATGCAGATCGGCCTATGGCGCGGCAATCGATCGACGACGCTCAATGCGCAGCCGATCAAGAGCTTCGATATCTGGCTTCCGCAGAACCCTAGCCAGCGTATGCTCTGGAGTTCGACATTGCGGCTGGACAGCGATTTTTATGAGTCGCTTCGCGAACATGCCTTGCCGGTCGATATCCGGGCGCTGCGAGCGTTTTCGCAATCAGCCAAGCAGATCGATATGGTGCTCTGGCTCGGCTATCGGCTGCGCAATGTCACCCGGCCTTATCCAATTTCCTGGGAGGCATTGCGCGAACAATTCGGCTCCAATGTCAAACGCCTACGCAAATTTAAGGAAGAGTTCGCCAAAGACCTGGAGGTCATTTGCGAGGTGTTTCCCAACCTTCCAATACGCCTAACCGATGAGGGCATCTGGCTCGATCCGCGCGATACTCAAACGCTGTTCTCTCAAACGAAAAAAGAGCTGTTTGCGGCAAGCGCGCCGAAGACCCCACAATCGCGGTAAGTTCATACCAATCGATGGCCGATGGCGCACGCTCGGCACTACGCAGACTTGGGGGCGCATCACCGCTTTGTGGCGAACGGAAACTCAATGGGTTACATTCTCGCTACGCAGAGTTGGGGGCGCAGTCACGCAGACTTGGGGGCGCATGTTATGTTTCGTACGCAGACTTGGGGGCGCAGTCACGCAGACTTGGGGGCGATATCTACGCAGACTTGGGGGCGCGGATCGCCCGCTAACGTAGACTGACAGCCGGATTGCGGCTGCGGCATAAGAGAGTACATAAGATTACTGAAGAATATAGATCTTAATATTACTTAAATTTCATAAAAGAGAGTTTTTGATTGTTGATTTTAAGATTTCGCTGTGAAAAACTCACAGGACTAATGACTTTTAATAAAAGCGACGATTTTGGGATAGGCTGTGACACCGGAGCGAAGACAAGCATTGATGCGCGAAGCGTCGGAAGCACTGCAGAATCGGTGGGGCGAAGTTCACGCCGATGCGTTGCAGGGGTTGGCCGACGAGCTGCGGACGTTAGCGGTAGAAGGCGGAGGGGACATGAGCAGAGACTATGCCTCCGCGGCGGCCCATGCAGTTGAAGGCGGATACCTGTTCAGAGCGGCGGAAGAAGCCGGTCGGGCATCGGCACTCGCGGGCGAACGGAGTGCCGATCGGCAGCATGATTTTGATTTGGCGCGCTAGACAGCGGCTCCAATGACGGGGGCGGGCTGTAAGCTGCCGAGGAAGTCGGCGGCTTTGGCGGCCTGTGAAGCGGCGGTAAAAATGGCTTTCTTGTCGGCTTTCAGCACCTTCAACCAATTGTCGATATAGGCGGCATGATCGGGACGGGGCGTGAGCGTCACGCGCAGATCGGCGCATAGGAACGCCGCGCCGAGTTCGGCAACGAGTTCCTCCATGGCGTAGGCATCGTCACCGAAGCGTTTACCGAGTTCGCGATGGCAGCGATTTGGTGCGCCGCTGAAATGCACCAACTCGTGCAGGAGCGTGGCGTAGTAGCTCTCGGTCGCCGAGCTCGTCTCGGTGCCGAGGAAGCGCTCACGCCGAGGCATCTGGATAATGTCGTCGGAAGGACGATAGAAGGCGGATGCGCCACCGTGGCGGATGACTGCGCCGGTTGCGGCGACGAAGCGCTCGGCGGCCTCGATGATCTGCACGGGGTCTTTCGGCTCCGGCAGTGCCGCGGCCTCGTGGCCGTCCACCTGGTCGGCGTTGAAGACCCAGCTCGCGCGCGCCATGAGATAGGTGGAACGTTCGGCCTCGCCGGTCTCGTCATTCCGGTCTTCCGCCTCAAACTCACGGTAGAACACCACGAGACTGGACTTCTCGCCCTTGCGGACCTGACAGCCCTGGTTCCGCCATTGACGGTAGGTGCCCCAGGTGCCGGTTGAGAAGCCGCGGGCTTGGGCGGCGGCCCAGAGGCTGACGACATTGATTCCGCGATAGGCTTTGGCGGTGTCGATGTTGACGGGACGGTTGAGTCCCTCGCCGCTGCGGTGCCATGGCATCTGCCACTTACCGGCTCCGGTCTCGATAGCGGCAATGATCGTGTTCGTGATCTGGGTGTGAACGTCGAATGGTTGAGCAGTCATGGTTCCTCTCCTTGTCTTGTGCGACCGCGCCCATCGCGGCCGTCCGATGGCGACCGGAGAGGCAGGGGCAAGGCGGGCGGTGCACCCGACAGGGCCGGAGGAAACCGAAGGACGGCGGGCGGGCTGTTTCTTGGAGCGGAGCGCCCGCGAGGAAGGTCGAAGACCGGGGAAGAAACTGACAGGCCGCCGTTGCGGCGCACGCTGCCGCTGCCAGGTCTGCCACGAATGAGGACGGCCCCTGGGCAGCGATCGACGACAAGGATCGGCGTGGAACCATGGCGTCAATCAAAGACGGCCACAGCGCACCCAAATAAGCCTGCCTCTATTCAAGGGGGCGGCGTTTGGCATGATCGACAGACCGGAGAGCGAAAGCTGACGGCTCGTGGCTCTAAACAGCCGATCGGCACATGAAGGGCGGACTCATGTATGCCGGGTCCGACAGCGTGAACGAGTAGCCGAACGGTCAAACCGGGTCACAAAACAGGCAAGATCGGAAAAGGGCTCGGTCATGCATCGGGGTGCGAGCCGAGGTCCGTTCAGCTGACACGCCAAAGAATCCAGGCGGTTAGAAGACCGAGAGGCACGGCGATGGTCAGGCTGAACAAAAAGGCGCGACGCCAGATGCGGCGAATCAGCTCTGACTGAATGGGGGCAGCGGGCCGACTAAGCGCCTGCTGCAACTCCGCGATCGTTTCCGAAAGGACCCGGATTTCCCCGGCGTGTTGCTCCAGGACTCTGCGCTGCTCTTCACCGCGACCGCGCACCTCGGCGAGCAACTCCGCAAAGAGCATGGCAGTGTCGATCGCCTCTTCCTCGGTGGGAGTGGGCTCACGCGGCGCGAGTTCGGGCGACAGGTGCTTGACGTAGCGGCAGAGCGTGCCGGGCGTGGTTGACAGGCGATATTTGACGCGCAGATGCTCTGCAAGCTGAGAAAAGGTCAGCCGGCGGGGTCCGGGCGCCCTTAGCTGTAATATCTCCGGACGGTATGGTTCGAGCTGCTCAAAGGCCATGCGAAAAATCAGACTGCCACGTTATGCCCCATGCTGAGACGCTGTGATGCGGGCCAAAGCCGGATCGCGGCGCGAGAACACTTCCGCCAGTCCGTCCTGACTGCGCGGCTTCGGCGCGACGCGGGTAACGCGCTGCTTCTCCTGGCGGGGTTGTTTCGGTCGAGCGTCGCTAAAGGGGAGCATGTTGTCGTTCCAGCGAAGCGAATGGGCGAGCATACCGAAGGCCGCGATGATCGGAACGAGCGCCAGCGCAAAGCCACGCTCGAAAGTGCCGGCCGGTGCGTACCAAAAGGTCCAGGTAAGAAAGCAGGCGCCGAGCATGGCGGCATGGTCGATAATCCGCGGCGTGCCGACGAACAGGGGGAAGGCGCCGGTATACCAGGGATGCGGCGAGGTGCTGTCGCCGGTCCCGACGGCAAAACGGTGCAAAAGCAGCAATATGCCCTGAACGCTCCACAAAAGGCCGCCGAAAGGATAGATGACGCCGGCGGCGAGCGCCCATTGGTCGATCAGATAGAGACCATCAGGCGCATAGTCCGGACTGAGGACCACGGAGCGCAGCAAGTAGGTCAATCCGGCGGTCAGCGCCCAGGCGACGAACAGATAGCTGAGAAACCGGCTTCCATAACGGCTGCGCATGATGAGCCAGGCGGGGGAGGCTAAGCAGAAGAGCAGGAAGAGAATGATTTTTCTGAACATGGCGCATCTATCAATGGGCGGCTGACTGCGATTGTAATTCGACACGTCAGGGTCGGTGACGGTTGAACTCAGCGTAGAGGATGGTAGAGCCATTGCTCCAGTTGCGGCCGGTCTGAAAGACATAAGCGCCGCTGATACCGTCCTTGTCTGCACCGGTTTTCAGGGCGGTCAAATGCGACGCGAACAGACTGTTGCGGACCTGCCGGCTCTCGGTGAAGCCGGTGCTGTGGCTCTCCGACGTGCCGTAGCTTTCGCCGTAACCGAAGCTGGAGGTTCTGGAATGATGCAGCGTGCCGCCGCTGCGACCGCTCTGCCATCCAAAACTGGATTGGGAGGAATGGGAGCGGTTCTTGCCCTTGGTTTCGGAATAGCTGCGATTCAGATGGGTGATCTCGACCTCTCCGAATAGCTGCTGGCAATAGCGGATCGTATTGGGGTCGGACTGGGCGTGGAAAATCTGCATCTGCAAGTAGCCGAGCAGTGCGTGGGTGACATGTTCGGGGTGCTGGGCTCCAAGCCGCTGATAATAGGCGCTCAAGTTCTGAGTCAGATAGACGGTGCAGGCGCGAGCGGCGCGGGCGATGGACTGATAGTCGGTATCGGCGCGACTGGCGAAGAAATGCGCTTCGTCGGCCCATAGAAAGATCGGCCGGAGCCGGTCGATCTCCGGATGCTCCATGCGCCGCAAGGCCGCCTGTTGCCAGACGACTTTGAAAAGCGTCTGTGCACCGATATGGGCGCGATTTTGGATGGTGGGCAGATCGATGATGATAATTGCGCCTTCATGCGTATCTTCGGGAAAGAAATTGGTTCCCGTCGAAAACAGCTCGCGCAGTGTGCCGACTTGAAGGTCCTGCAGCATGGTATTCAGGGTGATGGTGATTGAGCTGCGCGTGCGCTCCGCAAGCCGGGCGAATTGGATGAGGAAATAATTTTCCAGCACGTCATAATCGGCGAGCCGATCCTGCTTGGCATAGGCGGCTTGGGCCTCCTGCAGATGCATGTAGCAGGGACTGCGCTTGAACTCCTCGCTCAATACGTCTTTGTCGGAATGCGGGGCGCTGTCGATGAAGCGTTGAACATCCATCAGGGAATAGTGCGAGCGGGCGGCCGTGAGCACCATCAGGGTATTGCGCAGCAGAAGCTCCGCAGCCTGATACCAGAAAGGGTCGTGGCTGGAGCCGCTTTGCTGGCGACCTTTCTGTTCCAGTAGATTCATCAGCGTAGAGAGCAGATTTTCGACCCGCCGGGCCGGGCTTCCGGGCCTGCCGAGCTCGTACTGGATAAAATTGAAGCGCCAATCGGCCTGGGGCGAAACAATAATGAGCTGGCCGCTACGGCCGGTCTCTTTGGCGTAGCGCTCCCAATTGGCCCGTTCATCCGGCTTGGCGCAAAGCACTAACCCGCCAAAGCCGGCGCGTAGGAACGCTTTGGCAATGGATTGGCCGGAGCCGGTCGTTTTGCCCGAAGCGTTGGAACCGAAAATATGAACTCCGGCGCAGGCATCGCGAACCGTCCAGACATCACGCCGGGAGAGCATGAGCAGGGGGGCAGACAGATCGGTAATATAAGCGCTGCGAGGCGCCGGTGTCGGCTTGCCACGAATCTTGACCGGCTGCGGCGTCGGCGGTGGAGTGACGCGAATCTCGGGTTGCGGGGGAAGATTGATGTCTACGGTCTGAGGTGGCTCGGTAAGTCCCGAGGCGCGGTAGAGAAGACGGTCAAGAAAAGCCATGAAGCGGTGCCCTGAATATGATAGGTCTGAAACATGCTGAGTGATGCAAAGAAACGCGAAGCCGAACAGGCCGGCCGTGCCGAGATGAAGCGGTTCTGGGGCGACGTGCTGGCCAACAGCATTGGCGCTGCGATCGCCGACATCCGTGTGCATGTGGTCGAGAAGGGCTGGTATGGGCAGCCGCTGTATGACTATGCGCGTGAAATGACGCGTACGGCGGAATTTTACGGCCGGCGTGAGAACCAGGTGGAAGCAGCTCGCGAGCAGCAGGCAGAGCGCACGACGGACAGCGAGCTGGAACGTTAACGATAAGCGACGACGCCGAAGACACCTGCGGCCAATGCCCCCACAAGCAATACGCTAAAAAGAAATGCCCTGATCCAGATTTGGCGGATTATTGCAGGCGCAGGGGCGGCAGGTAAAGCAGCTTTTACCGGTGTATTCTGAATATCTTCAATACTCTCCGTAAGAATACGTATCTGCCCACCAAGATATTCAATGGCGGCCCGCTGCTCTTCCAGCCGACCACGCAGTTCCGCCAGCAGCTCGATTTGCAGGATAGCGGTCTCGACCTGCTTTTCCTCCGCGGGCGTGGTTGGGCGCAAGCCAAGATCCGGCGAGGCAGTGTCCTTTAAGTAGCGGGAGAGGGTGCCAGGCGTTGTCACGATGCCGTATTGCGATTTCAGCAACTCGGTCAGCTGGACAAGCGTGAGCTGGTCAGGGCCTTTCTGACGTTTGGCGAGAATAACGTCGCGGACAGGCTCTAAGGTTTCATAGGCCATGCGGTATCCTCAGAGACACGCGGGAACACGGATTGTGCGCTTATGGCACAGCCCATATACCGGCGGCAACGGGCCGCCTCGTTCGGATCACGCGGGAAACTCTTAAGATGATTTTCGGGAGTTAATGAAAAAAGCACCGAAATACTCGAAAATTTCACGAAACCGTAATTTCTGGATTTTCGGCAGTAAATCAAGAGATTGCAGGTTTTTCGGAAAATCCTAAGCTAAGCTTAGGGGAGAAGTACACCACATTTTACTTTAAAACTTTTTTAATACTCTATAACAATTTGTGCCATGTTAGTCATCGGTAAAAGTGCATCCGTTGCTGCAGCGAAAGAATATTTCGAGCGATCGTTGCGCGTGGGTGACTATTACGCCGAAGGACAGGAAATTGCCGGTACATGGCACGGCCTCGCCGCAACGCGGCTCGGCCTTTCAGGGGCGCTGACGCGCGCAGAATTTTCAGCACTGCTAGAGAACCGGCATCCGTTGACGGGTGAGAAGCTGAAGGTTCGCATGGCGCATGTGCCGGGCATGGATTTCACCTTCACCGCGCCGAAATCAGTCTCGCTACTCTATGGCATTACCGGCGATAAACGGATTGCCGAGGCTATGCGCCTGGCTGTGATCGAGGCGATGGCGGCTGTGGAGCGCGATATGAAGACGCGGGTTCGCTCCGGCGGCCGGGAAACCGACCGCATCACCGGCAACATGGCATGGGGTGAGTTCCTGCATAAAACGGGCCGGCCGGTCGATGGTATACCTGACCCGCATCTGCATGTGCATGCCTATGTCATGAATGTGACCTGGGACCCGGTTGAGGGCCGCTACAAGGCTGCTCAAATCGGCGACCTGAAAGGCGAGGCCACCTATTACGAGGCGGTCTTCCACAATGCCCTGGCGCGCGGGCCTGTCGCAATTGGGTTACGGCATCGAGCGTAAGGAACGATTTTTCGAGGTAGCCGGTATGGACCGGGCCTTGCTCGATCGGTTCTCGCGCCGGCGCGACATCGTCGAGGAAGCGGCACGGCTGCGGGGTATCGATGATCCGGAAATCAAAAAAGCCCTCAGCAAGCTGACGCGCGAGCGCAAGGCCGAAGACCTGACGTTTGACGAGCTGCGCGCCGTCTGGCGGGCGCGGTTGTTACCGAAGGACTATCAGGCGCTTAGAGGCGTTGAAACGGCGGCGCGGCATCAGCCGGCGCGAATGGAGCCGGTCAGCGTGGTGCGGTTGGTGAAAGCCGAACTTGCCGACGCGCTGCGCAGCGATAGCGCCATATCGGAAAAGGACCTGCTGACGCGCGTTGTTCGCCGGGGATATGGGGCCGTGCATGCCGCTGATGTGCAGGCTGCGCTGGATGCGCAAGGGATCATTCGCGGTGAGGTATCCGGCCGCGTGTGGATTACGACCGTGGAAGCGCACCGGCAGGAGCATGCGGTGGTGGGATATGCGCGGGAGGGTCGGCTTGCCCGAGCGCCGCTTGGACACGCCGACTATCAGCCTGCCGACTATCTGAATCCGGGACAACGGGCGGCGGTCAAACATATCTGGTCGTCGCCCGACCGGGTAATGCTGGTGCGAGGCGGGGCCGGGGTCGGCAAGACCAAGGGTGTTATGGTCGAGGCGATCAATGGCCTGGGTGCCGCCGGCCATAAGTGTTTTGTCTTCACCACGACGATCGCGACGAGGAATGATCTGCGGGGCGAAGGCGTTCATGCTGAGACCGTTCAGAAGTTGCTGGCGAGCGAGGATATGCAGGGGCAGCTCGGCGAGGACGCGGTGATCTTCGTCGATGAGGCGCGGCTGCTTGATGTCGCATCCACTGAGAAGCTCTTTGATGCGGCCGAGAAATATGATTGGCGGGTGATCCTGGTCGGCGATGACAAGCAGCATAGCGCGGTCAAGCGTGGCGACATCTTCAAGCTGCTGCGCCAGGAGGCGCGACTGCCGGTTGCGGAAGTGACCGAGATTGTGCGCCAGACCGGCCATTATAAGCGAGCGGTGGCCGATCTCGACGCCGGCCGCATTGCTTCGGCCTGGAATAAGCTCGAAGCGATGGGGGCGGTCCACGAGTTGGGCGGCGAGGCGCGAGCGAAACGTCTGGCGGCGGATTATCTCGAATGTGTGCGCCGTGATGAAAGCGTGCTGGTCGTCGCCCCGACGAATCGCGAGCGGACGGATATCACGAACACCATTCGTGAACATCTGCGCGAGGAGGGGCGTCTGGGCCGTGAAGAAACCGTTTATCGCTATTTACGTAATCTCTATTGGGAAACGGAGACGAAACAGGATGCCGGCCGCTATCAGCCCGGCATGGTGGTGCGTTTTCATCAAAACGCGCCCGGAGGCATCGTGCGCGGTGAAATCTGGGAGATCGAAGGACGCGACGAGGGCAGGGTCTATGGTCGCGATGCTGTGGGCCAGCGACGTGAATTGCCGCTAAATGCGGCCGAGCGTTTCCATGTCTACCGGCCAGAGACGAGGAGCTTTGCCAGAGATGATCGCGTCCGCGTCACAGAAAAATGCGCTTTGCCGGACGGCCGGGAGTTCGCCAAGGGCAGCTTTTTCGATGTGGAACGGATTACCCGCGACGGGGAGGTGAAGCTCACCAATGGCGCGGTGATCCCGAAAGACTATCCCTTCCTCGATCACGGTTACAGCAGCACATCGGTGTCCGCCCAGGGACTGACGGTAACGAATGTGCTGTTGGCGATGGGCACTGAATCGGTGCCGGCGATGTCGCGTGAGCAGTTTTACGTATCGATCTCGCGCGGCAAGCGGCGCGTGAGTATCTATGTGGACGATCTGCCGGCGGTGAAAGCGGCGGTGATGCACTCATCGGCCAAGCCGACCGCCATCGATCTGGTGCGCGGCGCGATCCGGCCGGACATGACCTGGGTGGGCCAGCAGCGGCTGTGGCGAAGCTTAAAGCGGCGCAAGCTGGCGCAATTGGTTGCCGAACACGGGGCAGAGCACGACCTTGACGCGGATTTAGTGCGTCAGGCGGGCGAGTTGGCAGCGGCGGAGTATTTGGGGAGGTTAGGGGACAATGCGGCGCAGCTTGGCGACTGATCAGGATGGGGGTCGTAAGGCCTACCGGACATTCAGTGAGCGTACCCGGCTCGGCTATAGCATCATGTTCAAATTCAAGAACGGCTCACGACGGTTGTTTGAATATTCCGATCTGGTAGATGCCGAATACAATCCGGACCTCGGAGGGATCATCCTTGAAGGGATCGGCAAGCGGATCACACTGATTGGCACTAATCTGGTGAATTTGTTCGATCTCATCGCCGACCACCAACTGGGCGAGGTGATCGAACAACACGAGCCGGCTCACATGGAGGCGGCCACGGCAAAAGCCGGAGAGCCTTATATCCGGCAACTGATCTGGGAACGGTTAACGGGCTAAGTCAGAGTTGTTTCGTTCGTCCAACAGATGGACTCAGCGAAGGCGCGTCCGCATTCGATGAATTGCGACTACCGCGCGCGGCTTGCAGCCTATTATCGGTGCTGGCAGCTCGTGAGTTCGGCCTTGAAACAGGAGGGCTCAGTCGAATGGATTTCATTACTGCTCAGGAGTACACGTTTGATTTGGCGTTTATTGCCGCGCTCGTAGCCGGTGCGATGCTCATGCTCGGGACGAAGGCGCGCTGGCCCTATTGCCTCGCAGCGGCGTTATTCGGCGCTGGCATCGGGGCCTACTTTGGGATCCATGCTACCGCCACTGGGCGCGTCGCCCAGCTTCCGCTATGGGTGCTACAGAAGAACCTTGTTGAGACCTGGAGCTTTGCGCCAGAAAAGGTCATGAGATCGGAAGACTTCAAAGACTGTGCTGATCGTAGGGTCGGTGGCATGGCAGCCGAACTCGGCACGGTGACGCTGTGCCCCGAGGATTTCAAGAAGCCGACGCATTGAATAGCCCCACGCAGTGTTGGCGCGCCTGTGCCGGATGCGCAAAATCGGACGCCAACGTTCTTGACCAGCGACCAACCCCCTTCGGAGTGCCCTGCATATAAGCGTTTGTTTAAACCGGAAAAACCTGCTTAGGCGATCAGTCGTTGGCTGGCTGGCACTGAAGCGAACCGACCAGGTCTGCTTCAAGAGCATTCACCTGTTCTTCGAGCTCGGTGGTGAGAAAATGCATCGAGCCATAGGCTTCGCTCACGTGGTCGCGCCCCAATTCTTCGCCGGCGGCGATGGCGACTCTCAGGGACGTAATGAGCGAGCGCAGGCGGCCGCAATGCTGCTCGATAGAGGCGATGCTCAGACACATTTTCACACTCCGAGGATTAAGAAGATAGGATAAGATAGAGCAACGCTACGTTGGCATGCTTGAGGCGTCAAGGTGTCACCGGTAAGCTATTGAGATGGCTACCAAAGGTGACAAAAAACGACTCCATCCGGTGAATATTCGTCTCGATGACGAGATGCGCGAGGAATTGCGCGCGCTGGCGGAGGCGGAGAATCGGCCATTGGCCAATTACATCGTCACCGTTCTTAAAGAGCATCTCGCCGCAAGGCGAAAAAAGCGTGCTGTTTGACCAAGCGGCAAATCTGGTGCATCGCGAGCGGCCATGCATCACTGGCACGGCCGCCAGCCAGCCTCCGTCTGTGGTTAATATTCCTCGGCCAGCATGATGGTTAGGACGCGGTGCGTCTGCGCCGGATCAGCTGCGTTCTCCGAGGCGAACTGCATGGTCGGATCGTAATAGTCTATCTTCCAGAACACCTTACCGACGTCGGGATGATCGAAGGCGCCAAAATCGTGCTCGCCATGCGGATCGTTGTCCTCGCTAAAGTCGGTGAAGCCGCGAACCTGAGTGATGATCGCTTCGCGATCATCGTCATTCAGGGCGCGGATGCCATCCGTGAGAATGACCCTGCCGGTGAGAAACGTCTGCCGGAAGAGGTCATTGAGCTTGGCGATGGTGGAGGCGCTCATTGCGCGCCTCCGTCCGTCTGCTCGATCGGAAAGGCGATGAGGCGGATTTGCGCTTCGACGCCATTGATGAGGATAGTGAAGCGGCCGTCCTCGCCGGTCCACATGACGCCGACTGCCGCGCGGGGGACATTGCGGCCTTCGCCGTAATAGCGAACGAGATTGTGGGTGGGTTTGTTGGGCATTTGAGACATGATTTTTCTCCGATTTTAGTTGGTGAAACCGCAACCGTTGCGGCTTCTGGACACCGGAGACGCGCGAGCCCAAGACGCGCCTGTCATAGGATTTTGAAGGGCGCAGCCCACGCGCGAGGAATTCGGCTTTAAGCCGAAGGGGAAAATCCGTCATTGACGGGCCGGCGGCCGCGCCAGGGTCCAGACGAAAGCCGCCGAGGGTTTGCGGCGAATACCTACAGACATCGGATTAAGGAAAATTCATTCCAAGCTGTCACAAACCTGTGTCACAGTATTTGGCGTTCATTACTCGAAAATGCCAAGGGTAAAGGAGCGCTGATGGGCGAAATGTTGGGCACTGCGAGCCCACCGAAATAACGACTTCCTCACCGCAAGTAGAAGTACTTACGCCTTCGCCGCATCGCATAGAGCGCGAGACCGTCATCATCCATAAACGCCGTGGCTTCTTATGGCCGATCACCGGAGCGATCGGTCTGGTGATTCTTGGCGTCGCCGGCATCGCGGTCTACAACCTGATGGGCGAAAGCGAGCGCCTCCATCGGGAGTTCATCGAAAAGCAGGTACATCCCGACGCAAGCGCAGTAGCGATGCTGTCGCCGGAACGGTCACGGCGCATGGTGCAGGATGATGAAATCGAGTTCATCCTGCGGCGCGGGTCGGACGGGCCTCAGCGGGTGATCGTCGCGCGCGACGCGGCGGCGGAATTCGTCAATACGCAACTGAACTATATCGACCAGCACCGGCGGCAGCTGAAAGAGAAGATCGACCGGGAGATCACGGCGCTGTTCGAGCAGGCCTTCGCCGATCGCGAGGCGGCCGTGAACGCCTATGCCGACTGGTTCTTCGGCTGGGGAAGCTCCTGGCGAATTCTCTATCAGGCGGTGATGGGCGGCATCAATGAGGTGCCGAAGGTCGGCATTAGCCGGACGAAAGTCACCGAAGCCGCACGTATCGAGGTCGAGCGCTATCTGATGCAGCATTACAAGGAGTTCGTCCTGAAGCCCGAGCTGCGCGATCCCGTGATCACAGGCGGGACGGAGCGTATCCTGCGTGAGGCGCATCAGGAATTCCTGTTCATGCTGTCCTCGCTCGATTATCGGCTTACGGAGTTTCTGAAAAAACATACGCGCCATGCCGAGCCGCTCGGGCCGGATGACGTGAAGCGCATCAAGCTGGATTGGGAGGCGCAGCGCTGGAAAGCGCCTCGTACTCAGATCGACGAGAAATATCAGGAAGCCCTGACGAGCATTACGATGATCGCCGGGAGCACGCTGATCCTTGGGCCGGTGCTGGAAGCCACTGTCATGCCGCTGCTCGGCGAGGTCGTGACCGAGGCGATGGGGGGCTTCGACTTAGCGATCGGCGGGGCGGTCGCCGGCTCGGAAGTGCCCGGTCTAGGCACTCTTGTGGGATTTCTTGCCGGAGCAGGCGGCGACCGCCTGCTTTCCCACTGGCGCGAAAGGATGAACCGGGACGAGTTTGTGGCGGACAATCGGGCCGCTATTGAGGCCACCATGCGCGAATGGAAGGAGAAAATTAGGCCGGAATTGAATCGATTGGTCGATGTCTGGATGGATGACACGCAGGCAGGCGTGGCAATGGAGCACAAAGAATGAAGGTATTCATTTCCTTATGTTCGATAGCGTATATTTTAATGATTGGAGCCGCGAGCGCTGAACCGCTGGAGCGGAAGCTGAATACGTACTCCGATAAATCAACGACGGGAATGGAGCTTGTCGCACCGGCGATGTATTATGTCGATGTCCCGCCGATGACGATGGTCTCCGTTACGGTGGTACGGACGGCCGGAGACTGCGATCTGCGTGTGAAAGCGGGGACGGGCTTCAGGAACGGACCGGCGGAATGGTTGCCGGTGGTATCCGGCGTCGAGGGCGAAATCGCGAGCCGGGTGGACAAGTCAAAGGTGACGGTGTTGCCACCTTCGGCGGAAGCAAAGCGCGTTTATGTGACCTTTGATTCCGTCGGCAAGGGATATTGCGGTTATCGGACTTATATCGTCTCGTCTGATCTGACGGCTGCGGCGGGACGCGCCCTTATGATGACGTTGGCGCAACTGTTTGCCGAGCACATCATTGCTGAGATGACTGGAGTTGAACCGGGCGACCTGTCGAAAAACCCGTTGGTAGAGCGCGGCATACAGGCCGGAATAGCGGCATTGACGAGCGATGATCTGGGTGACTTCACCGCATCGATGCTAATGAACGAAATTCAGCTGAGAGTGACGCGTGCAATCCCGAACAGTCACGCGCTGGCATCGTGGGTTACGAACACAATGCAAGGCGTCGCGTCGGACTTGTTCAAGCCGTATTTCAACGCGCAGTTAGGTTTGAATTAATAACGCTCGGGGCCGCGAGCATTATGATTGGGCACGACCGGCGTCTCGATGACCGGTCCTGCCTGCGACGCGGGCTTTGCCGCGATAGGGGAATCAGCGGTGGTGCGGCTGAATGGTTCCGGCGGCGGGTTGTGGCGGCGAACGCCGCCGAACCAGAGCAGGAGCCCTGCTATGGCTCCGACCGCAAGGCTGAGCAGCCCAAGCCAGATCGGCCTTTGGTTCGTGCTTTTCTCGGAGTTCATGGTTTTCCTTCCATAGAATAATCTTAACGAAATGAACGAATAAAGGCTATCAATGCCGGTAACTCTTCACGGCACTGTAATACTTACGGCATGGCGATTGAAATAGGGAGTTTTCCGGTGG
>CAWCVC010000006.1:0-11515 GCA_963798805.1 uncultured Alphaproteobacteria bacterium
AAGCCTTAGCGACAGCGGCCGGCCGGCCTTTTGTGACCGCCGCACCGCCGCCGCAAATCAGCTCGACGCCCGAAGCCGCGATCGCTTCGAGCACCGCGCGTGGTTCGCCTGCGCGGGCACGGATGGCAAGCGAATGCATGATCCCGGAAGCCAGCTTGGCAAGCGCTGAGACGTCGGTGGCCGCAGGAAGCTCGCTGCGCTGGATGGCAAGCTTCAGCCTGTCTTCGACCACATCGTCGAATAGCCGCAGGCTGTCCCGCAGGATGTGCCGGATCTCGGGGTGACGCGGCGCCTCCACCGTCGCGGTGCCGATGAGAAAACAACCGAGCGCCGGGCCTTCGCCGCCCAGGTAAATTTCAATCGCCGTCGCATAGACGCCGGCGAGGCACTCCCTGAGCGGCCGCTCGGGATCGAGCCTCTCCCGAAGCAGGACGAGGCTGCCGTCGCGATAGGCCTCAAGCGTTCGGAGAAAGAGCGCTTCCTTGTCGCCGAAAGCGCCATAAAGGCTCGGCCGCGTCATCGACATGGCGGCGCCCAGATCATCCAGCGAGCTGGACGCAAAGCCCGCATCCCAGAACACGTCTCTCGCGCTGGCGAGAGCCCGGTCGGGATCATAGGCGCGCGGCCGTCCCGGTTTCCGCTTGGCAGTCCTCATTTTTATACCATTTCGCATAAAATCATTGACTCCGATTAATATTATACGATACGGTATAAAAACCAAGGGCAACGTTTCCCAGCCTGCTGTTTGAGGAGACACCGATGAAGCTATACATGCATCCCGCTGCCTGCTCGCTTTCCCCGCATATCCTTTGCCGCGAGCTCGGCATTCCGATCGATCTGATCGAGGTCGACCGCAAGACGCATGAGACCGCGTCGGGCGAGGATTTTTACGAGATCAACGGCAATGGCTATGTGCCGGTCCTCGAGCTCGACGACGGCGACACGCTGACGGAAGGGCCGGCTATCGTGCAATATCTCGCCGAACTGCGCCCAGGCAGCGATCTGCTGCCCGAGGCCGGGACGATGCAGCGCATACGCATTCAGTCCTGGCTGAATTTCGTCACCTCGGAGCTGCACAAGCCGATGGCGATGCTGTTCACGCCCGCCTACCAGCCCGCCAAGGAGCCTCTGACGAGCCACGTCAATAAGCGCCTCGGCTGGCTGAGCGGCCAGCTCAAGGGACCGTTCCTGACCGGCGAGACGTTTACCGTCGCCGACGGCTATTTGTTCGTCTGTCTGAACTGGTCGCCCTGGATCGGCATCGATCTGAGCCAGTGGCCGGCTCTGCAGAATTTCATGACGCGCGTCGGCGGTCGGTCGGCGGTTCAGGAGGCTCTCAAGGCCGAGGGGTTGGTGCCAAATCGCGCGGACGGCATCTTCTACGCCCCGCGTGCCCTCGTTACTCAGTCGAAGCGTACCCAGGAAGAGGCAAGGCCTTAGCCTCACATCAGGGCCGCGGCGCCTTTACCGAAGCCTGAGCGCGCTTGACAGGCTCCGGCGCGCAGCCCTAAATCGGACCCCATCGACATCGAAAATGATGGACGCGTAGCTCAGCGGCAGAGCACACGCTTCACACGCGTGGGGTCACTGGTTCAATCCCAGTCGCGTCCACCAACAACCCCGAAAAACCCGTTGGAAACTAAGGCTTTTCGGAGAGAGGCGGTTTTTCTACCCACAAGCCTGCGACATCGCCGAAACGCGATTATTGGAAACTTCCCGCCGCGTGGATTATGGGAAGGCGGCGGACAAATCGGCCGCGATCTGCTATAGTGGCTGCATGGGTTGGAGATGGCCGCCGCGAAGTTGGGCAGAGCGCATCGTCGGCACCATCCTGGAGGCCGAAATGAAGGCCCGCGGCTATATCGCCGATGCCGGGCTTGAGGATCGCTTGCGCGCCTATCTGGATCCGGAGGAGCGCGCCCGCCTCATTGCCGAGACCGAGGCCAAATTTCCCGGCGAGGTCGAAAGCTTGACGGACGCGCTCTGCTACAACATACCCGATGATCTCGTCATCGACGCGGGTGGCGTCTACGGCATCACCGCAAGGCCATGGCCGGCGTGGTGCCACCGCTTCCAGCAACGATCCTCGCCAGCGGCACGCACCGACAACAGGCTCGTTGACGCCGGCGACGGCTTGCGCGAGAACATCAACGCCGACGGCTTCAACGCGCTGATCGCCAAGCGCCGGCACTGAGGTTTCGCGGGTTCATTTCGCAGCGCTCCCCGAAAGTGTCAGGCTCGCGCCCGCGCGCGCACGGATCGAACGAAAAACCTCCGATTTTTGCGGAGGTTTTCGCTCTCGAACCTTTCTCGCGCCCGCGCGCGCACGGATCGAACCGATAGCAGGGTGAACGCAGATCTGCGTTCACCCTCGCGCCCGCGCGCGCGGATGGAACCCCACGGCAGACATGAAAAAGCCCCCCGGCTGCGGTCCAACCGGAGGGCTCCCGGCGGCATTTCTGGCGAAAGACGCGCCGCCGGTGCCGCGGGCTAGGCCGCGGGTTCAGTTCAGCGGCCCAGGGCGCGCATCAAGGCATCGACGAAGCGCTGATCGAAGCCTGTCACCGCCGCGATGGCGACGAACAGCAAGAGGATCGCGGCGATAGTTGCCAGGGCGTACCAGTCCCGGCGAGACATCATGCCTTGGCCTCCGGCTGGCCCGTGCAGCTCGCCTTCAGCTCAGCCGCAAAGGCGGCAAGATCGCGCTCGATTTCCGCTAAGATGGCCAACGCGCCGGCGAAGTCCGCCGCGCCCTCTGAGTTGGCGGCGGTGACGGTGGAGCAAGCGCCGATCAAGCCGTGAAGGCGGGTGACGCGCTCGTCAATTGTGGAAGCCGCAAGACACATTTGAATCTCCTCACAAAATCGCTTACCTTGCAAACAACATTGAACACGATAAATCTTGCGCCGCACGTTTGCAAGTTTTTACACCGTAAACATGGAGAAGGCCACGATGACCATAGCCATCCGCGTCCCGCCGACGATGCGGGATAAGCTGCAGGCATTGGCAGACAAGGAAGAGCGTACGCTGAGCTGGTTCTGCATGAAGATCCTGCGCGAATATCTGAACGAGCAGGAGAGGAAGGCCGCCAAGGCCGAGGGCAAAGGGAAGGCGGGGAAATGATGGCGAAGCCGTCACGAACCGTGACGCGCCGCAGATGTATCGTCTGCGATCAAAAATTTCAGGCGAAGCGGGTAGATGCGATCTATTGCTCAAGCACTTGCCGGCAACGCGTCCGCCGCGCGCGGAAAGAGTCCGGCGATCTCGATCGTCAGATCGAGGAAACGCGACGCCATTACTGGAGCCTCGTGCGCCTCAAGGCAGAAGCGAGCAACAGGGCCGTGTCACAGGTCCTCACGGATAAGGCCCAGTTCGTGGACGAGAACGGTAACGTTTACATGGGCGGCAAGGGCCTTCCCGGAATGGGCAAAGGCCGGCGCCTTGTCGGCAAGACGACTCCGCATCGAGAAGGCTGGGCAAGTTGGGGACTTGAGGCTGCAGGGCCGCCATTTTCGCCACCGCCCATCGGATCGGATGCGAATAAGCGACTTAAGCGCAAGTGGCGCAATGAAGAGCAAGAGTAGGCGCAAAAGCCCCCGCCGCGAGGGCGAGGGCTTCAGTTCACTTCGACGCCGCCAGCCCGAAGGCGATGCGGCTGAGGCAGAAAATCAGGCCGGGCACCACGAGCCCGAGCGCGATCGCCGGGATTTGCCACCAACCGACCGCCTGCGTCCCGAACGCGGTCGCGTTCAGCGCCGCCGAGATCGCCACCGTCCCGACCACCGTCGGGCGGGCGTAAGCGGCGACCACCGCCCGCGCCTTGGCCGTTGCCGCGCATAGCGGCGCCAGCTCGGAGGCGACGAAGCCGAGATCGATCCCGATGGCCATGCTCCAGGCTTCCCAGGATGACGAGCCCGACACCATGCCGATGCCGTGCGCGAGATGGGCGAGGCTGAGGCCCATCAGCACGGCGGTGACGCCTGCCACGGCGATGGCCGCGGCGTGCTGCGTCCGGGAGGCTTTCGCCGGCCTCGGCTTGGCCTGACGAAGCGGACGGGATTTCCGGGTAGGCAGCGATGTGATATTTGTCGTCATAGGCGTAATCCTTCTCACGTAAGGGTTTCGCTTAGGCCCTTGCCGGTGGTTGCACACCGGCTTGGGCCGCTTCAAGTCTCTTTCAAGTTGTCAAAGAGCCTGTTCTTTTCAGAACATCAGCAATATAGCAAATCATTCGCGATCAGGCAAGTGTACAGAGCGCGCAAGCCAGTGCATGCGGCGATAGACTTGAGATGAATTCATCAAGCTCTTGCCGTGCCCGTGGCGTCAGCCGCGCCTTGATCGCCGCGATTTTCGCCACCGCCGCCGAGGCCCGGCGATCGGCCTTGATGCCGACGCCCCAGACCTTTTTCAGCAAATGCCCCTCCGGCGTCCGCCACCAGTCCTCAAGGGTGCGATCGTCGAGCATGCGCGCCTGGCTTTCCTTGCCTAAGGACCATTCCAGCCACAGGGCGGCGCGGATGGGCCCGCCGAGCCGGTCGTAGGCATAGGTGAGCTCGTCGAGCGTGTCGTCGGCGCCCATCGCCCGGAGCTCCTCCAGCGGCATCACCATGTCGAGGGCGGTGTTGATGTAGTGCGCATCTGATCCCGGCCACTTCGCCCAGAAGGCGCCGACCCGATCGGGCACCACCCAGCCAAGCCGCCGCTGGAATTCGAGGATCTCGGCCGCCACGGCGCGCTCGTCGTAAAAGCCGGGTGTGTCCTTGCCCGTCGTCATCGCCGAGCCCGGCGTCAGGCGCCCGCCGTCATCGACGACCCAATCGGCCGCGCCGGCGCGGTATTTGTCGAGCTCGCCCATCACACGCGCTTCGGATACACCGAGCGAAACATCGCCGCCTTCGCCGCTTCGATGTTGTCGTAGTAGCCCAGCGACAGCGGAATGAGCGGCTGTCCGGGAGGCGCGACGCGGAAGCAGGCGAAGCCGGCGCCCTCCCACTCGATCACGTAAAGCCCGTCATCGGTGGCGAAGCGTTCCGTTCTGGCCTGCAGCGTCAGAATTTTGAAATTCGTCAGCACGACACGCCCCTTCGCGGCTTCGGCCACGATGGCATCAGGGATCATCCAACTTTCATCGCTGGCGAGGATCGTCAGCCTGTCCCAGCGCCGCAACGCTGTCGCCGGATTGCCCTGCACCTTCTTCCAAAGCTTTTCCGGGTAGTTCTGCAGATCCGCAGCCGTCAAATCCTTCGGCGCCCGCACAAGTGCGGTGCGCCAGGCGAAGCCCTCGCTGTTCCATTGCAAGGCCTTGTAGTCGAATTCCGGCGGCTCGCGGACCGAGTCGGAGACGTTCTCAATTTCAGGCGGCTTCGGGTTCGGTTCCAGCATCGATCTTCTCCTCGGGTTTGTGAGTGATCTGCAGTGCAGGCGTCTTCGGCTTCGGCTGGGCGCCGGCGATGACCGAATCAATGGCGGCCTGCCCGCGCCTCTTCTGAATCTCGGCCCAGTCCCGCTCGGCCGGGTACAGGCCGCCACGGGTCTGCGCCGGGAAGCGCATCGTGCGGCCTAAATTGTATTGAGGATCGACCGCGCGCTGCAGCCCGGCCGCGATCCACATCGCGACTTCATCGTCGAGCTGCGCTGCCGTCAGCGGCGCCGGCACGCCTCGGCCGGTGATCGCCGGTATCAGCTTGTTCATGCGCGAGCGCCGGGCGCGCATCCGGCCGATGCGTTCGGAGACGTTCAGCACGAATTTGTTCAGCCACCGGTAATCCGCGATCTCATGGCACCAGAGGCCGGCAAGCTCGGCCTGCAATTCGCCCTTCTTGCGCTGGCGGATTTCCTCTTTTTCGATCCTGTCCCGATCGGCCTGCGCACCCTCGGCGTCGGTGAAGGCCTCCAGGATCTTGGCGATCGCATCCATGCGGGCCTGGCCGGCGAACTTCTGCCCGGCAAGCATGGCCTCCCCGCGCGCCTTTTTCAGACCGGCGAACTCGGCCTCCAGCATCGCCCGTTCTTCGGAGATGTTCATGACGCGTCCTCCTTCTCGACCAGGCTGATCATCTCTTCGAGATAGAGATCGAGCAGGAAGCGGTCGGCGAACTCGATGCCGGCAGCCATGCATTGCTGCCTTTCCGCTTTCAGCGCATCAATCTCGGCCTCAAGCTCGGCGCGGCGTGCCGCCGGATCGGGATGATCGGCCATGTCAGCGTCCTTTCTCGATGAGCTGGTTGATTTTTTCTGTGGCCTCTTCGCGGCCCCAGGCGAAGGCGAAACGCATGCCGTGGGCGTCGTAGCAGGTGTACCTGATGCGGCCGTCGCCGTTGACGAGGCTGTGCTCATAGTAGTGGCCCCTGTCGCCGACATAGTGCTTCTTCGGAAGCCCCGACGGCTCGAAGTCCGGGCGCGCCGCATTCGGCTTCTGCTGGTGCGGGCCTTCGGGAATGTCCTTCAGCTCGTCGGCCCAGGCGTCGCCATAGGGGCTCTTCGTGCCGTCGGGCCGGCGGCGCAGGTTCTCTCGCGCGCGATCCTCGGCGCTCATCGCCGGCGGCATCTCAGCCGCGGTGGCGTCCGGGTTGTGTGGGACGTGCGTCGGGCCATCGTTGAACGGGACGTTCAGCTCACGCAGCCGCGCCTTGATGGCGTCAGGATCAGGCAAGGGCGACGCAGGCTGACCAGAAGCCGCGCCGCCCTCGGGCGAGGCCGGAGCATCCTCCTCGCCAGTCGCGCCGCCGGAAGGCTCGGCGGCTGCGTTTCCTTCCTCGTCTTCGGCGACCTCCTCGGCTTCGGTGAATTCGCCGCGGTGCGGCACCTTCTCAAGCTGTGCCGTGCTCAAGATGCCCAGGATCGAGCGCGCCAGATCCCGTGTCGCTATCGGTGCCTCGATCGTGCCGGTAAGATTGGCGTCGAGCGTGGTGCTTTGCAGATCCGGCATGACCTTCTTCAAGAGCAGTTCCCAGGCGCGGAGCTGCTCGTTGAACGTGGGATGCGCCAACATCGATTTGCCCGTCGGCCCGGATGTGCGCAATTCATCGCCCCTGGCAATGGCGAGAAGCCGATCCAGCTTGCCCAGTTCGCCCGCAATATAGGAACGCAATTCCTGCGGTGTCCTCGGCTTGGCAGGCCGTCCGCCCGTCTTCGGTGTCCCTTTCGGACGCCCGCGCCGACGCGGTTCTACAGGCTCGCCAGAGGCGTCTGAAGCCCCTTGTTCCACGTCCTCCGCCGCCGGCGTCACGGCGTCGTCGTCGGCGATCGGCGTCTCAGCGTCCATCGCGCCACCCTTTGGCGGAGAGGCACTCCGCGCAAACCCCTTGGAAATAGCCAGTTTTCAGAGGCGAGCACCGGATACCCACTGGCCTACCCACAAAATCCTTACGCGATTTCCGCCAATTCCGCAATTTCAAAGCCGAAAAAGGTCCGCGTTCTGCGACCTTTTCAAAGCCGAAATTCCGCCCCCATCGGCGTTTTATGGCAAGCGCTTGGCGCGGCGGGACGAGCAGGTGAGAGATACGGCGCTCTCAGTTTTCCGCCAATTTACGCCACGGTTTCAAAATCCATGCGGCTGCGGATCTTCGCCATCAGCGTCGGTTCGAGAAAGCCAGACCAGCCGAGATCGACCTCAAGCGCCTCGACGATTTCGCCGACAGTCAGAATGTTCTGCCGAAGCGCGCGGCCGAGGAACTCGATTTCCATCTGCGCCGATTTCGCCCGGAGATGCGCAATACGCAGCTCGGCGACGAGCAACTCGCGAAGCTCGGCATCTCGGACTTCTCCCGCTGGCGAGCCAGGGAAGACGGCTACAGCCTCGGTGCTCGCCATTTACGGGTTGCCTTTACGCTTACGTTACGGTTACGGCCTGGGTTTTTTGCCCCTCCGGGGCCGGCAGCCCGCACTCCCCAGCGGGCGCCCGCCGGCTCCCGGCAGGGTGGGGGGGTATGGGGGGGTTGGAAGGAACCCCAGTTGGAAGCCGTTGGAAGCGGGTCGGAAGGCGGTTGGCACCCCGGTTGGAAGCCGGTTGGAACCGCCATTTTTGCCAGTTGGAAGCGGTTGGAACCTACCTTTGCGTGCATCACCGCTGCTCCACAATCCGCAGGAACGAACGCCGCTTCGACGCCGGGCCGTCCTCGCATACCTCGATGATGCCATCCCGCAGCAGTTCGCTCATTGCAAAGGTGAACGCTTTGTTCTTGATGCCCTTCGCATCCGGCTCGGCCGCAAAGATGGCGGGCGCATAGGTCGGTCCTTTATTGGCGGATACTCGCCGCCCTTGCCTGGTCAGCTCGCGCAACAGTTCCAGGAACACGGCCCGCGCATGACCGCGCCCAAGGGCGTCCGACGCCGCAGCGGGGCTTTCAGGGACGAAGACGCCGTCGCGCCAGCGCAGCGTGATCGTCTCGCCTCTCGGTCCACGGTTGGCCTTCTTCACCGTGATCTGGCGCAAGTCCGGATCGATCTCGGCGCCGCCCTCGCCCGTTGGTATCGATCCATAGAGCCGGCTGCGCACCGAGTTGTTCCAGTGCGTTGAACCGCTGTAGCCGCTGCCCGATCGCATGCCCTCGGCGGAGGGGTGCCCAAGCAGCAGCACCGCACAGTCCTGCCGGATGCCGAGGCCGCGCAAGAGACGGATAAAGGCCCGCACCTCGCGCCGCCTGATCTCGTCGCCGCCGAAGATGTCCGCTGAGGCGTCAAGGATGAGGAGGCCGGCGCCGAGGTCCGCCACGCGGCCTTCGAGATCGCCGAACCGGGCCGTTGTCCGGACGCCCATCGCCTTATCTGGAACGACGAGCTCGGCGTCGCTGTCGGCCACAGTGATGATCTTGAAGCGATCCTCGATATGGTCGCCGGCGCATATCTGCCGTGCGATCTGCTCCAGTCTGTAGTGCAGCTCGTCGCGATCGTCCTCGGCGCCATAGAAGACGGTGCGACCGTGCTCGATCTCGCGGCCCATCCACGTCCAGTTGCGCGCCCTGGCATCGCCGAGCTGCAATGCGAGTGTTGTTTTGCCGAATCCGCCGTCTGCGGCGAAGAGCGTGACATCGCGTTTCGGGATCAATCCAGGCACGCACCACTGCCGCGGCGGCGCCGGCTGCTCCAGCAGCACGGCGACGTCATACAGGACGAGCGGGACGTAGGGCGGCTCGTCGGGCTCGTCCAGCGCGCGGCCATAGCCGTTGACGGTACTGGGGCGTAACGGTATGATCTGCCCCGTATCACCGATATCCTTCCGCATCGATCAGCCCCCCACTCGCCCCGGGGGGCTTTTCATTTCAGCTCTCATCGCCGGCCTCCGCCTCGCTCGGCGCTCCGCCCCAGCCCGGTGGCGGCGAGTAGTTCACGGGAATGCGGCCACCGCTCTGCCAGTAGCCCTGCCAGGCCCGGACTCGCTCCTCATGCGTTGTCTGGCTATAGGGTGTCGGCTCGGGCCCGTCCGCCGGCCCGTAGCTCGGGTCGGCCTTCAGTGCCGCACGCGTGGCGGCCGCCTGCTCCTCCAGCCGGATCCGGGTATCGATGCCGGCCATCGTGGCGACGCGGATCGGATCGGGCGGCTGTAGCGGGCGCCAGGGCGCGCGAGGCGCCGGCATCGGGACAGGCGCCTGCGGTGCGCCTCGGCCGCGGCTGAGCACCGCAAGCGCTGAAGGCGGCCGAGGTGGCCGTTTCGGTAGCGTCGTCATCACGCGGCCTCCTGGCCGGCGTCACGGGCGGCGATGCGCTGCCGCTGCCAGGCCACGAGATCACTCTCCAGCCAGCCCACGGCACGCTCGCCCAGCTTGATCGGCTTGGGGAATTCGTCGCTTGCGACGAGCTCGTTAATGCGGGGGATGCTTAGGCCGGTGACTGCGGGCAAGTCGGGGCGCCGATAGATGCGCTGCAGGCCAGTCTCACCATTCAGCATATGCTGTACTCCTCTGCTACGTACGATGTGATGTGGCAGAGGGTGCGAGCATCGGGACGAGTCGTCAATAGGCCGGCGCTGGCGTCAGTCCACAGAAACCGTTGGTTTACAACGGAAAAATGCACAGAATGTACACGGTCAATCCGTCCACGAAGCTTCCATTGTGTTCTTATAGCTTCTATTGCGTCCGCAGAGCCTTGCCGCGGTGCTGTGCACTTCACCCGTTTTAGGTGCGACAGCCTGCCGCACCCACATCTATGCCGTGACAGCCTTCCGGATCGGCACGACGCCGCCGTTGCCGGCCGGTTTCGCGCAATAGCTCGCCCAGGCATCCATCAGACGGCGGCGCTTTTCGAAGAAGTCACCCCGGCGGTAGCTGCGTTCGACGGCGGTGCCGATGGTATGGGCAAGACAGGCTTCGGCGATCTCGCGCGGGAAGTTGGTCTGTTCCGCTGCCCAGTCCCGGAATGAGCTTCTGAAACCATGAACGGTATATTGGCCGTATCCCATGCGCCTTAACGTCATCAACATGGCCAGATTGCTAAGCCCGCGTCCACGCCTGGCACCAGGAAAGACGTAAGGGTTGCCATGCTCGCGCGACAAGCCTTTGAGAAGCTTCAAGGCGCCGTCACAGAGCGGCACGCGGTGTTCGCGGCCGGCCTTCATGCGCGCGCCGGGAATTGTCCAGACTTTGGCGTCGAAGTCGATCTCATCCCACTGTGCGCCGAGCGTCTCGCCAGTCCTCGCGGCTGTCAGGATGGTGAATTCAAGCGCTCTAGCGGAAATTGAATCGACCGCGCGCAACTCGGCCATGAATGCCGGCATCTCGCCCCAGGGCAGGGCAGCGTAATGCTCGGTTCCGTTTTTCTTCTCCGGCAGCAAATGCTTCAGATGGCCTTTCCAGCGGGCAGGGTTGTCGCCTGTCCGCAATTTCCGCGCCGTCGCCCAATCGATGACGGCCTCAAGCCGACCGCGCAGCCGCTCCGCCGTGTCGGGCTTTGTCGTCCATATCGGTTCGAGCACGCGCAGAATGTCATTGGTCTCGATCTCGGCGACGTCCATGCCGCCGATGAACCCGCAGGCGTATTCGAGCACGGTAGCGTTCCACTGGTAGCGGTGCTTCTCATTGCGCCAGCTCTTGTCATGTGCAGAGATGTAGCGGCTCGCGGCCTCCTTGAAGGTGACGGTGCGCGCCGCCTCGATCTTCGCCATTTGTTGGGCTTCCCTGCGCTTCTGCAACGGATCGATGCCGTCGGCGAGCAACTGGCGCATAGCGCGGGCGCGCTGCCTCGCTTCCGACAGCGAGAATGTCGCCAGATCGCCAAGGCCCATGGTTCGCGCCTTGCCGTTCTGCATATACCGCAGTATCCAGCTCTTGGTGCCCCATTGGCTGATCTGCAAATAGAGGTTGCCGCCGTCCGCATAGCGTCCGCGTTCGGTCAGCTTCGCCACTTTTACGGCCGTCAATTTACCGGGATTCGCCATTGCGCCGCCTCCAAATATACCCACAAAATGCTATCCTCTTGTAGCATCCGTTAGCATACGGCGTCAATCAATAATTCCCTTATGGGACAACGGCTTTTGACAGGATAACATCCGTCAGCATACGGTAGAAAATCTTAAAAAAAC
>CAWCVC010000007.1:0-32798 GCA_963798805.1 uncultured Alphaproteobacteria bacterium
TGCAGCGCCGTAACGACCTCGACGGCCGCGGCAATCTCAGCGAGGAGGAGCTCGCCTCCTTTTCCGCCTTCTTCCTGGAGACTTGCCTGGATCAGGTTAAATTCATGGCTGAACTCATGCAACCGGGGGCCCTGCGCAAGCGCGTGCTCGACTGGGCCAGGGGCGAAGAGCAGGTTGGCAGCCTGATGCCAAGCAGCACCAAGATCCTCGCCCATATCCTCACCCACCGCGAGTTGGAGCGCAAAGATATGCCTGAGGTTACTGGCTTCAAGATGGACAAGGCGCGCCGGGTTGCCGCGCTCCTTAACAAGCGCGGGATCATTAAATCCGACACGCACAAGTCGCCGTTTCGAATTGCATTTCCGGCGGAGCTCGCGCCTGGGCTTTTGCCCGGCCTCTATCCGACACTGCCGCAGCGCACTTGACCGCTCTCACCCTGCCATTTGCATTGGCGAAGATTTTATTCCGCCGTTACGGCGCGCGGAGAAGCCATGGCGTCGGCACGGTGCGGGCGGTGCGCATCTACAAGACCTATGGCGCTGACGCCATTCCAATAGTCAGGGAGGATCGCTATCTGCTGGCCCGTGACATTCGCGGCGTCGGCTTCACAGAAGCGGCTCTGGCGTCGGCAGGACCACGATCATCGGCTCCATCCTAAGCATCCTCACGGCGAAAGGCGTCGAGCCGAGACTACCTGTTCCGTAGAGCTCCCATCGAGGGTGAGCGAGACATCATGCCTCGCCTGCTTGCGCCGCCAGTCCGCCATGGTATAAAACACTGTAAAATTCAAATCTTTTGAGTGTTATGGAGCAACTTCGTTTAAGACCGATTGAATACGGCGTCCTCTTCATACTTTTGGGCGAAGGCCGGCCGCTCAAAGAAAGAGCTGAGATTAGGCAAATCCATGGGCTAACAATGAAAAAAGCCCATCGTGATCGACTGAAAGATCATGGCCTTATCAAATCGTCCCCGGCACCTTTCGTACACCGCTTGACAAAAAAAGGAGAGGACTGGGTCAGAAGGCAATTTACCTCGTCGGCAAGCATTTCTGCGCAGTCTAGGGTGCCATTCGGAGCCGTCGCGGCCGTATTTCAAGCGGCTCGCCGATCGGGAGAATGCTCCGCTAGCTAGCGAGAAGAAAAATGGCAGCGATGAGCTGTCTCGGCATATTGCGATGGCGGCGTGGAGTGAGGCGGACGAAGCGCTGGGTGAAGCCTTGCAGGCAATCCCTCGCGTTCTACGCACCATCGAGAAGCTGGAAGCTGCCTCCGACGCCGCTCATGCCGAGCAGGCTAAAGCAGGCCCGGCTCGCCATCAATCTCGTCTTTCAAGCGGTACGCCATGCCGCGCGGAAGCGCGAATTATGGCTAGGCTCTGAGCCCGGCGCGGAAGCAGCCTTCGATCCAGTTCAATATTACTCAGACGATCATCTTTCTTATGGGGAGCAGGTCCGCGTCGTTAAGCCGCCCGTGATCCGAGGACAGGGAACGGCAAGCGTTGTGGTGCGTATTGGAGAGGCTGCTGCAATCGGCAAGTGAGGGTTGGGCATATGGCGCGACAGAGCAAAAGGCGTGGGGCAGACTGGATCGGCTGCATAGATTTCGGCACCGCTCTGTCCAAATTCGCGATGGTCAAGGCGGTGGACCGCGAAGATATTGCTCCCGCCACCATCAGGCCGCTCGCAATCGCTCAGGGATCTGGTCAGCAGGCGCGGAACGCCTTCCTTCTACCTTCCGTCATCTATGTCACGGACGATCAGATCCTGTTCGGTCAGGAGGCCGAAAGCGCTGCGATCCGTGATGAAGCCAGCGGTCGGCGGGCGTTCGTGTCGCCGAAGCAGTATCTGAGCACCTTCGACCTCGATCAGATCGATGGTCTGCTCCATAAGGATATCGATCCGACTGGGAAGTTCACACCGCGAAAATTGCTCCAGCTCTTTCTCGCCTATTTGTTGGAACGCGCGGGGAACGAGGCTGAAAAATACGAGCTTCCCTGGCCTGCGCCCTTGCGGGTCGCGCGCCCGGCCTGGAGCGCTGAACGAGCTGAGGCCGGCGAAGCTTTGCTCAAGGACCTCGTCAAGAGCGGCTTCGCCCTGGCCGACATGCTGGGTCCGACTTTGACGGCACCGGGCGGACTTTCGCAGCGTCAGGCGCTTGCCGCTCTGAAGAAGCTGAAACCTTCCGCGGCAAGTGACGTGGAGATCTTCCAGCCTTCGATGGATGGCAACGTATCGGTGCGAGAGGCTACCGCCGTCGCCTCGGGATCGATCCGGGATAATGGCAGGCGGGTGGTGGTCGTCGTTGACATTGGTGGCGGCACATCGGATTTCGGTGCTTTCGCCACCGGGTTGGCATGGCGGAATGTGATCGCTGAGATCGAGGGGAGCGCTGCCGTTCTGACCGAAGCCGGCGATCATCTGGATATGCTGCTCCGAGCATTCATCCTCAGGAAGGCCGGTTTGTCGGGCTGACCATCCCGCCGGTGCCGGGGCGGCGCGCCGCCTTCTCGTTCACGGCCGGCGGAACAAGGAGCGATTTGTTCTCGGACGGAACGCTGACGGTGGAACTGGGGGATCAGCTATGTCGAGGTCACGCTGCGGGAGTTCCTGGACCAGCCCGAAGTCGCCAAATTCGCCGATCGCCTTCGCGAACGTAGCCGCCGGACCGTTGAGGTCGCCGTGGCCTGCGCCCGTGACTTTCAGCGGTTGAGCCGCAGGCGCACCCCAGTGAGCTTCTTGCTTACCGGCGGAGGTCACGATCTGCCGATGGTCAAGGCGCTCGCCGCCGACCCCGGCATCTCCTGGCACTATGAAGAGGCCAAGCCGAATGTGGCCGCTAATGCCGAAGAGCTGGATTTCTACAATGTCTACCGCCAGCTTGCGGTCGCCATTGGCGGCGCAATCCAGGACCTGCCCAAGGAGACTGCGCCGGTACGAATGGAACTGCGCGCCGAGTAGCGGCCCGAATATAACGGATGGCGGCCGACGACGCTCCGTCATCTGCCATTTGTCATGGATAGCACCGAAGGGTCGGCCGACGGCGTCGACCCCGGCCAGCTCAGACAACGGAGATCACCGTTTCCGCCGCGACATGCCTTGAAGACGTCGTCTGATTCGGCAGTGCATTGACTCCCTGCATCAACAGTTTAAGACATTATAACTGGTTAAACGATCTGCCGGCCCTGCCAATATTCTCTTTGTTTTGCGGATTTCGAATTGAGCCAGCTTTTTGAAAAGCCCCGCTGGGCGAAAGATTTCCTGCGCTTTCTGCCACTGAAAAGCCAGTTCGTGCTGTCCGGCAATGTGCGCGACCGGTATCCGCGCGCGTCGCCCTCGGGCGATCCGATGATCCTGCCGCTCGTTTCCTATCTCGGCGCCGAACTGGTGGAGGCAGGCATCGGCCGCGTCATCGGCTTCGATCCAGCCCGGGGCTTCGGTGTGCCGGCCATCATCGGGCGCGATGCAACAGGCGATCAGTCCTATTTCTCGCAATTCGGCATCACCTTTGACGCCGGCGGCCGGGCGCCCGCCTCGATCGAGAAATTCTTCGAGATTGCAACCACGCTCGCCAGCTCCGCTCCGGAGCCGACGGCATTGATCGCGGATTTCGCGGCGCGGCTGATCGTTAGGCCCGAACACATGATCGAGCTCGAGCATCGCGGCTTCACCCGCGCGCTCGTCACCGCTCACGCGGTTGAGCCGCGTCCGCATCCAGTGACGCGCCGGCCTTATTTCAACCCCATCGTCTGGATTGCCGAAAAAGAGGGCGACCTGCCCGACTGGTTCGTGATCGGCAATCCGCGCCTGCGGCATATCCCGATCCCCAAGCCGGACCATATCGTGCGCCGCAGCGTCGTGCATGGGCTGATGCGTAGCCTCCCCGCCGGGGATGCCACACCCGACGCGCTGACCAAGGCAGAGGATGCATTTGTCGATGCCTCGGAAGGTCTGCTGGTGATCGACCTCGCGTCCATTGCCCAATTGGCTCGCGAAGAAGGCTTGGGTGCGCCCGATGTGGGCGAGGCAGTGCGGCACTATAAGCTTGGCGTAACAGAAGACCCATGGCGCAAGATCGACCGCAAGAAGCTTGCCCAGGCCGAGGCGACCGTGACAGCGCGCGTCAGGGGCCAGCCCCACGCCGTCAGCCACATGCTCGACATCGTCAAGCGTGCCGCGACCGGGTTCGGCGGCAAGCGCGGCGGGCGTCCCCGCGGTGTGGCGTTTCTGGCGGGGCCGACCGGCGTCGGCAAGACCGAACTTGCAAAAACCATCACCAGCCTGCTGTTTGGTGATGAGAGCGCCTATATCCGCTTCGACATGAGCGAATTCTCGCTCGAACATTCCGATCAGCGTCTGATTGGTGCCCCGCCCGGCTATCTCGGCTACAACACCGGCGGCGAGTTGACGAACGCCATCCGCGAAAAGCCATTTTCGGTCGTGCTGTTCGACGAGATCGAGAAGGCGCATCCAAAGATCCTGGATAAGTTTTTGCAGATCCTCGATGACGGCGTGCTGACATCGGGGCGCGGCGAGCGCGTGTATTTCTCCGAAAGCCTCATCGTCTTCACATCAAATCTCGGCATTACCCGCGCGCTTCCGGACGGAACGCGCGCCGCCAACGTGTTTCCCGGCGAGCCGCTCGAAGAGATGCGGGCAAAAGTGCGCGCGGAGATCGAACGGCACTTCAAGCTGGAGATCGGCCGGCCGGAACTTCTTAACCGCATTGGCGAGAACATTATCGTCTTCGACTTCATCCGCAGCGAGATCGCGGAGGAGATCCTCAACTCCATGATCGCGCGCATTCTGGAAGATGTCCGGACCGAACAGGGCGTTGAGTTCGCCCTTGCCCCTTCCGCTCGCGCCGCGCTGGCCAAGATCTGCCTCGCCGACCTCTCCAATGGCGGGCGCGGCGTGCGCAACCAGTTGGAAGCCCATTTCGTCAATCCGCTGGCACGTGCCGCCTTTGGGCTCGATATGCGCGTCGGAGAGCGCTTGGTGGTGGAAAGCCTCGAGCAGGCAGGTGGCGTCACGTCGTTGAAAATTGCGCCGGGTGCAACCGTGCACCGGGGGGCATAACGCCATGACGATTCCCCGAATTTCACTGTCGAAATTGCATTTCCCGATCACCGCGCTCGGACCGGGGCGCCGAATTGGCATCTGGTTCCAGGGATGCTCGATCCGCTGCGCGGGCTGCATGAGCCGTGACACTTGGGCATTTGCACGAGATGGCGAGCCAGTCGAAACGGTGCTGAAGCGCATGGAACCCTGGTTCGCCGAGGCGGACGGCGTGACCATTTCAGGCGGCGAACCTTTTGACCAAACGGATGGGCTTCTGGCGTTGCTCGCTGGTCTTCGAACGCGTTTCAAGGGCGATGTGCTGGTCTATTCGGGCTATGAGTTCGAAGCCTTGCAGGCGCGGCATGCCGCTGCGCTTGGACTCATTGATGTGCTGATCAGCGAACCATTCGACGAAGCGCAGCCGACCGATGCGCCGTTACGTGGCTCAGCCAACCAGCGGCTGCATCTGCTCACTGCCCTTGGCGAGGAGCGTTTCGCCGGGCTCGACACTGCGACGCGGATTGGTGCCCATCGCTCGATCTGGTGGCGAACCCGGACGGATCGGTCTGGATCGCAGGCGTTCCGCGCCGAGGCGATCTCGACCGGCTGGCGCATTTGCTCGCAGCTCAAGGCATCACGCTCGCAACATCGGCCGGCCGCATGGGAGGCGCGTCCTGATGGAATATGTCCGGAATTGCCCAAACGGCCATGAACGTCCGAGCAGTCGGAACTCGGTCTGCAGTATCTGTGAATTTCCGTTGCACGATATTTATCCGGTCTCTGTGGCCCCCGACAGGCCGCCCGGGCCAGAAGAGCCCGAACCGGACCCGTACCGACCAGATAGCCCTCGAGATCCGCTGCCGCCCGACGCCCCCGCGCGGACGTGTCCCAATGGGCATCCCGTTGACGAAGATGATGCCATCTGCCTGACCTGCGGCGAGACGATCGCCAACCAGGCTCCAAGTCCAGATCCCGCAGTCCGAACCATCGGAGAATGGCAGATCCTGGCCACATTGCCTGGCTCGCCGGACGAAGCGGAGTTATTTCTCGCCCGCGCCGAGCACAGCACAGACACCGTGCTGCTGAAATACTACCAGCCCGGCGTCGAGCCCGATCCGAAAATCTACCCCGCGCTTGCCCGGCTTGAAGCTGGAACGGCGGCGACACTGCTTGCCCATGGCCGACTCTGTTCGCGGGCGTTCGAGGTCTGGGAGCACGTCGATAGCCCGACTCTCGGGGACCTGCGATCCGAATTCCGCTCCAACCCGGCGCTACTGCAAGAGGTCGCCGCCAATCTGATCCGCACGCTGGCCAGCTTCGAAAGCTTCGGATTGCGGCATGGCGGGCTCAAACCATCGGTCGTGCGCGTTCGCTCGCGCCAGCCGGTGCGCCTGGTCATCACCGAATTCGCCACCGCCAATCTGGCCGAGTTCGATGTCGAGGTTGCTCGCATTCGACAGGCTAGCCGCTATATGGCGCCGGAAGCCGTGGCGGATGCCTCAACCAGCGCGTCCGATTGGTGGAGCCTTGGTATCATCCTGCTGGAGTTGGCGACGGACGGTGCCTGCTTTGCCGGCGTTCACGATCGCGCCTTCCTGCTGCATCTCGTAACGCGCGGCGTGGCGGTGCCCAAGGACATCGAGCCCGGCTGGCAGCAATTGCTTAAGGGGTTGCTGACGCGCGATCACGCCAAGCGCTGGAAGGCCGATCAGGCTTTGCGCTGGGTCGCGGGCGAGCGTGACATCCCCACACACCATGATGAGACGGGAGGAGACGCGCCGCCGGAAGGTCCAGCGCTTTCCTTTAAAAGCGAGCGCTATGTTTCGCCCGCCGCCTTCGCGCTGGCAGCGGCGGAGGATGAAAACTGGCCTCAGGCGGCGGCTATTCTGGAAAGCGGCGCGGTCGCCAACTGGCTCGATGAGATTGACCCGAAAAGCCGCCGCTTAATGCAACTGCGCAAGATTGCCGCCGATATCAAGCTTGCCGAGGATCACCGGGTCGCGCTTTCGCTTGCGGCGTTGAACGAGGATCTGCCGCTTTGCGTGCGAGGCGAAATCATCACGCCGAACTGGCTGCTGCCGGACCCAGAAAAAGGCGGCGCCTGGCTCGACACCGCACCTCAGCGGCATCTGCGCGATCTGAGGCGGGATAAGGATCGCTGGCTCGTTCAGCTTGCCGAGCGAGCGGATCGCGTCAAGGCCCGCATCCGCGATATGCGGCTGACGCTGAACGCCGAGCAATTCGCGGTACTTCGGCTAACGACATCGGTTGCCAGACTGGACGCGCAGTGGCAGATGAAGCGCGAGCTTTTCCCCGATGCGGCAGTCCCGGCGCTCGCGGCGATGTTCGACCGGCGAACCCTGAGCGACGAGGATCTGCTTCTCCTCCTGAGCGTTGAAGCCAGCGCCTTCAAGCCCAGGGAGGAGCTTTTGCGCGAAGCCGAAGCCCTGGCCCAATCCGCAAGCGTGCCGGAGTTCGACCGGGAAGCTGCCACCGTGCTGCTGCGGCTGCCGCGCGCCGACATCGCCGATCAGCTTGCGGAAAGGCTGCCGGGATTCTCGCGCTGCGGGCGGCCCGTCGTCGATGAATGGGTCGACCGCTACCGCGAAAACAACAGGCGCATCTCGATCGCCCGCGCGCTCGTCGTCCTCGCAGTGCCCGCGCGCGATTGGGCGGAGCCGCCGCATCAAGATTATGTGCGTAACGTCCTCGCGTTCCTGGAGCGCAAAGTACTGACCGGCGTCCAGCGCGGGCCGCTCGTTCAGCTCAAGACGTCGAAATCCTCGGCAAGGATCGACCTTACCGATTTGGGAGGACCGAAGGTCCGCGACGATGTGCTTCAGGCCATCGTGACGCGGCGCGAACAGGACTGCGTGCTGACAGGACGCTCGCGTCCCGAGCAGGCCATCGTCGACCGGCTGCGCAAGCTCAACTCGCAGGCGCGAACCTATCGCCGCGACACCGGCGTCAACGCGCTCATGCTGGGCTATCCGATCCTGACGCTGAAGGAGACCAAGAGCGATGGCGCCTCAGCGGCGAAGATCGCGCCGGTGCTGCTCTGGCCGCTGAAAGTTTCGATCCAGGCCGGCGCGACAGGCGCCGTAAAACTCGGCTTCGACGCGGAGCGCGAAGTGCAGCTCAATCCAGCGTTCGACACGATCCTCGGGGCCGATATTTGCGCGCGGTGGCAGGGTCTCGCCGATGACTTGCTGCAAGGCGGCATCGTCGATGCGAGCGACGTGCTGCATACCTTCGACCAGGTTGCACCATTGGCTGGTGGCGCCACGGTCGGCCCGATCCCTAAGGCGACGGCGGTGGGCAAACCGGGACAGCCGCAGCTTCATTCGGCCGCCGCACTATTCCTGGCCGATTTTGCCAGCCAGGCCATTGTCCAGGATTTGCGACATTTGCAGCAGCGCCCGCTTGAGGCGACGGCGCTTGAATGTCTGCTCCGCTTGAAAGACATAGAGTTTCCGGCGCCGCCGGAGCGCCCGCTGGAATCTGAACGCTTCTCGACGCTCGAGGCCGACCCGTCGCAGGAGCGTGCCGTGCTAAGCGCCCGGATTGCACCCGGTCTCGTCCTGCAAGGACCGCCGGGCACTGGGAAGAGCCAGACCATCGTCAATGTGGTGGCGGATTGTCTCGGTCGGGGCGAAACCGTCCTCATCGTCTGCGAAAAGCAGGCCGCCCTGGAAGTCGTGCACAAGCGGCTGTCGGCGGAGGGGCTCGATCATCGCGTGTTCCGCGTCGAGAACACGGTCAGCGACCGCGCAAAAGTGTTGAAGGCTCTGCAGGCGCAGGTGCCGGGGCTGCTTCAGCAGAATGATCGGCAAGGTTCAGGAAGGCAAAGCAAGCGGCTGGAACTGGCCGCCCGCATCGATCAGACTGAGGCGGATCTCGACGCCTACCATGAAGCGATCTATGCGCCGCATCGCCGTCTCGGCTATGCCTATCGCGATGTGCTCTCGCGGATCGGAGCCGAAAGCGCACGCTCTGGCGGCCTCGCCGCCCCGGCATTGCGTTCTATTCTCGGGCCACTGGATCCGGGCCAATTGGAGGCCGCAGTCGGTGAATGCGCCGGGTTAATCGATAGTTGGGTCGACGGACATGTCGAGGGCTCGCCATTGGCGGCGTTTGCCCCGTTTCCCGTCGATGTCAGCCTCGCCGAGCGCATCTGCGAGGATTTCCGGCATTGGCAGGCATGCGAGGCAGAGCGCGCTAAGGCGATATCCGCGGCGCAGCGCGGAGGCGGAGACGCACCATTAGCACTTGCCGATCCGAAACCAGCATCCGATTGGCTTCGCGTCCATGCTGCCGCGCTGACCGCCGCCGGGTCGGAAACACTCGCCCGCGTCGGCGCATGGCAACCGCTTTTTGCAGCAGACAGTGAGCACCGCGCCATGGGCGCCGAGCAGCGCCTCGCGCTTGCGACGCTCCTGGATTGCCTGAATCGCCTGTCTCCCATTGGGCGCGTCGCGGCCTTTTCCGCACATGTGAAGCCGCTCGACGATCCAACCTTGGAGCTTGCGGCGCGGCGAGCTGCACATTTCCAGCCGCCAGTATCAATCCTCGCCAAGGTGAGCCCGCTGCGGTTGCTGGCCCGTAGCGCAGGTCGCTCGATGATGCGCAAGCTCGGCCTTGCTGTCGACGATGCAAGCTGCGCCGCCTTTGCCGAAGCTGCGCGCCTCGAGCGCGAGACACGCAAAGCTGCTGCCGAATTGCATCATCTCAGCCAGGCATTTGCGATCGATGACAGCAGCCATGGCTCTGACCTGGCCACCCTCATCCGAAATGCAAAGTCGCTGGCCGCCGATCTCGACCGCTTTCAGGCCTTTGCCAATCGTCTCGACGCCTGCCCGCTCGCGGCCGAAGGGTGGCGGTCTGTGCTCGAGGGCGAAGCCGAAAGTGAAAGCGGCCGTTCGCCCGGCGCCCTTGCCGCATTTCCTCGATTGCTTAGCTCAGGCAGTAGCGGTGGCGGAAGCACGCTTGGCCGCAGCGAGCGCTTTCGCTGCTATCGAGGGGCACCTCGAAGCTGGCGTCGCGAGCCATTGCAGCACTGATATTGCCGAAGACCGGCCACAACGCCTCTCGCTCGAGGCCATCGAGGCGGCGCTGCCGTGCCTCGTGGCGTACCAAACATTTCGCCTGCGAGCGCGCGGGCTATCTGCAGAAGCGGCGGCGGTATTTCCCGCGCTCGGGTCGCTTGCAAAGCATTTGCGAGAACTCGACCCGCGTACTCGACGCGATGCCTTGACGGCGCTGCTCCGCTGCGAGGCCGCACGCCACTGGAAGCAGGAGATCGAAGGTGAATTCCCACAGCTCTTGCAGGTGCGTCAGCAACTTGACGAGCGTGTCTCACATCTGTCCGACCTCGACGCAAAGATGAGGGAGGCCAACCTCAAAGTGCTTGCGCATGTCGATGGCGGGCAGCTCTCAAGCCTGCAATCCTGGACGACGATCTGGCCGCTGACGGGCGCGCATTCGAAGCGCCTGAGGCAGGTGGTCGAGCAGGGGCGCGGCCTCGGCCTGTTCAAGCTCCGGCCGGTCTGGCTCGTCAATCCGGACGTGGTAAGCCGTATGTTTCCCCTCCATGCCGGACTGTTCGACGTCGTCATATTCGATGAGGCTTCTCAAATGCGGGTCGCCAATGCCGCGCCGGCTTTGTTTCGTGCCCGGCGCTGCGTCGTCAGCGGTGATGACAAGCAGCTACCGCCCACAAGCTTCTTCGGATCGCGCCTGGAATCCGACGAGCAGGAGACCGATGACGACGACTGGGTCGACACCGACACAGGGGATGCCGAAGCGGAAAGCGCGGAACGAAGCCGGCGACAGGTCAGCGAGAACCGCCGTCACGTCAAGGATTGCGAAGACCTTCTGGCCCTTTCCCGCGGCCTGCTGCCGCAAGCCAGCCTCGACATCCATTACCGCTCAGCCTACCGGGAGCTCATCGCCTTCTCAAATGCTGCCTATTATGACGGCCGTCTGAACGTGCCGGTGCGCCGTCCTTCCGCCGAGGTCGCGCAGTTCAAACCGATCGAGGTGCGCCGCGTCGACGGCGTCTACAGGTCGCAGACCAATCCGGATGAAGCGGCCGCGATTGTGGACTATTTGAGCCAGCTCTGGCGCGAAAAATCCGAACCACCGACTCTCGGCGTCGTGACCTTTAATATGAAGCAGGCCGATCTGATCCGGACCGAAATCGCCAAGCGGGCAGACAAGCGACCGCACCTTCGGCAAGGTTTTCGAGCGCGAGAGCAATCGGAAGGATCACGACGAGGATGTCGGATTTTTCGTCAAGAACCTCGAAAACGTCCAGGGCGACGAGCGTGATTGGATGCTGTTCTCGACGACGTTTGGACGGGACGAGGCCGGCGTATTCAAACGCGTCTTCGGCGCGCTTGGCCAGCAGGGTGGCGAACGGCGCCTGAACGTTGCAGTCACGCGCGCCAAGCAGAAGGTGCTCCTGTTCACCTCAATGCCGACCTCCGACATTTCGACGCTGCTGGGAGGCCGCCGGGAGCCGAACCTGGCTCGCGATTACCTGCAGGCCTATCTGCGCTACTGCGAACTCGTCGACGCGGAGGATTTTCAGGAGGCCATAACGCTGCTGAACGCTTTTCCTCGCGCAGACCAATCTGCCGGTCAGGAAGACCTTCGCGAACCGGACGCGCTCGTCGATGATGCTCTCAATCTTCTCCGGCACCATGGCTTCGACGCCAGCCTGATGCCGGCCGACGACGCCTTCTCAGTGGATATCGCCGTCACTCATCCCTCGACCGGCCTCTATGCCCTCGGCGTCGAGTTCGACACGCCACGGCATGTGTTGCTGTCTAGCGCCCGCGCAAGAGAGATCTGGCGGCCAAAACTCTTGTTACGCTCTGGCATGCGGCTGCACCGGGTTGTTTCCGCCGCCTGGGTGCAAGATCCGGCAGCGGAACGCGAAAGATTGATTGAAGCGGCCCACGGGGCAATAGAGGCGCGGTCATGAGCAAGCTGGTGGTCTCTCGCTATCGCGTGCCGACGGAGGAGGAGCGGCGCGCTGCGCTGCAAAAGATCGCACTCGTTCGGCAGATGCTGCAACGTTGTGCAGCGCTCCGCGAGGCACTCGAACGCTTTGAACACGTCGAGGGCGAGGAATTGTCGCAAACACTGGCACGGTACGACCAGGCCGTTTCGGAGCAGCGTTGGGACGATTTCGTCGAAGACTATAATCAGCTCTATGACAGGTTACCGGCGCTCGAAAAAAGACTGGAAAAGCAGCTTGCAGCCGCCAGAGGCCGCCGCCTACGCCTCGAGCTGACCGCGCTGACTTTGGCTGCAAATGCGTCCGGTGACGATAAGGCTTCGCTTGAGACCATTGCCCGTACCGCCAAGACGATGCGCGGCGATGCGCTCGATGCGGCCAACGCAAAAATGGAAGCGGTTTTGGGGCGGCACCTTAACGCTGCGTCAAGCGCGGCAGCCAAAGCCATCTCGGCTGCGCAGTCCGAATTGGCCCGAACGTTGATGCATCCGGATGCGCCTCCTCCTGAACGGATTGGCGGCATCGGTCGGCAAGCAACGGAACGCCTCCCCCCTGAGCAGGCGGACCGTTCCCGGATCGAACGATTGATCGCGCAGTTATCCGCGCTCGACGAGGATGCAAGTTTGTATCTCGATCGCGTTCTCGGCATTGTCGCGGAGAAAGATGCTTCGATGCGAGCGATGCGGCTGGACGCGCTGGTGCTCGAGGTCTCTGAACGCGAAGCGTCGCGCCGCGCAGACCGCAACCGGGCCCGATTGACCGGAGAAGCACTGGCCGAACTTGCGCCCTTCGACGGCCCGGCGGTGGACGCCCTGCGCGACCGCGTGCGGAGCGCGGCAGATGCTGGCCAGGCAAGAGCGCTCCTCGACGAGGCGCGCGCTCTTGCGGCGGCGGAAGGCAAACGCCGCGACGGTACATTGGCCAGAGCGGCGGTGCTTAAGGCCTTAAGCGACCTTGGCTATGAGCTGCGGCTGCAGGGGGCCGAATGGGCGGAGGGCATGAAGCTCGAGATCCAGCGGCCCAATGAGCCGAACTATGACGTGCAATTGTCGGCTCCGCCGAACGGCCAAATCCAGTCGAAAGTCCGCGCTTATGCCCATGCCGGTCGCAGCGAGGGCGTCAACCGTCGCGATGTCGAAGTTGAGCAAAGTTGGTGCGATGACCTGCGTGCCCTGAACGCACTATTACAGGCGGAGGGCTTCGCTGCCGAAATCGTGCACGAAGAGGGCCCGGGCTCCGCGGCGCAGAAGCCGTTGCCTCCACGCCACGCCGTCTGCGAACCTGCCGGCACAGCGGCACCGAGAACGCGGAGCGTGACGTGATTTCCTGCAAGAGCTCTAAAATCGCGGCGGCTGTCATTCAATCTTGAATGCAGCGAAAGGCGTAGCCTTGATCGAGCAGTCTCTCGTTTCCGCGAGCGAGATCCGCTATGTCGTCACATTGCTGAGGAGAGTCAGTACCAAATACAAGCAGCAATCACTGCTCGCTCTTAAGGTCAGGATATGTTTGACTAATTACAGTGTGATTTGCTGTTGTTGGCTCTCATGCGAATAAGTCGGTTCGTAAGGGCATTGGAGGGTCGAAATTTTGTGGCGCATCGAATTCAGGCGAGAAGGTTCGCGGAATTAACGCGCCGAACTCCGGCGGGACTAAGAAGGTTTTCAATCCAGCGGACGGGCTGACCGCGCGCCGTGCACAATGTGAAGAATGCTCTCTGTTTCGCGCGGGTAAGCGCCACGAAGAAGGAATTCAGTTCTTCTATGCGATCGGGGGTGAGACTCCACCATGTTTGATTGTCGAGCCCATAGAAGATAATGGTGTGGAACTCGAGGCCCTTGCTCTTATGAATCGTCATGAGCGTGATCTGTCCCAATCCCTCGAACGCATCCAGAGTATCGGACCATGTTTCCGCATGCTCTAGAGATTCCCGCAGGAGCAGCACGAACCCGTTCCAAACACGTTCAAAGTCAGCCTGTCGTTGATAGGACTGGAATGCGCGGCGCAGCACCTGCTCCCCGATGAAATCACGAGCCGCCTGCGCGGCTTCAACAGTAGACTCCGGTACGGGATCAAGGCGCCGGAATGCGTGCCGAATTTGACGGACAAACGCCTGAAGGCGCTGCTGCAGGCGCTCCAGTGCGACCTCATCACCGGAATCGACAGCTTCGAGAAACTGCAAATCCCGCAGTGCGGCGTTCCAGTTCTCAGGGCTTCTCGCGGATGCGCCGAGGCGCAACAGGCGCAGGAGTATCTGGGTAAGATCCTCGCCAAGCAGGTCCTGGATGGCGATATCGCCCACATTGCGGGCGACGTTTCGGAGCCTAAGGCCACGCGCTTCAAAGGCAGGCGAAAGCTGGGCCTCCACTTCATCTATGTGCATACGTACAAGGATAGCTACGTCATGCGGCTCGATATTGCGCGTCTGGACCTCGCGCTCAATCCACTGCGCAAGAGCCTCGCTTTCCTCATCCTCACTCGCAAATTCCCAGATTGCGGCAACATCACCGTCGACGCGCCGATCGGCGCGGGCTTCAGGCGCTTCGACCGTGGGATCAATCCTGCTGGCGATTACGTGCTGAATCCTGACAAGATCTTCATGCGAGCGCCAGTTGCAGATCAGTGAGATTCTTTGCGCGCCGAACTGTTGCTCGAACTGGGCAAAAGCGTCCGGCATAGCCCCCGCCCAAACCATGATGCGTTGCTTGTCATCTCCTACCGCTGTGAAGATCGTTTCGCTGTCCTCGAACGCGCTCCGCAGAAGCTGGAACTGGGCGGTGGTCGTGTCCTGAAACTCATCAAGAAACACGACGGGATACGTGAGATGTAAAGCCTTAAGGATCGAGGGGTTTTCCCGGATGAGCAAATCGACCAACCGGTTGAGCATCGGAAAAGACAGCGGTACGTGGTCATAGTCGTTGTATTGGGCACGCCAATATGCAGCAGCCGCACGCTGACGCTCCGAACCCGTATTGGCGACCGGTAATCGATCCCTGGCTATCGCCCGCTCGAGCTGCTGGGCGTTAACACCGCGGAAATTGTAGGTGTCCAGAAAGTTGTCGTAATCCTGCCGGCGCGGCATCACGATGCGGTAGCTGGCCGGAGGGCAGTAGGGCTCGGGAATCGCCGCGCGAAAGCGATCGACTAGGCTCTTGGCGAATGCATCGAATGTATAGGAATTGAAGCGGCGGGCCTGCTCGGGCGGGCAGCGCATGGTTACCCGTTCGGCGAGATTGCGGGCTGCGTCGCGCTTGAAGCTGATGGCAAGGATGCGTTTCGGTGCTGGACATAAGCCAGTCTGGAGGAGGTAAGTTGCTTTTTGCGCCAAGAACTCGGTTTTTCCCGCTCCGGCTCCCGCGGTGACGAGAACACTCCGTTCCGTCTGCCGCAAGGCGTCCCAGGCGCGCGACTCGAGGTTAGCTACTCCCTGCGGCCTCCAGTTTTCCGGCAACACGAGACTCATTCATCGTCCTCAGGGCCGAGCACTTTCTTCAGATGCTCGATCAGCGCTATCAGCTCGGGAGGCGCCTTCTCAGCTAGGTCCGCATCGGCGATACGCGTGAGCGCTGCGATATGCGTCTCCGGCTTGCTTCGGTCCAGAAACAAGTACGGATACCACTTGAACTCGTTATTATACTCATCTGCGTATAGTTCGGGATTGCCGCCAGTCTTCAGCGTGACGGCCTTCTTGTCGCGGATCGCATTTGCACCACCGCGCGGACCGCGACCGCCGGGGTTTGGATGCTGATAGGCATCGGGAAATGCGTTCAGCATGGCGAAATCGATATCCAGGGGAAACGAAAAGAAGATCCCCTCCTCGCGGAGCGCCTTAAGCCAGTCGTTATCTTCGTCTTCGTCGAGTAGGTCGCTGTCCTCAAGATCGGCCACGCCGGCAGGGTCGATCGTGTTGTCCTGGACAAGCGTATTTTCGCCGAGGTCGTTATCGATCTCTCTCAGCTTGCCAACGATGTCGGCGATCAGGGCTGCGCCGCCGTGTTTTCGCCCGAGGTCGAGGTCTAGCAAGGTCGCATGGGGAATGCGAAGGTCGCTAAGGAGTCGCCAAAAATGACTGACATACCTTCCGCCGAGCGGCACGATCGGTACGAAGGATGGATCAAGCTGTACGCCCATTGCTTCCGCGATCCGCGGAATGACGAGGCGCTCAGAGTCGCCCTCGCCGAGAATAACAAAGCGGGCGAAGTAAATCTCGGGGTAGGCTCTGATAGCGAGGCGGACATATTTGCTCGCTTCCTCATCGTTCTGCGGGAGCGTAAGCCGCCGGACACTGGCACGCCGCCGTTCGTGGTTAAGTCGGAAATAGCGCACTTCCACCGGTTCAATGCGGCTGAGGATCGCCGGCGAATGGCTTGACAATGCGACTTGCGCCGACGACAGCGCGCCAATCTCCCGCGCCTGCGCGACGATGCGAGAGAGGAAGAAGGGAGAGAGACTGTTCTCAGGTTCTTCGATCGCAAGAAATGTGAGGCTCGTCCGCCGGAGCTTCTCGTGATCGAATGGGCTTTCCTCCGCTGGCTGAGCAAACGCGTCTTTCTCAACTTCGAGGGTCGTCGCCGTGAGCGCAATATGGAAGAGAGAGCGCTGACCGTCACTGAGGTCTGCGAGCGCGCGCTCCTGCCCCGCCACGTCGGGAAAGAAGGTGAACTCGGCCTTCCGCACCAGCTCCTCGAACCGGCTTTCGACCAGGCGAAGGATTGGCGTGGTGTCCGTATCCGCCTCATGGACTTGGGCCCAGCGCTTGGAAAGCCGCTCAACGACAAACTGCGCGGGCGCCTCGCGCTCGAATTGTCGTTGAAATCGCTGGGCGATTACTACACTGCGGTCCCGGAACCGATGGGACCATTTCGCCGCCTGCCACAAGCGTCCTTTAAGCAGGGTCGTCACCTGCCCCGTAGCGTCACGAGCCGCCGGAACATAAATGAAATGGATAGAGCCACGTTCCATGGCCTGTACACGCTTGCAATCATCCCACTCAAAGTCGTCGTCAAGCGTGGTGATCCACCGGAGATCTTCGTCTATGCTGCCATCCGGTGTGCCATCATCCGTCCATGTCGCCAGCAGCCTCATCCTCGCCTTGAGCGGGGCGCCAGGTGCAGATGCGGCCATCTGGAGGAAGAATTCCGGGACTGCGTCTTCGGCGGCGTCATCATCGAGACCTTCAAGCTCCGGAAAGGAGAAGAGCACTTCGATCGAGAGTGTCGCACCCGATTGAAGCTCCTGCTGGTTAGCAGGTAAGTGGAAGTCCTGTCGCCGCACGGCGCGCTGCGAGGGCGTGACGCCGAAGAGACGTGAAAGCGCCTGGAAGGCGGCCGTCTTGCCGGAACCATTGCCGCCAACGAACGCGGTGACGCAGCTTTCCAGCCTGATCCGGGTCGGTGTCGGACCGAAGCAGCGAAAGTTTTTGATCGAAAGTTTCTCAATCTTCATTGTCGACCTCCTCAGGCCGAGCAGGCCAGCAGACGCCGGTGATCGACTGCCACGGGAGAGGCTTCGATGGCCACAAGCCTCTGATGGATGAATACGATTGCGCCGTTTGCGGCCTCGGCCATCGGAATATCGAATAGCCTTACAGAAATACTCACGCTGCTCTATTCCCCCGGTCTGGAATCATGCTGGGCCGTCGAACGATCACCACATCGACAATCCGTTCGCTCCGCCGCTTGAGGGCATCGCGGATCGCCGGATACTTCTCCGGCTCCGGGGCGTCCCGGTCATCGTAGACATAGATGATCATCAATTCGAGCGGGTTGGCGGGCTTAAAGTAGAGGCTCAAATCGTCCGCAATCTGCGCTTCGAGTCCATCCACATCGCCAGATATGCGAATTACTTTAACCTCCACGATCAGGCGCAGACTCGAGATCGCAAAATCGAAGCGTCCTTGCCGTAGGCCGAAGCCCTGCAGATATTGCTCATCCTCAAGCTGATTGCCGAAATAGGGATAGAGCACCGCCAGGAGGAAGGCTTGAATATCCGCTTCTTTCTCTATAAGCCAGCGCGCTGGCATGACCCCCTTGCGTGTGGCTTTGTCCTCCCAGCGCCAACGGCGAAAGCTCCCTTGGGTCGCACCAAGAATGCGGGCGACATGATGGGCGTCCGGAACAAACGCTGCCGCCAGATCGGCGGTCAGCATATCGAGCGCACAGAGCCATGCCGCCGCGTGAAGCAACTCGCCGGCGGATGGCGCCAATTCGGAAAGAAGGCGCTGGAACAGTTGGCGACGGATGCGCGCTTCCGGATGTTCGACCATGCGTAACGCTGCGGGCCAGGCCTGCCAAAGGCACATATCCAGGGCGGCGATGCGTAGATCGTTTATTTGCGCGAGAGGTCGGCCAAAGCGGCTCTGCCCGTCGAGGAGGTCGGCAGCCAGTAATCGTGCCCGGTTCAACTTTGTATCGGAGGTACCGTGCCGGTCAATGAGACCGCAAAGCCACCGCGAACGGTCCTCTGCTGGCGCGGGATGGAATGCCGCCCGCCTTATGGTGAGCAGTCCATCAGCAATGCCCAGGAGCGCGATCGCATCGCCGGCGAGCTCGGCCTGCGATTGTACCGGTCTTTCCCCTTGTCTGTTGATCAGATGAAGGAAGGTGCCTGCGGTTTCCTCGTCGACTGGGTGCGGGCGCGGCCTCGCAAGACAATATCCCAGACGTGCAAGCGCGGGATAGCCGCCGAAGCGGGCACTTCGCACGCACTCCTCGATGGATGGCTCCGGTACGACCAGGATTGGCGGTTCTGTGCTATCTCCCACCATGAGAACGCGCAGAACAAAGCCCTGTATTTGCTCCGGTGCATCGTCGAATCCGCGCTGGAGAGCGCCACGTAGAATCTCACGACGGCTTGCGAGGATGTCGTCGGTCATGGCTACAGAAACCACATCGCCCGGCGGTCACGCATCTGGACGAGAGCGGAACCGTCCCATCCGGGCACGGCTCGAAGATTAGCCAGCAAGTTGGCGATCCAGCGAGAGTAAAGGATGGTTACAGGCTCGTCAGACGGGAAGAAGCTGCGCCACGACATGAAGGAGAAGTGAAAGACCTGACGCGTGAGATACGTCAAGTCCGAGAAGTCGGAGTCAGGATGGAGCTCCAGCAAGAGCGGACGCGGCATGCCCTGGTCCCATGTCTTAACCTCGCGTGCGCCGATAAGTTGTAGCAACGCCATCCGGGGCCCAAGCAGCATGGCGGTTCCGCGAGCAGGCGCATAAGTGCCCTTCATCGTCTTGCGCCTGAGGTCCTGGGACCAGTATTCGATGCCGCCCTGTGTTAAATCGAAGATCTGGAACGGATGCTGATGGGACAAGTCAAGAAAGGCAAATTCGACCGGATGGTCTTTGAGCATATCGTCGACCACGGTCTTGGCCGCCCTGATCTCGCTGCGCTTCAGCGGCTTGTAGACATGAAAGATGAGCCGCACAGGATCGCCGGCCTCCCACTTGTTCTGATCACGGACAAAATGAATGCTTTTTCGCAGAATGGCCAGAAGCGCTTCGGGGTAATCCTCAAAGGTTGCTTCGCGAGTGGTTTCCCACACCAGATACCGGCCATCACCCTGGAAAAGGGTAGTAATTCCAACGTACCTCGTACGTTCGCCAAGCCGACTGCTTCCGATCTCGGTGCAACCGATCCCGATGACAAGCTCGTGGGTGGCGACGCCCCGCGTCGAGATCACCCAGGGAACGCCGCCGATTTTCGCATAGGCCGCAAGCGCAAGGTTGTTCAGGGTATATGCTCGGCCCGTGTTCGCTTCAATGGTTTCAAGGCGCACGGCCTGCACAGGAACACCAGCGCGCATAAAGCAGGCTTTGGCGACGAAATAGGGATTCTGGCCAGAGGCTCTTTGTTTGTGCGCGTCCCTTACCTGTACAAGAGCAAGGGCCGGGGCTTGAGGAAGCTCCTCCAACGCTCGCTGCGAAGCGGCAGCATATTCGTTAGCGGCGTCCCCCGATATTTCCGAGAAGTGGAACCGTGCGTTTGTAAGGCGGAACTTGCCGACGAGGCCGCCCGAGAACCTTCCGCCCTCTTCGTCAAGACCATCGCGCAAAAGCTTCGCGAATTGGTCCATGCGGCCTCTGACCTGCTTATCACAGAGCACGACGATCGCAGGATCATTGATGGGATTGTAGGTGTACTGAAACGGGCCGTACTGCTTGATGCCCTGATCCGGCTGGGTCGCCTGGTCGTGTCCGCTGGGGCCGAACAGCATGCCGGGACAACTCGTTTCAATAATGCGGGGAAAACGTGGAGAGGATTGATTGAGCAAAGGCGCAAAGCTGGCGCTCAGGCCGGCACCCAGGGTGAGGTTCAACGCTCTGTCGCCCCCTTTGGAGAGGGACTTGTTCATTTCGGCAACCGTGCGCTGGATCTTCGCGAGCTTGCGCTCACCGCTGAGATAGGGCGCGCGAATACGCCGAAGCTTTTCGAGCACTTCCGATGCGATGCGCGGGTAGAGGCATCTCACGATCGCTTCGAGCGTCTCGCGGCGAGGCTCAACATAGACATCCGTAGCCGCCACCCGGTCATTCGCCGCATCACCGTGCAGGTCGTCGAGCACAAGCGTTTGCTCTTCGACGCCGCACACCCTGCCGAGAAGGCGCAGACGGGATGCTGAAACAGGATCGTCGGCATCTACGTGCAACCCAACATATGAGCCGGTTGGGTCAAAGCCGCATCGGATTAGTTCATGAACAGGCATGTCGATCACATTCGATGTGCCGACATCAGCAATCAGTCCGACCCATGGCGGGTTCTCCGGCTCAACGGAAGCCATCAACCGCAGATCGAATGACCACTTAGCCACGACGTCAACGCGCTGATCGGGATTAGCGATGCCGAACTCCCGCAAAGCTGTGCTAAGCAGGCGATCATGGCTTCCAAGACACACAAGCGGTCTGTAGCGCCGCAAGATGATGCGGCTGCGCGCAAGCCAGTCCCGCATTTGATGCTCGATAGCCTCGGCGAGCAGGAGCAGATTTTCTCCGACCCTGGCCTCCGATATTAACCCCATCGGCGTGGCGTCCGCGTTGACGGAGACGTTGGCTATCTTGCCGTCGCGCGTATCAAAGCGGAATGCATGGGTTCCGCCGAACTTTTTGCGTAACTCACGGATGGCTCCATCTTTTTCGGGATCGAGCCGGCCGATCTGAAAGGTGTCAGCCGAAAAAACGACCGGCGCAATCCCGAGAGTAAGAGGTAAGGCCTCCTGCAACTCAGGTGCCGCTTGGTCAAACGACACGTTCTGCGAGAGCGGCTTGCCATATTTTAGCGCGGTACCCGTCATTTGATTATGCGGCCTGCCGAGGCTGGCCGACCGGCAACCGGGATCGGTCTTCCTGCTTCTGGCAACTCATGAATTCCGGCGGGTGTCGGCAGGTCGGCCACGAGGGGACAGCGTCTCCACGCCGCGCCAGCCTCGTGCGGACCTACGGAACGCCGCACACAATCAGGGGCGGCGGCAAGCAACTCGTCCCAGCCTGATGGTTGGGTTATCAGAAATAAGACGATGCATTCGCTTCGTTTGACTGAAACCGCATATAGCTTTGACGCAATAGATTTGTTCAATTGATCCCCCGATTCGCAATTTGCAATAATACACGAATTGGTACGAAGCAGTCCCGATACAACGGGACGATACCCCGGGAGCTTGCCCGCCAAACTCGGACGCGATCAGTACGGAAGGAACAACGGTGTTATCGTGCCAAGGTCTTATACTGATTTTTATATACTAGGGAACAAATAATAGGACAGCGGAACAGCTGAAAAACACCGTAGCCTCCCTTCACGTGATGGATAGAGCGCTGCCTTATCCTCCGAATTGGGATGATTGGTCGGCAACCATATCCATCGGCAAGAATCGCAGCGGGGCAATTATGCGCTAACTAAGTTCGAAGGCCAGCGGACGCCACAAACAAATCATCCCCTCCGACCTAGAAATTTCGATCGAACTCACGGGCCCTTGACAGGTGAGGATTAGATCACTAGGCTATCTCACGTGAATCACGTGAGGAACATGATATTGTATATCGACTTTCATAAACTGGCTGGTGGCGCGGTACTGGCGGGTGCGCTCCATGGCCGGTCCGTGCTCAATGCCCTCCTGACCGCGACCGCAGCCGAGCCTTCAGCCCCGGAGCCGGTGTTTCTCGATTTTGGCGAGGTGGACGTCGCGACGGCGAGCTTCTTGCGCGAAAGCGTTGTGGCGTTTCGCGATCATATCCGGGCGCGCCGATCCACGCTTTACCCGGTAGTTACAAATGCGAACGATGATATTCGCGACGAACTGCTGGAATTGGCCAAGTATCGTGGGGAAGCGTTTCTGATCTGTACCCTTACCAAGGATCGCCGCGTAGAAAACTCAGCATTACTTGGTGACCTGAATCCCAAGCAAAAAATCACATTCGATCTCATCTCCGAGCACGGCGAAACCGACGCTGGCGAGTTGATGCGTGCTTATGGGGAGCGCGAGGGCGTCACCCAAACAACGGCCTGGAACAATCGCCTCGCGGCTCTCGCCGCTCTTGGCCTGATCGTCGAAATCAGCCAGGGCCGCAACAAGCGGTATCGCCCTCTATTCATCGGAGCGTAAGTCATGGGCGCGGAGTTCATTCGGAAGGCTGCAAAAGGTTTTCAAAAGAGCTGGGATCGACGCCGTGTTGAGCTGGCGACGCCCGATCTTTTTACACGCCCGGCAAGCTGTGCCGCGAGAACAGCAGAAGCAGATATCGTCGGCGATGCCCGTTTGCGGCTTGGCGATGCGGTTACCGTCCAGGCGAGCGAGAACGGCCTTATCGCTATGCGCGGTCTGAACGTGGTTGCCCGCTTTCACACGCCTTCGGCCGATCTGGTCGCCGCCGTACGTTCAGCCTGCGGTGTCGCCAAAGGGATTGTCGAACAAATTCATCCTCTTTCAGGAGTTGCGGAGATCTCGGTATGCTGACGCCCTCTCCTGCATCGTCGCCAGAACCGAGCCGCAATCCGCGCCGCGAGCGGCGCCTCTGGCACGACAGTGAACTGTTTAATCCGTCGCTCGGGTGCTATGGCTGTCCAGAAAGGCCACTGTGTGGCGGTTTGGCAATCCAAAGCGACTTGTTCTCGTGTCTGGATTTCTGCTGCAAGATCCCGGAACAGTGCGATGTCGTGTGTCGGCATCATCCCGACTATGCCTTGCGCGTGCGCGAAGTCGGTGGATTCGATCTCAACACGATATCGCGAGCCTCGCCCTTAAGCGTGCCTGAGTTGCCGGCCGTTATTCCCATGGTGTTCCACCGCACTGCGCGGACCGGAGCATTCGCAGCACCGATAGCTGCGCTTTCTCTTTACCAATTGTTCCACCGGCGCACTGGCAAACTGCGCTTCGATACGGGCGATGAGATCCGGGAGGGATTTGGTTTGGCAGCCACAACCGAAATGGTGCTGACGGGTACGGATCAAGATCCCCCCATTGAAGGCTGGTGGAAGCTGAGCGAGAACCGCCGCCCAATTATCCGTGGATTGCGGGCCTTGGGCATCCGGCTGGTGACCACGCCAAATTATAGTCTCTTCATCGATCAGCCACGCTGGGACGACCTTCATGCAATGAAGCGTATTGGGCTGGTACACGAAGAGTTTCTGTCGGAAGGTCTACCTGCCGCCCTGCACGTAAATGCCCGCACCGAGACGGATATTCAGCGGTGGAGTGACTATATCGGCAATCGCCCGGAAATCACGCATGTGGCGTATGAGTTCGCCACGGGTACCGGATGGGCCGGACGGCAGCAGGTTCATGCAAACTGGCTGGCCGGGATGGCGCGATCGGTTGGGCGCCCGCTCCATCTTGTCATCCGCGGCGGAGTCGATATCCTGCCAGTGTTGGCCAGCGCCTTCGCGCGGGTGAGCATTGTTGAAACGTCGATCTTCATGAAAACCATGAAGCGGCGGCGTGCCATCATCGACGGCACCGGCGCACTGAGATGGAAAGCCGCACCGACCGGAGCCGGCGCGCCACTCGATGCGCTGCTTGCTGAGAACTACGCCACGATCGAGGGATGGCTGCGCCGACTAGCGGAGACCGCTGCGGTTGGAACGTGCACGGCGCTCGGATGAATGCAGCGCCAGTAGTCAGCCTTTCCTTCGCGCAGGTCGATGATCTCGCTTTTGCTGCGGATCGTGGGCGGCTGAAAACCGACGTGATCGAGGGAATTCGATGGACCGCTGGAGATCTCGGGCCACTCCTTGAACTGCATCACATGGTTGCGGCCGGCCTTCTGCCTGCCCCTCACAACGGAAACTGGCTGGATCTTACTGGCGTCGCGGATTTCTACCGTCCCCTGACAGATGGCCGGTTGCAGTGGGTGCGAGGAACGAGCCGCAATGTTGGCTTTCTGCGCATGCAAGCGAGGCCTCCTACCGAGGCCGCCGCCTGGGCGGCGTTTGGCTTGGCGGCCCAGAAAGCCGCTGTCGCGGCCGGTTTCGCTAATAAAATCGCAGGTCAACTAATCGGCGCCCTCATGGAGATGCAGAGCAATATCTATGAGCACTCCGAGGCGCCGGCCACCGGCCTCCTCTCTTTCCACGCGGCCCCGGGTGTGTTTGAATTCGTTGCCGCTGATCATGGCATCGGCGTCCTTAATAGTCTGCGCCGCAATGCTGCTCATGCCCAGCTAGCGGATCACGGCGCTGCCCTCCAACTTACGCTCACGGAAGGATGCTCTCGCTTTGGCGACAACATCGGGCGAGGTATGGGTTTTCGGCCACTCTTTATAGGTCTGGCAAATCTGCGGGGCTCGCTTCGCTTCCGTTCAGGCGACCATGCCCTCACCATGGATGGCGATCACCCGACGTTGGTCATGGCGCGTCTTGCTCAAAAGCCATTCCTGCCAGGATTCTTCACTGCTGTGCGCTGCACTCTGCGCGGCGCGAGAGCCATCAATGACCCGCCGCCGACGGCGGGCCCCGTCAGCGGAGCGCCAGGGAGTTTTTTGGCAGCCCCCGGTCCTCAACCTATTCACTCTAATGTGTTAGTGGCATCGGTAGTCGCCAACATTTTAGAGCGCGGCCGATAGGAATAAACAATGCTCAATCCGATAGCTCGAAAACGACATCAATGGAATCAATCGCTTGAGGGGATACGGATATTTCCTGCAAGCCAAGACCAAATCCGGACAACGAGTGTAAGGTTTCAGTCTTGGCAAATGGGCCGTGTTGCTTCCTGTCCTTAGGAAGATCGTTTCATTCGCACACCTGGCTGATCCCCATTCGTGAACTCAACGCCGGCCTTTTCGAGCGCATTACGGATGGCTTCCAAAGTGCGCGGCTTCAACTCTTCACCATTTTCAAGTCGTGTCAGGGTGTTTGTCGAGACGTTGGCCATGGTAGCCACGTCGCGGACGCTCAATTTTAGTGCGGCGCGTGCCATACGATATTGCTCGGAGGTAATTATCGGCATTGTGTAGCGAATTCGAGTTGACATAGCGAATAGTGGGCAGCACTATCAAGTTGCTGTATCGAATTCGCTACGGTATGGCAGATTTGCTTTAATGCAAACTGAAACGGCCCGACGAGGTGCTGGTAACACCGCCGCCGGACCTAACCAGCCGACCTAACATGGAGGTAAGCATGGCTGAGAACGAGAATACCCCGCCTGACGGCGAGGGCAATATGCGCGTGGAAATCACCACGCTGATTTATGAAATCCAGATCCTGTTTGAGGCCGTCGTGGCGGCTCTTGAGAGCCTTAAGGCTCTGCCGGAGGCAAAGCTTCTCGCCGAGCAACTCGGCGTTATTCAGAAGCTTGCGTCTCAAGCTGGCGAAGCTCTGGAAACGCTGAGCAACACCATTCCAAGGATTTTCCAGCCGCGCCCAGTAGGCTGAGTTGACGCCTTACGATTTGGCGGCGTCCGCGCCGCCATTTTCAGCGCCTCGGATTTTGCGTTTCGATATAAGCAAGCTTCGCAGCGGCCCGGCCTCGTGAGAAGCTCCAAGACTCTGCCGCACAGAGTAGATTGCCATCGGTTGTCCCTGCCACTAGACCCTCAATCGTGCTTCCGAATGCAATCATACGTGTCCCGGAAGGCCGCGGCCACGGTCGAGCGACCAGCTAACGCGGCTCGGCGTAACAATGCCCATCACGGCACGGCCCCGGAATGGCTCAAGCGACGGCCGCCAGGGCGCAAGGGTGAACGTGTCCTGCTGGCGAATGATCGCCAGCCGACCGGTTGGCGTTGAAATCGATCTTTCGTAAATGCCAACGATCCGTGTGCCAGCCTCTTGTGGCAAGTAGGCGGCTCCCGGCTCTCGGGACAGTGTGGCGGCCAATCGCCGGATTTCACGCTGACGCAGAGCAGCGAGCAATTGCGGCTTGATCGCGATCTCGCCTGCCGGCATTCGGCGAGCCAATCCCTCGCGAACCAGCCACTCGGCCCGCGCCGCGAGTGCATTTTTGAATTCGGCCGCAAACCCGCGCGGGCTTTCCTCGACCGCTTGATGCCCTAGGAGCACGCGATCCAGCCAGGTCTGGCCGTCATACGCAGGGAGCTTGCTGAGTTCGACCGTCGATAGCACTTCGAGGCGCGGCGTTGCCGTCGGCTTGCCTTTCAGCCGATTGCCAGTGAGCGAAACGACCATGCCGCGGGATGGTACTTCGGAAGGCGTGAGCCGCCCAAGCTCGGCGTAGTGGGCACGGCCATCTAAGGCGTCGATCACCACCCAGCTGCGATCGGTGATCTCGTCGACCATGCCGATGCCGGCGATCTGGCCAATGAGCGGAGCCTTGCGTGTGCCGCGCTCGAAAACGGCAAGGTCTGCGGCACCACGCTCAATTCGTGCTTGCCGCAAGGCGCGTTGCATCATCTTGAAGGTGTCGGCGCGCTCACCAAGGGCGCGCAGCTTGGGCTCGAGCTTCGGATCAAGACGCCAGACGCCCGGCTGCAACTCGCTGGCAAGGCCGAGCCCCTCCAAGGTCTGCAGACGGCCGATCTGCAAGCTCTGCTGCTGCGGGTCGGAGGCATGCGCGGCCGTGACGGCGAGAATATCATCCGCCGCCCGTCCGACGATCTTGCGGTCAAGACGTGTCAAGCGCTCCTGTTCGACTTCATTGGTCAGTTTCCGCAGGCGCTCGATCTCGGTTTCGGGACCGAGTTCTAGGGTAACCAGCGCCTGGGCACGCGCACGGATGCCGTAGGCGATATAGTCGCGGGCCATAACCAGCTCACGGCCTCGTTGATCGCGACCTCGGATCACCAGATGGGTGTGGGGATGCCCGGTATTGAAGTGGTCGACGGCAACCCAATCGAGATGCGCATCGAGATCATGCTCCATCTGCGCGACCAGGTCGCGTATGAACGGCTTCAGATCGGTGATCCTTCCACTATCCTCGGGGGCTACGATGAATCGGAATTGATGCGGGTCATTCTCCGAGCGCTGAAGGAACGCGGCGGCGTCAGCATGGTCATCGCCCGCCATGTAGAGCTGCCCGGCGTCGCCCTCGCGTGTGACACCATCGCGGAGGATGTAATGAATATGTGCACGAGCGGCCCCCAGATCGCCGGCTTTGATGACCGCATAGCGTGCCTTGACGATGACGCGCCGACTACCCGGGGCGATCAGTCCGCTGGCGGCGCGCAGGCCGGTGCCCGTTCCGCGACGTAAGCTGCCCGGCTTGAGGTGGCCGTACCTGCGCGAGGCGCGTGCACCGGTACGCCCGACAATACGGAGCGCTTTGGTGCTGTGACTTTGCAATCGGCCGCGACCAGCATCGCCAATCCGGCCGAGCTTGAGTTCCAGATCGTCGTCCACCATTGCTCTGCTCCATCGCCGATGAATGACATCGACGTGGCCATAGCCGCCGAGACATCAAGGTGGAGTTGCCATAGGCCTTTGGTACAGGAAGACAATCACTGACGATCACGCCACTGAGCCTCACATGGAGTCGCGCTAAGTCTTAGACCTTCAACGACTTTCTCGCTGTGTAGCGCGGTCTCTTTATCTTGATCTCCTCGTCAGATCATTCCGCATTCGAAAATGCACGTCAGCACTCCGCCTCACGATGCTGAGATATTGCATGCAGACATGTCGTCGGCTCAGCTGAAGCGATAGTATACACGCGATCAGAATATTGTCTGCGCGTCGACGCGCGGCGCCGTGGGAAATGCGGTCGAGTGCGCCATGACCCGAATGTGTACAGCTCACTCTCGGCGATGAAACCAACCTATCGACAATCACTTTGCGGATAATGACGCGATTTGCTAATGCGGCGATAAATCCGGCCGGAAAGCCTCCTACGAATTGCCGGTCGAGGCATTTGGCTGTGCATATTCGCGCGGCATGACGAGATGAGCGGACGGAACCTCGGTGTCTCAGTGCGTATTTGTTTTAGCGTCGATCGAACTCTCTTGCTGTCCTGAGGATTTGAGAATCTCATGCAATTCGTCGAGGAGACCGGAGGGGCGGACTTGGAGTGCTTCGGCGATTTCGATAAATTCGATGACGCTCAAACGCCGCTCTCCGCCCTCATATTTGGCGACGAAGGATTGCGGCTTCCCCAGACGCTTTGCAAGCTCGGTCTGGGTGAGGCCACGGTCCGTGCGCTGCCGAAGAAGCAGCTTGCGCAGCTCGATCTGCCGCGGCGAGCGCAGGGTGTCGCGCATGGAAGAGGCCAGCCTGGATTTAATGCGGCCTCAGGAAATAATCCCATTTCCGGATTATCCCATTTTAGGATAATCCGAAGAAGCGAATGCGCCGTCTGCTTGGGCGGAACGAATGGAGGAAGCGCATGGGCAATGCGATCACGCTATGCGCCTATGTTGAGCGCGCGATGGATGGTTCGGATGGATATGTTGCTGGTCTGAGGAACTTCGATGGCGGTGAAATCTGGCTAAAGCTCTCGCTCCCGGCAGAGGTGGTTGAATGCACGATCCTGAAAGGTGCGCGTCTTTCTGTTATGCTGTTGCCCTGTGGCCGGCTTGCCTTCGATGCCGAGGGACTAAGCGATGAGGCCCTTGAGGTGGCGGGGGCCGAAGAGCCCTTCAGGGATTTGACGCTTGAGATGCTGGTTCGCACGTGCCTGGATCCGGCGCTTCTGAAAGGCGAGGACGATTTGCCAAGGGATCTCGATGCGCTTCGTGGTCAATTGCAGCGGGCTTTGCAACTAGTCGATGAAACGCGGAGCAGGCTGAGCGGGCTGCAGTCCTAATTTCGTGGCTAACCGTTCAACCCCGACGAGAAGTGTGTCGTTCGGCAGAGTGATCGTGACCCGGACGGGCCAAGCCAGCGGCGTGGAAACGGAGCTGGCTTGGTCGAGCCCGGTTGCCGGGCGAGATAGAGCACGGCCCCGGCCCTGGCCGGGGCTGCCCCAAGATGCCCAGAAGAACTTCAGGCGCTCACGACTGCTCGACACTCACTTATCGCCGTCGGCGGCCCGACGTGCGCCGGAGAGTTTCGCCTCATTACAGTCATCAGTGCTCATCAAGAGAACGACCAAAAGTGACTCTTTTCTGCCGCGGTATGAGATCGCCATCACGGGGCAAGCGCAAAAGCGACCCTGAGTGGACTGTAGAGACGCCAGACTTCCAATATGCCCATACTCAGTTGCCAGAACTCGACGCGACCGGTTTCCGCGATAGCAATGCGAACAATGCTCCAACCAGAAGCACGTTTGCGATAGCGATCGCGAACACCGCGGCCAATGCACCATTCGCACCAAGTCCATCAATGAGCATTGCTCCCACTGAGGGCGACGCGGCTTGCACAATCAGGCTGGGCATGGCGATTCGGCCCATAATTGCGGGATAATCCCGCGCCCCAAACACCGCGAGCGGCAGCGTGCCCCGTGCGATCGAACTCGATGCCAATGCCTGCGCCGTAGAAAATCAGCGCCGCCGCTACGATCGGCAGGCCTGCCCAGAGGAGCCCGACGCCTATCGCAACGAAGACGGTCGAGGCGAGCTTCGTCCAGATCGGATGATGAAATCGGCTTACCATCATCTCGATCGCCCGTGCGCCGACCTGCGCCGGTCCGACAATCGCCCCGAGAGCCACCGCCGCCGCAAGGGCGATGTCTCGGGCCTGAAGAATTGTCAGCAGATGGACGGACAGCAGTGCGGAGATCATCGAACTGATGCTGATGACGAGCGCGATTAGGGCAAACAGCGATTTCGATTCCGTTGGGATGAGCTGCTTGATATCGGCTGCGCGATCCTGCAACGCGGAGTGCGCCGCAGGTACAGCTTCTCGTTTCGCCTCCTTCGGAAGCGCGAAGATATAAAGCGGTAATAGCACCGCCAGATGAATGCCTGCATAGATCAAGCAGGTATTTCGCCAGCCGAACGCGGAAACCAGCATGGCTGAAAGCGGCCAGCAGACGGTGCTGGCAAATCCGCCAAACAGCGTCAGCGTCGTGATTGCCGTGCGCGCATGCTGGCCGTAGAGCCGGCCGAGCGTGGCGAACGCAGCATCGTAGAGGCCGGCACCCATGCCGATGCCGAGCACAAGCCAGGAGCAGATATAGATCGGCAGATTGGGCGAGAGCGCGAGACCGACCAATCCGAGAGCGAGAAACACAGCACTCGTCGCAAGGACATGACGGCCGCCGAGATGCTGGATACTGTCGCCGACACGCGGCGAGACAATGCCAGCGACGAGCAGGCCTAGCGACAAGCCTCCAACGACCCACGCCAGCGGCCAGCCCGTGTCGCTGGCGATCGGGTTGGCAAGCACCGCGAGTAGATAGTAGGATGAGCCCCAGGCGAGGATCTGCGTTACCCCGAGAACCGGGATAGTGGCACGCAGACCCTCATTCGATGGAAGCGTTTCCGTGGCCGAGGCACTCACGCTGCGGCCCCACAGCCGCATCCGGATTTTCCTTCGTCCTTTGCCACTGCATCGGCGGGGCAGCAGGCATCGGCATTGCTCGGCGCGGGGCCACCGCAGCATCCCGTGCCCGCGCCACCTTCTACGGAGAATGTCGTGGTGCAGACACCAGTCTCCGGGGGTACGAGCTGAACGGTGTCAGCCGCCACCATGTCTCCGGCAAGCGTGGCGGCGATGGAGCGAACTTGCTCGTAACCGGTCAGCAGAAGAAAGGTCGGAGCGCGGCCGTAGCTCTTGATACCGACGGTGTAGAACCCCGGCTCGATATGGCCCAGCTCGCGATGTCCATGGGGCGGGACCGAGCCGCAGGAATGTACGTTGGGATCGATCAAGGGCCCGAGTGCCCTGGTGCTTTCAAGCCACGGATCGAGGTCAAGGCGCAACTCGCGCGTCAGGGATAGGTCCGGCCGCTGGCCGGTCGCCGCAATGATCCGATCGATGGGACCGATCCTTTGCGGCCCCTCGGCCGTCTCGCCCTCGACGATGATCCGATCGCCATCCTTGCGCACAGCGAGGACCGCGAAGCCAGCGACAAGGCGTAGACGTCCGCTCTCCACAAGATCTCGGGTGTCAGCGCCGAGCTCGCCACGCGCCGGCAACTGGTCGGCATCGCCGCCGCCATAGATGCGCGCAAGGTTGGTGCCGCGGGTCGCCCAGATCGCTGATGTTGACGGCACGGATTTGCCAGCCTCGCGAGATCGAGTAGTGCGTTCGCAGCCGAGTGTCCTGCGCCGACGACAAGCGTCGTTCGACCGGCATAAAGGGCGCGGTCCCGCCCCATCACATCGGGAATGCCGTAGGCAATCCGGTCGCCGAACTCCGCCTCTCCGTCGGCGGGCAATCCGCTCGCGCCCAGCGGATTAGGGCTCGTCCACGTCCCGGAAGCATCGATCACCGCCCGAGCGAGATCGCGGCGCGAGCCATCGGCCGTACTGATCGACAGGGAAAAAGGCCGCTCTTCGCGTCCACGGCTCACGACCTTGTCGAGACCGAGCCGGGAGATAGCCGTAACCCGCGCGCCGGTCTCGATCACCCCGGCAAGCTCCGGCGTCGCGGCGAGCGGCTCAAGGTAGTTCACGACGATTTCGCCGCCGGTGGGGAACACATCCATTGGCGGCATGCGCCAGCCCCGGCGTTCGAGCAGTATTGCGGCAGCCGGGTCGATGCAGTAGCGCCAGGGCGTGAAGACGCGGACATGCCCCCAAGCGCGCATGTTGGCGCCGACAGCGGGCCCGATTCGTAGAGTTTGACGGGCAGGTTGCGCGCGACAAGATGTGCCGCGGCGGCCAGTCCAACGGGACCACCACCTATCACTGCTATGGGGAGGGATTCCAAGGCTTGTGTAGACATATTCCATCCTTCCGGGATTATCGAAATAATACGCAATAGATCAGGCTGCGGCCCCTCGCTCGCTCGATGCACGCGGAGCATCAATGCAGCATTCGTCCACGAGGAAACCGACGAGGTTGTTCATCGCGAGGTAATTGGCGCGACATATAAAAGTCGTCGCCTGACGCTCCTGCGTGACCAGTTCGGTAAGAATGAGCCGATGCAGATGGTGGGACAGGGTCGAGGCTGCGATATTCAATTTCTCCTGCAAGCTGCCCACCGGTAATCCGGCGTCTCCAGCCCGCACGAGGGTTCGGTAAACGTGAAGCCGCGTCGGATTTCCGAGCGCTTCAAGCTGTTTTGCTGCTTGTTCGACATTCATGGAAATAGACTGCAGTTCGGTGGGCGCAAAGTCAATAGCTATTTCGACCGTTATCGAAATAGCAGGGTCTGATGCCAATCAACTTCATTCGCCGTTGCTGACGTCGCTGTGCGCCCCGTTGGATAGCACCGCCTCAATCGAGGCTCCACTGCCGCT
>CAWCVC010000008.1:0-317160 GCA_963798805.1 uncultured Alphaproteobacteria bacterium
TCCCGCAAATCTATGTTCCCGCAGGCAAAGGCCGATTGCCGGAGCTCTACCTTCGGGACGCAAGCGCCAGACGGCTGATTTCCCGGCTCAAATGGTTCATATCGACCTGCATTGTCGGTGCTGCCGGCGTCTGCATCATCGGCGTTGCGATGTACGCCTCGACGGACATCGAGAATGGCAGCGGTATGGTCGGCTCTCTTCGCAGCGCCACACTGGCGGCATTGAAGCCAAAAGCGATGGGCAACCTCATCGAAGAGAAGGTCGCTCTGCCTGGCGAGAAAACCGACAAGATCAAGATCACGACCAAAGGATTAACGACGCGCTACATTATTCACGACAGCGTCGTCGAGCGGCGCAACGCGCGAGAATTCATCACTGTCAAGCCCTATATCCGGATCGCCGCAACGCTGTCGACCGTGAAGCCTGACAACGCCGACGCAATTCCGCAGTTCAATCCGTTCGACCTATATGTCGATAAGAAGTCGTCGGAGAACAAGTCGGCTGTGGCCGAAGGGCAGTCCGAGAAGGCTGCTCACAATCAGTTTTTGACAACGCGTCTCTTGGAACTGGCCGGTGGCTTCCTTCCTGAAGAAGATCGTCAGGAGCTCACCGACGATGAGGTTGAGCGTTATGTCGCCGAAGCCGACGCTGTTTACGCGGAAAGCGCTGCGCAGCTCAGGCCGGCAATTCTCCCCGACGAGGACGGCACTGTGCCGTCAAGCGCAGCAATCGCCGAAAACAACGATAAGCCCCAGAAATTGGCTCACACCACTGTTCTCGAAAAGATTTCCGACGACGAGGATAATGCCGACGACACCGAGTTGCAGTCTATCATCGTCAAGCCCGGCGACACGCTTATCGGAATTCTGAAGACGGCCGGAGCGGAACCCTGGCAGGCTCAGGCGATCAGCGATGTTTTTGCGGGCATGCCGGGCGGATTCAAACTGCGTACCGGCCAGGAAGTCCGGTTGAAATTAGCCCCGGCGGCGAGCGATCCGTCAAACAAGGAGCCGGTCAAAGTCAGCGTTTTCAGCGGCGTAAAGGCCGAGGGCACGGCGACCCGTACCGATGACGGTGAGTACACCTTGACCGACGATCACGTCGAGGTTCCGATTGCATCCGAGGACGATGAGGATTCCGGTGAGCGCGCAACGCTGTATAACAGCATGTATAGCGCGGCCCTTGCGCAGGATCTCGATCCGAAAACTATCTCGACCGTGCTTCGGATTCTCTCCTACGACGTGGACTATAAACAGAAGGTGCGTCCCGGCGACGGCTTTGAGCTGTTCTTCGATGTCAAGCAGGGTGACGATGGTACCGAGAAGCCCGGCGAGCTGCTTTATGTCTCCATGACGGTCGGTGGCGAAAATTTGAAATATTATCGGTTCCGCACACCCGACGGCGACGTCGACTTCTACAACCCGAAGGGCTCGAATTCCCGCAAGTTCCTGATGCGCTCGCCAATTCGCGGCGGCCGGTTCACCTCCGGTTTCGGATATCGCCGGCATCCGCTTCTCGGCATCATGAAAATGCACACCGGCGTCGACTGGGCGGCTCCGACCGGGACGCCGATTATGGCGGCCGGCAATGGAACGATCGAAGTCGCAGGTCGTCACGGAGGCAACGGGAATTACATCCGCATCCGCCATGGCAACGGATATAAAACCGCCTACAGCCATATGAACCGTTTAGCCGAGGACATGAAGAAAGGCGTCAAGGTCCGTCAAGGCGAGGTTATCGGCTATGTCGGCACGACGGGACTTTCGACCGGACCGCATCTCCACTATGAAGTGCTGATCAATAACCGCTTCACCAACCCGCTCAAACTTCACGTTCCGCGGAGCCGTCAGCTCAACGGCAGGCTGCTGGCGGAATTCAGGAAAGAATCGCAGCGGATCGACGAGCTGATGCACCGCGCCCCCGTCAAGACCCGGATCGCGGCCGCAGGAGAAAATTAATCGACGGGTCTCCCGCGAGTTGTACGCCGCCGTGTCAGTGCTGAATCGCTGACTTACGGATCGTCTCCAGATAGTGATCGGAGAAATCGACCTTCAGCGCCACCCAAAGCGGAAGGTGATCCGAGATTTGCCCTGTGCGCCACTGATTGACGTAGTAGCCGCGCGGACCTCCATTCCATAGGTCGCTCGCTTTCTCGGCCGGCATAAGTTCCGAATAGGCGGTAAAATCGTCGTCGTTATCGCGGAAGACGGCGTCAAACGGCCGGAAACTGCCGCTGCCGGTCAGTTCCACGCGGTCCTCGACGATGCGAAAGGCGATCTGGTCATAATAGCGCTGGGCATCCAGATTCGCGCGGCGGCGCGTCAAGGCCTCGGGGATCGCGAAGCCGTGCCGCTCCAGCACCTGCGCGAACAAATCCGAAGGCGCGCCGACACCGAAATCGCCGAGCAGAAAATAGTGCTCGCGGTCGCGATCCTGGCGCTCGCGCAGGAACCGCGCAATGGCCTCGAGTTGCCCGACGTGCCTTTCGAGATGCTGCGGCCCCAAGCCGTCATAGCGAATGTGCAGTGTGCAAAGATTGAATGCGAAACCGTCGGCAGCCTGAAATCCGGCCAGGAAGGGCGACCGGCTGAAGATCAGCTCCGCCGCCTCGCCGTCCTCGCTCATGCCGCCGCGGGGAGCGATCCGCTGCCCGGCTGGCAGCACCATGTCGCCGGCGACCTTGCGAAACATCAGCTTCGACTGCCGGAAGACGAAAGCCATCCGCTCTTCTGCGCCGCTCGGCGTATCGATCGACTCGGTGGCAATGTAGTCCCATTCGGCACCGAGGATGCCGAGGACGCCTTCCAGTGCGTCAAGGTTCCGCCCGACTTCCTGAAGCACGACGAGGTCAAAAGCCGAAATCACTTCGGCAATGTAGTAGAAGGATTCGCGAAGCCGATGGCCATGTCCGAAACGATTGGAATCGAAATCACGTAAATTCCAGCTCGCGATCAGCAGCGCGTCTCGCCCGGCGCGTTCCCTGACTTCGGACCGCAATTTCTGGCGCAGCGCAAGCAGCCTCTCCGCCGTCCGCACTTTTTCAGCTGGGTCCATCCACCGCTTGATCGGAAGATATGATGGCATGCCCGCCCCGCCGTTCCCGATTCGTCTCACCGCGTCCATGGCAATGTTTCGCCGGCTCGTTGTCAAGCCAGGTCGGCGTCCGCATCGGCTTTAGCCACAGCCAAGCGAAGACCGCTGGCGGCTCGCATGCCGGAACTTTCGCGCTCTCCGGCGTTTTATCGCGGTGAGTTTATACACGGAGGCGCAAGCGCCACCCGTAAGTCTCAAATCTCAAAGGATGGAGAGGATGAAGGGATTTCTGATTGGTGCCTTGCTGGTTGCCGTGGGCGTGCTCGGTTATCTCTATTATCAAGAGACCCAAAATCAGGTTAGCATCAAGCTCGAGGCGCCTAAGATAGAGACGCCGAAATAGCAATGAATGTCTTGAAAGGTTAACGGCGGCTTAGGAGCCGCCGTTATTATTTCGTCTCGGCTCACGCCGCCGCACGCTTGAACACCTCGCCATTGATGACGAGGCCTGCATCATTCGCCGAGACATGCACCCGGTCGCCGTCCTTGATCTTCCCTTCGAGGATCAGTTCCGAAAGCGGGTCCTGCACATTCTTCTGAATTACGCGCTTGAGCGGCCGCGCACCATAGGCCGGATCATACCCTTCAGACGCCAGCCAGTTGACCGCGGCATCGTCGAGTTCGATCGTGATGTGGCGCTCGTCCAGCAGTTTCTGCAGGCGATCGATCTGAATATCGACGATGCTCGCCATCTGCTCGCGTTTCAGCCTGTGGAACACCAGAATCTCGTCCACGCGGTTCAGGAACTCGGGCCGGAAATGTTCGCGCACGGTGGCCATGACTCGCGCTTTGACGATTTCCGGATCCTCGTTTTCGGCCTGATGAATGAGATATTCCGCGCCGAGATTCGAAGTCATGATGATCAGCGTGTTGCGGAAGTCGACCGTGCGGCCCTGACCATCCGTCAGGCGCCCGTCATCGAGCACTTGCAAGAGCACGTTGAACACGTCTGGATGCGCCTTCTCGATCTCGTCGAACAGCACGACCTGATATGGCCGCCGACGTACCGCCTCCGTCAGAGCCCCGCCTTCCTCGTAGCCCACGTAACCGGGAGGCGCACCGATCAGCCGGGCGACGGAATGCTTCTCCATATATTCCGACATGTCGATGCGGACCATAGCCTGCTCGTCGTTGAACAGGAACGCCGCAAGCGCCCGGCTCAGCTCGGTCTTGCCGACGCCGGTCGGTCCCAGGAACATGAATGAGCCGAGGGGCCGGTTCGGGTCCTGAAGTCCGGCACGCGACCGACGCACGGCCGTCGCCACGGCGTGAACCGCTTCCTCCTGGCCGATGACGCGCTTAGCGAGCGCCTCTTCCATATGCAGCAGTTTTTCCTTCTCGCCCTCGAGCATCTTTTCAACGGGCACGCCGGTCCAGCGAGAGACAACGCCGGCAATATGATCCGGCGTCACCGCCTCCTCGACCATCTGCGCGACGCCGGAACTTTCGCCTGCTTCCATCGCCTTCAGCTTCTTCTCAAGCTCAGGAATAATGCCGTAGGCCAATTCGCCGGCGCGCTGCAGATCACCCTTACGCTGTGCCTGCTCAAGCTCGATGCGCTTGGCGTCCAGCTCTTCCTTGATCTTCTGCGCGGACGACAGTTTGGCCTTTTCGTCCTGCCAGCGACGAGCCAGCGTGTCGGATTTCTCCTCGATCTCGACGATATCCTTTTGCAGCCGGTTCAGCCGGTCCTTCGATGCCGGGTCGTTCTCTTTTTTCAGAGCCTCGCACTCGATCCTGAGCTGCATCAACCTGCGGTCGAGTTCGTCCAGCTCCTCCGGCTTGGAATCGACCTGCATGCGCAGGCGGCTTGCGGCTTCGTCGACGAGGTCGATGGCCTTATCGGGCAGAAAGCGGTCGGTGATATAGCGGTTCGACAGCGTCGCCGCGGCGACCAGCGCGCTGTCCGTAATCCGCACGCCGTGATGCAGCTCGTATTTCTCCTTGAGGCCGCGCAGGATCGATATCGTGTCCTCGACGGTCGGCTCGGAAACAAAGACGGGCTGGAAGCGGCGGGCGAGGGCCGCGTCCTTTTCGACGTGCTTGCGATACTCGTCGAGCGTCGTAGCGCCGACGCAATGCAGTTCGCCGCGCGCCAGCGCGGGTTTCAGCAGATTCGACGCATCCATCGAGCCTTCCGCCTTGCCTGCGCCGACCAGCGTGTGCATCTCGTCGATAAACAGGATGATGCCGCCTTGAGCCGCGGTGATCTCCTGCAGAACCGCCTTCAGCCGCTCCTCGAATTCGCCGCGATATTTGGCGCCTGCGATGAGCGCGCCCATGTCGAGCGCCAGAAGCTTCTTCTTCTTGAGGCTCTCCGGCACGTCGCCATTGATGATCCGCTGCGCCAACCCTTCGGCGATCGCGGTTTTGCCGACGCCCGGCTCGCCGATCAGCACCGGATTGTTCTTTGTCCGGCGCGACAGCACCTGGATCGTGCGGCGGATTTCCTCGTCGCGGCCGATCACCGGATCGAGCTTGCCTTTGGCGGCCTCTTCGGTGAGGTCGCGGGCATAGCGCTTCAGTGCATCATGGGACTGCTCGGCTGACGCGCTGTCCGCGGTGCGCCCTTTGCGGATTTCATTGATTGCGGCATTCAGCCCAACCGCCGTCACGCCGGCATCGGCGAGAATACGGCTGGTCTCGGCCTCCTTCTCCATCGCAAGAGCAAGGAGCAAGCGCTCTACGGTGACGTAGCTGTCGCCGGCCTTCTCGGCGATTTTTTCTGCCTGGTCGAAGACTTTGGCTAGCGCCGGCGCCATATAGACCTGCCCGGCGCCGCTGCCTGAAATCTTCGGCAGCTTTGCCAGGGTTTGCTCCGTCCTCGCGAGCGCATCCCCCGGGCGGCCGCCGGCACGTGCAATCAGCCCCGCTGCAAGACCTTCGGGGTCATCGAGCAAGACCTTCAATAGATGTTCGGGAGCGAGACGCTGATGGCCCTCGCGAATGGCCAGTCCCTGTGCTGACTGTAAGAATCCTCGCGACCGGTCCGTGAATTTTTCAAAGTTCATGATTTCCTCCGTGGCACGCGAATGGCGCCTTCATAGCGCAGCCAGACACGCCCTGAATATGTGCTAGATCAAAGACCCGAAAACGGCATCCGTGACGCTAATATAGGATTGCGGCAAAGACGCAAAAGAGGGCATGATCCCGCTCCGGCAGATCAGGACGGCTTTTATGGCTCAATCCCAGAATATCGAAGTCGTTTCGATTTTCCGATATCCTGTTAAAGGCCTCAGCCCACAAGAACTGGACGAGGTACGTGTAGAGCAGGGCCAGACGATCCCCTGGGACCGCTCCTATGCCATCGAAAACGGTCCGGGGCGCTTCGATCCGGACAATCCGAAATATCTGCCTAAGATCAATTTTCTCATGCTGATGCGGAACGAGCGTCTCGCGGCGCTGCAGACGCATTTCAATGAAGAGACGCAGACGCTCACCATCCATCGCGACGGCAAGCAGGTCACTCAAGGCGCGCTCGATACGAAGCTCGGCAAGCAGATTATCGAGCAGTTCATGGCCGGCTATATGAAAAACGATTTGAAAGGCAGGCCGCGGATCGTTTCATCGCCTGGACATAGCTTCTCCGACGTCGCGGCGAAGTGCCTGCATCTGGTCAATCTGGCGACGGTCCGGGATTTGGAAAAAGCCGTCGGCCGCGAGCTTAATCCGCTGCGTTTCCGAGCCAATCTCTATTTCGATGGAGCCGAGCCTTGGACCGAGAAGAAATGGGTCGGGCGCGAGGTCCGGGCTGGCGGTGTTCGGATGAAGATCTTCGCCGAGACCTCGCGCTGCGAGGCGACGAACGTCAATCCGGAAACCGCGGAGCGTGACACAACCATTCCGCCGATATTGCAGCGGACCTTCGGAGATATGAATCTCGGAGTTTACGGCGAGGTCATCGAAAGCGGCGAGATCCGCCGTGGCGATCAACTGCTCGTTGAAGCGTGAAGCACGCGTGCCACGCCAGTACGGTAAAAGTGTAGCCCTAAGCTAGGGCCTCGTCCGACGGACGTTTGTCGCCGGAAATCTCGGCCGCCTTGCCGTTTCCATCATCTTCTTCCGACGACGATGCGGCCCGACTGGCGCCATTGCCGCTGCCCGGATAACGCCGCCTGCGGCGTCTATTCTGGTCTCCTCCAGCGGTGGTCTCGTCCTTCGCCGCTTCCTGTTTGGCGTTGCGCGGCTCAGTTTTGGTTTGCTCGGACGTTTCTTCAGCCGGTTCCGGCTGCGCGGCAGCAGCATCGCTCTCGACGGCAGATTCGCCATCATAGGGCTGAGCTGCTGTCGGAGTGATATGAGGTTGCGGCGTGGACTGCGGGTGAATATGTGGCTGCGGCTGTTCGCGCATCGCGCCGTTTGCCTCATGGGGCGGGCGATGAGCACCATTCAGCCCATGGCTGCCTTCTGAGCCATGATAACTCGCCGACACCGCGGCCTGTGCCTGCGCTGCCATGATGATACGATTATAATGCTCAGCATGCTGAAGATAATTTTCGGCAGTGACCGTGTCGCCCGACGAGGATGCATCACGGGCCAGAGCCACATATTTCTCCGCAATCTGCGCGGCCGTCCCGCGGATCTTAACGTCTGGCCCGCTCAATTCGTAGGTACGCGACAGAGGATTTTGCGGTTTCCGGTTACTGCCGGCGTTATTATTATTATTGTTGTTGTTCCGGCCTCTGCGCCTGTTCTGTTGTCCTTGCCTCATGGGCTCCCGTCTTATCGTCTTGATCGTCATACGCCGTCGGCAAGCGAACTCAAAGCCGAAGGCGATTCCGCTTTGCTAAATGGGGTTTCGACCACGTCTTCGATTGGCTCTCCCGCCCAGACTTCCGAGACGCTCTGCTCAGCCACCACTCTGTCCACCGTGGTCCGGGCAACAGAATGGATAAACTGTTCTCAAAGAAGGCTGTTCATATCGCGATAGGTCTTCGCCTAATATGAAGCGGTCGAGCCAAATCCTTATATTTCAGAAAATCAGCCGATTTGCAGCGAGTGATGCCGACTTTAACGTCGTGCTATGCGTCCTCAAAAGCAAACTGCCGCGCGAACTACTGTCCGTCGTGGGCTGCACGAATCCGTGCCTCAAAGCTAGCCTGATCACGCAGAATTTCCAACTGTTTTTTTATTGAAAGCCTTATCACGGCGCGAGATGTCGCTTTATCGCCACCACGCGGTTAATGCCGACGAGGTCCCGACAGGTGCAAACATGGTCGGGCGGCAACCGCCATCCTGCTTCAGCAAAAACCTGAATGATCTCTTCAGCTTGGCCTTGACCGGCTTCCAGCAGGATCCATGCCCCTGGCGAGATGCATTGAAAGCTGCTCCTCGCAATCCGCTTATAAGCGCCAAGCCCATCGGCGCCGCCATCAATGGCCAAAATCGGATCATGTTGCCGGACCTCGTCAGCGAGCCCGGCATTCGTGTCCCCCTTTATATAGGGCGGATTTGACAGAATCAAATCGAAGGCGCCACACAAAGGCTCGGCCCAGTTGGCGCAAACGAATGCGCATTGCCCGTCCAAACCAAATCGACGCGCATTTTCCCTTGCGATCTCAATAGCTCCGGGCGACAGATCGGCGCCGATCCCCCATGCCTGCGGCAATTCGGCAAGCAGCGTTAACAGAATGCAGCCGGAGCCGGTCCCAAGATCGAGCAGCCTGAGCGGCGCGGCGAGCCGGCCATCCTGCTTCAAGAGGCCGAGCGCCACCTCGATCAACGTTTCGGTTTCCGGTCGAGGATCGAGTACCTCCGGACCTATCAGAAAATTGCGCCCCCAAAATTCGCGATAGCCGATAAGCCGCGATACCGGCTCCCGCGCGAGCCGCCGCGCCTTCAAATCCCGGATCAGCTTTGCCTCTTCCCAGCCGACGCACCGCTTGGGATCGAGCATATAGGCCTCGCGAGACAACCCGCAGGCGTGGAGAACGATCAGCTTGGCATCGAGTTCAGGGGTCGGCAGTGCCGCAGCCTGGAATGCTGCAGCGACGACGCGGGTCGCCTGCTCCAGTGTGGTCCCGCTCGCGAAATCTTCGCGCACCCCGTGTGCTGGCTCAGGCATCGGCCAGATTTTCGATCGTTGCGAGCTGGCTTGCCTGGAAATCGGTCGTCAGCGCGTCGATCAACTCATCGAGCGCTTCTCCCTGAAGCACCTGGGGCAGGTTGTAGAGGGTGAGATTGATGCGGTGGTCGGTCACACGTCCTTGCGGGAAGTTATAGGTGCGGATGCGCTGCGAACGGTCGCCGCTGCCGACCTGGCCCTTGCGCTCGGCGGCGCGGGCTTCCGCGATCTTGGTGCGCTCCATATCGTAAAGCCGCGCCCTCAGCACCTGCATCGCGCGCGCCCGGTTCTGGTGTTGCGACTTCTCACTCGACGTGACGACGATTCCCGTCGGAATATGCGTAATGCGCACGGCGCTATCAGTGGTGTTGACGTGCTGTCCTCCGGCACCCGAGGAGCGCATCGTGTCGATCCGGAGATCCTCGGGGCGGATGTCGATGTCGACATCCTCCGCCTCCGGGAGCACCGCAACCGTGGCAGCCGAGGTGTGAATCCGTCCGCTTGCCTCCGTCTCGGGCACGCGCTGAACGCGGTGGACGCCGGATTCGAATTTCAGCCGCGCGAATACACCTTTGCCGGTGATATTGGCGATCACTTCGCGGTAGCCGCCTTTGCCGGTCTCATTCTCAGAGATGATCTGAACCTTCCAACCCTTCAGGGCCGCATAGCGCTGATACATGCGGAACAAATCGCCGGCGAACAGAGCCGCTTCCTCACCGCCGGTTCCCGCCCGGACTTCGATGATCGCGCTTCTTTCATCGGCGGCGTCCCTTGGCAGCAGGGCGATGCGGATCTCGTGAATCTGCGAGTCGATGCGCTCCTGCACGTCCGGCATCTCTGTGTAGGCGAGGTCGACCATCTCACGATCGGATGCCGGATCGTCAACAATCGAGCGGAGTCCTGAAAGCTCTTCCTCAGCGGAGCGAAGCCGACGGACGATAGCCACGACCGGATCGAGCTCGGCAAATTCCTTCGACAGCCGGACAAAGATCTCCTGGTCCGGTCCTTCAGCAAGCTGCGTCTGGATCGTCTGCCAGCGCGCAACGAGCCGGTCGAGCTTCTCTTTTGGCACTTTGGTCATTTCTGTCCTGATGGGATTCGGGCTTGGCCTGAGAGCCAGTCGGAGCCGCGGCGGGCTCACGCGGAACCGGCGCTGTCTGTGCAGATCGAGGTGAGCTCAAGCCCAGCTAAAGTGGAATATCGTGTGCGCGCGCAAAGTCTGCGAGGCGTTGACGAATGTCTTCCCTGCCATGCTCGACGAGGTCAAGCACGTAGCGCTGAATTTCGCTGGCGTTTGTGGCGAGGATCATGGCCTTGATCGGACCCACGGAAGCAGGGGCCATGGAGATCGACCGATAGCCGAGGCCGATCAGAGCGAGCGCCTCGATCGGGCGCCCTGCCATCTCGCCGCAGAGCGTGACCGGGACATCGTGTTTCCCGGCCTGCACGACGATATCGCGCAGCACCCGTAGCGCGGCAGGGCAGAGCACGTCGAAACGGTTGCTGACGCGGTTATTCCCCCTGTCGGCGGCGAAGAGGAATTGCAGAAGGTCATTGCTGCCGACCGAAATGAAATCGACCCGACAAAGCAGTTCGTCGAGCTGCCAGAGCATCGCCGGTACCTCGATCATCGCACCGAGAGCGATTTTCGACGGCCCCGGCCGGTGATGCCGACGCAGATGCGCGAGATCCTTCTCGATCAGCTTGCGGGCCTCGACGAACTCCGAAACCTGCGTCAGGAAGGGCAGCATCAGCCGCAGCTCACGACCGGCGGAAGCAGAGAGCAAGGCCCGGATTTGGGTACGGAAGAGGCCCGGCCGATCCAGGGCAATGCGGATGGCGCGCCAGCCTAGTGCTGGATTTTCCTCCGGCATGGAGTGCAGATAAGGCAGAATCTTGTCGCCGCCGACATCGAGCGAGCGGAACACAACCGGCCTGTTCTCCGCAGCATTGACTACCTTCTTATACATCTCCGTCTGCTGCTGGATGCGCGGAAATGTCGAGGCCACCATGAATTCCAGCTCGGTCCGGTAAAGGCCGATACCGTCCGCGCCGGCCTGCGACAGATGCGGAAGATCGACCAGGAGGCCGGCATTGATGTTCAGAAGGACACGCTGCCCGTCCCGCGTGACGCCGGGCGTATCGCGCAGCTTCTCGTACTGCGCCTGGCGCCGTGCACGGAATCGCGCTTTATCCGCATAGGCCCGGATGACTTCGAGCGACGGTCGGACGTGGAAAACGCCAGAGTCCGCGTCAAGCACGGCCGGATCGCCCGGGTCAACCTCTTCCAGCACGTCGACCGCATAGCCGATGGCCGGGATGCCAAGGGCCTTGGCGACGATCGCCACATGGCTCATAGCGCCGCCATCCGCTAGCACCAAGCCGCGAACCCGCTTGCGGTCATAATCGAGAAGCTCGGCCGGCCCCATATTACGGGCGACGAGGATCGTGTCGCGCGGCAGATCAGTGTCAGCGGCGGTGCCTGCACGCCCGGTAAGCAGGCGCAGCAACCGGTTCGATAGATCGTCCAGATCGTGCAGCCTTTCGCGCCAGAATGGATCACCCTGGCGCATCGTCCGTGCACGCTGATTGCTCTGAACCTTCTCGACCGCCGCTTCGGCGGTCAGACCGGCAGCGATCGCCTCATGCAAACGCCGCACCCAGCCGGCATCGTGAGCGAACATGCGATAGGCTTCGAGAACGTCCCGATGCTCGCCGCCACGCGCAATTTCGGTGTCTGACAGCATAGTATCGACGATTTCGCGCAGCTTGATGAGCGCAGCGTCGAGGTGCGCCTGCTCCTCCTGAATGTCTTCGGCGAAAAGCTTGGTGACGGTAACCCGCGGCTCGTGCAGCACCACATGACCGAGAGCGATGCCATCGGACATGACGATGCCCTTGATAGTCTGGCTCTGGGTGCGGCGTGCCTCCGCCGTCGCCACATCGAAGCTCTCCAGAAGATTGGCCATCATCTCGGCCATCACCATGGCAATCGTCTGGAGAACTTCGACTTCTTCCTCGGAATAGGTCCGCGCGATCGCGTTCTGCACGGTCAAGACACCGATTGTGCGTCCGCCGCGGGCGATCGGCATGCCAAGGAAGGAATGATAGATTTCTTCACCCGTTTCCGGCCGGTAAGAGAAGGCCGGATGCGACATCGCATCGGGCAGATTGAGGTGGTCGCCGGTCCGCGCTACGAGGCCGACAAGGCCCTCGCCCGGCTTCAGATGCGTATCGTGGACAGCTTCTTTCCGCAATCCTTCGGTTGCGAACAGTTCGAAGGAGCCATCGGGCAGGCGCACATAGATCGAACACACCTCCGCCACCATATTGGCGGCGATCAGGCGCACAATACGGTCGAGCCGCGCTTGGATATCTTCTTTCTTGGCCTGACCGGTGCCCGGCCGTGCCATCACTTCGCGCAACTGCCTTAACAGCACTCGCGGTGCGCTCGATGTCCAGGGCATCCGCCTGGTCCCTCCCGCGTCTGCATCTCGCAGGCTGATTTCTTGGTGCGTATATTTATTATTAGCCATCGCGGATTTTGCGCCAGTCAGGCCGCATCCAAATCGTAAAGCGAATGGAGCGTGCGAACCGCAAGCTCCGCATAGGCAGAATCTATCAGGACACTGATCTTGATCTCGGAAGTCGAGATCGCTTCAATATTTATACCCTTTTCTGCAAGCGCTTTAAACATTTGGGCGGCAACGCCCGCATGACTTCTCATTCCCACGCCGATAACAGAAACTTTTACTATATCTGTCGCGCCGCGTAAATCGGAGTAACCGATTTGCTCTTTTGCTTTTTCGAGCACCAGCATGGCGCGATCGAGATCCGCGGCCGGCACGGTAAAGGTCATGTCGGTGAAGCGGCCGTCGTGCGAAACGTTTTGAACGATCATATCGACATTGATGTTGGCCTCGGACAGAGGGCCGAACACCTGAGCGGCGACACCGGGCTTGTCGGCGACGCGAAGAAGCGTGACCTTCGCCTCGTCCTTGGCATAGGCAATTCCGCTCACGACACGCTGTTCCAAGATATCTTCCTCGTCACACACCAATGTGCCCGGCGCCGGGCCATTGTCGCTGTAGGCAGGGCAGGCTTCAGGCGCATCAAAGCTTGAGCGCACCTGAACGGGCACCCTTTGAACCATTGCCAGCTCGACAGAACGCGTCTGCAGAACTTTAGCACCAAGCGAGGCCATCTCGAGCATTTCTTCATAAGAAATCTTATCGAGACGTTTGGCCCTCGGCACAATCCGCGGGTCCGTTGTATAGACGCCGTCGACATCCGTGTAGATATCGCAGCGGTTCGCCCTCAAAGCGGCGGCGATCGCGACGGCGCTGGTATCGGAACCGCCGCGGCCCAGAGTTGTGATCCGCCCATTCGGGCTGATGCCCTGGAAACCCGCAATGACGGCCACTTCGCCGCGGCCAAGCCGCTCCTTAAGCTCGCCCGCCGGGATATCCACAATCCTGGCAACGCCGTGGGCGTTGTCCGTCTTAATCGGGATCTGCCAGCCCAGCCATGAACGTGCTTGAACGCCGATCGACTGGAGCACGATGGCCAGCAACCCGCAGGTAACCTGCTCCCCCGACGCGACCACGCTGTCATATTCCCGGGCGTCGTGCATGGACGAGGCTTCACGCGTCCACGTCACGAGCTGATTGGTATGGCCTGCCATCGCCGATACTACGACTGCGCATTGGTGGCCGGCGTCGACCTCACGCTTCACGTGGCGTGCGACGTTCCGAATCCGGTCGAGGTCCGCCACCGACGTCCCCCCGAATTTCATCACCAAGACGGCCATGCGATTGTTTGTCCCGAGACGGCCCGCGCCGCGTGCGTAAGCGATGCGGAGTGCTGTGTCTCACATCTCCTTTGAGAAGGCCTGACGTCGGCCATGCGAATTGGTAAATACGCCGCGTCATGCTTATAAAGCCTGGGGAGCCTTTCGGCAAACAGAACGGCGCGGGTGGAAGTCCCAAAGGCCGTCGCTGACCTCGCAAATGTCGGCTCCGCGGGAATAAGTTTCGATGATCAAGATTGTGGATAATAACGAGGTCAAACGCTTTGGAGACATTGCAAAAGAGTGGTGGGACCCGCGAGGCAAGTTCCGGCCACTTCACCAGATCAACCCCGCCCGGATTTTTTATGTTCGGGAAAAAATTTTCGCCCATATAGGCAAAAATCACCGGACGCCGAAGCCGCTCAACGGACTGCGGCTGCTCGACGTCGGATGTGGCGGGGGGCTGATCGCCGAACCGCTGGCGCGCCTCGGTGCGACCGTAACGGGCCTCGATCCATCGCCTGAAACAATCGAAGCAGCGCGCGCCCACGCTGCAGCCCAAGAGCTGGACATCGAATACATCATGGGAACGACGCAAGACCTTTTGGAGCGTAGCCGGCGTTTCGATTGCGTGACCGCGTTGGAGGTCGTCGAGCACGTCCCGGACATCTCGGCATTTCTTGAGAGTTGCGCCGGTTTGCTCGAGCCGAACGGCCTGCTCATCGTCTCGACGCTGAACCGCACGCCGAAATCCTACGCGCTCGGCATCATCGGCGCGGAATACGTGCTGGGATGGCTGCCTAAGGGAACGCATGAATGGAGCCGCTTCATTACGCCGGAAGAGCTGCGGGACAAGCTGCTGGGGGTTGGCATGGAGCCGCGTGACGAGCGGGGGCTAAGCTATGACCCAATCAGAGGGGTTTGGCAGCTCAGCGGCGATCTTAGCGTGAATTATATGGCCTCGGCGATAAAGCCGATCGCCTAGCGTCGGCAAGGCAAGAGGTTCGAAACGGCGGCTGAACGGCCCGACAGCGGCGCGGCCGCGATCAGTTGTGATCCTCGGGGAGGATTGGCAGCGGATAGAATTCCACTCCCTCCTCACGGAGTTCCTGGACATCCTCCTCCGATGCTTCGCCATATATGCTGCGCGCATCCTGCTCTTCGTAGTGGATCTTCAGCGCCTCGGCCGCGAACTGCGGACCGACATACTCCGAATTCTGCTCGATGAGGCTCCGCAGCTTGCGCATCAACTCCAGAACCTCTCGTTTCGTGCTGTCTTCTGCAGGAGGCGTCGCAATCAGTTGCTTCTGACTCTCGCCGGATAGGATATTGGGCGCCATTAGGGCCTTCTCGACCCGGTCGACGCCGCAGACGGGGCAGAATACCTGACGCGCTTCGGCTTGGCTTTCATAGGCGGAGGAGCTAGCAAACCAGGCTTCGAACTCGTGGCTTTGCGCACATCTGAGGGCATATTTGATCATGCGCCAGCCTCGGCCGGTTCAACCGGCGCTGTGGGACCCAAGAGGCGCACCTCGAACGGCCGAACATGGGAAAGCGTCGGAATTCGGCTGCGCGCTGCTGTAACCTCCGCAAGCTCGATATCGGCAGCGACGAAGCCCGGCTCCTCTCCGGCATCAGCCAGCACTTCGCCCCATGGTGACACGATCAGACTATGGCCGTAAGTCGTACGCCCGTTCTCATGCACGCCGGTCTGTGCAGCGGCAAAGACGAAGCAACCGTTTTCGATCGCGCGGGCGCGCAGAAGCACATGCCAGTGCGCTTCGCCGGTCTGTCTTGTGAAGGCTGACGGCATGGTCAGGAAATCGGCGCCGGCCTGAGCTACGGCGCGATATTGCTCCGGAAACCGCAGGTCATAGCACGTGGTTATGCCCAGGACGCCCCAGGGCAAGCGCAACGCAACCGCGATCGAACCCGGCGCATAGTTCTTCGAACTCGCGATACCGTTCGCCGCTCGGAAGATCCACATCGAACATATGGATCTTATCATAGCGCGCAGCTATCGATCCATCGGGCGCAAAGACATAAGCCCGGTTGGCGGCCTTCCGTTCGCCGACCCGGATTGCGACCGAGCCGATATGCAGCCAGACCTTCAAGTCGCGCGCCAGCTCCGCGAAAGCTGCGAGAGCTTCGGTATCGGCCTCCGGTTTGACGCGCTCGAAGAGCCGCTCTGAATTCAGCTCCATCAGGGCCGTATTCTCCGGCGTCTGAATATAACCCGCCCCATCCGCGGCAGCGGCACGGATCAAATCGCCGGCGAATGCCACGTTCGACGCAATCTCCCGGCTCGAGCAGAGCTGCACCATAGCGGCACGAAATTTTGGCACCCAATTCATGACATATTTTCCGCTTGACCAGCGATCATTCTCTCATCCCGCGAGCAGAGCGTCCAGTTCGCCCTTCGCCTCCAGCACATGTAACTCGTCGCTGCCGCCGACATGGCGCGGCCCGATAAAGATCTGCGGCACCGTCCAGCCGCCGCACGCACGCTCTCGCATCTCCTCACGCCTGGCAGGGTCCAGTGTGACATCGATTTCCGTAAACTCGACGCCCTTCCTGGCGAGCAGGCGCTTTGCTGCTGTACAATAGGGGCAGAACATCGTCGTATAGATCGTTACCGGGGCCGTCATAAACGCTCGCTGAGAGTTTTTGCCGCGTTCACATGGCGCGCCAGCGGCAATTGTGCAACGGCCAACCGGAACGCGCATCGAAGTGCCGCGTTTGGCTTTGACGTGTTCTTAAGCATTTCGGACGATTGTTGACAGTGTCGCATCAGCTTCGGTCGAGCGGCGTGGGGCATCGGAGAATCCGGCCCGGCACCGTTCACCTGGCAGGGCGGCTCGTACACAAGGCACATGGGGAGTTGCGTGCTATGCGTTTGTCTTGGAGTTTTCGAATCATTGCCTCGGCGGCGATCTTCTTTGCCTTCTTGCCGGCGGGCGTATCGCAGGCTGGCGAGCGTGGCTGCACCGGCCAATGCTATGAGGAAGCACCAGCGCCGCCTATCCACCGCGTCTTCGAACGCCGCATCACTTACGCGCCGGGCGTTTATGAGATCGACCGCGTGCCGCCGCTCTACGGCTGGGCAACCCGGCGGGTGCTCCTGGATGGCGGCGTCGAATGGCGTGAAAGACCTGCGGTCTACAAGACCATCAAAGTGCGCCAGCGGATCAGGAGCCGCACCCTTTGGGAGAAGCGCTGGGTCGATGGCCATTATATCATGTGCAAGGTGCGTATCCCATCGAAAACCGTCTGGGTCCACAAGAGGGTGCTGGTCTCACCGGGCAAGCGCTGGAAAGTCCGGGCGCAGCCTGTCTATGGTTACGTGAAAAAACGTATCCTGCTTCACCAATATAAAAATATCGCCATCTATCATCCCCCCTTGCAGAGATATGTCCGCGAGCAGGTCGTTATCCAACCGGAGAGCACGGTGTGGGTGCCGATCTCAAAAACGCATGGCGATTGGTAGACGCGAGCGCAAAACCGTCCGCGAGATGGCTTCGGCAAGCATATTGCGCCGCAAAAATTGTTGTTGCAGCGCAATATCCAGCCTGCTAGAAATTTACCGTATCAGATTTTGCGGACGGTGAAGGACGATGGCAGGCTCTATGGTCGGGGTGGATTTCGGTTTCGGACGCTGCTTGGCCGATCCCTTTCATATACTGGCGCCGTTCACACCAGCGGCTCTTGACGGCGGTCGCGAAGACACTACGGGATCCCTGCCTGACGATCTTGCCGACTACCTTGTTTACGTCACCCGAAATGCTTTGCTCGCCGGCACGAAAACCCTCTCTCGTGCATGGACGGAGATCTACAAGTTCTTTCTCCAACTCAGCTACCTGCTCGCGCTGGAGCGCCTCATGCGCAGCATGATGGCATGGCAAGCCTTGAACCCTATGATGCAGTTCCTTCCTGGCGGTCAGCATTGGACAGGCAACCAAGGGTATTTCTTGCCGGCTCCGGCCGAAACGCAATTGCTTCCTTATCGGGGGCCGAAAGGCTTTCCGGCGCTGCCAACCGCAGACCAGCGTCGGCGGTGAGTTCGAACGATGCTCTCAAAGCGCTGCCATCAGCCCTCACGGCTTGCGCAGCGATGATAACGATCTCGGCGGCATTCATGGCCTCCGCCCCCACGGCCATGGACGTCTGGCGGTTCGTGGCCTAAGGCAAACGGGACCCATCTGCTCACCATTCCGTATTGGGCCGGCGAGAGCGTTAGAGAGCATCGGACCGAAAAGTGCGAAGCGGTTTTCGGTCCGATGCCAAAACAAAACAAGTAGAGCGGCGCTTCCAATTCCAATTTGGGTCCACCGCTCTAACCGAGTAGATCCGGCGCAGCGCGATGGCCGGGGACTGATGCCCTCAACCTTTCGGCGCAACTGCCGCCTGGGTCGATTTTTTCCGTTCCGGCTTCTTTCGGCAGAAAGCCGAGACTTGCTTCCCCTTTGCGGTTTTATAGGATTTCACCCAGGAACATCCGCTCTGACCGTCGCAGCCGGACTTATCCAATCCCTTGCATTCTGAAGCTGCCGCGAAGGCGCTTCCGGGGATCGGTAGCGCAATTCCCGCCATCACGAGGGCGACAGTTACTCTCATCGAAAAACGCATGACTCGCTCCTTCATAGAGCTTCCACGCCTAGCACGGCATCTTTGGCGCGAGCATCCCGGCCATCGCTTATGAGTAGTTACGCTAAGGCTCTCTCGCCCGCGCGTTGAAGCGACCAGTCCAGGGCCTGTTCAAGCCGGTCATCGCCCCAGAACAACTCGTGATCTTCGGTCATGAATGTCGGTGCGCCAAAAATGCCGAGCTCTTGCGCTTCGGCCGTCTGCTTTCTCAGAGCATCCTTCACCGCCGGATCCTGCGCTCTCGCCATCAAGATCGTCGGATCCTGGCCTACCGCGGACAGCGCTTTCTCAAGAACCGCCTGATCAGAAATGTCCATCCCATCGCGGAACTGCATCAGATAGATCTCTCGCGTGAATGCCGGCGCCCAGGCTTCCTCGGCCCCGATCATAGCGAGCCTGGCAGCATAGACCCCGTTTTGCGGAAATTTCTGAGTTAAACGAAACCGGAGCCCGCGAGCCGCCGCTATTCGCTCGATATCGCGGACCATGTAATCACCCTTTTTTGGATAGAGGCGGAACGGTGTATCGTTCCAGCCCTGCGCTTGGAAGACCGGCCCGAGAAGAAACGGCCGCCATTCCAAGGTAACGCCATGCGAGCCGGCAAGGTCTTCAATCCGCATCGCTGCGAGGTACGAGTAGCTTGAGGCGAATTCATACCAGAATTCGAGCTTGGGCATTGGAATCTCCTTGGTCGCTCTAGCCCATGATAAAGCCGAGCCCGGCGGGAAAGAAGAACCGGGCGCGGCGCCCCGGCAAATCTCTTGCGGCTGGCGCTCCCGCCCTCCTATAAACGCGCGGCAGAGAACAGGAGCAAATGCGCCCATGTCCGAGATAAAAAAAGTCGTGCTCGCCTATTCCGGCGGCCTCGACACCTCGATCATCCTGAAATGGCTGCAAGTAACTTATGGCTGCGAGGTGGTGACCTTCACTGCGGACCTCGGTCAGGGCGAGGAACTGGAGCCCGCGCGCCGAAAGGCCGAGATGCTGGGCATCAAGGAGATCTTTATCGAGGATCTCCGCGAGGAGTTCGTGCGCGATTACGTTTTCCCGATGTTCCGCGCCAATGCGCTCTACGAAGGCGTCTATCTGCTCGGTACCTCGATCGCTCGGCCGCTGATCGCCAAACGCCAGATCGAGATCGCCCGCGAGACAGGGGCTGACGCCGTCTGTCACGGCGCGACCGGCAAGGGCAACGATCAGGTCCGCTTCGAGCTGAGCTATTATGCGCTCGAGCCGAACATCAAGGTGATCGCACCTTGGCGAGAATGGGAGTTTAAGAGTCGCAATGCACTGCTCGACTTCGCCGAGAAGAACCAGATTCAGGTGGCGAAGGATAAGCGCGGCGAAGCGCCATTCTCGGTCGACGCCAATCTGCTGCACACCTCTTCGGAAGGGAAGCTGCTGGAGGACCCGGCGCGGGAATGTCCCGAATTCGTCTATCAGCGCACGGTCGATCCTGAGGATGCTCCGGACAAGCCGCAATATGTCGAGATCGGATTCGAGCGCGGAGATGCCGTCAGTGTCGACGGCGAGCCGCTTTCTCCCGCGGCACTCCTGACCCAGCTCAACGAGCTCGGCGGTGCTCATGGCATCGGCCGCCTCGATCTCGTCGAGAACCGCTATGTCGGCATGAAGTCGCGCGGCGTCTATGAGACACCCGGCGGGACCATCCTCCTCACCGCTCACCGCGGCATGGAGAGCGTCACGCTCGACCGTGGTGCTGCGCATCTGAAGGACGAGCTGATGCCCCGCTATGCCGAGTTGATCTACAATGGCTTCTGGTTCTCGCCCGAGCGCGAAATGCTCCAAGCGCTGATCGACAAATCGCAGGAATACGTGACCGGCAAAGTCCGCCTGAAGCTCTACAAGGGCTCGGCCGCGGTGGTTTCACGTGAAACCCCATACTCGCTCTACAGCCAGGATCTTGTGACCTTCGAGGAGGGTGCTGTGGCCTACGATCAGCGCGATGCCGCCGGGTTCATCAAGCTCAACGCGCTACGCCTCAGGCTGGTTGGAGCGCGGGCGAAAAAGCACGCGCTGCGGTAAGCCGTTCACGCGGGAACCGCGCCATCGTCCCGACCGTTTACGCGCCTGCCTGGGCCTCGGCCCTAATATTCAGATTGGCGGGGATTTCATGCGAGTTTTTTCTTGCGGCAACTGCGGTCGGCCCGTCTATTTCGACAATGTCGTCTGCGAAAATTGCGGGACAGCGCTCGGCTTCGACCCCGCAGACTTGACGATGAAGCCGCTTTACCCGGCCAGCGACGGCAAGCTCACCACCAAGTCGGAGCGCGACGGGCGAAAGGTCTATTGCGCCAATTACAGCCACCAGGTCTGCAACTGGCTGGTCCCAGCGCAAGAGAGCGGCTCCCTATGCCTGAGCTGCGGTCTCAATCGCACCATTCCCGACCTCAGCGTGCCAGGCAATCTGGAGCGCTGGTTCGAATTCGAAAAGGCGAAACGAAGGCTGATTTACGAGCTCCGGAAGCTAGGACTTCCGGTGAAGCGCGCCGGCGAGAACAACGGCGTCCCCCCCCTTGCTTTCGACATTCTCGCCGACGCGAAGACAGGTCATGAGAATGGGGTGATCACGCTCAATGTCGCCGAAGCCGACCCCGCCGTGCGCGAGCGTACTCGTGAGCAATTCGATGAGCCTTACCGGACGCTTCTCGGCCACTTCCGGCATGAGAGCGGTCATTATTATTGGCTGGCCCTGGTCGCAGACAGCCCTTCGCTCGCTCGCTTTCGCGAACTTTTCGGAGACGAGACCGCCGATTACGCCCAGGCGCTTGCGGCCTATCACCAGCAGGGGCCGAAACCGGATTGGGCGCAAAACTACATCTCGGCCTATGCAACTGCCCACCCATGGGAGGACTGGGCAGAAAGCTGGGCGCACTATCTGCACATGGTCGACGCGCTCGAGACCGCCGGCGATTACCGCTTGGAGCCACGTCTGCCCTACGGAAAAGCCGCTGGCCGCTCCTGGTTTTCGTCGTGGCCCGGCGATCCCTACCGTGCGCCCGGCGCGAAATCGCTGATCGATCGCTGGATCCCGCTTGCGCTCGCCATCAACAGCTTAAATCGAAGCATGGGGCTGTCGGATTTCTACCCCTTCGTCGTCTCGGCTCGCGCCGCTGAAAAGCTCGACTTCGTCCATCAGATCGTCAGGTCTGCGCACGACAAGTAGTCAAGCGGTCAAATACAACTGACCACAAAACTTGCCCCTCGCAATGGCGCAATTCCGTGCCTATAATTTCAGTATGAGCGGTGAGCGTATTCACATTCGAGAGGCAACACGGAGCGATGCGGCGGACATTGCTCGCGTCCACGAAGAGGCTTGGCGCTCGACCTATCAGGGCATCATTCCGCACCTGCATCTGGAGAAGATGATCGCTCGCCGTGGCCCAGCCTGGTGGGCGCGATCCTTGCGGCGGCCGGGTTCGGGAATGCTGCTGCTTCTGTTCGGCGGCACCGTTCAGGGCTACGCGTCTTTTGGCGCGGCGCGCGCGCTGTCAGGCCATCGAACTGGTGAGATTTTCGAGCTCTATCTGGCGCCCACATTTCAGGGCCTCGGCTTCGGCAAGAAGCTGTTCAATGCCGCCCGGCGCGCTCTCGAGCTGAAGGGCCGGCGCAGCCTTATCGTCTGGGCGCTCGCGGAGAACGAGTCCGCCTGTGCCTTCTATCAGCGCCTCGGAGGCAAACCGAGCGCAACCGCCGCCGAGCATTACGGCGACGTCACCCTCAGCCGTGTCGCCTTCCTTTGGGAGTCGGTCAGGCGCCCGGCGCGTTGATCGCCTAAATCGTCACCGATCCGGTGGGAGTCCTGATCCGCGCCGAGAGCACGGGCTCGGCCGCCTTTGCGATCGAAATCCGGCTGAAGGGGCGGGCGCAAAGCGTGCCGAGCGCATCCTTCAGCGCGACCGAATCGGGAGAGCCGAGCGTCAGCTCCTCGAGCTCGCATCCAAGCTCAGCCATGTTCTCCCACGGCCGCACGCCACCGTCCCACTCGATCAGATGTGGGATTACGCCGCCACCCGGCAGATGGCCGTCCTCGGGCACAGTGAGATGCCAACTCAGCTCGCCCCGGCTGACAGGCAAGATCGCCCCGAGCGAAACAGCCGTGGATTGCACGGTCGCCACGATGTCGGAGGTCCGCGCCACCCAGGTGATCAAACGCGGGCCTTCGGCAAGGCGCGCGCGCATGGTGGGATCGTCCAGCTCATACCATCGCGGACGTGGGGGTGCCGCGGCCGCGGGATCGATCGAGATCACCTCAAGATAGCTGTTCTGCCCGACGCGCATCAGGCGGTTATGTGTGCCCATCAGCTCGTGCCGTCCGCCCATGGGGATGTCGACGCCAAGACGTTCGCGGATGAAACGGGCTCCTTCGTCGAGTGACGCCGCGGCGACGACAAGGTGGTCAAGTTCACAAGCGGGCACCGCTACCTCCTAATTGCACAAGAGGAATGCGGGAGCTGCGCAAGGCAGAAAGCAGAGCATCCGCCTCGGTAACCGGCGGCGAACATTGCGGTCCGATGCACACGTAAGCAGTCGTTTTTCCGCCGACGGCCCGCATGCCGAAAGCCGGAGAACTTTGCGCCGGTGACGCTTCCTCCGAGATCCACTCTATTACGGTCCCGGGCAACGATATCTCTCGAAGCGCGCCGCGCATCGTATCATCGCCGGCCCCGCGCATGACGACAATATGCTGCGGCCGCAGATGATCGGCGAGGGCACTGAAGAAACCTGTATGCAGGCTTGCAAAACGGAACGCCTCGCCGGAGAAGCCCTTTCGCATCGCTTCGGCACTGTCGCGATAGGAGGTTTCCCCTGTAATGAGGTAAAGCGCTACCAGATTGCCGAGCATCACAGCGTTCGCATTGGGCGTGGCATCGTCCCGCGCCGAGAGTGTGCGGATAATGATATCGCCGGTGTCGGCCGCGGAAAGGTAGTATCCGCCTTGCGGCTCGGCCCAATATTGCGTGCGCATGATCTCGACCCAGTCCCGCGCATCGCGTAGCTGGGTCTCATCGCCACTCGCGAGATAAAGCGCGACTGCCGCCCGGATCATATTGGCATAGTCGCTGGCCACGGCGGGTGTCTTCGCCTGGCCGTCACGGTAGCTATGCATGAGCCGGCCATCGCGACTCATCCTGTCCCTGACGAAGCCATAGGCGCGGGATGCCGCCTCAGTCCAGGATTGCTGACCGAAAGCCTCCCCAGCATTGACGAGAGCCGCGATCGCCAGGCCGTTCCAGTCTGCGAGGACCTTGTCGTCCCACCCCGGCCGGGTGCGCGACTTGCGCGCTTCGAACAGCTTTGCGCGCAGTTCCGCGAGCTTTTCTTCCTCCGCCGGCGACAAAAGCTCCAGACGTCGAAGCCGGTTGAGAATGTTGGCCCCCTCCCAATTGCCGTCTTCCGTCACATCATAGATCTCGCAGAAGAACGCCGCGTCGTCCGCGTCGAGGATGTCGACAATCTCCCCCCGGCTCCAGACGTAAAACTTGCCCTCTTCGCCCTCGGAATCGGCATCATATGACGAGGCAAAGCCGCCGTCTGGCGCTGCCATCTCCCTCAGCAGCCAGCCGACCGTCTCGGCCACGCGACGCTGCAACAGCGGATGCCGCCGCTCCTTCCAGACCTCGGTCATCAGATCGACGAGCAGCGCATTGTCGTAGAGCATTTTCTCGAAATGCGGCACCAACCAGCGCTCATCGACCGAATAGCGCGCATAGCCGCCACCAAGGTGATCGTAAATGCCACCTTGCGAGATATGGATGAGCGCCTTTTCGACACCTTCGATGCACGGCGCGATGCCACGCCGCAGGCCGAGCTTCCACAGGAACTCCAGGATGACGCAGTTCGGGAATTTCGGCGCGCCGATAAGACCGCCATTGATCGGGTCGAGTGCGCGCGACAGTCGCGCAGCAAGATCGGCGAGCGTGTTTTCGTTGAGATTGTCCTCGTTTTGCGGCGCCGGCCTGGGTTGGACGGCAGCGCGCAGCATATCCGCGTTCTGCCGGACTTTGCCCTGCTCCTCGCGATAGATGCGGCTGATCTCGCGGAGCACATGGGTGAAGGCCGGGCGGCCGTAAATCTGTTCTTTGGGAAAATACGTGCCGCCCCAGAACGGCTCACCGTCCGGCGTCAGGAACATGGTTAGCGGCCAGCCGCCCTGCTCTCCGAGCTGATGCAGCGCGTTCATGTAGAGTGCGTCGACATCGGGGCGCTCCTCGCGATCGACCTTGATGTTGACGAACAGCTCGTTCATCACCGCGGCTGTGCCTATATCTTCAAAGCTTTCATGCGCCATGACGTGGCACCAATGGCACGCGGCATAGCCGACCGAGAGCAGCACCGGCTTGTCGAGCCGTTTCGCCTCGGCGAAGGCCTCCTCGGACCAAGGCCACCAGTGGACCGGATTGTCCTTATGCTGCAGAAGATAGGGGCTGGTTTCCTGGCTGAGCCGGTTGTAGGACAAGACATGCTCCTTTCGGATTGCGGCTTCTTCCGGAGTTCTGATCTTGGCCACGATCTACGCCCTCTCGAGCGGTCACGGAAAGGCCGGCGTCGCGGTCATTCGTATCTCGGGGCCCCAAGCTGGCGACGCCTTGCGCCGCCTTGCAGGGCCGCTTCCGCGTCCGCGCGTCGCCTTGCTGAAGGCGCTCCGTGATCCCGGCACGGACGAAGTCTTAGACCATAGCCTGATTATATGGTTCCCCGCACCCGCAAGTTTTACCGGGGAGGACACCGCCGAGTTCCATGTGCATGGCGGACGGGCTGTAATCGACGGACTTTTCCGCGTGCTCGGCGCTATCGACGGGCTCCGGCCAGCCGAGCCGGGCGAGTTTACCCGGCGGGCCTTCGAGAACGGCAAGCTCGATCTCACTGAAGTGGAGGGCCTTGTCGATCTGATCGACGCGGAAACGGAGGCGCAGCGGCGGCAAGCACTGAGGCAGTCGGAGGGCACGCTCGGCGCACTTTACGATAGCTGGCGGATCAGGCTGATCGACGCGCTGGCGAGCATCGAGGCCGAGCTGGATTTCTCTGATGAGGGCGACGTTCCCGAGGCCGTCGCCGAGCGCGCGCGGTCGCTGGTGCACGGCCTCAGCATGGAGATCGCAGATCATCTCGCTGACAGGCGCGCCGGCGAAATTCTGCGGGACGGACTGCGCGTGGTGATCGCCGGCCCGCCCAATGCGGGCAAATCCAGCCTGATGAATACCCTTGCTCGACGCGACGTCGCCATCGTCTCGGAAGAAGCCGGAACCACGCGCGACGTCATCGAAGTGCGGCTCGACCTCGGCGGTTTTCCGGTGATCCTGATGGACACCGCAGGCATTCGCGAAGCTGCCGGCGCCATTGAGCGGGAAGGCGTCCGGCGGAGTTTGGAGCGGGCGAAAAAGGCCGACCTCGTGCTATGGATCGGCGACGCGACCGAGCCATCGAGCTTCGATCCCGCCGCCCTGCAGGTCACCGCCGGAACGCCGGTTATCCGCGTCGTCAACAAGATCGATCTCGTGCAGGTGCTGTCGCCCACGGATGCGTTGCCGATCTCGGTCAAGACCGGCGAAGGGCTCGACTGCATGATTGGAGAGCTTGCGGAAGAGGTGCGTCAGGCGGCGGATATTGGCGAAAGCCCGGCCATCACGCGCGAGAGGCATCGGCACGAGTTGGAGCGATGCGCCACCGCGCTCGACCGCTTCCTCGCCGGCGAATTCGCGGATCTCGAATTGCGGGCCGAAGACCTGCGTGACGCCGCGACCGCGCTCGCCCGTTTGACCGGCCGGGTCGATGTGGAGGACATCCTCGACAAGATTTTCGCCGAGTTTTGCATCGGGAAGTAACGCGCAACGCTCGCTGTTTCACATGAAACGCGCTGAGCGCGTTAGGCCTTGAGCTAGGTCCCGATCTCTTCTAATCATCCATCAGAATCGAGCGTCAGGGGAGAGTCGCGGTGTTCATGCTTATCGTCCGCTTCATCCGCCATGGTGAAAGCCTCGCGAATGCCGGCGGGAATCACGAGCGCCACCCACAGCATTCCGCTTACCGACCGCGGGCGGGCGCAGGCATTGGCTGTGAGCGAGAGTTTCACTTCGGCCCCAGCCGTGATCATCACATCGCCTTATCTGCGCGCCCATGAAACGGCCAAGCCAACTGTGGCGCGCTTCCGGCATGTGGCATTCGAGACCTGGCCGATCCAGGAATTCACCTACCTCGCCAGGGAGCGCTGCTTAAACACCACGACGACACAGCGCGCCCCGTGGGCGTTGGCCTTTTGGGATGCCGCCGATCCGGATTATGTCGATGGCGGAGGAGCAGAATCCTATCGGGATCTCATCGGTCGCGTGCGCACTCTGCTCGACCGGCTGGCGCGACTCACGGCGCCGTCCGCCGCGATCTTCTCGCATGGCACCTTGATGAAAGCCGTGCATTGGGAAATTGAGAATCGCGGCTGTGCGGTCAGTCCAGCAACGATGCGGGCCTTCCGCGCGTTCCATCTTGCAGCGCCAATCGCTAACGCCGAGGGCTTCAGTGCCTATCGGATTGGATCGAAATGGCGTATCGAGAACTGACGGCGCCCTCGTGGATCAGATCGTTCGACTTTGACGCCAATATTGTAAGCGACTATCTTTCGCCCAACTTTCCCTAACGAGCAGAGTTTGCGAGCCGGGCGGCTTCGGGACACGGCCTATGAGCTACGATGTGATCGTGATTGGCGGCGGGCACGCTGGCTGCGAGGCGGCAGCCGCGGCAGCGCGCATAGGCGCGCGCACGGCCCTCGTCACCCACAAAATCGAGACTATTGGCGAGATGTCCTGCAATCCCGCAATCGGCGGGCTCGGCAAGGGGCATCTGGTCCGCGAGATCGATGCGCTGGACGGGCTGATGGGTCGTGTCGCCGATCAGGCCGGCATTCAGTTCCGGATGCTGAACCGCTCCAAGGGTCCCGCCGTCCAAGGACCGCGCGCCCAGGCCGACCGCAAGCTCTATCGCCAGGCGATGCGCGCCGCCATCGAGGCGACACCGAACCTGGATGTGATCGCCGAGGCAGTCGAAGATCTGATCATAACGGAGGACCGGGTTGCGGGCATCGTGACCGCGAGCGGTACGGAACATCGTGCACCGGCAGTAATCGTCACCACGGGAACGTTCCTTAAGGGCCTGATCCATATCGGCGAGAAGCGCGTACCTGCGGGGCGCGTAGGCGAGGCGCCGGCCGTCGGCCTATCTGACCGGCTGTATGCGCTTGGAGTGCGGATGGGCCGCCTCAAGACCGGAACACCGGCGCGGCTGGACGGCCGGACGATCGACTATAGCGGCCTCGCGGTGCAGCCTGGAGACGAGCCGCCTGCTCCATTCTCCTTCCTGACGGAACGGATCACGACGCCTCAGACCGTCTGCCATATCACCCATACAAATAACGAGACGCACCGAATCATCCAGGCCAATCTGGCCCGCGCCCCGATCTATTCCGGCCAGATCCACGGCACCGGACCGCGCTATTGCCCGTCGGTCGAGGACAAGGTCGTCCGCTTCCGCGAGCGCCAGAGCCATCAGATTTTCCTGGAGCCCGAGGGCCTCAACGACGACACCGTGTATCCGAACGGCATCTCCACCTCGCTTCCCGAAGAGGTGCAGGACGCCTTCATCCGCACCGTTCCGGGGTTGGAGAAAGTCCGCATCATCCGGCCCGGCTACGCCATCGAATATGACTATGTCGATCCGCGCGAGTTGCTGCCCACTCTTGAAGTGAAGCGGCTGCCAGGCTTGTTCCTGGCGGGACAGATCAACGGGACGACCGGATACGAGGAAGCTGCTGGGCAGGGGCTCGTCGCCGGGATTAACGCCGCACTGAAGGCCGGCGGCGGCGCGAAGGATTTCGTGCTGTCGCGGACTGAGGCTTATATTGGCGTCATGATCGACGATCTCGTCACGCGCGGTGTCGCCGAGCCTTATCGCATGTTTACATCGCGCGCCGAATACAGGCTGCGGCTTCGCGCCGACAATGCGGACGCGCGGCTGACACCTGCCGGGGTGGAAATTGGCTGCGTCAGCACTCAGCGTGCAGCGATTTACGGGGCAAAGGCCGATGCCGTCGAGAAGGGGCGGTCGCTGCTGCACAGTCTCTTCACAACTCCGGACGAGGTGAATGCGAAGGGCTTCGCGATCAATCGGGACGGCCGCCGCCGGAGGGCTTTCGAGCTGCTCGCTTTTCCGGAGATGACGATAGCACGCCTTGCCGCGATATGGCCGGAGCTGGCGCGCATTCCCACCCCCATCGCCGCCCAGCTCGAAATCGACGCGATCTATGATATCTATCTACGGCGCCAGCAGTCCGACATCGAGGCCTATCGTAAGGATGAGGCGATCGCTATCCCGCCCGGCGTCGACTATCGGGCAATCGCCGGCCTCTCCACCGAGCTTCGGCAGAAGCTGGAGCGTGACCGCCCGGCTTCTCTCGCTCAGGCCAGCCGGATCGATGGCATGACGCCGGCCGCGCTCATGTCGATCCTTGCTCATGTGAAGAAAGCGCCTGTCCGGCGGTCGGCCTAACATGGCGCCCGAGCGAACCGCCAAGCTGGGGCAGCCGCTGTCCCATATTCGCGGCCCCGAAGATTTCGCCTCCGCCTTCGGCGTTCCACGTGAAACTGTGGATAAATTCCGCGTCTATGCCGAGCTGCTGACACGCTGGCAGCGCGCAGTCAATCTCGTTTCCCCATCGACCCTTAGCGACATATGGCATCGCCATTTCGCCGACAGCGCCCAGCTTCTGTCCCTTGCCCCTCATGCGAGGTATTGGGTCGATCTCGGTAGCGGCGGGGGATTCCCCGGACTTGTGATTGCCTTTCTCCTCACGAATCATGAGAATCGGATCGTCAACCTCATCGAGTCGAATAGTCGGAAATGCGCTTTTCTGTCGGAAGTCGCCCGGAGTACGGGTGCTCCCGTCAAGGTTCACGAAGGGCGGATCGAAGACCTTGCCCAAGGGGGGGCGATTGGCGCGGCCGATGTGGTGACCAGCAGAGCGCTTGCGCCTCTCGGCCATCTGCTCGGTCTTGCGCATGGCTTTTTTGCGGGACATACCGTCGGTCTGTTCCTGAAAGGCCGCGATGCTGAGGCCGAGATCCGAGAGGCCGAAAGGCACTGGGAATTTGATGACAGGCTGATACCAAGCCGTACGAGCGCAGATGGCTGGATCGTCGAGGTCAGGAATTTGATCTCACAGGGGGATAATTCGCGGTGAAAGCACATTCGCATGGACGCTCTGAATTGCGCGTCCTCGCCGTCGCCAATCAGAAGGGCGGCGTCGGCAAGACCACAACGGCGATCAACTTGGGGACCGCTCTTGCGGCGGCCGGCGAGAAAACGCTCGTGGTCGATCTCGACCCCCAGGGCAATGCCAGCACCGGTCTCGGGATCGCCGAAGATCAGCGCCACGTCTCGACCTATGATGTGCTGGCTGGGGCCGCCGCCCTCGAGCAGGCGATGGTTGAAACGCCGATCGTGCCCGGCCTTTTCGTCGCGCCGGCCACACGCGATCTGGCGGGCCTCGAGCCGGAAATCTCGTCAGCCCCTAACCGCGCCTATTTTCTCAGGGACGCCATCGTCTCCTTGCGCGCCTCGGAACACGAGCGGCCGCAAAAGGAGCGCATCCGCTATGTGCTGATCGACTGCCCGCCCTCGCTCAACATCCTGACACTGAATGCGATGGCAGCCTCCGATGCTGTACTCGTTCCGGTGCAATGCGAATTTTTCGCGCTTGAGGGGATCACGCAGCTTAAGGAAACGATCGATTTCGTCCGCGCCAGCCTCAATCCGACCCTCGAAATCCATGGCGTCGTGCTGACCATGCATGACAGCCGGACCAAACTCGCCGACGAAGTGTCTTCCGAAGTCCGTGGCTTCTTCGGAGATAAGGTCTATGCGACCGTTATCCCACGCAATGTCCGCGTGGCGGAGGCACCGTCGCACGGTAAGCCGATCCTCCTTTACGATCACAAAAGTCCGGGCAGCAAAGCCTATATCGATCTCGCGGCTGAGATTATCGACCGCGAAAGTCGCGCGACGGCGGCGTGACATTGGTGACGGGGCAACAAGGAACCATGGCAATGAGCACTCCGCAACCGGCACATAAGAACCGCCTCGGCAGGGGTCTTGCCTCGCTGATCGGCGAGACGGCCGCGCAAACTGGTGCGCAGAATGGCGTGGCGACTGCGAAGCCGCTTCCGAGCCATGGTGAGCAGCGGATGATCCCGATCGATCGGATCAATCCGAGCCCGTTCAATCCGCGTAAGGCGTTCGACGAGGCGGAGTTGGAAGAGCTCGCGAATTCCATCCGCGAGAAGGGTCTGGTTCAGCCGATCATCCTGCGTCCGCTCGGCGGAGGGCATCACTATGAGATCGTCGCAGGCGAACGGCGCTGGCGCGCGGCGCAGCGCGCGTCGCTGCATCTTGTCCCCGCGATTGTCCGTGCACTGACGGACCAGGAAGCGCTCGAGCTGGCGATTATCGAGAATGTCCAGCGTGCGGATCTCAACGCCATCGAAGAAGCAAGCGGCTATCGCGAGCTGATCGATCGGTTTAATTACACGCAGGAGGAGCTCGGTCAGATCATCGGCAAGAGCCGCAGCCATCTCGCCAATACTCTGCGCCTTCTGAAGTTGCCCGACAGCGTTCGGACGATGGTGCGCAATGGCGAGCTGAGCGCCGGCCACGCGCGCGCACTTGTCGGCCGCGAGGACGCCGAGAAGATCGCAGGTGACATTGTCAAAAGGGGGCTCAATGTCCGAGACGTCGAGGCCCTCGTCCAAGACCGTAAAGACAGCAAGACGAGCACGCCTCGCTCGGTCACCCCCGGCCTGCAGAAGGACGCCGATACGCGAGCCGCGGAGCGCGAGATCGCCGATGCGCTCGGTCTTGCAGTCGAAATCGCGCCTGGCAAGGGTGAGGCCGGCGAAATCATCATTCGCTACCGCACACTCGATCAGTTCGAGACTGTGAGGAAAAAGCTGGTGGCGTGAAGCCCGATCAAGACTCAGCCGCGCTAAGCGGGGCTCCTTTTACGCGTCTTGCTGAGACGCAAGATAAGATCGGAAACGAGCTCGTGATCAAGGCCGGGCTTCAGTCGGGTTTGCCGTAGCGTCTCATTAGCTGCCGCGATCGCAGCAACAACCTCGGCCAAGCGCCAGCGCGCGGCCAATGCCCGCATGGCATCCTTCTGACGGAAATGCAGCGGTGGGCGCATTCGCCCGACCGCTATATCGAAGCTTTCGCCTTGCTCCATCGCCGCCAGGATTGCATGAAGCTTCTGCAAATGCCCCGAGAGCAGGTTGAGAAGGACAATGGCGGGCGTCCCGGCGGCTGCAAGGGCATCAAGGTGCCGTAAGGCACCTGCTACATCCCCGCTGAGCGTTTCCGTTATCGCCGCGTCGAAGGCGTGGGCTGCGGCGTCGCCGACCACCGCTTCGACATGCCCTACAGTGATTTCCGGCTCGCCGGCGACATAGAGAGTGAGCTTGGCGAGTTCGGCCCGCGAGACTGCCCAATCCGCCCCTAGAAGTTCAGTTAACCGGTGCATTGCCTCGGGAGCGATCCTCAAACCGGCGGCGTGTACCTCTTCGCGAATGAGTTGCTGAAGACTGCGGTTGTCCGCACCGTAGCAGGCAATGGCAGCGGCATTTTTCGCCTTTTCGAAAATCTGGCGGATCTTGGCGTCTTTTTTGAGATTGCCGGCTTCGACGATGACATAGGCCGCAAGCGAGGGACCGTCGAGGAGATCTTCGATGAGAGCCGGCGTCAGTTGCGGCCCCTGCTTGACGAGAACGACCGGTCGGCCGCCGAACATCGGCAGGCTGCGGGCTTCACTGGCAAGGCGGCAAGGCGCCTGACCAAGATCCTGCTCGCTAAGCCGGATGATCTCGCCGGGAGGCGTAGTGACCTCGCTCAGCCGGCTGGCAATCGACTTTGCCAGCTCCGATACCTGACCGGCGTCGGCCCCGTGAATAAGAAAAGCGTCGGTCTTCGCGGCGCTGGCTTTGAGAAAGTTGGGAATTTCGGTGGTCTTCAGCGCAGTCATGACATCGTTCGCATATCAGTTCGGCGTCCTCGTCGAATGATCTTCAGCCGCGCCAGATCCCCTCACATGATCGCCACGACCTTGTAAACGAATAGCGCAATTATCGTCGCTGCTGTAAGCGCAATAGCAGCACCATTACGATTGATCGCGTGAAGGATAAGCACAAATATCGCCGCAACTGCCGCGGCTATTGCGCCGAAATAGTACACGAAGAATTCGGGCTTGATGCTTGGTTCGGCCGGATCATAGAGGCGCGCGATTTCCGAGAGCGCGCGAACCACGATGACCAGGAGCACGCCGATAGCAATCTGTGCCATTCGATGCTTGGAAGGCCACGTCATCGATCACCAAAGAATTGCCGGAGCGAGAAACCGTTTGCGCTCTCGAAGGCACACGTCGCCCATCGCTTAGGTTGATGCGAACGTAAGCGCCACGTCTTAAGCGTTGGTTGAGAAATAGGCGGCCAGCCGCGTACGGATCCCTTCGGCGATCGTCCGGGCAGCGCGGTCCTCGGCATCACGCTTCGCGCGAATATCAGCGAAGACCGAATCAACCTTATCGTAGGCGGCCCGCGCATTGCTGCGGCCCTCAAGCACGACCTGATTGTCGGTCAGACGGACCAGCTTGAACTGGGTATAGAGCTGATAGGTCTGCGATTTCGGATCGCCTGTAACGTCGACGAGCGTATTGAGCACAAACTCGCGCAGCGCGATGTCCAGCCGATATTTCGACTGCTCCGCTGCCCTGCCACCGCCCGTGGTGTCGAAGATCAGCTCGTTGCGAACACGCTGGCCAACGCGGCCGGGCACGGGCGAGATGTCGACCGTTCGCATGACCTCGCCAAGCTGCGCGCCACTCGCCGTCGGACCGTAAAGAGGTTGCCAGCCGCAGCCGCCAAGAGAAGCGAAAGCCGCGACGACGGCGGCTGCGCCGGTGAGCTTGATTGTCCTGGACCGTGCTCCCACGCCTTTTCCCCTCAAGCAACCACGTTGACGATCCTCTGCGGCACCACGATCACCTTTTTGATCGCACGCCCATTGATAGCCCGCTTGACCCCGTCCAAATTCAACGCCGCTGCTTCGACGTCAGCCTTCGAAGCGTCGCGTGAAATCTGCAACTCGTCCCGACGCTTACCATTTACCTGTACGGCAATGGTAATCCTATCGTCAACGAGCAGCGCCTCTTCGGCTTCCGGCCAAGGCTGCTTTGCGACCAGACTGTGGTAGCCGAGACGCGCCCAGCATTCCTCCGCGAGATGCGGCATGAACGGCGCAAACATCTGCGTCATCAGCTCCGCTGTCTCACGGATCGCCCAATCAAGACCTGAGTCTTTGGCGGATTTTTGGCTCTGAAGCGCCGCGCCGAACTTATTGGCAAGATCGTAGATCGCTGCAATAGCGGTATTGAAGCGCAGGCCTTCGATACTGCGGCCAACGCTCTCGAGCGCGCGATGGGCGGCGCGGCGCAGTTCATCCGCCTCAGGGCTGAATGTCGCCGGCCGCCTTGCGCCCTTTGCAGCGCCTTGCGTGGCTGCTTCGTCAATCAGGCGCCAAATCCGCTGAACGAACCGCCAAGCGCCCTGGACGCCTTCTTCTGTCCACAGCACGTCGCGCTCAGGCGGAGAGTCGGACAACACGAACCAGCGAATCGTGTCGGCGCCGTAATGCGAAATGAAGCTCACCGGATCGACCGTGTTTTTCTTCGATTTCGACATTTTTTCTGGCGGACCTATTGTCAACAGCGCTCCGCTTTCGATCTCGACCGCGCGGCGCGCGTTGCCCTCACCCTCGATGCGAACATTGGCCGGATCGATCCAATTTCCGTCCTCGTCCCGGTAGGTCTCGTGGATAACCATCCCTTGCGTGAACATGCCGGCAAAGGGCTCGTCGATATTCAGGTGGCCCGTATCGGTCATGGCGCGCATGAAAAAGCGCGAATAGAGCAGATGAAGAATCGCATGCTCGACACCGCCGATATACTGATCGACGGGCAGCCAGTATTCGACTGGCTTCCGCTCGACTGGCGTCTTGGCGTGCGGAGAACAGAACCTTGCGAAATACCACGAGGAATCGACGAATGTATCCATGGTGTCGGTTTCTCGCGTCGCCTCTCCACCGCACTCAGGACATTTGACATGCTTCCAGGTCGGATGGCGCTCAAGCGGGTTGCCGGGCTTGTCGAAGGTAACGTCGTCCGGCAGCATGACGGGCAGCTCCTTCGCCGGAACCGCGCCGCATTTCTCGCAGTGGATGATCGGGATCGGGCAGCCCCAATAGCGCTGACGCGAAATGCCCCAGTCGCGCAGACGGTAGTTGATCTTGCGCTCGCCCTCGCCGCGCTTCTCAAGACGCTTGGCGACTTCGTTCTTGGCCTCTTCGACCGTCATTCCGTCCAGAAAGCTGGAATTTGCGATGCGTCCAGGGCCAATATAGGCCTCGTCCCCAATGGTGAAGGTCTTCGGATCCTCGCCCTCCGGGATAACGACAGACTTGACCTTCAGCTTGTATTTCCGCGCGAAATCCAGGTCGCGCTGGTCGTGCGCCGGACAGCCGAAAATGGCGCCCGTGCCGTAGTCCATCAGAATGAAATTGGCCACGTAAACCGGGAACTTCGAGCTCTTGCGGAAGGGATGCACTACCTTCAGCCCGGTGTCATAGCCCTTCTTCTCGGCGCGCTCGATTTCTTCCGTCGAGGTCCCCATGCGGTGGCATTCGTCGATGAACGCCTGAAGGTTTTTGTCCTTTTTCGCCAAAGCCTTCGCCAGCGGGTGGTCTGGCGAGATGGCGCAGAAGGACATGCCGAAGATCGTGTCCGGCCGCGTCGTGAACACCTCGACCGTCTCATGCCCCTTCGGGACAGCCTCGCCTTGGAGGGCAAACCGCATCAGCAATCCTTCGGAGCGCCCGATCCAGTTGCGCTGCATCACGCGTACCTTCTCGGGCCAGCGATCCAGCCTATCGAGCGCCTTCAGCAAGTCATCGGCATATTCGGTGATCTTTAGAAACCACTGGGCCAGCTCGCGCTGCTCGACCGGCGCACCCGAGCGCCAGCCCTTCCCGTCAATCACCTGCTCGTTCGCCAGGACAGTGTGCTCGACCGGGTCCCAGTTGACCTTGCTCTTCCTGCGACTAACCAGGCCCTTGTTAAAGAAGTCGACGAACAGACGCTGCTGCTGCTCGTAATATTCGGGATCGCAGGTGGCCAGCTCGCGGCTCCAGTCGAGCGACAGGCCCATCTCTTTGAGCTGGGCGCGCATCGCGTCGATGTGATCGTAGGTTGACTGCTTGGGATGGATACCTTTTTGCAGCGCCGCGTTTTCCGCTGGCAAGCCAAACGCGTCCCACCCCATCGGATGCAACACATTGTAGCCTCTGGCGCGCATATAGCGCGCCACCACATCGCCCATCGCATAATTCCGGACGTGGCCCATATGGATGCGCCCCGACGGATAGGGGAACATTTCAAGAACGTAATACTTGGGTCGCGATTCGTTCTCTTCTGCGCGGTAGACCTGGGCGCCATCCCAAACCTTGCGCCAGTGTTTTTCGCGATCCGGAGCGTTATATCTTTCGGCGACCATTGCAGTATCTTCTGTTTGATGCGTAAAGCTGGATGACGTGAGGCGTCGTATCCAGCCGAAAAAGCCGGTTGCGGTCAAGCTGCGCTTCAAGCGCGGGCACAAATATCTTTAGCTCTGTAGCGGAACGAGGATGAAAGACGCCATCAGCGCGGCCCAGAGACTGGAAAACATCCGGGAGCGCGTCGCCGTCGCGGCGCGGCGAGCTGGCCGCAAGCCGGACGATGTGGCCCTTATCGCCGTGTCAAAGACGTTCGGCGAGGAGAATATTGTGCCGGTCATCGAAGCCGGCCAGCTTCGCTTTGGCGAAAACCGCGTGCAGGAAGCGAAGGCAAAATGGCCTGCTCTTCGCAATTCTCATTCCGCGATCGAGCTGCATCTCATCGGCCCCCTGCAATCCAACAAAGCGAGGGACGCCGTCGCACTTTTCGACGCGATTCACACGGTTGACCGGCCCAAGATTGCACGCGTCCTCGCTGAGGAGATGGCGCTTCAGGGCCGCATGCTCAAGCTGTTCATTCAGGTCAATACCGGCGAAGAACCGCAGAAATCGGGCGTCGCGCCTCGCGAACTGGCGAACTTCTACAGGCAGTGCCACGAGGAATTCGGACTTTGCGTCGAGGGCTTGATGTGCATTCCGCCCATTGATCAGCCTCCTGAGCCACATTTCGAGCTTCTGGCGAGATTTGCGGCCGAGATCGGTGTGCATAGCCTCAGCATGGGTATGAGCGCCGATTTCGAGGCCGCGATCTCCCATGGCGCCACCCATGTCCGTGTAGGATCGGCGATTTTCGGTTCGCGCGGCTGAGGCGTTTTCCAACGAAATCAGCGGGAACAAACAATCGTATGAATGATTTTGGGCGCGAGTTCCGCTAAGGATAGCGTCAAAGCCTTGAAATGAGCATGTCCGTTATGGCCGACGATATACTTTCATCGCTCGCCGCGACGATTGCCGCGCGGCGCCAAGCCAGCAGCGATACGTCCTACACTCGCCAGCTTCTCGACGGCGGTCCGGCCAAATGCGCTCGGAAATTAGGCGAAGAAGCGGTCGAGACCGTCATAGCGGCACTCGGCGAAGATGATAAGGCGCTGACGGGAGAAGCCGCCGACCTCATATATCATTTGCTCGTCCTCCTCGAGGCGCGGCAGGTTCCGCTTGCCGAGGTGCTGAAGCGCCTGGAGGGAAGGATGGGCCAATCGGGCCTTCAGGAAAAGGCCTCGCGATCCCAGACTTGAGGGATGATCCGGATGCTCAACCGAATAAGGCCCCGCGCCCGCCTTGAATTCTCGCCCTATCGCATCTTTACGCGCGAGGAATGGGCGAAACTCCGCGCCGACACACCGATGACGCTCTCTGAGCCTGAGGTCGACCAGCTGGCCGGTGTGATCGACCGCATCTCCGCGGATGAGGTTGAGGACATCTACCTGCCGATGTCGCGCCTCCTGAACCTCTACGTCGCGGCAGCGCAGAAGCTGCATTCCGAAACGAACGCCTTCCTCGGCAAACGGGACGGCAAAATGCCGTTCATCATTGGCATTGCCGGGAGCGTCGCGGTCGGCAAAAGCACCACAGCGCGCGTCCTGCGTGCCCTCCTCGCTCGCTGGCCGCACCATCCGCGTGTCGATCTGGTCCCGACTGACGGATTCCTGCTGCCGAACGAGACTCTCGAAGAGCGCGGGCTGATGAACCGCAAAGGCTTTCCGGAAAGCTTCGACCAACAGGCGCTTCTGCAATTCATGGCCGATGTCAAAGCCGGACGGCCCAATGTCAGAGCGCCGGTCTATTCGCATTTCGACTATAATATCCGCCCGGATGAGTCGATTGTGGTCGACCGTCCCGACGTGCTGATCGTCGAAGGCTTGAACGTGCTGCAGCCAGCAAAGCTGCCGAAAAACGGCGAGGCCGTGCCGTTTGTCTCGGATTTCTTCGACTTCTCGATCTATATTCACGCTGAGCCCAAGGTCATCGGCGAATGGTACGTCAGGCGCTTCGACCGGCTGCGCAAGACGGCGTTCCAGCATCCGGCCGCCTATTTCCATCGCTATGCCAGCCTGTCGGACGAAGAGTCACGGCACGTTGCGCTCGGAATCTGGGAGCGGATCAATCTGCGCAACCTGGAGGAAAACATCCTCCCCACGCGCCAGCGGGCCGCGCTGATTCTGAACAAGGCCGCCAATCATTCTATTGAGAGCGTCTGGCTAAGGAAGCTGTAGCCTCGTGTCACGCCCATGACACGCGTGATGGCCGCGCGCTGGGCACGGCCATCGACGTCTCGAGATGTCCCTCAAAGTCGAGCCTAGATGGCGTCAGACTTGAACGACGTCCACGATCTCCCTCGTGTCGGGATCGATGATGAGAAGCACATCGCCGACGACGATATAGTCGTAATCGCGATATTCGGGAACGACATCCACGAACACCGGCGGCACATGATAGATCCTCACGCTGCGCGGAATCGCCGTGCCGACCGAAAGGCTGAAATGCACGTCGTTCCTCTTGTAGCGGTGCGGCGCCTTGCTGACGACGCGCTCGCGGATAATCTTCTTCTTCTCCGGGGTGATGTTGACGTTCACATGCGTGGTCTTGTGTTCACCCTCGGCCCGTCCGCCTTCGCGATTGCTCTTCCCTTGCTCGGCCTGCTTCGAGCCTTCGCGGTCGGAACGACCTTCAGTACGCTGATCGTTGCGCTCCGAGTTGCCCGTAGCTCCCGTGATGTTTTCATCGCGCTTAGAACGGTTTTCGGCGTTTTTGTCGTTGCGGCCAGAGCGTTCATTAGAGCTCGTCGAGCTTTTGCCATGCTCCGACTTGTTCTCTGCGTTTTGATTGTTGCGATCTGAAACGTTTGAATGGCGATTTTTCTCGCCTTTCTGCGTGCCGCCCTGCTCGTCCGACTGGCTCGTCTTCTGCTTATGGTCGACTTGGCTTTGACCCTGAGCGCGCTCGTCAGAGGCAGCGCCGGTTTTCCGCTCAGCTTTCTGGCCATGATCACCAGACGCGGAGTCATCGCGCTGCATCTGTGTAGAAGACTGATCCTGCTGCTGCTTATCCATTTTCTGAGCGTTGGCTGCGCCAATTCCTATCGTCAGCGCCAGCGCAGAAACGCCGTATTTCAGTAGATTTGACATGATGTTCTCCCTGTACGTTATCGATTCCAACGCAGAGGCAGAGATTATGTTCCGTCCATTCTTGCCTGCGTTCGATAAAAGAAACCGAACCATGGCCGCGGCAGCCGAAAACATGAATGCTCGATGAACAACGATTGCAGCGAGCCATTGCCGAAAGGGTGAATAGACCAATGTTACCCTGATCGCCTCCGCGAATACATGATGCGCCGGACGAAATCTCGCCTGCGGCATTCGCGCTGGTCTTCCGCACACGTCAGAATATGATCCGGAAGATTTGCCATCCCGAGAGGCTCAGGATCAGCAGCCCGATGAACAGCATCAGGATTCGCGGCGGAACAACGCGGGCCAGATATCCGCCGAAAGGCGCCGCGACAATGCCGCCGGCAACGAGGGGAACGACGACATCGACGTGCGACGTCCCGAGCATGACGAAGAAAGTTGCCGCCGATACGCTCTTCACGAAAAATTCGGCGACATGGACTGAGCCGATAGAGAAGCGGGGCTCATGGCCGCGCCCGACGAGCGTTGAGGTGGCGATCGGTCCCCAGCCTCCACCACCGATCGAATCCGCCATTGCGCCGACGAATCCGACAGGCACCGCTGCGGCGTCCGTGGCTAGCGGTTTGCGTCCCCTGTTCGGCCGGGCGATGCGGAAGAGTATGAATGTGCCGAGAACGCCGAGATAAGCGGAGATCCAGGGTTTCACCGTGGCCTGGTCGAGGTGGACCAGAAGCACCGCGCCGGTCGCCGCACCGAGAACACCTGGAATAACGAGCCGCCAAAAGATCGGCCACAAGACGTTCCTATGCCAAATATGCGACGCGCCCGACACCCCACTGGTAAAAACCTGCGCTGTATGTACAGCCGCGCTCGTGTTGGCCGGCGTTATGCCCATTGCGAGAAGAACGGCGGCGGAGATGGTTCCGTAGGCCATTCCAAGCGCGCCATCGACGAGTTGCGCTAGAAAACCAACGGAAGCGATAAGCAAAAATTTGTCCATAGACCCGAATTGAGAATGGGTTTCTATCAAGATCCAAAGTTGTCGAAAGATTTTCTTTCAAGAAACGGCGATAACGCCGCAGATACTCTGAATCAATATACGGGTCTTCTGGCAATTCAGCTTTGTATTTTTCGATAATCGCTTATGCGCTCAATCGGATTTGCCGTTACGGAATCCTGGGCGCGTCGCGAGCATGATTGCTGACAGCACACAGGCGAGGCCCATAGCATGCGCCCATTGCGGCTGCTCGCCGAGAAAGATGATGGACACCGCAAGCGCCGAGATCGGAAATGTGCTGGTGAAAATCGCAGCCTCCGAAGCCGGCACAACTGCGAGTCCGCGGTACCAAAGGACCAAGGCCAAAGCGCTCGATGTGAGTGCATAAAAGATTGGTAGCAGCCAGATCGCCCATGGAACGCTTGCGGGTGAAAAGGTCGCCAGGTCATGTGTCGCGAACGGCGCGACGAGAACGGTCCCCATTAAATTGATGATGAACGCCATTCTATAAGGCGCCAGCACGGTCGCGGTCCGCTTCGCAAAGATGACGAACAGACTTTCCGCCAGGACTGCGCCGGCCATCAGCATGTTGCCGAACAGGGGCCAGGGGGCGACATCGGCGCGCGGCGACGCCGTATTCACGGCAAGGATTCCGAGGAAGGCGAGAACAAGTGCTGCAGCCGTGCGGCCATGAAGCTTTTCTCCAAGCAATAATACCGCCAGCAAAGCAACGCAGATCGGCACGGTGCTGGTAATGATGCCAGCGGTCATAGCGCTGGTGTAGCGCAGGCCGTAAAGCATCAGCACCATGTAAAGCAGGCCTCCGCAGAGCGCCTGAAGCAACAGGTAGAGCCAGTCTCTCCCATTCAGATCACGGAGCCGCGCTCCTGGTTCTCCGGCAATAAAGGGGGCGAGCACAGCCATTGATACGCCATATCGGATCAGTGAAAAGACGAAGACTGGTATGAACGGCACCGCCGCCTTGGCGACGGCAATATTGGCGCCCACCGACGCCATCGCCCCCGCAAGCTGGAGATGCGCGAGCCGCATTAGCGCCGGTCGACGCGCATTGCGACTGCGAAACCCCCGGTCTCTGTTTCGGCCGTCTTATTCTTCATAAAAGCTTCATTTTGCCGCAAATGAGGCCCAGGATGGGTCATAACGATTGCAAACGACCGAAGCCTACAATGCTCGCGCATAAATTATCTTCCTTGGTGCAGAACAAAACCGGCATCTCTGCCGTTATAGAGGTTGGAAGACTTGGATCATGTTTCACGTCGAGTCGAGGCCTATGAACCGGATGGCGAGCCGAGACGTCAGAGAAGGAGGACGGGCGGCTGCCGCATGGGTACGGAGAGCCGAGATGTCGGACATTATATTCGAAGCAAGTGAACAGATGAGCCGGGTGAATGCCCGGATCGCGGAGCTCGCGGCCGACTACACCCGATCGCAAATGACCCGAGATGCCTGGTTGCGCGCCGGGCAGTTCCGCGGCGCTCGCGAGATGACAAAGCGCCTGCGCCTGCTTGATACGGAACTCGCCTATCTCGCGCGCCAGCGGAGAGAGTGGATCGTCGTCAATTGCATGGGACGCATGGCGCATTAAACAAGATTCTGCGCCCGGGCGAGGTCGGCCAGGGAAGTCTCGGGGCGCGGTCCGATATGCGAAATGATTTCCGCCGCTGCGATGCTCGCCAGCCGGCCGCAGCTTTTCAAATCGAGGCTACGCGCATAGCCGAAGAGAAACCCCGCCGCATAGAGATCACCGGCGCCGGTTGTGTCGACCACATGACCGACCGGTTCAGCGTCTATTTCGACGGTACGCTCCTGCGCGAGGATCAATGAACCCTTCTCGCTGCGCGTTACGGCAGCGAGCGCGCAGTCCTGGCGGAGCTTCTGGCACGCTTCAGCTAAATCATCGGTCTGATAGAGCGACAGCAGCTCGCGCTGATTGGCAAATAAGAGATCGACGCCGCTCCTGATGAAGCTCAGGAAGGACTCGCGGTGGCGCTCGACGCAGAACGGATCCGATAGCGTCAGCGCCACTGTCGTCGTGGCGTCGCGCGCCATCTTGGCTGCCTCGTAAAACGCCTCTTTCGCTTTGGGACCGTCGAAGGAATAACCCTCGAGATAAAGCACCTTCGAATTTCGGATCAGCTCGGGATCGAGCTCGGCCGTGCTCAGTTCGGTGTTCGCGCCGAGGGAGGTGTTCATCGTGCGCTCGCCATCGGGTGTGACGAGGATCAGGCATCGGCCGGTCGGCGGGCTGCCCCCGGTCGGCTTCGCCTCGAAAGTAACACCGATCGCACGTAGATCGTGGGCGAAAATCTCCCCGAACTGGTCGCTCGCGACTTTGCCCATGAAGGCCGCCTTACCGCCGAACGAGGCGAGCCCGACACAGGTATTCGGAACCGTGCCGCCGCTGACCTCGACCGCCGGCCCCATCAGACCGTAGAGCCGCGCTGCCTCTTCGGGATCGATCAGACGCATGATGCCCTTCTCCAGTCCCTGTTCGGCAAGAAAGCCGTCGTCGCATCGCGCGATGATGTCGACGATTGCGCTGCCAACACCGACGACGTCGTAGAGCGGCTGCACCATTATGCTGTCCTCGCAGGTTTGAAGTCTTCGGGTCCGGTCTTGGCCGGATAAAGGCACAGATCCGCGATCAGGCAGCGCGGACATTCCGGCTTGCGCGCCTTGCACACATAGCGTCCGTGAAGAATCAGCCAGTGATGGGCATGAGGGAGAAATTCCTTCGGGATCACGCGCTCGAGATCCTGTTCCACGGCAAGAGGAGTCTTGCCATCGGAAAGACCGATGCGATTCGCCACGCGAAACAGGTGCGTATCGATTGCAATGGTCGGCTGGCCGAACGCGACGTTCAGAACGACGTTCGCCGTCTTCCGGCCAACTCCTGGCAGCGACTCGAGTGCCTCACGGTTGTCGGGGACTCGGCCGTCGAAATCTTCGACGAGCTTGCGCGACAGCGCAATGACGTTCTTCGCCTTGTTCCGGAAGAGCCCGATCGTCTTAATCGCCTCTCGTAGACGGTCCTCGCCAAGCGCGAGCATCTTCTCTGGCGTATCGGCTTTCGCGAACAGCGTTCGCGTTGCCTTGTTGACCCCGGCATCAGTTGCCTGGGCTGAAAGCACCACGGCGATCAGCAGCGTGAACGGGTTGACATATTCCAGTTCGCTCTTGGGCTCGGGATTTGCCGACTGAAAGCGGGAAAAGATCTCGAGAATCTCGCTCGCGCTGAGCTGCTTTTTTCCACCCACTCGCTTCGCGCCCGAGCTCTTTGCGGCCGACCCTTTCATCCTTATGTCTATCACGAAGTTAACAATTCCCGATTATCGGCGGGTTCGCTATGTTGGCCGACTATGAGCGACAGTGAAACGTCCTTACCAGCTTCCGCACATTTCAGCGCTGTCTTGCTGCCCCATCGGTCGCTCGGGCGCAAGGGGTTTATCATTCTCATGGGCGTGATCAGCGGAGCGAGCTTCCTGACCGGCCTTGCCTTTTATCTGCGCGGCGCGTGGCCAGTCATGGGCTTTTTCGGACTGGACGTTCTGCTCATCTATGGAGCGTTTCGCTTGAACTACCGCGCCGCGCTGCTGTACGAGACGGTCGAATTGACAGACAGGGAATTGACAGTCACCCGTGTTCATCCGTCCGGGCGAACCCAGCGCTGGACTTTCAATCCCTATTGGGTCCAGCTCCAGCTGGAAGAAAGCGAAACGACCTCGAATGCGCTCAGCATTCGTTCCCACGGGAGGATCCTCCCGCTCGGCCGTTTCCTGAGCGACGACGAAAAGCGCGGCTTCGCCGACGCCCTTGGCGCTGCGCTTTTCGATCTTCGGGGCTCGCGTATTTAGCATCGCGTTCAGCCCAGGAAGGGCACCGTCACCAGGCGTCGAGCGTGAAAAGCGCGCCCAACCCGCCAAGCGCGATGCTGGTCCAGAGCAGAATACGTCCGCCGAGGATAATTGAAGCGGAAGCCAGCACGATGGCGATCTGCAGCAACCCGCCGCCGAAATCGAAATAGGGATCGCGAGCCAGGGCGACATCGCGCTGAGCCTCGAGGTCGCGCGCTTTCGCAAGAAGCTCCTTCTTGCCGTCGCCTTTCTCCGGTTCAGTCTCATAGCGTTTCGCGGTGCCACGATAGTGAGAAGCCTTTTCCGACAGTACCTTACGGACATCCTCGTTCAAGCCGGGCTTGACAAGCTCAGTCTCGAACGCGTCGGCCGCAAGCTCATAGCTCGTCTGCCGGATATTTTTCGCTTGGAAAAACGCGTAGGTGTCCGCAATGGCGATGCTTGCGCGCATCATATCCTTGGATGCATTGTCACCGCCGACCGAGCATATCGCCAGAATGACCGCAAGCACCGCGATATAGATGGCCGTGAACCTGTTTTCACCCTCTTCGACAGCCTTTTCGAGCGCATCCGGCAAGCTCATCTCCCCCTCCCCTAACGCAAGAAACGCGCCGCTGCTTTATCGGCTGCCGAGGGTTTGTGCAAGTGGCCGGAATGCGCCAGAGAAGCTACGCCATCAGCTCGCGCTTCTCAGCGGTCGTGCCGTCGGCATTGAGGCGGTAGACCATAGGCGCGCCGGTGGCGAGGTTGAGTTGCAGCACTTCATCCCGGCTAAGCTTATCGAGCTTCATGACGAGAGCGCGCAGCGAATTGCCGTGGGCAGACACGATGACATTCTTGCCCGCTTGCAGCTCCGGCCAAATCCGGGTTTCGTAGAATGGGAGAACGCGTGCGGCGGTGTCCTTCAGGCTCTCGCCGCCCGGCGGCGGGACATCATAGGATCGCCGCCAGATATGCACCTGCTCCTCACCCCAGCGCTCGCGCGCATCGTCCTTATTGAGACCCGAAAGGTCGCCATAATCACGCTCGTTGAGTGCCTGGTCTTTGATCGTTTCGACACCCGTTTGACCCAATTCTTCCAGAATCAGATCAAGCGTGCGCTGAGCACGCTTCAGAGCGCTCGTAAAGGCAATGTCGAAATGGATCCCAGCCTCTTTGATGAGACGGGCGGCGCGCCGCGCTTCCTCGACACCAGTTTCGGACAGATCGACATCGCGCCAGCCGGTGAAAAGATTGAGCTTGTTCCACTCGCTCTCGCCGTGACGAACCAATACGAGAAGATTGTCCATATTCGTCCTTCTGCTTGCGTTCAGAGCCCGAGCACATCCTGCATCGAGTAAAGACCGGGCGGCTTGCCTTTGCCCCAAAGTGCAGCCTTAACCGCGCCGCGCGCGAAGAGTTGCCGGTCGCCGGAGCGATGCATCAGCTCGAGCCGTTCGCCCGGGCCTGCGAAAACGACCGAATGATCGCCGATAACGTCGCCCCCACGAAGCGCGGCAAACCCGATATCGCCGCGCTTGCGAACGCCTGTATGGCCGTCCCGCACGCGCACCGAATGGTCATCGAGCCCGATTTTGCGGCCCTCAGCGGCAGCCCTGCCCAGCATCAGCGCCGTCCCCGAGGGAGCGTCCACTTTCATGCGGTGATGCATTTCTACGATCTCGATATCGTAATCGGGGCTCAAAACTTCCGCGGCTTTTTTTACGAGCGCCTCGAGCAGATTGATACCCAGGCTCATATTGCCGGATTTCACGATCACGGCGTGGCGAGAGGCAGCCAGAATGGCATCTTCCTCACGCGGGGAGAGACCGGTCGTTCCAATCACATGGACGATTCGCGCCTGCGCTGCCAGCCCGGCATGCTCGGCCGTAGCGGAGGGGGTCGTGAAATCGATGACGCCCTCCGAGCGTATGAACAGCTCAAGCGGATCAGTCGTGACCGGGATGCCGAGCTTGCCGACGCCGGCCAGTTCGCCAATGTCGGCGCCGACCAGCTCAGAGCCGGTCGGCTCGGTGCCGCCGCTGATCGCGCATTCGGGCATCTCGTGAAGGACGCGGGCGATGGCCCGGCCCATCCGGCCGCCCACTCCCATGATTGCAAGTTTCATAGCCTTAACGACCTGTTCGCCATGCCAAGGCTGCCCTATAGCAGCCCTCAGAAAGGACTTAAAGTCTTACCGAAGGCGCCGGAGCTGCTAGCCTCCCTTTTTAAACGCGAAGATTGAAGGGAAACGCAGCAGACATCAGAGCCGGCAAAATCAGGAATGCGATGGCCGGCAAGGATCATGTTGCAACTGCCTTGCGGCGGAGCGGGCCGTCCGCTCGGGTCCTCGATCAGGCCGCGAGCCGCTCGAACATAGTTCTATATCCAAGGACCTGCTGGTCGAAGATAACGTCAGACTGGCGGATAGGCCTCGCAAGGGCCAACCCGTCAAGCGACCGCGCGCGGCTCAAAGCGACATAGGCCTGGCCGTGAGCGAAGGTGCCGCGGCCGAAGTCGATATAGACCTTATCCAGCGTCATGCCCTGGCTCTTATGGATGGTCAGCGCCCAGGCAAGCCGGATCGGAAGCTGTCGGAACGAGCCTGCCACCGTCTCGACCATCTTGTCGGTATCCGGATCATATTCGTACCGTACATTTTCCCAGGTCACCGGCTCGAGCTCATGCTCCTCGCCGGCGATGTCGATCCATACCGTCCGGCCATCGATCCGCGAAATTCGTGCCTGCGTGCCGTTCACCCAGCGCTTATCGGGATCGTTACGCAGCAGGACAACTTTCGAGCCCTCCTTCAGAACCAGCGTCGCATCGGTCGGAAACGCGGACGCATCGAACTTGCCGGTCACAACAGCGTCGAATTGCTCCGCCCTGCCCTTCAGTCTTTCGAGGAATGAGCGGTTGGTGTTGTCCGCAGCCTGATTGATCGGCGTCAGCACGATATAGTCCTCGCAATCCGGCAGAGAGCGGAAAGGCGCCACCCGATCGTTGAAGACATCGAGATGATCGCGCGAGGGGCCGCCGTCGCGGACGCCGTTGAGCGCTTCGACGAAACCCTTGTCCTGCTGGCGGTAGACCTTGTTCAGCTCGAACAGACCGAGCGGCGCATCCTGGAAAACGGGTGCGTTGAAAAAATAGATACCGCCCATCGCGTCATGGAAATACTGCCTTGTCTCCTGATCGCGGATCACCGGTGGCAGTTGATGCAGATCTCCCATGGCGATGATCTGCAAACCGCCGAACGGTTTTCCCGGCTGCTTCCGAGTCATGCGCAATGCCAGGTCGATGCCTTGCATGAGATCAGCGCGAACCATGGAGACTTCATCAATGATGAGCGTGTCGAGGTTCTTGAAGAGCGCGGCGCGGCGGCACCGCTTAACAATATCGGCTGTGATGAGCTGCGGCGGAAAGCCGAAGAAGGAGTGAATGGTCTGGCCATGGACGTTGACCGCCGCAAGCCCCGTCGGCGCGAGCACCGCCGTCTTTTGCGGGAGATTGCTCTTCAGACAGCGCAGCAGCGTCGATTTTCCTGTGCCGGCGCGGCCCGTCACAAACAGGCTTTGGCGGTCTTCCGCGGCCTGCCGCATAACAGCGATGAATTCGTCTGATGGCTGAACGCCGACGGGCCAGCGGATCGACGATTGGGCGGCTGAGACGGGCGCCAAGGCCATATCGAGAATGTCCCCCATGAAGCAAAGCAGCAGCCGTGAGGATAGCCGGTTAAGGCCGGCACGTAACGGCGATAACCGAACCTTTCACAGCTTTGGTTCATGACGCAAACAAAAAAGGAACAAAATACGTACGAAACGCTATTTCGTTCGTAAGGACGATCGGATGCGGACGCTACCCGACCACCAGGCGCTCCGCCTTCTTGCGCTCATGCGGATCGAGAATGCGCTTGCGCAGGCGGATCAACTCCGGCGTAATCTCCACAAGCTCGTCGTCCTCGATGTAAGCCAGCGCCTTTTCGAGGGTGAGTTTCATGGGTGGTGTCAGCAGCACGTTATCGTCGCGTCCCGCCGCGCGGACGTTGGTAAGCTTCTTGCCTTTCAGCACATTGACCTCAAGGTCGTTGCCCCGGCTATGCTCGCCGACGATCATGCCTTGGTAGACCCGCGTCTGAGGGCCGATCATCATCGGCCCGCGGTCTTCCAGATTCCAAAGCGCATAGGCCACAGCCTCGCCCTGGCCGTTCGAGATCAGCACGCCTGTGCGCCGGCCGGGGATCTCCCCTTTGAATGGCGCGTAGGCATGAAACAGGCGGTTCATCACTGCCGTGCCGCGCGTATCCGAGAGCAACTCGCTCTGATAGCCGATAAGCCCGCGCGTGGGCACATGGAAGACGAGACGCTGCCGCCCGCCACCGGAGGGCCGCATGTCGATCAGGTCGCCGCGTCGCTCGCCGAGCTTCTGCACCACAGCGCCAACGTATTCTTCGTCGACGTCGATGATGACTTCCTCGATCGGCTCCAACCGCTGGCCGGTCACCGGATCGGACTGCATGACCACGCGCGGGCGTGAAACGGTCAACTCGAAGCCCTCACGTCGTATGGTCTCGATCAGGATCGCGAGCTGCAATTCGCCGCGTCCGGCGACCTCCAGAGCGTCGGCATCCGAGGTCTCGGTGATACGCAGCGCAACATTGCCTTCCGCCTCACGCATCAGCCGGTCGCGAATGACCCGGCTTTGAACCTTATCGCCTTCCTGACCGGCAAAGGGGCCATCGTTGATCCGGAAGGTCATCGACAGTGTCGGCGGATCGATCGGCTGGGCCGGAATTGCCTCCGTGATCTCCGGCGCGCAGATTGTGTCGGCGACCGTCGCCTGACTCAGACCGGCAAGCGCGACAATTTCGCCAGCGCCCGCTTCATTCACCGGGACCCGCTCCAGCCCGCGGAACGCCAGCACCTTAGAGATGCGTCCCTGCTCGATCATCTTGCCGTCGCGCGATAGCGCCTTGACAGTCAGCCCCGGACTTACCCGGCCTGCCGTGATCCGGCCGGTAAGAACGCGACCGAGATAAGGATCGGCCTCGAGCGTTGTGGCCAGCATCCGAAACGCGCCGTCAGCCGTTATCGGCGGTGAAACATGGCGGAGAACCAGATCGAAAAGCGGCGCCGTATTCTCCTTCGGCCCATCCGGCGACAGCGCCATCCAGCCTTCCTTGGCCGAGCCATAGAGAATAGGAAAATCGAGCTGCTCCTCATTGGCGTCGAGCGCGGCAAACAGGTCGAAGACTTCATTGACCACCTCGATATGCCGCTCATCCGGCTTGTCGATCTTGTTGATCGCAACGATCGGGCGCAGACCGACCTTGAGAGCCTTCGACACCACGAATTTCGTCTGCGGCATGGGGCCTTCAGAGGCGTCGACCAGGACGATCGCGCCGTCGACCATGTTCAGGATGCGCTCGACCTCGCCGCCGAAATCGGCATGGCCCGGCGTGTCGACGATGTTGATGCGCGTGTCGCGCCAGACAAGCGAGGTCACTTTCGCAAGAATGGTGATCCCGCGCTCACGCTCCAACTCGTTGGAGTCCATGGCGCGCTCGGCCACGCGCTGATTGTCCCGGAACGAGCCCGACTGGCGCAGCAAAACGTCGATCAGGGTGGTTTTGCCGTGATCGACGTGGGCAATGATCGCAATGTTTCTCAGGTTCATGTTTTCTGATCGTTCTCAGCCAGTCGCAGTTGTCTGTCTTTGCGTTTGAGCGCCTCCCGCGTGGCGCCGTCCCGCTTCAGCCGCTTCATGTGATAGATGAGGATCGGCCGGGTGGGCTCTTCTACATCGAACTCATCAAGGAAATGTTCGCGGATCGCATTGAACGCATCCCAGATTTCACCCCGCGCTGCGTAGCGCTGCTCCGGCGTCGGCGTGCCTTTGCGCGGATCGAGGCTTTCCATCACCTTCCGCATATGGTGAAGGGGCGAATATGGATAAAGCCCGATGAGCTTGTCGGTCTCGCCGACATTCGCGTAAACGATCCGCATTGTGTCGATGCATTCCGAAAGCTCCCGTGCCGCGATTAGATAATCCTCGAGCTCGGGCTTTTCCAGGTGGCAGTAATAGATCAGCTCGGCCTTTGACCGGACGATATCGTGCCATTGTTCGCGTAGATCTTGCAGAAAGGTCGCCCGCTTCTGATAGATGTGCGCCATATAAGCCGCGATTACGGTGACGATCAGCAGCGAAGTGTCTCTGATGAAATCATAAAAGTTGAGTGCCCAGGGGATGCCGGACAGTTTCGCCGCCAAAGCGAGCCCGATCAGCGCTATCAGGCCGGCGACAACAACGGTCAAAATCCGGTTCTGCGTCTTCCGTGTCATGCGGCCGCCCCTCGTCCAACATACGCGCCGACACGGCTTTAGGTCAGAGCGCGCCCCGGCTCAAGCGAATTGAGCAGGCCTGGCCGCATGGGGCTTCGCGGACGGTAGCGGCGTCCGGAGCGCCGGATGAACGGACCGGCTCGATCGCTGCTCCAATTTGCGGAGATATTCTAACGCAAAGTTCAGAACATTCTGTCAGCATCTGCGTAGAGTTACGCCAGCCTGTCGCGAGCCCGGACTTCGTCGCGTCCCCCGATGCCAAGCCAAGTATTCAGAGTGTCATGACGCTTAAGATTCAACCGACCAATCGCGAAGTCTTCTTTGACGCCCGCGAGATCATCGTGTCGAAAACGGATATGAAAGGCTGGATTACCTACGCCAATGACATATTCACAGGCATCAGCGGCTTTACGGAGCGTGAGCTGTTGGGTCAGCCGCACAGCATTATCCGCCACCCTGATATGCCCCGCGCTGTGTTCAAACTGCTGTGGGACACGATTCTGCAGGGACAGGAAATCTTCGCCTATGTGAAGAATATAACCAAGACCGGCGACCATTATTGGGTCTTCGCCCATGTAACACCTTCGTTCGGTCCTAACGGCCAGATCATCGGCTTCCACTCGAACCGCCGGGTGCCACGACGCGAGGCCATCGCCGCTGTCACCCCCATTTATGCCGATCTGATCCATACCGAAGCCCAACACCGCAACGGCAAGGACGCGCTCAACGCCGGCTCTGCGCATCTTCTCGATTTCGTCAAGTCAACCCACAAGCCCTACGATGAACTTGTCCTCTGTTTCTAAAGCTCTCATGGCGAGCTTCCTCGCTGTGCCCGTTCTGGCTTTTTCCGCGCTCGCGGAGCAGCTCGGCTGGCGTTTTGTCGCGCACTGGCCGGCTAACATCGGGCTCGTCGCGAGCTTGGTGTCGGCCTATTACCTGGTCAAAGCCAGCAAGGTCGTGCAGCAGGCGACCGAGGTCTGCTTCGCAGTCGCAAGAGGTGACTTCGAGGTTCGCGTGATCGGCATTACCGAGAAGGGTGACCTTGGAAGATACCTGCTATCGCTGAATGCGATGATCGATCGCTGCGACGCTTATCTCCGCGAATCCACAGCGGCAATGCAGGCCGTGCGGGCCAACAAATATTTCCGCTTTATTCGCGAGGAGGGAATGAATGGCGCGCTCCTCACCGGCGCGAAAATCATCAATGAGGCGATGGAGGCGATCCGGGACCGTGTCGGAGCATTCAATAGCGAGACCGGCAAATTCGAAACTTCAATCAGCGCTATCGTGGACAGCGTCTCGGCAACCTCGGACGGAATGGGAGCGACCGCTGGGACGATGAGCGCCGGCGCCGGTGCAACCGCCGAGCGCGCGAGTTCTGTTGCGGCGGCTACCGAGGAAGCCACCGCGCAGATGCAAGCCATTGCTGCTGCCTGCACCGAGCTGACAAATTCGGTCAAGGAAATCGATCTCCAGGCCGGTCGCTCTGCCCAAATCACAAGGGATGCGGTGACGCTTGCGGCCAATGCGGGCAATGTGATCGGCGCCGCAAGCACGGCAAGCGAGCGGATCGGCGAAATGGCTGTGCTTATCAGCGGCATTGCCGGGCAGACCAATCTTCTCGCTTTGAATGCAGCGATCGAAGCGGCCCGCGCCGGAGAGGCCGGCAAGGGCTTCGCCGTGGTTGCCTCGGAGGTGAAAGCCCTCGCCGACCAGACGGCAAAGGCGACCAGCCAGATCGCCGAGCAGATTGCCGATGTTCAGAATTCGACGCGCGCTGCGGTCGACGCGATCGCCAATATTGGCCAGATCATCTCGCAGGTTAACGAGACGACCTCGCAGGTAGCCGACGCCGTGCAGACCCAGACGCAGGCGACCAATGAAATTGCGCGCAACGTCGAACACGCCTTCACGGGCTTGCGTGAGATCGGCACGAACATCCACGGCGTTACCGAGAGTGTCGGAGATTCTGAACACCTCGCCAGCAGAACGAAAGAGGCATCCACCGAGCTTTCCGCTCAGGCGCAGCGGCTCAGCGTGGAAGTCCGCAATTTCCTCCTGGCCTTGCGGCGCGGTCCGCTCGACCGGCGTCACCGCGATGACGAGAGCTATTCCGGTCCTGAACGGCGCGAGGCCGAAGGGCTGCAGGAGACGCAGGCTGCTCAAGACCGCGAAGAGAGAGAGCGCGCGGCAGCGTGATGCGCAGGTCCGGTGGGCGAATTTGCCCTCCATAGCTCCTGAAAGCGCAGAGGCGAAGGCCGGCAAAACAACCCGCGCTTATCTCGTGTTCAGCCAGATCGAGAAGATCCCCCGCTCCCGATCAGCTTGGGATCGCTGGGAGCGACAGCATTGCTTGAGCCGCTACGTTATCAGACGACCTTTTGGGTCGTCGTCTGGGTCGCCTCAACGAAAGCTTCAGCGAACTGTTTCAACACCGCTGCGAGTGCCTGCGTCTGATTTGAATTGGATGTAGCGCTGTTCGTGGACGCCGAGGTGCTCGTGTCACCGCTACTATTCCGTGTATTCGCGGCATTGCTGTCGAACGCCGAGGACGTGCCGCCATTGTGGTGGTGGTGGTGGTGCGGTCTATCCAACCCGTTTGCTTGCAGGGCGGACTGCAGGTCCTGCGTCGCCGCGTCCGCACTTGTCTGGGCTCCGGTCGAATCGCCCGATTGAATTGCAGCAATGAGGTTGGTCAGATTCTGAACCAGCGATGAGATATCGCTCGTAGAGGCGGCATTTCCCTGGCGCAGAGATTGCCGATCCTGCTGATAGGCCTTAAGCGCGGCCTGAGCGTCCGTGATGTTTCCCGACTGAACCGCTGAGCTCAGGTTCGAGAGATCTGTTTTGATCGTCGCCGAGAACGATCCAAATCCACTCTGATCTCCCGATCCGCCGGCGGTAGCGATCGACTGAACGTCCTGCTGATAGCTCTGAAGCGCCGCCTGTGCAGCAGATGTGTCGCCAGCCTCGACGGCGCTGGCAAGCGTCTTGAAATCAAGACGGCGCTGATGAAACAGGGCACTCAACGTGCTGCCGCTCACTCCGCTGACCGACATCATGATCTCCTGTTGACCTGAAATGTCAATTCCACGAGGTCCAAGTTCGCCCGTCAGGCGAGGCCAGGCTCGGCTTGACTCGTGCCGGAGCTACGACCGCAGGGCTTGGTTCAACTGCTCACTCCCGGGGAGCATCGATCCCACGTGCATTTCGCAATGCGAAGCTTCGCCTGGTGAACATCATGATCAGCGGAGTTTCGTAGCGAAGTTATAGGCCTCGAAGCTTGCTGAAGGCTTTATCCGATCGGTGCAATTCGATGTGGAAAATCCGCGTAGTCATGCCGAAACCATCGCCATCATTGGCAATTCAGGCGGGATCAGGATATCGCTGCGCTTGCATTGCCGACCCAAGTGGCGGGGTTTTAACCCGCTTCAGGTATTCATAGAGTCGAAGAAATCGTTGTTGTTCTTGGTTTGGCGCAGCTTATCCAGGAGGAACTCTATCGCATCCATGGTTCCCATCGGATTGAGAATGCGCCGCAGAACGAACATCTTCTTGAGTTGCGCCGGCACAACCAGCAGCTCTTCCTTGCGGGTCCCCGAGCGGGAAATGTCAATCGCCGGGAAGACGCGCTTGTCGGCGACCTTGCGGTCGAGGATGATTTCCGAGTTGCCGGTGCCCTTGAACTCTTCGAAGATCACTTCGTCCATGCGGCTGCCGGTCTCGATGAGCGCCGTTGCGATGATGGTCAGCGAGCCGCCCTCCTCGATATTGCGCGCCGCACCGAAGAAGCGCTTCGGCCTCTGTAGGGCGTTGGCGTCGACGCCGCCAGTTAGCACTTTGCCGGAAGACGGAACGACTGTGTTATAGGCACGGCCCAAGCGCGTGATCGAATTGAGCAGGATCACCACGTCTTTCTTATGCTCGACGAGGCGCTTGGCCTTTTCGATCACCATCTCCGCCACCTGGACGTGGCGCGCGGCGGGCTCGTCGAAGGTCGATGAGATCACCTCGCCGTTCACCGAGCGCTGCATGTCCGTCACCTCTTCCGGGCGCTCGTCGATCAGCAACACGATCAGATAGCATTCCGGATGGTTGGTGGTGATGGAGTGGGCGATATTCTGCAGCAGCACGGTCTTGCCGGTGCGCGGCGGTGCGACGATGAGGCCGCGCTGTCCCTTGCCGAGCGGGGCCACGATGTCGATCACCCGCCCGCTCAGATCCTTCAATTCCGGGTTCTGCACCTCCATGCTCATCCAGTCGTTCGGATAAAGCGGCGTGAGGTTGTCGAAATGCACCTTGTGGCGCATTGCATCCGGATCGTCGAAATTGATCTTATTGACCTTCAGCAGCGCGAAATAGCGCTCGCCGTCCTTGGGAGAGCGGATCTGGCCTTCGACGGTGTCGCCGGTGCGCAGGCTGAAGCGGCGGATCTGGCTGGGGCTGACGTAGATGTCGTCCGGCCCAGGCAAATAGTTTGCGTCCGGCGAGCGCAGAAAGCCGAAGCCGTCCTGCAGCACCTCGACGACGCCGACGCCGGTTATATCGACGTCCTTTGCCGCGAGTTGTTTGAGGATGGCAAACATCAGCTCCTGCTTGCGCATGGTGCTGGCGTTCTCGACTTCTACCCCCTCAGCGAAGCTGAGCAGCTCGGTAGGCGATTTGGTTTTCAATTCTTGGAGTTTCAATTCTTGCATTCGGGAGGACTCCGAACTTCTCTGATATGGGTGGGGGCAGGCGCGCTCTGAATTGAAGCGCGACTTAGGGGTTGGAAGGCATTTCGAAGTGCCGCTTCCGCTCAGAGTGGCGCCCCATGCGAAACCAACGTTCGCAGGCCGCTCAGATCTCAGGCGGACTGAAGGAAATCAGATGTCTCGGCCAATTGAAGATTACGACTCGCACTATACCAAACAATTCAAAGCCGCGAAAGCGGCAGATTTTCAACTCTTCGTCGCCGCACACTAAAAGGGTTTTACGACGACTAGAATGACTATGAAAATCAATAACAAGGTCGGAATTTCGTTGGCGATGCGGTAGAACCGCGCGCTTTTGGCATTGCGATCCGCAGCGAAATCCCTCCGCCACCTTGAAAGCATCATATGGAAAACGCTCAGAAGAATAACAAGAGCGATTTTTACATGCAGCCAGCCAGCAGTCGCCAGATCGATGACGTTGAAACCGAAGATCAGGGTTAACCCCAAGATCCAGGTCGCAATCATGGCCGGATTGATGATCACCCTGAGCAACCGGCGTTCCATGACCTTGAGGGTTTCCGACAACTCCGATCCAGGCTTTGCGCCGACATGATAGACGTAGAGGCGAGGCAGATAGAGCATCCCTGCCATCCAGGCGATCACCGCGATCACATGAAGTGCCTTGACGTAAAGGTAAAGCAAGCTCGCCTCGTTGAACCTTAGCCGCGAACCAGCGTTACCAGCCGCTCGACATTCTCAAGCGGCGTTGTCTGCAGGATACCGTGACCGAGGTTGAAGATATGGGGGACCCCTTCAAGAGCGCTGATGATGTCGCCGATTTGGGATTCGAGCAAGGGCCCGCCGGCAACGAGGAGCAGCGGATCGAGATTGCCCTGCACCGCGCCGTGCGATGTCAGCGATCGCATTTGACTGAGAGGCATGGCGGTATCGCAGCCTATGGCATCGACGCCGGTTTCGCGGATGAAGGCCTCCGACAGCGCTCCGGCGCCGCGCGGAAAGCCGATGACCGGAACATCGGGATGCATGGCTTTGAGCAGAGAGACGAGAGTTCTTAGTGGGGCGGATCACCCAGCGACCGAATTCGTTGTCCGGCAACACGCCGGCCCAGCTGTCGAAAATCTGCACGGCTTGAGCGCCGGCCTTAATCTGTCCGGAGAGATAGCCCAACGAAGTCTCGACCATGAGATCGAGGAGCTGCGCAAAACTTGCGGGATCGCGATAGGCGGCTAGCCGTGCCGGCGCCTGATCGGGCGTGCCATGTCCGGCGATCATGTAGGTCGCAACCGTCCAGGGCGCACCGCAAAAGCCGATCAGTGCCTTGTCGGGGGCGAGGTCGGCGCGGACCCGCGCAACCGTCTCGAATATGCGCGAGAAGGTCGGTCCGACGGCATCCGGTTTCAGACACCGCAAGAGGGCGCTGGGTCCCATCGCGTCGAGCCGCGGTCCCGAGCCTTCCTCGAAGGCGACCCGCTGCCCCAATGCGTCAGGGACCGTGAGGATATCTGAAAACAGAATTGCAGCATCGAAATCGAACCGGCGGATCGGCTGCAAGGTGATTTCCGCAGCCCATTCCGGCCGATAGCAAAGATCGAGAAAGCCATCCGCCTTTGCCCGCAGCTCGCGATAGTCGGGCAGATACCGTCCTGCCTGACGCATCAGCCATATGGGGGGGCTGCCGAGCACCTTGCCTTGCAGGACTTCAACGAGTTTTGGAGCTGACGAGGTTTCCGGCGCTGCAGCTTGCATCGTTCCGCTTTTCAAAAATTAGATTCTTCTTTTTCTGATTAGTTTTTCTTTAGAGACGGGGATTGTGAACATTCCTGAGCTATCCACATGCCATCCACAAGCTGGCGCCAATTTGGCATGATTGGTGGAGCTTAGCCATGCGGTTTGCGGACCGACCGAAAAAGGATCCGACATTTTTGCAATGGCAGCGCGATGTTGTCGCGCTCGGTTCAGTGAATATGGCGATAACAGGCAGCGGATCAGCCCTCCTTTGGTCAGTGGAAAAAATGCCGCTTCCCAAAATCTCCCTGCTGCGCGAAATTTCGCTCTCCCCGACAGGAAAGCTGTGGGTGCTTTTTGAATTGGCGTTAGGGACTCGGTTGAAGAATTTTCCATAATCTTAGGCGGTGTCCGAAAGGTGTCGACTTATCAACAGACCACCAAAGAGGTTCCGAGGTTTTTCCATCTGCATATGGTTTCGGACGCCTCGGGAGAAACTCTGGCTGCGATCGCCAAGGCCGCGGCCGTGCAATATTCGAGCATCCGCGCCATCAAGCATTCCCACCCTTTTGTGAGAAACCGGCGCCATCTCGAGCGGGTCATCCAGCAGATCGAAGCCACGCCGGGGATCGTGCTCTATACGATCGTTGATCGGGAGCTTGGCCAATATCTCGAGCATCGCTGCGAGGAGTTGCACATCCCTTGCATCGCCGTGCTCGATCCCCTGCTGAAGATCTTCGAGTCCTATCTCGGCACGCCGTCGACGCCGGTCGTCGGCGGCCAGCATGTTATGAATACCGACTATTTCCGGCGTATCGAAGCAATGAATTTCACTATCGCCCATGACGACGGGCAGCGCACGGCGGATATCGACGACGCCGATATCGTGCTGATCGGTGCGAGCCGGACCTCGAAAACGCCGACGAGCCTCTATCTCGCCAATCGCGGTTACAAGACCGCCAACGTCTCCCTCGTTCCCGACATTCCGCCGCCGCCCGAGCTCGAACTGATTCGTAGTGCCGTAGTCGTAGGCCTGGTCGCCAGTCCCCAGCGTCTTGCTGAGATCCGCCGGCATCGGCTGCTCGGGATGAACGACGCAAAAAATAAGGATTATGTCGATGTCGACATGATCATGAAAGAGCTGGCTTATACGCGGCGGCTCTGTGCACGCCATCAATGGCCGGTGATTGATGTAACCCGTCGTTCCATTGAGGAAACTGCCGCTGCCGTCACCAAAATCCTCGAAGACCGGAGCGATGGCTCCTGATCAGCCGCTTGGTGCCAGGGCGCCGCTCATCCTCGCCTCGGCAAGTGCCGGCCGCGCATCGGTGCTTCGTGGCGCCGGCATTCCATTCCGGCAGCAGCCCGCCGCGATTAACGAGCGGGCCCTCGAGGCGGTGGCCGGTCGCAATGGCGTCGTTGAAGCGGGCCAGCTTGCGCTAATGCTTGCGGAAGCGAAGGCGCAGACGGTGAGCGTCGGCGAGCCAGACGCTCTCGTTGTTGGCGCCGATCAGGTCATGGAATGCGAGGGCGTTCTTTATCAAAAGCCGCCCGATGTTGCCGCCGCCCGCGGCCAGCTGCTTCAACTTCGCGGTCGGACGCACCGGCTCAATTCCGGTATTTGCATCGCGCGAGGGGGCCGTGCGTGCTGGCAGCATCTCTCCACCGCCGACCTGACCATGCGTCATTTCTCGGACGGATTCCTCGACGACTATTGCCGCGCCGAAGGGGCCGCAATGCTGCAATCGGTTGGGGCGTACCGCATCGAGGGGCTCGGGATCCAGCTTTTCTTCAAGATCGAGGGTGATCATTTCACAATAATCGGATTGCCGCTCCTACCGCTTCTCGGCTATCTCCGCCAAATCGGATGGCTCGCCGCCTGAAAAGATCGCCAAAAACGGAAACGTCACCATGAAGCGCGCCTGCGTTACAGGCTGGCCGGTTTCTCATTCCCGCTCGCCGCTAATTCACGGCTATTGGCTGAAGCGCTACGGGATCGAGGGCGAATATGTCAGACAGCCGGTCAAACCGGAAGAGGCCGAGGCGTTCTTCCGCAATCTAAAGACCCATGGCTTCGTCGGTTGCAACGTCACGGTGCCGCTTAAGGAGACCGCCTTTCGGGTCGCCGACCGGCCGGATGAGGCTGCAAAAAGCGTCGGCGCCGCCAACACGCTCTGGCTCGAAGCCGGCGTGCTCTGCGCCTCGAACACCGATATCTACGGCTTTATCCACAATCTCGACGATCAGGCACCCGGCTGGGACAAGGTCGGTCTACCTGCCGCAGTTCTTGGCGCTGGGGGGGCGGCGCGCGGCATTATTCGCGGGCTTCTCGACCGCGGTTTCAAACATATCCGGCTCGCCAACCGCACCCGTGAGCGTGCCGAAGTCATTGCCGCCTCGTTCGGCCCGGCCGTGACCGTTTTTGCCTGGGAGAGCCGCGCGGCTATGTTGACGGAGTGTGGGTTGCTTGTGAATACGACAACGCTGGGGATGGCGGGACACGAGCCGCTCGATATCGAGCTGTCCGGTTTTTCTCTGCCGGGTGTCGTCTGCGACATCGTCTATACGCCGCTTGAGACGGACCTGCTGAAGCGAGCACGCAAGGCAGGGCTTCACACGGCCGATGGTCTCGGTATGCTTCTGCATCAGGCCGTGCCGGGCTTCGAGAAATGGTTCGGCGTACGGCCGGAGATTACGCCGGAGCTTTGCGAGCTCATCATCGCCGATCTCGGCGCATTAGGTGCTAGATGCTGATCATCGGGCTGACTGGCTCCATCGGCATGGGTAAGACGACGGTTGCGGACTTTATGGCCGCGCGGGGGGCGCCGGTCTTGGACTCGGACGCAATCGTCCACCGCCTGTACGAGGGTGATGCCGTGCCACATATAGAGGCCGCCTTTCCGGGCACTACGGTGTCGGGGAAGGTCGATCGGACCAAGCTTGCAGCCGCGCTCCTGAAAGAGTTCTGATGCCTTCGCCAAGCTGGAATCGCTGGTCCATCCCCTCGTCCGCCACGCCCAATGGAACTTCATCCGCAATCAGGCCGCTGCGGGCGCGCGCTTCTGTGTCCTCGACGTCCCGCTGCTTTTCGAGACCGGCGGCGACAAGCTCGTCGATGTAACGGTCGTTGTCAGCACGCACGAGCATGTTCAGACCGCGCGCGTGCTGGTCCGTCCCGGCATGACGCCGGAAAAGCTCGTGGCCATCCGCAGTCGCCAGATGCCTGACGCGGAGAAGCTAGCGCGCGCCGATTTCATTATCGACACCGGCCTGCCTCTGAACGAGACGAAAGCCGAGGTCGATCATCTTCTCGAATCACTTAAAAATCGCGCCGGGGAGAAAATCCGCCTCTGGCGCGAGCTTTACGAAGACGGCGCGGGAGGCGGTCAGACGGGGAGCTGAACGATGCGCGAATTCGTCATGGACACCGAGACGACGGGACTCAACGCCAATGGCGGTGACAGGCTTGTCGAAATCGCCTGTGTCGAGCTGTCGAATTACATTCCGACCGGCCGCGTCTGGCACCAATATATCAATCCACAGCGGGATATGCCGGAGGACGCATTCCGGGTCCATGGCCTGTCAGCGCAGTTCCTGATGGACAAGCCGCTCTTTTCCGACTTGGTCCAACCGTTTCTGGACTTTGTGGAAGGCGGCAAACTTATTTTTCATAACGCCGGATTCGATATGGGCTTTATCAACGCGGAACTGACCCGCGCCGGCATTGCCGTTATCCCGCCGGACCGTGTGATCGATACGCTTTCCCTCGCGCGCCGCAAGCACCCCGCCGGTCCGAACAGCCTTGATGCGCTTTGCAAGCGCTACAACATCGACAACTCCGCGCGCACCAAGCATGGAGCACTGCTCGACGCCGAGCTTCTCGCGGAGGTCTACCTTCAGCTGATCGGCGGTCAGCAACCCAATCTCGAGCTTACCGCCCGGCGTGTGGTTTTCGAGACGAATGGTGGAAACGTACGCGCCGCGCTCAAGAGACCGCGGCCCCTCACGGTCAGCCTGGAAGAGGCCGAGCAGGCGGCACATGCGGCATTCGTCGAGGAGCTTGGCGAAAGCGCCGTATGGCGGCTCTACCAATAGCCGCCAGCTTTTTACTGGATCGTTTTTTCGGTCGCAGCCTGATCTTCCATAACCCGCTGCCGGTAAAGCGAAGCGAAATCGATCGGGTCAAGAAGGAGTGGCGGAAAGCCGCCTTCGCGAGTTAGGTCGCCAATAAGGCGGCGGGCGAATGGGAACAGGAGCGCCGGGCACTCGATGAAGAGGACTGGCCGGAGTGCCTGCTGAGGCAGATCCTTAAGCCTGAAGCCCCCCGCATAGATGAGCTCCATCTCATACAGATTGCCTTCCTCATTCTTGGCCGAGGCCTCGATCGTCAAGGCGACCTCGTAGGTATCTTCCCCGATCGTCTGTGCCTGAACGTTGAAATTGATCTGGATATTCGGGCTCTTGCCGGGGCCACGGAGGCTTTGCGGCGCGCGCGGATTTTCGAAGGACAGGTCCTTTATATATTGCCCCAGCACATTGATCTGCGGCTGCCCCGCTGCTTCACCGCCAGCGTCCGCGCCGCCGCCATTCTGTTCCTCAGCCATCGTCTTACAAACCTTCGATGCCGCTGGCCGGTTCCGAGCTCATCCCGCAACGGGATTCCAGCGTTCGTTCCTCGCAGTCGCTAGCACGCCGCGAAATACCAGGCAACCGCCTTTGGCGATGCATGCGTGATCAGCGTCGGCGCCGCCAGGGAGAGTCACCTCGCGGCCGGCCCTCTCGGTCCTTTTCTTCCGGTTCAAGCCGTTCCGCATCGCCCCGATCTTCATCCGGATCGATCGTCTCGAATTCGGCGTCGACCACATCATCCGCCTTGCGAAAGCCCGGTCCGGGGCGAGCGGAAGGTTCCGGTCCGGGCTGACCCGCCCCCATTCCCCCGAAAGTGCGCATGTAGATGCGGCTGCTACGGCGCGCTCGGTTGAACAGCCATTTTGCCAAACCGCGCCGTATAGGCGGAATGAAGAGCAGGAACCCGAGGGTGTCGGTCAGCAGGCCCGGCGTGAGAAGCAAGAGGCCGGCGGCGAGTATGCCGATCCCGTCGATCACCGGCGTGACGGGCATCTCGCCTTTTTCCAGGGCTTGCGCGAAGCGGGTCAGTGTGGCAAAGCCTTGCACCCGCATCAGGAAGCTGCCGGCGATCGCAGTGCCGATCGTAATCGCAATGGTCGGCAACACGCCGATCAGATGGCCTGCCTCGATGAAGACGGCAACCTCCGCGATGGGCACGAGGATGAAGATCAGGAACAAAATAAATGGCATACTGTTAAGCCTCAATATCGGCAAAAGCGACCGCCAAGGCCGAATGGGAAATTGTTGCCGGTTGGCTTAACCGTTTCGATCGCGTAATTTGCTATAGGATGCGCGGCATGTTCTCTTCCGCCAGCCAATTGCTGGCGGTCGCCACGGCCGGGCCCTATATGAGAGTGAACGGCCTTCAACGCGCACATATGTATCCTTAGAAGCTGCGGCAAGATGAACGGCACATTCGACATTGTAACTTTGCTTTTCCTGGTCATTGCGGTTGTGATTTTTCTTCGCCTTCGTAGCGTCCTCGGACGGCGGACGGGGAACGAACGGCCTCCTCGCTATGATCCCTATTCGACCCAGGATGCCAATAGCAAGCCGATCCGCGACAATGTCGTGACGCTGCCGCGCGGCGAGCCACCGCGTTTGACAACGGAAATCGACGAAGATGCGTTCGCGAAAAGTTTGAAGGACGTGGCCCCGGAGGGCAGTGAGGTGGCCGACAAACTTCAAGCGCTCGCCAAAGTCGATCGTAGTTTCGATCCGAAGCACTTCATGCAAGGTGCCAAAGCGGCATATGAAATGATCGTCACGGCCTTTGCCGAAGGCGATCGGAAGGCGCTCAAGCAGCTTCTGAGCCGCGAGGTGTTTGACAGCTTTTCCGCCGCGATCGGCGAACGCGAGCGGAGCGGCGAAACTGTCGACTTTAAATTTGTGGGTATCTCCAGCTCGGAAATCATTGACGCCGAGCTTGCCGGAAAAATGGCAAACATCACCATTAAATTCGTAAGCGATTTGATTACGGCGACGCGCAATCGCGAAGGTGCGGTGATCGACGGCGATCCGTCACAAATTCGCGATGTGACAGACATCTGGACCTTCTCGCGCGATGTAACGTCCCGTGATCCGAACTGGCGGCTGGTGGCGACCAGCTCGGCGACTTAGCGATCTTTTCGGGGGATTGAGCAGTCAATGCGTGCGCTTCGATGCGCATTGGTGGTCACGGGGATCATGGCCGGCGCAAATCTTTGGCAGTGGCAATTCAGTGATGCCGAGGCCGGGCAGCGCTTGGCTTTGGACAAGACACCCGTCGAATATTCTCAGATAGAGGGCTGGGTCAAGGATGACCAAGCCGCGGCCTTTGCTACATTTTACAAGTCCTGCGGACGGCTGACGGAGCTTGCCGAAGCCGATGGGGCGGTCAAGGCCGTCTGCGATCTGGCGAAAATGCTGGGAGGCAAGCTTTCGCGAACCGACGCTCGGCGCTTCTTCGAAGCCAATTTCAAGCCATATCTGGTCAAACGCCCGACGACCGGCGCGTTGCTGACAGGCTATTTCGAGCCGGAGATCAAAGGATCGCTGAAGCCGGAGGGCAAATTCCAGATCCCGATCTATTCGCTGCCGAACGACCTTGCCCTTATACGCAAAGCCTCTGAGCGGGGAAACCTATCGGCGGATCTGACTGCCGCGCGCATGACGCCGACTGGTCCGGTTCCCTATTATACGCGCAAGGAAATCGAGCAGGGAGCGTTGCGCGGCAAGGGCCTGGAAATCGCCTATCTGGCCGATCCCTACGAAACCTTCGTCATGCAAATTCAGGGCTCCGGTCTTATTCGCTTGCCGGGCGGCAAAGGCATCCGCATCGGTTTTGCCGGCAAGAACGGCCATCCCTATACCTCGATCGGCAAGATCCTCGTCGAGCGTGGCTTCCTGCAAGCCGCAAGCGCGTCGCTCCAGTCGGTTCTCGACTGGATGCGCGCTGACCCTGAGCGTGGCCGCAAGCTGATGTGGGAGAACAAATCCTATCCGTTTTTCCAGGTTCTTGAGAAGACCGAGCATGGCGAGGGGCCGCATGGCGCGATGGGACTGCCGCTGACCCCGGGCCGAAGCCTCGCCGTTGACCCCCGCTATCATCAGCTTGGCTTGCCGATCTGGGTTTCGGCGCCGGCGCTAAAAGACGATAAAGGTCATCCTGTCGAACGCTTGATGATCGCGCAGGACACCGGCTCGGCCATTCGGGGGCCGGTGCGAGGCGACATTTTCTGGGGCAGTGGCGCGAAGGCTGGCCGCATTGCCGGTGAGACAAAGCACCCCTGTGATTTTTACGTGCTCATCCCAAATTAAAAGCTAGCTGTATATGGATGTTAGCGTTGGCAAGGGATGAGCATGACGTCGGAGCCCCGACCGCGGACAAGGCCGCTGACCGCCGAAGAGGCGGAGCTGTGGGCATCCGTCACCCGTGATGCGAAGCTGTTGCGTCGGCGGCGGAAGGCGGATCACGGCACGGGCTCTGTGCAGGTTGAAACAGGCGCCGCTCCCGAGGAGCGGCCGACAGCCAAACAGCACTGCTCTCATCCCAAGCCCGTTCAGTCACGTCCTAACGTCTATAACGATGCGACGACGAACGGCGCTTCTCCCCTTGCAGCCTTCGACGAGCGGCAACGCCGGAAATTGGCGCGCGAGCCTCATTTGATTGATGCGCGTCTTGATCTGCATGGAATGCGCAAGCGCGAAGCCCACAGCGCCCTTCGCGGTTTCCTCCTGCATTCGGCCTCGCGCCGTCACCGGCATGTTCTCATCATCACCGGCAAGGGAACCCGCGCCGAAATCGAGCGCAGCCGCGACCACTTCGCCGAAGAGCGCGGCGTTTTGCGCCGCCTCGTTCCGCAGTGGCTTTCGGAACCGGAAATGCGCGGGGCCGTGCTCAGCTACACGACGGCGAGCGTGCGTCACGGTGGAGAGGGCGCCCTCTATGTCAGACTTCGGAAGTTTCGGGGCTCTTAGCCCGGTGTCGAACAGCTCAATCGAGGGCGATGATCTGTGTGCCCGGAATATCAGCTATGACGCGGTGATCCGGCTCTTGCCTCGAACACCGGCATCGGCATTTCTTTACTGATGATCGACGCCATTTTGCCAATCTTGCTCTTCGGACTCGCCGCCACGGTGACCCCGGGACCGAATAATATCATGCTGACCGCCTCCGGCTCTGCGTTCGGCTTCCGCCTCACCATGCCGCACATTCTCGGCATCACCGTTGGGTTTCCGCTCATGTGCTTCGCCGTCGGGCTTGGCCTGGGCGAGATCTTCACGCGCTATCCGCAAGTGCATCTGGCGCTGAAATATTTTGGCGCGGCCTATTTGCTTTATTTGGCTTGGCGTATCGCCCAGAGCGGACGGCCCGATTCCGGCGAGGCGGGCCGGCGCCCGCTGACTTTTTTCGAGGCCGCCGGCTTCCAGTGGATCAATCCGAAGGCGTGGATGATCGCGCTCAGCGCCATACCGGCCTTTACCACCATCGGCGGCAATTACTATGCCGAGCTGCTCCTGATGGTGGCGATCTTCGCGATCATCGCCTTGCCGAGCTGCGTCGTCTGGTGCCTGTTCGGCGTCGGTATCCGAAAGCTGATCCGCTCGCCGGAGATGGCGCGCATCGTCAATCTCGGCCTGGCGGCACTGGTCGCGGCTTCGGTCGGGCTGCTCTTCCTCTGACGCCCGGCGTCAGGCGGCGTCGCGAAGCTTCTCGCTGTGAACCCAGGCCTCGGCTTTATCGAGCGCGCGCTCCAGCCGGTCGAAAAGTGCGTTAATCTCGGCGCCTTGGATGATCAGCGGCGGACAGATCGCGATCGTATCCGACATGGGGCGTAGAATCAGCCCTTCCTCTTCACAGAATTTGGCGATCTTTGCCGTAACGGCCTGACGCACCGGGAATGGCCGCTTGGACTCCTTGTCGGCTACGATCTCGACCCCGGCAATGAGGCCGACGCCGCGAACCTCGCCAACAAGAGAGCGCGAAGCGAGCGCTTGGAGACGAGTTTCGAAGATCGGCGCAACCGAACGGACATGAGCGGGAATGTCATCGCGCTGATAGATTTCGACTGCCTTGATGCCAATCGCTGAGGACACGGGATGGCCGGAATAGGTGAAGCCATGCGCGAAAACCCCGATTTTCCGGCTTTCGTCGAGCATCGCCTGATAGACCTCGTCGGGCACGGTGATCGCGCCGAGCGGCGCATAGGCCGAAGTCAGTCCCTTCGCCATCGAGATCGTGTCGGGGCGTATCCCATAGGTTTCGGAACCGAACATCTGCCCTGTCCGCCCGAAGCCGCAGATCACCTCGTCAACGATGAACAGGATATCGTAATTCTCCAGCACTGCCTGGACTTTATCGAAATAAGCCGTCGGCGGCACAACCACTCCACCTGCCCCCATCACCGGCTCGGCGATGAACGCTGCGATAGTGTCCGGCCCTTCAAGCTGAATCAGATCGTCGAGCTCGCGGGCGAGACGGGTCGAAAACTCCTCCTCGGTCTCCGAAGGCAATGCCTCGCGATAATAATGCGGGCAGGTCAGATGCCGGACCCAGGTAAAGGGCAGGTCGAAGTCCAGGTGATTGTTCTGCAGTCCGGTCAGACTGGCCGCGGCGAGCGTGACGCCGTGATAAGCGCGCTTGCGCGACAGGATCTTCTTCTTTTTCGTCTTGCCGCGCGCATTGTTGTAGTACCAGGCAAGCTTGATTTGCGTGTCGTTCGCCTCTGATCCCGAGGAGGTAAAGAAGATCTTGGATGCAGGCGCGGGCGAGATTTCCTTCAGCTTTTCAGCGAGTTCGATCGCTGGATCATGACTCTTGCCGCCGAAAATGTGGGCGGAGGCGAGTTTCGCAAGCTGCTTGCTCCCGGCCTCGATCAACTCCTCGTTTCCATAACCGAGCGATGTGCACCACAGGCCCGCCATTCCCTCGATATAGGGCTTGCCGGTCGAATCATAGACATAGATCCCCTTGCCCAATTCGATGATGACCGGACCGCTCTCGCGAAACGTTGCGAGGTTGGTATATGGATGGATGAGAGTTCTCAATATCGCGCGCGAGCGCATTGGCGCGTACCGTCATGATCAGGGGTACCTTGTGACCGAGCTTCGAGAGGCTCTTGATTGAATGTGGAACGGCCGGATTTGCGCCGGGCCGGGGTTTGCTCTTATTAAGATAGGAATGTTAAACTCGCCCTCAACTCGGAGCCTAAGCATTGCGATATTATCTTCACGAGTTGCGAAAAGCGGTGTGGAGCCAGAGGGTCGCTCTGCTCTTTCTGGTGCTGTTCGCGGTCACATTCGGATTGCATCGCATCGGACAGCTTCCGACCCCTGTCGCAATGAAGCTGTTCGGGGTCGCGGTTGTGGGGGCGGTCATCGCCGTAGGCCTGGGCCTCACCGCACTCGGCGGGATATGGCGTGAGGGATTCACGGGGGCCGGAAAGGCCATCATCGGCGTCCTGGTCGGTACGGTGATGCTTGCCGGACCATTATGGTCGCTCCCCAATCTTCTCACCTTGCCCCGCATTCACGAGGTCTCGACCGACCTTCAAAGCCCTCCGCGCTTCGACAAGATCGCTGCTCTCCGCAAAGGCGATGGCGTCAATCCGCCAAGCTATGAACACGACGAAGCGCGACTGCAGGCGAAGGCGTATCCCGACATCAAGCCTCTGTCCATCACCCGCCCGACCGGCGACGCCTATAGCGCGGTTCGCGATGCCGTCAAGACACTCAAATGGCGGATCGTTGCTGAAAATCCCCCTGTGGCCGGGAAGGCAGGGACGATCGAGGCCACGAGCCGATCGCTGATCTTCGGCTTTACCGACGACGTGGCTATCCGGGTCGCGGGTATCGGCAATGGGGCCCGGGTTGATGTCAGGTCCTCGGCGAGGACCGGTGACCACGATCTGGGACGCAATGCCGATCACGTCCGCGAGTTGTTCTCCGAGGTCAAGACAAGGCTGAGCGAGATCGACAAGAACGAGACCATGGAGAAGGCCGTAGCGCTTCGTGAGATGCGGTTGAAAAAGGCCATGGAGAAGAAAGAGCGCGAGCGCGCTCAGGCCGAACGCGAAGAACAGCGGCGCCAACAACGCGAAGCCGCGCTCAGGCGCGAGCGTCAGATATCCAGTAGCGGGAGTCCAAACCAAGCCCAGGCTCAGCCGACACCTTCCCAATCTCGATCAGACGCTCAAGATGCGCAAGGATCGAGTAGGCGGCAGCGCGCTGCAGAGAGGACGCGATCCCTTCGTAGATTCTGGGAAGAATTGAATCGATAGTCTCGGCACCGCTCCGCAGGCAGTCGAGTATCTGCGTCTCCCGCCAGCGCCTGTGCATGATGAAGGCTTTGACGAGCCTCGGCGCCTGGTCGACGCGGCCGCCGTGACCAGGAAAATAGACGCTCTCCGGCCGCTCCAGTAAGATCTCGAGCGAGGCGATGTAGTTGCCCATATGCCCTTCCGGCGGCGCGACGACCGTGGTGTTCCAGCCCATCACATGGTCGCCTGACAGCAGCGTTTCTCCATCATTGAGGGCAAAGCAGAGATGGTCGGGCGCGTGGCCCGGCGTGAAGATCGCTTCCAGCTCCCAATCGCCGCCGGCAATGCGTTCGCCGCCTATCAGCGCACGATCGGGAACGAAGTCGGCATCGAGAAATGACTCGCTCGACGGGTTGAGCTTGACGGCCTCGCGGCTGGCGCCGTTCGAGCCATAGCCGAGCACCTCGGCGCCGGTGATCTCCGCGAATTTGGCGAGGCCGGCGCAATGGTCCTTGTGGGTGTGAGTCAGGAAAATATGCGATACGCGCTCGCCGCGCTTGGCAAGCTCCACAAGCAGGGCGTCCCGATGCGCATCGTCGTCCGGTCCCGGATCGATGACGGCCACCGTGCCAATGCCGACGATGTAGGTGTTCGTCCCTTTGAAAGTGAAAGGGCTCGGGTTGTTCGCGACAAGCCGCCTGAGCCCCGGTGCAACCTCTTCCGCGACGCCGGGCGTGAATTCGAACTCGCGCGAAAAGGGCAGGACAACATCCATCTTCGGCTCCAATCAGAAACGTGCTCTAAACAGCTGAATTTCAGGAGCTATTGCGCTCCAGCAGACAGTGCCTTCAGACCGCGCCGCGATCAAGCGACTGACCCGCAGCCGCAACGGCCCCGAGAAGATTAACCATGATCGCAGTCGCGATGACAGCACCGTCATTGACGATCCGATGCGGCCGATCGCCCGCATAGCGCGCCGTCTCTCCGGCGGCAAGGCTGAATTCTTCGTCTCCAGAGGTCACGGAAAGCGATCCTGTCAAGAGCGTCAGATTTTCCACCGATCCGGCCGGATGCGGCTCGGACTCGAGCACCCCGCCAGGCTCGGCTTCGAAATAATACCATTGCACCAGCTCGATCATTTTGATCCAGCCGATGATCCGTAACCGGCAGCGGCCATCGTCGCTGATCAGCAACGGCGTACCCGACGGTCCCAGTTTCTCGATCAACGCCGGAGCGTCCTCGCCGCGCAAGATCTCTTCGATCGGCGCGTTGAGCGCGCGCGCGAGCTTATAGATGGTACCGAGCGTCGGATTCGTCTCGTTTTTCTCAATCTGGGAGATGATCGACTTGGCGACGCCGGACTGCTCGGACAAATCGCCCAGCGAGTAGTTATAGGCGCGCCGCAGCCGGTTGATGGTCTTGCCGAGCTTGGCCGTGACCTCCGGCGTCTGGTGACCGGGCGTTCCCTTTCGCATTGACATTTTTGTGCAGTGACCTCATTTTCAGACTGTTCTATAAAAAGAACGGCATGGAAGCATCAACCCGCTTTCTCAATGGCATGAGTTCCGAGAGCCTGCAGGTGGGCTGGCGTTTTTAGATTGAGCTTGGACCAAAACACCTAAAAAGAGCGGTTTCGCAAGTAGGATTTTATCATCGGCGTTCGTTTTTGAAAACAGAATTCGTTGGAAGGACCGTACGATGGTAGCGCATTTCGGAGGCCGCTGTTAAGCGCACCCCCGGCAAGCAGATGTAGCGCTTCGCCGAGCCAGCGGCGAGACAGCAAAGTTCGAGATGGAGATAATCATGGCAAAAGCCTTCCCACTCAACATTGTGACAGCCAACCATCTCCTCGATGGAAATTCGATTTTCCTCGGCGAAAGCGGCTGGACGACCGATCACCACGCAGCAAGGCTCTCCAATGGTCCGGAAGAAGCAGCGGCGTTGGAAGCGATCGCCCTGGCCGATGAGGACGCCAATAAGGTGGTCGGCGTCTATCTGGTCGCCGTCGAGCTTGACGCGGACGGCAAGGTCGAGCCGATCCACTATCGCGAAAAATTGCGTGTTCGCGCCCGCCCGTCATTCTGGCCGGATGCCATAAAGGCTCGCGCGAAAATCTCCAGACCGGCCAGCTCCGAAGGAGCGCGTCATGTATCGCTATGACGATTTCGATCGTCAGTTCGTGCGCGAACGGGTTGCGCAGTTCCGGAGCCAGATCGAGCGGCGCCTCTCTGGCGCGCTGAACGAAGAAGAGTTCCGGCCGCTCCGGTTGATGAACGGCCTCTACCTCCAGCTTCACGCTTATATGCTGCGCGTGGCGATCCCTTACGGCACGCTCTCGGCCCGGCAGATGCGCCGCTTGGCCGATATCGCCGAGAAATATGATCGGGGATATGGCCATTTCACCACGCGCCAGAATATTCAGTTCAACTGGCCGAAGCTCAGGGACGTGCCCGACATTCTCGATGAGCTGGCCGAGGTCGAGATGCATGCGATTCAGACCTCGGGCAACTGCATTCGCAATGTGACGGCCGATCCATATGGCGGCGTCGCTGCCGATGAGATCACCGATCCTCGCCCGACCTGCGAACTGTTGCGCCAGTGGTCGAGCAATCATCCCGAATTTTCCTTCCTGCCCCGCAAGTTCAAGATCGCGGTGACAGGTGCGCGTGCGGACCGTGCGGTGATCAAATTCCACGATATCGGCCTGCGGATCCTCAGAAACGGCGAGGGCGCGCTTGGGTATGAGGTCTGGGCCGGCGGCGGTCTCGGCCGGACCCCGATGATCGGGATCAAGGTGCGCGATTTCGTGCCGGCGATCGATCTCCTGCGCTATGTCGAAGCGATTATGCGCGTTTACAACGCCGAAGGCCGCCGCGATAACAAGTTCAAGGCGCGGATCAAGATCCTCGTGCATGAAAAGGGCGGTGAGAACTTCCGCGAGGCTGTGGAAGAGGAGTTTTCGCGCATCCCGCTCGACGAGACTGTGCCGGTCGAAAAGGAGCTGGAGCGGATCGCGGCGTTTTTCACTCCGCCGAGCTATGAAGCCTTGCCGGAGAAAAGCGAGGCGCTGGAGCACGCGGTCGGCTCCAATTCCGGCTTCGCACGCTGGGTCCGAACCAATATCCGCAGGCACAAGGCGCCGGGGTATGCGATTGCGATCGTGTCTTTAAAGCCGACGGGCGGGGTTCCCGGCGACGCCACGGCCGAGCAGATGCGCGCTCTGGTGGGTGCCGCCGAGAAGTACAGTCTCGGCGAATTGCGGGTATCGGCCGAACAGAACCTCGTCCTGCCCTATGTCAAAAAAACCGAGCTGTTCGACCTCTGGAAAGATCTTCTCCAGGCGGATCTTGGCTGGGCCAACGCGGAAATGATTTCAGATGTGGTTTCCTGCCCCGGCCTCGACTATTGCGGCTTGGCGACCGCGCGCTCGATTCCGATCGCTCAGGAGATCAGCGAGCGATTCGCCGATCCCTTGCTTCAGGAGAAGATCGGCCCGGTGCGCATAAAGATCTCCGGCTGCATCAACGCCTGCGGGCATCATCACGTCGGTGACATTGGTGTCCTTGGCCTAGAAAAGACAGGCGCGGAAGCCTATCAGATTACCCTCGGCGGCGATCCGACCGAGAGCGCGGCGATCGGCGAACGCTCGGGACCGGGCTTTCCGGCCGAGGGAGTGGCCGATGCCATCGAGCGACTGATCCACTTCTATCTTGGCCGCCGCCAGGATGGCGAGACATTCAAGCAGACGTATAAGCGTCTCGGCCACGACGTGATGAAGGACGCGCTTTATGCCACTCATTAGAGAGGGCCGGTTCGTTGCCGACGATTGGCTGCGATCGGAGCCAGCCGAAATGGCGCGTGCAGACACAAAGCTCATTGTCTCGCTCGACCGGCTGAACGCTGAAGGGGATGGGCTGCTGAAGCAAGGCCATGCGCTCGGCGTCGAAATATCGAACGACACAGATTCAGATGCGCTAAAGCCCTGGTTCGCCCGTGTCGCGCTGATTTCGGTGCTGTTCCCAAAATCGGCCGATGGGCGGGGCTTTTCGATTGCTACGAAGCTCCGGCGTCTTGGCTTCGGCGGCGAGTTGCGCGCCACGGGCCATCTGATTGCCGACCAATATGCTCTTGCACGAGGTTGTGGCTTCGATACCGTCGAGATTTCCGACGCACAGGCGGTCCGTCAGCCTGAAGCGCATTGGGTCGAAGCCGAGCACGCTATGAGTTTTGCCTATCAGCGCGGCTACGGCCGAATGCGGAGCATTCTCAACGCTCGCTGGGCGGCAATCTGACCGCGAGGTTCATTTAAGCCGTCCCGTTGCCCAATAAGCAACATAGCCGATCCATTCCTTCGTGGTGAGGTCGATGCGTTTCCAGCCTGCGGACGCGCCCGGGGGAAATCGGAGCAAATCCGCCCATCCGCGGGTGCGGAAATCCACGGGCCAGGGAATAACGTCGAATTCCGCCGCGCGAAAACAACCTATGGCACGCGGCATATGAAAGGCGGAGGTAATCAGCAGCCACCGCTCGCCCGGCTTTGGCTTGATCAGCTCCTTTGTGAAGACGGCATTTTGCCAGGTATTGCGTGACTGTGTTTCGACCGTGATCCGGTCTGGATCGATGCCAATTTGGGTGAAAAAGCGTTTGGCAACGCTTGCCTCGTCGGTGCTGCGATAGAGCAAAGCACCGTCGCCGCCCGAGAGGACGATGCGCGACGCCGGAAAGCGGCGTGCAATCACGGCCGTTTCGGTCAGACGTTCTGCTGCCTCATTGAGCGCGATCTCATCTCGTGCGGCGGACACCAAAGTATCCACCATCCCGCCGAGGACGATGATCCCATCGATCCGATCGAGCTTTGCGAGTGACGGCGGCGTATATTGCTGTTCCAGGCCGAGCAGGATGGCATTGGAGAGAGGCGTGAGCGCGCCAATCGCGTAAATCCCGGCCGCTCCGAGCATGAGCTGAATTGCCGCGCGGCTCCGATGCCTCCAGAGGAGAAGAACGCCGAGAGCGAATAGGATGATGAGGAATGTTGACGGCTGCAAGAAATACCAGATCACCTTTGACGCAAAAAAGAACATTGAAAATCATCTCCTTGCGCGCTGGTCCGGCGTCGGAACAAGCGCGTTACTGACTGATTCGGATGGTCGCCAGCTTGCGTTCTTGAATAGGTTGCCGTTCACCATATATACTGGCGGGTAGTTTTGGAGTGCCCGAGGGGCTCCGTCGCGCGTCCTTGAAAGCCGCGCAACCCGACATGGGAAAGTCGCTTTGCAAGGGCTTTTGGATGTCGCGTATTGGTAACAATCCTTTGCTCCTGGGCTTCGAGGAGATAGAGCGCATGCTTGATCGCATCGCCAAAGCCTCAGGAGACGGATATCCCCCTTATAATATTGAACGTATTCCCCCGTCGGACGGGTTGAGCGAGCGAATAAGGATCGTGCTCGCAGTAGCTGGTTTCACCCGGGAGCAGCTTGAAGTTCTCGTTGAGGATAATCAGCTTACAATAAGAGGAAAGCAGGAGAGCGATACGTCACGCAATTATCTGCATCGCGGAATCGCCGCTCGGCAGTTTCAGCGGAGCTATGTCCTTGCTGACGGGTTGACGGTATTATCGGCTGAATTGGACAAAGGGCTGCTTTCGGTTGACCTGATGCGGCCAGAGCCAAGCCGGCGTGTCAAAAAAATTGCAATCAAGGGCTGCGCATAATGCTTCTGCAAATGCGTACATCTGAGACTGCGGGCCGTCACGCCAAACTGAGGAGAACCGATCATGACTTATGAAGAAACTACATCTGCTCCTCTAGCGATGTCCGAGATTGAGTTTGCGGCGCTTGGCGATGGCGAAATTGCCTACATCAAGACGCTCAGCCCCGAGCAGGCGCGCGATATCTATCCGCAGCTCAAGGGTCTGCCGGAGGGAATCACGATTTTTGCGGTTCACGCCGCCGACGGGACGCCGCTCGCCTTGACCGACACGCATTTTGCCGCCGTCGAGAACGCCAGGGAGCATGATCTCGAACCGGTGAGCGTGCACTGATCGGGTTCTAACAGCGGGTGCCTCAGGCGCCCGTTTTCTTAGATAGGAAACAATTTACGCCGCATGCGAGGCCGCAGGTTCCGTCAGAACCGCATAGAGAGCCTCTTTTTCGCGAGAGGAGCGCAATTTCTCGACCGCAGTCGGCTCCCTCATCAGCCGGGAAATCCGAGCCAGGGCTTTCAGGTGATCGGCGCCGGCATTTTCCGGGGCCAACAGCAGAAAGACAAGGTCGACGGGCTCCTCGTCGATGGCGTCGAAGTCAATCGGCTCGTCCAGCCGCGCAAACAGCCCGACAATGTGCTTGAGTGAATTGATCTTGCCGTGAGGTATGGCAATACCGTTGCCGACGCCGGTCGACCCGAGCCGTTCCCGCTGCAAGAGCGTATTGAAGATCTCGTGCTCATCGACGCCCGTCAGCTTCGCCGCCCGGATCGAGAGCTCCTGAAGTGCCTGTTTCTTGTTGGCTGCCTTCAGGGAGGGAATCACGCCATAAGGTGTGATGAGATCGCTCAGATCCATGATCTTTCCATACGCTCCCGTAACCGGCAATCGCCGGTTTCTGCCTCAGCTCGAATGGTTTGAATGGCCCGACGCACCGCCGGGGTCGATCCACCCAATATGGCCATCGTCACGACGGTAAACAACGTTGAGGCGACCATGGCTCGCATTCTTGAAAATGAGGAACGCCTTGTCTGCAAGATCCATCGCCATAACGGCGTCTCCGACGGACAATTCGTGAATTGTGACTTGCGTTTCGGCGACGATCGCCGGCGCGAGTTCTATCTCCTCAGTCTCGTCCTCGGTTTGGCGTATTACATAGTCGACCGCATTCGGCGATACACTTTCAGCCTTCGCCGTCGAATCGACATGATGATTCTTCAACCGACGCTTATAGCGGCGCAATCGCTTCTCAAGGCGGTCCATCGCCTCGTCGACGCTCGGATGCGCTTCATCGGCAGCGCCGCTTGATTGAAGCGAGAGCCCGGACACGAGATGAACCGTACAAGTCGTGAGAAACTGCCCGTGTTCCTTCTCGATAAAGACGTTCGCCGACAAGCCTTTGCTGCCGTATTTTTCAACTGCTCTTTCCAGCTTTTCCAAGATGTAGCCACGAAGAGCCGATCCCAGATCAATATTTTTTCCGGTGACTTGAATGGCCATGCTTTTGTGTCATTGCGTTATTCTGCGGCCGCCCGCTCGTGCCGCGAGTACGCTGTCTATATTTGGCCGAAGCTTGAGGCCAGCTCGTCCCTCGCCACCCTCTTTACCCCGGCGGACCGTATGCCAGAGCTCTCTCCATGTCAAACAGGACCATCATTGTGGAACGAGTTTGACGATATGAAAAGATCGAAAGCGCTCCAGATGTGCTGGGCCGAATCTCAGCGCGCGGCTAGCGGCGATAACCGTCAGCTGTGGAATGTGAATGCATCAGCTGTAGGCTCGCGCGAACTCCCGGGCTGGTTTGGTGTTTCCTGCTCTGCGATCTCACTACAATAACGGAGCGGGAAGTGGAGCGACGGTTCGCCGATTTTGCCAAAGCCACAGCGCGCGCGGCTGGTCGGCCGCTCGCCTTCCTGATCTGCCTTGGGGCCGTCGTAATCTGGGTGATTTTGGGCCCGTTTTTCAATTATTCCGAGGGATGGCAGCTCGTGATCAACACGGGGACGACGATCGTCACCTTCCTGATGGTCTTTTTGATTCAAAATACGCAGAATCGGGACGGAACAGCCCTGCAGACTAAGCTCGACGAGCTCATCAAGACCTCTGCGGCAAGCGATGAGTTCATGGGCATTGAGCAGCTCACCGATAAGGAGCTCGAGCTTCTTCACGCAAGCCTGGAATCGTCCGTGCGCAGGACCGAGCTGATGCTGGAACGCACGCGGCGGGCGCGCGACGCGCGTTCGCGAGACAGGTGAGTGCGGGACGGCTCGCAGCGTAGCCAGCGCTCACGCCGCCGTCCCCCTTGAAGAGGCAACCGGGCGCGGTTATGCGTGCGCCCAGGCCTCGCGAATCACGCGCTTGGTATTGGCGATCACGAGTTCCGAGGTTTCCTCTGCCAGCAGCGGCCGCACCTCGGCGCTGACGATCGGCGGGTTGTCCGTCTTCAGAAGCCCGTGCTTCAAGAGGATCTTGAAGTAGTTGCAGACGTCCTTGGTGTCGAGCGATCCGCCGGGAACGCCGAAGCGCGGCTGCAGATCGCCGTACAGGAAGTGCTTCTTGTCTTCGACCACGCAGTTGCCGATGTGGAAATGCAGGAAGAAGTCCTTGATCAGCGGAATGGCTTCCTCGGGCTTCTCCTTCAGCAGCGGAAAATGCGACAGATCGGAAAGCAGGCCGAAATTGCTGAACTCCGCGGCGACCGGCCGCGCCACCTCCGCCGCATCGGCGAAATGTCCGATCAGAAATTCCTTTTCAATATCGCGGTCGAAGATCTTCAAGGTGACGACCATGTCACCTTGCTGCTTGGTATAGCTGCAGATCTCATACATGAAATCGACGAAATATTTCTTCGCCTCGCTGCGCTTCTCGTCGCCCGGGTCCTTGCCGGAGCTGATACGGAAGAAGGAGGCGCCGAATTCATACGCCTCGTCGGCGCATTTCTTGATGATGTGGAGAACCCGCTTGCGCTCGGCCGGATCGAAAGCATGCGGATTGAGCTTCATCGGGAAGGCGGTCGGCTGAGTTGCGTAGGCTACGGTGAGATGCGACACCGCCAGCATTTTCCGCGCAATATCCCGCTCGCGCGTATCCTTGCAGGGGCCGATTTCGACAGCCGTCCAGAAGTCGTCCTCGCAGATCGTCCGCAGCGTTTCGACGTAGCGCGCATGAGACTGCATAAGTTCGGGAAAGGCTTTGAAATGCACCAGACCGGGCTTCATGTAACCGTACATAGAGTCCTGCATCGACACCACTCCTCGAACTATGATGCTCACATTCCTATACGAGCATTTAAGCTTAATTGGGCGCGGATGTCATCGGCTTGCCGGCGGCTCACCGATAGCTGAGCCTTTTTGCCGCGATGTTGTCTGTGCTGGCCCTTACCGTCGAGAACGCCTGCGCGTAAACGACCCTCAAGCTTACGCATTTGCACGAATGAAGGGGTTTGTCCGCGCTGGTCTTTGACATATCTTGTTCCAGAACGGCCGTGAGGGTCGATTAAGAATTAAATCAAGGTGGAGGCGCGCCATGGCATTGAAGCGACAATCCGGGGACGTTTGCGGCCACCACTTTTGTCGCGTGGACGTCATGCCGTATCCCCGCCTCCCCGTCGCGGCGACGCAGCGCTTCTAGCGAAAGCATTCCCGATGGCTCAATTTGCTGTGGCTGCAAAGGGCAATTCGGCTGGCGTTGAACAGCCTGACGAGAAGCTTGCGGCCGTACGGCTGGAAGGGGTCGTGGTCGAGTTCAAGATCCCGGGAGGCGGCATTTTCCGCGCCGTCGATGCGACCAATCTCGTCGCGGGCGAAGAAGAATTCGTCGCCATTGTCGGGCCGACCGGCTGCGGGAAGTCGACCTTGCTCAACGTCGCCGCGGGACTTCTCAGGCCGTCGAGCGGCAGCGCCCGGATTTTCGGCGAAACACTCGCCGGTATCAACAAATCCGCTGGTTATCTCTTTCAGCAGGATGCGCTGATGCCGTGGAAAACGGCGGTCGACAATGTCGCGATCGGCCTGGAGATCGCCGGCGTCAAAGCTCGCGAGGCGCATGAGCGGGCGCGGGCCTGGCTCAGCCGCGTCGGGCTAACCGCCTTTGGGGACCGTTATCCGCATATGCTGTCCGGCGGGCAGCGCAAGCGCGTGGCGCTTGCTCAGGTGCTGATCCGCGATCCCAAAATCCTGCTGATGGACGAGCCCTTCGGACCGCTCGATGCCCAGACCCGGCTGATCATGGGAGGCCTGCTTCTGCGTCTATGGTCCGAGGACCGCAAGGCCGTGATGTTCGTCACCCATGACCTGGAAGAGGCGATCGCCCTTGCCGACCGCGTGGTCATCATGTCGGTGGGGCCGGCCGCGCGGATCATCGGTGACTACGAGATCCCGGTTCAGCGCCCCAGAGATTTCGCCGAGATCAAGCTCGATCCGCAGTTCCAGGAGGCGCACCGCGAGATATGGCATCTCCTGAAGAAAGAGGTCCTGAAAGGCTACGCGGATTTCGCCGGAGGGGTGGAGGCATGACCAGAGCCAACCTCTTCGCCATGCAATGCGCCGTTGCGCTCATCGGCATCGCCTTCTGGCAGGTCGCCTCGACGACCACCCTGATCGGCGATCCGCACAAGATCGCGTTCTTCTTCTCGACGCCGACCGATGTCGCCGCCCGTATCTGGACCTGGTTCGCCGAAGGCTCGATCTGGCGTCACCTCCGGATCACCCTGATGGAGTCGGCGCTTGCCTTTGCGATCGGCTCCCTCGGCGGCGTCATCATCGGCTTCTGGTTCGCCCGCCGGCAAATGCTGGCTGCGGTCTTCGACCCCTACGTCAAGGCCGCGAACGCACTGCCGCGGGTGGTGCTGGCGCCGATCTTCACGCTGTGGTTCGGCCTCGGCATCTGGTCCAAGGTGGCGCTGGGGGTGACCCTGGTTTTCTTCATCGTCTTCTTCAATGTCTATCAGGGCGTCAAAGAGGTGAACACGACGGTGCTGTCAAACGCCCGCATGCTGGGTATGAACGAGCGGCAATTGCTGCGGCACGTCTATCTGCCCTCCGCCCTTTCCTGGATGTTCTCGTCGCTCCATACCTCGGTGGGTTTCGCGGTGGTCGGAGCGGTGGTGGGCGAATATCTCGGCTCGGCCGGCGGACTTGGCTATCTCATCGAGCAGGCGGAGGGCATCTTCGATGTAGCCGGCGTTTTCGCGGGCATGGCCGTGCTTGCGGCATTCGTGCTCGTGATCGATTGGGGTGTCACGGTTGTCGAGCGACGGCTTCTTATCTGGCGTCCGGAAGTTATTGAAGGACATTGATCGATCGGTGCACCACTGAGATTTCGGCGATAGGAAAACGCCGATGCTACTGAAAAGGGAGGAACATCATGACCATACTTCGAAAGCTTGCGGTCGCCGCGACGGCGCTGTTGGCCTTGAGCGGAGCCGCGATGGCGCAATCCAAGGTCACTCTCGCCATCGGCGGCGCATCCTGTCTTTGTTATCTGCCGACCGTGCTCGCCCAGCAGCTCGGCAATTTCCAGAAGGCTGGAGTCAATGTCGAGATGGTCAATTTCAAGGGCGGCTCTCAGGCGTTGACGGCCGTCATCGGCGGCAGCGCGGATGTCGTGTCGGGTTATTTCGATCATACGGTCGAGCTGGCGCCAAAGCATCAGGACCTCCAGTCCTTCGTCATCTACGACCGCTATCCGGGCCTGGTCCTCGTCGTGGCCCCTGGCCAGACCGGCAAGATCAAGTCGGTCAAGGATCTGGCGGGCAAGAAGGTCGGCGTCAGCGCCCCCGGCTCATCGACGGATTTCTTCCTGAAATTCTTGCTGAAGAAGGCGGGTGTAGATCCGAATTCGGCGGCGGTGATCGGAGTCGGCCTCGGCGCCACCGCCGTGGCGGCCATGGAGCAGGGCCAGATCGATGCGGCCGTGATGCTCGATCCGGCGGTTACCATTCTGCAGGCCCATCATAAGGATCTGACGCTCCTTGCCGACACGCGCACGGAGAAGGATACGCGGGCGATGTTCGGCGGCGACTATCCCGGTGGAGCGCTTTACACCAAGCCGTCCTGGATCGAGGCGCATCAGAAAGAAGCGCAAGCGATGACGAACGCCATCGTCTCGACCCTCGGCTGGATCCACTCCCATAGTCCGGAAGAAATCATGGCCAAAATGCCACCGGAGATGGTCGGGAAGGACAAAGACTCGTACCTTGCGGCGCTGAAGAACACGATCCCGATGTATTCGACGACAGGGCTCATGGACCCGAAGGGCGCGCAGGCCGTGCTCGACGTTTTCAGCGCCGGCTCGCCGGAAATCGCCAACGCCCATATCGACGTCAGCAAGACCTATACCAATGCTTTCGCCGAAAAGGCCGACAAGGCCAAGTGAGGTCTGCGGTCCGAGGCTGTTCGATGCGCGTCGAGCCACTCAGCGGCTCGACGCGCATCGCCTCAAACGAACGACGGGTGCGGCGTCAGGCTGGCCTTGACGCCTCGAATACCGCGACATCGAATGTGAAACTGCCGTCAGGCTCGGTTTCGAAATAGGCGGCAACATCGGACGAAACCGAAGTCTGAATGGCGCGGATCGCATCGACCTGGACTGTCGGGGTGCGCATTCTCTCCACCCAGCTCTGAAATTCGAGATGCACCCGGTGCTGCCGCGTTAGACCGAGGAGGAGGCCGGCGCGCACAATCGCCGCCTCCCATTCGGCTCGCGAATAGTCGCGGACATGCGAGCAGTCCCGCAGCAGCTCGATGGCTTGGTAATAGGTGTCGAGCAGCGGCTCGCCCGGCGAGATCGAATCTACGAGGCCCGCGACGCCCCCCGGTTTAAGCACCCTCGCCACCTCCCGTACTCCAGCCTCGAAATCGCGCCAGTGATGCGCGCTGTAGCGGCTGAGGACAAAATCGAACCGGCCCGCCTCGAAGGGCAGCTCTTCTGCAACGCCTTGCACCGTCGTCACATTGGCGAACCCCCGATCCCTGGCCGCCTTCGCTACGACGCTCAGCATCTCCGGCGACAGGTCGTAAGCCACCACCTCGCGGACGAACGGCGCCACATTATAGGTGACGTGACCGCCGCCGCAGCCGAGGTCGAGCACGCCCGCATTGGGCCGGTTCCGGACCAGATCCGCGAGAGCCTGGAGGTCGGCGCCTTGTGCGTGCACAGCACTATTCAGATAGGCATCCGCGCGCGCACCGAATTGATCGCCCACCAATGCTTCCTGGCTCTTCTTTTCCGACATTGTTCTCAGCTCCGGTTCTGCCTTTCCAGCTCAGCGAATGCGGTGTGGATAGCATCGGCGTGACACCGGTTTAAGATCCAATTTTATACTGGTATGAATAGCACCATGGTTCAGAAGCCATCTCCGGACCCACAGCGCGAATTGGCGGCTTTCATCCGTGCGCGAAGAGAAACGCTGAAACCTGACGCGATCGGGCTTCCTGCGGGTGCTAGGCGGCGGACACCCGGGCTAAGACGCGAGGAGGTCGCGCAGCTCAGCGGGCTGAGCGTCACTTGGTACACCTGGCTCGAACAGGGCCGCGAAGTGTCAGTGTCGCCTGCTGCGCTGGCCAGACTAGCGGCGGCGTTGCAGCTCGGCTACGCCGAGCGAGCTTATCTGTTCGAGCTTGCCGGCAAACGCGATCCCGAATTGGGCAGGAACGAGCCCCAGGGGGTTTCTTCCGCAGTGCTCGCCTGTGTTCAGGCGATCGCCTGCCCTGCCTATATTCTCGACCATCGGTGGACGGCCCGAAGCTGGAATGCTCCGGCTCGCCGGCTTTTCATCGGCTGGCTCGATCAGCCGGGCGAGTGCAATCTTCTTCGCTACGTCTTTCTCGAACCTGCAGCACGATCGTTGATCTGCGGCTGGGAGGGGCGGGCGCGCAGAGTTGCGGAAGAATTCCGCGCGGCCGCAAGCGCCTATTTGGACGATCCAACGCTCAACGGACTCATCGCGGCACTCCGCGAACAGAGCCCCGAGTTCGCACAGTTCTGGCTCCAGCATGGCGTCATCGGACGCGAGGGCGGCGAGCGGACCTTTAATCACCCGGCGGACGGTTGCCTGCGTTATGAGCAGGTGACCTTCGAGCTCGCCGGCCAGCGTGACATGAAACTGACGATGCTGGTTCCGGGAACCGATAGTGCCGACGCTGCTGCTTGATCGAATTACAATCCGGACCCTGGTATGAGTCTCGCGGGGGCCGTGGAGGCCGAAAGGATCCCAATCATGCCGAGAGAGCAGCACATTTCGTTTCTCTTCGATCTCGACGGGACGCTGGTCGACAGCGTCTATCAGCACGTGCTCGCCTGGCAGGAGGCGCTCAGGGCCGAGGGCATCCCTCTATCGGTCTGGCGCATTCACCGCAAGATCGGTATGAGCGGCGGGCTGTTCACCAATATGCTGCTGCGCGAAACCGGAGAGTCTATCGATCCCGACCGCGTCGAGAGGCTCCGGCGGCTTCACGCCGCCGCCTATAACCGGAGCTCCGCGACGATCGAGCCGCTGCCAGGCGCCCGCGAATTGCTTGCCTATTTGACGGACGCAGGCATCCTGTGGGGGATTGCGACCAGCGGCCGGATGGAGACGGCGGGGCCGGTGATGGAGAAGCTCGGCATTGATCTGAACCGCGTTCCTGTCGTCACACGCGATCAGGTGAAGCACGCCAAGCCCGACCCCGACCTGTTCCTGGCCGTCGCCGAGCGGCTGGGCGCTCCCATCGAGACAACCACCGTTGTCGGCGACAGCGTCTGGGACATGCTGGCCTCCCGGCGAGCGCGGGCTCTCGGCATCGGACTTCTCTCCGGCGGTTACGGCGAGGATGAGCTTGAACGGGCCGGCGCCTATCGCGTCTATGAAGATCCGGCGGACCTGCTGGACCATATCGATGAGGTCGGCGGACGGCGATAATCCGTTCGAAACGCGCCCTGCCGATCTCGCCTGGGCGCCTCCGATCGCGTGATTGTGGCGCATCCCTGTACGAATGGGTCGGCAAGCCGGGCGAAGTCGCCTATCGTTCCGGCCTCTCGCACGGTGCGGGAATGCAATCCGGAAGCTCCGATGTCCGACCTGATCACAGACCTTACGCCGTCCGCTCGCGGCCTGCCCGAGAGCGGCATTGTCAAGGTTTTCAACTACGGCCGTACCCGTGAGGGACTGATCGCCCTCTGGGCCGGCGAAGGTGATACGCCGACATCGGAGCCGATCTGCCGTGCGGCGAGCGCGGCTCTTGCCGACGGACAGACCTTCTATACCTATCAGCGCGGCATCCCGCCTCTGCGCGAGGCGCTCGCCGCCTATTTCGCCCGGCTCTATCCCCGCCCGTTCTCGCCGGAAGAATTTTTCGCCACTTGCGGCGGCATGCAGGCGATCCAGATGGCGGTTCAGCTTGTTGTCGGGACGGGCGACGAGGTCGTGGTGCCGACGCCCGGCTGGCCGAATTTCGCCGGCGCAATCCTGTCGCGCGGCGGCGTGCCGCGTTTCGTTCCGATGCGGTTCGGCGCACAAGGCTGGACGCTGGACCTCGAGCGCCTCTTCGATGCCTGTACCAGCCGGACCCGCGCGATTTTCATCAACTCGCCCGCCAATCCGACCGGCTGGACCGCGAATTTGAACGAGCTGACCGCGATCCTGGCATTCGCACGAGACCGCGGCCTCTGGATCATCGCAGATGAGATCTACGGCCGTTTCTTTTACGAGGGCGAGGTCGCGCCGAGCTTCCAGACGTTGCGCGAGCCCGGAGACCGTATCCTGTTCGTGCAGACCTTCTCCAAATGCTGGGCGATGACCGGTTGGCGCATGGGCTGGCTCCAGGCCCCTCCGGAGCTGGGCCCGACCATCGAGAACCTGATCCAGTACAACACCTCGGGCGTGCCGACCTTCCTGCAGCCGGCGGGTGTCGCGGCGCTGACTGAAGCCGAGCACTTCGCGCATGGGCAGATCGAGCGGGCGAGAGAGGGGCGGGAGATCGTCTGCTCGGCGCTCGAACCGTTGGCAAATGCGCGGTTCGCACGGCCGAAAGGTGCTTTCTATCTATTGTTCGGCATCGAAGGCGTAGCCAACTCGCTCGATATGGCGCTGCGCCTCGTCGACGAGGCCAATATCGGTCTCGCGCCGGGGAGCGCTTTCGGCCCCGAAGGCGAAGGATTTTTCCGCATCTGCTATCTCCGGTCACCCGATCGGCTTCGAGAAGCCACGGCCCGACTGACGGCGTGGCTGGAAAAGCGCTCGTAAGCTGCCCAGCCGTCATTCACTGTGCGGTGGGTCGAGCATTTGGCGGCGGCTCGTGGCGGCCAGTCCGGAAAGCAGCAGCGTTGCCTTTCGCCTCGGGATTGATCCCCACCCGCTCCGGCGTCTGGATATGCTCCGGGCGGACGCCCAGGCCGATCACTCGCGCCGGAATGCGCCTGAGGAAGGGAATGTAATTGAACAGCCGAATGAGAAACGGTGGTTTGAGCTTGCCTTTAGACCTGAGCGCTGTAGAAATTACCCGGTTCTGAATCTGGATCTGCAGGCCTTGCGTGACTTTTGTCGGCCATTCGCGGCGTTTCTGGACGGCGGCAAGATCCTCCCTGGTCGCCGTACCGCGCCATAGAGACCCGGCGAGGATGTTTGCGGCAGCGACGGCGTCCTGAATCGCCAGATTGATGCCGACACCGCCGACCGGCGACATGGCATGCGCAGCGTCGCCGATGCACAGCAGGCCATCGCGATGCCACTGCCGCAGCCGGTCGACCTGCACGGTGAGCAGCTTAACCTCGTCCCAACTTTGGATCGCACCGACATAACCGGCCAGATTGGGCGCCGCGTTCGCGACGCTGTCGCGGAAGGCCGGCAGCCCGGCCGCGCGAACCTGCCTGTCACCCCCCTTCGGGATGACATAGGCACATTGCCAATAATCGCCGCGATCGATCTGGACGAAGGCGCTACCCGGAAGAAAGCGTCCCATTGTCTGATGGCTGTCATCGCGCCGTTTCGGCAACCGGAACCACAAAACGTCGAGCGGCGCGCCGAATTCGTCGACTTCGAGACCGGCCAGCCTGCGCACAGTAGAATGACGGCCGTCGCATCCAACCACGAGATCCGCCTGGACTTCGATCTTACCCTCCGGAGTTTTTGCGCGAACGCCGACGATGCGATCGCCATCATCGATCAACTCGCAGACTTCCGCGCGCATCCTCAAGTGAAACCCTGGATAATGCTCGCCACGCTGCTGGAGAAAGTTCAGGAGATCCCATTGCGGGACAAAGGCGATGAATTTGCAGTGCGTCGGCAGAGCGCTAAAATCGGCGAGTTTGATGAATTCACTGCCGAACTGCCCGCCGAAACTGACTGCTTCGGCATTTGGGAGCTTCAGAAACTGATCGAGCAGCCCGAGTTCGGAGAACAATTCGAGCGTGGATGGGTGGACAGTGTCGCCGCGGAAGTCGCGGAGGAAATCGCCATGCTTCTCGAGTATGACAACGTCGACGCCGCTCCGTGCGAGTAGAAAGCCGAACATCATGCCCGCGGGCCCGCCTCCTGCGATACAGCAGGTCGTCTTGAGCTGTTCCATCGAAATTATCCCTTCAAGTGGCCGGCCTTGATGCGCCAGGGGCGAATATGAGCGCGGACAGTGCTCCGCGAGCGGTTGATAATATGCGCGATTGGCATAAGCTGAAATCCGCCGCGCATCCCTTGCGCGTCAACTAAGGACCGATGCCATGGTTCCGTCCGGCTCCGCGCCTATCGAGATCATCCAGGGCGATATCACGCGGATCGAGGCTGACGCGATCGTCAACGCCGCGAACGGCGAGCTTGCCATGGGCGGCGGCGTGTGTGGGGCGATCTTCCGTGTGGCCGGCATCGAGGAACTGACCCGCGCCTGCCGCGAGATCGGCCATTGTCCGACCGGATCGGCGGTGACCACTCCGGCGTTCGGCATCGCGAGCGCGAAATACATCATCCATGCCGTCGGACCGGTCTATGCGCGCTACGCGCCCGACGAAGCGCGCGAGCGGCTGAGATCGACCTATCGCAGCGCCATCCGTCTCGCGGACGAGAGCGGTTGCCGGAGCATTGCTTTCCCGGCCATCAGCACGGGCATTTACGGCTATCCCCTCGACGAGGCGTGCCGGGAGGCGGTCGATGTGTGCCGCGAGGAGGCGGAAGCAACCGGGATCAAGGTGAAGCTGATCGGCTTCGACGCCAGGACGGTCGCCGCTCTGCAAAACGCGCTGGGCGGGACAAGCTGATGCCGGACGAGAGGACCATGCGGGCGATGATTTTCGAGCGGGTCGGCGAGCCGCTTCGTCTGGTCCGACGCCCATTGCCCAAACCGGGACCCGACCAGATTCTCCTGAAGGTGCGGGCCTGCGCCGTCTGCCGGACCGATCTGCATGTCGTCGACGGCGACCTGCCGCCTTGCTGCGATACGATTGTTCCCGGCCATGAGATCGTCGGCGAGGTGATCGCAATGGGAACCGGCGTCGAGGGATTCCGCCTCGGCGACAGGATCGGCGTGCCGTGGCTAGGCTTCAGTTGCGGCAAGTGCCGCTATTGCCTCAGCGGCCAGGAGAATCTCTGCGATTTCGCTAAGTTCACCGGCTATCAGATCGACGGCGGCTTCGCCGATCACACCGTGGCCAATGCCGGATTCTGCTTCCACCTGCCCGAAAGCTACGGCGATGTCGAAGCCGCGCCGCTGCTGTGTGCCGGACTGATCGGCTACCGGTCGTTGAAAATGGCCGGCGACGCGCAGAGGCTCGGCATCTACGGCTTCGGCGCGGCTGCGCATATTGTGGCACAGGTGGCGATCCATCAGGGACGCGAACTTTATGCTTTCACGCGGTCTGGCGATGAGGCCGCGCAGGCTTTCGCCCTGTCGCTCGGCTGCCTCTGGGCGGGCGGCTCCGAGGTGCCGCCTCCGGCCGAGCTTGATGCGGCGATCATCTTCGCGCCCGTCGGCGCGCTAGCGCCTCAGGCGCTCAAAGCCGTTCGCAAAGGGGGCGTCGTGGTCTGCGGCGGCATTTATATGTCCGATATTCCGAGCTTTCCGTATAGCGAGCTTTGGGGCGAGCGCATGCTGCGCTCGGTCGCCAATCTGACCAGGGCCGACGCCATCGAATTTCTCAGGATCGCGCCTGAAGTCCCGGTGAAGACCACCGTCCAGACTTTCCCGCTCGAAAAGGCCAACGAAGCGCTTACTGCCCTGCGCGCGGGCACATTGATGGGGGCGGCGGTGCTAGTCCCCTGACAGCACCGAAATGCGAACGCATTCCCGATTGCAAAGGTATGGTTTTTCTAATGATAATACCAATCCGGGTCTCAGACCATGTGGATCTAGGTGAGGACTTCACGACCGAGGAGTTAAGAACATGACCAAAAGGACATTCGGCCTGCTCGGCATTTTGGCGGCTTTGGCGCTGGGCTCTGGTGCCGCTTCCGCCGAGGATATGATCAAGATCGGGGTCACTGAGCCGCTGACCGGCGCTGTCGCCGCGTCCGGCAACTACGTCACGCAGGGCGCAAAGATTGCCGCCGACGAAATCAATGCGGCCGGCGGCGTGCTCGGCAAGAAGATCGAGCTTGTGATCGAGGACAATAAGAGCAACCCGAAAGAAGCCGTCGCCACCGCCGAAAAGCTGATCGTCGGCGACAAGGTGCCGGTGATGATGGGCGCCTGGAGCTCTACCTATACGCTCGCCGTCATGCCCAAGCTGATGGAATATGGCGTGCCGATGGTCGTCGAGACCTCGTCCTCCGGCAAGATCACCACCTCCGGCAATCCCTGGATCTTCCGTATCAGCCCGACCTCGGAAATGGAAGCCAAGGCCTTCGCCAGCCAGATCGCCAAATTCGGCATCAAGAAAGCCGATTTCCTCTCGGTCAACAATGACTGGGGTCTCGGCTCGATGAAGGAATTCTCGCAGATGCTGAAGTCCAAGGGCGTGCAGATCGGCGCGACCGAGACCATGGACGCCAATGCGACCGACCTCAGCGCGCAGCTCTCCAAGATCAAGGCGTCCGGCGGCGACACGCTGTTCGTCACCACCGATGTCGGCCAGATCACGCTGGTGCTGAAGCAGGCGAAGGAACTGCAGCTTCCGCAGCGGATCATTACGGCCGGTGGCTCGTCAGCGCCCGACCAGCTCATCGAGCAGGCTGGAGCCGCCGCGAATGGCAGCTATCACATCCTGTTCTTCGCGCCGTGGTTCCCCGAGATCGCGTCCAATCCGGATGTTGCGACCAAGTTCGTCAACGAATGGAAGAAGCGCGGTTATAATTTCGCTGGCCTGACCGAAGGCTTCCGCGGCTATGACGGCATCAAGACCATCGTTGCCGGCATCAAGGGCGCAGGCAAGGCCGACCCGAAAGCCATCCAGCAAGCGCTCTGGCATGTGAAGGTGAAGGGCGTCAATGGCAACATCTCCTTCATCAAACAGGGACCGAAGGGGAAAGAGAGCGGCCAGAACGAACCGAGCGTTTTTGTCGTGACGATCAAAGACGGCAAGGTCGCCAAGATCTGACCTGTTGAAGAGCATGGCGGGGAGGCCGGCCAGGCTTCTCCGCCGCCCGCCCGCTTGTCCCCAAGGAGCTCAACCGCAGCCGATGGAGCAATTCGCTCAGCACATCGTCAACGCCCTATTCCTGGGCGGTACCTACGCCTTGCTGGGGATCGGGCTGACGATGATCTTCGGCATCATGCATGTGGTGAACTTCACGCATGGCGAGCTTTACACCTTCGGCGCCTACATGATGTACGCCTTCGTCATGGCGCTGGGTGTGAACTTCTTCGTGGCGATCCCGATCGCCATCCTGCTCGGCGTCGTCCTCGGCGCGCTCATTGAGCTGATGCTTCTGCGGCGGCTGCGCGGCGCCGACATCGACACGACCATGCTGGTGATGATCGGCGCCTGGATCATGCTTCAGAATGCCGAGCAATTCGTCTGGAGCGGCATCGCCAAATCGGTCACGACGCCCTTTCCTTATGAGCCACTGGTCATCGGCGCAGTCTCGATCGGCTGGGACCGCGTTTTCGTCTTCTTTGCCGCGCTGGTGCTGATTGCCGCGACCTACCTGCTCATAAACCGCACGCGCCTCGGCACGGCAATGCGCGCCACCTTCCAGGACCCGGAGACGGCGGCGCTGATGGGCATTCGCGTCGATTGGATCTACACCATCACCTTCGCGCTCGGCTCCGGCCTTGCCGCGGCGGCCGGCGCGCTGCTCGGTCCGGTCTTCGTGGTCACGCCGACCATGGGCAATCTTGCGGCGCTGAAGGCTTTCGCCATCGTCATACTCGGCGGCCTCGGCAATCTCGCGGGCGCGACCATTGGCGGCTTCGTACTGGCTTTCGTCGAGGAGCTTGGGGCGGGCTATATCTCCTCCGGCTATCGCGATGCCATGGGCTTCCTGATGATCATCGTCATCCTCGTCCTGCGGCCGCAGGGCCTCTTCGCTCAGAAGGAGCGGATCGGGTGAGATACGCGCCGGCCGCCCTCCTGGTGTTGTTCCTCGCCTCGGTTCCCCTGTGGCTCGGCAATCAGTATTACCTCCATATCCTCATCACGACCGGCATTTTCATCATCGCCGCGATGAGCCTCAACCTGCTTCTCGGTTATACCGGCCAGCTCAGCCTCGGCCATGTCGGCTTCTTCGGCATCGGCGCCTATACCAGCGCGCTGATCTCGCTCGGCTTCGACCTGCACATCACCGACAGCCACACCTTCGTGTTCGAGCCCAAGCCGGTGTGGTTCGCGGCGCTTTGCGGCATCGTCGCGGCCGGTCTTTGCGGCTGGCTGATCGGCAAGATCGCCTTCCGGGTGCGTGGCGCTTACTTCGTCATCGTCACCATCAGCTTTGCCGAGGTGGTCCGCCTCGTCTCGCTGAACTGGGTCGACCTGACCGAAGGGCCGATGGCGCTGAACAGCATTCCGCCCTTCTCGCTCACCATTCCCGGCCTCGTCGACTTCACCTTCTGGAGCAAGCTGTCGAACTATGACGTCGTGCTGGCCGTCGCGGTGATCTCGTTCATTCTGGTCCGCCGCGTCGTACGATCGCGCGCAGGACGGGCGATGATCGCGCTGCGCGAAAACGAGGCGCTGGCCATGTCGGTCGGCATCGACGTCACGAAATATCTGGTGCTGGCTACGGTGATTTCGGCGGCGATGGCCGGCGCGGCGGGAGTGCTCTATGCCCATTACATCCGCATCATCGACCCGGACATCTTCCTGTTCATCTATACGGTGACGATGGTGATCATGGTCGTGACCGGCGGCAAGGGCACGCTCGCCGGCCCGGTGGTCGGCGGTTTCATATTCGGCATTCTGCCCGATGCACTCCGCGACTACACCGCGCCGGAGATCCAGTGGATCGTCTACGGCGCGGTGATGATCCTCGTCGTCTATTGGCTGCCGCAAGGCATCGTGCCCGCTGTCGAAAGTCTGTGGCAGCGCCTTCGCGCCGGCGGGCAGGTCACGATCGAGCCGGGCAAGGCCCAGCCCGAGCGAAGGGCGAGCGCATGATGATGGCGGCATCCTCAACACAGGCCGCAGAGACGCTTAGCGTGCGCCATCTCGGCGTGCGCTTCGGCGGCCTGCAGGCGGTGAGCGATGTCAGCTTCGATGTGCGGCCAGGCGAGGTGCTCAGCCTGATCGGCCCGAACGGCGCCGGAAAGACCACGGCGTTCAACGCCATCACCGGCTACCTTGCCCCGACATCAGGAGCGATCTCCTATGGCGCCGCGCCGCTGAACAGCCTCAAGCCTTATCACATCGCCGCGCTCGGCATCGTTCGCACCTTCCAGAAGACCAGCGTTTTCGGCGGGCTCAGCGTGCTCGACAATGTGCTCACTGGGCTACACCGGCGGGCCAAGCAGTCGATCCTCGCCACCTTGCTCGGCTTGCCTTCCGTCGCGGCGGAGGAGCAGGAGTTGCGCGAGAAGGCCCGCGAGATCATCGGCTTTCTCGGCCTCGCCGAGCGGGCCGGCGACGCGGGCTCGGCGCTCCCCTATGGCGAGCAGCGGCTCCTTGAGGTGGCCATCGCGCTCGCGGCCGAGCCGAGGCTGCTTCTGCTCGACGAACCCGTGTCGGGCATGAACCCGGCGGAGACCGCCAATTTCGTTCGCATCCTCGGGCGCATTCGCACGCTCGGCATTACCGTGCTGCTGGTCGAGCATGATATGCGCATGGTCATGGGCGTGTCCGACCGCGTCATCGTGCTCAATCAGGGACAGCTCATCGCCGAAGGTGCGCCTACGGAGATTCAGCGCAACCCGGACGTGATCCGGGCCTATCTGGGATCGGCTTACGGAAGTGCTGACGGTTAGCAATCTGCATCTGCGCTACGGCAAGGTGAGCGCGCTGCGCGGCGTTTCGCTCGAGGTCAAGGAAGGCGAGCTGGTCGCGCTGATCGGCGCGAACGGCGCGGGCAAGACCACGTTGCTGAAAGCCATCTCCGGGATCGCCAGGCCGTCCGCCGGGCAGATCCGCTTCCGCGGGAACGAGATCACGCAAAGCTCGCCGAGAACGATCCTGAGGGTGGGGATCGCGCATTGTCCGGAGGGGCGGCGCATCTTTCCGCATCTGACGGTGCGCGAAAACCTCGAGCTCGGCGCCTATCTCCGCGACGATGCGGAGACTGTGGCAGAGGACATGGCACGAACTCATGGGCCGCTTTCCGATCCTCGCCGAGCGCCGCTTTCAGGTGGCCGGAACGCTTTCCGGCGGCGAGCAGCAAATGCTGGCAATCAGCCGGGCGCTGATGTCGCGTCCGAAGCTGATCCTGTTCGACGAGCCTTCGCTAGGCCTGGCGCCGAAGATCGTCGAGCAGATTTTCGAGATCGTCGCGGAGGTGCGGGCGAGCGGCGTCACGGTGGTGATGGTCGAGCAGAACGCCTATGCGGCCCTGGAGCTGTGCGACCGCGCCTATGTGCTCGAGACCGGAACGGTCACGCTGCATGGAACCGGACGCGCGCTTCTCGGAGACCCAAAGGTGCGCGCCTCCTATCTGGGCGGGTGAGCCGAACCTGTCAGCTTGCGGAACAACGCGGCGGTGCGCGCCGCCAGCACCGACCAGAGCAAAGCGAGGATGTTGACACCGTCCGGCTCCAATGTGGTCTCCGGCGAAACTCCCGCCAGGCGCGCGTCGAGGTTCTGAGCGAATGCTGAGCCGAGCCGCTGCACGACATCCCGCACGAGGTCCGCGCGCCCGAATTGCGCCAGCATCCCCGACAGCTTATAGCTGATGGCGATATCGACCCGGGTCGCCGCGCTCCCATCTGCCGGACTCAGGCTGTACGCGATCCTCCCCTGCGCCACCGAGGCGCTTTTCCGGTCCCGGCCGGAGCCTTCGATTTCGACGCGCCGAGCCGTTTCGTCCTTTCGCGCCGTTGCCTTGCCGGCAAAGGACGGGCGCATCGGGCCGAGCTTAACGGAGATGCGTCCGGTGAGATGCTCGTCCGTTGCGTATTCGTCCAACTCTGCGCCGGGCATCGCCGCCGCTACCGCGCGAAGATCGGACATCAGCGCCCAAACCTTCTCCGGCGCGTGGGGCAGGATGAAATGCTGCGGGATTTCGGTTAAGCCGTCGCGATCCGAGATCTCCCCTACGAATACTTCGATCGGCGCGCGCGCCGTTTGCGGTGAGGGCTGCCGCATCGCCGAGCGGACTTGCCGTTTCGGCTCCGGTTCCACCGAGATCGGTTGAGGCGGTGCCGCTATCGGTGCCACCGGGCCGGGCGCGGGGCCGAGAGAAGCGCTTGCAGCAGGCGCAGTCGCTACTTCGACGCCTTCCGCCATCACGGACTGGATCGCGCGGATGATCCCCATATAGCCGGTGCAGCGGCAGAGATTGCCGCTTATCTCGCGGCGGATGTCCTTCTCGCCGAGGCCGGATTTGCGCAGCAAAAGGTCGCGCGCAGTGATCAGCATCCCAGGGGTGCAGTAGCCGCATTGCAGGGCGTGCTCGCGCGAGAATGCCGCGCGCAGCCGGGCCATCAGTGGATCGTCGTCGAAGCCCTCGATGGTAGCGATCTCCGCGCCGTCGCAGCTTGCGGCATAGGTGATGCAGGAGCGGACGATCGCCCCGTTCATGACCACAGTGCAGGCGCCACAAATGCCGTGCTCGCAACCGACATGCGTGCCGGTCAGATTAAGATGTTCACGGATGAAATCGGCGAGATTGGTGCGCCGCGCGGCGTCCGCCTCAACCGTTCGTCCGTTCACGGTGAGCGCGATCCGCGTCATGTCGCGAATGCCTCACGGACTGCCCGGACAAGCGCTGCCGCATGGATCTGCGTCTCATAGGCATCAGCCACATATCCCGCGCCGTGGAGAAGCCCGGCCATGGTCTCGTGATCCGCGCCGGTGCCGATCTCCGGGTGCTCTATAACGATCGGCCGCCCTCCGACCGCGCCCGCGACGAGACGCTCCCAGCCTCGCGTCGGGTCCGAGACATAGACGCCGATCGCGTCGGCGAACTCGCCTTCCTTGCGGCAGACTTTGGCGTAGCCGCAGCGCGCCTGTGGCGAAAGCCTCGGCAGATGGATCGCGGTGATGATTTCGTCCGCTGCAAGATCACAGTCGAGCGCGCCGCGCATGAAATTCTCAAGCGCGATCTCCCGGCCTCCAGCCGATCCCGCGAGCCGAACCGTTCCGCCGAGCGCCATGAAACAGGCGACCCAGTCGGCGGACGGGTCGGCGTGAGCGACGCTGCCGCCCAGAGTTCCGCGGTTGCGGACAGCGCGATAGGCGATGCCGCGCGCGACTCTGGGCAGCAGCCCCCCGGTAAAATCGGGCAGGCGGCCGTCCTCGACCGCCGAATGGGTGATGCAGGCGCCGAGCGTCACGGCGTCGCCGCCGGTCTCGACCTGCAACAACTCGGGGATGCGGGTGATGTCGATAATCAGATCGGGCTGAGCGAGGCGCAGATTGAGCATCGGACCGAGTGTCTGCCCCCCGGCCAGCAGCTTTGCGTTCTCCGTTTGCGCGAGAAGTGCAATGGCCGCCTCGACCGTGCATGGTCGCTCATATTCGAATGCGGCGGGCTTCATGACGCGAGCGCCGCCTGCCGCGATTGGGCCGCGCCGCGTTTCGCCGTCGCGATAGCCTCGACGATCCGGCGCGGCGTCACCGGACTGACGCCGAGCTCGGCGCCGAGCGGGCGCAGCGCATCATTGATCGCGTTGGTGATCGCCGCCGGCGGAGCGATGGCGCCGCCCTCGCCGATGCCCTTGACCCCGAAGCTCGTATAGGGTGAGGGCGTTTCCATATGCTCGATCTCGATCGAGGGCACCTCGCCCGGGCCGGGCAGCATGTACTCGGCGAGGGTCGAGGCGAGCGGCTGCGCGTCGACGTCGAAAGGCATCTCCTCATAGAGCGCGGCGCCGATCCCCTGCGCTGCGCCGCCATAGATCTGGCCGTCGACGATCATCGGGTTCACCAGGACGCCGCCATCTTCGACGATGACGTAGTTCAGGATTTCGACCTCGCCGGTGTAGGGATCGACGGCAAGAAGCGCCGCATGGGTGGCATAGCTGAAGGTGCCGCTGTCGCGAACGGGCTTATAACCGGAGGTGACTTCGAGGCCGGCTGGATCGACATCGGGCGGCAGGTCCTGTGGCCGGCGATACCAGACACGGGCGACATCGTGAATGGCCATGCTGCCAGCGGGGCCGCGAAGCTCGCCCGCCTTCAGCCGGACCTCGTCGGCATCGCATTGCAAGAGCTTCGCCGCAATCTTGCGCAGGCGCAGCGCAAGCTGATCACAAGCCTCGGCCACCGCGCCGCCGGCCATGACCATCGAGCGGGAGCCCCAGGTGCCGGTCGAATAGGGCGTCAGCGCGGTGTCCCCATGCACCACCTTGATGCGGTCGTGCCGGACGCCGAGAATGTCGTTAGCGACCTGCGACAGCGTCGTCTCCAGGCCCTGACCGTGAGAGTGCACGCCGACGCGGATTTCGAGCCCGCCATCCGGCGTGAACCGCACATAGGCCTGTTCATGACCGGGCACCATCGGGATGCCCCAGCCTGCGTAGACGGAGGTTCCGTGTGCGGCCTGCTCGGCATACATGGCGAAGCCGACGCCGATCAGCCTGCCATCCGGTTCGCCGCGCTTCTGTCGCTCCCGAATGGCGACGAGATCGATCCGGGCGATCGCCCGGCGCAGCGACTCTGGATAATCGCCGCTATCGAAATGCTTCTTGGTGATATTGTCAAAGGGCATCTGCTCCGGTCGGACGAGACTGCGGAGCCGGACCTCTGTAGGCTCCATGTCGAGCTCGCGCGCCACCGCATCGATCATCAGCTCCATGGCGAAGCAGACGCCGGTCCGCGCCACACCGCGATAGGGCAGGATCGGCGGCTTGTTGGTGGCGGCCGAGAAAGTGCGGCAGCGATAGGCGGGGAAATCGTAGACGCCGGGCAGGATGCTGGCGACCTGTGCGGCTTCGAGGCAGGCCGAGAACGGATAGGACGAATAGGCGCCGGAATCGACCGTCGCCTCGGCATCGATGCCAAGCAGCCGGCCGTCGGCGTCGGCATAGGCGGTGATCCGATAGTGATGCTCGCGGCAGTTCGCCGAGGCGGTCAAGTTCTCGCGCCGATCTTCGAGCCAGCGCAGAGGCACGCCCAGCTTGCGCGTCGCCCAGGCGAGGCAGACTTCCTCCGGCAGCAGAATGCCTTTATAGCCGAAGCCGCCGCCGACATCCGGCGAGACGACGCGGATCCCGCCCTCGTCGAGGCCGAGGCATTCGCTCAGTCCCGATCGTACAATATGCGGCATCTGCGCCGATGTGTAGACGACGAGCTGATCGAGCCGCATGTTCCAGTCCGCGACGACGCCGCGGCCCTCGATCGGGCTCATGCACTGGCGGGCGGTGCGGAATTCGCGCGTCACCTTGACGGCGGCGTGGGCGGCGACCGCCTCGATGTTATCGTCGACGAAAGTCTCGAGAAAAAGATTGTCGCCCCACGCCTCGTGCACCAAAGCCGATCCGGGTTGACGAGCCGCGAGCATGTCCGAAACCGCAGGCAGCGGCTCAATCTCGACGTCGACCGTAGCCGCAAGGTCCTCGGCCTCGGCACGGCTCGGCGCGACGCACATGGCGATCACCTCGCCGACATGGCGGACCTTCCCGCGTGCAAGCGGAAACTGTTCGGAGGCTTTGAAGCCTTTCAGACCGGAAACCGCCCTGATTGCTGCGACACCGTCCAAGTCGGCCGCAGTGAATACACGGTCCCGAATGTCGGTCGGAATGGCAATGTTCCGGATATGTCCGTGAGCAACCGGGCTCCGGAAAAACGCCACATCCTGCATGCCCGGAAGCTTGATGTCGCCAACATATTCGCCCCGCCCGCGCAGGAAGCGGTCGTCCTCTTTCCGCCTGAGCCGTGCGCCCACGCCTTCCCCGGACATGCGTTATCAGCCTCCAAGTTTCCTGCGAAACTCTAAACAGCGGTCCGAGCAGTGTCCATGGTTCTGTGGTTCCAATAATAGGACGAATCACTTCGGCGAACTTAGCGCTCACCGTTCAGAAGTTCGATATTTATTCTGACAACATCGCCGCGATAGACGATCTCACCCACATAAACGATGCGCTCATTCGCATCTTTGACGATGCACCGCGCCTCGACGACTGGTGCTCCGAATGGCAACCGCAGATGTACGGCAGCATAGACATCGGCCGAGCCTACCGAAAGCATCTGATGCGCACGCGCGATTTTCAGATCCTCCATATCCGCGAGCACACCGAGGGCGACCTGTTTCTGAAATGCCTCGGGTGACCTATCGTAAATGTCCTGCGCTACATGGACCCTTGCGAGCGCATAAGGCTGATCGTCCCGGAGCTGAAGACTGTAGATATGCGCATAGGATTCGGCCGGAGAGCCCTCCTCTGAACTCGATCCGCGGCTGATGGATGGTTTCGATCGGAAGGTGCTTCAGCGTGTTGTGCTTGATCGGCTCCATCAGCGAGTGCCAGTCGGTCGCAAGCTGGAGCCAGCGGCCGGGTCCTTGCGATTTCGTCACGAACGTTCCTCGCCCTTGCTCGGATTTGAGCAGTCCCTCCTGCTGAAGGAGGTCGACGGCCTGCCGGACCGTCACGCGGGCGACCTGAAACTCGTTCTCGAGCTGTTCCAGCGTTGCGATCTTTTCGCCGACCGTCCATTGGCCGGTATTGATCCGCTGGCGCAGCGCCGTTGCGACCTGCAAGTAGCGCGGGATGCGGCTGAGCGCATCCTTTTTTGCCGCTTTTTTCGGCTTCGAACTTTGATCCATATTGCCCTGCTTGTATTTCCGATCCGGTTCGCCTTGGCTTGGCAGCACTCTACATCATGCCGCAATTCAATCGACAAGCGGAACCTTTGCATCCACCACGCCGTCTATGAGGTTTTGTTCGAATAAAGCGCCAGTATCAAGGGCGGGCTTTGCGGCGATCTCATGAATGGAGTCCTTCAAATTCGAAAACCAAAGGTTAAGACTGCGGGCGGCATTGCGCGCTTCATCATAATTAACCGCGCAAAACGAAAGCCGGCTGCCCGGACGCAGGCGGCCGAGCGCGGGAAGATCTGCGCTGATCACGACGCCGATCTTGGGATAGCCACCGGTCGTCTGCCGGTCGGCGAGCAGGACGATCGGCTCGCCGGAGCCGGGGACCTGAATTGCGCCCGGTGCGATACCGTCCGAAACAATATTGAATCCGCCGGCGTGTTTCAGGCTAAAGCCGGAAAGCCGGAAGCCCATGCGGTCCGCTTGATGGGAGACCGTGAAATTGGCGTCCAGGAAGGCTTCGAGCCCTGCCGCGTCGAAATAGTCGTCTTGCGGACCGAGCATCAGCCGGAAGCGTGTTTCGCTCGGGAAGTCAGCCGCCGGAAGCGCATATTCGGATCCCGGCGATGCTGCGCTCCGATTGAGCGGCAACTCGTCGCTCTTCCTCAGTGCGCGGCCCATGAAACCGCCAAGCCCTCCACGAACGAAGGTGGACTGGCTTCCCATAACCGGCGGGATCGCAAAGCCGCCCTCGACGGCGAGATAGCAAACCGAGGACGTCTTGCCCAAAGTGATGCGGAACCGGTCTCCCTGCCGAAGGGTGACGCTTTCGTAGGATTTTGCGCGGGCGGCGTGGGCACATCGCAGAAGCTCGATCCCAGCGCCAGGCCCGGCAACCGCGATCCTCACACTTTCGGCTGCCACCTCGAAGCTCGGCCCGTGCATGAGGATTTCAAGCGCGCCTGCCGATTCTTCGTTCTTCACCAGCAGGTTCGCCAACCTGAGATTTATACAGTCCATCGCGCCTGAGACCGGAACGCCCAGATGTTGTGCGCCAGGGCGGCCAAGATCCTGGACCGTCGTATGCAAACCGGGCGAGAGGACGCGAAGAACGCTCATGCCGCGCTTTCCGCAGGAATAATGCGCTTGCCTGTGGCGAAGTCGGCTTCAAGGACTCCAAAATCGCGTGCCGATACCGGCTCGAAGGCGACCACATCGCCGGGAGACAGCAAGACGGGCCGCTCCGCATTGGCATCGAACAGCGGTACCGGTGTGCGCCCTATGAGATGCCAGCCGCCAGGGCTCTCGAGCGAATAGATCGCGGTCATCGCCTGGGCAATCGCCACCGAGCCGCGCGGTACGCGAATGCGGGGGTTCGGTCGACGAGGCACCCGGATCGGTTCGGCGACGTCGCCCATATAGGGATAGCCGGGTAAGAAGCCGATCATGTAGACAAGGTAGGATTGACCGCAGTGGAGCCGCGAAACCTCATCTTCAGAAAAACCGGTTTCTCTGGCGACTTCCGCGAGATCCGGTCCGAATTCGCCGCCATAGCAGACCGGCAGCGTCCAGCGGCGGCCGGAGAGTTCATCATGTCCGGTTTCATCGAGCAGACGGAGCAGCCGATCCTGAAGATCTTGTGGATGAACACGGTCGGGATCGAACAGCACAAGGAGCGAACGGAATGTCGGGATCATTTCCCTAACGCCGTGGACGTCCTGTTCGCGGACGTATTTGTAAAGCGCGATTACCTGAGCGGTTATCCCCTGATCGATGTCTTTGCCGAACTCCATAGAGAATGCGGTGTCGCCACAGGGCAGAAATCGAATGCGGGCATGTTCTGGCGTCATAAGTGTTGGGACTTAGCAATCTAGCTGTGGAAATCTACTTGTGCTAACATCCTATAAATAGGACCTATCTTGCAACCCACCCATATCGCCGGATTGAGAATGACGACCAAGGTAAATTTGAACGCCGATATGGGCGAAGGCTTCGGCGCCTACGATATTGGCGCGGACGAGGCGCTTCTCGATATTGTCAAATCCGCCAGCCTTGCCTGCGGCTTCCACGCGGGCGACTTCCGCACGATGCATCGTCTCGCCGCGCTCGCCGCCCAAAAGGGCGTCAGCATCGGCGCGCATCCGGGCTTCAATGACCTCTGGGGCTTCGGACGCAGGCGAATCACTATGCCGGCGCGGGACATCGAGTATATGGTGGCGTACCAGATCGGCGCTTTGCAAGCCCTGGCGCGCTATTCCGATATTGCGGTCACCCACGTTAAGATCCATGGCGCGTTGAACAATATGGCCGCGGAGGATGAAGATTACGCCATGGCCATCGGACGGGCGCTCAAGGCGGTCGACCCGAAGCTGATCTACGTGGCGTTGACCGGCTCGCAGATGGAGCGCGCGGCGGAGAAACTGGGACTGCGCCTGGCGAGGGAGGGCTTCGCCGACCGCGTCTACGCCGATGACGGCAATCTGGCCTCCCGTTCAATTCCCGGCACCGTGCATAAGGATCCGGCCAAGGCGCGGGACCAGGTCCTGCGCATGGTCCAGGCGCGGGAGGTGGTGACGATCAGCGGTAAGGTGATCCCGGTCCAGGCCGACACGATCTGCCTGCATGGCGACGAGCCGACGGCGGTGGCGGTCGGCCAGGAGATCGTCCGTGGCCTGAAGGAGGCCGGAATAGAGAACGTGCCGATTACTGAGCTCGATCTCTGAGCCGGCGCGGCTGGAACAGCATATGAGCTTGGAGACACAGCAAATCGCGGTGATCGGAGGGACGGGCGCGCTTGGCGGCGGTCTTGCTCGGCGCTGGTCGGCCGCGGGTCTCTCCATCATGATCGGATCACGCGACCCCGAGAAGGCCGCAGAGTTTGCCCGAAGTCTTCCCCAGCAGGCCGAGGGCAGGCCCGCCGCAGGCTTGAGCAATCGCGAGGCTGCAGAGCGGGCCACCATTATCGTGCTGACCGTGCCGTTTGCGACGCAGGCGGCGATCCTGGAGGAGATCCGGCCGCATCTTGCCGGAAAAATTCTGCTGGATACGACCGTTCCGCTCGTGCCGCCGAAGGTCGCGCGCGTGCAGTTGCCGGCGGAAGGCTCTGCCGCCGTCCGCGCTCAGGCGATCGTGGGCGAGGGCGTAAAAGTGATCTCGGGCTTTCACAATATCGCGGCGCACAAGCTACCGAAAGACGAGCCGATCGCCTGCGACGTGCTGATCTTCGGAGATGACGTGCCGGCGCGCGAAATCGGCATCGAGCTGGCGCGTAAAGCCGGCCTGCGCGGCATTCACGGGGGGCCGCTCGCCAATTCCGCCGCCGCCGAGGCCCTGACCTCCGTGCTGATATCCATTAATAAACGCTATGGCGCGGACGGCGCAGGGCTTACCATTACCGGCATTCCGACAAGCGGAGGCTGACAATAGCCGGCAGTGCAGCACATAGCGTCGGTTGCGAATTGATCGCGCTGGAAGGTCTTCCGATCGTCCGGCGGGGCGATGACGTTGCCGCGATCATCCTTGACGCGCTGGCGGGAATGGGGCTCGCGCTGCGCGATTTCGACACTCTCGTCATCGCGCAAAAGATCGTGTCGAAAGCGCAAGGACGCATTGCCGATCTCGAGCGGATCGTTCCATCGGCCGAGGCGCGCGAGCTTGCCGAACGAACCGGAAAGCCGCCGGCTCTGTGCGAGGCCATCCTTCGGGAGTCGAGCGCGATTCTCCGCGCCAAACAGAATGTCGTCATAAGCGAGCATCGCAGCGGCCATGTGATGGCGAGCGCCGGCATCGACCAGTCGAATACGGACGGGTCGCATGCCGGGACCGTGGTGCTGTTGCCGGAAGACGCAGACGCGAGCGCCAAGGCCATACGCCAGCGCCTGGCGGCGCATTGCGGCGCGAGCATCGGCGTCGTCATATCCGACAGCCTCGGCCGCGCCTGGCGGCTGGGAACGGTCGGCCATGCCATCGGAGCGGCCGGCATTCCCTCGCTGATGGACCGGCGTGGCACGCCGGATCTCAACGGCCGGCCGCTTGAAGTCACCATGACCGGCTTCGCGGACGCGGTCGCCGCGGCGGGCGTGCTCATCATGGGCGAGGGCGACGAAGGCCGGCCCGTGGTTCTGGTGCGCGGCTTGAGATGGGCGGCCCCTGAGCTTCCGGCGAAAGCGCTGCTCCGGCCCGTAGAAGAGGATATGTTCCGGTGAGTGCCGGCCCCTCTCGTTACGTAGCTTTGTGCGGCGGCGTCGGCGGCGCCAAGCTGGCGCTCGGCCTTGCCGAACTGCTGGGCGAGCGGCTGACGATCATCGTCAATACGGGCGACGATTTCGAGCATCTCGGCCTCGCCATCTCGCCCGATGTCGACACCGTCGTCTATACGCTATCATGGCTGGCCAATCCGGAAGCCGGCTGGGGCCGCGCGGGCGAGAGCTGGTCCTTCATGGAAGCGCTGGCGGCGCTCGGCGGTCCCGACTGGTTCAAGCTCGGTGACAAGGACCTCGCCATGCATGTCGAGCGGACGCGCTGGCTGGCCGAGGGCAAGCCGCTTTCGGCTTTCTGCGAGCGGGTCCGAAGGCAGCTCGGCATTAGGCCGGTGTTCCTGCCGATGAGCGACGATCCGGTGCGAACCCGTGTGGCGACGGCCGAGGGCGAGCTGGCGTTCCAGGACTATTTCGTCGGGCGGAAATGCGAGCCTATCGTGACGGCGATCCACTATGACGGGGCCGAGACGGCGCGCCCGCTGCCCGCTGCGCTCGATGCGCTCAGCGAGCCGGATCTGGCCGGCGTCATCATTTGTCCTTCCAACCCCTATCTCAGTGTCGATCCGATCCTGAGCCTGCCGTCGCTGCGCCAGGCAGTTCGCGGCTGTGCGGCTCCGATCGTGGCGGTGACGCCGCTGATCGGCGGCAAGGCGGTGAAGGGACCGACGGCCAAGCTGATGCGCGAGCTGGGCATCGACGTCTCGCCGCGCGCGGTGGCCGAGCATTATGGCGGGTTGATCGATGGCTTTATCCTAGATGCGGCGGACGCGCCGCAGGCCGCGGACATTCCGGTACCCGTCCGGATCGAGCCCACGCTGATGACCGATCTCGCCAGCAAAGTCGCGCTGGCGCGGGCTGCCGTCGAATTCTGTGAACAGCTTTCCGCGGAGTCCGGCGCCCGGCAGGCGAGGGCCTAAGCCATGGTGCTGGCGCTGATCCCGGTGAAGTCGCTTGCGACGGCAAAATCCCGGCTCGCCGTCGCGCTCGGCCCGGATGAGCGGCGCACGCTTGTCGTCGCCATGCTGGAAAGGGTCGTCGCAGAGTGCGCCGCCTGCCCGCAGATCGGTGAGATTTGGATCGTCACGCCCGATGCCGGAATCGCGGCCATAGCCCGAATGCATGGCGTAAGCGCGATCATCCAACCCGAGGCCGGGCTGAATGGCAGCCTGTCGGCCGGCATTGAAGCGGCGCGGAGCGCGAAGGCCGGCCGAATACTGATCCTGCCTGCGGACATTCCGCTTCTTCATCGATCCGAAATCGAGCGGATCGTCGACACAGCGAGCGGCGGATGCGGCAGCGCCGTCGCGCCTTGCCATAAGGGCAGCGGAACGAACGCGCTGCTTTTTCCGGCGAATGCGCCATTCGAGCCGCAATTCGGAGAGGACAGCTTCCGACGCCATTTCCGCCAGCTTGCCGCGCTCGGCCTTTTGCCGCGCGTGCTGTATCTGCCTGGTATCGCCGCGGATATTGACGAGCCGGACGACCTGGCCATGCTTCCGCAGCAGATTCGGAGCGAATGGTTGGCGCCGCTTTCTTCAATCGGGGCATCTGCGAGCAGAGAGACGACATGTCGCTAGAATTGACTTTGCACGACATCGAGGCGCTCGCCGCGAGCAGAAGTACGGTGGATATTGGGCCGGAGATTGTGGAGGCGCTCGCCCGCTTCGAGGATCTTCCGGCTCTGACCGGCCTCGCTGAAGAGATTTGCCTCGGCGAATATGGGCGCCTGATGACCTTCTCGAAAAAGGTCTTCATCCCGCTGACCAAGCTCTGCCGCGACGTCTGCCACTATTGCACCTTCACCAAGCCGCCCCGCGCAGGCGAGTCGGCCTATATGACGCTGGAGGAGGTACTCGCCGTCGCTGAAGCCGGCCGCGCCGCCCATTGCAAGGAAGCGCTGTTCACGCTCGGCGATAAGCCGGAGCTGCGCTATGCCGCCGCGCGCCGGGCGCTTGCCGAGCTCGGCTGCGCGACCACCTTCGACTATCTCGAGCGCTGCGCCGAAGCGGTGCTTCGGAAAACAGGGCTCCTGCCACATCTCAATGCCGGGGTGATGGACGAGGCAACAGCGGCAAGACTGCGCCGCGTATCGGTCTCGCAAGGGCTGATGCTGGAGTCGCTCTCACAGCGGCTCTGCGAAAAGGGCGGTCCGCATTACGGCTCGCCTGACAAGGCGCCTGCCGTGCGGCTCGAAGCGCTGAGGGCTGCCGGGCGTGCCCGCGTCCCCATGACGACGGGGCTCTTGATCGGCATTGGCGAGATGCGGCGCGAGCGGATCGCCGCGCTGCTTGCCATCCGCGCCCTTCACGAGGAATTCGGCCACATTCAGGAAGTCATTATCCAGAACTTCCGCGCCAAGCCAGGGACCAGGATGGCGAACGCGCCGGAGCCCGATATTGCGGACCATTTCTGGACGATTGCTGTCGCCCGCATCCTTCTTCCCGCCGAAATCAGCCTCCAGGCGCCGCCGAATCTGCGCGCCGGCGAGATCGAGCCGTTGATCCGATCGGGGATCAACGATTGGGGCGGCATCTCGCCGGTCACCATCGACCATGTGAACCCCGAGGCGCCCTGGCCGCAGATCGAAGCGCTCGCCACCGCCTGCGAGCAGGAAGGCCGGGTCCTGACGGAACGGCTGGCGATCTATCCGCGCCAGCTTCGAGGCAGCGCGCGTTGGCTCGATCCCGGCGTCGTGTCCCATGCGCTGAAATTGCAGGAACTCCTTCGGGCTCGGCCGCGAGGACGGCTGGATGAGCGGAAGTCCGCTGACGGCGCCGCCGCGCCGTCTGATCTCCCGCCGCGGAAGCGCCAAATCAGGAAGCCCGGTCGGGCCAATTCTCGACAAAGCCGCCGCCGGCCGCCCGCTTGACGAGGCGGACATCGTCGCCCTCTTCGCCGCGCGCGGCGGGGACTATCATGAGGTCTGCGCTTTCGCCGACGACATTCGCCGCATGATCAACGGCGACACCGTGACTTACGTTATCAATCGCAACATCAACTACACCAATCTGTGCACCTATGGCTGCCGTTTCTGCGCCTTCTCCAAGGGGCGGCTGAGCGCCGGCCATCGCGATGCGCCCTATGATCTCCCGCTCGAGGAGATCGCCGCCGGCACACGCGAAGCCGAGGTGCGCGGCGCGACCGAAGTCTGCCTGCAGGGCGGCATCGCGCCCCGCTATACCGGCCGCACCTATCTCGACATTCTGCGCGCGGTGAAGAACGCAGCGCCCGCAATTCACGTGCACGCCTTCTCGCCGCTCGAAATCTGGAACGGCGCGGAAACGCTCGGCCTGTCGCTCACGGACTATCTGGCGATGCTGAAGGCCGAGGGGCTCGGCAGTCTGCCGGGCACGGCGGCGGAAATCCTCGATGACGAGGTACGGGCCGTGCTCTGCCCCGACAAGATCAACACGCAACAATGGTTCGATGTCATGCGGGCGGCGCATCAGGTCGGCCTGCCGTCCACGGCGACCATCATGTTCGGCCATATCGATCATCCGCGACATTGGGCGCGGCATCTCATGCGCATCCGCTCGCTGCAGGAGGAAACCGGCGGCTTCACCGAATTCGTGCCTTTGCCCTTCGTCGCCATGGAAGCGCCGATCTATCTCAAGGGCATGGCCCGCCGTGGCCCGACCTTCCGCGAGGCTGTGCTGATGCATGCCGTCGCGCGCATCGTGCTGCATCCGGTCATCGCCAACATTCAGACGTCTTGGGTGAAGATGGGGCCGGAAGGGGCGGCGGCGTGCCTCGTTGCCGGCGCCAACGATCTTGGCGGTGTGCTCATGAACGAATCGATTACCCGGGCTGCCGGCGCGGCATTCGGACAGGAATTCTCCGTAAACGACATGACTATGCTCATCGCCGAGGCCGGCCGCAATTCGCAGCAGCGCACGACGCTCTACAAGCCGGCCACCGATGCCCTTCGCGCCCGTGCGCTCAGGACAGCCGCGGAATGATCTCCTTCGCCACGATCTCGACCTGCTCGGGCTCGTATCGGTAAGGCACGAAAATGATGCGGTTAATGCCGGTCGCGATGTGCGTCCGAAGCTGCTCGACGCATTCCTCGACCGCGCCGATGATTGCGCTGTCCATGGTCGACTCCGACCATGATGCGTAATCCCACTCCGTCTGCAGCCATTCCCGCATCGGCGCCTCGACCTTGTCGCGCGGGCCGACCACAATCGGAAGCTGATTGGTGGAAATCAGCTCGTCGGGATTGCGTCCGGCCTCTTCGGCGAAACCGCGGATGCGCTCCCAGGTCCGGGCGAAGCTTTCGGCGGTGTAGTAGTAGGTGATCCAGCCGTCGCCCTTGGTGGCGGCGCGCTTCAGGACCGCATCGACATAGCCGCCGATCAGGATCGGTGGGCGCGGCTTCTGCACTGGCTTCGGCAGCATCACCGCGCCGCGCAGATTGTAGGGCGGATAATCGCCGTCGACCTTGTCCTCCGTCCACAGCCGATGGATGATTTCCAGGCTCTGTTCCATGATCTTGCCGCGCGTATGAAAATCGGCGCCGAGCGAGTCGAATTCGCGCTTGTACCAGCCGACAGCAGTGCCGAGGATCAGCCGGCCGTTGGAGATATGATCGATCGTCGCAAGCTCCTTGGCGAGCAGCACCGGATTGCGCATCGGCATCACGAGCACGCCTGTGCCGAGGCGGATCTTCGAGGTCCGGGCGGCAATGGCGGTGAGGATCGTCAGGGCCTCGTGGATCGGGAAAGGCGGCTCGACGCCGAGCAGCGTGTGGTCCCAGGCCCAGACGAACTCATAGCCGAGCTTCTCCATCCGCACGCCATAGTCGATCAAGGCGTTCGCGTCCGGCATTTCCGGGTAGCGCGTGAAATTGCGCATGGCGATGCCGTAGACAGTCTTGGCCATAGCGTTCCCCTTTCTTTGCGGACTCAGGCTGTGTAAAGCCTGTCCGGATCGATCTCGCGAAGCACTTTCAGCTCTTCGATGCAAGGCGGCTCCGCGTGGCCGATATGGCCGTCGGCGCGCAGCTCGAAGCCGGTATTCTCCTGCACCTCGTCGAGCTCGACGCCCGGATGCAGCGCCAGTACGGTCATATTCCGGCTTTTCGCGTCGAAGCCGAGCACGGCGAGATCCGTCACCACACGGAACATGCCGCCGGCGATCAGCCCAAACTCCGCGCGGCTATCGCCGCCGGACAGAAAGCCGGGACTCGTCACATAATCGACCTTTTCAACGAAGCGGCGCTTCTCGTGCTTCATCGTCACGATCATCTGCGTAAGGCTCGAAATATCGTTGCCGCCGCCGGTTCCCGGCAGGCGGATCTTCGGATGGTCCGGATCGCCGATGAACGAGCTGTTGAGATTGCCGTAGCGGTCGATCTGCGCGCCGCCCATGAAACCGACATCGACATAGCCGCGCTGCAGAAGCAGGAGCACGTCCGTGATCGGAAGCACCATATTGGCGCGCCGCGTGCAGCGCTGCTCATTCGTCGAAGGCGGCAATTCGCCCGGCACGATGAACGGGCCGACGACACCTCCTTCGAACAAAATCGTAAGCCCCGGCGCATGGAGCCGCTGCGCCAGCGTCGCCGCGAGCAGCGGAATGCCGACGCCGGCAAAGACGATCTGCCCTTCTTTCAGCAGCCGCGCGCTCATGACAGCGAGCAGCTCGGACGCCGTGTAATTCGCCCGCTCAGTCATTGGCGATGCTCCGTCCACGGCGTGCTGCGTCGAGCATCGCGTCGACGCCGAGCTTCTCCAGATAGCCGGTCCAGCCCTTGGGCGCGTAAACATAGTCTCGCAGATAGATCTGCGCGCCGTCGACCGGATCGCCGTTCACCTGTTTGGTATAGGCGTCCATATGCCCGAAAAACGGTTCGTAAAGCCCGTAACATTCGTGCGGCGCGGAACCGAACGGCACCTCGACGACGGCGTCGACCGTGAAGAACGGGATGCGCGTCTGGTCCGGTGCGCGGCGGATCTGATCGTTGGAGACGATTCGCTCCGTCGTCAGAATGACGCGCTTTGCCGCCATGGCGATGTCGATATCCATGAATTGCAGCCCGTCGATCTGCGCGTTGCCGTAAGCATCGGCACGCTGGACGTGGATCAGGGCGACATCCGGATTGAGCGCCGGAACCAGGAGAAGCTTCTCTCCAGTGAAAGGACACGTCATCTCCTTCACGGCATCACCCAGCCGTTCGGCGATCTGAGATCCGATCATCGATCGCACCGGCATAAAGGGTACGCCCATGGCGCCGGCCCGGTAGCGAAGGCCGAGCGCCATGTGGCTCCATTCGGTGAACCGGGCAGTTTTCGTCTCGGTGTGATGGCGCATCACCTTCGAGATACCCCAGACGATTCCCTGGCTGAACCAGCTCGTGATGATGTGAGGGGAGACGCCCGAGGCGAAGAGGAGGTCGCCTTCGCTCGAAACGATGCTGCGCGAGACTGTGAGATTGCGGCGGCCGGCCCGGATTAGCGCCCAGACCAAGGCCATCGGCGTGCGCGACATAGTGCAGCCGCCGAGCGCGACATGGTCGCCGTCACTAACGAGGGAGGCGGCCTCATCGAGCGACATCACCTTTTCACGCAAAGAGCGATCGCGCGCCTGTGTCTCTTCCCGGAGCGCGAGATAGTGTTTGGGCCGCTCGCCCATTTCCAATTCAGTTACCATATCGCATCCTCTCAGGAGGCCGGAACGCCAGCGTCCCGGTTTACGCTCTCGATCATCTCGTCCCAGACGGGGATCAGTTCGCGAAGCTCACGCCAGAAGCTCTGCTTGCGCCGCTTTTCGAAATCCTGAAGGGCGATGCCGCGCTGCTCGACCCAGGTATAATAGCCGAGGTTGAAAACGCGGTTGCGATCTTGCTCAGTGAGTTCGAGCATGTGATCCGTGCCGGCGGCATCGAGATGACGGGCAACAAGCTCGGCGGCAAGCATCTCGGTCATGCCGCCAGGCGAATGCTCGGCGAGATAGCTTTTCAGCTCGCTTTGGTAAAGCGCTGCGCCATCCGTCGCCACGGTGAGCACCACGTCATTTTCTCCGAGATCGTGGTATTTCGCGAGCTTGATGGCGGCAAGGATATTGGCAATGCTCGAAAGCCCAAGAAACTTCAGCGCGCCGATCAATGGCTGAGACATGCCATCGCGGCCGGCGAGCAGGTTATGCCCTTCGGCCGAGTTGAATGCAGCATTGAGCCCATCAGTCGCCTTGTCGCTCACGGCGATGATATAATCCGTATTCATCATGTTATGTATCAAAGGCACGTGCTTGTCGCCGATGCCCTGAACATTATGCTCGCCAAATCCGTTAGAGAGAAGTGTCGGACACTCGACCGGCTCGACCACCGCGATCTTCGTCCCCAACTTGTCTTTCAGATAGTCGCCGGCGCCGAGTGTCCCTGACGATCCGCTTGCTGCGACGAAGGCGAAGGCGCGCAAGCTTCGATCCTCGCCGTCCAGGCTGGCGAACATGGTTTCGAGCGCCGGTCCGGTGCAGGCATAATGTCCGAGATAGTTGCCGAACTCACTGAACTGATTGACGATCTCATTAGTCGGGTCGCGGGCGAGCTCGTCGCAAGCGTCGTAGATCTCCTTAACGTTGCTTTCTGTGCCGGGCGTCCTGACGATGTCGGCCGGGTCCGAGACCCAATCGGAGAGCCAGGCGAAGCGTTCCTTGCTCATGCCTTCGGGCAGCACGGCAACGCCCCGGCAGCCCAGGATGCGGGAGATGGCCACGCCGCCCCGGCAGTAATTGCCGGTGGACGGCCAAACGGCGAGCTGCTTTTCCGGATCGAAGCGGCCCGAAACGAGACGCGGCACGAGGCAGGCATAGGCGGCGAGCACCTTATGCGCGGCGATCATGGGAAAGAGTGCGCCGAGCGCGACGGCGATTTTCGCACGGACGCCGGTCAGAGCTTCGGGCAGGACGACATGAGCGGGAACTTTGCCGACGCCGGTCCGCGCCTCGTCGTTGAACCAGTTGACCCGAAAGAGGTTGGCCGGATCGGGCGCGTCCGGCGACACGTCCCGCAGCCGCGCGCGAACGGCAGCAGAAGCCCTCGCGGGACCGGCGATCCCGGCGAAGGTCGGGAGAACGATGCCCTTATCGCGTAGCAGTGAAACAACTCGCCGCCTTGTGCTGGCGTCTTCGGTATGGCGCGGAAACTCGAACGGCGTCATTCACTATCCAGGTCTGATGGCCCTGCCCCGGCGGGCGACGATCCGGAACGCGAGCAAAATCATACTATAATACGACAGATAGAACCAGTTCATTTGTGCCGCAGCCGCCTCCGGCGACGCAGAAGACCAGCGTCAAGCTTGGCAAGAATGTTGCCAATCGTCACGCCGTAAGCCGATCCTGAGATTGATCTGCGGCAGGCTCGAGCACATTTTACACCTGCGCGAGACGATAGCCGCGCAGTTTCGAGGGCAACCGGTGACGGAAAACACGATTTCGATGCCGGCGGAATGGACATCCCAGAAAGCCATCTGGACGGCATGGCCCGCCGATCCGGATGAATGGAACGGCGACCTTGAGACGCCGCGCCGGGACGTGGCGGCGATGGTGCACGCGCTCAGCGAGGGGAATACGGTCCGGCTGCTGGTGAACGGTGCCGAGGCTGAGCGGTCGGCCCGCGCCGCGCTCGCCGGCGCGGCGGAAATCATTCCGGCGCGATATGGCGACATCTGGCTGCGCGATACGGGGCCGATCTTCGCGCGCACCGAGCAAGGTCCGGTCGCGCTTCGTTTCCGGACCAATAGCTGGGGCGGCAAGTTCGATCTGCCAGACGACGTGACGGTCGGGGACGATATCGCCCGGCTCGCGGAAATGCCTGTCCGCCGCTTCGATTTCGTGCTGGAAGGCGGCGCGATCGATCATGACGGCGAGGGCACAATTCTGACGACGCGGCAGACGCTTCTCAATGCCAACCGTAACAGCTGGCGCCGGAAAGAGGCCGAAATGGCGCTGACGGAATCGCTCGGCGCGAAGACGATCATCTGGATCGATGAGGGTTTGAAAAACGATCACACGGACGGCCATGTCGACAATATCGCCCGCTTCGTCGCGCCCGGCTGCGTCGTCTGCCAGTCGCCCGCGGGCCCGGACGATCCGAATGCGGAGACTCTGAACGCGATCGCCGCCTCGCTTCAGAAGGCGACGGACGCCGCTGGCAGAAAGCTCGAAGTCATCCGGATTCCGGGCGTCGGCTCATATAGGAACGTGCTTGGCGAGGTTGCGCCGGCATCGCATATGAACTTCGTCATTGCCAATGGCGTGGTCGTCGTGCCCGTTTATGGAACGCTCAGCGAGAATGCCGCCCTGGCCGCTCTGCGGGAGGTATTCCCCGGCCGCGAGGTCGTTGGCTTGCCGTCGCATGGCCTTATCGGCGGCGGCTCGGCCGGTGGCGGGTCGTTTCATTGCATCACGCAGCAGGAACCGCTTTGATGACAACGCGCATGATCACCGTGGCGGCGATCCAGGCGGCTTACGGGCCGGACCTGGAGACCAATATCGCGAAAACCCGGCATTTCGTCTGCGAAGCGGCCGAACGCGGCGCCCAGGTGATCCTGCCGTCCGAGCTGTTCCAGGGCATCTATTTCTGCACCCGGCAGGACCCGAAATGGTTCGAAACCGCCCATCCGGCGTGGGAGCATCCTTGCGTGCTCGCGCTGCAAAGGCTCGCCAAGGAACTGAAAGCGGTCATCCCGATATCCTTCTTCGAGAAGGACGGCCCAAGCTATTACAATAGCATCGCAATCGCGGACGCGGACGGCGAGGTCCTCGGCGTCTATCGCAAAAGCCATATTCCCGACGGGCCGGGCTATCAGGAGAAATATTACTTCCAGCCCGGGGATACAGGATTCAAAGCCTGGAAAACCCGATACGGAACGATCGGCGTCGGCATCTGCTGGGATCAGTGGTTTCCCGAGGCGGCGCGCGCCATGATGCTGCGAGGCGCGGAAATCCTCTTCTATCCGACGGCGATCGGTTCGGAGCCTTACGATCTGGCGCTTGACACCCGTAAGCAGTGGCAGCGGGCGATGCAGGGCCATGCTGTCGCCAATGCGGTGCCCGTCGTGACGGCTAACCGGACCGGCGTCGAGGACAATGACGGCGCGACGCAGCGGTTTTACGGGCATTCCTTTATTGCCGACCATCGCGGCGAATTGGTCGAGAGCTTCGGCGAGACCGATGAGGGCGTGCTTATTCACGCCTTCGACCTCGCCGAGATCGAAGCCTACCGCGCCGATTGGGGTTTCTTCCGCGACCGCCGTGCGGACCTCTACGCCAAAAGCAACGTTTAGAAAGACCACGAGACGCGGCGCGCGCCGGGCTCTCAATGCTGGCAATCCAAGACATCTCTCGTTAAGAGTCCATCATATTCGATCTTTAGGCTATATTGCCATAATGCATTCAGGGCGAATACGGCAGGAGGGCGGGTCAAATGCCAAATTCGACACTCACCGACGGCCCAACGGGGCTTGCGTCTCAGCTTGCCTCATTGCAGGTTCAGATCGGCTCATCCTCCACGGTGATCATTTTCTGCGTCATCGTGACCTTAATCTGGGGATATCTCTGGAGCGGCATCATCCGCGACGAGGAGCATCAGCGATTGCCCTCCAGCTTCGCCGCCAGGATGTTTTTCGCGTTCAGCCTTGGCGCAGTGTATATCGGCCTCGTCATCGTTGGTTTTCTGGCGCCCGAGATCCTTCAGAATCTGAAAATGCCCGGCCTGGGCAACCTGCTGGACGCGGTGCGGACGCAGGTCCCGCTATTGGCGCTCGTGCTCATGGGCGCGATGTATTCAATTCCGCAGCTCAAGGAACTCGCCGAGCGCTACGCGATTCTCCTGCACAATGCGCAATACCGGAGGGCCGACGAGAATGTTCTGCAGAGGCACCTGCAGAATTGCGACTTCAATCCGTCGGAGAACGAGATCACTCAAAACATCGATTATGTGCGCCAGTTCGATGTCTATGTCACCGACCACGACCGCACCGGCCTTAATCTCGAAACCGTCGGCTCCTGGCGCAAGGTTAGCTCGCTGTTGCGGATGCTCGAAGCCGAAGGGCGCGGTCGCAACACTGTCCTCTCCGAGGCCGAGCGGGATCAGGTGGCGCGGCTCGCCGAGGCGCATAAGCGCAAGACGCAGCTCGCGATGAACATCATCCGCATGATCGAGCAGATCGACGTCAACAGCAATGTCGACCAGAAGCTGACGCGCCTCGCCTCTCAGCTCAGCGATGTGCCGCATAGCGATCGCGAGCGGGTGGTATCCTCCGAAGAGACCGCCCGGCAGATCGTCTCTCAGCTCGACCGAAAATCCGCGCATGCCGACATGGAGCGGCCGCTGCGGCTCAGCATGAGGCAGATGAATGAATATCTCGGCCAGATCGAGCGCTATTTCATGACTGAGTACCAGCTCATCCTGCGCGAAATCGCCGGGCTCACCGCGAAGATGATCATTCGCGCAGGCGACCGTGCGGCGGATCGGCTGGAGTCCGTCAAGGCAGCGGGCTTTGCCGGCCTCGGGCACATCGAGCGGGTCAGCTTCGACAGCGTTCTCTGGGTCGTCCTTTCGAGCTTCACCATCGCTTTCGGCGGTCTAACCTTGCTCGTTACGATGATGGGACGCAATTTCAACTCGTCGGCCATCGCCGCTATCGCGCTTACACTTTCGGTCGCCACGCTGATCGGGGCAATGTGGGGCTCGCGGCGCAGCCTGTCGGAGCGACAGGCAACGCCTTGGTCGTCCTATATGGGGGCGGGGCTCCTCGCGGTCGGCGCCTTTTGCGCCATCCATGCCGTCCGGTTTCTCATCGGCGGCCAGGACATGCTGGCGCGCATGGCCGCGAGCTACGGCAGGACAGTTCCGCACTATGTGGATCTGAAGCTGCTGACGCCTGAGCAGGCGCAATATTATGCGCCCGAAAACGTCCTGAAGTGGGATGTTTTCGACTATCTCTGGCAGAGTCTGCCCTGGTCGGTTAGCGTGTTTTTCCTGACGGTCGGGATTTGCTGGCTCGCGCGCCTGCCGCAATGGCCATGGCAGAAGGGCAACCCGATTATCGAACGCCTCAGCGATGGCTTGGCGGCCGGCATCATCTATTCGGTCGGCGGAATCGGCTCCGTGATCGCGCATATCGCCTTCAGGACCGGCTCGGGCCTGCGCGCGCTGGAGAAGCTTCAGAATCCCGCTTCCGGGGCTCATGAGGTATTTCTGGGCGAATTCCGGCTGGTGGGTTTTCTGATCGGCTTCGCCATCGGCGCAATCATCGTCCGCGAAGTGCGGCGCATCGCCCACGCTCAGCTCATCGCTCCAGCCGACCGCCGCGAGAAACAGCCGGAGGCCTTGCCGCAGGAGAGAGTTGCAGCGATTTCGCTGGACGCCCGGCAGGCCTCGTGAGCTAGGCGGCCTGGCCGATGCGGCGCTCCGGCCCGACATAGTCCGCGACTTCGTCCGACCGCCGGTCCAGCGGACCGGTGCGCAGCACGCTCATGAATGTCTCCACCTCATCGGACAGCGAGGTCGCCTGGCCCGAAAGGTTGGTCGAGACATCAATCAGGCCGTCGGCAGTCTTTTGCGCCTCTGCGATGACGCTGGTCACCGAGCTGACGCTGCTGCGCAGCGTGTCCGTTTGAGAGGCTATGCTGTTGGCGCTCTGCGCAATCTCTTTGGTTGCGGCGCTCTGATGCTCGATCGAGGATGCGATGGCGTTCGTCACCTCGCTGATCGTGCCCATGGTCGCCCCGATCTCGCGGATCGAGCTGACGGCTGTTTCCGTGGAATGCTGAATTGACGACACCAACGAGCTGATGTCGCTCGTCGCCTTCGCGGTCTGCTCCGCCAGAGCCTTCACCTCGCCCGCCACCACCGCGAAGCCTTTGCCTGCTTCGCCCGCGCGCGCGGCCTCGATCGTGGCATTGAGAGCCAGGAGGTTCGTCTGCTTGGCAATGTTCTGGATCAGAACCACGACGTGCCCGATCTGCTCGCCGGCCTTCGATAGAATCTCGATCTCATGGGTCGATCGCTGAGTCGTGTCGATAGCCTTGGCAACGATCTCGCGCGAACCCGACACCCGTCCGTCGATCTCGGTGATCGAGGCGGACAGTTGCTCGGCTGCTGCGGCGACGGTCTGCATGCTCGATCCCGTCCGCGCGGTCGCTTCCATTGCGGTTTCGGCCTGCCCGCTGGCCACTCCGGACAGGCGGGTAAGGTTCTCCGACGTGATTTTGAGGTTGGACGTATTCTCCGCGGTGATGTGCAGCACCTTGTCGGAGGACGCCTTGAAGGCGTCGAGCATGGTGTTGATCTTGGCGTTGAGCGTGGATCTGGTTTGCTCCTGCTCCTTGGAGAGCGCCTGCAGCCTGGCGCGTTCGACTGCGTTGCTGCGGAACACCTCGAGCGCCTCGGCCATCTCGGCAAGCTCATCGCGCGAATGCACGGTGGGCACAGCCACCTTGAGATCACCCTCGGCGAGCGCCCGCATCGCGCGGGTCATTCCGGAGATCGAAGAGGTTACCCCGCGGGCGATAGCAAGCGAAACCAGCGTGGTCAGGCCGAGGATGACCGCGATCAGCAGCAGCTCGTTCCGGGTCGCCGACCAGACATCCGCAGCCAGATCGTCCATATAGACGCCGGTGCCGATGATCCAGCCCCATGGCGCGAACCCGGCCACATAGGAGAGCTTCGGCTGAGGCGCTGGCCCGGCGCCCGGCTTCGGCCATTCATAGGAGACGTAGCCGGCTCCGTGCTCCCGGACCGTCTTGACCATGGCCACGAAGAGATGGTTGCCGGTCGGATCGGCGATGTTGGACAGATCCTTTCCGTTCAGCTCCGGCTTGATCGGGTGCATGATCATGCGCGGTTGCATGTCATCGACCCAGAAATAGTCGTCGCTGCCGAAGCGGAGTGTTGCAATGCGCGCGAGAGCCTCGCTTTGTGCCTGCTGTAGGTTGAGCTTGCCTTCCTGCGCCTTGGCCTGTTCCTCGCGGACAACGCTGAGCGCCAATTCCACCAGGTGCCGCAATTCAGAGCGGCGCTGATCCTCCAGGCCGCTCCGCAAGCTGAGATATTGCGCGGCAGCAAGCACCAAGATGCCGCAAGCGGTGACCAGAATTAAGGTGTAGATTTTGGCGCGCAGCCCGAATGAGGCGAACGCCCGCTTGAGCAGCATGGCAAACTCCATCCAACTTTGCCGCGCATGTTAGCCGAGGCGAGTGAACGAAATATTTGTCCAACTCGAAAGGTTGGACAGATGCTGCGTTTTGACGAAAGGGCCGGCGCTGCGGCCGGTCCGCGGCATCGTTAAATCTTTAGAAGCGCGACGAAACCGGGTCCGGCGCACCCTTGCCGCGCTATCCGCGGCAACGACCGAAATTCGTAAACTGTCAAGCAGGAAATTTTTTCGGGCCCCGCTTGTCGGATCCCTGACCGGTTGATTATTTTATACCCTTGGCGACAGGGCCCAACCGTTCAGCGCGCCTCTTGTGTTGAGCGACACGCGACGGCCCATCGGACCTGGCCGCACCCTGCGCGAAGGGTCATCGCGCCTTCTGGTGTGGTCTTTTCTATGACACATCTGCTGCCTTTCGCGGGTGCGGTGGTGCTGTTCGCCGCCTCATTCGCTTTTCAGTTCCTGATCATGCTGCTGTTTCGCAATCCGCTCCGACAGGGCTTGTTCAAGCGGGACGGCAACACGGTTTTTGCCGCCACTCTGTCGGTCAGCTTGATCGCACTGTCATGCGCGATCATGGTCGACACGGCCGTTCAGACTGTCTACGTGCCCGTTGCCTTGGGTAGCGCCGTGGTTATCGGCATTATTGTGCCGCTTGCGGTATGGAAGTTGATGAGAATGCGCACGCGTCTCGATGCCTGCGGTCGCGGGCAATCGCCTTTCTCTTCGACCAGCGGAGCGTCTGGCGCTGCCGGCAGCGGAGCGGTCGGCACGGCCTGATTGGCGCGGACTTGTTGTGCTTCCCTCCAGGGATTGGCCGCCGGCGGTGGCCGAGCGACCGCGCTTGCCATCGCTTAACTGGCAATGCCGTCATATTTCGCGGCTAACCGGTCGAGCAGCGGCCCTTGGCTGGCAAGAATTCGCTCGCGCGCTTCGACGAGCGTGAACCATGCCGCGCGGTCGATCTCGGGAAATGACTGGGAACGGCCGCTGCGCGGCGGCCATTCCATTTCGAATTCATTGCTGCGGATCGCCGAAGGATCCAGATCGCCTTCGAGCGCAAAGGCGGTTACCCGCTTGCCGCCTTTCTGGCGAACCTCCCCGAGCGGTTCCAGTTCGCCGCTCGCTTCAAGCCCGAGCTCCTCGCCGAATTCCCGGCGCGCCGCGGCTTCGGCGTCTTCTTGCGCGGTGTACTCCCCTTTAGGGATCGACCACGCACCGGCATCCTTGTTGCGCCAAAAAGGACCGCCGGGGTGGACGAGAAGCACTTGGATCCCGCTGCCACGCCGCCGATACATCAGAATGCCCGCGCTCGTCGCTGCCATGTTGCCGCCTTTGGTCCACACTCACTACACACCTCCCGACACGGCGTTTCAAACGCCAAGCGCTCAGGCCCTCTTCAGGCCCTCTTCAGGTTCAGTGCAGCGCTTCACCGCTTGGATCAACTAGGAGGCCGACTGATGAGGTAGCATTATCACCACAGGCGGCTCCGAAATCCCGAATGAGTATGCCGAGGGCGCTTTGCCGATCTACTCCATTGACGCGAAGCAATCCACTCGGCGATTCCCGCCATTGGCGGCGACCAGATCACTAGATCGTAAGGCAATAAGGCGGCTGGATCTGAAAAAGGTCAAGACGAAGCGCGTCATTTCTGCGCAGCGGCAAACGGCGGTAACGGCTTAGAATCGTGCGCGCGCTTTTACGGACTGCGGCACGCCGACGCCGCTTGGCACTTGGGGATCGTCTTCGGGCACGCCGGCTTTGATCTGCAAGGGAACAACTCCCGCCCAGATCGGCAGCTCGTAATCCTCGTCCTCGTCAATCGGCGGACCGGAGCGCTTCTTCAGCGACGCCGCCTCGATCTCGACCCGCAAAACCGCGGTCGAGCGCAGCTCCTTCTGGGTCATCGGCCGCGATTCGGCCCAGCGGCCAGGCAAGAGATGATCGGTGACGGCGGCGAGCGCTTCCTCGGCCTCGGCGGGATCTGTCACCAGCCTCGCCTCTCCATGGATCACCACGGAGCGGTAATTCATCGAGCAATGGAAGGCCGAGCGCCCGACCACGATGCCGTCCGTGAGTGTTAGGGTGATGCAGACCGGCACGCCGCGCCCCATGGTCTTGGCGAAGCGCGCCGCCTTGGCGCCGTGGAGATAAAACCGGTCGCCGAGGCGACCATAGACCATGGGTACGACCACCGGCCGGCCGTCGATCACGAAGCCGACATGGGCGACAAGCCCTTCATCCAGCACGGCGAACACGCCTGCCCGATCGTAGTGGCCGCGATCCGTCCGCCGCACCTTGTTCAGCGGACCGACGGCAAAGCTTTCCATAGCACATCTCGAAATCAGCATTCCTCATCGCCTCCATTTCGCGCTAAACTGGCTCCGAAGAAAAGCACCAGTTTCAAATTTTTGAGGGAACCAGTTGCAGGACGCCCTTTCTGGAATCCTCGATCTCGCGCGAGACGCGCCGGAGCCGCTTCACGTCCAGATGGCGGCGCAGCTTAAGGCCGCTGTGCTGGCCGGAAAGCTTCCTGCGGGCACGCGCATGCCATCGAGCCGTGCCTTGTCGGAACGATTGGGGATCAGCCGCAATACGGTGCTGGCCGCGATCGACCAGCTGAAAGCCGAAGGCATTCTCAAGACCGTCCAGGGTTCGGGCACGCTGACCGCTGGTGAGCCGCAGCCCAATTTCGAGCGCGGCAGATCCGAGAAAGGCACGCCGGGTCACGTCAGAACGATCCATCGTCTTGCATCGCGCTGGGACGAGCCGCTTGCGAAGTTTCAGCCGTCCTCGCTGGACAGGCCGCGCCCGTTCCAGCCGGGCATTCCGGACCTCGACGCGTTTCCGAGCGAGCATTGGGGAACCTGTCTGCGCCGTGCCGCACGCCTCGCCGATAAGGACACCGCCGGCTACGCCGAAATGTCCGGCCATCCGCGGTTCCGCCGCGTGCTGGCTGAGCAACTCGCCGAGACCCGCGGCGTGGTGGCCCAACCTGAGCAGATTATCGTCACGTCCTCGGCGCGCGGCGGGATCAGCCTGATCATCAGCGCCTTGCTGGCGCCCGGCGAGGAGACCGCCATCGAGGAGCCGGGTTTTCGCAGCGCCAAAGCGATCTTCAACGCGGGCGGCGGGCGGCTCGTCCCGATCCCGGTCGACGGCCATGGCATCGATCCGTCGCGTGCGCCGCCAGGCAGTCTTCCCAGGCTCATTTACACGACGCCGTCGCACCAATATCCCACCGGCGCGCTGATGGCGCTCTCGCGCCGCCTCGCCCTAATCGAAATGGCGAGCCGCTGCGGCGGCTACATCATAGAGGACGACTACGACAGCGAGTTCCAATATCGCGGCCGCCCCATCGCCGCGCTGCAAGGGCTCGACCGGGCCGGATGCGTGCTCTATCTCGGCACCTTCGCCAAGAGCCTGTTGCCGGGTTTGCGCGTCGGATTCATCGTCGCGCCGCCCGAACTCGCCGACGGGCTCGCCAAGGTTCACCGCAATACGGGGCAGTTCGTCTCGCCGGTCATGCAGCTTGCCCTCGCCGATTTCATCGAGCGAGGCCACTACCGCGCTCATGTGCGGCGCATGAAAGCGGTCTATGCAAGGCGGCTGACAGCCTTCGCGGAGGGAATCGCGGCTCATTCGCGCGGCGCGCTGGAAGCCGCAATCCCGGATGGTGGGCTGCAGACTGTCGTGCGCTCGCGCGAGGAGATGAGCGACGAAGCGCTCGCCGCGCGGCTGGAGCAAGCCGGGATTGGCTCACAGCCGTTGAGCGAATTCCATCTCGAACCGGAAAAGACCACCCGTCGAGGTGTCCTGATGGGCTTCGCTGCCTGGAGTGAAACCGAGGCGGCAAGGGCGTTCGAGCGTTTGGCGGCCCTTTATCGCTGAGTCCAACCGTTCCGCCAACTGCGGGCTGCCGTTTATCCTGAGCGCAGGAAAGCAGCGATCTCCGGATCGGCCTCGAGCGTCGCAAGATCTTCAGCGCTCGGAAGCTGTGGCCGGTCGCGCTGGGCATCGACCATGCAGAGAAAGCCGAGCGGCTCGTCTGGCCCGGTGCGGAACTGATGCCATGTCATCGGCGGTATGCTGACGAGATCGAGCGTTGCGACCTCCCTGATCTCATTGCCGACGAGGCAGCGGCCCTGTCCACGGAGAATCATGACGGCATGGACATGCTCGTGGCGCTCGAGCGTCGAATGCCCGCCCGGCGCAACCTCGAAATAGCGCAGCTCACCGGCAAGGTTGTCGCCCTTGAACAGCGTCTGCCGGGTGATGTCCTTGAAGGGCGCACTGCCTTCCTCTTTGTAGGCATGAAGCTCAACATCGGCCCAGCGGAAGCCCCCCTTATGCGCGCGGAAATGCTCGTCCTTCGTCATGGTCACTCTCCGGTACTCAGCGCCGCCACCTCTGCTGCGAAACGCGCGCTCTCCTCGGTCAGCCGCTCGCGCGCTTTCAAAAGGCCGCCGCCGATCAGAATCATCGTGTCGGGACCGTAAAAATCAAGGATTTCGCCGAGTCGGTTGAGCGTCATGCCGCCCGCCGGAACGGGCATGGCAGGCTTAAGCAGCCCCCATCGTGCCCGAGCGGCCTCGGCGATCGCGCCGCAGGTCTCGATGGAATAGCCGAACCGACCACCATGATGCGGAAAGATGACAGCGTCCGCGCCGAACAGCCGGAAGAGCTTACCGAGCAGCAAGGGCGGGGCGATCCGCGCGGCGCCCGCCATTGCCGGATGGGCGAGAAAGGCCATGTCGCGATTTTCAGCGGCGATGGCGTGGAAGGCCGGTAGGCCGACGACCATCGGCGCGATGAGAAGAGTGTCGATGCCTTCAGCTCGCGCCAAGCCGACTTGCTCCCGCAGCCGGTCGAGATCGCCGGAAAGGCTCGGGACGTAGCGCGCCATGTGCCCGGTTTCGGTATTCGCCTTGCGGACGGCGGCGGCGCAGGCAACCACCCTGGCGGCGAACGGGCTGTAGCCTTGATCGGCGAGACCGTGATCGTCCTTTACATAGTCGATACCGCCGAGCGCGAAGCGGTAAGCAAGATTGGCGAGCGTCCCGACGGGCAAGCCCTGCGGCTTGATCGCCGTGCACGTCATGGCGCGGGCGGGCACGACGACACGGCTTCGGAGCCCCGCAATACCGGAGCCAGGCCCGTGAAAGGCGGCCAGCATCTCTGCCGGCACCTCCACATCCTCCAACATTATCTCTTCGTGCAGGGAGCTGTTGCCGAACAGCATATTCATGAGCTGGCCGGGCTCGTTGCCGCTCGTGCTCGCGGCCAGCGACACGCTCACGCGGAACGCGCCGCCTCCGCAATCCTCGATCGCGGCGACCTGCCCGACGATCTCATCGCGCACAAACACGTCATCGACCGCGTCGAGGGGCAATTCGATGCTCTGCTCAAGGGCAAGGGCTTCGGCCTTTCGGCTGATCTCGTCGGCGCTGCAGCGGATGCGATAGACGGCGGTGATGCGCATGAGGAATTTGATTTGGCATGATTGCGGGAGCAATCGCGCTATTTGCGCATCTTATGCTCCGGTGGCAAGCCCCGCACCTGTTGGCGCCCGTTACATCAGAGTGCGTGCGACCGCCTGCCGAAGCTTCGCCATGCCGGCTTTCTTCTCGGCCGACGTCGCGATCAGCTCGGGATAGGCGGCGGGATGTTTCGCGATCTCGCCGAGCGTCGCCGCCGAAACCCGCTCAATCTCCGATGCCTTCAGCTTGTCGATTTTGGTCAGAACAAGCTGATACGACACGGCGGACTTATCCATAAGCGTCATCGCCTCGCGGTCATTCGGCTTGACGCCATGGCGGCTGTCGATCAGCAGGAAAACCCGTTTGAGCTGCGTGCGACCGGCGAGATAGTCATAAACGAGGCGCTGCCAGCCTTCGACGAGGCTCTTAGAGGCGCGCGCATAACCGTAGCCGGGCATGTCGACGATGTGCAGCGCATCGCCGAGGCGGAAATAATTCAGCTCCCGCGTACGCCCCGGCGTGTTGGAGGTACGGGCGAGCGAGCCCTGGCCGATCATCGCGTTGAGCAGGCTCGACTTGCCGACGTTCGAGCGGCCCGCAAAGGCGACTTCCTGGATGGCTTCATCGGGCAGCCCGGCGCGGTCGACCACGCCCTTCACAAAGACGCAGGGCAGACGAAACAAGCTTTCAGCTTGCCGCGCCAGCGCGGCTGCCTCTTGATCCGAAGCGTTCATACGATCCCTTCGCTATTGCCGAATGCCCGAAACACCGACGCCGAGAAAAAATTGCAACTCGCCGCGAGGGAGTTCCAACCCGCCGCCCGTATAGGATCTTGCCACAGGGTTGGCCTAACTACGGGAGAGCACAATCGCATGTCAAACCCATCCTCGAAATGGAAGCAGCGTGCCGGCACTGCGCAACTCGTCGCCCTTGCTTTGATTGCCGCCGTCGGCCTTGGCGGATCTCCGGCTTTCGCGGGGCGACCGATAAAGACAAGCAACGCTTGACTCGCTGCGAGGCTCGAACGAGCTCTTGAGCAGGTCTCGAAGGGGCTTCACCCGCGCATCCATCATGGGGTGAAGCAAAATTGAGTCCGAACAAGGAATTTGATCGGCATAATTGCTGCTTTGCGACTGATTATTCCTAAGCAGTGAGACCCATATTTTTAAACCAGTTAAGTTTATTGCGACGGATGCTCAACAGTCTGGCCGTATTCATGAGAGTCGATGGAAAGGCAATTGAGGAGCACATCGCAATGTCCAAAACCCTTCGTCTTTCGCCGGCGCTGTGCGGCGCCTTGCTTGCCGGGTCTATGGCCGTCAGCAGCGATGCCCATGCGGAATATGCGAGCCGCACCTGGGTTGGCCCGAATGGCGGCACGGTCCACTGGAACGGCTATGGTCAGCCCGACTTTTATCGCGGCGCGGTGACTGTGACGACGCCGGACGGCCGGGTCTATCGCCGGGTCACCAGGGCCGGGCGCGGTCCCTATGGCGGCTATTACAACCGGAGATGGGTCGGCCCCAATGGCGCCGTTTTCCATCGAGGCGGCTGGGTGCGCTACTGAGCGAACCCCCTTTTACTTATTAGAAATCAAGCCCGCCGCAGGTCTCCTGAGGCGGGCTTTTTGTCGGCGTTCCTCACCCCGTTCAGCCTTTCCTGGCACTCCCGGCAGTCTTCCGGCTCAGGCCGATATTTTCGAGCAGATTCACCTCGACGCCCTGCCGCCGCATGATTACCCATTGCTGGATGATTGAAAGCGTATTGTTCCAGGTCCAGTAGATCACCAGACCCGCCGGAAACCGCGCCAGCATGAAGGTAAACACGACCGGCATCCAGGTGAAGATCTTCTGCTGCACTGGATCCGGCTGCGCCGGATTGAGCTGCATCTGGATGAACATCGAGATGCCCATCAGCAGCGGCCAGATCCCCAGCATGAGGATATGCGGCGGCGTCCACGGGATGAGGCCGAACAGATTGAAGATCGTGGTCGGGTCGGGCGCCGATAGGTCCTGAATCCACCCGAAGAACGGTGCGTGCCGCGTCTCGATGGTGATGTAAAGCACCTTGTAGAGCGAGAAGAACACCGGGATCTGTATGACGATCGGAAGGCAACCCGCCATAGGGTTAACCTTCTCTTTCTTATACAGAGCCATCAGCGCCTGCTGCTGCTTCATCTTATCGTCTTTGTAGCGCTCGCGGATGCGAGTCATCTCCGGCTGTAGCTTCTTCATCTTGCTCATCAACTCGTATGACTTGTTCGCGAGCGGGAAGAAGGCGAGTTTCAACAGCACTGTGACGATGAGGATCGCAATGCCGAAATTGCCGATATGCCGATAGAAGAAGTCGAGCGCATAGAACATTGGCTTGGTGATGAAATGGAACCATCCCCAGTCGATCAGCAGCTCGAATTTCTTGATGTTGTCCTTGTTTTCATAGGCGTCAATGATGTTCACTTGCTTGGCGCCGCCGAACACTTTCGATGAGACGGACTCTTTGCCTCCGGGCGCTACCGTTACCGGGCCGAGCAGAAAGTCGGTCTGGAAGACATCGACATTGTTCACCTTCCGTCCTTGGAAGTGAGCCTCATAGGGGCTGGTCTGGTTCGGGACGAGCGCCGTTGCCCAATATTTGTCGGTGATCCCAAGCCAGCCTGAAGTCGCCTTGAACGTGCTGGTCCCGGCATCCAGCGCGTCCTTATATTTGATCTCCTGAAGCCCTTCGTCGCCCACAACCCCGATCAGTCCTTCATGCAAGATCCGGTAGCCGGCCGTCTCTGGCAATCCATGCCGCGAAATCAGGGAATAGGGGTAGAGCGTCACCGGCCGCGCCGACTTGTTCTCCACCCCCTGCGTAATAGTGAACATGTAATCCTGGTCGACCGAAATCGTCCGGCGGAAGATCAGGCCTTCGCCATTGTCATAGACGAACGTGACCGGATGATTGGGCGTCAGCGGCCCTGGCGTCTCCACCTTCCAGAGCGTGTTTTCGGTCGGGACCTTGACACCCTCCTTCGCTGTCACGGTCCAGCCTTGCTCCGTGTAATAGGGCGACGGGCTGCCCGAGGGGGACAGCAGAACCACATTGTCGCTGTTCGGATCGACTGAAACCCTGAAGCGCTTCAGCACAAGATCGTCGACCCGCGCGCCTTTCAGGGCGATCGATCCGCGCAAGCTCGGCGTGTCGATCTCCACTCGCGGCGACGCCGCGAGGGCCGCCTCGCGCGTTTCTGTGCTGACCGGAGCCGCTTCCGGCGTCGCCGGCGCGTTCGCTCCGGGTTTAGGCGTCGCAGTCGGAGTCGCTTGCGGCGTATTCGTCTGCTGCGTCTGCTGAGCGGCCTGTTGCTGCTCGCGCGCATGTTCGAGGCTGCTCGGTGGAAACAGAAACTGCCAGCCGATCAGCACCAGAACGGAAAGCGCCAAGGCTATCAGAAGATTGCGGTTGTTTTCATCCATCATAGAGGGTCGCTTTTAAGCAATAGCTGGCCAGCCGGCCAATCATGAACCTTCGGTTTCCCGCTGAGCTTCTCCGGCTGACGTTTTACGCCCGTTCCCGGGATGATCTCCGCCGTGCCCGGCCCGCGCTGGACGGTGCACTTTGCCGAATGCAAGTTGGAAGTCCTCTAACAGGTCGGCGAAACGCTGGCGAAGCGCCCCGCGACGGCCAATAATCACATAATCGAAGCCCGATCTAGCGTATTCGGGCGCAAGAAGCCGCACCGCTTCCTTAAGCCGCCGTTTCGCTCGGTTGCGCAACACAGCGCCGGCGCGTTTGGCGCTGCCGCCGGCCCCTTTTTCGGTCAGGGCCTTGCTGGCGACAGCAAACCCAAATCGCGGGCCACCCGATGTCTCGTCGCTTCGTGACATCGCCTGCAAAATAAACCCCTCGGCAACCCACTTCCGCCCGGAGCGAACACGGTCGAATTCGGCGCGCCGCTTCAGTGTCTCCAATCGCAACAGGCGCTCCCTTCGCGCCGCCTGGTCAGACGCTCAGCCTCTTGCGGCCCCTGGCGCGGCGGCGGGCTAGGACGCGCTGGCCCTGTTTTGTCGACATGCGCGCGCGGAAGCCGTGGCGCCGCTTACGTTTCAGCGTGCTGGGTCGATAGGTGCGTTTTGTCATCGCCTCCTCCGGCTCTGCCGCTCAGTGCCCCCGCGGAGATTTGAGCCCGATACAGCCAAATATTCTTTGCTGAGTCCCCCGTGCATATATGGTCTGAGGGGTGGCGAAGTCAAATCCGCCGCTGCGTATTCAAGTCGTCATTTCTCAAAATTCTGCCAGGCACCGACGAGCAGAGCTGGCGTCGAGCTCACGCCGGCCACAAGCCTGGAACGCCTGCCTGCCGTAACTCTTTATCCGACGGAATCGGCCGCCGCGATCGAAGGAGACGCATCATCGTTCAGGTCTATATCGGCACTTCGGGATGGGTCTATCCCTGGTGGCGGGGCGTTTTCTATCCGGAGCGCCTGCCGCAAAGGGAGTGGCTGGGTTACTATGTTACGCAGTTCCGGACAGTGGAAATCAATGCCAGCTTCTACCGCCTGCCCACGCCGGAAAGCCTTCGGCAATGGCGCCAAGCCGTGCCGCCGGGTTTTCTCTATGCCGTCAAAGCTAGCCGGTTCATCACCCATTTGAAGCGTCTCGTGCCCGACGACAACAGCCTTGCCCGTTTTCTCGACGACGTGGCGCGCAAGCTCGGTCCGTCGCTCGGGCCGATCCTTTATCAGCTTCCGCCGCAGATGAAAAAGAACGCCACGCGGCTCGACGAATTCGCGGCGAGATTGCCGCAAGATCTCAGCCATGTCTTCGAGTTTCGAAATGCGGAGTGGTTCGACCCGGAGATCCGGGCGATCCTCGAACGGCATAAATTGAGTTTTTGCATCCATGACCATGGAGGGCTGAGCGTCCCGCACTGGGTGACGGGTCCGCTCTCCTATTGGCGCTTCCATGGCGGCCGGGAGCCGGATTCGAGCTACGGCCAGCGGGCGCTTCGGCCGAGCGCCCGCGAGATGCAGGCGCAGATTGCAGCCGGCCACGAGGTCTATGCCTACTTTAACAACGACGCTCATGGCTCGGCCATTCGAGACGCGCAAGCGCTTGTGGAACTCATGCCTTCCGCGCTTGCCTCCCATGCTAAGCCCAGCAGGACGAATACCAGCCGCAGAATGAGATGAATGGCGGCGCGAACGTCACTTGCTTGCCGCCGCCAAACGCTTGCCGGCCCCCTCCAGGAACCGCTTCGCCTCCAGCGAGAACGGCATATGGCGCGCCATCTCCGGTGTGGCGAAGCCTTCCCGATAGATGGATGTGACCGAAGCGGTTAGTTCTGGATCGTGTTGGGTAAGCTCGTCTACGAGTTGGCGCCAGCGGCGCAATCGATCCCGTGCTTCTGGTGAGTTCGGATCACTATGTTTCAGCCGCTCTATCTCGGCGGCCAGTTCGGCGTTGCGGGCGCTGAATCTGGCCGCGTCTTCAGGCGCCCAGTCCGGATGAACGGCCTTGATCCGTCTAGGTCGTAGTGCTTTTCCAGCAGCGAGCGGAGCTCGGGACTTGATTCGAAATCGGACATGCGGGTTTCGTTTATGAGTGTGACGATATCGTCCATTCCAAGAGGCTCGCCTCGCTTGATTCTGCTTCTCGCCCGGCGCACATAGGTGAATGCATGATCGATTTGTCGCCTGCGCTCCAGCAGTCCCGCCTCCTGTAATTCGAGGACGCAGGCGAGATCGACGGCGCTATCTTTCGTCAGTTCGGTAATCTGAGCCAGCGAGGGTCCAAGCCGCTTAAGCGCAATGACCTGGTGCAGCCGCGCTACCTCCTCCGGACCATAGACCCGCAATGCACGGATGGTCAGTCCGAGCTGGCGGGCAGTGGCCGTTGCGGTGCCGTAAATGGATGGTGGTTTGCTCACAGCACGAACCTCGTGGAAATCTATGTCCTAATGCCGCCCCTTGGGGCCGGCTCAAGCAGAAAATGGAGCTCCGGTGTGCCGAACAGCGACATTCACGCCGGTTCAATTGCCTTGACGATCCTTCACTTTGGATTGATGCCCCCTACCGTACGCCGCGTGACATCGTATTCTTTAGGCCAGGAGTTGATGACGACTCTGCCAGAGGGCCTTTGATGAGAGAGCATGCGCGGATTTCGGACGGCCCGGGCCAGAGCAAGTCATTCGTGCTCCGGCTGCTGCCGCTGCTTTTGCTTGTCATAGCGACTGCCCTGATCTGGTGGTCCGGCGCTCTCGACTATGTCTCGCTGCAGAAGCTCGCGGAGCACCGCGACATGCTGCGCGCCTGGGTCTCCGCCAACTTCCTCTTTGCAATCCTCGGCTATGCGGCGATCTATGCACTCGTGGTTGCCTTGTCGCTCCCGGTTGCCGTCCCGTTGACGCTTGCGGGCGGATTTCTGTTCGGCTGGTTTCTTGGCGGCGTCGTGACGGTCGCGGCGGCAACGGTTGGCGCTGTCGCCCTTTTTCTTCTGGCGCGAACCGCGTTTTCCGAGCCACTGGCGCGCCGAGCCGGCCCTTGGCTAGGCAAACTTCGCGCCGGTTTCCAGGGCGACTCCATCAGCTATCTTCTCTTTCTGCGCCTGGTGCCGGCCTTTCCGTTCTGGCTCGTCAATCTCGCTCCAGCGCTCCTCGGCGTCAGCTTGTGGGATTACATCTTGGCTACCTTCATCGGCATCATTCCGGGTACCTTCGCATTCTCGCTGACCGGCTCCGGTCTCGACAGCATTCTGGTCGCACATCAGAGGGCGTACGAAGCCTGCCTCGCCCAAAATCCTCGCCCCGGCGGCTGCTCGTTCGGTCTCGACCCCTCAAGCCTGTTGACGCCGGAACTGCTGATCGCATTTGCAGCTCTCGGCGTCGTTGCGCTGATCCCCGCGATCGTTAAAAGAGTCTGGAGAAACAAATCAGACGCGGCTTAATCCGCAGCGGCGGATAACGGGGGAAATGAGATGGCAGAGCAGCTCAAGCCGGATATCTGCGTGATCGGCGCCGGATCGGGCGGGCTTTCGGTTGCCGCCGGGGCGGCACAGCTCGGCGTCGAGGTTGTGCTGATCGAGCGCCATAAGATGGGCGGCGATTGCCTCAATTACGGTTGTGTACCATCCAAAGCTCTGCTGGCTGCGGCAAAGCGCGCCCAGGCCATGCGGACCTCCGCGCCCTTTGGCATCCGGCCCGTCGATCCGCAGGTCGATCACCGCGCCGTGCTGAGCCATGTACATGAGGTGATTGCCGCGATCGAGCCGAACAACTCCGTCGAGCGCTTCACCGGCCTCGGTGTAAAGGTCATCTTGGCTCAGGCCGCCTTCAAGGACCGCTCGACGGTGCTGGCAGGCGGTTATGAGATCCGGGCGCGCCGCTTTGTCATCGCAACCGGCTCGGCTCCGGCAGTGCCGCCAATTCCTGGGCTCGATACCGTCCCGTTCTTTACCAATGAGACGATTTTCGACGCATCGGGCTCCCTTCCTCGCCTCATCATCATCGGCGGTGGTCCGATCGGCCTCGAAATGGCGCAGGCGCATCGGCGGCTCGGGAGCGACGTCACCGTAATAGAGGCGCTGACGCCGCTGCCTCGCGACGACGAGGAAGTTCGCGGCCTGGTGCTGCGGCGGCTGAACGACGAAGGCGTGCGTATTCTCGACAGAGCGCGCGTCGAGAGGGTAGAAAGCTTCGGTGAGGGTGTCCGCGTGACATTCGCGAAGGATGGTCAATCCTACTCGTTGGACGGCACGCATCTGCTGCTCGCCGTCGGCCGCCGTCCGACGACGGAAGGTCTCAATCTCGAGGCCGCCAGGATCAAATATGACCGGAACGGAATTAGCGTCAATTCCGGGCTGAAAACCTCCAACCGCCGCGTCTATGCAATCGGCGATGTGGCGGGTGGCCCGCAATTCACGCATGTGGCGAACTATCATGCCTCGATCGTGGTCAAGAACGCCCTGTTCCGGCTTCCGTCAAAGGCGGATCATTCGACAATTCCCTGGGTCACTTTCACGGAACCCGAGCTGGCGCATGTGGGTCTGACGGAAGCCGGTGCCCGAGAGAAATATGGCAATCGTATCAATGTCCTGCGCTGGCCCTATTCGGAGAATGACCGCGCCCAGGCCGAGCGCGAGACCGACGGCTTTCTGAAGGTGATCACGAGGCGTTCGGGCAAGATCCTCGGAGCGAGCATGGTCGGCGCCCACGCCGGCGAGCTGATCCAGATGTGGAGCCTCGCCATGCAGAAAAAGATCGACATAAAGGCGATGGCCAGCTTCGTTTCGCCTTATCCGACACTTGCCGAGATCAATAAGCGCGCCGCGTTCGGCTATTTCCTGCCGAAGCTCACGAGCCCATTTCTGAAGCGAGTTGTTGGTTGGCTGAGGAAATTGGGGTAAAAATTGCAAGAGGCAATGTTGAGTTGATGATCGTTGGCTTTCACTCCGCCCAACTCTAACGAAGATCAGACGGCGTCGGCAACGACGGAAGCCGCCGAGCGCGAGCCTGCGCGGCGCGCTTTCCGCTTCGGCCTTTCGGGACGGCTGCTCTGGCTGACGATCGGCTTCGTGATGCTGGCCGAAATTCTGATCTTCGTGCCCTCGGTTGCCAACTTCCGCAAGAACTGGCTGATGGAGCGGCTCGCCGCTGCCCAGATCGCGTCACTGGCCGCTCAGGCTGCGGCGACCAATAATGTCCCCGAACGTCTGAGGGAGCAGCTTCTGAAGAAAGCCATGGTGCACAGCCTGGCCGTCCGGCGTCATGACGGCGCGCGCGTGCTGGTTCTGCAATCGCCGGTTCCGGGCATGGTCTCGGCACATTACGATTTGCGCGACGAAGGGTGGCTGCCGCTGATAGGCGACGCGCTTTACGCCTTCATCTCTCCGAAGGACAGGCTGATTCACGTCATCGGTCACGCGGATCTGTCGGACGATACGGTCGAAATCGTCTTGACGGAGACGCCGCTGAAAGAGGCGATCTACGGCTTTGCGCTCAACATTTTGCTGCTGTCCATCATTATTTCGCTGTTCACTGCAACGCTGGTCTATTTGACGCTGAACTGGTTCCTCATCCGTCCCGTCTCGCGGCTCACATGGAATATGGTCAGCTTCCGGGACAATCCGGAAGATGCGAGCCGCGTGATCAAGCCTTCCGGCCGTTCGGATGAGATCGGCATGGCGGAAGACGAGCTCGCCGCTATGCAGAACGAGTTGGTCGCCATGCTCCGCCAGAAAAACCGGCTCGCTTCGCTGGGCCTTGCCGTCAGCAAGATCAACCATGATCTGCGAAACATGCTATCGAGCGCTCAGCTCATTTCCGACCAACTCAGCGCCAGCGCCGATCCGATGGTCCAGAAATTCGTGCCCAAGCTGATTTCCTCGCTCGATCGCGCGATCTCGCTTTGCGCCGAGACCTTGCGTTATGGCCGGGCCGAAGAAGCGCCGCCCCAGCGGCACCGCTTCCTGCTGAAGCCGCTGCTGTCGGAGGTCGGCGAGAGCCTTGGCCTGCCCTGGCACGAGCGCATCCGATGGGGCGTCGACGCCGACGACTTGCTCGAAATCGATGCCGACCGAACCCAGCTCTACCGGATCCTGGCCAATCTGGTCCGAAACGCCATGCAGGTCCTCGAAACGGCGGGCGATCTGCCGATGCCGACCATCAGGATTTCCGCGCTCCATGAGAACGACTCGATCCTGATCAGCGTCATCGATAACGGATCGGGGGTGCCAGCGCGCGCGAAGGCCAATTTGTTCAAAGCCTTTCAGGGGTCGGTCCGCTCAGGCGGAACGGGTCTAGGGCTCGCGATTTCCGCCGAGCTGACCCACGCCCATGGCGGCGAGATCTGGCTGGACGAGAATGTGTCCGGCGCGGCCTTCCGGCTGAGATTTCCCCATAGCCTGCGACCATATGGCGAGAGCTCCCCACAGGGCGGACAACAGACGCGCGGGATACTTGCGTTTGGCCGCTCGAAACATTAAAACAGGGGTACGACGGCACCTGTTGCCGATCGCCGCCACCCAGGCGGCTTTATTTTTTGGGCGCCCGTAGCTCAGCTGGATAGAGCACCAGACTACGAATTTGGGGGTCAGAGGTTCGAATCCTTTCGGGCGCGCCAATCATTTCGACAAGTTGGCCCTTCAGCGCGGTGCCTCAGGTTCCTATTAGCTTCCCAACGGGGCACTCGTCGGCTGTCGGACGTTGGCGGCCTCAGGGGCATAGCAGCAAGTGATGCGCTTGCTTGATCGTCGAGCGCGCATAGTCCTCAAGCAACTCGTCGGAGGCGCTGCTGATCGGGTGACCGATAACAGCGAACTTGTAGCCGGGCATGCCGAGAACACGAGCCATCAGCTCAGCGGCGCCGGCAAATTGCGCCGTCATCACGCCAATGGCCGGTACTCCCTGACGTTCCGCTGCGATCGAGTCATGCAAACTGCACGACGAGCAACTCCCTCAATCACCGACGCCAGCGACAACGGCGTGCCATGACTTGATTTCATCAATGATGTCGGCACCCGCCGGGGCGCTGTAGTTCGCCTTTGTGCGCCACACGACGTCGGCGACCTGGAACTCCTCCCGCAGCATGCGATCGAGATGGGTGAAATACCCTTTGGTTCCTTCCTTGCCGTTCGTGATGATGCCGACCGTCTTGCCCTGCAGCGATGTCGGCCGTTTAGCCGGCTGCACGCCCGCAGCTTTCGTCTCATTTGTCGGATCGAACACTCGCAACATCATGAGGCACCTTCATTTCCGCCGATATATTTCATAGCACGAATGCGCGGGGTGCGTTCAAGCCTTTGGCGGCTCGCAATCGACACAGACACCGATCGCGGCCGTGACGGCCTTGGTCTTGCTGCCCATCCAGGGAGCAATGACCGCCCCGAAACCGCCCGCCGGACCGCCGGCCGCCACTACCAGGAGATGATCAGGAGAATCGAGCGCCGTATGGATGCGCCCGGGGCGGTCGCGCACGATCGAGCCCTTGCCGACATTGGCCCAATCCCCGCGGCGGACCCGTGCGCGCTCATAGAGAAATTCGGCAATATCACGTTTGGTCCAGCCGGCTTTCTGGATGTGCTCCCTCAGCTGCTTGGGGATGACTATCGCGTAGTTGCCGCCATAGATTGAATAGTGAAGCTGGTTTGCGCGCATTTCCGCTGCAAATGTCTCCAGGATTTCATTCGGATCTGTGGTCCACTCGTTCATGATCTGGCGCGGTGCCATGGCGGCCATAACAGTAACGGCCGAGGCGTCCTCGGGCATGCCGCGCATAACCGATAGCGGCTGCCAGCTCGTATCTTCCTCATCTTCGGCCAGACAATAGGAAAACTTGCCGGGATGGCCGAGTGTCGAGCGGTCGATGCCACCAGGACGAACATCCATCAAATTGATTAGCGACAGCCGGATGGCACGGCCGATCACCGAGGTTGGGCGGTCGCTGTTGCCGAGCGCGTTGAAAGTCGGATTAGCCCCGATCTCGAGACGGATCGGCCCGTTTATGATCACTAGGATGGCGCATCCCCCGGTACTCGAGCTCACGCCGTGCAGAAGGAATTCCTCTTTCAACATCGCCTGCCAGGCCGTCACAACGACCGGAAAATGCATCGGCAGACAGCCGGCCATCACGGCATTGACCGCCAGCTTTTCTGCGGTGATCGGCTGCTCGCGAACAGGCTCGATCCCGATCAGCTGGTCCGGCGTCATCATCGCCCATTCCAGGCAAGCGCCAACGGCCGCCGCCGTTGGCGGCACCACGGGCAGGCCGTCCGTCCAGCCATTGCTATGATAAAGCTCCTGAGCGGCGGCGAAATCGACGACCTCGTAGGTTTTCGAGGTCAGCGCCAGCTTGTCTAATTGTTGCATGCCGTCATCCAAGATCTGCTGTTCCAAGCGGTTGCAGCCTGCCTGCCACTTTCCATGCCGATCTTCGCCCTCATTGCCCTCGCAGGTCAATTCCCTCGGGATCGATCCAGCGGTCGGCCTAGCCACCGGCTCGGGTCGGCCCGCCAGGCATGAAATTCGTGAATCCTGATGACAGTAAATTCACACTTCGTCCGAAGTTTTCCATTTTACCATTTGTAACAATTTGCTTTTGGAAGCTTTTCATAAAAACCGCAAAAGACTTTTCTCCTCTCTCGTTCAGTGTTTCGCCACTGCACTGCCATCAATTCGCCGCACGTTCTTGTCGCTATCCGGTCCACAGACATGGAAAACAGATATGCGCGTTCTGCGTGCGGCTCCCGCGATATTCTCGGCGGTCCTGGCGATGGTCTGTCTGCTTCGAGTGTGCGAAGCGGCGCCCCCCTCCGACAAGGAGGTCGATGCGCTCAATCTTCAGGCCAAAACGCTCTACGCCTCCGGCAAATATGCCGAGGCAATGGGTCCGGCAAGGAAGGCGCTCGAACTTGCGGAACAGCGCCTCGGCCCTGACAGCCTCAGGGTCGCGACCTTACTTCGGAACCTTGGTCAGATTCATCTGCAGCAAAAGCAATATGCCGAGGCGGACTCGCCGCTTAAGCGCGCGCTGTCGATACAGGAGAAGGCTGTGCCGCCGGATGACAAGAACATCGGCGTTACGCTTAAACTGCTTGGCCTTCTCTACACCGAACAAAAGCGCTATGCGGACGCGGAGCCGCTGTTGCAGCGGGCACTGTCCGTAGAGGAAAAGGTGCTCGGCCCTAACGATAAAGAGGTCCGAGACACGCTCGAGCTGCTTGTCCCGGTCTACGGCGCGCAAAGACGCTATGCCGACGCCGAATCGCTAGTCAAGCGGGCGCTGTCGATCATCGAGAAGACACCGGACGCGGATCCTGCGGAGATGGCGGATCTGACCAGGCGACTTGCTTTGCTTGCTTGGCTCCAAGGACTACATTCGGAGGCCGCATCGTTGGCGAAGCGGGCGCTGTCGATCATCGAGAAGGTGAAAGGTCCGGACAGTCCAGGCCTGCTGCCCTGGCTTGATACGCTGGCGAGGTATGACGGCGGCCAGGGCGCGGTGGAGACGGTTTATCAGCGAGAACTGGCGATCGTCGAGAAAGCCCATGGGCCCGATGATCCCGCTGTGGCGGAGGTGCTGGACAAACTCGCCGACGCCTATGGCATGTTCGACAAAGAGAAGTCCCTGAAGGCCGAAGCAGCTTACAAACGGGGGCTTGCCATCATGGAGAAGGTGCGAGGTCCGGATCACATTGACTTGCGGCAGTGGCACGACAAGCTGGGCAAGCTCTATCTGATACAAGATCGCTATTCGGATGCCGAGGCGGAATATCGGGGCTCACTGGCCATTGTGGAAAAGGCGAAAGGTCCCGAGCATCCCGATGTGGTCTCGGCGCTCGACAATCTGGCCTCCGCCGACACCCAGATCTACGGTTCCGGAAAGCTTGCCGATAGTTATGCGAAAGTCGAGCCGCTCTATCGGCGCTCTCTCGCGATCTTGGAAAAAGCGTTCGGACCTGACGATCCGAAACTGGTCGATCCGCTCAACAAGCTCGGTTTCGCCTATAACATGCAGCGACGTCGTCCGGAGGCCGAAGCTGCGTATAAGCGCGCGGTTGCCATCATCGAGAAAGCAAAAGGGCCGGATAGTCCTGACCTTGTCGTCGAGCTCAATGGTCTAGCCGACCTCTACATGACCATTGATCAGCCGCAATACGACAAGGCTGAACCGATCTATCGGCGCGCGCTAGCGGTCTTGGAAAGGGCTTATGGCGACGATAGTCCGGATATTGACTTGGCGATCTTCAATCTGGCGTCCCTCTATGAGCGTATGCACCGCTATGCTGAGGCGGAGCCACTTTACCGGCGCGGACTTGCGATCAGGGAGAAAACTGACGGCGCAGACAATCCGGCCTTGCGCAGTAAGCTCGACAATGTCGCCAACATCTCGCAACTCGAGGGGCATTATAGGGAGGCGGAAAAGCTCTATCGCCGGAGCCTTGCGCTGGCGGAAAAGGAAAGTGGACCCGACAGTTTGGTTGTTAAATTGGCTCTCGATAATCTCATCAAGCTGTACAAAGAGCAATTCCGCTACGCCGATGCCGAGCCGCTAATGCGCCGAGTGCTGGCAATCGCTGAAAAACAATACAACTCCGACCAATCGCGCTCCTCCACCATTCTTGACGTGCATTTTGGGCTGCTCGATTTGGGCAGGCTCCTTCAGCAGACGAACCGTCTGGAGGAGGCCGAGGCCATTTTCCGCAAGGCGCTTTCGATGGATCAGAAAGCGGAAGGCCCCAGCGGGGGCAACACCTTTAACGACCTGATGGCACTGGGTGGACTGCTCTCGGAGACCAACAAAAGGGCGGAGGCCGAGGCGCTTTTGCGCCGGGCGATCAATATCGTCGAGCACGGTGGATCTAATGGCGAGCAGGGCGCGGCGTTCAACGACCTGGCCAACGTCCTGAAGGAAACCAACCATCTCACAGAGGCCGAGGCTCTCTACCGCCGGGCGCTGCCACTGGTGGAAAGCTTCGGAGACCCTCGCCAGATCGCTTCGTTGCTCAGCAACTTTGGACAGCTCCTCCAGGATACAGGCCGGGACGACGAGGCGGAGCCATTATTGCGGCGCGCTCTGGCTCTGGGCGAAAAGCAGTTCGGTCCGAATAACCCAAACATTATCTCTCCCTTGAACAATCTGGCCGCCTTGCTCGAGGAAACGAAACGCTATTCCGAGGCCGAACCGTTGCTTCATCGGTCTCTCGCGATCGCAGAGCGGACTTTCGGCTCCGATCACCCGAAAGTGGCTATTCGCCTCGGCAATCTCGCTGCATTGCTCGTGCACACCAATCGCACGACCGAGGCCGAGCCCCTATTGGATCGTGCCCTTGCAATCGATGAAAAGAGCTATGGCGCCGACAGTGCTCGCGTTGCCGGCACGCTGAATCTACGCGCGGAGCTGCTCCTGAAAACCAATCGGCTTGCGGAGGCCGAGCAGGCGATGCGCCGCGCCTTGCCGATCGATGAAAAGAGCTACGGCCCCGACCATCCGGCCGTGGTCAGGGACCTGCACAATCTTGCGATCGTACGGGCCCGGCAAGCGGATTGGCAGGAGGCGGTAAGCCTGTTCGGACGCGCTTTGCCGGGCTTGACCATGCATGGCGGGGATGTGAAGGCAGGCGACCGGCGCGGGGTCGCAAAGGCGCTGCTCAAGCAAAATGCGGGTCCACTTCGGCAATATGCGCGCGCTCTCTATCGCGACAATACCGCAAGCGCTTCGGAGCGCGGCTTCGAAGCGGCCGAATGGGCGCAGCAGACCGACGCAGCCGATGCGCTGGCGCAAATGTCCGCGCGCTTCGCCAAAGGCGACGGGCCGCTGGTCGATCTCATACGCGGTCGCCAGAACCTGCTTGCACGCCGACAGGCGGAGGACAAGCGCCTGCTCGCTATCGCAGGACAGGGCAACGAGGCTGCCGCAGACGCGCTGCGCAAATCGATCGCCGACATCGACCACAGCCTCGACGCTCTGGATGCCAAGCTCGCGGACAAGTTCCCCGATTACGCCGAACTCACCGACCCGGAGCCTCTGACCATCCCGCAAATTCAAGAGCTGCTGGATCCGAAGGAAGCGCTCGTCGTTTTTCTGGATATCTCGAAGATCGGCCCGCTGGCAGGTGAGACGCTGGTTTGGACGGTGACGAAGCACGCCTCGAAATGGCGCAGCATTCCCATGGACACCGCTGCGCTTGGCGAAGCCGTCGACGCCCTGCGTTGCGGGCTGGACGAGGCGCTCTGGTTCAAGAAGACGAACGTGGCGAAGTGCCTGGCCGGGTTGAAGGACTCACTCGGCCGCATCGAGGCAAGTGGCGAGGAGCCGCAAAGCCTGCCGTTCGACCTCGCCCGCGCGCATGAGCTTTACGAAGCGCTGCTGGGCCCGGATGAGCATCTGATCAAGGGTAAGGATCTCCTCATCGTGCCGTCGGGGCCGCTGACCAGCCTGCCTTTCGGCGTCCTTATCACAGAGCCTCCCACAAGCGCGATCCCGGCCAATCCTGCTGAATACGCGACGGCCGCCTGGCTCGGCAGCCTTCAAGCGATTGATATCCTGCCATCGGTGGAGTCGCTGAAAGCTCTGCGCCGGCTCGCGAAGGCGAGCAAGGGACGGAGCGCCTATCTCGGCATTGGCGATCCCTTACTCGACGGAGACCAGCGCGACCCGATCTATGGCGCAACCTATCGGCAGCGAGCGCAAGCCGCGCGCGCGAGACAACGCTGCGGCGGAACCCGCAATGAGCCCTTTGCACTGGTCGCGAGCCGGCAGCTCGCAAGTTTCGATCAGCTTTTCCGCGGCGCGCATGCAGATATCGAGCAGATCCGCGAAGCCAGCCCCTTGCCTGAAACGGCGGACGAACTCTGCGATGTCGGCCGGCAGCTCGGCGCCAAGGACAGCGACATCCTGCTTGGCGACCGGGCCAGCGAGACGGAGCTGAAGGATCTGTCGAAAAGCGGGCGACTTGCCGATTACCGGATCGTGCATTTCGCGACGCATGGAGCGCTGGCCGGGCAGGTGCGCAATGCGGCGGAACCGGGATTGATCCTGACGCCGCCCGAACGCAATCGCGACGCCAAGTCGCTTGAGCGCGATGACGGCTTCCTTACCGCCTCCGAGATCGCCTCGCTGAAGCTCGATGCCGACTGGGTGATCCTCTCGGCTTGCAATACGGCGAGCGGGGCCAGCCGGAAGGCGGAAGCGCTGTCGGGGCTGGCACGCGCCTTTTTCTACGCCGGCGCGCGCTCGTTGCTGGTCTCGCATTGGGCGGTCAATTCCGAAGCGACGGTGACGCTGGTGACGGGGGCGTTCGATGCTCTCGCCCGCCATCCTCGTCTCAATCATGCCGAGGCGCTGCAGCAATCGATGCGTGTGCTGATCAAGGCGGGAGGAAAGAAGGCGCATCCATCCTACTGGGCTCCCTTCGTCGTCGTTGGCGCGGAAGGACCGGCGGCAGCGCCGATCGAGACGATTGCAAACATCCCGGTTCCGGTGCGGGCTCCCCTCACCAAGATGACGGAGTGGGAACGCCAGATGTTCAGGCGATAAAATCAGCTGGCTGATGATAGTGAGGCCGATGGCGCGGCAAGCGCCCGCTCGCAATAGCTTAGATCGAGATAAGTCTCCGGCCGATGGCGGCGTGCCGCTCCACTGCCCTTCGATCTCCGCACGAAGCTTCAGCACGTTGCGGAAGCCGTCCATGTCGATCGCCGCGTCCTGTGCGAAGCCCGTCACAGGAGAGCAAGCCCTTCTCCTCGGCGACGAAGAACGGCAGGTTCTGAATGCCGGGAAACACCATGACGGTGAGCGATGTCCGCGCGCCGACGGACCCGGCTTCTGATGCCGGTGCGCAAGACACCGCCATCCAATCGAACGGACCCTTCATTTCCGATCTCTCGCTTCGGCGAGTCGCCTATTCCTCGACCTCCAAGCCCGTCGGGACGGGGACGTTTTCGCTCTTCAGCTTCAGCCCGGCGGCCAGTGCGACGGTTTCGAGCGTGGCGGCGAAATCCTTCTCAAGATAGGCGGCGGGATCGGGCTGCAAAGTCGCTGCGCCGAAATGCGCCTGCAGTGCTTCGCGAGCCCCGGCTGTGACGGGCATGGCCACATCGAGCCCCCGCGCAGCCGAGAGCCCGAGATCGAGATCCTTCCGCAATAAAGTCGGCGTGAAGGTCGTGGTCCAGTCGAGATTGACGAGCGCGTTCGACTTGTAGCGGGTGAAGATCGAACCCATCACGCTGTTGTTCATGAAGTCGAGAAAGGCATGTCGTGGCACGCCGGCCTTCTGCGCCAGGATGGTGATCTCGGCGAGGTTCTGAATGACCACGCCCAGGAAGACGTTATGCGCGATCTTGCAGATGCGCGACAGCTCGCCCTCGCCGACATAGGAAACGCCGCGCGGCGCGAAGGCGAGGATGTACGGCTGCACGACATCGAACGCCGCCTTCGGGCCGGAGGCGACAACGCTGAGCTTGCCCGCTTTCACGCACTTGCCGTTACCGCTGACAGGGGCGGCGACGAACTGCACCGCCCGTTCTGCTAGCCGCGCCCGGCATTCGGCCGACTCCTCGGTGCTGATCGAGGAGCAATCGACGACGATTTTCGGCGCCGTACCGCCCGCCGCGGCACCGTTCTCGCCGAAAAGCACCTGCATCAGATCCTTGCCCGTCGAGACCATGACGAAAAGGATATCGGCGCTCGCCAGATCGGCCGGGCTCTCCACGATTTGCGCGTCCTTCGCGGCCAGCGGCTCCGCCTTGGCGCGGGTGCGGTTCCAGACCGCCACCTTGTGGCCTGCCTTGAGCAGGCGCTCCACCATCGGCGTTCCCATGCGCCCCAGACCGATCCAGCCGATGAGATGTGTTTCTGCCATGCTCTCGCTCATTCTTCCTTGTGTTTCTCAAATTGGTCATGTGCGGCTTGCCGACGGACTCCGCCGCCTCCGGTGCGGCTCTTTCCGCCGTTGCCCCCGGCCACCGAGCCGGGGACCGGGACGACTCCGAAAGCTGGGGCCAGCCCGTCCATCTGTTCCGTATGAAGATCAATACCTGTTGGCGATCGGCAAGTCCTCCGCCGGGAAGCGGGTGATCACCTCGCAGCCCTTGTCGGTGACGACGACCTCCTCCTCGATCCGCGCGGCGGAATAACCGTCCTTCGCCGGGCAGTAGGTCTCGAGCGCGAACACCATGCCGGGTTTCAGCTCCATCGGCTGATCGAGCGAGACGAGCCGCGAAATGATCGGCCGCTCGTGCAGGGCGAGCCCTAGGCCATGGCCGAATTGCAGGCCGAAAGCCGCCATCTCGTCGGGGAAGCCGAACTCCTCCGCCTTCGGCCAGACCGAAGCGATGCGGTCGGTCGACTGGCCCGGCTTGATCAGCGCGATGGCCATGTCCAGCCATTCGCGGCAGAGCTTATAGGCGTCGCGCTGGGCGTCGGTGGCGCGGCCGACATTGAATGTCCGGTAATAGCAGGTGCGATAGCCCATATAGGCTTGCAAAATATCGAAGAAAGCCTGATCGCCCGGCCGGATGATGCGGTCGGTGAAATTGTGCGGGTGCGGATTGCAGCGCTCGCCGGAGATGGCGTTGATCGCCTCGACGTCGTCCGAGCCCATCTCATAGAGCATCTTGTTGGCGCGGGCGACGATGTCGTTCTCGCGCACGCCGGGTTTGAGCTCCTCATAGATCATGTGATAGACGCCGTCGACCATGGCTGCCGCCTGGTTGAGCAGCGTGATCTCGTCGATGTTCTTCACCTCGCGCGCATCCAGCATGACCTGCTGGCCGTCTACCGGCTTGATGCCCTCAGCTTCCAGGGCGTGCCACATGCCCGGCTCGATCAGATCGATGCCGAGCGGCTGTCCGGCAACGCCGGCGTCCTTGAGCAGCGCGGCGATCTCCTTCGCGTGGCGCTGCATCAACCCGGCTGACGGCGGCACCGTGCCGCGCATTCCCAGCATACCGGCGCGGAAATTCTCCGGCGGCAGCCAGTCGCAATAGAGCCGGTGATGCACGGCGGCCGAGCCGAAATCCCATTCGATCGGCTCCTCATCCCCGGCGAGCAGCGCGAAGCGGCAAAGCTTGTCGCGTTCCCATTCGCCGATCTTGGTGCCGGTCACATAGCGGATGTTGTTGACGTCGAAGAGCAGTAGCGCACCCAGATTGGACGCCTTCAGTGCGGCTTTCGCACGGCCGAGCCGATAAGCGTGCAGGCGGCGGAAATCGACGCGCACCTCGAAATCGACATTGGTGTGCCCCGGTGCGGGAAGCGCGCGGTTCCAGTTCCAGTGCGGGTCGAGCGCCGCGGACGTGCCGGCGGCGGCCGCGCTTTTCGCTTCGGTTCCGCGTTTCTCCATGACCGCCTCCTGCCCTGATACGCTGTTTCTGCAATCGTTTGCATTGACGAGATTGCGGCCCCTGACTAGTCTTGTCAATCGCAACGGTTCGAGATCTGATCATGCGCTTTCGGTCGAGCACGCGAATGCATGCCGGCGTTCTTCGGCGTGAGTCCGCCGTCGCGCAGGCTCGCACGGCGACGCGAAAGAGACCGACGCTGAAAGACGTGGCCGATGCGGTCGGCGTCCATGTATCGACGGTCTCGCGGGCGCTCAATCCGAAGACGCGTCACACCATAACGCCCGAAATTTCCGACAAGATCCTGAAGGCGAGCGCCGCCCTCAACTACCGTCGGAACGCCGCTGCCTATACGCTGCGGACGCGGCGCACACGGATCATCGGCGTTGTCATCCCCGACATCACCAACCCGGTATTTCCGCCGATCATCCGCGGCATCGAGGACGCGCTCGCGGCCCGGGGCTACATGGCCGTTCTCGTCAACACGGATAGCGCGCTGACCCGCGAGGCGTCCCTCATCGACATGCTCTGCGGACGGGGCGTCGACGGCGTCATTGCTGCGAGCGTCGAGCGCGACGATCCGGCCTTCCGCCAGTTGGCCGCGGATGGCATTCCGGTCGTCACCGTGAACCGGCGCATGGATGATCCCGGCACGCCATCGGTGGTCAATGACGAGGACCAGGGCATCCGCGCCGTGCTTGATCATCTCGCCACCCTCGGACACCGGCGCATCGCCAATATCGCCGGGCCGCAGGTGATCTCGACCGGCAAGGGACGGCTCGATGCGTTTCTGCGCCATCGCGACAGCCTCGGGCTGCCGGCAGATGAGCGACTGATCGTGCAGGCGAATGGTTTCAACGAGGCCGAGGGCGAGCGCTGCGCAGAGGAGCTGCTGGCGCGGCGGGTCAGCTTCACGGCGCTGGTCGGCTCAAACGACCGGCTCGCCATCGGTGCGATCACCGCACTGCGGCGACGCGGCCTCGCCATACCGGCGGATATTTCGGTCACGGGCTTCAACGACATGCCCATGGCGGACCGGCTCGAGCCGGCGCTGACCACCGTCCGCGTACAGCAATATGAGGCGGGACGGATGGCGGCCGGGGTGCTCCTGGCGAGATTGGAGACGGACGGCTCGGATGCGCCGCCGCATCAGGTGCTGCCCGTCGAGCTGGTTGTGCGCGCCTCGACCGCGCCGCCGCCTTTGTCGCAGGGGAGAAAACGGAACAACCGCGCCTGACGGCGTTTAACCGCAAAAAAGCGCCGGCTAATGACCGGCGGAACGCAGGAAGCCAGCTCACATAAGTCATAGGGGAGCCTCGCAAGCCAGCGGCGGCTCAATTTAGGAGGAGCGTCATGAAAGCAAAGATGTTGGCCGTAGCTTTCGCGGCCGCAGTGACGGGCGCCGTTCCGGCGCTTGCTCAGGATTCCCTCACGATCGGGTTCACCGTCTCTCAGACCGGCAAGCTCAACAACGACTCCACTGCCCAGATGCGCGGCATCGATCTGTGGCGCGATCAAGTGAACGCCGCGGGCGGCGTCAAGGCGGGTGGCAAGCAGTATCAGGTGAAGCTCGTCAGCTATGACGACGAGTCCCAACCCGCACGCGTGCAGCAGCTTTATACGCGGCTGATCAACGAGGATAAGGCGCAGTTTCTGTTCAGCCCCTATTCCTCTGGACTGACAGCGACGGCGGCGATCATCTCCGAGCAGTACGGCAAGGTGATGCTGACGACGGGCGCGGCCGAGGAAAAGACCTATAAGCTCGGCAACAAGAACCTGTTCCAGCTCTATTCGCCGGCCGGGCAATATCTCGCCGGCGCGATCAAGGCGCTGAAGGAGAAGAACCCCGCCGCCAAGATCGGCTTCATCTATGAGGACGATCCGTTCTCCAAGGCGGTGCTGACCGCGACGCGCAAGCTCGCCGAGCAGGCCGGCTTCAAGGTCGTTCTGGACGAATCCTACAGCCCAGAGACCACCGATTTCGGCCCGGTCATCAATAAGCTGATTTCCTCCGGCGCCGACGCTCTGCTCGGCGGCGGCCATTATGCCGACGGCGCAACCATCGCCCGGCAGCTCAACAATCAGAATGCCAAGATCAAATGGGTGACGCTGCTCGTCGCGCCGGACAGCCCGAACTTCGCCAAGCTCGGCGACGCAGCGGTCGGCATCTCCGTGCCGTCGCAATGGGAGCCGCAGGTGACGTTCAAGCCGGATTTCGGCCCGACTGCTGCCGAGTTCACCAAGGCCTTCACCGACAAATACAAGATCGAGCCAGGTTATCATGCCGCCGGCGGCTATGCGGCAGGTCTTGTCCTGCAGCACGCGATCGAGCAGGCGGGCAGCATCGAGCCCGAGAAGGTGGCGGCGGCGTTCAACAAGATGGACGTGACGACGCTATTCGGCCATACCAAATTCGCGACCGATCCGAAAGAGCACGGGCTCCAGATCGGACATGAAATGGTCCTCGCGCAGTGGCAGAAAAAGGACGGAAAGCTGGAGAAGGAGGTCGTCTGGCCGAAGGATGCCAAGACCGCGGACATTCTCTATTGAGCCTCCATCATAATCGTGGGCGGGGAGCAGCGCTCTCCGCCTACACCCAGCCACAGTCTCAATCTCAATCACGCACATGATCGGAGTCCTCGTATCGCTCATCGATGGCGTGCTCGTCGGCGCGGTTTACGGCCTCGCGGCGATGGGCCTGACGCTGATCTGGGGCGTGATGAACGTCATCAACCTCACCCACGGCGCGCTAATCGTGCTGGGCATGTTCGCCACCTATCTGCTGGTCTCGGCGACCGGCCTGTCGCCCTACGCGACGCTGCCGCCGGTGCTCATCGGCGGCTTCATCTTCGGCGTGCTGCTCTATTGGATCGCGGTCAATCGCGTGGTCGAGCGTCCGCCTCTGATGAGCCTTCTCGCCACCTTCTCGACCAACATGATGCTCATCGGCATCGGCACGGCGCTTTGGACCACGAGTCCCTACAATGTGCAGATTTCGCTACCCGGCATCCAATGGGGTAACTATACCTTCCCCGGCACGCATATCATGGCGGCGGTGCTGGCGCTGGTGATCGCCGGCCTGCTCTATTGGCTTCTGCGCTACACCCGCATCGGCAAGGCGATCCGGGCGGTGGCCAATAACCGGCAGGCGGCTGAGCTGACAGGGATCCCGACGACGCTCGTGCTGTCTTTTGCTTTCGGCCTCGGGGCGACGCTCGCCTGCGTCTCCGGCACGCTGATCGCGACGCTATTCCCGTTCACTGTGCTTTCTGGCAGCTCCTATCAGCTCAAGAGCTTCGTCGTCACCGTGCTCGGCGGCCTCGGAAACCCCGCGGGCGCGCTATTAGGGGGCATCACTCTCGGCCTCGTCGAGGGGCTCGCGGCGCCGTTCATGCCGGTGAGCTGGACGCCGGTCATCGAATTCGGACTGTTCGTCGCGGTGCTGATCATATATCCGCGCGGCATCTTCGCCTTCTCCAAGGCCTGAGCGATGGCGGTCAACCAGCATAGTCCCGCCTCTACGGCCGATCACATCGCCGAGCCCGGTATCATTGAGCGGCTTGCCGGATTTTTCGGGCGGCCCTTTCCCTGGCTGGTCATCATCGCCGCCGCCGCTTTCGTCGCGGTCCCACTGCTAAGCGGCGATGTCTCGCTGCGCGAAAGCCTGCTGCTCGCCGCCCTCTACGTCACGCTGGCGACCAATCTCAATCTGATGATCGGCTATGCGGGTTACGTGAATTTCGGCAATATCGTCTTCTTCGGCCTGGGGGGCTATTTCACCATCTTCTTCATCAGCGCGCTTGGGCTGCCGCTCATCGCCGCAGCGCTGCTGGCGGGCGTGGTGGTGAGCGCGCTGGCGATGCTGTTCGGCATCGGCATTCTTGGCCTCCGCGGCGCTTTCTTTGCGCTGGCGACCATCGGCATCAATGAGGCGGTGAAGGCGTTCGTCACCAATTTCGACCCGTGGGGCGGGGCGGCGGGCATCTACATGCCGCTGGACGTTTTCGCTAATCTCGGCGGTCCGGCGAATGCGCTGTGGATCGTCTATTATCTGATGGTCGCGGTCATGGGCGCCTCTCTGCTGCTCAGCTACGCGATCAAAATCTCCAAATTCGGCATGGGGCTGCTGGCCATCGGCCACAATGAGGATGCGGCCGCCGTGCTCGGCGTGCCGACGCGGCTATATAAATCGCTCGCCTATGCGACGTCGGCCTTCTTGCCGGCGGTCGCGGGCGGGCTATATTATTTCAAGAGCGCCTTCATCGAGCCGGCCGGCGCCTTCGACCTCACGCTCTCCATCGAGGCGATCGTCATGGTCATGCTCGGCGGTCACGGTACGGTCACCGGGCCGGCGCTCGGTGCATTCCTCTATGAGGAGTTGCGCGGCGCGTTGCTGACCACCGAGACCTTCTCACATTTCCAACTCGTCATTGCTGGCGCCGTGCTGCTCGTCATCGTGCTGTTCGCGCCGGGCGGGCTGATGGGCCTCGTCTACCGGATCTCGCCTGCCTTGCGGAAATATCTGCCATGACCGAGTTCCTGGAGGTGAACGGCCTGTCCAAGCGCTTCGGCGGCGTCAATGCCGTCGATAATCTAAGCTTCAGCGTTCGGCCGGGCGAGATCGTCGGGCTGATCGGTCCGAACGGAGCGGGCAAATCCACCGCTTTCAACCTGATCAATGGTGTGATCAAGCCGGACAGCGGCACGATAATCTTCGACGGCGAGGACATTACGGGGCTGCGGCCCGACCGCGTCGCCAAGCGCGGCATCGCCCGCGCGCATCAGATCGTGCAGCCGCTGCTTGGCATGACCGTGATGGAGAACTGCCTAGTCGGCGCCTGCTTCGGGCGCGAGGAGCTGTCGGTCGCCGCGGCGGAAGAGCCGGTCCGCGAAGCGGCCGCGATCGCAGGCCTCACCGAGCGGCTCGGCGATCTGTCGAACACGCTGACAACGGCCGGCAAGAAGCGCCTCGAGCTGGCGCGTGCGCTGAGTGCAAGGCCCCGGCTGTTGCTGCTCGACGAGGTGCTCGCTGGCCTCAATCCAACCGAGACGGAGCACATGATCGGCGTGCTGCGCCAGATCCGGGAGCAGGGCATCGCCATTCTGATGGTCGAGCACATCATGCGCGTGGTGATGAGCCTATCGGACAGGATTGTCGTGATGAATCTGGGACGCAAGCTCGCCGAGGGGCGCCCGCGCGAGGTTGCCGAGAATCCGGAGGTGATCAAGGCTTATCTCGGCGACGCGCCGGAGGTCGCCGCCTTGGCCGGAGGCGCGCCATGACCGAGCCGCTGCTGCAAGTGGAGGACCTTGAGGCCGGCTATCAGGATGTGCAGGTGCTCTGGGGCCTGTCGCTGAGGGCCATGGCCGGCGAGATGACGACCCTGCTCGGCGCGAACGGCGCCGGCAAGACCACGACGTTGCGGGCGATCACCGGCACGCTGCGTCCCTATCGCGGCACGGTGATCTTCGCCGGCGAGGATGTAACCCGTCTGCCTGCCCACGCGAAGGCAGCGCGAGGACTCGTCCTGGTGCCGGAGGGCCGGCAGCTCTTCACGGAGATGACGGTTGCGGAAAATCTTGAGATGGGCGCCTTCACCAAACGCGGCCGCGCCCACTACGCCGACCGACTGGAGGAGGTCTTCACACTGTTTCCGCGCCTGAAGGAGCGGCAGCGGCAGAAGGCCGGCACCTTTTCCGGCGGCGAGCAGCAGATGCTGGCCATCGCGCGCGGTCTGATGGCCCATCCGGCGCTGCTGATCATCGACGAACTGTCGCTCGGCCTTGCGCCGGTCGTGGTGCAACAACTTGCTGGCACGCTGCGCACGCTGAGGGCTTCCGGGGTTTCTATCCTGCTCGTCGAGCAGAACGCCCCTTTGGCGCTGGCGCTCAGCGACCATGCCTATGTGATCGCCGATGGCCGGCTGTTCAGCGAGGGGCCGTCCGCGACGCTCGCCGCCGACACGCATATCCGCCAGGCTTATCTCGGGCTTTGAGCGCCGCCCGCCGGGCTTCAATCGGCGGTCCAGCCTCCGTCGACCATGAAGGACGTCCCGGTGACCAGCGCCGAGGCGTCGGAGGCGAGGAAAACCGCGGCGCCCATCAAGTCCTCGACCTTGCCGAGGCGACCGAGCTTGATCTTCGAAAGCACGCTCTGGCGAAAGCCTTCATTCGCGAGGAATGGCCGGGTCATCGGCGTTTCGATGAAGGTGGGGCAGAGCGTGTTGACGCGAATGCCGTGCGGACCGAGCTCGACCGCCATGACCCGCGAGAAGCCTTCCATGGCCCATTTGGATGCGCAGTAGACGGATCGTGTCGGGCCGGTGGTCCGTCCCATCTGGGACGAGACGTTGATGATCGATCCCGGCTTTCCCGCGGCGACAAGCCGGTGCGCGACCGCCTGAGCGGCGAAGAAGGCCGCCCTGACATTCAGGCCCATCACGGCATCGAAATCGCCGGGCAGCACCTCGAGGAAGGGCTTCGGCCTGTTGGTGCCGGCATTATTGAAGAAGATGTCGTAAGGCTCCGACCTCTCGACCGCCGACGCGAAAGCCTCTAGCCGATCTTATTCAGCCGCAGTTAGAAATTGCGCTGGCGAATGTGGCGCAAGGCATTGAACTTGCGTAGGAAATGGGTGTCGCAGCCATCCTATGCGCGCCGCAGCGCAGAGCCACACCCGCCATGACCGACGATAGCCCGCTCACCGTTCCCTATCCAGCCGTGTCGCGCAAGAAAGTCACAGCTGCCTTCGATGGCGGTCGTCTCTCCTCCGACAGCGGCGTCATGCTGCTCGCGCTTGCCGAGCGTCGGCGGGCTCTCTCCCAAACTCTCGCTGCTTTGATCGCCGACCGGCGCGATCGGGCGCATATTACGCACACAGTTGAGGACATACTGAAAGGGCGCATGTTGGCGATCGCCTGCGGCTACGCGGATGGCAATGACTTCGACTGGCTGCGCTGCGATGCCGCCTTCAAGCTTGCCTGCGGGCGGCTGCCCGACACGGGCAATGATCTATGCTCGCAGCCGACCATCTCGCGCTGGGAGAACGCGCCGACGCTGAAGGAGATCATCCGCCTGACCTATGCGCTCGTCGACATCTGGTGCCGGAGCTACAAGATGCCGCCGGCATCGGTGGTGCTGGACATCGATGACACGCTCGACGTGGTGCACGGTCATCAGAAACTGTCGGAATGGAACGCCCATTACGACGAGCGCTGCTTTCTGCCGATCCACATCTATGAGACAGCGACGGGCCGCCCGGTCACCATGATCCTGCGTCCGGGCAAGACGCCCTCAGGCAAGGAAGTCCGTGGATTACTGCGCCGTCTGATCAATCGCATTCGCCGGCATTGGTCCGATACGCGCATCACCATTCGTGGCGATAGTCACTACGGCCGAGAAGAAGTTATGAGCTGGTGTGAGGCCAATGGCATCGACTATGTCTTCGGCTTTGCTGGCAATACCGTGCTCGACCGCTTGGTTGAACCGGAGGCCGATGATATCCGGACGCGCCGCGCCGAGGAGCAACTTGCCGTTCTGCGCGGCTTCGCCGAAACGCGCTATGCGGCAAAATCCTGGGCCAGGGAGCGCCGTGTTGTGGCACGTATCGAGGCGAGCGCCAGTCATGAGGACGACATGCTCCGCCGCGGGCTCGACATCCGCTATGCCGTCACCTCGCTGGCGAAAGGCAACGCCGAGCACATCTATGCGACCCTCTACTGCGAGAGGGGACAGGCAGAGAATCTGATCAAGCAACATAAAGCGCAACTCGCATCCGATCGCACCAGCTGCCGATCGCCGCTTGCTAATCAGATGCGGCTCATTCTGCACACCGCCGCCTATTGGCTGATGCTCGATGTGCGCGATTGCGTGCCGTCCTGGCATCCTTTGCGGCAAAGCGAGTTCGCCAGCATTCGCCTGCGCCTGCTGAAAATCGCCGGACGTTTCGTCGAGACCGCGAGCCGCATCCGTGTGGCACTCGCCTCGTGCTGCCCGGAGGCCGAGCTGTTCAGCCTCGTTGCCTTCCGGCTGCAATCGTCCGGGCCATGAATGGTGGGGCATGACCGCCCCAGGAGCCCGGACCATCCACCTTCAGCGCGTCGACAGCGTACTCGAGCCGATCAGCCTGCCGGACGTGTCCGCACAGGACGGATCACCTCGCCCAGCAAGAACGGAAAGAAGATAGCCTGCTCGGACGCATAAGAACGGCTAGGTCGGTAACGTCGCAAGTGAGTGTGTCGGCTGACCAGCCGCGGCTGCGCATCGCTTCCGCCGCGCTTTCGATCTCCGCTGTGGTTCTGGCGCATAGGGTGACATGGGCGCCGGCCTCGGCGAAGGCGGTCGCAGCCGCAAGGCCGATCCCGCGCCCTGCACCGCTGACGAGCGCCCGGCGCCCGTCGAGACGGAAGGATGGTGTCTTTGGAAGCTCATCTGCTTGCATCGTCAGTCGCCCTCACACGTTACGATCACTCGGCCGCAGCGCCATAGGGCACATTCTTGCCGCCATATCGGCGAACGCGGACATTGGCCTGCTCGGCGTGCGCGACGAAGCCTTCCAGCATGCACAGCCGCGAGCAATATTCGCCGATCTTGGCCGAGGCCTCGTCGGTCAGCACGCGCTGATAGGTGCAGGTCTTCAGGAACTTGCCAACCCACAGCCCGCCCGTATAGCGCGCCGCCTTCATCGTCGGCAGCGTGTGGTTGGTGCCGATCACCTTATCGCCATAGGCGACATTGGTGCGCGGCCCGAGGAACAACGCGCCGTAATTAGTCATGTTGTTCAGGAAATAGTCCGGGTCGCGGGTCATCACCTGCACATGCTCGGAAGCGATCCGGTCGGCCTCGCGCACCATCTCCTCCTCGTCCTCGCAGACGATCACCTCGCCATAATCCTCCCACGCCTTCGACGCAATCGGCGCGGTCGGCAGGATCGTCAGCAGGCGTTCGACCTCGGCCATGGTCTCGCCCGCGAGCTTCTCCGAATTGGTGAGCAGGATCGCGGGCGAGGTCGGTCCGTGCTCGGCCTGGCCGAGAAGGTCGGTGGCGCAGATCTCGCCATCGACGGTCTCGTCGGCGATGACCAGCGTCTCGGTCGGACCGGCGAACAGGTCGATGCCGACGCGGCCGTAGAGCTGGCGCTTCGCCTCGGCCACATAAGCATTGCCGGGGCCGACCAGCATATCGACCGGCGCAATGCTCTCGGTGCCGAGCGCCATCGCCCCGACCGCCTGGATGCCGCCGAGGCAATAGATGACGTCCGCACCACCGAGATGCTGCGCGGCGACGATGGCCGCCGCCGGCTTGCCCTGATAGGGCGGAGCGCAGGTGACGATCCGCTCAACGCCCGCCACCTTCGCCGTGATGATCGACATATGCGCCGAGGCGACCATGGGATATTTGCCGCCGGGCACATAGCAGCCGACGGAGTTGACCGGAATGTTCTTATGGCCGAGCACGACCCCGGGAAGCGTCTCGACCTCGATGTCCTTCAGCGCTGCGCGCTGATGCTCGGCGAAGTTGCGCACCTGCTCCTGTGCGAAGCGGATATCGTCGAGATCGCGCTTGGATAGCTGCGACAGACAGTCCTGGATCTCGGCATCGGTCAGCCGGAAATCGTCCCGATCCCAGCCGTCGAACTTCACCGAAAGCTCGCGCACGGCCGTATCGCCGCGTGTCTCGATTTCGGCGAGGATGCCTTCGACAGCGGCGCGGACCTTGGCCGCGTCTTCCGCCCGCTGCGCCGCATCCCGCCCGCGCTTGAGATATTTTGCCATGATGCGTTCCTACTTGATCGCCTGCGGATTGATTGGCGAGCCCGCAGCGCCGGGCAGATGCAGAGGCGGCGCGACGAAGAAGAACTCGTGGACCTTGTCGGCGGCGCAATCGTCGGCCAGCTCCTTCAGATAGAAAATCTCGCCCATGGAGATGCCGATGGCCGGAATCACCACCCAATGCCAGGGCTGATTGGCTTCGTCGGTCTCGTTCGGGCGGACCTCGCAGCCCCAGGTGTCGGAGCAGATCGCCGCGATGTCCTTCTCCTTGATCCAATAGCAGGTCTCGAAGGCGAAGCCGGGCGCATCCCCGCCCGCGTAGCCTTTCCAGTCCTTCTTGGCCAGACAGCGCTCCTGATGGCCGGTGCGCACGATGACGAAGTCACCCTTGCGGACCTCTACTCCCTGCGCCTTGGCGCACTCATCCAACTCGGCGTTCTTGATCGCATAGCCGTCGGGCAGGGAATCCATGCCCTTAAAGCGCGCCACGTCGAGCAGAACCCCGCGCCCGACCATCTTGTTGCGCACCTGCTCGATGCCGTTTTTCTTCGCGCCCCTCGCGTCGACCAGCTTGGCGTCATAGCCGTTATACATCTTGTCATCGAGGAAGATGTGGCAGAGCGCGTCCCACTGCGTCGAAGCCTGGCATGGCATGTTGATGGCATCGTCGGCATAGCGCAGATAGGCGCCGGGCCGGTCCTGGTTTCCGGCGGCGGCGTCGGTGCCGGTGGCAAGCATCGTGTGAATCGGGTTCCAGCGGCCGCCGAACAGACCCGACTGGATCGGCTCCTTCAGCGACAGGCCAAGCGCGAAGACCTTACCCTTGCGGATCAGCCCGGCGGCGGCGACAATGTCCTGCGGCGTGACGTTGTTGAGCGTTCCGATCTGGTCGTTCTCGCCCCAGCGGCCCCAGTTGGAAAGCTTCTCCGCCGCCTCGTAAATGGCCTTGCGGTTCACCGTCATTGCATCCTCCCAATCGGTTTATCGTTCGATAAATTATAGCAGTTTTGCCGCCGATGCACCTCAATCCTCAAAACGCTGGCGCGCGACCGGCTGCAACTCAGCCCTGGTTGAGATAGAATAGCAAGTGCACGAGGCATCCGCAGACCTCGCTCTCGCACTCGGTGGTGAGGCTAGTGCGATGCCGCCAGGGAGAGGACGCATGAAAGCCATATCTGTGGTTCTGCGCACGCTGACGGGCGCTGCGCTGTTGCTGTTTGCCTGCTCGGCCATGGCCGCCGACTACCCGGCGCCGAAAGACGGCGAATGGATCGCTCACAATTTCAAATTTCACACCGGCGACGTGATGCCGGAACTGCGCCTGCATTACGTAACGGTCGGCGACCCCGGCGGCGAGCCCGTGCTGGTCCTGCATGGCACGACCGGCTCAACCAAGAGCATGCTGACGCCCAACTTTGCCGGCGAATTGTTCGGCCCCGGCCAGCCGCTGGATGCCAAGAAATACTTCATCATCATCCCGGATTCCATCGGCGCCGGTAAATCGTCCAAGCCCTCCGACGGCCTGCGCGCCAAATTTCCGCGCTACAATTACGACGATATGGTCGAGGCGCAATATCAGCTCGTGACAGACGGGCTGAAGGTCCGCCATCTGCGGCTCATCATCGGCAATTCGATGGGCGGCATGCATACCTGGCTTTGGGGTGTCAAACATCCGGACTTCATGGATACGTTGGTGCCGATGGCCTCGCAGCCGACGGAAATGTCCAGCCGCAACTGGATGATGCGGCGCATGCTCATCGATGCCGTCCGCAAGGACCCGGAATGGAAGGACGGCAATTACGCCACCCAGCCGCACGCGATCCAGACGGCTCTCGTCTTCTTCGGCATCGCCACCAATGGCGGGACGCTCGCCTATCAGAAGATGGCGCCGACACGCGAAAAGGCAGACGCTCTGCTCGATGGGCGGCTGGCCAAGCCTTTCACAGGCGATGCCAACGACATCCTCTATCAGTGGGATGCCTCGCGCGATTATAACCCCGCACCTGAGCTTGAGCGCATCACCGCGACGCTGCTCGCCGTCAACGCCGCCGATGACGAGCGCAATCCGCCTGAGACCGGCATCATGGAACGCGAGCTCAAGCGGGTGAAGAACGGCCGCATCTATCTGATCCCGGCAAGCGAAGAGACGCGCGGCCACGGCACCACCGGCATGGCGAAGTTCTACGAGAAGCCGTTGCAGGAGCTGCTGGAGACCGCGCCGCATCGGTCCATGTAGGCTCGGGCGCGTTCGAACAGGTGACCGCTTCCGGAGGAGGCGGTCACCCGATCTGTCGCGGGGCCCAAAAGCGGGATCGGTCAAGACAGAAACAATCTAGGCGTCATCCCGGACGCAGCGCAGCAATTCATCGGTGCGCTGCAGTTCCGGGATGACGGCAGAGGAATAGCGATTCGACATCAATCGGTCCTGCCTTAAGCTGCCGACTGCGAGGACCCGTTCTCGCCCTCGACATCCAGCCCCGCCTTCAGCGCCCTTGCCTGCTCGCGCGGCAGATATTTGCGGCGAAGCTTGAGCAGCGCCGGGCCGAAGGTTTTCTGAATTTCGGCTCCGTGCGCCTGAAAGATCTCGGCGAAATAGATCTCGTGCCGGATCAGCGTCTCGGCCATGTTTACGATCGGCCTGTTGCGCGTATAGGAGCCGTAAGCCTCCTCGCGCATCTCGGCGATCAGCGCTTCCTCATAATCGCGCGTAATCGTGATCAGGGAGGGCGCCATGCCGACCGGAATGCCGTTGCCTTCATGCAGCCAGGTCTTGGAGTTGGTGCCGAAGTCGAAACGCTCAGGGCTCTGACCGAACAGGATGATCTGGATGCCGACGCCGCGCTCGGCCGCTTCCGCCAGCGCCGGGATGTGACGCTCCAGAACCTGCTCCGAGGATTTGATCCAGAGATGCTCTCGAGCTGCGCCGATCATCTGCTCGATGCGCGCGGCGACGACATCGCGCCCGGTGATCGACCAGACATAGTCGTGCCGCGGCAGGTCGGCGAGCTTGCTCAGCCCTTCGCGGACCCGGTCGCAGCGGCGCTGGGTGTTGCTGGCGATGCGCTCGAACAGCGTCTCGGGCGCCACCGCCGAATAGCGCACCGGATTTTCCGAGATCGGCTGAACGGCCTCCTTGTTGCTCAGGCTTTCCAGCACGGTATAGCTGTTGGCCTTTGGCAGCCCGGCCTCCTTACTGACTTCATACGCGGTGGCGGGCTGCAATTTGAGCAGCGCTATGTAGGCCCGCGCCTCGTAATCGCTGAATCCGAGATCCTGTAAATCCCGGATGAGATCAGCGAACGGGCTCTTTGCGTCGTCGATAATCATGACGTTTGCTTTCGCGAGGACGATAAACCTGTAGCAGCCTTAGCTGCCACCCGGCGGTCCTGTCAATTCGCTGGCGCAGGTGGCTTTCGAGCGGGAAGCGTTTGCCTCTCGGGTGCCGTTCTTCGGCTCGTGCTGGGGACTGCAGGTGGCGGCGGCAGCGGCCGGTGGTGCGGTGCGGCTCAATCCGCGCGAGCGCGAAATCGGCTTCGCCCGCAAGATCACCCTTACCGCCGATGGCCGCGGACATACGATGCATGAAGGGCGTCCCATCGCTTTCGGTGCGCCAACCGTACATAGCGACGAGGTCGGCACGCTGCCGCCGGACATCACCGTGCCGCGACCAATGCGATGACGGAGGTACAGGCCGCCGAGATCCACCATGCCGGCGGCGTGTTCTGGGGCGTGCAACATCATCCGGAATATACGCTCGGCGATGTTGCCGGCGTGCTGGAGCGCTATGGCGAAAGGCTCGTCACGGAGGGCTTTTCTGCATCGGCGGTGGCGATCGAGCTTCACGCCGAGGAGATCCGCTTGCCCGGCCGCGACCCCGAACGCCGTGAACTGGCGTCTGAGCCTCGACCGCGACCTGCTCGACCCGGCGATGCGGCTCACCGAAATCGTCAACGAGATCAAGTACCAGGTGCGACCGACCGCTAGCGCGCGCTCGCGCGGCTAGCGAGAGCGGTGCGGTCCGGCTAAGTCGCTTGCCCCCCGGCGGATGTGGCGAAGACGGGGTTCGAGGCAATGATGCGCGCCGACGTCGTCAGCGGATGGAAGACAAGCTGCAGACGAGCATGGCTTCGGTTACACCGTGCGGGATGCTTGCTGAGGGTCATAGGAGGGGTCGCCAAACCCGGCAGCTCGCACGAGTAGCTATGCGGGATCTCACTTGCCGACGTACGGGCTCCCGTGCCGGTCAGTCCGGCCGATCCGAATTCGCCTTGAGAATCCGCCCCAGCTCGCCGATCAGGATCTTGGGATCGTATGGTTTTGCGACGCGCGGCACTCGTCTGAACCGCTCGGGCAGATGCGCCGCGCCGTAACCGGTCAGGAACATGAACGGTATGTTGCGCGCCAGCAATTCGTCCGCCAGCGGATACGACATCTCGCCGCTCAAATTGATGTCCAGGATCGCTGCGTCTATTTGTTCTTGTTGTGAGCCCTGCGCGGCGGTGTCAAGATCTTTGAACGGACCAATCACGGCAAAGCCGGCCGAATGCAAGTCCTCTTCGAGCAGCACAGCGATCAGGAGCTCGTCTTCGACGATCAGCACTCGCGCTCCGGCTCGGCTTTCGCCCGTCGTTTCCGTTGCCGTAAGCGGCGACCTGTCTGACTTCTGATGAAGTGGCACTAATTCGAGCCATGACTGGAGAGGGTGGGGACATCATGCCCAAGTATGTGCTCCAAGGGAATGCTCATCGAGCACTTCAGGCCGCCTTCCGCAAAATCCATTTTGACATCGCCGCCGAGGTCGGATGAAGGGGCCCGCTCGATGAGCAGCCTGCCGAAGCCGCTTCGCGTCGGCGGGGCGACTTTCGGACCGCCGGTTTCCGACCAGTAGATCTGGAGCTGTCGGTTCGCCCCGTCGATCTGCCAGCCAAGGTGAACCCGGCCCGTTCTGGCGGAGAGCGCTCCGTATTTCGCCGCATTCGTGGCCAGCTCATGGACGACCATGCCGAGCGTCAATGCGCATTTGGGACTCAACGCTACGGATGGCCCGGACGTGCATACATTGGCCCCGTCTTCCCGGGAAAAGGGCGCGAACTCGTCGAGGACCATGGCGTTGAGCGAAACGCTGGACCAGTTGGCCTCCGCCAACCGGCTGTGGGTCCGTGCAAGCGCCCGGATCCGCGCGTCGAACACCCGCCGCGCCTCGTCGATATCGGGATTCCGGGAGAATGACTGGCGCGCAATGGAAATGACCGTGGCAAGCGTGTTCTTCACCCGGTGGCTGAGTTCTGCCACCAAGAGATCCCGCTGCGCCTCCGCCTCCTTGCGGCTGGTAATGTCCAGAAAGGCAGCGACCGCACCGCGAGGGCGCCCTTCGGAATCGAGCAAGGGGCTCGCATTGCCGACGAGGTGGCGCGAGGGGCCGCCATTCAGCCGCGTTTCGAATTCGAAGTTGCTGACATGCTCGCCGCCCGCCGCCCGCTGCACAGGAAACTCGTCGGGAGACAGCTTTCGGCCGTCTGCAAAAAACTGAACATGAGCGAACCGCCCGCCGTCGGCGGCCGAAAGGGAGTGGTTTTCGCCCTTGGGCAAGCCCAGGAATTCGTACGAGGCGGGATTTCCGCTAACAATACGGCTCTCCGCATCATGGGCGATCCAGATCGCCGCGGGTACGGCTTCCATGATCGTTTGCAATTCCGCGGCGCGGGCGCGCTCGCGCGCCTCGCTTTCCAGGAGCGCGTCGTCAATTCTGCAGCGCTCGATGAAGTCCGTCGCCTGGCGGACATAGAGGTCCAGCCTCCTGAGGTCTTGCTCGCTGGGCCGGTGGGACGATCGGAAGTGCGTCGAAAGCATTCCCAGCGGCGTGCCGTTGCGGCCTATAAGCGGCGTTGACTGCACCGCGCGGAAGCCCGCGCGCTGAGCAATCGGACGCAGCGCCGCGAATTCGGAATCGACTTCGACATCCTCGATGATGACGCGCTCGCCGCGCCGCAAGATTCTGCCGCTGATAGTGTCATCACCGGCCGAGACCTCACGGAAGGAGTCGATGAATTCCCGCTCGAACCCGCTATGGGCCGCGATCCGGAGGATCTGACGCTGATCTTCGAAAAGCCGGATGTTGCCCATATCCGCGCCGACCAGCTCGATCGTCGCAGTGAGGATCTCTTCCAGCCCTTCGCTTATGTCCCGGACACGCCACAGCCGTGAGCTGGCTTCGGTCAGCCGCGCCAGAGCTAGGGCTTCCGTGGCAAGCCTCGTTTCGCTGGCACGCAGCTCGTTCTTCGCCGCCAGGCGCGCAGCTTCCGTCTGCACTTTTTCAATGCTGAATGCAAGCTGGCGGGCGATGGTGAGACCAAGATCCAGCTCGGCCTCGGTGAAATCATGCGGCGTCTCGTGATAGGCCATGAACTTGCCAATGAGCTGACCATTCGACACGAGAGGAATGAATGCGGCTGATCCGATCCGTTCCGCCCTGATGACGGCCTTGAGAGATTCGGGAAGATCGCTGTCCTCGAGGGCGTCAACGTGAATAGGCTCCGGCTGCTTTTCACCAGGATTCCAGGGAGAGTGGCCTTCAACCGCCCTGCGGTAGCTGTCGGATAATCCCCGCCAGGTCACAAATCTCATCACGCCGGAGGTATCCAGGAGCAGGATCGAGGCGCGGCTGCAACGCAGCGCGGCGGCGATGGTATCCAGAGCGGCATCGTAGATATCGTTCAGCGACTCCGCCCGATGCAGCCGATCGGTGAACCTGTACAGCGCCGACTGTTCCTCGATACGCCTGGCGAGCGCGGCTTCGGCCCGTTTGCGTTCGGTGATGTTGCGGGCGATCTTCGAAGCGCCGACCACGCGCCCGTCCGCGTCCCTTACCGGCGAAACCGTCAGCGAAATATCGATGAAGGTCCCATCTTTCCGCTGTCGGATGGTTTCGTAATGGTCGATCCGGTCACCGCGCCGGATACGAGCTAGGATTTCGGTTTCCTCGTGCTGGTGATCACTGGGAATGATGATCGTGATCGACTTGCCCGTGACCTCCTCGGCGGAATAGCCGAAGAGAGTCTCCGCGCCTCGGTTCCAACTCACGATGGTCCCGTCCAGGTTTTTGCTGACGATTGCATCGTCCGAGGATTCGACAATCGAAGCGAGCCTACGCCGCGCCTGCTCGGCGAGCTTGCGTTCGCTCAGGTCGACCAGCATGTTGACGGCGCCGGTCAGAGCGCCGGAGGCGTCGAAGAGAGGGGTGGGATAGGGTTGAAAGGAAACCCGGCTGCCGTCCGGCCGCTCGGCGACGGCCTCCATTCCGTTGACGGCGCGTTTCTCTTTCAGTGCGATCGCCATTGGGCACTCGTCGTGCCGCATCGGCCGCCCGTCCGGCCAATAGAGCTTCCACGAGCCGCACCATTCATTCTCGCCCAACTTGGGCCGCTGTCCCCATAGCTCGGCCGCCGCGTCGTTGTAATAGGTGATCCGGCCTTCGGGGTCGGTCGTATAGATGGCGGCCGGCAGCGTGTCGACGACCGCGCGGTAGCGTGCCTCGCTTTCATGCAATGCCGCCTGGCTCGCTTTGAGATCCTGCTCGGCTTGTTTGCGCCTGGTTACATCCTGGAAGCAATTGATGGCGCCTTCGATCTGACCGCCGGGAGCCAGAAGTGGGTCGATGTTCACCAGGGCGAGGATCCGTGAGCCGTCGGGTCTTTCGACTATAGCCTCCAGATCTCGCTGCTGTTCTCCGGTGCGGAGCGCGGTCGCCATCGGCGTTTCGGAGTGCGGCAGCGGACGGCCATCCCGGTGAAAAAGGCGAAAGCTACCGCAAAACAGCTCGTGCGTGACGCCGATCTGCGGTGACCGGCCCCACAGCTCGCTGGCGTGCTTGTTGAAGCGCACGATTAAACCTTCGGCGGAGCAGATATAGACCGCGACAGGAATGGCGTCGAGAATGGCTTGGTCAATGCCGATAAGCGCTTCGTAGCCCGAGGGCCTGGAAATCCCTTTAAGGACCTCCGCGGCTTCCGCGATATTCATAATTGATTTCCCTGGCCAGGCACACTCCACGCCTATCACAGAACACCCAAATGGTGGAGGGGTTCCGAGCCATTTGGTTCTCCTTATATAGCAAGCCGAAGCAACTCACCGCCCCTCGCGGAGGAACCGCGGCGGGAGACGCCTCGCCTTTTCTCGAATATAATTCTATCTCTATTTTGCTCCAAATGCAGCGCCGACAGGAAGCGGCAGACGGCTCGTTTCCTTCACTGTGCGCACGACAATGCGTGATTGCGTATCGACGACCACGGTTTCCGCAAGAAGCTTTTCACGCAGAAAATAGTCGAAACTGCGTACATCCTCCGTGACGACCTTAATCAGGTAGTCCGCTGCGCCGGTCATAAGCTCGCACAGCACCACTTCGGGCCATAATTGAACGTCCACCTCGAACCGCTCGAGGCTCTCGCGGCTGGTTTTGGCAAGCTTTACATAGACATAGACGACGAAATGCAGGCCGAGCTGCTCGCGGTCGAGCTGCGCGACCTGTCGCTTGACGATGCCTATCTCCTGCAGGCGCTTCACGCGGCGCCAGCAGGGCGACGAGCTGAGGCCGACGCGCTCGGCGAGGTCCTGCATTGACAGGGTCGCATCCTGCTGCAACTCGTCGAGGATGCGCAGATCCGTGCGATCGATTTTTTCCAAAGACATGGTTGTTCCAGCAAGATTCGTGCTTATTTAGCCGATTTTTGAGGCCGAAAGGCAAATAATTTCGGGACGAGTGGGCTAGCATTTTATTCAAGATGAAATCCCGCTACCAAGCCGGAGGGTGAATGAAAGCTCTTCGCATTTCGCTCGATGACAAATACGCCGCGGAACATGGTTCATATTTGATGAGCGGCGTTCAGGCGCTGGTTCGCCTCCCACTCGATCAGGCACGACTCGACCGAGGCTCGGGCCTCAAAACGGGCGGCTTCATTTCCGGATATCGAGGCTCGCCGCTGGGCGGCTATGATCTACAATTAGGCCGTGCCAGGAAATTCCTCGACGCCCACAACATCCGCTTCCAGCCAGGGGTGAATGAAGATCTCGCCGCAACGGCGGTTTGGGGCAGCCAGCAAGTCAATCTGCATCCCGGCGCTACTGTCGATGGCGTGTTCGGCCTCTGGTACGGCAAGACTCCTGGCGTCGACCGGTCCGGCGACGTCTTCAAGCACGCGAATATGACCGGCACCTGGCGGCATGGCGGCGTGCTCGCCATCGCCGGGGACGACCCGCTGGCGAAATCCTCCACGCTCCCCTCGCAAAGCGAATTCGCCTTCATCGACGCAGAAGTCCCGGTACTCGCGCCGTCAAACGTTCAGGATCTGCTCGATCTCGGGCTGCACGGCATCGCCATGTCCCGTTTTTCGGGCCTTTGGATCAGCTTGGCAGCGATGACAGACGTGATGGACGGTTCGGCGACGGTGAACATCGAGCCCTCGCGGCTCCGCATTGTCACGCCGCCGGATGATGGATCACCGCGGCATATTACCTTGGCGGGCCTCAAACTGCAGAGCCGGCACGGCGCAGAGGAACGCTTGCGCCTGTTCAAATTGCCCGCCGCCAAGCTCTATGCCCGGCTCAACCAGCTCAATCGCATCGTCTGGGACAGCACCCGGCCGCGGCTCGGCATCATCGCGAGCGGCAAGAACTGGCTGGCGCTGAACGACGCGCTCCGGCTGCTCGGTATTGATGAGCGTGTGGCGGACCGCCTTGGGCTGCGGCTGATAAAGGTTTCGATGCCGTGGCCGCTCGACGGGGAAGATGTGGCGGCGTTCGCCAAGGGTTTGCAGACGGTTTTCGTCGTCGAGGCGAAGCGGCCGCTTATTGAGGCTCAGCTCAAGGAGCAGCTCTATCATGTCGACGCTTCGCGGCGCCCGGCGATTATCGGCAAGACCGACCTCTTCGGCGCACCGCTGCTGCCGCCGAGCGGCGACCTCCATGCCGAGGACATTGCTCCGGCGCTGCTGAAACTGCTGCCGGAGACCGAGGTAACAGAGGCGATGCGGGGCGCGGTGCGCAGGCTCGAGGAGCGGAAGCGCCAGGCGCAGGCTCTGGCGACGCCAAGCCCGCGCACGCCCTATTTCTGCTCCGGCTGCCCGCATAACAGCTCGACCAAAGTGCCCGAAGCCAGCCGGGCGATGGCCGGCATCGGCTGTCATATCATGGCGCAAATGGTCGACGGCCGCGCCGAGGATGCCTTCAGCCATATGGGCGGCGAAGGCGTTGCCTGGCTGGGGCAGGCGCCTTTCACCGAGACGCGCCACATCTTCGTCAATCTCGGGGATGGGACCTATCATCACTCCGGATCGCTGGCCATTCGCGCCGCCGTTGCCGCCAAGGCCAACGTCACCTACAAGATCCTCTACAATGACGCGGTCGCCATGACCGGCGGCCAGAAGGTCGATGGGCCTCTCAGCGTTGCTAAGATCACGCATCAGCTTGCGGCCGAGGGCGTGATGCGCATTGCGGTCGTCGCAGAGGACCCGGCCCGTCATCGCCTGGACGAGCTTGCCGAGGGTGCCACCCTTCATCCCCGCGAGGACCTGGACGAGGTGCAGCGCGCCTTCCGCGAGACTGAGGGTGTTAGCGTCCTGATTTTCGATCAGACGTGCGCGGCAGAGAAGCGCAGACGGCGCAAACGCGGCCAATATCCAACGCCCGGCAAGCGCCTGTTCATCAATGACCGGGTTTGCGAGAACTGCGGCGATTGCAGCGTGCAGTCGAACTGTGTCTCGATCGAGCCACTGGAGACGCCGTTCGGGACCAAGCGGCAGATCAACCAGTCCTCCTGCAATATGGATTTCTCCTGCGCCAAGGGCTTCTGCCCGTCCTTCGTCGAGGTGGAAGGAGTTGCACTGAAAAAATCAGGCGTCGCGCCCGAGGATATCACCAGCGCGGCGTCGGATATTCCTGCACCCGCGATTCCCGACGTCGGCCGGGAGGTCAAGCTGCTGCTCACCGGCATCGGCGGCAGCGGCGTGACGACGGTCTCGGCAATCCTTGCGATGGCAGCCCATATCGACGGTCTGCAGGCCGCCACGCTCGATGTTACCGGCCTCGCCCAGAAGGGCGGCGCAGTACTCTCGCATCTGGCGATCGCTCCGGCCGGTGCGCCCGCGCCGATTGCTCGGATCATGCCCGGCGGGGCGGATGCCGTCATTGCAGGCGATCTGGTCGTCGCCGCGAGCGCGGATTGTCTCGCCTTGTGCGACGCCGGCCATACTGTGGCGGTCGTCGACGAAGACATCGCGCCGACTGCCGATTTCGTCATGCACGGATCGCAGGGCTATCGCACGAGCCGGCCCCGGATGAGGCTTCGCCAGGGGGTGCGGGAGCTGACCGGGAGCCGCGTTACCAGCACGGCCGAAGCGCTTCTAGGCGACAGCATCTATGGCAACATGATGCTCGTCGGTGCGGCGTTCCAGCAAGGTTGCATTCCGTTGTCTCTCGATACAATCGAGCAGGCCATTACGCTGAATGGGATTGCGGTCAAAGCCAATCTCGCGGCTTTCCATGCCGGGCGGCTGCTGATTGCGAAGCCCTATGCGCTGGAGCACTTCTTGGGTACGCCGAAAAGCGCGGCTCCCGAAGATCTCGACGCGCTGATCGATCGCCTGGCGCGCGAGCTTACGGCCTATCAGAACGATACCTATGCCGCGCGCTTCCGCCGGCTCGTCGATCGCGTGCGGCTCGCCGAGGCATCGCTTGATTCCGCCCGAGCAAAGCCGCTCACCGAGGCCGTCGGCCGAAACCTCTTCAAGCTGATGGCGTATAAGGATGAGTATGAGATCGCCCGCCTTTACTCCGATCCGGCGTTCAGGACGAGGTTCGCCGCCGCTTTCGAAGGCAAGCCGAAGCTCAAAGTTCAACTCGCGCCGCCGCTGCTTTCGCGCACCGACCCGGCAACCGGCCGCCCTCGGAAAATGACATTCGGGCCGTGGATATTTACGGCATTCAAGGTCCTGGCGAAGCTTAAGGCGCTGCGCGGCACCCGCTACGATCCATTCGGATGGACGGCTGAGAGGCGGAGCGAGCGCCGTCTGATCGCACGCTACGAGCAGGTGATCGCGGCATTGCTGCCCGCGCTGTCGCGCAGGAATCTCGATGTCGCGATCGCGATTGCCGAACTGCCGGACCAGATCCGTGGCTTCGGGCCGGTCAAGGCTGAAGCCATCCGCAAGGTCGAAACGCTGGAACAGAAGTGTCTGGAAGAATTCCGCTCAAGAAGCGCAATGCCTGGTGCAGGCTTGGAGCTGATCGCAGCAGAATAACACCAGCCAGCCGCTCGGATGAGCGCAAACCCAAGAAAAAGGACGCCCGAAATGATCTTCGACACTCTTGACTATGACGATCACGAGCAAATTGTCTTCGTCCGCGATGCCGTCAGCGGTCTCAGGGCGATCATCGCGATTCACAGCACGGTGCTCGGGCCCGCCGCTGGCGGCTGCCGCATCTTTCCCTATGCCGACGACCGGTCGGCCCTGACAGATGTTCTCAGATTATCGCGTGCCATGACTTTGAAGAATGCCATGGCGGGCGTTCCTTTCGGCGGCGGCAAATCGGTCATCATTGCCGACCCTAAGCGCGAAAAGACCCCCGCTCTGCTCCAAGCCATGGGACGGGCGATCGATCAGCTCGGGGGCCGCTATGTCACCGCCGAGGATGTTGGGTCGAGCGCGGCCGATATGGTCGAAATTCGCAAGGGGACGGCGCATGTGATGGGCCTGCCTGTGAGCGTCGGTGGCAGCGGCGATCCGTCTCCCAGCACGGCTCTCGGCTGTTTCGAGGGCATTAAAGCGGCGGTGCGCTACCAATTCGGGCAGCAGTCGCTGGAGGGTATCCGCGTCGCAGTACAGGGGCTCGGGCATGTCGGCTTCAATCTTGCGCGGCTTCTCGCTGCGAGTGGGGCGAGGCTGACGGTTTCCGATGTGAGCCCCGCAGCCGTGGAACGCGCCGTCGCCTCCTTGGACGTGCAGGTCGTCGATCCGGAGGCGATCTACGATGCCGATGTCGAGGTATTTGCACCTTGCGCCCTGGGCGCCGTCGTAAGCGACGAGACGCTTCCGCGCCTGAAAACCCGGATCGTCGCGGGGGCTGCGAATAATCAGCTTGCTGCGCCTGGCTATGGCATTGCGCTCAGCGAGCGCGGGATCCTCTATGCTCCCGATTATGTGATCAACGCCGGGGGGATCATTCACGTCGCTGCGGAAATCACGGGGGAGGGCAAGCCCGCCGTGGAGCGCCGCGTCCGCGCGATAGGAGAAACGCTTCTGACCGTGTTCAATGCGGCCGATGCTGAGGGAATTCCGACCAACGAAATCGCCGATCGCATCGCGAGAAGTAGAATTTCCGTCTCGCAGAGGGCATCGGCAGCTTAGTCGCCTTCGGCATGTGAGTTGTTCCACGGCGACAGAAGATAAGACGAGCCTCATGCGATGGAACTCGGATCTCCCCTTCGGCGTTTGGATAGGCTGCGGGGTTGTTGTTTGGGATGATTTATGTTGGAACAGACGGCGCGCCCGCTCTCCGGACTTCGCTTTCTCATCATCGAAGATGAGATCCTGCAGGCGATGCGCCTCGGCGAGATGCTCGCCGAGATGGGCGGGACAATATCGGAAACAGCATTCGGCTATGAGGATGCGCGCAAGGCGGTCAACGAAAGTCCGTTCGACTGCGTATTGCTCGACATCAATCTGAACGGCACACTGTCATTCCCTATTGCCGACATGCTGAAAGGAAAGGGCATTCCTTTCGTCTTCTGCACTGCTTATGCGGATGGAGTGGACGCCTATCCCGGCGCGCCGGAAGTCCAGCGGGTCGATAAACCGGTACAGCCTAGTAAGCTGCGGGATGCCGTCCTTTCGAGCCTTGAGGCCGGGAAGGACCGGCGCCGGCAATAACCGCCTCACTAAACCTCAGCACCTTTCTCCCGATCAACGTCGAAGCGGGCTGATGAGTCCGAACGTCGGCAGTTATCTCGGCGATCCGTGAGAGGTTGTGTTCTAATCCGGCCACCGTCGGGTAGAAAGACATTCTCCAAAATAGTACAGACAAAGTGCACGCCTGTCCCTTGGCTGCCACAACTGTCTTTTACCGCTGCTGATCTAAATTCATCCGCACAATGGCCACATAGATTGTGAGTTTTGAATCCATTTACGCGTCCGAAGATTGGAGGGCATGCTATGCAGTTCTTTCTCTGCCTCGCACTTATCTTTGCCGCGCTGACTTCGACAGGAAATGCCGCAGTTGCTCAAGCCAGACAATTGTATCTGGCCCACGTCGGAGGGCCGGGATCGCTGTTCGAGGCCTGCGCCAACGAATTTGCCAGGCGCGCGAATGTAAGACTGCCAACCGGCTACGAGGTCGTCGCGGTCGGTGGGAGCCGATTGGGCAGCGACACCGAGGTCTTGGCCAAAATCAAGCGGGGCGAAGTCGCTTTTGGCCTGCCTTCGACCGTGATGTCCTCGATGAGCCCGAAATTCGGCGTCTTCGAACTGCCATTTCTCATCCGCGATCGGGATCAGGTGCGCAAGATCAGCGACGCGCTGCTCGAACCGGTCTTGCAGCCGGAGGTGAAGAAACACGGCTATCGCATCCTGGCGATCTGGGAGAACGGCTTCCGCCAGATCACCAATAATGTCCACCCGATCAAATCTCCGCGGGACCTGGCCGGTTTAAAGCTGCGCATCCCAAAGGGAGTCTGGCGTGAAAAGGCGTTTCGTACGCTCGGCGCGGTACCAGTTCCCATGGCGCTCAATGAAACATATGAGGCTCTGCGCTCAGGCTCGGTCAACGGCCAGGAAAATCCTCTGGCGCAAATCAAGGGCTCGAAATTCGACGAGGTGCAGCGCTATCTCACGCTATCCGATCACATCTATTCGCCTGCCTATCTCATCACCAGCGACAAGCATTTCGCCGATCTGCCGCGGAGCGTGCAGAGCGTGCTCAGCAGCACCGCGGCAGAGATGCGAAGCTGGGTATATCAGACGGCAATCCGGACCGAGGGCCAGCTATTGGATCGTCTCAGCGAGACGATGAAGACCAATCAAATCGACTTCAAGGCCTTCCGGACCGCCAGCCGTCCTCTCTATGGCGAATTTGCAAGGACGGTACCCGACGGGGCCAAGCTGATAACGATGGTCGCGGATCTGGCCGATATCGAGAGTTCGGAACTAACGGTGCGATAGCCGCTCTCATGTCCGGCGGGGGCGCACAAGCGGGATCGTTTGCTTTCTGCGCTCATATTCGGCGTGGCGCATATTCGGGGCGGTTGCGGTCCAGCATGATCGCTGGCAGTGTGGCGCCTGCTCAGCAGGCCCGCGAATGCTTACCGTTCCTTTCGACCTCTCCACCTTAGCTTTTGTCATTGTCGGCGCTCTTTTCGCCGGTTTCACGACAGGATTCGCTGGCTTTGGGACCGGCCTCGTTGCCTCCGGCCTTTGGTTTCACGCGCTGCCGGCGCCAATGGTTCCGCCTCTCGTTGCGATGGCTGCGGTCGCAGGGCAACTCGTCGGTTTCGTTACCGTGCGCAAAGCCTTCGACTGGCGGCGTGTCTCGCCGTTCCTCATGGGAGGCACGATCGGCGTGCCTCTCGGCGTCGGTGCGCTGGCTTCGGCGTCGCCCACAGCACTGAAAGTCTCCGTCGGTGCTTTCCTCGTGATCTATGCAATCTACCGGCTTGCCTGGAAAAACAGGTTTCAGATCGACGATTGGGGCGGCAGGATCGCAGACAGCGCAATCGGCACGGCAGGGGGATTTCTGGGCGGATTTGCGGGGCTTTCAGGACCGCTGCCATTGATCTGGTTGCAATTGCGCGGCGGGCCTAGCGAAAAACAGCGCGCAACCTATCAGCCCTTCAACCTGATCGTGCTCGCTTTCGCTGGCGTCAGCATGGCCCTGGCGGGGCAGATCACGGTGCCCGTTGTCCAGGTGGCAGCATTTTGCCTGCCGGCAACCCTGGCCGGCGCATGGCTCGGAGCGCGAATCTATGTCGGCGTCTCCGAACAAGCTTTTCAACGGATCGTTCTGTGCCTGCTGCTCGTTTCAGGAGCGATCCTGATCGTTCAGACCGCGGGCTGATCAGGAAACCGCGGCGGCTTGGAAAATCTCGTCCGCGTAATGTCGGGATGACGGCAGTGAGCGCGTCCTTGGTATGACGTCGGCGATCGGAGCATCCGCCGGAGAAAGCCAGATGCAGGGAGAACAGCATGTCAAAAATTGCGCCATGTCTATGGTTCGACGGCGAAGCCGAGGAGGCGGCGAACTTCTACGTGTCATTGCTGCCCGATTCACGGATCGAACGCGTGCAGAAAAACGTCATCGACAGCCCTGGCGGGAAGGCCGGCACCGCGCTGATCGTCGAATTCACGCTTGCCGGACAGCGCTTCCTGGCACTCAACGGCGGCACACGATTCGAATACACCCACGCCATTTCTTTTCAGGTGGACTGCGAGGACCAGGCGGAGGTCGACCGACTTTGGACGGCCTTATCCGACGGCGGCAAGATTGAGCAATGTGGTTGGCTGAAGGACCGCTATGGCGTCTCTTGGCAGATCGTTCCCAAAATTCTAAGCGAGATGCTTGCCGATCCCGATCCTGAGAAGGCCGCGCGCGTCATGCAGGCCGTCCTGCAGATGATCAAGCTCGACATCGAGGGCCTGAGAAAGGCTTACAACGGCAAGTAATGGAGGCCGGGGATTCAGGTTCGCTGCCTTGACGAGCCTACCAGACGCGCTCCCATACATAAATCGCATGGAGCGTTTCTGCTCCATGCGATCTTACGAATTATCACGACGGCCGCTCGGCTGCTTTCCGATGTTCTCGGCGCCTTTAGGACCAGCGCAGGGCCTGCGCTTTTCTCATCCACCATTATTTGCTGCCCGGTGCCGCACCCCCGCCGGTCGTTCCGCTCGGGGCGGCGCCTCCGGGAGCCGTGGCGGGCGGGTTAGCCGGCGCAGCAGGCGCTTTGTTCGGCAAGCTGCCAGTTGTGCCGGGGCCGGTGGTAGTAGCAGGCGGCGGAGTATTGGCTGTATTGGCCGGACCATTTCCAGCCCACCATCCACCCCACCATCCGCCCCAGACGATGATGGCGATGATCACCACAATGACGACCAGACCTGTGACCCAGCCCGAACCATAGGAACGCGGTGGCGGGCCAGCGGGGGTTCTGCGCGGATCTCTGCGTGGATCGATATCTGACATGAAAACCTCCTCATAGGCTTCGAAAGCAACGCGCCGCATATGATCGAAGTTCCCATCGGGCCGCCAACGGCAGGCCGGAGACGGCGTCCGCTTAGGGTTTCCAAGGGCTCGGAGATGGTTTGTCCGTTGTGGCACAGTGGGCATCGAAGGCGGGGGAAATGGAACTTTTCTTTTCGGACACGGGTTCTGGCTATAGAGCGACCCCTGTGTGCAGCCGGTGGCGCGGCCAGCCTAAGCGGCTGTCCTTTGGGCCGCTCCTGATCTTCCACGCCAGACAGCTAGGCACCCGGTTGGTAGTATGCCTGTCAACATCAGCGTCGGCCCGCCGCACCTTGCCATCAGCTGGGGGGAGACCGTCCTGCTAACCGATGCCAGCGGCCAGATCGGGCCGGGGTCTAAGCGTGGGCTGTTTTTCTTCGATACAAGGCTGATCAGTAGGTGGCGGATCTACGCGAACGGTACCGAATGGGATCTGCTGAACGGCGGAAGCCCCACCTACCACGCCTCCCGCGCATTTATGATTAATCGCTGCATTGCCACCCAAGAGGGAGAGATCCCGGCGGGGACGATCAGCCTTGTCCTCAGCCGCTCGATCGAGACGGGCATCCATGAAGACCTCGACGTGACCAATAACGGTCAGGAACAGGTGCATTTCAATCTGGAGATCGAGATCCAAGGCGATTTCGCCGACATTTTCGAGGTCAAATCCGGGAATGTCGTGGATCGGGCAAACATCACCACGGACTGGTCTGCCGAAGACGCGAGCCTGCGGCTCAGCTATCGCAAAGCGGATTTTTTCCGGCAGCTTGTCGTGAGGCGGGATCAGAACGAGCAAGGGGCGCGCTACGCGAACGGCCGAATCACATTCGAAATCGTGCTCGCGCCGCATCAAAGCTGGCACACCTGCCTTCTTTACGACCTGCATGACGGAGATCGCCGATTTGCGGCGCCGCAGCAGTGCCTGGCCGAAGCTCAGCAGAAGATTGAGGAAAGGGACGCGAGCTGGCGTCAGGCTGTTACCAAGACCTTGAGCGGTAATGCCGACTTCTCACGCGCCTTTCAGGAGGCCGTCTCCGACATGGGCGCCCTGCGGCTTCCCATCAAGGGAACCACCGACACGGAATTCGTACCGGCCGGCGGTATTCCCTGGTTCGCCACTCTGTTCGGCCGTGATAGTCTGATCGCGGCGCTTCAGAGCATCGTCGTCTATCCGGACTTCGCCGGCGGCGCGCTCGACGTGCTGGGATCGCTCCAGGCCAAGGAACGGGACGACTATCGTGACGCCGAGCCTGGCAAGATTCCGCATGAGCTTCGTCAGGGCGAACTTGCCCATTTCAAGCTCATTCCACATACGCCCTATTACGGCACCGCAGATGCAACCCCGCTATACCTCATCCTCTTGCATGCCGCCTGGCGGTCTAGCGGCGATCTCGGCGTGGTCGAGCGGCATCTCGCGACCGCGGAAGGCTGCCTTGACTGGATCGACAAATATGGTGATCGGGACGGCGATGGATTTCAGGAATATCAAACCCGATCGCCCGCAGGCTATGAGAACCAGAGCTGGAAAGACGCCAAGGATGCGATCGTCTATCCCGACGGCTCGCTCGTGAAAGGTCCGAAGGCGACCTGCGAGCTGCAGGGTTACGTCTACGACGCCTGGCTGCGAATGGCAGAACTCTACGATGAGCTCGGCCGCGCCGACGATGCCCGCCGGCTGCGCGAAAAGGCGCAAGCGCTCTTCCACCGTTTCAACGAAGCCTTCTGGAGCGAGGAGCAGGGCTTTTATGCGCTCGCGCTCGATGGCGACAAGCGCCCGGCGTTTTCCGTCGCCTCGAATCCTGGCCATTGCCTCTGGTCAGGCATCGTCCCCCACAATCGCGCCCGACGCATCGTCGAACGCCTGATGCGACCCGATATGTGGAGCGGGTGGGGCATCCGCACTCTGTCGGCCGAGCATCCGGCCTACAATCCGTACTCCTATCAGAACGGGGCGGTCTGGCCGCACGACAACGCCATCATTGCACTCGGCTTTCGCCAATATGGCTTCGCCGCAGAGGCAATGCGGGTGGCTCAAGGCATCACCGATGCGGCGAGCTATTTCGTCATGCAGCGGCTTCCCGAGCTTTATGCGGGGGTGGAAAAGACCACCGCGAATTTCCCGGTGCAATATCTCGGCGCCAACGTGCCCCAGGCCTGGGCGGCCGGATCGATGTTCTTCTTGCTGGAATGCATGCTCGGCATCAGGCCGGACGCGCCGCGGCGGATGCTCAACATCGATCCGATACTGCCGGACTGGCTGCCGGATCTGACGGTTCACGATCTGCGGATAGGCGATCAGCTCTTCGACTTTTCCGTCCGGCGGCAAGGCGAGGAAACCACGGTCGAACTCATCCGGGGCGATCCGTCCTCTTTCGCCCGCCGTCCCTTCGGCTTTCCCGTCCGCAGTGACGGCGTCGGGGAGACCACCGATCACCACTGAAGGCGGCGACAAGTCGATCGGTTGCTCGTCAATTTCCATTACAGTCGGACAATCGAAGGACGCGGCCCCTGCAAACGCAATATTATCTGCAGGGTTGGTTCTGCTGCGCGAATGTTGGTCTCAGGGCCGATCGTTACCGGCGCGGCTTCCCCTCGCTGCGGTTTCCGCCGGATTTCCTCCGCATGGCCTGATCCGGATTTGGATCACCCTCGCGCGTTGAAACAGCTTCTTGCACCTCAGCCATTTCTGTCACCCAAATGGCTGAGGTGCAATCTCCGACACATCCGCACCTTAGCGTTTATTGAATTCGCCATAACGCCCAAGGCGGCTCGAAAAGCGCGAGGTTCAGCTTGTGCCCCGGAACCCGCAGCCTGTCACCGAACGGCCTCGAATAAAATGGCATGCAGCCGTGTTATTGCCTGACTCGATGGAACGGGAGCTGAGCGGAATGGATGAATACAGTCTGATTGGGCTGATAAGCCGCTCTCGCGCTCGTTACCCAGAATTGCGGCCGAAATGACTGATCAATGGCAAATAAACGGACTCAATTCACCTAGTCTAACTGACGCAAAACTAACTGACGCGACTTGATCTACAGCTCTGTTCGGTCGAATGACGCGGTAAAGATCACCATGCAAAACACAATAGACACATCGCAAACGCGATACGCAACACGGCGGTAATCGACTGGATTTTGCCCTGCACAAATCCCTGCAAAATCTGTCTCGGTAATCCGGCATCTTCTGCGCCCGAAATTGGGCAGAAATTCTTTCCTGACCTTCTGGTTTTGCTCATTTTTGCTTGGAGAAATCGTATGTCCGTAGCTGAGTCGACATCTTCAATGATTGCGGCGATCTATGAGTTGGCACTTGATGCATCGCGATGGAGCGGGGTCCTCAAAGACGCCGCAACCTATATCGGCGGCTCTGGCGCTGCGATCTGGATAAGAAATCCAAACCTTGCGCCGGGGCATCAGTACCATTTCGGGGGCGACGAGACATTCCGGGAGTCGGCTTCCACCGGAATCCTGGGCGGCGAGCGCATGATCAAGGACAAGCGCATCATGCGCGATGGCGAAACAATTGCGCAGGTCAAGACCGCCAATGCCGGCGAATGCATTGAAATCTCCCTCTGCGATCAGCCGATCTCTTCAAATTTTGATGAAAGGGTGGATCGATGCATCTCGCGCTTTGCCGTTTACCGTTATCGTAGGTGCGCGCGTTGGGATGAGGCCGCCTTGCGGCGGATGCGGCGCATCGCTCCCCATATCCGCCGTACCGTGAAGATCAGCAAGCTCATGGGCATCAACTGTGCCGCCACCGCAGCGATGGCGGACACTCTCGACGGACTCAGCGCCGGGGTATTTTTCGTCGATGAGAACGGCGAGACGCTGCACACCAATGTCAGCGGCCAGGCGATGCTGGCCGAAGGCCGGTTGCTGCGGTCGGTGCGCGGCAAGTTGGTTGCCAACGGCTTTGATGCAATACCCGCCCTTGGCCAAGCGGCGGGAGCCGGGGCCGGTTTGCCGGCGAGATTCTGCGTCGCGGAGACCCGGAGAGACGCGGACGGTGAGACCTATGTCGCTCGTGTGTTTCCGATTGCCGCTGGCGCAAAGGGTCGTGCCTGCGGGCGGGGCGTCTCCGGCATCGTGCTTCACGAGGCGAATTTGAACACCACCGATGCGGCCGCGCGGGTCGCGCGTCATTACCGGCTGGCAGGCAGGGAACGCGAGGTGCTCGAGGCGATCGTCGATGGCTGCGGGCTGAGGGAGACGGCCGAAAAGCTGGCAATTGCTCCGAGTACTATGAAGACCTATCTCCGCCGGCTGTTCGAGAAGACCGGCACCAGCCGGCAGATCGAGCTCATCCAGCTCTGCGCGGCCTTCCGGAGCCCGTTCGCGGGATAGCCCCATGCGCGACGAAGAGGCCATCGCCCGGCTCGCCGGGGCGATTTACGATGCTGCGCTCGATCCCTCATTGCGGGAAGCGGCAGTCGAGAAAATCGCCGCCTTTGTCGGTGGCGTGGCCGGATGGGTGATCAAGCACGATCTCGTCCGGGGGGCGAGCGAAAGCCTCTATGATGTCGGCTATGAACCTCACTTCCGTAGCCGGTATTTCGACACCTATATGAAATTCGATCCCGTCGGCCCCGCAATCCTGTCCTCCAGTCCCGGCGAGGTGATCAGCAGCTCGAGTGTCACGTCGCGCAGCGATTTCGTGAAAACGCGCTTTTATGAGGAGTGGATGGCGCCTCAGGGCTGGCAGGAAACGCTTTACATCACGCTCGCCCGTTCGCCGACCCAGGTCGCTGCTCTTGCGATCGCCCGAAGTCAGCGGGACGGCTGGGCTGACGAAAGCGTCCATCGGCGCGTGCACCTGCTCGTGCCGCATCTGGGATACTCCTCGCGGATCGTCAGCGCGGTCAATCTGCGGACCGGCCGGATGGCGGCGCTCGCCGATGCGCTCGACCGGATCAGCGCCGGCGTGTTCCTCATCGATGCGGAAGGCCGCATTGTCCACGCCAATGAAAGCGGCAGCGCCATGCTTGCCAAGGGCATCCTGCCCGGCGTCATCATGTCGAGCCAAACGGTCGAGGAATATGGCACGCGACAGACGATGCTGACGGCTCTTGCCGAGGCACATCGAAGCGGTGCGTCGAACTCGGCCAGAAGCGTCGCACTGCCAGTGAAAGCGGCCGATGGCGAACGTTACGTCGCGCATTGCCTCCCGCTGATTTCCGGGCCACGCCGCGCGGCGATTGGCAACTATCGGGCGGTTGCGGCGGTGTTCGTGCAGAAGGCGGAACTCGGCGGTGCCGCGGCGGCCGAGGTGATGGCGCGCCATTATCGCCTGACGCCGATGGAGCTGCGCGTCCTCTTGACCATTGTCGCGGCCGGCGGGGTGCCGGAGACCGCCGAATTGTTGGCCGTCGCCGAGACCACGGTGAAGACGCATCTGCGCCGGCTGTTCGCCAAGACCGGCACCAATCGCCAGCTCAAGCTTGCAAAGCTCGTCGCGGGATTCTCGGGCATCGTCTCGCGCTGATCGAAGCACAGCCGGGGCGCGCGCTGGCTCCAGACTGGCGAAATGCCGCATAAGGGGGCGTCAATCACCGGAGCAGCTCTCGCCTATCCACCTTAAAATTCAGCCGGCGACGCTTTTTGGGGGGCGCAGCGTCGCCGGCTTGTCGCGCATCCGTCGGCAGCGAGATTTGCGGATCCGGGGCACCCGCCGCTATCTCGCTCGGAGCGCTTGCTTCATCTGGTCACGCAGCGGTCCAGCGACGTAGCTGACGAGCGATCTCTTTCCGGTCCTGATGAATACATAGGCCGGCATGCCTCGTGCGAACTCCCGTCCGTCGAATCTCGCAAGCTCGTTTTCCGACACTCTGACGGCGGCGGCGTAATAGGGGTGCCCGCCCTGCTCGTCCCGCGTCGGATCCGGGGCGATGCGGATGAGAGCGCCCGCCAGCTCCTCGGTCTTGCTCCGGCCAAGCGCCGTTAAGCGCACGCGTGCATCTTGTCCGACCGACAGCCGGTCGATTTCGGACGGCTTGATCCGGATCGCGACGAGAAGCTGATCGGCACTCGGGACGATATGCATGAGCACGTCGCTCGGGGATATGACCTCGCCGATTGTGTGGACCGCAAGCTGGCGAATCACGCCCGAAAGCGGTGCTCGAATCTCGAGCCGCTCCAGCAGATCTTCGATAGCGGTTTTCGTCTTTCGAAGCTCGCTGATTTCGGTTTCTGTCTGGTGCAGCTGCTTCACGGTATCCGCGCCGAATTCATCGTCGTTCTCGGCAATCTGCAGCTCGGTTTCGGCGATCTTGGCCTGCAACTGCACAATCGTCGCCAGGGGGTCGCCGCGCGTCTCCCGATTGCGAAGCAGTTCGCGCTGCGAGACGCGCGGATTCTGGACATCGCCCGTCGCGTGCCTCGGCGTCAGATCTTGCAGATCAATTCGAACGACGTCCGGCTGCACGGGGCCCGAGGGCTGCTCGCCCTCCAAGCCCGCTATCGCCCTGCGCATTCGCTCGATTCGTGCAAACAGTGCGCGCTTTTTGTCTTCCTGAGCGGCAAGCTGGAGGCGTGCAAGCCTGGTCTCCGCCTGGATCACGCTGCGGGCATCGACGTCGTCCTTCAGATCCTGAGGAAAAGCGGGTTCTCTCGTTCCGTCCCGAAAAGCTCCGAGGCGTGCCAGACGAGCCCGTGCGGCGATCAGCTTCTCCCGCACGCCGTCCAGACTGCTGCGCATCGCCTTGTCGTCCAAGCGGATCAGCAGATCGCCCGCGGAAACTCTGGCGCCTTCCGTGACCCTGATCTCTCCCACAACGCCGCCGACAGGATGCCGTATCTTCTTCACGCTCGCATCGGCGGCGACAACGCCGAAGGCGGCAATAGTATGCTCCAGCGGCACATAGGCGCCTGCGACCGCCGCCGTCGCAATTGCCCCGATCAGAATTGCGGGCGCGAGCAGGTTTCTCCTGAGGGGATGCGATATTTCAACCACGACTCTTAACCTTCGCATTGATGGTTTCGGCCAGCCGCAAACCTGCTCGACCCGCCGAAACGCGCCCACTGCCGCCGGCCGGGCGAAGCGGTTTGCGCTGAAATTCTTCGGGACCAGGAACGGCGGGAATTCTGCCCCGCCGCGCCGCCCGCTGCTGTCAGAGCGATGATCGAAATGTTTTAGAGATCCGGCGTCCTCCGGTTGGATGACAGGCGAAGTAAACTCTGCGTGTGCGAAGTCCTTTACGCGCAGTTTGCCTTGCGCTCAGCGCAGCGCGCTATGCTCCAGAGCCAATTCCAGCTCCGATCTGAATTGCTTGGTGCGTTTCTCATAGACCGCGCTGCTTCGATCGCGGATTTCCGCTGGAGCGCTATCAGGAGAGCCGGCGGAGAAGGGAGGCTCGGGATTGTATTCGACCGATAGCTGAATATTCTGGGCCACGTCAGGATCGGCGAGCTCGGCCGCGATCCGCAGTCCGAAATCGATGCCGGCAGTTACGCCGCCGCCGGTGAAGACATTCTGGTCCTGGACTACGCGCGCCTTTTCGAAGGTCGCTCCGACGAGCGGCAGAAGATGCGTATACGCCCAATAAGTCGTCACGCGCCGCCAATTCAGCAGCCCCGCCACGCCGAGGACAAAGGCTCCGGTGCAAACCGAAGTGACATATTGCGCACCCTCGGACTGACGCTTCACATACGACATCAGCTCGTCGTTGACGATCGCTTGCGACACGCCATAGCCGCCCGGCACGCAGATCATGTCGAGAGCCGGGCTGTCGGCGAAAGTCGCCGTCGGCACCTGGCTCAGACCGCAATCCGACGGCACCGGATGGTAGCTCTGTGCGATGACGTGCGTCTTCGCTCCCGGCACGCGGCTGAGGATCTGTAGCGGACCGACCAGATCTAGAAGTGTAAGGTTGGGGAAGAGAACGAATCCGATTGTGAAGTCTGGCATGGGGGCTCTCCATTGGTTTTGAAACGGCGCCGGAATTCCGACGGGGACATGGTGAGACGCCTGGCGAACGCGCGGTCCATGCGCCGCAGCGAGGCGAAGCCGCATTGGCCAGCGATGCGCTCGACCGGCGCGGCGGTATCGAGCAGCGCCTGACGGGCTTTATCGATCCGGACCCGCTCGACAAAGGCGGCCGGACTCATATTCAGCTCACGGCGGAATAGGCGCGAGAGCGAGCGCAGCGACAGGCGCGCCTCTTCCGCAATCGCGTCAATATGCCAGTTGCGATCCGGCGCTGCTCTGATGGCTTCGACGACATGAGCCAGGCGCTCACTATCTGCGGACTGGGTGGCAAGCTCGGCCGAGAACTGGCTCTGGCCGCCGGGTCTGATCCGGTAAACGACGTGATCGCGGGCAAGCGCGAGCGCGGTTTGGCGACCATGATCCGCTTCGACCATCGCCAGAGCGAGATCGATGCCGGCCGTCACGCCGGCCGAAGTCCAGATGTCGCCGTCGCGGATGTGAATGGCGTCGCCGTCGACCTCGACCTGGGGATAAAGGTGGCGCAGCGTCTCGACCGAATTCCAATGGGTCGCGGCGCGGCGGCCGTCCAGCAGTCCCGCCTCGGCGAGAAGGAAAGCGCCTGTGCAAACGGATGCGATCCGGCGAACGCGCCCGAACGCTCGCCGCAGAATGGCCGCGATCGAGCCCTCGGCAAGTGCTGCCTTGAGGCCGGGGCTGCCTCCCGCGACCATCAGCGTATCAATGGACGACAGCCGCCGCGATGTCAGCTCGGCGAAGTCGGTATCGGCAATGATGCCGACGCCGCAGGATGTGTGCAGCGGGCCGGCGGTCTGCGCCGCAATGGCCGCGCTGTAAGCCTCATGGCCGAGGACGCGGTTGGCCGCGGCGAAGATCTGCAGCGGCCCCGTGATGTCGAGGATCTGCCCTTCCGGATAGGCCAGCATCAGAATGGGTCGGGGTGATGTCATGAGGCAATGCTAATCGAACGGACCGCTGGCCTAAAGGACAGAGTTCAGTCATTTTAGGCCAAAGCGCGGAAAGCAGGTTATCCGGCGCGCGCAGCCACAGCGCGTCGATGCCATCAAGGAAGCGGTGGCATGTGTCGGCTGAGCCGTCTGTCGGCAAGATTCCAGAGGCGGCGCAGCGCCTCGACGGTCAGCACATAGACGATCGCCGCGGCGAGATAGGCCTGGAAATCATAGGTCCGTTGAAAGGCAAGACGCGCGACCGCAAGCAGGTCGTAGACGGTGACAATGCTCGCAAGGGCGCTCGCCTTCAGCATCAAGATCACCTCATTGCCGAGCGGGCGCAGGCCGTAACGTGCCGCCTGCGGAAGAATGATGCGGCGGGCGATGAGCGCGAAGGGCATCGCCGCCGCGCGCCCTGCTTCGATCTGCCCACGCGGCACAGCGCGAATGGCGCCGGCAAAGATCTCGGTCTGATAGGCGGCGGTATTGAGTGTGAAGGTGAGCAGCGCGCAGAAATAAGGATCGCGGAACAGCCACCACAGCCCGGCCGCCGCCAGCTCGGCCTGGAACTCGCCCGAGCCATAATAGACGAGGAAAAGCTGAGCGAGGAGCGGCGTGCCCCGGAAGATGTAGGTGTAGGCGAAAGCCGCGCCGCTTACCGAGGGCGAAGCGAAGACCTGGATCAGCGCCAGCGGCACGGCCATGGCGAAGCCAAGCGTCACCGAGATGAAGGTGAGCTGCAGCGTGACGGCATAGCCTTGCGCCATATTCCAGCCGAAGCGGTGAAGCAGGTCCCAATGGATCATCGCGCCTTGCTCCAGCCGCGGCGGGCCCTGGCTTCGGCCCAGGCGAGCGCGATCGTCGAGGCGGCCGTCATGAGCAGATAAATGCCGCAGGCGGCGGCATAGAACTCGAAAGGCCGCTTGGTGTTGCCGACCGCGACGGTGGTTTCGCGCAAAAGATCGCCGAGAGCAATCGTGGACACCAGCGAGGTGTCCTTGAGCAGCACCAGCCAGTTATTGCCGAGGCCGGGCAAGGCGAGGCGCAGCATCTGCGGCAGCGTCACCCGGCGGAACACCAGGGCCTCGCTCATGCCGAAGCTGGCGGCGGCCTCGATCTGGCCGCGCTCGACGCCACGCAAGGCCGCGAGCAGCACTTCGCTCGCATAGGCGCCGAACACAAGGCCGAGGGCGAGCACACCGGCAGCAAATGGTGGAATGGCGAAGTTGAGGGGAAGACCGGTCGCGGTGGCCGCGCTGTCGATTGCCATTTGCGCGCCGTAATAGATGAGCAGTAGGTTGAGCAGTTCGGGGATACCGCGAAAGACGGTGGTATAGGTTTCGCCGAGCCCGCGCAGGACCGCGCTGCGGCTGTCCTTCGCAAGAGCGACCGCCAGGCCGAAGCCGAGCCCGACCGGCAGGGTGGCGCATGCGAGGGCGATGGTCACCCCGGCGCCGCGCGCCAGCTCATCGCCCCAACCCTCCGCGCCGAAGCTGAAGATCATCGCCCGGCTCTTACGTCGATTTCATTGCTTTTTATAGATGTTGAACGGGAAGTATTTAGCGTTGATCTTGGCATAGGTCCCGTCGGCGACGATGGTGTCGATGGCCTTGTCGAATTTCGCTATGAGTTCGTTCTCGCCCTTGCGCAGCGCGATGGCGACACCCGAGCCGAAATAGGACGGATCGTCGAGATCGGGACCGACCATCTGGCAGCATTTGCCGGGCTCGGTCTGGAGCCAGGCATAGACCGCGAGCTTGTCGTACAGCACTAGATCGACACGGCCAGAGGCCATATCGCGATAGGCGTCGTCGATCGTGGGATATTGCCGCACGGTCGATTTCGGATATTTGTCCTCAATATAGCTGGCATGGCTGGTGCCGCTCTGCACGCCGATGATCTTGCTCGCGAGCGTCGCCGGGGAGATGTCGGCGGGCGCTTTGCCCTTGGGCGCGACGAACACGACCGGCGAATAGTAGTAAGGCTTGGTGAAGGCGACGACTTTCTTGCGGTCGTCGGTGATGTTCATCGAGGCGACGATGGCGTCATATTTCTTGGCCAGCAGTGCCGGAATGATGCCATCCCAATCCTGGGTGACGATCTGGCAATCGGTCTTCATCACCTTGCACAGCGCATTGGCGATATCGACGTCGAAGCCCGCCACCTGGCCGCTCGGGCTGATGCCGTTGAAAGGCGGGTTGGCGCCCTCGGTCGCGATGCGCAGCTTTTCCTGCGCCGATGCCGGGACCGCCGCCAAGGCAAAGAATACCAGGGAAAAAGCAAGGAGCGTGAAAATTCGGACCTGTTTCATGGAGCCTCGCCATCGAAGAGCGCGGACCGGCGCGCGGGGTGAAATTTCAGCCTAGAGTGGCGGATTCTTGATTGGAATCAGATGAGCCGCTCTAGTTTTTGTTTGCGCATCGGATTTATCCGAAAACCGGCAACCACTTTTCGGTCCGATGCGCTAAGTGAACCGGCCCGAGCGGAAAGAGGCAAGAAACTGGCCCAGCCGGGCGCTGCGCGGGGACGTGAACAGCGCCTCCGGCGGGCCTTCCTCCTCCACGCAGCCGCGATGCAGAAACAGCGTGCGGGTCGAGACGTCGCGCGCGAACGCCATCTCATGCGTGACGATGATCATCGTCCGGCCTTCGCCCGCAAGCCTACGAATTACGCCCAGCACCTCGCCGACCAGCTCCGGATCGAGCGCGGAGGTCGGTTCGTCCAGGAGGATCACATCGGGGTCGACCGCGAGAGCGCGGGCGATCGCGGCGCGCTGCTGCTCACCGCCGGAAAGCTCGCTCGGATAGGCGTCGATCCGGTGCGACAGGCCGACCTTGGCGATAAGCGCGCGCGCTTCCTCGATGGCCTCGGCGCGGGGTCGGCTATGGACGTGGATCGGCGCCTCGATGACATTGCCGAGCACCGTGCGGTGATGCCAGAGATTAAAGCTCTGAAAGACCATGGCGAGCCGGCGTCGTAGCCGTTCGACGGATTTCTTGTCGACGCTGCGGCTGCCCTCATCCCCGAACACTAGCCGTTCCGCTCCGACCGCGATCTCGCCCCGGTCCGGCACTTCCAGCAGGTTGAGGCAGCGCAGGAATGTACTCTTGCCGGAACCGGAAGCCCCGATGATCGAGATCACCTCGCCTTTGCAGGCGCTGAGCGAAATGCCGCATAGCACCGGGACTGGGCCAAAGCTCTTCCAGATGTCGCTGGCAACGATTGCGGAGGCGGCCGCGTCGAAACTCACGCTCGCGCGCCCGCGCTCCGCCGGAGCGGCGAGGCTATCCGCCAGGGCTGGCCCAAAATCGGCTGGTTTGTCCCGCATGGACACGCCTTCTAGTGTCCCGATTCCGAAGTTCGCCTCATTCTGCAGCTAGCTCCTTAGCGAACTTCGGAATCTCAAGGGACACTAGCAACTCTATAGATTCTAGTGCGGTTTGAGATCGAGAAATCCCCTTGCTGAGCAAGCTGGCACAATGAAGGGGATTTTTCGATCACCACACTAGCCTGTTTCCCCGCGATCTTACAATATTGCCTCGATCGAGGGAGCAGGTTTCGTCGTAAGACGAAGCTGTGTCGAATTGCGGAGCTTTATGCTCAGGCGGGCACTAGATTGAGACGCGTCAGCGCCGTGCTATCCGCCTGCCACGACCAGCGACTGCGAAGTGGCAGCGTTCTTGCTGCGCCTGCGCTGAACGGAGGATGGTACGCGCATCATTTCCCGGTATTTCGCCACGGTCCGCCGGGCAATATCGACCCCGTCGTCCCGCAGCATGGCGACGATCTTGTCGTCCGACAGGATGCTGCGCGGCGACTCATTGTCGATGAGTTCTTTGATCCGGTGTTTGACCGCCTCGGATGAGTGCGCATCGCCGATGCCCGCTGCGGCGATGGCCGAGGTGAAGAAATATTTCAGCTCGAACGTGCCGCGCGGCGTCTGCATATATTTGTTCGAGGTGACGCGGCTGACGGTCAACTCATGCATCCCGATCCGGTCCGCCACATCTTTCAGCCCCAGCGGCTTGAGCCCGCGCACGCCGATATCGAGGAACGCCTCCTGCTGCCGGACGATTTCGCGGGCGACCGTCAGCATGGTGCGCCGCCGCTGATCGAGGCTGCGCGCCAGCCAATTGGCGGTGCTCATGCAACCTTGCAGATAAGTCTTGTCGCGCTCGTTACGGACCATCCGCTTTGCCGCGGCATAGTAACCCCGGTTGACACAGATGCGCGGCAGAGTCTCGCTGTTGAGCTGGACCTTCCATGAGCCGTCGCGGTCGCGCTCCACCAGAATGTCGGGGATGACGGTCTCGACCGGCACGGTGCCGAATTCCAGCCCCGGCTTGGGATTCAGCGTCCGGATCTCGGCGATCATGTCGAGGAGATCCTCGTGATCGACCTGGCAGATGCGGCGCAGCTTGCCGAGATCGTGATTGGCGACCAGATCGAGATGGGCAAGAAGGGCCTCGATACAGGGATCGAAGCGGTTGCGCTCCCTCAGTTGCAGCGCCAGGCACTCGGCAAGCGAGCGGGCGCCGACGCCGCACGGCTCGAAGGTCTGAACGAGGATCAGCACCTCTTCGACGAGACCGCATGGCGCACCAAGGCGCTCGGCGACATCCTCGACCATCCCCCGCAAATAGCCCGCGTCATCGATGAGGTCGATCAGATGATCGCCGATCAGCCGCCGCGCCGGATCTGCGACCGCAATGTGGAACTGCTGACGAAGATGGTCGCGCAGTGTGGTCTGCTGGGCCGTGTAGTCTTCCAGCCTGGCGCCGCTCGGTTCGTTCGATCCGCCGCTGGTGGTGCGAAGGGAGAGAGTCTCATAAGCGCCCACGGGAACCGCGATGGCATCGTCGCCATAATCGCCGCTGTCCCGGGTGGGGTCGGTATCCGCGGCGACGGTGTTCTGGCCCGCACCGAAAGCCTCGGCCTCATGGGCTTCGCCATTAACCTTCAGCTCCGCTCCCAGCACAGGCTCCGGCGCTGCGGTGCCAGTGCCACCCGTCTCCTCAGGAGCGCGATCGTCCCACTCGATCAGCGGATTCTGTTCGATTTCACGTTCGAGGAAGCTGTGTAATTCGAGATTGGAAAGCTGCAAAAGCTTTATCGCTTGCTGCAATTGCGGCGTAATCACAAGCGACTGGGTGTGTCTCAGCTCTAGCTTTATCTGGAGCAAGAGTGCCCTTCCACCTTCAACTCGACTACAAACCCGACGCTAACGGGCGAACATATCCCCAAGATAGACGCGCCTGACATCCTCGTTGGCGACGACTTCGGCGGGGGTGCCTTCCGTCAGAACCCTGCCATCATAGATGATATATGCCCGATCGATCAGCTCCAAAGTTTCACGAACGTTATGATCCGTTATGAGAACCCCAATTCCGCGCTGGGTCAAATGCCGAACGAGCGCACGGATATCGCCGATGGCAATCGGGTCGATGCCGGCGAAGGGCTCGTCTAGGAGCATGTAGGAGGGACGGCTGGCAAGCGCGCGTGCTATTTCGAGACGCCGCCGTTCGCCGCCCGAGAGGGCAATCGACGGCGCTTTTCTGAGCCGGGTGATGCGAAATTCCTCGAGCAGCGAGTCGAGCTGGCGCTCGCGCTCACGTCTATTGGGCTCGACGACCTCGAGGACGGCGCGGATGTTCTGCTCGACGGTCAGGCCGCGAAAGATCGAGGCTTCCTGCGGCAGATAACCGATTCCAAGCCGCGCGCGCCGGTACATCGGCAGCTTAGTCACCTCGTGGCCATCGATAACCACTTTTCCCTGATCGGGCTTGATCAGGCCCGTAATCATGTAAAATATCGTGGTCTTACCGGCCCCGTTCGGCCCCAAGAGTCCGACCGACTCGCCCTTGCGCACCATGAGACTGGCGCCGCGCACGACGGTTCTCTGCTTGAAGCTCTTGACGAGGCCCACGGCCGAAAGTTGATGATCCGGCGACGCCATCGGACGCCTGCGGGGCGCCTGTTCGGCATGAAGCCGATGGACGGGAGCGCCTGGGACATCCCGTGGTGCCCGCGAATTGTGTCTGTCCATGATCGCCATGAGAGAACCGGCCGAATTTAGGCACGCTCTTTGCAGAGCACCATAGTGCCAACGCTGGGAAAGGTTAATTCGAATTTTGAGACGGGACAAAGACCGTCCGGCGCGCAAAGCCGGCCGAGCTTGTTCCTGCTGATCAAGACCACGTTACTTTGCCGCTCCCGGAACCTTCGGGTTCGATTTCGGCGTGAAGATCGCCCGCAGGCGCTCCTTCGGGCCGCCTTCGCTGTTCTCGAACCGGCTCAAGCCGCTCGTCAGGTCGATCACGAGGCGATCGCCTTTGATCGTGTTGGCGCCTTGAGAAAGGATCACCTCACCCCCGAGGGTGACAAGCTGCTTCTTAGCCTCGAAGATCGCCCAGTCGCTGGTGGCGGTCTGGTTGTCTTTGGTCGTCACCAGGACCTTGCCCTTGGCGTCGATCCGGGTGATCTCCGAGCCGCTGCCAGGCACGATGGACCCGGCGTTGGCCGGCTGCGCGTTGGTCTTGTCCTTCTCTTTCGGAGCACTATTATAGGTGACCTGAAGCTCTATGGCGCGCAGATGAAAATCGCCTTGCGTCGCCAGCACATTGCCTTTGAATACGGCAACTTTTTTCTTGTCGTCGACTTCGAGACTATCCGCCTCGATATCGATCGGCTTGTTCGCATTGGCGGAATAGCTGCTCGCAAGCCCGCTTCCAGGCGTCTGGGCCGAGGCTGGCGTGCCCAGCGCTCCGATCAGCAAAAGAGCCCCGGCAATCGATGCTGCGAATTTTCCCGCTGATCTGCCCGGACCGGCGGGATGGGTATCCCTCATTGCGCGCTGCCCTCCTGAGTTCTCTCTAAATGGACCCTGACGTTGCCCTGGAATGTGGCGCGCGACTCGCTGGAATAAAGAGTCATGGTCTGCGCTTTGATCGTGCTGCTATGAAAAGCGAGGTCCACCGGGTCTTTCGAGATCAGCATGTTGGTCTGCAAAAATGCCTTGGCCGTCTTCAATTTGCCTTTCAGACCGGCATCGCCCCCGATCGTCACGCCATTGTCGAAAGTGAGCTCTTGTTGCTTCGACTCGTATAGGCCCGACGAGGCTTCCAGCGTGGTCCTCTGCCCGGCTTTTGAGACAATATTGGCGGTGATCTTGTTCAGCGTGATCAGCTCCGGATTGTTCGCATGCTGCGTCGCATACTCCGCCCGGACATCATAGACGCCATATTTTTCGTTAGCGCCCTTGATCCGAGGATTAACCATCTTCAGCCCGCCATCCGAGAGGTCGACCGAATCGACCTTCGCTTCCCCGAGCTTGGTTTGCACTGACAGGCCGGACGGCAGGAAATAGAGTGCGGCGATACATACGGCAGCGAGAGGCAAAAGCCTGCGCAGCAGCTTCACGAACATGCTGTGCCGCTTGGCCTGGTGAAAAGCCTTGACGCGGTCGCCCGCGTTCGGAAGGCCGGCAAAACGTGCCGGGACCGACCGGATATACGCCTGGGTTGCCATCTGAGCCCGTCACAAATCTGCGTTTCGGCGGCGAAACTATGGAATCAAGCCGCGATGCTCATCGCGCGAGACGGTAACATATACGGCGGATCGCGCAAAAGTTTGTTGTGCACTGCGCAAAATGCACGGGAGCTCAATGGGCGAAGATTTCTTCCGTATCCCAGCCGAGCAGGTCGAGCCGCGCCCGGGTTGGCAGGAAGCGAAAGCAGGCTTCGGCGATTTCCGCGCGCTCCTCGCGCCGGAGCAGCCCGTCGAAGATTGCTTTGAGCCTGTGGAGATAAAGAACATCGGAGGCAGCATAGGCGAGTTGCTCTTCGGTCAGCTCCGGAGCGCCCCAATCCGAGGATTGCTGCTGCTTGGAGATCTCGACGCCGAGCAACTCGCGGCACAAATCCCGAAGGCCATGGCGGTCGGTATAGGTGCGGGTCAGTTTCGAGGCAATCTTCGTGCAGTAAACCGGTCTTGTCTCCACGCCGAGATATCTGTCGAACATCGCGATGTCGAAGCGGCCATAGTGAAACAGCTTGGTGATCGCCGCATCGGCGAGCAGCCTGATGAGGTTCGGCGCGTTGTAGCCGTCCGTGAACTGCACCAGATGCGCGTCGCCGTCTCCCCGCGACAGCTGCACGAGACAGAGCCTGTCGCGGCGCGGGTCGAGCCCCATGGTTTCGCTGTCGACGGCGACAATATCGCCGAAGATCAATCCGTCGGGCAGATCGCCCTTGTGAAGAGTGATGGCCATCTACGGCTTATAACACAGGCTGACGCAAGCGCCAGACCGCGGCGCTCGAGATTTTCTCTGAGAGGCGCCCCAAAACATCAGACCAGGCTGTCCACCACGCCGCCATCCACGCGCAAAGCCGCTCCTGTCGTAGCCGAGGCTTGCGGCGAAGCCGCGTAGACGACCATGTTTGCGACCTCCTCGACCGATGCCATGCGACCAATAATCGAGCTGGGGCGTTTGGCCTTGACGAATGCAGTCCCGGCCTCCTCGATCGTGCGGCCGGATTTTTCCGCCGCCTGCTTCAGCATATCGCCGACGCCTTCCGAGAGGGTCGGGCCGGGCAGCACCGCGTTGACCGTGACCGCCGTTCCGGCGAGCCGCTTGGCGAGGCCGCGCGAAATCGATAGATTTGCGGTCTTGGTGAAGCCGTAATGGATCATGTCGGCCGGAATGTTCAGCGCCGATTTGGAGGAGATGAAGATCACGCGTCCCCAATTGCGCTCGATCATTCCAGGGACATAGGCGCGCGACAGCCGCACGCCGGACATTACATTGACTTCGAAGAAACGCTGCCATTCGCTGTCGGCGGCCTCGAAGAAGTCCTGCGGACCGAAAATTCCGACATTGTTGACGAGGATGTCCGCCGACGGCTCGGCCTCAACCAGAACCTCGCAACCTTCCGCCGTGCCGAGATCAGCAGCAACGCCGCGAAAGCGGCCGTCGGGCACGGCCGCTTGCAGCCTCCTGATCGCGTCATCGACATCCTTCTGTTTGCGCCCATTGACGATGACCGCGGCGCCAGATTCCGCGAGTCCCTTTGCGATGGCGTAGCCGATCCCGTGCGTCGAGCCGGTGACAACGGCGATCTTGCCGGAAAGATCGATCTTCATGTGTGCGCCTCCATGCGGCTTGAATGGTTCTTTTGCAATCTGCCGGACAAGATGGCGCCTGCGCGCGTGCAGATCAAAAGGTGTCGGGCCAAGGCGCTTTTCGGGTTTCGCGTGTGCGAGCCAGGGAATTGCAACTATTTGATGCAATGAAGGAGTTGAATCGCGGAAAATCGGATCTATGGCGGGAAAGCAGAAGATTGGCGCGAATTTGGCGCGACCGCGGGCTGCTCTGCTAGCCAGCGCCGTCCAACATTTGCAGGCCGGCCGGCTTGACGAGGCCCGCAAGGCTTATCGCGCATTGCTCGCCGCCGACGCGCGGCATGTTATTGCTCTTCATCACCTCGGCATCGTCGAACATCAGCTTGGCCAAAGCGAAGAGGCGATCCGCCTTCTCCGGCGGGCTCTGGAACTGAAGCCGGCGAATGCGCAGGCGCATTCCGATCTCGCAGTCATTCTCATGCAGCTTGGCCGGGACGGCGAAGCAGCCGAGGCATGCAACAAAGCCGTTATGCTCGATGCGGGTTTCGCCGCGGCCCATGCAAATCTCGGCGATCTGATGCGAAGACGCGGCGATCATGTCGCCGCCGAGCGCTGCTATGCACGCGCCATCGAATTGCAGCCGGGCTTTGCGCCTGCCCATATCGGCCGCGCCGAGTCGCTGGTGGCTCTCGACCGGCTCGACGATGCAATGGCCGCGAGTGAGGCGGCCATACGCCTCGTCCCCGCGCATGCTGAGGGTCATGCCGCCAAAGGGCTCGTTCTCGACCGGATGGGTAGGTTCGAAGAGGCGATCACCGCCTATCAGCAAGCTCTGCGCCTCGATCCGAAGCTCGCCGTCATCCATCTGCGACTTGCCAGCACCTATCAGGCGCAGGGGCGGCTCGACGAGGCGCTCGCCGCGACCGCCCGCGCGCTGGAGTCCGATCCGCAATATGCAGAAGCCTATCACAGCCGGGCTCGAATACTGCAGAGATTGGGGCGGATCGGCGAAGCGTTCGCCGCCTATGAGCGCGCGTTGAAGGCGAAGCCCGCATTTGCCGAAGCGTTCGCCAGTCTGGGACTCCTGCAGCACCAGACCGGCCGCGGCGATGATGCTGTGGAGACGCTGATGCGCGCCATCGACCTCGCTCCGGAAAACGGCTCCGTTTACGTCAAGCTCGCCAATGTCTTGAAAGAACAAAAGCGCTACGTGGAGGCGCTCGAGATCTACCGGGCGATGCTCAACCTGCCGGGCGCTCCGCCGCCGGCCGGGCTTTACGATTATTGCAGCTTGCGCCGCCAGATCTGCGACTGGAATGGCTTGGACGAGGCGGAGCGGCGTGCGATCGACGCGGTCATCGCAAGCCGCGAGCCGGTGCCGCCTTTTCCTTCGCTGGCGATGCATTGCACGCCGGAAGATCACCTGTCCCTGGCGCGGCTCTGGGCATCAGCATTTATGGAAAATAGCGCGCCGGCAGCGCCTCGATTGGCATCTGGCGCTCGATCGGGCGACGGTCGTATCCGTCTCGGCTATCTTTCCTCGGACTTCTTTGAACATGCGACGGCCAGCCTAATCGCAGAGCTGATCGAGCGGCACGACCGCGCCCGTTTCGAGGTGATCGCCTATTGCTCGAGCCCCGAAGACGGCAGTGCCCTACGCAGGCGGCTGATGACCGCCTTCGATCGCTTCGTCACCATCCGCGAGCATTCGCATCGCGATGCAGCGGCGCTTATAGCCCGGGACGGCATCGATATTCTGATCGACCTCAAAGGCTATACGCGTGACGCGCGCAGCATGATCCCGGCGCGGCGACCGGCGCCCATCCAGGTCAACTATCTCGGCTATCCGAGTACTATGGGCGCGCCATTCATCGACTACATCATCGCCGATCCGTTCATAGCGCCGATGGAACGTCAGCGCTATTTCGACGAGAAGATCGTTCATCTGCCGGACTGCTATCAGCCGAATGATCGCCATCGGCGCTGCTCGGCGGTTGCCCTCAGCCGAGCCGATTGCGGCTTGACCGAAGACGCCTTCGTTTTCTGCTCGTTCAACGACGTCTATAAGATCACCGCACCGGTTTTCAGCGTCTGGATGCGGCTACTTTCCCAGGTTCCCCGGAGCGTTCTATGGCTGCTCGACGCCAATCCGCTGGCACAAGCCAATCTCCGCAAGGAAGCTGCTGCGCGTGGGATCGACCCGGAACGGCTGATCTTCGCGCCCAAGCTGCGGATGGCCGAGCACCTTGCGCGTTATGCGCTCGCCGATCTTTTCCTCGACAATCTGCCGGTCAACGCACACACGACGGCCAGTGAGGCGCTGTGGTCTGGCCTGCCGGTCATCACCTGCGCGGGCGATGTTTTCGTCGGCCGCGTCGCCGGCAGCCTTCTGAATGCGTGCGGTCTGCCGGAGCTGGTGACGTCCTCGCTTCAGGATTACGAAGCTCTGGCGCTGCGGCTGGCTACGGATCGCGCCGCCCTTGCCGCTATCAGAGGCCGGCTGGGGAAGAACCGCTTCAGTGCGCCCCTTTTCGATATCGAGCGCTATACGCTCAATCTCGAAGCCGCGTTCGCCCACATGGTCCGGCTTTATAGGAGCGGACTGAGCCCGCAGGCGTTTGCGATTGCCGATCTCGGCGAAAACTGAGCATTCATCATCGGATTTTGTCAAAGATCCGCGATCGTTCCCGGTCGCGAAACCGGCAGATAGGCGGTCATTTCCGGCTTGCTTTTCAGGTGCAAAAGGCCCTACTACCTTGGGTGCCAAGCCATCGGAGTGTAGCGCAGCTTGGTAGCGCACCTGCTTCGGGAGCAGGGGGTCGGTGGTTCGAATCCACTCACTCCGACCATTCCAGCCGAAATTCGGAATACATCGGACGCCGCGTGACGCGGTGCCTGAATCTGTCTGCGCCGAGCGCGCTTATCGTTGCGCCAGATCGGGCCTTGCCTTGCTCTTCCGCTCGAGCTTGTGAATGATCGCCTGCGCGACGATCTGGTAGTTGCCGTCGAAATGATGGCCGCCCGGCCGTTTGAGCTTCATGGCGCCGTTCAACTCCGGAAAGGTGCAGGCCGTTTCATGGGCGTGCTGTTCATCCGCGCCGAAAACGCAGAGAACCTTGTCGCCCGGCATCGACGCAAGATAGGGGCGCACTGCGAGATCGTCGGCGGATTTGACGCCGAGCCAGGCGCTCATTGAAACTTCCAGATCAGCCGTCGGTTCGAATCCGATCAGGCCGATGAGCTGTGTGGCCTCGCGTGTGGCGATACTGAGCTTGCCCCAGGTCAGCGGCAAGACGTCGGCCCCGAAAGAATAGCCCAGGAGCGCGGTTCGCCGAACCTGCCAAAGCCTTTGATAATGCTTGACAATCCGGTCGATATCAGCGCCGATCTGCTCCGGGCTCTTGCGATTCCAGAAATAACGTAGAGCATCGATGCCGACGACGGCAACATCGTGATTGATCAGATAATCGCCGATCTGCTTATCGATATCGCGCCAGCCGCCATCGCCGGAAATAAACACCGCCACGGCCTTGGGCTTATTTTTGGCGGGCAATTCGACAAGCGGCAGATCAGCGAGCGGGCTCTCGGGCGGGGCGCCGAGCTCCAGCACCGCGTTGAGCGCGGCGTCGAACTGCGCCTTGGCATCGCCTTCGACGACCTGAAGCTTGGCATCGCCGCTGGCGCTGACGAACTGGGTGAGATCGGGCGATGGAGCAGCGGCGGCGATCCAGCGCCAGCCTGCGGGCAAGGTCTTTGCAGGCGCATAGGTGTATTTGACATTCGTGGAGCCGGTCGCCAGTTCGTCGCTGCAAAGCGGTAGTTTTGTTGCCAACGTCGGGGTGAAGCCAAGGCTGACAGCGCCGGCCGCGGTGTTCTGAGGCGTTTGGCCCAGAGCGAGATAGGCAAGCGAGCCACCCTCGCCCTCGCCGAACAGGACCGGCCAGTGCCAGTTCGACATCCCCAATTCGCGCTCCGCCTTACGGGAGATGTCCTCGAAGTCGCCGAAAATATAATGGCACTCCGTATCGTCGCTGGCGGCCTCCTTGCTGATCAGCGTCGGCAGGTCGACGAGTGCGACGGCAGCGCCATGGGCGACGAAGCTTTCCGCCTTGGCGCGGCTCTCGGCGGTGATACCGTCCTTGTCGGAGATCAGCACAACGAAGAGCTTCGGGTCTTTTTCGGGCGCCAGGACCGGGATATCGCCGACGGCTTCACCTGCGAGAGTGATCGACCGCGGAGCGGCTTGCGCCGGCAGCGCTGCGGCTGAAAGGAGAGCCAGGCAGAGCAGCCGTCCGGCGAGGCCAGTTAAGCGCATACAGTTTCTCCATATTTACGCGCGCGCTGCGGGCTGGCTGCAACAAGCGCCGCCGCGTCGACCAATACGCCAGCAACGGACAGACCTCCGGGATGGGCGAGGTAACGCGGACGCCATTCCGGCTTGAATTTGCTCTTAAAAGCCCGCAGCCCTTCGAAATTGTAGAACCGATCGCCATGCCGGTAAATCAGGGAACCGAGGCGGCTCCAGCGCGAGGCGAGGTAATGTCGCGGCAGTCCAGAGAGCGGCGCCATGCCGAGATTGAACCACTGAAAGCCCTCGGCCTTTGCCGTATCGAGCAGGCAGATGAAGAGATAGTCCATTGTCCCTCCAGGCGCGTCGGGAAGATAACGCATCAGATCGACCGAATATTCGCTCTTGCCCGCTCCCTTCCAGATATTGGCGAAGGCGACGAAGCGGCCGTCCTGCCGGACGACGGCATGATCATAGAGGCTGAGATAAGGATCGGACCAGAATCCCAGGGAGAAGCCTTTCTCCTTCGATCGGCGGCTGGCGAGCCAGGCGTCCGAGACGTCTTTCAGAAGGGGCAGGATGGACGGCACACGCTCTGCCGGAATAATCTCGAAGGAGAGGCCATTGCGTTCCGCATGCGCTTTGCTTTGCCGCAGCTTACGGCCCTCGCTGCCCTCGAGCGTAAAGCCGGCAAGATCGACATAGGCATCTTCCCCGAGCTTGGCGAGCGAGAAGCCCGCATCGATATAGGCCGGGATGTATTTGGCCGAGATCTGATAGAAGGCCGGCACGCCATGATGCAGATCGGCGAGTTCCTTGAAGCGCCAGATCAGATCGGCCGCACGTCTCTCGTCCGGAGCGACCGGATCGCCCATGGCGAGCCAGGTCGACCCCTCCACGCCGTACATGACGAAGCCGTCAGCCTCGTCCGAGATCAGAAAGCGCTTGTCGCCGAGCAGTGCAAGTTGGACGTCGGTCCGCGCCGAATCCGCCATGATCGGTTTTATCCGCTCGAACTGGTCGGTTCCGATGGTCTCTTCGCCCCCGTGAGCCTGGTGGGTGAATTTATAAAGAATGAAAATGACCGCGGTGATCGCGATACCGAGGCTGGCGCGCAGAAAGCGCGGCGCATCGCCCTTATAGGCAAAGTCCCACCACAGCGAATTGGCGTAATCGACGTGGCTGTAGACCGTCAGCCCGACCCATAAGGATGCGCCGATGGCGATCGCGATCGCGAGCAGCCATTCGTTCGACGGCTGCGTTTCCAGGAGGCCGGCGCGGCGATAAAATTCAGGCCGAGCGAGCCACAGCAGGCCCATAACGATGGTGCAGACGATCGCCTCCTCGAAATCGACGCCCTTGACGAGCGAAAAGATCGCGCCCGCCGCGAGCAGCGCCATTGATAGACGCCAAGCGGAACGGAGACGGCGCAACAGCCCGTAACCCACGACGAGAAGCATGGCGCCGACGAGGCTCGCCACAAAATGGGAGGTCTCGACGAAGGGCAGCGGTACGATCTGGCGGAGAAGCGCTATTCGCGGGGGCATTGCCGGAAGAGCGCCGGACACAAGGAGGACCACGCCGCCGAGAAAGACGGCAACCGCCGCCGCAGGTGCGAGCGTCGGCCGGGCGGCTCGCGCGAAGGCCTGTTGAGCGGTGCTCAATACGCCGGCGCGCGCTTGCAGCTCATGGCCGGCAAGGATCGTCACCGCAAGGGCGAACGGCGCCACATAGTAAATGAGCCGAAACAGCAGCAGCGACCCGACGGCTTGGGCGAGATGAAGATCGGGCAGGCCGAGCAGAATGACCGCCTCGAAAACGCCCAGACCGCCGGGGACATGGCTAATAACGCCGAGAACCGTGGCGAGAATGAAGATGATGAGGAAGCCGGGAAAGCTGATCGATGCAATGTCCGGAATCAGCAGCCACAGAGCCAGCGCCGCGAATGTCGTGTCGGCAATACTGATGGCGAGCGAGGTCAGGCTCGCCGACGCGCTCGGTAGCCGCAGCGGCAGGCCCGCGATCATGATCGCCCGTGGCTTTATAGCCGAAAAGGCGATCCAGGCTGCGAGCGCCGCCAGGATGGAAATGCCCGCGGCAACGTTGATCGCCCATGAAAGCCCGCCGACAGGAGCGATGATGCCTGGCTGAATGACCAGACAGAATCCGGCAAGCGCCGCGAGCCCCATCCAGAAGCCGAGCGCACATAAAGCGCCCGCTGCCAGAATGCGGGCCGTCGCCAATCCCTGCACCCGGTAGAGCCGAAGCCTGATAGCGCCGCCGGTGAGGACGCCGAAGCCAAGCATGAAAGTGAAGCTGTGGCTGATGAAGGACGTCATCGCGGCGAAGGCGAGAGGCACCTTCCGCGCCTTCACGATGCGCAGGGCGAGAATGTCATAGCCGGCCAGACTCAGATAAGAAGCGGCCGTTGCGGCGAACGCACCGGCAAGCTCAAGCGAGGAAATGCCTTGCACCGCCGAACGGATTTCGGGCCATTTCACGCTTTCCAGCGTCCGGTAGAGGACCGCCGCCGCAATAGCGAAGGTGCCGATGGCGATGATGATTCCAACCTTCGACCAGTCGACCTTCCTCAATGCCAGCGACAGCCTGCTAACCGCCTCGCGAATGGGCGTTGCAGCGGCACCAGGATTTCGGTCAAGAAATTCTGCAAAAACCATTCCAGCCTCGCATTGGTCCCCCAAGACCGGTTCCGCCGCGCGTCAACTGCGGTCCGGACGCAAGAGCGGCGACGGTCGCCCATTCTTGCGGGCAATCGCCGGTCGGAGGCCGGATTATTCTGCTGCCAGCTTTGCCCCTACTTCTCCGGAAGTATACGGATTTGTAAACTTCGCATTAAGCGGGGCCGTGTTGCAGGGATTGGCTGGCGAGCAGCCTTGGCTGTGCTGGGATGCGGCAATCAGCCACCGGAAACCGTTTTGGAGGCAGTGACGCAAGAGCAAAGTCTGGCGTTGAGCTTACAGCCGTAAGAAAAACCCGGCCCGAAGGTGCAAGACCTCCGGGCCGGGCAGGGTTCGCGAAATGCCGATGAGGATTACGACGCAGCTTCCTTCGAAGGCAGAGCGACGTAGCGCTGCGCATTGCCGTGCTTGACAAGCGCAAGCGCCTTGCTCCGTCCTTTCGCCGCGGCGTCGGACAGGGCCTGGCGCAGCTCTTTGGGCGAACCAACATCGCGGTCGCCGATCTTGAGGATCACATCGCCCGGCTCGATGCCCGACGATGCCGCAGGGCCATTCGGATCGACATCGGTCACCGCCACTCCGGTCGAGCCTGCTCCCTGAACCGATGACGCCGGTGCAACCGTCAGCCCCAGCTTGCCAACCTGATGACCTTCGTCTTCATTCTCGTTGCTGGCAAGCGTCTGCTTCTGGTTCTGTTTCATCGCGCCGAGGGTGAGCTTGACATCCTCTTGCTTCCCATTGCGGATGATGGTCAGGTCGGCCGTGCTGCGCGGCTCCATGCTGCCGATCTTCCGGGCCAGATCACGGGCATTCTCGACCGTGTCGCCATTCACCTTGGTGATGACGTCACCTGCCTTGATGCCGGCGTCGGCCGCCGGACCACCCGCTTCCGGCTTGTCGACGAGCGCGCCTTTCGACTCGGAAAGTCCGAGTCCTTGGGCGATCTCATCGGTAACCGGCTGGATTTGTACGCCGAGCCAGCCGCGGTCGATATGGCCCTTTTCCTTCAGAACCGGAACGATCTCGTTCACTGTGGTCGAGGGGATATCGAAGGCGATGCCGACGGATCCGCCCGACGGCGAGTAAATGGCAGTGTTCACGCCGACGACCTCACCGTCGAGGTTAAAGGTCGGTCCGCCGGAATTGCCTCTGTTCACCGCTGCGTCGATCTGGATGAAATCATCATAAGGACCGGAGCCGATATCGCGGTTTTCGGCGGAGACGATGCCTGCAGTAACCGTGCCGCCCAATCCGAAGGGATTGCCCATGGCGAGCACCCATTCGCCGATCTTCGGGGCCTTTTTCGCCAGCTTGACGTAGGGAAAGGTGCCGCCGCCCTCGACCTTGATCAGCGCGAGGTCGGTCTTGGGATCCGTCCCAATGACCTTGCCCTTGTAATGTTTGCCGTCGTCGGTGACGACCTCGACCTTGGTGGCGCCGTCTACAACGTGGTTATTGGTGACGGCGTAGCCATCCGCAGAGATGAAGAAGCCGCTGCCGAGCGCCTGGATCAGCTCCTTCGGTCCCTGGTTGTTGCCGTTGGGCCCGCCACGGAACTGGAACGGCAAGCCGTCGAAGAAGTGCTCGAACGGAGTTCCCTTGAAGGGATTTTCGCCGCCCTGGAACGGATTGGGCATAGGCTGCTGTCCGCCGTCATTCTCGGCGACGCGCTTCGATGGGTCGATCTTGACCTGAACCGCAAAGACGGCTGGCTTCACCTTTGCGACGAGGTCGGCAAAATTCGGCAGCGTCGAGGCTTGAGAATGAATTGAGTCGCTGATTGGCGGAGGGGCTGAATAAGCAAACTGCGGCAAGAAGCTGGCTCCGGCGAGTAACGCCACAGCGCTGGCGCCGACGAGCAGCTTGCGGGCCAAAGGCGAGCGCCGCCAGCGTGGCGACTGCGGCGCGCTTTCTGGTGTGATAGGTGTCGTCATTGGTGTTTCTCCCAAATAAGCGTGCGGGGTCGTCCCGCTGTAACTTACTTGGGATATGATCGGGAAGGTTGCATTGCGGTATGGTGGACACCGCCATACAATTTGTTAATGTATCCGCCTCTCAACCTTTCTATTTGGAAGCACGCGACGCTGGCCAATGCGCGGTGCGGTACGCGAATGATCTTGCTACCTGACTAGAACTGAAAACACCGCCCGAGAAGGTAGTCTCCCGGACGGCATTTCTTATCTGGAAGGCACGGGCGAAAAAACCGCTCTGCCTCGATCTCACTTTGGCAGGAAGCCGGATTTAATCTTCCAGGCACCAGCGATATCGCCGCAGCCAATAGCGGTTGTGTGTCACATACCAGCGGTGGCGGTAATAGCTGCAGCGACCGTAGTCGTCGTCATAGGCGTAGTCATAATCGTAGCCGTAGTCATATGGGTAGTCGTAAAAGCCGAAGAACCCGTAAGAGGGGTAATAGCCGTGGTGGTGGCGACGTCTGCCACGATCATGATCGCGATGCTTACTCCCGTTATAGGAGTAGCTCTTGTAATGTCTGGTGCTGCCGGTCCAATTGGGAGAACTATAACTATGCGCTCTCGGACCTCCGTTACCAGAATGGCTGCGTGGCCCCGTGCTGTAAGAATGGCTACTTGGTCCCATGCTGTGAAATTGCCCGCTCGAGCCGCCGCTCCAACGACCGCCTCCGCCGCCACTCCAGTGACCGCCTCCACCGCCTCCACCGCCGTGCCAAGCGGCGGGTTCGATATTCGCTGCTGTTTGCCCTCCAGTGTGATCCGCGGCGGCTGCCGTGCCGGCCATGGCGAAAGCCAAGCCGAGCGACATGCCAATCGCGGAGAGTATCTGCGCGTTGCCCATCTCTAAACTCCCTGATTTTTAACCGGAACGGACCGGCCTCAGGCGAGACCAAGCCGCGATTCCGGACGGTCCAATGTCGGGCATTATTGCGGGCGCGCTTTGCCAAATAGTGGCCGCTTGTTTACCATCTTGTAAGATTGGTCGCGAAATGTGTCAGTTTGCTACACCGCGAGGCTTGGAAAATCGATCGTTACCGACAACCCCGGATGGTTATCGGAAAGCTTGATTTTCGCCTTGTGCAGCTCGGCTATCGCCGCGGCGAGGCTTAGGCCCAGCCCGCTTCCCTGTGTGGACCGGGATTTTTCCAGCCTGTAAAGCCGCTGAAAGACCTTGTCCCGTTCGTCTTCGGGGATGCCCGGCCCGGTATCGGACAGCGTCGCGACGACGTGATCCTCATGGGCTGACAGTCCGATCGATATGGCCGTCCCCTTCGGACAGTGATGGATCGAGTTCTCGATGATGTTCGCAAAGAGCTGGGTCAGAAGCTCGCTGTCCCCACGAATTTTGGCGCCCGGTGCAGCGTCGATAGTGCATTCGAACTTGTGCCCCTCGTCCTCGATGACTGGCCCATAGACATCGGCGACATTACTCAGCAACGCCTTCAGGTCGAGCGGCATGAACCGCTTGCGGCCCGCCCCTGCTTCGATCTGCGTAATCCTCAACAAAGCCTCGAAAGTATCGACGATCATGTCGATTTCATCGAGGGCATCGCCTACGGCGCTGCGGAACTCAGTGACGCTCTGCACGTTTGCGCGGGCCGTGTCCAATTTCTGGCGCAGCCGGCCGATCGGATGCTTCAAATCGTGAGCAATATCCGAAGAAGTTTGATTGACGTTCAAGATCAGCCTTTGCAGGTAATCGAGCGTCAGATTGACCTGATCGGCGACATGGTCGAGATCATCCCGCGATTCTGAAACCGGCGCTCGCTGCGAGATCTGGCCTGCTGCAACGGCCGACAAGGTCGAGCTCAGAGCGTCGATCTTGCGCTGCGCCTGCCAGGCGAGATGCGTTCCGACGACGGCAGGGATGACCGTGGCCAGGATGAGGCCCCAGACCAGCGCGTCGAGCAAGGTCAATTCCGTGTATGTGATGACGCGATTATTGCCGCCGACAAGTAGATTCCCTTTGGAGACGGGCGTCCAGATCGCGTAGAAGCGGTCATCCGGCTTGCCGATGTTCTGAATGGCGGGGAACTGCGCCCGATCAAGGACGCGCCAACCGAGGAATTTGTCGGCGCTGCGGACGTTGCCAGCCAGATATTGGTCATTCTCGTCGACCAGCATGAAAACGCCGTCGGCGTCCCTGACCAACTCCGCTTCGCTTTCGACAACACTCTTCAGATCGTCGAAACCCTGCTCGCGGTCAACGCGGATGAGCGCGTCCCGCGTTTGCAGCACGCGGTCGCGGATGCGGGTTTCGAGCGACTGCGTCAGGCTGAAATAGACGAGCGCGAACAAAAGAAACACCATCAGCGCGAAAAGCGCGCTGAACGCGAGCGCGAGACGAATGGCGGTACGCCGATAAAGCTGATCAATCCGCATATATGCTGTAGCCCGTCCCGCGGATGGTCTGTATCAGCTCTTTCTCGAAGGGTTTGTCAATCTTCGCGCGCAGGCGGGAGATATGCGTCTCAACGACGCTGGTTTTCGGGTCGAAATGGAAGTCCCAGACCCGTTCGAGCAGCATTGTCCGGGTGAGCACGCGGCCCTTGTTTCGCATCAGCACTTCGAGAAGGCGAAACTCGCGTGGCTGCAGGTCGATCTTTTCGTTGCCGCGGGTCACCGTGCGCTTGATCAGGTCCATTTTCAGATCGCCGACGCTGAGCACGGCTTCCTCGCCCTTGAGCGGCGGCCGGCGGGCGACGGCGTGGATCCTGGCGAGCAGCTCCGAAAAGGCAAAGGGCTTCGGGACATAATCGTCGCCGCCGACTTCGAGACCAGCAACACGGTCGTCGACGCCTCCCAGCGACGTCAGGAAGATGACAGGCACATGGCGCCCCGTGCTGCGCAGCGTGCGGACGAGCGACAATCCGTCGAGACCGGGCAGCATCCGGTCGACGATCATCACGTCGTAATCTTCTGTCGTTGCCTGAACGAGCGCGTCGCGGCCGTCCGCGAATGCGTCGACGGCGTGGCCTTCCTCGGCTAGGCCATTGGCAATATAGGCCGACGTCTCACGATCATCTTCAACAACAAGAATGCGCATGGCAAGAGTCCCCGAGCAGTCTGCCGTCATTGAACAGATGCTGGCCTAACGATGGAACCACCGGCCATATTGTCATTATGTCGCCGCTTGGCTCGCCGGATCTGCGCCGAGCCAAGCCTTCGCTCGCAAGGACGGTCCGATAGTGTCGGCTACACAAGATCCGCAGTGTCGAACCAGGATAACTAATTTTGGTCTTGCAGCGTGGCAAACGTTATGAATGCGGTTTTTGATCTGCTGGGCAGCGGCAGGTTGGAACCTGCCGCCTCGCGAAAATGTCGCGCTTATTTCTTGACACACTTCTTGGTGGCAGTGTCCCACTTCATGTCCTTCGTCTTCTCGCAAGCGGCCTTCGTTTTCGGTGCACCGGCTGCATAGGCGGCCGGAGCGGCAACGGAGAACATAAATCCGGTAAGGACGGCAGCGGTCAGAATTCTGGCAATCATTTTCGAACTCCCTTCATTTTTTGGGCTTGCCAGATGGCGAGCCTGTTAGCGGATGGAGATTGCACTGGCGTCTTTATCGGCACCTTACGGCGACCTTACGCTTTTGTAAGGTGTATGAATTTTCAACAGAATGCGTCTGTTCAGCGCTGCCCGTGGCCGGTAAATCAGCAGCAGGTTTGCCGACCGCCCGGGCTATATGGGACCGGACGCCGTCGGCTGGGAGGTTGCACATGGTATTGCGCAAAAAAGCCGTCTGCGGAATTTGCGGCCAGACACAACATTCCACGCAGATGATCCCCGTAGAGATGATACGCGCGCAGCTTGCGAGCTGGCTCGACGAAACCCATCCCGAGTGGGGCCGCACCGGCTTCATTTGCGGCAGGGATCTTGCCGACGCTCGCCGCGCCCATGTCGAGAAATCTTCTGGTGCGCGAGCGCGGCGAATTGTCGGCGCTTGAAAAGACCGTTGTCGACAGGGTCGCCCGGCAAGACACCGTGACGAACGATACGGAGGCCGAGTTTCAGGATCAGCTCTCCTTCGGCGACAGGCTGGCCGACCGTGTCGCAGCCTTTGGCGGAAGCTGGATTTCATCATCTCTTTTTCGATTATGATCGTCTTGTGGATGATTGCGAATTCGATCCTGTTGCTCACGCGCGGCGCCTTCGACCCCTATCCCTACATTTTGCTGAATCTGATCCTGTCGTGCCTCGCCGCGTTCCAGGCTCCGCTCATCATGATGAGCCAGCGCAGACAGGAAGCCAAGGATCGGCTGCGGGCGCAAAGCGATTATCGCGTCAACCTCAAGGCCGAACTCGAGATCCGATATCTGCACGAGAAGCTGGATCATCTGCTGCTGCATCAGTGGGAACGGCTGACGGAAATCCAGCAGGTCCAGATCGAGCTCATGGAGGATCTGGCCAAGTCACAGCGCCATTAGGAGGCGAACCGCGCCCGTTTGCCCACGCTTGACTATGTTTGAAACAGGTTGCGCTGGTCGTTTTTTGCGGCCCCATGATCCGCGTCGGTGAGGGCGGCACCGCTCAGCAGTCGCCGGTATGCTCGGCTGATCGCGGGACTGTTTACCGCTCCCATCACGGTCTCGCCCCTTCGCTCGACGGAGCATTTCCAGGATGGACGTCCTCGACCGCAATTGATCCATATCAACGACGCCGCCCAGATCCAGTCCAAAGATGCGAATAATTCAATGTTTCCTGCTGGGGAAGGTAGAGCGGCGGTTCTCGGGCCGGGACGGCGGGAGCCCCGCTCTTGCCGCGGCGTAAAGAGCATGGCGCCAGGAAGGTCGATCATGAGCTTGCTCGATTTCGCGCGCGGACCCGCATTGGAGGCGGCCTTCGCGATCTTCGTGTTCGGCGTGCTGTGGCGGCTTCTCTCCTTGCTGCTTCTGCCTTGGGCGCGCGACAGATCGGCCGCGCGGCCAGGAGCGCCGTCCGCGATCGTCGCTGCGGCGGCAGGCTTCATGCGCCATCTCTGGCCGCCGAAGCGCTATATGCGCACCTCGCTTTTCGCCACGCTCAACGGCTATGTTTTCCACATCGGCTTGGCGATCATTGTCTTCGGGCTGGCACAACACATTCTCTTTCTGCGCGGCCTGTTCGGTTTCGCCTGGCCGAATCTGCCGGCAGGGATCATCTCGGTCGTCTCGGTGATCACGCTTGCCTCGCTCGTGGCGGCTCTCGTTCGCCGGATGACTGATCCGGTGTTGAAGCTGCTCTCGACCTTCAACGATTATTTCAGCTGGATCGTCACCACTCTCCCGGTCGTCACCGGGCTTATCGCCGTCAGCCATCTATGGGCGCCCTATGAGACGCTGCTGGCGATCCACATTCTGAGCGTGGCGCTGCTGCTGATCTGGTTTCCGTTCGGCAAGCTGATGCATGCCTTCCTGGTGTTCCTCACCAGAAGCGAGACGGGGATTTTCTACAGCCGCCGCGGCGTCGAGATTTGAGCTAGTGTCCCGATTCCGAAATTCGCCTCATGATTGCGGCACCCGCCATAGCGAACTTCGGAATTGGGACACTAGCGCGCTAGCAAGGGAGGGCCAACAGGATGAACGAACGCATTGTCGTCGATCCGATCACCCGCATCGAGGGCCATCTCCGCATCGAGGCGGAGACGGACAGCGCCGGCGCGATTACCGGCGCCTACAGTTCCGGCACCATGGTGCGCGGCATAGAGCTGATCCTGAAGGACCGCGATCCGCGCGAGGCCTGGGCCTTCGCCCAGCGCATTTGCGGCGTCTGCACGCTGGTGCACGGCATCGCATCGGTGCGCGCCGTGGAGAATGCGCTCAACTACAAGATCCCGCCGAATGCGCAGCTCATTCGCAACCTGATGATCGCGGCGCAATATGTGCACGACCACGTCATGCACTTCTATCATTTGCACGCGCTCGACTGGGTCGATGTCGTCTCGGCGCTCAAGGCCGATCCTGCCGCGACCTCGCAGCTTGCCCAGTCCATCTCGAGCTATGCCAAGTCGAGCCCCGGCTATTTCGCCGACACGCAAAAGAAGCTGAAGGAGTTCGTCGAGGCCGGTCAGCTCGGCATCTTCGCCAACGGCTTCTGGGGCCATCCCGAATTCAAGCTGCCGCCGGAAGCCAATCTGATGGCTGTGGCGCACTATCTCGAAGCTCTGGCCTGGCAGCGCGACGTCGTGCAGATCCACACGATTTTCGGCGGCAAGAATCCGCATCCCAACTTCCTGGTCGGCGGTGCGCCTTCGCCGATCAGCGTCGACATAGCCGGCACCGGCGGCGCTGCGGCGACGGCGGTGAACATCGCCGGGCTGGAGCAGGTCAGGACGGTGATCGGACGAATGAAGGAGTTCGTCGAGCAGGTCTATCTGCCCGATACGCTGGCGATCGCCTCCTTCTACAAGGACTGGTTCGCGCGCGGCGAAGGCGTCGGCAATTTCCTCACCTATGGCGACTTCCCGGAAAAGGGCATGGACGATCCGTCGAGCTGGCTGATCCCGGCGGGGGCGATCTTGAACCGCGATTTGGGGACGATCTACCCGATTGACATGAATGGCCCGGAAGAGATCCAGGAGTTCGTCACGCATTCCTGGTACGACTATTCGGGTGGCAAGAATGAGGGCCTGCATCCTTATGAGGGCCAGACCAACCTGCATTACACCGGCCCCAAGCCGCCTTACACCCAGCTCAATGTCGAGGAGAGCTATTCCTGGCTGAAGGCGCCGCGCTGGAAGGGCAAGGTGATGGAGGTCGGTCCGCTCTCCCGCGTGCTGATGCTCTATGCCAAGGGCCATGAGCCGACGCGCGAACTTGCGAAATACGCCCTGACCAAGCTCGACCTGCCGCTCACCGCGATGTTCTCGACCTTGGGGCGCACCGCGGCGCGCACGCTGGAGAGCAAGATCGTCGTCGACCAGATGCTGAGCTGGTACGACAATCTGATGGCTATCATCAAAGCCGGCGACCTGGCGGTGCATAATCCGGCCAAATGGGAGCCGTCCTCCTGGCCGGACGAGGCGCGCGGCGTCGGCTTCATGGAAGCACCACGCGGCGCGCTCGCCCATTGGGTGGTGATCAAGGGCGGCAAGATCGACAACTATCAGGCGGTGGTGCCCTCGACCTGGAACGCCGGACCGCGCGATCCGCAAGGACAGCCCGGACCGTACGAAGCCGCTCTGATGGACCGGCATACGCTGCACGATCCCAAACAGCCGCTCGAGATCCAGCGCACCATCCACAGCTTCGACCCCTGCATCGCCTGCGCGGTCCATGTTATGAGTCCTGAAGGCGAAGAGCTTTTGCAACTGCGCGTGCGTTAGAGGCCGAGCCATGACCGATAAGATCAATGTCGAGGCTGCCGCGAAGACCTTCCTTGCGCAGACGGAGGAGCATCTCGTCAGCTATCTGGAGGCCTGTGTGCATTGCGGGCAATGCGCGGCAGCCTGCCACTTCTATGAAGCATCCGGCAATCCGAGACATACGCCGGCTTACAAGCTCTTTCCGATCGCCAAAGCCTATCGCCGGCAGAAATGGCCGCTCTCCTGGCTGGGGCTCGCGCCGCGCATCAACCGGGACGACCTCAAGGACTGGGAAGAGCTGCTCTTCGACACCTGCACCATGTGCGGCCGCTGTACGACGGTCTGCCCGATGGGCATCGATATCGCCTCCATCGTCGGACGTGCCCGGCAGGCCTTCGTGGCGGCAGGGCTCGGCCCGGAGGATCTGCTCGCAGCCGCCGACAATTCACGCGACCACGGCAGCCCGCTGGGCGTGACCGCCGAAAAGCTGCGTGAGCGGCTCGAATGGCTGGAGGACGAGAACGAGGTCCCGATCGCGCTCGATAAGGACAAGGCGGACGTGCTTTTGACGGTTTCGTCGATCGAGATGATGAAATATCCCAACTCTGTCGTGGCGATGGCGAAGCTCCTCAACCACGCGGGCGTCGACTGGACCCTCAACAGCAAGGGCTACGAGGCCACGAATTTCGGCTATCTCGCCGGCAAGGCCGACATCGCCAAGCTGATGGTCCAGCGCATCGTCCAGGCGGCTGAAAGCGTCGGCGCCAAGACGGTGATCATTCCCGAATGCGGCCACGCCTTCGGCGTCCTGCGCTGGTCGGGCGCGAATATGCTCGGCCGGCCGCTTCCCTTCGCGGTGCTTCACATCACTGAGTTTCTCGCCCAGCTCAAGCGAGAAGGCCGCCTCAAGCTGAAGCCGATGGCCGAATCGATCACCTATCACGATCCCTGCCAGATCTCGCGGCGCGGCGGCGCAACGGAGGACGCCCGCTATCTGCTCCGGGATTTCGCGCAGGATTTTCGCGAAATGACGCCGACCGGCAATTACAATTGGTGCTGCGGCGGCGGGGGCGGCGTGCAGGCGATCGGACGCGCAGCGGAGCTTCGCCACAAGGTGTTCAAGATCAAGATGGATCAGGTCGAGGAGACAGGCGCCAAGGCGATGGTGTCATCCTGCTCCAATTGCCGCCTCACTATGGATGAGAGCAAGGCGCATTGGAAATGGGAGGGCGGGCTCGCCAGCCTCGTCGACATTATTGCCGAGCATCTGGACGAGGCGAGCGCCTGATTGTCGTCAGCCTTCAAGATTTCGGTGGGCGGAGCTCGTCATAATTTGAAAACTTCGGCAGGATTTTATCGTAGCGCGTCGGTTCCACCAGCGGGAGGATGTATTTTAACAGAAAATTTAAGCTTTTCGATGTATGTTTCACGTATAGATCGAGAGGATCGAGCAGATATCGGAAATTGAATTTTGGTTCGTAATTGAGGCCGGTGCTACGATAGGACTTATAGCCATTTGCTATCGCCCATCCCATAACGTCGCGAATGGCAATGTAATATAAATTTAACTTAAATGCGACCTCGTAATCGAAACCGATATATTCTGCGCAAAGTGAATCGCCTTCAATCATGCAAAGGCCAAAGGCAACGATTTTACCCTCGTTCCGCCAGACGAAAAACCTGACCTTGTCAGGCATTCTGCGGCCGATCTGACAAAAATAATCCTTTGTAAGCTTCTCGAAACGAAGTGAGGACCGCTCATAGACGCTCAGATAAAACGGATAGACGTCATCTATGATCGGCGTGATATCGCGAACGACGTTCATGCTCAACGACGCCGCCCGCTCCGTAGCTCTGAATTTGGAACGGAGTTTGGCACGAGTCTTCCGGCTCAGGACCTTCTGCATGTAGTCGTCGAAATTTGCGTAGTCGATGCTGACAAGGGTCATCGGCATGCTCGGCACGCGCGTATAGCCGTGCACCAAGAAGCACTCCAGCACGCCGCGATCGGCCGCCGGGAATTCCTTCAGTACGATGAGGCGGGCCCCAAGATCGCGAGCGTGGCCGGCGATTTCGGTCGCCAATAGCCTTGCGAGCACAGAGCGTGGCAATTCTGCGGTGCCATCGAGATGGCCCTCACCCGCAGCGCATCCCACCATCAGCGTCCGCAGCAGCATAAAGCGTGGCCAGACACGGCGAATGAAGTCCGCCGATGTCTTGAGCCAGCCACTGGTGCCGGCGAGCATGTCCTGATTGAGCAGGAAGAACGGCTGGACCGCCCGCACCTCACCGCTTTCATCCTGGATGACGAAATAGCGGAAATCAAATTCCGGCTGGATGGTGTCCTCGACCAGCTCGTAATAGCGGTGATCCTTGCGCCCGTCTGCGAACGCATGCGCCCAATGGCGGCAGCGCGCCACCTCCTCGCGCATGAAAACCGCCACTCTGAAGGCGTGGGAGGCCGTATGGTCCCGTTGCGAAACAACATCCCTATCCAATAAATTGGCGGCTACCTCACTCATCAAACCCGTGCCTACGATCTATTAATCGGCTTGCTTCCAACAAGGAACAGCAAGATCTCCACATCGTCACCATCACCGAGCGCCACGGAGAGCCTTGCAGCAAACCAATGCAGGAGCCCCTCGGATCTCAATTTGTTCCGGCCGACCATAAAGATGTGATCGATCAGGCGATTTCGCGGCGATATGCCGCCGCCAGCGCAACCTCAATTTGTATGTCGTCAGAAAGCCCCATCTTCATGGCGAGATCGGCGTGCGCAGCTGTCGCCGGTTCCGTAGCTTGTGAACTCTTCGCCCATCGCGGCGTTGCGTCTCACTGACCAAAGCCGCACATCATCGTGAAACGAGCGAGTAACAATGCAGATATGTCAGCGCTATTTTCTACCGGTCATTCTGTTGGCCTTTTTGATCAACCCGGCCGCTGCCGCGGATCAGACCGCTGGCCCTACCGGCGAATGGCTGGTGGCGGATGGCACCGCCCGGATTCTGATCGCACCCTGCGGGGACGCGCTCTGGGGTGTCATCGCATGGGCCAAGAATCCAGGCACGGACGAGAATAATCCCGACCCGGCAAAGCGCAGCCGCTCGATTATCGGCATGCCCATTCTTATCAACATGAAGCAGACCGAACCCAATCGCTGGGAGGGGGAAGTCTATAATGCGGAGAACGGCAAGACATATACGTCTAACATAAGCCTCGTCAAAGACGACGTTCTGCGGATAGAGGGCTGCGTCTGGGGAATCCTTTGCGGTGGCGAAAACTGGACCCGCGTCACCCCTCCGAAGGATGAGTCCGAGCCTGCCGTGAACCCGAAAGATGTTTGTCCGAAAGCTCAGGCATCGGCTGTCGGGTTACGGGGGGGGCCCATCAGAACCGGTTGAAAGAGCACGGCCGCGGCCATCGTGCACACTAGCGACAGCGCAAGTAATTTGCCCATGCTTGACGTGCCTGGATGGTTCGAGAACCACAGGCTGCCGAATGCTGTTGCCGTTGTGAGCGCGCTGAAAACCACGGCGCGTGTGAGCGTGGATTGCAGGAGGCGGGTTTTGCCGCTTCTCCATGCGGTGATGTAGTAGATTTTGAAGGCGACGCCGACGCCGAGCAAAAGTGGCAGCGCGATAATATTGGCGAAATTGAGCGGCATGTCGATCAGCACGCACAGCTCCAGCGTGACCACACCGGCAAGGATTAGCGGCACAAGCGTCAAGAGGACATCTCCGAACCGCCGCAACGCTATCCATAAGAGAACTGTGATCGATAGAAGAGCCCAAAGTCCGGCTTCGATGAATGCCCAGACGATTGTGTGTCCTGCCTCCAGGATTGTGACTGGCGCACCCGTGGCAGTCGGCTCGACCGCAAGCACGGCTGTCGCAAAACGCCGCAAAGTCTCGTTGTCTGCCGGATCGCCCTTGGGCGCGACATTGACGCGCGCCCGTCCATCGGGCGTCGTCCAGTCCCTCACCAGATCAGGCGGCAGTGTTTTCAACGTGATGGATTGCGCCTTCAGACTGTCGCGCAGGTCATCGAGCGCAACCTTGAGTGAAGGAATAATGGCCGCTTCGACCCTGCCCCGGGCGGCCTGATTCGCGCTCGCAAGCCTTGAAAGCAAGCCCGAAAGCCGTTTTGCTGCTGTCGCGCCGGGACCCTCCTTATCGCTCGCGACCTGGTCGAGCTGGCCGGCTGCGGATCTCAGAGCCTCGACATTCTCGGCATCCGTCGGTGCCAATTTGGTCTGCGGCGGATTGAGCACCGGGTTCAGGGCCGCGGCGGCGCGGTGAATCAAGGCGAGTTTCCGCTGCTGATCGCCAGGCACGAAGCTTGACAGCGTCATCGTGCGCAGAACCTCTGGCAACTTTTCTAGACGCTGGCCGATGGCATCCGCCTGCTGAAGCGAGGGCGCAAGGACCTCGATCGAGCTGCTGCTTGTTCTCGGATCCTTCCTCAGCTCGAGGAACGTTGAAATGGATTCGGTTTTAGGGTTGCGCAGATTGAGCGGATTGGAATCGAAGCGCAGGAAATAAAGCAGCGGCGAACCGAGGATGACGACAGATAACGTGCCGACAATCACCGGGATGCGGCGGCGCTCCAGGAAATAGTCGAGGGGCGCCAGCCAGCGGAAGCCGACCGGGTTTGGCTCACCCGGAGGATTAAAAAGATGCAGCAGCGCGGGCAGAAGAGTGATGCTGGTGATGAACGCAATCACCATGCCCGATCCCGCGATCAATCCCAATTCGGAAAGACCTTTATAGGCCGTCGGCAGGAATGAGAAGAACCCGGCCGTTGTTGCAGCCGCAGCCAGCGCCAGGGGCCCTCCCGCCTTGGTGGCAGCGCTGCGTAAGGCGAGGTCGACATTATCGTAATCGTGACGCTCGGCCCGATAGCGCACGCTGAACTGAAGTCCGAAATCGACCCCTATCCCGACGAACAAGACGGCAAAGGCGATCGATATGAGGTTGAACGCCCCGACCATCAGGAGACCGAGCGCTGCTGTCATGGCGAGACCGACGATCAGACTGAAAAAGACACCCAGGATGATTTTTCCCGATCGCAAGGCCAGCCACAGGATGATCAGGACGACGAGGATCGTCAGGGTGCCATTCAGCAATGCCCCTTGCTTCAGAGACCCGAATTCCTCATCGGCAATCGCCACATCCCCGGTCAGCCGCACGCGGGCACCGAATTTCTCGTCCAGCTTCAGGTCGGTCGCGGCCCTCCTGATCGCTGTCGAGGCCGCAAGGCCTGGCTCCAGGGCGTTGAAGTCCAGAATCGGCTTTACCTCGATGAAGCGGCGTAAATCGCTGGCGGTCGCCGGCTTGCCGTTCATCAGAACGAGCCATGAAAAGCTTGCGGGACGGCCAGCCAGACCATTTTCCACCGTATCCGCGGCCATCGTCATCGGGCGAATAAGATTATCGAGCTTCATTTGCCCCGCTTGAACGCCGCCGACGCCGATGGCGAGACCGTCCAGCACGCCTCTGAGAGACGGATCCGAAGCCAGAGTAGCAAGAAGCGGTCTTGCCGCCATCAATTCATGGGTCGTCCGGGCCACCTGCTGGGTGCTTTCGAACAGAAGCCCGTTCTGCCGAAAGAAGGGCCCCCCTTCGGGCTGACGAACGGAGGTAAAATAGGAGTGCTCTTGCGACAGGTGTTGCGCCAATATATTCGCCGCAGCTTCGGCCATCTCCGGCGTCCGCGCGTCGATCACGACAAGGATCGTGCCATTCCGCTGGGGAAAGGCTTCATCGTAAGCTATCTCACGCTGACGCCATGGGAGCTTGTCCGAGATCAGCTTCTCGATGTTGGTGTCGATGGCGAAGTGCTGGGCCGCATAGCCACCCGATAAGGCGGCCAGCAACACGGCCGCCGCGATAACCGGCCACGCATATTGTGTGCAGAAACCCACAATTCGTACAATGACTGCCCTTAACATATTCCGTTCGTCTGATCCCTAAATTGTGTTGGACCATCCCCGGCGATGGCGCCTGGCGCCGTATGAAGGTGAACTCAGTGATCCTTGCCGGGTTTCGACACGTACATGTTCCTGATCGCTAAGGGATACTTCCGGCGGTTTTCGGTAGGCGAAACGGCGGTACTGAGCAAAGTTCCCCCGGAGCGGCGTTTTATAGCGCAGGTGGATTTGTCAATACGTTCTCCCATATCTATGATTTTACGAAATCCGGCGCATCGACATATGGTTGGAGAAGTCGGCGAGAGAAAGACGTTCACCGTTTTTCCGTTCGCGCCCAGGGGTGTAAGTCTTGCGCCGATTGCCGGGAGAAAAGCGTGAGCGAAAATGATATCGCCACATTGTTCAAAGAGCGCGAAGCAGAGCGCTACGCACTGCACACGCGCCATCTCAACGAGCAGATGGTCCGGGTCCTCAAGACCATCGGCTACGATGTCGGCTTCCGCAGCGGCCATGGACAGTATCTCTACGATCGGGACGGCAACCGGTATCTCGACCTCTTGAGCGGCTTTGGCGCCTTTGCCATCGGCCGCAACCATCCCGTCTTGCGCGACACGCTGAAGGCCGTCCTCGACAGTGACCTCCCCAATCTCGTGCAGATGGATGTGTCGGCACTGGCGGGCATACTCGCCGAGAGGCTGCTTCGCCGGGTGCCTTTCCTCGATAAGGTCTTTTTCGCCAATTCGGGCACGGAGTGCATCGAGGCCGCACTGAAGTTTGCCCGCGCCTCCACCGGGCGGCCCGGCATCGTGTATTGCGGTCATGCCTTCCACGGCCTCTCTTACGGCGCACTGTCGCTCAATGGCGACGACATTTTCCGTAGCGGTTTCGGCCCACTACTGCCGGATTGCACCGAGATCCCCTTTAACGACCTCGCCGCGCTTGACGCAGCTCTTGCTTCGCGGCGGGTCGCTGCATTTGTCGTCGAGCCTATTCAGGGTAAGGGCGTGAACTTGCCGGAGGACGACTATCTACCTGGCGTGCAAGAGCTTTGCCGTAAATATGGAACGCTGTTCGTCGCGGACGAGATCCAGACGGGTATCGGCCGCACGGGCCGCTTTCTCGCCATCGAGCATTGGGGCGTCGAGCCCGACATGGTCTTGCTGGCGAAGTCCCTCTCAGGCGGACAGGTGCCTGTCGGTGCGGTATTGACCCGAAAACGGGTCTTCGACAAGGTGTTCAGCCGGATGGACCGGGCCGTCGTGCACGGCTCGACGTTTGCGAAGAACGATCTGGCGATGGCTGCGGGGATCGCCGCGCTTCAGATCATCGATGAGGAGCGGCTGATCGAAAATGCCGCGCGGCAAGGCGAACGCCTCATCGGCGCGTTCGAGGATATGGCGCGCCGCCATGAGCTGGTAAAGACGGTACGCGGCAAAGGCCTGATGATCGGCATCGAGTTCGGAGCGCCGCGCTCGTTCAAGCTGAAGATGTCCTGGAATGCGCTCGAAGCCGTGAATAGCGGTTTGTTCTGTCAGCTCATTACTATTCCCCTGTTCAAGGACCATAAGATCCTTTCCCAGGTCGCCGGACATGGTATCCACACGATCAAGATTCTACCGCCTCTGATCATCTCGGACGCCGACTGCGAGTGGGTCGAACGCGGCTTCGAGGCCGTTATCGCGGACGCTCACCGTGTTCCCGGCGCGATCTGGTCGCTGGGCAAGACGCTGGCCGATCACGCTATAAAGGCGCGCGCGAGCGGCTAAACGGGTGTTTTGAGAATGACCGCCAGCTTGGCATTTGCATCGGCCGTGCTTGCAATCTGGCTCTATCTGATTTTCGCGCGCGGCGGCTTTTGGCTCGCATTCGTGCGCGATGACCGGGATAGCGCGGCGGAACCCGCATCCTGGCCTCGCGTGGTGGCGGTCGTCCCGGCGCGCAACGAGGCGGAGGTGATTGCTGAGAGCCTCGGCTCGCTTCTCGGCCAGGACTATCCCGGTTCCTTCGCCGTGATCCTCGTCGACGATCAAAGCACCGACGGAACCGCGACAATCGCGCGCACGGCGGCGGACCAAGCCGAGACGCCGGAGCGATTGGAAGTGCTCGCAGGCCGCCCACTGCCGCCCGGATGGGCGGGCAAGCTATGGGCGATGAAGCAAGGCGTCGATCATGCCGCGGCTTTGCCGGAGCCACCCCGTTATCTGCTCTTCACCGACGCCGATATCGCTTTTTCCGGTGATGCCCTGCGCCACCTCGTTGCACGGGCAGAGGCACATCGATACGCGTTGACCTCCTTGATGGTGAAGCTGCGCTGCGAGAGCCCCGCCGAGCGGAGCCTCATCCCCGCCTTCGTGTTTTTCTTCCAGATGCTTTATCCGTTCGCCTGGGTGAATCGCGCCGGCAGCGGAACGGCCGCAGCCGCAGGCGGGTGCATGCTGGTGCGGCGCGATGCGCTCGCAGAAGCGGGGGGCATCGAGGCGATCCGCGGTTCTCTGATCGATGACTGCGCGCTGGGAAAAAGGCTGAAACCCGTCGGTCCCATCTGGCTTGGCCTGACGGAACGCGCCCACAGCCTGCGCCCCTATCCGCGGATCGTCGACATTTGGCAGATGGTCGCCCGCTCAGCCTATGATCAGCTTCACTATTCACCGATTCTGCTCGCCGGCGTCGTCGCGGGGATGGCGTTGACGTTTCTCGTGCCGCCCCTCTTCGCCCTGCTCGGAACCGGTCTCGCCCAACTCTTCGGCGCTTTGGCGTGGGCGCTTATGGCTCTGGCTTTTCAGCCCCTGCTGCGATTTTATCGCGTTTCGCCTCTTTGGGGGGTGGCATTGCCATTCATTGCCGCTCTGTACCTGACATTCACCCTCAATTCCGCCTATCAATATGCGCGGGGACGGGGCGGCATGTGGAAGGGCCGCGCTCATCGGCCGAGCCAATGGCGACCGGATCAGCGCAAGGGTTAAGAAGTGAATTTGATCACATCGGCACGCGCAGCGATCGACAATTGATCCTGGGACGGCGAATTTGGGGAGGAAAGATGAAGCTGTTCACAAATTGGCGCTCGCTCGCCACATTCCGCGTCCGTATGGCGCTCAATCTGAAGGGGCTGATCTATGAGCCGGTCGTGGTCGACCTTCATGCCGGCGAGCAGCTGAAGCCCGAGTTCCGCGCCATCAATCCGATGGGCGCACTGCCCGTGCTCGTGCTCGACGATGGCACCAGCCTCGACCAGTCGCTGCCGATCATGGAATATCTCGAAGAGCGCTATCCCGAACCGCCGCTGCTGCCGAGGGACGCGGACGGCCGGGCGCGGGTGCGCGCCCTGGCGCAGATGACGATTGCCGACGGCCATCCGCTGATCGTGCCGCGCGTGCGCAATTATCTTGTCTCGGCCCTCGGCGCGAGCCCGGAACAGGTGAATGAGTGGGGTCTGCACTGGATGATGGCCGGGTTCGACGCCTATGAAGCGCGGCTCACGCGGGATAAAGCGACCGGCGAATTCTGCCACGGCGACAGCATCACCATCGCCGACATCTGCCTCGTCAGCCACAGCGTCGGCACGCGCCATTTCGGCGGCAATCTCGACAAGCATCCGACCGTGAAGCGCATCGTCGAGCGCTGCCTCGCTGACGAGCGGATAGCCGACGCTCATCCGCTCAAGCAACCGGGGGCGCCGGAGAAGATCTGAGAACGCATGAGGCCCCCGCGCTCTCGCCGAGTCCGGCGAAGCTGCTATCATGGACCGCCAAATTCGCAACCGTCCACGCTCAACATGGAGGCGTCAGCGCGGAGCCGGGCTCATCCCGCCGCCCGTTGCCCGGCGTCCGACAGACAGCAAGGGGCACACATTGAACACGACCAAAACTCGCATCGTCTTTCTCGACCGCGCAACCTTGCCGCCGGAAATCGATCTTCCGCCTTTCAGCTTCCCACATGAGCTGGTCGTCTACAATTCAACCAAGCGAGAGGAGATCGCCGGGCGCGTCGCCGACGCTGATATCGCGGTCACCAACAAGGTGCCGTTTTCAGCGGAAACCATCGCCGCCGCACCCAAGCTGCGCTTCATCGCGGTTGCGGCGACCGGCTACGATGTCATCGACCTGAAAGCCTGCGCCGAGCGCGGCATCAAGGTCTCGAACATCCGGAATTACGCAACGACGACGGTGCCGGAGCACACTTTCGCGCTGATCCTGGCGCTCCGGCGGAACATCTTCGCCTACCGGCAGTCGGTCGTTGACGGCGGCTGGCAGCGCGCCGGACAGTTCTGCTATTTCGACTATCCGGTCAACGACCTCGCCGGCTCCACGATCGGCATCATCGGCGACGGCGTGCTCGGACAAGCGGTTGCCGATATCGCCCGAGCGTTCCGGATGCGGGTGCTGTTCTCGACCTATAAGGGCGTCGAGGGCATGGGGCCGCTCTATACGCCGTTCGAGGAGGTGCTGCGCATCAGCGATGTGCTGACGCTGCACGCGCCGCTGATGCCTTCGACGCGGAATCTGATCGGCGATCCGGAGTTCGCGCTGATGGAGCGTAAGCCGGTGCTGATCAACACCGCGCGCGGCGGGCTTGTCGATGAAGAGGCTCTGGGGCGCGCACTGGAATCGGGGCAGATTTCCGGCGCCGGCTTCGATGTCGCCACCGTCGAACCGCCGCCGCCGGATCATCCGCTCATGCGGCTGCTTACCTACCCGAATTTCATTCTCACGCCGCATGTCGCCTGGTCGAGCCGCGAGGCGATCCGGTTCCTCGCCGCCCAGGTTGTCGAGAATATCGAGCTTTTCATGCAGGGGCGGCCGCAGCATTTGGTTTCATAGCTTGTGGCCGCGAGTGCCTCAGGCGGCCTGGTGAATTGCTTCGATAATTTCGGAGGTTCGGCGGATGCGCGAAACGCGTGGCAGCGTCCTCTCGATCGCGAATTGATGCATGTCGGGATCGATCGGGCTGCAGGCATCCTCGGCGATCACCACCTCATAGCCGAGCTGCCAGCCATCTCTCGCGGTCGAACTCGACGCCGAAATTCGTGGCGATGCCGCAGATCACGACGGTCTTGATACCGCGCCGCCGGAATTGCAGGTCGAGCTCGGTCCCGAAAAAGGCGCTCCATTGCCGCTTGGTGATGGTCACCCCGGCGGGCAGCTGCGCGATCTCGGGAGCAAGCTCGGACCATCCTTTGGGCAGCCCGCCGTCGGGCAGCTTCATCGGGCTGTCGACGGCTTGTGAAAGCCGGTCGCGTCCGTCGCGCGAGAAAGCTACCCTTGCGGGGACGATTAGCATGCCGGCTTCCGCAAAGGCCCTGCCCAGCTCGGCTGCCCTGGCGACCAGGCTTTCGCGGTCATAGGGTGACAGAGGCATGGATAGCGTGCCGCTCTGAATGTCGAGCCGCCATGCTCAAGGCTGACGACGACAGATCGATCCGTTCGAGCGCAGTTGCCGAGCTCAGGGCCATGCTCGCAGCGCATTTAAGGGCTGCGGGGCGATAGGCTGGCTTCGATGCCAGCCTCACCTTACTCGCTGCGCCGGCACATGAACCGGCTGCGCCTTCGGCAGTATGAACAGCAGAGCGCAAGTGATCGCCGCGGCCACGGCGCCGTAGAGCGAAGCGGCAATGAAGGCGTCGGCATAGGCAGCGGCGCCGCTCAGGCCGAGCAAGCGGGCATGATCGAGGGCGGCGAAGAAGAGAATGCCGACCGCCGCCACGCCGAATGCGCCGCCGACCTGCTGCATCGTGCTCAGCATGCCCGATGCGGAGCCCACATGGCGCTCATCGACGCCGGTGAGAATAGCATTGAAGAGCGGCGTCATCACAAGGCCCTCGCCGATGCCCCAAATGATGAGCGCAGGCACGAACGCCTCGGCATCGAGCGGCATCCGCCACGTGGCGGTCGCCACCATGGAAAGATTTGCCAGCACGCAAATGGCTCCGCCTCCCGCCAGTGCAATCCGCCGCCTCTCTGGCCGCAGCCACCCCGCGGCAATGGACGACAGCATGAAGGTCAACGCATTGGCGGCGAGGATCAGTCCGGCATCGAGCGAGTTGCGTCCGAGCCCGATCTGTACAAGCAGCGCGAAGGAGAGATAGGTGGAATTGAGCGTCGAATAGAAAATCAGCACGATCAACACACCGAACGCAAACGCGCGATCACGAAACAGGCTGGTCTCCAGAAGCGGCGACGCTTTGCGCCGCGATTTCGCGTGCTGATGAAAGCCGAAGATGGCAAGCACCGGGAGCGACGCCCCAAGCATGAGCAGCGACCAGAGCGGCCATCCCTGTTCGCGTCCCTCAATGAGCGGATAAAGTAGCAGGCCGAGCCCGAGGGCGCTCAGGAGAATGCCGGCGGCGTCGATGCGCCGGCCTTCCGGCGAGCGGGATTCCTCGATTACGAGCGGCGCGGCGGCGAATGCGGCAAGGCCGATTGGAACGTTGATCAGGAACACCGGCCGCCAGGCAAGTCCCCAGAAATCGGCTTCGACGATCAGGCCGCCGAGGAGCTGCCCGGCGATGCAGGCAATTCCGATCGCCACGCCCATGAGCGAAAATGCGGCGGCGCGCTCCTGGGCGTCGCTGAATGTCACCCGGATGAGAGAAAAGACCTGCGGGAACAGGATCGCGGCGGCGAGCCCCTGCAGAAGCCGCGCCGCGACCAGCAGCCCTGAAGTAGGCGCCAGACCGCAAAGCGCCGATGCAGCGGTAAAGCTGGCGAGCCCGATCATGAACATTCGCCGCCGCCCGAAGATGTCGCCGAGACGCCCGGCGGTAATCAGCATGACCGCATAGGTCAGCCCATAACCCGCGACGATGAGTTCCACCTGCGCAAAGCTGGCGGTGAGATCCCGACGGATGCTCGGGATGGCGACATTGACGATGAAAACGTCCATGATCGTCATGAAGGTGCCGCTGAGCATGACGGCGAGGCTGAGCCGGCGCCGCCAGTATGCGGATCGCGATTTCTCTGGGCACGCGAGGGATGGTGTAATTGCTTCGGCCATTCTGCCTCCATTTGCGGAAATTGCTGTCCGCGGATTTTGGTCAGATGCAGAATGGTGATGATCCTGTTATAGTAGTAGATAAGAGTTTATCCTATTACTCAGTCCAATATGCTGTCGCCATGGTGAACCTCGCCCGCACCGATAACCGCCGCGCCCTCGCCGAATTCGTTCGCAACCGCCGCGAAAGAACCGAACCGGAGACGGTCGGCCTACCTCGCGGTGCAAGGCGGCGAACACCGGGTCTCCGGCGTGAGGAGGTGGCGCAGATCGCCGGTGTCGGCGTCACCTGGTACACCTGGTTCGAGCAGGGGCGCGATATTCAGGTCTCCGCTGATTTTCTCGAGCGCATCTGCCGCGCCTTCCGCCTCGACGGCGCCGAGCGCAGCCATCTGTTCGCCCTGGCGCAGCACCGCCCGCCGCCGCTTGCTCCCCAGGCGATCGCGCAGCTTTCACCCGAGATGGCGGCGACGCTGGAGAGCCTGCCCAACCCCGCCTATGTCAAGACCGCGCTTTGGGATGTGATCGCCTGGAACAAGGCGGCGGCTGCGATGTTCGGCGATTTCGGCCTGCTGCTGCCAGAGCGGCGGAACATGCTGCGGCTGCTGTTTACCGAGCCGTCCTATCGGCAGATGATTGTCGACTGGGAGCGCGATGCGCGGCGCGCTCTGGCGAAATTCCGGCTGGATTACGGCCGCGCCGGCAACGATCCGGCTTTCGAGGCGCTGATCGCCGAACTTTGCGGAACCAGCCCCGAATTCAATCAATGGTGGCCGCGCCAGGATGTCTATGGGCGCGGGGAAGGCGTGAAGCGCTTTAGGCACGCGCAAATCGGCCAAGTGGAATTCGTGCACGCCGCCTTCGTTCTCGAGGGTGCACCTGATCTGCGTCTCGTCATCTATACGCCGACATCGCCGGTTCGCCTCATCCCGGAGGCGCAATCAGCCATATAGAGCGCCTGCTGTCGGGAGGCGGATTCCTACTCCCCGGATGGTCAAGGTCGCGTGATTTTTGAGGCGCGCCGCGCCGCCATAACAGCGGATCGATCGAGAACTCGAGGATGAATATGCAGTGGCGCAGCAGCCGAACCATTACCGCTTTGCGGATTTGGCGCGTCCGCCCGCCGAGCCGAGGAGAAAGCGGATCAGCCGGTCCGACCAGCGGCTGTAAGGCGGCCGGAGCAGGCGGTCGAGCGTGCGGCCGGTGAGGCCGTTCTCGATGAAAACGCCTTTCTTGCGCGAGAAGGTCTCGAAGCCGGCAAAGCCGTGATAGGCGCCCATGCCGCTTTGGCCGACGCCGCCGAACGGCAAATGGCTTTGCGCCACATGCAGCATGCAGTCGTTGATGGTCACGCCGCCGGAAATGGTGCGCTCCAGGACGGTATCGATCCGCGCGCGGTCATTGTCGAAATAATAGAGCGCGAGAGGACGCGGGCCGGCATTGATGCCGGCGATGGCCTCATCCAGCGAACGATAGGGCAGGATCGGCAGCACCGGCCCGAAGATCTCCTCCTGCATGACGCGCATCCGATCGCTCACGTCGAGGATGAGAGTCGGGGGAAAGACGCGGTTCTCGGCCGTAAAACTCTCCGCGGCCGGATTGACCTCGATAATGCGCGCCCCCTTGGACCGCGCGTCATCGACCAGCTCAGCCATGCGGCGCCAGCCGGCGGCATGGATCATATGGGTGTAGTCGGGATTGCCGGCGAGGCGCGGATAGCGCTTCGCAACTGCGCTTTGCGACGCGGCAACGAAAGCCTCCAGCTTCTCCTCAGGGATCAGCGCGTAATCCGGAGCGACGCAGGTCTGGCCGGCATTGAGCAGCTTGGCCGATGAGATGCGGTCGGCGGCGATGTCCAGCGGGAAATCCGGATGAACGAGAGCGGGCGACTTGCCGCCGAGTTCCAGCGTCACCGGGGTCAGATTGTTCGCGGCGGCGAGCATCACTTGCCGGCCGATGCGCGTCGAGCCGGTAAAGAGCAGATGATCAAAAGGCAGCGCCGAAAACGCCGCCGCGATATTTGGCCCTCCCTCGATGACGGCCACCTGCTCCGGAGGGAAGCTCTCGGCCATCATCCTGGCCATCAGCGCCGCCGTCGCGGGCGCCAGCTCCGAAGGCTTGAGCATAACGCGGTTGCCGGCGGAAAGCGCATTGGCGAGCGGCAGCAGGGTCAGATGCACCGGATAGTTCCAGGGCGCGACAATGCCGATGACGCCGAGAGGCTGGTAAATAATGCGCGTCTGGCTCGGCAGCAGCGGCCAGTTCGAGAAGGCCGAGCGGGGCCGCATCCAGCCTTTCAGATGCCGCCTGATGTGGCGGATTTCCTCCACGATCGGAAAGATCTCGAGAAGCTGAGTCTCTTGGCGCGCGCGATTGCCGAAATCGATATTCACCGCGGCCACGATTTCGTCCTCGCGCCGAAGGATCACCGATTGCAGCGTCTTCAGTGCCTCGACGCGTTGGTCGTAGTCTGCGGGAGCGCTGCGCTGGAACGCCTCCCTTTGCGCCTCGAATGCGCTGGCAAGCATGTCGGCGGGTGTCGTCTCAGCGCCCATCAGCAATTCGGTCATGGCTTTCCCGCTCCCATTCCCCAGTCCTGATCCTTGGCCGCCGGAATATGGCTCATCGCGTGCTCGGCGAGCGCCGTGATCGTCAGGCTCGGATTGACGCCGAGATTGGCCGATAGCACCGAGCCGTCGCAGACGAGCATATTGCGATAGCCGAAAACCCGGTTGCGGCCGTCGCAGACGCCTTCGGCCGGCGAGGCACCCATGACGGCGCCGCCCATACAGTGGGCCGTCGATGGAATATTGAAGAGGATCTCGGTAATGGCCGTCGCCGCGACGCCGCCCGTCGCTCTCGCCGCCTTCACCGCGAATGCGTTCGCGGCCGGAATGCTCGCCGGGATGGGCGCGCCTTCGGTCGCGAGCGACTTGCGGAGCGGCCAGTACCAGGTGCGCTTCAGGCGCATGCGCAACTCGCCCTCAAGGTTCTGCATGCACAGGAGGACAACAGTCTCGCGCGCGAAGCCGAAGGGAAGCAGCGTGCGCAGCGTGGTGATCGGCCGCGTCAGGAGCAGGCGCACCAAAGTCGTCAGCCAGACGAGAATCCGCGCCGGGCCGGGGACATAGTGCGTCAGCACGGTGCCGAGCAGCCCGATGGCGTCTGAGCCGCGCGGATAGCGCGTCGCCTGGATGTTCAGATTTTCGCTGAGCCGAATGCCGGAGCCGATGGCGATACCGCTCGAGAGATCCTCATCCGTGCCGGGATAGCGCACCCCGATGAGCAACTCCGCATTGGTGCGTACATGCCTGCCGATGACATCGGAAATCCGGGGCAGAGAGCCTTTCTCCTTGAGCCGCATCAGCAGATCCTGCGTGCCGAGCGAAGAGGCAGCGAAGACGATGCCGCGGCAGGTCAGCGTCTTGCGGCGGCCGAAGAGCCTGCCCATCGGGACGGTCTGGACCTCGTAGCCATCCGCCCCATCCGCAGAATTGCCGATCGGCCGCACATCGACGACCTTGGTTTCGGCAAGCACCCGTGCCCCGTGCTTTTCCGCCAGATAGAGATAGTTCTGGTCGAGCGTATTCTTCGCGCCATACCGGCAGCCTACCATGCAGCCGCCACAGCCGATGCAGGACCGCCGGGGCGGGCCTTCGCCGCCGAAGAAGGGGTCGGGATGCTCCGTTCCTGGCTTATCGTCATCCTTGCTGAAATAGACTGCGACCTCGGTCGGGTAGAAGCTTTCGCTGGCTCCAACCCGCTCCGCCATCACGCGCAGCTTCTCATCGGCTGGGCCAAGGATGCGGTTGGTCGTCACGCCGAGCACCCGCTTGGCGGTCTCGTAATGGCGCGGCAGAACCTCGGTCCAGGGCTCCAACCCCGCCCAACTCCCTTCGCTCCAAACGCTCGGCGGCGGCTCCAGCAGCGTGTTGGCATAGGTGATCGAGCCACCGCCGACGGCATTGCCGTGCAGCACCATCACATGCCGGAAAAAGCGGATACTGAAAAAGCCGCGCAACCCTAGCGCCGGCCGCCAGAGCCAGCGCCGCAGGTTCCACGTCGTCTTCGGCAGCGTCTCGGGCGACCAGCGCCGCCCCATCTCGATGACGCCGATGCGGTAGCCCTTTTCGCTCAGCCGCAGGGCCGAAACGCTGCCGCCAAAGCCCGAGCCGACGATGATGAAGTCGTAATCGCAATTCACGGGCGCAATCTACACTGACGCTTCCAGCCGGTCCGCCTCAAAGGTGCTGCCGCAGCTCGCGCCGCAGGATCTTGCCGATATTCGACTTCGGCAGAAAATCGCGGAACTCGACATGGCGCGGCACCTTATAGCCGGTCAGGTTCTGATGGCAGAAGGATAGCAGCACCTCCGGCGTCAGCATCGGGTCCTTTCGGACCACCACCACCTTGACGGCTTCGCCGGAATAAGGGTCCGGCACGCCGACCGCGCCAACCTCCAAAACGCCAGGATGGCTCTGCACCACGTCCTCGATCTCGTTTGGATAGACATTGAAGCCAGAGACCAGGATCATGTCCTTCTTGCGGTCGATGATGCGGATGAAGCCTTGCGGATCGACGTTGGCGATATCGCCGGTCCGCAGAAAGCCGTCCGGAAACATCACCTTCTCTGTCTCCTCGGGAAGGTTCCAATAGCCGGCCATGACCTGCGGGCCGCGGACGCAAAGCTCGCCGGCTTCGCCCAGCGGCAGCTCGTGCCCGGCATCGTCGCGGATGGAGATCTCGGTGGACGGCAGCGGCAGGCCGATCGAGGCGTTATAGGCTTCGAGCCGCAGCGGATTGACGGTGACAGCCGGCGAAGTCTCTGTCAGCCCATAGGCTTCGACCAGAGTGTGACCTGTCACTTCCTGCCAGCGCTTCGCCACTGCCTCGTGCACGGCCATGCCGCCGCCGAGCGAAATACGCAGATGCGAGAAGTCGAGCCTGGCGAAGTCCGGATTGTTCAGCAGCGCATTGAACAGAGTATTGACGCCGGTGATGGCGGTGAACGGATATTTCCTCAGCTCCTTGACGAAGCCCGGAATATCGCGCGGATTGGCGATCAGCACATTCTTAGCGCCGATCTTCAAGAACAGGAGGCAATTCGCCATCAGGGCGAAGATGTGATAAAGCGGCAGGGCCGTGATCACGGTCTCCCGGCCTTCCTCCAGAAAATCCTTCAGCCAGGCATGAGCCTGCTCGAGATTGGCGAGCATATTGCCGTGGGTGAGCATTGCGCCCTTGGGCACGCCCGTCGTGCCGCCAGTATATTGGAGGAAGGCGACGTCGCTCGGATGAACGTCGACGGGGTCGAAATGAAGATTTGCGCCTTCCGACAGCGCTGAGTGGAAGGTGAACGCGTCAGGGATATGCCAATCCGGCACCATCCTCTTGATGTGCTTGACGACGAAATTCACCATCAGGCTTTTCGGAAAGCCGAGCAGGTCGCCGATCCCCGTGGTGATCACATGCGTAACCGGAGGCTTGTCGCGGATCTGGGCCAGGGTCGCGGCAAAATTCTCGACTACGACGATGACGTCGGCGCCGGAATCCTTGAGCTGGTGCTCAAGCTCGCGCGGCGTGTAGAGCGGGTTGCAGTTGACGACCGTGTAGCCGCCGCGCAGCGCGCCGAACAGCGCCACCGGATATTGCAGGATGTTCGGCATCATCAGCGCCACCCGCGCGCCCCTGGGCAGGCGCAGCCCGTTCTGAAGATAGGCCGCGAAGGCCCGCGACAAATTCTCGACCTCACCGTAGCTGAGCGCGTGGTCCATGTTGATGTATGCGGGCTTGTCGGTGAATTTGGCGGCGGATTGTTCGAAGAGTTGACCGATCGAGCGGTAGGCGTTCAGGTCGATGGTTGCGGGCACGCCCGGCGGATAGCTGCGCAGCCAAATCTTTTCCATGTTTCCAACCCCATACGTCTTGCGCTTCTTCTTCGGTCCGCTTCCCACCTGGCCGGACCTAAAAGTCTAGAGCGCTGCGGAGAACAGAAAAGCTTAAGGCGCGGCAGCCAATGACAGCATTGAGCTAGATCAAAATGAATGCACTTCAAAAATGGATGCCGCGCATCAACTGCGTGAACGCCACCTGATCCGCGGTCGGCTCCTGTGGCTGTGCCTGCTTCTCGCCGTGCGCGGCAGCGGAGTCGGGAAACATCCGGAACATGGTGTTGTTGATGATTTGGGCCAGATGCGGCGTAACGGCATGGGCGATCTGGCCGAAAATCCCGAGCCGCGTCGCCAGCCGGACGGGCTTGCGGATAATCGCCTCCGCGATGAGCTCCGCCGCTTCCTCCGGCGTCTGCGCCGGGACGTGATCGTAGAATTTGGTCGGCGCGATCATCGGCGTGCGGGTCAGCGGCATGTTGATGGTGGTGAACTCGACGCCGCGGTCCAGATATTCCGCCGCGGCACAGCGCGTCCATGCCTCCAGCGCGGCTTTCGATGCGACATAGGCGGAGAAATGTGGCGCATTCGCCAGGACGCCGATCGAGGAGATGTTGATGACATGACCGCGCCGGCCCTTCTCGGCCATGCGCGGCATAAGGCCGAGCGTCAGACGGAGCGCACCGAAATAGTTGATGGCCATGGTGCGCTCGAAATCATGGAAGCGGTCGTAGGAATGCTCGATCGCCCGGCGGATCGAATGGCCGGCATTGTTGATCAGAATGTCCACGCCGCCATGCTCGTCGAGCAGCTTACCGACCAGGCCCTTGCATTCGGCTTCGTCGGTGATGTCGGCCCGATAGGTGATGATGGCCAGACCACGTTCGGCCGCCTCGCGCTGCGCCTCCTGCAGCCGTTCCGCGTCACGCGCGATGATGATCGTCGTGGCGCCGGCTTCGGCCAGCTTCATCGCCGCGGCTTTGCCAATCCCGGACGAGCCGCCGGTGATCAGCACGACGCGGCCTTTGACCTTGCCGCGCAGCGATCGATCGATATGCAGGTCGGGATCGAGATGCCGCTCCCAATAATCCCATAGCCTCCAGGCGTAATCCTCCAGTGGCGGTACCTTGATTCCCGCCGGATCGAGCAGGCGCTCGGCCTCGCGCGCGTCGAAGCGCGTCGGATAGTTGATGAAGGTGAAGATGTCCGGCGGCAGCTCCAGATCCTTCATCAGCCGCTTATAGATCCGGCGGATGGGCGTTAGCGCCCACAATCCCTGAAGCACGCCGCGCGGCACGATGTTGAACAGCGCCGCATTGATTTTCATGCCTGGAAGCGGCGCATGCGCGGCATCGAAAAAGATCCTCAAAATGTCGCCGACCCGGCGCGCCTCGGGATCGGTGAGGTGGTAGCAGGCGCCATCGCCCTCCGGCAAATGCGCCAGATGGTCGAGCGCTGCGGTGACGAAATCGACCGGGACGAGATTGATCCGTCCGCCTTCGATGCTGACAATGGGCATCCAAGGGGGCAGCAGTCTGCGCGTCTTCTGGATCAGCTTGAAGAAATAATAGGGGCCGTCGATCTTATCCATCTCGCCGGTATGCGAGTCGCCGACGACGATGCCGGGCCGATAGATGCGCCACGGGATTTTGCAGTCCTGGCGGACGATCTTTTCCGAGCGGTGCTTGCTGGCGAAATAGGGATGGGCGAGGCCGTGCGCCTCCTCGAACATATCCTCCCGGAAAATGCCTTCGTAGAGCCCGGCGGCAGCAATCGAGCTGATGTGATGGAAGCGGGCTGCGCCGATCGCTTCGGCCAACTCGACCGCATTGCGCGTGCCCTCGACGTTGGAGGTCATCTCCAGCTCGGGATCGGCCTGCAGATTATAGATGGCAGCGAGATGAAAGACGTTATCGACCTTTCCCTTGAGCCGCGCCCGGTCCTTTGCCGAAATGCCGAGCTTGGGCTTGGTGAGATCGCCGTGGATCGGGATCGCGCGCCGCTCGTCGGCGCCCCAATAGCTTCGCAGCGCCGCAACGCGCTCGGGTGAGACATCGCGCATCAGAAAGTAAACCTGCGCTTCCGGCCGGGCGAGCAACCGGCGCACCAGCCGCTTGCCGATAAAGCCGCTGGCCCCGGTTACCAGATAGATCATCTCGTCCTCCTGTAATGCTCCGACAATAAGTTGCTCGCGGCGCTGGCGTTTTGACGCGGATCAATTTGGGCGGGGTTCGGAAGATCTATATTTTAGCCTTCAAACACCCAACCGGTTTGAATTGAGCAAAGTACGATACCCCCACCAAAGCGCAGGAGTTGAGAGCTATGGCAAAGAAGTTGAATGCCCTTGCGGGCGGAGAGTCCGAGAGCCGTTTGGCGAGCACGATCCGGGAATCGGCGACCAATATCTGGCTCGCGGGACTGGGCGCATTCGCCAAGGCCCAATCGGAAGGCGGCAAGGTCTTCAACTCGCTGGTCAAGGAAGGCGAGATCGTTCAGCAGCGTGCGCGGAAAGCCGCCGATGACAAGATCGCCGACATCAACGCGACCGCGAGTGGCACCTGGGAGAAGCTGGAGCAGGTGTTCGAGGATCGTGTGGCGCGTGCTCTGCGCACCCTCGGCGTGCCGACCGACAAGGACATCCAGAAGCTGTCCGAAAAGGTCGCCGAGCTGACCGCCGTGGTTGAGAAACTATCGGCTGCCGAGAGGAAATCCGCCGGCCGGACCGTTGCCCGCGCAGCGAAGAAGTAAACCTCGAAGTGGAGGTCCTGCGTTTGGCAGACCGTCATGGAGGCCGGCATATTGTTTCCGATGGCGCATGAGGGAGAGCAGGCGTGAGCTGGGATAGTATTGGCATCGCTCTGGCAGGAGGCGGGCCGCTCGGCGCCATCTACGAAATCGGCGCTCTCGTCGCGCTCGATGAGGCTCTCGACGGCATTGACCTGACGGATTGCGATGTCTATGTCGGCGTGAGTTCGGGAGCCTTTCTCGCCGCCGAACTCGCGAACGGCCTGAAGCCGCGGACGATGTACGAGATGTTCATCGAGCCGGACGGCGCGGAAGAGCCGTTTGAGCCCGAAACGCTGCTCCGCCCGGCCTTCGGCGAATATGGCCGACGGTTGGCGACCTTGCCGAATCTCATTCTGTCGGCAACCCGCAACTATCTGGAAGCGCCGCATTCGCGCGGCTTCTTCGAGTCGTTTCAGCGGCTCGCGCGGGCCTTGCCGACCGGTATCTTCAACAATGCCCGGATCGGAGCGTATCTGCGCAGGCTGTTCGATGCTCCCGGCCGCACCGACGACTTCCGCCAGCTCCGCCACAAGCTGTTCCTGGTTGCGACGGATCTGGACACCGGGACGGCGGTGCCGTTCGGCGCGCCGGGACAGGACGGCGTGCCAATCTCCCTCGCCGTCCAGGCGAGCTCGGCGCTTCCGGGCCTGTTTCCGCCCGTCGACATCGGCGGGCGTCATTATGTGGACGGGGCGCTGGTGAAGACGCTTCACGCGTCCGTGGCGCTGAAGGAGGGGGCAAAGCTGCTGCTTTGCATCAATCCGCTGGTGCCCTTCGACGCCGAGCTTGCGCCGAAACAGAAGCCGGGCAAGCCGGTCTCGCTCGTCGAAGGCGGGCTGCCGACCGTGCTGGCACAGACCTTTCGCTCCATTATCTATTCGCGCATGCGCGTCGGCATGAGCCGCTACAAGACCGACTTTGCCGATGCGGATGTCGTGCTGTTCGAGCCGAGCCGCGGCGACCCGGAGCTCTTCTTCGCCAACATCTTCAGCTATGTCGACCGCGAGCGGCTGTCCGAGCACGCTTATCAGCGGACGCGGGCGCAGCTTTTGCGCCGTTACGACGAGCTCGAACCGATTTTCTGCCGCCATGGTGTTTCAATTCGCCGCGACGTGCTGACCGATACGCAGCGCACTCTGTCCAGCAACATCGAGAAGGTCATCGGCCGGATGGGCAGTGGACTGATCCGCGTCACCTCCGAGCTCGACCGTACTCTGCGGCGCCTGGAAGAGGTCCTGCGGACGCGCGCGGGCGAAGCCGTGGCGAGCGGCGAACATCGGCCGCATGGATAGCTGGAGCAGATCGAAGAGCAGCGGCGGAACGCCCGCAGGGCATTCCCCGAAAGGATAGGACAATGGCGAGCAGCTATGCGCTATGGGGGCGCTTTCCGCATGATGCGAAGTCCTTTGACTATGGCGGCGCAAAGCTGAAAAAGCATTGGGCGAGGCTGCATCGCGGCGACTGCGAATCGTTTCCCGACGAGCACGCCTTGAAGCACCTCGTGGACGAACATCCCGGCCTTGAGCCTCCACGGGCGCTCAAGACCGCCGCCAGCCAATTGCAGGACGCCTGGCGCGCCTATCACCATGGCGATTTCGGCGCGGCGGTAGAGCAGGGGCTCGCGGTTGGCCGGCTCGGCTACAATGTCGCTAACAAGGCGGCGAACATCTACGCGACCTATCTGGAGGAGGACGAGGACCGCAAGCGCGCCGTGCTGACCGAGGCGGCCGATCGGGCCGAGGACATCCAGTCGGTCGCGCCCCGCCTCGCCAACGCCTGGTATTTTCACGCTCAGGCACTCGGCCGTTACAGCCAGACCATCTCGATTGCGAAGGCGCTCGCCGACGGCATCGGTGGCAAGATCAGGGCGAGCCTCGACCGGACGTTGGCGCTGGAGCCGCACCACGCCGACGCCAATATCGCCCTTGGGCTCTACCATGCGCTGGTCATCCAGAAGATGGGCTCGACGCTCGGAGCGCTGACTTATGGAGCCAGCAAGGACGAGGCGCTTGCCCATTTCCAGAAGGCGGTAAAGCTCAATCCGGAGTCGGCAATCGCCCGCATCGAATATGCGAATGGCCTCGTGATGATGTACGGCAAGTCGAAAATGTCCGATGCGCTCAGCCTCTACAAGGAGGCCGCCGCTTCGGAACCGCTCGACGCAATGGAGTGCCTCGACGTCGAGCTGGCGAAGGAGGAGCTTGAAGACTGATCGTGCCTGGATCCGCGCCGCTCAACTGGGCTCGGGCTTTTTCCTTGAGCGGCGGGTCTTAGAAGTCCGGGTCGGCGGAGAGCGTCGCAGCGCCGCTTGGCGTGCGGCTGGTGCCGAGTCGCTTTTCGCCTCGGGCGGCAGTCGGGCCGCAGGCGTCGTTCCCCATGGCTCCATCAGCACATAATAGAGAAGTTGCTCGAATTCCGCTGTAAAGCGGGCGATCACTGCCTCCGGATCGGGAATGACGGCTGCATCTGCGATGACGCCGAACTGAACCTGCCCGTCGAAAGACAGGATGGATACCCCCATCGAAATGTCGCCGGGCTCCGGCACCCAGAACATCACCTGGTGCAGACGCGAGCCGCCGAGATAGAGCGGATGCTGCGGGCCGGGCACATTGGTCATCACCGCGCTCGCCCGGCTAAGCAGCAGACCGAACAGGCGCTCCTGCACGATCCGCGGAGCGTAGCCGAGGGCCGTGATCAGGCCCAGCGTCACGACCGCTTCATTGGACGTCTTCAGCTCCTCCATACGGCGCCGGATCTCGTAAAGTCGGGCAAGCGGATTCGCAATACCCACCGGTAATTTTAGCGCGACGACGCCGAACTGATTGCCCAGCTTTAGACCCTCGTCTTCACTGCGCAGATTGACCGGCACCAGTGCGCGGACCTCGACACCCCGCGTTTCGTCGCCCTTTTCCGCCAGATAGGCGCGCAGCGAGCCGGAGACCGCCGCCAGCAGCATATCGTTGATCGAGCAGCCGAGAACACGGCTGACGACCTTCACCTCGGGTAGGGCGACCGGATCCGTCCAGGCGACGCGCTTCTGGCCGCTCGGCTTTCCCTTGAAGCGCGTCGGGCTGTCCTGCGGCATGAACAGGAGGTATGCCAGCTCACCGGCAACCCCGATGCCCTCGCGCACCGTCTCGCCCGGTCGGCCGGCGCGGTCGCGCGCCTGTTGCCAGATCTGGCGGGAAATATGCAATCCGTCCTCGACGAAGCGCCTGCCCCTGGCGAGATAGTCGTCCCAGGGCGCGGTGCGGCGCGTGGCGGATGCCTCTCCGCTTCCTAGCCGGTGGCCCCCGCTTTCGGCGCCCGGCTCGCTGTCCGTGAGGGACAGCATAACGCCAATGAGGGCGACGCCATCGGCGATGGCGTGATGGAAGCGCGCGACGACAGCCGCACCGCCCTGAAATTTCTCGATGATATGGAAATCCCAGAGCGGGTGCGCCTGGTCGAGCTGCTCCGAGGCCAGCTCCCCGGCGAAGCGCTGCAATTCCTTCTTGCCGCCGCGGCCCGGCAGGCGCAGGCGCTTGATATGGCGCTTCAGGTTGAAATAGGGATCGGGTGACCACCAATAGCCGGTCGCGCGCTTTTCGACGCGCTGATGAAAGCGTGGGATGGCGAGCAGACGGTCAGCGATGGTGCGCTCCACGCGATCGAGGTCGACCGGCCCTTGCAGCATCAGCACGCCGACGATGACCATAGGGTTGGCGGGCCGGTCCATGCGCAGCCAGGTCGTGTCGACCGGCGCCATCGGTTCACTTTTGATCATTGCTCGCGCACCTTACGCGGTCACGTTCCACGCCGGCGTCGCCTACCTATCGGGCCGTAGCGGGACCCGGTCACGACGGCTTTTTTCCAATGGTGGTAGTCTTCGGGATAGTTTCGGCGTCTTCCTTCCTCAGACTAAAGCAGGATGATAAACAATGACCTATGTCAAACAAGGAAGAAATCGTTGAACGCCTGGTTAAGGAGCTAGATGCTGCGCATGAGGCAAGGTCTGCGCTGACGGCCGATGCGGTGGCTGCGGCGCGCCGCGAGCATTTGCGGCAGTGGCAGGCCGAGCGGCTGGCGCGAACGCATGCCGATCTTTTGGCAAGCCGGCGCTACGGCGCCACGGCCGTGTTTTTTCTCTCGGACATCTACGGCCCGAAGGATCTCAGCCAGCATGAGGAGGATGTGCGACGGATGCTGCCGGTGATGACGCGCGTGCTGCCGGCGAGCGGCCTTGAGACGGTCGCCGGTGCGATCGAGCTGAGCGCCGTTTCGGAGCGTCTCGACACCGCAATGATTCGCGCTTTAGGGCCAGCTGCCGATCGTCTGACGGCGGCGGATTATGGCCGCGCCTATCGCAAGGCGGGCGATCGGGCCGAGCGTGAGCGCCAGATCGAGCTGATCGAGCATCTCGGACATAGCCTGGCGAAGTTGACGCGGAGCCCGTTCATCGGCGTGGCGCTCAAGGCGATGCGCAAGCCCGCCCACCTCGCCGGCCTCGGTGGTTTGCAGGGCTTTCTGGATCGCGGCTACGCGGCTTTCCGCAAGATGGGCCGGGCGGACGAGTTCATCAACATGATTGTCACGAGGGAACGGGAGCTTCTGGAGGCGCTGTTCGCCGGGGACGACACCCTGCTGTAACGGAGGGCCGTTCAATACAGGCCGTGCAGGGCCCTTATTCGCCGTGCACCGACAGACAGCGAAGCACGACCCCTCGGTGCCAGCCCACCGCCAAGGAGCGAAGCCGCCGCTATTCCTTATTCGTGCCGATCACCGGCTTATGGAGCGCCGAGGATTTAGAGCCGCCGCCATTCTGCGTCCTCAGCTCGGTAAAGGACTGATCGCCGGCGGCGGAACGCGGGCGTCGGAATGGAGCGACACGGTCATCATTGCCCGCGCCGCCCGCCGAGTTGCGGCGTTTTTCCGCCTGAAATTCGCGGCCAAGAACGTTCTGCTGCACGTCCGGCCGCTGCCTCGGCCCCTGATTGACGGATGAGGATACGACTTCATCAGGAACCTTCATTGCACCGGGTGGCACCGGCTCATCCTTGGTTTCCTGCTGCGGGGCGGGCTTGGGCGTCTCGACGTTCTGGCCACCTTTGGCGACGATCACGGCCGCCGGCCGCAACACGCGCTCGTCAATCATATAGCCGGCATGAATGGTCTGGACGACCGTATCAGCAGGCACATTTGGCACGTCGATTTTGGTCATTGCATCATGCAGATGCGGATTGAACGGCTGCCCGGTCGGGTCGAAGCGCTTAACGTTGTGCTTCTCTAGCGCCTTCAACAGCTCACGCTCGGTCACTTCGACACCCTCGATCAGGCTGCGCAAGGCTGGATCGGAGGTAACAGCCTCCTTCGGCACGGCTTCGATTGCGCGCCGGATATTGTCGCCGACAACGATGATGTCGCGGGCGAAATCGGAGATGGCGTATTTGGCGAACTCAGCCTTATCGCGCTCCGTCCGACGGCGGAGATTTTCCATTTCCGCAACGAGGCGCAGATTCCTGTCCCGCAACTCCGAGTTTTCGGTTCTCAGGGCATCGAGTTCGGCAGCCAAGCCCGCAGCCGAGTCAGCGGCGTGACCCGCCCCGGCCTGGCCCTGCCTGCCAGCCGCATTCCCCGAATCGTCCGGCCCGCCACTTGCAGCCTGTTCAGCGGCATCGGGGCCGCGCTTATCTTCTTCCATCGCGAGTCTACCCTCATATGGGAGAGCTCCATCGCTGGAGCGAATTCTGTCCGGATATTGGCTAGAAGCCCGAAATAATCAAGTCAGGAGGCGGCCGACAAGCCTCGCTGTATAATCAACCATGGGGATAATCCGGGCGTAATTCATTCTTGTGGGACCAATTACACCCAGAACGCCGACAATTTTATGTTCTGTATCACTGAACGGCGCCACAATCAGCGACGATCCCGACATCGAAAACAACTGATTCTCAGACCCTATGAAAATGCGTACGCCGTCGGCCTGTTCCGTCAGCGTCAGCAATTGCATAATCTCTTTCTTCGACTCCAGATCATCGAAGAGCATGCGGATACGCTCGAGATCCTCTAAGGCTTTGAGATCATTAAGAAGATGCGACTGGCCGCGCACGACCAGGCTCTTTGAATCCTCCTTGCCGCCGGACCACTGGGCGAGGCCGGATTGTACCACTTTCGCCGTCAGTTCGTCGAGCTGCGCCCTTTTGGCCGCCAGGTCCTCCTCGATCCGCTTGCGCGCCTCGCCGAGGGTCGAGCCGCGCATCCGCGAATTGAGGTAGTTGCTCGCCTCGGTCAGTGCCGAGGGTGGCAGCCCCTGCGGCAATGCGACAACCCGATTCTCGATGGTGCCGTCCTCTCCGACAAGCACGATCAGCGCTCGCGTGGCGTCGAGATTGACGAATTCGATGTGCTTGATCCGATGGATCAGCTTCTCGGTCAGCACGACGCCGGCGCAGCGTGACAGCCCCGAAAGCATTTCGCTCGCTTCGGAAAGCAGCTCGCCGATGCCGAGCGGGCCCGCAATCTGGGCCTCGATCTGCTTGCGTTCCTCCTGCCGCAGGTCGCCGATCTCCAGAAGCCCGTCGACGAACAGGCGAAGCCCGGTCTCGGTCGGGAGCCGTCCGGCGCTCGTATGCGGCGCATAGACCAGCCCGAGAGCTTCGAGGTCGGCCATGACATTGCGCACCGAGGCGGGCGACAGCGTCATCGGCAATTGCCGGCTGACGTTGCGCGAGCCGACCGGCTCACCCGTCGCAAGATAGGTCTCGATGATCTGACGGAAAATCGCGCGCGAGCGCTCATTGAGGTCGTTCACGCTGGCGATCTCCCCATGCGCGGCGAAAGCCGAGGAGGTCAGATCCCTGACAAGCTGAAAGTCCTTCCCACGCTGCATGGCTGAAGGCCTGTTATGCGCGCCCAATTCGGATGGGTCCCAATGCTCCAAATCCTCTTATGGAATCTAAGCGTCCCGTTGCGCCGCGTCAAATGGCTGAAAGCCGAGCCGCCGAAACGGTCTTCACCGTCACGTGAAATCTTTGTGCGCCGCGAATCGGATTGGCGCATCGATATGCGCGCTCGCGAGTTTCAGAGGCATTCCGGTGGCAGGCTCTTCTCAGCAGTTCGAAACGACCTCCCATGCCTAGGGATAATCTTGGGTGAATACTCGTGGTCGAGAGCGGCCCGAGATCCCACAATGATCGTTCAATGGGAGATATAAACAGATCAATACACCCAAAATATTCGCCAGTTCAGTCAAATTGGAATTTTTATATTGAAGAAGCGCAAACCAGCTTTCCGTTACAGGACAACTGACGCGCCGCAAGCCTCACGCAGGCTTCTCCCGGCCTAACTGGCCAAAACATCAAAACGAAACGGACATGACCCGTAACCTCCGTCAAGACGCCGCACCGCCAGCCGCTCAGGCTGCTTCGGCCCAGGCGCCTCAATCGACCGGCCAATTCGAAGCCATCATGCATCTGAAGGCCGGGCGCCTCGACGAGGCGACCGCGATGTTCGAGCGGATTATCGCCGAAGATCCCGAAAACTGGCAGAGTGTGCATCTGCTAGGCCTGATCGCCTACCGCCAGCGCGAATACGCCAAAGCCGCCACGCTGATCGGCCGCTGCCTCGATATCAATCCGAACCTGGCCGAGGGCTATTCCGATCTCGGCGTCATTCTGAAAGAAATGGGCGAACTCGACGACGCGCTGGCCGCCTGCGAGAAGGCTATCGCGCTCAAGCCGAATTTCCATCCCGCCCATTCCAATCTCGGCAACATCTTTAAAGCGATGGGCCGTCTTGACGACGCCGCCGACTGCTATGTGCGGGCCGTCGAAATTGCCCCCGATTTTGCCGACGGCTACGCCAATCTGGGCGCGACTCTGGCGATGATGGGCAATAAGGAGGATGCGCTTGCAGCCTGCAAATGCGCGGTCGATCTCGCGCCGAACAATGCGGAGGCGCTCACCGCCTACGGTCATGCGCTGCGAACGGCGGGCCGGAACGACGAAGCCATGGCCGCCTATCAGCGCGCGATCGAGCTCCGGCCAGATATCGGCCCGGTCCACTCCGATCTCGGGTGCCTTCTGCAGCAGAAGGGCCGGCTCGAGGAGGCCATGCAGGCGCATAAGCGGGCTCTCGAGCTGAAGCCCGACTCAGCGGAATCCCATAACAATCTTGGCGTGACGCTGAAGGAGCTTGGCCGCTACGCCGAAGCTCTGGATGCATACCGGACGGCGATCTCGCTCAAGCCTGCCTATGCCGACGCTTATTCCAATATGGGTGTCATCCTCGACCTGCAGCGCCGGCACCGCGAAGCCGCCGACGCCTACCGCAAGGCGATCGAGATCAATCCCAAGCTCAATATCGCTTATGTCAATCTGGCCGGCTCATTGTGGGAGCAGAATCAGATCCGCGACGCTATCGCGCTCTATGGCAAGGCGTTGGCTATCGATCCGAACCAGGCCCACGCTCTCGTCGACTACTATCATCTCCGCCGCCATGCCTGCGACTGGGACGGCCTCGCCGCGACCGAGCAGAAGATTCTCTCCTCGACTTACCGGAAGGGCGAGCGCGTGCCGCCATTCCCCATCCTTAACGTCCCCTGCGGCGCCGAAGACCATCTGCTCAGCGCCCGCCAGTGGGCCAAGGGGCTGATCCGGCCGATCAAGACGCCATTTTCCTATGGCCCGCCGCGCAGCGCCTCGCGCACCGGCCGCTTGCGCATCGGCTATCTTTCCGCCGATTTCTACGGCCACGCGACCGCGAGCCTCATCGCCGAGATGCTAGAGCGCCACGATCGCACGCGGTTCGAGATCTTCGGCTTCTGTCTCACGCGCGATGAGGATAGCGAGATCCGGCGCCGCCTGATTGCGGGATTTCGACCGCTTTGCCACCCTCAGCCAGATGTCGCATGAGGACGCCGCACGCCGCATCCATCAGGACGGCATCGACATTCTTGTCGATCTGAAGGGCTATACGATGGATGCCCGGACCGAGATCCTGACCTGCCGGCCGGCGCCGATTCAGGTGAATTATCTCGGTTATCCCGGCACAATGGGCGCCGACTTCATCGACTATATCATCGCCGACGAATTCATCGCACCGATGGATCAGCAGCCCTTTTTCGACGAGAATATCGTCCATCTGCCGGGTTGCTATCAGCCGAATGACACGCAGCGTCCCATCGCCGACGAGACGCCGTCGCGCGCCGATTGCGGGCTGCCGGAGAACGCCTTCGTCTTCTGCTGCTTCAACAATAACTACAAGATCACGGCGGAGATTTTCTCCGCCTGGATGCGGATCCTGCAGGCTGTGCCGGGAAGCGTGCTCTGGCTGCTCGAGGCCAATCAGCTCGTCCGCGAAAATCTACGCCGCCACGCCATCGCGAACGGCCTTGACCCGGTGCGGCTGGTCTTCGCGCCGCGCGCCAAGCTGCCGCAGCACCTGGCGCGCCACCGCAATGCCGACCTGTTCCTCGACACTCTGCCGGTCAATGCCCACACCACAGCGAGCGATGCGCTCTGGGCCGGGCTGCCGGTGCTGACCTATTCGGGCGAAACCTTTGTCTCCCGCGTTTGTGGAAGCCTTTTGAAGGCGGTCGGGCTGAGCGAGTTGATCACCTATTCGCTCGAACAATATGAGCGGACGGCGATCAGCCTGGCAGGCGATCCGGCAAGGCTCACCGCGATCACGGAGCGGCTCCGGCGCGGCCGGGACAGCGCACCGCTTTTCGACGTCGAGCGCTACACGCGCGGGCTCGAAGCTGCTTTCGAGCATATGGCCGAATTGCGGGCCAAGGGCGAGCGGCCGCGGGGCTTTTCGGTGGCCGAGATCAAAGATGGCGGGGCGAGTCCAGCGCCCTCCCTCGACACCAGTGCCTTGTCCAGCTATCTGGCTTCGGAGCGCGGCACGAGCGGCGTTTCTCCGGTCCTGTCGCCGCGAATCTCCTATGAAGCCTGTCCGCTCTGCTCCAGCTCAGACATTCATCTCTTCAAGGAGGCCGATTGCACGCAGCACCCCGCCTACATTCCGTCGCTGCCGCCGACGCAGAGCTGGTATCGCTGCGCACCCTGCGGCCATGTCTTCACACAAGGCTATCTGGCACCTGATGCCGCCGACCTCGTGCTCGCCAGCGCCGCGCTGACCAAGCCGGCCAAGCGCGATCCGAAAAGTCAGCGCATTGCCTGCGGCGATATCGTCGGCCGGGTTGCCCGGCGGAAGCCGGAGGGCGCCTGGCTCGATGTCCAGTTCGGCGACGGCTCGCTGCTTTTCACTGCCGAGGAATGGGGCTATCGCCCCGTTGGCATCGACCCGCTGCGCGAAAATGTTGAGGCGATCAAGGGGCTCGGCTATGAAGCCCATCATCTGCCGATCGAAAATCTCGACGCACCCGGTCGTTTCGGCGTCGTCTCGATGGCCGGTGTGCTGCCGCACATCCCCTATCCGCGCATGGCTCTCGCGGCAGCCCACACGCTTCTGTCGCCGGGCGGCGTACTGTTCTGCTCGATGCCGAATATGGCAACGACCGTCTGGCGCGATATGGACGACGGCGGCGCCAACCCATATTGGGGCGAGATCGAGGACTATCATAGTTTCACCCGCGAACGGCTTTACAAGCTGCTCAAGGAGCATGGCTTCAAGGCGGTGGAGTATGATGTCGGCGAGAGCGGGCCGGCCGTGATGGACGTGATTTCCGCCAGAGATTGATTGAGGAGCCAGTGGTGTCGGATTTTTACGGCGTAACCGGCTCTTGCCAGATCCGTCCCCATTGCTCAACATCCAGGAATGGCGCCCGGTTTTCATTCGCTTTACGCACATGACTTTGTAAGAATCGCTTCCTGCGTGCCGCGTATGCAGGTCGCCGATGTCACGGCCAATCTCGCCGAGACGATCCGGATGGCGCGCGAGGGCGATGCCCCGAAAGCGGCCCTGATGATCTTTCCGGAGCTCGGGCTTTCGGCCTATGCGATCGACGACCTGCTGTTCCAGGATGCGCTGCTCGATGAGGTCGAGCGCGCCATCGATCGGCTCGCCGAAGCGTCCCGCCAGCTTTACCCCGTGCTCGTGGTCGGTGCGCCGCTGAGGAACCAGGGGAGTCTCTTCAACAGCGCGGTCGTCATCCATCGCGGGGCCGTGCTGGGTGCCGTCCCCAAGACCTATCTGCCGAATTACCGCGAATTCTACGAGCGGCGGCATTTCACTTCGGGCGCAGGTATTCGCGGGCGGCAGATCAGCATCGCGGGCCGCAGCGTCCCTTTCGGTACAGACCTGCTGTTCCGCTCGGCCGGGTCGGTGCCGTTCACGTTTCATGTCGAGATTTGCGAGGATTTTTGGGTGCCGCTGCCACCCTCGACGGCTGCGGCGCTCGCCGGGGCTGAAATTCTCCTCAATCTTTCGGCCAGCAACATTACCATCGGCAAGGCCGAGATGCGCCGTCTGCTTTGCGCCAGCCAATCGGCGCGCGCGATCGCAGCCTATGCCTATTCGGCCGCCGGTCCCGGCAAATCGACGACGGATCTCGCATGGGACGGTCACGCGGCGGTGTTCGAATGCGGCGATCGGCTGGCCGAGACGGAACGCTTTCCGCGCGCCTCGGAACTGATCACTGCGGATGTCGATCTCGGCCGCATTCGGCAGGAGCGGATGCGTGTCAACAGCTTCAGCGACTGCGCGCATGAGGAGTTGGTGAGGCTCGGCGGCTTCCGCCAAGTGGAATTCTCGCTCAATGATGAGACGGTCGCGCTTCAGCGCCGGATCGAGCGTTTTCCCTTCGTGCCGTCCGATCCGGAAAAGCTGCGCGAGAACTGCTACGAGGCTTACAACATCCAGGTCCACGGCCTTGCCACCCGCCTTCAGGCAACCAAGATCGAGCGGGCGGTGATCGGCGTCTCCGGCGGGCTCGAACTCGAGCCAAGCGGTGATCGTTGCCGCACGGGCAATGGATTGGCTCGGCCTCGGCCGTGAGAATGTGCTCGCCTACACGCTGCCGGGCTTTGCCACCTCCAAGCAGACCAAAGCCAATGCCTGGGCGCTCATCCGCGCTCTTGGCGTCACCGGAGCCGAGATCGACATCCGCCCGGCGGCGCAGCAGATGCTGGCCGATCTCGGCCATCCATTCGCGCGCGGCGAGCCCGTCTACGACGTGACCTTTGAAAATGTCCAGGCGGGGCTGCGTACGGATTATCTCTTCCGCTTGGCGAACCAGAACCGTGCGCTCGTCGTCGGCACCGGCGACCTATCCGAGCTGGGGCTCGGCTGGTGCACCTATGGGGTCGGCGATCACATGTCCCATTACAACGTCAACGCCTCGGTCTCCAAGACGCTGATCCAGCATCTCATCCGTTTCGTTGCGGCGTCCGGCGAGGTCAGCAAGGAAACCGCGCGGGTGCTTCGCGCCATTCTTGGAACGGAGATTTCGCCGGAACTGATCCCAGCCGAGGCCGGCGCGACAATCCAGTCGACCGAGCAGGTCGTCGGTCCTTATGCGCTCCAGGATTTCAACCTCTTTTACCTGACCCGCTATGGATTCCGTCCGTCCAAAATCGCCTATCTTGCGCATCAGGCCTGGAGCGATTTGGATCGTGGTATCTGGCCTCCGAACATTCCCGATGCGCAAAGGCGAGCCTATTCGCTCGCCGAGATTCGCCACTGGCTATCGGTGTTTCTGGCGCGTTTCTTCGCCAATCAATTCAAGCGGTCGGCGCTGCCGAACGGGCCGAAAATATCCTCCGGCGGATCGCTGTCGCCGCGCGGAGATTGGCGCGCGCCGTCCGACGCCCGCGCCGATGTCTGGCTGGCTGAGCTGGCGGAGAATGTGCCGGAGGAGTAACCCGGGCCTGAGCCTTCAGCGCATCACCGTCGCTCAAGATGGATTTGCGCGCCGTCCAGCTTCTCCAGCACATTGTTGTCGAGCTGATCCATCAGCGAGCCGACGCTGGTTTCGCGGTCGAATTGCTCCTGCCTCAGCCGCAGCCACACATCTGTGAAGGCTTTGCCGAAGCTGCCTGCATCCGAAATCTCGTAAGTACTCTCGAAGAGCGGTGCGCGGCCCCTGGCAATTCGTAGTTTCACCTTCATCCGGTCCTCCGAACCACCCACGCGGCCTTATTAGCAACGCATCGCACGTCAGCTGATTGCTCCTATTCCATGTCGGCCGGCCGGAGAACCATCTCGTCTTCGACCTTTCGGACGCCAGGCATTGCTTCGGCGGCGACGCGGATCGCCTTCCTCTCGGCTTCGGAGTTGGCCATGCCGGTGAGGGTCACAACGCCATCTTTGACATCAACATTCAGCAGATCGGTATGCGCCCAAGGCTGCGCCTTGAGATGCTTCAGCAATCGATCGCGGATGGCTGCGTCGGGCACCGTACCCGCCACCTCCGCCCCGGGCGCGTTGGCGATAGCCTGTACCAGATTTGCCCGGCTGACGATGCCGACGATCTGGCCGTTCTGCATAATCGGCACGCGCTTGATCTTGTTTCTCTCCATGAGAGCCGCGACCTGGTCGAGCGGCGTATCCGGCTCCGCCGTAATCACGTCCCGGCTCATGATGTCCGCCACCTTGCGCGCATGCGCCTTGGCGTAGTCAGTGGCAAGCACCGCGTCTCCGGCGATGAGGCGAAGCCACCAGGAACGCCGCCGCTCCGTGCCCGACTCGGACCGGTGCATCAGATCGCCTTCGCTGACCACGCCGACCAGTTTCCCGGCGTCATCGACCACCGGAACCGCGCTGATGCGCTTCTCGACGAGCAGATTGGCGAGATCCTTGACGGACGAATCGGGCTTCACGGTAAACACCGGGGAGACCATGACGTCACTGGCTTTCATTCCTCTTCCTCCTCCCAGTCACGCGAGCACCATCGCACAGCGCGCCGGTTTGTCCTTGATTCAGCTCAATTTCGCTCACGCGGGCGCCGCGCCGCAGCGACTATGGTCGGCTGGATGAGCGCCAGCGTCAAATGTGCATGGTCCGGAGTGCGTCTGGCGGCCGCTCAGAGCCGGCTCATCTCGAACTCCTCGCAGGACTTGCCGAACAGCGACAGAGCCTCCTCGAGATAGTCGCCGATCATCGGAATACCGAGGAGATAGGCCGCAGTCCGCCCGCGATAGGAGCCATGGGTGCGCGCGGCCTCTTCCCTGATCGATGGCCAGTCCTCGACGGTGTTGTCGTCCCTGCCGAGCCATGCGAGGGCGACGAGGTCGATCTGCTCGTCTTCCGTCAGGGCGGAGATGATAGCGTTCAGCTCCTCCACGACCGGATCATCACTATGATCTTCCAGCACCGACATCATGCCGTCATCGGAAGGATTCGACCCGCCATCATCTCCGGTATCGACATCCTTGGCGTCGAATTCACGCGCCTTGACAATAATAAAACACACCGTCTCCGGCGAAATCGTCAACACGCTGTCCAGATCCTCGCCAGGATCGGCGAATTTCGATTGTCTGACCATTTCATGCTCCTGAAGGCGATTGTTGCGTGACTCGGACGTCACCGCTTCTGCCCCGTCCAGTTCTTAGTCCTGATTGCGCTTGAGCCGTTTGACCGCGGTCAATGTCCGCGTCGGAAACGATCGACTCGCGCCCGGCTCGGTACGAAGGACGCAAAGCAAGCAATCTACGCGTCAGATCCCTCACCGTTCCGTTGCAGTCGGTCGGGAGGCGACTTCAGCGGCTTGCCACGATTGTTGATTGCAATCAAATACGGAACGGCGCGGCTGGGTCATAAAGTTGTCATGGGAGTCAAACCATGATGGAATCAACCACGCTGGACCCGAAAGCGGCCGCACACGGACAAACGGATCGGGACATTCAAATCGGCCCGGCAGGGCTGCCGGGGACGCTGACCATTCCGGTAGGAGCGACGGCGCTTGTCGTCTTCGCCCATGGCAGCGGTTCGAGCCGCCTGAGCCCGCGGAATAAGGCTGTGGCGCGTGCACTCAACCACGGTGGCATTGCAACCCTCCTTCTGGATCTGCTGACGCCGGAGGAGGAAGCCGACCGCACCAATGTCTTCGATATTCGCCTTCTTGCCGGCCGGCTGATCGATACGGTCGAGTGGCTCGACGAGCTGCCTGCAACGCGCAATATCCGCGTCGGGCTATTCGGTGCCAGCACCGGCGCGGCCGCCGCTCTCGTTACGGCCGCCGAGCTTAGTGAGCGCATCGGAGCCGTCGTTTGCCGCGGCGGCCGTCCGGACTTGGCGCGCAACGCTCTGGATCGGATTTCGACGCCGACGCTTCTCATCGTCGGAGCCGCGGATTTCATCGTCGTTGAGCTCAATGAGCAGGCCTTCGAGCGTCTCAAAGGGCCCAAGGCTTTAGAAATAATACCGAAGGCGACGCATCTCTTTTCGGAACCGGGCGCCCTCGAAATTGTCATCGAGCGGGCGCTGGCATGGTTCAAGACCTATCTCGAGACTACACCGCCAGCCAACCGAGTTGAGCAGGCCTGAAAATTCGGGATCCGTCCTATGATGTTCAGAGATCGTCAGGATGCGGGGCGCAGGTTGGCGGCACATCTCGGCCGCTATAAGGCCGTGCATCCGGCTATCCTCGCCTTGCCGCGAGGCGGTGTCCCGGTCGCCGCCGAGATCGCCGCTGCGCTCAATGCGCCACTGGATCTCATCCTTGTGCGCAAAATCGGCGTGCCATGGCAGCCCGAGCTGGCGATGGGAGCAGTCGTCGACGGCAGCGAGCCGCTTGTCGTGCGCAATGAACGAGTCATTCGGTTGACCGGAGTAAGCGGCTCCGAATTCGAGGCCATCTGCGATGCGGAATTGGCGGAAATCGAAAGGCGCCGACGGCTCTATCTGGGCGACCGGCCGCGCGTCGAAATTGCCGGACGTACAGCCATCATCGTCGATGATGGCGTCGCCACCGGAGCCACGACACGCGCGGCCCTGCGGGCAACGCGAATGCGCCAGCCGAAAACGCTTATTCTTGCGGTGCCCGTCGGGCCGAGGGAGGTCATGGCGGAGATGCGGCGGGAAGCTGACGAGGTGATATGCCTGGAAGAGCCTGACGATTTCGGTGCTATCGGACTCTATTATTTCGATTTCCGGCAGATCGATGATGAGGAAGTGATCAAGCTCCTCGCCCGCTTTCCCGAATGAGCCCCGCGCGGCTCTTTGGGCGAGCAGATAGCTTTGGCGCTCATCAAGGCGCTGATTTCCGCCAAGACGTATTTACGCGGATGCCCGGCACGCACTCGGCCATGAGCGCCATGCGCCGGCACCCGATCGAGGAGAAGGACATGCCCTATCGTACGAATATCGACCTGCCTCGCCCGATCAGGGATCGGCTGCCCGAGCACGCGCAGGACATCTACCGCGCTGCATTCAATCATGCCTATGAAGCGCATTCGGACGATCCGGGGCAGGAAGAAATTGCGCATCGCATCGCGTGGTCTGCCGTCAAGAAGTCATTCGTCAAGGTCGGGGATCGCTGGATCGCGAGAAATTGACGCCAGCCGCGTCTTGGCGACGAACCCTCAACTCTGGCAGTGATCCCCAGACGTCGCCGCCTCAAGGATCTCGGCATGATCGAAGGCGAGCCCCATCTGCATCGCCTTGTCCTTCGGGAGCCAGAGCGCATCGGCGGCGTCGCTCCCGGCCGTCGCGCTCGTCCCGGGCGGCATATCGCAGAGATAGGCAATCGAAATCGTCCGCCCTCGTGGATCGCGATCGACGCGCGAGAATACGCCGATCAGCCGCAACCGATCCTCCGTAACGCGAACCGCCGTTTCTTCTTCCAGTTCCCGCACCGCGGCGTGCTCGACGCTTTCGTCTTCATCGACGAATCCGCCTGGAAAGGCAAGCATGCCTTTGAAGGGCTCGTTCCCGCGCCGGATGAAGAGGAATTCGCTTCCCCGGCGGATCACCAGATCGGTGGCAACTTTCATCGGCGGCCTCAGGGCTCTTTCTGAAAGAGCCTATTACACCGGAAAAGGTTCCGCGGGGTGGGCCTGATGCTCTCGAAACCCCACGAGATTCATCGGCCGCCCTCGTTACTTTGCCATGCGGCCGTCGTCGCGCAGGACGATGTAGATCGCCGGTATAACAAGCACCGTCAGCAGCGTTGACGAAGCGAGACCGAACAGCAGCGAGATGGCGAGCCCCTGGAAGATCGGGTCGGTGAGGATCACCGCCGCGCCGATCATTGCCGCGAGCGCCGTCAGCAGGATCGGCTTGAAGCGGATCGCGCCGGCTTCGAGCAGAGCCTGCCGCAGCGGGACATCAGCCGCGCGTCGGCCCTGAATGAAGTCGATCAGCAGGATCGAATTGCGCACGATGATGCCTGCCAGCGCAATGAAGCCGATCATCGAGGTTGCTGTGAATGGCGCTCCGAACAGCCAGTGGCCGATCATGATGCCGATCAGAGTCAGCGGGATCGGCGTCAGGACGACGAGCGGAAGCTTGAACGATCCGAACTGCGCCACGACGAGGATGTAGATGCCGAGCAGCGCCACGGCGAAGGCCGCACCCATGTCGCGGAAAGTGACGTAGGTCACCTCCCATTCGCCGTCCCAGAGCAGGACAGGCTTCGACTCATCCTCCGGCTGGCCGTGCAGGCTGATCTCCGGCATTCCCAGCTTGCCCCAATCTTTTTTATGGATGGCATCGGCAACCGCCATCATGCCGTAAAGCGGTGCCTCATAGGCCCCGGCGAGCTCGCCCATCACCATCTCGGCATTTCGGCCATTGTGGCGGAAGATCGGGTATGACGCCGGCTCGGACTTGAGGCTGACCACGTCGCCCAGCTCCACGATGCTGCGCTCTCCGGGCAGCGCATTCGCCGGAACCGGCGTCGACAGGGCCCGCTGGGTCACTGCCAGCTCGCTCTTGGGCAACTGCACGGCAATCTCGATGGGGTGCCGTCCGCCTCCACGATGCGAATAGCCCACAGCCACACCGCCCAGATAAGCCTGAATCGTGTCGTAGACGTCGCTCTCTTCGACCTTGTGATATTCAAGATTATCCTGGTTGATGGAGACGCGCAGGCGCGGCGCCGGATTGCGGAAGCTGTCGTCATCGTCGACGATGAACGGCACATCCTTGAAAATCTGACGGACCTCGTGGGCAACAGCGCGGCGCGTTGCGGCGTCGGGACCATAGATCTCGGCGAGCAGCGTCGAAATCACCGGTGGTCCCGGCGGCACCTCGACGACCTTGACGGTCGTATCCGGCGGCATGGCGATGCCTTTCAACCGCTGACGGATATCGAGCGCGATCTCGTGGCTGGCGCGGCTGCGCTCGCCTTTCGGCACAAGATTGACCTGCAGATCGCCTTGCTGCGGCTCGTTGCGCAGATAATAGTGCCGCACCAGGCCGTTGAAATTGAAGGGCGCGGCCGTGCCGACATAGGCCTGGATCGAGGATAGCTCCTCGAGCCCCGACAGGCGGCTCGCGGCTTCCTGCAGCACGCGGTCCGTCGCTTCGAGCGAGGCACCGCGGGGTAGATCGACGACCACCTGCAATTCCGGCTTGTTGTCGAACGGCAGGAGCTTCACCGTCACGGACTTCGTTATGAAGAGCCCGAGCGACAGGAGCGTGGCGACGCCGACGGCGAGGAGAAAGATCCACGCGGTTCTGCGGCGTCTGAGGATGGGCCTCGCAACCGCGGTGTAGGCCCGGCCAAACACGCCGCCATGATGGACCGTTCCACCTTCGTGGTCGTCCGTGCCGTGCCCGCCTGCCGCCTTGCCGAAACGGATCATCAGCCAGGGCGTGATGATCACGGCGACGAAGAAGGAGAGGATCATCGCCGCTGAGGCGTTCGCCGGAATCGGCGCCATATACGGCCCCATCAGCCCGGAGACGAACAGCATCGGCAGAAGCGCCGCCACCACTGTGAGCGTCGCCACGATGGTCGGGTTGCCCACTTCGGCAACGCCTTCGATCGCGGCCTGAACACGGCTTCGCCCGTCGTTCATCGCCCAGTGCCGGGCGATGTTCTCGATCACGACGATCGCGTCGTCGACGAGAATGCCGATGGAGAAAATGAGCGCGAAGAGGCTGACGCGGTTGATGGTGTAGCCCATGAAATAGGAGGCGAACAGCGTCAGCAGGATCGTCGTCGGGATGACAATCAGCACGACCCCGCCTTCCCGCCAGCCGATGGCGATGGCAAGCAGCAGCACGATCGACGCCGTCGCGAGCGCCAGATGGAACAGCAGCTCATTCGCCTTCTCATTGGCGGTCTGGCCGTAATTCCGAGTCACGATCACGTCGACATCGTTCGGGATCAACGTGCCCTTCAATTCGGCCAGCCGGTGTGTGATGGCCTGGGAGATCGTGACGGCATTCGCCCCTGCCCGCTTGGCGAGTGCGATTGTGACCGCCGGAACGCGCTCCAGACTTCCATCCGGCATTTTGCGGAAATGCCAGGCGCGCTCCTCCAGCGGCTTGGCGCCGACGACAACATTGGCAACGTCGCGCACATAGACCGGGCGGCCATCGCGCGAGGAAATCAGCAGCAGCCCGACATCCGGAATGCCGTTAAGCGTCTGACCTGAGGCGACGGCGACGCTCTGGTTGCCGTCGCGAATCCGACCCGCCAGGAAGGAGCGGTTTGCCTCGCGGACTTTCCCGACGAGCTGCGCAAGCGTGATGCCATAGAGCGACAGACGCTCGGCATCGGGCTCGATGCGGATCTGGTCCGGGCGTCCGCCGGAAATATACGACAGGCCGATGTCCTGAAGCTTGGCCATCTCGATCTGCAGATCTTCGGCCATGTGATAGAGCGCGTTGTCCGGATAGCGCGCCGCCGCGTCCGGCTTCGGCGCCAGGGTCAACGTGACGATGGCGACATCGTCGATGCCGCGCCCGACGATCAGCGGCTCCGGGATGCCGATCGGGATGCGGTCGAGGTTGGCGCGCACCTTTTCATGCACGCGCAAAATGGCGTCGTCCGCCTTGGTGCCGACGAAGAAGCGTGCGGTGACGACGACGCGGTCGTCCTGGGTGTTGGAATAGACGTGCTCGACGCCGTTGATCGCCTTGACGATGGTCTCGAGCGGCTCGGTCACCAGCCTGACCGCGTCCTCCGCCTTCAGCCCGTCGGCCTTGACGAAAATATCGACCATCGGCACCGAGATCTGCGGCTCCTCCTCGCGGGGGAGGGCAATCAGCGCCACGATGCCGACCGCGAAGGCGGCCAGCAGAATGAGCGGCGTTAGCGGCGAGCCGATGAAGGCGCGTGTGAGATTGCCGGAGACGCCCAGCTTGCGATTGTCACTCATGGGCGGACCAGACGATCACCGGGCTTGAGGCCGGAGAGGATCTCGACGCTCGGCGGCGCGTTCTTGAGCGTGACGGGAAGGCCAGGTTGCACCACCACATCGAGCGGCGAGCCGTCGCCCTGCGCGACTTTCACATAGTCGAGTCCATCGCGCTTGAAGAGATAGTCCGAGGGAACGGCGATCGTCTTGCGCTTGCCTGCGGAAATCCAGATCAAGGCACGTTCGCCTACGAAATAGTCGCCGAGATGCGGCGCTTCCGCATCGGCGACCACCCGGCCGCCCTGCAATTCGGGGTAGACTTTCACGATGCGCCCCTCGCCGACGATTTGCTGGCTGCCATTCGATCCGCGTGCGCCGATCCGGACGGGGTCGCCCTTCTTCATGAAGCGCGCATGGCGCTCCGGCAATTCGAGGCGCAGGAGGTATTCATTGGCAGCGATCGTCGCGACGCTCTCGCCGACCAGCATGACGCTGCCGACCGTGACCGGAACATTGAGTACGCGGCCGGCCGCCGGAGCCAGGACCTGGCCTTCCTCGACCTGCCGTTCGATGACGGAGCGTTCGGCCTGAGCCGCCTTGAGGTCGTTCGTAGCGCTGTCGAAAGCCGTCTTGAGCTGATCGAGCCGCGCCTGTGCGACCACGCCGCGCTTGGCCAGCTCGGTGGCACGGTCATAATCCGCTTTGGCCGTCTCGACGCGCGACTGCAGCGCCGCGATCTGAGCGTCGGCCGCCTTGATGCGCAGCGCGATCTTCGGATCGGCGACGACGGCCAGAACCTCGCCGGGCTCGACATGGGCGCCCGCGTCGACCTTCAGCTCGGCGACCGTGCCCGCCGTCCGGACGCGCGCCTCGACCCGGTCTTTGCTCTCCACCTTGGCATAGACCGACTTGAAATCGTCGATTTCCTGCTCGGCAACGACAAAAGCTCCAGTATCAGGCAGGGCCTGGGCATTGGCCGGGATCGACAGGCCGTACAGCCCCACGGCGAGAAACGCCAGACATGGCCTGACGGCCCGGAGCAATTTCAGCTTCATCTGCAACATCCTGCTCTTTAAATCTAGACAGTCGGGCGTGCGAATCTCTGCAGCTCGTGGCACGTTAAATCGGGCGCGCGCTGAAGGCGTTGATCGACATCAACTCGGCACTACACCTCGGGTAACATCTATAAACATCGTAATATATAAATGTGTATGGGTTTTTAAAATGCCCCTGCGGCACGAATCCGGATTGACGACCGATGATCCGAGGCACCGGCCGCAAATTCCTCTGCATCCGGGCGTCAGCCGCCTGACAGCTGCAAGCTCGGGTGCGTCTCAAAACGCTTACAGCAGACGATGGTGTGGGAAAAGCAGCGCACGTCGGCACACCGGCATGGGCGCTGAACCACCGACGTCGGCGAAGTGGCACCGCTGATGGCGAGAGATTGGGGGGCCGCTCTGATGGCGAGCGGAGCAAGGCGAGAAAAGCGGAGGAAACGCTTCCTGTGACGAATTTCAGGACTGGACGCCGGCCCGCTTTTTCCGCCGTGTCTTAACGGCGGGGCGTCGGTTTTCGGCGCTCGCTTCGGCCTCTGCCGCCTCTGCGGCCTTGGCGATCCGAAGGGCTCGTAGCCGCTCGGTCTTGGCGAGTTCGGCGTTTCGCGCTGCTTGGCGGTCCTCAAGCGCTCTTGCCGCATCGAGTTTACGCTGCTCTGCCTGTTGTGCGCGCAGCTCGGCTCGGCGTCGGATCTCCTCCTTCGAAATCCCTTGTGTGGGCATCATCCTACTCCTTATTCGAGCCGTATAGAGTCCGCGAAAACCCCGCCCGATCTCGCGAAATGCGCGCCGCTAAGCTGGCCACGGCGAAGCCGTCATGGATACGCAAGCTGCGTCCTACCATTCCAGGTTCTTCAACGATCTGCTGGCGGTTGATCATTTCACCCAGGATCTCCAGCAGTTCATCGAACTCGAAAGATGGGATTTAACGCGATCGATTTCCAGCTTTGTCGAGAGTTGCTCTTACAACGTTTTTCCCGACATGGCACATTGAAAGCGGACGAATTCGGGCTTTCGCAACCAATATTTCCTCCAAGGACGCCGGTTCCTCTATACGGCCGGAAAGATTTATCCCGCGAATGTCATCTGATCTCCGACCTTTCACGCGCTCGGCTGTCCCCTCGGAGCATCAATGCGGCCACCCGGTTTCGGGCGATGCTTCCGCAGGCGGAATCAGGCCAACTCGCTTTCCCTGACGACGCGCTCAAAGTTCTCGTTTGTGCATTTGATGCGGTATGGCGGATCGTCACTATCGGCCGGAAGCAGTCGTATCACCTTGCACTTGCCCGGCCGTGCCCCCGAGCGGTGCGGCATGAAATCCAGTGCTTGGCCAATTTTAAATCTGTGCTCTGACATGATAATCCTTAGGTTAGCGCGGTGCGAAGCGGCAATGCGGGCGGCACCGAGGAGCGCAATTCGATGAAGATCGGACCAGCTGTTAGGATCAACAGGACCGCACTGCGGTCTCAACAGCAAAAGATCTTCTCCCAGGGCCGGCGCGGCGCTCCCATGCGCTTTCTCATCTTAACAGCATGGTACCTGATAGTCGCACGGTAGCAGACGTCGCGCCATAGAATTCGCGCCGATTGCCTTTCAATCGGGGATTTGGGAGTAGGCTGATGATCACGGAGATTGCGCGTTCTTTCTGCGAAATGTGCGCAGTTACCTGAGTGGTTGAATTGTGCCTCGCCAAGTTCGGCTTGTAACCAAGGCCGTTAAGGACTAAGTTGCGCCCTCGATTTTGGCCAGATGATGAGGCCGTTTCACTCTGGCTCCGCCGGGTGCGCGTTCAGACTCTTTCCAAACTTCGACTATCGCAGGCCTCTGGCTGTTCTCTTCGGGCCTGTTGCTTATGTGTTCTCTCGCCGCGAAAAGGCAATATTATGAATCAAGGTACGGTTAAGTTCTACAATGGCCAGAAAGGCTATGGCTTCATTCAGCCGGATGATGGCAGCAAGGACGTGTTCGTTCATGCATCGGCGCTTGAGCGCGCCGGCATTCGCGGTCTCGTGGAGGGCCAAAAAGTCAGCTTCGAGACGGAAAGAGATTCTCGCACCGGTAAAATTGCCGTCTCTGCGCTGCAGGTTGCATAGGCTTGGATTTCGAGGCGTGGTATCTGGCCGCGCGTACCATTCATCGAGCCGCTTCCGAAAAGGGAGCGGCTTTTTCCGTTAGTTCCGACTTGGCCTAAGACGTGCTCGCGCTGCCGCCGGTGCGGGCCAATAAAGGGGCTGATGGCCCCTATTGGAAAATCTTGACCGCTCTTCACCTCGCAAACGTTCCCTGACGCTCGCCTGTTGTCGCGAGCCGGGACGTCGTCCGGGCGGTGAATGGGCGGTCCGTGGATGTTTCGTCGCGGGTCGGGGTTGCATGCGTCAGAGTCATAGTTCGGCGGTCCGATCCACCCGGCGATTACATCGCACGGTATTCTGATCTATGAATCCCATTCTGATAGGAGAATGATTACCGATCAATTTGATCTGGATAGGCAGTGCGCATATCGAAGCAAATCGTCCTAAGCCTTCATCGAGACAATGGTGGTGGCCGGATACAGGCAGATGACCTACGATCAATGGGTTAGAGCGGTGCCGATCAGCGCCGGGCGGTCGCTAGGGTAGTCGCGATGGTGCCCGAAGGGCGCGGCATCTTTCCGAACCTCACTGTCCGTGAGATCATGAGGATCGCGATGTGGGCGACGGACCTTCCGAAACAAGAGCGCAAGCATCGCCTCGGCTGGGTGCTGGGAATCCTGCCTGCAATTGGGGAGTTCCCGGACCGCCGCGCCGGCACCGTGTCCGGCGGTCAGCAGCAAATGGTCTCCATCGGCCGAGCGCTGCTCAGCCGCCCGCGCATCCTGCTGCTCGACAAGCCGTCTATCGGGCTGGCGCCAAAACTGTTCCAGGATCTCCTGCAACCAATCCGCCGGTTGCGGCAAGCGGAAAGGAGGCGCCGCGAGCCTATGGGGATTTAGCGATTGCCGGGTTGGCCATGATGCGCATGGCTTTGCCGCGGATGGCCCGCCATTCGGTTTTGCGACGCCAATGCGCTGGCTGAAGGGCCGTAATGGCAGCAGCGACGCGGCGCGAACACCGCGGCTGACGATGTGAGAGGCGTTTTGCGGCAAGCGGCGTCATGCCCGGTCGATAGGCTCCGGCGATCAAGGGCGACATTATGGTTCGCGGCGGCAAAATCGGCCTCATGAGGTATCGAGCCTGACGATGGGCACGGGCGGCGCGATGATCTGGCTCCAGTCGCGCGTGAAGATCAGCGGGATGATCATCCGGCCACCGCATCGGATTGAGCCGGTTCAGATGGATGCGATCTGTGCCGCATCCAGGCGGGCATCATTGCAGAGTTCTCGCACGGTTTCCAGGCTCATATAGCGCCGTGTGATCGCCCATTCGTCGTTCTGCTCGAGCATGAGTGCGCCGACGAGACGCGTGATAGCGGCCTCGTTCGGAAATATTCCGATTACGGATGTCCGCCGCTTGATCTCCTTATTCAGCCGTTCCAGCGGATTGGTGGAATGGATCTGCTGCCAGTGGGCTTGCGGGAAGGCCTTGTAAGCGAGAACATCTTCCTCGGCGCGGGTCATGAGTTCAGCCAGTTTCGTGTATCGGGGCTCGAAGGCATTAATCAGACTGCCCCATTTCTCTTTCGCAGCCATCTGGCTGTCGGCCTCGAACGCGGTGCGCAGCGCGGCGGTGACGATCGGCTTGTCCTTCTTTCCGACGCAGGCGAGCGCATTTCGCATGAAATGGACGCGGCAGCGTTGGATGGTCGCGCCAAGGACCTTATCGGCCGCGGCCTTCAAGCCCTTATGCTCGTCAGCGATGATCAGCTTGACGCCGCGCAAGCCACGATCAGCCAGAGAGCGGAGGAACTCGCTCCAGAAGCTTTCCGCTTCCGATGGCATCACATCGATGCCCAGAACCTCCCTGCGTCCGTCGGTGTTGACCGCCACAGCGACTATGACTGCAACCGACACGATGCGCCCGCCGCGCCGCACCTTCAAATAGGTCGCGTCGATCCAGAGATAGGGCCATTCGCCTTCGAGCGGCCGGTTCAGAAACGCCTGAACGCGCTCGTCGATCTCCGTGCATAGTCGCGACACCTGGCTCTTGGAGATGCCAGTCAACCCCATCGCCTTAACAAGTTCGTCTACGGAGCGTGTGGAGACGCCCTGGATATAAGCTTCCTGGATCACGGCGGTCATGGCTTTCTCTGCGGCCCGTGTCGAAATGCTTGCCTGATTTCGACAAGCGAAATCAGAGGAGCTCCAGGAATTCAGGAAAATAACTCCCTTTGCGCAACTTGGGCACTTTCAGATCGACCGTCCCGGCGCGCGTCTCCCAACTGCGTTCGCGATAGCCGTTGCGATAGTTCGCCCGGTCTCCAGTCCGCTCGTGGCGCGACGCGTTGCATAGTGCGTCGACGTCAAGCGACATCAGCTTCTCGGCAACGAAGCCGAGCATATGGCTGAGAAGTTCGGCATCTGAGGCCTTTTCAAGCGCTGCCTTCAGCGCCATTCTGTCGTCGGTCATCGTGGTGCCCTCGTCGGTTCGGATCGAATCAACAACTCAATCCTAGCCGGAGAACCACGGTGACCGCCTCGTCTGGCCGCCCGCGCGGGGCTTCGCTTCGCTATATGGCCAAGCTACGCGAAGCCCGCGCTACACCTCACGAATTTACACCACCCGATGGGACACAAGCCACTAAGGCATTGAGTTTGCTAGCAGCCTGTCGGGCTTAACGGCGGCGTCTGTTGCGAGGTAGGGTATCGCGATTGATTCTCCATTGCCTTGGGAGCCGGCGCTGATGAGCAACTTCCGCCTGATTGATCGCCAGACCGGTTTTCTGTTGCCGCCCTCGGTGGACGACTGGCTTCCGGAGAAGCACCTGGCTCGTTTTATTGTCGAGTTGATCGACAGCCTGGACGTCTCGGCCATGAGCGGCGTTTATCGTGGCTCGGGTTCGGCGAGTTACCACCCGCGGCTTTTGCTGGGTATTCTGGTTTACGGCTACGCCACGGGTGTGTTTTCCAGCCGCAAGCTGGAGCGGGCGACCTATGACTCGGTGGCGTTCCGCTTCATCGCTGCCAACGCTCACCCTGATCATGACACCATCGCCACCTTTCGCCGGCGTTTTCTGAAGCAGATCGAGGGGCTGTTCGTGCAGATTCTGCTGCTGGCGCGCGAGATGGGCCTACTGAGGATGGGGACGGTGGCGCTTGACGGCACGAAAATCCATGCCAACGCCAGCAAGCACAGCGCGCTTTCCTACGAGCATGCTGGCAGGATCGAGGCGCAATTGAAGGCCGAAGTGGCCGAGTTGCTGGCCAAGGCCGAGGCGGCGGATCAGTCGGCCATTCCCGACGGCTTGTCGATCCCCGATGAACTTGCCCGGTGCGAGGAGCGGCTGCAAAAGCTCAGCGGGGCCCGTGCCAAGATCGAGGCGCGCGCCAAGGAGCGTTTCGAGCGGGAGCAGGCCGAACATCAGGCCAAGCTTGCAGCGCGCGAGGCCAAAGTGAAGGCCACGGGCAAAAAGCCCGGCGGCAAGCCGCTCAAGCCGCCGGCGGAAGGGCCGCGACCAACCGATCAGATCAATCTGACGGATGAAGAGTCCCGCATCATGCCGATTTCCGGCGGCGGTTTCGAGCAATGCTACAATGCTCAGGCCGTGGTCGCCGAAGGCAGTCTGCTGGTCGTCGCCACCGACGTGGTTCAGGCGCCCAATGACAAGCAGCAGCTTGAGCCGATGCTGGCGAAAATCAACGCCTTGCCCGAAAATCTGGGCAAGGCCGACATCATGCTCGGCGACAACGGCTATTTCAGCGCGGCCAATGTGAAGGCCTGTGTGGCGGCGGGGCTGGAGCCGCTGCTCGCTTTGGCCCGGGATGCCCATCATCGATCCCTCGGTGAGCGCTTCGCCGATGCACCACCCGCGCCAGAAAATCCAACGCCCGTCGAGGCCATGGCCTACCGTCTGCGGACGCCCGAAGGCAAAAAGCTCTACGCCCTGCGCAAACACACACCCGAGCCGGTGTTCGGCATCATCAAATCGGTGCTCGGATTCCGCCAATTCCTGCTGCGCGGGCTCGACAATGTCAAAGGCGAGTGGACGCTTGTCACCATGGCATGGAACGTGAAACGGATGTTTGCCCTGAAAGCTGCTTGATGCGCAGCGGCATTGCCGTCGGACTGATGAAAAGACAAACGTCAGTCCGACAGACTGCTAGTGTCCCTTTGTCTCCGAATTGCCGGAAGTGGTTGCGGCAAATTGGTCGGCAATTCGGAGACGGGACACTAGTTTGGCCACGGCACATGAAGCCGGCGAAGGCAAAATCCTTCGTCGGCCGCCGCGTCTTGTTGCTGCGGCGGCTATCCAGAACACGCTGTCCCAGTCCCAAAGTTCGCGTGATCGGGGTTGCTGCCGTCCCTTGTAAAGGTGGGCTTCCGGTCGAATCCTCCCGTGTAAATGCGATTGCACAGGATCGGATGAAAGGTGCTAACCGGAGCCCGCGCTCCCGTGCAGCGGCATACCAGCCGGCGACCGAGGCTTTCCGCAGCCTCCTTCAAGCACAACATGCCTGTCGCTTACCAGCCGATGTTATTGCAAATCGGCTAACACGCGTGGCACCGTTGACCACGGCCAACGGCACCCATATTGCTGAAGGGAAAAATCTTGAAAAGCCTTGGAGTGGCGGGAGTGACCGGAATGCCCCACCGCCAAAGATTAAGATTGGCTAATATGGGATTTGAGCCGCACCGTTTCCCGAAGGCTTTTTTGAATATTGGCTAACGAAAATAGGCCAAAACATTGGTAGCAGATGCGCTACCGCCGAAAACCCACTATATTGTTCCCTCTTCGTCTTTACCCTGCATGAGCGTGCGGTGAAGAGAAATAAGATCGTCGATCAAGTACTTAATTTCCGGTAGGGCTATGAGATTGACGCCGGGCTGCTTGATGGGACTGACTCAACCCGGCGGTGGCTCGCTTCCCAAAGCCGCCGCCGCGCCCAAAATCAGGATGCCGAGAAGCAACTCGAGCAGGGCATTCTGGCGGATCGAATGAATGGCCCCAGAGAGCGCGGAAATCCGCGGGGTGAGGGCAAAACGGTTGACCCCGGCGAGCGCAAGCATGACCGCGAGGAGCCCCAGCTTCAGCGTCAAGATGCGCCCGTAATCTGTCATGGCGAGATCGCGCCAGGAGCCGATCCGCAGGCTGGTATTGATCACGCCGCTCAACAGGATCGCCGCCACGGCGACGGTCCCGATCCACGAAAAGCGTCGAACGAGCATCTTTGCGCTGCGTGCCGCCGCGTCGCCGCCCGCTTTCTGCAAACGGCCAAGCTCAAAGCCGAGGGGCAAAAGTCCGCCGATCCATGCGCCGGCTCCAAGCACATGGATGCCATAGGCGGTAATTGCTGCGACCTTCAGCCATCCCTGCTCGTCGGTAGCATGGCCGAGCCAGGCCTGGGTGATGAGAAGCAGACCGCCGCATGCGAACAGCAAGACCGATCGGCCGAGCCCACCGCCGCTCCACAGCGCAATTGCGATCGCAGCAGCGAAGAGGGCGAGGCGGATCAGCCAGACCGGGCCGAAGCCGGTTTGAAAGAAGAAGCTCTGCAAGAGATCGGCATCCAGAAGGCTGCCGGCATCCCCGGTCATATCCACGATCGAGAGGCCGAGCCATGCCAAGCCCGACAGGAGGGCGGCGATGGCTGCGGGGCGGATAGCAGTCTCCTCAAACGTAGAGGTGGCGGCCCTGTTGGGCCGCGCATAGAGCGAGAACAGCGGCGTCCCGAACAGGATCGCCGCCGCAACGAAATGCACCCACCGCGCAATCACGAGCAGCTCGGCCACCGTCATGCGCTCAGCGCCCGACCGTGAAGCTGAAGCTGCCTTCGGTGTGATGCGTGTCGACCGAGACCGCGCGCCACACGACCTTGTAAATGCCCGGTTTCAGCGAGCGAGAGAATGCAACAATGAGAACACTCTTATCGCCGCCCGCATGTGGACGGCCGGTCGAGACGACACCGGCGCTGCCGGTTACCGTAACCCGGCAGAGCGCGGCCTCGACGCCTTGACTGAATTTGAGCCGGATTTCCCTCGGCGCGTTCGCAACGGTCGAACCGACAGCCGGAACCGCCTCCTCGAGCATGGCGTGAGCCCACGCCGGCTCGCTTGCCAGCGGCCAGCACAGAGCCGCCGCGACAAGCGTTGAGATGCGACGCATGGGGACCTCTCTAAAACAGCGGCTTACCCAGCGTATTCGGGAAAATGTCGTCGAGAAAGAAGTGCAATTGCACGATGCCGCCGACATGCTCCCCGCTCTGATGATTGATCGGAATGATCGCTTCCGCCGCGAGCTGCCAAGTATCGGCGCTGTAGATCAGGCCGGGATTGATCGTGCCGGTGGTTGTTATGTTCCCGTCGGTGTTGCTGACCGGCGTCGAGAACGCCGCTTCCACCACCGGCGTGAGATGTCTCAGCACCTCCGGCCCGTCGATCTGGCGGACATTGGCGTTGAGGTAAGGCAGGCTGTATTGCAGCGTGAAGCCCCAATTGAAGACCCGCGGATTATGTTCGACCTCGATGTCCGGGCTCGGGTCGGTGATGATCGTCGTGGTTTTGAACTTGGTCGGAATATCGAGGCCGAATTGGCCGGTAATGGCGAAGGGCCGCAATTCGGCCAGGGCGTCGGGCAGGTCGCCGAAGCCTTTGCCGAAATAAAGCTGCGGCGTGACGACGGAGAAGCCTTCCGCGCCGACCCGCTCGGCCCCGGTGCCGCCCCATTCGACACTCAGGCCGGTCGAGAGCATGAATTCGCTCGGCGCATCGGTGAAGAGCAGATATTTGAATGTGGTTTCAAGGTTCTGGAAGCCGCTGCCATCGGGCTTGATATGGCTCCATTCCTCCTCGAACGACACGCCGAAACGGTCGGTGATCCGCTTGGCGAACTCCACCGAGACGGCGGTTTCCCGCGATCCGTCTTCGTCTTGCGTATGGGACACGGTCGGCAGAGACAGCTCGTCGGAGACGGCGGGATCGTCAATGGCCAGCGTCACCGGAAAGACGCGGGCACCGACGATGCCGTGCGCCGAAGCGGGGGAAAGGCAAGCAGCGGTGAGCGAGGCTGTTGTCACAGCCAGCCGCAGCGAATGTCTGAAAGTCGGCATGGAAAGGCTCCATCTGAATGAGGGTCGTACGTCCCGCTCGGCCTCATCAGCCGGCGCGGATGCAGTATCGAGTTATGTCAATTCAGATAGAGACCGGCGGCGCCCGCGATCGGGCAAAGCCGAAATGCGTCTGCGCCAGGACCGGATCGTCCGGCGCCGGCAGCATCGTGCCAGTCAGGGCGACCGTGGTCATGACCAGCGCCGGCTCCGGCAAAGTGATGCCGAAATGCCCGATGGCACAGCACATCAGGCAAAGAGCGTAGCTTCCCGAGTGCGTTTGATCCGTCTGCCCCTGTCCGAGGTGAAAGCGTCCGCAAATCGAGAGCTCAAAGCCCGGAAACGGGCTGAACTGCGTGAGACGAGCTGCCGGGGCGAGCTTGTGAGAGGCGCAATGAACCGGGGCGGCAAGCTGAACGAAGATTGCCAGGAGCGCGAGCCAGAAGCCGGCGCGCGAGCGTCCGACGACGCTCAAACCGGCGTTCCAGTCCATGTGTGATCCGATCTTGTTATTATGCGCCCGCGCCGACATGGCCCGACGCCCCCAAATCCCAGTGTGTCAAGTTATTCGAAGACATGGACTTTGGAAAGTTCACGTCCTGGCGTGGTGCAATAATTCGCAACGGCGTCGCGTTTTGGCGACACCAAAGCTCGGCGTCCGTCGCCTCCTGGGATCTTTCTTACAAAGATTTCATCACCTTATCCTTGCGCCAAGGGAGCAGATGAATTCACCGCGCTTCTGGCGCCAACGTCCGGGCCGTCCGTAGTGGGATGCGGACAAGCGTTTAGAAAGCGATCGTGCTTCGAACGCCGACCAAAAAGGCATCCTCCACCGAACTGTTCGGGGCATCCGGATTCGGTACGTTACCACCTGGATGGACGATATATTGCAGGTCGGGCTGAACGGTCCACCACGGCGCAATTTGCGCTTTATAGCTGAGCTCGAACGCCAATTCGTAGTCGCGGATCGGGAACCGTGGCCCATCGAGCGCCAGCGTATCTCGGTCCAAGGCAGCCGCATCACTGCTGATCTTGGAATAGCCGACTCCAAAGCTCAGCACATCGTCGTCACGGCCGGGCAGCGGCGCTTTGAGACCGAAGCCGCCGTCGATGTAATAGGAGACGAGATTGCGGTCTGACGGCGAGAAACCACCGCGCAGGAACAGATTGAGGCTGCTTTTCTCCTCGCGCCGGACCGTCTGATCGGCGATGCCATAGAAACCCCAGTCCCCGCCGTGGTTGAGCGGCCTCGATACGGTGGAATCGGCAAGCGACACCACGGCACCGGCGCCATCGACGCCGAAATGCTGATCGGCGAAGTCAGTGGTCGCATACCAGGAGCCGAGCTTGTAAACGCCGGGCAGTCCGACAGCACCCTTGCCTTGATTGACGGCGTATTGCAGCTCGCCCATCCACAGCGCGCGCCCGCTGAAGCTGAAGGTGGTGCCGTGCTTGTTGCATTCCTGCGGATCATCATTGCAATTGGAGCCCGCCGGATCGCCGGAGAAAACTGCGCCGAGCACGGAAAGTTCGTCGGTCGGCTTGGCCTTCACGCGTATCGCGGGCGCCGAGAGCGGATAGGCGGGACCACCGCTCGTCATGTCGGCGGCCGTCAGGGTCGGCCATCCGAATGTGGCGTTGATCAAGCCGGCAGCGGTGTCACTGGTGAAGAATTCATCGTCGGCGGCGAGCTGACCGATGCGCACCGAGACACGGTCATCGAAGAGACTTTGCTGAAACCAGAGCGTAAACAGCCGTGTGGTTGCCCGGGCATCGATATTGCTGGGATCGGCGAGGGCGCCGACATCGTCTTCAACATTGTGCCCGCCATTGTGTATCTGGAACACGGTGACATGCGCGGTGGCGCCGGTCCAACCCGCCAGCTTCTGCAGGTCCGTATCGACCGAGACCTCGAAGCGGCCCCCGAAACTGGCTTGCCGGTCGATGCCGCCCGACAGCAGGTCGAAAATCTCCGCGGTCTCGTTGAGAGTGACGTCAATGCCTTGGCTCTTCAACGCGGTGCGCACGCCCTCCCAATCGCCGGTCAGCGTGTCCTGCTCCCAGATGGATGGCGGCTTGGCCTGATCCTCGGCATACGCGCTGCCGATACTGAGGCTGGCGGCTATCAAAATAATGCTCGCAGCCCGTGGCGCGCAGCCGCGGACGGTATTGCCATGCCTGGTTGGTTGTTTCATGACCCCGGTCCCCCCGTCGTGAAGTTCGATTTCGCGTTGGTCTTTAAGTCACCCTTCGGGCAAGCGGAATACTTCCGCCGACCACAGCAAGCTACGCCCCCGCTGTCATCAGATCGTCTGGCGGCGCTGCTTCCGGATGCGGGCCAAGTGGGCGGCCACCCGCTCTGGCCGTGATGATCTGTGAACGGACTATAGTTCCTCCACATGGTTCGGACTGCTGCGGGCATTGACAGCCGGACAGGTTATAATATAACGGCAATGTTATAACATTCTGATGTGGAGGGGTACAATGCTCAAAACGCCTATCAATATCCTTCTCGCGGCCGGATTGGCCGTCCTCATCGGGACGCCGGCGCGCGCCGCCGAGCCCATCACCATCGTCGCTGCTGAGAATTTCTACGGTGATATCGCCCAGCAGATCGGCGGGGGCGCCGTCAAGGTCACCAGCATTCTGTCGAACCCGGATCAGGATCCGCATCTTTTCGAAGCCAGCCCGTCGGTGGCGCGCAGCCTCTCGGGCGCGCGGGTCGTGATCTATAGCGGTATCGATTACGATCCCTGGATGGAGAAACTGCTGGCGGCCTCGAAATCGCCCGATCGGAAGGTGATCGTCGTAGCCGATCTCGTTGGCAAGAAGAGCGGCGACAATCCGCACATCTGGTATGGTCCGGCCACTATGCTCGCATTTGCAAAGGCTCTGAGCGGCACCCTCGCCGAAGTCGATCCTGCCAACAAGGCCGGCTATGAGAAGCGGCTCGCGGCCTTTCAGACCTCGATGAAGCCCGTCGAGGACAAGATCGCCGAATTGAAGGAGCGCCTCAAGGGAACGCCGGCAACCGCGACCGAGCCGGTGTTCGGCCATATGTTCGACGCCCTTGGCATGAAGGTGAGAAACGAGCCGTTCCAGCTTGCTGTCATGAACGACACCGAGCCGAGCGCCTCCGATGTCGCCGCCTTTGAAAACGATCTGAAATCTCACAAGGTGAAGCTGCTCGTCCATAACAGCCAGGCCTCCGACGCCCTCGCTGACCGGATGGTCAAATTGGCGCAGGAGAACAACATCCCGGTGATCGGCGCGGACGAAACCGAGCCGCCCGGCAAGAGCTATCAGAGCTGGATGACCGGCGAACTCGAAGCGGTCGACAAAGCCCTGCCGAAGCTGACCCAGTGAGCGCGCTCGAATTCACCAATGTGACGGTGACGCTCGCCGGGCGCGCAATTCTGGCGGGCGTCAGCTTCATCATCGAGGAGCGGGAATTCGTCGGCGTGCTGGGTCCGAACGGCGCCGGCAAGACCACGCTGATGCGTGCCGTGCTCGGTCTGAACCCGATCGCAGCAGGCGCGATCCGCGTCCTCGGATCGCCGGCGGCGAGGGGCAATCCGGCCATCGGCTACATGCCGCAAATCCGCAGCAATGTGGAGGGTTTGCGGCTGAGCGGCTGGGACTTCGTCGCCGGCGTCGTCGACGGTCATCGGCTTGGCTTGCCGTTCCTCGGCAAGGAGGGGCGCAAGCAGGTCGAATGGGCGCTCGACATGGTGGAGGCGGGCGAGCTTGCCCACCGCCCGTTGAGCGAGACCTCGGGCGGCGAGCGACAGAGGCTCCTCCTGGCTCAGGCATTGATTGGCCAACCAAAATTGCTGCTGCTGGATGAGCCGCTGATCAGCCTCGACCCGAGTCATCAGCGCAGCGTCGTCAGGCTGGTCAAGCGGTTGCAAACGGAGCTGTGCATCGCCGTGCTGTTCTGCTCGCACGAGCTCAATCCGCTGCTCGGCGCGCTCGACCGCGTGCTCTATCTCGGCAATGGCCAGGCCGCGCTCGGAACGGTCGACGAGGTCATCACCGGACCGGTGCTGTCTCGCCTCTACGGGTCGCCGATCGAAGTCATCAAGCTCGGCGAGCGCATTTTCGTCATGTCCGGAGAGCATGACGTCGAGAGAGACGCACACCGGCACGAGCATCACGATCACCATGGGCATCACCATGCTTGACTACGACTTTATGCGGACGGCCTTCGCGGCCGCCACCATTGTCGCAATCGTTGCCGGCCTGGTTGGCTATTTTCTGGTCCTGCGCGGCCAGACCTTTGCCGGCCATGCGCTGGCGCATGTCGGCTTCACCGGCGCCACGGGAGCGGTGCTGATCGGCGTCTCGCCGCTGGCCGGACTCGTGCTGCTAACGGTCGCCGCCGGGATCGGCATGGGCCTTCTCGGCGAGCGGCTGGCGAACCGCGACGTCGCCATCGGCATCGTGCTCTCCTTTTCGCTCGGTCTCGGGCTGTTGTTCCTGCACTTCTTCACCGCCTTTGCGACGCAGGCGACGGCGCTACTGTTCGGCAATGTTCTGGCCGTGAGCATGCCGACAGTTTGGACCCTGCTTGCTCTCGGTGTGGTCTCGCTCGGCGTGCTCGCCGTGATCTCGCGGCCCTTGCTGTTCGTCAGCCTGCAGCCGGAGCTCGCCGCAGCAAAGGGCGTGCCCGCACGCCTGCTCTCGATCCTGTTCCTGGCGATCGTGGCGCTGGCGACCGCCGAATGCGCGCAGATCGTCGGCGTGCTTCTGGTGTTCGCGCTGATGGTCGGGCCGGCCGCCTCCGCGCAGCGCCTCACCACCAATATCGGCAGCGGGCTGCTGCTCTCGGCGGGGCTGGCGCTCGCCGAAGCCTGGCTCGGCCTTACACTCGCCTTCTACACCGACTGGCCGACCAGCTTCTGGATCTCCGCGCTCAGTGCCTCGGTCTATTTCCTCTCGACCTTGCCTTGGGCTGGTGCGCTGAGGCGTGGTGCGTCCCGAGGTGCCGCAGATCTGCATCCGCGCCGCATACAGGCATCGGGGCCGATCGTCTGAAACACCGAGCGGAGGGAAACCCACTGCGGGCTCACTCGCCCGCGCCCGGGCGTCAAATCGGCCGCGCAGCCCCGTCTCAGCGACGGCTGATCGTTCTCTGCATGATACGTGTAATATTATTACATCGATCTTGACCGAGCGGGAAAACTACGGCAGAGTCGTGTTACTTTATAACATTCATGGATCGCCCATCATGACGGAACGATTGCCTGTCACCGTCCTCTCCGGCTTTCTCGGCGCTGGGAAAACAACGCTGCTGAATCATTTTCTCAATAGTCGCGACGGGCTGCGCGTGGCAGTCATCGTCACCGATATGAGTGAGGTGAATATCGACGCCGAGCTCATTCGGACCGGCAGCGCAAAGCTGTCGCGAACGGAAGAAGCGCTGGTCGAACTGAGTCATGGTTGCATCTGCTGTACGCGGAGGGACGATCTTCTCAAAGAGGTGCGCCAACTCGCCGACGATGGCGGTTTCGACTATTTGCTGATCGAGTCCAGCGGGATCTCAGAGCCGCTGCCGGTTGCGGCAAGCTTCGAATTCCGCGATGAAAACGGCGAGAGTCTTTCAGATATCGCGCGACTTGACACAATGGTCACCGTGGTCGATGCGAGCAATTTCATGAGAGACTATGCCACGCACGAATTCTTGCGGGATCGCGGCGAGTCTCTTGGCCCGGACGACCGCCGGACGCTGGTCGATCTGCTGGTGGAACAGATTGAATTAGCCGACGTGATCGTCCTCAACAAGGTCGATCTGGTGAGCGCAGAACAGCTGGGGCCGGTCCGCAAGATCATGCGCGCGCTGAACCCGGGCGCAAAGATCGTCGAAACGAGGTTCGGCCAGGTGCCGCTTGATGCCGTGCGTGGCACCAGACGCTTCGATTTCGAGAAGGCCAGCCAGAACCCGCTTTGGGCCAAGGAGCTTCATGGCGTCGCGGAGCATATTCCGGAGACGGAGGAATACGGCATTTCAAGCTTTACCTAACAGGCGCGAGCGCCATTTCATCCCGCGCGCTTTTACGCGTTCATCGGCTCTGTCTGGAAGGGCGTCGTCCGGGCCAAAGGACTGTTCTGGCTAGCGACACGCCCGGCTCATGTCGGCGAATTGTGCCAGATTGGTCCGGTGGTGCGAACCTCTCCGCGCGGCCTCTGGTGGGCGGCGGTGCCGGACGGCGACAGGCCTGAGAGTGCGCAAGACCTCGCCTGGCTGCGAAAGCGCTGGCATCAAGCCTATGGCGACCGGCGTCAGCAGATCGTCTTTATCGGCATCGACATCGACGAAAACGATCTTCGCAGGCGTCTGGATGATTGCCTGATCGGCTCGGATATGGACGAGCGCATGGATTTCCAGGCCCTCAGCATGTTGCCGGATCCGTTTCCGGCTTGGCCTGCCAAATGGCGGCAGTCAACCTGAGCTTGCAGGCTGCTGAAAAACCAGCGTAGCGGTTTTGTTGTCACACCCGTGAAAACAGGAATCGGAAAATCGATCTGTTAGCCGAAAACCGCCTGCGCGGGAATGACAAACTTTGATGCTTTCAAGCTTTTTCAGCAACTCGCTCGGCTCACGGCTGGCGGGAAGGATCGAGGCCCCCCGGCAGTGATCGAGGTCTTGTTTGATCAAGACCAGGCATGAATGTGTTGGGGCCGGGCCCCTTCAGTTCATCGGAAGGCGGCGGTAGCAGCAATCGGGGCGGAGAAGCACGCTGGCGCTGGGGGATGAGAGATGCCCCGCCATAGAGGAGACCGATCGCGATTAGCCAGCTTCCGAGAATCCGGCCCGCCGTTTCGAACCAGCTTTGCCTGAAGGTCCGCACGGTCAAGTAGACCGCCGCCACGATCCAGAAGGCGACCGCGACCCCCGTCGGCGCGGCGATCGGCTCGCCGTAACCCCGCTCCGTCACCTCGATTGCGATGGCGACCATGGTGCCGGCAATGATAGCGGAGACAGGCAACGCCCAGTTTCGCATCCGCGCGGGAAGCGCCAAGGATGCACCAACCGCAACGTTCAATATCGGTCCGGTGAGAAAGAGATGGTCGCGGAGGCCGGAACGAGCGCGATCGCGGAGAGAAAGGAAGTGGCGAAGGCGAATCCGAGTACGATACCCAGGGTGAAGAACGCGAAGGCCGTCGCGCATTGCCGGGGGTTGACGAGGGCGAGCACGGCGCCGAGCCCGACAAGCGGCAGCACGCGCTCATAGGCAAGGGCGTTCGTCAGCAGCCACCAGGCGAGCGCGCTCCGCTCGTGGGGAGGCTGAAGAGAGAGCGCAATGATCCCGGCCAACCCCAACGCCGGCAGTGCTGGCCCAGCCCAAGGAGCTAACCGCATTGCTAGGAATTCCTTCTCCGATCAAGGCGTGAGAAAATAGAGTCCGCCCAGCGCCAACACGGCGCCTAGAGCGCGGGTAGCCCGCCCGTCATACGGCTTCGTAAGCACGAGCCCGACGCCGATGCCCAACAGATGGATCAATCCGGTGGCCAGAACAAAGCCGATGGCAAAATCGGCCGGATCGGCCGCATTGGGCAGTTCCGTGCCATGGGCATGGCCGTGGCAGATCGCAAAGACGGAGATCAACAGAAGCGCGACCCATTCGGCCGGTCGCCACCCGAAAGCGATCGCCAAACCTAGGGCCAGAATGGATAGGGCAATGCCGATCTCAACGCCGGGAAGGGGTATGCCAAGAATACCCGCGACGCCGCCGACCACCATGATGAGCGGAAACGTGATGGGCAACGTCCAGATCTGTCGGCCTCCCATCTGAGCGCCCCAGAGGCCGACGGCGAACATTGCCAGGAAATGGTCCGCGCCGGTGAGCGGATGCTCAAAGCCACTTCTGAAGCCGCGCGCGCTTTGTTGGATGACATGCGCATCTGCTGCTCCGGCCACCAGCGACAGAGCCAGCGCCAGAAGGATGATCTCCGATATCGTCAAGCACCCTCGAGTCACCTGCATATTGCGCATTGCCTTCCTCCCTCCGAGGCGGTTTCTGGCCTCTAAGCGCTTCCACCCGCGATATGTGCCTTTATAACGTATCATGCCGCGAATCCAGTAGCTGTTCGATCAATCTGGTTGTGAGCATCGCAGCGATCTCGCCTGAAAATTGACTGGCTGCGTCAATCTGACTGTCCTATGCCCGTCTTTGGCCATGCTCGCATGCTGAGACGGCTCATAGGGATTTCGAAAGCAAAAGATGAGGATCGGGCGCGCTCAATCCGTTGCCCTTGTCGTCGCTATCGTGGGGGCGCTCGCCAAGCCGTTTCCAGCCTGGGCGCACCCGCATGTCTTCGTCGATGGGCACGCGGAGATCGTCTTCGACGCCGAAAAGCGGATGAGCGCCGTACGCAATATCTGGCTGTTCGACAAGGCCTATTCGGCATTCGCCTCGACCGGGCTCGACAAGAACGGCGACGGCAAGCTGAGCCGGCAGGAGCTTGCGCCGCTTGCCAAGCTGAATGTCGATTCGCTCAAGGAATATGCCTATTTCACCTATCTCAGCATCGGCAAGGCTCACGTTGCCTTCAAGCTGCCGACGGATTATTTCCTTACCGCGGACAAAGGACGGTTGACCCTCGACTTCACGCTGCCTCTGGCCAAACCTGCCGCCGTCACCGGCAAGACGGTGCTCGAAATCTTCGATCCTGAATATTTCGTCGCCTTCACCTTTCCCGAGCACGGTGCCATCAAGCTCGCCGATGCGCCTGCTCACTGCACGGCGGCGTTTCAGCCACCCCATGTGCTTGATGCCGCAATAATGGCCAAGCTGGCGGCCGTACCCATCGAACAGCACGATTTGCCGCCGGCCCTGCAAGACGCTGCCGTGGGGCTTGCCAATCTCTTCACCGTGGAGTGCCCAGGATGATGCTGCGATCCGAAATGCGATTTGCCGTGACGGCCGTGCTCGCGTTCGCGGCTGTTGCTGCCGTTCACAATTGCGCCTTTGCCGCCGGCCCGTTCGGCATCGCCACGCCCGACTCGCAAGGCGTCGCCTTCACCGGACCGTTTGGCGGCTTCTTCTATTGGATCGCGCAGCAGCAGGCGGCGTTCTATAAGCTGCTGACCGGCGCGCTCGACGAGTTGAAAACCAGCGGTCACGCCTTTTGGCTGCTCGGCGGCGTCAGCTTCCTCTACGGCATCTTTCATGCCGCCGGTCCCGGCCATGGCAAGGCGGTGATCACCTCCTATCTGCTCGTCTCCCGGCAGACGGTGCGGCGCGGCATTCTCATTGCCTTTGCCGCCGCTCTGATGCAGGGCGTGGTGGCGATTGCAGTCGTCCTCATCGCGGCCATGATCCTCAAAGCGACCTCGATCGGCATGACCAAGGCGACCGACTGGTTCACCATCATGAGCTATGGGCTGGTGACGATGGTTGGAGCCTGGCTGCTATGGGCGAAGGCGACGGGCCAGGGGCACTCGCATGGCCATGTGCATGCTTTCGTTGATGCCGGCCATGCGCATGTCCATCATGACCGTCACACGCACGATCATGGGCACGGCCATGCGCATCCCCATCATGATGCCCATCAGCATGAACACGACCACGATCACTCACATGCGCCCGATCCGAAATTCCTTGCAAGACCTCTGACGGTGAGCCGCGCCTGGTCGGCGATCCTGGCGGTCGGCATCCGGCCATGCTCCGGCGCGATCATCATCCTCGTCTTCGCCCTATCGCAGCACCTGCTCTCTGCCGGCATCGCCTCGGTGCTGGCGATGTCCCTCGGCACGGCGATCACCGTATCCTCGCTCGTCATCCTCGCCGTCTCGGCCAAGGATCTGGCGCTGCGCTTCGTCGGCGCCAACTCTCAGACGACCGAGCGCGTCGCGCATGCCCTTGAGATCGCCGCAGCGTTATTTGTGCTGCTGTTTGGCCTGACGCTGCTCGGCGGCGCGGTGGCCGGCGGACTGCCATGACGCGCAGGCCTCAGGACTTTTCCCGGAGAAGCGCTGCCAGGGGCGGCGAGTCAATGGCGCGGCCATTATTGCGGACCCACCCGACGAGATCGGGTTGCGGCAGGCCGGCGCCGCCGAGCAGATAGAGCGTCGCGATCAGTATGGTTCCGCCGATCGTGATCAGAAGCGTAATCCACATGGCATAGCGAATTCCACTGGCGCTGACCCCGTCAGCACCGCCTGACGAATCCCTGGCTATCTTCAGTATCACTGGCGCGAGAATGAAGTCGGCGACCGAGCGCGAACAGCGCGATGATCAGCATCGGCGCATACCGGCCTTCCAGTGGCCGCCAGGCGAGCATCCGCGTGGTGCTTTGAGCGTTGTGAGACGACGACGTCATATCGGCTCCTCGGCTTGCCAGGACAGGGCGGCCCGGCATGTGGCTCGACTGCTGACGGCGGCATGGGGACATACCGTCCACGGCTTGAGCAGGGGACCATGTTCGCTTGGGTGGGCAATTTCCGTTCCGGATTGAAGGCTTCCACGCCGCGCGGCGTACACAGATAGAAGAGCGCCGGAAGCTCTGTGTTCCGATGGATTTTCGTGAAATGCACGAAGCGGTTGTCGCGCGAATGCCGGCGCGGCCGTGCTCGGCTGCGATAAGTCCGCAGGCGCTTGCGCCGACCGGGGAACTCCCGCCGCGCGAGGCGCGTTGCTCAAATGCGCTATGAGGAGAATCCGATGTCAACCAACGATTCACGCAGAGACCTACGTAGAACACCCACCGGCACGCGTTCGTCTGGCTCGGGATGGATCGCCGGCCTGGTCGTCATCCTGGTGATCATCGCTATCTTCGCCTGGGGAGGCTGGGGAGGTGGATGGTGGGGCGGCTGGAACCGGCCCGCTGAGACTGTCAACACTCAGGCCACGCCTCCCGCCAACACCACTCCGCCTGCCACGACCGGCAGCGTGTCTGGCAACGGTGCCGGAACCGGAGCTGCGAACCAAACCGGAAATGCGCCTGCGGGTGCCGCTGCGGGCGGAGCGCCCGGCAACACCACCGCGCCTGGCCGGTAGCCCCGAAAAGCCGGCGCGCTTGCGGGTTGCCTCTGAGTGATCTGCCGCTACTATGGTGCATTCTCGGGCAGATATTTGAAGCCGACGAAAAGCGCGGCGACGGCGAATGCCGCGATCGTCAGCGCGAATACCAGGCTCGCGACCATCGAGCTTGCCAGGGTCGCGATGATGCCAACGCCGATAACCGGCACCGCATTTCCGGTAAAGCCGGCCACGAAATAGCTCGATGTCACCTCGGCCCGCCGATCGGCGGGAGCGATCTGGTTGACGACCTGTAAGCTGCTTCGGTAGCCGAGCGCCGCCGCAACGCCGCTTACGGCGGTTCCCACGAGTAGAATAGTGATTGAGCTGAACCATTCCGCTGCAACGAGAAGAGCGAGACTCGGCAATAGCAGGATCAATCCGCCGAGCATGGCTGTCCGGCTTCTGAGCGCGCGCGTTAGGATGATGGTAAGGGCAACGATGATGGCCAGTTCGAAGACGACGGCGCCAGCGGTTGCATGATTCTTGTCACCGAGGCGGTCGGCGAGAATGCTGGGGATGACTGCGGCGTAGAAGCCGACCAACGCCATGGCTCCGAACACCGTCACCGCCGGCGCGATGAACTGCGCGCGGATAGAGGGTGGCACGCCCAGCCGCGGCCGGAGTGAAATCCGGCTCGAGGAAACATCCGTCTGCTGCACGGTTTCGGGCGTGCGGAGGATGCCGGCCGTGATCACGGCCAGGAGCGCCAGGTACACGACGAACGGCAGGTGGAGTGGCCACGGCGCGTATTCGGCGAGGAGCCCCGCCAGCATCGATCCTATTGCCAAACCGGCGAAGTTGCTGCTTGTTGCAACGAGCGTCGCACGCGACTTGTCCTTATCTTTGTCGAGTTCAGCAATCCATGCCGTGGCAGTTCCCGCGCTGAGGCCGACGCCGAGACCACTCAGGATGCGCGCAAAGAATAGCCATGCCGTGCTCCCCGCGAAGAGAAACAGGAATGTACTGGTGAACGCCGTCGCGAGCGCCACGAGGCTGATATGTCGGCGGCCGACCACGTCGGACAAACGGCCGAGCAGCAACAGCGCCGCGAGATTCCCGACGACATAAGCGGCGTAAACGAGCGTGAGAGTGATGCGAGAGAAGTGAAAGCGCTGTTCGTAGATGATATAGAGCGGTGTCACCAGGGTGCTTCCCATGAACATCGCTCCGACGAAGGCGGCGACGGTCGCAATCGCCGCGCGCCCTGTCAGCTCCGTTCGCCGGATCTGTTCTGCTGTGGTCGCCATTGGAGTTATCGGTCTCCGTTGGAGTTATCGATGGGTTTCGCTCATCTCCTGTCTCGCCCCTAACGCATAGAGGCCGCGATTTGTTGCGAGACGGGTCGGCGTGCTGGGGCTGGAGCGGCCCGGAGGGACAGGCAGCAAGCTCAAGATTTTGTGACCGCAAGACCCGCTCGGACGCTCATGCCCCGGCCGCAAGCGCCGGGATCAGCCGTTCCCACCAAATCGGACATCTCGGGACGGAGCTTTCGCGCAATTTGCACCAAATCTGGTAAGGAGCCGGCAATATCTGCGCGATATGGTGTGGCCGGTCATGAGACCACAAGGGAAAAATGATGTCAGTATCAGGCGTAAGCTCGTCCACCACTGCTGCCTACCAAGCCACACAGTCGACATCCACTGCGTCTCCCGGCAACAAGCCCGTGGATGGGGACGACACCCAGGCCAATTCGCAGGCGTCTCAAGCCAGCAATGACGGCGACGATAAGTCTGTCACCAGCACGCCGACGTCCCGCAGCTCGACCGCAGTGCAGTCATCGCTTCTGACGCTGCAAGCCGGCGGCTGATCCGGCTCATCCTGCCGCGGGGCGGCCGGATAGGTTGGATTTCCACGCCAAAGGGCCATTCCGTCACCTGCACGGAGCCCTCGGGCGGGCAGAGCTATAGCCCGAACCCGCCATCGATCTTGATCTCGTCGCCGGTCATGAAGGCGCTCTCGTCGCTGGCGAGATAGACGGCAAGCGCCGCGATCTCCTCGGGCTTGCCGAGCCGTCCCATCGGCTGGCGCCCGACGAAGGCGGCGCGGTTCTCGTCATAGCTGCCCGGCAGCGCCTTGATCCGCTCCTCCAGGCTCGGGCTCTGGATCGTGCCCGGGCAGATCGCATTGCAGCGGATTCCCTGCTTGACGTAATCCACCGCAACCGACTTCGTCAGCCCGATCACTGCCGCCTTCGTCGCGCCATAGACGAAGCGGTTTGGCGCCGCCTTCTGCGACGACACCACCGACGCCATGTTGATGATTGAGCCGCCGCCGGCCTTGAGCATAGCGGGCAGGAAGGCGTGGATGGTGCGCCACATGGATTTGACGTTGATGTCAAAGGAGCGGTCCCAGGTCCCCTCGTCGCAATCCAGCACCGTGCCCTGATGCACATAGCCCGCGCAGTTGAACAGCACGCTCACCGCGCCTATGCGCTGCGCCGCCGCCTCGACCGCCCCCGTGTTGCGCACGTCGAGGACGCTCGTCTCGATCGACGAGTGTGAGGCACGCAAAGCCGCAAGGCCTTCCTCGGAAATGTCGGTCGCGATCACGCGTGCGCCTTCGTCGGCGAAGGCGCGGGCGGTCGCCGCGCCGATCCCCTGGCCCGCGGCGGTGAGAAACGCGATTTTCCCGTTGAGACGGCCCATCCTTGCCTCCTTTGCAGCTTTTCGAAATCGATTTAATGAGAGAAGACATTGAAGAGCAAGTGGATCCAAGCGAGGGCTGAATGGAGCAGGGCATAAGTGCGGCGTCGAGCGGCGTCGGGGAGCCGGATCGTCGGACCAGGCAAGCCGGCATCATCCGCTTACGGCGCGGGAACGCAATTGACATGCGCGCGCGGCCTTCCTCGTGAACATCGCTCCGATCGAAGACCGGCGGCTGACCGGCATCGCATTCATCGTGATCGCATGCCTGCTTTTCACTGGCATCGACAGTTGCGCGAAATGGCTCGTTCTTTCGGGCATGCCGCCGATGGCCGTGGTCTTCGTGCGCTATGCCGTGCACATGACCCTGGTCGGCGCGCTGTTCCTGCCGCCGCGGGGCCTGGGCCTCTTCTCCACCGGCAAGCTGTGGCTCGAGCTTGCGCGCGGGCTGTGCCTGCTTGCCTCGACGGTCTGCAACTTCATTGCCGTGCAATATTTGCCGCTGACGCTGACGGCCGCGATCTTTTTCACAGTGCCGCTGTGGATCTGCGCCTTGTCGATCCCGCTTCTTGGCGAGCGCGTCGGCGTCAGGCGCTGGGCGGCCATCGTCATCGGGCTTTGCGGTGCGCTGATCGCGACGCGGCCCTGGAGTGCGGATTTTCATTGGGCGGTCTTGCTTTCCGTCTCGACCGCGATCTTCACCTCGCTCTACGCCATCATTACCCGGCAGCTTGCGGGGGTCGATTCAACCGCAACGCAGCAGTTCTACGCCGCCGCTCTGGCGACCCTGGGCGTGGCGCCCGCGGCGCTTCTCGACTGGCAGTGGCCGAGCGCCGGCATTGGCTGGCTTGCCTTCGGCTTGATCGGTGTGTTCGGCTGGAGCGGCCACCAGTTCCTTACCGTGGCGCATCGCTATGCGCCCGCAACCACGCTGGCGCCTTTCCTCTATGTCCAGATGGTATTCATGACCGCGTCGAGCTGGCTCATCTTCAAGACTTCGCCCGACCTTTGGGTGCTCGCGGGCGCTGCCATCGTGCTCGGCAGCGGCTTCTATGTCTGGCTGCGCGAACGCAGCCTGGCGCGAGTCGGCAGGACACGTTTGACCGGCGCAGAAGCCGTCACCTGATTGCGAGCGCTAATAGGTTGCCCGTCCGCCCGAAAGGTCGAAGACGCCGCCGGTCGTAAAGCTGCATTCTGCGGAGCAGAGCCAAGCGATCATGGCCGCGACCTCGCCAACCTCGACGAACCGCCCGCGCGGGATTTTCGATAACATATAGTTGATATGGTCCTCCGTCATCTGGTCGAAGATCGCCGTGCGCGCAGCAGCCGGCGTCACGCAGTTGACGGCGATGTCATAGCCGGCCAGTTCCTTGCCGAGCGACTTGGTGAGCGCGATCACGCCGGCCTTTGCCGCCGAATACGCGCAGGCATTCGGGTTGCCTTCCTTGCCCGCAATGGATGCAACATTGACGATCCGCCCATAGCCCTGCTGCGTCATCAGCGGTGTCACGGCTTTCAAGCAGTGGAAAACACTGTCGAGATCGACGGCGAGCACGCGCCGCCACTCGGCGACCGGATATTCCGCCACGGTCGTATTGAGGCCGGCGATCCCTGCATTGTTCACGAGGATGTCGATCCGGCCCATATCGGCGGCGGTGCGGTCCGTCGCCGCGCGAACCGCGTCCCAATCGCTCAGATCGACGGCAACGAAGCCCGCGCCGATCTCTTCGGCCGTTTTCGCGCCAAGCGTCTGATCGAGATCCCAGACCGTCACGCGCGCGCCGCTGGCGATCAGGCGCTCAGCCGCGGCGCGGCCGATGCCCTGCGCTCCGCCCGTCACAACGGCATTGCGGCCGTCAAGATCGATCCGGTTCATTCCATCCTCCCATTTTCGCGCGGCTTGACCCGCTTCGCGCGTGACAGTTAAATCGATTTAAGTACCGCGGGAAGATCGGCGCAAGGCGATCGACCATCCCCGGAGAAACGGATCTGGGGAGATTTGATGTCCAAGGATACGCGCGCGAACAAAGCCCTGCGCAGCCAGGAATGGTTCGACAACCCGAATAATCCGGGTATGACGGCGCTCTATATCGAGCGCTATCAGAATCAGGCTTTTACCCGAGAGGAGCTGCAATCCGGCCGCCCGATCATCGGTATCGCGCAGACCGGCTCCGATCTTGCGCCTTGCAACAAGATCCACGTTTTCCTCGCCGAACGGGTGCGTGCAGGCATCCGCGACGCCGGCGGGGTGCCTATGGAATTCCCGGTCCATCCGATCCAGGAGACCGGCAAGCGTCCGACGGCCGCGCTCGACCGCAACCTCGCCTACCTCTCGCTGGTCGAGGTGCTGCACGGCTATCCTATCGACGGGGTGGTGCTTACGACGGGCTGTGACAAGACCACGCCCGCTATGCTGATGGGCGCGGCGACCGTCGACATCCCGGCCATCGTTCTGTCGGGTGGTCCGATGCTGGACGGCTGGTGGCGGGGCGAGCTGGCGGGCTCCGGAACTGTCGTCTGGGAGAGCCGCAGACTGCTCGCCGCGGGCGAGATCGACTATGACGAATTCATGGCCCGCGTCTGCGCCTCGGCACCTTCGCTCGGTCATTGCAACACCATGGGCACGGCCTCGACCATGAATGCGCTGGCCGAGGCGCTCGGCATGAGCCTGCCGGGCTGCGCCTCGATCCCCGCGCCATACCGCGCTCGCATGGAGATGGCCTATAAGACGGGAAAACGCGCCGTCGAGATGGTCCGTGAGAACCTGAAGCCTTCCGACATTCTGACGCGGAAGAATTTCGAGAACGCCATCTGCGTGAACACCTGCATCGGCGGCTCGACCAACGCGCCGCCACATATTCAGGCGATTGCGCGCCATGCCGGTGTCGACCTGTCCATCGCGGACTGGGAAAGCCTGGGATACGCGCTGCCGCTGCTCGTCAATATGCAGCCGGCCGGCAAATATCTCGGCGAGGCATTCGAACGCGCAGGCGGCGCACGCGCCGTGATGGCGGAAATGCTTGTTGCCGGGCTGCTGCATGGCGATGCGCCGACGGTCAGCGGCAAGACGGTGGCCGAGAATTTAGAAGGGGTCCGCAGCGCCGACCGGGAGGTCATCCGCACGGTCGATAATCCGCTCAAGAAGGAGGCGGGGTTCCTGGTGCTATCGGGCAATCTTTTCGACGCCGCGCTGATGAAGACCAGCGTGATCTCGGAGGATTTCCGGCGCCGCTTTCTGTCGACGCCAGGCGCCGAAGGCGTGCATGAGGCGCGCGCAATCGTTTTCGAAGGGCCGGAGGACTATCACGCGCGGATCAACGATCCCGAACTCGCCATCGACGAGGATTCGATGCTGTTCATCCGCTATGTCGGCCCGGTCGGGTATCCGGGCTCGGCGGAGGTGGTGAACATGCAACCGCCGGACGCGCTGATCAAGAAAGGCATCACGCATCTCCCGACGGTGGGCGACGGCAGGCAATCGGGAACGTCGGAAAGCCCCTCGATCGTGAACGCCTCGCCGGAAGCGGCGATCGGCGGTGGGCTGGCCTTCCTCAAGACCGGCGACCCTGTACGGCTCGATTTGAACAAGCGGCGGCTCGATGCGCTGGTCTCGGACGACGAATGGGCCGCTCGACGCGCCGCCTGGACACCGCACATCCCCCCCAACCAGACGCCATGGGAAGAGCTTTACCGCGCCAATGTCAGCCAGCTCTCAGACGGCGGCTGCCTGGAGTTCGCGACGTCCTATCAGCGCGTCGCCCGATTTCTGCCGCGCGACAATCATTGACTTGAGACATGGCCGCCAGGCGGCGCTAACCTGAGGAGATCTTCCCATGAAACTGCTCCGCTACGGCCAGCCGGGCGCCGAGAAGCCCGGCCTGCTCGATGCTGAAGGCCGGATTCGCGATCTCTCTGCGCATACGGTCGATTTTGCGGGCGAAGCGGTTTCGATCGCCGCTATTGACAAGCTGCGCAAGCTCGACGTCACCGGGCTGCCTCTCGTCGAGGGCACGCCGCGGATAGGCGCATGTGTCGCCTCGACGCCGAATTTCCATGCCGTCGGCCTCAATTACGCAAAGCATGCGGCGGAAAGCGGCATGCCGGCTCCGGCAGAGCCGGTGCTTTTCTCCAAGGCCACGACCTCGCTTTCCGGCCCCAACGATCCAGTTATCCAGCCGCAGGATTCCACCAAGCTCGACTATGAGGTCGAACTCGGCATCGTCATCGGCGCCATTGCCGAATATGTCTCCAAGACCGATGCGCTCTCCTATGTCGCGGGCTATTGCGTGATCAACGACGTATCCGAACGCGTATTCCAGCTCGAGCGGCTGGGCCAGTGGGTGAAGGGCAAGTCGGCACCGGGCTTCGGGCCGACCGGGCCATGGCTCGTCACCGCAGACGAGATCTCCGACCCGCAGACGCTCGGCTGCTGGCTCGAGGTCAACGGCCAGACGCGGCAGCGCTCGAACACCTCCGACATGATTTTCGGCGTCGCCGAGATCGTCAGCTACATGTCGCGCTTCATGCGCCTCGTGCCCGGCGATCTGATCGCGACCGGCACGCCGGAGGGCGTTGCTCTCGGTATGAAGCCGCCTGTCTGGCTGAAGCCCGGCGACGAGATGCGGCTCGGCATAGACGGGCTCGGCGAGCAGCGCCAGCGCGTCGTCGCCTATCCGGGGTGAGGCTGTCCGGCACCGGCGTTTGAGTTAGAGTTCGCGCCCATCGGGAGGTCGGTTCATGAATGTCCTCATTATCGGCGGCGGCGGGTTTCTCGGGCAGAAGCTCGCCAAAGCGCTGGCTGCCCGCGGCATACTGCGCGGCACGCCCATCACGAAAATGGTCCTGGCTGATCTGTCCCCACCAAATGCGGTGTCTGCGGCCTTTCCCGTCGACACGCGGGCCGTCAACGTTACCGAGGTGGCCCAGGTTCGCACGCTGATGGAAGACCGGCCCGACGTCATCTACCACCTTGCGGCGATCGTCTCCGGACAGGCCGAAGCCGAATTTGACCTCGGCATGAATGTCAATCTGTTCGGCTCGATTCACGTCTTCGAGGCGGCGAGGTCGCTCGGAACCAAACCGGTCCTCGTGTTCACCTCCTCCATCGCGGTCTATGGCGGCGAGGCGCCCGACCCGCTGGAGGACTGGACCATTCTCAATCCGCAGACTTCCTATGGCGCGCAGAAGGCGGCGGCGGAACTGCTGCTCAACGACTATTCGCGCAAAGGCTTTTTCGACGGTCGCGCTCTGCGTCTCCCCACTATTTCCGTTCGTCCCGGCAAGCCAAACAAAGCGGCGTCGTCCTTCATGTCCTCGATCTTCCGCGAGCCGCTCCAAGGGCAGGAGGCGGTATGTCCGGTCGGGCCGGATTACGAGCACTGGTTTCTCTCGCCGCGGCGCTGTGTCAAGAACCTGGTCATGGCGGTGGAGATCCCGGCGGAGGCCTGGGGCCTTAATCGCTGCCTCATGCTGCCTGGGCGAACCTATACTATCGGCGAGATGGTCGAAGCGATGCGCCGCGTCGCCGGTGACGCGCCGGTGAAACTGATCCGCTGGGAGCCAGACGCCGAATTGCAGCGCATCGTGCTGGGCTGGCGCGGCAAGTTCAATCCTCAGAAAGCGTTGCGGCTCGGCTTCGTGCGCGACGATAGCTTCGAGGATAATATCCGTTATTTTCTTGAAGACGACATCGACGTCCCGGCCTGATCGAGATTGAGGAGGAAATCCATGAGTGAACCGCTTGTCGCTCTTATCACCGGGGCAAGCCAGGGTATCGGCGCGGCGACCGCACGCGCCTTCGCCGAGGCCGGCCACAAGGTCGTCATCGCGGCGCGCAGCAAGGATAAGCTCGAAGCCGCGGCCGCTTCGATCGGCACGAACGCCACGCCGATCGTCTGCGACGTGTCCGATCCGGCCTCCGTAGCGGCGCTGTTCGACCGCATTGCCGCCGTGCACGGGCGGCTCGACGTCATCTTCAACAATGCCGGCGTGAATGTGCCGCCGCGCGATGTGGGCGATATTTCGTGGGAGGACTGGCGCAAAGTCGTCTCGATCAATCTCGACGGCGCCTTCCTGATCGCCAGCGGCGGCTTTCGGATGATGAAAAACCAGACGCCCCAGGGCGGCCGGATCATTAATAACGGCTCGATCTCCGCCCACGCGCCACGATACAATTCCGTGCCGTACACCGCCTCGAAACACGCGATCACGGGCCTGACCAAGACCATCTCGCTCGACGGCCGCCCCTACAGCATAGCCTGCGGCCAGATCGATATCGGCAATTGCGCTTCGGAGATGACGGCGCGAATGGCGCGCGGCGTGCCGCAGGCGGATGGTACGCTGAAGACCGAGCCGACCATGGATGTCCGCTATGTGGCGGACGCGGTGCTGCGCATGGCCGAGCTGCCGCTTTCGGCCAATGTGCTGTTCCAGACCATCATGGCGACCAATATGCCGTTTGTCGGACGAGGGTGATGCAATGAAGCTCGATCATGTGAATGTCCGCACCGCCAATCTCGAAGCGATGCGTTCGTGGTATGTCCGCGTTCTCGGTCTTGTCGACGGCTGGCGCCCGGCCTTCGCCTTTCCGGGCGCCTGGCTTTATGCTGGAGACGACCCGATCGTGCATCTGGTCGGTGTGGACCGCGCGCCCGGCGCGGACGCCGAGGACGTGCGGCTTGAGCATTTCGCGCTACAGGGCGATGATCTCGAAGCGCTCCGCACGCGGCTCAAGGCCGAGGGCGTGCCGTCGCGCGAGGCGCGCGTGCCAGGGACCGATCTCCTCCAGATCAACGTCTTCGATCCCGACGGCAACCACATTCATGTAGATTTCCATACCGGCCAAGCCGCCGGCTGAGCGCCTCCGGCTTCACGCGACCGGCGTTAACAGCGGATCGCCGGCGAAATGAGCCGCAAGATTGCGGACCACCAGATCGCCCATCGCTGTACGTGTCTTGTGCGTGGCCGAGCCCTGATGCGGCGAGAGCACGACATTGTCGAGCCCGAACAGCGCTTCGGGCACCCGCGGCTCGTCCTCGAACACGTCGAGCGCCGCGCCGCCGAGCTTGCCGGATTGCAGAAGCTCGACCATCGCCGCCTCATCGACCAGCGAGCCGCGCGCGACGTTGACCAGATTGCCTTTCGGCCCCAGCGCCTCCATGACCTTGCGTGAGACGATCTGTTTCGTCTCCGGCGAGCCTGGCGCGATGACCACGAGCCATTCGACTGCCCGCGCCATCTCTTCCAAATCGGCGAAAAAGGGATAGGGCTCATAAGGCTGCTCGCGCCGGCCATGGTAAACGACCTGCATCTTGAAGGCCTGGCAGCGCCGTGCAATCTCCTTGCCGATCCGGCCAAGGCCTAGAATCCCGACCTTCGCCCCCGTCAATTCCCCGGTCAGCGGGTAGTTCTTCTCGCGCCAGCATCCGGCTCGCGTGTAGGCATCGGCCTGCGGGATGCGGCGGCAGAGCGCGACCATCAGTCCCAGCGTGATCTCGGCGACGGCGTCGTTCAGCACGTCCGGCGTATTCGCCACGCGCACGCTGCGCGCCTTGCAGGCTGCGATGTCGATCGCGTCATAGCCGACGCCGAAGCTGGCGATGATCTCGAGCTTCGGCAGCGCTGCGAAGATCTCAGGCGCGCAGCCGGAATGGCCGTTTGTCGCCATACCGCGGACCCTCTCGGCGATCTCGGAAAGCAGCGCCTTCTTATCCTCTGCCTGCCAATAGCGATGGACGACGTAGGCATCGGCCAGTGCGGCCTCGACATGCGTCATCATCGGAGCGATCTGCAAAATTTCGGGCTTCATGACGTCTCCTCAAGGTCCAAAGTGGTCTCGGCCAATTCAGAACATCATTGACCGAAGCTGCTTCGCCGAACAATATCAAGGCCGAACCCTGGCGGGCAGACCGGGAGACATGGGAGGTTTCGACGCAATGGCGTCGGTCACGATTCAGAACGTCCGAAAGTCCTTCGGCACCGTGGAAGTGATCCATGGCGTCAACATCGATATCGGCGACGGCGAGTTCGTCGTCCTTGTCGGTCCGTCGGGCTGCGGAAAATCCACGCTGCTGCGCATGATTGCCGGCCTCGAGGCGATCACTTCCGGTGAGGTCATCATCAACAACCGGGTGGTCAACGCGATGCCCGCCAAGCAGCGCGACATCGCCATGGTCTTCCAGAATTACGCCCTCTATCCGCACATGAAGGTTTATGACAACATGGCCTTCAGCATGAAGCTGCGGAAGGCTCCGAAGGCCGAAATAGAAACCCGGGTTCGCGCAGCGGCCGAAATCCTGGGCCTTGAGCCGCTGCTTGGCCGCTATCCGCGTCAGCTTTCCGGCGGTCAGCGCCAGCGCGTCGCGATGGGCCGCGCGATCGTACGCGACCCGCAGGTGTTTCTCTTCGACGAGCCGCTCTCCAATCTCGACGCCAAGCTCCGCGTGGCGATGCGCACCGAAATCAAGGCGCTGCATCTGCGCGTCGGCGGCACCACGATCTACGTCACCCACGACCAGATCGAGGCGATGACGATGGCCGACAAGATCGTTGTCATGCAGGGCGGCCATGTGGAGCAGATGGGCGCGCCGCTCGATCTTTATGACACGCCGGACAATATTTTTGTCGCCGGCTTTATCGGCTCACCAGCGATGAATTTTTTGCGCGGTCGGATCGCGCGGAACGGCACGACCGCGCTGGTCACGCCTGAGGGCGAACTGATACCCGTGCCCGAGGCTCCCGGCCTGGAGGAAGGACGCGAGATGATTCTCGGCATGCGTCCGGAACATTTAACGTTCTCCACCGACGAACGCGGCTTTGCTGCGACAGTCGTGGTCACAGAACCGACAGGCTCCGAGGTCCAGATTTCGGCGAAGCATGGGAAGGACGATGTTGTCGCGGTCTTCCGCGAGCGCCGCCAGCCAGCACCGGGGCAGACCATCCGGCTGATTCCGGACCTTGCCCGTGCGCATTTGTTCGACCCGGCGACTGGCCGGGTAATCCGGGCCTAAGAGCCCGCGCCGGGGAGTTCACCCGGTGAATGACAAGCCGGCGCGACCGGCACCACAAGGAGGAACTAATGAATCTCAGCCGACGCAGTTTGTTGAAGGGAACTGCCGCAGCGGGCGCTTTGGCGCTCGGGGGGGACTTGCTGGGCCGGGCTCGGGCCTGGGCTGCAACCGAACTGAAATATAAGCCCGAGAGTGGCGCCAAGCTTCAGCTTCTGCGCTGGAAGCGGTTTGTCCAATCGGAGGAAGACGCATTTCTCAAGCTGGTTGATGCCTTTTCCAAGGCGACCGGCGTTCCGGTCACGACACTGAGCGAGAGCCTTGACGACGTGCAGCCGAAGGCGTCGGTGGCCGCCAATGTTGGCTCCGGCCCGGATATGTTCTGGGGGCTTTATTCCCTGCCGCACCTTTTCCCCGATCATTGCATGGACGTGACCGACCTCGCCGATTATCTCGGCAAGAAATATGGGGGCTGGGTGCCGTCGGCGATCAAATATGGCAAGTCCGGCGACAAGTGGATCGCCATTCCGGTCGCCTACAACGCCAATCTCATCAACTACCGCAAGTCGGCTATCAAGGCGGCGGGATTCGACGAAGTTCCGATGGACCTCGCCGGCTTCCTGGAGCTGACCAAGGGCTTGAAAAAGATCGGCAAGCCGAGCGGCATGGCGCTCGGGCACGCCTCCGGCGACGGCAATGCCTGGGTGCATTGGTGCCTGTGGGCTCATGGCGGCTCGCTTGTCGATGAGCACGACAAGGTATCGATCAACTCGCCGGAGACCATTGCGGCTCTGAAATACGGTAAGCAGCTTTACGACAACTGGGTACCCGGCACCGCGTCCTGGAACGACGCCTTCAACAACAAGGCGTTTCTGGCCCAGGATATCTGGATGACCAATAACGGCGTCTCCATCTACGCGGCGGCGAAAGCGCAGTCGAAACCGGCAGCGAACGCCGACGCCGCTGCCAAGGCCGCGGCGGCGAAGATGGGCGAGATCGCCGAGGACATCTACCACTCGGTCTGGCCCGTCGGTCCGGTCGGCTTCCCGACCGAGTTCCACATCTGCTATCCGCTGCTCGGGATGAAATACACCAAATACCCGATGGCGGTGAAAGCCTTCATGCAGTTCATGATGGAGAAGGAGAACTTCGGCCCATGGGCCGCTGCTGCCGTCGGCTATCTGACGCAGTCGCTGAACGACTATGAGAAGCTGCCGTTCTGGGACGAGGACCCGAAGATCACGCCGGCCAAGCTCGCCGCTAAGCGGACGCTCACCGCCGGGTATAAGGGCACGGTCGGCGAGAAAGCCGCCGCGGCGCTGGCCGACTTCGTCGTGCTGGACATGTTCGCCAGTGTCTGCTCTGGCCGCGAGACGCCGGAGGGCGCGGTCAAGATGGCCGAGCGCCAGGCTCAGCGGCTCTACCGCTAGAAATCCTTCGGCAGGGTCCGGCATGTCGGGCCCTGCCCTTGAGTTTGGAGGACCGGATTTGGCCCAGGCGACCCTCGATCACCCCGCGATCGACACGACGGGCGCTGGCTCTCTATGGCAGCGGCTCCAGACCAACCGCAACTGGCTCGGCTTCTGGTTCATGCTGCCGGCGGCCGGCTTTCTGATCCTGTTCCTCGCCTATCCGTTGGGCCTCGGCGTCTGGCTGTCATTCACCGACAGCAAGATCGGGCGGGTCGGCGAATGGGTCGGTTTCGACAATTACGCCTGGCTTTGGGACGACAGCGTCTTTTGGCTGAGCGTGTTCAACACGCTGCTGTACACCGTCGTCGCCAGCGCACTGAAATTCGCGATCGGCCTCTATCTTGCGCTGCTCCTCAATCGCAATATGCCGTTCAAGGCGATCATTCGCTCCGTCGTACTGATCCCGTTCATCGTGCCGACGGTGCTTTCAGCGGTCGCCTTCTGGTGGATATTCGACACCCAGTTCTCGATCATCACCTGGATGCTGCAGCGCATTGGCGCCATCGCGCCTCACTATCAGATCAATTGGCTCGGCGATGCGACCATGGCACGCGCCTCGGTGATCTTCGCCAATATCTGGCGCGGCGTGCCCTTCATCGCGATCACGCTGCTTGCCGGCTTGCAAACCGTGCCTGTGTCACTTTACGAGGCGTCGGTGATCGACGGCGCGACACGCTGGCAGATGTTCCGCCACATCACCTACCCGCTGCTCACTCCGATCATCGCCGTGGTGATGACCTTTTCGGTGCTGTTCACCTTCACCGACTTCCAGCTCATCTGGGTGCTGACGCGGGGCGGCCCGTTCAATTCGACTCATCTGATGGCGACGCTTTCCTATCAGCGCGCCATCCTCGGCGGTAATCTCGGCGAAGGCGCAGCCATAGCCACCGCGATGATCCCGTTCCTTCTGGCGGCGATCATGTTCTCCTGGTTCGGCCTGCAGCGCCGAAAATGGCAGCATGGAGAGGGCAATGACTGAAGCCACCGAGACGCTCGCCCAGGCCGATTACCGCGAGGGCATGGAGCATCTGGAGACCCGCATCAGCCGGCTTGTCACGCTCTGGCTCCCGCTCGGGACCATTCTGGTTGTGCTGCTGTTCCCGTTCTACTGGATGGCACTGACGGCGATAAAGCCGGACAATGAGCTGATCGATCTCGAAAATACCAACCCGCTTTGGACGCTGCACCCGACCTTTAAGCACATCCACACGCTGCTGTTCGAGACTGCCTATCCGACTTGGCTGTGGAACACCATGATTGTCGCGATCAGTTCGACGATCCTCTCCTTGATCGCCAGCGTGTTCGCCGCTTACGCTATTGTGCGGCTCAAATATCGCGGCGCCAACTGGGTCGGCGGCGCGATCTTCCTCGCCTATCTCGTGCCACCCTCGATCCTGTTCATCCCGCTGGCAACGATCGTCACCCGCTACGGCCTGTTCGACACGCCATTCGCCCTGATCCTGAGCTATCCGACCATCCTGATCCCGTTCTCGACCTGGCTGCTGATGGGCTATTTCAAGACCATTCCGTTCGAGCTTGAGGAATGCGCGCTGATCGACGGCGCGAGCCGCTGGCAGATCCTGGTCAAGATCATCCTGCCGCTCGCCGTGCCCGGGCTGATCTCCGCCTTCATCTTCTGCTTCACGCTGTGTTGGAACGAGTTCATCTACGCGCTGACATTCATATCCAACGTCAACAATAAGACGGTGCCGGTGGCGATCGTTACCAATTTCACCGATGGCGATGTTTATCGCTGGGGCGCGATCATGGCGGGCGCGCTCGTCGGCGCGGTGCCGCTGGTGATCCTTTACGCCTTTTTCGTCGAGCACTATGTTGCCGCGATGACCGGGGCCGTGAAGGAATGAGCTGGTCGATCCATCACGTGAACTTGCCGGCCGTCGATGTGCGCGCCTCGGCGCGGTTCTACAGCGAAATTCTGGGGCTTACCGAAGGGCGCTGGACCTTCCCGCCTCCCGAGCAGGTCGGTCATATCAGCACCGATCCGGCGAAGCTGACGCTTTTCCCTTGCGACACTGCGAGCCAGGGGCAGAACAGCGGGCTGCATCTGATCCTGCCCGAGCCAGAATTCGCCCGTAAGAACGGGCTCGACCACAACCCGTCGATCGGCGGCCATGTGGCGATCCAGGTACCGGATCTCGAAGCGGTGATGGCCCGGCTGAAGGCCGCGGGCATCCCGTTCTCCTATGCGCCGACATTCGCCATCCCGCACATGCGTCACATCTATGTCTACGACCCGGCCATGAACCTGCTCGAAATCAACGAGGTGATGAAAGCATGACGGACGGCGCGATGAATGTCGCCTTTGTCGGCCTGGGCGCGATGGGCAACCGCATGGCGGGTGTTCTGCTGGCGGCTGGACATTCCGTGAGCGGATATGACCGTTATGCGGAGGCCATGAAGGCGCTGGAGGCGAAAGGCGGGCGAGGCGCCGAAAGTGCGGCTTCAGCCTGCGCAGGGGCCGACGCACTGGTGCTGATGGTGGTCAATGCCGATCAGGCTTCGGCGGTGCTGTTCGATGACGGTGCGCTCGAGGCTTTGCCGCCGGGGGCGCTGGTCATGTCCTGCGTGACCATGCCGGCGGCGGCGAGCGAGGCGATCGGGCGGCGGATCGAGGAGACGGGAAGGCTCTATCTCGACGCTCCAGTCTCGGGCGGCACGGTCGGTGCGGAGCAGGGAAAGCTGACTTTCATGGTGGGTGGCTCCGACGCTGCCTTCGCCAAAGCCCAGCCGCTGCTTCAGCCGATGGCCGGAGATATCTTCCGGCTCGGCGACCGGCCAGGCCCCGGCTCGACCATGAAGATGGTGCATCAGCTTGCGGCGGGCTGCAATTTGGCAGTCGCCGCCGAGGTCGTGAGTTTCGGCACGCATCTCGGGCTCGATCCCGCGCAGGTGCTCGAAGTGCTCAACGTTTCGGCCGGGCGATCCTGGATGATCGGCGACCGAGGTCCTCGGATGCTGACCGAGGGCAGGGAGTCGAAATCCGCCGTCGATATCTTCGTCAAGGACCTCGGCATCGTGCTGGATGCCGCCCGCGCGTCCCGGTTCCCGGTTCCGGTTTCCGCGGCGGCTTTGCAGGTTTTTCTCGGCGCATCCTCCGCTGGCTTCGGTGCTTATGACGACAGCCAGGCGACGCGCTTTTACGAAAGCCTGGGCGGTAAGCCGGTACATCCGCCGGAGAAAAGCTGACAACATCGCGGAGGCAGCCGATCAGCAGGCGACCGCGGTCGCGGCGCGTTCGGCGGGCGATATGCTCGGCGCGTCGTAGTGAATGAGCCGCGATCCGCCCGTTTCGAATGCGAATGAAACGTGGACGAGGCCGTCGAGCGCGGCCAGAACGCGCGGCCGCTTTTCCTGCGGCACGAAGAACAGCATGAAGCCGCCCCCGCCCGCGCCGAGAAGCTTGCCGCCGATGGCGCCCGCGCGGCGCGCCTTCTCATAGACCTCATCGACCAACGCCGGAGCGATCCTCGCCGAGAGGCCGCGCTTGAGCTGCCAGGTCTCATGCAGCAGACGGCCGAATTCCTCGAGCTCGCCATTGCCGCTCAAGATCCGCTCGCCTTCGTCGACCAACGCGCGTATCGCGTGCAGCTCCGACTGCTTCTTCCCGATCGAGGCGATCTGCTCGGCGGCAATCTCCGATGCGTTGCGGCTGAGGCCGGTGAAGCACAGCATCAGATGCTCCTGGAAGCGCTGGATCCGCGGCTTCGGCGCGATCACCGGCTCGACGGAAAAGCTGCCGTCGCGCTCGATCAGGATCTTGTTGAGGCCGCCATAGGCGGTCGCGATCTGGTCCTGGACGCCGACATTCTCGCCGAGCATCTTCTGCTCGACATAGATCGCCAGTTCCGCCAGCTCGCGCTTGCAGACCATTTTGCCAAGCAGCGCCTGAGCCGCGAGCAGCATGCCATTGGTGAAGCTGGAGGAGGAGCCGAGGCCGGCGCGCGCGGGCAGATCGGCATTGTGATGGATATCTACGCCGTCCTCGATCTTGAGCAGCTCAAGCACAGTGCGGATGACGGGATGGCGGATCTCGCGCCGGTCGGCGATGCATTCGATCTCGGACCAGACCAGCCGGCTCTTATAGTCGAAGAAGGGCGGCAGAAAGCGGCAGGTCAGATAGCAATATTTGTCGATGGTGGTAGAGAGAACAGCGCCGCCATGCTCGCGGAACCACGGCTCATAGTCGGTGCCGCCGCCGAAAAACGAGATGCGGAACGGAGTACGGCTGATGATCATGGCTCCTCGGCATGGCTGCGGGCGGTCAGAGCATCGGACCGAAAAGTGCAAAGCGGTTTTCGGACAAATCCGATGCCAAAGCAGACAGATAGAGCGGCGCTTCGGATTCTAATCAAAAGTCCGCCGCTCTAGGCGTCTGCCACACTATCGCAGATCGTGCTTTCCCCAAGGTAAGGCGCGGCCCCCGCTTTCGCGCGAAATTGGAGCGTTGCTGCTAACGGGTCAGAAACGCATTGCCTTGCCGCCGGATCATCCACCGCCAATAGTCGAGCAGGTCCTGCATCGTCTGCTCGAACGGGATCTGCGGTTCCCAGCCCGTGTGCGCACGGAATTTGCTGGTGTCGGGGATTTGCAGATCGGCATCTATCGGGCGGAAGCGGTCCGGGTCGGGCACGACCTCGATATCGCGCTTGCGCGGTGATAGCGAAAGCAGCTTTTCGAGGATGTCGCCGACCGTGCAGTGGAAGGCGCCGCCGATATTGTAATAAGCGCCGGGAACGGGACTGACCGTCACCAGCAGATGATAGGCGCGCACCGCGTCGCGGACGTCGGCGACGGTTCGCAGCGAGTTCAGATTGCCGACTTTGACGACTGGGTCGATCAGCCCAGCCTCGATCATGGCGATCTGCTTGGCGAAGGTCGACTCGGCAAACACGTCTCCGCGGCGCGGGCCGGTGTGGGTGAACATCCGCGTCGTCAGTGTGCAGAGCCCGTAAGCCTCGGCATAGAAGCGGCCGACGAGATCGGTTCCCGCCTTGGAGATCGCGTAGGGCGAGGCGGGATGGAAGGCGCAATCCTCTCCGATCGGCAGCTTCTCCTTCGGCACGCGGCCGAACACTTCGGACGATGAGCAGACATGCACGATGGCTTTTGGTGCAAATTGACGAATGGCATCGAGCACGCGGACTGTACCCTGAACATTCGTCTCCAGCGTGTCGAGCGGCGCATCGAAGCTGGTCCTCGGGAAGCTCTGAGCTGCGAGGTGGAAAACATAATCCGGGTGGGCGGCCTTCACCGTCTCCCGGATCGACAGCGTGTCGCGCAGATCGCCATAGACGAGTTGCACCCGCTCCTTGCGATTGATCGCCGGTATCAGGCTTTCGATGTTGGTGAGCGGGCTACGCCAGCGGGCGAGGCCCCAGATATTCCAATCGGTGTTCGCGATGAGATATTCGGCCAGATGCGAGCCGACCATGCCTGTGATGCCGGTAATGAGTGCGCGAGGGTGGGCCAAGGCATTTGCTCCATATGCTCTGGTCGTCGAGTGCGGGCAGCTGCGCTCGAAGCTCAAACGAGCCCGCGCTCTTTCAGAAAACCTTCGATCTGGTCGGCTACATATTGCCGGGCTTTTTCATCGATCGCCTGATGGTTGCCGAAGGAGAAAGCCCTTTCCATCACCACGTTGGCGTGTGTCAACGCTCCGACGGTCCGATGCTCGAAATACTGGAGGGCAGGCTGGCGGGCGATATTGCCGCAAATAATCGGGCGGGTTTCGATGCCCGCTGCGTTGAGATAGGCGGTCAGTTCGGCCACCGTAAAGGGCACTCGTTCCTTCAGGATCAGTGGGAAGCCGAACCAGGAGCTGTCGCCCTTGGGATGCTCGTTCTGGAACGCGAAGAAATCTTCGAAGCGGGTCAGCGCATCGCGGAACCAGGCTGCGTTCTCTAGGCGTATCTGGACGAATTCGGCGAGCTTGGGAAGCTGCACAAGGCCCATCGCCCCAGCGAGCTCTGTCGGCCGCAGATTGTAGCCCAGATTGACGAACAGGAAGCGTTTGTCGAACTCGGCATAGCGGTCGTGCCAGCGCTGCTTGTCCTCCACCTCGCGCGTCCAGCCATGCGCGCGCAGGATACGCATCAGCTCGGCCAGCTCAAAATCATCAGTGACGGTAATGCCGCCTTCGAGAGTCGTCATATGGTGGGAGTAGTAGAAGCTGAAGGTGGCGACGCGGCCGAATTTTCCGACTGGCTTGCCGTCATAGTAAGCGCCAAGGGCCTCGCAGCAATCTTCGACCAGGATGAGCGAGCGGCGCTCGCAGATCTCGGTGATCGCGTCGAGATCGCACGGATTGCCATAGACCGGCACGATCATCACAGCGCGGGTCTTTGGCCCGATGGCGCGCTCGATTTCGGCCGGATCGATATTCAACGTCGCCGCGTCGATATCCACGATCACCGGCTTCAGCCCAAGCTGGATCAGTGGCCAGACGGTGGTGGACCAGGACAGCGCCGGCACGATCACCTCGTCGCCTGGATGCAGGCCGTCCACCGCGGCGTGATTGGCGAGCGCGGCGATCGCAAGCAGGTTTGCCGAGGAGCCGGAATTATTCATCACCCCGTGGCGCCAGCCGAACTCTCCGGCAAAAGCGCGCTCGAAGCCGCGCACCTTCTCGCCCATCGTGACATGGGTCGTCAGGAGGCATTCGAGCGCTGCGTTGATCTCATCGGCGCCGAAGGTCGGTTCGTGCAGCCTTACGACCGGGTTCTGCGGATCGAATGCGTAATGGTGATAGGCCCCGCAATAGGCGTCGACGCCGCGGCGGACGGCGGAGAACAGCTCCTGATTGGCGATGCCGGCGGGCCGCTCGGCCCGCCAGTCCATGCCGTGTTCCGTGCGTTTGGCGGTTTGCGTCGGCATCAGAACGGTCCCCTGAATTCGGTGATTTCGCTTGCGGCGGAGAGGCTCAGATCCCAGCCGACCGGTTCCTCGTGGTCGGGCCGCACCATGGCGAGCGCCTTTTCGGCGATGGTCTGGGCATTGGGATAGAAGAGATTTTCCAGCTTCCGCGTGGTCGGGCAGGGGGTCGGCAGATAGCCCATGCGGGCAACGGCGGGCGCCGCGCCACTTCCAAGTGCTTCCAGCACGCGCATGACGATCTCGGCGGCCGCCCCGCAGGCGAGCCAGCCCGTATCGGCGACGAGCAGACGGCCGGTCTTGCGGACCGAGGCGGCAATCGTCTCCACATCGAGCGGCGACAGCGAGACCGGGTCGATGATCTCGGCATTGAGCTCCTTGCCGGCGAGCAGGTGCTTCGCGCGCACGCATTCGAGCGCCATATGGCTGATGCCGACGATAGTGACGTCCTTGCCGGGCGAGAGGATCCGCGCACGTCCGAAGGGAACCTCATACGCCTCTTCGGGCACGTGCCCAGTGATCGGGTGCAGCATCCGGTGCTCGATCATGATCACCGGATTGTCGTCCCGGATTGCCGTCACCAGACAGCCCTTGGCGTCATACGGCGTGGTCGGAGCAAAGACCTTGAGCCCCGGCACATGCATGAAATAAGAGTGAAATGCCTGGCTGTGCTGCGCGCCCTGGCCCCAGCTCCGGCCGATGATGGCACGCACGACCAGCGGCACGCGGTGGGCGCCGGCAAACATGTAGCTCATCTTCGCGGCCATATTGACGAGTTGGTTCATGCACAAGAGCATGAAGTCCATGCGCTGATGCACCTGGATCGGTCGCATCCCGGCCATGGCGGCACCGATGCCGATGCCGGTCATGCCCTCCTCAGCCAGCGGAACATCGAATGAGCGTTCCACGCCGAAGGTTTTGTGCAGATCGAGCGTGGTGCCGAACATGCCGCGTGCATCGTCGACGCCCTGGCCCATCACGAAGACGGCCGGGTCGCGCTCCATCTCCTGGCGCGTAGCCTCGTGCAGCGCCAGCGCATAGCTGATGGTGCGGACGTCGCTATTCGCTTGCGGCGAAGACATGGTCGAAGACTTCCTCATCCCCGGGAAACGGGCTTGCCTCGGCGAAAGCGATCGCCTCGGCGATTTCGCTCTCGATTCTCTCTACGATCTCGCGCCGCGTTTCTTCCTCGAGCATCGCGCCGACCGCGGCAAGCTGGTCATCAGCAATGGCATCGTTCAGCGCGTCGTCGCAGCGGTAGCCATAATGCCGGTCCTCGCCGGGGCCGACATGATCGCGCCAGCGCGCCGTTTTCATCTCGACGAAAACCGGGCCCATGCCGTCGCGGACATGGTCGATGGCGCGGCCAGCTAGCTCATACATCTTCAGAAAATCACCGTTGTTCTCGCGCTCGCAGCGTATGCCATAGGTCCGATAGCGCTCGCACAGGCCGTTCCCCGCCATGCGCGCGCTGACATGGGAGTAGATGGCGTATTCGTTGTTTTCGCAGACGAACAGGATCGGCAGATCATGCAGCGCCGCGAAATTGACGCTCTCATGGGTGACGCCTTCGTCCGTCGCGCCTTCACCAAAAAAGCAGACGACGATGCGGTCCTCCTCCTCGCGCATCTTGACGGCGAGCGCATAGCCGACCGCATCGGGGATGCCGGAGGCGACAATGGCGGAGGTGCCCATCGTGTTGACCGCCGGATCGACGAGGTGCATGGACCCGGCCTTGCCGCGGCCGCAGCCATCCGCCTTGCCGTAAAGCTCCGCCCACATGCGCTTGAGATCGCCGCCCTTAGCCAGATAGGCGGCATGGCCCCGATAGGTGGCGAAGAGCACGTCCTCGCGCTTAAGCTGATTGCAGATGGCGACCGAAACCGCCTCCTGACCGATGCTGAGATGGACCGGGCTCTTGATCTTATCGATCGGGTAAAGCCGGATGATTTCTTCCTCGACGCGCCGGATGCGCAAAAGCTGCGCATAGCAGCGGGCGAGATCGGGTGCTCGGGCCGTCTTGCCGTTCGTGCTGGCGATGCGCTCGGCGTCGAGCCGGATGAAATGGCTGGTGCGCCGGGTTGTACAGGCTGGGGAATGAGCAAGCGGCTTAGACATGTTGCCCCGCCGCAGCCTGGAAAGCGCCCTGCGCCGGGCCGGCGGGGGCGATCCTCTCGAGGAAATAGCGATAAGTGCTCGACAGGCCCTCGTTCAGCGGACGCCCACCGCGCCAGCCCGTCGCGGCGAGGTGCGCGCCATCGAGGCTCTTGCGCGGGATGCCGTCTGGCTTGGAGGCGTCGAATTCCAGCCGGCCTTCGTACCCGACGATGGCGGCGATCGCTTCCGCAATGGTCCGGATGGACGTCTCGCTGCCCACACCAATATTGATCGGCTCGCCGTCCTGATAGTTGTTCAGCAGGTGGACGAGCGCGTCGGCGCAATCATCGACATGCATGAATTCGCGGGTGGGCCGGTCGCTTCCCCAGATCGTGATCGCGGGAAGGCCCTTCAGCTTCGCCTCATGCATCCGGCGGATCAGCGCCGGGATCACATGGCTCATCAGCGGATCGAAATTGTCGCCGGGCCCGTAGAGATTGGCCGGGATTGCGGTGAAATAGTCGAACCCCAATTCGAGGCGATAGGCTTCGGTCAGTTTCAGCCCGGCAATCTTGGCCAGAGCATACCATTGATTGGTCGGCTCAAGCGGTCCTGTAAGCAGGCTCTCCTCGCGGATCGGCTGCTCGGCACCGCGCGGATAGATGCAACTCGAGGCCAGGAAGATCAGGCGCCGCACGCTGCATTCGGCCGAGCCGCAGATGACGTTCTGGGCGATGGCGAGATTGTCGGCGAGGAAGGAGACGGGAAAATTGGCGTTGGCGTGAATGCCGCCGACTTTCGCCGCGGCGACGATGACCGCGTCCGGCCGGTTCTCCTTCAGCCAGGCAAAGACATCGGGCTGGCGGGTCAGGTCAAGCTCTCGCCGGTCGACGGCCAGAATCTCGCAGCTCTCCGTCTGCAGCCGCCGCATGAGTGCGGAGCCGAGCATGCCGCGATGGCCGCACACCCAGATGCGCTTACCTTCGGTTGAGAAATGCTTGAAGCCCATGGCGACCTTGGTGGATTCCGACCTTTGCAGCAGTCTAAGCCGCACTTGCTTTATGCAGCCTTAAGTTGCATAGCTTTCGCCGGGCTTGAGGCTTGTGAGCCATTTTCAAAATGTTCACCAGGCCGCGCGATGCACTCTCATACGGACGCCGCGCGTCCTCCGCTCCGGGTCGGGACCCGAGTCTCATCGCTCCGTTTGGCGAGAATGTCGGCGGCAAATCGCGCGAGCGAGCCGCCGCTGAACAGATGGCCTTCTATCCCAGCGTTTCGCGCGGCTTTCATATCGATGTCGCGGTCGCCGATCAGGAGGCTGTGTGCCGCGTCGATCTGCCAATGCCTCATAAGGTCGATTATCATGCCCGCGCCCGGCTTGCGCCAGGGATGAGGGGCGCGGTAGGAACCGACAGCAGCGTCGGGGTGGTAGGGGCAATAGCGCCAGTCATCGACATGCGCGCCGCTCTTCATCATTTCGCCATTCATCCAGCGATGGAGCCGCTTAACGGTTTCTTCATCGAAAAATCCGTGAGCAACGCCGGCCTGGTTGGTGATGACGAAGACGAAATATCCGGCGTCATTGAAGACTTTCACCGCTTCATGCGCTCCATCCGTCCATTGAATCTGGTCCGGCCGATGCGGATAGCCGGTATTGGCATTCAGCACGCCGTCGCGGTCGAGAAACACCGCCGGGCGGCGCATCTGTTTCGGGATAAGCGTCTGCGCGTTCTGTAGATCTTCGGGAAAACCGATATCGATGAAGAAGCGGTCATAGCTCTTGCCGGGGAGGAGCCCGGTCTTGGCGAGGCGCGGCAGCACATGTGCTTCCAGCGAGGCGGGCGGCTCGCTGATCCAGCCGAGAATCGCCTTGTCGAGCCAGTAAATGCCGCCATTGATGAGGCCCGGACCATTTGCCGATTTCTCCGCGAAGCTCGTTACCTTCCCGTCGCTCAGTTCGACCCGGCCATAGCGTCCGGTGTCGGCGATCCGCCGCAGAGCGATCCGGCCGACAGTTTGCCGCGGCGCGATGGGCGGGACGCAAAGATCGAGAAAGTTAATGTCGAAAAGACTATCGCCGTTGAGGAGCAGAAATTGCTGGGCCAGGCGCTCCCGAGCGTTGAGCAAGGCGCCGGCGGTTCCGGCGGGTGCCGGCTCGACGAGGCAGGTGATCCGGCAGCCAAGCTCGGGCGCGCGGGCTTCGATTGCCCTGAGCTGATCCGCGAGATAGCCGGCCAGCAGCAGAATGTCGGTGAAGCCATGGCGGATAAGGTTAACGATCAGGTAATCGAGGAATGGCCGCCCGGCGATCTCGACTAGCGGCTTCGGGCGCTCGTCCGTCAGTGAGCCGAGCCGGGCGCCGCGCCCGCCGACCAGAATGACCGCCTGTCTGCTGTCAGCGAAGTTACCCTTCATGCCAGCGCATCCTCGATCAGCTCACAGATCGTATGCCCGATAGAGATGTGCAGTTCCTGAATCCGCGGCGTGCTGAGCGACGGGGCATTGATCAGCACATCGGCGAGGGTCGCCGTCTTGCCGCCTCCGCCGCCGGTCAGGGCAATGGTGTGGATGCCCATGTCCCTGGCGGTTTCGAACGCTGCGGTAACATTGGCGCTGTTGCCGCTGGTCGAAATGCCGACCAGCACGTCGCCAGCCCGGCCGACCCCTCTCACCTGACGGGCGAAGACCTCCTGGAAACCATAATCATTGCCAATCGCCGTCAATGCGGAGGTGTCGACGGTGAGCGCGATGGAGGCCATCGGCGTGCGGTCGATGAGAAAGCGCCCCATTAGCTCCGCCGCGAGATGCTGGGCGTCGGCCGCCGATCCGCCATTGCCGCAGAACATCACCTTGCCGCCGGCCCGCAGGCTGCGCTCGATGACACGGGCCGCCGCGACCACCGGGCCGACATTCTGCTTCAGAAGGCCGAAATTCTGCTCCGTCTCGTGGAAGCGAAGAAAAGCCGTACGAGCCCAGTCTTCATCGCTGAGAGGCGGTTTCGCGGGGGCTTCGGAAAAGGCCGTCTTGGCGGACATTGACGTCTCTTTTGTTGCGCTCTCCGGGATTTGGTCCGGGCGAGCGAGGGAAAGCGTTTATAGCTGCGCACCACACTGAGCGTAGCGCTCATGCTCGCTGACGACGGTATCGTTGCCGCTGCGGAATTCCTGCTGGCTCTCAGGGTTGGAATAATAGGAGCCGACCACGACCGCGCCGCGAGACACCTTCTTGTTTGCCTTGAGCAGGCGCTGCCAGACGATGAAATCGATGATCGTCGGAATGGGAGTTCCATCGCCGAACCATTTCGGATAGCCACCGACGGATTTCATCGCCGCCGTCTTGAACACGGGAGCAGGGCCCCAGGTGCCCCGATGGCCGTCGCCATTACCGAGGCGAAGCCCGTCCTCTTTCTCCGGCGGCCAGTTCCGGCAGGGCTTCAGTGCGCTAAGGTTGAACGCCTCGCGATCCGTTTCCCCTTCTTCGGTGAAGCGGATTTCCCAGTCGCCGAAAAACGCGTCCGCCTCGAGTTGCTGCATGGCGCCGATATGAAGCTCGAGAGCGTTCTTGAAATAGAAATCATCGAGATTGAGCGCGGCGAAATAGGGCGTATTCGTCAAGGCGAGGCCTATATTCAGGGCTTCGGCCGTCCTGATGCCATCCGATACCGTGACAATCGTCACGCGCTGGTCCGGCGCCTCCAGCGTCAGGCCGCCGTCGCAGACATAGATGATCTTGACCGGGATCGTCTGATTCAGCAGCGAGCGGCAATGCTGCCGGAAATAGAGATCCAGGTTCTTCTGCTTATGCCAGGCGGAACAGACGATCGTTATTTCTTCATTCATCCGATCGGCTCCCCAGCGCACAGACCGCGCTCTTCATTGCGGAAGCTTAGGCGTTATCGCTGTCGCGAAGCTTGCGCGCTGCCCTCTCGCCCCGGACGGCTCTAAAGCTTTGGATAAGGCCGCCCGGCTATATTTCAGGCCCAACTGGCAAAAATCAAAGCGGCCGACCATGATCGACGTCCTCTTCGTGAACCCGGATTCCTCGCTCGATGCCTATCAGGAGCTGGCCAAGACCTATTCCGCCATTGAGCCGCCGACCTGGGCGCTGCTGCTGGCGCAGTCCTGCAGGAGCAAAGGATTTACCTGCCAGATCCTCGATTGCGACGCCGAACGCCTGTCTCTGGCCGACTCCGTTCGGCGCATCGAGGAGGCGCGCGCCCGCCTCGTGGTCTTCGTGATCTACGGCCAGAACCCCAACTCCGGCACAACGGGCATGATCGGCGGCACGCGGCTCGCCAAGGCGCTCAAAGATGCGAGGCCAGACATGAAGATCTGCTTCGTCGGCTCGCATACCAGCGCTCTGCCGAAGGAGGTGCTGGCGCTCCCCTATGTCGATGTCGTGTTGCTCAACGAGGGCGTCTACGCGCTGCACAGCCTTCTGGCGAGTGATCTCGACGGCGATCTGAAGACCATTCGCGGCATCGGCTACAAGGCCGAGGACGGCGCCGGGTGCCTGCGGCCAGTGCTGAATCCGCCCGAGCGCGTTGTGCCGCAGGACCGGCTGGAAACCGACCTGCCGGGCATGGCCTGGGACCTGCTGCCCTATCGCGAAAAACCGCTCGACCTCTATCGCGCCCATTTCTGGCATGCCGGTTTCGACCACGCCAAGCGCACGCCTTTCGCTGCGATCTACACCTCTCTGGGGTGCAATTTCGGCTGCGATTTCTGCATGATCAACATTGTCAACCGGGCCGACAATGACGATGCCGTCGACGCCTCTTATTCGCGCGGCATGCGCTTCTGGTCTCCGGATTTCATGCTGAAAGAGCTGGAAAAGCTCGCTGGGCTTGGTGTCAAGACGCTCCGCATCAGCGACGAAATGTTCTTCCTCAACCGCAAATACTACCGGCCGCTTCTGGAGAAGATCGTCGAGCGCGGCCTCGACTTCTCGATGTGGACCTATTCGCGTGTGGACACAGTGCGCGAGGAAGCGTTGGAGCTGTTCAAGAAGGCAGGCGTCGATTGGCTGGCGCTCGGCGTCGAGGCTGGCAATCAGACCGTCCGACAGCAGGTCTCGAAAGGCAGCTTCAAGGAGGTCGACATCCGCGAAGTCTGCGCCACCGTCCGCAATGCCGGCATCAATGTGATCAGCAATTATATCTTCGGCCTCGAAAGCGACACGCTGGAGACCATGCAGCAGACGCTCGATCTGGCGCTGGAGCTGAACACCGAGATGGCGAACATGTATCCGTGCCAGGCTCTGCCCGGTAGTCCGATGCATACGCGCGCCAAGGCGCAGGGCCGTCCGCTGCCGGACAGCTATGCCGGTTATGCCTTCCTGTCCTATGAGGCACAGCCGCTGTCGAACGACCATCTGACGTCCGCCGACATTCTCCGCTTCCGGGATGAAGCCTGGCACCGCTATTTCACCAACCAGAGCTATCTGGAGCTGGTCGAGCGCAAATTCGGTGTGGCGCAAAGAAACAACGTCGAGGATATGGCTCGCATCCGACTGCGCCGTCGCCTGCTTGAGGGCGGTGAGAATGAGCTTGCCGCTACCGCCTGACGGCTGGCGCGTTGCCCGTCGCCGTCAACTTCGATGGCACATCGGCCAGAGTCGCCCAGGCGATGAGCGCGGCCAGCAGGCCGAAAGCGGCCGCGATCAGCATGGCGACGCCATAAGCGTTCATGAATGCCGCTTCCAGCGCCGGGCGCGCCGATGAGGAGACCTCGGGCAGGTTACCGAAACGAGGCTGTTTGCCGCTGTTGCCGAGATCGACGCCCGCCAGATCGTTGAGATAAATGATCGTCGCCACAGAGCCCACGATCGCGACCGCAAACAGCCCGGCCAGCCGGCTTGCCGCATTGTTCACACCGGACGCCGCGCCGGATTCCGCATCAGGCGCGGAGTTCATCACCGCCGTCGTGAGCGGCGCCACGACGATGGCCATGCCGCACGCGAGAATGAGGATCGGCAGCAGGATACCGACCCAGAAATTCGCGATGTTGGGCGCGAAAACGCCCGCCGCCACTCCGACGAGGACCGAACCGAGAACGAGCGGCAGACGGGGGCCGGTATGGTCCGCCCATTTCCCGGCGAAACGCGAGGCAACCCCGATGATGAGGCCCATTGGTAGCAGAATGAGGCCGACCTCCCATGAGCTGTAGCCGCGCAACTCGATGAGATCGAATGGCAACAGGAAAAGCACGGCCGAAAATGCGCCATAGAGCAGCAGGGTGGTCAGATTTGCGCCGGTGAACGCCTTGTTCGCGAACAGAGAGGGCGGCATTAGCGGGTTCTTGATGTTGCGCTCGGTGATGACGAACGCGGCGACGCCGACAATGCCGACAACCAGCCAGATCGCGACCGATGTCGACAGCGTCGCCGTTTGCGACGCCGTCGTCAAAGCCAGCGTCAAGCCGCCAAAGCCGATCACCGCCAGAACGCCGCCCATCCAGTCGAGCCTGTCCGCAGCGTCCTCGCCCCGGCTTTCGGGCACATGCCGCAAGGTGAGCCAGACCGGCACGGCGGCAATCGGCACGTTGATCCAGAAGGCTGCACGCCAGCTCAGCGTGTCGATGAGGAAGCCGCCAAGCGGCGGACCGAGCGCTGTAGTGATGGCCGAGGCGCCTGCCCAGAGCCCGATGGCGCGGCCGCGCACGTCTTTCGGGAAGGAAGCGGCGATGATGGCGAGGCTTTGCGGGATCATTAGCGCCGCGCCGACGCCCTGGCAGATCCGCGCAACGATTAACGTGAGCAGGTCAGGCGCCAGCGCGCAGGCGATCGATGCCAGCACGAACAGGCCGATGCCGATGATGAAGGTGCGGCGGCGGCCGAATTTGTCGCCAGCGCCGCCGCCCACGAGGATGAGGCTCCCGAGCGTCAGCGCGTAGCCGTTCACCACCCATTCGAGCGTGGCGAAATTCGCGCCGAAATCCTGCTGAATCGACGGCAGAGCAATCGACACGACGGTACTGTCGATGAAGCCCATGGCGGAGGCAAGGATCGTCGCCGCCAGGACAAAGGGCCGCGAGGCTTCGGCGCATGGCGCCGTTGCGTCTACATCTATGACGCTGCGCCCATCCGGACAGAGCGGTCGGTGTAACGCCATTGCGATCTCCTTCGAGCCTGCCGGATCCGATCCTAATACATCAATTTGAGCAGTTCGGGCCGGTGCGCAACCGTTTCAAGACAAAAGAGCTGCGCGGAAGGCGTCCTTATATCGGCGCTGAGCGCGTGTTAACCTGCCGCCGAATGCTGAAGGTCAGGTTTGGCGAAGGAGTCGGCGATGCAGCATTACGGACTCTGCGGCGCAGGACTGCATGGTGGGTGGACGTCTTTCCCGAAAACTCATCCTGCCGCCGCACAAGCGCAGGCGGAGGCCTTCGACCGCGCCACCTGTCTCGATCTCGCCGACACGGCGCTGCGCCTCACCCGGATTGCCGGCGCTGGCTATGCCGACATGCGGGTCAGCCGCAATCAGAGCGAATTTCTGTTCGCGCGTGAGGACAAGCTCAAACTCATCAATTTCGGCCTTGAGGTCGGCTTTGGAATCCGTGTACTGATGAACGGAAGCTGGGGATTTGCCGGCAGCAGCGTTCTGACCGAACCGGAGATCGAGCGCATGGTCGCCCTGGCCGTCGAGAATGCGCAGGCGAATGCGCTGATCCAGGCGGTGCCGATCGTCATCGAGGATCTGCCGGCGTTTCAGCAAGACTGGACGATGCCGGTGAAGACCGATCCTTTCACCGTCGCGACGGATGTGAAAGCGGCTCACCTCCTCGCCATCAACGAAGCGGCGCTCAAGAATGGCGCGGATTTCTGCAACGCCATGCTGCATTCGGTGTGCGAGGAGAAGTTTTTCGCGAGCACAAGGGGCAGCGCGATTTTCCAGACGCGCGTCCGCGTCGCGCCGTTTTTCATGGCGACGGCCGTCCAAAAGAGCAGCGGCAAATTCGCCCGGCGCGATAGCCTCGCGGCGCCGCGCGGCGCCGGCTGGGAGTATATCGAGAGCTGCGATCTCGTTGCCGAAGCGGCGCGCGCCGGCGCCGAGGCGCGCGAGAAGCTCGCGGCGAAGCCCGTCGAGCCGGGCAGCTACGACCTGATCATCGATCCGACCAATCTGTTCCTCACCATCCACGAAACCATCGGTCATTCGACCGAGCTCGACCGCGCTCTCGGCTGGGAGGCGGATTTCGCCGGCACATCCTTCGTCACGCCTGACAAGCTCGGGACGCTGCAATTCGGGACGCCGATCATGACGGTGATCGGCGACCGCTCGCAGGAGGGCGGCCTCGCCACCGTCGGCTTCGATGATGACGGCGTGCGAACGGCGGGCCAGGAATTTCCGATCATCGAGCGGGGCATCTTCAAGAACTATCAGATGGCGATGGGCCAGGCGCAGTATATCGGCCGGGAGAAATCGAATGGCTGTGCCTATTGCGACAGCGCGACCGCCTTTCCGATTCAGCGGATGCCGAATATTTCGCTGCAGCCGAGCCCGCAAGCCTCATCGCTCGGCGATTTGATCGGCGGCGTCGATCGCGGCATCTACATCACGGGCGCGGGAAGCTGGAGCATCGATCAGCAGCGCGACAATTTTCAGTTCAGCGGGCAGCTCTTTTACGAAATCCGCAATGGCAAGCTCGGGTCGATGCTGCGGGATGTCGCCTATCAGGGACGGACGGTGCCGTTCTGGAATGCGCTGGACGGGCTCGGAGACGCATCAACCTATTTCCTCGGCGGCACCTTTACCTGCGGCAAGGGACAGCCGATGCAGGGCGCGCCCGTCTCGCATGGCGCGGTGCCGGCGCGCCTCCGCGGCATAACCGTGCTGAACACCGAACGCGAGGACGTCTGACCGATGCTGCTGACGCCCGACGAAGTCAAAGCCATCACCGACCGCCGGCTGGCCGCCTCCCGCGCGGACGGCTGCATTCTGCATGTTCACGGCACCGACAGCGCCAATCTGCGCTTCGCCAGGAACAGCGCCACATCGAACGGCGCCCAGAGCGAGGTCAGCGTGACGATCACCTCGCAGTTCGGCCAGCGCTCCGGCTCCGTGACCGCGACAAGCCTGGACGATGACGCGCTCGACATGGCTCAGCGCCGGTCGGAGGAGATCGCGGTGCGTGCGCCCGAGAACGCCGAACAGATGCCGCCGCTCGGCCCGCAACACTATCGTGAAGGCATCGCCTTCGACGCGGCCACGGCGGATCTGCGTGCCGTCCGTCTCGCCGAAGCCGCCCGGGGCGCGATCGACAAGGCGATAGCAGCAGGTGTTGACGCGGCGGGCTATGTGGAGCGCGCAGCGCGCTTTCATGCGATGGCGACCAGCGCCGGCCTCTTTGCCTATGATCGTGAGACCGACGCCGATTTCACCGTGACGGCGCGGTGCAAGGATGGAAGCTGGTCCGGTTGGGCAGGAGGCTCCGACGTGCGCTTCGGCGGGCTCGACACTGCGAACATCGCGGCGCGGGCCGTTGAGAAAGCCTCGCACGACCAGATCCCGCTCGATCTCGATCCGGGCCAATATACTGTGATCCTGGAGCCGTCCGCCGTCGGCGAAATGCTGCGCTATCTGACGTGGTCGATGGATGCGCGCGACGCCGATGAGGGGCGAAGCTGGCTCAGCCGGAAGAGCGGCGGCACGAAGCTTGGCGAGAAGCTGCTCGATGGGCGCGTGACACTCTATTCCGACCCGGCCGAGCTTTTGGCGCCGATCCGGACCTTCGGTTTTGAAGGGTTGCCGCAGGAACGCATGGTCTGGATTGAAAATGGGATCATCAAAACCTTGGCCTTCTCGCGCTACTGGGCCGCCAAGACCGGCCAGGAGCCGCGCCCTGCGCCGGCCGGGCTGGTGATGGCCGGCGGATCGATACCGATCGCCGAAATGATCCGGGCGACGCGGCGGGGCATTCTCGTTACCCGCGTCTGGTACACGAATTTGCTCGACCCGCGGACTTTGCTGATCACCGGCCTGACGCGGGATGGGAATTTCCTCATCGAGAACGGCCGGATTGTCGGCCCGGCGCGCAATCTGCGCTTCAATGAGAGCCTCATCGCCATGCTCGGCAATATCGAAGCGATTGGTCCCACTGAGCGCATTCACGGCGGCGATTTAGGCGGCGGCCCGATCGCCGCGCCGCCGCTGCTGGTGAAGGCCTTGACCTTCTGCTCGCGCTCCAGCGGCATCTGATCGGCGCGCGATTGTCGGCTGTGAAGGTGCGTCTGCGGACCAAGCCTGCATGTTTTTGCGTCACAGAATCTTCGCAATTAGGCGGTGTGCCGTTTTTTTCGGCAATTTTCCGGAAACGGCACCGCTTCAGTTCCATGCGCTCGCCGCCTTCGCCTCGCCATAGGCGGCAGGCCCTGGAGATCTTCAAGGTTTCCAACGAACTGTCCCCGGCGAGACCAGCCCGCCGGGCGCTGGCATAGTGCTTGCTATGTGCAGTTGCTGTTGAAAGGGAAAACCGCCCGCTAACGGGCCCGTTCTCGGAGATTTAAATGGCGATAACGCGGAGATCACTCCTGTCAGGCGCAGCTCTCGCGCTGTCCATGTCGATCGGCATGGCAGGCTCTGCAAAGGCTGAGGACACGATCAAAGTTGGCATTTTGCATTCATTGTCCGGCACGATGGCGATCAGCGAGACGACGCTGAAAGACGTCATGCTGATGCTCATCGATGAGCAGAACAAGAAGGGCGGACTCCTCGGCAAAAAGCTCGAGCCTGTGGTGGTCGATCCCGCATCGAACTGGCCGCTGTTCGCCGAGAAGGCTCGCGAGCTGATTTCTCAGGACAAGGTCGCGGTCGTTTTCGGCTGCTGGACCTCGGTGTCGCGCAAATCGGTGCTGCCGGTGTTCAAGGAGCTGAATTCGATCCTGTTCTACCCGGTCCAATATGAGGGCGAGGAAAGTGAGCGCAACGTCTTCTACACCGGCGCCGCGCCGAACCAGCAGGCGATCCCGGCCGTCGACTATCTGATGAGCAAGGACGGCGGCTCGGTGAAGCGCTGGGTGCTGGAAGGCACCGACTATGTCTATCCACGCACCACCAACAAGATCCTCGAAGCTTACCTCAAACAAAAAGGGGTAAAGAGCGAGGATATCATGATCAACTATACGCCTTTCGGCTTCTCCGACTGGCAGACCGAAGTCGCCAACATCAAGAAGTTCGGCTCCGCCGGCAAGAAGACGGCGGTGGTCTCGACCATCAACGGCGACGCCAACGTGCCCTTCTATAAGGAGCTGGGCAACCAGGGTATCAAGGCGACCGACATCCCGGTCGTGGCGTTCTCGGTGGGTGAGGAAGAGCTTGCCGGTCTCGACACCAAGCCGCTGGTCGGCCATCTCGCCGCCTGGAACTATTTCGAATTGATCAAGACCCCGGCGAACACGGCCTTCATCAAAGAGTGGCACGCCTTCACCAAGAATCCGAAGCGCACCACCAACGACCCGATGGAAGCGCACTATATCGGCTTCAACATGTGGGTGAAGGCGGTCGAGAAGGTGAAGTCGACCGATGCCGACAAGGTCATTGCCGCGCTGCCAGGTATCGAAGCGCCGAACCTGACCGGCGGCATGTCGAAGATACTGCCGAACCACCATATCACCAAGCCGGTCTATATCGGCGAGGTGCGTGGCGACGGACAGTTCGACGTGGTCTGGAAGACCAAGGGTCTCGTTCCCGGCGACGCCTGGTCCAACTATCTGCCCGGCTCGAAGGATCTCGAGTCCGACTGGGTGACGCTGAAATGCGGCAACTATAACACCGTCACCAAGAAGTGCGGCGGCTCGTGAGTTTGCCCGCATCCAGCGCAGTCTGATGCGATTGACCCAAACGGAGGTGGCGAGCCCGCCACCTCCACTTTTCGAGAGAACTGCGGGGATATATCGACGCCATGCGTGCTTTTAACGAACGCCTGATAACGCTCGTCGGTGCCTTTGTTATCCTTGTGAGCTTACAGCTCGCTGCCGTGGCGCCTGCCGCCGCGGGCCCTTACGAGGACGCGCTTGCCGGGTTCACGGCCGACAGTTTCAGCGACACCGCCGATGCCATCGACGCCGTTGTCGCGACCGGCGATGCGCGCGCCGCAGCGCTGCTCGAAGCGTTGCAGGACTCGCGCCTGATGTTTTCGGCGCAGGCGAAGAAGGTCTACATCAAGGACAAGTCCGACAAGCTGACCGACGCCGCCACCGGCGAGGCCGTCGCGACGCCGCCGGAAGATACCGACAATGTGCGGCTCAATAATCGCGTCCGCGGCATGCTCGATTCCGCCATCGGCGCGCTGACGCTGATGGCCAAGGCCCCCGCGCGCCGCATGGAGGCCGCGCAGGCGGTGTTCAAATCCAGGTCGGAAGGCGCGCTCCCGGCTCTGGAGAAGGCCATCGCCGCCGAGCAGGATCCCGGCATCAAACAGGTCATGTTGCAAGCCCGCGCCGCCATCCTGATCGGCAAGAGCGACGCCAAGCTCGAGGACCGCATTGCCGCCGTCCGCATCATCCGCGACCGCGGCGACCAGGAAGCCCTCGCCCTGCTCAACACGTTACCGGCCGATTCTCCGCCGGAGCTCAAGACAGCTGCCGACGCTGCCATCAGCTCGATCCAGCGCCAGCTCGAGCTCCTGAGCGCGATCCAGAATGTCTGGTACGGCCTGTCGCTCGGTTCGGTGCTGCTGCTCGCCGCTATCGGCCTCGCCATTACCTTCGGCGTGATGGGCGTCATCAACATGGCGCATGGCGAGATGGTCATGCTCGGCGCCTATACGACCTTCGTCGTGCAGGAACTTTTTCGCGCCTACGCGCCGGGGGCTTTCGATTTGTCCCTGCTGGTCGCCGTGCCGGCAGCGTTCATCGTTGCCGGCTCGGTCGGCATCGCCATCGAGCGCGGCATCATTCGCTTTCTCTATGGCCGGCCGCTCGAAACCCTGCTCGCCACCTGGGGCGTCAGCCTCGTTCTGCAGCAGGCGGTGCGCACCATTTTCGGCGCCTCGAATCGCGAGGTCAGCGCGCCGAGCTACATGTCGGGCGGCTTCGATTTCCTCGGCCTGGCCGTCACCTATAACCGGCTGTGGATCATCGTCTTCACCCTCGCCGTCTTTGCGGCGCTGCTCTTCATCCTGAAGGCGACGCCGCTCGGCCTGCAGATGCGGGCGGTGACGCAGAACCGGCGCATGGCCGCCTCGATGGGCATCCGCACCGGCTATGTCGACGCCATGACCTTCGCGCTCGGCTCCGGCATCGCCGGCATCGCTGGCGTGGCGCTCAGCCAGATCGACAATGTCTCGCCCAATCTCGGCCAGGGCTACATCATCGACAGCTTCCTCGTCGTGGTGTTCGGCGGTGTCGGCAACCTCTGGGGCACCTTCGTCTCGGCCTTCGCGCTCGGCATCACCAACAAGCTGCTGGAGCCTTGGGCCGGGGCGGTGCTCGGCAAGATCCTGATCCTCGTTCTGCTCATCCTCTTCATTCAGAAGCGGCCGCGCGGACTGTTCGCGCTCAAGGGAAGGGCTGTCGAAGCATGATCATCGCTCAGGTGCTTCGCGGCATTGGCGATATGGGCAGCCGGATCTTCCTCGGCTGCCTGATCCTGTTCGCAGCCTTCGTGGCGGTCTCCAATCTGATGCTGCCGGAGAGTTCCGCCTTTTACGTGCCAACCTATATCGTCTCGCTGCTCGGCAAATATCTCTGCTATGCCATGCTGGCGATCGCGGTTGATCTGGTCTGGGGCTATTGCGGCATCCTCACCCTCGGCCATGCCGCCTTCTTCGCCCTCGGCGGTTATGCGATGGGCATGTATCTGATGCGCCAGATCGGCACGCGCGGCGTCTATGCCGATCCGATCCTGCCCGACTTCATGGTGTTCCTGAATTGGAAGGCCCTGCCCTGGTACTGGTACGGCTTCGACCATTTCGCTTTCGCGCTGTTAATGGTCTTTTTGGTGCCGGGCCTGCTCGCCCTGGTGTTCGGCTGGTTCGCCTTTCGCTCGCGCGTCACCGGCGTCTATCTGTCGATCATCACCCAGGCGATGACCTATGCGCTGCTACTTGCCTTCTTCCGCAACGATATGGGCTTTGGAGGCAATAACGGCCTCACCGACTTCAAGGACATCCTCGGCTTTGACGTCCAGGCACAGGGCACACGCGTGGCGCTGTTCGTCGTCACGGTGATCGCGCTGGCGCTGAGCTATATCATTACCCGGCTGATCGTGACCTCGACCTATGGCAAGGTGCTGATCGCCATCCGCGACGCCGAGAGCCGGACGCGCTTTCTCGGCTATCGGGTCGAGAATTATAAGCTGCTCACCTTCGTGGTCTCGGCCTGTCTCGCCGGTGCTGCCGGTGCGCTCTATGTGCCACAGGTCGGCATCATCAACCCGTCGGAATTCGCCCCCGCCAACTCCATCGAGGCGGTGGTCTGGGTCGCGGTCGGCGGGCGCGGCACGCTGACCGGTGCGGCGCTCGGCGCCGTGCTCGTCAATTTCGGCAAGACCACTTTCACCACCGGCATGCTCGCGCCCTATTGGCTGTTCGTGCTCGGTGCGCTGTTCATCGTCGTTACGCTGCTGCTGCCGAAAGGCATCGTCGGCACCCTTGCGCAATCGCTCGGCAACTGGCGTAACGGACGCAGATCACGCAATATTGTCGAGGTGAATGACGGCCTCGCTCAGGCGGCGGAGTGATTCGATGACGAGCCATGCGGTCACGAATCAGATCCTCTATCTCGACGACGTTACGGTCTCCTTCGACGGCTTCAAGGCGCTTAACGCCTTGTCGCTCGTGGTCGAGCCGGGCGAGATGCGCGCTATCATCGGCCCGAACGGCGCCGGCAAGACCACGATGATGGACGTCATCACCGGCAAGACGCGCCCCGACACTGGCACGGCGTTGTTCGACGGCACTTACGATCTCACCACCCTCGACGAGGCGGAGATCGCCGAGCTGGGCATTGGCCGCAAATTTCAGCGTCCGACCGTGTTCGAGTTTCACACGGTCGCAGACAATATCCGGCTCGCCTTGGCAGGGCCGCGCACGACGCTCTCGGCCCTGTTCGGCGATTGCAACCGCATTACCTCGGAGCGGATCGACGAGATCTTGGCTCGGGTGCGGCTCCTTGATCAGCGCGACCGCATCGCCGGCGAGCTGAGCCATGGCCAGAAGCAATGGCTGGAGATCGGCATGCTCCTGGCGCAGGACCCCAAGCTGCTGCTCGTCGACGAGCCGGTCGCGGGCATGACCGATGCCGAGACCGAAAGCACGGCGGCGCTCTTGCGCGAAATCGCCAAGTCGCATTCGGTGATCGTGGTCGAGCACGACATGGCCTTCGTGCGTGCGCTCGGCGTCAAGGTCACCTGCCTGCATGAGGGCTCCGTGCTCGCCGAGGGCTCGATCGACAGCGTCTCGGCGAACGAGCGGGTCGTTGAAGTTTATTTGGGGCGGTGAGTGATGGGAGCGGTATCTGCCTCCCCGCTCCTAGCCGAAATCCCCGCGAAAGCGGGGATCTGGTTTACTTTTGTGGTCCGGGCCAACCGGATCCCCGCTTTCGCGGGGATTTCGCAAGAGCCGCGAAGGATTGGTGCATGCTAACAGTCGAAAAAATCGACCTCCATTACGGCGCGGCGCAGGCTCTGCGCGGCATTTCGCTGGAAGCACGGCCGGGCAAGGTCACCTGCGTGCTTGGCCGGAACGGTGTCGGCAAGACCAGCCTGTTGCGTGCCATTGTCGGCCAGCGCTCGATCAGCGCCGGCGCCATCCGCTGGAACGGGCAGGACATCTCCAAGCTGCCGTCGTATGAGCGCGCCCGCATGGGGATCGGCATCGTGCCGCAGGGCCGCGAGATCTTCCCGCTGCTGACGGTGCGGGAAAATCTGGAGACTGCTTACGCTGCCGCTCCCGAGCGGTCGCTCCCCAGCGAAATTTTCGAGCTGTTCCCGGTGCTGCGCGAGATGCTCGGCCGACGCGGCGGCGACCTTTCCGGCGGCCAGCAGCAGCAGCTTGCCATCGGTCGCGCCATGGTAATGCGCCCTAAGCTCCTCGTCCTCGACGAGCCGACCGAAGGCATCCAGCCATCGATCATCAAAGACATCGGCCGCGCCATCACCTACTTGCGCGACAAGGGCGAGATGGCCATCGTCCTGGTCGAGCAATATTTCGAATTTGCGCGCGATCTTGCCGATGTCTACGCTGTCATGGATCGCGGGCAGATCGTGCTGTCCGGAACACGGAGCGAGATGAACGAGGCCAATGTTCGCAACGCGCTCGCCATCTGAGAGTTCGGCTGACGGCGCAAGCCTGCTCCCCGTCCGCGTGGCCGGCGGCGTCTACCTGCGTATCGCCGCACGCAAGGGGCGCAGCCATATCGCCGATCTCTACGAGCGCGACGGCTATAAGGTCCGCTTTCCGCGCGGCACGGCTCATCCGGAAGCGGTGATCATCAATACCGGCGGCGGCCTCGCCGGCGGCGATGCGGTGCACCAGCATATCATTATCGGCGATGGGGCCGAAGCCACCGTGACCACCCAAGCTTCGGAGCGGGTCTATCGTGCGCTCGGTGACAGTGAGACCATGGTCGATGTTGGACTGTCGATGGCGGAGGGCTCAAGTCTGAGGTGGGTGCCGCAGGAAACGATCCTGTTCGACGCCGCGCGGCTGCGTCGTTCGATCGATCTGGAGATGGCGGCTTCGGCCAGACTGCTGCTTCTCGAAACGATCATTTTCGGCCGCACAGCGATGGGCGAAACGGTGCGGACAGGCTTTCTCCGCGACCGCTGGCGCGTCCGGCGCGGCGGCAAGCTGATTTTCGCGGAAACCGTTCGCCTGGACGGCGCGATTGCCGAGACGCTCGCCGCCATACCCATTGCCGGCGGCGCTCACATCGTATCGACGCTGCTCGTGGTGCGCCGCGATGCCGAGGATCTGCTCGCACCGGTGCGGAGCGTGCTTGCAGACGTGGCATACGAAGCCGGCGCCAGCGCCTGGAACGGCCTTATGGTGGTGCGGGCGCTCGGACGATCGAGCGAAAACCTGCGGCGCATGCTGGGACGCGTCGTCCCCCTAATATCGGGTGCACCGCTGCCGCGAGTCTGGCAGACATAGGCGCAGCCTCAGCAGAGCCAAGGCGAGGGAACGACAGTGAATCTGACACCGAGAGAAAAAGACAAGCTGCTGATCTCGATAGCGGCGATAGTCGCCCGGCGGCGGCTGGAGCGCGGCGTCAAGCTCAACCATCCGGAAGCCATCGCGCTGATCACCGATTTCGTCGTCGAGGGCGCGCGGGACGGCCGCTCGGTCGCCGAGCTGATGCAGGCCGGCGCGCAAGTGATCAGCCGCGATCAGGTCATGGAAGGCGTCGCCGAGATGATCCACGATGTCCAGGTCGAGGCAACCTTTCCCGATGGCACAAAGCTCGTCACGGTGCACAATCCGATCCACTAGTGCACTGACTCATTCAGATGGTGCAGGCAGGCGCTTGAGTTTGCCGAAAATTTCTTTGGCGGATTTCGTCCAGACAAAGGGCTTGGGGTGACCGTTGTGATCGCGGATGTAGCGGCGGATGGCATCTTCCAATTCGGCGACGGATTTGAAGACGCCGCGACGGATGCGCCTTCGGGTGATGACTGAGAAGAAGCCCTCGACGGCGTTGAGCCAGGATGCGGATGTGGGCGTGAAGTGGAAGACCCAGCGCGGATTGTCGGCCAGCCATTGCTTGACCTTGGGATGCTTGTGGGTGGCGTAATTGTCGAGGATGGCATGGATGACCTTTCCCGCCGGAACGGCGCGTTCCACCGCATTGAGGAACTTGATAAACTCCTGATGCCGGTGCTTTTGCATGCAACGCCCCAACACGGTGCCATCGAGAATATTGAGCGCGGCGAACAGGGTGGTGGTGCCATTCCGCTTATAATCGTGGGTCATGGTTGCGCATTTGCCGGGCTTCAGCGGAAGGCCGGGTTGCGTGCGATCGAGCGCCTGAATCTGGCTTTTCTCATCGATGGACAGCACCACGGCATGACAGGGCGGCTCCATGTACAGGCCGACGACATCCTCCACTTTCGCGGCAAAGGCGGGATCGTTGGACATCTTGAAGGTGCGTAAGCGGTGAGGTTGAAGGCGATGCCCATCCCAGATGCGTTGCACCGTCCGCAAGCTGACGCCGACAGCCTTGGCGACCGCCCGGCCGGTCCAATGCGTCGCGTTATGGGGTGGCTCGGAGCATGGCAGCGCCAGCACCCTGGCCACGGTCTCCAACTGAACAGGGGCTTTGCCCGGCTTGCGCGTCTTGTCCCGCAAGAGGCCATCCACCCCTTGCTCGGCATATCGCAACTGCCAGCGCCACACCGCCGGGCGACTGCCACCGATCTGCCTCGCCACCTCCAGAACGGGCAGCCTGTCTGCCGAAAGAAGAACGATCCGTGCCCGCTGGACGTGCTTCTGCGCGCTGTTGCGATCCTCAATAACCGCCGCCAAACGCGCGCGGTCCTCAGAGGCGATGATGATGCTGACGGTTTGTGCCATATCAGCAAAATCGCACGAACTAGGCCGCGTGTAAATCCTCTGTTTGCGTCAGTGCACTAGGAAGGCAGTCGATGATCCCTGGAGAATACATCGTTCAGGATGGCGAGTTGGAGCTGAATGCCGGCCGGAAGGCCATTTCGGTCGAGGTGGCGAATACCGGCGACCGGCCGGTGCAGGTCGGCAGCCACTATCATTTCTACGAGACCAACCCGGCCCTCGCTTTCGACCGCGAGCGGACGCGCGGCTTCCGTCTCGACATCCCGGCCGGCACCGCTGTGCGCTTTGAGCCGGGCCAGACACGCACGGTGACGCTCGTCGAAATCGCGGGGGCGAGGACGATCTACGGCTTCCGCCAGCAGGTGATGGGTAAGCTATGATGAGGGCCGAGGACAACAACGCCGGATCGGAGGCCGGCATCCTCCTTGTCGCCAGGGCGGCCGATTTCGCCGCCCGCGCCCATGTCACACAAAGACGTAAAGGGGCGGCGCAGGAGCCTTATGTCAACCATCTCGCCGAGGTGGCTCTGTTGCTCGCCGAAGCGACGGAAGGGGCGGACGCCGAGCTGGTCGCCGCGGGCTGGCTGCACGACACACTTGAGGACACCGAGGCAGAACGCGAGGAGCTTGAGGCGCTTTTCGGCACGGGGGTCGCCTCGATCGTCGCCGAAGTCACCGACGACAAGTCGCTGCCGAAGGCTGAGCGCAAGCGGCTCCAGGTCGAAACCGCGCCGAAGAAAAGCATCAAAGCCCGTATGCTGAAGATTGCCGACAAGACGAGCAATCTGCGCACTCTGTCGATCAGCCCGCCGAGAGGCTGGGATCTGGAGCGTCGCAAGGAGTATATCGATTGGGCCGAGGCGGTGGTCGCCGGCTGCCGCGGGCTTAACGAATATCTCGAACGGGCCTTCGACGAGGCGGTCGGCAATGCGCGTGCGGCGGTGGCAAGCGCGGAACAATAGAGGGGTTTGTCATGCCAGCAAAAATCTCCCGCGCCGCCTATGCCGACATGTTCGGCCCCACCACGGGCGACAAGGTCCGCCTGGCCGATACGGAGCTGTTCATCGAGGTCGAGCGCGATCTGACCACCTATGGCGAGGAGGTGAAGTTCGGCGGCGGCAAGGTCATCCGCGACGGCATGGGCCAGAGCCAGGTGACGCGGGCGGATGGTGCGGTCGACACGGTGATCACCAATGCGCTGATCGTCGATGCGGTCACCGGCATCATCAAAGCCGATATCGGGCTGAAGGACGGGCGCATCTCGGCCATCGGCAAGGCCGGCAATCCGGACATCCAGCCGGGTGTGACCATCATTGTCGGTCCGGGCACGGAGGTTATCGCCGGCGAGGGCAAGATCCTCACCGCTGGCGGTTTCGACGCGCACATCCATTTCATCTGCCCGCAGCAGATCGAGGAGGCGCTCATGGCGGGCCTCACGACGATGCTCGGGGGTGGCACCGGCCCAGCGACCGGCACCAACGCCACCACCTGCACGCCTGGCCCGTGGCATATCGACATGATGATCCGCGCGGCCGACGCCTTTCCGATGAATCTCGCCTTCGCCGGCAAGGGCAATGCTAGCCTCCCCGCCGCGCTCATCGAGCAGATCAAGGCCGGCGCCTGCGCGCTGAAGCTGCATGAGGACTGGGGCACGACGCCGGCCGCCATCGACAATTGCCTCGCCGTCGCCGACGATCACGACATTCAGGTGATGATTCACACCGACACGCTGAATGAAAGCGGCTTCGTTGAGGACACCATCGCCGCCTTCAAGGGCCGCACCATTCACGCCTTCCACACCGAGGGCGCGGGCGGCGGCCACGCACCGGACATCATCCGCGTGGCTGGCCTGCCGAACGTGCTGCCGTCTTCGACCAACCCGACCCGTCCGTTCACGGTCAATACCATCGACGAGCATCTCGACATGCTGATGGTCTGCCACCATCTCGATCCGTCGATCCCGGAAGACCTTGCTTTCGCCGAAAGCCGCATCCGCAAAGAGACAATTGCCGCCGAGGACATCCTGCACGACATCGGCGCGCTGTCGATGATCTCATCTGACAGCCAGGCCATGGGCCGCATCGGCGAGGTGATCATCCGTACCTGGCAGACGGCGCATAAGATGAAGCTCCAGCGAGGGGCGCTGCCCGAGGATGCCGGCAAGGGCAACGACAATATGCGCGTCAGGCGCTACATCGCCAAATACACCATCAACCCGGCGATCACCCACGGCATGTCGAGGCATATCGGCTCGGTCGAGGTCGGCAAGCTCGCCGATCTGGTGTTGTGGTCGCCGGCCTTTTTCGGTGTCAAACCGGATATGGTCATCAAGGGGGGCGCCATCGCCGCGGCGGCGATGGGCGACCCGAACGCTTCGATCCCGACGCCGCAGCCCGTGCATTACCGCCCGATGTTCGGCGCCTATGGGAGCGCGCTCTGCGCCACCTCGTTGACCTTTGTCTCGCAGGCGGCGCTCGATGCCGGGCTCGCGGAAAAGGAGGGGCTTGGGAAGGAGCTGATCGCCGTGGAGAACACGCGCCGGATCTCCAAGTCCGACATGGTGCACAATAGCGCCACACCGGATATCAAGGTCGATCCCGAGACCTATGAGGTGACGGCCGACGGCCAGCTCCTCGTCTGCGAGCCGGCGACGGTGCTGCCCATGGCGCAGCGCTATTTTCTGTTTTGAGGCTCGCCATGCTGCGCGCAACCGCTGTTACCTCCGGGCCGGGACCGGCACCATTCGACATCGTCGTCCTCACCCACGATGAGCGCCATCTGCGCCGCAAGGTGCTGACGCTGCAGCATGGCGATCAGCTGCTCGTCGATCTACCCGAGCCGGTTATGCTCGCTCATGGCGACCGGCTGGTTCTTGAGGACGGCCGCCATGCCGAGGTGATTGCGGCGGAGGAAGCGCTTTTGGAAGTCCGCGCCAACGATGCCGCAGCGCTGCTAGCCCTCGCCTGGCATATCGGCAACCGGCATTTGCCGGCGCAGATCGAGCCGGACCGCATCCTGATCGAGCGCGACCATGTGATCGAGGCGATGCTGCGCGGCCTGGGCGCATCGGTGCGCGAGGTCTCAGAGCCGTTCCAGCCGGTGCGGGGCGCCTATCACGGCCATGCGCATAGCCATAACCATCATGGTCATGATCATGGCGCGCATCATCACCATCATAAGCACGACGACTGATCATGCCGGGCCGTGCGGACCATGGCGGAGACGAATGCGAGTTTCCGGCCGAACTGCTGATCTGGCTGTCGCCGGCCTTTCCGGTCGGGTCATTTGCCTATAGTCAGGGACTGGAAACTGCAATCGCGCACGGCTGGGTGTCGGATCTGGTGACACTTACGGCATGGCTCTCTATGCTGACAAAGCACGGCTCGTTGCGCAACGACCTGATCATGCTGTCGCTCGTCCATCGCGCACCTGACAACGCAGCCATCCGCCATCTCGCCGAGCTCGCAGCGGCCATGCAGCCGTCGAAAGAGCGTGCGGACGAAGCAACTGTCCAGGGGGGTGCCTTTGCTGACGCCTATCGCGCCGCCTGGGCCAATCCTGATAAGTCCGTCCCATCCAGCAAAGATCCGGTGACCCTGCCGGTCGCCGCCGGACTGGCGGCCCGCGCGCGTGACTTACGCTTGCCAGCGACCCTGTTAGCCTACGCCACAGCCTTCGCCACCAATCTCGTGTCCGCTGCCATCCGCCTTGGCGTCATCGGCCAGTTCGACGGTCAGCGCGTGCTCGCGGCGCTCTTGCCCGAGTTGCGCGAGGTCGCCCAACTCGCCTTAAATTCGACGGAAGACGATCTCGGCAGTGCAACATTTGCGGCCGACCTCGCCTCGATTTTGCATGAAACACAAACCACGAGGCTGTTTCGCTCGTGATCTCCACAATCCTGATGATCTTCGCCTATCTGATCGCGATCGCGCTGGCGACCCTGCTATGGGCGATTGCCACGCTGCATCTCTATTGGGGCCGGGGCGGGCTGTGGCCGGAGCAAGACGAATTGTCCCTGGCGCGACGCGTGGTCGGGGCGCCGGGCATTCAGTCCATGCCGAATGCGTCAGCCTGTTATGCCGTCGCGTTCCCGCTCTTTCTCGCCGGCGCATGGCCGCTGGCGATGATCGGCCTGTGGCCAATGCCTTTGGCGACCGAGTTGATGGTGCTCGCCGGTTATGGTCTTGCCATCGTGTTTCTCGGGCGCGGCGTTGCAGCCTACCTCGAGCCCTTCCGGCAGCTCTTCCCCGAGGAACCGTTCGCCACACTCGACCGCCGGCTCTATGGCCCGCTCTGCCTGTTCATCGGCCTCGGCTTCACCTATCTGCTCGTTCTTGGATGGATCACGCCATGACCTCATCGCCACACGGACCTTTGCGCGTCGGCATCGGCGGGCCGGTCGGCACCGGCAAGACCACACTGACGGCGGCGCTCTGTCGCCATATGGCTGCTGCGATCGATATGTGCGTGATCACTAACGACATCTACACGCGGGAGGACGCCGAAGCGCTGATGCGGATGCAGGTGCTGCCACTCGAGCGCATCAAGGGCGTGGAGACCGGAGGCTGTCCGCACACGGCCATTCGCGAGGACTGCTCGATCAATCTCGCCGCGATTGCGGAGATGCGCCAGCGCCTGCTGGGGCTTGAGCTGGTGCTGATCGAGTCCGGCGGCGACAATCTGGCGGCGACCTTCTCGCCCGATCTCGCCGACCTCACCATCTATGTGATCGACGTCGCCCAGGGCGGCGACATTCCGCGCAAGGGCGGGCCGGGCATCACCAAGTCCGATCTGCTGGTGATTAATAAGACGGATCTCGCGCCCTATGTCGGCGTCGATCTCGATGCGATGCGCGCCGATACAGAGCGGGCGCGAGGCGGCAAGCCGTTCGTCTTCGCCAATCTGAAGAGCGGTGACGGCGTCGCTGACATCGTCGCCTTTCTCAAGCGCCAGGGCGGTCTGGCGAGCTGATCAGGCATCGGGCGCGCTTTGCGGCTCTCCCGCTCAGACGCCGAGGGTCAAGGCTTCCGCAAAGCTGAGACGCCCGGGGCCTGTCCATCGAAATAGACGAAGGCGAGCCGACGGCGGCGGCTCGCTGCGCGGGACGGCGCGCGGTATTATGGCCGAGCCCATGCGGCTGATGGTGGTGGCCGTGATGATGATGGTCGTGCGAATGATCGTCGTGTGTCATGGTTGGACTTGTCGCCGACCGTCTTGCCGCCCGGAAATTCGACGCCGACGAAATCCGGGCTCGTTGCGCCCTGGCCGAGGATGCCATGATCGAAGAGGAACTTGGCGACGAATGTCATAGTCTGCGGCAGCTTCGCGTCCTTGGTGAAAGCGACCCCCGCGCTCGGCTTGTAGAACATGTATATGGTCTTGAGCTGCGAGTTGAAGCCGGCGAGATCGGTGCCGGACGCCTTCGCCATCTCCGTGCGCGCGGCGATGCCTTCCTTGCTGTCCGACGACATGCGCCCCATGATCTCGTACCAGGCGCCTACAAGGGCCTTGCTGAAATTCGGGTTGTCCTTCAGCGTCTTGGTGTTGACCATCATGATGTCGATCATCTCACCGGGGATCGCCGAGGAGTTGAACACCTCGGTCGAATTGGGCATGGCGGGCGACTCTCGGAGAGCAGCGGGTTCCAGATGACGATGGCGGTTACGCCGCCTAAGAATATCGGCGATCGCCTTTTGGGGCCGACGGCCGCAAATAATGTTCCGCCAAATGAATTACGGTGACAACCGGCATTCGAAATTGGCAGGCCCGCGATGCGGCCATGCCAAAATAGCGTCCGAGCGGTGAGCGGGAGGCCGGCAAGGGCAAATGAGCGGCGTCAGCTGCTGTTTTGCGGCAGTGCGTAGGCGACGATCTGATCGGCCACTTGTGGCTTCAGGATGGCGTTGCCGCCGACCACGAAGACGACATACTGTTTGCCCTTATACATATATGTGGCGGGATTGGCGACGGCGGGCGCGTCGACGAGCGACCGCCATAGAACGTTCCCCGATTTGAGGTCAATGGCCCGCACGCGCGCGTCCATCGAGCCACCGATGAAGATCAGACCGGATTTGGTGATCAGCGGCCCGCCGATCGTCACCGATCCCCAGGATTTGGGCATATAGAAGCCCCATTTCTGAACCTCTCCGAACGGCTTCTTCCAAAGCAGCTTTCCGCTATTGAGGTTGTAGGCCGAAAGCGTGCCGTAGGGTGGCTTCCAGCACGGCATGCCCCAGCGATTGAGGAAATTGTGCAGATAGAAGCCGTAGGGCGCCCCTTTTTGCGGATAATAGCCGTCGGGCGTCCCGTTCCTGGTCTTCTTTTCATAGTCGGCGCGGGTGAGAAGCTTATAGATCTGCGCAACATAGGAGCTGTTGACGACATAGATGCCCTTTGCCGGATCAACCGCGCCGCCGCCCCATTCGACACCGCCGGCGGTCGACGGGTAGACGAGGCTGCCTTTCAGGCTCGGCGGCGTGTATCTGCCGTCATAGCGTAGCTTGGCGAAGGTGCGGCTGCATTCGCCGAAGCTGGCGATGTCGCCGATGGTCGAAATGCCGGGAAAGCGGTCGGGGACGGTCGGCTCCGGCGTCGCTACATAGGGCTGCGTCGGGGCGCTTTGCTCGCCCTTGACATCGGATTGCGGCACCTTTCTTTCCTCGATCGGATAAATCGGTTCCCCGGTCAGCCGGTTGAGCACGAAGAAGATGCCCATCTTGCTCGACTGCACGAGCGCCGGGATCTTTTTGCCGTCCTTCTCGATATCGACGAGGACGGGAGCCGAGTTGGTGTCATAGTCCCAGATGTCATGGTGGACGATCTGGCGGGTCCACAGCACCTTTCCGGTCTCCGCGTCGAGCGCGGTGATTGAGGTGGCCAGAGGCAGCTTTTCCTTGCGGTTGCCTCCATAGAAATTCGGGCTGGGCGAGCTGACCGGCAGGTAGAGAATGCCGTGATCGGGGTCGAGCGACATGCTGGTCCAGACGTTCGACGTGCCCGTCATCTTGGCCTGCTCCTCCGGCAGCGCATCGAATACCCACTTCAGCTTGCCGGTCTGAGCATTGACGGCGAAAACGCGGCCGGGTGGCGCTTCGGCATCGGCCCAGTCCTTGCCGGCCCAGCCGATGAACAGCGTGTCCTTGTAGACGGTCGGCGGCTGCAGGATGGAGAGCGGCCACCTGTCGTTCGTCTTGTTCCATTGGTTGATATCGAGCACGCCACCCTGAGCGAAGCCTGCGCATTTCTTTCCAGTATCGGCATCCACCGCATGGAGCTTTGCGTCCATCGTTCCGATATAGACGATCTTCTGGCAAGGCTGCCCCGCCTGCGGGGCCGCGGCCTGCCAATAGGCAACGCCGCGCGTTTTCAGATCCGGCTGCGTTTCCGCCTTCAGCACGGCATGGCTGTCGTAGATCCACTTGACCTTGCCGGTATCCGGCTCCAGCGCGAAGATCCGGTAGAACGGCGTTCCGACATAGACGGTGTCGTTGACGAATAGCGGTGTCGCCGACCAGTCGGTGATCGGAAGCTTGCCGCTGCCGTCGGCTTTGTCACCGGTGTGAACCTCCCAGGCTGTCTGTAAATCGCCGACGTTTTCCGGAGTGATCTGGGCGGCGTCGGAATATTTCTGGTCCTTGAGATTGCCGTTGAAGGTGTACCAGCCCTCATAATGGGTGGCACCGACGATCGGGGCCGGGGCCTTGGCCGACGGCTGAGCGCTTGGCGCCGTCTGCGGACTCGCAGGTGCCGCCGAAGGTGGCGCGGCATTGCCGCCGGTCGCGGGAGCGGCGGTTTGCGGCTGCTGAGTGGCGTTCTGGGCCACTGCCTGGCCAGCCAGGAAAAACGCGCAGGCCAGCGTGCAGAAGGAGATCGTCTTCATGGTATATCTCACGAGCTTAGGGCGCCGGCGGGCACGTCATGCGGTGAGGGATCTGCGGTCAGGTGAAGAACCCAGCCGACGAGCGCGGCGGCCATTGCCCCCACCAGCCAGTATGCGTCGAGCATGTAGGCGGCAAAGCCCGTGCCCGCGATATCGAGCGCAATCAGCACGACTAGTGTGATGTGCAGCCAACGCGGCATATCGGGCCAGAGCATGAGTGCAATGGTGGCCAGGACCATCAGCGCGGACGAGATAACGACCAGAAGCGCGCCGGGCGTTCCGTGAATGCCATTGCCGGTCCAGAAATAATTGAAAATTGAAAGGGCGAGACCGGCCAGCGAAGCTAGGGTTAGAAGCCATACGCCATACGCTGAACGTGCAAAATTTCCGTTCATCTTCTTCTTCGGCCCCACTCCTATTTTCTGTTTTCGCCTGGACGGCGGCATCGACACCCACTCGGCCGACAAACGCCTGAGCGGCGTCTGGGTTCCAAGATGCACATGCGGATGGAAACCAACCCCCGAGCGAAATGTCGATGAAATGCCCGATCTGGCATCCGTTTCGGCCAGAGCGATCCGGCATGCGCAAGAGCGTGCCAGACGGCGCGCAGACGGCAATCCGAATCCGGTATCATTGCCCGCTCGACAATTCTCCATTCTCCTGTCATCACAAGGCACTGGCCAGGTGCGGTTGCATGATACAGACTTGGCCATAGCGCACGCGCGGGACCTGTCATGGCTCCAGTAAAGATGCGCGGCGAAATAGGGGGAGGAATGCCGGAACCGCTTAGTGTTGCGATGCATGGATCGACGGGGGATCTGCCTAAGGCTCGTCGCCGGTGCAGGGCGCTGAGACGTCACGACCGCGCCTTGTCGCGGCGAGGCCTCTAAGAGCCGGCCGCCGCATGGAGATTGACCTCACTCTGCTCGTCAACGCCGTCATAGCCGGTGTGCTGCTCGGCGGGTTCTACACCGCGGCCACGATCGGCATTTCGATTTCCTTCGGCATGCTCGACATCGTCAATATCGCGCATCCGGCGTTCATCATCATCGGCTCCTACGCCGCCTACTATCTCAACATCCAGCTCGGCATCGATCCCGTCCTGGCGAGTTTGTTGATGCTGCCGGTCTTCTATGCGCTCGGCCTTGCCGTCTATCAGGTCTATTACACTTTTTTCGAGAAGCGGGGGCAGGAGGCACTGCGCGGCCTCGCCTTCTTCTTCGGCGTGCTGTTCGTGACGGAGGTGACGCTCGTGCTCGTCTTCGGCGTCGATTACCGGTATGTCCAGGCGCCTTACGTTGATCAGACGCTCCGCTTCGGCTCTTTCGACCTGCCGCTGCGTATGCTGATTCCTTGCGTTGTCTCGCTCGCCCTGTTCGGCGCGCTCCAGCTCTTCCTGTCACGGACCTTCATCGGCCGCGCCATCATGGCAGTGTCGCAGGACCAGCTTGCCCTGCGGCTGATGGCGGTCGATCCGGTCAAGATCAAGCGCATCGCCTTCGGCATCTCCATCGCCACAGCCGCGATCGCGGGCGCGTTTCTCATCATTATCGGCCCGGTCGAGCCCTCGATCGGCCGCGAATATATCGGGCGCGTCTTCGCCATCTGCGTGCTGGGCGGTCTCGGCAGCCTGACCGGCACGTTGATCGGCGCGATGCTGATCGGCATCGTGGAAAGCATCACCTCGACTTTCTACGGCCCCTCCTGGGCGCCCGCCGTCTCGTTCGGCTTCCTGCTCCTGACGCTGGCCTTCCGGCCGGCCGGCATATTGGGGCGCTGAGCTCATGCGATCAGGTCCGTTCTTCCTCCTCGCGGTTCTCGTCGGCGCGGCGCTGTTCCTCGGGGCACGCGTAGCGGGCAGCGATTATTTCTTCTTCGCCGGCTATGTCGTGCTGCAATTCGTGGTGCTCGCCACTGCCTGGAACATTCTCGGCGGCTATGCCGGCTATGTGAATTTCGGCTCGGCAGCATTCTTTGCGCTTGGCGCCTACAGCACGGTCTTCTTCCATAAGACCTTTCCGCTCCCCATTCCGCTGCTTCTGCTGATCGGCGGCATGGTGTCCGGCGCCGTCGGCCTCGGCATGGGCTATCTGACGCTGCGGCTGCGCGGGCCGTTCTTCGCCATCGGCACGCTGGCGCTCGCCGTGGTGCTTCAGACGCTGATCGTGAATTGGGACTATGTCGGCGGCTCGCGCGGCGCGTACGTCATCCGGCCGCGGGAGATCGCGGTGCTCGGCAGCTATGTGCAATATCTGTTCCTGATCATGCTGGCGCTCGCTATCATCGCCGTGACCGCCGCCCGGATGATCGAGCGGTCGCGGCTCGGCATCGGCCTGACCGCGATCCGCGATGACGAGGTCGCGGCTGAAGCGGCCGGCGTGCCGACCTTGCGGCTCAAGCTCATTGCCACTACCATCTCCGGTGCGCTGATGGGCATGGCCGGCGCACCCTTTCCCTATTATATCGGCTATGTCGAGCCGTCCTCCACATTCGGCCTGGCCTATGCGGTGAATGCCATCGCCATGCCGATGATCGGCGGCACGACGAGCTGGGCCGGACCGCTGATCGGCGCGGTGCTGCTCGGCAGCATCCAACAGGTCGCGACGGTGACGATCTCCTCGGCCGTCAATCTGCTGATCGTCGGTCTCCTGCTGATCGGCTTCGTCATCGTCGCGCCGAACGGCATTGTCGGACTGATCCGTCCGCTGCGCGCGAGGGCTCATTGATGATCGCGCCGCTCCTTGAGGTTCACGGTCTTGGCAAGCGCTTCGGCGGCTTCGTGGCGCTGGACGGCATCGACCTGACGATTGCGCCAGGCGAGCGAGTCGGGCTGATCGGACCGAACGGCTCCGGCAAGAGCACTTTCGTCAACTGCCTATGCGGCACGCTCGCGAATGAGACAGGGACGGTGCATTTCGAAGGCCGCAACCTGAACGGCGTGCCGGCGCACAGCCGTACCCACCTAGGCCTCGCCCGCAGCTTCCAGCTTCCGCGCCCCTTCACCAGCCTTACTGTCGCCGACAATGTGCGGGTGCCTTTGCTCTACACCGTGCAGCACCGGTCGGGGCTGATCCACGCCAGCCACACGCTGGATGAACGCTGCGCCGAGCTGCTCGAGCTGGTCGGCCTCGCCGGGAAGGCGTGCAAATTCCCCGGCGATCTGACACAAGTCGAAATGCGCAAGGCGGAACTCGCCCGCGCCATGGCGGCCGAGCCGAAGCTGCTGATCGCCGACGAGGTGATGGCTGGGCTCTCGGCCTCGGAGATCGAGGATATTCTGCGATTGCTGGTTCGCCTCAGCGAGGACGGT
>CAWCVC010000009.1:0-266366 GCA_963798805.1 uncultured Alphaproteobacteria bacterium
GCCGGTCGAGCACGCATTTCCCGCAAAGCCAAAGATATAATCGACGCCGTTGGCGCAGGAGAAAAAGGTTTGTCTGGGGCGGAAGCGGAGGGGGAGCGTCTGGCTTATGAGGCGACGTGTTCGGAAGGGGGCGCGGGCGTCACTGGTAGTGCCAGGAAGCATGATCGACTTCCTCGACGGCCTTGGCGACGGCCCGGCGGGAGCGCTCGCCGCGCGGCACCCCTATAGCCAAATAGCCGACAGAGAGGGGGCCGCGTCGGCCGACATAGGTAGCGTAGCTTTCGACGAGACATGCCCCTCAATCGCTTTCAACAAATACGGTCTCTCGGCCGCGCTTGACGGCCGGAAAGGTAACCGCCGCGAGAAAAGCGGCGGCTGCCAGCAGCAATGTCAGGCTGATCGGCCGCTCGACGAAAATCATCGGATCGCCGCGCGAAATGATCATGGCGCGGCGCAAATGCTCCTCGAGCATCGGGCCGAGAATAAAGCCCAGGAGCAGCGGCGTCGGTTCGCAACCGAGCCGATGAAACAGATATCCCGCCGCACCGAAAAAGGCGATGGCGTAAAGGTCGAACGGATTGCCGTTGATGGCATAAACGCCGATGGACGAGAAGGCGATGATCGCCGGGAACAGCACGTAATAGGGGACGCGTAAGAGCCGCACCCAGATGCCTATGAGGGGCAGGTTGAGCACGATCAGCATCAGATTGCCCAGCCACATCGAGGCAATCAGGCCCCAGAACAGGACGGGCTGATCGTGCGCGACCCTTGGTCCGGGGATAATGCCGTTCAGGATGAAGGCTCCGATCATCATCGCCATGACGGGATTGGAGGGGATGCCGAGCGTCAGCATCGGGATAAAGGAGGTCTGCGCCGCGGCATTGTTGGCGCTCTCGGGACCGGCGACGCCTTCGATCGCGCCGTGACCGAATCTTTCCGGCGTTGCGGATAGGCGCTTTTCGACCGTATAGGATGCGAAGGAGGCAAGGATCGCGCCTCCGCCGGGCAGAATACCGAGGAACGATCCCAAAGCCGTCCCGCGCAAGATCGGGGCAGCCATTTGGCTGATATCGGCTCTCGTCGGCATGAGACGGGTAATTTTCTGCATCTCGACCGGGCGATCCTGGTCCACCTCGAGATTGCGGAGAATTTCGGTGACGCCGAAAAGGCCGACCGCTACGGCGACGAAATTAATCCCGTCTGCCAACTCGTCGAATCCGAGGGTCATGCGCTCGTTGCCGGTATAGATATCCGTCCCGATCAGCCCGAACAGCAGGCCCAGCGTCATCATCGCCAGCGCTTTCAGGATCGAGCCGTGAGCCAGCGAGATCGACGCGATCAGAGCGAGGACGATCAGCGAGAAATATTCCGGCGACTGAAATTTGAGTGCCACCTCCGTCAGCGGCGGTGCGGCCGCTACGATGACGAATGTCGCAACGGTGCCCGCGAAGAAGGAGCCAATCGCGGCGGTCGCAAGCGCGGCCCCGGCGCGGCCTTGCCTCGCCATTTGATAGCCGTCGAGCGTTGTGACGACCGATGAGGCTTCGCCCGGCAGGTTGATGAGAATTGCCGTTGTGGAGCCGCCATATTGCGCCCCGTAATAGATGCCTGCGAGCATGATCAGTGAAGCGGTCGGGTCGTGCGAATAGGTCACCGGCAAGAGCATGGCGATTGTCGCGGCCGGACCGAGTCCCGGCAGCACGCCGATGACGGTGCCCAGCAAGGTACCAATGAAGCAATAAGCCAGATTGAGCGGCTGCGCCGCCGTCGTCAGCCCAAGGCTCAAGTGAGCGAACAGATCCATGATGCGGCCTCAAAAATGGAGCCAGGGGCCGAAGAGTTGCAGGGGCGTTCCGAGCATCCAATAGAACACGACGAGGCAGATCAGGACGAGGCCGAGAGTGACCGCCAAGGCGCGGCGGACGCCCATATTCCCGCTGGCGCCGGTCGCCAGCAGGATCGAGATCGCGAGCGCCGGCACGAGGCCGAACGGATCGACCGCGAGGCCGAAAAGCACAGTGCTGGCCGTGAGTGTGACGAGGCCGCGCCAAGCGACTGGGTGCGCGTCCTGGTCGGATTTGCGCTCGCCGCGCAGTGCGATAACCGCGCCGAAAATGACGAGGAGGCCCGCGAGCCAGAAGGGAAAAAAGCCGGGCCCCATCGCCTGGGGAGAGCCGATATCGAGCGAACTGAAGATGTAAATTCCGAAGATAAGCCCGATTGCGATAAATAGAATTCCGGCCAAGACATCGTTATTCGTCGGCATAAACTGCACTCGAGCCATCATTTCAACTCGCTGAGGCGCTGCGAGGCTTCTTTATTGCCCAGATCCTCGGCTCTTTTGTACCATTTCCTAGCCTGATTCAGATCGGCTTCCATCCCGATGACGCCCAGGGACTGCAGGAAGTCGGGATCATAAGTCCTTGCCAGCGCCAACGCGCCAGACGCGCTGCCGTGGATCGCCAGATCCTCGTACAGCAATCGGGCGGCGGTGACATCTCCACGCTCAACAAGCTCCTGCGCCCGCAGGAGGGCCTCAGCTTCTGCCTCGTAAGGCTGGGTCAGCTGTTCCGGCCGGGGGGCGGGAGGCGGTTCTGCCGCCGGGCGCTCCGTCCCTGAAACCGCCGCGGGTGCGCCCCGATCGCTCTCGGCTCCGATCTTGACGACATACCATTCGCTCTTGGCATAGACCGGTTTTTTGGAGATGCCGTGTTGCGTGAAGAAATCCACGTAAAGCTGCCCGACGCCGACGAAGTCCGCGGGCGGGACAAGTTCGAGTGTTGCGAGATCGGAGCTTGCGACATACCAGATGCTTCCGTCCCGCAAGCTGAAGCCGTGCGAAAGCCGGAAGCCAGGGGGAATGCCGAGAATACGCACGAAGCGCAGGACGTGATCCTTCGGTACTCGGATCCTCAGCTTTACCGGCTGCCCTGCCGCGGCGCTCCGGATGATCGGCCGGAGGGATTTCCGCTGATCGCCTGAAGTCTCCGCAAACGCAATCTGGATTGCCAAACCGAGGCGAACCGAGCCAAGCGTTGGCATCAGGCTACAGGAGCATAGGATCGCAAATACCGGAGTCGCCATCTGCGCCACGCGCATCTCTGAACTCCATTGCCGATTGAAACGCGCCTTATCGCACGCTTAGCGCCTGCGCAGACCACTCCTGGAACTGCCGCCACATCTCGGCTTTCTCGGTGTTGCTGATGGGACGGCCCCCCTTGGAGCGCATATACCGCTCGATGAAGACCGCGAAGGCTTGCTTGACATCTTCGTTGGCAGGGGAAACGGCGGTCGTCGGCACGGCGCCGCGCTCACGGCGCTTGGCGTCGAGCCATTGCTGCGCCGCCGGGAAGCGCGTCAGACCGGGGACATCGGCTGCCAGATTGATATTTTTCCAGCCTGGATGGCGCGGCGGTCCCGCAAACTTATCGATGTTCGAAAAGAAAATGCGGACGAAGTTCTCAACATTCCGATAGCGGTCTGAGCCCGCAGGCCAGGCATAAACGCCAAGCACGCTCGCCGTGGCGATCGTCGGCACCTCCTCGCCCTTCGGGATCATCGTCGGATAGTCGCGGGACCGCAATCGCGCCGGGAGATAGTCGGCCTTGATCTTATCGAACGGGCTGTTCGGCAGATGCGCCGCGTCGATAGCGATGAAATGCAGATTGTCTTCGGGTTTGACGTTCTCGAAGCCGGGCAATGGTGGGAGCGCGCCTCTGACCGCCGCGGCGACTTCGCCAGCTTTCAGCTTCTGCATGGCGACCGCCGCCCCATTATGCACGATGTCTACGTTGATCCCGAGACCGAGGAACAGATTCTGACAAAAGATATCAACCGTGCTCAAAGGCTTAAGGCAGCTGACCTTTTGGCCGCGTAACTGTTCGAGGCTGGTGACGTTGTTCTTGGCGAAGATATGAAGCTCGAAATCGAACAGCTTGACGATGTAATTGACGCGCTGGTTCAGATTTCCATATGCTGCGGGATCTTTCCGCTGTAGCCATTTAATGTCCTCTGGCGTGATGATCCCTCCATCCACGCCGCGCAGCAAATACATATCCAGCACATTTTGGCCGCCGCCTTCGCCCAACAGCGTCACCACGCGGATATTGGCGCCGGGCAGGCCGTTCAGCGTATCGGCAATATCGGCACCGAACTTCGCATAGCCGGTGCGCAGACCGGAGGTGATGATGGTGAAGAGGTTCTTGTTCGCTGTGCGGCGGAGCTCTTCATATTTCGAAACGCCCTGCGCCTGTAGCTGGGCACTTGCAACAATGATGCTCGCTGCTGCCCATAAGATGCCCCACCAGATGCTTTTGGTCATGACACTGCCTCACGTTAAGAAGACGCTCCACCCGGAAAGCCCTGGAGATCGCTCGGGATCGCTTATTTCAGTCGACCTTGGAGACAACCGCCGGGCGCATCATCCGCCCGGCGGTTGCCCGCATTACTCGAGCGTAATCCCCGCTTCGGCGGCGACATCTTTCCATTTCGTCAGCTCAGATGAGACAAATTCTGATAGTTCTTTGGGTGGAAGGGGATTGGCGACCGCTCCGACGTCTCTGAGCCTCGCCACGATGGCCGGATCCTCAAGGATCTCCTTCATGACGCCGGAGAGCCGCTTAATAACGGCTGCATCGGTCCCCTTGGGCGCGAACAGTCCGAACCAGGTGCCGGCCTCAAAACCTTTGATGGTCTCGCTCACCGTCGGGACATCCGGCGCGGCAGGATTGCGCTTGAGGCTGGTTACGGCGATTACTCGCGCCTTTTCGCCATCTTTGGCGACGGCCCAGGAGGCGGGGAAATTGTTGAAGCTCAGATCGATCTCGCCCGAGATGACGGCTTCGACGATGCCCCCGGCGCCCTTATAGGGCACGTGGATCATTTTCACGCCAGTCTTGCTGATAAATAGCTCGGCGGCGAGTTGCTGCGATGTGCCTACGCCTGCGGAGCCATAGGTTAGGGGCTTCGCGGTCTTCTTGGCGTAGGTGATTAGATCGGCGACGGTCTTCACAGGTAGCGACGGATTAACGATGAGCAGGTTGGGCAGGTTCGCGACAAGGCCGACCGGTGCGAAGTCTTTGATCGGATCATAGGGAATGGACTTTTTCAGAGCCGGGCCGATCGCATGCGTGGCGACCGACGCCATCAGGAAAGTATAACCGTCCGGCCGCGCTCGCGCGACATACGTTGCCCCGATAACGCCGCCCGCGCCGGTCTTATTCTCGATGATTACCGACTGGCCCAGGCGTTTTTGGAACTCTTCGCCCATCAGCCGCGAAAGGAAGTCCGCGGTGCCACCCGCCCCAAATGGTGAGACGATCGTAATGGTCCGCTCGGGCCATTTGGCGACCGCCTGGAACGGGAACAGTGCCACTACGACGGCGATCAGAGTACGCCTTAAGAATGCTGCCACCTCGCCCTCCAAGTCGAAGAATCAAGGCCTCGCAGCATAGACGGCCGCTTTAACCCAGAGAAGACGCTCAGGAAAAAACACTTTAGCCTTGGATGAAGCATATAGGATATATGTTCTGGATTTCTTCAGTTTTCATGGATAGACGAAAATGTATTTATTCACGTCATAGAATATATGTATACAATCTTACAAGATTTTTTGCTTTTATGAGCATTACGAATGTAGGCATTATACAATATTTTTTGGGAAAACCAGTTTGATAGCGAGCAATTGAAAACCGACAAGTCGCCCCGCCGATAGTTTTTGCGGTGATAGAGCAATCAAGCTCGACGGATTCTTGATGCTGCAGAGCTCGAGAACGTGACTGCTCTTTCGAGTTGAGTGGGTGGACATCGCGCGTTGTTTTCGCCACGCCAGGGTTTTTTCTTGGAGTGCGATCAGGGCCTGCAGCGCCGATCCGTCGCTTTCGGGCAGCCGCGGCGTCCGGTGCGCTCAGCGCCGAGCCGCGAAGGCCGTATTGATCTATGTAGTAGAGGAACTGCCGATAGCTGAAGGGCAGCCGGTCGGGACTCGCCCGGATCAGCCGCGCAAATTCATTTTCAACCCGGCCGATATCGATAAGAAGAAGCTAATCTAACGTCTAGTCTAGAACCCATCATCGCCTCCCGGTGCATGAGAGCCTGCTGCCGCCTCAATCCGGCCAAGTTGCCCGTCGGAGAGTTCCGGCCTAATTCTCTCCCCGCCGACGTGCTGCCCGCGACGGTGAGCTTGCGGTGATTCCTGACATCACCGGATCCCCGATGGTCAGCTGCGATCTGCCGCACCAAATCCCCGGAGGGGACGGCAGCAATACCTCCAACTGCGGAAGCGCCCCGCGCGTCACCGATCTTCGGCAGCGGGCCACAAGCCGACTATCATCCGATGACGCAGTTGGCGGTCGCTCGCCGCACGAGGTTCAGTCCACAAAATACAAGCCGCGAGCTCTGCGCGCTACTGTCGTTGGGATCGAGACAGTGGCCGTCCAGCCGCAGGCGAGCCCCTATTCTCGAGTTCAGGTTTTTCGACTGAGGTTTTGCCGATGTGGACTGCTGCCGGCTTGTCGAGGTGGGCGAGCAGTTTGTAGGGAAGGACATCGGCGCATCAGCCCGGTGGCTCGGCGCTGAGATGGAGCATTCACTGGGTTGAGGCCCGGAGGTCATTGAGTTCTGGTAATGGGTGGCGGATTCCATCGACCCGTGAGCGCCTCCGTGCCTGGGCTGTAGAGGCGCATGGTCAAATTGAAGGGCGCCTTCGGCGCTGGAAGCCAGTTGGGCTCCATGTTGTTGCCGGGGCTTTCGTTCTGGAAGTACAGGTCGAGGGAGCCATCGGTATTGTATTTGAATGGCATCCAACTGCTCACCGCGAAGCGATTGAGTTCGTTCGCAACCTGGAAGCCATCCTTATCGTAAAGCGTAATCGACCAGAAGGCCCGCACGGGAGGCGTGGCGTCTTTGTCGAAGTGGATCGTGTATTTATTGGCGCCATCGAGCGGCTTACCGGCTTCGTCACCGAGATTGAGCGGGTAAATCGCGTCCTCGGGCAGGTTGGCGCCAAGGCCAACCTGAGTCACGATTGCGCGCTTGAGATAGTAGTTGCCATAAACGCCCATTGTATCGGTGTTCATCGACCAATGGTTCGCGACGCGAGCAAGGGTCGGAAGCTTCCATTCCATCAATTTCTGCGCCGCCTGAGGCGTGGTTTCGAGCGCCTTCCTCACGACGACGGGCACCCTCTCGATATCGAAACTTTTGCCCGGCTCGATTCCGATACGCTTCATTTGCGCGATAATCGGCTCGTCGGTGATGTGCGGCGGGTGCAGCTTGAGCAGTTCAGCGGCGTAGGCGAAGTACTTGCCGGCCGACATGGTGTCGACCTGAATCTTGGGTGGCGTCTTCATATCGACGTTCGGATCGATCTTCACCTCGATCCGCTTGGGCGTCTTACCCCATTCCGACAGCGGCGTGACCTTATAGCCGGCCTGGATCTTGTGGACTGCGGGATAATCCGCCGGCCCATCCGTTTTGGTGCGGCCAATAATCCAGACATAAGGCGTCGGCGCATTGATGCGCTGGATATCGTTCGGGAGCTTGAACTTCTCGATTAGGCGGTCACGCAGGCCCGGTTTCCAGCCAGGCGGTATGACGACGAAATTGCCGGCCTTCGTCCCCGTGGTGCGCCAGCCCGGCGAGGCGAACACATCGGTCCACATGTCGAGCATCGGCAGCAGATAATAGCGGCCGTCAGTATCGGGCACCGAGATGATCATCGGTTCTTTCGTCAGATCGAGCCAGGCGATCGAATACAGAGTGTCGAAATTGGATCGGACGACGCCTTTGAAGTCCGCCGGAGGGTATTCCGGAACGTTGACAAACATATTCATCGGGCCTTTGCCAAACTCCTTGCCGGGCTCGATGTTGGTGAGCTGCTTGCGAGATATGTCCATGGTCACAAGCGGATAGAAGTAGGTATAGGCAGCCACGCCAATGGTGTGCGCCTCTTGTTCAGAGATTTCGGAGGGGACGTTCTGTGCCAAGGTCACAGGCGCGGAGGCTGGGCCAAGGAGAAGGCCCAAGGTGATCGCGATCAGAAGGTGTTTCATGGTGTTTTCCAGTTGCATCGGAGTTGCAAGGGACGCGCCACTTTTCTGCGGCCCGCCGCCTCGCCCTCGACCCCGGCTCGGCGCCTATGGGCGAGGCGGCGACGCGAATTGCGCAAGGACGTCACACCGCTTTCTCCATGGCCACGTGGTCGAATATTCAACTGACCTCCTGGAGCAAGGATTTAACTTTACTCGCCAAGTCTCAGAAACATTGTCGGATCTAGGACAAGTTGGCATCAGAAATGGTTTTTTAATGGCGATTATACGGTTGACAAACCCAGATAAAACCATTACATTCGGAATCAACGGGTTAGAGGATTCCGGTTATGTCCATTCTCAACAAAGCTCATTTCCATGATGAAGAAGCGGCCTTTGCTCGCCTTGAAGAGCTACTTTGGCCGAACGGCCCGGTTTGCCCGCATTGCGGCAACACGGACAAGATATATGCTCTCAAAGGCGTCCGCTCCAAGCCGAGCAAGAAGAACCCGGAAGGGATCGTCCGCCACGGCTTGAAGAAGTGCGGCAAGTGCCGGAAGCAGTTTACGGTTCGCGTCGGTACGGTTTTCGAGTCCAGCCATATCCCGCTGCATAAGTGGTTCCAGGCTGCCCATCTTCTTTGCGCATCAAAGAAAGGCATCAGCTCTCACCAGCTCCATCGCATTCTAGAAATCACCTATGAGGCGGCTTGGTTCATGGCGCATCGTTTGCGCGAAGCCATGCGCACGGGCGGCTTTGCTCCGATGGGCGGCGAAGGCAAGATCCTTGAGATCGATGAAACCTTCATCGGCAACAAGGAAGGCGCTCCGAAGAAGCGCGGCTATGCCCATAAGATGGCGGCTCTGGCGCTTGTCGAGCGCGGCGGCGAGGTTCGCACGTTCCACATTGAGAAAGCCGACACGGCGACCATTAAGCCGATTGTGGACGCCAATCTGCGCAAGGAGTCCATGCTGATGACGGATGAGGCGAAATACTACGGCCCAATTGGCAAGGGCTTCGCGCACCATTTTACGGTTGAACATGGCGCTGGCGAGTACGTTCGCGGCTCAGTGCATACGAACACGCTGGAAGGCTATTTCAGCATCTTTAAGCGCGGCATGAAGGGCGTCTATCAACATTGTTCCGAGAAGCATCTGCACAGGTATCTGGCGGAATTCGAATTCCGCTACAACAATCGCATCCGCGTAGGCATTGACGATAGCTCTCGCGCTGACAAGGCATTGCGTGGCATAGTTGGCAAGCGACTCACATACCGGGACTCGTCATGGGCACCTTCGAGCGCTTAGCTGCCGATCCTTTGGCACATGGTTTCTACACTGTTTCGGAAGCCGCTCGTTTGATCGCGGTTGGCAACGCACAACGCATTCGCGGATGGCTTAAGGGTTATCCGCGCCGGAACGCGGGGCCGTTGCTTATTCGAGATTTTGAACCAATAGGCAGAAAGGAAGAACTTAGCTTCCTTGATCTGATGGAGGTTCGTTTCGTCGAGCATTTCAGAGAGGCTGGCGTCAAAGCCAGAACATTACGGCGCGCAGCGGAACGCCTCAGAAAAGAGTTTGAGCTTCCTCATCCATTCGCGAATGAACGCGTTATTTTGATTGCCGACCAATCTGATGTTTTGGTTGAGCGAGTGTTTAAGGCGAGTGCTGAGGAACAAGAAGACAGACGTTTTCTGAGTTTTTTGACAAACAATTATGTGATGTACGAAGCGATCAAGCAAAGTCTCATTCCGGGCCTTCGCTTTGATCCCGCAAGCCGATTGGTGCGTAGTTGGAAACCGCGTCCGGACAAATTCCCCAAGATAATCGTTGATCCTAACATTGCATATGGTCAACCGGCCGTACCGGAAGGAATTCCTACCGGCGCGTTGTATGACGCGTGGGTTGCTGAAGGGGAAGACTTTGAACTCGGTAGCCTATTGGTTTGAAGTTCCTACCCCAATCGTCCGCCAAGCCGTTGAGTTTGAGAGGGCCTTAGCAACAAGGCACTGACCTGATGAGCCGTCAAAAGGTCGCATTAGACTGTGACGTTCCTCGGCGTCTCGTTGAGGCAATGAACGCTCTTTATGGGGATCGCGGATTTGAGTTTATTCATGTGACCCAAATGGGATTAGCGACGGCCGATGATCATGTTTGGGCAAGAGCGTTTAAACAGTTTGGAGGCGAGATTACGATAAGCGCGGATAAGGCCATCACGAAAAGGCCTCATAAGCTGCTTGCATTTCAGGAAAGCTCACTGAAATCCTATTTCATGGAGCCGCCTTGGTCACATCAGAGATTGCACTACAAGGCAGGACATTTGATTTTTTGGTGGGACGCAATTGAAAGACATCTCAGGCTATGTAAGGCAGGCGAATGCTGGCAAGTGCCATTGAGAATCAACCCGGCAGAATTTAAGGCCCTGAAGATCCCCGATGAGGTCTTGGCAAGAGTTGCTGCGGTGAAAAAGGCAAATCAATGAATAAGTCGAGCAAGCAATCTCAATCCCAACGCTTCAGGGAAGCCGCTCGCGAACTCGGCTGCGAAGACAATGAAGAGGCTGTCGACGAGCTTATGAAGCGCGTGGCGTCATCACCGCCGCCTCGAAAAGACGAGAAATTGAAACCGAAAAAACCCCGCAAATAGCGGGTTTTTCATGGGAGAAATATCAAATTGATGAATTTCACCGACTCCGATGCTTATTGGCATGAACGAATCAAAAATGGTATGGCCCGCGACTTTCTGTCTTCCCCATTTCTGCAGCAACAAAAGCGCGCACCTTCCCTAAGGCCTCTAATAGAGCTTCTGGAAGACGCGGGAATTTCTCTGGGGAGATTGAAACTTGGAATCGAACAAATTCTTTTGGATCGTCAGGAGGCAAATCAGGAGGTGCAAAAAGTCCCTCTACATAACGATTTCCATTCTCCTCAATGATCGAATATCTCACCAACTCTAAATCCATGGCTGCACTCCCTATCTGATGCAGCCCTTAAGCGAACTGAGTCTGTGTGGTTTGTCAACCGTATAATCGCCTTTTTAATTGTGGTGATGCAGTTCGACTGACGAGCCGAACAATTGCGCGATGCTCGCAGCTTGCGGGGCGAGAGTGGGTGCTCTAATCGCAGGTGAGCGTCCGCTTTTGGCGCCCCGAGTTTCTCAATTCCGCGAGTGGTGCATTCGCCTCGGGGTCGAACTGAGGCATCGGCTCCAAAAGCGCGAACGGTCCGTTGAGGGTCAATTTCGGCAGCCAGGGTGCGCCCAAGCTTGATCCGCTTCACCTCAGTTTGCGGAAGTGTTCTATCCCTCTGCGAGAGCATCCTGGCGGCGCGGGTGAGTTACGAAGCGAAGTGATAGTGATTTCCGCGATGAGGCGAAACTCTCCGGCACACGTCTAGCCCGCCGACGGCGACAAATGAGTGTCGAGCAGTCGTCGGTGGTGGGGTTGGCTACGCTGACGTTCAAGGGAGATGCGATTTCGGCTTTCACCCGCATCTCGGAAAGTTGGGCGGCGCCGTGCCATCTCCAAATCGAGTTGAGGTGAGCTCAGGGCGGTGAGGTCAGCGACCGCAATGATCCGTAACCGAACGATCCCGGCCAGACAGCGTCAACGCCGAGGTTCGGTGTCGCGCTTGTATCGGGCTTTCGTTGCTCGCGCCTCGAAGCTGTCAATCGGTGATGAAGCGGTGGCGCCCCGTGCGTTCTAACACGGTAACCGACTTGCCGACCGACGCCGAAGTTTAGACGGATTCAAAGCCTATTAATCGAAGAATGAAAAGGAGCGGCGAAAGTCATCGGTTCATGCATTGCGGCCGTACGCTCATGCTGTTGGCGGCGGCATTGCTTCCTGGGCCGGCCAGCTCTGGCGAGAAGCTGGCGGATCAGCCGAGCGACGCCCGGCCGACTATCGTTCAGGCGCGCTATAGCCTGCGCTACAATGGCATCGAGGTCGGCGATTTCAAGATCGCCTCCAAGACGACGTCGAATAGCTATTCGCTTTCCGGCTCGGCGAACATCTCGGTGCTGTTCGGCGCGTTTGAGGTGCAGGGTTCCTCAAATGTATCTGGCACGATCGAGCGCGGCGCCCCCGTACCCACGACCTTCGCCTTCAACTGGAAACAAAACAAAAAGAGAGGCACCACCCAGATCGGGTTCAGGCAGCATATGGCGAGCGAGATCGCCGTCACCCCCAAGCCTCGCGTCAAGTCCGACATGGTGCCTCTGACGGCGGCCGATAAAGCCGGCGTGCTCGATCCCATGTCGGCAGTCCTCATGTTCACTAAGGCGGATGGCCGTCCGCCATGCGATCGCCGCGTCGGCATCTTTGACGGCAAGCAGCATTACGACATCGCGCTCACTCCGAAGCGTCTGATCCGCTTGGCCGCGCCTTCGAAAGGCGGGTCGCCGGAGACCGCCTATGTCTGCCGGATTATGTACCAGCCGATTGCCGGCCACCGCGACAACGAGGACACCAGGAGCTATGCGGCGAACCGCGACGCGGAGATCACGTTGCGTCGCATTCCCGGCTCCGAAATGCTCATCCCCTATTCGGTGACCATTCCAACCGCATGGGGGACCGGCTCCATGGTGACAAAGCGCATCGACATCATCACCGCAGCCACCGGAAAGATCGTGCTGACCAATTGACGCGCGTTCGCTAGGCGGAGGCTCGCTTGAGCGCACAGCCGCCAAAGAGGGCGGAGATCTTCCTGCACCCGCTTCTCGACCATTGGCCCCGGGAGAAGCAAGAGCTGCCGTGGGTTCACCTCGAGGCCCCCGAGCGTCATGTCTCCTCTTCACCCTTTGCGGCCGCTCGTCCACGTTCACACCCACAGGCCGCCGCACCATTGAAGCGGACGACGATCGGCGGGCTTACTGGGGGACTTGGTGGCGCGAAAACGCTGTGATCCGCTTTGCGACCGACCGCAGCCAAGTCGTCGTAGCGTAATTGGACCGGACTGAAGTCTTTTAGCGACATCGCGCTTTTGATGACGCCCCTCCACAAAGACCAAGTTGCCTGCGTGCAAATTCACCACCGCGCTCTTCGCGTGGCCCGCCGACGTTGTAGAGACTGCGCGCAATAGTTGAGAGGAAGACGTCAGCCCAAGGGATTGGCAGGCTGAAATCGCGTTGGGAACAAGGCGATCGGCGACGCCTCGCTCGTCCGACTTACGCCACGCCAGCCGGCGCATCGAAACGACGCAGGTAGTCCCTTGTTGAATATAAGCAGTATTTACCCTTATGTGGAGAAATACACAACAACGCCGATTTGCGCAAAAAGCGGAGATGATCATCGTTATCTATATCTGCGGAATCCCAGTCCATCAAAACGAATGTTTTGGACACACAGCCGTAACCGACAAATCGCAAATGGATATACGCTACAGCAAAAATAGAACATATATTGGAAAGGAATAATTAGCTGATTTGACGTAGCCACCATGAGCGAACGATGAAAGATCTTAAAACGCACAATTCTGAATAGGAATACGAAATGACCCCAGCCAACAAAACAGAACTTCTGGAATGTACGACCTCTATTATCTCAGCATATGTTGCCAATAACACCATTCCGAAGGAGAATTTGGTAGCACTGATCGCTGATACCTTCAAATCACTGGCGCAGCTCGGTCGGGCGGCAGCGCCCGTTGACGACCTGAAGCCCGCCGTGCCGATCAAACGATCGGTTCAACCCGATCACATCATTTGTCTGGAAGACGGCAAGAAATTCAAAAGCCTTAAGCGTCATCTGATGACCTACTACAATATGACGCCGCAGGACTACCGCGAGAAATGGGGATTGCCGGGTGACTACCCGATGGTCGCTCCCGATTATGCTCTCGCCCGCTCCCAGCTCGCCAAAAAAATCGGGCTTGGACAGCACCGGACGCGAGCCGTGATCGCACAGCCTGCGAAAACGGCGGCGAGGCAGCCCAAGAAAGCGCTTGCGGCGAAAATGGGAGGTCCTGAGAAGGTCCCTGCGACGAAGAAGGGCGCTCCCAAGAAGGCCGCCGCCACCGTGGCATGATCTTAAGGCGCATGCCGGTCCCGAAGCTCTGTCTCGCTTGGCAACCGCCGACGATCGTTCGGCTACCTGCTCATCGGAGGCGCCGCGCAAGCGGGGCGGGGCTGTCAGCCTCTCGCGGCGATCCGCTCGCGCCCGTAAAGAGCCAGGCCGGCGGCGACGGAGATGAATTCGTCCTTTGCCGAGATGGCTGCTGAAGGAAAGCACGCGGTCATCAAGGCCCGGATGGCCGGGACGAAAGAGGTGCCGCCGGTCAGAAACACATGGTCGACCTGCGCCGGCGCGAGATCGGTGTCCTCGAACAGCTTCGTCACCTGCGCCTCGATGGCGGTGAGATCCTCAGCGATCCAGTCGTCGAAGCCCGCCCGCGTGATCGTCTCGCTGATCTGCACCGGGCCGTGCTGGAAGTTGAGCACGGCGCTGTCATCGACGGAGAGGGCCGTCTTCGTCGCCGACACGGCACGGTAGAGGTCGAAGCCCAGCTCCTCCTCGATAATGTAGATCAGCCGCTCGAGCGCGTCTCGGTCTTCGGCCATACGCTTCAGCGTGCGCAGCTCACGCAGGGTTTCGCCCGTGCGCAGAAAGGAGAGATCGCTCCAGCGCTGGAAGCGTGCGTAATAATGCGACGGGATCGGCAGGCGTTTGCCCATGCTGACATAATGAGTGCCCATGCCGAGCTTGGGGCAGACCACCTTTTCGATGATGCGGAAATCGAGCCGGTCGCCGGCGATGCCGACGCCCGATGCGCCCAGTACGTCCATGACGAGGTGCTCCCGCTCCGGCCGGAAGCGGACGAGCGAGAAGTCGCTGGTGCCGCCGCCGAAATCGGCGATGACGCAGAGCTGCGGTGTGACGATGCGGCGCGCGAATCTGTAAGCTGCCGCGAGCGGCTCGGCGACGAAGGTGATGTCCTTAAAGCCGGCAAGGCCGAACGCCTTCGATAGCCGCGTCAAGGCGAGCGTCTCATCGGTGAACTGCCCGGCAAAACGCACCGGCCGCCCGGCGATGGCCGTCTCGCCGAGGGGCCCAAGATCTCGTTCCGCGCTGGCGCGCAAGCCTTTCAGCACCAGCGCGATCAGATCCTCGACGCTATAGCGCCGGCCGAAGATCAGCGTCCCGGTGAAATTGCTGTTTGCCGCCATCGACTTCACCGACTGGATGAGCCGGCAATCGCTGCCATGCTCTAGTGGATCGAATCTAACGCTTGGTACCCGCGCTTGACCGCGGCGATGATGCGATTGGGATCCTTGGTCCACGTGAAGGGCTTTGCTGTTTGGTTGCTTTCGGCGATGAACCGATTGATGGCGGCCTGCAGTTCGACGATGGAGCCGAAGACGCCGCGCTTGAGCCGCCGCCTGGTCAGCTTTGCGAAAAACCCTTCCACCGCTAATGGTATGGTTCGGCCGCGCTCCTGCCCTGCCGGCGAGCGACGCTTGGCGCGGGGGGCTTCGTCCTAAGGAGCACGCGTATGCCCAAGACTGCAACCGCTGAGATCGCTGTGATCGGCATCGACATTGGCAAAAACTCGTTTCACGCCATCGGCCTTGATAAGAAGGGTGCGATTGTCGTGCGCCAGAAATGGTCGCGCCGGCAGATCCAGAGCCGGCTCGCCAATTTGCCGCCGTGCCTCATCGGGATGGAGGCGTGTGCTGGCGCTCATCACATGGCACAGAAGCTCAAGGTGCTTGGCCACGATGTGCGGCTGATGCCAGCAAAATACGTGCGGCCGTATGCCAAGGGGCAGAAGAACGACTTCAACGATGCCGGGGCGATCGCGGAAGCGGTTCAGCGGCCGACGATGAAGTTCGTGACGATCAAAACGGCTGAGCAGCTCGATCTGCAGGCACTGCATCGTGTCCGCGAGCGGTTGGTTTCGCAGCGCACCGGCGTCATCAACCAGATCCGCTCGTTCATGCTGGAGCGGGGGATTGCTGTGCGACAAGGCGAGCGTTTCCTAAGAGCAGAGCTACCAATTATCCTCAGCACACGCACTGACGCACTGTCGCCTCGGCTGGTTCACATGATCGAAGATCTCGCTGCCGACTGGCGCTGGCTCGATGAACGCATTGCACGGCTTACCGAAGAGATTAAAGCGCTCAGCGCACAAGATGCTGACGCCAAACGGCTTATGAGCGTGCCCGGCATCGGTCCGATCATTTCAACCGCGGTGGTTGCCTCTATTGGCCGCGGTAGCAGCTTCTCCAAGGGGCGCGACTTTGCTGCCTGGCTCGGATTAGTGCCAAAGCAGATCTCGACGGGTGATCGCACGATCCTCGGCAAGATCTCCAAACTCGGCAATCGTTATCTGAGGAAGCTGTTCGTGCAGGCCGCCTGGGTCGTGCTGATCAAGCCCATAAGCTGGGAGCGGCACGGGCTCAAATCTTGGATCGAGAGTGCGAAGAAGCGCCTCCACCGCAACGTGCTGGCAATTGCGCTGGCCAACAAACTGGCTCGCATCGCGTGGGCAGTTCTTGCTAAGGAACGCAACTTTGAGGGAGCGAGGACGAACTATGCTGCACCCCAACCTGTCTGATCCTCGCCCCGTGCTCGGGCCCTCAAGGCGTGGCCTTGAGATGTCAAGTAACGATAAATGCATCGCGACGGCCAGCCTTGACCGGCCCTGCGCGCGGCGCGCCCGGGACCGCGGAAGGTCGGGGCGAAGGAACGGCGCCAGCTGAACAAAGGAACGTATCTAAGGATCGCATCATGATGTGACCCGATCAATGTCCGCCAAGGTCTGCGAGAGTGAACGAAGAAATGGAGGACCGGTCTTCCCGGCGCGATCGAAAACTGGTGGCTCAATTGGCCCGGTCGAGGCCTGACCGCTAATGAGATCGAACGCGCGCTGATATCCATGGTGGCCCGGAGCAACGTACCGCTCTAACCAAAGGCCGGATACATTGATGCAAGACCGCATACCGCCAGTTCAACTAACCCTCTTGCGACGCACGGCCGAACGTCGGCGTGAAATGGAACTGCCAGCGTGGATGACGGTCGAGCCAGGCCGTCACCTTGGGATGTTTGTGGGCGGCATAGTTGTCGAGAATGACATGGATGACCTTGCCCGCCGGCACCTGGGCCTCGATGGTGTTGAGGAAGCGGATGAACTCCTGGTGGCGGTGACGCTGCATGTTCCGCCCCGTGACGGTTCCATCGAGAATGTTGAGGGCAGCAAAAAGCGTTGTCGTGCCGTGCCGTTTGTAATCATGGGTGATGGTGCCGCAGCGTCCCTTCTTCAGTGGCAGTCCCGGCTGGGTGCGGTCGAGCGCCTGGATTTGACTCTTCTCGTCCACGGACAGGACGAGCGCATGGGCGGGCGGCGCCAGATAAAGCCCAACAATATCCCGGAGCTTCTCGGCAAACTGCGGGTCTTTGGAGAGCTTGAATTGGCGTACGCGGTGAGGCTGCAGACCATGGCTTCGCCAGATGCGCAGCACCGAGCTCTGCGAAATCCCGGCCACCTTGGCCATGGCGGCTGAGGTCCAATGCGTGGTCTCGCCAGGCGGCGGACCCTGGGTCAGCGCGACGACGCGGGCAATCATGTCCTGCGGCAAAGCCGGTTTGCGCGAGAGCCGGGTCTTGTCCCGTAAAAGTCCATCGAAGCCTTCCTGCATGAAGCGCTCCTGCCAGCGCCAGACGCAGGTCTTGGCTTTGGCGGTTTGCCGCATGATCTCAGCCGTTCCCAAGCTCTCATCGCTGAGAAGGATGATTTTGGCTCGCCAGACATGCTTTTGGGGTCGGTTGTGGTCAGCCACGATCGCCTCCAGACGAGCACGATCCTGTGCAGTGACATCAAAGGAAATTCCCGAGCGCATGGCGATGGACTCGCATAGTTCGCGCCACAACGGAATCCAAAATCGGACTCTTATGTTAGGCGCAATCCACTAGATGGGCTGCCATCGCTTCCGGCCCGGCCATCGGTGCGGCGAAGTTGGTCTTGCCCTTCACGAAACAAAGCACCGAGCGGAAATTTGTGCTGCCGCCCGGCTCGTGGCGCGCAACCACAACATCGCCCTCGTCCGGCGCCACGGCGACAACGCTATTGGTCGTGCCGAAATCGATGCCGATACTCATGGGATCGCCCCTTGGTGATGCGAACAGCTTCGAATTTCGGCCGGCGCCGAGATGGTAGCGACGATGCCCGGCCGGATTGGACCACGACCTCAGCCGGACCGGGTGACAGGGCTACATCTGGAAGACGTGAGACGGCAAGTCCGTTTTGGTTGCTAACCGATCTTATTCAGCCGCAGTTAGAAATTGCGCTGGCGAATGTGGCGCAAGGCATTGAACTTGCGTAGGAAATGGGTGTCGCAGCCATCCTATGCGCGCCGCAGCGCAGAGCCACACCCGCCATGACCGACGATAGCCCGCTCACCGTTCCCTATCCAGCCGTGTCGCGCAAGAAAGTCACAGCTGCCTTCGATGGCGGTCGTCTCTCCTCCGACAGCGGCGTCATGCTGCTCGCGCTTGCCGAGCGTCGGCGGGCTCTCTCCCAAACTCTCGCTGCTTTGATCGCCGACCGGCGCGATCGGGCGCATATTACGCACACAGTTGAGGACATACTGAAAGGGCGCATGTTGGCGATCGCCTGCGGCTACGCGGATGGCAATGACTTCGACTGGCTGCGCTGCGATGCCGCCTTCAAGCTTGCCTGCGGGCGGCTGCCCGACACGGGCAATGATCTATGCTCGCAGCCGACCATCTCGCGCTGGGAGAACGCGCCGACGCTGAAGGAGATCATCCGCCTGACCTATGCGCTCGTCGACATCTGGTGCCGGAGCTACAAGATGCCGCCGGCATCGGTGGTGCTGGACATCGATGACACGCTCGACGTGGTGCACGGTCATCAGAAACTGTCGGAATGGAACGCCCATTACGACGAGCGCTGCTTTCTGCCGATCCACATCTATGAGACAGCGACGGGCCGCCCGGTCACCATGATCCTGCGTCCGGGCAAGACGCCCTCAGGCAAGGAAGTCCGTGGATTACTGCGCCGTCTGATCAATCGCATTCGCCGGCATTGGTCCGATACGCGCATCACCATTCGTGGCGATAGTCACTACGGCCGAGAAGAAGTTATGAGCTGGTGTGAGGCCAATGGCATCGACTATGTCTTCGGCTTTGCTGGCAATACCGTGCTCAACCGCTTGGTCGAACCGGAGGCCGATGATATCCGGACGCGCCGCGCCGAGGAGCAACTTGCCGTTCTGCGCGGCTTCGCCGAAACGCGCTATGCGGCAAAATCCTGGGCCAGGGAGCGCCGTGTTGTGGCACGTATCGAGGCGAGCGCCAGTCATGAGGACGACATGCTCCGCCGCGGGCTCGACATCCGCTATGCCGTCACCTCGCTGGCGAAAGGCAACGCCGAGCACATCTATGCGACCCTCTACTGCGAGAGGGGACAGGCAGAGAATCTGATCAAGCAACATAAAGCGCAACTCGCATCCGATCGCACCAGCTGCCGATCGCCGCTTGCTAATCAGATGCGGCTCATTCTGCACACCGCCGCCTATTGGCTGATGCTCGATGTGCGCGATTGCGTGCCGTCCTGGCATCCTTTGCGGCAAAGCGAGTTCGCCAGCATTCGCCTGCGCCTGCTGAAAATCGCCGGACGTTTCGTCGAGACCGCGAGCCGCATCCGTGTGGCACTCGCCTCGTGCTGCCCGGAGGCCGAGCTGTTCAGCCTCGTTGCCTTCCGGCTGCAATCGTCCGGGCCATGAATGGTGGGGCATGACCGCCCCAGGAGCCCGGACCATCCACCTTCAGCGCGTCGACAGCGTACTCGAGCCGATCAGCCTGCCGGACGTGTCCGCACAGGACGGATCACCTCGCCCAGCAAGAACGGAAAGAAGATAGCCTGCTCGGACGCATAAGAACGGCTAACCTCAATTCCGATCGCCGCAATCGCAAGCCCGGCCCCTCGCCCGGCGTTCGCCGCTTCCATTCAGCATCGAACTTTTCTGGGGGCTGATTTGGCCAGCGCGTCAAAGACATGCCGAAGCAGTGTAAACAGCCTTCGATTGCTCAACAGCCAGGAGGCGTCCGATGCAAGCGGGGGTATTGCTAAGCTTTCTTGTGGGTGCCGGTCTTGCCTTGGCGCTGGCCTTGCCGGCGCAAGCGCAAAGCTCTGAATGCCCCGATCAGTTTCAGGACACCGTCCCGCCAAAGCTGGTCAATTCGAGGCTCGCTGCCGAAACCCACATGATCTGCTATTCGCAATTCGTGGTGCTGCATTCCGGCATAACCCGCACGCCATTGTGGTCGGCCGAGCATCTGACGGCCGATCGTATCGAAGCGGCGCGCGACCTGGAAAGACCAAGCGCATCGGCTTTCCATGCCGAGCAGCGCCTGCCCAAGAATCAGCGGGCGCAGCTCTCCGACTATCAGCGCAGCGGTTTTGATCGCGGTCACATGTCCCCCAATGGCGACATGCCGACCGAGACGGCACAGCAGGAGTCGTTCTCGCTGGCGAACATGGTCCCCCAGCAGCCCTGCAACAATGAGGAGCTGTGGGAAGGCATCAAGTCCGCCGTCCGCGAGCTCACCTTGGCCGAGGGGGAGCTCTATGTGGTCACCGGTCCCGCTTTCATCGGCGACAGGCTAGAAAGGCTGCATCACCGCGTGCTGGTGCCGACCCATCTGTTCAAGGCTATCTATAGCCCGTCGACGCGGGTGGCGGGCGCCTATTGGGCTCCCAATGACGGCAGCCAGGACTGGGAACCCATCTCGATCTCGCGTCTTACGCAGCTGATCGGCATCGATGTGTTTCCCGACATCGCCGCGCGCGCCAAAGAGACCGCGATGCCGCTCCCGCAACCGAGGCCGCGCCATCGCTGCCGGCTTCATAGCAGCTGAGCGATGATGGCGCCAATTCACCCGTTCCAGAACGAAGCCGAGGCCGTCACGTTCGGCAACCTCGCCATCGAGAATCGCGTCGATCGCGTGACGATCTACGGCAATCTCGATATCACGCGCGACAAGAAGGGCCTGGCCGATGGCCGCCAACTGCGCGACATCCTGAACCAGATCGTGAAGGCCCTCGAAGCCGAAAGCGATCTCCCGGACAAGATCGCACCGCCGAAGCCGACGGAGACAATCAAGAATCCCTTCGCCTGATCGGCTCACTTCTTGCGTGGGGGCGGCGTCGCTCATCATCCGATGCTGGCAGGCACCGCGGCGGCCGCGCGGCGAACAGAGGTGGGTGAGCCAAGCTGTTCGCCGGTCGGAGCGAGGTACTAACGGATCTTGGCTCCAAGATCGCGGTCGCCAGCTGCAAAGCCCCAGGATTTCGGTGGCAGTGACAGCGTATTTCGTCGCCGCCAAGGCAGCGCCATGCGGAGGTTAGGCTAAGCTCTGAGATTGGACGGGTTATCATCATCGTCCAAGGCATGTGGTTTCCGTCGAGACCAATAGTTTGCTGAGCGCGTGCCGCTAATGGGAGGTCTCATCGGCTTTGACGCCATAGGCTTCCGGTTTCGACCAATCCTTTGCCGGCTTGCGAAACCCGGCAAGAATGCAGGCGCGATAGACGCTGAGCTCGCCGGCACGCACGCGGTTCGCCAGCGCAGGATGCTCGCGCTCCAATCGCCGCAGGTAATAGGCGCGCGTGCCGCTGGCGGCGGATTTTTGCGATGACGGCCGCACGGTTGCAGAGGGCAGCACCGGGGTTGCGTTGTCATGCGCTTCAACGTCGTGAGCGCTCATCGCCATTGCGAGCAATGCCATGGCCGGCATGCTCAGCCAAACCAGCGCTTCGATGAGCGCAAGGAACAGCACCGCCTTCACGGCGCCGAGGCCCCTTGCAGTCCGGTCAGTGTCGGCGCCCGTCACGGCTGCGATAATAGCGGCGAGACCGCCGATTTCGGCAGGCGTCAGCGCTGCGCGTGATGAGCGGGCTGCCTCGAGCCGCTGGCGAGCGCTGGCGGCTTGGTTCATCAAGCCGCGGCAATTGGGACCGCAGCCACCGCGCCTGGCTTCCTCGGTTGCCAGCGATGATAGACGATCGGCTTCGGTTTCAAGCTCGGTGATGTGCCTTTCGGCATCGGTGTAGACCGTCTCGCCATGCTCCCGGGCGAGCAACTCGCGGCCTTGTCCGTCGGCATAGTAATTGACGGCGCACCAGAGCGAAACAGCAACGCAGATCACCGCGGTGATACGCATTTGCCGCGACCAGCCGATGGCGCCGGCAACGATCGGGATGACGATTTTGCCGATATCGGCAAGACCGAAGGCGATGCCGGCGGCAAGGCCGGTCTCAAGACCATGGGCGACATTGAGTGTGAGGCTGAGCCCGCCGGCGGTAACGGCAACCGCCATCAGCACGCCGCCGGAAGCGTAATGCGCCCAGCGCGGGAGGGTGAGATCGGCGTGCATGGTCGACGTCCTCCAATAGAGGGCAACGCGCAGCTCAGGGCTGGGGGCCGGGCCAGCATGGTCGCGCCTGTGTCTGAAACAACGGGCGAGAAGTCCTGCGCGCGAGGCGCAGGGCTTCACGGGGGTTGCCATCACTCCTGCGGCACCTCTGGAGAGGGTGGGTTCAACAAACCCGCCACGGTCTCATCGAGCAAATCCGCCGCCTCGACGGCATGATTGGCAAAGTTCTCCAGGATGATGAGCTCGTCCCGGACCGGCTCGGCCTTGGGCAGGGTCAACAGTTTCTTGAGGCCATGCGAGAGCGCTTCGAGCACCGTGCGGATCTCATAAAGCAAGGTGCCGGCATCGATGAGGGCATTGCGCAGATCGCAAGGCCCCGTATTGTCGGGATCAGCCATGATTCCGTTCCTAATCCAACGGGGTTGTGGTCAGGCATTGGTCGGTGTTCGAGCACTGGCCAATGCCGCGTTATGAACAATTTCAATTTAGAAGAACACGATAGGCTTATTTTAGGCTTGCGTCAAGGCAGGTGCATGGGCTATTCATGCTCATGTGACCCCCGGTGCAATGCAGAATGGCGCGCGCCGCGCTGAATTGGACGGTGCATGAGATGGCCCGAAATGCCCAGGTCGGCATCAGCACTGTCGTCCGTTTCGAGGCCGGCCGCGGCAAGCCGATCGGGGCGACCGTTGCCGCCATGAAACGCACGTTCGAGGCAGCCGGCATCCGCTTGTTTCGAGGGCGATGAGCCTGGAACAGAGCCCGCCTGATGTCGATTGATGCCTTCGCACCGGGGCGACCGCGACAGTGCGGTGCAGCCAACGGTGGGCTGCTGCTGCGCCTCGCCCATGGCACTAATGCGGTTTGCCATCGCGGAGAGCGAAGATAACACCAAGCCGCTCCGTCAACAGCTCGAAGCGCTGCCGGCAGTCGGTCATCAGCTGCACCAGCTCATCCAGCTTGGGCTTGAACGCTTGGGGTACCCTGGCGCTTGGCCAGACTGCGGATCGCCATCAGGGTAACATCGACGGCGAGGCGGCATTCGAAGAGCGGAATGCCGACGGCAATCGCCGGATCGCCGTCCTCGTCGCTGCTGATCTTGCTCATCACATCGCCCCAATTCATCGCAGCTAACAGCATCGATAGTGTACGGTGAAGCGATAGTACACAAGCGCACAGATTGTCATTCATGATGAAGGAGAAGAAAGAGCCGATCACCATCCGCATCGTGCCGTCAATGCGCGATGCCTTGCAGGCTGAGGCCGATGCCGAGCGGCGCACGCTCAGCCAGTTCGTCGCGCTGATTTTGGAGCGCTATCTGATGGAGAGCGCCAAGCCGGCCAAGCGCCCGGCGAAGCGGTGGGGCGAAGCTCATTTTGAGGCCTTCAACGGCTTGAGGATCATTCTTGGAGAGACACTTTCGCCCCCTCCTTCAGCCAAGCCCCATGTTCAGCTGACAAGGCGGTTCTGGACGCGGCTCCAACGCGATCGCCCAGGCGAATTCTCGTGCTTTAGAGAAGACCGAGACGGCCTAACGTTGAGAGTATCGAGAATGACATGGATCTCGCGGCCGGGGTGCTCGGCGACGATGCGGTTCATGAAGTCGAGAAATTCGATCCGGCGGCAGCGCTTGTACTGGCGCCCGCGGACCTTGCCCGTCGCAACGTTGAGAGCTGCGAATAAGGTGGTCGTGCCATGGCGCTTGTAATCATGAGATTGCCCGGTCAGCGCCCTGCCGCTCGGCAGCTTCGGATATCCCTGGCGGCGCTCCAGCGCCTGGATCGAGGGCTTCTCGTCGACGCTGATGACAATGGCATTCTCAGGCGGCGCCATGTAAAGGCCGACCACCTCGGCGGCTTTGGCGGCGAATTCGGGCGGGTGCTGGTCGATCTCTACTGCGCCTCCTTCCAGCAGGTGCCCAAAACCATCGTGCTGGATATCGACGATACGTTCGATGCCGTATACGGCGGCCAGCAGCTCCGCGATGCTTGTCTGATCGCGGCCAACAAAGAGACGCGTCTCTTCAACGCTCATTACGACGAATACGGCTCCAGCCCATTGTTGTGTTTGACGGCGAGGGTCGGTTCGTTACCGCGGTCCTGCGTCCGGCGAAGCGGCCGAAGGGCGCTGAAATCCGCGCCCATCTGCGTCGTCTCGTCCGGGCGATCCGCAGCAACTGGCCAAATACGGCCATCCTGATCCGGGGCGACAGCCATTATTGCGGGCCACTCATCATCGACTGGTGCCGCGCCAACCGGATCGACTTCATCTACGGAGTCGCCCCGACCACCACGCTAAGGAAACATATCGAAGCGCTGGAGAACAGCACGGCGGAGCGCTTCACGGCCTCGGACAAGACAGGCAAAGTCCGCCGCTTCAAGGAATTCCTCGGTGGTGCGGCGAGCTGGAGCCGTGTCGAGCGCATCATTGCCCGGGTTGAAGTTGGCGACCAGGGTGCCGACACCAGCTTCATCGTCACCAATCTGAAAGGTGGCAAGGCCAAGGCGCTCTATCAGAACATCTACTGTCGGCGGGGCTCGGCCGAGAACCACATCAAATCCTTCAAGACCCATCTTTACGCCGACCGCACGTCCTGCACCAAGGCCACAGCGAATCAGTTCCGGCTCTTTCTCCACGCCGGCGCCTATTGGCTCATGTGGGGCCTGCGCGTCTCGATGCCGAAGCGCTCGACATGGCGCCGCGCCCAATTCGATACGCTGCGTCTTTGTCTCATCGAGATCGCTGCTCGCGTCGTCGAGATGAAAACGCAGATCCGCCTGCACATGCCTACCTCATGTCCCTATCGGGACATCCTGCGCACCGCGCTTGCCCGAATTCCCCGCCAGATGACGTAGGCGAAAGGGCGCAAACGCCCCTTACCGAACCCCGCAAGCCTCAGCTGCCAAACCCTGACATGCCGCTCTCATCCGTTCCTTGCGGAAGAGCGATTGATCACGGCCAGGGCTCGCTCAAGTTGAGCCTGCCCCACGGCAAACCTGGCTATCTGCCAGAGCCATGAATTAACCGGGCTAAATCGGCAACAATGCTATCGCGTGGACTTGCGATAAGCGGCGATCATCTCCAGCGTAACATCGTTCTCATAACATAACGGCGATGCGCCGCCAGGCCGGGAGTAGGCGCTCCGTTTTCCACACCTTCGCCCCGCGCGGTCCGTATTCTCAGGACACGGACACGAGCCGTGATAGCTGGCCAGCGACTGTTTAATGAGGATTCGTCTGATCTCTGCGTCAGTTAAGTTCGGTGACCTTTGAGCCGACAGCTCTTTTCTAAGGGGTTCACCGATGGCTGACTGTGGAAGTGTTAATGCAAGGGCAAAGAGGATGGTGTAAAGCTTCATCGCTCTGTATTACGCGCTGCATTGCTAACGCGGTATACGGGTATTTCCTGATCCCTGCGATTTTCTACTCGTGCTATATCAAGTTCGCGAAGTAGCCACAGTTCTCACGCCTCGCCGATCGGACGGGAAAATAATGCAGTGTCCCTCCCGGCACTGCTTCAAGCGGACACGGGTGTTCAGCCCCATTTAGACGCCACAAATGTCATCGAGTGTAAATTCCTTGACGTGTGATTTCCATTTCATAACCAGGTGTGTTAAAGGGGTTTATTATTTTTAACCCGGTAGAGATCAAATTTCTTAGGAGGGAACACATGAAAAGCAAAACCATCACGATTCTTCCATTGGCGGCCGCACTTGGATCGCTTGCGACAGGAACGTTGACGGCAACGGATTCGAGAGCAGCTATCGCAGCCGACAGCCAAGCTCTCCCAAACTCAGAAACGACGGCGGGCCAAACCGTCGTCGAGCCGAACACCCTGGTAAAGGCTGGGGAGGCGTTGCTTGGCTTCACCGTGACCGATCACCAGGATGGATCGGTGGTGGCACAACATTATTCGCACGTGTCACATGCGTCTCACACCTCACACGCATCACATTACTCAAGCCGTTATTGACAAAAATGGCCTCGATCGTGACGGTCGAGTTTGCCGCTGCCACGCAAAGCGTTGCGGCGCTTGAGGCAGCGGCATATCGGCTTATTGGCGTGGCGACATGTCTGATAGAGCAAGAGGGTGGCCGGTTGCTCTGCCAACTTTCTGCGAGAGCTGATCCGCTCAAGAAGGAAGGTACGAGCCTCGAGGAGCTCAAAGCGCGGTTCATCGACCTGGTTATCGACGAAAACCTCCGCGAACGGATCGCTTCCAGAACGGAGGGCGTCCGTAATGTTATCCTCTCGCTCGCTTTTGGCTCGTTGATCAGCCAAGCCGACGGCAATCACTGACATCCGCGGGGGGCGGTATGGCGCGTTTTCAGGCGGCCGATACGTATTATCCGGCGGCAGGCGATTTAGAGCTATTACCGTTTCGTTTTGAGCGCATGGGGACGAGGTACCTCGTTTCGAATATGGTGGGCGACTTTGTCTGGCTCGCTGCAGAAGATTTGGAACGGTTGGCTGATCTTCGGCTACATCCCGGTGATGGTCTTTATGAGAAGGCATATGCCGCGCACCTGATTAGCGGGCGCAGTCAGACCGCGCAGCGGCAGCTGCTCGCCTTGCGGCTTCGTAGCAGAATGGCGTTTCTCCCGGAACTTACGCCGCTCCACATCTTCGTTGTTACGCTGCGGTGCGAGCATTCATGTCCCTACTGCCAAGTGTCGAGGCAAAGCTCGGACCGCTCGCGCTATGATATGAGCGGAGAAACGGCCGAGCGCGCGCTTGAGATCGCGTTCAACAGTCCTTCAAAGCGGATCAAGATAGAATTTCAGGGCGGCGAGCCGCTGCTGAACTTCCCTCTGATAGAACGGATCGTCCTCGCCGCGAAGGAAAAGGCTCAAACGTCGGGTAAGACCTGCGAATTTGTCATCGCCTCAAACTTGGCTGTTCTGGATGATGCAGTCCTGTCATTTTGTAAGGCGAACGCGGTTTTGCTATCGACGTCCCTCGATGGACCGGCGGATCTGCATAACGCCAACAGACCGCGTCCAGGTAAGAACAGTCACGAGCTTGCGGTAAAGGGTATTCAGCGCGCTCAAGCGGTTCTCGGCAAGGATCGGGTCGGGGCCTTGATGACAACGACGCAGGCGAGCCTCGATCGGGTCGAGGAAATCATTGATGAATATCTGAAGCATGGGCTCGATGGCATCTTTCTTCGCCCGCTTTCGCCGTACGGCTTTGCCGTCAAAACTAAGCAATTTTCCCGATACGACAGTACGCGCTGGCTTGAGTTCTATTCGCGTGGTTTGCGCTACATTCTCAAGCTCAATCACGCTGGAAAAGATTTCCCCGAATTCTACGCGACCCTGATACTGAAGAAAATGTTGACGGATCGCCCTTTGGGATATGTCGATATGCGAAGTCCGGCAGGCATTGGACTGGGCGCATTGGTCTATAATTATGACGGCAGGGTATTTGCCTCAGACGAGGGACGAATGCTCTCCGAGATGGGAGACAACACGTTTGAGCTCGGGGATGTTCGCGACAGCTATCGATCATTGGTTCTGTCGGATAAGCTTATTGGTCTGATCAGCGAATCGCTTACGCAATGCGCACCGATGTGTTCGGATTGCGTCTTCGAGCCACACTGCGGTGCCGATCCTGTCTATCATCATGCCACTCAGGGCGACGCTGCCGGCATCAAGACGATATCGGAGTTTTGCCGGCGCCAAAAAGGCGTGATGGGGCTTCTCCTCGACATTCTTGATAATTCCCCCGGTGATGCTGCAATCCTTCGGCGATGGAGCGCGATGTGACGCTCGGACTCCATGGTACTGCAACGGCCTGCCTCGGCCTATCCGAGGCGCCGACGGCGGGAGTTGTACGGCTCCGGTCGATCACTGGGGAATGGTCGCCTAATGACGCGGACTTCGCGCTTATTCATTCGCAGGCCGATCTTGAACTTGCCCGCTCCAAGAACCTTGACAGCGTGGTCTTCCTGAGCGACGAGTTCATCCGCTCCCATCGATGCGCACGAGTTCTCGCGGTTCATCGTCCTTCCGATGCGTTTCCAGTATCTTTCCGATGGCGACATCATCGGCGTCCATCCGCAGTCGAAGCGGGTCAGAACGCTCTACAGGCGGGCCTCAGGACACAATTCGTTCCTGATAACTGAGCGGTGTAATCATTATTGCCTGATGTGCTCACAGCCGCCGAAGGATATTGACGATCGCTGGATCTTCGATGAGATCAAAGCCGCGCTGCCGCTGATCGACAAGAGCACACGGTCGATAGGCTTTACCGGCGGCGAGCCCTTGCTGGATAGTGACGCATTTATCGACCTATTGGAAATCTGTCGAGTCGAACTGCCTGAAACGGCCGTACACGTGCTAAGCAACGGACGAGCGTTCGCCCAAGATGCCATAGCCGCTCGTTGGGCGGCCGTGAAGCACCCGAACCTGACCCTGGGCATTCCGATATATTCGGCCATCGACCACGTCCACGATTACGTTGTGCAAGCAAAGGGCGCATTCGACGAAACGATCCTTGGTATCCTGAAGCTCAAGAACATGAGACAGCGGGTTGAGATTCGCGTCGTGTTGCATGCGATTACGGCGCCGAGAATCGTGGAGACCTGCCGTTGGCTCGCGCGGAACCTGCCATTCGTCGATCATGTCGCCCTGATGGGGCTGGAGAACACAGGGTTTGCGATCGCTAACGCGGATTTGCTTTGGATGGACCCCGTCGACTATCGGGATCTGTTGGCGGAAGGGGTGGGCGTGTTGGCCGCAGCAAGGGTCAAGGTTTCGGTCTATAATCTGCAGCGCTGTGTGATCCACCCTACGGTTTGGCCCTACGCCGCACAGTCGATTTCAGATTGGAAAAACGGGTACGTCGAAGAATGCGAGCGCTGCATTGAAAAAGATCACTGCGCTGGTTTCTTTACGTCCGGCCGCCCTCGTTACAGTCGGGGGATTCAGGCAATTCTTTGACACTGCCATTATGGCGGGTGGTACTCAGATTTTCTGTGCAAGGAGCTTTACCGTCACGGCATCGCAGCCGGCGGGGCCGACACGGCGTTCTCGATAAAACTGCAGGACGAACTTATCCGATAGCACATCGCGCAGCTGTCCGGATCGCGGCAAACTAATGTAATTGAGGCCGTGGCCGCCGAACGTCTCGAAATAGAAGTGTCCGCCAGCCTGCAAGGACCGGTGGAATTCATCGATCAGCTCAAGTCTGACAAAGTGTACAGCAATGATCGCTGACATGGATTTCGGTGCAAAGGGCCACGCTGCTGCATCAGCACAAATCGGATACAGTCTACCGATGTCCGAACTGCCTAAGGCGTGCTTCTGAAAATACTCCGGTGCGAGCGCGGCGAGTGACCTTAGCCGGCCGAGATCACTGTCAACACAGATAACGTCGTAGCCGCGCAAGGCGAGTGCAACTGCGTTGCGACCAAAACCGCACCCCACATCGAGAATCGGAAGAGGCCCACACGAACTGAAATGGCTGGCAAATTTGAGCAATGTGTTCGATGGGGACGCAAGGAGATTGAGTTGCGGGTCACTTCGATCCTGGAGATCACTGGGGCGCTGGTTTGATTTTCGGCGGTACATTACGCATCCAATCTCTGTAGGTGACCCATAAGCACGGTTTCCAGAACGACCGAACCGTGATTGAAGCTCCACAAAGGAACTTCATACGGCACGCTTTGATCTGACGGATTTCGGGTGGTCGGTGTAATCCAGCGTTTCAACATCGTCACCGCGTTGGCAAAGACTCTAGACGTAGGGCTAAATCAGCGTATTGGCATCGAAAACGGAGGTGGCTATTGCGTCTATGCAAAGTTTAAAAAACCAGATCCTACGGATCTCGTTTGGGCGGCCGATCTGCCCATTGACCTCGCCGCCTGATCCGCTACGTTCAGCCCACCGGAGACCGCGCCAAATGAAATTCCAACACACCTCGCGACGCTACCTTTCCCGAAGCAGCGGCCTGACAATTGACGAGCAAAGTCCTGCGCGCGAGGCGCAGGGCTTCACGGGGGGTGCCATCACTCCTGCGGCGCCTCCGGAGCGGTGGGGGTTATGAGACCCGCCACGGTCTCATCGAGCAAATCCGTCGCCTCGACGGCGTGATTGGCAAAGTTCTCCAGAATGATCAGTTCGTCCCGGACCGGCTCGGCCTTGGGCAGGGTCAACAGCTTCTTGAGGCCATGCGAGAGCGCTTCGAGCACCGTGCGGATTTCATAAAGCAAGGTGCCGGCATCGATGAGGGCATTGCGCTGATCGCAAGGCCCCGTATTGTCGGGATCAGCCATGATTCCGTTCCTCATAAACGGGGTTGTGGTCAGGCATTGGTCGGTGTTCCCGCACTGGCCAATGCCGCGTTATGAACAATTTCAATCAACAAGAACACGATAGGCTTATTTTAGGCTTGCGTCAAGCCGACCTCATGGGCTATTCAGGCTCATATGACCCCGATGCAATGCAGAATGGCGCGCGCCGCGCTCGATTGGACGGTGCATGAGATGGCCCGAAATGCCCAGGTCGGCATCAGCACCGTGGTGCGCTTCGAGGCCGGACGCGGCAAGCCGATCGTGGCGACCGTTGCCGCTATGAAACGCACGTTCGAGGCGGCCGGCATCCAATTCATCGACAAGGGCGTCTGCTTCGAGGGCGATGAGCCGGGAGAGGACCCTGCCTGATCTGTGCCGCCTTCGCACTGGGCCAACCACGACAACGCGGTGCGGCCAACGGTGCGCCGCCACCGCTCTTCGCCAGACACGCTAATGCGGTTTGCCATCACGCAACGCGAAAATGGCGTCGAGCCGCTCCGTCAACAGCTCGAAGCGCTGCCGGCAGTCGGTCATCAGCTGCACCAACTCATCGAGCTTTGGCTTGAACGCTTGGGTACCCTGGCGCTTGGCGAGACTCCGGATCGCCATCAGGGTGACATCGACGGCGAGGCGGCATTCGAACAGCGGGATGCCGATGGCAATCGCCGGATCATCGTCATCGTCGCTGCTGATCTTGCTCATCGCATCCCCCATTCATCGCAGCTAACAGCAGCTATAGTATACGTTGAGGCGATGGTACACAAGCGCATAGATTGTCATCCATGATGAAGGAGAAGAAAGAGCCGATCACCATCCGCATCGCGCCCTCGATGCGCGATGCCCTGCAGGCTGAGGCCGATGCCGAGCGGCGCGCGCTGAGCCAGTTCGTCGCGCTGATTCTGGAGCGCTACCTGATGGAGAGCGGCAAGCCTGCCAAACGCCCGGCAAAGCGGTGAGGCGAAGCTCGTTTTGAGGCCTTCAACGGCTTGAGGATCATTCTTGGGGAAACGCTTTCGCCCCCTCCTTCAGTCAAGCCCCGTGTGCAGCTGACAAGCGGGGCATGGATCTGCCTCCAACCCGATCGTGAGCCGGGAGTCCTCGCGCCTTGATGGGGGAAACCGAAGCCGCTAACGCTTGACGCCTTCGCATTGAGCCGCGGCAGGAGCCATTTGCTTCAGCAAGGGGCCGGTAATTGCCAGGGTGCCCGAGATACAGGCGGCGGCGATGGCGATTGCGGCGGCGGTCCACGCGAGAGAGGACGCCCCGGGATAGGCTAACGCCTCGGCCGGAGGGGTGGCCTTTCCGCCCATGCCGATATCGACCGCGGCCGCCCGAACCTCATTCGCCACATAATCCGCCGCGGCGGTGATGAGCTGCTCGGCGACCAGCTTGGAGGCCTCGATGTGCCTGGCGGCTGAGCCGGCGATGCTCTCGCTCGCTGCGTCGAGGCTCGCCCGCAGCTGAGCCAGCGCCTCGGCCAGGATCAGCTCATTGAGGGTAACGGTGACCAGCACCGGATCGTCGCGGCTGAGCAGCAGATCATGGCGCTTGGCGACCTCGCCGATCAGCCGCTCGGTCGCGATCGAGGCTACCCGACGATGGCTCACAGCGCCGCCTCGAGTTGGGTGAAGATGTGCTGCCGGACCTTCGTGAGCCTTTGGCGCGCCATGATCGGGAAGTCGGGCGAGGCGATGGCCTCGGCGAAGGTCAAATGCCGCTTCAGCATCTCCTGGAGATCGGCGCCGAACGTCGCCGCTGTCCGCTGCGGCAGACGCAATACGGCATGGATGCGATGGCGATGGCGCTGAAAGACCTCCATCTCCTCGAAAGCTTTGTCGTCCTCCAAGATCGTGCCGAAATGCTCATTCAGCCAGACCATGAGCGTGACCGCTTCGGGAAGCTGGCCGGCAAGGTCATTGAGGTCGTTCAAGGTCTCGAGCAGCGTGCGGCCGCTGCCGACGATGATGGCATGCACGACGACGGCCTTGCCCATCGCCGCGATCTGCCGGTGCACATCATTCTCGATCAGATAGTTGGAGAGCGCCACATAGCTGGAGGTGCCGGTATCGATCACCGCATGCGCCTCCTCGGTCAGCACCTTTTCCAGGATCTCATCGAAGCGGCGCTCATCGATCTGTGTGCCCCGCATCAGCTCGATGCGCGTGACAACCAAGGCGGCAAAGCTGGAGAAGGTGGAGGTGGTGGCGTCGGCATCAAAGAGCAGCACCGGCAGCTCTCGCTGGCGATAGAACTGCCCGAGCAGGAAGGCAATGAAGCTTTTGCCCACGCCGCCCTTGGAGTTGAGGATGAAATGCACCTTCCACGAGGTCTCATTCTTCATGCACATGGGTTCTCATCTCCTTCTCCAGTGCGTGTGTGAATTCCGCGCGATCCATTGAAACGGCGTGTTTCGGGATGGCGTGCTCTTGCGCGCGATGAACGCCAAAGCGCCCGCCTTGGCTCTCGCAGCGTGCCAGGACCGTGACCGGAGCATCCGGACGGGAACGCTCGATCCCGGCTCCCGCCTTCCCCGCGTCCCTGATCATGCCAGGACACCCGGGAGGCGTAAGTCCCGGCTCGGCGATGCGCTCTGTGCATCCGGCGTCTCGCGGACGCCGGCATGCGGCTCGCTGGAGCGATGCCGACTCGGCAGATCATTACAAGCTTAGATCGCGAGTTCAATCAGAACATGCATATGTAAACTGAAAATCGTGCATACCGTGAGTTTAAATGTGAGTTTTATGAGTTTTGTGAGTTTGTAATCTCATGAGTTTATACAGAATTATCTTTGTTTTATATTGACAATACCTCCGGTCATCCCGATCAATATAGGAAGTGAGTGTTGCGGTCCGTGCCCAATGCTGCTTGCGGAGACGACGCGAGCATACACGGCGTCATGGTTTGACGTGCGGGACTGCCGGCGCCGGAAGCCAGGGAGCGCCAGATGCCTGATCATCGCCGGGCCATCAAAGTCTATGTGAGCCTTGAGGAGCGTGAGCGGCTCATCGAGCGGGCGCGCGGCTGCGACCTGCCGCTCTCGGCCTATCTGCGCCGGCTCGGCATCGGCCATCAGCCCAAATCCACCATCGATGCCCAAGCGGTGCTTTTGCTCCTCAAGGTCAATGCCGATCAGGGGCGGCTGGGCGGACTGTTGAAGCTGTGGCTGAGCGAGCGGCCCGGTGCCGGCGCGCCCGCCTTCGATGTGCGCCGGCTGCTGGGTCAGATCGAGGCGACGCAGCTCCGGCTGCGGGCGCTGGTCAGGCGTCTCGATGAGCGATGCGCCGCGGCGGAGGGCCAAGCCGATGCTGTCGCGGCTTCCGCCGGCACCGGCCCTGTCTTTAGGGATGCGCCATGATCGCCAAGCGGGTGCACCGGGTGAAGGGAGGCAGCTTTCGGCGGCTCGGCGGCTATATCGCCCGGCTGGAGGCCAGCAAATGGCAGCGCACCGCCGACTATATTCTCGACACGCTCGGCGCCAGCCGGCGCGCCTTGGGTATCCGCATCACCAACTGCCAGGCCGAGGAACTCGAGGATGCGCTGGCCGAGATCACCGCAACGCAGATGCGCAACCGCCGCGCCAGAGGCGAGCGCACCTATCATATGGTCGTCTCTTTCGCGGAAGGCGAGCGGCCGCTGCCCGAGCAGCTGCGCGACATCGAGGATGAGCTCTGCGCCGCCATCGGCCTTGGTGCCCATCAGCGGCTGTCGGCGATCCATACCGACACCGCCCATCTCCATATCCATGTCGCCATCAACCAGATCCACCCGCAGACCCTAGCGCTGATCGAGCCCTGGTACGACAAGGCCAAGCTGATGGCCGCTTGCGAGCGGCTGGAGATCAAGCACGGGCTGCAGCGCACCAGCCATGGCGAAAGCCGGCAAAATGTGGGTGGCCGTGCCGGCGATGCCGAGGCGCACAGCGGCGAGGCCTCCTTTGCCGGCTGGATCGGCCGCGAGGTGCTGCCGTCCCTGCTCGGCGTGCTCGAGGCGGGCGGCGACTGGCCGGCGCTGCATCGAGCGCTGGCCGCCCATGGGCTGGTCATCCGCCAGCGAGGCGCCGGCCTCATCATCGCCGAGGCGAACGGCCGCTGGCGGGTCAAGGCCAGCGGCATCGACCGGCGGCTGTCGCACCGGTCGCTGAGCGAGCGCTTCGGAGCCTTTCAGCCGGCGGCAAAGGCTGATCGTGCGACGCCGCAGAAATCCGCTTACCGCCAGCAACCCTTGCCGACGGACAGCGGCCTGCGCGATCTCTATCTCGCCTATCAGCGCGAGCGCCCCGAAGCGATCGCCCGGCGCCTCGCTGCCTTCCGCGCATGCTATGAGGACGACGCCAAGCGCCGCCGGGAGCTGCGGCACTGGAGCGAGGACGCGGTCTGCCGCATTCGCCGGCAGGACGGGCTGATGCGGCAGGCACGGAGACTGGCGCTTGCCAAACATCGGGCCGAAGCGGCCGCCCTGGAGCAAAAGCTGCGCGAGCAATCGCGCCGCGATTGGCAGGCGCTGCGCGCGCTCCATCCGCCTTTCGCCTGGCAAGCCTTTCTGCAAAAAGCCGCCAGGCAAGGCCATGCCGAGGCAGCACTGGCGCTTCAGCGCCGCGAAGGGCGGTTCCTGCGAGCCATCGCAGTCGTCCAGGCCGGCACCGCCTGGATCGAAAATCCTGTTGTCGAGAAGCAATTCCGGCCGCAGAGCGAGGACAGCCAGGTCAGCTATCGCACCGGCGACGGCGGACGCATCGTCGATTGCGGCAAGATCGTCGATCTGCCGGGTGATACGCGCGAGGCGGTGCTGCTCGCCTTCAGCATCCTGACCAGCCGCTTTCCCGGCGAGCCGATCACGCTCAAAGGCGATGACGCCTTCATCGCCAAGGCCATCCAGATCGCCGCTGCGGAGAAACCCGAGATCCGCTTTGCCGATCCGGCCCATGAGGCGGAGCGCCGGCGTCTCTGTCCGCCGGCTCTCCAAGATCAGCCAAAGCGAGCGAGGGCTGCGCCATGAGACTTGGCCGCAAGCTCGCCATGCTCGGCGCTCTTTTCCTCGGCGGCGCGGCCCTCGCCAGCAGCGCGGCGACGCAATATCTCGCCTGGAGCTTTGCCTATCATCCAGCGCTCGGCAGCCCCTGGTTTGGTCATCTCTATGCCCCCTGGTGTTGGATCGGCTGGCAGCGGCTATACCGACAAGCGGCGCCGGATGCGTTCCGGGAGGTGCAGGCCGGATTTGGCGTGCTTGGCGTCATCCTCTCCACCGCGCTGCTCGTCCTCCTCGGCGAAGGCGGCCGCAAGCCGAAGCGCCATGACGGCATTCACGGCACGGCGCATTGGGCGAGCCAGGAGGAAATCGAAGCCGCGGGGCTGCTCAGCGCTGCCGGCGTGCATGTCGGCGGCTGGCGGGATGCCTCGGGCCGCTTGCATGCGCTGCGCCATGACGGGCCTGAGCATATCGCGGCGATCGCGCCGACGCGTTCCGGCAAGGGCGTCGGGCTGGTGGCGCCGACATTGCTGACCTGGCCGGCAAGTCTCGTCGTCAACGATCAAAAGGGCGAGCTGTGGAACCTCACCGCTGGCTGGCGCGCAAGGGAAGCCGACACTATCGTGCTGCGCTTCGATCCCGGCGCCGCCGAGGGCAGCGCCCAGTTCAATCCGCTTCAAGAGATCCGGCTGGCAACGCCGCATGAGGTCGGCGATGTGCAGAACCTCGTCACCATCCTGGTCGATCCGGAAGGCAAGGGGCTGATCGACCATTGGGCCAAGACCTCGCATGCCTTTTTGACGGGCGCCATATTGCATGTGCTCTATGCCGCGCGCGAGAAGGGACGAACTGGCACTTTGCCTGATGTGGCCTATGCCCTCTCCGATCCGAACCGGCCGATCGACGGGCTCTACCGCGACATGCTGATCAATCGCTGGGCGGCCGGCAAGGTGCACCCGACCGTTGCCGCCGCCGCCCGCGACATGACCAACCGGCCGCAGGAGGAGCGTGGCTCGGTGCTCTCCACCGCCATGTCCTTCCTGTCGCTCTACCGCGATCCGCTGATCGCCCGGAATGTCGCCAGAAGCGACTTCGCCATCGGTGATCTGATGAACCGTGAGAGGCCGGTGACGCTCTACCTGGTGGTGCGGGCGGAGGATAAGGACCGCATGAAGCCGCTCATGCGGCTGATCCTCAACCAGCTGATGCGGGTGCTGCTGCGCCCGGAGATCGCTTATGAGAACGGCCGGCCGCTGATGCCGCATCGGCACAAGCTTCTCCTCATGCTCGATGAGTTCCCCTCCTACGGCAAGCTGGAGGTGTTCCAGGAGGCGCTCGCCTATATCGCCGGCTACGGCATCAAGGCCTATCTGATCATGCAGGATATCGCTCAGCTCTGGGGCGCCTATGGCCGCGATGAGAGTCTCGATCTCCAACTGCCACATTCGGGTGGCTTACGCACCCAACAAGATCGAGACCGCTGAATGGCTGTCGCGCATGGCGGGCACCACCACCATCGTCAAGGACGATGTGAGCGTCAGCGGCAAGCGCCATCGCCCCAACCTCGATCAGATCTCCATGAGCTTCCATCAGATCGCCCGGCCGCTGATGACGCCGGATGAAATCATGCGGCTCAAAGGTCCCCGCAAGGATCGCGGCGACGCCATCACCGAGCCGGGTGACATGCTGATCTTCGCCGCCGGCCATGCGCCGATCCTCGGCACTCAGGCGCTGTATTTCCAGGATGCGGAGCTGGCCGTACGGGCAAGGCTGGCCCCGCCCGAGCCGCGGCGCCGGCCGGCCTTCAAGCTGATCCTGAAGGAGGCGTCATGAGCTCGAGGCGCCGCCCCCATCCCGGACAGCTGTCCTTCCTCGAGCGTCTCTTCGGCCTTAGCGGCCTTGATGAGACCGCAGCCGGAGAGGATAAGGGCAGCCAGGAGAGCGCAAGCGGCGAGGCTGCCGCCGAGCCGCTCAAGGAGATCGATCATGGACGAGGAGGAGCGCAAGGCGCGGCTGACGGCGCGCTTCGCCGGAGCCCGCAAGCGGCTGCTCTCGATCCGCCATCCGGCCGAGTACTCCAGGCTGGAGAGGGCGGGCGAGCTGGAGAGCCACCTGACGATGATCGGCGAGGAAGCCGCCGATCACTATCTGACCCTCGAGGCGCAGCTCAAGGCGCGGGCGGCGGCGATCGGCGATCCGAAGGACCGGCACGCCTATCTCAGCCAGATCCCGCAAATGGCCGAGGAGATGGTGATGAGCGACATCATCGAGACGCGGGATTAGAGGCTGCCGAAAGGCTGCGCGCGGCGGCGCGGCGCAATTTCCGCATTGAGCCGCATCACCAGATCGGTATTGGCGGCCCGAAGCAGAAGGTCGCGGGCAATCTCGAGGCCATCCGTGTCCTGAAAGAGCTTCAGGATGAGGACCGCGAGCCGAGCGAGGCCGAGAAGGCGCATCTCGTGCGCTATGTCGGATGGGGACAGTTCGCCCAGGCGCTCTTCGATCCAAGCCCGCGCTCCCGCAATGCTGAAATCTGGCGGGAGGAGCGCCAGGCGCTCGCCGATCTGCTCAATTCGGAGGAATGGACGGCCGCACGCGCCTCGACGCTCAATGCCCATTACACCAGCGAGCCGGTCATCCGCGGCATCTGGCGCGCTCTCGAGCATCTCGGCTTCACCGGAGGCCGGGCGCTCGAGCCGGCGGTTGGCATCGGCCATTTCATCGGCTTAACGCCCGAGCCGTTGCGCGAGCATGTCGCCTGGACCGGCGTCGAGCTCGATCCGTTGAGCGGCGCCATCGCCGAGGCGCTCTATCCAGGCGCCGACATCCGCATCGAGGGCTTTGAGCGAGCGGGCTGGCCGGACAGCTTTTTCGATCTCGCTCTCTCCAATGTTCCCTTTGGCGATTATGGCGTTGCCGACCGCCGCTATGGCCGGTCCTCCATCCATGATTATTTCTTCCTCAAGGCGCTCGACAAGCTGAGGCCGGGCGGGCTTCTCGCCTTCATCACCTCCCGCTACACGCTCGACAAGCAGGACGACAGCATTCGCCGCCAGATCGCCCGGCGCGCCGATTTCCTCGGCGCCATCCGCCTGCCCGGCGGACCGAACGGCGCCTTTGCCCAGAACGCCGGAACGGAGGTGACCACCGACATTATCTTTCTGCGCCGCTGCCTGAGCGAGAAGGCGCCTGGCGAGGAAAGCTGGCTCGGGCTCGCCGAGATCGATACGCCCGATGGTCAGGTGGCGATCAATCGCTATTTCGCCGAGCGCCCGCGGATGATGCTCGGCACCATGCGCCTCGCCAGCGGCCTCTATTCTGATGCCGAGCCGGTGCTGCTCGGCGCGGCGGCGGAGCTCGAGGCCAAGATCGCCGAAGCCGCCGGCGATATGATGGCAAATGCTTTCATCGCTCGCAGCGCCGTGCGCCAGGTGAGTGTGCCGGCGCCGATCACCGACAGATCGGTGGAGGGCATCAAGGAAGGCGCCTTCTATCGCCAGGGCGGGCGCCTCTATCGCAAGATCGCCGGCATCGGTGAGGCGCAGGCGCTCTCGAGCCCCGATACGGCCAAGGTCACCGCTCTCATCGAGTTGCGCGACATCGTCAATGCCCTGCTCGCCAATCAGGCGGTCGGCAAAGCTGAGGACAATGATGCTCTGCGGGCACGTCTGGGCCGGCGTTACGACGATTTCCTCGCCCGCTTTGGGGCGATCAACAAGACCGTGATCAAGGTGTCATCGCGGCGGCGCAGGGACGGGACGCCGATCGTCACTCGCCGCTTGCCCAATCTCGCCGCCTTTCGCGCCGATCCCGACGCCTTCAAGCTCGCCGCCATCGAGAGCTATGATGAGGCAACCGACAGCGTCGCCAAGGCCGCCATCTTCTTCCGCGACATCGTGCAGCCGGCCATCGAGCCGCCGGTCAGCACTGCCTCCGATGCGCTCGCCCTCTCCCTCAACGCCACCGGCCAGGTGGACCTGCCGCTGATTGCCGAAAAGCTTCAGCTTTCCGAGGCCGAGGCGATCGAGGCGCTCAGCGAGCAGATCTGGCTCGACCCTGAGGGCGATGTCTGGCGCACGCGCGAGGACTATCTCTCCGGCGACGTGGTCGGCAAGCTCGAGGATGCCCGCGCCGCTTCCCTGTCCGATGAGCGCTATGCCCGCAATATCGAGGCGCTCGAAGCGGTGCAGCCGGCGCCCCTCACCCGGCTCGACATCACCGTGCTGCTCGGCGCGCCCTGGGTGCCGATCGAGATCTACCGCGCCTTCCTCACCGACGTGATCGGCATCGGAGCGGACGGCCTCACCCTCAATCCCGTCACCCTCAAATGGCAGTTCGCCGTGAGGCCGGCCGTGCCGGATTCGGCCAGGGCCCAGTTCGCCACCGCCCGCGCCGGCGTCCCCGAGATCGTGCTCGCCGCGCTCAACAATGCCGAGATCCGGGTGATGGATCCAGGGCCCGATCCGCAGGGCTCGCCGGTCTACAATGCCGCCGCCTCGGAGGAGGCCAATACCAAGGTCGCCGCCATCCGCGAGCTGTTCTCCGGCTCTGCCGAAGCCGGCATCGACGGCTGGGTTTGCGGCGATGAGACACGGGCGGCAAACCTCGAGGCGCTCTATAACCGCCAGTTCAATCGCCTGGTGCCCACCCTCTATGACGGCGCGCATCAGCTCTTGCCCGGCATTGCCCGCTATGTCACTGCAGCGACCGGCGAAGTGATCCCCTTCGCCCTGCGGCGGCATCAGCTCAATGCGGTCTGGCGCATTGTCGCCGGCGGCAACACCCTCCTCGATCACGCTGTCGGCGCCGGCAAGACTTTTTCCATGATCGCCGCCGGCATGGAGCAGAAGCGGCTCGGCCTCATCCGGCGCCCGCTCTATGTCGTGCCCAATCACATGCTGGAGCAGTTCTCCCGCGAGTTCTGCCAGGCCTATCCCGCCGCCAGGCTGCTCGTCGCCGACAAGGCCTCGATGGCGCGCGATCGCCGCCGCGCCTTTGCCGCGCGGGGCGCGACGGAGGATTGGGACGGCATCATCATCACCCATGATGCTTTCGGGCGCATCCGCATGTCGGATGCCGCCTATGAGCGGCATCTGCGCGACGAGCTGACGGAGCTCGGTGCCTTCAAGACCCGAGCCGCGGCGGAAGAGGGCAAATCCTCGCCGACGGTGAAGGAGCTGGAGAAGGCGGCCAAGCGGCTGGAGGTGAAGCTCGCCCTACTGATCAACAAGGAGAGCAAGGATGAGGGCCTGACTTTCGAGGAGCTCGGCGTCGACTTTCTCTTTATCGACGAGGCGCATGCATTCAAGAATCTCGGCTTTCCGCACACGGCACACGCGCGTCAAGGGGCTCGCCCAGGCCGAATCGCAAAGGGCGACTGACCTCTATCTGAAGCTGCGCTATCTGGAGGAGAGACGGCCCGGCCGCTCGGGGGTGTTCGCCACCGGCACCCCCATCTCCAACAGCATCGCCGAGATGTACACCATGCAGCGCTATCTGCAGCTGGGGCTGCTGAAGGCGTATGGCGTCGATGAGTTCGACGGCTGGGCCGCCACCTTCGGCGACATCGTCACCCAGATCGAGCTGGCCCCCAGCGGCAAGGGCTTCCGCACCGTCCGCTCCTTCTCCAAATTCGTCAACATCCCCGAGCTGATCGCCCTCTATAGCTGCATGGCCGACAGCCAGACGGCCGAGATGCTGAACCTGCCCCGCCCCAAGCTGCGCGGCGGCGGCGTCCGCATCATCGAGGCGGAGATGTCGGCGAGGGAGACCGCGATCATGGAAAGCCTCGTCGCCCGCGCCGAGGCCATCAAGGGCAAGCGGGCCGAGAAGGGCGGCGACAATATGCTCAAGATCATGAGCGAGGGCCTGCAGCTGGCAACCGATATCCGGCTGCTCAATCCCGAGGCTGCTCCCAACGTGCAAGGCAAGATCGCCAAGGCTGCTAAGACCATCGCCCGCATCTGGCGCGAGGGCAAGGAGCCGGCACTGGCCCAGCTGGTCTTTCTCGATCTCGGCGTGCCGGGCAGCAAGGCGCGTATCCAACCTCCCGAGGACGCTTCAGGGGATGGCGACGACGTCATCGTGCTGGCCGAGGGCGAGGAGATCGAGCCGGCTGCACCCGCTCGCCCGCGCTTCGATCTCTATGAGGCGCTGCGGCGCGCATTGACGGAGCGCGGCATCCCCAGGGGCGAGATCGCCTTCATCCACGATGCCGACAATGACGAGAAGAAAGCCCGCCTGTTTGCCGGCGTCAGACGCGGCGACGTCCGTGTGCTGATCGGCTCTACGGCCAAGATGGGCGTCGGCACCAATGTGCAGAAGCGGCTCATCGCCATGCACCATATCGATGCGCCCTGGCGGCCGGCCGATGTCGAGCAGCGCGACGGGCGCATTCTGCGCCAGGGCAATCTCAATCCTGAGATCGAGATCTACCGCTACATCACCTTGAGGAGCCTCGACGCCTATCGCTGGCAGACCTTGACCACCAAGGCCAATTTCATCGCCCAGCTGCGCGCCGGCGCCCGCGGCGTACGCACCGCCGAGGATATCAACTCGCCCCTACCCGAGGCCGCCATGATCAAGGCCGCCGCAACCGGTGATCCGCGCATCATGGAGCATGCCGAGCTGACGCGGGAGGTGCGGCTGCTCGAAGCCACGAAACGGGCCGGCGAGCGCTCGCTCGCCGCCGCCCGCACCGCGGCGGAGAAAACCCGAAAACGCATCGAGGAGCTGACGGTCAGGCAAGAGGCGGCGAAGGCCGATACGGAGCTGCTGCGCCTGCATGCCGACAAGGACTTCGCCATCACCCTTGCGAATAGCGGCGAGCCGATCCTGGTCAAAGACCGCAAGAGCGCCGGGGCCATCCTCAAGGCGCATCTATTGCGCCGCGGAGGAAGGCATGAGGGTACCTCACCGCCGCGAGAGCCGGTCGGGGAGCTGCTCGGCTTTGCCTTGAGCGTTGCTCTGCGGCACATGGATGGCGATCTGCAGCTCACGATCTTCGCCAAGGGCCGGCTGAGCTATGGGCGCGGCGAGTATTTTGCCCTCGGCGAAGACAGCGATCCCCTCGGCCTCATCCGCCGCTGCGAAAGCCTCGCCAAGGCCATCCCGAAAATCCTGGCTGAGACCGAGGCGGCCCTCAGCGCGGCGCGAGCCGATCTGCCGCGCCTCGAGCGTCAGCTGACCGGGAGCGCTTTCGCGAAGCAGGACCGGCTCGATCTCGCCAAGGCCAAACTCCATCAGCTTGAAACCGAACTACAACCGCCGAAAAGGGAGCCCGGCCACATGAAGACAGCCGATCTGAATGAGGAATGGCAGCGTCTCGATAAAGAGACGCAAGCCGCCGTCAGCGCTGTTATCGAGGCGGCTCGCCAGACCGGGCTTCGCAGCGGCGAGCCGTGGCAGGAGGGCGAGGTCTATGCCTATCCGCATGCCAGTGGCGGCATTGCCTGGGGCGTCGATGGCGCGGCCGGCAATCTCCACCGGGGCATCATGCCGGCTCCGGCGAACGGCGTTAGCCCCGGTGACTATCTGCAAGGCCTCGAGCACGCCGGCAGCGATGAAGAGGCGTTCCATGCCGTCTTCACCAAACTCAGCTCCGATCCGAAACTCGACCACAAGACGCTCACCAGCCTCGCCGGCGCCTATTGCGGCACGACCGAGAGCTGGCCGGAGCGCAGCGCCGCGCTCGGCGCCATCGAGACCGCCTTCTACGAGAAGCGCAAGCGCATTGAGGCGCGGGTCAAGCATCGCTGAGCGCGGCTGACCAAACCCAACTGAGACAAGCTGATGAGGGATGACCCCGACGCGAAAGCGGCGGAGGGGGCGGGGCGGCTTTACCTCGCCGTCCCCTTCGAGGAGCGCCAAGACGCGCGAAGCCGCGGCGCCCGCTGGGACAGCCGGGCCAGGTGCTGGTATGTACCCTCTCATCTGCCGCCATCGCGCTTTGCCCGCTGGGCGAGGCTTGATGCCGGCGATCCGGTCGCAGAGTTTGCCGCGGCGCTCCTCGAGGCCGGCCTCGTCGTCCAAGGGGCGCCGCTCATGGATGGGCGCCTCCACCGCGTGCGGGTTCACGGCGACAAGCCGGGTTCGCGGAGCGGCGCCTATATCGGTCATCTCGATCACCGGCCGGCCGGCTTTATTCAGAACTTCAAGACCGGCGAGAAGCGCAATTGGAAAGCGGCATCAGGTCTGGTGCTGACGGCGGAGGAGCGTGCCTTGCTCAGCCGGCGCATCACCGCCGAGCGGGACCGGCGTGAGCAGGCACGCGAGGCCATCCATGCCGAGACCTGTCGGCTGCTGAAGGAATTCCTTGGCGACTTACCGCTCGCCGGCCGCGACCATCCCTATCTCGAGCGCAAACGCGTCGACGCCCACGGTCTCCTGCTCAATGTTCGCGGACCGCTTGCCATTCCAGGCGGCGCGCCGACACCGCAAGCCTGGAGCGCTAAGGGCGGTCTCATCCTGCCCATCTGCGACGTCGATGGCCGGCTGATCTCGGCGCAGTCGATCGATGCCGCCGGGCGCAAGAGCTTTCCGCGTGGTGGCCGCCTCGCCGGCGGGCATCATCTGATCGGAGATCCGCCCGAGACAGGCCTTCTGGTCATCGCCGAAGGCTATACAACCGCTGCCACCGTCCATGAGCTGACCGGCCTTGCCGTTGCTGTCGCTGGGAGTGCCGGAAATCTGGAAAAGGTCGCTCGGGCCTTCCGAGACACCGATCTCGATTTGCCCATCGTCATCGCCGGCGACAACGACCATCGCAACCCGCAGGAACTGCTGCCGAACGGCAAACCGAAGCCGAATACCGGCCGTGAGGCTGCCGGCAGAGCCGCCTTGGCTGTCGGCGGCGCGGTCCTCTTGCCGAGTTTTGCGCCAGGCGATCCCGGCACCGACTGGAACGACCTTGCTGCACACGGCAGCGAAGCCCTCTTCGAGCAATGGGAACCGCAGATGAAGGCGATGGGGATGCAATTGGGTCGGCGGTATGTCCGCGGATAACAATGTTGAGCAACTAGGAGGCTAACCGAGAGCGCATTTATCCAAAGTCGCGGGACACACCGCCCTGCTAACCGCCCGCTGTAAGGATCATGAGATGACATTGTCCGGTCATTTGCCGCTTAGACGACGACAAGCACACCAATTACGGGCCGAAAATGACCCTGTTAGAGGCCTGACCATGGGCATCGTGGTTGCGTATGCTCAAAAGCCTTCGAGCCCAACACCACCAAGCAAATCATTAAGGGCTGAAGCGCTCAGAGCCTCAAAAGCAAGAGCTATCGATTTCGGTAGCTGGCAACGTCTTATCGCCGATCGGCAGTCGTACCGGATCGGTATTCGGGGGAATTGTGAGTTGCAAAGCACTGACCCACGAGGGAGCAGCGACCGGCGTGATCACATCTCGCCCTCAGCTATCCAGATATCGTCTCGAGCAGAAATTGATTTGCACCCCGGCCAACGCCCCACCGCGACGGACGAAGCAATCGAGATTCTACAAGAACGTGGCGATTTGTATGAGCGCAGCGGCGAGCTTGTACGCGTCTGTGGCAATCACATGCTTCCCGTGGACGAAAATTGGCTCACGGACTACCTCGCTCGCCATATTCGCTTTTTCCGCTTCAGACAAAACGGCGACGACTGGATCCGTCGTGAGGCGGATCCGCCCAGCTGGTTAGCCAAGGTTATCATCGCCAAAACCGGCGAGCGTGGGCTGCCGGAGCTGACAGGTGTCATCACTGCGCCGACTTTGCGTCCCGATGGCTCTCTTATGGATCAGCCCGGCTTTGATCCGGCAACCGGTCTGCTCCTCCAGGCCGCCAAATGGCCCAGCATCCCGCTCCATCCGGATCCCGCACAGCTGCGGCGTGCCTGGAATGTCTTGTGGCGACCATTCTTAGAGTTCCCGTTTGCGTCTTGCGAGGATTGCGGTGCAACGGTCGCCGCCATTCTCACCGCGATAGTACGCCGGACTCTTCCAAGAGCTCCAGCAATCAGCTTCGACGCGCCAAGCGCGGGCAGCGGCAAGACGTTGCTGGCAACTTGCATCGCCGAGCTTGCCGGCGGTGAAGTTGCCGTCGTGCCTGAATGCAGGGATGAGGAGGAATTGCGCAAGCGCCTCCTTTCATCCCTGCGAGCCGGTCAGCCTTCAATCCTGCTCGACAATGTCAAAGGTCAATTTGCCTCTTCCGCGCTCGAGGCCTTTCTTACCGACGACAAATATTCCGACCGTCTGCTCGGCGCTTCGCAAATGGTGCGGCTGCCAACCAACGTACTGGTTCTCATCAGCGGCAACAACTTCCGGCCGCGGGGCGATCTTTGGAGGCGCATTATCACCGCGCGAATCGACCCCAAAGCCGAACACGCTGAAAGGCGGCGCTTCGAATTCGATGCGAGGGGCTACTGCCGGGAGAACCGGCAAGTGCTGGTCGCCGCGGCTCTCTCACTCTTGCGTGGCTTCGTTGACGCCGGAAGGCCGCGCATCACCAATGACCGGCTTGCCTCATTCGAGGCCTGGGATGATCTGATCCGCCAATGTGTGCTGTGGATGACCGACCAGGGCGTTGCCCAACTCGGCGATCCCGCCGCCTCGATCGCCAACGCGAAGGAACAGGAGCCGGAGCGGCAGAAGCTTGCTGCGTTTCTCGAAACCACGGCGGCTATCATGGGCGTTGGCGCGGACGGTGTCCGCTGGCGTACGGGGGATCTCATCCAAAGAGCGAAAAACGCTCCACTGACCGATGAGAGCGGACAGGCACTTCACGATGTGCTTCTCGAGATTGCTGGAGAACGTCAGAGCATTAATCCTCGCATTCTCGGCCGCTGGATCGAGCGGCACACGGATGACCGCTGCGGCGGTCTTTATATCAAGCGCGCAGGCGAGCGCCGCCATGCAGCCTTATGGCAAATTCGAAGCTGTGAGTGAGCTTTTTTACCGATCCTCTTGATATTAAGGCCAATTGGAAAGGAGAGGAAATGCTATGCCCAGATTTCGGCCCGAAACTGAAGCGGCTAAGGCACTCGGAATTCCACTCTCAACCTTCCGATATTGGGTTTCTATCGGCCTGTTGCCGATAGCTATTCGAGATCTTGGCCTTTATGATATGAAAGCGCTTCATACAGCTTGCGACAGACTTTCAGGCCTCGGCTCACCTGACAATGCGCTCGATCTGTGGCGCGAGCAAAGGATGGCAAGACATGGCACGCGTAAGACTGAAGGGGATTAACAAGGTCACGACGAGGCTCGCAGATGGCAGGCTTGTCACCTATTGGTACGCATGGAAAGGTGGGCCACGCCTGACAGGACATCCAGGTTCGCCGGAATTTGTAGAAAGCTATTACGCATCTCATCAAAATAGGCAAAAGGTCAATCCCTCCGCATTTCATTTTGTGATTTACCAGTATAAACAGAGTAGAGAATTTTCGGATTTAGCAGATAAAACTCGAAAAGATTATACGAAATATATATCTCTTGTTGAGGAGTCATTTGCTGATTTGCCCATGCGGGCACTCGGTGACCCTCGGGTCACGAGTGACTTCCTCGATTGGCGCGACCGCTTCCCGGGTGAACGTCAGCGGGATTATGCTTGGTCAGTTCTGATGCGCATCATTTCGTGGGCACGCGGTCGAGGTCTGACAGATTATCGTCCTCCCTCTCGTATCAAGCGAAGCTACAAAGCTGACCGTGCCGATAAAATCTGGTTGCCGGAGCATATCGAGGCGTTTCGAACGATCGCGCCTGAACCGCTCTGGTGGGCCTTGGTGCTTGCCCTCGAAACCGGCCAGCGGCAGGGCGATCTCCTGCGTCTTGCCTGGAGCGCCTTTGATGGTTCTTGGATTCAGCTCAAACAGCAAAAAACCGGTCGCCGCGTTGCAGTGCCGGTGAGCGAAGACCTGCGCGCAACCCTGCAAATGATCCCCCAGATCTCGCCTCTTATTCTCATGTCAAGTCGGGGCCGCCCATGGACCAGCGACGGCTTCAGAACCTCATGGGCCAAGGCTGTGAAGCAAGCGAACATCGAAGGCCTCACATTTCATGATCTTCGCGGCACGGCGGTCACGCGCCTAGCGGAGGCTGGATGCACAGAAGCCGAAATCGCCTCCATCACAGGACACAAGCTCGGCAGCGTGAGCGCGATTTTGGATCGGTATCTTGCTCGCACCAAGGGACTGGCCCTTGCCGCGATCACCAAGCTCGATACGTACAAATGTAAAAGCTAAGACTTCGACCTGACAGACAGCGTCTGGAGAGCTGTCGGGTTTCAACGACCTGATGTGGTCAGACGGCTATCATTTTCTCCTTCGCAATTGGCTTTGCGTCAAGGAAAGTCTGCATTGGCGTTTTACCGAAGCACCAGCGTCCTTGGTGCGGCCGTTCTCGGTTGAACACCTCGAGCCAGGCATCGAGGTCGGCCTGCAGCTCATCGATCGCGCCATAGAGCTTTTTCCGGAACGCCAGCCGATAGAACTCGTTCAGGACCGTCCTGTGGAAGCGCTCGACGATGCCGTTGGTCTGCGGACTTTTGGTCTTGGTCCGTGAGTGATCGATGTCCTCGACGGCGAGATAGAGCTCATATTCGTGCCGCTCGGGATTGCCGCAATATTCCGTACCGCGATCAGTGAGGATGCGTTGGAGCTTGATGCCCTGGCTTTCAAAGAACGGGATCACTCGGTCGTTGAGGATCTCGGCGGCGGTGATCGGCGTCTTGCGGTCGTAGAGCTTGGCGAAGGTGACCTTCGAATAGGTGTCGACAAAGGTCTGCTGGTAAATGCGACCTACGCCCTTCATATTGCCAATATAGAACGTGTCTTGCGCACCACAATAGCCAGGATGCTCGCTCTCGAACTCTCCGTGTGCTTCTTTCTCGGCTTTGGCTTTTTCGAGAGCGGCGAGCTGGCTTTCGGTGAGAATGCCGCCTTCTTGCGCGATCTTGGCCTCCATCGCCTTGAGCCGCTTTTTCATCGTTTCCAGATCGTGCCGCAGCCAGACGCAGCGCACGCCGGCCGGCGACACGGTGATGCCGCGCTTCTTCAGCTCGTTGGCGACGCGAAGCTGGCCGAAGGGCGGCTGCTCGATGGCCATCTCAATAATCGCCGCCTCGACTTCCTGGGCGACCCGGTTCCGCAGCAGCGGCTTGGCTCTCGATATCTCCTGCAGTGCGAACTCGCCGCCTTTCTCGTACAACTCCTTGAAGCGGTAGAAGCTATCGCGGCTGTAGCCAAGCATCTTGCAAGCCTGGCTGACATTGCCGAGCTGTTTGGCCAACTCCAGCAACCCGAGTTTGGCGCGAATGACCTTCTGGTCTTTCGTCATGGTGTTTCCTATCCGCCGAGGCGGGGCGCTCCGCAACCCCGACCAGCTCTGCGCCCCGCCTCGGCTACCTCTGTGCCGTGAGGCCAGAACACCATGTGTCTGATTAAGTTTTAGCTAATGCAGTACAAAAAATGAACGATTTTTCCCAAATGAACTCCCAAACGCCCCGACGCAGCCAAGGCCATTTAGGACTAACCGTTTGATTTTATTGGTGGGCGCACAAGGATTCGAACCTTGGACCCGCTGATTAAGAGTTAGCTGCTCTACCAACTGAGCTATGCGCCCTGAAAGCTCGCTCCGCGAATGAGAACGACTGCCCACGGCACAAGGGCCGAGGGCGAAATATGAGCGTAGGGGTAACATGGTTTTCCGCCAAACTCCAAGACCTTTTCGCGGCGGAATTGGGAGACTTCGGAAAGGCTCTCAGCAAACAACTGGATCGGCCCTGTGACTGTCATCGAAGCTGCGGCAAATTCGATGACCGCGCTTGATATTCGTCAATGTTCCTCATGCCTTGCGGTTTAGCCTAAGGAGGATTGACGACCCTCACCGGTCGGATAGCGCGTCACCCGAGTGCGAGCGCGCTATCACGCCACCCCGAATAAGTCGATCTGCGGAATCAAAGAGTTGGCCCGAGCCGAGCTGGCCGCAGATGAGATCCTTATTTGGGTGCCGATCCGCATTCATATGTCGCCCGAAGCGCGGCAAAGTGCAAAGGAGTAAGCGCCATGCGAATCCTCTATCTCATTCGCGCAAATCTAGCAGCGATGCTGAGTGCCGCTGTCCTCGCAATGGCAGTGTCGATCGGCGCATACGCCGCTGGCGGCTACGGCCCAGGCTATATGATGGGTCCTGGCTACGGCCCCGCTTACATGATGGGCCAAGGATACGCTCCAGGCTATATGATGGGTCCCGGATACATGATGGGTCCGGCTTATGGTCAGGGCATGATGTACGGCTATGGCTATGGGCCGGGCATGATGGGACCCGGCATGATGTATGGCTATGGTTACGGTCCCGGCATGATGTATGGCCCCGGCCCGGGGTACGGACGCGCGATGGGGCCAGGCGGGTACGGGCGCCAAGGTGATTTGAACCTGTCGACGGATGCCGTCAAAAAGAACTTCGAACGCTGGATCGCGTCGCAGCGCAACCCGCATCTCAAAGTCGGCGAAGTTAAAGAGAAAGACAAAGATACCGTCGAGGCGGATATCGTGACGCAGGACAATTCTCTCGTGCAGCGTTACGAGGTGAACCGCCATACAGGTTTCTTCGAACCAAGCGAGGGATGAATCATGTGGGGTTATGGACCCGGTTCCGGGATGATGGGATGGGGCGGCGATGGCTGGGGAGGGCCGGTTTATATGATCTTCTGGCTGCTGATTCTGATCGCCATGGTGGCCGGCGTCGTCTGGCTTATACGGTCAGTCGCGCATCCGGGCAGCACACCGCTGCATTTGGCGCACCGATCGACAGGTCTCGATATTCTCGAGGAGCGTTACGCGCGCGGCGAAATCGATCGCGACGAATATCTGCAGAAAAAGCGGGATATGGGGAATTGATTCTGGGTCGGATGGACGGTCAAGGCCGCCCATCCGGGATCGCTTTGTAAGCCTCGCTCCAAGGGCGGTCGCGTGCTAAATCACGGCTTGAGCCTCAGAGGCAAGCCGGCCGCGATGAATTCCACTCCATCGACAACAGCGGCGACGGCCTGATTGAGCCGGCCCTGCCGATCGCGGAATTCGCGGCCAAGCGGGGTCTCGGGGACAAGCCCCAGTCCAACCTCGTTGGACACAATCACCAGCTTCGGGCGTGCACCCTGAATCGCGCGGCAGAGATCCTCGGCGGCGGCGGCAACATCACGCCCGGCGGCCATCAGATTGGAGAGCCACAAGGTAAGGCAATCGACGACGCAAACTGCGCTGCCATCTTCGATATCCCTGATTGCCCCAGCCAATTCCAGCGGCGCTTCGATCGTCATCCAGGCGTCGCCGCGCTCGTGCCGGTGCTGAGCAATGCGCGCCGACATTTCCTCATCCAGCGCTTCCGCCGTCGCGATATAGATCCTGTTCGAGAACGCCTCCGCGAGCGCGAGTGCGCGGCGCGTCTTGCCGGAGCGCGCGCCGCCGAGGATGAGAGCCGAACCGCTCGTCACGGCGTGACCGCCAGCACCAGCGCGCCGAGGGCCATCATCCGTGCGGTGACGGCCGACGCACCAAGCACGTCGCCGGTGTAGCCGCCGAGGAAACGCCACGCCAACAGGCTGACCGCCCCCGCCCCGGCGAGCGCTCCAGTGATGAGCGCGGCGGCGGTGATCCCTAACAGCAAGACCGGCAATGCGATCGCCACCGAAACCCCGGAGAGGAAAACGCGCGGAGACAGGCCGGCCATCGAGACGCCGAGCCCGTCCTGCCGCGCCGGTTTGAGGCTGGAGACCGGAAGCGCGATGGCTCCGCGCGCCAATGCCTCCGCACCGATGATGGCGCCCATGGCCATGGCGGTGCCGGCGTAATATTCCAGGCTGACCAGGAATGCGACCTGTAAGCCGAGCGTTGTAAAGAGTGCGAGCGTGCCATAGCTGCCGATGCGGCTGTCGCGCATGATGGCGAGTTTGGCTTCCCGCGAACGTCCGCCGCCCAGGCCATCCCAGAAGTCGCTGAGGCCGTCCTCATGAAAGCCGCCTCCGGCGAAGAGCGTTGAGGCCATGGCGATTAACGCCGAAGCGACCGCGCTGAAACCAATGGTTGCCGATAGCCAGAACATTGCCGCGGCGGGGGCGCCGATGAGGGCTCCCGCGACGGGGAAAGCCCAGAAGGCGGTGCCGACCGACGCGTTGCTGCCCGGGTGAAACGTTGGCAGTGGATAGCGCGTCAGAAGCCCGATCGCCAGGCCGAGTTCCTCGGCGCGGCGGCGCAAGAATGCGTGTGTCTCCTCAGGGGTCATGACGCGGAGTCGTCGCGATTGACGACGCGCGCTTCCGCAAAGGTCGCCATGTGGTTGTGAGTTGCAGCAGCCGCTTTTAGCAGCGAGATGGCCAACGTCGCGCCGGTCCCCTCACCAAGGCGCATTTCGAGATCGAGAAGAGGTTTCAGTCCGAACGCCTCCAGTAGACGTCGGTGCGCCGGCTCTGCCGACAGGTGACCGGCGAGGCAATGATCGACAATCGCCGCATTCGCCTTGAACAGCGGTGCAATGCTCGCCGTCACCACATAACCGTCGAGGAGGACCGGGATGAGCTTGTGCCGCGCTGCGAGTACGGCGCCCGCAATCGCCGCGGTCTCGCGGCCGCCGAGGCGACGCAGGATCTCCGCGGCGCCGTCGCCTGATCCCGCATGAAGCGCCAGAGCTTCATCGATCACTGTGGCTTTGTGCGCGATGCCGTCCGCACCGAGGCCGGTTCCCGGTCCGGCCCAGTCGGCTCCCCTGCCGCCGAGGGATTTCGCCGCTAGCGCCGCCGCTATCGTAGTGTTGCCGATACCCATCTCACCCAATGCGAGCACATCGCCGCCGTCGGCGACAGCATCCGCGCCGGCATTCAAAGCCTCGATCAACTCCGCCTCGCTCATCGCCGCCTGGCGGGAGATGTCGCCGGTCGGCAGATCGAGCCTCAACGGCACGATTTCGAGCTCGACGCCGCCAGCTTTGGCAATCGCGTTGATCGCTGCACCGCCATTGGCGAAATTCGCCACCATCTGCTCGGTGACATCGGCTGGAAACGGGCTGACGCCCCGCTCGGTCACGCCGTGATTGCCGACAAAGACGATCACCCGCACCCTATCGGCTCGGGGCTCCGGTGCGTGCCCCCAGCCGGCAAGGAAGATCGCGCACGCCTCCAGCCGCCCGAGCGAGCCGGCAGGCTTGGTCAATTGCTGCTGGCGCGCCTCAGCGGCGTTGCGCCATGCTACGTTGGCCGGAGGCAGGTCATGCAGAGCTTCTGTAAAAGCGGGAAGATTTGGGAACATGACGAAGACCAGGATCAATAAAGGCGGGACAAGCAAGAATAGCGATTTCGAGCACGATTGACAGACTAAACTGCCGTCCATAATGTCGGGATCACCGGTTGCCCGATAAGGCGCGAAGCGCCGGGCATGAAAAGGGAACGCGGGCGAGGATCAACCCATGTCGGGGATCCGAAGCCGCGGCCGCCCCCGCGACTGTGCGCAGCGAGCGCCCACTCGAAAAGCCACTGGCGAGGCCGAAAGGCAAGGCTGGGAAGGCGAGTGGGAGCAACGACCTGCAAGCCAGGAGACCTGCCGGAAAGGATGACGTGTTCGGACGGGGTGTTCCGGAGCGCGCTCACGACGGCAGGCGCTTCCGCCTCGCCCGTGCTCGCCCTCGCTGGACGCCTCCTTATGGAGGATGTTCTGGAATGAAATCATCGACAATTCGGCGTCTCACCGTGGCGTTTACGTCACTGCCGCTTCTGGCCGCGACCGCCTTTCCAGCGTTCGCGCATCATATGACGGGTGGCAAGCTCCCGGACACATTCGCGACGGGGCTGCTCTCCGGTCTCGGTCACCCGATCATCGGTCTCGACCATTTCGCCTTCATCGCAGGCGTGGGGATCGTTTCAGCGTTTTTGCCGCGTGGACTGATCGGCATCATCGCCTTCGTACTCGCCACCATCGCTGGCTGCGCGCTGCATCTGATGAGCGTGACGATCCCGGCGCCGGAATTCCTCGTCGCGGCCTCGGTGCTTGTGGTCGGAGCGGCGATCATGACCGGCCGTCCGTTATCGATTCCAGTTGCCATGGTCATCTTCGCGCTGGCCGGGCTGTTCCACGGCTACGCCTATGGCGAGAGTATCTTCGGCGCCGAGCAGACGCCGCTCGCGGCCTATCTGGCCGGCTTCGCCATTATTCAGACCGCTATCGCGGCGGCGTTCATGATCGCGGTCCGCAGGCTGAAGTCGATGCATCTGGCCGGCGGCACGCCTGCAAGGCTTGCCGGCGCCATCATCGCTGGCGTCGGCCTCGCCTTTCTGGTCCAGAATGTCGAAAGCGTGATCATTCCCGTTCCGGTCGCTACACACACGACGCAGACGCCCGGCGCATGACCTCACGCATTCCAACGACGATCATTACCGGCTTCCTCGGAGCCGGTAAGACCACCTTAATTCGTCACCTGCTGCGCAATGCGGGCGGGCGGCGGATTGCGCTGGTCATCAACGAGTTCGGCAATGTTGGCGTCGACCGCAAGTTGCTCGCCGATTGCGGTGACGAGGCCTGCAGGGCGGATGATGTCATCGAGCTTGCGAATGGCTGCATCTGCTGCACCGTCGCCGACGATTTCATCCCGACCATGGAGACGCTGATCGCGCGCGATCCCGCGCCCGATCATATCGTCATCGAGACCTCGGGGTTGGCGCTGCCGCAGCCGCTGGTACGCGCCTTTGCCTGGCCGCAGGTTCGCGCGCGGGTGACGGTCGACGGCGTCATCACGGTGATCGACGCACGAGCCGTTGCCGATGGCCGCTTTGCTGGCGATGAGGCGGCGATCGGCGCTCAGCGCGCGCAGGACGACAGCATCGACCATGACAGCCCGCTCGAAGAGCTGTTCGAGGATCAGCTCGCCTGCGCCGATCTGATCATTCTGAATAAGTCCGATTTGATCGATGAGGCGGAGCGGGAGCGCGTGACGGAGATCATCGAGCGGGAAAAGCGTCCCGCCGCACAGATCATCCGTTCGGTCCGGGGCAAGCTGTCGCCTGATGTTCTCATCGGCCTTGGCGCGAATGCCGAGATTGACATGGAAAGCCGCCGCTCCCATCACGAGCTTGAGGGCGAGGCCGAGCACGATCACGACGATTTCGAGAGCTTCGTCGTCGCAATGCCGCCGATCGATGATCCGCACGGGCTGTCGCGCCGGCTGATCGAGGCGGCGGGAGAAATGCCAATCCTGCGCGCCAAGGGCTTTCTCGCGGTCGCAAATAGGCCGATGCGGCTGGCTGTCCAAGGCGTGGGTCCCCGCGTCGACAGCTATTTCGACAGGCCATTGCGCGAGGGTGAGGCCGACGAGGGCCATCTGGTCATCATCGGCCTGAAGGGGATCGACCGCGCCGCAATCGCAGCCAAGCTTGGAGGTGTCGTCGCTTGAGCATCGCCGAAGCGCCGGTCACGCCGCCAAAGCCGGTGCCGACGCCTTGCATCGATGTCTGCACGATGGACGAGGCGACCGGCCTCTGTCTCGGCTGCGCCCGCACGGCGGAGGAGATCGCGGCCTGGCAGTCGGCCGAGCCGGGTTTCAAGCGCGCGGTGTGGGATGCTCTGCCCGCGCGCCGGGCGCGGCTGAAGATGACCGTCCATCGGTTGCCCTGGCTGGCCGAGGAATGCTCGGGGTTCATCGAGGACGCATTGACGTCACGCTCAGGTCGATGGCGGCTCGGCATTCATGGAGCGGAGGTGGATTTCGCGGTCGGCGCGGATGAGCCGGCGGAGATTCTGAGCGATGCCGAGGCTGTTTCGGCCGTAACGCCACGTTTTGCACTACGTCTCCTGAAGCACGAGAAGACAATCCCGATTTCCTTCGGAGGCTATGGCACGAATAGTGCGGTAAGCTTCCCGTGTCGTCTCGGGCGGCCGAAAGCCGGACCGGGACCCACTCGCATTTCAGCCGGCGCTGCGGCTGGTTGCGAGGCGATTGGGCCCCGGCTCGAAGGCCAGGGCGACGCAAGGCGCGAGTTCGCCGATGAGCAGCAGGCGATCGGCTTCGTGCTGCCGCGAGGGCGCGTGAAATTGCGGAAAGCACCAGGCCTGAATCCGCTCGGGCCAGACCGCGATGCCATCATAGAGCGGCATCGACACTCGGCGCTTTACGACACCGGGATCGGCGCAGGTCTGGCCGCGCGAATTTGTCTGCGCACCGCCGATCCCGAGCTTGCAGCCCGCCTGTACTCACTTCGTCACCCCGAAAGCCCGGAGGGCTGTCCGGGGTCCCGTGCTGAATCGCCTCACGCGACCCCGGACAATGCCTGCGGCATTTCCGGGGTGACACCAAAAGACCGGCTGAATGCGTTGATTTCAGAGGCAAGGCAGCAAGCATTCGACATCGTCGTTGAAACCGGCCTCGGCCGCGCAGAGGTCTTCGCGCCGGTAGACACGTTCTGCCTCAACCTCGAACGGCTCACCGAGCCTCGCGAGCTACCGCCCGGCTGGGAGTTGAAGCCGGTTTTCGCGCTCGGCGCGCTCTTTTATCCGGGGCAGCGCTGATGCATCTGCTCGTCACCCAGTCCGGCACCATCGACGACGGCGCCGAGCCGCGCGATCTCGGCCAGACGCCCGGCGACATCGTGGTGATCTCGGCCGCCGAGACCGAGCTGGCGCTGCTTGCTCGCGCGCATCACCTCCTTGCCGCCGCATCGCCGCAGCCGTCCCTGCGTCTCGTCAATCTGATGCAGCTCAGGCACAATTTCTCTGTCGATCTGTATGCAGACAAGACGCTGAGCCGCGCGCAGCTCGTCGTGCTGCGGCTGCTCGGCGGCAAGAGCTATTGGCCGTATGGACTCGAGCGGCTGACAGAGCTGGCGCGGGAAGGTGCGTTTGTGCTGGCTGTGATGCCAGGCGACGACAAACCCGATCCGATGTTCGACGGTTTGTCGACGGTTGGCGGCGACCAGCGCGATGCGCTCTGGGCCTATCTACGCGAAGGCGGCCCTGACAATGCCGCCGCCTTCCTGAACGCCGCGGCCGCGATCCTTAGTGGTTCCGAGCTTCCACCGCCGGCACGGCCGCTGCCAAAGGCCGGGCTTTACTGGCCGGGCGCCATTCATGCCGATCTCGATGCTATCCCCAGCTGGTGGTGCAAGGATAAGCCTGTCGCCGCACTGATCTTCTACCGTGCACTAATGCAGTCCGGGGATTTAGCCGCCGTCGGCGCGCTCATCGAAAGCCTCGCAGCGCAAGGACTCAATCCTCTGCCGGTCTATGTCACCAGCCTGCGCGACGAAGCCTGCATCGGCTTTCTTCGCTCCACATTCGAGATGGCGCAGCCCGATATCATCCTCAACAGCACCGCCTTCGCCGCTGGGATCGCCTCACGTACCGACCACCCCGCGTCACCATTCGCAGGACTCGACGCCATGGTGCTGCAAGTCGTGTTCTCGGGTGAAAGCGAGGAAAGCTGGGCGAGCCGCACGTGCGGTTTGACGCCGCAAGGCATCGCAATGCATGTGGCGCTGCCGGAGGTCGACGGCCGTGTGCTGACGCGCGCGGTCTCCTTTAGGCATGACAGTGGGTTCGATCCGGCGACGGAGCATTATCCGACCTGCGCCAAGCCGAAGCCGGACCGCGTGGACTTCGTGGCGCGCCTCGCCACTGCATGGACGAGCTTGCGGCGGACGGCGCCGGGCGAGCGCAAAGTGGCCCTGGTCCTTGCCAACTACCCCAACCGCGACTCGCGCCTTGCCAATGGCGTCGGCCTGGACACGCCGCAAAGCGCCATCGAGATCCTCACTGCGTTGAAGCGTGCGGGCTATCAAATCGGTGCGATCCCCGCCAACGGCAACGCTCTGATCGAAGCCCTGCAGACTGGACCGACGAACGCGACCATCAACGCGCGCGAAATTACTGAGCGCCTGCCGCTCGATCGATATCTCGCAAGCTTCGATCAGTTGCCGGAGCGTATCCGCGCAGAGGTAACAGAGCGCTGGGGACCGCCTAAAAACGATCCCTTCTTCTCAGGGGATGCCTTTGCCATCCCTGCTTTGCGCTTCGGCAATATCGCGGTCGGCATCCAGCCCGCGCGCGGCTACAATATCGACCCGAAGGGCAGCTATCACGACCCGGCGCTCGTGCCGCCGCATGGCTATTTCGCCTTTTATGTCTGGCTGCGAGAGGTTATGGGCATGCACGCCGTCATCCATCTCGGCAAGCACGGCAACCTGGAGTGGCTGCCCGGCAAGGCGCTGGCGCTGTCCGAAGCGTGCTATCCGGAAGCCGTGCTTGGCCCGCTGCCGAATATCTATCCGTTCATCGTCAACGACCCCGGCGAAGGCAGCCAAGCCAAGCGCCGCGCCGCCGCCGTCATCATCGACCATCTGACGCCGCCGATGACGCGCGCCGAGACTTACGGCGAGCTGAAAGAGCTGGAAGCGCTGGTTGACGAATATTACGAGGCGACCAGCGTCGACGAACCTCGCCGCCGGCACCTGGCAGGCGAGATCCTCGCGGCCTCGGCGCGGCTCGGGCTCGACAAGGATTGCGGCATTGATCCGACCGGCCCGCAAGCCGAGGCGCTCACCGCGCTCGACAATCATCTCTGTGAGCTGAAGGAAATGCAGATCCGCGACGGGCTGCATGTTTTCGGGCGCGCGCCGGCCGGCCGGGAGCGTACGGACCTGCTCGTCGCGCTGGCGAGGGTGCCGCGCGGCGAAGCAGTCGGCAGCGATGCGTCGTTGATCTCGGCGCTCGCCGCCGATTTGGGTCTTGAAGGCTTCGACCCGCTCGGCTGCAAGCTCGGCGAGCCTTGGCTCGGGCCACGCCTGGCCTGTCTCGCCGATCTGAGCAACGCACCATGGCGCACCAACGGCGACACGGTCGAACGGCTCGAAATCCTCGCCCAGAAACTCGTCGCCGACATTACTCCTTTGGACCATTTGACCAATGCAGGGAACTTTACAATTCGTCGTCCCGGACGGCCGTCAGGCCGAGCCGGGACCCATTCACCTCACAGCAATCTCGGCACCGAAGGCAACGGCATTGGGCCCCGGATCAAGTCCGGGGCGACGGAAGAGCTGTTACCGGCGGCATTGTCCAATGATTGGAAGCGAACGCGCGTCGTACTTGACGAAATCCGCGGCATGTTGGCGCCCAAGGTCGATCAATCCGGTGGCGCCGAAATAACCGGGCTCCTCACGGCTCTCAACGGCTGCTTCGTTGCGCCCGGCCCGTCCGGTGCGCCGACGCGAGGACGCCCCGATGTGCTGCCGACCGGCCGCAATTTCTACTCGCTCGACAGCCGCACCGCGCCAACTCCGGCCGCCTGGGAGCTGGGGCGCAAATCTGCAGAGTTGGTGATCGAGCGCTATGTGCAGGACCATGGCGACTGGCCGCGCTCGCTCGCAATCAGCGCCTGGGGCACCGCGAATATGCGCACCGGCGGCGACGATGTCGCGCAAACTCTGGCGCTGATGGGCGTCAAACCAAGCTGGGAGCCCGCATCGCGCCGTGTCACCGGCTTCGAGATCATCCCGCTCGCAAAGCTCGGCCGGCCGCGCGTGGACGTGACGTTCCGCGTGTCGGGTTTCTTCCGCGACGCATTTCCGGCGCAGATCGATCTCCTCGACAGTGCCGTTCGCGCGGTCGCCGCGCTCGATGAGCCGGCGGAAGATAATCCGCTTGCTGCCAATGCCGCCCGCGACGCCGCCAGGCTCATCAGCGACGGTCTGCCTGAAAAAGCCGCGCACCGTCTCGCCAACGCGCGCGTTTTCGGCTCGAAGCCGGGCGCGTACGGCGCGGGTCTGCAGACCCTGATCGACGAGGGGCTTTGGAAGACGGAAGCGGACTTCGCCGATGCCTATCTCGAATGGGGCCAATATGCCTACGGCGCGGGTCTCAAAGGCCGGGCGGAGCGCAAGGCACTCGAACGGCTGATCGCCGGCCTCGACGCCATCCTGCACAATCAGGACAATCGCGAGCACGACATCCTCGACAGCGACGACTACTACCAGTTCGAGGGGGGGCTCGCGACAGCCGCGAAAACACTGAGCGGCAGGGCGGTGCATGTTTATCACAACGACCATTCGCGACCCGAGCGCCCCGTCATCCGCGCGCTCGAGGAAGAGATCGGCCGCGTCGTGCGCGCCCGCGCCGCCAACCCGAAATGGATCGCCGGCATCATGCGGCACGGTTATAAGGGTGCGTTCGAGATCGCGGCGACGGTCGACTATCTCTTCGCCTTCGCGGCAACGACCGGCGCGGTCGGCGATCATCATTTCGAAGCGGTTTACGACGCTTATATAGCCGACGAGGCAGTGCGCAATTTTCTGGCGGAGAACAACCGCGCGGCGCTTGCCGATATCGCGAACCGCTTCTGCGAAGCGATCGAACGGGGCCTCTGGACGCCAAAGAGCAATTCGGCAATGGTCACGTTGCTTAAGCAGGGCCGAAAGGACCCCATGTCATGACCTCGCAGACCGGACGATGCCTATGCGGTGCTGTGCGTTACCGCTTTTCCGGCGAAATACTGTGGCGTGCCCATTGCCATTGCGAAAGCTGCCGGCGCAATACGGGCTCGCCGGTCACGACCTTCTTCGCGGTCCGCAAGCAAGGCTTCGCCTTTGAGGGTGACGAACCGGCGGCCTACGCCTCATCGCCGGGAGTTGTGCGCCGGTTCTGCCGGACCTGCGGCACCCCGATGTCCTACGAATATTCGGCCAAGCCGGATGAGATTCATCTGTATGCTGTCAGCCTGGACAATTCCGCGAGTTTCGCGCCGGAGCGTCATGATTTCTGGAATGAGCGGGTTCCATGGCTGACCGTCAGCGACGATTTGCAGAAGCACGAGGGATGACAATGAGCGAGCGTTCCGAAGAGTTTGCACGTCACGCCGAGAAAATGGCCAAGAAAAAAGCCTCGCGCGACAAGATCATGGCCACCAAGATCGAGGAGCGCGGCCTCGTCATCGTCCACACCGGAAAGGGTAAGGGCAAATCCACCGCGGCGTTCGGCATGATCTTTCGAGCCATTGCCCATCAGATGCCCTGCGCAGTCGTGCAATTCATCAAGGGCGGCACGGAGACCGGAGAACGGACGCTCATCACCGAGCATTTCTCCGACATTTGCCAGTTCCACGCTATGGGCGAAGGCTTCACCTGGGAGACGCGGGACCGCGAGCGCGACATCGCCCATGCGCGCGCCGCCTGGGAGAAGGCCAAGGAGCTGATCCGTGATCCGAAGATCCGCCTGGTGCTCCTCGACGAGCTGAACATCGCACTTCGCTACGATTATGTGCCGCTCAAGGACGTGCTCGATTTTCTGGCAAAGGAAAAGCCCGCGGACACGCATGTGATCATCACCGGCCGCAACGCCGATGAAGCGCTCATCGAGGCCGCCGATCTCGTCACGGAAATGACGCTGATCAAGCATCCCTTCCGCTCCGGTGTAAAGGCGCAGGCAGGCATCGAGTTTTGATGTTCAAACCGGAGCTTTTCGACGCCACGCCGGAGCACAGCCGCGTCTATGGTCTTTATGAGCGGCTTTATACGACGACCTCGTCGCCGCTCTTCTGTTCCTGCTTGGCAGCTTCCTGTTCTTTGACCCGGCGCTTCAGTTTTACGGGACCGGGATGTTCGTAGGGGGGTCTTGCTTTTTCGCGGCACGGCCCGGCGTCCGCTTCATGCGTGAATTTCATCTGGCACGGCTACCATTGCCTGACTATGACAAGCAAACCAACAGACGGGCGTCGTAAGACCCCTGCCGTCATGGTGCAAGGCACCGGATCGAATGTCGGCAAGTCGCTGATCGTCGCCGGCCTGTGCCGTGCCTTCGCTCGCCGCGGACTGGCGGTGCGGCCGTTCAAGCCGCAGAACATGTCGAACAATGCGGCGGCGACCGCGGATGGCGGCGAGATCGGGCGGGCGCAAGCTCTACAGGCGCTTGCGGCGGGTGTTGCGCCGAGCGTCCATATGAACCCTGTGCTCCTGAAGCCGGAGGCCGACGCCCGAAGCCAGATCATCCTTCAGGGTCGCCGGTTCGGCCACCTTCGGGCGCGAGACTTCGGGAAGCGCAAAGCCGAGCTGCTGCCGCGCGTACTCGAGAGCTTTGATCTTATCGCGCGCGAGGTCGATCTGATCGTGGTGGAGGGCGCGGGCAGTCCGGCTGAAGTTAATCTGCGCGCCGGCGATATTGCCAATATGGGCTTCGCCGAAGCCGCCGACATCCCGGTGATTTTAGTGGGCGACATCGACCGGGGCGGCGTGATCGCCAGCCTCGTTGGCACGCATGCGCTGCTCAGCGAGGCGGAACAGCTGCGCATCAAAGCATTTCTCATTAATAAATTCCGCGGCGATATCTCTCTTTTCGCCAACGGCGAGCGACTGATCGCTAAGCGGACTGGCTGGGAAAGCCTCGGCATTGTTCCCTTTTTCGAGGATGCGACCCGTCTGCCCGCTGAGGACGCCGTCGATATCGGAGCCGGGAGGCTTGATTCTGGCGACCCGACGTTCAAAATCGTGGTGCCGGTGATCTCGCGGATCGCCAATTTCGATGACCTGGACCCGCTAAAGCTCGAACCGTCCATATCGGTTCATTTTGCCGCGCCGGGGAAGCCGCTGCCGCGCGATGCCGACCTGATCTTTCTGCCGGGCTCGAAATCGACCATCGACGATCTTGCCGGTATCCGCCGCGAGGGCTGGAACATCGACATTGCCGCGCATGTGCGCTCCGGGGGCTTCGTCGTCGGCATTTGCGGCGGCTATCAGATGCTGGGGCGGTGTGTTGCCGATCCGGACGGGATCGAGGGCACGCCGGGGACTCACTTGGGCCTCGGTCTGCTGGAGGTCGAGACCGTGCTGACAGGCGACAAGCAGGTCCGCCCCGTCTCCGGCCGTGAACTCGCGTCCGGACTGCCGGTGAATGGCTACGAAATTCATCTAGGGCGCACCGTCGGACCGGCAACAGGGCGCCCATGGCTGCTGGTTGAGGGAGAACGGGACGGAGCGATAAGCGCTGACGGCCGCATCATGGGCAGCTACGTCCACGGGCTGTTTCAAAGCGATGCCTTCCGCCGCGCCTTCCTGTCGCGGCTCGGCGCGGTGCCGGATGACGCCTTGAACTATAGTGGAGCAATTCAATCAACTCTTGAGCAGCTTGCAGACCACCTGGAAGCGAACCTCAATATCGGCCGCATCCTTGCCATAGGCCGTTCCCGGGAATAAATGCCTTCGGCCCCGGCGCGGGATCAGCCGAAGATGAAGGCGAGCAAGGCCACGGCAAGCCCCTCGACCCAGCAGGCGATGACGAACAGCCGCAGAGCGCGCGCAATGTCTTTCGTCCGCGTCTCGTTGCGTCCGCCTTCATTCATCCAGGCATCCTCGATCCGCCCGCTCGCATAGATTCGCGGCCCGGCCAGCGCCAGACCGAGCGCGCCCGCCATCGCCGCCTCCGGCCATCCTGCATTCGGCGAACGGTGTCGCCGGGCATCGCGCCGCGTCGCCGCCCAGGCGGCCCGGCAGTCCGCCCTCGCTAGGAACGCGGCAAGCACGATCAGAAGCGCTGAAAGCCGCGCGGGAATAAGATTGAGCCAGTCATCCAGCCGCGCCGCTGCCCAGCCGAACGCCTCATGCCTCGGCGTGCGATGGCCGATCATGCTGTCGGCGGTGTTCACCGCCTTGTAGATGATGATCCCGGGCAACCCAGCGATGAGGAACCAGAATACCGGCGCCACGACCCCGTCCGACAAATTCTCGGCGGTCGTCTCGATCGCCGCGCGGCAGACGCCGGGCTCGTCGAGCGAATTGGGATCACGGCCGACAATCATCGAAACGGCGCGGCGCCCGGCAAGCAAGCCGCGCCTGTTGAGGGCCAGGCAGACGTCCTTGACGTGATCGTAGAGGCTGCGCTGGGCCAGCAAGGTCGATGCCGCGATTGCATCAAGCATTACGCCTGCCGGCCCCGTTCCGAAGAGTGCTTCCAATGCATAGCCCACGCCGCCGGCCAGGAGAATAAGGATGGTCAAGGCGGCAACGCCGGCCATTTTCCTCCGCAACTCCTCCCATTCGGCGCGATTGAGCGTCCGGTCCAGCCAATCGATGAGCCTGCCCATGAGCACAACCGGATGCGGTATATGCCGCCACAGCCAATCCGGATCACCGATCAGCGCGTCGAGAGCCAGTGCGATGGTCAGGACAAGAAAGGAATGTCCGGCGAAGGGTATCATGGCTGGCTGGAAACGCGTGCGGGCAAGCGCTGCAAGGCGCCTGCCAGAACTGAAATGGCCTTGGGCAAGGCGGGACCGCCGCAAACGACGAGCCGCCCCGGGATCACAATACGACGCGATGGCGCATAGGCACTCTCGAGAGCGGGATGGAAGAGCATAGCTTCGCCCTGATCCGCTGCGCGCGCCGAGGGATCGAACAGCACAAGCGCATCTGCCTTTGTCTTCAGCGCGGCTTCGAGTGAGGAGCGGGCGATCCCTTTGATGCCCAGCTCAGCCGCTGCGTTTGCGACCCCTAGCCGCCGCAGAAGATCTCCGATCAGCGTATCGGGGCCGGAGACAAAGCCGCGCCGCTGGAATTGCAGAACAGTCAGGTGCCGCGCGTCGAATTTCGGCGCGGTGGCCAATGCGCGCTCGATTTCCGCAACCAGAGCCTTGCCGCGTTCCTCATGGCCGAACAGCCGGGCGGCACGCAGGATCTCATGCCCATTCCCCTGAACAGTGTTTTCGGGCGGAAAAAGCGCTAGGTGAACCCCAAGCCGCTTTAGAAGCTCACGGGTTGCGCGTCGGGTAAACGTGCCCGCCAGCACGAGATCCGGCTTGAGCTTCAGCACCTCCTCGGCGCTGCCCTTGATGAGCTTGATGCCGCTTGCTTTCACCTCATCGGAATAAATCGAGAAATCGTCATCCATGGCATAGCGCGAGAGCGCCGCGATCTGGCTGCGATCGGCGAGTGCGAACAAAAGCTGATCCGTGCACGCATTGATTGAGACGATGCGTTTCGGCGGTGGCGCCGCGCGTTGGTCTTCGGCATATGCCGCGCCCGCTAAATTGTGCGTCAGCAACAAGAAAGCCACAACGGCAACGCAAACCCTGTGGAGGGGTTTTGCCCGAATTGCCGTCCGCTCCTGCGCCATGTTAGCCCTTCCGAGTTGCCCGAGACACATATCGTGGCGGGCGCCCCAGCGGCAAGGCCGATCCGGAATGGAGGTCCGAATGTCACATGCGCGCTTTCTGGCGCTTTTCTCACTATTTTCCGTAGCTTGCGAACTCTCTGCGACATCAGTTCTCGCTCAGGAGCCGATCGCGCTCGAAGGTATCGTCATAACGGCGGACCGTTTTCCAGAAGCTGCGGGAAAGATCGGCAGCGATGTGACAATTATCACACGCCAGGAGATCGAAGCCGCGCGCACCGAGAACGTCGCCGAGCTCCTTGAGACGGTGCCAGGGCTTACTGTCACGCAGTCGGGCGGCATTGGCGGCACGACCTCGGTTTCGATCCGCGGCGCCGAGACCGATCAGACGCTGGTGCTCATCGACGGCGTCAGGGTCAACGACCCCGCCAGCACCGGCGCGGATTTCGATTTCGCCCTGTTCTCTCTCGGGAACGTGGAACGGATCGAGATCATCAAGGGTCCGCAATCCGGACTCTATGGCAGTGACGCGATTGGCGGCGTGATCAATATCATCATGCGCAAGGGAGAAGGGGCACCGCACGGCGTCGTCGAGGCCGAGGGGGGCAGCTACGGCACTTTCGCCCAGCGCGCCTATGTGGGTGCCTCGAAAGACGGCGTCAGCGTCTCGGTCGCGGCGTCGAACTTCTACACCTCCGGCTTTTCTCAATATGCGCGCGGAACGGAAGACGACGCAACGCGCAAGCAGTCCGTGAATGCGCGGCTCGATTACGACGATCCGTCCTCCATCTGGGGCTTCACCGTCACCGCGAGCCGCTACAAATTGGACGCTCAGCTCGACAGCGTCGGATTGTCCAGCGGCGCCGACACCTCGGATTATACGGTAAAGATCCTGCAGGTCGCCTCGGCTACGGCCCGGCTGAATCTGATGGACGGAACGTTCCAGAACCTATTGACGGCGTTCTTGTCCGATACCGACCGCAGATTTTTCGATGACAATGGCTTCGATATCGATCAGGGCGACACGGTTTTCGACGCGCTTCCCGGCTTCAGCATTTTCAAGGCCGAGAGCCGGGGGCTCGAATATCAGGGCGATCTTGCCGTGCGCGGCGCGGACCATCTTGTCTTCGGCGGCAAGATCGACGACCAGAGCGGACTCGCCTATGATGAGTTTGCGCCTGTCGGTGTCCAGCCACGCTACGATGTCGAGGAAACCTGGAAATCCGCCTTCGCAGTCTACAGCTTCAATCCGACCGACGTCTTCAATTTGACCGGGGCGGTGCGAGTCGACGAATTCGGACCTGCGGGCACCGAGGGCACCTACCGGCTCACCGCCGCCTATCGCTTTCCCGAATGGGGCACGAAGCTGCGTGGCAGCTACGGCACCGGCGCCAAGGCGCCGACGATCCAGCAACGTTTCGAGAATTCCGGCTTTGCCATGGGCAATCCCGATCTGAATGTCGAGACCAGCAAAGGCTTCGATCTCGGCGTCGACCAGGATCTGATAGGCGGCGTGGTGACCTTGTCCGGGACCTATTTCTCCAGCGATACCAAAGACCTGATTACAGCCGAATTCGATGCGGGTGTGGGCAAATACAAGTTCGTGAACATCGATCAGGCGCAGATCGACGGCATCGAATTGTCGGCAACGTGGAGGGCTTCGGAGCGGGTTACGGTGACGGGCGCCTACACCTATCTCGACGCCATCGACGCGAAGACCGGACTGGCGCTGCCGCGCCGGCCCGATAATGCGGTAAGCGTCAAGGTCGGCTATCGGCCGACCGATCTTCTGAAGCTCTCGGCGACCGCGATCTATGTCGGCGATCGCTTCAGCAGCAACAACGAAGTGGGGCCGCTCGATCCATATATTCGCGTCGATCTGGTGGGGACCTACGACCTCAGCGCCAGTACACAGCTCTATTTCCGTGCCGAGAATCTCTTCGACGCCGATTATGAGGAGGTGAAGAATTTCGGGACGGCAGGCCGGTCCGGCTATGTGGGCATCAGGGCGCGGTTTTAGGCTACGCAGTTTGGCGCGCGCATGGAGGACAGGGGTTCAGAGACGCCGAGCGCCGCTGCAAGCTTCGAGAATTCCGCGTCATTTCCAGGCAGGCCGAAACGGAGCCAGTTCGGCGCGTCATCAAATCGGCGTACCCAGACGCCGCGCAACGCAAGGCGTTCGTGAACCGCCCAGGCGCACGGATGCGATACGAGGCGGAACAGATCGGTCCCGCCGACGATTTGGAGGCCGGCGGATGACAGGAGGAGGTCCAGACGCTTTACCGTCTCGCGATAGGTGTTGCGAGACCTCGCCTGCCAAACGAGATCGCCGAAGGCTTGGATGCCGATCTCGATCGCCGGACCCGAGACGGCCCAAGGACCGAGGAGCCGATCCAGCTTTTCAATCACGCATCGAGGACCAAGCGCGAAGCCGAGGCGAATTCCTGCAGAGTCCGAAGAATTTTCCGAATGAGCGCAGCACGATCAGGCCGCCCGCGCCGGCTTGAGGCGCGGCGCTGATTTCCGGCGCTACATCGGCAAATGCCTCGTCGACGATCAGAAAGCCTCCGCGCGCAGCCATGGCCTCCGCGCAATCCATGATTTTGTCCGGCGACCAGGATCGTCCATCAGGATTGTTCGGACTGACGACCAAGACAACCTTCACGTCTCTTGGACAGTCGATATCCACGAGATCGAGGACTTCCGATCCCATCCGCCGCCACGAAGAGGAATGTTCTGAGTAGGTCGGACCGACGATCGCCACCCGCGCCGAGGGGCACGCCAGCGGCAGCATCTGGATCAAGCTTTGCGTTCCGGGCGCGGCGATAATCGGGGCGTCGCTTTCTGCCTTATAGGCGAGGCGCGCTGCGGTCAAAAGTGCATCCAGCGCGTCTGCCTGCGGCAGCTTCCGCCAAGCCTCGGCGGTCGGAGGTTCATACGGGTAGGGGAGCGGACCGATGCCGGTCGACAGGTCCAGCCAATCGGACCGCGCGCGGCCGAAACGTTTGGCCGCTTCGCTCAGATCGCCGCCATGCTGCATCGCGATAGACCTCCGTCCACGAGGGCCAATCTAAACCTTTGATTGCGGGTCGCCATCCGTTATAACACGCGCCAAAGTCTAGGAAGAGTGTCCCGCCCGACCCCATCCTGAACAAGCCATGAGGCTGCAGCGAAACTCCCAAGCGAGGGGAAGACCATGCGCGTTTACTACGATCGTGACGCCGATCTCAATCTGATCAAGGGCAAGAAAGTCGCCATTGTCGGCTACGGCTCGCAAGGGCATGCGCATGCGCTGAACCTGCGCAATTCCGGGGTCGCGGATGTGGTCGTCGCTTTGCGGGAGGGCTCCGGATCTGCAAAGAAGGCGCAGGCGGAAAAGCTCAAAGTGATGAGCGTGGCCGAGGCCGGCAGCTGGGCCGATGTGGTGATGATGCTGACGCCAGACGAGTTGCAGGGCGATATCTATCGCGATCATCTGCATAGCACGATGAAGGACGGCGCCGCGCTGTTCTTCGCGCATGGCCTCAATGTGCATTTCAATCTGATCGAGGCGCGCCCGGGCCTTGACGTTGCCATGGTTGCGCCGAAGGGGCCGGGCCACACGGTGCGCTCCGAATATAAGCGCGGCGCCGGCGTTCCCTGCCTGATCGCGGTGGCCCAGGACGCGAGCGGAAATGCGCATGAGCTCGCGCTCTCCTATGCGTCGGCTATCGGCGGTGGGCGCGCCGGCATCATCGAGACGACCTTTAAGGAAGAGTGCGAGACCGATCTATTCGGTGAGCAGACGGTGCTGTGCGGCGGCCTGGTCGAGCTGATGCGGGCGGGGTTCGAGACGCTTATCGAGGCCGGCTACTCGCCGGAAATGGCTTATTTCGAATGCGTGCATGAGGTTAAGCTGATCGTCGATCTGATCTATGAAGGCGGCATCGCCAATATGAACTATTCGGTCTCCAACACTGCCGAATATGGTGAGTATGTCACCGGCCCGCGCATCATCGACGCCGACACCAAGGAGCGCATGAAAGGCGCCCTGAAGGACATTCAAGAGGGCCGGTTTGCGCGCGACTGGATGCTGGAAAACCGGGTCAATCAGACGAGCTTCAAGGCCATGCGCGCCAAGAGCGCGGCCCACCCGATGGAAGAGATCGGCAAAAAGCTGCGGGCAATGATGCCATGGATCGCCGAGCGGGCGCTGGTTGACAAATCGAAGAATTAGCAGCGTTTGAGAGTTGACGAAGAAGCGGGCCTACCGGTTCGCTTTCTCTTCTAAGGGTTGTTGCGGATAGCGCAGCCTTGCGCGATAAATTCGGAGCCGACTGTGATATTTGCAGCGGCCTCCGGAGCACAATTGTGTCATTATTAAGGCAAGTGTCCGCCGTCTGCCTTTTGTCTGCCGCAAGTTCATCTTACCCTCCCATAATTTTCGGAAGGGGGATGATCTTATGACCAGCGATAGGCCGCGAAGGCCCGAGCAGCGTTATAGCCGCTTTTCGCGTACATCCTATGACGACGTCCTGCCTCCACATCCACCGGAGGAGCCGTCTCTGACCGAGATTGCCGCACGTGCCCTGAATGCGAACCGGGAGCCGCGCCCCTCGCGCTATCCGGGAGATGAGCGCCGCTCCGCCCAACAGGGCTCGGACCAGCCGCCCCCGCCAGAGCCGAGCCCATATTGGCAGCAGGAGCGCGAGCCATCCGCCCCGCCGCCGCTTCCGAGCGGCCAGCAGATGCCGCCGCAGCCCCCAAGACCAGCCGGTCGCCAGCCTTACCCCGAGCGCCACCCCGAGAACCGGGTTGTCGAATTTCCGTCGCCGCCTGGCGGGGCGCCGATGCTCGCGGATGCCGGTTCGCCAACCTCGGACGCCTTGCCGTCGCGAAAGCCCGATCGCCCGGAAAAGGTCCGGACGGGCCCAGGCGTGGCCTCGCGTGTCTGGACGCTTGTCCGCACCAAGGCCGCCCCTGCGGTCATCAATAGCGCCATGTGGCTCGCCAGGAACCTGCGGCGACGCGAAATCCGCAAGCGCTACAGCCATGCGCTCGTCTTCGGCCATACGCGGATCGCGGACCGCAAGCTCGAAGGCCTGTTCTTCGTGCCCACACGCAAGGCCGAAATCATCGATCCGGCACCCGAGCGCGGGATTCACTATGACGGGCCGGTGCCTGCGTCGGTATTCAATTGGGTCATGTCTATGATGCCGAGCGACCTCCGGCAGTTCGCCTTCATCGACATGCATGCCGGACGGGGACGGGCATCGCTGCTGGCGTCGAAATGGAATCTGAACCGTATCATCGCCTATGAATACGACCCGCAGATCTTCGACGACCTGCAGATGAATGTCGCGCAATATCCCCGTTCCCGCATGATCTGCCGGAATATCGATTGCCTGCGCGGCGACGTTGACGGGATTCGGCTGCCGGACCAACCTTGTATCATCTATTTTTCGAGCGCCTGGCGCGAGCAGATGATCCCCGGCATCATGAGCTATGTGCGCGAGACCTATCGACAGAGCCCGCGGCGAGTTTACGTGGTGCTCGAAAATGTCGATGATCAGACAGTGCTGGCCGGCGACAATATCTTCGACCAGATCGAGCCGCCGCTTGCCGAGCGAATGAAGCTGAAGCTGCTCAGCCCGATGGATTTCCGGATCTACCGGTCGCTGGTCTGACGGCATTAAAGCATCGTCAGCTGAGCGGTGGGCATCAAGCCGCCGCGTCCGCTGCCTGCCTGCCGAATACATCCGACATCAGGCGCATGCGGCCGCTGAGATGGGCGATCTCCGCCGGGCATTTGCCGCCATAGGCCCAATCGAGCAATTCGACAGTGTGGACGACCGGCGGCGCGTCGGGACCGGCGAGCTGATTGATGCAGCCGATATTGCCGGCGGCGATGCAGTCCGGCTTTGTCGCGGCGATATTGGCCAGCTTGCGGTCGCGCAATTCGCCCGCCAGCTCGGACTGAAAGATGTTGTAGGTTCCGGCCGAGCCGCAGCAGATGTGCCCCTCAGGGATCTCGGCGACGGAAAAACCGGCCTCGCGCAGCAGCCGGCGCGGCTGCTCGGTCACGCGCTGTCCGTGCTGCATGGAGCAGGCCGAATGATAGGCGACGCGGATGTCCGACCAGCCGGCGGGCGCGCCGAGATCGATGGTATCGGCGAGGAATTCGGTGATGTCCTTCGCCAGAACGCTGATGCGCTCGGCCCGCTCGGCGAATTCGGAGTCTTGGGCCAGCATGTGGCCGTAATCTTTGACCGTCGTGCCGCAGCCGGAGGCCGTCACCAGAATGGCGTCGAGCGGCGCTTCTTCCATCGCCGCCTCCCAGGCGACGATATTGCGGCGGGCGAAGTCCCGCGCGTCCTCTTCGCGGCCCATGTGATGGACGAGCGCGCCGCAGCAGCCCTCGCCCTTCGGCAGCACGACTTCTACGCCTTGAGAGGTCAGAAGCCGGATCGCCGCATCATTGATCTGCGGCCGCAGCACCTGCTGCGCACAGCCCGACAGCAGCGCGACCCGCGCCGCGCGGCGGCCCATTTGCGCGCGGAAGGTCTGGGGTCCGGAGAACTCGGCGCGCCTACCGCTCGCGACGGGTGCCATGCCCACCATCGCCGCCAGCTCTTTCAAGCCGAGATGCCGGAATACGGCGCGAAACGGTTTGGCCAGCAGCGCTAGCATGAGCGCGGAGCGGAAGCGGCCCGGATACGGCAGAACAGCCTGGACCAGCTGGCGCATGATCCGGTCCTTGATCGGACGGCTCGCCGTTTCTTCGATGCGCACGCGGGCGAAATCGACCAGATGCATGTAATCGACACCGCTTGGGCAGGTGGTCATGCAGGACAGACAGGAGAGGCAGCGGTCGATATGAAAGCGGACCTCGTTCGACGCCTTGCGGTCGTTCTCCAGCATGTCCTTGATGAGATAGATCCGCCCCCGCGGGCTGTCCCGCTCATCCCCCAGCAGCACATAGGTCGAGCAGGTGGCGGTGCAGAAGCCGCAATGCACGCAGCGCCGCAGAATATCGTTCGCCTCCTTCAGGGCGGGATTGGCAAGCTGCTGCGGCGTGAAATGCGTTTCCATAAGTTGTCCTAGATGCCGGCATACAAGCGACCGGGATTCAAAATCCTGTGCGGGTCGAAGGCTTCCTTGAGCCTCCGGATGAGGGCCATGTTGGTCTCCGGCAGCGGTTGAAACACGTCGACGGCCGCTCTGGAAGCCTGGCTGGCGCGAACCAGCATCGCGTCCGCCTGAAATTCGGCGATGATCCGGCGTAGCACCGTGGCGCCTGCATCGGTCGCGGGTGAGACTTCGAGCCAGATTAGTCCGCCGGACCATTCATAGGCGGCTTGACACTCAAGGTGAGCGCGGAGCGCGCTGACGAGCTTCGGCGCACGGTCCGGCGCGGCGGTGATGCGCCAGAGCGGCCAATCGCTCCCTCCAAGAAATGTAAGAGCGCGGATGTCATTCCAAAAGCTCCGCGAGCGGGCATCGTCCAGCTCGTAAATGGCGCCGAAGGGCTTCAGATCGTCATGCAGCCGCGCAATCCGGTAGTCGAGAGCCGAGGAGAAATTCTCCAGGCGCAGCGCCGTTATGGACTGGCCAAGCTTGGCGATGTCAGGATTGCTGAGCCGCTCGGCGAAAGCGGCGGGCACATGAACGGTACCCGAAACCTCGAAGGGACTGCCCATGGCGCGGCACATCGCATTGACCGCAGCCTCGTCCGGCAGGTTGAGGAAGATCAGCGAACGCGTCTCTTCCGCCTTCGGCAGGACTTTCAGCGTAACTTCGCTGAGGATCGCCAGCGTTCCCCAGGTGCCGGCGACGCCGCGCGCCAGGTCGTAGCCGGTGACGTTCTTCATCACCCGTCCGCCGGATTTGATGATTTCACCGAGGCCGTTAACGGCACGCATGCCGAGAAGCTGGTCGCGCGCGCTGCCGCGCAGGATGCGCCGCGGGCCGGAGCTGTTGGTCGAAACGATGCCGCCGATCGTCGGCTGCGCGTCCGGTTCGCCATTGGTCAGGCGTTCCAGATGATTCGGCTCGAAGGCGAACTCCTGGCCGTGCTCATCGAGCAGCGCCTCGATCTCGGCGAGCGGCGTTCCGCTTCGCGCCGAAATCACGAGTTCGGTCGGCTCGTAGAGCGTCACGCCGCGCATCTCGCTCGTCGAAACGCGCGTCGCCGCCTGCATCGGACGGCCGATCAGGCGCTTGGTCCGATTGCCGCAGATCTCGACGGGAAGCTTTTGCTCGGCGGCCTGGCGGATCAGGCCGGCAAGCTCGTCCTCGCTGGGCGGCAGGTAGGTCTCGTTAACGTACACGGGCCAGATACGCCTCTTGTGCCTTCAGCGGGAACACCTTGCCCGGATTGAGCAGCCAGTCCGGATCGAAAACGCTCTTTACGCGCATCTGCTGGGCGATGTCCACCGCGTTGAATTGGGTGCTGAGCAACTCACGTTTCTCGATGCCGACGCCATGCTCGCCGGTCAGGCAGCCGCCGAGCTCGACACAAAGCTTGAGAACTTCCTCGCCGCAATGCTCCGCGCGCGCCTTTTCCTCTTCGTCATTGGCGTCATAGAGAATGAGCGGGTGCAGATTGCCGTCGCCGGCGTGGAAAATATTGGCGACTTCGAGATTGTGCTTGCGGCAAAGCTCCGCGACGCCGGTCAAAGCCTGCGGCAGCTTGGCGAGCGGGATGACCCCGTCCATGCAGTAATAGTCCGAAATCCGGCCGATGGCCCCGAAGGCGGCCTTACGGCCCTTCCAGATTGCGGCCAACTCCTCCTCGCTCTGGCTGACCTTGATGACCTTCGGGTCGAATTCAGAGGCGATGTCCTCTATCCGGGTCAGTAGCGCTGCGATTTCGTCCTCTGATCCTTCTACCTCGATGATCAGCAGCGCCTCGACATTGAGCGGATACCCGGCGTGGGCGAAGTCTTCGCAGACCTTGATCGCGGGCTTATCCATGAACTCGATGGCGACCGGCACGATGCCCTGGCCGATGATCGCCGAGACGCAGGCTCCGGCCGCCTCATTGGAGCGGAAGCCGATCATCACCGGCCGCGCGCCTTCGGCGTGCCGAAGGATGCGCAGCGTCGCCTCCGTCACCACGCCAAACTGGCCCTCTGAGCCGACGATGAACGGCAGGAAGTCGTAGCCCGCCGCGTCGAGATGCGGGCCGCCGAATTCGATGACGTCTCCGTTCATCGTCACCATCTTTAGACCCAATACATTATTCACTGTGACGCCATATTTCAGACAATGGGCGCCGCCAGAATTCATGGCGATGTTGCCGCCGATCGTGCAGGCGAGCTGGCTCGACGGATCCGGGGCGTAGAAAAAGCCGGACGGATCGACCGCCCGCGACACGGCGAGATTGGTGATGCCGGTCTCCACCCGGATGTACCGGCTCTCCAGATTGACTTCGAGGACACGGTTCATGCGCGACAGACCGAGGACGATCGAGTCTTCCAGCGGCAGAGCGCCGCCTGAAAGCGAGGTGCCGGCGCCACGCGCGACGACACGGACTCCGGCGAGCTGGCAGAAATTGAGAACGCGGCTGACTTCTTCCGTCGAACTCGGCAGGACGACCGCCAGCGGCAGCGTCTTGTAAGCGGTCAGCGCGTCCGTCTCGAAAGCGCGCCGGCCGGCCTCGTCCGCAACGACAAAGCGCGCCGGAAGCAGCTTCTTGAGAGAGTTGGTGAGGGCATCCCTCCGGCTGAGGATTTCGGCCCGTGGTTCGAGAATGGAAATGCCGGACATATTGTTTCCTTCGCCCTTTTTAGCCGTTCGCGTGCTACATTGCCGTTAACCGGGATGAGCCGATTGCCGCATCATGTGTGAGTTTTGACACGAATGCGGCATTGACAGCCCTATAATCATCCAACACTATCCCGCAGGCGCACAAATTCATCACTTGGTTACAACAGGCGGAGATAACACCGCGTGCCGCTCACACCGATAACTGACCTCGAGATCTTCGCCCGTGTCGCCGCGGCTGGCAATATGTCCGCCGCTGGGCGCGAGATGGGCCTGTCTCCTGCCGTTGTCAGTAAGCGCATCAGCCATATGGAAGAACGGCTCGGCGCTCGACTTTTTCAACGCACCACCCGGCAGTTGAAGCTGACGGAAACCGGTGAAGGCTTTTATGAGCGCGTCGTCAAGATTCTCAAGGCGATCGAGGAGGCTGAATCCTTCGTATCGCAATTGAGCATGAAAGCGCGCGGGACACTGCGGATCACCGCGCCCATTGGATTCTCGCGAAAGCATATTGCGCCAAACCTTACCACATTCATGCAGAGACATCCCGATCTGATGATCGAGATGGTGCTGAGTGACGATGTGCTCGACATCGTCGGAGAAGGCATCGATCTGGCGATCCGTATCGCCGAGCTCGACAATTCCAGCCTTGTCGCCCGCAAGCTCGCGCCTTGCCGCCGGGTGATCTGCGCAACGCCGGACTATCTTGAGCGCCATGGCACGCCCAAATCGCTCACCGATCTCGGCAAGCACAATTGCCTTGCGCTCGGCTATCAGAATGTCTGGCGGCTGTCCGGCCCGGAGGGAATGGCGACGGTCAAGATCACCAGCAATCTGCGATCCAACTCGGGCGACGTGCTGCACGAAGCCCAGCTTAGCGGGCTCGGCATCGCGATGCGCTCCACCTGGGCTGTCAGCGACGAGTTGAAGAGCGGACGGCTGAAGATTGTCCTGCCCGAATATCGGGAGACACCGGGAGTTGCCGTCTACGCGGTCTATCCCAGCCGGCAGTTCCTGCCTGCGAAGCTGAAGCTCTTCGTCGATTTTCTGGCCCAGCGCTTTGGCCCGACACCCTATTGGGACCAGGATGTCGAGCTCGGGGGCGGCGCCGACAGGACTGTAGCGGCAAAGCCGCGTCTGCGGGCGGCGGAGTGATCCGCCGTCTCGGTGGCTCCGGGAGTGCGAAACTCGTCCTTGCCGAGATCGGGCAGTTTTCATAAGACCGTTTCATGAGCAATGAAACGCGTCCCTTGCGGGTTGGGCTTTTCGTCACCTGTCTTGTCGATCTCTTCCGGCCGTCGGTCGGCTTTGCGGCAATCAAGCTGCTCGAAGGCGCCGGCTGCGAGGTCGAAGTCCCCGAGACTCAGGTTTGCTGCGGCCAGCCCGCCTATAATTCCGGCGATCGAGGCGATGCGAAAGCCATCGCCCGCCAGGTCATCGAGGCATTTCAGGGCTTCGATTATGTCGTAGCGCCGTCAGGATCCTGCGCGGGAATGCTGCGCAAGCATTATCCGATGCTGTTCGAGGACGATCCTGAGATGGAGCCGCGCGCCAAGGACCTCGCTTCCCGCAGCTTCGAGCTGATCGCCTTCTTAACAGATGTCCTGCGTGTCTCCGCCGTCCACGCGAAATATTCCGGCACGGCGACCTATCACAACTCCTGTTCGAGCCTGCGCGAGATGGGGACGGTTGAGCAGCCGCGCGCGCTGTTGCAGACTGTCGAGGGCTTGAGGCTTGTCGAGGCGGATGACCGCGAAGTCTGCTGCGGCTTCGGCGGAACCTTCTCGATCAAATATCCCGATATTTCCAATGCCATGGTTACCGCCAAGGCTACGGCGCTGACGCAGACCGGGGCGGATCTGGTGCTCGGCGGCGATCTCGGCTGCCTGATGAATATCGCCGGAAAGCTGTCGCGAACAGGCTCGGCGCTGCGTGTCCGCCATGTCGCGGAAATTCTAGCCGGGGTCACGGATGCTCCGCCGATCGCGTCGAAAGACTAGCGCCGCGGAATGGGCGCGCATAATTACAAGATGTATGAAGGACCGCCGGCGAGCTGCCGAAGCCGGGTTTACTGAGGGGCCGCCGCGTGCAATCGACCTCGCACAATTTCAAGGAAAACGCCGCCCATGCGCTGAACGATGTGCAGCTTCAACGCGCGCTCGGCCGGGCACAGACCGGCTTCATCGCCCGCCGGCTTGCGGCGCGGAGCCTGCTGCCGGAGTTCGATGCACTCTGCGAGCAGGCCAAAGACATCAAGAACCATACGCTTGCGAATCTCGACCTCTATCTCGAGGCTTATGAGCAAAAGGTCACCGAGGCGGGCGGCAAGGTTCATTGGGCCGCGACCGCTGAGGATGCGCGCAGAATCGTCATCGATATTTGCAGAGAGGCGGGCGCAAAGCTCGTCACCAAGGGCAAATCGATGGTCGCCGAGGAGGTCGGCCTCAACCCCGCGCTCGAAGCCGCGGGGCTTGAAGTCGCGGAAACCGACCTCGGCGAATATATCGTCCAGATCAGACATGACAGGCCGAGCCATATCATCGCCCCGGTATTTCATCTCAGCCGGGACGAGGTCGAAGCGGATTTCCGCCGCGTGCACAAGCATTTGCCGGAAAACCGCTCGCTGGCGGAACCCACGGAGCTGGTCTCTGAAGCGCGCGGCATTCTGCGCGACCGGTTTCTCGCCGCCGATGTCGGGATCACCGGCGCGAATTTCCTGATCGCTGAGACTGGCACCTCGGTCATCGTGACCAATGAAGGCAATGGCGACCTGACGCAGCTTTTGCCGCACATTCACATCGTTCTGACGACCATCGAGAAGATCGTGCCGACTTTGTCGGATGTCAGCGCCATCCTGCGCGTGCTCGCCCGCTCGGCGACCGGCCAAGAAATCTCGATCTATACGACATTCTCGACCGGCCCGAGACGTCCCGGTGACCCTGACGGCCCGGAAGGGTATCACGTCGTTTTGCTCGATAACGGCCGCTCGGAAATGCTCGGCTCGGAGTTTCAGGACATGCTGCGCTGCATCCGCTGCGGGGCCTGCATGAACCACTGCCCGGTTTACGGCGCCGTCGGCGGACACGCTTATGGCTGGGTCTATCCCGGACCGATGGGCGCGGTGCTGACGCCGCAACTCATCGGCGTCGATGAGGCGGGGCATCTGCCGAACGCCTCGTCTTTCTGCGGACGCTGCGAGGCCGTCTGCCCGATGAAGATCCCACTGCCGAAGATGATGCGCCATTGGCGTGAGCGCGAATTCGCGCAGGGCGACAGCCCGTGGCTGCAGCGGATGGCAGTCCGGGCATGGGCGTTTGCCGCCAAGCGCCCGAAGCTCTACCGTCTTGCGACCGGCCCTCTGATCGGGCTTCTCGGCGAATGGGGCAAGGCGCGCGGCGCTTTCCGCTGGCTGCCGCTTGCGGGCGGGTGGCTGCATCACCGCGATCTACCCGCGCCGGCCGGGCGGACCTTTCATAATCTTTGGCGGGCAGAATTGAACAAGCGCAGACGCGAAGCGGAGATGAGCCTGTGAGCGACGATGCAAACGCCCGCACCGCCATTATTGGGGCCATCCGTAAATCGCTGGGCGCGAGGGGTGACGAGCCGGGTCGGCGCGGCCAGGTACGGGCACGGCTGGAGCGAAGCCCGGACGGCCTGATCCCGAGCCGGGCGCGCCAGCCACGCGCGGAACTGATCGAACAATTCAAGGCCATGCTGCAGGCGCAAGGCGCCGTGGTACAGACGGTTGCGACACTCGCCGAATTGCCTCGCGCCATCGCCGATCAGCTTGCCGAATTCAATCTGCCGGCCCGCCTTCGGCACGGCGCCGATCCTATTATCGCCGACCTCGACTGGGACGGCACGCTGATCGAGCGCGAAACCGGCCCGGCGCAGGGCTCCGACACGGCGTCGCTAAGCCGGGCGGCGACCGGTGCCGCGGAAAGCGGAACGCTGATCCTCACATCGGGCCCCGAGAACCCGTCGACGCTGAATTTCCTGCCGGAAACGCATCTGGTGATCCTGCTCGCGGACAATCTCGCTGGGTCTTACGAGGAGGCTTGGAACTCGCTGCGCGCTGTCTACGGGCGAGGCCGGCTGCCGCGCACGGTGAATTTTGTCAGCGGCCCCTCCGCGACCGCGGATATCGAGCAGATGCTCATTCGCGGGGCTCACGGGCCGAGGCGGCTCGCGGTGTTCCTGGTTATGGAAACTCAGCGGCCGGCTCAAAAAAAATGAACCCCCCTCGGCGATTTTATTAAGGACATCCAATCCGTCCGCATTAAAACCTCAGAAAGTACAAGAAATTGCGGAACGAACCTTGAGAAAACACCACAAGTGGTGATGCGGCGGCCCCACATAGATGGACACACGGTTCAATATCTTGTTGATAAGTCTGCACAAAAGTTGAAGCTGCGCGAATCTTTTTCGGTAGCCGTGATGATTGTCACAAATCTGCCATGAGCCTACATGACCATAGACCAGTTCGCGGAATTTCTGTGAACGCCCTCTTTGGAGTGCCCCGGCAAACCCCGCGCCGGGGCATTTTTTTTGGCCCATTAGAGAATTCTTGTCAAATAAGAGAAGAAGAGATGCCGTTTCCAGCATCTCTTCAAGAGAGTTACCCCGCTATCCTGCCTTTCGGCAGGCAACTGGTTGCATCCGAGAATGCAACCATAGGTTGTCTAGCAGGCCGGTTTTTGATGTTCAAGAACTTTCTCTTAAAGGCGATGGAATTACGGATAAGGTAAATATCGTAAAGGGATACAAATCACGGCTTCGATCAATTTGGTAGCTCCGAGCAAGGGCTCGCCCTTCGCCCTGCACGTATTGGATGCAAGCAATTCCCGCTCCGCCGGTACGCTCATGCGGCCACGAAAGCGTTCCACTTTGCCCTCAATTGGCCTATGGTGGCGCGGGGCAATGCCAGCCGCGTTTTGTTAACGCTTTCGGCGCATAACCGGCGCCGGAGTGGCCGGGAATCCACCGGCGCGTCAATTGCGCTGCTGTGTGACTGAGGGGGGATTATGCGCGGCGAGCCGGGATGGCAGCTCGACAGCGATTATGCGCGGTTTGCCCGGCAGCAGCCGGCGATCCGGTCTCCATTGGTCCTGCCGCAGATTGAACCGAAGCGGGTTGTACTCGTCGCACCGTCCCGCGCCTCGCTGGCGGTGACCCTCGGATCGCTGATCCACGAGATCGGCGTGCGCGGCCATGATATCTTGTGCTATGCCCCCGAACTCGGCGACGACCGTGCTTCGGAAACGCTCATGCGCTTGCGCGCCGACCTTCGTCCTCTTGCCGCCTTCCGGCAGGGCATTTCGCCGCTAGCCGACCAGCTTGCCATCACGCGCCTTGTCCGCAGCTTTCGCAAGTTCAGGCCGGACATTGTCGCAGGCTTCTCACCCAAGGGCGCCGCCCTTGCCGGTATCGCCGGGCGGATTGCGGGAGTTCCTCACATCGTGGCGATGATCGGCGAGCTTGGCCGCGGCTTCGAGGAAGCGCCGGATCGCGCATCAAAGGCACAGCGCCAACTCCAAAAAACCTTGCTCAGGCTTGCATTCTCGCTCAGCCACACCGCCGTGTTCTTCAACGAGGAGAATTACAAGCTCTTGGAGCTTCACAATCTGCTGCCGCAGCGCCTGCGCCAGTTTCCGATGAACGGCAGCGGCATTCCTCTGGGGTATTTCCCAGAGGCTCCGCTCCCACCGATCGACCGCGGCGTGATGTTTCTTTACGCCGGGCCGCTCGACAGGCGATTTGGCATCGCCGAGTTCTGCGAAGCCGCGCGCTACCTGAAAGCCAAGCCGGGCCACTATAAATGTCTCGTCGCAGGACCCGAAATCCGCGGGGCCAACGGCTTTCCGTTATCGGAGCTGAAGCGCTATCGCAACGTCGTCCAATATCTCGGCCCGAAAGCCGATCCTCGCGCCTTCCTTGCCAAAACTCACGTCTTTGTGCTCCCCGCAAAGGGCGATGCGATCCCTCAAGCGCTGCTGGAGGCGATCGCGATGGGCCGTCCCGTGATCACGTCGACATCGCGAGGTTGCCGGGTGGTCGTCCGAGAAGGCAAGAACGGGATGATCGTACCGTCAGGGGATCCATCCGCGCTTGCCGGCGCCATGGCGCGCCTGCTTTTACGTCCCGATCTCATTCCAGCGATGGCCAGGGCAAGCCGGGAATTGGCTGAGACGCAGTTCGACAGCCGACGGATCAACGCGCTTCTTCTCGACGCATTCGATCTCTAAGCTTGATTCCTCCTCGCACGATCAACCGTTAATGGCAGTCAATCTCGAATTTCAGACGCTCGATGACCGCGCGATCATCAGACAGCTCGGCGAGCTGCGAAACCGGGTGGCTGAGCGTTTTCCGACGAGGGGACTGACGCAGACGGTCTCGCACCTCGTCGACATTGCGCGTCCGACCGCGCGGGAGGCCGCCTCGCTCCGCGAGCCGCAATGGGGCCTGCGGATCCTGTCGGTCCTGCCGATCCTTGCCGCGGCTTACGGCTTCTACCTGCTGATCGATTACTACCACCTCTCTTTCGAGGGCGCCTTGGCGTTCACGGAATTTACCCAGGCGCTTGACGCGGCGTTCAATATCCTGCTGCTTTCCGGTCTCTTCATCGCGTTCTTCGTCCGGCTCGAGAGCCGCTACAAGCGGGAGAAGGCCTTGCGGGGCCTCTATCGCCTGCGCGCCATCGCCCACGTTATCGACATGCATCAGCTTACCAAGGACCCCACCTCGGTGGCCGGCAAAGCGAGAACGCCGTCCTCGCCTGTGCGCGATCTGACCAATGAGCAGCTTTTGCGCTACCTCGACTATTGCTCGGAAATGCTGTCGCTGACCGGCAAGCTGGCGGCGCTCTATGCGCAGCATTTTCCCGACGCAACCGTGATCTCGGCCGTCAACGATGTCGAGGAACTGGCTACGAATCTCAGCCGCAAGATCTGGCAGAAGATCGTGCTTGCTCAGGCGGCCACGCCGGCGGAAGCTGTGCGCCCATGAAGAACGACCTCGACCCTGTCGCTCACGCCGTCGCGTTGGTGCGCTGCCGCAGCGTCACGCCCGACCAGGGCGGCGCCCTCGATTACATGGAAACGCAGCTTGCTCGCGCCGGCTTCTCCTGCCGGCGGCTCCCCTTCGATAGTGGCGGGCCACCAGCTGTGGACAATCTTTACGCCCGTATTGGCGACGCCTCTCCGCATCTGTGCTTTGCCGGTCATATCGACGTGGTCCCGCCCGGTGATGAGGCGGCGTGGACCTCGCCGCCTTTCGCGGCCGAGATCCGCAATGGCGCGCTGTTCGGACGCGGCGCCTGCGACATGAAGGGCGGCGTTGCCGCAATGATGGCGGCGGTGTTCCGCTATCTGGAAAAGCATGGCCGGCCAAACGGTTCGATCAGCTTTCTCATCACCGCCGACGAGGAAGGCCCGGCGGTGAACGGAACGCGCGCCGTCGTCGAATGGATGCGCGAAGCCGGCGAGCGGCCGGATCATTGCGTCCTCGGCGAGCCAACTCATCCGAGCAGAATGGGCGAGGCCATCAAGGTCGGCCGGCGCGGCAGCCTGACCGGGCGTCTGACTGTCCGCGGCGTGCAGGGCCATGTCGCCTATCCGCATCAGACGCGGAATCCGCTGACCGGGCTCATTGCAGCGCTTAAGCGGATCATCGACGAGCGGCTCGATGACGGGACCGAAAATTTCGCGCCGTCGAATCTCGAAGTCACGAGCGTAGACACCGGAAATCCCGCGGTGAACGTCGTCCCGGCAAAGGCAAGCGCGCAGTTCAATGTCCGTTTCAACGATTTGCACAGCGCGGATTCGCTCGCCGCGCGACTGCGTGCGCTCATCGATGGAGCATTGGCCGGCACTGGGCTGTCCTATGAGCTGGCTTTCGAGTCGAACGCGGATGTGTTCCTGACCGAGCCGGGTCCATGGGTCCAGATGCTGCGCGATGTCTCGCGCGAAATCACGGGCCTGGAGGCGGGATCATCGACAGACGGCGGCACCTCCGACGCGCGGTTCATCAAGGATATCTGCCCCGTGGTCGAATACGGGCTGGTCAACACGACCATTCACAAGGTCAATGAGAACACGCCCGTTTCGGACCTCGAGATGCTCACCGAAATTTTCGAGCGGTTTCTAGAGCGCTATTTCGCCGCTCCTTGAGCGGATCGACCGGACGGGCAGCCTCATACCCTCGCCGGCCTGAATCGTTTGGCGGCCCTGCGGATCGCCCCGCCGCGTTCTGCCGCGCAACCGACGAGAAAAGCCCGGAACTCAGCCGTGAGCATTCCTTTGCCATGCGCGATTTGCGGCAGATTGAAATCGCCGCCGACATTGGCTTCGACGATGACCGGCCCGGTGGCACAGAGCGCCACGTCCCAGGCCTGCATCCGGATGCGCGGAAAAAGCGTCGCGGCCGAGAGGCAGATCTCCACCGTTTGGCCCCAATCCGGCATCTGCACGCCGCTGAGCGCAATGCCGGTGTCGGGATGCACCTCGACCTCCTGCATCGCCTGGCCGACACCGAAGACCGCGCGGGTGATCCGTCCGCTTTCGCTGTCCAGGGCGGCTAGCAGATTGCCGGTGCGCCAGAAATTGTCGGCAATGTTGCCGCCTACCGGGATTTTCAGCAGCGCCCGATGAAGTGATGGGCCGGAGCGTTCGAGCAGCACGATGAGCCGCACCCCGGCGAGATGGCCTGCCGTAAGACGTCCGATCTCTGGATGCGGCGCCAAGATCTTCTGAAACAGATAGCCGTCGGTTGCGTAACGTTCGAGCGCCGCAACGAACGCGTCTGGCGTTGCGCGCCTGCCGCCGGCGAAAACCATCTCGTTCGAGCTTGGATCATAGGCCTCCGCGCGCACCGTTCCTGCCGACCGCATTCCTGTCACCGGCTTTCCGAACCATGGTGTCGCACCCGGCTCTCCCAGGAATTGCGCCAGCGCCTGCGGATCCGGCAGACATCTCAATCTGGGCAGAGCGGCGTTGTGCCTGTAAAGCGCAATGGTTTCCGGCACTGGAAAGCCGGCCTCTTGCAGCACATGGTAGTTCAGCAGCTTATCGTGGAAGACACCGATCCAGATCGGATCGGCCGTGATCATATGCAGCGTCTGCTCAAGCCCACGGCCGACAAAATCCAGCTTCGCTTCGCCGGGCGCGAGGTTTTCGTCCCAAAGACGATAATAGCAATAGTCATCGATCGACAGCTTGCCGGGCGATCGGCGCATCGTCCAAAGCATGTCGCGAATAACCGCAAAGGCGCCTTTGCCCGTTGCGCGGGTCGCCGCAATCACCTCCGAAACCAGGTCGATTGCGGGGATAACCGGTTCGGCGTCGAGAATCGGCGGTTCGGTTCGCTCTGCCTCGAGGTCGGAAGGTTGGTCGGGGATCGGCGGATTGCCCGAACGAGGCTTCTGCGGTGAAAGCGGCGAGACCGGCTCGTTCAACATCGGTGCACCCCTTTGGCTATTTTGCATTCAGTTCTAGCATTTTTCCAAATGGGATTACGATGAAACAAAGACATGGCTAAATCCTTGAAGGAGCACGCCAAGCCGGGCCCGACGCGCCAGAACCGGCTCGACCTCGCCACCGCCGGCGCTTTGAAACATCGGCCCGCAATGCTACATTCAGGGTGAAACACCCCTAGCGAAGCGAGCCGAAGGTCTGAGAGATTCCTTATGATGCGGGACAACATTCCAGGGAGCCAGGAAGCCAGCGCGTTGGGCTTCGATGCCGGACAGGGGGCGCCGATGGTCGACCCCTACGGCCGGACCATCTCCTATCTGCGCGTTTCGGTGACCGATCGCTGCGATTTCCGCTGCGTCTATTGCATGGCGGAAAATATGACCTTCCTGCCGAAAAAGGATCTCCTGACGCTCGAGGAGTTGGACCGGCTCTGCTCGGTTTTCGTGGCCAAGGGCGTTCGCAAGCTGCGCCTGACAGGCGGCGAGCCGCTGGTGCGCAAGAACATCATGTCGCTTTTCCGCTCCCTGTCCCGGCACCTGGGCAGCGGCGCGCTGGACGAATTGACGCTGACGACAAATGGCAGCCAGATGCCGCGCTTCGCGCAAGAGCTTTACGACTACGGCGTGCGGCGCGTGAATATCTCCCTCGACACGTTGCGTCCTGATCGCTTCAAAGCAATCACCCGCTGGGGCGATTTCGGTCAAGTCATGGCGGGCATCGAGGCGGCGCAATCGGCCGGACTGGCGGTCAAGATCAATGCCGTCGCGCTCAAGGGCATCAACGAGGACGAGATAGAGGACATGATGGTCTGGGCGCATGATCGCGGCATGGACCTGACCCTCATCGAGACGATGCCTCTCGGCGATATCGATGGCGACCGGACCGACCAATATTTGCCGCTGTCCGTTGTCCGCGCCCGGCTGCTCGATCGCTGGACTTTGGAAGACATTCCCTACAAAACCGGCGGCCCGGCGCGTTATGTCCGGGTCAACGAGACCGGTGGCCGCATTGGCTTCATTACCCCTCTGACGCATAATTTCTGCGAAAGCTGCAACCGGGTCCGGATCACCTGCACAGGGACGCTGTATATGTGTCTCGGCCAGGAAGACGCTGCGGATCTGCGCGCGCCGCTCAGGATGAGCGAGGCGAACACGCCGCTCGAGGCCGCGATCGACGAGGCCATTGGCCGCAAGCCGAAGGGCCATGATTTCGTCATCGACCGCCGCCACAATAGGCCGGCCGTGGCTCGCCATATGAGCATGACCGGCGGCTAGGCCGCTTGGGCTTTCCCAAACATCGATGTTGTCTTAAGAGGTCATCATGTCGCATGCGCCGGCACTGTACGGCCTCTGTGTGTATGGTGTTGCAGGAAACTGCCGTGTGGGCGGCCGAGCCATTTGCCTTGAAAATCATCTTTTCGTCGAAGATATGTGAAGGTTCTGCCGGATTACTACGGCGCTCGGGCAAAATGCAGCTAAGCAAACCCTTCGACTCCACGACGGTGCCGACTCTTTGCTATATAGAGGCCAAAGCGCGGACGGTGCAGTGCGGTTTGCATTCTGGCTTCTGCGCGATCCATACGCCCCTTGATATCCTGGTTAGCGGCCGATGACGATTGGCACTGAAAACTGCTACGAGATCCTCGGCATCAGCCCGGATGCCAATGACGAAGAGGTCAAGCAGGCGTTTCGCGAACTGGCGAAGCATTATCATCCCGACCGCAATCCAGGCGATGAAGAGGCCGAGCGCCAATTCAAGCGCGTTACCGAGGCCTATGATGCCGTCAGGGACGCCGGGCGCCGCCAGGCTTACAATGAGTGGCTCGCTTTCAGTGAAGGGCGTCAAAAGACGACGAGGCGGCAATGGGGCCGGCTGGTCGCGCTGCTGGCGCTGCTCCTGATCGCGCCAAGTGCCGTGATCTCCTGGTTCGCGATCTCGGGCGAGTTTCCGATGGCCGAATTCGGCCGGAGCCATTCCGGCGCCGCGCCCGTCAGCCCGGTGCGGCAGGAGCGCAGCGTGGGCGCAAAGATCGGCGACGAGTTGGCCACCGGACAGAGCGATTCCGGTGAGAAGCCGGCCCCTGAATCGTCGAACCAGCACAGCGGTCAAGTAACTGATGAGAACGGTGCGCAGCCGTCATCAAGTGCCGAGAACGAAAGCCAGCCCGATAACCCAAAAAGCGTCTCGACCAAGCCATCCGGAGGGGCGGCAATCGCTTCGACCCAGGCACAAGGCGCGCCTGCCGAGGACGTCGAAGCCGCACAGGTCAGCCATGCGCCCGCCGGTTCCGATCGCACCGAGGCGCTTCCGAACGCGTCCAGTCACGGCAAGGCAGCCTCCGTCGCAGAGAATGAAAACGACGGCGCTCAACAACCTACCCGGACGGCGCCGCAGAGCAACGGCGGGCCCAATCAGCTTCTGAACGACAAAGCGAACGGCGCTCGCGGTGCGGCCCAGCTTCTCGCCGAGCTCAAAGAGCCCGGCAATGCAGACGCTGCGGCGGGCGGAGAAGAGCGGCCACGCTCGATCGCTCCGCTGGAGCGCGGACAGGTCGGCACATCCGGCGAGGCCGAGCCGGCCAACACGTTTTCGGATTGCAGAGACTGCCCACTGATGTCGCTGACGCGGCACGCTTCGACCGTTGAGGGCAATGAGACCCTGGCCATCAGCCAATCCGAGGTGACTGTCAGGCAATGGAATATCTGTGTCCAGGACGGCGCCTGCCCACCCTATCGATCCGGCGGCGGTGATCCGCTGGCGCCGGTTGTGGGGGTCAGCGAGCACGACGCGAGCCTTTACGCCGCATGGCTTTCGGATGTAACCGGCAAGCTTTATCGGGCGGTGCTGCCCTTTTCGCCACCTGGAGCCAGAACGCGTGGATCGGTAGATGCGGACGATCGCTGCGCCGATCGGCAGCGGCAGCGAAAGGCGGGAGGATGGGATTGGCTCGAAGACAAGCCGGACCGTGATTGTCCGCCGCCTTCCGCATCTCACGCGTCGGGTGAAAACGCACGCGGCTTCCGCGTTGCGCGTCGCACTAAGATCAATGGCTGAACGGATCGCGGGCTGCGGGTGGCTGTTTTCCTTGGCCCGTTGCCGCGCGGCATTCCGGTTTCTGCGAGGACATTGTCGCCATATCTCTGTTTTATTTCCCATACGCACCATCAGTGTTAACACCGAAGCGCACCTCACGAGAGAATTTCTGTGCCCTGACGCGCGATACGGCTTTGTCATTGCGGGTTCTTTTCAGTAAGAAGGGGAGCGCTTTGGGGGGCAGAGCGAATGAACCAGGAAGAAACCCAGACGCTTTGGGGAAAGGGCGAGGAGGCGTGGAACGCCTGGGCATTGGAAATCCTCAAGCGCAAACAAGCGCTGGAGGATGAAGGCAAATGGTCGGTCGACTGGTTCAGCGAGGGGCACAACCCGGAGACCGAAGCCTGGCTCGCCGAGGCAAGGGCCGAGTTTGCAGGCGTTGAATTCCCGTCCGACGCGATATTCGAGAATTTCGTATTTCCCGGTCCGGCTGCCTTCAACGGCGCGCATTTTCGCGGCAAGGCCAATTTTGCCAATGTGCATTTCGCCTCGCTCGCTCAGTTTCAGGGCACCCGGTTCGGCGGCGATGCCAATCTGAAGCAGACGAAATTTTACGATCTTGCCAATTTCGACGAGGCCGCGTTCGCAGCCGTAGCGGAATTCGAGAAGGCCGAGTTCCTGCGCGAGACCACCGGCCCGCTCGTCCCGGCGGCGCGCTTTCAGAAGACGCAGTTTGCCGCGCGTGCCGATTTTCGTGGCGCCAAATTCACCGGCAATGCGGAATTCATCCGGGCCCATTTCGGCGCCAACGCCCGGTTCGACGAGGCCGAGTTTCTGGCCAGCGGCACCTTCGAAAACGCCAGCTTCGAAGGCACGGCCAGTCTGGTCAAAACCCGCTTCATCGGCGCGGCCAAATTCGCTCAGGCTCAGTTCCGCGGGGAGGCGCGTCTGGGCGAAGCCGAGTTTCAGGGGCCGCTCAGCTTCGAGGATACGGTTTTCGCCGGTAATGCCACGCTCAGAGTCACCAAATTCGGAGGCGATACGACTTTTCAGGCTGCGCGCTTCCAGCACGATGCGCGTTTCAGCGAGGCTCAATTCCTGGAGGCCGTGATTTTTCGCGGAGCGAAGTTTGCCGCGAGTGCCGAGTTCCAGTCGGCGAGCTTCGCAAAGGCGGTCGATTTTCTGGGCTGCGGCTTTGGCGGCAACACGAATTTCGAGAAGGCGGTCTTCCGGCAATCGGTGGACTTTTCGTCTACGAAGTTCAAGGAAAGGGCGTCCTTCGCCGACGCGCGCTTTCTCTCGGGCGCCAATTTCGTTCAGGCGAGCTTCAAAGGCCGGGCAAGCTTCCACAACGTCGATTTTGATGGTCCCGCTGACTTTTCCACCGTTCAGAGCCGGGCGGCCTTCGTCCTGGCCGGCGCACATTTCAAGCAGGTGCCCAGCCTTTACGACGCCAGCTTCCGCGAGCCGCTTCGGCTCGACAATATGACGATCGCCGATCCGCTTTCGCTCTCGCCGAGATGGGCGGGAGGCGTCGAAGCCGATCCGCGGCCCGGCTATCTTCGCGTGCTTAAGGCCTGCGGCGATGCGGAGGACGCGGCCAGATACAGGCGGCTTCGCCAGCTTGCCACCGAAACCGGGGACTATGAGCGCGACGGCGAGTTTTTCGCCCAGGAGCTACGCTGCCGGCGCTTCTGGCAGGATAAGCCGCTGGGCCGCGGGATGGCGCGTTTCTGGACAGGATGGCTCTATGGCGGCGTCTCCGATTTCGGCCGCTCGCTGGGCCGACCCGCCCTGATTTGGGGCATTTCCATCCTCGTCTTTTCGCTGATCTATCTCGGCGAGCGCCGCGCGGCCTATTTCGCCACCGCGCCTGGCCCGGTCGCACAAGGCGCGCCGATCTTTCCGTCCTGGCCCGCGGACGCCGGTTTGGGCAGCCTGTTCGGCTGGATCGGGTCGGCGCTTTGGTGGTTCGTGCTGAGCATCTTCAATCTCTTTGCCGGCGGCGGCTGTATTTCGGGTGATTCCGGTGCCAGCGGCGAAGCGCTTTTCCTATCACTGAAGAACTCGCTGTTTTTTCTCGGCTGGGAAAGCCCGGATGCGGCACGGCGTGTTTATGGCTGCCTTTACGGATTCGAGAACGTTCACGGGGTCGGCCAACCGCTCGTGCGCGTCCCTTTGAGCGTCTCGACGACAGCGATCGTCGAAAACATGCTTGGGGTCACACTGATCGTGCTATTCGTGCTGGCCATCAGGAATTTGTTGCGCGCCAGATGAGCTTTTGAGCGGCTCCGGTTGTGGACTCATGTCCCCGCTTCAACAAGCCACTGGAATTTGCGCCGCGATTCACCAGATAATGCAAACGGAGCTGCGGGACGCGTTAGATTTACCTTCAATCCCGGGGCCGATGAGATCCAATAGGGAGCTGACCCTGACCGGAGCCCTGGTTCCGGACATTCGGCGCCCACCTACTAAGTAGGGCCCAGCGGATCGAATAATCGACGGTCGCCGCGGCTCCGCTGTTCCTGGTGTTTCCCGGATATTCGCTTTCGCGCCGACCGCTCACGCAGCCTGAATGGCTTCCGATCATCAGCTTCAGACCGAAAAGAGCGTGCTGCGGGCGAAGGCTGGCGCCGTGCGCAACGCGATTGCGTCAGAAATCAGGAAATCCGCTGCCGCGGAGGTTGCCGGAATCGGGCTTGGCTATCTCCATGTCGCACCTGGCGTCGTCGCGGGATACCATCCGGTCCGCGCCGAATTCGATTGCCTGCCGCTAATGCAGCGGCTGTCGCGAGACGGTTGGCGCCTCGCGCTGCCGGTCGTGGCCGGTACGGGGCCGCTGGAATTCCGCCAGTGGAGCATCGGCGCGCCGCTCCAAAACGGGCGGTTCAGCATTCCCGAGGCGGTCCATGGCGAGTCCGTCACGCCGTCTGTCGTCCTGGTGCCGCTCCTCGCCTTCGATCGCCGCGGCTTCCGCCTCGGCTATGGCGGTGGCCATTACGACCGGACGCTTGCCGCGCTGCGCGCCAGTGGCGCGATAGCCGCGATTGGCCTTGCCTTCGACGCTCAAGAGGTGGAAGAAGTCCCGGTCGGCGATCACGACCAGCGGCTTGACTGGATCCTGACGCCGTCAGGGCCGATCCGGCCGATAGAAAGGATTTGAATGCGCATTCTGTTTCTCGGGGACGTCGTCGGACGTACCGGCCGCGCCGCAGTATGCCGTGAGCTGCCGCAGCTCAAGACTCGCCTCTACGCCGACTTTGTCATCGTCAACGGGGAAAACGCCGCCGGCGGCTTCGGCATCACGGAAGGCATCTGCCTGGACCTCCTCGACGCGGGGGCGGATGTCGTCACGACCGGCAATCACGTCTGGGACCAGCGTGAGGCGCTGGTGTTCATCGACCGTCAGCCGCGTCTTCTCCGGCCCGCAAATTTTCCGCCGGGAACGCCGGGCCGCGGCGCGGGCGTCTTCGAGGCGCCGAACGGCGCGAAGGTGATGATCGTCCAGGTGATGGGCCGCGTCTTCATGGACGCGCTCGATTGCCCGTTTCAGACGCTGGACCGTGAACTCGGCGAAGGCGGGCTGAAGACGAAGGCGGACGCCATCATAGTCGACGTCCACGCGGAGACCACCTCCGAAAAGCAGGCGCTTGGCCATTTTCTCGACGGCCGCGTAACGGCGGCGATCGGAACGCACACCCATGTGCCGACCGCCGACGAGCACATTCTGCCTGGCGGCACGGCCTTCATGACCGATGTCGGAATGTGCGGCGACTATATCTCCGTTATCGGCATGCAAAAAGATGAGCCGCTACAGCGCTTCCAGCGCAAGATTTCCAGCAGCCGGTTCGAACCCTCAACGGGCGAAGCGACCCTCTGCGGCGTGGTTGTCGACGTGAGTGAAGAGACCGGCCTGGCGGTGCGTATCGAGCCGCTTCGCATAGGCGGCGCGCTGCGCCGTATCGAGCCCGCGGCCCTCGACGCGTAGCGCTCTGCTTGGTGTCTCTGGATTTTCGCCACGCCCGCGCTTATAAGACCCCATTCCAATAAGCTTGTGCACCGGAGCGGCGGAGATGAGCTGCCGCGGCAGGTGCGATTGCGACGGATTTCACATGGCAGGCCATTCCAAGTTCAAGAACATCATGCATCGCAAGGGCGCGCAGGACAAAAAGCGCGCCAAGATGTTTTCCAAGCTCTCCAAGGAGATCACGGTGGCTGCCAAGATGGGATTGCCGGATCCGACCTTTAATCCGCGTCTGAGGGCAGCCATCATCGCGGCCCGTGCGCAGAACGTGCCCAAGGACAATATTGAGCGCGCGATCAAGAAGAGCCAGGAGGCTGGTGGCGCGAACTACGAAGAGATCCGCTATGAGGGCTTCGCGCCGGGCGGTGTCGGCGTGATCGTCGAGACGCTGACCGACAATCGCAATCGGACGGCGAGCGATGTCCGGGCGACCTTCAGCAAATATGGCGGCAATCTCGGCGAGACGGGCGCCGTGTCCTTCATGTTCGACCGCGTCGGCGAGATCGAATATCCGGCGGAAGCCGGGACGCCGGATGCCATGCTCGAAGCCGCGCTCGAAGCCGGCGCCGACGATTGCCAGTCGGATGAAGACGCCCACCGCTTCTATTGCGAGCCGGGCGCTCTCCACGAGATTGCGCGGGCCTTGGAGGAGACGCTGGGCGAGCCGCGCAGCGCCCATCTCATCTGGCGACCGCAAAATACCATCGATGTTGATGACGAGAAGGCCGAAAAGTTGCTAAAGATGCTAGATGCGCTCGAGGATTTTGACGATGTTCAGAACGTCTATGCGAATTTCGACATCGCCGAAGACGTTATGGCGCGAATAGGCGGCTAGCCTCCGGCCAGGCAGCCGCGGTCATCGAATCGAACGGGGAAAATGATGAAAGTCACTGCCGCATTTTGCATGAGCTTCCTCCTCATCGGCGCCACGCCGCTTCTTGCCAGCTCCCAGAATGCTGCCCCCGGCACCGGCGGGGGCAGCTCCGCCGTGACCGTACCGGCACAGTGGAGGGTGGCGCAGTCGGATACCACGACCACGACCACCAGTCAGACTTCGACCTCCAGCACATCGACCCATAAGCGGCACCAGAAGGAAAGGAAAACGGCCAGTCACCATCCGCGGTCTGGTGCGGCCATCTACAAGGAAGGTGGCAAGACTTGCTCCGGCCTTGACGAATACAAAGTCTGCTGGTGACCGACGCGAGGCGCGAGCCTCATGACGGCGACGTGAACAGTCCGCGAACAATTATCTTGCGGATCATGCCATTGCCCGGCAATCCTTGCCGCAACTAAGCTTGCGAAAGCTGATTCGGCGGGGCGGGGAATGGCTGTTCGAATCATCGGGATCGACCCCGGCCTGCGGCGGACGGGCTGGGGCGTGATCGAGACGTCCGGCACACGGCTGTCATATATTGCCTGTGGAACGGTGACGTCTGATGCCGGCGCGGCGCTGTGCAATCGGCTTGCCGCGCTCTTTGCCGGGCTCGACGCAATCCTTACCCGCTGGCAACCCCACGAAGCGGCGGTCGAGGAGACTTTCGTCAATCGCGACGCGCATGCGACCTTGAAGCTTGGCCAGGCCCGGGGGATCGCGCTGCTCGCGCCTGCCCGTGCCGGGCTTTCCGTCGCCGAATACCCGCCCAATCTCGTCAAGAAGACGGTCACCGGCTCCGGTCATGCCGAGAAGAAGCAGATTCGGGCGATGATCGGCTATCTGCTGCCCAAAGCCGCGCCCGACAGCGATGACGCGGCCGACGCGCTTGCGATTGCGATTGCCCACGCCCATCACCGGCAGTCTGTGGCGCTGCGGAGCGCTGTACTCGCCTCACAAGGCGCTATGCGGTCAGGACGCCAATCCAGGGCATGAGCTGCGCGGCTCGATAGTTGAACCGCCGCAACTGAGTTCAATCACAAAAAAAGCGCAAAGCTGGTTGACGCTTGATTCGTTCAAGCGTTCGGACCGCACGATTCTTGTGCAAAGTTTTGTTCTTCTTATACGTTATTTCCCGGTCCGTAAAATTCGGCGTTACAAATTTACACATTCTTACTTCTTGGATGTGCACACAAGATGATAGGTAAACTTCGTGGAATCGTTGATGGCGTCGGTAAAGACTGGGTAATCGTTGACGTCGGCGGAGTGGGCTACGAAGTCTCGTGTCCGGCCCGAACCCTCTCACGCCTCCCCGCGAGTGGGGAGTCCGTGACGCTCATCATCGAAACCCATGTCCGCGAGGATGCGATCAAGCTTTTCGGCTTTCTGAGCGAGGCCGAGCGCAGCTGGTTCCGGCTGCTTCAGAACGTGCAAGGGGTGGGAACCAGGGTGGCGTTGTCGGTATTAGGCGTCTTGGAGCCCCAGGAACTGGCAAACGCGATCGCGCTTCAGGACAAAGCACAGGTGGGTAGGGCTCCCGGCGTCGGGCCGAAAGTTGCGCAGCGTATTGTCAGCGAGTTACGGGACAAAGCGCCCGGGCTTCTTGCATCCGGGGATATCGGACCACAGATGGCGGGTTCGCGCCAGGCTGGCCGGTCGTCGCCGATGGCAGAAGCCGTCTCGGCGCTTGTCAATCTTGGCTATAGCGCCATTGACGCTAACGCGGCTGTGACCGCGGTGGCGGCGCGTCTCGGAGATGCAGCCAGGACGGAAGAATTAATCAGGCAGGGTTTGAAAGAACTCGCCAAGTAGGAACGCGACGATTTCGCTATGCAACAATTCGATTTCATAGAGACCAAATCGAGAATACTGCCGCTGGCTGAAATTGAGTCCAGCCTGTCTGCCATCGCCGAGCGGCTGTTTTCGGCTTGGATCAGCGCTGTCGCTGCTCTGACCTTTCTGACCGCTCTGGTTCTTGCAATCTTCGGCGTCATTAGCTGGACGCAGCTCTTGTATGTCTATGCCGGGATCACGGTCGTCACCCTTACGCTTGCGGCGCTGGTTTATGTCTCGAGGGACGAGGACTAATTAGCCCCTTCTAGGACGGAAACTGATTTCCGCACCCAAGGGAATCCTTTAGATTGGCTGCCATGGACGGCAGGCTCATCGAGCGGGAGAAAAGAGACGAAGACGAAGGCGACCTCAGCCTTCGTCCGCAGCGTCTCACCGAATTCATCGGCCAGGAGCGCGCCCGCGCAAACCTCAAGGTGTTCATCGACGCCGCACGCGCGCGGGGCGATGCGCTGGATCATGTGCTTTTCGCCGGCCCGCCCGGCCTCGGCAAGACGACGCTCGCGCAGATCGTGGCCCGCGAACTCGGAGTAGGCTTCCGCATGACCTCCGGACCGGTGATCGCCAAGGCCGGCGATCTCGCCGCACTGCTGACTAATCTCGAAGAGCGCGACGTCCTGTTCATCGACGAGATCCACCGTCTCAACCCGGCGGTGGAAGAAATTCTTTATCCGGCGATGGAGGATTTCCAGCTCGACCTGATCATCGGCGAGGGGCCGGCGGCGCGCTCGGTGCGCATCGATCTTGCCAAATTCACGCTCGTTGGCGCGACCACGCGAACCGGCTTGCTGACGACGCCGCTGCGCGACCGCTTCGGCATTCCGATCCGGCTGAACTTTTATACGGACCAGGAGCTCGTGGAGATCGTAACGCGGGGCGCGAGAGTGCTCGGTGTGCGGATGACGCCGGAAGGCGCTGCGGAAGTCGCCCGTCGGTCTCGTGGAACGCCGCGTATCGCGGGACGCCTTCTCCGCCGCGTGCGCGATTTCGCGGCTGTCGAGGGGGCGGCCGAAATCGACGCCGTCGTCGCCGACCGCGCACTCAGCCAGCTCGAGGTCGATACCAAAGGTCTCGACGGCATGGACCATCGCTATCTGCGCTGCATCGCGGAGAATTACGGCGGCGGCCCCGTCGGTATCGAGACGATCGCCGCCGCCCTCAGCGAATCCAAGGACGCTATCGAGGAGACCGTCGAACCCTATCTCCTGCAGCAGGGCTTCATCGGCCGCACGCCGCGCGGGCGGGTCCTCACGCTCAAAGCTTTCCGCCATGTCGGCATCGCCGCCCCTGCCGCGCCCGCTAACGGCCAAATGTTCCTGTTCGACAGTCAGCAAGAGGCGAATGACTCCGAAGACCGAGCGTGACTGGCCGGATCTCGCCGGACGGATTGACGGCCGCCGCCATATTCTGCCGGTGCGCGTCTATTTCGAAGACACCGACTTTTCCGGCTTCGTCTACCACACCAGCTATCTGCGCTGGTGCGAGCGCGGGCGCTCGGATCTTCTGCGCCTGCTCGGCGTGCATCATTTGGACCTGATTTCGGTCGGCACCGAGGCAAGCCCGGCCGCCTTCGTGGTCCGGCGGCTGGACGTGGATTATCTCCGGCCGGCACGGATCGACGATGTTCTGGAGGTCTTTACCGAATGCGCCGAGGCCGGCGGCGCGCATCTGACGCTGGCTCAGGAGATCCGCCGGGGCGAGACCGCGCTTTGCAGGGTGATTGTCAAGGTCGTGCTCATCAGCCTTTCGGGGCGGCCGCTGCGGCTCCCAGCCGTGATCACCGAGCGACTGAAAACGTGATAGGCGCGAGAGCACGCCCAGCGTGTCAGATGCGGAAAGGGCACGCCAAAGTTTAGACGAACGTCCGCACACAGGCTTTCGCGGCGGTTGGAAAGGCCGATTCGCATCTCAGGGAGGGCCGCGCGAATCGGTTACAAGAATGAAGAACAGGCAAGGAGTTGAGCGCTCTGGCCAACCCGTTGAGCGCGAATGGAACGAAAGGAGCTGCTATGCCCGGGCCAAGCGCGCCTGACTTTTCGTTCCTGTCGCTGTTCCTGCAGGCGCATATCGTCGTCAAACTGGTGATGATCGGTCTGCTGCTCGCCTCGATCTGGGGCTGGGCTGTGATCATCGAGAAGACCTTCATTTTCGCGCGAACGCGCCGCGAGACGAAGGACTTCGAGCGCCTGTTCTGGTCCGGCCAGTCGCTCGACGAGCTTTACGGAATCATCTCGCAGCAGCAGAGCTCGGCCATGGCCGCGCTGTTTTCGGCCGCCATGCGCGAATGGCGCCGCTCGATCGAGAATTCGCCCCGGCCGCTTGCCGGCGTTCAGCACCGCATCGAGCGGGTCATGGACGTGACCATCACCCGCGAAATGGACCGGTTGGAGCGGCGGCTGCTGTTCCTGGCGACGGTCGGCTCCACAGCCCCCTTCGTCGGCCTGTTCGGGACGGTCTGGGGCATCATGACCAGCTTTCAATCCATCGCGCTGTCGAGGAATACCAGCCTCGCCGTGGTCGCGCCGGGCATTGCCGAGGCGCTGTTCGCCACCGCGCTGGGGCTGCTGGCAGCCATCCCCGCCGTCATTTTCTACAATAAATTTTCCGCCGAGGCCGCCCGCTTCGCGCAGCAGTTCCAGGGCTTCTCCGACGAGTTCCTGGCCATCGTCTCCCGCCAGCTCGATTTGAGGAGCTAAGCGTCATGGGGGCTGTTCTCCACAATGACGGACGTTCCGGTGGGCGGGGAAAACGGCGGGTGCCGCTGAAACCGATGGCCGAGATCAACGTCACGCCCATGGTCGACGTGATGCTGGTGCTGCTCATTATTTTCATGGTGACGGCGCCCCTCCTGACCGCCGGCGTGTCGGTCGAGCTGCCCAAGAGCGAAGCCAATGCCAGCGCGGACACCAGTCAGAAAGAGCCGTTGACCATCACGGTCAAGCAGGATGGGCAGGTCTTTCTTCAGGATTCGGCAATAACTCTGGACGAAATTGGACCAAAGCTGACCGCGATCGCAAAGGGCGGGGCTCAGCAGGTCATTTATGTCCGGGGCGACAGCCGCGCGGATTACGGCACGCTGATGCAGGTGATGGGTAAGATCAGCGCGGCCGGATTTCAGCGCATTTCCCTAGTGACCGATGTTGAAGACCGCAATTGAGGTGAGTCCTTGCGGACGAGTCTTGTTCTTTCATTGGTTTTCCATTGCCTGGTGCTGACTGCGGCGCTGGTCAGCTTTCGTGCGCATGAACGGACTGAGATGACACGTCCGGTGTCCGTTGAGGTCGTCACGCCAAGTGAATTGAGTTCGATCAAGTCCGGCAAGCCGGACCGAAAGCGGGACCAGGTAACGACCGGGGCGCCGCCCGCCGAGAAGCCGTCCAATATCGTTCAGACCGCTGCGGAGCTGCGCCCTTCGCGGGCCGATTCGATCTCGCAGAAACTGGCGGCGCTTCCACCACCCAAGCCGAAAGCGCTTCCGTCGGAAGACGCGGATGCCAAGGTGGTAAACGTGCCGCTACCCCAGGAGCGCCCCGAGCCGCCGAAGCCGCACAAGCAAGCCCAGCGCCACGAGGAGCGGCACGTCGCTCATGAGCATCGGGAGCGCGACAACGAGCCAAAGCAGCAGCCTCGCCGGGACGATCGCATCGCGGAATTGATCGACCGCCCGACTCCTCCAGCGCGCGAAACCAGCAAATTCGACCCGAAGCAGATTGCAGCGCTTCTCAATCGCGATCCGACGGCCGGCGCTCGCCCTCTTGAGGACGGCCCGCGCGAGCCCTGGCGCAGGCCAAGCTCCTTCCAGCAACAGGCGCTCGGTATGTCGCGCGATACCCCGCCGCGTGAGGCCTATGGCGAGCCGATCGGCCGCGATACGCGCATGAGCTCGAACGAGATCGACGCCTTCCGCGCCCAGATCGCGCGCTGCTGGACTCCGCCGGTCGGCGGCCTGGGCGGCGATCCGATTGTGGTCAAGCTGCGCATCACGTTGAACGAGGACGGCACGCTCAGCCGGTCGCCGGAAGTCTCGAACAGCTATGCTTCGCCGTTCTTCCGGCCCGCCGCCGACAGCGCCATTCGCGCCGTCATGCAGTGCCAGCCCTACCAGATGCCGTCCGAGAAATACGCGCAATGGCGCGACATACTGCTGACCTTCGATCCCAGCCGGATGTATGGGGGCTGATGGATGGCGCACATCCTCATCCGTATCCTCGTGCTTGCCGCGGCTTTGATGTTCACGACATCGCAGGCCGGTGCCGTGATGGAGATCGATATCACCCAGGGCAATCTCCGCCCGATGCCGATCGCCATCTCGCCCTTCCTCCCCGGCGGGCCGGAAAGCGCCCGTCTTGCCGAGTCGGTCACCGGCATTGTCAGTGCCGACCTGGAACGCTCCGGCCTGTTCAAGCCGATCGACCGGGCCGCTTTTATCGAGCGCATCATGAATATCGACGCGCCGCCGCGTTTCCGGGACTGGCGCGCGATCAATGCCGAAGCGCTCGTGGTCGGCCACCTGACAGAAGGCGCCGGTCAGATCAGGGCACAGTTCCGCCTGTGGGACGTGTTCACTGGCCGGGAGCTGCGCGGCGAGGCCTATTCCGCCTCGCCCGATAATTGGCGGCGGATCGGCCATATGATCGCGGACGCGATCTATGAGCGTTTGACCGGTGAGCGCGGCTATTTCGACAGCCGGATCGTCTTCATTGAAGAAGACGGCCCGAAAAACAAGCGTATCAAGCGCCTCGCCATCATGGATCAGGACGGTCAGAACCTTCATTATCTGACGCGGGGCCAGAACCTCGTGCTGACGCCGCGCTTCGGCCCTTATAATCACGAGATTGTCTTCACCTCCTATGACAGTGGCCATCCGAGCGTGCTTCGCATGGATCTGGCGACGGGACGTCAGGAGGTGGTCGGAAAATTCCCGAACATGACCTTTGCGCCGCGCTTCTCGCCGGACGGCAGCAAGGTGGTGATGAGTTTGCAGCAGGAGGGCACGTCCAACCTCTTCGAAATGGACCTGCGAACGCGTCAGCTGCGCCGCCTGACGGTGACCCAGGCCATCGATACTGGCCCCTGCTACTCGCCCGATGGGCGGCAGATCGTCTTCGAGTCCGACCGAAGTGGGCAGCAGCAGCTCTTCGTCATGAACGCCGACGGCAGCGGGCAGCGGCAGATCACGGGTGGCGGCGGTCGCTATTCGACCCCGGTCTGGTCACCTCGCGGCGATCTCATCGCGTTCACGAAACAGATCGGCGGCCAGTTTCTGATCGGGGTCATTCAGCCGGACGGCCGGGGGGAGCGCATCCTCACTGAGGGTTATCACAATGAGGGGCCGAGCTGGTCTCCCAATGGCCGCGTCCTCGTCTTCTTCCGCGAATCACCCGGCGCGAATGGCGGACCGCATCTCTTTACCATCGACCTGACCGGCTACAATGAGCGCCAATTGCCAACGCCCGCCTTTGCCTCCGACCCCGCCTGGTCGCCGCTGTTGAGATAGGCACCCGAGCGGCTCCTCAGAGCCGATCAGAGATACTGATTCGACCTTATCAGCCAAGGCTTTCCACAATGTACGCCAACGCGATTCCTCGTGGCATTTTCGCATCATACGCCCCGGAAAAGGTGGCCCATATGAGGCTGTCACCTTGATAATTCTCTCTGCGCTCGGCTAGCTACATTGAGCGGCTTGTGGGTCGCATAACCAGAGGAGAGAAGACCATGCAGGGTTTGAAGGGCGTTATCGTCATCGCGACGATTCTTGCTGCCGCCATCACGCTTGGTGCCTGCCGCAAGGAAGTTGAAGGTCAGCCGCTGAAGCTCGGCGCTTCTGACGTGGCCGTCAGCGTCGTCCGCTAATTCGCGCTTCTAACGAAGCGGGGGCTTCGGATTCTTAAACGCCGTGCGCCAGCGGCTCTCGCTGGTGTTCACGGCGTTTATCAATTTCGGCCTGGATACATCTCATGGCTGCGAAACGTCGATGATACGCTAAAAAGTTGTGCTGTCGACGCATTCCGTAACATATCATTAACCAATCTGGACGCAGGCTCCAAGCCAGGGAATACCCCTGAGTTGAGGAGCGTCCGATGTCCCGTTTCGTCCCGTTCTTGATTGCGGCTATCGCCGCTGCGCTTGCGCTCTCGGCCTGCTCGCGGAGCCAGCCCAATTACGGCCTCAACGCCGCTCAGCTCACGGGAGGCGGGGCCGGCGGCGAAGGCGGTCCGATCGCGCCGGGCTCGGCCCGCGAATTTTCCGCCCGCGTCGGCGACACCGTTCATTTCGATACCGACAGCACGGCGCTCAGCCCGGAAGCCCAGCGGATCCTCAGCGCACAGGCGCAATGGCTGAACGGTTATCGGCAATATCGGATCATTGTCGAAGGCCATGCCGACGAGCGGGGAACGCGCGAATATAATATCGCGCTCGGCGCGAAGAGAGCGGCGACTGTCAGGCAGTTTCTGGCAGAGCGCGGCGTCGATCCCCGGCGGATCAGAACGATTTCCTACGGCAAGGAGCGTCCGGTCGCCGTCTGCGCCAATATCAGCTGTTGGTCGCAAAACCGCCGCGCGGTCACGGTCCTCAACCAAGGCGGTGCAACCGCCGGATATTGATCGTCCGCCAGCCAACCGGCCTATGGCCGAAACGCCTCGCAGGCACTGTGCAATTCCGCCGCGAGCGCTCGCGCAGACTGGCTCATCCGCCGGAACTTTGCTAAGAACGCCCTCAATCTGAAGATTTGACGTTCTGATTGCGAGGCTTCGATGCGAGCGCCGTCCTTCATTTTAGCGGCCGCGTTAGGGCTGGGGGCCGTTCTGCTCCCGCTTGCCGCGGTTGCACAAACCAGCACCGACAATACCGGCAACGCAGACACGGAAAAGCGCCTCCAGCGCCTGGAGGAGCAGATGGTCGATCTGAGCGCCCATCTCGGCACCATCGAAACCATGTCTCAGAACGGCGCCGCAGCGGCGGCCCCGAGCGCGCCGAGCCAGGGCTTTTCGACCGGCGGCGCGAGCACTGGCGGCGGCGATGACGCCCGTCTCGCCGAGCTTGAGACGCAGGTCCGGGCACTGTCGGCCCAGATGAGCGACATTTTGCACCGGCTCGATCAGATCGAGCGGCACTCCGGCAGTCTGTCTCCTTCACAGCAGCCGTCCGGCGGCGGCGCTGAAAGAAATTACGCCGGCTCATCATCCCAGCCGACACCGGCTGACCGGCTGGGTGCGGAGCCGGCCGAGCAGGGCACAGGCTTCAGTGTCGGCGGCAATGAGCCTGCCGACGGCGGCTTTGGCGCTACCATCGAGCAGGGACAGGAGAAAACGCAAAAGAGCGGCGGCTTGAGCGGCTATTTCGGTGGGGGGTCATCGCAGCCCGCCGCCACCGCGGGCGCTTCCAGCACGGCTCCTGTCCAGACGGCGAGCAGCTCATCACCGGAGGCCCGGGCTCTCTATGAGCAAGCCTACAACGCGCTCGTGGAGCGCAATTACCGAGGTGCGGCCGAGGATTTCGAGAAATTCGTCGCGTCCTATTCGCGCGATCCGCTTGCGGGACAAGCTTATTTCTGGCTCGGAGAGGCCTCTTTCGTGAACGGCGAATACCGCAAGGCGGCTGACAGCTTCCTGAAAAGCTCGACCAATTATCCGCAAAACGAAAAGGCGGCCGAAGCTCTCCTGAAGCTCGGCATCTCCTTGAAGCGGTTGGGCGAGAATAAGGCAGCCTGTTCGTCCTTCGCGGAACTGGCACGGCGGTTTCCGAGAGCAACCCCTGTGCTCGAGCGCGCCGAACGTGAAAAAAGCCGCGCTCAATGCTGACCGGAGATGGGCGCGCCGGCTGATGCCGATCTTGGCGTGGGGGGGCCGATTTTCGGCGAAACTGAGCTTCAAGCCATTTTTAGACCATTCTCTGGCTATGCGCATATTGCGCTGGCGGTCTCGGGTGGTCCCGACAGTACCGCCTTGTTATTGCTCGCGCGGCGTTGGATTGGCACCCTGCCGCAAGGCGCTCCGCGGATCACTGTCTTGACCGTCGATCACGACCTGCGTCAAGAATTGGCCGCGGAAGCAAGCTGGGTCGCGCGCCTGGCCGGCCGCATCGGATTTGTGCACGACACGCTGTTATGGAAAGGACAGAAGCCGAAAACCGGCGTCCAGGCCGCTGCTCGCGCAGCGCGCTATGATCTGATGACCGGCTTTTGCCGTGAGCGCGGCATCGCGGCGCTGGCGACCGCCCATACGCTCGACGATCAGGCCGAAACCTTTGTGATGCGGCTCGCCCGCGGCAGCGGCGTCGACGGGCTCGCCGCCATGGCGGCGAAATCGCAGCGCGACGGCATCGACCTGCTTCGGCCGCTGTTGGGTGTCACGCGCGCCAGGCTCATCGAATTTCTGAAAGCGGAGGGGCAGGACTGGATCGAAGATCCGAGCAACCGCGATCGGACGTATGAACGTGCGCGCGTCCGTGAGGCGCTCCACGTCGCTGAAAATCTCGGCCTGACACGTGAAGTGCTTGCCTTGTCGGCCGCACGGCTTGGTCGGGTGCGCGAAGCTCTCGAGACGGTGACCACACAGTTTCTGGCGACCAATCTCACTATACACCCGGAAGGATTTGGCGACCTGTCGCTGAAGGCATTGCTCGACACGCCGGAGGAGATCGCGCTGCGCGGACTGGCGCGGATGGTCTTGGCCTTTGGCGGCCAGCCCGCCCCTACGCAGCTTGCAAAAATCGAGGCGGCCTACGAAAAGCTCAGGAAACGGCCGCGTACCATGACTTTCGGCGGTTGTCAGTTCGGCTTGCACAGGGATCGCCTGACGATCTCCCGCGAATTCGGCCGAATGGATCTTTCGGCGGCCAAGCTATCGCCCGGCGCGGCCCTGCTTTGGGATGGGCGCTTTAATGTCAGTCTGCGGCCGCAGACCAGAAAACCTGCCATGGTGGCCCCGCTCGGCCCTGAAGGTCTGCGCACACTGACTTCCTCCAAAGGCCGTCTCGGCCCAATGCCGCGAGCGGCCGCGCTGGCGCTTCCCTCGCTTTGGCGAGAGTCGACACTGTGCTTTGTTCCATTCGCCACTTTCGATGAGAATGAGCCGCCGGGGTGGCTTAAACACGCAGGCGCCGAGTTCGCCAACGGGCCGCTTTTATATGGCCAGCCCCGCTCCGGCGGCGATGAATGTGAAAAGATGTCAAAATAAAGCCCGCTCTTAAATCTATGTTCTGCAGAGCCAATATAGGGTGTCCACACAGTTAACGACGCTTGCCCCGCTGCCTTGGAAAAGGCGGGGCTATCCCCTATTTAGATGTGGAGACATGGATCCGGATCTTGAGTTAAGCTATGTCAATGTGTCCAGCACCGAACTCCCGGGTCATTTGCGTAGAAGGACCTCATGAACTCTAATTTCCGTAATTTCGCGATCTGGATCATCATCGGTCTTCTCCTCGTCGCCCTGTTCAATCTGTTTCAGAATCCGAGCCAGCGCGCCCGGGCGAATGAAATCAGCTATTCGCAGTTTCTCGGGGAAGTCGAAAATCAGAGCATTCGCTCGGTGACGATTTCCGGAAATCAGCTGACCGGCAAGTTCAATGATGGCCGCACGTTCCAGACGATCGCGCCGAATGATCCGCAGCTTGTCGACCGTCTGCATTCGCGCGGCGTCGGGATTACCGTGAAGCCGAACGAGGATGACGTGCCTTCGCTGCTCGGTGTGCTGGTTTCCTGGTTCCCGATGCTGCTGCTGATCGCTGTCTGGGTGTTTTTCATGCGCCAGATGCAGTCAGGCGGCGGCAGGGCCATGGGCTTCGGCAAATCGAAAGCCAAGCTGCTGACCGAACGTCAGGGCCGCGTGACGTTCGAGGATGTCGCCGGCGTCGAGGAGGCCAAGGACGATCTTCAGGAGATTGTCGAGTTCCTCCGCGACCCGCAGAAATTCCAGCGCCTCGGCGGACGCATTCCGCGCGGCGCGCTGCTCGTCGGCCCTCCTGGAACCGGTAAGACCTTGCTCGCCCGTGCGATCGCCGGCGAAGCGAATGTTCCATTCTTCACAATCTCTGGTTCGGACTTCGTCGAGATGTTCGTCGGCGTCGGCGCCAGCCGCGTCCGCGACATGTTCGATCAGGCGAAGAAGAACGCGCCTTGCATCATCTTCATCGACGAAATCGATGCGGTCGGCCGTCATCGCGGCGCTGGTCTCGGCGGCGGCAATGACGAGCGCGAGCAGACGCTGAACCAGCTCCTTGTCGAGATGGACGGTTTCGAGGCGAATGAGGGCATCATCCTCGTCGCGGCCACGAACCGGCCCGACGTCCTCGATCCGGCGCTGCTTCGGCCTGGTCGTTTCGACCGCCAGATCGTCGTGCCGCGGCCCGATGTGGTCGGCCGCGAGAAGATCCTGAAGGTGCATGTGCGCAAAGTGCCGCTCGCTCCGGATGTCGATTTGCGCGTGATTGCGCGCGGAACGCCGGGTTTCTCGGGCGCCGACCTCGCCAATATCGTCAACGAGGCGGCATTGCTCGCCGCCCGCCGGTCCAAGCGGCTCGTCACTCAGCACGAGTTCGAGGATGCCAAGGACAAGGTCATGATGGGCTCGGAGCGCCGCTCCATGGCCATGACCGAGGAAGAGAAGCGCCTGACGGCCTATCACGAGGGCGGCCATGCGCTGGTCGCGCTCAAGGTGAAGGGGTCAGACCCGGTACACAAGGCAACAATCATCCCGCGCGGCCGTGCGCTGGGCATGGTGATGCGGCTTCCGGAGCGTGACCAGCTTTCCTACACGCGCGAGAAGCTCAAGGCCGACATCTGCGTGGCGATGGGCGGGCGCGTGGCGGAGGAACTGGTTTTTGGTGATGAAAAGGTTACCTCAGGTGCGTCGATGGATATCAAAATGGCGACCCAGCTTGGCCGCGCCATGGTGACCCAGTTCGGCATGTCCGATAAGCTCGGGCCGCTGTCTTATGGCGAGAATGAGGAGGAGGTCTTCCTTGGTCACTCTGTAACGCGGACGCAGAATATGTCCGACGAGACGCAGAAGCTGGTCGATGAGGAAATCCGCAGCATCGTCGAGACCGGCTATGCAAATGCGCGCCGCATTATCGAGGAAAATTTCGACGAACTGCATATGCTCGCCAAGGGACTTCTCGAATATGAAACGCTGACCGGTCAGGAGATCATCGACCTCTTGAACGGCAAGCCGCCGATGCGGGAATTTACGGCTAAGGACGACAAGCCGGCCGCACGCCCCTCTTCGGCGGTGCCGTCGGCCGGCAAGGGGCGGACCCCGCCGGATTCGGAGCCTGACACCGGCGGTCTGGAGCCGCAGCCGCAGGTTTGAACCGCTTCGGACAAAACGAATCGTCAAAGCTGCACCGGGGTTCTCCCTCGGGGCAGTTTTTGTTTTGTCGGTGCCGTGATTAATTCCGTTCCGCGCTGCGCAATGCTTCGTCGATCAGCGCGTTTGCGATCGTCATTCGCTGCGTGGCCCGGCCCCTCAGCTCCGCGGGGACGCGGTCGGGATGGTTCCGCATCGCAAAAGCACGTCGAATGCTGCGGATTTCCGACTGCTTGAGACGGCCGCCCAAGCCAAGCTCCGAAGCGACATGCTGCTCGTCGCAAACTCCGACATCTGCAGACTGTTGGTCGAGCGTCGTGTCATAGAAAAACCTGAAGGCGCGCTCTCGTTTCGCCGAATGCTGGCGGCCGGTTTGCAATTCTCCGACGGCAAGTCTCACCGACGCTGAGCGTGGCCAGTCGTCGACACGCCGCGATGCGAGGCTCTGGAAGGAGCCGAAACACTCTTCCGCAGGCTGATCCTCAAGCTCGTCGAGAATAGCATGAAAGCTTCCGAGACGTTGCGATCTGACCCGAAACATGTCGTCGCCCTAGCCAGAGCGGGATGAGGAAAATGGGAACCGGCTTGCCGCTCGCATCCCGCTCTACCCAATTGGAATCGATCGCCGCCATGGTTTTGGATCAATTCAATCCAGAATCACCGTGATCGAAGGTTCCGCGGTCGATGCAAACGGCGCGCCCCCATCGGGACGGCGCAATACGCCGCCCACAGTTCACCGAGCAGCTTCGCTTACGCGGCGGGTGTTAACACGCTATCGATCTTTTCCTTCAACACCGGCGCACTGAACGGCTTCACCAGATAGCTGCTGACACCGGCCTTTTGCGCCGCAAGGACGTTTTCGGGCTTGGACTCCGCCGTCACCAATATGAACGGCGTCGCGGACGTTCCGTCGTCGGCACGAACGTGTTTCAGCAGATCGAAGCCTGTCATCGGCTCCATATTCCAATCGGAAATGATGAGGCCATATTGCTTCGATTTGATCATCTTCAGTGCTTCTTCGCCGTTCGAGGCTTCATCGACATTCTCATAGCCGATTTGCTTGAGCAGCTTTCGGATGATGCGCACCATCGTGTTGTAGTCATCTACAACCAGAATTGCCATATTCGGATCAGCGGTCATCAAAGTCTCCAGTTCGTAGATCAAGCAAGCCGTCCAAGCCCGCAGCAAAATTCGGCCGGTCTGAGCCCGGCGCCATGCGTAATTCAGAAGCCTCGAAGGTTGGCCACGCGAATCGCGACGCCTTCCGCCGCCTGCACCGAAGCGCGTGGCTGTCCGGCTCACTAACGCCTACACGCCACAATCTCCCCGGCCTTGGTGACGATCTCGGCGCTTCGCTGGCTCGACATAAGACTTCTTCAATGCTTCTGCCTTACAACGCAATTATAGGTTGTGTTGATTGACAATTATCTACCGGCAACCTCAAAAGATGATGCCCCGGCGGAGAACGCGGCAAACGGCGGTTGAGCTGAAGGTTTCGATGATGGTCCAGACCAAGTCGCACTGTCCGCGACCTGCCGCCGCTTTCCCTGGCATGCCGGGATCGGCACCGCGGGCGCAGTTCGCCTCCGGCTATGCGCACCGCAATTCCTTCCTCCTGAGCATCGGACGGAGCACCCAATTCTGCGGTCCCGCAGCGGCCTTGCGGCGCGGTCCCTCGGCCGCGGCTCGATGAACACGCCATGCAAATGCGAATTCACCTTTACGCCCCAGTGAACCAGATGAGCGCCCCAACGAATTATCAGCCAAGTCATGATGGAGCCGGTCGGGAGCGGGGGCATGCCTAATCGCATTCGCGTTCTCGTCGTTGACGATTCCTCCTTCATGCGAAACGCGCTGACCCGCAATATCGAGCTGGACAGCCAATTCAAGGTGATCGATACCGCCGTCGATGGGCGCCAGGGCGTGGAAAAAGCGCTCCGGCTGAAACCGGACGTCGTAACGCTCGATGTCGAAATGCCGATCATGAATGGACTCGACGCGCTCAAGGCGATCGTCGGCAAGACCTCAATTCCGGTCATCATGGTGAGCGCGGTTACCGAGCACGGCGCGAAGACCACCATGGAAGCGCTTGAGATCGGAGCCGTCGACTTCATCCCGAAGTCCAAGGGCGCGGAGCTCATTCACGAGAAGCTGCTTGCGGCCTTCAACGCCAATCTTGCCCGGACGGGGCGCGCGCTGCGGCCTTTCGCTCCGCCGGTCGCGCCCATTCCGGCGCCACGCCGCGTCGTCGCGCCGCTCACGATCAAGCCGAAAATTGTGGTCATCGGCAGCAGCACCGGCGGGCCGCAGGCATTGCAGGAGGTCATCAAGCAGCTTCCGGCCAATCTTCCTGTCCCGGTTGTCATCGCACAGCACATGCCGCCTCAATTCACGCTCGCACTGGCGCGACGGCTCGATGCGTCCTGTCCACCTCATGTCGTTGAGGCGACCGACGGCGAGCCGCTGGTTCCGGGCAACGTCTATATCGGCCCTGGCGGCATGCATCTGCGGGTGACGCAGACTGCGCTAAAGGTCGAGCCGGACCGGGGCGAAAGCCTCTATAAGCCAAGCGTGGACGTTCTCGCCGAGAGCGCACTGGCCGCATTCGGCAAGCATGTGCTGGGCATTATGCTGACCGGCATGGGCAATGACGGCATGCGGGAGTTCGTCAAGGTGCACAAGGCCGGTGGCTACAATGTCGTGCAAGATCAGGCGACCTGCGTGGTCTATGGCATGCCTCGCGCAGTGACGGATGCCGGAGCCGCCGACGAAATCCTGCCGATCGACAAGATCGGGCTGCGCATCCGTGAAGCGTTCCGGATGTGACGGCGCGGGTCAGCTTTTCGATGGCCCCTTGAGCAGATTGTCGATGATCAGGTCCTTCGAGCTGTTGACGGCTTCGACCACGCAAAGAAACCGGCCATTCGCCTGACCGAGCTTTGCCGCATAAAGCTGCTCTCCGCCGCTTTGGATCGTGATGAGATCCTGGGTATGGGCCCGCAGCTCGACGAGCTGCCCGACATGGAAACTTCTGACCTCGCCCAGGGTCATGGTGCGGGTCTCGAGGACCGCCTGCAAGGTTACGTCAGTCGCCGATATGCCGCGCTGCATCCGCTGTGTCCAGCGCGGATCGTGCGGCTGGCTCACCGGCTGATGCTCGCGGGCGAGCTTCTTCCGGAGCGGATAAAGCGCCGCCTGCGGGATCAGAATGAACATACGTCCGCCGTGATCCATGACCTGGAACAAAATCTGTGCCGCGACGACCGGGAGATCGTTCGGCCCCAAAATCGTGAACTCGACGCTCGTCTCCAGCCGGTCGAACTTGAAGCCGACCTGTCCGATCAATTCGAAGCACGCCTCCAGCGCGCTGGCCGCCATGATCAGCACTTCCTTGATGAAGCGGCCCTCGAAATTCGAAAAGGACCGGTCCGACTCGAAAGCGGTCTCGGTGCCATCGGCGCCGAAGGAGGCTTCGATCAGAGAAAAGGCGAATTTGCGGTCGACACCGATCAGGATCGTCGAATCCCATTCCGGGACGTAAAAAGTCGCGGCGATGGCGTCTTCGTAATTCTCCAGAATGTCCCAGGCGTTGTCCGGCTTGACCTGGTTCACGAAGAATGTTGTCGGCGCGGAGCAAAAGCGCCGCATTCCTTCGCTGCAGGAGGTGGCGACACGTTCGAAGATGGCATGGAGAACGGGAAGCTTATCGATCGCCAGCTTCGGCGTCTCGAGAAGCGCTTCGACCATGCGACGCGCGGCCGCCGAATGTGACGAGTTGTCCGGCATAACTCGTAGCCTAGCGAATCGCTGGTTGCAAATTTCTCAACCACAATGGGTCACGCGCCTTACGCGAGGCTTATACGGCTTAGCACTTCTGTTCGCCTACTCGTCGCCGTGAATGTCGATCTGTCCTCTTTCGGACAGCTTAAGGGCAAGATCTGCAATCGACCGCCGGGCTTTCTGTATGTCGCGCTGCGGCGGATTGGCTCCGCTCGTCAGCTCTTGTTCGATCATGCGCCGATTGCGCATGCCGATCGAGCCCAGGATCAACTCGCTCAGTTTCTTGTCGGCGCCGGAGAGCGCCAGAATGATCTGCTCGGGCGGAATTTGATCGAACAGCTTGGCGACGGCTTCGGGCCGCAGCTTGATGATGTCGTCGAAGGTGAAGAGTAGTCCTTTGACCTTCTCCGCCTCCTTCGGCCTGAACTCGCTGAGCGCAGCGAACACCTCATCCATATGGTCGCGGTTCATGCGGTTGATGATGTCGGCGATGCGGGCGTGGACGTTGCCGCCGGCAGCCCCGCCGCCCTTATGCAGGAGCTCTTCGTGCAATGCGACTTCCAGAAGCTCCAGCGGCAGATCAAGTACGTGCTTCATCGTCAGCATTCGCCGCATGAGGTCGTTCCGCAGCTCGGTCGGCATGGCCTCCAGAACGGCTGCCGCCGCGACCGGTGATGCCTTCGAAAGCACGAAGGCGGCAACCTGTGGATGCTCCTTCATCAGATAGTTGGCGACCGGCATTTCCGACATCTGCGACAGGCGCGGCCATACGGCACGTTTGTCGCCACCTCGCAGATCCTGAAGGATTTCCGCCACACGCTCGGGGGGCACGACCTCATGCAGAAGCTGCTCGACCTCGGTCAAGGTCGCGTGAAGATCGGTGCCGCCGTCGTCGAGCCTCGACGTGAACTCGGTTATGATATCGTCAAGAACGAGACGCGAGACAGACCCGAGCCCGGCGGCCAACTCGGCAACCGACTTGATCTCGTCTTCTTCGAAATGCTTAAGGATACGCGTTGCGAGCGGCTTGCCCATGGCCAGGAGCAATGCGGCCGCCTTGTCGCGGCCAGTCAGCGCGCGTTTCGGCGGCGTTGCGTCAGCCTTGGTCATTCTGGCCTCGCGGGCAGAATCCGGCTGAATCTCCCATGTGGGCGGGAAGCGGGAAGGCGCACCCGGCGTCAGCCAAAGCTGGGCCCTCCGCTCAGCGCTCCGCCGCGCAGCCGATCCTGCGGCAGATAGTTGAGCTCCTGAACGAGCACATCCTTGACGAAATTGTCTCCGAACCGCGCATTGACGTTTTTCTTGATCAGCGCGCTGAGCTTGGCGACGTCACGCTTCTCCGGATTGCGAAAGTCGATAGCCTCGCCGCTGTAGATGACCTTGATTGCCTCGTCGATCAGAAAAATGTCCGGCTTGACGGGCATGTTCTTGAGGGCCGCCGCGTTGATGCGGAATACGAATTGAGCAAGCACATAGCCCTTCAGACCGCCATTGGCGAGAACGGGAACGGTTATCATCTTCGTTTGAAGCTGCTCGACCGGCTCGTCATCGTCTTTGGCGGCCGTCTCGATCTGCGGCTTCTGCGTCTGCCAGACGATGGTGGCATAGGCCGAGCCGAGAGTGATGGCGCAAATCCAGAATCCCAGCAGCAGATACTTGATCACGGCGCCTGCCCTTTGCTGCGGAAGGCAAGCGTATAGGTGCCATCGGACTCGGCATCGCGGATGCTCTGAGCGATGATCGTGGCTATCTCGCGCACCGCTTCGAGGTGAAGCTTGACCACATGCCGGTTCGTCTCGAGCTTGCTGTTGAGATCCGAGATCAGATCCAAGATGTACCGGTCGGGTTTGCTGCCTTCGAGCAGGCGCAGCGCCTTGTTAAGCTCGATCAGTCCAAGGCTTTTCCGGTCGTTGAATGGCTTCAAATCGGGGGCGGCGCGGCTGCGCAGTGCCGCCGTCTCTTCTTCGATGACACCTGCAAGCCGCGTGACGGCAGTTTCGACGATGCCGCGGATCACGAGCCGCCGATCGCCGGGTCTTGCCGAACCCACGCCCTTGCCTTCCGGGACGTGCTGCTCAGCGCTGCCCGGCTCGCCGGCGGCTTCGGACGGATTCGGGGCTTTTGTCGGATCGAACGCCATCTCGTCTTATCCACGTTTGGGCAAGGCAGAGATCGCCGCTGCCGGGCCGTTGGCCGTCTGATCTCCGTCCGTTCCCAGCAGCTTCTGGAGAGGTGCCAAATAGTCGGCGCTCGCCTCTTGGGCCTTGCTGCCCGGCGTTGCCGGCCTCACGGCCGCGGGCGTAACGGACTTGCGCATTTTCGCGCGATGGTCCGCGATCTTCTTGGCGATGCCGAACTCGCCGCTCTTGGCAAGCTCGTTGGCAATCTGCTCCGCAAGCATGGACTTCCAGATCATGCCTGCCGGACCAGTGCCGAAGAAGCCGCTGGACTCTTGCGGCAGCATCGACTCGACGAAAGTTTGCAGGAAGAATGCCTCGAACTGCGTATAGGCCTTGTCGGGCCGCTGTTTGCCGGATGGGACGAGCGGAGCCGAGCCAGCGCGCGCCGACGCAGCGGCCTCAGCATTGGCGAGGATCGCGGCGGCGTTTTGGGAAAGCGCCGTCGGCGCTGTCTTAGTCGCAGCCGCGGCAGCGAGATCGGCAGCCGCCATGCGATCGCCGGCGGCCCGGGCGAGCTTTTCCACGGCCGCTTTATACCTTTGCGGATCAGCTGCCTTGGCGACGCCGAGCAGGATATCCGAAGAAGGCGAGATCGACACAGCAGCGTCTCCAGGTTTCTGGGGAAATCCTGTTGGCTGTAGCGCCGCTATCTTACGGGAGGCTTGCGCTGCCACGGCCCGAATAGCGCTCGATAATGTCATTCAGCTCGCGCTCCTTGCGGCTGCTGGAGGCGCGCCGGTCCAGCGTCCTCTTCAGACGCTCGGCGGTCTTCATCTTGACGGTCTGTTCGAGCAGCCGTTGCGAATGCTCATCGCGCGCTTCCGCGACCCGTTGCGCTTCGCCAGCCAGCGACTTTAGGAATCTTGCGGTCGTATCCACGAACATCCCATGCAGCGCGTCATCCGTATCGAGTGCGCGGATCACTTCGTGCTGAGACATCTCCAGCTCGTCATAGCGCCGCTGCAGCTCGATTTTCCGCTGCTCCTCGATCCGATTGAGCTGATGCAGCACGTCGAGGAGACGCCGCATGCGCCTGGCTCTGTTTTCCATCCGGCCTCACCCTCTGATCAGCCAGCGGCCGAAGCCGTTGATAAAAATCTGCAAAAACTCTCCGATCGTGAAGTAAAGAAGGAATAAGCTGCCAAGAATGACAAAGGGTAAGGATATGAAATAGACGGCAATCTGCGGGGTCAATTTGTTGATTATGCCGAACAACAGGTTAACCGCGATCGAGTAGATGATGAACGGGCCACTGATTTGCAGGGCAAGGACGAATGCGTCGGACAGCGCATTGCTGAATTGTATCAGCCCGAACTGTGCGCCGTAGCCACCCGTCACCGGCAGCACGCGATAGGAGGCAAGCAGCCCGCGCAGCACTTCCCAATGCAGGCCGGTGATGAAAAACAGGACAGTAGCCGTCAACGTGATCAGCGCGGCAAGCGTCTGGTTCGGCTCGGCGGTTTCAAGCGGTATGCCGGGAAGATTGGAAAAGCCGGTAAAGGACGCAATCGCGGCCCCCATGAAATCGAGCGCAAAGAAGAACATGCGGCCCATCAGGCCGATGAGCGAACCGATCGTCACTTCGGACATCAGCAATTGCAGGTCACGTCCCGGCGAAAGCTCGGCGACGGCCTTGGACAGATCCGGCAGCAGGATCGGTGCGAGCGCAAGCGTGATGGCAAAGGCGAGAAACAGCCGGATCTGCGCGGGTATGCGCGAGCTGGAAAAGCCCGGCATGAACATCAGGCATCCGCCGATCCGGCAAAAAAGCAGAAAGGTGAGCAGCACCGTGTCGCTGCTGATGGGCGTCACGAGATCGTTCCGAGCGACTGGATCTGAACGCCGCGCGCAATCTCCACATGCGACAGGACAGGAAGCGTGGGGAACAGCCGCTCAGTGACCATCCGCACATAGGGGCGCGCGTCGGGAGCCGCGACCAGCACGAAATTATGCCCCTCGTCCATCAAGCTACGGACGACCTTCGACGTCTCCGCGCCGAATTGCTCGATCAGACGGGGATCGATGTCGAACTCGACGACATCGCCTTTGCCGTCGCGCTTCAGCGCCTGGTGGAAGGCGATGTCCCAACGATTGCCGAGCCGCAGCACTTTCAGCACGCCATTATCGGAAAGGTCCCCGCAGATCTGTTGCGCCATCCGCATCCGCACATGCTCGGCGAGCTGTTCCACCCGGCGTACATGCGGCGCGACTTCCGCGATGGCTTCGAGGATCAAATGCAAATTGCGGATCGAAATACGCTCGGCCAGCAGCAGCTTCAGCACGGCCTGGAGCGTCGAATGGGTCAGATGCGCCGGGATCATCTCGTCGATCAGCCGGCGATAATCGGGCTCGAGCCGGTCGATCAGCGAGCGCATGTCCTTGTAGGAGAGAAGCTGCGCCAGGTTGTTGCGGATGATCTCGCCCAGATGGGTGAGCAGGACAGAGATATTGTCGACCGGAGTGAAGCCTTCGCGTTTCAGCGTGTTGAGGAACATATCCGACGCCCAGAGCGCCTTCATGCCGAAAGCCGGCTCGCGCACCTCGTCGCCCGGAACGCTGGGGCGCGGTCCGTCGCCGACTATCACCATGACCTCGCCGATGCGAAGCTCGCCTGTCGCGACGATGGTGCCGTGAATTCTGATCTGATAGGCCTTCGGCTCGATGCCGAGATCGTCGGTCAGCCGAATGTCGGGGATGACGAAACCGTATTGTTTGGCAAATTTGCGCCGCATCTTGCTGACGCGGTGAGCCAATTCCGTGTGATGCGGGAGCAGTGAGCTCGAAAGCTGCTTGCCGAGACAGAGCTCGATCTCGGAGGTTTTGAGCGATTCCTTGATCGACTGCCGCGCCTCTTCTTCGGCGATTGCCTCGGCCTCCTGGACCTCCTTGTCCTCGCGCTCCTTTGCCGCCGCCTGGCGGCGCGGGATCGTATAAGCCATGAAGGACAGCGTGCCGGCCAGCAGGGCAAACGGTAGAAAGGGGAGGCCGGGTGCGACGGCCAGCATCAGCAACACGACGGAAGCGACGAAGATCGCCCGCGGATAGGTGCTGAGCTGTCCAAATACCGCGACATTGGCCGATCCGCGCGTGCCGCCTTTCGAGACCAGGAGACCGGCGGCGAGCGAGACGATCAGCGCCGGGATCTGCGTCACGAGGCCGTCGCCGACGGACAGCTTCACGAAAACGTCGGCGGCTTCTCCCACGGACATGCCATGGCGCGCGGTGCCGATGATGATGCCGCCGAACATGTTGACGAGGGTGATCAGAATGCCGGCGATCGCATCGCCGCGGACGAATTTCGATGCGCCGTCCATTGCGCCGTAAAACGAGCTTTCTTCCTCGAGCTCGCGTCTGCGGGCCATCGCCTCCTTGTCATTGATCAGACCGGCCGAAAGATCCGCGTCGATCGCCATTTGCTTGCCGGGAATGGCATCGAGCGTAAACCTGGCGCCGACCTCCGCGATGCGGGTCGCGCCCTTGGTGATGACCAGGAAATTCACCGTCACCAGGATGACGAAGACAATTGTGCCGATGACGAAATCGCCGCTCATGACGAAATTGGCGAAGCCGGCGATGACATGGCCCGCCGCCGTCACGCCACTCGATCCATTGGAAAGAATGAGGCGGGTGGTGGCGATGTTGAGCGACAGGCGCAACAGCGTCGCGATCAGCAGGATGGTTGGGAAGGCGGAGAAATCGAGCGGCCGCTGGATCCAGAGCGCAACCATCAGGATGAGCACGGAGAAGGCGATAGACAGGGCGAGCCCGATATCCATCACCGCCGGCGGCAGCGGCAGGAACAGCACCGTCAAAATGAAGACGATGCCGACCGCGAAGCTGACATCCTGGCGTCCGGACTGAGTAAGCGGCTGCGTGCCGCCGACTGATGCAGCCATACCAATCCCTCGGTCGAATTCAGGATGGGAGATTGGCTGACGAAGCTTGCGCGAAGGTGCTCAAGCGCGGGCCGGCGGCGAAGGGCGATTTCAACTTTGGAGACCGCCGCCGCCGACCGATACGGGCTTGCGCCTGAGCCGTTCGCGCGGCACCTTGAGCGATGATATGACCGACAAGACATTGCTCATCGTTGCCCATGCACCGTCGCCGAATACGGCAAGGTTGCGCGATGCGCTTATTGCCGGAGCCCTGGCGGACGGCATTTATGGCGTGTCCGCAAGATGCCTCTCGCCCTTCGATGCCGGACCGGAGGAGGTGATGGCAGCGCAGGCCGTCATCCTGGCAACGACGGAAAATCTCGGCTATATGAGCGGCGCGCTGAAAGATTTCTTCGACCGCATCTATTATCCCTGCCTCGAGAAAACCCAGGGCATGCCTTATGCGCTCGTCATCCGCGCCGGCCATGACGGCACAGGAACGCGCCGCGCAGTCGAGACGATCGTGACCGGGCTGCGATGGCGCGCGGTTCAGGAGCCGCTGATCTGCCGGGGCGAGTTTCGCGAGGAGCTCATCGGCCGGTGCACCGAGCTCGGCACTGCGATGGCTGCCGGTCTTGAGGCGGGGATCTTCTGAGCCGAGCCGGTGTCAGAACCCGCGTCCCCAATATTGCATCGGCTTACTGGTTTCGGCGCTCTCGTCGACATCCTGCCAGGTGAAATGAGCGATGATCCCCGGCAGAGGATGATAGCCACGCTTTCGCCAGAACGCATCGAGCGGACGGTAGTCCGCCGGTTTTAACGGGTGATCCTCCGGCCGGATCACGCCGCAAAACGCGGTCTTGCCGTAGCCGAGCGATGCGGCATGCGCCTCGCGCCCGTCGAAGAAGGCGTGCCCGATTCCCTGGCCCCGATAGGAAGGCGAGAGGATCGACTCGCCGAAATAGAAAATGCCGTCGATTTCGTATCCTGCGGCTCGGAATGCTTCAGTGAATTCCTCGTGCTGGCATCGCAGCGGCGAGGCGGTCGAAGCGCCGACCAGCGCACCGTCATTGTTGAAGGCACAGATCGCGATGTGATCGGGCGCCTCGAGAAATTTGCTCAGGTAGCGTTCCTCGTAGTCGAGACTGCCGTCATAGAGATAGGGCCAGTCCCGGAAGACGGTAATCCGAAGCTGAGCGAGCTCAGGCAGCAGCGCGCGCAATTCCTCTCCGCGTTTCGGCTCGATCCTCAGCATGGCTCAATAGGCTATCCCGCCACGTACGTTTCTGTCAGTGCGCGAAATGCGCCGCAACGGACTTAAGCTTAGCTCGGATTGGGACCGGATTGCGCGGCAAAGGGCCTTAGACCGAGGTCTCGCTCGAAACCGCTTCTGCCCGCAGCCGAAGTTCGGACCGATAGCCGCCTTCGTGGATCTGCCCGCTATTCGCATGAGCCGGGGCCGGCTCGCTCCTCACCCGCGCGAATTCCATGTGCCGGACCGCACCGGGCACCTCGATCTCCGTCTCCGCCTCGCCCCGCGCGGTCAGAAGTGTCCAGAGAATTGCCGCCAGGTACATCAGGAGAGCCGCGATATTCTTGAAATCCTCCGCCTCCGGCACCCACCAGACGACGGCGGTGAATGGAATCGTCAGACAGAGCCCGACAACGAATCGTGAGAGCCACCAGCCGGGAACCAGCGCCGCCAAAGGTAGAGTCCAGACAAGGTACCACGGCCAGATGTGGCTGAGTGCCGAGAATGTCACCGCGCACATGACAGCCAGCGTCACACGCAACAACTGCTCTTTGTCCGGCGCCTTCCAGTACAACCAGATCTGATGGATCGCGACCGTGGGAAAAATTGCCAGAGCCAGTTTGCTCACTGGAGTGAACCATCCGCCGACAAGCTCGCCAATAGCGGCAAGCGCATGGATGGGCTGCATGAAATGCCAGGTATTGATCAAATCGACGCCGTCGAAGAACGCGAGGGAACGGTAGAAGATCCCCATGACCGCGACGCTTACCAGCAGCGGCAGAGCGAGCCGTCTCGCATAGGCGGTCGGACCTATGCGCTGGCCCCGCAAATTGTGCAGCGCATCGACGAAGAACAGCGGGGCCGTCGTGTATTTGCAAAGCATCGATGCGGCCAGAGCGAGCGGTGCCTCAAATCTTCCGCGTAGAAGCAGAAAGAGCCAAAGCAGCGCCGGCAACACCATGGCGATATCGTTGTGGCCTTCGGCGACCGTTTGCGAAACGCCGAGCGGCACCCATCCGACGACGACCAAGCCAAGGGCCCGGCTTGCTGGCGCCGTCTGCCGCATGATGCGGTCGACCAAAAGCAGCGTACCGAGCCAGGCGGCGAGCAGCACGAGCTTGAAAAGGATTGCCGCCGCCCAAACGCTGCCGCCTGTCAACGTCATGATGGCAGCCGAGATCAGAGCCCAAAGCGGCCCGTATGACATCGTCATCGGGAAATGGTCGAGTGGGAATCCCTGAAGCTCCGCAGGCGTGAAGTTGTGATAATAGGGGTTCGTCCCGGAGGCGACCATATTGCCCCAGATGGCCGATAACCAAAAATCCTGGGTCAGCACCGGGAAGGCCAGGACATTGACGCCCGCGAAAGCCAGAGACCATCTGAAGACGAGCCTGGCGGTCTCGTCATTAGGCGCGCTGTCGTCCCGGCTCAGGAGGAAAATGAGCGCGACCGCCGCCGCGCCTGCGGCCAGCAGGGGGGCGCTATACCAGATCAGTACGCCGGTTGCGCCGCCGAAGAAGCTTCGGATCGCCGCTAGGCCGTCGGCGCCGAAAAGGCCGCCGAAGAAGGCGGCGGAATTGGGGGAATAAGCTGGCTGCCAGAGAGCGGGGGTGAGAACATAAGACAAGGCGGTCATCACGGCATATGCTATGACGGCAGTGATCCCAAGCCCGTTCAAACAGCGGTGAAGCGGTGAGCGCAGCACGCGACGTCCCCCATCTCGGAAGCCCTCTGATCGCCTCCGTTCAAACTTCCAAGCACCTGTCCGTCTGACGTATTCAACCCTTACGTTTCGCTGAAGGAACCGCTCTGGCTGAATACGGTCGCAGTGAACCAGCTTCGGGCAAGCCTCTGGAACCTACGCGTGCCGGTCTTATCGTCTCCCGATGGAAAGACGCACTATCCCCTACAAAAGTTCAGAAAGAATTTTTCCGACGACCCGATTTCCGTAGTTTGACATGTGCGTGTCCCACTCCCAGTACAAATCATCGGTCTCGATGTGCCGCCTCTTCAGTTCAGTCGGAAGGTCGTAGTACTTTATGCCGAGCGAAGTCAGGTAAGCGATGAATTCTTTGTAAAAATTCGTCACGCCGTCCTCTTCGTACACGCTCGACGGGCCGGGTGGCGGCAGCACGAACTCCAGCTTGTAGCCATTGACGATAGCATGGTCGCGCCATTGTTTGATGACGGCCTTGTTCTGATCTGAATATTTGAAGTTTGTGTATTCCATATAGCCTTTGCGCGTCTGGAAGTAGGTCATCCGGTAGATGTCGTAAAGCTTCTGGCCTTTATAGACGAAATACTTCTGATACCAGTCAAGCCCCGGTTCCTCGCCCAGCGCGCCGACATGGTGCCAGAACCAGGGGATGTGATTGTCCAGAACATAAAGTCCCGCATTCAAAATCTGGGCCGTCATTGAATATCGCATGAGCGAGCGCGAAAGAGAGAAGCTCGTCGGCTGACCGTTCGCATCCGGCCGGGCGGCGGCGCGCTGGGCCTTGACCTGGTCAAACCAGCCCTGATCGAGATCGACGATATTATTGTCGGCATCGAGCATCCTGATATCAGCCAGCTCCCCGTCCATGACGGTCGTATGTGGGTAGGCGTAGTCGTTAACCGTATCGGTCGGCGAATACATCACCAGGACTTTTTCAGGCCAATGGCCGAGTTTTTTGCCGATTTCGAGAAACTTCGAGAATTGATGCCGCTGCCCCGAGTGGGTGACACCGCATTGGAGCACATCGACGTGGTCGTATTTCTCCAGCATAGAGCCTATCAGGTCTTCGAACTTCGCATGACCCCAGGCAATACTGTCGCCGGCCAGATACCAGAAGCGGTGTTTCAACGTATCGATAGGCTTGTCGAAGCAGCCGATCGCATTGGACCACACATGGTACGAATAGCCGTCCATATGGTGAATTTGGTCGGTGCGCGGGACGGCCGTCGGCTTGATGTCGAAGCCACGTTCGGCGTTGGCCTCGAAATAATCCTTCGGGTAACCACGGCCTAGGATTCGGACCATAAAAGTCCCTTCCCGGTAGGCAGGCAGTCTGGAGCCGATGTCGTCGGGCAGAGTGAAGAAAAGGATCGCGTCGAGGGATACGATGGTGACGATGACGATCGCTGCGTAGATGGAAAATCCCTTGAGCCGTCTCAAAGCTGCGCGCATTGGCGATCCTCAGCGTCGCTGCCGGAACACGTTCCCGGAAGCCGGTGCATTCTCATTCATGCCGTCTTGAGGGACGACGCGTGCTGCCCCAAAATTGGCACGTTTCCCCGCGACCGGTGCCGATCGCGCTACGGTTACACGGCGAGCCTCCGCGAGTTCGGAAGGCTCGCTCTCCTCTCAGTCGAGTTCGAACTTGTCTTTGTAGTCCTTCGCCAGGCTCATGTCCTGCGCATCCTTGCGCAGCAGGCAATTGCCGATCGCAAGCGTATCCATTTCGGTGCCCATGAAGCAGCGGAACGCGTCTTCCGGCGTGCATACGATGGGCTCGCCGCGCACGTTGAAGCTGGTATTGACCAGCACCGAATAGCCCGTCCGCTCCTTGAAAGCGTTCAGCAGAGCTCGGAATTTGGGGTTGGTATCCTCGTGGACCGTCTGGATGCGAGCCGAATAGTCCACATGGGTGACGGCCGGGATATCGGAGCGCTGCAGATTGAGTTTTTCGATGCCGAACAGCCTCTCCTCGGCCTCGGTCATACTGCGGCGGCGGTTGCGCTTCACATCGGCGACCAGGAGCATATAGGGGCTGTCCTCATCGAGCTCGAAATAGTCGGCCACATCCTCCCGCAGCACGGCCGGGGCAAAGGGACGGAAGCTTTCGCGGTATTTGATCTTGAGGTTGAGGTTCTTCTGCATCTCGGGGTTGCGCGGGTCGCCAAGGATCGACCGGCCGCCAAGCGCGCGGGGGCCGAACTCCATCCGGCCCTGGAACCAGCCGACCGCATGGCCGGCGGCCAGGGAGTCGACGCTGCGCTCGATCAGGCTGTTCTCGTCCATCACCTCATAATGTGCGCCGCTCGCAGTCAGCCGCTTCTCAATCTCGCCCTGCTCGAACCCCGGTCCGAGATAGGCGCCTTTCATCGCGTCCAGCGTTCCATCGGCGCGGCGCGGCTGGCCGAAATGGATGTAATGCGCCGCCATTGCTGCGCCGAGCGCACCACCAGCGTCGCCCGCGGCCGGCTGGATCCAGATGCGGTCGAAATGGCCGTCGCGGAGGATCTTGCCGTTGGCGACGCAGTTGAGCGCAACACCGCCGGCGAGGCACAGATTGCGGATGCCATACGCGGCGGCGATCTCCCGCGTCATACGCAGCATGATCTCTTCCGTCACCTTCTGGATCGACGCGGCCAGGTCCATTTCGCGCTGCGTGACCAGAGCTTCGGAGGTTCGCGGCGGAGCGCCGAAGAGCTCATGGAACTTCTTCGACGTCATCGTCAGACCAGTCATGTAATTGAAATAGCTCTGATCGAGCCAAAAAGAGCCGTCCGGTTTGATGTCGACGATATGCTTCATGATCAGATCGTAATATTTCGGCTCGCCATAAGGCGCTAGACCCATGACCTTGTATTCGCCTGAATTGACCTTGAAGCCCGTATAATAGGTAAAAGCAGAATAGAGCAGCCCGAGACTGTGCGGGAACTTGATTTCGCGCTGTAATTCCAGCGTATTGCCTCGCCCGATCCAGACCGAGGTCGTTGTCCATTCGCCGACGCCGTCCATCGTCAGAACGACAGCCTCGTCGAATGGCGAGGGAAAGAAAGCGGAAGCGGCATGGCTCTGGTGATGACCGGCGAAGAGCAGTTTCTTGCCGTCCATCGTTCCCGTTTCCGAGAACGGCTTCAGCGATTTGATCAGCCCGCTTTTCTGGAACAGCTTTTCCTTGATCCAGAGCGGCATCGCCATGCGAAATGACGGAAAGCCGTGGGGCACATTGCCGAGATAGGTCTCGACGAGACGCTCGAACTTGACCAGCGGCTTTTCGAAGAACACGACCGCGTCGACCTTGTCGAGATCGCCGTGGCTCTTTTGAAGGCAATAGCGGATCGCATGCTCCGGGAAGGACGCATCGTGCTTCTTGCGGGTGAAACGTTCTTCCTGCGCTGCGGCGACGATGTAACCGTCCTCGATCAGTGCCGCCGCGCTGTCGTGATAGAAGGCCGAAAGTCCCAGAATTCGCATTGTCTGCTCCGCTGCGTGTTCCTCCCCGGACGCCCCGCGGGTCGGGGCCGATTTGCAGAGCAGGCGATTTAGCCGGCCGCAAAAGAAAATCCGGTCGTCTTGGCTGGATCTTGTGTCGCTGCTCTCCAGTCAGACAGTTCAGAATTGGTTTTTCATCGAGCTGAGTTTGGCTTCCTCGGGATCCGGCGTCAGCCAGTAGGTCGAAGCCCGCGGGTCACGTTTGAGCCGCAGCGTTTCGTGCCGCAACAGCAGGCCCAGCGGCACGAAAGCGATCCCGTACATCAGCATCATCACGACCGGATTGACGATGCGGTGCAGCAGCATCCCGAGCTTGAACCAGACGATGTTCAGCGGCTCGAGGAGGCGCGGAGCCGTCAGGCTCAGGGCCAGAAAGATCAAAGCCGCCGAGCCCGCGATCGCTGTCGCGGTGAAATTGTGGCGGAACGATATGGCGAGGAGGAGAGCGGCGGCGGTGAAGACGAAGCCTGTCGAGCGCGCCGATGGCGGCTTAACGTCCCCCTGCCTATAGGCTTCGTGAAAATTCTGCTTTGCCCCCGAGGGCTTCCCGTTTCCCATTTTGTCCGCTTCCTTGAGGAGCTGACCTGTGCCCTAAGTGCCCGAATTTACCCAAAAAGTCTTATGCTGCCCGTGAGAACACTGTCCAGCGAATTGTCTGAGACGTGGTCAACCTGCCGTCGGTTCAACAACGAAACCGCTCTTCCAACAAGCGGTGGGAATGGCGGTTCCAGGATCAGCTTGTTGGGAAGATCGATAAAATCAGATGAATACAAGCAAAACGGCCTGCGGGCGGCGACCGAAATTCGAGCGAAATGACAAAGGCGGATGAGCCGATTTTCGGATATGCGCGCGCCAGGAAAGAAGGGCCGTCCGTCTCATACCGGTGGCGGCAAGCCGCCGGAAGCGCCCGCGTCGCCATGGGCCGCGTCTGCGCCTCCGACCAGATGAACGTCGTGCTGGGGGAACGGAATGGTGATCCCGGCGGCTTCCAGCCGTGATTTACCGGCCTCGGTCAGTGACCATCTGGCCGCCCAGTAATCGGCTGTTTTGGTCCATACCCGGATCGCAAGGATGACCGCGCTGTCGCCGAGATCCAAGGTGAGGACCTGCGGCGCGGGCTCGCCGAGTACGCGGGGTTCGCCTTGAACCAGATCATCGAGCACCGACTTCGCCTTGGCGATATCGTCGCCATAGGAAATGCCGTATTTGATCTCCAGAAGCCGGGTAGGCAGACGGCTGTAGTTGATCACGCGCTTGTTCCAAAGCTCCGAATTTGGGACGAATTGGAAGATGCCATCCCAGCTGTGCAACTCCGTGCCGAACAAGCCGATTTCCTTCACCGTCCCGGCGGCGCCCTCGGCATCGATATAGTCTCCCACCCTGAACGGCCGCAGCCAGAGCAGCATAAATCCAGCGGCAACGTTGGATAAAGTTCCCTGCAGCGCAAGGCCGATGGCCAGGCCCGCCGCGCCGAGTGCGGCCAGGATACTGGTTGTCTGAACGCCCATCTGGCCGAGCGCGGCGACGATCACCAGAATGACGATCGCGTAGCGGACGATGCCCGATAGCGCCGCGGTCAACGTCGGGTCGATCCGGCCGCTGCGCTGCATGAGCCGCGTCGTCGCCCGCTCGGCAAGGCCAGCCAGCCAGAGGCCGACGAGCAGGACCAGGATGGCCATGACGAATTGCGGTATGGCCACAGCCGTCCAGGATATGAATCTGGTAACGAAGACCTCGATCTGCGCCTGTGTCTGGTCCGGGTTCATGCCGCCTCCTCCCGTTGCTACTGACGGGGATAACAAAGCGAACCCATATGGCCAAGGCTTACGAAGGCAACGTCAATTCGGGGTTCCGGGGTGTGGACAGCCGTAGATCCTCGCCCGCAAGCCTCTCGTTGACATAATACGGAAATTGAATCCCGCGTTTGTAGCCCTAGGCCAATGGCCCCGAAAATACCAGTCCGAGCACCGGATTAATCCGTAGCGCTTAAGTTGCATTTTTAACTTCAAGAAAACATAGTATAGTAGGTGATGGCAATAATCCCGGCCGATAGATCGATAGTCGAGCTGGGAATGCCGTATGTCGGCTTATTGTGGTTACGCCAGCGGTGCAGGCGTGCCGCAGGTGAATCGGCGGGGACAAGGATGACGTTTCTGGTGGCGCAGGTAGCGCCGTCGGTGAAGACCGCCAACTTTTTTGAGTGGACGTTTGCTGCCGCATCGCTGGCCGGTGTTTTGGCGGGGGTGATTTATCGCGCCGGAGCCGCGCTGGTGCTTTCCATGGCTTGCGCGCTGGCGACCCTTATCTCGGCCATAGGCCAGGGATGGTCCCTGCTGCATGGGGTGCTCATCGGATTGGGGCTGATCGCCGCCACGCAGCTTGGATATTTATTGGGCGTCGGCCTGACAGTTGCCATGCAGGGGATCAAAGGCAAGGCCGGCATCCGCTCGATCTATTCCGCCCTGTTCAAACGCGATACTGCGAGATGAACGCCCTCCTCCGCTCACAGCGGCTTGGACCGAGGGCCGGCCGGCTCCCACGGAATCTCAATCGATACGCCTTCGGCGCTGAGCCGTAGCGGCTCCACATCGAACACCGTTCTCAGAATCTCGCCTGTCAGCGTCTCCTGCGGCGCCCCGAGCGCCTTCGCTTTTCCGGCATGCAGGACCAGAACACGATCGGCATAACGCGCGGCCAGCAACAGATCGTGGCTGACGGCGATGACAAGCCGTCCCTCTCTTGCCTGGGCTGAAAGAATATTCATGACGCCGAGCTGATGGGCAGGGTCCAGCGAGGCAACCGGCTCGTCGGCGAGGAGGAGCGGCGCGCCGACCGCAAGCGCTCTCGCTACCATGATCCGCGCACGCTCGCCGCCCGAAAGCTCGGTGATGGGACGATCGGCGAAGGTCTGCGCGCCAACCGCTTCCAGGGCGACCTCGATAGCATCCCGATCTGCGGGGCCGAGCCGGGCGATGCTCGAAGCGAAGGGTGCGCGCCCGATCGTCACGACTTCGCGCGCCGTAATCGGCCAATGAGCGATGTGACCCTGCGGCAGATATGCCAGAGTTTTCGCCCTCGCCGCCGCCCGCATTGCGTTGAGCGGCTCGCCTTCCCAGGCGATTTGTCCGGAAAGCGGCGAGAGGCAGGCGATTGCCTTCAGCAGCGTGGTCTTGCCCGCTCCATTCGGCCCCACGACAGCCAGAAATTCGCCGCGGCGCGCCTCGAACGATAGGTCGCGCAATATCTCGCGTTCTCCTAAGGCCACGCTCAGCCGGTCGACGGTCAAGGTCATAAGCCGCCGCCCGTATTTTGCAAAAGATCGCGCCCGCGCTGTTGCAGAACCAGCCAGATGAAGAACGGCACGCCGATCAGCGCAGTCAGCACGCCGATCCGGATCTCGCCCGTCGAAGGGATGAGCCGCGAGGCGCAATCCGCCGCAAGCAGCAGGGCGCTTCCCGCCAGCATGGCTGGAATGTGAACGCGCGCGGGATCATAACCGACGAAGGGCCGGACGAGATGCGGCGTGATCAACCCAACGAAACCGATGACGCCGGAAACCGCGACAGCGGCGCCCACCCCCATGGCAACGCCTGCCACCGTGATCAAACGAAGCCGTCCGAGATCGACGCCGCTCGTCCTGGCGACATCCTCACCGAGCGTCAGGATGCGTAAATTGCTCCGCGCGCCAAGCAGCAATACCCAGGAAAGCGCCATCAGCGGCGCAGCCATGGCGACGTGCTGAAAACTGCGGTCTTCGAGCGAGCCGAGCAGCCAGAACGCGATTTCGAGGGCAGCGAAAGGGTTCGGCGCAAGGTTGAGCGCGAGTGAGACCGCGGCCCCGGCGAGGCTCGACAGCGCCAGACCCGCGAGCAGAAGGGTCACCATGCTTGCGGCCGGACCGGCCAAAGCAATGAGGCCGCCGACCGAAAGCATCGCCGTCAGCATGGCCGCGAAAGGCAGAGAATAGGACAGGCTGTCTGAGAGCCCCGTGCCGATCGCGACGACGGCGCCGAAAGCTGCTGCGCTCGGCGCACCGAAGACCGACGGAGCGGCGAGCGGATTTCTCACCAGCCCTTGCAAAGCGGCGCCGCCGAGGGCGAGCGTGGCCCCGATCAAAATGGCCAGAATGGCGCGCGGCAGCCGCAACTGCTGGACGATAAGAACATCCACCGGATCGCCGAAACCTGCCAGCGCCCGCGATACAGCAGCTGGCGAAAGCGAGACGGGCCCGAGCTGCAGCGAGACGACAAAGAGCACGGCTGTCAGGATCGCCAGCGATATTGTGAGGCGCTGCGTTCTCATCAGCTGGGCGGCAACTCCGTATGGCCCCGCGCCGGCAGGTCTTGCGGGCGCGACATGCGCATGTCTCATCATTCGGCGGTGATAGTAGGCGCCGTGTGACTTGGCAACGGCCGGTGATGATGATCCGGCTGATGTTAAGGAGCCCCATGCCCGTCGACAGATGTCACCTGCTGCGGATAACCCAGTGTCGCACGGGGCGGCCCAGAACCGCTCGACGGGTTAGCCGAACCTGCAAACGGCCCCCATTATTCATGAATTCACACGCCGCCCTCTGCCGACTTCGAACCATCTAATATCTAATATCTGGAGAATTTTCTGGTGCCGCAGGAGAGGATTGAACTCTCGGCCTCACCCTCACCAAGGACGCTGTATTCGTTATTAACTCTTTGATTTTGCTGGCAACCCCAAACCGATGCCCAAGCTCATTGGGGAAATCCCCATCAGACTTGGCTGCTCACGCCTTTTTGAATTTCACAATTTTAGCTGGCTTTTGAGCTGGGCGCCATCCGGCCGCGATCTCATTCACCTCCTCATTCACTTCCGATTTTTCAAGATGGCCGTAGCGCACCATCGGCATCTTTGGTGACTTCCATCTTCCCGCGCTCATTAGGAACTTCACCGATTTGCCGCCTTCCAAAAGACCCGTTGCGAAGCTGTGCCGTCCAATCGCGTGAGTGCCATAGGCTCGGACCTCTGCCTTCTCGCATGCCGCTCGGATCGCCCTTCCGACCTTGTTGCGATCGCCCGTTCCGAATAGCCATTTCGATACGACCGGCCGCTTGCACTTTTTGACACGCCCGGCATTGATCTTCGCTTGGTGAGCGCGCATCTCCTTGATCGCCTCGATCACAGGCTTCGACAGCGGCAGGCAAACCGGCTCACCCGTTTTTGTGTCGGGTATCGAGAGTCGCCAGAGACGCGCATCGAGATCCTCCACCTCCCGCTCTATAGCTTCGGAAATCCGCAGGCCGTGCAGCCGAATGAGAAGGACGCAAGCCCGCTTCGCAGGAGATAGGAGCGGAAGCACCTTGGCGGACCACTGATCGTCTGGCAGGTCCAGCTTCGGCGGTTTGTCATGGCCTTTTGGACGCTGGAGAGCTGGTGGAGGGCACATTCGAACTCTTGCCGCGTAGTTGAGGACGGCCAGAAGCGGCGTGAAGACCTGCCGATTGACAGTCGAAGCAGCGCAGCCAGGGTAAAGCCGGTCGACCACATCCTGCGCGACCTCCTGTGAGATCTCGATCAACAGCTTGCTTCCGATCAGCTCGATAATCGGCGCCAGATACCGCCGAGAATGGCCGGCCTTTATGTAGAGAAGGGCGGCATCCGCGAGGGTATGCTCGCTTACTTCCTGGACTGAACTGCCTGCTCGCTCGTGGTAATCAGCCTCAAGCTTTCGCGCCGCTTCGTGGGCTCCGGCAAGCGTGCCAGCTTTAGTGCTTCGCTCAACGTTTCGCCAGACGACGCTGCCGTCAACTTCCTTGATCGGAACCTTGGCCCGCCAGAAGTAGACCGTCCGCCCGTCCTTTGTGATGTGTTTCGGTATGAGGCCATTCCTCGCCCCTAAGCAGATACTCGATTGCATCAGCGAAAATGTAAAAGACCCGGCCAATGCGCCGGCCGCACCCAAGCCGCCGCGCCTCTCGCGACAACCACTTCGTCGATGGGCGCGGATTACCAGGGAACAAAGCTTGTGCTTCTTCCAAAGTTAAGAGGTTATGTTTTTCCATACGCGATACTTCCTCGATCCGGCGTAACCGAATGTCACGAGTTTCATAGTGACGATAACGTGCGGTCGACGCCAGCCCAATTGACCTCTCGATTTACCCCCCGATTTGCCCTCCAATGCGCCGCCATAATTTCCAACGCAGCGATGAAAACTACGATTTTGTGCAATATTCTAGATTAAAGTCTCCAAATTTTCTTTTCATTGTTTTCTATCTATTTTATTCGAGCTTGGTTATGTCTTCGTTGTGCTGGTATTCTATCGAGCCTTTCAACAGGCTCCAGGGCTTCAGCCGGCCATGCCAAGCAACGAGCAACAGCTTCTGGTGATTGGCGAGCGGATTCGTCATCTCCGATGCCGGAGGGCTTGGAGCCAGGACGAACTCGCCGAGCGAGCGGCAATTCAGCTGAGCACGTTGAGAGATACCGAAAGGGGGCGACGAAGGACCTCCTTTGCGACCCTTCGAAAGCTCGCTCGCGCGCTTGGGCTTCCGCCAGAAGAGCTTACTTCGTGGGCCGTTCCAAATGAATGCTCCGATCCGAAGAGCGATAACAGTTACCTCCTGCCTGCCGACGATTGCGAAGCGCCGCATCGACTTGCCCTCGCTGCGAATGAAACAGACGCCAATCATGCAAATGCTCTTGCTGCACTTCTGGTTGATAGCTCGGCTATTAATCCCGGCATGGTCGCGCGGGCTTTACATGAATGGTTGGTCACCCCTCCGCCTCAGAAAGTCGAATTAAGGTCGGGGCGCCAGATTGGTGAAGGCCTGGTTGCAAAAATTGAAAGGCGCGTTGTCCAGCTGCGTCTCTTGGACGATTTTGCTGGCGGCCGGGATCTGCTTACCATCGTAGAATGCGAGATGGCTCTTACGAGCCAACTGATTCGCGATGCAGCCTACACCGAAGTGTTGGGCCGCAGACTGCTGATCGCGATTGGCGAGCTTTGTCAGCTTGCAAGCTGGGTTGCGCCGGATGCGGGAGCCGATGCAAAGGCGACCCAGTACCATCTAGGAGGGCCGGCAGGGAGGCGTTTTGCCGTGGTAAGGAAACTTCGTATCGGCGAACCCCGCCACGACCTCTAGGAGCGATCGCGTGTCAACAGTTTGGCCATTGATATGCGGATTCGCGGTGACCGTGCTGCTTGGATTCGGCGTACCTCCGTTGTTGGACGCTGCCGTTAAATCGACGCCGTTGTTGCCGCCCGGCGAGGCAAGCGAAAAGCGGAAGGCACAATGGCAGGAGCTGGTGAAGGGCACCGAGGGCGGTGTCACTCTCGGCTGGCTGGAGCGGTTCATATTTTTCGCCGCATTCGTCACGAAAGCGGAAATCGCGGTGGCGGCGTGGCTGGCTTTCAAGGTCGCTTCCAAATGGAACGCCTGGACCAACGTGATCGCCGTGCCGGACAAGATTGCCGATCTTGATGATCTCGACTTCCTGATCGCCCGCCGCCGTTGGGGCTCCCATGTATTGATGACGTTCTTGATCGGCACCGCATACAACATCATTGCCGGCATGCTCGGGGCAGCGGTCGTGCTTCATTGGTCGGAAATCATCACCGCCCTCAGCCTATGAGAGCGCCGAAGCAGTCTCAGCTGGCCGACTCAACGCATCCGATGTCCGCCGAATTGATGGCGACCCGGTCGGCGACGGCGCGAGCTGGCGAACTCCCGTAAAGCTGGATTATCACGATAAATTACGACAATAACCGCACCGCAAACTCGGGCTGTCCGCAAAGGGCTCCTGACCCCGATCGGATTAGCCAAGAGCCCAGCGATATAATTTTTACGGCGACGGCAAACTCGGTCGTGCCTAGTGAATCGGCGGCGGTCTATCGGAGACCCCCGATGTACAACAATCGCTCGCGTGCGCTGCCGGAAGATCGTTTTTCAGCCAGCACCTCGCATTGGGGCCTTGAATACCGGGCCGGACATATGTCCAACCGATGCATACGGAATTATTTCGGCAGGCGGTCCGGCAAAGATCGGGATTGGCGGCCGCCAAATCGAAGTTTGTAAAGTCACTTCCCGGCCGATCGGTATTTGGCTCGAACGGTTTTGGATCGACCCCCGAGACGCAACAATTGCTCGGACGAGGTGCTGGAATAACCGCTTTGAGCCAGCATCTTGCCTTTGGACCTTGAACACCGGGCTGCACAAAAGTCCAGGCAAGGCATCTCGGATTGTGTCGGCACTGTTCGACGCAGTTGGCTTCCGCGGTCAAAAACGGGGGTGCCGGATCGACATCGAAATTGGTGAAATCGCCTCCAGGTCTGTCCGTGTTCGGTTCGCGCACTTGATCCCGGAACGAAGCAGCATTGCTGCTTGGCAGACTTCCGGCGGCGATGCATGCAGCTGCACAGATAGTCAGGAAAAATCGAGTAATCATTATTTCCTCGCCTTTGTGAATGAGGCGCTCCCTACGCGATCAGCAACCTGCGTTACAGCGTCCTCAACTGAAAATTTGCCTGTAATCGGCAAGGTTGACCTCGTCCATTCGGGGGAGGACGATAGGCGCGCAGTGTCCGCTAATACGAGGGAGCGAGGCGCATGGTCGCGTGTGGTTGCGAGCGCGCACGGGCTGCCGGTCTGCAGCGGGCATGTCATCGTAGCCGCGGTCTTAACTGGCATTCCGACCTGGCCGGGCAATGGAGGCCAAAACATCATCATCGGCGTTTCGAAGGCTCATCCCTTGCTCGCGGAATCGCGTGAAGTTTCGACGCCGACTAATAAGGGCAGGAACTGAGAGCGCGGAAAGCCGGTCGGAAGCAAGAGTTGGCAGGCTCGTGCTGGCTCGCCTGGTTGTTCGCGGTGCTCAGAGACCGGCGGCATGACGGGCCACGGAAGCGGCAGTGATGCCGGGCCATCACCCTTAGCTCTGCGCTTGCCGGTCGATTGTTAGACACAAGCCGCCCTGAAGGCTGGACCTCGCCGCTTGTGGCTGCCGGCATCATCGTCACTTTGTGCGCAGCAATGACGCCGCCCTTTGCCGAACGCGCGGCTAAGAGCGGCCAGCCCGCGAAAGCCGTTATGCTCTGGGTCTTTTTCGCCCTGGCGCTCGGCTTTTCGCTCTCGTCGTCGATCAGCCGATCGAGCAGCTACGCCACCGGCAAGATTGTCCATGTCGAGCAGGCGAACGAGAAGGCCGGGCTTGCTCAGGAAGCCTATGCGCCCGATCAAAAAGCCGCTGAGGCTGAATGCGCCACCGGTCGCGGGCCGCAATGCCATAAGCTAGAAGATAAGGTTGATGCCGATCGCAAGGCGCTCGCCACGGCCGCGCCGACTCAGTCCACCGATCCGGGCGCGGAGCGCATCGCCACGGTGCTCGGCGTCGATGAGAATGAGGTGCAGCTCTATCTGCCGCTGCTGCTGCCGCTCGGCCTCGAACTTGGCGGCTTCATCTTCTTGGCGACCGGACTTGCGCCAGCTGCGCTGCGGCGTGACACCGAGCCGGAAATCGTCAACCTGGAGCCGGTCGAAATTTCAACGCCCGCCGTTGCAAACCCAAGCAGCGCAAGGGTTTTACGCGGTGGTAACATCTATTACATGGCGCGATTGCAACGGGATCACCCGGCGCTCGCAAAGCAGGTCGATGACGGTGCGATCTCATATTATCGGGCCTGCGTCCAGGCCGGCATTCGCAAAGCGCCGGCCAAGTCGAAGTGGACGAAGATTGATGCCCATCTAGAGCAGCCTGCCGACGCGTGAGTTCAGCTATGATCGAGATGTGAGCCCCGTCTCGGAGAACCGGGCGGGGCTTTCGTATTTCGCCAATTTCGGCCGGTCTCGATCTCGGCGGCGACGGGCTTGATGCCCCGCCCCACGAGCTCCCGCGGCGGCAACGAAAATAAAGGCATGACCCACTGATACGCACTCACCGGTTCCGTCTTAATCTCCGGCTTAGAATTCCGTCCTGGATCGGAATGAGCTACTAAATCTTTGATTTTATTGGTCGGGTCGGCGTGATTCGAATGCGCGACTCTCTGCTCGCAAAGCAGTGCTTCAGGCTCGATCCTAATCTGCATCGCTTAGCGAATGTCGGCTCGCACCGTGAGCCGTGACAAGGCGGCGCTTTCAAGTAGGTGCAAATCCCACCCGGGCAATCGCTCCAGACGCAAACTGCTGCGACGCCACGCAGATCCCATCGAGAAACCCGGTGTTGTCTTGGAGTGATGCGGAGACGTGAGTTAAGCTCGGCCTAGTTCGGATGTGAACAAGAGGCGAATGTTAGCCTCTTGCCATCCCCATCTCATCCCCACGACACTCCCCTACATTCCCTGTCTGTTCACGGGACGTTATGCGCCCACGTCGACCATTCGTCTTGGCCAAACGCAATGCGTAAGTTGATGTTTTCCTTGCAGAATTTTCTGGTGCCGCAGGAGAGGATTGAACTCTCGGCTTCACCCTTACCAAGGGTGCGCTCGGCCGTAGTTTGCTGTTTGTTCTTTGATTTTGCCTTGTTTTGCCTCAGCTTTTGCTTCACCGCTTTGCATGTGAGCCAGCAAATTGGTTCAATGCAGGTTCCGCGCGACCCGCGAACGCACCCCAGAGGATGAACGGTCAGCCCGATAAATGAGCGAAAACACCGCCAAGATGGTTCTTCAAGCCCTCTCCCCCTTCAGGTGAATTAGATCGGAGGCGAAAGCGATGAGAGCGCTCGCCCACGCTGCGACGCGTTCTTTTCGCAGCCCCTAAGCGAGATATACGCGCTGTCAAAGGCAGCCCCCGCCTCGAAGCGGTCATCGCCACGCCCTGAAATCCAATTACGCTCGGCCCCAGGCGCCAGAAGTCCACTTCGTCCGGCCAACTTTGCGCCGTTTTCGCAAACCTCTCGCAGGAGAGGACATGCGGCGAAATCGATGCTGCATTTCGGCCACGCCAAGACGGCCATCGATGCGGAAGGTCACACACGTGAGGCGAGCATTGATCTAAGATGATAAGTACGATTCACTTGGCTTAGACTTGGAGCAGACTAATGATCAAACATGCCCTTGCTGTTGCCCTTTTGGGAATAGGAATCGGCGTCACCGGCCATGCGCCGGTTTACGCCGCGCCGCCTCTATCCGGAGTTGCAGCCTCCTCGATAAGAATAGCCGATAATACCGTGGTAAAAGTCGGCGGGCTCTGTCTCGACGAGGTGCCGGTCGTGCAAGGCGTCGTCGCCTTCGTTCAGCTCTTGCGTGATGAGGAAATCGACCGTTACTGCGACAGGCACTATGATGGCGATGACTACGATCGGCACACATACGACGATCGCAAGTATCCCAGCTATAAAGACGACGGATATGCGCAGCCGAAAGATCTGAAGAGGGCACTGCGGTAAAGGCGTCGCCGCTTCCGCCTTCGGTCAAGGGCCGGCATCGACGGAGCGCCAGTGACGGGAATAATCCGACAGCGGACAATTCGCACCTAAAGCAACTGATCGTATTGAGGCTATCGCGACAAGAGCGTGGTATTCCCGCTTGCGCCTTGTTGCGGAATTCAGCATGGCGGCAGCTTCTTGCCCATTTTTGCGCTTCGACCATCGCAGTGCGCGATGGAGAGAGTGCGGTGTCAAGAGACATTGGCTGGTCCCCGACCTTCCAACACGGGCCAATGGCAGCTATCGAGGCGAAAGCCCGGCGTTCCTACTTCAAGGCTCCATGACGGATGTCGAACCCATTCAGCATCTCGAACCTAAAGACTGCGCTCCAGCCTTTGTAAGCGACACTCGCGAGCAAAGTCACGCGACAGGCTACTCCGCTGCCGCCTGTCTGCGCCATGAAGCGACGAACAGGTCGAGCTCTTTCGCTGATACATCCGACACCGCATAGTAAACGAAATCGTGACCGCGCCATTCGCGCACGGCATAGCCATCCCGCGCGCCGGCCATGATCATCGAACCATCATCGCTGCCGCCGGCTCTTGGAATCGCCGTGACGCTGATCAGGTGGCCGTGGCGCTGATAGACCTGGACCGGCACGGCCTCGCCGGCGATCACCTCGACACGGCCCCCCAGCAACGGAAACCCGAGTGGTGCCAGATCGACGATCTGCGGCGAAAGCGCCAGCTTGCGGTCGAACCATGGCTTGACCGTGTGGCGGTCGCTCGATGTCACATCGACGGGCGCGGCCGCCAGAAGCGAGCGCTGATGGTCGGCAATAATCGCCTGCATTGCCGCTGACTCCGGATCGGGCTGCGTGGTCAAATATGTAACGCCAGACGCCAGGCAGGAGGCGACCACCGCAGCGGCTGCCATTTGCCGCCATTCGAATCGGCCCGTGACGGGCCGGGCCGGAACAGTAGCCGGTCCACCGTCATCGGCAATTCCGGCAATCCGGCGGCGCAGCGTCTCGGACGCCTGGTCTTTTGCGACGCATGATGCGATCGTCATGCGCAAATTTGACAGCCGATCATATTCGGCCTTGAGACCCGCATCTGCTTGCATGCGCCGCTCGACGTCCAGGGCCGCCGATGCGTCGAGCTCGCCGTCGAGATAGGCATTCAGCAGAAGCAGCGCTTCTTCGCGCGATGACCAGGAGCTCGGCTTGATCATGCTGCACCGGCCTTTCCGCCGCTTGCCGTGCCGATTCGCCGGATGAGCTGGCTTCGGGCGCGGGCCAGCCGGGACATCACCGTGCCGACCGGGATCGAGACGATCTGCGAAATTTCGCGATAGCTCAGCCCTTCGATTTCCCGCAGCACGAGCACCTCGCGGAATGACAGCGGCAGCTCGGCAATGGCGCGTTCCAGCTCGGCGGTGTCCGTACGAGCCATCATCACCGCTTCGGGGCTCGCTGTCTCCGTCCTGTCCGTCATCTCAAGTCCAGCCTGTTCGAATATGCGGTCGTCGTCGGTCACCAGCACCGTTTTCGGCCGGTTCTTGGCGAGCCAGGTGAAGGCGGTGTTGCGCACGATCACCAGCAGCCAGGCCCGCGGATTTGTCTGCCGGACAGTGCCGGTGGCGCCGTAGGCCCGGATGCAGGCATCCTGCACCACATCCTCCGCATCGGCGATGTTGCCGGTCAGCCAGCGGGCCAGCGAAAGCGCGTCGTCGAGATAAGGGAGAACCATCTCCCTGAATCGCTGCTGTTCGTCCATCGCGCCTCGTTCGCCCGCCGGCTGCGGTGCCATCGCGTTCGCCCTTTAAGGCTTGACGATGATCTTGCCTCTCATATGCGGATGCAGCCCGCAAAAATACCTGACCTCGCCCGCCTCGGCGAATGTCATCGAGAACTTCTCATCCGTGTCGAGCACATGCGAGTGGAACTTTGCCTTCTCATCAACGACACTGTGCGGAATATCGTCGCCGTTGATCCAGGTGACCACCGTGCCCGGTTTGACCGTCAGCTCGGGCGGGTTGAAGGTGAAATTGTGGATGTGGATCACGGCGTCCGCCGCCCGGACCTCGCCCGCCATCAGGATCACCATCAGCGGCACGACAATGCGAAATGAGATCATGGTCACCCCAGCGCCTTATCGGTGATGGCCAGGGGCTCGGTTCCGCGCCGGAACGTCACCTCGGTAATGCCCAGCACGCTGCGCAGCTTATCGGCCGGGACAAGCATCGGGCCGGGCGAGGGCGCCGTGCCAGGAGCGGGCTGCGGGAAGGCAGTTGAGCGGGCGGTATGGAAGGTGACGTTGCCCTCCACCTTCTGCATCAGCTGATGAATGTGCCCGTTGAGCACGGTGACCGAGCCGAAGCGCTTCAGATAGCTGAGCGCGATGGCGGAATCCTCCGTGCCCCAACCCCATGCGGGGTAGACGGTCCACAAGGGGATATGAGCGAACACGACGATGGGAGTGGAGGCCTGCAGCGCCTTGAGGTCGTCTTCCAGCCATTCCAGCTGCTCACGGCCAAGATTGCCAAGACCGCCGGCCTTCAAATTGGCGACATTGACGAGCCCGACGAAATGGACGCCGTCCTGGTCGAAACTGTACCATCCGTTGCCCCTGGCGTTCTTGCCGTAGCGCTCCAGATAGGCTTTGCCGGCGCCCTCATCGACGATGTCGTGCTCGCCCGGAACATAATGCACATCGAGCCCGGCGCCGCCGATCAGTTGTGCTGCATCGTCGAACTCGTCGGGCTTGGACAGATGGGTGATGTCGCCAGTGTGCAGCATCAAAGCCGGTTTGACTTCGAGCCCTTTCACCTGATCGATCGCCTCCTTCAGCGTTGCGATCGCATGCGGATTGGCGGCCTTGTTGAAACCGATGTGGCTGTCGGAGATTTGAACGAAAGTGAAGCCCTTGGCCGCTTCCGCCGCTTCGGCGCTGTCGAGCAAACCGATGGATTTGGGCACGCCGCCCGCGACCGTCCAAAGCACGCCGGTGCCGGCCCAGATCATGCATTCGAGCGCATGCCGGCGCGTCAAGCCGTTATGATCATCTTGCTGGTTCTTCATGTCGTATCCCTTTTCCGAAGCTCAAAAAACACGCTTCGTACGACACGACTCGCCCGCCGACGGATTTATTCCATCGATGTTCGCTTACTGGACCGGATATCCGGTTGCCGGTATCAGCCCGGCTGTGGCCCTGGTGATAGGTCTCTAAGATGCCTCTGGGCACGCCTGACCATCGCGGCTGGCGACTGCAGCTTCCGAAGCGGCGAGGATCCAAGCGAGAGCGATCAGCTTCATGGACTCGACCAAGTCTCTTCAGGGTCACGAATAGCCCAGGGATCGGCGGCCTAGGAGATGCCGTCCGAGCCCGAGCGCGAGCATTGCAAAGACGAAGCGGATAACGCATCAGGCGCGGTCAAGAATAGCGATTCTGTTCGATACGCGTATCGACATGACGCGCCGTGGCGCGCGCCAGACCGCATGATTACCCAGCGATTGCAAGGCATAAGCAGAGATTGCACTGGGCCTTCTCGCGGTCTGCCGGAGGCGTTTTTTTCGCCTCAAAAGAGTGTTGCGCCCCGGCTACAACGCAAGTCGCATTCGATGAATTTTGCGATAATTCGAGATAAATGTGTCTTTTGAGCGCCTAGTGCTTCACCGGAAACCTTCCTCCGCCCTCTCTCGATTGAAGTTATTTTTAAATTTAAATTCAATTATACCTCCCTTTTGCTGTGTTCATTTCGATGTCAAAAAAGTGGATTCAATTAGGCATTGAAGTCAAAAAATGCACATAATGCCTCAATACTATATAGATCGCCGACAGAAAACAGCTGAGAGCTATCCGGGGCTGCGTGAGCGCCAAAGGTTGCTGATTATATTGCCCGTTCGCGGTGCCGGTGCTGTTTCTGCAATAACCCAACCGGAAGATATGGATGTCAAGCGTACCAAGCGGTCCGCAGAACCGGAAAGTTGTGTGGACGATTCGCCGCCTCCTCGCGGCGGCGTCGGACGAAACTCCACCGCGCCGGCCGCCGCAGCCGGTGGTTCCGCGCAATCAGTCTGCGATGCGGGTGGCGACGCCCTATCAGCCATCACGGCGCGCGCCGGTGCCTACGCGCCCCACAGCACCGGCGCCCGACTGCGACTGGCCGGAGGAGGAATTCACCTGGCCGCACGAGGAATTCGCGGCCATCGCGGATGACCAGCCGACCCCTGATTCCTTAGAGAACCGAGGCGAACAACGGAACTGGGGCATGCCCATCATTGATTGGGGCGACGGGAACGCGGTGGAATGGTCACCTAAGGCGGTCTCGCGCCCGGCTAAGAGGCCTCGGCCGCGACCCGAACCCGCTCCACCCCGGTCCTTCCATCCCCTGCCCGCCCAGGGCGCTGTCCCACACCCGGCGCAGCGGCGCATTCAGAAGGCCTCGCGGCGGCAGTATCGGGAGGCATTGGCAGAACCCCTCCAGCGGGAGCCCCTGCCTGAGGCCAGATGGCAGGTCGAATCGAGGCATGCCGCCCACGCTAAGCCCAGGGTATCTACGGCGAAGGCCGCGCGGCGGCGGGCCTCCGGCACCGAAGCCGGACGCGAGGAGGCCATCACCACGGCGCGGCGCGAGGAGGCTGAGGCCAGGGCGCGCCAGCAATATCTCGCCAAGATCCGCCGGCAGCACACAGCCATCCAGGCACGCCTTCAGTACGTCCTGGCAGAGCTGAGCTACGAAGCTCCCCCTCCCCCGCTGCTGCCTCAGCCCACCGGACCGCGGCGCGCCCGCACCATGGTGGCGGGCCAGGCACAGCAGACGCCGCCGCGCCTGTCGCAGACCGGGTGTGACCGTGTGCCGAACATCGTCGCCGTCGCAATCAGGTCGGTGAAGCGCGCAGGTGTCGCCGCTGGACTGTTCAGCCTGTTTACCAACATCCTGACGCTCGCCAGCCCGCTTTTTATGATGGGAGCCTATGAGCTCGCCCCCGACAGTATCCCGCCGCTGCTCGCGCTCAGCGTCCTGCTGGTGGCGCTCTATGGCGCGCACGTCTTCCTCGACATGCTGCGCCGCGAGATCATCAAGCGCGCCGCCGGCCGCCTCGACACTCAGCTCGGCCCGGCGATATGCAATGCCTTGCGCCATCGCCTCGCCACCGGCAAGGCCATTCCGGACGGGCCGCTGCGCGATCTCGGAAGCTTGCGGCAGTTCATGTCCGGCTCGGGGCCAGCGACATTCCTCGACCTACCCTGGGCGCCCATTTCCCTACTGATCATCACCATGATGCACTGGTCGCTGGGCGTGATCACCGGGATCGGCATGCTGGTCATGGTGGCGATCGCGGTCGCGGGCGAGACCCGCACGCGCGCCCTGCTGCAGGAGGGCAAGCAGGCGCGCGAGGACGCCGCCAGGCTGGCACTGGAGATGAGCCACGACATCGAAGCGACCGCGGCGATGGAGACGACAGACCCGATCGGCATCCGTTGGCACGAAGCCCAGCAGCGCGCCGAGATGGCGATGCGCAGGGCTGGCGACCGCATGGCCGCGGTCGCATCGACCTCGGCGATCGTCCGCATGGTCATGCAGTCGGTGCTGCTCGCCGCGGGCGCGCTGCTCCTGACCGGGCACCAGATCTCCGTAGGCATAATGATTGCGGTGTCGGTCGTCGGCGGTAATGCACTCTCGCCGATCGGCCGGGCGGTTTTAGAGTGGCGCGGCCTGATCGGTGCCCGCGATGCGTTCGGCCGGCTGGAGGTCCTCGACAAGCACTATCCCGCTCAACGGAAGCGCCTCTCGCTTTCCGCGCCGAAAGGCAGGATCGAGGTGCGTCACCTGCAGGTGACGCCGCCGGACGCCGAGATGCCGGTGATCCAGCAGATCAGCTTCACGCTGAAGGCCGGCGAGGCGCTCGGCGTGATCGGCGCCAACACGGCGGGCAAATCTGCCCTCGCCCGCGCGCTGACGGGGCTCAGGACCCCCGACTGCGGCCGGGTGCGTCTCGACGGCGCGGATCTGCGAATGCTGAGCCGCGACGAGCTCGGCCCGAAGGTCGGCTATCTGCCGCAGACCGTCGAGCTGCGCGACGGCACCGTAGGCGAGAACATCGCTCGCTTCGATCCGAATGCCACCCGGGCCTCGATTGTCCGGGCGGCGAAGAAGGTCGGCATCCACGATATGGTCGCCGGCCTGCCGGACCGCTATAACTTCAAGGTCGGTGAAAACGGCCTGCGCCTCTCCGCCGCTCAGCGCAAGCATCTCGGCCTCGCCCGCGCGGTGTTCGGCGATCCGGTGCTGGTGGTGCTGGACGAACCGGCCCATCTCGACGTGCTCGGCAAGGCCGCCCTGCGCCAGACCGTGACGGCGCTCAAGGCATCGCGAACCACCGTCATTCTGATCACTCACCGACCGGATGCGCTCGACGCTGTCGATCACATCCTGGTGCTCGAGGATGGCAAGCCCCGCGCCTTTGGCAGGAAATCCAAGGTGCTCAAGGTTCTCACCGGCAAGGACGGCAAGCCGGTCGGCGCACCGGCCGTCGCGGCGAGGGCCCGGACGGCGCTGTCGAATCGCACGGCGAAGGTCACGCCGGTGCTGAAGGCGGCGAAGAAAGCATAAGGCCGCTCCATAGGTACGGAGCGGATTCGCGCGCACTAGAGGGCCCTCCAGAGTGGCCGCATGATGCCGCTGCGCGCTCAGTGCGGGGGCGCCAGCCTCTTAAGCGCGTCGCGGCGCTGTTGCTGTTCCGCCTCTTCCCGCAGCGCCGTAAGCCGCGAGCAAGACGTGCAACCACATAACCGACCCCTCATTTGCGGCCAGTCTCCGGCGCGCTCTTCCTGTAGCCGCGCCAACGTTATGAACGCGGTGACGCTGAGAGGGACGCGCGACCTGGCAATCCCGACATGCAAAAAAGCCTGCATAAGCGCCGGCGCCCAGTTCGGCCGCGGGGCGTTTGCGGTGGTCGAGCGCTTGGCGGCCGATGACCGCACCTGGCCCGCTTCCGAAGATCAGCCATGTCGGCGGCGCTTCCGCAGTCGGAGGTGTAGCGGCCGTATCATCCGGAGGCGGGGCATGGCCAAGGGCTGTCGCCATTTGGCGATCCCGCGATGTCGGGAATCACCGCGAAGCAGCCGATCGGCTACGCTCCGGGAAACAGCGGCAACCGTCTCCCTCTCCGACTCCTGACTCCGCCAGCACGAATAAGACAGCCCTGTAGCTGCTTAGAATGGGTAAGCAATTTTTGCGGTGCCTCGGTGGGATGGCGCGCAAGTCAACTTTGGGAGAACTGCCCGCTGCCGTTGTGTGCTTATGACATGCGACTTGTCATTGGCGACAGGGGGACGTAGGGTGCACCTGCGACTTTGGCCAGACGATTGGGCCGTTTCACCCGAGCAGTGCTGGGTGCACGTTCAACTTCTCTACCAAAACTCCGCTTAGCGAGCAACGGCAGCCTTCTGGGTGCCGGTAGCTCATGTGCATTCACATTGCGAAAGGCAAAGACATGACCAGAGGCACCGTGAAATTCTACAATGATCAGAAGGGTTTTGGCTTCATCGCGCCGGACGATGGCGGCAATGACGTGTTCGTCCATGCGACGGCACTGGAGCGCGCCGGCATCCGCCACCTCGGCGAGGGCCAGAAGGTGGAGTTTGAGACCCAGCGCGATCAGCGCTCCGGCAAGATGGCTGTGAGCACGCTGCAGATCGCGTAACCGCGTCGCGCGAGACCGTGCAAATTGAGAGCCGGGCCCCCCCGGGGGCCCGGCCTTTTTCTTGCCGCTGATTGCGAGCCAGGCAGTTATAGGCCCGGTTCAGTGGGCGGCCCTGATGTCCGGTCGCACCCGCATCTCGGAAAATTGGGCGGCGCCGTGCCATCTCCAAATCGAGTCGAGGAAACTCAAGGCAGCGAGCCCAGCGACCGCAATGATCCGTAACCGGACGATCCAGGCCAGTCAGCGTCGGCGCCGAGGTTCGGTGTCGCGCTTGTATCGGGCTTTCTTTAGCTCGCGCCTCGAAGCTGTCAATCGGTAATGAAGCGGCGGCGCCCCGTGCGTTCCAGCACGGTAACCGACTCGCCGACCGACGCCGAAGTTTAGACGGATTCAAAGCCTATTAATCGAAGAATGAAAAGGAGCGGCGAAAGTCATCGGTTCATACGCTGCGGCGGTACGCTCATGCCGTTATCGCTGGCGCTGGCATTACTTCCGGGGCCGGCCAACTCCGGCGAGAAGCCGGCGGATAAGCCCAGCGAAGCCTCGCCGACCACCGTTCAGGCGCGCTATAGCCTGCGCTACAATGGCATTGAGGTCGGCAATCTCAACATCACCTCCAAGACTACGGCGAACGCCTATTCGCTTTCCGGCTCGGCAAAGGTCTCCGTTCTGTTCGGCGCGTTCAAGGTGCTGGGTCCCTCAAATGTATCTGGCATGATCGAGCGCGGCGCCCCCGTACCTGCGGCCTTCGCCTTCAACTGGAAGCAAAACAAAAAGCGAGGCACCACCCAGATCGGGTTCAGGCAGCATATGGCGAGCGAGATCGCCATCCCCCCCAAGCCTCGCGTCAAGGCCGACATGGTGCCTCTGACGGCGGCCGATAAAGCCGGCGCGCTCGATCCCATGTCGGCAGTCCTCATGTTCACTTAGGACATCCCGAACAATAACTGAATCGCACTCTGTGTGCGTGCGTCCGTGTGACTCAGCGTACTGGGTTCCGGATCTCGGCGAACAGGCGTATGTCGGTTGTATGATCGACGAAGGGGCCATTCGCTATCGTTGGGAGACAGTCGGCAGCCAGCTTGACGAGCGGGGCTGGAGATTGTTCGCGGCGGCCGAGGTGCGGACCGCCGGCTGGGGCGGTCTCGCGATTGTCGCTCGGATCACCGGGCTCGCCCGCTCGACGATCAATCGCGGCGAGGACGATCTTGGTGCTGAGCCGCTGGCGAAGGGCCGGATCCGCCGCTGTGGTGGTGGACGCCGGGCCGTTGCCGAAACGGATCCAGAGCTTGTGCCCGAACTCAAGTGCCTCGTCGAGCCAGCCACTCTCGGCGATCCCATGCGGCCCCTGATCTGGGTGTCGAAAAGCATGGACAAGCTCGCCGAGACGCTGGGGCATCCGATCAGCGCCGATACCGTGCGCAAGGAACTGGTGAAGCTCGGCTTCTCGCGCCAGCACAATCGCAAGGCTGACGAAGGCGCAAAGCATCCGGACAGAAACGCGCAGTTCGAGCACATCAATACGAAGGTCGTCGCCGCTCAGGCGGCCGGGCAACCGGTGATCTCGGTCGATACCAAGAAGAAAGAGCTGGCCGGCAACTATAGGAATGGTGGCTCCAACTCTCGGCCCAAAGGGGAACCGCAGCGCGTAAATGTGCATGACTTCGTCGACAAGGATCTAGGCAAGGCAGTGCCTTACGGCGTCTACGACGTGGCGGCCAATGCCGGATTCGTCAGCGTCGGGATAACGAGCGACACGGCCGAGTTCGCCGTCGAGGCGATCCGCAGCTGGCTCGGACGGATGGGCCGCCAACGCTATCCAAAGGCGCGCGAGTTGACGATCACGGCGGACTGCGGCGGCTCGAACGGCGCGCGCGTCCGGCTCTGGAAGGTCGAGTTGCAAAAGCTCGCCGACGAGACAGGGCTCGTGCTGCATGTCCACCACTATCCGCCCGGCACATCCAAGTGGAATAGGATCGAGCACCGCCTGTTCTGCCACATCACGCAGAACTGGCGCGGCCGTCCGCTGACGGATCGTCTCGCCATCGTCGAGCTGATCGGCGCAACGACAACGAAAACCGGATTGAAAGTCGAGTGTGCGCTCGACACGCGGACCTACGAGAAGGGCATCAAGGTGAGCGCCGCCGAGATGGCGACGCTCAACATCATCGGCGAAGACTTCCATCCTGAATGGAACTACTCCCTCAAGCCAAGGCTCCTCCCAAATTCGTAGCAGTTATTGTTCGGAGTGTCCTAACAAACCGCGGGGCGTTCCCCGTGTCGATGACCGTCGGGTGCTGAACGGCATTTTCTGGCGGCTTCGCACCGGTGCGCCCTGGGCCGACATTCCCGCGCGTTACGGTCCTTACACGACCTGCGTGAACCGGTTCAACCGCTGGCGCAAGGCCGGCGTCTGGGACCGGCTTCTGCAAGCTGTTTCAAAGGCCTATGACGGCGACATCCAGATGATCGACTCATCCTCGATCCGTGTGCACCAGCACGCGGCCAACGGTCAAAAAAAGACGCAAGATCCTGTTGCATGGGTCGCTCGCGCGGCGGCCTGACGACGAAGATCCATGCTCTCGTCGATGCCGAGGGGCGGCCGATCGTGCTGAAGCTGACCGAGGGGCAGGCCCATGACGGACGCTCGGCCGCCGACATGTTCGAGACCGTCAAAACCGGGCACATTCTGCTGGCCGATCGCGCCTATGATTCCGACGCCCTGCGGCAAACCATGCACGAGCGCGGCGCCTGGGCCAATATCAAGCCGATGAAGGGCCGGACCCGGCGACTGCCCTTCAGTGGCTGGGTTTATCGCCAGCGCAACGCCGTCGAGCGCTTCTTCAACAAACTCAAACACTTCCGCGCCGTCGCCACCCGCTACGACAAGCGTGATGACAACTTCCTGGCCAGCATCAAGCTCGCCGCCTTTAGGATCTGGATGCGCACTTATGAGTTGGTGACCTAGCTATCCCCATGCGGTCGAAGGCCGAGAGAAGCGTTTTTGTGAGCGCCGCCACTCGAGCGCCACTGGCGAATTCGAGCCTTGCCTCAAGCAAAGCCTCATCATCCATATCATCCGGTCTCAGCGGGCACGTCTTCGTGCGGCCAACGCTGGCAAAATAATCATTATTTCCAGTCGCCACCGGCAACGAGATCTGAAAGCTTGAGCCGCGCATTGGGCACGCCGAGTGCATCAGCAACGATGAGCCCATGTAAGCTGCTCGAAAGAACCGCTTCGCAACTCGCGATCTCACGCGTCACCTGAGCCACGTCCGGGTTCGCCAAATCGATGATTTGCATATGTCGCATACGTTCTACCATTTGCCTTATTGCTAGCGAACGGCGGTCGACGAGATGCGGGATCAGTCCCCATCGCGCGTCGACCTTGGGTCTGCCTTTCAGGAGCATTGGCGCCAAGAGACCAGGGTCACCGAGCGGGGTTTCGGTGGGTAGGCCCGCCGCATCTCGCGTCGCCGGCCCCCGGACCGCACGTACGTCAAGTAATTCACGACCAGTGAGGCGCACGGGTCGCATATACGACTTCAGCGCTCGAGAGGTGCTCAACAATATGGCGATTGATGTAATCACCATAATTAATATGACCACGACCGCCGCCATACCAATAAAGTCGAATGGATTTCCGGTGTCGGCGAAAGAACATTTCAGATCCCCGCAGAAGACGTAGAGCGGCAGGTAGCAATAGCAGTCGTAATAGCCATGGAAAAACCGCACCTCCTGATGGCCGTGCAGCGGATCGTCGGTGGCGTCGAGGTCGAGCACGATCTCACGCGGCGGCTTGGCGTGCGCATCGAGAAACACGTCGACGAACAACGCCTCGATTGCTGCGCCGTCATGGCCAATCTTATGATAGCGCCCAGTCGCGCCATCGGCCGGGGCGAGCTCGAGACGGTTCAGCGTGCTCTTCCCGGCCAGCAGCGCCGGCGCCTCGGCCCCGCGCTCGAACTTGCCGAGCAGCACCCCGAGAACGGGATCGCGGCGCAACTCATCATGGTCGACGAGGTCTTCATAGCCCAGCGCCAAGCCGAACACGCGCTGTGCAACCAGCGTCTTCACTTCGTGAACCACGTAAGCGGGATGGCGCCGATCGCGAAAGCAGGCGGCGAAGCGATCGACGAGCCCGATGGCTTGTCCGTCTCCCCGAGTAGCAGCGCCCCGGCGTCCGAGGACACCATGCCGCCATCGAAATCCGCGACCACACGGCGTCCGCCCGCTCTTCCAAAATCGATCTCGCTCGCGCTACGCTCTGTCAGCATCGGGGAGCCACCTCGAATTGGCAAAAACTCGTTATCGCAAAACAAGTTTACACCGTAAGTGGCCTCGATGCGCCTCAGCCCCGTGAGAGATGCGGGTTAGCCCGGAAAATTCATGGTGGGTTGGCGGATGTAGCTTAACCCTTTGGCGTCGCGTAGGATTTGGTTGTTGAAGCCGATCCGCGCGATTTTCGAGGGAGCCCATCCGCCATGGACGATCCTATGCTACCGCTGCCAGGTCTGTCACCGGTTCTTGGCAAGTCCGTTGTCGCGCGCTTTGACGGCGGGCAAATGTCCTCAGATGCCGGCGTGCTGGTGCTGCGGGAAATCGAGCAGCGCCTTCACATCGCCGAGCGGCTGGCCGGCTGTCTCAACGATCCGCGCGTACAAGCGCAAGTGGTTCATGGCCTCGCCGACATGATCCGGTTCCGCATGCTGATGATCGCTGCCGGCTATGAGGATGGCAACGACGCTTCGGCTCTGCGATCCGATCCGGCATTCAAGCTGGGACAGGGTGTTTTGCCTTCCAGCCCAGACCTGGCTTCGCAGCCGACCCTGTCGCGCCTGGAGAATTGGCCCGATCTCCGTTCGCTCAAGCGTATGGGGCAGGCGCTCGTCGATCTGTATTGCGCTTCCTACGCTCGTGTGCCGAAGCGCATCGTGCTCGATCTCGACGACACGTTCGATGCCGTGCACGGCGGGCAGCAGCTTCGCTTGTTCAATGCCCATTACGACGAATACGGTTTCCAGCCGATCGTTGTGTTCGACGGCGACGGCCGGTTCGTGACCGCCGTGCTACGCCCGGCCAAGCGTCCCGGCGGCGTGGAAATCGCCAGGTTCCTCCGCCGTCTGCTGCGGGCGATCCGGGCCAATTGGCCCGCCACGCAAATCCTGATCCGCGCCGACAGCCACTACTGCTGTCCCGAGGTGATCGATTTCTGCCGGGCGAACGGCCTCGACTTCATCCTCGGCGTCGCCTCCACCACGACCCTGCGCCGCCATGTCGAAGCGTTGGAGGTCAGCACCCAGGCGCGCTTCGAGGCCGGCACGAAGACGGCCAAGCTGCGCCGTTTCAAGGAGTTCTATGACGGCGCCGCAAGCTGGAGCCGCGTCGAACGCATCATTGCGCGTGTCGAGGCGGGCGAGGCGGGAACCGATACGCGGTTCATCGTCACCAATCTCGCCGGCGGCAAGGCCAAGGTGCTTTACCAGGACCTATATTGCCGCCGCGGCTGTGCGGAAAATCATATCAAATCCTGGAAAACCCATCTCGCCGCCGACCGGACTTCCTGCAGCAAGGCGACCGCCAACCAGTTCCGCCTGTTCCTGCATGCCGGCGCCTATTGGCTGCTGTGGGCCTTGCGCACCGCGATGCCGAAGCGCTCTCTCTGGCGGGTGGCGCAGTTCGACACTTTGCGTCTGAGGCTCGTCAAGATCGCAGCCCGTGTGGTCGAGCTGAAAACGCAGATCCGACTGCACTTGCCGACGGCGTGTCCATATCAGGCGATCCTGCGAACCGTCCTCGGGCGCCTGCCGCGCCTCGTTACCTGAACGGCGGGGCGCCGATGCCCGAGTAAACCCGTCCCATCAACCCTGAAAACTCGCCATGTCATCCACCGCTCCCAAGGCGGTAGGCGTCAGCTTGCCCACAGTTCGGAAATCACCGGCACGCAGCGCGGAAGTCAGCCACAACCGCAACCGGACGAATAAACCAGGCTAGCTGGATTTACGATTAAGCAGACAGCAAAAGCCGCCACCTATGAGCACGCCCATCCATCCCGCTATACATTGAGGGGGCACGCTTATCGCTCTTATTGGAACGGGGTCGTACGAGCGAAGCTTAAGGCAAAGCTATCATCTTCTCGAAGCGAAATAATGAGATACTACCTGAAGGTTGGTCCGAAATTGCTTTTTGGCTTGGTCCTTCTGACATTCGCTCCTTTTTCTCTCATTTTGGGAAGCGATCAATTTAAGCGTTTTATTGTAAAAGGAGTCAAGGAAACTAGCGAGGTTGTAGGAATCTTTGCTGCGCTTTTTGGAACTTTGCCGCAGCCTTACGCGGATATTACGGGCCATTGATCGATAATGATGCTCGGTCGTGACAGTAAGCATTTGGATATACTTGCGATTGCTTGCCTCATTAGGCAGATATCGAAGGTACGTCGGACAAGGCGTAAGGACCGATAGGGCGTCGACCCTTAGACAGCCAACCTCGAGTGCCGCATAGTGGCTATCGCGGCGCACCATGATATCGCCCCTTTGCCAGTTGCACCGGATGCGGGCGATGGTGTGCCACAAGACTTGCGCCGCTTCTTCGCCCGACGGCCGTTTTCCCGGACGCACCAGCGACAGCGCCGGCTTGCCTGAGCCTGCCTCGAAAACGTGGATCGGCAGCGGCATACGGAGGTAAGCTTAGCCGTTCTTATGCGTCCGAGCAGGCTATCTTCTTTCCGTTCTTGCTGGGCGAGGTGATCCGTCCTGTGCGGACACGTCCGGCAGGCTGATCGGCTCGAGTACGCTGTCGACGCGCTGAAGGTGGATGGTCCGGGCTCCTGGGGCGGTCATGCCCCACCATTCATGGCCCGGACGATTGCAGCCGGAAGGCAACGAGGCTGAACAGCTCGGCCTCCGGGCAGCACGAGGCGAGTGCCACACGGATGCGGCTCGCGGTCTCGACGAAACGTCCGGCGATTTTCAGCAGGCGCAGGCGAATGCTGGCGAACTCGCTTTGCCGCAAAGGATGCCAGGACGGCACGCAATCGCGCACATCGAGCATCAGCCAATAGGCGGCGGTGTGCAGAATGAGCCGCATCTGATTAGCAAGCGGCGATCGGCAGCTGGTGCGATCGGATGCGAGTTGCGCTTTATGTTGCTTGATCAGATTCTCTGCCTGTCCCCTCTCGCAGTAGAGGGTCGCATAGATGTGCTCGGCGTTGCCTTTCGCCAGCGAGGTGACGGCATAGCGGATGTCGAGCCCGCGGCGGAGCATGTCGTCCTCATGACTGGCGCTCGCCTCGATACGTGCCACAACACGGCGCTCCCTGGCCCAGGATTTTGCCGCATAGCGCGTTTCGGCGAAGCCGCGCAGAACGGCAAGTTGCTCCTCGGCGCGGCGCGTCCGGATATCATCGGCCTCCGGTTCGACCAAGCGGTCGAGCACGGTATTGCCAGCAAAGCCGAAGACATAGTCGATGCCATTGGCCTCACACCAGCTCATAACTTCTTCTCGGCCGTAGTGACTATCGCCACGAATGGTGATGCGCGTATCGGACCAATGCCGGCGAATGCGATTGATCAGACGGCGCAGTAATCCACGGACTTCCTTGCCTGAGGGCGTCTTGCCCGGACGCAGGATCATGGTGACCGGGCGGCCCGTCGCTGTCTCATAGATGTGGATCGGCAGAAAGCAGCGCTCGTCGTAATGGGCGTTCCATTCCGACAGTTTCTGATGACCGTGCACCACGTCGAGCGTGTCATCGATGTCCAGCACCACCGATGCCGGCGGCATCTTGTAGCTCCGGCACCAGATGTCGACGAGCGCATAGGTCAGGCGGATGATCTCCTTCAGCGTCGGCGCGTTCTCCCAGCGCGAGATGGTCGGCTGCGAGCATAGATCATTGCCCGTGTCGGGCAGCCGCCCGCAGGCAAGCTTGAAGGCGGCATCGCAGCGCAGCCAGTCGAAGTCATTGCCATCCGCGTAGCCGCAGGCGATCGCCAACATGCGCCCTTTCAGTATGTCCTCAACTGTGTGCGTAATATGCGCCCGATCGCGCCGGTCGGCGATCAAAGCAGCGAGAGTTTGGGAGAGAGCCCGCCGACGCTCGGCAAGCGCGAGCAGCATGACGCCGCTGTCGGAGGAGAGACGACCGCCATCGAAGGCAGCTGTGACTTTCTTGCGCGACACGGCTGGATAGGGAACGGTGAGCGGGCTATCGTCGGTCATGGCGGGTGTGGCTCTGCGCTGCGGCGCGCATAGGATGGCTGCGACACCCATTTCCTACGCAAGTTCAATGCCTTGCGCCACATTCGCCAGCGCAATTTCTAACTGCGGCTGAAAAGATCGGTTAGCTCCGAGCCGCCGAGACCAATCCTTTGCCGGTTTGCGAAGTCCGGCGAGGATGCAGGCCCCATAGACGCTGAGCTCGCCGCTGTGCACGCGCTCAGCCAGTGCAGGATGCTCACGCTCCAAGCGCTGCAGGTAATAGGCTCGCGTGCCACTCACGGCGGATTTTTGCGATGACGGCCGCGCTGTTGCGGATGCGAGCACCGACGTTGCGTTGCCATGCGCTTCAACGTCGCGAGCGCTCATGGCCATTGCGAGCGATGTCATGGCCGGCATGCTCAGCCAGACCAGCGCTTCGATGAGCGCGAGGAACATCAACCCCTTCACGGCGCCGAGGCCTCGTGCAACGCGATCGACGTCGGAGCCGGGCTCGCCGAATAATTGCGTCTATGACGGTATCGGCGTGACCATCAAGCCGATGGGGGCGGTGATGCAGGAAGGCGCGCGCGGGCGCAGGTGGCGGTACCTACCGTTTTCGGATGCCCGCTTCCGGCGGCGGAATTTCCTCTATTCGCTGCCGGCGGAGCGGCTGACAACGGCCGCCGCCATGGTGACCGGTCAGTTGAAGGAGACGGCGCGCGACCTTGCGGAAAGTCAAACCTGGCCGGGTTTCGAGAGCATTGCCCCTGCGCCTCAGTGGGAGGCTGTCACCGCCAAAGCCTGAATAAGGCGCGCGATCTCCTATATTTCGCGCAGCTTCGCTGTCTCTGCGATCATCATTCGGCCAGCCCGGGTGAAGAAGTCGAGCAGAAAGGCAAGCTCCTCGTCCGTGTAAGCGGCGAGTTCGGCAGCGGCGGTTTGCTGGAGCGACTGGTAGAGTGGCCCTATGCACTGCTCAACAGCCGGGAGCGCGCAGACGAACACTTTTCGGCGGTCGCTCCTGTCGCGCTCCCGCCGGGCGAACCCAGCCTTCTCCAGCCGGTCGATGACGCCGGTCACGGCGCCGGTGGTCAGCCCGGTCGCGGCGGCAAGCTCGCCTGCAGTGATGCGCTCGTTCATCAAAATGATGTCGAGGCATTCGAGGTCGCTGCTGCTGATCCCGAGACGCGCGGCAACCGCCTGGCTAAACAGCACGCCCTGTGCGCTGGATTTGCGCATAGCCTGCTCCAGCGCCACGAGCAGCGCTTCGCGCTGAGGCTGTTCTCTTGACACGGTCCTTGCGTTCCCTTATGGTGATGAAATCTTAATTAATAAGATTTTAGAAATTTAAGATGATGTCCACACTAAGATATATTGGCATAATCCCAAGTTCAATCCGAGGCGTGGTCGCGCTCGGTCGTGGGGAAGTGGAGCTTACAATCCAGGAGATCATCATGCAGGCAACCCACCCAAAGCCGTATCGCGGCATTGGCATGGAAGGCGTTATCGCCAGTTGGTATGCCAAGAACACCGCCGGCGATATCGAGGACTTCCGCCGCACGGCCGGGCATATCGTGGCCCGGCTGCCCTCGAACGATGCCTCGGTCCTGGAGATTGCGCCGGGGCCCGGATATCTGGCGATCGAACTCGCCAAGCTCGGCCCCTATCGGATTACGGGGCTCGATATCAGCAAATCCTTCGTCAAAATCGCCACTGAGAATGCAAGGCAAGCCGGGCTCAATATCGACTTCCAGCATGGCGACGTCCACGCTCTCCCGTTTGCCGACGGCACATTCGATTTCATCGTCTGCCGCGCAGCATTCAAGAATTTCAGCGATCCGCTCGAGGCGCTCAGCGAAGTGCGCCGGGCGTTGAAGCCGGACGGCAGTGCGCTGATTATCGATATGCGCCGCGACATCTCCGACGCCACGATCGATGACTTCATCAGATCGCGCCCCGGCGGCCGGGTGAACGCAATGATCATCGGCTGGACGTTCAAGCATATGCTGCGCAAGCGCGCCTATCGTGCGGGCGAAATGCGGGAGATGGCGCGAATTGCCGGCTTTACGCGCTGCGAGATCGAGGAGGCGTCGATCGGGATGGAGGTTTCGCTGCAGCCGTAGAGCGAGATCTAAGCGCATCTACTCCGACGAAATTCGCGAGCCAAGCTGCCTGGAAAGCTCGGCGGCGGCGGCACGAAGTTGGAGTGATTTCTCTTTGAGGGCCTGCGGCGACAACCGCCAGGCAGGACCGGACAGTCCCATCGCCGCGGCGCAGCGTCCGGCGAAATCGTGGACAGGTACCGCGATGCAGCGGACATCGGCGTCCAGCTCGCAATTATCATGGGCGATGCCGGTGTGCCGGACCGTCTCGATTTCGCGGGCGAGTCCGAGCCGGTCGGTCAATGTGTTCGGCGTAAAAGCAGGTAGCGGCAAGGTTTCGAGGAGATGGTCGAAATCCTCCGGCGGCATGGCGGCAAGCAACGTCTTGCCGATCGCGGTCGCGTGTGCCGGTCGTGTCGCTCCGGGATGGCCGGCCAATTGCAGAAGGCCCGACGCGGCTGTGCGGGCGATGACGATGATGTCCTGCTTAGAGCGTATCGCGAGGTGAGCCGCTTGGCCGGTCTCCGCGCTCAGACGCTCAAGGATCGGCGTCGCGAGGGAGAGCAGCGCGGTTTCGTCGAGCGCGCCTGCGGCCAGCGTGAACAGGCGCGTGCCGATGCGGTAGCGGCGGTTGTCAGCGAGCTGCGTCAGAAAGCCTAGATTGACGAGCGTCTGGATCAGATGAAAGGCGGTACTGTTGCGCAGGCCGAGCTCGGCGCTGAGCTGGACAAGGCTTACACCCTTCGGCTTGCGGGCGACGGCGTCCAGAATGGCGGCCGCCCGCTTCAAGGACTGGATCTTGCCGGAGTCACCGGACGCCGCGCGCCGCGCCGGTTCCGATCGCGGCATCGCCGTACTGTCGTGCTTGTTTTTTGTTCGTTGTGAAGCTATCGCCATTTCGCGTCGCACCCGTTCATTCGTCGTTGATCGGCGTCGTCACCACGATGAAGGTCAGGTCGCCGAGGCCGGTATTCTGGATCGAATGCCGCACGCCGGGCGGCAGGAATATGACATGGTGCTTGCGGACGAGCTTGCGTTCGCCGTCGATCTCCATCAGCCCTTCGCCCTCGAGCACATGATAGACCTGCTCCTGGACCTTGTGCGCATGGGCCTCCACATAGGCCATCGGCTGATAGGTGGAGATGCGATAGTCGATCTGGCGCGACCCTGTCGTCTCAGGCCGCACCAGCGCTTTCGACAGCGCCCCGCCATAATGCGCCGGGAATTGCTGCCACGGCTCTTCAGCGATATTGCGGATGCTAGGGGCGTATTTTTCCATCATCTGATGACCTCCCTGAATTTCGTATTTCCTCAAGCCGGCGTGCCATCCGGCCGCCAGGGCGCGCCGAACACCGGCTCTTTCGGCGGGATAGGCGGCAGTGCCCAGGCGCCGGTTCCAGGAGGGCGGATATTGGCGTCGACATGTACGTCGATCAGGGCAGGCTTGCCCGAGGCGACCGCTTCTTCGAGAACGCCGGCAAAGTCCTGCGAGCGGGTGACGGTATGGCCGGCAACGCCGGCAGCTTTGGCCCAGGCGGCGAAATCCGGATTGTAAGCCTCGCGATTGGCGCCGCGATAAAAGCCGGTGCCGATCTCGCGCCCGTCGAAATAGGCATATTGCAGATCGCGGATGGCAGCCCAGGCAAAATTGTTCCAGACCACCCAGACAACCGGGATGTCATACTCGACCGCAGTGCACAGCACATGCGGCACCATGGTGAAGCCGCCATCGCCGCAGATCGCGACGCAGGGCCGCTCGGGGGCGGCGAGCTTGGCGCCGAGGATCGAAGACGGCCCGAAGCCCATGCCGGAATAGCCCCAGGTGTTCAGCATGGCCTGCGGCCGGCGCGCTTCCCAGAATTGCATGAACCAATTGTGGTGTATCCCTGAGTCCAGTGAGATGACGGCGTCGTCCGGCAGCACTGCGCGGCAATCGGCGACGATGCGCTCGGGGCGGATCGGCGTCGAGTGCGTCTCGAAGCCGGGCTGGATGTAAGCCGCCCATTCGGCGCGCCAGCCGGCGATGGTCTCGTGCCACTCGGGCAGGCGCGGCGCCGCGCCGGTCGTGCGCCGGTCCAATTCCGAGAGAAGTTGCGCCAGGAAGGCCTTGGCGTCGGCGAGGATGCCGACATCCGGCACATAGTTGCGGCCGATCTCGCTGTGATCGACATCAACATGAACAAGCTTCGTAGACGGAAAATTCCAGGAATAGCCGGGCATCCAGGACGAAGCCGAGCGATCATCGAAGCGCGCGCCGATGGCCAGCACCAGATCGGCGTGGCGGCCGGCCTGATTGGCGGGATAGGCGCCATTGCGGCCGATGAAGCCGAGCGACAGCTCTGACCGCATGTCAAGGCAACCCATGCCGTTCGGCGATGAGATCACCGGGATCGACAGGCGCTGTGCAAGGGCCGTCAGCTCCGGGCCCGATTCGGACAAGGTCACGCCATGGCCGATGAAGATGACCGGGCGCTCGGCCGCAAGCAGCAGATCGACCGTGCGCCCCACGTCGGCCTCGCTCGCCCCGCTCCGGCGGCTATTATAGCCATTCCAGGCCGGCTCCTCCTGCACCTCGGCGCTCTCCATGAAGAGGTTATAGGGAACATCGAGATTGACCGGCCCCGGCCGGCCACTGGTCATCGTCATCACTGCCTGGCGCATGGCGAGAGGCAGCATTTCCACGCGTGTCGGCTGGAAGCTGCGCTTCACCACCGGCTTGATGACATTGTTGAAATCGGCCTGATAATGGCGGTTCAGCTCCTGGAACGGGCCGCGATTAAATTGCGAGGTCGGCACGTTTGCGGTGATCGAGAAGATCGCCGAACTATCCGTCTGCGCCACCGCCAGCGCCATGATCAGGTTCGCCGAGCCTGGGCCTGTCGAGGTCAGCGTGGCCGCCGGGCGGTGGCTGACGCGGAAGAAGCCGTCGGCCATATGAGCGGCGGTCTGCTCATGCCGCGGCGAGACCAGCTTCACCTGGTCGCTGAGATCGTAGAGCGAGTCCAGTAACCCGACATTGCCGTGGCCGCATATGCCGAAGACGTATGGGATTTTTTCCTTGACCAGGAATTCGGCGATCAGATCGCTGCCTCTGCATAGCGCCATGTTTCCTCACCCCAACTCTATGCTCAGTTGTCAATCGTCTCTTCCATCTGCCGTTCGGTCCGCGCGTCCGGCCCAGCGCTCGCCGCATGCCGCGCCGCGATCCAGCCGAAGGTCATCGCCTGACCGAGTTGCGCCCCTGCGCCCGGATATTCGCCGCCGAACGCGGACTGCATGTCGTTGCCGCAGACATAGAGGCCGGGGATCGGCTCGCCGGATGCGTCGCAAACCCGCGCTTGTGTGTTGGCGCGGAGGCCGAGGCTGGTTCCGAGCGGCGTCGGCAGCACAGGAAGTGCGTAGAAGGGCGACCTGGCAATAGGCCCCATGCATGGGTTCGGCCGCACATCCGGGTCGCCGTTGCTGCGGTCGTAGAGATTCCCGCCCTTGCCGAAGTCATCGTCGACACCAGTCTCCGCTAAACGGTTGAACCGTTCGACGGTCGCTTGAAGCGCATCGGCAGGAAGACCAGCCTTGGCGGCAAGCGCTGCAATTGTCGGCGCTTCGCGCAGATAGCCGCTCGCCACATATTTGCGAAGGCTCGGCGTACGCGGCCGGATCAGCCCTAGGCTGTAGCGGCGGATGAAAACGCGATCACAGATCAGCCAGGCGGGGACCGAGGGTGTGCTGCGATGGGCGCGATACATGGCGCGGACGAATTCGTGATAGGACACGGCCTCGTTGACGAAGCGCCGTCCCGCGCTGTTTACCGCGATCAGGCCGGGCTTGGCGCGGTCGAGCACGATATGCGGATAGACGGCGGTGCTGCCATCCCTGCGCCGAGCGATAGAGCTGGGAAACCAGAGTGCGTTGTCGATGCCGGTCGGGCCGAGCGCCGCACCCACTGCGAGGCCGAGCTCGATGGTGCTGCCATCGCAGCCAGATGCCGCCGGCGTGAATTCTGCGACCGGCCCCGGCAGATATTTCGCACGCCATGCGGGATTCGCGGGAAAGCCTCCGCCGGCGAGCACGACGCCGCGCCGCGCTTCGATGGTGATGCCTCTGCCGTCAAGCGTCGTTTCGACGCCGGCGATCCAGCCATTGACGCTTATCAGCCGCTCGGTGCGAGCTTCTGTCAGGATTGAAACACCCCGATGCAACAAAGCCTGCAACAGCCGAGCGACGAGCGCATTGCCCAGCACGAGCCGCGTTCCTCGCTCGTAACGCAGCCGGTCGCGCAGATAGCAGGTTATGAGACGCGCGCCCAGCGCCATTGCGCCGAACGAACGATCCGCGTGCAGCAATTGCGCCGCCTCACCACGGGTGATCATCATGCCGCCGAACAGCATCAGTTCCCGGATCGGCCATCCCAGCCGCGCAAAATCGCCGCCGAGCGTCCGGCCGTCGAAGGGAGGTGGCTCCAGCGCACGGCCGCCCTTCGCCGCGCCGGAATGGTCCTGGCGGTAATCTGGCGCGGTCATATAGGGACGGAAACCGATGCCGGCCCGGCTTTCCAGATCGGCCAGCATTCGCGGCGCGCTTTCGAGGAAGGCTTGCCGCATGGCGGGATCGCCGCGCTCGCTGACGAGCGAGGCCAGATAGCGTGCCGCCGCCTGGCCGTCTTCGGTCATGCCATGGGCGCGCAGATAATGATTGTCGGGCACCCAGATAGTGCCGAATGAGCGCGCGCTCGTGCCGCCGATGCGGTCGGAATGTTCGAGAACGATAACGTGCAAGCCATTCAGCGAAGCCGTCAACGCCGCAGTTAATCCGCCTACGCCGCTTCCCAGTATGAGGAGATCCGTCTCAACAGGGGTATTTCCGCTGATAGCCCGGCCCGCCATCCCCTGACCGCCTCTCTTGCGCGCCGCCTCTATTACGGAAGGCCCGCGGCGCTACTCCGACACCAGTTTGCAACATTATTAAATCGCTTGCGACAATGTAGATGATCTATATGCAGTGTCAACGTGGGGCAGGGGGCGACAACCGGCTGCAGTTTACAGTCTCGACGCTTTACCACTGTGAACCGAGGGAACCCGCAAGACATTCGCCTCCTTTTCAAGCGCCTGCTCCAATATCTCTGCGCATTCCAGAAGCAGCTCTTTCAATAGCTCAAGCTCGCACTTCCGAATGTTCTCCGCCGCCGCAAGCGCCGCCTCGATTGAAATCGTCGCCTCGGCCGCATGCGCTTTCACCTCTGACAACTTGCGACACCCCTCCGATTACGCTGGCACCCGGACAAAATGTCCGGGGCCAACTTCCGCCAGCGACGTTGGCGGTGGCTCGTAGCCTTCCTTGCGCACGGCGCTTGGAATTTCGTCCGAAGACAAGGCGATCGGCCGATCGCGCGAGCGTGGATCAGGCACCGGAACGGCGGCCATCAGGCACCGCGTATAGGGATGCTGGGGCGTGTTGATCACCGCGTCGCGCGGGCCGATTTCGACGATCTCGCCGAGATACATGACTGCGACCCGATGGCTGATGCGCTCGACGACGGCAAATGTCGTGGGAAATAAAGAGATAGGAGAGGCCGCGCTCGCGTTGTAGATCGATCATCAGATCGATGGTTTGGGCCTTGATCGAGACATCGAGTGCCGAAACCGCCTCGTCGGCAATCACGAGTTTCGGATTGAGGCTGAGGGCACGCGCAATGCAGATGCGCTGGCGCTGCCCGCCGGAGAATTCGTGCGGGAAGCGGTCGGCCGCAGACGGATCAAGCCCCACCCGGCGCAACAGGTCGGCAACCTGGCCATTGGCGGCGTCCCGTTTCAACGTGCCATGCAACAGCATCGGCTCGGCGACGGCGCTGCCGACCAGCTTGCGCGGGTTGAGTGATGCGTAAGGGTCCTGGAAGATCATCTGGATGTCGCGGCGCCGCAGATCTGCCCCGCGCCGCCAGCACATCTTCGCCCTGGAAACGGACCGAGCCGCTTGTCGGCTCGAGGAGCCGTATGATGCTGCGCCCCGTCGTCCACTTCCCGCAGCCGCTCTCGCCGACGAGTGCCAGCGTCTCGCCGGGGCCGAGGCTGAAGGACACGTTCCCCACCGCATGGACGACGCGTCCACCCCGGCCAAGAAAGCGTTTATCGATAGGAAATCGCGTCGTGAGCTTCCTGACGTCGAGGATCGGCGTATCGGCGGCGTAAGCCTGCCGCGCGGAATGGCGCACGTCTTGCGCTATCTCCCCGGCCTTCAGCGGCTGGGTTCCGCGCTGGCGCGGAACCGCGGCCAGCAATTGACGGGCATAAGCGCTTTGCGGCTTATAGAAAACCTGCGGTGACGTCCCTTCCTCCTGCTTGACGCCGCCTCGCATCACCAGCACGCGATCGGCGATGTCGGCAACCACGCCCATATCGTGGGTAATGAACAGCACCGACATGCCCATCTCGTTCTGCAGCGATTTGATGAGATCGAGGATCTGTTGCTGGACGGTCACATCGAGGGCAGTCGTGGGCTCGTCGGCAATGAGCAGCTTCGGCTCGCAGGCGAGCGCCATGGCGATCATGGCGCGCTGGCGCATACAGCGTATGCGGGAAACTATCGAAGCGCTCCCTTGCATTCGGAATACGGACGTGGTCGAGCAGTTCGATGGCGGGCCGCCGCGCTGCGGCCCGCTCCATGCCGCGATGATATTTCAGCGCCTCGGCGATCTGAAAGCCGACGGTGAAGACGGGATTGAGGCTCGTCATCGGCTCGTGGAAGATCATCGCGATGCGGTCGCCGCGGATCGAGCGCATCTCGTCTCGCGAAGCGGTGAGAAGATCGCGGCCGTCGAAGCGAATCTCGCCGCTGCAGCGCGCGTACAGCGGCGGTAGCAGCCGCATGATCGAGAGAGCGGTCACGCTCTTGCCCGAGCCAGATTCTCCGACGACAGCAAGCGTCTGTGTCGGCGCGAGATCGAAGCTCAAATCCTCGACGACATCGCGCCAGGCGCCGCCGCTGCGGAACGCGACGGTCAGCCCACGCACCTGCAGGAGCGGCCCGGCAGAACCAAGCCTCCCGTCGACGGTGCTCGGGGGGCCGCCATCGATCAGCATTCTTCCCTCAGCTTCGGATCGATCGCGTCGCGCAGGCCGTCGCCCATGAGATTGAGCGCGAAAACGAGAATGAGAATGGCGAGGCCGGGGAAGATCACCAGATAGGGACCGTCGAGAATGGTCTCGAATCCATCGCGGATCATGCCGCCCCAGATCGCGGCCGGCGGGCGTACGCCGAGCCCGATGAAGGCGAGCGACGCCTCGACGCGCACCGCCGAGGCCATCCACAACGAGGCAACGACGAGAATTTCGGGAATGATGTTGGGCAGGATGTGCGAGAACATCAGCCGCGCATCGGAATAGCCGAGCGCGCGTCCGCTGGCGATATAGTCCCGCTGCTTAATGGCAATGGTCGGCGTGCGGGCGACGCGCGCATAAGCCGGAATGAGGGTCATCGCGATCGCCGCCGAAATATTCGCCGCATTCGGCCCCAGAACCGCCACGAGCAGAAGGCCGAGGATGAGCGACGGCAGCGCCAGGAGCGCATCCATCAGCTGCATCAAGACGATATCGAGGGGGCCGCCGAAATAGCCCGCGAACAGCCCGACAAGCGTACCAACGACGAGGCCGAGGAGATTGGCGAAAAGCGTGATCAGCAGAGTAACGCGCGCGCCGTAAAGCAGGCGTGCGAAATATCCCGGCCGAATTGATCCGTTCCGAGAACATGCGCGGCGCTCGGAGCCTTCAGCCGGTGCAGGATGTCCTGATCGATCGGGTCGAAGCCGGTCAGGAGGGGTGCGCCTTGTCGCAGCACCGCTTCGGAAATCCCATGCGATGGTTGCTGTTGCATCGCCTGACATCGCTCTGATCTCAGAGTAACATGTCAGATGAAAGGTCGAAAAGCCCCTGCTGTATCGGTACAAGAGAAAACTCATATCCCGCTCGCATTCTGGGACGCAGTTGCCGAGCGTTGGTATTCCGGCTTGGCCCGATGCTCGAGCACGCGAAATCCTGGTCCGGTGCTCGTTCCGCCCGAATTTATGACCCGATCGCTCTCGCCAACGAACTTCGGACTGGCACGTTGGCAGATCGCAAGCCAAGGATAATGGCTCTTGAATTCTCGATATCCTCGGCGATCAGACCAACGGCGTCCTCGACCTCCCGCTTGGCGCAGGCATCCAGGATGGCAAGATGCTGCCGCAGGGACCGCGCCAGGAAGCTTTTTGGCTGCTCGGTGCTGGTGCGGAACAGCCTGATCCGGGCGGAATTCAGCCGATAGTGATGGCTGATGATGCTGTTGCCCTCAAAATCGACGATCGTCTCGTGGAAATCCCATGCCGTTTCGAGCGCGGATTTCACCACCTCGCTGTCGTCGCGATGACGAAGCATGGCATCCAGGGCGATCTCGGTTTCGCCTCTGAGCCGCTCGATCTCCTCGATCGGCGCGTTCCGCGCAAAGTTGCGGACGGCGTTGACCTCGAGCAGCAGACGATAGTCATGGCCGTCATTGATGGTCTTGGGATCGGCCTCGACGATCTGAATACCCCTTTGCGGAAAGACCCGGATCAATTGCTCACATTCGAGCTGGCGGATCGCCTCGCGGACCGGTGACAGCGGCGCTCTGAACAGCGACGCCAGTTCGCGCTGTGAGACGAACTGACCTGGCTTCAGCTCTCCAGAAAACAGGCATTGTTTGAACCGGCGGTAGACCTCGGCTCTCAACGTTTCGACGCCTCTGTTCCGTTTTGCGCTCATTCCCTTACCGTCGAACTCCTCGCTCCGCGCGCGGCACCAGCTACCGAAGCGATATTATCGCTGACTTCATGCTTAAGCAGGTTTGTCCGGCCTGGCCAACAGATGCCGGTTGTGATTCTGTCTTTCCAATGATTCGCGGGGTAAGACATGGCTGGCAAATCGCCGGTGGCGGCGACGGACGAGCAGAAAACGGCGCTGAAAGCTTTAGCTGGCGGTGCGGATCGCGCCGAGGCGGATCGGGCGCGCGCTATTCTGCTAACGCTTGATGGCTGGACCAGCAGCCGGATCGCGCAGGCATTTGGGGTGCGCGAGGATACGGTTCGGCTTTGGCGCAGCGACTTCATGCGCGGCGGGATCGATGCGCTGAAGGCGAGCGTTGCTTCGGGACCAATGCCGTTGAAGGCGCAGGCCGCGCTGAGAGTCGCCGGACCACTTCTGTCGCAGCCGGTGGCGGACCGAACGAACTGGACGCTTGCCCGTCTTGCCGATGAGATTGCAGCCCGGGAAAACATCTCGATCTCTCGCTCGCAACTCTCCAAAGTGTTGCGCAAAAAAGGGGATTCCGTTTTCGGCGACCACGACACACACTGAAGGGCCGCCAGATCGCGAACGAGATTGATCGTGTCGGTCTGCGGCTCAAGCTGCGCAAAGCCCAGGCTGAGGCCGGCGATATCGTTCTCCTGTTCGCCGACGAAAGCGAGGCGCTGACGCATCCCTATTTGGCGCGAGCCTGGGCTAAGCGTGGCGCCGATCTCCGCGTGCCGGCCCCTGGACAATCCAAGAAAGTCGCCATGATGGGCGCGCTTGACTGGTTGGGCCGCAGGTTGATCGTCGCCACCTCCCGCAGCAAGCGCAGCACCGACTTCATTGCCTTGCTGCAAACCCTCGATTTTCTCTACGGCCCCAAGCCTGGAATTCCGAGCAAGCCCGTCGTGATCGTGCTCGACAACGGCCCAATCCATACCAGCAAGGCAACGCGGGCGGCACTTGCTGCCCGCGAGCATTGGCTCACCGTCGAATGGCTGCCCAAATATGCGCCCGAACTCAACGACATCGAGGTTGTCTGGCATGATCTCAAAGCCCATCATCTCGCGCACCAGACTTTCACCGATGCTGAAACCCTCGATGCCGCTATCCACCAAGCCGTCGTGGCCTTGAACGCAGAACGAGGTCGCGATCCGTTGGGCAACCAGAGAATCTCTGCTTAAGCAGCATTGTCCTGCGTTTTCGTGCCGGCCTGCCGTAGGCGCTCCAGACAAATGTCGAGATCAGAATCATCAGGATGGCAAGAGCCAGGGGGCGAGAAATAAACGCCCAATACCATTCATCTCCATAAAGCTGCACGATCCTGACCAGCTCGTTGTCGGCAATCGGCGATAATATCGTGCCCATGACGAGCGCCACAGGAGAGTAACCCGTCCGCTTCATCAAACATCCGACCGCGCCGCAAATGAGCATGAGATATACGTCGAACGCCGCATTTCGCGAAGCATAGGCGCCGATCACGGAGAAGAGCATCAGCACCGGAACCAGATATCGGGTCGGAATGCTGAGCGTTCCGGACAGGCTATAGGCTCCGAAAATTGCCGCGCCCACCATGATCACCTCCGAGACGATCGCGGCGGCGACGATGCCGTAGACCAGGACCTGCTGCTCTGCGACGAAGTTCGGCCCGGCCCTGCAATCCATGCATCGTCAGCGCCCCAAGCAGGACGTCCGCCGTCACGCTCCCGGGCACGCCGAGCACCAGCGTCGTCATGATCGCCCCGCCGGAGCAGGCGTTATTGGCGCTCTCGGCTGCGATGACTCCCTCGATGCTGCCCTTACCATATTCATGGCTCCGCTTCGATAGCTTGCGGGCGAGCGAATAGGCGGCGAAAGACGCGATGGTCCCGCCGGCTGCAGGGATCAGCCCCCCGATCATGCCGAGCGTCGAAGAGCGGAAAAGCGTCGGCAGCGTGAAGGAGGGCAAACGGAAGGCGGCGAAGATATCCCGTGCGCTGCGCTTCACCGTAATGGTCGAGTCGATGACATATTCGCGAAATGTCATCAGCATGAGCTCGGAATAGACGAACATGCCGATCAAGACCGGAACGATCGGAATGCCATCCGCCAGAAACGGATTGTTGAAGGCTCGGCTTTCGCCTTCGCGATGAAATCATCCAGGCTGCCGATCTCCGAGGTTTTCTGAAACGGCATGATCCGGGGATCTTTCATATCTACCATGATGATCTGGAAATCGTCTTCCTTGTAAGGCGGCTTGGCGAACACCGTGCTCATGAACAGATCGGGCTGATTGGTGGCCAGAATGGCGAGCCCGTCACCTCCGTCGCGGAGCAAAGTCGTCGCCGCGACCTGGCCCCCGCCGCCGGGGAGGTTCTGAACGACCACCGGTCGGCCGAGGGTATTCGACAGCGGCGTTGCCAGCACGCGGGCAAGCGTATCCGTCCCGCCGCCCGGTCTGCACGCGTTCGACCTCGACGAGACTTTCATCGATGCCGGCGAGCTCTTGCGCTAGCATCCGCGCATGCGCGTGGTCCCGCCTGTGGATGTTGTAAGGGGCCTTGAGGGCGACGATGGCGGGAGCGGCGATCAGGCCTGCCTGCCGCATGCCGCCACCCAGCATTTTGGCGGCGCGGCGCGCCTAGAGCATGAAGCCTCTCCCGCCCGCAAGGATCGCGCCGACCGGACCGCCTAGCCCCTTGCAGAGCGCAAAGCAGACCGAATCTGTATGCTCGCAGATCTCGGCAATCGGAACGCCGAGATAGGCTGCTGCATTGAAGAGCCTCGCTCCGTCCAGGTGCAGGGGCACACCGGCCCGTCTGGCAACCTCGTGAATGGCGGCCATGCTCTCGATAGGGATAACCAAACCGCCCGACGCATTGTGCGTGTTCTCCAGGCAGATCAGCTTCGTCGGCGCCAGCGCAAGTTCGGCGGTGCCCCTGATCGCCGACGCCACCTCTTCGGGATCGAGCTGGCCATGGTCCCCCTTCAGCGGACGCGGAACCGCACCCGCCAGCACGGATAATCCCCCGCCTTCGGAACTATAGATGTGGGCAGTTTCTTCAAGGATGATTTCGCCGCCATGGCAATCGTGGCCGATGACCGCGCAGAGATTGGCCATCGTGCCTGAGGGCAGGAAGAGCGCATCTTCCTTGCCCGTCAACTTGACGGCAAGGCGCTCCAACTCGTTAACCGTGGGATCATTCCCTCTGGCGGCGTCACCGAGCAGGGCATGAGCGATCGCGCTCATCATCTCGGGCGTCGGCAGCGTGACCGTATCGCTTCGGAAGTCATGAATGATCATCACTGTCATGGCAGACTGTCATTCAACTGGTATTAGACTGACATGTCAGATTGATTTGTCAATCAGCAAGTGAATTCCGCACGACCGGCGGGCGGCGGCACGGCCAGGCAAGCTGATGTGTCAGGGCCCGCGGTCAACGCAACCCGGCCCGCTGAACCACTCGCTGGAAACGCCCCGCGTCAGACAGCTGGGACAAGCCTTCGACATATTGGGGGAAGGTAGCTTCAGCAGCCCCGATCGGCTTGCAAACCTCCCGCCGTTTCACACTTGACGGTGGGTCGGGACGATTGTGGTCGGCTTATCAGCCACGCCAAATCCACGCCGAAGGAGTAAAGCAACAGCGTCAGCCCGGTCAGGCAAGACAATTGCGCCCCCCAGGACGGCATGGCGGGGGCGAGTGCCACAATCAATGCCGCGCTCTGCGCAACGCAGATCGCCTTTCGCCGCATGCTTGGATAGAGCGGGGCGCTCAGCACAGGCCAAAGGTTGCTCGCCAGTCGAAAAAGATAATAGGTCAGTCCGCTCGCCAGCACCCATGGTCCGACAATACCGCCAGCCGCAAGGGCGAGCGCCAGTCCTAGGAGAAGCAGGCCGTCGGTTTCCACATCGAAACGCGCGCCGAATTCGCTGGTCATGTTGGTTCGGCGCGCCGCCCATCCATCAGCGCCGTCCAGCGCCAGCGATATGGTGGCGAGGGCGGTCAGGCCCCAGCGGAATCCACTGTCCGAGAGCCGCTCTTCGCCGAGAAGCGCCTCCGCGATGGCGGTCAAGATGAGGATGTTGAATGCGGCGCGGCAAAGCGTAATTGCGTTGGCGAGCCCGAAATGATGATGCGGCGCGTGACGGCTGAGACCGGCGATGACGAGCAGCGTCACCACGGTGTATGAAAGCGCCGCCACGACCAGCCCGCTCCGGCTCAGCGGCAGCACCCCGATGCCCGCGAGGGTTGCCACAGCGGTCCCCAGGGTGAGCAGCCCGAGCCCCGCCTCAAATATTAGTTGAAGCGGTGTGGTGAACCTCGAAGGGAAGCCCCAATGCCTTTTGTCTGAATAGCCTGCCATTGCACAACGCTCTCTCGCCCCAATTAGGATCAGCCTCCGACAGGGATGATGTTGCTGGATTTCGAGCAATAATATGTTCGGAAGCGCTGTAACGGCACCCCCGCAACCGCTATCGATCTGCCGGCGCAAAGCTCCAAGGCAGCAGGTCGTGGACCTCGTTGATCCAATCCACTGCGCTCGACGCGCGTCATTCCCATACTGGGCGCATCAAGAGAGCAGGCCAGCGGCGCTCCGAAACTCGGCGCAGAGCAGATTGTCAGGCCGCGAGTCCACATGCTAGCAACAGAAGAGAGTTCGGCCGGAAACGCATCGCGTCGAGGTCCGTCGTGCAAGCCAGGGAAGGGAACCAGGGATCATGCTGTTTGACGTTCGCACCTATATCTGCAAGCCGGGCACCGTCAAGGCTCACCTCGAGCTCTATGAGAAAGAGGGTTTTCCCGTGCAGTGCCGCCATCTCGGCAAACCGCTGTTCTACGGCGTGACCGAAACCGGCCCGCTGAACAGCTTTGTCCATATCTGGGCCTATGCGTCGGCGGCGGATCGCGAGCAAAAGCGCGCCGCGATGCAGAAAGATCCGGAATGGGCTGCCTATCTCAAACATAGCGCCGAGGCGGGCTATCTCATCGCGCAGGAGAACCGGCTGATGACGGCGGCACACTTCTACACGCCCGGCGGCGCGTAATCGTCGCCCGCGGTTTCGGGCGCTGCTCGAAAACAGCCCCTACCAGCATTCCTCCAATGCTCGCACTGTTCGTTTTACGTTGAAAACGCCGGACAGAGGCCAAGCGGCCGGCCGTTAGCCGGCGGCTTTGGCGTGCCGGACTGAACCTTGCTCCCTCCCATCCCGATTGACATGATGGCTATCATGCGGAATAGTAGTTGGCATGATAACCATCATGCGAATTGACTGATGGCCAAGCGGGCCACCAAACGCGATCAGCTCAAGCAGGACTCCCTCAATCGCATCCTCGAGGCCGGAGCCGCGCGGTTGCGCGAGGAAGGATTGGACGGCGCCGCCATCGCGCCAGTGATGCAGGACGCAGGGCTGACCCACGGCGCTTTCTACTCCCATTTTTCCAACAAAGATGAGCTGGCTATCGCAGCCTTCCGCCATGGCTTCATCGAGGGGCGACCGCGCTGGATCGGCACGGGCGCGGATCGCTCCTGGGCGGCGCGCGTGGCGCGGCTGGCCCGCCATTATCTCAGCCGCCGGCATTGCGACGAGCGAGCCAATTCCTGCGGTTTCTCCGCGCTTGCCGCCGATGCCGCCCGCGCGCCCACGTATTTTCGCGAAGCCTATGAGCAGGAATTGCGCAAATCGCTCAATGCCATCGGCGACCGTCCGCTCGACGAAACCGTTGAGCACGACCATTATGACGAGGCTATCGCGCTATTGGCGCTGTGTGTCGGCGGACTGTCACTTGCGCGTGCCGTGGAGGACGAGGCGTTCTCCGCGCGCATTCTGAAGGTCTGTCAAGCGGCCGCGGCGCAACTCGGCGAGGCCGCCGACCAGAAAGACCAAGACATCTGAGGAGGCCGCGATGACTTATCAGACGCTGACATTCGACGTGCGCGACAGCGTGGCCTGGATCACCTTAAATCGTCCGACCACCTTCAATGCGCTCAGCCTCGACATGATGAAGGAGCTCTATGACATCGCCAACCGCTGCGGATCGGACCGTTCGGTGCGCGCCGCCGTGCTCACCGGCGCCGGCGACAAAGCCTTCTGCGCCGGAGGCGACCTCACTGCTTTCGCCGAAAAGCCGGAACAGGTCGGCGCGCTGATGAAGGAGATGACCACCTATTTCCATACGGCGATTTCCCGCTTCGCCTGGATGAACCCACCGCTGATCGCCATGGTCAATGGCGTGGCTGCCGGCGCCGGCCTCAGTCTGGTGGCCGCCTGCGATCTGGCTATCGCCGCCGACAGCGCGCGCTTCACCAGCGCCTATACGCAGATCGGCCTCTCCCCGGACGGCAGCTCGACCTATTTCCTGTCGCGCCTGATCGGGCCCCGCCGGGCCGCCGAACTCTATCTGACCAACCCCACGCTGAGCGCCCAGGAAGCTCTCGACTGGGGGCTGATCAATCGCGTGGTGCCGGCAGCGTTGCTCACGGATGAGGTCACCGCTCTTGCCGCCAATCTGGCGCACGGCCCGACCCGAGCATTCGGCGGCGTGAAGAAGCTGCTGCTGATGGCGACCCACGATAGCCTGGAATCCCAGATGGAACGCGAGGCACGCCAGATCGTCGAACTCGCGCAGAGCCAAGACGGGCTCGAGGGCGTGCGCGCTTTTGTCGAGCGCCGTAAAGCCGCTTTCTTCGGTGCGTAAGCCGCCGGTCCGTTTACGCATCCAGCGCCGATACAAACCGGGAGGACGATGATGCCGTTCAGCACCGAGCCTTTTGCGCAGAAGAAATTCCTGACGATCAACGGCCGCCGCATGGCCTATATCGACGAGGGTGAGGGCGACGCAATCGTCTTCCAGCACGGCAATCCGACCTCGTCCTATCTCTGGCGCAATGTCATGCCGCATTGCCGGGGGCTGGGGCGGCTGATCGCGTGCGACCTCGTCGGCATGGGCGATTCGGAGAGGCTCACCCCGTCCGGGCCGGAGCGCTACTCCTATGCCGAGCAGCGCGACTATCTGTTCGCCCTCTGGGACGCGCTCAAGCTGGGCGACCGTGTCGTCCTGGTGGTCCATGACTGGGGCTCGGCGCTCGGCTTCGAATGGGCGAGCCGCAATCCCGAGCGTGTGCAAGGGCTTGCCTATATGGAAGCCGTCGTGATGCCGAAGACTTGGGATGACTGGCCGGAGAATGCGCGCCGCGTGTTCCAGAATTTCCGCTCGCCGGCCGGCGAGGGGATGGTGCTGGAGAAGAACATTTTTGTCGAGCGCGTGCTGCCCGGTGCAATCATTCGGACGCTCGCCGACGCGGAAATGGCCGAGTATCGCCGACCGTTCGCGGAACCCGGCGAGGGCCGCCGGCCGACTTTGAGCTGGCCGCGCCAGATCCCGATCGAGGGCGAGCCGAAGGCCGTGGTCCAGGTCGTCGAAGACTATGGTGCCTGGCTGAGCCGGAGCGATGTACCGAAGCTGTTCATTAATGCCGAGCCGGGCTCGATCCTCAGGGGCCGTCAGCGCGATTTCTGCCGCACCTGGCCGAACCAGCGGGAGGTCACCGTCAAGGGACGGCATTTCGTGCAGGAGGACTCGCCCGATGAAATCGGCTCGGCCATTGCGGATTTCGTGCGAGAATTGCGCCGCTGAGGCTCCGTTACGGCGCATGGCGCCATTGAGGATCCACTGACCAGGCAAGTTTAACCGTCCTATTGCCGCGGCCGTCGGCAGGAAGACGATAGGGGACCGCAAAAAGGTCTGACGTTCGCGGGGACCGTGCGGCGCGCGCCACGTTGACTTCGCGGGGGTGGCGGATTACGCTTCGTGCTGGTCGTGCAGGCGACCGACGGACCGCGTGAAGGGTCGAACCCACCTCCAGCCTCAAGCTGACATCTCCTTCTTTCTTGCCCGAGAGCCGCGGTCGCCGGGCGCAGAGAAAGAAGGTGTCCCATGCCGAAGACGCTTCCGGCCCAGCCCGACCTTGACTGGCTGAAGAAAACCGCCAAGCAGCGGCTGAAAGAGCTGCGCGCATCCAATCCGGGCGCCAAGCTTTATGAAGCGCAGTTCGCGCTCGCGAAGGACTACGGTTTCTCGTGCTGGCGGGCGCTGAAGGCTAAGGTCGATGATCTCACCTTGCAGCAGCGCGACCGAAACCGCGTTTTTGCAGCCGCCCGAGCCGGCGATGCCGATACCGTGCGCCGCGCTTTCGAAGCCGGTTTCGATCCGAGCAGCATCGATGAGGACGGGCACACGATCTATCAGATCGGCAAGGAACGCCGGCTGGAGGCAATCGAGATGCTGGCCATCGATTTCCAAGGGCGCGAGCGCCGTCCACCCGAAATCGTGCAAGCGGTCGATGGCATACTCGACAGCGCCTGGCGCGGCGAACTCGAGATTCTGCGCCGGTTGCTCGATGCCGATCCCGAGCTGGTCAATGCGATCGGAGGCCCGTTCGAAAGATACACGGCCTTGCATCGCGCAACTTGCCGCAACCAGCATGCTTGCATGAGGTTGCTCCTCGATCGCGGCGCCGATGTGCATGCGCGCGACTTTCCGGACAATGCGACGCCGCTTCATCTCGCCGCCTCGGTCGGCGATCCGGAGACGATCAGACTGCTGCTCGATGCAGGCGCGGACGTCAATATCGGCAGCGATGACTACGGGGTCGGCGTGCTCGGCTGGGCGACCTGCTTCCACCGCGTGCGCGAAGACGTTGCAGACTATCTGCTCAGCCGCGGCGCCCGCCTCAATCTATGGACCGCGATCGCCCTCGATCGGGTGGACGAACTCCGCAAGATGATTTCGCTCGATCCTTCGCTACTCGCCTCGCGCATGACAAGAAACCAGCACCGCCGGACAGCGTTGCATCACGCGGCGGCAAAGAACCGGCCGGGGATGGTTCGGCTGCTCCTCGAACTCGGCGCCGATTCGAACGCCTCCGATGCGACCGGAGCGACGCCGCTGACCACCGCCTCGCAAGAGAATGCCGACCCGGCGATCATTTCCGCCCTCATCGAGGCCGGAGCCAAGCTGGATTTCCTGACCGCGGTCAACCTCAGGCAGTATGACCGCGCCGAGGCGATGCTGCGCGAAGATCCCTCGCGCATCGGTCCAGAAGGGCAGGACACGATCACGCTGCATCTCGCGGTGAACAAGAAAAATCTGCCGTCGATCCGCTGGCTGATCGAGCATGGCATCGACGTCAACGCCAAGCGGCCGATGTGGGACTGCAATCATACGGCGCTTCATATGTCGATCGAGAACGGCTCGATCGAGATTGCGCGAATGCTGCTGGATGCGGGCGCCGATCCGAATATCCGCGACGACAAATATCATGCGACCGCGCTCGGCTGGGCCGACTTCTTCTGCCGCGAGGAGTTCGCGGCTCTCATTCGCGAACGCGGCGGAGTCAAATAATGGGACTGCGATGTGATTTGACGCGGCTCGCGCTCTTCGTCACGACGGAGTGCTCACAACAATGACGGTCCGATCCATGGCGGGCAGATCTCCGAACACAAAGATGAGCACTCCGATCTATCCTGACATGAAGGACAAGGTCGCGCTGATCACCGGCGGCAGCAGCGGCATCGGCCTTGCGACAGCGCGCGCCTTCGCCCGCCAGGGTGCGCGCGTCGTCATCGCCAGCCGGGGCGAAGCGGCGGCCCGGAGCCCGCTGAAGACGCTTGCTAAGGACGGCGACGCCGAATGGCAAGCCGCCGACGTCGCCGACGGTAAATCGGTCGCAAAGCTGATCGAGGCCGTCATGAGCAAGCATGAGCGTCTCGACTACGCCTTCAATAATGGCGGCAGCGGCGGGCGTGGGGCTCCCATCGGTAGCATGACGGAGGCTGCGTGGCGCAAGACCATCGACGGCTATCTGACTTCGGTGTTTCTCTGCATGAGCGCGCAGATCCCGGCGATGAAGCGCTGCGGCGGGAGCGTCATCGTCAACAATGCCTCTGTCGACGGCTTGCGCGGCTATCCCTTTCCAGGTGGCGCGGCCTATTCGGCGGCCAAGCATGGCGTGATCGGACTGACGCGCAGCGCTGCGCTCGAAAATGCCGCCAACGGGCCTCGCATCTGTGCCATCTGCCCCGGCTGGGTCGAGACGCCGCCGGTCGCCAACTGGATGAAACGCGATCAGGATGTTGCCGCGGGGATCGTCAGGCAGACGCCGCGCGGCCGCATCGGTTCGCCCGACGAAATTGCCGAGGCGGTGCTATGGCTGTGCTCCGGCGCTGCCTCCTATGCCGTTGGAACGATCCTCGCGGTCGATGGCGGCTATATGGCCTGAAACCTCTGCAAGACGGAGCGGCGTAGCCCCGCGTCGCTCAAAGATGGTTGGCATGACCGAGCGAAGGCGTGGCTGGCGGCAATGATTGCTCGCGACAGTGCAACAGCGCGCCGTGGAATGCATCGAACAGCTTGCGCATGACCGGCTTCTTGTAGGGAAACGTCGCTTCCGAATCCATCGCGTGGACGATCATGGCGACATCGGCTTCGAACAGCAACAGCCTCCCGTCCGCCATTTCCGCGCAGTCGATCACGAAATAGGACAGCCCGATCTTGCGATGGAGAGCATCGAATGCAGCCGCGTGACGGACGGCGAATTCGCTGTCGAAATCGCGCATCCAGGCGGCCTCTTCGGCACGGCGCGCCGCATTCCCGGTCATGTCGGCGCTGAGATAATGAACGATCCAATGTTCCGAGGTGGCCTGATGAACGGCGTATGGCCGGCCGTCGATCACGGCGACTCGCTGCTTTCGAAACAATCCATCGGGGCCGCTGTAATCGATAAAAGGCGCGAGGTAGAACCGGTCATCCGGTTGGGATCTCAGATAGGCATCGATGTCTTCGGCGCGATCGATCCTCTGCAAGCCCTTTCCGGCGTGCGAATCGAGGGGCCGCGCGGTAATCGGGAAGGCGCTGCCCAGCAAGAGCGCTCCGATCTCGATCCGCCCGTTGCCGAGACGCTGCAATGCCTCACGATCGACCGGAATGGTCGACGGCGCCAGTATCGAAGGCTCGCGAGCGAACATTTGCGCCACCTCGGGGCGCGCCAGCGCACGGATTCGATGCGGTGGTCCGTTCATGATAGGCCCCTTCCATGCAGACAGGATGGGTTCAAGTCTATCGAGAACCGGCCGGTTCTCCTGAGATTCGCCGACCGCCAGAAACAGCAGATCGTGGTCCGGCAAGTTGGCGAGATCCGGCGCCTCCGGGCCGACAAAGGCCAGCCAGAGATCGACATTCGAGCCCTCCAGCAGAAAATCGATCGGCGTATTGGCCATGAAATCGCCTTCGGTCACGATGGCCACGACGCGCAGGCCGTCGGCCCGGCCATGTCGGCGATGATAGACGCGCCGCAAGTCGAGCGCCGCTTTCTGCAGAGTGAGCCCTTTCTCCCGCTGGCCCGTGACCTGCAGAATGACCGACATGTCAATGAGCGCGGCGGCATCTTCGGGATCGGCCTTGATCCGATCCAGGAGGCGCTTCCACACAGCAGCGATGTTGCCGTTCTCATAGGCAAGCCGCACAAGAGGGGCCATGCCGATGATCAAAGCGGGGTCATGCGGCTGCGAATCCGGCGTCGTTAACGATTTCATATGGCTCCGTCATCAGGATGATTTCCGCGGCGCCGGCAGCTCGTGCCGGCGGGCAACTGCTCACACCGACCGCAAATTTAGCGCCCGAAACATTGCGCGGGCCTGACGGGCCACTGGATCAGGCGCAGGGCGGGAATTGACCGTTCAGCGTGGCTGGTCGGCTAGGCAATCCGCATGGCGGGCTCGGCATCGATGCCGGCGCGGATGTGCTGCATGAATGCTGCCGCGGCGGCTGAGACCGGCGCGCGCGCGGCGACGATGAAAGACGTACGGTAGGGGATGCGTGGCCGGAATGATCGGACCGCAACTGAGGAGCCGAGCTGACTGGCGACCGGAAAGGGGTTCAGCAGCGCCACGCCGAGCCCTTCGCGGACAAACTCGCCTGCGGAGACGGACGTGGACGTTTCGATAATGACGCGCGGCGCGACACTCGCCTGCTCGAACACCTGATCGATGGCGAAGCGGCCGGAATGGCGGCGGGTAAGCGCGATGAAGCTTTCGCCGACAAGGTCCTGCGGTCGGATGCAGCCGCGCGCGGCGAGCGGGTGCCCGGCAGGCAGGACGCAAACGGCCTCCGTTTCCAGGAGCAGTTCCGGCCGCACGCCGGCATGGGTCGGGATCGTGTCGGTGAGGCCCAGATCGACCCGATCCTCCGCAACATTGGTGATCAGACTGTCGCTTGAAACGACATCGAAACTGACCTCGACCTCCGGGTTTTTGCGGATGAAGCTGGCGATGCGCACCGGCAGGAAGCAATGCGCCAGTGTCGGTGGCGCGGCGAGCCGCAAGGTGGCGTCCAGCGATCGCGGCGGACTCTCATCCCCGATTTGGACGAGAACGTTGAACACCGGCTGAAGCCTCTCGTGGATCGCGAAAGCCTCGACCGTCGGCACCAGCCGTCCGCCGTGCCGCTCGAACAGAAGCCGGCCAAGCTGCGCCTCGAGCTGGGCGATTCCCCGGCTGATCGCCGATTGCGACGTGCCGAGACGCCGTGCGGCAGCCGTCGTCTTGCCTGTTTCGATGACGGCGCGCAGGATTTCCAGATGTCTGAGGTCGAAACCGGGCCGGCGGTTCAAGAGCGGATCCTGATGAGTTCGTGTGCGATTCTATGCGCAAATTGCATAAAATATCTACTTTGAACTTCGCCTCATGCATAGTAGCCTCTTTGCTCAGCGCCACGGCATTTGGACCTTTGCAACAGGCCTTCGAATGGGGGAGGACGGATGATGACCGCTTACGCTAGGACAATCGCACTCGCGGCCGCCGCCTTCATCGCACTTACCTGGACCGCCTCGGCACGGGATCTGACCATCGGCCTCTCCGCCGAGGCCTCCTCGATCGATCCGCATTTCCACGCGCTCACGCCGAATATCCAGATGCGCTGGAACATCTTCCAATCGCTGACCGAGCAGGATGAGCAGCAGGCAATAAAACCGAGCTTGGCGACCAAATGGGAGACGATCGACGACACGACATGGCGGTTTCATTTGCGCCAAGGCGTCAAATTCTCGAACGGTGCCCCGTTCACTGCGCGCGACGCGATCTATTCCGTCTGCCGTGTTCCGCTGGTCAAGGACAGCCCCTCGCCCTTTACGATCTACACCAAGACCATCGCCGGCATGAAGGCGGAGGACGACCATACGCTGATAATCAAGACCACTGCGCCTGATCCGCTTCTGCCGGTGGAGGTCTCGAACTGGGCGGTGTTATCGGCGAGTGCCTACGGCGTGACCGGCCCGATCACTTTCGGCCGCCAAGCCTGTCAGGGTATTGGCACGCCGCCGCAGCCTGCCGACTTCAACAAGCCGGAGATCGCGGTCGGCACGGGGCCCTACAAGCTGGTCAGCTATACGCGCGGAGACCGCATCGTTCTGGAGCGCAATGAGAGCTATTGGGGCGACAAGCCGTTTTGGGACAAAGTCATCCTGCGTCCGATTACCTCCGATGCTCCGCGCGTCGCCGCCCTGCTCGCGGGCGATGTCGATATGATCGAGAATCCGCCCGAGCAGGACCTCAGCCGCATCAAGAAGGCCGGCTTCAAGGTCGCGTCGGGCCTCTCCAACCGCATCATCTATCTGCATATGCGCCAGGATGGCGAGGCGCCGGGCATCAACTCCCCGACCGGCAAGAATCCGCTGCTCGATCCGCGCGTTCGCGCCGCCATGTCCAAGGCCATAAACCGCAAGGCAATTGTCGAGCACATGATGGGCGGCATGGCGCAGGCAGCCGGGGAACTGCTTCCCGCGCCGATGTTCGGCACGCTGGGGCGTGAGCCGGAAGCCTATGATCCGGAAGGCGCCAAAAAGCTGATGGTCGAGGCGGGCTATCCGGATGGTTTCGAGATCGTGCTCGGTACCCCGAATGACCGCTATATTAATGACGAGAAGATCGCTCAGGCCATCGCGCAGATGCTCGCCCGCATCAATATCAAGGTGCGGGTCGACGCCGTGACCGCCAGCCAGTTCTTCTCCCGCCGCAACAAGCTGGAATTTCCGTTCTATCTGGCCGGCTGGGCCTCAGGGACGGGCGATGTCTCATCGCCACTCCTCTCGCTGGTCGCGACCTATGACAAGGCCAATGGCCGTGGCACGACGAATGCCGGGCGTTATTCGAATCCCAAGATGGACGCACTCCTGATCGAGGCCATGCGCACACTCGATGATAAGAAGCGCGCGGAGCTGCTGCGCCAGGCGCAGACCATCGTGCTCGATGAGCACGGCATTCTGCCTTTGCATTTCGAGGTGACGGCCTGGGCCTTCAAGCCGGATCTCGACTACAAGCCGCGCGTCGATCAAATGACCCTTGCCTATGACGTGAAGCTGGCGGGCGGCACCGCGGCGAAATAGGGCTTATGGGCTGCCGAACATCGAGATGGACGCTGCAGACGTGAAACAGAGCGCTGCCTCCCTCTCCCACCGGAGATCTCTGCGAAGGCTGGCCGTCGGCAAAGTCGTCGTCCCGGACGGCCGAAGGCCGAGCCGGGACCCAATCCCGCTATCCGAGAATTCGTACCGGGATGTCAGGCCAACAGGCCCCGGCTCTTCGGCCGGGGCGACGTCCGCATGCTTGGTGAGTTCCGATGTACGTTAGCTTAGCAATGCATCATTAGCGGCGGAAAGCGCGATGCTGGTCTATCTGATCCGCCGGCTGGGACAGAGCCTCATCGCCATCAGCGTGATGGCGCTCCTGGTCTTCGTCGGCGTCTATGCGATCGGCAACCCCGTCGACATTCTGATCAGCCCCGAGGCCACGCCGGCCGATATGGACGCCGCAGTCGCCCGCTTCGGCCTCGACAAGCCGCTCTGGCAACAGTTCTTCATCTATCTCGGCAATGTGCTGCATGGCGATCTCGGCAAATCCTTCGTCTCCGGCACCCCGGCCTTCGGGCTGATCCTGCAGCGCCTGCCCGCGACCATGGAGCTGGCGCTGGTGGCGCTGACGATCTCGGTGCTGGTCGGCATCCCGCTCGGCGTCATCGCGGGGCTGAGACCCAACTCGATCAGCGGCCGTTCGATCATGGCGGGCTCGATCCTCGGCTTCTCGCTGCCGAATTTCTGGCAGGGCATGATGCTGATCCTGGTCTTTGCCGTGATGCTGGGCTGGCTGCCGGCGGGCGGACGTGGCGCCACGATAAACGTGATCGGCCTGCAGCTGAGCATCTTCACCGCGAGCGGCCTTTCGCATCTGATCCTGCCAGCGCTCAATCTTGCTCTGTTCAAGCTGTCCTTGGTGATCCGGCTGGCGCGCGCCACGACACGTGAGGTCGTGCTGCAGGACTATGTCAAATTCGCCCGCGCCAAGGGGCTGTCGCCGAGCCGCATCGTGCTGGTGCATATCCTGAAGACCATCATGATTCCGATCACCACGGTGCTCGGCCTCGAACTCGGCTCGATGATCGCCTTCGGCATCGTCACCGAGACGGTGTTCGCCTGGCCCGGCATGGGCAAGCTCTTGATCGACTCGATCAACCTGCTCGACCGGCCGGTGATCGTTGCCTATCTGATGCTGACCGTCTTCCTCATCGTGATCATCAATCTCGTCGTCGACATCCTCTATGCGGTGCTCGATCCGCGCCTCAGCTTCAAGGACGTGAAGGCATGAGCGAGGCGGCCCTCGAAAATCTGACGCTCGATGAGGCGGCTAGCGGAACGGCCCCGCGCGGCTCGCTCCGCCGCGTGCTCGCCGCGGTCTTCGAGGACCGGCTGGCTGTGCTCGGCGCCGTGCTCGTGCTGCTGACCGCCTTCGCGGCGCTTGCCGCGCCCTGGATCGCGCCGCAGAACCCCTACGATCTCGCCACTCTCGACATCATGGATGGCGGCCTCGCGCCTGGATCGGCGAGCATGTCCGGCAAGATCTACTGGCTCGGCACCGACGAGCAGGGCCGCGACATGCTCTCGGCGATCCTCTATGGCCTGCGGACCAGTCTCTATGTGGCGGGGTTCGCCACGCTCATCGCGCTGGCGATCGGCATGGCCATGGGTGTCACCGCCGCCTATTTCGGCCGCTTCGCCGATACGCTGATCATGCGAATCGTCGATCTGCAGCTCGGCTTTCCCTCGATCCTCATCGCGCTCATTCTGCTGGCGGTGCTCGGCCGCGGCGTCGACAAGGTAATCCTCGCGCTGGTGCTCGCCCAATGGGCCTATTATGCGCGCGTGGTGCGCAGCTCGGCGCTGGTCGAAAGCCGCAAGGACTATGTCGAGGCGGCGCGCTGCCTGGCGCTGTCGCATACGCGGATCATGGTCCGGCATCTGCTGCCGAACTGCCTGCCGCCGCTGATCGTGGTCGCCACGGTGCAGATCGCCCATGCCATCTCGCTGGAGGCGACGCTCTCCTTCCTCGGCGTCGGCGTGCCGATCACCAGGCCCTCGCTCGGGCTGCTCATCGCCAATGGCTACGACTATCTCCTGTCCGGCCGCTATTGGGTGGCGGTGTTTCCCGGCGTCGCACTGGTGCTGATCATCGTCGGCATCAACCTCGTCGGCGACCGCTTGCGCGACGTGCTCAATCCGCGGCTGCAGCGATGACGGCGCCGCTCCTCCAGATCGACGATCTGTGTGCGCATTTCTTTACCCGCGACGGCGTGGCCAAGGCAGTCGACGGCGTCAGCTTATCCCTTGGCAGGGGCGAGATCCTTGGCCTGGTCGGCAAGTCCGGCTCTGGCAAGACTGTGACCGGCTTTTCCATCCTGCGGCTTGTCGATCCGCCGGGCCGGATCGTCTCCGGGCGGATCATGTTCGACGGTGAGGATCTCGCGGCGCTCGACGAGGAGCGGCTGCGCGCCATCCGCGGCAAGCGCATCGCCATGATCTTCCAGGACCCGATGATGACGCTCAATCCGGTCTTGCGCATCGACACGCAGATGGTCGAGGCGGTGCTGGCCCATTCGCCGATATCGCACAAAGCCGCGCTCGACCGCTGCCGGCAGGTGCTGACCATGGTCGGCATCGCCGCGCCGGACGAAAGGCTGAAGAGCTACCCGCATCATTTCTCCGGCGGCATGCGCCAGCGCGTCGCCATCGCCATCGCGCTCCTGCACGAGCCGGAGCTGATCATCGCCGACGAGCCGACCACCGCGCTCGACGTCACCATCCAGAGCCAGATTCTTGCCGAGATGCAGAAGCTCTGCGCCGAGACCGGCACGGCGCTGATCTGGATCAGCCACGATCTTGCCGTCGTCTCCGCGCTCGCCGACCGCATCGCCGTGATGTATGCCGGGCGCATCGTCGAGCAGGGGAAGGCCGCTGAGGTTATCGAAGCGCCGCTACACCCCTATACGCGCGGGCTGATCGAGTCGGTGCCGAGCCGCAACAGGCGCGGCGAGCCGCTGCATCAGATCCTCGGCATGGCACCGCCGATCCTCGATCTGCCACGGGGCTGCGCGTTCCGGCCCCGTTGTTCGCGCGGCAACAGCGCCTGCCTTCACGCGCCGCCCGAATTGGAGCACCGTCCCGGTCGCTGGGCGCGTTGCTTCCACCCACATCTCGCCGACACGCAAGTGGAGGCGGTCGCATGACGCCGATCATCGAAATAGCCGGTGTCTCCAAGCGCTTCGTCCGCGAACTCGACTCGGCCGAGCGCATTGCGCGGGCTCTCGGCGCGCCGATCGAGGAGCAAGCGGTGCACGCGGTCGATGATGTCGATCTGGCCGTTGCACCGCGTGAGGTGCTCGGCCTGGTCGGGGAGTCCGGCTGCGGGAAATCGACGCTCGGCCGCATGGTCGCCGGGCTGATGACGCCGAGCGAGGGCGCGATCCGCTTCCGCGGCGCCGATGTCGCCGGCCTCAACGGCAAGGCCGCGCGCGAGGCCGCGCTCAAGGTGCAGATGATCTTTCAGGACCCGATGTCCTCGCTCAATCCGCGCCTGCGCGTCGAGACGATCGTCGGCGAGGCGCCGCAGGTGCACGGCATCGTTAACCGCCGCGAGCGCCGCGCCTATGTCGAGGATATGCTGCGCCATGTCGGCCTCGACGCCACGATGCGCAGCCGCTACCCGCACCAATTCTCCGGCGGCCAGCGCCAGCGCATCGGCATCGCCCGCGCCCTCGCCGTTCGGCCGGATTTCCTCGTCTGCGATGAGGCGGTCGCTGCGCTCGACGTCTCGATCCAGGCGCAGGTACTGAACCTGTTCATGCGGCTGCGCGAGGCGTTCGACCTCACCTATCTGTTCATCAGCCACGATCTCGGCGTGGTCGAGCACATCTCCGACCGCGTCGCCATCATGTATCTCGGCCGCATCGCCGAGGAGGGGCCGACGGAGGCGATCTTCGCCTCGGCGAACCATCCCTATACGCAAGCGCTGCTCGCCGAGCGGCCTGTGATCGCGCCGGGTAAGCGCAAGTTTTCGACGATCAGGGGCGAAATCCCCTCGCCGCTCAAACCGCCGCCGGGCTGTCATTTCCATCCGCGCTGTCCGCAAGCCTTCGAGCGCTGTCGCGTCGAGCGCCCCGCGCTGAAACAGATCGCGCCCGGCCGCCGCTCCGCCTGCCATCTAAACGATGCGGCATAATTTCTCAGCATTGAAGAGGCCATCATGAAGAACACTGAAATCATCTGGGATCTGGTCGACGCCAAGCGCGAGGACTTCATCGCCTTGAGCGACCGCGTTTGGGCCATACCGGAAATTGCCTATACCGAGTTCAAGTCGGTGACCGAGCATACCGCCATGCTGAAGGCCCAGGGTTTCCAGGTGACCGAAAACTATTGCGGCATCCCGACCGCCGTGATGGGTGAGGCCGGCGAGGGCGGGCCCGTGATCGCCATTCTCGGCGAATATGACGCGCTGCCGGGCCTCAGCCAGGCGGCGAATGTCGCGGAATATCGCCCGCTGCCCGGCAATGGCAACGGCCATGGCTGCGGCCACAATATGCTCGGCTCGGCGGCGCTGCTCGCGGCGACCGCCATCAAGGACTATCTCGCCGCGACGGGCAAGCCGGGGCGGGTGCGTTACTATGGCTGCCCGGCCGAGGAAGGCGGCGCGGCCAAGGCCTTCATGGTGCGCGCGGGCGCCTTCAAGGATGTCAACATCGCCATCACCTGGCACCCCTCAGCGATGACCCGCGTCGACGAAGCGCTCTCCCTCGCCAATACGCGTATGGACTTCACCTTCACCGGCCGCGCCTCCCATGCCGCCGCCGCGCCGCATCTCGGCCGCAGCGCGCTAGACGCCGTAGAACTCATGAATGTCGGCGTCAACTATCTGCGCGAGCACGTCCCGGCAGATACGCGCATCCACTACGCTCTGACCGATGCCGGCGGCGTTGCGCCGAACGTCGTCCAGGCCAAGGCGACGGTGCGTTACGCCGTGCGATCGCGCGATGTGGCGGGGATGCGCGCGCTGAACGAGCGGGTGAAGAAGGTCGCGCACGGCGCCGCGCTGATGACCGAGACGCAGGTCGACATCCGCGTGATCAGCGCCGTGTCTAATCTGCTCGGCAACACGCCGCTCGAAGAGACCATGTATCAGAACATGCAGCGTCTCGGTCCGGTGCCGTTCGACGCGGCTGACCGCGAATTCGCCGCCGCCATACAGGCGACGCTCTCGGAGGAGGATATCGACGCCTCATATCGCCGCGCCGGTGCCGAGCAGAACGGCGAGAAACCACTCTGCGATTTCGTCGTGCCGCTCGATGTGAGAGGCGAGCCGATGATCGGCTCGACCGATGTGGGCGATGTGAGCTGGGTGGTGCCGACCGCGCAGGCGCGCGTCGCCACCCATGCCATCGGCACGCCGGGCCATAGCTGGCAGATCACCGCCCAGGGCAAGTCGGGCTCGGCGCATAAGGGGCTGGTCTACGCCGCCAAGGTGATGGCCGGTACTGGCGTCGACGCTCTTGGCGACCCGGCGCTGATCGAGCGCTGCAAAGCCGATCTCACCAAACGCACGACCCGGACGCCCTATGTCTGCCCGATCCCGGCCGAGGTGCAGCCGCCCATCGTGCCGCCTCCCGCAGCTGGCCAGCAGTAGCACCCGGCGCCTGTTAGGACCCCGCGACACTAGCGATTGGCGCATGCGTTCAATTGCATGTAAAGCTATCGACCTACATTCGGCACGGCTGGCGACAGGTCCGCGCCGTAGAACCCCGAGGAATGGGTTTGGACACGTCAATAAGAGGGTAGACTCAATGCATTCGGCATCAGGTGCTATGACTTTGCGGCGCGCGGGCCGGTTCGTCATCCTGTTCGGGGTTCTGGCGCTCACCGGCTGCGGGGTCAACACGATCCCGACCTATCAGCAGAACGCCAAAGCGGCCTGGTCCGAGGTGCTCAATCAATATAAGCGCCGCGCCGACCTCGTCCCCAATCTGGTCGAGGCCGTGAAAGGCTTCGCCCAGCAGGAAAAAAGCGTGCTGACTCAGGTCACCGAGGCGCGCGCCAAGGCCACGAGCGTGCAGATTCCGCCCGACATCCTGACCAATCCGGAAGCGATGAAGCGTTTCCAGGACGCCCAGAACAATCTCGGCGGCGCGCTGCGCCAGCTGCTGGTCGTGACCGAGCGCTATCCGGATATCAAGTCCGGTCAGAACTTCCTGGCCCTGCAGAGTCAGCTCGAGGGCACGGAAAACCGTATCGCCATCGCCCGGCGCGACTACATCAACGCCGTCCGAGCCTATAACACGGAGATCACTACCTTCCCGGGGCGGATCTGGAAATCGATCCTCTATTCGGACGCCAAGGAGATGGCGACTTTCGAAATCCCCGCCGAGGAGCAGAAGGTGCCGCGCGTGGATTTCGGCACCAAGAAGTGAGCCGATGCCGCGCGGTCCCGCCATGCTGACAGCCCGTTCCGGCGTCCTGTGGCTGGCGCTTGCTTCGGCTGTCATGCTGTTCGCCGCCGTTTCGGCGGAGGCCGCACCGCGCTTTCCGCCCTTGACGGGGCGGGTGATGGACCAAGCCGGCCTCCTTTCGTCTGCCGACGCCGCCCAGATCACCGCCGACCTGGAAGCGCTGGAGAAGAAATCCTCCGACCAGCTCGTCGTCGTCACGCTGAAATCACTGCAGGGCTATTCGATCGAGGATTACGGCTATCAGCTTGGCCGCGCCTGGGGGATCGGACAAGCGAAGGTCAATAACGGTGTGCTGCTGATCGTGGCGCCGAAGGAGCACAGGGTGCGCATCGAGGTCGGGCGCGGGCTCGAGCCGCAACTGACCGACGCGCTGTCGGCCCTCATCATCCAGAACGCCATTCTGCCGGCCTTCCGGCGCGGCGACTGGGGCGGCGGCATCAAGGCCGGCGTGCGCGACATCACCGATGTGATTCTGGGAGACCAGGACGCCGTCAAGCAGCGGCTGGCGAGCCGGGTCAAGCGGAGCCCCGAGACCGACTGGAGCAGCATCGCGGTCCTCGTCTTCTGGGCGCTGGTCGTCTTGTTCGTCGTCTACGCCAACTATCAGCAATCGAAGCGCCCGCCCGGCGGCGGCGCGGCGCGGCGACGGCGCGGCGGCTATGGCGGAGGCGCCTATCCCATCTTCATACCCGGTGGATGGGGCGGCTCCGGTCATTGGGGTGGATCGGGCGGCGGTGGCGGAGGCGGCGGCTTCGGCGGCGGAGGAGGAGACTTCGGCGGCGGCGGTTCGTCGGGAAGCTGGTAGGGAAATAGCGCGTCATCGGCGTGGGGCAGAATGGTTATGAGCCTGATTACACAAGAAGATCAGCAGCGGGTTTCGGCCGCCATCACGGCCGCCGAGACGCGCACCAGCGGCGAGATCGTCGCGGTCATCACGCCGGAGAGCGACAGCTATCTGTCCGTGCCGTTCCTGATCGCCGCCGCGGTGGCCCTGTTCGTGCCGTGGCCGCTGATCTATTTTACCTGGGTCCCGGTGCAATGGATCTATGCGCTGCAACTCGCCGTGTTCCTGGCGCTGGCCTTGGCGCTGCTGCCGCGTCCCATCCGCTTCCGTCTGGTGCCGCGTTCGATGCTTCGCAATCGCGCGCATCGCCGGGCCGTCGAGCAGTTCCTCACCCAGAACCTGAACACGGCAGTGGGCCGCACCGGAGTGCTCATCTTCGTCTCGGTGGCGGAGCGCTATGCGGAGATAATCGCCGATGCCGGCCTGCGCGAGAAGGTGGAGCAATCCGCCTGGCAGCAGATCGTCGACGGTATGACCGCTGAGATCGGCTCCGGTCACGCGGGCGAAGCGCTGATCAATGCCGTCAACCGCGTGGGAAGCCTGATGGCGAAGCATTTCCCGGCAGGCGCGGCGGATATTCGCCGGCTGCCGGATCACCTGATTGTGCTGGAATAGGCCCGGTTGCTCTGGACCAGGTTTACTGAGCCGCCGTCCAGGCCTTGTAGTCCTCCGGCTTGACGGTCGGCAGCTTCTTCACAAATGCCGCAATCTTCCAGATCTCGTCGTCACCCACTTTGACGCGGGCGAAACTCGGCATCGCCGTCATGTTGATGCCGTTCTTGACCACCCAGAAGATCTCGCCGACCGATTGCGACTTGGCAACTTCGTTGAGATCCGCCGCATCGGGCCGCAGGCCTTCCGAAAACTTGGCCCACTGTGCACCGGGTGCGCCGTGGCACGTCACGCAGCCATGCTCGGCAAAAGCGCGGGCCCCGGCCTGGATGTTCGCCGGATCGTCCACATTAATGGGCGCCTTGCTGGGAGCCCTGCTCTCGATCGATGCCTCCCGGACATGGGCCAGCGTCCAGGCCACAGCCCCATTGTCCTGCGGGAGCGCGGCGACATTGTAAAAGCCGCCGAAGAAATAAACCGCGGCGGCGATAGCGGCGACAATTGCGAGTAGGCCAATAGCAGCAAGAACTCTCATATGCGCTCTCCCCGTTGCGCGGATCTGGTCTCTTTATACCCACGACGCCGATGATTCACATCCTGATCAAACACATGGGCGGCAGTGCGGTTCGGTGAGTCTGTTCTGCGCCACCATACGAAACGGGCCTCAACCACGCAATGACGCAGCCCACCTTCGCCGCCGGAGCTGTGCAAGAAGGACACATGCCCGCAGCATGACAGGCATCGAGGGCGCTCATTGCCGGTCCCTTGCCGCCGAATACGGCCGCCCCTTGCGCGCAAACCGGCAGACCGATGTTGACTGGCTATAGCGCTTGCGGAAGCGGTCTCCATGAGCCGGCTCGGCTCCGACATTGTTCTTGACAGCTACGGCGGCACGGCTAGCGTTCTATGGGCAACCAAATCTGAAATTGGTTGGCAATTGGTGAAGGTCGGGAGTGCCGCTCCGAATGACGGGGCCAGCCGCACTGTGCATTGTTCGAGCCTTGATCCCTTGCGTCTCCGATCTGATCCTTCGGCGGCGAATTGTATCTATCTGCGCGGCAAGCGAAGCCTTTAGCCGCCTCATCAGGATGGGCCATCATGGCTGAAATGACGTCCCTCCTCGAGGTCGAGCACCTGTCGATCCGCTTCGGCACTACAGGCCCCGCACTGGTTGACCAACTGTCTTTTTCGTTGTCGCCGGGTGAAACGCTCTGTCTTGTCGGCGAATCCGGTTGCGGCAAGTCCCTCACTGCCCTTGCGCTGATGGGCTTGTTGCCAGGCGGCGCACGGGCCGCGGGCCGAGCGCTGTTCGAAGGACGCGACCTGCTCACCCTCCCCCAGCGTGAAATGCAGGACCTGCGCGGCGACCGGATGGCGATGATCTTCCAGGAGCCGATGACCTCGCTGAACCCGGCCTTCCGCGTTGGCGACCAGATCGCCGAAAGCATCGTCCGCCATCGTGGCCGTTCCCTTTCCGAGGCGCGAGGCCTCGCGCTTGAGATGCTGCGAAAGGTCCGCATCCCGGCGCCGGAGCAACGCCTCGACGCCTATCCGCATCAGCTCTCGGGCGGCATGCGCCAGCGCATCATGATCGCCATGGCGCTCGTCAACGAACCGGACCTTCTGATCGCGGACGAGCCGACCACCGCGCTCGATGTCACTATCCAGGCGCAGATCCTGGCGCTGATCAGCGATCTGCAGCACGCGGCGGGTATGGCGATGATCCTCGTCACCCACGATCTCGGCGTCGTGGCCGAGGTGGCGGACCGCGTCGCCGTGATGTATGCGGGGCGCGTCGTCGAGACCGGGACGGCGCGCGGCCTGTTCGATGATCCGCAGCATCCCTATACGCTCGGGCTGATCGGCTCGCTGCCCTCGCTCGGCCGCCGCGAGGGAAGACTCGCGACGATCCCCGGCTCTGTGCCGCCGCCCGACCGCTTCCCGGCGGGTTGCCGCTTCGCGACGCGCTGTCCCTTCGCCGACGACCGCTGCCGACGCGAGGTGCCTCCTCTTATAGAAATGGGCGCCGCCGGGCACCGCGCCGCCTGCTTCAAGGCCCCAATCGAAACCCAAGCGGGCGGGCTTGCAGCATGACAGCAGAACGGCACAGCGATGTCGTTCTTGAGGCTCGCAATGTTGTCCGCCATTTTGGCGGCGGCTGGCGCTTTCCCTTCGGCGAGGCGCCGCTGATCCGCGCGGTCGACGGCGTTTCGCTCTCGGTCCGGCGCGGCGAGACTTTCGCCATCGTTGGTGAATCCGGATGCGGAAAATCCACGCTGGCCCGGCTGCTTATCTGCCTGATCCCGCCGACCGGCGGCAGCGTGATCTTCGAGGGGCAGGAGATCACCAGCGCCTCGCCCGAAGAGCTGCGCCGGCTCAGGCGCGATATGCAGATCATCTTCCAGGACCCGTTCGGATCGCTGAACCCGCGCATGACCGTCGGTGCGCTGATCGGCGAGCCGCTGTCGGTGCACGGCATTGCGACGGGCCGCGAGCGCGATGCCCGTGTTGCCGATATGCTGCGCCTTGTCGGGTTGCGCCCCGAGCACGCCGGTCGCTATCCGCATGAGTTTTCGGGCGGCCAGCGTCAGCGCATCGGCATCGCCCGCGCCCTGGCGACGAGGCCGCGTCTCCTGATCGGAGACGAGCCGGTCTCGGCGCTCGATGTCTCGATCCGCGCGCAGGTGGTTAATCTGCTCGAAGATCTGAAGTCTGAGCTTGGCCTGACACTGATCCTCGTCGCGCATGATCTTGCCGTGATCCGCCATACCTCCGACCGCATCGCCGTGATGTATCTCGGCGAGATCGTCGAGCTGGCCGAGCGCGATGCCCTGTTCGAGACGCCGCGCCATCCCTACACGCGCTCCCTGCTCGATGCGATTCCGGTGCCGGTGCCTGGCGCGCGCAGCGGCAGGATGCTGCTGCAGGGCGATCCACCGAGCCCGGCCTCGCCGCCAGCCGGATGCCGTTTCCATACGCGCTGCCCCTACGCCACGGACATCTGTCGGACCGAGCGCCCCGCGCTCCGCGATATTGCGTTCGGCCACCGCGTCGCCTGCCATCTGGCCGAAGACTTGCCGGCCTACGCCCCACCGGCAGCATTGGAGTCGGTGAGCGCCCCGCGCCAGAAAAGGGTCGCGCTGTTTGCCGAAGCGCAGCGATATTCGGCTTCGAATCCCTGAACGAAGGAGGACATCATGAAAGCAAACCATTGGCGTGCGACCATCGCCGCGCTTCTGTTCGCTGTGACGTTCGGCGCGATGCCGGCGCTTGCCACCGATCTGCGCATCGGCCTGCGCGAAGACCCGGACGTCCTCGACCCGCATGAGGCGCGCACGTTCGTCGGCCGCATCGTTTTCAATGCACTCTGTGACAAGCTCGTCGACACCAATGAGAAGCTCGAATTCGTGCCGCGCATTGCGACAAGCTGGAAGTTCTCCGACGACGGAAAGACCTTGACGATGAAGATTCGTCAAGGCGCAAAATTCCACGACGGGACGGCACTCGACGCTCCCGCCGTGAAGGCGAATATCGAGCGCGCTAAAACGATGAAGACCAGCCGGCGCAAAAGCGAGCTGACCTCGGTCGAGACTGTGGAGGCGCCAGATCCGGCGACCGTCGTCTTCAAGCTGAAGGCGCCCGACGCAACGCTGCTCGCCCAGCTCTCCGACCGCGCCGGGATGCTGCTTTCGCCCGCGAGCTTCGACAAGCCGGTCGGGCCGAACCCGGTCTGCTCCGGCCCCTATAAGTTCGTCGAGCGCGTCCAGAACGATCGCATCGTGCTCACCCGTTTCAAAGACTATTGGGATGCCGGGAAATATTCTTTCGACAATGTCATCTTCCGGATCATACCGGACGCGACGGTGCGGCTTGCAAATCTGCGATCCGGCCAGCTCGATATGATCGAGCGCCTTGCTCCGAGCGACGTCAAATCGGCCAAGGCTGATCCCAATCTGAAGGTCGTGACGATCCCAGGCCTCGGGTATCAGGGCATCACCATCAATGTCGGCAATGGCGAACGGTCCAAGACGCCGCTCGGCCAGGACAAGCGGGTGCGCCAGGCGCTGTCCCTCGCCATCGATCGTGACGCGCTGAACCAGGTCGTATTCGAGGGGCTGTTCACGCCCACCGGCCAGCCCTATCCCCCGGCCAGCCCCTATCACGATGATTCTTATCCCGCGCCGAAGCGCGATCTCGCCAAGGCGAAGGCGCTGCTGAAAGCGGCGGGCGCCGAGCATATCAGCTTCGAGATGCAGATCTCCAATTCGACGGTCGAGCAGCAGGTCGGCCAGGTGATCCAGGCCATGGCAGCCGAGGCGGGCATCGATATGAAGCTCAAATCGACCGAGTTCGCCGCAATGCTGAAGGCGCAGAGCGCGGGCGATTATCAGGCCACCCGGGTCGGCTGGTCCGGCCGCGTCGATCCCGATGGCAACATCCATCAGTTCGTCACGACCGGCGGAGGCATCAACGATTCGAAGTTCTCCAATCCCGAGGTCGATAAGGATCTCAACAAGGCGCGCACCGTCTACGATCCCGCCGAGCGGAAGACGTACTATATGGCGGCGGAGAAGATCCTGCGGGATGAGCTGCCGATCATCTATCTCTACCACGAGGCGTGGATCTGGGCGCTCAGCACCAAGCTCACGGGCTTCGTTCCGAACCCGGACGGTATGATCCGCCTCGCCGGCATGAAGCTCAATTGATGCTGGGTCGGCCTCCGTTTCGATTTGTGCTTAGCGTCGCCCCGGCCATCGAGCCGGGGCCCAATCACCTCGCCGCCCAGTGCAGTGCTCGCCGATATGCGAGTAGGTCCCGGCCCGGCCTTACGGCCGTCCGGGACGACGTTTTGGCGGTGGTGTTCGCAGAGAACTCGGATGAACGAGAGTGGCCGCCGCAGACCACTAGCCGCTGGCCGGGGTAGAAGACGATGTGGTCGCTGATCGCCAACCGCATCCTCGTCGCCATACCGACGCTGTTCCTGGTGATGGTGTTCGTCTTCGTGCTCCAACGCCTGTTGCCGGGCGATCCGCTGCTCGTCATGGCCGGAGAAGAGCGTGATCCGGCCGTTATCGAGCAGCTTCGGCATCTCTATGGCTTCGACCGGCCGATCCCGGTGCAATTCGTCATCTGGGTCCGCGAGGTGGCGGGCGGCAATTTCGGCGCCTCGCTGCGCACCGGCGAGCCGATACTGAAGCTGGTCGGCGAAACGCTGCCCGTCACCATCCAGCTCGCCACCGCCTCGATCATGATCGCCATGCTGATCGGCATCCCGATGGGCATCCTGTCGGCGGTTCGGAAGGGCACCTGGATCGACTACCTAGCTAATGTGATCTCGCTTTCCGGTCTGTCGATCCCAAATTTCTGGCTCGGGATCATCCTGATCCTGGTCGTCGCCGTGCAACTCAGATGGCTGCCGGCCTCCGGTTTCGCCTCGGTCTTCGACGACCCGATTGCCGCCTTCCGGACGACGATCATGCCGGCCTTCGTGCTCGGCTCTGGGCTTGCTGCGACCTTGATGCGCCACACGCGCTCCGCCATGCTCGAAGTGCTGAGCCTCGACTATATCCGCACCGCTCGCGCCAAGGGACTGCTGCCGCGCACGGTCATCCTGAAGCACGCCTTCCGCAATGCACTGGTCCCGATCGTCACACTGTCGACATTGCTGTTCGGCCAGCTTCTCGCCGGCGCAGTGCTGACCGAGCAGGTCTTCACTATCCCTGGCTTCGGCAAGCTGATCGTCGATGCGGTTTTCAACCGCGATTACGGCGTGGTGCAGGGCGTGGTGCTGTGCACCGCGATTGCGTTCATCCTGATGAACCTCGCCGCCGATGTCCTGTACATCCTGATCAACCCGCGGATGAGAAGCTGATGGCTGTCACCGAAGCCCCATCCGCGGGAGCGAGCTTGGCATCGGCGGAGGAGATCGCGCCGCGCAAGAACCGTGTCCTCGCCAAATTCCTGCGCAGCCGCAGCGCCATGGTGGGCGCCGTCATTGTCGGCCTGTTCCTGTTCGTAGCGGTCTTCGCGCCGCTGATCGCGCCCCATGATCCCGACAAGACCAACTTCCTCGCGCTGCGCCAGCCCCCCTCCGCAACCTACTGGCTCGGCACCGATGAGATCGGCCGCGATATCCTCTCGCGTGTCATGTATGGCGGCATCGCCTCGCTTTATGCCGGCGTCGTCTCGGTGATGATCGCGCTCGCCATCGGCCTGCCGGTCGGGCTCGCCGCCGGCTGGTTCGGCGGCTGGATCGACGCCATTATCAGCCGGGCGACCGACGCTCTGCTCGCAGTGCCATTCCTGATCTTCGCCATCGCGCTCGCTGCCGCGCTCGGTCCTTCGCTGACCAATGCCATGATAGCGATCGGCCTCTCGCAGGTGCCGATCTTCGTCCGTCTGACGCGCGGACAGGTTCTGGCGGTCAAGGCCGCAGATTTCATCGAGGGCGCACGCGCGGTCGGCGTCCCGAACATACAGATCCTCGCGCGCCACGTCACTCCGAACATCATGGCGCCGCTCCTGGTCCAGGCAACTTTGACCATCGCCACCTCGATCATTGCCGAGGCAAGCTTGTCCTTCCTCGGTCTCGGTCAGCAACCGCCGGCGCCCTCATGGGGCTCGATGCTGAACACGGCCAAGAACTTCCTCGAGCAGGCGCCGTGGATGTCGCTGTCACCGGGCGTGGCGATTTTTCTCGTCGTCCTCGGCTTCAATCTCTTGGGCGACGGTCTGCGCGACGCGCTAGATCCACGCGAGGAATGACGACCGGAGCGGGCACAGGCCGTCTAGCAATATATCATACAACCCCTCGCTATTTATCATATGAATCTTGAGTATCGCGCCTGAAATGTATGATGACATCAATGGCCCGGATATGTCATCCTGAGTGGATAAAACAATGCGCGGCCACCGCCGGATGGAAGCCATTCACCATCGGTGCGCACCGCTGCCCGCCCGCCGACAAGGTGGCTGGCCAAAAATTTAACACGCTAAAAAAATGTGAGGAGGAAACATGAAACTCGGGAGCCTCTTGGTCCGCATGGTTGCGCTGGCTATTGCCGCGCTCGCAGTAGCGGCTACGCCATCGCGCGCCGAATATCCGGAAAGACCAATTACGCTGATCGTGCCGTGGGGCGCCGGCGGCGGCACGGACGCGACGGGCCGGATCATAGCCAATCTGCTGCAGAAAGAGCTGGGTCAGCCGGTCAACGTCGTCAATCGCACCGGCGGCAGCGGTGTCGTCGGCCATTCGGCCATCGCCACGGCGGCGCCGGACGGCTACACGATCGGCGTCGTCACGGTCGAGATCGGCATGATGCATTGGGCCGGACTTACCGAGCTGAAAGGTTCCGATTTCACCCCGATCGCGCTCTACAACTATGACCCTGCCGGCTTACAGGTGCGCGCCGACTCGCCATGGAAGTCCGCCAAAGACGTGCTGGCGGCAGTGAAGGCGGAACCCGGCAAGCACAAGGCCTCCGGCACCGGGCAAGGCGGAATTTGGCAGCTCGCTCTCGCGGGCATGCTCAACAAGGCCGACATCGAGCCCAATGCCGCGCCTTGGGTGCCGTCGCAGGGCGCGGCGCCGGGATTGCAGGAACTGGTGGCGGGCGGCGTCGATATCGTCCCATGCTCGGTCGTCGAAGCGGCGGCGCTGCTCAGCGCGGGCAAGGTCCGCTCTCTTGCCGTCATGGACAGCCAGCGGCTGGCGGCGTTCCCGAACGTGCCGACGCTCAAGGAGGCGACGGGGATCGACTGGGAGATGTCCGCCTGGCGCGGCATTGCAGGTCCCAAGGGGCTGCCCGATGCCATCACCGCAAAGCTGATTGCAGCCATGGAGAAGGCTTACAAATCCAAGGAGTTCGTGGACTTCATGAAGGGGCGCGGCTTCGGAATGGTTTGGAAGCCCGGTGCGGATTTCGGCAAGTGGATGGCGACCAGCGATGTCGAGCTTGGCGCCGTTATGAAAGCCGTCGGCATCGCCAAATAGCCGTCAGCTGCATGTCCGCGACAGCGAAGCGAGTGGCGCTGCGCCCTCGCTTCCCATGCCGCGGCCTCGACATCAACTCCTCATCCACCTGGACGAAAGCGCCGGTCACATGCGCCTCAACGATGCAGTCGTCGGCCTCGTGCTCATCATATTCTCGGTCGCCGAGATCGCCTATACACGCACCTTCCCGAAGCTTTACGGCCAGCAATTCGGGCCCGACCTGTTCCCGATCGTCATCGGCGTCGGCCTTCTCGGCTGCGGGATCGTGCTGACCGCCAAAGGTCTTGCCGAGAGGCGGGCGGTCCCGTGGCTGGTCCTCGGCGATTGGGCGAGGGACCGCGCCTCGGTGGTCAATTTCGGGCTGGTGATCGCCGGGCTTATTTTCTACATAGCCGCTTCCGACACGCTGGGCTTTATTCCCTGCGCTCTGATCATCCTGGTAACACTGTTCCTGCGCTTTGGCGTCGGGCTCGGCGCGTCTCTTTTTGCGGCCGTCACGGCGACGCTTGCCATCCATGAGGTGTTCGCCGGGATCTTGCTCGTGCCGCTGCCCTGGGGTCTCCTGCAGCCGATTGCGTGGCGATTATGGACAGTATGATCAAGGCGCTCTTCCTGATCCTCGACCCCTCCGTTCTCGGCGTCATGCTTCTGGCGGCGCTGTTCGGCCTGTTTGTCGGCGCGATTCCCGGATTGACCGCAACGATGGCGACGGCGCTGCTGGTGCCGTTCACCTTCTTCATGGCCCCCGTTCCCTCGATCGCCATGATCGTCACCGCAACGGCGATGGCGATCTTCTCAGGCGACATTCCCGGCGCGCTGATCCGCATCCCCGGCACGCCCGCATCGGCCGCCTATTGCGATGAAGCCTTCGCAATGACCCGGAAGGGGGAGGCGGAAAGGGCGCTCGGCACCGGCCTTACAACCTCCGCGATCGGCGGCCTGATGGGTGCAGCCATACTGTCTCTCACAGCGCCCGTTCTCGCCGAATTCGCCCTGGAATTCTCGTCCTACGAATATTTCTGGCTCGCCTGCCTGGGCCTGTCCTGCGCGGTCGTGATTTCGTCCGGCTCGACGCTGAAAGGTCTCGTCTCACTGCTGATCGGTCTGTTTATCTCCACCATCGGCATCGATGTAGTGGCGGGCTATCCGCGCTTCACTTTCGGCAATATCGAGCTGCTGGGCGGAGTAAGCTTCATCCCGGCGATGATCGGCATGTTTGCCGTCTCCGAGGTGCTGCGCTATGTCGCCGCGCGCCACACGCCGATACAGTTGCCGGACCAGAAAGTCGGACGTGTGTTCCGCGGCTTGGGCGCAATCCTGTCCCGCTACCGCTGGAACGTTGTGCGCGGCGGCGTGATCGGTGCGATCATCGGCATTCTCCCCGGTGCTGGCGCCGACATCGCCGCCTGGATCACCTTTGCGGTAGCGAAGAAATTCTCGCGCGAGCCGGAAAAATTCGGCACCGGCCATGTCGAAGGGCTGGTCGACGCCTGCACCGCGAACAATTCCGCCCTTGCCGGGGCCTGGGTGCCGGCGGTGGTGTTCGGCATTCCAGGCGAACTCGATCACCGCAATCGTCATCGGCGTGCTTTACATGAAGGGCATGAATCCCGGGCCGACGGTATTTCTCAATAATCCGGAGCTGATCTATGCCGTTTTCATCAGCTTTTTCGTCGCCAATCTTGCCCTGCTGCCGCTCGGCTGGCTCGCAATCAAAGTCTCGCGCCAGATCCTGCGCATGCCGCAGAACATATTGATGCCGATCATCCTGCTGTTCTGTATCGTCGGCGCCTTTGCCATCAACAACACCGTCGCCGGGGTCACGGTGATGCTGGTCATGGGCGTCCTTGCCTATGTGATGGAGGAAAACGGCTTTCCGGTCGCCCCGGCGATCCTCGGAATCGTGCTCGGCGACATGCTGGAACGCAATTTCATGTCGTCAATGATCAAGTCCGATGGTGATGTGACGGCCTTCTTCTCGCGTCCGATCGCGGCCGTGCTCGGCGTGCTGGTGATCGGCATCTGGCTCTTTTCGTTGATCGGTGCGCTGAGGCGGTTACTGCAAGCGCCGGTGCGCGCCTGATCTTGCCGCTTACCGCTTTGCTTTATGCTGAGACTATTAGCTTGGCGCGCTGATACCGGGCGCGCCGACGGAGAGCGGGCCGGATTGCTAGTCCTGAAGCTACCGCTGGGCGATGAAGCGCTCGCCCGGCATCAGCTCATAGGGGCCTTTCCAGCCGGGCATCGCCTTGATGCGCTCCATCCAGGCATAAATATTCGGATGGCTTGCCTGGTATTCGTAATTCGTTTCTTCCATAGGGTAGAAGACGTAGCCGGCCAGCGAAAAGTCGGCGATCGTCGGGCGCGAGCCGATCATGAAAGGCTGCTGGCCGAGATGCTTGTCGACGATCGCCATCGCGCTATCGCTCCGTCCCCGGAGAAACTTCAGCACATCCGGGTTCGGCGTCTGCGACATCAGCGCGTTCATGAACCGGTAGGTCGCCAGATAGCTGGTGAACTTGTGGTTGTCGAACAGCATCCAGCGCAGGATTTCCGCTTCCTCGTCCTCGTTCTCCGGACCGAATTTGCCGAGACGGCGGGCGAGATAGGTGAGGATCACGCCGGACTGGGTGAGCCGCTTGCCGTTGTGATCGAGCACGGGGGCCTCGCCCATCTCATTGATGCTCTGACGCCATTCGGGCTTTCGGGTCTCGCCGTTGAAGAAATCGACCCACACCGGCTCCCAATTCGCACCCGACACGGCTAGCATCAGCGCCGGCTTATAGGCATTTCCGGATTGGGCAAAGCAATGCAACTTGAACTCAGCCATCTGCGGGGTGTCTCCGTGGGGTGTTCCGACCGCGCAAAGTTACCATCGCGAGGCGGAGAGCGCCATCGCGCTTCGCCGCGAACGGGTCACGGACGGGCTAAATTGACGTGGTTATGGGGTCTCTCCTCGTTCCACATCTTTCGCGCTCGGCCCGGCGGGCCGCCGAAGCGTGGCAGTCATTTTGGTCGCCCAAGCTTTTGACTTGCCTTCGCCAGTGAAAAGAGTGACAAAACCCTTCATACTCACCAGCAAATCGGGGCGTAGCGCAGCCTGGTAGCGCATCTGCTTTGGGAGCAGAGGGTCGCGTGTTCGAATCACGCCGCCCCGACCAACAAAATCAAGAACTTAGCGGGCCTTTTGACCTAGGACAATTCTAGGCCAGAAATTAGGACGGACCTAGCCCGGAAAATTCATGGCGGTTTGGCGGATGTAGCTCAACCCTTTGACCTCGCGTAGGATTTGGTTGCTGAAGCCGATCCGCGCGATTTTCAAGGGAGCCCATCCGCCATGGACAATCCTATGCTGCCTCTGCCAGGCCTGTCACCGGTTCTTGGCAAGTCTGTTGTAGCGCGCTTTGACGGCGGGCAAATGTCATCAGATGCAGGGGTGCTGGTGCTGCGGGAAATCGAGCAACGCCTTCGCATCGCCGAGCGGGTGGCCAGCTGTCTCAACGATCCGCGAGCCCCAGCCCAAGTGGTTCACGGCGTCGCCGACATGATCCGGTTCCGCATGCTGATGATCGCTTCCGGCTATGAGGACGGCAACGATGCCTCGGCCCTGCGATCCGATCCTGCGTTCAAGCTGGGACAGGGGGTTCTGCCTTCCAGCCCCGACCTGGCTTCGCAGCCGACCCTCTCGCGCCTGGAGAATTGGCCCGATCTTCGTTCGCTCAGGCTCATGGGGCAGGCGCTCGTCGATCTCTATTGCGCGTCCTATGCCCGGGTACCGAAGCGCATTGTGCTCGATCTCGACGACACCTTCGATGCCGTGCACGGCGGGCAGCAGCTTCGCTTGTTCAATGCCCATTACGACGAATACGGTTTCCAGCCGATTATTGTGTTCGACGGCGACGGACGGTTCGTGACCGCCATGCTACGTCCGGCCAAGCGTCCCAAGGGCGTGGAAATCGCCAAGTTCCTCCGCCGTCTGCTGAGGGCGATCCGGGCCAACTGGCCCGCCACGCAAATTCTGATCCGCGCCGACAGCCACTACTGCTGCCCCGAGGTGATCGATTTCTGCCGGGCGAACGGCCTCGACTTCATCTTCGGCGTTGCCCCGACCACCACCCTGCGCCGCCATGTCGAAGCGTTGGAGGTCAGCACCCAGGCGCGCTTTGAGGCCGGCGCGAAGACGGCCAAGCTGCGACGCTTCAAGGAGTTCTACGACGGCGCCGCAAGCTGGAGCCGCGTCGAGCGCATCATAGCGCGTGTCGAGGCTGGCGAGGAGGGAACCGATACGCGGTTCATCGTCACCAATCTCGCAGGCGGCAAGGCAAAGACGCTTTACCAGGACGTCTATTGCCGCCGAGGCCGTGCGGAAAATCATATCAAATCCTGGAAAACCCATATCGCCGCCGACCGAACGTCCTGCAGCAAGGCGACCGCCAACCAGTTCCGCCTGTTCCTGCATGCCGGCGCCTATTGGCTGCTTTGGGCCTTGCGCACCGCGATGCCGAAGCGCTCGGCCTGGCGCGTGGCGCAGTTCGATACCTTGCGCCTGAGGCTCGTCAAGATCGCCGCGCGTGTGGTCGAGATGAAAACGCAGATCCGCCTTCACTTGCCGACGGCGTGTCCCTATCAAGCGATCCTGCGAACCGTTCTCGGACGCCTGCCACGTCTGGTTACCTGACCGGCGGGGCGCCGATGCCCCCGACTGCACCCGTCCCCGTCAACCCGAAAATGCGCCATGCCACCGGCCGCTCTCAAAGCGATGTGCGTCTGCATGCTCACAATCCGGAAATCACCAACACGCGACGCGGAACTCAGCCAAACCGGAACCGCCATGAATAAACCGGGCTAGTGTCCTGACGCATTCACTTCGTTCATGCGTTCGCGCACTAGCCTTTTGCATCAATTTTTTCAAACTCCGGCTGGAGCCTCCGTTTGGGTTGATGCACTAGTGCACTGACGCAAACAGAGGATTCACACGCGGCCTAGTTCGTGCGATTCTGCTGATATGGCACAAACCGTCAGCATCATCATCGCCTCTGAGGACCGCGCGCGTTTGGCGGCGGTTATTGAGGATCGCAACAGCGCGCAGAAGCACGTCCAGCGGGCACGGATCGTTCTTCTTTCGGCAGACAGGCTGCCCGTTCTGGAGGTGGCGAGGCAGATCGGTGGCAGTCGCCCGGCGGTGTGGCGCTGGCAGTTGCGATATGCCGAGCAAGGGGTGGATGGCCTCTTGCGGGACAAGACGCGCAAGCCGGGTAAAGCCCCTGTTCAGTTGGAGACCGTGGCCAGGGTGCTGGCGCTGCCATGCTCCGAGCCACCCCATAACGCGACGCATTGGACCGGCCGGGCGGTCGCCAAGGCTGTCGGCGTCAGCTTGCGGACGGTGCAACGCATCTGGGATGGGCATCGCCTTCAACCTCACCGCTTACGCACCTTCAAGATGTCCAACGATCCCGCCTTTGCCGCGAAAGTGGAGGATGTCGTCGGCCTGTACATGGAGCCGCCCTGTCATGCCGTGGTGCTGTCCATCGATGAGAAAAGCCAGATTCAGGCGCTCGATCGCACGCAACCCGGCCTTCCGCTGAAGCCCGGCAAATGCGCAACCATGACCCACGATTATAAGCGGAATGGCACCACCACCCTGTTCGCCGCGCTCAATATTCTCGATGGCACCGTGTTGGGGCGTTGCATGCAAAAGCACCGGCATCAGGAGTTTATCAAGTTCCTCAATGCGGTGGAGCGCGCCGTTCCGGCGGGAAAGGTCATCCATGCCATCCTCGACAATTACGCCACCCACAAGCATCCCAAGGTCAAGCAATGGCTGGCCGACAATCCGCGCTGGGTCTTCCACTTCACGCCCACATCCGCATCCTGGCTCAACGCCGTCGAGGGCTTCTTCTCAGTCATCACCCGAAGGCGCATCCGTCGCGGCGTCTTCAAATCCGTCGCCGAATTGGAAGATGCCATCCGCCGCTACATCCGCGATCACAACGGTCACCCCAAGCCCTTTGTCTGGACGAAATCCGCCAAAGAAATTTTCGGCAAACTCAAGCGCCTGCCTGCACCATCTGATTGAGTCAGTGCACTAGCGGGGCCTTGGAGCCTGAGTGATCTGGCTGCCGCATCTGAAATCAATCGGGTGACGATCGCGTTTCGAAGGCAACGTGACTGCAGCGAACCGCGCCACCCAAGGCGCGTTACGCCGGGCCTTAGGACGCTGGCATCGAGTTCTTGAGCGGCGGATTGCGCGTACGTCGCATGTCTGGAGACGAACTCAGGGTCAGCTCTTAATCAGTCCATAACAGCATTGCAAGGGATGGACGAACTACGTATCGCAAACCCCGTGGGCTCGCGACTGCAGGGACGCCGTCGATCGCGCACTTTCTGCCGGATATCGCGCCGAAATCGTTAATCACATCTTTGTTTTCGACGGAACGAATTGGCATCCGGGGCTGTTACATTTGCTTCCGCTAAGCCGCCCCTGATGAGACGCTCGCGGCTTTCAAAGTTGCAGAAGCTATGCTGTTTATGGAGTGCGAGCCGGTGAATGGATCGCAGGCACGGTTCTAAATGAGCGACGTTGCTGCCAGTGTTCGGGAGAGGCATGCGGTTTCGCAACGGGACCATACGGCCTCCCACGCCTTCAGAGTGGCGGTTTTCATGCGCGAGGAGGTGGCGCGCTGCCGCCATTGGGCGCATGCGTTCGCAGACGGGCGCAAGGATCACCGCTATTACGAGCTGGTCGAGGACACCATCCAGCCGGAATTTGATTTCCGCTATTTCGTCATCCAGGATGAAAGCGGTGAGGTGCGGGCGGTCCAGCCGTTCTTCCTGCTCAATCAGGACATGCTCGCCGGCACCAGTGGCTGGCTCAAGACATCGGCGGACTTCATTCGCCGTGTCTGGCCACGCTTTATGCTGCTGCGGACGCTGATGGTGGGATGCGCTGCGGGCGAGGGCCACCTCGACGGCACTGCCGAATTGCCGCACCCCCTCCTCGCCGAGCTCCTGGCAGCCGGGATTACCAGCCACGCGCGCAGTCTCAAGGCCCGCCTCATCGTCCTGAAGGAATTCCCGGCGGCCGATCGCGGCGTGCTGGAGTGCTTCTTGGAGCACGGCTATACGCGTGTGCCGAGCATGCCGATGACGGGGGTCAGCCTCGATTATGCAAGCTTCGCCGAGTATATGCGCAAGGCGCTGAGCCGTAACATGCGTTCCAAATTGCGGCGGAGATTGAAAGCCTCCGAGCAGGTCGCCTCGATTAAGATGACCGTCCTGCAAGATATTACGCCTGTTATCGATGAATGTTATTCGCTCTACCTTGCCGTTTATGATCGTGCGACGCTTAAATTCGAGCAACTTACGAAGGATTACCTTTGCGGGCTTGGTCGCCTAATGCCTGATAAGGTGCGCTTTTTCCTCTGGCGGCAGGGAGAGAAGATCATTGCCTTCAACCTGTGCATGATCGAGGGCACATCCATTTGCTCGGAATACGCCGGCTTTGACTACGGCGTCGCCTTTGATCTTAGCCTATATTACATCGTGGTTCGCGACGTCATGTCATGGGCAATGTCGCAGGGTTATCGATGCTATCTCAGCACCGCCCTCAACTATGAACCAAAATTTCATTTGCGCCATTCGCTCTATCCTCTCGATCTATACATAAAACATCGATCGCCGCTGATCAATTTTGCAATGAAATACATCCTTCCGCTCGTGGAACCGACGCGCTACGATAAGATCCTGCGGCGATTCTCAAACTATGAAGAGCTTTGGCCGCCAAAGCGCATTTGTCCGGCTTCAGCGGCAGGCCGGGCTGGGCGCGATCCGGCCGGGTGACGCCGCTGCGCCGTGGACATCGGGACCGGCAGCCCTTCCCCGGAATCCAGAATGATCCCTGCTGTCTGCCAGGTTCTTGCGGAGAAAGATGCTGACGGCGCGCCCCTATATGCGACGATGACCGATCTCGACGCTTACGACGGCTCGCACGGAACCCCCCTCAAGCAGTTCCTTAAAGATCATGAAGGTGGGATATTCCCGGCCATTCGCGCCGACGATAACGGGCTGCCAATTGTCATCCGCTTGGGGACCCCGCCAATCGCGGATTTCCCAACCACCCCCCACGATTCCGCGGATGGCCTCACCGACATAAGCGACGATTGGCGCCAAAATCGTTGGATCATCGAGGCAAGTCTGGCCGCTAATCTGCTGGGCAGCCTTCTCAATATGGTCCCGGCTGGCAACCGTCCCAGGCAACGCCGCGGCAGGCAGACGGAGCTTGGCCGGAAGCTCCTGAATGAGCCACTGAACAGCCTCGATGAACCCGTGCCCGTTGGGAAATTCGGCTCCGAGGGGATGCTGCGGTTGGACGTGGCTGCGCGGTTCGATGAAGGCCAGAAGCCCGCGAAATTCGTCCGCCGACGCATACATATTGGCGCTCCCGTATGAGATCTGGAGCACCCGGCCGTCTTCGATACGCACAACGTCCTCCTCGGGCCGGCTCAAAGGATGCCCGAGCACCCGCTCCAGTTCCCGTCGCCAATTGAGAATCCGACACGCCGCCGGCCTCGCGGATAAGCTTGTGGGCGCTGCGGGCAGCGTTCGCCTCGCCAAATTGCCTGCGGGCTTTGCGCATTCACGATCCCCGTCTGCTGCTTGGCCTTCATCGGCGTTGACTGCCTGTGCCGGCTGCTTGCCGTCAGCTGCTGTCCGTTAAGGCCGACAACACCGCCTCGCGCAATGTTTCGGGCTGAACCGGCTTACTCACACGCGGGATTTCCGAAGCATTCCGATAGGCATCTACGCCCGCGGTAAATGCGGTGCAGAACACAAACGGAATTTGCCGCGCTTCGAGTGTCTCGGCGATCGGAAATGACAGCCTGCCGCTCAGATTGATATCGAGAAGGGCGCAATCAAAAACATCCCTCTGTGATGCCTTGCTGGCCTGCTCGTAGTCGAATGCGAGTTCAGAGACGAGGCCGCCCATATCGGTGAGCATTTCGCTCAGCAGCAGCGCCTGAACGATCTCGTCCTCGACGATGAGGAACCGCACCCCGGCCAATGGGGCGATCGCTTCGACTTCGCAGATCGTCGTGGCAACAGGATTGCAATCAATGTGGATGCTGGAGTTCTGCATGAGTCTTCTCCAAGACATAGAGCATGAGATCTGAATGCCATAACCGTCCGCTATACGGACGCGGGAGCCTGCGCCCGCAACTCGGCGTGATCTTTCCCCGGCGTCACGAATTTCAGCTGCGGCCGTACAAGATGCCTTTCCGTACACGGGAGGTGAGCGGCGCAACGTCGAACGATGTGCCGCAACGTATTCCGGTCCGCTCCGTCAACAAGTTTGAAAGCGACCGGTTGAAGGCCGTCCCATCCATGCCGCCTATCGTCGTGATGAGCCGCGCACCATTGACCGACAACCCGCCCCCTCTCCATCCGCGCAATGTCGAACCATTCATTTCCCTGACTGTCGACCAGCCAGACGATGAATTTCTCTTCTCTCGCGTAATCCGAATCAAAATCGAAAAAGGCAATAGGTGTCCAGCCGTTAGAGGTCGCCACCACCGGTAAATTCTTGCTGTTCTTGATCATATTTCCGGCCTTCCCGAGTTTAGGACACTCCGAACAATAACTGCTACGAATTTGGGAGGAGCCTTGGCTTGAGGGAGTAGTTCCATTCAGGATGGAAGTCTTCGCCGATGATGTTGAGCGTCGCCATCTCGGCGGCGCTCACCTTGATGCCCTTCTCGTAGGTCCGCGTGTCGAGCGCACACTCGACTTTCAATCCGGTTTTCGTTGTCGTTGCGCCGATCAGCTCGACGATGGCGAGACGATCCGTCAGCGGACGGCCGCGCCAGTTCTGCGTGATGTGGCAGAACAGGCGGTGCTCGATCCTATTCCACTTGGATGTGCCGGGCGGATAGTGGTGGACATGCAGCACGAGCCCTGTCTCGTCGGCGAGCTTTTGCAACTCGACCTTCCAGAGCCGGACGCGCGCGCCGTTCGAGCCGCCGCAGTCCGCCGTGATCGTCAACTCGCGCGCCTTTGGATAGCGTTGGCGGCCCATCCGTCCGAGCCAGCTGCGGATCGCCTCGACGGCGAACTCGGCCGTGTCGCTCGTTATCCCGACGCTGACGAATCCGGCATTGGCCGCCACGTCGTAGACGCCGTAAGGCACTGCCTTGCCTAGATCCTTGTCGACGAAGTCATGCACATTTACGCGCTGCGGTTCCCCTTTGGGCCGATAGTCGGAACCACCATTCCTATAGTTGCCGACCAGCTCTTTCTTCTTGGTATCGACCGAGATCACCGGTTGCCCGGCCGCCTGAGCGGCGACGACCTTCGTATTGATGTGCTCGAACTGCGCGTTTCTGTCCGGATGCTTTGCGCCTTCGTCAGCCTTGCGATTGTGCTGGCGCGAGAAGCCGAGCTTCACCAGTTCCTTGCGCACGGTATCGGCGCTGATCGGATGCCCCAGCGTCTCGGCGAGCTTGTCCATGCTTTTCGACACCCAGATCAGGGGCCGCATGGGATCGCCGAGAGTGGCTGGCTCGACGAGGCACTTGAGTTCGGGCACAAGCTCTGGATCCGTTTCGGCAACGGCCCGGCGTCCACCACCACAGCGGCGGATCCGGCCCTTCGCCAGCGGCTCAGCACCAAGATCGTCCTCGCCGCGATTGATCGTCGAGCGGGCGAGCCCGGTGATCCGAGCGACAATCGCGAGACCGCCCCAGCCGGCGGTCCGCACCTCGGCCGCCGCGAACAATCTCCAGCCCCGCTCGTCAAGCTGGCTGCCGACTGTCTCCCAACGATAGCGAATGGCCCCTTCGTCGATCATACAACCGACATACGCCTGTTCGCCGAGATCCGGAATCCCAGTACGCTGAGTCACACGGACGCACGCACACAGAGTGCGATTCAGTTATTGTTCGGGATGTCCTTACGAGGATTAGGCGAGGAAACCCCATACACGTCAAAATTGTGTTTATGAATGAATTGCAACTCAGTTTCACCGCAGATGCGAAGGCCAGTTGCCTGAGAAACGGGCCGCAGCGTCCGACTGGCGGATAGAGCTGGCGGCGGGATTTATGCCCGGCGTGTCCGGCAAATGCTGGACCACGCCACAAGCTTTCCCGCTGCGAATTTGCGGCGTGGCGGGTCAGAAGATAAATGCGAAATTTTGCAAATTTTTTCTGTCCCTGCGAGCGATCGCTGAGGCAAATAATAATTGTTTTGATTATCAATCCTGCCTTTCATCCGCGCGCGGGGCATGCCACGCATAGCGGCCGTCGCCAAAGGTCCCATCAAGAGCGGCCATCCTCAGCGCTGCCGTCTCGCGAGGAAGTTGTCCCTCAGTGGCACAGATTCTCCGAGCAGAATCTGCCAACGGGCGAGCCGCCGGAGCCCGCCGAGCCGGAGCAAGTTTTTGCTCCGCTGCCGAGCGAGAAGGTGAGATAGCGGCTTGCGTTAGTGTCAGGCGCTCATTCAGTGCACCAGAGATCTATTCCCCGAAATATTTCAGCGCGATCTGAATGCCCTCGTCGTACATCTTCTGGTATTCCTCTTGGGACTCCTCGCCGCGGCTTGTGCTGCGATGGAAGAACTGGATGACCTCCGCGGTCGGCGTGCGTGGCCTGCGGTCGAGCTGGTCGATCCGCGTCGTCGATCCGACGTCGACGAGTCCCTCAAGATCGAAATCAACGATGTAATAGTACATGGCGCCGATATACACACCGCGCGAAGGCTCGTTGCGAATGCGAAGCATCTCGGCCCGGTTGCCCTCTGGCGGGATGTGTTCATAACACCAGCGGCGATCTTCGACTACAATGCATCCGGTCGTTGTGCCGCCGCGCTCGAGCCACACCCGTTCGGTCTTCGCGCGGTTCCGCGAAAGATTTTCCGGGTACGGCATTTTCACCGCTGTCACCAGGTTGATCACCTTGCGCACGTCTTCACGCACGGCTGCGTAAGCGGGCATTTGCCCGACGCTCAAAAACAGGCCTGCAAGCAAAAGACAATGAAGTTTCCGCATCGGGAATGCCTTTCCTCCTCGGGAGCCAGAACGGCTCGTTGGCATTCGGGAATTCTGCCAATCGAGACAGCGCCCAGGATCAAAGTCTGATCGCAGCCCAATGCCGCCGCAATAGGGAAAATGATGGCGGTTTGAAACACATTCGGTGTGTTGCGGAAGAGCCTGCAGCGCAGCTATGACCGCATTCCTCGACATCTGCGAAAGAGGCCGATCGGGGTGCATTCGCAATGCATGTTCCGCGCGCGACATGCCACCGCGCCCGCCCCAGACTTGCTGGTTTACCGGAAGCGCGCAAACCTCTTCGCCGCACTATTCCTTGCTTCGGCCGGGAGACACGCGCAGGCCATCGACGAAGACATCCACCAGGCGCAGAATCCGTCCCTGCCAGCCGGGCTGGTCGTGCATCGAGCACATGCTTATTATGGCACGCAGAAGGTCTTCTGAGGTGACGTCGGTGCGGATCTCGCCGGCTGCGATGGCCCGGTTCAACAGTGCATTCGATGCTTTGGTCAGGTGCTCGAACGAATAGGCATGAAGCTCCGATGGGCTGTGCGCGGCGAGCGCCAGCGCCGTCGCCATACCCTTCTTCGTGCCCACAAACTCGACAATGCATTGCAGCCAGCGGCGCAAGGCACCGACGGGCGAGGCTTCGTCCTTTAGCTGTTCCGCGAGATCGCCGAGTTGGTCGACCTCCCGCCGGTATACTGCGTCGTACAAGGCCTCGCGAATGGGGAAATGGCGGTATAGCGTGCCAATGCCGACGCCGGCCAGCCGCGCTACCGCTTCAAGGCTCGCATCCGGGCCGCCGACGCTGAAGACAGCCTTGGCTGCCTCCAGCAAGCGCTCGCGGTTGCGAATGGCATCGGCGCGCGGCTTTCTGGTGGTCTGATCGCACGAGTCGTCCATAATCGTTTTCTTTTATTCCTTGCCCGCTTGCAAAACGGAGGGTGCCTCCATATAACTATGCAGACGGGATCGGCCATGAAAGGCCCATTGATCGTGCTGGCTCTCGACAGGGAGTGGCACACAGAGCTCTTACCACAGCGATCGGCAGCCGGAGCGTCTCACACGCCTCCCCTGTGGCAGCAATGATCGTTTTTGACAATAGCACTGATCGGAGCACTTGCATGAATCTCTCCATCAGCCTGACCATAAACGGCATCAGGCGGCAGGTCGCCTTGGAGGACCCGCGGGTCACGCTGCTCGACCTTCTCCGCGAACGTCTCGACCTGACCGGAACCAAGAAGGGCTGCGATCGCGGCCAGTGCGGCGCCTGTACGGTGCTCGTCGACGGGCGGCGGATCAATTCCTGCCTGGCGCTCGCGATCAGCCATGACGGCGCAGAGATCGTCACCATCGAAGGCCTTGCACAGGGCGAGGAACTGCATCCCGTCCAGGCCGCCTTTATCGCGCATGACGGCTTCCAGTGCGGCTACTGTACGCCCGGCCAGATCATGAGTGCTGTCGGCCTCATAGCCGAGGGCCAGGTCGGCGACGATCCCGAGCGCATCCGTGAGGGCATGAGCGGCAACCTGTGCCGCTGCGGCGCCTATGCCGGCATCACCGAGGCGGTGCTGGAGGCACAGAAGAAGCTGGCCGAAAGCGCGCGAAAGGATGCGGCATGAACAATTTCGACTATCTCAGGCCCGCAACGATAGCCGATGCTGTGAGGGCCGCGACCGAGCCCGGCGCCGTCTATCTCGCGGCCGGAACCAACCTGCTCGACCTGATGAAGGGCCGCGTGGCCATGCCGGCGCGCCTCGTCGACATCACGCGTCTTCCGGGCCTCGATCGCATTGAGCGCCTTCCCGATGGGGGCGTGCGCATCGGCGCGCTGGTGCGCAATGCCGATCTGGCGCATGACGCCGAATTTGCCCGCACCTATCCTGCGGTCGCGGAGGCGCTTCTTTCCGGCGCCTCGGCGCAGCTGCGCAATGCCGCGACCGTCGGAGGCAATCTGCTTCAGCGCACGCGCTGCGGCTATTTCTATGACCCTGCCAACGCCTGCAATAAGCGCGAGCCCGGCTCCGGATGCGACGCCCGCCACGGCGAGAACCGGCTGCACGCCGTGCTCGGCTGGAGCGAGTCTTGCATCGCCACTCACCCGTCCGACTTCTGCGTGCCGCTCGTCGCACTGGGCGCGGTGGTCGAGATCGAGGGCAAAGGCGGGCGCCGCGAGGTTCCTCTCGAGGAGCTGCACCGCCTGCCAGGCGATACACCACAGAAGGAGAGCGTACTCGAAGCCGGCGAGCTGATCATCGCCCTGCGTCTTCCCGCGGAGGCGGCGGCTTTTGCCTCCCACGCTCGTTACCTCAAGCTGCGCGAGCGTACCTCCTACGCCTTCGCGCTGGTCTCGGCCGCGGCCGCCCTGCGCGTCGAGGGCGGGGTGACCGCCGAAGCCCGTATCGCACTCGGCGGCGTCGCGCCAAAGCCGTGGCGGGCCCACCCGGCTGAGGCGGCGCTGAAGGGCGTCGCCCCTGGCGAGGCCGTATTCCGCCATGCGGCAGATGCCGCGCTGGCCGATGCCAAACCCTCCGGCGACAACGCCTTTAAGATCGAGCTGGCGCGGCGCATTCTGGTGCGCGCCCTGGCGCTCGCTGCCGCCGGCACGCCCGACCGTGTTGCCGCGCTTCCCGCCTCTCCCTTTTCCTCCGCCATCGGAGCACATGCATGACCTCTGATATCTCATTCATTCGCGAAGTTCCCCATATCCGGCACGGCTCGAATATCGGCCAGCCGCTCACCCGCCGCGACGGCGAACTGAAGGTCACGGGCCGCGCCCGCTATGCTGCCGACAATCACCCCGCCGGCATGCTCTATGCGGTAATGGCGGTCGCGAGCATCGCGCGCGGCCGGGTGACCTCCCTCGATGTCGCCGCCGCCAAGGCCCATCTCGGCGTCGTCGAGGTGATGACATCAGCCAACCGGCCGCCCCTCGCTGAGGACCCTGACGCGAAGACCAACCCGTTCATTTTCCGTCTCGACGTCCTGCAGAACGATCAGGTGCGCTATCCGGACCAGCCCATCGCGGTGGTGATCGCCAAGACACTCGAGGCCGCGACGGAAGCGGCGGCGCTCCTGGCTCCGCGCTATGAGGCGCTTCCCGCCCGGGTCGGCCTCGATGCCGGCGAGAGCTTCGTTCCGCCCTCGGTCGGTGTGGGCAATCCGGCCGAGGCGACCCATGGCGATGTCGAGGCGGGGCTTGCCGCCGCGGCGCACCGGATCGAGGCGACATACGAGACGCCCGCGCAATACCACAACGCCATGGAGCCCCACGCCATCGTGGCGGCCTGGGACGGCGACAAGCTGTCCATCGACATGCCGACCCAGGCGCTGATCATGGCACAGGGACGGCTGGCGGGGCTGTTCGGCATCCCACCGGCGAACATCCATATCCGCAGCCCATTTCTCGGTGGCGGCTTCGGCTCTAAGGGCTTCCCCATCGGGCCGCAGGTGCTCGGCATTATAGCGGCAAAGCTTGTCGGCGGGCCGGTGAAGCTTGTGCTCACCCGCGAGCAGATGTACGGGCCTGCCGGCCATCGCTCCCCAACCCGCCAGACGCTGCGCATCGGTACGGCGGCCGACGGCGCGCTGACCGCCATCGATCATCACGCCAAGGTGGCGTCCAGCACCTTCGACGACTTCTTCGAGCCGGCTGCCGATGTTGCGCATACGCTTTACGCAAGCCCCGCCATAGCCACCTCGCATGAGGCGGTGCGCATCGACACCGGCACGCCGATCTTCATGCGCGCGCCAGGCGAGGCGACGGGATCGGTCGCGCTGGAGAGTGCCATCGACGAGGCGGCGCTGGCTTGCGGGATGGACCCGCTGGCCTTCCGCCTGAAGAACTATGCCGAGGTCGAACCGATCTCCGGCAAGCCGTTCTCCTCCAAGGCGCTGCGCGAGTGCTACGCGCAAGGCGCCGAGCGCTTCGGCTGGTCGAAGCGGCCGCTTAAGCCGCGCCAGATGCGCGACGAGGCGGGCTTCCTCGTCGGCTGGGGGCTGGGCACGGCGACCTTTCCGGCGCTGATGTTCGCGGCGGAAGCGCGCGCTGTCATCCGCAGCGACGGCACAGGCGTGGTGGAAACCGGCGCGCACGACATGGGCCAGGGCGCTTGGACGGTCTTCGCCCAGATCGCCGCGGACAGCCTAGGCCTCGACATCGGCGCTGTCGAATTCAGGGCGGGCAGCTCCGACCTCCCCGATGCAGGCATCGCCGGCGGCTCGGGCCACACAGCCACGGCCGGCATGGCGATCCATAATGCCGGAGCCGACGTGATCGCCAAGCTCGCGGATATTGCGACAAGCGACGAGCGCTCGCCGCTGTTCGGCGCGGGGAACGCCGGGGTCATCGCGAGGGGCAGCTGTCTTATCCGACGCGACGATGAGACTCGCAGCGAAAGCTATGTCGACATCCTCCGCCGCGCCGGCCTCCCCCAGATCGAGGGTCGGGGCAATGCCGCCGCCGACCCTGCCGCGCAGGAGACCTATGCCATGCATGCGCATGGGGCGGTGTTCGCCGAGGTCAAGGTCGATCCCGATCTCGGCCAGATCCGCGTCACTCGCCTCGTCGGCGCTTTCGCGGCCGGGCGGGTGATCAATCCACGGCTGGTGCGCAGCCAATATTATGGTGGCATGATCTGGGGCGTGTCCTTCGCCCTGCATGAGGAAGCGATTACGGACCGGCATTCCGGCCGTATCGTGAATGCCAATCTCGCCGAATACCATGTGCCTGTGAACGCGGACATTCCCTTCGTCGAGGCGGTCCTCGTCGAGGAGCATGACCCTCACGTCAATGCGCTGGGCATCAAGGGCGTCGGCGAGATCGGCATCACGGGATCGGCCGGCGCGGTAGCGAATGCGGTCTGGCACGCGACCGGCATGCGCCCGCGTCGGTTTCCGATCCGGATCGAAGATCTACTCGGGTCTGCCGCGTAGTGACACCGAACGTCGTTGCGGCCCAATTAGCGGCGAAGAACGCGAAGACGACGGCGAATGCGGAGGCAGTATCAGGCGCAGGGGCCTATGCAGCCGCGATTTGACCTTAGCCGAGCATCTGCGTATCGCCGCAGATCGAGATGGCCTGTCCGGAGATGGTTTTCCCACGCGGGCTGCAAAGGAACAGGATCTGGTCGGCGATCTGCTGCGGCGTCACATAATCCTTGATCGAGGTGTAGGAGAAGGCGATCCGCTCCATCTCGGCGTAGGATATGTCGCGCTGCTGCGCTTTGGCTTCAAGAACCCGGCGCTGCCGGTCGCCGGCGACCAGACCGGGCAGGATCGCATTGACGCGGATATTGTCGGGCCCCAGCTCGATCGACAGCGATTTAGTAAAGCCGATCACGCCCCATTTCGCCGCCGCATAGGGCGTGCGCATGGCGAAGCCCAGCCGTCCGGCCGCCGAGGAGATGTTGACGATCGAGGCGTTCTGGCTCGACCGCAAAAGCGGGATCGCCAGCCGCGCACAATTGAATTGTCCTGTGAGACAGACCTCCAGGCAGCGGTCCCAATCCTCGGGGTTCATCTCCTCCACCTTGGAGGTCGGTCCGGCGATGCCCGCATTATTGACGAGCACGTCGAGACCGCCAAGGGCAGCGACCGTCTCAGCGAACAGCGTCTTCACCGCCGCACGGTCCGCAACGTCGCAGACGCTTTGCGTCAAAGCCGGGTCGCTCTTTTTCAGATCGGACAGCGCGGTGGTATCGATATCGCAGACATGAATCCTCGCACCTTCAGCCACAAAGGCTTTGGCAATGGCCAGGCCGATCCCATTGGCACCTGCGGTCACCAGGACGCGCAGTCCTTTGATATCGAGATCCATGACACCTCCAGCACCACGAGTGGATCAGACCACATTATTCAGCGAGCCCGGCCGAGGACAAACGACTTTGATAGGCTTGGTGCATCCGAGCCGCTCCCCTCGTGCCGGCCTCATTGCCCGAGGTGATCACTGCGAGTACGCTGGATCGAAACACTCGCGGTTGCTCTCGGCGATCCGTGGACGCAAAGACGAAGAGAGATATCGTGCCTGAAACAAGAACTGTCGCCACCGTCGGTGTCGGACTAATCGGCCGCGCCTGGGCCACGATTTTCGCGCGTGCCGGCTGGCAGGTGCGGCTGGCAGATCCGGATAGACCAACCTTGAATGCAGCGCCGCGACTTATCCGCGACGAATTGCTGGCGCTGCAACGGCACGGTCTCGCCGACGATATGAAGGGCGCGGCCGCTCGCATTACCATCGCCGGCAGCCTCGCCGAGGCCCTGGATGGCGTGGCCTTTGTGCAGGAGAACGGCCCGGAGAATATCGACACCAAGCGCGCCATATTCGCCGATCTCGACCGACTGGCGCCAACCGAGGCGATATTGGCGTCGTCGAGTTCGGCCATTGTTCCCTCGTGCTTCACCGAAGGGCTGGCAGGAAGAGCCCGCTGCCTGGTCGGGCATCCCGTCAACCCGCCGCATCTGATCCCGCTCGTGGAGCTATGCGGTGCGCCATGGACGTCGCCCGAGACGATCACGCGGGCGCGCGATATCTATCGAGAGATCGGACAGGTGCCGGTCACCATCAATCGCGAGATCGACGGCTTCGTCCTCAATCGCCTCCAAGGCGCATTGCTGGCCGAAGCGTTCCGGCTGGTCGGCGAAGGCTATATTTCCGCCGAGGACCTCGACCATACAGTGAAAGACGGCCTCGGCCTCCGATGGTCGTTCATGGGACCGCTGGAGACGATCGAGCTCAACGCCCCTGGCGGGATACCGGATTATTGCGCGCGCTACACAGGCTTTTACAAGGGGCTGGCAGCTGCGCCGGCGGGGCCGGATGCCTATGAAAGCCCGAATATCGATCGCGTTATCGCCGCCTGGCCGCATCAGCCGACACCCGAACGGATCGCAAGGCTGACCAGCTGGCGCAATGAACGTCTCGCCGCGTTGGCGGCGCACAAGAAGAAGCAGGATTGACGAGGATTTTTCTGACCGGGAGGAAATGAGAAGACAATGAGCCGCAAAGTCATCATCACCTGCGCCGTCACCGGCGCCATTCACACGCCGTCCATGTCCAAGGCGCTGCCGGTCACGCCGCAGGAAATCGCCGACGCCGCGGTGGAGGCGGCAGAGGCCGGCGCCGCGATCGTGCATCTGCACGCCCGCGATCCGAAGACCGGGCGCCCCGACCAGACGCCGGAAGCCTTTGCACCGTTCCTGAAGATCATCAAGCAGCGCTCGAATTGCGTCGTCAATCTGACGACCGGCGGCGCGCCGAACATGACGGTGGACGAGCGCGTCCGGCCGGCGGCGGTCTACAAGCCGGAGGTCGCCTCTCTGAACATGGGCTCGATGAATTTCGGCCTATTCGGCATGCTGAACCGCTTCAAGACTTTCCAGCACGATTGGGAGCGCGCCTATCTCGAGAACAAGGACATCGTGTTCCGCAACACCTTCAAGGACATCGAATATGTGATCAGCACGCTGTCCGGAAACGGCACGCGCTTCGAGTTCGAATGCTACGACACCGCCCATCTCTATAACCTGCACTATTTCCTGCAGCAGGAACTCGTAAAGCCGCCGCTCTTCGTGCAGACGGTGTTCGGCCTGCAGGGCGGCATCGGCGCCCATCCCGAGGACGTGCTGCATATGAAGCGGACGGCCGACCGGCTGTTCGGCGATCAGTATAAGTGGTCGGTGCTCGGTGCCGGGCGGAACCAGCTGCCGATCGCTGCAATGGCAGCGGCGATGGGCGGCAATATCCGCGTCGGCCTCGAGGACTCGCTGTGGAGCGGTCCCGGAAAGCTGGCGGAATCCAATGCTGAGCAGGTCCGTCTCGCGCGCAAGATCATCGAAGGCCTGAGCCTCGAGATCGCAACGCCGGACGAGGCTCGGGAAATTCTCGACCTCAAAGGCGGCGATACGCTCGAGGTGTGAGGCTGTCGGTTTGATCGGCATCGCGCAAAAGCCATGGTAGTTTGGGCGGTCGGCACTGATTGGCGACGATGTCGTTCCGGATTTCAACAAGCGTTTAGGCCGATATAAGGCCGATGTCCATGCCCGACACCGCCACATGGATGGTTTTGTCAACGCCAGTGGCGGTGACAATGCCACCGCCACTGGCGTCCGGTCATCTACTCGCGATGCCTCGGGCACCTCGATCCAAACCGCGCCGTTCAGGCGCGGTTTCCGGTGTTACTCACCGTCATGCTGCATTTCGCCGAAATACTGGCCAGCAGGTGAGGAGGGATCCAAGTGAACTGTCTGAACCCACTGGTCCTGGGTCTGCGCCGGGTCCCGTACGGGTGTAGCGGCATATGTCGTCGAGATTCCGGCTACGACCGCCAATGCGATCAGGCCTGCTTGGATAAGTTTGCTCATGATTATCTCCAATATGGCCCCAATTGGCTGGGGTTGTGGGAGTGATTTAGTTTCGGGTGAGCCGTCTTCAATTCACAAATTTGTAATTTTATCGGCATTTTGCATGATGAATTCTTAGCACCGCAATTGGAATAATATGGCTTTTTTCGATAGGTCCGACGGACAAGCCGAATGGCCTATTGGCTCGATTACTCCCGGGGCCTTGTTTGCGTTGCTGCTCCCACGGGGGTTGCCATTTACGGCTTGCTAACGTTCGCAGACTACAGAACTCCAATAGCATAAAGCGGTTGTCCGCCGCCGATCTTCGATTGATGTTCTCAATTCGCCGCGCTATGTGTTTGAGGGGGTGCCGCGTGAGGCCTCGGGGTTCGCGTTCCGGCAGACTTAAGCGCCGAACTCGCCGATATCGAACGGGCATCATTCCGAAAGCGTTGCGCCGCAGCGGTGGCGTTGAGGCGAGAGCTGCGGCTCCGCTTAGTGAGCGCAGCATACGTGACGGCGTGACGAAGCTGGGATTAGGATTGAGACGGTCGTGGGGGTCGGATGATCATCGGGGGAGTAGCAATCCGGGCAGGCATTCAAGCGCTTTCGGGCGCTCGGCGACCGGCCACGCGGAAGTCCGCGGGTATCGCATGCGCGGCTTCATTGTGTTTTCTGTGGGCATCTCAGGCGGCCAGCGCCGCTGATATACTGGAGCAGCCCACAACCACCGTTAGCACGGGCGGCTGGATCGTAACCGTGGGCGTCATGGCGCAATACGAGCCGAAATTCGTCGGCTCCGACAAATACGGTGTCGACTTTGTTCCGCAATTCTCCTTCCGCAAGGAGGGTGAACCGGAAAGCTTCAGCGCGCCCGATGACGGCTTCGATTATGCGCTTTACGATACGCCGACACTGAAGATCGGTCCGGTTGGCTCGGTCGAGAGCGGACGCAAGACGAGCGACGATCACCGGCTTGAAGGGCTCGATAATTTTGCCTGGCGGGTTGGCGCCGGTGCCTTCGTCGAATACTGGCCGGTGCAGGACTTTCTGCGGACACGCGTCGAGGTGATGCACGGTCTTCGCTCCGACGACGGCTTTTTTGCCAATCTCTCAGCCGATGTCGTCCGACATTACGGGCAATATACGTTCTCGGCCGGCCCGCGCATGGTGCTAGCCGATGGCGACTCCATGCAGTTCCTGTTCGGCGTCTCCGATGCTGCCTCGATCCGCAACGGCCGGGTCGGCCCCTTCAACGCGGATGCCGGCGTGCAGTCCGTAGGCGCCAACGCGACGGTCAGCTACGACTGGTCGGAGGACTGGAAATTTACCGTCTTTGGCCGTTATGACCGGCTGGTCGGTGACGCCGCCGACAGTCCGATCACCAAGGAATTCGGTTCGCCGGACCAGTTTACCGTCGGCGCCGGTGTCGCCTATTCCTTCCACCTCACCGATTAGCCGAGGTGTCGTCCCGGGCGAGCGAAGGCGAGGGCCCGGGACCCAATCACGCATCCCCAAGCTCATTCCGTGCGGTAAGTCCGATAGGCCCCGGCACTTCGGCCGGGGCGACGTCCGCACAACATGAACCAAAAGTACTTTTGCAGAGCCCTCCACCAGGAGAGAGGGGATCTTTGACGCGCCGCCAATTCAATCTGCCTGATCTTGTCGTCCGGTCTTACGCAGCATCGTGAAAAATGATGCCGAGCGTGAAGCGCTGGCCGGAGCGGAGGCGGCTGACACCGTGACGCATATTGGTGCGATAGAGACCGCGCGTTCCCTGAACCGGCCGGTGATGCACCGGAAAGATGACGCCTTCGCCTTGACGTAACGAGACAACCTCGGCGCGGCTCTGCATCCGCGGCCGCTGTTCCGTCAGCACGAATTCGCCGCCGGTAAAATCGCGGCCGGCCTCCGAGAGCAGAAATGCAACCTGCAGGGGAAATACGAGATCGCCGTAAAGATCCTGATGCAGGCAGTTATAGTCGCCCGCTTTATATTTCAGGATCAGCGGCGTCGGGCGGGTCTGTCCCGCTGCATGGCAGCGCTTGAGAAAAGCCTCATGCGCCGCCGGAAACCGCGCGCCCACGCCAAGCTGCTCATTCCACACATTGGCGATTTCCGCAAGCGGGGGATAGAGCGCGCCCCGAAGCCCGGCGACGATGTCCGGCAGCGGCGCGGCGAAATATTGATATTCGCCGCGGCCGAAGCCGTGCCGCGCCATGACGATACGGCTGCGATAGAGGGCCGCCTCGCCGTAGTTCGCGGCAAGCTCGGCGCATTCCGCCGGGGAAAGCACCGGTCCGGTCGTTGCCACACCATAGGCTGCGAGTTCTTCGGCAATCGCAGGCCAATCGAGATCGGCAACGCGGCTCTCGATGGCCTCCGATCGCGTGGCGTCAGCCTTTGCCAATGCCGCTCTGCTCACGCCGAAGCCTCCCGCCGAATCAGTGCGGCCTTGCGCTCGATGCCCCAGCGATAGCCGGAAAGCGAGCCGCCGGTCCGCACCACACGATGGCATGGAATCGCGACCGCCAGCCGGTTGTTGGCGCAGGCATTCGCGACTGCACGGACCGCGCGCGGCGCACCGATCTTCTTGGCGATCTCGGCATAGGTGGCTGTCCTGCCCGCCGGGATTTGCCGCAGCGCATCCCAGACCTTCTGCTGGAAGGCCGTGCCGCGCACATCAAGCGGCAGATTCAGTCCGCGCGAAGGCTCTTCGACGAAGCCGACAACCTCGGCCACCCGGCGCTCGAATTCGGCATCAGCGCCAACCAGCTTGGCATTCGGAAACGTCTCCTGAAGGCCGTCGATGAGCGCCTTCGGGTCGTCGCCGAGCTGAATGGCGCAGAGTCCGTTATCCGTTGCAGCGACGAGAATGCTGCCGAGCGAGCACTCGCCGACGGCGAAGCGGATGGTCTCGCCGGAGCCTCCCTTGGCGAAGCTTTTCGGGCGGATGCCGAGGCCCGGCGCCACTACCTCGTAGAACCGGCTGGACGAGCCGTAGCCCGCCGCATAGATCGCATCCGTCACGCGCGCCCCGCCGGACATCTCGTCCAGGACCCGCTTCGTACGGTGCGCCTTCGTGTAGGCGCCTGGCGTCACGCCCGTCACCTCCTTGAAGATGCGGTGGAAATGATGGCGGCTGAGGCCGACATCGCTCGCGATCCCGGCAAGGTCCACGCCGTTCGACGACTCTTCGATCAGCCGGCAGGCTCTGGTGATCGCCTGGGCCCGGCGCTCTCCGAGCGAAGCCTCAGTCGGCCTGCAGCGTTTGCACGGACGGAACCCGGCTTTTGCTGCGTCTTCGTTGCTGCCGAAGAACCGCACATTCTCGAAGCGCGGCGTGCGAGCGGCACAGCTCGGCCGGCAGAAGACTCCGGTCGTCAGCACCGCGTAAACGAAGCTGCCGTCGAAGGCTTTGTCCCGCGCCTTCAAAGCGCACCATCGCGTTTCGACGCTTGTGTCTTGTTCGATTGTGCTGGTCATTGTAGCTATCCTTCAAGGTCTGATTCGATATCTGGATAAATGATCCTTTTCCTTAAAGGCCACACTCCGTGGATTGCTTTCGAATTCGCAATTTCCTCGAAATGCAATTCTGGCGTGCACAAGCCGGCGCCGCGTAGAGTCTGCCGTTCGCGGCGCCTGAATTCGGCGCGCTGCAGCGTATATGCGCCTTTGTGCCCGGCTTTTAGCATTATGAGAACTATGCCATACTCCGCGCTCAATCGCTTGCAGAAGCGGTTCCAGACTAGTGTCCCGAATCCGAAGTTCGCCTTATTGTGCCGCTTGCTCCTTAGCGAACTTCGGATTCATAAGGGACACCAGCAATTATAAGGTTCTAGTGTGGTTTTAGATCGGGAAGTCCCCTAAGAGCGGTTGCCGAAACCATGTAGGGAACTTCCCGATCACCACACTAAGACATCGCCTTCAGGCGGAGCCGAATTCACTGAATCTCTCGGGAGGAGCCTAGCCAAATGCCGGAAATTTCAATGGAAGTGAATGGCAAACCGGTGCGCGCGGAGGTCGCCGGCAATATGCTGCTATCAGATTTCCTGCGCCAGACGCTGGGGCTGACGGGTACGCATGTGGGCTGCGACACCTCCCAATGCGGCGCCTGCGTCGTTCACATGAACGGCAATTCCGTGAAGTCCTGCACTGTTCTCGCCGCTCAGGCCGGCGGCGCCAAGGTCACCACCATCGAAGGCCTGTCGAGCGGTGACCAGCTTCATCCTCTGCAGGCGGCCTTCCGCGAAGCGCATGGCCTGCAATGCGGCTTCTGCACGCCGGGCATGATCATGTCGGCGGCCGACCTGCTCGCCAAGAATCCGAACCCGTCCGAACCCGAGATCAGAAGCTGGCTGAAGGGCAATCTGTGCCGCTGCACCGGCTACCACAACATCGTCAAGGCCGTGAAGATCGCTGCCGGTCAGATGGGCGGCCAGCGCGTCGCCGCCGAATAGGCGTCTGGTCGGACAGAGAACAAAGCTTGGAGGAATAGAATGACGGTCCAAGGTATTGGCGCAGCCGTGAAGCGGCGCGAGGATTTCCGGTTCATCAAAGGCATCGGCAAATATACGGACGACATCAACCTGCCGAACCAGACCTATTGCTACATCCTGCGCTCGCCCGTGGCACACGCCAAGATCCGCAACATCGACGTCTCGGCAGCAAAATCCGCGCCGGGCGTGCTTGCCGTATTCACCGGCGCCGATATCGACGCTTCGGGCGCTGGCGGCCTTCCCTGCGGCTGGCAGGTGACCGGCGCCGACGGCAATCCGATGAAGGAGCCGAAGCATCCGATCCTCGCCGTCGGCAAGGTGCGCCATGTCGGCGACCCGGTCGTGGCCGTGATCGCCGAAACGCTGCAGCAGGCGAAAGACGCCGCCGAGCTGGTCAATCTCGACCTCGAAGAGCTGCCCGCCGTTGTCGATATGAAGGGCGCGCTGCAAGGCGGCGATTCGGTGCATGATGAGGCAACCGACAATCTTTGCTTCGATTGGGAGCTGGGCGACAAGGCCGCCACGGATGCAGCGTTCGCCAATGCCGCGCATGTGACCAAGATCGATCTCATCAACAACCGGCTCATTCCGAATGCGATCGAGCCGCGCGCCGCGATCGGCCAATATGACATCAGCGACGATCATTACACGCTTTATACGACCAGCCAGAACCCGCATGTGATCCGGCTCTTGATGGGCGCCTTCGTGCTGTCCATACCCGAGCACAAGCTGCGCGTTTATGCGCCCGACGTTGGTGGCGGTTTCGGATCGAAGATCTATCATTATGCGGAAGAAGCACTCGTCACCTGGGCATCGAAGCGTGTCGGCCGTCCGGTGAAGTGGACCGCCGAGCGCAGCGAGTCCTTCCTGTCCGACGCGCATGGCCGCGACCACGTCACTCACGCCGAAATGGCGTTCGACGCCAACGGCAAGGCCATCGGTCTGAAAGCTGACACGCTGGCGAATATGGGCGCTTATCTTTCAACCTTCGCGCCCTGCATTCCGACCTGGCTGCACGGGACGCTGCTTGCCGGCCAATATGCCACGCCCGCCGTTCATTGCCGAGTGAGGGCGATCTTCACCAACACCGTGCCGGTCGATGCCTATCGCGGCGCGGGCCGTCCAGAGGCGACCTACATTCTCGAGCGCCTGATGAGCAAGGCCGCGCAGGAGATGGGCAAGGATCAGGCCGAGTTGCGCCGGATGAACTTCATCCAGCCGAACCAATTCCCCTATCAGACCCCGGTCGCAGTCGTCTACGATACGGGCGACTACGAATCGGCTCTCAACAAGGCCATCGAACTGGCGGACTATAGCGGCTTCGAGAGCCGCCGTGCTGCGGCCAAGGCCAAGGGCAAGCTGCGCGGCATCGGCGTTTCCTCCTATATCGAGGCATGCGGCATCGCGCCGTCGAGTCTCGTCGGCGCTCTCGGCGCGCGCGCCGGTCTCTACGAGGCGGCGACCATCCGCGTGAACCCCACCGGTAGCGTCACCGTGCTGACGGGCAGCCACAGCCATGGCCAGGGCCACGAGACGACCTTCGCCCAGGTTGTTGCCGACAAGCTCGGCATCCCCATGGATAACGTCGAAATCGTCCATGGAGACACGGACAAGATCCCGTTCGGCATGGGCACTTACGGCTCGCGCTCGCTCGCGGTCGGCGGCACCGCCATTGTCAACGCGCTCGACAAGGTGATCGCCAAGGGCAAGAAGATCGCTGCGCATCTTCTCGAAGCCTCGGAGGACGACATCACCTTCGAAAACGGCGCGTATACCGTGAAGGGCACGGACAAGTCGAAGGCGTTCGGCGAGATCGCGCTGACCGCCTATGTGCCGCACAAATATCCGATCGAGTCGCTGGAGCCGGGCTTAGAGGAGACCGCCTTCTACGACCCGAAGAACTTCACCTATCCCGCCGGAACCTATATTTGCGAGGTGGAGATCGACCCGAAGACCGGCTTCACCGAAATCGTCTCCTTCGCCGCGGCCGACGATTTCGGCAACGTCGTCAATCCGATGATCGTCGAAGGCCAGGTTCATGGCGGTATCGCGCAAGGCGTCGGTCAGGCCATGCTGGAGAACGCCGCCTACGATGCGAACGGACAACTCTTAACCGGCTCCTATATGGACTACTGCATGCCGCGCGCGGACGATGTGCCGTCCTTCAAGGTGAGCACGCTGCCCGGAACGCCGTGTACGCACAATCCGCTCGGCGTCAAGGGATGCGGCGAGGCCGGAGCGATCGGCTCCCCGCCGGCCATCATCAACGCGATCGTCGATGCGCTGAAGGAATATGGCGTCGACCATATGGATATGCCTGCGACGCCGGAGAAGGTCTGGCGCGCGATCAATGGCGGCACAAAGATGGCGGCGGAATAGGGATAGCGGAGGAAACTATGTACAATTTCAACTATGTGCGCCCGTCATCCGTCGCCGACGCTGCCCAGGCGCTCTCGGCCGGCAGCGAAGCGACGCTGATCGCCGGCGGTCATACGCTGATCCCGACACTAAAACAGCGTCTGGCGAAGCCGAAGACCGTGGTCGATATCAGCAATATTGCCGAGCTGAAAGGCATCCGGAAGGAAGGCAACAATCTCGTCATCGGCGCGGCGACGACCCATGCGGAAGTCGCATCGAGCCCCGAGGTCCGGGCCTCGATCCCGGCGCTCGCCAAGCTCGCGGCCGGCATCGGCGACGCACAGGTCCGCCATCGCGGCACGATCGGCGGCTCGGTTGCCAATAACGATCCGGCGGCGGACTATCCGGCAGCCGTCCTCGGTCTCGGCGCGACCATCGTCACCGACAAGAGCCAGCTCGATGCCGACAGCTTCTTCACCGGCCTGTTCTCGACGGCGCTGCAACCCGGCGAGATCATCAAGGCGATCCGCTTCCCGATCCCCGAAAAGGCCGGGTACGCCAAATTCGAGCAGCGCGCCTCGCGCTACTGTCTCGTCAGCGTCTTCGTGGCGCAGATGCCCGGCGGCATCTTCTCCTCCGGCGGCGTCCGCGTCGCGGTCTCCGGCGCCGGGCAGAACGGTGTCTTCCGCGTGCCGGAGATGGAACAAGCGCTAAAGAGCAATTTCGCGCCGTCCGCCGTTAGCGGCATCAAGGTCCCGGCGAGCGGTCTGATGAGCGATATGCATGGCGGCGCCGAATATCGCGCGGCGCTGATTACCGCAATGGCGGAGCGCGCCGTGGAAGCTGCTCTGGCATGACGGCAGCCGGCTCGGACCTGCCTGCCAGTGCAAAGAGGGTGCAGGACGCGGCCCGCGCGATAGGGCTCGACATTGCCGTCATGGAAATAGCGGCGAGCACCCGCACCGCCGGGGATGCAGCCGCCGCTTGCCGCTGCACCGTCGCGCAGATCGTCAAGTCGCTCGTCTTTCGGGGCGCGGCAAACGGCAACCCCTATCTGATACTGGTGTCCGGTTCGAACCGCCTGAACGAAGAGGGCGTCGCTTTGATGCTGGGCGAGGCTTTGACTCGGCCCGATGCGGACTACGTTCGCGAGGTGACCGGCTTTGCCATCGGTGGCGTTCCGCCATTCGGTCCCGCTTCGCCGATGGAAGTGTTCATGGACGAGGACCTCTTGCAGTTCAACGCCGTCTGGGCGGCGGCCGGAACGCCCCGCGCGGTCTTCGCGGTGGCGCCCGGCGCTCTTGCCGATGCCGTCGCGGGCCGGATCATGAAAGTCATCTGATGGCGGATCTGCCTTCGAACGTCGCCGAAACCCGGACGCTCCTAGCCAAGGGCGGCTATCTCGCCAGCAATGCGCTCGCGACCTCGGTCTTCCTGGCGCTGCGGCTGAAGCGCCCGCTCCTGCTCGAAGGCGAGGCGGGCGTCGGCAAGACCGAGCTGGCCAAGGTGCTGGCGGAGGTGCTGGGCCGGCCGCTGGTGCGGCTGCAATGCTATGAGGGGCTCGACCTGGCATCGGCGGCCTATGAGTGGAATCACAGCCGCCAGCTTCTACATATCCGCGTGGCCGAAGCCGGTGAGGGCGCCGATAGAGCGAGCCTCGAACGCGATATTTATAGCGCCGATTATCTGCTGAAGCGTCCGCTGTTTCAGGCGCTCGAATTGTCGGCCGAGGGCAAGAGCCCGGTTCTGCTGATCGATGAACTCGACCGGGCGGACGAGCCGTTCGAGGCGTTCCTGCTCGAAATCCTTGGCGACTATCAGATCACCATCCCAGAGCTCGGCACCATCCGCGCCAGCGAGCCGCCGATCACCATCCTGACCTCGAACCGCACTCGCGAGGTGCACGACGCCGTTCGCCGCCGCTGCTTTTATGTCTGGATCGACTATCCGACTGCGGCGCGGGAGACCGAAATCCTGGCGCTCAAAGTGCCGGATGCGCCGGCGACGCTCACCGCGCAGGTGGTCGCCTTCGTGCAGTCGATCCGGACGATGGACCTCTATAAGAACCCCGGCATCGCCGAGAGCATCAACTGGGCGCAGGCGCTGACCGCGCTCGATTGCGTTGCGCTGGAGCCGGAGGACGTGAATTCGACGCTCGGGACGCTGCTGAAATATCAGGACGACATCGCCCGCATTCACGGCAGTGAGGCGGCTCGGATTCTGGAGCAGGTCAAGTCGAACGCGCGCCAGACCGAGTTCGAGGCGAGTGGCGATTGAGCGTGTGAACGGACGTCTTCCACGCGCGAGAAATTACAACCAATGAATAGGGATATGAGAGCAGGCGGCGATGGTGCCGAGCGCCCCTCCTCCCAGGAGCTACGCGCCAACATCGCCGCCGCGCGGGCCGACGGCGGCAAGATCGCCGCGAATATACTGCATTTCGCGCGCCTATTGCGTAGCGCCGGCCTGCCGATCGGGCCGCAGAAGATCATCCTCGCGACTCAAGCGGTGATGGCCGCGGGCATCGAAGACCCGAAAATCCTCTATTGGACGCTGCACAGCGTCTTCGTCACGCGGCCGTCGGAACGGGACATCTTCGCCCAGGCCTTCCACCTGATCTGGCGCGATCCCGGCTACCTCGATCAGCTTCTTTCGATCATGGTGCCGAATCCGAGTGTCGCTGCCCGTCCGCGCGATCCGATCGCGCGCCGCCTTGCCGACAGCCTGTTTCTTCGCCGCGGCGAAATGCAAACGGTCGAGCGCGAGGAAATACAGATCGATGCGCGAGGCAGCGCCAGCGATGTCGAAACGCTGGCCGAGAAAGACTTCGAGCAGATGACTGCGGCTGAGTTGGCCCTGGCCCGCCGCGTGATTGCCGATGTCGCCATCGCGCTTGCGGAAATCCGGACGCGCCGTTTCAAGGCGACGAATGCCGGCTCCGGCGAGCGCCTTGATCTTCGCAGGATGCTGCGCGCCAGCAGCACCCAAGGTGCTCTCCTTCCTCTCTTCAAGGAACGCCGCACCCGGCGACCGCCGCTGGTCGTGCTCTGTGACATTTCCGGATCGATGGACACCTATGCGAGGCTGTTCCTGCACTTCCTCTATGCGCTGATGAACGCCCGCGAGCAGGTGCATTGCTTCCTGTTCGGCACACGGCTGACCAACATCACCCGCGCGCTACGGAACCGCGATCCGGATGCGGCGCTTGCCAAGGTGTCGCGGCTGGTTGCCGACTGGTCCGGCGGGACGCGCATCGGCGATAGCCTGCATGCGTTCAATCGCGACTGGGCGCGCCGTGTGCTCGGGCAGAACGCCACCGTGCTGCTGTTCACGGATGGACTCGACCGCGCCGGTGGAGAGGGAATCGCCGACGCGGCGCGGCGGCTCCGCGCTTCTTCGCGGCGGCTGATCTGGCTGAATCCGCTGTTGCGCTACAGGGATTATGCGCCGCTCGCCGCAGGTGCGCGCGAGTTGCAGCGCCACGTCAGCGACCTGCGGCCCTGCCATAACCTGACGAGCCTCGCCGATCTCGCCGAAGCGCTCGCCAACCGCCCGGCGCCTTTCGGCCGTAATCATAAAAACAGCAGGTAGATCAGAATAATCACAATGAGCAGCGCCCCCCAACCGACGATCCACATCCAGGGCGGCAAGAACGCGGTAACGGCGACCGGTTTCTCCTGCGGCTTCTCGCCGGCAAGGATCTGCTCGAAGCGGTTGAAGAACTGCCCCGCCATCATATTGGCCGTCAACTCGATCAGCCGCGAACCGATCTGCGCGAGCTTGCCCGAGACCTGTGCGTCGGCGGTCCAGGAGAGTTTCGTTCCACCGGGCGCCGGCTCGAGATTGACCCTGGCGCTGCCCTTGGCGCTGCCCGCGGCACCGCCCGAGCCCTCACCCGATAGCGTATATCCGTTCGGCGGGTTGAGATCGGTAAGCCGGACATTGCCCTGAAAGCGTGCCTGCACCGGGCCAATTCGGCTCGCGACCGTTGCGCGATAGGTATTTTCACCTAGTTTCTCGAAGCTCTCGCAGCCGGGAATCGACTGGCGCAGCACTTCGGGATCATTGAGCGCTTCCCAGACCCTCGCCTGCGGCAATGGCAGGATTTTCTCGCCCGACAGCTTCATGAGCGTTGATCTCCCTTCCCCTCGATCGCGCTTGCCGCGCATTTGACACTGCGTCAGCTTGGCCGCAGCAGCTCCCATTGGGACTCGACCGTTGCGTAATCATTATAGCCGCAGCGCGCGATTGTTTGCGCTTTGACGACGTCGAACCGGCCGTTGGTGATGAACTCGTCTTTGATGTGGGTAGCGACGACCTGGCCGATGACCAGATATTTCTCCATCGGCCTGCCTTGCAAGTCCTTGAGCTGAACGAAGTTGACCAGCTTGCATTCGAGCGCCGCCGGGCTCTCGCCGACGAATGGCGGCCTTACCAGACGCGACGGCTCCTTGGTCAGGCCGGCGAAATCGAACTCGTTCTCGCCTTCGCGAAGATTCGCAGAGGACAGGTTCATCTGCTTGGCGAGTGGCAAGGTGGCCAGGCTGAAAGTAAACTCTCCTGTATCATGCGCGTTCCTCGCGCTGTCCTTGAGCCCCTCGCTCGAAAATCCGACCATATTTGGCCGGCTGGCGATCGCATTGAAAAAGGAATAAGGCGCAAGATTGATCCGGCCCTCCCGGTCGATGCTGCCAATCCAGCCGATCGGCCTCGGCGCGATGATTGCCTTGAAAGGATCGAACGGCAGTCCATGCGGGTCTTCGGCGGTATAGAACAAGACGCAATCCTTGGGAGCTTCGCAATTCGCCGCCACATTAGCGAAAATCACTGCTCGGCGCGAAGAGGATTTTCCTGGTGCGGCTTTCATCAGATGGGGGGACCACAAGCGAGCGCAAGCAAAATACCGGCAGCTCATTTCAGTGTTGAGATAAGGTGATAGCAGCATTGACTACGACGCATGCTGGTCCCACCTTCGCATTCGGCACAAAGCACGCCATATCTGCTCTCGACGCCCCGTTCGCGGGACGCGCCTTTCAAGGACCATCATGCCAAGCCGCATTCTTGTTCCGGTCATCGTCGCCTGCGCGCTGTTCATGGAGAATATGGACGCGACCGTGCTCGCAACATCGCTGCCGGCGATCGCGCGAGATCTCCACCAGGATCCCATCGCGCTCAAGCTGGCGCTGACCAGCTACCTTTTGTCGCTGGCGGTGTTCATTCCGGTCAGCGGCTGGATGGCCGACCGCTTCGGCGCCAAGACCATCTTCCGGGTGGCGCTCGGCATCTTCATGCTTGGGTCGATCACTTGCGGCTTTGCGAACGGACTACCCGATTTTGTCATCTCGCGCATTGTCCAGGGAATCGGCGGAGCCATGATGACGCCGGTCGGGCGGCTCGTTATTCTGCGGTCGGTGCCGAAAAGCGAGCTCGTACCGGCGCTCGCCTGGTTCACCATACCGGCGATGATCGGCCCGATCATGGGTCCGCCGCTCGGCGGCTTCATCACCACCTATTTCAGCTGGCGTTGGATCTTCTTCATCAATATCCCGATCGGGCTGGTCGGGATTCTGCTGGTCACGCGCTTCATTGCCGATATTCGCGAGCGTGAGACCCCGCCTCTCGACATTCGCGGTTTCGCGCTGCTCGGCATCGGCCTGTCAGGGCTGGTCTTCGGCCTCGCCGTGTTAGGTCAGACCCTGGTGCCGGTCTGGATCGCGCTGTGTCTGGTTGCCGTTGGCGTGTTGTTCTCCTGGCTCTATGTGCTTCACGCTAAGCGTACGCTGCGCCCGGTGCTCAATCTCGACCTCGTCAAAGTCCCAACTTTTCGGGCCAGCGTCTTCGGCGGCGTGGCGTTTCGTATCGGTATCGGTGCGATGGCATTTCTGCTGCCGCTGTTGTTTCAGGTCGGCTTCGGACTGACGGCTTTCGCGTCGGGGCTGCTGACATTCGTCGCGGCCATCGGCGCCTTCACTATGAAATTTAGCGCCGGGCCGATCTTGCAGCGCCTCGGATTTCGCGGCGTGCTTGTCGCCAACGCTGTTCTGAGCTCGATTTTCGTTGCTGTCTGTGCCTTCTTCACGCCGTCCACGCCGCATGCGCTGATCATCGGCGTGCTGCTGGTCGGCGGCTTTTTCCGCTCCCTGCAATTTACGGCGATCAACTCGCTCGCCTATGCGGATATTCCCCCGCCGCTGATGAGTCAGGCGACGAGCTTTGCCAGCGCCGGGCATCAGCTTGCCCTGTCGATCGGCGTTGCGGTGGCGGCACTCATCCTTGAATCGCAGCAATTGCTGCGTGGAGACGGTGCGATCCACATCAGCGACTTCACGGCTGCATTCCTGATTGTAAGCGCCATCGGGGCTCTGTCGGCGCTGATCTTCGCCACGCTGCCGCCCGAAGCCGGCGCCGAGCTCACCGGCCGTGCGGTCGCAGTCAGCGAAAGGCTGCCGAATGCGGACGAGCGCGAGGTTCCTGTCCCCGGAGAATGAGGACCACCAGTGCTTGGCGGCAAGTGCCGGGCGATATCAGAGCTAAGCAAGACAGCGCGGCTGGGGATTTAAGATTAGGTCATTTTACTTAGAGAACGCGCGTTTAAGGACTTTTTCACGAATAAATTACTCTGTCGCCGCGATGTCGCCCGCAGAATTCAGGGAATTCCAGATCAAAAGCATGGAATATAATTTTCGGCAGCTCCAGCTTGCCGTGTGCCGTTCCCCACACCCACGACCTGAACCACAAAAAAAATCCGCAATTTCAATGAGTTAATTCCGATTTCCAAATACGCTTGAACCTCGATTTATGACAATCTTGTGAAGCTTAGACAAAAGTTTATGCTTTGGGGCTGGAATTTTTCTGAGAAACACATAAGGTGTTTTCCAGGGCATTCGAGCATTGCCGCAATCGCAACACATTCGTACCATATTTGGAATGACTGTTTCGAGTTTCACAATGTCTCTCGGGGGCGGGACTTATAATGTTCGCATTGAGCAGACGGAAGACTTTTGAACCTGGCGAGCTTCTCCCATTGCTCAATGTCGAAGCCGTTTCAAAGACCATCACCGCGCGGGCGACTGGCAGGACCGTGATCTATGAATCATCGCTCCGCGTTAGCGGTGGCGAGATCCTGGGGGTTGTCGGCGGCAAATTCTCGGGGCGGTCGACCCTGATCGATCTCATTGCGGGCCGAATTGTTCCGACATCCGGTCAAATCGTTTTCAATGGTCAGGACATAACGGACCTGCCCCTGGAGGCACGGCAACAGCGCGGTATTATCCGCGTCCCTTCGACGGATACGCTCACGCCGGATATGACGGTGCTCGAAAATGTGGCACTTGGCGGCGCCATCCGTCCACGTCCGCTCTTTTCGCGGCAGGGTGGAACGTCGCTGCATGAAGAAGCCAAAGATGTTCTCGAACTCGTCGGGCTCAAGGAGGTGGCGCATCGCAAGACAGCCTCTCTCCAGCCGGAGCGCCAGCGCCTCTTGGCCATTGCCGTTGCGCTCGCCGGCCGCCCCTCGCTGCTTCTTCTGGACGAGATCCATGTTGGCGACCATCTGTGCCTGAAGGATTTCCTGGCCCTGCTGATGCGAACGCACAAAAGGGGCATCGCCGCCCTGATCGCCGGCGTTTCCGGCTCTCCAGTCATGCACGCATGCGACCGCGTCGTGAGAATGCGGAAGGGCAGGGTAATGACGGAAGACCGGTCGCCGCGTCTGATTCTGCCCCGGCCGGCAGCCGTCAGAAGCTATCTCAACTGATGGGGCGAAAGCGCGCTGCTGATCCGGCTAGCGGGCGACAGCAGCTTCGTGCCTGGCCTCCAGATCGAAGGCTGCCGCGATGAGCGCACGAGTGTAGTCGGTCTTCGGAGTCCTGAAGATCTGCGTGGCCGTACCCTCTTCGACCACCTTTCCGTTGCGCATGACGATCATATCGTTGGCAAGCGCTCTGACGACCTTCAGATCGTGACTGATGAAAAGATAGGCGAGGCTGTGCCGTTTCTGCAGCTCGAGCAGAAGCTCGACGATCTGCGCCTGAACCGAGACGTCGAGCGCGCTTGTCGGCTCGTCGAGCATCACGAATTTCGGCTCCAGCACCATGGCTCGGGCAATGGCGATGCGCTGGCGCTGGCCGCCCGAGAATTCGTGCGGGTAGCGGTCCTGCGTGGCAGGGTCGAGCCCGACCTCGCGCATCGCTTTCGACACGCGCGCACGGCGCTCGATCGCGCTCATGTCAGGGTTCTGAATGATCAGCCCCTCTTCGATGATCTGGCTCGCCGAGAGACGCGGCGAAAGCGAGCCATAGGGGTCCTGGAAGACGATCTGCATGTGGCGGCGGAACGGCCGCATCTCCTTCGACCTCAGCCCGTCGATCCGCTTGCCAATATAGGCGATCGGGCCGCGGCTCGATACAAGCCGCAGAAGCGCCAGGCCGAGCGTCGTCTTTCCCGAGCCGGACTCGCCGACGACGCCGAGCGTCTGGCCTTCGCGTAGCTTCAACGACAAGCCGTCGACGGCCTTGACGTGATCGACAGTTCGCCGCAGCAGTCCGCGCTTGATCGGATACCAGACCTTCAGATCGTCCGCCTCCATCACCACGGGCGCCGACGGGTCGGCGGGCGGCGGATTGCCCTTGGGCTCTGAGGCAATCAGATGCTTGGTATAGCTGTGCTTGGGCGAGGCGAAGATCTCCTCGACGGTTCCCCGCTCGACGATCTCGCCATGACGCATGACACAGACCCGATCCGCCATCTTGCGCACGATGCCGAGGTCGTGGGTGATCAGCAGCATCGCCATACGGAACTCTGCCCGAAGCTGCTTCAGCAGCCCCAGGATTTGCGCTTGTATGGTGACGTCGAGCGCCGTCGTCGGCTCGTCGGCAATCAGCAGGTCGGGATTGTTGGCAAGCGCCATTGCGATCATGATGCGCTGACGCTGCCCGCCCGACAGCTGATGCGGATAGGACTTCATCCGCAGGAGCGGATCACGGATGCCCGCCTTGGTCAGGAGATCGATGGTCCGTTCGCGCGCCGCGCCATTGCTGAGACCCTGATGCAGCTTGAGCACCTCGCCGACCTGCTTCTCGACCAGATGCAGCGGGTTGAGCGAGGTCATCGGCTCCTGAAAAATCATACCGATGTCATTGCCGCGGATCTGCTGGAGCTCGGCTTCGCTCATCTTGAGAACGTCGCGGCCTTTGAAGAAAATTTCGCCGTTCGGATGGCTCGCAGCCGGATAGGGAAGCAGCTGCGTGATCGACAGAGCGGTGACGCTCTTGCCGGAGCCGGACTCGCCGACCAGCGCGACGGTTTCGCCTTTTTTGATATCGAACGAGACGTTCTTCACGGCGTGGGTCGTGACGCCCGCGCTGCGGAAGTCGACCGAGAGATTGCGGATATCGACCAGTGTTTCGCTTGCCGGGCTCATTGCTACGGCCCCCGCCGATAGGTTTTGCGCGGGTCGAAGGCGTCGCGGATTGCCTCGCCGACGAAGATCAAGAGACTCAGCATGATGGCGATGACGAAGAACGCCGTCAGGCCGAGCCAGGGCGCCTGCAGATTGTCCTTCCCCTGGGCAAGCAGCTCCCCGAGTGACGGCGAGCCAGGCGGCAGGCCGAAACCGAGAAAGTCGAGCGAGGTCAGTGTGGTGATCGAGCTGTTCAGGATAAACGGCACGAAGGTGAGCGTGGCGACCATCGCGTTCGGCAGAAGGTGCTTGAACATGATCTTGGTGTTCGAGAGGCCGAGAGCGCGTGCGGCAAGGATATATTCGAAATTGCGCCCGCGCAGGAACTCGGCGCGGACAACGCCGACGAGTGATACCCAGCTAAAGAGCAGCATGATGCCGAGCAGGAGCCAGAAACTCGGCTCGATCACGGCGGCGATGATGATCAGCAGATAGAGTGAGGGGATCGAGGTCCAGATCTCGATGAAGCGCTGGAACAGGAGGTCGACCCAGCCCCCGAAATAGCCTTGCACCGCTCCGGCGGCGACGCCGATGACCGAAGAGAGGATGGTCAAGATGAGGCCGAACAGGACCGAGATGCGGAATCCGTAGATGACGCGGGCGAGAACGTCGCGGCCCTGATCGTCCGTCCCGAGCAGGTTTTCCCAGGTCGGATGCGACGGCGCCGGCTCGGGCAGATTGAGATTGATCGTGCGATAGCTGTAACGGATCGGCGGCCAAATTGTCCAGCCGCCCTTTTCCTTGATCAGGTTCTGCACATAAGGGTCCCGATAGTCCGCTTCGGTCTTGAATTCGCCACCGAAGGCCGTTTCGGGGTATGTCTCGAAAATCGGCGTATAATAGCCGCCGTCATATTGGATCAGCAGAGGCCGGTCATTGGCGATGAATTCGGCGAACAGCGTGACGATAAAAATGGCAAGGAAAATCCAGAGGCTGTAATAGCCGCGCTTATTGGCTTTGAAGTTTTCCCAGCGCCTCCGGTTGATCGGCGACAGGGTGAAGCGCCCCGGCGGGACGAGTGCCTCGACCCGGGCCGCGGTCTCAAGCTCTTCTCTCGTAAGGCGGGCTTCCATCGTGACTAGACCTCCCGCGACTCAAAATCGATCCGCGGATCGATCCAGGTATAGGTGAGATCCGATATGAGATTCACGAACAGTCCGAGCAGCGAGAAAATATAGAGCGTGCCGAAGACGACCGGATAATCGCGATTGACGACTGACTCGAAGGAAAGCAGCCCGAGCCCGTCCAGCGAGAAGATGGTCTCGATCAGCAGCGACGAGCCGAAGAATGCGCCGAGAAAGGCGCCCGGGAATCCGGCGATGACGAGCAGCATGGCGTTGCGGAAGACGTGACCGTACAGCACCTGATGCTCGGTGAGTCCCTTGGCGCGCGCCGTCATGACGTACTGCTTCTTGATCTCGTCGAGGAAGGAGTTCTTGGTCAGAAACGTCAGCGTCGCGAATGAGGACAGCGACATGGCGATAATCGGCAGCGCCAAATGCCAGAAATAGTCGACGATCTTACCTGCCAATGAGAGCTGATCCCAGTTGTCGGATGTCAGCCCTCGTAACGGGAACCAGTCGAGGAAAGTGCCGCCGGCAAACAGGACGATCAGCAGCACGGCGAAGAGAAAGCCGGGAATCGCATAGCCAACGACGATGACGGCGCTCGTCCAGACGTCGAAGGGCATGCCGTCCTTGACCGCCTTTCGGATGCCGAGCGGGATCGAAACGCCGTAGCTGATCAGAGTCATCCACAGGCCGAGCGAAATCGACACCGGCATTTTTTCCAGGATCAGGTGAACGACGCTGACGTCGCGGAAATAGCTTTGCCCGAAATTGAAGGTGAGGTAGTTCTCGATCATCAGCACGAAGCGCTGAAGCGGCGGCTTATCGAAGCCGTATTGCTTTTCTAAGCTCTTGATGAAGGCCGGGTCGAGTCCTTGTGCGCCGCGATATTTCGAGGTGACGGCCGAGTCCGAACCGGAGCCGGGCTGACTCTGCCGGGCGTTGCCGAAATCGCCGCCTTGCGCGCCGCTGATACGAACCGTGGCGCCCGGATCGGTGCCGCTCAGCTTGGCAATCATCCGCTCGACAGGCCCGCCCGGGGCGAACTGTATGATAACGAAGCTGACCACCATGATGCCGAACAGGGTCGGGATCATCAGGAGGAGGCGGCGGAGAATATAGGCAGCCATCGTCGTAAGGCTTCTTTCGTCCTATTGGCCGAGCTTGGCGGTTTTGGCAGTGTCGTACCACCACGTGTCTTCGATGCCGCGATCGTATTTCGGCTTGATTTGCGGCCGGGAAAACCGGTCCCAGAAGGCGAGAGTGTGGACCGGCTTGTACCATTGCGGCACCCAATAATAACCGGCCCTTAGCACGCGATCGAGAGCGTGGGCGGCGGTGCGCAATTCGTCGCGACTCTTCGCCTGGAGCATGCGATCGATGAGGGCGTCTACGACCGGATCGGAAATGCCGGGCAGATTATAGCTGCCGCTCGTCTTCGCTGCCGCCGAGCCCCAGAAGTTCTTCATCTCCGGTCCGGGCGTCGGTCCAAGCGAAAAGCGCGACATGTCTAGATCGAAATCGAAATTCTTGACTCGCACCTGATATTGCGCCGGGTCGATATTGCGGATCGAGGCCTGGATGCCGAGGGCCCTCAGCTTCTCGACATAAAAGCCGAAGATCTTCTCCAGTTGCGGATCTTCCATCAGCAACTCGATGGTGAGCGGCTCGCCCTTGGCGTTGACGCGGACACCGCTATTGTTGACGGTCCAACCGGCCTCGGTGAGCAGCTTGGACGCTTCGGAGAGCTGTCGCCTGTCTCGGCCGCTGCCATCGCTGACCGGCGATGTGTAGGGCTCGCCGAAGACTTCGGGCGGCAGCTTGTCCCGGAACGGCTCCAGGAGCTTCAGTTCCGCCTCGCTCGGTGGGCCCTTCGCCTCCAGATCGGAATTGGCGAAATAGCTGTGGGTGCGGGTATAGAGGCCGTAGAACAGATTTTTGTTGGTCCACTCGAAGTCGAAAGCGTAATCGAGCGCCTTGCGCACGCGCGGCTCGGAAAACTTCGCACGCCGGGTATTGATGAACCAGCCCTGCGCACCAGACGGGCTATCGTCGGGCAAGGTAAGCAGCTTGATGCGCCCTTCGCGAACCTGGGGGATATTGTATTCGGTCGCCCAGCTCTTGGAGGTGAACTCCTCCCTCAGATCGTACGCGCCCGCCTTGAAGGCCTCGAGGCCAGCCGTGCGGTCGCGGTAATATTCGTAGCGGATTTCGTCGAAGTTGAACCGACCGCGATTGACCGGCAGGTTCGCCGCCCAATAATCCGGGCGGTACTTATAGGTGACGAAGGTTCCGGCTTTGTAACCACCGATCTTATAAGGGCCGGAGCCCATGGGCGGCTCAAGCGAGGATTTGTAGAAATCACGCTTGTCGTAATACGCTTTTGAAACGATCGGCATGCCAGCCACGATCAGCGGCAGGTCCCGCAGATTATCGCCGCTGAATGAGAAACGCACCGTGTGGTCATCGAGCGCCTCTGCTTTCGCGACGTCCCGGAGCGGCAGGGCATAGCGCGGATGCGCCTTACCGGGATCGCGCAGTTTCTCGAAGCTGAACACGATGTCCGCCGTCGTTACCGGCGTGCCGTCCCGGAACTTCGCCTCGGGGCGCAGATAGAAGGTAACCGACCGCCTGTCGTCCGCAAGTTCAGCCGATTGCGCCAGCAGGCCGTACATCGCGTCGGGCTCATCGAAAGCGCGCACCATGAGAGTGTCGAACAGGAAAGCTTCGAGGCCCTGGGCCGGGTCGTCGCGCAGGATGAAAGGATTGAAGCTGTTGAAGGTGAGGACGGCGGCGGTGCCGATCGTCGAGAGGCGGCCACCCTTGGGCGCGTCCGGGTTCACATAGTCGAAATGCTTGAAATCGGCCGGGTATTTCAGCTCGCCGAAAGCGGACAGTCCGTGCGTTCTTTGTGTGGCATCGGCCGGTAGAGCGATGAGGCAAAGCAGTGCGAGCGTCGCTGTGATCGTTGGAAGCTTCTTCTTCACAATGCACTGTACCTCGCTGACGTCGGAGACCTCAGTTCGCTGCAAGCTTGGCGGCCTTCACCTGGTCATACCACCACACTGTCGGAAATCCGATATCGCGCGAGGGCAGCGGCTCCGGATGCGAATATTTGTTCCAATAGGCGATCCGCTCATTCGGAGCGAAGAACTGCGGCACGACGTAATAATTCCATAGCAGCAAACGGTCGAGCGCGTGGCACGCGGCCACGAGGTCTTCGCGGTCCTTGGAGAAAATGATGCGATCGATCAGCTTGTCGACGGCCGGGTTCTTGATGCCGATCGTGTTGCGGCTGCCGGGCCGGTCGGCAGCCTGTGAGCCCCAGAAATCGCGCTGCTCATTGCCTGGCGATTCGGACTGGGCAAAGGAATCGGTGATGATGTCGAAGTCGAAATCGTTGACGCGCGCCTGATACTGCGCGGCGTCGACCACGCGGATCGAGACTTTGATGCCCAGCTTTTCGAGCGCCTGTTTGTAAGGCGTCACGATGCGGACGAAATCGGGCTGAACGAGCAGGAACTCGACATTCATCCGCTCGCCGGTCTTTGCATTCACGAGTGTGTCGTTCTTCACTTCCCAGCCGGCTTCGCGCAGCAGGCGCGCCGCCTCCCGCCAATTATGCCGGTCGACAAGCGAATTGCTGTCATTGACCGGATTCTTATACTCCTTGGTGAAAACCTCCGGCGGCACCTCGTTCCGCACACTGTCGAGGATCTCGAGCTCCTTGCCTTTGGGCAGGCCCTGCGCGGCAAGCTCGGTATTCTCGAAAAAGCTGGAGACGCGCTCATACTGTCCGTAAAACAGCGTCTTGTTCATCCATTCGAAGTTGAACATCAGACTAAAGGCGTGGCGAACGCGCGGATCCGCGAATTTAGCGCGTCGCGTGTTCATGACGAAAGCCTGCATCGGCTCCGGGTTCTTCAGGCGAATGTCACCGCGCGTTATGACCTTGCCTGCCTTAGCGGCTGGAAAGTTGTAGCCTGTCGCCCAGTTCTTCGCCGAATTCTCGTTGAAATAGTCGACTTTGCCGGCCTTGAACGCCTCGAACGCGACCTGCCGGTCGCCGAAATAATCGTAGCGGATCTCGTCGAGATTGTTCTGCCCGACTTCGACCGGCAGATTGGCACCCCAATAATCCTTCACGCGCTCATAGGCGATGTAGCGCCCGGCCTCGAAGGATTTGATCCGATAGGGGCCGCTACCGAGCGGCATGTTGAGCGAGGTCTTCGAAGGATCGCGCGCGCCGCCTTCCTGGTAGAAGTGCTTCGGAAGGATCACGAGCTGACCGACGATCTGGGGCAATTCGCGATTGTTCTTCTGGTCGAAATAGAAGGTGACTTCGTTGTCGCCGGTCTTCTCCGCCTTCGTCACGTTCTTGTAGTAGAACGCATACTGCGCATTGTTGGCCTTGAGCACATTCAAGCTGAAGATGACGTCCTCTGGCGTGACCGGCTCGCCGTCGTGCCAGCGCGCTTCCTTGCGCAGCTTGTAGGTGACGGAGGAATAATCGGCGGGATAGGACACCCATTCGGACAGATGCGCATATTCCGTGGACGGCTCGTCGAGGCTGGAGGCCATGAGCTGGTCGTAGATCAGTCCGAGCCCGGCGGCCTTGTTTCCCTTGTACGGAATGATGTTGAGCGTATCGAATGTTCCGGTTGCAGACAAGCGGACCGATCCGCCCTTCGGCGCGTTCGGATTGACGTAGCCGAAGTGTTTGAAGTCCGCGCCGTATTTCGGGGTCCCGATCAGTGATACACCGTTCAGCTTCTCGCCGGCCTCTGCCGAAGCGGCGGCAAACGCGAACAGCGCAACTAGAAAGCCGAGAAACTTCAGGCCCGTCGGCAGCCGAGTGATCATGCTTTGTCTCAATTCCCGGAACAATCGCGACCCTCTATTTGAGCCACGCAAGCTAAGGTCGTCTAGAATGAGCGTGAGACAGGCCGAGACCAAATTAAAAATCTTTCATTCGCCGAGAAGTGCCGCGTTCAAGTGCGGCGGAACATAGTCGATTAGGCAAAGCCCACCAAACGAATTGTGTTCCATATTGCCGCAGCCGGAATGCAAACGCCGCCGGCCAATTGCGGCTGGCGGCGTCGCGATGGCGAAAAATTCGCAGTCAGTTCTGTTTCGGCGCGACGGCCGGTGCCGGATTTCCGTTCGGATTGGCGCTGGCCTCGGCTTCGCTCTTCGCATCGCCGTGCGACGACGATCCGGTCTCAGTCTTCTTGCCGTCGTTCTGGCCGCCAGTGTTGGCTGGAGCAGTATTCGCGGCGGATGGCAGCGGCGGGGCTGCAGGGCTGATCGAGTGCAGATAGGCGATGATGTCGGCCCGCTCGGCATCTTTCTTCATGCCGGCGTAAGCCATTTTCGTGCCGGCCACGCAGCCCTTCGGATTCTGAATGAAGCAGTTAAGCTTGTCATAGGTCCAGTTGCCGCCGAATTTCTTCAGAGCCTCCGAATAGGCGAAGCCTTCATGGCTCGCAACCGGACGGCCGACGACGCCGTAGAGATTGGGGCCGATCTTGTTCGGGCCGCCCTTCTCGAAGGTATGGCAGGTGTGGCAGATCCTGGTGGCGTTTTCGCCGACCTTCGGATCGGCCTTCGCCAGCAGCGTATCGAACGAGGCGTTGGCTGCTCCGCCGGAGGCCGCCCCTGCGCCTGGCTTGCCGCCCGATGCCGCAGGGCCAGCAGCCGCAGCCTTCGCCGGCTGCCCGCCGGCGGCATTGGCCGGAGCCTCGGCTTCCGCGGCCGGCAGCGGAGGCGCATCCGGGCTGATCGAGTGCAGATAGGCGACCACATCGGCGCGCTCGGGATCCTTCTTGATGCCGGCAAAGGTCATCTTGGTGCCCGAAACGCAGCCTCTCGGATTATCGATGAAGCAGTTCAGCTTGTCGTAGGTCCAGTTGCCGCCGAATTTCTTCAGAGCCGCCGAATAGGCAAAGCCCGGATGGCTGGCGACGGGACGGCCGACGACGCCGTAGAGATTGGGGCCGATCTTGTTCGGACCGCCTTGCTCGAATGTGTGGCAAGCGTGGCACGCTTTCGTCGCGTTTTCTCCGACCTTGACGTCGGCTTTGGCGAGCAGAGTGTTGAACGGAACCTTCGGCGCAGCCGCTTCCGCCGGCGCCCCCGCGCTGCCTGCGCCCGCTCCCTCTTCGGCAGGTTGAGGCGCGCCGCCCGTGGGATAGGCGATATTGATCAACGTGCTGGTGCCGAAAATGACGAGCAGCGCCGATAGTGTCGCCCCTGCGATCATATTGACCGTCATTTTGTCCATAAGCGGCCCTTTCTTCTTGCTGTCGCCTTCAAAGCCAGTCTAACCAGCTCGCCTTACCGAATGCCGGGAATTTTCCTGCTTGCCAATACGACAGCTCGTGGCGCAGAAAAAGCCCCGAACAGGGGCGAATTGTCTCAGCATGGCTCCCACTTATCGTCGGCCATGCGCCCACGGGGGGAGATAAGACGGAAAGGATGCGCAAATGGCAAGAGCCTTGATCGTTATTCCATCGCGAATTGGCGCGACGAGGCTTCCGCGCAAGCCGCTGGCCGAGATCGCCGGCGAGCCGATGGTCGTGCATGTCTGGCGGCGGACGATGGAAGCTGATGCGGGCGACGTTGTAGTGGCGACCGACGCCCCCGAGATCGCTGAGGCGATCGTGCGGGTTGGCGGCAAGGCGGTGATGACCCGTGCCGACCATCCCAGCGGTTCGGACCGGGTCTTCGAGGCCGCCAATCTTATCGATCCCGCCGGCAAAATCGACATTATCGTCAATGTGCAGGGCGATCAGCCGGTGCTCGAGCCTTCGCTCATTCGCGACACCATCGTGCCGCTCGATGATCCGGCCGTGGATATCGCCACGGTCGCGGCAGTGCTGACCGATCCCTCGACGGTAACCGAACCCAGCGTGGTCAAGCTGATCGGCACGCCGTCGGAGAGCGGCGAAATCCTGCGTGCGCTCTATTTCACCCGCGCGCCTGCGCCGTTCGGTCCTGGTCCGCTCTACGTTCATATCGGGCTATACGCCTACCGCCGCGCGGCGCTCGCCCGCTTCGTCAAGCTGCCGCCCTCGCCGCTAGAGAAACGCGAGAAGCTGGAACAGCTCCGGGCGCTCGAGGCAGGGATGCGGATCGACGTCAAACGGGTCGGCAGTGTTCCGATGAGCGTCGACACGCCGGACGATCTGGAGCGCGTTCGCGCCTATTTTGCCTCGGTCTCCGCCCCGCGGGTCGTCGCGGCAGTGTCTTGAAATCAGGGAATGCCGATGTCATCAGCCGCACAGAGGATGGCTAAGAAGGCGAGGAAAGCTCCGGCCAGAAAATCGAAGTTGAGCGCGCAGGCAGCGAATTCGGTGCTGTTTCAGGGCGAGCTTGGCGCGAACTCGCATCTGGCGTGCCTCAACGCCTTTCCCGACATGCAGCCTGTCCCTTGCGCGACCTTTGAAGACGCGCTGGCCGGCCTTCATCAGGGGCAGGGCCGATATGCTCTGATTCCGATCGAGAATTCGGTCGCCGGCCGGGTGGCGGATGTCCACCATCTCCTGCCCGATTCGGGGCTTTACATCGTCGGCGAGCATTTCGAGCGCATCTATCATCAGCTCCTCGTCCTACCCGGAACCAGACTCGAGGATCTGAAGTCCGTCCACAGCCATACGCACGCTCTCGGGCAATGCCGCAACGTCATACGCGAACTAGGTTTGAAACCCGTGACGGAAGCCGATACAGCGGGCGCCGCACGGATGCTTGCCGAGGAGCGCGACAAGACGAAGGCCGTCATTGCGTCGAAACTGGCTGCCGAGATTTACGGCCTCGAAATCCTGCGCGGCGATATCGAAGACGCGGCGCACAATACGACGCGCTTCATCACATTAGCCGCCGAACGTGACGATGCGCCGTCCGGCAACGGCCCGGTCATGACGACCTTCATCTTCCGCGTCCGCAACGTGCCGGCCGCGCTCTATAAGGCACTCGGCGGGTTTGCAACCAACGGCGTCAACATGACGAAGCTGGAGTCCTATATGGTCGACGGCAATTTCTGGGCGGCCATGTTTTACGCCGACATCGAAGGTCACCCCGACGACAGGTCCGTCACGCTGGCGCTGGAGGAGTGTCAGTTCTTCTCCTCCGAATTCCGCATACTAGGCGTTTATCCTGCAAGCTCCTTTCGCGCCGGGATGAAAGCCGAGGCGAATTAGCCGGCCCGTTTTTTCACGCCCCGCGAAGCGTTCCCTCCGCGAAGGCGCGAATCAGCGTATGCGAGATGGACAGCGGCGGCGGCACGAAAAGCCCGTCAGGATGCGTTTTATCGAGCATATGGCCGACCTCCTCGCGGCTGAACCAGCGCGCCTCCGGCACTTCCGCCATATCGAGCGTCAAATCGGTATTCAGCGCCTCGCCCCAGCACCCGACCATCAGCGAATGGGGGAACGGCCAGGGCTGGCTGGCGACATACTCGACCCGCCCGACGCGGACGCCCACCTCTTCCATGATCTCGCGGCGCACCGCGGTTTCGATGTCGTCGCCCGGCTCGACGAAGCCTGCGAGCACGGAATACATCTTGTCCATGAATCGCGGCTCATGCCCGAGCAGGCACTTGTCGTGATGGGTGATCAGCATGATCACCGCAGGATCGGACCGCGGGAAATGCATCTGGCCGCAAGCCCAGCAATCCCGCCGCCATCCGCCGTCGCGCGGCAAGGTCCGTCCGCCGCAGCGCCCGCAGCAGCGTTGCGTCGCGTGCCAGGCGGCAAGACTGCGCGCCTGCGCGGCGAGGGCCAGCTCTGACGCCGGCATATCCGATTGATTCGCGAGCGACCGCAGATCGACGAGCGGCGCGAGGATGTCGGGGCCGCCTTTCAGGACCGCCGCCTCAGCCTGCGACAGAGCCACGGCGAAAAGTGGTGCGCCGTCCTCTCGGACGCCCAGAAAAAAGCCGCCCGATGGATCGATGCCCACCCGACGCAGATCCATCGCCGAAAAGGCCCGCAAATGGGTATTGGTGTGATCATCGCGCGACGTGATGGCGAACTTCAAATCGATGACGAGATAGAATTGGGCAGCGCCCGACGCGCGCTGCGCGTCGATCCAGGCCGCGTCACGACGTTTCTCGCCCATCCGGTTCACGGCCGTCTGGGCGGCAATGTGCTGCATTCTGATGGCAGAACGGTCCGTCATTGGCATTCGTCAGCTTGCCGGAATCGCCGCCACGAGCGGGAGGTCACCGGCGGTGGCGCGCTTTTCAAGCTCGGCGAGCGCCCATTGATAGCTGCGATCCTTGATCCGCCCATGTTCGCGCCAGGCCATGACATCGGTGCCGGGCGGAATGGGTGCGGCGAGCAGCATGTCGAGCGGGCCGAGCCAATCCTTATCCTCACCGATCCTGTCATGCGCGGCAACGAGAACCGTCTCGAAGGACGGCAGGGTTGGTTCGTCCTGGTCGGGCTTTTGCCAGGGCAGCCGGCGGCGCATCTGCTTCTGCCAGGCCGTAAGGTCCCTGTACCGGATCGGCGACTTCCCGAAAGGCGGAACAGCCGGCTTCGCTACCACATTGGGCCCGGCATTCAGGCGGTGCATGGGCTGAAGCGGCGGTGGGTCGATCAGGCTGCCGTCCAGCAGCATCTGACCTTCCTCGTCGACGAAAGGCGGCAGCAGACCGGGGAACGCCCAATTGGCGCGTACAGCCACCTGAAGATTGCCCGAATTATGGATATACGGCTCGCCGGTCGAGAGATTGGCCGAAGCGGCGTAGAAGGGGATCGGGAGGTCGGCGATATCGGTGTCGGGGAAATGCTTCAGGATCAGCCGGTCGAGGGCGCGCTGGTCGTAGAGGCTGAAACGCGGCCAACTCTTGCGCCGAAGCGCGCGGCGCCCAACCATCACCTCGGTAACGAGCTGGTCCGTGTCGTCCGGATCCATGCCGAGAGCGAGGCAGGCAGCGATCACCGCCCCGACACCTACGCCTGCAAAGCAGTCCGGCTCGAAACCCGAAGCCTGAACGGCTTTGAAGATGCCGAGCGAGGCCGCGCCGAAGACGCCCTGGCCGGCGGCAAAGAAACCGGTCGACTGCCCCAGCAGGAACCGCGCCAGCCGCTCGAAATCCCTTGCCTGATTTGGCCGTAGATGATGGTGCGAGCGCACGGGGCGGTATTCGAGCCAGCGCCGTGTGCCCGCAATCGTCGGGCCGCGGCGCGGATCGTGAAACAGCGCCAGCCGACAGGCGTCGGCACCGCGCAATTCGAAGGCAAGCTCTTCGACTGGTCCCAGCGGAACCGGTGTGCCAAGACGCCCACCGTCATGCGTGCCGATCAGGCAGATCTCGTCGGCCTCTGCGATGGCGCGCTCGGTCCAGGCGGTTGGCTCTGGATCTGCCAGCAAAATGATGACGTCGAACCGGCTCTCCTGCTCCTTGAGCCAATGAACGACCTGTGGATCGTCGAGCGCGATGCCGCCGGGCAGATCCTGGCCGAGCCCCTCGGATGAGAGGATCTGGCAATCGGCACGCTGTTCGATCGCCGCCGAAAGCCGGTCGGCGAAGCCGGCGGGAACCGGCTCGTTTCCGGCGGGGCAGAGTGCGAGCGAGCGAGCGCGGTCGGCGAACTGGCGCGGGCGGGCGTGAATGCGCGGCTGGCTCTCGGCATGGATGAGGCTGCGCAGGGTTCCCTGCCAGACATCCGGCACACTTTCGGCGAGCGCCTTGAAGCTTTCCCAGTCGAGCTTGAGCACGATGCTGCTGCGCGCCGCCGAGATGGTGGTCTCATGCGGCTCCCGGGCGAAGAACGATTTTTCGGCGAGAGCGGCGCCCGGTCCCATTTCAGCCCTGGCCGCGTCGACTGCGAATTGGGTGGTGCGGAAACGGCCCGAGGTGACGACATGCAGCGCGGACGGTACCTCGCCGGCTTTCACCAGCGTCTCTCCGCGCTCGATCGTCTGCAGATGGCATTCCGCGTAGAGCCGTTTCAGCGCGTCTTCCGGCATGGCTTCGAAAGCGCGCACGCTCCGAAGCCATTCGGCCGGAGATCTGTGCCGCAATCTTTCAGTGCCCGCCATGCCAGCCGCCCGGTTGATGCTTCTTCGTGCTTAACCGATCCGCGGCCAAATGCCTATCACCAACGCCGCGCATGGGAAAGGCGTGGACAAAAAAGGGCCGCACACGGCGGCCCGATCTTTTGGCGCGATCTGCCGGTTCAGGCTGCAGCAAACATCTGCTCGACATGCTCCCAATTGATGAGATTGTCGAACCAGGCTTCCAGATATTTCGGCCGCGCATTACGATAGTCGATATAATAGGAATGTTCCCAAACATCGCAGCCGAGAAGCGGCTTGCCGCCGTGAACCAGCGGATTTTCGCCGTTCGGCGTCTTCATCACCTCGAGCTTGCCGTCCTTCATTGCCAGCCAGCACCAGCCGGAGCCGAACTGTCCCTTGCCCGCCTCGATAAAGGCCTCGCGGAATTTGTCGAACCCGCCGAGATCGCTGTCGATTTGCGCCTGCAGGCTGCCGGGCAGCTTACGGCCACCGCCGCCGGGCTTCATCCATTTCCAGAAGTGGATGTGATTGTAGTGCTGGCCGGCATTGTTAAAGAGCGCCGGAATTTTCCCGTAGGACTCTTTCACGACGTCTTCCAGTGCCTTGCCTTCGAGGCCCGACCCGGCAAGCAGCTTGTTGCCGGTCTCGACATAGGCATTGTGATGCTTGTCGTGGTGATATTGGAGCGTCTCAGCCGACATATAGGGCTGCAGCGCATCATAAGCGTAAGGTAGCTCTGGTAGTTCGAATGCCACGGTGCTCTCCTTGAATGTTCGAACATTACATGAGCGCAACGTAGACTTAGACGGAAGGAGAGGCAAGCGGTGAGGGAAAAAGAAAGGGGCATGAAATCCCTGTATTTCATGCCCCTGAATGTTGCCGAGGAAAGGTTCGTTGGATGACACAGGGATCAGACAAGAGGGAGAATGGCGGGTTGCCCCTGAACCGCTTATGAATGGGGCGTTCAGCTTCGTTTTAGGTTGGGGCGGGGGCAGGTTCGATGTCGGCGATCGCAGGAGACTCGGCTTCCTTCAACAGCGCGATCAAGGCTTGGAATTCGGGCGTCGCAGCTTTGCCGATCCATTCGAAAATGACCATTTCGCTGTCGACGATAACGGCGCCGGCCTGGCGCAGCCGCCACAGAGCAAGTTCGCGGCTCAGTTCCGAGCGCGAGCCGACGGCGTCGGCGACAATGAATACCTCATAACCGTCGGCAAGAAGGTCGAGTGCGGTCTGGGTGATGCAGACATGGGTCTCGATGCCGGTGATAATCACCTGGCCGCGCCCGGTGTCGCGCACATCTTCCAGATGCTGCCGCAACGCTTCGTCTTTGGCGCCCGAAAAATGCAGCTTGCCGAAAATGGCCGCGCTGCCGCCGAGCTTGGTGCGCAGCTCACCAATCGTCGGGCCGAGACCCTTCGGATAATGTTCCGAAACCGCAACGGGGATCTCCAGCTCCTTCGCCACGTTGATCAGCCGGAGCGTCGCTTCGACGATTTTCTCCCGTCCCGGAATGAGTGTGAATACTTTATCTTGTATGTCGACGATCAAGAGCTGCGACATCTTCCGATTCATGAGCAACATGTTTCGCAACTCTCTCGCTCTGACTTCCAAAATCGGCTCTAGGCCGATGATAAGTCTAAGCAGGCATTCCTTGGTTACCCAACGAATGCCTGCTTAGACTCTTTTGTTTTCGCAGAGTTTTTTCCCAAAACCGGGAAGGCCACTTTAGGGAACTCTGCTTAGCCTAAAGGTAAGCTTTGTTGAAGATAAACGATCGTGAACATAGTTTCTCCTTAAGCGGCGCCAGCATGCCGCTGCTTGCGTGCATCGCTAAATCCAGCGGGAATGGTCCTGCCGAGGCCCTTGATTTTGAGCCCGCTCGCGGCCAATCTCTGGCGCAAGTCATTGCTTCCGCCGCCATTAGGTCAACCGATAACGCTTTCCGGATAGACACCGATCATGATCCTTCCCAAGGCTGCAGCACTGAACGCATTGATAGGGACAACATCCGACGCAACGCCTGTTGCGAAACCGGCCAGGAAGGGAAAGAGCCGTATTCTCGCCAAGCATCAGCTCGTCCTGGCGAGCGCCTCGCCGCGGCGGCTTGCTCTGCTCGAACAGGTCGGCATCGAGCCGACTGCGCTCCGCCCTGCCACGATCGACGAGACCCCGAAGAGGGGCGAGCGTCCGCGCAGTCTCGCTCAGCGCCTCGCCAAATCCAAGGCGCTCGCCGCCCAGGAGCGTTTGCAGCGCGAACCCGATCTGAAGGACGCATTTGTGCTCGCGGCCGATACCGTGGTCGCGGTCGGACGGCTGTCGATCGGAAAACCGGAATATCTCGACGAAGCGGCCAAGGCGCTGGCGACCCTCTCCGGTCGCACGCATAAGGTTTACACCGCCGTCTGCGTCGTTACGCCGGAGGGCAGCGTCCGGATGCGAACTGTCGAGACGCGCGTTCGCCTCAAGCGCCTGAATCGCGAGGAAATCGACAGCTATCTGGCTTGCGGCGAATGGCGCGGCAAGGCCGGCGGCTATGCGATCCAAGGCGTGGCCGGCGCCTTCATCGAAAAGATCGTCGGCTCCTACTCCAATGTGGTCGGGTTGCCGCTGAAGGAAGTCGTCAGTCTCCTCGTTGGCGAAGGATTTCCGGTCTATTTCAACTGGCTCAATCGCGCGGAGGTGGAAGCGGGATGAACGAGCCCGGCAACGGTGATCGGCCCTCAGAACACGGCCCGCGCTGCCCGGTCTGCGGCAAGCCGCGGAGCGAGGAGTACCGCCCCTTCTGCTCGAAACGCTGCGCCGATGTCGATCTCGGCCGCTGGCTGAGCGGCCGCTATGCGATACCGGGGCAGGTCGATGCAGACGAGGACGGGGAAGAGGCCGGATCCCGGACAGGCGCCAAGCCGGATCCCGAAAATGGCGGGTAGTCGAGTTAGTGGGCATTTGGTCTGCGCAGGCAAGCGAAAAGGCTTTCTGAGACAGCCTCAGACGTTGGGGGCATCTTGTTCCGCTGCGATGAAAGTAGAAGAGAGCGATCCCCGATCAGCGCTAATATCGAGACGCTTCGGGGCATCGTATCTTCAGGACGAACCGGGATCCGGCCGCCCCAGCTTGCGGCGTTCTTGGTGGACAGGTCGGCCGCGATTACCTATAACCCCTCATCGTTCGGCACGGCATGCCGCAACGCCTGCCCAGGTAGCTCAGTCGGTAGAGCAGCGGACTGAAAATCCGCGTGTCGGTGGTTCGATTCCGCCCCTGGGCACCAAAGAAATCAATAACTTAGCTGATTTCTTGCCCGAGCAGGCTGAGCATTTGGGAATCCATTTGGGAAAGTTTGTTCACGTTCTGCTCTTTTCGAGCTTTGCAATGGCCGCCAAGGCAAGACCTTTCGTCCGGGCCAGATAACGGTCGAGGATCGCTCCGACGCTCTTCAGCGAATGCCCGGTGATTGCGGCAATTTCGGCCTCCGTACATCCCGCTTCCGCCAACCGCGTGACGGCCGTCCCGCGCAAATCGTGAAATGTCAGTCCGGTGATGCCGGCGCGCTTGGCGGCCTTGTGCCATGAGGTCCTGAGGCCATCGCTGGTCCAGGGGCGTCCCAGATTCGACGTCAGCATGATCGGCGAGCAGCGCGGCATCGTCTCGATCGTTGCCTGAAGGTCGCGGCTGACCGGAATGGCAACCTTCATGCCGGTCTTGGATTGCTGAAGCTTGATCCACTGGCCGTCATAGGCGGACCAAGGCAGGCGAATGAGATCACCCTGACGCTGTCCGGTTTCTAATGCCAGGACGAGGGCCCACCAAAGCGGTTCGGAGGCCGCGGTCCTGAAGGCCGTGATCTGATCCGGCAACCAGACCTTCTCGGAGCGATCTGACTTGTAAAGTTTCTTGAGGCGCGAGGGTGGCCTGTAGGTGGTTTGACCACGTTCGCGCGCCCAGGAAATCAGCCGCATCAAGATGGTCCAGGCGTAGTCCCGCTGGCGGTCGCCGGCGGCCAGGCCATCTCGCCATTCGACAAAATCGCTGGTGATCCTTGGATCGCCCAGCGCTTTGAGCGGCAGGTCGGCAAAGGTGACCTCAATCTGGGCAATATGTTTGAGATAGTCTTTTTGCGTCCGGGGAGCGAGATCGCTGAATTCGCGGGTTTTCTTATAGCCGACGATCACCGAATGGAAGGTTGCCGGATCGGTCTTACGTTTCTGCCGGTAAGCCGCCTCATAGCTCTGCATGAATTCCGGCGATCCGGGATGGCCGGTCAGCCTTGGCCCGCCCTTCCAGGCATACCAATAGGTGACGAGCCTGCCATCGGCGAGGCGGGTTGTGACTTTATTCACCCCCTTCAGTCGAACCCGAGCCATGTCTTGCCGTCCTCCGCTGCCGCCACGCATCCAATGCGTTTTCCGACGACCCCAGTCCTGAAATCCTGTCGCAAGCGCTATCGAGCGCTTTCATATCATAAAGGCCAAGATCCGGCAGCGCCTTCGGCAAAAGTCCGCTCTCGACCCAGCTTCTGAAAGTCGAAAGCGGAATGCCGAGGGTTTTTGCCGCTTCGGTTTCACCAAGAAATCTTGCCATGAGAGACTTCCGACTTCGGCACTTTCTTCGTCATAACAATATGATCCAAGCCAGATCTCATTCCGTTCTTTGGATCCGCCAGAGCGCGGCGCGGCCGCGCTCGCCGGCACGGGCGACATACAGGCCGTTGCAGCGGTCGTCGGTGTGGCGTTCGATCCAGCGGCCGAGAATGCGCGGGTTGATGGCGTGGCGCTCGCCTGCGATTTCGAGAAGAACGTCGCGCAGCGTCTGGGCCTCCTCGTCAAAGACAGGGGCGTTCATGGCTTCCTGAACCAGATCGCCGGTGCGCCAGCGTTTGCCGTCGGGCGCGATTCCCATAATGGAGGCGGCGGTCTCCAGAAACGCCGCCAGCTTCTGCCGCTCGGGCTCGCGCTCCTTGGCGGCGGCGATCGAGGCGGCCGGATCGCCAAGCTCGGCGATGCCCTCCCGTGTCAGCCAGAGCACGCCTTGGCGGATGAGATCATCCCAGGCTTCGAACGAGGCGAGCCGATCGGGCGTTGCCCGCGATCCGCTGGCCGCAATGAAGCCGCGTAGCAGGATGAGAGCGGCAGCGATCAGCGCCTGGCGGTGCTCCCGGCAATGGCGGCGGGCATCGAGTGCGAAGCTGCGCCGTTCGGCATGTTCGGCTTTCAGGTCGATCCGGGCGGTGACGATGCGCCGCCACAGATCACCGCGCGGCACGAAATTGTTGCCGCTGATGAGCACGAGCACATTGGTTGGCAGCCGCAGCATCTGCGAGACGCCCAGCACGCGGTCGGAATAGTGATCGTCGGTGAGGAAAGCCTCCAGCGCTGAGGAGGCGAACTGACCTTTGACATTGTCGAGCAGGATCGAAGGCTGGCCAGCGCGGAGGGAGGAGAGAAGCCGCTTGCGCAATTCCTCCTCATTGCGGCATTCGGGGATGACGGCGACCTCGCCACCGGCCAGTTCGGCGATGCAGGTGGCGAGCAGGGTTTTGCCGCTGCCTGCGCTCGGGGCGTCGAAGCTGAAGGCGGGCGCACGCGGCAAGGTGCGCCGGACCGTGGCGGTGAGGATGGCGGCGACCGCTGCGCCGCGATCCTCCAGCGAGGCATAAGGGAATTCGGCAAAGGGGCGCCAGAGGCTACGCCAAGCCTTGTGCAAGATTTCGACACTCGGCTCCGTGGGGATCTCCGGCCAATCGCGTCCCCGCAGGTACAGGCCGGTTTCGGCATCGAAGCCGGGCTGGTCGATGAGCGATCCGTCAGGGCGCAAGGTCGGGGCGGTGATGATGCCGGCGAGTTCGGGGAGGCCGCGCTCTGCCGTCTTGGCTATGACGGTCTTGGCGAGCCAGCCCGGCGGATCGGCCTCGCGACGCAGCCAATCCTCGCCGGAGACCTTATAGCGGAAGAAGCGCATATGGCGAGCCAGGTAGTCGGTCAGCCAGCATTCCTCGACGGGGAGAATCTGACAGCCGGCGATCCGGACCAGCTCGCCGCTGCGCTCATAAAGCCCGCCGCGCTCCTTGAGGATGTCGATGGCTTCGTCCGTGGCGGTAGGGCGCTCGCCGAGGCGCAGATCGATCTCGGCGCGCTCCGGAAGGGGGGCCTCGTTCACGAACTTTGCGCGGTGGGACATCGCCACCCCTCAAGCGGCAGGTTTCAACACATGCGCCCGCAACCAGGCGGAGCGCAGCCGCCGGGTGAAAAATCCGGACAGGGCATTTTCGGGTTTTCGGTCTTGACGGCTGAAGCGGGCCTTACCGGCTCTTTATCGCTTCACGGCCAACAGCATAGCGTTTCGAGAGTGCCATTATCAGCCCCATTGAGGGGTCATTTGCGGCGGCCGAGATGCACTCATCGGCGCTTTCGGGGCCATCTTAGGGTCTCAAACCGCCCCCAAATCGGTCTCTTTTTCGATTGGGAGACCCATTACGGGACCGATTTTAGGGCAACTTGGTCGTGTCCCGCGGCAGCTATATAATGCTGGTCGATGAGTTCGGTGCGTATCAGCGCGGGCCTTCAACGCCGATCGGCGTCGTAAGTTGTTGATTTTGCCTATCTCGGTAGGGCCACACAGTGGCGCCGATCCACATCCAGGCGTTGAGCAGGCCGCGTCGATGAAAGAACACGATGGCGTCGGCGTTGAGGCTCTTTCCGATATCTTTGCGGATGCGCTTGATCGCGGCGAATACAAGGTCAGAACGCAGACCCAAGAAACGCTTGACGCAGCGATTGCCGATCTCCGCGCGATGCCCGGTCGTCCTGTTGAAGATGGTGCAGATTTCAATGACGGGTAAGTGATTGCACAAACATGTCTCGGGTTCGTCGGCCTCGGAGATATCAACGAAGCTCCGCTCCTTACGCGCAACCTCCCAGTCGGTGGCGGCGCTGAGCGCGAGAATGGAGTCGCGCAGTTGCCGGAAGTTATGCCCGTCGCCCATGGCGCTCCCTACTTCACCAGCCACTCCGCATAGGCTTCTACGTCGATCATCGGCACGGTCCCGCTAAACTGCAGGCGCGAGATCAGCTTGAAAAGGAACGCCGTCGCGGCCCTCGTTTCATGCTCGAAACTATAACTGCCCGTCGTCGGATCGCGCACAAAATGACCGTGCGCGGCGATGCAGCCGAGATCGAGTTGCCGGTCGCCCGTTCCGGCATTGAGCGCCTCAGCAAGCGCGGCGCCCATCGGGGGATTCCATTCGCTTTCGAAAGAAAGAGTGCCGCCGAGGATCGCGATCGGGGGTTTGGGATCGTAGGTTCCGCCCGCATGCGGGATGGGCAGGCTGGTGCGGTGAAGCCGACGGACACTCGCAACCTTGGTCTGAGCGTAGTCTACAAGCCCCGCATCGATCGTCTGCTTGGCTTCGAATACCGCATAGACGCTTTCGGCCGGGATGATGGTCTGGCCCTTGTAGGTGAAGATGAAGGGGGAGTACTGCCGGTCGAACACGACGACATCGATCTGCTCGCTGAATTGTCCCTTGCTGTCTACGACATGCGCCTTTGCGGCTTCGTAGCGCTTGGGCAGGTATGTCTTCAGAAGCTCAAGCCAGACTTCCTCGCTGGCATCGCCCTTCGAACCCGAGTGCTGGATCGACTTGCGGACGATCGCCAGCTTGGTCTGGATGTCCTCATGCAGCGAAGCCAGCAGTTGAGACAGGGACCATTCGGCCATGATGCGGCTCCTTAGCTTAAGGGGAACTTCGGGCCGAACAGCGCGCGCCAGGCCTTCAGCGCGTCGCCGTTGCAGCCCTGACGGGCGAGATTAATGGCGGCGGTCGCGTCACGGCTTGCCTGCAGCAGGAGATCGCGTGCGCGCTGCTTGCGCGCGTTGTCCATGCCGTTACTGATCGGCGGCCCCAGTCTTGCTGGGTCCGGCCAGGTATCGAACATGCGGTCAGCCATTGTCGAGAATAGGCTCTGCAGCTCACGGTCGAACTGCCCCTGCCATCCGCCGTAGAGGCATTCCAGCGCCATGACCTCGATGAGGAACGAGGGCTTGACGGGCTTGTCCCGGCCGTGACGCGGATTGTTGTTCCAGTATTTGACCATGCGGACGAGGCCCTTCCACTCGTTCGAAAGGGCCTGGTGCGCGGCCGTCGCTTTCTCCGCATGGATTTTGGGGTTCGTCTTGATCCAATCGCCGCTGTCAGTGTCGGGAATCTCGTAGTCGTCGCCCTCGGGGAAGGCCGGCACGACATCGACGCTCAGAATGCGGTAGTCGGTGTTGTCGTCGGCATCGACATCGACGCCGAAATCGACATTGACCGACCGGCTCTGCTTGCGCACGGCCTTCTCACCGTCCTTTTCGACCAGCGCGTCGTAGAAGTCCTTGATCACCACGGATGGTGCCTTACCGCGGTAATGGCGCTCCGACGCCTTCAACACAAAGAAGATGTCGATATCCTTGAGCGGCTTGGTCTTGGTGTATCGCGCGTAAGAGCCGGTCAGGAAGCTGTTCGCGATCGAAAACTTGGTGTCGAGATAATCCCGCACCTCCTGCTGACGCGTTGACGCGTTCTTCTGCTCCTTGTCGTTGAGCTCCAGCCGGCTCTTAAACTTGCGGAAAGCTTCATCGAGCGTCAGCATCAGTTCTTCCTCCAGTAGGCGGTGCTGCCGCCCAGCCCGTTATGTTCGATGGTGGAACCGAGGCTGTGGCGGATGAAACCGTCTGTCGAGCGGTAGCTCGTGCGGCTCCAGCCGCTGACGTCGGGTCGATCGGGCTTGGTGTGCAGCAACAGGCGGTAGCCCGCTTCACTGGGCAGGAGGCCGGCCTTCTTCACCGCGTACCGGATCTGATCGGTATCGGTCCAAAATCCGCCGTCGCCACCGAAGCCGGTGCTGTAGACGACGTCGATATCCCAACGGCCCACCAGGTTGTCCGTCTTCGGGTCGTAGATTTCGAGCACGACGGTCTCGAGATCACCTGTAGACAGCCAGGTCTGGATGCCCCTCATGTTGGTGGCCCAGTCTTCGACGAGGCCGGAAGGATCGAGGCCGCTGAGCCTGATTATGTCCTTCATGCTCTTGAGGATGTTGTCGGCAACATAGACGACGGAATGGGTGTAGGTGTTGACGCTAACGCTGGTCATGAGCCGAGAAACCCCTTGGTGTCGAGCACCAGACCGGACGACGTGCTTGCTGCGGTACCATCCTGTTTGGTGGCTGTGGTTTCCGCGCTGTCGCGGGCCGTGATGCGAACGCTGTGCTTTTTGAGCGCGGCCTGAACCCAGGCGAGGTCTTCCGCGGCACAGGGCAGCGAGACCGCCCAGTCGCCCTTGAGAGGATCGAACCCCAGCGGGTCCTCATTGGCGTCGCCGCCGTCGATGGCATCGTCGTCGTACAGGCAGTAGATGCGTGTGCGCGGTCCGTCGCAGGTCACGACGATGGCGGCATCGCGCGGCGCCTGGTCGGCGATGAGGCTCGCCGCGACGCCCGCCACGGCGAGTAATTCGGTGCGTGCCGTGCCGCTATGCCCCTGCGTCAGCAGCTCCACGACCGCGCCCCAGGTATCATGCGCGGTCCTGTGGGGGGATGCTGCGAAACGTGCGGCGGACGACAGTGCTCATGAGCGGGTATCCTGCAGCGCAAGACGGCTCTTGTGCGCAGCCTGCGCGGCCGACAGGAGCTGGTCGATCGTGACCAGAGCCGGGTTCAGCGCGTTCTGCGGCGTCGCCGCCAGCGCGTTGGCGACCATCTTCCGGATCGCGAGGCCGTCGAGACCGACGCACGCCTCGGCGCACGCGGCGAACTTCGGCGCGGCCGACAGCTTGCCGATGGCGGAATAGGTCTGGGCCAGGCCTTTCAGGCAGTCCGCGAGGATGCGCCCGCAGGCGGCCTTGTCGGGAAGCGGCACCGGCATGATCAGGTCGCAGCGCGACATGAAGGCGCTGTCCACCGCCTGGGAGAAATTGCTGGTGGCGACGAACAGAAGGTTCGGGTGTTCTTCCGCGAGGGCGTCGAGCTGGACCAGCACCGCATCAGTGGCCCGATGAACGTCGATGGGGTTGGCGTCCATGCTCAGTTTCGAGCGGTCGGCGGCAAGCGTCTCCACTTCGTCCAGGAGCACGATGGTCGGACCGGCCATAGCCGCCTCGGCGATGGATTGCGCGAAGAGATCGGTGACGGCGCGTTGAGTTTTGCCGTGCGAAGCACTGGCGAGAGAATGGGGTTCTACTTCCAAGAGCCGGAATTTTCCGCCACTGAAGGATTCGGCGACCCAGTGGGCCAGCCCCCGCGCGAGCGAGGTTTTGCCGGTGCCGGGCGGGCCAACAAGTAGGATCACGCCGTGAAGCGGGATCACGCTGCGGGGGACGTGCGGCCGGGCGGAGAAGTTCAGGACCGCCTGCGAAAGCAGCTGGCTCTTGAGCGTCTCGTCGATGATGATCGAGTTCCACAGCGCTCCCAGCGCCGGGTCGGGCAAGCTTCTGACCTTCTGGATGCCCTTGGGCCGCTCATCGAAATCGATCGCCGGATTATGCTTCATCGCCTGCGTCCTTCCGGCAGCCCGGGCTGCCGCTCAAAGTTCTTGCGCTTGTCGGGTTCGACATGTTCAACTTGTCGGTGAATATACCGGACGGGCGAAAAACCCGTCAAGTTTATCTTGCCGGAGTAGACATGGCTGACGAGACTACCCCCTCGGAGATTTTCACCAAAAGGCTCCGAGAGGCGCGGAAATTAAGGGGTTGGAGCCAAGAAGAGCTGGCCGCGAAAGCCGATATGCCGGCCACCACGATCGGGCATTTTGAGGGAGGGACCCGGAAGCCCTCGTTCGAATCACTGCGGCGACTCGCCATCGCACTGGAAATTACGACGGACTATCTCCTGGGGCGAGTCGATAGCCCCGAACTGGCCCAGGCCGGAGACCCGCTCTATCGCGACATCGGCCGGCTGAGCGGCAACGACCGCGAAATCGCCAAGGACTTCCTCAAGATGCTGGCGGAGCGCAACACGCGGAAGGACAAGAGTTAGTGGGGCGCCCGTTCCAGCTCATGATCGCACGACGGACGGCAGAGGCCCTGCTCCGCAAGGAGGGGCTCTCGACCCTGCCGGTCGATCCTTTCACGATTGCCGAGAGCCGGGATATCCTCGTACAGCCCAAGCCCGACACGGAGCCCGGTGTATCGGGCATGCTGCTTCGGCACGGCAACAGCTTCGGGATTCTTTACGCAACCCATGTCCAAAGCCTGGGCTTTCAGCGCTTCGGCGTCAGCCACGAACTGGGCCATTACTTCCTTGAAGGACATATCGATCAGCTCCTGAAAGATGGCGTTCACGCGTCGCATGCGGGATTTGTGACGGCCGATCCCTACGAACTTGAAGCCGATCACTTCGCCGCCGGACTGCTGATGCCCGAAGCGCCCTTCCGTGCGGCGATGGGCGATCTCGAACATGGCCTTGGCGCGATCGAGGCATTGGCCGACCAGTGCCTCACGTCGCGGACAGCGACGGCTATCCGGTATGCGGAGCTGACGCGCAGTGCGGTCGCCGTGATTGTGAGTACCGGCGACACAATCGACTACTGCTTCATGTCAGATGCCATGAAGACCCTGCCCAAACTCTCCTGGTTGCGAAAGGGCACGAAGCTGCCCGCGGGCACCGCTACCGCGGCCTTTGCAGCACGGCCCGGCGATGTAGGCGCCGGCGCACACGTTGCGGACGAGATCGACGTTCGGGACTGGCTGGGCGGGACGACCGGCAAGACCATTTCCGAAGAATCAATCGGTCTAGGCACGTACGGCAGGATACTTACTATCCTCTCTTCCGGCACGATCGGCCGTGAGGATGAGGACGACGATGCAGAAAGCGAAGACGAGCTTATCGAAAGCTGGACACCCCGATTTCACCGGTAAGGCACAACCCCCCATCGCACGCGCTCGAAATCATCGTCACGCCGCCCCCCGCGTTACCGGCTTTCCTGGCTGCTGCTATCGCTCGGGCAGCCGCGGTCTTCCTCGCCCTCGTCGACGGCCGCGCGGCGAACGTATCCTTCAGGTCGGGCGTTTTGACCAACGGCGTCTTCGCGTTGAGGGCGTCCTCCATCGCTTGGCGCGGTTCGGTGCGCCGCGAAGTCAGTTTCCCGCGGCAGATGCTCTTCGGGCGCGCGCTGGCAATCGGTGTAACAGCCTTGAGGAGCACCTCCAATCCTATGAGCGGCGTTCCAGTAGAAATCCAGAATGAAGGCGGTTCAGGAAATACCAGCGAGCGGCCACGTGGGTTGGTGGCAGTCCTGAGGAACAGATCCTTGACGATGTCGTGCTTGATGGCGGCGAAACAGCTCGCGGAGACGCCCGCGTCCGGGCGCGTCGGTCATAGCGCGAGACCCTTTCCCGCTGACCCTCGTTATCGTGATCCCTTTTGCCAGCGGCACCTGGTGGCACCGCAGTGGCTGCATCGTTATGCCTAGCCAGCAAACCTGCATCTTCGAGGGCTTCCAGGTCGGGCAGGTCACGGAGCGTAGCGAGCCCGCGAGCGGCCCCCTTGGTCGTTGCGTAGGTGAATGGCGCGCCAGGCGTCGGACTGCGAGGGCGGCCGTAATCACGTTCTTGTCGCGCAAGCCGCGAACCTCACAACAGGCCCGCTTGGACTGGAACCGAGGTCGTAGGTTTGTGCCGGTCCAACCACGAACCTGAGCGCTGCCTACGGGGGCAACGCTCAACTGCGCGGCCGCACCATCGCACGATCGCTTCCGCAGAAAATGAATGAATCCAACGGGAAATTGCAGCAGTTGGCGTCAGTCAGTTAGTAGCAAAGTGAGCTCTACCGCTTACGGGCGCCTTGCTTCTTGCAAACGCAGCTCGCCTGCTGTTGGTCCAATTCATTGAAACATAATAAAAAAATGGCGCACCCGAGACGACTTCGAACGTCCGACCTCTGCCTTCGGAGGGCAAAGGATCACGACGCGCCAGGCTGGTACTCGTAAACATGCTATCGGCACTCCTGGCGAGCGGCTGTCAGAGACCAGCCCGCACAGCAGTGCTCCCTATCAGCAGCTCAACCTTTCCGCCACGGCCTTATGACGATGTCCTTCGTGACCATCACCGTGAAGCGGTAGCCCGGGCGGATTTCCAAGGTTGGCTGAATCCGGATATTGCGCCGGGCCATCTCCTGGCCGAGCTCTCCGAGCTGCTGGCCGAGGCCGGCGGAGATGCTTTGCTGGGTGTTGACGCCGTTCGCGCCGGCGTTCTGGCCACCTTGGGAGATCTGGATGCCTGCGGAGAACACCGACATTAGGAGCGCGTTGTCGAACATGGTCCAGAAATGATTGTCGACCCTGTCATGGAAACCGGCGAGGCCGCTTGCATCGGTGCCCGGCATCTTGCCAAGATCGACGGAGGAGCCGTCCGGATAGAGAATGCGGGTCCATGCGACCAGCACGCGCTGCTGGCCGGTGGTGACCGCATTGTCGTAGGCGCCGATCAGCTTTGAGCCTTGCGGGATAAGGAGATAGCGGCCGGTGGCGCTGTCATAGACATTCTCGGTGACCTGGCCGATGATCTGGCCCGGCAGATCGCTGTCAATGCCGCCGACGAGGATGGCCGGGATCACAGTTCCGGCTTTCACCTCGTAAGGCGAGAGCGGCGCCGCCCGACCGCCGGGAAGATAATTGCTGTCGTGACCCTGTGGGGTCCGATCGCTCAGAAAGGCACGCTTTTCGGCGGCATGGTTGACGTCCTCCTCCCTTTCACCCACCGCCAGCTGGTGCTGCCGCTGCGCGTCGGCGACATAAGGCGAAGCGAGCTGTCCGCTCAGGCTTGGCTGTGCGCCCTCGCTGGCCGGCTGCGCAGCCTGTCTTTGCAGAGGCCGTGCCCCGTCCCGCCTTGGATCTTCGTCGGTGCCGCAACTGCCTGACGCAGGCGCTGATTGCGCAGCTCGATCAGCCGCCGGCGCTCCTCGGCATAGCGCTGCCACCCTTCTGCATAAGGTTCGGTTGGTTGGGGGAGGGGCGGCGGCTGTTGCGTCGGGCCCCTCGGTTTCGACATCGGCGCGACCGGGAATTGCCTCGCCGGAATCAGCCCACCGTCCGGGACATCGTCGAAGAGATGGTTGAGATTGGCGGGCTCGGGGCGGGTTTCCGCCTCGGCGGCTTTGCGCCGGATCTCGGCGAGCCGCATCTGATAGGTGTAGGTGACGGCTCCAAGGATCAGCAACAGCATCAACGCGGCGATGAGGAGCGGCACGCGGTTGAGGCGTCTGACCCCGTCGCCGCGTTTCGGCCGGCGGCCAAGGAGGTCCTGATCCGGCTCGACGTCCTTCCCGATCATCGCACCGCCTCCTGCACGCTGAGAGGCGCACCGGTAATGAGCTGCCCGTCGGCGCTACGCGAGAGGATAGTCGAGGCCTCGGCATCGTCGAGCCGGATGCGCAGCAAATAGCCGCCGCCATAGACAGGCATGAGAATGCGCAGGTGATGGCCATCCGGGCTGTTGGCTGCATCCCGTTCGAACCGATAGCCTCGTGCCTCGAGCTGCGATGCCAGGCTTGTCGCCAGCCGGTCCCCTCCATCATCGATGGATGGTTCGAGAAGGATCGACTTGTCGTCTGGCGCGATCCGATCCGTGATGAAGGTAACGATGGCCACGGCAATGACAGTCGCGTCGGCGTTCGCCAGATCGCCACGCAAAGACGCATTCGCCCGCAGGAGAGCGCAGGCGCCGAGCGAGGCGCTCGCCAGGAGCACAAAGACGAAGAGGAAGGGCCGCAGCCTTGGCGATTGACGATCCACGCTGCGACGGATGAGCAACGCGAACCGATTCCCTCTCGGTGGGACACAAATGGCCCTCAGCAGCGAGACGCCGACAGAAAGGCGGACCGTGCCCATCATCACGGCCTCCTCTGGCGTATGATCTTCACCGTCACCTGGTCCCAGCCCACACCGCTGACCAGCGCGGCCCGATCCAGCAGCTTGTCGACCTCGAAGCGGTGGTTGACGAACCGGTAATTGACGAGCTGCTGGCTCGGCTCGGTGAAGAGGCCGCCATCATCGCCGAGGGCGACGAGGGCCGGCAGATCGCCATGGGCGATCTCGGCCGGGAACTCGATATAGGTCTTGGCCCCATTCGAATAGACCCGGATCGGCCGCCAGGCCGGGTGGTCGCCGGAGATCTCATAGCCGAAGTCGAGACTGGCGGCGCTCGGCTCTGGCTCCGCCTTGAGTGCGGCTTGGCGCAGGCCGGCCTGATGCGCCTGATAGCTGTTCCACTGCGCCCGCACATCATCGGGATAATAGAACGAGACGCGCGGCATCCAATCCATCCGCCGGCTGACGAGCTGGATGGTGTAGGCCCGCCGGTCGGTGGTGATGACGAGGTCGGTGATGAGGCCGATATCGGTCGGCTTGATCATCACATGGGTGGTGGTGGTCGCTCCGCCGCCCTGGGTTGCCGGCGTCACCTGCCAGCGCACGCCATCGCCCAGATGGATATCGTTGACGGTCTCACCTGACTGCAGCACCAGATCGCAGACATAGAGCGGCGCACAGACGAGAACCGGCAAGGTGGCGCCGAAGACGAAGACGACGCTGCCGTCCTCGCCCCGCGCCGGCCCATCGGGGCTGTTCGCCCATTCGCGGCCGTAGAGCAGGCCTCGCCGTTCCTTCGGCGTCAGCCTTGGATTGGGGCCCGCAAGCGGCGTGATGGGCGGCGGCGGAAGCTGATGCCGCGCCGGCGCTGCGCCGCTCTCCTTCGCACTGTCGGTCAGCACCGGCTTCCAGGATGACACGGCTGGATAATTTTCGGCCCTGGCGGCCGGCGCCGGCAGCGCCGTCAAGGCAATTATCAGGATGACTGGTCTCATGAGATGTGCCCCCTCTTCTGGCGCCCTAATTAGAGCCGCCGCGCCCAATGAAAGGCGTTGATGTAAAGGCCGCTGGGATTGAGTTTGAGCATGGCTTCATCCGTCGGCGGATTGAAGCTGATATTGACGGTCGCCTGATAGTCGCTGGAGCTGACATGGGCGCCGTCCCGGCCCCTCAGCTCCTCCCGCCATTCCAGCCGCCAGCTGTCGCTCGAGATCGGCAGCACCGATTCCACCTCGACGGCGACGGTCTCGGTCTTGGCGCGCTCGAAGGGATCGTGGCCGCGCATATAGTCGTTGAGGGCGCCGAAGGCATCGCCGCGGCGGTTGATCATGGCGTAGCTCTCCTTGATCAGGGCTCGCTGTGCCGCGGCATCGACATAGACGCTTCTGACCGCCGTCACCCAGCGGGCGAGCTGGGCGATGATGACGGCCTCATCCGGCCGCTCGGCCTTGTCGGCGCGGGTGACGGCGATGGCCGAGCCGAGCTTGTCGACCTTGACCACATAGGGGACGACCTGGTTCTGGCTGGCGACCATGACCAGGCCGCCGGTCGCCAGCGCGGCGATGACGAGTGCGATCAGGGCCGTCAGCCGCCAGGCATGGGCCTCAGCGATATAGCTGCCATAGCGCTCATTCCACTCCTGCCTTGCCGCAAGATAGGGATTGAGACCATGGGGCGGCTTGCCCCGATCGACAGGCGTCATCGGAAGATCCTCCGGTTCCGTGAGACTTGGCGCGCGAACGGGCGATCAGCCTTGCTGGTCGCCACCGCCCGGTTTCGGACCTGCGCCGGCGTCTTTGTCGACGCGCATTTGCCGGGTTGCACTGCTGCGGTTTTCGGCGCGGCGCTTGGCGTTGAGGCGATGACGTTCGGCATCCATGGCGTCCGACCATCTCGCCATGCGGCCGCCGAGACGACCACCGATCTCGATCACCGCCTGGCGGCCGAGATTGCCGAGCGTGTTGGCCGGAGTGTAAGCCGCCCGTCCGAGCGGTGTCCGCGGACCTGTCCCCTCCGCGTCGGCGGAGGTGAGCTGCTCGCCGGCGAGCCGGGCCGCGCTTCTGGTTGCCATGGCGCCGCCGATGACGCCGGCGACGGCGCCGGTCGCAACGCCAGCAGCCGTGGCGTAGAGGCCGAAGCCGCTGGCGACGCTGGTGCCGTTGATCAGTGCCTGCACCATGTCGGGAATGATCCGGGTGATGGCGACAAAGATGATGGAGATGCCGACCAGCACGAAAATGCTGGTGAGCGAGGCCGAGGAGAGAGATGAGGCGCCGGCGGCGACCGAGGCCCAGGGCTCGACAATGGCGATGGCTAGGCCGGCGAGCAGCTGGATGACGAACAGCTTGGCCCCGACGCTCATGCAATATTGGAAGATGCGGATGGCGTAATCCTTGGTCCAGCGCGAGCCGCCGAAGCCCATGAACAAAACACCCGCCGAGATGACGATATAGGATTCAACCAGCGCCACGATCAGCGAGGCGGTGATGAGGCCGAAGGAGATCAGGATGAAGAAGCCGGCGACGACCAGGATGAGATTGTGGACGAGGTTCCAATTGCTCGAGGCATCGTAAAGGGCGGTGGCCAGCTTCACCCCGACATCGAAAATATCGGAGGGGCGGAGCAGATTGGCGCCGCCGGCGATATTGGCCGCCTCCTGGAAGCTCTTGACGATGGCGCTCGCCCAATCGGCCGAGAATTGCAACAGCGCCGCAAAGAAACCGATGAACAGCACCTGGTTGACGAGAGTTGCCAGCCATTCGCCGAGATCGGCGCCGCGAAAGGCAAGCTGGATGGCGGCCCAGCTGAATTCGATGGCGGCGAGGATCCAGAACAGGCGGATGGCGAGACCGGCGAGCCTGGCCTGCCAGCTCCGCGTCGTCGCCTGAAAGCTGTCGAGAATGCAATCGAGCGCATTGTTGGCTTCGATGGCGCAGCGCGTCTGCGCCACGGCATCGCCCGAAAACGCAATGGCGACGATTGCAAAGAGGAGACCGATGATTGCAAGCTGTTTGGGGTTCAGCATGATCAATAGCCCTTGGCGTCGCCGGTCTTGATGGCATCGCGTCCGGTGGTGACGAAGGTGTGATAGGCGGCGCCCTCGGCGGCCTGGCGATCTGTCTGGGTCTGGATGAAATTGGCCTGCAGCTGCAACTGGGTGAGGATGATGAGGCGCAGCTTCTGGGTTTGTCGCGCGGTGGCAAGGGCGATCTGATTGCCAACCTGCAGCGCCTGCATCCGGCCTTCGGCGGTGGTCGACAGCCGCTCGAGCTCGGCAAACAGGTTTGCCTCATCGCCCTCGATCTGGCCGACCTGCAGCCGGGCGGCCTTGAGCGTCGTCAGGACGCTCGAGCTGGTATCCTCCGACCACTGCTGATATTTGCCGGCCAAGCCTTGCGGATCGAGCTTGTCGCGAAGATAGGCATCATAGTCCTTGTATTTCGCAGCGAATTTGCCGTCGAGATCGGCCGAGGTGATGGACAGGGACTTGGCCTGATCGAGCAGGGCGGTGACCTGACGGATCTCGCCCAGCGCGTTGCCGAAGTGGAATTGATCAAGGCTTGTCGTGTTGAGGACCATGGTCTGATAGCGCTTGATCACCTCCTCAACCAGCTGGACCTGGCGCGCCAGCTGATCGGCCAGCTGCAAATTGTTGGCGAGCTGGGTGAGCTCGGTGCCGCAATTGACGCAGGTGACGACCAGCGCAGTGGCCGGATGATTTGGCAAGCCCACGGCGATTGCCGCACGGACACAAGCCAAATGACAGGCTTTACGCAATCGGGTCATTGCTCACTCCATTCTGCTTGAGCCAGAGAGAGGGCCAGGCCTCGCTGTGGCGGGCCTTGAGGGCCTTGATCGCGGCGATCTGCTCTTTCGAGGAAACGCCGGCGAAGGCGAGGGCGATGGGGCCGAGTCCCAGCTCGAACTGGCGGCGTCCCTCGGGCGAGATGGCGTAGTAATGGCGCTTCTTGATGCCGCTCTGGAGAATGGCGATCTCGGCCTCGTTGAGGCCGAAAAGCGCATAGATGTCGCGCGGACCGAGCACCGATCCTGAGCCGGGTTTGTCCGCCTCCTCATTGGGGAGGAGGATCTTGGTCGGGCAGGCCTCGAGCAGCACATCGAAGAGGCCCGAGTTCACCGCATCGGAAAGGCTTTGCGTGGCGAGGACGACGGCGCAATTGGCCTTGCGCAGCACCTTCAGCCATTCGCGGATTTTTTCGCGGAACACCGGGTGACCCAGCATGATCCAGGCTTCATCGATGAGCAGCAGGGCCGGCGAGCCGTCGAGCGAGCGCTCGAACCGCCGAAAGAGATAAAGCAGCACCGGAATGAGGCTGCGCTCGCCGAGCCCCATCAATTCGTCGACCTCGAACACCGAGAAATCGCTCTCGGCGAGGCCGTCCTCACGCGCGTCGAGCAACCGGCCGAGCGGCCCTTCGATCGTGTAGGAAGCGAGTGCCTCGCGGATCTCGGTATCCGGCACTGTGGCGAGGAAATCGGTTAGCGTGCGGCCACCACCTTGCGCCTGGCGCATCAGGGTGACGGCGCGGTGGATCTCCTGCTTCTGCCGCGGCGTTGGATGGCGGCCGGTCTGCAATTCATGGGCGACCGCGATCCAGTCCTCGGCCCAGGCGGCATCGGCTTCGCTGTCGAGCCGGGCGAGCGGAGCAAGGCCGGGCGCGGTCTCATCGCCCAGATCGTAATGCTCACCGCCGCAGGCTGCGGCGAGGGCGAAGATCGAGCGGCCCTTATCGAAGACGGTGATCCTGGCCCTGGCGTAGCGGCGGAACTGCGCCGCGATCATGGCGAGCAGCACCGACTTGCCCGAACCGGTCGGCCCGAAGATCAGCGTGTGGCCGACGTCGGAGACATGCAGATTGAGGCGGAAGGGCGTCGCCCCGCCGGTTGCCGCATGCATGAGCGGCGGCGAGCCCCGCGGATAGAGTGGGCTCGGGTTCTGATCGAGCCCTGGCCATTTCGCCGAGAGCGGCACCAGATCGGCCAGATTGAGCGAGTGAATCAGCGGCCGGCGGACATTGGCAAACGCATGGCCGGGGAGCGAGCCGAGCCAGGCCTCCATGGTGTTCACCGTCTCGACCCTTGAGGCAAAGCCGAGGCTGCGGATCTGCCTGGCGATCAGCCGCGCATGCTCGCCAAGCTCGGAGCGATGCTCTCCCATCAGCACAATCACCGGCGTGTAAAAGCCGAAGCTGACGAGGGCGCTGCTCGCCGCGCTGAGGGCGCGCTCGGTCTCCTCGGCCATCAGCGCGGCGTCCTCATTGACGGGACCCGTCTGAGTGCGAAACACCTGCGCCCAGAAGCCGCGCTTCAGCTGCAGCCATTTGCGCCGGTAGCGGGAGAGCTCGCGGGCGGCATCGATGGCATCGAGCGGGCAGAAGCGGCTCGAGAAGCGATAGGCGACCGGCACATCGTCGAGCACCGAGAGCATCAGGGGGAAGCTCTCGGGCGGAAAGCCCTCGATGGCGAGACAGGCGATGAACTGCTCGCCGATCCTCGGCGTATCGCCCGGCCAGAGCTCCTGGCCGCCGATCACCGCATCGAGATACATGGCGCAGGGCGGGATGTTGAGGCCGCCCAGCACGCCAGTCAGGCAGAACTGCAGATAGTTGATGAGCTCATCCTGGAGATGCGGGCGACCAAAGGCATCGGTCGTCTCAAAGCCGCCCATGCGCCGCAGCCGCAACAGATCGCCGAGCCCGTCCTCGATGTCGGTCAAAGAGCGCTTGAAGACCGCGATCTGGCGCTCGCCCGGCGGAACGGCCTGGCGCTCGCCATCATCATCATAGATGACATCGAGGATCTTGGTCTGCCGCCTGAGCGGCGAGGTGTACATCAGCATGAGCGCGTGCTCGGTCTCGAAATGCGCCCCCTCCTTGAGGAACTGCGCGCGGCGCTCCGCATCGATCAGGGCGCTGATCGGATCGGGGAAATGCGAGGCCGAGCGGGGCGGATAGGCGGCTGCCGGCAGCCGCACCGCGTCGAACCACAAGGCCCATTCGCCGCCGAGCCGGGCCAGGGCGGCATTCACCCGGGCGGTCAGCTGATTACGCTCGCTGGCGGTCAGGCTGGCGGCATCGGGCCCGCGAAAGAACCAGCCGGCCAGGAGCGAGCCGTCCTTGCCGAGCACGATGCCCTCATCGATGAGCGCTGCCCAGTTGAGAAGGTCGGCAACGCCCTTCGCCTTGTCGCGGAACTGTTTCAGCGCCAGCATCGGGTTAAGCCCTCGCCCAAGGCCGCGAGCGCGCCGGCAGATAGGCGGGATAGCGCAGCTGGCGCAGATAGACCTTCGACATTTGCGGATCGGCCTTGGCCATCATGCGCAGAAAGCCGATGGCGATCAGCCAGACGGCAAGGCCGATGATGGCGGCGACGATATTCAGCGCCGACACCGCCACCCCGCCGCAGAGAATGGCCGTGACCAGCACCGGCTCGCGTTCGCCGCCGAGGATGAGATTGGGGCGGTTGAGAGCGCGGTGGATGGCGGTGCGCCTCAAGGTGCTCATGGGATCACCGCGCCGCTGACATTGAAGAGGGTGGCAAGGATGTTGGCGGCAAAGACGATGAGCGAGATCGCCAAGGTGAGCATGATGATGCGGCGCACGAATTCGCCGATCTCGCCGCCCCACACCAGCATGGCGCCGGCCACCACGATGCCCATCAGCGAGATGGCATAGGCGACGGGGCCGGTGACGCTGTCGCGAATGGCCTGCAGCGGCGTCTCCCAGGGCAGAGAACCGCCGGCGGTGCTGGCGATGGCAAGGCTCGGATCGATCAGAATGGCAATAAGCGCCATCACCACAATGGCTCGTCGCATGGCTTAATCCTCCGGGCTGGTTTGGTAGGTCTCGCCGCTCAAGGCCTCGACGCGCAGCAGCTCCTCGACCCGCCGTCCGCCTGCGGTCTTGGCGATGAAGACGATGAAGTGAACCGCGGCGGCGATGGTCCGCCGCATCGGGGCGTCGGTCGCCTCGCGAATGAGGTCCTCAAGCCTTGCCAAGGCTTCGCGGGCGCTGTTGGCATGGATGGTGGCGACGCCGCCGGGATGACCGGTGTTCCAGGCCTTGATCAGCTCGAGCGCCTCGCCGCCGCGCACCTCGCCGACAATGATGCGCTTGGGCGAGAAGCGCATGGTGGCGCGCACCAGCCTTTGCAGGCTGACGGTGCTGGTTGCCCGCATGATCATGGCGTTCGGCGCCGCGCATTGGAGCTCGGCGGTGTCCTCGATGATGACCAGCCGGTCTTCGGTAAGCCGCTCGGCCATGTGGGCGATAAGGGCATTGGCGAGCGTGGTCTTACCCGAGCCGGTGCCGCCGGCAATGAGGACGTTGCGGCGCTCCTCGATCGCATGGGCAAGCCGCGCCGCTTGGGATGGGCTGATGATGCCGGCCGAGACATAGTCGGTGAGCGTCAGGATCTTGCCCGCGCGCCGCCTGATGGCGAAGCAGGGCGCCGAGACGACCGGCGGGATGACGGCGGAGAAGCGGCTGCCGTCGAGCGGCAGCTCGCATTCAAGGATCGGCGTCTCGGCGGTAACGGTGGTGCGCATTTCCGAGGCGACGGTGGCGATGAGCGCCTCGGCCTGATAGGGCGGCATTTCGCCGAGCGGCTCGGGTGAGCGTCCCAGCCGCTCGACCCACAGCGTGCCATCGGGATTGAGGATGATGTCGAGCACATCCGGGTCGCTGAGACAGGCAAACACCAGCGGTCCGAGCTCACGCTCGAGCTTTTCGCTGATGCGCCGCGAGCGCTCGATCCTGGCAAGGTTCGGCTCCATCGGATCTCAGCCCCGCTCAATAGATGTAGCGCAGATCCGGGTACCACTTGAATTCGAGGACGTTGCCTGAGGGATCGGCCGTCCAGAAGGTCAGATGCCGCTCCGGCTTGCCGCCGAAGCGCCAGACGAGAGCCGAGAGGTGCTCGAGCTTTCGCTCCTTGCAAGTGTCGTAGGCCTCCGAGCGCTCGAGCACCGTCACCCCGAAATGCCGCGGATAGGGTTTTTTCAGAGGCTCCGGATCGGGCGTGAACGCCGGATCGAGATGGCAGACCAGCTGATGGCTGAAGAAGTTGAAGGTCTGCCGGTCGCCATAGCGGCGGGCGGGCTGTGCCCCGAAGATCTCGCCATAGAAGCGGGTCGCGGCCTCGAGATCGTGCGAGGGGATGGCGAGATGAAAGATGCTCATGGCTCACTCCGCTGGGTTGAGGCTTGAGGCGGGCTTCTCAGATGGGCTGGCGAAGGTGTCGCTGCGCAGCCCGCGCCGCAGCGTCTCGACGCCGATGACGTCGCCGGGGCCGATGTTGGAGAGATTGACGCTCGGCCCGATGCTGTTGATGAAGAAGGCCTGCTGATGCTTTTGCGGCGCCTCGAAGAAGAGGTCATCGAGGCTGAGGCTGGCTGCCAGGATCTCCTCGATGAGCCCCATGCGCGGTGTGCCGGAGGGTTCATAAAGGCCGGCAGTACCGCTTTCGCGGCCTTCGAGGATGACCCAGCGCGCGCCCGCCTCGAGCTCGGTCCAGGTCGCCCGGCGCCAGGCCGCCGGATCCGGCTCCAGCGTGCTGGCCTTCTTGCCGATCTCGGAGAGCACCAGGAACTCGTGCGAGAGTTCGCGGATGAGTTTCAGCTTCGCCGCGGCAGGCAGGCTGATGGTGCCGTCGGAGATCTCGACATAGGGCGCCCGATGCTCTCGCACGAAGGCGAGGAAGTCGGGAAGCCGTCCTTCGGCATAGGCACGCTCGAATAAGGTGCCGCCGAACCAGAAGGGAATGGCATGGTGCTGCAGCACGGCGATCTTCTGATCGAGCCGGGGCGTCACCAGCGCCGTCGCCCAGCCGAATTTGACGCTGTCGATCCAGGCGTGATGCGAGTGGATAAGATCGACGAAGGCTGCGATCGGCAAGCCGGGATCGATGATGGCGGTCAGCCCCGTCTTGCGCGGCTTGGGCGGACGGGTCTGATCGCCAAGAAAGGCGACTCTCTCCTGGCTCAGCTCGCGGGCCAGCCTCTCGGCCCGCTCAGGTGCGATCGCGTTTACTCTTTTATCTCCAGGATCATGCTTCATGTTCGGTTTCTCCGTGGGGCTGGCTTCCCGCCGCTATTGCGAGGCGGGAAAGACGAAAGGGTTGAATGCCGAGGCTGCAGCGTCTGCCGGCGCCGGTGGGGTGGCCCGGCAGCCGAGGCGATCGACCAGCTGTTCCTTGTGCTGACGATTTGCCGTTGCAGATTCTCCCGGACAGCTCGGATATCTCTCCGGCAACGCTATGGTGACGGTCCGGGCCGGCTGATGCGTCCGACGCTTGCCGGCGCGCGGTTTGGCATCGCCTTTCCGATCGACCTGGCGCAAGGCGCGCTCAGGCATCGGAACGGAGCCGGCGTCAACGGCGTCGGGTAGCAAAGCCTTCGCCGCGGCGCCTGCGGCAATGGCTTGAAGAGAAGAGAGATGAGCCGCGCCTGCCGCCGTGAGAAACAGCAGACTCTCCGCTGAAAGGCTGGCCGGTCCGATCTCGGCATGGGCAAACGGCACGCGCTGAGGAGCGAGGCGAGCAGCGAGCGCCCGGTCTCGTCCGTCGACTGGCTGGGCGAGCCAGCGCGGCATCTCGGCCGCGACCGGCACGAACCGGGCGGCGGGAGCCAGCCAGGCGGCGATGATCTGCTGTGAGGCGCGAACGGCCGGGACGATCGGCAGCGTCTTGTAGGTCAGGTAGCCGGCCGCGGCGATCAGAAAGACGCCGAACAGGCGGCGCAGAACGACGATCGGCAGGATCTGGGTCAGCCGGGCGCCGATGGGGGCGGCGAGCACGGCGCTGATGCCGATCGCCGCGACGGCCGGCAGATAGATGAAGCCGGCGCAGCCTGAGCGGCATTCGGCCGGCGTCGGCGCAAGCAGATAGCCTATGGCGCCGGCAATCGCCATCGGCAGGCCGAGAGCCGCCGCGGTGCCGATGGCGCGCTGGACGGAGGTAAAACGGGAGAGCATCGGCACGGAAAAGAACGCCACTCCGAGGCCGAGCATGGCGGAAAAAGCACCGCCGATCAGGCCTGCAACCGCCATTTTGAACGGGCCGCTGTGCCCGGCAGCAGCGGGGATATTTTTCGGTGCCGTCCGGCTGCGCATGGCGCCCCAGGCGGGATAGAGCGCGAAGAGAATGAAGAGGCCGGTGAGACAGGGGCCGCTCACCTTGCCGGCAAAGACCGGAGCGATCGAAGCTCCCGCTACGATGCTTGGACCGAAAAGGAGAAGCAGCCGCCAGTCGATAGAGCCTTTCAGGGCATGCATCTGCGTACTGGCGATCGAGGTCGGGATGATCACCGCGAGCGAGGTGGCCATGGCGATCCGCGTTGTCGCCGGACCGACAATGCCGAGATGGGGAAAGCTGACGATCAGAGCTGGGATCAGGATCATGCCGCTGCCGATGCCTAAGAGACCGGAGAGGAAGCCCGACAGGCATCCGAGCAGCACCAGCAAGCTCCAGGTGATCTCAGTGCTTCCAATGGCCATGGGTCATACCTCGCCGGATGCCAGCGGGCCCTTCAAGCGCCGGGATGGCGCGAGAGGCATGGGCGGCGTGTACAAGAGCTTCGGCACCGCCGCCGAGGAACAATCGGTGAGACCGCCCTCGGCGCGGTGCGCAACCGGACATCACCGTCCGAGCGGATGGCTCAGATCGATGCCGTTGCTCTCAGCCGGGATTGTCCGAACAGGTTTTCGGCTGTCGGGAGCCGCCGGATCGGGCCGCCCGCGTGCCTGCTGCAGCCACTCAAGCAGAGCCGCGATGCTCTTGCGCGCCGCTCTCTCCGGCTGCCCACCGGCCTCCATCAGCTCGACGCTGACGAAGCCTTCGAACTCGGCACCCACGAGCGCCTCCAGCGCTCCTGGCAAGTCGATCTCGCCCTCTCCCGGCACAAGATGGCGCTGCATCCGGTCGGAGATGTCCTTGATGTGAACGTGGAAGATCTCCGGCGTGTCCTGAATGACGGCGGGAATGTCTTCATAGAAGCGATAGGAATGGCCGATATCCAGGCACAGCCCGAGTGAGGGGTGGCCGTCGAAATAGTTCCAGAGATCGACATAGGCGGAATAGCCGGAGATCAAATGCTCCGGCGCCGGCTCGAGGCCGATGCGGACCCGTCTCTGCGCCGCGCGGGCCAGGCACTGCGAAAGCCCCTCGATCAGAAAATCCATGCCGGCGCCAGGCGAGAGATGCGGCGGCAGTGGCCCGGATTCGAAGCAGATGAGATCGACGCCGAGCTCGGCGGCGAAGTCGAGGCTCTGGCAGATCAGCCCGATGCGCTCCTCGCGCTGGCTCGGATAGGGCGACATAAAGGAAGGCTCATACGGCGTTTTGCTGAGGAGATTGGCCGAGCCAAGATGGAGGTTGGAAATCAGCATGCCGAGATCATCGGCGAGGCGCTTGAGGCGGCGCGCCTCTTTCGGGCTCCAGGCTCGCGGCGGCAGCATATGCCGCTGAATGCTGATCTCGACGCCGTGATAGCCAATATCGGCCAAGCGCCTGATCACCTCATCGATTGGAGCGCGGCGCCAGCCGCAGGTGCTGTAAGCCAGTTTCATTGTCCCCAACTCCCCTGTCACCATAGGACCCGTGTGATCCGCGAGCCGAACCTGCCCGAGCATGCCCCTGCCCGGCCTGAATGCGGCATTCGCTCAGCAGTCGTGTTTTGATTGGTTCGGGCCTCCCGCCCTGATCGCGAAAACGATCATCCCGAAGGAGCGAGGGGCCCATCGCGCCGGAATCGGCGCTTTGTCGATCGGCCTGGACTGCCTCAAGGGCAGCGGCCGATACTGTTTGGCGGTTTCTTATCTTGAGGCAGAGGGCTCTGCGCGACCGACGCGCGGCACGATTGCCTTGATCATTTGCCCCGGACGGCATGACCTTCTAAAATCATCTCGCGAGCCGTTGAATGGCTGCTATGGGGCGGAACTGAAGTCAGCGTTAAAGCTGACACGAAGTCGTTTAACAATCAATCCCAGACTTTATTCTCAATTCGTTAAAACACTCATTTTTGTTTTGCAATCATTTCAATTCAAAATTCTATATTTTAACAGTACGCATTGGAATCTATATTTTGACGCCTAAGAGGAGTTACTTACAACTGCTGCCAATCGCTATCTAGGGAGAGTTGCTTTTTGAGGCTTGTCGACCGCCGTATCCGTGAGCAGCAACGGCGTTCTTTGCGCATCCGCTTCAAGCTGGCCACGCGTCTGCCCGCTCCCCACGCAGCGCCGAAGGCCCAAGCTTCCTCGGCGCAAGGCGTTGGCTGCTGTCAGCAAACTCGCCGCGCGGTGTCGGGCCAGGTAGCGCCCAATTGGACACAGCGTCCATAATGACTATAATAGTCAATCCAGCTCAAACTAGATCGAATTAGACAGTCTGGTCAAGCCGGATTAGGATGCCCGAAAACAGCGCAATCCATCCGCGGTGGGGCCGACAAGGCGAGACCGATGGTTTTGAACGAGCATATGACGCCATCGCTCGCCCGCGCCGCACGGGCCATCCTCAATTGGTCGATGGCCGATCTGGCAAGCCGGACCGGCGTCGCGGCCACCACGATCCGCAATTACGAAAGTGGCAAGCGCGGAACCACACGGGTGAACCGCGCCGCCATGGCCGCGGCCTTTCTGGAGGAGGGAATCGAGTTTCTGGGGGGCGAAGCTCCTGGGCTCGTCCTTCACCGGTTGGAACTCCTCAGCAATCCGCCGCCATCACGCCCACGCCGTCCGATACCGGAGCGGCGCCGCCGCGGCAGGACATAGCCAGCGAAGTCGCTTTGTCTCTATCGGAAAGAGAGCCGCAGGCTAAGGCCAAACGAAGATCGGCCTTGCGACGCCCTCGACGTGTTTTACCGAGATCGGCCCGAAATAGCGGCTATCAAAGCTGCGCGGATGGAAG
>CAWCVC010000010.1:0-1682947 GCA_963798805.1 uncultured Alphaproteobacteria bacterium
CGCCCATACGACGGCAAGCGATGCGCTCTGGCAGGGTGTGCCGGTCGTCACCTGTACAGGACGCACGTTTCCCAGCCGCGTTGCGACGAGCCTGCTCCACGGCGTCGGACTGGCCGAACTGGCGGCGGAAAATCTCGCGGACTATGAGGCAATCGCTCTTCGTTTGGCGCAGGAACCTGCAAAAACCGCGGAAATCAAAAAGCGGCTTTTGGATGGGAGGGCAACCGCCCCACTGTTCGATACGAGGAGATTAATGCACGAGATCGAAGCAGCCTATCGGGAGATGATCCGACGGGCCGATCACGGCGTCGCGCCCGATTTCATCGATGTGAGAGCGCTCGCCGAATAGCGTCCACTGAGCTTTGCCGCCAGTTGGAAGGGATGTGCGAAAGCGGCAGCTAGAGCATCGGACCGAAAAGTGCGAAGCGGTTTTCGGATAAATCCGATGCCCAAACAAATAGTAGAGTGGCGCTTCTGATCTCAATTAAAGGTCCGCCGCTTAAATCGCCACCTGCGTTCCGATCTCTATGACCCGATCCCGCGGGATCTGGAAATAGGAGGTCGCATCCTCCGCCGCACCGGCCAGCCAGATGAACAGGCGCTTCTGCCAACGCGGCAGGCCGTTCTTCGCCGCGATCCTGAGCGATCGGCGGGAGAGGAAGAACGATGCCTCGTTCATCTCGACATTGAGGCTCTTGCGTTTGCAGTGCGTGAAGATCTTCGGGACGTTCGGCGTTTCCATGAAGCCGTAGCTGGCGACGACGCGCCAGAATGTGCCATCGAGCTGGGTCACTTCGACCCGCTCACTGCGCGGCACCCGCGGCACGTCCCTGGTGACAATGGTGAGGATCACATTACGTTCATGCAGCACGCGGTTGTGCTTCAGATTGTGCATCAGCGACGTGGGCGCCAGCTTGGCGTTGGCGGTGAGGAACACCGCCGTGCCGGGGACGCGATGCGGCGGGCTCGCCTCGAGCTTGCGCGACAGCCAGTCGAGATCGATCTCGCTGCGCTGCGTCGCCTTGGACAGCGCGTTGGCGCCCCTCACCCAGCTTATCATCGTGGTCGCAACGCAGGCGGCCATAACCATAGGCAGCCAGGCGCCTTCCAGGATCTTGATAGCGTTGGCGGCGAAAAACACCTGCTCGATGAAGATCAGCGGCACGATGATCATGGCCGCCTTCCAAAGCGGCCAGTGCCAACCTCGCCACAACAGGAAAAAGGTGAGGCATGAGGAGATCGTCATGTCCGCCGTGACCGCGACGCCGTAGGCCGCCGCCAGATTGCTGGAGGTCTGGAACATCAGCGCCACCAGGATCACGGCGACCATGAGCAGCATATTGACGCGCGGGATATAGATCTGCCCTGCCATGGTCTCGGAGGTATGCAGCACATTGAGGCGCGGCAGCAGTCCGAGCTGAATGGCCTGGCTCGTCAGCGAGAAGGTGCCGGTGATGACGGCCTGACTGGCGATGACCGTTGCAACGGTCGCCAGAAGCAGCATCGGGACGAGCCCCCAGGCGGGATAAAGCCGGTAGAAGCTGTCCTTCAGGGCGCCGGGATCGGAGAGCACGAGGGCGCCCTGCCCCATATAGTTCAGAGCCAGAGCGGGCAGCACGATGCCCAGCCAGGCGGTCTGAATCGGTTTGCGGCCGAAATGGCCGAGATCCGCATAGAGCGCCTCCGCCCCGGTGACCGCCAGGAAGACATATCCCAGTGTCCAGATCCCGTTCATCCCGTTCACGGTCAGAAAGCGGATGCCGTAGAGCGGATTGATGGCATTGAATATGTCGGGGCTGTCAACGAGGTGAATCAGACCACCGATCGCCAGAAAGACGAACCAGGCCAGCATGATAGGCCCGAAAAGCGCCGCCACCCGCGCCGTGCCGAAAGGCTGGACGGCGAGCAGGGCCACCAAAATCACGAGCGCGATTGGCAGCACGGCGGACTCCAGGCCCGGCTCCAGCAGCGTCAAGCCTTCGACGGCGGAAAGCACGGAAATCGCCGGAGTGATGACGGAGTCCCCATAGAAGAAGGAAGCGCCGACGAGCCCGAGGCCCAGAATCAGCGGGCCACTGATTCGCGCCGTGGACTGGACCAACGCCATGAGAGCGAAAGTGCCGCCCTCGCCCTTGTTGTCGGCGCGAAGGAGCAGCAGCACATATTTGCCGGTGACGATGATCAGAAGCGCCCAGATGATTAGAGACAGGACGCCGAGCACGGCGGCGCGGCCGGTCAGCCCGCTTTGCTGGGCGGCAAGCACCGCCTCACGGAAGGCATAAAGGGGGCTGGTGCCGATATCGCCATAGACGACGCCGACGCTTCCTATGATCAGCGCAGCCATCGAAGCCGGATGAGCCGGATTCGATGCCTGCGTATCACGAACCATGCCCGTCGAGACGGAGTTGGAAGAAGTCATATTGCGTTAGGAAGAGTCTGCCGATCTTGCCAAGCGAATGGAGTCCGAGTGCTGAGGCATATCGCACCCGCGCCTAAGGACGCTGCGATTCGGCGCATAGCAGGCTTTCTATCCCGTTCGCGTCCGTTTTTGAAGGCCTGGTGGCTTAACCGTGATGATATTTGTTCGGTTCCGCCACAATTCAAAGGCGCGTGATGCATGGCTGCCATGGGCTGAGTGCAATGGTCAGCAACATAATGCCAACGGCCGGCTCTTTGTCGAGAGCCGGCCGTTGTTCAGCAGTCGGATTTTATGAACATTTTATGCGCCGAAGCCTCCGGCTGGGGATTCCCTGCCCCAATCCGCCTCGAAAACCGCCGCTCAGGAGCAGCCGTTGACGCACTTGCCGTTCGAATCGAATTCCATGGTCTTGCCGCTGAGCGGCACATAGCCGGGAGTCTTGACCGCCTTCATGAAGGTCTCGGTCTTCGTCCCGGGCAGCACCTTACCGTCTTTCGTCGCGGCCTCGTTCGCGTGCGAGGCGATCACCGAAGTCGGCTGCACAAGCTCATCCACGACCCAGGCCGCCTCTTTCGGCCCCGTGGTGAACACGTCGCCGATATTCATCACCGTCAGCTGTGCCTTGTAGTGATCGTGGACCACGAGCTTCTGCTCGGCTGTGATGCCGGTATCGCCAGAGAGATAGGCGACAAGGCCGTTGGAGAATGTCACGACGTAGCCGGTCGGCGGTCCGAGAGAAATCGTCAGCCCATTGGCGGCCATTTCCTTGGCAAGATCACCCTCGAGAAAGGCAGGATCGAGCCCGTTGCTATGCCAAGCCGGCACCGTGGTGAAGGTAACGCCGCCGACTTTCCGCTCGGCGCCGAAGCGCACCAGAACGGATTGCGACGCCTCGCCGCCCGCCGCCGCGATCTTCTTGGCAAAGAACGAGCCCATCTCGGAGCCGACGAGCAGCTTCGCCTTCTTGCCGACAACGATGTTCACCGTGTTCGAGTTGGGTGTGACTTTCACCGAGAAGTCGGGCTTGCCGCATTGGCCGGCATTGGCCGCCGGCTGGATCACGTCGCCGAGATGATCGCCGTGCAGATGCGAGAGAAGCACGACGTCGATTTTGCCCAGCCGCGGATCTTCCGGCCCGCGAACGGTGCGGCCGGCATCATAGAGAATCCGCGTGCCGTCCGGGTCTTCGAATATCAGCGCACGATCCAGCGCGCAAAATTCCCCGTCATGACTGCCGAGCGGAGTCACCTTGACGGTCCCAGCCGCCCAAGAGGCACCCGCGCTTGCGACGGCGATGCCCCCCATCACGATCAGATATGCGAACGCTCTCCTCATTCCGCCTGCCTCCCTTTGATTTTCTTGCGGTACGCCATCTTGCGGCCTGAATCCGCGCATCTTGCCAGCCGTTGCCGTACGCGGCAACGGCAATGAGCGGCGGTCACGCAGAATCGATCAATGGCCTTCGAAGGCGATAAGCGAGTGGCATGGCACGCCGCGCGCCTCCAGCCGACTTGCGCCGCCGAGCTCGGGAAGATCGATCACGAAGGCTGCCCCGACGATGATCCCGTCGACACGCTCGATCAGCTTGTGCGCCGCCTCGGCAGTGCCGCCCGTGGCGATCAGATCATCCACCAGCAGGACCCGCTCGCCCGGACGGATCGCGTCCTCATGAATCTCGATGACGTCGGTCCCGTATTCGAGCTGATAATCCTGGCCGATCGCGCGCCAGGGAAGCTTGCCCTTCTTGCGGATCGGCACGAAGCCGGCGCCAAGCCTGTCCGCGACCGCGCCGCCGAGGATGAAGCCGCGCGCCTCGATCCCGGCAACGGCCTCAACACCGGCGGTCCGGTACGGCTCGGCCAGCAATTCGATACAGGCCTTGAACCCCGAGGCGTTCTTCAGGAGCGTCGTAACATCACGGAACATGATGCCCGGTTTCGGGTAGTCGGGGATGGTGCGAACCAAGGCTTTCAGATCGAGATCGACGCGCAAATTCATGAGCGAGCTCCTGAAAAGGGTAAATCGGCTTGCCCCTGCATAAAAGCCGCAAAACGCATCGGAGGAAAGCGGTGTTGCGCCGCGCCAGCGGGGCACCGGGACGGGTCATCACCCGTTGCCGCTGCGGTTCAATACCCGCCCGGCGACGGCGTCCAGCTTGGTTAGCAGCGCCGGGTCGCGCGCTTCCGGTGCCGTGATGATCGCAAATTCGAGCGCCTTGTCCGAGCCGATCGGGCACGGCTCATGCTCATGCGGGAAGCTCCGAGCCAGATTGGCCACCAGCCTCGCCGCCTTCTCCGAATTCTCGCCCATGATGCGCAGGATCTCGGTGATGTCGACGTCCTTGTGTTCGTCGTGCCAGCAGTCGAAGTCGGTGACCATGGCAACGGTCGCGTAGCAAAGCTCCGCCTCGCGCGCAAGCTTGGCCTCGGGCATGTTGGTCATGCCGATCACGTCGCAGCCCCACTGCCGGTAGAGGAACAATTCGGCACGTGTCGAGAACTGCGGCCCTTCCATAACGAGATAGGTGCCGCCGCGTCGGTAGGGAATATTTTCCGCCCGCGCCGCATCCTCGATCCGGCCGACCAGCCTAGGGCTGACCGGATCGGCCATGGCCACATGCGCCACACAGCCGGGGCCGAAGAAGCTCTTCTCGCGCGCGAATGTGCGGTCGATGAACTGGTCGACGAGCACGAAGGTGCCGGGCGGCAGCGCCTCGCGGAAGGAGCCGCAGGCGGAGATCGAGATCAGGTCGGTGACGCCGGCCCGCTTCAACGCATCGATGTTGGCGCGGTAGTTAATCGCGGAAGGCGGCAACCCATGCCCTTTGCCGTGGCGCGGCAGGAATACCACCGGCAGGCCTGAAATTTCGCCGTAGAACAGGTCGCTCGATGGCTCGCCCCAGGGCGTCTTCATCGGCTCCTGTCGCTTCTTCTCGAGACCCGGCAGATCGTAAAGTCCAGAGCCACCGATAATTCCAAGAACCGCTTTCGTCATGAGCTTGCTACCTCTCCTACATCCTGCCGGGACGATTGCCGGGGGTATGAAGCAAAAGCCCCGCTCACGGCGGGGCTTCGATTGTAACCAACTCTCGCACCTTGACCTAGTGCTCGACAACCTAGTGCTCGACGTCCCGCCACAGCGCGCGCTTAGACAGATAGAGGAGCGCGGACAGGACTGCGAGGTAGATAAGGACCTTGAGGCCCATGCGCTTGCGCTCTTCGAGCTTGGGCTCGGCGGACCACATCAGGAAGGCGCTGACGTCCCGCGCATAGTTCTCAACCGTGCCCGGCGTGCCGTCGTCATAGGTGACGAGTCCGTCGCTGAGCGGCGGAGGCATGTGGATCTGATGTCCCGGAAAAATGGTATTGTAATACATTCCTTCCAGGACCTTGAAGCCCGCAGGCGGGTCGGTATAGCCCGTCATCAGCGCGTGAATGTAATCGGGCCCCTGCTCCTGATAGACGGTGAAGAGGTCGTAGATCCAGTCAAACGGCTCCATGTACCAGGCCTCGGCGCGCTCGACCGCCCTCGCCTTGGCCATTACCGAAAGGTCGGGCGGCACAGCACCGCCATTCGCCGCCGCAGCGGCTTTCTCGTTCGGAAACGGCGAAACGAAGTGATCGGATGGCTTGCCGGGGCGGGTGAACATCTCCCCATTGTCATCCGGTCCGTCGGTCACCTGCGCGTCCGCGGCGAATGCGGCGGCGTTCGCTTCCGAATATTCCGGCCCGCCGGGCTGCGACAGGTTGCGGTAATACATCAGCCGCATGCTGTGGCAGGCCGAACAGACGTTCTTGTAAACCTGATAGCCGCGACGAAGCTGTGCCTTGTCGAAATAGCCGGTGATGCCGCGGAAGGTCCAATCCTGGCGCGTCACCGTGGGCACATCGCCCGCCGCCCAGCTCGGTCCGATCCCGCATACCGCCATGGCCAAAGCAGCGCCTGCGAGCGTGCAGCGGAGTGAGGATGTCGAGAAAAGCTTCATGATCCCCCTCCTACCGGTTTTCCGCTGACGCCGGCGCCGCCTGTGGCATTCGTCCGCCGCCATGAGCGCTGCTTCCGAAAATGGATTCAGCAATGGTCTTGGGCCTCGGCTTCGGCGTTTCGATAATGCCGACCACAGGCATGATGATCAGGAAATGGATAAAATAGTAGGCGGTGAACAGCCGCGCCGCGGGCAGATACGCGCCCTCCGGCGGCTTCGACCCGAGGAAGCCGAGCGCCAAGCAGGTGATCACCAGGAGCCAGAAGAACCAGCGATAGATCGGCCTATAGCGCGTTGACCGTTCGCGCGACGTATCGAGCCAGGGGATGAAGAACAGCACTCCGATGGCGCTGAAGAGAGCTATCACGCCGCCCAGCTTTGAAGGAATTGCCCGCAGGATGGCGTAGAACGGCAAGAAATACCATTCCGGCACGATATGCGGGGGCGTCTGCAACGGGTTCGCCTCGATGTAATTGTCGGCATGCCCGAGATAGTTGGGCATGTAGAAGACGAAATAGGCGAAGAGCAGCCCGAAGACCGCCATCGCGAACAGATCCTTGGCGGTGTAATAGGGATGGAACGGCACCGCCTCGCGCTTGGGATCGCGAAGATCGACGCCGACCGGGTTGCCGTTGCCCGTGACGTGCAGCGCCCAAATGTGCAGACCGACGAGCCCGGCGATCACGAAGGGGAGGAGATAATGCAGGCTGAACAGTCGGTTCAGCGTCGCATTGTTCACCGAAAACCCGCCCCAGATCCATTGCACGAGTGTGGTGCCGAGGCCGGGGATCACCGAATCGAGCGACGAGAACAGGTTGGTGATCACTGTCACCGCCCAGAAGCTCATCTGCCCCCAGACCAGCGAGTAGCCCATGAAGGCTGTCGCGATCATCGTCAGCAGAATGAGCACGCCGATGATCCAAAGGATTTCGCGCGGCGGCTTATAGGACCCGTAATAGAGGCCGCGGAAGAGGTGTAGATACACGGCGATGAAGAACATCGAGGCGCCGACCGCATGCGTGTAACGCAGCAGCCAGCCGTAATTCACATCGCGCATCAGATGCTCGATGGAATCGAACGCCACCTTCGTGTCGGGGGCATAGTGCATCGCCAGCACAACACCTGTGACGATCTGCACGCCGAGACAGAATGTGAGGATGCCACCAAAGGTCCACATATAGGTGAGATTCCGCGGCGTCGGAAAATCGAGGAGATTGTCGTAGGCCATCCGGACAACGGGCAGACGATTGTCCAGCCACCGCGTAAAGCCGGTCTGCGGCTGATAAGTCGATTGATGCGCCATGGTTTTTATGGCCTCGTGGGCTTAGCCGATCTTGATTTTGCTGTCTGAGACGAACTGGTAGGGCGGGATCTCGAGATTGCGCGGCGCGGGTCCTTTGCGGATGCGGCCCGCGGTGTCGTATTGGGAGCCGTGGCACGGGCAGAACCAGCCGCCGAACTCGCCCCGGTCGTCGCCCGGCTTCTGGCCTTTCGGAATGCAGCCCAGATGGGTGCAGATGCCGATGGCGATGAGCCAGTTTTCGTGGCCCGGCTTGGTGAGGGTCTTATCGGTTGCAGGCAGGTCCTGCGTCACGTCCATGATGCGAGCGATCGGGTCCTTGAGCTGATCGAGCGGCACGTCCTGTGCCGACTTCACCTCCTGCGGCGTCCGGTTGCGGACGAAAACCGGCTTGCCACGCCACATCACCGTAATTGCCTGCCCCTGCTGAACGGGTGCGAGGTCGACCTCGGTGCTTGAAAGCGACAAGGCCGAGGTGTCCGGGTTCATCTGATCGATCAGCGGCCAAAGCGCCGCGGCCGCGCCGATGGTGGCGAACGCCGTCGCTGCGATATGGATAAAATCGCGCCGGTTTACGGGTTCGCCCCGCGAGACGGCTTCATCCATTGTCGTGGCCATAGGTCCATGTCCCTTTTTGCCGCTGCGCCAAGAAGGAAATTGGCTGACTTGGTGCTGATTCTGATACGCCGCAATGAAAAGCGAACCGCGTCGCGGTTTCTAAGGCGATCATAGGCCATTGTCTACCCCTACCTGCCGGCTTGTTGTAAGGAGACAAATCGGCGCAATGCTGTGGCAAATTCGCCCCTCGAAGGAGGATTCCGCCTTGCGATTGGCACTCTATCAGCCCGATATCCCGCAGAATGCCGGCACGATCCTGCGCATGGCTGCCTGCCTCGGCGTCATGGTGGAGGTGATCGGGCCGGCGGGGTTCGACATGTCCGACCGCGCCGTGCGCCGCGCCGGGCTCGACTATCTCGACAGCGTGCAAATCGTCCGTCATGACTCCTTTTCCGATTTCGAGGCCGAGCGGCGATCGGCCGGGGGTCGGCTGGTCCTCATGACAACAGCCGCGGCGCTGCCATATACGAGGTTCGTCTTCCGCGCCGGCGACGTCCTGATGGTCGGCCGCGAAAGCGCGGGCGTTCCCGAAGCGGTGCATGAGGTGGCGGACGCGCGGATCGTCATACCGATGAGGCCCGGCCTGCGGTCGCTCAATGTTGCCGTCGCGGCGGCGATGGTATTAGGAGAGGCATTGAGACAGACGCGCGGCTTCGCAGATGCGGAGGAAAGCCATCGATGACAGCGACCGCATCGGGCGGCGGCTCCGCGGCGACGGAGCAGCAGAAAACCGCGGCGCCCGACTGGTTCGCGGCGCTGCGCGATGACATCTGCGCCGAGCTGGAGCGGCTGGAGGACGAGGCCGGCACCGGCCAGATGGCGCATCTGCCCGCCGGGCGGTTCGAGCGCAAGCCCTGGCAGCGCACCGGCGATGACGGCTCGGATGGCGGCGGCGGCGTCATGTCGATGCTGCACGGCCGGCTGTTCGAAAAGGCCGGCGTCCACGTCTCGACCGTGCATGGCGAGTTCTCCCCGCAATTCCGCGCGCAAATCCCCGGTGCCGAGGACGACCCGCGTTTCTGGGCCTCGGGCATTTCGCTGATCGTCCATCCGCTCAGCCCGCATGTACCGACCGTGCACATGAATACGCGCTTCGTCATCACCACGAAAAGCTGGTTCGGCGGCGGGGCCGATCTGACGCCGGTGCTCGATGCGCGCCGCACGCAGGACGATCCCGACACCATCGCCTTCCACGCCGCGATGAAGGCCGCCTGCGACAAGCACGCCGTGGCCGACTATCGGCGCTATAAGGAATGGTGCGATGAGTATTTCTACCTCGCCCATCGCAAGGAGCCGCGCGGCGTCGGCGGCATCTTCTACGACTATCTGAACTCCGGCGATTGGGCGGCGGACTTCGCCTTCACCCAGGCTGTCGGCCGCGCTTTCCTAAGCATCTATCCGCGGATCGTGCGCGCCAATATGAGCAAGCACTGGGCAGCGGCCGAGCGCGAGGAGCAGCTCGTGCGGCGCGGCCGCTATGTCGAGTACAACCTCCTCTATGACCGCGGCACCATCTTCGGCCTGAAGACCGGCGGCAATGTCGATAGCATCCTCTCCTCCATGCCGCCTGTGGTGAAGTGGCCTTGAGCCTTTGGTAAGCGAGGTGGGCGCGAAGACCCGCACGAGTGCATTTCGCCTGAATGTCAAAGAGCTTACGCAGCGCCAATCCCTTGCCGCGCCTCTCGTTCCGTCGTCCCGGGCGAGCGCAGCGAGACCCGGGACCTATGGCGTATCCGCACTCTCGTTGGCGTGGGGCGAGGCGAGTGGCCCCCGGATGGCCGCGATGCGGCTTCCGGGGCGACGCGGTGAATGCCGTGCCTCTTTGCCCAACACCAATCCCCTCGCCGGGCGGGCCCGCGAGGCTTTGCGATCTTTGTTTGGGCATGATCTTGACCGCAAAACCGGTTCCCACTTTTGCGGGATCATGCACCTATCCGCCCCCGGAAGGGACGGCGCGGGCCGCCGGAAGGCTGGTCCGTCTGCAGTGTGGCAGCCTGCCGGCCGCCCGCGCGCGGTGATATTTTGGCTCCAGGGCGCCTCTTCCCAAGGCTCGCGCATCCGGCACTGTTTGTCACCGCTCGGCGGCGTCCGAGGCTCCCGGTATGCCGCGGAGCTTTCCGGACCCGAGCGGCGGGCCGCAGATGAACGTGCGCCCTGCGCATTCCAGCTAGTGGTTCGACTGAAACATTTGCATCCCCGTGCAGCACCCACATTTGCAAATGTTTCAGTCATAAGAACCACTAGCTAAATATATGTTTCTAGTGGAGCTTTTGAATTTGACATTTGAGAACAAACCTGGCCCCAACCGGGACTCAAATGTCAAATTCGCTCCACTAGCCGATCTTATTCAGCCGCAGTTAGAAATTGCGCTGGCGAATGTGGCGCAAGGCATTGAACTTGCGTAGGAAATGGGTGTCGCAGCCATCCTATGCGCGCCGCAGCGCAGAGCCACACCCGCCATGACCGACGATAGCCCGCTCACCGTTCCCTATCCAGCCGTGTCGCGCAAGAAAGTCACAGCTGCCTTCGATGGCGGTCGTCTCTCCTCCGACAGCGGCGTCATGCTGCTCGCGCTTGCCGAGCGTCGGCGGGCTCTCTCCCAAACTCTCGCTGCTTTGATCGCCGACCGGCGCGATCGGGCGCATATTACGCACACAGTTGAGGACATACTGAAAGGGCGCATGTTGGCGATCGCCTGCGGCTACGCGGATGGCAATGACTTCGACTGGCTGCGCTGCGATGCCGCCTTCAAGCTTGCCTGCGGGCGGCTGCCCGACACGGGCAATGATCTATGCTCGCAGCCGACCATCTCGCGCTGGGAGAACGCGCCGACGCTGAAGGAGATCATCCGCCTGACCTATGCGCTCGTCGACATCTGGTGCCGGAGCTACAAGATGCCGCCGGCATCGGTGGTGCTGGACATCGATGACACGCTCGACGTGGTGCACGGTCATCAGAAACTGTCGGAATGGAACGCCCATTACGACGAGCGCTGCTTTCTGCCGATCCACATCTATGAGACAGCGACGGGCCGCCCGGTCACCATGATCCTGCGTCCGGGCAAGACGCCCTCAGGCAAGGAAGTCCGTGGATTACTGCGCCGTCTGATCAATCGCATTCGCCGGCATTGGTCCGATACGCGCATCACCATTCGTGGCGATAGTCACTACGGCCGAGAAGAAGTTATGAGCTGGTGTGAGGCCAATGGCATCGACTATGTCTTCGGCTTTGCTGGCAATACCGTGCTCGACCGCTTGGTCGAACCGGAGGCCGATGATATCCGGACGCGCCGCGCCGAGGAGCAACTTGCCGTTCTGCGCGGCTTCGCCGAAACGCGCTATGCGGCAAAATCCTGGGCCAGGGAGCGCCGTGTTGTGGCACGTATCGAGGCGAGCGCCAGTCATGAGGACGACATGCTCCGCCGCGGGCTCGACATCCGCTATGCCGTCACCTCGCTGGCGAAAGGCAACGCCGAGCACATCTATGCGACCCTCTACTGCGAGAGGGGACAGGCAGAGAATCTGATCAAGCAACATAAAGCGCAACTCGCATCCGATCGCACCAGCTGCCGATCGCCGCTTGCTAATCAGATGCGGCTCATTCTGCACACCGCCGCCTATTGGCTGATGCTCGATGTGCGCGATTGCGTGCCGTCCTGGCATCCTTTGCGGCAAAGCGAGTTCGCCAGCATTCGCCTGCGCCTGCTGAAAATCGCCGGACGTTTCGTCGAGACCGCGAGCCGCATCCGTGTGGCACTCGCCTCGTGCTGCCCGGAGGCCGAGCTGTTCAGCCTCGTTGCCTTCCGGCTGCAATCGTCCGGGCCATGAATGGTGGGGCATGACCGCCCCAGGAGCCCGGACCATCCACCTTCAGCGCGTCGACAGCGTACTCGAGCCGATCAGCCTGCCGGACGTGTCCGCACAGGACGGATCACCTCGCCCAGCAAGAACGGAAAGAAGATAGCCTGCTCGGACGCATAAGAACGGTTAGCAGGGGGGCGCTGCGGAACCCCTGAATGCGGGTTCGTTACACCCACCGCAAGGCTGGCCTTCCTTCTCGATCCGGCCATGCCCTTGCGGCTTCCTCAGGCACCGCTCCCCTCCCCGCGAGGCGAGCCGGTCTCGAGCCCCCGCGTCCCTTTCGGGGAAGGAACGGGCGCGAGTATAAGGGTGGTGGGGGAGGCGGGGATAAGTGTGCGGGGCGAAGTTAGGAGCGTGGTGAATGGAGGGTTGACGGCGGTCGCCTCTCCACGTCACTCAGGGACTGCATCCGGCAATTCGTCGCCCTCTCTCCAGCAAGTTTCCGCGCACGCCGCGGAGCGCCAAGCCGGGGTCACGTTCCGCACAGCCTCACGCCATCCTGGATAGCGCAGATGGCACTTCGGGGATGACGCGAAGCAAGCACTACCTGCCGTGGCCTCACGCTCTCGTCGCCCCGGAAGCGCCGAGGCGCTGTCCGGGGTCCATTAGCGCGACTGCAGTTCAATCGATGAGGTTCGGCCAGTAGCCACCGGATCTTCGCTTCGCTTGCCCGTCCCGGCGTGGAGCCGGGATCCGGGGCGACGCAAGACGAATGGCACGCGCGCCCCCGCGAACCAGCCTCTACTCCCCCTCCCAATAATCGAGCGAGGTCTCGGCGCGGCCGACATACCACGTCCGCCGCGCGCCTTTCTCGCCACCCCGCGCCGTGCCGGAGATCACCGCGAATTTGCCGCTGTCGGGATATTCGGCGATTTCCGGCGTTTGCATGGTGCTGATCGCCAGATAGCGTAACTCGGCCTCGGATGTGTTGACGAGCTGATGCGCGGTCTCTGGGCCGCCGGCCGGACAGGCGATCACGTCCCCTGCCTTTACGGCATGCTCCGCGCCGCCGAGACGCAGCGTGCCCGCGCCTTCGAGGATGATGAACATCTCCTCATTCACATGATGCGCATGGTAGGGCCAGGCCTTCTTGCCCGGCGGCACGATGACGAGCCGGCAACCGAGCTGTTTCAGGCCGATCAGCGGGCCGAACTGGCCGAGCTTGGCGGCGAAGGCGTCGCCGTGGCCGTGGTCGGTGAGGGGGATGTCGGAGAGGTTGAGGATGGGGTGCATAACTCGCACGTCTCCACAATTAAAAATTTGATGTGCTTTTTATTGATTCCATTCCGAAGGAATGTCATCCAAATTGGCACCAACTGATTTGTCGGTGCTTCGATTACTACACCGTCAATCTAGTCTTTCCCGACAACGTTAAATCTAAAAAAACGGAACACTCCGCAGCGTTTCAGAAGAATGCAATGAATATCAAGCCAATTGACATGAGATTATTGGATGATTTCTTAGAAATGGGGGACGGCTATGTTCTCGATTTCAATAACAGAACCTTCTCAGAGTTTTTTCGATATGAGATTTGTTTAAATATTGATGATCCTCGCTATTCCGCAAATGGCACTTCAAAAGCGAAAAGATTGCGAACATTCTTACAAACCGGCCCAAAGGATGATGTGATAAAGGCGCTGTATGCGCTTTGGGACTATCGTGAAAGAATTCGTCGTCGCTCAAGTAAGCAGGAAGCTCAACCAAACGAGCGCGATGAACTGTCGGCCATTATCCAACGTTTAGGCGGAAAACCTATCTCTCAGCCGCGGGGTACGGCCGGTAAAGAAGCGACGGCCCCCGATCCCAGTCGCATTTCGAAGCTGGCCCAAGATTTCGCCAACCCTGCATCCTCTGCCCCCCCAGCGGCGCGGGTATGCATTCGAACGATTCCTGAAAGACCTGTTCGACGCCTATGGCCTTGAAGCACGTGAAGCCTTCCAACTCACTGGCGAGCAGATCGACGGAAGTTTCCAACTCGCTAACCGTTCTTATGCGTCCGAGCAGGCTATCTTCTTTCCGTTCTTGCTGGGCGAGGTGATCCGTCCTGTGCGGACACGTCCGGCAGGCTGATCGGCTCGAGTACGCTGTCGACGCGCTGAAGGTGGATGGTCCGGGCTCCTGGGGCGGTCATGCCCCACCATTCATGGCCCGGACGATTGCAGCCGGAAGGCAACGAGGCTGAACAGCTCGGCCTCCGGGCAGCACGAGGCGAGTGCCACACGGATGCGGCTCGCGGTCTCGACGAAACGTCCGGCGATTTTCAGCAGGCGCAGGCGAATGCTGGCGAACTCGCTTTGCCGCAAAGGATGCCAGGACGGCACGCAATCGCGCACATCGAGCATCAGCCAATAGGCGGCGGTGTGCAGAATGAGCCGCATCTGATTAGCAAGCGGCGATCGGCAGCTGGTGCGATCGGATGCGAGTTGCGCTTTATGTTGCTTGATCAGATTCTCTGCCTGTCCCCTCTCGCAGTAGAGGGTCGCATAGATGTGCTCGGCGTTGCCTTTCGCCAGCGAGGTGACGGCATAGCGGATGTCGAGCCCGCGGCGGAGCATGTCGTCCTCATGACTGGCGCTCGCCTCGATACGTGCCACAACACGGCGCTCCCTGGCCCAGGATTTTGCCGCATAGCGCGTTTCGGCGAAGCCGCGCAGAACGGCAAGTTGCTCCTCGGCGCGGCGCGTCCGGATATCATCGGCCTCCGGTTCAACCAAGCGGTCGAGCACGGTATTGCCAGCAAAGCCGAAGACATAGTCGATGCCATTGGCCTCACACCAGCTCATAACTTCTTCTCGGCCGTAGTGACTATCGCCACGAATGGTGATGCGCGTATCGGACCAATGCCGGCGAATGCGATTGATCAGACGGCGCAGTAATCCACGGACTTCCTTGCCTGAGGGCGTCTTGCCCGGACGCAGGATCATGGTGACCGGGCGGCCCGTCGCTGTCTCATAGATGTGGATCGGCAGAAAGCAGCGCTCGTCGTAATGGGCGTTCCATTCCGACAGTTTCTGATGACCGTGCACCACGTCGAGCGTGTCATCGATGTCCAGCACCACCGATGCCGGCGGCATCTTGTAGCTCCGGCACCAGATGTCGACGAGCGCATAGGTCAGGCGGATGATCTCCTTCAGCGTCGGCGCGTTCTCCCAGCGCGAGATGGTCGGCTGCGAGCATAGATCATTGCCCGTGTCGGGCAGCCGCCCGCAGGCAAGCTTGAAGGCGGCATCGCAGCGCAGCCAGTCGAAGTCATTGCCATCCGCGTAGCCGCAGGCGATCGCCAACATGCGCCCTTTCAGTATGTCCTCAACTGTGTGCGTAATATGCGCCCGATCGCGCCGGTCGGCGATCAAAGCAGCGAGAGTTTGGGAGAGAGCCCGCCGACGCTCGGCAAGCGCGAGCAGCATGACGCCGCTGTCGGAGGAGAGACGACCGCCATCGAAGGCAGCTGTGACTTTCTTGCGCGACACGGCTGGATAGGGAACGGTGAGCGGGCTATCGTCGGTCATGGCGGGTGTGGCTCTGCGCTGCGGCGCGCATAGGATGGCTGCGACACCCATTTCCTACGCAAGTTCAATGCCTTGCGCCACATTCGCCAGCGCAATTTCTAACTGCGGCTGAATAAGATCGGCTAACGAGACCTACCTGTTGGAAGCCAGGTGGCAAAATGTCCAAGTCGATGCCGCTTCCCTGCGCGCCTTTCACGGCAAGGTTGAAGACAAGTCGGCTTGGGCTCGCGGATTATTCGTCAGCTACGCGGGCTACACTGATCAAGGACTTGTTGCATTTGGCGGAAAGCGGATCGTCTTAATGGACGGTCTCGATCTCGACGATACTCTACGTCGTGACCTTTCCATTGCCGACATCATTGCGCGAAAAGTGCGGCGTGCGGCAGAGACCGGCCGGAGCTTTGTCAGAGTACGCGATATAATTCCAGAATGAGCAAATTCCCGCGTCGTGCACTGAATCGTTAGTGCGCGATCTGTTGCCTAAGGTTTCTCGCCACGAAAAAAATCATAAATCGTCTGCGCCATCGCGGCGCTGATGCCCTCCACGGCCTGCAAATCCTCCACCCCCGCGCGGCTGATCGCCTTGGCCGAGCCGAAATGCTTCAGCAGCGCCCGCCGCCGCTTCGCGCCGACCCCGGCGATCTCGTCGAGCGGATTGGCGGCGATGGATTTGGCGCGTTTGGCGCGGTGCGTGCCGATGGCGAAGCGGTGCGCCTCGTCGCGCAGCCGCTGCACGAAATAGAGCACCGGGTCGCGCGGCTCCAGCATGAAGGACGCCCGCCCGCACATGAAGAAATGCTCGCGCCCGGCATTGCGGTCCGGCCCCTTGGCGATGCCGGCAAGCGTGATGTCCGAGATGCCGAGCTCGTCGAGGACTTCGTGAGCGGCGGCAAGCTGCCCGGCCCCGCCGTCGATCAGCACGAGGTCGGGCGCATCCCAGCTCGATTTCTTCCCGTCGGTATCGGGGAGGTCATCGGCAGCGCCTTCGTCCTCCACATCGTGCCCGAATGGATCAAAGCTATCTTCGTCGCCCCGGCCATCGAGCCGGGGCCTATTCCCGCCGACATCTGGCGAAGTGCCTGCCGATAGGCGAGTAGGTCCCGGCTCGGCCTGAAGGCCGTCCGGGACGACCTCTGTTGCTGTGGCAGTCTCGGAACCAGCGCGCTCCTTCGCCAGTCGTGAGAACCGCCGCCGCAGCACCTCGTGCATCATGGCGTAATCGTCGCCGGGAGTGAGGGTGTCGGACTTGATGTTGAACTTGCGATATTGGTTCTTCACGAAACCTTCCGGCCCGGCGACGATCATCGCACCGACGGCATTCGTGCCCTGGATGTGGCTGTTGTCATAGACCTCGATGCGTGCCGGGCGCTTCGGCAGGCCAAAGGTCTTCGCCACGCCGTCGAGCAGCTTCGCCTGGCTGGACGCATCGGCCAGCTTGCGGCCCAGCGCCTCCTTGGCGTTGGTCAGCGCATGGGCGACCAGCCCCGCCTTCTCGCCGCGCTTGGGCAGCGCGATCTCGACCTTGCGCTCCCCCTTGATGCTGAGCGCCTCGGCGAGCAATTCGCGCTCGGGGAAATCGTGAGAGACGAAGATGCAGCGGGGCACCGGCTTGTCGTCGTAGAATTGGGCGATGAAGCTCTCCAGCACCTCCTCGGGGCCGAGCGAGCGGTCGGCGCGCGGGAAATAGGCGCGGTTGCCCCAATTCTGCTCGGCGCGGAAGAAGAATACCTGGACGCAGGTCTGCCCGCCTTGGCTGTAGGCGGCGAAGACATCGGCCTCCTCGACCCCGCGCGGATTGATGCCCTGCGCGGCCTGGACGTGGGCAAGCGCCCAGAGCCGGTCGCGATAGCGGGCCGCGCGCTCGAATTCGAGGGATTCGCTCGCCTCCTCCATCAGGGCGTTCAGCTTCTTCTGCACGGCGTCGGTCTTGCCTTGCAGGAACCGCACCGCCTCATCGACCAGCTTGCCGTAGTCGGCGAGGCTGATCTCGCCGGTACAGGGCGCCGAGCAGCGCTTGATCTGGTACAGCAGGCATGGGCGTGTGCGGCTCTCGTAATAGGGATCGGAGCAGCTTCTGAGCAGGAAGGCGCGCTCAAGCATGTTGATGGTGCGGTTGACGGCGCCGGCCGAGGCGAAGGGGCCGAAATAGTCGCCCTTGATGTTGCGCGCGCCGCGATGCTTCATCACGCGCGGAGCGGCGTGCTCGCGCGAGATCAGGATGTAGGGAAACGATTTGTCGTCCCGCATCGAGACGTTGAAGGTCGGCCGGAAGCGCTTGATCAGATTGGCTTCGAGCAGCAGCGCCTCGGACTCGGTCGCGGTGGTGACGAACTCCATCGACGCCGTCAAAGAGATCATGCGCGCGATGCGGTTGGTATGGCCGCCGAGCCGCGTGTAGTTCGAGACGCGCGCCTTGAGGTTGCGCGCCTTGCCGACATAGATCACCTCGCCCTTGCCATCGAGCATGCGATAGACGCCCGGCGCGGTGCCGATATGCTTCAGATAGCGCTGGATAACCTCCGGGCCGGTTTCCTTGGCGGCCGGCTTCCTAGCGCCCTCCTCGGCGATGTCTTTGCTTTCGTTCAAACTCATGGCTCTATGAGCGATCTCGCGCCTTTTTGTCGCTCGATTTTCTCCGACAACCGGTTCCCATCCCCGTTTTCACGGGGGACAGGCTTTTTCGGATCTCGCGGACTAGTCCCACGGCCCCCGCTGCAGGCGGTCCGGCCCCGCCTGTACAGGCGCAAACAGCAGGAAAAACGGCACCAGCACAACCCCCGCGATGAAACCGCCGACATGCGCCCACCAGGCGATGCCGCCGCCGCCGCCTCCCCAAACGTTCCAGGTCCCTTGAAGAAGCTGGATGCCGAACCAGATCACGGCAAAAGCCAGCGCCGGAACGCTGAAGATAAGCGGGATTATAATCACCGGCACAATCAGCGTGATACGCGCTGTGGGAAAACGCACTGCATAGGCGCCGATCACCCCGGCAATGGCTCCGGAGGCACCGATCACCGGTACGTCCGATGTGGGATTGAAATAGCCATGCGCAAAGGTCGAAGCGACCGCGCAGCAGAGATAGAACACCAGGAACGGCGCCCCGCCCATGCGGCTTTCCAGCGTCGAGCCGAAAATCCACAGCGTCCACATATTCAGGATGATGTGCAGCCAGCCGCCATGCATGAAGGTGGCGGTCAGAAACGGCACGAGGTCGGCGAGATGAAGGCCAGGACGCAAAACGCCGTTCGGCTCGAAGAACACAGAGGGCACGAGGCCGTAAGTATAGGAAAAATCCACTGCATGGAGCGGGCCCAGGCTGATCTGGTAGAAGAACACCATCGCATTGACCGCGATCAGGCCATAGACGACCACTGGCGTCTGATATTTCGGAACGGAGTCGCGAATGGGAAACATGGGGCAGCTCGTCCGGCAATGGCGGCTCTTCGTCGGCGCGCGATTTCGCGGGGAGATCGGCGCCCTCCCGATCGCGCGAACCCCGTAGGCCAACGCGCGGAGCACTTGCGAGCCGTATCGCCGCGCCCTTTTCAGTAATTTAGGTGCTTGCCTCGAAATCAGCCAGCGCCAAATAGGGCGGATGCTTTCCCGCATTTCGGACGGGAGCGCCGCATCGGATCGGAGGATCATGTTGAAATTCGTCATAGGGCTGGTCATCGGGCTGGCGCTCGCCTTCGGCTATGTGCGCTGGGGCATCGGCGCGCCCGGTCTCGTCCAGGTGCCGCAGCAGCTTCGCGGCGATATCATCGCGAGCGCCACCGAGGGCGATCTTTACGACCTCGGCAAGCCGCTGGAGGCGCGCAAGCGCGCGCTCGAAGTGCTGTTCCAGAACCGGCCGCAATTCGCCGCCGATGTCGACAGCGAGTTCGGCTACCCGTTCCTGCACGCGCTCTATGTGCGCCGCGTGATCCATGATGCGCGCCTCATGCTCGGCGAGTGGAAGGCTTACGACGCGGTGCTTGCCAAGCCCGCCCTGCGCTCGGCGCTGGAGAAGACGTATGGCACGGGCGACGAGACCGCGATCAAGCGGGCCATGCTGATGGAGAAGCTGAAAAAGGAGCCGTTCCTGTCGCAGTGGATCGCGCAGGAGGAGCGGCCGGTGACGCCAGAGACGCTGCTGCCGACCTTGAAGCGGCTCTCGGCGCAACCGGCAGAGAAGGAAGCCGACACGCGGAAATAGCGGCTGGGCTCAGGTTCGCGCCGCCGATCAGCCGAGCCAGGCGAAGGCTTTTTCGAGATAGCGCCGCCCGTCCGAGCGCTGCCACTCGCCATGTGCCATGATCACGCGCTCCGGGTTCCAGGCGAGCATCCGGTCACGCGCCGCGCGTGTCGCCCGCCGGCGCAGAAAAGACAGCCGCCATTCCAGCGGCGCATAGCCCCAGCCGACGACGATGCGCCAGAGATGGGCAACCCGGCGCATCCACCACGCCCAGTGGTTTTGCAGGAAATCGTCGCTGAAATTCTCCGAAAGATCGGCCAGGATCGCTGTTCGAGACGGCCGGTGAAAAAACACGATCTCGTCCATCGCGACGGAGCCGTTGAACCAGACCTGATCGATGCTGCCGGCCCATGCGGCGGGCGGCATGTCCGTCAGCGGCGCCTGAAAGGGCAGATCGCGCCGCTTGGCGATGGTCGATTGCGGCCCCCAAAGCAGCGCGCCGGGATAGGCCGCGTGCCATTCGCCGAGATAAAGCTGATGCAGCTTGTTCGGGCTGACAAGATGCCGCGGGGTTCCGAGCGCTTCGACTTCGCGCTTCAGCTCCGGCGAAAGGCGGACCGGCGACCAGATCCACAGATCGCCGCTCTCCAGCCGGACGACGACGCTGCGCGTCGGATAGGGAAAGCCGTAGAAATTGACGATGTCGCCTTCGGCCAGCCAGATCTCCTCGGCAACGGGCTGGAGCTGGGTCAAGAGTGCCTCCTCTCAGGCGCGCGCCGGCTTGCTCGCGGCAAGGTCACATCGATGCTGGCGTCGTGCCGCAAGCTAGAATAATGAGGGTCCACAAGGCAAGCCTTGATCCGGTAAATCATTGGGAGGCCGATTGAATGCGTCACCTGCTGCTCAGTCTCACCATCTCCGCCGCGCTGACGACCTGCGCTGAGGCTCAGGTGCCGAGCGCGATCGACTGCGCCAAGGCGCTGTCGACGGTGGAGATGAATTACTGCGCCGAGCAGGACTATAAGCGCGCCGATGCCACGCTGAATGCCGCCTATCAGAAGCTGCTGCGCAAGGTTCAGGAGAGCGGGGGCGAGGCGCCTTACGATGCCGCGAGCTGGGAAAAGGCGCTGAAGGCGGCGCAGCGCGCCTGGGTGGCCTTCCGCGACGCCGACTGCAAGGGCCTCGTGCCGATGGAGTGGTCCGGCGGCTCCGGGACGACGGTCGCGGTGCTCAGTTGCATGACCGAGCTGACCAGGGAGCGCACAAAGACCCTCACCGAGCGCTACGGCGAACGTTGAGCTAAAGACCGCGCGATCTCGGCGAGCTTGGTGCACAAAAATGCGGTGGGATGACGGAGCTCGTCGGCGCGCATGCCCGACAGGTTGCAGCTTGCCGAGGCGACGCGCCTCGGTTCACGGCGCAGCACCGCCAGCCGGCAGCATGCGCCGTCGATGACGAGCGAGGGCACGTCCGTCAGCCTGTCCATGTCCAGATCCTCAAGCACAGCGGAGAGATCCTGGATGATGTCGGCCGGGATTTCCCCCTCGACGCGCTCGAATCTGGCGCCCTTCGCCCCGGAAACCCGCAATTCGGCCATTGCCGAGGGCGGCGGCCCTCCCCGCAGCTCGAGCCGAAGCCAGCGGTGATCGCCATGTGGTAGGGCCGCGATGGTAAGCAACAACACCCAGTCGGCCTTGCCCCGGTCGAGCGTGACCCGCGCGTCGTCCATATAGCTCTCAAGCGGGGCGTCGCCACGCCGCAGCGCAAGCTCGTCCCGATAGCGGCGCTTCGGCCGGCTGAGCCGGTCGCTGGCCCAGAAGATCGCCGCCAGCACCAGCACCAGCCCCATGAAAAACGGCCGCGCGGCACTGCCGAGGACGATCAGAACAACCAGCATCAGTGGCAGTGCGACGATCGCCCCGATCCAGCCGCCGCGCTGCAGAAGCTCCTCGACGCGACTCGACGCGCCCCGCCGCGCCAGCTCGTCCATGCTGAGCAATTTTGGATCGGGCTGGCCGGCCCTCGCTTCCATATGTCGGGTGAGCACGGAGATCACAGCCGGTCGAGTACGCCGAAGACGCTGATCAGCTCGGCGGCGGCGAGACCACCATGATGGCCATAGAAGCGGTTCTCCATCAGCCCCGGCTCGCGCCAGCCGATGAACCGGCCGTCATGCGGCAGCACCAGAATATCGCCGAGCCGGCGCCGCAGCTCCTCGTTCACGGGCTTGGGGCCGAAGAGGCCGAGCTCCAGCGCTTCGTCCATGGGCAGCACCTCGGCGATGGCGCCGAGATTTTCGCGCAGCACGCTGAGGGCCTCCGCATAGCGATCCGGCTTGACGTGAAGGAAAAGATCGCGCGGCGAGCCGTTCGGATAGATCCAATTCCCCGTCGGGCTTTGCGGCAGGATGTTGCCGAGCGCCGGGAACTGTTCGTTGATATAGATGGTCTCGTCGCGCTTGGCGAAGACCTGGTCGTGATCGGCGATGAACAGGAACACCGTGTTCGGGCTGCTGAGGCCCCCGAGGATGGTGTCGAAGGCCGACCAGAAAGCCGCGATCTCGCCATCGTGATAGCGGCTGCCGGGGCCGTATTGATGGGCGATGGAATCGATGCTCGCCCAATAGAAGTTGAACCAGGCCTTGCCCTTGAAGGCGGTCACCGCGTCCCTGAGCTGCACCATGGCTTCCGCCAGCGTGTTGTGCGGGATCAGGTCGGCGCCCTTCGAGACGATGCGGTTGTAGCTGGAATCGGCGTGATTGCGGTGGGTGAACTGGAGCGAGCGCACGCCGTGCCGCGCGAGCCGTTCGTGGACCGTCTCGGTCACCGTCATCAGCGCCGCCGGATCGTAGCCCTTCTTCAGGCAGCCCTCGCGCAGATGCACGCCGAGCGGCGTAAAGGGCAGCGTCTGGATTACCTCGCCATAGGCGGGGATATAGGCGTTCCACTCGTAAAGCGCATGCTCGGCCGGCAAGACGCCGAGATTGAGCGTCGTCACCGAGGCCGAGGTCGTGCTTGGGAACAGCGCCGACATCGGTGTCAGCACGCCCTCCTCCATGACGCGCCGCGTGGTGGCGAAGCGCTCGCCATGAGCCTGCCAGGAGCGCCAGCCGAAGGCATCGATGAAGAACAGCACGACCTTTTCAGGGCGCGGATAGCTGCCGCCGAAGCAATCCTGCGGCAGCAGATTGCCGAGCTGTTCGCCGGTGAGCAGAAAATGGATGGTGTTGGCGATATTGCCGAAGGAGTAGTCGGCATAGACCGGCTTCAGGAGAGCTGGACCGAGCGGCTCGAACCGGGCCAGCGACGCATCATTGATCATCTTCGCAAACGCTCCTCGCGAGACGGATCTGCGGCCATGACCGCATCACCAGCATCGCACTCTTCTTGTCACTGCACGCGCGCAGATCCGGCATCCAGTCCCCGTCCCCCAGCCTGGGACCTTTCTGCCGATCCGCACGTCCAGTGGAGCGAATTTGACATTTGAATCCGGCCTGCTCGAGCTCGCGCTCAGATTCAAATTCAAAAGCTCCACTAGAATCATAAAGTCGCTACTGGTCCTTTTGAGTCCGGCATTTGCTCTCGAGCGTGCTGTAAGCGGATGCAAATGCTGGAATCGGACCACTAGCCACCAGACGTCAGAACCCGCCCGGCCCTGCGCTCACGCTCCGAGAGCCGGTCGATGAGATAATGGGTCGACGAATGTTCATAGATCACCCGGCCGTCATCCTCGATCCATAGGCGCCAATATTCATCATGGCCCTCATCGTCGATCCGGTGCTGATTGATGCGGACCATCGCGGCCTTGCGTGTTTCGAACTCGCCGAGCATTTCGGCCCGGCCGCCGCGATGCTCCAAGACCACTCGATAGGTCATGTGCATGTCCCGCTTCTGAGCGCATTCTGCCACGTCTCAGCCGAAACTTGTCCGGTTATTCGCAAAAAATCCAGTCCTGTTTCGATGTCGGCGGACAGCTATGCGTCCGAGACACGCCCGAACGGGAAAGAGGCGGCCCGGCGGCCGCCTCTCCCATGATGTCACCTCGGACCGTCTTTGCCGCTCAAGCGAGCCGGTCGCCGATCGGCAGATTGCGGATGCGCTTGCCGCTGGCGTTGAAGATGGCGTTCGTCAGCGCCGGGATGAAGGGCGGCACGCCCGGCTCGCCGACGCCTGTCGCATGCACCGCGAAGGGATGCGGCACGATATGGGTGTGCACGACCTCGGGGAAGTTGTCCGACCGGGTCATCTCATAGTCGTTATAGTTGCTCTCCTGGACCGCGCCGTCCACGAAAGTGACGCCGAGATGGAGCGCGGTCGCCATGCCGAAAACGCAGGCGCCCTGCATCTGCGAGCGGATGCGCTCCGGATTGGCGGCAAAGCCGCAATCGATAGCGACATGCACTTCCGGCACCCGCACCTTCCCCTTCTCGACCTTGGCGTGAACCACCATGGCGATATAGGAGACGAAGCTGCGGTGAGCGGCGATGCCGAGCCCTTCGCCCTTCGGCAGGGTCTTGCCCCAGCCGGCCTGCTCGGCGGCGAGGCGCGCCACATTGGCGAGGCGTCCCGTATCGAAGGGGAACTCCTCATAGGGCTCGTACTGGTTCCAGAACTTGCCCGGCAGGCCGCAGGCCTTGGCGTCGAGGACGCGCGGCGGGCCGATCAGCTCCAGAAGGAAATCCTTCTGGTCCTTGCCCAGCGCGGCGGCCAGCTCCGCCGTCGCCGACTGCACGGCGAAGGCGCGCGGGATGTTCGAGACCGAGCGATACCAGCCGACACGGGTGTGGGCGAAAGCCTTGCATTGCTCGGCGCCGATATTGGCGATGTCATAGGGCAGGTTCTCCAGCCCCATGCCGATCTCGATCTCATGCTGGACGCCCTTGTCCGGCGCGAAGGTCGACAGGAACGAGGGCGCCGCACTGCGGTGGCGCCAGGCCACCACCTTGCTGTCCTTGTCGAGACCGACATCGATCCGCTCGACCGAGGTGGTGTGATAGTAGCTGTGGCGGATGTCGTCCTCGCGGGTCCACTGGACACGCACCGGGGCGCCGACCTCCTTGGAGAGGAAAGCGGCTTCGGTGGCGTAATCGGCTTTCGACTTGCGCCCGAACGCGCCGCCGAGCAGCGTCACATGCAAGGTGACGTTCTTCGGATCGAGGCCGATATATTCCGCCGTATCCTTGCGGGCGACGTCCGGGCTCTGCACGGGCGCCCAGATCTCGCATTTGCCGCCTGTAACATTGGCGATTGCCGCCGGCGGCTCCATCGGCGCATGGGCCACATGCGGCTGGTAGTACTCGAAGGTCATCACCTTCGCGGCGCTCTTCAGCGCGCCTTCGGCGTCGCCCTGATTGCGCACCGACGAGCCCGGCTTGGCGACCGAGGCGCGCAGCTCCTTCTCGTAGTCCTTGGTGTTGAACGAGCTGTGCTCGCTCTTCTCCCATTCGATCTTGAGCGCATCACGGCCCTGAATCGCCGCCCAGGTGTTCTTGGCGACCACGGCGACGCCGCCAAGCGGCTTGAACTTCGAGCCGAGCGGCGTGATCGGCAGCTGGACGATGTGCTCGACCCCCGGAATAGCGCGGGCCGCCTTGTCGTCGACCGACTTGATCTTCGATCCGACGACCGGCGGGCGCGCGATCACGGCGTATTTCATGCCGGGCAGACTGACATCGGCGCCGTAAACCGCCTTTCCGGTGGTGATGTCATGCAGATCGACGATCTGCACATTGCCCTTGCCGATATAGCGGAACTCGCTCTCGTCCTTGAAGCGGAGCTGGTCACGCGGCGGGGTCGGCAGCGCCATGGCAACCTTGGCCAGCTCGCCATAGCCGGCGCGGGTGCCGAGCGTCTTGTGCATGACCTGATGGTCGCGCGCCTCGACCTGGCTCGGATCGACGCCCCATTGCTTGGCGGCGGCCAATTCCAGCATCTTGCGCACCGCTGCGCCCATTTCGCGGCAGGGCTGGATGTGGTGGCGCAGGCTGCGCGAGCCGTCCGTGTCCTGATTGCCGTATTTGGCCTCGTCGCCGTCCGCCTGCACGACCGTCACGCGGTGCCATTCGGCTTCCATCTCATCTGCGATGATCATCGGCAGCGAGGTCCGCGAGCCGGTGCCCATCTCGGAGCGGTGAGCGACGATCGTCACCTGCCCGTCAGGGGCGATGGAGACGAAAATATGCGGGTCGTTGCGCAGGCCGTTCGGCATGCCCGATCCATGCGTCGGATAGGCGGGATACGCCTCGGCCTTGCCCGGCAGGATATACATGGCGAGCACGAAGCCGCCGAGTCCCTGAAGCACGGAGCGGCGGCGAAGCTCGGTCTTGCCGACCTTGCGGATGACGGCCTGGAAGGCGCTTTCAGGAAGCGCCTCGGAGCTACCGGAGAACTTTTCGAGCTGGTGCAACATGGCTCATGCTCCCGTCGAGGCTTCGCGGACCGCGGCGATGATGCGCTGGTAGCAGCCGCAGCGGCAGATATTGCCGCTCATCGCATCCAGCATTTCCTGCTCGGTCGGTTTCGGTTTCTGGGCGAGAAGCGAAGCGGCCTGCATGATCTGGCCGGCTTGGCAGAAGCCGCATTGCGGCACGTTCTGCTCGCGCCAGGCGACCTGGACCGGGTGATTGCCGTCCTTGCTGAGGCCCTCGATGGTGGTGACGGACTTGCCGGCCAGCTCCTGCATGAAGGTCTGGCAGCTGCGCACGGCAACGCCGTCGACATGGATGGTACAGGCGCCGCACAGGCCGACCCCGCAACCGAACTTCGTCCCGTGCAGTCCAAGCTCGTCGCGCACATACCAGAGCGCCGGCATGGACATATCGCCGTCGAACGTTCGCTCGACGCCATTGATCGTAAGTTTCATAGGAGACCTCCCCATATGGGCGCCGCCTTCGCAAGTAATCAATAGTCGGTTACTTGTTGGGAGATGCCGTCATTTAATCGCGCTGTGGCCAAAAACTTGACCTTTGCGCTGTCGTCCTTTTTTCGTGACAGCATTGAGCATAGCTGAACTTTGGGCGTGCGACAATCTGCGCCGTGCGTCACGAGGGCTGTGCCGCGCTGTACCGCGTAGTCAGCGGGGCGGGCTCACCCGGTCTTCATCGGCGCCACTGGCACATTGTCGATCAGCCGGACATGCCCCAGATAAACCGCGCCCAGCACCCGGCTCGGCGCCGTCACATATTGCCCAATCGGCATGAGGTGATCCGCGTCGCGCACCTCCAGATAATCCACCTTGAAACCGGCGCCTTCCAGCCAGTCGCGGCCGAGGAAGGTCGCCTCATGCACGGGCCGGCCTTCGGACAAATCCTTCGAGACCTCCTCCAGTACCGCGTGAAAGCGCGGCGCGATCGCCCGCGCGGTTGCCTCGAGATAGGCGTTGCGCGAGGACATGGCGAGACCGTCGCTCTCGCGTATGATCGGGCCGCCCACGATCTTGATCGGCATATCGAGATCCTTGACCAGCTGGCGGATGACCAGGAGCTGCTGATAGTCCTTCTCGCCGAACACGGCGACGTCCGGCAGGCACTGCAGGAACAGCTTGGTCACCACCGTCGTGACCCCGGCGAAATGGCGGGGCCGGCTCGCGCCTTCGAGCCCGGATGTCAGGCCGATGACCTCGACGCGGGTGGAAAAGTCGTCCGGATAGATCTCCGAAACCGCGGGCGCGTAGACGAGATCGGCCTTTGCCGAGGACAGCCTGGTCCAGTCGCCGCGCTCGTCGCGTGGATAGGCTGAGAAATCCTCGTTCGGCCCGAACTGGGTCGGGTTGACGAAAATCGAGACCACCACGCGCTTGGCTCTCTTCTTCGCCAGCTTGACCAGCGAGAGGTGACCTTCGTGCAGCGCGCCCATGGTCGGGACCAGGCCGACGGTCTTGCCGCGGAGCCGCCAGCGCCGGACCACAGCGCGCAGCTCCCGCGTTGTTCTGACGATAGGCAATGCCGAGGCCATGTCCGCGTGTTTCCCCAAACCCGTCCGACGGACCATATCAAGTTGGATGGAAAACGGAAGTACGGCCAATGCCTTTCGCAGCTTTCTTGGCGTGCCCGCGTTATCGCCTTAGAATAGAGACGGAGAGATTCAACCTATGGCTGCCGATAAGACAACCCCGGCTCCCGCCTCAGAGCGCGGATCGCTGGAGGAACGATCGAGCGACCGCGATGTCGCCGATTTTCTCGAGAAGATGAAATCCGCGGCGCCGTCCGCCTCCGAGGGGCGCGGCCGGCTGATCTTCGCCATGGACGCCACCATGAGCCGCCAGCCGACCTGGGACATGGCGCTGAAACTGCAGGCGGACATGTTCGTCACCGTCAAGGCGATCGGCGGGCTGGACGTGCAGCTCATCTATTTCCGCTCCTATGACGAATGCCGGGCCTCGCGCTGGGTCAGCGATCCGGAAGGCCTGGCGCGGCTGATGACCGGCATCAGGTGCATGGGCGGCTTCACTCAGATCCGCAAGGTGCTCGCCCATGCGCGCCGCGAGACCGAGAAGCAGAAGGTCAACGCGCTCGTTTATGTCGGCGACTGCATGGAGGAGGAGGTCGACCATCTGGCCGCGCTTGCCGGCGAGCTCGGCCTTCTCGGCGTTCCTGCATTCATGTTCCAGGAGGGGCGCGACGGCAGGGCCGAAATTGGCTTTCGCGAGATTGCGCGCTTGACCAAGGGCGCCTATTGCCGTTTCGATGCCGGGTCCGCCCAGCAATTGCGCGAGCTTCTGAAGGCCGTTGCCGCCTATGCCGCGGGCGGACGGCGCGCGCTGGAGGACATCAGCAAAGCCGGCGGCCAAGGCAGGCTCCTGCTCGAACAAATGAAATCTTAAAGCGGTACGATGCAGTTTCTCCTTCTCGGACTTATCCTTCTCGTCATCGTGCTGCTGGGCGGCCGTTCCTTCGCCAACGCCGATACCAAGCTCCTGGCCAAGCTCATTCGCCGCGCCGGCGGATGGATGGCTCTGGCGCTGGCCGTGCTTTTTGCGGTGACCGACCGGTTCGCCATCGCCCTGCCCCTCGCCATTGTCGGCTTCTCGCTGATCGGCCGCTCCTTTCCCTGGCGCGATCCCTTCGGCAGCGGCACGAAGAGCCAGGGCCAGCGCTCCTCCGTGCGCACCGCCATGCTGGAGATGTCGCTCGACCATGACACCGGCTGGATGGACGGCGTCGTGCTCAGGGGGCAATTCGCCGGACAGCGGCTCTCGAAGCTCTCCGGCGGCGAGCTGGATTTGCTGCTGGAGGAGGCGCGCCGGCTCGACCCCCAGACCGCGCAGCTCTTAGATGCTTTCATCGAGCGGACGGGAAAGGCAAGCTCGGGCGGCGGCGAGCAGCGCTCGCGGCAGGGCCCCGCCGGCTCGGCGGCGATGACCGTCGAGGAAGCCTATGCGGTGCTCGGCCTCTCGCCGGGCGCGAGCCGCGATGACATCCATCAGGCGCACCGCGCGCTGATGAAGAAGTACCATCCCGACCAGGGCGGCACGACTTATCTCGCTTCCAAGATCAACGAAGCGAAAGACGTGCTGCTCCGGCATGCGCGGAATTGATAGGCAGGCTGGGCGCGCGGTTTGACGCGACGCGCAGCCGGTCCCTCATGGCAAGCCCTCACCAGGGAAGCGGATGACGCATGGCGTTGAGACCGGCGCTGCCGGTCTCACTTCGCCTTGCCACGCATGAGGGGCAGGTTTCGACAAGATCCGGCCACAATTGCTCCGCCGCCGGCCTATCTCGACTGTCTCATCCCGGCACATTTGGTATTCTGAATATCGCATTTTTGCCGATATTATGGCGCTTCTTACTTACTCATTATTACTTAGAGCGTATTGACGAGAGCGAAAATGTGGCATTTCACACGCAGAGAATTTGTCCTGAGTGCCGCAGTTGCGGCAGCGGCTTTCGGTCTCGACCGCCATATGGCCATCAGCGCGCCCGCGCTTAAGCAGAAAACTCACGATCCGAAGCCCGGCATCCACCGCCATAAGATCGGCACGGCGGAATGCATCGCGCTTTACGACGGCATCTGGGAGAAGGCGCATGATCAGGCCTTCTTCACCAACGCCAGCGTGGCGGACACCAAGCGCGCCCTCGCTGCCGCCAATCAGCGGACAGACTTCGTGCCGATCCCGATCACTACCTATGTGCTGAAGATCAACGGCAAGCTCGTCCTCTGCGATACGGGGGGCGGCGGCCAGGTGCAGGCCTTCAACCCGAAATCGGTCTTCGCCTCCGGCCAGATGAGCTACAACCTCAGGCGCGCAGGCATCGAGCCGGCCAAGATCGAGACCATCCTGATCTCGCATTTCCATCCCGATCACGTTTTCGGGTTGCTGACGGTAGACAACAAGCCGATCTATCCGAATGCCGAGATTATAGTTCCGGCGGCCGAATATAAATGGTGGACCGATGAGTCACTCATCGAGCGCCTGCCGCCGACCCGCCGCCGTCTTGCCCGCCGCATCCAGACGGTGATCCCGAACTGGAAGAACGTGCTTCCGGTTGCCGGCGAGGACGAGGTCGTCCCCGGCATCCGCTTCGTCAGTGCGCCCGGCCATACGGTCGGCCACACGGCGTTTCATGTCAGCTCGGGCAGCGAACAGCTCCTCATCTCCAGCGACGCGGTCTATGTGCCGGCGCTGGTCGCCGCGCATCCCGGATGGCACGGCGCCTACGACCAGGATGGCGATATGGCCGAGGAGACGCGCCGGAAGCTGCTCGACCGCGTCATCGCGGACAACGTGCTGATCTGCGGATCGCATTTCCCCTGGCCGGGCATGGGCAGGATTTCAAAGGACGGCGCTGGATATGGCTTCACCATCTGAAAGAGACGGGAACGGGTTTCGGCCGCCGGACCGGCGGGCGGCCGGCCGGCCCGGAATCTCTGGCCGATCTTGCATGAGCCAGCATCGATGAAAACGCATTATGACGCACTTGGCGTGTCGCGGGACGCAGATTACGAGACCATCAAGGCCGCCTACCGCCGGGCCCTGAAGGCGGCCCATCCTGACCTCCATGACGGTAGCGAAGCCGCCGACCGGCACAGCCAGCAGATCATCGCCGCCTATGCCGTGCTCAAAGATCCGGTGCAGCGGTCGTGGTACGATCATAATTTGCAGAACCAGCGGCGCCGGCTTCGGCTGCTGGTCATGATCGGCGTGACGAGCGCGTGCCTCTTCAGCGCGAGCACGCTGTTCGTGCTCGATTTCTTCCCGCTCGGCTCCGAAAGAAAGACGCCGCTCGCCCTAACCGCCGACTCGGGCGCGGATAAGGCGGCCGGGACCAAGGAGCCCGCGGCTGAACAGGCGCAGAAGCTGGCTGCCGAGAAGCCAGCCACCGTCGCGGCGCTGCCGAGGGAGAACGGCGAAGCCTCACCTGCCGAAGCTGGTCCCACCGCCCCAGTCAATGCCGCCGCTGAGCCCGCGCCGCAAACGGCCCCGACGGATCAGCGCGATGGAGCGCCCGCCAATAGCGAGGCGGCCCCCAATCCGCCCGCTCAGCTGGCCGCCGCCGACCAGCCGCCGGCTGCTGCGGCTGCGGATAAATCCGTTGCCGGCAACGCTTCCGCTAACGACTCGATCCCCCTCATCGGCAACGATGCCGAAGCCTATCTGCATCGCGCCGCGCTGTGGGTCGAGAAAGGTTATCTCGACAGGGCGCAGGCCGATTATGATGAGGCTATCCGACTCGACGACAGCAATGTTGCCGCCTTTCACGGCCGGGCGCTGTTGTGGATGCAGCGCGGCGAGGTCGAAAGCGCCCTCGCCGATCTGGATCATGCCATCCGGCTGAGCTTCTCCGACCCGCAGATCTACCGCGACCGCGGCCGCATCTGGCTGGAGAAGACCAGCTATGACCGCGCCATTGCCGACTTCAACCGAGCCATCCAGCTCGATCCGCGCTTCGCCGACGCCTACTTCCTCCGCGGCATCGCCTTGCGGCGCAAAGGCGACTTCACACATGCTGTCGACGATCTGAATGAGGCGCTGCGGCTCGATCCCTTGATCACCGGGGCGGGACCCAACCGCGACATGGCCCGGACGGGACAGCGCGACGCCGAAGAGGAGGATCCGAAGCCGGATGAGGAGACGTCGAAGCCGCCGCTGAGCAGCAGCCGCCCGGTTTCGAAGGAGGAAGAAAAGCAAATGCTCGCCGACGCCGAGGCGCAGCTCCGCAGCGGCAACATCGTCTTCGCGCGCGTGCTGTTCGAGAATCTCGCCTCGCATGGCAGCGCCCAGGGAGCGTTCGCGGTGGCGCAGACTTACGATCCGACCGTTCTCAAGCAAATCGGCGCCGTCGGTGTTCGGGGCGATGCCGAAAAAGCGAAATTCTGGTACGGCAAGGCCGCGGAACTCGGGAAGGCCCCGGTCACCGATGTCCTCGGCGCGCTTCATTGAGGAGACTACGTATGTTTACGTTCAGGCTACGTGGGAAATTGCTGCCCAATGCCGTTTTGTTGACGGCGTTTTTGGCCACGTCGCATGCGGCAATGGCCTTTCCAAGCGAGCGGCCAAATACGACGGACACTTTGACGACCGTCCGGGCGCAAGGAACGGAATCGATCCGCCACCGGATGAATGATTGGACGATCGGGCTGGCGGCCGGCCTTCCCGAGGGTGCGCCGCTCCGCTTCGCGACAGAGCTTGCGCGCATCGTCGACGACGGCGACCAGATGCGGGTGGTTGCGCTGATCACGCGCGGCATTTCCGACAATCTGAACGACCTGCTTTATCTGCGTGGCGTCGATGCCGCCATCGTCTATGGCGATTCGCTCGGCGAATTGCAGGATCAGCCGGAAGTCCGCGAGAAGGTGAACTACATTGCCAACCTCTTCCCGGCCGAAATGCATATTTTCGTCCGGCCGGAGATCCACTCTCTGGAGGATCTCAAGGGCAAGGTCGTCAACTTCAACACCAAAGGCACCGCCGCCGCCTATACCGGCCCGATCATATTCGACCGGCTGCATATCGGCGCGATCAACAAGTTCATCCCGCACCCGGTAGCAATGAAGCAGATGGCCGAAAGCCCCGAGATCGCCGCCGTGGTGTTCGTGTCGTCCAAGCCGCTGGACGCTTTTGCCCGCAGGAAGTGGCCCGCAGGCTTTCATTTCTTGCCTTTGCCCTACAGCAGCAAGCTGGGCGAATATTACTTCCCGAGCTTCCTGAAAGACACCGACTATCCCGATCTGATACCCAAAGGCGAGGAGATCGCCACGATTGCCGTGCCCGTGGTTCTGGCTGCCTTCGACTGGCCGAAGACAAGCGACCGCTACCGCCGGATGGAGCGCTTCGTGCAATATTTCTTTGCCAGGCTGCCGCTGCTCCAGAACCAGCCCAGCTATCATCCCAAATGGAAGGACGTCAATCTGGCCGGCACGGTTCCAGGATGGAACCGGTTTCCGCCCGTGCAGGCAGAGCTCGAAAAACTGTCCTCGCCGGATACCCTCAAACGTCTACGCACCGAGGCCGCCAAGGTGCTTCCTGGCAATCCCGAGGAGCAGGATAGGCTGGTGCAGGAGTTCATTAAATGGGCGAATACGCCAGGGGTTCGCAGTCAGATCCGGAGATAGAAGACGCCGGTCTCGTCCCCCGCCCCATCCGGTGGCATGTTGACTACTCAAAAAATAAGTATTCGTGCATCCGTTCTGTGACAGATCTGCTGATGAGCAGAATAACTTGGAGGAAAACATGTTAAAGTTGCGTTCTATGGCATTGTTCCTTGTCGTAATCACGAGCCTGGTGCCCGTAAAAGCTCCTGCGGAGGAACAAACCGAGGTTGACAAAGTCGTTGTGCAGGTCGACGAAAATGATCCGAAAATCATGAACCTGGCTTTGAACAACGTTCAAAATCTTCTTGCCTACGAGAAGCAAAACGGCAAGAAAGTACAGGTTGAGATCGTAACCTACGGACCGGGACTGAATATGCTGCGCGCCGATACCAGTCCAGTGAAGGACCGCATCTCGGCGCTTGCCCTCGAAAATCCGGATCTCCAATTCTCGGCCTGCGGCAATACTCTGGCGGGCATGACCAAGCGCGAAGGCAAGAAGCCCCCGCTCGTGAGCGAGGCCAAGCTGGTACCCGCCGGCATTGCCCGGATCGTCGAATTGGAGAAGCAGGGCTACGCTTACGTCAGGCCGTAACCGCGATATCCTGCTCGTGCCGCCAGCACGCGATTGCCCTCATCGCCGCCGGCCGACAAGATAATTGCCGACACCGTCATTCAGCGCGCGGACATCGATCTGGAGAGCGCCGTCGATGGCATCGATCGTCTTATCGATGTCCGCGTCTGTATGAGAATAGCTGACCGCCAATGACGGCATGATGACGCCTTCGGATGGTCTTTTGCAGAAAGAGCGTGCGGAAGGCTTGGCTTGGATTGCCATCAGCATCGCGTGACCCCGTAGAGAAGGCAGCGGGATCGGCCCATCAGCGGAACCTGCGCCTTGAGCCCGTGGCGCGCCACCAGTTGTCTAATCCCGGTCCGCAATCTGTCGCCTGTGTGGTACAGGTGCTCGATAACGGGCTCGTTCTTATCGGGTCTTTATCGTTGCGATGGCGCCAGCAAGCGCGAGCGTTTCCGCGCCGCCCGTCGTCTGCAGCAGCCCACCCCGAGATCGTCCGGTACCTGAATGAGACGGGGGCGATACAGTTCCCCAATGCGTCTGCGAATAAACCTTTTTCGAGAGGTGTTGAAATATAATGGGCGAGCCCCAGCAAAAAACACGGCATGGTGCGGGCCCCTTAACTTTCTAAGGCCGCATTTCGAAACCTAAACTTTGCCGCACTGAGCGGTGCCGAGGATATAACGGAGCTGACGGCGCCGTCAGCCCACGGGAGTCTGCTTAATGGACCAAATTGCCGGCCGTCATCCCAGCCAACACCAATCTCTCAGACCGCAACTGGATGTCGGTCTCGTCTCCATCGCCACAGCCGCACCTGCGAACGTCCTCACCCAGGAGGAGGTGATCGCAGGCACGCGGGAGGTATTCGGCCATCAGTTCAACGATTTCGACCGAATCGCGGCGATGTTCGCCGGGGCGGGCATCGAGAAGCGGCACACCACCCAGCCGCAGCCGTGGTATTTCGGTTCGCATGGCTGGCCCGAGCGGATGGCGGCCTATACGGAGGGCGCGGTGGCGCTGTTCATCGACGCCGCGAGCAAGGCGCTCGATGCGGCGGGGATCGGGGCGAACCAGGTCGACACTGTCGTGACCGTCTCTTCGACCGGCGTCGCCACGCCGAGCCTTGAGGCGCGCGCCATGAGGGCCCTCGGCTTCCGCAGCGATGTTCGGCGCGTGCCGGTCTTCGGGCTCGGCTGCGCCGGCGGCGTCGCCGGCCTTTCGATCGCTGCCGAGTTGGCGATGGCCCGGCCGGGAAGCATCGTGCTGATGGTCACCGTCGAGCTTTGCTCTCTGGCGGTGCGCCGCGATCAAGTCACCATGGCCAATATGGTGGCGCTGGCGTTGTTCGGCGACGGTGCAGCGGCCGCCGTGCTGAAGGCCGCGCCGGGCGAAGGCGGCGCCCGCATCGTCGAGACCGGGCATCACACCTGGCCGAACACGCTCGACATTATGGGCTGGAAAATCGACCCCGTAGGTTTCGGCGTCATTTTCGATCAGTCGATCCCGGCCTTCACGCGGGCGCGGCTCGGACAGGCGCTCGACAAGATCCTTGCGGCACAATCCTCCGAGCGCGGCGATATCGGCCGTTTCGTCTGCCATCCGGGCGGACGCAAGGTCGTGGAGGCGATCGAAGGCGCGCTGTCGCTCGACGCCGGCAGCCTTGATCACGAGCGCGAGATCCTGCGGCGCTTCGGCAATATGTCGGCGCCGACCGCCCTGTTCGTGCTGGAGCGCGCGCTGGCTGCCGGCCTGCCGGAGCGCTCGCTGGTCATTGCGCTCGGTCCCGGCTTCACCGTGTCGACCGTCACGCTCGCCATGGGCGAAAGGTGAGCACGGTGATCTGGGACGGACCAGCCGCATTCGATCCGGTCTCAGTGGCGGTGCTCGTCTTCGTCACCCTGCAGCGCGGCGTCGAGCTTGTGCTCGCGCGCCGCCATACGCAGGCGCTCATGGGCAAGGGCGCCTTCGAGGTCGCGCCGGAGCACTATCCGCTGATCGTGGCGCTGCACGGTGCATGGCTCCTCGGCTTGTGGATTCTGGCGCCCACCAGAGAGGCCGATCTGCCGCTGCTGGCGCTCTACACCGTGCTGCAGGCAGGCCGTATCTGGGTGCTGGCCACGCTCGGTGAGCGCTGGACGACGCGCATCGTCATCCTGCCCGGCGCGCCGCTCGTCCGTACGGGGCCGTACCGTTTCGTCTCGCACCCGAATTACGTGATCGTCGCCGCCGAGCTGTTCCTGCTCCCGCTCGTCTTTGGACTCATTGCCTTTGCGCTGATCTTCTCGGTGCTGAACGCTCTTGTGCTCTGGGTGCGAATCCGGGCGGAGAATAACGCGCTTGCCGAACTGTCCCGACCCCAATCCGCCGCGCCATGACCTATCGCGACATTTCGTATGAGGGCACCGCCCCGCCGCTCGCCACCTGGCTCGCCTTCGGCGCCATGTGCCTGGGCATGTTCATGGCGGTGCTCGATATCCAGATCGTCGCCACGTCGCTGCCGACCATCCAGTTCGCTCTCGACATCCGCCCCGATGAGATGAGCTGGGTGCAAACCTGCTACCTCAGCGCCGAGGTCGTGGCCATTCCGCTGACCGGGCTGCTCACCCGGGCACTGACGATGCGCTGGCTGTCGGTGGCGACGCTCGGCGCCTTCACCCTCGCCTCGATCGGCTGCGCCTTCAGCACCTCCTTCGCCGAGCTGCTGGTCTGGCGCACGCTGCAAGGCTTTACCGGCGGGCTGCTCATCCCGCAGGTCTTCGCGGCGGGATTCGTGCTGTTCCCCGAACGCGGACAGGCGTTGGCGACCACCATCGCCGGCGTGCTTGCGGTGCTGGCGCCCGCCATCGGCCCCTATGTCGGCGGCTGGATCACCGACACTTATGACTGGCCCTGGCTGTTCCTCGTCAATACCGGCCCCGGCATCGTCGCGGCCGTGATCGCGGGGGGGCTCTTGCCTCGCGAGCGACCCGATCTCCGCATCTTGCGGGATCTCGACCTTCCGGCGCTCGCATTGATGGCCGGCGCGCTCGCCTGTCTTGAAATCGGCCTGAAGGAAGCCCCGCTCGCCGGCTGGACCGCATTCCATGTCACGGGCCTGCTCGCCGCCAGCCTCATCGCGGGCACCCTGTTCGTCGCCAGGTCGCTCGCCTCGGCGCAGCCGGTGGTCGACCTCAGGACACTTGGCCACCGCGATTTCGCCCTCGGCGCCGCGCTGAGCTTCATTCTCGGCGTCGGGCTTTACGGCTCGGTTTATCTGATGCCGGTGTTTCTCGCCTTCGTGCGCAATCACAGCGCCATCGAGATCGGCGAGATCGTCATCGTTACCGGCGCGGCCCAGCTTACCATGGCACCGATCGCCGTCTTGCTCGAACGCTACGCCAGCGCGCGGGCAATGACCGCGCTCGGTTTTGGCATCTTCGCCGCTGGCCTCGCGCTCAGCGCCTTTCAGACTCGTGCCACCGATTTCGCCACGATGTTCGGGCCGCAAGTCATCCGCGGCGTTGCCATCATGCTCTGCCTGCTGCCGCCGATCCGGCTCGCCCTTGGCGGGCTGCCCCAGCAGGCGGTCGCCAATGCCAGCGGCCTGTTCAACCTGATGCGCAATCTGGGGGGCGCCATCGGGCTTGCCCTGATCGATACCGTGATCTACGGCCGCGCGCCCGTGATCGGGGAAGGCCTGGGCGAGGCTTTAAAACAGGGAGATGTGCAGACGGCCAGGCTCGTGGGACTGCCCATGGACAAATTCCTTGCCCATGTGCCCGGCACGCCGGTCGAACCATCCGTCGAAGCCTTCGTGCATGCGGCGGTCCAGCGCCAGGCGCTCACCGAAGCCATCAACGAAGCTTGGCTGCTGGTTGCGGTGCTGACGCTTGCCGGCGCACTCGCCGTTTGCCTGATACGGCCGAGCCGGTCCTCTGTCCGGCAGCCGCGGGCACGGGCGCTTGCCGAGCGCACATTTGGCCGCTTGCCCCGATAGTGGTTTCCGCCGAGACTGACGCCATGACCTATCTCATCGTCAAGACGATAATTTCCGCGGTGATCATCGTCGCGGTCTCCGAGCTGGCCAAGCGCAGCCCGACCATCGGCGCGCTGGTCGCCTCGCTGCCGCTGGTCTCGGTGCTCGCGATGATCTGGCTGTGGCGCGACACGGGCGACGCCGAAAGGCTCGCGGATTACGCCCAGGCCACCTTCTGGTACGTGCTGCCGAGCCTGCCGATGTTCCTGCTGGTGCCGGCGATGCTGCGGGCCGATCTGCCGTTCTGGCTGGCGCTCGGATCGGGAATCATCCTGACCGCGGTGCTCTATCTGATCACCTCGGCTGTGCTCGCCCGCTTTTCGATCGAATTGTAGGGAACGCTTACTCCACCCGCACCGCGATGCAGTCGATCGACAACCGCTTCAGCTTGGCGCAGGTATGCGCGGCTTCCTTCTCGGAGAACTCGCCGAACCGGGCGCGATAATAGGATTTGCCATGCACCTCGCCGGTGACGGTCAGATCGTCATGCCCCTTCAGCAGGCCGGCGGCCTTTTCGGCCACCTCGACGAGCCGCGCCTTGGCGCTGCCGGCATCAAGATAGGAGCCGACCTGTACGTGATAAGGCCCGAGCGCGTTCGACGCGTCGGTGGCGGCGGCCGGAGTCTCGGCGTCGGTGTCGCCCTGCTCGGGCTGGTGCGTCTCCGTCTCCGCGGCTTCGTCCTGACCCGCCGACTGGACGGTGATGCCGTTCGCCGCGAAAGCCATGGCAGTGCTCTGCCCTTGAGGCTGAGCCGGACTCGCACCGCTGCGCGCGGCCCGCGCGTTGGCGATCGCCGCTTCGAGCATCTGCTCCGAGACCGTGGAGTGAAAGGCGGGATTACGCTCCGGCATCATGTCCGATTGCAGCACGCCGGCGATGGCCACGGGTTCCTCGACGCCGCGCTGCTTCAACTCGTTGAGCGCAACGGCCTTGCGCCAGGAGCCATTGAGCAGCGTGCGCATCCTGGCATTGCGCTCCCTGCTGGAGCGCCCGCCAAGCACGACAGCGATCAGATGCTTGTCGTCGCGGTAGCACGAGGCGAGCAGGTTGAAGCCGGATGCCGTGGTGAAGCCGGTCTTGATGCCCGCCATACCCTCATAGGTGAACAGCATGGTGTTATGGTTCTTGAAACGCGCCTCGCCATATTCGAAATAGCGGGTACGGAAGATCTTGGCCTGCTCCGGGAAATCCGTCAGGATGCGGCGGGCCAGCGTCACCAGGTCGCGCGCGGTCGTGGTCTGCTCCAGGTTCGGCAGCCCCGAAGCATTGCGGAAAGTCGTGTTGCTCATGCCAAGCTCGCGCGCCTTGCGCGTCATCATCGCGGCGAAGGCTTTTTCCGAGCCGCCGAGGGTTTCGGCGATAACGGCGGCGACATCATTTGCAGATTTGGTCACCAGTGCATACATAGCGTTTCGCACGGTGATCGTGTCGCCCGGCTCAAGCCCGAGCTTGGAGGGCGGATGCGACGCCGCCGCTTCGCTGACCTTCATTTCCGTGTCGAGGCCGATGCGGCCGGCGTGGAGCTGCTCGAACAGCAGATAGAGCGTCATCACCTTGGTGATGGAGGCCGGATAGCGTGGCTTGTCGGCATTGTCCTGATAGAGGATCTTGCCGGAATAGCCGTCGATGACCATGGCCGATTGCGGCGGGGAATAGTGGCTGCGCTTGATAGCCCGCCGCTTGGCATCGGCAGGAGCGGCGGCGAGCGTGACGGCGAGGATCAGAGAGAGGGAAAGCCGGAAGAAGCCGGCGAGCGTGATGTGGCGGAAACTCATCCCCGTGTCGTGATGATCGGCCGAATTGCAGATGGAGACGACCATCCAGAACCCCTCCCCTCCCGGGCGGCAAAGTTGTCAACCCTGATCCGCGACCTTACCGGGGCAGCCCTAGCAAAGTGTTAACGGAGGGCTGCCGGACGGGTGTGGAAAGGCTTCGCTGTCGGGGTTGAGGCTGACCTCGCTTGACGCCGGCTTTAGATGATCCGATCCGAAGAGCCGGCGATCCCGGCGCAACGAGTTGGGGCAGGACTATTGCGCACTGATTTTAGCGCCGCACTATGGCATGAAGCCGGCGGTTCTTCAAACGTCCAGCGGTTGTGATTTGCCTTCGGACAACGACGAAAAAACGAGCATCCACAGACCGCTCGAAGCGGTAAAGTTTTAGGTTCACTTTCGCTTTTAATGAGGGGCCAACGCAGTTTTTTTTTGACAAAAATGTCCTACTATAGTTGGAGCTTCGCCTCCCTCAGCGAGACGGTCGCCGGTTGTGCTGATGCGGGGACTTTCGAATGCCGCCGCGACAATGCTATGGTCCCGTGGAACGCAGCGTGCCGCCACGCATTGAAAGTACGGGTATCGAGACCTACTCTCATGGGAGGCGGCGCGGCGGCTGAAGGTCTGGCATTATCATTGCATAGTTCCATGTGGCAAAAAGGCGAATATAGCGTTAGCTGCGACGGCGAGTGGCTGAGGGGCGCAAGTGCGCCGCGGGTCGTCATGGCGAAAAAAGACAGCAACAATGATGACGGAGAACAGCGTGGCGGCATCGTCACCAAGACCGAACCGAAAACCAAGCGGCCGAGCCTCTACAAGGTGCTGCTGCTGAATGACGATTACACGCCGATGGACTTCGTCGTTTACATCCTCGAGCGGTTCTTCAACAAGCCGCATGAAGAGGCGAACAAGATCATGATGCATGTGCATCAGAAAGGTGTCGGCATCTGCGGGGTCTACACATACGAGGTGGCCGAGACGAAAGTCGCGCAAGTGATGAACTTCTCGCGCCAGCATCAACATCCACTACAATGCACCATGGAGAAGGAATAGGACACCCGTGCCCTCGTTTTCTTCCAGTCTCGAAGAGTCCTTGCATCGCGCGCTCGAATTCGCCAATGAGCGGAGCCATGAGTACGCGACCCTTGAACATTTGCTTCTGTCGCTGATCGACGATCGCGATGCAGCCGCCGTCATGCGCGCCTGCAACGTCGACCTTGACCTTCTGCGCGGAAAGCTGATCGATTATCTCGACAACGATCTCGACAATCTCGTCATCGACCGCGGCGGCGAAGCTCAGCCCACGGCGGGCTTCCAGCGCGTCATTCACCGCGCCGTCGTGCATGTGCAGTCCTCCGGCCGCGAGGAGGTGACCGGCGCCAATGTGCTCGTCGCCATCTTCGCCGAGCGCGAGAGCCACGCCGCCTATTTCCTGCAGGAGCAGGAGATGACGCGCTTCGATGCGGTGAATTATATCTCGCACGGCATTGCCAAACGTCCCGGCATGTCCGAGCCGCGCGTGGTGCGCGGCGTCGACGAGGACGCGGCGACGGTGGAGTCCGGAGAGGACAAGAAACGCGCCGGCGACGCGCTCGAGGTCTATTGTATCAATCTCAACGACAAGGCCCGCGACGGGCGGATCGACCCGCTGATTGGACGCGGCAAGGAGATCGACCGCACCATCCAGGTGCTCTGCCGCCGGCAGAAGAACAATCCGCTCTTCGTCGGCGATCCCGGCGTCGGCAAGACCGCCATCGCGGAAGGTCTCGCCCGCAAGATCGTGCGCGGCGAGGTTCCCGAGGTGCTCGCCAATTCGACCATCTTCCAGCTCGATATGGGCGCGCTGCTCGCCGGCACCCGCTATCGCGGCGATTTCGAGGAGCGGCTCAAAGCCGTGATGCGCGAGATCGAGGCCTATCCGGGCGCGATCATGTTCATCGACGAGATCCATACGGTGATCGGCGCCGGCGCCACCTCCGGCGGGGCGATGGACGCCTCCAACCTGTTGAAACCTGCGCTGCAATCGGGTTCGCTGCGCTGCGTCGGCTCAACCACCTATAAGGAGTACCGCCAGCATTTCGAGAAGGATCGCGCGCTGGTGCGCCGGTTCCAGAAGATCGACGTCTCCGAGCCGACCGTGCCGGACGCCGTGGAGATCCTCAAAGGGCTGAAGCCCTATTTCGAGGACTTCCACAAGGTCCGCTACACGCAGCAGGCGATCAAGGCTGCGGTCGAGCTTTCGGCCAAATACATTCACGACCGCAAGCTGCCGGACAAGGCGATCGACGTGATCGACGAGACCGGCGCTTCGCAGATGCTCTTGCCGTCATCGCGGCGGAAGAAGACCATCGGCCTTCGCGAGGTCGAGGTGACCATCGCCACCATGGCGCGGATTCCGCCGAAGACCGTGTCGAAGACCGACTCCGATCTGTTGCGCAATCTGCAGACGGATCTGAAGCGCGTTGTCTTCGGCCAGGATCAGGCGATCACCGCCCTCTCCTCGGCGATCAAGCTGGCTCGCGCCGGCCTGCGCGAGCCGGAAAAGCCGATCGGCTGCTATCTGTTCTCCGGCCCGACCGGAGTCGGTAAGACTGAGGTTGCCCGCCAACTCGCCAAGCTGCTCGGCGTCGAGCTTTTGCGCTTCGACATGTCGGAATATATGGAGCGGCATACGGTGTCGCGGCTCATCGGCGCGCCTCCCGGCTATGTCGGCTTCGACCAGGGCGGCCTGCTGACGGATGGGATCGACCAGCACCCGCATTCGGTGCTGCTGCTCGACGAAATCGAGAAGGCGCATCCGGATCTGTTCAACGTGCTGCTGCAGGTGATGGACCACGGCAAGCTGACCGACCACAATGGCAAGCAGGTCGACTTCCGCAATGTCATCCTGATCATGACCACCAATGCGGGCGCGGCCGATCTCGCCAAGCAGGCTTTCGGCTTCAACCGCATGCGGCGCGAGGGCGACGATCACGAAGCCATCCAGCGCATGTTCACACCGGAATTCCGCAACAGGCTGGACGCGACCATCACCTTCCAGAACCTGCCGCGCGATGTGATCAGCAAGGTCGTCGAGAAATTCGTCTTCCAGCTCGAGGCCCAGCTCGCCGACCGCAACGTCACCATCGAGCTGAGCCAGGAGGCCATGGATTGGGTCATCGAGCGCGGCTATGACGAGCAGTTCGGCGCCCGGCCGATGGCCCGCGTCATCCAGGAGCATATCAAGCAGCCGCTCGCCGAAGAGCTGCTGTTCGGCAGGCTGGAGGGCGGCGGCACGGTGCGCGTTGTGGTCGAAGAGCAGGACGGCGTGAAGAGGCTCGGCTTCGAGATCATCGAAGCGCAGAAGCCGAAACGCGCCTCCGGAGACGGCGACGCAGAGGACAGCGGCGACGACGGCGAGGCGAAGGTCAAGAAGGCCGAGCCGGCAAAGCGCGCCTCGGCGTCCGCGTCGCCCAAACGGCGGCCCAAGAAATCGCCGTCGCGCAGCGGCCCGGCGGGCAAGAGCTTGGTGCCCAAGGTCCCGTTCACACCGTAGATTGCAATTTGCAGAGAGGTGGAGCCCAAAGCTCCGCCTCAAATGCTTCTGGCTTGCGCCATGGAAACCTTGCGTCCCGCGAGGCGTGGCAGGGATTTGTCCGAAAGCCGCTTCCCAGCACACCTTCGCGAGGCCATGCTTTTCGATCCCGCTCTTGCGCGGGATCGATTTTAGATGGAAACACTTGAGCTCAGAGGCCCGCTCTCGATTCTTTGTTGATCGTGCGATCGGACGGAAAACCGGATTCCAATTTTCCTGATCGCGCTCTAAAGATTCGGATCGGCCAAATGCGTGCGCAGCATCTCCTGATAGGTCTTCATCATCTCGTTGACGAAGGGCTCGTGCTCATCGACCTTGAGCACATTCTTGGCCACATGAGCGCTGTAGCGCGCGGCAGCGTACAGAAAGATCACATGCAGATCGGTGGCGTTCACCGTCCGGTTCTCCCGGTTCGCCAGGTCGATGAATTTGTCGGCCAGCGTGATGAATCGCTGATCCGTCATCTCGCGCGGCGCCTTGGCCGCTTTGGACCGGCTTCGCTTCGATTTTCCGTCTTCGCTCATTGGGACATCCGCAGTTTCGCGTTGAGCCTCTCCGGCCGGTCTTTCGGCCATTAAGCCAGTTCGGTGCGTCGGCCGCTACCCTGTTGCCGCGCCACGGAATTCTGCGGGCACCTGTTTGCTATGCTATAAAGGGGCGGGAAAGGCTTTGAGACCGGCCGGCGGCGCCCCGCCAACTGGGCCCCCGAGCGCCGGTCGCGAAAGGCTATGAAGGGTGGGCAGGGCAGTGTCCAGGACGTTACCATTCCTGCGCGGGTTGCTGTTGCTCGTTGCGGCGGCGGCTTTCACCGGCATCGTCCGGCCGTCCCTCGTTCGCGGCCAGACGGGCGAGCCTGCCTCCGCCGCCAGGCTGGTTCTGGTCGCCGACCTGACCGGCGCCATCGGCCCGGCCAGCGCCAATTTCATCGACCGGGCGATCGCGATGGCGAATGAGCGTCACGCCGAGATGCTGGTGCTGCGCATCAACACACCCGGCGGCCTCGTCACCAGCATGCGCGAGATGATCTCGGCGATCATCGGTTCGCAGGTTCCGGTGATCGGCTACGTCGCGCCGTCCGGCGCCCACGCGGCGAGCGCTGGGACCTACATCCTCTACGCGACCCACGTCGCGGCAATGGCGCCGGGCACCAATATCGGTGCGGCGACGCCGATCGAGCTGGGCGGACTGCCGGGGCTTCCCTCGCCCTCGCCCTCCGGGGGTGAGAAGAACGAGAAGAAAGAGCCGCAGAAGAACGGCGGCGGCGAGCCGCAGAAGACGCTGACGCCGAGCGAGGCGCCGAACGCCAAGGCGGTCAACGACGCCGTGGCCCTGATCCGCAGCCTTGCCGAGCTTCGCGGCCGCAACGCCGACTGGGGCGAAAAGGCCGTGCGTCAGGCGGCGACGCTCACCGCTTCCAGCGCGCTCTCCGAGCACGTCATCGAGATCATCGCCCCCGATATGGACGCGCTGCTCAAGGCGCTCAACGGCCGCCAGGTCAAGATCGGCAATAGCGAGCGCACCCTGTCGACGACCAATGTCAGGATTGCGCGCCTGGAGCCGGGGATCGTCAGCAAGCTCCTGGCCATCATCACCGATCCGAATATCGCACTCATTCTGATGATGATCGGCGTTTACGGGCTGATCTTCGAATTCATCAATCCGGGCAGCTTCGCGCCGGGCACGATCGGCACGATCTGCCTGATCATCGGCCTCTATTCGCTCAATCAATTGCCGCTCGACTATGCCGGGCTCGCCTTGATCCTGTTCGGCGTCGCCCTGATGACCGCCGAGGCCTTCATCGCCTCATTCGGCGTTCTCGGCATCGGCGGCATCGCCGCTTTCGTGATCGGAGCCGCCATGCTGGTCGACACCGATATTCCGGCCTATCAGATCTCCTGGAACGTCATTGCGGGAATGGCGATCGCCAGCGCGGCGCTCTTGATCCTGATGCTCGGCTATGTCTGGCGGGCTCAAAGGAAGCCGATTCGGACCGGCCGCGACCGGCTCAGAGGTGCGACGGCCGAAGTGCTGGATTGGTCAGGCAATGAGGGCCATGTCTGGGCTGTGGGAGAGCGCTGGCGGGCGACGAGCAGCGAGCAATTCAGTGAGGGCGACCAAGTTTGCGTGCATAAGCTGGACGGCCTGACTTTGCTGGTCGGGCGGGATAAATAGCGCTGGCGCCTGGTGAATTGTATAGATTAACGGCCGGACGAGAGCAGGCCCGACGGCGTGTTCCACGCGCCCGGCGGCTGAAAGGATGAAGGCCATGAGCCGATCACCAGGAGGGAAGCCATGAGTTTCGCCGTAGATACCGCCGTCTATTGGATCGTGGCGCTCGCCGTGATCGTCTTCTTTCTCTCTGCCATCAGGATATTCCGGGAGTATGAGCGGGGCGTCGTCTTCACGCTCGGGCGCTTCACCCGTGTCGCCGGGCCGGGGCTGGTCATCGTTATTCCGTTTATCCAGCAGGTGGTGCGGACCGATCTGCGCACGCTCGTCGCCGACGTGCCGCCGCAGGACGTGATCTCGCGCGACAACGTCTCGGTGAAGGTCAATGCCGTGCTCTATTTCCGCATCATCGATCCGGAGCGCGCCATCATCAATGTCGAGAACTTTATGCTCGCCACCAGCCAGCTTGCACAGACCACCTTGCGCTCGGTGCTCGGCAAACATGAGCTCGACGAAATGCTCGCCGAACGCGACAAGCTGAATTCCGATATTCAGATGATCCTCGACAAGCACACCGATCCATGGGGGATCAAGGTGGCCGCGGTCGAGATCAAGCAGGTCGATCTCGACGTGAACATGGTTCGTGCCATCGCCAAGCAGGCCGAAGCCGAGCGCATTAGGCGCGCCAAGATCATCAATGCCGAGGGCGAATATCAAGCCGCGGAGAAGCTCGTCGAAGCCGGCAAAACGCTCGCCCAGACACCGAACGCCATGCAGCTTCGCTATTTCGGCGTGCTGTTGGAGCTGGCGGGCGACCGCACCTCGACCATCGTGCTGCCGGTCCCGACCGAGTTGCTCAACCAGTTCAAGCAGACATAGGCAGGCGGAAAACCGAGCTCCCATCCCCGTCTTCACGAGGACATGCTTTTCCTCATCCCGCTCCAGCGCCGGTTCAACGGCTAAAGCGACGGCATCAGCGCGTCGGCGCTGCTCTTCACCGCCTTGCCCGGCGCGTCCTCGACGTTCAGCGCCTTGACCACGCCGTCCTCGACCAGCATTGCATAGCGCTTGGAGCGGATGCCGAGATTCATCGGCGTGCCGTCGAGATCGAGGCCGAGCGCCTTGGCGAAATCGCCATTGCCGTCGGAAATGAAGGTGATCTTGCCTTCAGCGCCGGTCGCGCGTGCCCAGGCGGACAGCACGAACACATCGTTGACCGCCGTGCAGACGATCTCATCGATGCCCTTCGCCTTGATGGCGTCGGCCTGCTCCAGAAAGCCGGGAAGGTGGTTATTATGACATGTCGGAGTGAAGGCGCCCGGCACGGCGAACAGCACGACGCGCTTGCCGGAAAAGATCTCGCTGGTCGTCTTCGGCGCCGGTCCGCCGGAGGTCATCACTGTGAACTTCGCATCCGGCAACCGGTCTCCGACAACAATAACCATGGTGAACCCTTTCTTCTCGCTGGGGCAAAGGTGTTATCGGCGGGCATCATTTCACGCGCCACGTGGTTTCGCAACTGCCCTGGTCGGAAACGAGCGTCAATGTGAGCATCTTTCCGACAAGCGCTTTGGCGGCGTCATCGGTTCCTAGATCGATGATGTAATGCGAACGTCCGCGCGAGGAATGCGGCTGGCTGACCGGAAAAGGGAGGCCGACGCCTTCCGGCGCTTCGACGAACAGGTCGAGCCCGGTGGCGCGCTCGTCGAAGGCGGTCTTGATCACCAGTGCCGGCTTTCCGTTCACGGTTCGTATTCGCGCGGCGACAAAGCTGTGGGGACAGTAGACGCCGCGGTCCTGTACCTTTGGCACGCGATCGAGAGCGGCGCGGATAAGATCGCGATGGCTGGCATTGCCCGAGAGAGGAACCTCCAGGCGAAGGCTCGCCTCTTCCGGGACGCAGATCTCCCGGCAGGCGCCATAGCTGATCCGGAGGGCCAGCTTGACCGGGCTTTTGGCGTCCTCCGGCGTGATCGAAACGGGCCAGACCGTGCGCCCCTCATAGCCGGCCGTCGTCACGCCGCCGGGCTCGACCAGCCGCATCGGCGCCGGCCAGAGCACATTGATTTCCTTGAGGTTCCTGGATTGTTTCCAGTCGAGGGACGGTGGCAGGCCGTCACCGGGCGAGCGCCAATAGGTGATCCAGCCCGGATCGAGGCTGATCTCGATGGCGGCAAAGGCCTGGAAATGGCCCTGATAGGGAATATCATTTGCCGAAATCAGGCGGATGCGGGAATGACCGGCCTGATGCCAGGGCGAGGCCTCCTCACCGGCGAAGCTGGAGCGCGACCCGGCGTGGCACAGGACGGTAACTGCAAGAAAAAGTGAACAGAGACATCGGGCCGCAGGGAACATGAACGCCTTTATCTAAAATCCACGCCAAGTTGATTATACCCGGTGAAACTGGCGGCTCACGGCCGAATCTCTTTGCAAGCGTCCCATGGAATTGAGACGATCCCGGGTCACCGTTCATCTTTTGCCGGGCTGAAAGCTCTTCACAGGCCCGCTATTGAGACGCTATTCTACACCTCATGCAACGGAGCGAGACAAATTCAAAGATTGCGTCGGGCAGCGGCTATCTGGACGGGAAGCTCCTCCTGGCCATGCCGTCGATGAAGGATCCGCGGTTCGAGCGCGCCGTGATCTTCATGTGCGCCCACTCGGCGGACGGCGCCATGGGCATCGTCGTCAATCAGCGGGCCTCCCATATCACCTTCCCCAAGCTTCTGGAACAACTCGGCATCGTCACCGAGCCGGACCCGGAAAGCATCCGCATTCCACTCGAGAAAATGGCGGTCCACACCGGCGGGCCGGTCGAAACGGGCCGCGGCTTCGTGCTGCACACCTCCGATTATTATTCCGCAGACAGCACTTTGCCGATCGACGACAGCGTCTCCCTGACGGCAACGCTCGACATTCTCCGGGCGATCGCCGCGGGATCGGGGCCGGTGCGCTCGCTTTTGGCTCTCGGCTATGCCGGCTGGGCGCCGGGGCAGCTCGAACACGAGATTCAGTCGAACGGCTGGCTGATCTGCCCGGCGGACAACGACTTGGTTTTCGATACCTCGCTCGAGACCAAATATGATCGCGCCATGGCCAAGCTCGGCGTGCATCCGTCCTTCTTGGTCTCGGACGCCGGTCACGCTTGAGCTTGCCGGCAGCATCTCGGCCGGCCACGCTTTGATCCTGTAATAAAGCTGAGACAGCCCGAAGAGAGAGCGCAGCGTTACCCGCCGCGGCGCCTGCCGCGCATTGGCTCGTGCGGGTGGTAATCCGGCGCGGCATCGAGATTCGCCACTTGCGCGGGCTGCACACCCGGCCACGGCGTATGCGGCGCTTGCGGCTGCGGGATCGGGGGAAGCCCGCGGGACGGCTGAGCGTCGGGCAGCGGCGACGGATCGGCCTGGGACAGCCGGGCGGCGCGCAGCGATTGCGCTTCGCGCTCGCCTCCCGCAGCCGCCCCCTGCCGCTGACCGGCCGGCTTGGGCCGAGGTTTCTTGGCAGGCTTGACGGCGCTCAGCAATTTGCTCCCGAAAGCCGCGGCTTTCGAGGACAGCGACACGCCGTTGACGCTCTTCTTGATCGACGAGAGCACACCCTTGCGCTTCTTGTGCAGGCCGGCCGCCTTGGCCGCCGGATGCTGCGAAACCGGCACGGGAAGCTGATAGGCAATATCGGCCGCCGGCGGCAGCGCCGCATGATGATCGGCAGCGAGCTTCGGCAGCTCGCGCTCCGGTGCGCTGCTCGCAGGCAGCACCGGCGGCGGATCGGCTTTTTTCTTCTTCTCGCGCTTTTCCTCGCGCTTGTTCGACTTGGCCAGCGCATTGAGCAGGCTCATCACGTCCCGCTCGCTCATCGGCTCGCCGAAGAAGAAGCCTTGCGCATAATCGCAGCCCAGCGCGCGCACATAGGCCACGTCCTCCTCGCGCTCGATGCCGACGGCGACGACGTCCTTGCCGAGCTCGCGGGCCATGGCGAAGGCGGCGCGCAGCACCACGGCGCCGGATTTGTTGTCGCTGCTGTTGCTGATCAGCGAACGGTCGATCTTGATCGTATCGACCGAGAGGCGATGCAGATAGGAGAGCGAGGAATAGCCGGCGCCGAACTCGTCGAGCGCCAAGCCGGCGCCAAGCCCCTTCAGCCAGTCGAGGATTTCGATGGCCTGTTCGGGGTTCTCCATCACCAGCGATTCGGTGACTTCCAGCCGCAGACAGCCCTTGGGCACACTTTCCCGGCCGATGATCAGCCGCAGATCCTGCACCAGCTCCTGCTTGAACAGATGACGGCTGGAGACATTGATGCTGACGAAAAGCGGGTCGTCGCTGCGCGGCAGAGTGCGATGCCAGCGCGACACCTGGCGCACCGCGCGTTCCATCACATAGGTGCTGATTTCGGAGATCTGGCCTGTTTCCTCCGCGATCGGCAGGAATTCCGCCGTCGAGAGCGCGCCGAGCTTGTGATGCTGCCAGCGGACCTGCGCGGCAAAGCCGGCAAGCTGCTCGTCGCCGAGACGCATGATTGGCTGATAGAGCACGCGGATCTGGCGCTTCTCGATCGCCTGCTTCAGATCGCCTTCGATGATCTCGCGCTCCGAGCGTTCGCCGCGCATCTCCGGCTTGTACAGCTCGATGCGATCGGCGCCGGACCGCTTGGCGCGGTACATCGCCGTCTCCGCCTCGCGCAGCAGATCGGTGGGTGTCGCCTGCTGGCCATCATAGACGGCGATGCCGATGCTGCCGGTCAAGACCACATCCCGCCCGGCTATCTTCATCGGCGCGCGGAGCGACCGGCGCACGCGCTCGGCCAGCATGGCGATATGACGCGGCTCGGTCTCAGCCGAAAGCAAGATGCCGAATTGCTCGCTGCCGATGCGCGCCAGCGTGTCCTGCGGCCCGAGATGCCGGGACAGGCGGCGCGAAATGGTCAGCAGCATGCTGTCGCTGACGGTAAAGTCCGCCGCCCGGCTCACCGAGTGGAAAGTGTCGATGTCGATATAGATCACCGTAGGCTTCGAGCCGTCATCATGAGCGCGGGCGATGCCGCAATGGGTGCGGTCGAGAAACAGCTCACGGTTCGGCAGGCCGGTCAGGCTGTCGTGAATGGCGTTGTGCAGAAGCCGCTCATGCGCCCGCTTCTGCGCGGTGACATCACGCATCAGCCCAGCGCAGCGCAGTGTCTTCGTCTGCCGCGAGGTCACGGTCTGGGCGCGCAATTCGTAATTCACATAACTGCCGTCGGCGCGGCGCAGCCGGAACTCGGTCAGAATCTCGCCGCCCTGCTTGTCGCGAATGCCGGCCAGGATCAGCCGCATCCTTTCGCGGTCGGAGGCATGGAGATGCTGAAGCCAGTCCTCGGCGCCGCCGCGCAGGGTGCCCGGCGGGTGGCCGAGCGATGCATCCACCTCCGGTCCGACGAACATATCGTCGCGGCGCAGATTCCATTCCCAGACCGAGGCGCCGGAGGCTTCGAGCGCCACGGCGCGCATCTGCAGCTCGCCCGCATCCTCGCCGTAGAGATGCTCGCCGCCATGGAAGGCATATTGCGTCACGGTAAAGCTGAGTAGCGCCACGATGAGAACGAGCCCGGCATTGAGGGCCGGCACGATGATGTCGCCCGAAAGCTGGCCGAGAATGGTGACAGCCGCGCCGAACAGCCAGACCAGGAACAGCATCCAGGTCGGCAGGAAAGACAAGGCGCGTTCCTGACCGCGCAAGGCGAGCACCGTCATGAGCAGGGAGCCCATGGCGGCGATCGGCAGATAGGAAATCCGCGCCAGACCAGAGGCCAGTTTCGCATCGATGAGTGCAAGGCCGATCAGCGAAAGCTGCGCCAGCGTCCAGATGCCGAACACCGCCGTCAGCCCGGAATGCCATCGTCGCAGCTGCAGGAAGATATAGAGGAAGATCACCACGCTTGCGGCGATAGCGGCCTCCATCGCCGCCCGATAGATCGCATTGTCGGCGGCGCTGAGCTGGAACAGCTTGTGCCAGAAGCCGAAATCTACGCAGAGATAGCCGACCACGCTCCAGGCAACCAGCGCGGAGGCCGGGAAGATGGTGTTGTGATTGGCGCCGAAAATCGCTGTCAGATAGATGGCCAGAACGCCGGTGATGCCGAGCAGAATGCCGTTGAACAGCGTCAGATCGAGGCTCTTCTTGCCGAAGATCGTCGGATTGGCGAGATAAATGCGCGGGAAGCCGGCGCCGGCAAGCTCGACGATATAGGTCACGGTCGAGCCCGGCTCGAGCACCAGCTTGTAGATGTCGGCGTAGTCGTTCTCCACCCGCTCCGGTTTGAAGCCGAGCGAAACCGTCACATTCTCGATGCGCGGCGCATCGAGGTCCGGCCAGATCAGTTTCGAGCCGACCATGTCGTAACGCTGAGCCATCAGCCAGAGCGTCACGGTCTGGTCGGTCGGGTTGTTGAGCGCGAAAATCGCCCAGTTCGGATTGGTGCCGGCGGTTTTCGCCGAAACCGACATGCGGCCAGCCACGCCGTCCTGGCCGGCCGCCGTTTCCACGCTCAGCCGATCGCCGCGGCCTTCGTAAAGCTCGCCGAGCAGCGTAATGTCGATCCGTTCCTGGTCGGGGCCGATGACGATGGCTTCGAGCGCATGGGCCGGACGCGCCGCCCCCAGAAAGCAGGCAGCCAAAAGCAGCGCAAAGATAAGAATCGAGACGCTCCGGCGCAATGCGGCAGCCTTCAGGCCGCACACATGCCCCCCTACCAGACGGATGCTAGACATCCTGAACGTCCCCTCGCCCGGCTTCTGGCAGCGCTCAAGAGCGCAGATCCTCGTGGATCGCTGCATAGAGCAGATGATCCTGCCATTGTCCGTTTATCTTGAGATATTTTCGGGCAAGCCCCTCATGCTGAAAGCCGCATTTCTCGAGCAGCCTGCGCGAGGCTGCGTTGCTTTCAAGACATGCGGCTTCGATGCGATGAAACCCTAAGCTTTCGAACACGAACGGAACGAGAATGTGCAATGCGGCGGTCATGTAACCCTGTTTGGCATAAGGCTCGCCGATCCAATAACCGATCGAGATCGACTGGCTCACCCCCCGCCTGGCATTCGTTAGAGTCGCACCGCCAAGAAGTCTATTATCACCGTTTCGGAACAGAAAAAAGGCATAGCCCACGCCATCGCGCATGTCGCGCTGGTAATGACGGAGCCGCCGCCTGAAGGCGGAGCGGGTCAACTCGTCATAGGACCACTCCGGCTCCCAGGGCCGCAGAAAGTCCTCGCTGACGCCGCGAAGATGGGCCCAATCGGCGTAATCTCCCGTCTGCGGCATCCGTAACCAGACGCGATCGCCCCTGATGACGGGGCCGCTTTCGCTCAAAGGGACGGTGCGCAGAAATGCCATGGGTCTTACCTTCGGGGCTAATGCACGGTCTCGCGGACGGAGCTGTCCGCAACCAACTCCCGCAAGCGTTCCGAGACGCCATCAGGTCCAACGCTGGCGGTCACAGGTTGTTTCGTCAGCGCAAAACCCGCCGCGAGCGCGCCGACATCAGCGGCGGAGACGTTCTCGATCCTCTCGATCAACTCCGTGGTCGTGAGCTGGCGTCCGAAGATCAGCGTGTCGCGCGCGACCTGCCCCGCCCGCGCCTCCGAGCTTTCCAGACTCATGAGCAAGGACGCCTTGAGCTGGGCCTTGGCGCGCTGAAGCTCGGGCTCGTTCGGCCCGGTCAGAGCGACGGCGCGCAACTCGGTCATGATGACTTGCACCAGCTCCTCCACTTGCGTATTGCCGGTCGCCGCGTGAACGCCGAACAAGCCGCTATCGGAGAACCCCCATCCGAAGGCGTGAATATCGTAGCACAATCCGCGCCTTTCGCGCGCTTCCTGAAACAGCCGCGAGGACATGCCGCCGCCGAGCAGCACGGAATAAACGAGCGAGGTGAAATAAGCCTCGTCCCGGAATGACGGCGCCTCGAAGCCGATAATGATGTGGCTCTGCTCGAAACGCCGCGTCAGGCTGCGGTGGCCGCCGACGAATTGCGCCGGCTCGAGCGGGCGGCCTTCACCCTTCGAGATGCCGGCAAACAGCGTCTCGGCGGCGGCGGCGATCTCATCGTGATCGACCGCGCCGGCGGCACCGATCACCATGCGCGGCGCGGCATAGGCGGCCTGCCGGTAGGCGGCGAGATCGTCGCGGGTGAGCGCACGCACGCTGTCGGGCGTGCCGAGAATGGAGCGGCCGAGCGGCTGATCCGGATAGGCGGCTTCCTGGGCCAGCTCGAAAACCAGATCGTCGGGCGAATCCTGGACCGAGGCGATCTCCTGCAGGATCACCTCCTTCTCGCGTGCCATGTCCTCGCGCTCGAACACCGGGTTCTGTAGGATATCGGCGAGAATATCGAGCGCCAGCGGCACATGCTCGCGCAGCACGCGGGCGAAATAGTCCGTAGTCTCGAAGCTGGTCATGGCGTTGACGCTGCCGCCGACCGCCTCGATCTCCTCGGCGATTCCTTGCGCGCTGCGTGTCTTCGTGCCCTTGAAGGCCATATGTTCGAGCAGATGCGCAAGGCCGTGCTCATCCACCAGCTCCGAGCGCGCGCCGGTATTCACCCAGACGCCGAGCGAGGCCGTTTCCAGATGCGGCATCTGGCAGGTGACGACTCGAAAGCCGCTTGGCAGAGTGGTCATTTCGATGGTCATGAAACCGGACCTGTCGCGGCGGCGCGGGTACGCTGGCGTATAAACGCGCGGATGGCGGCCGCGTTCGCATCGAGCGTGTCGACGCTCTCGGTAACTGTCAGCACCCGCTGCAGCCTTTCGGGAATGGCGGGAACGCGGCCAATAGCACGCTCGACGGCTTCGGGGAACTTGGCCGGATGTGCCGTTGCGAGGACGATCATCGGCGCGCGTGCATCCTCCGGCTCACGGACCGCAGCCGCGAGGCCGACCGCCGTATGCGGATCGGCGATATAGCCGGTTTGCTTATAGACGCGTCTCATCGTCTCCTGCGTCTCGGTCTCGTCGGCGCGGTGCGCCGAGAACAGCGCCCTGATCTCTGCAAGCTCCGCGCCGTTCAGCGTAAAGCTCCCGGTCTCGGCAAAGCCGGCCATCAGCAAGCGCACTCTTGCGCTGTCGCGGCCCCCTGCCTCGAAAATCAGCCGCTCGAAATTGCTCGAGACCTGGATGTCCATGCTCGGGCTCGATGTGGCGACAACGGTCTGCGGCTCGTAGCGTCCGGTCGCGAGCGTGCGCGCCAGAATGTCGTTTGTGTTGGTGGCGATTACGAGGCGCTTGATGGGCAGCCCCATCCGACGGGCGGCATAACCGGCGAAAATATCGCCGAAATTGCCCGTCGGGACGCAGAAGCGCATGGGCCGGTGCGGCGCGCCGAGCGATGCAGCGGCGGTGAAATAATAGACGATCTGGGCGAGGATCCGCGCCCAGTTGATCGAATTGACGGCCGAAAGCCGGACATCGTCGCGGAAGGCCTCATCGCCAAACAGCGTCTTCACGATGCCCTGGCAATTGTCGAACGTGCCCCGCACGGCGATCGGATGAACATTGGCGGCGCCGGAGGTGGTCATCTGGCGGCGCTGAGCGGCGCTGATCCGGCCATCGGGGAAGAGGATGAAGAGGTCGATCGCCTCGCGGCCCTTGAAGGCCTCGACCGCTGCCGCTCCTGTGTCGCCAGAGGTCGCGGCGAGGATCGTCGCGCGCTCGCCGGAGCGGCGCAGCGAACGGTCCATCAGCAGCCCGAGAAGCTGCATCGCCAGGTCCTTGAAGGCGAGCGTCGGCCCGTGGAACAGCTCGAGCAGCCAGAGATTGTCGCCGAGCTGAATAAGCGGCACGGTCGCGGCGTGGGCGAAATCCCGATAGGCAGCTTCGATCAGCCCAGCGAATTCCGGCGCGGCAAGCCCCTCACCGACAAAGGGCTGCATGATGCTGGCCGCCGTCCGCGCATAGGGCTTTCCGGCGAACCCGGCGATCTCATCCGGGGCGAATTGCGGCCATTGCCTCGGAACGTAGAGACCGCCGTCGCGGGCGAGCCCAGCCATGAGCACTCCCTCGAAGTCGAGGTCCGGCACCCGGCCGCGCGTGCTGATGTAAATCAAGTAAAAATTCCTCAGTCGAATTGGAGCGGCAGACTATACGCTGCCGTGATGGTCCGCAATCGTTGCATTACCGCCCGCGGCGCCGTCCGGGCGCAGGCGGCTCCTGGCGTAGGTGGCGAAAAACGCAAGAAGAACCACGGCGAGACTGAACCAAGTGATGGCATATTCCAGATGCCGATTCGGCAGGCTGAGACGGGTGACGCCGCCGCGTGGCCAGCCTCCCGGAGCGGCCGACGCCTCGGCCTCGACCATGAAGGGCACGGCCGCTTTCTGCAGCGTCTCCGGCAGCGTCCCGATCATGGCGGGCACGTCGCGCCAGAACCAGCGATTGGCGGTGGGCTGATTGTCGACGGCGAACAGGCCGCGCTTCTCGGGCGCCCGGGCAAGCCCCGTCAGCTCGACATCGCCTTCGATCTGGCCTTTCTTGCGCGTCGAGGGCTCCTTGAGCTCGGCGGGAACGAAGCCGCGGTCGATCAGCACGACATCGCCGCTGCGCGTCTGCAGCGGCGTGATGATCCGCCAGCCCGCCTCACCATCGACGATGCTGTAGAGGTGGTGCTCGTAATTGTGCAGGAAATGCCCGACCAGCAGCACGCGGTAATATTCGACGTCGTGATCCTCACGCCAAAGTCTCTTCGCCTCGGTCAGCGAGATCGCCTCGCCATGGCTGCGCGAATCGATGCGCTCGATCAGCCCGAGCTTCCATTCGCGCCGGTCGAGTTGCCATTTGCCGAGGCCGGCAAGGATGGCGACACCGATGAGGGTCATCAAGAATGGAAAGATCAGCGGGCGGAATCGCGTCATGGCGGCCCTCAAGCGTCGTGGTCGGAGAGGCGGCCCTCTTCGGCGCGGAACTTGTATTGCAGGGCAAGCAGCGTCGCTTTGAACGGGCGCAGGAGAAGAAGCGGCAGGCCGAGGCCGAGCGGCAGCCAGAGCGCCGCATGAACCCAGAGCGGCGGCTGATATTTCACTTCGACGACCAGCGCCGCGCCGGTCACGATGAAGCCGGCGATGAGGATGATGAACACCGCCGGACCGTCACCCGAATTGGCGAAATCATAGTTCAAGCCGCAGTGATCGCAGCGCTCGGCAAGCGTCAGATAGCCGTTGAAGAGTCGGCCCTTTCCGCAACGCGGGCAGCGGCAGAGCAGCCCCGCATAGAAGGGCGAGACCGGAGGAAAGGCATGGCTGTTGGTGTCATCCATCGAAATACCGAAGGCGGCATGACGCCGCCTTCCTAGCTTTGTTTGCGGGGCGGTCTATTCCGCCACGATCGGACCCGCACCCCAGACATAGATGCTGACAAACAGGAACAGCCAGACCACGTCGACGAAGTGCCAGTACCAAGCCGCGGCCTCGAAGCCGAAATGGTGCTTCTTGGTGAAATGCCCCGCCAGCGCCCTGAACAAGGTCACGGTCAGGAAGATCGTTCCCACTATGACATGGAAGCCGTGAAAGCCGGTCGCCATAAAGAAGGTCGAGCCATAGATGTGGCCGGCGAACTGGAACTTGGCATGGTAATATTCGTAGGCTTGGCAGGTCGTGAACAACATGCCGAGCACGATGGTCAGCGCCAGGCCCCAGATGACGCCACGGCGATTGCCTTCCTGAAGCGCGTAATGCGCCCAGGTCACGGTCGTGCCCGAGGTGAGCAGAATCAGCGTGTTGACGAGGGGCAGCGCCCAGGGATTGAAGGTGGAGATGAACCGGCCGTCACCGCTCGGGACGGGCGGCCATTTTCCGCCTGTTATCTCGTCGCGCCCGACAACGCCGATCAAATCCTTCGTTCCGGCGATGTGATGCACGTCGCCGGGGAACAGCGCGACATCGAAATAGGCCCAGAACCAAGCGACGAAGAACATCACTTCGGAGGCGATGAACAGGATCATGCCGTAGCGCAGATGCATCTGCACCACCGGCGTATGCAGATGCTTGTATTCGGCCTCGCCGATCACGTCGCGCCACCACAGGAACATGGTCGTCAGCACGGCGAGCGCGCCCGCGGCGAACAGCCAGGGTCCCTGAATTCCGAATACGCCGCCGCCGGAGCTTTTCATCCAGATGATGGCGCCGATCGCCATCAGCAAGGCGGCGGCCGCACCGACAAGCGGCCAGGGGCTCGGATCGACGAGATGATAGTCGTGGTGTTTCGCGTGAGTCTCCGCCATGGATTGGGTCCCCTGGTCCTTCAGGCCGATCATTCTTCGTTCTTTTATCCGGGTGATCCGGCAGTTTCAAATGGCTTCGATGCCGCGCCGGTCGTTGCGCGCGCCTTCGCCGCACCATCTGGCTTATTCGCTTTGAAATAGGTGTATGAAAGGACGATTTCCTGGATACGCTTTGCGTTCGGGTCGTCCATGATCGCCGGATCGACGAAGAAGGAGACCGGCAGCTTCGCCGTCTGTCCGGGTTGCAGCGTCTGATCCGTGATGCAGAAGCACTGGATCTTGGCGAAATAGGGCGCGGCGTCGTCCGGAGTCACGCTGAAACTCGCGCTCCCCGTCAAGGCCTTATTGGTCAGGTTCTTGGCCTCGAAGAAGACGAGTTTGTTCTCGCCGATGTTGACGTGCACCTGGCGCTGAACGGGCTGGAAGGACCAGCCGAGATCGGAGGAAACGTTTGCATCGAAACGGACGGTGATCATGCGATCGAGGACGCGCGCCGATGGCGCCTCGGCCTCCCGGACTGTGCCGTTGTAGCCCGTCACCCGGCAGAACATGGCATAGAGGGGGACCGCCGCGAAAGTGAGCCCGATCACGCCGGCCATCACCGCGAGGAGCACGAAGGCAATGCGCCGGTTCGCCTTGTGCGAGGCGTGCGGTGTATGCGGGTGCCTGTGCATCGCGGTCAAGATCTAGAGCGCCCGGTGGGCGACATTGCCGCCGAGGCGCACGATCGTCACCAGGAAGAAGAGCAGCGCCAGCGCAGCAAGGCTCCAGCCGATCATGATGGAGCGGAGACGCTGCCTGCGCTTTTCTTCCTCGGTGAGGGTGATCCGGTCGTCGGAGCCTTGCTCGATCATGATACCAGTCCTAGCGCGTGCTCGGCGAGCAATGCCGCGAACACGATGAAAAGATAGAGAATGGAGAAGCGAAACAGCGCGCGCGCCGCCTTGTCGGCTTCGGCGCCTTCGCGGCGCCGGAAGACCAGAACGGCGTAGTAGATAAAGATCGCGCCTGAAGCCGCCGAGAGCGCGAGGTAGAGCGGGCCGCCGAGGCCGACGAAGGCCGGAGCGACGCCTGCCGCCGCCGTCAGCAGCGTGTAGATGAGGATCTGGGTGCGGGTGCGGTCCTTGCCCGCCACCACCGGCAGCATCGGCACGCCGGCGCGCTCATAGTCGCGCGTCCGGGTCAGAGCCAGCGACCAGAAATGCGGCGGTGTCCAGAGAAAGATGATCGCGAACAGCAGCACGCTGTCGAGCGAGATGCTGCCCGTCGCCGCGGCCCAGCCGATCATTGGCGGGAACGCTCCCGCCGCGCCGCCGATGACGATGTTCTGCGGGGTCCGCCGCTTCAGCCACATGGTGTAGATGAGGGCGTAATAGGCGATGGTGAAAGCCAGGAGGCCGCTTGCGACCCAGTTGACCAGAACGCCGAGACAGAAGACGGAGCCGCCCGCGAGCACGAGCCCGAGCGTGACGGTTTCCTCCGGCGGCACACGGTTGCGCGGGATCGGCCGCATTGCGGTGCGGCTCATCAGCCGGTCGATATCGGCGTCGTACCACATGTTAAGGGCGCCCGCTGCGCCGGCGCCCATGGCAATGAAGAGGAGGGCGACAAAGCCGATCAGCGGGTGGAGCGTGCCGGGCGCCGCGACCATGCCGGCAAGGGCGGTGAACACGGCCAGGGACATCACGCGCGGCTTCAAGAGCAGCAGATAGTCGCCAAGCGTGCCGTGAACCGCCGTCCTGTCGTCGATGAATGTCCGCGTCTGGCTGGGGCTGATGTCGGTCATGATCAGTCATTCGGATGCGAGCGGGCAGACCCGGCTCATTAAGCAATATGCGATCGGTCTGCCCGGCGGGCACCCCGACGGCGACACTTGGCCGCCGGGATATCCAACTCACTTGATCCGAGGCAATTCCTCGTAAGCGTGGAACGGCGGCGGGGACGGCAAGGTCCATTCCAGCGTCGTTGCGCTCGGCCCCCAAGGATTGGCGGCCGCCTTCTCCTGCCTCATGAAGGCGTAAACCATCGCGAAGAGGAAGATCAAGACGCTGAAACCCGAAATGTAAGACCCGATCGACGAGACAAGGTTCCACCCGGCAAACTCAGGCGGATAATCCGCATACCGCCGAGGCATGCCGGCAAGGCCGAGGAAGTGCTGCGGGAAGAACACCAGATTGACGCCGATGAAGGTCGTCCAGAAGTGCAGCTTGCCGAGAAATTCCGAATAGGTATAGCCGGTCATCTTCGGGAACCAGTAATACCAGCCGGCGAAGATCGCGAACACGGCGCCGAGCGAGAGCACATAATGGAAATGCGCCACGACATAATAAGTGTCGTGGAAGGCGCGGTCGATACCGGCATTCGCCAGCACGACGCCGGTCACGCCGCCGATGGTGAACAGGAAGATGAAGCCGATCGCCCAGAGCATCGGCGTCTTGAACTCGATGGAGCCGCCCCACATCGTGGCGATCCAGGAGAAGATCTTGATGCCGGTCGGCACGGCGATGACCATCGTGGCGAAGACGAAATAGGCCTGCGTGTCGACGCTGATGCCCGCCGCGTACATGTGATGCGCCCAGACGATGAAGCCGATCACGCCGATGGCGACCATGGCATAGGCCATGCCGAGATAGCCGAAGATGGGCTTGCGCGAGAAGGTGGAGATCACCTGGCTGATCATGCCGAAGCCGGGCAGGATCAGGATGTACACCTCCGGGTGGCCGAAGAACCAGAACAGATGCTGGAACAAGAGCGGGTCGCCGCCGCCGGCCGCGTCGAAGAAGGTCGTGCCGAAATTCCGGTCGGTCAAAAGCATGGTGATCGCGCCGGCCAGCACCGGGAGCGCCAGGAGCAGCAGGAACGCCGTGATCAGGATCGACCAGACGAACAGCGGCATCTTATGCAGCGTCATGCCCGGCGCGCGCATATTGAAGATCGTGGTGATGAAATTGATGGCGCCGAGAATGGACGAAGCGCCGGCAAGGTGCAGCGCCAGGATGGCGAAATCCATCGCCGGGCCGGGGCTGTAGGTGGTCGAGAGTGGCGCATAGATCGTCCAGCCGCCGCCGACCCCCATGCCGCCGGAGTCGCCTTCGACGAAGAGCGACAGGATCAGCAGCGTGAACGAGGCGGGAAGCAGCCAGAACGAGATGTTGTTCATGCGCGGGAAGGCCATGTCCGGCGCGCCGATCATCAAGGGCACGAACCAGTTGCCGAAGCCGCCGATCATCGCCGGCATGACCATGAAGAAGATCATGATCAGGCCATGCGCGGTCACGAACACATTATAGGTATGCGGGTCGGAGAAGATCTGCAGCCCCGGCTCCTGCAGCTCCATGCGCATGGCGACCGACAGGCAGCCTCCGATGACACCCGCGATCAGAGCGAAGATCAGGTAGAGGGTGCCGATGTCCTTGTGATTGGTCGAGAAAAACCAACGCCGGAAAAAACCTGGTGCGTGCTCGTCGTGATACCCGGACTCAGCTTTCGTCGCCATGTTTCAGTCCTTCCATCCCACCATCGAGGCCGCCGGCCGCTCGTCTCGAGCAGACCCCGCCGGCCAGTGATCCTTTAGCGGCTCTCCGCTGCCGCAAGCTTGCGCGGGGCCTCACCCTTGCTCCCATCGTCCTTGGCGAGCTTGGGCATTGGCTGCGGCAGAGAGGCGGCGAATTTCTTCTTCGCCTGATCAATCCAGGCGGCGAATTCCTGCTCGCTGACCACGCGCACCTCGATCGGCATATAGGCGTGGCGTGCGCCGCAGAGCTCCGAGCACTCGCCAAAATAGGTGCCCGGCCGCTCCGCCTTGAACCAGGTCAGCGCATTGCGGCCCTTCACGGCGTCCGTTTTGATGCCGAAGGCGGGCACCGCCCAGTCATGAATGACGTCGTCCGATGTGACGAGCACATGGACCACCTTGCCGACGGGCACGACGACGGCATTGTCCACGCCCAGAAGATAATTGTCCGCACTCGGATCGGAGTCGTTGGCGACCAGCGAGTCGTAGGAGAAGCCGCCATTATCCGGATAGCTGTAGCTCCAATACCATTGATGTCCGGTCGCCTTGATCGTCAGATCGGCCTTCGGAAAATCATACTGCGCATAAAGCAGCCGGAAGGACGGGACGGCGATGACCAGCAGGATCAGCACCGGCAAGATCGTCCACAGCACCTCGATCGTGGTATTGTGCGAGGTCCTGGAGGGAACCGGATTCGCCTTGGCATTGTAGCGGATCATCACCCAGAGCAGCAGGCCCAGCACCAGGATGACAATGGCGGTAATGATGACGAGGAGGAGATCGTGAAAGCCGTGCATCTGCTCGGCGATCGGCGTGGCGGCCGGCTGAAAGCCGATCTGCCAGTTCTCCGCCCGGCCTTGCGCAGCGTGGCCGGCGCTGGCGAAAAGCACAGCAGAGCCCAGAAGAGCTGCCACATTGAGCGCCAATGTCCTTAAGCTCGTCAGCATCATCAATTCACCCCGAAAGCTTTGCTAGGCTCCAAGCGACGGCGCGGGGCGGCACGCACAGCGCCGCGGCTCCCGCTGAACTCGGGCTCTTCTTACGCTCATTCCCTCTCCTTATACAACAGGGGTGTGCCGCTAGACCGCACTCCCGTTCGCGACATATTTTCGCGCAGCCGCGGCCGGCTCCCTGCCGATCCGCCGCCTGTCTCACTTTGGCCGTATTGGTGGCAGACACGGCGAGGCTTCTCTTGACCTATTGACCTCCGGCGCATCGGGCGTTTAAGCGGTTGCATCGCGAGGGTATGTGACCAGGATCAAGAGTGGAGAGAGCGCAGCGTGAATCTCAAACGGCTTCTGGCGGCTTCCGCAATCCTCGCCGTCCTAACCCCGGCCATCGTTGCACACGCAGGAGGACCGGAGCTGAGTTCCAGCGAGGTCAAGGCCACGCACGGCGCCTGGCAACTCCGCTGCGGCCAGCCACCCGGCGCCCATGAGCAAAAATGCGCGCTGGTCCAGAGCGTCAAGGCGGAAGATCGGCCGAATGTGTCTCTCACCGTGATCTTCCTGCGCTCCTATGACGGCAAGACCCGCATCTTGCGCGTCGTCGCTCCGCTCGGCATCCTGCTGCCGACCGGCCTTGGCCTGAAGATCGACAATGTCGATGTCGGTCATGCGCCGTTCCTGAAATGCGGTCCCGTCGGCTGCGTCGCCGAAGTCGTCGCCAATGACGATCTGATGTCGAAGCTGAAGACCGGCAAAAACGCGGTTTTCATCATCTTCCAGACACCGGAATTCGGCATCGGCGTGCCGATCTCGCTGGCGGGCTTTTCCGACGGGCTGACGGAGCTGAATTAGGGTCACAGCTGGGGCGCAGCGCCAAATCTGTGGCGCACTCGCCACAAATCCGTGTCCAATTCACCATCCCTCTGTGGATTGCGGCCTCGATGTGTCCGGTTGCGTGCGAATTCCCGTACAATTCTTAACGATTGCAATTCGCGGCGTGTTTTGCGTCGCCGCGGCGCGCGGAGTTTCGCGAGCGATCTGCTCGCGGTGCCCGCCCAATCTGAATCAGTAAAAGTTGCGTTCGGTCAGTCGGCGTCTTGCGTGTGATCAGACACCGGAGGGCGCTGCGGCGTCTTTCAAGGCATTACGAGAGAAACCGGATGAGACTTTATCGCAGCATAGCTGGCGCCCAAGGGGGACGGGTGTTCGCTAATCTAGGCGCTGCGTTCGGCATCAACGACGAACTTGCAGCCCAGGTTGTCCGCTATTTTCTGCCCCCGATCATCAAGAGCGTCTCGCGGCGCATGGAGAGTTCGCAAGGACTCGTCTACTTCCTGGAATTCGTCGGCACGCGGCGGCATGACCGCTTCCTCGCCGATCCGGGCATTTTCGGCCATCCTAAGATCGAGGCCGAGGGCCGGGCTATTCTGCGCACGCTGTTCCCGAATGCCAGCAAGCTTCAGAAGATCATCGGCAACCGGGCCAAGGTGCTGCCCTTGTCGCCGGAGATGCTGGAGAGGATGCTGCCCTATGTCGCCATTCTCGCGCTGGGCGCCATCGAGTTGAAGACGCGGCAGCCGCTCAAGAGCATTCTCCTGAGCGTTCTGAACGGCCGCGCCGACCCGGTCGCCATGTCCAATCCCTATAAGGCGCTCGCCGGGGAAATCAGACGGCGCCGCGTCGCCGAACACGAGCAGGACCGGCGCGGCGGCATCTCGGCGGTGTTCGGCGCACTCTTCGCCCGCGCGGATGCTCAGCGGGCGGCGTGAGCCTCAATAGGCTTCGGCGGTGAAAATCTTGTCGATGTCGCCGCCCCACTCTTGCTCGTACTTCCGGAGCAGAAGCTCGGCGGGCGTCATTTTGCTCGCCACGATTTCTTCCAGGCTCTCGAGAAAGACCAATTCGTCGTCCGCACCGGTGTTGAGGCAGGCGCGGCTGCGCAGGCCCTGCCTGGCAATCTCCACCATATCACTCGCGATCGGCAGCACCGTGCCGCCTCGAAAGGACGTGTTCAGTCCGTCGCGGGGAACGGCGTCGCGCATCGCCTGACGCTCCTCCGCCGTCCAGTCCTTGACGAGATCCCAGGCAGCGTCGAGGCTCGCCTGATCGTAGAGAATGCCGGTCCACAGGGCCGGCAGCGCGCACAGACGCCGCCAAGGGCCACCGTCGGCGCCGCGCATTTCCAGGAACTTCTTCAGCCGCACCTCGGGGAACAGCGTCGTAAGATGGTCCGCCCAGTCGGCCATGGTAGCGCGCTCGCCCGGCAGTTGCGGCAGCTTGCCGGCGAGAAGGTCGCGGAACGAGGCGCCGGTGACATCGAAATAGCGGCCATGCCGGTAGACAAAATACATCGGCACATCGAGCGCATAGTCGACATAGCGCTCGAAGCTCATGCCGTCCTCGAAGGCGAAGGGCAGCATGCCGGTGCGCGCCTTGTCGGTGTCCTTCCAGATCTCGCTGCGATAGGAGAGGAAGCCGTTCGGCTTGCCCTCCTTGAACGGGGAATTGGCGAACAATGCCGTCGCGACCGGCTGCAGCGCCAGGCTGACGCGCAGCTTCTTCACCATGTCGGCTTCGTCGGAGAAGTCGAGATTGACCTGCACCGTGCAGGAGCGGAACATCATGTCGAGGCCGAGCGCGCCAACCTTCGGCATATAGGCCGCCATGATCTTGTAGCGCCCCTTCGGCATGCGCGGCGTCTCAGCCATCGTCCATTTCGGCGAGAAGCCGAGCCCCAGCATGCCGATGCCGAGCGCGTTGCCGGCCTCGCGCACCTGAGCCAGATGCGTGTTCACCTCGCTGCAGGTGTCGTGGATGGTGCGCAGCGGCGCGCCGGAGAGCTCGAACTGCCCCCCCGGCTCCAGCGTGATCGAGCCGCCCGCCTCGCAATGCGGGTCCTTCAGCGCAATGACGTTCTCGCCCTCATAGATCGGCTCCCAGCCGAAGCGCGCGCACATCTCCTGAAGCAGCGCGGCAATGCCGGAGGGGCCCTCATAGGGGACCGGCGACAGATCGGCCTTGTGGAAGCCGAATTTTTCATGCTCGGTCCCGATCCTCCAGTCCTGGGCGAGTTTGCAGCCGGCCTCCAGATAGGCTACGAGCTGGTCGCGGCTCTCGATCGGCGCGTCAGCCTTGTCCTTGTCGCGTGCGAGCATGAATAAACCCTTCGCCTTCCGTTCAGCCCCGGATTCCTTAAATCTGGTTACACTCCAAGATCAAGCCAAGCTGGAGGCGCCCCGGTGCGCATCAGATGATGGCGGTCAAAAAAATTCGAGCAAATTCTTTTTTATTTTCCTTCTTGTCACGACACTTTCCTAATCAATTGCCTCGGCTTGCTGCGCAGGCTCGGCTTTGCCTCGATCTCCTCATGTCGATTTCACGGCCCAGACGCGGCGTTTGCCGTGAATGCGTTTGTCGGCTATGCGTTCGGGGATCGGGCAACGCTTTCGATGAATGAAGGCCGACGGCCATGGGGCAGCAGACAAGACAGCCGCGTCTTTTGATTTTCGACTCCGGCCTTGGCGGGCTCACGGTGCTGCGCGCAATTCGCGCCGCGGTGCCCGAGGCGAGCGTCACCTATCTTGCCGATGATGCGCGATTTCCCTATTCGGCGCTCGGCGATGCGGAGCTGTCTGCGTGCGCCTGCGAGGTGCTGGCGGCGCCTGTTGCGGCCTTCCGGCCCGACGCCATCGTGATCGCCTGCAACACCGCCTCGACGACCGCCTTGCCGGCCTTGCGCGCCACCTTTGCGCCGCCGATCATCGGCACCGTTCCCGCGATCAAGCCGGCGGCGCAGCTCAGCCGGAGCGGTCTCGTCTCGGTGCTCGGCACCTCCGCGACCGCCCGCCGCGACTATACACGCGCGCTGATCGCCGAATTCGGCGAAGGCCGGGACTTCACGCTCGTCGGATCGGCTCGCCTCGCGGGGCTCACGGAAATCGTCATGAACGGCGGCAGCGTGCCGGACGAAGCGATCCGCCAGGAGATCGGGCCGTGCTTCGTCGAGAAGGGCGGCCGCCGGACCGATGTCGTCGTGCTCGCCTGCACGCATTACCCGCTGCTGCTCGGCGTCATGGAGAGGCTCGCGCCGTGGCCGGTCGCGTGGCTCGATCCCGCCCCCGCCATTGCCCGCCGCACCGCCAATGTGCTCGCCAATCTCGGCTTTCCAGTCGGCGTCGGCTTTGCACGGGAGAGCGGAAAGGCCATCTTCACCTCCGGTAAAGCGCCCTCACCTGCCCTCGCGTCGCTGCTGGAAGCTTACGGCCTGGCGGCGGCGAGCGAAGAAACCTGCCGCTAGCGCGTGGGCTTATTGCCTGTTACCCACGGCACCCACACACAGCCCGATGGACGAACCGCGATGATCCCACGCTATTCCCGCCCGCAAATGACCGAAATCTGGTCGCCGGAGACGAAATTCAGGATCTGGCTGGAGATCGAGACGCTGGCGACGGAGGCGCTCGCCGAGCTTGGCGTGGTGCCGAAAGAGGCGGCCAAGGCTGTGCGCGAGCGCGGCGGCTTCGATATCGAGCGCATCGATGCCATCGAGCGCGAGGTCAAGCACGACGTCATCGCCTTTCTGACCAGCCTGTCCGAGCATGTCGGCCCCGAAGCGCGCTTCGTACATCAAGGCATGACCTCATCCGACGTGCTCGACACCTGCTTCAACGTCCAGCTCGTTCGCGCCGCCGACTTGCTTCTCGCCGATCTTGACGCGCTTCTCGCCGCCCTGAAGCGGCGCGCGCTGGAGCATAAGCACACCGTCACCATCGGCCGCAGCCACGGCATCCACGCCGAGCCGACCACATTCGGCCTCAAGCTCGCCTATGCCTATGCCGAGTTCGCCCGCGGCCGCGAGCGGCTCGTGCGGGCGCGGGAGGAGGTGGCGACGGCCAAAATTTCCGGCGCGGTCGGCACCTTCGCCAATATCGACCCGCGCGTCGAAGCTTATGTCGCGCAAAAGCTTGGCCTGCGTCCTGAGCCGATCTCGACGCAGATCGTGCCGCGCGACCGCCACGCCATGTATTTCGCCACCCTGGCCGTCATCGCCTCGTCGGTCGAGCGATTAGCCATCGAGATCCGGCATCTGCAGCGCACCGAGGTCGGCGAGGCCGAGGAATTCTTCTCCGAGGGCCAGAAGGGCTCCTCGGCCATGCCGCATAAGCGCAATCCCGTGCTGACCGAGAATTTGACTGGCCTCGCCCGCATGGTGCGCGCCTATGCCTTGCCGGCCATGGAGGACGTGGCGCTCTGGCACGAGCGGGACATTTCGCATTCATCGGTCGAGCGCATGATTGGCCCGGACGCCACCGTGACGCTGGATTTCGCTCTGGCCCGGCTCGCAGGGGTCATCGACAAGCTGGTCGTCTATCCGGAGAAGATGCGGGAGAATCTGGAAAAGGGCGGCGGCATCGTGCATTCGCAGCGCGTCATGCTGGCGCTGACGCAGGCCGGCGTCTCGCGTGAGGACGCCTACCGCATGGTCCAGCGCAATGCGATGCAAGCCTGGCAGGGCGGCGGTGATTTTCTGAGTCTGCTGAAGGCGGACGCCGATGTCACGAAGGCGCTGACACCGGAGCAGATCGAGGCATGTTTCGATCTGGGGTATCACACGAAGCAGGTTGATGAGATTTTCCGGCGCCTGGATCTCGTCAAGTAAGAGACGAACCGGTCTTGGGGCACGGGGCAATCACCCGTCTGACCCCGTCAAGCACCGCCAGACATAATTCATAAAAGCGGCAAGTTTTGCGTTAACCATATTTTAAGAATTAAAGTTTTAGTTGAATTTTATTCACTCAACACGTGAACTTTTTCGTAGACTTCCGGTTGTTCCCCGGCGCACCGCCGACCGCCTGTTGGACGGCAGTCAAGCGCAGAGCGACAGGAGGTTTACATGCGTATTTCGTCCTTGGTTGTACCCGCGCTCGCGGCCGTTCTCGGCGCTTCGACCGCAAGCGTACAGAAAGCGGAAGCAGCGCCCCTCGGTCCAAATCTCGCCTCTACTGTGACGCAAAGCTCGATCATGCCGGCGGGCTACGATGGCGATGGATACGGATATCACGGCTGCCATCGGCCATACTACGGTTATTACCATCAAAGAAGCTATTATCCGCATCATTATTACAACAATTATTACAACAGCTATTCCTATAACTATTACAATTACGATCAACCCTATTATCGCCACGATTATTACCCGCGGCACCATTACCATCGCGACTATTGCTGCGACTATCACTGAGCCGAAAAAACGTCGCGTCCCGGCCCGGCGATCAAGCGCCGGGCTGCGTCCCTGACGAGCCGGAGTTGCCTCGCTGGCAGGCCGGGGGCCCACGCGTTCTCAGCGACGGTCTTCCTCCTCATAGAGACGTTCGACCGCCCGGTCGCCCTCGCGCTTGACCGCGGGGTTCTGCGAGCGCGTCCGCCACTGCCACATGGCATAGGCGATGCCTGCTCCGAGAATGAGCGTGCCGATCACCGTGCCGATGAACCACGCGACTGATCCGATATCCATGGAAGAGCGAACGCTGCGGTAAGATGAATGTTCCGGCAGCGTCGCCCGGCGGGGCTAAACCGCCGGACCGGCTTGGTTCAGGCGATCAGGGCGCGAATAGCGTCCGCATTCACCGCGACAATGATGCCGGCGATGAAATAGACGATGTCGCCGACAAGCCCGCGCTTCAACCGATATCCCAGTCCCGGAAAGAAGGCGTGCGCCCAACTCTTGTGAATAGTCAGAGATTTGTAGGTGGTGTAGCCGAAATCGAAGACGATCTGGATGGTCTTAAGGACAACGAAGACCAAGATCAGTAAAAGAATATTGTAAACGACACTCATGACACTCCCTCGAGGCGGCTTTGCCGCCAACCCTTCCCCCGCCTTGCGCGAATGCAATGCTCGCCACCTAGTGCACTGACGCATTCACTTCGTTCATGCGTTCGCGCACTAGCCTTTTGTTTTGTATCAATTTTTCCAAACTCCGGCTGGAGCCTCCGTTTGGGTTGATGCACTAGCCGTAAGGGGCATCACTCCTGGCGTTCGCCACCGGTGAAAGCCCATCGAAAACCCGCCGCGCGGCCTTCGCACCTTCGCTCACCCAGCGAACGTCATTGCCTACCGCGATCACCTGCCAGCCCTTTTCGATCATGGACTTAGCATAATCGGCGTCATTGGCGAAGACCATCGCCATGACGCTGTTTTCCCTGCATTTGGCCAGCAGCAGGTCGAGCGCGGCGAGCACCTCCGGCGCGCGGATGTCGCTATGGGCGCCGCCCGACAGCGTCAGCGCCAGATCGTTCGGCCCGGCGCAGATCATGTCGAGGCCGGGCGTGCCGAGGATCTTGTCGAGATTATCTAGCGCCGTCTTGGTCTCGATCTGGCCGCAGGCGATCGTCCAGTCATTCGCCGCGCGGACATAGTCAGGCAGCACCAGCCTGGCGCGGTAGGGGCCGAGGCTGCGGCTGCCAAGCGGGGGGAATTTCACCGCCTCGACGAAGCGCCAGGCGTCGTCGGCGCTGTTGATCATCGGGCAGATGACGCCATGCGCGCCGGCATCGAGCGCCCGGCCGATCAGGCCGAAATCGATCGCGGCGACGCGCACCAGTGCCGGTGCGCGCGCGGCGCCGGCCGCGGTCAGGCAGGCCACCAGCTCCGGATTGCCGCCCAGCCCGTGCTGCTGGTCGATAGTGACGAGATCGGCGCCGGCATCCGCCGCGACCTCGACCGCAAGGGCCGAGCCGAGCGACAGCCAGGCGTTGAACAGCGGCTTCCCGCCGGCGATCTTGGCGCGGATCGGGCCGCCCCCCGTTTCGGTGCTCATCGTCAGGACGCCTTGCCCTCGGCCTCGATCTGCCGGATCGCCTCGGACATCTTGTCAGCCAGGATGTTGCGGAGCTTGCCTTCGGTGCAATCGACGCCCTTCGCCTCCAGATCGGCTTTCACCTTGCCGAGAATGTCTTGGTCCCCAGGCTCCTTGAAATCCGCCTTGACCACGCTTTTGGCGTAGGTCTCGGCCTCGTCGCCCTTAATGCCGAGCTGCCCGGCCGCCCACAACCCGAACAGCTTGTCGCGGCGCACCGTGGCTTTGAAGCGCAACTCCTCGTCATGGGCGAATTTCCGCTCGAACGCCTTTTCCCGTTCGTCGAAAGTCGTCATCCCGCAGTCCTCTCCTGATAAGTCCGATAATGGGCGAATAAGCGCAGAGCCGAAGGAGACATAACCTGCTCCGCGCGGCGTTTCAACGCGGCACGTCTATATGCTTTATCATCAAAGGATTGTTTCGCGACGGCAAAACCGCTAGGGTCGCCGCGCGTAACGGACTGACCCCAACGGAGGATTGAAGGCGCGCGGAACACAACTTTGGCGCGCATGCTTGTTCGCCCCGCGGCCAAGTCATATATGCCATAATCGAAAAAGCCGCGGGCTCTGGCGCAACGCGGCCTTTTGCATTTATCCAGCGAGGTTCGATCCCCATGAATCGCCGTCGCAAGATCTACGAGGGAAAGGCGAAGATCCTCTATGAAGGACCCGAACCAGGCACCCTGATCCAGCACTTCAAGGATGACGCAACCGCCTTTAACAACAAAAAACATGAGCGTATCGAGGGCAAAGGCGTCCTGAACAACAGGATCTCGGAATATCTCTTCACGCGCCTCGGCGAAATCGGCGTGCCGACCCATTTCATGCGCCGGCTCAATATGCGCGAGCAGCTTGTCCGCGAGGTGGAGATCATTCCGCTCGAGGTCGCGGTGCGCAATGTCGCGGCCGGCTCGATCGCCACGCGGCTCGGGCTCGAAGAGGGCTCGGCCCTGCCCCGCTCGATCATCGAATTCTACTACAAAAACGACGAGCTCGGCGACCCGATGGTTTCCGAAGAGCACATCACCGCCTTCGGCTGGGCCAATCCGCAGGAGATCGACGAGGTCATGGCGCTGGCGCTGCGCATCAACGATTTCCTCTCCGGGCTGTTTCTCGGCATCGGCATCCGGCTGGTCGACTTCAAGGTCGAATTCGGGCGCCTGTTCGAAAACGAGATGATCCGCATCGTGCTCGCCGACGAGATCAGCCCCGATTGCTGCCGGCTGTGGGACATCGAGACGCAGAACAAGCTCGACAAGGACCGCTTCCGCCGCGACATGGGCGGATTGATCGAAGCCTATCAGGAAGTGGCGCGGCGGCTCGGCATTCTTGTGGAGAACGGGCAGCCGAAAACCATCGGCCCGGTGCTGGTCAGCTCGAATTAGGCTACTCCGAAAAGGTGGCGGCTCGTAGGGTCTGGCGGATGAAAGCCCGGGTGACGGTGACATTGAAGAACGGCGTCCTCGACCCGCAGGGCAAGGCCATCGCCAATGCGCTCGCCGCACTGGGCATCGACGGCGTCAAGGATGTCCGCCAGGGCAAGTTCATCGAGGTGGAGCTTGCCGAAACCGATCCGGCGCGCGCGAAGGCATCGCTGGAGCGCATGTGCAAGGAACTTCTCGCCAATCCCGTCATTGAAAATTACCAGTATGAGCTGGAGGACGGCGCATGAAGGCCAGCGTCATTGTCTTTCCCGGTTCGAATTGCGACCGTGACGCGGCGGTGGCGCTCGGGGCCATTACCGGCAAACTGCCGCAGATGGTCTGGCACGGCGACAGCGAGCTGCCGGAAAGCGATCTGATCGTGCTGCCGGGCGGCTTTTCCTATGGCGACTATCTGCGCTCCGGCGCCATGGCCGCCCATTCGCCGATCATGCGCGCGGTCACAGCCAAGGCCCGCCAGGGCGTCGCCGTGCTCGGCGTCTGCAACGGCTTTCAGGTGCTGACCGAGACCGGGCTCCTGCCGGGCACGCTGATGCGCAATGCCTCGCTGAAATTCGTCTGCAAGGACGTGCACGTCCGGCCGGGGCGCAATGACACGGCCTTCGCTAAGCTCTATCCGACAGACGGCGCCATCAGAATGCCGATCGCCCATAAGGACGGCAATTATTTTGCCGATGAGGACACGCTCGACCGCCTCGAAGGCGAAGGCCAGATCGCCTTCCGCTATTGCGATGAGGCGGCAGAGGTCTTGGCGGAAGCAAATCCCAATGGCTCGCAGCGAAACGTCGCTGGTCTTTATGACAAGACCCGGCGTATCCTCGGTTTGATGCCGCATCCCGAGCGCGCGGTAGACCCCATCCATGGCGGCACCGATGGGCGCCGCCTGTTCGAATCTCTCATTGAGACACTTCAATAACAGCCTTCGGGCCGCAAAGCGTGCTTTCCAATCAGGGGATCAGTCATGGGGTTTGATGACGAAGTCGATCAGTTGAAACGAGAGCTGCAGACGCCGAAGCTCGACGCCGCGGGCGTCAAGACGGCGACGGCAGCGCTGCATGCCAAGTTGAACGAAAAGATCCAGAGCCGGCGGCTCGATTTCATGCTGGTCGACAGTGATGAGCCGTCCATCGTGATCATGCATTCGCCGACGAAGGAGAAGCTGGCCGGCATCAACATCAATGAAGACGGCAGCGTGACCTTTCAATCCTCGCTCGGCGAGGATTCGGGCGACGCCGATTTCGACGATGGCGGCTATTTCCCGCCCTATGTCGAATATTACGACGAGGAGGAATTCCTGGACGAGGCGCCGGAGATGCTCAAACAGGGCATCGCGGAATTCGAGCTGGACCAGGAAGAGAAGAGTTGACGCATCCTGCTGGCGCCGTCGTCGACCCGGCGGCGCCGCCCTCCCGGGGCCGGACTTGCGGCCATGGCTGATATAAACGCGCGTGGAGCTACTGGACCGTACCAATTTGCATGACCGTTGAACGCGACACCCTCCGCATGACGTCAAAGACCTCTCCCAAGTCGATGCAGGCGCCGACCCCTCAAATCGTCGCGGAGCATGGCCTCAAGCCTGACGAATATCAGCGGCTGGTTTCACTGCTCGGCCGGGAGCCGAACTTTACCGAGCTCGGCATCTTCTCCGTCATGTGGTCGGAGCACTGCTCCTACAAATCCTCGAAGGTCTGGCTGAGGCAGCTTCCGACCGACGGCCCGCAGGTGATCCAGGGGCCCGGCGAGAATGCCGGCGTGGTCGATCTCGGCGACGGCGTTGCCGCCATCTTCAAGATGGAGAGCCACAATCACCCTTCCTTCATCGAGCCCTATCAGGGCGCGGCGACGGGCGTCGGCGGCATCATGCGCGACGTCTTCACCATGGGCGCGCGGCCAGTCGCCAATCTCAATGCGCTGCGCTTCGGCGATCCCGAACACCCGAAAACCCGCCATCTGGTGGCGGGCGTCGTCGCCGGCATCGGCGACTATGGCAATTGCATCGGCGTGCCGACCGTCGGCGGCGAAACCAATTTCGACCCGCGCTTCAACAACAACATCCTGGTCAACGCCATGTGCGTGGGCCTCGCCGATAAGAACCGCATCTTCTATTCGGCGGCGGCCGGTGCGGGCAATCCGGTCGTCTATGTCGGCTCGAAGACGGGCCGCGACGGTATTCACGGCGCCACCATGGCCTCGGCGGAGTTCGACGACGCTTCGGCCGAGAAGCGCCCGACCGTGCAGGTCGGCGATCCCTTCACCGAAAAGCTGCTGCTGGAAGCCTGTCTCGAATTGATGCGCGAGGATGCCATCATCGCCATCCAGGACATGGGCGCGGCCGGGCTCACCTCATCCTCGGTCGAGATGGCGAGTAAGGGCGGCGTCGGCATCAAGCTCGATCTCGACCGCGTGCCGCAGCGCGAAACCGGCATGAACGCCTATGAGATGATGCTGTCGGAGAGCCAGGAGCGCATGCTGATGGTGCTGCGCCCCGGCTCCGAAGCGCTGGCAGAGAAGATCTTCCACAAATGGGAGCTGGATTTCGCCGTCATCGGCGAAACGACGTCGACCGGGCGGCTGGAAGTCGTCCACCGCGGTGCGGTCGAGGCCGACATTCCGATACCGGCCCTCGCCGACGAGGCGCCGGTCTATGAGCGCCCCTATCAGCTAAGGAAGCCGCCGACGGTGATCCGCGCCGAGGACGTGCCGGCTGCCAATTCCAACATCGAAATGCTGCTGCGGCTGATGGGTTCGCCGCATCTCTCGTCGCGCCGCTGGATCTGGGAGCAATATGACCACATGGTCATGGCCGACACCGTCGAGCGTCCTGGAGGCGATGCGGCGGTCGTGCGCATTCACGGCACGAACAGGGGCCTTGCGGTTACCTGCGATGTGACGCCACGCTATTGCCAGGCCGATCCGTTCGAGGGCGGCAAGCAGGCGATTGCCGAGACCTGGCGCAATCTGACCGCCGTCGGCGCGCGCCCGCTCGCGGTGACGGACTGCCTGAATTTCGGCAGTCCGGAGCGGCCGGAGATCATGGGCGAATTCGTCGGCTGCATAGGGGGCATGGCCCAGGCCTGCCGGGCGCTGGCCTTCCCGGTCGTGTCGGGAAATGTCTCGCTCTATAATGAGACGAACGGCGTTGCCATCCCGCCGACGCCCGGCATCGGCGGCATCGGCCTCATCCCGGATCTGAACGCACGCGCCGGCATTGCGCTGAAGCCCGACCAGACGATCATCCTCCTCGGCGGCGAGACGGGCCATCTCGGCCAGTCGCTCTATCAGATGATGATGACCGGCACATTCGACGGCGCACCACCTTCCGTCGATCTCGACGCCGAGCGCCGGGCCGGCGATCTGGTGCGCGCGCTGATCGAGGAGGGCTTGACCGAAACCGTCCACGATATCTCGGACGGCGGCATGTTCGTCGCCCTTGCCGAGATGGCACTGGCGGGCAAGACCGGCTTCAGCCTGTCCGGCGAGACCGGCGCTCTGCCTCTCCACGCGGCTTATTTCGGCGAAGATCAGGGCCGCTACATCCTTGCAGTTTCACCCGATAGCGCCGATCTCATTATGGCAAGGGCGGCCCGCGCCGATGTTCCGGCGCGGATCATTGGGCGCGCCGGGGGCGACGACATTGCGTTGCCGGGCGAAGAAGCACTGCCGCTTAACCGCTTGAAAGAACAGCATGAAGGCTGGTTCCCGCACTATTTCGGCGAGCGCTGAGTTAGGATAAGCTCGAAGGCCAGCCCGGAGGTGACAGCCATGCCCATGAGCGCCAAGGAGATCGAGACCCTGATCCGCGAGAAACTCCCGGACGCCGAGATCACCATCAAGGATCTGGCGGGTGACGGCGACCACTACGCCGCCCATATCGTTTCTGAGGCGTTCCGCGGCAAGACCCGCGTGCAGCAGCATCAGATCGTTTATGACGCGCTGCGCGGCAATATGGGAGGCGCGCTGCATGCGCTGGCTTTGCAGACCGCCGCACCGGAGGCCTGAACTTGCGGCATGCCCGCGCCGCGTAAGCGGCATGGGCTGCTGGCATGAAATCGTGTAGAATCACTGTGAGGAAAATTTATGAGCTTGCCGGCGGCGGCGGCCCAAATCACGAGCTGACAAGGGCGTCGAAGAACCGGAGGCTGATAATCGACGAAAGGACGATGATGAGCACGGAACAGGTAAACAATTGGATAGACGGCCAGGTGAAGAGCAACGACGTCGTGCTATTCATGAAGGGTACGAAAGATTTTCCGCAATGCGGGTTTTCCGGCCGGGTTGCGCAGATCCTGAGCTATCTCGGCATCGAGTATAAGGACATCAACGTCCTGGACGATATGAGCGTCCGCGAGGGCATCAAGAGCTATTCCAACTGGCCGACCATTCCCCAGCTTTATATCCGGGGCGAGTTCGTCGGCGGCGCCGACATCGTCACGGAGATGTTCCAGTCGGGTGAGTTGGAACAGCACCTGCGCGAGAAAGGCATCGAATTTTCGAAGGCGATGGCTTGAAGCCGGAGCGCGCCCGCTCCTGGGCTCGCCGACCATCGCTATAGTCGCTTCGGTTCGGATGATGCGGAAGGGGAAAAGGCGATTTCATAAGATCTGGCGAAGGGGCCGCAGCTAGTCCCATGAGTGGAAGCGGCCGGTCCTTTCTGCTAGGGTTCATGATCGTCGCGGCGACCGTCTGCCTCGTCCTCGGACTGACGCTGCCGATCATGCGGCTGACGCGGTTCTATATCTGGACCGACGTTCACTCGCTCGTATCGGTGGTCCGCGAGCTTTATTATTCCGGTGAGGTGATCCTGGCGGCGATCATCGCCGTGTTCTCCATCTTTTTCCCCTTCCTCAAGCTGCTCTATCTGTTGGCGCTCTATTCGGCCAGGCAGGTGCATCCGGGCCAGCCGGCGCGCTGGCTACGGCGCATGTCATGGGTCGGCAAATGGTCGATGCTCGACGTGCTGATCCTGGCGCTGGTGATCTTCTACGCCAAGGCCACGAACCTCGCCGATGCCACCTCGATGCCCGGCATCTATCTGTTCGCAGCCTCGGTGATCCTGACGATGATCGCCACGGCCATTCTCGAACATGATCTGATCGAGCCGGCCGACTACAAGCGCGAAGAGGACCGCAAGGCCGACAAAGAGGCCGCCGAGCGCCGGATCGAGGTCGCAGACCACCAACTGCCCGCCGTGCTCAACGGGCCGCTGCCGAAGCGGTGAAAGGCCTCCCCCGCCTTTGCTGAATGTAGATCGAAGCGGCGCACTGCCGGGCTCCGCCGGATGGAGCCCGGATGGCCGCCTAGCCCGGCGGACTTTTAATTGAAATCGGAAGCGCCGCTCGACCTATTTGCTTTGGCATCGGATTTGTCCGAAAACCGCTTCGCACTTTTCGGTCCGATGCTCTGGAGCGCGATCAGGAAAAGTGGAATCCGGTTTTCCGTCCGACCGCGCGACCAGCAAAGAATTGAGAGCGGGCCTCTGAGCTCAAGTGTTTCCATCTAAATCGATCCCGCTCAAGGATCAGCGCGAATAGAATTCGACGACCAGATTGGGTTCCATGCGTACCGGATACGGCACGTCGCCGAGCTGCGGCACCCGCAGGAAAGTCGCCTTCATCCTGGAATGATCGGCCTCGATATAATCGGGCACGTCTCGCTCGGGGCTTTGCGCGGCCTCGAGCACCAGGATCATCTCGCGCGACTTCTCGCGCACTTCGATGATGTCGCCGGCCTTGCAGCGATAGCTGCCGATGTTCACGCGATGCCCGTTGACCTGGACATGGCCGTGATTGACGAGTTGACGCGCCGCGAACACGGTCGGCACGAATTTCGCGCGATAGACGACGGCGTCGAGGCGGCACTCGAGCAGCCCGATCAGATTCTCTGACGTGTCGCCTTTCAGGCGCGTCGCTTCCTTGTAGATGTTCTTGAACTGCCGCTCGTTGATATTGCCGTAATAGCCCTTCAGCTTCTGCTTGGCGCGGAGCTGAATGCCGAAATCCGACGGTTTGCCGCGGCGGCGCTGGCCATGCTGGCCGGGGCCGTATTCGCGCTTATTGACGGGGCTCTTCGGGCGGCCCCAGATATTCTCGCCGAGGCGGCGGTCGATCTTGTGTTTCGCGCCGATGCGCTTGGTCATGTTTGTCTCCGAAAGAAGATGGCTTCGACAAATTGACCATGCCCTCCTGCTTTTATCCGATTTTCGGAGATGAAATCCGATCCGACCGGAGAAACGACAGGCAATCGTCTCAGTCGACTGCCACGGGCATGAGAAAAGGCGGACCGCATGCGATCCGCCCGGATGTTTGATAACCGAACCGGTGCGGCGCTGTCAACGCCGTTGGGCTCGTTTCGTTCTACGATTTCTGCACCGACTTCAGAAATGCCTCGATGCTCGCTTTGACATTGGCTTTCTCCTCGGCCGTGCATTCCTTCTTCTCGTTCTTGTCCGGCTCGGAAATGACCTGCGGCTCCTTTTTGCCGTCCTTCTCGAGGAAGCGCACGTTGCCCGTCAGCCACATCACCGTGAACAGATGCAGCCGGTTGATGAACAGCATCTGCTCCTGCGTCCACTTCTTCTTGGCCTGCTCGGAGCGCATCAGGGCGAGATAGTTCTCGGCCTGGAGTTCGGGGAGGTCGCAGATCTGGGCATGCGCCGAATTGCGCGCCACCATGATGATCCGGCGGGCGTCGTCCAGCGGCACAAGGATCTTTTCCAGATTCGTGCGGTCGATCTTGAGGATCTTGCCGTCCGGCTGCTTGATCTCGCTCGGGATCGTCGTCAGGGCAAAGCCGGTAATCAATTTCACGGACTTTACGCTCAACTGCTCCTTGGCGTCAGCCTCCTTGTCGCTCTTAGGCGCAGCCGTCGTCTGTGCCATTGCGGCGGCAGCAAAGGCAAGCCCGGCAATCAAACACGTCAACCATCCCAGTCGGCTAAACTTGGTCATTTACATCCCCTGCCCGGTCGTCCCTCTGCGGGCCGAAAGCTGTCATTTTATGAAGGCAACGGCAATACCATAAAGGCGGCATAACTATGACATCTGTTGCCCGGCTACTCCATACTGTGGCGCGATCGCCTCAGCCCTGTTAACGCAACCACCATGCCCCGCAAAGTCCTCACCTCCTGATCGGTTAATGCGGCCCGCAGGAACATATTGTGGATGTTCCGTATCATGCTTAGCCGCTTTTCGTCAGTTTTGAAAAAGCCCGCTTCCGTCAATTCTGCTTCGATATGGTCAAAGAAATTCAGAAGCTCGGAACGTGTTGCCGGTTTGCACTTGTTCAGATAGAGCCCCTCCTCGCCGGGTCCGTCGAACCGGGTGATCCGGCCAAGCGTTTGGCCGTCCATGAGTTTGCGCCATTCATAGCCGATGAGGAGCACGGCTTGCGCCAGGTTCAGCGAGGCGAAAGCGGGGTTGACCGGCGCCATGATGATGCTGTCGGCGAGAGCGATCTCGTCGTTCTCGAGCCCATTGCGCTCACGGCCGAACAGGATGCCGCAGCTCTGCCCGGCGGCCGAGCGGCTGGCGATGTCCCGCCCCGCGCTCTCAGGCGTCAGCACCGGCTTGACCATCTCGCGGATGCGGGCGGTCGTCGCGCCGACAAAATGGAGGTCGGCGATGGCTTCCCTGACTGTGGAAAAAACCACCGCGGCTTCGACGATGGCGCCCGCGCCCGATGCAGCGGAAACCGCCTTGTCGTTCGGCCAGCCGTCGCGCGGCGCAACGAGGCGCAGATCGCTGAGGTCGAAATTCGCCATGGCGCGCGCGGCCTGGCCGATATTCTCGCCGAGTTGCGGCTCGACCAGGATGATCGCCGGAGGAGCGGGCAGCGGCCCATTTATCGCCGCGGCGTCCAGCTTTTCTGAGGTTCGATTTTCCATGCACACTCACCTTTCGGCGACTTGGCGCAGTGTCAAGCCTCGATTATGGTGCAACCGAGCGGCCGGCCGGCCGAAGCCATCCCCACGAGGTTGAGGAGAGACATGAGCAAAATCAAAGTGGCCAATCCTGTCGTCGAGCTCGACGGCGACGAAATGACCCGGATCATCTGGCAGCTCATCAAGGATAAGCTCATCCGTCCCTATCTCGACATCAACCTCATCTATTACGACCTGTCGGTGCAGAACCGCGACGCGACCGGCGACCAGGTGACGGTCGATGCCGCGAACGCGATCAAACAATATGGCGTCGGCGTCAAATGCGCCACGATCACGCCAGATGAGGCCCGGGTTGAGGAATTCGGCCTCAAAAAGATGTGGAAATCCCCAAACGGCACCATCCGTAACATCCTCGGCGGCGTGATTTTCCGCGAGCCCATTATCTGCAGGAACGTGCCGCGGCTGGTCCCCGGCTGGACGCAGCCGATCATCATCGGCCGTCACGCCTTCGGCGACCAATATCGGGCGACCGATTTCAAGGTGCCCGGCAAGGGCAAGCTGACGATCAAATGGGTCGCCGAGGACGGCAAGGAGACGATCGAGCACGAGGTCTACGACTTTCCGGGCTCGGGCGTCGCGCTCTCCATGTACAATCTCGATGGCTCGATCCGCGACTTCGCCCGCGCCAGCATGAATTACGCGCTGATGCGCGGCTATCCGCTCTACCTCTCGACCAAGAACACCATTCTGAAGGTCTATGACGGCCGTTTCAAAGACATCTTCCAGGAGGTGTTCGATGCCGAGTTCAAGGATCAGTTCGCGGCAAAAAAGATCACTTACGAACACCGGCTGATCGACGACATGGTGGCCGCGGCGCTGAAATGGTCGGGCGGTTTCGTCTGGGCCTGCAAGAACTATGACGGCGACGTGCAGTCGGACACGATCGCGCAGGGTTACGGCTCGCTCGGCCTGATGACCAGCGTGCTGCTGACGCCAGACGGCAAGACCGTCGAGGCCGAGGCCGCGCATGGCACGGTGACGCGGCATTACCGCGAGCATCAGAAGGGGCGCGAGACCTCGACCAACTCGACCGCCTCAATCTTCGCCTGGACCCGCGGATTGAAGCACCGCGCCAAGCTCGACGGCAACGAGGAACTGGCTCGCTTCGCGCAGACGCTCGAGGACGTGACCGTCGGGACGATCGAGGCTGGTTTCATGACCAAGGATCTGGCGCTGCTGGTCGGCGACAACCAGCCATGGCTCTCGACGGAAGGCTTCATCGCCAAGATCGATGAGAATTTGCAGAAGGCGATGAAGTAGCCGTAGCGAAGCGACGTATCCGTTGCGCCGCACGGATAGCCCAGGGTAGGCCGTGCGGCTTTCGATTCCTATGGCGAAAAGACCTCCAACGAAGCATCATAAAATCCGGCCCGGGAAGCAATGACTGTCGCAGGAGGCAGATAACGAAAACTCATCCGAGCACACCCCGCGATCAGCGAGTTGGTACAGGCCCAAAATTTCACCGCGACCAGCCGCCCAGCGTAAATGAAGCCCAGAGCGATAAGGCACAGCATGATCGCGGAAATTAGTTCCGTCGCAGTGGGCCAATAGCCAATTCGCCAGAAACCGATCGCGATCCTGACAGGTTGTGTTGCGAGCGCGACCCAAGCCGCTAGGGACAGCAGCCACCCAGCGACAACTCCGATCCAACGCATACCTTCTCCGTTCGCTCGGATTGCCGGAGAAGCCTATCGCGAATTCGCAACGCGTAAATTGCTGTGCGCGGCCAGGCGCTTTTCGATCGCGGCCAGCGCTGCTTCGGCGCGGCTGCCGTCGGGCCCGCCTGCCTGCGCCATGTCGGGACGTCCGCCACCGCCGGCGCCGCCGAGCGCTTCCGCGCCCGCGCGAACCAGATCGACGGCGTTGTAAGTCGAGGTGAGATCGTCGGTGACGCCGACGACGATGCCGGCCTTGCCTTCGTCGCTGACGCCGACAATGGCGACGATGCCCGAACCGATCTTGCGCTTGCCGTCATCGACGAGGCCGCGCAGATCCTTCGGCGGGATGCCGCGCACGGTCTGAGCCATCAGCTTCACCGCGCCGACCGTCCGCACCGCATCGGCAGAATCGCGCGCCGCGCCGTTGCCGCCGCCGCCAAGCGCAATCGCCTTCCTCGCCTCGGCCAATTCGCGCTCGAGACGGCGCTTCTCGTCGGCAAGCGCAATCACCCGCTCGGGCAACTCTTCAGGCTTGACCTTGAGGGCTCCGGCGGCCGCTTTGACCAGAGCGTCCTGCTCGCTCAAATAGCGGCGGGCCGCATTGCCGGTCAGCGCCTCGATGCGCCGCACGCCGGCTGCGACCGCGCCCTCGGAGACGATCTTGACGAGACCGATATCGCCGACCCTGTGCACATGGGTGCCGCCGCATAGCTCGACGGAATAGGTCTTGCCCGCCTTTTCGCCGTCCCCCGGCTTGCCCATCGAGACGACGCGGACCTCGTCGCCATACTTCTCGCCGAACAGCGCCATGGCGCCGGTCTCGATCGCCTCATCGACCGCCATCAGCCGCGTCACCACCGCCTCGTTCTGCAGGATCATGGCATTGGCGATGTCCTCGACGGCCTTGATTTCCTCGGCCGTCATCGGCTTGGGATGCGAAAAGTCGAAGCGCAGCCGGCCCGGGTCGACCAGCGAGCCCTTTTGCGCCACATGCGGGCCGAGCACCTGGCGCAGCGCTTCATGCAGCAGATGCGTCGCCGAGTGATTGGCGCGGATCGCCGTGCGCCGCGCGTGATCGACGTCCAGCTCGACGGCGTCGCCGACCTTCAGCGGCCCTTTTTCCAGAACGCCGGAATGTATGAACAGGTCGCCGAGCTTCTTCTCCGTGTCGCGCACGATGAAGACAGCGCCTTTCGGCCCCCGGATCCAGCCTTCATCGCCGACCTGGCCGCCCGACATGCCGTAAAACGGCGTCTGATTGGTGATGATGACGCCTTCTTCGCCTTTCTTGAGCTGCTTGACTTCCTTGCCGCCCTTCAGCATCGCCAGTATCTGGCCCTCGGCCTTCTCGGTCTCGTAGCCGAGAAATTCGGTTGGACCGAAACGCTCGCGCAGCTCGAACCAGACGCGCTCGGTCGCCGCCTCGCCGGAGCCGGCCCAGGCCTTGCGCGCCTCGGTGCGCTGACGCTCCATCGCCGCCTCGAAGCCCTCGCGGTCGACGCCAATATTGCGCGCCTTGAGCGCATCCGCCGTCAGGTCGTAGGGGAAGCCGTAAGTGTCGTAGAGCTTGAACGCCACCTCGCCCGGCAGCGTATCGCCCTTGTGGAGGCTCGTGGTCTCCTCATCGAGCAGCGCCAGACCGCGCTCGAGCGTCTTGCGGAAGCGCGTCTCCTCGAGCCGGAGCGTCTCGGTGATGAGAGGCTCGGCGCGAACAAGCTCCGGATAGGCCTGGCCCATCTCCCGGACGAGCGCCGGCACGAGGCGCCACATCAGCGGCTCGCGGGCGCCGAGCAATTGCGCATGGCGCATGGCCCGCCGCATGATGCGGCGCAGCACATAGCCGCGGCCTTCATTGGAGGGCAGCACGCCGTCGGCAATCAGAAACGACGTCGCGCGCAGATGGTCGGCGATCACCCGGTGGCTGACCCGGTGCGGCCCGTCGGCGGGAACGCCGCTCGCATCGACGGAGGCCTTGATCAGGGCCTTGAACGTGTCGGTGTCGTAATTGTCGTGGACGCCCTGCAAGACTGCCGCGACGCGCTCCAGCCCCATGCCGGTGTCGATCGAGGGCCGCGGCAGCTCGACGCGGGTGCCGGGCGTCACCTGCTCATACTGCATGAAGACGAGATTCCAGATCTCGATGAACCGGTCACCGTCCTCGTCGGGACTGCCGGGAGGGCCGCCGGGGATCTTGTCGCCATGGTCGAAGAAGATCTCCGAGCAGGGGCCGCACGGTCCGGTGTCGCCCATCGCCCAGAAATTGTCGGAGCTGGCGATGCGGATGACGCGCGATTCCGGCAGGCCGGCAATCTTGCGCCAGAGGTTGAAGGCGTCGTCATCCTCGGCATAGACGGTCGCGAGCAGCCGCTTCTTGTCGATGCCGAACTCCTTGGTAACGAGATTCCAGGCCAGCTCGATCGCCACGTCCTTGAAATAGTCGCCGAAGGAGAAGTTGCCCAGCATCTCGAAGAAGGTATGATGCCGCGCTGTGTAGCCGACATTGTCGAGATCGTTGTGCTTGCCGCCTGCGCGCACGCATTTCTGCGCCGTCACCGCCCGTCTGTAAGGGCGCTTCTCCAGGCCGGTGAAGACGTTCTTGAACTGCACCATGCCGGCATTGGTGAACATCAAGGTCGGATCGTTGCGCGGCACGAGCGGGCTCGACGGCACGACTTCATGGCCGTTACGCTTGAAGAAATCCAGAAAAGCCGATCGGATCGCGTTGCTGCTCATCATGAAAGGTCATCCGTGCCGGCCACCACGCTTGCAAGGCGGCGCCGCTACTTGCACCTCGAGAATATCGGAACCAAAGCACCGGAGTTAAGATTTTCACTCGAAATTCGTCCCATTCTCTAGCGCTGGCAGGCTGCGCTGTCCAGCGACGGGCGCGGCGCTGAAACGAAAACCGTGGACAGCCAACAGCTTGGCGTCCACGGAAGAAGGAAGCTCAAGTCAAAGACGTGCCGGATGTCTATCCGGTCTTCTTCGCCGACACCGGCTTCGGGGTCTCCTCGTCCGGCATCGCCTCGTCCTCGTCGCTTTCGACACCGCCGAGAATGCGCTCGGCGATCAGCCCGGCATTCTGCCTGATGGCGTTTTCGATCTTCTGGGCGATCTCACGGTTCTGCTTCAGGAACAGCTTGGCGTTTTCCCGCCCCTGCCCGATCCGCTGACCGTCGAAGGAGAACCACGAGCCTGCCTTCTCCACTACCCCCGCCTTGACGCCGAGATCGATGATCTCGCCCTCTTTGGAGATGCCCTCACCATACATAATATCGAACTCGATCTGCTTGAAGGGCGGCGCGATCTTGTTCTTGACCACTTTGACACGCGTCTGATTGCCGACGACCTCGTCGCGCTCCTTGATCTGGCCGATGCGGCGGATATCGAGGCGGACCGAGGAGTAGAATTTCAGCGCATTGCCACCGGTCGTCGTCTCCGGATTTCCGAACATCACGCCGATCTTCATGCGGATCTGGTTGATGAATATGACGATGGTGCGCGATTTCGAGATCGAGCCGGTCAGCTTGCGCAGCGCCTGGCTCATCAGGCGCGCCTGCATGCCCGGCAGCACATCGCCCATCTCGCCTTCGATCTCGGCCTTCGGCGTCAGCGCGGCGACGGAGTCGATCACGATGACATCGAGCGCGCCCGAGCGGATCAGCGTGTCAGTGATCTCCAGAGCCTGCTCGCCATTATCGGGCTGCGAGAGAACGAGCTCGTCGAGTTTGACACCGAGCTTTCGGGCATAGATCGTGTCGAGGGCGTGCTCGGCGTCGACGAAGCCGCAAATGCCGCCGCGCTTCTGCGCCTCGGCGATGACATGCAGCGCGAGCGTTGTCTTGCCCGAGGATTCAGGGCCGAAAATCTCGATGATCCGGCCGCGCGGAAGACCGCCAATGCCGAGCGCAATGTCGAGCCCGAGAGAGCCGGTCGAGATCGATTCGATTTCGGCCGGCACTTCATTCTTGCCGAGCCGCATGATCGAGCCCTTGCCGAAATTCTTCTCGATCTGGCCCAGCGCGGCTTCAAGCGCTTTCTGCTTGTCCATGTCAGCCCCCTCCACGAGGCGCAAATTCGCCTTCGCCATTCTCGTGCTCCTTTATTTCATATCGCCAGCCGCATTGCAATCCAAGGACAAAAGTACACATTTTGTTCCTTATTGCAAGGAGATAAAACCCGCACAGGCTGGAATTTTTACTTATAGAGAGCGTGATCATTACTAAGGCAGTGTTTCTCCGAATTGACGCTTGCGAAGACCGGAAACAATGCAGGGGTTTCTCGATCACCACCCGGACCACCGATCTCAATCCGCCTCCAAGGTCTCCTTCACCGCCGCGGCAAGCTGCTTCAGCGAGAACGGCTTCGGCAGGAAGGTGAACTTTTCGTCTTCGCTCAAATTGTTCCGGAATGCCTCCTCGGCATAGCCGGACACGAAGATGATCTTGATCTGCGGATTGGTCTTGCGCAGATGTTTCAGCAGCGTCGGGCCATCCATTTCCGGCATGACGACATCGCTCACTACGAGATCGACGTCGCCGCCATGCTCGCTCATCACGTCGAGCGCCTGGACACCGCTGGCGGCTTCCAAAACGCGGTAGCCCCTTGTCGCCAGGGCCCGGGCGGCGAAGCTGCGCACCGCATCTTCATCCTCGACCAGAAGCACCGTCGCCGAGCCGGTCAGATCGCGCGGTGCCTCTTTCTTGGCCGGCTTCTCCGCCGCCGTCTCGGTGGCGACGGTCTCGACCTCGCAGCGCGGCAGATAAATCTTGAACACCGTGCCGACGCCGACTTCGCTCTCTGCAAAGATATAACCGCCGGTCTGTTTGACAATACCGTAGACCGTCGAAAGCCCGAGGCCGGTGCCTTTGCCGACCTCCTTGGTCGAGAAGAACGGCTCGAAGATCTTGTCCATCACCTCCGGCGGCATGCCGGTGCCGCTGTCGCTCACCTCGCAGAGCACATATTCGCCCGGCTCCATCGGCGCATGGCCGAGCTTGGCGGATTCGCGCTCGCTGATATTGGCGGTACGGATGGTCAGCTCGCCGCCCTGGGGCATGGCATCGCGCGCATTCACCGCCAGATTGATGATCACCTGCTGGAACTGCGTCGGGTCGACCTTGACCAGCCACAGATCGCGGCCGTGAATGACCTTCGCCTTGATCTTTTCGCCGAGGAGCTGATCGAGCAGGATCATCAGATCCTCGAGCGCATCGGTCAGCGACATCACCTGCGGCCGCAGGGTCTGCTTGCGCGAAAATGCCAGCAGATGGCGGACGAGACCGGCCGCGCGGTTGGCGTTGTTCTTGATGTTCATGATGTCCGCGAAGGACGGGTCGCTCGGCCTGTGATTGGCGAGCAGCAGGTCGGAAAATCCGATGATCGCGGTCAGCACATTGTTGAAATCATGGGCTATCCCGCCGGCAAGTTGGCCGATCGCCTGCAGCTTCTGGCTCTGGGCGATCTGCTCTTCGAGCATGCGCTGCTCTGAGATGTCTATGCCGAAGACCAGGGCGACATTGTCGAGATCGTCTGCGCGCGACAGTGGGCAGAAGAACAGCCGGCCGGTCCGTTTGCCCTCTGTGGTGCCGATGTCGACCGGCGGGATGGCGACCTTGCGGGCCGAGGCTTTTTCCACCGACTGATGCAGCTTCTCGCGGGTTGCTTCGTCGACCAGCTCGAAAAGGCTGGCCGCCTCAGGCCCCTTATCCGTGCCGAAAAACCGCCCGAAAGCCGAATTGCTGCCGGTGATGCGCCCGTCCTTGGCGATTGCCGCAACGGGGATGGGCGCCGAGCGCAACAGGCCGATGATGTTCTGGGGCCCAGGCCGCTTCGTCTCGCCCTCGGCTTCGGCGCTCCGCTCCAGCACCAGGCCGAACAGCTCGCCTTCGCCATCGGGCGAGCCCCCCGCTCGCCGGGCCAGCATCACCGAAGCCGGCATCGAGGTGCCGTCACGCTTGACGATGTCGAAGGAAAAGCTCGAGGCGTTGCCGTTCTCGGCGCCGCCAGTCGCCAGCATGGCAGCCGCATAGTCTGGAAAGATCGCGGCAAGCTCAAGGCCCGCGCCTTCTTCCGGGTCGCCGAGATCCATCCAGCCGAGCAGCGTCGCATTGGCAAAGGAAATCCGGCCGTCGAGGCCGGCGCGGAAAATGCCGATCGGCAGCTGATCGAGCAGCTTTCGCAGCTCCCGGGCCCCCCGGGCCAGCGCCGATTCGTGCTGCTGCTGGGCGGTGACGTCGGTAATGTCCCAGAGACAGACCCAGTCACGGGAGCTTGCCCCCTTCGGCCCGGGCACGCGCTGGACGGAGGCGCGCAGCCAGCGCGCCGGCCCCGGAGCGCCGAGAACCTGAAAATCTTCGGAGGCCGTCTCGCCGCGCCGCGCCGCCTGGATCAGCCGGAACAGCGGCTCGGAGCCGCCGAAATTCCGCACCAGCGCGGACTCGACGCTGAATGGCGAAGGATCGCTGCCCCCGACAAGCTGGTGATAGGCCGGATTGACGTAGATGGTTGAACCGTCCTGGCTGGTGATGGCGATGCCGTGGCCCGCATGCTCGGCGTAAACGCGGGCGAGATCGGGCGGCCCCGCATTCGACCTGACGCCGACACTGAGGAAACCGCCGGCCGCCGCGAAGAGTGCCGCCACGCCCAGCGCCGCGAACAGCGCGAACACGCCGAGGACCAGCGCCGTCGCCTGATCCCGCAGCAGAACCGCGAGAAAGACGCTGAGCGCCATGGCAAGGGCGAGCCCGAGCACCCGGCGCACCGGCGTCGGGTCCGGCTGCGGCCGGCTCAGGAATTGCGCGGCGGTGTGCGCACTGGTGCGGCTCGGCATCATAGCCTTCTCCCTAATCCGATTCTCCGCCCGCTTCTCGCCTTTGCGTCGCCGCGCGCGCCGAAATAAACAAGCGCTGCGTGCTTTCGTGCGCATTCGCACGCGGGAAAACCGGTGCACGGCCCTCGCGAAGCCTCGAACTTAAGAGTTAAAAATATCGTGAAGAGACGGTATACCGGCATCAGGGGACATCGGCGATCCAAGGAACCGGCCAGCAAGGGCGGCGGGGCGCCGATCAAAGACAGCGCCGTTGGCGCATTGGGGAAAGGCTGAAACGATGTCCGACAGCGTCATCTACGTTGTTACAATCACGCTACTCGTCGCGCTCGCATTTCTCGCCTTCTGGATCGCGCGCCAGAGTCTCGGCTTCGATGGGATCAAGCTGTTCCAGAGCCGGCCGCGGCGGGTCGGCCTGGTCGAATCGACGGCACTGGACGGCCGCCGTCGCCTGCTCATCATCCGGCGCGACAATGTCGAGCATCTGATCATGACCGGCGGTCCGGTGGATGTCGTCATCGAGACCGGCATTCCGGTCAGGCACTTTGCATCGAACGGCATCGGCGAGACGCTGACGCGCGCGGATCACGGCCTCGGGACGCCTCAATCCTTCGCTTCCGACGACATGTCGCTCGTTCTGCAGCGCGATCAGACCAACTGACATTCATGGCGATTGCGTCCATGCCAACGAGATTTCTCGTCGGTGCGCTGGCCGCCATCGCGCTTCCGGCCCTCTTTGCCGCCGCAGCGGAGCCTCCCGGCGCTTCAACGCCGGGTACGGTCGCCGCAACGCCCGGAAACGCCCCTTCGTCCAAGCCCGCCGCTGCCGCCGCGCAAGCGCCGGCGGCAAGCCCGGCCACAGCGCCACCCGCTTCCATCGCCGATGGATCATCCACGGCCGGCCAGAATGTCACCGCGCCGATCGCCGCCTGGAATGCGGCCTTGAACCGGATTTCGGTGCGGCTGCACGAGCCGATCACCGATCAGAGCGTGCTGGAATCGGTCCGGACCGAACTCGACGATCGACGCGGCGAGATCGAGGACTATATCGCCAAGCAGAAGCCGCGCCTTGCCGACCTGCAGGCGCGTATGAAAAAGCTCGGCGAGCCTCCCAAAGCCGGCGAGCCGCCGGAACCGGAGGCGGTTGCCCAGCAGCGCACCCAGCTTCGCAAGGCGATCGGCGATCTCTCCGGCGCGCTGAAAGCCGCGAATGAAGCGCTGGTCAGGACCGACAGCCTCGCCGCCCGCGCCCGCGACATACGCCGCAGCCTGTTCGAGACCCGGCTACTGAAGCGCGGCCGCAGCCCACTCTCGCCCGCTCTTTGGCGCGACATCGCCTATGACGCACCGCTCGGCCTGACACGGGCCGGCTTCATGCTTTCGCATTGGTGGCAAAGCGTCGAGGACCGCGGGCTTTTTGCGGGGCTCATCCTCGCCTCGGTCCTGCTCTGGGCGGTCCTCTCTCTTGTCTGCTACCGCCGTATCCAGTCCTTGCGCGAATGGATCGCCCCCGGCCTGCCGCCCGAATGGCGCCGCGCCGCCTCCGCCGCGCGCGTCATCCTGCTGCGCTCGCTGCCGACGGTCGTCGCCTGCGGCTTTCTGTATTTCAGCCTCTCAGGCACGGACCTCCTGTCGCCGAGCTCTGCCGCGCTCGTCCTCTCCGCCATCGCCGGTCTGATCATTATCGCCACGGTTCAGGCCGCGGCGAAAACCTCGCTTGCCGTGATACGGCCCCGCTGGCGGCTGCTCAGGCTTACCGACCACGCAGCCCGGCGCCTCTATTACCATCTCTTGGCGCTCGCAGTGATCTACGGCCTCGATGTCTTTATCAGCGCCGTCAATCAGATCGCCTATATGCCCTTCTCGGTCAGCGTCGGGCAGAGCTTCATCGCCAGCGTGCTGATCGCCGGGCTGATCATCTCGATGCTTCGCATCCGGGACAATAGCGGCGGCGACGGTCCGGCCAAGCCGATCGGGCGGGCCTATCTCCGCCTGCCCTTGTGGATCATTGCCCTTGCCATTCTCGGCGCGGCGCTGATCGGCTATGTCTCGCTCGCCCGCTTCATCGCCGGCCAGCTCATCGTCGCCAGCACCATTATCATCATCACCTATCTGCTCGGCATCTGGGTGAGCGCCTTCGGCCAGAGCCTTGCCGATGACAACAGCGCGCCCGGCGCCTGGCTGCAGGGCAATTTCGGCCTCGACCAGCACCGGCGCGAGCAGGTCGCCCTGCCGCTGACGCTGATCCTGAAGACGCTGCTCATCATCGGTGCTGTGCCGCTGATCCTGCTGCTCTGGGGCTTCGACTGGTACGACATTCTCGGCTGGATGCGTCAGGCACTGTTCGGTTTCGACATCGGCGGCGTCCACATCTCGGTCACCGCCATCATCGCTGCGCTGCTGCTCTTCGCAGCCGGCTATATCGCCGCGAAATTCTTTCAGACCTGGCTCGACGGATCGATCCTGCGCCAGGCCGGTCTCGAGCCGGGATTGCGCGACTCGATCCGCACCGGCGTCGGCTATCTCGGCATTGCGCTTGCCGCTCTTCTCGCCGTTTCCTATCTCGGCCTCGATTTCTCCAATCTCGCTATCGTGGCCGGCGCCTTATCGGTCGGTGTCGGCTTCGGCCTGCAAAGCATCGTCAACAATTTCGTTTCCGGCCTCATTCTGCTGGCCGAGCGGCCGGTGAAGATCGGCGACTGGATCATCGTCGGCGGACAGGAGGGCATCGTCCGCAAGATCAGCGTGCGCTCAACCGAGATCGAGACCTTCGACCGCGCCAATCTAATCATCCCCAACTCGATGCTCATCACCGACATGGTTAAGAACTGGACGCTGCATAATGCGACCGGGCGGATGCCGATCCCGGTCGGCGTGCACTACGACAGCGACCCCGAAAAGGTCCGCGATGTCCTGCTCGACGTCGCGCAGCAGCACCCGCAAGTGCTGTCGAACCCGGCGCCTTTCGTGTTCTTCGAGGATTTTGCCTCCAGCTCGCTCAACTTTATCCTGTTCGTCTATCTCGCCAATGTGAACCGTTCCTTTTCCGTTCGCACGGATCTGCGCATTGCCATTCTCAAAGCTTTCCGGGCGAACGGCATCGAAATCCCCTATCCTCAGACTGATGTTCATCTTCGCGATTTAGACTGGATCAAGAAGGCGATCGCCGACCGCAGGGCGCGCCCGGTCGACAAGGGGCCGATGACGGTGCGGGACTACGAGGCGGAAAGCGTTGCGCCCGGCGAGAACGGCGACGCAAGTTGAATCCGGCGGTCGCGGCCGGGCGGAAGGGCCTGGCTGGTCAGGCAAGGGCGTGAGATGGAAGCCGAAATCACACTTTTCGCCATTCTGATCCTGGCGCTGTTGCTCGGACCCTATATGCTCGGCGGCTGGGCCGTCTCGCGCACCGGGCGGCTCGAACGAGCGGTAGCGGACTGGCGGCGCGAATTGGACGATCTGAAGACCGAAGCCTCCGCGCGCGCTGAGGAGATCGCCAACCTCAGGCGGCAATTGCGCATCCTGCAGGGGCTGCCGCCGGAAGCCGACGCCACCTTTGCCGAGCCAGCCCCAGCCGAGGCTGAGATGGGCATGACGGCCGACGAGCTACGCGCCGAACCGGAAGCGTTGGAAGCGGAAGAAACGTTGCCTGAGGAGAGCGCAGCTGAGGGACGGCTGCGGCCTCGGCCGGCCTGGAGCTGGGGCGGTCTCGAGAGACAATTCGGCGCCGTGCTGCCGGTCTGGATCGGCGCCATCGCCATCGCCTTCGCCGGTTTCTTCCTGGTCAAATATTCCATCGAGAACCAACTCGTGGGACCGCAGGCGCGGGTCATCCTCGGCGGCCTGTTGGGTCTTGCGCTGCTTGCCGCCGCGCGTTGGGTCTCGGCGCGTGTCTCGCGCTCCGAAGGCTATCGCATCGCCCAGGCGCTCGCCGGGGCGGGCATCGCCGTGCTTTATCTCTCGGCCTATGCCGCGACATCGCTCTACCAGCTCATCCCACCGCTTTTCGGCTTTGCCGCAATGGCGGCGACCACCGCGCTCGCCGTCATTCTCGCCTTGCGCCACGGGCCACCCATCGCGCTCATCGGCATGGTCGGCGGCTTCCTCACGCCGGCGCTGATGGCCTCGGGCGAACCGTCGGCCTTTCTGTTCTTTTCCTATCTCTTTTTCGTCTTCGCGGCCGTGATGATCGTCATCCGCCGGGAGGGCTGGTGGCTGCTCTCTTTTCCAGCCATGCTGTTCGCCTTCGGCTGGGTGATCGTCTGGATCTTTTCGGTGCCCTCTTCCGACGGCGAAAGCATCTGGCTCGGCGTGTTCCTCGTGGCGGTCGCCGGCACCATCGTCGCGGCGACACGCGCTCGCTATGTCGAGGAAACCCAGGCCATCGCCTCCTGGCGCGACCTGTTCTCCTGGCGCAATCGCGCCCTCGCTCTCAATGTCGTCAGCCTGGCCGGCGCCATGGGGCTGATGGCGCTGATGGCCTTCAATGCGAAATTCGGCCTCAATGACTGGGTGCTGTTCGCCGTGCTGGCGGTCGGCGCCGTCGGGCTCGGCTTCTTCGACACGCCCCGCTACGGCTTTGCGCCCTGGGCAGCCATGGCGATCAACGCCGTCATGCTGGCTGGCTGGACGCCCGGCGGCACCAGCGAGCTTGCGGTCGCTCTGTCGGCCTTCGGCGCGCTCTATGTCGCGAGCGGCTTTCTGCTGGTGTCGAGCGCGGCCGCGCCGCTGCTATGGGCCGGCCTCTCCGCTTCGGCGGCGCTCGGCTATTACCTCATCGCCTTCTTCCGGCTCATCCCGGCCCCGCCATCACCGCCGCAACCGCTTCCCATCGACGTTCCGCCGTCGCCGGAGCCGGTCGAGCCGCTGGTCGAAGGCGTCAAACAGGCGGCGGCGTCCATCCCGCATGTCTGGGCGGCAATCGCCATGGGGCTGTCGCTCATGTTCTTCGGCGCGGCGCTTTGGGCGGCGCGGCGGCTGCCGCAATCGCTCGCCAAGGAGCGGGTACTTGCCATCTATGCGCTGGCGACCAGCGCCTTTCTCGCCCTCACTTTCTTCATCGAGCTGAATCGCGAATTCCTCTCTGTCGCCATCGCCGCCGAGCTGCTCGCCGTCGCCTGGGTCGCAAGCAAGACACAAATCGCCTCATTGCGTCCGGTTGCCGGCCTGCTCGGCATCGCTTTCGCCGCGCTGCTCTTCCCGCAAGTTCTGCTGCTCGTGCAGCTATCGGCCTACAGCATCCTCGGCATTGAATGGCACATTCAGGCGAGCGTGCCGATCGTCGATTACCCGACCTTCCAGCTCGCTTTGCCGGCGGCGATGTTCCTGGCCGCGGCCTACATCTTGCGGCGTGCGGCGGACGGCGTCCTTGTCAGGACGCTCGAATTTGCCGCCGTCGCGCTGATCGCAGTCTGGGGCTTCTACGCCACCGGCCATCTCTTCCATCCCGGCGAGAACATGCTGTTCGCCAAGGCCAGCTTCCTCGAGCGCGGCGTCATCACCAATGTGCTGTTCATTTATGGGCTCGCCTGTCTCGTCGCCGGACGGCTGTTCGGGCGCATCGCCTTCTTCCAATGCGGTGCGCTGCTGGCGGCGGTGGCGCTGTTCCGCATCGTCTATTTCGATCTCATCACCAGGAACCCGCTCTGGTTCGGCGGCGAGGTGGCCGGCACGTCGCCCCTCGATGCGCTCACCGTCACCTTCGCCCTGCCGATCCTGTGGAGCTGGCTTGCCTCGGCGGAGATCGCACGGCAGGCGCGGGACGGCTGGCTATTAACGCTCGCCAAAGCGGGCCGCGGGCTCCCACTGATTTTCGCCTTCGCCTGGATCAGTCTGGAAATCCGCAAGCTCTATCACGGCGCGGTGCTGAACGGCGCCACCACGACGGACGCCGAATTCTACAGCTATTCGGCCGCCTGGCTGGTCTTCGCGCTGGCGCTGTTGTTCTACGGCACGCTGAAAGGCAGCCAGCTTCTGCGCTATGCCTCGCTCGCTGTCATTCTGGTGACCGTCAGCAAGGTATTCCTGCTCGACGCCGGCAGCCTGACCGGGCTTTACCGCGTCTTCTCGTTCCTGGGGCTGGGGCTCAGCCTCTTGGCGATCAGCTATTTCTATGGCCGGTTTGTGTTCGGCGGCCGGAGCGGCGATGCGGATGCCGAGGCGGCAACCGCGCCTCAATGAAAGGCGGGATAGTCGACCTTATCCCCGGGCTTGAGACCGAGACGCTCGGCGCTCCCGGCTTTCATTTCGATCACCGCGCGCACCTTGCCGCCCGAATCGATGACGCTTTCGGACAGCGGCTCCGTATCGGTCTCGATGCGCTGGATCACGCCATTCTTGCGGACGAAGATCATGTCGAGCGGGATATAGGTGTTCTTCATCCACATCGAGACGGTCTGATCCTCGGGAAAGATGAAGATCATGCCCTCATCCGCACCGATGGAGCGGCGGAACATCAGGCCGGTGCTGCGGGCCTGGTCCGTATCGGCGACCTCGACGGTGATGCTGTGCCTGCCATGCGCCGTGATGAAGGTCAGCGGCCGCTTTTCGAGCGGCGCTCCCAGCGTTTCGGCGAACAGGCCCGACACAAAAACAAGCAGGGCAGCGAAGACTGCCCTGCTGAACTTTCGAACTGACGCAACCGGGATCACGTCAGTGGGAGGTAGGGAAAGTCGAGGCCACCCCATCGGGCCGCAGCTCCGCTGCCATCAAGCCCTTCGATCCATGTCCGAAACGCACCAGCACGGTCTGGCCGGGGCGAAGTTCGGCGAAGCCGAAGCGGCGCAGTGTTTCCATATGAACAAAGATATCTTCGGTGGTCTCACCACGGGTCAGGAAGCCGAAGCCTTTGATGCGGTTGAACCATTTCACCGTGGCGCGCTGCCAATCGCTTTCGGCGTTCACGGTGACGTGGGTCCGTTGCGGCAATTGCGACGGGTGGATGGCCGTGCTTTCGTCCATGCCCAGCACGCGGAAGGCCTGCAGGCCACGGTCGCGCTGGGTGACTTCGCAGACCACGCGAGCGCCCTCATAGGCGGTCTGGTAGCCGTCGCGGCGCAGCACCGTCACATGCAGAAGAATATCCGGCATGCCGTTGTCAGGGACGATGAAACCATAGCCCTTTGACGCGTCGAACCATTTGATCTGGCCAGCGACGACGGTTACGTCGACCCCGGACTGTTCGGAGGTTTGGCCGAACGATGAGACGACTGGAGGTAATTTATCCCCCATTTTTTGATCCCCCGCTTTACTTCACTGTTGTACCTATTTGCTCGACCAAGTCTTCCGCCGATACCCGGTCTTCGCAAATCGTTAATGAAACATACCATTCGGCGGACCACTTGCCAGTGAAATTTCCGCCAGACTGGATAACTCGGGCGGCGAAGGGGCCAAAGCCGTCTCTGGCCGTCAACGCACCGTAATTGTAAATCATTGATCCACTTTTCTTTTTTCTTATCGCTCCTCGTTTACCGGGCCGCCTTCCGCAAACGCTCTACACGCGGAAACACGTACCGGGTAAATCCTTATACAACCCCAGCGTGCAGCAACGAAACGCTTTTTTCACGAATCACAGCCTTTCACAGGCCGTTTTCCCCCACGCCCGGCGCGGCTTCCCGAACTGGCGATGATTCGACCGTGATGGGGCGGAAATGTGGTTGAAGACTTATTTCCACCGCCGACTCGCCTTTCTGGGGATCTAACGAAATTTTGAATTGCCTTGAACGTTGCGAGCACACGCTACACCTCGCTAAAGTCGATCGAACGCCGCGCCGAGAAAGAGGTTCCAATGAAATATCTGCACACCATGGTCCGCATCACCGACGTCGACAAATCCATCGACTTCTACTGCAACAAGCTGGGCCTGAAGGAAGTCCGCCGGACGGAGAACGAGAAGGGCCGCTACACGCTGATTTTCCTGGCCGCGCCCGGAGATGAATCGGCGCAGATCGAGCTCACCTACAATTGGGACCCGGAGACCTATTCGGGCGGGCGCAATTTCGGCCATCTCGCCTATGCGGTCGACAATATCTATGACACCTGCGACCGGCTGATGAAGGCCGGCGTCACCATAAACCGCCCGCCGCGCGACGGCCGCATGGCCTTCGTCCGCTCGCCCGACAACATCTCGATCGAGCTTCTGCACAAGGACGGCTCGCTGCCGCCGCAGGAGCCGTGGATCTCGATGCCGAACACGGGCGAGTGGTAGTCCCCGAGTTGCGCCGGCGAGCCCGCGGTTCGACGACATCCGGGCCGGGTTCGCCGGCCCCGCCAAGCGCCCGGGGAGCCCACCGTGACCTCATTTCCCCGCGCCCGAAGAACTTTCTGCCAGCCCCAAAAAAGCCGTTGAACCGCACTTGAAAAATGTGCACGGAGCGTTGCTGGGGCTTCATACCTCGTTGTCGTTCCGATCGCCGCAGCCTGCGGCGCCTGTTCACTCATGGATGGCGTTATGTTGCGTATCTTGCCGCGTTTCCTCAGGCTGCTCCGCCCGATGGTGCTTCTCTGTCTTCTCGTGCCGCTCTATGCGGCCGGCAGCTCGCCCGCTGCGGCGCAGGAATGGGCGATCGACAAAGCCAAGAGCCGGATCAGTTTCGAGGTGGATGCCGGCGGACAGGCGGTAAACGGACAGTTCGATCAGTTCGAGGCCGAAATTCATTTCGATCCGGAGCATGTCACGGGCGCCGAAATTGCGGCCGCCATCGACATGAATACGGTGAATACCGGCCAGGACAAGGTCAACGAAGCCTTGATGACCAAGGACTGGTTCGACACGCAGACCTATCCCTCCGCCGGATTTCGGGCGACGTCCATCGCGCCCGGGACAGCCGAAGGCAATTATGTCCTGCAGGGCAATCTCACCATCAAGGGCAAGTCCACGCCGGTGACGATCCCGTTCACGCTCGCGGTCGATGAAGGCGAGGCGAAGGCCGAGGGTGAGGCCGCGATCAGCAGGCGGGAATTCGACATCGGCCCGGACGGCCCGGTTTCCGGCTTCGTCATCAGCGACCTGGTCAGGATCAAGCTCGATCTGGTCGCGACGCGCCTCGACAACTGACTTCGCATGGAGCCCGTGGCGCAATGGCAACGCGGCGCGGGCAGATCATAATGCGCCCGGCAACGCTGCGATCCACCGGAATCCCCGCAAAATTGCCGATTTGGCGTCCTCGGGGCACATTTAACTTAAAATCGAGGCATGCTTTGAGAAACTTGCGGACCGGACTAGAATTAACCGCTTGTTAACTGTGTTACGGCGACGAGGCCGCTGTGCTGGAAATGTTTGAACGATTGCTGGCAGCGCTGATCATCCTCGCGATGCTCGTGCTGATTATGTTCATAGCGTTTCCCGACGCCGTCGAACGGTTGCGGCAAAGCTCGGCCGGTTTGGAACCGCACTCCGTCGTTCCTAAAGAGCAGGATCAGATCCCGGAAAAGAAGCAGAGCCAGCCAAAGCAAGCGGAGAAGCCCGAGGAGCAAAAGCCGCCAACTGCTCAGCAAGGCGAGAAGACGGCGCAGGCCAAGCCGGAGACGAACGGCAAGCCGTCGGCCACCCCGGAGATGAGCAATAAGCCGACGGTGGTCCCGAGTTCCGGCACGCCGGCGCCGAAGAGCATGGCGCCGCCGCCGCATGAAAAGATGGCCGAGAAACCGCCCGCAGAAAAATCCGCCGAGCAGAAGCCGGAAGCGCAGCCGCCGCAGCAAGCCTCCAAGGACCAGGAGCAGATGCCGTATCGCTACACCGAGCCTACGCCGGTGAAGCGGCCCGTGCCGAACGAGGCGCATAAGGAGAACAAACTCCGCATCGCCAGTTTCAGGGAGAGGGAACGGCCTGCCCCGCGCTATGGCTATACCAAGCGCTATGTAAGGCCGGTGCCGGAGGAGGACCGGATCGGCGGCTACATCCGCCGGACGCAATATAGCGGCTATTGGCGCCGGCCCTATTATGAGTATGACTGCGGTGACGTGCCCTGCAATTGCGACTGCTCGTCATCGCGGCCCTACTGGGCACGCAGCAATCCGAATTGCTGGAACGACTGACGGCCTCTGCCCGCCAACGCGCCCGTCCCCGTCAGGCGACGCGCCGGATCGCCTCGCCGAGCCGCTTGATCGCCAGCGCGATTTCCTCTTCCTCGATGGTCAGTGATGGTGACATGGCGATGGTGTCGCCGGTCACGCGCACCTGCAGCCCGTGGCGGAAGCAGTCGACAAACACATCATGGCCGCGCTTGCCCGGCCCGCCTGCACGCGGCTCCAATTCGACCGCGGCGAGGAGACCGAGATTGCGAATGTCGACGACATTCGGGGCGGCTTTCAGCGAGTGCACCGCCTCCTCCCATGGGCCGGCCATAGCCGCGGCGCGTTCGAACAGCCCGTCTTTCGCATAGATGTCGAGCGTGGCGATGCCGGCGGCGCAGGCGACCGGATGGCCCGAATAGGTATAGCCGTGGAAGAACTCGATCATGTCCTCCGGCCCCTGCATCAGCGCGTCATAGATCTCGCGCCTGGCGATCACCGCGCCCATCGGGATCGCACCGTTGGTCAGGCCCTTGGCCGTCGTCATCAGGTCCGGCGTGACGTTGAAGCGCTGCGCCGCGAAAGGAGCGCCGAGCCGTCCGAAGCCGGTGATCACCTCGTCGAAAATCAGCAGGATGCCGTATTTGTCGCAAATGGCGCGCAGACGGTCCAGGTAGCCCTTGGGCGGCAGCAGCACGCCAGTCGAGCCGGCCATGGGCTCGACAATCACGGCGGCGATGGTATCGGCGCCATGAAGGCCGACGATGTTCTCCAGCGCATCGGCAAATTCCGCGCCGTGCTGCGGCTGGCCTTTGGTGAAGGCGTTGCGCGCCAGATCATGCGTATGCGGCAGATGATCGACGCCGGGCAGCATCGCGCCGAACGGCCTGCGATTGGCGACGATGCCGCCGACCGAAATGCCGCCGAAGCCGCAGCCGTGATAGCCGCGCTCGCGGCCGATGAAGCGGGTCCGCCCGCCCGCTCCGCGCGCCTTGTGATAGGCGAGCGCGATCTTCAGTGCCGTGTCGACGGACTCCGAGCCGGAATTGGTGAAGAAGATGCGGTCGAGCCCCTTCGGCGTGATCGCCGCCAGTTTCGAGGCGAGTTGAAAAGCGAGCGGGTGCGCCATCTGGAAGGCCGGCGCATAGTCCAGCGTCTCGATCTGCCGGGCGACGGCGGCGGAAATCTCAGGCCGGCAATGGCCGGCATTGACGCACCACATGCCGGAGGTGGCATCGAGGATCTTCCTGCCGTCTAGGCTCGTGAAATACATGCCATCGGCGGCGGCAAGAATTCTCGGCTCGGCTTTGAATTGCCTATTCGCCGTATAGGGCATCCAATAGGCGGAGAGATCGAGTTCGTTATCGCGGGCTTGGGGATGGTTCATGGATGCCTCCGGCACAGAGCGAAGATCGGGCCAATTTCTGAAAAAATCATGGCCCGGCGGCTTGCTCATTCGCAAGGACTTTTGGCTGGATCAGCGGCGATGAGCCACAAGGAATGGAGATAGGCGCCGGAAAGGGATCGGTGAAGGCGGGGAAAGACCGCCTATTTGGAGGAGCGGCGGACCGGGTTCAGCATGAATGCGGGAACGTGCTCGCCCATGCCGACAACGGCGCGTTCATCGGAGCGTTCCCGGCGTTCCCGGCGCGGGCGCTGGGCGCGCTCAGGACTGCGCTCGCGCTCGGCCGCGGGCCGGCTCGGCGTCTCCGGAGCTGCTGCCTTGGCGACTTCTCGCGGCTCGCCGTTCATCTCTTTATCCGCTCCGGTCTGTCGCGCTCGCCTCGGCGGCCTTGCCTTGGCTTCGGATCGTGCCCCGGCCTCCGCGCGGGAGGAGGAGCGATGTCTGTCGGAGTGCCCACGCTCCGTCCGATGCGGCTTTGCCTCGGGGCCGCGCGAACGGCCACGCCGGCGGCTGCCCTTGCGGTTCTCGTCGATCTCCTCGGCCGACGGCTCGCCGTCCAGCCATTCGATCTTCTCGCGGCAGAGCTTTTCGATGGCGCGGACCGCCTCGATATCGTGAGGCGTCACCAGCGTGGCGGCATAACCTTCCTTGCCGGCGCGGCCCGTCCGGCCGATGCGGTGGACATAGTCCTCCGGCGTGACCGGCACGTCGAAATTGAAGATATGGCTGACGTCGGGAATGTCGAGGCCGCGCGCGGCGACGTCGCTGGCGGCCAGGAGCGCAATGTCGCCGCGGCGGAACGCGTCGAGCGTTGCCGTGCGTTCGCGCTGCTCCATATCGCCGTGCAGCGCGCCGGCATTGTAGCCGTGCTTGACCAGCGAACGGTGCAGGATGCTGACGTCACGTTTGCGATTGCAGAAGATGATGGCGTTCTTGACCTCCGAGCCGTTGATGAGCTGGCGCAGCGCTTCGCGCTTCAGCTTGATGTCGGAGGAGACGAATTTGAGCCGCTGGGTGATGGTCTTTGCGGCTGAGGCCGGCGGGGCGACCTCGATCCGGATCGGATCCTTGAGGAACTTGTCGGCGAGCTTTTTCACTTCTTTCGGCATTGTCGCCGAGAAGAACAGCGTCTGCCGAGCCGGGGGAAGCTTCGCGCAGATTTCCTCGACATCAGGGATGAAGCCCATGTCGAGCATGCGGTCGGCCTCGTCGATCACCAGAATTTCTACCCCGGAGAGAAGCAGCTTACCGCGCTTGAATTGATCGAGCATACGGCCCGGCGTCGCGATCAGCACGTCGGCGCCGCGATCGAGCACGCGGTTCTGTTCCTCGAAGGAGACGCCGCCGATCAGAAGCGCGACGCTGAGCTTGTGATTGACGCCGAGCTGCTCGAAAGCCTGCGCCACCTGAGCCGCAAGCTCGCGGGTCGGCTCCAGGATCAGCGAGCGGGGCATGCGCGCTCTGGCGCGGCCCGCTTCTAATTTGGTGAGCATCGGCAGGACGAAGGACGCGGTCTTCCCGGTGCCCGTCTGAGCGATGCCGACGACGTCACGGCCTTCATTGGCCGACGGGATCGCCTGCTGCTGGATCGGCGTGGGAATCTGGAACCCGGCGGCGACAATGGCGTCGAGAACTTTACGACTGAGACCAAGATGTTCGAATGTCATGACTGCCTGTTCGCAGCGACTAAGCTGCCGAACTATTCAAAGTTAGCGTGAACTTTTTATAACGGGCGCAGGTCGTGGATGCCGGACGCGACATTAGAGCGCGCGCCTGCGATGTCAAACGCCGTCCCGGCTTATGCGCAAAAATAAAGATGCGCTGAGGATTTTAAACAACGCACCCGTTACCCTGCAGATATAGGACTGAGGACCGCTCTTGCAAGCGTTCTTATACGCAGATCCGTGGTTTTCCCGGAAGCGTACGTAAAGCGCGTCGCAAAGTCGCAAGCCGGCGGGCGCTATTTCTTGGTTGTGGCCGGGTCGACGTCGGCCGGCGGCTCGTCGCCCGGGGCGGGCATCACCTGGTAATTGCCCTTGCCGTCGAACTTGAACTGCATGGAGGTATCCTGGTCGGTGCCGGAGCCATAGGCGGTGACGATCAGCGTCATCTCATTCTCGTTCTCGGCATCCATCGCCAGGAAGGCGCTGGAAAAGCTCTGCGCCGTCACTTCCTTGATCGGCACGGTCTTGACCACTTTCGGCTGGGCATTGCCCTTGTCGAGGCTGACGAGCTGAACGACGACGTTCGCCGGGCCGGCCGCCGCCGGCATCACCACCATGGCGCGATAAGCGCCGGTCGCACCGCCGTCGGACCAGGCACCGCCGCTCACCATCTCGGGAACTTCGAGCGGCACCGAAGCCGCGATGCTCAGGACATCGGCCGCGCGCGCCGAAACCGGAGCCAAAGGGGCTGCAACCAAAGCGGAAAGAGCAAGAGCATAACGAAGACTGGTCTTCATGGGCGGTCCCCAAACAACGCCGGCAACAACGCCGGACGCGCTTTCATATGCCGCGCCGGCGCTGCTGTGTCAAAGTGCTTCGGAACGGCGGAGCCGAAGAGCAGCCACCGCAAGGCTCGCTAATTAGAATGCCGATGGGCTCGTCGTCGGCTGGCGCGGATCGCTGAACACCCGCTCCTTGAAGCTGCGCGGATCGAAGAACGGATAATAGCCATATGGCCCGTTGTGGCGCAGGAACGGCTCGTTTTCGAAAGCATAACGATGCCCGCCGGGCCGGAAATAATAGCCGCGCACCTGGGGCTTCTTCTTCGACAGCGCATAGTTGCGCCCGCTATCCCTGTCTCGGGACCAGAATTCGCCAGCGGTGGCGGTCGCCGCCGCAAACGACAGGCCGCAAATGGCGATAATGGCTACCCATGTTTTCATGACACTCTCCAACGTAACCTCGGCTCGGGCCTTGTGACGATTATAGGCGAACTCGCGATGTTTCTCCCAACAACACGATGAAGCTGGACGGGTTTCTGGCATTATAAAATGTGTAAAGATGCCTTTTGGTTACAGGCGCTCACGCAACTGGTCGATGAGCAGCGGACGGGGATGCTGAGGCAGGTAAGCTTTCGGACGTGAAACGGGCGCCTGCAGACCCCGAAAACGCTGGCGCAAGAGCTCGATCTGGCCGAGCGGCGTAATATAAAGAAGCAGAACGCGCTTGCGGGCGAGCTCGTAATTGATGAATTTCTCCTCGTGATCGGAGGGGATTTCTCCGGCCAGGCACGGATGGTCGAAAATCTTCTGGAGCGATGCCCGTTCTTTGCGGGAAAGCTGGATCGGCGGCATGAGAGACGACCTCGACTGACAATCAGGCTTTCGCCATCGACGGTGTACTTACAAGGCTGTCGGTTAAAATTATGCTGAAGGGCACAACACGAGGCAAGAGATGACGGATAGCAAGAGCGGTTGGCCCACCGAAATCCGGTTAAACCCGGGCAAGGACCAGCTTTACGTAAAGTTCGACAGCGGCGAGGCGTTCTCGCTGCCCGCCGAGTTCCTGCGGGTTCACAGCCCGAGCGCCGAGGTGCAGGGGCACGGCCCCGGCGAGCGCAAGATCCTTGGCGGCAAGCGCGGCGTCATCATCACCGCCATCGAGCCTACCGGCCATTATGCCGTCCGGCTGACCTTCAGCGACGGCCACAGCACCGGGATCTACTCCTGGCAATATCTCCATCAGATCGGCAGCACTCAGGATGCGCTCTGGCGGGACTATCTGGCGGCGCTGGAAGAGCGCGGGTTGCGGCGGGACTGACGCTTCCTGCCGAATCACTTGCGGGGTTCGCGCCGCGTTTCAGCCGGTCGTGATCGCCGATGGCAGGCTCGGCAGTGCTGGTCCCGGCTCTTGCGGTTGGCGCCCATCAGGCATTATTTACCGTAAAATCAAGGCTATCGGGAAATCCGTGTCGCCTTGCCGTGAACGAATCACCGGATCTGTGAACAAACTGTCGCATTCCTATGATAGCTGTCTTCTTCCCAGCCGAGCCCCAGCCGCCGGTCGAGGCCAACGGCGCCGACACGAGAAAAGAAGAAGACCGCTCCCTCATGGTGCATCCATCGCAAGACCCCGGCCCCTCCTTCGGCGGCTATACAGGCGAGATCGTGCTGCCTGACCTCCCGCCCAGTGCCGAGGCCTTTGCCACGCGGATGATTCAGCGGCTGTTCCTGCGGCGCTGGCTGGTCATCCTCAGCGCCAGCATTATTCTGGTCTTCGTGCTGTTCTACCGGCTGCCGGAGCTGCCGGCCCTGCTCGGCTTCGTCTCGATCGCAGCCGGCGCCGCTCTCCTGCCGCGCGAGGGTGTGATGCGCCCGGTGCGTTTCAGCCTCAGAGCCGGCGAGCGCGAGGGCGGCGAGCGCGCGGTCTCAGGGCTGCTCGAGGGCCTGCCCTCCCCGGCCATCCTGCTCAACCGCCAGGGCCGGGTGATCCGCTTCAACACGCTGGGGCGTGAATTTCTGCCGCCGCTCAAGGCCGGAGACCATATCTCCGCCTTCATCCGCGATCCCGGCGTTCTCGATGCCGTCACAAAGGCGAGCGCGGTCGCCCGCCGCCAGCAGGTCGTGCCCTACGATCAGCGCGTGCCGATCGAGCGCCATATCGAGGCGACCGTGAGCTGGGTCGGGCCGGATAGCGGCCGCCCGTCCGAGCACGCGCCGGCCATTCTCCTGCATCTGCGCGACCTGACTGAGCAGGAGCGGCTGGAGCAGCTGCGCAAGGATTTCGTCGCCAATGCCAGCCATGAGCTGCGCACCCCGCTCGCGGCGCTGCTCGGTTTCATCGAGACGCTGCAGGGCGCCGCCCGCAACGATCCAGCCGCGCGAGAGCACTTCCTCGACATCATGGCGCGGCAGGCCCAGCGCATGTCCCGCCTGATTGACAATCTGCTCTCGCTCAGCCGGGTGGAAATGCGGCTGCATCTGAGACCGCAGAACCGTGTCAACCTCAATGACATCGTCAAGCAGGCGTTGACGGCGCTCGCGCCCGTCGCGGAAAAGGCGGGCATGGCCACGCATTTCGACATCCGTGGCAATGGCGCTTGGGTGCTCGGCGATCGAGACGAGCTGATCCAGGTCGTCTCGAATCTCGTCGAGAACGCCATCAAATACGGCCATAGCGGCGGCAATGTCTGGCTGACCATCGACCGACGTCCGGAAGGCGGGGTCAGCCGGTTCGGCCTCACCGTTCGCGACGACGGCGCCGGCATAGAGGAAAAGCATCTGCCCCGGCTGACCGAGCGCTTCTACCGCGCCAATGACGAAGGCGGCGAAAAATCCGGCACCGGGCTCGGCCTCGCCATCGTCAAGCACGTTGTCACGCGCCACCGCGGCGAGCTTACGATCGCCTCCCAGCTCGGCAAGGGCTCGGCATTCACGATCATTCTGAATGAAGCACCGCCGCCGGTGTGACCTCTGCCACAGTTGGTGGAAAACCGTTAATTTCGCCGAACCCAGGGGCTGAGTTGTTGACGGGTTATCCGTTCTAGAACAGCAGCTTACATTGTCATCATAACTTTATCGAACTGTCATAAAAGTTAAAGGACCTGATTGATAAGGTCCCGGTCGGAGAGCGGAATTTCCCTCTCCCTCCCATGCGCAAATCAAGGAGAGCACCAGTGAATATACGTTCCATCGCGCTCGCGGCAGCGACTGCGGCTGCCTGTTCGTTTGCGGCGATTGCTCCGGTTTCCGCGGCCGACATTTCGGGCGCCGGCGCTACCTTCCCCTATCCGATCTATTCCAAATGGGCCGACACCTACAAGAAGGAGACCGGCATCGGCCTCAACTATCAGTCGATCGGCTCCGGCGGCGGCATCAAGCAGATCGAAGCCAAGACCGTGACCTTTGGCGCGTCCGACGCGCCCCGGCCCGGCGCGGAGCTCGACAAATACGGCCTCGTGCAGTTTCCGATGGTCATGGGCGGCATCGTTCCGGTCGTGAACGTGCCGGGCATCAAGCCGGGCGAACTCGTCATCGACGGCCCGACGCTTGCCAAGATCTTCCTCGGTGAAATCAAGACCTGGAACGATCCGGCTCTGAAGAAGCTCAACCCGAGCGCCAAGCTGCCGGGCAACGCGATCGCCGTTGTCCATCGTTCGGACGGTTCCGGCACCACCTTCAACTTCACCTACTACCTGTCCGATGTCAGCGCGGACTGGAAGTCGAAGGTCGGCAATAACACCTCCGTCGAATGGCCCGTCGGCATCGGCGCCAAGGGCAACGAAGGCGTCGCCAACAATGTCGGCAACACCAAGAACTCGATCGGCTATGTCGAATACGCCTATGCGCTGCAGAACAAGCTGACCTATACCAAGATGATGAATAAGGACGGCAAGACGGTCTCTCCGACCTCCGAGACCTTCCAGGCCGCGGCGGCCGGAGCCGACTGGAAGTCTCAGCCGGGCTTCGGCGTCATCCTCGCCAACCAGCCGGGCGCCGAATCCTGGCCGATGACCACGGCGACCTGGATCCTGATGTACAAGAAGCCGCAGGATCCGGCCGCTTCCGCCGAGGCGCTGAAGTTCTTCGCCTGGGCTTACAAGAACGGCGACAAGATGGCCGAGAGCCTCGACTACGTGCCGATGCCCGACAAGGTCGTGAGTGAAGTCGAGCAGACCTGGGCTTCAGAGATCAAGGGCCCTGACGGCAAGCCGATCTATATGGCCTCCAAGTAATCGATCGGAAAGGTCGGTTGGGGCAGTTCCCGGCCGGCCTTTCTTGCGACCCGGTTTTGCCTGAAGCCTGCCCGGCTGACGGTGCCAGGAACCAAAATGCAGGTCCCCCTTTGTGTTTCGAGCTGGTGGCCGTATGACTGACGCCTTCGTAGAAGTCGAACCTCTGATGGAAGGCGGTATCTCATTGGTGCGGAACGTTGCCGACAGAGCGAAAGTCGCTCGCAGCTTCCGGCTTAGCGACACGACATTCCGGTATCTGACCTACGCCGCGGCCATCGCCGTGCTCGGTGTGCTCGGCGGCACGATGCTTTCGCTCGCGATCGGCGCAGCGCCGGCATTCAGCACGTTCGGCATCAGCTTCGTCTTCACAGAATCCTGGAATCCCGTCACGGAGAAATTCGGAGCGGCAGCGCCGATCTACGGTACGCTCGTCACCTCGGCCATCGCTATGCTGGTGGCGGTTCCAGGCGGGCTGGGGATTGCGATTTTCCTGACGGAGCTTTGCCCGCCGCGTCTGCGGCGGCCCGTTGGCATCGCCATCGAGCTTCTGGCCGGCATCCCCAGCATCATTTACGGCATTTGGGGTCTGTTTATCCTCGCGCCGTTCCTCCAGCAATACATTCAACCGGCGATTATCGATGCATTCGGACCCATCCCGATCTTGTCGAATCTGTTCGCCGGTCCGCCATACGGGATCGGCGTTCTGACAGCCGCCTTGATCCTGGCGATCATGGTTCTGCCCTTCATCGCAGCCATCAGCCGCGACGTGTTCGACACCGTGCCGCCGATGCTCAAAGAGTCGGCTTACGCGGTCGGCTGCACCCGCTGGGAAGTCATTAGGAACATCATCATCCCCTACACACGCGTCGGCATTATCGGCGGAGGCATGCTGGGTCTCGGCCGCGCCCTCGGCGAGACCATGGCCGTCACTTTCGTCATCGGCAACGCACATCGGATATCCGCTTCGCTGCTGGCGCCGGGCACCACGATTTCGGCAACCATTGCCAACGAGTTCACCGAGGCTGTGGGAGAGCTCTACACCTCGTCCCTGATCGCTCTCGGCCTCATCCTTTTCGTCATCACCTTCATCGTGCTTGCCGCCGCCCGGCTGATGCTCAAGCGGCTCGAGCGGCGCAGCGGGAGCTGAGTCATGGCACGTACTCCCATCACGGCCGACAACCGGCTGTACCGCAGACGCAAGGCGCTCAGCCACATGGCCATGTCGCTGAGCGTCGTTGCGGCGTTTTTGGGGCTAGGCTGGCTGGCTCTGATCCTTGGCGCATTGATCTGGAAGGGTTTCGGCGGCCTGTCGCTTCGGGTGTTCACCGAGATGACCCCGCCGCCTGGCAGCGACGGCGGCCTTCTCAACCCGATCGCCGGCAGCGGCATCCTTGTCGGCGCGGCGATCCTGCTCAGCGCTCCGATCGGGATCCTGGCAGGCACTTATCTCGCCGAATATGGCCGCTATTCGCGGCTCACTCCGGTGATCCGCTTCATCAACGACATTCTCCTGAGTGCGCCCTCGATCGTCGTCGGCTTGTTCATTTACGAAATCACCGTGGTGCCGATGGGCCATTTCTCCGGCTGGGCCGGCATCCTTGCGCTTGCCGTGCTGGCGATCCCGATCATGGTCCGCACCACCGAGGACATGCTCCTGCTGGTGCCGAACGAGCTGCGCGAAGCGGCATCGGCGCTTGGAACGCCGCGCTCCTACGTCATTCGCCGTGTCGCCTACAAAGCAGCCCGCGCCGGCCTCATCACCGGCATTCTGCTTGCCGTCGCTCGCGTCAGTGGTGAAACGGCTCCGCTGCTTTTTACCGCGCTCAACAACCAGTTCTGGAGTTCCAACCTCAATCAGCCGATCGCCAGCCTCCCGGTGGTGATCTTCCAATTCGCCCTGAGCCCCTACAAGGAATGGCAATCTCTCGCCTGGACGGGCGCTCTGATCATCACCTTGTTCGTATTGATTACGAGCATCGTCGCGCGCGTGCTCGGGGCTTCACGAGGAGTCAAATGACGCCAAGGGACAACGGTTCGCAGAAGCGGCTGACCAAAGTCGAGTGTCGCGGCCTGAACTTCTTTTACGGAGACTCGCAGGCGCTTTACGATATCAACATGCCGCTCCACGAGAAGAAGGTGACGGCCTTCATCGGCCCTTCGGGTTGCGGGAAGTCGACATTGCTGCGCATCCTCAACCGGATGTACGACCTCTATCCGCACCAGCATGCGGACGGCGAGGTGCTTCTCGACGGCGAGAACATCCTCGCCTCGACCCAAGACGTCAATCTGCTGCGCGCCCGCGTCGGCATGGTGTTCCAGAAGCCGACACCGTTTCCGATGTCCATCTACGACAATATCGCCTTCGGCATCCGGCTCTATGAAAAGCTGCCCAAGGCGGAGCTGGACGAGCGTATCGAGAGCAGCCTGCAGCGCGCTGCGCTCTGGCCGGAGGTCAAGGACAAGCTGGGCTCCAGCGGTCTCAGCCTGTCCGGCGGCCAGCAGCAGCGCCTGTGCATCGCGCGCACCATCGCGCTGTCGCCCGAGGTGATCCTGCTGGATGAGCCGGCCTCGGCGCTCGACCCGATCTCGACCGCCAAGATCGAGGAGACCATCGACGAGCTGAAGGCGGATTACACCATTGCCATCGTCACGCATAATATGCAGCAAGCGTCGCGCGTCTCCGATTACACAGCCTTTATGTATCTCGGAAACCTTGTCGAGTTCGGAGAGACGGCGAGCGTTTTCACCGCGCCCAAGGAGAGCCGAACGCAGGATTACATTACCGGGCGTTTCGGTTGAGAATTCTGCGGCGAACTCCGGGCGGCAGATGTTTGATTTACTGGGAAGATATAGAAAAATGACCGAACATACCGTTACCGCCTTCGAGGAAGAGCTTCAGGCGCTCGACAGCAAGATCGCGCAGATGGGCGGACTTGCCGAACAGCTTCTCGGACGCGCCATCGACGCGCTGGAGAAGCGCGATCCGGACCTTGCCCTGAAGACCATTCAGCAGGACGAGCAGATCGACAGGCTGGAGCGCGAGGTCGAGGAAATGGCAGTGTCGATCATCGCCCGGCGTCAGCCGGTGGCGCTGGATCTGCGTCAGATCATGACGGCGATCCGCGTCGCCGGGGATCTGGAGCGCATCGGCGATCTCGGCAAGAACATTGCCAAGCGCGCCACTGCCATCGCGGACGAGAACCGGCCGCGCCAGCTCATGATCGGCCTGGAGCATATCGGCAGCAAGGCGCTCGAGCAGCTTCAGACGGTGCTCGACGCCTATTCGCACCGGGATGCCGAAAAGGCCCTGCAGGTCTGGGCGCGCGACGAGCAATTAGACGCGATCTACAATTCGATCTTCCGCGAGCTGCTCACCTATATGATGGAGGACCCGCGCTATATCGGGCTGTGCACGCATCTTCTGTTCGGGGCGAAGAACCTGGAGCGGATCGGCGATCACGCCACCAACATCGCCGAGATGGTGCATTTCCTCGTCAAGGGGACGCCGATCGCGGACCAGCGTCCGAAAGGCGACACGACCAGCTTTTCGATGCCGGAGAGACCGACGCATTGACCGGGATGAGCGGATTGAGCCGAAGGCCTTGAACCCATGACGGCGAAGATCCTAGTCGTGGAGGACGAGGAGCCGCTGGCGCTCCTCCTCCGCTACAATTTCGAGGCGGAAGGCTTCAAGGTCCGGGTCGTGCACCGGGGCGATGAGGCCGAAATGGCTGTTGCCGAAGACCAGCCCGACCTGATCGTGCTGGACTGGATGCTGCCGGGCCTCTCCGGTCTTGAGCTGTGCCGGCGCTGGCGCAGCGGGCGCGCCTCCCGCAACATCCCGATCATTATCCTGACGGCGCGCGGCGAGGAGGTGGATCGCATCCGCGGACTGATCACCGGGGCCGACGATTATGTGGTGAAGCCTTTCTCGGTGCCGGAGCTGATGGCGCGCGTCAAGGCGATCCTCCGGCGGGCAAACCCCGAGCGGATTGCCAATGTCCTGACCGTCAGCGATATCGTGCTCGACCGGGACGCCCACCGTGTGACGCGCAACGACCGCGAGGTGCGGCTTGGGCCGACCGAATTCCGCCTGCTCGAATTTCTGATGCAGAGCCCCGGACGGGTGTTCTCGCGCGCCCAGCTTCTCGACGGCGTCTGGGGGCATGACGTCTATGTCGACGAGCGCACCGTCGATGTGCATGTCGGCCGGCTTCGCAAGGCGATCAATCGCGGCCGCGACAAGGACCCGATCAGGACGGTGCGCGGAGCGGGCTACGCGCTCGGCGATCGTGTCACCGCTTAGCCGATGTTGGCCTTTCTCGATCCCATCCGCGCAAATCGCGTGGGCCGCATTTTGAGAGCCGGAAGTCCACCCTCTGCACTTCCGGCTCTCGCCCCCCGCTGTTTGGCTTACTTCTTCCGCCGCGCCGCCGGCTGGAAGGCGACCCGCGCATGATGCTCGCAATAGGAGATCCCGGCCGCTTTCGTGTGGCCGCAGAAATGGAAATCCTCGTCCTGCGGATCGCCGATCGGCCAGCGGCACATGTTTTCCTTGAGGTCCAAGAGATCGATCCGGAGCGCCGGCGGGATGTCGAGATCCTCGACCACCGACGGCACCACGGTCAGCGCGACCATCGGCCGCTCGACAGGCGCAAAGATAGGCTTCAGCGCCACATTGCCATGGGTCCGGTACTGGACCCGCGTCGGCCGCAGCGGCAGATGCGAGACCCGGTTGCGCGGACGCGCCGATCGCATCCGCGAGGTCGTGGCCCGGCCCGCCAGGCCCAGCCTGTGCACCTTTCCGATCACCGCATTGCGCGTCACATCTCCGAGACGGCCAGCAATCTGGCTTGCGCTGAGCCCATCGGCCCACAGCTTCTTCAGAAGCTCTACGCGCTCTTCTGTCCACCCCATGTCTTCTGCCTCCTCATACGTCTTGTGCGAATTGGTGTTGGCACAGCTCATCAGCCTCCGCGGCGGCAGACACACGTCGCAAAACAGCAAACGTGGCGCGGCTACGCGGAGCAAAAGCCCGTTACACGAAACGCGAAACTAGACGCTGTACTTGAGAGAACACCCAGCGAGCGGAACGAAAGCATGAAACGACATGCTGCTGGATCGCGATGACAGGAAGCAGAACATGGAAGCGCGCCAGAAAACCGCGCGCACTGCCGTCGCTTCAGTGATAATGACACGGGTGCCCGGCGAAAACAAATAAAGGAAAGGTTAAGGCGCGATCGCCGGGCAGGTTTTTCACCCCGCTGTGTCTTTTGTGCCAATTGACAGGCCTACTGCAATCGCCGAATGATCCTGGCATAATAAGGACCACGCCGCACAGCGGCCTTTTCATTCACGACAAGGGAAATCGTTAACCGGCCATGTCCGCGCTGCTGCCTACATATGCCCGTGCCGATATCGCATTCGAGCGGGGGGAAGGGGCCTCCCTGTTCACGGCCTCGGGCGAGCGCTATCTCGACTTCGGCGCGGGCGTCGCGGTGACCGCGCTCGGCCATGCGCATCCCCATCTCGTCGAGGTGATCCGCGAGCAGGCGGGCAAGCTCTGGCACACCTCCAATCTCTATCGAATTCCGGGCCAGCAGCGGCTCGCCGAACGGCTCTGCGCCGCGAGCTTCGCCGACAAGGCCTTCTTCAGCAATTCCGGCGCCGAGGCCCTCGAGGGCGCGATCAAGATGGCGCGCAAATATCACAGCCATAAAGGCGCGCCGGAGCGCTACCGGCTCATCACCTTCGCAGGCGCATTTCACGGGCGCACGCTGGCGACGATCGCCGCGGGCAATCAGGAAAAACACCTCGCCGGCTTCGGCCCGAAGGTCGAGGGCTTCGACCAGGTGCCGCTTGGCGACCTGGACGCCGTCCGCGCCGCCATCGGCCCCGAGACCGCCGGCATTCTGGTCGAGCCGATCCAGGGCGAGGGCGGCGTTCACAGCGCCGGCTGGCCGTTTCTCAGGGCCCTGCGCGAGCTTGCCGACCAGCACGGGCTGATGCTCGTGCTCGACGAGGTGCAGACCGGCATGGGCCGCACCGGCAAGCTGTTCGCCTATCAATGGGCTGGCATCGAGCCCGACATCATGGCGCTGGCGAAAGGGCTCGGCGGCGGCTTCCCGATCGGCGCGATCCTGGCGACCGATGCGGCAGCGGCGGGGATGATCGCCGGCAGCCACGGCTCCACTTTCGGCGGCAATCCGATGGCCATGGCGGCGGGCAACGCCGTGCTCGATGTCATGCTGGCCGATGGCTTTCTCGAGGAGGTGCGGCACAAATCGCTCCTCCTGAAGCAGCGGCTCGCCGAGATCCAGGACCTTAACGGCGATATCATCGAAGAGGTCCGCGGCGAGGGGCTGCTGCTCGGGCTGAAATGCAAAATGCCTAATACCCGCCTGATTGCGGCGCTACTCGATCAGCATATGCTCAGCGTCGGCGCCGGCGACAACGTCGTCCGGCTGCTGCCGCCCCTGATCGTCAGCGAGGCCGATATCGCCGAAGCCTGCCAGAAACTCAACGCCGCCTGTGCCACGCTCGCAGCCGGGCCCGCGTCCGAACACAGCGCCTGATCATGGCCATACGCCATTTCCTGGATATCGACACATTCGACGGGCCGACCCTTGTGCGGCTGATGGCGGTCGCCCACGACATGAAGCGCGATCTCGCCTCCGGCGGCAAGCGCTACAGCCGGCTCGCCGCCGGCAAGACGCTGGCGATGATGTTTGAGAAGCCCTCGACCCGGACCCGCGTCTCCTTCGATGTCGCCATGCGCAAGCTGGGCGGCGAGGCCATCGTGCTGAACAGCACCGATATGCAGCTCGGGCGCGGCGAGACCGTCGCCGACACCGCCCGCGTGCTCTCCCGCTATGTCGATGTGCTGATGCTGCGCACGACCGAGCACGCCAAGCTCCTGCAGCTTGCCGAATTTGCCGACATCCCGGTCATCAACGGGCTGACGGACCGCTCTCATCCCTGCCAGATCTTCGCCGACATCATGACCTTCGAGGAGAAAAGGGGGCCGATCGCGGGCCGTGTCGTCACCTGGGTCGGCGATGCGGCGAACAATGTCGCGACCTCCTGGATTCACGCCGCGGCGCGCTTCAATTTCATCCTGCATATCGGCGCGCCCGCTTCGCTTCAGCCGGTGAGCGAGATGATGGCATGGGCGGAGCGGGAAGGCGCAAAGCTCGTCCTCTTCGAGGATCCGCGGGAGGCGGTCACCGGCGCCGACTGCATCGTCACCGATGTCTGGGTCTCGATGGGCCAGAAGGACGAGGAGCGCCGGCTGTCGCTGCTCAAAGGCTATCAGGTTGACGCGCCCCTGATGAAATTGGCCGGTCCCGACGCTATATTCATGCATTGCCTGCCCGCCCAGCGCGGCAGAGAGGTGACGGACGAGGTGATCGACGGTCCCCAGTCCGTCGTGTTCGACGAAGCCGAAAACCGGGTCCACGCGCAAAGAACCATCTTGGCGTGGTGCCTGGAAAAAACCTGAACGAGCAATCGATTTCATGGCCGATGAATTGTTCCGTGCCCCCGACGATTACGTCCTTCCCTTTCAGATCGAATTGTCCGGCGCCAGGGGACGGCTTTTGCGCATGGGACCGGCGATCAGTTCCGTTCTCAGCAAGCATGACTACCCCGAAGCCGTCTCCGAGCTGCTTGGCGAGGCGATGACGCTGACCGCCATGCTCGGCGCGTCGCTGAAGTTCGACGGCAAGTTCATCCTGCAGACCTCGAGCCAGGGGCCGGTAAGCTTCATTGTCGCCCACTATTACGCGCCGGGCAATATTCGCGGCTATGCCAGCTATGATGAGGCGGCGTTCGATACCGAGACCGGAGGGCGCGAGGCTGCGGCGGCGCGGCTCCTGGGCGAAGGCCACATGGCGATGACGATCGACCAGGGGCCCGAGATGGAGCGCTATCAGGGCATCGTTCCGCTCGAAGGCGGCACGATTTCGGAGGCGGCCGACCTCTATTTCCGCCAGTCCGAGCAGCTTCCGACCTTCATCAAGATCGCGATTGCCCGCCACTATGAGGGCGGCAAGGACAACAGGCCGGGCTCCTGGTCCTGGCGCGCTGGCGGGCTGATGGTGCAGAAGCTGACCGAGGAAGGCGGCACGGCGCGCTCTAACGGTCACGATGTCGAGGATGCCTGGGCACGCTCCTTGCTCCTGGCCGGTACGGTCGAAGATCACGAGCTGCTCGACCCGATGCTGGAGCCCGACCGGCTGCTCTACCGGCTGTTCCATGAGGAGCGGGTGCGTGCGTTCGACGCCAAGCCGATCTCGGCCTTCTGCCACTGCTCGCGCGAGCGCATCGAGCAGATGCTCGCCAATTTTTCGCGCGAGGAGCTGGAGGACATGGTCGAGGACGGCAAGGTTCAGGTGACCTGCCAGTTCTGCAATACACGCTACGATTTCGACGCCGACATGCTGCGCGCCAAGGATAGCCCGCTGCAGTAGTGGCGCGCCCCGGACGCCGCGATCGCTGACCCCACCTCTCCCCATCGGAGGTTTCTGCGAAATAGCCGGAATGCTTTTAAGTCATCCCGGAAGCCTGAAAGGCTGTCCGGGATCGCGTGAGGCGGCGCGGAAAGGGACCCCGGCTCGCCTCCCGGTCGTCCGGGGAGACGAAACCAGCCGATCTTGCAGATGTCGAGGCGCGCCTACTTCACCGGCTGACAGACCGCGCGCATGCCTTCGGCGACCTCAGCCGCACTCGTCGCAACAAGAAGCGTGCAGCGTTCCGCAGCACCAGACGCGCCGTAGTAGCGCACGGTGCCGTCGGCGCTTCTGATTTCCTTCGTGACTTCCAGCCCGGCGGCGGCGTAACAGTCCTGGGTGCGCTTCACCATGGTGCCGATCAGCGCCAGAGCCGAGGCATTGCCCACCGGCGCCTGAAAGCTGCAATCCGTTTCGCCGTGGCATTCCGAGCGGAGCGCCTTGGTTGCGCCATAGGCTTTTTTCAGCTCGGCGACGCAGGCCGAGGGCTTCGACTGCGCCTGTGCGCCGGCTTCCGTCAAGCCAAGGCCCAAGCCGACGCACGCGATGAGCACCGCCCGCCAATGATCAGAGTTCATCCGCAGTGTGTTCCTCGTGTTACCGGCGCCGGCCGCTTCAATTCGGCCGGTGTGCGGCATAGGGGCTGTCGAGCGAAAAGGCCGGGATCGTCACCTCGAAGGTCTCGCCGTCCTCGGTCTCCATCGTATAGGAGCCGAGCATGATCCCCGACGGCGTGCGCAGGGGCACGCCGCTCGTATAGCGGAAGCTTTCGCCGGGATCGAGGGTCGGCTGCTCGCCGACAACGCCGGCGCCGCGCACCTCCTGGGTGCGGCCCAGCGCGTCGGTGATCTGCCAATGACGTGCGAGAAGCTGCACGCGCCGGTTGCCGCTGTTCAGAATATCCACAGTGTAGGCCCAGAAGTAATAGTCTCTGAGCGGCGCGGAATCCTCATCGAGAAAATTCGGATCGACCGTCACAATGATGTCGCGCGTCGTGGCTTCGTAAACCAACGGCCATCTCCCGCCGTTCCCCGCGCGGCTCAGAAGGCCGAGCGGAAAGCCTGATCCAGATCGCCCATCAGATCGGCCGCGTCTTCGAGCCCGACCGAGAGGCGAAGCATATTGTCTCCGATACCCATAGCCGCCCGGACCTCCGGCGTGAAGCGTTGATGTGTGGTTGTCGCCGGATGCGAAACGAGGCTCTTGGCGTCACCCAGATTGTTTGAAATCCTAATGATTCTTAACGCGTCAATGAGGCGGAAGGCGGTGTCCTTGTTGCCCTTGACGTTGAAGCTGAGCAGCGTCCCGCCGGACGCCATCTGCCGTGCCGCCAGCTCCCGCTGGGCGAAATCGGCCCGGCCCGGATAGAGCACGTTGATGACCTCGGGCCGCTCGGCAAGGAAATCGGCGAGTTTTGCCGCGTTCGAGCCCATGCGCTCGACGCGAAGGGGCAGCGTTTCCAGTCCCTTGAGCAGCACCCAGGCATTGAAGGGGCTCAAGCACGGCCCGGTCTGGCGCAGATAGGTCTTGAGATGATCGTTGAGGAAAAACTCGCTGCACAGGATCACGCCGCCGAGACAGCGTCCCTGCCCGTCGATGTGCTTGGTGGCCGAATAAACGACGATATCGGCCCCGAGCGCCAGCGGCTTCTGCAGGATCGGCGTGGCGAAGACATTGTCGACGACGAACAGCGCGCCGCAATCCTTGGCAATCGCGGCGACGGCAGCCAGGTCGACCAGCTCCAGCGTCGGATTGGCGGGCGTCTCGCAGAAGAATGCGCGCGTATTCGGCTGCACAGCCTTGGCCCAGGCGTCGAGGTCGCGGCCATCGACCAAGGTCGAGGTGACGCCGAAGCGCGGCAGCAACTCCTCGATGACATAGCGGCAGGAGCCGAACAGCACCTGGCTCGCCACCACATGGTCGCCCGCCTTCAGATAGGCGAAGAACGTCGCCGTGACCGCCGCCATGCCGGATGCCGTGGTGCGCGAGACCTCCGCTCCTTCGAGCAGGGCCATGCGCGTCTCGAGCATCGAGAGCGTCGGGTTGGAGTAGCGCGTATAGATGAAGCCGTCCTGCTCGCCGCGGAAACGCAGCTCGGCATCTCGCGCGCTCTTGTAGACAAAGCCGGAATTCAGGAACAGCGCTTCCGACGTCTCGCCGAACTGGCTCCTGAGCGTGCCGCCATGAACGAGAGCGGTCGCCTGCCCCCAATTCTCCGCCTCATCGGGTGCCGGAGAGAAATCCACGCCATCTTCAGCCATGAGCAGACCTTTCGAAACAAAAAACCGGCCGAGGCGAAAAGCCGGGCCGGATATGTCTCGAACTCGGCCTTTTTAGCGAGTTGTTTTACGTGGCTGCAAGCCGGCCGGCCAAATCACCACGGACATCATCGATTAAGCAGCGCAGAAGGCCCGGCGTCAAGGTCAGATCGCGCAGGGCCACTATCCGATTGACGGCGAGGGGCAATTTGCGCAGGTAATGCGCATGAGCGGCGGTAAACAGGGACCGGGCAGGACCGGCGATTTGGCGGATGGGCTTCTGCCGGCGCAGACGCTACGCGCCTTCATCGAGGCGAGCCACATTTCAGCGCTAGGTGCGGTTTCGCCCCGCCAGATCCAGCCGGCAAGCCTCGATCTGCGGCTCGGCGACGTCGCCCACCGCGTCCGCGCCAGCTTCCTGCCGAATGCGCGCATGAGCGTCGAGGCAAAGCTCAGCACCTTCGGCCTGCACCAGATCACCCTCGTCGAGGGCGCCGTGCTCGAGACCGGCTGCGTCTATGTCGTGCCGCTGCAGGAGCACCTTGCCCTGCCGGCCGATATCTCCGCCGCCGCCAATCCGAAAAGCTCGACCGGCCGGCTCGACGTCTTCACCCGCGTCATCACCAGCAACGGCCCGGCCTTCGATCAGATCCCGCAGGGCTATCACGGGCCGCTTTACGCCGAGATCTGCCCGCAGACCTTCCCCATGCTGGTGAGGCGCGGCTCGATGCTGGCGCAGATCCGTTTCCGCCGCGGCATCCCCGAGCGGACCGATGCGGAGCTGGCCCGGCTGCATCGCGAGCAGCATCTGATTTCGGGCGAGATGGCCGACATCGCCGGCGGCATCGCGCTGTCCGTGGACCTCTCCGGCGAAGGCGATGGCGGCGTCATCGGCTACCGGGCGAAGCGCCACACCGGCCTCGTCGACATCGATAAGCCCGGCGGCTATGCGGCCGACGATTTCTGGGAGCCGATCTCTGCGCGCCAGGAGCGGCGCCTGATCCTCGACCCCGACCAGTTCTATATCCTCGCCTCGAAAGAGGCGGTGCATGTGCCGCCGACGCATGCGGCGGAGATGGTGCCGTTCAACCCGCTGGTCGGCGAGTTCCGCGTCCATTATGCCGGCTTCCTCGATCCCGGTTTCGGCCATGAAGCGGCGGGCGGCGCCGGCAGCCGCGTGGTGCTGGAGGTGCGCAGCCACAAGGTGCCGTTCATCCTGGAGGACGGCCAGATCATCGGGCGCGTCGTCTATGAGCAGCTCACCGAAGTGCCGGATCAGATCTATGGCGCCGGGATCGGCTCCAACTATCAGGCGCAGGGGCTGAAGCTCTCCAAGCATTTCCGAGCGTGAGATGGCGCGGATCCTCCCGCTCGGTGAGGCGGACGATCGGGACGCGGTGCGCGCGGAGATCGAGGCGATTTTCTTCGAAAGCGCCGCGACGCAGCATTTTGCCTCGGAGGAGGGGCGCGCGGCCTATTGCGAGCTCTGGCTCGGCCGCTATCTGCGGGAGTGCCCCGAGGAATGCTTCGTCGCACTCGATGATCACGGTGCCATCGCTGGTTATCTCGCCGGGACACTGTTCAGCGACCGCGTACCGCTCTCCGGTCCCGATTATTACGTGCTGTTCCCGGCCGCGCTCATCGACGCCTGTCCGGCCCATATCCACGTCAATGTGCGGGCCGACTGCCGTGGCCGGGAGATCGGTTCCGAACTGATTGCGGCCTTCCGGGCGCATTGCCGCAAGAGCGGGATCAGCGGCTTCCACGCCATAACGGCCGCAGACAGCCGCGCGGCACGGTTCTTCATGCGCTGCGGGCTCGGCGAACAGGCGCGCCTCGACTGGCGCGCCCGCAAGATCGTGTTCCTCGGCGAGACGCTCGACTGACCTGATATCCCGTTGAAATGGAAATTCCCACCCGCGTCGCCCCGGCTCAAGGCCGGGGCCCACTCGCCTCAAAATCCGGCAGAGTGCTTGGTGATCTGCGAGTGGATCCCGGTCCGGCCTGTGGCCGCCCGGGATGACGCATGAATTTTGCGCCGCTTCACGGAGATCCCCAAGGGGGAGTTCAAGCCGAGCAGCTTCCGCCACCTAGCACGCAGAATTTGGCGCAATGCGGATGGCAGAGCTTCACCGCGCCCCTCTCGAACATGCCGCCGTCGGCTTTCGCCGCCTCGGCAAGCGTCTCGCCCATCTCGAAGGCCTCGATATAGGGGAGCAGCGTGCAGGGCAGCACGACCGGCTTTCTCGTGCCCTTGCGTTTCACCACCATCCGGCTCTTGGCGCACATCACATCGCGCGGCGACTTGCCGAGAATGCCCCAGCAGGCGGTGGTGATCTCCGGCACGTCGACGCTCAAGTCCATCTCGGGCAGTAGCACCAGCTCGGCGGGACTGGCGGGATCGACCGACCAGCTACGCGCCGCAATGAGCGCCGCATAGCCGGCTCGGGCCGACGCTTCGTCCTCATGCCAGCAGGTCCGTCCACAGATCGCCAGCCTAAAGCCGTTCTCCGCGAGCCAGTCGGTCCCGGCGATGGCCGGCTCCCAGCTTCCCTCCCCGCGCTCCTTTTCGTGACGCTCCGGCGTGTAATGGTCGAGGCTGACGCGGATCGTCAGCCGGCCGCCATAGTCGTCCCGAAGCCGCAGCAGCCCCGCCTGCACGCGCGGGCGCTGCATCGGTGCCATGGCATTGGTCAGGATCAGCACCTCATGACCGCGCGCCAGCGCCGCCTTCGCCATGGCGATGATCTCGGGATTCATGAACGGCTCGCCGCCGGTAAAGCCGATCTCCCTGGTGCCGAGGCCGAGCGCCGCGATCTCGTCGAGAAATGCAATGGTTTCCCCGGCGCTCATATAGACGAGGCGATCGTTTTTCGGCGTCGATTCGATGTAGCAGTTGACGCATTCGATATTGCAGAGGCTGCCGGTGTTGATCCAGAGCGTCTCAAGCGTCTCGAGAGCAACCCGTGCCCTCGTCTCGCCGTTGGCCGTCACATCAGGATCGGAAAATTTGCGCGGCTGCAAGACGGCCGTGCCGGCCGCCGCGCCTCTGTCAGTCAAAGTCATGCCTGCTCCCGGTTCTGCCTGAGCTTAGCACGCGTGCGCAGCCGGCAGCGTCACAATCAATGACGATTTCGCTATCGCCGTGCATCAGGTGAAACCGCCGCGCCGGAACAGGGTTTACACGCACGCCGCCGATGGGGGCGCAGGCTCGGAAAGCGGTGTCGTGTCCGTAAGAACAACGTCGGTGCGGAAAATGCCGGCGGAGTTACCGGACGCGATTGCGAAGCCATTCGCAGCACCTTACAAACGCATTCGCCTGGGGGCGTCTTAAGCGTTTCATAAACCAAATCGGTCTATTTTGCGCTTGGATCGGCACGATTGGGAGATCACCGAGCATGTACGGGATTCTGGCGGCTTGCATCGCCGTGATGGCGATGTTCTTGGGCCTGTTTGCGCTGAGCGTTGAGTCCGATTCGAAGGTTTCGCAGCAGGATCTGCAGAAGAAGGCCGCCATCGAAACCGTCCAGCTTTCTCTCGACCGGCGGGCCACCCGGTAGAGCGCGCAAGGGCGTCGCGCTTGGGGACCAGTCCGGCTTCTGGCCTTATGCGGCGCCGATCCTGTTGCTTCTCTGTTCCAACATTTTCATGACCGTCGCCTGGTACGAGCACCTGGGCGCATTTCTGGTGTTCACGGCCGAGCCGCCTCACGCAATCGGTAACTCTCAAGCGGCGACGGTTTGCGCCCTGGCCGCCAGCGCGCGCGTGTTCGCGACGACCTCGGACAGGTCGCTCCAATAGGGCGGCGCCAGCTCGTTGATGAAGATGACGCCCGCCGGAAACCGGCAGCGCTCCATTAACGCGTCCCACGGGATCGAGCCGAGCCCCAATGGCAGATGCAAATCGCCGACGCCATAGGCCAGTCGCTCGGCGCGATGGCCTGAGCGGATCGTCGTCAGCTTGCCGAAGGAATCGTGGATGTGCAGGTGCTTGGCGAGAGGTGCGAGCGCCGCCGCCTCGTCCAGAAAATCGACGCCGCGCCTGTTCGCTAGCAGGAAGGCGTGGGAGAAATCGAGGCAGGCACTGATGGACGGATGGCCGATCGCGGCAACCTCCTCCGCCAGCCGGGATGGCAGCGGCGGCTCATGTGCGCCGCCGAACAGATTTTCGACGGCGATGACGATGCCGTGCTCGGCCGCGAAATTCGCGGCCTCGGCAAGCGCGTCGCGCTGGCGGCGGAACAGCGTCTCGACATCCTCGGTATTGTCCGGCTCGACCGCACCGGAATGGGCCACATAGTGCACCCCGCCAAGCTCGGCGGTCACTTCGAGCGTGGCTTTCAGCACCTCCTTATGGATCGGCAGCCGCTCGGCGCTTTCCATGAGATTGAGGCCAAGCGGCCCGTGCATGGTGTAGCCGAAAGGGCGTCCACCCGTCAGCGCCTTGACGCGCTTCAGCCGGTCATGCAGCACCCGGCCATTGGCGACGAGGTCCATCGCATAGAGCGCCAGCTCGACGTAATCGACGCCGAGCCCGGCAGCCTCGTCGAGCGCCGGCCCGAGCCTCGTCAGCGCATAATCCGGCTCGTTCGGGATCGAATAGCCGACGGCGTATTTCTGCTCGCTCATGCCCTCTCCAAGTTCTGCGCTGAAGCCGGATCGTTCCGCTAGAGCGGCGGACCTTAATCGCAATCGGAAAAGCCGCTCTAGCTGTTGTTTCGGCATCGGATTTGTCCGAAAACCGCTTCGCACTTTTCGGTCCGATGCTCTCTAACGCGCATCCGCCCGCTCCTTGGCATCGTCCGCTATCCACCAGCTATCGATCTGGAAGCCGTAAAGCGGGGTAACGGCCGGATGGCGGAGCTGGCTCCAATGCGCCACCCACTCGTCCGGCAGATGGAAGAGCGGCACGACATAGTCGCCGCTGAGCAGCACGCGGTCGAGGGCGCGCACGGCGGAGACGAAGTCCGCCCGCGACTTGGCCGCCAGCAGCGCGGCAATCATGGAGTCGGCGGCCGAACTTTTCACGCCCGGATAATTGAAGCTGCCGGGCGTGTCGGCGGACTGCGACGACCAGCGATAGCTCTGCTCATTGCCGGGCGAAAGCGAAGCTCCCCAGCGGTTTTCGATCATGTCGAAATCGAAATTAGTCTTGCGGCTCTGATATTGCGCCGAGTCGACCTGGCGGATGCTGACATCGATGCCTACCCGCCTAAGAGTGCGGGCGTAGCTAAGGAACAGCCGCTCCTGGTCCCGCGTCACCGCCAGCATCTCGAAGCCGACGGGCTTGCCGGTTGCCTTCTCGACCAGCTTGCCGCCGGAAAGCTCGTAGCCGGCCTCCTTGAGCAAGGAGAGCGCCTCGCGCCAATTGTCCCGGTCGCGGCCGGAGCCGTCGGTCGTCGGCTGTTTCAGCGTGCCGTCCATCGCCGCAGGCGTCACCGCGTCCGGGAAAGGCGCGAGTAGCGCCCGCTGACGCTCATCGGCAGGGTGGCCGAAACAGGAGAGTTCGGAGCCCGCGAAATAGCTCTCCGTGCGCTTGTAGAGGCCGAAATAGAGGTTCTTGTTCTGCCATTCGAAATCGAACAGCAATGTGAGCGCCTCGCGGACGCGGCGGTCGGCGAACAGGGGCCTGCGGGTGTTGAAGACGAGGCCGTTCATTCCCGCCGGCGTGCCGGTCTTGAAAGTCTCCTTGACGACCCTCCCGTCCGTGAACGCGGGAAAATCATAGCCGCGCGCCCAGCGGCTCGGATCGGTCTCCTGGATGATGTGGAACAGACCCTTTTTGAAGGCTTCGAACATGCTGTTGGCGTCGCGGTAGAACTCGTAGCGGATCTCGCCGAAATTGTAGAGCCCGCGATTGACCGGCAGATCCTTGCCCCAATAGTCGGGGTTGCGCTTTAAGGTGAAGCTGGAGCCCGGATCGACGGCCACGGCGAGATAAGGCCCGCTGCCGACAGGCAGGTCGAGGCTCGTCTCGTCGAAATGCGCCGGGTCGATCAGATGCTTCGGCAGGATCGGCATCAGCCCCATGATCAGCGGCATCTCGCGGTCGCCGTCGGGCTTGAAATACATCTTCACTCCACGCTCGCCGACCTTTTCGACCTTCTCGACCTTCGAATAGTAGCTGCGGTGGTTGGGGCGGCCCTTCTCCCGCAAGAGGTCGAGCGAAAAGATCACGTCGTCGACGGTTACGGGTCTGCCATCGGAAAACCGCGCCTCGGGCCGTAAGGTGAACGTCACCCAGGAGCGGTCCTCCGGCGTCTCCACGCTTTCGGCGAGCAGGCCGTACAGCGAGAACGGCTCGTCATTGGAGCGGGCGAGCAGGCTCTCATAGACATATTCCCTGACGCCCGGCGCGGCGTTGCCCTTGACGATCAGCGGATTGAGACTGTCGAAGGAGCCCTGCACACCGAAGACCATCCGCCCGCCCTTCGGGGCGGTGGGATTGACATAGTCGAACGCCTTGAAATCCGCCGGATATTTCAGATCGCCATGCATGGCGATGCCGTGCTGGGGAGCCGCTTCGGCAGCCGAGCCGAATGCCAGCGCGAAAGTCGCGGTGAGCGCCAGGTAGAATTGGCGCGGTCGGGCGCAACTAAGCGTCATGGAAACGTGTCCTCCGTCATGGCGGCCGGGCCTCGCTGACGTCTCCCCGGAATAGCACAATTTCGGCCGCTGAAAACTCCCCGACTGATGCAGCTTTGCAATCGCCTTATTCCGAGGGCGTGCTATTTAAAGCTGGCAAAAAGAACGCCCTCATTCACCGGCTATCAATTGTGATGGATCTGTGGAGCTGACTCGCTTTGGCGCGTTTCCGTCACGGGAATGCCGTAATTGAATGATTGGACGCCGCTAGCTCGAACATTGAAATCGCCAAGCCGGGTTTTTTTGGGGAGCGCCAAGCACCGGATCTCCGAGAGACCTTTTCGAGGGTTTGGAGACGGTACGCCTCAAAAAACAACTTACGCGGACGCGAAGTGAAAGGTCGAAATCATGTACGCAGAGAGAGTGAAGGGTAAGGCGAGATTGGTCCTGCACGCAGGTCTGGCAGCGCTAGCCTTGGCTGTTGGCGCAAGCCTGGCTGCAGCTCCGGCTCTGGCTCAGAAGGCGGCCCCCAAGGGCGACAACAAAGCTGCTGCGAAAGGCGAAGAGAAGGAGCAGAGCGCCTGGATCAAGCTCTGCGAGAAGGCGCCGAACATCACCAAGCCGAAAGAGGTGCTCAATGTCTGCCTGACGCATCATGAGCGCCTCGACGGCAATACCGGCCGGGTGCTGGTCTCAGCAGCTATCCGCGAGGTCGAGGGTCAGCAGAAGAAAGCTCTGATGGTGATGGTGCCGCTCGGCATGGCGCTGCCCCCCGGCATCGAAGTCAAGGTCGACGAGAACAAGCCCATCAAGCTGCAATATACGCTCTGCCATGCAGCCGGCTGCACCGCCGAGACCGAGGCGACCCCGGCGATCATCGATGAGATGAAAAAAGGCAAGCAGGTGATCGTGGCCGCGATCAACCTTGCCGGCAAGGCGATCGGCTTCCCCGTGCCGCTGGTCGGCTTCGACAAGGCGCTTGCCGGCCCGCCGGTCGACAATGAGAAATACAAGGAAGCCCGTGAGCGGCTCATGCTGGCCATTCGCCAGCGGCAAATCGAGCTCGCCAAAAAGGCCAAGGAAGAAGAAGACGCCAAGGGCAAACAGACCAAGAAGCAGTAATCTTCCAAGTCATGATCGACCTGCCGGCTGCCCCTTGCAGCCGGTTTTATCTTTTGGACGAGAGGCAGATGGCTGCGGAAGAGCTGGTTTTCTATTATGCGCCGCGGACGCGCGCTGGCGTTGTCTTGTGGATGCTCGAGGAGCTTGGCGCGCCTCACAGGATGGAGATCCTGAACGTCAAGGCGGCCGAGCACAAATCGCCGGACTATCTGGCCGTCAATCCCATGGGCAAGGTACCGGCGATCAAGCATGGCGGCACCGTCGTCACCGAAGCCGCCGCGATCTGCTGCTATCTGGCCGACGCTTTTCCCGAAGCGGCGCTGGCGCCGGCGATCGGCGATCCGAAGCGCGGAACCTATCTGCGCTGGCTGTTCTTCAGCCCGAGCTGCATCGAGCCGGCCATGGTGGAGAAGGCCTTCCAGCACCCGCCCGCGCCGACGAGCGCCGTAGGCTATGGCGATTTCGACACGGTGATGAAAGTCGCCGCTTCGGCCATCCCGGAAGGCGGCTGTCTGCTCGGCGACAAATTCAGCGCCGCCGATGTGGTGTTCGGATCGACGCTGCGCTACGGTATGATGTTCGGCATCATCCCGCACCGGCCCGAATTCGACGCGTATGTCGGCCGGCTCAGCGAGCGTCCCGCCTTCAAGCGGATGACGGCGCGGGACGAGGAGCTTGCGAGCGCGCAAGAGGCGGCCTGAGCTGGGAACCTGCTAAAATAGCCTCAGCCTTCCGTCGCCAGTAGCGGCGTGAGCAGCGACCTGAGCGCCTCCGGCAGCGGTCCGGGGCGGCGTGACACCCGGTCGACATAGACATGTACGAAATGCCCCTCGGCGGCGGCATCGTCGTCATCGCCGCGGAACAGCGCGATCTCGTAGCGCACCGAGCTGTTGCCGAGATGGGCGATGCGTAAACCCGCCGTCACCGCCTCCGGGAAGGAGATCGGCTTGGCATAGCGGCAGGCGGTCTCCACCACCAGCCCGACGACCTCGCTGGTTTCCAGATCGAGAAAGCCGCCCTCGATCAGATATTGATTAACCACGGTGTCGAAATAGGAGTAGTAGACCACATTGTTGACGTGGCCGTAGAGGTCGTTGTCCATCCAGCGCGTGGTGATCGGCAGGAAATAACGGTATTCGGAACGCCGGCCGAAGGATTTCCGCGTCTTCCCATCCGTCATCAATAAATCCGCCTATCCACCCTGAGCCGCCTGCCAAGAGATACAATAATCGCCACGGCGAGCGCAAACCCGGCGTGACGCCAGCCGACCTTCTCGCCGAGCAGCAGGACCGATGCCGCCAGGGTGATGAAGGGCTGCAGAAGCTGAAGCTGTCCGGTTCTCGCGACGCCGGCGAGCGCCATGCCCTGGTTCCAGAAGAAAAAGCCCAGAAACTGGCTCATCAGCGAGGCGTAGAGGAAGCCCATCCAGGCGCTCGACGGGGCGCTCCAATTGATCGGCGCCGCGAACAGCCACAGCGCCGGGATGAGGACAGGCAGGCTGAACACCAGCGCCCAGGAGATGACCTGCCAGCCGCCGATCTGCCGCGCCAGAATGCCGCTCTGCGCATAGCCGACCGCGGCGGAAACGATCGCCGCCGCCAGGAGCAGGTCGGCGAGCTGGAGCCGAATGCCGCCGGACTCGATTACGGCGAAGATCAACACCAGCAGCGATCCGGAAACGCCGGCAAACCAGAAGCCGAAGGACGGCCGTTCGCCGACCATGATCGCCCCGGCCATGGCGGTGGCCAGCGGCAGGACGGCCATGATCACCGCGCCGTGCGCGGCGGGCACATGCTCCATGGCGGCGGTGGCAAGGATTGGGAAACCAAAAATCACCCCGGCCGCGGCAACGATGATCCGGCCCCAGGAGCGCAAGGGCGGGACCGGCTGGCGCGTCACGGCGAGAATGATGGCGGCGAGGAACGCGGCCGGCACCGCCCGCCCGATGCCCACGAAATAGCGGTCGAAACCGACCAGCGCGATCCGCGTCATCGGCAGGGTCAGCCCGAAGATGAACACGCCGGCAAGCCCGGCGAAGAGGCCCGTCAGCTCGCGCGATCGTTCATGGCCCGCGGCGCTATTCGTGTGGTCAGCGTAACGTTGCATTGCCGTTCCGGAAATCGTGTCTAGCCTTGAGGCCTGCAAGCCGGTTAAAGAGAAGCATGCATTTTGCTAGCACTCTCTCGCTAACAAAGCTTGGATGGCAGCATGTCGATTTGGGGAAAACTTGCCGGTGTCGCGGCCGGCCTTGCGGTCGGAGGACCGCTCGGAGCATTGCTCGGGGGCCTTGCCGGTCACCTCGCCATCGACCGCGAGGACGAGGAAATCGAGCCCGATAAACAGCTTGCGTTTACCATCGGCGTCATCGCCCTCGGCGCCAAGATGGCCAAGGCCGACGGTCACGTCACCAAGGACGAGGTCCGCGCCTTCAAGGAGGTGTTCCGCGTCCCGGAGAGCGAGCAGAGGAACGTCGCCCGCGTTTTCGACCTCGCCAAGCAGGACACGGCCGGCTTCGAATCCTACGCCAAGCAGCTTGCGCGGCTGTTCAAGGACGACCGCAACATGCTGCATAACATCCTCGAGGGCCTGTTCCACATCGCCGAGGCCGACAAGGTGATCCATCCGCGCGAGCGCGACTATCTGCAGACCGTGGCGCATCATTTCGGCATCGGCGAGGTCGAGTTCCGCTACATTCTGGCGCGTCACTGTGCCGCCGAGCGGAAGAGCCCGTATCAGGTGCTCGGCGTTTCGCCGGAGATCACCGACAGCGATCTGCGCCAGCATTACCGCAAGCTGATGGTCGAGAACCATCCGGACAAGCTGGTGGCACACGGCCTGCCCCAGGAAATGATCGACATCGCCAATAAGAAGATCGCCGTGCTCAACGAGGCCTATGACGAGATCCGCAAGGAACGCCAGGGCGGCGCTCACGTTTAACCATTCCAGCCAGTGATACGATTGCTCGATGGAGATCGATACCTCGCTCGATGCGGATTGGCGCCCGGCCGTCAATTTCGAGCCCCGCCGCGAAGGCGAGCGGCCGACCATTCTTCTGATGCATTATACCGGCATGGAATCGGCGGAGCGCGCTCTCCACTGGCTCACGACCGCGGAGTCGCGCGTCTCCTGCCATTATCTGGTCGACGAAAAGGGGCATATTACCCAGATGGTGCACGAGGAGATGCGCGCCTGGCACGCCGGCGAGTCCTATTGGGCAGGCGAGACCGACATCAACTCCGCCTCGATCGGCATCGAGATCCACAATCCCGGCCATGGCGGCAACTATTCGGATTTCGGCGAGAATCAGATGCGAGCCGTCGAGACGCTATCGCAAGACATCATCGCCCGGCACCGCATCAGGCGCGAGCGCGTGCTCGGCCATTCGGACGTCGCGCCGCGCCGCAAGACCGATCCGGGCGAGAAATTCGACTGGGGACGGCTTGCCGGCGCCGGCATCGGCCATTGGGTAGAGCCGACGCGCATTGAGGGCGATGCCGGATTCGGGCCGGGGGATGAAAGCGGCGAAGTCGAGAGATTGCAGCGGCAGCTCGCCGAATACGGCTATGAGATCGCCCCGACCGGCCAATATTGCGAGCAGACGCAGGCGGTGGTCTCGGCTTTCCAGCGCCATTTCCGGCCCGCGCTCGTCAACGGCCGCGCCGATCACTCCACCATCGACACGCTCGACCGGTTGTTGCGGGCGCTGGCGCCGGCCGGGGTCTGAGCAGGATCAGAGGCCATACAAGCCGGGGGCACGAGTAGCCGCGGAAAATCGCCGCCGGCGTTGGACAGGCGCTCACGCTGCAGTCACGGGCATTTGCCCAGATCGACGTCCCTCGGACGTGCTATACTCTTCAAGATTGGAGGACCCATATGAAGGTTGCAAATATATTGAGCGCGAAGGGCGACAGGGTCATGACCGTCCGGCCTACGGAGACGATCGTGCTGCTTGCCCAGCGGCTCCGGATGGAACGCGTGGGTGCCATGATCGTGAGCGAGGACGGCAAGAGGATCGATGGCATCATCTCCGAGCGAGACGTAACTCACGGCGTCGCCGAGCACGGCGCAAGCCTGCCGGATATGCGTGTCTCGGATCTCATGACCAGGGGCGTGATCACCTGCTCACCCAGCGACACGATCGCTGATATTGCCAGGACGATGACACAGCACCGGGTGCGCCACCTTCCGGTTCAACAAGATGGTGAGCTCATCGGCATCGTCAGCATCGGCGACGTCTTGAAGCACCGCCTCGATGAAATGCAATTGGAAGCGAGCGTCCTGCGCGACTACGCGATTTCGCGGGCATAACCGCGCACAGGCTCAATGCACGCGCCGCCGGCCGGGGACAGGCGCGGCGCGGGGGTTGTCGGCTTCCTCGTCGAACAGCTCCGCGAGCTTCTCGGTCATCGCGCCGCCAAGCTCCTCGGCGTCGCTGATGGTTACAGCCCGCCGGTAATAGCGGGTGACGTCGTGGCCGATGCCGATGGCGATCAGCTCGACCGGCGAACGCGTTTCGATCTCGTTGATCACCTGCCGCAGATGCCGCTCCAGATAGGAGCCTGAGTTGACCGACAGCGTGGAGTCGTCGACCGGCGCGCCGTCCGAGATCATCATCAGGATTCGCCGTTGCTCCGGCCGGACCAGAAGCCGGCTATGCGCCCAGGCCAGCGCCTCGCCGTCGATATTCTCCTTGAGTAAACCCTCGCGCATCATCAGACCGAGGTTACGCCGCGCCCGGCGCCAAGGCATGTCGGCGGCCTTGTAGATGATATGGCGCAGATCGTTGAGCCGGCCCGGCGCCGCCGGCTTGCCCATCGCCAGCCACTGCTCGCGCGTCTGGCCACCCTTCCACTGGCGCGTGGTGAAGCCGAGGATCTCGACCTTGACGCCGCAGCGCTCCAGCGTGCGGGCGAGAATATCTGCGCAGCAGGCGGCGACCATGATCGGCCGACCGCGCATCGAGCCGGAATTGTCGAGCAGCAGCGTCACCACCGTGTCGCGGAAGGGCATGTCCCGCTCGCGCTTGAAGGAGAGCGGCTGGAACGGGTCGGTGACGACGCGCGGCAGCCGGGCGGCGTCGAGGATGCCTTCGTCCATGTCGAAATCCCAGGCGCGGTTCTGCTGGGCGAGCAGCCGCCTTTGCAGCCGGTTCGCCAGCCGCGAGACCGCCGCATGCAGATGCGTGAGCTGCTTATCGAGAAAGCCGCGCAGCCGCTCCAGCTCGTCAGGATCGCAGAGATTTTCCGCCGCGACAATTTCGTCGAACTGGTGGGTGAAAACCTGATAGCCGAAGGCGGCCGGATCATCGAGCACCGAGCTATTGGGCCGGCGCGGCGGCGCCTGGGTGCGCTGGTCGCCGTCGGCCTCGCCGTCCATCTCGCCGCGGTCGCTCGCCTCGGTCAGCTCGGCCTCTTCGCCGGCGTCGCTGGCCATCGCATCGGCCTCTTCGTCGGCCGAAACCGGCTTGCTCTCCTGGTCCCTGCCGGCCTCCTCCGATTCACCCTCGGCGGGCTGATCGCCTTCCTCGTCCTCGCCGGTCGCCTTCTCCTCGCTGCCCTGGGCCTCCTCGTCGATCAGCTCCAGCGCCGAGAGCACATCGCGCAGCAGCCGGCCGAAGGCTTCCTGATCGTCGAGCGTGTCGCCGAGTGCATCGATCAGCGACATGGCGCGCTCGTCGATCCAGGGCCGCCAGGCATCGACCATGGGCAGAGCCCGTTTCGGCGGCTTCATGCCAAGAACCCGCTCGCGCACCATCAGCGCCAGACATTCATCGAGCGGCGCGTCCTCGCGCTCGGTGGGCATGGCGCCATGGCCTTCGAACCGCGCCTCGGTCTTGGCGGCGAGATTGTCGGAGACGCCCTTCATCCGCCGGGCGCCGACCGCCTCGACCCGCACCCGCTCGACCGCCTCGAACACCGAGCGCGCCATACCGGCATCGGGCGCAAGCCGTGCATGAACCTTGGGATCGTGGCAGGCGACGGTAAGGGCGAGCGAATCCGCGTGGCCGCGCAACACCGCGATTTCCTTCCTCGACGGCGAGCGCGAAGGCTGCGGCAGGCTGGCGGTGTGGCCGCGCAGGCTGGGCGTCTCGGTGGAGAACACCACCTGCAGCTCATCGTCGCCGGCAATGGCGCGCGTCGTCGCCGTCAGCGCCTGCTTGAACGGCAATCCGGGGTCGATCTTGCGTTTTGGCGATTGCGGCATGGCAATCCTATTCTACACGTTCTTCGGCGCCAGCGCCCGCGCCGTCGCTTTGCGGCCAGCGGATGCAGTGGGCCTTGCAGATCACATAGACCGTGCCTGCGGCGTCGACGATGCGGCCTTCGAGCGTGATCAGATCGCCTTTGAGGCCCTCATTCGGCTCGATATCCGTCACCTTCCACTCGAGCTGTGTCTCGGTTCCAGCGGGCATCGCCTTCTTGAAGCGAAAGTGAAAGTCGAGCCCGACGCTCTCATCCGACGCCGCCGTGAGGGAAGCAATCACGCCCATCAGCACGGCCGACATATGCGTGCCGCTAGCGATAATGCCGCCGAAGCGCGACGCGGCGGCTTTCGCTTCGTCGGAGTGAAGCGGGTTCTCATCGCCCGCCTCCTTGGCAAACCGGCGGATATTCTCGAGCGTAAAGACATAAGGCTTCGAGAACTCGTCACCCAGCTTGATCATCGCCCCCGCCCTGGCGCCGCCCTCAGCTCAAAGCGACGTTGACGGTCAACTCGGGCAGATCCTCGCCGAAGCAGCGCTGATAGAACTCGGCGACCAGCCCGCGCTCGAGCTCGTCGCATTTGTTCAGGAAGCTCAGCCGGAAAGCGAAGCCGATATCGTTGAAGATCTCGGCGTTCTCGGCCCAGGTCATCACCGTACGCGGGCTCATCACCGTCGACAGGTCGCCGTTAATGAAGGCGTTGCGCGTCAGATCGGCGAGGCGGACCATCGCCGCGATGGTCTTGCGGCCATTATCGGTGTTGTAGCTCTTGGCCTTGGCGAGAACGATGTTCACCTCGTCGTCATGCGGCAGATAGTTGAGCGTGACGACGATCGACCAGCGGTCCATCTGGCCCTGGTTGATCTGCTGCGTGCCGTGATAGAGGCCGGACGTGTCCCCCAAACCGATGGTGTTGGTGGTGGCGAACAGCCGGAAGGCCGGGTGCGGGCGGATCACCTTCGACTGATCGAGCAGTGTCAGCCGGCCGGACTGCTCCAGCACACGCTGGATGACGAACATGACGTCGGGCCGCCCGGCATCGTACTCGTCGAAGCAGAGGGCCGTGTTGGACTGCAATGCCCAGGGCAGAATGCCCTCGCGGAACTCCGTCACCTGCAAGCCGTCCTTCAGCACGATGGCGTCCTTGCCGACAAGGTCGATCCGCGAGACGTGGCTGTCGAGATTGATGCGCACACAGGGCCAGTTCAGCCGCGCCGCAACCTGCTCGATATGCGTCGATTTGCCCGTGCCGTGGTAGCCCTGCACCATCACGCGCCGGTTATGCGCGAATCCGGCCAGGATCGCGAGCGTGGTTTCGCGGTTGAACTGGTAGTCCGGATCGATATCCGGGACGTGCTCATTGGCTTGGGAATAGGCCGGAGCCTCGAAATCCGTGTCGATGCCAAAAAGCTGGCGCACCGACACTTTCATGTCAGGCAATCCGGGAACCTCGGTCGTCGTCGCAGGCATATGGGCTTCCTAAGACAGCACTCATCGTGGATTGACAGGCAAGGCGGCGTCGCCTCGGCCGGGCCGTTCGGCAACCCCGAACTTTTGGGGAAAGGTCAGCAAAAGCCAGCCTGCTTGAGATAATTATAGGCTTGGATGACCTCGCGCAACCGATCCTCGCTGCCGCGATCGCCACCATTGCTGTCGGGATGATGGCGTTTCACGAGAGCCTTGAAGCGCGCCTTGATCTCCTCCGGCGTGCTGTCCTGCTGCAATTCGAGCGTAATAAAGCACTTTCGCTCCGCATTGCGGATCGGACGTTTTGGCGCGCTTTCCTCCGCCGGGCCGGCTTGGCGCGCCTGTTCAAAAAACCCGAACGGGTCGACCGTTTCGAAGTTCTGTCTGAAATTATGAATGTGGGCCTTGCCGGCAGAGCCCAAGCCGCTCGTTGCCCAGCCATTGACACCGGACGACCAGGTCGGCCGGTGCCCGGTCATTGAGGACTTCTGGAACGCGGCCACGTCATCGTCGCTCATGCCGGCGAAATAATTGTAGGACCTGTTGTAGTCGCGCACATGGTCGAGGCAGAAGAAATGATATTCGCCCTCGCGTCCCCTGCCCTTCGGCGCGCGATACCCCCCCGGCTTGCCGCAATCCGGCCAGGCGCAGACCGGCATCTGCTGAGCCTTCAGCCGCTCCTGGTCCGGCTTGACTCGGATGCAATCGAAATATTTCGAGTCCAGCTTCATGCTTTGCTATCCAAGGGGGCATCGCCAGGCTATGGAGGCACGGCGGGGCTGTGAGCCAGAATTATGCTGCTTCGCCGGTGCCGGCACAAGCGGAAGCAGCGCCCCGTTCGGGCCTTTGCGGTCACACCTAAAATTGGTCTTAAGACGCAGGAAATCAATGCAGGTAGAAGCCAGAATCACCGACAAGCTGACCAAGGCTTTTTCGCCCCAAAAGCTGGTTGTCGAGAACGACTCTCACAAGCACGCCGGCCATGCCGCAATGCAGGGCGCGGCCAACACCGGGGAGACGCATTTCACCGTTACCATCGTATCGGAGCGATTTTCGGGCCGATCGCGGATCGAGCGGCACCGCATGGTGCACGAAGTGCTCGCCGAGGAGCTTGCCGGCCCGGTGCATGCGCTTGCGGTGAAGGCAAAAACGCCGGATGAGCTGACCGATGGCGCTTAAGGACGAGGCAGGCGGCGAGGCTGCTGGGCGGGAGGATGCGGCCGCCATACGGGCGGACGACTCCGAGCTGACGCGGCTTACCGTCGCCGAAGCCATCGGCAGCGGATTTTTCGCCTTCATCATCGTTGCCGCCGGCATCCTCGCCGAGCGCTTCGCCATCCACAATGTCGCGCTCGCCATGCTGATGACGGCGCTCGCCGCCGCCGGCGCTTTCGCGGTGCTGGCAGTGGCGCTGAAGGGGGCGGCGCGCGCGCTTTTCAATCCTGGACTGGCGCTCGCCTGCGCGCTTTCCGGCCGGATGCCGCTGCAGACCGCCATCATCTGCGCCGCCGGACAGATTGCGGCGGCCTTTCTCGGCGTCATGGCCGCCCATATCGTGACGGGGACCGGCGCGGTGCAGAACGCCTCGCAGATCGAAACCGGCGTCGGCGTCTGGCTCGGCGAATTTCTCGGCACCGCCATGTTCATTTTCGCCATGCTTGCGCTGGCACATCGGCGCGGCGAGCTGGCGGCGCTGATCGGCGCGCTCTGCCTCATCGCCATTTCGCTGACGACGCCGTCGATGAGCTTCGCCAATCCGGCGCTGACGCTCGCGCGCGCTCTCACCGACAGCTTCACCTCGATCCGCCTGGAAGACGCTCTCGTCATCGCGCCAATCCAGCTCTTGGCGGCGATCGCGGCATTTCTCGCCCATCGCTGGCTGCGGCCGGCCGACTGAAAGAAAAGGCCGCGCCGCTCACCCCGAAAAGCAAAGCGCCGCGGCCTTGATCTTTATGGCAATGAATGTCAGGCGGCCGGGCTCAGCCGCTCCAGCGGGAACTCCAGCACGGCCATGACGAAGCCGCTGCTATTGTCGATCGCCTCGCTCCACAGCGACATCGGCGTCGGATAGGCGGGCCTCAGCTGGCCGACGACCTCGCCATGGTCGAAATACAGCTCGGCCTCGTATTTCTTGGCGACGCGCTGCATCTTCCGGTTCTCGGCCAGGCAGTTCATATACAGCCTGTCCACGCCGCGATTGCGCGCCGAGACGATGATCCGGCCGAGCAGATCTGTGCCCACGCCGGAATCCTGATATTGGCGCTCGACGGAGAAAGCAGCCTCCGCATCGCCGTGCCAGCTCTCGCCGATCATGCGAAGCTCGGCGGTGGCGTGCATCTCGCGTCCGACGAAGAATCCGTAGATGACGCTTTGAAACTGGCCGGTCCCGTCTGCATAGCGGCGGATGAAATCGTCATCCACGGCCATGCCGAACCGCATCCGGCGGCTTTCCGCATCGAGTCTGAGCAAGTGATCCCGGAATTTCTCGGTTTCCGTAAACCACAATTTCCTGATAGTGCCTCCCCAGATGTGAGTTTCAGGCATGTGCCAAATCTCCAACTGGTTGAACGAAGAAGCGGACCGAGTGCCTTATCGCCGGCCGGTCCGCTTGCTGCGTTGCACAATTATATGCTGACTGTGTCAGGGTAATGAAGTGCGACACAAGTATTAGCTGCATTGCGGAATGACAGCCATGCACGCAGAGCGGGTCTCGCCTGCCGCCGAGCTTGCACAACGCTGATGGGGCGGGCAAAATTCGGGCAGACAGGATCAATGGCAAGCAAAGCGTTTTGACGCCGGGAGACAGCGCATGAAGGAAATCGGGCATTTTATCGGCGGAAAACGGGTTGCCGGGACGGGCGGACGCTTCGGCGACATTTACGCGCCGCATACGGGCGAGGTGCAGGCGAAGGTGGCGCTGGCCTCAGCCGCCGAAGTCGCGAAGGCTGTGGATAACGCCAAGGCCGCCCAGCCGGCCTGGGCCGCGCTCAACCCGCAGCGCCGCGCGCGGGTGATGTTCAAATTCCTGCAGCTTGCCCAGGCGGAGATGCGCTCGCTCGCCGAGATGCTCTCCTCCGAGCACGGCAAGACCGTTGCCGATTCGGCCGGCGACGTGCAACGCGGGCTCGAAGTCGTCGAGTTCTGCTGCGGCGCGCCGCAGCTTCTGAAAGGCGAATTCACCGAAGGGGCGGGCCCCGGCATCGACATCTACTCCCTGCGCCAGCCGCTCGGCATCGTCGCCGGCATTACACCGTTCAACTTCCCGGCCATGATCCCGTTGTGGAAGGCGGCCCCCGCGCTCACCGCCGGAAACGCCTTCATCCTCAAGCCGTCCGAGCGCGATCCGTCCGTGCCCATGCGCATCGGCGAATTGTTGATCGAGGCGGGTCTGCCGGAAGGCGTGTTCAACGTCGTCAACGGCGATAAGGAAGCGGTCGACGCCATCCTGACGCATCCGGACATCAAGGCCGTCGGCTTCGTCGGCTCCACGCCGATTGCCGAATATATCTATGTGACCGGCACCGCCCATGGAAAGCGGGTGCAGTGCTTCGGCGGCGCCAAGAACCATATGATCGTGATGCCCGATGCCGATATGGACCAGGCTGTCGATGCGCTGATCGGGGCCGGCTATGGCTCGGCGGGCGAGCGCTGCATGGCGATCTCGGTGGCGGTTCCGGTCGGCGAGGCCACCGCGAATACGCTGGTCGAGAAGCTGATTCCCCGCGTCGAGGGGTTGAAGATCGGCCCCTATACCGATGAGGGCGCGGATTTCGGCCCGCTGGTCACCAAGGCGCAATTGCAGAAGGTGAAGAATTACGTCGATCTCGGTGTGCGCGAAGGCGCCTCGCTCGTCGTCGACGGTCGCGATTTCACCATGCAGGGCTATGAGAACGGCTTCTTCATGCGTGGCTGCCTGTTCGATAAGGTCAAGCCCGAGATGCGCATCTATAAGGAGGAGATTTTCGGCCCCGTGCTCTCCATCGCCCGCGCCAAGGACTATGAGGAAGCGCTGCGCCTGCCGTCCTCGCACGAATATGGCAATGGCGTCGCCATTTTCACGCGCGACGGCGATGCGGCCAGGGACTTCGCCTCGAAGGTCGACACCGGCATGGTCGGCGTCAATGTGCCGATCCCGGTGCCGCTCGCCTATTACACTTTCGGCGGCTGGAAGCGCTCCGTCTTCGGCGACCTCAACCAGCACGGCGCTGACGGCTTCCGTTTCTACACCAAGACCAAGACCGTGACGGCGCGCTGGCCGTCCGGCGTCAAGGAAGGCGCCGAGTTCGTCATTCCGACGATGAAGTGAGATAGGGCGCGGTTTCCAAGGGGACGGCCGGTCATGGCCGGATCGATCGAATGAGGGGCGTGTCCTGGCTGGTGCTCGTTCTCGCCGTCATTCTGGTCGGCGCGGTGGGCTATTTTGCCTTGAAGTACGACACGATCGACCCGTGCCGCGCCACCGCCCGCCTGGTGCAGAAGGACTGCACCCGCTTTTTCAGCGACCAGTCCTGCGATGATCTGAAAACCATGGACGAGGACCAGCTCACCCAGATCATCCGGAAGCGGAAGGGCTATTTTCGCTGTTTCCGGGAGCTGTCGAAAAATACGCCGTTTGCCGGTGAATGAGCCGGCGCGGCCCGGCAGGCGAACGATGATCTGCGGATGCCAGGGTTGTAGAGTGTAGTGCTGGTGACCTTGAGGACTGGGTTGCGTTGCGCTGTCTGTTATGGCCGCATCATATAGCGCAAGAACATCGCACGGGCGTCGACGCTCTGTTCCGGTACCAAGCGGGTCGTTTACTTCCGCAAGATAATCTTGCGGTCCGACAAATAGCCCGCGGTGCCAGCCCTAAGTATAAAGCAGCACCAGCACGAATGTCCCCAGCGCGATCCGGTAGAAGGCGAAGGGGGCAAAGCCGATCTTGCTCACGACGGCGAGGAACGGCTTCACCACCAGGAGCGCGGCGATGAAGGCGGCGACGAAGCCGACACCGATCAGCCCGGCATCGTCGAATGACAGATCGGCACGGTTCTTGAAGGCGTCATAGGCGAAGGCCGCGGTCATGGTCGGGATCGACAGGAAGAACGAGAACTCCGCTGCCGTGCGCCGCTCCAGGCCCAAGAGCAGGCCACCGATGATGGTCGCGCCGGAGCGGGAGACGCCGGGAATCAGTGCCAGACATTGCCACACACCGACCATGAAGCCGGTCCGCAAGGGAACCACATCGACCTCTTTATACAGCACGCGCTTCTGCATCTCTTCGACGATGAGAATGACCACGCCGCCGATGATCAGCGCCGTCGCCACCACGACAGGCGTGAACAGCCTTGCCTTGATGAAGCCGTGCAGTCCCGCGCCGAGCACCATGGCGGGCAGGAAGGCGAGCAGGATCAGCAGGGCAAAACGTCGCGCAGCCGGGCTGGTGGGCAGGCCGATAATCGTGCCGAAGATCTTCTGCCTATAGAGCACGATCAGCGCAAGAATCGCACCGAGCTGGATCATCACCTCGAAAGTCTTGCCGGGAGGACCTTTGAAGCCGAGCAAATCAACAAATAGAATAAGATGGCCGGTCGAAGAGACTGGCAGGAATTCGGTCAGCCCTTCGATGACGCCGAGCAGAGCGGCGATCAGATAATTTTCCATAAATCATTCCCAAGACTTCTGGGTGGCATGCGCCCTGGCAGGCATTGGCGCCGGCGGCGGCGGAAGTCAAGCGTTCATCGTGCCTCATCCCGAGCTTGTCGCTGCGAACATCTGGAACGGTTAATATCTTAACGGTGTTCTCTCCCCGCGCAGCCCCGCCGCAGGTACCGGTAGTCCGAACCGGCGCCGCGGCGATCATACAAGGACCCACATGCTCGACTGGACTGCACCCGACGTCATCTCCTTTGGCATTTTCGCCGCTCTCGTGATTGCCGCGGCCGGCTTCGGCGGCCAATGGAGCGCCGACCCCTGGTACAAGACGCTGGCGAAACCGAGCTGGACGCCGCCCGATTGGGTATTTCCGGTGGCCTGGTCCGTGCTTTATTTTATGATGGCCGTTGCCGGCTGGCTGGTCTGGCAGACGCCAAATACGGAGAAGACCGCCGCCCTCGCGCTTTGGGCCGTGCAGCTTCTTCTCAACGCATTCTGGTCCTACATCTTTTTCGGCCGCAGGGAGATCGGCCTCGCCTTGTTCGAGCTAATCGGCCTATGGCTCACTATCGCCGGCTTCGTGGTCCTCGCCTGGCCGGTCAATCGGGCCGCCTCACTGCTCTTCGTGCCCTATCTGATCTGGGTCAGCTATGCGGGCGCGCTGAACGCCGTCATCTGGCGGCGCAACCCGGTGAGGGCGTGATATTTCGGGGACGGCTCGCAGCGGATTATGTGAATTGCTGCCGGATTGTTCTGATCAGCGCCCATCTTTGCTGTATCAACCGGCCCCGCGATCGGTTCTGAGAGATCGCAAATGAGAGGCTTCGGCGCCTGCATGTCGGGCAAAAATGCGGTAGGCTTATGGGATTGACGGACGATCGGGGCACAGCCATCGGCGACGACCACATGAAACGCTATCGGCGGGGCAGCGCGAGCCCTTTTGGTCGGGCCGGCGCCTTGCTGAGGCGTGTGCTTCGGCGGCAGCCGGCGCCTGCTCCCGAGAGCCCGGATACGGCGAGCCCGGTCCTCGAACCGGACAATCCGATCGCCCCGAATACCGGGCGCTGGCTCTCGGAAAGCTTCATCAATTTCGCCGGAACGCGGAATTACCGGCTCTACATTCCGAGCGCCTATCGCGGTCAGCCAATGCCGCTCATCGTCATGCTGCATGGCTGCCAGCAATGGCCCGATGATTTCGCCGCCGGCACGCGGATGAACTTCGTCGCCGAGGAGGCCGGCTGCTTCGTCGCCTATCCCGGCCAGCCACGATCGGCCAACGGCCTCAGATGCTGGAACTGGTTCAACCCGCGCCATCAGCATCGCGGACGCGGCGAGCCGTCTCTGATCGCCGGCATTACCCGGCAGGTGATGAGCCGCTACAATATCGACCCGGCTCGCGTCTATGTCGCCGGCCTGTCGGCGGGCGGCGCGGTAGCGGCGATCATGGCCGCCACCTATCCCGATCTCTATGCCGCCGCCGGCGTCCATTCCGGGCTTGCCCGCGGCTCCGCCCGCAACGTGCCCTCGGCCTATGCCGTGATGCGCAACGGGCTGGCGGAAATCGCCGCCGAAGTCGCGGCGCCGCCGATTTCGCTCGTGCGCCGGCGCCCCGTGCCGATGATCGTCTTTCACGGCGACCGCGACGACACGGTGCATCCGCGCAACAGCGATCACGTGCTGGAGCAGGCCTGGCCCGGCGCGGCCGGCGTCTTGCGGCAGAAGCGCAAGCGCGGCCGGGTCAAGGGCGGGCATGGCTATACAAGCACCGCCTATATGGACGAGCGCGGACGGTCAGTGCTGGAGATGTGGGAGGTGCACGATTCCGGTCACGCCTGGTCGGGCGGCAATGCCGCGGGCTCGTTCACCGATCAGAAAGGGCCGGACGCCTCGCGCGAGATGATGCGGTTCTTCCTGGAGCACCGGCTCGAGGGAGCCGCGTTGACGGAGGGCGCCGAGGACTGACACCGCTAAGGCAGTCGCAACGTCAATTCGATCGGCCCGCCATTTTCCACCCCGTCGAAGAGCACGAGCAGGCGAAGCTTGCCTTCATCCGCGCCGAGCACGGTGAGCGCCTCGGCCTTGGCTGGCCCTTCGACGCCGGCAACCGGTTCGAGCTGGCCGATTTCTGTCAGCGCGCCGCCGACGCGCGGCTCGGCGATGAAGATGCGGTAAGGCAAAGGCTGGTTCTGCGCCGGGCCGGCGAGCACCACCAGCCGTCCGTCAGGCAGGCTCGCCAGATCGCGGATGCCAATGTCCTTGCCGAGCTTCAGCGGAATGACCTCCGGAGCATCGCCGACAGGCGCCTCGCCTGGCACGAAGGCGCCCGAAAGCGCGGTCCCGACGATGAACGCTGCCCCGTCGATCGAAGGCGCACGCAGGCCGATCAGCAGCCGCCCGCCTTCAATCGCCAGCCCTTCGATGTTGAGTCCGTTCACTGCCTCATCGAGGCTCTTGCCGAAATAACCCCCGACCGGCTCGGCGCGCTGGAGCACATGGGAAAGGCGCCAGCTCAGCTCGACAGCCTCGCTCCACATCTCCTCCGGCAGCGTCTCGCCATCCTCACCGACAGGGATGCCATCCGCATTCACCTTGATCCGCGCCAACAGAAAAGCCGCGGGATTGAACTTGCCGCTGCGGCGCGAGCAGCCATGCGAGCCGGCGACGTAGAAATAGGGCTCGGCATAGGCCACCGCCTCGCCGTCGAAGTCGCCGACCTGCTCGCCGCCGGGGCAATCGGCCTCCGGCGGCGAGCCGGGAATATCATCAGGCAGCGTCTTTCCCGTCAGCTTGATGCTCGTGCCGGGGAAGATCGTCGTACCCACAAGCTTGGCGAATTGCGCGCTGCGGCTCTCGTCATTGATGAACAGGCAGAGCCGGCCGCCATCCGGTCCCGGCGGCAGGCAGGCGACGCCGCTCAGATCGGCGGCGACCTCCCCATGCTTGCCGGCGAACGCGCCTTCGACCTGATAGGTAATCTTCGCAGCTATGGGCGCGGCGCTCATGCGCATATCTCCGGCAAGCATTGCGGCAAGAACGGCCGCCGCGGGAGCAATCATACGGATCATGGTGGAAACTATCGCGCCGCCGCAAGGTTCACGCCAGAGGAAAAGGAGGCCACGGCTCGGCAACCAGCCTGCGCTACACTTGAAGCCGCAATCCCGCGCCGCCCTTGTTCGGTCCTGAACCGGCCCTACTGTCGCGCCGCGCCGATTTGCGCTAGAGCGGGATGAGGAAAAGTGGGAACCGGTTTTCCGCTCGCATCCCGCTCTAAGCTAATAAAGTCGATCACTGTCATGATTTTGGAGTTGGGGCCTGTCGCCGGCCCGATGAGGAGAGACGCTCGATGCCACGCTTCAAAGCCGCATGTCTTGTTCTGGGGCTCGCGATCGGCGCGCTCCTTCCCGCCGCCTTCGCCCGGTACGATGGCGCAGCGGCGCAGCAGGAAACCGCCGACAAGGCGCACGGCCTCGCTGACCTGATCTCGCATGCGCTCGAACCGTCCCGACTGCCGGAGATCTATACCGACTTCCGCCGCTCCGTGCGGGACGTATACCTGCCCGCGCTTCGCGACACGCTGCAGAAGGGCGTGCCCGGCAAGCCACCGCTCGATGAGGAGCAGAAGAAGGCGCTCGGCGCATTCGCCGATTTGCTCAACTATTCCCTGCGCGCCAGCGACGAGCTCGAGCCGTTCCTGCAGCAGAATCGCGACGCCATCATCTCCGACATCGCGACGCTCGAGGCGAAATATCTGTCGCTTCCCGAGATCAAAGCTCTTCGCGAGCTGCTCGACATGCCGGCCATGCGCAAGATCTTCAATGCGATCTACGCCGCCTCTCGGCTGTTCACCGGCTATACTTACGAAGATATGCGCAGCTATTACGCGCAATCGGCTTGGCTCAGCGATCTGAAATCCAGCCTCACCGGAAACCCGCTCGTCGAGCCGAATGCGCCGCCGCCCTCGCCTGAGAAGATCGCCAAGGCCGGCGCGATCATCAACGATTTCCTGCGCGTGTCACGCCTCGACGAGATGGTGCACGACGTCATTCGCTTCGCCCGCGACGTCCAGCTCGACGGCAGCCAGAAACCCGACGGCGAGGGCAAGGACGCGCAGGCTCAGAATCAGGTCGAATGGCTGGAGTTCTTCTACAATCTGCAGAAGACCTTCGTGCTGACGGCGGGGCCGTCGACGCTCGCCGCCATGTTCAGCGACGAGCAGCTCGATCAGCTCCACCTCCTCGTGCTGTCGCCAGTGATGACGAAGAGCTTCGGCCTGTTGCAGGAAACCGTGCGCGCCGCTACCTCGCTTACCCGGCAGGACATCCAGTCGCTTCAGACCTTTGCCGAGAATGCCGAAAAGAACGGGCTGTTCGGGACGCGCACGGAAGAGGAACAGGAGCAGCTCAAGCTGGAGACCCAGGCGCTCGCGCAAATCTGGCGCGACCGGGCGTGGAACTATCTGAAGCCGGAAACGCGCGAGGGCCTCAGCAGAGCGATCAAGGAAATCCAGAAGCTGGAGGAGGAGCGCTCGAAGAAGAACGACGAGGACGAGGATAATGGCGCGGCACATGGCGTGCAGCGGTTGTGAGCGGATCGCTATGCCGATCAGGCTTGCTTCAGAACCTGCTTTTCCCTTCGGAGAGTTCTCCGCTCCACCGGGTTTCGTCGCCCCCGGACGGCCCGCAGGCCGAGCCGGGGTCCCAACCCGCATCGCCTCACGCGATCCCGGACAGCCTTTCAGGCTTCCGGGATGACTCAAGGAGACATTCCGCAGGTTTGCGGAGATCTCTCAAGTGAGCGGCAGAGCCATCGGTGATGGCATCGAGCCGTTTCTGCTCAAGGCAATCCGGCTCTAAACAAACTCCATGATCACCGCGTCCACGGCCAGGCTATCCCCCGGCTTGGCCTTGACGCTCTTCACTGTGGCATCGCGCTCGGCGCGCAGGATGTTCTCCATCTTCATCGCCTCGACGGTGCAAAGCGCCTCGCCGGCCTTTACCTCCTGCCCTTCGCTGACATTGATGGTGCGCACCAGCCCCGGCATCGGGCAGCGTAGCGTCTTCGAGCTGTCGGCGTGCTTCTTCTCCGGCATGATCGCGGCAAGCTCGGCCTCGCGCTCCGTATAGACGCGCGCCGGCACGACGATGCCGGCATGGCTCAGTTCGAAGCCGTTGAGGATCGGGCGGACCTGCACGAAGAACGGCACGCCGTCGAGCATGCCTTCCCAGACCGGCTTCCCCGGCCACCAGCGCGAACTCGATGGTGACGCGGGCCGAAACGCCGTCCCCAGCCCCCATCGCCACCGTGATCGGCTCGCCGAGCCGGCCGGAAATGCGCAGCTTCACCCGCGACCTGCCGAGATCGACGATGCGCACGTCCGAGAAGCGCACCGGCTCGCCCTGCATCTGGCCGGAGATCTGGCGGCGGCGCTCATTGGAGAGATGGTCGATGGCCGCGGCGACGCGGGCAAGCCTGTCGAGTTCCTCGCCTTCCGGCTCGCGCGGCGCGAAGCCGTTCGGAAATTCCTCGGCGATGAAGCCGGTCGACAGAGCGCCCGCCCGCCAGCGCGGATGCTGCATGATTGCGGCAAGGAACGGAATGTTGTGGCGGATGCCGTCAATATAGAAATCGTCGAGCGCGCGTGCCATCTCGCCGATCGCCGCGTCGCGCGTGGGGCCGTGCGTCACCAGCTTGGCAATCATCGGATCGTAATAAAGCGAGATTTCGCCGCCCTCATAGACGCCGGTGTCGTTGCGCACGGTCAGTCCGTCATGCGTGCCCTCGGCGGGCGGCCGATAGCGCACCAGACGCCCGATCGAGGGGAGGAAATTGCGCACCGGATCTTCCGCATAGACGCGGGAACTCGATCGCCCAACCGTTGATGACGAGGTCGCCCTGCTTGAACGGCAACGTATCGCCGGCGGCGACGCGGATCATCTGCTCGACCAGATCAATGCCGGTGATCAGCTCGGTCACCGGATGCTCGACCTGCAGCCGCGTGTTCATCTCGAGGAAGTAGAAATTGCGGCTCTGATCGACGATGAACTCGACCGTCCCGGCGCTTTCGTAATTCACCGCCTTGGCCAGCGCCACCGCCTGCGCGCCCATGGCGCCGCGGGTCTCGATGTCCAGAAACGGGCTCGGCGCTTCCTCGATCACCTTCTGATTGCGCCGCTGGATCGAACATTCGCGCTCGAACAAATGCACCACATTGCCGTGTTTGTCCCCTAATACCTGGATCTCGATATGGCGCGGATTCTCGACGAATTTCTCGATAAAGACGCGGTCGTCGCCGAATGAGGATTTCGCCTCGGATTTGGAGGAGACAAAGCCGTCGCGGACCTCCCCGGCGCTGCGGGCGATGCGCATCCCCTTGCCGCCGCCGCCGGCCGAGGCCTTGATCATCACCGGATAGCCGATCTCGCCGGCGATCTTCACCGCCTCGGCCGCATCGGCGATGACGCCCAGATAGCCGGGCACGGTGCTCACCTTGGCTTTCGCGGCGAATTTCTTCGATTCGATCTTGTCGCCCATGGCGCGGATGGCTTCGATATTCGGACCGATGAAGACGATGCCGGCGGCGGCAAGCGCTTCTGCAAAGGCCGGATTTTCGGAGAGAAAACCGTAGCCGGGGTGGATCGCTTCGGCGCCCGTGGCCTTGGCCGCCTCGATGATCTTGTCGATGACCAGATAGGATTCCGCGGCCGGCGCCGGCCCGATATGCACCGCCTCGTCCGCCATCTCCTTGTGCAGCGCGTCGATGTCGGCGTCGGAATAGACCGCCACCGTCTTGATGCCCATCAGTCGAGCGGTCTTGATGACGCGGCAGGCGATCTCGCCGCGGTTGGCGATCAGGATTTTCCGGAACATCGGCGGTCCTTCGGCGAGGCAGGCACGTTGTTGTCAGCTTGTTCTTTGTACCCGTTTTACCCTTGAGCGAGGCAGGACCGCAATCCCGTCAATGGACTTGCGCCGTTCAGCCCGATGGGGATGCGTCCGGACATCACCTTTATGCCGATGCCGCCGACGGCCACGACCGCCGCGCACCTAATTCTTCGATTTCAGCGACATGATATAGGCCGCGACGAACTCGAGCTCCCGCTTGGTGAGCTGTACTTTCGGCATGGCGGGATGCGGCGGATTGACGATGAAGTGCTTGACCTTATCGATGCTCTGGCCCGGACTTGCAGCGATGGCCATAAAGCTCGGAACATCGGTGTTTATCACCTTGCCGCCTTCGCCCGGCCCGACAATATGGCAGTTCGAGCAGAACGATTGGGCAAGCTTCTTGCCCTCGGCGATGTCGGCCGCCTGCGCCGTATTCGTGAAAACCGCAGCGGCAAGCGCGCTCACCAGAAACAACGATCTTACAGTCATCCAGTCCCTCCGATTGCGGGGCGTTTTGTCCATATCAGCGCTTCTTAGCACCCAATCCAGCGCCGTCTATTGATCTAAATCCTACCTCAGGCCTTTTTCTCCCAGCGGCCGCGCTCATTCTGCTGCCAATAGGTAACGGCGTGGCCAGCCGCCTTGGCGGCTTTCCATTGCTCACGGGCCTTGGCGCGGGCGTCCTCGTCGCGGCCGTCGAAGAGATAGACCACGCGCTCATAGGCGTTGAGACCGGTGCAGTCCGCCCCGTCTACGAGAAAACGCACCGCCGCGCCGTTCGGTGCTTCCTCGGAGGTGGTGAGAAAAATCGGCTGCTGATCGGCAAAGCCGTCGCGCGCCGTTCCATGGGCAAGGAAGCTCTCCTCGCGATAGGTCCAGAGCAAGTCGTCGAGAGCCTCGAGCCGCTCCGGACTGCCGGCCTGGACCACGGCGCGCCAGCCGCGCTCCAGCGTCCTCTCGAGCAGACCCGGCAGCACCTGGTCGAGCGGCTGCCTCTCGAGCTGGTAAAACAGCACCTCGGTCGCCTTGTCGCTCATCGGCTGTCCCCGGCATAGGGGTTTTTCGGCTTGCGCAAATGCAGCCGGATCGGCACCGCGCCGAGGTCGAACGCCTCGCGCAGCGAATTCACCAGATAGCGTTTATAGCTCTCGGGCAACGCTTCGGGCCGGGAGCAGAACAGGATGAAGGTCGGCGGACGGGCATTGGGCTGCGTGATATAGCGCAGCCTGATCCGCCGCCCGGCAACGGCCGGAGGCGGATGGCCGTCGACGGCTTCGGCGAACCAGCGATTGAGCGCCGCGGTCGGCACCCGCTTGTTCCAGCCTTCATAAACCTCGAAGACGGCTTTCATCACCCTGTCCGCGCCGCGCCCGCTCAGCGCACTGAGCGGCACCACCGGAACACCTCTGAGCTGGGGCAGCAGATTGGCGACGGCCTCGCGCAACTGGCGCAAGCGCTTGTCGCGGTCCTGGACCAGATCCCATTTATTGAGGGCGATGACGAGCGCCCTGCCCTCGCGCTCGACCAGCGCCGCGATCTGCAGATCCTGCTTGTCGAGCGCTCGTTCGACATCGAGCAGCAGCACCACAACTTCGGCAAAGCGGATGGCGTTGAGCGCATCCCCGACCGCCAGTTTTTCGGCGTGTTCCGAAACGCGGGATCTGCGCCGCAGGCCCGCCGTGTCGAAAAGCGTCAGCTTGCGGCCGCTCCAGGTAAATTCCGTGGCAATGGCATCGCGCGTCAGGCCCGGCTCCGGCCCGGTGATCATCCGCTCCTCGCCGAGCAGTGTGTTGACCAGCGTCGACTTCCCCGCATTCGGCCGTCCGACGATCGCCAGCTTCAACGGCCGGTCGCGGGCCGCAACGTCCGTTTCGCCCGCATCGTCGTCATCGCCCACGCTCCCGAGCCGCTCCAGCTCTTCGGCGATGCGCCCGTGAAGCTCCCCGATCCCCTCGCCATGCTCGGCCGAGATCGCCACCGGCTCGCCGAGACCGAGCTTGAACGCCTCGTAGACGCCGGCCTGGGTCGCCCGGCCCTCGCATTTATTGGCGACAAGGATCACCGGCTTGCCCGCCGCTCGCACCTGATCGGCCAATTGCTCGTCGGCCGGCGTCAGTCCCGCGCGCGCATCGATCATGAACAGGACGACATCGCCGCCGAGAATGGCGTTGCGGCTCTGCTCGCTCATGCGCGCCGAGATCGAGCCTTCGGCAGCCTCTTCGAGCCCGGCCGTATCGACAAGGCGCACGGCCGAGCGTCCGACCACAGCCTCGGCTTCGCGGCGGTCGCGCGTCAGGCCCGGCACGTCATCGACCAAAGCGAGCCGCTTGCCGGCGAGGCGATTGAAGAGCGTGGACTTGCCGACATTCGGCCGTCCGGCGATCACGATAGAGCTGGTCATGGCTGTCGGCAGCAAAAACGGGCCAAATGCGGCCCGTTACATATAAGCAATCCGCTAGTGTGGTGATCGGGAAGTCCCCTAAATTGTTTCTGCAAACGCTCTTTGGGGACTTCCCGATCTAAGACCACACTAAATCTTATAGTTGCTCGTGTCCTAATGGAATCCGAAATTCGCAACGAACCTAGTGGTCCTTTAATTCTAACACTCGCAAGAGTGCTCGCTGCGGGTGGGATGCGAGTGTTAGAATTAAACCACTAGCCGCAATATAAAGCGAACTTTCGGATTCAGGACACTGGAAGCGGGCTAATTCATTGCGATCAAATTCGCCTTGTCCGTCAGCACGAACATGCGGCCGCCGGCCACCACCGGCGAAATATAGACGGGGTTGTCGAGATCGCGCTGCGCTGCAACTTGGCCACTCACCGCATCGACGCCGACCAGCAGACCCTTGTTCGACACGAGCCAGAGCTTGCCGCCCGCGAGCGTCGGCCCGCTCCAGGTCTTGGCGTTCGGGAGCGAGGTCACCCAGCGGGCCTTGCCGGATTTGCGGTTGAGGGCATAGAGCCGGCCGTTGATGTCGACGGCGAAGACCGCATCGCCGGCAACCCAGGGCGTCTGCGCGGCGCGGATGTCGCGCGACCAGAGCCGCTCGCCGTTCTTGAGGCTGGTGGCGACCAGCCGGCCGCTCCGGCTCCCCGCATAGACAACGCCATCCTCGATGACCGGCCGGGCCGCATCGCCGATGCTGGTTATGGACGCGCCGACTATGCCGCCGGACACCGTGTCCGTCCAGCGCTGGGCCCCGTTGCTGACGTCGAGCGCAACAACGTCGCCCGAAGGGTAGGAGACCACAAGTGTATTCCCGGACACCGCCGGGCTGACATTGCTGAGGACGGCGGCGCCTTCGGGCAGGCCGCGGCTCCGCCACAGCTCGTCTCCCGTCTGCTCCGACAGAGCGAAGAGCTCGGAATCGGTATTGACGACGAAGACCTTGCCGTTCACGGCGGTCGGCGAGGTGCGGATCGGAACGCCGAGGACCTTGGTCCAGATCGGCTTGCCGCTGCCGATATTCAGCGCCACCATGGTGCCGAAGCCGGTGGCGACAAACAGCCGGTCGCCTTCGGCGGCAAGCCCGCCGCCAAAGCCGGAATCGGCTTTTTCCGTTTCCGGAGCTAGGTCGGCGCGCCAGATGCGGCTGCCATTCAGCCCGAACGCCGTAACCCGGCCCTCGCGGTCGAGCGTGAACACCTTGCCGCCATAGACGATCGGACGCGCGGTGACCCGGCCGTCGGAATTGGAGCCGGCGCCGGCGTCCTCGCTCCAGACCGTCTTAGCCGCGCCGGAATAAGCCAGATGGCCGGGCGCGTTGCTCGGAACGCCTCCGGGCTGGCTCCAGGCGGCGTTTTCCTGCGGCGCGGGCAGGATCACCGGCTCTTTCGACTCGACATTCGTCGCACTGGTGGTGTCGCCGCCCAGGATCGAAACGCGTTCGCCCGGAAGCGGCGTCTTCTGCTTCTCGAACAGGCTGGAAAAGCCGGGAATCGACGGCGTGGAATCGCACGCCGCGAGAGCGAGTGCGCCCGATAGCGCGCACAAAATCGCCAAGCCCCTCGGAAGCTGCCCCGTCATGGGTTCACCTCTACTGCGTTTGGCTGCTCTTTTGCTCAGGCGCAGCGCTGGTTTTTTTCGGCGTCTTGACGAGCAGGGCGAGCATCGTCTCGGCCCGCTTGCGGATCTCGGCCGGGGCCGAGGGATCACCGATGATCTGGCTGAAGATCTTCTCCGATTCGGCCATGTTGCCAGAGCGGAAAGCCGCCAATCCTAACAACTCCTGCGCCGAATAACGCCACGGATTCGTGTCGGTATTAAGTCCTTCGACGCGCTTGCGGATCTCGGCGGGATCGGCCTCGTCCAGGCGCAAAGTCGCCGCTTCGAGCTTGGCGAAATCGCGCAGCATCTCGTCCGCGCCGCCGCTTGCCACCTTTTCGTAGAGCTCGACCGCCTCCTTCTTGTGCCCCTCTCGCGCCTGAATGGAGGCCATTTGAAGATCGGCGAGCGTCTGATAGCCTTCGCCGCCGCTCTTGGCGATTTTGGCAAAGGCGTCGAGAGCCAGGTTCTGCTTCTTCTCGTCGACGAGCTGCGTCGCCTGATAAAAGGCCGCGCCGGTTTCAGCGGCGCGCTTGTCCGCCCACCAGTGATAGACGTTATAACCGGCAACGACGGCGACGATCACGGCGGCGCCGATCAGAACATAGACGCCGTATTTATCCCACATCGCGGCGAGCTGCTCGCGGCGCAGATCTTCATCGACTTCGCGAAAAATATTGTCGTCACTCATTGTCATTGTGTTAGGCGGCTTGTGACGCCACCACCTCCGATACGGTTATGCATTCCTTAGCGCGGCGGAGGCGATCACGCCAGCGCTGTTACAGCGAATGGGCCGGCGCGGGCCGCCAGCCCCCCATGAAACCCATGCGGCGGACCTATCGCGCCGAGCTCTTCTTCCCCTTCGCCGCGGCGGGCTTCGGTGCCGCCGGCCCCGCGTCGCGCATGGCATAGACATGCTCGGCGGCCGGAAAGGCCCTCGCCCGGACCTCCTCGGCGTAAGACTTGACCGCGCTCTCGATCGCCGCGCCAAGCTCGCCGAATTTCTTCACAAATTTCGGCACGCGCGGGCTGAGACCGAGCATGTCTTCGAGCACGAGGATCTGGCCGTCGCAAGACGCCGACGCGCCGATGCCGATGGTCGGGATCGGGATCTGCTTGGTAATGCGCGCGGCGAGCAGCTCGGCCATGCCTTCGAGCACGACCGCGAAGGCCCCGGCCTCCGCCACCGCGGCGCCGTCGGCTTCGATCGCGGCCCATTCCTCCTGCCGGCGCCCTTGCGTCTTGAAGCCGCCCATCATGTTGATGGACTGAGGCGTCAGCCCGATATGGGCCATCACCGGAATGCCGCGCTCGGTGAGATAACGGATGGTCTCGGCCATGCGGGCGCCGCCTTCGAGCTTGACCGCACCGCAGCCGGTCTCCTTCATCACCCGCGCGGCGTTCCTGAAGGCGACGGCCGGGCTCTCCTCGTAGGAGCCGAAAGGCATATCGACGACGACGAGCGCGTGAGCCGAGCCTCGCACCACCGCCGCGCCATGCATAATCATTAATTCCAGCGGCACGGGCACCGTCGTCTCATAGCCGTGCATGACCATGCCGAGAGAATCGCCGACCAGCAGGAAATCGACATAAGGGTCGATGATTTTTGCCGTGTGGGCGTGATAGGCGGTCAGCGAGACGATGGGCTCGCCACCCTTGCGCTTGGCGATGTCGGGCGCGGCGAGCCGCCTGTTTTGTGGCTGAAGAGACATTTTACTCCAATTTCGTGCCGTGGATTTCCGTCCCGTTAAGGACTTCTTTGCGTCTGCGCGCTTTAGATGGGCCAGATTTATAGAGTTGGAAGCCCGCAATAAAGGGTTTTCGCGAAGGGTCGCAGGCAATGTGGCGTCGGAAAGCGAGGGGGCTCATGAGCTGGCACGGGGCGGAAATCTGTCTGTCCGTCAAATCCATCCTGCGTGCAGGGGCCCGGCTGATGGTCGTTTCCATCGGCTTTACGCTTCTGCAGGCGGGAACAGCCTCCGCCTTGCCCAGCGGTGCAACGGCCCGTCTCGGTGGCGATGCAGGGTATGGGCGGATCGAAATGCCGCTTGTGAGAAGCGGCTACTGCCCCGATGACGGGCGGCCGTGCCCGGACGACGTGCCGCCGCGTTATGCGGAGGCGCCGGCCAACGGACCGGACTGGCGGCCCGATCGCCATGTCTATCCCCCGCAGGACGGCCCGGACGGATGCCCGCCGGAGCGCTATGAGCGCCATGCCTATGCCGGAGCTCCGGGGGAACCGGCTCCTCCACCGCCGCCGGGGTACGGTGGTCCGCCCTGGGAGGAATGGTGCGGGGTCAGATGCTGGTATCGGCGGCTCAGGGCCGGCTATTGCGGCCGGGGCTGCGATTATTATCGTTTCCGCATGTACGAGTTCCCCGAGGGTAAGCTCGGCCGCTATGGGGGCCGCCGGGTAGTTTGTCGCACCGACCGTTAAAGCCGTCAGGATTGCGCCGAATTTGCGCCATAATTTCCGCGGCTTATGAAACGGCTCCCCCAAGAGGCCTTGCCGCAAGGCTCCGGCCGCCACTAACTGTATTCATTGCGAGTTCATTCAAGTTCCTCTTTTCTCGCATCAGGATGACGGATTCCCGTGTCATCCTCGAAGGAGAATAGATGAAGCGCTGCCTTTGCTTCTTGGCCCTCTTTTGCTCGCTGGTGCTTGCCGGCGGGCAAGCGGGATTCGCTTTCCCGTCTGGGAGCGAAGGCACCGTCCTTGTCAAAGCACGCGCGGTCGTGCAGATCGAGGACGATCGCGGGGGACGCGGGGGCGGCAGGCGTTTCCGCTTCGGCCGCGGCGATTTCGACAAGCCGAGAGAACGCCGGAGCATCGGCGCGGGCACGTTCTGGGGTGGTCCATATTGGGGCTACGGTCCGCGTTGGGGCCATGCCTGCAAATCCTGCCGGTCGAGCTGCGAAGATGGCGGGGACAACGCCCGCTGCGAGCGCTGCCGGCTTCGCTGCGGTTGGTAGGCTGGCGGCTTTCCCGCACGAGCCTTTGCCCCGCCGTCGACACGCCGCGCTCCGGCATCACCTCCAGGGAGCAAGCCTTCGGCGCCCGCATCTTCGGATCGAAGGCGTGGACGGCCGGTTGGCGGTCAATTGGCCGAAGGAAGCCGCACATCACCTTCATCTGCGCATTCAAAGGCTCGAGCCCGGGCCCGATGATGGTTCTGCTGAGACCTCGGTCCTTGGCTGGACGGCCGGTGCCGCCTGCTCCTTGCGACCGACATCCGCGATCGCCCAGGCGTCGCATCAACGACCGCGAATGGGAACGAAAAGCGACTGCGGCACTTATCGCTATCACGTCGCGGATTTCTAACAGCAACTGATGGAGCTGCCTCGATGATTCGCACATCTGAATCTGGTGATCCGCTCCGGGAGGCCGTTCAGGAGCGCAAGACCGTTCATTTCAACGTCAACGGAGAGTCGGTAGCAGCGGAAGTTCAGCCGCGCGTTACCCTCTTGGACTACCTGCGTGACCGCATGCAGCTCACCGGGACCAAGAAGGGATGCAACGAGGGGGCCTGCGGCACCTGCACCGTGCTCATCGATGGCAAGCATATGAACAGTTGCTTGACGCTGGTGGTGCAGTGCGAGGGCCGCAAAGTGACGACCATCGAAGGGATCGGATCGCCCGACCGGCTCCACCCGCTCCAGCAGGCGTTTATCGATCATGACGCGTTTCAGTGCGGCTATTGCACACCAGGACAGATTATTTCTGCGCTGGCCTGTATCGCCGAGGGTCATGCGAGCGACGCCGAAAGCGTGAGCGAGTGGATGAGCGGCAACATCTGTCGCTGTTCTGCCTATCCGCAGATTACCGCTGCAGTGCTCGATGCTGCTGCGAAGATGAAGGGGTGAGTGCATGCGGAATTTCGACTACGTGGTGGCCGACCGGGTCGACGATGCCTTCGCCACCGATGGCGTCGGAGCGATGGTGATTGCCGGCGGCACCGAGTTGCTCAACTGGTTCCGGCTGGGCATCGCTGCGCCCGACATGGTGATGGACATCGGCCGCATCGCAGGGCTTAACGCGATCGAGCATTCCGGTAACCGGCTCTCGATCGGCGCTCTGGCGACGCTCAACCAGATCGGCGAGCATCCAGCCGTTCGTGAGCACGCGACTGTGCTGGCCGAAGCCTGCCTGAAGGCGGCCTCGGCTCAGATCCGAAACCGCGCGACCATCGGCGGCAACGTGCTGCAAAAGACGCGCTGTGCCTATTTCCGCGCAGAAGCACCACTGCCTTGGGGCTGTAACAAGCGCGCCGCCGGCACCGGCTGCGCCGCACGTGATGGGCTTAACGAGCGGCATGCGATCTTCGGGTGGACCGACGAATGCGTCGCGGCACAGCCGTCGGATCCACTCGTCGCACTTGCCGCGCTTGACGCGGAGGTCGAGATCGCAGGGCCTGCGGGCCGTCGCTCCCTGCATATCGGCGAACTGCATTTGACACAGCAGGAGGCAGCCGCCGCAGGTTTCGACGCAGCACGCGCCGAGACGCGGCTGAAACCCGGCGAGGTGATCGTCGGGTACCACTTCAAGGTCGACCATGGCGCGCGCTCGGCCTATGCAAAGGTGCGCGAGCGCGCCAGCTATGAATACGCGCTCGTCTCCGCCGCCGCAGTTATCACGATCGGCGATGGCCGGATTGCGAGCGCCGCCGTTGCGCTGGGTTCGGTGGCGCAGAAGCCGTGGCGGCTACCCGCCGCAGAAGCGCAACTGGTCGGCCAGCCGCCGACGCGCAATGCCGTGCTTCCAATTCTGAATGCAAGCCTGGCCGATGCCCGGCCGCTCGCACGCAATGGTTACAAGGTGGCGATGGCGGCCGGGGCCGCTGCGCGCGCGATCGTCGAGGCGGCGGCATGAGCATCGGACAACCAACCCGTCGGGTCGAAGGGCCGCTCAAGGTTACCGGCACAGCCAAATACGCGGCAGACAACTATCCCGCGGGCGCACTCCATGCGGTCATGGTGGGATCTCCGGTAGCCGCCGGGCGGGTGACGGCGATCGATGCCGCGCGCGCTACCGCCGTGCCCGGCGTTGTGCGCGTGATCACCCATGTCGATGCACCGAAGCTCGGCGAGCTTCAGATGCCGGTTGCAATCACCCACCTTCCGCTCCAATCCGACGAGGTGCAATGGGAGGGCCAGACAATCGCCCTCGTAGTGGCGGAAACCCTTGAAGCTGCCGAGGAAGCCGCCCCTCTCGTGCGCGCATCGATCGCGCCGGTGGCCGCGCTAATCCCCGGCGGAGGCCGGCTGGAAACGCCACCGGACAACGGTTTCTGGACCATCAACGGCACCAAGGGCGATCCGCAGCGTGGTTTCGAGACGGCGGCGAAGCGGCTTGAGCAGAGCTATTTCCAGCCGACGCGCAACCATAATCCGATGGAGACATCGGCGTGCGTCGCGGAATGGAACAGCAACCAGCTGACCCTATGGGATTCCACCCAGTTCAGCCAGAATCCGCTGCAGGCCATGGCGATGGCGTTCGGCGTACCCAAGGAGAACGTCCGCATCATTGCGCCACACACTGGCGGCGGCTTCGGCTGTAAGGGCTATGTTTGGCCACACGAGATCCTGGCGGCACAGGCGGCCAAGATCACCGGCCGTCCCGTGCGCCTGCAGCTGACGCGGGCACAGATGTACTCAATGGTTGGCCACCAGCCCGAATGTCGCCAGACCGTAGCACTCGGCGCGGCGAGCGATGGCCAGCTAACGGCGATGCGCCACAAGGCCATCAACACCACCTCGTTGGCCGACATGCAGTTCGAAGGGCCGGCGACGGCAACCCGGACCTATTACGCATCGCCGGCGATTGACATCGAGCATCTGGTCGAGCGCGTAAACCTGGTGCTGTCGACACCTATGCGCGCACCTGTCGAAGGTCCGGGGGGCTGGGCGCTGGAAAGCGCGATGGACGAACTCGCTATCGAACTCGGCATCGATCCGCTCGATCTTCGGCTCAAGAATTTCGCCGAGACGGAGCCTTTCGATGGAAAGCCGTGGTCATCGAACAAACTCAAGGAAGCCTACGCCGAGGCGGCAGAGTTGTTCGGCTGGCGCCAGCGCGCTCAGATGCCGAAGCAGGACGGTATCTGGTCGATAGGACGCGGTATGTCGATGGCAAGCACCTTCTGCGCGCGGTTTCCGAGCGAGGCGCGCGTACGTGTGACGCGGGACGGCAGCGTCGTTGTCGAGGGCAGCTCCAACGACATCGGCACCGGAAACCAGACGGTGATCGTGCTCGCCGCCGCTGATGCGCTGGGCATCGATCCTGCAACCGTCAGTTTCCGCTGGGGAGACACGCGGCTGCCGCCCGCGGGTCCCGTCTACGGAAGCTCGCATACGATGGGAATGGGGGGTGCAGTGCGGCTCGCCGCGCTTGACGTGCGTAGCAAGCTTGCCGCTTATGGCGCTCCGGCGGAGAGGCCGCTTGATCTCGCCGCGTTGATGCGCCGTGCAAACGTCTCGGAAGTGACCGGAGAAGGCAAGTTCGCATTCGGCGACGCACCCCTAAGCATGAATGGCTCAGGCACGCCTTATGCCATGCAGACTTGGGGCGCCAACTTCGTCGAGGTGGGCGTGGACCGCGACCTCGGGCTTATCCGTCTGCGCCGCGTCGTCGCGCGGTACTCCGCGGGGCGGATCATCAATCCGCTCACGGCGAAAAGCCAAATGATAGGTGGAATCATCTGGGAATGGGGCAAGGCGACCATGGAAGCCTCGATGGTCGAGCCCCGATATGCGCGCTTTCTTGCGAAGAACTTGTCCAATGTCGCAGTGCCCGTAAACGCGGACATCCCGCCAAACGCGATCGATGTCGGCTTTATCGACGAATTCGATCCCCATGCGAGCCCGATCGGCGCCCGTGGCATCGGCGAACTTGGTGCCACTGGCGTCGCTGCGGCGATCGCCAATGCGATCTACGACGCGGTGGGCGTCCGCGTACGCGAGGTGCCGATCCTTCCGCACCACATCCTTGAGGGCCTCGCGAAGAATGAGACGGCCCGATGAGATCGTCTGACGGGGTCGGCTTGCGGGGCACTACAAATCGGGCCAAACCGACGCCCGCGCCTGCCCCCGACGCGCTGAGCGTCGCAGGCGCGCGGTTGATCGCCTCGCTGTCGTAAGTTAAGGAGTTGAAGACCGACTGCGAAGCGCGCTCGGGCTTCGGCCATGCCATCGCTTGAAGGCCCGACTGAAGGCGCTGAGTTCCGAATAGCCGAGCATGAGCGCGATGGTCGTCAAATCATGTTCGGAACTTGTGACAGATGGTGAACTGGAGGCTGGAGTTTTCCTGGATCCAGCGGTAGTTGCGCCCGAGCGCAGCCAGGCCATCGCGAACAGTCGGGGCACTCATGACGAGCGTACCGATTGCGCTAAAATGGGCGGGCGTGAACCACTGCCCAAAGCGGGCCCCGAAAAAGTCGTCGCCGGTCTGACCTGCGGCTGTATCGAACAGACGGCAATAATCGATCAGTTCCAGACGCAGGGATGGGTCGGTAATCTTCGCCGGATCAACCCCGGCAAGCTCGAACACGCGATGTGAGTTGATGCCGGTTGCCGCGATCGAGCGGTCGATCCCGCTTGCGGCCGCAGCCAGGATCAGGGGATTCGTTACAGCGGGTACTGCCGATTGATGCGACAACTGCGACTCCCTGCTGCCGTTTCGCTGATGGCGTCCGCTTCGTATCGACAGCCGCCGTAACGGAATTTTTTCGCGGCACTTTGACAGATGTCAAGCGGCAGCCCAGACCTCCACTCATGATGCCCAAGCCATCCGATGGGTTTTCCCTAAGATTAGGCTCGTGGCGCCATCCCGATTTGAGGGGGTGAGGCGGTTCAGCAATTTTGCCGTAATTTTGGCACGCCCAAAGATGATCAAGAGCTCAGTGCGCTATACGGAAAATCCATTTTTCCGATACCGAAATTGCGACAGCGAATGTCTGCAATCCCCATAAAGTTGCAGTCGACTGCTTGGGCATGAGTCTGCATCGGCAATATATCGGCCAAATGTCCCCATATGGAATAAGTGCCGCTGCGCGATTTTTGTGCTTCGCTAAATCAATCGGGGAAAGATCGTTGAAGCGCCTTCGATATGAAAATGGCGAAATCGATGCGGTAGACACCAAGATCCTCAACGCTTTGGTCAACAATGCGCGCATCCGCATTGCGGATTTGGCGCGCTTGGTCCGCTTGTCGGCTCCGACTGTCTCTGAACGGATCAAGCGCCTCGAAGAAGCCGGCGTCATCGAAGGCTATACGTTGACACTCAATCCTAAAGCATTGGGATTGCCGATTGCAACCTGGCTTCGCATAAGGCCCCTACCAGGCAATCTGCACAAAGTCGCAGACATCTTGCGGGGGCTGCCGGAAGTCGTGGAGTGCGACCGGATCACAGGCGAAGACTGTTTCATCGCGCGAGCCCACGTCGCGTCAGTCGATGAGCTGGAAAAGTTGATCGATCAGATCACCCCACATGCCATGACCACGACCTCGATTATTCAATCTTCGCCGGTCAAACGGCGTTTGCCACCGATCCACCAAACAAGCTCGGTTATTGCGGATCGATAATGTGTGATCGTGGCATCTTCTCGCAGCGACCGCGTAGTTCGTTCGGCTCGATATTAGGAGGCAGTCCCCCCGCGTCCCTGGTTATCATGAAACCGGGTCAACTTCGTTCGGTTCAGTTCGTTTTTGTAGAGGTCAGACCCGCTACGAAGCGGCACGTGTTTTCGGTCCACGTCCTGAAACCATTTCAAAGATGGGCCGATTCTCGGCGCCACTGGGTTATGCGCGCACCAATATTAGGCTATCCTCAATGCTAAAGCTTTTTGGCCAGGCTCAGTCGCGTGCGAGCCGCTCACTATGGGTGCTTGAGGAGATTGGCATTCCGTACGAGCACGTGCCGGTACGGCCTTACACGGAGAGCCGGTCTGCCGAATATCTGCGCATCAATCCTAACGGACATATCCCAAGCTTGGAGGACGACGCGTTTGTGCTCTGGGAGTCCCTCGCGATCAATATTTATCTCGCCGAGAGCTACGCTGAGGCACCCTTATGGCCAGCCGCGACGAAAGAGCATGCGCGGGTTTATCAATGGAGCCTCTGGGCTGCGAATGAGATCGAGCCTTGGATCGTGAGCATTGCAAAGGGCCTGTCGAAGCAGTCGCCTGATCCGGCCGCCGTCACGGTCGGGCTGGACGAACTCTCCGCTGCACTTCGCATACTCGAAGACAGGCTGCACGGACCATATCTCCTAGGCGGCGACTTCACGGTCGGCGATATCAACCTTGCTTCGACCCTTCGCGAGCCGGGAGAGACCGGCGTTTCCGGAATCGCGGCGATTGATCTTGCGCCTTTCCCAAATGTCGCAGGTTGGCTGGATCGCTGTAGTGCACGGCCCGCGAACCGCCGTGTAGCCTCCATGGTGGACTAAGGACACTCCGAACAATAACTGCTACGAAAACCCTGGTTGTCTTGGTTTGATTGTGTAGTTCCATTCGGGATGGAAATCATCGCCTGTTATGTCGAGCCGCTCCATTTCGGCGTGACTGACCTTGATGCCCTTCTCATAGGTGCGGGTATCGAGCGCACATTCGACCTTCAGTCCAGCCTTTGTCGTCGTGGCGCCAATCAGCTCGACGATTGCGAGACGATCCGTTAGCGGACGGCCACGCCAGTTCTGCGTGATGTAGCAAAACATGCGGTGCTCGATCTTATTCCATTTGGACGTGCCCGGCGGATAGTGGTGGACGTGGAGCACGAGCCCAGTCTCGTCGGCAAACTTCTGCAACTCGACCTTCCAGAGTCGCACGCGCGCGCCGTTCGAGCCGCCGCAGTCCGCCGTGATCGTCAGCTCTTGCGCCTTTGGATATCGCTGACGTCCCATCCGTCCGAGCCAGCTGCGGATCGCCTCGACGGCGAACTCGGCCGTGTCGCTGGTGATCCCGACACTGACGAATCCGGCATTGGCCGCCACGTCATAGACGCCGTAAGGCACCGCTTTGCCGAGCTCCTTGTCGACGAAATCGTGCACGTTCACACGCTGCGGGTTGCCATTGGGCCGATAGTCGGAGCCACCATTCTTGAGGTTGCCGACCAGCTCTTTCTTCTTCGTATCGACCGAGATGACCGGTTGTCCGGCTGCCTGCGCCGCGACGACCTTCATGTTGATGTGCTCGAACTGTGCGTTGCGGTCGGGATGCCTTGCGCCTTCATCCGCCTTGCGATTGTGCTGGCGCGAGAAGCCGAGCTTCACCAGCTCCTTGCGCACGGTATCGGCGCTGATCGGGTGCCCCATCGCCGTCAGCGTCTCGGCCAGCTTGTCCATGCTCTTCGACACCCAGATCAGAGGCCGTATAGGATCGCCGAGGGTTGCAAGCTCGACAAGGCGCTTGAGCTCGGGCACAAGCTCTGGATCCGTTTCGGCAACGGCTTCGCATCGAGATCGTCCTCGCCGCGATTGATCGTCGAGCGGGCGAGCCCGGTGATCCGCGCGACAACCGCAAGACCGCCCCAGCCGGCGGTCCGCACCTCGGCCGCTGCGAACAGGCGCCGCCCCCGCTCGTCGAGCCGGATGCCGACCGTGTCCCAGCGATATTGAATGGCGTCCTCGTCGATCATGCAACCGACATACCCTTGTTCGCCCAGATCCGGAATCCCAGCAGGCTGAGTCACACCGTCGCACGTACACGGATCGCGATTCAGTTATTGTTCGAGATGTCCTAACCAAGGCGGGGCGGACCCGGGCTTCGCCGAAGTCGCGCGCTATGACGCATGGCTCGGCCGGCGGCACCAAGCGCGCTCCTCGGAGGTATGCGGCGCCTAGTTGGCCATCTTCGGCCTCGCAATGCATCGACCGGTTCGGAGGTGGGGGATCAGTGTGGAGTACGTCAAGCTTAGCAGAGCCGGACTCAAGCTTTCTCGCATTTGCCTGCTTTGCAAGGCACTACATGTCGCCAGCGCCAACGGCTGGACACGTTTTATGTCTATGCAGCCGCCTACAACTTGATCTATCGCGAAGAAGAGCGCGAGATGCCGCCACTGTGAGGCCGAAGGCGTCGGTGTTATAGCCTGGAGCCCGCTTGCACGCGGGCGTCCATGAGCGGTGCGCGATCATAGTAATGGCTAGGAGGAATGCCCCGTGCCGAGAATTTACACCGATACGCTGACATTCAAGGCGACGAAGCCATGGGGTGCGCGGGAGCTTGCTGAGATCGACGGCGCCACCGTCCGCCTGCACTGGACCGATCAGCCTTATAAATGGCACGTGAACGACGGTATCGAAGTCTTTGTCGTCCTCGACGGGAAGGTCGAGATGCGCTACCGCGAAGACGAGATCGAGAAGTCGGTCATCCTGACGCCCGGCGCCATGTTCATCGCCGATATCGGCGATGAACATGTGGCCCATCCCATAGGGGAGGCTCGCATCCTCGTTATCGAGCGCAAAGGCTCGGTCTGAGCGCTAGTGGATCAAACATGACATTTGAGTCCCTCGCGCCGCGTGGCGGCCTTGAGGTAAGAACTTCAAATGTCATGAAGATTTGATCCATCAGCGAAAAAGCGAGAGGTTCGAAGCGTTAAATTCGAACCACTAGGCCGGGTGTCGCCGAAAGCGCCATCAGCCCCTCTGATGCGCGCCTTGTTCTTAACGCTTGCTTTGGCTCAATGCCGCCCAACTCTGCGATTCAACCTGCTTATGGCGACGTTGCCCGAGAGTCTGGGCCGAAACCAGTGGGGGATCCCCCTTCTTCAGGTGCACTGCTAACCCGCAAACGATTGTCGCCTCTTTAGAAGGGACCTTCCTCCAGGAGCGGGATTTTCGTTTGAGCGAGGGCCGCGTCGCACGAAGCGGTCCGGAAGACTGCGCGAATGATTTCGCGACTCACAGAAACCATGCGGCGGTTCGAGCAATGGAGGAATTGTCATGCACGTTTTTCTGGCGGGAGCAACTGGTGCAATCGGTAGGCCGCTTGTGCAGTATTTGACCGACCGCGGCCATCGGGTCATGGCGTCGACGCGAAGCGTTACGAAAGCGGAGCAGTTACGCCAGATCGGGGCCACGCCGGTCATTGTAGATGCCCTCGATGAGGCTGCGCTTTTCAGAGCCATTACAGCAGCGCAGCCGGAGGCGATTATTCACCCAATGACAGCGCTCGCGGGCACAGCGAACCTGAGGAATTTTGACCGCTGGTTCGCCGCCACCAACGAACTCAGAACGAAAGGAACTGACAATATGCTTGCCGCTGCGCGCGCCGTTGGCGCGGAGCGCTTTATCGCACAGAGCTACACGGGCTGGAACAATGTGCGCGAGGGTGCTCCGGTGAAGACGGAGGACGACCCATTCGACGCGCATCCGGCCAAGAAGCAGACCAAGAGCTTGGCGGCGATCCGGTATCTCGAGCGTACTGTTCTTGAGTCATCCGCGACCGGCATTGTGCTTCGTTTCGGAAACTTCTACGGCCCAGGAGCCTCGGAAGAAATGGTAGGGCTCGTCCGCAAGCGAATGTTGCCGATTCTGGGCAGCGGTGCCGGTATCTGGTCGTGGCTCCACGTCGATGATGCCGCCGCAGCAACCGCGGCGGCGCTGGAGCGCGGCTCTCATGGCGTCTACAATATCGTCGACGACGAGCCGGCACCCGTCTCGGAATGGCTGCCCTATTTGGCGGCGGCGGTTGGTGCGAAGCCTCCCCTTCGCATGCCTGCCTGGCTCGGCCGTCTTCTTGTCGGGGAAGTCGCTGTGCAGTGGATGACCGAGGGCCGCGGCGCGTCAAACGCCAAGGCCAAGCGCGAATTGGGATGGCAGCTTCGGTGGCCGACATGGCGCCAAGGTTTCCGTCACGGCCTGTCCCGATAGCAGCAAACGGGATCGCCGCATTTTAGGATCGAAGTTTAAGCTCTACGGGCATGACCCTTTGTCCGGTGCATGAGCGCGCCGGCCGCTCAGCTGCGCATGAACGATCTTCCCGCAGTCGCAGCAGGCCACAGCCCATATCTTCGCGTTTCCACATGGCCAAGACTCGAAGCGGACTCGCGATTGCATTGTTTCAGACATAGGATCCCCCCGATGAGCGCGTTGGTGTCATTGTCCAGCAGCCGCATCTTCCTGCGTCAGTGGTGTGATGAGGATCGGGAACCATTTGCCGCAATGAATTCCGATGCGCGAGTTATGGCATTCTTCCCGAATCGCCTCGGTCGGGCTGAGAGCGACGCAATGGTCGATCGCATCCAGGGGCATTTCAGCAAACACGGCTTTGGTCTGTGGGCAATCGAGGTTCCGAACGTAGCGACCTTTGTCGGGTTCGCCGGATTAGCCGTCCCACGGTTCAGAGCCCATTTCACGCCCTGCGTGGAAGTTGGCTGGCGCCTGGCCTTCGAGCATTGGGGACATGGTTATGCCACGGAGGCGGCTCGACTAGCGCTTGGCTATGGATTTGGGACTCTCGCGCTATCAGAAATCGTGTCTTTCACATCTGCGGGGAACCATCGCTCACGAGCAGTCATGGAACGGCTCGGGATGCGTCGCGATCCTGCTGAGGATTTCGACCATCCTGAGTTGCCGGAAGGTCATCCACTTAGAAGACATGTACTTTACCGCCTTGATTCGGGCTCATATTTCGGCATGTGCTGACTGATTTCCCGCTCTGGCCCAGAGTTCGCGGAACTAAACCGCATTCGACTTTTTCGCAGCTGCCGCCACAGCATCCCTAAAGGACTCCGGGATAGGTGCCTCCGTCGATCAAGAGGCTTTGCCCGGTGATATAGCCCGCCTGAGCCGAGCACAGAAAAGCGCAGGCAGCGCCGAATTCGGACGGGTCTCCGAAGCGCTTGGCCGGGACCGCCGAACGGGCCCGCTCCCGAACCGTCTCGATATCAAGGCCCTGCCGCTGTGCAGCCGCTTCCTGCCCGGCTCTCAGCCGGCGCGTATCGAAGGGGCCGGGCAGAAGGAAATTGATGGTCACGTTGGCATGGGCGACCGAGCGCGCAACCCCTGCAAGGAAGCCGGTCAGGCCCGCTCTGGCTCCGCTCGACAGGTCGAGGCCGGCAAGCGGCATTTTGACCGAGGCCGAGGTGATATTGACGATGCGGCCGAAGCGGCGCTCGACCATGCCGTCGATCACGCGTTGCACCAGCTCGATCGGGGAGATCATGTTCGCCACGAGCCCGGCCTGCATGGCCTCCCGTCCGATTTCCCGAAAATCGCGGAATGGCGGCCCGCCATTGTTGTTGACGAGGATATCCACGTGAGGCACGGCGCTCACTAGTGCACTGACTCAATCAGATGGTGCAGGCAGGCGCTTGAGTTTGCCGAAAATTTCTTTGGCGGATTTCGTCCAGACAAAGGGCTTGAGGTGACCGTTGTGATCGCGGATGTAGCGGCGGATGGCATCTTCCAATTCGGCGACGGATTTGAAGACGCCGCGACGGATGCGCCTTCGGGTGATGACTGAGAAGAAGCCCTCGACGGCGTTGAGCCAGGATGCGGATGTGGGCGTGAAGTGGAAGACCCAGCGCGGATTGTCGGCCAGCCATTGCTTGACCTTGGGATGCTTGTGGGTGGCGTAATTGTCGAGGATGGCATGGATGACCTTTCCCGCCGGAACGGCGCGTTCCACCGCATTGAGGAACTTGATAAACTCCTGATGCCGGTGCTTTTGCATGCAACGCCCCAACACGGTGCCATCGAGAATATTGAGCGCGGCGAACAGGGTGGTGGTGCCATTCCGCTTATAATCGTGGGTCATGGTTGCGCATTTGCCGGGCTTCAGCGGAAGGCCGGGTTGCGTGCGATCGAGCGCCTGAATCTGGCTTTTCTCATCGATGGACAGCACCACGGCATGACAGGGCGGCTCCATGTACAGGCCGACGACATCCTCCACTTTCGCGGCAAAGGCGGGATCGTTGGACATCTTGAAGGTGCGTAAGCGGTGAGGTTGAAGGCGATGCCCATCCCAGATGCGTTGCACCGTCCGCAAGCTGACGCCGACAGCCTTGGCGACCGCCCGGCCGGTCCAATGCGTCGCGTTATGGGGTGGCTCGGAGCATGGCAGCGCCAGCACCCTGGCCACGGTCTCCAACTGAACAGGGGCTTTACCCGGCTTGCGCGTCTTGTCCCGCAAGAGGCCATCCACCCCTTGCTCGGCATATCGCAACTGCCAGCGCCACACCGCCGGGCGACTGCCACCGATCTGCCTCGCCACCTCCAGAACGGGCAGCCTGTCTGCCGAAAGAAGAACGATCCGTGCCCGCTGGACGTGCTTCTGCGCGCTGTTGCGATCCTCAATAACCGCCGCCAAACGCGCGCGGTCCTCAGAGGCGATGATGATGCTGACGGTTTGTGCCATATCAGCAGAATCGCACGAACTAGGCCGCGTGTGAATCCTCTGTTTGCGTCAGTGCACTAGTGCGGCCTGGCCTTCCCGGGTGCCGATGTCCCCCGCAATGTCCAGGACTTCTGCGCCGGTCTCGTTTCGTATGTCGGAGGCCGTTTTCTCCAGCACGGCTGCATCGCGCCCGTTGACGACGACGCGGCAGCCGGCTCTTGCCAGCTCCATCGCGCAGGCTCGCCCGAGACCTTGGCTCGAGGCGCACAGGACAGCATTCCGGCCGTTCAATCCGAGGTCCATCCGACACTCCCCGTTTTTGCAGACACATCATTTTAGAGCACAAACTGCATTCCTCGAACGTCTGAATCGGGAGAGCGCAAGGCGGCTGTGAACGGCGCATCGGTCCGGCCGACCGCATGCCGCCTCAAATGCCCGGGCCGGGCGGTGCCCGCACCTACAGCTCGATATGCTGCTTCGCGGGGCGCTCCCACCCGAAAACGCTGCGCCCGCCATAGGCATGCGACAGCCGGCGCTCCTCGGCGATGACCGTCTCGACCGATGCGCGTTCCCCGTGACACTCGATCCGCCGCGCCTGGTCGTCGAGCCGCTTGATTGCCGCCAGCTCTTCCTCGCGGCCGAGCTTCGCATTTTGAATCGCCGATTTCAGCACTCTGATGGTCTGGTCATAGACCTTGAGCGGCACCGGAAACGGGTGGCGGTCCTTGCCGCCATGCGCGAAGGAGAAGCGCGCCGGATCGGTGAAGCGATAAGGCGCGCCATGCAGCACCTCGGCGACCATGGCGAGCGAGCGCACCGTTCGTGCGCCAACGCCGGGAACCAGCAGAAGCTCGGCGAAATCGGCCGGGCCACGATCCGCTGCCGCCGCCAGGCTCGCCTGAAGGCGCGGCTGCAGCACATCGGCGGGGCGCACATCGTGATGCGCCGGCATAACCAGATGCGGCAGGACGAGTTGCGGCTCCTCGGACGGGCGTGCGGGTCTCGTAGGAGCGCCTTCCAGGCTCGACAATTCGCGGGCGACCCCGTCGGGCCCCAGCGTTCGCAGCAGATCGAGCTGACCCCGGCGCGAGGCGTCGGCGCGCCGGTCGGTGAAATTGACGATCTCGCCCTGCCCCGGCCCTTCGATCGCCGCATGCGGCTCCTCGACGAAGCTCGCCAGCCCCTCCGACAGCCAGTGATAGCGGCGCGCCTGCCTGGTGTCTTCGTTCATGCCCTGCTGGATCACCGCCCAGCGTCCATCGTCGGTCACGACGAAGCCGTGCAGATAAAGGCCGAAACCGTCCTGGACCGCAGCGCTATCTACCTTGGCTACAAGCCGGCTCGTCGTGGCCAGCGCCGATCCGTCGAGGCCCACCCGCTCTCCGATGGCGGCGAGCTCCTGGGGCGTTTGCCGCGAATGCTTGCCGCGGCCGCCGCAGACATGAACGCCGAGCTCGGCGGATAGCGGCGCAAGCCCCCGCTTCAGGGCGCCGATCACGCTCGTGGTGATCCCGGAGGAGTGCCAGTCCATGCCCATGACCGCGCCGAACGACTGGAACCAGAAGGGATGCGCCAGGCGGCGCAGGAACTCGTCGCGGCCGTAATGATGGATAATAGCCTCGCTCATGACCGTGCCGAGGCGGGTCATGCGATCCGCCAGCCATTTCGGCACCCGCCCGCCATGCAGCGGCAGATCGGCGCTTCCTGTCCGTCGTGTCATCGGGTTCCTAGTTAACGGCACGCTCCGCGAGGCAGCGGCGCGAGCGACTTAGCGCGTCAGAATTGCTGCTGCCGGGCACCGGCCAGACTACCGCGGGCCGTTTTGAAAGACGACAGAAAATACGCTCCGCCCCGAGCCCCGAACTCGGCTCATGGGGTGACGGATTTGTGATGAAAAAAAGCGGCCGCTCACCACAGCGTTACCGTTTGCAAAAGCTTTTCCGCTATGAACCTGAGTATCGGTCTTGAAATGCCATGATGCCATCTTCAAGATGCGTGACGTTTTGCGTGTGGGACGGGGAGGGACCGTGAACATTACTGAAACTGGCGCCAGTCGCTGGCTTCCATTCGTGCTGCGCCTGAAGAGGATTTTCCCTGTCGGCGTGCTGGCCTGTCTGGCCTTCGGCTCGATCGATCCGGCTACCGCGGACGAGGGCAGCGTGGTCGAGCGATATTCGGCCGGTTACACGGCCGGTCACGCAGACGCCGAGCCCAAAACCGATCCTCTCCGCTCCGGTCCGCTTTTTGCCGTGATATCGCTCGCCGATCAGCGCATTTCGATCTATGGTAGCGAAGGGTTGGCGGCCCGCGCGCGGGTCTCCACAGGCATGCGCGGCCATCCGACGCCGACGGGCGTGTTCTCCATCGTTCAGAAGCAGCGCTGGCACCGCTCCAATATCTATAGCGGCGCTCCGATGCCGCTGATGCAGCGCATCACCTGGTCCGGCATCGCGCTGCACGCGGGCTATGTGCCCGGCTATCCGGCCTCGCATGGCTGCATCCGGCTTCCCCCATCCTTTGCCGAGCGCCTTTTTCATGCAACCAATATCGGCCAGCGTGTGATCGTCGTGCCGGAAGACGCCACGCCCATCGAGATCACGCATAAGAACCTGCCGGCGCCGCTGCTTTTGCCGCCTCCAGGAGGGGCCGTGTCGAGCGCTGCGGGCGCTCCGGATGAGACCGCTTCGGTCGCCACCGCACGAGCAAACGGCGATCCGGCGATCCAGGCCGTCGGCCTTCGCGATGCGCCGGCGAGCGGCGAGTTGCTCAATCCGCTGGAATTTGCGCGGGCGCTGAAAATAGAGGCGAACCGCGAAGCGCGCGCTGCGGCCCGGGCGAACAGGGCGGCAAGGCTGCTCATCGGCAAGAAGCTCGGCGAGTCGCGCATCGCCGCCAGAAAGCTGAGAGCGGCCGAGAATGCCGCCGAGGATGCGGCGGACGAGCTCGCCGACGCCGTTCGCCGGCTCGAGAAGGCAGGCAGTGAGGAGGCTATCGCCAAGGCGACGGAGGCGAAGGCCACGGCGGAAGCGGTCCTGAGCGACGCTCGGACGAACGGGCAAGCGCTGATTGCCAAGGCAACCGAGGCCAAGACGCGGGCCGACACGGTCTGGACCGAGGCACAGAAAGTCGCCGATGAAGGTCTGATCGTCGAGGCAAAGGAGGCGAGAGCCAGGGCCGAGGCGGCCCTGGCCTGGACGCAGACGGCTGCGGACACACGCATAGTCAGGGCGACCGACACCAAAGGCCGGGCCGAGGCCGCTTTGGCCGAAGCGCAGAAAGTCAGGGAAGAGCGCATCGCCCAGGCAACCGAAGGCAAAGCCCAGGCGGAAGCCGCTCTAGCCGAGGCTCGAAAGGCCGTCGAGGAAGCCCGCGCGGCAAAGGACGCGGTACAGCACGAACTGGCGGCGGCACGGAAAACGGCGGACGACGCCAGGGCCGCGGGCAGGACCGCGATGGCGACCATCGAGGAAGCCCGGCGGAGGCTGAAGCCGCTTTCGGTCTTCATCAGCCGCAAAACCGGCCGGCTCTATGTCCGCCAAAATTTCCACCCGTTGTTCGACGTGCCGGTGTCCATCCGCGACGCAGACCGCCAGATCGGCACGCATGTCTATGTGAGCACGGGCGCGACGGATGACGGCTCGGCGCTGCGTTGGCAGGCCGTTTCGATGCCTGTTGTGGTCGAGATCCCGCCTCTCCCCAGCCACCGCCGCGGACCGCATGCCGAGCACGACGCTCAGCAGGGGGCGGCACCCCCGCCGGGGCCTGAGACGGCGCAGGGCGCGCTCGACCGCCTGATCATCCCGGCTAACACCATGCGGCGTCTCGATGCGCTGACCTGGGTCGGCGCCTCGGTGATCATCTCCGATTACGGCATGAGCGGCGAAACGGATTCCTCGACCGATTTCATCATCCTGACCAGATCGAAACCACGAACGCGCTGATCCCGTTCTTCCGCTTACAGAATTTCCGTTAGCGCCACATCTCCCGCATCCGTGCGCCGACATCGAGCCGCCCGGCCTCCCGGACGGCGGATCCCGTCGCTTCGGTCCCGACGACGGGCCACGAGGTGCGCTCGAACAGCAGCATCAGATCGTGGGGGAGGAAGCGCGAGCGCGAGGCATAGACATGCCGGTCGCCATAAGCGGCCTGGCCGTGGGTGAAGAAGCGCTGCGGCACGATCAGATGCAGATCGTCCTTGGCGCGGGTCATCGCCACATAGAGCAGCCGCCGCTCTTCCTCGATCTCGGCGGTGCTGCCGGTGCCGAGATCGGAAGGCAGGCAACCGTCGACGACATTCAGCACATAGACCGATTTCCATTCCTGCCCCTTGGCGGAGTGGATCGTGGAGAGGACGAGATAGTCCTCATCCTTGAGCGGCACGCCGGCCTCATCGCTGGTGGCGTCAGGCGGATCGAGCGTCAGCTCCGTCAGGAAGCGCTGGCGCGAGGGATAGCTGCCGGCAATCTGCTCGAGCTGAATGAGGTCGGCGCGGCGGACCTCCGCGTCCTCATAAATGCGCTCCAGATGCGGCTCATACCAAAGCCGCGCAGCCTCGAGCTCGGCGGGCCAGCCCGTGGAGCCGGCGCGCAGAGTCTCGGCCATGCGGACGAAGAGGCGCCAATCCTCGCCCGTCCGCGGCGGCACCGGAATCTCGGCAAGTACAGCGAACGGATCGGCCGTCTGACCGAGCCGGTCGAGAATGCGCTGTGCCGAGACCGGGCCGATGCCGGGCAGGAGATGCAGCAGGCGGAATCCGGCAACGTAATCGCGCGGGTTCTCGATGAAGCGCAACAGCGCCAGCATGTCCTTCACATGCGAGGCTTCGAGAAACTTCAGTCCGCCGAATTTGACGAAGGGAATATTGCACCGCGTCAGTTCAACCTCGAGCGGGCCACTATGGCTGCTGGTGCGGAACAGCACTGCCTGCTGTTTCAGGGCTACGCCCGTTTCGCGGGCCTCCAGCACGCGCTCGACGATATAGCGCGCCTGGGCACCATCGTCGCGGACGCCGACGATATGAGGCTTGCCGCCGCCGGTCCGCTCGCTTCGGAGATTCTTGGTGAAGCGCTCCCTGGCGAGGCCGATGACGGCGTTGGCGGCGGCGAGGATCGGCTGCGTCGAGCGGTAGTTGCGCTCCAAGGTGATCATCTCGGCCGGCGGGCTGAACTGCTCGGGGAAATCCAGAATGTTGCGCACCGTCGCGGCGCGGAAGGAATAGATCGACTGCGCATCGTCGCCGACGACCGTGAGACCGCGGCCCTCGGGCTTCAGCCCCAAGAGGATCGACGATTGCAGCCGGTTGGTGTCCTGATATTCGTCGACGAGAATATGATCGAAGCGCCCGCCGATATCCTCCGCCAGCGACGGGTCGCCGGCCATCTGCGCCCAATAGAGCAGCAGATCGTCATAGTCGAGCACGCCCTGGCGCTGCTTCGCCTCGACATAGGCGGCGAACAGCTCTTTGAGCGTGTCGGCCCAGTTGGCGCACCACGGGAAAGCGAGGCGCACCACCTCCTCGACCGGCATCTCGGCGTTGATGCAGCGGGAATAGATCGCCAGGCAGGTGCCCTTGGTCGGGAAACGGCTTTCGGTCTTCGACAGGCCGAGACCATGCCGGACCAGGTTCATCAGATCGGCGCTGTCCTCGCGGTCGTGGATGGTGAAAGCCGGGTCGAGGCTGATCTCCAGCGCATATTCGCGCAACAGCCGCGCGCCGATGCCGTGGAAGGTACCGGCCCAGCTTAGCGCCCCGATCATGGCGGCGGCGTTCGCGCGCATGACCTCGGTCAGAATCCGCTCGGCGCGGCTCGTCATCTCCGCCGCCGCCCGGCGCGAGAAGGTGAGGAGCAGAATGCGGCTGGGATCGGTGCCGCCCGCGATCAGATGCGCAACCCGGTGTGCGAGGGTGTTAGTCTTGCCCGAGCCCGCGCCGGCGATCACGAGCAGCGGCGGGGCGGCAGCGGCTTCGGCGAAGACGCCATGCTCGACGGCGCGCCGTTGCTCCGGGTTGAGTTTGTCGAGATATGCAGCCGACACGGTCGAATCCATCCTTCGGAATTTGCGAACAGAGTCGGTGATTCCCCGTTTGTTCGCAATGTCGGCAAAAAACCGCCCGGACGGCGCCATCAGCCTGTGTTTTCTGCTCGTGGCGGACATTGCATTCATTCCCAAAGCTGCCGCGAGCGCCTATGATGGCGCGCCAAAAAGGGGGCGGACTTGACGGGGTTCTCCCGCGACCAGCTATTGCAGCCATCGCTCGATGACGGGGCAGTTGCGACGGCGCCTTATTCGATCCGGACAACGTTCCTGACGGCGTTTTTCGGCGGACCGCTTGCGGCCATTGCGATTGTTGCGCTCAACACGCTGCGGCTCAGACGCGTTTGGCTCGATCTCGCGCCGCTGGGACTGGTCTTGGCGGCGTTTCTGGCTTTCATGCTGGCGTTGCAGTGGACCGAATGGGGCGCAAACCTGGGCGCATATCTGAATGTAAAAGACGACGCCCGGCCGATCGTCTTCGTTTCACGCGCCATCGCAATAGCGATTTTCGGCCTCGGCTACGCCCTGCATCGCAAGGAGCAGCGCAGCGCCGACCTCATGGGCCTTCGCCGGCCGAATGGCTGGATTGCCGGCATCGCCTGTATCGCCGGGGGCATTCTCCTGTCGGTTACTTTGGCGGAGCTGGTTGCCAGCGGGAAGGGACCATGAGCGAGGTCACGCCGCAACTCGTCGTCGCGGAGGTCCGGGCGCTGCTCGAGCGTCGGCGCGTCGCGCAAGCGAAGGCGCGGCTCAAAGGCGCTCTGCAGAAGGATCCAGCCCATCCGGAGCTGCTCGTGCAGTCCGCCTGGGCGGATTACATGGATAACGACAACGACGCCGCGCTGGCGATCGTGCGGCAGGTTCTCGCGCAGAACCCGGAGCATCAGTCCGCCCGGCTGTTGCTCTTCGAGTTGCGGCTGGAGAAGAACCTGCTTGGCGAAGCGGAGCAGATCATCCTGCAGCTCCTGCGCGAATACCCCCACCATGCGCCCTATTACGGGCGCTATGCCGAGGTGATGATCCGGGCCATGCTGCTGTCGAAGGCGCGGGCCCTCGCCGAAGAAGGGCTGCGATACGAGCCGGACGATGTCGGCTGTCTGGCAGGGCGGGCGCTTTGCGACTTCATCGAGCAGGGTCACCATAAAATCAGCTACTCCCTGCAGCAGCTCCTCGTCCGCCATCCGCAATCCTTGCGGACCCTGACGCTGGTCCGCGCCACGCTCTATCATCGCGGCCATTATCGCGGCGCGCTGCGGATCGCCCAGGAGCTGGTCCGGGCGCAGCCGGACAATGACGGGTTTGTGCGCATAGCGCGGGAGCTGACCGTGCTGGCACACTGGTCGATGCTGCCGCTCTGGCCGATCCTGCGCTGGGGCCGGGGAGCCCTGATCGCGGTCTGGCTGCTGCTTAACGGCGCGACGCTTGGCACGGCGACGATGGTGCGGAGCGATGAGAGCGCGGAAGCGGCCGGCATTCTCGGCATCGGCTTCATCTTCTATCTCGTCTACGCCTGGTTCTGGCCGCCCATCCTGCGGCGCTGGATCGCCCGGGCGTGAACCGGAGACATTTCCGTGACGGATCGACTTGAACTGGAACAGCGCCTTTTGAGCCATCCCTTCGATGCGGAGGCCCGCGCGCAATATGCCCGCGCGCTGATGGATGCCGGCGAGGCCGAGGCGGCACTTGCCCAGTATGAGCTGCTTTGCCAGCAGCAATCGCGGAATCCGGCCTGGCATGTCGGCGCCGCGCGGGCGCTGCTGAAGCTGGAGCGGCGGACGGACGCCCTGTCCCGCTATGTGCAGGCGCGCGGCATGACCGGCTTCGAGATTGACGAGGAGCTGGAGCGGCTCGACGGGCAGGCGCGCCATAGCGGGCCGCCGGATCTACGCGTTGTCAGGAACGTCGAGCCCGGCAAGGTCGTGCCCATTCAGAGCGTGCCCGAGGACAAGGTGCGCTTCTCCTCGATCGTCGGCATGGAGGATCTGAAGCAGACCATCCGCCTTAAGATCATCGAGCCGTTCCTCAACCCCGGTCTGTTCCAGCGCTTCCGCAAGCAGGCCGGCGGCGGCATCCTGCTCTACGGTCCGCCAGGCTGCGGCAAGACCATGATCGCCCGCGCCGTCGCCAATGAATGCAACGCCGAGTTCATCTCGGTCGGCATCTCCGATGTGCTGAATATGTGGCTTGGCGAGAGCGAGCGGAACCTCGCCTCGCTGTTCGACAAGGCGCGGTCGCAGGCGCCCTGCGTGCTGTTCTTCGACGAGATCGACGCGCTGGCCTTCTCCCGGTCGAAAGCGCGCTCGGAGCACACGCGCAGCGTGGTTAACGAGTTCCTCGCCCAGCTCGACGGCATCGGCAAGGACAATCACAGCGTGCTGATCCTGGCGGCGACCAACATGCCATGGGATGTCGATCCGGCGATGAAGCGGCCGGGGCGCTTCTCCCGGCAGATCTTCGTGCCGCCGCCCGACGCCGAGGCGCGGCGCAGGATGCTGGAGATCAAGATGAGCGGCGTACCGCAGGACGGCATTAATTTCGCGGCGCTGGCGCAGAGAACGGCGAATTTCTCCGGCGCCGATATTGACGGGCTGATCGAGCTGGCGAAGGAAAGCGCTCTGCACGATGCGCTGCTGAATAAAAACGAGCGCCCGCTTGGGCAGCCCGATTTCGACAGCGCGCTGAAGGAATTGCTGCCCTCGACGCTCGACTGGCTGCGGACGGCAAGAAACCTGGTCAAATATGCCGGGGACGACGGCTCCTACCGGGACGTCGAGGCCTATCTGAAAAAGGCAAAGCCGCTATAGATGCGCGGAGCCCCGGCGGGCGCGACGATCTCAGCCGCCGCAACCGGCGGCGCGGCGCGCGTGCTCATTTCACGCTGACGAGCCCGACCTCATTGGTCAGGCTGTTTGCAAGCGCCGGATTGCCATCCGGCATCACGCTCATATTGCGAACGATGTCGCCGCCGCCCGGAATGGCCCAGCTCTGGAACTTCTCCGTCTTCGGATCGAAGCGCACGATGGTGTTCGGCTTGGCGGCGGACTCGCAATACCAGAGCGCGCCTTTGGTCAGGACGATGCCGTAAGGCTCCGATTTCGGGCCGCTCGGCGAGGGCCATTCGCTGACCTTGCCGGTTGCCGGATCGAGCCGGCCGAGATAGCCGCGCGCGAAATCCGTGTACCAGATGACGCCGTCATTGCCGATGGCAAGCCGGCGCGGGCGCGCCTTCTCGTCGGGGAGCACATATTCGTGGATCGCCATGGTCTTCGGGTCCATGCTGGCGATTTTATTGCTGCCGAATTCGACGAAGAACGGGATGCCCTTGGCGTTGATCTGGATGCCATAGGGGCGCGCTTTCGGTGTGGGCGGCGCAACCAGCTTGATTTCGCCGCTCGCAGGATCGAGCCGGCCGACGAAATTCCCCTGCTGCACCGTGAACCAGAGCGTTCCGTTCTGATCGACAGTTATGGTGTGAGGGTCGCGCGCCTTTGGGTCAGGCAAGGGATATTCCTTCACATCGCCTGTCTTTGGATCGAGCGCGCCAATATACCCGGCAAAATTGCCGGTGAACCAGATTTTGCCGTCCTTGCCCTCAACGAGCCCGTGCGGGCCGGTCTGCGGATGCTTCAGATGGAACTCCTTGAATTCGCCCGTCTTCGGATCGAGACGGCCGAGGACATTGGCGAGTTGGCCGGTGTACCAGATCGAGCCATCCGAGGCGGCGAGCGGATCATGCGGGCGCGAACCCGGCGTCGGCACCGGCCATTCCTTGATGCTGGCCTTGGCCGGACCGTCGATAAGTTTCGCCGCCGGTCTTGGCCGTTCGGGGAAATTCTTGACCAGATATTCGGTGACGACGGGCCACTGATCGGCCGGCACAGGCGCCTGGAAGTTCTGCATCATGCGCACAACGGTGTGCCAGCCCTCGGGCGTGTAGCCGACCCGGATGCGGTTGATGTCATGACAGCCGCCGCAAACCGCGGCGACGGTCTCCTTGCCTGGCCCCGGCGGCAGGTCGACGGCGAAGGCGTGCCCGGCCGAGCAGGACAGAACGGCGGCGAGCGCAGGAACGAGCAGACGAGGCGACATTGTACACCCTCCCTTACGGCCCCGGCATGAGCGGCCGGCGGCGATATTCAGCCTGGGCGCAAGCGCCCATGTGAATGCGACTGTGGAGCGAAGCGTTCGCCGGCTTACGCCGCCGGCGCCGGCGGGCAGCTCAGAAAAGCATGGATCGTGTGCCAGAGCCGTTCGCGCTGACTGCCGATCATGCCGCCGCCATGCGTCATGCCACGCAGCATGACGAATTCCTTGTCCTTGGTCGCGAGCTTGGCGAAGAAGGCGTAAAGCTCCGCCTCGCTGGCGTTACCGTCATGCTCCGGACGGATCAGGCAGACCGGGCAATCGAGCTTTGCCGGATCGACCATCGGCAGGTTGACGGCCATGTCGAGATAGGTGCCGGTCGGCACGCTGTCGCCGAACTGCATTTCGAAATCGGCAAGCGCCTTGATCAGCGCGGGATCGGCCTTGCCGGCGACATCGCGGTTGAAGATGTTCTGAATCTGCGCCATGCCGAAGGGGCGGCGCGGCTTTTTCCGGTAACTGTCGGCCTGCTTGCGCCGCCGCTCGATCTCCGGCGCGTTTTCGCCGGTGTAGGTGAAGGCGTGCAGCACGAGACGCGCAACGCGGGCCGGCTCGGCATTGGCGAAGGCACCGGCCCGGATGGCGCCGGAGGACTCGCCGAACATCGTCACCGTCTTCTTGCCGGTCGCCTGCTCGATCGCCGGCATGGCGGCTTTCAGGTCCTCGACGCCGCTGAGAATGCCGGAATTGCTGTCGGTCCTGGCGGAAAAGCCGTAGCCCTCGTGGTCCATGGTCCAGACGTCGTAGCCGAGCCCGGCGAAGTGATCCATCGCCGAAAAGCCCGATTGTGCGGGCACTTGCAGATCATAGCTGCCGCGGCTGGAAAAGGTCGAGCCGTGCACCAGGAACAGCGGCGGCTGAGCCGAAGCCTGACCGCCGACTTGCCGCTTGCGATAGACGTAGAGCTTCACCGGGCCTTTCATCACCCAGTGCTCTTCCGCTTCGATCCTGCCTATTTGCGCCTGCGCTGCTGACGGCACGGCCTGAGCTATTGCGGCCGCGGCCATGCCCGCCGACGAGAGCCTGAAGAGATCGCGGCGGTCCAACCAAAGGGAGTCTGCCATGGCCACTCCTTGCGCTTCATCCCGACGGTCTTGTTCAAGGAGCCGTTCGCTTCAAATTACCACCGGCGGAAAAGCTCCGCCATCCTGCTAGTGGAGCGAATTTGACATTTGAGTACCGGTGGCGGCTAGGCTGGCGCTCAAATGTCAAATTCAAAAGCTCCACTAGCAACACGTATTTGGCTATTGGTGGGCCGAGCCCCGAGCAATCGTGCAGGATCACCACCGCCGGGAACGGACCGTCGTCAGCAGGCCGGGTGACCACATAGGGCAGTTGCAGCGACTGGCCGATCGCGGCCGGCGAGCCTAATGCGGCGAGAAGCCAGCTTGCCGCGAAAATCAGGATGGATCGAAGCATTGCCTTGCACCTGAATGATCGAGGGCCGAATGCGCAACCCCCTGATTTGGGCCGCCGGACTGATTTGGCTAGCCTTTTCCCGCCGCGCGAGTATCATTTTCGAAACGCCGAACAAAAAACAGCATCATTGGGAGGAAGAAAATGGCCTATAAACGCCTGTCGCGGCGCGCCGTTCTCAAGACGGCCGCACTTGGTTCCGTAGCAGCCCTTGCCTCGCCCTATGTCAGCCGTGCTTACGCCGCCGGCGGTACTTTGAGCCTCGGCTGCTGGGACCATTGGGTCCCCGGCGCTAACAAGGCGCTGATCAAGCTCTGCAACGAATGGGGCGAGAAGAACAAGGTCGAGGTCAAGATCGACTTCATCACCTCGCAGGGCGAAAAAGACAAGCTGACCGCCGCGGCCGAAGCTCAGGCCGGCACCGGTCACGACATCATGTCCCATCGCGACTGGAACATCCGCATCCATCAGGACCAACTCGAGCCGCTCGACGACCTCGTCGATGGCCTCATCAAGAAATACGGGCCGATCAGCCCGGTTGCCGAGTACCTCGCCAAGATCAAGGGCACATGGCGCGGCATCCCGACCACCGTTGGCAGCCAGGTGAAGCCGTGCTGCTCGCGCATCGACCTGTGGAAGCAGCATGCCGGGCTCGACGTGCAGGACCTGTTCCCGGCCGACGAGTCGAAATGGGACAAGGCCAAGATCGACGGCTGGACCTGGGACGCCTATGTCGCGGGCGCGCAGAAGCTGAGCAAGGCCGGCTTCCCCGTCGGCCTGCCCATGGGCCAGACCTCCGACGCGGTCGACTGGGTCGGCGGCCTGTTCAACGCCTATGGCGTCGTCTTCGTCGATGCCAAGGACAACATCAAGATCAATTCCGACGAGACCCGGCAGGCGATGGAGGTCGCCCGCAAGATCGTCGAATCCATGTCGCCCGAAGTGTTCGCCTGGGACGACGCCGGCAACAATCGCTGGCTCATTTCCGGCAAGGGCTCCGGCATCATGAACCCGCCGAGCGCCTGGGCGGTCGCCAAGCGCGACAATATCAAGGTCGCCGAGCAGTGCTGGACGCATCCGGTGCCGAAGGGACCGAAAGGCCGCTTCGTCGGGCAGCTGCCGCAATTTTACGGCGTCTGGCAGTTCTCCCAGAACAAGACCGCGGCCAAGGAGCTGCTCGCCTATATTTCACAGAAAGAAGCCGTCGCCCAACTCGTCGATGCCTCGATCGGCTACGACCTTCCCTCATTCAAGAGCATGTACGATCTCGATACCTGGAAGAAGGTCGAGCCGCCGCTCGGCACGGTCTACGGCTATCCGCCGCGCGGCGACGAGCAGACCTCAATCGCCGGCGCCCCGGCCCGCTCGGAAGTCGGCGCGCAGATCTATAATCAGGCGATCAATACGGTGATGATCGCCAAGTTCACGCAGGGCAAAGAGAAGCTCGACGACGTGATCGCATGGGCCGAGAACGAACTCCAAGGCACGCTGCGGAGCTGAAGCAGCAAGCCTTGCCGGAGAAAACGACGTGCCGGTCCTGGCCGGCACGTCAAACCTCCGGTGCCGGCCCATAGCCTGGTTTTCGAGGTATTCCGCCATGGCACAGACGGTCGAATCCTGGAGGTACGCCAGCGAGCGGGCACCGAGCGTGTCGACTCGCAGCAGGATGAAGCGCTTCGTTCGCCGCCGCTCGACGATCGCATTCGTGATGTGCCTGCCGCTGATTCTCATCATCGGCTGCCTGATCATCTATCCGGCGCTCTACTCCATCTATCTGTCGATGCTGAACAAGTCGCAGACGCGCTTCATCGGCCTCGGCAATTTCCGCTTCCTGTTGTCGCGCGACACGTTCCGGATGGTGGTCGAGCAGTCCGCCATCTTCGCGCTCTCGGCGGTGTTCTTCAAAGCGCTGATCGGCCTCGTCACCGCGCATTTGATCAATAACCTGCCGACCAAAGGGCAGCGCAAATGGCGCGGCATGCTGCTCGTGCCGTGGGTCATCCCGCTGGCGCTCTCCTCGCTCGGCTGGTGGTGGCTATTCGACCCGACGCATTCCGCCTTCAACTACATCCTGGCCGGGCTCGGCTTCCAGGAGGTCCCCTGGCTGTCCGATCCTTATTGGGCCCGCTTCTCCGTCATCCTGGTGAATGTCTGGTACGGCGCGCCGTTCTTCCTGATCATGTATCTGGCGGCGCTCAAATCCGTACCGGAGCAGCTTTATGAAGCGGCCGCCATCGACGGCGCCAATGCCTGGCAGCGCTTCATCCACATCACCCTGCCGATGATGCGCAATATCATCGCCATCACCGTGCTGTTCTCGCTGATCGTGACCTTCGCCAATTTCGACATCGTGCAGATCATGACGGCAGGCGGTCCGCGCAACATGACGCATGTGTTCGCTACTTACGCCTTCCTGCTCGGCATCCGCTCCGGCGACCTGCCGCTGGGCGCAGCCACATCGCTGTTCATGTTCCCGATCCTGGCGATCGCAGCGGTCTTCATCCTGCGGGGCGTGCGCAAGCGCGGAAGGGAAATCTGATGAGCACCGCGGCCGCAATCTCCAACATGCCGAGGCGGCGCTCGCGCGCCAGCCTCCACCGCAGCCGGCGCTGGGCGCTGATCGCGAGCTATGTCTTCCTGATCATGTTCGCGATCTTCTTCCTCCTGCCGCCTTACTACATGATCGTCACCTCGCTGAAGAGCGACGCGGAAATGGCGCGTATGGTGACCAACCCGTGGATCATAGCCGACGGCCTCACCCTCGATCAGTTCAGGATCCTGTTCAACAACACGGATTTCCTGATCTATTTCAAGAACACCGCCATCGTCACAATCTGCGTGGTGGCGATCACCATGGTGGTCAGCGTGTTCGCCGCTTTTTCCCTCGGGCGGATGCGTTTCTGGGGATCGGGCATCCTCGCGACCGGCATCTTCCTCACCTACCTGGTGCCGGACACGCTGTTGTTCATTCCGATGTTCCAGATCGTCAAATGGGTTGGCCTGCTCAATTCCTATTGGGGCATGGTGCTGGTCTATCCGACACTGACTGTGCCCTTTTGCACCTGGATCATGATCGGCTATTTCCAGTCGATCCCGAAAGAGCTGGACGAGGCGGCGCTGATCGACGGCGCGGGCCACATGCAGATGCTCCTGAAAATCTTCATCCCCGTGGCGCTGCCCGGCATTATCGCGGCGATGATCTTTGCCTTCACCGTCTCCTGGGCGGCGTTCGTCTATCCGATGGCGTTCCTCTATTCCTCAGATCAGCAGGTGCTGACGGTCGGCACGGTGACGAGCCTCATCCGCGGCGACGTCTATAAATGGGGTATGCTGATGGCCGGCGCGCTGGTCGCCGCGGCGCCGCCGCTCATCATCTACGCTTTCCTGATGGACTATTACATTGCCGGCCTCACCGCCGGCGCCACGAAGGGTTGAGCTCATGGCCGACGTCGTGCTGAGCAAGGTTGTCAAAAGGTTCGATGACGTCGAAGCCGTCCGGGCCATCGACCTCGACATTCCGGACAATGAATTCGTCGTGCTGGTCGGGCCGTCCGGCTGCGGCAAGAGCACAACGCTGAGGATGATTGCAGGACTGGAGGAGGTCACCTCGGGCGACATCCGCATCGGCGGCGAGGTGGTCAACGACCTGCCGCCGAAAGACCGCGACATCGCCATGGTGTTCCAGAATTATGCGCTCTATCCGCATATGACGGCGTTCGAGAACATGTCCTTCGGACTGCGGCTGCGCAAACTGCCCAAGCCCGAGATCCGCCAGCGGGTCGAGCACGCTGCGCACATCCTCGACATTACCGAGCTGCTCGACCGCCGTCCCAAGGCCCTCTCCGGCGGTCAGCGCCAGCGCGTCGCCATGGGGCGCGCCATCGTGCGTAACCCGAAGGTCTTCCTGTTCGACGAGCCCTTGTCCAATCTCGACGCCAAGCTGCGCGTGCAGATGCGCACCGAGATCAAGCGCGTGCATCAGAAGGTCAAGACCACGACCGTCTACGTCACGCACGACCAGGTGGAGGCGATGACGCTCGCCGATCGTGTCGTGGTGATGAATGGCGGCCGGATCGAGCAGATCGGCACGCCGCAGGAGCTCTATCACCAGCCTCGCACCCGCTTCGTTGCCGGTTTCATCGGCTCGCCGGCAATGAATTTCATTCCCTGCCGCCTGGAGCAGAATGGCAGCGGCGTACGCGTGCGCATCTCCGACGCCATCGCCTTGCCGGTGCCGGCCGCCAAGGCGGCCCGCTATACGAAAGCGTCCAGCCGGGAGCTGGTGCTCGGCCTACGCCCGGAGCACATCACCGAGAAACGCGCCAATGGCGGCGGCGAGAGCGCGACGTTTCCGGCGACGCTCGACGTGGTCGAGCCGATGGGCATGGAGACGATGGTCTATTTCACCGTCAACGGCACCGAGATCTGCGGCCGGGTCGAGCCGACCAGCGCAGGCGATGCTGGCGCCGTCATGCCGGTGCAGGCCAATATGGAGCACATGCATCTGATCGATGCCGATACGGGGGTGGTGCTTTAGCATGTCCGAGGGGACCGTCTTCCTTGCCGCCGCGAGACGGTCATGATTCTGCTGCCTGTCGAACCGCTGCAGCGCCTGATCGCAGATATTTTTGAAGCCGAAGGCTGCTCCGCCGCGGAGGCGGGGCGGATCGCCCGCAATCTGATGGGCGCCAATCTGACCGGCCATGACAGTCACGGCGTCCTGCGCACGCCGCGCTACGTGCTGTGGCTGCGGGAGGGACAGGTCAAGCCGGGGCAAAATTTGCGCGTCGTCAGCGAGACCGACGCTTTCGCGCTCGTCGACGGACAGTTCGGCTTCGGCCAGACGATTGCGCCGCAAAGCGTCGAGCTCGGCATCGCCAAGGCGCGCAATCTGGGCGTCGCCGTGATCGCGGTGCGCAATTCCGGCCATATCGGACGCGTCGGCGACTGGGCGGAAATGGCAACGGCGGCCGGCTTCATCTCAGTGCATTTCGTCAATGTCGCCGGCAGCCGATGGGTTGCCCCGTTCGGCGGCGTGGAGCGGCGCATTTCGACCGCGCCATTCACCGTCGGCTTCCCGATGGCCGGCTCGGAGCCGGTCATTCTGGATTTCGCCACCTCAATGGTGGCGGAGGGCAAGGTCATGGTTGCCGCAAATGGCGGCACTCCCCTGCCGTCCGGTGTGCTGATCGACGAGGATGGCAGCCTCAGCGGCGATCCGCGCGTTCTTTATGGCGACGGCCAGAATGCCAGCCATCGCGGCATGCGAGCCGGCACCGGCGCCATCCGCGCCATGGGCGAGCACAAGGGCTCCGGCCTTGCGCTGATCTGCGAGCTGCTTGCCGGGGCGCTGACCGCATCGGGCTGCGCCGGACCGGAGGAGCGGCAGATCGCCAACGGCATGCTTTCCCTCTATATCGACCCGAACGGGCTGGGTCTCGCCGAGGCGATGACCGCCGAAGCCCGGAGCTATCTCGGTTGGGTCAAGGGCTCGCGGCCGGCAACGCCGGGCGGCGAAGTGCTGCTGCCGGGCGAGCCCGAACGGCGCAAGCGGGCAATGCGATTGCGCGAGGGCATTCCCCTCCCCGAGGACGGCTGGGCCAGCATCTGCGACACCGCCCGGGCAGCGGGGGTCAAGCCGGAGGATTACGGGCTTTAGAGCCGGTTATGGGTGAAAGCGGCGGGCTAGCTCGGCGAGAGCGCGGGATCCAAGGTTTCGCGGCGCCGGCGCCTTAGCCATAGAGGGCGGATGTCAGATCGGCATACCAGCTTGCGCCAGCTTCGTAATTTGCCCGGCGTGTCTCGGCACTGTCGTTCAATCCTGAAATGTCGGTCGCAGTTTGCTCGATCTTTGCCGGTGTCGGTTTGTAGCTGCCGCCAACGAACACGCTGTCATTGGCGGCGATGACGCTCCAGCAGCGATTGCGATAGCTGATATCGCCGGCAGCAGCGTTGAGCAGCTCTTTCGCGATCGTCTGCGCGACCACCTTCGCCTGGCTGTTCGCGCCATAGGCGGCTTTCGGCATGTCGCCAGCGATACAGGCGTCGCCGAGCACGAAGACATTCGCGTCGTAGGCCGATTTCATGCTGAACGGATCGATCGGGCAATAGCGGCTCGCATCCGTCAGCCCGGCATCGACCGCGATCTGCGCCGCTGTCTGGCGCGGGATGACATTGACGAGATCGGCCTTTTTATAGCTCTCGAAATCCGTCACCACGGTCATCGTCTCCGGATCGACGCTTTTAATACCGCCATGAATCATCGGCGGCAGCCATTCGACCACCCCGGGGTAATATTTCTCCCAACCCTGCTCGAAGAGCGCCTGTTTGGAGAACTTGTCCTTGAGGTCGAGAATGACGATACGCGTGTCCGTCCTGCCCGTGGTTTTCAGCACATAGGCCATGACCGAAACGCGCTCATAGGGTCCCGGCGGGCAGCGATAGGGGTTTTCCGGGGCCATGACAACGATCAGACCGCCGTCAGGAACGGCATCGAGCTGCCGTTTCAGCAGCATGATCTGCGCTCCCCCCAGCCAGGCGTGGGGCATTTTCTCCGCCACATCCTTCGACCATCCGGGCACCGAACCGTAGTCCAGGGCGATACCGGGCGAGAGCACGAGGCGGTCATAGGGAAGCACCGAGCCACCAGCTAACGTTAGCTCACGCTTCGCACGGTCGATGGTTTTCGCAATGTCGTGAACGACGGTGACGCCCGGCAGCGCGGCGATCGCGGCAAAGCCGTGCTGAAGGACGTCGAAGGGCTGGAAGCCGCCGAGATAGTGATTGGAAAAAAAGCAGGTCGTATAGGTGGCTTGCGGCTCGATCAGCGTGATCTCGAACGCGCCCTTCGCCTGCTCCACAAGGCCGCGCACCACGGATGCGCCGCCGGCCCCGCCGCCGACGATGACGATTTTCGGTTTGGCCTGGGCGAGCGCCGGCTTCGGGAAGCCGCCAGCCGCCCCAGACGCCAAGCTCGCCCCGCCCATCAGAAAATGCCTGCGCGTCAGCATTTGCCCTCCCTATTTCCGGATCGCCGGCGTCTCGATCGGAACACCTTCGGCGCGCTTGGCGAGAAAGAGCTCGAGATCAAGATATTCGGGGGAACCATAATCGAATTGGATCGCGCGCACACCCAGCGAACAGGCGCGCAGACGCCGGTGCAGCGAGCCGAGCGTCTGCCATTCCAGCCGATAGGCCGGATAGCCATTGCCGAGGCCATAGCTGATCGTGTCGCCGCGCAAATGCCGGCCCGCATTGTTCTCATGGCACATGGCGCAGGACAGGTTGAGCTGTCCCTGGCGCTGATAGAAGAACGCCTTGCCCGCCTCGTAAAATGGCTTGGCCGCGCCGGTGATGTCCACATGCATCGGGATGCCGAGCGACTGCCGCGCGATGAATGCCGTGAGGCTCAGCAGTTCGTCCGACTCATAGGCATAGGGCTCGGCCTTCTGATAGTCCTTTCGGCAAAGATTGATGCGGCCCTCCAGATTGAGCAGCTTGCCGGTCCTGGCATCGACCCCCGGATAGCGCGTGGCGACGCCCTTCATGCTCTCCTGCGCCCGGCCATGACAGGAGGCGCAGGCTTTGTTAGCCGCCCCTTGCGGCAGGTCCCAGAGCCGGCCGCCTTCGCCGACCCACAGCATTCCGGGATTTGTGGCTTCGTCAGCCTGCTGCGCCTTGAGATTGTCGGTGAGGAAGGTCGTGCCGGAGGGAAGGGGCTCGGCGCGGGCGGGGAGCGGAGCGATCAGTGCAATAAGTAACGCAAGCGCGAGTTGAATCGCGTCGGCATCGCAGCGCTTTACTCGTCGCCCGCGGGATGCTCGATTTTCGTCGCCCCGGCCAAGGAGCCGGGGCCTACTCGCCTGACGACTGCGCGCCGCGATTGCGGAAACGCCAATGGGTCCCGGCTCAGCCGGCCGGCCGGCCGGGACGACGTGAACATTGTGAGATGCCATATAAGTGGCGGCGCTCATCCGGCAACCGTGAGCGTCTTGCGGACGGTCGTGACCGCGCCGCGATCATCCTCCCAGGTAAAGACCAGCTCGCCGGTCTCTACCGCGACCGTGGAGAAGGCAATGAACGGGTTGGCTGCAACACCCTGGGTGAGGTCCATGCTAAACACCTCAACGCCGCTATAGCTGACGCTGAAGCGCTTGATGATATGGCGTGGGATCGGCTTGCCGACGGAATCGACCCGGTAGCCGGTCTCCATCGGATGCCGGATCAAAGACTTGATCTCGACGATGTCGCCTTTCTTGGCCGTTTCGGCCATGGAGACGCGCGCCGCGGCGAGTGCCATCGCTTCCTCCTATCCGCCGTCGATGCAGGCGGCAATCGCGACGACGATCTTCCTGCGATCGCGCCAGAACGTGCCGTCGCTCATTTCCACCAGAGCGGTGACCTCTTGCGAAGCCGAAAGGCGGATATTGGTCGATACTTTGGCGACGCCTGAGCGCGGCGTCAGATGAAAGGTCATCAGATGGGCGATCGGATTTTTCTCGGAAAGGATGTGGATCGCCCTTACATGATCGGCCCCGGTCATCGGGCTTTCGACGGCGACCGTCGTGTAGACCGAAAGACCATTCTCGGCGATGCCAGGAATGGTCAGCGTCACCCGGGAGTCCTTGATTGGGGCGCCTTTCGTCAGCTCGGCAAGGACTTTGTCGCGCAGCTCCGTCGTTGCCTGCCCGGCGCGCGGGAGCATCGCCAGCCCCGCCGCAGCTCCAGCGCCGATAATGATCTGTCTGCGCGTCGGCATCCTCACTCCTTCAGGGTCGCAAGATAAGCCACGACGTCTTCGATCTCCTGGGCGCTGAGCGCCGGACGTCCTGCATATTCGGGCGCGACATTGGTCAGTCCTTTCACCCGGTAATAGGGCGGCATGATCGTGTCCGGGTCGAGCCGGCTTTGGTCGATCAGCCTCAGTCTGATCTGACCGGCCGTCAGCCGCGATCCGATCCCGGCCATGGACGGACCGATTTCGCCCGGAAACGGCTCGCCGGCAATCGGAAAGGCATGGCAGATCAGGCAATTGCCGCGCCGTCGGTCGAGAACGATGGCCTTGCCTCGGGCCGCATCGCCTAGCAGTCCGCCGAGCGGGGCGGGCACCGCATCGCCGCGCACCTCATAGCGCAGGATTGCCGCCTCAGCCGGTCGCTGGGCATTCGCCGCGCCGATCGCGGCAAATCCCCAGGCCATGGCCAGCGCTAGTCCGAACGACTTCAAACCTTGCTCAGATCGTGATGCTTGAGCGGGAACGAGCGGATGCGCTTGCCCGTCGCCGCGAAAAGCGCATTGAGCACGGACGGCGCGGCGATGGCGATGGTCGGCTCGCCGACCCCGCCCCAGAAGCCGCCCGACGGCATGACGATCGCCTCCACTTCCGGCATCTCGTCGATATGCATCACCGGATAGGTATCGAAATTCTGCTGTTCGATGGCGCCGTCCTTCACCGTGCATTCGCCATAGAGCATAGCCGAGAGTCCGTAGACGAAGGAGCCTTCGACCTGAGCCTTGATCTGCTGCGGATTGACCGCATGACCGCAATCGGTGGCCGCCACGATCCGGTGGATCTTCAGCTTGCCGCCGGTGATCGAGACCTCCGAGCAGCCCGCGATATGGCTGCCGAAAGCAGTGCATTGCGCAAGGCCGCGATAGATGCCCTTCGGCGCGGGTTTGCCCCAGCCGACCTTCTCGGCGACAGCCTTGAGAACGGCAGCGTTCTTCGGATAGTTGGCCATCAGCTTCAGGCGAAACTCCAGCGGGTCCTTGCCCGCGGCATGGGCCACCTCATCGAGGAAGCATTCCATATAGATGGCGTTGTGATTGGCATTGACCCCGCGCCAGAAGCCCGGCCGGATATGTGGATTGCGCATGGCATGGTCGACCAAGAGGTTGGGGAAGGTGTAGCTGATCGATTGCTCGCCCTTCGGCAACAGCGTCTGGAAGGTCACCATGTCGGCGCCGTTATGCAGGCGAGACGGCATCAGTCCTGCGAGAATAGACTGTCCAGAGATCCGCATGCGCAAACCGGTAATGTCGCCGTTTTCGTCGAGACCGGCCGTCAGCTTGCACTGGGTGATCGGATGATAGCAGTCATGCGTCATGTCCTCTTCGCGCGTCCAGAGCAGCTTCATAGGCGTGCCCGGAAACTCCCTGGCGATCAGCACGGCCTGATGGACATAGTCATGGACGGCGCCGCGCCGCCCGAAGCCGCCGCCGAGCAGCAGCTTGTAGACGTCGCATTGCTGCGGCGGCAGGCCGGCCGCTTCGGCAGCGGCCGCAAGCGCAGCCTCGCCATTCTGCGTCGGACACCAGACCTCGCACTTGTCCTCGGTCCATCTTGCCGTAGCGTTCATCGGCTCCATGGTGGCGTGCGCCTGGAAAGGATAGGAATAGACGGCCTCGACCTTCTTCGCGGCCTTTTCGATTGCGGCGTCTGCGTCGCCAACCTTGTTGCCGACAAAAGCCTCCTTCGCCGTCAGCCCCTCCTTGAGGAAATCGGCAATGGACGCGCTGGAGACCTTGGCATTCGGGCCCTCGTCCCATACGACCGGCATTGCATCGAGTGCGGTCTTGGCCTGCCACCAGCGCTCGGCGACGACGGCGACAGCATTGTCATCGACCTGAACGACCTTTTTCACGCCGGGCATCGATTTGACCTTGGAGTCGTCGAATGACACCAGCTTGCCGCCGAGAACCGGACATTGCCTGATCGCCGCATTGAGCATGCCGGGCAGCTTGATGTCGATCCCGTAGATCTGCTTGCCGGTCAGCTTGTCGGCGGTGTCGAGGCGTTTGAGCGGCTGGCCTGCGATTGTCCAGTCTTTCGGGTCCTTGAGCCTTACATCTTTCGGTACATCCAGCTTGGACGCAGCTTCTGCGACCTTGCCGTAAGTCGTCGACTTACCCGAGCCGGAATGCGTAATCGTGCCTTTGTCGACCTTGCACTCGCTCGCCGGAACGCCCCATTGGCGGGCCGCCGCCGCGATCAGCATTTCGCGCGCCGCCGCGCCGCCCTGCCGCACATATTCATTCAACTCGCGAATGCCACGGCTGCCTCCGGTCGAGAAGCTTCCCCAAACGCGGCCACGCTCCAGATTAGTGGCGGGCGTAGGATATTCCGTCGTCACTTTCGACCAGTCGCATTCCAGCTCTTCGGCTACGAGCTGCGCGAGACCGGTCAGCGTGCCCTGCCCCATTTCCGAACGAGCGATGCGGATGACAACCTGGTCATCGGGCTTCACAACCACCCAAGCGTTGATCTCATCGGGGTAGCCGGTTTCGGCAAGCGCCTCACCGCTGCCGAAGGGGATACGAAACCCGAGAGCCAATCCGGCCGTAGCTCCACCGATCACGAAGCCGCGTCGCGTGACGTCGAATGTGCTCGTCATGGCCCGCTCCTATGCCTTGCTCTCTGCCGCAAGATGAATACCCGCCCGCACGCGGCGGAACGTGCCGCAGCGGCAGATATTCGTGATCTCGGCGTTGATGTCTTCATCGGTCGGCTTGGGCTTTCTCGCCAGAAGCGCGGCTGCAGCCATGATCATGCCGCTCTGGCAATAGCCGCATTGCGGCACGTCCAGTTCGAGCCAGGCCTTCTGCACGGGGTGCAAGCCATCCGGCGACAGTCCTTCTATAGTGACGATCTTGTCCGTTTCCGCCACGGACTCGAGCGGCAGCACGCAGGAACGCTGCGCCTCGCCATTGACATGGACCGTACAGGCGCCGCATTGCGCGATGCCGCAGCCATATTTGGTGCCGGTGAGATCGAGATGCTCGCGCAGCACCCAGAGCAACGGGGTCGATCCATCGGCATCGACCTCGACGGCTTTGCCGTTGACGTTGATTTTCGCCATAAGCGCGCCTCCAGCGGAAACTGCCGCCTTCCGTCCCCGGCATCGGCCGAAGCGGACATGGCGGTCACAATGGGATTATCGGTAAGTTTACGCTGGGAGCACCGGGATCGTCTTTTCACAAAATCGGCAAGAATCTCGGCGCTGCTGGAAATTCCGGCTATGATTTTGCTCCGGCACCGGCCGTTGCCGACGGTAAGTTCAACGGATGGCTGCAGCTTTTCCTCGATCAGGGAGGGCAATGCGATTGAAATCCGAACAACAGATTTTACCAACGCATCTTGGGTGGGGGTGGTGGGCTTCCAGGATACGGCGGCCGTCGCGCGAGATTGCGAGCGATGTGACCTCGGCCGCATGCCCCTCGAAGGCGTGAATGAGCCTGCCGCTCGTCACATCCCACAGGCTGAACGTGGAGTCTCCGCCTGCGGACAGAATGCGCCTGCCGTCCGGCAGGAAGGCCAGCGAATGCACCGATGCGCGGCTCTCCCAGCTGCGTACCAGCTGCCTGGACGCCACCTCCCAGAGCTTCATCATCGAGCCGTCGCGCTCGACAGACAGGAGAAGGCGGTCGTCGGGCGAGATCGCGATCGCGGTAATCGGGTTGAACCGCTTTCCCAGCGCGTTGGAGACGAAGGCACGGACGAGATGGCCGCCATTGTCGGTCCCCAAACTCTGACCGACCCCTCTCTCCTGCCCCATACAATGCGGGCGCCGTTGGGTGATACGGCAATGGATGGGATATCGTCGGATTGCGCCGCGAAGGTCTGGAGCACTCGGCCGGTGGCGGCATCCCACAGATTGATGGTCAACCTCATGTCGGGTTTCTTGAAATCGACAATCTTGCGATCGCTTCCCCGGTGACGCCGTGCCGGTCTTCGATGCGATGACCGGCCAAGAGTACCCGCTCGGCGCCTCCAATTACACCTATGCCGAGCTGGCCGATATGGCGCCAAGGTTTCCGTCATGGTCTGTCCCAATTGCAGCAAACGAGATCGCCGCCTTTTGAGGGTCGAAGTTCAAGCCACGGTGATGGCGCACATCCAGGCTTTCTCGGCGGGTCAGCACGACCGCTTTCTGATACCGCCTGCGGACAGAACCGAGAACGGTGGCGAAATGGGAAGATGGGCCAGAAGGAGCGCACACGGCCACGCGTCTTAACGAGGCGTTATCGCTTCTCTTCGGCTGTCAGGTTCACCCGCGACGATCGGAAGCGCTGGACAGACGCTGGCCACGATAAAACTGTCGTGCGCAGGCTGTGCCGAGATACAATAAAGAGCCCCCGCTCAAGGACGTTAAGCGGGGAAACACGAAACCACCGACAGCATCACAACTAATACCGCGCCGAAGCCACCGAAGTATCCGACGTATCCGACGTATCCGAAGCGTGCCTTGAGCAGCTCCAAGGCATGGAAGGGGACGATGTCCGCGGCTATGCCGACGACCATGATGGCCATCACGGACCTAGCCAGAATGCACCAGCGCATTGCCCTCATCTTTGCGCCAACCAGCCCACGGGGGCAGCGGGTTACCAACGCCGGAGGAAGGCTGTCAATGATCGATCAAGCGACACTGGCGCTCCAGCGCTCAACTCGGCTATCGCATGAACTCCTGATCGGCGGCGTTGCCACCACCGCGCGAACCCATCTCGATAGCAAGGCCGGCATCTCGCGGCAGTCCGAACTGGTCCGACTTGTCTCGAAGATTGGTCCTGCTGTGGCCAGCCTGGGCGAAATGGCCGCCTCAACGAGGGGAGATCCAGCATTTAGGTTCGCGGAGATTTCCTCGAGATGTCTTTGCGGATTCAAGACGCGCCTCGGCTTACGCGCTCAGCCTTCCATGCGATTGCACGATGTGGGAGCAAATGTGGGAACGCCGATTGCAATCTCCAGAAAAATACAATCATTTCAACGGCTTACTGATAAGGAGTGCTGGCGGAGAGGGAGGGATTCGAACCCTCGAGACGGTTTCCCGCCTACACGCGTTCCAGGCGTGCGCCTTCAACCACTCGGCCACCTCTCCGGTGCGGCGTACTATAGCGTTGCGCGTTCGGAGCGCAAGCGCCGTCGCCGGAGATCCAAAGGTGATGTTGCGGGGGCGCGCGGTCCTTGATACCAAGGGCTCTGTGTTTCTCAGAAGGACATGGGACGGGCCATGATCCTGCGGCTTATTGGGTATTTCTTCTTGTGTCTTGCGATCGCCGCGCTCGCTTATGACGGCACGCGCATGATCGCCGACAACGGCCATCTCGCCTTCACCTCCGTCGAGCAGCATTGGCAGATGCTCGCACCTGACCGCATGGAGGCTACGCGCCTGTTCATCTCAGGCGCGAACCCCTATCTCTGGAGTCCGCTGCTGATGACGGTTCTGGTCATGCCGGCGTGGATGGTCGCAGGAGGGCTCGGGACGCTACTTTATCTCGCCGGCTACCGGCCGCCCCGTCCCTCGATCCCGGACGGCATCTGACGCCATTCGAAAACAAGACAGCCCCGGAAGGCCCAGGGCTGTCTTGTTTGATTACCGACGGCCTTAGCTGCCGTCGTGCTGCTGCGCCTCGAAATAATGGCTGGCGTCGAGCGACGGGTTCGGGCTGGCGGCAACGGCCGAAACGGTCCCGACCAGAGCCAGAGCGACGAGCGCAGAGCGGATGAGAGTCTTCATGATCATCTCCTGTTTTGATCTGCTTTCGTGTGTTCCCCATGCGGGCCACAGCCGGAGACATAGGAGCGGTCCGAATGTGCAGGAAGTAGACCTCTCAAGGCCGTGATGGGCTTTGAAACCGGCGTGAAACGCCGTGATTTCGGCCGATCGACGGCGGTAAAACCGTCGATGCGTCAGCCCGCGGAGGACGCTCGGCAGGATCAAAAGCGCGTCAGCTTCGGCGGTCGGCCCTGACACGCGCGCCGGGAAATCCTACATTATGGCGAGCACGCCCAAGCTCTGAGAAGGACATGCCATGGGACTGTTTACCAGCAAGAAGACCAAGATGCCCGAGCCGAGCGACGCTTTGCCGGGCCGCAGCGAGCCGATCCCGACCGCGGCGCGCCATCATGTGAACAAGGCGCCGCTGAAAGGTCCGTATCCGGAAGGCTCCGAGAAGGCGATGTTCGGCCTGGGCTGCTTCTGGGGCGCGGAAAAGGCGTTCTGGCCGCTGCCAGGCGTCTATGTCACCGCCGTCGGCTATGCGGGCGGCTATACGCCGAACCCGACCTATCAGGAGGTCTGCAGCGCGCGCACGGGCCACAATGAGGTGGTGCTCTTGGTCTTCGACCCGAAGACGGTCTCCTATGACCAGCTTCTCAAGGTGTTCTGGGAGAGCCACGACCCGACCCAGGGCATGCGCCAGGGCAATGATGTTGGCACGCAATACCGCTCCGGGATCTATACCTTTTCGGAGGAGCAGAAGCGCAAGGCGGAGGCGTCGAAAGCGGCTTACGAGAGCGCGCTGAAGGCCAGAGGCTACGGCCCGGTCACGACCGAGATCCGCGACGCGCCCGAGTTTTATTTCGCCGAGGATTATCACCAGCAATATCTGTCCAAGAATCCCTTCGGATATTGCGGGCTCGGCGGCACGGGCGTTTCCTGTCCGGCCGGCATTCCGGAAGCGGCGCAGTAAGCGGGCTCGCGACGCTCCGCGCTTATGCGGCCATATAAGGCGTGAGCGCCCGGCGCAGGATTTCCCTCGGCTGTTCATGGCCGAAGCCGAAGCCCTGCGCCAGCGCTCTTTCCGGCCGTATATCGTAGCTCAGCAAAAAATAATCGGCGCTGCCGCCCAGAATCCGCCTCGCAAGCCAGTCGGGAATGCGCAGCCTGATGGTAGTGCGCAGCGCCTCGGCAAGGATTTCGGCCACCTCGCGAAAATGCGGCAGCTCCGGCGAGACGCAATTGACGACGCCCTCCGCCGCCCCGCCCTCCGCGGCCCAGCGCATCATCTTCACGGCATCGTCGATATCGACGATCGGCACAATCTGCTCACCGTCGCCGATAATGAGGCCGCCGACGCGCTGGAACAGCCGCACGAGTTTTCTCGGATAGCCTTCCGAGCTGCAGACCATGCCGAAGCGGATGACGTTGACCTTGGTCTCCCCGCTCGATGCTCCGAGGGCTGCATTCTCCCAGGCCTTCAGCGTCGCCTGAATGAAGGTCCTGGCCGCGCCGTCGTTTTTCGTCTCCTCAGTGTAATCCTCGCCGCGCCGGCCCGGATAGATAGCGAAGGAGGAGGCCGAGATCAGCCTGATCGGCGCGCCGCTGATCGCCCTGGCCAGCTTCTGGGCGCTGGTGACGCGGGAGGTGACGATCCGTGCCTTCTTCGCCTTGGTCCAGCGTCCGCCGACCGGCTCGCCCATCAGATGAAAAATCGTGCTGACCCCGTCCAGCGCGGCTTCCGGGAACTCCTGCTCGGCCGAATCCCATGCGAATGGCGTGACGCCCTCGGGATAAAGGTTCTCCAGCTTTTCGGTCTGGCGTCCGACGGCCCGGATTGGCGCGCCCTGGGCCAGGTAGCTGCGCGTAATAGCACGGCCGAGAAGCCCTGACGCACCCGTTACCAGCACAACCATGAGCTGTCCCCAATATCCGCAAGCGGACGGTTACGAAGCCGGGAAAATAGTCTTGTTTCGGGATTTTCCCAAGCGCAATCCGGGTGTTTATGTAGGAAAAACAATCGCGCTGCCAGGCGGCGAGAGTGAGGCGCGGGCGCAAATTCGCACCCGCCGCCCAGCAATTGCGCCTTGCGTCTCAGCGGAAGCGGGCGAGGTCAGGCGAAGATGCCTTTGCGTTCCTCCTCCTCTTTTTTCTCACTCTGTTCGTAAACGGCCTGAGGGTTTTGATCCCCGCTCATTGCTCTGGCCTCCCTTTCATGTCCGGCGCCGTTCGATCGGCGCTTCGGCCATTGTCGGGAAGCACGAAACACAAACAATTGTTTTTACCTCCACGCAGGCGACCTAAGAATGGCCGCATCCGGGCGTCACGTCTCGCTTGCGTCAAAGGGTACAGCCGACGACACACGCAATCGCATTCAGCGAAGGAGAGCTAAACCATGCCATTGTTCAGCCTCGCCGAGCTGGAGGACGCCGCCGGCCTCATCCGCCCCGTCGTGCCGCCAACCCCGCATTATGCGTGGCCACTCCTCGCGGCGAGGACCGGTTGCGAAGTCTGGGTCAAGCACGAGAACCACACGCCGATTGGCGCCTTCAAGATCCGGGGCGGCCTCACTTTTCTCGACGGACTGATGCGGGAGGAGCCGGGGCTCGAAGGCGTCGTCACCGCAACGCGCGGCAATCACGGCCAGTCGATCGCGCTTGCCGCTGCCCGTCTCGGTCTCAACGCCGTGATCGTCGTGCCGGAGGGCAATTCGGTCGAGAAGAACGCCGCCATGCGCGGCTTCGGCGCCGAGCTGATCATCGCCGGGCGCGATTTCGACGAGAGCCGCGGCCATGCAGCCCGCATTGCCGAGGAGCGCGGCTATCGCATGGTGCCGCCCTACCATCCGGACCTCGTCAAGGGCGTCGCCACCTATGCGCACGAATTCCTGACCGCTAAGCCCGATCTCGATGCCGCCTATGCGCCGATCGGCATGGGCTCCGGCATTTGCGGCATGATCACCGTGCGCGATCTGCTCGGCCTCAAGACGGAAATCATCGGCGTCGTGGCGGAAAACGCCCCGGCTGTGGCCCGCTCCTTCGAAGCCGGGCGCGTGTTGCCCGGCAACAGCGCCGCGACCTTCGCCGATGGCATGGCCTGCCGCGATCCCGACCCGCAAGCCTTCGTCATCATGCAGAAGGGCGCCGCCCGGATCGTCACCGTCAGCGAGGACGAGATCGCCGCGGCGATCCGCGCTCTCTATGCCGACACGCACAACATCGCCGAAGGCGCTGCCGCCGCGCCTCTGGCGGCCTTGATGAAGGAAGGCGCGGCCATGCGCGGCAAGCGCGTCGGGTTGATCATGAGCGGCGGCAATATCGATACGCCGGTGCTCGCCCGCGCCCTGACCGGCGCGACGCCGCAGGTCTAACCGCGCGTCTAGCGCATCCGACCGAAAAGTGCGAAGCGGTTTTCGGAAAAATGCGACGCAAAACCGCATTCAATTCCAATTTAGGGTCCGCACTCTAATAGCGCTGCAGATGCACCTTGGCCGGCACGTAGCTGTCGGCGTATGAGGCGTCGAACACCCATTCCTGGAAATAGGCGGCAAGCCGGACGAAACGCATGAAATAGCTGTTAAGCACGCTGTAGCCCGGCATGTAGAGCAGATGACGCAGCGACAGCACTTTCGGCGTCGCCAGGGTCGCCAGCGAGACCGACACCAGATCGAGCACGAACATGCCGAGCTGGGCGGCGATGAGCACAGCAGGCGCGGTGTCGCCATAGGTGGTGAATAGCCAGACGAGGTAGACCGGCATCGCGAGCGCCGCGCCGACGTCGAAGGCCAGAAATTCGAGCTGATGCATCAGCTCCAAAGGCCGCATCTGGCGCGAAAACGGGCTGACCTGATCCCGGTGCTTGCGATAGCGTAGGCGGATGGCGTCGCGCTCCCAGCGGAAGCGCTGGCGGATGAAGGCGCGAAAGGTCACCGGCACGTCCGTGTAGCAGATCGCCTCCGGCGCGAAACGGACCTGCCAGCCGGCCTTGCGCATGCGCAGCGTGACGTCGAGATCCTCCCCGCCGCCAGCATCGAGGCCGCTGACATCGAGCAGCGCCTGGCGCCGGAAGGCGCCGAACGCGCCCGAAGCGCAGGTCACCTGATTGGTGATATTGCCGCCGCGCTTGCCGAGCGACAGGATGACCAGATATTCGACGCTCTGATAACCGGCGACGAAGCTGGCGTCCGGATTGCGCACCACGACGTTTCCCGCCACCGCGCCGACGGCTGGATTGCTGAATGGCTCGCAGGCCCGCTCGAAGGCGTAGCGGTCCAGCGTGCAGTCGCAGTCGATGTTGATGAGGATATCGCCGGTCGCGTTCTTCACGGCGAGGTTGGTGGCGGCGGATTTCCCGGCGCGCAGCGCGGTCGAATGCACCTGGGTGACGAGGCCGCGCCGCTGAAGATCGCGCAGGCGGCCGGCCATGTTGTCGGTCGAGCCGTCACTGACGATGATGATTTCGTCGGGCACCCAGCTTTGCTCGTGGAGCGCCAGCACGCAGCGCTCGATCACGTCGGCCTCATTATGTCCGGCGATGACGGCGGTGACGCGCGGCTTTTTCTTCAGCGGGTCATAGCGTATCTGAAACGGCAGCATCAGACCGGCGGTCGTGTAGATGAACGAATAACGCGGCAGCTCGAAGACAATAACGAACCAGAACAGCGCGATGAGGCTCTGCGTGCTTTGCTCCGTCAGATACGTGAATCCGTTCGTTAAAGTTTCCCACATGGGGTATCGTCCTGTGAAAGGATTGCAACTTTTGGTCGCATTACCTCCAGCTTAATCAAAAAGGTTAGGAAAGGTTTTAGAACACACGGTTTCGCGCCACGGGTGCGTCAATTCACGAGGAAAGATGCCGGCGGGACACATTATTCTTCGTCCTCCGGGCGGTGAGAGAAAAATTTTGCTTTGCCGTCTTGAGCGGGATCAAAGAGCGCCTGCCGTGCATTTTGCTTTATGGTGACTTGATCGTGAATTAGGCGAAACGGAACAGCATGGCCGACCAGGCAGAGGATCAGTCTCAAGTCATCAGCTTCCTGATGCGGCCGCAGAGCTATCCGCTGGGGGCCGACACCGTCGAGCGAATCGACACGCACGCCGCCATCGTCTTCCTGGTCGGCGACCGCGCCTACAAGCTGAAGCGCGCCGTCACGCTGGCCTATCTGGATTTTTCAAGCCTCGACAAACGCCGTGCGGTCAGCGAGCGGGAGGTTGCTCTCAACAGCCACACCGCGCCGAAGCTCTATCTCGGCGTGCTGCCGGTCGTACGTGACGCAGCCGGCGCGTTGCGGATTGGCGACAGCCCTGACGGCGAGGTCGCCGACTGGCTGATCGAAATGCGCCGCTTCGATCAGAGTCAGCTATTCGACCGATTGGCGGATGCCGGGCAACTCAGCCCCGCGCTCATCGAAAAGCTGGCGCGCGCCATCTCCGGCTTTCACGCCGCCGCGCCGCGCGCCACGGGCGCCGCCTGGCCGAAGAGCCTGGCGCAGGTTACCGCAAATGTCACCGAAGCGCTTGGCCACCCCGAACTCGCCGATCTCCGCCTCGACGGAACCCGCGAATCACTTTCGTCCGCAATCCGCAACTGCAATGGGTTCCTGACGGCGCGACGCGACGCCGGCTTCGTGCGCCGCTGTCACGGCGATCTGCATCTGAAGAACATCGTGCTGATCGACGACGAGCCCTGCATCTTCGACGCGCTCGAGTTCGACGAGGATCTGGCAACCATCGACGTGCTCTACGATCTCGCCTTTCTTATCATGGATCTCTGGCACCGCGGCCTTCGCGCCGAGGCCAATGTGATCCTCAACCAATATTTCCGCCGGGAAGTCCTGGACATCGAATGGGCGGGCCTCGCTCTGTTGCCATTCTTCCTCGCGCTGCGTGCCGGTGTTCGGGCCATGGTGGGGCTCGACGGGCTGGCGGTCGCAGGCGACGGCAAGCGCGCAAAGCTGCTTGAGGAGACGCGGAGCTATGCCGTGCTGGCCAAGGCCATGATCTCGCCGCCCCATCCCCGGCTTCTGGCAATCGCGGGCCTTTCCGGGACCGGCAAGACCACGGTCGCCCGTGCCCTAGCCCCGCGTCTGGGGCCGGTGCCGGGAGCCATCCATTTGCGCAGCGACATCGAGCGCAAAATGATGTTCGGCGCCGCGCCGACCGACCGTCTCGGTCCGGAAGCCTATGCGGCGATTACCAATGAAGCCGTCTACGAGCGGCTATTTTCCAAGGCCGACGCCGTGCTGCGCGCCGGGCACTCGGCCATCATAGACGCCACCTTCCTGGAGGCGCCCCACCGCGACGCGCTTCTGGCGCTGGCGCGGGGGACCGGGGTTGCCTTGCGCGCTGTCTGGCTCGAAGCCGACGGGCCGCAGATGATCCGCCGCGTTACCGAGCGCCGCGACGATGCTTCGGATGCCGATGCGCTGATCGTAAGGGAGCAACTCGCCAAGACCACCGGCGCCCCGCTTGGCTGGCTCGCCGCCGATGCCCGCGCGGACGCTCCGGCGACCATCGCGAAGGTTGCGGCTCTGCTCGGGCTCTAGCCGCCGGGCCTAAGCCGAGGCATCGCCGGCGCCCATGGCGGGCTTCTTTCTGCGGCTGACATACCATTTGCTGTCGGCGACATGGAGTTCGCCGGCATTCTTCATGCGCTGGAGAGCGGTCCGCACCGTGCGTTCGCTGAGACTGGAGAGCGTCTTGCGCGCCATGTCGACGATCTCCTGGCGCTGCAGGCCCGGCGTCTTCGAGATGATGGTCAGGAGCGTTTCCTGGGCCGGGGTTTCCTCGTCGCCCTGAAGCAGAGTACTGACGTCGCCGCCGCCGGCCGGCGAAAAGGCGGCCTGGGGCCTCAACTCTGCAAGCCGCTGGAGCGCGGCGTCCCAGCCGGCGCTGAAGCCGTCCTCATAGCCGAGTTTGTAGATCTCGTGCTCGTGAGTTTTGAGCGCCTTGAAGAAAATCTCGCGTGCATCGTGCAACGACGAAAGGCGCTGTTTCGCATCCATCCCGGTCACCGTTCTGCGACAGAGGCAAACCCGTGAAAGCCTAGTTTCAATTGCTTGTGAAACCGTGAAGAGGCGCGGGGCACGGGTTGACGCATCCTCAGCCGGCGCGGAATTGCGCGAAGCGAAACGTTAATTTTGCGTTCATATCGCCCGTCCTAACTTGCCCCAACAAAGTTGTCCGGCGGCAACAGTCAAGGGGGATCAAGATGCAGCGCGCATTTCTGTCCGCATTCGTCGCTCTCGGGTTACTCGGAGCATCTTCCCTCAATACCGAAGCCGGCCAGTCCGTCAAGCTCAGCGCCGATCTTGGCCAGACCGTCATGCCGGAAGGCAAGAGCGGGACGATCTATCTGCGCGTCGGCCTCGAAGGTCTGGCGCCGCGCGAGGAAGGCGCGCGCATCCCCGTCAATATCATGCTCGTCATCGACCAGTCCGGCTCGATGAGAGGCGAACGCATCGACCAGGCCAAGGAGGCCGCGCTGATGGCGGTCGAACGCCTCGGCGATGAGGATGTTCTCGGCGTCGTCTCCTACAGCGACAATGCCTATGTGCTCGCCCCGGCGGCGCGTCTGCGCGATACCGAGGAGATGCGCAGCGCGATCCGCCATCTTCAGGCGAACGGCCGCACCGCGCTCTATGCCGGCGTCAGCCAGGGCATTCGCGAGCTGCGCCCCTTCCTCGACCCTTACAAGGTGAACCGCGTCATTCTGCTCTCCGACGGTCTCGCCAATGTCGGCCCGTCCTCGCCACGCGAGCTGGAAGCCCTGGGGAGGGAAGCGGCCGAGAAGGGCATCTCCATCACCACCATCGGGCTTGGCCTCGGCTATAATGAAGATCTGATGACCCGGCTGGCCCTGGCGAGCGACGGCAATCACGCCTTCGTCGAGCATCCGGACGATCTCGTGCGCATCTTTAACGAGGAATTCGGCGACGTGCTGACCGCGGTCGGCAGCGATGTCGATGTGATCATCGAGTGCCCGGACGGCTTCGAGCCGATGCGCGCCCTTGGCCGCGAAGCCAGGATCGAGAACGGCAAGGTCCATCTGAAGCTCAATCAGATCTACGGCAAACAGGAGAAATATGTCGTCATCGAGCTGAAGGTGGACGGCAAGCGCGCTCGTGGCTCGGCGGAGGCCGCCCGCGTCCGCGTGGACTATACCGACCTCGCCTCCAAGCAGCGCGCCAGCCTGGAAGAGAAGGCAAAGCTTCGCTTCAGCGGCTCCGAAGCCGAGGTGAGGGGCAGCGTCAACAAGGAGGTGGTCGCCGGCGTGACGACCCAGATCGCCACCGAGCGCAACGAGCAGGCCGTCACCCTGCGCGACAGCGGCAAGGTCGATGAAGCCAGACGCGTGCTGCAGGAGAATGCGGCCTATCTCAAGAAGCAGGCCGAGCAGCTTCCGCCCAGCGCAGCGGCTCCGCTGAACGAGCTTTCCGAGAGAAATTTAAAAGATGCAGAAAATTTAAGTTCAAATGTGTGGGATCGCACGCGCAAATCGATGAGAGCGCAGCAATATAAAGACAAGACGCAGCAAAGCTACTGAACGACCCTCAGAATTCAATCTTGCCCCCCGCTCCAATGCCCCCTGGAGCGACGGCGAAGCGATCCGGTTCCTCCCCGAAGGGCTGGATCGCTTCGCCACCCCCGGTAGCAATCAGGCAATCAGCTGATAGGCCGGCAACGTCAGGAAGGGCTCCAGCGTGTCCGACGTCGAAAGCCGTTTGAAGAGATCGATCGCTTCCTTAAAGCGGCCCTGATCGAAGGCGCCGCTGCCGAGCGTCTCCCGCAGCTTGGTCATCTCATCCGCGAGAAGCTGGTCGAAAAGCTGCCGCGTCACGGTCGTGCCGTCCTCAAGCTCGGCGCCATACTTGATCCATTGCCAGACCTGCGTCCGCGAGATCTCCGCCGTCGCCGCATCCTCCATCAGATTATAGAGCGGCACCGCGCCGTTCCCGCGCAGCCAGGCTTCGATATATTGCACGCCGACTCGGATATTGGTGCGCAGGCCTTCTTCCGTGCGTGTGCCTTGCGGCACTTCGAGAAGCTGCGCCTGCGCGACCTGGACGTCGTCGCGCATTTTCGTCAGCTGGTTCGGCTGCGGCATATATTGGTCGAAGACCTCCTTGGCGACCGGCACGAGGTCGGGATGCGCGACCCAGGTACCGTCATGGCCGGCGCGCACCTCGCGCAGCTTGTCCTCGCGCACCGCGGCAAGCGCCCGCTCATTCGCCTCCGGATCGCGCCGGTTGGGAATGAAGGCGGCCATGCCGCCCATGGCGGAAGCGCCGCGCTTGTGGCAGGTCTTGATCAGCAGCTCCGAATAGGCCTTCAGGAAGGCGCGGTCCATGCCGACCTGGCCGCGGTCGGGCAGCAGATATTCCGGCTTGGCGCGAAGCGTCTTGATGTAGGAGAAAATATAGTCCCAGCGGCCGCAATTCAGCCCGACGATATGGTCGCGCATGGCATGCAGGATCTCATGCATCTCGAAGGCGGCCGGCAGCGTCTCGATCAGCACCGTTGCCTTGGTCGTGCCGAGCGGCAGGCCGAGCGTCTCCTGTGCTTTGACGAAGACGTCGTTCCAAAGCTCGGCTTCCTTGTGGTGCTCGATCTTGGGCAGGTAAAAGTAAGGCCCGCTCCCCTTCTGTAGCGTGCGCTTGGCGTTGTGGACCATATAGAGTCCGAAATCGACGAAAGCGCCGGCGACCGGCTGGCCATCGACGAAAATATGCTGCTCGAGCAGATGCCAACCGCGCGGGCGGACAATCAGCACGGCGGGCTTGCCGGTGATCTTGTATTCCTTGCCCGAGTCCTCCTCGGCGAAGTCGATCTGACCGAGCCAGTAATCGGAGAGGTTGAGCTGGCCTTCGACGATATTGTCCCAGGTCGGGGAGAGCGCATCCTCGAAATCGGCCATGAAGCAGGAGGCGCCAGAATTCAGCGCGTTGACGATCATCTTGCGCGAGGTCGGCCCGGTGATCTCCACGCGCCGGTCGAGCAGATCCTGCGGGATGCCGCGAATGGTCCAGTCGCCTTCGCGGATGTCCAAGGTTTCCGGGAGAAAGTCCGGAAGCGCCCCTTCGTCGAGCGCGTGCTGACGGTGCTCCCGCCATTCCAGGAGCTTCCGGCGCCTCGGCTCGAATTCTCGGGCGAGCGCGGCGACGAATCCGAGCGCCTCCTTGGTCAGGACGCGCTCATAACCGGGCTTGACAGCCCCTTTGATCTCGATACCAGCCGGAAGCTTCAGGTCCGCGGACCCATGTTCAATCGCAGCCATGAACGGCCTCCTTTATCGTTTTTCGATTCAGCTAAACACACACGGTGCGGTGTGACAACAAAATAGGATGCTATTCCGCAATGTGGAAATAGCATTGATGGGGATCAAGCCCGTGTCGCGCTGGTCCCGCCGAGCGCCTCGGTGATCTGCGCAGCCGCTTCGCGTACGGCGTCGCCAAGAGGCTGGAGCCGCTCATCGTCGATCCGCGCCGTCGGGCCGGAGAGGGAGACTGCCGCGATCGCCTTCGCATTTTCATCGCGAATGGCCGCCGCGACGCAGCGCAGTCCGACAGCGTTTTCCTCGTCATCGATGGCGAAGCCGCGTTTGCGGATCGCCTGAATCTCGGCCTTAAGGCGGCCTGCATCGGTGATCGTCTTTGGCGTCGCGCCTGCAAGACCCTGAAGCTCAACGATCCGGCGGACCTCGTCGTCCGGCAGCGCCGCCAGCAGCGCCTTGCCGACGCCGGAGGCGTGCATCGCCGCCCGTCCACCCGGCCTTGCGATGGCCCGCATGGTCTTGCGGCACTCGATCTGGGCGATGTAGATCGCCTCGCCGCGATCCTCGACTGCGAGATTGACGGTTTCCCCGCTCCTCTCCATCAGCTCATGCATGATGGGGCGCGCGATGCCGGTCAGGTCGCGCGAGCGAAGAAAGGCATTGCCAACGATGAAGGACTGAACCCCGATCATCCAGACGCCGCGCTCACTGTCGAAGCGGACGAAATGTTCCTGCTGAAGCGTGCTGAGCAGCCGATGCGTGGTGGAGACCGCGAGCCCGCCCTGCTGCGCCACCGCGCTCAGACTAAGGCCCTGGTCGCTCTCGGCGATCGCGTTCAAAAGCCTGAGCGCCCGCGTCAAGGACTGGACTGTGTCGCCGCGTCCATCCGGCGGCTGCTCCTTTGCCGGACGGACGTTTTTTGCTCCATTATTCTGAATTTTCATGCTAATCACCTAAAGGCAATTCGGTATGCCCTTCCATATCGTGGAAAATAGCCTTTCGTGAGCGTCCTAGGAAGGTGAAGTTTGTCTGAGCGGCAAAGGATCATTTTGACACGGCGCTTCCCACCGGCCGTCGAGGAGCGCGCAAGCCGCAATTACGACGCCGCGTTGAACCCTGACGACCGAATTCTCTCGCCCGATCAGTTACTTGCTCTCGCCGACGGCGCCGCCGCGCTGATGATCTGCAGCAGCGAAAAGATGACGCGGGACGTCATCGGGCGCCTGCCGGCAAGCGTGAAGATCGTCTCCACTTTTTCCGCCGGCCTCGATCACATCGATCTCGACGCGGCGCGGGAACGCCGTCTGCGCATCGGCAACACGCCTGACGCCGTGACGATCGCGACGGCCGAAATCGCCATGCTGCTCATCCTCAACGCCGCCCGCCGGACAACGGAAGCCCAGGCGATGGTGCGCAATGGGGAATGGTCGGGATGGCACACCATGCAGCTTCTCGGCCGCCGGCTCGACGGCAAGCGGCTCGGCATCTACGGCATGGGCAAGATCGGCCAGGCGCTCGCCAAGCGCGCTCGCGCCTTCGACATGGTCATCCATTACCACAACCGGAACCGTCTGCCGGCTGAGCAAGAGCTGGGCGCCACCTATCACGAGAGCTTCGAGAGCCTTGCCCGGGTCAGCGACGTGCTCTCGCTCAATGCGCCCTCGACGACTGATACCCGGTCCATTCTGAACGCCGGGACCATCGAGTTGCTGCCGCAAGGCGCGATCGTGGTTAATACGGCACGGGGCGATCTCGTCGTCGATGACGATCTGATCGCGGCCCTGAAATCGGGCCGCCTGGCGGCCGCGGGGCTCGACGTGTTCCGCGGCGAGCCGCGCATCCATCAAGGCTATCTGGAGCTGCAGAACGCCTTCCTGTCGCCGCATATCGGATCGGCCACGATCGAGGCGCGCAACGAGATGGGTTTCGCCGCTCTCGACAATATAGATGCTGTTCTATCAGGACGCGAGCCGCCATACGGAGTGCTGTGACAACAAGCTAAGACATTAACTCACTTCAACTAAGTGGGGGGTTGCAGGCAACATCGTTTTCAGATGTGATGGCGTAACATAATGCGGGATTTTGCCCATCGAAACGGGCGGTAGAACTGCGGGTGATGCTGGAAAAAACCAGCGCGTAAAGGGTCCGCTTGCCCAAAAACCGGGCAGTTGCTGGATATGGAAGGAGGAAGTCATGTCCCAGAAAGAGTTGAAGAAACCTAAAGCAGTCAGTCGCCGGAGATTTTTGAAAGGCGGCGCTGTGGCGGGCGGGGCTGCGGCCGCGACCATCGCGTTCCCGCAAATCTCGCGCGCAGAGACCGTGACCCTGAAGATGCAGGGCGCGTGGGGCGCGCAGGACATTCTCAACGACTACGGCAAGGATTATGCCGCCAAGGTCAATGAGATGGGCGGCGGCCGGCTGAAGATCGACTATCTCAATGCCGGTGCGGTGGTGAAGCCGTTCTCGGTGATGGACGCCACCTCGCAGGGGGTGCTCGACGGCGCTCACAGCGTGCCGGCCTACTGGTACGGCAAGCACCGTGCGGCCTCGCTGTTCGGCACCGGCCCCTGCTATGGCACCACGGCCAGCAACTTCATGGGCTGGTTCTATTATGGCGGCGGCCAGGACCTCTATAACGAGCTGACGCAGAAGATCCTCAATCTGAACGTGGTCGGCTTCTACGTCTTCGCCATGCCGACCCAGCCGCTCGGCTGGTTCAAGAAGGAGATCAAGGGCCCAGAGGACTTCCAGGGCCTGAAGTACCGCACGGTCGGTCTCGCTTCCAACGTCATGCAGGCCATGGGCGCCGCTGTCGCGCAATTGCCCGGACCGGAAATCCTGCCGGCGATGGAAAAGGGCGTGATCGAGGCCTTCGAATATAACAACCCGACCTCGGACATGCGTTTTGGCGCCCAGGACGTGGCCAAGTATTATTATCTTGGCTCCTATCATCAGGCGTCGGAAGCCATCGAAGTCGTCTTCAACAAGACGAAGTATGACAGTCTGGCCAAGGAGCAGCAGCGGGTCCTGCAGCTTGCAGGCCAGGCCGCCAACTCGGACGATATCTGGAAGGCCTGGGACATCTACTCCCGTGACCTCGAAACCTTGATCAACAAGCACGGCATCATCGTCAAGCGCACGCCGGAGTCGATCTTCAAGGCTCAGCTCGCTGCATGGGACAAGGTCGTCGATCAGATCAGCTCGGACCCGAACCAAGGTCCATTCATCAAGAAGGTGCTCGAAAGCCAGAAGGCATGGGGCAAGCGCGTCGGCTTCTACAACATCAACAACGATGCCGACTACAAGGGTGCCTATGAGCACTATTTCGGTGCGATGAAGACCTAGGTCCGGTTGAAAGCTCAATTCGCCGGGGCGGCAGTCGTGAGGCTGCCCCGGCTCCTTCGCATGCAGCACCAATCATCGAGAACCCTCCGTGGAAAATCTCCTTCTCTTTATTGACCGGCTGAGCGCGGGCGTCGGCAAAGCGTTCGGCTGGTGCATCATCATCATGACGCTCGGCACCTGCTACGAAGTGTTCGTGCGCTACGTGCTGCGCGATCCGACCAATTGGGCCTTCGACCTCAGCTATTTCATGTATGGCGCGCTGTTCTTGATGGCTGGCGCCTACACGCTTTCGCGCAATGGCCATGTGCGCGGCGATGTTGTCTACCGGCTGCTGCCGCCGCGAGTGCAGGCGTCGATCGATCTCGTTCTCTATCTGACCTTCCTCGCGCCGGGTTTCACCGCGATGCTGATCTATGGCATCCCCTATGCGCAGGAATCCTGGCACATCCATGAGGTGAGCATCTACAGCCCGACCGGCGCGCCGGTCTATCCGCACAAGACGCTGATCCCGATCGCCGCGGCGTTGATGCTGATCCAGTGCTTTGCCGAGGTCGTCCGCTGCATCATCTGTATCCGCGACGGTGCATGGCCACAGCGGCTGCACGACGTCGAAGAAATGGAATCCGCAATCCTCGCCGAAGCGGCTGACCGGAAGCGGATCGAAGAGGAACTGCACGTAGGGGCATCCCGATGACGCTTACCAACCCCGAAATCGGGATCATCCAGCTCGGCGGATTCATCATCATCATCCTGCTCGGCTTTCCGATCGCCTTCACGCTGGTGGCGATGGGCATCTTCTTCGGCTATTACGCAATGGGGCCGCGGATTTTCGACCTGCTGGTCACCAACACTTACGACATCATGTCGAACGACGTGCTGACCGCAGTCCCCTTGTTCCTGTTCATGGGCTATGTGGTTGAGCGCGCGAACATCCTCGACCGATTATTCTATTCGATCCAGATGGCGGCCCGTAACGTCCCGGGCTCCCTCGCCGTCGCCACGCTTATCACCTGCGCGCTGTTTGCGACGGCAACCGGCATCATCGGCGCGGTGGTGACGCTCATGGGCCTGCTGGCATTCCCGGCAATGCTGCGCGCCGGCTACGATACCAAGCTCGCGGCGGGCGTGATCTGCGCCGGCGGCTGTCTCGGCATCATGATCCCGCCGAGCGTGCTGCTCATCCTTTACGGTGCCACGACCGCCATTTCAGTGGTGCAGCTTTACGCCGCCGCCTTCCTGCCTGGCTTCCTGTTGGCCAGCCTCTACATCATCTACGTGATTGCGCGGGTGATGATCAATCCGAGCCTGGCGCCGAAGCCGGAGGAATTGGAGCGCGACGTTCCGTTCCATGTGGTGTTCTGGGCGTTGCTCACCTCGTTCTTCCCGCTCGCGGTGCTGATCCTGTCGGTGCTGGGCGCCATCCTGCTCGGTCTCGCAACGCCATCGGAAGCCGCCGCGGTCGGCGCTGCAGGCTCGCTGGTACTGGCGGCCGCCTACAGATCGCTCACCTTCCAGCGTATGAAGGAGGCCGTCTATCTGACGGCGCGCACCTCGGCGATGGTCTGCTACCTGTTCATCGGGTCTTGGACATTTTCGTCAGTCTTCTCCTATCTCGGCGGTCACGAGGTCATCGAGGCCTGGGTCAGGGCGATGCACTTGTCGCCGACGGGCTTCCTAATCCTGGCCCAATTCATCATCTTCCTGCTCGGCTGGCCGCTGGAATGGACGGAGATCATCATCATTTTCGTCCCGATCTTCCTGCCCTTGCTCAAGGTTTTCAATATAGACCCGCTGCTCTTCGGCATCCTTGTGGCGCTGAACATCCAGACCTCGTTCAACACGCCGCCAATGGCGATGGCCGCCTATTATCTGAAGGGCGTGTCTCCACCCCATGTCCAACTCACGCAGATTTTCGGAGGGGCATTGCCCTTCGTGTTCATGGTGTTCATGACCATGGTCATGATCTACATCTTCCCGGGCATCGCGCTCTGGCTGCCGCATCAGATCTACGGGCACTAGATGGCGGCGGATCGCGATCTCATATCGCTCACCGCCGTCGAGGCGGGTGAGCGGATCGTCGCCGGCGAGGTTTCGGCGGAGGCATATACCGCTGCCTGCTTCGACCGTATCGAATCGCTCGACGGCGAGATCGGAGCATTCGTCCATCTTGACCGCGAGAACGCCTTGCAGCAGGCGCGCGGGCTCGACGAGAGGCGCGCCAACGGCCTGCCCACCGGGCCGCTGCACGGTCTGCCGGTCGCGGTGAAAGACATCATCAACACGGCCGATTATCCGACCGAGCACGGCTCGCCGATCTACTCCGGCCGCCGCCCGGCTCGCGATGCCACCGTCGTGGCGCGCATGCGGGCGGCCGGCGCGGTCATCATCGGCAAGACGGTGACGACCGAATTCGCCTTCTATCATCCCGGCAAGACGCGCAATCCGCGCGATCTCGAGCGCACGCCCGGCGGCTCGTCATCGGGCTCGGCGGCGGCGGTCGCGGCGGGCATGGTGCCGCTTGCCATCGGTACACAGACCAACGGCTCGATGATCCGCCCGGCCTCGTTCTGCGGTGTCTATGGAGCCAAGCCGGGCCACGGCTCGATTTCGCGCGCCGGCATGCTCTCCCATTCACGCCTGTTGGATCAGCCAGGGGTGTTCGCGCGCACCATCGAGGACATGGCCCTCCTGCTCGATGCGATCGTCGGCTATGACCCGAAAGACCCCGATACGCGGCCGGTTGCCGCCTCTGCCTTCCGCCGCATCGCCGCCGAGAAGCCGCCCATGGCGCCGCGTTACGCCTTCATGCCGACGCCGATCTGGGAGAAGGCCGATCCCGATACGCGCGAGGCATTCGAGGCGCTGGTGGAGCGGCTCGGCGAGTCCGCGGACAGGATCAATTTGCCGCCGCCTTTCGCCAAGGCGTGGGATCTCCTGCGCACCATCATGGCGGTCGACATGGCGCACCGCCATTCTGCCATCGTGGAGCGCGCCGGCGATGCAGCCAGCAAGACGCTGCGCGATTTTCTGGCCGAGGGGCGCAAGGTCTCCGCCACCTACTACCTCGCAGCCATCGATCAGGCAAAGCTGCTCGGCCAGGCGATGCACGAATGTTTCAAGGCGTACGACGCGATCATCACGCCCGCGACGACCGGCGTCGCATCGCGCGGGCTCGGGGGCACCGGCGATCCGGCCTTCTGCTCGCTTTGGACGCTGCTCGGCTTGCCGGCTCTGTCCCTGCCGATCCTGGAGGGCGAGGACGGTCTGCCGCTTGGCGTTCAGCTCGTCGGGCCGATGCACGACGATGAACGGCTGATGCGCACCGCTGCGGAGCTCATCCGGTCGCTCGCCGGCAAGAAAGCGCGCAGGCGCTCGCGGGCGCATTGAGTGGCGCGCTCGCATGCAATATCTGGGGAAAGCGATCGTCCGGCCTTGAGCCGGGCAGATGTCATGAGGCTTGCGAGCGGCGGCGTCAGGCGGCGCCGGCCTGTTCTATTTGTCCCGGCCGATGAGCGGCCGAACGTCGTCGGTAAACACGGCCCAAAGCATGAGCACGATGCCGGTGATACATACGATCCACAAGGGAAGCTCGTCGAGTTTTGCCGCGATCAGGTAAATAAACCCGATCATCAGTACAGCCCCGATCAGTCCCGTGATTAGGTCGGCCATGTCACTCCCCGATCTCAACGATGCCGTCGCATGGTAGCGCGAGTTTCCATTGTACACAATGCTTTGCCGCAAACCAAGCTGACGCTTTTGTTAAGCGCCATTGCCGCTTATGATTTCAAAGGCTTGCACCCGCTTTTCATCGGGCGCCACGCGATCGGCGGCGATGTTGTCTCGGCCCGTCTCACGGCGGCACATCCGCCCCGCAATCGTACTCATAATTCATTATTGATGGCGGCTTCCGACTTGATAATCTATGGCTTCCTGGGCAAAGATTGGCCCGGCGGAAATGTGTCGGGAAAGCGATAGGCGCGGTCCATGGACGACGATTTCATCATCCGGACCGAGGGCCTGACCAAGGAGTTCAAGGGATTCGTCGCCGTTAATAACGTCGACCTGAATGTCCGCCGCGGTTCGATCCATGCGCTGATCGGGCCGAATGGAGCCGGCAAGACGACCTGCTTCAATCTGATCACCAAATTCCTGACCCCGACGCATGGCCGGATCTATTACAACAGCGCCGATATCACCCGCGACAAGCCTTACGAGATCGCGCTGAAGGGGCTCGCCCGCTCCTTTCAGATCTCAGCGACCTTCCCGCATCTGACCGTCCTCGAAAATGTGCGCATCGCCCTGCAGCGCAAGCTCGGCACCTCGTTCCATTTCTGGAAGTCCGAGCGCTCCGTCGACGTACTGAACGGCCGCGCACTCGCGCTTCTCGACGAGGTCGGCCTTGCCGAATTCGCCGACCGGCTTGCCGTCGAGCTGCCTTATGGCCGCAAGCGCGCCCTCGAAATCGCCACCACCATCGCGCTGGAGCCGGAGATGCTGCTGCTCGACGAGCCGATGGCCGGCATGGGCCGCGAGGATGTCCGCCGAATCTCCGATCTGATCCGCCGCGTTGCGAAGAACCGCACCGTGCTGATGGTGGAGCACAATCTCTCCGTCGTCGCCGATCTTTCCGACCACATCACCGTGCTCACGCGCGGCCGGGTGCTGGCCGAAGGCGACTACACGACCGTATCGGCCAATCCCGAGGTGCGCGAAGCCTATCTGGGGGTCGGCCATGCTTGACAAGCCCACGCCCCTGCTCGCGGTCGAGGACCTGCAAGCTTGGTATGGCGAATCTCACATTCTGCACGGCGTCACCTTCGACGTGCGCGACGGCGAGGTCGTCACGCTGCTCGGACGGAACGGCGCCGGCAAGACCACCACGCTGAAGGCGATCATGGGCATCGTCGGCAACCGCACCGGTTCTGTGCGCTTCGCCGGCAAGGAGCTGATCGGCCTCACCTCCGACAAGATCGCGCGCGCCGGCATCGCCTTCTGCCCGGAGGAGCGCGGCATCTTCGCCAGTCTCGGCGTCGAGGAGAATCTGTTGCTGCCGCCCGTGGTGAAACCCGGCGGGCTGCCGATCGGTCGCATTTTCGACCTCTTCCCCAATCTCAAGGAGCGGCTCGGCTCCAGTCAGGGCACCAAGCTCTCCGGCGGCGAGCAGCAGATGCTGGCGATCGGCCGCATCCTGCGCACTGGCGCCAAGCTGCTGCTGCTCGACGAGCCGACGGAGGGGCTTGCTCCCGTCATCATCCAGCAGATCGGCAAGACCATCGGCACCCTGAAGGATCAGGGTTTCACCATCCTGCTGGTGGAACAGAACTTCCGCTTCGCCTCGACGGTTGCGGATCGCTATTATGTCATGGAGCACGGACGGATCATCGACCAGTTCGCCAACACCGAACTGGACGCCAATGTCGGCAAGCTTCACGATTATCTCGGTGTTTAATAGCCTCGGTTGAACATTAAGGAGGAACGTCGATGAGAAGGATATTAGGGGTGGCGGTGCTCGCTGCCACGCTGGCCGCCGGAACGGCCCAGGCGGAGGACATCCACGTCAAGATCGGTGTGCTGAGCGACATGTCGAGTCTTTACGCCGATATCGGCGGCCCGGGCTCGGTCGTCGCCGCCAAGATGGCGGTCGCCGATTTCACCAAGGATCATCCCAATGTGAAGGTCGAGCTGATCAGCGCCGATCACCAGAACAAGCCGGACATCGGGACGCAGATCGCCAATCAATGGTACGACGTCGACAAGGTCGACATGATCGCCGACGTCCCGAACTCCGGCGTCGCCCTGGCCGTGAGCCAGGTCACGGCGCAGAAGAACAAGGTCTTCATCGTCTCCGGCGCGGCTATTTCGGCGCTGACCGGCCCGAAATGCAACCCCAACACCGTCCACTGGACCTATGACACCTGGATGCTGGCCAACGGCACCGGCACGGCGCTGGTGAAGACCGGCGGCGACACCTGGTTCTTCCTGACCTCCGACTACGCCTTCGGCCATGCGCTGGAGAACGACACCGCGGCCGCGGTGAAGAAGGCCGGCGGCAAGGTGGTCGGCTCGGTCGCCCATCCGCTCAACACCAATGACTTCTCGTCCTTCCTCCTGCAGGCGCAGGCCTCGAAGGCCAAGATCATCGGCCTTGCCAATGCCGGCGGCGATACCATCAACTCGATCAAGCAGGGCGCCGAATTCGGCATCGTCAAAGGCGGGCAGAAATTCGCCGGCCTTCTGGTGTTCGCCAGCGACGTCAATGCGCTCGGCCTGAAGACAGCCGAGGGCCTGACGCTGACCTCGACCTGGTACTGGGACATGAACGAAGCCAACCGCGCCTGGACCAAGCGCTGGCAGGCCGAGCGCGGCGCGACCGGCAAGATCCCGACCATGGTGCAGGCCGGCGTCTATTCGGGCATCCTGCATTATCTGAAGGCCGTGACCGAGCTGAAAAGCGCCGCCGACGGCAAGGCCGTGGTCGCCGAGATGAAGAAGCTGCCGACCGACGATCCGCTGTTCGGCAAGGGCACCGTGCGCGAGGACGGCCGCAAGATGCATCCTGCCTATCTCCTGGAGGTGAAGTCGCCTGCGGAATCGAAATACCCTGGCGACTTCTACAAGGTGAAGGCCACGATCCCAGCAGAGGAAGCCTTCCGTCCCCTGAAGGACGATCAATGCCCGATGGTGAAGGGCTGATCTAGCCGCAACGCGTGGGGCGGACACCCGCGTCCGCCTCTCGATCTGGGATCAGGCATGTTCGAGATCTTCGGCATTCCATCGGCCGCTCTGTTCGGTCAGCTCCTGATCGGGCTGATCAATGGCTCGTTCTACGCGCTTCTGAGCCTCGGCCTTGCCGTGATTTTCGGCATGCTCAACATCATCAATTTCGCCCATGGCGCTCTCTATATGCTGGGCGCCTTCACCGCCTATCTGCTGCTGCAATATTTCGGCCTCGGCTACTGGCCGGCGCTGATCATCGCGCCGATCATCGTCGGCATCCTCGGCATGATCATCGAGCGGCTGTTCCTGCAATGGCTGTATCAGCTCGACCACCTCTACGGTCTGCTCTTGACCTTTGGGCTGGCGCTGATCGTCGAGGGCGTGACGCGCAACTATTTCGGCTCGGCCGGCCTGCCCTACACGGTGCCAGACTCGCTTCAGGGCGTGCAGAATCTCGGCTTCATGTTCCTGCCCAATTACCGCGCCTGGGTGATCGTGGCGTCGCTCACCATCTGCCTTGCCACATGGTTCGTCATCGAGCGCACGCGGCTCGGGGCCTATCTGCGCGCCGCCACGGAAAATCCGGAGCTGGTGCGTGCCTTCGGCATCAACGTGCCGCGCATGATCACGCTCACCTACGGTTTCGGCGTCGCGCTCGCCGCCTTCGCCGGCGTGATGGCGGCGCCGATCTATAATGTCTCACCGCAAATGGGCTCGGAACTGATCATCGTGGTGTTCGCCGTGGTGGTGATCGGCGGCATGGGCTCGATCCTCGGCGCCATCGTCACCGGCTTCGGCCTCGGCATCATCGAGGGCCTGACCAAGGTGTTCTTCCCGGAAGCCTCGAACACCGTGATCTTCGTGATCATGGCCATCGTGCTTCTGGTGCGGCCTGCCGGCCTTTTCGGACGGAGAGGATGATGGAAGGCATGGCCGATCCTCCCGCGAAGAAGCCGTCCGCGCTGCGCCGCAACGCCGAAACGATTACCTTCGTGCTGATGGCCGCCGGGCTGATCGCCGCTCCCTTCTATGTCTATCCGCTGTTTCTGATGCAGGCCATGTGCTTCGCGCTGTTCGCCTGCGCCTTCAACCTGCTGATCGGCTATGTCGGCCTGCTCTCCTTCGGCCATGCGCTCTATTTCGGCTGGGGGAGTTATCTCTCCGCCCATGCGGCGAAAGTCTGGGGGCTGACGCCGGAAATCGCCATTCTCGTAGGAACGGCGACCGCGGCGCTCTGCGGCCTCATCGCCGGATCGCTTGCCATCCGCCGCCAGGGCATCTATTTCGCCATGATCACGCTGGCGCTGGCGCAGATGATGTATTTCTTCGCGCTGCAGGCGAAATTCACCGGCGGCGAGGACGGCATTCAGGGGGTGCCGCGGGGGCATCTCTTCGGCGTCATCGATCTGCGGAACGACTGGGCGATGTATGCGGTGGTGCTGGTGATCTTCCTCGCCGGCTTCCTGTTCATCTACCGGATCATCCACTCGCCCTTCGGCAAGGTGCTGAAGGCGATTCGCGAGAACGAGACGCGTGCGATCTCGCTCGGCTACAGGACCGACCGCTACAAGCTCGCCGCCTTCGTGCTCTCGGCCACGCTTGCGGGCCTTGCCGGCGCGACGAAGGCGATCGTGGTGCAGCTTGCCTCGCTCACTGACGTCAACTGGCCGATGTCGGGCGAGGTGGTGCTGATGACGCTCGTCGGCGGGCTCGGCACTATTTTCGGCCCTGTCGTCGGCGCTTTCAGCATCGTGGGAATGCAAAACTATCTGGCGCAGGATGTCGGCCAATGGGTCTCGGTGATCCAGGGCTGCATCTTCGTCGCCTGCGTGCTGCTGTTCCGGCGCGGCATCGTCGGCGAGATCATCGCGCTCGGGCAGCGCACGCCGAAACCGTCGGATGCCGGGACTGCGCCGGTAGCAACCGAGCCGGCCGGCGCTCCTTCAGCCGCGGGCGAATGAGCCGCCGCGCTAAGGCTTGAATATCAGCACGCCGCTATTGTCTGCCATCAGCTTGGCTTCCGGCACGTCGAGCCGGATCGACTTGCCTTGCTTGTAAAGCCGGAGCTGGTCGGCATAGAAGCGCGACAAGGGATGAGCGCTCTCGCCCGTCGCAATTATGAAACGCGAACGCGACGGGTCGCCGAGATCGTAGATCCCGCGAAATCCGGCGCCGGATTTGCGCAACAGCGGATGCTCCTCCTCGGGCAGGCCGAGGCTGCCGCCGCGATTGACCGAATAGAAGCCGCCGTCACTCGGGAAGGCGACGCCGAACAGCGTGCGGAAGCCGGGCAGATTGTCGAGCACCTGGTTCTCCATCACCGCGATATGCTCATCGCCCCAGCGCCATTTCGAGGCATCCGAGCCATAGCGCCGCGACAGATCAGCGAGTGTCTGGCGGAATGCGCTCTGCACAGCCTTCATGCAGTCGGCCCCTGCATCGGCCGGATGGCAGAAACCGGCGGGGTTCCGCAGAATCGAGACGACGACGGAGGCATTGAGAACGCCGACGACCGGCGCCATGGTGTCGAGCCCGGATTTCAGCAGCTCTTTATTCAGGCGCCACAGCCACCAGTCGAGAATGAGCGGCTCCGGCCGGTTGCGGCGCGCCATGAAATCCCAATGTCGCATGAGATCGAGCGCCTGCTTCTCAAGCGGCGTCTCGGGCTGAAGCTTTAACAGAAACGGCACCAGATCGCGTGCATGGGTGGCCTCGATGTCCATCTAAATCGCCGCCATGCTGGCGAGGTCGTGCTTGGGCTTCGCACCGATCAGCTCGATGATGCGCATGGCACGGTAGCCCGCGGTCTGATCGCGCCCGAACCAATAGCGATAGTCGCCGCCGATGACCGCGTTATTGGCATTGACGATGGCGCCGGCCGGTGGATTGAAGAGCTGCGGCCAGCCCTCAAAGGGAATCAGGCCAGTCCAGTCGAATTTGCCGCTAGCGCCGTCTTCCGGATAGCGGCCGTCGCCGGATTTGCGGATCGGCACCGACCCGGCATTGACGAAGCCGATATTGCCGTCGCGGTCGGCATAGACGATGTTCTGCGTCGGCGACTGATAGAAATGCAGCGCCGCCAGGAATTCCTGCCAGTTGCGCGCCTGGTCGATGCGGAAGAAGGCCTCGGCTGTCGTGTCGTCGCGCCCGAGCCCGGTCCAGGCGAGGCTGATCATGGCGCCGTCGGAGGCAAGCGAGCGCGCATCGGAAATCGCGTCGGAGATGACCGGCCCATGGCGAGTCTCCCGCCGTATCATCTTCACCGGACCGGTGCCTTTGATCTTGATGGTGACGGTGTCGGTCTGGATCGGCTTAGGCCCCTCCGGCGTCAGATAGCTGCCGGGCTGGCCCGGTGCCTCACGCTCGATGAAAAGGTCCTGCGTGTCGCTGTCGGTGGTGGTGAAACCCCAGGCGATGTGCTCGTTCTGGCCGAGCAGGACGAGCGGTCCGCCCGGCGCGGTCGCGCCTGTGATGGTGAGATCGGGCGTGGTGATCCGCACCAGATACCAGAGGATTGGAATGCCCATCTCCAGATGCGGATCGTTGGCGAGGATCGGCTTGCCGGTGGTGCTGCGGCTGCCGTCGATGACCCATTCATTGGAGGCGCCCGCGCCGATCGAGGGCAGCGTCAACAGGCGCTCGATCAGCGCGTTATCGTTCGCGGCGAGCTTCGGTGCGCCGGGCGGCCAGGACAACACCGCGCCGCGCGCCGGTCCCCGCGGGATCTCCGGCTTCAGCGTCACCGGCCATTCGGGCGAGCGCGGCGGAAACAGACGCTCGGCACGATCCCGACCATAGCGCTCCGCGAGCATGGCCCGGGTGGCGTCCTGCCGCCAGTTCGAACTCAGCTTCCAGGCCATGGTCTTGCCCCAGGCGACCGAGTTCCTCCGGCCGCCATGGCTCCGGACTCATGCCGAGCACCGTATATTCGAGCGGCAGCGCCTGACCGCTCGACTCCAGCCAGGCATTGACACCATCGGCATAGGCCCGGAAATAGGCCTTCAGCTCCGGCGACAGCGCGGCAAAGCTGGCGGCTCCGCGCCCGTTGAAGTCGAGCGCGCGGAACAGCTTGTCGACCGGCAGGCCGCGCGAGCCGATGATCTCTGCAAGACGTCCTTCGGTGACCCGGCGCGTGATATCCATCTGGAAGAAGCGGTCCTGCGCGTGGAGATAACCGAGCGCACGGGCCGCATCGTTGAGGTCCTTGGCGAAAATATGCGGCACACCATGCTTGTCACGGATGACCCGGACCTCCGCCTGCAGCCCCTTGAGCGGGATCTCGCCATCGAGCTGAGGCAGGCTGCGGCTCCACCAGATATAGGCTGTCGCCCCCGCGAGGAGCGGCAGGCCGAGGACGACCGCCAGAAGCCATAGGAAAATCCGCCGCGCCCGACCGCGCCTCATTACAGCCCTCCAAAATTGCTGGCGGCGACACTAGCAGCCTGTCGGGCTTAACGGCGGCGTCTGTTGCGAGGTAGGGTATCGCGATTGATTCTCCATTGCCTTGGGAGCCGGCGCTGATGAGCAACTTCCGCCTGATTGATCGCCAGACCGGTTTTCTGTTGCCGCCCTCGGTGGACGACTGGCTTCCGGAGAAGCACCTGGCTCGTTTTATTGTCGAGTTGATCGACAGCCTGGACGTCTCGGCCATGAGCGGCGTTTATCGTGGCTCGGGTTCGGCGAGTTACCACCCGCGGCTTTTGCTGGGTATTCTGGTTTACGGCTACGCCACGGGTGTGTTTTCCAGCCGCAAGCTGGAGCGGGCGACCTATGACTCGGTGGCGTTCCGCTTCATCGCTGCCAACGATCACCCTGATCATGACACCATCGCCACCTTTCGCCGGCGTTTTCTGAAGCAGATCGAGGGGCTGTTCGTGCAGATTTTGCTGCTGGCGCGCGAGATGGGCCTACTGAGGATGGGGACGGTGGCGCTTGACGGCACGAAAATCCATGCCAACGCCAGCAAGCACAGCGCGCTTTCCTACGAGCATGCTGGCAGGATCGAGGCGCAATTGAAGGCCGAAGTGGCCGAGTTGCTGGCCAAGGCCGAGGCGGCGGATCAGTCGGCCATTCCCGACGGCTTGTCGATCCCCGATGAACTTGCCCGGTGCGAGGAGCGGCTGCAAAAGCTCAGCGGGGCCCGTGCCAAGATCGAGGCGCGCGCCAAGGAGCGTTTCGAGCGGGAGCAGGCCGAACATCAGGCCAAGCTTGCAGCGCGCGAGGCCAAAGTGAAGGCCACGGGCAAAAAGCCCGGCGGCAAGCCGCTCAAGCCGCCGGCGGAAGGGCCGCGACCAACCGATCAGATCAATCTGACGGATGAAGAGTCCCGCATCATGCCGATTTCCGGCGGCGGTTTCGAGCAATGCTACAATGCTCAGGCCGTGGTCGCCGAAGGCAGTCTGCTGGTCGTCGCCACCGACGTGGTTCAGGCGCCCAATGACAAGCAGCAGCTTGAGCCGATGCTGGCGAAAATCAACGCCTTGCCCGAAAATCTGGGCAAGGCCGACATCATGCTCGGCGACAACGGCTATTTCAGCGCGGCCAATGTGAAGGCCTGTGTGGCGGCGGGGCTGGAGCCGCTGCTCGCTTTGGCCCGGGATGCCCATCATCGATCCCTCGGTGAGCGCTTCGCCGATGCACCACCCGCGCCAGAAAATCCAACGCCCGTCGAGGCCATGGCCTACCGTCTGCGGACGCCCGAAGGCAAAAAGCTCTACGCCCTGCGCAAACACACACCCGAGCCGGTGTTCGGCATCATCAAATCGGTGCTCGGATTCCGCCAATTCCTGCTGCGCGGGCTCGACAATGTCAAAGGCGAGTGGACGCTTGTCACCATGGCATGGAACGTGAAACGGATGTTTGCCCTGAAAGCTGCTTGATGCGCAGCGGCATTGCCGTCGGACTGATGAAAAGACAAACGTCAGTCCGACAGACTGCTAGGGCAGCCGGCACCGAAAAGCGATACGGAAGTTCGCAGGCCAATGGGCGGTGAATTGGCCGGCTTCCGGGTTGACGCATTTGTGCCACTTCGGAACTGTTCAAGCTCACATTCTGAGGATATGATCTTTATCTATTGGGATCTCTACCTGGATTTATTTCCTTTCATAATAATTTTCACGCATAAGATGCATTGAATTAATGAATTCCCGCAGAGGTTTTAGAATTCTATATCTCATTAACTCTGTACTTTAATCTGACATTAAGCGAGCTGCGCTAAAGTCCTTTGCAGTGGTCAGTTGCGTGTAGAGTTTCAGATGACCGAACAATTCAGGCTCCGAGTAAAATATGTGATGGGGCCGGATGGCAGCCCGCTGACGATCGCCGATCTGCCGCCTCCCACAACCAAGCGATGGGTGATCCGCCGCAAGGCCGAGGTGGTCGCTGCGGTGCGTGGCGGACTGTTGAGCCTGGGCGATGCCTGCAACCGCTATAGGCTCACAGTGGACGAATTCCTGAGCTGGCAGCGCTCGATCCAGCGCCATGGCCTGCCCGGCCTGCGTGCAACGCGGCTGCAGGAATATCGCGGCTAGGCATCACGCCTTTATTCGGGCTTTTGCCTGCGGCATTGAACGCGGCGGGTTACGGGGCTGAACCCTCGGCTGGCTGAACGTCGAAGATCATCAGGATCGCCGGTCCTTCCACAGTCTCCACGCAGCCGCCGCCGCGAAAACCGGCGTTTTCATAGGCGCGGCGGGCGCGGATATTGCCGACATCGGGATCGATCGCCACCACCGGGGCACCCTCGGCCCCGAGCTGTTCGGCGAGCAGCCTCAGATAGATGGAACCGTGACCCCGGCCGATCATCAGCGGCTCCCCGATGAAAGAATCGATCGCGCGCGAGCCTGCCGGCAGATCAGCGAAATGTGGCTGCGGCCAATCATGGACGCCATAATGCTGGGCATAGGCGAAAGGGCGGCCCCGAAACGAGACGATCCGCATCACCATGCGCGGCTCGTCCAGATCGTCCCGCAGCAAGGCGGCCTGCTCATCCGGATCGCCCCACCATCTGACCACTTCCGGCGTTCGCAGCCAATGCTCCAGGAGCGGCAGGTCGTCATGCGTGGCAGGACGGAAGGTATAATCGGACCGATCCATTATCGCTCTATTCTATAATGCCGGCGCAGGCTGTACATCGCTTGCGGATTCCGAATGCTTCATCGGTTTACACCGCCGCTCCGCGCGGCTAGCCTGTCGGGGCCTGAACGTGACGGAGGGCGGCCCTTGCCTTTGCCGGACATCTACACCATCGGCTATGAAGGTGCGTCGACGGATAATCTGATCGCGGCGCTGAAGGAATCCGGCGTCACGCGCCTTCTCGACATCCGCGAGTCGCCCTATTCGCGCCGGCACGAATTTTCGACCGACGAATTGAGCGCAGCGCTCACCTCATATGGCATCGCCTATACGCATATCCGCGAGCTGGGCAACCCGCCCGCCGGCCGCGAAGCCGCGCGCGCCGGCCATATGGCGGCCTATCGCGAGATCTTTACGGAGCATCTCGACGGGGCGGAGGCAGGCAAAGGGCTCGATCGCGCCTTGGCGTTCGCGGCCAATGAGCGCGTCTGTCTGCTCTGTCTGGAGAAGTCGCCGAACCATTGCCACCGCTCGATGGTCGCTGCGCGTATGAGCGAGATGTCGGGGCAGCAGATCGTGCATTTGCGGGTTCAGCCGAAGGCCGCTCATCCCGGACAGTCCACGTTCGATTTTTAGCAGGCGCTTGCCTTAATATGTGCCCGCCGCAGCCGGGCCGCCGGAACTCCTGGCTCGTCGACCAGCCGCCGGCCGAGGCCTGCTGAACCACGCTCGAGCTAATCTGCGGCAGCGGCCCGGAGGCGATAGCGCCGCCGTGCCGCGCAGCATCGTCGCATTGCGCCTGCTGGCCGAAGATCCAGGTCTCCACATCGCGCTTCAGCCGCGCCGCAAGTTCGGTCGGGAAAGACACGTTGCGCGTCGAGATCAGCGTATTCTCATTGAACGGATAGAACTGCACGATGAAGGCCTGCGCCTTCGGTCCGGAGCCCGAAGTGATGGTGACCTGCGGCAGTTCGGTGAGGCCGGTGCCGGTCTCCAGCGTCGATGGCTTGGTGTCGTATTGATAGCCGGCGAGCAGAGCCGACGGGCCATTGAACCAGCAGGCCTTCATCTGCTCCGCGAATGCTTGCTCGACGGCCTCCGGCTTGCCGAATGACAGGCGCTGGGGCTCGGAGCCTTCGACACGCGAGATCGTTGCGTCGGTATGCGCACAAGCGCTGACAAACAGGGCGATGAGGCATGCGCCCCCTGTCAGAATCTTGCGCAAATCCCGTCCCCCATGGCGTTCGCCGTCCCCGCTCATGACGCTAAGAAGCGAAATTGTCAAAATTCAAGCAGATAGCCGCCGCAAACCGCCGGCTCTGCAGATCGTTATTGCGCCGTGCCGAATCGGCCACGGCCGGCATCACCCCTGGTCCGGCGGAATTTGCGCCAAAACCGGCAGCTCACGCGTCACGAGACGCCGGCTTCCCGCGCTTCAGCCGTCGCAGCTCTGGTTGCCTTTCGACCAGCGCACCAGATCGGCCTTGAAGGCCTTATCCAGCTTTTCGTCGAGCTTGCGGTTTTCCGCTTTCACCGTCGATCCACCAAGACCGGCGCTGATATCGATCTTGAACGCCATCAGACCGCGGCCGCCATCCGTCGCCTTCTGATAGATGTAGATCATCGCATCCTGAGACTCACCGGGCTCGACATGGGCCTGAAAGCCGTAATTCGGCAGCTTCGAGGCACCTGGCGTGAACCAGCAGGCGCGGATCTGCTGAGCAAGCTGGGTGTAGACGTCGACCGGCGATTTTTCCCATTGCGAGGTGTCCGGAGCATAGGCCGAGGCGGTAAACAGGGTGGATAGCAGCGGGCCGCTCTGTTTCGCCGCGCCCTGGCTCGCCGCCGACGCCAGCTTGATCTGCGCCGGGCGTTTGATCCGGATATTGCGGTCCGGCATGGGTGGAGCGTTGGCGACCTCGACGCCCTCGCCTGCCGGTGCGCCGTCCTGCTTCGGCTGATCCGATCCGCTGACGAGCCCGATCTGCGGCAGATCCGAGCTGTGCCCGCAGCCGGCGAGAAAAAGGGTCAGCGCCGCTCCGGCAATTGTCGCAATTGAGCGCATCCCGATTTGCCCCCCTCAAGCAGCCTAGTCGCGGAAATTCGCGAATTGCAGCGGCTGCTCGATTTTCAAGGATTTAACGAAGGCGATGACCTCCTGCAGGTCGTCGCGCTTCTTCCCGGAAACGCGAAGCTCATCGCCCTGGATGGCAACCTGCACCTTGAATTTGGCATTCTTTATGTCTTTCACCAGGCGCTTCGCCAGTTCCTTGTCGATGCCTGTCTTTAAGGCCACGGTCTGCCGGACCGACCGGCCCGCGGCCTTCTCCGGAGTCTTGTAATCGAGCACGCCGGGCTCGATGCCGCGCCTGGCGAGATGCCCCTGGAGCAACTCGTGCATCTGCTTCAGCTTCAGGTCGTCGTCGGCCTGGATGACGAGTTCCTGCTCCTTGCGCTCGACCCGGCTCGTCGAGCCCTTGAAGTCATAGCGCTGGGAGATCTCGCGAGCGAGATTCTGCAGTGCGTTGTCGACCTCCGAGAGGTCGGTCTTCGAAACGATATCGAATGACGGCACAACTCAATTCCCCTGGACCAATCTAGATGTGAGATTTTTGCGGCTCGCGCAAGGGGATAGGCCGGTCTTTTCACAGGACCCGCGAAGCCGGGGGAAATCATGCAGTCGAAAAGGGCGCGCTCGGGACGAAATGCGAGCCGGGCCGCGCCTCGCCCGGCTCATTGGGCAGTGCCCGTCTCAACGGTCATAAATATGCGGACCGATCTCGATCTCGCCGAGCTTACGGGCTGGCGAGTGCGAGCGGTCATGGTCGATCAGGCTGCGCTCCTCGACCAACTCCGATTTCTTGAGCTCTTCCATCGCCTCGGCATGTTCGGCGCGCGCCTCTTCGAGCTTGGCTTCGAGATCGCGGATGGAGGCCAGGAGATTCTCACGCCGCTGGCGAGCGGCCTTAGCGTAGGTCGGATAGGAGAAGTGATTGACGTCGCGGACGCCGCTGGTTTCCTCCTCGACCCGGATCTGATGTGCCAGATCCTCGGCCGAGCGCCTGAAATCGGCGATCATCGTCTCGATGTCGGTGACCTTGTGCTGCTTTTCGTTCGCCTCGAAACGCCGCAGTTTCAGCAAGCTGTCGTTCGATTTCATCGCGTGCACAAGCGCCCGCCGTCGGATCAGCGGCGGACAGCTCCTCTCTTCTCTCTTGCGACACCAGCCGCAACCAGCGCGATGGCATCGCGGATTAGCCCGATCCCATCATGCGCCGGAGACATTAAACTGCGGTAAACCACGAGGCGATGCTGTGAAGACACAGACGAGTCCGTTCTACGGCAAATCCGATGCGCAACCTATGGATGCGTCACAAATTCTGCTAATTTTCCTTTGCGGGTGATTCGGCCGGCGCGTCCGTGCCGATTCCGGATCTCAGGGTGCCGACCGGCGTGCGAAAGCCGGCCGGTTCATTCGAGGGGCCAATCTTACAGCGTTTATTTTGTCTATTTCGTTCAAAACCATGGCAAACGGGCGTTATTCGCTCCGGCCGTGCGATGATCCTTGACGCCTGCCGCAATTGCGCATTCGTGCCTGCGTTCGGACACGGTTTCGCGTACACTAGGTAGAATCCGAATCACGTCTGCGTATCAGATTGTACACGTTTTGCGTGTGTGCGGTGAGTCCTTCGGGCCGTCCGGCCCCATCCAAACTCCTGTAGCGCAGTCTTTTGTTAACCTGTTCCGTTTACTTTTGACCTGGAATTAACTCTGCCCAATCGCGTCTTGGACAAGCGGCAAGCGATGCGATGCGATCCGGCTCGCTGGGCATCGAATTAAAAGAGGAATCAGGATGAGGGTGTTGCTTATCGAAGACGACAGCGCCACGGCTCAAAGCATCGAGCTCATGCTGCTCTCGGAGGGCTTCAACGTCTTCACTACCAATCTCGGTGAAGAGGGCGTCGATCTCGGCAAGATCTATGATTACGATATTATCCTTCTGGACCTCAACCTGCCGGACATCAGCGGCTATGAGGTTCTGCGCACATTGCGCGTGAGCAAAGTCAAGACACCCATTCTGATTCTGTCAGGCATGGCCGGAACGGAAGACAAGGTCCGGGGGCTTGGTTTCGGCGCCGACGACTATATGACCAAGCCGTTCCACAAGGATGAGCTGGTCGCCCGCATCCATGCGATCGTCCGCCGCGCCAAGGGTCACGCCCAATCCGTTATTCAGACCGGCGATCTCGTCGTCAATCTCGACACCAAGACCGTTGAGGTCGGCGCCCAGCGCGTGCATCTGACCGGCAAGGAATATCAGATGCTGGAGCTGCTTTCCTTGCGCAAAGGCACCACCCTGACCAAGGAAATGTTCCTCAATCATCTCTATGGCGGCATCGACGAGCCCGAGCTGAAGATCATCGACGTTTTCATCTGTAAGCTTCGCAAGAAGCTCGCCATGGCGACCGGCGGCGACCATTACATCGAGACCGTCTGGGGCCGCGGTTACGTTCTGCGTGATCCGAAAGAGCATTCTTCAGCGGCGGCATAAGACCGCCGTTTTTCGTGTGAGAGAGCCGGCAATCCTCTCTCACGCCTCAAGACCTGCGCCAGGAGCCGTCCTGGCGCATTTTGTTATCGGCGGCAGAATAGCGACGTCAGGCCGTCAGCCCGAGCTTTTCCAACTTGGCGGTGAGGATCATCCGGTCGAAGGGCTTGATCACATATTCATGCGCGCCAGCTTCAATGGCGCGCGCAATGCGTGACGGGTCGCGGTCGGCCGTGCAGAAGATCACCTTCGGCTGGATGGTGCCCGGCCTGTCGGTGAGCGCACGCAGAAGGTCGAATCCGTCATAGCTGGCGATGGCGCCGTCGAGAAGAATGGCGTCCGGCGTGCGCTGCCGGAACTTCAGGAACGCCTCCTGCTCGTTCTCCGCCTCTGCGACCTGGAAGCGCAGATCGCGCAGGATCAAGGCGGCGGCGTTTCTGATGGCGAGACTTCTGTCGGCGACGAGGCAGAGCTTCTTCGGTGAGAACCGGGATACGAATTGACGCAACACTGGGGAAGGCTCCGTCCGACCGCTACGGACGAGACGAGGTCCGCGGGTCTTTGGTTAGCGGTGGGTTTCTGCAATAAAGACAATATCGCTGCCGTCTTTCCGCACCGTTAACGCCATATCGGAGGATTGCGCAAGCCGCGCTGCGTAATAACCCACGATCGAGCGCGGATCGACATCGCCGGCCTTGCCCGAAAACATATCCATAATGCCTTCGGGAATACGCGCGCCGCGGCCCGAGCAGCGCAGCTCGAAACGAGGCGCGTCGGCATCGCCGGAAACCGTCACCCTGAGGTCACCGCCCGCCGGGATCGCGGTCATGGCCACCGTTATCAGCGTCAGCAGCAAACGCACCTTGGTCTTGTCGAGCCCGCCCGGAAAGGTCTTCCAGTGCAGCTTGTGCTTGCCTTCCTCGACGAAGGTCTTCACCACCTTGCCGGCATGGCCGAGATCGACGTCGCTGCCGAGCGCGGAGGAAGCGCCGAAGGCGAGACGGGCGAATTCGAGCCGGGCGCGGGCCACCGAAGCGCTGAACTGGATCAGCTCCATCGCATAGGCACGGGTGTCGGCGTCGGTCTCCTCCTCGAGCAGTTCCAGCCCGTTGCTGATCGCGCCGACCGGCCCGACAAGATCATGGCAGATCTTGCTCGACATGAATGCCGTGAGATGGAGATCATCAAGAACCGCACCTTCCGACATGGTAGCCCCCTCGAAATCGCTGAGCGTTGAACTCTGACCACTAAAATAACCCGAAGTCCGGCTGCTGATAGCCATGTTGCCGGGCTCATGCTACTTCTTTGCCTCTATTTGCCATAACAAACTGTTATCAAACGTGAAATTTCCTGCCGGCGGCGTGGATAAAGAGACATTTTACGCATTAATCCGGATGCTTCGGCGCGAATCAGGGCCAAGCCTCTGTCGCCAGCGCCCCCGTCGCGCTATAGCATTCGGCGATTTCGGGCGATCACAAAGAGCAGGCATTCATGCAGGATGAAGATTTCAAGGACCTCGCGGCGGCGCTCGTCCACACGGTCCAAAGCACCGGCGAGCTGATCTTGCGCTACCGCGCCTCCAGCTCGGATGTCTCCTACAAGGAGGACGGCAGCCCGGTCACCGATGCCGACCGCGCCGCCGAGGAGCTGATCCTCAACGATCTGGCGCGGCTGGCGCCGGGGGTGGTCGTGGTCGCCGAGGAGTCCGCCTCGGTCATCGGCGACGCGCTCGATCCGGCCAAGCCGTTCTTCCTGGTCGATCCGCTCGACGGCACGAAGGATTTCGTCCGCGGCGGCAAGGACTTCACCGTGAACATCGGGCTGATCCGCGGCGGCGAGCCAGTTTTCGGGCTGATCTACGCGCCGGCGATCGAATGCCTCTATTACACGCGCGGGCTGCAAGATGCCGTCTCGGCGCGGCTGTCTCCGACACGCGGCCAGCCTCCGGAGGATCTCGTGCTGACGCAAATGCACACGCGCGAGCCGCCGGAAGCCGGGCTCACCGCGCTGGCGAGCCGGTCGCATATGAATGAAAAGACCAATGCGTTCATTGCCCGGCTCAAGATCGCCGAGACGCTGCAATTCAGCTCATCCCTGAAATTCGGCGTGCTCGCCGATGGGGGCGCCGATGTCTATCCGCGGCTAGCGCCGACCTCCGAATGGGATACGGCGGCGGGTCACGCGATCCTGAACGCGGCCGGCGGCTTCGTCGTCTCGGAAGACGGCGGGCCGCTCGGCTATGGAAAAATGGAGAATGGCTTCCTCAATCCCGGCTTCATAGCCTGGGGGAGCCGCACATCAGCGCTGGACTCCGGCTTGGCCAAAGTTTAGTGGCATTTTGGTCGTAATTTTCCGCGATCGCACAAATCAATCCACGCATTTAAGCGTTCGGCAACGAAAACAAAGCATTCCAGTCGTAAGGTCGTGCAAATGACAAAGGCGACTCACATGGGAACAAAACTTTTCTCCGGCACTGTCGCTCTCGCCGTGCTGTTCGGCGGCGCCCTGATGCTATCGGGCGCTCATGCGCAGACGCCCGCAAATCAAAATGCCGGGGTGCAGCTGGCGCAGAATGCGCAGAGCGATGAATATCTGCCGCCATGGGAGCGTGGCAAAGGCGGCCAGGCACCCGCGGGCGGTCCCGGCGCGCCTCAGACCATCTCGCCGCCGCAGAACATCGCACCGCCCCCGACCGCCGCACCGCCGCCGGCATCCGCCGACACTTACGGCTCGTACGGTAACAGCGCCACGGCCTCGACGGGCGGGTACGTCCCGCCGCCGCGCGGCAATGACGAGCCGCCCGCGCAGGCTTACGCCCCGCCGCCCTATGAGGACGACACCTATTCCTCCAACGAGATTGTGGTGGCTGGCGAGCGCTTTTTCGGCGGTGTCTCCAAGAGCCTTGCCAAGGTTATCGAGCACGCCTTTTCCAAGCAGGGCCGTCCGAACGGCTACATTCTCGGCGACGAAGCCGGCGGCGCTTTTGTCGCAGGGCTGCGCTACGGCGAAGGTACGCTCTACACCAAGAACGCCGGAATCCACCGCATCTACTGGCAGGGTCCGTCCTTCGGCTATGATTTCGGGGCCGAGGGATCAAAAACCATGGTGCTGGTTTATAACCTTCATCAGGTCGACCAGCTCTTCAACCGCTTCGCAGGCCTCGACGGCTCGGCCTATCTGGTGGGCGGCGTCGGCATCACGTTCCAGACCTATGATGATGTCGTGCTCGCGCCAATCCGGGCCGGTGTCGGCTTGAGGCTTGGGGCCAATGTCGGCTATCTAAAATATACGAGGACTCCAACCTGGAATCCGTTCTAAAGTGTGGCAAAAGCCGTGGCGGTGAAGGGGTGCCGTCGGCTCGTTTTGCAGGCGCTACCGCGCCGGCGGCCATGATTCTGGTCATCCGATCCCCCGCCGGCACGAGAGGGAACCTCGCGACATGATCGAGTATGCGTTGCTGATCATGCTGGGCTTTTGCGTGGGGGGGCTGATTGCCTTCCTGCTTGCGCCCACGCTGTGGCATCGCGCGGTCCGGCTCACCACTAAGCGGCTCGAGGCGACCATGCCGATGTCGCTGTCCGACATCGAGGCGGACAAGGATCTTCTGAGAGCCGATTATGCGATCCGGATCCGCAGGCTCGAAGCCGCTCTCAACACAGCGCGGGAGAAATCCGCCAATCAGCTCGTCGATATCAGCAAGCTGCAAATGCGGATCGGCGAGTTGAATGATGAGATCGCCGAAATCGAGACGCAGCTCGATGAGCGGCGGAACGCGGCCAATGTGTTCGAGAACACCATCCGCAAGCGCTTCCCCGAACTCGAGAACATGGTCGCGGCGGCCAAAGCCATGCTCGACGACCGAGCCCAGGAAATCGCCGATCTGACGGCCAAGCTCCGCCGGCGCGAGGAAGCCCTCGCCTTGACCCAGCGCTCCGGCAGCTTGCAGCAGCAGGAAATCCGGACCCTGCGCGAGACGCTGGAGAAGACCGGCTCGGATGCCACGGGACGTTTCAAGCGCCGCCCGTCGCAGTGGACGCTCGACGAATACCGCTCGGAATACGACCGGCTGCATGTCGAGCTTTCGAAAATGCGCGAGCAGCTCATTCTCGCGCACGAGCGCGAAGCCGGCCAGATCGCCGTGCTGAAAACGGAATTGCAGCAGCTCGGCGAACAGATCATGTCCTCGGCTGCTGCCGCCCATGCCCGGCAGCAGACTGCGCCGGAGCAGCGCGCCGAGACGGAAGCCAAGCCCTGGCCGAGGCCGAGCGTTCAGACTGCCGATGCGGCCGGGCGCAGCGTGCCGGGCCGGCCGGTGAAGCCGTGGCCCGCCGAAATGCCGCGCGATGCGGCTCCGGCAGCTCGCGAGCCGATGCGGCCGCAGCGCCCGCCGAAGAGGGTGTTGCCTGAGCAGAGCGCCAGCCGGGAACCTCTTGTGCCGCCGGACACTCAGACCCGGGCAACGACGCGCTCGCGCAGCTGGATCACGCCGGCGGTACCCGCAAGCCCAGCTTCGGCTCAGGACAGATCGCCCGCTGACTACGAAGCCTCGGCGGGGGCCGCCGATGTGGGCCGCCCGGAACCGACCGTGGAGCAGGCGACGCGCGACGCGCTCAAAACGCTCCTCGACCGCGGCGCTCGGATGTCCGGCAAGGAGCAGATCGATAGACTGAACGCGGATGCTTCATCCGACAGTGCCGCGACGAGCGCGCTGGCCAGGGCGGCCACCGAGCTGGCAGCTGCAGGCGCAGGCCCGCGCGAGCCCGCCCCTGCAATGCCGCCTGCGCAGAATGGCAGCGCGGACGCAGCAGCATCGGGCCGGTCCTCCAGCTCGGACGCCGCCAAAACCGACACGGTCGACGCCCCGGCCCCCGAGCCCAAGCTCGACAAGGTTTTCCGCGAGATTTTCGAAGGCCGCCCGGCCGCTGCGGCCGATGCCGACAGCGCAAGCTCTAAGCACGCCGAAGGCAAGATTGGTGAGAATAAAGGCTCCCAGCCGTCCAACGGCGCCGAGAGCCATGCGGATTCGTCTGCCGAGACGGAGACGGCGCACGACGCCGGCGATAAAGCCCGGACCCTCCTCGACCGCCTGCGCGTCTTGCAGGAACGCCAGACCGGCTAGAACATCGGACCGAAAAGTGCGAAGCGGTTTCGGGCAAATCCGACCGCCGCTCTAACGCTTTTTCTGTCCCTCCGTCGATATGAACCGCCCGTCGGTTCCCTCAAGACATAAGACCGTCAGCCTACCGGTGAAGAACGCGCCCGTATCGATGCCGATGCGGTTCGGCTGCAGATCAGGCTCCTGGACGGGCGTATGCCCGTGGACGATCATCTTGCCGAAGTTGCCCCGAAAGTTGAGGAACTCATCCCGGATGAACAGGAGGTCGTCCAGCGCCTGTGCTTTGAGCGGCACGCCGGGCCTGACGCCGGCATGCACGAATAGATAGTCTCCTAGCTCGGCCATAAACGGAAGACTTTCGAGAAATTCGCGGTGCGATTTCGGCATCAGCTTCAGAAGCTGGCGGATGACATCCACCGGATCGGCCTCATAGCGGCTGGACCGGCCGGTATCGACGCCGTAGGAGCGCGCGGTCGCCAAGCCACCATTCATCGCCCAGAGATCGAAATTCCGGGGCAACTCGAGCGTCTGCAACAGCATCTGCTCATGGTTGCCGCGCAGAAAAATCGGCTCGAGCCCCTTCGGTAGTCCGGTCATCAGGCGCTCGATCACCCCCCGGCTGTCCGGTCCCCGGTCGATATAGTCGCCGAGAAAAACCAGAACGTTCCGCGCGGGAGGCTGCTCGGCGAGGTCGCTCGCGATTGTCGCCAATATCTCATCCAGGAGATCGAGGCGCCCATGAATATCGCCGACCGCATAGACCCGCATGCCGGGAGGAACCGTATATGTATTCGCCGCAATTCCGACCATCATTCCGTTCTTACAGGACTCGGTAAACGGTTGCTTATCAAGCGACATATAATGTCGACGGCGTGTTCTGCATGCCGGAATCAGCAATTCTTTGCGATTTGAAGGCAAAGGGAGGCTCGGAGGTAAAGCAAGATGGACAGTCCAACAAAATTTTGGCACAGTTTCGCCCTTAATTGACGGCAAGCTCTCGTCTTACAAAGCCGGCATCTTCCTGAGACTGGATCATCGCTGCCCCGTAAAGCTATTGCCCGTGCGGCGGATGTTCTCATCGAAAACGAGGGGAGGAGGGGACATGGTTCGGCCGGCCAGGCTCGTTTCGGTATTGGTCCTGCTGGCTCTCATTGTGCCTGTTTGCGCCTCCGCGCAGCAGCGAGGTTTCGAGCCCGCCGCCTCCAACACTTACGCCGCGGCAGGCCGCTGGACGGTCGGCATGATGAGCGGGGCTTTCCAGGGCACCTCCCTACGTATGGCCAACGAGATGGCGACGGCGCTGAATGACGGCCCAAATCTGCGAATCGTCCCGATGATCGGCGCAAGCGCGATCCGCAATATAACGGATCTGGTCTATCAGAACGGCATCGACATCGCGATCGTGCATTCCGACGTTCTCTCGCGCCTGAAGCGGACCAGGAGAATGCCGGGTATCGAAGACCGCCTTCAATACATCGCCAAGCTCCATTCAGAAGAATTTCATGTGCTCTCTCGCATGAAATATCTGTGCCTCGCCGAGCTTTCGGGGCGCAGGGTTAATTTCGGGCCGGCCGGCAGCGGCAGCGCACTGACGGCGGAGGCCGTCTTCGAGGCGAGCAAGGTACAGGTTCAGCCGCAATATCTGGATCAGGCGACGGCGATCGAGAAATTGCGCAAGGGCGAACTCGACGCCATGGTCTTTGTCTCGGGCAAACCATCCTCGGCATTCGAACATATCCGCTACACGGATGGCGTGCATTTCCTCGACGTCGGCTTTGTCGCCAAGCTCCAGCGGGACTATCTGCCCGCGATCTTGACACATGACGACTATCCCGACCTGATCGCGCCGAACGAAACGGTGAGCACGATCGCGGTCAGCGCCGTCATGGCCGTGGTCCCCTCTCAGCCGAAAAGCGAGCGCTACGCCAAGCTGGAGCGTTTCGTCGAGGCGTTTTTTTCCAAATTCGAGGGCTTCAGGCAGCCGCCGAACCATGTCAAATGGCGGGAAGTTTCGCTTTCCGCACCCGTTGCAGGCTGGACACGCTTCCCACCGGCTCAACAATGGCTTAAAGATCATCCTGAGTCGGTGGCGGCTCGTGGCAACACGCACCCCGAGGGCGGCGGAATTGCCGGCCTCCAGAACTTTGCGGGGATCAGCGCGCCGGAAGCAAAGAAAATCCAGACCTTGTTCGAAGGCTTCAGCCGTGATTACGGCCCGGCGAGCGGCGAAGATCACGAGAAGCTTTTCAACGAATTTATGCGCTGGTATTCAGCACGGACACCGAATTAGCGCCAGCCGCGGCACATTGCGCTGGCTTTGCTGTAGGGATTGAGTAAGGGGCGTCTTGGAATGGATCACGACGAAAAACAGAACTCTCACGAGGATGAGACCCCTCCCGTCACCGAAGGCGAAGCGAACGCAAAGGAAGACCGGCCAGAGGACGAATTGCCGGAGCAGATCGAGACCGCGGCCGAAAAGCCGCGCAGTTCGCACGAGCCTTTCGGATTTACCAGGTCGAGATCGTCCTCCAGCGGATGGGGCGATGCCGACTATGGCATGCCCGATTTCAACTTTCCGTCGTCGCCGCCGAGCAGCAGCCGCACGACGTTCGACAAGGCGGATACCGGCGATGCCTTGGACGCGGCCCGCGCCACGCTTGACAGTCCGCTTCAGGAGGACACCGGATGGCGGAATACCTCCAGCATCGAAAAGCCTGAGGAAACCGAAGCCGGGGCGAGCGAGGCGAGCGGCGATGGCCGCCCGTTCCGCGGCGGTCAGGCCAAGGTCATGCCGTTCCCGACGAGCGCGATCCAGCGCTCGACCGAGCCGACGCCCTCCGAGATGCTGCGCGGGGGAGCCGCCGAGGAAGACACCACCGTATTCGGGTCGCCTGTAGCCGAGCCGGTGGAGACGGCCGCGGAATTCGAGCCCGAAGCTCATGACGCCCTCGCCGATGCGGTTCAATCCGCCTTGCGCAATGTCTATGGCGGACGCTCCGCGACCGCCGCGGCGCGCGAACCGGCGCCCGATTTCGAGAACTACACCGTTGGCGAATCTCTCAAGCAAGCGGCGGCAGCCGAACGCGGCCGAGCCGATCAGGGTTGGGCCGCAAGCCCCGAATGGCGCGAGGAAAGCCAGGAAGGCTATTTCGAGCCCGAAGCCGAACCCGACTCGCCCGACCTCGAATCCAACACCGACGCCGTGCTCGACTATCTCTATACGCAGCGGCGGGGTGGCGGACGTGAGAACACCGTGCTGTCGGCCGATGCCTCACTCAGAGATTTCGGCGAGGCGTCGGGCTTCGGCCGCGACTGGCAGGATCCGTCTGAATTCGAGGAGCGAGGCGGGAGCGCCTATCGCGGATCGCCGCAACATTATGCCGAGACCGCCGACCGATCGTTCTTGCGGGAGCGCCCCGGCTACCGGCCGGAAGGGCCAGCGGATACCGATTGGGGCGCGCCGCCTTATACGGGCGGTCCGGGAGACGGCGGCGGCACTTATCCGGTGCACATTCCGGGCGGAGGTCCGGAGAGCCTTGCCGCGAGTAGCCCCGATAGCAGTCATTTGCTCGGCGCAGCCGGCCTCGGCTTGATCGGCGGTATTGCGCTCGCTGGCGTGCTCGCTGTCTTCGTCTTCAATTCCTTCGTCGATGAAAACGATCAGTCGGGCGCCGATGTCTCCCCGAAGGTCGTCGAGCGGCTCAGCCCCGCCCCTGCGGAGCCTGTGCGGGAGGCCACTGGCGGCAGCTCTGCGCAGAGCCGTACCACCTCGCCGCGCACGGCCGCCGTCGCCCCCGAACAGCAGCCCGTCATCGTGCAGCCGCAGCCTTCCGCGTCGGCGGCCCCACCGCAACAGGCCTCGCCGCTGGCCGCTGCGGATGCGTCGGGAGCAGCCGCCACGCCGATCTCGCTCGACATCAAATTGGGCGACGTGCCCGGGAAGGACGAGGCGCTCGTCAGCATCAAGGGCCTGCCGACCCAGGCCAAGCTGTCGACCGGCATCGATGTCGGCGGCGGCCAGTGGCTTCTGCCGCCCTCGCGTCTCCGGGACCTGACGGTCACGGTGCCGCAAGGCGCAACCGGCTCCTACAGCCTCGAAGTCCAGCTTCTGAAGGATGACGCGCAAACCAGCCTCACCGATCCGGTCGCCTTCCAGCTCAGCATCGGCGATAGGGCAATCCGCCATAGCTCGGCGAAATCGCAGGACGGCGGTGTGACGTCCGCCGCGAATACCGAGCAGGCCGCCCGTCTGGCGGCGCTTCCCGACGAGACGCCGCAGATCGAGACCGACATGCTGACGCAGATGCTGATCCGCGACGGCAATAAGATGATGCGCGAAGGCGATATTGCCGGCGCGCGGAGGCTCTATGAGCAGGCCGCGGCGAACGGCAATCCGGAAGCCGCGCTTGCCATGGGCCGCTCCTACGATCCGAGCTATTTCGAGAAGCTTCCGGTCAAGACCGGCAAGCCTGACCCGGCGACGGCCTTCGAATGGTATAAGAAGGCGCTGGAAGGCGGTCTCGTCACCGCCCGCGTCAAGATCGACGGGCTGAAGCAGTGGCTGCAGCACTGACGCTTTGCCGGGGACCCATCTAATGTCGCCCCGGCCGGAGTGCCACGGCCTATTAGCCTCACCACAATATCCGAGCTCGCTGATAGGGGATTGGGTCCGGGCTCGGCCCGCGGCCTTCCGGGACGACATATCAGCAGGTCGCTGCCAAGCAAGCTAGAGCGGCGGACTTTTAGTTGAAATCGGAAGCGGCGCCCTACCTGTTTGCTTTGGCATCGGATTTGTCCGAAAACCGCTTCGCACTTTTCGGTCCGATGCTCTATGCCGTGTTGGGAGCGGATTCGGGCGCGAGGGTTCGGGCTTCCCGTATGGGCTGTCCCAGAATGCGAGGCTCAGTCTCATGCTTGTCGGCAATCGGCGCGATTGCATTCGCGTAATAAGCAAGAAGAGGCCGCTCCTCCGGGATGATCCGGTATTGCCCGTCTTCCTCGCGGATCAGCCGGCGCAGCAACAGCATCCGAAGTCCGACATCGATGGCGTAGTCGCGGTCCTGCCGCGGAATATGGATGTAGGCCCCTTCGGCCTCGAGCCGCTCCGTCAGCTCGAAGACGCGGCCTTTCAGCTCGAACGTCGTAAAGCCCTGCTCGGCGTTATCGAGCATGGCCAGCGCGACCAGCGATACCGGCAGCGCCGGGATCGTCTTCGCCACGTCCCGCATCAGCATCTGCCCGAGCCGCCCGATCGCTGCCTCACGCGACTCCGGCGTTAAGGTCCGGAAGTCGATCCGGCTGTCCCCCAGATAGGTGCGCAGCGAAACCGGCTTGCCGAAATTCACACAAGCATAGCCATAGCGGTACCAGCGCCCGCAAAGTCTCAGCCAAAGGGCATTTATAGTATAGCCTATCAGCCTCTTGCCGCTGATGCGAAAGAACGACCGCCCGCCTTCGCCGCCCCGCGCCGCCGCGTCAGTCAGCAGACGGTCTTCGAGCACCCTGTCGTAATTGACGCCGACGGGAATGAAGACAATGTCCCGCGCAGATTGCGGATCGAAATCGGAGACCATGTAGCTGATCAGCCCGAGCTTGGGCTCGCGCAAGGTGCCGTCAAGGCTGAGGCCGCCTTCGGGAAAGACCGCCTGCACCACGCCCGCCTGCGTCGCCATGCGCACATAGCCCGCCAGCACCTTGCGATAGAGCGCGTCGCGGGCATTACGGCGGATGAAATAGGCGCCCATGGAGCGGATCAGCGTGCGCAGCGGCCAGACCTGCGCCCATTCACCCACGGCGTAGCTGAGCGCGGAAGATGCGGCGGCCACATAGGTCACCAGCACATAGTCCATATTCGAGCGGTGATTGATAATGAAGACCACGGATGCATCCGGATCGACGGCCATAAGTGCGCGCTCATCCATGAAGCCGATGCGCACCCGATAGAGCAGTTGCGACAGCCGCCGCGCCAGGCTGGTGCCGATGCGGAAATAGAAATAGGCATTGAAGGACGGCACGATCTCGCGGGCATAGCGCTTGGCGAGATCCATCACCACCTCGCGCGGAACGCCGGTCGTCCTCGCGTGTTGTTCGATCGCTTCCAGCGTGCCGGGGTCGTAGAGCAGCCGGTCGATCAGGATCTGGCGGCGGGTCAGCTTGAAGGGCCGGATTCGGAGATGCAGGCGCGTATTGAGCTCGTTGATGGTCCGGTTGGCGCGGCGGCGCAGCGCCCAGCGTGCGCTCGGAATGAGCAGACGGTCGAGCAGCGCCCATAAGGACAGTGCGGCCATGACCGCAACCAGCCAGACCGGCAGAGCTATGGCGCTCCCCATCGCCGTTTCTCCCCATCCTGTCCGCGTCTCGGCCGCGCAAAGGAGGCGCGACTGGATTGGGCTGCTGAAGGATAGCACCGGCACAGGCTGGGCTCCAGCAGCCGTAGTTTGAAGGTAAGGCGGGTCGAGATGCGGCCAGCGGATAAGCACGATACGGCGCGTTTCCGGAAAAGCCGGGCGCCGTTCCTGCCAGGCGAGATCAAAGCGGATGCCTGGGGCACGCGGGACGCAGCATCCGTCGTCGTGCCGGAGAGGAGAGCCATCTCGCCCGGCGGTCCGGCCGTACTGAAAGCGCAAACCGCCGGCTGGCTGCTCGGCTGGCCCTGGCTCGATCCCCTCGCGCGGTGGCTGCTAAGGCATTGGTATTTTCCACTGTCCCGGCTCTGGGCGGCAGCCGGCGTGGCGGACGGCTCGGTCGAGCGCTTCTTCGAGGCGGTGCCGCTCGACCCGCTGACAAGCCCGCGCTACGGCCTCGCCGAACGGCTGGCGCACTTCGAAGCGGCGCGCGCCTCGGCGGCCGCGGTCGACGCCGCCTGGCGTCGCGCCTTCTTTCCCGCCGATGGCTTCGCCGGAGACAGGCCCTCTGAGACCGAGCTTGTCGCACTCGAAAAAGCCCGGCTCGACAGTGAGCACCGTCACTATGCCACGCGCACCGATTTCCGCTCGCTGCTGAGAACGGATGCCCCGCGCGTCCGCTTCGAGCCCCTGAGCCCTGCCGAGGTTGCCGCGGCCTACGGTCCGGCGCTCGCCGACCCTGCGCCGTTCTTCGCCGCGCCCGATCCGATGCCGGAGGTCACCGTATCGCGCAGCATCCGCACGCCGCATGGCCGCAATTTCTGGCTTAGCTTCACGAGCCCGTCGAAGCGTCTCGGCGACCGCGTTTTCGCGCGGGTCCATGAGCCGGACGGTATCGCCGACCCGCCGACCATCATCTTCGGCCATGGCGTCTGCGTCGAGTTCGACCACTGGCGGGGGCTCATCGACGAGGCCGGCGCGCTCCCATCCCGCGGCGTCCGCGTAATCCGGCCGGAAGCGCCCTGGCACGGCAGGCGCACGCCTCGCGGCTATTATGGCGGTGAGAAAACAATCGCGACGTTTCCAATGGGCAGCCTCGATCTGATGACCGCCGCCGTGCGCGAATGGGCGGTGCTGGCGGACTGGGCGCGCCGGACCTCCTCCGGACCGCTGGCCTTCGGCGGATCGAGCCTCGGTGCCATGACCGCGCAACTCGCCGCCGACCGTGCCCGCCACTGGCCGGGCCGGCTGCGCCCCGGCGCGCTGTTCCTCGTTACCCATTGCCGGCGGCTCCTCGACACCGTGACTGGGGGCGAGCTGATGATCATTTTCGGCGGGCGAGAGGCAGTCGAGGCGAGAGGCTGGACGGTCGAGATGTTGGCCCCCTATCTCGATCTGCTCTCGCCGAGCGGCACGCCGGCAGTTCCACCCGAGCGCATCGTCAGCGTGCTCGGCCGGCGTGACCGCATTACGCCTTTTGCCAGCGGACGGGATCTCGTCCAAAGCTGGGGCGTGCCGGAACGCAACCTCTTCATCTGGGACCGCGGCCATTTCAGCGTTCCAGTGACACTGATGCGCAATCCTGCGCCGGTCGAGCGCTTCTGCGCGGTTTTCCGCTGATCCCGCTTGCATGAACCTCCGTCGTCCTCTCGCCATTCGCCGGTCATCTATGCGAAAGTGCGAGCGGGGAGATGACGGGAGGCATCGGCATGGCGGAAGACGGGCGAGAACAGCGGCAAGCGGGGCTCGCGCCCGGTCGTCTCAGGCAGACCGAGATCTTCGTCACTGGCGCCGGCGGCAGGCGGCCGCGCGTTCCGGTGAGCACGAACGCGCTCGAAGCCGAAGCCATCCGGCAGATGAGCCCGGATGCTGTCGCCTATGTCGCCGGCGGCGCTGGCACCGAATCGACCATGCGCGCCAACCGCGCCGCTTTCGAGCGCTGGCGGATCGTTCCGCGCGTGTTGCGCGACGTTAGGCGGCGAGACCTCTCCGTCAGTCTGCTCGGCCGCACGCACAGGGCGCCGCTGCTGCTTGCCCCGATCGGCGTTCTGGAGCTCGCGCACCCCAAAGCCGACTTGGCCGTCGCGCGCGCCGCAGCGGCCGAAAATATCGGCTACATCTTCTCCAACCAGGCCTCGGTGCCGATGGAGAAATGCGCCGCTGCAACGGGCGACGCGCCGCGCTGGTTTCAGCTTTATTGGAGCAGCGACGACGAATTCGTTGCCTCGCTCCTGCATCGCGCCGGAAGCTGCGGCTGCGAGGCTCTCGTCCTGACGCTCGACACCCCTCTGCTCGGCTGGCGGCCGCGCGATCTCGACCGAGCCTATCTGCCCTTTCTGCGCGGCATGGGCCTCGCCCAATATCTCACCGACCCGGTCTTTCTCTCGAAACTCCCCGCCGCCCTGCCCTCCATGGAATTCCGTCCGCGGGGTTCCGGCATTCTGAGAACCGCGATGACGCTCCGCCGCAAAGGTAACGCTTTCGGTCTCGGCTTGAAGAAAATGCGGATTGCCGCCGGCCATTTCACCTCAACTTATTCCCGCCTCGATCTCACCTGGACCGACCTTGCCCGACTGCGCGGCATGACCAAGCTGCCCATCCTGCTCAAGGGGGTTCGCAGCGCCGAGGATGCGAAGCTCGCCCGCGAGCATGGCGCCGACGGGCTGATCGTCTCCAATCATGGCGGCCGGCAGGTCGATGGCGAGCGCGGTGCGCTCGACGCGCTGCCCGGCATTGTCGAAGCGATGGGAGATGTGCCGGTGCTGTTCGATTCCGGCATCCGGTCCGGGCGCGACATCGCTGTGGCCCTGGCGCTCGGAGCCAAGGCTGTGCTGATCGGGCGGCCCTATGTCTATGGGCTGGCGCTTGCCGGCGAAGACGGCGTGCGGGAGGTGATCCGCAATCTCATCGCCGAATTCGATCTGACCTTGGCCCTGTCAGGCGTCGCGCGCGCGGGCGACCTCAACGCGGATTGCCTCGCGCCGGCGCGAACCGAATAGCAGAGTGGACGCTGGCTCAGAAATCGTCGAGATTGTCGGGGTCGCGACCGCCGCCGCCTGCAACAGCCATCGGGGCTCTGGCCTTCGGCAGCACCAATAGCAAGACCAGGGCCGGCGGGAACAGGAAGCAAAGCGCGGTCCAGAAGCCGGAATAGCGATGCTTTGCGCGCGAAATTGCCGCCGCAGCGATGCCGGCGACCAGCGCTGCAGCGAGATAGATGGTAATTTCCAAGCCTGACGACATTCTGGCCTCATGCGCATTGACCGGATGCCCCGGATTTGGACAAGTGGCGTTCGAGCCTCCAAATCTCAGGAGGCAACCGCTTTACCATAAGCGGCCATCGTTGCGAAGCCGGCCATATGGCGGAGCCGCTCGCTCAGGACGCGTCGGCGCCGTCAAACAGAATTTGACGGAATGCATACAATCGGCCTCATAGTAGCTGTCGGAGCTTCGCCCCCGCGCTCCGCTGCCTCGACAGGACATCACAATGACCGACCTCGCCGCATTGAAGGAGCTTGAGCGCAAGATCCTCTGGCTGTCCTCCTGGACCGTCCACAACGCCAACCATCTTCGGCCGAAATCCGATGGCGACGTGAAGGTCGGCGGGCATCAGGCCTCCTGCGCCTCCATGGTCTCGATCATGACCGCGCTCTATTTCCATACGCTGCGCCCCGAGGACCGCGTCGCGGTGAAGCCGCACGCCTCGCCCGTCTTCCATGCGATCCAATATCTCACCGGCAATCAGACCCGCGACAAGCTTGAGCGCTTCCGGGGCTTTGGCGGCGCGCAGTCCTATCCAAGCCGGACTAAGGACAGCGACGATGTCGATTTCTCGACCGGCTCGGTCGGCCTCGGGGTTGCGATCACCGCCTTTGCCTCGCTGATCCAGGACTATCTGGCGGCGAAGGGCTGGCTTGGCGATGCGCCGCTCGGCCGGATGATCGCGCTGGTCGGCGATGCCGAACTCGACGAAGGCAATGTCTATGAATGCCTGCAGGAAGGCTGGAAGCACGACCTGCGCAATTGCTGGTGGGTGATCGACTATAACCGCCAATCGCTCGATGGCGTCGTGCGCGAAGGGCTATGGCAGCGCATCGAGGCGATTTTCGAGGCTTTCGGGTGGGACGTGGTGCGGCTGAAATATGGCGCGCTGCAGCGCGCGGCCTTCGCCGAGCCCGGCGGCGACCGGCTTAAGGACTGGATCGACCGCTGCCCCAACCAGCTTTATTCGGCGCTGACCTTCCAGGGCGGGGCAGCGTGGCGCAAGCGGCTGATGGACGATATCAGCGACCAGGGCGCAGTGACCGCGCTGCTCGACCGGCGCAGCGACGATCAGCTTTCGGAGCTGATGAACAATCTCGGCGGCCATTGCATCGAGACACTGATCGAGGCCTTCGATGCCGGTGATCACGACCGGCCGACCGCCTTCCTCGCCTATACGATCAAGGGCTGGGGAACGCCGCTTGCCGGCCACAAGGACAACCATGCCGGGCTGATGACGCCGGCGCAGATGGCGGCTTTCCAGCGCGTCATGGGCGTGACCGAGGGCGAGGAATGGGAGAAATGGGCGGGGCTCGGCGATCCGGAAGCCGCCCGCCGCGCCGTCGAAGCCGCGCCGTTCTTTAAGCGCGGCATGAGGCGCTACGCCGCCAAGAAGATCCCGGCCTCCGGCCCGCGCTGGCTCGACGACAAGGAGCTATCGACCCAGGCCGGTTTCGGCAAGATCCTCGACCAGCTCGCCCGCGAGGACCACGCGCTGGCCGACCGCATCGTCACCGCCTCGCCGGACGTGACCGTCTCGACCAATCTCGGGCCGTGGGTCAACCGGCGCGGCTTGTTCGCCCGTGAGGTGCTGGCGGACACCTTCCGCGACGAGCGCGTGCCCTCGGCGCAGAAATGGCGGTTCTCGCCGGACGGGCAGCATTTCGAGCTGGGCATCGCCGAGATGAACCTGTTCCTGCTGCTCGGCGCAGCGGGGCTGTCGAATTCGCTGTTCGGCGAGCGGCTCATGCCCATCGGCACGGTCTACGACCCGTTCATCGCGCGCGGCCTCGATGCGCTGAACTATGCCTGCTATCAGGATGCCCGCTTCATCATCGCCGGCACGCCGTCCGGCATCACGCTCGCGCCCGAGGGCGGTGCGCATCAGTCGATCGGCGCACCTTTGATCGGCATCAGCCAGGATGGGCTCGCCGCCTTCGAGCCGGCCTTTCTCGACGAGCTGTCGGTGATCATGGACTGGGCTTTCGACTATCTGCAGCGCGGCGGCGAGAAGATGACAGAGCCCGACGAGCACGCCTGGCTGCGTGACGAGAATGGCGGCGCGGTCTATCTGCGGCTGTCGACGCGGCCGCTCGAGCAGCCCGCGCGGCGCATCGGCGAGGCCTTCAGCCGCGGCGTCATCGATGGCGCCTATTGGTGGCGCAAGCCGGGGCCGAATTGCGATATCGTCATCGCCTATCAGGGCTGCGTCGCCCCGGAGGCCATCGAGGCTGCCGGGCGCATCGGCAATGACCGCCGCGACATTGGCGTGCTGGCCGTCACCTCGGCTGACCGCCTCAACGCCGGCTGGACCGCCGCCCAGCGCGCCCGCCGCCGCGGCCAGGCGAGCGCCTCATCCCATATCGAGCGGATGCTCTGGGGCCTGCCGCCGCATTGCGTGCTGATCACACTGACCGACGGCCATCCGGCGACCCTCGCCTGGCTCGGGGCCGTTGCCGGCCATCGCACCGTGCCGCTCGGCGTCGAGCATTTCGGCCAGACCGGCACCATCGCCGATCTCTATCGGCACTTCGGCCTCGATGCCGATACGATCGTTTCGGTGGCCGAGAACCTCTCGGCCGGGCGCCCGATCAAGGGGCTGACACTGGTGAATTGACGCGAGCGCCGCTCTTCGGCCTAATCCATCCCCATCAGCAGCTCGGCATTGCCGCCGGCGGCGGCCGTGTTGACCGTCACCACCTGCTCGCTGGCGAAGCGCGGCAGGTAATGCGGCCCACCCGCCTTCGGCCCGGTTCCAGACAGGCCGGCGCCGCCGAAAGGCTGCACGCCGACAACCGCGCCGATCATGTTGCGGTTCACATAGACATTGCCGACGCTGAGGTGCCGGGCGATGCGCTCGGCGGTCTCGTTGATGCGCGAATGGATGCCGAGCGTGAGGCCGTAGCCGGTCGCCTCGATGGCGGAAAGCACATCGGCCAGCCGGTCGGCCCGGTAGCGCGCCACATGCAGGACCGGGCCAAAAATCTCGTCGCGCAGCGCGCGCGGATCGGCCAGCTCCATGATATGCGGCGCAACGAACAGCCCTTCGCGCGGCGCCTCACCGGCATAGAGGATGCGGCCCGCATTCGAGCCATCCCGCACCGAGGCGATATAGCCGTCGAGCTTGGCCTTGGCTTCGGCGTCGATGACCGGGCCGAGATGGGTCGCCGGATCGCGCGGATCGCCGATTTTCAGCTCTCGCGCCGCCCCGGCGATCATCTCGATCATGTGGTCGGCGACATCCTCCTGCACGCAGAGCAGCCTGAGCGCCGAGCAGCGCTGACCGGCGGAGCGAAAGGCGGATGTCACAACATCGTCGGCGACCTGCTCAGGCAAGGCGGTGGCGTCGGCAATCATGGTGTTGACGCCGCCGGTCTCGGCGATCAGCGGCACGATCGGGCCGTCCTTCGCGGCAAGCGCGCGGTTGATCAGGCGGGCGACTTCGGTCGAGCCGGTGAAGGCGACGCCTGCGACGCACGGGTCAGCCACGAGCGCAGCGCCGACCCGGCCGTCGCCGAGCGCCAGATGCAGCGCGGTGGTCGGCACGCCCGCCTCATGCAGCAGCTTGACGGTCTCGAAGGCGATCAGCGGCGGCTGCTCGGCGGGTTTGGCGACGACGGTATTTCCCGCCATGAGCGCCGCGGCGATCTGGCCGGTGAAAATCGCGAGCGGAAAATTCCACGGGCTGATGCAGAGGAAGACGCCGCGTCCGCGCAGCCGCAGCACGTTGGCCTCGCCCGTCGGGCCGGGCAGGCGCTCGCCGTCGCCGAAGGTCGCGCGGCCCTGACTGGCATAGTAGCGGCAGAAATCGACCGCCTCGCGCAACTCGGCGAGCGCGTCGTCCAACGTGCGCCCGCCCTCTGTCTGGATCAGATGGATCAGGAGACCGCGACGTGCCTCAAGAAGGTCGGCGGCGCGTTCGAGGATGGCGGCGCGCTTTTCGGCGGGCGTGGCGGACCACCCCGCGAAGCCAGCCTGCGCCGCCGCCATGATCTCGTCCGCCGCTTGCGGATCGAGCTCGGCGATATCGCCGATGACGGTCTTCGCATCGATCGGCGTGATTGCAGCGCGATGCGGACCGCCCACCGCCCTGCCGTCGATCAGCGAGGCCGCCTCGACCTTCAGTCCGCGAAACGCCGCCACATCGGCGACGAGTTTGGCCAGCGCTTCGCCGTCGCCGAATTCGACACCCGCCGAATTTCGGCGGCTCTTGCCGTAAAGATCGGGCGGGAGCGGAATGTCCGGGTGCCGCGCATACTCCGCGCCGCCGAGGATCTCATCGGCCTGACGCAGCAATTCCTCCACCGGCACTTCCGGGTCGCCGACGGCCGAGACGAAGGATGAGTTGGCGCCGTTCTCCAAAAGACGCCGCACCAGATAGGCGAGCAGGTCGCGATGGCCGCCCACCGGCGCGTAGACCCGGCAGGCCGTCCCAGGTTCGGTTTCGAGCAGCCGCGCGTAAAGCGCCTCGCCCATGCCGTGCAGCCGCTGGAATTCATAGTCGCCCGCGTGGCCGGCCAGCTCCCGCACGGTCGAGACGGTCAGCGCGTTGTGCGTGGCGAATTGCGGGAAGATGCGCGGCCGCAGCATCAGCATTTGCCTGGCGCAGGCGATGTAGTTGAGATCGGTCATGCATTTGCGGGTGAAGACCGGATAATCGGCGAGGCCCCGCTCCTGGGCGCGCTTGACCTCGGCGTCCCAATAGGCCCCCTTGACCAGCCGCACCATCATGCGCCGGCCAAGCCGCTCCGCCAACTCACCCGCCCAGGCGATCACCGCACCCGCCCGCTTCTGATAGGCCTGGACGGCGAGGCCGTAGCCGTCCCAGCCGGCGAGCGATGGGTCGGCAAACACGGCGCCGATCACGTCGAGCGACAGCTCCAGACGGTCGGCCTCCTCGGCGTCGATAGTAAAATTGAGATCGTAGCCCTTGGCCTTGCGCGCCAGCTCCAGGGCGAGCGGCACCAGCTCGCGCATGACGCGCTCCCGGCTGACCGCCTCATAGCGCGGATGCAACGCCGAGAGCTTGACGGAGATGCCCGGCCGCTCCGGCAAGGGCCGGTTGCCGGCGGCGCGGCCGATGGCGTCGATGGCGCCGGCGTATGAGGCGAAATAGCGCTCCGCGTCGGCGGACGTGCGCGCGCCTTCGCCCAGCATGTCGAAGGAATAGCGGTAAAGGCCGGCCGAGCCGGACCGCGCGCGGGCGAGCGCATCGTCGATGGTCTGGCCGAGCACGAAATGATTGCCGAGCACACGCATCGCCTGGCGTGTCGCGGCGCGCAGGGCCGGCAGGCCGAGGCGCTTGGCGAGCTGGCCGATGATGCTGTCCGGCGTCTCGCCCGGCCGGATGATGCGCGCGGACAGGCCGAGCGCCCAGGCCGAGGCGTTGACCAGCAACGCCTGCGACTTCGCCTCATGCTGAAGGAAATTGCCCTGGCCGAGCTTGTCCTCGATCAGGCGGTCCGCGGTCGCCCCATCGGGCACGCGCAGCAGCGCCTCGGCGAGCACCATCAGCGCCAGCCCCTCGCGCGTCGACAGCGAATATTCGCGCAGCATCTCCTCGACGCCGCCGAACCCGCCGCCATGCGCACGAATGGCCTCGATCAGCTTGCGGCCGCGCGCCTCGATGGCGGGGATGCAGTCGGGCGGAATTGGCGCGCTGTCGAGCAGAGCGCGCGCGATGGCGACGTCATCGGGCGCATAGGAAGCGTCGAATTGGGGAAGCGTCTCCTGAGGGGTCATGGACGGTCTCGTCCTTTCGGGGCTTGCTCCCTCCCATCATGCAAGCTTTGCGCCTAGACCGGGTTAATCCGGTGTGCGCCGTCCACTGAAATCGTGCTGCCGGTCATATAGGAGCCGGCTCCGGACAACAGGAGCAGAAGCGGTCCGGTCAGCTCGTGATATTCGCCAACGCGGCGCATCGGGATTCGCTTGACGATCTTCTGGCCCTGCTCGCTGCGCAGGAAATTGCGGTTAATGTCGGTCTCGAAATAGCCGGGCGCAATAGCGTTGACGCGGATGCCGTGCTCGACCCATTCGAGCGCCATCTGCTGCGTGAGCTGGACGACGCCCGCCTTGGAGACGGCATAGGCCGTGTTGCCGGGGCTTTGGCGGAAGGCGAGGAGCGAGGCCGTGTTGACGATGCTGCCGCCTTTGCCGCGCGCCACCATATGGCGGGCGACCTCGCAGCCCACTGCCCAGACGCCTTTGAGATTGGTGTCGAGGACGCGGTCCCAGCTTTCCTCGCTCTGCTCGAGGAGCGGTGCGCGCTCGACGATGCCGGAATTGTTGATCAGCCCGTCGAGCCCGCCGGTGAGCCGCGCGGCTTCGGCAACACCCGCGCGGACCGAGGCCATGTCGGTCACGTCCATCTTCACCGCATGGGCCTTGCCGCCGTCGGCCTCGATTTCGGAGACGAGATCCCGAAGGGCCTCCTCGCGCCGGGCCGCGACGACCACGATGGCGCCGGCCGCGGCCAGGTCCTCGGCGAAATGGCGTCCAAGACCGCTGGATGCGCCGGTGATGAGGATGGCTTTGCCGGATATGTCGAAGATATTGTCCATTCTTTCTCCTCAGAGCCTGCGAGCCTTAGATAGGAATGCTTCGCATTATGACCGCAGCGAATTTCGAAATCCCCGTGCAAACGGGGATCCAGTACCCACCAGCGTCTCCTTCATCTACTGGATGCCCACTTGCGTGGGCATTTCGGCAAACCGCGAGGCGAGGAAACCGGCAAGGTCGCCTATGTCCTAAAGCGCCTTCGCCTGATCGCGCAGCACGAATTTCTGGATCTTACCCGTGGCGGTCTTCGGCAGCGGGGCGAAAATCACAGTCTTCGGCGCCTTGAAATGCGCCATATGCTCGCGGCACCAGCCGATGATCTCCTCGGCGCTCACCTTGCCTGCCGCTTCCGGTTTCAGCGTCACGAAAGCGCAAGGGCTCTCGCCCCACTTCTCATCCGGCCGGGCGACCACCGCCGCTTCGACCACCATCGGATGGCGGTAAAGCACCTCCTCGACCTCCAGCGAAGCGATGTTCTCGCCACCGGAGATGATGATGTCCTTGGCGCGATCCTTGATCTCCAGATAACCGTCCGGATGCTTTACGGCGAGGTCGCCGCTATGCAGCCAGCCGTCCCGCAGCGTCTCGTCGCACGCCTCCTTGTTCTTCAGATAACCCCGCATAACCGTATTGGCGCGCATGACCAGCTCGCCAAGGGTCTCCCCGTCGGCGGACACCGGCTCGCCGGTCTCGCGGTCGATCACATCGGCGGCGGAGTGGGTGACGATCGGCACGCCCTGGCGGGCCATCTTCGCGGCGCGCTGCTGCAGCGGCATGTCGCGCCACTCCTCCTGGAAGGCACAAATCGTCGACGGCCCGTAGCTCTCGGTCATGCCGTAGAGATGCGTAACATTGAAGCCCATCTCCTCCATCTTCGCCAGCACCGCGCTCGGCGGCGCGGCTCCGCCGACGACGACCTCGACAATTCCATGGCTGAAGCGCCTCTTCACCTCCTCCGGCGCGTGGATCAGGCCGGAGAGGATGATCGGAGCGCCGCAGAGATGCGTCACGCGATGCTCATCGATCAGCCTGAAGGTGAGAGCCGGATCGAACTGGCGCATGCAGACATGCTGGCCGCCGACCGTGGCGACGCCCCAGCTGAAGCTCCAGCCATTGCAGTGAAACAGCGGCAACGTCCAGAGATAGACGCTCTCCGGCTTGAGGCCGCAGGTCAGCGCCGAGCCCAGCGCATTGAGATAGGCGCCGCGATGGTGATAGACGACGCCTTTCGGGTGGCCCGTGGTGCCGCTGGTGTAATTGAGCGAAATCGCGTCCCATTCGTCGCCGGGCATGGTGAAGGGCCGCGCGGCATCGCTTTCCTTGAGCAGTGTCTCGTAGTCGGTCTCGCCGATACCGGCCGGGCCGGTGCCCAGATCATCGATCTCGATGATGCGCGGCTTCGTGCTCAGCCCGGAGATGGCGGCCTTGGCGACCTCGGCGAACGCCGTGTCCACCAGCAGCACCTTGGCCTCTCCGTGGCCGAGAATATAGCCGATGGTCGCCGGATCGAGGCGGATATTGATGGTATTGAGCACCGCACCCGCGCCGGGCACGCCGAAATGCGCCTCGATCATCGCCGGCGTGTTCGGCGAAATGATCGAGACCACGTCGCCATAGCCGACCCCCATCCGCTCCAGCCCTGAGGCCAGCGCGCGGGCGCGGTCGTAAACCTGGCGCCAGGTCAGCCGCCTCTCGCCATGAATGACCCCGACCTTGTGCGGATAGACGCTGCCCGCGCGCCGCAGGAAATCGAGCGGGGTGAGCGGCACGTAGTTTGCCGCGCGCTTCTCCAGCCCGGGAATGAGATTGATATTGCCCAATTCGCGCTCCTCCGAATGGCGGCGGGCTTGGAGACGCCCTTCGCCTTGCCGCTATTGTCGGCGCAAGGCTGTTTCGGGGCAAGGGGGTCCTGAAATGGCGACGCGGGGCTGCCGAGCGGAAAAAAGGCCCCTGCCCGCGGCTTAGGCCGTCTTGGCAGGGGCAGGGAGGAGACGGATGGGGCGTAGGGAGGTCTCGTCTCCTCGAGCGGGATCAATGCAGACGGAAACACTTGAACTCAAAGGCCGCTCTCAATTCTTTGCTGGTCGCGCGATCGGACGGAAAACCGGATTCCACTTTTCCTGATCGCGCTCCGGCGGGGTCTCGGAACACTAGCGTGGGGTTCCCGGCGGCTTAGCCCTGCAGGCGAGCCTGGCGCAGCAGCGTCCGTCATGCGCAACGCAGACTGGCCTTGAGCCCGGAGCGCATTTGGCGATGATTTTCGGAGGGCAGTGCAGCACGAGGCTGCGCGTCGGCCTGGGAGCCGCTGATTGGCCTCTGTCCGCCGTTGCTGCCGAAGCGCCGGCTATCGCCGCCGTGACCAATCCGACCGCAAGAAGCGCCGAGCGGAGCCCGGCTACTAAAATCCGTGATTGCCCAATATCCACCTTGCCTCTCCCCCGGTCGGGCACTCGCTAATCGCCATCTCGAGGGCTTAGTCGCGCGGGAGAAATGAAAGGTTCAAGACAGGCGGATCAGATCACCTTTCCGGGGTTGAGGATGCCCTTGGGGTCGAAGACCTCCTTGATCTTGTGCATCAGCTCGATCTCGACCGCCGCCTTCACCTCGCGCAGCAAATCGCGCTTCAGCCGCCCGATGCCGTGCTCGGCGCTGACCGAGCCACCAAGTTCGAGAACAATGGCGTTGACCGCGCCCGTTACCTCATCCCAGCGGGCAAGGAAGGCGTCCTTGTCGGCGCCGACGGGCTGGCTGATGTTGAAATGGATATTGCCGTCGCCGTAATGGCCGAAAGGCACTGGTCGGCAGCCCGGCACCAGCGCGGTCACGGCGTCGATGGCGCGGGAAATGAACTCGGGCAGCGCCGCCACCGGCACGGAGACGTCGTTCTTGATGCTGCCGCCTTCCTGAAGCTGCACCTCGGTCAGCATCTCGCGGATGCGCCAGAACTCGTTCGCCTGGGCGAGCGAGGCGGCGAGCACCGCGTCCGCAACGACGCCCTGCTCCACACCTTCGACCAGAATCGCCTCGATGGTCGTCTGCGCCGCATCGACCCGAAGGCTGGACAGCTCCATTAGCGCGTACCAGGGATGCGGGCTCGACAGCGGATCGCGCGCGCCATCGGCATGGCGGAGCACAAACTCCACGCCGATCCGCGGGATCAGCTCGAAGCCGGTCAGTTCGCCCGCGCCGAGCTCATGGGCGAGATCGAAGAAGCGCGCCGCCTCGTCGAGGCCGGAGAGGCCGACAAAGGTCGTCGCCTTGCTTTTCGGCGCGGGCACGAGCTTCAGTACCGCTGCGGTGATGACGCCGAGCGTGCCTTCGGCGCCGATGAACAGGTCGCGCAGATCGTAGCCGGTGTTGTCCTTGCGGAGCGCGCGCAGGCCGTTCCAGATCCGCCCATCCGCCAGCACGACTTCGAGGCCGAGCACAAGGCTGCGCGCATTGCCGTAGGCGAGCACCTGCAGCCCGCCGGCGTTGGTGGAGAGATTGCCGCCGATCTGGCAGGAGCCTTCCGAAGCGATGCTCAAGGGGAAGAGCCGCCCGGCCTCCTCCGCCGCCTTCTGCGCGGCGGCGAGCGTCGCGCCGGCCTCGGCGATCATCGAATTGCCGCGGGGATCGACGGAGCGGATGCGGTTCAACCGCTCCATGCTCAGCACGATCTCGGGGCCAAAGGGGATCTGGCCGCCGACGAGCCCGGTGTTGCCGCCTTGCGGGACGACGGCCGTGCCGGTCTCGTTCGCCAGCGCCATGATGCGCGAGACCTCCTCGACAGTGCCGGGCCTCAGCACCAGCGGCGTCTTGCCGATATAGAGCTTGCGCCACTCGCGCAGATAGGGCTCCTGATCGACGGCGGCGGTCAGGGCATATTTCTCGCCGACGATTTCCGTGAAGGCGCGCAAGGTCTCGGGCGAAGGCGCGGCGGCGATCATATCGGCAGGCATCGGCTAACTCCTTGCTGTCCGGCGCGGCGCGGCGGCGCGGCGCAGACGGTCGTTGATCGCCTCGCCGAGCCCTTCATCGGGGATGGGCGCGACGGCGATCCGCTCGACATCACTCCTATCGAGCCGGCGCAGATAAGCAAAGAGATTGGCGGCCGCTTCGCGCAAATTGCCGCCCTCGCTGAGATTGAGCCCGTCGCCGGCCCAATGAGCCCCGAAGCCGAGATAGGCTTCGCCCGGCTGCGGCTCACGGGCGTCGAGGCGCAATTGAGCGCGGGGGGCATAATGCGAGGCGAGCATCCCCGGCGCCTGCGGCTTGGCGCGGGTTGCGCCTTCGGAGAGAGCGCGCCCAAGAACATCCTCGATCTCGCCGCGCGCCAAAGCGCCGGCACGCAGCAGCACCGGCTGGCCGTCCTCGAAGCCGACAATCGTCGAATTCGAGCCCGGCCGGGCACGGGCCGCCATCGAGAACCATATCGATCTTGTCGCCGAGATCGGCTGCGACATGGGCGGCCTCGGTCGGGCTGACCCGGCCGGAGGGGTTGGCGCTCGGCGCGGCGATCGGCACGCCGGCAGCCGCGATCAGCGCGCCCGCCGCCTCATGCGCCGGCACCCGCAGCGCCACCGTCGGCAGCCCGGCGCTGACGAGATCACTGAGCAGCGCGCCTTGCCGCCGCGGCACGACCAGCGTCAGCGGTCCTGGCCAGAACCCCTCGGCCAAACGGCGCGCGTCGTCACTGAAAACGCCCAGCGCCTCGGCTTCGTCCTGGCTCGCCACATGCACGATCAGCGGGTTGAAGCGCGGGCGGCCCTTGGCCTCGAAAATCCGCGCCACCGCCTCGCCGTCCGACGCATTGGCGCCGAGCCCGTAAACCGTCTCCGTCGGAAAGGCAACAAGGCCGCCCGCGCGGATGATCCGTGCCGCTTCTTCGATCGTCTCAGGCGAAATCTTTGCGGGAACAGACATTTTCGGCAGCGGCTCGATCCGGTCTTCCGCCCCGTACCGGGCGTCAGAACCTCTCCTTGCGGTTAAGAGCGTTCCCTATACATTATAGGTTTAACGAAAGCTGCCGCAAATCGGGCGGCGTCGGTTTGCCTGGAGGAAGCATGGCCTATAAGGCGCCCGTCTCAGACATCTTGTTCACGCTCAACCACATCGCCGGTTTTTCCCGCCTTGTCGAGGACGGTCTGTTCGGCGATCTCGACACCACCACCGTCGAGGCGATCCTGGAAGAGGCGGGCAAATTCGCCAGCGAGGAACTGGCGCCCCTCAACCGCATCGGCGACGAGCACGGCGCGAGGCTGAAGGACGGCGAGGTGGTCCTCCCCCCGGGCTGGAAGGAAGCCTACCGCAAATTCTGGGAAGGCGGCTGGAACGCCCTGCCCTCGCCCCAAGCCTATGGCGGCCAGGGTCTGCCGGTCGCGCTGGCGATGGCGGTCAGCGAGATGTGGAACGGCGCCAATATGGCGTTCGGGCTCAATCCGCTCCTGACCCAGGCCGGCGTTGAAGCGCTGTCGAAATATGGCTCGGAGGCGCTCAAGAGCAAATATCTGCCCAAGATGGTCTCGGGCGAGTGGACCGGCTCCATGCAGCTCACCGAGCCCCATGCCGGCTCCGACCTGCGCTTCCTGAAGACGCGCGCCGTGCCGCAGGGCGACGGCAGCTTCCGCATCACCGGCACCAAAATCTTCATCACCTTTGGCGAGCATTCGCTCACCGACAACATCGTTCACATCGTGCTTGCCCGCCTGCCCGACGCGCCGGAAGGCACCAAGGGCATCTCGATGTTCCTGATCCCAAAATTCCTGGTCAATGACGATGGCTCGCTCGGCGCGCGCAACGACGTCCGCTGCGCCAAGCTGGAGCGAAAGCTCGGCATTCACGGCTCACCGACCTGCGTGCTCAATTACGGCGATGAGGACGGCGCCATCGGCTGGCTAGTCGGCGAGCCGCATCGTGGCCTCTATTATATGTTCACGATGATGAACCAGGCGCGGCTCGGCGTCGGCGTGCAGGGCGTCGGCGTTGCCGAACACGCCTTCCAGGACGCGCTGGCCTATGCCCGCGAGCGCAAGCAGGGCAGCGAGAGCGACACGCCGCCTGGCGAGATGACGCCGATCATCAACCACCCGGATGTGCGCCGGATGCTGCTGTCGATGAAGGCGAAGATCGCGGCGGCCCGCGCCATCTGCTCGATGAACGCCGTCGCCATCGACCTCGCCCATCACGGTCGTGACGATGCCACCCGCGCCAGGGCCGAGGCCCTCGCGGCGTTGCTGACGCCAGTGTCGAAATCCTACGGCTCCGATATTGCGGTCGAGGTCGCCTCCGAAGCGGTACAGGTTCATGGCGGCATGGGCTTCATCGAGGAAACGGGCGTCGCCCAGCATTACCGCGATGCGCGCATCGCGCCGATCTATGAAGGCACCAACGGCCTCCAGGCGCTCGATCTCGTCAGCCGCAAGCTGCCCCTCAACAATGGCGAGACCGTCCGCCAATTCATCGCGGATCTGGACGAGACCGTGCGCGAGGTGAAGGCCTCCAATGAGCCGGCTTTCGGCGCGACGGGCGAATGTCTCGCCGACAGCCTCGCCGATCTCGGCGAGACGACCGAGTGGCTGCAGTGCAAGCTGGCTGAGGCGCCAAAAGCGGCGTTCGCCGCCGCTACGCCATATGGGCGGCTGTTCGCCAATACGGCGGGCGGCGTGTTCCTGGCACGCGGCGCCCTTGCCGCAGCACGAGGCGCGAACGGCTCGCAGGAGGCGCAAATCGCCGTCGCCCGGCACTTTGCCGAAACCCAGGCGCCGCTGACGAACGGCCTCAAGCGCGTCGTCTATAACGCCCATGAAACGGTGCTCGGGCCGACCGCCGATGCCGCGCTCGCCTAGCTGATCCGGCCGCCAGAGAGAGAACGCAGGACGCATGGACACGCTCAAAGGGAAGACGCTCTTCATCACCGGCGGCAGCCGCGGCATCGGCCTTGCCATCGGCCTTCGCGCTGCACAGGACGGCGCCAATGTCGCCATTGCCGCCAAGACCGCGGAGCCGCATCCCAAACTCGAAGGCACGATCTACACGGCCGCCGAGGAAATCGAGAAGGCGGGCGGCAAAGCGCTGCCGATCGTCTGCGACATCCGCCATGAGGAGCAGGTCGCCGCGGCGGTCGAGAAGACCGTTCAGATCTTCGGCGGTGTCGACATCTGCGTCAACAATGCCAGTGCGATCTCTCTCACTCCGACCACGGCAACAGACATGAAGCGCTTTGATCTGATGCACCAGATCAACACGCGCGGCACGTTTCTCACTTCCAAGCTCTGCATCCCGCATCTGGCGAAGGCGGCGAACCCGCATATTCTGATGCTGTCGCCGCCGCTCGACATGAAGGCGAAATGGTTCGCCCGCCATGTCGCCTATTCCCTCGCCAAATATGGCATGAGCCTGTGCGTGCTCGGCATGGCCGAGGAGCTTAAGCCGCAAGGGATTGCCGTCAACGCGCTCTGGCCGCGCACCACCATCGCCACTGCGGCGGTCAACAATCTGCTCGGCGGCGAGACGCTGATGCGGGCGAGCCGGACGCCGGAGATTATCGCGGACGCCGCGCATCTGATTTTCACCAAGCCGTCGCGCGAATTCACCGGCAATTTCTGCATCGACGACACGCTGCTCGCTGCCAACGGCGTCACCGATTTCGACCACTACCGGGTCGATCCGAAAATGGATCTGGCACCGGATTTCTTCGTTCCTGAAGATAGCGTGGCGCCGGTCAGCCTGAAGGCGGTCGCCAGCTGAGCAGCGCAGGCGGCGCTGGCCGCGCAGAGCCGTCGCCTTGCCGAATCGACATAACAGTGATCAATTTCCCCATGGCAACCTTGTATCTGACGCACCCTTCCTTCCTCGAGCACGACACCGGCTGGGGCCATCCCGAGCGAGCCGACCGGATGCGTGCGATCGAGAAGGCCCTCAGCCACGAGATCTTCGCGCCTCTGGTCCGCGAGCAGGCGCCGAGCGCCGAGGACAGCGTCATTGCCCGCGTTCATCCGCAGGCCTATATCGACGCGATCCGGCAGACGGCGCCGCAGACCGGCTCGGTTCACATCGACGGCGATACCCTGATGTCGCCCGGCACGCTGAACGCCATTTATCATGGCGCCGGCGCAGCCGTCCGCGCCACCGATGCGGTCATGAGCGGCGAGTTCAAGAACGCCTTTTGCGGCGTGCGTCCGCCCGGCCATCACGCAGAGCCGACCCGCGCCATGGGCTTCTGCTTCTTCAATAATGTCGCGATCGCCGCCCGGCACGCCCGCGTCCAGCACGGGGCCGAGCGCGTCGCCGTGGTCGATTTCGACGTCCATCACGGCAACGGCACCCAGGCCGCCTTCTGGTCCGACCGAAGTCTGCTCTATGCCTCGACCCACGAAATGCCGCTCTATCCGGGAAGCGGCCGCTCGACGGAAACGGGGGTTGCAAACAATATCGTCAATGCGCCGCTGCGCGCCGGCGATGAGGGAGAGCAGTTCCGTGAGGCGTTCCGCGCCCGCATCTTGCCGGCGCTGGCCAATTTCGCGCCAGACCTCCTGATCATCTCGGCCGGATTTGACGCCCATCGCGACGATCCGCTCGCCAATATCTGCCTTGTCGAGGACGATTACGGCTGGGTAACCTCCGAGCTGATCGATATTGCGGAGAAGTACGCGCAAGGGCGCATCGTCTCGGTGCTGGAAGGCGGCTATAACCTGACAGCGCTGGCGCGCTCGGCCGCCGTTCATCTGAATGCGCTCATGCAGGCGGCCAGGTGAGGCGAACGGCCCGAAAACAAAACACCAAGGATCGAGAATGGCAAAGCCATCCAACAATGAAGACATTCAGGCTATGACCTTCGAGCAAGCGCTCAAAGAGCTTGAGCAGATCGTCGGCAAGCTCGAACGCGGCGATGTGGAGCTCGAGCCGTCGATCGCGCTTTATGAGCGCGGCGAGGCGCTGAAAGCGCATTGCGAGCAGCTTCTGCGCCGTATCGAGGCCAAGGTGGAGAAGATCACGCTCGACGCGCAAGGGACGCCGAATGGCAGCGCCCCGCTCGATGCCGGCTAGTGTGGTGATCGGGAAGTCCCCTACATTGTTTCAGCATACGCTCTTAGGGGACTTCCCGATCTCAAACCACACTAGTGGTTCTTATGACTGAAACATTTGCAAATGAGGGTGCTGCACGGGGATGCAAATGTTTCAGTCGACCACTACCAAACTATTTTTGCTGGTGTTCCTTATGAATCCGAAGTTCGCTGCGGAGCAAGTTGCAGAATGAGGCGAACTTCGGATTCGAAGACACCAGTGACATTTCGTCTCATCATTGCTGATATTCCACCGCCTCCGGGCACAAATCCGATGATTTTGCGTTTATCATCCGGTCGATAACTACATCTTGCCGCCTGACCGGCGGTGCTGCACGCGAGGTGAAGGGGCCGTGACAAACGCCACCAGGACGCCGCTGCTCGATCAAATCCACACACCTTCCGATCTTCGCAAATTCAATGAACGAGACCTCCGCCAGATCGCAGACGAGCTAAGGCGCGAGACGATCGACGCCGTGTCGGTCACGGGCGGTCATCTCGGCGCCGGGCTCGGCGTGGTCGAGCTGACGGTCGCGCTGCACTATCTCTTCGACACGCCCCACGACAGGCTGATCTGGGATGTCGGCCATCAATGCTATCCGCATAAGATCATCACCGGCCGGCGCGACCGCATCCGCACGCTGCGCCAGGGCGGCGGTCTCTCCGGCTTTACCAAACGTGCCGAAAGTGAATATGACCCCTTCGGCGCAGCTCATTCCTCGACCTCGATCTCTTCCGCCCTCGGCATGGCGGTGGCGCGCGATCTCGATCGCAAGCGCCACAATGTCGTTGCCGTGATCGGCGACGGCGCCATGAGCGCCGGCATGGCCTATGAGGCTATGAACAATGCCGGCGCGATGGACAAGCGGCTGATCGTCATCCTCAACGACAACGATATGTCGATTGCGCCGCCGGTGGGCGCACTCAGCGCCTATCTGGCGCGGATCAACACCAGCCACACCTATCTGCGCATCCGCGATTTCATGAAGCAGCTTGCCAAGGCGCTGCCGAAGCATTGGGAGCGCCGGGCGGGCCGCGTCGAGGAATATACGCGCAACTTCTGGTCCGGAGGGCTCCTGTTCGAGGAGCTGGGCTTCTACTATGTCGGCCCGGTCGACGGCCATAATCTCGACCATCTGATTCCGGTCCTGCGCAACGTGCGCGACGCCGATGTCGGACCGGTCCTTGTCCATGTCGTGACGCAGAAGGGCAAGGGCTACGAGCCTGCGGAGAAGTCCGCCGACAAATATCACGGCGTGTCCAAATTCAACGTCATTACCGGCGCCCAGGCCGTCTCCAAACCCAACGCGCCGAGCTACACCAAGGTCTTCGCGCAGAGCCTCGTTCAGGAAGCCCGCAAGGACGACAAGATCGTCGCCGTCACCGCCGCGATGCCGGCCGGCACGGGGCTCGACCTGTTCGGCAAGGAATTTCCGGAGCGCTGTTTCGATGTCGGCATCGCCGAGCAGCACGCGGTGACCTTCTCCGCCGGTCTGGCGACCGAAGGATACAAACCTTTCGCCGCCATCTATTCGACCTTTCTGCAGCGCGCCTACGACCAGGTCGTGCATGACGTCGCAATTCAGCGGCTGCCGGTGCGCTTCGCCATCGACCGCGCTGGGCTTGTCGGGGCGGACGGGCCCACTCACGCGGGGGCTTTCGATGTCGCTTATCTTTCCTGCCTGCCGGGCTTCGTGGTCATGGCCGCGGCCGATGAGGCCGAGCTGAAGCATATGGTGGCGACCGCCGCCGCCATCGACGACCGGCCTTGCGCCTTTCGCTATCCGCGAGGCGAGGGCCAGGGCGTCGATATGCCGGAAGAAGGTCAGCCGCTCGAGATCGGCAAGGGGCGGATCCTGCGCGAAGGCTCCACAGTCGCGCTTCTTTCGCTGGGCACGCGGCTTGGCGAATGTCTCCTCGCCTGCGAGCAGCTTTCAGCGCGCGGGCTTTCGACGACCGTCGCCGATGCGCGCTTCGCCAAGCCGCTCGATCACGATCTGATCCGCCGACTGGTCCGCACTCATGAGGTGGTGGTGATTATTGAGGAAGGCGCGGCAGGCGGCTTCGGCGCCCATGTGCTGCATTTCCTCGCGGTCGAAGGGCTGCTCGACAGCGGTCTGAAGATCCGGACGATGTGCCTGCCTGATCGCTTCGTCGATCAGGACAACCCCGAGCGGATGTATGAAGCCGCCGGGCTTGATGCCGCGGGGATCGTGAGCACGGTGTTTTCGGCTCTGTCGCGGACATTACGCGTCGAGGCCGATCTTAATCGCTGAGTGAACGCTGTTCTCTCAACACAAAGCACCCGGCCGGGGGAGACCGAGCGCCTGACGGATGTCCGCCGTCCTGATATGCCGCCTAGTTGCGGCTGACCCAATGGCCGTTCTGCGGCGCCGACTGATAGTTGGAGTTCGAGAACGTACCGGCGAAGGTCGGGTCGAACTCATGATAATTGCAGGTGATTTCCTCACCCTGATGAATATCACGGATGGCGTAGCCCTTGCTGAACTGTGTGAAATCCGTGTTTGGCTGCCCGGTATGGTTCATGAACCGGCCATTATCCAGCTCAACGACCAGGAGATCGTCTCTCTCTAGATGAGGGAACGAATATTTCTCGACAAACTCCCTGATATGGGCTGGGAAGTCCTCAATGTCGCTCCGGGAGAAGGTGGCGACGAATTTGGGGTTGAGCTGCCAGATCAGCGTACCCGAAGGAATGAACTCTTCTGCGTATACGCCCAGACCTTCGATCGTGCTGGGAGCAACGTAGGTGCGGACAAGCATCATTGTCTAGTCGTTCCTCATGAGGGTTCGGGGGTGGGTTCAAGAGGTTCAGCGGACATTGTCATCCTTTTTTGCGATATGCATTCGATACTGATATTCGTGACATCACTCCAACGCCGTATGAATAAATTTGACTTAAACATTTCTTCTCATCATAAACTTTCAGTTCTCCTATGCTGAATTGACCAGCATGATTGCCTAACGGAAACTGATCTTTTGCGTTCTCAGTGTAAGCCGATTTTGCAAAATGATCACCGCTATTCCGTTGAATGGCTTATGTAAAGCGAAAAATCGATATCCACAGTGGCTAACCTTGTGACGGCGAAACGACCCGCTTTGCGAGCCGCCCCACTTATGCGCGGCGGGATAAACAGCCGATGACGGGGATCGTTCGATAACGGGCTTCGGAGCGCGGGGTGCAGACAGGAGCAGAGCCAACCCAAGCTTATTTTTCGAAAATTCGTCCCAATAGTTTGCGATGCAATAAACCCTCCGTACAGGCTCGCGCTTTTGCCGCTAGCTATCAGCAATCCTTATACTTTTGAATTATCATTGGTGCTGCGTGTTCCGGACTTGACTATTGCGCCGCACAAAATGCTGCCGCATACTTGACTCGAGCGGTTGCATACAATCGCGCCGCTCAGCGCCTCGGGAGGGCGCTAGACGATGAACTACCAAACCTATGAAATGACCCATGCGGTAATGACGCCATTGCGTTGGGGGGCCGAGGGTCTGAAGCTGCAGCTCAAATCTTCACTGAACCCGTTTCGCGATTACCTCATCCCGCGCATGATCGCCGCCGGCTGCGAGGTCTTCGAGAACATCACCCGGCGCTATGGCAAGCCGGAATTCGGCATCACCGAAACCAAGATCTTCGGCATGCCGGTGCCGATCCATCAGCAGACCGTCTATCGCAAGCCGTTCTGCAACCTCGTGCATTTCGACCGCGACGCCGCGGTGATCGGGCGCCGCTACGATCCCAAGGTGCTGATGGTGGCGCCGCTCTCCGGCCACTACGCCACGCTGCTGCGCGGGACTGTGCAGGCGATGCTCCCCGAGCACAATCTGTATATCACCGACTGGGCCGATGCCCGCAACGTCCCGCTGAGCCAGGGGCCATTCGATCTCGATGATTTCATCGACTACATCATCGAATTCATCCACTTCCTCGGACCGAATACTCATGTGATCGCGGTCTGCCAGCCCGCCGTGCCGGTGCTCGCGGCCGTGGCGCTGATGGCCGCGCGCAACGATCCGATGCAGCCGGCCTCGATCACATTGATGGGCGGCCCGATCGACACGCGGCGCAACGAGACAGCGGTCAACCAGCTCGCCAAGACGCGGCCGCTCGAATGGTTCAAACGCAATGTGATTTCGCCCGTGCCCTTCCCCTATGCGGGCTTCATGCGCAAGGTCTATCCCGGCTTCGTGCAACTCACCGGCTTCATGCAGATGAATCTGGAGCGGCACGTGACCGCTCATCAGGAGCTGTTCCAGAACCTCGTCAAGGGCGACTGCGACAGCGTCGATCAGCACCACGCATTCTATGAGGAATATCTCGCGGTCATGGACCTGCCGGCGGAGTTCTATCTGCAGACGGTCAAGACCGTGTTTCAGGATCACGCTCTGCCCGATGGCAAAATGAAGCATCGCGGCGAGCCGGTCGACTGCAGCGCCATTACCAGGACCGCCCTGATGACCGTTGAGGGCGAGCGCGACGACATTTGCGGACTCGGCCAGACCGAGGCCGCGCATGATCTGTGCTCGAATATCCCGATCGACGAGAAATATCATTATGTCCAGCAGGGCGTTGGCCATTATGGCGTCTTCAACGGCACGCGCTGGCGCACCGAAATCCAACCGCGCATCCGCGAATTCATCCGCACCATTCAGTTCAAGCGCATGGTCGGCGAGAATGCCCCGGTCATGGGCTTGCCCTATCGCAGCCTGCATGAGGAACGCGAAGAGATCGTCGAATATGCTCCGCCCGAGACGGTGAACTGAGCGGCATGCTGCCGCAAACCGGCTGAATCGCTTCTCACCAGCCTTTTTCCGCGCCACATGAGATGCTAGCGTCGGCGCGACAGATCCGAAAGGCGGCCGATGATCTTACGCCGAACCGTACTCATTGCCGGCGTGCTGACTGCTCTCCTGCGAACTGCCGCAGCACAGGAGACAGACCGGCCTGCCTATTTCAGCACCCACGATGCCGAAGCCGCCATTCAGCGCGCGCTTGAGGAATTGCCCAATGCCAAATGCGGCAAGGATCCTTGCGCGGCGGCGACGACCGAGGAATATGCGGACCCGCCGATCGAACTCGGGGATGCGCGTCTCGCGCTCCTTACGGGCGCCAATTCCGCCAAACTGAAATGGTGCGGCCTCGATTGGCAGCAACGGAGCTTCCCTATCATGATGGAAGCTTTCCAGCAGAAAGGCATTCACAATCTCAGACTGCTGATGCTGCTTCAGATCATCCATAATATCCAGTTCGTGAAGGACTATGCGGGCCTGCAAGCGCTCAAGACCTGCACCGACGACGTGCGCGCCAGTCTCGATAAGGCGAACCCGCCTTACCAAGCGCCACCTTGGCAGCGAACGGTGAACAACGCCCTGCTCGATCAGTCGGTCGCAGCCATGCTGCAGCGGGTGCTGGGCGAAATTCAGAATGCGCGCTGCGGCGAGGAAAACTGCGCACCGGCAACAGTGGAGGAAAAGGCGAACCCGCCGGTTTCGATTGAGGAAGCGCGTCAGGCGATGAAGGTCGGCCTCTTATCGGGCGCGGCGGAGTTTTGCGGGCTGGACTGGCAGCACCGCGTCTTTCTGCCGTTCATGGCGCATCACCGGCACGTCCTGAACATGTCGATGCGTCAGCTTGCGATCGTCGGCACGCTGGTCAGCACCATGCAGGGTTTCATTGTCGAGAATTACAAGAAGCGCGGCCAGCCGTGCACGGACGCATTCAAACAGATGCTCGCGCAGCATCTGGCAAAGGCCCATTAGAACCGGACCGTCCGGGCACTAGAGCGCGATCAGGAAAAGTGGGACCCGGTTTTCCGTCCGATCGCGCGACCAGCAAAGAATTGAGAGCGGGCCTCTGAGTTCAAGTGTTTCCTTCTAAATTGATCCCGCTAGTCGGGCAGGGTTTGCAGGAAATACCAGCTGTCGCAAACCGGCTCGAAGCCGATCTTCGCATAGCAGCGGTTCGACCATGGATTGGCGAGGTCCGTATAGAGGCAAGCGGTCTTCCGGCCCTCGGCATAGACTTTTTCGACGACCGCCGCAGTAGCCGAGCCGGCATAGCCGCGTCCCCTAAGATTGGGCGGCGTGTAGACGCCGGCAATGGCCGCAACGCTGCGCGTGCGCCGGACGATTCCCGCCATCGAAACCGGCTGTCCGGCCACCTGCCAGAGCATGTAGTCGCCGCTCGCCGCTTTGCGATCCATGGCCTCGCGTGCGGGGATCGGATCGTCCGGAACGGCCTCGGCGCAAAAGGCGAGGAACCATTCGGCGAAGAGATCGGCGTCGTCTGCTCCGAGCGTGCGCGCCTCGCCGGGCGCACCAGGATAGCCCGGCGTTGCGGCGAGGGCGTGGAGACGCAGGGCGGCCGGCCCCTCGAAGCGCTCGCCGAGTTCCTTGGCGCGCTCGACGACCCAGAGCGCCGTCTCGCCGGCGCCGCCGACGGAGCGAAAGGGTGTTCCCGCAACCTGCTCGGCCAGTTCACGGCAATGCTCTTGCCCCAAATCGCCAAGGATCAGCCCGTGCTCCGGATCGGTGCGCAAGGCACAGGCGCCTGGCTCGGGGAAGGACCAGATCCGCGCCCGCGGGGGCGTTTCTTTCGCCGCCCGCGCCAGCAGGGCGAGAATGAGGTTGTTTCTGACCTCATCCTGCTCCAACGCCGTCACGTGATAGGCGCTCAACTCGGCGAAATCCATCGCTTGCCCGTCGTCGCGGCCATGCCCCGTTCAGCTCAGCCCGCGCTTCTCCAGCAGAGCATCGATCTCGGGCATCCGCCCCCGGAATGCCCGATAGGCTTCGGCCGGGTCCATGCTGCCGCCGCTCGAATAGATGTAGCGGTGGAGCTTTTCGGCGGTCGCCGGATCGAAAACGTCTCCCGCCTCCTCGAAAGCGCGGAATGCATCCGCATCCATCACCTCCGACCAGAGATAGCTATAGTAGCCGGCCGCATAGCCGCCGGCAAAGAGGTGCAGGAAATGCGGCGGCCGGTGGCGCAGCACGATCTCGGACGGCATGCCGATACGCTCCAGCACGCTCGCTTCCACCGCGTCGATGTCGACCGTTTCGTCGGCGCGGGCAGCCTCATGCAGGTCCAGATCGATGATCGCGGAGGCGACATATTCCACCGTGGCAAAGCCCTGGTCGAATTTGCGCGCCGCGAGCACCTTTTCGAGCAGATCGTCCGGGATCGGCGCGCCAGTCTCGGCGTGCAGCGCATGGGATTTCAGGATCTCCGGCGTTAGCGCCCAATGTTCGAAAAGCTGCGAGGGCAGTTCGACGAAATCGCGCTTCACGCTGGTGCCCGACAGTGAGGGATAGGTGACATTGGACAAAAGGCCGTGTAGCCCATGCCCGAATTCGTGGAACAGCGTGCGCACATCATCGAGGCTGAGCAGCGAGGGCTCGCCTGGCGCGGCTTTCACCAGATTGAGCACATTGACAATGACGGGCAGGATCTCTCCCTCGAGCCTCTGCTGGGCGCGAAAGCCCGACATCCAGGCGCCGCCGCGCTTCGAGGCCCTGGCGAAATAATCGCCCATGAACAGCCCGATGATCTGGCCGTTGCGTCCGAGGACTTCCCACACCCGCACATCGGGATTGTAGACCGGCAGATCACGCCGTTCCTTGAAGGTGACGCCGAAGAGACGCCGCGCCGTCTCGAAAGCGGCCTCGATCATGCGGTTCAGCTCGAAATAGGGCTTCAGCTCCCCCTCATCGAGATCGTATTCGCCTTGCGCAGCTTCTCGGCGTAATGTCGCCAGTCCCAGGGAGCCATGGCGGAATTGCCACCCTCCCGAGCCGCGATCGCCGCCAGCTCCGCTCGGTCTTCCTCGGCGCGGGCGCGGGCCGGCTCCCAGACCGCGAGCAGCAGATCGCGCACCGCCTCCGGGGTCTTCGCCATGGTGTTGTCGAGGCTGAATTTCGCGTAGCTCTCGAAGCCGAGCAGTCGCGCTTTCTCGGCGCGCAGCTTCAAGAGCTCGGCGATGATGGCGCGGTTGTCGGTCGCCCCGCCCTTAGCTCCGCGCGCGATCCAGGCTTTAAAGGCCTCCTCGCGCAGGTCACGCCGCGTCGAGAATTGCAGGAACGGCGCGATGCTCGGTCGCGACAGGGTGATGGCGTATTTGCTCTCATGCCCCCGCTCCTTCGCGGTCGCCGCCGCCGCCGAGCGCAGCCAGCCCGGCAGGCCGTCGAGATCCCCGTCTTCGAGCAGCATCAGATAGCTGCTTTCATCGGCGAGCACATTTTGCGCAAATTGCGTGGTGAGCCCAGCCTCGCGCTCGGCAATCTCCGCCATGCGCTTGCGGCCGGCCTCATCGAGCTGCGCCCCCGCCCGGACGAATTCGCGATGCAACTCCTCCAGCAGCCGGCGCTGTTCCGATGTAAGGCCGAGCGCTTCGCGCTGCGCGTAGACGGCATAGACCTTGGCGAACAGCGCCTGGTTCGTCGCGATCGCCTGGCCGTGAGCAGCAAGGCGCGGCGTGATCTCGCGCTCGATCTCCTGCAAGGCCTCATTGGTATCGGCAGAGGCGATATTGAAAAACACCGAGCAAACGCGCTGCAACGGCCGTCCGCTGCGTTCCAGCGCCTCTATGACATTCTCGAATGTCGGAGGCGCCGGATCGGCGATGATCGCGGTGATTTCCTCATTGTTGCGAGCCAGAGCCGCCTCGAAAGCCGGGTGGTAGTGCTCCAGCTCGATCTCGGCGAAGGGCGGCATCTCGTAAGGCGCCGTCCATGGCGCCAGAAGCGGGTTGTCGGTTGTGCTCATTCATGGTCCGTTGTGAAATTCAGCCTCAAAGATAGAGGCTTGCGCCTGAATCGCAATGCGCTACCGGCCATACAGCCCACATTTCGTGCCGCTCCGCCCGTCGAGGAGATCTATTTCCGCCGCATCGCCTCAGCGAGAGCCGCGCCGAAGGCGCCGACGCCGGCCGACTGGTCCTTGCTCCGCTGCGCCGGGCTGCTGGACTTCGGCCCGCGCGCCGGCTCATAGCGGTTGCGGTCGCCGCCTGCGCGCGCTTCACCGCCGCCGTCCTTGCGCATCGACAGGCTGATACGCTTGCGTTTCGGGTCGACTTCGAGCACGCGGACCTTCACCACATCGCCGGCCTTGACCACCTCATGAGGGTCTTTGACGAAGCGGTCGGCGAGCTGGGAGACGTGGACCAGCCCGTCCTGATGCACGCCGATATCGACGAAGGCGCCGAAGGCCGCCACGTTGGTTACCGTGCCTTCGAGGAGCATTCCGGGGCGGAGATCGGAGATTTCGTCAACACCCTCGGCGAAAGTGGCCGTCTTGAATTCAGGGCGAGGGTCGCGGCCGGGCTTGTCCAGCTCGGAAATAATGTCGCGCACCGTCGGCAGGCCGAATTTCTCATCGACGAAAACGCGCGGATCGAGCGCCTTCAGCGCCGCGCTATCGCCCATCAGCGCCCGCACATCACGCCCGCAAGCCTCGACGATCTTGCGCGCCACGCCGTAGGCCTCCGGATGCACGGCGGAGGCGTCGAGCGGCTCCTTGCCGCCCGGTATGCGCAGGAAACCGGCGCATTGCTCGAAGGCTTTCGGCCCGAGCCGGGCAACTTTGAGCAGCTCCTTGCGGGTCTTGAACGGGCCGTTCTGGTTGCGGTGGGCGACGACCGCTTCGGCCAGCGAGGTGCCAAGGCCGGAAACACGGGCGAGCAATGAGGCCGACGCGGTATTGAGATCGACGCCGACCGCGTTCACGGCATCCTCGACCACGGCATCGAGCGATTTGGCGAGCCTGGTTTGATCGACATCATGCTGATACTGGCCGACGCCGATCGATTTCGGCTCGATCTTGACCAGCTCGGCGAGCGGGTCCTGCAAACGCCGCGCGATCGAAACCGCGCCGCGCAAGCTCACGTCGAGATCGGGGAACTCCGCCGCCGCCGCTGCCGAGGCGGAATAGACCGACGCGCCCGCCTCGCTGACCACGACCTTGATCGGCTTGGGCGGCGGCATCAGCCCGATCATGTCGGAAACCAGCTTGTCGGTCTCACGGCTTGCGGTGCCGTTGCCGATGGCAATCAGCTCGACCTTGTGCTTGCGGATCAGCCCGGCGATTTCCGCCTGCGCGCCGCGGACATCGTTGCGCGGCTGAAACGGATAGACCGTCGCCGTATCGACGAGTTTGCCGGTGCCGTCGACCACCGCGACCTTGACGCCGGTGCGAATGCCCGGATCGAGCCCCATGGTCGGCCGCGATCCGGCAGGCGCGGCCAGCAGCAGGTCCTTCAGATTGCGGGCGAAAACGTGGATCGCCTCCTCCTCGGCGCGCTCGCGCATATCGGTCATCAGATCGAGCGATAGGCTGAGCGACAGCTTTACTTTCCAGGCCCAGCGTGCAACGCCCATCAGCCAGTCATCGGCCGCGCCGCGCTTTGGCTGGATGTCATAGGCATTGGCGATGATCCGCTCGACCGGCTTGACGGCGGAGCTGTCGTCCGCATCGACCTCGAGATCGAGAGAGATCACCTCCTCATTGCGCGCCCTGAGCATGGCAAGCGCCCGGTGGCTGGGGATATCCTTCCAGTTTTCGGAATGATTGAAATAGTCGGAGAATTTCGCGCCTTCCTCCTCCTTGCCTTTGGCCACCGTGGCGCGCATGACGGCGCGCGTCTTCATATGGCCCCGCAGCTTGCCGACCAGATCGGCGTTTTCGGCAAAGGTCTCGGTGAGGATGTCGCGCGCACCGTCTAGCGCCGCCTTCGTGTCGGCCACCTCCTCCGTGATGAACTGCCTGGCGAACTCGGCAGGGTCGAGCTTGCGGTTTTCGAGAATCTGGTCGGCAAGCGGCTGCAGGCCCTTCTCGCGGGCGATCTGCGCGCGGGTGCGGCGCTTAGGCTTATAGGGCAGATAAAGATCTTCCAGCTCCGCCTTGGTCTGGGTGCCGGCGATCTTCGCCGCAAGCTCGTCCGTCAGCTTGCCTTGCGAGGCGATGCTCTCCAGCACCGTCTTGCGCCGCGCATCCAGCTCGCGCAGATAGCCGAGCCGCTCCTCCAGCGCGCGGAGCTGGCTGTCGTCCAGACCGCCGGTCACCTCCTTGCGGTAGCGCGCCACGAAAGGCACGGTCGCGCCTTCGTCGAGCAGCGCGACAGCGGCGGTCACCTGCTGCGGCTTGGCGTTGATTTCGGTGGCAATGATCTGCGCGATGCGCGTCTGAGCGTCCGTCATAGAGGCTCCGGGAATCAGCTGATCAACCGGCGGAGGATAGGCAGGCGATGCGGCTTTGCCAAGACGGGGAACTCCGCGGAATAGCTGTTGTTGCGTCATTCCGGGATCGGTCGCGGCTAAAACCTGATCGGCTGGGCGCGCCTGGAGTTCAGCGGCGGCCGGGAACGATGCCGGCAATTTCAGGCCAGACGGGCAAGCGCGCCGAGGACTCGCGGCCTGGTGGGGGGCCGGTCGCCGGCGTTGCCGCGCCGAGGACTCTCCGAGGGCGGTCGCCGGCGTTGCTTTCGCGGCATCCATCGCTTAAGGTGCGGCTTACAAGGCGCTTTCGATGCACCCATAGCTCAGCTGGATAGAGCGTTGCCCTCCGAAGGCAAAGGTCAGAGGTTCGAATCCTCTTGGGTGCGCCAATAATTTCAATAATTTAGCGGCCACGTCCGTTTCCCGCCGAAAATCTTTGGGAGGAGTTGTGGGTCAACGGCGTTCCCAAGCGAGAGCGCGCGGCCCAACTCCTTTATTACGCGATAGCCGACAGCTTTTGCATTGCCAACAATATCGACATTTCGCCCGAAGCAAATATGGGTGGTGGGCCAATCGATTTTAAGTTTAGCAAGGGGTACCATGCTCGGGTGTTGGTCGAGATGAAGCGATCCCAAGGCACAGTCCGACACGGATACGAGAAGCAGCTCGAATTCTACAAGGACGCCGCTCGCACCTTCCATGGTATCTTTGTCGTTATTGACTTTGGTGATCTCGGCGACAAGCTCCCGCAAATTCAGACAATTAGGGAGGAGCGGCTCAAGACCGGCGAGCCAGCGTCGGACAGTGTCGTGATCGATGCGACAAGGAAAGTTTCCGCGAGCAGGCGTAAATAAATCGGTGGATATCTGGCGGGTTTGGCGGTGAGCCGCCACAACTATTCAATTACCAAAAAACGCCAGCCGGCCTGTAAGCCGGGTTCTGTACGGGGGTTGCCCCCCGCGATGACCATTCATCTGGGACGCCCATTGCTGGACGCCTCGAGCAACCAACCCGGGCAGCGGCGTGGAAACGCGCCCGCCGCCCGCCTTCCGGCGAACGGCTTGCCGCCCCTATTCGGTCTTGCTCCCGGCGGGGTTTGCCGTGCCGCGCCTGTTGCCAGCCGCGCGGTGCGCTCTTACCGCACCCTTTCACCCTTACCCCGCAATGCGGGGCGGTTTGCTTTCTGTGGCACTTTCCCTGGGGTTGCCCCCGCCGGACGTTATCCGGCGCCGTGTTTCCATGGAGCCCGGACTTTCCTCTGCGGGAGGAGCCCGCAGCGGTCATCCAGCCGACTGGCGAAAGAAGATAAGGCGACTTCGGCCGAACCCGTCAAGAGGCCCTGTCCCTCCGGGAACAAGTTCCGTGTAGCCCGCATTGGACCTTGGCCAGCAAGGGCATGGCAGTTGTTGCAGACCTGGGCTTCCCGTTCTACGCGTACGTAGTTGCCTAATTGTCAGCGCCATAGCATTTTTGTCACATCTTTGCCCAAAGTCCGATGTTAGACTTGAAATTGGTGGGTCATTCCAGTTTTGGAATGGCCTTTATCTGTTTCCTAATGCTAATGGTGCATCTATGCGGGTGCCCGGTGGTTCCTGCAACTATAAGCTGTTTTTTCAAGCAGCAGATGTGGGGACGGAAGAGCAAGCACGGAGGAATGGAATGAGTGCGGTGAGGAGCAAGAATTTGGACGAGTGGGTCGCGGCGGCGCACAAACTCGTGCTGAATTCGACCAAGACCGTCAATTGCCCGGACTGTGGCAAGGCGGCCTTGCAGGTTCGCGACGTCGAATATGGCTGGGGTCCGAACAAGGGTCTCGAGCGCTATCTGGTCTGCTCGCATTGCGGCGCCTATAACGCGGTTAATCTGCGTCATGCCCGCTCTATCAGCGAAGCCACGATGGTCGCCGCCGGAGCCTATTCGGACTAGGCGCGAAGGGCAGACGTGCGGCCGCTCCGGCTAGGACATCAGCGCCAGTCCGAGTTCCCGGCGCGCCCTTTCGCGCAGCACATCGATCGGCTGTAGACCTTCCTCGCTCTTGAAATGCCAGAAGGTCCAGCCGTTGCAAGCCGGACGGCCCTGAATGCGCGCGCCCATCTTGTGGATGGAGCCCTGCTCGCCGGCCAGGGCAAGCGTACCATCGGCGCGCACTTGCGCTTTCAGCGTGGCCTGTGCGTCGTAAAGCGTCGCCCCCGGCGTAATCATCCCCAATTCGAGCAGCGTCCCGAACGGAATCCGCGCCTCGCCGCGGCGGCCGCGCATCAAGGTCAGATCTTCACGCGTCAGCGGGATCACCTCGGCGATGCGGGCCTGCGCCGCACGGGCATAATCCGCATCCTGCTCGATGCCGATGAAGCGCCGGCCGAGCCGCTTGGCCGCCGCGCCGGTCGTTCCGGTGCCGAAGAACGGGTCGAGCACGACATCGCCGGGCGAGGTGCTGGCCATGAGAGCGCGGATGAGCAGCGCCTCCGGTTTCTGCGTCGGATGCGCCTTGCGGCCCTCATTGTCTTTCAGCCGCTCCGGGCCGCTGCAGATCGGGATCAACCAGTCGGAGCGCATCTGCACATCGTCGTTGAACGCCTTCAGCGCCTCGTAATGGAAGGTGTAGCGCGAGCTTTCCGCGCGGGCGGCCCAGATCAGCGTCTCATGCGCGTTGGTGAAGCGCCGGCCGCGGAAATTCGGCATCGGATTGGTCTTGCGCCAGACCACGTCGTTAAGCAGCCAGTAGCCGAGATCCTGAAGCGCCGAGCCGAGGCGGAAAATATTGTGGTAAGTGCCGATGACCCAGACCGCGCCGTCGGGCTTCAGGACGCGGCGGCATTCGGCCAGCCATTCCCGGCAGAAGGCGTCATAGGCGGCAAAGCTGTTGAACTTGTCCCAGTCCTGGCTGACGCCGTCGACGCGGGTGTTGTTCGGCCTGAGGAGGTCCCTTGTAAGCTGAAGATTATAAGGGGGATCGGCAAAGATCAGATCGACGGACGAACTCGGGATCTTCTTCAGTTCGGTGAGGCAGTTGCCAATGATGATCTGGTCGAGAAATTCGGAAATCGGCAAGCGGGACTGAGACATAAACGAACACCCAAACGCAACGGGAACGGAGGCGAAGAATTGAGCCCCGATTCTGGCATGACCGGCCGCACCGCGCCAGCCACCTCGGACCTGCAACCCAGGGCTGTTGACAAGAAAAATTAAACGCCGATGGTTAATGAGTGGTTAACGCCGGACATTTACCTTCGCGCTTGACTTTCGGAGCATCCAAAAGGATATAAAGATATCTTTATACTGTGAATGAGCTGTCGATGCGAGCGTCGATCCCGTCTGCAGAGTCTGGTCGATATGTTGCGCGCCGTGGGCGAGATTACGCGGCTGCGGCTCCTGGTGCTGCTCGGCGAAGGCGAGTTCACTGTCAAGGACCTGACGCAGCTTCTCGGCCAGAGCCAGCCGCGCCTCAGCCGCCATCTGAAGCTGCTCGCCGATGCCCGGCTGATCGAGCGCTTCCAGGAAGGCTCGTCGGTGTTCTACCGCCTCGCCGAGCGCAGCGACGGCGCGGCGCTCGTGGCCAAGCTGCTCGGAGCGCTCGACCGGACCGACGCGGTGGTCAGCCGCGATCTCGCCCGCGCCGAAGCCTTGCGCGAGGAGAAAAGCGCGGCGGCGCAGGCCTATTTCCAGAGCCACGCGGCGGCCTGGGACGAGATCCGCGCCTATCACGCGCCGGAGGCCGCTGTCGAAGCGGCGATGCTGGCGGCGATGGGCGAAGGGCCGTTCGAGATGCTGATCGACCTCGGCACCGGGACGGGCCGCATCCTCGAGTTGTTCGCGGCGCGCGCCAGGCGGCTCATCGGTTTCGACGTCAATCGCGAGATGCTCGCCCATGCGCGGGCGCGGCTGGCGGCTGGCGGTGTCCGTAACGCCCAGGTCCGGCTCGGCGATCTGTTCAACCTGCCGCTGGAGGATGGCGTGGCCGATGCCGTCATCATCCATCAGGTGCTGCACTTCCTCGACGAGCCGGCCAAGGCGGTCGCTGAAGCCGCGCGGCTGCTCAGGCCCGGCGGGCGGCTGCTGATCGTCGATTTCGCCCCGCACGCCATCGAGGCGATGCGCGAGGACTATGCGCATTTGCGGCTCGGCTTCGAGCGCGGCCTGATCGAGGACTGGCTGCGCCGCGCGGGGCTTCACGCGGGCGCCTATCAGGCGATCCAGCCGCCACGCAAGAATGAGGGCAAGCTGAGCGTGTCGCTCTGGCTCGCCGCCAAGCCGCCGGTCACGCTCAAGAAGAAACGCGAAACGCCGGAAATCGCCGCGGAAGGTTAGGGATGAACGCCGCTCAGGACAACAAGACCGGGACCTCGCATGGGCGCGGCATCGCCGTCTCCTTCGAGTTTTTCCCGCCCAAGACGGCGAAGATGGAAGCCGATCTCTGGCTGGCCATCGAGCGTCTGCGCCCGCTCAGGCCGAGCTTCGTCTCGGTGACCTATGGGGCGGGCGGCTCGACCCGCGAGCGCACCCACGCCATGGTCGAGCGCCTGCTGCGCGAAACCGATCTGCGGCCCGCCGCGCATTTGACCTGCGTCGGCGCCACCCGCGGCGAGGTCGACGAGGTGATCCGCGCCTATTGGTTGGCGGGTGTGCGCCATATCGTGGCGCTCCGGGGCGACGCGGCGGGCGGCGCCGGCACGGCTTACGTTCCGCATCCTGGCGGCTACACGAATGCGGCCGATCTGGTCGGCGGCATCAGGGGGATCGCGGATTTCGAGATTTCCGTCGCCGCCTATCCGGAAAAGCACCCGGACTCGCCGAGTATTGTGGCGGACATCGACAATCTCAAAGCCAAGATCGATGCGGGTGCGACGCGTGCCATAACCCAGTTCTTTTTCGACAACGCCCATTATTTCCGCTTCGTCGATGCCGTCCGCGCCGCCGGCATCCATGTGCCGGTCGTGCCGGGGATCATCCCGGTGCACAATTTCGCGCAAGTGTCCCGCTTCGCCGCGCAATGCGGCGCCACCATTCCGGCGCGGATGGCGGAGCGCTTCGACGGCCTGCAAAGCGACGTAGAGACGACGCATCTCGTCGCCGCGACGGTCGCCGCCGAGCAGGTGCTCGAACTGGCGGGGCAGGGCGTCAGCGAGTTCCATTTCTATACGCTGAACCGCGCCAATCTGGTTTATGCGATCTGCCATTTGCTCGGCATCCGTCCGGCGGAAAGCGGCCACACTTCCGGGGGCCCGGCTCGTGCCAGCCGGGCGATGGCCTGAATCATGAGCACGCACGAGAAGAAAGCCGAGGCAAAGACGAAAATGACCCGCGCAGAGCCCATCGAAGCGTTGAAGCGCGCCGCCGGCGAACGCATCCTCATCCTCGACGGCGCCATGGGCACCATGATCCAGCGTTACAAGCTGACCGAGGCGGACTATCGCGGCGAGCGCTTCAAGGACTGGCCGTCCGACCTCAAGGGCAATAACGATCTCCTGGCGCTCACCCAGCCGGACATCATCCGTGCCATCCATGAGGCTTATCTGGAAGCCGGCGCCGATATCCTCGAAACCAACACCTTCAACGCTCAAGCGATTTCCATGGCCGATTACGGCATGGAAATCCTTAGCTACGAGATCAATGTCGCGGCGGCGAAGCTGGCGCGCGAAGCGGCCGATCTGTGGACGGACAAAACGCCGGACCGGCCGCGCTTCGTCGCCGGCGCCATCGGTCCGACCAACCGCACTGCCTCGCTTTCGCCGGACGTCAACAACCCCGGCTTCCGCAACGTCACCTTCGAGGCGCTCGTCGCCGCCTATGGCGAGCAGACGCGCGGCCTGATCGAAGGCGGCGTCGACGCCATCATGATCGAGACGGTGTTCGATACGCTGAATGCCAAGGCGGCGGGTTATGCGGTGCTGGAGAGCTTCGACAAGCTGGGCGTCACATTGGCGATCATGATTTCCGGAACCATCACCGACCTTTCGGGCCGAAACCTGTCAGGGCAGACGCCGGAAGCATTCTGGTATTCGCTGCGCCATTTGAAGCCGTTTTCGGTGGGACTGAACTGCTCGTTCGGCGCCGACCATCTGCGCCCGGCCGTCGCCGAAATCGCCGGCGTTGCGAATTGCTACGTCTCCGCCTATCCGAACGCCGGATTGCCGAATGCCATGGGGGAATATGACGAAACGCCCGACGAGATGGCCTGCAAGATGGAGGAATGGGCGCGCGACGGTCTGGTGAACATCGTCGGCGGCTGCTGCGGCTCGACCCCGGAGCACATCGCTCATATCAGGGAGCATGTCGAGAAATATCCGCCGCGGGAGGTCGCGAAGGTGGAGCGGAAGATGCGGCTTTCGGGGCTGGAGCCCTTCGTCCACAGCTAGCCAGTCTCCACCTTGCGAGGTCAGCGATTAGTGAGCCTTCTTGGCCGGAGCCTTCGGCTTGCGCGCGGGCTTTTTCGCAACCTTCTTCGCGGCTTTCTGAGCCGGAGCGGTGATCGGGTTGCCGTTGGCGCCGGCAGCCGCGCGCGACTTGGCGGGCTTCTTCGCCTTGGCGCTGCTGGCCGGGAGCTGCGAGCTCATCCAGGCGATGAAGGCGTCCCACTTCACGGTCACGTCCTTCGTGCTCTTGGCCTTGTTGCTCCAGACCAGACCCTTGTTGGTCAGGGCGAGGTCGCCGAGGCGGCGGGCGCCGTTGCCGTAAATGCCGAAAGCGATCGCGGCGTTCTTGATTTCGGTAGCCTTTTTGGCGGCTTCATTCTTGATCTGCATTGTCGTCCCCAAAGGATTGGTGTTTTGCCTTGCCCGAAGAACGCCCCCCTCATGTGCGGCGCGGTCTCTGCGGACGCTGTGGAACAGCAAGCCCATTTATCCGCGATTATGCTTAAGATAGATTTCACGCTAATTAGGAAGTTTCTCGGCCGGCTTTAACGATTGCTCTGCTGACGGAACGGCGAGCTTCCCTCAAAAAGTCTTGGTACGCTTGATCTTTGTCAGGATGATCAGCAGAGGGATCGGCTGGTGGCGTTTACGATTTAATCCGTTCTGGAAAAAAATCTTGGTTTCCAGGGCGTTAAAACCATACCTGATTCGCCTTTGATCGAATCGCCGCGAGCAGATCCGCTCATTCACTCGTATAAGTGGTTCGCGGTAATGGCATAGATCACTGATGCTCGCTCTTAAAATCGATCAGTTGTCTGAATCAATCGTGATCCGGGGGCATTGCTTTTTGAGCTTACACCCAAAGCTTGATCGCGATCGCGGCGAGCGCCAGCGCGCCGAGCCAGAGCGCGGTGCGCGTCGGCCAGCTTCGTGCCGACTGCGCGGCAGCCATGCGTTCCACGGTCGAGTCGTCGAGATGCAGACCGTTCTCGCCGACCTCGGCGAGCGCAGCGCCGACCTTCCGGGCTTGATCGGCGAGCTTGGGAGCCTCGGCGACGAGTCCGGCGATCGCGTTGACGCTTTCGACCGCGTCGGTGATGCGCGCGCGAGGGCCGATCTGCTCCTCCATCCAGCCTTTGACGACCGGCTCGGCGGCCGTCCAGATGTTCAGCTTCGGATCGAGCATCCGCGCCACGCCCTCGACCACCACCATGGTCTTCTGCAGAAGCAAGAGCTCCGGCCTCGTCTTCATATCGAACAGCTCGGTCACCTCGAAAAGCTGCGACAAGAGCCGCGCCATCGAGATCTGCTCGGCGGTGCGGTTCATCAGCGGCTCGCCGATCGAGCGCAGCGCCTGGGCGAAGGCCTCGACGCTATGATTTGGCGGGACGTATCCGGCGTCGAGATGCATCTGCGCCGCGCGGCGGTAGTCGCGCATAATGAAGCCGTAGAGGATCTCGGCGAGGAAGCGCTTCTCCTGCGGGCCGAGCCGTCCCATGATGCCGAAATCGACAGCCACCAGCGTTCCGTCCGGCTCGACGAAGAGATTGCCCTGATGCATGTCGGCGTGGAAGAAGCCGTCGCGCATCGCATGGCGCAGGAAGGAGCGGATGACGTGATTGCCGAGCGCGCTGCGGTCGATGCCGGCGCGGTCGAGCGCGTCGAGATCCGCGATCGGGATGGCGCCGACCCATTCCGTCGTCAGCACGCGCGCCGCGGTGCGCATCCAGTCGACTTTCGGCACGCGAAAGCCGGTGTCGCCCGCCAGCGCGATCGTCTCGGCCATCTCGGACATGGCGGCTGCCTCGAGCCGCAGGTCCATTTCCAGACGCGTCCATTCAGCGAGCGTGTCGACGACGGCGACCGGCCGCAGGCGCCGCGACGGCGAATAGAGACGCTCGATCTGACGCGCGGCGAAATAGAAGCTGTCGAGATCGTTGCGGAAGCGCTTTTCGATCCCTGGCCTGAGGATCTTGACCGCGACGGACCGAAGGCTGCCGTCCGGGTCGCGCACGCTCGCCTTGTGCACCTGGGCGATGGAAGCCGCCGCGATCGGGGGACCGAATTCGGCATAGAGCTGGTCGGTCTCCTGGCCGAGGGACTCGCGGATTGTCTGGCGCGCCTTGTCCATCGAGAAAGGCGGAAGCTTGTCCTGAAGGTGGGCGAGGTCGCGCGCCAGCTCCGGCCCGATGATGTCCCGCCGCGTGGCGAGGAACTGCCCGAGCTTGATGTAGCTGGGCCCGAGCGCGGTCAGGGCCTGGGACAGCCTCTTCTGGCGGCCCTTGCGCGGGTCGCGCAGCGGCGCGGTCACCCGCCGGAGGAGACGCGCGGGGGCAGGCGTGTCCAGATCGTCCGGCAGAATATGCACGCCGTGCCAGGCGAGGGTGACCCCCGCCCGCCCAAGCCGGAAAAGATTGATGAAGGCGCTCAGCATTTGCGCCTTATAACAAGCGGCGCGTTAATTTAGAGCCTCAATATTTGCGAAAAGAGACGAAACGCCACGGAGTTAGCAGCGAAGCCGGCTTCCTTGCCGCTCAGATTCGCCAGCCGGAATGCAGCGCGGCGATGCCGCCGGAGAGATTGCGGTATTGCACGCGCTCGAAGCCGGCGGCGCGGATCATGGCGGCGAAGCGCTCCTGCGAGGGAAAGCGGCGGATGCTCTCGACCAGATAGCGATAGGCGTCCTCGTCCTTGGCGACGAGTTCGCCGAGCCGCGGAATGACCTTGAAGGAAAAGCCGTCATAGAGGTGGTCGAGCATCGGCGTGCGCACCTCGGAGAATTCGAGGCAGAGAAAGCGGCCGCCGCGCTTCAGCACGCGAAAGGCCTCCGCGAGCGCGCGATCGATATGGGTGACGTTGCGGATGCCGAAGGCGATGGTGTAGGCGTCGAAACTCTTATCAGAGAAGGGCAGGGCCTCGGCATTGCTCTGCACGAAGGCGAGCTGCCCGTCATAGGTGGGCCTCAGCTTTTTGCGCCCGGCATCGAGCATCTCGGCGCTGATGTCGCAGATTGTAGCGCGCGATCCTGGCCCTGCAGCATTGAGAAAGCGGCGCGCGATGTCGCCAGTGCCCCCGGCAACATCGAGAAGGCTTTGCCGCGCGGATGCGGACGGGGCGAGCCAGTTGATGAGGTCGTTCTTCCAGAGCCGGTGCATGCCGCCCGACATCAGATCGTTCATCAGGTCGTAGCGGTTCGCCACCCGCGCGAAGATCGCGTTGACGAGGCCCTGCCGCTCGCCTTCCGCGATTGTTTGAAAGCCGAAACTCGCCTCGCCCTTGTTGCCAGTCATGCCGGAAGCCTAGCCTGTTTCCCATCATGCGGCTATGGTCTTGGCGAATTTGGCGACAGAGATATGCCCGAGCTTCCCGAAGTCGAAACCGTCCGCCTCGGCCTTGCACCCGCTCTCGAAGGCGCGACCTTCGCGCGGGTTGAGCAGCGGCGCGCCGATCTGCGCTTTCCGCTGCCGGAGAACTTTGCGAAGCGGCTCGAAGGCCGCCGGGTCGAGCGGCTCGAGAGGCGCGCCAAATATCTGCTGGCCTATCTCGATGACGGACAGGTCCTGGTCATGCATCTCGGCATGACCGGCCGGTTCCTGGTCGGTAGCCTTCTCGAAAGCGACGGCGGCAAGACGAACGGCGCGCGCATGCTCGGCGAATTTGCGCATCAGGCCGGCGACAGTGACAAGCACGACCATATCGTCTTCGAGATGAGCAATTTCGCCGTCATCCACTATAACGATGCCCGCCGCTTCGGCTATATGACGCTGATCGGCGCGGACGAACTCGCCGCCCATCCGCTGTTCCGCGATCTGGGCATCGAGCCGCTCGGGGACGAGATGAACGCCGCCTATCTCGCCGTCAAGGGCGCCGGGCGGAAACAGCCGCTCAAGGCATTCCTGCTCGATCAGCATGTGATCGCCGGGCTCGGCAATATCTATGCCTGCGAGGCGCTGTTCCGGGCCGGGTTGTCGCCGGTGAAGCCGGCCGCCGTGCTCGTGGACGAGAACGGCAAGCCATCTGCCGCAGCCAAGCGCCTCGCCCCGGCCATCCGCGCCGTGCTGGAAGATGCGATCGAAGCGGGCGGCTCCTCCCTCCGGGATTACCGCAAGGCTGACGGCTCGCTCGGTTATTTCCAGCACCGTTTTGCCGTCTATGGCCGCGAGGGCGAGCCCTGCTCGCGTGGAAGCTGCAAGGGCGTCGTCCGGCGCATGGTACAAAGCGGCCGCTCGACCTTTTATTGCGATCCGTGCCAGAAATAGATTTGCCTCGCAAGGAGATGCGCATGAGCTTTCAGATGATCGTTGCGGAAAAAAAGAACCGGATCGGCGTCATCACTCTCAACCGGCCGCAAGCGCTCAACGCCCTCAATTCCGCGCTGATCGCCGAGCTCAACACGGCGCTCGACGATTTCGAGGCCGATGAGGGCATCGGCTGCATGGTGCTGACCGGCTCGGAGCGCGCCTTCGCCGCAGGCGCCGATATCAAGGAGATGGAGAGCAAGGGCTTCATCGACGTGATGATGACCGACTTCATCGCCCCGTGGGAGCGGATCAGCCGTTGCCGCAAGCCGGTGATCGCGGCAGTGCGGGGTTTTGCGCTCGGCGGCGGCTGTGAGGTGGCGATGATGTGCGACTTCATTATTGCCGGTGAGAGTGCCAAATTCGGCCAGCCCGAGATCAAGCTCGGCGTCATTCCCGGCGCGGGCGGCACGCAGCGCCTGACGCGGGCTGTCGGCAAGGCCAAGGCCATGGATCTCTGCCTCACCGGCCGGATGATGGACGCGGCCGAAGCCGAGCGCTCCGGCCTGGTCTCCCGCGTCGTGCCGGATGACAAGGTGCTGGAGGAGGCGATGAAGGCGGCCGAGCAGATCGCCGGCTTTTCGCTGCCCGCCGTGATGACCGCCAAGGAGTCGGTCAACCGCGCCTTCGAGACGACGCTCAGCGAAGGCATCCGCTTCGAGCGGCGGGTGTTCCAGTCGCTGTTCGCCACCGAGGATCAGAAGGAGGGCATGGCGGCATTCGTGGCCAAGCGCCCTGCCGATTTCAAGCACCGTTAGTGGATCAAACGTGACATTTGAGTCCTCACGCCGTGCAGTCGGATTGAGGTAAGCAATTAAAAGGTCACGGAAATTTGATCCATCAGCAAGAGACCTAGTGGTTCGAAGCGTTAGATTCGAGCCACCAGGCGCAGGCGAATTGAAACCACGGGGCCGGGGCGCTCATGGACGAAACGCGCAGACAGATGACGGCCCTTGCCTATGAGCTGGCGCTCACCCGCCTTCAGGCGGCGCGCGATCCGCGCGAGCTGTGTCTTTGCACCACCCAATGTTTCAGCCAGGGACCGGAGGACGGCGTCATCGCCGAAATCTTCCGGCGCATCGGCACGCGCGACCGCTGCTTCATCGAGATCGGCGCGGGTGACGGACGGGAGAACACCACGCGGCTGCTCCTGACGCTCGGCTGGTCGGGCATCTGGGTCGAGGGCAGCGCGCCGGCCTGCGCCGCGATCCGCGATGGCTTCGCCGCGCCGCTCGCCTCCGGCCAGCTCAGGCTGATCGAGGCGATGGTGACGGCGGAAAACATCGAGGCGCTGCTGGCCGAGGCGGGCGCGCCGGCGCGTTTCGATTATCTCAGCATCGATCTGGACATGAACACCTATCATGTCTGGCGCGGGCTCGGCGCCTACAGGCCGCGCGCCGCTTGCATCGAATATAACGCGTCGATCCCGCCTGCGCACGAATTCGTCGTGCCCTATGATCCGAGCGCCGTCTGGGACGGCTCGAACTGGTATGGCGCAGGGTTGAAATCGCTGGAGCTACTTGGCGCCTCGAAGGGCTTAAGACTGGTGGGTTGCGATTTTTACGGCGTCAATGCCTTCTTCGTCACCGACAAGGAGGATCTATCCGGCTTCGTCGAGCCATTCACGGCCGAGAAGCATTACCAGCCGCCGAACTATCTCGCGCCCTTCCGCCAGGGCCACTGGCCGGCCTCGCCGAAGCTGACAAACCCGGCGGGGTAGCTCAAAGCCCGTAATAGCCGCGATACCAGTCGACGAATCTCCGCATGCCCTCGCCGATCGTGGTATTGGGCGCAAATCCGACATCCCGGATCAGGTCGTCGACATCCGCATAGGTCGCCAGCACGTCGCCGGGCTGCATGGGCAGAAAATTCTTCTTCGCCTCTCGGCCCGTCGCCGCCTCGATCGCGGCGATGAAGTCCATCAGGGCGACGGCATTGTGGTTGCCGATATTATAGAGTCGGTAAGGCGCGCTGGAGGAGCCGGGATCGGGCGCATTGCCGTCCCACTCCGGATCGGGCGTGGCGACGCGATCCAGCACGCGCACGACGCCCTCGACGATGTCGTCGATATAGGTGAAGTCGCGCATATGCTTGCCGTGGTTGAAGACATCGATCGGCTCGCCGGCGAGAATCCTGGCGGTGAATTTGAACAGCGCCATATCCGGCCGGCCCCACGGGCCGTAGACGGTGAAGAAGCGCAGGCCAGTGACAGGCAGCCGGTAGAGATGCGCATAGCTGTGCGCCATCAGCTCGTTGGATTTCTTCGTCGCGCCGTAAAGGCTGAGCGGATGGTCGACATTGTCATGCACGCTGAACGGCATCTCGGTGTTGGCGCCATAGACCGAGGATGACGAAGCATAGACGAGATGCTCGATGCCCCCATGTCGGCAGCCTTCGAGGATGTGCAGGAAGCCGGTGAGGTTGGACGCTACATAAGGGTGCGGGTTGAGGAGCGAATAGCGCACGCCCGCCTGCGCCGCCAAATGCACGACGCGCTGCGGCCGCTCGTCCCGGAACAGGCTCTCGATGGCGGTGCGGTCGGCAAGGTCGCCCAGGATGAAGTGGAAGCCGTTGCGCCCTTCCAGCTGGGCAAGCCGGGCCTTCTTCAGAGACGGATCGTAATAATCGTTGAGATTATCGAGGCCGACGACCTCATGGCCGAGGTCGAGCAGCTTCTTAGCCGTGAAAAAGCCGATGAATCCGGCAGCGCCCGTGACGAGGATTTTCATGATTGGCTCAGAATAAGGGGCGGAAAGTAATGCAGAGCCCCGCTTCGAGGCCGCTGTCCGATTGACGTCTTAGGGGACCCGCATTATACACGCAACCACCTGTTTCATTCCGTGCCGCGGCGCTGCGGGGGCAGCTTTGCAAGACGAATTGCGCGCCGGCGCAGATGAGCTCGATCCAATTTTCGAAGGTTCAGGAGACCATGGCAAACACCAAGTCCGCCAAAAAGGCGATTCGCGTCATGATGCGGCGCACCGAGATCAACAAGAACCGCCGCAGCCGCATGCGTACCTATGTCCGCAAGGTCGAGGAGGCGATCGCCGCCGGCGACAAGTCCGCTGCCGAGACGGCATTGCGCGATGCGCAGCCCGAAATCATGCGGGGGGCGCAAAAGGGCGTGCTGCATAAGAATACGGCCTCCCGGAAAATCTCTCGCCTGTCCGCCCGCATCCGGGCTTTGGCCAGCTGAAGCGCTTTGTTTCGCAACTCTTGAGCCGCTGTTGCTTTTCTGCAACGCCCAGCATTTGCTGGGCGTTTCTTTATTTTTGACTTGCTTTCAGGATTCTCCGCTAAATCAAGGCGTTAACTATTTGTTTACGAAAATCAATCTAAGGTTGACGGAAGGTGAATTGTACAATCAAGCAAAAAATGGGCTTTAAAGACGGATTCGTGTTGACCCTTAGCTTGAGACGGCCGACTCGCCTTGGCTCGATTTTTATAAGCAAAATCAAATGGTTAATTTAAACCTTTTGAGTCGGGCGTCGGGCGCTCCCTTGTCGCGTTTTCGTCACCATGGACGGACGCACGCCGGAGAGGACGGCCCGGCAGATTGCAACCCCAGCGGAGGGCGTGTATAGTCCAACTCATCCGAACGGGGACATTTTCCCCTCCTGATACTGACTTCCTTTGTATTGCGTACCGCCATTTTCGGCGTTTGCAAGGTGGCATTGCGAGCGCACGGAAGTGAATTTGTCGAAGGTCTTGTGGTTCATAAGGAGACTGCTTTTACGTCCGATCTTGGCTTCGAAATTGTGCGGCGTTCCGAAATGAAGCAAGATACGTAATTGCGGTCGGCGACCAGGAGGTATTTATGTTTAGCGGGTTAGAACGCGAGCACGCGGTATTGCACCGCGAGCGAACCGTTGCCTGGGTCTGGATAAAGGCCCGCGGCATCATGAGAAATCGACCCACGCCGACGCACTCGAAGCTTACGACCAGCGTGCTTCTCACCAGCGACTGCGCTCATCATGAAGAGGCAGCGAACTGGCGCGACAGCCTGGCCGCGATTACCTACCGCAATCTTGCACGTCAAATTTGCGATCAATTTTACGACCTCTCCATACTTTATGCTTGGCGCAATCGAACGCCCGAGGCTCTGGCCGCGGGCAGGATGCTCAGTCCGGCCTTGCCTTCCTATTGCAGGGATCGGGCTCCAGCGCCTGCCGGCAGCTTGCGTTCTCAAAGAGATGACAAAGCTCGCATTCTGGAAGCCGTGCTTCCGCATCCCGCGGAACGCCGCGGCGCCGTGCTGATCGCTTTGAGATCCAGGGCGGCGTAGCTCCGTCAGCGCCAACATTCTTGCAAAAACATATCAGCACCGCCCATCAGAGGCGGAATGGATGACTTCGCCCGATGTCGATCTGGTGCGAAGCTTATTAGCGGGGTATTCCGGTGACGACATTAGAATTAAGCGCCAACGCGATGGAAACGAAGTGGCGGCGGGTTCAGGCCCGGCTGCGCGCCGAGCTTGGCGAAGACGTTTTTACGAGCTGGTTTGGCCGGATGGAGCTCGACTCCTGCGCCGGCGGAGTGGTTCAGGTTTCCGTGCCGACGAAATTTCTGCGCAACTGGCTGCAAGGGCATTATGCCGAGCGCCTGCTGTCATGCTGCAGCGCCGAACTCTCCGGCGTCGACCGTGTCGAATTCCGTGTTCGTCAGCCTCATGATGCCGTGCTCGCCGAGCGCCGCCGTCAGGAGCAGCACGCGGTCAAAGCCGATCTGCAAAAAACGGACTATTCCCGCGGCGATGAGCCGACCGGCCGCGACGGGCGCACCGGGTGGGATGGCTTCGAAGGCTCGCCGCTCGAGGCCCGCTTCGCCTTCTCCTCGTTCATCGTCGGGGCCTCCAACCGGCTCGCCCACGCGGCCGCCTTGCAGGTGACCGAAGCCGTCGCCGATCAGCCGCTGCGTTACAACCCTCTCTATATCCACGCCAAGGTCGGCCTCGGCAAGACGCATCTGCTGCATGCCATCGCCTGGGAGGTGAAGCGCCGCAAGCCGAAAGCCAAGCTCCTCTATCTGACTGCCGAGCGCTTCATGTACAGCTTCGCCGACGCTCTGCAGGCCCGCGACGCCGTGGCCTTCAAGGATAAGATCCGAGCGATCGACATCCTGCTGATCGACGATATCGAGTTTCTGCAGGGCCGCACCTTCCAGCAGGAATTCTGCCATACGCTGAATTCGCTGATCGACGGCGGCAAGCAGGTCGTCGTCGCGGCCGATTGTCCGCCGATGCAGCTCGAAAGCTTCGACGCACGCATGCGCTCGCGGCTCTCCGGCGGGCTCGTCGCCGAGGTCGGTGCGATGGACTACGATCTGCGCTACAAAGTGCTGAAGCGCCGCGCAGCGGAGAAAGCCGAGCAGGAGCGCGGCTTCGGCATCCCCGAGCCGGTGATCGAATATCTCGCCTCGCAACTCACCGAGAGCGGGCGCGAGCTCGAAGGCGCCATCACCCGGCTGCATGCCGCCTATCAGCTGACCTCGCAGCCGATCACGGTCGAAAGCGCCGAGCAGATCATCGGCGATCTGATCCGCGGCAAGGAACCAAGGCGCGTCAAGATCGATGATATTTTGCGCGTGGTGATGAAGCATTTCGGCGTCAATCGCGGCGATCTGCTCTCGAGCCGGCGCAACCGCTCGATCGTCAGGCCGCGCCAGATCGGCATGTATCTGGCCAAGTCGCTGACGGCGCGCTCGCTGCCGGAAATCGGCCGGCGCTTCGGCGGCCGCGATCACACGACGGTCCTGCACGCGATCCGGAAGATCGAATCGCTCCTGCAGGACGATGCCGGGCTCAGAGAAGAGGTCGAGGTTCTGAAGAGGCTTCTGAAAGAGTAGCGCCGGGGGTCGGCTTCGAGCCGGAAGGCCGAGCCAGAAACCCGCTCCAGGTCCGGCCTCGCGGCCGGGCTTGGTTTATCCGATGAGGGCTGACTGGAGGATTGGCGCGTCTTCGCTGTCTCTGGTGCCGGCGATCTAGTATAAGGGTCTTTCGCTCCGGTTCGGCCGCGCACTGCAAAATGCGCGAATGTGTACCAAGAGGCGGAGGCGTTCGCCGGAAGACCATTCACCGAGGGATGGGCGGGCGGCGCCGAAGAGCGCCGAACGATGGCGAAGGGCAAAATCTCCGGGATTGGTGAGGGGATTGTCGATGCGATTACTGATCGAAAAAAGCGCCCTTTTGAAGGCGCTTCAGCATGTCACCAGCGTCGTCGAGCGGCGCAATACGATCCCGATTCTTGCGAATGTGTCGCTGCGCGCCGAAAACGACTCGCTGCATCTGAAAGCGACCGATCTCGACATCGAGGTTACTGAAACCGCCAAGGCCGAGACCATGGCTCCCGGCGGCACGACGGTTGCCGCGCACACGCTGCACGACATCATCCGCAAGCTGCCGGACGGCGCCCAGATCGAGCTGGCCGGCAAGGCCGATGAAGGTCGGCTTGCCATCACCTCGGGAACGTCGCGTTTCCTGCTGGCCTGTCTGCCTGCCGACGATTTCCCCGATCTCGGGCTCGACGGCATGTCGCACAGCTTCGCGCTGGCGTCGCGCGATCTTGTCCGACTGATCGAGAAGACCCGCTTTGCCATCTCGACCGACGAGACCCGCTATTACCTCAACGGCATTTATCTGCATGCGAGCGAGACGCCCGACGGCTGGCGGCTGCGGGCGGTGGCGACGGACGGCCATCGTCTTGCCCGCATGGATGTCGCTCTGCCGGACGGCGGCGACGGCATGCCGGGGATCATCCTGCCGCGCAAGACCGTGCAGGAGGTGGCAAAACTGCTCGCCGACTACACCGACGAGGTCTCGGTCAATCTGTCGGCCAACAAGATCCGCTTCACCGCCGGCAATGTCGTGCTGACGTCAAAGCTGATCGACGGCACCTTCCCGGACTATCAGCGCGTGATTCCACAGAATAACGACAAGACGATGCAAGTCGAAAATTCCGCTTTTGTCGCCGCCGTGGACCGCGTTTCGACGTTGTCCAGTGAAAAGGGCCGCGCCGTGAAGTTGAATATTACCGATGGCAAGCTGGTCCTCTCGGTCAATAATCCGGAATCGGGCTCCGCGACCGAGGAAATAGAGTCCATTTATAGTGGCGACCCCCTGGAAATCGGCTTCAACGCTCGCTATTTAATGGATATTGCATCGCAAATCGAAGGCGAGCGAGTGGCTTTCAAACTCTCCGATCCGAGCGCTCCGACGCTGATCGGGGAGGAGAGCGACGCGTCCGTCCTTTATGTGTTGATGCCGATGCGGGTCTAGTGCGTGCCTCCCGGCCGCCGGCGGACCAATCCTAGTGGATCAAACGTGACATTTGAGTGCCTCGGGCCGTGTGGTGGGATTGAGGTAGAGAATTCGAATGTCATGGAAATTTGATTCATCAGCAGAAAGTCTAGTGGTTCGAAGCGTCAGATTCGAACCACTAGAAGCGAAGGTCAGGCAACGGATTCCGGTTTGGCAGGAAACGCTTTGGCGGCTTTGAGGTCACATGGGGCTTGGGCCGGGCAGCCGGGCACGGGCGAAAAGCGCCTGTCGCTGTCGCGGCTGACGCTCACCGATTTCCGTAATTATGGCCATTGCGCGCTCGCACTCGACGGGGTGAGCGTGGTGCTGACCGGCCGGAACGGCTCCGGAAAGACCAATATACTGGAAGCCGTCTCGCTGCTGGGGCCCGGCCGCGGCCTGCGCGGCGCGCCCTTTGCCGAACTGGCCCGCCTGACCGGCGAGGGTGGTTGGGCCGTCTCGGCGCGCCTGAAGCGCGACGGCGATGAGGCAACGCTCGGCACGGGCCAACAGCCGGTCCCGGCGGCGGCGAACGGACGCATCGTCAGGATCGACGGCGAGCCGGTCGGCGGGTCCGGCGCCCTCGGCGATTATCTCCAGATCGTCTGGCTGATACCGGCCATGGACGGGCTGTTCACCGGCCCCGCCTCGGAACGGCGCCGCTTTCTCGACCGCATGGTCTCGACCTTCGACAGCGCCCATCGCACACGCCTCAATCATTTCGAGCGCGCCATGCGCCAGCGCAATCGTCTGCTTGAGACCGGCGAGCGCTCCGGCCGGCTGTTCGAGGCGATCGAAAGCCAGATGGCGGAGATCGGGACGGCGATTGCCGCGGCCCGCATCGAAGCGGCCGAGCGGCTGGCCGAGGCTGCAATCGGCCGAGCGGACAGCGGGAATGCCGCGTTTCCGAATGCAGTTCTGGCCCTGGAAGGCGCTCTCGAAGCGGCGCTTAAGGATGCGCCCGCCGTCGATGTCGAAGACCAGTATGCGCGCGGGCTTGCGGATGCGCGCGAGCGCGACCGCGCCGCCGGCCGGACGCTTACCGGGCCTCACCGCTCGGATCTTCTCCTCCGGCACGGACCGAAGGACATGCCGGCCCATCTCTGTTCCACCGGCGAGCAGAAAGCCTTGCTGATCGGTCTCATTCTGGCACATGCGAAAGCGGTGAACGACATGGTGGGCGGCCTTGCGCCGCTCCTTCTTTTGGACGAAATTGCTGCCCATCTGGACGAATTACGGCGGGAGTCGCTGTTCGACGAGATTGAACGGCTCGGCTCCCAGGCGTGGCTGACTGGCACCGATGACGACGTCTTCGCGCCGCTCCGGCACAAGGCGCAGTTTCTGAATGTTGCCGACGGCTCGGTCACCTCGGCCGCTCACCGGAGCGTGCCGCCCGCGACCCGGCAGATACGAACTGGGTAAGGAGTGTTGAATGAGCGCAAATGTCGCTCGCAAGACGATGTCCGAAGACGAATATGGCGCAGACGCTATCAAGGTCCTCAAGGGCCTGGATGCGGTGCGCAAGCGTCCCGGCATGTATATTGGCGATACCGACGATGGCTCCGGCCTCCACCACATGGTCTATGAGGTGGTGGACAACGCCATCGACGAGGCGCTGGCGGGCTATTGCGACCGCGTGCTGATGACGCTCAATGCCGACGGCTCGGTCACGGTCGACGACAATGGCCGGGGCATCCCAACCGAGATGCATTCGGAAGGCGTTTCCGCCGCCGAGGTCATCATGACCCAGCTGCATGCCGGCGGCAAATTCGACCAGAACTCCTATAAGGTCTCCGGTGGTCTGCACGGCGTCGGCGTCTCCGTGGTGAATGCGCTCTCCTCGCGCCTCGATCTGACCATCTGGCGCGGCGGCAAGGAGCATGCGATCTCGTTCGAGCACGGCGTGGCGGTCGAGCCGCTGAAGGTCGTCGGCGAGGCGCCTGGCCGCACCGGCACGCGCGTGACCTTCACCCCGTCGCCCGATACCTTCACGATGATCGAGTTCGACTATGCCACGCTCGAGCATCGGCTGCGCGAGCTTGCCTTCCTCAATTCGGGCGTGCGCATCGTTCTGACCGATCTTCGCGGCGTCGAGCCGAAGACTGAGGAGCTGATGTATGACGGCGGTCTCGAAGCTTTCGTGCGCTATCTCGATCGCGCCCGGACGCCGCTGATCGAGGCCCCGATCACGGTCAAGGTCGAACGCGACGGCATCACCGTCGAGTCGGCGCTGTGGTGGAACAACGGCTATCACGAGAGCGTGCTCATCTTCACCAATAACATTCCGCAGCGCGACGGCGGCACGCACCTGGCCGGTTTCCGCGCGGCGCTGACGCGCACGGTGAACACCTATGCCGCCGAGTTGGGCATCGCCAAGAAGGAGAAGGTGCAGATCACCGGCGACGATGCGCGCGAAGGCTTGACCTGCGTGCTGTCGGTCAAGGTGCCAGACCCGAAATTTTCCAGCCAGACCAAGGACAAGCTGGTGTCCTCCGAAGTCCGGCCGGTGGTCGAGAGCACCATGGTCGAGGCGCTGGGAGCCTGGTTCGAGGAGCATCCGAGCGAGGCCAAGACGATCGTGCAGAAGATCGTCGAGGCGGCGGTCGCCCGCGAGGCGGCTCGCAAGGCCCGCGAGCTGACCAGGCGCAAGGGCGCGCTCGATGTGGCGAACCTGCCCGGCAAGCTCGCCGACTGTCAGGAGCGCGATCCGGCGAAGGCCGAGCTGTTCCTGGTCGAGGGCGACTCGGCCGGCGGCTCCGCCAAGCAGGGGCGCGACCGCGGCTTCCAGGCCGTGCTGCCGCTGCGCGGCAAAATCCTCAATGTCGAGCGGGCGCGGTTCGACAAGATGCTGTCGAGCCAGGAGATCGGAACGCTGATAACCGCGCTCGGAACGGGCATCGGCCGCGACGATTTCAACATCGAGAAGCTGCGTTATCACAAGGTCATCATCATGACCGACGCCGACGTGGATGGCGCCCATATCCGCACGCTGCTGCTCACCTTCTTCTACCGGCAGATGCCGCAGCTCATCGAGGGCGGCTATCTCTATATCGCCCAGCCGCCGCTCTATAAGGTTAAGCGCGGCAATTCCGAGCAATATCTGAAGGATCAGCGCGCCTTTGAGGACTATCTGATCGCCAGCGGCATTGACGATGCGGTGCTTCAGCTCGGCACCGGCGAAAGCATCGCGGGCGAGGATTTGCGTCAGGTCGCGGAAAAGGCACGCGCCGCCAAGGGGATTCTCGACGGGCTTCACAGCCGTTACGCGCGCTTCGTGGTCGAGCAGGCTGCGATTGCGGGTGCGCTCGACCCGAAAGTGCTGGTCGATGAGGGCGACGCCAAGGCTCTGGCCGAGCGCATCGCGATGCGGCTCGACGCCATGTCCGAGGAGACCGAGCGCGGCTGGACCGGCGATGTCACCGACGATGGCGGCCTGATTTTCAAGCGCGAAGTGCGCAGCGTCACCGAGGCGCATGTGATCGACCGCGCCCTGATCGCGTCGGCGGATGCCAGGAAGCTGAACCAGCTTGCGGCCCACCTTGCCGAGGTCTATGGCACAACGGGCGTGCTGAAGCGGAAGGACCTGGCGACGCCGATTCATGGTCCGGTTACGCTGCTGGAGGCCGTCTACGCCGCCGGGCGTAAGGGCATTTCCATGCAGCGCTATAAAGGCCTTGGCGAAATGAATCCCGGCCAGCTTTGGGAAACCACGCTCGATGCCAATGTGCGCACTTTGATGCAGGTGAAAGTCGGCGAGCTCGACGAAGCAGACGAGATTTTCTCCAAGCTCATGGGCGATATCGTCGAGCCGCGGCGCGAATTCATCCAGGAGAATGCGCTCGCCGTGGCCAATCTGGATGTCTGACCGGGCATGATACCGGAGACCGGGCGGCGGATGGTTCTCCAGCGGGCTCGGCCGGCGTCCAGACGTCCCTCGATGATCGCGTAACCGGCCGGACGGGCGAGCGCCAGGTCGCGCCTCTATGATCCCGTTCGGATCAAATCCCGGTAAGGCCCTGCCTATGCGCGAAGAATTCCTTTTTGATTCCGCATTTTTCTTGCCACAGCTTTTCCCGATAGTGCAAGGGAACGAGGTCGGGAAACGCTGGGACAGCAATGGCGGAACAAGCGCTGCAAATTCGCAACGAATCTGATCGCGAGGCGGAGCTGCCGGCTCCAAGGGCTCTTCTTTCCTGTTATATCCGCACCCTCAACGAAGAGCGCCGCATCGGCGAAGTGATCCGCGCCGCGTTGCAGATCGCCAATGAGGTGATCATTGTCGATTCCGGCTCGAAGGACCGGACGCTTGCCATTGCCGAGGCGGAAGGCGCTCGCATCGTCCGCCAACCCTGGCTCGGCAATGGCCGGCAGAAGCGGGTCGGCGAGGACGCCGCGCGGCATGACTGGGTGCTGGATCTTGACGCCGACGAGATCGTCACGCCGCAACTCGCCGACGAAATCCGGCGCGTTTTCGCGGCCGGTCCGCATCACCGCATGTATGAGCTGACCCTGGTCATCGTTCCGCCCTTCGGAAAGCCGTGGTGGGGCTTCAAACGGTCCAGCCGCATCAAACTCTATGATAAGCGCCGCATCCGCATCCCCGACCACGCCGCCTGGGACCAGTTCGATGCGCCCGCGGGTGAAACGGTGGGCCGGCTCGAACGGCCGCTCTTGCATTATTCCTTCACCAGCATCGAGCATGTGATCGCCAAGCTCAATCGCGTCAGCACGGTGCGGGCCGAGGAGACGCCATTGAAGTCCCGCTGGCATGTCATCTTACGGGTGCTGTTCGGCTTTCCAGCCTATTTCCTCAAGGAATATTTTCTCAGCGGCCTGATCCGAGGCGGCGTCTACGGATTTGCCTTCGCCGTGGCCATCGCCTTCGGGCGCTGGCTGCGCGACGTCAAAATGTATGAACGCTATCTGCGGAAATAAGCGGCTTCGCCTTTTGGCTCGAATGATCGCGGACCGGCTTGCGCGGGGGCAGCAGAATCGGCGGCGCCGATTTAGCAGCCTTCTGGTCCGACACGCGCTCCAGCATCTTTGCGACCAGAGTGACCCGCAGAAAGGCGTAGCAGATGGCAAAATAAAAGCCCTTCCAGCCGCCGGTAATGTGCCGTCGAAGCAGATAGCTCTTTAGAAAACTGACCGGAAATTCGAAGCACAGGCGGGTTGCCAGATAGGACCTGCTCCGAAGCGGCAGGTTCTCGGTGCGAAAGCTGCTGAACCTGTTGTTCTTTTCGATGATATGCGAGATCGACAGATAACAATAATGGAACACCGGTTTGGCAAGCTGTTTGAGCGTGCCGCCCCGCAGCACCACGCGGTCGTAGATCGGATGATCCCGGTAATAGCCGATGGATCTGTGATAGAGCCGGACGACATTATAATCGCTGGCGAATAATCTCGGCCTTTCCTCGCCCGGATAGACGTTCAGAATCCGCAATTTATAAGCGGCGGGCTTCGGCGTGGCCCCTCGGAACAGCGCGCAGATCTCGCCCGCAAGTTCGGGCGTCACCACTTCATCGGCATCGACATTCAGCACCCAGTCGTTGCGGCACTGCTGTTCGGCAAAGCGCTTCTGATTGCCGTAGCCGGCCCAATGCCGTTCGAACACCCGCGCGCCCAATGCACGCGCGAGATCGGCGGTCCGGTCGGTGCTTCCGGCGTCGACCACGATGATCTCGCTCACCCAGGGCAGCAGCGCGGCTATCGTCCGCGGAAGGCGGGCCTCTTCATTCCTTGCGATTATGAATGCTGAAACTGGGACCTGCACGTCGACCTCGACAACTATAACGTGTATTTCGATGGACTACACGCAAATGATTTTAAGAACAAGCCTTGCCCCAGCCTCTCCACAGTGCCGGCTACCTAGGGGAGTTCATCGGGCGTGGAACTTTTGCCTCGCGCCTCTCAAACCGCGTTATATTTTTACATAACATCGGACAGAATGATCCTTGATCTCAGCCACGATTTCGACACGGAGAGGCCATAAAGCCATTGCAACGGGGCAGCCGCTTTTTCAATGAGCGTCGGAATCACACGAGCTTTGGAGAGCGTCCGCTCTGTTATCTGCGAGGCGGGACTGCGACCCGGTCGCATCAAGCCTCGGAGGTGGAATCGAACCGTTGCGCGGCTATGGCGGCCGGGCAGCGGTTTTCCGCAAGTTGACCATCGCTTCGAGCGAAGATCCGGTCCGGAGGCAGTGTTGATCCATGTCACTCATCAATCTCGACGCCATCCGCGAGGCGCCTTTATCGCGTGAGCCTTATTCGTTCTTCCTGGGGGCCGATTTCCTGCAGGACAAGCATGTGGACGATCTCGCCGGCGAATTTCCGGATATCAGGAAGCCAGGCTATCTGACCGTCGACGAGGTACAGCTCAAGGGGCAGTTCAAGACGCTGATCGATGAGCTCGAAGGCGCCGAGCTGACGGAGGCCTTGTCGCAGAAATTCGGCCTCGACCTTCATCCCTATCCGCGGCTGACCACCATCATGAAGCGCTCACAGCCAAAATACGGGGCGATTCACACGGACGGCGCGTCCAAGGTGATGACGATGCTGGTCTATATGAACGACGATTGGGACCAGAACGGCAGCGGCCGGCTCAGGGTGCTCTATGACGGCACGCATTTCGAGCCCTATGCCGTCGAGGTGCCGCCGACCATGGGCACGGTCTTCGCCTTCCTGAGATCCGACAATTCCTGGCACGGCCATCTGCCCTTTGACGGCGAGCGCCGGGTCGTGCAGATCGCCTGGGTGAGAAGCCAGGAGGACCTCGACCGCAAGCGCAAGCGGAACCGTGTCGCCCAGGTTTTCAAGGGTTTTTTCGGCCGCTGATCGCGCGGCATTTTCGGCATTTCCGGGAAGGGATGCGGCACGGCGCCGCGTCCCTTTTTTCTTTGCGCGCCGAAACGGCCGGCTGGCAGCACTCATAGCGATCTGCTGCTAAGCCTTTGTTTTGCATCGATAATTGAACTGTTAGGGAACGTCACGCTATAATCGGGTGTTGCCGTTTCGTCAACCGAAGAGGTGTCGATGACCGAACAGCACTTGCTGACCCAGTTGCGGGGCTACAGCCTGACGACCGCAGAGATTCTCTACCGCATGCCCGACCATCCAGGGCTCATCCAAACTTTCATCTGGCAGGACTATGATTTGGCGCCGCGTTTCCCGCGTCTCGGAGCCTTCCTGACCTATTGGAAGGACAATCTGGAGGGGCCGCTCTATCGGATCACGGTCGCGCATAAGAAGCTGGTTTCGCCGGCCGAGTTTCAGTTCATAGACGGCAAATTCGTCCTGCATTGAGCTGAGGTCTCGCCGATCCGGCATCTCCCAAATTGGGGATTAATCGCTTGATCCCCGGTGGCAAGGCCTATATTCAGCGCTGGCATTGAACGGATCACGGGGCTGGATTCGGGGGGCATGATCAGAGAAACCAAGCGATTGGCGCGGCCTTATATGCGCGCCGTACAAGGCAGCTATCGCGCCATGCGCAGGGGCATTACCGAGGCATCACCGCCCTGGCTCCGCCGCTCCCTCGATCCGGTTCTCGATTATTTCGACCTTATCTTCGTCGATCACGGCGTCTTCCGCATGATCTACCGCAATCGCCACCGGCTGTCGCGGCAGGCCTGGCGGTCGAGTCAGCCCACGCCCCGGGATATCGCCGTTCTGGCGCGCCGCGGGCTCAAGACCATCATCAATCTGCGCGGAGACCGCGATTGCGGCAGCTATCGGCTTGAGGAGGAGGCCTGCCGCAAATACGGTATCCGCCTCATCAATTTCTCGGTGAAGTCACGCCAGGCGCCGAAGGCGGAAACTTTTCATGAGGCAAAGGCGCTGTTCGAGAGCATCGAATATCCGGTTCTCCTGCATTGCAAGTCCGGCGCCGACCGCGCGGGTCTGATGAGCGCGCTGTTCATGATCCTCAGAGAGGGCCTGCCGGTGCATGAGGCCAAGCGCCAGCTCAGCCTGCGTTTCGGCCATATCCGGCAAGCCGACACCGGCGTTCTCGACATGGTGTTCGACAGCTATCTGGCGCATTCGAGCCGCGAGCCGATCGCCTTTCTCGACTGGATCGACCGGCACTATGACGACAAGGCGATCGCACGCGGCTTCCGCGCCCGCTCCTGGGCCAATCTGCTGGTGAACAGAGTGATCAGCCGAGAATAGGCGCTCAGCCTTCCTATCCGGCGTGGATGAGGCTTGCGCGCAATTCGGTTCCGGCGATGAAATCGATGAGCGCCGCGAGTGGGTAGACGAAAGCGCTCCAGAAGCCCAGCCCGGTATCGGAGCGGATGATGCCGGGGAAGATGTGTAAGCGGTAATAGGCCCAGGCCGCGCCGGCCGGGACGAGGACGAGCACCGCCTGGGTAATGGCGTGGCGGACCATGCGCGGCGCGATCTGATCGGCAAGCCGGTAAGCCAGCCCCTCCCAGCTCGACGCGTGGCCGGAGAACTGCAGCGCATAGCGCGCAATGCGCCCGGCGGTCGAGGGCTTACCTTCGGCGTTGGTGAAGGCTTCGCGCAGGCGCGAGAGGATGAGCTGATAGAGGAACAGGCGCGCCAGCTTGTTCGGGCTGACGCGCGTCGACGCCCAGACCGCCATGACCGGCAGCGCCTCGACGATGCCGCTGATCAGTGCCCAGCTGCCATAAAGCCCGGCAGCTAGAACGATCGAGGTGACCGCCAGGCGGAGCGTTTCGGGATCGCCGATGAGGACCGAGGCAAGTTCCGCGATGCCGAACAGCACGGCGACCACCAGCGAGGGAATGAGAATGCCTGTGACGCGGGTGTGGATCACGGCGTCGACCTCGGCCAGCGCCAGGCGTTCGGCGACACTCTCTCCTGTCGACAGCACGCCCCGCAATCCGCTGCGCAACTGTTCGATGGGCTTCAAAACCATGGCGCCGTACTCCAAATTGCCTGGAGCGCGATCAGGAAAAGTGGAATCCGGTTTTCCGTCCGATCGCGCGACCAGCAAAGAATCGAGAGCGGGCCTCTGAGTTCAAGTGTTTCCTTCTAAATTGATCCCGCTCTAAAGTCTTAGCATGAGCGAGGCCCTGGCCCCAATGCGCATGGATGAAAGCATAGCGTCCGCCTTTCGCGACCCGGAAGATGCGCGCGCGCTGCTGCTCGGCGCCACCGAGGCCGAGCTTGGCGGCCTGCGCAAGGCGCTCGGCGAGACGCCGCCCCCGGCCTATGCCGATGGGATCGCCGAGGCGATCGAGCGGCGGCTGGCGGCGCTTCCGAATATTGGCGATGCACCCCGCGTGCCGTTGTTCGCTCTTTCTGTCTGGGCCGCCGGTCAGCTCGGTTCGGGCGCGAAGCTGCGCACGCTCGGTGAGGCCGACCAGGAGATTCTGCGGCTGGCTCCGCCGCGGCGCGGGGCGGCCAACGCCGATGCCGAGCTGCTGTTTCCGGGCGGCGGCGATTCCGCCCTTCTGCAAATCGCCATCCGGCTTGCCCATCTAAGGCAGAAGAAGACGCGCCGCCTGCGCTGGTGGCGGCCCTTGCTCGACTGGCTGGTCGGGCATCCGGCGCCGCGGGTGCCGGCGCCCGTGGATAAGGTTCAGCCGGTCTACCGCGAGAGGCCCGGCGCCGCCGACGGAGCGCTCGATGGCGATGCTCTTTGGGACACCATCCGTGGGGCCGCCGGACGGCTGCCGCTCTCAGTGTGGGAAGACAAATTGACCGAAGCGCGCAAGGCCATAGGCCGGTTCAACATCATCGTCGCCGGACGTACCGGCGTCGGCAAGACGACGCTGATCGGCGCGATCTTCGGCAAAGAGGTCGGTAACACCCTGATGGGGCGCCCGCGCACGCGCGGACGGATCTGGTATCCGCTATCGCCGGGCGAGGCCGACATTCTGCGCCTCTGCGACACCGAAGGGCTGGAGATGGAGCACTATCAGGAGACCGTCGACGGCCTCAAGCGCGAGATCGAGGGCCGCAACGCCTCGGGTGACCCTTTCGACCACATTCACGTCGCCTGGCTGTGCATCGACGAGCCGTCGCTGACCGTGCAGCCGGGCGAGGAAGCGCTGGTCGAGATGCTGACGCGCGAGGGCATTCCGGTCATCGTCGTGCTGACCAAGGCCGGCATGGCGCCCAGCTTCAAGGAGACCGTCGCGAAGCTGCTTCCCAATGCCAGGGCCGTGGTCCGGGTCAGGGCCAAGCCGATCAGCGTCGATGGTCAGGCCTTCCCGCAAATGGGGCTGCTCGACTTGATGCAAGCGACCGAGAACGCCATTCCGAACGGTGTGGAGGCTGCCTGGCATGTCGCATCCCGCAATCTCGAGGCGATGATCAAGCGCTCGGAGACGATCGTCTGGCGCGCTGCGGCGGTCGCGGGTGCGGCCGGCGCGACGCCGATCCCGCTGGCGGATGCCGCGGGCGTGTTCGGCGTCCAGGTCGGCATGATCGTGGCGGTCAGCCTCAATATGGGCGTGAAGCTGAAGCGCGCCGATCTGCAGGCCATGGCGGTGACGCTGCTCGGCGCCCTGGGGCTGACGGCGGGCGGCCGCTTCATCGCCGGCCAGTTTGCCAAGCTGATCCCCGGCATCGGCACGGTGGCCGGCTCGGCAATCACCGGCAGCACCGCGGCAGCGCTGACTTATGGTCTCGGACGCGCCTATCTCGAATATCTGCGGCGCTTTTTCGAGCAGAATGAGCGCATGCCCGATGCGGACGAGCTGATCTCCGGTTTCAGGGTGTTCTGGAGCCGGTGGAAAAACAAGGAAGAGCTGCCGCCTAAGCTCCCGAATTATTGAACATTACAATTTTTACGCTAAAGTTACGCGCCCACCGGGCAAAAGAGAGCGAGCCCCAAATGCCCCAAGCCCTGAAGATCGGCTACGACGCGCTCGTCGATGCAGCCAAGCGGGAAATCGTCGAACTCGATCCCGACGATGTCATCGACGAAATGGAAAGCGGCGGCGACATCGTCATCGTCGATGTGCGCGATATCCGCGAGTTGCAGCGCGAGGGCCGGATTCCCGGCTCCGTCCATTGTCCGCGCGGCATGCTGGAATTCTGGATCGATCCGGCCAGCCCCTATTTCAAATCGGTGTTCGGTGAGCCGAAGCGCTTCGTCTTTCACTGCGCGCTCGACTGGCGCTCGGCGCTCGCGACGCAGACGGCTCAGAAGATGGGGCTCAAAAACGTGGCCCATATCAAGGGCGGCTTCAAAGCGTGGAAGGATGCCGGCGGCCCCGTGGAAATGCTCTCCGAAAAATCATAAGGTTGCGCGCCTGGCGCTTGCCGGGATCGGTCTAGTGGAGCGAATTTGACATTTGAGACCCGCCTGCCGCAAATTCCCACTCAAATGTCAAATTCAAAAGCTCCACTAGAATCATGACATCGCTAGTGGTTCTTTAATTCTAACACTCGCATCCCATCCGCGGCGAGTACTCTTGCGAGTGTTAGAATTGAACCACTAGGACGGGGTGCGTGAGCAAGATCATCAGCAGGATTTCAGCGGCGAGCGAGGAATTCGCCAGCAACCGCGCGGCTTTCGAGGCTTTGAACGCCGAACTTGGCGCCCATCGCCAGGCGGCAGCACTTGGCGGTCCACCGAACGCACGTGAACGTCATGTCGCGCGCGGCAAGCTCCTGCCGCGCGACCGCGTCCGCAAGTTGATCGATCCAGGCTCGCCCTTTCTGGAGCTATCCCCGCTGGCAGCGCACGAGCTTTACGGCGGCGACGTTCCGGGCGCCGGCATCATCACCGGCATCGGCCGGGTTTCGGGGCGCGAATGCGTGATCGTCTGCAATGACGCGACGATCAAGGGCGGCACCTATTATCCGATGACGGTGAAGAAGCATTTGCGCGCGCAGGAGATCGCCGAGGCCAACCGCCTGCCTTGCGTCTATCTGGTCGACAGCGGCGGCGCCAATCTGCCCTATCACACCGAGGTGTTTCCCGACCGCGATCATTTCGGCCGCATTTTCTACAATCAGGCGCGCATGTCCGCGGCCGGCATTCCGCAGATCGCCGTCGTCATGGGCTCCTGCACGGCGGGCGGCGCTTACGTCCCAGCCATGTCCGACGAGACGGTCATCGTGCGCAATCAGGGCACGATCTTTCTCGGCGGACCGCCGCTGGTCAAAGCCGCGACCGGCGAGACGGTGACGGCGGAGGAACTGGGCGGCGCCGACGTTCATGCGCGTAAATCGGGCGTTGCCGATCACTACGCTGAGGACGACGAGGACGCGCTGGCGATCGCGCGCCGCATCGTCTCTCACCTCAATGCTCGGAAATCGCCCGGTCTTGTGTATGCCGAGCCGCGCCCGCCCGCCTATGACGCTGAAGACCTGCGTGGCATCCTGCCGCAGCGGCTTGCCGTGCAATATGACGTGCGGGAGGTCATCGCGCGGCTGGTCGACGGCTCGGATCTCGACGAGTTCAAAGCCAATTACGGCACCACCATCGTCACCGGCTTTGCCCATCTGGAAGGCATTCCGGTCGGCGTCATCGCCAATAACGGCATCCTTTATTCCGAATCCGCGCTCAAGGCGGCGCATTTCATCGAGCTGTGCTGCAAGCGCGGCATCCCGTTGCTCTTCCTGCAGAACATCGCCGGTTTCATCGTCGGCCGTACCTATGAGGCGGGCGGCATCGCCAAGGACGGCGCAAAAATGGTGATGGCCGTCGCCTGCGCCAATGTACCGAAAGTCACTCTGATCATCGGCGGCTCCTACGGCGCCGGCAATTACGCCATGTGCGGCCGCGCCTATGCGCCGCGGTTCCTGTTCTCCTGGCCGAACTCGCGCATTTCGGTGATGGGCGGCGAGCAGGCGGCCAGCGTGCTGGCGACGGTGCGCCGCGAGCGTATCGAGGCAGACGGCGGGAGTTGGGACGCTGCCGAGGAGGAGGCGTTCAAGGCGCCGATTCGCGAGCAATATGACCGCGAGGGCAGCCCCTATTACGCCACGGCAAGACTCTGGGACGACGGCATCATCATGCCCGTGGAAAGCCGCCGCGTGCTCTCGCTTGCCTTCTGCGCCGCGCTCAACGCGCCGATCGCCGAGACGCCCTTCGGCATCTTCCGTATGTAAGTGATGCTACTTAATCAGGCGTGCCGTACCCAGGCGCAAAGCGCATTCACTATAATGTATCTCAGTTTAATTTAAATAGACGAGAAGATTTGCGTTTCATTACGCTTACACTTGCTCTACCTTTACCGCCCTTGACGGGAACATTTTCTTAAACTTGTAACTTTCGTCGATGATAGCCGCGTCCTGCTGTCAAAATTTTGAAAGATCTCACGAATTCGCGCGCCGGCCCGGCGCGGAATCCTGAAGCGCCGGCCTGCCGATCCGGGCGCTTCGATTGACGGCGAGCTATCGGCGGCACCGGCGATTGACATCCGAGGGAGGCCCCATGCCGTTCACCTATGATCCGTTCCTGGTCGCGCTCTCGATCGCGATCGCGATCCTCGGTTCCTTCACGGGGCTGGTGATGACGGCAGGCATTCGCCGCGTTCGCGGCAGGGAGGCGGCGCTTCGCATCGGTCTCGGCGGTGTCGGCGTCGGCGGCGGCATCTGGTCGATGCATTTCATTGCCATGCTGGCGGTGATTCTGCCGATCCAGATCAGCTACGACATCCCCCGCACCGTCCTCTCTGCGCTCATTGCCATTCTCTGCACCGCCGCCGCCTTCACTATCGTCAGCCGCGGCCGGCTGGGCGCCTACACATTGCCGCTCTCAGCGCTGTTTCTCGGCGCTGGCATTGGCGGCATGCATTATCTCGGCATGAGCGCGGTGAGGGGAAATTGCGTGCTCGAATATTCCTGGCTCGGCGTCGTCATCTCCATCGTCATCGCCATCCAGGCTTCGGGCATTGCACTCTGGTTCGCCTTCCGCGAACGCGGCGTCGTCGACACGCTGCTCGGCGCCGTCGCGCTGGGGCTGGCGATCGCCTCGATGCATTATTCCGGCATGGAAGCGACGCGTTTCCTGCCGACAGATAAGGCCGTCGCAATCGCCGGCGGCGTCATCAACGACCGCTATCTGGCGCTGATCATCTCGATCACGATCTACAGCGTCTGCGGCTTGTGCATTTTCGTGTTTTCGATGCTCAGCCTCGCCCGGCGCACGGCCCGCCGGGTGGAGCGGCCGCAGATCGGCCCGAGATCGGCCTGATTACGCGGCTGAGCGCCGCTCTACCTATTGGTTTTGGCATCGGATTTATCCGAAAACCGCGTCGCACTTTTCGGACCGATGCGCTAATCCAGATTGCGCGGCTGCTTCTCCGGCATAGGCGGCGGGCCTTCGGGCTGCGGCGCGTTTGCCTCGGCGGCGCTGATCAGCTCCGGCCGGTATTCGAAATGCAGCGTATCGAAGTGATACCACTTGCCGCCCCAGATGAAGCCGTGCTTTTCGAAAATTGCAGCGATCTCCCAAGGGATGCGGTTGCGGTAGGCATAGCGGTCTGAGCGGTCGGGCTTATGCCACTGCCAGTAATCGCCGTAAGTGGCATTGATGTCGATGGCGATCCCATAGGCATGAGCGCTCGGCAACTCCGTGCGCGAGACATTCCGGCAGTTGAAGGTGCCGGCGGCGGGCTTGACATATTTCATGAACTCCTGCCGCAGCGCATCCAGCTCGTCCGAGACCTCTTTCAGCCGGTCGGCGACGCCGTTGACGGAGGTGATCTTCACCGGCTTGCCGCCATGCTTGGGCAGCCAGTCGACACTGACGAGATGCTTCTGCACCTCGCCCTTGCGGCAATTTCCGTACATCTTCTTCAAAAACGCCTCGTTGCGCGCCCGGCCGGGATCGAAATCCTCGGGCGGGTCCTCCAGCATCGGCCCGGACGGATAGGGCGGGTTGAAGGCGTCTTCAAGATCTGCGTGGGCAAGACGCTCCTCTGCGGTCTTCTCCTTTCTGTCGTCGAACGGCATCCGCGTGCCGTCGCGCCAGATCAGATCCGTGTCGTCATGCCCCTTGAGGAAATCCGGATAGGCGGCGACCAGCCGGTCGAGCAGACGCGCATTGCGGGTTGTCGGCGGCATCGAGGCCGGCGCGGCGGCTTTTTCGGCGCTGCCGGCAAACTCGCCGGCCGGCTGAGGCGCCGGCTCGGTCTTTTCCACAGGCGGTGGGGCCACGGTCTCCTCGCGTGTGCCGCGATCGGGCATGTCCGGTGCCGGCACTTTGCGCGAAGCCCTGTTTCTGGCCTCGACCTGCAATTTCGGCCCTGCATCGCGTTGCGTTACGCCGCCGGGCGGGGAGGAGGCGTCGGACGCGGCATTCGGCGCGTCGTCCTTGACGAATACCAGCAGGATTGCAAGCGCGAAGACCACATGGGTGAGCGCCGCCGCGCCTCTGCGCACCCATTTTCGCCAGGGATGGACAGGCTTTGCGGATTTGCCCTTATCCGGGGCTTTGTTTTCAGTTTTGCTCATCATTCTCGCCCGCGCATTGCTCAGTCCGTTCGCGGCAATTCACGGATCTCCACCGTTCCTCCGGCCTCGTAGTGCGGATTGCCGGCGAGCAGCAATCTTGCCTGATCGAGGCTGTCGGCATTCACCCGGATATATCCGGCAAGGTGCGCCGTCACCGGAGCCGGCGCGCCGTTCTTGCGGGCGCAGACGCCATCGCCAATGGCGCTGCCGCCCTCGAAGCGACCATCCTGCTTCAGCTTGCGCAGATACGGCTCCCAGTCCTCTTGCTCATCATCGGCGTCATCATGCATGAGAAAGATGTATTCTGGTATGTCGATCTCCCAATGCTGGCGCAAGATTCCCACCATATCGGGACGCGCGTGCAGAAATAAAACAGCGGCTCGCGCCCGGTTCCGGCGCATTCGGGCCTCAGTCTGTCCGGCACAATTAAGCTTGGTTCGGGAAAGGCTTTACGGCGGCATTGTGGCTGGTAAAGTAGCAGCTTGATGGGGGAGTTAGGTGTAATGCCTATCACTTAAGGGACTTGAGGTGACAGAGGGGAGTGAGCAAGGCAGCGGCACGCTGCAACGCACGGAGCCGCCGGTACCTGCCGCGTCAGCGCAGGAGGCCACCCCTCCGATTCCGAATTCCACTTTAGCGGGTCTCCCTTTCGACGGCACGCCCCACCGGTCCCCTGCCGCGCCTGCCAAACACCACGGCTTCGGCCATAACGGCCAGGTTTATGGAGCGCTCGATCTCGGCACCAATAATTGCCGCCTGCTGGTCGCCCGCCCCTCGCGGCGCGGATTCCAGGTCATCGATGCATTCTCCCGCATCATCCGGCTGGGCGAAGGGGTCAGCCAGACCGGCCGCCTCTCCGACGCTGCGATGCAGCGAACCCTGGACGCCCTGAAGATCTGCTCGGACAAGATGTACCGCCGCAATGTCGGGCGCTCGCGGCTGATCGCGACCGAGGCCTGCCGGGTTGCCGAGAACGGCCCCGATTTCGTGGCGCGGGTGCGCGAGCAAATTGGGCTCGAGATCGAGATTATCAGCCGCGAGACCGAGGCCCGGCTTGCCGTGGCCGGCTGCGCCTCGCTGATCGACCGCAAATGCGACTGGGCGCTCGTGTTCGACATCGGCGGCGGCTCGACCGAGCTGATCTGGGTCGATCTGCGCCGTCTCAGCCCGAGCAAGCGCCAGACGCTGTGTGACCGCGCCAAGGTGCACACGGCCATTGCGGCCTGGACCTCGCTGCCCATCGGCGTGGTGACGCTGGCCGAGAGTTTCGGCGGGCGCGTCGTCGATCCGGATATTTTCGAGGCCATGGTCGGCCGCGTGCTGGACAAGCTCGGCGCCTTCGAGGACGAGCACGGCTTCGCCCGTCATCTGACCGGGGACTGCGCCCATCTGCTCGGCACGTCGGGGACGGTGACGACAATCGCCGGCGTGCATTTGCGGCTGCCGACCTACAGCCGCAACCGGGTCGACGGCTGCTGGCTGGCCGAGGACGAGATCCGGCTGGTGACCGGCGAACTCCTGGGCCTCAGCTATGAAGGCCGTGCGAACCAGCCCTGCATCGGGCCGGAGCGCGCCGACCTCGTGCTTGCGGGCTGCGCCATTCTGGAGGCGATCATGCGCCTCTGGCCCTGCCGCCGCCTGCGCGTCGCCGACCGGGGTTTGCGCGAAGGCATCCTGACCAGCCTCATCGCCGAGGACACCGGCAATGGCCGGGACGGCCGGTCCTACCGCTGAGCAGCCTCGCGATTGCTTTGCTGCGCCGCTCGTGATAGCGAGACCTCATGCCGAAATCGACGGGCGGACGCGGAGGCAAAGCCTCCGCCGGCGGCGGTCAGCGGGGCCTCAAGGTCAAGGTCCGCACCGCCAAGCGGCGTAAGCTCTCCTCGACGCTCTGGCTGGAACGCCAGCTCAACGATCCCTATGTCGCCGCTGCCAAGCGCGAGGGCTACCGCTCCCGCGCCGCCTATAAGCTTGCCGAGATCGACGACAAATACCATCTCCTGAGACCCGGCGGCGTGGTGGTCGATCTCGGCGCCGCGCCGGGCGGCTGGTCCCAGATCGCGGCGGTGCGGGTGAAGGCGGCCGAAGGCGAGGGCAGGGTCTTGGCGATGGACATCGCGGAGATGGACCCGATCCCTGGCGTCACCGTCTTACAGGCGGACTTCATGGATGACAAAGCGCCTGGCGTGCTCATCGCCGCACTTGCGGGCCGTCAGCCGGATGCCGTCATCTCGGACATGGCCTCGCCGGCGACCGGCCATCGCCAGACCGACCATCTGCGCATCATGGGGCTGTGCGAGGCGGCGCTGGATTTCGCGGTGCAGGTGCTGGCGCCGGGCGGCGCCTTTCTTTGCAAGGTCCTGCAAGGCGGCACGGCTGGCGAGCTTCTCGCGGCCATGAAGCGAGACTTCGCCGTGGTCCGGCATGTGAAGCCGAAGGCGAGCCGGGCCGAATTGGCGGAACTCTATGTTCTGGCGACCGGTTTCCGGGGGAAAACTGACGCAGCCGATGCATCGCTGGCTGTGCGAGGCTAGTGTGATGATCCAAAAGTTCGTCAGCTTATGCAGCAATCTCAGAACGAACTTAGATCTGAATCACACTAGGAGAATCAAGAACCACTGGCAACCTTATGATTTTAGCGGAGCTTTTGAATTTGACATTTGAGTGCGAATTCGCGGCAGGCGGGTCTCAAATGTCAAATTGGCTCCACTAGTGTCCCGTCCCGAATTGCCTTGGCGAGGCTGCGGCAAAGGCGAAGGCAATTGCGGGACGCCACACTAGGCAGCGTCCTGCTGAGATGCTAAAGAGTTTCCGCAAGCCGCCCCCACGGGGCGAATTGCAAAGGTTCCCCATGACGAGTGATCAGACCATGGCAAGACTCAGGCCAGAAACAGCCCTGACCTTTGACGATGTCTTGCTGAGACCCGGGCATTCCGAAGTTCTGCCGACTTCCGTCGACGTGTCGTCCCGGGTGACGCGCAATATCAGCCTGAACATTCCCGTCATCTCCGCGGCGATGGACACGGTCACCGAGGCGCGTCTCGCCATCGCCATGGCGCAGGTCGGCGGCATCGGCGTCATTCACCGCAATCTGGAGCCGGCCGAGCAGGCCGATGAGGTGCGCAAGGTCAAGAAATACGAGGCCGGCATGGTCGTCGATCCGCTGACGATCGAGCCGACCGCGACCCTGAGACAGGCGCTCGATCTGATGAGCCGGCACAGCATTTCCGGCGTTCCGGTGGTCAAGCCGCCGGTGAACGGCTCCTCCGACCGCAAGCTCGTCGGCATTCTCACCAATCGTGACGTGCGCTTCGCAAAAGACATGGATCAGCCGGTCTCCGAGCTGATGACCAGGGAGAATCTCGTCACGGTGCGCAAGGGCGTCACGGGTGACGAGGCCATGCGGCTCCTGCACCAGCACCGCATCGAGAAGCTGCTGGTGGTCGACGAGGCCTATCACTGCATCGGCCTGATCACGGTCAAGGACATCGAGAAGTCGCGCCAGCACCCGAACGCCGCCAAGGATGAGCAGGGCCGGCTGCTGGTCGCCGCCGCGACCACCGTCGGCGATGACGGCTTCCGGCGGAGCGAGCATCTGATCGACGCCGGCTGCGATGTTGTCGTCGTCGATACGGCGCATGGCCATTCCAGCCGCGTCCTCGAAGCCGTGGCGCGGATCAAACGCCTCTCCAACGCCGTGCAGGTCGTTGCTGGCAATGTGGCGACGGCCGAGGGCGCCAGGGCGCTCATCGACGCCGGAGCCGACGCCATCAAGATCGGCATCGGACCCGGCTCGATCTGCACCACGCGCATCGTCGCTGGCGTCGGCGTGCCGCAGCTGACGGCGATCATGGATTGCGCCGAGGAGGCCGCGAAGGCGGGCGTGCCGGCGATCGCCGATGGCGGCATCAAATATTCCGGCGATGTCGCCAAGGCGCTCGCGGCCGGCGCCCATTGCGTCATGATCGGCTCGCTGCTGGCCGGCACGGATGAAAGCCCGGGCGAAGTGTTCCTTTATCAAGGCCGCTCCTACAAGGCCTATCGCGGCATGGGCTCGATCGGCGCCATGGCGCGCGGCTCGGCGGATCGCTATTTCCAGCAGGAAGTGCATGACACGCTGAAGCTGGTGCCGGAGGGCATCGAGGGGCAGGTGCCTTATAAGGGCCCGGTCGGCAGCGTCGTGCATCAACTCGTTGGCGGACTGCGCGCCGCGATGGGCTATACGGGCTCGGCGACCATCGCGGAGCTGCACGAGCGCGCCGAATTCATTCAGATCACCAATGCCGGGCTTCGTGAGAGCCACAGTCACGATGTGACGATCACGCGGGAGAGCCCCAACTATCCGAGTTACAGCTAGGCGCCAGACGGCGAAATGGTCCGCGAACCGGCCCGGCCGGCAAACGTTCTATCTGTGTCTCTAACGGGGGAGTTCGGGCGATGGGCGTTGCTATCCTTTATCCTGTCTTTGCACAGATCATCTTGACCTTCGTGCTGCTGCTGTCGATGGGCAGGGCGCGCCAGACCGCGTTGCGCAGCAAGGAGGTGGACGTCTCCGATATTGCGCTCGACAGCTCCCGCTGGCCGGACGACGCGCGCAAATTCGGCAATTGCTACAGCAGCCAGTTCGAGCTGCCGGTCATCTTCTATGTGCTTTGTCTTGCCGCGCTGCAGACGGCGAAGGCCGATTTCATCATGGTCGCGCTCGCCTGGTGTTTTGTCATCAGCCGCATCGTGCATGCCTATATTCACACCGGACCCAACATCGTGCTGCGGCGCGGCGGCGTGTTTAGCATCGGCTTTATCATCCTGGTGATCATGACCGTGCTTCTGTTAGTCCGCCTGCTCATGGCGCAACTCTAGTGTCCCGTCTCCGAATTGCCGACCAATTTGCCGCAACCACTTCCGGCAATTCGGAGACGAATGGACACTAGCGGGATGAGGAAAAGTGGGAACCGGTTTTCCCCTCGCATCCCGCTCTAAGCTATTAGAATCGATCACTGTCACGATTTTGGATTATTTCAATCCAAAATCATCTTGATCTAAGGACACGCAATGCGGCTTTCCGGGCGGGTGTCGGCCGCGATCGAGGTTCTCCACGAGATTGGCGACCGGCACCGGCCGGCCTCGGTGGCGCTCGCGGATTGGGGCCGCAGCCATCGCTTTGCCGGCTCCGGCGACCGCTCCGCCATCGGCACGCTCGTCTACGACGCGCTCCGGAAGCGCGCCTCGCTCGCCTGGCGGATGAGGAGCGATGCCCCTCGCGCTCTGGTGCTCGGTGTGCTGCGCTGGTCGTGGGGCATGGAGCCGTCCGCAATCGCCGCCCTTTGCGACGGCTCGGAGCACGCGCCGCAGCCTTTGAGCGCGGAGGAACAGGCGCGGCTCGAAGCCGGGGATGCCGGTGAGGCCCCCGGCTGGGTGGCGGCCGACGTGCCGGAATGGCTGTTTCCGGAATTTGAAGCCGCGTTCGGCGCGCGGGCCGTCCCCGAGGGCGAAGCGTTGGCCCAGCGTGCGCCGATCGACCTGCGGGTGAACGCGCTGAAAGCCGACCGTCCCCGTGTTCTGAAGGCGCTGGAGAAATACCGCGCCGCCGCAACGCCGTTCTCGCCGGTCGGCGTGCGCATCCCGGCGCCGGGGCCGCTGGAAAAGAACCCCAATGTCGAGGCTGAGGCGGCGCATGGGCGCGGCTGGTTCGAGGTGCAGGACGAGGCTTCGCAGATTGCGGCCTTCCTCTCCGGCGCGGCTCCGCGTCTGCAGGTGCTCGATGTTTGCGCCGGCTCGGGCGGCAAGACACTGGCCATGGCCGCCTTGATGCAGAATACCGGGCAGATCTACGCCTATGAGTCCGACAAGCTGCGGCTGCGGCCGATCTTCGACCGACTGAGGCGTGCGGGCGCACGCAATGCGCAGGTGCTCGAGGCCGGTGAGGAAAGCGCGCTCGACGCGTTGCGCGGCCGCATGGATGTGGTTTTCGTGGACGCCCCCTGCTCAGGCTCGGGCGTTTGGCGGCGCCGGCCCGACGCCAAATGGCGCCTGACGTCCGAAGCGCTGGCGGAACGTGTGGCGGAGCAGCGGCGCGTCTTGACGCTCGCGACGCCTCTCGTGAGGCCGGGCGGCCGGCTCGTCTATGCCACCTGCTCTATGCTGCCTTGCGAAAATGCCGCGCAAACGAGCTGGTTTCTCGAGCACGCTCCCGAATTCTCCGAGCTTCCCTGGCGGGACGTTTGGCAATCTTCGCCCCTTTCAGCGCCCCCGCCGGACGATCATGGCGGCCCCGCGCTCCAACTCACTCCGGCGCGCCACGGCACCGACGGCTTCTACATCAGCATCCTCGCCCGGCAGGCTTAAGCCTCCGTTCATCGCGAATCAGCTAACAAGACCGTCTCGAAATGAGGCAGCTCCGCCCAATTCTCGCCCTCGTGCTTGTGTTGGGTGGCGTGCCATCCGGTCGCCATCGCATCGGACCAAGGTAGAATCGCCTGTGTCAGCCCGGCGCGTAGTCTCCATCTGCTGCGGGGCTCGGCCGTCCGGCCAAAGGAATAATCAGAAAGCGAGTGCAAAAATGGGTGTGATCAAGACACTTCTAGGCGTCGTCATTCTCGTGGCCATCGTCGTTTTCGGCTATTGGCTCTATGCGACCTATACGATTGCTTCCGCCGATGATGAGATTTGGGTCAAAGTGAACAGCCAGATGCCCGACCCCTTGCGCAAATGGGCCTGCACCGAAGTGAACGGCCGCATCTCGGCGGCTGAAGCGCCGCAGGGCTGCACGGATGTGTGGCGGACGGCATCCGCTCCATCCGCGCCGGCGAGCCCGGGCAGCACCAACCAGTAATCGCTGACATTACAAGCGGGCGGGTCCGGCAGTCAGCGAGACGCGCCGGACCCGCTCTTCGGCCTGGGTGGGCTCCCGCGCGGGATCGCCTTGACGCTGCGCCATGGCTGGTGCTACCGCCAGCCGATGGACACAATCCTTATTGTCGACTTCGGCAGCCAGGTCACTCAGCTGATCGCCCGGCGCGTCCGCGAGGCCGGCGTCTACGCCGAAATCGTGCCGTTCCAGAAAGCCGCCGCCGCTTTCGCCGAGTTGAAGCCGAAAGCCGTCATCCTCTCCGGCGGACCGGCGAGCGTACATGAGGAAGGCACGCCGCGCGCGCCGGACGTGGTGTTCGAGGCCGGCATCCCCGTGCTCGGTATCTGCTACGGCCAGATGACCATGGTTGCCCAGCTCAACGGCGAGACCGAGCCGGCCGACACCCGCGAATTCGGGCGCGCTTTCGTCGAGATCGCCCGGGACAGCGCGATTTTCGACGGCGTCTGGCGCAAGGGTGAGCAGCATCAGGTCTGGATGAGCCATGGCGACCGCGTGATCAAGCTGCCGCCGGGCTTCGAGGTCTACGCCTCCTCGCCGAATGCGCCTTTCGCCGTCGCCGCTGACGAGGCGCGCCGTTTCTATTCCTTCATGTTCCATCCGGAGGTGATGCACACGCCGGATGGCGCCAAGCTGCTTGCCAATTTCGTCCGCAAGATCGCCCGGTGCGACGGAAGCTGGACGATGGGCCGCTTCCGCGACGAGATGATTCCGAAAATCCGCGACGCAGTCGGCAAGGGCCGGGTGATCTGCGGCCTATCGGGCGGGGTCGACTCGGCCGTCGCCGCTGTCCTGATCCACGAAGCCATCGGCGACCAGCTCACCTGCATTTTCGTCGATCACGGCCTGTTGCGTCAGGACGAGGCGCAGGAAGTGGTGTCGCTGTTCCGCGGCTCATACAACATCCCGCTCATCCATGTGGACGCATCGGACCGGTTTCTTACCGCGCTGGCCGGCGTCAGCGATCCGGAAACCAAGCGCAAGACCATCGGCGCGCTGTTCATCGATGTGTTCGACGAGCAGGCGGCAAAGCTCGGCGGCGCCGATTTCCTGGCGCAGGGGACGCTCTACCCGGACGTCATCGAAAGCGTCTCGTTTTCCGGCGGCCCTTCCGTCACCATCAAATCGCATCACAATGTCGGCGGCCTACCCGAGCGCATGAAGCTGAAGCTGCTCGAGCCGTTGCGCGAGCTGTTTAAGGACGAGGTACGCGAGCTCGGCCGCGAGCTGGGCTTGCCCGAGAGCTTCGTTACCCGCCATCCCTTCCCCGGTCCTGGCCTTGCCATCCGCATTCCCGGCGAGATCACCCGCGAGCGGCTCGACATTCTGCGCAAGGCGGATGCGATCTATCTGGAGGAAATCCGCAAGGCCGGGCTCTACGACGCCATCTGGCAGGCTTTTGCCGTGCTGCTGCCCGTGCGCACAGTCGGCGTGATGGGCGACGCGCGCACCTATGATTATGCCTGCGCCCTGCGTGCGGTCACCTCGACCGACGGCATGACCGCCGATTATTTCGATTTCGGCCACGATTTTCTCGGGCGCACCGCCACCCGCATCATCAACGAGGTGAAGGGCATCAACCGCGTCGTCTACGACATCACCTCGAAGCCGCCCGGCACCATCGAGTGGGAATAATTCCGAGGCTCCGGCGACTATCCCTGGCTATCGGAAAATTCCAACCAACTCCCTGAAATGATATAATAATTTATCCGGCTGTTCTCGCTGACAATCGGTGAGCAGCAACCGCGAACACCGTTCGAAGCGACGGTGTCGTCGAACTCTTGCCGATCGTCAGTTTTTCGAATACCGTCACATTCGGAAGACCTCATGACGGTGTTTTTCGAAGACCAAGCCATTGAAGTGGTGGAAAAATCCAGAAAAAGAGGTCGAGAAATTGACCTGACGGTGTTTTTTCTGAGGGCTCGGGATGCTGACGGATGTTCTTCTTAAGAACCTGAACTCAAGGGAGAAACCCTACAAGGTGACGGACCGTGACGGGATGTATGTCCCCGTTTCGCCCGGCGGCACGCTTTCCTTCCGGTTGGACTACCGCCTCAATGGCCGCCGGGAGACGGTGAATTTCGGGAAGTACGGCCGTGACGGAATATCCCTCGCACGGGCGCGGGAGATGTGCCTCGACGCGAAGCGGATGATCCGCGAGGGGCAGTCGCCGGCAATGGAGAAGCAGCGTGCAAAGCGCCGCCTGAAGGAAGCGAAGAGCTTCGGCCAAGTAGGCGAGCGATGGCTCACCAGCGCGCCGATGGCCGACAGCACACGGTCGATGCGCCGATCGATCTTTGAGCGCGAGCTGCTGCCCGCCTGGCGCAGCCGTCTCCTCCATGAAATCACACCCGACGACTTGCGGGCTAAGGACATCTCGAACAATAACTGAATCGCGATCCGTGTACGTGCGACGGTGTGACTCAGCCTGCTGGGATTCCGGATCTGGGCGAACAAGGGTATGTCGGTTGCATGATCGACGAGGACGCCATTCAATATCGCTGGGACACGGTCGGCATCCGGCTCGACGAGCGGGGGCGGCGCCTGTTCGCAGCGGCCGAGGTGCGGACCGCCGGCTGGGGCGGTCTTGCGGTTGTCGCGCGGATCACCGGGCTCGCCCGCTCGACGATCAATCGCGGCGAGGACGATCTCGATGCGAAGCCGTTGGCGAAGGGGCAGGTTCGTCGCTGCGGTGGCGGACGCCGGGCCGTTGCCGAAACGGATCCAGAGCTTGTGCCCGAGCTCAAGCGCCTTGTCGAGCCTGCAACCCTCGGCGATCCTATACGGCCTCTGATCTGGGTGTCGAAGAGCATGGACAAGCTGGCCGAGACGTTGACGGCGATGGGGCACCCGATCAGCGCCGATACCGTGCGCAAGGAGCTGGTGAAGCTCGGCTTCTCGCGCCAGCACAATCGCAAGGCGGATGAAGGCGCAAGGCATCCCGACCGCAACGCACAGTTCGAGCACATCAACATGAAGGTCGTTGCGGCGCAGGCAGCCGGACAACCGGTCATCTCGGTCGATACGAAGAAGAAAGAGCTGGTCGGCAACTTCAAGAATGGTGGTTCCGACTATCGGCCCAAGGGCAACCCGCAGCGTGTGAACGTGCACGATTTCGTCGACAAGGAGCTCGGCAAAGCGGTGCCTTACGGCGTCTATGACGTGGCGGCCAATGCCGGATTCGTCAGTGTCGGGATCACCAGCGACACGGCCGAGTTCGCCGTCGAGGCGATCCGCAGCTGGCTCGGACGGATGGGACGTCAGCGCTATCCAAAGGCGCAAGAGCTGACGATCACGGCGGACTGCGGCGGCTCGAACGGCGCGCGCGTGCGACTCTGGAAGGTCGAGTTGCAGAAGTTTGCCGACGAGACTGGGCTCGTGCTCCACGTCCACCACTATCCGCCGGGCACGTCCAAATGGAATAAGATCGAGCACCGCATGTTTTGCTACATCACGCAGAACTGGCGTGGCCGTCCGCTAACGGATCGTCTCGCAATCGTCGAGCTGATTGGCGCCACGACGACAAAGGCTGGACTGAAGGTCGAATGTGCGCTCGATACCCGCACCTATGAGAAGGGCATCAAGGTCAGTCACGCCGAAATGGAGCGGCTCGACATAACAGGCGATGATTTCCATCCCGAATGGAACTACACAATCAAACCAAGACAACCAGGGTTTTCGTAGCAGTTATTGTTCGGAGTGTCCTTTACTGTGCAAAGATCGTCGAGCGTGGAGCGCCCGCGACGGCAATCCACGTTCGCGATATCGTCAAGCAGATCTACGGATTCGCCATTCTGCACGGCGAGAAGGTCGCCAATCCCGCCGACGAGGTAGGGCCGGCCTCGATCGCCCACCTCGTTCCGAGGGACCGGTCTCTGTCGGCTACGGAAGTCCGGATCATGCTCAAGCAGCTCGAGAATGTGGCAACGTTGCCGACGATCCGTCTCGGGCTGAAGCTGATTCTGCTGACGATGGTCCGCAAAAGCGAGCTTCAGGATGCAACCTGGGATGAGGTCGACTTCGAGAATGCGGTCTGGACGATTTCGAAGGAGAGGATGAAGCGCTCGAAGGCAGGTAGCGTCGCGGATATGGTGGGAAATTGAAGGTTGCGTAGTCTCCGGGTGTTCAACCCAAAACGATTCCGGCGTTGAAGCGCCGGTGGAGACCACGCTATGATCGTCGTCGGCTTCGGCGCTGCCACTTTCGGTGGCGCGGGGACAGGCGGCAGCTGGGGGATGCGTCTTCTCTGCTTGCACTTGCCGCCGCCTGCCTCGAGATCGGAGTCATCGTTGAACAGACGATCGGCCGCGGCGCCGAAACGCCTGTTCAACGACTCGATCCAGTGCCTTTCCATCGCCGATTTCCCGAATCGTTTGCAGCGCAGCGGCAAGATGCGAGCCGTCATGGGCAATCACCGGCGTTCTGATGCCGATCTGCGGGCGACGCGTTGAGGCCTCGGAACCGGTGCGCAAGTGATCGGACAATCGCCAGCCCTAACCCTTTATGTCGCCGATCAGAGCCTTTGCCTCAGCTTCGCTTACACCCGCAATCCGTCCTGGTCGAACATATCCGAGATATCGAAAAGGCTGAGCACTTCAATAAGGCAATGTCGGTCGCCCGAAACGACGGTATGCCGTCGGCTGATGATAGCGATAACGATCGGCCCTTTCGCGGCGACGGCGCTTGCGGCTGCCGCCGGCGATCCCAAGCAGTTTTCCTCAGCCCGGCATTTTGCCGCCTGGCTTGGGCTGGTGCCGAAACAGCATTCGACGGCGGTAAGGAGCGGCTCGGCAGGATCAGCGAGCGCGGCGACGGATATATCCGCAAGCTGCTGACCCACGGGGCGCGAGCAGCGGTCCATCATGTCCGCATTCACCAGGTGCCGAACAGCTGGATTGCAGGCCTGCTCGATCGGCGCCCCTTCAACGTGGCCACGGTTCCGCTCCCCAATTAGACCGTTCGGATTGCTTGGGCGATCATGGCGAGCGGTCAAGAATACCGAGCACCGGCGCAAACGTTGGAGCGGTTCCGTCTGCGAGGCATTCGACAGAGTGATGGCAACCGGTCGGACGGGGATCGGCCAAGCCGGTCGGACTTATCGAGCCTTGAACTCGCCAACATAACAGGGCGCCGATCCGCGGATCTCATCAAGGCCCGTGGCACGATGCTTACGCAAAAGGGCCGGATAGATAGCTGCATCGACGACGTCGACAGAGCACTACGAAAGGCCTTGCGGAGCGAGGACCGTCCACAGATAAGTCCAGAATGCTGTCACTTATCCCGTCCCTGGACTATGACACGCAAAGGGGCTTGAAGTGCTCTGCTGCGCCGCGGAAAATGTCTGCAGAAAAGGCAGCCGGGGTTACCGGTGGAATGTGGCGAGAGCCCAGAGGAGGAATACATTGAGAAGCGCCGATACCAGGAGAACTGACCCCGCTTCCCGAGTCATCAGGGCTTCACCACAAACCATTTATCGAGCCTTCATGGATCCGGAAGCATTGATATCCTGGCTTCCGCCGGGCGGCATGACTGGCCGCCTTTACGAGTTCGATCCAACCGAGGGCGGCGGGTTTCGAATGGCGTTGACCTACGAAAGCCAGGACACGCAGCACCTGGCAAGACCTCGCGAGACACGGACATTGTGCGGGGACACTTCCGGGAGCTGATTCCGGATAAGCGGATCGTGCAACTGGTCGAATTCGAATTTGACGATGCCGCGTTTGCAGGCGCAATGACGATGACATGGAGCTTCGCTGCTGTTCCGGATGGGACCGAGGTCACCATTGCATGTGAGGGCGTCCCCGAAGGCATTCGGCCCGAAGACCATGACGTAGGCTTGAAATCCAGTCTGGAAAATCTCACGGCCTTCACCGAACGACCGCGTTAAGGTCTGCGGCGCTGGTGCTTCCCGACCCGGCCCCCGTGCGGCAACTCATCCGCCGGATGGGCGGCGCTTCCGTCGATCCTCAGTTCCGCATCGCGACACCTGGGGGCGATTACGCGCTCGCCATGACCCGCAACGATGAACCGGCGGAGTGGGCACCCCCAAATGCGCCTGGTCTCCGCCTTAATGACCGCCAAGCCGGCCAGCGGCTTCATCCTGGCGGAAACCGCGTGAGCCGGATACCGTCTGCGTCGCCGTCATTACCCGCCATGCGTCGGGATGCGTTCCGGGTGAATCGGACGACATCAGCGTGAACGACCTTGAGGAAATTGCCAGTGGCGTTCTCCGGCGGAAGCAGGCTGAAGGCCGACCCGCTGCCGGGCTGGATGCTATCCACATGGGCGGCGAAATTGCGTCCTGGATAAGCGTCGATCCGGACGGTCGTCTTTTGGCCCGCCCTCATGTCGTCAAGCTGGGTTTCTTTGAAATTCGCGGTGACCCACACCTCTCGTGGCACCAGCACCATGAGTGCCGGTCCAAGGGTCGCATAGTCGCCCTTGGCTGCGGAGAGCTTGGCGACCCGGCCTGCCACCGGCGCTGGGATCGTCGTGCGTGACCGATCGGTCCTCACCTGAACCTCAACGGCGCGAGCTTCGTTCAGCTTGCCGACCGCACCTTGCAGTTGCGCACGCAGCACCGCGATCTGTTTTTGAGCGGCGACAGCGGCAGCCTGCGCGCTGTCAAAATCCGCCTGAGCCTGCCGCAGTTCGGAGCTGGTGCGCTGAGCGTTCTGCTTGGTTCCTATGCCGCGAACCGCAAGGACCTGAGCACGTTTGGCTTCTTCCTTGGCGAAGGAAAGTGCGGCAGCCGCCCGGGTGACAAGCCTTCTCTGCTTGATCGATTCTCGCCTGCTGGCACGATCGCCGAAGTGCCGGTTACCAACAATCAGCTTGTCAACGATGGGACAACGCTGGTGCGCATTGATCCGCGCGATTACAAGGCTAAGCTCGCCCAGGCCAAGGCGCAGGTGGAACAGGCGGTGGCAGAAGTCGCCGATTTCCAAGCCCAGATTGAAGCCGGGCACCCGGCCGCTGATCAGGACGGTGCGCGCATCTATGAATGCGTCGTCGGTGCTCTCGTAATGGCGCGCATTGAGCCACCAGCGCGTGCCACCGATGATGATAGTGAGAAGCACCAAGGCAGCGATGGCAAGCCTGCGCCAATGTCGCTTGAGGAAGGTGCCGATCTTCCGGATCTTGCCCCTCGCGTCAGGCTCTCCGGGCCGACCTTCAAGTCTTGTTTCTGCGCTCGGCAGCGGCATCGGACGGCCGCGCAGCCCGCACTGCCTGCGGATGTCTGGACCGCCTCGAGGCGAAGTCATGCGAGCCACTGGATTAAGCAACGGTCATCTGCCGTTTGCTGCGAATGTCCGCCGTCGAATGTCATGCACTCACGATTGTGCCGATTGGCGTGATGGCTCATGGCCCTTGGCCTTTCGTTGCGCCCGCCAATCACGAAGACGCGCTCCCCTTGCGGCGTATTCGATTTGAAGATCGCGATCGCATCGCCGCGCGAGAAAATCGATTTGATTGGTCCAGAGATGCACCTTCCAAAATAGGCGCGCCGTTTCGATGCGACGCTGACTGACATCACGTTTCATCGTCCGTGCGAACGCCGTTTGGTCAGGTGAAGAGCCGAGCGCGCGGCGATGCTCTGCCGCGACGCGGCACGTGTCGAGCGCCTGTATTCGGAGAGGCTGTAGAGGAACGATTTTATAACGGCGCGCCGCTAGGCGGGACCGCCGCAAGCAATGAACCAACCCAGAGAGAGTCAATGCGCACCAGTCATCTCCTTGCATTCGATTCACACCGAAAGGACGACATCCTTTCCGTCCCCTCTGCTACCGCGGATGCAGGCGATATCTCACGAGAAATGCGATCGAGCAGATCTCATGCAATTGAACCAAGGGTGGAATGGCCGCGACATCGGCATCGGATAGAGGCGACAGTGACGCGTAGGCATTGAGCAGTAGCCTGACCAGGGCAGGAAATTCCGGCTGATTGGCATGCCATAGCCACGCGATCTGGGGGACAAGATCAGCGATCAGGGGGCCATCAAAGCAGCCGTCGAAATCGAAGAATGTCGTTCTCGGCCCGGAGAGGTGCACTTGCCGCACCACGCATCGCCGTGACAGAAACCTCTGCGCAGGGCGGAGGGCCCACTCAGAGTCGCACCAATCGCGATGCCGATATGCCTGATCTTTGTGCGGAAGTGCCGAAATTGGGGACCGCGCAGGGACAGATGCTCCACGGTCTCGCCGATCACCTCGCCAGGCAGAAACGGTCGCCCACAAACAACGAACGCGTTCATTTGGCGATGCATCACTGCAAGAGCAACGCCGAACTGGCGCATGTCCCGGCATTGCTCTGCGCCGGCCTTCCTCGCGCTCCGGCGAAAAGACACGCAAAGCGGGTTTCGTCATTGTATGCGCAGCTGAAGATATATCCACCTTCACGCAGCTTCTGAGGCTTGGCGACGTAGACCTCGTGAGCCGGCTGGAACGCCAATAGAGCGGAGATCTCGCCATCGATTTCCTCCCGGCTCCTTCCCCGCGGCCGGTAGAGTCGGAGATAGAACTCTCCGGGATCGGCCGAAAGTCTGAATGTAATGTTGATTCCTCAGTTGATCAATTTCGCCGAACGTAAGGGTAGTCCATAGAGATTTGCCAGTGCGTTTGGAAATAATCTTTCTACAGTGTTATGCATGTTACTCACCAACAATAAATATCCCTGACAGGATGGCGGGGTGGATTGTCTTGGATGTATATTGTGCATGGTGGGCTCTCCGAGGCGCCGCAAAGATGAACGCCAAATCCGAGTGCACAGTCGTTTAGGCCGGTAAGGGATCCGATCTCAGTCTCGGCGATTATGTGCATACCTGTAAGGCGCATTATCTGGTAAGGATCGGAATCTACTCAGGGTTGTACGTATCGTGACTTGTTGAATGCGGTACCGTATTTTTCCCTATAAAACAGTGGTACGTAGCCGCCGAAACGCAATTCAGGATTGTATTCGTACCTGGCTCAATGTCCGCTCCGCCGAAAGCGTCAATGAAGAACAAAAGTAGAATATCAGTCGCCCCTGTGCCTCAGACCCAAGCGGGGGAACCGCCTTCGAGGGAGAGTTCCCCGCCGATGCGCGGCCCGAACGACTTCCCGATCGTCGGAATAGGCGCCTCGGCCGGAGGACTGGAGGCCTGCCGAAAGCTCGTGCGTGCTCTCCCCGCTCGCACCGGCATGGCTTTCATCCTGGTCCAGCATCTCGATCCCACCCACGAAAGCATGATGGTGGAGCTGCTTGCCGGCGAGACGTCGATGCCGGTTCAGCAAGCGACGGATGGAATGTCGATCGAGCGCGACCACCTCTATATTATTCCGCCTGGAACCTATCTGTCCGTTGGCAACGGCGCGCTGCATCTCTCAGTACCTCAAGCGCGTCATGGAGCACGTCTGCCTTTCGATTTCTTGCTGTATTCGCTGGCGGAGGAGTACCGCGAGCGCGCTGTCTGCGTCATCCTCTCGGGAACCGGGGCCGACGGCAGCCATGGTCTGAAAGCCGTGAAGGAAAAACACGGGCTCGTCATCGCGCAGGACCCTTGCGAAGCCGGGTATGTCGGCATGCCGAAAAGTGCGATTGCGACGGGCGCGGTGGACCATGTGCTTACCGTCGGCAAGATTCCCGGCGCGCTCGTCCAATACGAACGGCGAATGGCTCTCACCGGCGCGCAATTCGGGGCGTCGCCGGATAGAGCGCCGGATTGGTTGCCCGAAATTATCGAGCTTCTTCGCACGAAGACTCCCCACGATTTCACCCTTTACAAAGGCGGCACGCTGCGCCGCCGAGTTGAGCGGCGCGTTGGGATGGCGGGGATCGACACCGATCATATGGATCGCTATCTCGAAATGCTGCGGAGCGACTCCGGCGAACTCGATCTGCTTGCCAAGGACTTGCTCATCAACGTCACCGGCTTCTTCCGTGATCGGCATGTCTTCGATTTCCTCAGTGAAAAGATCATTCCCGAGCTGGTCCGCGATCAGACGCCCGATCAACCGTTGCGCATCTGGATTGCCGGATGCAGGACGGGCGAGGAGACCTATTCCATTGCCATGCTTTTCATTGAGGCGATCGAGGCGGCGAAGCGGAGCGTCAAGCTGCAGGTGTTCGCCTCCGATGTCGATCCGGACGCCGTAGCCAGCGCGCGGGAGGGGCTCTACCCGGAGACGATCGAAGCGGAGGTGCCACCGCAACGGCTGGCCCGCTTCTTCACGAAGGAGGATCGCGGCTACAGGGTATTGCCCGATCTGCGCGCGACCGTGGTGTTCACCGTCCAGGATGTGCTGGCCGATCCGCCGTTTTCGCGGATCGACCTGGTCTCCTGTCGTAATCTTCTCATCTATCTGGGGCCTGAGGCGCAGGCGCGGGTTATCTCGCTGTTCAATTTCGCGCTGCGCGAGGGCGGCATTCTGCTTCTCGGCACCGCCGAGACGGCTGGCAATATTGACGGCCGCTTCGAGGTGATCTCCAAGCCGGAGCGGGTCTATCGCCACATCGGCAGCGGCCGGCCGGGTGAGATCGATTTCCCGATGAGCATCGGCAGCGTAGCGCGCCCGCCGGCGCGGTCGGAGCAAGGACAAACCTATCCGCGCCAAGCCACTCTCGCCGGGCTTTGCCAGCGGCTGGTGATGGAGACCTACGCGCCGGCGGCGGTCCTGATCAATCGCAAATATGAGTGCCTCTATTCCATGGGACCGACCGACCGCTATCTGCAGGTGGCGCCGGGATATCCGTCTCACGATTTGCTCGCCATGACGCGCGACCACTTGCGCACCAAGCTGCGGTCGGCAATTCACCAGGCCAGTCAAAAGAACGCGCGCATCATCGTCGCTGGCGGCCGGACGGGCGACGATGGCGATTTCGGCTTCGTTCAGCATCGCCGTGCAGCCGGTTCCGGGCGAGGGCGATGAGCTGCTGCTGATTTGCTTCATTGACGAGCCAAAGCCCGAGCCGAAGCGCGGACGCGCAAGCACGGTGCGCGAGGCTCCGCGCGTCGCCGAGCTTGAGCACGAACTCGAAGCAACGAGAATGGAGCTTCGGGCCGCGATCCGCGACCTGGAGCTTTCAAGCGAAGAGCAGAAGGCGATCAACGAAGAAGCGTTGTCCGTCAATGAGGAATACCAATCGGCGAATGAGGAGCTCCTGACATCGAAGGAGGAATTGCAGTCGCTCAACGAGGAGCTGACCGCCCTCAACGGCCAGCTTCAGGAAACGCTGGAGCGGCAGCGCACGACCTCGAACGATCTGCAGAACGTTCTGTATAGCACCAATGTCGCCACGCTTTTCCTCGACAGGGGTCTTAACATCCGCTTTTTCACCCCCGCGACCCGGTCGCTGTTCAGCGTTATTGCCGGCGATGTCGGGCGGCCGCTCGCGGACCTCCACTCGCTGGCAGACGATAGCGCTCTTCTGAGCGACGCCCAGACCGTGCTCGAGACCCTCGCGCCGATCGAGCGGGAGATCGAGGCGCGCGGCGGCTCCTGGTATATCCGCCGCATCTTGCCTTACCGCATCCAGGGCAATGGGGTGGAGGGCGTCGTCATCACCTTTACCGACAGCACCGAGCGCCGGCGCGTTGCGGACGTCCTGGAGGCAGCCAAGCGGCAAGCGGAGCTGGCGACCGTCGCCAAGTCCCGCTTTCTCGCCGCCGCCAGCCATGACCTGCGTCAGCCGCTGCAAACGCTGAGCCTGCTTCAGGGACTGCTGGCGCACGTCGTCCAAGGGGAGAAAGCGCAGAGGCTGGTCGCGCGGCTCGACCGGACGCTCGGCGCCATGTCGGGCATGCTGAACACGCTGCTGGACATCAACCAGATCGAGGCCGGCACGGTCCATGCCGAAGCCGTGGACTTCCCGATCAACGATCTGCTCGACTGGTTGCGCGACGAATTCGCCTATGACGCACAAGCGCGAGGGCTTGGGTTCAGCGTGGTCCCATGCGGGCTGAGGGTCCACAGCGATCCGCGTCTCTTGGAGCAGATGATCCGCAATCTGCTTTCGAACGCACTGAAATACACCAAGCGCGGTAAGGTGCTGCTCGGCTGCCGCCGGCGCGAGGGCGCTGTGAGCATCGAGGTCTGGGACACCGGGATCGGCATTCCCAAGGAGGAACTGCAAGCGATTTTCGAGGAATACCACCAGCTCGACAACCCCGCCCGCGAACGCAGCCGTGGCCTTGGCCTCGGACTTTCCATCGTGCAACGCTTGGGAGATCTGATGGGCCATCAGGTCCGCGTGCGCTCGCATCCGGGCAGGGGCTCGGGTTTCGCTGTCGAGGTGAAGCTCCCGGCGAGCAGGACGGCGCCCCGGCTCGAACACCGGCGGCACGGCATCGTCGCCGGTGTTCGCCACACTGGCGAGATCTTGGTTGTTGAAGACGATCCGGAGGTGCGCGAACTCCTCGAACTCGTTCTCAAGGACGAGGGGCATCACATCGTGACCGCGCCTGACGGCGTCGCGGCGCTGGAATTTGCGGCTCACGGCGCGCTCCGGACTGACCTCATCCTCGCGGACTACAACCTGCCGGGCCGCATGAACGGCCTCCAGCTCATCGCCAGCTTACGGGAAGGGCTTTGCCGAGAGATACCGGTCATCATACTCACTGGCGATATCTCGACGGGCACCCTGGGGGAAATCGCGCACCACAACTGCGTCCATCTCAACAAGCCGGTGAAATTGACGGAGCTGACGCAGCTCATCCAATCTCTCCTTCCCGCGACACCTCCGCGCGCTCCGCGCCCGGCGCTGGCGGCCGGCGATCAGGGGCAGCCTGTCATCTTCGTGGTCGACGACGACAGCCATATACGTGAAGGGATTCGCGACCTGCTTGAGGACGATGGCCGCACCGTCGAGGATTATGCGACTGGCGAAGCCTTCCTCGAAGTTTTTCATCCAGGCCTCGAGGCGTGTCTCTTGATCGATGCCTACCTGCCCGGAATGAGCGGGCTCGAATTGCTGCGGCGGCTCAAGGACGCGGGCCATACGCTGCCATCCATCATGATCACCGGCAATAGCGACGTGCGGATGGCGGTTCATGCTATGCAGGGGGGGCTTCGGACTTCATCGAAAAGCCAGTCAGCCGCGATGAGCTGCTCGAAAGCGTCGAGCGCGCTCTCGAACAATCGCGGGATTCGAACAAGCTGCTTGCCTGGCAAGAGGCCGCAGCGAACCACCTCGCTGGCCTGACGCCGCGCCAGCGCCAGATCATGGAAAAGGTTCTCGCCGGCCACCCCAGCAAGAATATCGCCGCCGATCTCGGCATCAGCCAGCGCACCGTGGAGAACCACCGCGCCGCCATCATGAAGAAGACCGGCTCGAAATCGCTTCCGGCATTGGCACGATTGGCGATCGCCGCAAGCGATTGATGGGTGGTCGCACGCGGGTCGGACAGCGGATCGCGATTGCTGGCGGTCGCCTCGATAATGGCTGAAAGCTCCGCCCCTGACGCGGCGGCAACCGCTAACGCAGCCGACCTGAGTGTTTTCCGATGCTACGCAGTTGGCTGTATCCATGCGCTAATGACGGGTACAGGACGAGATCCGGTTATGGCGCGCTCTGAAATGCGCCAACGATAATTATCACTCCGCTTAGCGGCCACCTGTTCTCCTCTTGATCACCGCTCTTCACATCCTGATTGCCATCCGGCAAGCAGGTGAGCGATTCGCGGTTCTTCCCGCGACAGAACAGGACGAAATCCATGACCATCAGTCGTCACCCGGAAATTCCGCCCACGACAAGCGAACCGCGCGTTCAACCAATAACCACAGCGCGCAGGCCCGTCCGCTCAATCAATCGCCAGCCGCCCATTTTCGTTACCAGCCGTGCAAAAAGGTGCCCGCAGAACCAGGTGCGGGTGATGTTCGAGGATGGTGCGCAGTCGTTCCCGGCACCGCAGGGCGCGACGCTCGAGCAAATCGTGGCTTGCGTCAATGAACTCAGCGCGCGGCACGAGCGGCATGCCATAGCCGTAACGGTTAAATTCACCGCCACGCGGTCGCTAGAATCCGTGCCAAGATTGGCAAATTCGTTTCGCAAGGCATTGCTGGCCGAGGCGCCGCGGCTTCGAGCGTTTGCAATATCTATGGCGCGCAACTCCGACCGGGCGGATGATCTCGTGCAAGAGACATTCGCCAGAGCCTGGGCTCACCGAAGCAGTTTCAGGGAGGGCACGAACCTGAAAGCTTGGCTTTTCACAATCCTGCGTAACACCTACGTTAACGAGCTGCGAACCCGGCGCCGCGAGGTGTCCGACAGGGATGGATCTTATTCCGCCCGGCTCGTCAGCCCACCGGCACAACTTCCCTACATCGAGCTTCAGAACGTCGCCCGCGCCTTTGACCGGCTGACGGTCGTCCAGCGGGAAGCACTCTTCCTGGTCGGCGCATGTGGCGTATCTTACGACGATGCGGCCTCGATCGGCGATTGCGCGATCGGCACGATCAAGAGCCGCGTCTTCCGCGCAAGAGAAACCCTGCGTCGTCGGTTGAATGCCTAGCCGTTCTTATGCGTCCGAGCTCTCGATTTGATGTCTATTTTGGCGGGCGATCTGATGCATGCCGCACGGAGCACCGCCGCGAGGCTATTTGGGTCGAGTACGCTTTCGGCGCGTTGGGGAGTGGATGGGGCGGGCTCAGGGGGCGATCATGCCCCGCGCTTCATGGCCCGGACGATTGCAGCTTGAACGCGACGAGGCTGAACAGCTCGGCCTGCGGGCAGCACGAGGCGAGAGCGACACGGATGCGGCTCGCCGTCTCGATGACGCGGCCGGCGATTTTCAGCAGACGTAGGCGGATGCTGGCGAACTCGCTTTGCCGCAAAGGATGCCACGATGGCACGCAATCGCGCAGATCGAGCAACAGCCAGTAAGCAGCGGTGTGCAGAATGAGGCGCATCTGATTGGCAAGCGGCGAGCGGCAACTGGTACGGTCGGAGGCAAGCTGCGCTTTGTGTTGTTTGATCAGATTTTCCGCCTGGCCACGGGCGCAGTAGAGGGTTGCATAAATGTGCTCGGCGCTACCTTTCGTCAGCGAGGTGACGACATAGCGGATGTCGAGCCCGCGGCGAAGCATGTCATCCTCATCGCTGGCGCTGGCCTCGATCCGTGCCACGACACGGCGCTCCCCGGCCCACGATTTCGCCGCATAACGCGTTTCGGCAAAGCCGCGCAGGACGGCAAGCTGCTCCTCGGCGCGGCGCGTCCTTATATCGTCGGCCTCTGTTTCGACCAGGCGGTCGAGCACGGTATTGCCGGCAAAGCCAAAGACATAGTCGACGCCGTTTGCCTCGCACCAGCTCATAACTTCTTCCCGGCCGTAGTGGCTATCGCCGCGGATGGTGATGCGCGTATCGGGCCAATGCTGGCGAATGCGCTTGATCAGGCGGCGTAGCAATGCGCGAACTTCCTTGCCTGACGGCGTCTTGCCGGGGCGCAGGATCATGGCAACCGGCCGCCCCGTCGCCGTGTCATAGATGTGGATCGGCAGAAAACAGCGCTCGTCGTAATGGGCGTTCCATTCCGACAGTTTCTGATGGCCGTGAACCACATCGAGCGTGTCGTCGATGTCCAGAACCACCGACGCCGGCGGCGTCTTGTAGCTCCAGCACCAGATGTCGACCAGCGCATAGGTCAGGCGGATGATCTCCCTCAGCGTCGGCGCGTTCTCCCAGCGCGAGATGGTCGGCTGCGAGCACAGATCGCTGCCGGTATCGGGTAGCCGCCCGCAGGCGAGTTTGAAAGCGGGATCAGAGCGTAGCCAGTCGAAATCATTGCCGTCGGGATAGCCACAGGCGATCGCCAGCATGCGGCCTTTCAGTATGTCCTCGACCGTGTGCGTGATGTGCGAAGGATCACGGTGGTCGGCGATCAGGGCAGCGAGCCTTTTCGAGAGGCCGCGCCGCCGCTCGGCGATGCCGAGCAACATGACGCCGCTGTCGGAGGAAAGCCGGCCGCCATCGAAGGCAGCTGTGACTTTCTTGCGCGACACGGCTGGATAGGAAACGCTGAGCGGGCTATCGTCGGTCATGGCGGGTGTGGCTCCGTGGCGCGACGCGCGCAGGATGGCTTCGACACCCATTTCCTACGCAAGTTCAACGCCTTGCGCCACATCCGCCAGCGCAAATCCAAATAGCGGCTGAATAAGAGCGGCTAGAGCCTCTTCCACTCCGATTGAATCGGAGTGGGGCTCTAGTTCTTTGTTTGGTCGCATTTTTTCGACGCAAACCGGCATCCACTTTGCTGGAAAATGCTCTAAGCGCCGCAACGAAGCCGCACCCGCAAGTTGGTCGCCGCGCGGGATAAAGAAGCGGCGTAGTGTAGTCGCGCAAAGTCTGAAGCCAAAGTTGAGTAGTTTCCGACGCTACCGCTGCCGCCGCAACAAGCTAATATAAAACATCACCTCGTCCTGACGCCGAGAATCGCACCTCTTTCAGCAAACGCTGGAAGAGGACTGCGGCCAATCCGGTCATGCACGAGGAAATCAGATCACGCACGAATCCAATCGAAATGGAGTTCTCATGAAGACTCTCTATGCAGCTTTTGCCGTCCTGGCGATGGGCGCGCTTTTCGGCGGTCCCGCGCAGGCTGCTCCGACCGGGCCGATTTCACACCGGCTCGTAACGGAAACCCAGGCGACCCCGGTCGCCGATTATCGGTGCCGCCGCGACGGTCGTGGATGGTACTCCATGCATGACGACCAGCGCGTTAACTGCCGGCCGGAGCGCCCACATGAAGGTAGAATAGGCGATTGGAATTGGAGATGCGAGGACATGCATTGCGGCTGGTGGCATCGGCACGAGCACCGCTGGCACGATGAAGATAGGTCCTGACGCACACTGTGACGCAAGCCACCGCGAAGCCGACGTGCTCGGCTTCGCGGCCCTTCTATCATTCATGCATGCAAACAAAGCAAAGGATAACACGATGAAACGCAATATCATGAAATTGGCCGGGGCTCTGGCTTTGGCAACGATCCCGATTTCGGGCCAAGCCTTGGCGCAAGTGGTGAACACGGCCGGGACAAGCGCGCCCTTCGTCACCGAGCAGCCCGCTGGTGAATGGCTTGCCCGAGTGTTTATCGGTCAAAACGTACACAACACAACCGGCGAGACCGTCGGTAATATCAATGACCTCGTTTTCGATCGCCAGGGCCGCATCAGCACGGTCGTGATCGGTGTCGGCGGTTTCCTTGGCATGGGCGAGAAAAACGTCGGCGTCGCTTTTGACTCGCTCACCTACAAGGTTGGCGACAAGGGCGAGCGCGTGATCGTCGTGGCGCTTAGCAAGAATGACCTTGTGAAGGCGCCGGCGTTCGTCGCCACAGAGAAGACCGCGTTCGATTATGCAAAGGCCAAGACCAGCGAATTGGGCCACGAGACCGCGGAAAAAGCCGTCGAGCTGAAGAACGAGGCTGTCGAGAAGTACGACAACATGACGAAGCCCGAGCCGGCGAAACAATAAGGCGTAAGGCGCGAGCTCGCTGTCGAGTTCGCGCCAGCGCGCTGATGATGGTGGCCAATCGCGTTCGGGTGGGGAAGTTTTGCCACGCCACGAATCTGAGTATATTCCGAAGGGGCACCTCGTCTTGCACTATTCACGGCGCCCTGTGACAATGGTTACGGCTTAAACGACGTGCGCTAATTGGGGGGAAGGGAAATAGATGTCTATATCCGCTGAAGGTCTTGTCATCATATTGGTCGTCGGCGCCATTGCCGGCTGGCTCGCCGGACAACTTGTGCAAGGCACCGGTTTCGGGCTTATCGGGGACATCGTCATCGGGATTATCGGCGCTTTCATCGGCGCTTGGTTGCTGCCTCGGCTGGGCATTCATATTGGAGCCGGGCTTGTCAGCGAGATTGTCTCGGCCACCATCGGGGCCGTGGTGCTTCTGCTGATCCTGAGAATTGTCCGAAGCGGCGGCCGTTGGTGACAGCGACTAGAAATTGCTGCCGGCGGCCCGCCTGAGCTGTCCGCATCGAGGGGCGTTGGTCAGCCGTTTGTTAGCTTGGCTCGACCTGTCCGCGGGCAGGCCCGCAAGGCCAACCCGCGGGCGGGAGGCATCAAAGTCCTGCTTGCCGCCTATTGGTGTTCGTGTTCCGAAGGCGACAGCCGTCCGTAAGTGGCGCTGCGGTTCGCCGCTTTCCCGACCAATGCGTTGACCGGGCAATCTGTCGTTGTCAGCCATGGCTGGTACATGAACTGAGCCATCTCAGAGCGTTTGCTCACACTGAAACGAACGGGACCGCGCGGCTCGGGCCGGGTTCTCGCTCGACCTGCATTGTATGGCATCAATGCGCGCGATGACGTCGCCGGCTTTGACATGTTGATTATCGGTGACCGGCACAGCCGTTACGTAGCCCGAGATTTTGGGTGCCACACTGAACTGGCGCGCCTCGATGAAGGCGTCGTCGGTAGACTGAAAGTGTCCCGAATAATCCCAGTAGAGGTATCCCCCGCCCAGGGCCAGTCCGAGGAGAACGACGCCGATTACCGCCGCGATGGGATGACGGCGCAAAAGGCTTCTATGCGAATCATCGTGACTGCGAGTGCCAGCCGGCTGGCTTCCGTCCGGTGGCGAGCCGTCGGGCTGGCGATCCGGCGCCAGGCCCCTGGCCTCACCGCCCTCGCGTCCGATAAGGCTGGGGACCTCGTCCTCTATGGCTTGATCCAGCGCTGAAATCAGAAGCCGTGGCTCAACCGACAGCGTCTTCGTGTTTGTTGAGGCCACTGTGTTCACATACAGCCTTCAAGGCCGCCTCCTTATAACTGACCGAGGAGAAGCGCTTCGGCATGAGCCGTGTTCCCTCAGCTGCTGCGTCGGCATGCGAGGAGCGGCGTCAAACACGTGGTCCGTTCGCTCGGAAACGGCTTTGCCGATATTGCGGCGCTTGATGCGATGTTGTGGCAATCTGCCCGAACTGCAGCCGGCATCTGCGCCGTCGGCCGACATCGGAAAGCAGCGCCGTTTATGCGTGATCGGATATGTGCGCATCGTCCATCGCCGGCAGGGCGCCGAACGCGGTCCTGCTATTTGCGCAGAGCAAGATTGCGATCCATCTAAGGGGCCGGATATGGCTGCAGATGATGACGAAGGTGGTCGTAAGCGGCACGCTTAAGAACGCTCCCACGATCCCCCATATCATTCCCCAGAATGCCAGTGAGGCTATCACGACGAATGGGCTGAGATTGAGCGTTCTGCCCATCAGATTCGGTTCGATGATATTGCCGATGACGATATGGGTCCCAGCGAGAAGGACCGAAATGATCAGAAACTGCCAAAGCGTATCGAATTGGACGAGCGCGAGCAGCGCCGGAAACAGCACGCCGAGAACTGAACCGATGCTGGGGATATAGTTGAGCAGAAAGATCATGAGCGCCCAGGTCTCGGCAAAATCCACTCCGAGCGCCTTCAAGACCGCGTAGCTGATTGCACCGGTCAGCAAACTCATAATGGTCTTGATCCAGAGGTATCTGCGAACGCTTTCGTTTATGTCGGCCACGGCACGCCGCATCTCGCCGGATTGATCCGTGCTCGTGAAAAGGAGATGGATCTTGTGCGTCAGCCGCCCCCGTTCCGCGAGCAGGAATCCGACATAAATCGCCACCAGCGCGACGGTTGCGACAAAGCCGCCGGCTGTTCCTACAAGACCTGGGACCTGTCCTGAGACATCGAGATTGCTCACGGCCTCGTTGATTTTCATAGACAGTTGAGGGCCGGCGCGGTGCAAGAGCTGATCGGCGAGGGTGCTCAAGCGGGCGACGTAGCGCGGCCATGCCTCGGCCACGGCGTCGGCTTGGCCGGCAAGCACGTTGAAGACCGCGAAGATTCCGATCAATACAATGACAATCGCGGTCAGTGTCGCCAGGGGCTCCGGCAGTCCCAAGCGGTGGAGACGGTCTGCCCCGGCTCCGATCAGGATCGTAATCAGCAGGGCGATGACAATTGGAACAAGAAACGGCCGTCCATAGACGAGGCCGATGATGATGACCGCCAATGCCACCAGCATGGATGCGAGATTTCCGAAGGAGCTGTTATTGCTTGAACCCGCCAACATTGTTGTCTCCCATGACGCATACCGTCATCCGAGCTGTGCTGAAGCCATATGAAATACCGTCAGATTAGCGCAGCTTCGCATCAGCCGCAGCAGACGCTTGGTTGTTGCCGGGACCAACTTGTATTTTTCAGATGGCGTTGAGACCGTTCTCGCCTCGAGCTGCGGTTGGCGCGCGCGGGCCGCACCTTGTGCAACGCGAATAAGCGCGCTTAGGACGCAATCCGGCGCGGGCTATTGCCGGCCGAACCTGCGAGCCAGACCAGCACATCGCCCAGCCAACCGTGGATCTTGGTCAGTTCAAGGCTTATTATAGCGCTCCACAACGGTGAGCGGGTATGGGGATTGCATTCTGGCCTCCTATCGCGGGGCTGAGCATACGCTTCGCTGGTCGATCCCACGCTGGTTGCGGCCGCGGCGGGACACAGCGTCAATTCCGCCGCTGCTGAGAGAGCGCGCGCTCGCGTGACATCGTCGCGATCAGCCGCTTACGTCGCATGCTGAAAGACGACCATCTTCATTCGGCGTCCCAGGGGCATCATGCCAACGCCATGGGCCAGCCAGCCATCCGGAGGTCGAATGCGTCTATTTCCCGACCGATTCCAACGCCTCTTTCAGACACTGCGCGCTCCGCCGCAGCCTGCTCCGTTCCTCGGACCTCAGGTCAGGCTGCAAAACCGCGATAACCCCGACGCTGCCCACGACGCTCGGCAGCGAGAGCGTGACGCCTAATCCCCGCTGGTAGCTTCCGATTGGGATCACCGCGCGTTCGTCGCGCAAGACGATTTCTGCGATCCGGGCGGAGACAATACCGATGCCATACTGGCTGGCATCATGTCCCTCGATGATGGTGATGTTGGTGTAGCGCACGTCTTTTTCGAGCTGCGCGCGTACCTCATCGAGCGTCTCGCCGCGCTGCTGAAGGAGCGCCGTCAACGGCACCCCGCCAATGCGCGCAGATGACCACAGGAAAACCTGCGAGGTGCCATGATCGCCGATGACTAGCGCCTCCACATCCGTGGGATCGACGCCAAAATGCTCCCCCGAGATGGACGCGAAAGCGCAGGCTGTCGAGCAATGTGCCGGCACTCAGCACGCGATCGTGACCGGCGGCATCACGCGCAATATCAGCAAGCGGATCGGGTGGATCGGTGACCGCGACCAGCACCGCCTCCGGAGCGGCGCACACAATTTGGGGAACGATGTCCCGATAGATCGGCGCGTTCTTTTCCAGCAGTCTAAGCCGCCCTTGTGGATCGTTGCGGTCCGTGGCTCCGCCCGTTTTCTCGTTGACGCCCGAGGTGATCAGCACCACGCCTGCGCCGGCAAGCGCGTCATAATCACCGTGCCTGATATCGACCTTCGGAGAAAGCGGTGTGCCATAGCGGATGTCGGTCGCTACGGCTTCCGCCGTCTTGCTGGTGCGATTGACGAGCACAATTTCGCGCGCGCTGCCCCGCGTTACTGCCGCCAGCGCAATAGCGCAGCCGACATTTCCGGTGCCGACGATGCCGAGTTTATTGGTTTCTCCTTATTGGCTAAACCCGCAATGATCCCACGCTCGATGCCTCGCAATCACGCCTGAACGCTCCGTTCAGGCGGCAAGACGAGCTGGGGGCGCCATGAATTCGGGTCCGACCGGCTCGGGGATCGACGTTTCAAGAATACGATCAATTTCGGTCATCGCGTCGGCATCGATTCGCCAGCCCATGACGTCGGCTACAGGTGTAAGCTGATCGGGGCGCCGCGCGCCCCAAAGGGCGATCGTCGAGTCCTGCCGGTCGAGAATCCAACGCAAGGCAAGGTGGATGACGCGTTTTCGGTAATTTTCCTGAGCGAAGCGATCGAGCCTTTCCACGGCCTCCAAATATTGCGCAAAGCGCGGCATCTGGAACTTGGGATCGTGCTTTCTCATATCATCGCCGGCAAATCGCGTCTGCTTCGTCATGTCACCCGAGAGCGACCCCCCTGCACAGCGCTCCATCGGCAAGCGCGACGATGTTTTTGTCCCGGCAATAGGGGAGCACGTCACGCTCGATGGCGCGCTCGAACAGATTGTACGGCGGCTGCGCCGTATGCAATGTGGCAACTTTGCGAAAAGCGTCCATTTGTGCGGGATTGAAATTGCTGACGCCGATCGCCCGGATCTTGCCAGCACGCAGCGCCTCCGCCATCGCTGCCGCGGTTTCCTCGATCGGCACATTCGGATCAGGCCAATGCACCTGATAGATGTCGATGACATCGCTACGCAGACGCCGGAGGGAAGCCTCGATCTCCTTGTGAATGCGTGCTTTGCTGGCATTGCGAAACGGCTGGCCGTCCTTCCAGTCGAGACCGACCTTGGTCGCAATCGACACCCGCTTGCGCAGCCCACCCTCGGCCAGGGCCTTGCCCACAATCTCCTCCGAGCGGCCGAAGCCATAGACCGGTGCCGTATCGATCAGCGTGATACCGCGATCGACAGCCTCATGAATGGTGCGGACCGCCTCCGCTTCATCGGTTCCGCCCCACATCCATCCGCCGATCGCCCAGGTTCCGAGGGCGATCCGGGAAATGACAAGCGGCGTGCCGGGGATGTCGATAAGCTCCATGTTTGTCTTTTCGGTTTGACTGGCCATGATCTTCTTCTTCCTCATGCTTCGAAGGTCTTGCTGCTGGGAAGCGCCGGCAGGCGAGCTGCAAGCCGATCTTCAACTGACGGCAGTTTGCGGGGCGACATTCAGCCCCGCTTCCTCAGCCGCGATGAGACCGAGCGCGGTCCAGTCGAGATCGGCATAGCCGCGAGCGATTGCTGTGATGAACCGATCATGCACCACGTTTACCTATGGCATCGGGGCGCCGGCATTTTCCGCCTCGGCGAGAGCCAATCGCACATTCTTGAACGCCAGGGGTATAGCGAATCCGGCTGCGTAGGACCGCCCCACGATCTTGTTGCCATAGATCTTGTGCACGCGTCCGCTGAACATCGTGCTGGTCATGATGTCGATGAACGGCTTGGGATCGAGGCCGCGTTTGAGAGCCACAGCAACGACTTCTCCCAGCATCTCGAGCGTCGTGCGGTCAACATATTGCCAAGCAGTTTGACGAGGTTCTCATGTCCGGGATCGGCGCCTATGACAAATGCTTTTTGTCCGAGACTGTCGAACAGCGGCTGACAGCGTTGGACATCGGCCTGGGGCACCGGCGGCGATAATGAAGAGCTGGTGCGCTTTGGCCGCATCCGGATTTCCAAAGACCGGCGCGGCGACGTTGCCCTGCCCGTGACGTGCATGCTCACTCGCGAGGGAAGACGCAGTAGACGAGCTGATCGTGCTCATTGATAAATGGATGGCGCCGCGCTTCAATCCCGAGGCGAGGCCCTCAATGCCGAGGTCTTGCCGCCCAAGCACGACCTGGCTAACGGCGTTGTCGTCGGGCAGCCCCGGCCGCCTCATTCTCATCGAGCGCATCTACGCGGTATTGGCGCGCATGCCGCAACCGCTCATGCTGGCGGCCGCCAGTTTTGGCCATTACATCATGCAAGCCCGGATGTTGAGAGGCATCAAGCGTCGTGCGGAAGCAAGACTCTAAGACATGTCCTCTGTCTGAACGTTGATCGTGGCTGACGGTCTTTTCTGAGAGGCCGAGGACGCCACGCGGGTGAAAGATCGCTGAAAAATGACCGATCGATACCGATAGTGGCTGAAACCGAGCAAATCGCGGATCGTCGAAATTCGTGTTTGAAATCAAGAGCGCAAATTTCTGACGGACCGCTGAGACGGTTCTTCGTTGTGTGCAGAAAAAATTTTTGCTGCTAGACCAATGCGTTATGATCGTTCAAAACAATCGAGTGGAATGATTCCGAGGCTCCGACGACTATCGCTGGCTATCGCAAAATTCCAACTAGCTCCTTGAAATAATAAAATAATTCATCCAGCTGTTATCGCTGACAATCGGTGAGCAGCAACCGCGAACACCGTTCGAAGCGACGGTGTCCTCAACTCTTGCGATCGTCCGCCTTCCAGGTCATTTGCTACCTCCTCAGCAAGGCGATTCGATCTCCCTTCACCGACGCCGACCGGGCGCTTGCCTATTCTTCCGGCGGCTCGCCCAGATTGCTTACGGAATTGCCTTTCTCGACATCATGTTTGAAGACAGCGATCGTTTCATGCACCATCGCCAGAATGACCGCTATCCCGCTGGAAAGATCGTACTCCGTCTCCGTCTTGAACGCACTTTTATCACTATTAAGCATCGCCTTGAGAACGATAGTAGCCAAGCGCGTCTTTATTAACGTCGTAATGCGCCGCAAAGTCTTTGATCGACTGGAGAAATAGATTGAACAGTTCTGCTGACTCCATTGCAGCGGATCGAAGAGCTGCTTTGCGTTCAGCCACTGTGGGCCTGGCAATTCCCGCCAGAAATTCATTTACGCGTTGCCTTATCCGCTGGTTCGCCTGGGTTGCGGCATCAATGTCCGACCAGTCATTTGCAACAGGAAGCGCCCGGACAATGTCCTGAGGGACCAGCACGAGGGGCTTCTCCAAACCGGCTGCGGCATGGAAATATGGTAGCTCGAATTCCTGATCGTCATCCTGTTTCTTTGTAGGGATGCCGCGCGCGACACAAAACATCGCCGTGATTTTGGCCAGTTGGCGCACGATTCCTCGCGTGGTGAAATCACTAATCGTGTCAGGCCCACACGCTCCTCAAAAAAAGCCCATTAGCCGATCTTATTCAGCCGCAGTTAGAAATTGCGCTGGCGAATGTGGCGCAAGGCATTGAACTTGCGTAGGAAATGGGTGTCGAAGCCATCCTATGCGCGCCGCAGCGCAGAGCCACACCCGCCATGACCGACGATAACCCGCTCACCGTTCCCTATCCAGCCGTGTCGCGCAAGAAAGTCACAGCTGCCTTCGATGGCGGTCGTCTCTCCTCCGACAGCGGCGTCATGCTGCTCGCGCTTGCCGAGCGTCGGCGGGCTCTCTCCCAAACTCTCGCTGCTTTGATCGCCGACCGGCGCGATCGGGCGCATATTACGCACACAGTTGAGGACATACTGAAAGGGCGCATGTTGGCGATCGCCTGCGGCTACGCGGATGGCAATGACTTCGACTGGCTGCGCTGCGATGCCGCCTTCAAGCTTGCCTGCGGGCGGCTGCCCGACACGGGCAATGATCTATGCTCGCAGCCGACCATCTCGCGCTGGGAGAACGCGCCGACGCTGAAGGAGATCATCCGCCTGACCTATGCGCTCGTCGACATCTGGTGCCGGAGCTACAAGATGCCGCCGGCATCGGTGGTGCTGGACATCGATGACACGCTCGACGTGGTGCACGGCCATCAGAAACTGTCGGAATGGAACGCCCATTACGACGAGCGCTGCTTTCTGCCGATCCACATCTATGAGACAGCGACGGGCCGCCCGGTCACCATGATCCTGCGTCCGGGCAAGACGCCCTCAGGCAAGGAAGTCCGTGGATTACTGCGCCGTCTGATCAATCGCATTCGCCGGCATTGGTCCGATACGCGCATCACCATTCGTGGCGATAGTCACTACGGCCGAGAAGAAGTTATGAGCTGGTGTGAGGCCAATGGCATCGACTATGTCTTCGGCTTTGCTGGCAATACCGTGCTCGACCGCTTGGTCGAACCGGAGGCCGATGATATCCGGACGCGCCGCGCCGAGGAGCAACTTGCCGTTCTGCGCGGCTTCGCCGAAACGCGCTATGCGGCAAAATCCTGGGCCAGGGAGCGCCGTGTTGTGGCACGTATCGAGGCGAGCGCCAGTCATGAGGACGACATGCTCCGCCGCGGGCTCGACATCCGCTATGCCGTCACCTCGCTGGCGAAAGGCAACGCCGAGCACATCTATGCGACCCTCTACTGCGAGAGGGGACAGGCAGAGAATCTGATCAAGCAACATAAAGCGCAACTCGCATCCGATCGCACCAGCTGCCGATCGCCGCTTGCTAATCAGATGCGGCTCATTCTGCACACCGCCGCCTATTGGCTGATGCTCGATGTGCGCGATTGCGTGCCGTCCTGGCATCCTTTGCGGCAAAGCGAGTTCGCCAGCATTCGCCTGCGCCTGCTGAAAATCGCCGGACGTTTCGTCGAGACCGCGAGCCGCATCCGTGTGGCACTCGCCTCGTGCTGCCCGGAGGCCGAGCTGTTCAGCCTCGTTGCCTTCCGGCTGCAATCGTCCGGGCCATGAATGGTGGGGCATGACCGCCCCAGGAGCCCGGACCATCCACCTTCAGCGCGTCGACAGCGTACTCGAGCCGATCAGCCTGCCGGACGTGTCCGCACAGGACGGATCACCTCGCCCAGCAAGAACGGAAAGAAGATAGCCTGCTCGGACGCATAAGAACGGTTAGAGAGATCATTTCGGGATCGTGGGAGCCTAACTCGATAATTTCCTTCGCCGTGCGCAGGATCGCATCCCGAACCTCATCCGGACGCGAGCTTCCTGACCTGCTGTTGCCGCCGTACCCGAGGCCATTTTCCGGCGGTTCGCGAAGGTCGAGCAGCCGCTGCGCACCTCGCCATGGCGCATCACCTTCTGCTTTTGAAATAATAAGCAGCCGAACAAAGCTGCTGAAATGATTTCGGAAAGCTTGGTGAGCCTCAGTGCGAATGATCTCGTTACCGGACTTGGCTAAGAGCACCGGATCGATGAAAAGCTGCGTATCACATTCATTAACGGATCTATCAACGCGTTCTCGGCGAGGACACTCGCGTCGACGCTGAAATAGGTGGAGAATAGGATGGGGTCTTTGACCTTCATATATTCTCAGCAAATTTCTTACTAATTATGCTGATTCGGCCGCGCAACTGCGTGAGAACAGACGTATTCGCGAACCACACCCGTGCCCCAGCCCGGCAAACCCGAATGATGTTTCAAAATCTTCCGATTTCGCTTCAAAGCGCCGGCTTGATCTCGATGGTGATCTCGTCCGTATAGAGTCCCGCCCGCTTACCCGACACGTCGCCGATGGTGAATACCGTGTCGAGCGACTGCCCGGCAATCGTCGTGGTCTGGAACGGGCCGATCGTCGACGGCATCGGCACCGCCGCGCCGTTCAGGTTCATCGTATAGGGAATGCGCCAGCGGTCATAAGGCGCCTCCATCGTCAGCGCGCCGCCCTTCAGCGAGCTGACGACCAGGCTGAAATTGCGGTTGCTCCGCGCTTCGAGCACGACACGGGCGCTCTCGCCGGTGGTCAGCGTACCGAAATCGATGGTCTTGGCGGTGCCGCCGCCGGCAATGTTGACGCCGAGATAATCCTGGACCCGACAAGAGAGCGTCAGCGAAACCGTCTGCAGCGGAGCCGCGCCAAGAGGGGGCGGGGCTCCCGATGCCGCCGTCAGGCTCAGCTCGAAGAGTTGGTCGTAGCGGCCCGGCGCCAGCATCTGGCCGGCCGCGATGGTGACAATGTAGGTGAAATCATAAGTCTCTTTCGGCGCGAGGGCGCGGCCGACCATGAGTCCCGTGTTGGCTGGCGACGGCGCGCTGGCGGTGAGCAGCGAGCCGACCCCGTCTTTGAGCCGGAAGGCGAAGGGCATGGCGGATGCGGTATCGGTGCGGATGAAGCCGAGCGCGAAGACGCATTCCTCCGCACCCGTATTCTCGACCCTGACCCGGTATTCTTTCACATTGTCCACGGCCTCGAAGGGATTGTAATCCGCAACCGGATTGGGGCTCGCGGCGATGCGGCCCGAGCAGGCCCAGCCCGGCGCGGTGCCGGCGATGAACAACAGCGCGGATGCGGCGAGGACTCGGCGGATGAACCCGTACCGGCATCTCGTTCTGATCATGGCACCTGCCCTCGCCGTCACAGCGGCCGCAATTCGCCGGCGCGATAAAGCCCGACCGTATCTTTTGGAATCACCAGCGAGAACCGCGTCTTCGGCTCGGTCGCCATTTCGATGGTCCATTTGCCCGGCGCCAGCCCCTGCGCGGTGAAGCGGCCGGCGCGGTTGGTGAACAGCTCGACGGTCTTATCCGGCTTGGCCTCTTCGGTCGCCGTCCCGGTCAGCAGAGCCAGCGGCTTCTCCTCGGCGTCCTTGAGCGTGCCGAGCGCCGTCACCGTATATTGCGAGCCAACCTGCAGCGCGTAGCCGGAGCGATGTTCCGGCACCAGGTCGAAAAGCCCGTCGCCGAGATCGTAGCCAGGCGGCAGATCGGCGACGTCGAATTCGACGCGGTTGAGCGTATAGGGCGAAATGCTCGGCAGCAGCGCCGGTCCGAGGAAATCGGTCTCGGCGGTGTAGCCGTACGCCTCCTTGCCGATGCTGATCTCCTTGTCCGCAAGGCCGGCATAGGGCGCGATGATGGCAAAGCTGTCGGAGACCGGCCGGCCCACGGCGACATGGCCGTCGGCATAGGCAATCGCCGTTTCGAGGCGAAGCGAGGTTCGCTGATCGATGTCGGACGCGTTGGCGCCGGCCAGACTCGCGTCCTGGAACAGCGAAACATTGGCGCGGTTGCCGGTGTAGTGGATTGCTCCGTTCACGATGGCGTCGTCTTCAGTGGTCCAGGCGCCGTTCGTCGCCGCGGGGCCGTCCTGCGCCACATCGATGCTGGTCTGCCAGCTCCCGACGCCCTGGCCCGATTGCCGGTTGTAGGAGAGGCTCGAGCGCTGATTGCGCGAGTCGTAAACCGCTGCGAGGCTGCTATCCCGGTCCGGCCGATATTGCAGCCGCAGCATCATGCTGAGATCGTCGCCGCCGCACTGCGTTTCATAGATGCCGCCGCTCAGCCCCAGGCTGACCTCGTGACCGAGCGGCCGGCTGAAGCTCAGATCGGCGTGGTAGCTGTCCCCTTGCGCATCGCGGCCGAAACCATAGCCGGCCGAGAGGAAGGCAGAGATCTGGAAGGGCAGCTCGGTGCCGTAGCCGGCGGAGAGATCGAGCCATTCCGGATCGACCTTGCGGCCGATGTCGCCGGAGCCGCCGAATTTCGGTGCCGGGCGCGAAAAGTCCGGCGTCTGAGCGCTTGCGGACAGCCGGATGCTGTGGCGCCGCCCTGCCGCATCCTTGATATTGGCCAGCGAATAATCGCCGGAAAAGGCCGCGCCCCAGCCGCCATCCTTGTCGAAGCTCGCCGCACCCTCCACCGAGAACAGACCGGCCGGCGTGCCGAGCAGCGCGCCGAAGCCGCCCATTGCTGTCTCCATATTGCCCTGGAGATGCGCCTCGCCGGTCAGGTTCTCGGTGAGCCCGCGCCGGTAATAGCCGGTGGCAAACAGATCGCTGGTGTCGTATGCCGGCTCGCCATTCTCGAACTGCGACGGCACGCCCGCCGAAAATGCCCATTCGGCGAGGCCCGGATCGATCAGGTCATTGTCCTGGAACAGCGAAAAATCCAGGCGCTGTGTATGACCGACATCGTCCTCGATCAAGAGCGTCACATCGTTTAGGCCGGTGCTGATCGGCAGATCGCTGAGATTATAATCGCCGGGGTCGAGCCGCAGCCGGCGCACGGTCAGGCCGTTGACCTGGACCTCGACGGTGGATGTGCGCTCCAGCCGGAAGGAGCGGCGGCTGGTGGAGCGGATATTGCGGCCGGGCTGCAGCTTCGAATAGGAGCGCTCGATCGAGATGCCGAGCAGATCCGGCGTGTACTGAAAGCTGGTGCCGACCGGATAGACATCACCGGCGCTGGCGCGCACCGCCTCCTCCTCGAAATCGCGCACGATCCTGGTGCCGCGCCGCTTGAAGCCCTCACCCGTGTCGCCGAAAACCGACGCATCGTCCGGCTCGAATGTCGCCTCGGCTTCGACGACAATGCTCTTCCAGCGGGCCGCGCCTTCGAGGTCCAGACGCGGCGCTTTCAGGCCCTCATTGCCGACGGGCGACTGTTCGACATAGTCGACCGCAGAACGCAGATTGAGATAGGCGGAGAACGCCGCGGGCTTGGCCGCATTCGGGCTGTCGGTCTGGGCTCCGCGCCGGGCCTCGACGCTGATATTGCCCTCGACCTTCTGGTCGAGCGTCGGGCTGAAGATGACGCTGACGGCGCCCGGATCGAAGCGGAAATCGAAGCCGTTTGCGCGCAATGCGGAGAGCGTCACGCGCGCGCCATTGCCGCCGGCCGCGCCGAGCGCCTTCAGCGCCTCGGAGCGCAACAGCTCCTTGACGGAGCGCAGGAGATCGTCCCGCGCCACCTCGACCTCCTGCTGCGGCGTCAGACGCACCGGCAGATCGCCCAGATAGAAGCTTCGATAGTTGAGCGGAACGACCATTTCGATGGTTCTGCCCGTGGGGTTGATCGGCGGAGGGGCATCATCGGCGCGTGCCGCGAGCGGGCCGAGCGCGAGGATCGCGGCCGCCAGCCAGCCGAGACGGAGAGCGCGGCTGAGAGCCGGGCAAGGCTTGACCGTAACCGAGACCCCCATCTCGCCAACTCTCTCCGATTGCTCGGCACTTCCATGTCCTCGCGATAGCCCTCAGCGGCGGGGCGGCGATCACCGCTGCCGCCGATGAGGGAAGATCGGCTATTTCTCGGGGTGATATTCGATGCTGGCCGTGATGTCGGAGACGCCCGGCGGCACCTCGACGGGGATCAGGAAGCGCCGCTCCTTGCCCGGCTGGATGATGCCGAGGCCAATTTTTTGCTGCACTTCATAGGGAGAGAGCTTTGCGGACCAGTTGCCCGCCGCCAAACTAATCCCAGCCTTTCCCAAATACGCGTATTTATTGCCCGAGTTCTTCACGCTTAGAGCAGCGATACGCCTGCCCTCGCCGTCCTTGGCGGCCGACGCGCCCGTAGCGAGGATTGTGGCCTTGCTCCGCGGAGATGCGACACCGACGATTACTCCGAAGCTCATGTTAATCTGGATTCCGGAGCTACCACTCGGCAACTTGACCGGCACTTGTGCGACGGAAAAGCGGTAGTTGCGACTCATCTCAATATCTGGACCACCAATCCATCGTATACGGAATATCTGTGTCCCGCCCTTCGAAATGTTGGCCTGGGGCGGATAAATGAGAAAATCATCGCCAGCAGGCTCATAGCGCAATTCACCTCGAGATCCGATCTCTATCCGAGAAACGTTAATCTCGACCGGGATCGGTGTTACTCCATTGTTGATGACTTTGAACGATTGTTGGGAGTTCCTGCCCATGGTTGTGATGTCAAGCACAAGCGGCTCAACCGACATGGCGTTTGCCGTGACCGCCACACAGCAGATGCTGAAAATGATAGTCCAAGCGAGCAGGATTAGCCGATAAAACGATCTCATTGGGCACCCCGTGAACTGATGTCAATGGCGGGGAAGTAAATTACTTCCCCACTTCGCAATTATTGATTTCTTATGTTGCCGCAGATATGTCGATCGTCAAAGTATCAGAGTATGTGCCGTATGTTAGCGGCCCGTTCGCTATGAACGGGTTTGACGTGAAGTCGATCTGAACAGAAAGACTGCTACCATTGATGCTTGTTGACGAAAGCGGATCTGGATTCACAGTTAGTGAAGTATCAATCTTATGTAGAACAGTACTTCCGAGCTTGGCCGTTGCTACATAGTTCATTTTCGGCTGCAAAGCATTTGCTGCGCCATTGAAGAGTCCCATCTTGGCTGACCCCAAGGTTACCTTTACCTTGCCGGTGGTACAGTTAAGCACTCCGAAGCTCAGGGATCCCGAAGAAGGTGTTGTACTTCCATCTGCTACATCTACATGGAATGTTGAAGCGTTCCCATTTATTTGAAAGCCCGGACCCGTAGGCGTTACCGTCGTGCAACTTGCCCCGACATCGGCATTTATCGTAACAGTGTGCGTGAACGCTATTGCGCCGGTTGCAGTGCAAGCAAGCGCCGCTGCGGCTATTACCGTAAGAGTAAGTCTAAGTCCCATTTTGTTCCCCATTCTAGTGCTTGACAATTGGTTAGTCCGTTGAAAAACTTCTTTTTTCTCCTTTCGCCCTTATTCTTTAACAGATAAGCTAATTTCTAAGCTGTCGCTGTAGTTACCTGCCACAAATTGGCTAGCCACGGGCAGGCTCAGTACCATCTGCCCGCGCTGATTGATCGCCACCGCATGGCCGGAATCAGCATCGCAGCCCCCCGCAGCCCCAGCGCTCAGCATCTCGCCGCGGCAATCGGCATGCAGCGTGCCGCCGTCATCGGTCGGGATGGCGAGGCTGACCCGATAAGACAGCCGCGCGGCCGCTTTGCCGGCAGAGTCCTGCGAGCCTCTAAGCTCCATTGCGCCGCGTGCCGCGCTGAGCTGATAGATAAAGGGGGTATTGCAGTCGATGGTGAAGCCGAGCACCGCGCTCTGCCCTTGCCGGCCGAGGCTGGCGGCGTCGAAATTCACTTGGCCGTCCATATCCGACAGGCTGCATTTGGGCGGGATTTGCCCTCGCAGGGCGATCCGTACGCTGCTGTTCATCGCAGCGCGGCTGTGCTCTGCCGAGAGCAATTGCAAAGCCCCGCCACAGAGCAAGATTGCGCTTAACAGACAAAGCGCTATGGACCGTCTACTCGCCATTTTACTCAACGCAACGCTTACTAGACTTACTGTCGAAGGTGCATCCAGTTCGCCGTATTGGATCCGGCTGCACACCATCAAATTTGATTAAATTTCTCATAACCGACCGTCGGCTGACATTCGGGAAAACTACGCGAACCAAATGGATATGACGCCGCGTTGCAGAAATACGTCCTTACGTACAAGTCCAATCAGAAGATAAGCTTATACGCAACCACACTTAGCCTAAGCTTAACCAATCGTTGACCAAATAAATACAGAGGTACCCCAGACAGTTTCAGCCTTTTCGATGGGGGATCTTCGATGCGCTGGGCTCGTGGTCTCGTGCTCATTCTGGCGATCGGCTCTGCGGCCGGCGCCGCGGCAATCGCGCGCAAGGCGGCCCACACGCCGCCGCCCGCTCAGCCGCAAAGGCCGCTCCCGCGGATCGAGATCCTCGTGGCCGCGCGCTTCATTCCGGCCGGTGAGCTGGTCGAGGCGAAGGACATACGCTGGCAGCCCTGGCCTGCCTCCGGCTTGCCGAGAGGCGCAATCCGCCACGCGGCCGGCGCGCCCGCCCCGCATTTCGACCCCGCTCCCGCCCGCTATCCGCTGCTCGAAGGCGAGCCGCTCGCCGAAGCCAAGCTCGCTCGCCCCGGCAATGGCGGGCTGATGGCGGCTCTGATCGCGCCCGGCATGCGCGCCGTGGCCATCCCGGTGCGCGAGGAAAGCGCAGCCGGCGGCCTCATTCAGCCGAACGACCGGGTGGACGTGCTCTGGACTCCTCAGACGACAGATCATCCGGATCGCCGTCCCGAAACACGCACGCTGCTGCGCGCCGCCAAGGTGCTGGCGATCGGCCGGTCGACCGAGGCGCGTGGGCGCGGCGCCGAGGGGCGCACCGCCACGCTGGAGCTAACGCCGAATGAGGCAAAGCTCGTCGCAGGGGCGCGGACAAGCGGGGAGATTTCGCTGTCGCTGATTGCCGCCGCCGATGCAGCCGCGCTGCCGCAGCATATCGCCGAGGCGGCTCAAGAGGACAAGCCGGCACCGACGATCCGGATCATGAAATTCGGCCGGCAGCCGGACGGGGCATGGGGAAACCGAAGGGGGCCACAATGACAAGCCGACATAGTCCGTTCCGCCCGTTCCGCGCGCTCGCGCGTCTGCTTCCGCCGCTCTGCGCGAGTCTCTTCGTGGCCGGCGCGGCGCATAGCGATGAGCGCCAGGCGCGCGCCGAGATGCGGCCGAGCCTTGCCGCCGAAATAAGCGCCGAGCGGCCGCTCAAGCTCGGCCTGAACAAGTCGGCGCTCATCGATCTGCCGGCGGATGCGCGCGACGTGGTGATCTCCGATCCCGCCGTCGTCGAGGCGGTGGTGCGCACGGCGCGCCGCGTGCATCTGCTCGGCCAGCGCATCGGCCAGGCGACCGCCAGCTTCATCGGCAAGGACGGCCGGCCGATATTGACGCTCGACGTCTCGGTCGAGCGCGATCTTGCGCCGGTCGCCGCGATCATCCGCAGGCTGATGCCCGAGGCGGACGTCCATCTCGACGCCATCAACGACAACATCGTGGTCACCGGCAGCGTGCCGAGCCCGCTCGACGCCTCGCGCATCGCCGACATCGCCGGCCGCTTCGTGGCGAAGCGCGAGCAGGTGCTCAACATGGTGAATGTCGAGGCGAAGGAGCAGGTGCTGTTGCGGGTCAATGTGGTCGAGATGAACCGCAGCATCATCCGCCGGCTCGGCGTCGACATCCACAAGGCGCTGCAGACCGGCACGATTACGGCGGTTAAGCTCTCCGAAGCCGCCTTCCCGGTGAGCGGCGGCGCGGTGTCGGGCCTCGCCCTGCCGCTGACCAGCGCGGCTAACATCGCCTCGGGCGAGGTCGACGCTCTGAGCTGGGGCAACGGCACGGCGCATGTCGACGCCGTCCTTCAGGCGCTGGAGCGCAACGGCCTCGCCCGCACCCTCGCCGAGCCCAACCTGACCTCGGTCTCGGGCGAGACGGCGAAATTCCTGGCGGGCGGCGAATATCCCGTGCCGGTCAGCACCGACAACCAGGGCAAGAGCGTCACCTTCAAGCCCTTCGGCGTCAGCCTCGCCTTCACGCCGGTCGTGCTCTCCGCCGGGCGGATCAGCCTGCAGATCGAGACGGAGGTCAGCGAGCTGACCAATGACGGGGCGGTGATGGTCGATCAGATCAGCATCCCGGCCCTGAGAGTGCGCCGGGCATCGAGCACGCTGGAGCTGCCGAGCGGCGGCTCCCTGGTGATGGCGGGGCTGATCTCCTCGCAGACGCGGCGCAATGTCGACGGTCTGCCGGGCCTGCGCAGCCTGCCGGTGCTGGGGGCGCTGTTCCGCAGCGAGGATTTCGTGCGCTCCGAGACCGAGCTGGTCGTCATCGTCACGCCGGTCCTGGTGCGTGCGACCGAGGAAAGTGCGCTGGTCAGGCCGGGAAGCGCCGCACCGATGGCGGCGCCGGCAACGGGCGGCGCGAGTGTGCCCGGCGAGCTGGCAGCGGCCGGAGATCATGGTTTCGGCTTCATCATCGAGTGAGGGGAAAATGAGGGCAGGATTGCTTGGGAGGATGTCGCGGGGCTTCGTCGCCGCCGTAGGGGGCGCCGCCTTGCTCACGCTCGCGGGCTGCGGCAGCGAGACGATCACGGGCGATCCCTTCGAGGAGGTTGTGCCTTCCTGCGGGCCGCTCGATGCGCCGGACCAGCCATGGCGCGCGGGCTGTGCGACGCGCCGCAACCTCGCCGCGCTCGCCGCGAACCCGCAGGACCTCTACCTCGCCCGCCGCGAGACGCCTCGCGACGCCATGCGCCGCGACGCGGTCATCAGCAACTACGCGCAGAGCCGGGCGGGCGCCTCGTCGCCGCAGACCACCGCCGCGACGGCAAGTCCCTCGATCAACGCGCAGCCGCAAAGGTGAGCCGCATGGAAACCACAGACGACAAGCGCGACCCGAGCGAGATGCCGGGCAGCGCCTATGCGCTGCCGCGCGACCGGGTCCACGTCTATTGCGAGGATGCCGGCACGGCTGGCGCCGTCTCCGAGGCGTTTGCCGGCCGCCGCTTTGCCGCGCTCGACACCACGGTGCGCATGGGCGGCATCGACACGGCGCGAAATGCCTATGCCGAAGCGCCGACGCCGGAGCTGATCATCGCCGAGTCCCTGCTCGACAGCGGCCGGCTGCTAGCCGCTCTCGAAGCGTTGGCCGAGGTCTGCGATGCCGGCACGAAGGTCATCGTCATCGGCCACGTCAACGACGTGCCGCTCTATCGCGAGCTGATACGGCGGCATATCAGCGACTATCTCGTTGCGCCGGTCGCGCCCGGCCAGCTCGCCGACAGCGTCCGCGCGGCGCTCACCGGTCAGACCGGCGATGCGGGCGGGCGCGTCGTCGCCTTTCTCGGCGCCAAGGGCGGCTGCGGCTCAAGCACCCTTTGCCACAACACCGCATGGGTGCTCGCCGAGCTCATGAAGGCGCAGACGGTGATCACGGATTTCGATCTGGCCTTCGGCACGCTCGGCCTCGACTTCAACCAGGATTTCGGGACACGGGCTGGGCGACGCGCTGATGGCGAGCGAGCGGCTCGACCCGCCGATGATCGCCAAGCTGACCGCCAAATGCTCCGATCATCTCGGCCTCATCACTGCACCTTGCATTCTCGACGGCGGGTTCGAAATCGCGGCCGACGCCGCGCTGCATGTCATCGAGCTGCTGACGCGCACCTCCGCCTTCGTCATGCTCGATCTGCCGCGGAGCTGGAGCGCCTGGTCGCGCGCATTGATCGAGACGGCCTCCGATGTGGTGATCACCGCAGAGCCGGACTTGGCAAGCCTGCGCAACACCAAGATCCTCATCGACGCGCTCACCCGCTCGCAGCCCGCGGGCAAGCCGCCGATCCTGATCCTCAACAAGCTCGGCCTGCCGCGACGGCCGGAGATTTCGCTGCGCGACTTCGGCAATGCGGTCGACCTCGTGCCAGCCGCGGTCATCGATTTCGACGCGCAGCTTTTCGGCACCGCCGCCAATAACGGGCTGATGATCGGCGAGGTGTCGCCCAAGGCCCGCACGCTCGGCGCGTTCCGCCGCATCGGCGCGCTCATCGGCGGCAAAAAGCCCGCAGTCAAAGCGGAAGGCGGGCTGATCAAGCCGCTGATCGGCCGGCTCTCCGGCCGGCGTGTGGCGTGAGGCGCCAATGTTCGGCAAGCGCAATGCCAGAGCGGCCGAGACGCCGGGCGCGGCAGCCCCGAGAGAGAGACCGCCGCCGATCCCGGTTGCTCCTCTGCGCCCAGTCCCTGCGGCCATATCCGAGCGTCCGGTCCTCCAGGGCGGCCGCAATGCTCTGCGTTCGGAGCGCTATTACGAGGTCAAGAAATCCGCCTTCGACACACTGATCGACAGCATCAATCTCGGCGAGCTGGCCAAACTCTCGGCCAGCGACGCCCGCAAGGAAATCCGTGAGTTGGCAGGGGAGATCCTCAATCTCGCCCCGGCCGTGCTGACCGGCGCGGAGCGCGAGGAGCTGCTGGAGGATATCTGCAACGACGTGCTCGGCTTCGGCCCGCTGGAGCCGCTGCTCGCCCAGGACGGCATCACCGACATCATGATCAACGGCGCGCGCGAATGCTATATCGAGATCGACGGCCGGGTGATGCCCGCCCCGATCCGCTTCGCCGATAACAGCCAACTCGCCAATATCTGCCAGCGGATCGCCAGCCGGGTCGGGCGGCGGGTCGACGAGTCGACGCCGATCTGCGATGCGCGCCTCGCCGACGGCAGCCGCGTCAACATCATCTTTCCGCCCCTCGCACTCGACGGCCCTGCCCTCACCATCCGCAAATTCCGGCGCGAGCGGCTGACGCTCGACCAGCTCGTCAGGCTCGACACGCTGTCGGCCGATGCGCAGGCGCTGCTCGAAATCATCAGCCGCTGCCGCTGCAATATCCTGATCTCCGGCGGCACCGGCTCGGGCAAGACCACCCTGCTCAACTGCCTCACCGGCCATATTTCGCCGAATGAACGCGTCATCACCTGCGAGGATGCCGCCGAGCTGCAATTGCAGCAGCCGCATGTGGTGCGCCTCGAAACACGGCCGCCCAATCTCGAAGGCGAAGGCGCGGTCACCATGCGCGATCTGGTGCGCAATTGCCTGCGCATGCGCCCCGAGCGGATCATCGTCGGCGAGGTGCGCGGGCCGGAGGCTTTCGACCTCCTCCAGGCGATGAACACCGGCCATGACGGCTCAATGAGCACGCTGCACGCCAACTCACCGCGCGAGGCGATGAGCCGGCTCGAAGGCATGATCCTGATGGCCGGGTTCAACCTGCCCTCTAGGGCGATCCGGCAGATGATCGTCGGCGCGGTCGACATCATCATCCAGGTCTCGCGCATGCGCGACGGCCGGCGGCGGGTGACGCACATCACCGAGGTGGTCGGCATGGAGGGCGACATCATCATCGTCCAGGATCTCCTGCGTTTCGAGGTGCGCGGCGAGGAGGCGAACGGCGTCCTGATCGGGCGGCACAAATTCACCGGCATCACCCGGCCGCGTTTCGCCGAGCGTGCCCGCTATTTCGGCCTCGAGGCGCGGCTCACCGAGATCCTCGCGAGCGCGGAGCGCCGCGAAAGGGAAGCCAAGGCCGGAGGCGGCTATGACTGACGCGGGCAGCGCGCAGCTCCTGGCCCCGGCCCTCGCCGCCATCGGCGCGGCCACCTTTGTCTGCGCGCTCTTCTATCCGCTGCTGTTCCGCCCACCGCTCATACGACAGCGCAGCGCGATGTTCGAGGCCCTCTTGAAGGGCTCGGCAGGTGAGGCGGTGCAGACCAGCCGCGTGGTCCGCCGCGCCCAGGAATCGGCGCTGAAATCCGTTGCCCGGCAAGGCCGCATGGCGCGCATCCCCCAGATCGAGGCGCAGCTCAAAGCTGCCGGGCTCGACTGGACGATGCGCCGTTATATGTCCGTCTGCTGTAGTCTGGCGACCAGCATCTTCACGGTCGCGACCGCTTTCGGGCTGTCCGCCGCCACGGCGCTAGGCGCTGCGGCCGTCGGCGCCTGGTTCCTCCCGCAGCGCTATCTCGCCTTCCGCGCCCGCCAGCGCAGGCAGGCGTTTCTGAAAGCCTTCGCCAGCGCCGTCGATATGATCGTCAGGGGCGCGAAATCCGGGCTGGCGCTGACCGACTGCCTCGCCATCGTCGCGGGCGATGCCGAAGAGCCGGTGCGCTCCGAATTCGAGGCCATCCTTGCGCAGCTCAAGGCTGGCGTGCCGCTCGCCTCCGCGCTCGACAAGCTGGCAACGGCGATGCCTGCCGCCGAGGTGCGCTTCTTCGTGCTGATCATGTCCATGCAGAGCCAGACCGGCGGCAATCTCAGCGAAGCCCTCGCCAACCTCTCCTCGCTGCTGCGTGACCGCGACAAGATCGCCAGCAAGGTCCGCGTTGCCAGCGCCGAGGTGCGGGCGTCGGCGCTGATCATCGGCGCGCTGCCGGTCGGCGTCATCGCCGCAACCGCCGTTTTCGCGCCCGACTATATCTCCATGCTCTGGGCCGATGCGGCGGGCCGCCGGATCGCGGGTTTCTGCGCGCTCTGGCTGATCGCCGGCATCGTCGTGCTGCGGCAGATGGCCCGGATCGAGGTTTGAGGCGGCGATGGGCACCACACTCGCTCCGATCGGCGATGAGAACCTGGCGATGCTGCTCGCCGGCTTCGCCGCCTTCGCCGCGATCATGGCACTCGCCCTGCCGGCCGAGCCGGACCGTCGCCTTGCCGAGCGGCTTCAGGGCATCGCCCGCGAGCGCGACCGGCTGCGCGACAAGCGGCTTGCCGATCTGACGGCCAGGACCAAGCGCAAGGTGCGCCGGGAAGAGACGGGCATGCTCTCCCGCCTGGTCCGCCGCTTCAAGCCCGAGGACCGCATTGCGCGCGGCAGCCTGACCGCCCGGATGCGCATGGCCGGCTTCCGCGGACCGGGCGCCGAGGCGCTGTTCCTGTTCTTTCGCGCCTCGACGCCGCTCGTCTTCTTTCTTGCTGCCTTCCTGTCATCTGTCGCTCTCGCGGAGAAAGGTCCGCAGCTCTCGAAGGCCCTCGGCATCGCCATCGCCGCCGCGGCCGTCGGCTATTCACTGCCGCGCCTCGTCCTCGACAGGCTGATCGCCCGCCGCCAGAAGGCCATCAGCCAAGCCTTTCCCGATGCGCTCGATTTGCTGCTCATCTGTCTGCAGTCGGGCATGTCGGTGGAAGCAGCGCTCGCCAAGGTCACAAAGGATATCGCCTCGCAAAGCATCGAGCTGGCAGAGGAGCTCAGCCTGACCATGGCCGAGCTGTCCTATCTGCCCATTCGCTGGCGGGCCTACGCCAATCTCGGCGCGCGGATCGGACTGCCCGCGGTCAAGCTGATCACCGCGGCGCTGGTCCAGGCCGAACGTCACGGCACCTCGATCAGCCAGGCGCTGACGGCAGCGGCGCGCGAAGGACGCGAGGCGCGCATCGCCGAAGCCGAGCGCAAGGCCGCCGCGCTGCCGCCCAAGCTCGCCATCCCGCTCGTCGCCTTCTTCCTGCCGGTGCTGCTGACCATCATTCTGGCCCCGGCCATCATGAAGGCGGCCGATACGCTGCAGCGCAACCGCGGCAGGATCATCGCGGGCGAGGCGCAGATTCACGCGGCGCCTCGGCAAGCTGCGCGGACCAGCTTGCGGCCGCCGCCTCCGCAAGCGATGAGCCGCCGAGCCCCATGAACCGCGCCAGCGCGCGGGGGCTTGCATTTTTCAGCGTGCGCGGCATCGGCCTGCCGGCGAGCCGGTCCGCCTCGTCGAAATCGCCGAGAGTGGCGAGCGTCACCGCGAGATTGCGCTTGATGCGCCCTGTGTGAGCCGGTTGCAGGCTTGACGAGGCCAGCGCCTGGCGGAACAGCGAGGCCGCCTCGTCCGCATGCCCGTCCAGCAGCGTGCTGATGCCGAGATTGTTGAGCACGACCGGATCATCGGACGACAGCCCCCTGGCCCGGATCAGCGCCTGCCTTGCACTGGGCATCCTGCCGGCGGGCCTGGGACGCCGCCCCGGCGGAGCGGAAAGAATTGGCCAGCTTTAAGGCATCTTCGGCGGAGGAAAAGCCGGTGCCTGCGAGAAACTGCCCACTCTGCGGCTCGGGAAGCGGGCGCTGCCGGGACGCTCCGCTTTCGCATCCCGCAGCCAAGCAGGCAAGCGCGCACAAACACGCGCAGGACTGGAAATATGTCCGCATCGCTTGAAATTCCTTATATTATAAAATGTGAATAAAAGGAGATTCGTTTTTTAAATATATAAGTAGAAATAGCAGCCTACGGCGCCGTGTTAACAACGGGAATCCTTAACCCCACGCCATGACATGCCGCTGTCGACGCAATCGGAGATGCGACAGTCCGGCCAGCGAGTTCGTCAGAGCTTACTGTCTCTGTGCGGCCGCTGTGTTCATTGAGCTGCGCCTTCTTTGAAACTTGCTCGACGGCGTCATGGCGATAGAGGGGGCAAGCAAAGCCCGGCCGGTCCGATTTATTCTTTCACCTGACGGTTACTGCTTCTCGGCGACCTAGTTTCATCTCGCCGTCTCAAGTTTCCGCCCGCGCGCCTTCGGCCCAAGCCTGCATCTCCGGCATCGCCATCATGGTTTCGCGATAGGCTGCCGCGCTGCCGTCGTCGCCAAAGCGGGCGAGATCGACCTCATAGCTCCTGAAGCGGCTCGCCACCGGCCCGAACATTGCATCAGCTGCAGAGAAATCGCCGAACAGGAACGCGCCGCCGTCCCCGAACCGGCGCCGGCAGCCGGTCCAGATCTCGACGATGCGACTTATGTCATCAAGAGCCTTGTCGCTGGCCTTGGGAAAGCCGATGATATCGACGAAACTCATGGGAAACTCGTCCCGCAGCGCCGGAAAGCCGGAATGCATCTCGGCGGCGACGCAGCGCGCTGTCGCTCGCGCTTCGGGATTGCGCGGCCAGATCGGCGCGTCCGGATGCCCCTCGGCCAGGAATTCGATGATGGCGAGACTGTCCCAGATGGTGAGGCTGCCGCTTTTCAGCACAGGAACCTTGCCGGACGGCGAATGGCGCAGAATAGTGTCGCGGCTGTCCGGCCGGCGCAGCAGGATCAGCGTCTCTTTGAAAGGGATATTGAATGCCTTGAGAACCAGCCATGACCGAAGACTCCAGGACGACCAATTCTTACTGCCGATGACCAGTTCATAATCCCCATCCATCAGACTTAATCTCCGCGTTACAATCGGACGAATTCTATCCGTAAACGCGGAGAATCGCTGCAAAGAAGAGCCGATGCTCCCCACTCTCAAGACGCTCGCCGACCAGATCGCCTCGCTTTTCATCGACGAAGGCTCGAAAGAGCCGAGCTGTCCGATCTGGCTCGTCGAGCCGGCAAAGGACGAAGAGAGTTTCGCCGCCGCACTGCCGCCGCGCCAGCGCGCCTGGCTGAAGGCCATCGATTTCAAAGCCGCGCCGGGAAACTGGGCGCTGGCGCCGGGCGATGACGGCATCGCCGGCGTCGCGCTGGGCGTCGAAGCCCAGCCGGGAAACAGCGGACCGCCCATACTCGCCGGCGGTCTGCCGCCCGTCCTGCCCAAGGGCGCCTATCATCTCGACTGGACGCCGCCCAACCCCAATCTGGCCGCCGTCGGCTGGGCGCTCGGCCATTACGCCTTCAAGCGCTATCAGGCGAACGGCAATGGCGGCGAAAAGCGGCTGAGGCTGCCGGAAGGCGCCGACCGGAGCGAAGTGACCAATATCGCCTCCGCGGTCTGGCTCGGCCGCGACCTGATCAATACGCCTGCCAACGATCTCGGTCCGGCCGAGCTGGAGGAGGCCGCGCGCGATGTCGCGGCTCATTTCGGCGCCGAGTGCCGCGTCGTTGCCGGCGACGAGCTGCTTACCGAGAATTTCCCGCTGATCCACGCCGTCGGGCGGGCCAGCGTGCGTGCCCCGCGGCTGATCGATATCCGCTGGGACGGCGCCGAGGGCGAGGTGCCGCACATCGTGCTGATCGGCAAGGGCATCTGCTTCGATACGGGCGGCCTCAACATCAAGCCGAGCTCGGGCATGGCGCTGATGAAGAAGGACATGGGCGGAGCGGCCACGGCCCTGTCGCTCGCCGCGATGATCATGGGCGCCGGTCTTGCGGTGAAGCTGCGGCTGCTCATCCCCGCCGCCGAGAACTCCATCTCCGGCAATGCCTACCGTCCGGGCGACGTGCTGAAGAGCCGGGCCGGCATCAATGTCGAGGTCGGCGATACCGACGCCGAAGGCCGTCTCGTGCTCGCCGATGCGCTGGCGCTCGCGGATGAGGACAAGCCCGACTACATCTTCAGCTTCGCTACGCTGACCGGCTCGGCGCGCGTCGCGCTCGGGCCGGATCTGCCGCCGGTCTATTCCACCGATGCGGCCATCGCCAACGTGCTTGCCGAAGTCGGCCGCAAGGTCGGCGATCCGATGTGGCCGATGCCGTTCTGGCAGCCCTATGACGCGCTGCTCGACAGCCGCGTCGCCGACGTCAACAGCATCTTTCCCGAGCCGTTCGGCGGCTCGATCATGGCCGCGCTGTTTCTGAAGCGCTTCGTCAACGCGGCCAAGACCTACACCCATTTCGACATCTATGGCTGGACTCCGCGCCCGCAGCCGGGCAAGCCGATCGGCGGCGAGCCGCAATGCGCGCGGGCGGTGTTCGACCATCTCAGCAGGACGTTTCCGAAAGCATGAACACGGCCAAGCTCGACCCACGGCGGAATGTCTACCGCGAGGACATGGCGGCGGTCTCGCTCCGGGACCGGGTTCCGGCGGCGCGCTATGTGCAGGGCGAGCTGCGTCAGGTCGTCGCCGCCGCCGCTCCGGTGCGCATCGTGCCGCGCTTCGATGCGCCTCTGCTCACGGAAGGGCTCTGCGGCGAGCTGGCCTCGGTCTTTGACCTCACGGAGGGCTGGGGCTGGGTGCAGCTCGAGCAGGACGGCTATGTCGGCTACATGCCGATGGACAATCTGTCCGCCACCATCGAGGAGCCGACGCATTGGGTGACCGCGCGCGGCACCTTCGTCTATCCCGCGCCGGATCTGAAGCGCCCGCCGGTCATGCGCCTCGGCTTCAACGGCAGGGTCACCGTCGTCGGACGCGAGGGCCGCTTCGTCGAGCTGTCGCGCGGCGGCTTCGTCTTCGGCGGACATCTCAGTCCCGTCGAGGAGAAGGGCAAGGATTTCGTCCGTCTCGCCGAGCGGCTGATCGGCACGCCCTATCTCTGGGGCGGACGGTCCGGCCTCGGCATCGACTGCTCGGGGCTGGTGCAGGTGGCCATGCAGGCGGCGGGGCTCGTCTGTCCGCGCGACAGCGACATGCAGGAAAATGAGGTCGGCGAGGCCCTGCCCGACAAAGATCTGGACAAGCTGAAGCGCGGTGATCTGGTCTTCTGGCGTGGCCATGTCGGCATCGTGCAATCGGCCGAATGGATGATCCACGCCAGCGGCCATCAGATGGAGGTGGTGGTTGAGCCGATCCGCCGGGCCGTGGAGCGCATCGCCACGACGCATGGCGATGTGACGATGATCAGGCGCATTCCGGGGCTGAAGCTGGGATAAGCGCGCCGAAACTCAATTCGCACATCTTTCTTAACTGCCCGTGTGGTGCCTCAGGTTTTTTCACGGTCGTAGTAGTCGACCGTGTTTTCGGCCCGGAGCATTTTTCGCAGACGTCGCTTGCCCCGCTCACCGGCCACAATGAGTATTTTCTGAGAATCCGGGTACTCGCATGTCTCGACATCAACGACTGTCGAGAGCGCCAGGTAGCGCATCGTCGTTGCGCCGGTGTTGATGATCTGGTGCGCCACTTCCGGACCACCCGGCGGGCAGGCAATCACGTCATGCTTGCGGATCGGATAGCGCTTGTCGCCAAACCGCAACTCGCCTTCGCCTTCCAGGATCAGGAACATTTCCTCTTCGCCATGATGGCAGTGAAAGGGGCACTGAACCTTGCCGGGCGGCAGCACCGTCAGGTTATAGCCCAGCTTCCTGGCTCCGATGTGATCGCTGATCTGGCCTCGGCTCGATGTGTAAATGCCATTCTCTTCGATGTCATCAAACCGGACTTCATCGAGGTTCATCATAGGTTTCACGACCTGGTCTCCAATGATTATGGGCGGGAAGATGGCCGATGTACAAAACGGCCGAATCTGACACTTATCGAGAACGACCAACAATACGATGAGCTGACAGATGGGCAGAAGCTTTGATCGGGGTGGGCGGAGTCGTAAAGAGCGTGAGCACGGTAAGCGGCGGGCTTACCAGCAGGCCGAGCGCGACAGGGAAGCGCGACAGGCGGTGATGCAGGCAAAGCGCATGCAGGCGTTGGCTGAGTCGTCCAGGAAGCGTCAGCCGGTAATCTCTGCGCCCATTGCGCCGGTGGAAACTGCGCGCCCCCCGGCTCCCGACATTCCGATCAGGGTTGTCGCGCAGAAAAAGCCCGGATTTGTGACCCAGCTGTTAAGGCGCCTTTTCAAGAAGTCAGCTTGAGCGTCGTGCACAGCTGATCCCGAGGCGCCGGGCTATCAGTCACTCTTCGGCCAGCGCGCTCAGAGGCGGCTCCCGAGTGCCGATGTCTGCTATGCGGTGATTCCGGACGCTGGGACGCCGTAAGCGGAGAGGCGCGACCGGGCCAACTCCAGCCTACCCCCTCTTTCCTCAATCTTCAAAACGATCTGGGGCGGAATCCGGCCCGCTATCGGCAGTCGCAAGCCAAGGCAAGCCATCACAGAAACGCCCAAGTTGCCCAACATGCTAGCACCGTACGGGTCTAGCGGGCTGAACTGTGAACGGGATCAGCAAGTGGTAACGTTACGACCTTTCTACTCCGCCGCTATCGGCATCTTCCTGCTGTACATGGTCTTCGCGCTTGACAGCGACGGAGTTGACTGCGGCGGCCGCGCCATGTCCCAAGATCAGCAATGTATCACCACCTTCTTCGGCGGCGGGTTGCCCTCCAGAACCTACACGCGCAACTATGAGGAGATGCGCAAGTCCAAAGTCGCGAGGATCGTCGTTGGGATACTCGGCAGCATCTTCCTGCTCGCCGGCGCGGGAGAGATCATCGCGCGCTTCCGCCAAAATAGGGAAAAAAATGAGAGCCGCAGAGGCGCCGATTATCGATATAAGCTGGAAATAGAATTTCTCGAAGCCATTCACGGGACAGTCAAGCGTGTGAATTCTCCAGATGGCTCTCCGGTGAGCATTGTCGTCCCCTCTGGCACCGAGAATGGTCGCACTCTTTTTCTTGCGGGAAAGGGAGCTCCAGCCACAGGCTATGGCAAGCCGGGCGATGCATTCGTAGAAATACATGTGAAGCCGCATCCGTCCTTCTCGCGCAGGGGCCTCGATATTTGCGTGGATCTGCCGGTCAGTGCGAAGGATGCTGCGGAAGGGGCAACCGTCGAGGTGCCAACTCTGGATGGTTACGCAAAGGTGAGCGTCCCGAAAGGAGCGGTGAACGGACAAATTTTACGCCTGCGGGGCATCGGCATACTATGCTCTCGGAGTGGGGCGCTCGGCCATCAGCTTGTAAGGCTTGTGGTCAAAGATGATGCACCACAGCCACGGGCAACAGGCGCGCAGAGAAACGACGCTCTTGAGACAGAATTTAAGAATGTCTTTTTTAACAGAACGAGTGCTGACCGCGAGCGTATGATCTCACACTGGATGAAGGCGAAATCGGTGGATCGCGCTGAAGCCATGAGGTTGGCGATCGAAGACTGGCGGAAAGACAATCGCCTAACTGGTTAGCCAATGCAAAGAAGAGAAGGCCGGGAATCGTCGGCAGAATGGAGAGTTACCCGCCTCGACCATTCGTTTACCACGAATGAAGGCGTGCCCGGTCAGCGGCCACGAGGCGTCGTAGGCGGCACGGGAGTCAGACGCCGCATCGATGCGTAAGCTGACCAGCTGCGCTCGCATGCGCTAGCCATTGGCCTAAGCTGCGGCGCTGGGGGGTGCGTCCACGCATCGTGCTTCCGCACGACGTCCTCTCCCCACTCAAAACTGATACCGCCGCAAGCCGCCATCGACCGGGATCACCGTCCCGGTAATATAGGCCGCAACCGGGGAGCTGAGGAACACCACCAAATTGGCCAGCTCTTCGGGCTCGCCATAGCGCCCGACGGGGATTTCGTGCTCGGACTGCCATTGCCGGTATTCGGGCGAGTAGTTCCGCCGGATCTGCTCGCTCATGATGCGGCCGGGCGCGATGCAGTTGACGGTGACGCCATGCTTACCGACCTCGCGCGACAGGCCTTTGGCCCAGGAATGGATGGCCGCCTTGGCGCAGAAGGCGCCGTTTATGCCCTCCGGCTCGGACTTGCCAGTGATGTTGACAATGCGGCCCCAGCCCGCGCTCATCATCTGCCCGAGCAGCCGGTGCGCGAGCTGGCGCGGTCGGTTGAAATTCAGCGTGATCGCCTCCTCCCACAGATCCTGCCCGGTCTCGAGCGAGAAAGGCCGGCTGCCGCCGGCATTGTTGACCAGAATCTGCACCGAGCCCAGGCCCTCCACTGCGGCGCTGGCGACCTTCTCCGGCGCGTTCTCGGCGAGCGCGTCCTGCTCGATGATGACGGGCGGATGTCCCCCGGCACCCGCGATTTCCTGCGCGACTTCCTCGAGCAGCATGCGCCTGCGCGCCGCGATGGCGAGCCTGACGCCCTCGGCAGCAAGCTGCCTCGCAATGCTTCGGCCGATGCCCGTGCTGGCGCCGGTGACCAGCGCGGTCCTGCCGCTGAGCTGCAGATCCATCGTCCCTCACCTCTCCTTGGAGCTTATCCGGCGCCGGAAATCCGCAGCGTCAGGCCAGTTTCTCTTTGAACAGCGCGATCGTGCGGTCCCATGCGAGCTTGGCGGCGGCCTCGTTATAGCGGGGCGTGGAGTTGTTGTGGAAGCCGTGCTTCGTGCCGGGATAGGTGTACATCTCATATGCGATGCCGGCGGCCTTCAACGCCGCTTCATAGGGCGGCCGGGTCGCGTTCACGCGCGGGTCGTCCTCGGCGTAATGCGCGACAATCTTCGCTTTGATCTTCGGAACACCGTCGAGGGCTGGGGCGACGCCGTAAAAGGGCGACGCCGCCTGCAGATCGCCGCCCAGTTCCTCGGCGAGCGCATTGGTCACGCCGCCGCCGAAGCAAAAGCCCGTCACGCCGAGCTTGCCTGTCGATTTCGCGTGGCCCTCGACGAAGCGGGCGCCGTTCAGCATGTCGATCGCGATTTTCTTCGGGTCGAGCTTGGCCTGCATGACCTTGCCGTCGTCGTCATTGCCGGGATAGCCGCCGAGCGGCGTCAGCGCGTCCGGCGCCAGGGCGAGGAAGCCTTCGACGGCGACGCGCCGCGCCACGTCCTCGATGTAAGGGTTGAGACCGCGATTCTCGTGCACGATCAGCACGGCCGGAAACGGCCCGTCGCCGGCAGGCTGCACAAGGTAGCCGCGGATCTCGCCGGCGTTGCCGCCCGGCGAGGCATAGGTGACGTAGTTCGCCTTGATCCGCTCGTCGGTGAAGGAGACCGTCTGCGCTTTGGCGTATTCGGGCAGCAGCGCTTCGGCCATGGCAAGACCGGAGCCGCCGGCAACGGACATCGCCGCCGCACGAGTCAGGAACTCGCGGCGCGGCATCCCTGTATGGCAATATTCGTCATACAGCGCATAGATCTTGGGATCGATTTTCTGATCACTCATCGGCAACGCTCCGGCAGGGCTAGAGCGGCGGATTCTCTGATTGGAATCGGAGGCGCCGCCCTATCTATTTGTTTTGGCATCGGATTTGTCCGAAAACCGCTTCGCACTCTTCGGTCCAATGCTCTATTCATCGTTCCTGGTCAACGGATAGCATGGAACATCGATCCGCCTCCATGCGAAATGGATTTGGCGGCGCCGTTGAAGAAGGAGCTTTTTCGGCCGGCGGAGGGAATTGGACCGGCGCAGCCGCGTTACTCGCCGAACATGCGCATGCCCATCATGGCGAACTCGGTGAGCACCCCGCCGATCAGCATGGCCGCAATCCATTGCAGGCCGCGTGCGATGCTGCGCCAGTAATTCGTCCGCACCCGGACGGTGATGATCTGATCCGGCAGAGCGGAGTCGCCGACGAGGCCGCTCTGCCCGATGCTGCGCGCGGCGACGATAAGCTGGAGCCGGCGCTGGCCGGGCTCATGCGGTGTGACGACCCAGCGCCAGCGGCCATACATCTCCGCCTCCGCTGCCTCCGGCCGTTCGAAGATCCACTGCGTCTCCGGGCTCAAGGGCTCTATAGTGAAGCCGCCATCGGGCGCGCGCAGGGCGACGCTCATGGTCTGGGTGATCTTGATATCATGGCGCACCGGATCGGCGCGGCCTTCCATGCCCCGGCTGATCGCCTGCGTCTCCTCGCGCGAGATGCGCACCTCGATGCGCTCTGGCCTCTCCGCGCGCATGCGGCGGGGAATGTTCTCGATCAGCCGGCCGAGAAGCGCGTCGTAAGGGCGAGGCCGGCGCGGACGCGCGGCCTTCTGCCGGTCGCCGGCCTTGCCCTGGGCAGCCGCCGGGCGCTGCTGACCGCGGCGCTTCACCTGAGTGGGCGGCGGCGGGGCGGAAGCAGGTGGCGGCGCCGGGAAGCGGGCCGGGCTGGCGCCGATGCGCATCTCGTCGAGCCGGCTCTGCGGCGGCAATTGCGGCTCAGGACGCACGGGCGCCGCCGGGCGCGCGGGCTCGGCGTATTTTGCGCTCTCCACCGGCTCGCGCCGGCGGGCCAGGACCGATGGCGGGGGCGCGTCCTTCGACAGCCAAGGGTCGGCCGCGCCCTCGTCGTCGTCATCGGCGGAATAGATCGGCGGCAGCCGCCTGGGTGGCGCGGGCGGAACCGGGGGCGAGCGTCCCGGAGCGGCGGGTGGCTGCGTGTCGTGCCCAAGGATCGGCGTGGTGGGCTTCTGCCGGAAAATCCTGGGCTCGGTCGCCGGCTCGTCCTCCTCGACCATTTCGAGGTCCAGCTCCACGTCGGCATCGGCATCATCATCATCATCATCGAGGCCCTCGTCCGGCTCGGCAGCCGCGGCGCTTTCGGCCGGCTGAGGCTCAGGCTGCGCTGGCGCCATGGATGCCGGGGCTGATGCGGGCGCGGGCTCCACCTCCGGGGCCGGCCCTACTTCGGACCGTGGCCACGCCGCGCCGGCGCGAGAGCTGGGCGAGGTGCCGCGATTGGCGTAGAGCCAAGTCATCGCGCTCGGATAGGAGAAGCCGTTGCGCTTCAGGATCTCGCCCGCCGGGTTGTCCGACTCGCGCGCAAGCGCCGAGAGCACGAATGCCGCATCGACCTCGTGACAGCCGAGCCGCGAGGCATCGTCCGAGGCGGTCTGCAGCACGCGCTCGACCTTATAGCTGGCGCGCAGGTCGAACTGGCCGGGTGTGTAAAGCGTCGCCAGATTGCGGTTCACCGTATCGGTAATGCTGCCGCGGATGCCGGGGATATCGGCGCGGACGGCTTCGAGAATGGCGATGGCGTCGGGATCGTCGAGCAGCGCGAGCAGCAGATGCTCCAGCGTGACGTAGCGGTGCGAACGCTGCTGAGCAGCCGAAATCGCACGCCGCATCGATGTCGACAGATAGGCCGATTGCGGCAGATCGGTCAAGAATCCCGAGGTCTCGGCCACGCCTCCCTCCGGCGGATAAACGAAATGTGAATGCCCACCGTTGACATAGCCTAATCCTGGCTGCTCCGGAAGGTCTTTAGCGCCACAATTCAGCATATGTGTAAACCGTTTGTGCGGGTTGCCAAAGCCGCTATAACGGGGCCTTGATGGCAAGTTTTTGAGCAGGATCGATGGCCAGGTCTCCAACGCCGCCGGACGCGCCCGTCAGCCCGCACACTCATGCGGTGATTCTCTCCGAGGCGCTGCCCTATATGCAGCGCTACGACCAGGAAATCGTGGTGGTCAAATATGGCGGCCACGCCATGGGCGATCCGGAGCTGGCGGCCTGTTTCGCCAAGGACATCACCCTGCTGGAGCAGTCCGGCGTCAAGCCGATCGTCGTGCATGGCGGCGGTCCGCAGATCGGCCGGCTGCTCGACAAGCTGCAGATCAAAAGCGAATTCGCCCATGGCCTGCGCGTCACCGACGCGGCAACCGTCGAGATCGTCGAGATGGTGCTGGCCGGCTCGATCAACAAGCAGATCGTGGCCGAGATCAACAAGGCGGGCGGCAAGGCTTGCGGCATTTGCGGCAAGGACGCCAATCTGATGATCGCCAGGAAGCTGGAGCGGCGGGTACGCGACCCGGATTCGAATATCGAGCGCGTCATCGATCTCGGCTTCGTCGGCGAGCCGGAGACCGTCAATCCGAGGATCGTGGACGTGATCGCCGGAGGCGATCTCATCCCGGTCATCGCGCCGCTCGGCGTCTCGCCGGACGGCGTCACCTACAACATCAACGCCGATACTTTCGCCTCGGCTTTGGCCGCGGCGATGAAGGCCAAGCGCCTGTTATTGCTGACCGATGTGCCCGGCGTTCTCGACAGAAAAGGCGCGCTGATCCCGAAGCTGACGGTCTCGGAGGCGCGGGCGCTGATCGCCGACGGCACGATTTCCGGCGGCATGATCCCGAAGGTCGAGGGCTGCATCGACGTGGTGGAGTCCGGCGTCGAAGGCGTCGTCATCATCAACGGCAAGGTGCCGCACGCCGTGCTGATCGAGCTGTTTACGAATTACGGCGCCGGAACGCTCATCGAGCGGGGGTAAGAACGGAAATTGCTCTAAGCAGAGTTCCCTAAAGTGGCCTTCCCGGTTTTGGGAAAAAACTCTGCGAAAACAAAAGAGTCTAAGCAGGCATTCGTTGGGTAACCAAGGAATGCCTGCTTAGCCGCGGGTGAACGAGATCGAAACGCTTTTAATCCCAGCTCCAGCGGCTGAAGCGCTTAGCGAATGGGTCTTTCCCTCGAGCGAAATCGAAATCGTGCCTTCGATGGTCCCGGAAAAAGACAGGTTCATGGTCGTGGCGGTGGCGCTGCCGGAGATTTGGCCGTTGGCATGGTATGTGCGCTCTTCCCACTGCCCCGAAACGCCGCTCGCGTTTTCCGCAACGAGGCTGCGGATTTCGAATTTCTCCTTCGGCGAACTGCAGAGAGTGGCGATCGACAGGCCGTTGCCTTGCGATTTCAGGACATAATAGCCCTGGCAGGAGAGCTCTTCGCGCGTGCCGTCCTCCCGCACCAATTGGCCCGAGCCGTGCCAGCTCCCGGCAAGTTGCTTGAAAAGCGGAAAGGCGTCAGCGAGCGCCGCAGACGGAACCATCATGAGTCCCATGAGTACGACCAGTGCCCCGGCTGCCGGTTTTAGCTTGCGTGTGCGCATCTGTTGGTTCCCGCATCTCACCTTTTGCCCCAGTGGAGCGAATTTGACATGTGAGTCCTGCCTGCTGCGAGCTCGCCCTCAAATGTCACATTCAAAGCTCCACTGGTCTTCTCCTTGCATGTCATTTCGGCCATCCGAAGGCGTTGCCTGCGATCCACAGGCCCCGGAGCGGCGATGGCGGGCAGAACAAATACGCGATATCCGCGTTGGTGTTGCGTTGGACGTGCTCAACGTCGTGAGCCGCAGTTTATGACCTCCTTCGGTGGAGCGCACCGCGTTCCCAATCTCGTCGTCGGGCTGTAGAGTGGCGTAAAGGTCTCCAATCGTCGACAAGGGAGGGTAAGCCGTGAAGATCGTCGTCATCGGCGGCACCGGCCTGATCGGCTCGAAGACCGTCGCCATTCTGCGCCAGGGCGGCCACGAGGTCGTCGCCGCCTCGCCCAAAAGCGGTATCAACAGCATCACCGGCGAGGGGCTCAAAGAGGCCATGGCCGGCGCGCAGGTGGTGATCGACCTCGTCAATTCGCCCTCATTCGAAGACAAGGCGGTGCTGGAATTCTTCCAGACCTCCGGCCGCAAGCTTCTCGCGGCGGAGGCCGCGGCGGCCGTCCGGCACCATGTCGCGCTATCCATCGTCGGAACCGACCGGACGCCCGACAATGGCTATTTCCGCGCCAAGGTCGCCCAAGAGAAACTGATCGAGACCTCCGGTATCCCCTACACCATCATCCGCTCGACCCAGTTCCTGGAATTCCTCGGCGCCATCGCCGCTTCAAGTGCGGATGGTAATGTGGTCAGGATTTCGCCCGGCCTGTTCCAGCCCATCGCGGCGGACGACGTTGCTGCCATCGTTGCCGATGTGACGCTCGCGGCGCCTCGAAACGGCATCGTCGAGATCGCCGGCCCGGAACGAGCACCGTTCAACCAAATCGTCGCCCGCTATCTGAAGGCGGTCGGCGACCCGCGCGAGGTCGTGAGCGACCCCGAGGCCCGATACTGGGGCGGCCGGGTCGAGGAGCACTCGCTCGTGCCGTTGAGCGAGGCGCGCATCGGCCGCATCGGTTTCGCCGAATGGCTCCACCGCTCACGCGCCGGAGCCTGATCCCGCTCGCGGTGTTCGTGGTGGACACGAACGAGACGAAACTGACGATCCCATTAGGGAACTGAGGTTTGATACCTTCCGTGGAGATATTGCCGAGGTAATCCAGCAGAGCCGCTGTTTTGCTCAGCGGCTTATCTGCAGGAAGAAGAGGCGACAGCACTATGGCGAGAACCTACCGTGAAATGGCAATAGAGGAAATGCTGCGAACCGTCGAAGAAGCGATGAGCGGCGTTATTGACTGGTGGGGAGACCTGCCGCCGCAGATGAAAGAAGCGATCGAGCAGTTTCACACCCAACTTGGGGCGGCAATTGACTCCGTAGAATTTGTTAAAAGGGCACTCGACAGACAAGTCCCCGAAACGGACCGCGGGGAAGGCCCTGCCTGATATTTGCTGCGGTGCATAAGTCGGGTTCGGTGCGGCCACGCGATCTGCATCGCCGCGCCAGACGGCTGACGTCAGCTTGTCATGACATCATGATCGGCCAGAGCGCGATCAGGAAAAGTGGGATCCGGTTTTCCGTCCGATCGCGCGACCAGCAAAGAATCGAGAGCGGGCCTCTGAGCGCAAGTGTTTCCATCTAAATCGATCCCGCTTGGCGCGGCGGAAACGCCGGGAGCGGAGCCGTCAATAATGGCCGCGGGGATTGTCCGACGGTACGGCCGGATTTACTCCGGTCGTGGCGACGTCGTGTCTCGACGCCGACTGACGCGGTGGGGCCGAAAGACCGCCCGCAGCGACCTGCTCAGCCTTGGTCAGGCGGCAATCCTTGTCCTTGTCCGCGTAAGCGAATGCCGGATTGGGACGCTCGACAAATTCCTTCTTGTCGATCTTTGCGTCGCCATTGACGTCGTAATATTTGAACCCCGCCACGAGAAAGGTTCTGTCGATCGTTGCCAGAGTGTGGAATTCGTCCTCGGTCAGGTAACCGCTGCCCGATTTGTTGGCCTTGGTGAACAGCTTTCCCGCCGCCGCGCGCCATTCATCGCAGGTCACGACGCCGTCGTGATTCTGATCGTAACTGCTGATCCCGCCAATGAAACTCTTGTCAATGGTGGAAATCTTCGGACCTGAGGAGCTGGCACAGCTTGCCGCCAGACCGGCGGCGGCGAGGCAGAAGATCAATCGGGCGGTAGGGATGCGCATCGGTTTTCGCGCGCCTTCTCGGGTTCAGTATTCGAACTGTGCAGCAATGCCGAGGCGAGCTTCGTCATGGTCAAAGATGCAGGTGAAGCCGTAGCAGACGGAAACGGCTTTTGTTGGACGGGCGCGGTTCTCCTGCCTTCCGCCCAACGGCATTGTGGGCAAAAGCGGATCGCTCCCAGATGCAGGTCGCAAGCCCGTCTTGACAGGGCAAACTCGGCGAAATTGAGGGGGACGACAATTTCGCTATTCGGGTCATGAGCCGGAGTGAGCCTGATGACCGCGTCAAGGCGTAAGCCGCCTTAAGCGCTAAACGATGTTCTCGCCCATCGCTGATCGATTTAGTCCCTAAATTTACGCCTCCTTCAGGCTAATCAGCGGCCCGCAATACAAACTTATCCCCGCCCCGTCCACCGCTCCTATACTCGCCCGCGTCGCTTCCCTCTGAGGGACGCCGGGCTTAAGACCGACTTGGCCTTGCGGGAAGCGATTGCGGTGCCTGGGTAATTTCCGCGTGCCACGGCCGAGTCGTGAGAAAGATGAGGCCGGCCGCGCGGGGTGGTGTAACGAACCCGTGCCCAGGGGTTCCGCTCCGGCCCACCCGTTGGCTGGAATGCGCGGGTCAAAGGGGTCGCCGGCGCGAGTAGCGGGCCGGAAAGCCGCTGCCCCGCCCCCCGGCTCGATGAGCTCCGGGGCGCTGCCGGGCGCATGGTCGGATGCAGGCTGAGGCCGGCATCCAAATGATGCGCCCCCGTGGCAATGGAGCGGCTTTCGTGCGACGGCCGGCTCGGAAGAGCGCTGCCGGCGCCCCATGCTGGGTAAGAGGCGGAGCTGAGCCAGAATATCGCCGCGCGTGGGCAGCCGAGAGGCTGACACTAAACTACGGACCAGCCTTACGGCTGCCCGCGCCGTCCCTTTGGAGCGGAATTGGTGCATGATCCCGCAAAAGTGGGAACCGGTTTTGCGGTAAAGATCATGCCCAGACAAAATCGCGAAACCTCGCGGGGATACCCGACGAGGGGATCGGCGTTGGCTGACGGGTGTCACGCCGGAAATGCCGCAGGCATTATCCGGGGTTGCGTTCAGAGCCGCCTCACGGGACCCCGGGTCTCGCTGCGCTTGCCCGGGGTGACGAAAGGGGAACGCGGGTGACGAGGGAACCGAGAGGTGCGAGGGGATCGGCGTTGGCGATTAGGCTCGTCCCGCTCCGCGTCGCCCCGGAAGCCGCATCGCGGCTGTCCGGGGTCCACTCGCCTCGCATCAGGCGGAGGAGACTGCGGATAAGCCATTGGGTCCCGGGTCTCACTGCGCCCGCCCGGGGTGACGAAAGGGGAACGCGGGTGACGAGGGAACCGAGAGGTGCGAGGGGATCGGCGTTGGCGATTAGGCTCGTCCCGCTCCGCGTCGCCCCGGAAGCCGCATCGGGCTGTTCGGGGGCCACTCGCCTCGCATCTGAGTGAGGAGACTGCGGATACGCCAATGGGTCCCGAATCTCGCTGCGCTCGCCTGCCCCGGCCTCCGAGCCGGGGTCGGGACGACGAGTGGGAAAACGCGGGCGACAAAAATGAGGAGGGGGAAGGGCGGAGCTAAGGGCAGCGGATGCGACCATTGCATGTGGCAACGCAATTTCTGGAGCAGCGCGGTCGACAAATTTTTCGCTCGATTGTTTCGTCAAGCATGACAATCATATGACAAAAGCTCCGGAGGGCTGCCGCCCGGCAACGCAATCACAAGACCAAGCTGCCGGCGTGAAGCCTTCACGAAGAGCGCCGAATAATAATGCTGGGAGGAAGCGATGTACGGCCTGATGATGAACGTCCCTTTGATGATCTCGTCCATTCTCGACCATGCTGAGACCTTCAATCAAACATCCGAGATCGTCAGCCGCAACCCTGAGGGCGGCATTCACCGCTACACCTATCGCGACGCCGCCGGCCGCGCCCGCCGCGTCGCCAACGCCCTGCAGCGGCTGGGGCTGAACTTCCAGGACCGCGCCGCCACGCTCGCCTGGAACACCCATCGCCATTTCGAGCTCTATTACGGCGTCTCGGGCAGCGGCCGCATCCTGCACACCATCAATCCGCGCCTGCATCCCGACCAGGTCGCCTACATTCTCAACCACGCCGAGGACCTGGCGCTGTTCGTCGACTGCGCCTTCGTGCCGCTCGCCGAGGCGGTGTTCCCGAAGCTGACGACGCTCAAGCACATCGTCGTGCTGACCGACCGCGAGCACATGCCGCAATCGAAGCTCCCTCTCCTCTGCTACGACGAGTTGATCGCCGGCGAGAGCGACAGCTACGCCTGGCCGTCCTTCGACGAGAATGTCGCCGCCAGCCTCTGCTATACCTCCGGCACGACCGGCGATCCGAAAGGCGTGCTCTACAGCCACCGCTCGACCGTGCTCCACGGCCTGGCCGCGTGCAGCGCGAGCGGCCTCGCACTGTCGAACCGCACCAGGGTGCTGCCCGTCGTGCCTATGTTCCATGTCAATGCCTGGGGCATCCCTTACGGCGCGGCGATGGCCGGCGCGAAACTGGTGCTGCCCGGCGCGGGGCTCGACGGCAAATCGCTCCACGAGCTGATCGAAGGCGAGAAGGTCGACCTGATGCTCGGCGTGCCGACGGTGTGGCTCAACCTCCTGAATTACTGCGAGAAGGAGGGACTGCGGCTCGACTCGGTCGACCGGCTCGTGATCGGCGGCTCGGCGGCGCCGCATTCGATGATCAAGGCCTTCCAGGAGCGGCATGGCGCTTTCGTCATGCACGGCTGGGGCATGACCGAAATGTCTCCGGTCGGCAGCATCAATTCGCCGAGCCGCTTCTCGGACGGCCTGCCGCTCGAAGAGCGCTATAATCTGCAGGTCAAGCAGGGCCGCCCGCTTTACGGCGTGCAGATGCGCATCGCCGGGCCGAACGGCGAGCCGCTGCCGAATGACGGAAAGGCGAGCGGGCGGCTGGAAGTGCGGGGCCCATGGATCGCCAGCGCCTATTACAAGGAGCCGAACAAATCGGCTTGGCGTGACGGCTGGTTCGACACGGGCGATGTGGCGACCATCGACGAGAACGGGTTTCTGACGATCGTCGACCGCGTCAAGGACATTATCAAATCGGGCGGCGAGTGGATCAGCTCGGTGGATGTGGAGAATTTTGCCATGAGCCATCCCGCCGTGGCCGAATGCGCCGTGGTCGGCCTGCCGCATCCGCAATGGGCAGAGCGCCCGCTGTTGGTCGTCGTCTTGCGGCAGGGAGCGTCGGCGACGCAGCAGGACATCCTCGGATTTCTCGCCGGCAAGGTCGCCAAATGGTGGCTGCCGGATCAGGTGCTGTTCGTGACCGAGCTGCCGCATACGGCGACGGGCAAGATCCTGAAGCGCAAGCTGCGCGAGGATTTCCACGATCTCTATCAGGCGCGAGGCGCCGGCATGACGGCGACGGCGGATTGAAGGGGCCGCTTATTGGAAACCGGAGATGCGGTGCGGCACGTAAGGGGCTTCCAGAGCGGCGATTTCCTCCGGCGTCAGCCCGAGCGACAGCGCCGCTACGGCGTCGGTGAGGTGATGCGGCTTCGAGGCACCGATGATCGGGGCGGTGACCACGCTCTTCTGCGCCACCCATGCGAGCGCCACCTGCGCCCGCGACACGCCCCGCGCTTCGGCGATCGCCCCGACGGCGTCGACGATCTGCCGGTCGCAGTCGAAGCCCTGCGAGTAGAGGTTGTTGCCGAACCGGTCGATCTGCTGGCGCTCGCTGGTCTCGTCCCAGGCGCGCGTGAGACGGCCGCGCGCCACAGGGCTCCACGGCAGCACGCCGATGCCCTGATCGGCGCAGAAGGGCAGCATCTCGCGCTCCTCCTCGCGGTTGAGCAGATTGAGATGGTTCTGCATGCTGACGAATTCGGTCCAGCCATTCGCCCGCGCCGTGTAGATCGCCTTGGCGAACTGCCAAGCGTACATCGAGGAGGCACCGATATAGCGCGCCTTGCCGGCCTTGACGATGTCGTGCAGCGCCTCCAGGGTTTCCTCGATCGGAGTGTGATAGTCCCAGCGGTGGATCTGATAGAGGTCGACATAATCCATGCCAAGCCGGTGGAGGCTGTTGTCGATCTCGGCGAAAATGGCTTTGCGCGAAAGCCCCTGGCCGTTCGGGCCGGGGCGCATGCGCAGATAGACCTTGGTGGCGATGACAAGCTCTTCGCGCCGGGCGAAATCCTTCACCGCCCGGCCGACGATCTCCTCCGACGTGCCGTCCGAATAGCCGTTCGCCGTGTCGAGAAAATTGATCCCCAGCTCGAGCCCCTGCTTGATCAGCGGCCGGCTTTTTTCCTCATCGAGCGACCACGGCTGGTTGCCGCGCTCCGGCACGCCATAGGTCATGCAGCCAAGGCATATGCGCGAAACGTCGAGACCGGTCCTGCCAAGCTTCACATAGTCCATCATCAATTCCCGCTGATTGGTGCCGCAAGCGGTGCGGCCCGGGTAAAATCACTGCGGAAATACTATGGGCCGGCAATGATCGGAGACGCAAGATGCGGATCGCCATAGGCGTTTTGCTTTTCGATCGCCTCGGTGGCCCGGGAATCCGGCGTCAAACGACCAAAAGCGACTGCCGATTTTTACGCATTATTCCGATCTCCCGGGCAAAATAAGCGGCATCGATGAAGCTCCGGATGTTCACGCATGTGGCGGAGGTCTCAGGAACCGGCCGCTTCGGCCCATCTGGCATTCGACCGTAACCATGGGCGCCTTGTGACATCATGCATGCCGCCATTGTCGATCGGAGCCAAGTCGTCCTGAAGCTCGTCGCCAAGCTGTTCACCGATCGCGGCGACGCGGTCAGCACTTTTGTCAACTCCGAGCGCGCGCTGCAGCGCATCAGGACCGATCCGAGCATCGACGTGCTCCTCACCAGCTTCGAAGTCGAGCCGCTGACCGGGCTCGAGCTATGCTGGCAGGCGCGTCTTGCCGCCGGAACCAGACGCCCGCTCTATATCGTGCTGATGTCCTCGCGAGGCGATCAGAAGCATGTGACCCAGGCGCTGGACTGCGGCGCCGACGATCTGATCGCGAAGCCGATCTCCCGGGACCAGCTCAACGCACGGCTGCGGATGGCTGCCCGGCTGCAATCGCTTCAATTGCATCTGCTCAAGCTCGCCGAGACGGACGCCCTCACGGGCCTGTTCAACCGGCGTGCTTTCTTCGACCGCCTACACACGCGGCTTGACGAACAGGACGGGGGTCAACCGCTGAGCGCCATCATGTTCGATATCGACTTCTTCAAGCGCGTGAACGATATCCATGGCCATCAGGTCGGCGATCAGGTCATCGCGACCGTCGCGGCCGAGGCTGCGCGGTGCGGTGGCCTTGCCGGACGGCTTGGCGGCGAAGAATTCGCTTTGATCCTAAGCGGCGCCGATGATGCTGCCGCCTTCCTCGTGTCGGAGGACTTTCGGATGCGCTGCGCAGCCCTTGTCTTCCACGGCAAGGACGGCCCGTTCAGCATCACCTGCAGCCTTGGTGTCGCCGGCTGGATCGAGGGCGAGCTGGCTGACGATCTGCTGCTCAGGGCCGACATAGCCCTTTATGATGCCAAGGCGAATGGCAGAAACTGCACCCGGACGGCGCCGGTCGTCCCCGGCAAGGGCTTCCGCCCGATTACCCGCCAGCAATGCCGAACGAAAGAGACGATCTAAACTCCGCAGCCGCTATCTTGCGTTCGAATGGACGCCTCCAGCCATCGCTGGCGGGAATAAATCTGCCCTTGCAAAACTTACCAATCCGTAATGCTCCGTTCATGGAACCGCCATGTTGCGGGGCGCCTCCTAGGCGGATGCTGGTCTTGGATCCACCGAATGGGAGTCGCTCATGGCCGTTGGTTGGGAGCCACTGACGACATTGATTGCGCTCAATCGTTTCGGTCTCGGCGCGAGGCCCGGCGATTTCGCCGCTGCGGCGGCCGACCCTCGCGGCTTCCTCGCCCAAGAGCTAAACAAGGCCGATGCCGCTCTGATTTCCGCAGACCTGCCGTCGAGCCGAAATGTCCTGCAGCAGGTTTTTGTTGATCAACAGCGCAAGAGGCAGGAGCGTGCGCGGAAAACCGCCCTGTCCACCCCGATGGCGAACGCGCAGGGCGTGGAAATGGCTGCGGCTCCGCGCGGCGAAATGCCGATTATGCAGCCTGGGGATCTGCCTGCGCACACCGGTGCGCGGCCGCCGGGCGAGGAGGAAATCCGCAAGGCACGAACCCCTGGTCTCGAACAGCAGCTTTACCGCGCCGAGGCACTCGCCCGATTTCAGAAACAGGCGCAGGCTGAGGCCGGCTACGTGGAACGGTTGGTTGCATTCTGGTCGAACCACTTCGCGGTTTCGGTCGCCAAAGGCCAGATATTGCGCGCGGCAGCTGGCTCGTTCGAACGCGAAGCGATCCGGCCGCATGTCCTCGGGCGCTTCGCCGATATGCTAAGAGCGGTCGAGCAACATCCGGCCATGCTGTTCTATCTCGACAATCAGCGCTCGATGGGACCAAATTCCAGGGCCGGACGCAATCGCGGCAAGGGCCTCAATGAAAACCTTGCCCGCGAAACGCTGGAATTGCACACGCTCGGCGTCGATGGTGGCTACACGCAAGCAGATGTCACCTCGCTTGCGCGCATCATCACCGGCTGGACGTTCGCCGGCCGCTTCGGGCGGATAGGCGAACCCGGTAGCTTCGTCTTCCTGCCCAATTGGCACGAGCCGGGTGCACAAACGCTTCTCTGCAACAGTTACCCGCAGCAAGGGCTCGCGCAGGGTGAGGCGGCGCTCACCGAGCTGGCGCGCCACCCCGCGACCGCCAAGCATGTTGCGACAAAGCTCGTTCGGCATTTCGTTGCCGACGAGCCGCCGCCGCCGCTCGTCGAGCGGATCGCAAGGGTGTTCTGCGACACGGACGGCGATCTTGCGGAGGTGTCTCTGGCGCTGCTTCGGGACGATGATGCCTGGCGCTCACCTTTAATGAAAATACGCGCGCCCTCGGAATTCCTGATTGCCACGGCGCGGGCGACGGGCTTCACACCGCCGGCGCCGCAACCGATCCTCGGCGCGCTGAAAGCGATGGGAATGGTGCTCTGGGGACCGCCGGGTCCAAATGGTTTCCCTGATACAGCAGCCGCCTGGGCCTCGCCTGAGGCGATGAAGATCCGGCTTGACGTCTCCTGGCGGGCAGCGCAGCGGATCAAAGACGAGGTCGAGCCGCTCGCAGTGCTTGACGCCGTGGCAGGCGGAGCCGCATCCCGCGAAACACGCGAAGCGATGGCGCGCGCCGAATCCCGCCAGCAGGCGCTGGCGATTCTGTTCATGTCGCCAGAATTTCAGCGGAGGTGACGATGGCTCTCTTCTGTGAAACCCCATCCATCTCGCGCCGGGCTTTGCTTGCCGGCGGCGGTGCCTTGATCGCCTGGGCGCATCTGCCCCGCTTTGCCTGTGCAGCGGGCGGCCGCGATCCGCGTCTCATCGTCATCATCCTGCGCGGCGCGATGGACGGGCTCTCCGCCGTCGGCCCGATCGGCGACCCCAATTACGCCGGCGTGCATGGCGATCTCGCCTTGTCGCTGTCGGGCGAGCATCCCGCCCTGCCGCTCGACGGCTTCTTCGCGCTGAACCCGGCTATGCCAAATTTCGCGCGTCTTTATAAGTCCGGGCAGGCGGCCGTCGTCCATGCGGTGGCAACGAGCTATCGCGAGCGCTCGCATTTCGACGGTCAGGACGTGCTCGAAAGCGGCTATCCTCGCCCGGGCCGTACCGATTCAGGCTGGCTGAACCGCGCGGTCGCCAAGCTCCCGCCCGGCGAACAGGTGCACCCGGCACGCGGTCTCGGCATCGGGCCGGTGGCACCGCTTGTCATGCGCGGCCCTGCGCCGGTACTCGGCTGGGCGCCGCAGATCCTGCCGACGGCGGGCGAAGACCTCGCCGCCCGTGTGCTCGACCTCTACACCCACCGCGATCCGATCCTGGCGAACGCCCTGCGCGAAGGTCTCGAGACCGAAAAGATGGCCGCGGATGGTGGCCCGACGGGCAACATGAAAGGCGCCGGCGGAATTCAGCCTGCTGCCATGCGCCAGACCGCCATGGGTGCGGCGAAAATCATGGCCGCCGACAATGGCCCACGCATTGCCGCGCTTGCCTTCGACGGTTGGGATACGCATGCCAATGAGGGCGGCGCAACCGGCCAGCTCGCAAACCGTCTTTCGGGTCTCGACGGCGCGATCGAAGAATTCGAGAAAGGGCTTGGTGGGCACTGGAGGGATACGACGATTGTAGTGATCACGGAATTCGGACGGACGGTGAAGATCAATGGCACGGTCGGCACCGATCACGGCACGGGCACGGTTGCGCTGCTTGCTGGCGGCGCGATCAAAGGCGGACGGATCATCGCGGATTGGCCTGGGCTTACCGAGCCGCAGCTCTATGAGGCGCGCGATCTGAAGCCGACGACAGATTTGCGCGCCGTGCTCAAGGGATTGCTGGCCGATCAGTTCGGCCTTTCCGCCGCTGTGCTTGCGGAAACAGTGTTCCCGGACTCGGCCGTGGTCAAGCCGATGCAGGGTCTGATCGCCTGACCGACCGTGTGCGCTTTCACCCGGCTACCGCTGAAAATTGGGAAACAGGGCCGCGGTCGAACACGCGGCGGTGCGTCAAAATCTTGCCTCAGCCATGGATCAGAGAAGGCGGCTTCGTCCAATTCAGCGGCCGTCGCGCCGATCGAAAGGGGGATTTCCTTGCCGAACCGAGGCATAAGCCGCCGCGCGGTGCTGGGCGCCGCCGCTCTCATTCCCCTGATCCGCCCGGCGCTCGCAGCCGCGACATCGCCCGATGCGGCGAAGGCAGATGTTGCCGCGCTCGAATCCCGTCTCGGCGGACGGCTTGGCGTTGTAGTGCTGGACACTGGTTCCGGTGCGCGACTCGAGCATCGCGCGGATGAACGCTTCCCATTGTGCAGCACCTTCAAATTCATCACCGCTGCAGCAGTGCTCCACCGCGTCGATGCCGGACAAGAGAGCCTCGATCGCCGCGTCACCTATGAGCAGCGGGACGTTCTCGACTTCGCGCCCGTCACTATGATGCATGTCAAGGACGGCATGAGTGTCGCCGAGCTCTGCGCGGCCGCGATCCAATTGAGCGACAATACGGCCGCCAATCTGCTGCTTGCGACTCTCGGCGGCCCGGCCGGCCTGACGCAATATTGCCGCTCGCTCGGTGACGAGGTCACGCGCCTCGACCGGACCGAGCCAGAGCTGAACGACGTGCCGCCGGGCGATATGCGCGATACGACGACGCCCGCAGCGATGCTGAAACTGCTCCAGACCATCCTTCGCGGCGACGCGCTGTCGGCCAAGAGCCGCGCCCAGCTCGAAAACTGGCTGGAAGGCGCGAAGGTCGGGCAGAAGAACCTTCGGGCGGGGCTTCCGAATGACTGGCGCATCGGCCACAAATCGGGCAGCGGGCGCCGGGGCGAGACCAATGATGTCGGTATCATCTGGCCGCCGCAGCGCGAGCCGCTATTGGTTGCGGCCTATTATGCGGACTCTCAATTGCCGGCGCCCGAGCGCAATGCCGCGCTCGCCTCGGTCGGCGCGCTGATCGCGAAGGACTTGTGAGACCCGAGCAACGTCCGCAGCGGCCGCGGGTCTCAGTCGTTCACGACCTAATCCCATTCTGGTAAAGCGCGCGCGCGTCGCTGCTTAAAGCCGCCCGCGAGGCCGGCCGCATATACATCATATGTCCGCCGCGATAGACGCGCGTCTCGATCGGCCGTGCGCCCTCGATGGGCTTGAGCTGATCGACGAGATAGCGCGATACGCTGAACGGCGTGACCAGATCCGTATAGCCGTTCGCGATCATTACCTTCAGGCCGGGGTTCAGTGTCCTGGCATGCTGCAGCTCGTCGAGACATCCCGCATAGCCCTGACGGCTGGGCTTGGTGCCATAATCCCATTTGCCACCGAGACTGCGATTGAGCAGCGTGTACGGAAGGTCTGTATGGAAGCCAAGCTCGTCGCGCGCATATTTCACCATGAGCGGCGTGAGCACATTGACCGCATCATCGAGGATCGGATCGATCCGCGAATGCCGCGCCGGATGCGGCAGCGGAATGGTGACCGAGCCGTCGTAAGCGCTTACCGATCGGTTCTCGTCGCGCAGGACTTCCCCGCGGAACAGCCCCTCGCTGATCCGGCCGTGATGCCGGGCGATGACCTTGGGGTCGAGTCCTGTCAGGTGCGCCAGCTTGGCGATATTGCCGTCGCTGACTTCGAGGCCGTGCGCCAGTTGCACGACATAGTCGGTGCGAGCGAAAGCCTCGGCCTCATGCACGAGCTCCAGGGGTGCGCCATAGCCCTGTGCCCGCTCCAGATGCGAGGCAGTGATGGACGGCAGCTCGAGCGCCAGAGGCATGACGGTATATTCGTCGCCCCGGATCATCGAGAATTCCAAGGCGGGCGAAATCAGAACGGCCCCTTGCACTTGAACGCCATCCTTCAGCAGCCGGTCGGCGACCAGCGAAGCGCGAAAGCCGCCATAGCTCTCGCCGACGACATAGACCGGCGCAAGCTCGCGACCGGCGCGCGTCAGGTAAAGCCGAAAAAAATCAGTCATCGAGTCGGCGTCCTTGTTGACGCCGTAGAACGCCTTTTCCGCATCCTCACCGCCGCTCGCCCGGCTGTAGCCCGTCCCGACGGGATCGACGAAAACGAGGTCGGTGAAGGGAAGCCAGCTATCCGGATTGTCGGTCAGCCCAACCGGCCTTTCCGGTGCCGCTCCGTTCTCGGTGAAGGTCTGAATCCTCGGTCCGATCGCACCCAGATGCAAAAAGGCCGACGCGGCGCCGGGGCCGCCATTGAAGATGAAACTGACCGGCCGGCCAGCTTCGCCTGTCGTGTAGGCGACATAGAAGATCTTTGCCGTCGTCTCGCCCTTGTCGTTGGTCAGGGGCAGCGTGCCCGCCGTCGCGCTGTAGTGGAGCGCGTTCTCACCTTTGCCGAGCGTGTGCTGCGTTATCGAGTCGGCAGGCAACTCGCTGACCACGGCGCTGCTCGCAGCCGCCTGATGTTTGGGCGCGTCGTGACCGCCCTGCTGCGCCCAGACGGGGGCGAGCGCCCAGAAAAACGCAAAGACGAAAACTCCAAGACGCATCGGCGTCATTCATCTCTCCTGTATGCTTTCGGCGCTTTGTTGTCTCGGTGGTCCGGCGAGACTGAGACGGCTCTTCGCCCGGTCCGCTTCCATAAGGACCGTACAAAATCGATAGGGCAAATGCCGATTGCGTGAGGCTCATTCCCGGCGGACAGAGCACGCGTGACCGAGGCTCGCCCGAATAATGACCGCCGAAAGCTATGACACTGCGGATGCGGCGATTATGCGCCATTGTGCCGCGAGCGCGACCGTCACTCCGGCCGGTGCCGAAGCGCCATAGCCGGAGCAACGTGGGGGGTAGTCACTTGGGCCAGGGCTACGCAGCCGCGCTGGCCGGAGCGGTCGCGACGTCCTCCAGCCCGCGATTGCGCGGCTCGACCCCCCAGACATAGACCAGCACAATCTGCACCAGCAGAAGACCGATCATTAGACCGATGACGCCGGGCAATCCCGAGCTCGCCATCAGCGCTCCGACGATGAAAGGCGAAACCACGGTGGCGGCACGGCCGAGCGTGTTGCAGATGCCGTTGGCGCGCAGCCGGATCTCGGTCGGGAACAGCTCCGGCGTATAGACGCCGAACAGCAGCGCGGTCTGCACATAGATCGCCACGATCAGCACAAAGCCGACGCTGAGCACGATGGCCGGATCGGAGGCGGCGCTGAAATGGGCATAGATCCAGCCGCTGATGATGGTCACCACCGAGGCGCCCATGATGCTCCAGCGCCTGCCGATGAAATCGGAGGTGTAGGCGCCAAGAGCGCAGCCGAGCAGGGATGCGCTCGACAGCACCAGAGTATAAGCAAGAGAGTGCGCGATGGTCAGGCCCTGGCGTAGGAAGAACTGCGGCAGGAAGATCACGAAGCCGAAGATCAGCGTGTTGATGGTGATCAGGACCCAGCTTCCGACGATCATCCGCTGCAGCAGCGGTGGCCGCAGCAGCGCAGTTGCCGGCACAGGCGCGACGGGAGCCGGGATTACCGGCGGCGCCAAAGGCCCGGCTTCGGCGGCTTCCTTTTCGATCTGCTGCATCAGCGCTTCCGCCTCACCGATGCGGCCTTTCAATTCGAGCCAGCGCGGTGATTCAGGCAGGTTCTTGCGCAGATACCAGACGATCAGCGAGCCAATGCCGGCGATGACGAACATCGGCCGCCAGCCCCATGTCGGAATGATGAGGTAGGCGAGCAATGCGGTTGCCGGAAAGCCGGCCACCACGAGAAAGGCCATGAAGGAGAGCCAGCGCCCGCGCGTTCTCGGCGGCACGAATTCCGTCAGCGTCGAATAGCCCACGACGATCTCCGCGCCGAGCCCAAGCCCCTGCACGAAGCGGCAGATGATGAGTTGGTCCATGTTCTGCGCAAAGGCGGCCGCCAGCGAGGCGAGGCCGAAAACGAGCAGATTGATCTGGTAGGTGAAGCGTCGGCCGAACCAGTCGCCGAGAAATCCGGTGACCAGCGCCCCGATCGTCATGCCGACGAAGGTCAATGACAGGAACTGCAGGTTCTGCGGCAAGGTCGAGAATTTGGTCTGCAGCGTGGACGCCAGCACGCTGCCGGCGACATAGAGATCATAGCCGTCGAAGAACATTCCGGCGCCGACCAGCCAGAAGATGCGATAGTGGAACGATGAAATCGGGAGCCGGTCAAGACGAGCACCGGCGTTCACTGCTGTTGGCATTTGCCCCTCCCCAGATGCTGCCCATTACGTTGGGACTGAATGGCCGTCGGCGGATTATCGATCACGGAAGGCCTTCCGGTGCTTGGCGTGATCTGCCCTTCAGCGGCCGACGTTCGCTTCGGGCCATTCTTCAGACTGTCGCTTCAACGTCTCTGCATACACGTCCTCCGTCTCCAGAAAGGCGGAGATCGCTTTGAGGAATCCTCCCGGATCCTGGACCATCGGCGCGTGTCCGAGGCCATCGAGCTCGATGAATTGCGCCTGCGGGATCATCTGGACGAGCTCCCGGGCCATGGGCGGAGGCGTCGCTGCATCCTGGCTGCCGACAAGCACCAGCGTCGGATTGCGGATCTGTCCTATATCTGCCGTGAGGTCCAGATCGGCGAGCGCACTGCAGACTTCGGCGAAAATCGTCGGCTCCATCCTGAGAAGCGCTGCGCGACGCTCAGCAGCGATGTCCGGATTGGCGGCGATGAAGGCCTCCGGGAACAGACGTCTGACGGCAATATCGACGATGCCGGCCATGCCGAACTCGCGCACGCGGGCGACCATGGCGTGGAACGACGCCCTGCCCTCTTCATTGAAGATGACACCGGTATCAGCGAGCACGAGCCGGTCGAGGCGTGCGCCGTGGCGTATGGCCAGACAGCTCGCGACAAAGCCGCCGAAACCGTTGCCGAGGACATCGGTTTCGGAGCCGAGGTCCATGACGGTGAAAAGTCCTGCGATGCGATCGGCAATCTCTTGCGCGGTCGCTCCGGCTGGGGACGAGCCGCCAAAACCAGGCAAATCGGGAAGGATCACGCGCCGCGTCTGCGACAGCGTCGGAACGATGCGATCGAAAACATTCCGGTCGGCGAGGAGCGAATGCAGCAGCAGGAGCGGCTTTCCGCTCCCGACCTCGACCACATCGACCCTGCCGCCGTTCACCTCGATCAGGGACATCCCGGCTCCTCAGCTGACCGCGAGCGACAGTTCGGGGTTGCATCACGTAACATACCGATTAATCCCAAATATGCCGCTTCTGATACGCCGAATGAGACCTGCCCTACCGAATTCTTCCTCGACATAGATCTCCAAATTGGACACATAGCCGATCTCGTGGAATATCACGATATAGCATATTTGCTGAAACTAGAGTATCAAAAAGCCATGCTTCGTGAAGACATCTACACGGCCCTGCGCAACGAGATTCTTACCTGCGAGCTGCCGCCCGGCGCGGAGCTGCGCGAACAGGAGCTCGCCAGCCGCTTCGACGTCAGCAAATCGCCGGTGCGCGAGTCGCTCCAACTGCTTGTGCGTGAGGGGCTGGTCAGCGTGGTGCCGCGCCAGGGCTACCGTGTCATGCCAATCTCCCTGTCCGACGCCCAGGATATGTTCGCCTTCCGCCAGGTTCTCGAGCTTGCCTGCGTGACGGAGGCGGTGCGCTCGGCCACGGATTCTCAGCTCCGCAGCCTCGGCGCCTTCCGGCAGTTCAACAGCGCCGAGCACGGCGATTTCATCAGCTACAACCGCGTCTTTCACTGCGAGCTTGCGCGCTGCTCCGGCAATTCGCGCATGAGCCGCGCCACATGCGACCTCATCGAGCAGATGGACCGGCTGGTGCGGCTCAGTGTGAATACGATCCGGGGCCGCGACCCGAAACGGCTGATCGAGGAGCACGCCGCCATCATCGACGCGGTGCAGGCGCGCAATGCCAAGCTCACGCTCAACCTGCTGAAGGCGCATACGGCAGCGGCCGAAAAGCGGCTGACATCCGCCCTCGAATGGGCCGCTGTGCAAGCCTGAAGATTCAGCCATTCGGCGCAGCGGTTGGACATTGCTGCATCCGGATCATCCAATATAAAGTCAGCATTCCTTCGATTGGAGAACAGCCGCTCATGTCACCAGATGTCATCGCCGAACTCTCGCCGACCGGCGTTCTGCGCGCAGGCGTCAACCTGTCAAACTTCCTGCTGGTGACGGGGAGAACCCCGGAAGGCGACCCGGTCGGCGTCTCCCCGGACATGGCGCGCGAAATCGCAACCCGCCTCGGCGTGCCGGTGAAATATGTGACATTCAAGACGCCCGGCGAACTCGCCGACGCGGCGGGGACCGGCGTCTGGGACATCGGCCTGATCGGCGCCGAGCCTCAGCGCGCCGAGAAGATCGCCTTCACCGCCGCCTATGCCGAGATCGAGGCCACCTATCTGGTCCCGGCGGGCTCGCCTTTGCAGACCATCGCGGATGTCGATCGTCCCGGCCTGCGGATCGCTGTGACCGGCCGGGCAGCTTACGGCCTCTGGCTCGACCGCAACATCAAACAGGCCACGCTGGTGAAAACGGACACGCTGGACAGCGCCTACGAGACCTTCATCCGCCACGGCCTCGATGCCCTCGCAGGGCTGAGACCCCGGCTGCTCTCAGACGTTGAGAAAATTCCGGGCGCACGCATCCTGGAGGGGAAATTCATGTCTGTGCAGCAGGCCGTCGGCACCGACCGTAAGAATACGGCAGCTGCGGCATTCCTGCGCGACTTCGTCGAAGAGGCGAAGGCGTCGGGACTGGTCGCAAGGTTCATTGAACGGCACAAAGTCCGCGGTCTTTCCGTCGCACCGCTTGCCTGACCTTTTCGGCCCGCGAAATCAGCTTGCAAGCCGCTCAGCCATCCAGTCGGCCGACTGCAGCCGCCAGCGATAGCCGCGATTATTGGCGACGTGATTGCCGTCCTCGATCATCAGCAATTCGACGGGACCGCCGGCCTCACGCGCGAGCCGCTCCGCATCCTGCCACGGCACGACGCGGTCGAGCTTTCCGGCGACGATGAACAGCGGGCAGCGGATCTTGTCCGCAACACCCTTCAGCGAAAGAGTCGCCGCCACCTCGCGGGCCGCCTTCACGGTCGCGCTCTTTGAGCGGACACGGAACGCCTCGCGCGTGAGATCGGGCAAAGTCTCCCAAGCCTCACCCCAATCGTAGGGTCCGGACAGCGCAATGCAGCCTTTGAAGCCAGGAATGAAGGCCGCGCTGCGCGATGCGTAATAGCCCCCTAAGCTGACGCCCCACAGTCCCATGCGATCCGCATCGAGGTCGGCGCGCGTTCTGACATAAGCCGCCACGGCCTCAACCGCCGTCTCGTAATTGCCGCGGATCGGCCAGTCATATTCGCCCTCGCCCTGGCCCGGCCCGTCGAAGACGAGCGTCGCCATACCGCGTGCAAGAAAGGGTTGCTCATAGGCGTCGGTCTCCTCTTTGCAGGAGTCGAGGCCGCAGCACAAGATGACGACGGGCGGTTCAGCGATGCCAGCGGGCTTTCGCAAAATCCCGTAGAGACGGTTTCCCTCGAACGTGATCTCGACGCGCTCGCCGGACGGGACGAGATGCGGTAGGGCCAGCGTCCGGCATTCCACGGCCTTTCGATGCGCGGCCTCCATCTGCGGCAGGTCATGCACAAACAGGAATTTGGCAAAATGATAGTAGACGCCGGCGCGCTGCAGATGCTCGCCCGCCGAAAGTCGCTTTCCGCGCGCCAGCGCCTCGCGCCCCATCGCCTCGTGAACGCCGGCGCGATCCGACCAGGCGCGGCACCAATCGTTCCAGAACGCAAGACCGTGCGTGATCTCTTCGAAATCGGTCAGCGCCACGCCATTGGCCACGAAGCGAGGCCCCCAATGGGCGATGGCGGATGAGATCAGGGCATCGGTCATGGCGCTTGCTTGCAAAGGGTCAAAGGCCGCGCTCCTCGCGGCGATACCAGGGCAGAAACCGGCGCGTCGCCCAGGCGACGATCAGCTCGAAAGCGACGCCGAACCCCGCCAGCAGCAGCACGCCGACAAAGGCTTCGCTGTGACGGAAGGTGCGCGAGCTGAACAGGATGAAATAGCCGAGGCCACCTATGGCGAGATAGAACTCGGCGACGACGGCGGCGATCAGAGCGCGTCCGGCCGCCAGCCTGATCCCTGACAGCAAATAAGGCGTGGAGGACGGCAGCACGACGTCGCGGAGCACACGGAACGGACCGGAGCGAAACGAGCTGGCGACCTCAACGTATTCCCGCGGCACCGAGCGGGCGCCATCGGCGACATTCATGATGATCGAGAAGATCGAGGCGAAGATAACCGTCGCCAGCCGTGCCGCGCTGGTATAGCCGAACCACAGCGAGAACAGCGGCAACGCCACAACCATCGGTACGGCATAGAGCCCGCTGACGTAATGGCGCAGAAAGGCGTCGGCCAAACGCAGCCGCCCGAGGCAGAGCCCGATCGCGGTCCCGACCAGGATGGCGATCGCGAGCCCCTCCGCCACGGCGCCGAGCGTCACGCCCGTCGCGGACCAGAATTTGTCGTCCCCAAGCACTTTTGGCAGCGCCATCACGACCGTCGATGGCTTCGCCACATAGGCGGGCGCCAGAGCGCGAACCGACAGCTCCCAGATCGCAAGCAGCACGATCCCGACAGTCAGCCGCGCCCAGGCCGAGCTATCCGCCCACGATACGCGGCGCGCTGAAAAAGAGGCGGGCGATGCTGAAGCGCTGATCTCCGACACCGCCATCGCTCAGCTCCGCCAGCGCGCGAAATGGTTTTCGATCCGCCGTCCGACATTCATCAGAGCAACGCCGATCAGGCCGATCACGAGAATAGCGGCGAACACCGTCGCCGTGTCGAAATTCTGCGACGCGGACATAATGAGCTGACCGATGCCGGTCGAACTCAGGAAGAATTCCGCCGCCACCGTGCCGACAAGCGCGCGTCCGACGGCGAGCCGCACGCCGGTCATGGTGAAAGGCAGGGTGTAAGGCAGCATCACCTCGCGCCACAGCGCCCATTCGCCGGAGCGGAAGGACCGTGCCACTTCGATGAGCTCCGGCTTTAAGCTGCGCGCGCCTTCCACCGTGTTGTAGAGGATGGGAAACACCGCGAACAGGAAGACGACGAGAACTTTCGGCCAGAAACCGAAGCCCATGATCGAGAGGATGAACGGGATCAGCGCCACCATCGGGGTGGCGTAGAGCACCATGAGATAGGGCTCGAACCCTATCCGCACCCAGGGCGCCCGCGCCAGCAGAAGGCCTAGCGGCATGCCGACCAGCATGGCTATCGCAAGCCCGGTCACAAACAGCATCGCGGAGTTCGCAAGCTGCGCCAGCAGCGACCCGGCCGTCACAAGCTCCCAGAGACGCACAAGCGTCGCCGAGAGCGGCACCATGAACGCTGTCGGCATGGCGCGGCCGACAACCTCCCACAGTACCGCCCCGGCTATGAGGCTCAGCCAGAATGCTGCGCTTTGGGACATGGCCTTTTGCGGCATGGACCTTCCGGGCTCAGGCGGTGGGCAGGCGATCGCAGCGGCACGCTGCGCTCACTTCACCATCGCATTGGCATCCTTCCAGATGCTCGGATCGACGAGGCGATCGTATTTGGCTGGCTGCTTGCCGGCCGTGATGCCGCCGGTCTTCGCCATCACCGCCGTGACCGCGGCGATCTTCTTGGGATCCATCCCATCATCCTCGGTTGCCCAGAAGCCCATATTAAGGAATTCCTTCAGCGCGAGTTTGGTGATCTCCTTGGAATGCCCGATGGGCTTGGCGGCATCGGCGACGCGGTCGGCGTTTTTCGGATCCTGCATGAACCGGCCCGCCGCAATAAGCGCCGCGGTAAACCTGACGAAGCTGTCCCGGTTCGCCGCCAGATTGTCGCGGCGCGCAACAAGAAGGAGATAGTGGCTGGTCGGATTGGTCTTCTTCATCCGGAGTATGACATACGGCTTCTTGCCCTGAGCCTCGAGCACGGCCACGTCATCGAGATGTAGCACGCCGAAGGTGAGCTGTCCGGCGACCATGGCGGGAGCCGTGTTGGAGCTGAGTGGCACCTGCTGCACCTGATCCAGCTTCACCTCCTTGCAGCCGCCCGCCAGCATGGTGCGCAACGCGATGGCGCGAGCACCGCCGATTGCGTCGACACCAACAGGCTGGCCTACGAGATCGGTGCATTTGGTTTTGGCGGGATCTGTCGAAGCCACCAGCCAGTCGGGGTTGTTGAACCCGAAAAAGCCGATGATGTTGGCGTCGGCGTTCGACACCTGGTTGATCACCAGCGGCGTCGGCCCGACAGCGGCATCAATGTCGCCGGATAAGACGGCGCGGGATGCCGCGGTGCCCGTGTCGAAGTCGCGCAACTCGACATCGGCGCCGTATTTCTTGAAGAACCCTTCGTCCCGCGCAACGAAAAGCACCAGATTGGCGAAGATCGGCCGGATACCCGGCGTGCCGATGACGAGCTTCTTGCCCTCGGCGCTTGCGGCATCAGGCCCGCCAATGACGCCGGCCAACAGGGCAAGCGCGACGAGGGCTCGGAAGAGATTGCGGCGGTTCATGCTTTTTCCTCCCTAGAGATGGAACGCTCTGAGCGTCTCCTTATCTTTATCTTGGTGCGGCGATGTCGAACTCGGCTTTGCGCGCCTCGCTCATCAGCGTGTCCCAGACGCGCTCGCGCAGTTCGGTGAAGCGCAGCAGACGCAGCGTCTCGCGGGTGCGCGGGTGGGGCAGATCGATGGAGATGGTCTCGGCAATGTTGCTCGGGCGGCCCTTGAGCACGAAGACGCGGTCGCCCATCAGCACGGCTTCCTCGATCGAATGGGTGACGAAAACCATGGCCGTCGGCCGCGCCTCCCAGATCCGCAAGAGCTCGAATTGCAGGATCTCGCGGGTCTGCGCGTCGACGGCCGCGAAGGGCTCGTCCATCAAGAGCACATTCGGCTCGACGGCAAGGGCACGCGCGAGGCCGCAGCGTTGCTGCATACCGCCGGAGATCTGATAGGGATAGGCTTTCTCGAACCCGGCGAGCCCTACCATTTTAACGAATTGCGGAACCTTCTCGGCAATCTCGGCGCGCCGCGCACCCGCCATGCGCAGACCGTAGGCGACGTTGTCGTAGACGGTCTTCCAGGGCAGCAGCCCGAAATGCTGGAAGACCATGGCCATGCCCGCAATCGGCCGCGTGACCGCGGTTTCACCGCAGACGATATCGCCTTCATCGTGCGGGATCAGTCCGTTGAGGCAGCGCAAAAGCGTGGTCTTGCCGCAGCCCGACGGTCCGACAATGGCGACGATCTCGCGCTGCCCGACCGAAAACGAGACGTCGCGAAAGACTTCGAGCGCGCCATAGCGCTTGGCGAGATTGCGGACACGAATGCGAGGAGCGGTCGCTGCCCCGTCGGCCTTTGAGAGAGGTTGCGCGGGTGCGTTCATGGCCTATTCCGCGGCCCGCATTCGACGCGATCCGCCCCGCCGCCTCCTGGCGTGTGGCGTTCCCGCCTCTCCGGCGCGGGCGTCAATGCCAGGTGGATCGGTGTCGCAGACGCGCGGCTTATCCATCGCCATCCTCTCCCAATGCCCCGGCGATCACTCGCGTCGCTCGGTATTGCTGGACCCGCACCGCGCCGCCCCCAGCGCGGACCCAACGGATCTGCAAGGTTAATATCGCTCTGCAGCCGCTGACTGCGCAAGCAATGTTTGTTGGGAGGGAAGGTTCGCTGCAGGCGACGAGCAACACCGCCGATCGTCATTTGAGCAGCAAAATCGCCGCCATGCTACAGTCGGCCTTGAAGCCGCCGGCAGACTGGGAGCGAAGCGCAATGACGCAAATCACCTTGTACAATGCCCCGCAATCGACCTGCAGTCAGCGCGTGCGCTTCGTGCTGTACGCGAAGGGGCTGGCCTTCGAGGATGTCAGGCTCGACCTGTTCTCCGGCGATCAGCTGAAGCCCGATTACCTCGCCATAAATCCGAACGGCGTCGTCCCCGCCATCATTCATGATGGCGCGGCAATCATCGACTCCTCAGTGATTATGGAATATCTCGACGAGGTTTTCCCGGAGCCCTCGCCGCTGCGCCCCGCCTCTGCGGTGCGCACAGCGCACATGCGGGCGATGATGCGCTATATCGACGAGATCCCCGCACCGGCCATCCGCGTGCCGTCCTACAATCTCGCCTTCCTGCCGCACTTCCAGAGCATGAGCGAGGAGGCGTTCATCGCCCTCGCCAATTCCAAGCCGATGCGGAAAGAGTTTCTCCTCCGCATGGGGCGTACCGGCTTTCCGAAGGAGGAGATGGAGCAGGCGCTCGACAAGCTTTCCCGCACCGTCCGGCGCATGGACGATTGGATCGGCCAGAGCGGCGGGCCCTATCTGATGGGCCGGCAGCTTACGCTCGCCGACATCGCCGTCATGCCAGTGATCGTGCGGATGGACGACGTCAATCTCGATCATGCGTGGTCGGACCGACCGGCGATCGCGCGGTGGCTGGAGCACATCCGCGCCGAGCCGGCTTTCGCGCCGACCTATTATCCCGGGACCCAGCTCACCGAGAAATATCCGCATCTCGCCGAACTGCGCAGGCGCCCCCAGCCATCGAGCTAAACGGCGCCTGCCATATTTCACGCTGCGCCGATGCCTTAAGCGTCCGGCGGGGTGTCACTGCTCGAAGCCCGAAGCGCGGCCGCGAGCTGATGGGACTCAATTCCGCCGCCGCCCTGCGGAACCGCCGCATCGCCATGATGGGTGAGCGGCTTGTTGCCCGACAGCCGCCGCAGCAGCACGTAGAAGACCGGCGTGAAGAAGATGCCGAACGAGGTCACGCCGAGCATGCCCCACAGCACCGCGACGCCCATCGCCCGGCGCATCTCCGCGCCCGCGCCGATAGCCAGAGCCAGCGGCACGACGCCCATGATGAAGGCGAGCGAGGTCATCAGGATCGGGCGCAAGCGCAGGCGGCTGGCTTCGATCGCGGCCTGGACCGGCGTGCGTCCGGCGAATTCCAGCTCGCGGGCGAATTCCACGATCAGGATCGCATTCTTCGCCGAAAGGCCGACCAGCACGATCAGACCGATCTGGGTGAAGACGTTGTTGTCCCAGCCCGACAGCCAGACGCCGGTCATCGCCGCCAGAAGCCCGAGCGGCACGATCATGATGATCGAGAGCGGCAACACGAGGCTCTCATATTGCGCGGCGAGCACCAGGAAGACGAGCAGTATTGCCAGCGGATAGACCCAGATGGCGGAATTGCCGGCGAGGATCTCCTGATAGGTGAGATCCGTCCATTCGAAGCCGAAGCCCTTCGGCAGCGTCTCGTCGGCGATCTGCGTGGCCGCGGCCTGCGCCTCGCCGGTCGAATAGCCGGGCGCGGCCCCCCCATTCACGTCGGCGGTGAGGAAGCCGTTATAACGCATGGCGCGTTCCGGCCCGGAGCTCTGTTTGACGTTCAGCACCGCGGCAAGCGGCACCATCTGTCCCGAGGCCGAGCGGACCTTGAGCTGCCCGATATCGTCGGCCCGCGCCCGGAATTTGGAATCTGCCTGGACGCGGACCGAATAGGTGCGGCCGAACTTGTTGAAGTCGTTCACATAGAGCGAGCCGAGATAGATCTGCATCGTGTCGAACACATCCGTCACCGCTACGCCGAGCTGGCGGGCTTTGGTGCGGTCGATGTCAGCATAGAGCTGTGGCACGTTCACCTGATAGCTGGAGAACAGCCCGGCCAGCTCCGGCGCCTGCCGGGCCTTGGCCAGGAAGGCTTTGGTCGCCGCGTCGAGCGCCTCATAGCCGCGCCCGGTGCGGTCCTCGATCTCCATCTTGAAACCGCCGATCGTGCCGAGGCCCTGGACGGGCGGCGGCGGGAACATGGCGATGAAGGCGTCCTGGATGGCACCGAATTTCTTGTTAAGCTGCTGGGCGATTGCCGCGCCCGAAAGCTCCGGCGTCGTCCGCTCCTCGAATGGCGACAGCGTCACGAAGACGATGCCGGCGTTCGACGAGTTGGTGAAGCCGTTGATCGACAGGCCCGGAAAGGCGACCGCATGGGTGATGCCCGGCTGCTTCAGCGCTATGTCGCTCATGCGCCGGATGACCTCGTCGGTACGGTCGAGTGTGGCGCCGTCCGGAAGCTGGGCGAAGCCGACCAGATATTGCTTGTCCTGCCCCGGCACGAAGCCGCCCGGCACGATGCGGAACAGCGTCAAGGTCGCCCCGAGCATCAGCGCATAGATCACCAGCATCACCGCGCGCCGCGATACGATCCGCCGGACGCCGCCGCTATAGGCGTTGGAGCCTCCTCTGAAGACCCGGTTGAAGCCGCGGAAGAACCAGCCAAACATCCGGTCGAGGACGCGAGTCAGCCGGTCCTTGGGCTCGTCCTTGCCTTTGAGCAGCAGCGAGGCGAGCGCCGGCGACAAGGTCAGCGAGTTGGTCGCCGAGATCACCGTCGAGATGGCGATGGTCAGCGCGAACTGCTTGTAGAATTGCCCGGTCAGTCCGGTGATGAAGGCAAGCGGCACGAAAACCGCGATCAGCACCAGCGCGATGGCGATGATCGGCCCGGAGACCTCTCGCATGGCCTGATAGGTGGCTTCGCGCGGCGACAGGCCGTTCTCGATATTGCGCTCGACATTCTCAACCACGACGATGGAGTCGTCGACGACGATGCCGATCGCCAGCACCAGCCCGAACAGAGTCAGCGCGTTGATCGAGAAGCCGGATATGTACATCACCGCGAAGGTGCCTATGATCGACACGGGCACGGCGAGCAGCGGAATGATCGAGGCGCGCCAAGTCTGCAGGAACAGGATGACCACCAGCACAACCAGGGCGATGGCCTCGAGCAGCGTGTGCACCACGGCATCGATCGAGGCGCGGACGAATTGCGTCGTGTCATAGACGATGTCGTAGTCGACGCCCTCCGGCATGGTCTGCTTCAGCTCGGCCATGGTGGCGCGGATATTGTCGGCGATTTCGAGGGCGTTGGAGCCTGGCGCCTGGAACACGCCGATGCCGACCGCCGGCTTGTTGTCGAGCAGCGAACGCAGCGAATACTCCGCCGCACCGAGCTCAATCCGAGCAACGTCCTTGAGCCTGGTGACCTGACCGTCCGCTCCCGTCTTGATGATGATATTGCCGAATTCCTCCGGGCTCTCCAGCCGCCCATGGGCATTGATCGAGAGCTGGAGATCGACATCGGAGGGGCTGGGCGAGGCGCCGACGATACCCGCCGCCGCCTGGACATTCTGCGCCCGGATTTCGTTCACCACGTCGCTGGCCGACAGGCCGCGCTCGGCGACCTTCTGCGGATCGAGCCAGATGCGCATGGAGTAATCGCCCGCGCCGAAGATCGCCACCTCGCCGACGCCGGGAACGCGCGCCAGGCGGTCCTTGACGTTCAGCACGCCGTAATTGCGCAGATAGGTGATGTCATAGCGGTCGTTCGGCGAGACCAGATGCACCACCATGATGAAATTCGGCGAGCTTTTCACGCTGGTGATGCCGAGCTGACGGACCTCCTCGGGCAAGCGCGGCTCGGCCTGCGAGACGCGGTTCTGCACAAGCTGCTGCGCCTTGTCCGGATCGGTGCCGAGAGCGAAGGTGACGGTCAGCGTCATCTGGCCGTCCGTCGTCCCCTGGCTGCTCATATAGAGCATGCCCTCGACGCCATTGATCGCTTCCTCGATCGGCGTGGCGACCGTCGCCGCGATCACTTTCGGATTGGCGCCCGGATAATTTGCGCGCACGATCACCTGAGGCGGCACGACTTCCGGATATTCGGAGATCGGCATCACGCGGAGGGCGAGCAGACCCGCCACAAAGATGAGCACCGACACCACGCCCGCAAAGATCGGGCGGTCGATGAAAAATTTCGACAGGTTCATTTCTCGTCCCCCACAGAGACCTTTCTGTCCTCGTGCCCGGTGCTCTTAACGTTGAGCCACCGCGGATGGCCTTCCGCTTTTTGCATCGGCCGAAGCGCCGTCCATCGAGACCATCTGCGGTGCGACGACGACGCCTGGCCGGACGCGCTGCAGGCCATTGACCACGACGCGCTCGCCGGCCTGCACTCCAGTCTTGATAATGCGCAGCCCGTTCGAGAAGGCGCCGAGCGTCACTTCGCGATAGGCGGCCTTGTTGGCGTCGTCGACCACGAACACGAATTTCTTGTCCTGATCGGTGCCGATGGCCCGTTCGCTGACCAGGAGCGCGGGCTTCGGCTTGGCTTCTCCCATGCTCAGCCGCACGAACTGACCGGGCATCAGATGACCGTCGTCATTGTCGAAAACCGCTCGCATGCGGACGGTGCCGCTCGCCGTATCGACCTGATTGTTGATGAGCTGAAGCCGGCCTTTGATCTCGGTGCCCTCATCGGTCCGCAGCCGCACCGGGATCCGGTCGACCTGCATCTGCGCGACGGCCTGCGGACTCAGGCCCTTCAGCGCCTGCGCGGCGACAGGCTCATCGGCATCGAAGCTGGCGTAGATCGGATCGACCGAAACGAGGCTTGTCAGCACCGGCGCGGAGGGGCCGGCGGCAACCAGATTGCCGACGGTGACCTCGAGCCGCCCGACCCGGCCCGCGACGGGCGCCCGGATCTGGGTATAATCGAGATTGAGCTGCGCCGCCTGAAGCGCGGCCTGCGCGCCTTGCAGATTGGCATCGGCCTCGCGAGAAGCGTTCAGCCGCTGGTCGAGATCGCGCTCCGACAGTGCCGGCGAGCCGGAGAGTTTCTTGGCGCGGTCCAGATCGGCTTTCGCCAGCACCGCTGCCGCCTGCGCTGCAGCGACCTGAGCCTTTGCCTTGGCGACTTCGGCCGCGTAAGGCGCGGGGTCGATGGTGATCAAAAGGTCGCCCGTCTTGACCAGCGAGCCTTCGCGAAAATGGACCGCCTGAACGGCGCCCACCACGCGCGAGCGGATCTCCACCCGGTCGACCGCCTCCAGCCGCCCTGAGAATTCGTGCCAGATCATGGCCTCGCGCTCTTCGACGCGCGCCACGGAAACCGGCATGGCTTGCGGCGCCGCTGCTGCTTCGGCGGCGAAAGCCGCGGGGCCTGGCAGCGCGGCGCCAAGACCGATCGCCAGGGCGCTTATGGCAACAAATCTGCTTGCGCCCCGAAAGGGGCTGCGAAAATTTTCAACTGTCATCGGGTTCTCCTTGGCCGTCAGGCCTTCATAGGACGTTTGAGACTGGCGCCGTCCGACATAGAAGCGATGCCGTTTCGGCAAAAAATTGCGAGAAGCGTTCCAGGAGCTTTGCCGCCCAGCCCTCGTTGAGGCTTTCCGGCCGGGCAAGAGCACAAGGCCAGCCGGTCGGGGCGGGGAGAATTTCGTTTTCGACTTTAACGCCCGCCATGCGCAGACGGCCGGCGTAGCTGACGGATTCGTCGCGCATCGGATCATCCTCGGCAGTGAGGATGAGCGCGGGTGCGACACCCTTCAGCCGCGATGAACCGAGGGGGGCGGCGTATGGATGCGATGCCTTATCCGCGGTGCCGAGATATTGATGCCAGCCATCCGCCCAGCGGCAGCCGACCGGCCCGGCGGCGGCGCAGCGGATCGAGCGCGTCGCAAGATTGGGATCGAGCATCGGCGAGAGCAGGATTTGGCCGGCGAGCGCGGGCGTACCCTGATCGCGGACCATCAGCGCCAGGCCCGCGGCGAGGTTGCCTCCTGCCTCCTCACCCGCAATGAAGAGGGGCGACTTCTTGCCAGCCCATTTGCCGCGCTTCTGCCAGATGAAGCTCAAGGCGCGGAAAATCGCCTGTAAGGTCTGGGGAAAGCCGGATCCGGGTGCCAGCGGATAGTCGGCGGACATCACGACCGCCCCGGAACGCGCCAGCAGCGTCGACACCGTCCGCCCGCTATCGAGCGAGCCGGAAACGAAAGCACCGCCATGCAGATGCAGCACCAGCGGCGTCGAAAGCTGGGCCGCCTTCGCCGCATAGATCCGCACATCGAGAGCCGACGTATCCAGCGGCAATGCCTCTTCCCTGCAGGTAATCGTCATCGACCCAGCCTCTCCCTCGCCGGCATGATCCCGGCGAGAACGCAGTTGCAGCATCATGCTGCATTGCGGCAGAAATTAATCGCCATTATCCTGGGAATAAAGGGGCTATTCGTGACCACATTGTTTCTGAGCATGAACAATTCCCGCATAATGCATTAAGCTGCGGCAAATTGGAGATAGCGATGGATCAACTGGCCGCCATGCGGGCCTTCGCACGCGTCGTCGAGGTCGGCACTTTCACGCGCGCCGCCGATGTGCTGGACGTGCCGAAGGCCACGCTTACGAAACTGATTCAATCACTTGAGGCGCATCTGCATACGCAGCTGTTGCACCGCACAACGCGCCGGGTCAGCGTCACGCCGGACGGAGCCGCCTATTATGAGCGCGTGACCCGTCTGCTCGCCGATCTCGACGAGCTCGACGGCAGCATGGCCCGCTCTCAGGCATCGCCCGCCGGCAGGCTCCGCGTCGATGCCAGCGCCGCGATCGCACGGCTGATCATCATTCCCTCGCTCTGCGGCTTCCATATGCGGTACCCGGACATCAGGATCGATCTCGGGGTGACGGACCGGCCTGTCGACCTGATCGGCGAGAATGTCGATTGCGTAATCCGCGCCGGTGAATTAACGGATCAATCGCTCATTGCCCGCCGCATCGGCGAGCTGGATTTCGTCACCTGCGCAGCGCCGGGCTATATCGAACGGCATGGTGAGCCGGCTCACCCAAACGACCTGCGGGACGGGCATTTCATCGTCAGCTATTTCAGCACGCGCACCGGCCGGCTCTATCCGCTCAGCTTCAGCCGGAAGGGAGAGCAGCTCGAATTTCCGGGGCGCTCGATCCTCGGCGTCAATGATGGCAATGCCTATGTCACGGCTGGGCTCTCCGGACTCGGCGTGCTGCAGGCGCCGCGCTTCATGGTGCAGCAGGAGCTGGCGTCGGGCGCGCTGCGGCCGGTTCTGAGCGAGTGGACCGCGGGAGGCCTGCCGCTCTACGTCGTCTATCCGCCGAATGCGCATCTCAGCAACCGGCTGCGCGTCTTCGTCGACTGGGTCGCCGACCTGTTCGCAAGCGACGAACTGGTCCGGCGGCGCGCCGGGCAGGCGCGGTGATCGGCGCGAAGCACGGTGGAGTGACTGCGGTCATGCCAGGAAACAGTTGCCAATCCCCAGCCGGCACACCGCCCGGTCGCGCACGAAAAGCAGCCCCGCCCGAAGGCGGGGGCTGCTCCGACGTCACAGGGAGAGAAATTGAAAGGTTGAGGCTATCCGGCCTGCTGCTCGCCCTTCATCCGGGTCTGGCGCTGGCAGAAGCTATCGCCAAGCTCCACATTGCCCTGGTTCAGCAGTACGAGATGCGTGCAGGTCATCTGGGACTCGACGTCCAGCGCATTCGCCTCCTGGAGGTTGCCCTGCCCTGAATTGCCCTGCTGCATGGCCTGATTGAAGCGGCGGCGCCAACCGAACTGCATCTGATTCTGGTTGTTTGGCCCCTGGAATTGGATGCCGGGCCGGCCCTGGCCCATCTGCCCCATGCGGCCCATCTGACCCATCCGATTGTACTGGCCGTTCTGCTGGGCCTGGTCGTTCTGCCCAACCTGGCCGTTCTGCTGGTTCTGATCATTCTGCCCGACCTGGTCGTTCTGTCCGCCCTGATTGCTCCCTTGACTCTCACCGGGGGTCAGCACCGCATTTTCGGTATAGACGGCCTGCACGGTGGCCGCCTGGCCGCCGGGCATCATATTGATGTTCCGGATGCGGATATTCAGATTGTAGTTCGACAGCTCATCGCCGCCGACGATCTCACCCGCAAATCCCACGAGCCTGGCAAGCATCTTTCCATTGATGTTGGCCACGCCCGAGCCGATCAGATTGTTGTCGATATAGACCTGGTGGCTCGTAAAGAATGTCGCTCCACTAGTGAGACTATTCTGTAGGTATTGCGCCACCTGCTCAAGGTCTCCGTTCCTGATGGACTGCTCGATCGTGTTCTGAGTCTGCTTGAAAAAATTGCGGATTTCCTGCTGGCCTGATCGAGTGTTCTGCTGCTGTTGCTGCATCTGCTGAGCGGACGCCGGCAAGGCGGCGAGACCGGAAGCGACGGCGGCAATGAGGAGTGTTCTAGACATGGCATAACTCTCTGTTGGGATTGGAGATGTTATCGGGGTAACTGCAACCGGGGTTTTTCTGGTTCCCGGTACGGATTATTTTTTTTGCCGTGCCTCAAAAAGCGTAAGCGCATCCGACCGGCGAAATCCGCAAACGCCAGCGCAAGCCCGCGATGCCGCGCTGTCACAAAGCTGAAATGAATTCATGCTTTCTCGAATGAACGTCATCGGGGGAGCGATTCTGGCGTGGAAGACGCTGACACCGACAGCGAAGATGGCCGCCGCAGCACGACAACCATCCGGATGCTGCTCATTTCCGACATTCAGCCTGAGACGACAGCCTGCCGGCAGTCCCGCGCGGAGGCGGTGATGACGGCGGGCAACACGCATCCGCGAATGCGAAGGAGGGGAGATTTGGTCGAACTGGCGAAGCAGATGGGGCCGAGGAGCAGCGGCATGATCGGGGACGCCGTCTGCCGCAACAAGCTTCTCTCGGCAGAGGGCTTGCGGGAGCGGCTGTTTGCGCTGGCCTTCTCAAATCTGGTCTATCCGCAGATCTGGGAAGACCCGGTGGTCGATCTGGAGGCGCTTCAGCTCGATGGTGACAGCCGGATCATCACCATCGCCTCGGGCGGCTGCAATGTGCTCAGCTATCTAACCGTCGAGCCGGCCCATATTACCGCGGTCGATATCAATGCCGCGCATGTCGCGCTCAATCGGCTGAAGCTTGCGGCCCTGCGCCATCTGCCGGACCATAATGCGTTTTTCCGTTTCTTCGGTGCGGCCGACACGCGGGCGAATATCGCCGTTTTCAAACAGCACATCCTCCCACACCTCGATACGGCCACCGCCGCCTACTGGTATGGACGCCATGGGCTGCGCCGCCGCCGCCGGATCAGGCGCTTCGCCGACAATTTCTATAGGGCGGGTCTCCTCGGCGGTTTCATCGGCGCCAGCCATCTCGTCGCCAGACTGCACGGCGTCAATCCGCGCAAGCTGCTGAAGGCGCGGAGCCTCGAGGAGCAGCGCCATATTTTCGAGCGGGAATTCGCGCCGCTGTTCAGCAGCCGGACGGTGCGCTGGATTGTCAACCGACCGGCGTCGCTCTACGGGCTCGGCATTCCGCCGGCGCAATATGCGGCGCTCGCCGGCGACATGAAAGGCGGCATGGCCGAGGTGCTGCGCCAGCGTCTGGAGCGGCTCGCCTGCGGCTTCCCGCTCGCCGAGAATTATTTCACCTGGCAGGCTTTCGGCCGCCGCTATCCGCTCACTGCAAACGGTCCTCTGCCGCCCTATCTCCACCGCGGCAATTTCGAGACGCTGCGCCGGAACGTCGCGCGCGTCGATGTCCATCATGCCTCGATGACCAGCCATCTCGCGGCGGCGCCCGCCGGCAGTTTCGACCGCTATGTGCTGCTCGACGCGCAGGACTGGATGGGCGACGCCGATCTGACCCGGCTCTGGACGGAGATCACCCGCACGGCGCGCTGCGGCGCCCGCGTCATATTCCGCACAGCCGCCGAGCCGACCATCCTGCCGCGGCGCGTGCCGGACGATATCCTCGGCCGCTGGGACTATGCAGCCGACCTCTCCCGGATGCTAACGCAGAAAGACCGCTCGGCGATTTATGGCGGCTTTCACGTCTACGTGCTGAAGGCATGATGCAGACGATGGGCATCACCGCGGCCGCCGAGAAGATGGACGGCATCTATCGCCGTCAGCGCTTCATCTATGATGCGACGCGCCGCTATTATCTCCTCGGCCGCGATCGTCTCATTGCGCAGCTTAGGGTGCCGGACGCAGGCACGGCGCTGGAAGTGGGCTGCGGCACGGCGCGCAATCTGATCAGGGTGGCGCGGCGCTATTCAAGCGCGCGGCTCTACGGCCTCGATGTGTCGGAGGAAATGCTGCGGACCGCGCGGGCTGCTGTTGCCCGGCAGGGGCTCGGAAATCGGATCGTGCTCGCAGCCGGGGACGCCACGGCGTTCAACGCGGGCGGGATTTTCGCGGTCTCGCAATTCGATCGCGTCTTTATCTCATACACCCTGTCGATGATCCCGGCGTGGGAAACTGTCGCCGTATGCGCCGCAAGCTGTATCGGTCCCGGCGGCGAATTGCACATTGTCGATTTCGGCGATTTCGCTGGATATCCCACACCGTTTCGGCCCTTGCAACGCGCCTGGCTTTTCCGCTTCTCGGTGACGCCTATCCCGGATTTCGAGGCGCGGATCGAAGCTTTGGCGCAGCGACTGGACTTGAAAGCGGAGACCGAGAGGCTCTATGGCGGCTACGCAATCCGCGCGCGTCTAATACGCGGCTGAGCCGGCATTCAGGCCCTGACGATCCGCACGCCGTAGCTGTCGCCGACCGCAGTCAACTCGCCATGGCCGATGAGAGTGCCGCCAGCCATCAGGTCGAGATGTGCGCCGGGCTGCGCATTGGCGCCGATCTGTGCGCCGCGGCTCAAATCGGCAAGCTTGGCGAGCGACAGCTCGAACCGGCCCAGCTCGATGAAGAGCCGCATCGGCACCTCCGTCGCGCCGGCTTCGCTCAGCGGTCCGATCCACGCGGCCGGCGGATCGATGCACCAATCCAGTGCCGAGCCTTTGGCGGGTTTCGCGAGGTCCAGGAGCTGATAACCGTTCGGCAAGATCTTGACCTCGGCGACGAGGCTCTCGCTGAAGACGGCCATCGCCGTTTCCAGCTCGGGGCAGTGATTGTCGAGAAGCACGATGTCGCCCGGCCGCAGGCTCTGGATCTCGGCGAGGCTGAGATCGACCGACGCTAGACGCAGGCTGACCGGCAGCGGCAGATCCGGCATCGCCACAGCGGTCGGGGCGGCGGGCAGCTTCTCGAAATCTCGCGCCAGCCGCAGAAGATGCTGCTGGCTGAGCCGCAGGATGCTCCAGGATTTTGCCGCGCCTTCCAGCTCGGTCTCGATGGCGAGCACGGGATAATCATAGCCGATCCAGGTTGCCAGGCCCTTATGGGCGGAGAGAATCGACACCGACGAGCCGAGCATCGTCTCGACCGTCTCGAGCGCCTCCGTCAGCACGAATTCGAGCAGCAATGCCTGGGTGTCGGCAGAGAGATCCTCCCTGTCGATAGACGCCTCAAGCTCTGCGAACAAAATGTCGACCAGCATCTGCGGCACGATCAGCTCAGCCGGCTCGCCGCCGACGTCGAAAGTCAAGGTCCAGGCATCGAGCACGCTCGGCAGTTTGGTCCGCCAGACGGGGGCAAAGGCGAGGCTTCGTCCGGCGAGTTGCACGTGCCTGGACGGGCGCCGCCGGTAAAGCGCATTGAACGCCTCCACGAAAGCCGGGTGCAGCTCCGACAGAGTGACGGGCTGCCAGGTCCCGGTATGGCCGGCGCCGTTGAAGAACGGCCTGGTGCTGTCGGCGCTCGTTGCATCAAGCATTTCGGTCCTCGCCCTGCCTCATAAGCCGCCCCGCCCCGATCCTCGATGCCGGCTTTGCAATTCGTCGTCGATCGTCTCTGACAAAGCCAGCGCCTTCTTTCTGAGCTTCCGGCCTTCCTCGCCGATCACATAATCGAGCTTTTCGGCGCTGCGGTGATAGTCTCGGAACACGGCTGTCGCCGCCTTCAGCTCGGTCTTCGCCATCTCGCGCACCTCGCCGGCCATCTGTTCGTCTAGAATGAACGCCTCGAGCTTTTCGATGATCAGCATCAGCTCGGAGCGGAAGGTCGAAATCTCGGCATGGCTGAGCGTCTTGCCCATCATGTCCGAAAGACCGGAGGCTTCCTGCTGCCGCGTCTCTTCGAGATGCGCCATGAGCGCGCTCTGGGCCATGGCCAAGACATGCTCGGCGCGTGTCAACGCCGCCTGGCGCGCCGCAACCTTCTCGAGCGCCTTTTCCTTGCGAAGCTCGCGCAGCTGGCGCAGGCGGCTCAGCTCGTCCTTCCTCATTCGGCGAGCCCCTTCATCTGAAGCCGCGTTTCGGCGATGGCGGACGGCTCGCCGGCCGACTGCCGCAGAAAGCCGTTGATCCGGCCGATCTTGTCGATCGCCTCGTCGGTCACCTTGTCGGTGCCGCGCTCATATTCTCCGACGCGCACGAGAAGCTCGACCTCCTGATAGCGCGCCATGAGCTCGCGGATGCGCGCGGCGTGACGGCGGTGGTCATCTGGGCTCACGGCGTCCATGAGACGCGAACGGCTGCGCAGCACGTCGATGGCGGGAAACTGGTTCCGCTGCGCCAGATCGGAGGAGAGCATGATATGGCCGTCGAGAATGGCCTGGACTTCTTCGGCAACAGGATCGAGCGTGCCGTCGCCCTCCACGAGCACCGTATAGATGCCGGTGATCGAGCCGTTTGGCGCCGGGCCGGAGCGCTCCAGCAGTCTCGGCAGCGCCGCGAACAGAGAGGGCGGAAATCCACGCCGCGTCGGCGGCTCGCCGGTAGCCAAGCCGATCTCGCGCTGGGCGCGGGCAAAGCGCGTGACGCTGTCCATCAGCAGCAGCACGTGCCGCCCGGTATCGCGGAAATATTCAGCGATCGCGGTCGCCACATAAGCCGCCTTGACGCGCTCCATGGCGGGGCGATCCGAGGTCGCCGCCACGACGACCGCTTTGGCGCGGCCCTCGGGGCCGAGCTGGCGGTCGAGAAACTCGCGCACCTCGCGGCCGCGCTCGCCCACCAAGCCGATGACGACGACGTCCGCATCGGTGTTGCGAGCAATTTCGGCGAGGAGGCTGGACTTGCCGACGCCCGGCTCGCCGAAAATGCCGATCCGCTGGCCGCGTCCACACGCAAGCAGCCCGTCGATGGCGCGGACGCCGAGCTGGATCGGCTCGGTGATCAGCGCCCGGCTCAAAGGCTCGGGCGGCGCGGCCGCGACCGGCCGCCGTTCTTCGACCTGGTCCGGGGACCACGGTCCGCCGTCAAGCGACTCGCCGACCGCACTGATGACGCGCCCGAGCAGCCCCGGCCCGACTGGGATGCTCAGCTCGTCGCCCGTCGGCACGACCTCGGTCAGACTCGACAGGCCCGACAGCTCGCCGATCGGAGTGAGGATGGCGACCTCCTCGTTGAGCCCGACGACCTCGGCCAGCACACGGCGATCGCTGGATGGATCGACGAGATAGCAAAGCTCGCCGAGGCGCACATTGGACACCGTCGCATGCACGACGACGCCGAGCAGGCTGCGCACACGGCCTTTGACCCGGCGAGGCGAGGCGTCACGGACGACGGTGTGAAGGCGATGAAAGATCTGATCCATTCGGTCCCCGCCAACTCCCGCTTTCACCTACTCGGCCGCTTGCCCAAGCCGCAGACCCATGGCCTCTGCAATCGCGGCGAGCTGGGCGTCGATAGTCGCCTCGACGACGGCGAATTCGGTCGAGAGGATACAGCTCCTTGTGTCGAGATCCTGGTCGAGTTCGAGCGTAACATTCAGAGGCTGCTGCGACTGCGCGCCGGGATTCTCGGACAGCATCTTGCGAAGCTGTGTCTCGGCTGAGGGGTGAATCCGGATGCGCACCGCCTTCGCCTCGCGGAAATCGGCCAGAGCGGATTTGGCCGCACGGGCGACGAGCTCGGCATCGTCGAAGTCGGAAAGCACACGCCGCACGATGTCGAAGGCGAGGCTCGCCACCTCCTTATCGAGCGAGGCGAAATAGCGGTCGGCCCGACCCGCCGCGTCACTGATGATCTTGCCGGCCTGCTGCTTGGCCGCGGCGAGCCCTTCCGCGTAGCCGCGCGCGCGTTCGGCCGAATAGGCCGCTTCGGCCTCGGCGAGAAAGCGGTAGCCATCCCGCCAGGCGCTTTCCTGAGCGGCACGGATGATTTTGACGCCCGGCGTCTTCGGCAGTTCCGTCGATATCGGGGCGGCTTGCTCCTGCATGACTCACCTATGCTGATGCGGCGCGGCGGATGATCTGCGGTCCGCGCTCGCGGAAATCTTGCCGTACGGCTGTATCGAGAATGTCGTGCGGCGGCAGCTTCAGGCGCACCCTGGCGCCGATTGCCGGATCAGCGGTCTCGCACCAGGCTGCAAGGCAGCGCCAGCCTGCGGCCGAGATCTCCTCGCTCAGTCTGTCGCGGGGCGGCAAGGAGAGCCCTGGAGCAGCGAGGTCACGATGCTTCACCGCAAAGCGGCAAAGTTCGTCGCCGATTTCGTCCCGAAGCGCGGCAACGTCGACCGCAAGGACTGTGCCGGCGATTGCTGCCGACCAGTAGATCGCACCGGCGCGGCTGACGATTTCCGTCAGCGCATCGGGCGAGGCCAGCACGAGCGCCTTATCGCCTTCGTTACCGCTCCACTCGTGGGGCAGCGGCAGCAAGTCGAAACGGGCGCTGATGATGCCGGAGAGCCTCTCCTGCAGGCGCGCACTCATTTTCAGTCGGGCGCACAGATCCGGGCGGATATGCCGGTCGAAACATTCCGACAAGCGCTCCGGGTCGATCGTCGCGGCGAGGTCATCGCTCGAGGCGAGCCACGCCTGATTGCCGCCATTGGAGGCCGTCATGTCAGCTTGGTCCGGCTGCCGGTCGGCAGAAGATAGATGCGCCTTCGCTGATTGAGCAGCAGATAGGCCAGCGATCCGCCGAGCGCCAGAACGAGGGCGAGCAGGGTGAAAAAGATCCATGCGGCCCGGTGTACGCTGTCGCGGTGCACCCAGACGCCGAGAAACGAAGACAGCTCCTGGTCGGGTCTCGCAGTGGCCGGAGTCTCCGTCATGTCGACCGGCACCAGCACGACCGACACCTTGTCGTATGAAAGGCCCGCCACACCGTTCGCCACCAGCATCTTCACCTGCGGCACCAGATTGGCGATCTGCATATTCGCATTATGGCGGATGAAGACGGAGGCCGAAGACGGGATGAGCTGCTGCCGCAGCGGATCGTTTTCCGGCAACACGAGATGCACACGGGCGGTCAGCACGCCGTCGATATCGGATATCGTCTTGGACAGCTCCTGGCTGAGCGCATAGATCATCTGCGCCCGCTCCTGCACCGGCGAGGCAACGATGCCGTCATTCTTGAAGACCTCGCCGAGAGTGGCGAATTGCTGCTTCGGCAAGCCCTGATCATTCAGGATGGCGACAGCTTCAGAAAAGCGGCTCTCATCGACGGAAACGGCATATTTGCCGGTCTTGCCTATCACCCGCTCGGCCGGAATGCCCTGTCGGAACAGCGTCGCGATGATCTCATTGGCCTGCTTCTGGTCGAGATTATCGTACAGCTCGACATTGCAGGCGGACAAAAGGAGGGCGCAGGACATCAAAGCCATGGCTCTGATCGGCCGGCAAGCGAACACCCCGCGATAAAAGCCTTTAACGCGGGACAAGAAAATGGCTGACTCCACGGCTACTCCTTACGCGCGATCTCGTTCCGCACCAAATTTTCGTCCCCCGGCCCTGCCGCCAAGGCGCACCAAATTGGCCAACTCGCCGATGAGCACCAACAACCCGCACAGAAATGCTGTCGCAACGCTTTTCGATCCACACAATTGCCACACGTTTTTTCTACAATTTGTCAATGATTTCTGCAAATTAGACAAAATTATAAAGAACGCAATCTATGCACGGCAAAACAGCCACGATATTGCCATATTAGCCAGCTGCCGCAGAAAGACTACATCAAGCGCAGCTTGAAATACAAGACTTTCTTGGCGATTGACTTGCATTGGTTTTAGCAGTTAGCTGAGCGGAGTGTGCCACCTTGCGTGCCGGGTTTAGATAAGTTTGGCCATGCCGCTCGACGTTTATGTCAAATCTGTGCGAAGACTGCCGAGCGGCCTTTTGGCGGTAATGTCCAGTGCTTGACGACCGCAGCATGGATCTGAAGGACGATACGCTGCAGCTTCTGCACGCGCTCGGCTTCATTTACGCAAATCACGGCCAGACCAAGCGGGCCCTCGTGCTGCAGCTTCTCGCCTCCAGGCTCGAGCCGGACAACAAATCGGTGCTGCGCACGCTTGCCTATACGTTCTTGAGCGATGGCGCCCCGGAACGGGCGCTGGCGGTGATCGCCCGGCTGCGCTCGCTCGATGAGGACGATCCCTCGCTCGATCTTCTGCAAAGCCGCGCACTCTGGCGTGCCGGCCAGCGGGCCGATGCGCGTCGCTTCTTCCAGCACTTCATCCTTCGGCGGAGGCAGACAGGCCATGCTTGAAACCCTCACCAGGTTCGCCGGCGCCCTGTCCCGCCGAAGCGATCTCGTCATCGCGATGATCGTGCTGACCGCCGTGGTGATGATGATCATTCCGCTGCCGACAATTCTCGTCGACATCATCATCACCTTGAACATCAGCGCGGGGCTGCTGATCCTGCTCGTCGGCTTTTACATTGTCACGCCGATGGAGTTCTCCTCGCTCCCGGCCGTCATCCTGATCGCGACCGTGTTCCGGCTGGCGATCACCATCACCACCACCCGCCTCATTCTCCTGCAGGCGGATGCCGGCGAGATTATCCGCGCCTTCGGCGATTTCGTCATCGGCGGCAATGTCGCCGTCGGCCTCGTCATCTTTTTCATCATCACGATTGCGCAGTTCGTAGTCATCACCAAGGGCGGCGAGCGTGTCGCCGAAGTCGCCGCGCGGTTCAGCCTCGACGCTCTGCCGGGCAAGCAGATGAGCATCGATAATGAGCTGCGTAACGGCGACATTACTCAGGCCGAGGCCCGTCAACTGCGGCGCGCCCTGGAGCGCGAAAGCCATCTCTACGGCGCCATGGACGGTGCAATGAAGTTCGTGAAGGGCGATGCCATCGCCGGGCTCGTCATCATCCTGGTCAATCTGGTCGGCGGCCTCACCGTCGGCATGGCGCAAAAAGGGCTGGGCTTCAGCCAGGCGATCGAGACCTATTCGCTGCTGACGGTCGGGGACGGTCTCGTCTCGCAGATCCCGGCGCTGCTCGTCTCGCTCGGTGCGGGTACGGTCGTCACCCGCGTCGCGACCGACGAAAAGCGCGACCTCGGCTCGGACATCACCAGCCAGCTCATCCGCGATCCGCGCGCGCTCTATCTGGCGAGCGGCATTGTTGCCGGGCTCGCATTCATCCCCGGCTTCCCGATGCCGGTCTTCATCGCGCTCGCCATGCTCCTGGCGGTCGGCGGTTTTGTCGCTCACCGCCGGGAAGCGGCCGAAGCGGAAGCCGACGCAAAGACCGGCGGCGAGCGTATCGCAGTCGCCGAAAGACAGCCGGCGCACTCCGACGCCGCAGAATCCGGCCAGCAGCAGCGAACACCGCTGCCCGGTCACGGCATCATCGTCCGCATCGGCCCGCTGCTCGGAACGGCGATTGCGCAGGACGTTTTTGCACGAGAGGTCGATGCGGTCCGGAACGATCTCATCGACGATCTCGGCATCAATGCTCCGGCGATCGATCTGCGCGTCGACGATGGTCTCGAGGGCAACCGTTTCCGCGTCGATCTCCAGGACGTTCCGGTCGCAGAGGGCGAGATTCCGGCCGACTGCCTGCTGATTCTCGAGGATCCCGTGAGCCTCGATCTCGCCGACATTCCCTTCGAGCTTGGCGCGCCGCTGATCGACCGCCGCGACGCCATCTGGGCGAATGCCTCCCACCGCGCGGCGCTCGAGGACGCAGCGATCGAATATCTGACGCCGGCCCAGGCTCTTGGCCGCTGCCTCGGCCAAATGCTTCGCCGCTACGCGCCGCAATTCGTCGGCATCCAGGAGACGCGCGCTATTCTGGCGCACGCCGAGCCAGAATTCGGTGAGCTGATCCGAGAAGCGCAGAACGTCGTCCCTCTTCAGAAGATCGCCGAGATCATGCGCCGGCTGGTTGAGGAGAACATACCGATCCGCAATCTGCGGCTGATTCTGGAAGCCATCGTCGAATACGGGCCGAAGGAGAAGGATGTTCTGCAGCTCGGCGAATATGTACGCATGGCGCTCGGCCGGCAGATCTGCTTTCGCGCGGCGGACCGCAACCGCGTCATCGCCGCCTATGTGCTGGAGCGGAGCGTCGAGGAGGCTCTGCGCTCCGGCATCAGACCGACGACGGTCGGCACGTTTCTCAGTATTCCGGAGGCTGTGGCGAGACCGATCATCAACCAGTTCCGACGGGCTCTGGCGGCGAGCAAGCCGGAGGTCAAGCCTGCCGTGCTGGCGACCATGGATGTGCGCCGGCACCTGCGCAATCTGCTGATGCGCAACGGCATCGACCTGCCTGTCTTGTCATATCAGGAGCTGACGCCGGAATTCAGCGTTCAGCCGCTTTCAACAATTGTTTCAGACATGCCGTCACCGCAGGGCCGGCCCTCCTCGGGCCGGATTGAGCGCCAGGAGGGATCCGAGGCGGCACGCTAATTGGGGGATGGGGGACGATGGCCGACGAATTTGACGAGGGACCTGGCGAGCCTACCGCCGAGGCAGGCGAGGTCGGCCCGGCGGAAGAGCCGGCCGAGATCTTTGCGCGTATCCACAGCGAGGGCCGGCTCCGGCTCGCCGCCTCTGCGGGGTCCGTCTGGGAGCGCGGCATCAGCTTGATCCGGCCAAGAGCCCGGACGATCGGGTTCGGCGTGCTCGGCCTGTGCGTGCTCGTCATCGGCGCCTTGGCGCTCGCGCAAGGTCTTACCGCCGCACTGCGCTCCTCCTGGCCGGTCCGCGTAGCAGGCATCAGCGATACCGGCGAAGGCCGTGTCGGACTGTCGGTCGAAACCAATCTCGCGCTTGCCGACAAATCCGGTCAGTGGCCGACCCACACCGAGCCGGTGACCGAGCAAAAGGTCGCCGACATCCACGATTTCGCGCAAGCTTCCGGCCAGTCGAACGGCGTCCGTGTCGTTCCCGACAAGCGTGCCCCGAGCCGGGATTATCTACCCCCGGACATGCGCTCCCAAAACGCGCCCACTTCCAATGTGCTGATCACCGTGCCTGTCAGCCAGGGCCGCCTGCTCCGCTTCGACGAGCCGGTCGAGTCGGTCTTCATTGCCGACCCCACCGTCGCCGACATCCGCGTGGTTTCGCCGGATCTGGTCTATGTCTACGGCAAGCATGCCGGCCGCACGAATCTGATGGCGGTCTCCAATAGGCCGGGCGGCGCCGATGGCGGCCCGAAGCTGACGGGCTCCGCTCTCTTGAATGTCGTCTGGGACGAGGCGTCGGCGAATGACGCCAAACAAGCACTGAATCCCAATACGCCCGCCGATATCTATATCTTCGGCCACCGAGCCGCGGTCAAAGGCACCGCACGGAACATCGACCAGGCTGTCGGTCTCGCCGATGTCGCACAGACCTATACGCCTCCCGGTCAGCCGCCGATCAACGCCTCGACGCTCGAAGGCTCCAATCAGATCAACATACGGGTACGGTTTGCCGAAGTCTCGCGCCAGGATCTGAGATCCTTCGGCATCGACTGGAATGCCACCGTGAACGCCGGCAGCTTCAGCTTCGGCCTGACGCGGTCTGGCGGGACGCAGGACCACAATCTCGAGCTGGCTGCAGGCGCCGGCAATTTCAATATCGACCTCCTGATCGAGGCGCTCCAGGCACGCGGCGCGCTCACGGTTCTAGCTGAGCCGAACCTCACCGCCGTGACCGGGCAGACTGCAAGTTTCCTCGCGGGCGGCGAGGTTCCTATCCCGGTTCCGGCCTCCGGCAACTCCGGAGGGAACAACGTTCCGATCGTGACCATCGAATACAAGACGTTCGGCGTCTCGCTCTCCTTCACGCCGACCATCATCAAGGAAAATCGGATTGCGCTGCGCGTGAAGCCGGAGGTCAGCTCGATAGACGACACCAAGGAATTCTCCTTCCAGGGCTTCAAGGTGCCGGCTTTTACGGTGCGCCGGGCTGAAACCGTGGTCGAAGTCGGCAGCGGGCAGACATTTGCCATCGGCGGGCTGTTTCAGCGGGACGTCTCTCGCAGCGTCGACAAGCTGCCGGTGCTGGGCGATGTGCCGGTGCTCGGGCCGCTGTTCCGCTCGGAACGCTATCAGCGCAACGAGACCGAGCTGGTCATTCTGATCACGCCCTATCTCGTCAATCCGGTGAGTGATCGGCATCTGGCGACGCCGCTCGACCGCATGGATATGACGCCGGCGTGGCGGGCCGATGTGATGGGCCCCGATGCGACAAGCAAGGGCGCCGCTCTGACCAGCCAGGAGGCTGAAAAAACCTCCGGCTTCATCCTGAAATAACCGGCGCGAGGGGGATATGATTACCGGAAATGCCGTTCTTCGGTCGGCTGCGCTCTCAGCCGTCCTGCTGCTCTCAGCGTGCTATGACGACGTGCCCAATCCGGCGCTTGCGAGACCACCGGACTACTCGCCCGACTATGCCTATATCAAGGTGGTCTCGAATGACGGGCGGGAAAGGCGCGTCCTGGTTCCCGAGGCTTGCCTTGCGCCCGCCGCGCCGTCTGTCACCGACGACGGACCACCGCGCCTGCCGCCCGGATGCGCGAACAATTTCAATCTCCAGCGCATGGTCGCCCGCAAGCATGACCTGACTCATGCCCGGCCGATCAGTCCGGCTCCGGCGGCCCCGGCTGCCCGCGCCGCGCAGAGCTATATCGAGGGCGACAAGCAAGCGCTCGGCGGCGGCGTGCGCGAACCGGCGGTTTTCAGCGGCGAGAAGACGACCGTCGAGCCGACGCAGTAAGGGTAGCGGGCAGACGGCGGACAGGTGTGGTGATCGCAACCCACCTCAGACCAGCCCTTGCTGAACGAGGATCTGCGCGATCGCCGGGAAGAGTCTCTGGTGCACATAGTCGCCCGGGCGATGCTTGGAGGCCAAATCCTCTGCGAGCTCCGGGTTCTCCGTGATCGGAATGTTCATCTGGCTGGCGGCATCGCGTATTGCGCTCGCAGCCCTTCCGCTCGACTTGATCACCACGACCGGAACCGGCACGTCCTTCTTGTTGTATCTGACGCCGGCGACATGATCGTCGCCGATGATCAGGAAGCTTGCCGCCGACAGCCCGAGCTTGGGCATACGAGCCTGCCTGGCGCGCTCACGCTTTCGCGCGCTCAGGATAAGCGGGTCTCCCTCGATGTCCTTGCGCTCGCGCTTCTGCTCCGTGCGAGTCATTTTCATGTCGCGCAGGAAGAGCCAGCGCTGGATGGCGATATCCGCAAAGCCGATCAGGACGAAGGCGATCGCGGCGACGGCAAGGATCGGCTTTGCCGCGGCAAGGAGCAGCGGCACCACACAGGACTCGCCGCAATTGGGCGCGTGAAACATGGCCTGAAGCCAGGTTCGCAGCACAAGGAACAGCGCCGCCGCCAGCAGCGCGACCTTGACGGACCCCTTTGCGAATTCGACGACATTGCGGGCCGAAAAGATGCGCTTGAGGCCCGCGGCAGGATTGATGTGCTCGAAATTCGGCTTGATCGGATCGAAGGAGAACACCGGGCCGAAAGTGGCGCCCATCCCGGCCACCACGCTGACGAAAATCAGAACGGCGACCGCCGGAAACACCGACAGCCAGAGCACGTCGGTCGAAAGCGCGATCGCCGATCGCGACGCCGCATCGAACGGCTGAAGGTAGATCTGCGAGACCAGGTTGACGAGATCGAGAACGCGGTCCCAAATCATCGTCCAGACCATAAGTAGGTAGATCAGCACCGCGAGCAGGCCGAAGCCCGAAACCAGATCGCGACTGCTCGAGACCTGCCCCTTTTTCCTGCCGTCCCTGAGCTTTTTTTGCGATGCGGGAAGCGATTTTTCTTCCGTCTGATTGTCTTTCACGCTGCCACGTCCTATCCCGTTTCCCGCAGGCGCGTATTTTACCACGCTCAGCCGAAATGGCCATAGAATGACAGGTCTGTTTTCCTGCAAAGGTCATGGTAACGCCATGATGCAATGCCAGATAATTTCGGGGAAATCTTCGGGCGGGCAACATGGGTGGCGTTTGGGGCAAGATCAGCGTCCTGGCTAGTCTTGCGGTCGTATCGATCGCGGGCGGGTGCGCCGAGGCGCCGAACTCAACGGCGACGCAGGCGGACGCAGTCGCCGCTGCGGACCCGGGTACCCCCGGTGTTGCTCAGGGCGGTCCCGCTCAAAGCCCCTCCAGCAATCTGCTTCGCCTCGGCAGCGATATCGAAGCCAAGGGCTCCGTCGCCACCGCCTTGCCGATCTACGAGCATGCCGCTGCCGAGCCGAGCGCCGGGCCGGAGGTCTTCGTCGCGCTCGGCGATGCTTATGCGAAGCTCAATAGGGACCATGAGGCCGCCGACGCCTATCGCAAAGCGCTGACGAAGGACGCCAACAACGCGCAGGCCCTGCTCGGTCTCGGCAGCATCATGATCCGCTCAAGCCAGGTCGAAACCGGCCTCGACATGATCGCCAAGGCCGCCCCGCTGGTGAATACGGCGGAGGCTTACGACCGGCTCGGCGTCGCCCACATCATGGCCGGACAGCCGCGCGAAGCGCTGGCCTCCTTCGAGCAGGCCTACAGCATGAACCGCACCGATCCGGACATCGCCACTAATGTCGCGCTGGCGGCAGCGCTGCTCGGCCAGCACTCAAGAGCGGTGTCGCTCGCGGAGCACACGCTGACCTATGCCGGCATCAAGCCCTATCACCGGCGCAACCTCATTCTGGCGCTGGCGATCTCCGGCAAGCCGAACGACGCGAAAGCCGCGGCGGCGGGGACACTGGACGAGCGGGATGTCGATGAACTGCTGAAGCGGGCCGATGCGATCCGCCAATTGGCAAACCCGAAGGATCGCGCCTTCGCTCTCGGCATGATCAAGCTGGCCGCCGCGTCGAAGCAATAGAGCGGAAGACAGGCGCCGCCGTTTCCTGGCTCTCGGAGGGCCGGTCAGGCGGCTATGCCGGACTGGCGTTTTTCGAGCACGAAATTATGCCGCTCGATCTCGTCATTGATGATCCGCGTCGCCAGGTCCGTGAGCTCTTCATTGCCGTTCATCAGCGGCAGGACCTCGTCGCGCAGATATTCGAACAGTGCGACGATATGGCTTCCTTCGAAGATCCGGCCGTCGGGCATCGGCGGCATGACGTAGTCGATGAGCACGGATTCCGAAGATTTCGGCGAGCCTTCGCGCTCGGCCACGCTCTTGAGAAAAGCCTTGAATTCTTCGGAGCGCGATAGCGGATGCGGCTCATCGTCATCACGCAGCCGCTGCAGAACGACATTCGAATGTTCGCCCGAAATTCTCGAAGTGGCCATCGGACCTGCTCAGCTTGGAGAAATCGGAGCCCGTCAGTGGAATGTCAGGGTCAATTTCTCTTCGTCCTTTCTCAGCGTCACACCGCTTTCAGCAATGTGCTGCAGGATCCAGCCATTATCAAGGACGGCTCCTTCGTAATAGCGCGTGCCGTTTTCGGCAATGATATAGGGCCGCTCGCCATACCAGATCGCCTGAAGACGCAGGGCCGGCGGCGCTACGGCCTGTCCGACGAGAACATCGGAGGTCAGCACGAGCTTGGCGGCATAGGTCCGGTCGAACCAGCGCTGCATCGTCATCCAATCTGACGCCCGGCTCTCCGGCAGCTTGCCGGTCGCGATGAGCTGAGTACCGTTCGTCGAAATCTTGATGGTGTCGATCCCCGCCGTTTTCAGCTTGTGTTTCAACTCGCCGACGGCTTCCTCGACATCGGATGACACGTTACCCGGCTTGCCCGTGGGCACGGCGGCGGACGGCATGACCGCATTGCTGTTCAGCGCGTAGCGCGGCGGCTTTGCTACAGTCGCGGTCTGAGCCCGGCTGTGCAGGACGAGAGCGGCGGTCAGCGCCGCGCCGATGATCGCCGCCCAGGTGGCACCCGGCCGCTCGGCGACTTTGGCTAGCAGAGGCAGCCGTCCTATGAACCCGAGCCCGTCATCAGGCCTCGACAATTGCAAAGACGCCGACCCGATCGTCAGCGTCGTCGGCAGGCGCAGACGGTATCCATGTCCCGTCTCGATGGCGTTGTCGTCGACCCGCAGGTCGCCCCCGATCGCCTCGACGCGAACATCATGCACATCGATGCAGATCACCACATGCTGCGGCGCAACGCCGTCGTCGCGCAACACGATATCGGCATCGCCACTGGATCCAATCGTATAGTCGCCGCTTTCGAGAGGGAGGTGAACGCCGGAATGCAAACCGCCGACAATCTTAAGCTGCATCGCAGCCGCGGCGGCGCGCGGCGAGATCTGAGCGTCACTCATGTCGATATCGCTGACTCTTTCCGCAGGGACAAAGCCACACTGGGGGGCGCCAAAGGCCGGCGCCACCCATTTCGAAATATATGAAAGGTTAGCGAACCGTGGCGTTTCTGGCAGCGTTTATTTCGGAGTTACCATGAGTTGTGATTTCGGACGTCTTCAAATACATCTGCTGCGCCTCTTTCAGGATCGCGCTCAGCTGGTCAAGAGCCGCCTGATCGTCCGCGGTGAGGCCGCCCGATGCGCCAGTAGCAGGTGTTCCACCCGGTGCCTGTGCCATACTACATCTCCTCTTTAAGGTTTCACCTAATCCAAACGCTTGATTCTGCTTCTTAAGTGAGCGCTTGTTGACGATCATAGCCACGAGGATATAATATGTCAACGAAATGTCGACGACAAGTGCATTCAATTTACGTTCTATTCGGTTCTCCTGAAGAAAGATTATGAAAATTTATCTGCATCAAGTCCATGTTATGTCATCTTTTGAAGGTCGAAGCCATTATTTCGACACGTGGGGATGAAAGCTGTCACTGCGGAATTTGGGACAACACATTTGAATTAAGTTCATACGACGTTTTTGCGAACTCCAATGCGGCATTGGGAGGCATATGAAGTGAGGAAAGCTGCAAGAGCCGTTTTTTTTGGCCTTTCGATATTAGCGCTTGCAGGACTTGTTCCAAACCCAGCTCATGCCGCGGAGCCAGGTTGGGCAAACTTGCCATATAAATACATCATCATCGATGAGGATATTAAGGATGCACTGACTGAATTCGGCCGGAACATCAAAGTGTCGACCAAAATAAGCCCTGCTGTCGGAGGGCGCCGCATTCGTGGCTCGGGTACAGTGCAAAAGCTGACGGCCTTGTCTTTTCTACAAAATCTTTGCGATAGTTATGGTCTAGTTTGGTATTTTGACGGAACGGTACTTAATATCTCCGCTAACGAAGAGGTTAACACCGAACTTGTGAAGCTTAATGATGTCGAAGGCACAGCCGTCTTGCGCAGAATTGCTGATCTCGGCCTTTCGAATCGACACTTCGCCGTTCGCGCAACGGAGGACGGCCATATGATTTCTGTTTCGGGACCGCCGGCCTATAGGTCACAGATCAAGGAACTCGTTATGAAGTTGCAAAATAACTACCAAGAGCGTCCCACGCGCGAAATCAAGTTGGAGGATACCCCTAAGGTGCGTGTGTTTAGAGGCAGTGCCGGTTAGCGGCCTACAATGTTAACCCATTAAATGTGCTATAAGGTTATTGACAGTTTTATGGATTTTTCGTTGACGATATGTCTAAAAATCCTTAGCTTTTGGTTAGGATCTTAATCAGGAGGTGTCAAATGCCCCCGGAAGTGAATCCCCTCGCAGGTGGCGGCAGTCCCATCAGTACAACGGACGCGCAGACGCAGACCGCATTCCAACAGGAGCTTGGTAAGGCAATTGTAACGGTCGCAGAGACCGCAGTTTTGCCGTTTCTGACTGAGATGCAGCAGGCATTGCAGGAAGGCAATGCCGATCAGGCATAACCTATAAATTGCGCGGTTCTGTCTTTGCGTGAGGAGGTGTTATGGAAGCTCCAGGATCTGCGGCAGTGCTCGCGAAAGCGGCAACACCTCAAGACGGTGCCGAGCGGGCTACGGGTCAGCACGTATCGTATTCATTGGAGAGGAAACTTTCCGATTACGTTGCCGCATTGCAAGCTCAAGGGGCATATGGTCGACAATTCGACACCCCGGCAGCGCTTGGAAGTGAAGCTTCACGCATCCTCAAAGCCTATTTTGATCACGTCGCAAAGCTTCAGGATCACTTAGGGAGAAAGGTTGGTCCCATGAGTGAAGGGGCTGAAATAGGGTTGGCCGGTAACAAGGAAGTGGATGTGGCATCATTGCCGCCCGGCCCCGCTTCCTCAGAATTTGGCTCAGTGGACTCCATTCGAGATAAAGAGAGTTCGCCGCTCGCATCGGTAAAAGAGCCCGAACTTGATCGCGCAATTCAGTTGCTATCTGAAATTTTGAACTTCAGCTACGAAACGACCCTTATCAGCGTGGCGACAACGAATGTCTCCAAGTCGGCCAACACTCTGATACACGGTCAATAAGCTCCTTCCAATCGGTTATCCATCACAGGCGGATCAAGTCGTTAGCGGCCGTCATCGTAATGCGTTTTTGGAAAGGCCCAGGGGGTGCTTACTCAAGATCCCGATCTTGCATCGCTGAAAGTTCGCGTCGTTTTTCAAATAGGGCAAGTCGAAATGACGGCCGGCGAGCTACAGGAACTGGCTCCGGGCGCGGTAATTCCCGTCGACCGCAACTCTGGAGACATGCTTGACATCATTGTCAATGGCAAACGGATTGGCGCTGGAGAACTGGTGAAAGTCGGCGACAAGGTGGCGGTGCGAGTCACCAAGCTCGGATCCGATGTCTGATACTTATAACATCGTCCCAATTATCACGACGCTTCTGGCGTTCGGGCTCATGCCGATGTTTGTGGTGACGATGACGAGCTTCCTCAAAATCGCCGTGGTGATGTTTCTGGTCCGCAATGCGCTCGGCGTTCAGCAGACCCCGCCCAACCTCGTCCTCTACGCCATCGCGCTGGTGCTGACGCTCTATGTCAGCTCGCCTCTTCTGGGCCAGATTTACGGGCGGCTGAATGCCAATCCGGTCGACACGAAAACGCTCGAAGGTCTCCAGGAGGCCGCCGGCCGCGTCAAACAGCCGGTCAAAGACTATCTCGCGCGCTTTGTTAACCCGAACGAGCGGAAGTTCTTTCTGTCGGCGACGGAAAAGATCTGGGGCGAGCGCGATCGCACCGAAGTCAGGGATGACGATCTGCTGATCCTGCTGCCTGCCTTCGTCAGCTCGGAGCTGACGCGTGCCTTCGAGATCGGCTTTCTGCTCTACCTGCCCTTTCTGGTCATAGACCTGATCGTATCGAACATTCTGATGGCCATGGGCATGATCATGGTATCGCCGACGCTGATTTCGATACCGCTGAAGCTGTTTCTGTTCGTCACCATCGACGGCTGGTCGCGGTTGCTGCACGGGCTTATTCTCAGCTACGGAAGCTGACGCGCGAGGATCAAAGTCATGTTCGAGAACGCCCTGCTCGTGCAACTCAACACCGCCCTGATGACGGTGCTGATCGCCTCCGCGCCGATCCTGCTTGCTGCCGTCGTCGTCGGCATTCTGGTCGGTTTGCTTCAGGCGCTGACGCAGATTCACGACCAGACGCTGCCGCAGGCAATCAAGCTGATCGTCACGCTCTTGATCGTTCTGACGCTTGGACCGCTTTTCGCCCACGGCATTGCCGACCAGGCCTCAACCGTCTTGGATCAGTTTCCGGTCATGACGAGATAGCGGGGCGGGAACCGTGAGATGGACACCGGCGCAGCGCTTTTTCCGTTCCAAAACGTCGGGCTCTATGTTCTCGGCGCCGCTATCGGCCTCGCCCGGATGAGCGGCCTGGTCATGATCATGCCCGTATTCCTGCGGATCGGGCTGACCGGCATATTGCGCGCCGCGGTGGCGCTGGCGCTTTCGCTGCCTCTCCTGCCCTTCATCCTCGCGACATTTCCCTTCGATCAGACCTCGTTCGGCCAAATCGCCGCCATCCTCTTCAAGGAAGTCATGGTCGGGATCGTCATCGGCATCGTGCTCGGGGTGCCGATCTGGGCTGCGGAAGCGGCCGGCGAAATCCTCGACCTCCAGAGAGGCGTCACTTTCGCGGAACTGCTCGATCCGTCATTTACAATGACCAACAACATCAGCGGCTCTTTATTCTCCATCGTCATCGTGGCGATATTTTTCGCAAGCGGCGGGCTGAACTTCACCATGACCGCTGTCTATGACAGCTATAAGCTCTGGCCGCTGACGACTTTCCTGCCGATCTTCCGGGAGGGCTCCGGGCTGCTCTTCCTCGGTCTTCTCGATAATGTCATCGGCATGGGACTGATGCTGGTGGTGCCGATCGTCATTGCGCTGCTGCTCACCGATCTCTCGCTAGCGCTGGTCGCAAGGGCCGCGCCACATATGAACATCTTCGTGCTGTCCCTGACGGTGAAAAACCTCGCCTTTACGCTGCTGCTCGTCCTCTACGCAACATTCCTGCTCGGCTATATGCGCACGGACCTGGGATGGCTCGCCGCCTTCGGCAGCAAGATCGAGCCATTCGTCCCGAAATAGCCGGCGCGAAAATTGAAGTCCCCGCGCGGGGGGCGGGGACTTTTTGTGCTTTTTCAGAATTGCCGGCGTCTTCCGGATCAATCGCGCTCGACGCACATGGCGATGCCCATACCGCCGCCGATGCACAAGGTGGCGAGCCCCTTCTTGGCATCGCGCCGTTTCATTTCATGCAGCAGGGTGATGAGGATACGCGTGCCCGACGCGCCGATCGGATGACCGATCGCGATCGCGCCGCCATTGACATTGACTTTCTCCGGGTCCCAGCCGATGCCCTTATTCACGGCGCAGGCCTGAGCGGCAAAGGCTTCATTGGCCTCGACCAGATCCAGATCCTTGTGAGACCAGCCGGCCCTTTCGAGCGCCTTCTTCGACGCGGGGATCGGCCCCGTGCCCATGATCGAGGGATCGACGCCTGCCTGCGCCCAGGAGACAATCCGGGCCAGCGGCTGCAGACCGCGCCGCTCGGCTTCGCTTGCCGTCATCAGCACGACCGCCGCAGCACCGTCGTTGATGCCGCTCGCATTGCCTGCGGTCACGGTGCCTTCCTTCGGGTTGAAGGCGGGACGCAGCTTGCCCATGTCCTCCAGCTTGACGCCGTCGCGGATATATTCGTCCTCGGCGACGACCGTATCGCCCTTGCGGGTCTTGATGACGACCGGGACGATTTCCTCCTTGAACTTGCCGGCTTTCTTGGCGGCCTCGGCCTTGTTCTGCGAGGCGACGGCGAAGCGGTCCTGATCTTCGCGCGTGATCTGCCACTGGCGGGCGACGTTCTCGGCGGTCGCGCCCATATGATAGCCGTTGAAGGCGTCCCACAGGCCGTCCTTGATCATAGTGTCGACCATCTCGAGATTGCCCATCTTCTGGCCCTGGCGGATATAGGCCGCATGCGGCGCCTGGCTCATGCTTTCCTGGCCGCCGGCGATCACGATCGAAGAGTCGCCGTTCTTGATCGCCTGATAGCCGAGCGCAACGGAGCGCAGGCCCGAGCCGCAGACCATATTCACCAGCCAGGCCGGCGTCTCGATCGGGAGACCGGCATTGATCGAAGCCTGCCGGGCCGGGTTCTGTCCCTGCGCTGCGGTCAGGATCTGGCCGAGGATCACTTCAGACACCTCGCCCGGCTCTATCTTGCCACGGTTCAGAACCTCGGCGATGACGGTACGGCCGAGCTCATGGGCCGGAACGCTGCTCAGCGCGCCGTTGAAGGACCCAACCGGTGTTCTCGTGCCGGCCGCTATGACGATTGCCTCTTGATTGCTCATTGAGATTGATCTCCCCTGTTCGCCTGGAGCGAGTATCGCGGGCTGGCGATAAAGATTTGATCCTTAGATGGTGCCTAAAGGCGCAAAGCGAAACAAGCTTTCCCTTAAACTGCTCATTTCTAACGCATTCTCAGCATCCGCCGTCGGCCGTAATGCGAAAATCCTAGTGCTTTGCACAATTCTCATGATACTCGTTGTTGCAGTGCAATCACACGGCGCCAGGATTTAACGCGATGTCCGAGAAGTCCCAGTCATACGCCAATGGCTTCGCCGAAAGCGCGGCGCCGTGCGAGACCAGCGCGAAAAAAGACCGCCAGCCCGTGGTCATCAAGAAATACGCTAATCGCCGGCTCTATAACACCGATACGAGCACCTATGTGACGCTTGACGATCTGGCCTCGATGGTCCGGTCCGAGCGCGATTTCGTGGTCTACGACGCCCGCACAGGCGAGGATCTGACCCATTCGGTGCTGACGCAGATCATCGTCGAGCAGGAGAGCAAGGGCACCCAGACGTTGCTGCCGATCGGCTTCCTGCGCCAGCTCATCCGCTTCTACGGCAATTCGATGGAGCGGTTCGTGCCGAGCTATCTCGAATACAGCCTCGACACGCTGACCCGCGAGCAGGAGAAGTACCGCCAGCAATTCGCCGACACTTTCGGCAGCGCCGCGATCGAGGTCATTCAGGAGCAGACCCGGAAGAACCTCGAGATCTTCCAGCGCGCGCTCAGCATGTTCTCGCCCTTCACCAGCTTCGAGCCGACGAAGCAGACTGCCGGCGCGCATCTGGAAAAGCAGGACGAGACCCGGCCTCAGCCGGCTCAGTCCGACGAGATTGCGCAGCTGAAAACGCAGCTTGCATCCATTCAGTCACAGCTCGACCGTCTCGCCGATCAAAAGAAATAGGCCGGCGGCCCAAAGCCATACTGCGGTCACGATTTTTCCTGACCATAGGTAGCTATGGTCCGATGGCCGTTGCGGCGGGCTCGATCTCCTGACGTTGTCCTGAAATTGGTAAAAAAACCATTCAAGATTTGACGATTAGGTTAAAGCTCCGTTAAACGTGCTGCGCTAGGGTTCGGGGGCGGCTCGGCATTCCAGGCCAATTATAGAGTTGGGAAACGGCGCTCCAGTTGCGAAGTGTGTTCGCAGTGATGCGAAGCGGTCGAGTGAACACTTCGTATGAATGCCGTTGGGAGGAGTTGATGTTTCGGATCTTAGCACCGCTCTTGCTTGTGCTGATCTTGCCGGCATGCGCGATCTCGACGCCCTCCTCGCTGTTTTCGCCGCTTTCGCACAATGACCTGCCGCCGTCCGATCCGCCTCCGGATCGCCGGCCGCCCACCCAGGAAGCCGGGATCGGCACCTCGATCGGCAGCTTGTGGGATTCGGTAAAGTCCGGACTGAGCTTCGGCGACAAGACCGAGGTGAGAGTCCCGGGCGACGACAAGGTCGCGTCGTTGGACCCGGCTGCGGCGGAAAACCTGATAAACCGCTATCGTGAGCAGAAGGGCCTGCGGCCTTTGCGGCTGAGCAGCAAGCTGACCCAGGCCGCGCAGGCGCACTCCGCGGATCTCGCCAAGAACGACCGGATTTCGCATTATGGCTCCGACGGCTCCGATACCTGGGACCGCGTCAGGCGAACCGGCTACCGCGCCAAGATGACCGCCGAGAATGTCGGCACCGGACAGCTGACGCTCGCCGAGGTCTTCCGCGGCTGGCAGAACAGCCGCGATCATAATGCCAATCTGCTGCTGCCGGATGCCGAAGAGATGGGCATCGCCATGGTGCATAACCCGAACAGCCAGTTCAAAACCTTCTGGACGCTGGTGATCGGGTCGCCGGTTCAGCCCGTCGCGGCGAATTGAATTAAGATCGCTCACCGATAGAAGCCGACGCGCCGGGATGAACGCCATCCGCGGCGCGATTTTCAGGTGTAGAGCAGAGGCGTCTCAGCGTAACGCGGTCGTGCGCTAAGTGCCGCCTTGCGCCTTCGCCTTGGGCTTGGCGTGCACCCGCGGCTTGTGTCTGATCTTCCTCACCGGATGCGGCTTGCAGACGACGAGATGCATGTCGCCGGGCGTGTTGGAGGCGTTCTCATCAATGGCCATCTGATCGAGCTTGGTCGAGAACATCACTTTCCAGGGATAGAAGTCGAAGCCGTGCTCGACCAGTTGCGCGGCGCGCGCCGTCCGCGCCCCGACCAATTCCGCGCCAAGCACGACCGCGATCATGCTCAGATCGCCGCGCGTCGCGCTCGCGACGAGGTTGAAGCCGGATGCGCAGATGAAGCCGGTCTTCATCCCGTCCGCGCCTTCGAAGGTTTTCAGGAAGCCGTTATGCGAGCGCAAAACGCGCTTACCGATCTTGAACGAGGGCAGCGAGAAAAGATTGGCGTGCTCCGGAAATTCCTTCAGGATCGCACGCGCCAGGATCGCCATGTCCCGCGCCGTCGTGACCTGCCCGTCATCCGGAAGGCCGTTGGCGTTGTTGTAGTGGGTCCTGGTCATGCCAAGCCGCTTCGCCGTCGCGTTCATGCGCTCGACAAAAGCGGCCTCGCTGCCGGCGATCCGTTCGGCAAGCATCACCGCGACGTCGTTGGCCGATTTGACGATCAGGGCCTTGAGCGCGAGGTCGACCGTCAGTTCCCTGCCGACGGGCAAGCCGATCTTGCTCGGTGGCTGATCGAGCGCGTGCTGCGAGCAGATCACCTCGTCGGCAAGGGCAAGCTTGCCATCGCGCAACGCCTCGAAGGTGATGTATGCGGTCATCAGCTTGGTCAGCGAGGCGGGATGCCAGAGCTGGTCGGCGTCCTCGGCGTAAATGACAAGCCCGGATTTCGGCTCGATGACGAGCGCGGGGCCGGCTTTTGCGGCAACCGGCACCAAAGGAAGCAACAAAGCCGCAATGGCCGCGCAGGTACGACGCGTCACGATCATGGCCAATCGGAATCCCTTCGCTGGCGGGAGGCCAGCCGGCTCGTGGCCGCGCCGCCCCCATCCCTCATGCAGAACGCCGGATGCCTCGCCCGTGCGGCCTCGCCAATCTGGCACGCCGCGCCGGGCTGCCCGCAATCCGGCGGTAAAGCGTGTTTGGTAGCACCGAGGCTTCGGCATCTCAAGAGGAGAGGTCTTCAAATTCCGCGTAGCCGCCGGCGCAATATGGAGCAGTTCCGCTCATAAGAGCCACACGGCTATCGGAGTATTCCGGCTTTCTTATCATTTCGGACCAAACTTTCTTTTTGGCCTAGAATGAAAGGTCTAGCTGCATTAAACCTGCTTGGTTCCAGCTATGGGAGGTAGTCTATGAATTGGATTAGAAATTTGGCTTTGGCCGCTATAGCCGCATCTCTCGCTGCGGCGGCGCCTGCACAGGCCGAAACGGTGATCAAATTCAGCCATGTCGTGGCTGAAAACACGCCGAAGGGTCGCGCGGCGCTAAAGTTCAAGGAGATAGCTGAGAAGCTGCTTCCGGGTAAGGTCAGGGTCGAGGTCTATCCGAACTCTCAGCTTTTCGGCGACGGCAAGGAAATGGAAGCGCTCGCGCTCGGCGACGTGCAGATGATTGCGCCGTCCCTCTCGAAATTCGACAAATATACGAAAAAGCTCCAGGTTTTCGATCTGCCCTTCCTCTTCGATGGCGTGGCCGCCGTCGACAAGTTCCAGGGAAGCGACGCCGGCCAGAAGCTGCTCACCTCGATGTCCGACAAGGGCTTCATCGGTCTTGCCTATTGGCACAATGGCATGAAGCAGCTCTCCGCCAACAAGCCGCTGCTGCTGCCGTCCGACGCCAAGGGGCTCAAATTCCGCATCCAGAGCTCGGACGTTCTGCAGGCGCAGTTCGAGGCAATCGGCGCGGTGCCGCAGAAGCTGGCCTTCTCGGAAGTCTATCAGGCGCTCCAGGTCGGCACGGTCGACGGTCAGGAGAACACCTGGTCGAACATCTACAGCCAGAAATTCTTCGAGGCGCAAAAGCACTTCACCGAATCCAACCACGGCGTGATCGACTATATGGTCGTCACCAATGCAGACTGGTGGAACGGTCTGCCGGATGACGTGAAGGAAGGCTTGAGGAAGGCGATGGCCGAGGCGACGAAGGTAAACAACGACATCGCCGGTCAGCTCAACGAAGAGGCCAAGAAGAAGATCATTGCCGCCGGCACTTCGGAAATCCATCAGCTCACGCCGGATCAGAAGAAGGCATGGCGCGAAGCCATGAAGCCGGTCTGGGCGAAATTCGAGGGCCAGATCGGCAAAGACCTGATCGAGGCGGCAAGCGGCAGCTAAACTGCCAAAAAATCGGTAAGGGGCCGTAGTGTGAGCTGCGGCCCTTTCCTAACAAAAACGGGGGAAACGGCGTGTTGATCAAGGTCCTTCACCGCCTCGAGGAGTGGCTGCTCGCGCTGATCCTTGCAGCGATGACGATCCTCACCTTCGTCCAGGTCGTTCTGCGCTACATCTTCAATACCGGCCTGTTCTGGGCGCTCGAGGCGACGCTCTATCTGTTCGGCTGGCTGGTTTTGCTCGGCATCTCCTACGGCATTCGGACGCACTCCCATATCGGCATCGATCTGCTGGCGAAGTCGCTTCCTCCTGCCCCTCGCAAGATCCTCGGCCTCATCATCACGGCGCTCGCGCTCGTCTATACCGCGCTCATGCTCTGGGGCTCCTACACCTATATCGACCGCATGATGCGCCTCGGCGTCGAAGCCGAGGATATACCGATCCAGCGGTGGATTCTGGGGCTGTGCCTGCCCATCGGCTTCGCTCTCCTCGGCCTGCGCCTCGGCATTATCGGCTGGCAGATCATCACCGGCCGGGCGAGGGGCTTCGAGCTGGCCGATGAAGCGGCCGAGGCCACCAAGGATATCACGCATGACGGAACGCCGGATGCGACGGGAGTGTCCAGATGACGACGGGCTTTCTCTTCCTCGCGCTGTTCGTGTTCCTCATCATCGGCATGCCGATCGCGATGGCGCTCGGCTTGTCCTCGCTGCTGACCATCCTGCTGTTCGCGCATGACAGTCTTGCCTCGCTGGTCCTGAAATTCTTTCAGACCATGGAGCAGTTCACCCTGCTCGCCATCCCGTTCTTCATCCTGGCCGGCAACTTCCTGACCACGGGCGGCGTCGCCCGCCGAATGATCGACTTCGCCGTGTCCGCGGTCGGCCATCTGCCCGGCGGCCTTGCCATCTCCTCGGTGCTTGCCTGCATGCTTTTCGCCGCCGTTTCCGGATCCTCGCCGGCAACCGTCGTCGCCATCGGCTCGATCGTCATCGCGGGCATGGTCAAGAGCGGCTATACGCAGAATTTCGCCACCGGCGTCATCGTCAATGCGGGCACGCTCGGTATCTTGATACCACCTTCGATCGTGATGGTCGTCTACGGGGCGGCGAGCGAGACCTCGGTCGGACGGCTGTTCATGGCCGGCGTCATTCCGGGCATCATCCTCGGCACCATGCTGATGGTGGCGATCTATGTCGCGGCGCGAAGTCAAGAAACTGCCGCGCCAGCCGAAGGCGACATGGGGCGAGCGGCTCCGATATTTCCGCGACGCGATGTGGGGATTGCTGCTGATCGTCATCGTGCTGGGCGGCATCTATGGCGGCATCTTCACGCCGACCGAGGCGGCGGCGGTGGCGGCCGTTTACGCCGCCTTCATCGCGCTGTTCGTCTACCGTGACCTGCGCTTCGCCGACGTGCCGCGCGTGCTGATCGAGTCCGGCAAGGTGACGGTGATGCTGATGTTCATCATTTCCAATGCCTTCCTCTTCGCGCATGTGCTCACGACGGAGCAGATCCCGCAATCGATCGCCCGCCAGCTTGTCGAGATGGGTCTTCAGCCCTGGCAGTTTCTGATCGTCGTCAACATTCTCTTGCTGGTGGCCGGCAACTTCATGGAGCCGTCGTCGATCATCCTGATCCTGGTGCCGATCCTGTTCCCGATCGCCGTCCACCTCGGCATCGACCCGGTACATCTGGGCATCGTCATGGTCGTGAACATGGAGATCGGCATGGTGACGCCGCCCGTCGGGCTCAACCTGTTCGTCGCATCCGGCATCACGAACATGCCGCTGCTTTCCGTCGTGCGCGCGTCCCTGCCCTGGCTGATGGTGCTCCTGGCCTTCCTGATCATCGTCACCTATGTGCCGCAGCTGTCGCTGTTCCTGCCCAACCTGATGTTCGGAGGCGGCGGGCAATAGCGGGACAACAGGAGAATGTGAGCGGGAGCGGCCCCACTCTCGGTCCGGGGCGGCGCAACGGCCGGACGGCTTTGTTGGTGCGGGCGGTCGGAGTCGAACCGACACTCTGTTACCAGAACCAGATTTTGAGTCTGGCGCGTCTACCAATTCCGCCACGCCCGCAAGGCCATGAGCGAATTCGTCGCGACCGCCGTCATAACGCGAGCGGCGCCCAAAGAAAAGCGCTTTGTCGGTGATCGGCAAGCCCACGGCGAAGCGCGTCGAAAGCGGACAAACATTCCAAAAATCAGACGGCCTTATCGCTCTGAGGCGCGTGCTCCGCGCCGGACTCAAGCGTCGCTGCATTCGGCAGCGGGGGCCGCAGCTGATCACCCTCTCGCGGCGTCAGATCGACATAGAGCGCCTGCGCTTCGGCCGGTGGTCCGCGCCGGCCGCTGAAACCGGCGATCTGCAGCACCCGCACGTGGCCGAACACTGCCGCCGTGATCACGTCGCCGCATTTCACCGCATAGGCGGGTTTTGAGATCTTCTCGCGGTTAACACGGAACTTGCCCTGCGCAACGAGTTGAGCCGCGAGCGAGCGGGTCTTGACGATCCGGGCATGCCAAAGCCATTTGTCGAGCCGCTGGGTGTCCTTCTCGATCCCGCGATCCGCCATTTCGCCTTATGCCTGGTCCTGGGTGGCGCGAGCCATACGCTCTTTAAGCTGCAGGAGCGCCGCGAAGGGCGAGTCCGGATCGGCTCCGGCATCCTTGCCGCGTTTCGCCGGCGAGGCGCTCTTGACGATCGGATCGGTGCGCGGCGGCTTGCCTGGGGCATGGCCGCGGCGATCCGGATGCCGTCGCTGCTGCTGTTGGTGCCGCTGCCGGTCCCGGTCGCCGTCCTTGCGCGGCCCGCGTTCGCGCTCATGCGAGGAGGCATCGGCTTTCGCGGCTGGCTCGGCAGTCACCTCTCCTTGAGCGCTTCCCATGCCGCCGCTCGCGATGCGGCGCAGCTTTGCGTCGATCGGGACGGTGCTCGTCGCCATGAGCGCGTCGGCGGGGCCGCCAGATCTCCTCATATTCGGGCTCGACCGTCGCCGCGGCTTCGGCCTCCGAGACGGTGGTTGCAGCGGATTCCTCGGCCGAGGGGGCAGCAGTGTCTGCGTTCGGCTCGGTGGCAACGGCGTCGATCGATGCCGCCTCGGCTGCCGCAGGCTCGGCTAGGGCCGTCGGCTCTTCCGCAGCCGTTTGTTCGACCGATGTCGCCGCCTCCGCCGTGTCGGCCGTCACTGTCTGAGCGCTATCGGCGGCCGGCTCTGATGGCTCCTCCGCCGCAGCGGTTTCAATGGAATTCACCCCCGCCATCGCCACTTGGCTCGTCTCGGCGGGCGTCACAGCAGATTCGCTACTCTCCGTCTCGGCATTCAGACCATTGGCCCGCGTGGCATTGGCCGGCTCCGCAGCCTCGTTCGGAGTCAAAGCCGCAGGCTTCGGCTGAACGGGGCGGCGCTCCCGGCGGAAACCGAGCGCAAACAGCACATTCCCCATCTCCTCCGCCGAACAGCCAATGATCGACATCATATCCGGCTGGATCTTGAAACCGCCACGGCCAACCGCACCTTCCGGCGGCTCCGGACGCTCCGCCGTCGGCTTCCAGCTCGTCAGTGGACGGATAAGATCGGCCAGCCGCTCCAGCATATCGACGCGGATGGCACGCGAGCCGCAAATCTGGAAGCCCGCGGCGCGGTAAAACGGCTCCGGCAGACTCTTGTCGACCGGCACCGAGGTGAGCCCCTGGCGCGGCGGCTCCGGCAGATTCGCCGGATCGAGTCCGGCACCGGCACCCTGCTTCAGCACCCAAAGCAAGAGAAGCAGATCGGCGGCGGCTGGCTTCAGCAGGATCGGGAAATAGATGTTATAGGCCCCAAAACGGACGCCATATTTGCGCAGCTCGGCGCGAGCCTGCTGGTCGAGCGCGCGGATTTCGCTCGACACGGTTTCGCGCGGCAGAATGCCGAAATTCTCGACCAGTCGGAAGGCAATGCCGCGGGCGAGACCGGTCAGGTCGGCGGCGCGCGACAGATCGACGAGCGGCTTCAGCCGCGTCTCGATCGTCCGGCTGAGCCATTCCTCGACGCGCTTGACAATGCGCTCCTTGTCCGAGGCGTGAAGATGCTCGTCGGCGACCAGGGCGAATGTGGGGCGCAGCGGGTCTTCGCCGGCTTCGAGCCGGCCGATCTCATGCCCCTCCCAACTGATGACGCCGTGCCGTTCGAGCTTGAACACGTCGTCCTTGGCGTCGCAGAGCCGGCCGGCGCGGTCGCTCAGCTCGACGGCGAGCACCTTCGCCGCCGCGTGGCGCGCTGCCTTGCCGTGCACGCCGGCCGCAGAGCTGTCGGGTGTGAAGCGGAAGCCGTCCAGCTTGCCGACATAATGCTTCTCGACGAAGATCTGCCCCGTCTGCTCGATGTCGGCATAGAGCGTGTCCTTGTCGCGCATGCTCTTCATCAGGACGCTGGTGCGCCGGTCTACGAAGCGCTGCGTCAATAGCTCGTGCAGCGCGTCCGACAGATTGTCCTCGATGGAACGTGCGCGCTCCCGCCAGTGATCCCCATCGGCGAGCCAGCCGGCGCGATTCGAGACATAGGTCCAGGTGCGGATATGGGCGATGCGGTTCGACACGGTGTCGATGTCGCCGTCGGTGCGGTCGGCGAGCGCGACCTGGCTCGCGAACCAGTCCTCGGGGATTACACCCTCATCGCTCATCAGGAACTTGTAGAGCGTGCCGGTCAGATCGGCGTGGCTGGCGCTGGAAATCTTGCGATAATCCGGAATCCGACAAACTTCCCAGAGCAGCTTGACCGCCGCCGGAGCCCCCGCCATTGCCCGGATCACCGGATCGGCACTCAGCGCGTCGAGCGCGATGACGTCGTCCGCGGCGCGCGTCCGCGTCAGGCGCGGCGAGGACGAGGTCTCGCGCAGGCTTTCCTTCAGCCGGTCGAGCGAGGCAAAATCGAGCGCGGTGTTGCGCCACTGCAAGATTCGCACAGGCTCGAAATCGTGGTTCTCCAGCCGGGAGATGATCTCGGAGCTGAAGGGCTCGACATCGGCAGTGACGCCGAAGGTGCCGTCATTGACATGACGCCCGGCGCGGCCGGCGATCTGGCCAAGTTCACCCGGCGTCAACTCGCGGTGCTCGCGGCCGTCGAATTTCCGCGTCCCGGCGAAAGCGACGTGATCGACATCCAGATTGAGGCCCATGCCGATGGCATCGGTCGCCACCAGAAAATCGACGTCGCCGGACTGATAAAGCGCGACCTGCGCATTGCGCGTGCGAGGGCTCAGCGCCCCGAGCACGACCGCAGCGCCGCCGCGCTGGCGCCGGATCAGCTCGGCGATGGCATAAACGTCGTTTGCGGAAAAAGCGACGACAGCCGAACGGCGCAGCAGCCGCGTGATCTTTTTCTGACCGGAATAGGTCAGCTTCGACAGCCGATGACGGGTGATGAAATTGGCGCCGGGCAGAAGATCCCGGATCGTACCTTCCATAGTCGCCGCGCCGAGCATCAGCGTCTCGCTCTCGCCGCGCGCGGACAGAAGGCGCTCCGTGAACACATGGCCGCGCTCCGGATCGGCGGCAAGCTGGATCTCGTCGATGGCGAGGAAATCGACGCCGATGTCGCGCGGCATCGCCTCGACCGTGCACACCCAATAGCGCGGCCGCTCCGGCTTGATCTTCTCCTCGCCGGTAATCAGCGCGACGTTCGCCTCGCCGACGCGCGCGACCACCTTGTCGTAGACCTCGCGCGCGAGCAACCGCAGCGGCAGGCCGATCAACCCGCTCTCATGACCTAGCATTCTCTCAATCGCGAGATGGGTCTTACCGGTATTTGTCGGTCCCAAAACCGCGATAACGGAATGGCCCGGAGCCGTCCGGCGCGAGACGGGAGCGGAAGCGATCTCGGTCATTAAGGCGAATCCCCAAAGGATGAGCGCTCATCGGCAAGCAGATGCGCAACCAAAGGTTGCTCCTGGATCATAGAGCACAGACACAGCCGGTTTGGCCAGTCGCGAAACCCGCTTCTGTGGACTCCGGTTCCCCGGCACGTCCGGCTGTCTTAGATGGTGTTGTACAGCTTCTGGAAAAGATCATGAACGAGCCGTGTACGAATCAGACAATCGTCTGAGTTTCGCTTTTTGTTCGAGCCGTTCCGGCAAAATAGTTATCTGACAAGCGCGCGTTTCGCCTCGTCAGCCGTTTCAACATCGAATCCCCGAGACGTCAGCGACGCATTGCCGACGGGCGTTGGAATATAAATGTAGTAAGGCACATAAAGATCCGCCTTCGCCAGCGGAATCATCCAGAGTTCCATGCCTTCATTCTTCGCCGCGAAGTTACTCTCGTCGTCGCCGCGCTTATGGCCGGCAATCGGCAGGAACTTCACCTTGCAGACATAGGCCGGGCCTCTATAGCCCTGGCTAGTTGTAACCGTTTTCGTCGCTTTATATGTCAGCCTGATGTCATACCGGGCCTTGCCGTCGAAAATCGGCAGGCGGCGCGTGCAGACTTCGGTGCCACTCTTGTGGCTGCCAACATTGGTCAACATCACGACGGCGCTGAGCGGATCCACAACATTGCGCATGTGCTGACGGGTGATCGGAACGCGCGCCGCGGACGGTCGTTGCGGGGGGTTCACCGCGATCTCGTCGACGTTGTTGTTCGAGAACTTGACGTCGACAAACTCGTGCTTGTTGCTCGTCTCATAACCGAAACGATAGGAATAGGGGCGCGGCAGCTTGGCCATCACCTCTCCGGTGGACGAGGTCTCGCCGCGCCATTCGAAAATGATGCCGGCAAGCACGCTGATCGTCGCCCGCGCCTTCATGCTGTATTCGTGGTCGTACATCGTCGACCAGAGCTTGAACGAGCCGATGCTGAGGCCATTGAAATTGATCGAATAATCCGCCGTTACCTTCTTCGGCCCCTCTTTCGCCGAAGCCGGATCACCGATGGCTGCAGAAGATGCCAGAATGAGCAGAGAGCAGATTACGGAGGCGGCGGGAAAAACTCTACGATGCGAACCGCGGACAGCGATCATGTCGAATCCTTGACAAATTTTGAGGCTGTCCGGCTTTCATGCGTTCCTCGGCCGACAGTGCCGGAACAAAGACCCTGCCCCCAAAGGGCCCCCAGTCAGCTCTCACTGCGCCGTTATCAAATGCCTTATTTTCAAAATTCGTCAATTGTATGTTTCGCGGGGGCCGGAAAGCCGGTCCGACAGGCCCTGAGCGGCCGCTCGGCAGTCTTGAAAACGGTGGCAATATTCGATGGGCGGCCGGAGCCATCGCGAGGCGTCAGGCAGCGCGGATCCTGGTCAGGAAGTCGTTGATGTGGGTTTTGAGCGCCCCCGCATCCTGGCCGAGCTTGACGGCCGCACCGACCACATTGTCGGCGGCGCTGTCGGTGGTCGCGGCGGCCTTATCCACATTCTTGATGCTGTCGCCGACCTCGGCCGCGCTTTGAGCGGCGGCCTGGGTACTGATGGCGATCTCGTTGGTGGCTGACTCCTGCTGGGCAATGGCAACCTCGATCGAGGTGCCGATCTCGTTGATGCGCAGGATGGTTTCGTCGACGCGCCGGATCGCCGAAACCGCATCGTTCACCGCCATCTGAATGCCGGAGATCTTGTCGCGAATATCCTGGGTGGCCTTGGCTGTCTGGGAAGCTAGCGACTTCACCTCGGCCGCAACCACGGCAAAGCCTTTGCCGGCCTCTCCGGCCCTTGCGGCTTCGATCGTGGCGTTGAGGGCGAGAAGATTGGTCTGCGTCGCCACATCGTCGATGAGCTGGACGACCTCGCCGATTTCCCCGGCAGCCTTGGCGAGCCCTTGCATGATCGAGTCGGCCTGCTTGGCTTCCTGGACCGCGCCGCGCGCTGTTTCCGTGGACTGAGAGATGCTGCGCGCGATCTCGCGGATCGAGGCCGACATTTCCTCCGCCGCGCTCGCTGCATTATGCACCGCCGAGCTGGCCCGCTCGGCCGCCTCGGTCACGACAGTCGCGCCGTTGCTGGTGTCGGTTGCGAGCGAAGACATGTTGCGCGCAGTCGACTCGATCTCGACCGCCGCCTGTGTCAACCCGTCCGAGAGCTCCTGCCCCGAGCGGTCGAAGGCGGCAATGAGATTTTCGACGCCCGACTGCCACTGCTGACGTTTCGCCAGCTCGCGCGCCTGCTCGGCTTCGAGCTCGCGCACCTTGATGGCATTCTGCTTGAACGTCTCCACGGCGCCGGCAATGCGGCCCAGTTCATCCTGCCCCGCACTCGGCACGGCGACATCGATCTTTCCGCTGGCCAGGCCCGAGATGGCCTCGGCGAGCCGATGCAGGCGGCTGATGATCGTACGGCCGACGAACCAGAGAGCGAGGATGACGCAGCCGACGCTCGCAATCGCCAGGGCGATCAGGAAATAGCTGTTGCGGGTGATGTCGGCCACGGAATGTTCGACAGCACCTGCAGCCAGCGTGCGGATCTCGTCGGCCAGATCCTCCACCCGTTCGATGAAAGCGGCGGACTTCTGCTTATTGGCCGCGACCAGTTTCCAGTTGGTATCGACCGCGCCGAGCTCGGCCTGCCGGACCGGAAGGATGCCTTCAGCGGGATCGGCAAAGTGCAACAATGTCTTGAGCTCTCCGGTGAGCCCCTTGGTCGTCTCATGCGCAGCAAGGGTCGCGGCAGCCTTGTCGAGCGAAGCCTTGTTGGCAATCAGCCTTTCACGCAAGGGCGGCAGGAGGTCTAGGCTCGGGGCCAGGGATACTTCGGTCAGCAGGCCGATGAGCGTATTGCTTTCGGCCCGCAGCGAGGACAGCGCATCGAGGACCGGCATTTCGTTGGTGGCGAGCTTTTCCAGGTCCTTCTTGGTCTGGCCGGGGTCGGTATTGTCACCCGCCGACTGCAGCCCGAGCGTCAGATTGAAATTGGCGTCATCGAGCAGCGGCGCCATGTCGCGGGTAAGCGCCTTGTGGGCGGCGAGCGCATCGTTGACGAGCGCAACGCGCTGATCTCTTTTCTGCAGGCGTGCGCCGACGGAAGCGGCGAGCTCATCGCTGCTGGCGTTGAGATCGCTGGCGGCCTGACGCAGAGCGTTGAGAGTCTCCGGCTTGGCAACGCCGGTTTTGGACAGGCCGTCCAGACTCTCCGCGATTGCCTTGCGCTGCTGCGCGAGCCGCATCTTGATCGCGTCGACTTCCGCCGCGCTCTCGCTGGTCGCCAGCGAGACGGAAGCCGCGGCGAACTCGGCAGCGGCGCGGCTGAGCCCCAGGGCATGGGTCAGGCTCGGCAGGCTGTCCTTCTCGATGTGGTCCAGACTGTCGCCGATCTGGCGGTAGGAAAGGAGCGAGGCTCCCGTTGCCGCCAACGTCAGGGCGCAGACCGCCGCGAAGGCGCAGAGCAGCTTGGTGCGGATGCTGAGCTTGTTGAGCAGCGCAAATATGCCACCGGCCTTGCGACCTGCTTTATGCACCGCGCCGGCCTTAGCCGCTCTTGGCCCGGGTTCCCTGTTCGAGAAGACCGCCATGCTCAACTCCGACGAGATTAAAGGAGGGGAGGTGCCGGGACCCGGAGGCCCCGGCCCAGTATCATCAGCCGCCAGCGTGCGTGAGGGCGGTCACCGGCTTGAACTTGCCGTCGGCCTGGATCACGGTCAGGTAGACTTTGTCCATGCCCTGATTGTCGTCCTTGCCGTAGGTCAGCGTCACGCCGCCGAGATCGAAGCTGTTGCTCATGACCGTCTCGAGCAGCGCTTTGCGCGTCGGCTCGCCGGAGATCTTCTCGAGCGCCGCGACCGTCAGACGGCCGACCATATAGCCTTCGAGCGAGACGAAGCCCGGCTCGGCGCTCGGATTGGCGGCTTTGAGAGCGGCCTGATACTGGGCGACGACCGGCAGCGAGGTGTCCTCCGGGAACGGCACCACCTGGGTGATAACGACGCCATCGCCGGCGCCGCCGAGGTCCTTCGCCAGAGCATTGGAGCCGACAAAGGAGATATTGATGAAGGTGGCGTTAAGCTTCACCTGGCGGGCGAGCTTGATGAACTCGGCGCAGGGCTTATAGGCGCCAATCATGATCACCGCTTCGGGATTGCCCTTGCGAATGTTGAGCAGCGCGCTCTTCACCGCCACGGTATTGCGCTCATAGTTGCCTTCGGCGACGAGCTTCATGCCCCGCTTGTCGAGGGCTTTCTGCACGCCGGCAAGACCGGCGCGGCCGAAACCGTCATCCTGGTAGAGAATGGCGATCTTCTTGACGCCGAGGTCCTTGGTCAGCCGTTCGACCATCTCCTCGGTCTCCTGGAAGTAGGAGGCGCGGACATTGACGACATTCGGCTTGAAGGGATTGCGCAGAAATTCGGCGCCCGTGAACGGCCCGATGAAAGGAACGCCGGCCTCGGTGGCGATCGGCTGGGTGGCGGAGGATGTCGGCGTGCCGACGGGGCCGATCAGCGCGAAGACCTTGTCGTCATTGATCAGCTTCTTGGTCGCCTCGATGGACTTGTTCGGCTCATAGCCGTCATCGACCGAGATCAGCTCCAGCTTGCGGCCATGCACGCCGCCCTTCTTGTTGACTTCAGCGAAAGCGGCCTGAATGCCGTCGCGCATGCCCGTGCCGAGCGCCGCGGCGGGGCCTTCTAGGGCAGCGGCCTGGCCGAAAACGATCTTGTCGGCGGCAACGCCGGGGTCTGCAAGAGCGGCCGCCGCACTGGCGACCAGCCCGAGAGCCGCCGCTAATGCCGACGGCAGGATGGTTTTTCCACGCATAACAATGCCTCACCTGTTGGTTGTGATGACCTGTCTAACATAGAGGGCTTGCAATTCTGTTGGGCGGATAGGCGCAATTTCGTTCGATTTACGGGGCCGGGGTTTAGATTTGCCGCGCGAGCCGGTGCACAAATCTCCGCTCGTTTCCGGCGCACGCAACTTGACGAACTGGCCAGCGCTCTCTATACATTCCGGCAATATGCTGCCGCATCGCGGTGGCTTTTTATTTCCGAAACCATCAAGACTTCGACGAGCTGGAGAAACCCATGTCCCGCCGGTGCGAGCTAACGGGCAAGAACGCCCAAGTCGGCCACCTTGTCTCTCACTCGCAGATCAAGACCAAACGGCGCTTTCTGCCCAATCTCTGCGAGGTGACGCTGCTCAGCGATACGCTGAAGAGAAGCGTCCGGATGCGGATCAGCGCGCATGCGCTGCGCTCGGTCGAGCATCGCGGCGGACTCGACGCGTTTCTGCTGAAGGCGAAGAACGAGGATCTGTCGGACCGGATGCTGCGCCTGAAGCGCGAGATCCAGAAGGCCAAGGTCACGCCCGCCGAAGCGGAAGCCGCGGCAAGCTGAGGCTTCAGCGCGGTTTCAGAGCAAAGCGCGCCAGAAGCGTGCTCTGAAAAAAGTTGAAATTATCGTCCGAGATCAGCGTGATCAGCGTCTCGCCGCCTTCCTCGGTGACGGCCATCCCCTCGAAATTATCGATCCGGTAACGCTGATCGGCGCTGAACAGCACCTCGCCCTGCAAAAGCGCTCCTGGCTTGATTTCCTGCGCCGGGATCAGCCGCAACCTGCTATCCAGCTTCAGCGTCGCCGGGATAAAGCTGCGCTCCAGCACCAAGAGGCTGCCGTCCTTCAAGCTCTCCAGATCGGTCACATCGAACTCACCCGTGCGCTTAAGAAACAGCGGATTGGGCTTGCCCGCGATGACCAGCGCGCCGGTGTGGTTTCCCTGTTTCGTCAGCTTTCGCTCGGCAAAGGCGACAAGCGCGCCGGCGTAAGGTCCGCCGCGTAAAAGCGTGATGCCCTCGAGCCCTTGATTGCGGGGCATGCCCTTGAGCTGCGGCGGAAGCGGCCGCCGACCGACCGGTCCCTGCAGCACGCCTTTGCGGAAGACATAGTCCTCGATCCGGTGATGCCCCTCGAAGCCGATAAGATAATGCCCGTCAAGGCTCTTGCCTTGCTGAAGGGCCGCCAGAGACTCTGCGTCCCGGTCGCTGCTGCGCTGCAGGGGGCGGCCGTCCCTTTGCGTAATCGGACCGATCCGGGCGTCTTTCACTCCCACGAGCTGCCCGTCCTTGGAGATGATTTTCGCGCTTAGCCAGCTTCCCGAGTCGGAAATCGCCAGCATCTCGCCGCCGTCAGCCGTCAGCGAAAGCCCGGAATAGCCGCCGAAGAACGGCGAGAGCACCAAAAGCGCGAGGCCGCCGCGCCATTCCAGCCGGCCGAAAACACGGCGCTTGGAGTCGGCGTTGTCGAAGGTGAAGGGTATGGCGGTGATCTTGATGGCTTGCGGCGTCAGCTTGGAGATGTCGGCTTTCTGCGCCGCCGCTGCGGCAAAGATGCCGACCGCGCCGATGATCAGCGCAATGAGCGCAGTCGACTTCCGTGAGCGAGCGCGCAAGACGCGCCGCAGCCACACTGCCACCATTCGCAAGTCCCTCTCGAGAATCCGACCTTCCGGCGAGCGCGCAATATCCGGCCTCATCCAACCGAATGCAAGACGGAAGGACGCCGCGGCCGCACCCCGCGTCTGCCCATATCTCCGAGATTAAGGGAAAAAGCCTAAGGAGCCGTCAGCGCGGCAGGTCCGTGTGGCCCATCAGATATTTGTCGATGGCGTGCGCCGCCTGCCGGCCTTCGCGGATGGCCCAGACGACCAGCGACTGGCCGCGTCGCATATCGCCGGCGGTGAAGATCTTGTCGCGGCTGGAGCGATATTCGCGCTCGTTCGCCTTGATGTTGCCGCGCGCGTCAAGCTCCAGGCCGAGTTCCTCGACCATGCCTTCGTGCACCGGACTGACAAACCCCATGGCGAGAAGCACGAGATCGGCCTTCAGCTCGAAGTCCATTCCGGGAATCGGCTTCATCCTCTCGTCGATTCTGACGCAGTGAAGCGTCTCGACCCGGCCGTTCCTGCCGGAAAAGCGCGTCGTCATTACCGCCCAATCCCGCTCGGCACCTTCGGCCTGGCTCGACGAGGTCCGCATTTTCAAAGGCCAGTTCGGCCAGGTCAGCAGCTTGTCCTCTTTGACCGGAGGCCGGGGCAGGATTTCGAGCTGGGTGACGCTGATCGCGCCCTGGCGGAAGGAGGTGCCAATACAATCCGAACCGGTATCGCCGCCGCCGATGACGATGACATGCTTGCCGGAGGCCAGGATCGGCTCGACCGGTCCGAGCGGCTCGCCGGAAATGCGCCGGTTCTGCTGCGGCAGAAAATTCATGGCGAATTCGATGCCGTGAAGATCGCGGCCCTCGATCGGCAGGTCGCGCGCCTTCTCCGCGCCGCCCGCGAGCAGCACGGCGTCGAACTCGGCTTCGAGCTCGGAGGCGGACTTCTTGACGCCGATTTGCATATTGCAATGGAAGGTGACGCCCTCGGCTTCCATCTGGCGAACGCGCCGCTCGACGAGCCATTTCTCCATTTTGAAATCCGGGATGCCGTAGCGCAGAAGCCCGCCCGGATAGGCGTATTTCTCAAAGACATGCACATCATGGCCGACGCGGGCAAGCTGCTGAGCCGCCGCAAGCCCGGCAGGCCCCGAACCGACGATCGCCACCCGTTTACCGGTCTTCTGCTCGGGAGGTTGCGCAGCGATCCAGCCCTCCTCCCAGGCCTTGTCGACGATGGCGCATTCGATCGTCTTGATCGTCACCGGCGCGTCTTCGAGGTTGAGCGTGCAGGCCGCCTCGCAAGGAGCAGGGCAGACCCGGCCGGTGAACTCGGGAAAATTGTTGGTCGAATGCAGGTTGAGCGAGGCCTCGCGCCAGTCGTCGTGATAGACGAGGTCGTTCCAGTCGGGGATCTGATTGTTGACCGGGCAGCCAGTGTGGCAATAGGGAATGCCGCAGTCCATGCAGCGCGCCGCCTGGCGGCTGACGTCGCGGTCCTCCAGCGGAATGACGAATTCGCGAAAATGCCGCACGCGGTCGGCGGCCGGCACATAGGCGCGGTCCTGGCGGTCGATCTCAAGAAAGCCTGTGACTTTCCCCATTGCTTTCCTCGTCTTTCCGTCGGCGCGCTCCAAAGCCGCGGCCGCGAGCACTCTCGGTTGCGTCCTGGCGCCCGCCCATCGTCAGCGACGGGCGGGCTGTTGTCGGGAAATTCGCTTGAAACGGCGGGCTAGTGTCCCTTTTGCATCTGCACGCCGATTTCGAGGACATCGAAGCCGGTCTGATCGGCGGCCTGCGCGCGGCTCATCGCCTCCAGCGCCCTGCGATATTCGACCGGCATCACTTTCACGAATTTGGGCAGATAGGCTGCCCAATCGTCCAGAATCAGCCTCGCCCGCTCCGAGCCGGTGTAGTGCCGGTGGTTCTCGATAAGCTGGCGCAGCCTGACGGCATCGAGCCGCGTCATGTCGCGCTGCACATCGACAAGCCCGTGGCCCTCAAGGTCGCCCGACTGATGCGAATAGCGGCTCATACGCTCCTCCTCGGCCGGGATCGGCTCCAGATCGACCATCGCCAGATTGCAGCGCTGCTCGAATGTGCCGTCCTCATCCACGACATAGGCGATGCCGCCGGACATTCCGGCAGCGAAATTGCGGCCCGTCCTGCCGAGCACGACCACGACGCCGCCGGTCATATACTCGCAGCCATGGTCCCCGGTTCCCTCAACGACCGCGACTGCGCCCGAATTTCGCACCGCGAAGCGCTCGCCCGCGACGCCGCGGAAATAGCATTCGCCGGAAATCGCTCCGTAAAGCACGGTGTTGCCGACGATGATGCTGTTCTCCGGAACGATGCCGCTTTCCCTGGCCGGCCGGGCAATGATGCGGCCGCCGGAAAGCCCCTTGCCGACATAGTCATTGGCATCGCCGACGAGGTCGAGCGTGATGCCGTGAGCGAGCCAGGCCCCGAAGCTCTGTCCGGCGGTGCCGCGCAGCGTAATCCAGATCGTATCCTCCGGCAGACCGGCATGGCCGTATTTCTTGGCGACAGCCCCTGAGAGCATCGCCCCGGTCGTGCGATCCGAATTGCGGATAGTCAGGTCGAGCTTTACCGGCTGACGGTCGTTGATCGCGCCGCGCGCCAGCTCGATCAGTTTGCGGTCGAGCACACTGTCGATGGGATGGTTCTGGCGCTCGCTGTTGAAGATCGCGACATCGGGCGCGACATCCGGCTTGAAGAACAGATTGCCGAAACCGAGCCCCTTGGCTTTGAAGTGCGCAATGGCGCGCTCCTTGTCCAACCAGTCGGAGCGGCCGATCAGCTCGTCGAAGCGGCGCGCGCCGAGCGCGGCCATGAACTCGCGCACCTCCTCGGCCACCATGAAGAAATAGTTGATGACGTGCTCGGGCTTGCCCTTGAAGCGCTTGCGCAGCACCGGGTCCTGCGTGGCGACGCCGACGGGACAGGTGTTCAGATGGCATTTGCGCATCATCAGGCAGCCGACGGCAATCAGCGGCGCGGTGGCGAAGCCGAATTCGTCGGCCCCCAGCAGCGCCCCGATGACCACATCGCGGCCCGTTCTGATGCCGCCGTCGACCTGCACGGCGATGCGGCCGCGAAGTTCGTTCAGCACCAGCGTCTGATGAGTTTCGGCGAGACCGATCTCCCAGGGGCTGCCCGCATGCTTGATCGAGGTGAGGGGCGATGCGCCGGTGCCGCCCTCGAACCCGCAGATCGTCACATGGTCGGCGCGCGCCTTGGCGACGCCGGCCGCGACCGTGCCGACGCCGACCTCGGAGCCGAGCTTGACGCTGACATCGGCGGCCGGATTGACGTTCTTGAGGTCGAAGATGAGCTGCGCCAGATCCTCGATCGAATAGATGTCGTGATGCGGCGGCGGCGAGATCAGGCCGACGCCGGGCGTCGAATGGCGCACCTTGGCGATGATCGCATCGACCTTGTGACCGGGAAGCTGACCGCCCTCGCCGGGCTTGGCCCCCTGCACCATCTTGATCTGCATCATGTCGGAATTGGCGAGATATTCCGCCGTAACGCCGAAGCGGCCGGAGGCGACCTGCTTGATCGCCGAGCGCATGGAGTCGCCGTTCGGCAGCGGCGTGTACCGATCGGTCTCCTCGCCGCCCTCGCCGGTGTTCGACTTGCCGCCGATCCGGTTCATGGCGATGGCGAGCGTCGTATGCGCCTCGCGGCTGATCGAGCCGAAGGACATCGCGCCGGTCGAGAAGCGCTTGACAATATCCACCGCCGGCTCGACCTCATCGAGCGGGATCGGCGCGCGGTCGATTTCATCCGCATTCCTGATGCGGAAGAGGCCGCGCAAGGTCATGAGCTGTTCGCTCTGATCGTTCACGGTGCGCGAGAACTCGCGGAACTTCTCCGGGAGATTGGCGCGCACGGCATGCTGAAGACTGGCCACCGTTTCCGGACGCCACATATGCGCCTCGCCGCGCAGGCGATAGGCATATTCGCCGCCGACTTCGAGGGCATTGCGAAGCACCGGCGCATCGCTGAAGGCGAGACGGTGCCGCTCAGCGGTCTCGCTGGCGATTTCACTGAGGCCGACGCCTTCCACCTGAGTGTGCGTGCCGGTGAAATATTTCACCACAAAATCGGATCTGAGCCCGACCGCGTCGAAGATCTGGGCGCCGCAATAGGATTGGTAGGTGGAGATGCCCATCTTGGACATCACCTTGAGGATCCCCTTGTTGACCGCCTTGATGAAGCGTTTTTCCGCCTCGCAATAGTCGATCGGCTCCTCGATCTCGGACAGCATCAGCTCGATGGTCTCGAAGGCGAGATAGGGATTGATCGCTTCGGCGCCGTAACCCGCCAGGGTGCAGAACTGATGCACCTCATGCGCCTCGCCGGTCTCGACCACCAGGCCGACGGATGTGCGCAGCCCTTTGCGGATCAGGTGATGATGTACGGCGGAGGTGGCAAGCAGCGACGGGATCGGGATGCGCTCCGGGCTCACCGCGCGGTCGGAGACGATGATGATGTTATAGCCGTCGCGGACCGCGCGCTCGGCCTGCGCCGTCAGAGACTCGACAGCCTTTTCCAGGCCCGAGGCACCGAGATCGGCGCTATAGGTGATGTCGAGCGTGACCGTGCGGAACGGCACCTTCAGCGCGCCGTCCAGCGCTCGCAGCCGCTCGATCTGATCGTTGGTCAGGATCGGCTGATGCACTTCCAGACGCTTCAGCGTCGAGGTGCCCTCCAGATCAAGGAGATTCGGCCTCGGCCCGATGAACGAGACGAGGCTCATCACCAGCTCCTCGCGGATCGGGTCGATCGGCGGGTTGGTGACCTGGGCGAAGTTCTGCTTGAAATAGGTGTGCAACAGCTTTGGCTTGTTCGACAAAGCCGAGACGGGCGTATCCGTGCCCATCGAGCCGATCGCCTCCTGGCCGCCTTCGACCATCGGCTGCATGATGAATTTCCAGCTTTCCTCGGTGTAGCCGAAAGCCTGCTGGCGGTCGAGCAGCGCGATGTTCGATTTCGGCGCGGCGGGACCGGGCGGCGGCAGATCGCTGACGCGGATCTGTCCGGCGTCGAGCCAGTCCTGGAACGGGTGGCTGTTCGCCAGCTCGGCCTTGATCTCCTCGTCGGAAACGATGCGGCCCTTATCGAGGTCGATCAGCAGCATCTTGCCGGGCTGCAAACGCCATTTCTGCACGATCTTGTCCTCCGGATAGGGCATCACGCCCATTTCCGAGGCGAGGATCACCTTGTCGTCGCTGGTGACGAAATAGCGGGCGGGGCGCAGGCCGTTGCGATCGAGCGTGGCGCCGATCTGGCGGCCATCGGTGAAGGCGACCGCGGCGGGGCCATCCCAAGGCTCCATCAGCGCGGCGTGATATTCGTAGAAAGCGCGGCGCTTCTCATCCATGAGCGGGTTGCCGGCCCAGGCCTCCGGGATCAGCATCATCATGGCGTGGGCCAGCGAATAGCCGCCCTGCACCAGGAATTCGAGCGCATTGTCAAAGCAGGCAGTGTCCGACTGGCCCTCATAGGAGATCGGCCAGAGCTTCCCGATATCCTCGCCGAACAGCGGTGACGATACGCTCGCCTGACGCGCCGCCATCCAGTTGACGTTGCCGCGCAGCGTATTGATCTCGCCGTTGTGCGCGACGAGCCGGTAGGGATGGGCGAGCCGCCAGGACGGAAAGGTGTTGGTTGAGAAGCGCTGATGCACCAGGGCAAGCGCCGATTTGAAGCGCGGATCGTGCAGGTCCTGATAGTACTCGCCGAGCTGAAAGGCGAGGAACATGCCCTTATAGACGACCGTCCGCAACGACATCGAGACGGGGTAATATTCGGCGCCCGCCCTCCCGAGCTCGGCGAGAATGCGGTTCGAGATCACCTTGCGGATGATGTAGAGCCGGCGCTCGAACACATCCTGATCCGGGAGGCCCGGACCGCGGCCAATGAAGACCTGCCGGTGGACCGGCTCGGACTCCTTCACGATCTTCGGCAGGCCGCGATTGTCGACCGGCACGTCGCGCCAGCCGAGAACCGCCTGCCCCTCGGAGGCTATGACCTCCTCGACGATGGACTCGCAGCGCCTGCGCGACTCGGGATCGCGTGGCATGAAGAGCTGGCCGACGCCATAGTCGCCGGGCTCCGGCAGCGAAAAGCCGAGCCGCTCAGCTTCGGCGGCAAAGAATTCATGCGGGATCTGGATGAGCATTCCGGCGCCGTCCCCCGCCAGCGGATCGGCCCCAACCGCACCACGATGGGTCAGATTGACCAGGATTTTCAGCCCGGCCTCGATCATCTCGTGGCTCTTGCGGCCCTTGATGTCGGCGATCAGTCCGATGCCGCAGGCATCGCGCTCGAATTCAGGCCGATAAAGACCTTTGGCGCGCAGAAACGCGTCACCGCCCTGCGTCTTAGCAGACTGGGCGGCGCTGTCAGGCATCCGTTCCGTCATAGCTGTCTTCAGTGCCTCGATATGCATTGGAACCGGCGGCGACTGCCGAGCCGGATGTTGCGCAGCGGACCGTCCCTCCCCAAGGGGCCCCACGGATGCTGCGTGCATGGACCAACGCGGACGGTCGAACTCGGGGGCGATCCCGCTTGTACGCGGAACCCGTGTCCACCACCCTGCCAGCCAAGGGGATCAGCCCGCCGCTTGTTTATTGCCTTTTGCGCGCAGCTAGCCTCGCCCGTCTCATTTCCGACGAGAAACGAAAGGCGAGCGAGGGTGTCGGGTCGCAAAGGACAGCAAAGCTGACCTACCTTTAACGAAAATGACAGATTTTAGGCGGGCGCGCAAGGCATCAGGATTGCCCCGATTTACGGGCCGGGAGCGCGCTAAACTGCCGCAGATATTGGCTCTGCGCGCCTTTCGCGCCGCTGCCGAGAAGCAGCTTTTATATTGCGTCCGAAATCAGCGCCTTTATCGTGCGGATCCGCTCCTCATTGCGCCGATAGAATGTCCATTGCTTGATGCGCTTGGCGTCGACCAGCCCCGTCTGCGTCAAGAGCTTCATGTGCTCGCTCAAGGTCGGCTGCGTCACGCCGAGCTTTTCCGCAATCAGCAAGCCGCAAACGCCGTCCTCGACCAGATCGCCGTCCTTCTGCGGGCTGAAATATGCGCGCGGATCCTTGAGCCAGTCGAGGATCTGGAGCCGCCGCTCATTGGCCAGGGCACGCATGATGCCGGTGAGATCCACTTAGTTAGTTTCCTAATTTCCTAATTAATGCCATCATCCCTTCCCATTATCGAGGGCGCATTCGTTCAGCACACAAGAGGCCGACATGCAGAGCTATTCCATCAACACCGATATCGGCATCGGCGATCTCCGTCTCATCGACGTGCCGGCCCTTGCCGCCGCCGTCAAGCAGCCATGGTTCAACCAAAGCCTTTGCCGGGTGAATGATTGCGTCATACGCCTCGGCGTCGTCAAAGGCGAGTTTCACTGGCACAAGCACGACGAGGAGGATGAATTCTTTCTGGTGCTCGAGGGCAAGCTGCTCATCGAGCTGGAGGGCGAAACCGTGGAGCTCAAGCCGCAACAGGGCTTCACCGTGCCGAGAGGCGTGCTGCACCGGACACGGGCGCCCGAGCGCACCGTCATGCTGATGATGGAAGGCAGCGGCGTCGTTCCGACTGGGGATTGATTTCGGCGAAGCGGCGGATAGTTTTCAGCACGGCACCCGCCGCTCGCCTAAGCCAGATCCTCGACCTGAGCCGGCCCGCCGCCATGGATGCGCTGCGCCAGCGCCGCCTCGACGAAGGCGTCGATATCGCCGTCGAGCACCGCCGAGGGATTGGTGCTTTCGATGCCGGTGCGCAGATCTTTCACGAGCTGATAAGGCTGCAGCACATAGGAGCGGATCTGGTGTCCCCAACCGATCTCGGTCTTGCTGGCAGCCTCGGCCTGCGCCACCTCTTCCCGCTTCTTCAACTCCTGCTCATAGAGCCGCGCCTTTAACATGGCCCAGGCGGTGGCGCGGTTCTTGTGCTGCGAGCGCTCGTTCTGGCACTGCACGACAATGCCGGTTGGAATATGTGTGATGCGAACGGCGCTGTCCGTCGTGTTCACATGCTGGCCGCCCGCGCCGCTCGAACGATAGGTATCGATGCGGCAATCGGACTCGTTCACCTCGATGTTGATGGCGTCGTCGACAGAAGGGTAGACCCAAACCGAGGCAAAGCTGGTATGGCGTCTGGCATTGGAATCGAAAGGCGATATGCGCACCAGCCGATGCACGCCAGACTCGGTCTTCAGCCAGCCATAGGCATTCGGTCCCTTGATCAGCAGGGTCGCCGACTTGATGCCGGCCTCTTCGCCGGCGCTTTCCTCGATCAGCTCGGTCTTGAAGCGATGGTCCTCCGCCCAGCGCATATACATGCGCGTGAGCATCTGCGCCCAGTCCTGGCTCTCCGTGCCGCCGGCGCCGGCATGGACTTCGAGATAGGCATCATTGGCGTCGGCCTCCCCGGACAGCAGCGCTTCGACCTCGCGTTTCTGCGCGGTGCGGGCGAGAGCGGTAAGCGCCGTCTCGGCTTCGGCGACGACCTCGCTGTCGCCCTCCTCCTCGCCCAGTTCGATGAGGCCGATGTTGTCTTCGAGCCCGCGCTCGAGCTCGCTATAGGCGGCGATCGCCTCTTCGAGCTGCTGGCGCTCGCGCATTACCGACCGCGCTCTCTGCGGGTCGTTCCATAGATCGGGGGATTCGGCGAGGGCATTCAGCGCCTTCAGGCGCACGTTGGATTTGTCCCAGTCAAAGATGCCTCCGCAAGAGCGCGAGGGACTCGCGGATCTGATCGACAATCGCCTGCGTTTCGGCACGCATGTTGTTCTCTCCGTCAGAAATAGCTGCAGGCAGCTCCTAACGCTGAGGAGCCGCCTTTCGTTCGGTTGAGGCCGTCAATAGAGTCCGCCGGCCTGTGGCTGCTTGGAATAGCCGGTGCCGACGCTGACGCCGCCGCCTCCACCCGACTCGCCCGATGAGGTGTCGGCGCCCGGATAGGTGACGAAGGAGAACGGGTCCGGCGGCTCTTCATTCGGCTTATAGGCTTCGAGGATCGTCTTGTCGGTCGATCCCGGCGTTGCGCGCATTCCGGTCTTGGCATCGATGCGGACCAGCTTGATGCCCGGCGGCACGCGGAACGGTATGGCGGGCTTGTCGGCCAGCGCCCATTTCATGAAATCGCGGAACACCGGCGCAGCGACGCCGCCGCCGGTCTCGCCCCTGCCCATCGGCTTCGGCGAATCATAGCCCATGAACACACCGGCAACCAGATCGGGCGAGAAGCCGACGAACCAGGCGTCCTTTTCGTCATTCGTGGTGCCCGTCTTGCCGGCGAGCGGTTTGCCCACCTTCGAGACGCGCCAGCCGGTGCCTCTTTTGACGACGCCTTCCATGAGCGAAACCATCTGATAGGCGGTCAGAGGATCGAGGATCTGTGGCCGGTTATCGGGAAGCGCCGGCTCTGGCTGATTGTGCCAGTCGGTGGCGGCGCAGTCCGGGCATTTCCGCGTGTCGTGCCGCCAGATGGTCTTGCCGTAGCGGTCCTGGATGCGGTCGATCAGCGTTGCCTGCACCTTCTTGCCGCCATTGACGAAGGTGGCATAGGCCGTTGACAGGCGCAGCAGCGTCGTCTCGCCCGCACCCAGCGCCATCGACAGAAGCGAGGGCAGATCGTCGTAGACGCCGAACCGCCGCGCATATTCGGAGATCAGCGGCATGCCGAGATCCTGGGCGAGGCGCACCGTCATCAGATTGCGCGACTTCTCCAATCCCAGCCTCAGCGTCGAAGGGCCGTAGAACTTGTTCTCGTAGTTTTCCGGCTTCCAGAGGTCCTGACCGGTGCCCTGCTCGATGGCGAGTGGCGCGTCCAGCACGATGCTCGACGGCGTGTAGCCATTGTCGAGCGCCGCCGCATAGACGATCGGCTTGAAGGCTGAACCCGGCTGGCGCTTAGCCTGAATCGCCCGGTCGAACTGGCTCGAGGCGAAGCTGAAGCCGCCGACATCGGCCAGCACCCGGCCGGTATGCGGGTCGAGAACGATGATCGCGCCTTCGATCTGCGGGATCTGGACGAGACGCCAGCCGTCGGCGGTGCCGGCCTCGTCCTTCTCATCGTCATCGTCATCCTTGTTCACTTCCTCTTTCGGAGCGACATAGATGACGTCCCCGCGGGAGAGAACATCGGTGACGGTCTTCGGCTTCTTGCCGAGCCGTACGTGGCCGTTCGAGCTCGACTTCGACCGGCCGCGCCCAGCTCACATTCTTGAGTGGCACATCGACCGTCTTGCGGTCCTTCTCGACTTTCCCTGACGCAGATTTTTCCGGCCTCAGCCCGACGACGGCGCGCTGGGCGTTGACGTTGACGACCACCCCGAGCTGCCAGGGCGCCAGATCCGACGCAATGTCGATATCGGCAAGCGGCGGTCCCCAGTCTCCGTCGATGCTGATCCGCTTGACCGGGCCTCGATAGCCCAGTTTGCGGTCATAGCGCACCAGCCCCTCGCGGAGGGCGGCGCGGGCAAACCGCTGCAAATTCGGATCCAGCGTCGTGCGCACCGACAGGCCGCCGCCATAGAGATTGTCCTCGCCATAGAGGTCGATCAGCGTGCGGCGCACCTCTTCGGCGAAATATTCGGCGGCGAAGAGATTGCCACCGAGCGGATGCGGGGTGATGGCCAGAGGCCGCTTCTGAGCGTTCTCCGCCTCCTCCTGTGTGATGCGGCCGTCTTCCGCCATGCGCTGGATGACCCAGTTCCGCCGGGCGAGCGCGCGTTCATGATGGCGGAAGGGATTGTAGTTGTTCGGCGCCTTGGGCAACGCTGCGAGATACGCCGCCTCCTCGATATTGAGGTCCTTCAACTCCTTGCCGAAATAGTTCAGCGCTGCCGCCGCGACTCCGTAGGAGCCCATGCCGAGATAGATCTCGTTGAGATAAAGCTCTAGGATCTTCTCTTTCGAGAAGGCGCGGTCGATGCGGATGGCGAGGATCGCCTCCTTGATCTTGCGCATCATGCTGCGCTCGTTGGTGAGCAGGAAGTTCTTGGCGACCTGCTGCGTGATCGTCGAGGCACCCTCCATATGGCCGCCGCCGCTGAGGAATTTGGTGAAATTGGCCATCATGGCGCGGGCGATGCCCTGCATGTCGATGCCGGTATGCTGGAAGAAATTCTGGTCCTCGGCGGAGACGAAAGCGTACATCACCCGTTTCGGGATCGCCTGGATCGGCAGATAGATGCGCTTCTCGCGCGCGAACTCGCCGATCAGGCTGCCGTCATTGGCGTGCACGCGCGTCATCACCGCCGGCTCGTAATTGTTGAGCTTCTCATAATCGGGGAGGTCGCGTGAAATCTGCCAGAGGAAATAGGCCGCCACAGCGGCGCCGACGGCGAACAGAATGCCGCCCGCCGCGAAGGCGAAGCCAAGAAAGCGCAACACCAAGCTTCTCCGGCGCTTTTGCTTCCCCGGCGGCGGCATCATGGGAGCATGTAGAGACATAGGCTGCTTTGTTCCCGATCTGGCTTGCTATCGACCGCACCCGCAGCGACTTCGTCTCGGCCGACTACTGTGGCTTACGTCTCGCGATTGCCTTAACGTTTCGCTGCGGGTCCGAAAAGGCCTTTGCGAGACGTAAGCCACAGTAGAGACCCTGAGTTTGCTAGTGTCTCTTGTCTGCGAATTGCCTTGGCGAGCTTGCGGCAAAGATGAAGGCAATTCGGAGACGGGGCACTAGCCGGGCACGCTAACCATACGCTTGGCGAAAAAGGCGTTGATCGACTCCACGATCGCTGCGGACACCTTTGACCGCCACTCATCCGAGGTCAAGGTTCTTTCGTCCTCGACATTGCTCAAATAACCGAGTTCCAAGAGCACCGAGGGGACATCCTGCGCCTTTAATACCCGGAAGTTGGCAAAACGATGAGGCGTCCCCGTCAATTCGGTCGTCCCCCTGAGATCGTCGACCAGCAGCTTTGAATAGGTTACGGAGAGATTCTTGGTTTCCCGGTGCATCAGATCGATGAGAATGCTGGCGAGATCGTCGTCCGAGACGGACGGCAGTTCGATACCGGCGAGTATATCGGATTTGTTTTCGTGCGCCGCAATATATTTGGCCATCTCGTCCGATGCCTCTTCGGACAAGGTGTAGATGGTGGCGCCCCTGACCTCCCGCGCGTTCTTTCCGCCGATAAACGGATTTTTGACGTTGAGCGCGTCGGCGTGAACGGACAGGAGGAGATCGGCCTGCTCCTTGCGCGCGAATTCAACCCGGGCATCGAGCGGAAGGAAGATGTCGTCATCGCGCGTCATGAGGACCTTGTAGCGGCCGGTGGCCTCCAGCTTGGCCTTCAGGACCTTGCAGAAGGCAAATACGATGTTCTTCTCATAAAGGCCGCTCGTGCTGATCGCGCCCGGATCGACGCCGCCATGGCCGGGGTCGAGGACGACCACAGGCTTGCTCTTAGCGGATTTTTCACCGCTGATTTTATCCTTCCCGAGTTCCTCGGTGCTGGTCTGGAAATTGCCGGGCGCGATTGAGCGCAGAATGGTCTGCCGCTTGCGCTGCTTCTCGAACTCCTCCGGTGTCGTGCGCACCAGGTCGATAACGAGGCGCGCCGGCTGATTCCCTTCCGCCGCGCGAACGAAGGCCTTGTCTATGAGAACCGGCTCGACCACATCTATGACGATACGGGATTTCCCCGGCGCGAAGAGGCCATAGCGAAAGGCGCTGACGAGCCCCTTGCCCTCACCGCCCACGCCGCTCGGCATCAGAAATTTGACCTCCGGCAGGTCGACGATGACGCGGTAGGGATCGGAGAGTACAAAGGCGCGGAAATCGACGGTCTCGGACAGATCGGCGACAAATCGGGTTCTGGTCAGATCGCCGCCGACGCGAGCGTCCTTGGCAACGGCCGAGCCCTCGCCGCCAGCAGCCTGAACGGGACGCGCCACAGCCATAAGCGCGGCCACGAGGATGAAAAGAACACCTGCGAGCCTCGCCGGATTCGCACCCATCGGCACCTTGATACTCCTCTCCCGCCGTCCTCGATCGAGGGCATGCGCAATATGCTGGTTTTGGGCTGAATGATAAAGATGAGAATTAAGGTAGCGTTGTGATTTGCGTGTTACGCACACATGCCGGTGCAGCTGGCACTTGCCGAGCGGAACAACAGGCAGTAATAGTTTCGACTCGCAAGGGTCAGATCGCGGAAGCACGGGCCTTGTCGCGCAATGAACGTCGCGAACAAGACCGAATCTTCGCAATGACCCAGCGGCAAATCTCTTTGTCTCGCGATGCTGCGCCCGGTTGGGCCAGGTTTACGGAAAGTGATTTGCGCATTTGGCACCGCAACTGACGGATTTACCGAAAGGCGCGGATCGGCCCCTAAGCGGGTTTTTCGTTCCTCGCGCAGATTTCGTACCGCGCAGGGGAACGTGGCGTGGATTGCCTGTGAGAATTGTCGCAGTCTCCGCCCCGAAACAATGGATTTGGACGTCGCGGCGCGAAAGGCCGTGCGAGATGTCCGTAGCTAAAGATAACACTGTTCGCGCCCCGGTTCTGACATGCGCGCCACGCACGAAACAATGAGTACAAACCGCCTCCATGCGGGCTTCGCCCCGCGAGACGGAGTGTCTCGTTTCGCCGTGGACCGCCGCGTCGCCGCCAGGCGCCGATCAATAATGCGTGCCCCAGTGCGGATGCGACGCTCAGGTCAAGCCAAATTCCTCGCTGATCTCCGCGACACGGGCGCGCGGGAGACAAGAATAACATGGGAAATAAAATGCTTATCGACGCCACCCACCCGGAGGAAACCCGGGTTGTGGTGCTGCGCGGCAACCGGGTCGAAGAATTCGACTATGAATCGGCGTCGAAGAAACAGCTTCGCGGGAACATTTACCTCGCGAAGGTGACGCGCGTAGAGCCGTCCTTACAGGCCGCTTTCGTCAATTACGGTGGCAATCGCCACGGTTTTCTGGCCTTCAACGAAATCCATCCGGATTATTACCAGCTTCCGCTCGCCGAGAGGCAGGCGCTGAAGCAGGAAGAAGAGCAGGAAAGCTTCGCTGCGTCTGCGGACAGCGAGGACAGGGCGGAGGCGAGCGCGAAAGAGCGGCAGGGCGGCGGCGAAGCCAAGTCGCATGACGACCTCGCCGAGGATGACGACGGCAATGGCGCGGCCGCCGAGGCCGAAGGCATGAAGGCCGCCGCCGAGGCAAGCGGTCACCCGGATGACGACGCTCATGCGGATGACGAGATCGATCCGCAGCTTCAGGCGGCAGCATTGGAAGCCGCCCTGCCGGCGACGCGCTATTCAGCGGTGATCGTCGAGGACAATGCTCCTCATGACGAGGCCGAGACGGCAGGCCATTCCGAAGCTGACGACGCCTCCGACGACCGCAAGGCGGAAGCGGCGGACGACGATGAGGATGACGACGACGATGTCGGCGAGGCAGGCGGCGTCGCCGATGCAAGATTCAACAGTCGCCATGCCAACGGTCGCGGAGATCACGGCGACCATGTCGAGTCCGTCGGCAGCGAAGACGCTCTCGAGGAACTGCCGCAGCGCCATCGCCGGCGCCGTCGCAGCTACAAGATCCAAGAAGTCATCCGGCGCGGCCAGATAATGCTGGTCCAGGTCGTCAAGGAAGAGCGCGGCAATAAGGGCGCAGCGCTGACGAGCTATCTGTCGCTCGCCGGCCGCTATACCGTCCTGATGCCGAATACCGGCTCCGGCGGCGGCATCTCGCGCAAGATTTCCTCGCCGAGCGACCGTAAGCGGCTTCGCGAAATCGCCGCCGAACTCGATGTCGCCAAGGGCATGGGCCTGATCATCCGCACCGCCGGCGCGGCACGGACGAAGACCGAGATCAAGCGCGACTATGAATATCTCCTGCGGCTCTGGGAGAATGTCCGCGATCTGACCCTCAAATCCAGCGCGCCCTGCCTTGTCTATGAAGAGGGCGACCTGATCAAGCGCTCAATCCGCGATCTCTACAACCGCGAGATCGACGAAGTGCTGGTCGCGGGCGACGACGCCTATCGCGACGCCAAGGACTTCATGCGGATGCTGATGCCGAGCCACGCCAAGAACGTGCAGCCCTACAAGGACCCCGAACCGATCTTCACCCGTCACGAGGTCGAGCGTCAGCTCAATGCGATGTTCAGCCCGCAGGTCACCCTGCCCTCCGGCGGCTATATCATCATCAACCAGACCGAGGCGCTGGTCGCCATCGACGTGAACTCTGGCAAGGCGACGCGGGAATATTCGATCGAGGACACCGCGCTCAAGACCAATCTGGAAGCGGCCGAAGAGATTGCACGCCAGCTCCGCCTGCGCGATCTTGCCGGTCTGATCGTCGCCGATTTCATCGACATGGAGGAAAAGCGCAACAACCGCGCCGTCGAGCGCCGGCTCAAAGAATGTCTGCGCAATGACCGGGCGCGCATCCAGGTCGGCCGCATCAGCCCGTTCGGGCTGCTCGAAATGTCCCGCCAGCGTCTGCGGACCGGCATGGTCGAAGGCTCGACCAGCCCTTGCCAGCACTGCCAGGGCACTGGCTTCGTGCGCTCGACCGAATCCGTTGCGCTCTCGGTGCTGCGGAGCCTCGAGGACTGGCTGCGGGCCAACGATCCTTGCGATCTCAACGCCGTCGCCTCGACGGAGGTGTCGCTCTACATCCTCAATCAGAAGCGCAGCTATCTCCGCGATATTGAGAGCCGCCACGGCGTGACTGTCAGCGTCGCCGCCAGCGACCGCATGCATGGCGCCAATTTCTATATCGAAAAAGTTGCCGCGGCGACGCCTTCAGCCGGCGCTGCGCCGGCTGCGGTGACGCAGTCGGACCGGATCATCCAGCCCTTCGAGTCGGATGGCGGCGAGGCGGCGGGCGACGATCGGGGGGGACGTTCGCGCCGCCGCAGACGCCGCAGACGCGGCCACAACGATGGCCCGGACAATCGCGAAAACGTCGTGCGCGCGTCCTATGACGACGCCGATGAAGGCTTCGTCGACGACGAGACCGCCGAGGAGGAAGCGCCGGTGGAGGTCCGCGCTGGCCCCGAGGGGGCGGAGGACAGCTCCGGCCAGCGCAGGCGGTCGCGCCGCCGCGGCAGACGCGGCGGGCGTCAGCAGCGCGTCCGGGAAGGCGAGGTTTCGGCTCAAGGCGGAGAGCAGGATGCCGGCGACGAGCCGCGCGGAGGGTCGGAGAAGGCGCGTGGTCGCGAGGACCGTCAGCGGCGCAGGCCGGAGAGACGCGAGACAGCCGCAGAAAGCGAGCCCGAGACGGCTAAGTCGGTAGGTCTCGAAGCGGAGCAGGCCCCCGTCAAGTCAGAGGAGGCGCCCCGTCCTGATACCAGTACCTTTCGCAGCGAAAGCGAGCCAAGCGAAGGGTACGGACCTAACGGCGTCGGCAAGCCCAATGGACGAGGCTACACAGAACCCGCTGCTGAAAGCGGCGGCGAAAGGCTGGAGCCTGATCAGGAAGCTGACCGGGAATTAGCCGAAGCCGCGGCAAAGGATGCCGGCTCGCCTCCGCCCTCGCCGAAGCCGCGCGGCACGAAGCGCGGCTGGTGGCAGCGGCGCTGATCGGGTCGTAAGACCTAAGACGTTCAGAGCGCGGCTGGCCCTATCGGCGCCAGTCGCGCAATCTTTTTGCGGCCACGGCCATGGCCGCCGTTGTGCCGGCATAGGAAAAGCGGACGAAGCTGCGCCCTCTCGCCGGGTCGAAATCGATGCCCGGTGTCGCGGCAATGCCGGCTTCCTCCAGCATCCGTCTCGTGAAGACCTCGCTGTCATCCGTCAGATCCGAGACGTCGGCATAAAGGTAGAATGCGCCATCGGCCGGCGCGAGCTTGGCAAAGCCCGCACGCGGCAATTCTTCGAGCAGCAACGCCCGGTTCGCAGCATAGGCGGCCTTGTTGGCTTCGAGCTCCTCGGTTGCATCAAACGCCGCCAGCGCCCCGACCTGCGAGGCGGCGCAGGGCGAGATATAGAAATTCTGCGCCAGCCGCTCGATCGTGCGCACAAGCGCGGGAGGCACGACCATCCAGCCCACCCGCCAGCCGGTCATCGAGTAGTATTTCGAGAAGCTGTTGATGACGATCGCTTCGTCATGAAAGGCAAGCGCGGTCTGAGCCGGCCGTTCATAGGTGAGGCCGTGATAGATTTCATCCGAGATGACCGCCATTCCCGAAGCGCGGCAGCGCTCGCAAATGGCCGCCAGCGCATCCTCGCTCATCGCCGTGCCGGTCGGATTGGCGGGGCTGGCGAACAGAATGCCGGACGCTCCCTCGCCATCTCCCGCTGCGGTTTCTGAGAGCTGCGCGGCCGTCGGCATCCAGCGCTCTTCCGGCCCGACCGGCAGACCGACCGGGATAAGGCCGAGAGCGTGCACGATGTTGCGATAACAGGGATAACCGGGCTCCGGCAGGACGATCCTGGCGCCTGCGTCGAAGAGCGCCAGAAATGCCAGCACGAAACCGGCTGACGACCCGGCCGTGACCACGATCCGCTCGGGGCTGATCGAAAGGCCGTAGGTGTCCCGATAATGGCGGGCGATGCGCTCGCGCAGCGACGGAATGCCAAGCGCCTCGGTGTAGCCGAGCACCTCGGAGTCCATGGCGGCTTTGACCGCTTCGCGCACGACGCGCGGCGCCGGCGTTCCCGGCTGGCCGACCTCCATGTGGATGATGTCGTGCCCCGATGCCTGCCGCTCATTGGCGGCACGCATGATGTCCATCACCACGAAAGCCGAAATCGCGCCGCGCCCCGACGGCTCGAGCGCCGCGACAGCGTCACTTTGAAGTTTCGCGCTCTGGCCCAAATCGATCTCCCGTCATTCAAGAGCTTGTCATTCTTATGCCCAATTGGCCGCGCCTTATGCGCAGGATTCTTAAACGGGCATCAAAAGGGTGTGTCCGCACGCGCGCCAGTTGTTGACCGCAGCAGGCGGCCAATCTAGGCTTCGCGGAAAGTTTGACAAGCGGATTTGGCTTGAATCGCGCTTCTGACCATTGGCGAGACCGCAATTGACGACACCAAGCTTCAGCATCGCTTGGCGCGCGGCTGTTCGTGCCGGGCGTCATATCACCGTTCTTTCCCTTGCCACCGCTCTTCTCTTCGCGCAGACCGCGGGCAGCTTCGCCGGCGGCCTCATTCGCGATACGGAGATCGAGAAGCTGCTGTCCGATTACGCCACCCCGATCTTCAAGGCAGCCAATCTCGGCTCGCAGAACGTCCATATTCACATTATCGATGATAAGAGCTTCAACGCCTATGTGATCGACGGCGAGAACATGTTCGTTCATGTCGGCGCGATCACCCAATGCGATACGCCCAACCAGCTCATCGGCATTATCGCGCATGAATCGGGACACATCGCCGGCGGGCACTTGGCGCGGCTGAAACAACAAATGGCGCGCATGCAATCGGCGGCGCTGATCATGAATATTATCGGGCTGGGCGCCATGGTCGGCGGCGCTGTCTCCGGCAGCGGCAGCGAGGTCGGCCAGGCGGGCGCGGCCGTGCTCTATGGCGGCGGCACCATCGTTCAGCGGTCGCTGCTATCCTATCGGCGCGTCATGGAGTCGTCTGCCGACCAGGCTGGCGTCACCTTCCTCACCCGCACCCACCAATCCGCACGCGGCATGCTGGAGACCTTTCAGCATCTCGCCGATCAATCCCTCGCCTCCGTCAGCTATATCGATCCCTACCTCCAGACTCACCCGATGCCGCGGGAACGCCTCATTCAACTGCGCGAACTGGCGCAAGGCAGTCCCTATTTCAACGTGAAGGACCCGCCCGAGCTGCAATTCCGTCATGACATGATGCGCGCCAAGCTGGAGGCGTTCACCAACAAGAACAATCCCCACTACGTGCTGCGCAAATATCCGGAGAAGGACCAGACTCTGCCGGCGCGCTATGCCCGCGCCATCACGAGCTATTTCATGTCGGGGATGGAAGGCGCGATGCCCCAGATCAACGCCCTGATCGCCGCGCAGCCGAACAATCCTTATTTCTACGAGTTAAAAGGTCAGTTCTTGCTGGAAAGCGGCAAGATTCGTGAGTCGATCCCTGCGCTCCGTCAGGCCGTTTCGCTTGCACCTCACGCAGGTTTGATCCGCGTAATGCTTGGTCAGGCGCTGGTCTCTACCAACGACAATTCCCTCGTGAAAGAGGCGATCGTCGACTTGCAGAAGGCTTTAATTGAGGAAAATCAGTCGGTTATCGGATACCGCCAGCTCGCGATCGCCTATGGCAGGCTGAATCGGATTCCGGAGGCCCAGCTCGCCTCCGCGCAATCTTTTTTCTATGAAGGAAATGCGGACTTTGCCAAAGTTCATGCAGAACGTGCGATCACAGCCTTTCCGGAGGGGTCTCCCAACTGGATGAAAGCGAACGACATCATCAGCGATGTCGACACGTACAAGAAATTGGCAAGCAAATAATCGACGAGTTTCAAGAATTGGAGCACTCTGTATGAACCTCAAGCGCAAGCTCATGGGAATGGCGATCGCCAGCGCCGCCGCTGCCGCTGTCGTTATCCCCTCCTACGCCCAGAACGCCGAGACGTTCGACGCCAAGCAGAAGGATGCGATCAAAGCGATCGTCAGGGAATATCTCCTTGAGAAGCCCGAGGTGCTGAAGGAGGCCATCAACGAGCTCAACAAGCGCCAGGAGGCCGCCGCAGCCGAGGAGCGCAAGAAGGCGCTGGCTCCGCTCTACAAGGATCAGACGCCGTTCAGCACTGGCGACGGCAAGATCACGCTCGTCGAATTCTTCGACTATAATTGTGGCTATTGCCGCAAGGCGTTCCACAACGTGCTCGACCTCTCGAAGGAAGAGAAAAACTTCCGCGTGGTGTTCGTCGAGTTCCCGATCCTGACGGAAGGGTCGCGCGTCGCCAGCGAGGCCGCGATCGCCGCCACCAAGCAAGGCAAATATTTCGAGTTCCACCGCGCGCTGATCACCTATAACGGCCCGGTGAAGGCCGATACGGTGTTCAAGGTTGCCGCCGACGTCGGGCTCGACGTCGAAAAGCTGAAGAAGGACATGAAGGCGCCGGAGGTCAACGCACTCATCGAGAAGAACCTTCAGCTTGGCACCTCCATGGGCGTGCAGGGCACCCCGGCCTTCTTTATCGGCGACCAGGCCATTCCGGGCGCCCCGGATGACCTGAAGTCGATCATCAAGAGCGCCGTTGCCGAAATCCGCAAAAAAGGCTGCAGCATCTGCTGACCATTGCCCCGCCACGGCTTTTCGGCAATAGTCCGAGCCCATGAAATAAGGCCGCAAAGCTGCGGCCTTATTTGCTTCGAGGCAGCCAGGAGTGCCGCATTAGCGGTTCCGATCCATGAAACCGATTTACGTCCTGAACGGCCCCAATCTCAATCTTCTCGGCTTGCGCGAGGCGCATCTCTACGGCTCCGAGACCCTCACCGACGTCGATGAGCGGCTCGCCCGGCGCGCCACGGCGCTCGGCGTTGCAATCGACTTTCGCCAGAGCAACCACGAAGGCGTGCTGATCGACTGGATCCACGAGGCCCGCGAAAAAGCCTCGGCTGTCATCATCAACGCCGCCGGCCTCACCCATACCTCCGTGGCGCTGCTCGATGCGCTGCTCGCCTCGGGGCTGCCGGTCATCGAGGTGCATCTCACCAATATCTACCGGCGCGAGCCTTTTCGGCATCACTCCTATATTTCTGCAGCCGCAACCGGAATTATTTGCGGATTAGGCCCGAAAGGCTACGAGCTGGCGCTTGACGCCCTCGCCGAGCGCCTCCAATCAGGTGGGAAAAGCCTTGACGTGTGAGGGGGACATAAGTCAGTGACGGGCGAAATGAACGGCAAGAACAAACACGATCTCGTCGATGAAGGGCTGATCAGAGGGCTGGCGGAGCTTCTCAACGAGACCGGCCTCAGCGAGATCGAGATCGAGCAGAAGGGGCTGCGCATCCGGATCGCGCGCAATATCATGGTTGCTGCTGCCGTCGCCGCGCCGCCGCCGGTGATCGCCGCAGCCGCCGCCCCGCCCGCAGCGAAAGAAGCCGACGAGCATCCCGGAACGCTGAAGTCGCCGATGGTCGGCACCGCCTATCGTGCACCCGAGCCGGGCGCGCCGGCCTTCGTCGAGGTCGGCTCCGTCGTCAAACAGGGCGACACCGTGCTGATCATCGAAGCCATGAAAACGATGAACCATATCCCGGCGCCGCGGCCCGGCACCGTCAAGGCCGTACTCGTCGAGAACGGTCAGCCCGTGGAATTCGGCGAGCCTTTGATCATCATCGAATGAGTGTCGCGGTGGGATATGTTCGATAAGGTTCTCATCGCCAATCGGGGCGAAATCGCATTACGGGTTCAGCGTGCCTGCAAGGAGCTGGGCATTCAGACAGTCGCCGTTCACTCCACGGCCGACGCCAATGCCATGCATGTCCGCCTCGCCGATGAAAGCGTCTGCATCGGTCCGCCGCCAGCCGCTCAAAGCTATCTGAATATCCCGGCATTGCTCGCCGCCTGCGAAATCACCGGCGCGGACGCGGTCCACCCCGGCTACGGCTTCCTTTCCGAGAATGCCCGCTTCGCCGAGATCCTCGAGGAGCACGATATCACCTTCATCGGTCCGACCTCGGAGCACATCCGGCTGATGGGGGACAAGATCAAGGCCAAGGAAACGGCTCAGAACTCTCGGCATACCGATCGTGCCGGGCTCGGAAGGCGCCGTCACCACCGATGCGGAAGCCGCCAAGATCGCCCGGCAGATCGGCTATCCCGTTCTGGTGAAAGCGGCAGCCGGCGGCGGCGGACGTGGCATGAAGGTCGCCCGCAGCGAAGAGCAGTTGCCGGTCGCCCTCGCGACGGCGCGTGCGGAAGCCAAGGCCGCTTTCGGCGACGATGCTCTCTATATGGAGAAATATCTCACCAAGCCACGCCATATCGAGATCCAGGTGCTTGGCGACGGGCGCGGCAATGCCATCCACATCGGCGAGCGCGACTGTTCGCTGCAGCGGCGCCACCAGAAGATCTGGGAAGAGGCGCCTTCGCCCGCCCTCAATGTCGGCCAGCGAGAGGAGATCGGCGCCAGAGTCGCCACCGCTATGAGCGAGATGGCCTATCGCGGCGTCGGCACGGTAGAATTCCTCTATGAGGACGGCGAGTTCTATTTCATCGAGATGAATACGCGGTTGCAGGTCGAGCATCCCGTCACCGAGATGGTCACCGGCATCGACCTCGTCATCGAGCAGCTTCGCGTGGCCGCCGGCTCGCCGCTGACACTCAAGCAGGAGGACGTCCGGATCGAGGGCCATGCCATCGAATGCCGGATCAACGCCGAGAACCCTGCGACATTCACGCCCTCACCCGGCCGCATCACCTATTTCCATCCGCCCGGCGGGCTGGGAATTCGCGTCGACTCGGCCGTTTATGCCGGCTATTCCATCCCGCCGTTCTATGACAGCCTGATCGGGAAGCTCATCGTTCACGGCAAGACCCGCAATGAATGCCTGATGCGGCTGAGGCGCGCGCTTGGGGAATTCGTCATCGACGGCATCGAGACGACCATCCCGCTTTTCAACCGGCTGATCGTCGAGCCGGACATCGTCGACGGACTTTATGACATTCACTGGCTCGAAAACTATCTCGGAAAGCATTAGACTATAGGCAATGTTAACGGGCTCGAATTGCCGGGATAGCCGCCGAGCATGGGATCGCACGCCAATCTTTCGATCGATATTACGCCGCAAGTGCTGTTGAAAGCCTATTCCTGCGGCATCTTTCCCATGGCCGAAAGCGCGAACGATCCGACGCTCTATTGGATCGAGCCGGAGGAACGCGGCGTTCTGCCGCTCGACCGCGTCACGGTGCCCAAGCGGCTCGCCCGCACGATCCGTCAGGGAAAATTCGAGATCAAGGTCGACACGGATTTTCCCGGCGTCATTGCCGGCTGCGCCGCAGCGCGCCCCGGCCGGCGGACGACCTGGATCAACAGACGCATCGCCGAGCTTTATGGCGAGCTGTTCGCCATGGGCTATTGCCACACCATCGAGGCTTGGCAGGACGGAAAACTCGTCGGCGGCCTCTACGGCGTGCACCTCGCCGGGGCGTTTTTCGGCGAGTCGATGTTCTCCACCGAACGCGACGCGAGCAAGGTGGCGCTGGTCTATCTTGCCGCGCGGCTCATCTATGGCGGTTTCAAGCTGCTCGATACGCAGTTCGTGACCGAGCATCTGCGGCAGTTCGGGGCGATCGAGATTTCACGCGCCGAGTTTCACAAGCATTTGAGCGCAGCGCTCCAGGTTCATTCCGGCTTCCATGAATTGCCGCGCGACGTCTCGCCGGCCGGCGTCTTGCAACTGGTCAGCCAGACATCGAAGACCGGGTGCTCGACGCCGTGAAGCCCCGGGCTCTCGGCGAACATCCATCCCGTAAAGATCCGCTTCTTTGAATTGTCGAGCTGGGTTTCGTCGATCTCGACGAACGCCGAGGTCACCGGCTGCTCGGTCGGCGGGCGGGTATTGCACGCGCGCGGCGTGATCGTCAGCGGGCCGAATTTGCCGGTCTTGTTGATGGGGATCTCGAGCGGCGAGATCTGCGCCGTGACCTTGTCGAGTGCCGCAAAGACCGCGATCTGATTCTTGATCTTTTGGGCGTGGCTTGCCGACGGCCAAAGAATGGTCAGGGCCACGGCAAGAATGAGTATCCGCGTAGGCATCGGGCCTCGTTTGGGGTGAGATTGCCTGTTGACTGGCGTCACACTAAACCGCTTCGCGGACGCATCAAGGCATTTCATGGAATTGGGGGCAAGAAGACCGCATCAGCCGCTTGCATACGATCCGATTACGTCGCGCGAGATCGATGCGCCGCAAGCGCAACTGTTGCTCCGAAACATCAGCCATTAACGCTGTCGTGCTTTACTGCTGGCTGTGAGGGAGCAAATTGCTTGAAGTTGCGTGCTCCGAAGGTAGAGAATCCCCCCACGCGGTTACAAAGACATCATTCGTACTGGGTTTCTGATGCCAATCTGTGACGGCGAAAGCGCCTCGATGAGGCGCAAACGCGGACAGCCGAGTTCACCCCAAACTTGGGGCATTCCCCGAGGGTGTATTCATTTTGACGAAGCCGTCACGCGGCGGCGCCTCCATCCCGATTGTAGCGATTGCGTGCGATGAGAGTAGTCGTAGTCATCCCTACAATCGGGCGCAGAGAGCTTCTGCCGAAGCTCTTGGCTCACCTGGAGGACCAGATCCGGCCGCCGGACGAGGTGATCATCTCGGCGCCGGATGAAAGCCATGTCGGCCCGTTCGAGAGCCGGCGTTTCACGGTTTCCAACGTTTTCGGAAGGAGGGGCCTGTGTGCGCAACGCAATCAGGCTCTCGAGCAAGCCCTTCCACGCTCGGATATCATTACCTTTTTCGACGACGATTTTCTGCCTGCGACCAACTATCTTGAGCGGCTCGAGCGGGCTTTTATCGAAAATCCGGATTGCGTGGTGATCAGGGGCGATGCAGCCTATGATGGCGCCACGGGGCCGGGCTACAGCTTCGACGAAGGGCTCTCTCTCCTCCGGCAGCTTGAAGAGGAGCGCAAAGACAAGCAGCTCGAAACGCTCGTGCTAGATCAGCAAGGCGCCTATGGCTGCAACATGTCGATCCGATCGGCGACCGTCGGCTCTCTTCGGTTCGACGAGCGCCTGCCGCTTTACGGCTGGCAGGAGGACATCGATTTCACCAGCCAGTTGCGGGCGCGCGGGCGCGTAGTCGAGATGAGAGCGCTTTACGGCGTGCATCTGGCGACGAAATCGGGCCGGATCAACGGTATCCGCTTCGGCTATTCACAGGTTGCGAACGCCGTTTACCTGGTCCGGAAGGGAACGGTGCCGGCGGGCTTTGCATACAAGCTAATGGCGCGTAATATTGCGGCCAATGCCATAAAGAGCATACGTCCCGAGCCTTATGTCGACCGGTTCGGACGCCTGAGAGGCAACCTGCTCGCCGCCTATCACGTTCTGCGAGGGCGCATCGAGCCGGAATATATACTTAAGCTTTAAGCGTGTCCGTAGAGTGACCACGGGGAGTTAAATTCATGAGATTGTCCGTTCGGCAATTGAGCGCCCGTCTTCTTCGATTTTTGCCGGGGCACCGGACCCAAGCCGTGGTCTTCACCATTTTCCTTGTCCTGCTTGGCTTCGGCCCGGCATCGGCGGGTCCCTACAAGCTTGGCCCACAAGACAAATTGCGCCTCCGGGTCTATGAATGGCGCGCACAGGTCGGCGAGGTGTATGAATGGACCGCGCTCAACGGCGATTTCGTGATCGCGAGTTCGGGCATGGTCTCTTTGCCGCTCATCGGCGAGATCAACGCCGCAGGCCGCACGACCAGCGAACTGGCGGAGGCCATTTCTCAGCAGATGGTCGAGCAGATCAAGCTGCGCCTGCCGCCCAAGGTCGCCGTCGAAATTGCCGAGTACCGGCCATTCTACATCGTCGGCGCGGTGGCCAAGCCCGGCGCCTATCCTTACCAGCCAGGATTGACCGTGTTGCGCGCTCTCAGCCTAGCCGGTGGTCTGCCACGGCCGCAGGACGACAATCCGCTGCGTTTGGGCCGCGAGGTCATAACCGGCAAGGGCACGGTCAAACAACTTTCACTCAAAGCCAACCAGTTGCTCGCCACGAAGGCCCGGCTCCAGGCTGAGCAGAAGCAGGCCAGCGAGATCACCTTTCCGGACGAGCTGGTGAAGGCGAAAGGCAACCCCGAGATGGCTCGAATCCTCGCACAGGAAGAGAGCATCTTCACGGCGCGGCGCACGGCGCTGACGACACAGATCGCCACGCTCAAGCGGTTGAAGACCTATCTCGTCAGCCAGGTCAAATCCTTGCAGGACCAGGTAAAATTGAAAGCCAGCGAGCTTTCTATCGTGCTGAAGGAGCTTGGGAACGTCTCAACGCTCGTACAGAAGGGGTTGTCCATCTCAAGCCGCGAATTCGGGCTTGAGCGGCTGAAGGCCGAGCTTTCGAGCGAGCAATTGCGCCTCGAGACCGAAGTCCTGCGGGCTCAGCAGGAGATCAGCCGGACCGATGTGGCGATCGATGAGGCACAAAACAACCGGGCGATGGAGGTCGCCACGCAGCTTCGCACCACCGAGGCTGAGTTGGACGATGCCATAACGCGATATAAGACCGAGGAGAAGCTGCTTTACGACAGCGAGGTGGTCTATCCGCGTCTCTTGACCACCCGCCGCCAAAAGTCCCAGGAGGACGAGCCGAAATACACCATTGTCAGAGTGTCGGACGGCAAGCAGCAGGATATTGCCGGCGACGAGCTGACCGAGGTGCTGCCCGGCGATACCCTCAAGGTCGAGCTCCCGATGCCGGATAGCCTGTCCGCAATCCTGGCGCCTCAGCCGGAAGCGATACGCTGATCGGGATCGCTGGCTCGCTGGCGGCGCGCAGTTGCGACGCCGAGATCGGCTATTCGAAAAGCTCCTTCCCGCCGCCTGGGTGGCGATGGCGGCTGCCGCCATTCCAAACCGCATCCAACTGAACTGCCGGTTGTAGAGCCGGTCGCAAATCGGCAACATTGGGCCAGTGATGGCGGGCGAACCGCCTGCCCCGGTGCTTAGGAGGAGATGCCCATGGCCGATCGGTTGCCGCTATTGCTCTGACGACGATTTAGGTGCCCGATCTGACACACGACGAGACGATGGCGGCGATGGCGGCGCGCGTGCTGGCGGGAGCGCCGGAGCGGTTCGCCTTATGCGGCCTGTCCATGGGCGGCTATCTCGCGCTTGAAATCATGCGGCAGGCTCCGGCGCGGATCGACCGGCTGGCGCTGCTCGACACCCAGGCCCGGGCCGACAGCCAGGAGGCTTGCGAGCGGCGGCTTTCGCTTATGGCGCTGGCGGAGCACAGCGGGTTGGCCGATGTCGTGGCGCGGCTGCTGCCGCTCCTCGTGCACCCCGACGGCCTCACCGACGAGCATCTCACGAGCAACATTCGCAGCATGGCCGAAGGCGTTGGCAAAGATGGGTTCCTGCGCCAGCAGCGCGCAATCCTGAGCCGGATCGACAGCCGTCCGTCCCTCGCGGCGATCGCCTGTCCGACGCTCGTTCTGTGCGGCCGCGATGATGCCCTGACCCCTCGCGACTTGCATGAGGAGATTGCGGCCGCCATCCCCAATGCGACCCTCGTCGTGCTGCCGCGCTGCGGCCACCTCAGCCCGCTGGAGCAGCCTGCGGTCGTGACGGCGCAGTTGCGGATCTGGCTTGGCTGAGATCGGGCCGGCGATCAATTATCGGTGATCGCGAATTGCCGCGCGCGCCATGCCGAATGAGACATAGCGCCAGCATTAACGCCCCGGCGTCGCGGCCATGCCGGTATTCACAATGCCTAATTATCGCCTAGAGCCCTTGTTACGGCTCGCATACGCGGCATTGAAGGTCGAACGCGGCCTGCCACCAACGGGGGATAAAACATGCGAATGATCTGGCGAAGAACAGCGATGGTGTTCGCTTTTGCTTGGCTCGTAACATCTATGGCCGTCATCTCGGCCGAGAAGGCCGAGGCGAGTTCCGCCGAGGAAATCAACGCGGCCGTCCACGGCACGCTCAGAGACTTCTTTCATCAGGTTCATGGATCGCGCGAGCTTGTCGCCAGATCAGCCGGGGTTCTGGTCTTTCCGACCGTGATTAAGGCCGGATTCTGGGTCGGCGGCGAATATGGCGAAGGCGCTCTCCTCAGCCGCGGCCGGACCATCGACTATTACAATACCGTTTCCGCCTCGGTCGGGTTTCAGCTCGGCGCGCAGGCGCGGTCGGTGATCATCGTCTTCATGACCCCCGAAGCTTTGCATGCCTTCCGGGGCGTCGACGGCTGGAAAGTCGGTGTGGACGGCTCCGTAGCCCTCATCAATGTCGGTGTCGGCGCCTCGATCGACAGCACCAGGATCACCAACCCGATCGTCGGCTTCATCTTCGATGGGAAGGGCCTCATGTACAATCTGACCCTCGAAGGCTCGAAGATCAGCCGGATTTACCGCTAGGAGGCGAGGCCGGTGGGCGCCGGTCGCCGAGCGATCGCTCGATCAGCGGGACAAGTTCACGCAACCGCCAAGCTTTGCCCGCGGCCCCTTTTTCATGCAACTCGTGGAGCTCGCGGACCGCAAACTCGTCGGCAGGGATGATCACCTCGGGTTTCCATGCGCGAACCGCGTCGGCGACAGATTTTCGCGGAAACAGCCGCTTGAATGCGAAGGTTCGTTCGGCAGGCGAGATAGTTTCCTCGCGGCGCGAGACCTGCGACCCGCCATCCCGAAACTCTCAGCTCCCCGGCAAGACGTGCGCCGTCCACCCAGTTCTCGCAGGAAAAAACGATCGCCGCGCCCCTGCAATCATGCTCTTGCACGAGAGAGGTCGGCTCCGGGGCCTGAAGGAACATTGATCCCCCCAAAGAGAGGAATGAAGTTTGGGATCTAAACAACGTAGTCTGATCGGTTCTGGTTCCCTCTGCCGAGAATATAAGTTGATCCGCAGACTGAAACTCGGCCGCAGACTGAGGATCATCGTGCAACGCGGGCTGGCCTAAACTCATGGCCTGTGGCTAATTCAGCCGTTCGAGCAAACTGGAAAGCTCAATCAAACTGCGCAATATGGCCGACGCTACGGGGAATTGCTGTCATGGATAGTTTGCGGTCAAACCGCAAACGCACGCGGAATGCTCCAGCGTGCGTGGTATAATGGCCGGCATTCGCCCTTTCGCCCGGCTCCCGTTGAATTTGGTTCGCTATCATGCCACGCAAGACCTATGAGCAGCTCCGCAGCGCCCGCTGGTTCGCCCCGGACGATTTCCGCTCCTTCGGCCATCGCTCGCGGGCCATGCAGATGGGGCTCGGGCCGGAGGACTGGGAAGGCAAGCCGGTCGTCGCCATCATCAACACCTGGTCGGACATCAACCCTTGCCACCAGCATTTCAAGCACCGCGTCGAGGACGTGAAGCGCGGCGTGCTGCAGGCCGGGGGTTTCCCGCTCGAGCTGCCGGCGCTGTCGCTTTCGGAGAATTTCGTCAAGCCGACGACGATGCTCTACCGCAATCTCCTGGCGATGGAGACGGAGGAGCTGCTGCGCTCCCACCCGGTCGACGGCGCGGTGCTGATGGGGGGCTGTGACAAGACCACGCCGGGCCTGATCATGGGCGCGGTCTCGGCGGGCTATCCGTTCATCTACCTCCCGGCCGGCCCGATGCTGCGCGGCAATTACAAGGGCGAGGTGCTTGGCTCGGGCTCCGACTCCTTCAAATATTGGGACGAGCGCCGGGCGGGGACGATCAGCAAGGAACAATGGCTTGGCGTCGAAGGCGGCATCGCCCGCTCCTACGGCCATTGCATGACCATGGGGACTGCCTCGACCATGACCGCGATCGCGGAAGCGCTGGGGCTGACTCTGCCCGGCGCGTCGTCGATCCCGGCCGCCGATTCCAATCACATCCGCATGAGCACGGCCTGCGGACGCCGCATCGTCGAGATAATCTGGGAGGATCTGACGTCCGATCGTATCCTCACCCAGGAAGCGGTCAACAACGCCGTGACCGTCGCCATGGCAACGGGCTGCTCGACCAACGCCGTGATCCATCTGATCGCCATGGCGCGCCGGGCCGGCATCGATCTGTCGCTCGACGATCTCGACGCCAAGAGCCGCATAACCCCGGTCATCGCCAATGTGCGCCCCTCCGGCAAAACTTATCTGATGGAGGATTATTTCTATGCCGGCGGCATACGGGGCCTGATGATGCGCCTCGGCGACAAGCTCCACCGCGGTGCCCTCACCGTCACCGGCCGCACCCTCGGCGAGACGCTGGAAGGCGCCGAAGTCTACAATGACGATGTGATCCGCACGCTCGACGATCCGATCTATCCGGAAGGCTCGCTCGCCGTCTTGAAGGGCAACCTCGCCCCGTCCGGCGCGGTGATCAAGCCGGCCGCCTGCGACCCGAAATTCTATCGGCATGAAGGCCCCGCGATGGTCTTCGACAGCTATCCGGAGCTGAAGGCGGCCATCGACGACGAAACGCTCGACATCAGCCCGGATCACGTGCTGGTGCTGCGCTATGCTGGCCCGCAGGGTGGGCCCGGCATGCCGGAATGGGGCATGCTGCCGATGCCGAAGGCGCTTCTTAAAAAAGGCATCCGCGACATGGTCCGCATGTCCGATGCACGCATGAGCGGCACCTCATACGGCGCCTGCATCCTGCATGTCGCGCCGGAAGCCTATGTCGGCGGGCCGCTGGCGCTGTTGCGCAACGGCGATATCGTCCGCCTGGATGTGCCCCGACGCCGGCTCGACATGCTGGTCGATGATCCTGAGCTGGCGCGCCGCCGCGCCGAATGGACGCCGCCGGCGCCGAGATTCGAACGCGGCTATGGCTGGATGTTCGCCAAACATATCAGCCAGGCCGACCGGGGCTGCGATTTCGACTTTCTGGAGACGAGCTACGGCCCGAATCCGGGCGAGCCTGCGATCTATTGAGCCCGCTAGTGGTTCGACTGAAACATTTGCATCCCCGTGCAGCACCCAGGAGCTTTTGAATTTGACATTTGAGCGCCAGCCTGGCCGCCACCGGGACTCAAATGTCAAATTCGCTCCACTAGTGTGGCGTCTCGCAATTGCCTTCCCCTTTCGCAGCGGCCTCGGCAAGGCAGTTGCGAGACATAAGCCACACTAAAGCATTGAGTTTGCTAATGTCCCTTTGTCTCCGAATTGCCGGAAGTGGTTGCGGCAAATTGGTCGGCAATTCGGAGACGGGACACTAGCGTCAACGGATAGAACCACGACCATGCGCCGGTCCGATCGGGACCGGGGCCTGCGTATCGGAGGAGGACAGCCATGGACGGCATGAAGACGGAAAAGCGGCTCATTCCCGCCAATCCCATGATCGCGGGACTGGCGCCGGGCGAAGCGACGACCGACCGGATCGCCTGGGTCAAGGTCTCGCTGGTATTCCTGCCGCTGCATTCGCCGATCAGCGACGCCAAGGTGCTGACCGGACGGCAGAAGCCGATGACCGAGGTCGCCTTCCTGTTTGCCGAGATCGAGAGCGAAAACGGCCATTCCGGCGTCGGCTTCAGCTATTCCAAGCGCGCCGGCGGCCCTGGTCAGTTCACCCATGCGAAGGAAATCGCCCCCAACCTGATTGGCGAGGACCCGAACGACATCGCCCGGCTGTGGGACAAGCTTTGCTGGGCCGGCGCCTCGGTCGGCCGCAGCGGCCTCTCGACCCAGGCGATCGCGGCTTTCGATATCGCGCTCTGGGACATGAAGGCGAAGCGCGCCGGCCTGCCGCTGGCCAAGCTGCTTGGCGCCCATCGTGATTCCGTCCGCTGCTACAACACCTCCGGCGGCTTCCTTTCGATGGACATCGCCGAGATCAAGGAGCGCACCTCGATGGTGATAGAGAAGGGCATCGGCGGCATCAAGCTGAAAGTCGGCCAGCCCGATCCGATGATCGACCTTGAGCGCATCGAGGCGGTCCGCGACCATATCGGCGGCAACATGCCCCTGATGATCGACGCCAACCAGCAATGGGACAGGCCGACCGCGACACGCTTCGGGCGGATCGTCGAGCAATATAACCTCACCTGGATCGAGGAGCCGCTCGACGCCTATGACGCCGAAGGGCATGCGCGCCTCGCCGCCGAGCTGGCGACGCCGATCGCGACCGGCGAGATGCTGACCAGCATCGCCGAGCATTGGGAGCTGATCCGCAACGACTCCGTCGACTTCATCCAGCCGGACGCGCCGCGCGTCGGCGGCATCACGCAGTTCCTGAAGATCCTCGCTTTGGCGGATCACAAGAATCTTCAGCTCGCTCCGCATTACTGCATGGAGATCCACCTCCATCTGACGGCCACCTATGCGCGCGAGCCTTGGGTCGAGCATTTCGAATGGTCGGAGGCGATGTTCAATGAGAGCCTGGAGATCAAGGACGGCCGGATGATCGTGCCGAACCGGCCGGGCCTCGGCTTCAGCCTCAGCGAGCAGGCCCGCGCCTGGACCGCGCAGAATGCGGAATTCGGTAAACGTCCGTAGAAAGAGGATCGAAGATGACCGAGCATCCGCTATCAGAAGCGACGCGCGAAAAGCTGATGACCGTGAGCGCGGCTACCATCTCGACGGCGCTGTTCAAGCGTGGCCTGCGCAACCAGTTCATCCAGGATGTGCGCCCTCTCTCGCCCAAGCCGAGGAACATGGTCGGGCCGGCCTTCACCATGCGCTACATCCCGGCGCGCGAGGACCTCAATCCGATCACGGTCTTTCAGGACCCGAAGCATCCGCAGCGCGTTGCCGTCGAGACCTGCCCGGCCGGCCATGTCTTTGTCATCGACAGCCGAAAGGATGCGCGGGCCGCCTCGGCGGGCTCGATCCTGGTCTCGCGCATGATGGTTCGGGGCTGCGCCGGCGTGGTCACCGATGGCGGCTTCCGCGATTCGCCCGAGATCGCCGAACTGGACATCCCCTGCTATCACCACCGCCCTGCCGCGCCGACCAATCTCACGCATCATCAGGCGCTTGATCTGAATGTGCCCATCGGCTGCGGCGACGTACCGGTCTGGCCGGGCGACATCCTGGTCGGCGACCGCGAGGGGGTGGTGGTCATCCCGGCTCATCTTGCCGATGAAATCACGGCGGAAGCGGTGGAGATGACGGCATTCGAGGACTTCGTCACCGAGGAGGTGCGGAAAGGCCGGCCGGTGATCGGGCTCTACCCGGCCACGCAGGAGCAGACGAAGATCGATTTTGCCGCCTGGCGTCAGAAAAACGGCCGCTGAAAGTACGCGGTCCTCGAATCGACCGCGACGCATCGTGTCTTACTGTGTCGCCGCGCCCGCCTCGCCGACGACAACGAACGGCGCCCAATAGGAGGGCGGCCGGCCTTCGGCAATAAGGCTCAGCATCGCCTGCCGGAACGCTTCCGCCCGGCCCGCGCCCGGAGCCTTGGCAAGATTGCGGAAGGTGCGCGTCGTCAGCTCCACAGCCGCTTTCGAATAGACCGACCAGTGCGACACCAAGAGGGCGCGCGCGCCGGCGAAGAAAAAGGCGCGAGCGAGGCCTGAGAGCGCATCCGCTCCGACCCGCTCGCCCGCCGCCGTATTGCAGGCCGACAGCACCACCCAGTCGGCGTCGAGAGTGAGCCCGGCGATCTCCGACGCGGTCAGGAGCCCGTCATCCTCCGCGGTCGGCTTATCGGGCGGCGTCAGCACCAGCGCCGGCTCGGCAAGGCCGCTCAGATCGCCGGCGACGAGGCCATGCGTCGCGAACTCGATGACGCGATAGTCCTTCAAACTCGCGGTCTTCACCCGCGTCTCGGTCGCCTTTTCGCGCAGGTTGAGCGCGCTGCGCGGAACGCCGAAGATTTTCGCAATCGATTCCAGCTCCTGAGCCGTATCGGGAAGCGGGGTCAGTTCACGCACGGCGCGGATGTCGACCTTGCCGTCGCGATAGAACTTGTAGAGCGGCGACGCGCCACGCTTGCGCTGTCCGGCGGGCGGACCGACGAGCACCGGATCGCCGAGCCCGAAAAACGGCTTCACCGCCCTCCCCTCCGCCGCGAATTTGCGCAGCGAGCGGAGCGACTCGACCGATGGCAGAACGCTCAGCGCATACTGCTTGATCAGCCAGGGCGCATCGCGGAAGGCTTCGAGCGGCGGCGCATTGGGGCGCGGAGGCCTCGTCAGCAGCACCTGGAAGGGAAGGCTCGTCAGCGGCCCGGTCGGCACGAGCAGCAGATGCCGCTTGCCCGCCAGGAGCGGCTCGAATGGCTCAAGCAACAGCTTGTAGACGACATAGGCCCGCAGCAGATCGTAATTGCCCGCGACCGTCGTTGCGACGCTGTCGGAGACGCCCGGCGCAAGCGGATCGAGGCCGAGCCGCAGGATGGCGACGTGCTCGGCAAGCGCCCTTTCGCCAACCGAGACGTCCGCCCAATCCGCCCGGTCGCGCGTGATCACCCAGACGATGGTTTTGGTTGCGCCGACCAGCATGGAGACGAGCGCTTCGTCGGGCTTGAGCAGGCTTTGCGTCTCGGCGACGGATAAAGGCTCAGGCTCCGCCAACGACAGGAACTGCGGAAAGGCGGCGACAATGGCGGCGCGCTTGGCGACGAGCCGGCTTTGCAGCTCCTGCATTTCCTTCAGCGCCGCCGTCCGCCCCGCCGTAAACTCCGCATAGCCCGGCAGGCGCTTTTCCGCCTCCTGCATCCGCCGGTTCAGGCTCGTGATGTCGCCGGCACCTTTGCCGACCTCCGCCGAGAGCGCACCAAGCTCCTTGCTGATCGCATCCTGTGCGCTCCGGCTGTTCTCACAGCCCGGCTTTGCCTGGCCCGGCGGACAGCGCTTCAGTTCGTCCTGCAGCTGGGCGATAAGCTCTCTCTGGCGTTTGATGAAGGGCGCGTTCCACTTGCCCTGCTCGATGCTGGCGGCGCGGAACTGGTCGAGCAGCTGACTATAGACCTTATCCTCGCGCTGGATCTTGCTCCAGTCGGCAAGCGCTTTCATGTCCTGGTCATGCAGCGCCAGGATGCGGTCGGACAGCGCCTGCATCTCCTGGATCGCCCGGCCCATTTCGGTATCGCCGACCTTGAGCCGAGCGGTCATCTTCGCCAGTGCGGAGGCGGCCGCTGTCGACCAGGCAAGCTGCCCGGCGGCGAAGCTTTCATCCGTCAGCGCGGCGGTATTTGCCCCAGGCTCCCGCCGAAGCGCCGATGCGGCCCGCGCAAGACCGACGAAAATCTCGCGATGCCGCTTGATCTCGGTTTCGAACACCGATTTGGCCAGCACCTGCTGCTCGGCCCGGTTCTGGTTGGTCAGAAGCTGGATCGCCTTGCGGTATTGCGGCATCGCGGCGGCAAAATCGCCTTCCACCCGCTTGACGTCCGCGAGTCCGGCGTAAGCGTCCGCGGAATAAGCGTGATCGCCCAGCAACTCCTGGCGGATCGCCAGCTCGCGCTCATAGAGCGGCTGCGCCTCCGCCGGCCGGCCGGCATTCAGCACCACGGCCGCGAGCCGGTCGAGCACCTGCGAAACGCCAGCGCTGTCGGCGCCGTAGACCTTTTTGTCGATGGCAAGAGCCTGACGGAAATAGCGCTCAGCCGTGGCGAGATCGCCCGCCGCCTCGGCGATCATGGCGACCGACTGCGCCTGGATCGCCGTCTGCTCATGCCCGGCGCCATAATGCCGGATGGCCAGCGCCAGCGCCTCTTGCGCCGGCTCGCGCGCCTCGTCATACCGCCCGTCACGATAGAGATCGGTATATTGCGCCTGCAGTGTTTTCAGCTCGTCCGACGCTGCCGCAGCGCTGACGCTCGACGCGCCCGCGAGCGCATAGAAAAGCGCAAGCACGCCGCTCAACAGCAGCGGCACGAGTTCGGCGGGGATGACGCTGCGCTTCATGGCCGTCATTTCTGCGGACAGCCGCTCGTCAGATCGCCGGAGCGCGCGACGGGCTTGCCGTTGATGAAGACATTCGATGAACCGCCGACCGTCATGCCCCCGCAGGATGTGGCGTCGCCCAGCATCGCCGCAGGGCGGCCGTTGATGAAGACGTTGGGAGAGCCCTGGACCAGCGCATCGCCCGTGTCGGTCGCATCGCCCGACCGCGCCGCAGGAAGACCGCCGACGCTGACATTGCCGCTGCCGCCGGTGATCACGCCGGGCGCGCCGGCTGGCGGTTCGGGTTGCTGCGCAATGGCTTGCGCGCCCGCGCCGATCCACCCCACCAAAATCATGCTCCATATTGCGGGCCGCATAATTTCCTCCCTTGCCCAGGTCCAACGGTTCTAGCCGATCGCCCGTTTGCCAACAAGCAGCGCGCGGTGGTAGCCAAGCGCCGTGTTCTGTATGTCTTTTTGCATAGCGCCGGGTCCCGCTTGCCTCGGTCGCGCCTCGTGGAGCGAATTTGACATTTGAGTCCCGGTGGCGGCCGGGCTGGCGCACAAATGTCAAATTCAAAAGCTCCACTAGAAACATATATTTGGCTAGTGGTTCTTATGACTGAGACATTTGCAAATGTGAGTGCTGCACGGGGATGCAAATGTTTCAGTCGAACCACTAGCAGGTCCAATGCTGGCCGGCCGAAGGTGAATGGAATGCGAACGCTGACAGGCGCACGACTGTTGGAGACGACGGCGAGCACCGCCGAAATCGCGCTCGACCGGGGCTTCCGCCTGAGCGTGTTTCTGCTGGACGAGCAGCTTGCGCGCATTCTCGTGACGCGGCCGGGCGGCTTGCGTATGGAGCGGAGTTGGTCGCTTTCGCCGGAGCTGTCGGGCGGCGATGACCCGATCGACGGACGCGACCGCCTCGATCTGACCGGGTTTCCCGGCGCCGCGATGACGGTCACGGAGGACGAGCGGGCGATCCGCATCGAAAGCCCCCATATCGGCATTGAGATCGGCCGCAAGCCTCTTGCCATCTCATGGAGCTGTCGGGAGCGCCGCGACCGCCCGTCCCGAACGGTCCTCGAAGACCGGCCAACTCAGCCCTATCGCTTTTCGCGCACCAGCCCGCGCTTCGTTCACGCGCTGAAACGCGATCCGGCGGAGCGCTATTACGGCTTCGGAGAGAAGAGCGGCGCCGCCGACAAGCGTGGCCGGCGCTTGCGCATGGGCACGAACGACGCGCTCGGCTATGACGCCGAGACCTCCGATCCGCTTTACAAGCATATCCCGTTTTATATGATCGTGCGGCCGGACCTTGGCGGCGCGGCGGTCGGGCTGTTCTACGACAATCTCGCGCGTGGGGCTTTCGATCTGGGGCAGGAGATCGACGCCTATCACGGCCCCTATCGCACATTCGAAGCCGAAGACGGCGATCTCGATCTCTATGTGATCTTCGGCCCGGCCATCAGCGAGGTCGTCGCCCGCTTCGTCAGCCTGACCGGGCGCACCGCCTTCCCGCCACGCTGGACGCTGAGCTATTCCGGCTCGACCATGCAATATACAGATGCGCCGGACGCGACCGCACGGCTTACCGGCTTTCTCAACCTGATCGCCGAGCACGGCATCCCCTGCCGCTCCTTCCATCTGTCGTCCGGCTATACGCTGATCGGCGACAGGCGCTATGTGTTCACCTGGGACTGTGAGCGCTTTCCCGATCCGAAAGGATTAGCGGCCCGCTTCGCCGGGGCCGGAATCCGCTTCATCGCCAATATCAAGCCGGCCATGCTGCTCGATCATCCGCGCTTTGCCGAAGTGGAGGCGTTTCAAGGCTTCATCCGCGATAGCGGAGACCCGGCCCGCCCGCATATCGCGCAATTCTGGGGCGGCGAGGCGGCTTATCTCGATTTCACCAATCCGCGGACCTCAGAGTGGTGGTCGCGCGGGGTCACGGCGCAGCTTCTGGAGAACGGCATTGCCGCGACCTGGAACGACAATAATGAGTTCGAAGTGGACGATGACGCGCGCGCCGATCTCAACGGACGCGGCGCGCCGATGGGCGTTCTTAGGCCCGTGCAAACAGGACTGATGCTGCGCGCCTCTCGCCAGGCACAGCTCGCGCATTCGCCGGACAAGCGCCCGTTCCTGGTCTCGCGCTCGGGTGGGCCAGGCATGCAGCGCTACGCCCAGACCTGGACCGGCGACAACCGCACCTCCTGGAAGACGCTGCGCTACAATCTGCGCATGGGGCACGGTATGAGCCTGTCGGGTCTCTTCAATTTCGGCCATGACGTCGGCGGCTTTGCCGGGCCTAGGCCCGACCCTGAGCTGTTCATGCGCTGGATCGAGCAGGGCATTTACTGGCCGCGCTTCACCATCCATTCCTGGAACGATGACGGCAGCGCCAGCGAGCCCTGGATGTATCCGGAGCTGCTGCCCAAGGTCCGCGCGGCGTTTCAGTGGCGCGAAAGGCTGCTGCCGCTGCTCTACACCCGGCTCTGGCGGGCTCATGTCCATCACCAGCCGGTCCTGCGGCCGCTGTTCTACGATTTCCCCGCGGCGGCCGAGGCCTATGAGGAGGAAGACAGTTTCATGGTCGGGCCGGACCTGCTGGTCGCGCCGGTGCTCGATCCCGGCGTGACACGGCGAACGCTGTGGCTGCCGGAGGTGGAGGGCGGCTGGTTCGATATCAGGACCGGTGTCCGGCACGCGGGTGGGCAATCGGCCGAGGTGGAAGCCCCACTCGGCAGAGCGCCGGCATTCATACGCGCGGGCTCCGTGCTGCCGCTCGGCCCGGCACCATCCTGGGACGATGGTCCGCTGACGCTTCGCTTCTACCCGCGAGCCGGAGCGCAGACCTCAACGATAATCTATGACGATGATGGCGAGAGCCATATCGATCCGCGTTCGCCGCCTTGTCTGATCCGCGCCGATATAAACTGGTCAGGAGACATCCCGCGCCTGCGCATTCGCCGCTCCGGCGGCCATAAGCCGCGATGGTCCGAAATCCGCCTGGAGGATGCCTCGGGACAGCCGCTGAAGGCGCTGATCAACAACAGGAAGGCGCCACTCGCGGTGCTGCCGATCGACGCCATCCTCGCCGATCGCGATTAGGCGGTCCGGCTCCCGATACCGCTGTTCCTGGCATAGCCACCCGGTCTATCGTTTTCGCAGATTCATCGACGGGAGACAGTGAATGTCGGAGATTGCAAAGCCGGCCATTATAGGAGTGCTCGGGCTCGGCCATATGGGATCGGGGGTCGCGGCTGATCTCAAGGCCAGCGGCTTCGATGTCGTATCCACCGTGGAGGGCCGCTCGGAACACACCCGCGAACGCGCCGAACGGGCGGGCGTCAGGCTGCTGCCGACCCTCAGCGAGGTGGTGGCGGCCTGCGATACCTTCCTGTCGATCGTGGCTGCGGACCAGGCCGAGCCGCTGGCAGACGCCGTCATCGCTGTCCTCGACGGCCCCTTGCATTTTGTCGAATGCAACTCGATCACGCCGTCGAAGGTGCTGCGCATCGCCCACCGGATGGAAGCCGCCGGCGCCACCTTTTCGGACGGCGGCATCATCGGGCCGCCGCCCGGCGGCAGGAGCAAGACCCGCCTTTACGTCTCCGGTCCGGCTTCCGGCGTGCTGCCCTCATTGCAGAGCGCGCGGATGCTGGTCATCCGGCTCGGCGACAGCCTAAGCCAGGCTACCGAGATGAAGGTGTTGTTCTCGGCCGCCAATAAGGGCGTGACGGCGCTACTTGTCAACATTCTCGCCGCAGCGAAGCGGGTCGGCCTGATGGAGCGCGTCATCGGTGAACTCGATGCGTCGCGGCCCGGCCTCGTGGATTGCGTCCGCAGCGCCGGGCCCGGGCTCGTCGATAAGGCCGCCCGCTGGGCGATCGAGATGGGGGATGTCTCCGAGGGCTTGATCGAGATGCAGGTCAGCGGCGGCTATCACGCCACGGCGGCCGAAGACTATCGCCGGCTCGCCGCAAATCTCGTCATCGAAGAGCCAGAGGGCGACCGGCTCAGCCGCGTTCTCGAGGCCTGGATCGGCTCCGAGCCGAATTAGGCCAGACAATGCGCACAAAACAGGCGCCAGCGCTCAGCCGGTCTCATTCCCCCAGACGGGAACGACCTTGCGCAGCTCGGGGCCGAGAAGATCTTCTCCGCTCTCCTTCCAGCGGCGAACGGTGCCGATATCGATATCGAAGAGGTCGAGCACGCGCCCAAGCGTGTGATCGACCATCTCGTCGATCGTTGCGGGCCTGGCGTAGAAGGCCGGCACGGGCGGCGAGATCACGGCGCCCATTTCGGCAACGGACGCCATATTCCGCAAGTGCCCCGCATGGAGAGGCGTTTCGCGCACCATGAGCACGAGGCGGCGTTTTTCCTTCAGTACCACGTCGGCGGCGCGCGTCAGCAGTGTCGAAGTCACGCCGGTGGCAATCTCGGCCAGCGATCTGACCGAGCAGGGCGCGACGATCATGCCCATGGTCTTGAACGAGCCGCTCGAAATGGCCGCGCCGATATCGTCATTGCGGTACCAGACCTTGGCGAGCGAACGGATGCGGGCAATCTTCCAGTCCGTCTCGTGCGCAACGGTGATCTCACCCGAGCGCGACATCACGAGGTGCGTCTCGATCTCTGCGCGATCGAGCAGTTCGAGAAGTCTTATGCCATATATGACCCCGGACGCACCGGAAATGCCTACGATAAGACGGCGCATTGTCAAGCTTGCCTCAAATTGTCAGCGTCCTCTTTCCGGCCTCACAGTCAACCAGCAGGCCGGCGTCCAGGCAAGCCCGAAACGCCGACCGTCCCCGACGAGCTTCGTGATCGCGCTTTTCTGCCGGTTCCCGTTTGACTCCTGCGGCGGCCGGGTTTCCTCGCCATTCTAGCCTTAAGCTCCTCCACCAGCAATTCGGCCGCCTCGGACAGTCCCCGGCGAGGACTGTAGGCGCAAATGATCGTCCGGGATATGGGCGGCGAGATCGGGTAGACGGACAGCGCACCCGTCAGCAGTCCCCGCTGGACGGCAATGGGGGGCAGGATTGTCATGAAATCCGTCCGCAGGACGAATTCCTCGATCGTATCGATCTCGTCGAATTCCAGGCGCGGGGCCAGCTTCACGCCGGCACCGGCCATCGCCTGGTCGATGATCGTTCTGAGACCGTTGCGGCGCGAAGGGATGACCAGATCGAGGCCGGCTGCCGCTTGAAGCGTTGCCGGAATCTCGATCGGCAAGGGCGTATTGGCGGCACCGACGATGAAAAGGTCCTCGCTGAGAATTTCGATGGTCTTCAGAACCCGGCTGTCGCGGGTCTCATTGATCATCGCGAGATCAAGCTGGCCTTTGCCGAGCATTTCGAGCAATTCGCATGTAAAGCCGCAAGTCGCATGGATCGTCACCTTCGGAAATCTGGCATGGAAGCTGGCGAGACACTCCGACAGCAAGCGGTTGCTGAGCGAGGCGATGGTTCCGAACGCGATGCTGCCGGTCACCTCGCCGGCGGGATTGCCGAGCTCACGTTTCGCATCAGCAAGGCTTTGCAGGATGGGGACAAAAAGCTTGTAGGCCCGGTCTCCCGCCTGGGTCGGGACCATTCCTGTCGGCAAACGGCGGAACAGCGGCTGCCCCAGCTCCCGCTCCAGCTTGGAGAGCTGCGTGCTGATCGCCGGCTGCACGACATTTGCGCGCCGCGCCGCCTGCGTCACCGAGCCCTCTTCGTAAAGCGCCACGAAATATTGGATCTGCCTCAGTTCCATGACGACCTCGTGCTGTCATCTCAATTCGTGATGGTTGCCATCAGAATTGATTAATAGAATGCTATTAGTATGCCCGTTTAGAGTCTGTCGGAATCGGAAAATTCCGGGGAGGAGTCCCCTATGGGCGAAGCCCAGGCCGACAACAAAGTTGAGCTGTCGAGTGGCGGAGCTGTTCACGATGTGCGCGATTGGCTCGCACGTCTGACACGGCGGGACCGGCTTGCGATCATCCGGCCGGGCGCCAAGCTCGAATTCGAGGTCGCCGGCATCGCCAATCGGCTGGACGGCGTAAAGGCCAGCTTCTTTCCCTCGCCCGCTGGCCATTCCGTGCCGGTAGTATCGGGGCTGGTTTCGAACCGGACCTGGATGGCCGAAGCGCTCGGCGTCGATGAAACAGCGCTGCTCGCCCGCTTTCAGGACGCGGTCAACAAACCTTTGCCTTGGGTCGAAGAGTCGAGCGGGCTCTGCCAGCAGGAGGTCCGGCGCGACCCCGATCTCGGCGCCATGCTGCCGATCCCGACCCACAACGAGCATGACGCGGGCGCCTATATCACCGCCGGTCTGCTGATCACCAGAAACCCGAAAACCGGCATCCAGAATGTCGCCATCCACCGGCTGCAACTGACCGGCAAGGCGCGGCTGGGCGTGCTTTTGCTGCCCCGCCACACCTTGGCTTTCTATGAGAATGCCGAGGCCGCTGGCGCCGATCTCGACATCGCCATCGTTGTCGGCGTCAGTCCGGCCCTGCTGCTCGCCTCCCAGGCGATCATGCCGATCGACCATGACGAGCTGGAAGTCGCGGGCGGCCTCGTGAACCAGCCGATCAGCGTCGTGCGCTGTGTCAACAGCGAGATTCGGGTCCCGGCGAACGCCGAGATCGTGCTCGAAGGCCGGCTCCTGGCCAAGACGCGCGAGACGGAGGGTCCCTTCGGGGAATTCCCGCAATATTACGGCGCTCCGGCGGACCGCCACGTCATCGAGATCGATCTCGTGACCCACCGGCGCTCGCCGATCTTCCATACCATCGTCGGCGGCGGGCTGGAGCATCTTCTGCTCGGCGGCATCCCGCGCGAAGCGACGATCCTTGCCAATCTGCAGCGCAATTTCCCCTCCGTGCGCGACGTGCATCTCGCGCTCGGCGGCGTCTGCCGCTATCACCTCTATGTCAAAATGCGCAAGCGTTTCGAGGGCGAGGCGAAAAACGTCATCCTTGGAGCGCTCGCCTCGCATTACGACATCAAACACGTCACGGTGGTCGACGAGGACGTCGACATCCATGATCCAACTCAGGTCGAATGGGCGGTCGCGACCCGTTTTCAGGCCGACCGCGATCTGGTGATCGTCAACAATTCGCAAGGCTCCAAGCTCGACCCGTCGACCCGCGAAGGCGTCGGCTCCAAGCTCGGCTTCGATGCGACGGTGCCGCTCGATGCGCCGGAATTCCGATACAAACGGATCAGAGTACCGGGCGAGGCCGAAATCGACCTCGGCAGCCGGATCGATGCGAATGCAAGGCTCACGGATTATGTCGATATCGGTTGACGCTTTCCGCGGGTTTATCCGAGGCGGCGCCCATCATCGGGGGCCGGATAGCTGAAGGAGGTTTATGAGCCGCGCCGGGTGCCGCATGCCCGAAGCATTGTTAGTAATGACAGCCGGTTAAACGAAGAAATGTGCCGTAATCGGAGCTTGTAAAAAGATCTGTTCCGTTATGGCACGACATCTTCCACTGCTACCGGCAAAACTTCTATTTCCCCTGCTTCGATGTAGTTTCCGCGTTGCACAAAACTATGATATGGTCAACCAATTGCCGCCAGATTAGGCGGCTGCGTGGATGAAGCGATGTCGCGTGCGCTCAATATATTCCAGGGGCGTTTTGGACGGGTGGCCTTACTCGATATGGACCGCTCGCTCGTTACGCATGCGCATCGGGCTTGCCATGTGCTGCTTAAATTCGGCGGCGCCGACACCGCCTTTCACGTTCGCGGCGAAATCTGTCCGCTGATGGATGACACCGCCGTGCTCGTCAATGCCTGGGAGCCGCACGCCTATACTCACGCTCCCAATGCACCGCAAACCATAATACTGGCGCTCTATATCGATCCACTCTGGCTTGCTCAGGTCGACCGCCAGCTGATCTGCTCCGGTCACTCGCAATTCTTTCCGCGCCAATGCGTGACCCTCAACCCGGTCGTGCTCGAACGGGCGCTGGATCTGGGCGGTCAGATGCTGCTCGGCGAAACACTTTCGACGCGCGACGCGGAGGAGACCGTGTTCGACCTGATGATCAGCATCATCGACAGCTTCTCCAACCGGATCGTGCTGCGAAGCGACCGCAATCTCTTCGGCATCGCCGATCACCGGATCAAGCGGGCAATCGATGCCATGCGCCGCGAACTTGGCGAGCCGCTCGACATCCCGAGGCTTTCGCGGATCGCGAACCTGTCCAGGCCGCATTTCTTCTATCAGTTCAAGAAGGTGACGGGCCTGTCTCCAAGCCTGTTCCTGAATACCTTGCGCATGGAATATGCGGCGGCCATGCTCGTCGACGAGAATAAGACCCTCATCAACGTCGCCCAGGATCTGGGCTTCGAAGCCCATTCCAATTTCACCCGCTTCTTCCGCCAGCATCAGGGCGTCGCGCCCTCGGAATATCGCCGCGTCACCCAGCTTTTCGGCTAATAGCCGCCTCCAAAAAATCAGACTGTGTGATAAGTCGAAAGACGGCACGATAAGCGCGCTTTCGCCAATCCCATTACCTTGACCTGCTCAATCTCAACCGCGCCACGAGAGCGCGGCTGGAGGAAAGCAGTGCAGGAACGGGCGACGAGCGTCAGCGCCGCGGCTCCTTATCTGGGCCGGCCCAGTGAGCGTGTCGAGGATGCGGCATTCTTGCGGGGAGAAGGACGCTTCATCGACGACATCGGCGTGCCGCCCGGCACGCTGAGCGCCACCTTCGTCCGCGCGCCAATCGCACATGGCCGCATCCGCTCGATCGAGGCCAGCAAGGCGCTTGCCCTTCCCGGTGTATATGCGGTGGTCACAGGCGCCGACATCACCGAGCTGACGAGGCCGTTCACCGTCGGTGTCAAAGCGCCGATGCAGCACTGGTCCCTAGCAGTCGGCACCGTCCACTATGTCGGCGAGCCGGTGGCGATCGTCTGCGCCGATACGCCGTATCTCGCCGAAGACGGCGCGGCCCTCGTCGAAGTCGACTATGAGGGTCTGCCCGTGGTCGTCGAACCCGAGCAAGCGGCGCTCGCGGATGCGCCCTTGCTGCACCCCGATGTCGGCTCGAATATCGTCAGCGAGCGGCGTTTCCGCTATGGCGATCCGGAAGCGGCCTTCGCCGCCGCGGACCGCGTCATTGAAGTCGCCGTTCGCTATCCACGCAATTCGGTGACGCCGATCGAATGTTTTGGCGTTCTCGCCAGCTATGCGCCCGCCGAGGGCGTTTACGACGTCACCACCCATTTCCAAGGACCTTATGCACTCCATCCGGTCATGGCGATGGCGTTGCGGGTGCCGGGCCACAGGCTGCGTATCAGGACGCCGGCTGATAGCGGCGGCAGCTTCGGCACCAAACAGGCGGTCTTTCCCTATGTCGTCGCGCTCGCAGCGGCGGCGCGGATCACCGACCGCCCACTGAAATGGATCGAGGACCGGCTGGAGCATCTCTCCGCCGCCACTTCTGCGACGAACCGCGTGACGCATCTCAAAGCTGCCGTCATGGCGGACGGCACGATAAGCGCGCTCGACTACGATCAGCTCGAGGATTGCGGCGCCTATCTGCGCGCGCCCGAGCCTGCCACCATCTACCGGATGCACGGCAATCTGACCGGCGCTTACCGCATTCCCAATCTCGCTGTGCGCAACCGCATCGTGCTCACGAATAAGACGCCGACGGGCCTGGTGCGCGGCTTCGGCGGGCCGCAGGTCTATTTCGCGCTGGAGCGGCTGACCCAGACAATCGCCCGCGAGTTGGGCCTTAGCCATTTCGAGGTGATCCGCCGCAATCTCATACCTTCGGACGCTTTTCCCTACCGGACGGCTTCGGGCGGCGTGCTCGATTCCGGCAATTACACTGCCGCGCTCGACCTCGTCGAGGATGTGGGTCTCCTGGAAGATCTGACCGCGCGTAAAAAGACCGCCGAAAGCGAAGGCCGGCTCTATGGCGTCGGCCTTGCCGCCATCGTCGAGCCCTCGATTTCCAATATGGGCTACATCACCACCGTACTGACGCCCGAGGAGCGCGAGAAGGCCGGGCCGAAAGGCGGCGCGGTGACAACCGCAACCGTCGGCATCGATCCGCTCGGCGGCGTCAGCGTGCATGTCGCCTCCTGTCCGCAGGGACAGGGGCATAAGACCGTCCTTGCCCAGACCGTAGCCGATGAGTTGGGCCTGGAGCCGGGTGATATCCGCGTCGTCACGGAATTGGATACAGGCCGCGATGCCTGGTCGATTGCCAGCGGCAACTACTCGAGCCGATTTGCCGGCGCTGTCGCCGGGACCGCCCATCTCGCCGCTAAACGTTTACGCGAACGGCTTGCCGGCATCGCAGCCGCGCAGCTCGAATGCAACTCTGCTGCGGTGCGCTTCGAAGCGGGCCGCGTGTTCTGCGGGACGGCGCCGGAAATGGCCCTCCCCTTCCGGCGGATCGCCGCCACCTCGCATTGGGCGCAGGGCACGCTGCCGCAAGGGATCGAGCCCGTCATCCGCGAGACTGCTTTCTGGTCGCCGCCGGGGCTCGCCGCCCCGAACGCGCTCGATGAGATCAACTCCTCGGCCGCGCATGGCTTCGTCTTCGATTTGTGCGGCGTCGAGATCGACATGGCGACCGGCCAGGTACGGATCGATAAATATATCTCGATGCACGACGCCGGCCGGCTTCTGAACCCGGCACTCGCCGACGGCCAGGTGCATGGCGGCTTTTCCAATGCCGTTGGTGCGGCACTTTACGAGCATTTCGCCTACGGCCCCGACGGCAGCTTCCTCTCCGGCACCTTCGCCGATTATACCGTTCCGACCGCCGCCGAAGTTCCGGACATCGAGATCTATCACCTGGAGACGCCTTCCCCCGTGACGCCGCTCGGCGCCAAGGGGATCGGCGAGGGCAATTGCATGTCGACGCCGGTCTGCATTGCAAACGCCGTCGCGGATGCTCTCGGCGTCGACAATGTCGAGCTGCCGCTGACACCGGCCCGCATCATGGCTCTGATCGCGCCGGACGAGCCGCCGCGGCCTGCCGGCGCCGTTCCGGCGGGCAAGCTGCCACTATCGCGCGAGGATTTCGCCATCATGGGCGAAGGCAGCGCCAAGGTCGCCGCCGCACCGGAAGCGATCTGGGCGATCATCCTCAACCCGGAGCATCTGAAGAGCATCATCCCCGGCTGCAAACAGCTCAAACGCATCGGCGAGAATGAATATCGCGGCGATGTGGAAATGGGCGTCGGCATCGTCAAAGGGTTGTTCGCCACGCATGTGCGGCTCTTCGACCTGGATGAGCCGCATGCATTACGTCTCGAAGGCAGCGCTCGCGGCTCGCTCGGCTCCTCGCGGGGCGAGGCGTCGATCCGGCTCACACCGGAGGGCGGCGGCACGCGTGTCGATTATCGCTACGGCGCCGATCTGATCGGCAAGGTCGCTGCGGTCGGAGGCCGGATGCTCGAAGGCGCCGCCCGCGTCATCATCGGCGAGACCTTCAAGCGTCTTGCGCGCCGCGCCGAGGTGGGCGGCGGAAAAGCTGCCGGCTCGATCTTCGCAGCGCTCATTGCCTGGTTGCGCTCACTTATGGGGGGCCGCTCATGAAGCCCGCGCCCTTCGACTATATCCGCGCTGAAAGCGGCGCCGAGGCCATCGTCTGGCTCGCCGAGCATGGCGAGGGCGCGCGCATTCTGGCGGGCGGCCAGTCCCTTATCGCCATGCTGAACATGCGGATTGTTTCGCCGGAGCTGCTGATCGACATCAGCCGCGCGGGCGATCTCGGTGGCATTCGGCGGACGGGCGACAAGATCGAGATCGGCGCCGCCGTCACCCAGGCTCAGCTCGATCGCTGGCCGCCTCTCGCCGAAACGCTGCCGCTCGTTGCCAGGGCGCTGCCGCATCTCGGCCATTTCCAGACCCGCAACAAGGGCACCGTCTGCGGCTCGATCGCCCATGCCGATCCCTCCAGCGAACTGCCGCTCTGCCTGACCGTTCTCGACGGCGAAGTTGTTCTGGAACGGAAGCGCAGCACGCGGGTCGTCCGTGGCCGAGACTTCTTCACCGGCCTTCTACAAACTGCGCGCCGCGCCGATGAGATGATCGCCGCGATCCGGCTCCGCGCCGCCCGGTCCGGCGAGGTTTTCGCCTTCCGCGAAATGGCGATCCGCCATGGAGATTTCGCCATTATCGCCGTCGCCGTGCGCGTAACGGGTTCGGCGATCACCATCGGTATCGGCGGCAGCGCCGAGCGGCCAGAGGCGCGCGACTGGCCGATGCTCGAAGGCTCGGCGCTCGATGATGCGCTCAACGCGCTCGCCTGGGAGCTGCCCATGCAGGACGATGCGCAGGCCGATGCACGCTATCGCAGGCGGCTCGTCCGCACGCTCGGCAAGGCCGCAATCGAGGAGGCGCGCTCATGCCTCTCCTGAAGCGCGGCCAGCGCTATGCCGTCACCATCACGCTCAACGGCAAGGCCCGCAGCGGCTACGCAGAGCCGCGAATGCTGCTGACCGACTTCCTGCGCCACGAGCTTGGCGCGACCGGCACCCATGTCGGCTGCGAGCATGGCGTCTGCGGCGCCTGCACGGTGCGCCTCGACGGCGAAGCGGTGCGCGCCTGCCTGACGCTGGCGGTCGAGGCGGATGGCCGGCGCGTCGATACCGTGGAGGGCCTCGCCGGAGCGAGCGATGGCCTGTCGCCCTTGCAGAATGCGTTCCGCAGGCATCACGCGCTGCAATGCGGCTTCTGCACTGCCGGCATCCTGATGTCGCTCGATCATTTTCTCACCGAAAAGCCGGGAGCAAGCGAAGCGGAGATCCGCGAGATGCTCTCGGGTCATTTGTGCCGCTGTACCGGATACACCGGCATTGTGCGCGCCGCGCTGGAAATGGCGGGACGCACGGCTGCTTCTAAGGAGGCGTACTGAATGTTCGACGTTGGAACCACTCTGATTGCCGCCGCCGCTCGCGATCCACGCCGCCTGGCGCTCATAGACGGCGATCGGCGTCTTAGCTACAGCACGCTGCTCGAAAAGGCGCTTCGCGTGGCGAACGGACTAGGAGCGATCGGCCTGGAGCATGGCGACCGCCTGCTCGTCGTGCTGCAGAACCGGGCCGAGATGGCCATTCTGCATTGGGCCACGCAACTCGCCGGGATCGTGGTGACGCCGGTGAACTGGCGGGCGAAATCGGACGAGATCGAGTTCTTCCTGCAGAATTCCGATGCTCGCGCGATCGTGTTCGAGGACACCTCGGCGCCGGCTGTGACCGGCGCGCCGACCGCCAAGATCATTCCGCGCATCGCCGTCGGCGGTGCTCCGGGCGGCACGCACGATTTCGCGGCGCTCCTGAGTGCCCCGGTCGGCGAGGCATATTCGAAGGCGAAGGCGGATGACTGGTCGCTGATGTTCTACACCTCAGGCACCACCGGCCAGGGCAAGGGCGTCCCGCGCCGCCATCGCACCGAACGCGCCTCAGCGCTCGCCCATGTGGCGCAGAACGCCTATCTTTATGGCGAGGTCACCCTCGGCGTAATGCCGCTCTATCACACCATGGGCGTGCGCTCGCTGCTCTCTATGGCGCTCGTCAACGGCGTCTTCGTCTGCCTGCCGCGCTTCGACCCGGTCGAGGCTCTAGATCTGATCGAGCGCGAGCGTGTCACCAACCTCTATCTGGTGCCGACGCTCTACCACGACCTCGTCAGTCATTCGCAGTTCACCTGGACCGATACCTCCTCCGTGCGCAAGCTCGGCTTCGCCGGCGCCTCGATGACCGACGGGCTGATGCTCAAGCTTCGGGCGGCGTTCGAGCCGGAGCTGTTCGTCAATCACTACGGCTCCTCGGAGGTCTACACCTTTACCGTCGATCAACGTGCGGCGAGAAAGCCCGGCAGCGCCGGCAAGGCTGGCCTCAACACGCAGATCCGCGTCGTGCGCATCGGCTCGGGCGATCCGCAAGCCGTCGTCGGTCCTCGCGAGGAAGGTGAGATCATCGCCACGCTCGCGGGCGACGAGGCCTTCGAGGGCTATTGGCGCCGCCCGGATGCCGACGCCAAGTCGCTCATCAAGGGCTGGTATTTCACTGGCGATATCGGCCATTTCGACGAGGACGGCGATCTCTTCGTCACCGGCCGCGTCGATGACATGATGATCACCGGCGGCGAGAATGTGCTGCCCGCCGAGATCGAATCCTTGCTCTCGCTCCACCCGGCCGTCGCCGAGGTCGCCGTCGCCGGGCTGCCGGACGACCGCTGGGGCCAGCGGGTGACGGCGTTCATCAAGCGGGCCGCCCCCGTCACCGCCGAGGAGCTCGACGCGCATTGTCGCACCTCGGAGCTCGCCAATTTCAAGCGTCCGAAGGATTATCAATTCGTCGAAGCGGTGCCAAAATCGCCGGTCGGCAAGATCCTGCGCCGCCTGCTCATCAAAGGGCAATACGAGCCGGAGCGGGCCACCTCGCCATTGCGGAAATGGATGGAGACCAGCCACTCATGAGCGCAGTCAAACCCCTGCCGAATCTGCTCGCCGATCTCGACGGCTTCCGCGTCGAGGTCGATGAGGAGCGCGCGCGCGCCGACATCATTCTCGACCGGCCGCCGCTCAATGTCATCACCATGCCGCAGCGGGATCAGCTTCGTGCCGCCTTCGAGGCGCTGGACCTCGACGACCGCGTGCGCGTCATAGTCTTGCGCTCGGTGGGAGAGCATTTCTCCTCGGGCGGCAACATCAAGGGCTTCTTGGAAGCCTCGCCCGAAACGGTGTCGAAGCTCGCTTGGAACATCGCCGCGCCGCAGCGCTGCGAAAAGCCGGTAATCGCCGCCAATCGCGGCTATTGCTTCGGCGTCGGCTTCGAGATTTCGCTCGCCTGCGATTTCCGCATCGCCTCGGAGACCTGCCTTTACGCGCTGCCCGAACAAAAGCTCGGCCAGATCCCCGGCTCGGGCGGCTCGGCCAGGCTGCAGAAGATGGTTGGCATCACCCGCACCAAGGACATCGTCATGCGCTCCAGGCGCATTCCCGGCCGCCAGGCCTATGACTGGGGCGTCGCGACCGAATGCGTCGCCGACGATCAGCTCGAAAGCGCGACGAGCGCGCTGGTCGATGAGCTGCGCGGCTTCTCACCGCTCGCCCAGCTCACCGCCAAGAAACTGCTCAACGACACCGAGGACTCCTCGCTGTCGATCGCCATCGAGCTCGAAGGCCATTGCTACAGCCGTCTGCGCATGTCGGAAGATTTCAAGGAGGGCGTCGAGGCGTTCCACGCAAAGCGCCCGGCGAAGTTCAAGGGCCTTTGATAATTTGATAAGAAGAAGATCGAGAACTGAGGAGGACGATGATGATCACCAAATTTTGGAGAACACTCGCGCTCGGCGGCGCCGCGGTGCTGCTGGGCGCAGCCGCCGCCCGGGCCGAGGAGCCGATCAAGATCGGCGTTTTGACCCCGCTTTCGGGCACCTATGCCGGCATCGGCCAGCAGGTACGCTGGGGGCTGGAGCTCGCGACGAAGGAAGTGAACGACGCCGGCGGCATTCTCGGCCGCAAGGTCAATCTGATCTTCGAGGACAGCGAGGCCAATCCCGCCGTCGCCACCCAGAAGGCCGAGAAGCTGTTCCAGGTCGAGAAGGTGGATTTCCTGACCGGCACGGTGAACTCCGGCGCCACGCTCGCCGTCGGCCAGGTTGCCGAGCGCAACAAGACGCTGATGGCGACCACCGTCTCTTTCGCCGATTTCGATCACCGGCGCCAAATGCTCGCCGAACGTCTTCCGCGTTAACGCCTCGGCCGGCATGCAGGCCAATGCGCTCGCCGCCTGGCTCGCCGGCGCCAAGTCCAACCCGAAGGTCTTCTATCTCGGCCCTGATTACGAGATGGGCCGCTCGACCGTCGCCGCCTTCAAGGCGCGCGCTGAGGCGGTCGGCGCGAAAAGCGTCGGCGAAGTCTACGCCCCGCTCGGCGCGAAGGACTATTCCGAATATTTCGGCCAGATCCGCGCCGCGCAGCCGGATGTGCTCTACACCTCGGTCGCCGGTAACGACACCGTCCGCCTGCTGACGCAGATGGACGAATACGGCCTGATCGGCAAGATGCAGATCCTCGGCGCCTCCGGCACCATCACAAGCCAGAATATCGGAGCCATCGGCAAGGCGGCCGAGGGCTTTGTCACAGGCGTCGGCTATTCGCCGCTGATCGACACGCCTGATAACAAGAAATTCGTCGAGAAATTCAAGGCCGCCAACAAGATCGACCCGGACCTTTACGGCACCGACAGCTACGGCCTCATCTATTTCTATAAGGCCGCCGTCGAGAAGGCAAAATCGACCGACGCCGACAAGCTGCGCGAGGCCATGAGCGGCATCGAGTGGATGACACCGCAGGGCAAGAAAACCATGCGCACAGGCGATCACCAGGCGATGATGAGCATGTATGCGGTCCAGGTGAAGGGCGGCGCCTTTCAGATCCAATCGACCATCCCCGCCGATAAGGCCATCGGCAAAGACGAGTGCACGCGCTTCTAAGGAGGCGCTGCATGCGGGCGCCGCATGACCCAGCCGGCGGCGCCCGCTCAGCTTCAGCGAAAGCCCAGCCATGGACTACCTCCAGTTCGTTCTCGCTCCGCAAATGCTGAACGGACTTTCCTTCGGTGTGGCCGTCATCCTGATGGCGCTGGGACTGACGATCATTTTCGGCCTGCTCGACGTCATCAACATGTCGCATGGCGAGTTCTATGCCGTCGGAGCCTATACAGGCTTCGTGCTGCTCGGCGCGGGGCTGAATTTCTGGATTGTCATCGCGCTGGTGCCGGTGCTCATGCTGCCGCTGGGCTACGCGGTGGAAAGGCTGCTTGTGCGGCGCGTTTTTCACAGCGGCGACCGCCACACACTCACGCTGCTCCTGACGCTCGGCCTCTCCATGATCATGGTTGACGCGCTGAAGATCGGCTTCGGCCCGAATACCGTCCGCCCGGACCTGCCGCTCAAGGGCGGGATCGAGCTACTCGGCGTCTTCCTGCCGGCTTATCGCGCGCTGCTCATCGTGCTGGGCACCGCCATTATCATTGCGGTCTGGCTGCTGGTCTACCGCACCAGCTTAGGAGCCATGATCCGAGCGGCGGCCTATGACAAGAACATGGCGGCTTCGCTCGGCGTGCCGGTCGAGCGCGTCTATTCGGCGACCTTCGCTTTCGGCGTCGCGCTGGCCGGGCTTTCCGGTGTGCTGCTGGCGCCGGTCTTCTCTGTCTTCCCGACTATGGGCCACGACTTTCTCGTGCTGGCCTTCACGGTGGTGATCGTCGGCGGCATGGGCAGCATCAAGGGCGCAGTGCTCGCCGGGCTGCTGCTGACCCAGGTGCAGGCGGTATCGAGCCTGTTCATTTCACCGGTATGGACCGACCCGATCGTGTTTGGCATCATGGTGCTGGTGCTGATGGTCCGCCCGCAGGGGCTGTTCGGGAAGATCGGCCATGCGTGAGGCCGTCGCAGAGCGCAGCGCGGACAGATTGGCCGGCGCCGAGAGCGGAGGTGTCGCTGCCCGCGTCTATGCCCGCGAGCGCCAGGCGAACCGCGCAGACCGGATGCTGGCGCTGATCTTCTTCGCCGGCTGCCTCGCCTTCGCGGCGATCGAATGGGCGCGCGGCGACATCTTCTTCCTCCGGCTGGCGACGGAGGCGCTGATCCTCGGCGGCCTCGCCATTAGTGTCGACATTCTGCTCGGCTTTGCCGGCCTTCTGAGCCTTGGCCAGGCGCTTTATTTCGGGCTCGGCGCCTACACATCGGCGCTGATCCTGAAAGACGTGGCGCCGTCATTTTGGCTCGCATTTCTCACCAGCATCGGCATCGGACTGTTCGCCGGCCTTCTGGGCGGATTGATCGCGGCCCGTGTCCGCGGCGTTTATTTCGCCCTCATCACCTTCGGCCTGGCCCAGGTCGTCGCCAAGATCATCTACAATACGCGCGAGCTGGGTGCCTCCGATGGCATCATCGGCATACCGATCATCGACGTCCCGCTCGGCTTCGCCAGAGTGCGGGCGGACGATCCCGTCGGCTTCTTCCTCATCGCGCTGGCCGTCATCGCACTGATCTATGGCGCGCTCAGATATCTCGCCGGAACGCCTTTCGGCCGGCTGGTCTCGGCGCTGCGCATCAATCAGGCGAGGCTGCCTTTCCTCGGCTGGCGCGCCGGTGTCATCAAGCTCGGCGCTTTCGTTCTCGCCGCGACCATCGCCACGCTCGCCGGCAGCTTCTACCCGATGCTGCGTGGTTTCGTCTCGCCGGAGCTGATGTATTTCGAGGTCTCGACGAATGCGGTAATCGCCGTCGTCATCGGCGGCACCGGCACGCTGATCGGTCCGCTGATCGGAGCCGTGCTGCTGGTGTTCGCCAAGAGCATCATCGGGACGTTTACGGAGCATCACCTCGTCGTCGTCGGCGCGCTGTTCATGGCGGGGGTGATCTTCTTCCCGCAAGGGATCGCCGGCTTCGTCAAGGCACGGCTGGAGAAGCGGCGAGGCTTGTCATGAACGCCGCCTCGGAGATGGGGCCCCCTGCGCGCGCCGCGAGCAGCGACATCGTCCTCGAAACACGCGAGCTGTCGATGCATTTCGGCGGGCTGAGGGCGGTCGACAATGTCAGCGTCACCATAGAGCGCGGGGGAATTCATTCGATCATCGGACCGAACGGCGCGGGCAAGAGCACCTTCTTCAACCTGATCTCCGGTGCCATCCGCCCGAGCTCCGGCGCCGTGCTCATCGACGGCGTGCCAGTGACCGGCATCTCCGCGCCGCGGCTGCGTGCGATGGGGCTTGCGCGCAGCTTTCAGATCACCAACCTTTTCGCCGCGTGCTCGGTGTTCGAAAATCTCCGTCTCGCCGCGCAGATCCTCGAGCCGCTCGGACACGGCTTTCTGCCGGTGCGCCGCTCCCAGCGCGCAGAGGCCAAAGCGGAAGAGCTGATCGACCGCTTCGATCTCGCGGATAAGGCCGACGAGCTCGCCGGCCATCTCTCGCATGGCGAGCAGCGGCGCCTCGAAATCGCCATCGCGCTTGCCTCGGAGCCGCGCATCCTGCTGCTCGACGAGCCGACGCAAGGCATGTCGCATCACGACACCGAAGACGTCAAGGCGATCGTCCGCTCGCTCGGCGAGGAGCTGACCGTGCTGCTGATCGAACACGACATCGATCTCGTGATGGACCTTTCGCGCCATGTCATCGTGCTGAGCCAGGGGGCGAAGCTGGCCGAAGGACCGCCCGAAGCGGTGCACGCCGATCCCCAGGTGCAAACCGCCTATTTCGGTGGGCACTGACATGCTGGTCCTCCGCGAGCTTCACGCGCATTACGGGCTGAGCCATGTGCTCCAGGGCGTCAATCTGACCGTCGCGCCGGGCGAGGTCGTCGGCCTGTTCGGACGCAATGGCGTTGGCAAGACCACGATCATGCGCACCATCGCCGGCTGGCTGACGCCGTCATCCGGCACTATCCGCTTCGACGCCAGAGAGATCGGCGGCCTTGCGCCGGACGTGATCTGCCGCTTCGGCATCGGCTTCGTGCCGGAGGACCGCCGCATCTTTCCCGGCCTGTCGGTGGAAGAAAATCTGCGGCTCGGCATGCTGCAGACGCCCGGACGCAGCGCCGCGCAGAAAGCTGCCTCGCTCGAGCGCGTCTTCGAGCTGTTCCCGCGCCTGAAACAGCGCCGCCGTCAGATGGGCACGACGCTCTCCGGCGGCGAGCAGCAGATGTTGGCCATGGCCCGTGTGCTGCTCGGCGACCAGAAGCTTCTGCTCATTGATGAGCCGACCGAGGGCCTCGCGCCGCAGATCGTCGGCGAAATCTTTGCGATCATGGCTCAGCTCAAAGCGGACGGACACGCCATCCTGCTGGTGGAGCAGAATGTCCGGCGCGGCATGGAGATCTGCGACCGCATCTGCGCTATCGAACGCGGCAGAGTAATTTTCGAAGGCAGTGGGACAAGCCAGCCGGACCGGGACGAATTGCTGCGGGCGATTGCGGTGTGATTAGGCAGCGGCTCGCCTCGAGGCGGCTTATCGGGAGGTGCGCCAATGTTCGTAAGCTATAACCGGGATGGGCCGGTCACGATTGTCACCATCGAGCGACCGGAACGCCGGAACGCTGTCGATGCTGCAACGGCCATCGCTCTGGTCGAAGCCTTCAAACGCTTCGAAAGCGAGGCGGACGCATCCGTCGCTATCCTGCACGGTGCGGGCGGCTATTTCTGCGCCGGCGCCGACCTCAAGGCGATTTCGGAAGGCACGCGCAACCCAATCCATGAGGATGGTGAAATCGCGCCGATGGGGCCGTCGCGCCTGGTGCTGTCGAAGCCCGTGATCGCGGCGGTCGAGGGGCACGCAGTCGCCGGCGGCATGGAGCTGGCGCTGTGGTGCGATCTCCGCGTCATGGCCGAAGATGCGATCTTCGGCATTTTCTGCCGCCGCTTCGGCGTGCCGCTCATCGATCTGGGCACGGTGCGTCTGCCGCGGCTGATCGGCCATTCGCGCGCCATGGACCTGATCCTGACCGGGCGTCCTGTGGAGGCGGAGGAAGCGTTCGCGATCGGTCTTGCCAACCGGCTCGCACCTTCCGGCAAGGCGCTGGAGGTGGCGCTTGATCTCGCCCGCCAGATCGCGGCATTCCCACAAATCTGCCTACGGAATGATCGCGCTTCGGCGATCAGGCAGTGGGGTCTCAGCGAAGAAGAGGCCATGCGTTTCGAAATCCGCAACGGGCTCGAAACCATTGCCAGCGGAGAAACGTCGAGCGGGGCGGCGCGTTTCGCGGGCGGTGCGGGCCGGCATGGCAGCTTCGCGTCCGATCGGCAAAGCGACGAAGGCTGAGATGGTGGGCACGCCGACCATCCGGACGTCGCCTCGGCTCCGGATCGAGTCCGGGGCAGGCCTAAAGCCGGGGCCTATCAGCCTCACCACAAGGCACGAGCTTGCGGCTAGCGGAATTGGGCCCCGGGCTTCGCTTTCCCTCGCCCAGCGACGGCCTTGCCTGAAACTTCCGTCTTGTCTACCGGTTCGGGCGCGGTAGCGTCGGCTGGATCGGCCGCACCGGCTGGGCCTGGATGCTCTGACACTGACTGATGGCGCTGGTATATTGCGAATAGCACTGCCGGTCGGAGCTGTTGCTTGCCCGCGCGTCGCGCAGGCAGAGGTCGCGCTCCATCGCCGCCACATTCTCACAGACTGCGCGAGTTTGGGCGAAAGCCAATCCGGGCGCGATGTAGATTGCGAGGCCGGCGAGCAACAGGCGTATCATCTTAATTCCTCGTTTCTCAAGATGGACGTGGTGATCGGGCGCGCGGCGCGCAAGCGAAGCTGATCCGGCATCGCCCGAGCCTGCCTCACATCACCGCGCCGATCTGCCAGGGCACGAATTCGTGCGCGCCATAGCCCAGCTCTTCCGATTTCGACCGCCGGCCCGAGGCAACGTCGACCAGCAGGCGGAAGATCTCGCGGCCCTTCTCCTCGATCGGCACGCCGTCCAACACCTCGCCGCAATCGATATCCATGTCCTCGGCCATATGCCGGTACATCTCGCTGTTGGTCGCGAGCTTGATCGACGGCACGAGCTTGTATCCGAAAGCCGAGCCGCGCCCAGTGGTGAAGGCGATCATATTGGCGCCGGAGGCCACCTGGCCGGTCACCGAACAGGGATCATAGCCGGGCGAGTCCATGAAGACGAAGCCCTTGGCGGTAATCGGCTCGCCATAGCGATAGACGCCGGTGAGGGGCGAGGTGCCGCCCTTGGCCGCCGCGCCGAGAGATTTCTCCAGGATCGTCGTCAGTCCGCCGAGCTTGTTACCAGGCGAGGGATTGTTGTTCATGTTGCCGCCGAGCTTCGTCGTGTAGTCCTCCCACCAACGGATCAGCCGGGCGAGATCTTCGCCGACGGCGCGGCTCGTCGCGCGGCGGGTCAGCAGATGTTCGGCGCCGTAGATTTCCGGAGTTTCGGAGAGAATGGCGGTGCCGCCCGCCTGGACCAGCAGATCGGCGGCGAAGCCGAGTGCCGGATTCGCCGAAATGCCGGAATAACCGTCCGAGCCGCCGCATTGCAGGGCAAGACTCAGCTCGGAGACCGGCAACTCCTGGCGGGTCTGGGCGTTCATCATGGGCAGCATCTCGCGGATGACGCCGAGCGCACGCTCGACGGTCTTGCGCGTGCCGCCCGTGCCCTGAATCGTCATCTGCCGAAAGCTTTCGGAGTCCTTCAGATCGTAGGTCTCCATCATACGCGGGATCTGGAACACCTCGCAGCCGAGGCCGACCATCAGCGCGCCGCCGACATTGGGGTTGGCTGCGTGGCCCCAAAGCGTGCGCTGCAACAGCTCATAGCCTTCGCCGCTCCCCGCCATACCGCAGCCGGTGCCATGGGTGAAGGCGACGACGCCGTCGACATTGGGGAATTCGTCGAGCATGCCGCTTTCGGCGACCGCCTTGGCGACGAAATGCGCAACCGACGCCGAGCAGTTCACGCTGGTCAGCACGGCTATGTAGTTCCGCGTGCCCGCCTTGCCGTTCTTGCGGCGAAAGCCCTGGAAGGTCGCTGGCAGGCCGTCGAGCGACGGCGGCGTCCAGGCATTCTCCTCCGCGAAGGCATAGTCGCGCTCAAACGCACCCATCGAGCAATTATGCTCATGCACATGTGCGCCCTGGGCGATGTCCTCGCTAGCGAAACCGATGATCTGACCAAATTTGCGGACCGGCTCGCCCTTGGCGATCGGTCGCGTCGCCATTTTATGGCCGCGCGGGATCCGGCCCGCCGCCGCAACGCCATCGACAGAGGCGCCAGCCGAAAGCTGATCGATGCAGACGATGAGATTGTCGTCGGCGTGAAGACGCACGGTTCGCAGCGCTTTGTTCGTCATGGCTTTGCTGGCTCGCTTTCATCCCATATCGGCGGGTCGGTCGCCTGAAACAGCGCTGCCGATCCGCCCTTATGATATAAATAGCCTAATTCGCGAATGGCCGCTAACGGCACGGCTCAGGGAGGACCAAGTGAGCTTCGAAAACGCAGCACGGATGAACGTCGCAGCGGCGGCACAAGGTCAATTCTCCGGCCGCGCCTGGCGACCAGATGTCGACGGGCCTTCGGTCGTCGCCATCCGCCAGGGCCGTGTGGTCGACATCACCTCGCGCGAGATCCCGACGATGCAGGCGCTCCTCGAACTCGACGATCCCGCCGCCGCGTTCGACAATGCCGACGGCACGGATCTGGGCTCGCTGGACGACATCCTGGCCCAATCGACGGGGGACGACGCCGGGAAGGTCCGCTTCCTGGCACCCTGCGATCTCCAGGCTATCAAAGCCTGCGGCGTGACCTTCGCCCGCTCGATGGTCGAGCGGGTCATCGAGGAACGCGCGGCCGGCGATCCGGCGAAGGCGCAATCCATCCGCGACCGCGTCGGCGCGATCATCGGCGACAGCCTGCGCAATCTGAAGCCGGGCTCTCCCGAGGCGGCGAAAGTCAAAGCCGCGCTGATCGAGGAGGGGCTGTGGTCGCAATATCTCGAAGTCGGCATCGGCCCGGACGCGGAGGTGTTCACCAAGAGCCAGCCCATGAGTGCGGTCGGCTGGGGCGCGGCCATCGGCCTGCTGCCGATCTCGACCTGGAACAACCCGGAGCCCGAGATCGTGCTCGCCGTGAACAGCCGCGGCGAGGTGAAAGGCGTCACGCTCGGCAATGACGTCAATCTGCGCGACATCGAAGGCCGCTCGGCGCTGCTGCTCGGCAAGTGCAAGGACAACAACGCCTCCTGCGCCATCGGCCCGTTCATCCGGCTGTTCGATGATAGCTACGGCATCGGCGATGTGCGCGCCGCCGATCTCGATCTGCGCGTCGAGGGCGGGGACGGCTTCGTCCTGACCGGCAAAAGCTCGATGAGCGAGATCAGCCGCGACCCGCTCGATCTCGTCGGCCAGACGCTCGGCAGACATCATCAATATCCGGACGGTTTCATGCTGTTTCTCGGCACGCTGTTCGCACCGGTCGAGGATCGCGACACGCCCGGCCAGGGCTTTACGCATAAGCTCGGTGACGTCGTCACCATCTCGGAACCGGCACTCGGCGCGCTCAGCAACACTGTCCGGCTGTCGACCGAGTGCCCACCTTGGAGCTTCGGCGCCGCCGCACTGATGCGCAATCTCGCCCGGCGCGGCTGTCTTTGATTGCGGTGTCTTCCATACTGCGAAGGAGTCGCCCCGGCCTTGGGCCGGGGCTAATGGCCTAATTGCTCGGCACGGGTATGCGGATCATGGATTGGGTCCCGGACAACGCCTTCGGCGTTTCCGGGACGACACTGAGTGGAAGATTCGCGTCTTAACCGCCGCCGGCCCGCGCCAGTTTGCGATAGCGCCGCAGCGAGCGATTGAGGTGACTGCGCATCGCCGTTCGCGCCGCACTGACATCATGGCGCTGGATCGCCTCGACGATACGGCGGTGCTCGGTCTGGATGACGGTCAGATAGGCGCGCTGATCCTCCGCGCTCTGCTGCGCCATCCGGACGGTCTGGCGCGGGATGACGTGATGGCCGAGAAAGGTCAGGAAATCGGCGAATTGCCGGTTGCGCGTGGCGGCGGCAATCGCCTGGTGCAGCGCGAAATCCTCGTTTACCGCGCCCTCGCCCTTTTCGATCGCGGTATCGATCGCGCGCAGCATGCTCTCCATCTCGCGATGCTGCGCCTTATTGGCACGATCCGCAGCCAGCGCCGCCGCCTCGACCTCGATCGCGAGACGCAATTCCATGATGCCGATGACATCGTCGAGCGAGACGAGGCCAGCTGAATCAATGCGGAACGGGCGCTGCGTGTCGGCCGCAACGAAAGCGCCGGCGCCCTGCCGTGTCACCACCAGCCTCTCGGCCTTCAATGCTGCGACCGCCTCGCGGACCACGGTCCGGCTCACCCCCATCGCCGAAGCCATCGCCTGCTCGGTCGGCAGCTTCGCGCCGGGCGCCAGGCGGCCCTGCTCGATTTCGCGGGTGATCCGCGCCACCACCTCCTCGGCACGGCTGCGCGACGACCCTAACGGCGTCAGCAGAGGCTCTTTCCCCATTGCGCGGAATTGCTATGTCGGTTTAAGCTTTCGGTCTGGTCATCATATAACCTGATAACATGCGGTGACCTTCGGGATCAATCCTAAGACAGCGGACGCGATAAGCTCCGGACAAGGGAGGATGGACATGACAGGACTATCGATGCCGCGCCGGGCGGCGCTTGCCGCCTTATGCGCCTTTGCCGCCGGGCTCGCGCCCTTCGCCGCCAGCGCGGCGACGGTGCTGAAATGGGCGCATGTCTATGAGACCAGCGAGCCCTATCACCAGCAGGCGCTCTGGGCCGCCGAGGAAATCAAGAAGCGTACCAACGGCAAATACGAGATCCAGGTCTACCCGGCCTCGCAGCTCGGCAATGAGAACCAGATCAACGAAGTCGCTCGGTCTCGGAACGGTTGACATCATCTATACCGGCGTCGCCTTTGCCGGCTCGATCTACAAGCCGCTCGCCATCACCAACGCGCCCTTCATCCTGCGCGATTTCAACCACTGGAAAGCCTATCGCGACTCCAAGTTGTTCCGCGAGCTCGCCAAGGGCTATGAGGACAAGACCGGCCACAAGATCATTGCACTCAACTATTATGGTCAGCGCCATCTGACGGCGAACCGCAAGATCACCAAGCCGGAGGACATGAAGGGCATGAAGCTGCGTGTGCCGCCGGCGCCGCTCTTCCTGATGTTCACCAAATCCGTCGGCGCCAACGCCACGCCGATCGCCTTCTCCGAAGTCTATCTCGCCTTGCAGAACAAGACCGTCGACGGCCAGGAAAACCCGCTGCCGACCATCCTCGCCAAGAAGTTCTACGAGGTGCAGAGCCACATCATGCTGACCGGGCACATCACTGAGTCCCTGCTGACGATCGTTGGCGGCCATGTCTGGTCGAAGCTCGACGACAAGGAGAAGAAGATCTTCAATGATGTGCTGCTTGAGGCGGCATCAAAGGTGACGGACCAGATCCGCGCCTCGGAATTGAAACTGGTCGAGAAGTTCCGCGAAATGGGCAAGACCGTAGTCGAAGTCGACCGCGAGGCGTTCCGCAAGGCCGCGCTGCCGCTCCACAACGATCCGAATTCCGGAGCGGGCTGGACGCAGGCGCAATATGATGCGCTTCAGGCCCTGAAGTAACGGGGCTCCGCGGCGCGGCGGGGACAAATTCGCTGTCGCGCCGCGCCATTCGGAGCGGGGTCTGATCAGGACAAATCCATGACGTCGAGCGAGCAAACGAGGCCCGAGACGAGCGGCGGCAGCGCGCCGCTGATCGTCGCTGACGACGAGGAGTACGTCATCGAGCATCATTTCGAGGACTGGCTGGCCTTCGCCATCTTCTGGGTGCTGGGCATCGTCGTCTTCGCGCAGTTCTTCACCCGCTATGTGCTGAATGACTCGCTTGCCTGGACGGAGGAGATCGCGCGCTATCTGTTGATGTGGGTGACCTTCATCGGGGCGGCGATCGCCATGCGCCGCGGCACCAATATCGCTGTGGAGATGCTGGAGCATTTCCTGCCCGAGCGCTTCACGCCTCTCCTGCGCGCCGTCATCGACATCATCACGGTCGGCTTCCTCACCTGCCTCGCCTGGTTTTCGCTGACCATCGTCGAGCGCATGCAGATCCAGCGCATGACCATCGTCGATGTGTCGATGAGCGTCGTCTATGCCGGCGTGTCGCTCGGCGTCTTCCTGATGCTGTTCCGCGCGGTTCAGGCGCTGTGGCGGAACATGCGCAGCGGCTGGCGGCGCGCGGCTCCCGAACACCCACCGCTGATCGATTGAGGCGAGCGCCCCGCCATGGCCATTCTCTTCGTCGTCTTCTTCGCCGTGATGCTGATCGGCGTGCCGATCTTCGTCGCGCTGGGCCTTGCTTCACTCATCTACACCCATTTCATCGAGCATATTCCTGACTTCGTCGTGCTGCACCGGATGGCGGGCGGCGTCGACAGCTTTCCGCTGCTCGCCGTGCCGTTCTTCATCCTCGCCGGCAATCTGATGAACTCGGCCGGCATCACCAACCGCATCTTCGATTTCGCCACCGCCGCCGTCGGCTGGCTGCGCGGCGGGCTCGGCCATGTCAATGTGATCGGCTCGGTGATCTTTGCCGGCATGTCGGGCACGGCGGTTGCCGATGCGGGCGGGCTCGGCACCATCGAAATCAAGGCGATGCGCGATCACGGCTATAAGGACGAGTTCTCGGTCGGCATCACCGCCGCCTCATCGACCATCGGCCCGATCATTCCACCATCGCTGCCGATGGTGATCTTCGGCGTGATGGCCAACGTCTCGATCGGCCAGCTTTTCACCGCCGGTATCGTGCCCGGTCTCCTGGTCGCAATTGGTCTGATGATCTACGTCAGCTATTACGCGCATCGCCATGGCGCCGGCCGCGATCAGAAATTCCGCTTCGTCACGCTCGGCACCAGCTTTATACGCGCGGTGCCCGCTCTCATGACGCCGGGGATCATCATCGGCGGCATGATGTTCGGCCTCTTTACACCGACCGAGGCCGCGGTAGCTGCCTGCGCCTGGGCGATCCTGCTCGGCACCCTGCTTTACCGCACGCTGAGCCTCAAACAGTTCTACCGGATCTCCATTGAGACCATTGAGACAACGGCCAGCGTGCTGCTCATCGTCGGGGCGGCCTCGCTGTTCGGCTGGGTGCTGACGACGACACGCGTTACGGAGACTTTTGCGACGGCCTTGCTATCGGTGACGACCAATCCGCTGCTGATCCTGCTGCTGATCAATCTGCTGTTGCTGATCGTGGGCTGCTTCATGGAGACGATCGCCGCGATCTCGATCCTGGTGCCGATTTTGATGCCGGTGGTCATGAAGGTTGGCATCGATCCGGTTCAGTTCGGCGTGATCATGGTGCTCAATCTGATGATCGGCCTCTTGACGCCGCCGGTCGGGATGGTGCTATTCATCCTGGCGCGGGTGTCGAATATGCCCTTCGACCGGACGGTCGCGGCGGTGATGCCGTTCCTCGTCCCGCTGCTGCTCGTGCTCGCCATGATCACCTTCATTCCGGATCTGACGCTCTATCTGCCGAAGCTGTTCTATCAATAGCCGGGCTCTGGCGCCGCAAAGCGGTGCGCCGGTCGAATTGTGAGAACGACGATTGAAACGGCTCGGCGAGTTCGTGGTCGAGACAAAAGTTACGGACCTCCGAGATTTTCGTCACGCCTCGGCTCCCTCCAGATCGGCGAGCGCACTGATCAGCGGCGCCAGCATCCGGTGCTCCTCATCGGTCAGATCGGTGAGCGGCGAGCGCACCGGACCGGCATCGCGTCCGGCAAGCCGCAAGCCGGCCTTGATGATCGAGACTGCATAGCCTGGCACGCGCTGGCGAATGGCGGAATAGGGATAGAAGAAGCGGCTGAGGAGATCCTCCGTGACGGAGCGGTTCCGCTCGCGCATGGCGCGAAAGAAACGCTGCGCCGTGCGGGGCGCGAAATTGAAGATCGCCGAGGAATAGGTCGAGGCGCCGGCCGCGTCGTAAGCCTCCGCATAAAGCTCATGGGTCGGCATGCCGCCGATATAGACCAGCCTGTCTCCGAGCGTGGCGCAAATCTGCCGGACCAGGGCGATGTCTCCCGAGCCGTCCTTAAAGCCGATCAGATTGGGGCAGCTTTCGGCGAGCTCGGCAAGCGATTCGGGAGCGAAGATCGCATTGTCGCGATTGTAGAGGATGATGCCGATGCCGACACTGCCGCAGACGGCTTTCACATGCGCGATGAGGCCCTGCTGAGAGGCGCCGATCAGGTAAGGCGGGAACAGCAGAATCGCATTCGCTCCGGCCTTCTCGACCTCCTTGGCAATCTCGCAGGCGAGCGCCGTGCCATAGCCGCAGCCGGCGATGATCGGCGTGGCGGGGGCGGCTTCTTTGGCGAGCGCGGCGATCCGGCTGACCTCCGGTGGCAGAAGCGAGAAAAACTCTCCTGTCCCCCCGGCGACGAACAGCGCCGCGGCGCCGAATTGCGAGAGCCAGTGGACATGCTCGCTGAAGCGGGCTTCGTCGAGTGAGAGATCCTGATGGAACGGCGTTACTGGAAAAGACAGGAGACCACTTGCGATTTGGGCCTTCAGATCGTCATGCATGAAACGTCACCCGCTCCTGATGAAGCTCGATCCACGGACTGTCCAGGATAAGTCATCATATGAATGAGTCAACATTCGTATGATGAATAGGAGTTCAGGAGCCGGTTTGCATCAGCCGGCGATAGCGTTCCTGGCTGCCGCGCAGATGCGCCCGCATCGCCGCGCTGGCCGCTTCCGGATCGCCGGCGCAGATCCCCTCGACGATTTCGCGGTGTTCGCGCTGGATGCGGCGCAGATAATCGGTCGAGATCTTGCCGTCATCCGCGATCTGACCGCGCGGGATGGTGCGTTTGCCCAGAAATTCGAGGAAATCGCGGAACAGCCGGTTGTTGGTCGCGTCAGCGATGCTGAGATGAAAAGCGAAATCGGCCTCCTCGGCACGCTCGCCGCGATCGACCGCCGCGGTTATTTCGTCGAAGGCCTCGCGGATGCGCATGCGCTGGGCGGGGGATGAGCGGCGCGCGGCAAGTTCTGCTGCCTCGATCTCAACCGCGGCGCGCAATTCCAGCGCTTCGATGATCGAGGAGATCCGTTGCAGGCCGTCCTGCAGACGCGGCAGCGCTCCCGCTGTCTCCGGCGGTTGCAGGACGAAAACGCCGGCCCCCTGCCGGGCCTCGACCAGACCGTCCGCGCGGAGCCCCGCGATCGCTTCACGCACAACGGTGCGGCTCACGCCGAATTCATCGACGAGCAGCCGCTCGGTCGGCAGACGGTCGCCGGGACGGATCTCGCCCGCGGCAATGCGCTGGCGCAATTGTTCCGTGACGAAATGTGTAAGGTTGCGTCCGGCCGGTCTTTTTTGTAACCCCGTTCTGCTCATACCGATCCTTGCTTCAGCCGTAATTGTATAGAGTCGGACCTATGATAATTGATCATATCAATTCAGCCGGATTGACACAACAAGATCAAGAGTCATATGATCACTCCACAACAAAGCCTGGAAGCTCGCCATTAGGGAGGATTATCATGCGTTCGATGGCTCGCAGCTCCTTTGCATTCCTTACCGGTCTCGTCATGACGGCCTCTCTGGCCGCCGGGCATTCCGCCCAAGCCGCCGAATGGCGCGGCTGGAATATTCATCCGCCGGGCTATCCCGTCACGGTCGCGATGGAGAGCTTCGCCAAGAACATCGAGAAGGCCACCGACGGCCGGATCAAGGCGAAGGTCTATAATTCGGGCGTGCTCGGCGATCAGCCTGACGCCATCCAGCAGGTGCGCGTCGGCGGCATCGACTTCGCCGTGTTCAATCTCGGGCCGATGGGACAGGTCGTCCCGACGGTCGACGTCGTCTCGCTGCCCTTCATCTTCAAAGACCTCGACCATATGCACAAGGTGATGGACGGGCCGATCGGGGATGAATTGGCCGCGGCGATGGCCGATAAAGGGCTCGTCGCGCTCGGCTGGTACGACAGCGGCGCCCGCTCTTTCTACAACACCAAGAAGCCGATCAAAGAGCCCTCGGACGTCAAGGGCATGAAGCTGCGCGTGATGAACAACGACCTGTTCGTCAACATGGTCGAAGCCCTGGGCGGCAACGCCACGCCGATGGCCTATGGCGAGGTCTACCAGTCGCTGAAGACCGGCGTCATCGACGGCGCCGAGAACAACTGGCCGTCCTACAAGTCAAGCAATCATTATGAGGTCGCCGGCTATTATTCGGATACGGAGCATCTGATCATCCCGGAATGCTTCTGCGTCAACAAGAAGCTGTGGGATGGGCTGCCCGATGCGGACAAGGCTCTGGTCAAGACCGCCGCTCGCGACAGCGCCACGCTGCAGCGCAAGCTTTGGGCGGAGCGCGCGGAGGCCAGCCGCAAAAAGGTCGAGGCCGCGGGGGTCAAATTTAACGAGGTGACCGACAAGGCCGCGTTTCAGAAGGCGATGGAGCCGGTCTATACAAAATTCATCACGTCGCACCCTGCGCTTAAGGGGCTGATCGAGAAGATCAAAGCCGCTCAGTAGTTTCTGCCGGGGGGCGGGGGGATGCGATCGGTCCATCGTTAGATGCCGGTCGCATCCGCCGCCAGCCATGCCTCTCCCGCCCCACGGCTTCCACGAAATACGGATCAGGAACCGCCGGTGCCGCGTCTCCTCGATTATCTTCGCATCGCCAGTCTCGCGGTCTCCGGCGTAGCGCTCGTCACGCTGATCGCGATTTTCGGCTGGCTGGTTTACGGCCGCTACGTGCTCAACGCGACGCCGACCTGGGTCGAACAGCTCTCGCTCCTGCTCGTCATTTGGATCACCTTTCTCGGTGCTGCGGTTGGCATTGGCGAGGACACCCATCTCAGCGTCGAGTTCGTCCGCGATGCGGCGTCGCCCACCGGGCGTCTGATCCTGCGCACCATCTCGGACCTACTGCTCTTGGTCTTCGGCGTGCTGATGGCCTATCACTGTCTGCAACTCGCCATCTTCGGCTGGGGTGACACCATCCCGCTCATCAATGTGCCCGAAGGCTTGAGAAGCGTTGCCGCGGTGATCAGCGGCGTTCTCATCGTGCTCTTCACCGGCAACCGCATCGTCTCCCGGCTGCTCGGCTATCGCCGCAATGGAAAGAGCGACGCCACCGATCCCCTCGGGGTAGAATAACCGATGGGCCTTGCGATCCTTCTCGGCTTTTTCGGGTTTTGCGTCGCGATCGGCGTTCCCGTCGCCTTCTCCCTCGGCATCGCCGCCGTTGCCGCCTTTTTCTACGAGGGGCTGCCGCTGCTGATCGCCTTTCAGCGCATCCTTTCGGGCATCTCGGTCTTCTCGCTGCTGGCCATCCCGTTCTTCATTTTCGCCGGAGAGCTGATGCTGCATGGCGGTATCGCAGCGCGGCTGGTCCGGCTCGCCTCGGCGGCGGTCGGCAGCATTCGCGGCGGCGTCGGCCAGGTGGTCGTGTTCTCCAGCATGCTGTTCGGCGGCATTTCCGGCTCGGCGGTTGCCGACGTTTCAGCCCTCGGCTCGATCCTCATTCCGACCATGAAGGAGAAAGGCTACCATTCCGACTATGCCGTCAATGTCACCGTGACCTCCTCGATCGCCGGCATCCTCATTCCGCCGAGCCACAATATGATCCTCTATGCCGTGGCGGCCGGCGGAGGCATATCGGTCACCAAGCTGTTCATGGCCGGCGTGGTGCCGGGCGTCGTCATGTGCATCTGTCTTGCCGTTGCCGCCTATTTTGTCGCCGTCAGGCGGAATTACCCGCCCGAGGCCTTTCCGGGATTTCAGGTTCTCCTTATCGCTGCGATTTCAGCCATTCCGGGCCTGTTCACCGCAATCATCATTGTCGGCGGCGTGCTCTCGGGGGTCTTCACCGTCACCGAATCCGGGGCCATGGGCGTGATCTACGCCCTAGCGGTGACAGCCATCGGCTATCGGTCCCTGTCCTGGCCGGCCTTCATCCTTTCGGTCACGCGTGCAGTCAGGACGACGGCGACGGTGATGATCCTGGTCGGCTGCGCGACCGCCTTCGGCTATATGCTCGCGCTCTACCGCGTCCCGGAGGGGCTGTCGAACCTGGTCCATGCCATGTCCGACAATCCGATCGTCATTCTCCTGATCATCAATGTCTTTCTCCTGGGGCTCGGCATGATCATGGACATGGCCGCGCTGATCCTGATCTGCACGCCGATCTTCCTGCCGCTGGTCAAGTCCTTCGGCATGGACCCAATCCAGTTCGGCATGATCCTGATGATGAATCTCGGCCTCGGCCTGTGCACGCCGCCGGTCGGCGCCTGCCTGTTCCTGGGCTGCGCCATCGGCCATGTCCGGATCGAGACGGTGATGCGGACGATCTGGCCGTTCTATGCAGCGATCCTCCTGGCCCTGGCGCTGACGACCTATATTCCGGCCGTGTCGCTGACCTTGCCGCGGCTGCTGCAGCAATAGAGTTATCCAGCTTTCGATGAGGCGATGATGAAACGCATTCTGATCACCGGCGCCGCCGGCGCATTGGGGCGGCTGGTGCGCAAGGAGCTTGTCGGCTACGCGCCGATCCTGCGTCTCTCCGACATCGCCGAGCTCGGCAACCCGGCGAAGGGCGAAGAGACGGTCGTCTGCGATCTGGCGGATGCTGACAGCGTGCTGCGGCTTGTCGAGGGCTCCGACTTCATCGTGCATCTCGGCGGCATCTCGGTCGAGGACACATTCGAGAAGATCCTGCAGACCAACATCCGCGGCACCTACAATGTCTTCGAAGCCGCGCGCAAAGCGGGCAAGCCGCGCATTCTCTTTGCCAGCTCCAATCATGCCATCGGCTTCCATGCCCGCGAGACGCGCCTCGATGCCACTTCACCGCAGCGGCCGGACAGCCTCTACGGCGTCTCGAAATGCTTCGGCGAGGCGCTCGGCAGCTACTATTACGACAAATTCGGCGTCGAAAATGTCTGCGTCCGGATCGGCTCCTGCTTCCCCGAGCCCAAGGACCGGCGGATGCTGGCAACCTGGCTGAGCGGCGCCGATTTGGTGCGGCTGATCAAGTGCGTCGCCGAGGCGGCGCGCGTCGGACATACGATCGTCTACGGCGCGTCGGCCAATCGCGAGCAATGGTGGGACAACCGCCACGCCGCCTTTCTCGGCTGGACGCCGCAGGACAGCTCCGAGCCGTTCCGGCAGAAGGTTGAGGCGGCGACACCATGCCCCGATCCGGGCGATCCTGCCGTGCGCTATCAGGGCGGCGGCTTCGCCGCGGCCGGTCATTTCGAGGACTGATTTGGGTGTCATGCTCGCTGCCGGGTTACCAGGCATTCACCGCGCTTCATGCGTGTATAATGAGCGCATCATGACCCCGACCTGTCGCAAGCTCGCTCTGCCCGCCGCGGTCATCCTGGCCGCCATCGGCGGCATCACCACCCTCGACGCGCAAACGCCCCCGGCGGCGGAAGCACTCGGCCAGACCGACCGCGCAGCACTGCGCAAAGAGCTGTTTCAGGCTCTCAAGCAGGCGCGGAACGAGGCCGAGGCGCGCGCCGCAGAAAGCCGGATCTGGGCTTTCTGGATGCAGGGGCCGGATAAGCAGGCGACCGAGCAGATCCAGGCCATCCTGGCCGCCCGGCGCGCCGACGACAATGACAAAGCGCTGCAAATCGCCGAGGCGCTGGTCGCCCGCCGGCCCGACTATGCCGAAGGCTGGAATCAAAAGGCGACGCTGCTTTTCCTGAAGGGCGATTTCGACGGTTCGCTGAAGGCGATCGCGCGTGTTCTCGCGCTGGAGCCGAAACATTTCGGCGCCTTGGCCGGCAAAGCGGTCATTCTCATGCAGCAGGGCCACATGCAGCTGGCCCAGTCGACGCTCCGCGAGGCGGTCGCTATCGATCCCTTCCTGAACGAGCGCGGTCTGCTGATCGAGCCCAAGGGCCTGCCGATATAGTCGTGCGGCGCGCTCTCCTCCCTCGCTCTTGCGAAGACAGTAGCCGTCGCAGGCGCTGCGGGCGGGCACGCAGCCCTTCCAAGGGATGAGCGCTTATGGCAAGTTCGGCGTGTCGCAATGGCTAAGTTCACGTTATCATGCGGCAACCGAGATCGGCGGCACGTCCGTCGGAGCATGAAAACCAGGGAGGAAGTAACTGATGATAGGGAAATCGCGTGTCCTTGCCTTGATCGGCGGCGCATTGCTGGCCTTGGCCATGAGCCCGGCCTCGGCCGAAAATATCAAGCTCGTGACCGGGCCTCAGGGCGGTTCTTGGTATCCGCTCGGCGGTGCGATCAAGAATCTGGTCGAGAAGACGCTTCCCGGCTCCAGCGTCTCGGTCGGGCCCGGCGCCGGCATCGCCAATGTCAAAGCCATCGAGGCGGGCAAGGCCGATATCGGCTTCGCCAATTCCGTGTCGACGGTTGACGCAATCAACGGCAAGCCGCCCTTCGAGAAGCCCTATAAGAACGTCTGCAATGTCGCGACGCTCTATCCGCAATATTTCCAGATCGTCGCGCTCGCCGATGCCGGCATCAACACGCCCGCCGATCTGAAAGGCAAGGCGCTGACGACCCAGAAGAAGGGCAATACCGGCGAGCAGATCACGGAACATCTCTTGAAGGCCTATGGCCTCAGCTATGACGATCTGCCGAGCGTCAGCCAAGGCTCCTATACGGACAGCGTCAATCTCCTGAAAGATGGCAACGCCAAATGGTTCACGCTCGGAACCACGATACCGGCCAGCTCGATCATGGATCTCGCCTCGGCGCGCGACATCAAGCTTATCGGCGTCGACCCGGCCGGCATGAAGAAGATGCAGGCGATCAACCCGGGCTATAAGCCGATCGTCATCAAGGCCGGCACCTATCCCAAGCAGGACAACGACGTGACGACCGTCGGCTATGCCACGCACATCATCGCGCGCTGCGATCTCGACGACAAAACCGTCCAGGGCCTGCTGAAGGCTATCGTCAGCGGCGTGGGCGATCTCGCCTCGATCGCGGAGGCCATGAAGGGCGTCGACGCCAAGGAGATGGCCAAGGATATCGGCGTGCCGCTGCATGAGGCCGCCGAGAAATACTACAAGGAACACGGCGCGCTCTAGCGCGGCTCACGCAGACGTCGAGACCGGCGCGGCTTGGACCGGGCCGGTCTCAAAACCTTCAAGGGCACTGTTGCGGGAGCGAACGTCGTGAACGCCAAGCGCTGGCCGTCCTATCTGATCATGGCCGTCGGTCTGGCCATGTCGTGCTACCACCTCTATACCGCCTTCTTCGGCACGCCGGACGCGCAGCTTTTCCGCGCCACGCATCTAGGCTTCGCGCTGTCGCTGGCTTTTCTCACGCACCCGATGTTGTCCAGCGGCCAGCGTAACCGGCCCGATCTGCTCAGTTTCGTCTTCATCGGCCTGTCGATCGCCTCCTGCGCCTATTTCTTCATCGCCAAGGACTATATCGACAACCGCATGATCTATGTCGACGATCTGCGGCTCGGCGACTGGATCTGCGGCAGCTTCATGATCCTGATGCTTCTCGAAGCCACCCGCCGCGTCATGGGCCTCGTGCTGCCAGTCACGGCACTGATCTTCGTGGCCTATGCGCTCCTCATGCACGGCACGGCGCCCGCAGCGCTGATGGAGCAGCTCTATCTGACCACCGACGGCATTCTCGGCATCCCCGTCAGCGTCTCGGCGACCTATGTCGTGCTGTTCATCCTGTTCGGCTCCTTCGTCGAGCGCACCGGCACCGGCAAGCTGTTCATGGATTTCGCCATGGCACTGACCGGCCACACGACCGGCGGCCCGGCCAAGGTCGCCGTCATCACCAGCGCCATGTTCGGCACGGTGTCGGGGAGCGCCGTCGCCAATGTGATGACCACGGGCACGTTCTCAATCCCGCTGATGAAGCGCATGGGCTACCGTCCCGCCTTCGCCGGCGCTGTCGAGGCGGTCGCCTCGACAGGCGGACAGATCATGCCGCCGATCATGGGCGCCGCGGCCTTCGTCATGGCTGAGTTCCTGGGCGTGCCCTACATTACGGTGGCGACCTATGCGGTGCTGCCGGCGATCCTCTATTTTGCCGCCGTCATCTTTGCCGTCCATTTCGAAGCTCGGCGGCTCGGCATGCGCGGTCTGCCGCGCTCGGAGCTTCCATCGCTGACTGAAACGCTGAAAAATCACGGCCATCTCTTCATCCCGCTCGTCGTGATCATCAGCGTGCTGGTTTCCGGCTACAGCGCACCCTTCGCGGCGCTCTGCGGTATCGGCTCGGTGATCCCGACCGTGCTGCTGCGCAAGTCGAGCCGGCAGCATCTGACGCTTGAAAACATGGCCGACGCATTGGTCTCCGGCGCGCGCAATGCCGTCGGCGTCGCGCTCGCCTGCGGCTGCGCCGGCATTGTGATCGGCGTCATCGCGCTGACCGGCCTCGGCATCGAATTCACCAGCTTCGTCCTGCATCTGGCGCACGACTCGCTGCTCCTGGCGCTCATCCTCACCATGTGCGCGGGCATCGTGCTCGGCATGGGCATGCCGACGACACCGGCCTATATCATGCAGGTCGCGCTTTTGGTTCCGGCCATCGTCAAGCTCGGGGTTTCGGTGCCGGCGGCGCATATGTTCGCCTTCTATTTCGCCATCCTCTCCGCAATCACGCCGCCCGTGGCGCTCGCCGTATACGCGGCGAACGGCCTTTCCGGTGCGGGGCTGTGGGACTCCGGCTTCGCGGCGGTGAAGCTGGGAATGACGGGCTATATCATCCCGTTCATGTTCGTCTTCGGACCATCGCTTCTGTTGATCGGCTCTTGGTCGACCATTGCGATCACCAGCGCGACGGCTCTCGGCGGCGTGATCCTGCTGGCCGCCGGCCTCCACGGTTATTTGATCACGCCAACGCCCCCTTGGCAGCGCGTCGTGCTGATTGCGGCGGCCTTCTGCCTGATCAAGCCAGGCATCTACACCGATCTTGTGGGACTATGCCTGGCGTCGGTCATCATCATCCTGCAGATGCTCGCGCGCACCGAGGACGTACCCGCCGTCGAGCGAAAGGAGGCGCAGGGTCTGTAGGCTCAGCCGTCGGCGTCGGCGGCGCCGCGCCTTGGCTAAAGGCCCATCAGCCTCGCCGCATTGCCGCCCGCGATCGCCGCGAGCGTCTCGGCATCGAGGCCGCTTTCGGCCAGATGGCCGATCGGATCATATTCGCCCATATCGAAGGGATAGTCCGTCCCCATCAGGATATGATCCGCGCCGAAGGCTGCGATCAACGCCTGAAGCTGCTGCGGCGTGAAGACGATGGTGTCGAGATAGATACGCTTCAGATAGGTCGAGGGCAGCTGCGGAAGCGTTCCGCGCGAATCCGACCGCGCGCCCCAGGCATGGTCGATGCGGCCGTGATAACCGCCGAGGAAGCCGCCGCCATGCGCCGCCAGGATCTTCAGCCCGGGATGTCGCTCGAGCACGCCATCGAAAATAAGGTAATGCAGCGCAATGGTGGTCTCGAGCGGATTGCCGATGACATTGCTGAAATAGAAGCGGCCAAGACGGCGCCCGTCGGTGAAGCCCGACGGATGCACGAACACCCAGGCGCCGAGCGCCTCGGCCTTGGCCCAGAACGGCGCGAAGGCCGGCTCCGATAGCTCGCGCCCGGCGACATTGGTGAGGATCTCCACCCCTTTGAAGCCCAGCGTCTTCACTGCGTATTCCAGCTCCTCGGCGGCCGCCTCGCCGTCCTGCATCGGCACCGAGCCAAGCGCGGCATAGCGGTCAGGATGCTTAGCGACGATCTCGGCAATGCCGTCATTGATGAGACGCGCGGCCTTGGCGCCGACATCCGCCGGCACGCCGTAATAGCATTGCGGCGGCGCCGGGCTGATGAGCTGCCTGTCGATGCCCATGGCGTCGAGATCGGGAAATCGCGCATCCGCGCTCGCCATGATCGGGCGACGGGCCGCCTCCTGCTGCTTATTCAGCTCTCGCGTCTCGGCGGCGGCGAAGCGGACCAGCGCATCGGATGACGGGTCGAGATGCGGCGTGACATAATCGAGCGCCGCAGGCACAAAGACATGGGCGTGAATGTCGATCGTCTTGCTGGCCGGGCGCAACTCGCGTCCCGGCCTGCCGTGCTGCCGGGCAGCGGTTGGAGCATAGCGGTTCCAGGGCGTTGCAGTGTCCGCCGTCATCGAGCATCCTCCATAGCGCTTGTCTTCGAAGCCTAGAGCGGGCACGCCATGCCGCTAAATCATAAGTGCTGCTGGACGGCATCAGCTTTACTAATGCCCGGCGCAGCGGACATAATCAGAAATGCTGATGCGATCCAGTAATCTATATAATTTCGGCCGATCGCCTCCCAGCAACTATCCTGCTTCAGGGCCACTATCAATATCAACAAGTGAAGGAAACGCTCACCCATGGCCGCTCTTCCCGCGCTCTGGAATTTCCGTCTCATCGCGCATCACCAGCTCGGCGGCTTCGGCGGCATGGGCGAAGGCATGTCGATCCAGATCGCGCCGGACGGCCGCCGCATTCTCTGGCTCGCGCATGAGAGCGCGCCGAAGAACTTCACCGCCGTCGATGTCTCCGATCCGCGCGAGCCGAAAGTCGTCGTACAGACCGAGCTTCCGCACGGCGACATGCGCTCCAATTCGCTGGAGGTGAGCGGCAACCTGATGGCGGTCGCCTATCAGTGCAAGAAGCCCGGCATGAGCCCGGCGGGTTTCGAGCTGTTCGATATTTCGCAGCCCGAGAGCCCGCGCTCCATTGCCCTGTTCGATGCGTCCGGCCCCCATTCGCGCGGCGTGCATCAGCTCTGGTTCTGCGACGGCGAGTTCGTGCATATGAGCTCCGGCGCAGCCGATTTTCAGCCGCATAACCAGAAGGACGATCAGTGCTACCGCATTGTCGATGTACGCTCGCCGTCGAAGCCGGTCGAGGTCGGACGCTGGTGGCTGCCGGGCACGCGTGTCGGCGATGAGGCGCCGCGGCCGGTTCGGCATCCGCAGAAGGCCGATTTCGGCTTCCGCGCTCACAACACCAATGTTTATCCGCAGCGCCCGGACCGCGCCTATCTCGGCTATCTCGACGCCGGCATGATCATCCTCGACATTGCCGACAAATCGGCGCCGAAGGTGGTCTCGCGCTGGGACAATTCACCGCCTTATGTCGGTTTCACCCATACGGTGCTGCCGCTGTTCGAGCGCCAGCTTCTGATCGTCACAGACGAATCCGTCGTCGACAATGCCGCCGACTGGCCGAAGCTTGTCTGGGTGGTCGACGGACGGGCGGAGGAGAACCCGGTGCCGATCGCCACCTGCCCTGCCCCACCTTATGACGAGTTCGCCGCGCGCGGCGGACGCTTCGGCGCCCACAATCTGCATGAGAACGTGCCGCTGCCGACCGCCTTCCAGTCGGAGACGCTGATTTTCGGCACCTTCTTCAATGGCGGCCTGCGCGCCTACGATCTCTCGGACCCGTACCATCCCGTCGAGGCTGGTTATTTCGTGCCGCCCGCGCCGGAGGGAGCGCCGACGGGCGCCATCCAGCTCAACGATGTGTTCGTCGACGAGCGAAACATCGTCTATACAGTCGATCGCCATGTCGGCGGACTCTACATCCTTGAGACCGACCTATAGCGCTCCGGCGGCTGCGCCGTTCCGCGATCGCAAGGACGGCATGTTCGGCCGCGCAATGCGGTCGCCTACCGGTATTGGCATTCCGGTCATCATAATCACCGGCTTTCTCGGCGCGGGGAAAACCACGCTGATCCGGGCGCTGCTGGACAGCGCGGAAGGCGCGAACTCGGCGGTCATCGTCAATGAGTTCGGCGAGATCGGCATCGATGACGCACTCCTGCGCGCCGGCAGCGAGGCGACGGTGCTGCTCGGCAATGGCTGCCTCTGCTGCCGTCAGTCGAGCGAGCTGGAAGCGACGCTGCGCGGCCTCTTCATCGACCACAGCCGTGGCGCGGTGCCGAGCTTCGAGCGCGTACTGATCGAGACCAGCGGTCTCGCCGATCCTGGGCCGATCCTGCAAAGCTTCCTCGCCGAGCGCGGTCTGCACGAGACCTACGGGCTGCAGCAGGTGGTCGCAGTTGTCGACGCGGTGAGCGGCACGGCCAATCTCGACAGCTTTGCGGAGGCTCGCCGTCAGGTGGCGCTGGCCGATCTCATCATCGTCACCAAGGCCGATCTTGCGTCGCCTTCGGATGTCGATGGCCTTCGAGTAGCACTGATTTCGATCAATCCCGCAGCCCGGATCGTCCTGGCCGAGCACGGCAAGGGTGCTTTGCAAGAGCTGATCTCCGGCAATATCACCCATGCGCTCGCCGAACGCGCCGCCGACAGCCACGCTTCACATAGCGCCGGCATCGGCAGCTTTGCCGTGACTTTCGATGAGCCGCTGGACTGGACCGCCTTTTCGCTGACTATGAAGACGCTCGCGGCCCTGCGCGGCGCCGATCTCCTGCGCGTGAAGGGCTTGCTGGCCGTCAAAGGCGCGGAAGGACCAGTCGCCGTTCATTATGTTCAGCATCTTGCGCATCCGCCGACCGAGCTGAAGACCTGGCCGAGCAATGACCGCCGCTCGCGGCTGGTCTTCATCACCCGCGATATCCAAAGGCAAGCCGTCGCAGACCTGTTTGCCGCGACGTCCCGCCTCCAGCCATCCATGAACACGGAGGAAAGCCATGTCTGAAACGACATCATCAGACGTAAAGACCAAAGGTGCAGTCAAGGCCGGCCATGGCCGGCACATCTTCGATCTTGCGGCGGTGGAGAAAATCGAAGCGGGCGTCGGCTATTCCAGCGCGTTGGGCGGCGTGGTCGAGGGAGTGCGGACACAATGCGGCCTGATCCACAAGGCACGCGGCACCGGCGCCCGGCTGCACTCGCATCCGAACGAGCAGTGGAATTACATGCTCAAAGGCCGCATGCGCGTGTCGATCGAAGGCGAGCCGGACCGCATCGTCGGGCCGGGCACGCTTGTCTATTTTCCGCCAAATGTGGTCCATGCGACCGTCGCCACGCCGGAGGAGGATGTCATCTTCTTCGTCGTGAAGGATCTCACCCACGGCATCATCGGTCGCGCGGCCGACGGCACGATGAGCGGCGCGCATTACGATCCAGGATTCGAGCCGGAGCCCGGTAAATAGTCTTTCCACACCTGATTGAGCCGTTCCGTCTCTTCCTGGAGGATATCGACGAAGGCCCTTGCCGCCGGCGAGAGGACCCGCCGTGACGGCTCGATCAGCACCAGATCGACGGGCAGCACCGGCTCGACGATGGGATTGATGGTGAGCCGCCTCGGCCGGTCGACATCGGAGACCATCATGATGCCGGGCAGGATCGTCACCCAGTCGGAATTGGCGATGAAGTCGAGCGTACCGAGCATGGCATCGAGCTCGAGCGTACGCTCGATGGGGATGTTGTTGGAGACCAGATAAGTCTCGAGGAGAGTGCGCCGAGCGTTCTGCGCGCCCGGGACCACGAGGCGTAGCGGCGCAAGCGCTTTCAGCCCGATCGGCTCCATGTGGGTGAGGCCGGACCGTGCCCGCGACACCAGCACTTCCGGCGTGACCAGGAACAGCCGGCTTTTCAGACCGGCAAGGCCGGGAAAGCCCGGGACGACGGCGAAATCCAGCGCGCCCGCCCGCACCTGCCCGGTCAGCACGGCGCTGTAGGCTTCGATCACCCGCAGCCGGACATTCGGATGTGCCTCGCCGAAGCGGGAGAGCGCAGGCGTGAGCGCGCAGCGCGTCATGGTCGGCATCAGGCCGACGGCGATCTCGCCGGTCAACCCTCCGGCATAGCTGCGCACGGAGCTTTCGGCAGCCTGATAGGCGCGCAAAAGCTCGACACAGCGGCGGTAATAGCTTTCGCCCGCAGGGGTCGGCGAAACCGTGCCGCGGTCGCGCGTGAACAGGCGGGCGCCGAAGCGGTCCTCCAGTTTGCGGACGTGCTGCGAGACTCCGGACTGTGTTGCGTGCTCGCGCTCCGCCGCCGCCGTGAAGGAGCGTTCCTCGTAGACCGCAACGAAGAGCCGTATGTCTTTCAGGCTTTCGGACAAGGATCAATTTTTCTAATCAAGCGCAGCACAACATATTATTAGGCGAGCGTTAATTCCGCACTTACTTTTGCAGAGGGGGCCGATTTGCGCTTACGCGCATCGCGAGGCTTTGGGAGAGAGCGGACAGGAATGACGGTTCACATGCGCGATTTTGCGGAACAGCCGATCGACCAGCGCCATTTGCGCAATGCTCTGGGCCGTTTCGCAACCGGTGTGACCGTGATTACCACGCGCACCGCCTCCGGCAAGCTTCAAGGACTGACCGCGAACTCGTTCTCTGCCGTCTCGCTCGACCCGCCGCTCGTCTCCTGGAGCCTGAAGCGCTCCGCGCCGTCCTTCGGCAGCTTCCTCGCCGCCAATCACTTCGCCGTCAACATCCTCTCCGCCGAACAGCACAGGCTCTGCCGGCATTTCGCGACGCCCCAGCTCGACAAATTCGAGGCGATTGCCTTCGAACATGGACTGCACGGCGCGCCGCTGCTCTCCGGGAGCCTAGCCAGCTTCGAATGCCGCACCGACAACACCATGGAGGGCGGTGACCATATGATCTTCATCGGCCGGGTGATGCGCGCGAGCTATCGGGACGGCGAGCCCTTGATCTTCAGCGCCGGCCGGTTCTGCCTGACCTCGCTTCTGGAGGAGCGTGACGAGGGCACCAAAGCGGACGCAACGCTGTCGGAGAACTGGGAAGGTTTGTCCCTATGAAGCTCGGCTTTTTCACCATGCCGATCCATCCGCTCGGCCGCAAGCTCACCGAGGTCTTCAAGGAGGACCGCGAGTTGGCGATCATCGCCGACCGGCTCGGCTATACCGAAGGCTATTTCGGCGAGCACATCACCGATGCCGCCGAGACCATCACTTCCGGACTGATCTTCATCGCCTGGGTGTTGAACGACACCAAACACATCAAGCTTGGCACCGGCACGGTCAATCTGCCCAACCATCATCCCGCCATGGTCGCCGCCGAAGTGGCAATGGTCGATCACATGGCCGAGGGGCGGTTCCTGTTCGGCATCAGCCCCGGCGGCCTCCTGTCCGATGCCGAGCTGTTCGGTAACCTCGACAAGGACCGCACGGCGATGTTCGTCGAGGCCATCAACCACATCCTCGCCATCTGGGACGGCGAGCCGCCCTATAATCTGAAGGGCGACTATTGGATCATCTCCATCGAGCAGCAGACCATCAAGGACATCGGCCAGGGCTACATTCACAAGCCCTATCAACACCCGCATCCACCGATCATGGTGACGGCGGTTGCCCCCTTCTCCAAGGGCGTGACGGAAGCCGCCGCGCGCGGCTGGGAACCGATCTCGGCGAACTTCCTGCTGCCGATCTGGGTGAAATCGCACTGGCCGAAATATGTCGAAGGCTGCGAGAAGGGCGGACGCAAGGCCGATCCGGCGAACTGGCGCATCGCCAAGAGCATTTTCGTTGCCGAGGATCTCGCGACGGCCAAGCGCTATGCGACCGAGCCGGGCGGTCCCTATTACCACTATCACAATTCGCTCGTGACCAAGCTGGTCAAGAACGGCCGCGCCAACCTCTTCAAGGCCGACCAGAAGGCACCGGATTCCTCGGTGACCACCGAAAGCGCGGTGAAGGATCTCGTCATCTGGGGCACCCCGGATAAGGTCACCTACGATCTTCTGGCCTTCCGCGAGCAGGTCGGCGATTTCGGCACGCTGCTCTATGCCGGCTTCGACTGGGTGGACAAGCGTCTCGGCATTCGCTCGATGGAGCTGATGGCAGAGAAGGTGATGCCGGCCGTCAATCAGGCCATCGGCGCCAAGAGCCGGGCTGCGTAACAAGGGCGAGGGGCGCTATGGTGCGGGCGGCAGTCGCCGGGCTCGGTTGGTGGGGCAAGCATATTGTCCGGCGGCTCGCCGGATCGGAGGTGGTGCGGCTCACCACCGCCGTTGAAACCAATCCTGGCCATGCACCATTCGCCGTCGAGAACGGCCTCGCCTTTCGCTCGAGTCTCGATGAGGTGCTCTCTGACCCCGATATCGACGCCGTCATTCTCGCCACGCCTCACTCCACGCATCCCGCGCAAGTGCTCGCCGCCGCCGAGGCCGGCAAGCATGTGTTCTGCGAGAAGCCCTTGGCGCTGACGCGCGTCGATGCGGAGCGCAGCGTCGCCGCCTGCCGGGATGCGGGCGTGGTGCTGGGCATTGGTCATGAGCGGCGCTATGAGCCCGGCATGGTGGAGATCGAGCGGCTGGTGCGCGAAGGCGCCCTCGGCACCATCATGCATGTCGAGGCCGATTTCAGCCACGACAAGCTGGCGGACGTTCCACCCGGCGACTGGCGCACCGCGCCTAAGGATGCCCCCGCCGCCGGCATGACGGCGATGGGCATCCATCTGACCGACGCTTTCGTGCATCTGTTCGGCCCGGTTGCCGAGGTCTTCACCATGACCGCCTCGCGCGTCACCTATCCTGAGAATGGCGATGTGCTGACCGTCCAGCTCCGTTTCGCCTCAGGCGCCACCGGCCATCTCAACGCCATTCTGGTGACGCCGCTCTATATCGATTTCACCGTCTTCGGTTCCGAGGCCTGGGCCGAGCTGCGCAATCACAGCCATCCCGACACGCCGGGTCCCGCGACGCTCACTGTGCAACATCGCGACGGACGCCAGGACATGCGCAATTATGAGTGGACCGATACGGTGCGAGCCAATATCGAGCGCTTCGGCCGCGCAATTATGCGTAAGGCCGACTATCCGTTCACGGACGCCGAGAAGATCGGCAATATTTCGGCGCTGGAGGCGATCTGCAAGTCGGCCGCCAGCGGTCAGGCTGTTTCCGTCGAGTCTCCGGAGGCGGCGGAAGACGCCAGGAGGCTGAGGACAGCCAATTAGGGGCGGAGCCGCCCGCAATCGAGCATGCAGGCCACGGCCCGCCGTACAGGGAGAGCGCGATGGATCTTCGCAGCATCCGGGCCTTCGTGCGGGTAGCCGAGCTTGGCAGCATCACGCGTGCATCCCGCGAGATCGGCATCGTCCAACCCGCCCTCAGCCGCCACATCCAGCGCATCGAGACCGAACTCGGCACGCAATTGCTGACCCGGCTGCCGCGCGGCGTCCAGCTCACGCTCGAAGGCCGCCGGTTCCTCCAGCATGGCCGGCGCATCCTGCATGAGGTCGCACAGGCGACCAGCACGCTCGCTGCCGAAAATGAATGCGCGGGACGGGTGACGGTCGGGCTGTCGCCGACATTAGCGCCGCTTCTGGCGCCGGGGATCATCGAGCGCTGCTCGGCAAATTTTCCGGCCGTGTCGCTGAAGATCTTCGAGGCGTTCAGCCGCCGCCTGATCGGCGACATGCTGAACGGCCAGTTCGACATTGCGCTGCTCACCAATCCGCCACCCTTGCGGGCACTTGCCATGCTGCCGGTGCTGACAGAGCAGATGATGGTGGTCTCCGGTCCGCAGGCGCGCGGCATCGCGCCGGAGCTCAGCCTCAAGGAGCTGGCGAATACGCCGCTCCTGATTACCGAGGGCTTTCGTGCGCTGGTTGAGGATCAGCTCGCGGTGCACGGCGCGACCCTGCAAGTGGCGATGGAGATCGATGCTATCGAGGCAATCCGGCGCATGGTGATGGCCGGGCTGGGCAGCTCGATCCTGCCGGTTTCGGCGGTGAAGCAAGACATCGAGGCGGGACGGATCAGCGCGGCGACGGTTACGGGTGTCGATCTATGCCGCAGTCTGGTCCTGTCGACAGTCGGCGAAGCCCGGAGCTGTCCGGCGGTGCGGGCCGTCTCCGGCGTCATCGTCGCAGAGATCGAAGCGCTGAGCCAGCGAGGGCTGTTCTCGGCGCCGCCGGCTCCGGCGCAGGCGGCGCTTCCGGCCGCGGTCGTATCGCTTCGCCCTGCAACAGCCAAAGCCGGCTGAACTGGGAAGCGTCCGGTCAGCTTTCCTCGAAGGCACGTTCCCGCGCGACCCGGATCGACGGTGCGGCGAGCACCACAACGAGGATCACCGTCAGCACCAGGAACGCCGCGCTGATCTGCCGCTCGAGGAAGACCGACAAACGGCCATGCGAGATCAGCAGCGCGCGGCGCATATTCTCCTCGATCAGCCGAGAATATCACCTCGACATGGCCGCCCATCACATCGGCGACCGCCGGGCCGGCCCCTCCCTTATAGGGGATATGCGTCATCTGCAGCCCGACATTCTTGGCGAAGGTCTCCATTTCCAGCCGGTTCAGGCTGCCGCTACCCGGCGAGGCGAAATTGATCTGGCCGGGCCGCGCCTTGACATACGCGACCATTTCCTTGGCGTTGTTCGGCGCGAATTTCTGATTGGAGATCAGCACGCCCGGCGTGTCGGCGACGATCGAGATCGGGATGAAATCCTTCGCCGGATTGACCGTGAGATCGGGGAACATATAGGAGTTGATCGAGATCGTCCCGACATTGCCGGCCGCGCCAGCGCGATTTTCGACGACGATCTGCTGGCCGAGCGCTTCGGTCAGGCCCGGCTGCAAGAGCCTTGCGGCGAAGTCGGATGCGCCGCCAGGGGAGAACGGCACGATCATGCGGATCGGGTGGGTCGGCCACTTCGCCGGATCATCCTCGGCAAATCCGGGCGTGGCCGCAATCGCGGCGAACGCACCCCCGGCGAGAGCCGTCAGGACCGCCTTGAATGTTTTCCTCCCTAAGCCACGGCCGCTTTTGCGGCCCTGTTTTTTCTGCGCCTTACGCGGCGGCGCGTTCCTCTTCCGGCGCGAGCGGCACGCGGACGGGCTGCTTCCTTGCCGCCGACAGGTCGAGCGCCTTGGTCAGCATCAGCCGGCTATGGGCTTCGGCGGCAGTCGCGTGCTGGGTCGGAACACCGAGCGCCACGCGGTTGAGCCAGCTATCGGTCTCCTCGCGCATCGGCCCGCGCAGCTCGCCGAGCGCCATGTCGCCGGGCGGATAGGAGCCCATGAAATCGACGAGGCGGCTCTTGTCCGGCAGATAGCCCTCGGCCTGCGGCGCGCTGACGGCGAGAACGATGTCGCGGTGGGTGTCGTCGATGGTCAACACGCCTTCGGTGCCGACGATGCCGACTTCGAGGCTGTAGACCGCCGCGGGCCAGGTGACCGGCAGCGCCCAGGAAATGCTGAGGTGGTAAACCGAGCCGTCGCTCATCATGATCATGCCGGCGGTGGCGTCGATCCCCTTATAGGCCGGCCCCAGCACCTTATCGACAGAGCGGGCATAGACCTCGACCGGCGTCTTGGCCTCCAGGCACCACATGGCGACGTCGAGCGCGTGAGTGCCCGAGATCACCATCGGCGAGATAGTCTCGGGCGCATCGCTGCGGCGGTAATTGTCAATGGCGACCAGCCGGTTCATGAAGGCACGGGAGGTGACCATGGTGACGTCGCCAAGGGCGCCGCTCATCACCTTCTCCTTGGCGGCCAGCCAGCGGCGCCGGAAGCGCTGCGTGTAGCCGACGACGGCATCCAGCCCCGCGCTCTCAATGGCGTTCAGCACATGCCGGGATTCGGAGAGATGCGTGGCGAGGGGCTTCTCGATCAGCATCGGCAGGCTGCGCTCGCAGGCGGCCATTACAGGATCGACATGCAGATGCTCATCGGTGGCGACGATGACAGCGTTGACCTCCGGCCGTTTCAGCAGCTCGCGGTGATCGGCGGTGACGAAATCGGCGCCGACCTTCTCGGCGACCAGTTTGGCGCGATCCGGCTTCAGCTCCGCGATGCCGATCCATTCCACGGCGGGATGACGCGCCGCCACCTCGCCGCGGAACAGACCGACACGCCCTGCCCCAATAATCGCCAGCCCTATGCCTTTCGTCTGACGTCCTTTCATATCGTCGCTCCCGCAGCCGAGCCCTTGCTCATCGCCGCTTTGTTCGAGAGCGGCAGATCGACGGGCTCGTTCGTCTCGGCGGAGACGTCCGCCGCGGTATAGACCTCCATGACGGTCCGCGCGCTTTCCGGCGTGACCATCACCGGTCGGTCGAACACCACCGCTTCGAGGAAATGCACGGTCTCCGGCCCCATGGCACCGGCATAGACGTGGTCCACCTGCTCGCCGGGCATGGTCGAGAGCGGGAAGACGGTGCCGCGCTCCATGGTCGACAGCCAGACATCGCGATGGGTGTCGTCGAGGATCAGCGCGCCCTCAGAGCCAGTGATCTCGATCCAGGTGGTGGAGAAGTTCGGATAGGCGGGTGGCATGATCCAGCCGCCGCCGACGGTGATGACGCAGCCATTGTCGAGCGTCACCATGATCCATTGCTGATCGAAGGCGCCGTTCTTCGGATACATCACCCGCTGCACGCCCTGCGAATAGACGCGGACCGGCTTTGCCGGCTCGAGCAGCCACAAGAGGAAATCGAGATCGTGAGAGGATTCCATTGCGGCAGGCGAAAGCTTCACGCGGCCGCTGATTTTATCGCCGAGCCCGCGCGTAATATGGCGGCTGACGAGGGCGCTCACCGGCTCACCGAGCGTGCCGTCGGCGATCTTGGCCTTGGCGTAGGCGAATTTCGGATTGAAGCGCTGCGAATAGCCGATGGTGAATTTCACCGCCGCCCGGTCGGCCAGCGAGATCAGCTCATCGGCTTCCCAGAGCTCGAGCGCGATCGGCTTTTCAAGGAACACATGCTTTCCAGCCAGCAGCGCGTCCCGCGCCATCGGATAATGTGTCGTCTCGGGCGTTGCGCAGATATAAACGGCTTCCAGCTCGGAAATGTCGAGAAGCGCGCGATAGTCGGGGACAGCCGTCGCCGCGCCGGTCGATGCTTTCACTTCCGCAAGGCGCTCGGGGCGGGTCTCGGCGATATGCAGCCGTGCGACCAGCGGATTCCGGCCGAGCGTCTCCGCCCTTATGCCGCCACACCAGCCTGTCCCGATCACGCCGACATCGATCGTCCTCAACGCCATACCTCCCATGTCCGTGCCCTTGCGCGCTTTTCACGCGTCTTAAGCATCAGTGGATCACGGGAGGCAGGACGCCACAAATGCCGTTTCGCCATTAGGCCATGCCGTTTCGACATGGATGCGCCGGGGAAGCGCGCCGCGGAATTCCTCATGCTTACGGCCGCCGAACCCGGCGCGCGATAGCGGCTCTCATGCTATTGGGGCATGAGCCTGATATGGCAGCGGGGCGCGAGTCACCGCCGCCCCGGCGCCGACGCGCGGCTCAGGCATAGATCAAAAGAGATAAGCGAGCGCTCAGCGCCGGTCTTAGATCATCTCCACCGCGATGGCGGTCGCTTCACCGCCGCCGATGCAGATGCCGGCAACACCGCGCTTGCCGCCGCGCGCCTTCAGCGCGTTGAGCAGCGTGACGATGATCCGCGCGCCCGATGCGCCAACCGGATGGCCGAGCGCGCAGGCGCCGCCATTGACGTTGACGTTGTCGTGCGGCAGGCCGAGATCGCGCATCGCCGCCATGGTGACGACCGCGAATGCCTCGTTGACCTCGTAAAGATCGGCGTCTGTCGTCTGCCAGCCGATCGCATCCAGCAGCTTACGGATCGCTGAGATCGGTGCGGTGGTGAACCGGGCAGGCTCCTGTGCATGGCTGGCCGTGCCGACGATCCGGGCAATCGGCTTGAGGCCGCGCCGCTCCGCCTCACTCTCGCGCATCAGCACCAGCGCGGCAGCGCCGTCCGAGATCGAGCTGGAATTGGCGGCGGTCACTGTCCCACCCTCGCGGAAGGCCGGCTTGAGCTGCGGAATCTTTTCCAGTTTCGCCGTGAAGGGCTGCTCATCCTTGTCGAGGCTGGTCTGCGCTTTGCCCGAAGCGACGCTTACGGCCACGATCTCATCGCCAAAGCTACCATCCGTGTTGGCGCGCTTCGCCCGCTCAAGCGAGGCCACGGCGAACTCGTCCTGCTGAGCACGCGTGAACTGATAGTGCTGCGCCGTGTCCTCGGCATAGGTGCCCATCAGCCGGCCCTTGTCGTAGGCGTCCTCGAGCCCGTCGAGGAACATATGGTCGTAAACTTGGCCGTGGCCGAGCCGCATGCCGCCGCGCGCCTTGAGCAGCAGATAGGGCGCATTCGTCATGCTCTCCATCCCTCCGGCGACGATGATGTCCTTCGGACGCGCATGAAGCCCCTCATAGGCCACCATCACCGTCTTCATGCCCGAGCCGCACATCTTGTTGACGGTGGTGCAGCCGACCGCATCGGGCAATCCGGCGCCGCGCGCGGCCTGACGCGCCGGGGCTTGGCCCTGTCCGGCTGGTAGCACGCAGCCCATCAGCACCTCGCCGACATCTTCGGCATCGACACCGGCCCTGCCGAGTGCACCCTTGATCGCCTCGCCGCCAAGCTGCGGCGCCGAGAGCGGCGAAAATCCGCCCTGAAAGCCGGCCATTGCTGTGCGCGCCGCACCGACGATGACGATGGGGTCGCTGCCATTTGCGCTCATGTAAAGCCCTCAGGTCGATGTTGCATTGCACAGTCTAATATGAGCACAGCGAATGCGCCATGTGGTAGAGGCTCGGGGGGCTTTGCTCAACGTCCCCGCCAGGCCCACAACACCACCAAGGCGCCGACTATAGCCGCCACGTACAATATCAACGGCGAAGGCGACAGGCCGAATATGACGCCGAGATGATATCCTATAAAAGAACCCGCGATGCCCACCAAAGCCGAGGTGATGTCGGTTTGCCGTGTCGTGAATTGCCGGCTCAACCAGGTCCGAGCGTAGCGATTGAACGCGAGACCCGCGACGATGCCGATGATAAGTATGATCAGCAAGATCCCTAAGGGCGATGTGATGAGCATGTGATTCCTCCCGTTGAATAGCCCAGCATATCACTGCGGGCCTATCGGCGTGAGGCGATATCGCCATTGCCACGCCAGAAGGAACGGCGGCCGCCCAACTGCGTCTTCGGCACAGCCTCTGACTGACAGACTAGCGCAGCAAGGCTTCGAGCTGAACTTCGGGAATGGCTTTGTCGAGATGGTTGAAATGGCCGAAGGCGAGCAGTTCCTCGGCCTTCAGCCGCATATTGCCGAGAAGCGATCGGAGCAGGCTGCTGCCGATTGTAATGCAGGCAATGCCGGCCGCCGCGAACTGCTTGATCTCCGGCGCCGGGCTGTAGCCAACCGAAATCGCCAGCGGCCCGTCGACCACACCGGCCAGTTTTTCCAGGATCTGCAAATGCTGGACCCCCGGCACGAGCACGCAATCGGCGCCGGCGGCGAAATAGGCCTCGGACCGCTCGACCGTGGTTTCAAAGGGGGAATGGACTTTCGGGCCGAGTACAAAGGCCTCGGTGCTGATGGTGATGACCGCCGGCATCTTGACCTCTGCCGTCGCGGCCTTCACCGCGCGCACGCACTCGGTCATCTCCTCGATCGGCATGATGCCATGAGCGCCGTTGCGGCCGCCATCGCTCAGTGTGATGCCGACGCAGCCCGCGGCAATCGCCGCGCTCACCGCGTATTTGATCTCTTCCAGCGATCGGCCCGCCGCGCCTTCGAGATCCGCATTGACAGGCGCATCGAAGCCCTTGGTGATGCGCGATGCGACGCTGAGCAGATCATCGGTCGCCACCCGCTCCTGCGAGGAGTAGCCGAGACACCAGCCGATCGCCGTCGCCGAGGTGCCGATGAATTCAAAACCCGCCTCGGACATGACGCGCGCGCTTGCGACGTCCCAGACTTCCGGCATGACGAAGGTTTCAGATGTTTGAAGTCGCCGCCGGAATTTACGAATGCGATCTTTTTGGCCGCTCGCCGAGACCTGATCCATTATTAAGCTTTGGTCCATCGCTGTAACGCTTCACAAAAATGCGGCATGAGGCGGCGGTGTGAGACATTATGTTAAAATCGTGATCCTAACCGATCATGTCCTGCTCCGGCTTAGCCCCCAGCTGCCTTGGATTCGTCTTGTTTTGATGAAAGGCGACGACCTCATGTTTGGCGTTGTATTTTGACAAATCTTTGTCTGAAAGGCCGAAAAGTCAGGCCGCCACCCATTCCCAGTTTTTTTATAGCGGCCTGTGTCGGACAATGGAAGACGCGAGATTGATTGTTGGCGCGCCATCTGTTTCGGCTGTTGCACCAAAATGGCGGGCGAATGCGGCTCTGAGCGCCGTATCGACCTCGGCCATGGAGAGATTATGGCCAAGATCGGCCAGACTTGTGACGCCCTGATCCCGGATTCCGCAGGCAACGATGCCGTCATAATGGCGAAGATCCGGGGAGACATTGATGCTGACCCCATGGAAGCTGACCCAGCGCCGGACTCGGATGCCGATCGCCGCGATCTTGTCTTCGACGAGCGGCCCTTTGTCCAGACGCGGCACCCAAAGCCCTGTGCGGCCGTCCCGGCAAACGGCGTGCACCCCAAATTCCGCCAGCGCGTCGATGATCCAGCGCTCGATGCTGCGGACGAAGGCACGCACATCCTTGCCACGGCGCGCCAGGTCGAGCATCAGATAAGCCACGCGCTGGCCGGGACCGTGATAGGTGAACTGGCCGCCCCGCCCGGTCTGAAACACCGGGAAGCGGTCGGGCAGAAGGAGATCGGTGGGCTTAGCACTGGTGCCGGCCGTGTAGATGGCCGGATGTTCGACCAGCCAGACGGCTTCAGGGGCGCCCCGCTCGCGCATGGTCGCCACGTGGCGATCCATCGCCTCGACGGCCTCGGGATAGGGCGTCAGGCCGGGACTTGTCAGCCACAGTATAGGGCGCATGACCGGTTTTTCTTCAAAGTTTTCTTCAACGACCGGCAATTTTACCAAATCGAAACTCCGCTGTGCGATTTTCAGCTTGTCTAGCGTTGGCGGTGCGGCCCGCAACGATCAAGCCCCGCGTACGTTGCGGCCGCCCCTATTCTTGCGCACTCAGCATGGCCTGCTTGCAATGAGCTTTGCCCTTTGCTAATGCTTGCCGCGCGTCGACGCCGCTCCTTTTTCCAAGATAGGCAATCAGGATCATCCGGACGAGACGCGCTTTCCGTGCGGTCGTGGCGGAACTGGTAGACGCGCAGCGTTGAGGTCGCTGTGGGGCAACCCGTGGAGGTTCGAGTCCTCTCGACCGCACCATGTTTATTTGCGCGATGCCGCCCACCAACCTATCGCGCGGTTCCGGTTCGAGGATACTCCTCTGACCCGCACCAAACCGAATAAAATCCCCGCTATCCCCAATTCCTCCGAGGCGCCGTTCGGTGCCGCGACCACTCGTCACGGTCCGCATCGTGTTTTGGGATGGATTGGGACAATATCATTTGGAACCAAATGCAGCTTATCCATGTTCTCCTCCTGAAGTTCCATTGAGGGCGTATAATCATGCCCGTAAAGCCTGCGAAAGGAGGACGAAAATCATGAAATATCTGAAGCACGCCGGCTACGTGGCTTCTCTTGGTGCGGCGCTAGCATTTGGGTTGGCCCCTCTTAGCTATTCTGCAAATGCGATGCCAAATGCTTTAGCACAGACAAAAACAACCACTTCAAGCTTGGGTGGTTTGCAAAAGGTCGACTATCACGGCCATCATTGGCACCATCACCACCGTCATTGGCATCACGGGTGGGACAATGACTGGAACCCCGGCGCGGCAATCGCGCTCGGCGTCATAGGCTCGCTTGTCGCGAGCGGCGTCAGCGAAAGCGAAGCTCGCTCCGACGTGCGGCGCTGCGAGGAGCGCTATCGGTCCTTCGAGCCGGACACGGGTCTTTACACCACCTATGGCGGAGAGAAGCGGCTTTGTCCGTATCTGCGCTAATTGAACAGTTACCGACACTGAAATGGCTGGCCATCGCCAGCCATTTTTTTGCCCTCGTGGCGCGGAAACGGATGGAGCCTAATTCGAGGCGTCGATCTGCGCCGGCGTAATCGACACCAACTCGCCGCAGCCGCAGGCGCTCGTCTGGTTTGGATTGTTGAATACGAAACCGGAGGTCAGCTTGTCGGCCCGATAGTCCATCTCCGTGCCGAGCAGGAACAGGATCGCCTTCGGCTCAATGAAGATCTTCACGCCCTTATCCTCCACGACATCCTCGTGAGGACCGTGCTCGCGGGCATATTCCATCGTATATTCCATGCCGGCGCAGCCGCCCTTCTTCACGCCGACGCGCAATCCTATCACCGGATCGCTGCTACTAGCCATGATCTGCTTTACGCGCTCTGCGGCGGCATCGGTCAATATCATCACTTTGGGGCGTTCGAACTTCGCCATGCGCCATACCTCTTTGTCTCACAGCAATATGTGCGACATCCCGCCTCAAATGCAAGGGCCGGGCGATCCCCGGCCTCCCTTGCGCGAGATGGCAGGCTGGGTCCCGTTTTTCGCATGCCTAAATGATTGGCCGCGCACCGCAACCAGGTGCTATTTGTGGGCACGGTCCCCCTGGCGATTCCGTGGGCGGTTTTGTGCGCCCATCCTCCCCAAGGCAACGATAAGAATGACAACGCCTGACGCCGTCTCCGCCGCTGCCCAACCCAACGGCGCCGGCTCCAGTGACTCGCCCCTATTGGGCATGGCATCCGCCGCTGCGGCTTTCGGCATGCTGAGCGTGATGAGCCTGTTCGCCAAGCTCCTCAGCGCCCACCACAACGTCACCGAGATCGCCTTCTGGCGCAACGTCATCGCACTTGTGCCTTTCATAGCGCTCGTCGCCTTTAGCCGCCGCGATCTTCTCACCATCCGCAGCAAGCCGCGCATCCTGGTCATTCGCTCGCTCGTCGGCACGCTCAGCATCATGTTCCTGTTCGGCGCCTTTTCGCTGCTGCCCATGGCGAATGCGACCGCGCTGATCTTCACCTCATCGCTGTTCGTGCCGGTACTCGGCTTCTTCTTTCTTGGCGAGCAGGTGGGTCCGTATCGCTGGAGTGCGATTGTGGTCGGCTTTATCGGCGTGATCTGCGTCGCCCAGCCGGGCGGCGACTGGAACATGCTCGGCGTTGCACTCGGTCTGACTGCGGGGTTCTTTAACGCGATTCTCGGCACGCTGCTCAGGCTGCTGGGGCGCACCGAGCGGCCCGAAACCATGACCTTCTATTTTCTGTTGATCGGCGCGCTGATCCTCGCCCCTATCATGCCCTTCATCGGAACCTTGCCCCGCCAGGACGAGATCGGTCTGCTTTTCGGCCTTGGAGTATCGGGAGCGCTGATGCAGTACCTGCTGTCGATGGCGTTCAAATATGCGCCGGCCGCGCTCGCTACTGTCTTCAACTATACGCAGATCATCTGGGCGACGCTGTTCGGCTGGGCCGTATTCGGAGACTGGCCGGCCGTGAATATTCTCATCGGTGCGGCAATCATCATCGGCTCCAGCATCATCGTCATTCTGCGCGAGCGATATCTGGCGCGCAAAGGCCGACTGCCCCGTCTGCCCGTTGCCACCTCATAGGCAGCCTCGCCGGCGCACCTCTTGTCATCGGGGAGAACACGGCGGATCTTCGGCAGTCTGAGCCCCCGCTACGGGGCGTATTCAGGACAGGGGCAGCCATGTCAGTTGCCGTCCACGCCATCCGAACCGGCTCGGTGCGGATCAAGACCGCCCAGATCCGTGGGCGTGGACACGGTCTCGCCCGGCGGATGAACATCTTCCGCGACCCGAACTGGTCGGATTGGCTGCCGACTTTCGCCTGGTTGATCGACCATCCAGACGGGCCGATCCTGGTCGACACGGGGCAAGGCAAGCACCTGCTCGACCATGCCGCTTCCTGGCATCCCTATCTGCGCTGGGAGGTCGGCTTCAAAATGGGCGCGGAAGACGAGATCGGCCCGAAACTGAAGGCGATGGGCCTGTCGCCGCGCGACATCGGCAAGACCGTACTGACGCATCTGCATGTCGATCACGACGGCGGCCTCGCGATCTGCCGAATGTCGATATTTTCGTGCATCCGGGCGAATTGGAGACCGCCAAGGGTTTGCTCGGACGGATCCGCGGCTATCTGCCGAACCGCTGGCCGAGCTGGTTCGATCCACAGCCGCTCGTCTTCGTGCCCTCGGACGGACCGTCTCCGGCGCGCCGCGACCTGACCAGCGACGGAGCGGTATTCGCGGTCGCAACGCCCGGCCATACGCGGGATCACATTTCGGCGTTCGCGCTCGTTGATCCTGCCACCGACCTGCATGTCTGCATGGCGGGAGACACCTCATACACGCAGCAGCTCATGGTGGACGGGCTGGTCGACGGAGTCAGCGGGGACGAACGGCAGGCGATGAGCACACTGGCCTGGCTTCGCAGCTTCGCTGCAAGCCACCCGACGATCTATCTGCCAACCCATGACCCGGACAGCGAGCGCCGGCTGCTGTCCGGCGAGACCGTCAAACTCTGAAGCAGCGCTCTCAGAGATCGCTCTTGCGGATGATCCATCGCTCCTGCGCCCCCGGCCGGAAATCTGCGAATTCCTCGAGCAGGGCTTCTGCGCTTTCGGCAACCAGGATCATCTCGCGGTTCTCCCGGCGCAACAGGCGCTCAGCGACGGCGTGATCGAGAAAGCCGAGAAGCCGGTCGTAATAGCCGTCGATATTCAGGAGTCCGCACGGCTTTGCGTGAAAGCCGAGCTGCGCCCAAGTCAGCACCTCGAAAAATTCCTCGATAGTGCCAAGTCCCCCTGGCAGCGCGGCAAAGCCGTCAGACAGTTCGGACATCAGCGCCTTGCGCTCATGCATCGAGCCCACAATCCTGAGCTCGGTCAGCCCGTGATGAGCCAGTTCCATATCGACAAGCGCCTGCGGCATGACGCCGATGACCTCGCCGCCGGCCGCCAGCGCCGCATCGGCCGCGACATTCATCAGCCCCACGCCGCCGCCGCCATAGACGAGGCCGATGCCCCGCGAGGCGACCAGTGTGCCGAATTGCGCCGCAGCTTCGGCATGGACGTCGCGCACGCCGCGGCTGGACGCCGCAAAAAGACAAATCCGCTTCATGTGATCAAGTCCGCTCCGGCCAGCCGCCAAAATAACGAGAGAGATCCGCGATCAATGTGAATTGGACCTGATGAATTTGGCAATAACACCGACGGCCTGGTCCTCGACGCCGAAATAGCCATGCGGTGCCTTGGCCTCGCATGGTTCCGACCGCGGCGGGCGGCCGCCATCGAGCAGCACGATCTCGACCTTGGCCGCTTTCGTCAGCCGCGCCTGCAATTTGGGCGCGCCCGCAGCCGGGCTGAGATCGCAGCCGTCTCTCTTGTGCGAGACAATGAGCGTCGGCGCAGTGATCTTTGTGAGCGGCATGCTGGCGACGCCGTTGTGGTAGGTCGAGGCAATCTTCCAATTCGGCTTTGCCCTGGTGATCGTCGATGTGAGAACCAGCCCGTCAATATTTCGGCCGCCGATCGCACCATTTGCCGCCGAGAATGTGCCCATGCTGGTGCCAACCAGCCAGACCGGCACGTTCTTCTCCTTCTTCAGAAAGGCGGCGACGGCGGTGATGTCGTCTGCATGCGCCTTGCTCATCCGGAAGATCGCATTCATGCCGCCGGAGTGGTCCGAGGGTGCATCTATCACCGCAACCATGAGTCCGTGACTGGCGAACATCTCTCGCGTGCGGACCAGGAAATTGCCCGCGCCCCAATTCATGGACGAGGCGCTTTTTAGGCCGAGCGCACCCTTTCCGCCCGCAAACAGGATCACGGCGGCAACGGCCGCATCCGGCTTTATTAGGATGAATTTTTCGGTTGCGCCGCGCGGCGTTTTAATCGCCTCGAGCGAGGCGGTCGAAGCGCTGGCGGATTGAGACGCAAAGGTAAACAGGCAGATCGAGAGAAACGCAGGAAACCATCCCCGCCGCATGGCGCCCTCCCCAGGGTTCTTATGCATTCCGAATGAAGAATAGAGCAGGATGGGGTGCGGCGAAAGCACAAGCGATGCGGCTCGCGTCGGCATCTTGAAACTTCGCAGATCTCAGATCTTAGCCGCGATCGAAGCGGGTGAAGGCGCGGTGCGGCGCGACCGGCAACTCATCATTGCGGTAGCGCCGGTCCTCCTCGAGTTGCTGTTGCAGGTGGTTTTCAAACCATTTGTCATCCTGCTCGCGGTCCTTGATCAGCGTCGGCGTCGGCCGGCCGATGTGATCGGGAGGAGGAGGCGGGGAGCGGGAAATGAGGTCGGCGGCCACGGACGCCGAACGTGGCATGGGCTCCTCCGGCGCGGGGATTTTGCCGACATGATCGAATTTCTGATCGATCCTGTCCATCCGGACATCCAGCCGGTCGAGCCGTGCGTCGAAAATCGTCAGGCGCTGCTCGATCAGGGACATTCGCAATCTAAGATCGTTCGCCTCCTCGAGAATACGATCCAATTTCTTCTCGATCCGTTGCAGCTGCTCGCGTGATGGGTCCATCAGAACCGTCAGTATCCGTCGTTTCGTGCCCTACTAACAACCTATTGCGGGCGGGGCCAAAAGACAATGCAAATCAGCCCCGCTCGAAGCGCCGGAACGTCACACGGTGCGGCTCGACGGCGGCGTCGCCGAGACGGCGGCGTTTGTCAGCCTCGTAATCGTCGAAATTGCCCTCGAACCATTCGACATGGCTGTCGCCCTCGAAGGCTAGGATGTGCGTGGCGATCCGGTCGAGAAAGAAGCGATCGTGGCTGATGACCACGGCGCAGCCGGGGAAATCCTCGAGGGCCGCTTCGAGCGAGGACAAGGTCTCGACATCGAGGTCGTTGGTCGGCTCGTCGAGCAGGATGAGGTTGCCGCCCTCTTTCAGCATCACCGCGAGATGCACCCGATTGCGCTCGCCGCCCGAGAGCTGGCCGACCTTCTTCTGCTGGTCCGGCCCCTTGAAGTTGAACCAGCCGCAATAGGCGCGGCTCGGCACTTCGCGTTTGCCGAGCGTAATCATGTCGTTGCCCCCGGAGATTTCCTCCCACACCGTCTTGTTCGGATTGAGCGCATCACGCGACTGGTCGACATAGCCGAGCTTGATCGTATCTCCGAGACGGATCGTGCCGCTGTCCGGCGTCTCCTGGCCGACGATCATGCGGAACAGCGTGGTCTTGCCGGCGCCGTTCGGGCCGATCACGCCGACGATGCCGCCCGGGGGCAGCTTGAAGCTGAGGTCGTCGATCAGCAGCTTGTCGCCGAAGCCCTTGCTGAGGCCGTCCGCTTCCAGCACCACGCTGCCCAGGCGCGGCCCCGGCAGGACGGTGATCTGCGCCTTTCCGGTCTGCTCACGGCCGGCCTGCTCGGCCAGCTCCTCATAAGCGCGAATGCGGGCTTTCGACTTGGCCTGGCGGGCTTTCGGGCTGGCGCGAATCCATTCCAGCTCACGGGCGACGGTGCGCTGCTTGGCCTCCTCCTCGCGTCCCTCCTGCGCCAGGCGTTTTGCCTTCTGCTCCAGCCAGCTCGAATAATTGCCCTTGTAAGGGACACCCTGGCCCCGATCGAGCTCCAGCGTCCATTCGGTCAGATTGTCGAGAAAATAGCGGTCGTGAGTGACGAGGATCACGCAGCCCTCATAGTCTTTCAAATAGCGTTCGAGCCAGGCGACGGTCTCGGCGTCGAGATGATTGGTCGGCTCGTCGAGCAGCAGAATGTCGGGCTTCGACAGCAGCAGCCGGCAGAGAGCGACGCGGCGGCGCTCACCGCCGGACAGCTTCGCAACGTCGGCATCGCCGGGCGGGCAGCGCAGCGCGTCCATGGCCTGCTCGACCTGGGCATCGAGATCCCAGAGGTTCTGCGCGTCGATGACATCCTGGAGCGTGGCCATCTCGTCGGCGGTCTCCTCGGAATAGTTCATCGCCAGCTCGTTATAGCGGTCGACCATCGCCTTCTTCTCGGCGACGCCCTCCATCGCATTGCCCATTACGTCCTTAGACGCATCGAGCTGCGGCTCCTGCGACAGATAGCCGACCTTGATCCCATCGGCGGACCAGGCCTCGCCGACGAACTCCTTCTCCTCACCCGCCATGATCCTGAGCAGCGTCGACTTGCCGGAGCCATTGACGCCGACCACGCCGATCTTTGCGCCGGGCAGAAACGACAGGCTGATATTTTTCAGAACCTGCTTGCCGCCCGGATAGGTCTTGGAGAGGTTCTGCAGGGTATGGACATATTGCACGGCAGCCATGGGCACCTTCGAGAGCAGCAATTTCGGGATAGATCGAGCGCCGTTTTAACGGCAGGCGGGGATTAGCTCAAGGCAGTCATTTGCGGGTGCGACAGCGGGCGACGCCGCTCAGGCTTCCACATAGGCGTATTTGATCTGCTCCTTGATCTGCGGTCCCCGGCTTTCATTTAGGAAGTCGCGGCTGAGGCGCAAGAAGGCCGCGCGCTTCATGGTGTCGGTCTCGCCGGACCACAGGATGCATTGAATCCGCTGCAGGATATCGGCGGCCAGTGCGACATCGCCGCCCCCCGGTGCGTCGGCTATGAAGTCGCTCATCGGCTGCGGCACCGGCCAGCGCCTGGGGAGACTTTCCGCGCGCAAAACGCCAAGCTCGATGGAGACCGGAAAGAGAAGCTCTCGCGCTTCGTCGAGCCTCTCGGCAAAGATCTGCTGGATTTCCCTCAGCGACGGCCGGCGCCCTTCGCCGGCAATGGCGAGAAGCTCATCGAACGCCTCCAAGAGGGCGAGCCGCGCGGAACGCATATGCAGATCGACGATGAGCGAGGTGACCTTCGGATCGAGGATCTGGCGCCCAAGGACGGGCCGCAGACGGGGACGCGCCGTGCCGGCCGCCAGGACGCCGTCCGCCGCACCGGGCGGCTGCCAGCGCCAGATAAAGACCGGGTCCGCGATATTCTTCAGATGCCGCTCGCCGATCGGCAGCAGTTCCTCACCGAGGGCGTTCTTGGTCTGCCGGTAGATGGTGTCGGACAGGCATATGCCGCCGGGCGGCGCCAACTCTTCGAGGCGGACTGCAACATTGATGCCCTCTCCGTGAATGTCCGTCTTCTCCAGAATAATATCACCCACATTTGCGCCCATGCGGAAATCGATTTGCAAGTCCCCGCGCGTTCTCGACTTGCGCGCAGCCATGATGCGCTGTACATCGAAAGCAAATTTGACCGCGTTAAGAGCACTGTCGAAGGCGATCAGAGAGCCGTCGCCCATAAAACGGACAACTCGTCCGCTATATCGAGTAACCGACGGGTTAAATACGTCTTCATGCAATTGGGTAAGCGCGTTGATGGTGCCAAAATCATTTTGACTGATGAGGATACTGTAATTGACAACATCCGCGGCTACGATTGCGGCCAATCTCCGCTCCATAGCTTCCTCATACAAAAGAGAGAACGAGACTGAAAAAGCGTGAAAGAGCAATCCACGATGGGTAAACCACTGGTTGCAGAAATCGCCGGTCTCGCCTTTGCAGTCAATTGTGTTTTCCCTGAATGTCTCTGGCGCTGTGCGTAAAGATTGGCATTAAATATCTTTTTACCCGGCCGGTGCGGACGCGCCGCAACAGGCGATCGAGGGCGACAAGGGGTAGCGGGTCATGAGCAGCAAAGGCATCAGCCTCAGGAACGGCGCACGTGCGGGTCATTCCATTCTGAACTCCCTGTCCGCCGAGACGCTAAAGCGGATCGAGCGCGGCGGGACACGCACGACTTGGCAAAAGGGCCAGGAGATCATCAGACGCTCTGACGATTATGACGATGTCTTCATTTTGATGTCGGGCCTTGCCCGGGTGATCGTGTTCTCGGCTACGGGCAAGGCTGTCAATTTCCGCCGGATCGACCCCGGCGATATCTTCGGCGAGTTCGCCGCGATCGACGGTGACCGGCGCTCGGCCTCGGTCGAGGCGGTCGAGCCTTGCACCGTCCTCAGCATGAGCTCGAGCTTCTTTCGCGAGATGATGCAGACCGATCACGCCTTCATGAACGCGGTGCTCAATCATCTCGTGAGGCAGTTGCGCTCGATGACCGCGCGCATCGTCGAGTTCAGCACGCTGGCGGTAACCAACCGGATCCACTGCGAGCTGCTGCGGATGGCGCGCTCGGCGCGGAACGGCAATGGCGAATATGAGATCACGCCAGCACCGACGCATCTGGAGATCGCCGGGCGCATCAGCACCCACCGCGAGGCAGTGTCGCGCGAGATCAGCCGCTTGAAAAATCTGGGAATCATCGAGCGGCGCGGACGCGCTTTGGTGGTCAAGGATTTCCCGCGTCTGGAGCGGATGGTGCACGAAGCCAGCGGCGAGTAGCCCGAAGCTTCCGATTCTGCCGGGGGTTGAATTGGCAAAAATGTCACAACCGCCCCAGAACGACGCAGATGTGATGATTCACACTTCCCGCTTCGAGCTTGGATGTTAAGGTTGCCTTAACAACAACGGATGTGCTTTAAATAACAAACCAAAACATCGGCAACGTCTTCTTCGGACTTGGACAAGATGACGTAACCAGTTGGGGAATTAACTGTTTTTGATACTATGTTATTTGGGCATTTTTAGTGAGAATAGGGCGAACAGCGGTTTTTAAATTGGGATCGCTGCACAATGAAAATTTCACCTAGATCCGCCATATAAGGATCAGAGCTTTTGCCCGGTAATATATTTTACCAGCCCCTCTGCAATCCGGGGTTTGCCTGGTGTTGCAGAAAATAGACCAGTTCAGGGGCAGCGGCCCGGCCGCTCAACTTGAGCTGAGACCTCCCGGTACTGCAAATACAGGTCCACCCCGCTCCTTCGAAAGAGGGAGCGGGTTTTTTCATGCTGCGCGAGATAGGTGCAAGGACCGGCAGCGCGATGCCACAAGAGCCGTAGCTCCGGGGCGGTTCATCGACGGGCGAAAAGCTTCTCGATATCGCCCAGCTTGAGCTCGATAAACGTCGGTCGGCCATGATTGCACTGACTGGCGTTCGGCGTCGCTTCCATCTCACGCAAGAGCGCGTTCATCTCCTCGGGTTTGAGCATCCGGCCCGCGCGGACGCTGCCATGGCAAGCTATCCGCGCGCAGATCTGGTGCATCCGGTCTTCGAGGCCGGAGGCAAGGCCGAGCGTTTCCAGCTCTTCGGCGAGATCACGGATGAGAGCCTTGATGTCGGCCTTGGCGAGCAGGGCCGGCACCTCGCGCACCAGAACCGCGCCATCGCCAAAGGCTTCCAGAACGAGACCCAGTGTCTCCAATTCGTCGGCTCGGCTCGCCAACATTGCGGCGCTGTCGGCGTCGAGCTCGACGACTTCGGGAATCAGCAGCATCTGCCGCTCGACGCCGCCTTCGGCGAGCGCGGTTTTCAGCTTCTCATAGACGAGCCGTTCATGGGCGGCGTGCTGGTCGACGATAACAACGGAGGCCTCCGTTTCGGCGACGATATAAGTGCCGTGGAGCTGGGCGCGGGCGGCGCCTAACCGATGTGCTTTCAGTTCGGGCGGCGCCGGCGCGGCTGCGGCCGAAGCATCGGCGCTGACAGCATCGACGCCGTCGAGCGGCATCTGCCAGTCTTCGGCGAAACCTGCCGGGGCAAAACCGGACCGCGCGGCGGGCGGACGGCCAGGCGGCGGCCAAGACCGATCGCCGCGATTCCAATCTTGCGCCGCCCGTGCAGGCGCGGGACTCCCTGCGGCGATCGCAGCGCCGGCAAGCGCCGCGCTCGTCCTGACACCGCCCGCTTCCAGCCGCCGCCGGATCGCGCCGACAACCAGCGAATGCACGAGGCCCGAATCCCGGAACCGCACCTCGGCTTTGGCCGGATGCACATTGACGTCGACCTCCTCGGCCGGCAGCGAGACGAACAGCACCAGCATCGGATGGCGGCCGCGCGGCACCAGATCGCCATAGGCGGCGCGCACGGCGGCGAGCAGCAGCCGGTCCTTCACCGGACGCCCGTTGACAAACAGATACTGCATCTGCTGGGTCGGCCGGTTGAGCGTCGGCAGCCCGGCGAAGCCGGTCAGCCTGGCGCCATCGCGCTCGGCGTCGAGAGGCAGGGCATCGGCGGCAAATTCCTTGCCCATCACTTTCGCCAGCCGCAGCCGCAAGCCTTCCTCATCCCCGTCCATCACGGCGGCATAGCTGACGCCGATGCGCTCACCGCCGGCAAGGGAAAAGGCAATCGACGGAAAGGCGAGCACGAAGCGCTTTACGAGTTGGCCAGTCGCCGACGTTTCGGCCTGCTCGGATTTCATGAATTTGAGCCGGGCGGGCGTGGCGTAGAAGAGGTCGCGCACTTCGATGAGCGTGCCGGCATTCACCGCCGCCGGCCGCGGCCCCTGCTTGCGTCCGCCGTCGACGACGATCTCGAAGCCCTGGCCGCCGCCGCGGGGCTTCGTGGCGATCCTCAGCTTCGCGACCGAGCCGATCGAAGGCAGAGCCTCGCCGCGAAAGCCGAGCGTGGCGATGCGCAGGAGATCTTCGCCGCCGAGCTTGGAGGTCGCGTGCCGCTCGATCGACAAAGCGAGATCCGCCTCGTCCATACCGCAGCCATCGTCAGTGATGCGGATGAGGCCGAGCCCGCCTGTGGTCGTTACGATGTCGATGGAGCGCGCGCCGGCATCGATGGCATTCTCGACCAGCTCCTTGACGACGCTGGCCGGCCGCTCGATGACCTCACCCGCCGCGATCCGGTTGACGAGGTGAGGCGGAAGCTGGCGAATCGGCATGGTCCCTGTCCCCCACCGCCATGCGCGCCAGATAATCCTTCGTGAGCCGCTTGGCGAGCTCGACGGCCGGCTGATCGAATGGATCGACGCCGAGAAGGTCGGCGGCGAGAATCGTCTCGAAGACGAAATGCATCATGAGCCAGCCGAGCGCCCATTCGTCAAGCTTGGCAAGCTCGATTATCCTCACCGGCCTTTTATGCGCGACGAATGCGTCGCCGATCGCCTTGGTCTGCGCGGCGACCAACTCGCCGACCGTGTGGCCGGCGAGATAGGGCGCACCGGCCAGCCCGGCGAGATCGGCAGGCATGGGCTGAGTGTCAGCCTCGGGCGCTCCGACCATGCGGATGATCGTCATCAGATGATGCTGGGCGCCGCCGAGATAGAGCTGGAGCTGGCTGTGCTGATCGACCGGGCCGAGCGCGGCAACGGGCGTCGTGCCCTCGCGGTCGTTCTTGCCGAGACTCTCGGCCCAGAGCTGCACATACCAGTGCGAGAAGCGCGCCAGCCGGTCGGCATAGGGCATCAGCACCGAAACCGTGATGCCGCGCTCCTTGGCGAGGCCGACGGCAACCGCCGCACCGGCCGCGGGCGGGAAGTCGAGCGGCGAGCGCGCCTCCATCAATGCATCGACGACGGCGCGGCCGCCGGCACGGAAGGCTTCGAAATCGAGGCCGCGCGCGAAGGCCGGCACCATGCCGACATTGGTGAAGGCGGAATAGCGCCCGCCGATATCGGTGCGATGCGGCAGCATCGCCGCGCCGAGCGAATTGAGAAGCGAGCGCAGCCCATTGGAGACGCCTGGCTTCTCAGGCTCGGTGATGCCGAGGAACATGCGTGGCATCGCATCCCCGAGCCCGGCCTGGCGGATACGGTCCATCGCCGTCAGGGTCTGGCTCAGCGTCTCGGCGGTGCCGCCGGATTTGGAGATGACGACGAAACGCGTCCGCTCAAGATTGAGGATCTCGAAGCCCTTGGCCAGCGAGAGCGCATCGAGATTGTCATAGAAGCGCAGGCGCGGCCGGCCGCTTTTGCCGACGCGGTCGTCGCCGGGGATGAACCAGCCGCCGAGCTGGGCAAGCGCCTGGCCGCCGAGGCTCGAGCCGCCGGTGCCGAAGACGACGAGCGTCTGAGCGCCCTCGACCAGCCGATCATAGGCGGCGCGCGCCTCCGCCAGATCCGCTGTTTCGTAGAGAACGCCAATATGCGGCAGGCTGCGGTTTGACGCTTCCTGCTTCAGCCGCTCGAAGCGGGGCGCGAGGTTCTCCGCCCAGCGCGCAAGCTGGTCTTTGGTCAGGCCGCTCGGGCCGATTGCATCCTCGAGGCAGCCTTCAATGAATTGCGTGATGGCCATGAGACCTCATCGATCAGCCGCGCGGAAGAGGCGCCGGGGTCCCGGCCTTCGTATCCCCGACCGGCTTCAGCCCTTCAGGCTGGCCGACAATGGTCATAACCAACTCGTCAGGATTGATCAATTTCGCAACGCGCTTGACATCTTCCAGCGTCACCGCCTCGATCAGGCTGTTGCGCTTCTGGACATAGTCGATGCCCAGATGCTCGATCTGTATCCAGAGCAGCATGTCGGCGATGTTGACGCTCGAGCTGAAGCGGAGCGCGTAGGAGCCGGTCAGATAGCGCTTGGCGTCCTCAAGCTCCTCGGTGGTCGGACCGTTCTCGGCGACGCGCGCGAGCACCTTCTTGATGACATCGATGGATTCGGCCACATGCGAATTCTGCGTCGCCACGCCGCCGAAGAAGATGCCGGTGTGATCGAACGGATAGAGATAGCTGTAGACAGAATAGGCAAGGCCGCGCTTTTCCCTGACCTCATCGGTGAGGATCGAGGAGAAGCCGCCTCCTCCGACGATGTAGTTGAGCAGATAAGCGGGAATGAAATCCTTATCCTTGCGCTTGGGGCCGGGCTGGCCGAAATTGACCACTGTCTGCGGGATCGCCATCGGCAGGACGTAGCGCCGCTGAGACAGATCCCATTTCGCTTCCGGGATCGTCTTCAGCTCAGATTTCTCGGGCAGCGCGCCGAACACCTCGTCGAGTGCCTTGGCGAACTGATCGGCCGTGATATCCCCGACCGCTGTGACATAGAGATTATCGCGTGCGAAATTGCGCTTCACGTAGCCTTTGAGGTCGTCCGCCGTGATCGCCTTGATCGTGTCCGGCGTGCCCTTGGCCGGCTTGCCATAGGGATGGCCGGCAAAGACGTTGTGGAACCAGGCTTCGGCGGCCACATTTTCGGGATTTTCGTTGTCGATCTCGATGATCGACAGGATCTGTTCGCGGACGCGCTCGACCGGCTCCTCGTCCATGCGTGGCTTGGTCAAAGCGAGGCGCAGCAGCCGGAAGGCCTCGTCCCTGTTCTTGGTCAGCGTCCGGATGCCCCCGGTCATCACGTCTCGGCTCGCGTCGAACGACATATCGATAGCAAGACTCTGCAGCTTTTCCTGAAACGCCTCGCTCTTGATGTCGCCGGCGCCCTCGTCGAGCATGCCGCTGACAAAATAGGCGAGGCCGGCCTTGCCCGCGGGGTCCTGGGCGTTGCCGCCCCTGAAGCCGAATTTCATCGCGATGAGCGGCAGCGTGTGGTCCTCGACCAGCCAGCCCACAATGCCCTTCGGGCTGACGACCTTCTGGATATTCATGGCCTGCGCCGGGAGGGTGAATGAGAGAGTGAGAAAGATGGAAACCGCTGCGAGCAGAGCCGGCAGCACCGCGCTGCAGCTTCGCACCTGTCGATTAGGCCGCGAAAACATGGGGCTTTGTCCTAGTGAAGGGTGTCGGAGAGGCCGGGAGGTGCAGTCATCGGCGCGGGCGCACCGTTGGATGCCATCGCCTTACTCACGGATAGAAGCTCGCCCGTCACCGACCGTTTCGGGTCGAGATATTTCTTTGCCACTGTCTGAATGTCGGCAAGCGTCACCGCTTCGAGACGGTTCGCTTCATCCTGCACATCGGCAACGGTGCGGCCCGTCGCCAGTGCCCAGCCATAGGTGCGCGCCTGATTGGACTGGCTGTCGCGGCCATAAATCAGCTCGGCAACCTTGGAATTGCGGGCACGCTCCAACTCGCCGGCGGTCACGCCGTTCTTGCGGATATCGGCGATGACCTCGTTGGCCGAAGCCTCGATGTCGGCGAGCGAGGTGTCGTTCCCGGAGACGGCATAGAGCCCGAAGCGGCCATAGTCGAGCGCGTCTCCCGAATACCAGGCGCCCGCGGCAGAGGCTTTCTTCTCCTCGATGACCAGCTTCTTGTAAAGACGGCCGGTGCTTTCGGCGCCCATGATCGTCGAGAGCAGATCCAGCGCTTCGGCCTCATGGCCCTTGGCGGTGGTGTAGCAGGGGGTCAGATATTCCCGCGACAGCGTATCCTTGGCGACGCGCTCGTCCTTGAGCACGACCCGCCGCGCCGCGACCGGCTCCGGCTCGGCCAGGCGCTTGCGCGGCGGCAGCGTCTCCGAAGGCTTCAGCCCGCCGAAAATCTCCTTGGCCATGGCGACCACGGCTTCCGGCTGGACATCGCCGGCAATCACTAGAATGGCGTTGTTCGGCGCGTAATAACGTTTGTAGAAGGCGACTGCGTCCTCGCGCGTCAGGTTCTTGACCTCATTCGCCCAGCCGATGACCGGCGTCCCGTAGGGATGGGCGAGAAACAGCACCGCGGCCATCTGCTCGGACAAGATGCTGCTCGGCTCGTTGTCGACGCGCATGCGCCGCTCCTCGAGCACGACCTTCAGCTCATTGGTGACGTCGTCCGGCTTCAGGCGGAGGTTCTCCATCCGGTCCGCTTCCATGCCCATGGCCAGCCTCAGCCGATCGGCGGAGACGCGCTGGAAATAGGCGGTAGTGTCCTGGGTGGTGAAGGCGTTATCCTCGCCGCCGTTGCGGGCAATGATCTTGGAAAATTCGCCCGGCGCGATCTTGTCGGTGCCCTTGAACATCAGATGTTCGAGGAAATGGGCGATGCCGGACTCCCCGCGCGGCTCGTCGGCGGCGCCGACCTTGTACCACACCATATGCGTCACGACCGGGGCGCGGTGATCGGGGATGACCACGACCTCCAGGCCGTTCGACAAGGTCGTGTGCACGACCTCCGATGCCGCTGAGGTTTCGGCCGAGACGGGAGTGGTGAGGAGCATGAGCGAAAAAAACGCGGGAAAGAGATGGTTTTTCAAAACAAACTCGCCAATGATGGAAGCCGATCGAGGCGCAACTATCTCATAGCGCGAAAAGCGGACAAGTTACAAATCGGATAGGCCAAACACCACGTCCACTGGCGCCAGATAAAGCTGAACTTGGACGAGGCTCAAGTCAGACGAGGAAACGACTTAGAGCGGCAGAGCTTAGACCAGAATCAGATGTTTGGGCATCGGTTTTATCCGAAACCCGCTTGGCACTTTTCGGTCCGATGCTCTAATTATCCGGATTATCGGGTCTATCGCTGCCGGCGATTGCCTTCTTGACGGATTCGCCAAGCTTAGACGGGCAGCGGGCGCGGTCACCGGTGTCCTTAGTGAATTCGTCGATATTATTCTTGTCGCTCCACTGACCCTCGACGCAATATTTCTCGCGCGCCTCTTCCACCTGCGCCTTCTTCTGCTTCTTCAGCGCGTCAGGATCCTGCGGCCAGTTCTGCTCAGCCGATGCGGTGCGCTCGCCGGGCTTAGGCAGCTTCTCGGTGGACGGCGGAATGACAAGCCCGGGACGTTCCGGAACGTCCGAAATCATCGGCCTTTTTCGAGGTCAGCGAGATGCCGGCAGCCTCGAGGACGGGCACATCGAATTGAACGTCGGCAACGCCGCAGCCGCCGAGCGACAGCAGTCCGCCGGCGAGCACAGCGAACGCACCATTGCGCGCCAAGCCGCAAATCAAAGCCATTCGATGATCCCCCAAATCGCCAATGCTGGCGTAACTATACGCCTTTTGGGACTTTTGTGTGACTCGGGAATACCCAGTCAATCACAAGCCCGATCACGCCGATGGTGATCGCCGCATCGGCGATATTGAATACGTACCAATAAAAGCCGGAATAGTGGAACGAAAAGAAATCCGCAACCGCACCATGGACCACACGGTCGGCAAGATTGCCGAGCGCGCCCCCCATGATCAGCCCGAGCGAAATCGAGACCAGCCGCGAGGTGGCATTGCTCATCCATAAATAGAGCGCAGCAACGGCAACGAGCGAAACGGCCATCAGCAGAACCCGCCCCGCCGTGCTGTCCTGCTGCAGGAGGCCGTAGGAGATGCCGTGATTCCAGATCATGACCAGGTCGAAGAAGGAGGTGACCGTCACGCGGCCGCGCTCGGCGATGCCATAGATATCCATCATCCAATATTTGTGGATCTGGTCAGCGGCGAAAGCGGCGATTGCCGTGCCGATGCCGATAAGACTGCAAGGCCCCCAAAGCCGGAAGCTGTCGAGCCAGGCGCTGCGACTCTCCTTCGGAACGTCAGACATTGAAAGCCTTCATGTTTCGCTTGAGCCGCCGAAGAGCGGCGCGCGGACGGTCCCAAGCAGGCCATCGGCTTAGCGGCGTGGCCTTCAACAGTCAAGCTGCCGCTGGCGTTAGGGCGTGCCTATGCGCTCTCGGCGATTACGCCAACGGGCGGGGCATTCTGATTCTCGCCGATAGCTTCCTGCAGGGCGCGGCGTAAAGCGACCGGGTCGCCGAGCGCCGGCAGATCGACCTTGTCGTTGCCGGTGCCTTCAATCACCAGCCTGCCATAGCCGAGGATGCGTCCCAGTATGTCCTGATCCAGACTGACGCCCTCGACGGTGCGCAACTGCATCTCCTGGGTTTCACGCCGGATCAGGCCGCGCTTATAGATCACGCGCTGGGTGGTCACGCCGATCTGCGTCGTCCAGATCGGGACCATGATGCCAAGGAAAATAATAAGGCCGACGACGATCGGCAGAATGACGATATAGGGAAAGTTGTCGTTGTAGATCAATATGCTGATCACCGCAGCCAGGATCAGGGCGCCATAAGCCATCACATAGTTGATCCAGTGAAAATGCGCGATGTAATGTACTGTCTCGTTCCTGCCGAGGCTGTCTTCGATGTAACTCATTTCCGCCTCCCTGGCGGTGATCGCGGCGAATGGCGCGGATCATGGCCTGTTGCCCGGTTAAGAGCAATGCTTCCGGCGCCGGTTTGTTCACTGGTCCACGCAAATCTCAGGAGGCAAAGCGCAGGAAATGAACGGCGGTATCGCCGTAAATGCGCCGGTCGAAGAGCATGAAGCCGGGTGGCGGAGCGAAATTCGCGTCGGCCCGCTCTTCGACAACGGCAACGGCGCCAGGCACCAGCCAGCCGCTGGCAAGCGCGGCGGCAAGCGCCTTCTCACCGAGCCCCTTGCCATAGGGCGGGTCGGCGAAGACGAGCCAGAACGGGCGCAGCGTGCCGAGATCGCCGAGTTTCGTCGCATCGCGGCGGTAGATCTTCGTTACGCCGGTTGCTCCGAGCGTCTCGATATTCTGCCGGATCAGGCCGCGTGCCTCGACGCTCTCCTCGACGAAATGGACGTAAGACGCACCGCGCGACAGGGCTTCCAGGCCAAGCGCGCCGGTTCCGGCGAACAGATCGAGAACGCGCGCGTCTTTGATTTCGAAACCGTCCGTGCCATGGGCGAGGATGTTGAAGACCGCCTCGCGGACGCGGTCGCTGGTCGGACGGATGTCCTGGGATCTGGGTGCGGCGAGCGCGCTGCCGCGGAATCGTCCGGCCACGATCCTCATCGCGATGGCCGCCCCCGGGCCGGGCGTTTGGGCCGCGACACGCGGGACTTGCCGGGCGGCCTGCCATCCGGCGACGCCGGGCCGCGCGCTGCGCTCTCGCCGCGATGCTGCCTCTTCTCCTTGAGCCCAAGCGTCTGAGCCATTTCATCGCCAAGCTGATCGGCGAGCACGCGGCGTTTCACCTCGGCCACCGCTCCCGGCTCGAGATCGCCCAGGATGAACGGCCCGAAGGATACGCGGATAAGTCGCGTCACCTGGAGTCCCAGATGCTCCATGATGCGGCGCACCTCGCGGTTCTTGCCTTCGCGCAGGCCAAGCGTCAGCCAGCTATTGGCGCCCTGCGCCCGGTCGAGCTTGGCCTCGATCGGGCCATAGCGCACACCGTCAAGCGCGATGCCGCCCGAAAGCGCATCGAGCGCGCTCTGCTCGGCCTTGCCGTGGACGCGGACTCGATAGCGGCGCAGCCAACCTGTCGAGGGTGCTTCCAGATGCCGCGCCAGCGCGCCGTCATTGGTCAGCAGCAAGAGCCCTTCTGTGTTGAAGTCGAGCCGTCCGATCGAGATCACGCGCGGCATCTCCGCCGGCAGGGCCTCGAAAACGGTCGGCCGCCCCTGTGGATCGCGATGCGTCGTCACCCGGCCTTTCGGCTTGTGATAACGCCAGAGCCGGACTTCCTCCGGTGTGGATAAAGGCTTGCCATCGACGGCAATCTGGTCTTTCAAGGTAACGTTGATGGCCGGTGAGTTCGAGCAAAGCGCCGTTCACTGTAACGCGGCCTTCGGCAATCAGTTTCTCCGCATCGCGGCGCGAGCAAAGACCGGATCGGGCGATGATTTTGGCGATTCGCTCGCCATGCAAGTCTTCAGTTGTGTGAGTATCTCGCCCTAAACCCATCTTTGCCTCTTTTTGGCTGGTATAATCTGCAAGACTGATTCTTGACACGACGGGGAGATCAGATGCGTCGAGACCGCATAATAAAAGCCGTGAACACCTTGAGAGACGCGCTGCAAGCCGCCCAGATCCGTGAGCTGCTCAGAGCCGCGCGCAATGGGCAGCAGGCCGAAGGCGTCAACCGGACGCAGAAGATCTTGCTCGCCTATAATGTCTTCATGCGCCATTACCAGGACTTCGATGACGAAGAAAAGGAGATGATGACCTTCTTCGGTCTCACCCCCCTGCTCGACCTCGCCTTCTGGTCGGCTTTGATCGATGGCGAGCAGGCCGTCTCCCGCAAGATCATGGCCGATGTCGACGTCGGCGCCTACAACGTCATCTTTGTTATGCCCAAGCTGCGCGAGCTGCTGACCCGCGAGAACGACCGCGATCAGCTCATCGTCGCCGACGCCAGCGGCAGCGATCAGGAGATCAAGCGCCTGCGCGTCCTCGTCGCGGAGCGCGAACGCTCGCTGACCGACCCGCATGTGCTGATCAATGTGATGCGCTCGCTCGACGAATTCTATGAGGGCATCGCAGCGCTGCGCGGCGGCGAGCATGTCGGGCTCACGGTCGGCTCAATCGAACTCGGGCAGCACCAAGAGCTTCGATTTCTTCGGCTCGACCCCGATCATCGATGAAATCTCGGACCTTTTGATCGCGGTCTGGGACCGCATCAAATATTCGGTCGAGGATAATTTCCGCTATCAGATCGAAGTGGCGATGATGGCGGCCGGCTTCATCAACCGGGTCAAGGACGCGCAGTCCAACGGCCGGATCAACGAGGAGCAGGGCCAGCGCATTACGCGCAGCGTCGCCAAGGCCATCGAGACGATCTTCCGCTGCGGCGCCTATATGGACGATATGGATCAGGTCCGTGAGGTTCGCGCCAGCGAGTTCCTGATTCCGAAGACGCAGCTTCTCGAATATCGTCGCGAGGAGGCGCGCGTCGAGTTCAAGTCCATCGAAATGCGCGATGGGCTGGAGACGGGCGAGAAGGTCGAGCCGCTGCAGCGTGTCCATGACGGCAAGGACCCGGTCGGCAGCGAGGGGCCGGCTCCGAGCCTTAAGACCGCCACGATGGGCGCCGCCGATCAGGCCGACGCCTCGTAACAGCCGAGCCGTCCGTCACGAGGACGGTTCACGTCGGGTCATCCGATGAAGACGTCCTCTTTCATGGCCCTGGCACTCGAAGAAGCCAGGGCCGCGGCATTTCGGGGCGAGGTTCCCGTGGGGGCCGTGCTGGTGTCGGCCGATGGCGCCGTGTTGGCGCGGGACGGCAACCGCGTGCTGGAACTGCACGACCCTAGCGCTCATGCCGAAATGCTGGTCATCCGCGCCGCCACTCAGGCGCTCGGAAGAGAGCGGCTTTTGGGCTCGAGCCTTTATGTGACCCTCGAACCCTGCACCATGTGTGCAGCGGCAATCTCCTTCGCCCGGATTGCGCGGCTCTATTTCGGCGCAGCCGACGAGAAAGGCGGTGCGGTCGAGCATGGGGTGCGCTTCTTTGCGCAAGGCACCTGCCATCATGCGCCGGAAGTCTATGGCGGTATCGCCGAGAGCAAGTCCGCCGTGCTGTTGCAGGATTTCTTTAAGTCCCGCCGCTAAGGCAATGGAGATCGGCCGCACGCCACCTCGTCCCGGATGGCCGGAAGGCTGAGCCGGGACCCAATCGTCGTTCTGTGAACTCGCGCCTTGACGCGAGGCGATTAGGCCCCGGTCCAAACGCCGGGGCGACAACTCGGCGCGGTCGCGACCCTCCGGGTCAACGCGAATGCGGGACGCAAGCCGATCCCGCGGCCTTGAATAACGCCATTCTAAACCCGCTGCCGCGCGGCGAGGGCCGCCTCGCACGCCCGCTTGAACTCGTCCTTTGCGGGCTCGGAGGCGGCGAAGATCTCATCGATCTTGTAGAATTCGAGCACACGGAACCGGCCGATATCCGGACGGATCAGGATGTCCGGCGCGGAAATCTTCAGCTTCTCATGCATCACCGAACGCATGGTGATTTGGTTGGAGCCGATAATCGCGTCGATCAGAGACGGGATCTTACCGCGGCTCTGTTGTGGCCCGGCGCTGACGTCGATGGCCGCGATGACATCGGCGCGGCCCTTCAGCAGGTCGAACGGCACCGGATTGACGAAGCCGCCATCGACGAGGATATGGCCCTCGAGCTCGATGGGGCGGATGAGGCCAGGCAGAGCCGAGCTGGCGGCGATGGCCGGGATGAGCGCCCCATGCGTCACGACATGCTGGGTCTGCTCGTAGAAATCGGTGGTGACGGCGAGGAACGGGATCGTCAGCCCGGCGAAGTCCTTTGGCAGAGCATCCGGGAGCAGCGCCTCCAGAATACGCTCGGCGGAAAAGGCCGAGCCATTGGCTGCCGTCCAGAGCGCCGACACGCCGCCATTCCGACGCGCAAACAGCCGCTTCATAATCTCCGTGCGCTTATGGAACAGCTCGGCGCAATAGGCGCGAATTTCGGCGCCGCTCATCCCCGCCGCGTAGGCCGCGCCGACAAGCGCGCCGATGCTGGTGCCGGCAATGATCTGCGGCCTGATGCCGGTCTCGTCGAGCGCTTCGAACATCAGCACATGCGCGAAGCCGCGTGCGCCGCCGCCGCCAAGGGCAATGCCGAAGCTCGGCTCCGAGCTTGCCACGGTTTTGCGGTCTGGCATGGCCGCGATCGCGGTCGCTGTTTCGATGGTCTTGGCTGAGGCTCTTTTTCTGTGACTAACGTTCATGAGTTTCCATGGCCCGGCCTGCGAAGCGACCGCCTCCAAGCTAGGAGAGAGGTTTTGGTTGTTTCAGCCGCGCTCTTCGCGCTCAACCGCGCGCCAACCAATATCGCGCCGATAAAAGCCCTGCGGCCAGTCGATCCGGCCAATCGCGCCATAGGCGCGGTCACGCGCTTCCGAAACCGAGCGGCCGAGCGCGGTGACGTTGAGCACCCGCCCGCCATTGGCCAGGATCCGCTCGCCATCACGCTTCGTTCCCGCGTGGAAGATCGTCACGCCCTCCACCTGCGCCGCATTGTCAAGCCCTTTGATCTCGCTGCCCTTCTCGTAAGCGCCGGGATAGCCTTTCGCGGCCATCACCACGGTGAGCGCCGTTTCATCGCGCCAGCGCAGATCGAAACGGTCGAGCACGCCGTCGGCGGTCGCCAGAAGCGCCGCGAGCAGATCCGACTTCAGGCGAAGCATCAGCACCTGGCATTCGGGATCGCCGAAGCGGACATTATACTCGATCAGCTTCGGGCCGTCCGCGCCGATCATCAGCCCGGCATAGAGCACGCCCTGATAGGGTGTGCCGCGCTCGGCCATGGCGTCGACGGTGGGTCGGATGATCTTGGCCATGACGCGGGCGGTCACCGCTTCGGTCATGATCGGGGCGGGAGAATAGGCGCCCATGCCGCCGGTATTCGGCCCCTCATCGCCGTCGAAGGCGCGCTTATGATCCTGTGCGCTCGCCAGCGGCAGGACATTGCGGCCGTCGCAAAGGGCAAAGAAGCTCGCCTCTTCGCCGTCCAGATAATCCTCGATGACCACCGACGCGCCCGCATCACCGAAAGTGCCGCCGAAGCATTCGGCAATCGCCTCTTCGGCCTGCGCCGCGGTCTCGGCGATGGTCACGCCCTTGCCCGCGGCAAGACCGTCCGCCTTGACTACGATCGGCAGCGGCTGCCCTCGCAGATAGGCGAGCGCGGTGTCGCGGTCGTCGAAGCGCGCGAAGGCCGCCGTCGGGATGCCCTTCGCCGCGCAAAGCTCCTTGGTGAAGCTTTTCGAACCTTCGAGCTGCGCCGCCTCCCGCCCCGGCCCGAACACTTTGAGGCCGGCGGCGCGCAAATCGTCGGCAAGACCGGCGACGAGCGGCGCTTCGGGACCGATGACCACGAGCTCGATATCGTTGGCTTGGCAAAAAGCGATCACTGCCCCGTGATCGGCGCAATCGAGGGCCACGCATTCGGCGCAGTCGGCAATTCCCGCATTGCCTGGCGCTGCGTAAAGGCGCGATAAGAGAGGGCTGGCGCTGATCGCCCAGGCGAGTGCGTGTTCGCGCCCGCCGGAGCCAATGAGCAGAACATTCATGATGCTATGGTCTTACCAAGCTGTTCGGCAGGCTCGATAGCACAAATCGGCATAGAGTTGCACCTTCCGCGGTCGGCGCACTAGTGTGGTGATCGGGATGTCCCCTTCATAGCTTCAGCAACCACTTAAAGGGGACTTCCCGATCTCAAACCACACTAGAAAATATGATTGCTAGTGTCCCTTTTGAATCCGAAGTTCGCGTGGGACCGGGCTGCAAACTGAGGCGAACTTCGGATTCGGGACACTAAATTGGGCCGATGAACGAAATCAGTTTTGGCAATGTGGCCGAGTATACCGTTTCCGAGCTGTCGGCGGCGATCAAGCGCACCGTCGAGGATGGCTTCGGTTATGTGCGGCTGCGCGGCGAAATCTCCGGCTTTCGCGGCCAGCATTCGTCCGGCCATGCCTATTTTGCGCTGAAAGACGACCGCGCCAAGATCGACGCCGTCATCTGGAAAACTGCGTTCGCCGGCCTTCGGTTCAAGCCCGAAGAAGGGCTCGAAGTCATAGCAACGGGCCGCATCACCACCTATCCCGGCAAGTCGAGCTATCAGATCATCGTCGAGGCCCTGGAGCCCGCGGGCATCGGCGCGCTGATGGCACTGCTTGAGGAGCGCAAGAAGAAGCTCGCGGCGGAAGGGCTGTTCGACGAGGCACGCAAACGGCCGCTGCCGTTTCTGCCGGGCGTCGTCGGCATAATCACCTCGCCGACCGGCGCCGTCATCCGCGACATGCTGCACGGTTTTGCCGAGCGCTTTCCGGCTTGCGTCTATGTCTGGCCTGTGCGGGTGCAGGGCGACACCAGCGCCATGGAGGTCGCGGCGGCAATCGACGGCTTCAATCGGCTGAGCCTGGACAGCCTCATTCCGCGCCCGGACGTGCTGATCGTAGCGCGGGGTGGCGGCAGCCTGGAGGATCTCTGGAGCTTCAACGAAGAGATCGTGGCGCGCGCCGTCGCCGCGAGCGGCATCCCTGTGATCTCGGCGGTCGGCCACGAAACCGACTGGACGCTGATCGATTTCGTCGCCGACGCCCGGGCGCCGACGCCGACCAAAGCGGCGGAATGGGCGGTGCCGAAACACAGCGAGCTGATCGGGCGCGTGGCCGAGCTGCGTGAGCGGCTCTGCTATGCCATCACGCGGGGTATCGAGGCGAACCGCTCGGACCTGCGCGCCGCGGCACGCGGACTACCGAGGCCGCAGGATCTTATCGGCTTTGCGCGCCAGCGTTTTGACGGCGCCAGCGGCCGTCTTACCCAAGCCTTGCGCAGCTTTACTGCCGAGAGACGCGGTCGGCTGGAGCGCTGGCGGGGGCGGCTCGATATTCGCCTGATCGCCCACCGCGCCGAGCGCTGCCACGAGCGCGTCGAGGCGATCGACCGCGAGATGCGCCAGGTTGTACGCCGGCTCGTGCAGCAAAGGCATGTCATCATCGGACGCTGCGCTGCCCGTTTGCGCCCTACCCTGCTACGCCACCCTGCGAAGCGCGCCCGCGAGCGGCTCGATATTCTCGGTGCCCGCGCGGATCAGTGTCTGATCGCCGCGGCGGATCAGCGGCGGCGGCGGCTCGAAGCGCTGGGCCAGCTTCTGAGGTCGCTGAGCCATAGAAGCGTTCTCGACCGCGGATTCGCGCTGGTCCGAGACTGCGACGGCCATATGGTCAGGCGGACGGCAGAAGCGCGCGAGGCGAGTCGCGTCGAGCTGGAATTCGCCGATGGCCGTATCGGGGCCGATATCGAAGATGCGGCGACCGAGCTGCGTGATACAAAGAAACCGGGGAAAAAGCCGGCAGGCGAGGCCGGCAAAAAAGAAAAAAGCCGGCAAGGTCAACTATTCTAATTTGCTCGCGGGTTCCCTCGCTTGAAAATTCCAAATCCCAGGTTCATCTGTACAAGCTTAAGGAAATCCCCAATAGTGTCAGTGGAGCGCACGACCAGCCAAGTGGTTTGAATGAATCGTTACGACAGAGAAATCGGTCAGACCGGCGAAGCCAAATTGCGCTATCTGGACGGCGAGTTTCAGGTGCTGAAACCGGGCAGCTTCGTACGCTGCGCCGTGACCGGCCAGCCGATCCCGATCGAGAATCTGCGCTATTGGAGCGTCGAGCTTCAGGAGCCCTATATCGACGCGCGCGCCTCGCTCGACCGCTTTCTGGAGCTGAGGGGCCATGGCGGGCAAACGCCGTAGCCCGCCGCCGTCCTCCTATCGCTTCACTCGCCGCGATTGCCCCAGACGGCTTCCAGCCGTGCATCGCGCCCGCAGGTGAAACGGTAGAACTTATATTTCAGCGGATTTTTCTTATGATATTCCTGATGATAGTCCTCGGCGGGGTAGAATTCCGAGGCCGGCAGGACCAGCGTGTCGACGGCCTTGCCGAATTTCTCCATAACTCTCTTCTTCGACGCCTCAGCCCCCTCCTTCTGCTTCTCGCCGCCGTAGAAGATCGCTGCGCGGTACTGCGGCCCGATATCGCAGAACTGGCCCTTGCCGTTGAACGGGTCGATATTGTGCCAGAACACGTCGAGCAGCTTGTCGTAGTTCACCTTCGCCGGATCGTATTCGATCTTCACCGACTCGAAATGGCCGGTCGTCCCGGATGAGACTTCCTCATAAGTCGGGTTGACCTTCGTGCCGCTGGTATAGCCGGCGGTCGTCGAGATCACACCCGGCGTCTTGTCGAATGGCGGCTGCATGCACCAGAAACAGCCGCCCGCGAAGATGGCCGTCGCAGTCTGCGGATGCGTCTGCTGGGCGGCGGCGCTGCCTGCGACCAAGGACAGCAAAATCGAAACGATGGCGATCAGGCGCGTCATGGCGTCCTCCGATGGGTCAGGCCCGGTCTCAGGCCGGATTTTTCGTGTCTTTCGTTCCGGAAGGCTGGAAGGTCATGGCAACGCCGTTCATGCAATAGCGTAGCCCCGTCGGCGGCGGCCCGTCCTTGAACACATGGCCAAGATGACCGCCACACCGGCGGCAATGCACCTCGGTGCGCACGGCAAGCCACCAGCTTCGGTCTTCTCTGGTGCGGACAGCGTCGGGCAGTGGCATAGTGAAGCTTGGCCAGCCGGTACCGCTGTCGAATTTCGCCTTGGAGGAGTACAGTGGTAGGTCGCAGGCGGCGCAATGATAGATGCCGGTGCGCGTCTCGTGATCGAGCGGGCTGGAGAAGGCGCGCTCGGTTCCCTGCTCGCGTAGCACATAATATTGCTGCGGCGTCAGGATCTTGCGCCATTCCTCCGGCGTCTTGGTGATCTCGAATTTTTCCGGGGGCTGGGTCGCCTCGGCCGCATCGAACGCTCGCAAAGCGAGAACGGAGGCCGACGCCGTGGCGAGGCCGATCAGGGCGGTACGGCGTGTGATCATCATTGGCGGTCCTCATCTGTCTAGTCCAAGATGTGGCCGTGATATGATCGGGTTCAAGTCACGTTTATATCGCGTCATCTCCCGTTTTCGAGAGCTTTGGCGAGCAAACTCCGGAGTATCGTCCGGTTTTCGGCGGTCAGATCGAGCGTAATGGGGAGCGTGCGGCTCGCGGCCCGCAGCCTGGCGAGCGCGGGTTCCTTCGCATCGATCCGCACCCAATCCTTTTCGGTGGTCACGAGTGCGGCGCCAGCGCTCTCGGCCTTGGCGAGCAGCGTTGCGGCTTCCTCTGCCGTAAAGCGGTGATGATCGGGGAACGGGATGGCTTCGGCGATGTGCGCGCCGAGGCGTTCGAGCGTGGCGAAGAATTTCGACGGCCGGCCGATCCCGGAAAAGGCGAGCACCGGGCGATCGTTCAGCCAGGAGACATCGCCTGCCGGAACAATCGCAGCTTGTAAGACGGGCAGGCTCGTGCCGAATTCGTCAGCCTCGTCACCGGCGTCGTCGCCAATCGCGATGACGGCATCGGCTCGGCCGAGTTGTGCCCCGAGCGGTGCGCGCAACGGGCCAGCAGGCAGGACGCGGCGATTGCCGAGCCCGATCGCGCCATCCACGGCGATCAGCGCCAGATCCTTGAACAGCGAGGGGTTCTGAAAACCGTCATCCATGATGATGACACCCGCGCCGCTCGCCTCGATGGCACGCGCACCGGCGGGACGGTCGGCACTGACGAAAGTCGGCGCGGCACGTGCGAGCAGCAGCGCTTCGTCGCCGACATCATCGGCCTTGTCCCTCTCCGCATCGACCTGGTGAGGTCCGGCGATGCGCCCGCCATAGCCGCGCGTCAGAAAGGCTGGCTTGCGGCCCGTATCCCCGAGCATCCGCGCGATGACGATCGCCAGCGGCGTCTTGCCCGCCCCGCCTGCGGTGAAATTGCCGATGCAGATAACGGGCAGGCGCGAGCGGTAGGGCGTGGTCAGCGCAAAACGGGCATTCGCGGCGAATCCGTAGGCCCAGGACGCGGGGGAGAGGAGTGCGGCTTTCAGCCGATCGGACGGGCGCGAGCCATACCACCAGCCAGGCGGCTCAAGGCGCATAGACCGCCCCGCCGGAGAGCGCGGTCTGCTCCTTCGGCGGCAGGAAGGGCTCCAGCGCTTCGAGCGTGCGGCCCAGAGCGCCGCTCAGTTCCTTCACCGTCGCCTCGGCCCGAGAGCGCATCAGATCGAGGCTTGCGGGATTGTCGAACAGCGCGCGCGCGGTCTGGATCAGGTCTTCCTGCGAGGTGACGAAGCGGCAGCCGCCTTCCTGCGCCAGAGCCTGATAGACCTCCGGGAAATTGTGCCAATGCGGCCCGGTAATGACGCCCGCGCCGAGCTTCACCGCCTCGATCGGATTCTGCCCGCCATGCGGCACCAGCGAGCCACCGATGAAGGCGAAGCGCGCAATCGAATAGAAGAGGCCCAACTCGCCGAGCGTGTCGGCCACATAGATGCCGGTTTCGGCTGTCGGCTGCGCGCCCTCCGAGCGCCGCGCACCGGCAAGCCCCTGCGCCTCTAGCATGTCGGCAATTTGGCCCCCGCGTTCCGGATGGCGCGGCACGATGATCGTCAACAGCCCGGGATAGGACGGCGCCAGCGTCTTGTGGGCCTCTGTGATGATCTCGTCCTCGCCGGGATGGGTGCTGGCGGCAAGGAGGACTGACCGGCCATTAAGCGCATCTCTCAGCCGCGCCAGCTCGACCGGATCGATCGGCGGCGGTGGCGAGTTCGAACTTCAGATTGCCCGCCGAGATCACCTTGCGGGCACCGAGCTTCACCAGCCGCTTGGCGAGCGCATCGCTCTGCGCCAGCACTACGGCGAAACGCGAAAAGATCGGACGGCTGAGCCCTCTGAGTTTCAGCCAGCGCTTGAACGAGCGCTCGGAAATCCGCGCGTTCAGCAGAAACAGCGGAATCCGGCGGTGGTCGGCGTCCATGATCAGATTGGGCCAAATCTCCGACTCGATGAACAGCGCCATGCTCGGGCGCCAATGGTCAAGAAAGCGCCGCACGAAAGCCGGCGTGTCGAGCGGAATGAACTGGTGCATTGCGCCCTTCGGCAGACGGGCAGCGGCGATGCGCGCTGATGTGACCGTCACGGTCGTCAGCAGGATGCCCAGATCGGGCCGCTCCCGGCGCAGCGCGTCGATCAGCGGCAGCACGACATTGGTCTCGCCCACGCTCGCAGCATGGAACCAGAGCAATTTGCCCGCAGGCCGCGGCAGGCTGGCTATGCCCATGCGCTCGTTCAGGCGCTCCAGCACCTCCTTGCCGCGCTGGCTGCGGCGGCGCAGGAACGGGCGCGCGATCGGTCGTACCACCCGGCTGATCGCCCGATAGACGCGAAAGCTGAAGCCCGGCGCCACGCCTCCCCCGGCGCTCACCGGCAGCGTTTCGGCCATGTCACGACCGACCAACTCATAGGCACGGCGCGTCGCGGCATTGAGACTGTCCTCGACGGCACGCCGGGCTGCTTCCATCTCGGCTTCGCTCGCATGGGTGGGAACCTCGATCTTGCGGCCTGAGACGAAGGCGAGCCTGGAGAACGGCAGGTTGATGGTGAAGCGGCTCCAGGTATTCAGCGTCAGGAAGCGGCTGGTTGCCGCCGCCATGGGAACGATCGGACGGCCGGACAGTCGCGCCAGAGTGACAATCCCAATTCCGGCATGACGCGCAGGCCCTGGCGGGATGTCGGCGGTCATGCTGAGCATCTTTCCCTCTTGGAGGGTCCTGATCCCGGCTCGCAGCGCATTGGCGCCTCCCCGATCCTTGCGCCGCCGGCCAGCGCCCGCGCCGCGAACCAAACCAAGGCCGAAATGCTGCAGAAGACGGCCGACAATCTCTGCGTCGCCATGCCGGGCGACCATGCAATCGACCTTGAACGTCTTCGGCACGAGCGGCGGGACCATGAGAAACTGTCCGTGCCACATCGCGGTGATAAAGGGCATCTCGAAGAGCAACCGCTGCTCAAGGTCTGCTGGCTCACGGATGACGCGCGATGTGCGGGCTACCAGCCTGATATAGGCGGCCGCGAGCCACCCGGCCGCCGATAAGAATGTCTCCGAGCGCGTCAAACGCTTCAGCATCAAGCCGTCCCTCATCGCGGCGCGTTTTCCGCTCCGCCTCTGCCTCGCGCCACCGCCGGACACTCTCTCAAGCACCTTCGTGAAAACCGAAATCCAGGGCTCCCGAAAGGCCGTGCACGCATGAATACGCTCAAACCATGGCCGATTCAGGATGAACCGGCCGTGGTCATGGCTACTGCTTCTCTTCGCTCGGATCGAGCAGCCGATGCATATGGACGATGAAATAGCGCATCAAGGCGTTATCGACCGTCCGCTGCGCCGCCGCCTTCCAGGCGTCGTAGGCTTGTTTATAATTCGGATAGATGCCCACGATGTCGAGCTTGTCGACATCCTTGAATTCAACGACCTCCAGGCTCTTCAGTTCGCCCCCGAAAACGAGATGCAGAAGCTGTTTGGGCGCCGTTTCCCTGCCGGTGGTCATGCCGCAACGGACCTGATGATCAAATGTGCCTTGCGACGACCGGCCTCGTGCGTTCGATCAGGAGATCATGCAGCGCCGGGCTGGCCGCTACCAAGCCTTCCATACGCGGTGTGGGTTGATTGAAGCTGAACGCCGAACCCGCCGCATCTGTGACTTTTCCACCAGCTTCCTGCACCAAAAGCACCGCCGCTGCAAGATCCCATTCGGATTTGGCCGACAGCGCCAGCGTCCCGTCGGCTCTGCCGGCCGCGATCAGGGCAAGCCGGTAGGCGATGGAATTGACCCAGACACGGTCGATGCGCGGCCATGGCTCGGTCCACACTTTGTGCTTGAAGAAGCCTTTCGTGACAATCAGGCAGCTGCCTTCGATCTCACTACGCTGCCTCACGGCCACCTGCGCACGGTTGAGGAAAGCGCCGGCGCCGCGCCTGGCGGTGAACATCTCGTCGGTCGCCGGATTGTAGACGACGCCGATCCGGGGCTGCCCGTCCTCGACAAGGGCGGCCGCGACGGTCCATTCGGGAAGCCCGGCGAGGAAGGCGCGCGTTCCGTCGATCGGATCGACGATCCAGACCCGCTCGGCTTCGAGGCGACGCGGACTGTCCGCCGTTTCCTCCGAAAGCCAGCCATAGGAGGGGCGCGGCCCTGTCAGACGCTCATGAAGCAGCCGGTCGACGGCGAGATCCGCTTCGCTGACCGGCGTATTGTCCGCCTTGTGCGTGCCCTTGAGACCACGGCCGAAAAAGCTCATCGCCAGCGTGCCCGCTTCGCGCACGGCGCTCGTCAATAAGGTCTCGTCTTCGAAAATCTGGTCACGATCCAGCACGTTTGGGGGCCAGCTTAGGTCGACCGGAGCCGGTCGCAGGGTGTCCGCATCTAAAACGCCATATCGGCAAGCAGGGCGAGAAAGACAAGAGCACCGAAATCACGATTGGAGCGGAACCGCACCAGGCAATTTGCCGCGTTGTCGACCTCGAGCGTGACGACCTGCCAGACGAGTTGCAAGGCGGCCAGGGCGAGGCCGATGAAAAACGGCCCGCCCGCGCCGGCTTTCCAGCCCGCCAGGGCAAGCAGGACGATGGCAAGGCCGTAAAAAAGCGTCAGCCAGGGCCGCGTAGCGGGGCCGAATTTCAGCGCCGTCGATTTCAGCCCGAGCAGCGCATCGTCGTCCTTGTCCTGATGGGCGTAGATAGTGTCGTAGCCGATGGTCCAGGCGATGGCGGCGGCGTAGAGCAGGAGGGCGGGCGGATCGAGCCGCGCGAAGACCTCGGCCCAGCCCATCAGCGCGCCCCAGGAAAAGGCGAGGCCCAGCACGATCTGTGGCCAATAGGTGATCCGCTTCATGAAAGGGTAGAGCGCGACGATGCCGAGCGAGCCGACGCCGAGCAGAATCGCGAATGGATTGAATTGCAGGAGCACGGCAAGGCCGACGAAGCAGAGCGCAACCATGAAAATCGCGGCGGCGGTAACGCTGACCTGTCCGCTCGGGATCGGGCGCGAGCGCGTACGGGCAACCTGGGCGTCGTAATTGCGGTCGGCGATGTCATTGTAGATGCAGCCCGCGCCGCGCATCACGATGGCGCCGATGCCGAACAGAACCAGCAGCCAGAAGCTGGGCGCCCCCGGCCCGGCTGCGATCCAGGCGAGCGCCGCCGACCACCAGCAAGGCCATAGCAGCAGCCAGGTGCCGATCGGCCGGTCGGCCCGCATCAAGCGCAGATAGGGCCGCGCGGCGGCCGGCGCGTAGCGGTCCACCCAATTGTCCGGCGGCGCGTCGCTGACCTGCAGATGGTCGGGCCTTGCTTCAGGGGCGGGCATCGAATTCGTCTCTCAGATTGCAGGCGTGCGCAGTCCAACGCGATGGAGACTTGCGATGAAGCGCAGCTCAGCTTTATCTGCGCAGTTATGGCGAGGAAAGCAAATCCGGAAAGTGGCGGTGGGATGCCGCGCAGCTCCTTGCGGCTTTATATGGAGACCGCGCTTACGCCGGGCGCCGTGATCGAAATCTACGCCGGCGCAGGCGAATTATCTTGGCAACGTCATGCGGCTGCGTCTCGGCGATGCGGTTCTTGTCTTCAACGGCCGCGACGGAGAATGGCTTGCCGAGATCACCGGGCAGAAGAAAAGTGCCTCGACGCTGACCGCGCGCGAGATGCTGCGGAGCCAGACCGGCGGACCGGACGTGCATTACCTCTTCGCGCCGCTGAAGATGGCCCGACTCGACTACATGGTGCAGAAGGCGACGGAAATGGGTGCCGCCGCCTTGCGTCCGGTGATCACGCGGCGCACCATCGCCGGGCGCGTCAAGCTGGAACGGATGCGCGCCAACGCCATCGAGGCCGCCGAGCAATGCGGCGTATTGCGGGTGCCGGAGATTCACGAGCCGCAAAAGCTCGACGCGATCCTCGGTGACTGGCCGGTAGAGCGTGCCTTGATCTTCGCGGATGAATCCGCGCCGCTCGCCTCGCCACTGAAAGCCCTCGCGCAAGTCCCGCAAGGGCCGGCGGCCTTGCTCATCGGTCCCGAAGGCGGGTTCGATGAGGAGGAGCGCGCGACACTGAGGCGCTTGCCCTTCGTGCATCCGATCTCGCTCGGCCCGCGCGTGATGCGCGCCGATACGGCCGCGGTCGCCGCGCTCGCCCTGGTCAATGCGGTGCTGGGCGATTGGCGGTGAAGGCTTCGGGGAAGGCGTCGCGGTATGCGGGTACATCCGATGCGCCCGGAATGCCGCCGGCCTTGTAGACGCCCCGCGCGACCGCCCTGGCAAGCGTATTTGCGGCGCGTGCTCCGAGTTCGGCGAGATCGAAAACGGGATCCGTGAGCCGCATTTCGCCGACGGAGAGCGCGAAGACAATATCGCCGTCGAGGGGCGTGTGCACCGGGACGATCGAACGCGCCAGCCCAGTCTGCGCCATGATCGCCAGCCGCTTCAACTCGGCCTTGGTCAACGCCGCATTGGTCGCCACGACGGCGAGCGTGGTGTTCTGGATGGGGCCGCTTTTCAAAATCGGCGTCTGCGCCGCCTCGTCGAATGAGGACGGCAGACCGAGGCCGCCAAACTCTGCGCCGATCTCCCACGGGGCGGCCCAGAAATGCGGCCCCGCTCCGACCGTCACCGAGCCGGCGGCGTTGACGGCCGCGAGAACCCCGATGCCGAGCCCGTCGTCGCGCATCAACGAGGCGCTTCCCAAGCCGCCCATCATGCGCTGGCCCGACTTCGCCCAGGCAACCGTGCCGCCGAAGCCGGCGCCGGCCGTGCCCAAGGCAACATCGGCAGACGCCTTTGCCGCCGCCTCATAGGCCATGTCCCGATAGGGGGCATGGCGGCCCCATTCCTTGTCCCCGCCATTGAGCAGATCGAACAGGATCGCCTGCGGCACGATCGGCACCCGCACCGGCCCGACCGCGAAGCCGACGCCCTTTTCACGCAAATAGCTCTGCACCCCCGTCGCCCCATCGAGGCCGAACGCGGAGCCGCCCGATAGCACCAGCGCGTGAAGCTCGTTGACGATGCCCGTATCGGCCATGGTCTCGGTCTCGCGCGTCCCCGGACCGCCGCCGCGAATGTCGGCCGCGCCTCGCACCGGCCGGTGCGGCAGAATCACGGTCACGCCCGAGCGCAGCCTGACGTCATCGGCCTGGCCCACGGAAAGACCCGCAATGTCGGTGATGAGATTCTTCGGTCCTGGATGCCAGCTCATGATGCGGTGCCTTCAGCCATGCCTCCAAAAGAAGAAGCCCGCGCGAACCGGCGGGCTCCCCCTCAGTCCAGCAGTCTAGAGCGGGATCAATTTAGATGGAAACACTTGAGCTCAGAGGCCCGCTCTCGATTCTTTGCTGGTCGCGATCGGACGGAAAACCCAATTCCACTTTTCCTGATCGCGCTCCACCAGATCGAAATCAGAGCTGCTCGTACTTGCCGTCCTTCCAGCGATAGACCGCATAGGGCGGCAGGGTCGGATCGCCCTTCTTGTCGAATTTGAACTTGCCGATCACCGTGCTGAACTCCGTCGAGTTCAGCACGTCGATGACCTTGGCGACATCGGTGGTCTTGGCCTTTTCCGAAGCCTGCTTCCAAACCTGGAACGCCGCATAGGTGTAGAGCACATAGCCTTCCGGCTCGGTGCCCTTGGCACGGAATTTCTTCACGATGTCGGCCGCGGCCGGATTCTTGCGCGGATCGGGAGAGAAGGTCATCAACGTGCCTTCACCGTCCTTGCCGGTGATCTGCCAGTATTCCTGCGTCACCAACGCGTCACCGCCCATCAGGAGAGCCTTGAGGCCTTGAGCGCGCATCTGGCGGACGATCAGACCGGCTTCCGTGTGATAGCCGCCGAGATAGACGAGATCGACCTTGGCCTGCTTCAGCTTGGAGACGAGGGCGGTATAGTCCTTCTCGCCGGCGGTAATCAACTCGTTGAGCGCTTCCTTCTTGCCGGCCTTGTTCATCGCCTTCCGGGTCTCGTCGGCAAGGCCCTTGCCATAAGTACTCTTGTCATCGACGACCGCGACGACCTTGTTCTTGAAATGATCGGCGATGTATTTGCCGGCGACGGAGCCCTGCTGATCGTCACGACCGCAAACGCGGAAGACGTTCGGGCCAGGGCGCTCATCGGTCAGCTTCGGATTGGTCGAGGCCGGAGAGATCTGCAGCACGCCCTGATCCGAGTAGACGGCAGACGCGGGAATGGACGAGCCAGAGCAGAAATGCCCAGCGACGAACACCACCTTCTCGCCCGCCAGCTTGTTGGCGACGGCCACGGCCTGTTTCGGGTCGCAGGCGTCGTCGCCGACTTCCAGCTTGAGCTGCTTGCCGAGCACGCCGCCCGAGGCGTTGAGATCGGCGACCGCGGCTTCGGCGCCAGCCTTCATCTGCGCGCCGAAAGTGGCATATTCGCCGGTCATCGGGCCGGCAACGGCGACGGGAATGTCTTGCGCCAGGGCGGGGGCCGAAAGGCCAAAGCCCAAAAGTGCGGCAGCTATCAAGTATTTTTTCATGAGCTGGTCCCTTTTAGTTGCCTTCTCTATTTCAACTTTCTTGATATTCAGCGGACTTCAGTAGGTTGCCATCATTTGGGCGACACCAAGGCCGCCTTATCGCCGTCTCCATGTCAGCGGGCTGCTCCGCTCATAGATCCAGCCATATTGCGTCGTCATCTGGCGGGCGCGTTCCATCCGGTAGCCGAGGCTGGACGCGGCGATGAGCACAAGCGCATCGACGATATAATAGTGGATGGACAGAAGCGACCCCTGCATCGCCCGCCAGCTTGCATAGGTCGCATCGAGAAACAGCCCCCAATGCAGGAAGCGCACCGCCGCAGCAAGCAAAAGCGTATAGACGATCAGCCGCCCGTAGGATTTCCAGGAGCGCGCCAGCGCCCGGCCGGTCAGGAAGGCGGCACCCCCACCGAGAACGACCGTGATGATGAAAAACGCGGCGTAAGATTTCTCGACGATAAAGTCCATTGCACCGCCACCCTGCGCTCTGCCTAGCGCCCGCCTTCGAGATAGGCCGATTTCACCTCCTCGCGCGCGAGCAGCTCACGCCCGGTGCCCGACATGGTGATCTTACCATTCACCATGACATAGCCGCGATGAGCAAGTCTCAGCGCGTGATAGGCATTCTGCTCGACGAGGAAGATCGTCAGCCCCTGTTTTTCATTCAGCTCCCGGATGACCTGGAAGATCTGCTGCACAATCATCGGCGCAAGACCAAGCGAAGGCTCGTCGAGCAGCAGCAGCCGCGGCCAGGCCATCAGCGCCCGGCTGATCGCCAGCATCTGCTGCTCGCCGCCCGAGAGCGTGCCACCACGCTGATAGCGCCGCTGCGACAGGATCGGAAACAGCCGGAACACCAGCTCCAGCCGTTCGTCGAATTTCGCGTCGGAGACGAGCAGAGCACCCATCTGCAGATTTTCGAGCACCGTCATGCGCGGAAAGATCCGGCGGCCTTCGGGCGCATGCGCGATGGAAAGCTGAGCGATCTGATGGGTCGCCAGATGGGTGATATCGATGCCGTCGAAGACAATTTGGCCGTCGCGCGCCTGCGGGTCGCCGCAGATGGTCATCATCAGTGTGGTCTTGCCGGCGCCGTTGGCGCCGATCAGGGTGACGATCTCGCCCGCGGCAACGTCGATGTTTACACTCCGCAGAGCCTGGATGTTGCCATAGAAGGTGTCGACGTCCCGGACACTGAGAAGCGACGCGCTCATGGGCCGACCTCCGCTTCCGCCTGTTCGACCTCTTCTTCCGCGACGCCGAGATAGGCAGCGATCACGGCCGGGTCGTTGCGCACGAATTCGGGCGTGCCGTCGGAGATCTTGCGGCCATAGTCGAGCACGATGATGTGGTCGGAGATGCCCATCACGACGCCCATATCGTGCTCGATGAGCAGGACGGAGATGCCGTGCTCCTCCTTGATCCAGATCAGCGTCTCGTTGAGCTCGGCCGACTCGCGCATGTTGAGGCCGGCGGCCGGCTCGTCGAGGCAGAGCAGCACCGGGCCCGTGCACATGGCGCGCGCGATCTCCAGCCGGCGCTGAGCACCGTAAGGCAGGTCGGCCGCGGCATCGTCGGCGCGGTCGATGAGGTTCATCTTTTCCAGCCAATAGACGGCAAGCTCTACGGCCTCGGCCTCCGCGTTCTTGTAGCGGTCGAGGCCGAGCAGCCCGGCGATGGAAAAGAACGAGGCGCGGCGCAGCTGCTCATGCTGGGCGACAAGCAGATTTTCGAGCGCCGTCATGCCGGCGAACAGCCGGATGTTCTGGAAAGTGCGAGCCACGCCTGCCTGGACTGAGATTTCGTGGTCCGGCATCCGCTCGAGCAGAAACGGCTCATCGAGGCCCGGCCGATGCAGGGCGATCATGCCTTCAGTCGGCTTGTAGAAGCCGGTGATGCAGTTGAAGACGGTCGTCTTGCCGGCACCGTTCGGACCGATGATCGCAGTGATCTCGCCGCGGTGCGCCGTGAACGACAGGTCGTCAATAGCAACGAGCCCCCCAAATCGCATGGTCAGATGGTCGACCTGAAGGATGGGCTCGCGGCTTTGCATCATGCGGCCCCTTCGGCGACGAGGTCCTTAGAAATCGCCTTGCGCTTCTTCAGTACGATGCTCGGCACGCGAGTGCCTACAAGCCCTCTCGGACGCCAGACCATGATCGTGACCATGGAGAGGCCGAAAATCAGCATGCGGTATTCCTGCAGCTCGCGGAAGAACTCCGAGCTGCCGATGAGCACCACAGCGGCGATCACGATGCCGATCTGGCTGCCGAGGCCGCCGAGCACCACGATGGCGAGTACCAGGGCCGATTCCTGGAAGGTGAAGGATTCCGGGCTGATGAACCCCAGGCGCGTGGCGAAGAACGATCCGGCAAAGCCGCCGAACATGGCGCCCGTGGCGAAGGCCGTCAGCTTTGTGATGGTGACGTTGATGCCCAGAGAGCGGCAGGCGATCTCGTCCTCGCGCAGCGCCTCCCAGGCGCGGCCGAGCGGCAGGCGGCGCAGTCTGTGGGTGGCGAAATTGACGACGAGCGCCAGCACGAGGATCACATAATAGAGGAAGATGATGCGGTAGATCGCATTATATTCGAGGCCGAAAAACTCGTGAAATTTCGGTCCGCTGCCGAAGCGCTCGAAATTGAGGCCGAAAAAGCTGATCTTCGGTATCCGCGTGATGCCGTCCGGTCCTTTGGTCAGCGAGTACCAGTTGACGAGCACGATGCGGACCATCTCGCCGAAGGCGAGCGTCACGATGGCCAGATAGTCGCCGCGTAGGCGCAGCACCGGAAAGCCCAGGATCAGGCCCCAGGTCGCGGCAAAAATTCCGGCAAGCGGCAGGCAGACCCAGAACGACCAGCCGAAGGTGGTGGAGAGCAGTGCGTAGGAATAGGCGCCGACCGCGTAGAAGGCCACATAGCCGAGATCGAGTAAGCCCGCGAGGCCAACGACGATGTTGAGGCCCCAGCCCAGCATGATGTAGGTGAGGACCTGGGTCGCCGTGTCGATGGCATAGCGCTGCTGCGGGCCGGTGACAAGCACGGGCAGCAAAATCGCGATGGCGAGCAGCGCCGGGGCGAACTGCGCGCTGAAGTCGCCGAGCAGATTGCGGCCGGCTGCATCGCCTTCAACGACCGTTCTGCCCCGCAAGCCGCGCCACAGCAGGCGGACGGCCATGACGATCGCCATCATCGAGATGACGACGAACACCGCGAGGAACAAAAAGCCGGTGAGCTGGATGAAAATTGCCGCCCAATTCCGCCATGCCGGATCAGCGAACAGCGAGGCGGCGCTCGCGGCGGCCGCATCGCGCGAGCCCGGCACCAGGAAATAGACCGCGCCCAGCAGGTAGAAAGCGGCAATCAAGGCCGCGAGCGCTGCCTGCAAATTGGCGGAGGTGAGCCAGGCGCCGACCACGGTGCGGCTGAGGTATCTCCGCCAGACAATGAGATCGAAAAACAGGCGGATGACGCCAATACCCGCGGCGAGGCTGAGAGCGAGGCCGAATCGAGGGATGAGATAAAGCCCCTCCTGCCCGTTCTCGGTCTTGATGCCGACGATGAAGATGAACAGCACCAGCGCGATGCCGGCGGTAATGACGGCTTCTTTGACGGCTTCCGCCAGTTCCGAACGTTCCGCCTTCGCAGCGTTTGCGGCCACCAGCCGTTCCGCCATGCCTCAGACCTTTTCGATTTCCGGTTTTCCGAGCAGGCCGGAGGGGAAGAAAATCAGCACGATGGCCAGAATCGAGAATGCCGCGACATCCTTATAGGCGGTCGTGAAATAGCCGGCCCAGAACACCTCGATCAGCCCGATGATCAGCCCGCCCAGCATGGCGCCGGGCAGCGAGCCGATGCCGCCGAGCACGGCGGCGGTGAAGGCCTTGATGCCGGCCACGAAGCCGATAAAGAAGTCGATCACGCCGTAATAGAGCAGATACATCAGCCCGGCCACAGCGGCGAGTGCGGCCCCCATCACGAAAGTCAGCGAGATCACCCGGTCGACATTGACGCCGAGGAGCGCGGCCATCTTGCGGTCCTGCTCGCAGGCGCGCTGCTGGCGCCCGAGCGAGGTCTTGGCGATGATGATCGAAAAGCCTGCCATCAGCACGAAGGTCGTGATCATGATGACGATCTGGATGTTGCTCAGCGTCACCGAAAAATGCGCGGTCTGCATCATCGTATAGCCGCCGGTGATGACCGGAGGGAGCGGCTTCACGCGGGCATCCTGGGTGAGCTGGACGAAATTCTGCAGCGTAATCGAGGCACCGATCGCCGTGATCAGCGGCGCGAGCCGGAAGGAGGCGCGCAAGGGCCGGTAGGCGACACGCTCCAGCGTCCATCCCCACACCGCCGTCAGCAGCATGCCGATGATCAGGACGAGAACGAGGGCGATGGGGACGGCGGTGATACCGATTGCGAGCAGCAGCAGGAACGAAATCAGCGCCATAAAGGCGCCGATCATAAAAATGTCGCCATGGGCGAAATTGATCATGCCGATGATGCCGTACACCATCGTGTAGCCAATGGCGATGAGGCCGTAGATCGATCCGAGTGTGATCCCGTTGATAAGCTGCTGTACGAAATAATCCATCGATCAGGGCTGGTCCAGGGATGCGGTTGGGACGGCGCGGGACACGGCGCTCTCCCCCTACTTAGCAAAGCCGAAGCCTTTAACTCAACGACTATAATCAAGCGTGCATGATACAAAAATAGGCAATTGGGGGAAGACGCGGTGTTCGGGGGAAATCCGGCGGCGGCTCAAAGGTCATCCCGGCCAAGCTGCAACGCCTCATAGCCGGCCAGCTTGAGCATGGCGCCGGACGCCTTCAGCAGCAGCTCCCGCTCGCTCGCAGTCAGTGTGGCGGAGATGGCGCGCTCGAGCCACTGCCGGCGAGCGCGGATATCCTCGGCCAGCACCTTGAGGCCGCGCCGGGTCGGCGAAATCACAATCTCGCGCCTGTCCGTCTTGCCGGGAGCGCGGGAGATCAGCCCGTCGCGCTCGAGGGCAAGAATAAGCCGCGTCAGCGATTGCGGCTGAAGCCGTTCTTCAGCGGCAAGCCGCACGGCGGGGACCGGGCCAAGCCGTTTCAGAGTGCTCAGAATCGCGATCGCCGAAAGGCTCGCCGAGCCTTGCGGCCGCTCGGCGCGCAGGCGGCGTCCGAGCGAAAGCACGCCGCGCACGATCAACGCAGTCTCTTCATTCTCCATCTTTCTCTCGCCTGTTTTGCTCCCCATATGATACGCATTGCGTATTAATTTTTCACCGAGTAAACCGGGAACGGCTATCAAACCTATAAAGCGGAATGAGCATCTGGTGGGAGCGTTTCGCTGGTCGGCGGATAAGAGCGTCGACTGGGCCGATATTCTCGCAGCCGGCATCGGCATGGCGGGGCCGGTGCTGCTCGGCGCAGCGACGAACCATCTGCCGGCCGGTCTGGCGGCATCCGTCGGCAGCATGATGGCCGCCAGGCCAGGCACGATCCAGAATGGCCAGAGCCGTCCGGCGGAGCTCAAGGTCGCGCTCGCCTCCGCCATCGCCGCTCCCGTCGCGGCGGCTCTCGCCGCCGGTCATGATTGGCTCAGCGACGCGGCCGTAACGCTGCTGGCGGGCGGCGCGGCGCTTATCGGCGGGTTCAGCCGCCCCTTCGCCGCCGCCACGACGCGCTTCATCTTGTTCCTGCTCATCGCCATACCGGTCGCCGAAGGTGCGGAAAGCCGGCAGGGATTGCTACTCATGATGTTCGCGGGCGCGCTGTGGAACGTCCTCGTCAGCCGGTTTCTCGGCGCTCTAACGCGCGCAGGCCGCGGCCATGGGAACCCGCCGGCGCCCAGCACAGCCAGCCAGCCGACGGCGGCGCAGAAATTCAGGCGCTGGCGGCGCTCGCTGAGGCACTTATCGGGCTGGCAATATGCATTGAGGCTGACGCTCTGCCTCGGCGTCGCAGGGACGCTGCGCTGGCTGTGGCCGGATCATCATCTGCATTGGATCGCGCTGACCGTGGCACTGCTGACGGAGCGGCAGATCGACGCCTTTCCGGTGAGGACGACCCAGCGGGCGCTCGGCACGATCCTCGGCGTCCTGGCGACCAGCCTGCTGCTCAGCGATCCGCCGCCCGTCTGGGCGCTGGTCATCGGCATCGGCGTGCTTGCCGGCGCGCGGCCATTGCTGCGGGTGCGCAATTATCTCGCCTATTCCGCCGTGATGACGCCCCTCATCATCGTCATCATGGATGCCGGGCAGCCGCCTGAAGCCGCCGTCCTGATCGACCGGCTGATCGCCACACTGATCGGCGCTGGCCTTGTTATCGGAGCGAATCTGATTTTCGGCAAGGCTCTCGCCGAGCCAGAATGAGACCGACGGCGCGGCGGCCCTCCTCGGAACCGCAGGCTCCACCAGAGGCCTCGACGGACTCAGCCGACCTTGCGCTCTTCCTTGGCGTATTCAGCCGGATCGGCGCGCTTGTCGGCTTCGAGCTCCAGCGTCTTGCTGGGCGGGGGCTGAGGCTCCTCGTCCTCCTCCATGCCCTTCTTGAAACTGCGGATGCCCTTGGCCACGTCTCCCATCATCTCGGAGATCCTTCCCCGTCCGAACAGGAGAACGATCACCATGATGACGATGATCCAGTGCCAGAAACTCGTGATGCCCATTGCCATTTCCTCGGTCGGCCGTAGCACGCCTCGTCCGGGGCGGCCATGGCGGATATTTAATATTGCATCGGTCTTATCAGAATAGTTAGCGCGTCCGCCGCGGGATTGCGAGGGTTTCGAACAAGCCGCCTGGCGCCGCGCGCCCATTTACGACGGAGACTGATTGCCGGCTTGACGCCAGGTTTTAAGAGGATTTTCACCACGTTGTGGCTTGCTGTCGCGTCGGCGATGCGCACGCCAGCGAGGGCCACGGGGTGTATCCATGTCGCCTGACACATGCGGGCGTGATATTCTCGCCGGCAAATCGACGAATGATGCGGCGGTTGCGGCGAAGATACATAGTTGACGTTTACGTCAATTGCCTCCACTTAACAGTGGCAAAGGCTCAGCCGTTTCCAATAGCCAGCGATGGAGGATAATAACCATGGCGGGATTTCTGTTTCTGATCCTCTGCCTCGGAGCCGCGATCGCTCTTGCACTTTGGCGGGCGCCCCTTTGGGCCTGGGCCGTCCTGGTCGCGGTCGCGACATTTCTGATTCAGGCCGGCTTCGCCTTCGGCCCGATGGGCGGGTTCACCTTCACCAAGCTCCTGGGCTGGATCCCGGCGATTGCGCTCGCCGTGCTCTCTTACCGCCCGATCCGCCGCAAGGTGATCACCATGCCGGCCTTCCACATGGTGAAGAAGATCCTGCCGCCCGTCTCGCCGACCGAGCGTGAGGCGCTTGAGGCGGGCACGCTCGGCTTCGATACCGAGCTGTTCGGCGGCGAGCCCAATTGGGCCAAGCTGCGCGCCGTCCGGCCGATGAGCCTCACCGAGGACGAACGCAATTTCCTCGACGGTCCGGCGGAGGAACTCTGCCGGATGATCGACGATTGGCATATCCGCGCCGAGAGCCGCGAAGTGCCCGACAATATCTGGCAGTTCATCAAGGATAAGGGCTTCCTCGGCATGCTCATCTCGAAGGAGCATGGCGGGCTTGGCTTTTCCGCGCAGGCGCAGTCGCTCATTCTTGGCAAGGTGGCCTCGCGCTCGCCCGATGTCGCCGTCGTCGTCATGGTCCCCAATTCGCTCGGACCGGGCGAGCTGATCGAGAAATTCGGCACGGCCGAGCAGAAGGAGCATTACCTGCCGCGTCTGGCGCGGGGCCAGGAAGTGCCCTGCTTTGCCTTGACCGGCCCCTATGCCGGGTCGGATGCGGCGTCGATGCGCGATATCGGCACCGTGACGCGCGGCATGCATAACGGCCAGGAGGCCGTCGGCATCACACTCAACTGGGACAAGCGCTATATTACGCTGGCCCCCAATGCGACGCTGCTCGGTCTTGCCTTCCAACTCTTCGACCCGCAGAGCCTGCTCGGCAAGGGCGACGATCTCGGCATCACTCTGGCGCTGATCCCTGCCGATCATCCCGGTGTCCAGATCGGCCGCCGCCATCTGCCTTGCGGCAACGCCTTCCCGAACGGCCCGACCTGGGGCGAGAACGTCTTCATTCCGCTCGACTGGATCATCGGCGGCCCCGAGCGCGCCGGCCAGGGCTGGCGCATGCTGATGAGCTGCCTTGCCGCAGGGCGGGCAATCTCGCTGCCGGCCTCCGCGACCGCCGCGGCAAAGGGCATGCTGCGCTCGACCTCGGCCTACGCCCGCATCCGCTCGCAGTTCAATATCCCGATCGGCAAGATGGAGGGCGTCGAGGAACCGCTCGCCCGTCTCGTCGAGGCAGCCTACATCCTGGAATCGGCGCGTTCGGTCACGGCGGCGATGGTCTCAGGCGGCGACAAGCCCGCGGTGATCTCGGCGCTGATGAAATATAAATGCACCGAATGGGGCCGTCAGGCGGTCAACGACGCCATGGACATCCAAGGCGGCAAGGCCATCTGCGACGGCCCGTCAAACTTTGCCCAAGCCGCCTATCAGTCCATCCCGGTCTCGATCACGGTCGAGGGCGCCAACATCCTGACGCGCTCGCTGATGGTGATCGCCCAGGGTGCGCTGCGCAGCCATCCCTGGCTGTTCAAGGAGGTCCAGGCCGTTCAGCATTGGGATGAGGATGAAGGCTTCAAGGCATTCGAGCGCGCCTTCGAGGGCCATGTCGGTTTCGCCATGGCCAATATCTTCGGCGCCTTCTTCCACAACATTACCTTCGGCGCTTTCGCGATCTCACCCAAGGCGCGCTACACCGGCCATTGGTATCGCCAGACCTATCGCGCGGCGCGCAATTTCGCCCTGGTGACGGACCTCTCGGTGGCGATCCTCGGCGGCGGGCTGAAGACCAAGCAGCACATTACCGGCCGTCTCGCTGACGCGCTGTCCGAGCTTTACTTCCTCTGCTGCATGCTGAAGCGCTTCGAGGACGATGGCGAGCCGCAGTCGGACCGCCTGATCCTCGACTATTGCGCCCAGAATACGCTGAGCCGCTTCTACGCTTCGCTATCTCGCGTGATCGGCAATTTCCCCAATCCGATCGTTGCCGCCTTGATGCGCATCTGCGTCTTCCCGCTCGGCAATCATGCAACGCCCGCCAGGGACAGGAGCGCCAAGAAGGTCGTCTCCCTGGTCCTGGAGCCGACCGCGACGCGCGACAGGCTCACCCGCGAGATCTTCGTCAGCCACGACCCGAACGACACTCAGGGCGTGCTGGAGGCGGCGTTCGCCAAGGTCATCGAGACCGAGGACGCCAATCACAAGCTGGAGCGGGCGGTCCGGCAGAGAACGGTTCACCGCTTCCTCGGCAACGACTTCATCGCCGAGGCGGTGCAGAAAGGCATCGTCACGCCCGAGGAGGGCGAGAGGCTGCGCGAGCGCGAGACGCTGGTTGCGAAAGTCATCGCGGTCGACCATTTCGATCCGGATGAGATCACGCACAAGAGCGCCATCGGCCACAATTCGCGGCCCGCGAGCGCTTTCGACAAGCCGCCCCATAGCGAGGGCGGCGAAATCCACGCGGCGGAATAGCGGAGAAAAACCATGTCCGGTGCGCTTCCGAATTTGAAACACTGGCACTTCGACATCGACTTCGAGAACATTGCCTGGGCGATCTTCGACCAGGCCGGCGAAAGCACCAACACCTTCGGCACGGAGACCACGCAGGAGCTCGAGCAGATCGTCTCGGCAGCGGAGGATGCGGCCCGGCGCGGCGAGGCCCGCGCGCTGATCTTCCTGTCCGGCAAGGAGAAGGCCTTCATCGCCGGCGCCGACATCCGCGAGTTCGAGAACCTGACCCGCGAGCGCGATGTCGAGGAGGTCGTCCGGCAGGTCACGGCCCTCTTCAACCGCATCGAGTCAATGCCGATCCCGGTCATCGCCGGCATTCACGGCTACTGCCTCGGCGGCGGCCTCGAATTCGCTATGGCCTGCCATTACCGCATCGCCACACGCGACGACGCGACCCGCCTCGGCCTGCCTGAGGTCAAGCTCGGCCTCATCCCCGGCCTCAACGGCACGGTGCGGATGATCGAGCTGGCCGGACCGCTCGCCGCCATGCCGGCGATGCTGACCGGCAAGATGCTGCGCCCGAGCGCGGCGCGCGCCATGGGGCTGGTCGACCAGCTCGTGCCGTCGAAGCTGGAGCTGCGCTGGGCCTGCCGCAAGGCCGCGCTGCAGAAGCGCAAGTCGAAAGGCGCCTCCTGGTCGAAGCGTCTGATGACCCAGACGCCGATCCGCGGCATGCTTGCCGCGCGGATGCGCAAGGAGACAGCGGCCAAGGTGCGCGAGGAGCATTACCCGGCGCCCTTCAAGCTGATCGAGCTGTTCGAGCGCTTCGGCGGCGACCGCCGCAGCATGGCCTTGGCCGAGATGCGCTTCTTCGCACCGCTCATGGTCAGCGACACCTCACGCAATCTGCGCCGCGTCTTCCGCCTCTCCGAAATGCTGAAGAACGAGGCGCCGAAGAATGGCTTCAAGCCCCAGCGCGTGCATGTCATCGGCGCGGGTACGATGGGCGCCGATATCGCCGCGTGGTGCGTGATCTCCGGAATGGAGGTCAGCCTGCAGGATGTCTCGCCGGAGGCGGTCGAAAAGGCGCTCGGGCGGGCGAAATCGCTGTTCAAGAAGCGCCTGCGCGGCAGCCTCGAGGTCGATACCGCCATGGGCCGGCTCTATGCCGACGTCAAAGGTGAGCACATTCCGCGCGCCGATGTCGTCATCGAGGCCATCATCGAGAAGCTCGACGTCAAGCAGAAGGTGCTCGCAGAAGCCGAAGCGAAGATGAAGCCTGGCACGCTGCTCGCCACCAACACCTCCTCGCTGCCCATCGAGCAGATTGCGGCGGGGCTCGCCGATCCGGGCCGGCTTATCGGCATCCATTTCTTCAATCCCGTGCCGCAGATGCCGCTGGTCGAAGTCGTGCGCGGTCCGAACAGCCGCGAGGATGTCGTCCGCCAGGGCTGTGCCTTCGTCACGGCGATCAACAAGTTCCCGCTCATCACCAAAAGCACTCCGGGCTTCCTCGTCAACCGCGTGCTCGCGCCCTACATGTTCGATGCCATGCGCCGGGTCGAGGAAGGCCAGCCGAAATCGAAGATCGATGCGGCGGCTGAGAAATTCGGCATGCCGATGGGGCCGATCGAGCTGGCCGACACGGTCGGTCTCGACATCTGCGCCCATGTCGCCGAGGTGCTCGGCAATCCGGCGCCCGAAGGCTCGGAGCTGGCGCGGCTCGTCCGGGACGGCAAGCTCGGCAAGAAGTCCGGTGAGGGCTTCTATCGCTGGGAGAACGGCAAGCCGCAAAAGGAAATTCCCGAAGGCGGCTATGACCAGGCCGAACTTGCCCGGCTCGGCGAGGAGCTGGTCAAACCGCTGATCGATGAATGCGAGAAATGCCTCGCCGAAGGCGTCGTCGCCGATGCCGATCATGTCGATGCCGGCGTGATCTTCGGCACCGGCTTTGCCCCCTTCCGCGGCGGACCGCTGCATTACCGCGCGGCGCAAAAGACATCGAAGCCGGTCACCACGCATAATGCGGCGGCCTCCGCCACGGCAGCCGAGTAAGGAGAACAGATCATGATCGGACAATTGCGGCGCGTCGCCGTCATTGGCGGGATTCGCACCCCATTTTGCCGCTCGAACACGGCCTATTCCGAGCTGAGCAATCTCGATCTGATGACCGCCGCTCTGAACGGGCTCGTCGACAAATATCATCTCGGAGGCGAGCTGATCGACGAAGTCGTGGGCGGCGCCGTCGTCACCCATGCGAAGGACTTCAACCTCGCCCGCGAAGCAGTCATCGCCACAAAGCTCGATCCGAGGACGCCCGGCGTCACCCTGATGCAGGCTTGCGGCACCAGCCTTCAGGCGGCTTTGGGAAGCGCAGCGAAAATCGCCAGCGGCCAGATCGAAAGCGCCATCGCGGTCGGCTCCGATACCACGTCGGACGCGCCGGTCGTGCTGCAGCGCAAACTTGCGCAGCGACTGGCGAAGCTCTCGCGCGCTAAGACCTTCGCCGAGAAGGCCAGCATCTTCATGAAGGGCTTCTCGCCCGCCGAGCTGGCCCCGATCGCGCCGAGCGTTTCCGAACCGCGCACCGGCCTCTCCATGGGCCAGCATACCGAGCTGATGGCGCAGCAATTCCATATTTCGCGCGCGGCGCAGGACGAGCTTGCCTATGAGAGCCACAAGAAGGCGGCCAAGGCTTACGAGGAAGGCTTTTTCGACGATCTGATCGTGCCGACTGCAGGCGTCTATCGCGACAATAATCTGCGCGCCGATATCGACCTCAGCAAAATGGGCACGCTGAAGCCGGCGTTCGAGAAGTCGGAGCGCGGCACGCTGACGGCGGCCAATTCTACGCCGCTGACCGACGGCGCATCGAGCGTGCTGATCGCCTCGGAGGAATGGGCGGACCGGCATGGGCTGAAGCCGCTCGCCTATCTGACCCATGGCTATCACGCCGCGATCGATTTCGTCGGCGGCCAGGGTCTGCTGATGGCGCCGACTATCGCCGTGTCGCGGATGCTCGATCAGGCAGGGCTGACCTTGCAGGATTTCGATTTCTACGAGATCCACGAGGCGTTCGCCGCCCAGGTGCTGGCGACGCTCCAGGCCTGGGAATCGCCGGAATATTGCAAGGAAGTGCTCGGCAAGGACCACCCGCTCGGCAGCATCGACCGCGACAAGCTGAATGTGAAGGGCTCCAGCATCGCGCTCGGCCATCCCTTCGCCGCGACGGGCGGGCGGATTCTGGCGACGCTGGCCAAGATTCTGGCTCAGAATGGCGGCGGGCGCGGCCTCATCTCGATTTGCACCGCCGGCGGCATGGGCGTCGCCGCGATCCTCGAAGGCGTCAGCCCAACCCAGCACACGGTGCATTGAGAGCTGCCTCGCTCGCGGCGTCCCGGACGGCCGTCAGGCCGAGCCGGGACCCACTCGCGTCTCCGCAATGTTGTGCGGCGAGGTGAGGCCATTGGGCCCCGGCTCTCACGGCCGGGGCGACGCCGCATGTTGGGATTACGCCTTTCGAATCCACGAGGCGCGGCAGGATTGAAAAACCGCCGCCTAAGGCGCGTTCTGCGCCTTGAGCTGCGAAATGCAGAGCGAGCGGATCTCGCCGAGGTCCTTCAGCGCCGCCTCGATGTCCTTCTTCTTGCCTTCGAGCTCGCCGATCGAAGCCTCGACCTTCTGCAGCAGCAGCCGGGTCTGGGCGATCTGATAGGGGTCGGCGTCGTAGAGATTGAGATATTCCGCAATCTCCTCGAGGCTGAAGCCTAGCCGCTTGCCGCGCAGGACGAGCGTCAGCCGCGCCCGGTCGCGCTTCGTATAGATGCGGTTCGAGCCGACACGCTCCGGCGCCAGCAGACCCTTCGACTCGTAAAAGCGGATAGCTCGCGTCGAAATTCCGAATTGGCCGGCAAGATCGCCGATGCTGTAAAGCATCGCCTTGGCCTTGGCGGCGCGGGCAGCCGGTTTCGTATCAGCTTTTTGTGCCATCGTTCTTCATTTCGGCGCGAAGCTCCTTCTTGGACAGCTTGCCGATCAGGGTCTTCGGCAGCTCAGTGCGGAACTCGATTTCCGACGGCATCTCGATCTTGGAGAGTTTCGCCTCGAGGAATTTAAGAATGTCCTGCTTCGTCGCCGTCGTGCCCTGTTTGAGCTTAACGAAGGCTTTCGGCGCCTCGCCGCGATATTTGTCGGGAATGCCGACGACGGTGACTTCCTCGACGCCGGGAAACTGGTAAATCGCTTCCTCGATCATGCGCGGATAGACGTTGAAGCCGGAGCAGATGATGATGTCCTTGATCCGGTCGACGATGAAAGTATAGCCCTCGACATCCATAAAGCCGACATCGCCCGTGCGCATGAATTCGCCGACCATGGTGTCGGCGGTCTCTTTCGGGCGCTGCCAATAGCCCTTCATCACCTGCGGCCCGGCGATGCAGATCTCGCCATTCTCCCCGAGCGGAACTTCCTTCGCCGGATCGTCGAGCGAGCGCAGCGAAATCCGCGTGCCCGGCAGGGGGATGCCGATCGAGCCTTCCTTGTTGACGCCGGCAACCGGATTGCAGCTGGCGGTCGGCGAGGTCTCGGACAGACCATAGCCTTCGACGAGACGGCAGCCGGAGGCCTCTTCGAAACCGCGCCGGACCTCAATCGGCAGCGGCGCACCGCCGGAGATGCAGAATTTCAGCGAGGAAATATCGTCCGGGCGCAGACCGGGGGAATTCATCAGCGCCGTGTAGAGGGTCGGCACGCCCGGCATCAGCGTCGGCTTCAGCTTGCGGATCAAGGTCAGCGCCTCGCCGATCTCGAAACGCGGCATCAGGATGATCGTCGCCGCGAGCGAAATGCCGAGATTCATGACCGTCGTCATGGCGAAGACGTGGAAGAACGGCAATATCCCCATCATCACCTCGCCGCCTTTAACGAGATCCGGCGCCCAGAGCGCGTTCTGCAGCGTGTTGATGTAGAGATTGGCGTGGGTGAGCATTGCCCCCTTGGGGATGCCCGTGGTGCCGCCCGTATATTGGATCACCGCGACGTCGTTCTCGGGATCGGTGAACACGCTCTCCGGCTTGCCATCATTGTCGATCAGCGCGCGATAGGCGATGACCTCGCCGCTATGCGGCGAGGCTTGCCAGTTGGCGACGTCCTTGCGCTTGAACAGCTTGAACAGGATCGACTTGAGCCCGGGGAGCAGGCCCGCGAAGGGGCAGACGACCGCCGCGGGGATCGCGCCATTGGCGAGCAGCGCCTCGACCTTGGGGAACAGCGCGTTCAGGTCGAGCGTCACCATCATCTGGACGCGCGCGTCCTTGGCCTGATGGGCCAGTTCCTCGGCCGTGTAGAGCGGGTTGAAATTGACGACCGTGCCGCCCGCCTTGAGCACCCCGTAGTAAAAGATGATGTAGGTCGGCGAGTTAGGCAGCAGCAGCCCGACATGGACGCCCTTGCGTACGCCGCGCTTCTGCAGCCCGGCCGCGACGCGGTTCGCGAGGGCGTTGATTTCGGCATAGGTTACGGTGTTGCCGAGAAAATAGCAGCAATCCCGGCTGCCATAGGCGGCGGCGGTCTCTTCCAGCAGCGATTGCAAAGGCTTCGCCGCGAGCGGCGCATACCAGTCGACGTCCTTGGGATAGGTTCTGAGCCAAGGATAGCGGGGCGGCGCCTGGGGCGTCTCAACCCCGTTGACCAGAGCCTCTGAATGGTCCGGGTCCATTTCGTCCTCGTTGCTTGGGCATTTCCTCCGCTGCGGCCCTGCCGCTAAGACCCGTTCGGGATTATTCGAGTTTTCGGACCCGATGGCAACGTCCCTCAACGCCGATAATGGGGTGCCGCCAGCTCAGTGCAATGGTGCTATGATCGAATGCCGCGCTTCGCTTATACGAAATCACCCTCGGCTGACCGGCACTGAGGGGGCCCCAATCCGAGGCGGCGGCGCACTTGTGGGAGAAGGAGACGCATCATGCTGTTCCCGGACACTTATACCACCATTCATAGCGTGCTGAGCCTCATCGCGCTATTCACAGGTGCGCTAGCCGTTTTGACCTTGTTCGGCGTGAAATTGCCCGGTCTGGTGACGACGCTTTTTCTTATCACCGCCGTGGCCACCAGTGCGACCGGCTTCGGCTTTGCATTTCACGGCGTGCTGCCCTCCCATATCGTCGGGGTGATCGCGCTTCTGATCCTGGCCGCCGTCCTTTACGCACGTTACGTGGCGCACCTTGCCGGCGCCTGGAGGTGGATCTATTCGGTCGGGCTCGTCGCCAGCCTCTACTTGCTGGTTTTCGTCGGCATCGCCCAGGCCTTCGGCAAGATCGCCTCGCTTCATGCACTCGCGCCGACGCAGTCCGAACCTCCCTTCGCGATCACACAGCTTGTGGTTCTCGCAGTGTTCGTGCTGATAGCGCTCGCGGCGGCGAAACTGTTCCGCCCAGCCGGCGGAGCCTTCGTCCGCGCCTAAGCTGTTGATCGGCAAGATCGGCCAAGCTTTCGGCTCCGGCAAGCGGCGTTTTGCTTGAAAGCCGGCGCCCGCCTGCTGCTGGCGGCAGAAGGTGCGCATGCGTCCTCTGCCGAATTTCCGAGCAACGGTGTCGCCGTCTCTACGCTTGCTAACCAAACCTCACAGGTCCCGGACGAAGCCCTGGACACCTTTCAATTTTGCGTTTAATTGGGGGGTAATGAAGCTCCCCGGACCGCATCCGGCGAAGGCGGATTTTACTCGCCCTCATGTCAAAGGGGCAGGGAGAGGATGATGGACGAAGTTGCGAACAAGATCATCGCGATTCTCAAAAAGAACATGAAGGAACCGCCAGAGACGATTTCTCTGGATACCAAGCTGAGCGACCTCGAGATCGAGTCGCTCGATCTCGCCGTGATCGTCTTCGACATCGAGGACACCTTTGGCATTCAGATCCCCTACAACGCCAATGAGGAAGTGCAGGACTTCGCCACGGTCGGATCGGTGGTCGACCGCGTGAAGGCGTTGATCTCCGAAAAAGGCGCTGCGGGGGCGGCTGCCTGATGCACTCCCGCGCCGTCCGGCGCTCATCCGATCATACATAAAGGCACAATATGACAGGGCCCAACGGGGCAAGGCGCGTTGTCGTTACCGGCCAGGGCGTGGTGTCTTCGATTGGCATCGGGGTCGACCCATTCTGGTCGAACATGCGCCGCGGCGCGTGCGGCATCGCTCCGATCACCAACTTCGAGCATCAGGATCTCTACATCACCATCGCCGGCGAGGTGAAGGATTTCCATGCGCGCGAGCGGTGCCCGTCGAAGCCGCTCATGCTCGCCGACCGCTATTCGCAATTTGCCGGCGCCGCTGCCATCGAGGCGATGAAACAGGCCGGCTTCGATGGCCCGGTATCCGACGGCCATCGCGCTGCATCGATCATCGGCTCGGGGATCGGCGGGCTGGCGACGATCGAAACGGGCTACGTCGATCTCTTCATCCACAAGAAAAAGGCGACGCATCCGCTGACCCTGCTCCGCAGCATCGGATCCTCCGCCGCGGCCCATGTCAGCATCGAATATGGCATGAAAGGTCCATGCTTCGGCACGGTGAGCGCCTGCTCGACCGCGGCTCACGCCATTGGCCTCACCTATCAGATGGTTCGCGCCGGGCTGGTCGATATCGGCATTGCCGGCGCCTCCGAAGCCAGCCTGACCTATGGCTCGATGCGCTCCTGGCAGGCCATGCGCGTGCTGTCGCCGGAAGGCTGCTGGCCGTTCTCGAGGCATCGCAACGGCACGGTCCTGGCGGAAGGGGCGGGCCTTCTGGTGCTGGAGGAGCTGGAGCACGCCAAGGCCCGCGGCGCCAGGCCTCTTGCCGAGCTGGTCGGCTTCGGCATGACGTCCGATGCCGCCGACATGGTCAATCCGTCGATCGAGGGGCCGACCGTCGCCATGCAGCTTGCGCTCGAAGACGCGCGGCTGGCGCCTTCGGATATCGACTATATCAACGCGCATGGCACCGCGACGACGGTCAACGACGTCAATGAGACGCGGGCGATCCGGCAGGTCTTTGGCAATGCCGCGGAACGGGTCTCGGTGTCCTCGACCAAATCGATGCACGGCCATTGCCTGGGCGCGGGCGGCGGCGTCGAAGCGGTCGCCTGCGTCAAGGCAATCGAGGAGAATTTCGTGCCCGCCACGATCGGCTTCGACGAGCCGGGCGAGGGCTGCGACCTCGATTACACGCCGAATGAGGGCCGCTCGCGCGAGATCAATTACGCCATGTCGAATTCCTTCGCCTTCGGCGGCCTCAACGCAGTGCTGGTCTTCGGACCGCAGCCGACCTGATCCGCGGCCCGGCTCACGCGCTATAGGCTAGATAACCGATATAGGCCACATAGGCCGTGAGGAAGGCCGCGCCTTCAGCGCGGGTCACGCGCCAATTCGTCACCGCGAAAATGATCAGCAGGATCGTCGCCCCGAACATCACCCAGATATCGACCTGCACGATATCCTGCGGCACCGCGATAGGGTGAACCAGAGCGGTCACGCCCAGAATTCCAAGCACATTGTAGATATTGCTTCCGATGACATTGCCGAAGGCAATGTTCGAATGTCCGCGAAGCGCCGCCACGATGCCCGCTGCGAGTTCGGGCAGCGAGGTGCCGATCGCCACGACCGTCAGTCCGATGATCGATTGCGAGATGCCCATCTCCCGGGCGAGATGAATGGCCCCGAAAACCAGCAATCGCGCGCCAATGATGACGACAGCCAGGCCCGCAATCGCGGCTAGTGCAGCAAACCCCGGCCGCATCCTCGCTTCGTGCGCAGCGGCTTCCTCCGGCCCGATACGCTCATTCCGATAGCTGTAAGCCATATAGGCGATGAGAAGCGCGACCAGAATGGCGCCCATCCAGCGGGTGATGAACCCTCCGAGCGCGATGGCGGTGCAGATCATGGTCGCCAGGAACACCATCCCGCCGTCCCGGCGGAACGAACCGCTCGGCGTGTCGATCGGGCGAAGGACGGCCGTGACGCCGAGGATCAGAAAAATATTGGCGATATTGCTGCCGACGACATTGCCGACGGCAATTCCCGGCGCATTGGCGAGCGCCGCCTGAACGCTGGCGACCAGTTCCGGCATCGAGGTGCCGAAGCCAACCAGAGTGAGGCCGATGAGAAGCGGCGAAACCTGCATGTGCCTGGCGACGCTGGCCGCCCCTCTGACGATCAACTCGCCGCCTATGATGAGCAGCACAAGTCCCACCGCAATCTCGAAATAGATCATCAGAACGGTTCCTCGCTGATCGCGTGGGGAGATCGGACTCAAGGCGCACACCCGCCGCGAATATCAGGGCGGCACGGGCTGGGCGCAACGGATAATGGCGCTTTTTTCCGCTCTGTTGCGCGAGCCACACTCTCAAGCGGCCGTCTTCATCCGCCGCATCAACGTGCGCCGGAGGCGAAACTTGCGGCCCGCTTCAAATCGCGGACAAACACCGCATATTGTGCATGCTTGCTTTCGGGATCGGGCAAACGGAGCAGATAGGACGGATGCACCGTCAGCAGCACGGTCTCGCCGTTCTCTCCGGGCAGCGGCGCACCGCGTTCCGCCATCAGCCTGACCGTGCGATTGAGGACGCTGCGCGCGGCGGTCGCCCCGAGCGCGACGATGACCCGGGGCTTGATCAGCTCCCGCTCCTGCTCCAGCCAGCGGCGGCACGCCGAGATCTCGCTGGCGTCCGGCTTCTGATGCAGGCGCCTCTTGCCGCGAGGCTCGAATTTGAAATGCTTCACGGCATTGGTGACGTAGACATGGGTGCGGTCGACGCCGGCATCGATGAGCGCCCGGTTCAGCACTTCGCCCGCCGGCCCGACGAAAGGCTGGCCGGCCAGATCCTCCTGGTCGCCGGGCTGCTCGCCGACCAGCATCATGGTCGCGTCGGTCGGCCCTGCGCCGAAGACGGTTTGCGTGGCGTTCTTCCAGAGATGGCAGGCTTTGCAATGCGCGGCTTCCTCGCGCAGCTTTTCGAGCCCAGCACCGCCCTTGCCCAGCGTTGCGCTCAGATCGAGGTGCAATTGCGCATCCCCGTTGCGCTTGGAGGATCTTGCCGGGGCTTTTTCGGTCATCTCTCTTGTGATCCTGTCAGGGCGAACAAGCCGCTTCGGCAGGTCGGCGAAAAACCCGCCTTTCGCTGATACGCCTCAATGGGCCGAATGTTCCGCCGTGGAGCCTGCATCATGGGCCTCCGAGCGCTGCGCCATAGGGTTCGGCTTCGCTCCGGCGGTCTCTCCGGTGTAGTCGTCGTTCTTGTTGTTCAAGACTCGACTGTGTCCCCGCGCAAAAATTGTGCATCGCACAAAATTGAAGGTCGCCAGCGGTGGCGGTGGACGGCGGACGGGCCTAAATAGCAACTATCCCCACCACCGGAGTTTTGTCATGACCTCGAAAAAAAACGCAATCATTACGGGCTCGACGAGCGGCATCGGCCTCGGCATGGCGAAAGCTTTTGCCGGAGAAGGCATGAACATCATGCTGAACGGTTTTGGCGACGCCAAGGAGATCGAAGCCATCCGCTCACAGCTTGCCTCGGAAAACGGCGTCGAGGTCGGCTATCACAACGCCGATATGACCAAGCCTGATGAAATCGGCGCGCTGTTCAAGGCGGCGGAGGAAAAGTTCGGCGCCGTCGATGTAATCGTCAACAACGCCGGCATCCAGTTCGTCGCCCCGATCGAGGAATTCCCGCCGGAGAAGTGGGACGCCATCATCGCCATCAACCTGTCGAGCGCATTTCATCTGACGCGGCACGCCATTCCCAGCATGAAGGCGCGGGGATGGGGTCGGGTCATCAATCTATGCTCGGCGCACGGCCTCGTCGCCTCGCCGTTCAAGGTCGCCTACGTCTCGGCCAAGCACGGCATGCTCGGCCTGACCAAGACCGTCGCCCTCGAGGTCGCCGAGCACGGCATAACCGTGAACGCGATCTGCCCCGGCTATGTGCTCACGCCACTGGTCGAGAAGCAGATTCCCGATCAGGCCAAGTCTCGCGGCATCTCGGAGGAGGAGGTGAAGCGCAACGTCATTCTCGGCGCGCAACCTACGAAGAAGTTCGTCACCACCGAGCAGATCGGCGCGCTGGCGGTGTTCCTGTGCTCGAACCATGCCGCCTCGATCACTGGCGCGGCGCTGCCGATCGACGGCGGCTGGACGGCACAGTGACGGCCGGAAACGCCGACGGCAAGGCCGGGGACGTCAAGCCGATCAACCTTGCCCTCCAGGGCGGCGGCGCGCATGGCGCCTTCACCTGGGGCGTGCTCGACCGCTTTCTGGAAGAGAGCCGCGTCCAGATCGAAGCGATCAGCGGCACCAGCGCCGGAGCGATGAACGCCGTCGTCCTCGCCGACGGCCTGATGCGCGGCGGGCCGGAAGGCGCAAGGCAGAGGCTGCGCAAATTCTGGGACGACGTCGGCAACGCGGCGACGATGAGCCCGGTGCAGCGCGGGCCCTTCGGAATCCTCGCCGGCGATTGGAGCCTCGACACTTCGCTCGGCTACTTCTTCTTCGACACCTTTACGCGCACCCTCTCGCCCTATGACTTCAATCCGCTCAACATCAATCCGCTCAAGGACATTCTGGAGCAGACCGTCGATTTCGAGTTGGTGCGGTCCTGCGAGCATCTGCGGCTCTTCATCTCGGCGACCAATGTCGAAACGGGCCGTGTCCATGTCTTCGACGGGAAGACGCTCACTGCCGACATGGTGATGGCCTCCGCCTGCCTGCCGACGCTGTTCCAGGCGGTCGAGATCGACGGGCAGCATTACTGGGATGGCGGCTATATGGGCAATCCCGTCCTCTTCCCATTCTTCTACGCCAGCCGCTCGAACGACATTCTGATCGTCCAGATCAACCCGATCCGACGCGAGGGCATTCCGAAAACGGCGCATGAGATCATGAACCGGGCCAATGAGATTTCCTTCAACGCCAGCCTTTTGAGCGAATTGCGCTCGGTCGATTTCGTCCGGCGTATGCTGGCGGAAGGCCATCTCGACGCCAAGCGCTACCGGGCTTTCAACATCCATATCATCGATCTGCAGCACGCCTCGTCATCCATCGGCGCGGCGAGCAAGTTCAACGTCGAGCGCTCGTTTCTCGAATTCCTGTTCGGTGAAGGACGGCGCGCAGCAAGCGACTGGCTCGAGACCAATTACGAGGCCATTGGAGACCACTCTACGGTCGACATCCGCAAGATGTTTCAGGGTGACGGCTATGAGCGCGTCGCGAAGTGCTGATTATTCGGCGGCATCCTGAGGCAGGACGAGCTTGGGCATTTTCGGATCGATCGTGGGGATCTTTGTGAGCTTTTCCAGATCCTTAACGTCTTTCAGCGTGCGCGGCAGCAAATCCGATGCGAGCGTGCCGAGCGAGAGATAGACCCGCAACAGATCGTCGACCTTCATCTCCGGCACGGGGATGATCGAAGTCGCGCGGCGTCAGAACGAGTTCCACCGGTCATCGGAAAAGGCGCTGACGGCAGATAGATCAGGCAGCGCGGCTCGCCGCCAATATAGAAAGTGTCCGGATTGGCGAGCAGCGCCAGCACGTCGACGCCGTTCTGGCCGCCGAAGCGGCAGGAGACGACCGGCATGCCGGAGAAGTCGCCGGCCTGCTTGTCGGTTGCCAGACGCACCATGCGCGACACCGGATTGTAGATCGTGCGGATGATCGGCATCCGCGTAAAAATCTTGTCGATGCCGCGCTCAATGCTCTGCTGCGCGGCGCTGCGCGCAACCACGCCCAGAAACCAGATGCCGACCAGCGCAATGAGAATGCCAAGGAAAAAAGCGAACGTGTCGTAGCCCGGGCCGATGATCGTCGTGCCTCCCGTCGTCAGCAGTCGGCCGAGAAAGGTGCCCGGACCGAGCGCGGTGCGAAGCATGTCGATCAGCCATGCCATGATGATGATGGTCAGCACCACCGGCAGGAGAAGCACCAGGCCGGCCAGAAACGTGGCTGTAATGTTGTTACGCCAGAGACGGACGAAGAGACTCATCTGTTGCACCAATCAAGCTGCCCTCGGCTTCCTAGAGTAACCGAAATTTGCTGTAATTGTCCTAAGTTTGTGCGCAGCAACATAAACCGGGCATGATCGATAGCGCGGTTTGCGCCCGGATGTGGCGGTCTTCCCCACAAATCTGCGTGATGGAACCGGCGATGTGGCCGGCTAGGTCGGGACATGGGTCACGCTGTATTGCCCGAAAATACCGGCGAGACCGATCAGGATCAGATAGGCAGCGATCAGATAATTCAGGATTTGCGGGACGATGAGAATGAGGATGCCGAAAATCAGCGCGACCCAGGGCTGAATCGTCACAATGTCCATGCCCGTGTTCCCTTCTTGAGCGAGACCGGCGCGGCGTCTTCCGCGCTGCAATCGGAACAGCGCGCCATGGCCCAGCGTTCCGGCGGGACCAACTAATACGAAGTGATGAGACCTGGCGGGCGCGTGTGGCGCGACTCGCCCAACCTGTTCGCCGGGAGCGGCCGCAGGTTTTACGCCTCGGCGTCTAGGGCGGCGGACTTTTGATTGGAATCGGAGGCGCCGCTCTATCTGTTTGTTTTAGCATCGGACTGCAGCGCCAATATTGGCCGTCGGCGCTCGGCAGTACCTCCTTGTAAGGCACGACCTCGTTAGTCGGCGAAATTTCGAAGCCGGCGTTGCCGGCCTCACCATCGAGGACGGCACCACGGAACAGTCGGTCGTGCCGCAGCACCATTCGCCGTTCACCGGGCTGCGAAAGCCGCCGCGCGAGATCCAGCTATTGTGAGCGAAAGCGGGAGAGGAGAGAAAAGAGACCGCAGCAACGGCGGCGAGGGCTCGGAAAGCATGTCCGATCATCGGTCTACCACGGTGAGGTTTCCTCGCGCGGCGATCTCATGATCTGCCCGGCCGGATGCCTGAGCCGCCCTGTCTGTAGGCTGCCACGCCTCGCGCTCGAACGGCGTAAATCGGTTAAAGTTCCGGCTCGGTACGCCTCAAAAGGATGTGAAGAAGATCGGCTTTGGGCTGCGGTGATTGCTCGCCCGAGAAAGATGCGTTGGGTCCGGCCGGCCGTTCCCGGCCGGTTCTACGCGTCGCCGGCTAGAAAGCTGTGATCGGTGCGAAGAAGCAGCGGCGTGTCCCGTTCGGTCTCTGGCAACGCCAATATTGGCCGTCGGCACTCGGCAGCGCTTCCTTATAAGGCACGACCTCGTTGGTCGGCGAGATCTGGAAGCCGGCGTTGCTCGGCTTCACCATCGAGGACGGTACGACCGAGCAGTCCGTGGTGCCGCAGCACCACTCACCGTTCAGCGGGCCGCGAAAGCCGCCGCGTGAAATCCAACTGTCATGGGCGTAAACGGTTGAGGAGAGAGAGACCAGCGCCAAGGCACCAAGGAAGGTTCGGAAAGTTCGTCCGATCATGGAGTCTACCACGTTGAGGTTTCAACCTAGCGCGGCGCCCGCATGATCGGCTGGCTGAAAATGTCTAAGCCGTTCTGCGGCTCAACCTGCCGCGCCACCTGTGCCGGCCTTAGACATTTCGACCCTTTTAGACGGGTCTCTAAGGACCCGGTCACGCAAAAATTGTATCAGTGAAATGACAACACGCAAAATGGTTGTATTAACGCTCTGATATATCAGCCGTTTTGGACGAGATTATCGCCGCGGCGCGCGGCTGGCTTCATGGTAGTGCGAAATATTCCGAGTCGTTGACTTGGAAAAGTTGCAAAAAATATTTGCATAACAAAGACTTGCAAAATCGATTACGCTGGCGGAACCGCGCATAACATGCCGCGCGCCGAAGCCGGCCGATCCTGATCATCGAAGATGCGGCATTTTTACGCAGTTTTTATGCGGGATGGCTAACGGCGCTCCGTTTCGCGCAGAACCTCGCGCATCGCCTCGGCGACGATAATGGGCAGGTCTTTTCTGAGAGCCCCGAGGTCGGTTTCCACGCGCCCGAGTTCGCTGCTCGAGCTGGTCGATCTTGCCCTCGATCCGGTCGACGCGGGTTTTCAGGATCGCCAGATCGTCGCCATTCTGTCTGGATTGGTTGAGCACGTAGCGCGACAGCATTCTCTCGCCGTCGGCTTCCTGTTCGACCGAGCTGACGCGCGCGTCCAGCCGCTTGAATTCGTCTTGCGTGATGTAGCTTTCGATCATCCGCGTCTCCAGGCTGCTCACCTTAGCCTGATCTGCGGCGAATGGGCAACAGGTGTTCGCGGCGTAGGAGCAACTGGTTTTTATCCGGACCGCTGCCAAGAGCGGAAGGCCCGGTTAGGACCTCGGCGAGGTCTTGCGTCGCCCAACGTTGCAAAAACATCACTCGTATAATCAAAACGGAACTCAGCTTTGACTGGCGTTATGCTGAGCTTTATTGTCCACAATTACTGTATCGCGTAGGGGCAACTATAATGCAATATCTCAATCAGCTGGCGCTCGAGTATGAGACCTTTTTCCATGTCCTCGGAAATCTGGTTGGAATTGCTGGCGTCACCTTTGGCGTTTGGCGTTATTTCAGAGAACGAAAAGCTCGGCAAGAATTGAAAAATCGAAGGCGCGAATTGGATCAAGCGCTTTTGCGGCTCAGAAACCTGGAAAATTATGCCGCCGGCCTGAAGCAATATTCGGCGGCGATATGACGTGAGCATTTGGACAACGATTCCCGCTCAAGTCGCCCCACCGGCGGCTATTCCCATCCTGTCGGTAGGCAATCTCAAGGGCGGCGTCGGCAAAACAACCGTGGTTGCCAATCTAGCGATAGCATTGGTGCAAGCCGGTCTGCGTGTTCTCGCGATCGACCTTGATTTTCAGGCCTTATTGTCGGTGGCTTTGCCTTCGAACGTAATGCCTCGCTATGAAATTGCGGATGGCGGCATCCACATCCTGCTCAGTGAAGACTACGGCATTTTCCACGACACCCGTGTTACCGCCCTTGGGCCGGGACCATTTTCTAACCTGAGCCTGGTACGTACCTCGTTTCAACTGGCTGATGTCGAGGATAAGCTGTTCGCCGCTTTTATTCTCGGTGAGCGCGAGAAGGATCCGCGTTTTGCACTGGCGCGCAAGCTATCGGATCCGCGGCTGAGCCGGGATTTCGATCTGGTGATCATCGACACGCCACCACGCCTTACGTGGCCTCGATCAACGCACTTTGCGCCTCCACCCATGTGCTGATTCCGACATCACTGACCGCAATGTCGCGGAGCGGCGCCGTCACTTTCGCCGAATATCTGAGCGAGTTTCGCAAGAGCCTATGCCCATCGCTGAGCGCCTTAGGAATATTGGCAACATTTACGGCTCAAGGAACGCTGAGACCGGCGGAAGAAAAAGCACTGGACGAATTGCAAAGGTTTTTGCCCGGTATCGAAGTATGGCGCGATATCTTCATTCCGATCCGACAAGACATCGCGAACAATCGTGTTCAGCAGAATCCGGACTGCAGGGGCCGGTTCGAATTCCTTGCACGAAAGATCATTGCGAAGCTGGGGATAGGTCCAAATGGAAACAATAAAGGTCGCCACGCTTATCCAGGCGCTCGACCTGGTTGGGCAGGTCTATCGTAATAAGAACGGGTCCGGGCCGGCGGATGCAATCAGGAAGATTCAGCAGCGGTTAGGCAACTCGGCAGACATAACGTTGGCGGAATGGGTCGAGACCAACCAGTCCAAGCCGACGAGCAGCGCCAACAAGCGAAAAGAGACGAAAGTTGACGAGGAGAAAGTCGGTCAGGCGCTGGCAAGACTAGAGGAGGCAGAAACATATGCGGCTCTTAGCGTTGCCATCGCCGGTCTCGCGTTGACCGCCGGAGAATGGCAGGCTCTCTCAAAAAAGCTCACCGGTCGTCCAGGACGATCAGGTAAGGCGGCATGTGAGCTTATTGAGAGGCAGCTCAGCGATCGCCTGCTCCTGACCGACCGTGTCGGAAGTGTAAAACGCCTATTCGGCTAAGTTTTCAGCGTCAACAGCTGTTGCTTCGAGAACCCCACGGGCTTGCGACGTAAATGGGGAGCAGAGAGCCCTTGAAAGCCTCCTTGGCCGATTGTCCCGGGTTTGACGTCCCGGACTTCTTGACGCCGCGCCACTCTGAGGCCACCTCGGAACTAGACCGCGATCAGGAAAAGTGGAATCCGGTTTTCCGTCCGATCGCGGGACCAGCAAAGAATCGAGAGCGGGCTCTAAGCTCAAGTGTTTCCATCTAAATTGATCCCGCTCTAAGCGAACGCGTCCCCCGACTTCTTTGGAGGAGAAAAACGTGCAGAAGCGCAAACTGGACGGAAGAGCCGCTTTAGTGACGGGGGCATCCTCCGGCATTGGCGAAGCAACCGCGCTGGCATTGGCGGCCGAGGGCGCGCGCGTGGCGATCGCGGCGCGGCGTGTTGAGCGCCTGATGAAGCTTGCCGACCGCATTCGCCGAAACAGTGGCGAGGCGCTACCGATCGAAGCCGACGTCGCCGATGAGGCGCAGGCGTCGAGCATGGTGGAGCGCGCCATGCAGGATTTCGGACGGCTGGACATCTTGCTCTGTATCGCCGGTGTTGGCGTCGCCGCGCCGTTCCAGAATACGACGACGGCTGAATATCGCCGGATGATCGACGTCAACTTTCTGGGATTGCTCTATCCGATCCATGCCGCGCTACCAGCGATGAAACAGCAAGGTTCGGGCCATATTGTCATCATGTCTTCGGGAACTGGCCGCTACATCCATCCGTCCACGGTCTATTCGGGCACCAAGCATGCGGCGAGCGCCATGGCCGAATCCCTGCGGCGCGAAATCGGCAAGGACGGCATTCGCGTGACCGTGATTGAACCCGGCGCAGTCCAGACCGAGTTCATCTCGAATATGCGTGACGATGTCCGCGAGGCGGTCGAGCGGCGATTGGGCGACATGGAGATGCTTGAGGCCGAGGATATCGCCGCTGCGATCCTTTATGCGGTGACGCAGCCGCCCAGGGTCAACGTCAACATTCTCACGATCTATCCGACCGCTCAGGCTTGATGGGACCCGCATATAAGCCGTCTAATGCTTTGCTGCCGGGAGCAGACTCGCTACGCGGACGTACATTAGGATATGAGCTTCTTCAAAACCCGACGAAGTCGAAGAAGCTCATGATTCACGCCCAAAAGTTCGAAGCGAGCTTTAAACGCTTCACGCAAGATTTCAAGAGCGCAAGAGCCAACCTGCGCAGTCGATTTTAGCTCATGGAGAAGGTTCAATCCGTCACCATGGAGGTAAATATTCTTATATTCGATTGTTTGATCGCCTTTTTTCATTTTGAGATTAGACATAATTGCGCGCTCATTCGGATGGCTACCGAAATCAATGCAGCGCTCATAAAGCTCGTAAAATGTCGGTTCTACGTGAATATTATAACGGGCAATTGTCTCCCTGATTTTCGCGATCTCAAAATATTGGCGAACTGCCCTTTTAGAATTCGCATCGTCGTGGCGATTTATCCAGATTTCATCGAATCCAGGGTTCGCGTGAATGTGCAACGCGTAGCCTGCATACTCAAGGCAAGCGCGATTCACAGGGAATACGCCTGCGGTTTGCCCAGCTAGCGCATGATCGCATGCGGCTCGGAATGCAGCATGTGCGCGGTAGAAGAATAAGGGAGTTATCAGGTCCGGCGGATTTAGCCAGCCCATTCCAATCCGCAAAAAGCAACCGTCTATTTTGGATAGACAGTCAAACCACCGATTCTTGTTGGCGAAGCTCGCGAAGCGATTTCGATTGGCATTATCTAAAAATTCTGAGAGCGGATCGTTTGACCAGGCGGGAGGGGGCAGTAGGCGAGCTTCGCGGACGTTCATGGATGAACCTTCATTCCGCCGCCTGTGGCCTCTTCATCGGCCGGCGCGCCAGCATTCCCGCAAGAAACTGGCCCGTATAGCTCGCCTTCACCTTGGCGATCTGCTCGGGCGTGCCCTCGGCGACGATGCGGCCGCCGCCGTCGCCGCCTTCGGGGCCGAGGTCGATGATCCAGTCGGCGGTCTTGATCACCTCCAGATTGTGCTCGATCACTGCGACCGTATTGCCCTGTTCGACCAGCTCGTGCAGCACCTCGAGCAACTTCGCCACGTCGTGGAAATGCAGCCCCGTGGTCGGCTCGTCGAGAATGTATAAGGTGCGCCCGGTCGCGCGCCGGCTCAGCTCCTTGGCCAGCTTGATGCGCTGCGCCTCGCCGCCGGAGAGCGTCGTCGCCTGCTGGCCGATCTTGATATAGCCGAGGCCGACGCGCGCCAGCGTCTCCATCTTGTCGCGCACGGACGGCACCGCCTTAAAGAACTCCGCTCCCTCCTCGACGGTCATGTCCAGCACATCGGCGATGGATTTGCCGCGGAACAGGATCTCCAGCGTCTCGCGATTATAGCGCTTGCCCTTGCAGACATCGCAGGTGACGTAGACGTCGGGCAGAAAATGCATCTCGATCTTGATGACGCCGTCGCCCTGGCAGGCCTCGCAGCGCCCGCCCTTCACATTGAAGGAGAAGCGTCCCGGCAGATAGCCGCGCGCCTTAGCCTCGGGCAGGCCGGCGAACCAGTCGCGGATCGGTGTGAAGGCTCCCGTATAGGTGGCCGGGTTCGAGCGCGGCGTGCGCCCGATCGGCGACTGGTCAATGTCGATGACCTTGTCGAGATGCTCGAGGCCCTGGATATCGTCGAAAGGCGCCGGCGCGTCTCGCGCACCGTTCAGCCGTCGCGCGACCGCCTTATAGATCGTTTCGATCAGCAAGGTGGACTTGCCGCCACCCGAAACGCCGGTCACGCAGGTGAAGGTGCCGAGCGGAATATCTGCGGTCACGTCCTTCAGATTGTTGCCCGACGCGCCGGTGATACGCAGCACCTTACCCTTTTTCGGCTTGCGCCGCGCCGGCGGAACGGCGACCTGCCGCGCGCCGCTCAAATATTGGCCCGTCAGGCTCGACGAGGTGGCCATGATCTTCCCCGGCACGCCCTCGGCGATGATCTCGCCGCCATGCACGCCCGCGCCGGGGCCGATATCGACGACATGATCGGCCTGCAGAATGGCGTCCTCGTCGTGCTCGACGACGATCACCGAATTGCCGAGGTCGCGCAGATGTTTCAGCGTATCGAGCAGCCGCGCATTGTCGCGCTGATGCAGGCCGATGGAGGGCTCATCCAGCACATAGAGCACCCCCGTCAGCCCGGAGCCGATCTGCGAGGCGAGACGGATGCGCTGGCTCTCGCCGCCCGATAGCGTCCCGGAATTGCGCGACAGGGCGAGATAGTCGAGCCCGACATCGTTGAGGAACCTCAGCCGGTCGCGGATCTCCTTGAGGATGCGCGCGGCGATCTCGTTCTGTTTCGCCGAAAGCTTCTCCGGCAGCGCATTGAACCATGTGTCAGCCTCGCGGATCGACATGCGCGAGACCTCGCCGATATGCAGCCCGCCGATCTTCACCGCCAGCGCCTGCGGCTTCAGCCGGAAGCCATTGCAAGCCTCGCAAGGATGGTCGGATTGATAGCGCGCCAGCTCCTCGCGCACCCAGGAGGATTCTGTCTCCTTCCAGCGCCGCTCGATATTGTTGATCACGCCCTCGAATGGTTTCGAGGTCTTGAAGGTGCGCATACCGTCGTCATAGACGAAGGTGACCGGCTCGCTCCCGGTGCCGTAGAGGATGCCGTTCTGCATTATTTCCAGCAGCTCGCTCCAGGGCGTGTTCATCGACGCTTTGAAATGCTTGGCGAGCGCTTCCAGCGTCTGGGTGTAATAGGGCGAGGACGCGCCGGTGCGCGACCAGGGCACGATCGCGCCTTTGCGCAGGGAGAGCGAGCCGTCCGGCACGACGAGGGCCGGCTCGAACTGCAATTCGGTGCCAAGCCCGTCACATTTCGAGCAGGCGCCGAACGGATTGTTGAAGGAGAACAGCCGCGGCTCGATCTCATCGATAGTGAAGCCGGAGACCGGACAGGCAAAGCGCTGTGAAAATGTAATACGCTCATGCGTGTCGTTCTTCGACTTGTTGGCGCCTTTCGTCTCCTTCGCCGGCAGCTTCTTGTCGGCGAACTCCGCAATCGCGAGCCCGTCGGCGATCTCCAGCGCCGTCTCCAGGCTGTCCGCGAGCCGAGTACCAAGATCCGGCCGCACCACGATGCGGTCGACGACGACATCGATATCGTGCTTCAGCTTCTTGTCGAGTGTCGGCGCCTCGGCGATCTCGTAATACTCGCCGTCGATCTTCACGCGCTGGAAGCCGCGCTTCATATAGCCGGCGAGGTCCTTCTTATACTCGCCCTTGCGGCCGCGAATGACTGGCGCCAGGAGATAGAGCCGCGTGCCTTCCGGCAGCTCCATGATCCGGTCGACCATCTGCGAGACGGTCTGGCTCTCGATGGGCAGCCCGGTCGCCGGTGAATAGGGCACGCCGACCCGGGCGAAGAGCAGCCGCATATAGTCATAGATCTCGGTGACGGTGCCGACCGTCGAGCGCGGATTACGGCTGGTGGTCTTCTGCTCGATGGAGATCGCCGGGGAGAGGCCCTCGATCAGGTCCACATCCGGCTTCTGCATCATCTCCAGAAACTGCCGCGCATAGGCCGACAGGCTCTCGACATAACGCCGCTGTCCCTCGGCATAGATTGTGTCGAAGGCGAGGCTCGATTTGCCTGAGCCGGAGAGACCCGTTATGACAACGAGCTTCTCGCGCGGAATATCGAGCGAGATGTTCTTGAGATTGTGCTCCCGCGCGCCGCGGACCGAAATGAACTTCTGCATGGAGAGCCCAAAGACGAGATGGTTCAAATTAGCAGGCCATTGTGAAAAGGCACGGGACGATTTGTCTCTGCCCACCACAAATTCGCCCTTCGATGGCTGGATTTCGTTGCTATTCCCTGCGGATCCAATTCTAGCGTATATCTCTGGTACGGCATCCCACATCTAGTGGGCCTTTGCCGCTTTGGCTGAGTTATGAGGACTGAATGTCGTTTCCCGACCCGACGATCGACCGCATAGAAACCACGTTCAAGGAACTGGTTCAGGACGTCAATCGCACCAGCGCCTCGACACGAAACGGCTGGGTGTTCTTCCTCGCGCTGCAGGCTTATTTCTTTGTCGCGCTCGCCGGGATCACGCATCGCGATCTTCTGCTCGACACCCCCATTGCGCTGCCGCTCTTGCAGGTCCATATCGGGCTTCGAGGCTTCTTCCTGTTCGGCCCGATCATCTTCGTCCTCATCCATATGGGGATCCTGCTGCAGCATGTCATGCTCGCCCGGCAGGCGCGCGAATTGCACAGCCGGGTGACCTCTTTCGAGGGGACCGGCCTGTTCCGAACCCATCGTGTGCGCGTGCAGCTTCACCCCTATTTCTTCACCCAGCTCATCGCCGGGCCGCAGCGCAGTCCGTTCTTCGCCTTCTTCCTGGCGCTGCTGACCTGGCTCAGTTTCGGCATTCTGCCTGTTGCCCTGCTCCTCGATTTCCAGACCACCTTCCTGCCCTATCACGACCTCACCGTGACCTGGGCGCACCGGATCTATCTGGTGCTCGACATCCTCATCCTGATGATCTTTGCCGTGTTCATGCGCTATCCGGCGCTGGGCTTCGTCGCAGGATTCGGGCGCACCATCGTCGACCGCCCCTTGGGCTTTCTCCTCAGCTTCCTGCTCGGCGTCGGCGCCATGTTCTTCTCGCTGAGCGTCGCCACGATTCCGGACGAGCGAATGGACCGGGCTATGACCTCGCTGATGCCGGTCAAGGTTCCGCTGCAGGCCCAAGAGACCGTCACCCCGCCGCGGGAGGCCTTCTGGCTGACCGCCCTCATCTTCGAACGCGGCGTCGATCGGCTATCGGGCCGGCCGGCCGGCCTGTTCGCCCGCAATCTGGTCGTCACGGATGCGGACCTCGTGCATGACGGTATCGGCACGGAAACCGGCACGAGCCTTAATCTGCGTCGCCGCGATCTGCGCTACGGAACCTTCGACCGTACCGACATGCACCGGGCCGATCTCACTGGCGCGATATTGACCAGAGCCAGCATGCGCGAGACCAATCTGATCGAGGCGAAGGCGGACAAGGCCATCTTCCGCGGTACCGATCTATGGCGGGCGAAGTTTATTCCGGATCAGAGCATCGGCCGGCCGGTCTCCCCTATCATCCTGCGGGGAGCCGATTTGCGCGGCGCCGATCTGGCGGAAACCAATCTGCAGGCCGCCGATCTGAAAGGCGCGCTGTTCAGCGGCGCCGATTTGCGCGGCGCTCAGATGGATTCCGAAGCCGTTGCCGATGCCACTCAACAGGGCGCTAAGTTTTAACCGCCGCGCTTCTGGGGCATGACGACCTCGACCTGCTTTTTGTCGCCGGCCTGAACCGCGAATTTGGCGGCGAACTCCTTGCCGCCATGCTCGACGTGGACCTCATAATCCCCTGCCGCGAGAACATGCGAGGGAAATGCGCCGCCGCTGCGCTTCACAAGCTGGCCGTCGCTCGAATAGATCTTCCAGATCGTATCGGCGAGGGCCTCGCCGCCCGCGTGCTCGACGAGGCGGAACGTCACCTTGCCCGCCTGATGGTCGACGGTCGCTTCCGTCAGCTTGCCCGGCTCGACGGTCACGTCGGCCTCCATGACGGCATTGGCGTCGCCATAGGTGCTCTCGATCCGGTAGCTGCCGCTGTTTAGGCGCAGCACCACGCCGGATTTCGCCCCGCCAATCACCTTGCGGCGGTTGCCGAACTGGTCGCTTTCCTCCGAATAGACGTCGAAAGTCAGCGACTGCTCGTTGAATAGCGGCTGCTTGGCCAGCGTCGCATAGAGGCGCAAGCCCCCGGCATTCAGATTGAAGACGTCGTCGAGCTGCTTTTCCGGCCAGACGGTCAGCCGCTTGGTGAGATTTGCCTGGCCGTAAGCTGCGTTGACCAGATAGTCGCCCGCCGGGAGCTTCACCGTCGGGTGCGGATCCTCGAAACGGTGCAGAAGCTTGTAGCTGCCATCGTCCTGAACGCGGCCATCATAAATCCGCCAGACGAGGCCGCTGTTTAGAGGCTGAACGCCCTTGGCAAGGATGGCGGAGAGCTCAAGCGTGCCCGGCTCGTGCGAGGTGATGACCTCACCCGCCGGTGCACCGACGCCTCCGGGCACCGGCACGAAAGCCGGCACCGGCTGGCCTTCGGCGTCCTCGCTCATCCCGGTCGAGGCGAGCTCGAACGCCTTGCGCACGGCATTGGTCAGCTCTTCGTCGTTCTGCGCAGTGCTGAAGACGCCGCCGGTCTGTTCCGCCACGCAAGCGAGCCCTTCGAGTTTATCGTCGATCTCGGCATTGAAGGCGATGACGTGAATGATTGTACGCGGCGATTGCGATTTGATCTCGGCGGCCGCCGCGCAGGGGTCGGCCTTGCAGTCATCGGCACCGTCGGTGATAAGAATGATGGCTCGGGCGCCCGATTTGTTGGCGAAGAGCTTGTCCGCCGTCTTCAGCGCGGCCGCAACCGGAGCGGAGCCTTTCGGATTGGTGCCGTCGATGGTCTTGCCGTCGGCCTTCGCGTCGATGGCGCCGACGGTCTTGAGCGTTTCGATGGCTTCGCAGCTCTTGTTCTTGGTGCCGAAGGCGACGATGCCGAGATCGAGCTTGCCTTCCTGTTCGCGCAGCAGCGGAGTGATGGCGTTGCGGACGGAGGCGATCTTCTGCGTCTTCTCGATCTTGCCCCACATGCTGCTCGAATGATCGAGCACCAGAACCGCCTGATTCTGCGCGAGCGCCGGGCGCGGGGAGGCAGCGAAGGCCAGCGCCAAAAGCGCCATCAGCGGCAGGGCGAGCCGGGCTCCTCTCGAAAAACTCCTGATCATTGCGCCACGCTTATCCGAAGTTGCAGCAGAAATTTGGCGCTATTGCGCGACAATCTCGACGGTTTGTTCCTGGTTCGACGCGGCTTCGAAGATCTGCGTATAGGTTTTGGCGTCGTGCTGGGCCATGGCCTGATAGCTGCCGGCCTGAAGAATGAGGGTCGGCTCGGCATCCTGTGAGATCAAAACGGTGCCACCGCCATTATATTTGAGCGTCCATTTCACCCGATCGACAGCCTCCCCGCCCGGCCGGTCAACCAGGCGCAGCTTGACGTCGCTGGCCTTCTGCTCGAAAGCGACATCTTGGACCTCGCCGGCCTTAACCTCGATATCCTTGGTCTGGCGCGCATTGTGCCAGCCGTACTGGCTTTCGATGCGATAGGGGCCGGCCGGCAGGAACAGGGTAGGCGAGGCAAGCGTCGAGGTCAGCAACTCCTGGTTCGCCGCGCCCTTCTCCGGCGAAAGGTTGTAGACCCGATAAAGCAGATGCTCGTCGATGCGCTTGCCGATGCCGGCCAATGTCGAGGCGAGGCGGACCCCGCCGGCGTTGAGGACCAGATCGCGGGTCTTCTTCTCGCCCGCCCTTAAGGTAATGTCCTCCTCGACGCGGGCCAAGCCGAGCACGGCGGCGACGCGATATTGGCCGGCCGGCAGGCTAAAGGTCGGCTCGTCGAGCTTGGAGCGAACAATTTCGCGCGCCGTCGCCGCCTCACCATTCTGGAAGACGAAGAACGTCGCGCCATTGAGAAGGGGGCTGTCCGCCTTGGCGCGCGCGTTAAGGGTCAGATTGCCGGTGTTCATCACGACTTCAACCTGCTTCTCGACCCCGAGGCCGACGCTGACCGGCGTCTCGACCGTGGCGAAGCCGTGTTTCGCGACCAGGTTGTAGTTGCCCGCCGGCACTTGGAAGACCGCCTGCGGCAGGCTCGACCGGCCGACCTCGACCGGCTTTGCGCCCTTCTCGTCGAGCTTGCTCAGAATGAAGAACACGTCGTTGAGCGCTGCGCCGCCCGGCACAGCCGCGCCGTGAATCAGCAGCGTGCCGGCGTTGAGCGAGACGAACTGCGACACCGGCTTGTTGGATGTGACCTCGAATTCCTTGCCGTTCATCGCCAGGCCGTAAGTGGCCTCGACATAATAGTGGCCGGGCTTGAGTTTCATCTGCGGCTCGGCGCCGCCGCCGCTCCAGACCAGCTCCTTGTCGTCCGCATCGGAACCGACCTTCAGCACGCGCCAGGACAGGCCCTCGCTGAGCTTCGGCGCATTCGGTCCGAGCGCAGCCTGAAGCGTGACATTGTAGCCCGAGCGTCCGCTTTTATCCGGGGTCGGCGGGGCGGGACGCGCCAGCGTCCGCCTCGTGCTGCGCCTTTTGGACGCAGCCTCAGCAAATGGCCGGTCGCCGAGTTTTCCCAGTTCATGAGCGGCGGCGAATGAGCTGGAGAGGGGCGCAGCGTGCGCTCCGCTCTCTCCAATACACAACGCACCGAAGGAGAAAACGGCGAAAACGACGACGAGCATGCGCGCGGTACGAGTGCCGAGCATGGGATCCTGCCGGGAACTGTATTGTTATGCCCCACCTTTCACAGCTTTGTCTTTCTTGTCCAGTGCTGTGTGATGAGCTATCGGATACGAGCAAGTGATAGTTCGGAAATTGGGAAATTATGGCCTCAATATCGACGATGTCGACAGTAAAGACGGAGGCGGATAAGCCATCCAGGAACGAGGCTTTGCTGCATCATCTGCGCACGCGCCGTTCGACCTCGGCGAATGCGCTCACTGAGCCGGGGCCCGATCGCGCCGCGCTTCACGAGATGCTGACGATTGCCGCGCGCGTCCCCGATCACAAGAAGCTGGCGCCCTGGCGGTTCATCGCGCTCGAAGGAGACGCGCGGGCCGCTTTTGGCGAGCGCCTTGCCGAGATCTGCGCCGTGAAGGAGCCAGACGCCTCGTCCGTGCGGCTCGACATCGAGCGGACGCGCTTTCTGCGCGCGCCGGTCGTCATTGTGGTCGTCTCGTCGCCGAAACCGCATCCGGCCTGCCCGCCCTGGGAGCAGGTGTTGTCTGCCGGCGCGGCCTGCTTCAATCTGCTTCATGCCAGCGCCGCCATGGGCTTCGGCGCACAGTGGATCACCGAATGGTACGGCTATGACGAGAAGGTGAAGGCCGCCTTCGGTCTGGCGCCGAATGAGCGGTTTGCCGGATTCGTCTATATCGGCACGCTGACCGAGAAGCCAACCGAGCGCGAGCGGCCCGACCTCGCGGCGATCACCAGCTTCCCGGACAAGCCGCTCGATTAGGGTAGGATCGGGGGAGCGGTCGTCATCCCCGCGAAAGCGCGGATCCATGCCCGCCGTCATCCCGTGCGCGCTGCAGCACGCAGTAATGCATCGCAGACACAGGATCGCTTGTGGTGATTCCGGATCTGTAGCGCACTGGTGAATCGCTGCGCTGCGTCCGGGGTGACGCCCAGGTGGGGCCTATCTCAACCGGTCCTGCTCTATTTGCGATCGCGGCCCCTCGCCAAGAGACGCTCGGCGCGCATCAGATGCGGCCGGTCGATCATCTTGCCGCCAAGCCCGATGGCGCCGGCACCCGGATTGGCTTCGAACGCCTTGACAATGGCCTCGGCTTCGGCGATTGCCTCGGGGCTCGGCATAAAGGCCGCGTTGATGACCGGCACCTGTGCAGGGTGAATGGCCATCTTGCCGGTGAAGCCGTCCCGCGCGGCTTCGGCCGCCTCTTTCACGAGGCCCGCCTCGTCGCGGAAATCGGCGTAGATGCTGTCGATCGGCTGCACGCCCGCTGCATGAGCGGCGATCAGGCAGAGATTGCGCGCGAGCGCGAAGGGGCCGGTGAACTCACCCGAAGCCGTCCGCGCTGTGGTGACGCCGAGCGCGGTTCCGAGATCCTCCGCGCCCCAGGTCAGCCCTTCGAGCCGCGGATCGCCGCCGATGAAGCTCTGCAATTGCAGCACGGCGATGGGGGTTTCGGTGGCGATGGCGATAATGCCGATGGCTGCCCCGTCGCTGCCGGCGATCTCCCCGATCATTCGCGAAAGCGCCGCGACATCAGCGCCGGAATTCGCCTTGGGCAGCATGATGCCATGCGGATGCGCGGGCAGCACCGCCGTCAGATCGGCGCGCGTCAGGCCGGTGCCGAGATCGTTGACGCGGACATAGAACCTCGGCGCACCGGCCTCGCCGCGATGCCCCCCCAGAAACCGCGCCGCGCTTTCCCGCGCCGCGGCCTTGGCTTCCGGCGCAACCGAATCCTCCAGATCGATCAGCAGGGCATCGGCCCCGCTCGCGAGCGCCTTGCCGAGCTTGCGATCATCGCTCGCCGGCACGAACAGCAGCGAGCGCGGCTGCGGCTTCAGCTCTTGCGCGGTCGCGCTCATGCCGCGGCCGGCTTGCGGCGGATCATCACCTGGCGATTGCAGACGCCGACCAGCGCATCGTCCTGATTGAACGCCTCATGCTTCAGCTCCAGGATGCCGGCATTCGGGCGCGAGCGGCTTTCCCGCTTGCCGAGCACCGTGGTGCGCACATGGACGGTGTCGCCCTGGTAGAGCGGATGGGTGAACTTCACGTCGGTCATGCCCAGATTCGCGATTGTCGTGCCGAGCGTGGTGTCGTTGATGGAGATGCCGATCATCAGCCCGAGCGTGAACAGGCTGTTCATCAGCGGCTGGCCGAACTCGGTCTCGGTCGCGCAGAAATGCCGGTCGATATGCAGCGGCTGCGGGTTGTGGGTGAGGCAGGAAAACAGCGTGTTGTCCATCTCGGTGACCGTGCGGCGGATCGGATGGTCGAACACCATGCCCTGCTCGAACTCCTCGAAAAAGAAGCCTTTCATTTCATGCCTCGTCAATAGCGGAACTGTTCGGTGAGAACGCGCTCGTCGAGCTCGTGACCGGGGTCGAAAAGGAGGCGCAGCCCGATGGCACGCTCCTCGGCGATCTCGACGCGCAGCACCCGGCGGAATTCGCTATGGTCGGCGACGGCGCTGACCGGGCGCTTGTCCGGCTCCAGCACTTCGACCGTCACGCGGGCGGAGCTCGGCAGCAGGGCGCCGCGCCAGCGCCGAGGGCGGAACGGGCTGATCGGCGTCAAGGCAAGCAGCGAGCTGTTGATCGGCAGAATCGGCCCGTGCACGGAGAGATTATAGGCCGTGCTGCCGGCCGGCGTGGCGACCAGGACGCCGTCGCAGATCAGCTCTTCGAGCCGCACCTGGCCGTCGACGCTGATGCGGAGCCGCGCGGCCTGATGGGTCAACCGGAACAGATGCACCTCGTTGATGGCGAGCGCCTTGCCCTGTGTGCCGTCGGCAAGATGCGCACGCATCCGCAAGGGGTAGATCATATTAACCTTTGCCTGACAGAGCCTTTCAGGCAACTTATCCTCGCGATATTCATTCATCAGAAAGCCGACCGAGCCGCGGTTCATGCCATAGATCGGGATGTGCGCGTCTATGAAGCGGTGCAGCGTCTGCAGCATCAGGCCGTCGCCGCCGAGCGCGACGATAGCATCGGCCTCCGGAGGCGGCGCGTTGCCGTAGCGGGCGGTCAGCCGCATCAATGCGTCCTCGGCCTCCGGGGTGTTGCTGGCGACGAATGCGATGTTCTCGACGGCGGTTTCAGGTTCAAAGGCCATGGAGCACCGAAATGGCGGACAGGGACAAGGACTCAACTGCGTCATCGACTGTGCATGAGCAGGACGGCCAAACTGTGCAAGACGGACATGATAATGCCGCCGTGCTTGTTTACACCACATTTCCCGCCCAGGAAGACGCAAAAAGGATCGGCCGTGCGCTCGTGGAGGCGCGGCTTGCAGCCTGCGTCAACATCTTCTCGCAAATGACGGCGATCTACATCTGGGAGGGCAAGATCGAAGAGGATGGCGAGACCGCGATGATCGTCAAGACGACCGACGAGCGCTCGGCCGAGGTCCTGCAGGAGATCAAGCGAATGCATCCCTATTCGGTTCCCGCCCGGCTGGTGCTCCCGGTGGTCGGCGGCGGCGGCGACTTCCTTGCCTGGATCTGCGATCAATGCGGGCAGGCGCGCAAGGCGGAGTGAACATCGCTACGGCAAGAGTGAAATCCGCAGTCGGCGGGTTACTTAGCCTTGCCGCTTTTCTGGAAGCTGTGCATAAAAATGCCGGGTGGTCTTCAATCGTACTGGGGGAATATGCGGCGGGATCGAAATGTCTCAGGCCGGGCGGGCGGGTATCTGCGCGTTTTCGGGTGTGTTATCGGGGCGCTAATAGCGCTCTCAGCTTTCACCAGAGCCGAGGCGGCGGAGACGGACTCCGCTGCCGTGGCAACCGTCCCGGACCCGAAACCGGAGATCCGGCGCCTGCGTCTCAAGCATCGCTGGACCGGCGAGACGCTCGATGTGGTCTACCGCATCGGCGACGTCTACCAGCCGGAGGCGATGGCCGAGATCAATCATTTCATGCGTGACTGGCGCTGCAACAAGACGATCGTCATGGACCCGAAGCTGATCGACCGGATCTACGGCATTCAAGAGGAGATCGGCGAAAACCGCATCATCCGGCTGATATCCGGTTATCGCTCGGAAGGCTATAACGCCTCGCTGCTGGCGGCGGGACACTCCGTCGATCCCGGCAGCCAGCACATGCTGGGACGCGCCGCAGACATCTTTGTGCCGGGGTTGGCGCCGAGCAGGCTGAAGGATGCGGCGGAGGACCACGGTACCGGCGGGGTTGGCTTCTATCCGTTCTCCGGGCCGCGTTTCGTTCATGTGGACACCGGGCCCGAACGCCACTGGACCGAGATGGACCCTGCCGTCCGCCGCAAGATCGGCTTCGTCAGGCATCAGCGCAAAAAATTCAAGCTGGACTGTTCTCTGACCATCGCCAAGGTCCTGCAGGAGATTCCGGCCATGGATGCGCTGAGCGCATTGCCGCCAGGCGCAGCGTCGAACCCGGCGGCGGTCCTGCGTGAGGCGGCGTTCACGCAGGTGGGCGAGGATGACGGCTGGGCCGACGGCAAGGCTGTGGGCAGCGTGGCAGCAACCGCGGATGAGTCCGCGGCCGGCGGCAAGGTCTGCGATGCCGGCGACAAGCTTCCGCACCTCGATCTCATGACCAAGCCCGAAGACTGGCGCGGGGCCGGAGCCGTTGCCGCGCGCGGTCACTGACGCTGACGCGTTGCTGACGGCGAGGGCAACCGTTGAAAACCCGCAGTGATTCGAATTGGGGGATACGGCGCCCGATTAGAGCGGGATCAATTTAGATGGAAACGCTTGAGCTTAGAGCCCGCTCTCGATTCTTTGCTGGTGGCGCGATCGGACGGAAAACCGGATTCCACTTTTCCTGATCGCGCTCTAGCCGCGATTTGCCCGAATCGATTCGCGGAAATGCGGAGTGAAAATGCCTTGGCCGGAGGCATCTACGGGAGGCTTTGTGCGAAAAATCGCAGTTATGGCGAGAGTATGGCAGGCGCGGCCGGAGGGCTATTCACCGGTTATCCACTGGAATCCCGCGCTCATCATAGCTTTGGCGACGATAAAAGCGCCATAATCCACCGACCGCATCAACATTATGGGAAAATCGAAGTACGATTTTGGGCGAAATTAAGGCGCGCAGTTCCGCGTTCTGTTGCAGGTGCAACACATGCCGGCAGCGGGATGCGGAAAATATCAGTAGTTCCAACTAGTTAGGCGCAAAGACAACAAACTTGCAATGGGTGCGCGACCGGGCCATCTTAAGAGGCAAGGATCTTGGAGTTGAGCGAGATGCGTGGACATCCACTCAAAATATCGCTTGCGACACTCGCGCTGACGGCGGCGTTCGCCGTCGCGGGGCCGGGTGCGCGGGCTTTCACCGAAACGAAGGTTCCGCCGCCATCCGGTCAGGTCGTGCCAGCACCGTCGACGAATGCGCCCCAGCTTCAGTTGCAGGCTCCGTCGGATGGCAAGGGGCTCGAATTGGCCACGCCCGGCAACGATACATCGGGCGAGACGAAGCTTTCCATTCCCGGTGTCGGCACGATCGGCACGGTGCCGAAGCTGAATTTCGGGCTTGAGCTGCTTTACGGCGGAGATAACGAGGATCCTGGCAAGCCGCTCAACGAGACCAATGACGACGTCTTGATCAAAGGCACGATCAAGCATCGCTTCTGATCCCGCAAATCGGCGGTTGGTTCACGACGGCGGCTCCCGGGCCGCCTTCTTTATTTGGAGAAACCCGGCCGGTATGCTCGGGCAACTCGCTGCAATCGCCGTCCACGCCTTCACGGCCTTCGGCGCCGTCTTCGGCTTTCAAGCCCTTATCGAAGCCGCCGCGCACCGCTGGGAGGCTGCCTTCGCTTGGCTCGGTGCCGCTCTCCTCGTCGATGCGCTCGATGGACCGATAGCGCGCCGGATCCGCGTCGCCGACAGGCTGCCCCGCTTCTCCGGCGAGCGGCTCGATCTCATCGTCGACTACTTTACCTATGTCGTCGTGCCGGCCTACATCATCTACGAAGCCCGGCTGGTGCCGGCCTACCTCGCCCCTGCCGCCGCCGCGATCATTCTCCTCAGCTCGCTGTTTCATTTCATCGACCAGGACAGCAAGACCGCTGACGGCTTTTTCGTGGGCTTCCCCGCCGTCTGGAATGTCGTGGCGCTCTACCTGTTCATCTTTCCGATCCCGGGTGGGGCAGCATTCGCCGTGCTGCTCTGCCTCACGCTGCTGACGTTCCTGCCGACCAAATGGGTTCACCCCGTCCGCGTCAGGCTTTGGCGGCCGGTCACCATATGCGTGATGGGGGCCTGGGCCGCGGCAACCATCGCTGCGGTGGTTCAGGGCTTCCCGCCATCGCTCCCGGTCCGGATCGTCATCGGGCTCTCCAGCGTCTATCTCCTCGCCATCGGCGCGGTGCGCAGCTTCGGCCTCGACCGCGGCTCCACCACCGACGGTTAGAGCATCGGACTGAAAAGTGCGAAGCGGTTTTCGGACAAATCCGATGCCAAGACAACAGCTAGAGCGGCGTTTCCGCTTCCGATTAAGAGTCCGCCGCTCTGGCAGCGTGAATGCAGTGAAATCACCTAATTAGCCTTGTATTCGGCACACCAACTGCGCTAATCGGGTGCCTTCGATGGCCGAGAAGAGGTTGGCGCGTGCACTTCCTGTTCGATCCCAATGTCTGGGCGAGCTTCATCGCGCTGAGCGCACTCGAAATCGTGCTCGGCATCGACAATGTGATTTTCCTTTCCATCGTCACCGAGAAGCTCTCGCAGCACGATGCGCGCCGCGCCCGTCAGATCGGCCTCGCTCTGGCGCTGTTGTTCCGCATCGCCATTCTGCTGACCGTCTACTGGATCATTGGCCTCACCGAGCCGCTCGTGCGGCTCCTCGGCCAACCCTTCTCGCTGCGCGACTTCATCCTGATCGCCGGCGGGCTGTTCCTGATCGTGAAGGCCACGCAGGAGGTGCATGGCGAGATCGAGGGCGATGAGGATGAGAACGAAACCGCCGCCAAGCCGCTGCTTGCCGCCCGCTTTAGCGCCGTGATCGCGCAGATCGTGCTGATTGACGCCATCTTCTCGATCGAACTCGATCATTACGGCAGTCGGCATGTCGAACAGGGTCGAGGTGATGATCGCCGCAATCGTGGTGGCCATCGGCGTCATGTATGTCGCCGCCGAGCCGGTCGCGGATTTCATCGAGCGGCACCCGACCACCAAGATGCTGGCGCTGACCTTCCTGATGCTGATCGGCGTCGCTCTCGTCGCTGACGGCTTCGGCTTCCACATCCCGCGCAATTACATCTATTTCGCCATGGCTTTCGCAGCGGTCACCGAGATCTTCAACATCATGGCTATTCGCCGCAGGCGGCTGAGACGCGCAAGCCTCCTGAGGCGGCGTTGACGGCCTAGTGTCCCGTCTGCGAATTGCCTTCATCCTTGCTGCGAGCTCGCCAAGCAATTCGGAGACAAAGGGACACTAGCAGCCTGTCGGGCTTAACGGCGGCGTCTGTTGCGAGGTAGGGTATCGCGATTGATTCTCCATTGCCTTGGGAGCCGGCGCTGATGAGCAACTTCCGCCTGATTGATCGCCAGACCGGTTTTCTGTTGCCGCCCTCGGTGGACGACTGGCTTCCGGAGAAGCACCTGGCTCGTTTTATTGTCGAGTTGATCGACAGCCTGGACGTCTCGGCCATGAGCGGCGTTTATCGTGGCTCGGGTTCGGCGAGTTACCACCCGCGGCTTTTGCTGGGTATTCTGGTTTACGGCTACGCCACGGGTGTGTTTTCCAGCCGCAAGCTGGAGCGGGCGACCTATGACTCGGTGGCGTTCCGCTTCATCGCTGCCAACGATCACCCTGATCATGACACCATCGCCACCTTTCGCCGGCGTTTTCTGAAGCAGATCGAGGGGCTGTTCGTGCAGATTCTGCTGCTGGCGCGCGAGATGGGCCTACTGAGGATGGGGACGGTGGCGCTTGACGGCACGAAAATCCATGCCAACGCCAGCAAGCACAGCGCGCTTTCCTACGAGCATGCTGGCAGGATCGAGGCGCAATTGAAGGCCGAAGTGGCCGAGTTGCTGGCCAAGGCCGAGGCGGCGGATCAGTCGGCCATTCCCGACGGCTTGTCGATCCCCGATGAACTTGCCCGGTGCGAGGAGCGGCTGCAAAAGCTCAGCGGGGCCCGTGCCAAGATCGAGGCGCGCGCCAAGGAGCGTTTCGAGCGGGAGCAGGCCGAACATCAGGCCAAGCTTGCAGCGCGCGAGGCCAAAGTGAAGGCCACGGGCAAAAAGCCCGGCGGCAAGCCGCTCAAGCCGCCGGCGGAAGGGCCGCGACCAACCGATCAGATCAATCTGACGGATGAAGAGTCCCGCATCATGCCGATTTCCGGCGGCGGTTTCGAGCAATGCTACAATGCTCAGGCCGTGGTCGCCGAAGGCAGTCTGCTGGTCGTCGCCACCGACGTGGTTCAGGCGCCCAATGACAAGCAGCAGCTTGAGCCGATGCTGGCGAAAATCAACGCCTTGCCCGAAAATCTGGGCAAGGCCGACATCATGCTCGGCGACAACGGCTATTTCAGCGCGGCCAATGTGAAGGCCTGTGTGGCGGCGGGGCTGGAGCCGCTGCTCGCTTTGGCCCGGGATGCCCATCATCGATCCCTCGGTGAGCGCTTCGCCGATGCACCACCCGCGCCAGAAAATCCAACGCCCGTCGAGGCCATGGCCTACCGTCTGCGGACGCCCGAAGGCAAAAAGCTCTACGCCCTGCGCAAACACACACCCGAGCCGGTGTTCGGCATCATCAAATCGGTGCTCGGATTCCGCCAATTCCTGCTGCGCGGGCTCGACAATGTCAAAGGCGAGTGGACGCTTGTCACCATGGCATGGAACGTGAAACGGATGTTTGCCCTGAAAGCTGCTTGATGCGCAGCGGCATTGCCGTCGGACTGATGAAAAGACAAACGTCAGTCCGACAGACTGCTAGGGCGCGATCAATTCAGATGGAAACACTTGAGCCCAGAGGCCCGCTCTCGATTCTTTGCCCGTCGCACGCTCGAACGGAAAACCGGATTCCACTTTTTCCTGATCGCGCTCCAGCAGATTCACGGTTTCTAGTGTCCCGATTCCGAAGCTCGCCTCATTCTGCAGCTAGCTCCTTAGCGAGCTTCGGAATCTCAAGGGATACTAGTGCACTGACGCAAACAGAGGATTCACACGCGGCGTAGTTCGTGCGATTCTGCTGATATGGCACAAACCGTCAGCATCATCATCGCCTCTGAGGACCGCGCGCGTTTGGCGGCGGTTATTGAGGATCGCAACAGCGCGCAGAAGCACGTCCAGCGGGCACGGATCGTTCTTCTTTCGGCAGACAGGCTGCCCGTTCTGGAGGTGGCGAGGCAGATCGGTGGCAGTCGCCCGGCGGTGTGGCGCTGGCAGTTGCGATATGCCGAGCAAGGGGTGGATGGCCTCTTGCGGGACAAGACGCGCAAGCCGGGCAAAGCCCCTGTTCAGTTGGAGACCGTGGCCAGGGTGCTGGCGCTGCCATGCTCCGAGCCACCCCATAACGCGACGCATTGGACCGGCCGGGCGGTCGCCAAGGCTGTCGGCGTCAGCTTGCGGACGGTGCAACGCATCTGGGATGGGCATCGCCTTCAACCTCACCGCTTACGCACCTTCAAGATGTCCAACGATCCCGCCTTTGCCGCGAAAGTGGAGGATGTCGTCGGCCTGTACATGGAGCCGCCCTGTCATGCCGTGGTGCTGTCCATCGATGAGAAAAGCCAAATTCAGGCGCTCGATCGCACGCAACCCGGCCTTCCGCTGAAGCCCGGCAAATGCGCAACCATGACCCACGATTATAAGCGGAATGGCACCACCACCCTGTTCGCCGCGCTCAATATTCTCGATGGCACCGTGTTGGGGCGTTGCATGCAAAAGCACCGGCATCAGGAGTTTATCAAGTTCCTCAATGCGGTGGAGCGCGCCGTTCCGGCGGGAAAGGTCATCCATGCCATCCTCGACAATTACGCCACCCACAAGCATCCCAAGGTCAAGCAATGGCTGGCCGACAATCCGCGCTGGGTCTTCCACTTCACGCCCACATCCGCATTCCCCGCCTTCGCGGGGACAGGCTCTGGCTCAACGCCGTCGAGGGCTTCTTCTCAGTCATCACCCGAAGGCGCATCCGTCGCGGCGTCTTCAAATCCGTCGCCGAATTGGAAGATGCCATCCGCCGCTACATCCGCGATCACAACGGTCACCCCAAGCCCTTTGTCTGGACGAAATCCGCCAAAGAAATTTTCGGCAAACTCAAGCGCCTGCCTGCACCATCTGATTGAGTCAGTGCACTAGCAACTCTAAGATTCTAGTGTGGTTTGAGATCGAGAAATCCCCTTGCTGAGCAAGCCGAGACAATAAAGGGGATTTCTCGATCACCACACTAGTGTGGCTTATGTCTCGCAATTGCCTTATTGGGTCCGCAGCAAAGGCGAAGGCAATTGCGAGACGCCACACTAGTTTGTGCCACAGTGTAAATTAAGGTGCCGTCGCAGGACTTTATCGAAGATCGAGCGAGGTACGCCCGTATGAGGCAGTGGACGGTCACTATGTTTCATCGGATCCTGCGGCTGTTCATCTGCCTGTCATGCGCCGGGCTCCTCGCCTCGCCGGGCCGCGCCGAAGAGCTCAAGATCGATAGCCAGGGCCTCACCGTGCTCGGCAATCTCGACCTCGCGCCCGGCAAGTCGCTCAAGAGCGACGGCGTGCTGGTGCTGCTGCACGGGACGCTCGCCCATAACCGCATGGAGATCATGTCGGCGCTGCAGGAGCTTCTGCATGAGCGCGGCATCAACACGCTCGCCATCACGCTGAGTCTCGGCCTCAATGAGCGGCGCGGCCTGTTCGACTGCAATATCGAGCAGGACCATCGCAATGAGGACTCTGTCGTCGAGCTGACGAGCTGGGTCGACTGGCTGAAAAGCCAGGGCGCGACGAACATCACGCTCGGCGGCCATGCGCGCGGCGGCAATCAGGTCGCCATCTATGCGGCCAAGCAGCCCGATCCGGCCGTGAAGCGGCTCATTCTGATCGCGCCCACCGCGGACACGCCGACGAGCATGGCCGCCGAGTTCAAGGAGCGCTTCGGCAAGCCGCTGCAGCCGGTCCTGGCCGAGGCGGAAAAGCTGGTCGCGGAAGATCAGTCGACGACGCTGATGGAGGGTGTGCCCTTCCTCGTCTGCGACAATGCCAAGGTCACTGCGGGCGCTTTCGTCAACTATTACGGCGACAACCAGAATCTCTATACGCCGAGCCTGTTGCCGCATATCAAGCTGCCGACGCTGGTGGTGGTCGGCGACCTGGATCCGCTGTCGCATGAGCTGGTGCCGGCGATCCAGGGCATCCCGAACGATCCGAGAATCAAGCTGGAGACCATCCCCGGCGCCGATCATTTCTTCCGCGACCTGGCCGCGGAGAAGCTGGCCGACAAGATCAAGGAATTCATGAAGCACAAATAGCCGCGCCGTGTTGCGAAGGCAGCGGGCGTACCGCGCGCGCAGCCGTCACCCCTTCACATAGCTCCCCGGCGCATCTTCTAGCGGCTGGTTGGCGCCCTGGCCCGGGATACGCGCCGGCACCTCGGCGCCCGATAGCGAGCCGAGCCAGGCCGCATAGTCCGGCCACCACGACCCCGCCACCTCCTTGGCCTTGGCAAGCCAGTCCTCCAGCGTCGGCGCGGATTTGCTATCAACGTCGCCCGGCACCCAGTGCATATATTTGCCGGAAGCCGGCGGGTTGATGACGCCGGCAATATGGCCCGATCCGGCCATGACATAGCGGACCAGCCCGCCATAGAGCCGTGCGCCCTTGAACACCGATTTTGCCGGGGCGATGTGGTCCTCGCGCGCGGCCAGCTCGTAGACCGGCAGCTTGACCTTGCCGAGATCGAGCTTGACGCCGCCGATCGTCATCTGGCCCCTGGCCAGTCGGTTATTCTGATAGAATTCGCGCAGATAGAAGCTGTGGTTGGCGGGCGGCATCCGCGTGGTGTCGGAATTCCAATAGAGCAGATCGAACGGGAAAGGCTGCTTCCCGAGCAGGTAGTTGTTGACCACGTAAGGCCAGATCAGATCCCTTGGCCGCAGCATGTTGAACACCGTCGCCATGCGCGAGCCGTCGAGATAGCCCTGCTCCGCCATCATCTCCTCGAGCGCCTTGATCTGCGTATCGTCGATGAAGACGAGGAGGTCGCCCGCGTCGCTGAAATCGACCTGTGCGGCCAGGAAGGACGCCGAGTTGAAGCGGTCGTCGCCTGTCGCGGCCATATAGGCGAGCGTGGTGCCAAGCAGCGTACCGCCCACGCAGTAGCCCATCACATTGGCCTTCTCCTGGTCCGTCAGGCTCAGCACCACCGACAAGGGCTCCAGAATGCCCTCATGCATGTAGTTCTCGAACGTCTTATGGCTGAGGCTGCGGTTCGGGTTTACCCAGGAGACGACGAAGACCGTGAAGCCCTGATCGACCAGCCAGCGGATGAAGGATTTCTGCGGCACCAGATCGAGGATGTAATATTTGTTGATCCAGGGCGGTACGATCATCAGCGGCAGCGCGAAGACGTTCGGCGTCGTCGGCTGATACTGGATGAGCTGCATGATGTCGTTCTGAAACACGATCTTGCCGGGCGTCACGGCGAGGTTCTTGCCCACGGAAAAGGCGCTGAGATCGGTCTGCCTGATCTTCAGCAGATTGCCCGAATCCTCCAGGTCCTTGAGCAGCTGCGTCATGCCCCTGACGAGATTTTCCGCATTGGACGACATGGTGGTGCGCAGCACTTCCGGATTGGTGAACGGAAAGTTCGACGGCGACAGCGCGCTGGTGATCTGGTTGAGGTAGAACTGCGCGCGGCGCCGGTTCTGCTCCTCGACGCCCTCGGCGCTGCGCACCAGATCGTCCGCCCAATTTGCGCTGAGCAGATAAGCCTGCTTGCAGAAATCGAAGAAGGGATTGTCCGACCATTCCGGGTCGCGGAACCGGCTGTCGCCTGGCGCCGGCCTGGCGAGCGGCTCGACCTTCTCGCCGAGGAAGCGGCGATGCGTGCGGCTCCAAAGATCGACGAGATCATGGGCGAGCTTGGCCTGCTTCACCGCGAATTTTTCCGGCTCGCTCGCCCAGGCGCTCATGACGGAGGCCAGGACCGTGCTCGCCTCGCCCATTTCGCTTGCGATGTTGAGCGGGCCGTCTGAGCGCTTATCGTCGAGCCAGCGGGCGAGCGCCAAGCTGCCGACATTCATCAGCCTGACCATGTTCTGCGCCAGCTCTTCCGGGTTTTTCACCAGATAAGGCACATCCGCGGCGCCGTCCTTTTTTCCCTGGTCTTCAGCCATCGTCACTCCCAGTCGGTCCTTGCCGTCTAAGCTGTTGCCGAAGCAATTCACCTTCAAGCAGAAAGCGGGACAATCCGGCAATTTCTTATTGTCTTGCCCCAATTCTCCGCACAAAGCGATGTTACATCAATCCAATTGGCGGCCATGCGCCCCAAAACGCGAGAAAAGCCTTGCTGCTCTCTTCCCGTTCGGCGGCGGAAATGCTATGGGAATTCAGGTGTTGAAGAATCACAGCGCGTAAAATGGGGGAAGCGTCCTGGAGTTTCCAGGAACGCTGAAGGGGAAAATAATGCTACGCGGTATTAAACTCACGGCGGCAGTATTATGCGTTGTGGCCGCGGCGTCGCTCACAGGCTGCGCCGAAACCAGCTATCCTCGTTTGCCTGACCTGACCGGGATCGGAGGCAACCTGCTCACGCCGCAACAGCAGCAGCAGGCGATCAAGGACCTTTCCACGGAACAGCAGACACATGGCGCCGAGGCCGCCAAGTCGATCGAGGGACACCAATAGTCCCATAAGCGGGCAGCCGGTGCGGGCAAGCACAGTGCCCGCGGTGTGAGAAGTGAACCGGCGCTCCGCTCCAGACCTTGCTTTCGGACGGCGCGCTCAGCTTAGACTAAGATGCGCCCGGGAGGGAGCCGCTGTGCCAGACCTTAGCCAAGATTTCCATCGCATAAAAAGACTGCCGCCCTATGTCTTCGAGCAGGTGAACCGGCTCAAGGCTCAGGCGAGGTTGCGCGGCGAGGATATTATCGATTTCGGCATGGGCAATCCCGACCTGCCGACGCCGCAGCATATCGTCGACAAGATGATGGAGACGGTGCAGAAGCCGCGCACCAATCGCTATTCGGCCTCGCGCGGCATTCCCGGGCTCCGGCGCGCCCAGGCCGCCTATTACGACCGCCGCTTCGGCGTGAAGCTCAATCCCGACACGCAGATCGTCGCCACGCTCGGCTCCAAGGAAGGCTTTGCGAACATGGCGCAGGCGATCACCGCGCCGGGCGACGTCATCCTCTCACCGAGCCCGACCTATCCGATCCACGAATTCGGCTTCATCATCTCGGGCGCCTCGATCCGCAGCATGCCGGCGACGCCGGACGAAAACTTCATGGCCGCGCTCGACCGCGCCGTGCGGCACAGCATCCCGAAACCGCTGGCACTGGTTCTGAGCTATCCGTCGAACCCGACCGCGCTCGTCGCCGATCTCGACTTCTACAAGGAGGTCGTCGACTTCGCACGCAAGCACGACCTGATCATTCTGTCCGACGTCGCCTATGCCGAGATCTATTTCGACGTGCCGCCGCCACCCTCGATCCTCCAGGTCAAGGGCGCGATGGATGTTGCGGTCGAGTTCACTTCGCTATCGAAGACCTATTCCATGCCCGGCTGGCGGATGGGCTTCGCCGTCGGCAATGAGCGGCTGATCGCGGCGCTCGCCCGCGTCAAATCCTATCTCGACTACGGCGCCTTCACGCCGGTCCAGGTCGCAGCCTCCGCCGCGCTTAATGGGCCGCAGGAATGCGTCGCCGAGATCCGCGATACCTATAAACGCCGCCGCGACTGTCTCGTCGAGGCCATGGGCCGCGCCGGCTGGGATATCCCTCCGCCGCCTGCGACGATGTTCGCCTGGGCGCCGCTGCCCGAGCAGATGCGCGAGCTGGGCTCGCTGGAGTTCTCCAAGCTGCTCTTGGAAAAGGCCGGCGTCGCCGTCTCGCCGGGCGTCGGCTTCGGCGAATATGGCGAAGGCTTCGTGCGGATCGCGCTTGTGGAAAATGAGCAGCGCATCCGCCAGGCCGCCCGCAACGTGAAGAAATTCCTATCCGAAGCCGCGACGACGATGCATAACGTCATCCCGTTGGCATCCGGACAGGGGCGCTGACAGCGCTCAGCCGCCCTCATCATGGATTGGAAGGGGCGCCGCCTTTGCTGGTGCCTGCAGCCTGTCGCGCCTGGATAGATGAATGAAGCCATTAAGGATCGGCCTTGCCGGCCTTGGGACGGTCGGGGCGGGCGTGTTGAAATTGCTGGCCGAGCACGGGGCGTCGCTGGAGCGCCGCTGCGGCCGTGCCCTGGCGGTACAGGCGGTCAGTGCGCGCGATCGCGCCAAGAGCCGTGGGGCCGACCTCTCCGGACTCGAATGGTTCGATGATCCCGTCGCGCTGGCAGGGAGTCCCGCGATCGATGTCTTCGTCGAGCTGATCGGCGGCGATGGCGGGCCGGCCAAGCAGGCCGTCGAGGCCGCGCTCAAGGCGAGCAAGCCTGTCGTCACCGCCAACAAGGCGCTGCTGGCCAAGCACGGTACGGAGCTGGCGCGGCTCGCCGAGGCGAACGGCGTCGCCCTCAACTTCGAAGCGGCGGTCGCCGGCGGCATTCCGATCGTCAAGACCATGCGCGAAAGCCTTGCCGGCAATCAGGTGACCCGCGTAGTCGGCATTCTCAACGGCACCTGCAACTACATCCTCACGCGGATGCGCAACGAGGGTCAGCCCTTCGAGGCCGTTCTCGCCGACGCTCAGCGCGCCGGCTACGCAGAGGCCGACCCGACCTTCGACATCGAGGGCCACGATACCGCTCATAAGCTCGCCATCCTGACCAGCCTCGCCTTCGGCACAGAGGTCTCCTTCGACACCGTCTATATGGAGGGCATCAGCTCGATGACGCCCGCCGACATCGAGGCGGCCGACGAGCTGGGCTATAAGATCAAGCTTGTCGGGGTGGCGGTGAAGACGGAGAGCGGGATCGAGCAGCGCGTCCACCCGACCATGCTGCCAAAGCACAGCGCCATGGCCCAGGTCGACGGCGTGCTCAATTGCGTCGCCGTTACCGGCGATTTTGCCGGCCATATCATGCTGGTCGGCCCCGGAGCGGGCGGCGGCCCGACCGCCTCATCCGTCGTCAGCGACCTCGCGGACATTGCGCGCGGCCTGAGACTTCCGGCCTTCGCCACACCCGCCGCTTCCCTCGCCCCGCATGTCCGCGCCCAGATGCGCGCCCATGCCGGCGGCTATTATGTCCGCCTCTCCGTCTACGACCGGCCGGGCGCCTTTGCCGCCATCGCGGCACGCATGGCGCATGAGGGCATTTCGCTCGAAAGCATCGTGCAGAAGCACGGCTCAGCCCTGCCGCCCGGCTCGGGCCGTCCCAGCGTGCCGGGTGAACCAACCCCGGTCGTAATCATTACCCACGAGACGACCGAGGCGGCGATCCGCCTTGCGCTCGAAGGAATCGAGGCCGACGGCCATGTGGACGAACGGCCGCAGATGATCCGAATCGAGCGCTTGTAGGGGGCTGTTCATCGCCGCAGCGTTATGCCATCCATCTTGAAAGCGTTTCTGCTAATCTACGAGCGGCGGCGTTCCTCCCTGCCTGCCGCGAAAAGGAAGCCCGACGATGTCCAAGGATCAGGCCAGGACAAGCTTGCATCGCGCCCTGTCGATCGAGGTTGCCCGCGTGACGGAGGCCGCCGCGATCGCCGCCGCGAGACTGCGCGGGCGCGGCAGCGAGAAGGATGCCGATCGGGCGGCCGTCGACGCCATGCGGCACGAGCTCAACAAGCTTCCGATCAAGGGACGTGTCGTGATCGGCGAAGGCGAGAGGGACGAAGCGCCGATGCTGTTCATCGGCGAAGAGGTCGGGACTGGGGAGGGGCCGGCGGTCGATATCGCCGTTGACCCGCTTGAAGGCACAACCCTTTGCGCCAAGGCCATGCCGAATGCGCTGGCGGTCGTCGCCCTCGCCGAAGGCGGCACGCTGCTGCATGCGCCCGATATCTATATGGACAAGATCGCCGTCGGTCCCGGCTATGATCAGGGGCTGGTCGACCTCGATCTGAGCACGGTCGAGAATCTGCAGCGCCTCGCCGCCGCCAAGGGTGTCGCCGTCTCCGATCTGACCACCTGCATTCTCGACCGGGCGCGGCATGCAAAGCTGATCGAGGAGGTTCGCGCCGCCGGCGCCGCCGTGCGGCTGATCACCGACGGCGACATTGCCGGCATCATCCAGACCGTCGAGGCGGCCGAGACCGGCATCGACATCTATCTGGGCATCGGAGGCGCACCCGAGGGCGTGCTCGCCGCCGCTGCGCTACGCTGCATCGGCGGCCAGATGCAGGGACGGCTTACGCCGCTCAGCGAGGACGAGCGCAAACGCGCGACCGCGATGGGATTGACTGATCTCAGCCCGAAATACTCCATCGAGCAGATGGCGAAGGGCGATGTGATCTTCGCGGCGACTGGCGTCACCGACGGCTCGCTGCTCGACGGCGTCAAATTCGCTGGCGACCGGCTGGATACCCACACCGTCATCATGCGCGCGGCAACTAAAACGGTGCGCTGGCTGCGAACCCGTCACAACGCCGCCACGAAATTCGGCCGCGCCGAAGATTGACCGGCCGCTTGGCCCTCGCGGCGCCGCGTCGGATCGCCGTTGTCCCCATCCGCGCCGAAATACCGGGGCGTCTACGCACTTCCCTCTCGAATCGGGTTAGCTTAACCTCCGTAATTCGGGGGATAGCGATGGATGCGGCGTTAAAGCTCCGGGACGAGGATGACCGGCAGGCTCGGGGCGCGTTTCTCGGCGTGACGCGCTCGATCAAGGGCCAGATCTGGCGCGAGCGGCTGACGGCCAGCGAGGCCCGGCTTGCGACGGCAATCTGCCAGAAACACGAGCTTCCGGACCTGCTTGGGCGCATCCTGGCCGCGCGCGGCGCAACGCTCGACAATGTCCCCGACCTGATGGCGCCGACCCTGCGGGCGATGCTGCCTGACCCCACCTCTCTGCAGGATATGGAGGCCGGAGCCGAGCGCTTCGCCGAGGCCATCCGCAAGGGCGAATCCATCGCCATTTTCGGCGATTACGATGTCGATGGCGCCTGCTCGGCGGCGCTCATGCGGCGCTTTCTGCACGCCCACGGCCTTGGCGCCGTCATCTATATCCCGGATCGGATTTTCGAGGGCTACGGCCCGAACGTCGCCGCCATCGAGGGGCTGGTGAAGGACGGCGCCCGCCTCATCGTCACCGTCGACTGCGGCAGCACCAGCCATGAGCCGCTCGGCGCGGCGCGGCGGCTCGGCGCCGATGTTATCGTCATCGATCACCATCAGATGAGTGAGGAGCTGCCGCCCGCCGTCGCCGTCATCAACCCGAACCGGCAGGATGACCTGTCCGGCGAGGGTCATCTTTGCGCGGCGGGCGTCGCCTATCTGTTTCTCATCGCCCTGGTCAGGCATCTGCGCCGGACGGGATGGTACGGTTCCGGACATCCCGAACCCGATCTGCTCGCCCTGCTCGACCTCGTGGCGCTGGCGACGGTCTGTGACGTGGTACCGCTTACCGGCGTCAACCGGGCCTTCGTTGCGCAGGGGCTGAAAGTGATGCATCGGCGGCAGAATCCTGGTCTGCGCGCTCTTGCTGACGCAGCGGGCCTCAACGCCGCGCCCACCCCCTACCATCTCGGCTACATTCTCGGCCCGCGCATCAATGCCGGCGGCCGTATCGGCGATGCCGCACTCGGCGCACGCCTGTTGTCGAGCGACGATGAGGCCGAAGCCGCCCGGACCGCCGCCACGCTGACGCGCCTCAATCGCGAGCGTCAGGAGATGGAGCAGCGCTGCTGCGAAGAGGCGATGGCCCTCGCCGAGACCCAGATCGAGGCCGACCCCGATCTGCCGCTGGTGCTAGTCGGCTCGGAAGCCTGGCACAAGGGTTTGGTCGGCCTCGTCGCCAGCCGGCTGATGGACCGTTTCCGCCGCCCTGCCCTCGTCATGGCCTGGGACGAAGAGACCGGCGACGGCACCGGCTCGGCGCGCTCCATCGCGGGCGCCGATATCGGCCACGCTGTCCGCGCGGCCATGGCGCAAGGGCTCGCCAAGAAGGGCGGCGGTCATGCCATGGCAGCGGGTGTCACCATCTCGCGGGCCGGGTTGGATGCTTTTCGCGAATTCCTCTGCGCGGAGCTGTCCTCCAGCGTCGATGCAGCGCGCAGTGCCTTCGCCCTCTCCATCGACGGCGCGCTGACGCCCGAAGCCGCCACATCCGAGCTCGCCGACCTCATCGACAAGGCCGGCCCTTACGGAGCCGGTAATCCGGCCCCGCGTTTCGTCTTCCCTGCCCACCGGATCAGCTTCCCCAAGCTGATGGGCGAGGCGCATCTTCGCTGTACGCTCAAATCGGCCGGTGGCAGCAGCATCGGCGGGATCGCCTTCCGGTCCGTCGGCACGCCGCTCGGCGATGCCCTGACGGGGTCAGACGGGCGCCCGTTCCATGTGGCCGGGCGCCTGCAGCGCGATACATGGGGCGGGCGCGAGAAGATCGAGGTCCTGATCGAGGATCTGGCCGATCCTGCGCGGTAGAAACGCTGAAAGGGCGAGGCGCAGCGCGGCCGATGGCGCGCGGCGTAACGCACTTGTGTTCCCGGCAAATCCTTTTTATATCAGCAGGGCTCACAGCGCCCCCTTCGTCTATCGGTTAGGACATCAGATTTTCAATCTGGAAAGAGGGGTTCGACTCCCCTAGGGGGCGCCAAAACGCTTTTTATATCAGTGGGTTAGCAGCCCAAACTACAAATGGGCACCCATTGAAAATCTTCACTTTTCTGGACGAATTCCCAACCCTTTTCCGCCTGGGTTTCCGCTAGATCCCTGGGGTTGAAATCATATGAAGATCCCGCCACCACGGCTCAGGCTGCGACTTGAGCATCGATGCGGGCTGATGTAGGATTACAATATGACTGCGCTCGCTGCACTCCGTATGACTGTTCCTGAGTTTCTCGCCTGGGCCGAAAAGCAACCGCGCGGACGTTACGAACTTTGGAACGGCCAGCCAATTGAAATGTCCCCGGAACGCGCACGCCACGCCAAGACCAAGTTTGCGATCGCAACCGCATTGGCCGACGCCATTTCACAGGCAGCGCTGAACTGCCATATGCTGCCTGATGGCATGACCGTTCGCATAGACGAGCGGACGGCATATGAGCCGGATGCGCTGGTTTACTGCGGGGATGAATTACCCGGCGATGAAATCGTTGTGCCGGAGCCGATAATCATCGTCGAAGTTGCATCGCCAGGAACAGCGAGCATCGATACGGGCGTGAAATTGGAAGGCTATTTCTCACTGCCGAGTGTCGTGCATTATCTCATCCTTGACCCCGAGCGTCGTGTCATTACACATCATGCTCGCAGAGCTACGATTGAGACGACAATTATACGGGAGGGTATACGGGAGGGGGAGGTGCGCTTAGATCCACCAGGCCTCGTCTTTCGAGTCAATGACGCCTTTGCATAGTTCTTCATCTCTCGCTGGCGACAATTCACTGACGCATTGGAGTTTGAGGCGCCGCGCCGGTCCGTCGGGCAATGTCGCGGATCGGCTGGCCGCGCTCGCGCGAGCGGATATCGGGATCGAGAAGATGCGCTTCTTTTTCGGACTGACAGCGGTCTCGCAATCATCGAGGCTTGCGCGATTTGTCGCACGGCAGCAGCATCGTTGCATTTCCAAGCATGCCGTTTATTTCGCTGCTAACGGTTGCCCAGCGCGCGAGGACACCGGACGAACGTCTCGCAACGAGCACTGCATTTCAGTTGGTCATCGTGACTGCGGTGGTCGCCGCGGCGGTGACGATCCTCGCCATGACCCTGGTCCTCCCGTCACAACGTCGAGGCTATGTCGAGCTAATGATGCTGTACGCGGCGGCCTTTGTCCCGTTGTCGCATTTGGATCAGTTCTTCCGGGCCATTCTGCAAGGGCGGGGCGCGATTTTGTCCCTCAATGCCGTCCGCTTGATCCAACCGGTCTGCTACCTGCTGATGCTGCTCTTCTGCTTGACGTTGGGAATGCTCGACGTTTCGGCCGCAATCGTCGTGGCTATCGGGGCGCTTACGGTCTCACTCATCGTTGGTGCCGCCGTGGCACACCCGGCGCTAGTGCGCGCACAGGCCGGATTATATCGGGAAATCGCCGGCACGGGATGGCGGTTCCATAAAGCTAACGTGGTTTTGTACGCGGCCTCGGAGCTCGACAAAGCCATCGTCCTTGTCTTCCTGACGACAACGCAGACTGGGCTGTTCGCGGTCGCCATCGCCATGAGCGCACTCGGGACCGGCGTCGTGCTGCAGAGCCTCGGGCTGATGCTGATGCGCGACATGGCGGCTGCTGACGGAGAGTTCTGGCCGTCAACGGGTCTTCGTCGCAAACATGCGTGCGGCCTTTGCCGTGCTGCTGCTGGTCAATGGCGCAGCTGGGGCGGTTACGCCGTGGGTGATCCCGCTGCTATATGGGTCTAAGTTCGCCGCGGCGGTCCCTGCGACAATGCTGCTGTTGGGCATGGGCGTGCTCAAGGGGGCCCGGCAGATGATCGACAGGGCGCTACGTGCGACATGCCACACGCGGACTGGCATGATCGGTGAAGCGACAGCCCTCGTGGGTATCGCGGCGCTCGGGCCGATGGGCGCAATCGTCGGCGGGCTCGAAGGGATCGCGACTGCAGCTGCTGTCTCACAGGCGATCGCTCTGGTGGTGGTTCTCGACCTTGCAAAAAGGCAAATGAGCGTGCCCTTCGTCGACCTGTGGCCCTTTCAAAAGGCGGCGCTGAGCGATCTTAGCGCATTCATGGGTAAGGCGAAGGTGCCGTCGGCTGCCATATGACCCGATACCCCGCACCGACCTCTCTGAGAGCGCCGATCCGGGCGCGGTCCGCGGTGCAGCCGCGTGCAGACGATGCCAACCGGCTAATTTTCGCATGGACGGCCCTGACTGCGATGCCGGGCATCCTCGACCTGTCTCGAGAGGCCGCTGGTGCGTGGCTAATCGCACTCGTCACCATGCCGGTGCTGGCAATCTGGCTCTCAAGACGCACGCTCATCATTGCTGATCCGATCATCGTCGTCGGCATGATGTGGATGCTGGCGGCTGGGCTGCCAGCTGTCGCGCCCGAGCTCTATAAGGACCCAATCTGGGTCAGGATTTCGCAGCATTCGCTCGAGACGGCAACGCTCTGGATGTATCGCGCCTGGAGCGTGTGCTCATTGTCATATTGGTTGGTCAAAAGCTTGCCCGCCCGTCTGCTCCGACCGAAACCCGCGAGCGCCTATGCCCATGTCGACAGGCTGCGAGTTGGCATTGGCGTTCTGGGGCTCGGCGCCTCAGCTACCTATCTCATGATGACAGGAGGGCAGGCGTATTCAAACATCGAAGGTTTCGCCTCCGTCTCGACCCTCGATCAGATCGTCCACGAGCTGCGCCAGCTCTCCAAAATCTACATTTTTCTTTACTTCTATGCGCGCGGACAGGGTCGTCTCCTGGTTCGCGAGCATTGGCTGCTTTACGGCATCCTTGCTATTTATGGGCTGATCTTAACGGCCAGTGCGTCAAAAGGCATCGCAATCGAGCTGATCGCCATGTGGGTGCTCGGTAACGGCGCGAGAGGGCAGCGCGGCAACGTCGCGCGTGAACTGACTCTTAGTATCGTCGCGCTCACCCTAACCTACTGGATCTTCCTCTTTGTGACGGCCTATCGCGTTGAGCTGCAAGCGCTGGTCAGTCAGCCGGCGGCCTCGTTCTCGGAGGCTTTCAATCGGCAGCTGACGGCGGCTGAGCTGGCGTTCAACAAAGTTGCCACCGGTCAACCGATCGGTTCCATCGACGACCCCTACAATGTCAACTCGATGTTCGACCGGCTGGGCTATGTCAGCGCCTTTGCCACCTTGCTCGACATCACCCACGGCATTTCGCCCTATGAGAATGCCTTCGAGTCTTTCCTGACCCCCGTTTACGCCTTGCTGCCACGAGACATTTTCGACGAGAAGGCTCAGTTCTTCGGCTCCGGCGAGTTTGCGCAATTGCTTGGCTGGAAGTTCGGTGGATTTTCGGTCACCCTCCCTGCAAGTTTCTTTTGGGCCTGGGGCTTCGAAGGCATGCTGCCGGCAATGGCCGTACTTGGCATGTGTTTGGCAACTCTCGGGCGCCGTGGCGAATTCGATGACTTACCCGGCCTTTTCGCGAAAGTGCTGCTCGTAAGCGTGGTCCTTTCGCTCCTCAACGTCGGCATGACGTTCCAGCCGATCATTATCAGTCTCGTGCGTGTCGCCGTTTTTCTCGTCGCCCTCAATCTGATTGTGCGGCTGGCACTCTCGGAGCAAAGCCAGGCTCCAATAACGAAGAGAATGCGGTCATGAGCGTCATTGGCGGCGTCGCGCGAATGCTCGGCAAGCTTGCGCGCGGCCGGGCGCACGACCAAGACCGCACTGTCGGTATCGCCAATGCAGCAGCGGCAATCAGCTTCCTCGCCGGGCGCAAGCTCGGTGCTGCCAGCAACGCGCGGCTGCGGCTCGGCTACGGCGGGCGTCGCCACGAGTGGCCCATCAGGCGACGCGAGGACCTCACCGTGCTCAAGGAGGTGTTCCTCGACGAGGATTATGACATCGCCATCGCGCCGCCCGGCGTGGTATTCGATCTCGGTGCCAACATCGGGGCAGCAAGCGTCTACTTTTCGCTACGCTGGCCGAACGCGAAAATCTTCGCTGTCGAGCCGAGCCCAGAAATATATGCCAGATTGCGCGAGACGACGGCGGGCTACGACAACATCCACTGCTTTCCGTACGCCGCGGGAGCAGGAGACGGCGCCATGCCTTTCACACTTTCAGCGAGCAGTGTCAGCGGTGGGTTCTTCCGCGAAGAGGTGGGTGCTCAGGTCTTGGAGGTCGCGGTCCGCTCGCTCGCCTCGCTCATGGCGGAGTGCGGCGTGACCAAGATCGATCTCTTGAAGTTCGACATCGAGGGCGCGGAGAGCCTGCTGTTCCAAGACCCCGCGATCCTCGAGCACATCAGCGCGTTCGTTGGCGAGATTCATCCCGACCTCATGACCGAGCCGGTCGACGCTTTCTTCGCGCGGCTCTCCGCCTTCGAAACACAACGGCAGGAGCTGCCCGGTGGGCGCTTCCTGTTGCGAGGGATACGCCGGCCGCGATGAGCATTCGAAGGCAACCATGAAATACAGGCCTTACCTTGATGGCATGCGTGCGTTCGCTGTCTTGCTCGTGGTGCTCAATCATATCCCGCGCCAGAACTTCAGTTTCAAGCTTGCCGGCGGGGTCGAGATTTTCTTTGCCTTAAGCGGTTGGCTAATTACATCAATTCTCGTTCAGAACTGGCGTCATTCTACCTTCTCGTTTCGATCATTCTACATCCGGAGATTCTTCCGGATCCTGCGACTGTACTATTCTGTCATCGCTCTGTACGCGCTGATGGCGCTAATCACTCTGCTCACCGCCTCCGGGCGAGCCCTGTGGTTGGCGTTCAAGGGCGTCGCCCCCGACCTGTTGCTCTTTATACGCCGAGTTCCGCGCACCGGAACTGGGCACCATGTTCGGCCAAGCCTGGTCGCTCGGCATCGAAGAGAAGTTCTACATTTTCTGGCCCCTCGTGCTGTTTGCTGCGCTTTCGACGCGTAGCATCGCATTCGCCATGACGCTCATGATCGGGCGACGGCCGTAGCTCTGCTGATCAGCCTGGGCTTTTCGAACAATCTTATGCTAGGGTTATTGGGGCTTGGCGGTCGGCGCGGTTGTGGCGTATTTGGCCATTGTCCCTTCACGACCGGCCTCGTTTGGGCCTGCTGGTGAACACGGTCAGCCTCGTCTCCGGAGCAGCGGTCCTTTACCTGATCTTTTCCCCGCCTGACCAGAATGCTGTGATCGTAAACATGATGATTTTATTCTTCACGGCCCTTTTCATCCAAGCCTGCGAATGGAATCCGTCGGGAATGGGAGTTGTCAGGAGGCTGCTGGGCACGCCGATTTTGGCGTTTATCGGTCGGGTCAGTTATGGCGTCTACCTCGTTCACGTCCTTTGCAAGCAAGTCGTGATCGTCATACTGGCGAAACTGGAAATTTCGGCAGACTGGCTCTTGCTTTACGTGGCGACAGCCGTCGCCTCCGTCGGTGCGGCCTATGCGCTGCGGCTCATCCTTGAGAAGCCAATGGTAGTCTTTGGGCGGCGGATGGCGATCGGCCATGCCGGCCACCGCCTACCCGCCGCCAGTTCGCTCGGGCGGTAGCGTCCCAATTGAGGCGAGTTTGCCCCCTGCAGCGAGCGATACGCCATCCACAATGAACGATTTCGACAGCCTTACCTGCAGGAGCTGGCTGCAGGGCCGCCACCTACTGCCGGCCATGGCACGCTACGGCAACTCGTCGCAAGGGCGGGTTCTCGATCTTGGGTGCGGATCGAGCCCCTGGCGCAGCTATTTCTCGCGCGCCAGCGCGTTCATCCGGATGGATCGCTATGCGGTCGACCCGGACGTCATCGTCATCAACGACATCTATCGTCTTCCACTCGGGGACCGCGACGTCGACACGGTCCTGCTCTCACGCATGCTCGGCGACATTCCCGACCAGCCACGCCTGATGGCCGAACTGGCCCGTGTGCTCACGCCGGGCGGGCGCATTCTGGTCTATGAGGCGATCAGCTATCCGCAGCACGATCTTCCGCACGACTACTGGCGCGTACTGCCGGCCGGCCTCACCTGGGCCGCCGGGCGCGCAGGGCTCGTAGTGGAAGAGCTGATCCACTGCGGTGGCTATGCGACGCAGCTTGCGGTCCAGCTCAATACATTCGTCATCGCGGATCTCGGCGGGTTCTGGTTGACTCGGCCGGTCGCGGCTGGCCTCAGGGCCGCAACCAATCTGACTTGTGCTGCCATCGACCGTGCCATGCCGCGACCCGCGCTCGCCACCGACTACTTCGCGAGTCTCGTGAAGCGCGCGTCGCCGTAGTCTCGCGAAGGTTTTCCACGATGCTGAAAGTCGCGATCATTACCACAACGCTATCCCATTTCGAGGTGCCGCTGTTCCGTTTGGCCGCGTCTCTGAAGGACATCGAAGTGCGCGTCTTCCACAACGATCTGCGTGACGACGCCTTTGAGGACAAAGACTACGGCACGACCATCCACTGGGGCGAGCAAAGGAAGGCTGGATACCCAAACTCCGGCTTCGCGACACTTGGCGAGCTGAAGGCGCAGGTTTTGGCTTGGTCGCCGTACGTCGCGCTCCAGTATGGCTACTTTTGGAAGGGCGCCGTGGGACTGTTGGCGCGGCTTCGCGCGGCGGGCATCCCGGTCATCCACCGCGGTCTGCTCACACCCTACTACAACACCCGACAAAACCCGGTCGTGACGCGGGCGTGGCGTTTCGTTCAACCGGCTCTTCTGAATCGCTTTCAAGCGCATCACTACGGAGGCAGCTATAGCGAAATCGTGCTGGAGCACGCCGGGATTGCAAAGGATCGGCGCTACTTCGTTCCCTACTCAGTCGATACGACGTATTTCGCGGAACGCGCTGACAGCCCTGAGGACATTGCGGCGGCGGAGGACCTCAGGCGGGGGCTCGCCTGGTCCGAGAGAGATCCGGTGCTGCTCTTCATATGTCAGCACAGCTGGTTCAAAGCCCCGGACGTTGTGGTGCGGATCGCCGCAGAGGCGCAAACCCGGCGCGGTAACCTCAAGCTGATCATGGCCGGGGCCGGCAAGATGACCCCGGAGCTGAAGGCCTATGCCGAGCAGCATCTCGCGGCCGGAAGCTATCATTTTCCGGGCTACGTCTCGAGCAAGGCGACAATGCCCTACTATCTGGCTGCCGATCTCGTTCTCTTCCCGTCCAGATATGACACGTGGTCGCGTGGCGTGAACGAGGCCATGCTGGCGCGCCGTCCATGCATCGTGTCCCGCATCGTGCCGGCCGTCGGCGGCCTCGTCGATCACGACGAGAACGGCTATATCATCGATCCGCTTGAGCCGGGGCCGTTCGTCCAGCGGATTGAGGAGTTCCTGTCGCTGTCGCCGGAGCGGCGGGCCGCGATGGGCGAGGCTGCGCGGGCGCAGGCGCAATACTTCTCCTATGAAGTGCACGCCGACGAACTGCGTCGCAGCTTCGTCGAAACGGCGGAGCGCGCGGGCCGCAGGCGCAGACAGTAGGGTACGCTTAGATAACCGTTGGCGTCCGAACTCGAACCATATACCCAAGCCGGCAATGAAGACCCTCAAAAACCTTAAGAGTCTGATTGCGACGCATCCACTGACGCGCGAAGCACAAGCCGCCGCGTGGTTGCGGTTTGCGTCCTGGCAGATTGCGTCGCGCTTGCATGGAAAAAAAGCTGTCGCGTGGATCGGCGATCAGCGCCTCGTTGTTCATAGAGGCATGACAGGCGCCACTGGTAACATCTACGTAGGCCTGCATGAGTTTGCCGACATGATGTTTCCGCTTCATTTCCTGCGGGAAGGCGACTTGTTCGTCGATGTTGGCGCGAACATTGGAAGCTATAGCGTGCTCGCATCTGGCGTGTGCAGATCCAAGACATTGGCCTTCGAGCCGGATCCGATGACAGCTGTTTATTTGCGCGAGAACGTCGACATAAACTCGCTTCAGCATCTGGTGACGGTCCAGCAAATCGCGCTTGGGGCCGAAGCCGGCTCTGTTGATTTCACAGTTGGCCTTGATACGGTCAATCATGTCGTACCGGTTTCGGAGCTCGACCGAACGGATACAAGGAGCATCGAACAGCGCCGTCTCGATGATGTCTTGGACGACGCAAAGCCAACTATGATGAAACTTGATGTGGAAGGATATGAGGAGCAAGTTTTACGTGGTGCCGCACACGCACTTGCGGCGCCTCAGCTCAAGATTCTTGAGATCGAAACTTTGACGCCATGGATTGAAGATGCTGTTATGCGAGCTGGATTTGCACGGCGCTTCTACGATCCTTTCTCTCGCGTGTTGAACCCAGGGCCTAATGGCGTTGAAGCACGCAATGCGCTCTTCGTCCGGGATGAGCAATTCGTGTCCGAACGCCTGAGGAGCGCTCGGAAGGTCGAAGTGCTTGGCCGGAGCATATAGTCTGTCGATCCGATCTTGAGACTCCGCGCCTTGGTCAAAGAGACCATCTACGGCATCGCCGCTGCCGCCGGCTTACCACGCAGTGCGGGTTCGCATCGGGGCAATGGCCTCATCGTGCTCACCTATCACAGCGTTGGGCTGGCTAGTGAGTACCCCTATCTCAACCGAATGCCCCCGAATCGCTTCCGGGCGCAAATCGGTTATCTGAAGGCTCATTACGACGTGGTCACGATTGCCAGAGGCTTCGACCGCCTAGCGTCAGGCGATAGGTATGAGAGCCGCAGGCGGCCCATGGTGGCTATCACAGTGGACGACGGCTACGCCGACAACTACGACCATATCTTCCCGATCGCGCGGGAAGAGGGGGTGCCGCTCGCCATCTTCCTTGCAACGGATTATCTTGACAGCGGACAGCTGCCGTGGCCGACGCGCATCTCGGCCCTCATTCATTTCGCCACGTCGAAGCGGTGTCCGCTGCCTGGCGGCAGGATCGCGCCATTGAGCCTGCCGATCGAAACGCGGGACGAGAAGCGCGCCGCGAGTCGGGCGCTGCGGCAAGCATTGAGCCGAACTCGACCAACCCGAGCGGGACGACGTGCTCGCCGACATTTCCCGGACGCTCGCGCCGGAAAACATGCGGCTTTTGCCGCCGCTGACCTGGTCGCAGGTACACGAAATGCAGAACGCGGGGGTGTTGTTCGGCTCCCATACATGTTTTCACGCCTGGCTCGATCGGGTCAGTGTGGGGGAGCTCGAACGCGAGCTCGGTTCGGCCAAAGCTCGCATTGAGGCGGAGACTCGTGCGGTGTGTGATGTAATCGCATACCCGAATGGCAACCACGACGCAGCGGTCCGCGCCGCCACGGCACGCGCTGGATACCGCTACGCGTTGACACAAGAGCGCGGCATCAACGTCACCGGCTTCCATCCCTTCGCGGTTCGCCGGATCGAGGTGCCTTACAACGAGCGGCTCGGCACATTCATCTGCCGCACGGCTGGATTTGCAGCATGATCGTGTCCCAGACCATACCTTCAGGTGCGAGAGGGGAGGTTGCGCACCGTCCAAGCGGACCGGCTCCGCGCACCCTTATTGTCGGCAGTGCGATCGGAGGCGGTGGAGCCGAGCGGCGATTCCGACTTCTTCTCGAGCATCTCTTCGGGGGCACCGCGGACGGTATTGCCTTGTGCGCATGTCCCGCACCAGAACTGCGCGCGGGGCAGAGTTTCAAGTCGCTCGGATGGCGGGGCAAGAGGGACTATGCCAAAGCCGTCTTCGCCCTACGCCGCGCTCTCTCAAGGCGAAGGCATGAAGCCGTCATCTCTCTCGGCCTCTACCCCAACGTCCTGCTGTGGGCGGCAAGTCGCGCGCTGCGCAACCGCCCTGCCCTCATCATGACTGAGATCACCCGACCCTATACGGAGAGCATTAAATTCTCCGGTCCGATCAACGCGCGAGTTCGTCAGCCTCTCTACCGTATGAGCTATGGTGGCGCCGACCTGGTGGCTGCCAATTCCGAGGACGGGCTGTACGAGATCATCACTCACTATGGGGTCAAACCTGAGACGGCCATTCGCGTTCCCAATCTGATTGAGGCTGATCGCGTCAACGTACTGGCAGGGCCGCAATCACCAGATACGGACATCGTGGCTGGCTCAGGTCCGCTTCGCATCTGCATGGTGGCGCGCTTCGATCCCATCAAGCGCGTCGATACGTTGCTTTACGCGGCGCATGCTCTTGGTCCCGCATTCAGCTGGGCGATCGACCTCGTGGGCGATGGACCCCAGCGTCCCCGAATTGAGGCACTTGTGGATGAGCTTTCGATCAGAACGCGGGTCACGCTGCATGGCTGGCTAGAAAACCCATATCCGGTGATAAAGGCTGCTGGCGTCACCGTTCTGTGCTCTGAGTATGAAGGTTTCTCGAACACAGTGCTTGAATCGATGGTGATCGGAACGCCGGTCATAACCAGCTTCTGTAGTCAGGATTCGAGAGACATGGCGGCGGCGGGCGCAGTCCTCGGTTTCGAGATCGGCGACTGGTGTGCGCTTCGAGGCCATCTCGTCGCCCTGCAGGAGGAGCCACAACTCGCTGCAAAGCTCAGATCCCGGGCTAGCGCCTACGCCGCACGCCATCACGTTTCGAATGCAGTGACCGAATACGAAGCGCTTGTACGGAAAACGGTCTCTCTCCGCGCAAGCGGCAACCGCTAAGAAGGCAGCATGTTGACGCTCGTATCACGCCTTTTACTTCCAGTCGTTCCCGGTCAGCGACAAGATGCCTTGTTGGCACTTGGGGAATATCGCCATTGGCGGGCGTTACGTCGTCATGGGACGAGAAACTAGGCATCTGAATTGACGCCGAGCCGCTTCGTCGCGTCGGCCGTCGCTATGACGCCGACCAATGGTGCTCGATTGATCGAGGCGGTGCCACCTGCAACACCGCTCCACGCTATTTCACTGCCGAACAACGAGTGTGATTTCAATCACGATCCGCGCAGTCATCCGGTCCCCGATACAACACAATGCGCATGCGCGGTCCTAGATGAGCGGCAATTTCGCATGGCCTGAAAACGCGCCCCTAGCGCACCGGTAGTGAGGATGCGGCGGACTGCACGATGACATCCAGCAGTCGCATCGCCTCAACGATGACCTTCAATTACATTCAAGCCTGCCGCGGCATCGCCGCAATGATGGTTGTGGCGTTTCACATCGGCGATGCTTCGCCGCGGACAAATATTTTGGCGAGCCGTTGTTCGCTCAGCTCTTCCGCTTCGGCTCGTCTGGGGTTTGAGTTCTTCTTCGTGCTCAGCGGATTCTCATCTATTACGTCCACCACCGCGATTTTGGCCATCCCGCTGCGGTGAAGCGGTTCCTCGTGCGACGGGTGGAACGCATCTACCCCACCTACTGCATAATATTTCCCGGCGTCGGCATAATCGCGCTGGCCATCCCCGCATTTCGCGATGGCGTCCCCACCGACATGTTCGTCTTGCTGAAGACGCTGCTCCTCGTTCCGCAGGATCCGGCAGTCGTTGGAGGAACAGGTGCCCCGCTCATTATCGTGGCGTGGTCTCTTCACTACGAGATCGTCTTCTATGTCATATTCGGGATCTGCATCATCTCTCCTGCTGCAGGTCTAACAAGTGTCGCCGTGCTGGGTGTTTGGTGGCTGGCGACCGCGACCAGCTGGCGCGGGCCGGAATTCATCCTTCACTTCCTCACGCCGCACTACTTCGCGATCTTCGGCTTCGGCGTGGCGAGTGCGTGGATGAGCGTCCGCCACATGGTTAGAGCGCCAGCCTTATGGGCTGCGGTCGGCACGACAATCTACGCGGCCTGCGCTGTGTTCGAGGTAGGGGAGATGTTCGTCAAGAACCTGCTTCAATGCCGGGCGGTCCGAGATCGTCTCACTCGGATATGGTTTCGGATCGGCCCTCCTGGCCGCCGGTCTCGTCGGACTCAGGCGCGGCGACAACGCGCTGTGCCCAATTGGCTCGTGCGCATTGGAGACGCGTCCTATGTTCTTTATCTCGCGCACTTCCCGATCATCAGCGCCTGCGCCAAGGTTCTGACCATTCTAGCCGATCTTATTCAGCCGCAGTTAGAAATTGCGCTGGCGAATGTGGCGCAAGGCATTGAACTTGCGTAGGAAATGGGTGTCGCAGCCATCCTATGCGCGCCGTAGCGCAGAGCCACACCCGCCATGACCGACGATAGCCCGCTCACCGTTCCCTATCCAGCCGTGTCGCGCAAGAAAGTCACAGCTGCCTTCGATGGCGGTGTCTCTCCTCCGACAGGGCGTCATGCTGCTCGCGCTTGCCGAGCGTCGGCGGGCTCTCTCCCAAACTCTCCTGCTTTGATCGCCGACCGGCGCGATCGGGCGCATATGACGACAGTCGAGGACATACTGAAAGGGCGCATGTTGGCGATCGCCTGCGGCTACGCGGATGGCAATGACTTCGACTGGCTGCGCTGCGATGCCGCCTTCAAGCTTGCCTGCGGGCGGCTGCCCGACACGGGCAATGATCTATGCTCGCAGCCGACCACTCGCGCTGGAAGAACGCGCCGACGCTGAAGGAGATCATCCGCCTGACCTATGCGCTCGTCGACATCTGGTGCCGAGCTACAAGATGCCGCCGGCATCGGTGGTGCTGGACATCGATGACACGCTCGACGTGGTGCACGGTCATCAGAAATGTCGGAATGGAATGCCCATTACGACGAGCGCTGCTTTCTGCCGATCCACATCTATGAGACAGCGACGGGCCGCCCGGTCACCATGATCCTGCGTCGGGAATACGCCCTCAGGCAAGGAAGTCCGTGGATTACTGCGCCGTCTGATCAATCGCATTCGCCGGCATCGGTCCATACGCGCATCGCCATTCGTGGCGATAGTCACTACGGCCAGAAGAAGTTATGAGCTGGTGTGAGGCCAATGACATCGACTATGTCTTCGGCTTTGCTGGCAATACCGTGCTCGACCGCTTGGTCCAACCGGAGGCCGATGATATCCGGACGCGCCGCGCGAGGAGCAAGCAGTTCTGCGCGGCTTCGCCGAAACGCGCTATGCGGCAAAATCCTGGGCCAGGGAGCGCCGTGTTGTGGACGCATCTAGGCGAGCGCGGGTAAGAGGACGAATGCTCCGCCGCGGGCTCGACATCCGCTATGCCGTCACCTCGCTGGCGAAAGGCAACGCCGACACATCAATGCGACCCTCTACTGCGACAGGGGACAGGCAGAGAATCTGATCAAGCAACATAAAGCGCAACTCGCATCCGATCGCACCAGCTGCCGATCGCCGCTTGCTAATCAGATGCGGCTCATTCTGCACACCGCCGCCTATTGGCTGATGCTCGATGTGCGCGATTGCGTGCCGTCCTGGCATCCTTTGCGGCAAAGCGAGTTCGCCAGCATTGGCCTGCGCCTGCTGAAAATCGCCGGACGTTTCGTCGAGACCGCGAGCCGCATCCGTGTGGCACTCGCCTCGTGCTGCCCGGAGGCCGAGCTGTTCAGCCTCGTTGCCTTCCGGCTGCAATCGTCCGGGACGGAATGGTGGGGCATGACCGCCCCAGGAGCCCGGACCATCCACCTTCAGCGCGTCGACAGCGTACTCGAGCCGATCAGCCTGCCGGACGTTCCGCACAGGACGGATCACCTCGCCCAGCAGACGAAAGAAGATAGCCTGCTCGGACGCATAAGAACGGCTAGGGAGTGGCCTCGCCTGGGTAGCGACCTCTTTTGTGATCACTTTTCGGGGCAAGTTGCGCGTTCAGCTTGGTGTTCTGGCGGTTCATCGAAAAACCAATGTTGAAACTCCTTCGATCCCGGACTGACGTCGGCCGATCCAAGATTTCGGGCGAGGCGGGCTAGCGAACCTTGCGATCGATCCCGATCCACGTCGTCCAGGTCATTGTCAGTCTCGATAACGAGGCTGCCGGCACTACGCCGTGGCTGCGGCGGCTCGTCATCGAGCTTCACACACGCGAACTCGTCGTCGATGTTCTCGCGCTGTCGCTCGCAGACAAAGCACCGGCAGAACTGAAGGGACTTTCGCTCCATCGTCCCGACAGGGCCGACTTCCAGGACTTGGAACGCTGCTCGGATCGCGGTCGTTGAAGCAGGCGGTCATGGCGGCGGGCCAAAAGGGGCATGTTCTTCATAGCAGCGGGCTTTGGCGCCTGCCGAACGTTATCCGGGCTGGGCGGCCGCCCGGACCGGCTGCCCGCTCGTCGTGTCGCCGCACGGCATGCTGGGCCCTGGTGCCTTCCAATTCTCCGCCCAAAAGAAACGGCTGTTTGCCGCGCTGGTGCAGGACGATGCGCTCGCCGCAGTCACCTGCTTCCACGCTACGGCGAAAAGGAGTCGAGGATATTCGCGGATACGGGCTGACGGCACCGGTGGCGCTGATTCCGAACGGCATCGACATGCCGACGGATCTGGCCATCCGCATCTCCCGCGCCGCACATATCAGGCGTTAGCACGGAAGGGGCCGCTCGACGATCACTGCTGTATCTGGGGCGTGTTCATCGCATCAGAGGCTCCCACAATCTGATCGCAGCCTGGGCTTTGGTCTACAGCAAGTACCCTCTATGGGACCTCCGCGTCGTTGGGCCTTGCGACGACGGTTACAAAGATGAACTGCGTGCTGAAGTAGAGCGTCTCGACCTATCGCGGGTGGACTTCAGCGACGCTGTGTACGGTGACGACAAGCTGGAGGCCTACCGGAGTGCCGATCTGTGGTCCTCCCAACGAGCACGGAAAACTTTGGAATGGTCGTCGCCAATCGTTGGCCAATGGCACGCCGGTCATCTGCACGAGGGGCGCGCCCTGGGAGGGGCTCAGGCGCACGGGTGCGGCTGGTGGATCGACCACGGAGTCGAGCCGCTCGCGGCCGCATTATCCGAGGCCATGGTGTTGCCACGCGGGAACTCAAGCGCATGGGCGCTCGGGGGCGTGACTGGATGATCCGCGACTTCTCCTGGGCACACGTCGCGGCCGACATGGAGAGCTATACCGTTGGTGCAAAACGAACGACGATCAGCGGTCTTCGTAACCTTCACGTAATGAAAGCCGCCTCTACTCGAGAAACTATTGGAACAGACGCGTCAGTGATGATCTCTGCGGCTTCGCATCACCAAAAACGGCGACTTCGCTGGCGTCTACTGGGGCTGCTTGCGCTCATAGTCGCACAGCCTGTGTTGCGTGGGCGATGCCACTCGGCAAGGTGCTCTCACTGGCGCTGGAACAGCGATTTCCTCGACCCGACGAGGTCAGCCTCGATGCCCCGAAGGGATTATAGTGCTCGCGCAGAATACGCGCGTTTCGAGGCCGGTGTGGCGCTCGCAGCGCGCACCGAGCCTGCGTCTCGTTCTCGTTCTCGTGACTGGACCGAAGACAGAGCGTGTCCGCGCTCTCGCGCTTGGAAAAGGCATTTCCGAAGAGCGAGTCACCTTGAGCTCCACTCGACGACTACCTACGAGAACGCTCACTACACCCGCCGTCTTTTGACAAATGGTGACGGGCCTAACGGGGCGCTGGCTGCTCGTTACAAGTGGCATTCATATGCCCCGGGCGGTCGGCGTCTTCCGACATGCAGGCTTCGACGTCGTGCCCTATCCGGTCTTTGCGACGGAGTATCCGCAGATCGTCACAGTCTATGGCTTGCCCTACGGGAATGGATAGGCCTTATCGTGTACGACGTGCGGGGGCGCACTGATGCGCTCTGGCCGTCGCCACGCGAGGCCCCCCGATCTCCGCCGGCTGCAAGTCACGATGGAAAAGGTTGGTGGCAATTGGGACAGTGTGACGGATCGAACGCAATGAGGATCGACGTCGCGACCAATCGTGCTGCTCGTAAATGGAGCCGAAAGGTGATTGCGGGCCGCGTGCTCTGGGATCTCGCGCACCCGCTTTTTGCGTTCAGTCCAAGGCCGATGTGGGCATGGTGACGCGGCTTGCTGCTCCTTTTCGGATACGATTGGTCGGCGGGCGCAAATCTATCCGACAGCTCGCATTTCGATTCCCTGGAACCTTTCCATCGGACACGACAGCGCGATCGGCGATCACGCAATTGTCTACGCCCTTGGCCCCATCACCATCGGCACCCGAACAACGATTTCGCAAGGTGCCCACCTGTGCGCCGGAACCCATGATTACCGCGACCGACGATGCCGCTGATAAAGCCAACGATCACTATCGGCGATGACGCCTGGATCTGTGTCAATGCTTCGTGCGTCCAGGCGTGCAGTTGGCCCCTGCACCATCGTCGGCGCTCGCGCCGTCGTCGTGAAGAACGTCGCGGCCAACCTAATCGTCGCCGAAATCCGGCACGAGTCGTAAAACCACGGGGTCGAGACACGAAATGAGCAATATCGCCATCAACGAAATCTCTGGCTGCCGGTACGCGAATACCGTAACGAGATCTCCCACAAGATCCTGCTGAAGCCGACGTTTGCCGCGCTCGATGCCTTCTTCTCGAACAGTGGGCGGCCACGCCGGCTGTCGATCTCGTGTGTGGCGATGGCAGCGTAGCGGCTTTGCTTGCCGACAGAGGATATGACGTCTGTGGCGCCGATCATCCGAGGAGGGCATTGTCAAGCGAGAACTGCCTATCCCGGCCGCCACCTCGAGATCGGTTCTGCGTACGAGGACCTCGCCAAACGCTATGGCCGTTTTCCAGCCGTGGGCAGCCTTGGGTTCCTCGAGCATGTCTACGCGCCGCGCGATTACGCCATCACGCTCTATGATCTGTTGGAACCCGGCGGAATAACAATTCTATCCACTCCCTACCACGGCTACATCAAAAATCTCGCTCTGGCGCTATCCGGAAAGCTGGACGATCATTTCACCGCGCTTTGGGATCACGGCCACATCAAGTTCTGGTCGATCAAGATGTCTGGAATACTTCTGCGCGAGGTCGGGTTCGAGCAGCAGACATTCTCTCGGGTCTGGACGGATACCGCCGCCTGCAATGTCGCTAATCGCCGTGGCGAAGAAACCGGCGGCATAGGCAGCGGGTGACATCTCCCCATGAGACGCGATCGGCTCATTCATGGGACCAGCCGAACGCTCGACGAGGAGCAGCACATCGAGCGCTGCATCGCGAGTCTCCGGAGATCAATGCGATACTTTAACGGTGGTCGACAGCGGCTCGCGAGACAAAACATTACCGAGTCCGCCACGCGCTCGGGGCTGATGTCGTCGTAAACCCTTGGGTGAACTACGCAACGTACATGAACTTCGGCATTGACCAACTCGCTGGTCGCGGCGGTTGGCAGCTGCGGATCGATGCCGACTGGATCGTCACATCCGCACAGCCCGCCAAACCCTCCTGGAAGCCGTTGCCAAAGCCGGTGAACATGTCTGACGGGCTGCTGGTACAGCGCCGCATCCGTTTCCCCGGGCGGCGCATCCGCTCATGGCGTCATCGAGCCTAGCTCCCAGCTACGCGGCTCTGGCGCAACGGCCGCGGTCACTGCGAACAGCGGTGGATGGACGAGCATAGACAGCGTACCTGGCTGGTGCACTCTCAATCTGGGCGTGGGCCTCAGCCACATCGATCTGGAACTCGCTGACCTGGTGGACGGCGAAGCACAACAGTCACGCCTCGCGGGAGGCCGTCCTCAATCTCAACTGGCCGGTATGGATCGCTCAATATTGACCCATATGCAAATGGGCAGACGAGCCTGCAGGCGCGCCGCCGACGGTTCGTGAAGGAGAAGATCTACGCCAGACTTTCGGTGACCACCCGGGCTCTCTTATATTTTCTCTATCGGTATAACTCCCTGCGGCTGGGTTTTCTCGACGGGCGGGAAGGTCGGGATTTCCACCTGATGCAAGCGCTTTGGTACCGGACGCTCGTCGATGCCAAAGCGTGCCGAGATAGAGCAATATGCGCCATCCCACGGGCTTTCCATTCCCGAAGCAATCAAAGGACCGCCGTAGCTATCCGACGTTGGCAAGTAACCGGGTACCCATCACACCACAAAAGGTCCTGGCCGGTGGCATCGCTAGCGTAGCTCTCCCTCGCCGCGTGACGGTAATTGCAAGTGTAATCGGAAATCGATGATGGCGTTCTCGGCTGCCTTTCGATTTTCGCCTTCGCTGGCGGACAATAGGAAAGCCGAGGCACGGATGCGTCTTCACGCGATGACCCATCCCGGCACAGTCACCGGTTTCCCGGTCATGCGGTATCAAAGCTCACATTTTGCCGTTTTCTGTTTGGCGTCGAGGACATCGAAATATCAACGCACGCGCGGTGACATCCCGCAACGCCTGGAAGCCGGCACGTTTGGTTATTCCCACGCCGACGCTGCCTTCTACATAGGCTCGGGCAGCAGATTCATCCGATGTCCGAAGGCGACATCGACCCCAGCGAAGCAATGAAGTGGTCATCTGATCCATGCAGGTCAATGCCAATGAAACTTTGGTCAGATCGGACGATCCGGGCGCGATTCAAACATTCAATATCGGCGGCCTGCGCTTCTTGCTGCACTGGAGTTCTTGGGAAAGTCTTTCGGTTCCGCCGGCAACCCCTGCTTCTTCACAGACGCGAAGGTCGTCGCTCGGGATAGGCAAGCGGCGAGCTTGAGCTCAATTCCACTGTTGCAGCATCTCTCATTGAGCGACGGCGCCTCAGCCACGGTGCCCGCACCATCCCTAACTCTACGGGACTGTTACTGGGCGCGCCCGGATCCTAAGCCTCGACCGTTCAAGATCCCATCATCTGCAAGTGATTTCCCACACGCGGTGGGCGAGGGCTTGTCCCGTTCCAAATTCCTGCTGGCCAGCAACGAAACGATTACGACGGTATTGTCTGCATCCGCCGGCGGCCTCCTCCACGTGGCACCCCGACGATGACAGATCCGATGGGCTCCTTCGATCGACGGTGCGAGAGGCTCACGAAAGCTACTTGAGCTTGCGACAACTCTGGGAACTCTCACAAGCTGATCGAGCGGATCGAGATGTGGGACTGCGAAATCTCGTACCTGACGCAGGGGACCGAGGTTGCGTATTTCAGATGATCGTGTAGCAGATGGCCTCAACACCTGGGGGCGGTGACAGGTCCAGCTACAAATCCGCGCGCATGAAATATCGCCGAGAAACGTCGACGCTAGTGCGCAGGGCCTTAGACCCTGGTCTGGCGGTAGCTCGGCTTCGACGCCTAATGCGATGGGGATGGTACAAATTGAGGACGCTGAACCTCGTCTCCCCTTATCACGAACAAGGCTCTGACAATTACGTTTGGCTGTGAAATGATATTCTCAGTCGTTGGCGGTCACGACTGTAACCATGACAATCGCGCGCGATGAGCTCACACATGCAGTGGGTGATCCGGGCTATCTACGTTGGTTCTAAGATCGTGCCAGCAGAAGGCAATGTCGCCGATGAGCAGCCAGTTGGATGAAGCCTTCTTGGTAAGGTCACTGGCTTTCGATTTAAACGGAAATCTAGTTCTGGTTGGTCATCACCGGACGGAGAAGCCAAGCGGTCCCATAGTTCTTCGAAGGTTATTACGCGTTCGCCAATTTGTGGCTCGAAACAATTTGATCAACGCGCCGCCCGCAAGTTTTCGCTTCCTGCGATCGACGCAATCCATCGAGCAGAGATCCATAGATAGTCTTTAGCCCGTCAATTTGGTTGCCCGCTTCCCAATGCCGAGAAGCGCCGATGCGCATAGAGTGGCCGGAAAGGTCGGCTCTCAGAGGGAGATCGAGGCCGGCTCGCTTCGTGGAGCGTTTGATGAGGCGGCGAAGGGATAACGTGAAGAGCGGGCCGTCGGCAACGCCACGCAGGTGAAGCGAACGAAACAACGGAGCGCTTGCCAGTTCGGCTTCCATGATCCACCGATGCAGCACCGGGAACTGTATCGGGTGAAAGATACGCGATCCGTCCCTCGCCGGCGACATCTGCCTTGGTGCGGGGGATGAGGATGCTGCCGGTGCCAAAGCGCTACGGCTCGATCTGCTCGACGGGGCATGGCCGACAATTCTGAACTGCGGCAGAGCATATTCTAGCCGATCTTATTCAGCCGCAGTTAGAAATTGCGCTGGCGAATGTGGCGCAAGGCATTGAACTTGCGTAGGAAATGGGTGTCGCAGCCATCCTATGCGCGCCGCAGCGCAGAGCCACACCCGCCATGACCGACGATAGCCCGCTCACCGTTCCCTATCCAGCCGTGTCGCGCAAGAAAGTCACAGCTGCCTTCGATGGCGGTCGTCTCTCCTCCGACAGCGGCGTCATGCTGCTCGCGCTTGCCGAGCGTCGGCGGGCTCTCTCCCAAACTCTCGCTGCTTTGATCGCCGACCGGCGCGATCGGGCGCATATTACGCACACAGTTGAGGACATACTGAAAGGGCGCATGTTGGCGATCGCCTGCGGCTACGCGGATGGCAATGACTTCGACTGGCTGCGCTGCGATGCCGCCTTCAAGCTTGCCTGCGGGCGGCTGCCCGACACGGGCAATGATCTATGCTCGCAGCCGACCATCTCGCGCTGGGAGAACGCGCCGACGCTGAAGGAGATCATCCGCCTGACCTATGCGCTCGTCGACATCTGGTGCCGGAGCTACAAGATGCCGCCGGCATCGGTGGTGCTGGACATCGATGACACGCTCGACGTGGTGCACGGCCATCAGAAACTGTCGGAATGGAACGCCCATTACGACGAGCGCTGCTTTCTGCCGATCCACATCTATGAGACAGCGACGGGCCGCCCGGTCACCATGATCCTGCGTCCGGGCAAGACGCCCTCAGGCAAGGAAGTCCGTGGATTACTGCGCCGTCTGATCAATCGCATTCGCCGGCATTGGTCCGATACGCGCATCACCATTCGTGGCGATAGTCACTACGGCCAAGAAGAAGTTATGAGCTGGTGTGAGGCCAATGGCATCGACTATGTCTTCGGCTTTGCTGGCAATACCGTGCTCGACCGCTTGGTCGAACCGGAGGCCGATGATATCCGGACGCGCCGCGCCGAGGAGCAACTTGCCGTTCTGCGCGGCTTCGCCGAAACGCGCTATGCGGCAAAATCCTGGGCCAGGGAGCGCCGTGTTGTGGCACGTATCGAGGCGAGCGCCAGTCATGAGGACGACATGCTCCGCCGCGGGCTCGACATCCGCTATGCCGTCACCTCGCTGGCGAAAGGCAACGCCGAGCACATCTATGCGACCCTCTACTGCGAGAGGGGACAGGCAGAGAATCTGATCAAGCAACATAAAGCGCAACTCGCATCCGATCGCACCAGCTGCCGATCGCCGCTTGCTAATCAGATGCGGCTCATTCTGCACACCGCCGCCTATTGGCTGATGCTCGATGTGCGCGATTGCGTGCCGTCCTGGCATCCTTTGCGGCAAAGCGAGTTCGCCAGCATTCGCCTGCGCCTGCTGAAAATCGCCGGACGTTTCGTCGAGACCGCGAGCCGCATCCGTGTGGCACTCGCCTCGTGCTGCCCGGAGGCCGAGCTGTTCAGCCTCGTTGCCTTCCGGCTGCAATCGTCCGGGCCATGAATGGTGGGGCATGACCGCCCCAGGAGCCCGGACCATCCACCTTCAGCGCGTCGACAGCGTACTCGAGCCGATCAGCCTGCCGGACGTGTCCGCACAGGACGGATCACCTCGCCCAGCAAGAACGGAAAGAAGATAGCCTGCTCGGACGCATAAGAACGGCTAGTGCACTGACTCAATCAGATGGTGCAGGCAGGCGCTTGAGTTTGCCGAAAATTTCTTTGGCGGATTTCGTCCAGACAAAGGGCTTGAGGTGACCGTTGTGATCGCGGATGTAGCGGCGGATGGCATCTTCCAATTCGGCGACGGATTTGAAGACGCCGCGACGGATGCGCCTTCGGGTGATGACTGAGAAGAAGCCCTCGACGGCGTTGAGCCAGAGCCTGTCCCCGCGAAGGCGGGGAATGCGGATGTGGGCGTGAAGTGGAAGACCCAGCGCGGATTGTCGGCCAGCCATTGCTTGACCTTGGGATGCTTGTGGGTGGCGTAATTGTCGAGGATGGCATGGATGACCTTTCCCGCCGGAACGGCGCGCTCCACCGCATTGAGGAACTTGATAAACTCCTGATGCCGGTGCTTTTGCATGCAACGCCCCAACACGGTGCCATCGAGAATATTGAGCGCGGCGAACAGGGTGGTGGTGCCATTCCGCTTATAATCGTGGGTCATGGTTGCGCATTTGCCGGGCTTCAGCGGAAGGCCGGGTTGCGTGCGATCGAGCGCCTGAATCTGGCTTTTCTCATCGATGGACAGCACCACGGCATGACAGGGCGGCTCCATGTACAGGCCGACGACATCCTCCACTTTCGCGGCAAAGGCGGGATCGTTGGACATCTTGAAGGTGCGTAAGCGGTGAGGTTGAAGGCGATGCCCATCCCAGATGCGTTGCACCGTCCGCAAGCTGACGCCGACAGCCTTGGCGACCGCCCGGCCGGTCCAATGCGTCGCGTTATGGGGTGGCTCGGAGCATGGCAGCGCCAGCACCCTGGCCACGGTCTCCAACTGAACAGGGGCTTTACCCGGCTTGCGCGTCTTGTCCCGCAAGAGGCCATCCACCCCTTGCTCGGCATATCGCAACTGCCAGCGCCACACCGCCGGGCGACTGCCACCGATCTGCCTCGCCACCTCCAGAACGGGCAGCCTGTCTGCCGAAAGAAGAACGATCCGTGCCCGCTGAACGTGCTTCTGCGCGCTGTTGCGATCCTCAATAACCGCCGCCAAACGCGCGCGGTCCTCAGAGGCGATGATGATGCTGACGGTTTGTGCCATATCAGCAAAATCGCACGAACTAGGCCGCGTGTAAATCCTCTGTTTGCGTCAGTGCACTAGTGTTCCGGCCCAAACATTCGCAAAAGTGCTCGCGGCGGATGGGTAGCGAATGTTTGGGCCGGAACACTAGTCGACGCTGATGAAGGCAGCATCGCGCAATCCCGCGCTCCCGCATAAGGTGATTATGATCACCGCTTCGCAATGCAGAGCGGCCCGTGGGCTGCTGAACTGGACGCATGACGACTTCGCTGAAAAGGCTCAGATGGGCGTCGTAACAATTCGAGAGTTCGAGTGAAGTAAGACGGAGCCGCACTGGGCAACGCTGATCGTGATGAAGAACGCTTTGAAATGGCTGGCATTGAGTTGACCGACAACGAGGGTATACGCCGCTATCGATAGCCCGCACGTAATCATCTTCCGGATTGTGGACGTTATCTGTCTGCAACATGTGATTTTCACGGGGCGACCCGGAGCAGCGTCAGTTTAAGTTTAGTGAAACGAACCAAATGGCTGACAAGCAATTCCACTTTCCGCAGGGAGTATTGTCCGCGCAAGCCAAGGCACCTTTTGTGCCGCGGAGACTTCGGCGCGAGAACGACAATCAGTGAGTGAATAATATCCTCCCGTTTGTCCCCGCTTATTCCCGGCCGATTCCGCGTCGGCCGCTGCTATCGCCCATGCGCAACAACTCCTCTTGGCGCGCGCGCTCAGGGAACCTTGCTCCAATCGCAGACGCATCTGTTCCACCATGCGAATAATTTTTATCAATCGCTATTTCCATCCCGACCATTCCGCAACGAGCCAAATATTGTCAGATCTCGCATTTGCACTGGGAAAGCGCGGCAAACTAATCTGCGTCATTACGAGCCGCCAGCTTTACGATGCGCCTGAGATCCGGCTACCCGGTCGCGAGACGATCTCGAACGTTGTAGTCTACCGAGTTTGGACCTCCCGTTTTGGGCGGCATAATCTCGTCGGCCGTGCAATCGACTACCTGACCTTCTACCTTTCTGCTGCCTGGACGCTTTGGAAGGTGTCGCGCCGTGGCGACATCATTGTCGCGAAGACCGACCCTCCAATGCTCTCGGTCGTGACCGCGCCAATTGCGAGGATGCGCCGCGCAAATTTGGTGAACTGGCTGCAGGATCTCTTCCCCGAAGTGCTGGAAGAGCTTGATGTTGATCGGAAATCTCTGCGGCGCACGGCATATAATTTCATGCGCACGCTGCGAAATCGTTCTTTGCAGCAAGCTCAAATGAATATTGTTATCGGTGAGCGCATGGCAGAGAGGTTGGCGCGTTTCGAGGTGCCTGTAGAGCGCATTCGTATTATTCCCAATTGGGCGAATGGTGAGCTTATTAAGCCGTTTCCTCATGCAACCAATTCTCTCCGGCAAGAATGGGGTTTGGAGGACAAATTCGTTGTCGGTTATTCTGGCAATCTCGGCCGTGCGCATGAGGTTGATACATTGATTGAGGCCATCGCGTATCTTGAACAGGATCGCAATGTGAAGTCGGCCAGAAGAGAAGAAACCGGCCTAAAGTGCGATGTCGTCTGGCTGTTCATTGGTGGTGGCGCGCTTTCCCGACAGCTCGGAGGTGAAATCGCTGCGCGTGGCTTAGCCTCTGTCCGCTTTCGTCCCTACCAGCCCCGCGAACGCCTCGCCGAAAGCCTTTCAGTGCCGGATGTCCATCTCGTATCCCTTAGGCCCGAGTTGGAAGGACTAATTGTTCCCAGCAAGTATTATGGCATCGCGGCCGTGGGACGGCCGACCATTTTTGTTGGCGACGCGGACGGCGAGATAGCCCGTATTCTGAAAGCCGAAGGGGGCGGACAAACGGTAGCGCTTGGCGATGGCGCCGGACTTGCGGCACTCATCCGGATGTTCATTGAAAATGCGGCTATGACCCAAGAGATGGGACGCCGCGCGCACTGCGCATTCAAGCGTGGCTTTGATCTTCCAGTTGCGATTAGAGCATGGGAGGAGGCATTGACGGCGGTGCAGAACAATTTGGCTGAGACCGTTTGCGAGCGTACCAATCGCCACATTGACTGTACTCCAAATCGGCTCGTAACAAAACAAGATGAGCCGTCATAATACTGGTATCGCAGGACGGGGCTGAGACGAATTCGAGGACGCCACATTTTCCTTAGATGGGATGGCTGCTAGGAAAAGTTTAAAAAACGAAAACTCGACCTGACAGACAGTGTCTGGAGAGCTGCCGGGTGTCGCCCGTCCGATATAGTCAGGCGGCGATCATTTTCTCCTTTGCCATTGGGATGGCGTCAAGGACAGTCCGCATCGGTGTCTTGCCGAAGCACCAGCGTCCCTGATGTGGGCGTTCCTCATTGTGACCCGTGATCCAGGCATCGAGATCCGCCTGCAATTCCGTAAGCATACGCTGGAGGCCGCGAGAGGTGGCGCTACGGCGTGGCCATACTCAGGCGGCCTTCAGCTGGCTCAGCCCCTTCCACTGCCAGGGCAGCAATTCGGGGAGCCGGCTCTGCGGGGTGTCCGCGATGCGGGCGAGCACGTCGGCCACCGCCGTCTGGCTCTCCGCGCCAGACGGCGGAAAGGCCGCGTCCAGGTGGGGTCAATTTTCCAAGCCGATCGGGGGTCAAAGTTCGACGCCGGTTGACATCGGCACCGCTTCCCGCTGGAACTCCTTGCGATGCAGATATATCGCTGGGCTGTCGGGATAGGGGTGTCGGGAGCACTAAACGGCGGCAGGCCGACCTTAGCATGAGCTGCGAGCTCGAGTTGTTACGTGGCCGCCCCTACGACTTGCCCGGCTGCGCTGCGAGCGCAGATCCGTAGATGTCGTGCAAGCCCGCTGGCTCCCTCGGACAACAGGAGGGACGGAAATGCGTGTTGTCGGTATGGACATCCACCGATTGTTCGCTCAGGTGGCGATCTTGGAGAAGGGACAGATCACCAAGGAGCTGCGGGTCGACCTCGCCTACGAGCCCTTAGTGAAATCCGCCAAAGCGCTGAGGGCGGACGATGAGGTCGTCATCGAGACAACCGGAAACAGTGCTGCCGTGGAACGGCTGATGCGGCCGTATGTCAAACGCATCGCTGTCGCCAACTCGCGCTTGGTTCGGGCAATTGCGTATGCCCGGGTCAAGACCGATAAAATCGATGCTGCCATTCTCGCTCGCTTGCACGCATCAGGTTTTCTGCCCGAGGTGTGGGTCGCTGACGAGGATACCTTGCGACGTCGACGCCAGATTGCTGAACGGATGGGTGTTCTTGAGCAAGTGATTCGATTGAAGGGGCGTATCCAGGCGGTCCTGCACTCGAATCTGATCCCGAAATACACCGGGCATCTGTTCGGTAAAGCCGGACGCAAGTGGCTCGACAGCCTGCCGTTGCCCGCCGAAGAGCGGACCATGCTCGGCCGGCTGGTCGCCGAACTTGAACGTGTCTCCACCCAGTTAGCAGAACTCGACAAGATCTTGGCGCAGCAGGCTCTCGATGATCCGCGCGTCCGACGCCTGATGACGATTCCGGGGATCAGCTCGGTGGTCGCTTCGACTGCGTTGGCTTCGATCGGCGATGTGTCGCGCTTTCCGACGGCACAAAAGCTGAGCAGCTACTTTGGATTGACGCCAAAGGTGCGGCAGTCCGGAGACCAGCCGGCACGCCACGGGCGCATCTCGAAGCAAGGGAATCGCGATGCTCGCAAGATGCTTGTGGAGGCGGCTTGGTCGGCAAAGACGGCGCCGGGTCCGCTTCGGGCATTCTTCGTTCGTGTCCAGAAGAAGCACGGCGCCAGCGCGGCGGCCGTGGCGACGGCTCGCAAGCTGGCCGTGATGATATGGCACATATTATCCAGAGATGGGGAATACGCCTTCGCCCGCCCGGCCTTCACTGCGATGAAGCTTCGCAAGCCGGCTTTGAAGGCCGGCGCGCCGCGGGAGTACGGCAAGGCAGGCCCCCGCCGGGACTACTGGATCAAGGAGATCCGGCACAAGGAAATGGACTACGTCGAACGCGCCGAGAGGGCTTACGAGAGCATGGTAGCCGCCTGGCAGGAAAAGCCGAAGAAATCTGCACTTGGATGACGAAAAGGGCTTCTCAACATCATCCGTGCTGAGGCAGATCCGGCCGTCCTGGAGGAAGCGGGCAAATCCGTCCCAGCGCTTGAGCGATAGTCGATCGGCTTTACGACAGAGGCCGATCGCGACAGGCGAGCTGGTAGACGCGGCCAACACCCTTCAGATTGCCGACATAGAAGGTGTCTTGCGCCCCACAATAGCCAGGGTGCTCGCTCTCGAATTCTCCGTGCGCCTCCTTCTCCGCCTTGGCTTTCTCCAATGCGGCAAGCTGGGCCTCAGTGAGCACCAGGCCATCCTGGGCGCTTTTCGCCTCCAACGCCTTCAGGCGCTTTGGTATCCAGGTCATGACGCAGCCAGACAGCGCACGCCCGCCGGCGAGACCCGTAAGCCCCGCTTGACCAGTTCGTTGGCGATGCGGACCCGACCGAAAGCCGGTTGCTCGATCGCCAGTTCGACGATGGCGGTCTCGATGTCCTCAGCGACGCGGTTCTTGATCACCGGCTTTTTGCGGCTGATCTCCTGCAGGGCAAGGTCGCCGCCTTTGTCGTACAGCTCTTTGAAGCGGTAAAAACTGTCGCGGGAGTAGCCCATCATCTTGCAGGCTTGGCTGACATTGCCGAGCTGCTTGGCGAGCTCCAACAATCCAACCTTCGCACGAATGATCTTCTGTTCGGTCGTCATGGTGTCTCCAATCCGCCGAGGCGGGGCGCTACGCCACCCCGACCGCCCCGCCTCGGCTACCTCTGTGCCGTGGAGCAGAACACCATATGTCGGATTAAGTCTTAGCTAATGCAGGAAAAGGGTCTGCTCTGACATTACGTTCCGTCGCTTGAGCATTTAGGAAGGCTGTATAAGCGCTTGCAATCCCTTCCCGCAATCCAATCCGTGGGCACCAGCCAAGCGCCCTTAGTTTCTCGCTGCTCATCAGTTTACGCGGCGTCCCGTCAGGCTTCGACAGGTCATGTACGACCTTGCCTTCGAACCCCACTACATCTGCCACAAGTGTTGCTAGCTCGATGATTGGCAAGTCCTCGCCCGAGCCGACATTGATGTGCTCGTCCGCCGAATAGACCTTCATGATGTGCACGAGCGCGTCGGCGCAATCATCTACATGCATGAATTCACGGTGGGGCGTCCCACTTCCCCAGATCACAAGCTCACGTTTCCTCTCGACCTTCGCCTCATGAGCCTTTCGGATCAGCGCGGGCAAAACGTGGCTGGTCGCCAAGTCGAAATTGTCGCCAGGACCATAGAGATTCGTGGGCATGGCAGAAACAAAGTCGCAGCCATGCTGACGGCGATAGGCTTGCGCCAGTTTGATGCCCGCAATTTTGGCGATCGCATACCACTCATTGGTAGGCTCGAGAGGTCCGGTTAGGAGCGCCTCTTCGGCCATTGGCTGATGCGCATGCTTAGGATAAATGCAGGACGAGCCCAGGTTGACAAGCTTCTCGACGCCATGTCTTGCCGCCGCATGAATAATGTTCGCGGCGATCATTAGATTGTCGTGGAGGAAATCAGCAGGGTAGGTGCTATTGGCAAGGATGCCGCCGACCTTCGCTGCTGCTATGAAAATGGCCTGCGGACGCGCCTGAGCCATCCACCGCTCCACATCCACTTGGCGCGTCAGATCCGCCCCGTTCCGTCCCACCGTTAGAACATCACAATCCTCCCGCTGAAGTCGCCTAACGAGAGCAGAGCCGACCAGCCCGTGATGCCCCGCTACCCACACCCTTTTGCCTGGAAGTGAATAAGGACGGCGGACGGGCATTTCGTTCGTTGTTTCGAGCATCTGTAAGCACTCAACTCGCCATGCGGTCTTTGCGCCACGCATCCTGTTCGATATTGGCGAGATCGCTGGTCACCATTTCTGCTACGAGTTCGCCAAACTTTGTTTTGGGCTTCCAGTCAAGCTTCGCGGCAGCCTTCGAGGCGTCACCCAAAAGCTGATCCACCTCAGTTGGCCTGAAGTAACGCGGATCGACCTTCACCAGCTCCCGGCCGGTCTTCGGTTCGTAGCCAACCTCCGCGATGCCCTCGCCACTCCAAGCAATCGTGCGGCCAACATGGGCGAAGGCGCGCTCAACGAATTCGCGCACCGAATGCATCTCGCCTGTGGCTAGGACATAATCATCGGGCTTGTCCTGTTGGAGCATGAGCCACATCCCCTCAACATAGTCTCTCGCGTGACCCCAGTCGCGCTTGGCATCGAGATTGCCGAGAAAAAGATGCTCTTGCAAACCGTGCTCGATAGCGGCAACTGCCCTCGTGATCTTGCGTGTGATGAACGTTTCGCCCCGCATGGGACCTTCATGGTTGAAGAGGATGCCGTTCGATGCATGGATTCCATAGGCTTGCCGGTAATTGACAACAATCCAATAGGCATAAAGCTTTGCAGCGGCATAGGGCGAGCGCGGGCAGAATGGTGTCGTCTCACGCTGCGGCACCTCTTGCACCTCGCCATAGAGTTCAGACGTGGAAGCCTGATAAAAGCGCACCTTATTTTCTAGTCGAAGGATCCGAATTGCTTCCAACAGGCGTAGCGTGCCAAGGGCATCGGTGTTAGCGGTATATTCAGGCGTCTCGAAGCTCACTTGCACGTGGCTCTGCGCGGCGAGATTGTAGATTTCGTCCGGCTGAAACTCCTGAACCAGTCGGATGAGGTTGGTCGCATCCGTCAGATCACCATAATGCATAAAAAAGCGTGTCTGACGCTCGCGTGGATCGACATAAAGATCATCGACACGCGCCGCATTGAATGAAGAGGCGCGCCGCTTTATCCCGTGAACGATGTAGCCTTTGCCGAGCAACAGGCAAGCCAAGTGCGCGCCATCCTGTCCGGTCACGCCGGTGATCAGTGCAACTTTTCGAGGCAATGTCCTGTCCTTGAATAAAATTACGATTTTAAAGAGTATGCCGTTGAGGAGACGAAAGGCCCCTTACCGTCGTGCAACTTCAATCTGATTGGCTTCGACTCTCACTTTTACCGGTCTATTCAGAAGATCCATGAGGACGATCAATCGATCTTTTTCATTCATCTCAACAATTGTCGCCACAAGACCATCGAAGACGCCACCAGAGACACGAACCTGCTGGCCAATTTCATAAGGACGCTCCGGTCGTACGATTGCGCCCTCGATTTCGCGGGCTTTCAGCCTACGGATGAATTCGTCATGAACAAAGCTCAACCGTTCACCGCAACCTACCAGCAACCGTACGCCAAAGGTGGAGGCAATCGACCGCCACCGATGCATGGTGGCATCGATCTGTACAAAGACGTAGCTTGGAAAAAGTGGCCTCAATACATCTTGTGAGCGCCGCGCATGCCGAATGTGCATACGTATCAACGGGCAGTATGCCGGAAAGTCCTGCCGCCCTAAATTCTCGATTGCAAACGCTTCTTTATGTGGATGCGTATTGACGACGACCCACTTGCCCGACCGGGCGGAAAACTGATCGATCCCGGACATAACCCCCGTCTCGAAAATAGCCTATGCCATGAGTGCGCTTCCAGATCGCATTTGAGCCTTCTTGTTATATCGATGGAGTAGTCGTAGCAATCGATAGTTCTACTATTAACACCTATTCTACGGGTATGTAAAACTTTACCGATGTTATATCGAGCAGTTTTATTAGTATTTATTTAGATTTAACTCATATCTTAGCTGCTTTCTGTTGAGCGAACATCCCCAACCCCAGCTCCTCACACAAGACGTCACACTCCCTGATTGTCCGGAGTTCAGTCGCCGTTCGCAACTCATTGGCGTCAGTCAACAGTAGCTCTGCAACTCGCCGCGGGGGGAGTAGGCGGTCCGTCGGATCGTTCGCAAGGCAGCTGCCAGGCTCCTTTCCTTCCCAGATACTCACCTGATCCCCGCCTTCGTGGGGACTGAAGGGCTCAGTGAAGGCGGTCTTATTCTTGATTCTGGTCGAAGCGCCGGCCTGGCCGAGCGTTCCGGCCATGGCGCTGCTGAGGGCGCCGTCACGTTACGGCGTAACAGAGTGCACGTCCGTTGCAATGCCGGTAGACATCGCCGAAACTTCAAGCCCAGCAACGAGTACACGGACTGCGCGGCAAAGTGCACGGAGTTGTAACGGCTATCACATTGCAAATTGGCGCATGAGCATCCGGAGCTTGCGAAGGCAGTCGAGAATGGCAAGCTCAGCGTCTACGCGGCGTGCATAGAAGCCGGCATTCGGAAAGCGCCCGTTGCGAAGAAGCGGAGGCGGATTGAGGATTACGTCGCTGCCTGAGAGGCCAAGCATGGCGCCTGAGACGTAACCCCGCCGGAGCGCTCCAAGCGGTGTTATTGTCTGGACGGGGTGACCAATTTGGTCACCCCTCAATGGTCGCCCCAGGCGCGTGCAGGACGGTTATCCCACTTCCGGGAAGGTAGGACAGCTATCGGCCTACAGGTGTGGAGGCTTGTCGCCGATGATGAGCATGCCTGCTTCCGGATCCTGGCTGAACCGGCGGATTTCTTCGACGTAACCCGGAGCTGATCTTCGATGAACTGCGTGGTGCAGTTCCCGACAATGAGCCAGATCACTTGCGGCGGCCTTCCGAAGCGCGCCACACGCTGATCAAAGTCGCTATCTTTGCTCACGATCGTGAGGTCGTGAAGCACGGCATAGTTCCAGACCGCCGCGCGCAGCAAAGGCAAGCGCCGCGCGGATGTCTTCCTCGGTCAGCTCCGGAAAGTCGCGAATGATCTCATCGTGGCTCATGCCGGCGGCGAGATAGCTCAGCACGTCGGCAACCGTGATCCGCATACCGCGAATACACGCCTTGCCGCTGCGCTTGCCGGGCTCGATTGTGATGCGGTCCAAAAGCTTCATGGCGCTGATATGGATTTTTCCCCCACAGTGTCAATTGCGTCGCAAATTTGGGCAAGGGAAATCTCCTGCAAGCAAGCTGGTTGTTCCCAAAGTAGGCTGCCGGCCATAATCCAAAATGAACAACTGATCTGACCTAGCTTGCTTGTGATCATGCTGGCTAAGGCAGCCTTGATCTCGCACGGGTGAATTCGTCTACGACGAATCTTACTGCCGATTCGCATAAGCGCCGTTATGGCATGTCCACGCTTGAACCGCTCGGCTGGCGCAAGTACCAAACATTGGTATTTTATTCCTATGAGCAAGAACACATCCGTCAGCCTAGCTAGGCGATCATTTCGCCGATGTTGTCGATGAGCAGGTGGCCAAGGGGCGCTATTCATCGGCTAGCGAAGTTGTGCGCGCCGGGAGAGCATGAGGCGAGCCTGCAAGCGCTCAGGGACGCCTTGATCGAAGGCGAGCAGAGCGGAGTTTCCGAACCGTTTGATTTCGAAGCATTCATCGCCGAGAAGCGTAAGAGCGCGTGCTCGATGGGATCTGGTCCTCTACGGAGCAGCGATGGGGGTATAGATCAAGCAGAGCGCTATCTTCGCCGGATTGGTGACGGAATTAATCTTATTGCTGAGAATCCAGCGCTGGGACGAAACTGCGACTACGTCCGGCAAGACTATCAAAAATATCCAGTCGGCTCGCACGTGTTATATTATCGCCTCGACCAAGACGGCATTGATGTGGTTCGCATCCTTCACCAGCAGATGGATTTTGACCACCATCTGCCATGAGTTGCATTGCTTGGATTGGCCTGAGAGCTCACAAAGTTGAATCGAACGCCAATGCGCCGCCGACGCTTGCAATCGCGAAAGGTCAGCCCGTGCTGAGAAAATCTCCGTAAGCGGCACGCCAGCCTACTATCTGTAGCGATTGGAGCGCGAGCATCCCACGCTGGCTAAGCGCGTGCCCGCCGGCGAGCTCAGCGTCTATCGCGGCTGCATTCTCGCCGGCCTTCGCAGGCCGGCAAAGGATTGGTCGAAGCCTGACGCCTACGTGTTTCACATTAGCGACGATCGGTCTGCCTCGCCCACCCCGATCGAGCCCTCTCCCTATCCCAGCTCGTTGCGCCCGTCTGGACGAATTGACGGCATTCCCGGAGGCACCTAGCCGTATCGAAATCGGCTCACAGGCTGATGATATCCTGGTAAGCATAGAACGCTTTTGCCGCCGCACAATCGACGTGCATGCCCGCGCTGGATAGGAATTGCTGAATCGGGACACTAGGCCCCGTCGACCTCGCCGCTGCGCTCGGCGCCGCCAATGCTCTTATGCGCCAGCACGAAGGCAGTCTTATCTGGTCCTCAAGCAGCGGAGCGGTCGGACAGGCTAAAAGCCGGACGCCGAGGTCGCGCGACAGCGCGAGGACCGTCTTGGCTTTGTTCACGCAGCGAGCCTTGGCCTCAGCCGTCGAGCCGTATCGAAATCGCCTGCGATCGATCGGTCGATTGAGTATCCTTGCCGCGTCCGGACGGTCAGTTTCGCGACCCGTGCTTTCGTCGGGATGGCACAAGAGATTGAGATCGTGTGACGCAGCGCCCTGTCGCACATGCTACGCCGCGCCGTGTCGCAGAGCCAGAAAGAGAGGTGGTCTGATGACAAAGCGATCCGCAAAGCTTGCGGTTCTTAAAGGCGATGGGATCGGACCCGAGATCACCGAAGCCACGCTGCGCGTGCTGGAGGCAGCGGCCGGGCCCTGCGGCCTCGATCTGGTCTATCTGGAGGCCGAGATCGGCTTTGCGCCTTTGAAGAGCACAGGGACCACATTTCCGGAGGAGAGCTTTCGGATTGCGCGGGCGGCCGACGGCACGATACTGGGGCCGGTCTCGCACAACGACTACCCGCCTGTCGCCGAGGGGGGCCTCAACCCCTCCGGCGAGCTGCGTAAGCGCCTCGATCTCTTCGCCAATATCCGTCCTGCAAAGACGATACCGGGTCTGCCGCCGCGCTGCGGCACCAGTGTGGACCTTGTCATCGTGCGCGAGAACACGGAGGGCTTTTACGCTGACCGCAATATGTTCGCCGGAAGCGGCGAGTTCATGCCGACGCCCGATGTCGCCCTCGCGGTGCGCAAGATTACCCGCATTGGTGCGACCCGGATTGCCGAGGCCGCCTTCGAGATCGCCCTGAAGCGCGCCCGCAAGAAGGTGACCGCGGTCCACAAGGCCAATGTTCTGCGCCTCTCGGACGGGCTTTATCTCGAATGCATGCGGCGGGTGGCAAAGCGCTACCCGGAGGTCGATTACGAAGAGCGTATCGTCGATGCGATGGCCGCGCTCTTGGTGCGCGATGCCAGTGCCTTCGACGTCATCGCGACCACCAACATGTTTGGGGACATCCTTTCCGACCAGGCTGCCGAAATCTCGGGGAGCCTTGGGCTTGCCGCCTCCCTCAATGCCGGCGAGGTGCACGCGGTCGCGCAGGCGCAGCACGGCTCGGCGCCGGATATTGCGGGTCAGGATATCGCCAACCCCGCCTCACTGATCGGCTCGGCGGCGATGCTCCTTCATTGGATCGGCGAAAGGCGGGGTGAGGCCGCTTTCGGGCGCGGTGCCGTGATCATCCAGGACGCACTCGAGACGACGATCTCGGCTCCCGAGACGCGGACGCGCGACCTCGGCGGCGCACTCGGGACGCGAGCGTTCGCCGACGCGGTGATCACCGCAATTCGCAGCCGGACGGAGTGAAGAGGCCGCGCGCAGGCATTGTCCATTCCGAAGATACTCGTCTGCACCAGCACGACGCGGTCGATCCCGACCCGTCCGGCATGGACTGGACCGCCAGCAACGGCGCATCAACCGGGGTATAGGCGCGTGGGGAGGATAACGGATAGCAGGCCTTCGGCCTGATGACATGGGCGTGACAGTCGCAGTTCTATCGCGATCGGAATACGGCGTCCGGCATTCTCACTCCATCTCTTTTGCGGGGCCGCTAAGGACATCCCGAACAATAACTGAATCGCACTCTGTGTGCGTGCGTCCGTGTGACTCAGCGTGCTGGGATTCCGGATCTCGGCGAGACCGGGCTCAAGGCTCTGGTGATCGACGCCCTTACCGCGCTCGACGTCCCAGACGACCAGGCATCGGACACGGCGGAGATCCTCGTTCTCGCGGATCTGATGGGCATTCACACACACGGCGTGGCGCGCATCGTCTCATATGGCGAACGTCTGCGCATCGGCGGCATTAAGGCGCGGGCGAAGATCGCTGCGGAGCTGATCTCACCGGCCATCATTCGCGTCAACGGCGACAATGGTCTTGGCCCCGCGATCGGCATGTACGCCTTGCGCGAGGCCCTCGCCGCTGCACGGGATCTCGGCATGGCGGTCGCGCTATGCCGCGGCTCGAACCATTTCGGCCCCATCGCACCCTATGCTTGGCTCGCTGCGCAGGAGGGGTTCGCGAGCTTTATCGCCAGCAACGCCACGACAACGATCGCGCCTGCGGGTGGCCGTGATGCGCGCCTTGGCAATAATCCTATGGGGTTCGGCTTCCCCTAAAGGCGGATGAGATGAGGCACTGGAAGATCGAGGACTACCAGATCGACATCGTCGTCGAAGGCTATCCCGGCAAATCCGTGTGCCATGGGGCGCCCGGATGGAGCTCCATCGTGCTGCTGCGCGGCCATGGCTACATCGCATTGGCCGATGTCGGTGCCTTCGGCATTCGCAAGACCCTGATCAACCGGCTGGCTGATTACGGCCTTCGCCCCGCGGATGTCACCGATGTGCTTCTGACGCACTCGCATTACGATCATTCGGTGAACTGGACGCTGTTCCGTCATGCTCGCATTGTGGTCGGCGGAGAGGAGCTCGATTGGTCAGTCGGCGAGCCGTGGGGTGAATCCCCGGTCCCTGAACTTTACGTCCGCGAGCTTCAAACATCGCCGACCCTCGCCAGGGCAGGCGATGGTGAGGAGGTGCTGCCGCGCATCACGGCGCATGCCGCGCCAGGTCATACGCCGGGGCATCTCATTTTCGTACTTCAGGGACGCGACTACGACGTCGTCTTCACCGGGGACGCAGCGAAAAATCGAGCTGAGCTCCTCTCGCGCAGCACCGACATGACCTTCGATCCCGCCGTTAGTGCGGCCTCGATCGACAAGATCTGGACATTTTGGAAACGGCGCGAGGACTCCGTCCTGGTCCCCGGCCACGATCTACCAATGGTGCTGGAGGCCGGCGTGCCGCGATTTCTGGGCCAGCGTGAGGCCGCGATTTCCGCCTGGATGGGCGATGATCTCGATGAGACTCAGCTTTTCCGGCTATCCGGCCAATAAGGCCCTGATTTTGTCATAAAGTGACGAACCGCAAGCGACAGGATACACTGTATAAAGATTATCTGTTCACGTGTTACTTAATATTTTGAACGGATCGACCCGCAGGTAACGGAGTTCACGAAGACTGCGGCGGAATGTCTGCGACTGTTTCGGCGCCACAAATAGTAGCCGGACTGGCGGATAGATGCAGCGACGACAAGGCAGGCAACGTGTGCCTGCCTTTTCGCTTTGGCCGAATTACTTTTGAATGACGGAAGCGATTGAACCACTGCCGTTCTGAGAAATGCCTGTGAGATTCGCGTTATTCGTGCCTCCTTGATCAACCGCCACTGAATTCAAGGCACCCGTACCAGTTTGGTTAATCGTTGTTTCGTTGTCGTTCGTAGTACCATTCTGGGTTACAAAGGCTTCACTGCTCATGCCATCTTGTTTTATAAGAGAATAATTCAGATTCGTGTCGCCGCTTTGAAGTGTATCGGCATAGCCATCGCTGCCGTCCTGCGTAACATTCAATTCATTCTGATTATTCGTGCCACGCTGTTTGACGAAGGTTGTTAAACCGTCGCCAGGGGTTGTCTGGCCCTGATTAATCTCGGCTTTGTTAGTGTTGTTGGTGCCTTTCTGGACGACATCAGCGCTCACGGCGTCGCCAATTTGGTCAATATTGGCGGTGTTATGATTGTCGTCTGCCAGCGCCAAAGCTGGCCCAAACAAAGTCGCCGCAATAAACAAGAGGGACATCGAACGTATTTTCATCAAGGTCTCCATAATTAACTTCCATTAAACTTGCTACCAAGCGCCGGGCAAAAACGCACTCACATCAAAAGCCAGCCCGGCCGCGGCTTTGAGAGCAATCATCTCTAATTGAATGCGACGATTAAGAGGATTAATTCGCGCGAAGCATCATATAAGTTTCGGAATAGAAAATTTTTAACCCGGAATTAAAGGTGATATGGTTAGTCTTAATTATAGGTCTGGTTTTTTCCTTAGATTGTAACGAATCCATTTATCAATACTGCTCAATGCGAGCGAATCGCAACGAATCCGAACAGCGTCACTCATGTCGCCAGACGCCAAGTTTGCTTGATCCGATCGATATCATGCCGTCGACGTTTCAATCAAGAGTCGCAATACAATTTTGTACAACCTGTGCTCGATTTACATCAAAACCCACTGAGGTGTAAGCGCTTCAACGCTTCAGCCGTGTCGGGTAGTAGGGTGGCGCAATTATCGCGTCCGATGGAGTTAGGATCGATGCAACCGTAAGGTCGGCCGTTACAAGCCGGCGCAATCGAGGTCTGGCCACGGCCAGAGATTAAGTAATCTGCCTACGGATTATCAGTCTTCTTCAGGCTGAGGAAGCGAAAGGCGATGTGGCCGGAAATAAGTTCCTCGGATGCAGAGCGCGAGTCATGAAACAGCCGAAGCTGTTGCGCCCGGCAGTCGTCCTGATCAGGAACCTCGATGTTGAGCTCGAAGCTTCGCCAGGGGCGGGTCGTTCCACCGTACAGCATTTCGGTCTGGGCAAGCTCTTTCCCTCGCCAGCAACGAATGGCCCAGCGCAGGCTCCTCTTAGCGCGAATCGCCCCCTGAACTTCCCCGATAAGCTGATAGTGACCGGGCTCAAGCACAACGATTTGGCTTAATTCAGGGAACTGGACACGCCCAACGCCGAACTCGAACTCGACAGAGCGACCGCCCTCTTGGTCGCCGAGAGGAGTGAAGTCAAATGTGGCGTTCTGCCCACGCATGACCGACCAGTCGAAGGGGAGCCCGCTGGGAGCTTTGGCAAAATTAGAATTGATCAGAAGCGATGCCCGGCTCCGATCTTGGTGCTGCACCAGTTCCAGCCAGATATCATGCGCATAGCGAACAAGACCGGCTCCTATCAATGCGTTGACGTAAGGAACCACCTCCGATGAGGAAGGAGGGCTGCCGGCGTTCTTAAGCGCTGTCATGAGTGCATATGGCGTGCCGGCATATCGGATGTTCTTGGGCAGTGCGTTGAAAAAGCTCGCCCGCCAACTCGGCCGTTTCGCTAGCATTGTGGTGAGCACTGACCGTCCTTCGGGAATTGCGGCAAGCGCTCCGAGATCGGTCATGACCTGCGGCTGCAGATCAGGCTGCGTTCTGAGCAAAATATCCGCGTTTTCCACAACGCCCGAAAAATCGCCTCGCTCGAAGCTGTCCGACATCAGCCAGAACACCGCGACTGCTTCCCTACGCGAACGCTTGACGGCTTCTTGCATAAGACGCCGTCTCTCGACTTGGGATTTGGCAACCTCCGCAAGCAAGCGAAATCCGTGGGCATTAAGCGGATCATTCGTAATTGCGCGACGCGCTAAAGTGCTAATCCTCTTTCGAAGTGCATTGATGTCAGCAACGTCGTTGTCCTGAGTCGCAGAGGTCGCAGCTGTGCTGATTTCAGGGGCAGGAACGATCCCGCCAATTGCGCCTTCGGGTACGGGGGCCGTCTTTTCAGCGGTATCCGTAAGCTCAAGGAGCCGGGTGCGCGCTCGTTCAGCAAGGGTTAGCAAGGCGACCGGATTGTTTGGATTTAGCCAAAGAGCAAGGTCTGGGTACCTTGGCGCCAAGGCGTATGGCAGGCTCGTCGTCAGCACACACCAGACCAGGAACACGCCAGCGAGGACCATCAGAACTGCTTGCGGGCTCGGGCGAGCCACAGCCGAGAACACCTCAGCCATCGACGCCGTCTCGCCGGAGCGCCGTCCGTTCATGCATGCCGCCGGAAATAACAGAGCAAACGACTGAGCATCGTGTCTGTTTCGACCCGAGAGACAGTGAGCCTGGGGAAACGATATTTCCTGGCTGATGCATCCGAAAGGAACGCCGGCGGCGGTGTGATGCGTCCTTCTACAGCACCGCGCCCCGACCAACGCACATCGGCAACACTACTGGCAGTGAGCATCTGGTCATAGCCCGTACGCCGGTTGTCGTCCTTCAGGTCATCCCAAGCTTGAGTGACGCGACGGACGAAAACGCTGCGGTCGATCTGGGGGTTGCCTGCAAATGGCTCCCGACCATCGGGATGTAACCATCTTATCAAGAGTGCCATGTGCCGACGCAATTCTCGCCGTGAGGCAGTCCTGCGGCATCCGAGCACCCTATAACTGTCAGCATCCTGAGCAAATAGAACTTGCTCGATAAAGAAGGCTGACGCGGCTTGGAGCGCTTGCTGAGATCGTGTCGTCATACAGTGTGCTGAATGAAGCGCAGTCTCGTCGCCAACCGCTATTTCAAGTAAGAAGGTCATTCCCGACGGCAATGGCATGCGACTCGCGCATCTAACCCATGCCGGTCGTTCAATGAGAGCCAGAGCAACCCTAAGAGCCCCCGGCGGTTGCATGCCTATGTCACTCCATGAGCCGCAATTTTTGGCTTATCGGCCCTGTCTTCGGTGCCCTCAAGCGCCCCATAAGAATAATCATTCGCGCCGTATCCATACCCGTATCCATATCCGTAGCCATATCCGGCGGTCTTATGGTCGAATTTGGTCAAAACCACACCGATGGGCGTGATGCGTGCCAGACGTAAGCGCCGGAGTGCGGACTGAACGGCTCCCTTCCGGCTTTGTCCGGCGCTGATTACGAAAACAGTTGCGGCTGCAGCGCTGGACAGTAGTTGCGCATCCGCCAACCCTAACATTGGCGGCGAGTCGATGACGATGAGGTCGAAAATCTCTCGCCCTACCGAGATCAAAGAAAAAATTCGTGTTCCTCCGAGTAAATCGCCTGCGTTTGGAGGCACCGGACCGGAAGCAATGAACTTCAATTGTTTGAGATCGGTTTGTTGCACAAGATCCGATGGCGCTGCTGCACCCGTCAAGTAGTTGCTGAGGCCCACGGAGTTGTCCTTGCCGATGCGCAAATGAAGAGACGGCCGGCGCAGATCGGCATCCACGAGGAGTACATTCAATCCCATCATTGCGAAATGCCGGGCGATCGCGAGAGCGGTCGTGGTCTTCCCTTCCCCGACCCCGGCACTTGTCACCACAATCGAACGTGGAAGCCCGGACTCGGTGGAAAATTGCAAGGCTGTCGCGAGCGAACGGTAGGCCTCAGAAATCGGTGATCGCGGATTTTTCGAAGCTTCGGCGAATTCCTCTTCCGACTGAACAATCGGGATGACACCGAGTGTCGAGAGGCCCGATGCTTCCTCTGCCTCCTCTGGCGATCTGACATAATCATCGAAAAGCTCAAGAGCATAGGCTGCCCCGACGCCAAGTCCGACTCCCAAGGTCAATGAAATTAAGAGGATTCGCGAAATGCGCGGTTCCGAGGGAGATCCCGGGACGAGTGCTCGATCAACAATGAAAATATTGTTGGTCCCAACGCCGCTCGCAATATCGACCTCCTTATATCGCTGCAGCAGACTGTTATAAAGTCCGCGATTTGTTTCAACCTCTCGCTGCAGAATGCCATAACGGATATTCTTCTTTTGCAGGTCGAGCACGTCGGAACGCAATTCGTCGATCCTCGTTTTCATTTCCCTTTCCTGATTGAGCGAGGACTCGTATGCAGCCTTGAGCGAATCCTTGACGGTCGTCACTTCCGACGCAAGCTGGCGGTCTATCTCTTTGATCTTTGCGGAAATCTCGATCATTGCCGGATAGCTTGGCTTAAAGGTCTCCAACTTCTCCTTGTACTGTCTTGTAAGATCCTTCTTACGTGCCCGCAGGTCATCAACCACGTTATTGGAAAGGAGTTGGGGGAGATCGATCGCGGCGGCCTTTTCAACCTGACGCCATGCTTGTTCGTTCTTAATTCGTTCGGAGATCAATTGCCCCAAGGCTGCGTTCGCCGCAGTTAGATTATTTTCAGCAATTGACGCCTTATCCGTTCCTTGCACAATTTTTTCATGTTCAGCAAACTCGAGCAGCGCCTTTTCAGACTCTTCCAGCCGGAGTTTCAGCTGCTTGATCTGATCTTCTAGAAAGACTTTGGCGTAAGAGTTTGCCTCAAACCTTTTGTCGAGGTTGGAGGCGACATATGCATCCGCATAGGCATTTGCGATCCGCGCTGCCCGCTGTGGGCTTGGATCGATATAGCTCAAGTTCACTAGACGGGAGCCGGCGATGGGTTGAATGGAAATGTGTGACGCGACGATGCCCGTCGCTGCCGCTCTCCTCGAGCTTATTGGAATTTCGCTAACATCTCGGGCGGAGCTGAAACCGCTCAATGACCATCCCACGAATGACGTGTCGCGGGGCTTTAGAAAAGCCAAATCGTCCTGCAGTTGAAGAGCCGAGACAACGCGCTCGGCCATCGCGCGGCTTTTCAACAACTCATAATGCGTTCTCAAAAAGTCGGCTTCGCTGCGGCCGGAATCTGCCGGAACGGTGGCATCGCCATCGACAACTTTCATCGCTTGAAAATCGATTTGAATTGTCACGGTCGACGTGTAGAGCGGTGTTTTCATGAAAGCATGTAAGGCTCCCATGGCAACAACAAAGGCCACAATCCCGAGAATTAGCCATTTGTGCTTAAGAACAATGCGTATATAGCGCTGCACAGTTAGCGCCAGATCATCTTCTTCAGCATTTTTCCCGAACGGATATTCCGGGTAATCCTGAGCCTCAGATGTCGAGAGCTGCGAAGCCGCCGGCGCGAGTTTGGCTACCGGCTTCTCCCCGGCAGCCAACGATTTGCTAGCCTCGTTCGGAATATCCTGCATTTCTACTCGCCGTGAAAATCTTCTCAAAGCAAATGGCCTGAATTCAAACTCAAAGAAGCGTAAATAGACCGGCGACCGGCAAAACCTTCAAAAAGCTGTTGAAGCCTTTCTTGAACGTCGACGTACCTGCCACCACCACGTCGCCGGCGATCAATTGGGGGTCCTTGGCATCGCCGGTCCGGATTTCTGAAACGTCGAAGCGCGCAACCTTCCGGACACCATCAACGTCCCTAAACACAATGACAGTATCATCTGCCATATCTTCAAGACCTTGCGCCATTGCAACCGCCTGAAGCAGCGACATGCTGCCCTGTATGGGAAAAACGCCGGGTCTCTTAACGGCGCCGTCAATCGTTACACGCTGGCTATTGTATTCTTTGATAAAGACGGTCACCTGTGGATTCTGAAGATATTTTCTACCCAGCAAGTGGGTCAATTCGTTTTCGACTTGCCGTGCCGTTTTACCCGCAGCAGGCACCTCCCCGACAAGAGGCAAATTCACTGTTCCGGCTTCGGAAACCTGAACGGTGCTTGACAGCTCCGGTACCTTGAAGACAGAGACCGCTACAACATCTTGGGGACCAATCTTATAGGCTGAACTGCCTGGTCTCCCTACCGCGGACAAGGCGGTTGCCGAAGCTCTTAGCGAGTTGGTTGTTACGGGTGCGGTGCTTCTTCCCGAATTGGATGACGGGTCCCGCCGCAGCGTTGCAACCTCAGCACTGGTCTGCTGCGCCGAGGCGGTCACTCTCGACTCTCGCGCATCGCTGTCCGCTGCAAGGGCAGTGAAACGCTCAGCTGAAGAACTGGCACAGCCGCTTAACAAGGCCGCCATCACCGCGATCATTATGAATTTTGGCATAATCTTCTTTCCCCCAACTGCGGTTACTCTGAGGCACAATGCAACCCGTGGGTGTCATATTGGATAGGACAGTCAAAGGATGCGTTTCAACTAATGATTGAGCTATTTGTGTGCCGACACACTTCTCTGCCGCTAAGCGCCCCTTTAACAAATCGGGGGGACGGCGCGATGTATCGTGCGCATCCGTCGCTAAAATGTGGACTAAGCCCTCGGAGAGCATTCGTTCGGCCCAATAACGAGCACGTTTTCCAAAACGTCCAAGCAAAGAGCCAGCGGTAATCTGCATCCAGACGCCCCGTGCTGCGAGCACCTGAATTCGTCGATAGTCGCTCTCGATCCAGCCTAGACGCTCAGGATGCGTAAGGATCGGCACATATTCTGCAGCGAGGATATTGAAGAACAAGCGTTCAAGATGGATCGGCGCCAGCTGATGGGGCGGCTCGATCAAGACATACCGCGTATTGGCGAGCGTAAGTAAATGGCCTTCACGCAGTTGACTGACGAAATCCGGGACAATATAGTTATCCGCCCCGGAGACTAAGTGCAACGGAATGCCTGCGGCACTCAAATGCTGTTGCAATTCCTTGGTCGCCTGCCGGATTTGCTCACCGCGGTTGTTATAGAGTCCGGGAAGAATATGTGGCGTGCACGCCACATACTTTACGCCCTGAGCCATGTACGCCCGCGCCATTTCCATCGATATCTCAAGGCTATCGGCGCCATCATCCAATCCCGGCAAGATATGACTATGCAAATCGATCATGGAGCAATCAGTGCATAAAAGATGCGTTCACGCAGGGGGAACGGTGGCCGTCCGAATCCCTGGGAACTTAGCGCCTCAGATCAATTCTGCGTATATGGGCTATCCCGCATATGAATTTGGTAATCCTGGCGGCATACAATTCCTCAACGGCGACAAGCGATTCTGTTCAACCGCAAAGCCAGCTCGGGCCGCTCGCGGGCGCTGGACATAGCTATACGTACCCGTGCCTGTCGCCAATTTCAATCTTGGATTGATTTTTGCACTTTTAAGTTGCAATGAGTAGGAAGAGACGCTAGTCCGGGTCGCCGACTTCCTTTCGACACCAAGCCGTTGCCGCAGAGGGAATTATGCGCAGAATATTTATTTTCACCGGTTTTTTTGCTGTTCTGGCCTCTTCGAATGCCCTTGCGACTCCGCTGCCCCCCGGAGGCCCAGCAGGGTCTAACGCTTTCGCTCAGCAGATCCTGAATTCTCTCCTCGACGCGGAGAGAAATCGCCAAGATCGGATTCGCGAAATCCGTGACATTCTGCGTGACCTTTGCCGCGAGCCGCCGGGGCATGATCGTGATCATGACCACGATCACGATCGCGATCACTGCAAGCCCCACCCCGCGAGCCCATAAAGTCCTGCCGTGGCTCGACTGCGGTCCTTGATCATCTTCTGGCTCTCGGTTCTTGTGACTGCCGCGGCGCTATTGTTCGGCGGCGGCTCTCGGTCTGGCTTTTTCGGTGATGTCGCAACGCAGCTTCTAGCGATACCACTGCTCGTGATTGCCTCGCGCGATTGGGGCTCCATGATGGCTGAGGAGATGCACTGGCGTTCGGAGAATTTCTTTCTCCACCTGTCGCTCATTGGCTTTGTAGGCCTGCTCGTCCTTCAGCTTATCCCTTGGCCTCAACTGATGTTGTTGGGATGCAAAAGCGAGGGCCCGAATCTTCCACACCTGGCCTCGGGCGCATCTCTAGCAGGGTGTGGATACGGGTTTTCGACAACACCTTCTGCAAGCTGGGCCGCGGCAACGTCAGTGATTCCGTTTTTTGCATTGTTTTTTGGGGTCAGTCAGCAGGATGAGAAGTCTCGATTTAAGCTCGCATCTGTTCTAATTGGCATGGGCACATTAGCCCTGCTCGTTGGCTTCATCCAGGTGCTTCAAGGGTCGAACAGCGACTTACGGTTCTTCAAAATCACAAATCCCTCAGAGGCCGTCGGCTTCTTTGCCAATCGCAATCACTTCGCAGCTCAGCTTTATACGACGCTCATTCTTGCCGCGATTTGGCTTGCGTTCTCAACCGATCAATTCGTCAAGGCAGGCGCAGTCAATGCTCGTGCAATTCTGTGGTTTGCCCTTTCAGCGATCCTCGTCATCTCTGTGCTGGCCGGACTTGCCCTCGCTCGCTCACGCGCTGGCCTGCTACTGTCAGTTGCAGCTCTGGCCGGGATTGCAGTGATCTTTTTCGTCAGCTTTCGAACATCGAAACACGTCAAACATCGCGCCGTCGCATCACCAATGGTTAAAAGTAGGCGCCCTCTCGCAGGCCAATACAAGCACGAGAGAACCAACAAACATTCTCTACGGCTCAAAGATAACACCACAACAACCAGACGCCGCCGACGGGGGCAGCGCGAGCATCTGATTCGTCGCTTGGCCCTCATAACCCTCGTTTTCGCTGTCATTTTTGCGCTGCAATTCGGATTCCAACGAGTCATGCCGCGCTTCGACGACGATCCTCTTAACGATCTGCGATTAGCCTTGTCTCCGAAGACACTCGAGCTCGCGGTTCAAAACCTCCCCTTTGGAACCGGCCTCGGGTCTTTTGTGGAGATTTATGCAGCTCACGAGCGAACCCAGGACTTGTTCACCGGCTACGCCAATCGCGCCCACAACGACTGGGCCGAATTTTTCCTCGAAACGGGAATTTTGGGCGCAATTGTCGGATGCTTGTTCTTTGCGTGGTTCGTACGACGCACGCTTCAGGTCTGGTTCTCGACCTCGAAGCAAGACGTCGACTATCACCTCATGCTGCAGCGCGGCGCATCCCTTCTCATTGTCCTTCTTCTTGCTCACTCCCTGGTGGACTATCCACTACGCACCACCGCAATCTCGGCGATCTTCGCCTTCGGCGCAGCCGTCTTAGCAACGCCGCCAAAGGTGCTTCGAGGTCCAAATCTCCAGAACCATTGAGATAGGGATAGGCAGATTTGATCATAACGCAAAAACATGAGCACCGCGCGCGCTCTTCATCATCGAAGGTGAACGCTTCGTCTGATATCCGTCAAATAACATAGTTAACTACGAAGATATCCCTATTGATACGCAGATAACTTTGTGCTTTCTGCTTTTTTGCATTAGAAAATTGAGCCGAAAATGAAAAAATATATACTATTAATATTCGATGCCTCGCTCGTTATGTTGGCAACAATTCTGAGCATCATCGTACGAGATAATTTCGATATTTCGCATCCACGCATGCTCGTACTGGCGCCGTATTTGGTCGCAACGATTGCCGTGTCAATTTTCGTTATGTCTCTATTTGGCGTCAATCGATTGGTATGGCGGTTTAGTTGTTTATCGGATTACCTGAGACTGGTCGCCGCAATGACGGCAATATCAATCGCAAGCCTGGCGATTACATTTGCTTTTAACCGCTTAGATGGCGTGCCTCGTTCACTCCCATTTATCCAGTTCAACTTTTCGATTACCTTACTTGTTGGTCTACGAGTCCTATACCGACTTCGGTATTTAGCTAGACGCTCTCGCCGGACCAGCATGACGCCTCTGAAAATTGTCACGCAGCCGGCAGCTGACACGGTGTTATTGATCGGACTCAGCCGTCTCACCGAGACCTACCTTCAATCCATTGCAGAGCTAGCGCCAAGCCGAATCGAGATCGCGGGACTATTGTCGCCGCATACACGGCATGTCGGGCGCTTGGTCGCTGCTCATAAGGTCCTTGGCGTTCCTGAAGACATTAACCGCGTACTGACAGACCTAAAGGTAAGTGGCATCACGATTGATAAGATCATCGTCGCCGCTCCATCTCGCTCCCTTTCGGCTGAAGCCCATAAAGCGATTGCTGAAGCTAAGCGATTTAATTCAATTCAGCTTGTTTATCTCTTTGAAAGGCTTGGCTTCGAGACGATCGGTGAACGGCTTCTGCCCAAACCAGAACTGGATTTCCGGATCTCGAGCAACCATCCGACGGCATTCGAAATCCACACGGGCGAGCTTAAGGCGATGCGAGAGCGATCGTACTGGCGGGCAAAGCGAATGATCGACGTCTGCATGGCTCTTTGTCTTCTCATTACTTTATCGCCAGTAATGATCTTTCTTGCCATGGCCATTTGTTTGAGCATTGGCAGACCGATTTTGTTTTGGCAGCAGCGCCCCGGTCTGGGCGGGCGTCCCTTCCGTCTCTATAAATTCCGGACGATGCGCCCGGCCCATGGCCAGGCTGGACGCGAGCTTTCGGACACGGAAAGAATGTCACGGATAGGCGGTTTTCTTCGACGGGCTCGCCTCGATGAACTGCCACAGTTATTTAACGTTCTTCGGGGGGACATGTCATTCATTGGTCCCCGTCCTCTTTTGCCGCGTGATCAAGATGAAGCATATCGAGCGAGATTGCTTGTGCGTCCGGGGCTTACCGGCTGGGCTCAGGTGGTGGGAGGACGCGCAATTTCCGCCCAGGATAAAGCCGCCCTTGATGTCTGGTATGTCAAGCATGCGAGCCTCATTCTCGATTTCAAGGTCGCGTTGAAGACAATCCCGATCGTACTTTTCGGCGAAACGATCTCGCGAAATCTGATTGAAACTGCTTGGATAGATCTGAGGGACGCCGGCATTCTGCAAAATGGAATTGCGCGCATAGAGGGGAGTGCAGAACGAGCCGCAGCTTGATCTGCGCGGAACATTTGCGGTACCTGGAACCTCAATTGTTGACCACAAGCTTGGGCACACACTCTTGAGCTGGGCACCGTTGGTGTCGCGGCGATGGTCTTTGCGCCATGCTATTTCCCTGTCTTAGCGGCCGAGATAGGGCCCCGGCCATATGATGATGAGGGCTAAACTCGGCACGGCGCATGCGGCTGAAGCTGCTCTCCGCCTGATTGACGCGGGCCTCGGCGCTCACATATTCGACGGAATGATTGACGCGCTTCGTCTCGAAATGCGCATGCAGCTCGAGCCGGTCGGTCGCAAAGGCATGCGTCTCCAGGTGTCAACGGCGGAGCAATTTCCGGCCACGGCGGCGGAGTAAAATCCGGCCAGTTGTTAAGCTGGCGCTTAAAGCAAAAAGCCCCCTTCGCGAAGGGGGCTTTTTGCTTTTCGGCGCTCGTCTGACGCGGTCAGGATGAGACCTCTCCGGTTTCGGGGTCGACGATCTCGACTTGCAGTGTATCCTGGTCGGCGGGAGCGGGATTTCTTCGCCGCCGGCTTTTTGATTGTTTGAGCCGGTAGCTGTCGCCGTTCATCTCCAGGATGTGGACGTGGTGGGTGAGGCGATCGAGAAGCGCGCCGGTCAGGCGCTCGGAACCGAACACGGACGTCCAGTCCACGAACGGCAGGTTGGAGGTCACGATAATTGAGCCGCGCTCGTAACGCTGGCTGAAGACCTCGAACAGGAGTTCGGCGCCGGTCGGCGAGAGCGGCACATAACCGAGTTCGTCGACGATCAGCAGCTTATGGGCGGCAAGTTGCGCCTGCAGCCGCAGGAGCCGTTTCTCATCGCGAGCCTCCATGAGCTGGTTCACGAGCCCGGCGGCCGTTGCAAAGCCGACGGTGAAGCCGCGCTGGCAGGCGGCGAGCCCCAGGGCGAGCGCAATATGGGTCTTGCCGGTGCCGCTCGGCCCGAGTGCGATGATGTTGTCGCGGCGCAGGATATATTCGCCGCGCGCCAACTCCGTAACGAGCATCTTGTTGAGCGACGGGATGGCAGTGAAGTCGAAGCTGTCGATGCCCTTCACCGCCGGGAACCTTGCCGCCCGGATGCGCCGCTCGACCATCCTCCGTTCACGCTCGATCAATTCGAGCTCGGCCAGTCGCAGAAGATAGCGGACGTGATCGACGCCCGCCTGGGCGCATTCGTGAGCTTGGCGTTCGTACTCGGCAAAGAAGGTCGGCAGCTTGAGCTGCTTCAGATGGTGCTTCAGAAGAAGCTGCGGTTTTTCGGCGGTCTGGGTCATGCCGCTTCTCCTTGCAGGAGTGCCGCATAATCCGCCGCTCGTGTTGCTCCGACATTGGGCTTGGGCAGATAGGGATAGGCGCTTAGATCGAGCCGCGGCGGGCGTCGTTCGATGCGGCATAGGATCAGCTGTTTGACCGCATCGAAGCCGGGCGCGCCGAGCCGAATGGCATCCTTCACGGCCTGAGCGACATGCTCCTGCTCGAACACCTCCATCAACCTGAGAACCTGGACGAACTCGCGCTTGCCGCGATTGGCCATCCTGGCTTCGAGCAGACGCCGCAGATGGTGGAACTGATCGGGCAAGACCCAGCCTTGCAGAGGCCGTGCCTGATCCAAGGCGCCCGGCTTCTGCTCGATCAGCGCCAGATAATGAAGCGGATCGCAGACGAAGGCGCCGCGCTCATAAGATCGCTTATGCCGGGCGATCTCCTCGCCGTTGCAGATGATGACGACCTGGTCGACAAAACCCTTCACCACGACGTCGCGGAAGCCATTGGCGGTCGGCGCCGAATAGTCGCTCGCCCGGTAGCGCACCAGCGCCGTCGAGGAGACGCGCGCCGCTCGCTTCTCACAGGCCTCGAAGGCGCCGGAAGGCAATGGACGGAAGACAGCCAGATCGGCGTCCAACCGCGTCCCGATCGCCTCACTCCGGCCGCTGGCCTTCCGATCGAGATCCGCCAGACAGTCCGCTTCCAGCTTGGCGTTCAATGCCCCGAAGCTCTCGGCGGCCGGCACCGGCGTCAGAAACCGCCGGCGGCCATTCTTGACCAGGTTCTCGACCTTGCCCTTATCATTGCCCTTGCCGGGCCGGCCGAACCGATCCTTGAACAGATAGTGGCTGACGAGCGCGCTGAAAGCCCGCGTCCGCTCGCGCTTGCCATCGCCGCAGATCTTCGCCACTGCAAGCTTGGTGTTGTCGTAGAGGATCGACAACGGAACGCCGCCGAAGAGGGCGAACGCGCTGACGTGGCCGTCGAGAAAGGCTTCCGTCGTCTCGGCCGGATAGGCCTTCATGAACGAAGCATCTGAGTGCGGAAGATCCATGAAGAACACATGGATCTTCTGGCGTCCACCGCCGATCACAGCGATCGCCTCGCCGAAATCCACCTGGGCATGGCCTGGCGGATGCGCCAGCGGCACGAAGGTCTCCCGGCTCCGGACTTTGGCGATCCGGACGTAATCCTTCACTACCGTGTAGCCGCCGGCAAAGCCATGCTCCGCTCGCAAGCGCTCGAAAATCCGCTGCGCCGTATGCCGCTGCTTCGGCGGCGCGGTGACGTCCGCTGCTAAAATCGCGTCGATAACCGGGATCAGTGGACCCAGCTTCGGCTTGCTCGGCGGCTTCGACCGCACATAACCCGGAGGCGCCGAAAATCGGCACATCTTCGAAATCGTGTCACGGCTCAGGCCGAAAACACTGGCAGCCTCGCGACGGCTCCTACCCTCAACAAAAACGAACTGTCTGACCGCGGCATAAATTTCCACCGCATACATCCCCCGCCGATCCCTCCCTCTCGGAAAGGATCAGCCTAATCAGTGGCCGGTTATTACTCCGCCACGCAGCAGCACCGCGCCGCCGCTCCACTGGCAGACTTTCTCACCGCCGCGCCCAGCTCCTCCCAAATTCGTAGCAGTTATTGTTCGGAGTGTCCTTACCCAGGAGCAGCGCGATACACTCTTAAAGCTGACGGAGCGCTATTGCGTGGTCTATCAGATGCTACGAAACGCGCCGCCGATCGACATCAAGATGGCCGACGTCGGCTGATCGCCGCGCGGCGATCCTCCTTCCGTGGGAAGAGAAAGCGCGGTCTCCCTGACGTCGCCCCGCGCATTCCCGAAGGTCTGGCGCATTATTTCAATGGCTCGACGACGCGCTGGAGATTGTAATTGATGCCGACCTTCACCGTATGGATATCGTTCTCGTGGCCGAACACGTCGCCGTCGAGATTGCCTGACCGGTCCTTGCCGAAATCCATATAGAGATATTCGATCTTCATCGACATATTGGGCTGGAAGGCATATTCCGCGCCGAGGCCCAGCGCCCAGCCGGTCCGCACCTCATGGATCTTGGTGAAATCCGTGCTGTCGATGGCGCCTGCCGTGATCGCGCCGGCGCGGTTCTCGATGTCCGCGAAAGCGAGGCCACCCTTGGTGTAGAACACCCAGCGATCCTCGCCATAGCCGATGCGCGTGGTCAATGTTCCGTAGCCGCCATAATCGGCGCTTGCGAATGCGACCGAGTTCCGCCGGCTCTCGCTGGTGCCGAGATAGCCGAGGTCGCCCTCGAAGCCGAAGACGAAACCGTCCGTCTGCCAATTATAGCCGAGCGTGACGCCGCCGAGCCAGCCATAAGGATGGGTGGTCAGGCCCCCAGCTCCGTTGAAGGCGTCGCCATTTCCGGAGCCCGGCTGGTTCTTGGATGAAGACGTGCCCCAGCCATAGCCGAGATGACCGCCGATATAGAAACCTGTCCAGGAGAAGTAAGCCGGAGGAACGACGATCGGCTCGCCGTAATCCTTATAGCCGCCATGATACCCGCCGAGATCTGCTGCACTGGCCGGGCTCCAGGCAGCCGCCGCAAAGGCGAACGCGAACGCAAAACGCGACGCCACAGAAACACACCTATACATGGTCCTCTCACACAACTGAGACTGAACAAACCCTCTGACGTTGCTCGTTCTGGCCGGCGAGGAATACGCATACGCCACGGCATGCCGGCCAGAGCAGCGGGTGCACATTACACATTTTCCCGCTATGGTTGTTTTTTAATGCGAGTTATTCAACCGGAATTTGCAACTTTAACGAGCAACTGCGGCTATGATGCAACTATTGGATGCGGCACGCTAAGCTCTCTTTCCCGCCAAGCGGTCTATTCATCAGCCTGCCCACGTTTCAGAATGCGCCTGGCAACCGTCCGGCCCGGGAGATGTCACATGCGCCGTCAGCCTTCATCCACTTCTACCCGTTTGCGAGCGGCGCTCTTTGGCGCGTATTGCGCGATCGCAGTGACCCTATCGGTCCTGGCGCCGACCGCCTTTGCTCAGCGCGCCGACGATCCGGCAGCGGCGGCGCTCATCGCCGCGGATGCGCGCTTCCATCCGGTGGTTGCCCGCAACGGCATGGTGGCGGCTCAGGATAAGATCGCGGCCGAGGTCGGAGCGGAGATCCTGAAGAAGGGCGGCAACGCAGTCGACGCAGCGGTCGCAACAGGCTTTGCCCTGGCAGTCACCCTCCCGCAGGCGGGCAATCTGGGCGGCGGCGGCTTCATGATGGTGGCGCTGCCCAAGCAGAAGAAGATCGTCGCTATCGATTACCGCGAAATGGCGCCAGCGGCGGCCACGCGCGACATGTATCTCGGCGCAAATGGCGAGGTCGATAATGAGAAGGCGCGCTTCAGCCGTGCCTCGGCTGGCGTCCCGGGAACGGTCGCAGGGCTGGTGCATGCGCTCGAAGCCTATGGCACGATGAAGCTGCCCGAGGTGATGGCGCCGGCGATCCGCCTTGCCGAGGATGGCTTCCCCGTGCCATGGGGGCTGGCCTACGCTATGAGCAAGGCGCGCGAGCGTTTCGAGAAAGATCCTTCCTCCGTCCGCTATTTCATGCATGCAGACGGCCGGCCTTACGAGGCCGGCGAGATTTTCAAGCAGCCCGACCTCGCCAGGACGCTGCGGGCGATCGCCGGGAAAGGCAGCGCCGGCTTTTATGAAGGCTGGGTCGCGGACGACATCGTCGCCGAAATGAAGTCCGGCAATGGGCTGATTACGCTCGACGATCTGAAAGGCTACCGCGTCATCGACCGGGAGCCGGTGCGCGGCACCTATCGGGGCTATGAGATCGCCTCGATGCCGCCGCCCTCGTCCGGCGGCGCCCATCTTATCGAGATGCTGAATATCCTCGAAGGTTATGACCTCAAGGCCACTGGCCATAACAGCGCGGACTACATTCACCGTCTTGTGGAGGCGATGCGCCGGGCCTATGCCGACCGCGCCACGCATATGGGCGATCCGGATTTCTGGAAGGTACCGCTCGACTGGCTGACCAGCAAATCCTATGCGGCAACGCTGCGCGCCGGGATCGACCTCACCAAAGCGTCGAAATCGTCCGACATCTCGGCCGGACAACCGCCGTCGCGCGAGGGCACTCAGACCACGCATTTCTCGGTGATGGACAAGGACGGCAATGCCATCGCCACCACCTATACGATCAACTTCGCTTTCGGCAGCGGCTATTCCGTCGACGGCGCCGGCTTCCTGCTCAACAATGAGATGGACGATTTTGCCGCGAAGCCTGGCGTGCCGAACGCCTATGGTCTGATCGGCGGCGACGCCAATGCGATCGAGCCGAAAAAGCGGCCGCTATCCTCGATGACCCCGACGATTGTGCTGAAATACGGCGAGCCAGTCATCGCCACCGGCAGCCCCGGCGGCAGCACGATCATCACGGTCGTGCTGCAAGTCCTGCTCAACGTCGTCGATTTCGACATGAACATCGCGGAGGCAACGGCCGCGCCGCGCATCCATCATCAATGGCTGCCGGATAATGTGATCACCGAGCAAGGCATCTCTCCGGACACGCTGCGAATCCTGGAAGAACGCGGCTTCATCCTGCCGCGCGGGCCGGATGGTCGGATCATGCATCGCGTTCTCGGGCGCACGAACTCGATCATGCGCAAGGACGGCTATCTGCTCGGCGCCGCCGATCCGCGCGCACCGGACGGAGCCATCGCCGGATATTGAACGGCGCCCAGGCAAATCTCTTTGCCATCTGGCGGCTTTAAGCCGCCATTTCGGCGGCGCGCGTTTCTGAACAGAAACCACACGCCGATCTATATTTTTTACAAGATGTTGGCGGACCCGGATTCCGTCACAGTTTGATACACGCTTTCCAAAATTATTGTTGTAGATCTTCGTCTTACCAGACCGCATCGGCAAATTTCGTTACACGAACCGGATTGAAGCGAACCTCATCTAGTCGAAGAATATTGTCGCCAGAGAGGAAAGGCCACTAGAGGAGTTTTTCTCGATGTCGAAAATAAGAATGGCTCTTGCCGCCGCGGCCTTCGGCTTTGGCGCATTGACTGCCGGGCAGGGATCTGTCCAGGCCGCCTCGGTGCAGATGACGCCGCTCCCCTCGATCGCCGCCACCGCTCCGGTTGCCGGCGGCCTGCTGCTTAAGGCCGATTGGGACGACTTCTGCTACCGTCATCCCTATAGTTGGCGGTGCCGCCACCATGTTCGTTATAATCATTGCTATCGTTGGCGCCATGAGTGCGGAGAACGGTGGGGCTGGCGGACGCATCGCTTCTATGTCTGTGCCCGGCGTCATGGCTGCTGAGGGGGGCTGATCGGAACCAGCAATCAGTCCGAAATCAGCTTCTATCCAGGGGCGTTGCCGCAGTCGGCGGGACGCCCTTTTTGCTGCCTCCCTTGCCGATCGCTTATCCTGAAGAAGATCACAGGATCGTGCGCCTCAATCACAGAATCGCGAGCGCACAATTCTTCGTCATCCATACACTTTCCAGATATCAGTTTTGTGAAGGGAGTTGAATTGAAGATATGCCATGGGGCTGTGACAGTTGAAACACCCGGAAATACGGGACCAGCGCTCCGGTGATCAAATTCCCCTGCCATCCATTTCGCTGATGGCAATAGGATCAAGGAACGGCAAATGCTGACAGAGCGCTTTCACGGCCAGCACTCAACCAACTCCGAGGCGGCGATCGCCGCCTTCGAAGAGGCGGTGCTGGCTGTTGCCGCCCACCGCCCGCTTGGCGACGCGCTGCAGAAAACCCTCAGCGCCGATCCGGATATGATTGCGGCCCATGTGCTTGGCGGATTCGGGGCGCTCCTGCTCGGCCGCGCGGAGACGACCGCCGCCGCAAGGACCGCGTGCGACGCCGCAACGGCAGCGGCCTGCTCCGTCAAGGCGCTATCCGACAGTGAGGCAGTGCTGCTGCTGGCGCTCCGCGAGGCGGTAGCGGGCAGGCTGCGGCGGGCTGCCGGACATCTGGAGCAGCACCTCATTGCGGCGCCCGAGGATTTTCTCGCCGCCAAGATTGCCCACGCGCTGCGCTTCGTGCTCGGTGACCGGAACGAGATGGTGCGCCTGACCGGCCGCCTCGTTTCCAGCGCGCCGGCGAGCGGCGCCGGCTACGGCTTTCTAATGGGCTGTCATGCTTTCGGCCTGGAGGAATGCGGCCTCTATGCCGAGGCTGAGGCTGCGGGGCGCCGCGCGGTTGCGCTCGAGCCGGCGGATAGCTGGGGCCTGCACGCTGTCTCTCACGTCTTCGAGATGACGGGCCGCGTCGATGAGGGGCGAGACTGGCTCGATGCGTCGCGCCCGGTCTGGTCCCGCTGCAACAACTTTTCCTTCCATATGGCCTGGCATCTGGCGCTCCTGCATCTGGAGAAGGGCAATCACGATGCCGTGCTCGGCATCTATGATGAGGAGGTCCGCCCGGTCGAAACCGACGACTTTCGGGATATGTCCAATGCCGTCTCCATGCTCTGGCGGCTGGAGCAGGAAGGCGTCGACGTCGGCGACCGCTGGAACGGGCCGGCCGAGATCGCCTACCGCCGCCGCGCCGATACGACCTACGTCTTTGCCTCGCTCCACTATCTTCTTGCCCTCATCGCCGCGGGCAAAATGAGTTCGGCCGAGGAACTGGTCGAGGCAATGCGCAGCCGCAGGTCGGATGAGTGCGATCAGGGCCGGGTGACGCGTTTGGTCGGTCTGCCGGTCGCCGAAGCTCTGATCCGGATACCGGGGCAACGCGTAAAATCGGGGCTGTGCCTTTCAGAGATGGCACGGCGCCTGCCGGCCATCGGCGGCAGCCACGCCCAGAGGGACGTCTTTCTGCGCTCGCTGATGGCGGTCGCCGTCAAGGGCAGGGACGAGCGGTCCTTGCGGGCGATTGCCTCGCTGCGCCGACAACTTCGACATGAGGACCGGTTTCACAATGCGATCATGAAGCGTGTGAACGGTGGACCGGCGCCGACGAAACCGTTCCGGCCGACCGCTCATGCGGACCATGCGCCGCTCGGCAGGCTGATCTGATTTTAAAAAACACGATCGGGAGCGACACCATGAAATATTTCAAGCAGCTTATCGGTCTCGCCGTTGTCGCAGCCATTGCCGTTGTCGTCGCCACAAACCTCGTTCCCACTGCCGACGGCGACGCCGCGCAAAGCCCGGTCAACACGCTTGGCAGCAAGGAAGGGGTCGCCATCAAGGGCTACGACCCGGTCGCCTATTTCACCGAGGGCGCGCCGCGCATGGGCAAGCCGGAATTTACAGCCGAGCACAATGGCGCGAAATGGCAATTCGCCAGTGCCGCGAACAAGGCGCTGTTCGAGGCCAATCCTGAGAAATACCAGCCCGTCTACGGCGGATATTGCGCCTACGGAGTGTCGCAAGGAGCGCTTGTCAAGATCGAGCCGGACGCCTGGTCAATTCGCAACGGCAAGCTTTATCTGAATTTCGACAAGTCCGTTCAGACGAAATGGGCTCAGAATCCGGACGAATACATAAAGGAAGCCGACCAGAAATGGCCTGGTCTCATTACGAAGAATTGACGGTTGAAATTACGAAGAATTGAAAGGCAAATTTTGCCGGCTGCGCTAAGAGTTGTCGGCCCGGCATGATAAATCGGATCACGCTTTACATGCGGCTCGGAAAGCGAGCGCATCGGGGAAACGGAGAAAAATTATGGATGCGCATGCGGCGAGAATGACGGTTGCCGAGTTCGAGCGCCAGCCGGATCGTGGTGACGATCCTCTTGGCCGGGCTTGCCTCGGAGGTCGTTTGGGAGACCTGGGCGCGTGTCATTACGCCCTATCTCGTCGGTGGTCCGCTCGAGCCGGCGGCGCTGGTTCAGTCGGTGTTCGGCTTCAGCAGCCGGGCGGCCGGCGAGCTCATTCATCTCATGGTGGGCCTCATTGCCTATCCCTTCGGCTACATCTTCATTGCGCTGCCGCTCGCCCGGGCGATCGTACCGTTTTTCCCCTGGTGGCTGGTGGCGCTCGGCTATGGCGTCGGACTGTGGACGTTCGCGCTCTACATCATGGCGCATCTGTTTGCCGGACTTCCGCCGTTCCTCGGCTTTATTCCCCTGACCTGGGCCTCCCTGGTCGGTCATCTGCTGTTTGCACTGGCCGGCGCTGCTGTTGTCAAGGCACGTCACGGCTAGTCCGTTTGGCTGAAGCGACGGAGCGCCGGCCCGAATAGAACCGGTGCTCGTGTACCCGATTGCTGCCCGGTGAATACGGAAAATCATGCCCCGAATTGCCGACCTCGTTGCTGAGACGCTCTACGCTCATGGCGTTCGCCATGCCTTCGGCATCCCCGGCGGCGAGGTGATTACGCTGATCGACGCGCTGGAGACCGCCGGCATCCGCTTCGTCCTCTGCCGGCACGAGACCAACGCCGCGATCATGGCGGCAGGGGCATCCGCCGTCACCGGCGCGCCCGGCTTGCTGGTGACCACTCTCGGGCCGGGCCTCGCCAATGCAGTGAACGGCATCGCCGATGCGTCCCAGGAGCATGTGCCGCTGATCGTCATGTCGGGCGTCGTCGAGCACGGGCTGCGCGGCCGCTATACGCATCAGATCCTCGACCAGACGGCGCTGGTGCGACCGCTGGTCAAGGCGAGCCTCGAGATCGAAGGCCAGGGATCGGGCGCAACCATGGCCCGCGCCATCCGGCTCGCCATGCGCGCGCCTATGGGACCCGTTCATGTTCAGCTCGCGCCGAATACGGCTGCGAAAAGCGCCCCGGACGGCGAAACAGCCGTTGCGCCTGCGCGGCGGCCGTCTCTATCCTGCGATCCGCAAAGCGAGGCGGTGCGCGAGGTCGCCGGGCTGATCGGCGATGCGAAGCGGCCGATCATCCTCGCCGGCCTGGAGGCTCTTCGGGACAGATCCGGTTCAGCTCTGCTGCGGCTGATGGAGACGACCGGCATTCCGCTTGTCACAACCTATAAGGCGAAGGGACTGGTCGACGAGACGCATTCGCTCGCTCTCGGTGGCGCAGGGCTTTCTCCGCTCGCCGACCGTGAACTGCTGCCGCTTCTCAAAGCCGCCGATCTGGTGCTGCTCATCGGCTACGATCCAATCGAGATGCGCGCCGGCTGGCTCGATCCGTTTTCGCCGGACGCCGATATCGTCGAGATTTCAGCCTGCCCATCAGATCATGGGATGCATGGCGCGACGCTCTCGGTTGAAACCTCACCGCGTCCCTTCCTCGATGCGCTGCTTCCGGCGCTCGTTACGCCGCACAGACGCGTCTGGCCGGGTCGGGAACCGGCTGATGCAGGCGAGCGTTTACATGCTCTCTTTGCGCAGCCGAGCGCATGGGGACCGCATGCGGTCATCGACGCGCTGCAATGCGGGCTGCCGGAATCGGCCATCGTGACGGTCGACAGCGGCGCGCACCGTATTCTTCTGAGCCAGCAATTCCGCGTCCGGCGGCCATTCGGCCTGATGCAGTCGGCTGGTTTCTGCACTATGGGTGCAGCCGTCCCGTTGGCGGCGGGTGCGAAGATCGCGCAGCCGGAGACGCCTGTCGTCGCCGTGCTGGGCGATGGCGGGCTGGAGATGGGGCTGGGGGAACTCGCAACGCTCAGGGATCAGGGCGCGCCGGTGATCATCGTGGTGTTCCAGGATGAAAGCCTCGCCCTGATCGAGCTGAAACAGGCACAGGCCGGACTGGAACGTCGAGGCGTGGAACTCGGCCAAAGCAGAATTCGAAGACATTGCAGCAGCGCTCGGCGGAAAAGGACGGCGCGTCACATCGCGCGACAAATTTGAAGCCGCCCTTTCAGAAGCCCTTCAGGAACGCTGCTTCACCGTCCTCGTATGCGAAATTCAGGTCAAAGACTATGCTGGAAAATTCTAAACTGACTGCCCCGCAACGCGATCCGCGTCTGGACTTTTTCCGGGGTACGGCGATGTTCATCATCCTGGTGTCCCACACACCGGGCAACTGGTGGATCAACTGGATCCCGGCGCGATTCGGCTTTTCGGATTCGACCGAGATCTTCGTCTGCTGCTCGGGCATGGCCTCGGCGATTGCCTTCGGCCGCATCTTCGAGACGCAAGGCTTTGGCATAGGGGTCGCCCGCATCCTGCACCGTGTCTGGCAGGTTTACTGGGCGCATATCGCGCTGTTTTTTGCCGTCAGCACCCTGCTGATCGGCTTCGACCTGCTGCTCGGCACCGGGGGCAGCTACGCAAATGGCCTGAACCTGGCGCCTTTCTTCGATCATGCCCGCGCCGGCGTGTTCGGGCTGCTGACGCTGACCTACGTGCCGAATTATTTCGACATTCTGCCGATGTATCTCGCCATTCTGTTGATGGTGCCGTTCGTCGTATGGCTCCATTGGCAGCACCCGCTGGCGCCGTTCGTGTTCTGCGCGGTCCTATGGATTGTTGCGGGGCAGGGCTGGCTGGATCTGCCCGCCGAGCCGTGGAGCAACCGGGCCTGGTTCTTCAATCCCTTCGCCTGGCAGCTCGTTTTCTTCACCGGCTTTGCTTTAATGAGGGGCTGGCTGCCGACGCCGCCGATCAGGAAGGACTGGATGATCGCTTGCGGTGTGGTGCTGGCACTGTCGCTGCCGTTTTCCTCGCATAAATGGCTCTACGGCTTTTCCGATCTGCAGGCCGTCATTTCCGCGATCAGGCCGCTGACCGATAAGACTCATTTTGGAATTTTCCGCTACATTCACTTCCTGGCGCTTGCCTACCTTGCCTACTCTTTCGTCACGATCCTCGGCCCGCGTTTCAGCGGAGCCTTCGTCGATGTCGTTCGCACGGTGGGACAGCAATCGCTCGGCGTTTTTCTGGCAAGCTTGATACTTGCCCAAACCGCTGGCACAATTATGAAACTGATAGGCCCGACGTATCTTTCGGTGGCGCTTATCAACCTTATGGGCTTTGCCGGTCTGGTTGCGGTTGCATATGTCATTGGCTGGTTCAAATCAACTCCTTGGAAACACGCTCGTCCCATTGGGCATCGGGGTCTGGGCGCGCCGCGAGCGCTCACCGGTCCAAGGGGCTGGGGTCTGGGCGACGACCACCTACGAGGTCCGGTCCGGCCGAGCATTACGCCCGCGGAATAGTCCCGCCACAGCCGGAGCGCGCTCTTTATGAGCCCGGTCCGGCGCGCCGTGGTCTCCTGGGCCATAGGCGTTTTTGCCGTAGCGGCCATGGTTCAGGCTGCGCAGGCTTCGCGCATTCAGACCGGCCTTTCCGTGGACAGCAAGCTGCTACGCCGGCCGATTGCCTATTCGATCTATATGCCGGAGGAGGCTGCTCCGGAGGGAGGATGGCCAGTCCTTTATCTGCTGCACGGTCTGAACGGCACCGAGCAGGACTGGCTGAATGCAGGAGATGTCCGCGACACGCTTGACGCGATGATCGGCGCCAAGAAAATTCCGCCTCTCGTTGCCATCATGCCCATGGCAGGCAATAGCTGGTATGTCGACGACCCGCGCGAGAAGGGCCTCGGCGCGGTCGCGTCCGCTTTGCTGAATGAATTCATCCCGGCCGTGGAAAAGCGCCATGGGATCGCGCAGTGCCGGGAAGCCCGGGCCATCGCCGGCGCCTCCATGGGCGGCTACGGCGCTCTGCTCTATGCGCTCGATCGGCCCGAGACCTTCGGGGCGGCGATCAGCCTTTCGGGGAGCATTTTCCCCGAAGACAAGGACCTTGATGCGCCGCGCCAAGCGATGCTGATCGGCCTGGTCCGCGGTGTGTTCGGCGATCCGTTCGATCATAAGCGCTATCAGGCGTGGAACCTCTTCCCGAAGCTCAGGCGGCTCGGCAGCCAGCCCATCAAGCCGTCGCTGTTTCTCACGGCCGGCGACGGGGACTATCCTCGCCTCCTGCTCGGCGCGACGACATTTCAGATCGCTGCGATCTCGGCCGGCTTCAAATCCGAGCTGCGCGTGGATGACGGTGCTCACACCTGGGATTATTGGGCGCGCGCGATCAAACCGGCGCTGGTATGGCTTTCCAGACAGATTAGCTTTCGCTGCGAGCCGGCAGTCGGGCACGCTCAAAATCGTCCATCCACGATGATCTCGTCGGCGCCATAGCGAGCTGGTGCATTCTCAGCGGAAATAGAACGGCATGGTGAACTGGCGTCGGCCGGGGGGTATGCCTTCCGGCGAGCGCGGAAATGGCACCGCATTGTGCAAGGCGCTAATCACTGCGAGATCGAGCGCCGGATCGCCGCTCGATCTCGAAATGCGCGCATAAACGAGGCCGCCCGATGCGGTCAGGCCGAAGGCCGCAATGACCGTCCCCCTCCCACCGGATGAGCCTCGCGGCCGGTTCTGCGAAATGTGCGCCCTGACCCGCGCGCTGTAATCCTCGATCTGGCCCAGGCTTGCGGAAACGCTGGCCGGCGCGTTCCGGGCGGTTCGCGCGGTGCTGGATCGCGAACGTGCGCCCGACCGCGACCTTGCCGAAGCTTTACGATCCTCGGTCTCCGCCCGTGCTTTGCGCTTCGCTTCAGCCGCCTTGGCTTCGGCTTCGGCCTTCTGGCGCTTTTTTTCCTCGAGTTTTTGGTGTGCCGCTGTCTCCGCTTCTGCCTGCAGCTCGGCTTCTATCTGCACTTTCCGGCGTGCCTCATCCTCGGCCGCTTGAGCGCGCTTTTCCGCTTTGGTCGCCTTGGCCGCCTCGGCTTCGGCCTTCAGTCGCGCGTCCTCCTCCGCCCGCTGCTTTGTCTCTCCCTCGGCTTCGGTACGATCCTCGTCTGGGGGAGTCTTGGCCGGCTCGGGCAAGACCTTTCGGGCATCGCCGACAGGGCTGTTCGGAGCCGCCTGCGCCTGCTGCTCGGCCTGCGCTGCGGACGCCACAATCGGCGAGCGAACGAGATTGACGCTGATGGCGGATGTCGGAATGTCGCTGGCGCCCGGCCGGAGCGGCTGGCGCAGGACGGCGTAGAGGACGGCCGCATGGATGGCGACCGAGGCCGCTGTTGCGATTGCAAAGGTTGCGTGTGGCTTGGTGGGCAGGACCACGCCGTCGCTTTGCACGGCAGTACCCGTCTCGCCGGGAATGGCGATTGCCTCTTCCTCGCTGACGGACAACGGCTCGGTCATGCAAAGATGCGTCCTCAATCGCGGCATTCTTGAAGCACAGCCGCCTTGAGTCCGCAATGTCTCAGCGAATTGCCGTAACCGCCGCCCGCGCTATTCCGGTCGCGACCGACGTCTAGAAGCTGATATTGTTGATAACCCAGGCGCCGGCCGCGGCGGCCAGCCCGGCAAGCAGCGCGGGCGGGAGCGTCTTGATCAGCACGGTCAGCAGAGTAGCAAAGGCCGCCAGCGCCTTTTCACCGGCTTCGAGCAGTTCCCGAATGGCGCGGTAGAGCAGATAGACCACCGTCCCGGCAACCAGCACCAGAAGAAGCTGCTTCCAAAGCGGTAGCGCGCCGAGTTCATGCCAGGGCACGGCCATGATCTGCTGTACTGACCACCGCCAGATGAGATCGATGAAGGTGAAGATAGCGGCGATGCCCTGCCGCAGAAACCGCAAGAGCTGATCGATGAACTGCATTTCGAAGTCCTCCCCAACAGGCTTACGCCCATGCCCCAGGACGGCGCCGCCAAGGCGCATCTGCACCTTCGCGGACCGGCCAAAAGTTTGCCATGGAACCGCGCTCAGGTAAGCAGAAATGATGGAATTTTGCCCGCATCACCCTTATCCGCGGCTCTAAAACCCCGCATCGGGGCGCGAGTTCCCGCAGGCTGGTTTTTCCCTTGCCAGCTTTGGTTGCAGCGGCGCTTCTTCACACACGCCGGAACCGCCGAAAGGGACTGTAGCGGCTTCGATTTTTTGGAGGAAATCAGTTGCTCCGCTCCAGCGGAGGAGGCAAAGTCCGGCACGCGGCCCGCCACGATGGTGATGGTGTGTGACCTCGCCGCTCCTTCCCGTTTTCATTCAGCGTTCCATATTCTCCCCATGGATCCGATCATCACGATTTCCGACCTGTCGAAGACCTATGCCGGCGGCTTCAAGGCGCTCAAGACGATCAATCTCGAGATCCGGCAAGGCGAAATCTTCGCGCTTCTGGGGCCGAATGGCGCCGGGAAGACCACGTTGATCAGCATCATCTGCGGCCTCGTCAATCCCACCGGCGGGAGCGTGACGGTGGACGGGCATGACATCATCACCGATTATCGTGCGGCGCGATCCCTGATCGGGCTTGTGCCGCAGGAGTTGACGACCGATGCGTTCGAGACGGTCTGGGCCACCGTCAGCTTCAGCCGCGGCCTGTTCGGCAAGGAAGCCGATCCGGCCCATGTCGAAAAGGTGCTGCGGCAACTGTCCCTGTGGGACAAGAAGGACAGCCGCCTGATGACGTTGTCGGGCGGCATGAAGCGCCGCGTCCTCGTCGCCAAGGCACTCTCGCATGAGCCGAAAATCCTCTTTCTCGACGAGCCGACCGCCGGCGTCGATGTCGAGTTGCGGCGGGGAATGTGGGACGTGGTCCGCTCGCTTAGGGATTCCGGCGTCACCATCATTCTGACGACGCATTACATCCAGGAAGCCCAGGAGATGGCTGACCGCGTCGGCGTTATCAATCGCGGCGAGATCGTTCTCGTCGAGGAGAAGGCCGAGCTGATGCAGAAGCTCGGGCGCAAGCAGCTCATTCTCGACCTGCAGAAGAAGCTCGGTGATATCCCCGAGCCGCTGGCGGGCTATACACTGGAGATCGCCGATGGCGGCCACCAGCTTGTCTATACCTATGACACGCAGGCGGAGCGGACCGGCATCGCCACGCTGCTCCGGACGCTCAACGAGGCCGGCATCCGCGTCAGGGATCTGAACACCAAGCAAAGCTCGCTTGAGGAAATTTTCGTCGATCTGGTGAGACAAACGGCATGAATGTCTACGCGGTCAAGGCAATCTACCTCTTCGAAATGACGCGCTTCTGGCGCACGCTCTGGCAGAGCCTGGTCTCGCCGGTCGTCTCGACATCGCTCTATTTCGTCGTATTCGGCTCGGCAATCGGCTCGCGGATCAGCCAGATCGACGGCGTGAGCTATGGCGAGTTCCTGGTCCCCGGCCTGATCATGCTGAATTTGCTGACGCAGAGCATCGCGAATGCCTCTTTCGGCATCTATTTCCCGAAATTCACCGGCACGATCTATGAGATCATGTCGGCGCCGGTCTCATTCTTCGAGATCGTCCTCGGCTATGTCGGAGCGGCGGCAACAAAGGCGATCCTGCTCGGCCTGATCATCATGGCGACGGCGGCGCTTTTCGTGCCGCTCAAGATCGCACATCCGTTCTGGATGGTGTTCTTTCTCACCATGACCGCGATCACCTTCAGCCTGTTCGGCTTCATCATCGGGATCTGGGCGGACGGGTTCGAGAAGCTGCAGATCGTGCCGCTGCTGATCGTCACTCCGCTCGTCTTTCTAGGCGGCAGCTTCTATTCGATCCACATGCTGCCGCCCTTCTGGCAGAAGGTGACGCTCCTTAATCCGGTGCTCTATCTGATCAGCGGCTTTCGCTGGAGCTTTTACGAGATCGCCGATGTGAGCGTGGTGGTCAGCATCGTTATGATCGCCGTGTTCCTCGCCATTTGCCTCAGCGTGATCTGGTGGATTTTCGAGACGGGATATCGGCTGAAAGCGTAATCGGCCGTCGAAAGGTCAGTAACGCTACCGACCGACGCTGAGCTTGCCGAAAATTCAGGGACCTCGCGATCAAGCCGGAGCGCCAATTGGAAGCGAACGTCAGGCGGGGAGGCCCGCGCCTCCGCCTTGGGCTACCGTCCCGTGTGGGACGCTACGAGCTCCCGCTGCTTCTCGGCGATGGCGGAGGAACTCGATGTCGACGAATTCGTTGCGCATGAAGTCGACTTGGCCCGACGTGAGAACATTCCCAGCGCTGTGACTTCCTTTGCCTGCTGGCGCTACGCCGGTGAAGGCAACGGTCTGCAGCGACTGCTTGGAGAAGTCGAGGCGCGCGACAAGCTCCGGATTGGGCCGGTAGGCCGTATTGGACACCACGTGGACGACCTTGAAACCCTCTAGCTTGAGCTGGGTCAGGAACGAATCCATCGCTTCGGCGGTAATCTCCTTGAGATCATGGAATAGGACAATGCCGCGGCCCATATGCCGGATCCGTTCCATCGCCCGATTGATCAGCTGTTCCGGCGTTTGGTTGTGGATCGTGTCGTCCGAGACGACATCGACGGACCAGACGCTGATATTGCGGCTTGCCAGATAGGCGTTGAGCTCGGGCGACTGGTTGAGGCCCGGATAACGGAAGAACGGCGCGATCGGCTGTCCCAACGCGTGGGAGGTGGCGACAAAGCCTTTCTCGATCTCGACCTTGGCTTCGTCGAGCGGCATCTTGGTCAGATCGCGTGGATGAGACCAGCTATGGCTCGCAATGGTGTTGCCGCGCCTTGCCGCGTCCTTCAGCGCGCTCGACATGAAGATCGCCATGCGGCCGACGGTGAAGAAGGTTGCCTTCACACAGTGACGGTCGAGAGCGTCGAGAATGGCTTTGGTGTTACGAGGATGCGGACCGTCGTCGAAGGTCAGCACCACCTCGCCGCGCCGGACCGGCACGGTTTCCTTATATTGCAGGCGGCCGAAATATTTGCCGCCGGTCGAGTCGATGGCGATCGTCCGCGACAGGCCTGTCGTTGCCGGGTCGTCCGCACAATCGCCAGCGGCATGGGCGGAGGACGCCATGCTGATGAGAAGGGTGGCGACGGAGACGAATTGGAGACAACGATACATGCTAAACCCTTCCGGCCCTCAAAGAACCCGATATCGCGTTCCATTCTGCTATCAGGCTGGTCGGACACAAGTCCGAATTGATAACCCGCCGCAGTTGGAGACGGGCTGTTGATTCTCTGCTACAGCCCTCGATTTCAGCCATCAAATCGGCATACTCTTCTGACTTTCTAACTCTATGCGTGGGCGCGCCAATGCCTCTGAAAATCGCCAGCTGGAACGTCAACTCCATCAAAATCAGAGTCGAAGGCACAGCCGACTGGCTGCGCGAGACGGCGCCGGATATCGTCTGCCTCCAGGAACTGAAATGCCAAGATAACGCCTTCCCCCGAACGATCTTTGAAGATCTTGGCTACAATACCGCCTCATTTGGTCAAAAATCGTACAATGGCGTGGCGGTGCTATCGAAATGGCCGATCAGCGATGTAACGGCGGGCCTGCCAACCTTTGCCGAGGACGATCAGGCGCGCTATCTCGAATGCGTCGTCGGACTGCCGGATCGGGCGATCCGCGTCGCCTCCATCTATCTGCCGAACGGCAATCCGCCCGATACGCCCAAATTCGACTATAAGCTGCGCTGGATGTCCGCCTTGCGCGATCATGCGAAAAGCCTTCTCGCCTATGAGGAGCGGCTTTTCCTCGCTGGCGACTACAACATCATCCCCACCACTGCCGACGTTCATGACCCCGAAGCCTGGAGAGGCGACGCGCTGTTCCGGATCGAGAGCCGCAAGAGCTTTCGTGCGCTTCTGAGTCTGGGTTTTCGAGATGCGCTTCGGCTATGTACCGACGATCCGGGGCTTTACAGCTTCTGGGACTATCAGGCAGGGGCCTGGCAGAAAAACAACGGCATCCGCATCGATCACATTCTGCTCTCGCCGGAGGCGGCCGGGGAAATCAGGCAAGCCGGCATCGACAAACATGTCCGCGGCCGGGAAAAGCCCTCGGATCATGTGCCGGTCTGGGCAATTCTCCACTGATCCCGCGCGGGCAACAGGTGTGCTCTTGCCTGGAATTTCGGCTTTCGGGCCTGTGCTACACGGCCCGAAAGCAGCTCACTGCGAGGGTGAGGAGGTTGGCGCGGCGGACCCCGGCGGCACGGTCGCCCTGGTCGTCAGATTGCCGTAGCTGTCGGAATTGGTTGCCTTGTCGAGGTTCAAGCCTTTCAACTGGCGCGTGGGAGAGCGGACCGGCGTTGGAACGCCTCCCGGCTCATTGGTGACGGTCGCGGCTGTCTGGAGCGTGTTACTGGCCGGATCGCCATGCACGCTCTTCCATTTGTCAACCAGCGCAAGCGCTTCCTGCTCGACATCCTTCGACGCCGTGATCATCGCATCGTCATAGAGCGAGCCGATCCAGGCGCGGTCCTCTGGGGAGGTACCTTCCTTGCCGAGGATCAAGAGCGCGAGGCCGGCCGCCTGACGGCGCTTCATCACCTTGCCTTCCCACATCATCGAGCCGAGCAAGGCCTGCGCCGGCGGATAACGCTTCCTCGCCGCGCTATCGAGGAAATAGATCGCCATGGCCGTGTTCTGGGTAATGCCTTCGCCCGAAAGATAAAGCTTGGCAAGTTCGTAAAGGCTCGCCGGATCCTGCAGGATGACGCCGCCATGGAAATAGAGATCGGCCGCCGCGCTCATATTGCGCTCCCAGCCGGCAACTGGGAGCCCCTTGGCGTAGCAATCCGCCGCGCGGCGAAACGCTTCCGCTGCCAGATGGGCGTCGGGATCGAAGCGGTCGACCTTGGCGACGCGCTCCGTCGCCAGGCTATAGCTCCGGCAAGCCCTCAAACGGTCCTTCTCGACCAGCTTGCCTTCGTCATAGATCCTGCCGATGTGCAACAAGGCGCGGACGTCGCCGCGATCGGATGCACGCTGCAAAGCCGAAAGGCCGACTTCGACCTGGCCTTTTTGGAACGCCGCGTCGGCGTTAACCATTTCATCGAAAACCGAGCTTTCGGTACGCTCTGACGCGAAAGCCCCACTTGAAAGCGCAACAACTAGAGTAAGCGCCGAAATTACCCCGAAGACGTGCCGCATCCTACTGATCCGCGTAACAAACAGTTTCTTCCTTTGCCCCCGGATGCGTGACCGCACCCAATCGCGCGGGCCCGACCCCCTGCGCGTACTTCCAGAGTACCCCACTCTGATATTGATTTTGTGGCGGCATCCAGGCCGCTTTGCGATTTGCGAGCTCTTCTTCCGAAACTTCCAGATCGAGCCGCCCCGCTTCGGCATCGATGGAAATGATATCGCCGTCGCGGACGAGGCCAATCGGACCGCCGACGGCTGCTTCCGGCCCGACATGGCCGATACAGAAGCCGCGGGTCCCGCCGGAAAACCGCCCGTCCGTGATCAGCGCAACCTTCTCACCGGCGCCCTGTCCGTAAAGCGCGGCCGTAGTCGAGAGCATTTCCCGCATTCCTGGGCCGCCTCTGGGCCCCTCATAGCGAATGACAATGACGTCGCCGTCCTTATAGTTCCGCTCTTCGACCGCGCGAAACGCATCTTCTTCGCAATCGAAACAGCGCGCCGGACCGCGGAAGGTCAGCTTTTTGAGGCCGGCGACCTTGACGATCGCGCCGTCGGGCGCCAGCGTGCCGCGAAGCCCGGCCACGCCGCCAGTCGGCGACAGCGGGCGGCTCAGCGGACGGATCACATCCTGCTCCTCGGGGAACTGCACGTTCTTGAGGTTTTCAGCGATGGTCTGGCCCGTGACGGTCAGGCAGTCGCCATGGATGAAGCCGCCATCGAGCAGGATCTTCAGCAGCACCGGCATGCCGCCAACATCGTACATGTCCTTGGCGACATAGCGCCCGCCGGGCTTCAGGTCGGCGATATAGGGCGTCCGCTTGAAGATCTCGGCGACGTCGAAGAGATCGAATTCAATGCCCGCCTCATGCGCGATCGCGGGCAGATGCAGCGCGGCGTTGGTCGAGCCGCCCGAAGCTGCGACGACGGTTGCGGCGTTCTCCAGTGCTTGCCGGGTAACGATGTCGCGCGGGCGGATGTTCTGCGCGAGCAAACTCATCACCCCCTTGCCGCTTTCATGAGCGTATCTGTCCCGGCTCTCATAGGGAGCCGGCGCCCCGGCGGAGCCCGGCATGGCAAGGCCGATCGCCTCCGAAACGCAGGCCATGGTGTTAGCGGTGAATTGCCCGCCGCAGGAGCCGGCGCTTGGGCAGGCCACGCATTCGAGCTCATGCAGATCGTCTTCGGACATGTTGCCCGCCGAATATTGGCCGACGGCCTCGAACACATCCACCACCGTGACATCGTGGCCCTTGAACCGGCCGGGCAGGATGGAGCCGCCATACATGAATACGCTCGGCACGTTCAAGCGGATCATCGCCATCATCATGCCCGGCAAAGATTTGTCGCATCCCGCGATGCCGACCATGGCGTCATAGCAATGGCCGCGCATGGTCACCTCGATCAAGTCGGCGATGACTTCGCGGGAGACGAGCGACGACTTCATGCCCTGGTGACCCATGGCGATGCCGTCCGTGACCGTAATCGTACAAAATTCACGCGGTGTGCCATTCGCCTCTGCGACGCCCTTTTTCACCGTCTGGGCCTGACGCATCAGCGAAATATTGCAAGGCGCGGCTTCGTTCCAGCAGGAGACGACGCCGACAAAGGGCTGATTGATCTGCTCTTCGGTCAGCCCCATCGCGTAATAATAGGACCGATGAGGCGCGCGCTCCGGCCCAACGGTCACATGCCGGCTCGGGAGGCGTGCTTTATCGAATGTTTTCGCGTCCATACTTTGTCTCTAATCCGCACGCGGCCCTTGATCCGATCGGCACGAAAAACGAGGAGCCGCTCTGCTATTTGATCCAGAATAAATCTAATATTGCAACCAGACCGTTCAAATTTTCTTTAACTTAAACTCTTTTGCCGCCCACCGGCAGCCCGACATCAACCATATTCGGAGGTTAGGGAGTTTTATGGCGCAAAAGAGGCAAGAATGCCGCAGTCCGTTGCGTCTCCGCAACAGTATGCATCAAAGCCTTCAGAGACGTGAATAGACAAAGAGCATTGCTAAGAATGCTCTGCCAAATTATTGCACGACTGTGACTGCATAGCCACTCAGGTGGCGCTCCGGAGCCGCTTCAGCGCCTCGTTCAATCGCTTCTCGGTCGCGATCGCCTCGGCGCGGCGCTCGCGATTCTCTTCGACGACGTGCTCTGGCGCGCGCGAGGTGAATTTTTCGTCGGCGAGCTTCTGGTCGAGCTTTGCAATTTCGCCTCTGACTTTGGCGATCTCACGCTTCAGGCGCTCTACCTCGGCATCAAGGTCGACGATATCGGCAAGCGGAAGCGCGAGAACCATGTCCTTGACGACGATCTGCACGGCGCCTTTCGGCGGCGCCTTCTCGAAAGAGATCGAGGCGAGGCGGGCAAGCCGCGACAGCGTTTCGCTATGGCGCTCGGCGCGGCCTTCGATCTCCGTGCCGGCGCCGCAGATCATCAGCGGGATTTGCACGCCGGGCGGCACGTTCATCTCCGAGCGAGCGGAACGCACGGCGGTGACGAGGTCGATCAGCCAGGCGATTTCGGCATCCGCTTCGGCGTCTTCAAGGCCGGAAAGCGCGGGCCAATTCGCCTTGATCAGCATCGTCTCCCGCCCGTCGCCAAGCTCTCCGATGCGCTCCCAGAGCTCTTCGCTGATGAACGGCATGAACGGATGCAGCAGGATCAGAATCCGGTCCATCGCCCAGGCGAACACGCCGCGCGTTTCGGCCTTCGACTGATGATCGGCGCCGCCGAGGATCGGCTTAGCAAGCTCCAGATACCAGTCGCAGAATGTGTGCCAGACGAAGTGATAGATGGCATTGGCGGCATCGTTGAAGCGGTACTCCTCGATGGCCTCGGTGACGGCGGCCGCAGTCCGCTGTGTCTCGCCGGCGATCCAGCGATTGATCGTCTCCCCTGCCTTGGACGGGTCGAAGCCCTTCGCCGGGACGCAGCCATTCATTTCTCCGAAGCGTGCGGCGTTCCAGAGCTTCGTCGCGAAATTGCGGTAGCCCTCGACGCGGGCGGTCGACAGCTTGATGTCGCGGCCTTGCGCCGCCATTGCGGCGAGCGTGAAGCGGAGCGCATCGGCGCCATATTCGTCGATCAGTTCGAGGGGGTCCATGACGTTCCCCTTCGACTTCGACATTTTCTGGCCCTTCTCATCACGGACGAGGGCGTGGATGTAGACGGTGTGGAACGGCACTTCCTTCATGAAGTGCAGCCCCATCATCATCATCCGGGCCACCCAGAAGAAGATGATGTCGAAGCCGGTGACGAGGACGGAGGTCGGATAGTAGCGCTTCAACTCCGGCGTCTCGTCCGGCCAGCCCAGCGTCGAAAACGGCCAGAGTGCGGATGAGAACCAGGTGTCGAGGACGTCTGGATCGCGAACTATTTTTAAATGCCGCGTCTCGTTAATCCCCCTGATAGACGCCTGCATCTGCTCCCAATTCTCAGCGATGCTTACTTTAATTCCTAAGTCGCGCTGGTAGCCTGAATTATAAAGCAGTTCTGCTTCTCGAATGGCTTCAGCTTCGCCATGTGCGACGAATAGAAAGTTTTGCGTAAATTTCTCAGGATCAATCGCCGGATGAGGGAGCATTGCAGGCCCATACCACGCCGGGATCTGATGGCCCCACCAGAGCTGGCGCGAAATACACCAGGGCTGGATGTTGCGCATCCATTCGAAATACGTCTTTTCCCAGTTCTTAGGGACAAAAGTGGTGCGGCCGTCCTCGACCGCTTTAATAGCCTCCTCGGCTAGCGTCTTGGCATCGACATACCACTGATCGGCCAGCCATGGCTCAATGATTGTACCTGAGCGATCACCATACGGTACTTTGGAGTTGTGCGCGTCAATCTTCTCTAAAAGACCGCGCTCTTTCATCATCTCTGTTACGCGAGCACGTGCTTCGAAGCGATCTAAACCTTCTAATTTTTCTATAGTATTTGCTTCTTCATTGCGCCCAAACTCCTTGAGCTTGGCAACAACAGTGTCACAATCAATGTGTATTTCTTCATCTTTACATTTAATAATAAATTTCCCTATTTCTGAAACTCGGGGGAAAAAGCCGTTTGGATCAACGTTAGTTGCTAGCCAAATCTTGCCATCAGCATTCAGGACATTGATCATCGGCAGGTTATGCCGCCGTCCGACCTCGAAGTCGTTGAAGTCATGCGCGGGCGTGATCTTGACCGCGCCGGAGCCCTGCTCGGGATCGGCGTACTCGTCAGCGATGATCGGAATTTCGCGCCCCACCAGCGGCAGCTCGACCATCTTGCCGATATATTTCTGCCAGCGCTTATCCTTAGGGTGCACCGCGACCGCGGTATCGCCGAGCATGGTCTCGGGCCGCGTGGTCGCGACGACAATATGCTTGTGCTTCAGGCGCCCCGGATTCTTGATTGGATAGCGGAAATACCAGAGATGCCCCTTGGTCTCGACCGACTGCACTTCGAGATCGGAGATCGCGGTGAGCAGCTTGGGGTCCCAATTGACCAGCCGCTTGTCCTTATAGATCAGCCCTTCGCGGTAGAGGTCGACGAACACCTTGATGACGGCCTTCGACAGGCCCTCATCCATGGTGAAGCGCTCGCGCGACCAGTCGCATGAGGCGCCCAGCCGCTTGAGCTGGCCGATAATGGTGCCGCCGGACTGCTCCTTCCATTCCCAGACGCGCTCGACGAACGCCTCGCGGCCCATGCTGCGCCGGTCCGGCTCCTGGCGCTCCATGAGCTGGCGCTCGACCACCGACTGTGTTGCGATGCCGGCATGGTCCGTTCCGGGCTGCCAGAGCACGTCCTTGCCGCGCATGCGCTCGAAGCGGATCAGCACATCCTGCAGCGTGTTGTTGAGGGCGTGGCCCATATGAAGCGAGCCGGTGATGTTCGGCGGAGGGATGACGATGCAGAACGGGTCGGCCTTCCCGCTCTTGGATTTGCTGCCGGCGCGGAAGGCGCCGGACTCTTCCCATTGCCGGTAGATCCGGCCTTCAATGTCGGAGGGCGTGTAGTATTTTTCGAGCATGACGGGACTGAATGTCTGGAGGAAGAAGCCGCTGGCGAGCACTTAAGCGTCAGCCGCAAACACAGTCAACCCGCACTAGTGTCCCTTTGGATCCGAAGTTCGCCTCATTCCGCAGTTTGCTCCGTAGCGAACTTCGGATCCAAAGGGACACTAGCAACTATAAAATCTAGTGTGGTTTGAGATCGGGAAGTCCCCTAAGGGCGTCTGCTGAAATGATGTAGGAGACTTCCCGATCACCACACTAGCGGACTGGGCGGGTCTGAGGCGCGCGGGCGACACTATCCTAGCGTCGTACGCCGCCCCGCTGCGGAGATACGAGTCCTTGCTCCGCGATCTCTTCGCGGACGGCTTTTTCGACGATCCGGGGCAGATTGTCGTTGAGCCACTGCACGATGAGCGGTTTGATCAGCTCCTTGATCGCATCTTCAAGGCCGCTGGACAGCGCGGCTGCGAGTGAAAGCGGTGCCTGCCCCCCTGCCTGCGCCGCCAATGGCTGCGGAGCAGCCGGCTTTGGCACGGCTGATTGCGGCGCGGCCTTCGCCGCCGGTTTGAAGTCCGGAGCGGGATAAAACACTTGTGGCGCAGGCACTTCATCCGGCTCGCCGAAGAGGCTCGCGCTATTCTGCTCTCCGCTTGCGGGAGCAGCTTTCGGCGGGGCATCGGCCGATGCCGCGTTTGCGGCGGGCCCTGGCCGCCCACTCGGGGCGGCAAACGCCTCCGCCTCGGTATCGGGAGGTGGCGGCGGCTCGGGCAACTCCTCGGACATCGCCGCTGGCGCTTCGCTTCGCGGTGTTCCGGCAGCCTTCTCCTCCACCGCACCGGCCTTGGCCAGCGCGGTCTCCAGCGAGTCGGTAATCACCTCCATGAACGGCTTGTCGGCATGGAGCGCATCTGCCACGGCGGGTGCACGCAGTTTGTCGGAGGCGAAATCCGAGACAGCCGACCGGGCCAGCATCTCGGCCTTGGCCTTCGGTCCGTCCGGCTCGGAAGGCGCGGCCTGTTCGTCCTGCTTGGCCGTATTTCCAAAGACCCGCGTCAGCATGTCGCCGACAAAAGTCTTTTCCTCCTCGATCTCGGCTCGCACGTCGCCGCTTCCGCTCAAAGGCGGCATTGCGTCGATGTCTTCGTCCGCATCGCGCGCGAATGGCGGTGCAGCCGGCCCGCTCTCGGGAACCGGCATCTGGATGCCTTCAGCCCAGCTATCGCGCTCGGCGATGCCTTTCGGGCGCGCGGGCGGTTCGGTTCTCGCCGGCGAATTCTCCGCAGCGGGACGCATACCACGCCCTTTTGGCGCATCACTTTCGAGATGCCGCGCCGACCAGACCGGGCGTGAGGCGGCAGGCTTCGGAGCCGGGCGGGGCGCGGGCGGAACCGGTCTTTCGGGTGTAGGCGCAGATCGCGTGGTTGGCGGCGCTTTCGTTTCCGGCTTCGCGGCTGGCGGCGTCATCGGCGCGGTTGGCGGCGATCCGACATCGTCCGCCCAATTCTCGACGGAAACGGCGGCTTCCCCTCTTGGGCCCGCATGTTTGCCGGATGAAAGCCGCTCAACCTCGGCGGCAACGCTCGAGAGCACGCTCTCAAGACCATGGCGCGGGTCGGCGAACTCGGCCTCCGAAATATCGCCTCCCCCGGCGGCAAACGCCTCCGTCATCTCTCCGACGGTGGGGTCATGCTCCGCCACCGGCCCGTGCCGGTCCTGCGTTGCGCGATCCTCCACCATGAAGTCTTCAGTAAGTTCGAGGATTTCGTCATCACTGGCGAGCTCGGAAGGCTCCGCCGGCTCCGCATACGGGTCCCGATTATCGGATGTCCAATCATCGTCTTCGGCGGCGCTGGTGAAACGCCGCTGCGGAGCAGGAGCCGCTTGCGATCTCGCAGGGCCGGGAACAGACGGGCTTGGCGGCGCGCCATCATCGGCAATGATTCGCCGGATGGACGCCAAGATCTCCTCGATCGAGGGCTCGGAAGTCTGCTCTGGCTTTCGCATCAAATCCTCCGCCGCCATCGAGGCGGCACACTGTGGCCGGAGCCTGCCGGGATCGCCCTATCCGCCGCGCAATGAACTGATATTGATGGCCTATACGCGGATCGCCGGATATTCAACATGCTCCACGGTCGCCATTATGAGCGACTCGGCTGCCACACTCAACTGCTGAGGCGCGATATTACCGCCAGCCTTCCGTGTAGGCAGGGCCGTCGCCAGCCGGCTGACCGGGTTTCCTGCCCGGAGCCCTGACCGGCGCAACGATCGGTTCGGCTTCGCTTTCTTCAACAGATGTACTCCAGCCGATCCACTGATTCTTGACCTCGCGGTAATGCTGCGTGGGGTCATATTGCTCCACGGCCAGACCGATGTCTCCTGCCGAGAGGCGGCCGATCTGAGTCAGAAGAGCATAGGAAGCCACGACGAGATCACGGCGGGACGTAGCGAGCGAAACCTGCGAGTTGAGCAGCGTCTGCTCGGCATTCAGCACGTCGAGGACGGTGCGTTGGCCGACCTTTTCCTCTTCCCTGACGCCGGAGAGCGCCACCGTATTGGCGCTGACCTGCGCCTCATCCGAGACAATCTTCGCCTTGGCGGCGACGAACACGCCCCATGCGGACGTAATGTTGGCTCTGGTGGCCTCGCGCGCCTCATCGATCTGGTGACGGATTTGCGAGCGCGTCTCGATGCCCTGGCGGATGCGGGCGGAGACTTCGCCGGCCTGATAGATCGGAACGGTCAGAACGCCCGTCACCGTCGTCACGTTCTCGCGATCACCCCCCAGGCTGGACTGGACATCGTAATTGCGCGTGTAACTCGCCTGCAAATTCAACGACGGCAGCAGCTCGCCCTCGGTCTGCTTGATCGTATGGTCCTGGGCACGTTCCTGAAAGATCCTTGCGAGGATCGTCGGATTCTCGCCCTCACCGATTTGAAGCAATTCCTGGAGCGATTTCGGCGGATTATGAGCCGCTCCGGGATTGTGCAGATTGCTCGGCGGATGGCCGATAAGCTGCGCAAAGGTCGCGCGGCTCGCCTGTAAATTCGCCTTGGCCGTACTGATACCAGACGATGCCAGGCTAACACTCGCACGAGCCTGAGCGACGTCGGTTTTGGTCACTTCGCCGACATTGAAGCGATCGAGAGTAGCGCGGAGCTGCTCGTTGAGCACCCGCAGATTGTTCTCCTGGAGACCGAGGATGGCCGCATCGCGAACGACGTCGACATAGGCGGTGACAGCGCTCAGCAGCACCTGTTCCTCGGATGCGCGGAGATCCTCACGCCCCGCTTCGACCAGCGCCTCAGCGCCTTTTATGGCGTTGATCGTGCGGAAGCCGCGAAAAATCGGCTGGTTCAACGTGACCGAGTAGCTTCGCGGGTACGAATCGTTTGTGCCTCCGGGGCCGCTGGTCTCGACATTCTGATAGCTGTGGGTGGCCTGACCGGTGACGGTGGGACGAAAGCCGGATTCCGCGCGCGGCACCTCTTCGTCGGTCGCACGCAACTGCGCCCGCGCTGCCTTGAGCGTCGGATTAAAGAGATAAGCGGCGTCCAGGGCCTCCTTGAGGCTTTCAGCCCGCACCGGGCTCCCTAAAGCAGCCGCCACCGCAACGGCCGAGACAAAAACCAATGCAGCCCGGCGCATCGACGACGTGCGAGATACCCGAACCGCGTTTTCAGGTCTGCAATGCATCCCTGCCTGATCCCTTCTGAGCACTTTATAGATGCTAAAAGGGGGGCACCCCATAACTTCGCCCGCCCCGACTTACTGAACACATAGCGTCCGCACTTGCACCGGGTAAAGACGAAAGCCCACTGTGTTGCCCGCAGTGCTCTGGATTTTTAAACCGTCGTTGCCATTTTGCCGCTGTTGCGCGCGGAAGTTGTTAAAATATGAATGCTGGCTTAGCCTCGAACCCCGGAAGCATTGGGGCAGCTGCGTCGAAAGCGGTAACATCCTGGATTGACGAATCAATTTTCGTCACCAACCGCGCCTTAGGGGCGGTCTCGGGTCCCATGATCACAACTAGACGTCCGGCGGGCGCAAGTTGTGTCAGCAGCGTTTCGGGCGTCCGTCCAATTCGCCCATTGATGAAAATCACGTCGTAAGGGGCGTCGTCGCCGGCTCCTTCCTCGAGAGGGCCGATGACGAGTTTGGCGTTTTCTATGCCCTGTGCGGCGAGAGCATCCGTGGCAAGCGCCGCCAGCCCCGCGTCGCACTCGACGGCGACGATCTCTTTGGCCAGCTTGGCGAGCACCGCCGTCGAATAACCGGTTGCCGCGCCGACATCGAGCACGCGGTCGCTCTTTTTGATCCTGGCAAGTTGCGCAAGTCTGGCGAACACCATGGGAGCCAGGAGAAAGCGCGCCGGCTCGCCTTTCCGCGGCGCCTCGACGCGCAAATGATCGTCGATGTAGGACAGGCTCCGCAGCGAGGGCGGCACGAAAGCCTCGCGCGGCACCTCCAGCATGGCTTCCAGAAGAGCAACATTCGTCACCCCGTTGGGACGGATCTGCAAGTCGATCATGATTTCTCGCTCGGCTTTAAAGTCGCTCATCGGGGATCCTTCGTCACGGATTGCTGGGATGCCGGTGCGCTCGCCGCACCGTCCGGCCGGACATTAAGGCAAGGAGGAAAAGCTTGCCAGCATTTGCGTTGCGCGGCGCGTTCGGTTGTTGACAGTCTCCGTTCGGCGTTCACGGCTGACAGCCCGCCTGCGCGGCATGATCTGATGCTGACCGACTACCGGATCTTGGAGGTGTTCGCGGTCGCGCGGGGGAGCGGAGCGCTGGTGATGGTCCATGCCGAGAATTACGACGCCATCCGCTTCCTGACCAGACGCTCGAAAATCCCGGCAAGACCGCGCTTTCTCTTCCCACGGAAGGAGGATCGCCGCGCGGCGATCAGCCGACGTCGGCCATCTTGATGTCGACCGGCGGCGCGTTTCGTAGCGTCTGATAGACCACGCAATAGCGCTCCGTCAGCTTTAAGAGTGTATCGCGCTGCTCTTGGGTGAGTTGGCCGTCGATGTCGAACGCCAAGCGAATATCGCGGAAGCCGACCGGTGCGTCCTTGGCCACGCCCAGCGTTCCGCGAAAATCGAGATCGCCTTCGGCGCGGACCTTCGCATTGCCGATGTCGTAGCCGAGCGCGGTGGCGACAGCATTGAGCGTGACGCCGGCACATGCGACCAGCGCCTCCAGCAGCATATCGCCGGAGCAGGCCTGCATGCCGCTGCCGCCGGTCGCCGGATGCAACCCGGCCTCGACCAGCGCTTTTCCCGTCTGGATCGAGCAGGTGACGCCATCGCCGACCGCGCCTTCGGCCTTCAGCGTGATCAGCGCCGCATCCGGCATCTCGCGATAGTGTTCTTTGAACGGTGCCTGCAACGTCTTGAGATCGTTGGCATCCATGGGGTTTACTCTCGCTGATGTCCTCAGGGCTCGGCCAATTCTGGCTCATTCGTCGAAGAAATCCTCATCAACTTTCTTCAATTCGAGAGTCTCCTCGACCCGGCAGCCGACATTGTAGCGGATCATGAGCTGGGCCAGACGCATTCCGTCGATCAGTACGATGCGCTTGCTGAGGAACTTTGCCGTTTCCTCTGCCTCTTGTGTAAACGCGGATGTGGTAACGAAGAGTCCTTTCGCCGCCTTGAAGCGGTCGAGGCTGCCGAAAAAATCGCGGATCGCCGATGCGCCCACATTGTTTCCCGGCCGATAACGCTTCGCCTGCACATAGACGCGGTCGAGGCCCAGCACGTCCTGATCGATAACGCCGTCGACACCACCGTCATTCGACTGCCCGAGCGCGCGTCCCGCTTCTTTTGCCGAACCGCCATAGCCCATCGCCAGCAATAGTGACACGACCAGACGTTCGAAAAAATCGGGGGGCGCTGCTGCGATCCGGTCGAGCAATTCCTGGCCCAATTGCGACTGAATTTCCTTATGAGCTTGCCGGAGCGCTTCATCGGGCGTCGCCGACGATGCGACCACCTCCTCGATTGCCTGCTGTGTCCCGTCGGTCTTTTCCGACCGAGTTCGCGCCTTGAATTCGAGGAACTCCGGAAAGCGGGACAGATAAGCGTTGTCGATGCGGTCGAGGCCGGCCTGCAGCGCCTCGCTGCCCCGCTCCGTAAGCTGAAAGTGTGCTCGTTTCGGCGCCGATAAGAGACCCGCCTGCTTGAGATAGGTCTTTGCCCAATGCACCCGATTGGCAAATACGGTCTGGCGGCCACTCGGCAAGAGTTCTTCGCGTTCATCCGCCGTAAGCTCGAACTCGTCGGCCAGTTTCGATATCACGTCCGTAATCCGGACAGATCCGGACACGGCCGACCGAAGCACGGGAAGCATGAGTGTCTGATAATCCGGAAGCGTCATAGCCGTCCCCATCGACATCCGGCGATGAAGCTATTCGATTTTCTTCTGCCGGAACACCTGCACAGGGCCGGCGATGTTAAATCCGGAAAGTTATTAAGCGCTTCTTCTACGCACCGGGTTTATCCGTCTCCACATAAACCTTGCCGCCCATCTCCTTGAACTTGTCGCTCATCTCCGCCATGCCCTGCTGCTTCTCGTTCAGCTTGGCCGCATAATCCCGCACCTGCTGGGTGATCTCCATCGAGCAGAATTTCGGCCCGCACATCGAGCAGAAATGCGCGACCTTATGCGCCTCCTTCGGCAGCGTCGCGTCATGCATCGAGCGCGCAGTGTCGGGGTCGAGCGAGAGGTTGAACTGGTCATCCCAGCGGAACTCGAAGCGGGCGCGGCTCAAGGCGTCGTCCCGCAATTGCGCCGCCGGATGGCCCTTGGCCAGATCGGCCGCATGGGCGGCGATCTTATAGGCGATCACCCCCGCCTTCACATCCTGGCGATCGGGCAGACCGAGATGCTCCTTCGGCGTCACATAGCAGAGCATCGCCGTGCCGAACCAGCCGATCATCGCTGCGCCGATCGCCGAGGTGATGTGATCGTAGCCCGGCGCGATGTCGGTGACGAGCGGCCCGAGCGTGTAGAACGGCGCCTCGCCGCAAATGGCGAGCTGCTTTTCGACATTCACCTTGATCTTGTGCAGCGGCACATGGCCGGGGCCTTCGATCATCACCTGGCAGCCTTTCGCCCAGGCGATCTTCGTCAATTCGCCAAGCGTCTCCAGCTCGGCGAACTGCGCCTCGTCATTGGCGTCGGCGATGGAGCCTGGGCGCAGGCCGTCGCCCAGCGAGAAGCTCACATCGTAGCGGCGCATGATGTCGCAAATTTCCTCGAAGCGCTCATAGAGGAAGCTCTCGCGATGGCGCGACAGGCACCATTTGGCCATGATCGAGCCGCCGCGCGAGACGATGCCGGTCACGCGCTTCGCGGTGAGCGGCACGTAGCGCAGCCGCACGCCGGCATGGATGGTGAAATAGTCGACGCCCTGCTCGCATTGCTCGATCAGCGTATCCTTATAGACGTCCCAGTCGAGCTTGACCGGATCGCCGCCGACCTTCTCCAGCGCCTGATAGATCGGCACCGTGCCGATCGGCACCGGCGCGTTGCGGATGATCCATTCGCGGGTATTGTGGATGTTGCGGCCGGTGGAAAGATCCATCACCGTGTCGGCGCCCCAGCGGATCGCCCAGACCATCTTCTCCACCTCTTCCTCGACCGAGGAGGTGACGGCGGAATTGCCGATATTGGCATTGATCTTGGTCAGGAAATTCCGGCCGATAATCATCGGCTCAAGCTCGGGATGGTTAATGTTGGACGGAATGATTGCCCTCCCGCGCGCCACTTCCGAGCGCACGAATTCCGGCGTGATATGGTCCGGGATCGCAGCGCCAAAACTCTCGCCATCGGCCAGCGCCGCCTTCGCCCGTTCGAGCACCGCCTCGCGGCCGAGATTTTCGCGCGCGGCGATGTAGGCCATCTCTTTGGTCACGATGCCGGCGCGCGCATATTCCAGCTGCGTCACCGGGCGGCCCTCCCTGCCCCTCAGCGGCGCCCGGCGATTGGGGAATTCGCGCGCCAGCTTGGCGCCGGAGACATGGCCGTTATCTGCCGGCGTTATCGCCCGGCCCCCATAGACCTCGCTGTCGTTGCGCTCGACAATCCAGGCCGAACGGATTGGCGCTGCGCCTTTCTCGACGTCGGTCTCGATCGCCGGATCGGTATAGGCGCCGCTGGTATCGTAGATGCGGAAGGGCCCTTCCTCCGTGTCGATCTCCTGCAGCGGAACGCGGAGCTCGCCCGCATACACCTTGCGGCGGTTGGCAAGCGGCCCCGTCGTCACGCGGAACGGCTCGAAATTATCGGGGCGCTGGGGCTTGTTCATGGTTGTGTCTCCAGTTCGGGCGCGGCTTTGGCCGCCTTATGTGGCTGAGCAGTCATGCGCGATGAGATGCGGTAGAGGGCGCAAGGCTGAAGAGGGTCGCTGGCCTTGCGCTCCAGAGTGCCAGGAAAAAACTTCCTCACACGCGGATCGGCCTTCATTTCGGCAAACGGCGCGCGATCGGCGTCCCGCCAGCGGCGAGGCACCAGTCGCTCGGTGATAATGGGGGTGGAAAGCCGCGCTTTGCTCATCGCTCCGTCCCTACGCCGGTATCAGCCGGATCAGGTTCAAAGGGTCGCCGCACGGCATCAGCGCGGTCTCAGCCGGATGCATCCGGCCCCCCTGGGGGATCAATTTAATGTGCGCTCAATCCCGAGCTTTTGCAAGCTGGGCCGCCAGGGACCCAGGTCAGGCTCATGGTCGCAAAGCATCTCGACCCGTCACATCGCCTCCTTGATGCCTGCTCGGATCAGCCACCAGTTCACCGGATAGGCGGTCATGAAGCCGAAAATCATGGCAATCTGCATCATGAACCAGAACTCGAAGCTGTCGACCTTCAACTCCGCGCCGAGAAGCATCGCGAAGATCCAGAACTTTGCGACAGCCATATAGGCATACATACCGAGCTGCCAGCTGGTCAGCGACAGCGTATCCGCTTTCAAAGCCTGGACGAGACCCGCCCCTGGCGACAAGCCGCGCATCGGCGTGATGGTGAAATACTGAAACGCGATCCCGAGGATGAAGGCGAAGATGAAATCGAGAATCCAGACCGCGAACAGCTTGTCCGGAAAAATACTCTGCCATCCAAGCCAGACGGCGATGACCGGAAAGGCAAAAGCCAGCCATTCCGCGGAGATGTCGCCGAGGGTGCATCCGCTGCCGCAATGCATGGTCCCTTTGGCGACCATCACGGGGAACGGCGTCAGCCTCTTGTTCGGCAGCTCTTCGCCGCGCTCCTTGGCGCGCATCGCCAAACGCATGCTCGCCAGCTTGCCGTAGCGAAAATAGCCCGCCAGCACCGCAACCGTCCCGAACAGCGCCGCCGCCGGCCAGACGACATTCATGATCCACATATGCTGCGGATCGCGCCATTCATCGACAATAATGATCACCGCGCAGATCGCGCCCGCCGCGAGAAAGAAAATCGATAGATCGTGCAGCCAAGCCGGGACCATAAGACAGCGGTTTCCTTTTCGTGCTTGCCGGTTGCGGAGCGCAACCGCTCGAAATTCGGGGTCATCCTTGGGCGGACAGAGCGTCCCCCACGCCGGCTCTTCCGCAGAGCACCATGCAAGGCCATCCTTTTCCCGAACCCCTCCGGCGCACGACGGTTCCGGCCCCAAAAAAACGGGTGTGAATATGGGCGGCATAAGCAGGCATACATATTCAGCAGATAAACTATGTGAGCCAGTGATCCTCAAGCGCTCCTCATTCGTATTCCATGCGATGGATTTTGGTGGTCGGGGATAATGGCGGGGTCGGACAGGCTGAAGCAAACAGCCTTCGCTTCGCCAAAATCGGCCGGACGCGGATGGCAAATATAAACCGCGCCGGTACATCCGATTGAGCGGTCCATCGGTTTCGTGCAATCCTAGATTGCGCCAGTCCGCCTCACCGGATTGGCCCTGGAGTAGAGCAAGAACATGGACAGCATGGACACACTCAAGGAGAGACCCGAGGAAGACGACCTGGAAAACGGCGTTGGCGAGCCGGCCCACCAGGACACAACGAGGATACCAGGACAGCGCGACCCCGACCGTACCCGTCGCGCTATTCTCGAAGCTGCGACGGTAGAATTCGTCAGCAAGGGCTTCGCCGGAGCCAGCGTCAACGAGATCGCCGACCGGGCGAACGTCAACAAGCGAATGCTCTATCACTATTTCGGCAAGAAAGATGACCTCTATCTTGCCGTCCTCGAAAAGGCCTACGCCTCGCTGCGCGCGGCGCAGGGCCAGCTCAAGCTATCCCACCTGCCACCACGAGAGGCGATCGAAAAGCTGATCCTGTTCACTTGGGATTACTATCTCGGACACCCGGAATTCCTGACCCTCATGGCGATCGAAAACATGCTCAAAGGCAAGCATGCGCTGCGCCCGGAATATGTCCGTGAAGTGAACGCGCCGCTGATGCAGCTTTTGGAAGACGTGCTGCGGCGTGGTCAGCAGGACGGCGTGTTCAGGGAGAATGTCGATCCGCTCCAGCTCTATCTGACCATCGCATCATTGGGCTCGTTCTTTGTCTGCGCCCGCATCACTCTGTCGAATCTCGTCGCCCGCGATCTCACCAACCCCGCCGAGTTGGAGCTGCGCGTAAAACATATCATCGAGGTCGTGCTCGGCTATCTGCGCCCCTGAGGCCGCCTGCTCGCATCTGCGGACGACCTCACCGCCAACCTACTCCCCCGCCCGCATCAGCGGGTAAGACGGAACAGGCTGCTCTTCGGCGAGAGCAGTCTGTTCCGGCCCGGTTCGACCTTCCTCGGTCCTGACGCCAAAGGAGAGCGCGTAAAGCGCAGGCAGGAAGGTCAAGGTCAGGATCGTGCCGGCAATCAATCCGCCCATCATGGCGAGCGCCATCGGTCCCCAGAATAGAGACGTCGAGAGCGGCACGAGAGCCAGCACGGCGGCAGCCGCCGTCAGGATGATCGGGCGGAAGCGCCTGACAGTGGAGCTGACAATCGCCTCTCGCATCGGCAGTCCGGCATCGCGGTCCTGCTGGATCTGATCGACGAGAATGACGCTGTTGCGCATGATCATGCCGGCAAGAGCGATCACGCCGAGAATGGCGACGAAGCCGAACGGCGCCTGGAAAATCAAGAGTGCGGTCGCCGCGCCGATGAGACCAAGCGGGCCGGTCGCCAGCACCATCATGGTCTTGCCGACGTGTTGAAGCTGGATCATCAGCAGCAGCACGATGCAAAGCAGCATGACCGGCATCTTGGCATTGATCGACTCCTGGCTCTTGGCGGACTCCTCAACCGCGCCCTGCATTTCAATCCGATAGCCGAGCGGCAGTGCATCGCGCATGGGCTGAAGCTTGGCGTAAATCGCCTTGGTCACATCCGGGGACTGGACATTGTCGGGCACCGTGCCTCGCACAGTGATCGTCGGCAGGCGCGAGCGCCGCCATTCGATCCCCGGCTCCAGAGCGACATTGATCTTTGCGACCTGCGTCAAGGGCACAGCGTCGCCGCGAGTGGTTTTCACATAAGCATTTTCCACGGCGTTCAGGAGCCCGTTTTGTCCGGCCGGATCGCGCAGGACGACGCCGATGGTCTCCTCCCCTTCGCGGAATTCGCCGATCGTCACGCCGCTCAGCACCGCCTGCAGCGTCTGGCGGACGGCCTGTGAGCTGACGCCGATGGCCCGCGCACGGTTTTGGTCGATATCGAGCTTGAGCGTGGGGACCGGCTCCAGCCAATCGTCGTGGACGATGCTGACGAGGGGGTTCGCCCGCATCACCTTCGCGACATCGTCGGCGATCCGGCGCACCTCCGTGCGCTCCGGCCCGGTGACGCGGATCTGCACCGGCCAGCCGACGGGCGGACCATTGAACAGCCGGTCGACTTTGGAACGGATGTCGGGGTAGTTCTCCGCGAGATGCTTGCGCACGCGGTCGATGACCGGATCGCGCTGCTCCAGCGATTTCGGCATTACGAGGAGCTGCGCGAAATTCGGGTTCCGGAGTTGCTGATCGAGCGGCAAATAGAAGCGCGGCGCGCCCTCGCCGATGAAAGTCGTGACGAAGGAAACGTCAGGGTCTCTCATCACGTCTGCCTCGACGCGCTTGGCCTGCGCCTCGGTCTGCTTGAACGAGGTGCCTTCCGGCAGCCACAGATCGACGAGCACTTCCGGCCGGTTCGAGGCCGGGAAGAATTGCTGCGGAATGAACGCAAATCCGCCGATCCCCGCAACGAAGGCCGCAAGCGTGATCGCCACGACAAGACGGCGGTGCGACACGCACCAGCCGATCGCCCGCTCGAGCCGCCGGTAGAATGGGCCCTTGAAAGGCTCATGCTTCGGATTTTCCGGTCTCTTATGCGGCTTCAGGATGGCATAGCCTATCCAGGGGGTGAAATAGACAGCCGAAATCCACGACAGCACGAGCGCGATGCCGACCACCCAGAACAGCGAGCTGACATATTCACCGGCGGTGGAGGCCGCGAAGCCGACGGGGATGAAGCCTGACACCGTGATAAGCGTCCCGGTCAGCATCGGAAACGCCGTAGATTTATAGGCAAAGCTGGCGGCATTCAGCTTGTCGAAGCCCTCCTGCAGCTTGCGCTCCATCATCTCGATGGCGATCATTGCGTCGTCGACCAGGAGCCCGAGCGCAATGATCAGCGCCCCGAGCGAAATGCGCTGCAGGTCGATCCCCATCAGCGACATGGTGAGAAATGTCGCGCCGAGCACGAGCGGAATGGTCAGCGCAACGACGAGGCCCGCCCGCCATCCGAGCGAGAGGAAGGAGACGGCGAGAACGATCAGCAGGGCTTCGCCGAGCGCCTGTAGAAACTCGCCGACATATTTGACGACGACACTCGGCTGATCGGCGATCTGGTGCAGTTCGAGGCCGAGCAGCAGATCCGCCTTCACCTTTTCGAGCGCAGTGTTAATCGCCTTGCCGACATCGGTGACCTTGGCGCCATTCGCCATGACGACGCCGATCAGAACCGCGTCCTTGCCGTTATATTGCTCCTTTGCAGCCGGCGGATCTTCAAGCCCACGCCTCACCGTGGCGATATCGCCGAGCCTGACCGTATCACTGCCGATGCGCAGCCTTAGATCGCGGATCTCGTCGATGGAGAGGAGCTGGCCGTCGACATCGATGCGCACTGAGCGGGCATCGCTCTCGATGCGCCCCGCGGGCAGCATCGTATTCTGCGCGGCGAGCGCGTTCTGGATGTCGAGCACGGACAGATTGCGCTCGGCCAGGACCTTGGAGGAAATCTCGATATAGACCTTTTCGTCCTGCGTGCCGATCAGATCGACCTTCTCGACGCCGGGCACGCGCAGCAGCACATCGCGGATGCGCTTGGCGTGCTGTTTCAGCTCCGGATAGGAGAAGCCGCTGCCGGTCAGAGCGTGAAGCGTGATGTAGGTGTCGCCGAATTCGTCGTTGAAGAAAGGCCCGACCACGCCTGCAGGCAGATCCTGCCCGATGTCGCCCACCTTCTTGCGAACCTGATAGAAGGCATCGGTGATTTCATGGCCCCGCGCCGAGCCTTCGAAATTGACGAAAATCACCGCGCTCCCAGGACGGGTGTAGGAGCGCACATAATCGAGATGCGGCGCTTCCTGAACCTTGCGCTCGATCTTGTCGACGACTTGGTCCTGCATCTCCTGAACCGAGGCGCCGGGCCAGGCCACCTGGATGACCATGACGCGGAAGGTGAAGTCGGGGTCTTCCTTCTGCCCCATGCTGAACAGGGACAAGGCGCCGGCCGCCAGGATCAGAACGACCAGGAAGCGCGTCAGGCTCCCGTGGTGGATCGCCCAGCGCGACAGGTTGAAACGGCGCGGGGGCTGCTGCGGCGGCAGGACGAACGGCTTGGACATGGGGCTTCCCCTCTCGCGATCGAGGCGGTTTACCGGCTGATCTGCGGCTGATCTGCGGATGCGGTCTGCGCCACATTTTGCGGCAGATGGACCTGCATCCCGTCGGTGAGGAACTGGACGCCGCCGGTGACGACGGCTTCACCGGCTTTGAGCCCGCCGACGATCTTCACATCGTCGGCGGTGACGCCATTCGTTTCGACAAAGCGCGGCGAAACCTTCGACGTCGCGCGATCGGCGACGAAGACCGCTTTATGGCCGTCGATCTGCGTCAGCGCGGCGACCGGGAGCGGAACAAAGGGTGTTTCGGTGCCGAGGACGAGAGCCGCTGTCACGGTCATGCCAAGGCGCATGGCAGCCGGAGGATGGAGAATCGTCACCCTCACGGCATAGGTCCGCGAGCCAGGATCGGCCTGCCCGGCGATCTCCCTGATCCTGCCCTTGGCTCTGATGGTGGGATCAGCCCACAAGGTCAAATCGGCCTCGCGGCCCGGCGCAAGCCGCACGACGTCCTGCTCCGGCACACTGAGCGCAGCCTCGATCTCACCGGTCTCGGCAAGCATGATCACCGGTGCGCCGGCCTCGACGACCTGCCCGGCCTCAGCCCGGACGGCCGTTACGATCCCGTCCTTGTCGGCCTTCAGAACGGCGTAGCCGGCGGCATTGGCCGCTTGGCGGGCTTGGGCCTCAGCCGCTTCGAGCGCCGATTGTGCCGCATCCGTCTCAAGCTTGCGCTGATCGACGGTTGATTTAGGCGTGTAGCCCTTGGGCTGCAGCTTCTGCGCGCGGGTGAGGGCGTCTCTCGCCACGGTAAGCCGTGTCTTGGCGGAGGCGACCGCCGCGCTGGCGCTGTTCTCGCTCAGAACGAGGTCAGTGTCGTCGAGCCGGGCGATGATCTGGCCGGCTTTGATCCTGTCACCGACATCGACAAGACGCTCGATGATCTTGCCAGGGACACGGAAGCCGAGCGCGCCTTCGGTGCGAGCCTTCATCTCGCCGGAGAAGCTCTTGACGATATTACCGGATTCCTGATGGACGATCACGACCTTGACCGGCCGAATAACCTGTTCCGCGACAGGTTCTTCCTTGCAGGCGGTGAGGCTGAGGGCCAGAAGGGCGGCGCCAATGGCTGCGAAGGCTGACTTGTGACGAAAGACTACTGAATAATTTCGTCTTTCTTCAGTCTTCCGGCAAAAAAAGGGACGCGACCGTTGGATTCCAGACATGGATGCTCCCATCCTAAACATTAGGGTCTAAGGGTTAGCCTTCAACGAAGCCACTGCGTACCGGGCCATCTCCTCCGGCGTGGTGCGCTGTTCATCGTCGAGCTTCTGCGCGACGAGGGCCGGGTGGCAGAGGAATGCCATCGAGCTATGAACGCATTTCGCCGCGCGCGCGGAGTCCTGCGGCTTGAACTCCCCCGAGGCGATGCCGTCCTTGATGATCATTTCGATATAGCTGCAGACCCGGTCGAGATGTGCTTTGATGACGTGCCACTGCTCTTCCATCGCCACGACAACCATCTCATGCACCTTGCGGTGATCGAGAAGGTTTTCCAGCGTATGGTGGTGGACTTCCTGAATGAGCCGCTCGAGACGCCGTGACGCGGACTTGTCCGCGCGCGCAATCTGGAGCAGCCGTCCTTCCGCTTCCGAGCAGACCTGTCCGCAAATGGCCTCGACGAGAGCCGATTTGGATGCGAAGAACCGATAGAGATTGGCGGGCGACATACGGCACGCTTCGGCAATGTCGGCCATCGTGGTCTTGCCATAGCCGTAATGCCGAAACAGGCGCTCAGCCTCGGCAAGAATCTTGTCTCTGGTCTCTATGGGGGCCTGCAGAACGGTCATCGTGGGTTCGCTGTCTCCTCGCTCTGACGAGTGAATAAAATCAAAAATCTTCAGCTATCATATGGGAGCCGCAGGTTAGATGCAACCATCAACATTCCGTTACCGATCACAAAAGAAGAAGAGCCGGCGCGCACCGGCCTTAACCAACTGATATTCCTCAGAGCTTATCGCAGGCGCCCGCGCGGGCGAATTCCGATGCTGCTTAATAATAGGACAACTCACCGACCTTGCCCCAGAAGACGCGATAAGAATAGAAGGTGTAGGCGAGAATCGCAGGCAGGACGATGATGACTCCGACGAGGATGAAGGTCAGCGACTCGGGCGCGCTGGCGGCCTGCCATACCGTCAGCCGGTCCATGACTACATAAGGGAAGAAGCTGTAAGCGAGCCCGATAAAGCCGAGGATGAAAATCCCGGCCGCGCCGACGAAGGGCAGCCAATAATAGCGGTCGCCGGGCAGCGGCATACGGCGCAGGAGAAGTTCAAGTCCGATCAGCAGGGCGCCCGCGGCGATGGGGATCGGCGCCAGCAGGATGATTTCCGGCAGGCTGAACCACTTCTCGAAGACGCGGTGGCTGACGATCGGCGTCGCCACCGAGACGAGCATGAGGCCGGCGGCGGTGAGCCAGAGGCAAAAGCGCGCCCACTCTACCGCCTTGCGCTGCAAGTCACCTTCGGTCTTCATGATCAGCCAGCAGGCGCCGATGAAGGCGTAGCCCGCTGCCAGGCAGATGGCACAAATGATGCCGAAGCTGGCGTTAAGCACGCTCCATTCGAACCCAACAATGTAGACGCCGAGCATAAAGCCCTGCGCGAGCGCGGTCACCAGCGAGCCGGCAATAAAGATGATGTCCCACAAATGCTTGCGCTCGGCGCGGACCTTGGCGCGGAAGTCAAAGGCGACGCCCCTCAGGATCAGCCCGCCAAGCATGGCAGCCACCGGCAGATAGAGCCCGGTAAGAATGATGCCATGCGCAATCGGAAACGCGACGAGAAGCAGGCCGATCCCCAGCACCAGCCAGGTTTCGTTCGCATCCCAGAACGGCCCGATCGAGGAGATCATCCGGTTCTTTTCGTCGGCATCGGCGCGGCTCATCAGAATGCCGACGCCGAGGTCGTAGCCGTCGAGGATCACATAGATCAGGATGGAAAGCCCCATCAGCCCGGCGAAGATTACCGGCAGCACGTCGGCGCTGGTCACATAGCTCCACATCAGCGATCCTCCCTCAAGCGCGCAATCTCCGGCTGCGGCGCGAACAGACCGCCCGGCGTCGCCTCTTCAGGCAGTTGCTCACCGGCCCTGCGCGCGAGATAGAAGACGACGACAATGAACGTCGCGAGCAGGAGCACGTAAAGCGCCAGATACATGGCGAGCGACAGGCCGATCATCGGCGATGTCACATTCTTCGCTGCGGCATCCGCGGTCCGCAGAACGCCCTCGACAAGCCAGGGCTGGCGGCCGATTTCGGTCGTGTACCAACCGGCGACGACTGCGACCCAGCCTGAAAATGTCATGACGACCAGACTTCGCGCCAGCCACGGACCGGGTTCGCCGTGCCGGCGAAGCCGCCAAGCTCCGAACCATGATACGGCCAGCATGAGCAGCCCTACGCCGACCATGATGCGAAAGGCGAAGAATACCGGCACGACGGGCGGATGATTGTCGCCGAAGGAATTGAGACCTTTGACCTCGCCATTGAGGCTATGGGTCAAAATCAAGCTGCCCGCTCTCGGGATCGCCAGCACGAAATGGTTCGTCCGGTTCTTTTCGTCCGGTATCGCGAACAGCCGCAAATCCGCGCCGCGCTCGTTCTGCCAGATTGCTTCCATCGCCGCCACCTTCTGCGGCTGATATTCGAGCGTGTTCAGCCCATGCTGATCACCGGCGAAAATTTGCACGGGGATCAGGATCGCGGCGGTGTAGACGCCGGTGCGCAGCGCCGCCATGACGCTGGGCGTGCGGTCGCCGCGCAGCCAGCGATAGGCGGAAAGCCCGGCCACCAGGAAGGAGGCCGTCAGCCCCGACGCCAGCAGCATATGCGCCAGGCGATAGGGTGCGGAAGGCGTCATCAGCACAGCCAGCCAGCTCGTCACATGCGCCTTGCCGTCGATCATCTGAAAGCCGGCGGGCGTCTGCATCCAGCTATTGAGCGCCAGGATCCAGAACGCCGAAAGCGCCGTGCCGATAGCGACAAGGATGGTCGCCAGCGTGTGGATCCGGTTGGAGACACGGCCCACACCGAACAGCATGATGCCGAGGAAGGTCGCCTCCAGGAAAAAGGCCGTCAGCACCTCATAGGCAAGCAGCGGCCCGGCGATATTGCCGACGGTGTTCATGAAGCCCGGCCAGTTGGTGCCGAACTGGAAGGACATGACGACGCCGCTGACGACACCGATCGCAAAGCACAGGGCAAACACCTTCACCCAGAAGCGATACGCATCCATCCATTTCTCGTCGCCAGTCGCGTTGAAGCGCAGCTTGAAGAACAGCAGAATCCAGGAAAGCGCGATGGTGATCGCCGGAAACAGAATGTGGAAAGTGATATTGGCCCCGAATTGCGAGCGCGCGAGCGTCAGCGCTTCCATCACTTGCCTCCTGTCTTGGACTTGCCGCCAGGAATCAGCTTCAGCTTATCCCGCATCTCATAGAGTTTGTAGACCTTGGAACCGAGTTTCAAAAGTTGAACGAGGCGGGCGGTCTCCATTTTCTGAACGTCCTGGTACCAATGTGTAACCATTTCGATCAGCTCATACATCTCCCGCATTCGCCGCTGAGCGTGCTGCTCCTCCGGACCATTCGGCGTCTCGACGAGGATGTCGCGCAGCATCGTCAGCGTCGGCTCGATCTCGCGCTTGCGCCTCTCCTCCACCAGCGTGCGCACGATTTCCCAGATTTCGCTAGGCGCGGTGTGGTAGTCGCGGCGGTCGCCCGGCAGGTGTCTGAGACGAACAAGCCGCCAGCTATCGAGTTCCTTCAAACCCATGCTGACATTCGAGCGCGAGAAGCCGAGCGCCTCGGAAATTTCCTCGGCGTTGAGCGGCTTTTGCGAGACGTAGAGCAGAGCGTAGATCTGCCCCACCGTGCGGTTGATGCCCCAGCGGGAGCCTATTTCGCCGAAATGCAGGACGAAGGTGCGGATGAGCGGCGGCAGATTCATGGCCATTCCGTAATTTCAGAAGTTTCTGAAATTTAGAAAATCCACGAAGGCAGCGCAAGCCCTCGCGAGTGGACCGAAGGTCGCGGCAATCCTCAGCCTTCGGAGCGATTGAAGCCTGCGTCCACCACTACCAGCGCCGTCATATTGACGATCCGGCGCACGCTTGCCGAGGGCTCGATGATATGCACAGGCTGCGCTGCACCTAGCAGGATCGGCCCGACGGTGATGCCGTTGCCGGCCGCCACCTTCAGCAGGTTGTAGGAGATGTTGGCGGCATCGATATTCGGCATCATCAGGAGATTGGCCTGACCGGTCAGCCTGGCATCGGAAAGCGTCCGGCCCAGAATGGTCTCCGACAGCGCCGCATCGCCCTGCATCTCGCCTTCGATTTCCAGATCCGGCGCGCGGGCTTCGACGAGGGCCAGCGCATCGCGCATGAGCTGCGCTTCCGGACAATCGGAGGAGCCGAAGCTCGAATGCGACAGCATGGCAATGTGCGGTGCGATGCCGAAACGGCGCAGTTCCTCGGCCGCCAACAAGGTGATCTCGGCAAGCTGCTCGGCGTTGAGGTGCCTGTTTACCTGCGTGTCGCAGATGAAAATCTGCCGGTCAGGCAGCATCAGCATGTTCATCGCGGCGAAAGTCCGCACGCCGCGCCGCGCGCCGATCACGTCACACACGAAATGCAGATGCTCCTCATAAACGCCGGTCGTGCCGCAAAGCAGGGCGTCGACATCGCCGCGCCGCAGGAGGATGGCGCCGATCAGCGTCGGCCGCGTGCGCATCGCCTCTCTAGCGATGGCGTAGGTCACGCCTTTGCGCTTGGTCAGCTCGTAATATTCAGCCACGACTTCGCGGTAGCGCGGATCGCTAAGGATGTTGACCGCATCGCAATTCTCACCAAGCTGCAACCGCAGCCCGAAGCTTTCGATGCGCTGCTTGATGATATCGGCGCGCCCGATAAGCACCGGGAAGGCGAGCCCTTCATCGACGACGACCTGCGCCGCCCGCAGCACGCGCTCCTCCTCGCCCTCGGCGTAAGCGACGCGCTTCGGCGCGGCCTTGGCGGCGTCGAAGACCGGCTTCATGCTGGCGCCTGAATGATAGACGAAGCGCGCCATCCGCTCGCGATAGGCCCTCATCTCGAGGATCGGGCGCGTGGCGACGCCGCTGTCCATCGCCGCCTGAGCGGTGGCCGGGGCGATCTTCTCGATCAGGCGCGGATCGAAGGGCTTGGGGATCAGATAGTCCGGTCCGAAACAGGTGCCCTCAGCCGAATAGGCTGCCGCGACGAGGTCCGAGACCTCGGCATGAGCGAGGTCGGCGATGGCGTAGACCGCGGCTTTCTTCATCTCCTCATTGATCGCCGTCGCGCCGACGTCGAGCGCGCCGCGGAAGATGTAGGGGAAACATAGGACGTTGTTTACCTGGTTCGGGTAATCGGAGCGGCCGGTGCAGATCAGCGCATCGGGCCTTGCCTCACGCGCAAGCTCGGGGCTGATTTCCGGGGTCGGGTTGGCGAGAGCCATGATGATCGGCGTCGCCGCCATTTCCCTGACCATCTCGGGCTTCAGCACGCCGCCGGCAGACAGTCCCAGGAAAATGTCTGCGCCCGGCATGATGTCGGCGAGCGTGCGGGCGCGGGTATCCTGCGCGTACCGGTCCTTTTCCGGGTCCATATTGACCGACCGGCCCCGATAGACCACACCATCAATATCGGAGATGAAGATGTTCTCCCGCCTCAATCCGAGGCTGACCAGCAGATCGAGGCAGGCAAGCGCGGCCGCGCCCGCGCCCGATCCGGCGAGGCGCACCTTCGAGATGTCCTTGCCGGCGATCTTCAGCCCGTTGATGACGGCTGCCGCTACGATGATCGCCGTGCCGTGCTGATCGTCATGAAAAACCGGGATCTTCATCCGCTGGCGCAGCGTGCGCTCGATGATGAAACATTCCGGCGCCTTGATGTCCTCCAGATTGATGCCACCGAAGGTCGGCTCCAGGCTGGCCACGATGTCGATGAATTTCTGCGGATCGGTCTCGGCAATCTCGATGTCGAAAACGTCGATGCCGGCAAATTTCTTGAACAGGCAGGCCTTGCCCTCCATTACCGGCTTGGAGGCGAGGGGGCCGATATTGCCGAGGCCGAGCACCGCCGTGCCGTTGGTGATCACCGCCACGAGATTGCTGCGCGAGGTCAGCTCGGCCGCCTGCCCCGGATCTTCGGCAATTGCCGTGCAGGCATAGGCTACGCCCGGCGAATAGGCGAGCGACAGGTCGAGCTGGTTGGTCAGCCCCTTGGTCGGCGTGACCGAGATTTTGCCCGGTTTCGGCAAACGGTGGTAATCGAGGGCGGCATCGCGCAATGAATTCTCGTCCATGGGCCTCCTCTTGCCGCGAGGACTCAACCGGGTCCCGCTTTGCTCAAGCATGCCGTTATGGAAGGCAGCCTGCAAGTTCTCACGGCTGAGGTGAACGATCTTTACCGCACTCTTTCAAGCGGATATCGAAGCTGTCGTATTGTCGCGGTCGCCGATCGCCATCGCGAACGCAATGCAGTCGACCTCCGCCGCACCGGCCCGCTTGAGCGCAAGTGCGCAGGCGCCGAGCGTCGATCCGGTCGTGATCACATCGTCGACGAGCAGAATGCGCTTGCCGCGAATGCGGGCGGCGGCTCTCCGCGTGACGGCAAAGGCCGTCGCCACATTTTCCCGCCGCTCGCCGGATGAGAGACCGATTTGGCTCGGCGTCCGCCGAACGCGGCGCAACCCGGTCAGGTCGAGCGGCACGCCGCTGATCACCGAAAGCCGCTTTGCCAGAATGGCGGCCTGATTGTAGCGCCGCGTCCAGAGCCGGCCTCGATGCAGCGGCACCGGCATCAGACGATCGGCGTCACGGATCAGCTCGCCTCCCGCCGATTGCATCAGCCGCGCAAAAAACCGTGCGGCCTCCTGCCGGTCGGCATATTTGAAGCCGTGGATCAGATCGCGTATCGCCCCATCGAAGCGCACTGCGGCGCGCGCCCGGCCGTAAAGCGGAGGATGGCGGAGTGCAGCCGCGGAGATCGCAGGCACTTCCGCTGCATAAGGCAGCGGCAGGCCGAGCCGATCGCAGACCGGCGGCATGATGAAATCGACGTCCCGCCAGCAGCTTGGACACAGCGCTCCGTGCCAGGCGATAGGCCGGCGGCAGCGAATGCAGACGGGCGGCAGGATCAGTTCGCTTGCATAGCGCAGATTGCCGCGCATCCAATCGCGCAGCCCCGCAAACAGGCGCTGCGCAGGGGTTTCAATCCCCGCCCCGTCGACGATAGTCATGCCCGAAAGTCCCGTTCGGCCTTTCGGCGGAGCGTAATCGGGACTACATCTCGCACAAGAGCGTAACATCACGGGGGGATGCCCACCCTTGACCACGCCGCGCCTGTTCGACCGCGATCTTCACGCGATGCGCCGTGCCCGCGCCGCGCGGCAGGGGACCCTGCCGGATTTTCTGCTCAAGCGCGCAGCAGAAGATATTACCGAGCGCCTGCAGGGCATCGAGCGGCAATTCACGCAGGTCCTCAATCTCGGCGCTCACGAAGGGCTGCTCTCGGAGGCGATCGCCCGCTCCTATCCGGCCGCCGATCTGATCATCAGCGCGGAAGCCAGCGCGCCGCTTCTTGCCCGCTGTCCGCCGCCCAAGGTTCAGGCTGATGATGAGCTCCTGCCGTTCCGCGACGGCGCCTTCGATCTGATCGTTTCTGCCCTATCGCTGCAATTCGTCAACGACCTGCCCGGCGCACTGGTGCAGATCCGGCGCGCCCTCAGGCCCGACGGCCTTTTTCTCGGCGCCCTTGTCGGCGGTCTCACCCTCGCCGAGCTGCGCGAGGCCTTCATGCAGGCCGAGTTGGAGCTGGAAGGCGGGGTCAGTCCGCGCGTCGCGCCGATGGCCGACATCCGCGATTTCGGCGGCTTGCTGCAGCGCGCGGGCTTCGCGCTGCCGGTCGCAGATACCGATCTAGTCACCGTGACATACGAATCGCCGCTGGCGTTGATGCGTGACCTGCGCGCAATGGGCGCGGGGAACATCCTCATGGAGCGCAGCAAGCGGCCCTTGCGCCGCGCCACGCTCGTGCGCGCTATGGAGGTTTACGCCGACCGTTTCCCGGCCGGCAGCGGGCGCATCAAAGCGAGTTTCGAGATCGTGCACATGGCCGGCTGGTCCCCGCATGAAAGCCAGCAGAAGCCTCTGAAGCCGGGCTCGGCCGCCGCGCGGCTCGCCGATGCGCTCGGGGTCGAGGAGCACAAGCTGAAAGGCACCCGGCGTTAAGGGTCAGCAGGCCTGCTTCGCGCGTGGCACGGCTCGTCAGTAGCGCCCTCGATCAGACACCGTCCTTCTCTCGTCAAAATTTGACGTCAACTTACAGCACAATTTCACGTTCGACCAGAAATCCTCCATGCCGACCATGGGATTTCTCCGTCTCGGATTCACAATTCTGCTGCGCCCATGACCTCCGACGACCCGTCCGGGCCTTTTTTCCGCCGGCGCCCGCGCCGCTCCTTGATGGAGTTGCTTGAGGAGCACGAGGATCTGGAGCGCCGCGACGGCTGGCCGGGTTTCGAGGACTCTCATCCGGAGATGGAATACGGGCGCGCCTTCGGAGCAGCGCAGGATCCCGATCCGCTGCCGAGCTTCATCCGGGAGGCTCAGAAACAGGACCAGCCGGTCGCGCCGATTATCGAGATTGCCACTGCAAAAGACGAGATGCTGCAACCTCGCACACCGCTGCTGGAAAGACTGAGACGCCTGTTCCGCCGCAAGCCAAGAGAGCCGAGACAAAAGCCGAGCGCCCCGAAGAAGAACCGCTCATGGCAATATCGCGCGGCTCATTTCGTGCTCTACTGGGGCACCATCGCCGCGCTCTGGTTCGGGCTCCTGCTCGTCGGCGCCGTCACGGTCTATTCGCTCGTCGCCGAGGATCCGCTGAAGGCCGGCCTCAGCAAGCAGCCGGCCAAGATCACTATACTTGCCGATAATAAGAAGGTCATCGCAGAGAAGGGGCTCAGACGCAGCCATATCAAGCTGGACGCCATGCCGCCGCATCTGATCCATGCGGTTCTGGATACCGAGGACCGGCGCTTCTTCTATCACTATGGCTTCGACCCTATCGGGATCTTTCGCGCTTTCTTCGCCAATCGTCATGCCGGACACGTCGTGCAGGGCGGCAGCACGATCACGCAGCAATTGGTCAAGGTGCTGTTCCTGAAGCCGGAGCGCACCTATTGGCGCAAGATCGAAGAGATTCTCTTGTCCTTGTCGCTCGAATGGCGATTGGAGAAGAAGCAGATCCTGGAGCTTTACCTCAACCGCATCTATTTCGGCGCCGGCAACTACGGTGTCGAAGCTGCCGCTCAATATTATTTCGGCAAGAGCGTGACCAAGATCACGCCTTACGAGGCCGCGATCCTGGCGGGCGTCATCAAGGCCCCGACCTACTACGCGCCCACCACGGACTTTCAGCGCTCGCTCGCGCGGGCAAAGCTGATCCTGACCAACATGCGCGACGAAGGCGACCTTTCGGAAAGCGCCTATCAGACCGCGCTCGCCGACCCGCCCGTGCTGCGCAACTACCTTCCTTCGGAAAGCTTTGGCTATGTGATCGACTGGGTGGTTCAGAAACTGCCGGAGTTGGGGCTCGACCTGAAGGAGGACATGCTCGTCGAGACGACCATTGATTACGAGCTGCAAGCCGTCGCCCAGCGCATCGTCAAAGACCAGATGGACCATCATGCCGCCGAATATGATGCCGGCGAGGCGGCGGTCGTCATCATCGACCGGACCGGCGCAGTCAAGGCGATGGTGGGCGGGCGCGATTACCTGAAAAACCAGTTCAATCACGCGGTCCAGGCGAAAAGGCAGCCCGGCTCGACCTTCAAGCCGTTCGTCTATCTGACCGCGCTGGAAAAAGGATTGACGCCCAACACGATCGTAACGGACGGCCCGTTGCGCATCGGCAACTGGACGCCGAGCAACTATAACCATCACTATCATGGCGACGTCACCATGCGCGAGGCTTTGGCCAAGAGCCTTAATACGGTGGCTGTGCGCCTGTCGGAATGGTCGGGACGGGATGACGTCATCAAGACCGCTCATCGGCTGGGGATTGTGTCGAAGCTCGAGCCCAACGCCTCGATCGCGCTCGGCACGTCCGAGGTCTCGCTTCTCGAGCTGGTGTCGGCCTATGTACCCTTTGCCAATGGCGGCTACAGCGCCATGCCGCACATCATCAGCGATATCAAGGACGCCAAGGGCAACAAGACCTACGACGTGGGCCGGACGAATTGGGGCCGGGTGATCGCGCCGAACCATGTCGCGGAGATGAACGACATGCTGACGGCGACGATCCAGTACGGCACCGGCAGCGCCGGCTCGATCGCGCCGCATCCGGCCGCCGGCAAGACCGGTACGGGCCAGGATTATCGCGATGCCTGGTTCGTCGGCTACACCGCCTATTACGTCACCGGCGTCTGGCTTGGAAACGACAATTTCGCGCCGATGAAACGCGTCACCGGCGGATCGCTGCCGACGCAGATCTGGCGCGACATCATGGTTTACGCCCACGTCAATAAGCAGCCGGCCTATCTCCCCGGCACCGACCAATATATCGCCGACGAAGGTCGGGCTCCCAGCTTCGAACGCCGCCGCGGCAGCGGCGACAGCTTCTGGGACGCGCTGTTCGGTGGCGCTTCGAGCAGCAGCAATGATCCGACGCTCGGCACACCCGTCGCGAGCACGGAGCGGGCACCCGCACCCAGGCACAAAAGCTGGCTGGACGATTTCTTCTCGCGCTGAAGCCGATCAGCGTTCGAGCGGCGCAGTGGCGGCAGCAAGCCAGCGCCGCGTCGCCTCGTCGACCGCCTCGCCAAGCCTGGCGAATACCTGCCGGTGATAGGCGTCGACCCAATCGGCTTCCTCGGGCGTTAGAAGCGCCGGCTCGATCAGCCGCCGGTCGAGCGGTGCGAGCGTCAGCGTCTCGAAGCCCATCATCGGCCGGTCGCCGCCAGGAAGAGGCTCGGGTTCCTTCACCAGAACCAGATTTTCGATGCGGATGCCATATTGGCCGGCCCGGTAATAGCCCGGCTCGTTCGAAAGGATCATGCCGGGCTCGAGTTCGGCCAATTCGCGCTTGGAGATGCTCTGCGGCCCTTCATGCACGGAGAGGAAGCTGCCGACGCCGTGGCCGGTGCCGTGATCGTAATCGAGCCCCGTGCGCCACAGCGCGAGACGTGCCAGCGCATCGAGATGCGTGCCGCGCGTGCCCTTCGGGAAGCGGACCGTGGCGATGGCGATATGTCCTTTCAGCACCAGCGTGAAATTGCGGCGCATCTCTGCCGTCGGCTCGCCAATAGCAACGGTGCGAGTGATGTCTGTCGTGCCGTCCCGATATTGAGCGCCGGAGTCGACGAGAAACAGGCTGCCCGGCTCAATCTTGCGGTTGGTCGCATAGCTTGGCCTGTAGTGGACGATGGCGCCGTTCGGGCCTGCGCCCGCAATCGTATCGAAGCTGATCTCGGCCAGTTCGGGACTGGCCCGGCGGAATTCCTCCAGCTTCATGGCGGCGGCAACCTCATCGACGCCGTCTCTCAGCGCGTTGGCGTCGAGCCAGGCCAGGAATCGGCACACGGCCACCCCGTCGCGCAGATGAGCCGCACGGCTGCCGGCAATCTCGGCGGCGTTCTTCTTCGCCTTGGGCAGCACGCAGGGATCGCGCTCCTTCGCAATGCTGGCGCCGCCGTCCTTGAGCTGATCGACAAACCACTGCGAAACTCGCGCCGGGTCGATCTCGACTTTCGCCTCGCGAGCGCCCAGAGCGCGCAAGGCGCCCGCCAGCTCTTCGGGTTCGGCGATCTCTGCGACGCCCGACAGAACCTGCCGGATCTCGGAATCGAGCTTGCGGCCATCGAGAAAAAGCTGCGCCCTGCCCTCTTTCGGCACGATCGCATAGCTTTGCACGAATGGCGTATGCGGCAGGTCGCGGCCGCGAATGTTGAACAGCCAGGCGATCGAATCCAGCGCGGTAATGACGACGGCGTCGCGCTTGGTCTCGGCCAGATGATGCTGCACGGCGGCGATCTTGTCCCGCGCCTCGAGGCCGGCAAAGGCAAGCGGTTGGAGCTCGACCGGTTTCGGCGGTTGGAGCGGCCTGTCGCTCCAGAGCGCCGCCAGCGGATTCGGCGTGATGGCAACAAACGCCGCACCGGCCTGCTCGACCGCGCTCTTCAGATCCTCGACTTGCGCGGCCGTATGCAGACGCGGATCATAGCCGAACCGGTCGCCGGGCTTCAGATGCGTCTTCAGCCAGGCGGACAGCGAGGTATCGGCGACGTTGACGATTTCGTATGCGGTACGATCGACCTGCGACGCGGCCTGGAGCGTATAGCGGCCGTCGACGAATAACGCAGCCCGGTCCATCAGCACCGCGGCCATACCCCACGAGCCGGAAAAGCCCGTCAGCCATAGAAGCTGCTCGGCGTCCGGCGCCACGTATTCATTCTGGAATTCGTCTGCGCGCGGCAGCAGAAAACCGGACACGCCGATCCGGTCGAGCTCGGCTCTCAGAAGCCGAAGACGTTCCGCGCCATGCCGCGGCCCGCCGATGTCATCGAAGGTCTGGAACATGGGACTCTTCTAGCCATGAAACCACGCCGCATTCAATGAGGCTTTGTGCTCAGTTCCATATTGTCGGAGGTATGCGCCATGCGCATGGCGCATCGCTGCGATGCAGCAAAACCGGCTACTCAAAAGCAGCGTCGAAAGCGATATTCGGGGTGCAAAAGGATTAGCGAGAGCGCGAAGCGCCGGAAGCTACAGTTGCAGGAGATAATCATGGCAACAACTTATGACAGCGCCGTCACAATCAGCGCACGGCGCGAGAAGAACACGGGCTTTGCTCGGCGTCTGTTTAATCGTTTCGTCGAAGCGCGCCAGACCGAAGCGAATCACCGGATCCTGGCCTATCTTCGCAGTCTGGACCGGGGGTCTCTGGAGCGGCTCGGCTATACGCCCGAGCAGATCAGCCTCATCGTCGGCGGCGAGAAGCGCGCCGCGTAAGGTCTGACACCGCCTGGCATTAAGGGCCAGCACAGGATTTGAAGCCGCCCCGCTGATTGCCGAGGCGGCTTTCCTGTGTCCGCCCCAAGCGGCGCAAGTAAAGCGAGGTCCAGCCTTCCAAAGATATTTTTCTGACGAGCCTGAATCCTTGCGCCCGGCAGCGCCCGAAGACCTCGCGTGCCTGTCCGTCCAGAATCCCTGACAGAATCAGATGCCCACCCGGGTGCATGATGCCGGCAATGTCGGGGGCCATTGCGAGAAGCGGGCCGGGCAGAATATTGGCCATGACAAGGTCGAAGGGGCCGCTTATGCGAATCGCCTGCCGTCCGACACCGCTCGCTACGACCGCCTTAATTCGCGGCGCGACGCCATTGTGGCGGAAATTCTCGCGCGCGACGCGGATCGCGATCGGATCGATGTCGCTGGCCGTAACGCGGGCGCGGAGAGCCTTGGCGGCGGCGATCGCCAAAACGCCCGAACCGGTGCCGAGATCGAGAATGCTTGCGGGCTTCTCCCGCTTCGCCAGCCCGTCGAGCAGAGTGAGACAGCCTCGCGTCGTGCCGTGATGCGCTGTGCCGAAGGCCTGCCGGGCATCGATTTCGATGGCGAAGCCTTTTCCCCGCGCTCGCGCCCGGTCATGGCTGCCATGCACAAAGAACCGGCCGGCCCTGATCGGATGCAGTCCGCGCTGCGTCCGCGCCACCCAATCTTCCTCGGGCACGGCCTCAAACGCCAGATCGCGGATCGCGGCGAATTGCGGCAAGCTGTCGGCGACCGCAGCAAGGCCAGCGGGATCGGGGCGCTCGACGAAATAGGCCTGGATCAGCCAGCCGCCATCCGTCTCGCTGGTGCTCACGGCCGGCGGAGGATCGAGCATCTCCGTCAGCAACCCGGCAAGCACTTCTGCGTCGGCCTGGGAGGCCAGAATCCGCGCGACGAAACTGGCCATCGCTCAGCGCGTCTCGCCGAGCCGGCACCAGCGCGCATGAAGGTGACGGCCGGCCTCGTCGAGCGGCAATGCGCGGAGATCGCCCGCCACCGATTGCACGGCAAGGCCGCTCGAGACCAGCCGCATCAGCGCATCGCGAACATCGAAATTGATGTCGATCCCGAATTTGAGCTTCAGGAACTCGTTGATCCGGCCGCGCAGATGTTCGAGCTGCGAGATATGCACGGGGGAGCGCAGGAGGTGGATGTAAAGCAGCGCCTCTTCCTTGACGTCTTCCTCCTCGGCCTCGTCGACCATCAGCGCCAAAGCGCTCTGATTGTTGGCGAGGTTCTGAAAGTAAAGCCTCTGGGCGAGCTGCATTCTGTAGCGGTCGCGAGTGATGAAGACATTGCGGATCTGCGCGTACATGATGCTGCCGACGCCCGTCGCCAGTGCCCCGGCCAGCATGAGCGGCGAAAGCGCGACCGCCACGAGCAGTTTGGATGCCGTGCCGACCGCCCAGGTCGCGGTGCCGACCACGGCGCTGCCGCCGAGCTGAAGCTTGTCGCGATATTTCATCTTTACGCGAATATTCGGAAACAGCATCTCGACGTCGTAGCGCGGGATGGCCTTGAAAACCTTGAGATAGATGTGATCCGTCGAGCAGGACGGCGGCAGCATCCGGCGGATTTTGCGCAGCTTCTTGCGCGCCCTCGCCTCATCCACCTTGTCGTCACGCATGATCTCCTGGATGCGCTGCTCCGCCGGCTTGAACTTCACGGCAAGGAACAGGCGGTCGAAGGTCGGGATGACAATGTGCCGATGTCTCAGAAACAAGAGTCTCGCGTCTCGCTGCCGCCGCTTGACCGGCGTTTCGCCGCGATAGAACATCAGCTTGACGTCATATTCCTGAAAGTCCACCTCGACATGAACGCCTTCCGGCGAGGCGAGGGTGAGGATTTCGGCCAACTCGTCGGGACGCAGTTCCTGATAATTGGCGCTCGTCACCAGATCCTTGAGCCTGGCGTTGAACATCCGGCGCTTCTCCAGCCGCTCCATCTCTGAAGGCTCGGTGAAATTGATCGTTTCGTCGTCCGGATTGAAGGGATCGTAGATGTCGCTGAGCTGGTTGAGCATCTCGCCCGATTTGTGCTGGCGGAGTAGCCCGATCTTCTTGAGCACATCGGCAGCCTGGCTGCGCTGGGCGGAGCTCGGCCAGACGTCGGGGGCGAGAAGCGCGTCGATGACGTCGGTTCGAGAAACGGGAATGAACGCCGGTTCGGCCAGCATGGGCTCGGCCTTCGAGATCGGGCTAGCCTCGTTCATCAGAACACTCCAACTTCGCTCAAAGCTATTGGCTTGCGGGCCGTTGCCGGACCAATGAGGGGCTTATATATAGCGCAAGTCGGGCATCATATTATGAAAGACGGGGGGCGGGAAGCCGGGAAGCCTCAATGGCGTGTCACGAAGGACGCAACCACACGTTTGCGCCCGGCCTTGTCGAAATCGACCGTGAGCTTGTTGCCGTCGATCTCAGCAATGTGGCCATAGCCGAACTTCTCGTGAAAGATCCGCTCGCCCGTCTCGAAACCGCTGGAATCGGCGCTGCTCGAGGCGACCAGCTCGCCCTCGATCACGGGCGGCGCCTGGCGCGCCGGCCGATGCCCGCTTTCCTGGGCCTGATAATAGCTCTGCGCGCGCCGCCAGCCGGGGCTCGAATAGCCGGCATCCGTCTGTCCAGACCAGACATCGGAAAAGCCCGGATTATAACTGTAGCCGCCCATCGAGCCGGAGTCCTGGATCGGATCGACATGGGCGTCGGGCAGTTCGTCGATGAAACGCGACGGCACCGCGGTCTGCCATAGACCATGCACGCGCCGGTTCTGCGCAAATGAAATATGCGCCCGCTTCTTGGCTCGGGTGATGCCGACATAGGCGAGGCGGCGCTCTTCCTCCAAGCCCGCCATGCCGTTCTCATCGAGCGAGCGCTGATGCGGGAACAGCCCTTCCTCCCAACCCGGCAGGAACACCGTGTCGAACTCCAGCCCTTTGGCGGCGTGCAGCGTCATCAGGCTGACCCTGTCGCCATCGGTCGCCTGATCGGCATCCATGACCAGCGAGACATGCTCCAAGAAGGCGCCGAGCGAGTCGAACTCGTCCATGAAGCGGATCAGCTCTTTCAGGTTCTCCAGCCGCGCCGGCGCTTGCGGCGACTTGTCGTTCTGCCACATCGCCGTATAGCCGGACTCGTCGAGGATGATCTGCGCGACTTCGGTATGGCGTATGGTCTGTAGAAGCCCGCGCCAACGCTCGAAAGATTGCACGAGGGAGGAGAGCGGCTTTCTCGCCTGCGGCTTAAGCTCTTCTGTCTGCGACAGCGTGCGCGCAGCGTGGAACAGCGGCTCACCGGCGGCGCGGGCGAACTGGTGGATGGTGCGCACCGCCGTCTCGCCCAGCCCGCGCTTCGGCACATTGACGATGCGCTCAAATTTCAGATCGTTAGCCGGATTGTGCGCGACATCGAGATAGGCGATGGCGTCCTTGATTTCCTGGCGCTCATAGAAGCGCGGACCGCCGATCACGCGATAGGGCAACTGGATGGCGATGAAGCGGTCCTCGAAGGCGCGCATCTGAAACGAGGCGCGGACCAGAATGGCGATCTGGTTGAGCGAGCAACCGCGCCGCCGCAGCTCCTCGATCTCGTCGGAAACGGCGCGCGCCTCGGCTTCGTCGTCCCAGACACCGCGCACGGTCAACCGGTCGCCCAGCTCGCCGTCGGTGTGCAGCGTCTTGCCGAGCCGGCCCTGATTATGCGCGATGAGATGCGAGGCGGCGGCGAGAATATTGCCGGTCGAGCGATAGTTGCGCTCCAGCCGGATCACCTTGGCGCCGGGGAAATCGGCCTCGAAACGCAGAATGTTATCGACCTCCGCGCCGCGCCAACCGTAGATCGACTGATCGTCGTCACCCACGCAGCAGATATTGTGATTGCCCTGGGCGAGCAGGCGCAGCCAGAGATATTGGGCGACGTTTGTATCCTGATATTCGTCGACCATGATGAAGCGGAAGCGGCCGTGGAAGCTCTTCAGGATTTCCGGGTGCTCGACGAACAGCCGGATGTTTTCCAGAAGCAGATCGCCGAAATCGGCCGCGTTCAGCTCCTTCAGCCGCTTCTGATAGGCTTCGTAAAGCTCGGCGCCTTTGCCGTTGGCGAAGGCGAAAGCCTCGCCGGCCGGCACTTTGTCCGGCGTCAGGCCGCGGTTCTTCCAGCTATCGATGAGGCTCGCCAGATGGCGCGGCGTCCAGCGCTTGGCGTCCAGCCTATCGGCCTCTATGACTTGCTTCAGCAGCCGGAGCTGGTCGTCCGTATCCAGCACGGTGAATGAGGGTTGCAGTCCGACAAGCTCGGCGTGATAGCGCAGAATGCGCGCCCCGATGGCATGGAACGTGCCGAGCCAGGGCATACCCTCGACGGCGCCGCCGACCAGATGGCCGACGCGCTCCTTCATCTCGCGCGCCGCCTTGTTGGTGAAGGTGACGGCGAGGATCTGCGAGGGAAAGCCGCGTTTGGTGGCGAGGATATGGGCGATGCGCGTGGTCAGCACGCGGGTCTTACCGGTTCCCGCCCCGGCGAGCACCAGCACCGGCCCGTCGAGACTTTCGACCGCTTCGCGCTGTTCCGGATTGAGCCCGCTCAAGTAAGGCGGCGCGGGAGCCGCAACCATCGCCCGCTGTGACAGCGGGATCGGCGCACTACCTTCAGCGTTCCGAGGCGCCGGCATGGTCTCTGCCAGGCGCTTCTCGGGCGGCGGCGCCTCCCCTTCACGGCGCGGGGCGGCTGGCCCTGCTTCCAATGCTCGCTTCCGACTCGCTCTCATATCGGGGACTATATCATCATTGCCGGCGGCGTAATCCAGCCTTTGCCCGCCTTCCACACGGAGTTGGGGGCTCCTCAGGCGCCACGGGATTCTGCGGCGCTTTGATGCCGATCTCGCGCGGACCGCGCTAGCCAACCCGACCGGAAGCGCCGGCAGCTGCGGGTGCACCGCTCCCATCGAACTGCCTCCGCAGCTCGCGCTTCAGCACTTTGCCGCTCGGATTCTTCGGCAGAGCATCGATGAAAAAGACGCGTTTCGGCACCTTGAACGAGGCCAGATGCTGGCGGGCATGGGTCAGAATTGCGGCCTCATTCAGAAGTCTCACCGTCTTTCACCACCACGAATGCCGATACCGCTTCGATCCAGTACGGGTCCGGCAAGCCGACCACTGCAACCTCCGAAACCTCCGGCAGCCGATAAAGCACCTCCTCGACCTCGCGGCTGGCGACATTCTCTCCGCCGGTCTTGATCACATCCTTCTTGCGGTCGACGACCGTGATGTAGCCTTCCTCATCGACCGTCGCGAGGTCGCCGCTGTGGAACCAGCCCCCCTCGAACGCGGCCCGGGTGCGCACGGGGTCGTTATAATAACCGGTCAGCAACTGCGGGGAGCGGTGCACGATCTCGCCGACCTCACCCACGCCGACATCCTGCATCGCATCGTTGACCACGCGCGTTTCGACATTGACGACGCATTTGCCAGCCGATCCGGCTTTGCGGAGCTGGTCTTCCGGCTGCAGCACCGTCGCCAATGGGGCGATTTCCGTCTGGCCGTAGAGGTTCCACAGCCGCACCTTGGGCAAGCGCTGCTGCAACTCGCGAAGCACCTCGACCGGCATGATGGAGGCACCGTAATAGCCCTTCTCAAGCGACGAGAGATCCGTCTTGTCGAAGAGAGGTGAGCGCAAGAGCGCAATCCAAACGGATGGTGGTGCAAAAAATGACGTGATGCGATGGCGCTCGATCATCGGCAGGATGACGTCCGGGTGGGGCTGACCGGTGATCACATTCGTCATGCCGAGATAGAGCGCCGGGCCGAGGAACACATCGAGCTGTGCGCAATGATACATCGGCAAGGCGTGTAGCATCACATCGCTGGCCTGCATGCAGCCATCGATGATGCAGCTCACATATTGCCACATTACGGCGCCATGGGTGAGCATGGCGCCCTTGGGCAGCGATTCCGTGCCGCTCGTATAGACGATCTGCGCCAGCATTGTGTCGTCGAGCCCGGCGAGAAGAGGCGCCCCGTCCTCATGTAACAAGGCCTCGAACGTCACGCCGAGATCGGCGTCTGCGGCTTGACCTTCTCCCGTGAGGGCGAGCATCCACTCGACGCGGGCTCCGCGCGAAGCCGCCGCGCGGCACACCTCAACGAATTCAGGCCCGCAGGCGAGAACCTTCGCCTCGGAGCTTCTCAGAATGAAGGCGATTTCCTCGGCGTTGAGCATGAAATTGACCGGGACGAGCACCGCGCCGATGCGGGCGAGCGCGAAGCGCAACGCTGCGAACGCATGCGAATTTCGGGAGACGATGGCCACACGGTCCCCGATCGTGACGCCCCTTGCCGCGAGACCGCGCGCGAACCGGTTGCAGCTCCGGTCGAATTCCGCATAGCTCCATTCGATTTCGCCGCAGCGTATAGCCGTCTTGCCCGGATTGCGCTGAGCCGAGCGGCGGACGAGGTCACCCAGCGTATGCTGCCGCGCAATTCGCAAGTCCTGCGAGAAATTACTGTTCATGAGCCCCTCCCGGGATGGGATTCAATCGGTCTTCAGAATGCTAACAAGCCGCCCGCGGGAAGCAAGTTCGCGGGCCATTGTGGGCAAGATGGTCTTGCTTTCGCAACGCAGGGATTAACGTGAGGGTACGTCACGGATTTCGGCCGGTGTCAGACCGGGCGGGCCGGCGTCGGCTGCTTCGGCCCGCTTGACGAGCGCCACGATCCGCTCCGTGAGCGGTGCGCTGACATGGTGCCGAGCGGCAAGGCGAAGGATCGCGCCCTGCAGATAGTCGATCTCGGTCGGGCGGTGGCGCATCAGATCCGCCCACATGGACGCGCGGGCCTCGGGGTCCATCTTGAGCATCGGGGCCGCCGCGATCTGGAACAGCGCGTTCGGCAGCCGCAAAGCGACCGACACGACGCGGTTCGGCGCCGGAAATGCCGGGACCGGCCTGATCCCGGCCGCATCGAGGACGCGAAGCGCTTCATCGAGCTCATCGGCCAGAAGCCGCCGCCATTCGCGGTCCTGCAATTGCTCGCGCAGCGGCCGTCCGGACAGGGCGTTCAGCGCATTGCTAAGATTGACGAGCAGCTTTCCCCATTGGACGCCGACAATGTCGGGCGTCGGCTTCACGCTGAGGCCCGGCACGGAAAGCAGCGTGAGCACGTCGTCCCGCCCGGCCTCGATGACGAGATCGCCGGAGGTCCCGCGATGGAAGCGGCCCCCGCCTTTGTGCACGACGTTGAAGCCAACCATACCGCCGAGAACGGCCGCGTCGCCGAGCACGGCGCGCAGCGTGGCCAGATTGTCGACGCCATTCTGCAGGCTGAGGACGACCGGCGCGCGGCCGCCGCGATGTGCGGCGATCTCGCGGGCAATGGCCTCGGTCGCGCCACTCTTGACCGTGACGAGAATGAGTGCCGCGGAAGTCAGCGCCTCGGGGTTTGTGGCGACGGTCAGCCTCGCCGCTGGGATGCGCTCATCGAGGTCCGAAAAATCGGTGAGATGCAGGCCGTGAGCATGAAGCTCATCGGCGATGTGCCGACGCGCGAGGAAAGTGACATTGCGGCCGCCCAGCGCAAGCCGCCCGCCTATAAAGCAGCCAACGCTGCCCGCCCCCGCAATAACGATCGGCGCATCCGGGCCTAACGGCTCGCCAGCCTCCGCCATCAGGAAACCGCCTTTCCCGCAGCGCGCCCGGCGACGCGCCCCGAGAACAGGCAGCCGCCGAGAAAGGTGCCCTCCAGCGCCCGATAGCCATGCACGCCGCCACCGCCGAAGCCGGCCACCTCGCCAGCGGCATAAACATTGGCGAGCGGCTCGCCTCCCGGCCGCAATACGCGTCCCGAAAGATCGGTTTCGAGGCCGCCAAGCGTCTTGCGCGTGAGGATCCAGAGTCGCACTGCGATCAGCGGCCCGGCGGTGGGGTCGAGAATCTTATGCGGTTTGCTGACCCGGACCAGCTTATCGCCGATATAGCGCCGGGCATCGCGAATGGCCATGATTTGCGCATCTTTCGAGAATTTGTGCTCGACCTCGCGGTCACGCGCCTCGATCTCGTAACGCAGCGACGCTTCATCGATGAGAGCCTCGCCGGAAAGCGCGTTCATGCCCTTGACGAGTTCCGCAAGGCTGGAGGCGGTGACGAAGTCCTTGCCTTTCCTTTGAAACATGGCGACCGGCGTCACCGCGCGCGACCGGCCGCGCTGGAGCACACCTCGAATGCTTTTATTCGTCAGATCGGGGTTCTGCTCGGAGCCGGAAAGGCCGAATTCCTTACCGATGATCCGCTGATTGAGGATGAACCAGGAGTAATCCCGGCCGGTCGTCCGTAGATAGGCGAGCGTGCCGAGCGTGTCGAAGCCGGGAAACAGCGGCGCGGGCAGGCGCTTGCCACGGGCGTCGAACCAGAGCGACGAGGGGCCGTGAATAATGCGAATGCCGTGCCGGCTCCAGATCGGCGCGTAATCCGCGACGCCCTCCGTATAGTGCCACATTCGGTCGCGATTGATGATATTGCCGCCTGCCGCCTCGGTGATCCCGAGCATCCGCCCGTCGACATAGTCGGGCACCCCGGACAGCATGAAATTCGGCGGTGAACCGAGGCGCTCCGGCCAGTTCTGACGGACCAGATCATGATTCCCGCCAATTCCGCCCGAGGTCACAATCACCGCCTGGGCCTTCAGCCCGAATTCGCCGACCAGTGTCCGGGAGGTCGGCGCGCCGCGCTCGGCATCGCTCGGCTCCAGGATCTCGCCCGCAACGCCGTCAACCGCACCGCCGCTTGCCGTCAACTCGTTGACGCGGTGCCGAAAGCGCATAGACAAGCGCCCGGCCTGCGCCGCCTCTCGCGCGCGTCTCACGAAAGGCTCGATCAGGCCTGGGCCGGTGCCCCAGGTGATGTGGAAGCGGGGCACGGAATTGCCATGTCCAGTCGCGAGATAGCCGCCGCGCTCCGCCCAGCCGACGACGGGGAAGAAGCGCACGCCCATCGCCCGCAGCCAGGCGCGCTTTTCACCGGCCGCGAAATCCACATAGCTCTCAGCCCAGCGGCGTGGCCACCGATCTTCGTCGCGATCAAATCCTGCCGAGCCCATCCAGTCCTGCAACGCAAGCTCGCGGCTGTCGCGAATGCGCAGCCGGCGCTGTTCGGGCGAATTGACGAAGAATAGGCCGCCAAAGGACCAGAATGCCTGGCCGCCGAGGGACTGCTCTGGCTCCTGGTCGAGAAGGATGACGCGGCGTCCCGCATCGGTCAGCTCGGTCGCCGCGACCAGCCCGGCGAGGCCGGCCCCAACAACGATGACATTGGCCTCGTTTTCCGGCATGCACCGCCTCCCCCAATGCCGCCGCGGTCGCGGAAGACCCCGCCGCGCGCTGTCATTTTGATGCAGTCTATACGAAGGCGCGCGGGCCTGTCTCGCCGCGCCCGCTTATTGTGCGGGCCGGCTGTTCAGCTCGATGATCGCGATCGTCGCCAACGCCGCCGAAACCAGCTTTGGCTCGCCATTCTCATGCGAATAAACCTTTGCCTCCACGACCATCATCCTGCGGCCCGGTTTGATGACCGTGGCCTCACAGGAGATCTTTTCGCCGCGCGCCGGCGAAACGAAGTTGAGCTTGTATTCAGCGGTCAGGCAGGTCTGAGTTTCGCGGTCGACAAGAGTGGCGGCGGCGCTCGTGGTGGCGATGTCGATGAGGAAGGCGATTGCGCCGCCATGGAAGAAGCCGTGATGCTGCAGCAGTTCCTCGCGCCGGTCGAGGCTGAAGACGGTCCGTCCGGGCTCGACCGCGTCGATCCGCGTGCCGAGATGCTTTACCATCCCCTGCCCGCCGACGACCTGACGCACGGACCGCTCAACCGCTGCGAAGTCGATATCGCTCATGGCCGTCCCCCTATTCGGCGGCGCGCGGACGCTCGATCGGTTCCGGTTCTACCGAGGGCTTCTCCTCGGCCGGTTCTGCCGCTTTCGTGCTGGCACCCTGCCCGATCATCAGCGGCGCATGCTCCGGCTCATCTGTGGGACCGACGAAGCGGCCGAAGATATGCCAGAACCAGCTCCCGACATCGTCCATCAGTATGAAAACGGCCGGCACGAAAATCAGCGACAGCAGCGTCGAGAGCAGCAGGCCGCCGATCACCGCGATCGCCATCGGCGAGCGGAATTCGCCGCCCGCCCCGAGCGCCAGAGCGCTTGGCAGCATGCCGCCGGTCATGGCGATTGTGGTCATGACGATCGGACGCGCCCGCTTGCGGCCGGCATCGACAATGGCGTCGTAGCGCTTTACACCCGCCGCCATTTCCTCGATGGCGAAATCGACCAGCATGATCGCGTTCTTGGTGACGATGCCCATCAGCATCAGAATGCCGATCACCACCGGAAAGCTGAAAGGCCGGTGCGTGAGCAGCAGGGCGAAGATGGCGCCGCCGATGGAGAACGGCAGCGAGAACAAGATCGTGAGCGGCTGAAGAAAGCTGCCGAACAGCAGGATCAGCACGCTGTAGACCATCATCAGGCCGGCGCCGATCGCATAGGCGAAACTTTCGAAAACCTCGCTCATGATTTCGACATCGCCGAACTGCTTCAGCTCGACGCCCGGATTATTGGCGAGCGCTTTGACCTCGGGAAGCTGATAGACCTTGTCGAGCGCCGCGCCGAGCGCGTCGGTTCCGACGAGATCCGCGCCGATAATGATGCGTCTCTGGCGGTCGTAGCGATCGATCGAGGAAGGCCCCAAGCCATTCTCGATCGATGCAACCGAGATCAGCGGCACGGCCGCGCCGGAGCCGGTGCGAATCTTCAGCGCTTCCAGAACCTGCCGGTCGGCGCGCGCCGCCTCGTCGAGCTGGACCCTGATCGGGATCTGCCGGTCACCCGCGTCGAACTTGGCGAGATTGGCATCGATGTCGCCGATGGTTGCGATCCGGATCACCTCCGAGAGCGCCTCAGTCGAGACGCCGAGCGCCGCCGCCTCCTCCGGCCGCGGCCGGAAGCGGACCTCGGGCCGGTCGAGCGCCGAATTCGCCACGACATTGTTCAGCTCGGGAATGCGCTTCATGGCGCTGACGATCTTCGGAGCGGTGTCGGCGACCGCCTTACTATCGGAGCCCGAGACGATCAGAGAGAGCGAACGCTGGCCGTTATCCTTGATGACCCAGGCGCGCAGATCGGGGAGCCTGGCCAGCTCGCGTGTGAAGGCCTGCTCCAATTGGCGCTGAGCGATCTTGCGGTCGTCCTTGTCGATCAGATTGATGACGAAGGTGGCCTTGCGAACCTCTTCGCCGCCGCCTGCGACCCCGAGAATCCGGCCGCCGTCGACGAAGACGCTCTTCACCTCGGGATGCGCCATGATGACTTTCGTCACCTCATCGCTCATCACCTTTGTATCATCGAGACGCGAGCCTGGAGGCAATTCGGCGGCAATCAGAATGCGCGAGACGTCCTCGGCCGGCAGAAACCCGTTGGGCAACAGCTGCATGCTGTAGATCGAGCCGCCGAGGATCAGGATGCCGAGAAAAACCGTCGCGATGCGGTGCCGAACCGACCAGCCGATCAGCCGCGTATAGCTGCGCAACAGCCAGCTCTCGCGCGTCTTCGGCTGACCGTGATCGCGCGTGAAATAGGCGGCCAGCATCGGCGTTATCAGGCGCGCCACCAGAAGCGAAAAGATCACCGCGGCCGCGACCGTGATGCCGAACTGGCGGAAATACTGGCCGGCGATGCCTCCCATGAAGCTGACCGGAATGAAGACCGCGACGATTGTCAGGGTGATGGCGATGACCGCCAGACCGATCTCGTCCGCGGCCTGGATCGCCGCGCGGTAGGGAGATTTACCCATCCGCATATGGCGGACGATATTCTCGATTTCGACGATGGCGTCGTCGACGAGGATGCCGGTCACCAGCGTCAGCGCGAGCAGCGTCACCAAATTCAGCGAGAAGCCGAGCGCGGACATCGCCCAGAAGGTCGGAAAGATCGAGAGCGGCAGCGCGATGGCGGCAATGATGGTCGCCCGAATGTCACCAAGGAACAGGAAGACCACAATGACCGCGAGGACCGCACCCTCAATCAGAGTGTGCATCGTCGAGTTGTAATTGCCCTCGGTATAGACGACGGTATTATCGACCTTGCGGAGCTGGACATTGTGATAGCGCTTGGAAAGCTCCGCGAGCTTGGCGTCAACCTTCTGCCCGACCTCGACGTCGCTCTTGCCTTTCGCCCGCGAAATATTGAAGCCGACGACTTCCTTGCCATCGAGGCGGGCGAAATATTTTGGCTCCTTATAAGTGTCGCGGACCTCGCCGAGCTGGTCGAGCCGGACCTTGCGTCCGCCCGGAAGCGTGATCGGTGTCGACGCCAGGTGATCCACGGTCGCCGCGCTTGCAAGCGCACGGATGGTCTGCTCGCTGCCGCCGAGCTCGGCCTTGCCGCCAGCCAGATCGACATTGGTAGCGTGGAGCTGGGCGTTGACGTCCCCGGCCGTGATGTTGAGGGCGAGCAGCTGGTCCGGATTAAGCGAGACGCGGATTTCCCGGTCGACGCCGCCGATCCGACGCACATCGGCGACGCCGTTGATCGCCTGAAGCTCGCGCGCAATGGTGTCGTCGATGAACCAGGACAGCTCTTTCAGGTCCATGTTCGACGCGGTCGCGGCATAGGTGATGATCGGCAGCCCGGCAATGTCGATCCGCTGAGCGATCGGCTCGTCTATGGTACGCGGCAGGTCGGTGCGGATGCGTGAGATCGCATCCTTCACATCATTGAGTGCGCGATCGGTATTCGTGCCGAGGTAGAACTCGATGGACGTCGTAGACGTGCCGTCGGTGATGATCGAAGTGACGTGCTTGACGCCGGTCACCGAGGCGACGGCATTCTCGACCTTTTTCGTCACCTGCGTCTCGAGCTCCGACGGCGAGGCGCCCGCCTGAGTGATCGTCACTGAGACGAGCGGGAGATCGATATTCGGAAAGCGCTCGACCGGGAGGGTGCGAAAGCTCAGCACGCCGAGGATGATGAGCACGATGAACATCACCACCGCCGGCATGGGATTGCGGATCGACCATGCGGAAATGTTCAGGCGACGCATTACTTGGCCTCGCTTAGAGCCGTCTCACTCGCAATGACCGGGCGCACGGCGTCGCCGTCGCGCAGGAGGGTTCCGGAGCGCAGCACGACCAGTTCGCCCTCGTGGAGCCCGTCGACAATCTGAAATCTTGCCGTCACTCCGCATGCCGGTGACAACTTTGCGGGTCTCGACATGACCATCCTTGACCACCTGGACTGTGGCACCGCTGTCACGGTTCAGTACCGCCGTCGTCGGGACGCCAAGGCCTTGCCTGCTCGCCGTGTCGATGGTGGCGCGCGCGAAGCTGCCAATTCGCAACTGCTCGTCCTGGCCGATGAAGATGCGCACCTTGCCGAGCCGCGTGGACTGGTCGACCTCCGGTGAGATCAGCCGCACCTTGCCGCTGCGCGGCTTCAGTGCCGCGACCTCGATCCGCGCCTCCATGCCGACCGACAGGCGCGGCAGATAGATCTCGGGGACCTCGGCGTCCAGCTCAATCTCGCCGTTTTGGATGATCCTGAACAGCGGGTCGGCAATGGCGGAGGCAAGCGCGCCGACTTTGGCCGTGCGACGGCTTATGATGCCGCCTTCCGGAGCATTGATATCGGTGTAGCCCAGACGCAGCTTCAATTCCTGGATCTGCGCCTCGATCTGGGTCTTCTCGGCCTGCGAAACTCTGAGACCGTCCTGAGCAAGGGTCAGCGAGGCGCCGGCCGTGCGCGCAGCGGCTTCGCGCTCGTCATAGGTCGAGCGGCTGGTGGTGCCGGATTTGACCAGATCCTGAGCCCGCTCGAACGCGGCATCCGCCTGCTTCTTGGTCGCCTCGGCCTCGGTGATCTTGCTCCTGGCCTGCGCGATCGAAGCGTCCGCCTTGACGAGACTGGCTTCGAGCTGAGCAAGCTGGGCCTTAAGCGTCTCGTCGGACAGGCGGGCAAGGATTTGCCCCTTGGTGACGTGATCGCCCTCGTCGACCAGGATCTCGCTGATGCGGTATCCCTCGATCTGAGGCGAGACCAGAACTTCCCGCCGGGGGACAAGCGAACCGGTCACCAGAATGGTCTCGGTGAATGAGGTGTGCTCGACGCGAACGACGCTAACGGTCGGCCCGGCGCTTTTCTCCTGAGCAGCCTTCGCACCATCGGCGGCCAGAGAGGGCGCGACCCCGCCCGCCACAGCCGCGCCCGAGACGAACGCGCCGATCAGCGCGGCCGCTGCAATCGCCTTGAACGGCCGTCTCATACTAACCTCTTGTCCCGATCTCGACGGTTGGGGTGGCGTTTTCGACCGGCCTTATCAGGGAAGACACCAGCGAAAGAATGACGGGCAGGCAGGCTTTCACGTTGAACGCCGGATCGAGTGCCCGGCGCAGATAGATGCCGTCGCCGAGAACCGAAACGATCTGCGCAATCATCCGCGGCTCAAGCTCCGGGTCGATCCGCCCCTTCGCTTTCGCGTCGGAAATCAGCCGGGTGAAGCTTTCCATGATGAAAGCGTCAATTTCGCGGACGATCTTGCCGACGGCCGGATTTCTGAGCGCCTCGGCATTGATCTCGACCTGCAGACGGAGTTTTTCTTCCGGCTCCTCGACACAATAGGTCTGACCGATCTTGGCGAGCGCCTCCATGAAGTCAGGCGCCTCCGAAACCGAGGCGAGCGCATGAGCGAAGGTCGCTTTCTCCCGCTCACAGATGCCGGCGATCAGGTCTTCCTTGGAGGTGAAATACAGGTACAGCGCGCCCGGGCTGATGCCAGCCTCGCGGCAGATGTCCTGCATGGATGAGCGATGGAACCCCTGGCGTGCAAAGCAACGCTCGGCAGCGTCGATAATATGCTCGCGCCGGGCTCGCTGGGTTTCCTCATCGAGTTTGGGCATGATTATTGCGCCGCACCAAAAACGAATGTTCGTTCGCCTTAGCGCAATATCGTCTCTGCCTGCGGAAGAGTCAAGCTGCCGTTGATGTCTGAGCCGACTCGATGGGGCGGGAGAGCATCGCCCCTATTCCGTGATGCTCTTCTCTCCAGCGACCACGGCGTATCCGCCGATCCGGACGAAGCGAAGATGCCGGTTCACTACCTCGAATTCGAGGAAGATCTCGCTCGGACGGCCCATCTCATAGCCCTGCTCGATGATGCCGTTATAGGCGCCTTCCGGCGGATTGTCGAAAAGCTGGATGATGCCGGCGAAAGCCGCGGCGGCTGAGCCGGTGGCCGGATCCTCCGGCACGCCCATCGCGGGAATGAAAGCGCGGGCGTGGAACGCCGCCTTATGCTGAACCGTCTCGCGGCAATAGAGATAGGCGGCCGGACGGCCGTTGCCGCCGAAGGCTTCGTCCCAATGGTCCTCGACCACTCGGGCGCGGCCAATGGCTTCGAGCCCCGCCACAGGAACGAATGTGAAAGAAACACCGGCGCTAAGACAGCGCGGTTTGAAATTTTCGAAGCCGATTTCGGTCGGCGCCAAACCCAGAGCCGCCGCGATCCGATCCGCAGGCGCCGCCTCCCCGGTCTCATGCGGCAGCGCCGGCGCGTCGAACTCCGCGAAGGTCGCTCCATGGCTGCCCGGCTTCACTGCGACCCGGAGAATCCCGCCTTTTGCCTCGAGAACCGCGAGTGCATCGAATTCATGTCCCTTCGCCCGCCAGATGCGTTCATGCGTCAGGCAAATGGCGGTGCCGACCGTCGGATGCCCGGCAAAAGGCAGCTCGGCCGCCGGGGTAAAGATCCGGATCGAGGCCGTATGGGCAGGGTTCTTGGGCGGGAAGACAAACACCGTCTCGGACAGTCCGATCTCGCGCGCAAGGGCCTGCATGGTGTCGTCGTCCAGTCCGTCGACATCGGTCATCACTGCGAGCGGATTGCCGCCCTCGGCCCGTTTCGTGAAGACATTCAGGATAGTATAGCTACGTTCCATGCGGATCCTTTGACCGAGGAATGCAATTCAGTTTGAGCGCACAATAGCCGAAAGCAGCCAGGGCGGCATCTGGGATCGCAACAACTCACAGGAAGCCCCGCGCGCTCGTGACGCAGAGCGTGCAGATTTCGCCGCAATTCAACCTTCGAGACACGCCTTCGCCATCATGACGGCGAATCGCCCGGTGAAACAAGGCAGCCGCTTGCGGGTTTATTGCTGGAAAAGCAGGGGTTTGGTCCGGCGCGCAGGATCGAGGGTTCGCCAAAAGGTCGCAATCTGGCACCGCCACACCATTGCCAAACGCCGGGCTTATTTATTGACCATCTAGCGTGCGGAGGTTTGCAGGCGCAAATCTCCAGCGCATAAATCAAACGGGGGACCGTTGATGAGAAAAAGCAGTCTGAGTCTCGGCCTGGTCAGCGCGATGGCGCTGATGGCGGCCTCTTCGGCGGCGAATGCTGCCGACATCTACAGACCAGCGCCAGGTGGTCTGAAGGATACCGGCCCTGTCAACTACCTGCCGGCGATCACCTGGACCGGATTCTATATCGGCGCGAATCTGGGCGGCGTCTGGGATAACACCAACGACATCGACGTCATCGATGACTCGGTCATTGGCGGCGCCCATCTGGGTTATAACTGGCAAGGCCCGAGCAACATCGTGCTCGGCATCGAGGGCGATGTCGATTTCGCCGACGGCATCGACTATCTCGCCACCATCCGCGGGCGGCTCGGCTATGCCTTCGGGCCGTCGCTGCTTTATGGCACGGGCGGCGTCGCGTTCGCCAGCTTCAACAACAACGACCTGTTCAACAACAACAACAACGAAACCGGCTGGGTTGCCGGTGGCGGCCTGGAACGCAAGATCCGCGAGAATGTGAGCGTTGGTCTCGAAGGTCTCTACTACGATTTCAGCAACAACAACGACTTCAACTTCAACGACGATGCGACCTTCTGGACTGCTCGCGCCCGCCTGACCTATCATTTCGGCGGCTACCGCGACGTGTTGAAATAAGCAACGTGTGGGCGGGACACCGGCGCACCCGCCCATGCCTCCCCTTCAGCTGAATTCGCCTTCCTCTCTGACAGTTGGGCGATGATCTGACGAGCGCAACGCGCTTGGGTTGTCACTACAGCGGATCATTTCGTGTGTTCAGCAGCTCCGCGAACGGCGCTGCGAAGACGTCGGCCGGCCCGAATCTTAGATATAATTCATAATTATTCGATGCGATTCGGAAGAAAACCGACGCCGAGCCGTTGGATCTCACCAATTGCTTCAAATTTATACCGGAAAATCATTGCCAAGTTGCACGTTTGCAACAGTTCGGCCAACGCCTAAGTGCTTGATAGAAAGATATTTTTTAAAACCAAAGAAGGTTAACAAAATAAATTCGTGAAGATTCGTCCGTTAGCGAACAAACCGCAACGTCCGGTTGGTTTTATCTGGAAATCGTCCACATAGTTTGAAGCTCATGTGAAGACACACAAGAGTTAGATGGGGACATTTCTATGAAGACATTCAAGTCAGCGCTGCTGGCGGCGGCCTTGTTCATTGGAACGACGGCGGCGGCGAACGCGGCGGACATATATCAAGGGCCCAGCATGAAGGAGCCACCACAGCCATATCTGCCTCCGCTGGTTTGGAACGGTTTCTACATCGGCGCCAATGTCGGCGGCGCCTTCGCGAACAACAATCACAGTTTCTTCTTCGATGGAGTCAAACGTTGGGACGACAATCGTGACAACTCCACCTGGATCGGTGGTTTTCAGGTCGGCTATAACTGGCAACGGTCGAGTGACTGGGTCTTCGGCCTCGAAGGCGATGTCGACTTCGCCGATCATATCGACTATCTCGCATCGATCCGTGGCCGACTTGGCTACGCTAGCGGCAACGCTCTCTTCTACGGTACGGGCGGCGTCGCGTTCATCGGGCTGAATGACGACTTCCGCTTCCACGACGACACCTTCGACCATCATTTCAGCAACAACAATAACGACACGGGCTGGGTGGCTGGCGGCGGCATCGAGTACAAGCTGCGGCCGAATACGAGCTTCGGCGTTGAAGGCCTTTATTACAATTTCAACGGCAGCAACGACCACCACTTCGACGACGGGTCATTTTTCCATTGCGACTCGAGCGACTTCTGGACTGTCCGCCTTCGTCTGAACTATTTCCTGAACGGCAATTACTGATCGCCGGCACGACTTTGCGTTGGCGTCCCTCAAAGGCCCCCGGAACGCGGTACAGTGATGTGCCGCGTTCTTTCTGTGCATGCGCCCGATGGCACCTCGCTGCGTCCAGGGTTGCGAGTGGACCGCTATTTCTTCGCCAGCTTATGCGCCTGGCGCAGTTTCGCCAGCGCCAGCCATCTCCGGCAGCTCGGCCGCCTGAGATCGCAGCGGACTTTGATCGCCGGGCGCGCGGCTGCATTCGCCGCTGCCGTAACGGGCAAAGGCTTGAGCCCGGCAGCTTCGCGTTTGGCTCTCTCGATCAGCGCCTCGGCGCTCATGCCGTTCAGAAACGGATTGGCATCGACAACGGGTTTGCTGAGCAGATCCGTAACCGGCGTTTCCGGCTTGGCTGAGATGACAGCAGCGGCTCCAGAGGGGCCGAGCAGGAAAGCAAGACGCAGATAGCTCGGTTCAGGCGCGATCCCCCTGTCGTTCAGATAAGCGGCATTTTCGCGCGTGTAGACCAGAGCGGCATTGCGCGCCACGTCGAGATTGACCCGCAATTGCAGGATTTCGGCGTAGGATTTGTCTTCCGTCAGCTTGGGAAAATGGCGCGTCACCAAATCGAAAAACGTGCTCTCGATGAACTGGAAAGGCCCGAGCGCGGAGGAACGCGGATTTTTGGCGAAAAGCTGCCCACCTGACTCCGCCAGCATCAGCCGTTCCAAGAACAGCGTCTCGCTTTCGGTCGGGGCGAGCGTCTTGGCCTCTGCGGCGGCCGGATCGTCTTCAGCGTAAGCGGATACTGGAACCGCAAGCAGCGCTGCAATCAGCAGAAATCGAGCCAGATGGATCATCAGTATCATCAGACGGTGGGTCGCCGGCCGCCAAGGTGTCTCGGTGAAGAATGACAGATACGCCTGGGCATTGCAGTCAACAGTTTAGAATTGCAAAGCCGCCGATAAGTTCCGCCCTAAATCGGGCAATATCCGGGAAAGACGGCGATGGTTGTGCACACCGCTCGGGTGGGCTCGGCGTTGCCGCGAGCCGCCTGCGAGAGGCGATGCTGATCGATGAAGCGTGACATCTGAGCCCCTCGCGCCGTGTGACGGGGTTGAGGTAAGCAATTCAAATGCCATGGGAATTCATTCACCAGCAAAAAAGTCTCGTGGTTCAAAGCGTTGGATTCGAACCACTAACGCTCGCTGAGACGTTGTATCCGCGTCCGGGCCACCTTCGAGCCGAGTGCAACGGCTTTCTCATACCATTTCTTCGCCAGCGACGGATCGGGCCGAATACCGCCAGCCACCGGCAATGAGCCAAGCTCGGCCGGATCGTAGGTCGCCGCCAGGGCGAGCGCGCCATCCGCCCAGCCTTCATTCGCGGCACGGGTAAAGAACATACGGGCAGCACTCACATTGCCAGTATTCATGCACTCCTGCCCCTTCTGCATGTAGAGCATCACCCGTTCGAGCGCTTCTCCCGTGGGCGATCCCTTCGCCGCCGGCTTCTCTGCCTCTGCCTTGGCCGCTGGCGCGCCGCCCCCCTCCTCCGCATTGGTCGGCTCCGTCGGAGTCGCGTTGACGGTGTTTACCTCGCGCGAAGCCCGCGAAAGCTGCTGGGGCGGTATGATCTGAAGGCTCGCAGTCGCCTGTGCAAGGATATCGCCCGCAAAGGTCACCACCGAAACTGAAAAATTGCTCTTGCCGACCGCATTGGTGGGCGAGGTGAGCCGGAGGCGGTCGACATCCGCAACCGGCACCCCCCAGACGCCTGACTCGAAAAGACGGCCTTCCGACAAAGCCACGGTGGACGGCAGACCGCGAATGAGAACCATGGCTCGCTTCGGTATTGCTGAGTGCGGGGCGACGCGAATGGGAAGCGGGGTTTCGGTCGCGGTCTCAACCTGGATCACCGAAGGCATGACGATCCGGACGTCGCCGCGCGTCTCGGCCCAGCCGACTTGCGATGTCATGCTGATCGCAGTCGCAGCAGCCAAGCTGAAGCAGCGCAGGCCCGACGCAATCCCGCGAGCGCGCGTCGAGCATGACTGCTGCGCGCCCTCGCTTCTCGACCTGCCGCCAGTCATGGGCTGTCTCCCTGACGCAATGATTGCCGCGGCCGGGACTACGACACCCGGACGCAGTTCCGCGATCTTCTCAGTTCGGGGCGTTTTTCTTCTTCCACTCCAGAAATTCTTCGAACAGCCGCTGATCTTCCGTAATCTGAGCCTGGGGACCATCCTGGCCGGATGATCCAAGAGAAGCATTCGTCGCCGATGTAGAAGAAAGCCGTTGCCTGACCTTGTCCTCCGCCATGAGTTTATCGAGCATCTTCTGCGCCAGCGGATAGCGCGTCCAGCCCGGGACCGTGCCCGCGAGATTGATCTCCTTCCATTTCGGATGGAAAGGAGGCTGCCTTAGCTTGTCGAACCCCGTGAAAAAGCGATCGATAAAGCGTTCGAGCCGGCGGTAGCGATCGCTGGTCGAAGGCCAGTTATACACGGCAAGAACCGTCTGAATGCCGATCGTCTCGACCTGCTGCCCGTCGGGAATGATATCCGGGTAGTCCTTATGCGTGAGAGTCGAAGGCACGTAATAGTCGGCGAATTTTTCGCTGTAGGGGACCGACAGAAAATGGAAGCCGGGCTCGACCTTCATCCTGGTGAAGAAGGGATTTGGCTTGGCGCCCTGGTGAACGAGCCCCGCAAGCTCGCCGGTTTTCATCTTCTCATAGGCGATCGAATTGTTGATGAAAACGGTGTTCACCTTGATTCCAAGCCGTTCGAACACGATCGGGCCGGTCACCGTCTGTCCCGCCCCCTTGGTATGAAGACTGACGGTCTTGCCGTTGAGGTCCTGGAGCGTTTTGATTTCCGGCCGGACGAAGAGATAGAACTCGCTGACGAACATCGGCGTGATGTAATTGATGCGCTTGTCGATATTGCCGACATTGCGCTTGCGTTTGAACTCGTCGAAGACGTCGTTGTTGGTGATCGCGATATCGATGCCCTTCAGATAGAGAAGGTCGGTCACGTTCTCGGTGCCTCCATAGGTGATGACGGGCAGGATCCGGAGGTTGTTTCCGTCATCGAATGCCTTCGCCAATTCGGCGGCAAAGCGGCTGAACGTGCCCTCGAGCAGTCCGCCGGCGACGCCCACCGTCCACTCGTTGACCCGGCTGACCATTTCGCTTTCACCCTCGGTCGACGCCGTCGGTCTCTGAACCTGGGCAACGACGAAAGGCGGCAGCGCCTCTTTGTTGTAGTCCGTGCTCGGGGAATTGCTCAGGGGCTGCAAACTCTGGGCCGAGGCTGGTACGGCGATCGCTAAGAGAAGCGCCGATAGAATCGAGACTGAGGCGAGCGCTTTACGCATCAGGTGCTCTCCGTGGATGAATGACGACTTGAGCCTCGGTTCAACCCGACGGACCCAGATCCCTAAATAATGAAGGGTGAGTTAGGAACCAACAATAAAATAGAAATTGTTTCGATGTGAGGAAACTCATATTTTTGTCAATTTTCATAAAAGTGCCGCGAGATTGCGACTTACTTAAAATTTGGTATGCAGATTGCACTGCCCGCAACAGCTCAACACATCGAGACATGAAATTCTTGCAGCCGGCCGCGCAGCCAAGCCTCCTAAGCTTGGCCACACCGAGCTCAATACTAGAGATCGAGGATTGAAAACTCGCCAGCGGCCTTGGCCGCCTTACGATTGCGCTATCAGCCGACCGTCACAAGACGCCGCGAACACGCGCAATGTCACCGTTCAAATGCAGGCCCCAACTCTGTCTCCCATTCCCACTCACGTCGCTGGTACTTAAGTCATGACGCCGTATTACGCATTCACATTACGTGCCGCGGGCCACGGGTTGATAAAGCTGTTTTTATCCTGAAGATCAAGTCAAATCGCGCCTCATCGCCAATCGATCTCATCGGGAGATCTGCTTAGAGCGGGCGCCGGTCGCAGGCGCGGACACAAGCCTCGTCAGCGCAACGCTTTTTCTGCAGGCGTGTTAGCGTGCATGAGGTGCTTTGAGCGGCGTCAATGCGTCCCCGGTGTTACGGCCGCAATGTTGCGTTCACATAAAAAGGAGAAGCCGATGGGTGAAATAAAGATCAAATCCGGTGAATGGGTCGTCGTGTGCGATGGACGCAAGGCGCTGATCCTCGAAAATCAGGGCGACGCGAAGTTCCCCAATCTGCGGATGCGCGAGACGCATGAACACGAGGATTCGAAGACCAGCGATCAGGGCACGGAGCGTCCGGGACGGGTGCACGACGCGACGAGCCCGAGCCGCAGCGCCGTCGAGCAGACGGACTGGCACGATCAGGCGGAAGCCGAGTTCCTGCAGATGATCGCGCGGCGCCTCGACGACGCTGTCTCCAAGGGGGACACCCATTCGCTGGTCCTGGTCGCCGCGCCGCGCGCGCTCGGCATGCTCCGGCCCCATCTCAGCCACGCTGTGCAGGGCGCAATCACCGCGGAGATCGGCAAGGATTATGTCAAGCTCCCGGTCTACGAGATCGAAAAGCTGCTCACCCGGTCGGATTAGCAGGCGAGGCGCCGCTCTATCTATTGGTTTTGGCATCGGATTTGTCCGAAAACCGCTTCGCACTTTTCGGTCCGATGCTTGTCTTATGACTTTTCCTGCGAACAGGTGGACAAGGAACCGCTGGGAGAGGGTAGCCGCCCTCTCCCAGCGGCGGGAGATGGATCGATCCGATGCAGGAGGTTTGGCGCTCCGAGTCAGAGTATGATCGCCCCCGCTTTTCCTTCGGCCTGAACGGATACCAGGGCTTCACAGGCCCGGATGACAAGCAAAGGCGCGGAAAAAATGATTCCTTCTACTATTGGCGTCGACATCTCGAAAGATTTTCTCGATGTGCATTGTCTGCCTGACGGTGTGTCCAAGCGTTTTGAAAACACTAAAGCTGGTCACAAGGAACTGATCCGCTGGCTGAGGAAAACACCGATTGCCCGCATCGTCTATGAACCAACCGGGCCATATCATCGTAGCTTCGAGCAGACCTTGGCAAAGACCGAACTGCCGCTTGTGAAGATCAACGCCCGCCGGGCGCGGTGTTTTGCCGAGGTAACGGGCAGGCTGGTGAAAACCGACCGCGTGGATGCGCTCATGCTGGCCCGCATGGGCATTACGCTGGAGCTGGAAGTGCTGCCTGTATCCACAGAAGAACTGAATAAACTCAAAGATTTGCATCTCGCCCGGTAGGCGCTGGTCAAAGACCGGATCGCTGCCAAAAATCGCGAGAAAGACCTCACCCTGCCGCTCCTGAAACGCCCAAACGCCCAGCGACTGAAGCAGATCGATACCCAGATCGGCGCCATAGAGGCGGAAATCGAAGCCAGCATCGCCAGCGATGAAAACCTTGCCGAGCGGCTCGCCATCCTGAAGAGCATCCCCGGCATCTCCTGCATCACCGCTTTTGCGCTGCTCATCGAAATGCCTGAACTGGGAACAATGCAGGGTAAGCAGGCCGCAAGCTTGACCGGCCTTGCCCCTGTCGCCCGGCAATCCGGACGCTGGGCCGGCCGCACCTTCATTCGCGGCGGCCGGGCTAGCCGTTCTTATGCGTCCGAGCTCTCGATTTGATGTCTATTTTGGCGGGCGATCTGATGCATGCCGCACGGAGCACCGCCGCGAGGCTATTTGGGTCGAGTACGCTTTCGGCGCGTTGGGGAGTGGATGGGGCGGGCTCAGGGGGCGATCATGCCCCGCGCTTCATGGCCCGGACGATTGCAGCTTGAACGCGACGAGGCTGAACAGCTCGGCCTGCGGGCAGCACGAGGCGAGAGCGACACGGATGCGGCTCGCCGTCTCGATGACGCGGCCGGCGATTTTCAGCAGACGTAGGCGGATGCTGGCGAACTCGCTTTGCCGCAAAGGATGCCACGATGGCACGCAATCGCGCAGATCGAGCAACAGCCAGTAAGCAGCGGTGTGCAGAATGAGGCGCATCTGATTGGCAAGCGGCGAGCGGCAACTGGTACGGTCGGAGGCAAGCTGCGCTTTGTGTTGTTTGATCAGATTTTCCGCCTGGCCACGGGCGCAGTAGAGGGTTGCATAAATGTGCTCGGCGCTACCTTTCGTCAGCGAGGTGACGACATAGCGGATGTCGAGCCCGCGGCGAAGCATGTCATCCTCATCGCTGGCGCTGGCCTCGATCCGTGCCACGACACGGCGCTCCCCGGCCCACGATTTCGCCGCATAACGCGTTTCGGCAAAGCCGCGCAGGACGGCAAGCTGCTCCTCGGCGCGGCGCGTCCTTATATCGTCGGCCTCTGTTTCGACCAGGCGGTCGAGCACGGTATTGCCGGCAAAGCCAAAGACATAGTCGACGCCGTTTGCCTCGCACCAGCTCATAACTTCTTCCCGGCCGTAGTGGCTATCGCCGCGGATGGTGATGCGCGTATCGGGCCAATGCTGGCGAATGCGCTTGATCAGGCGGCGTAGCAATGCGCGAACTTCCTTGCCTGACGGCGTCTTGCCGGGGCGCAGGATCATGGCAACCGGCCGCCCCGTCGCCGTGTCATAGATGTGGATCGGCAGAAAACAGCGCTCGTCGTAATGGGCGTTCCATTCCGACAGTTTCTGATGGCCGTGAACCACATCGAGCGTGTCGTCGATGTCCAGAACCACCGACGCCGGCGGCGTCTTGTAGCTCCAGCACCAGATGTCGACCAGCGCATAGGTCAGGCGGATGATCTCCCTCAGCGTCGGCGCGTTCTCCCAGCGCGAGATGGTCGGCTGCGAGCACAGATCGCTGCCGGTATCGGGTAGCCGCCCGCAGGCGAGTTTGAAAGCGGGATCAGAGCGTAGCCAGTCGAAATCATTGCCGTCGGGATAGCCACAGGCGATCGCCAGCATGCGGCCTTTCAGTATGTCCTCGACCGTGTGCGTGATGTGCGAAGGATCACGGTGGTCGGCGATCAGGGCAGCGAGCCTTTTCGAGAGGCCGCGCCGCCGCTCGGCGATGCCGAGCAACATGACGCCGCTGTCGGAGGAAAGCCGGCCGCCATCGAAGGCAGCTGTGACTTTCTTGCGCGACACGGCTGGATAGGAAACGCTGAGCGGGCTATCGTCGGTCATGGCGGGTGTGGCTCCGTGGCGCGACGCGCGCAGGATGGCTTCGACACCCATTTCCTACGCAAGTTCAACGCCTTGCGCCACATCCGCCAGCGCAAATCCAAATAGCGGCTGAATAAGAGCGGCTAGTCTGCGTCAAGCACTCTTTATGCCCGCTTTGGTCGCAGCGCGCTTCAATCCGGACCTTAAAGCCAAATACCAACAGCTGCTGCAAGCCGGAAAGCCAGCCAAAATCGCCATCACAACCATCATGCGAAAGCTGATCGTTCTCGCAAATGCACTGCTGAGAGACAGGCGGAAATGGGCCGGAAATCCCGCTTGGTTAAAACGGATATTTTAGCGCCGCCGGTCAGAAGATGATGATGAGCACCACGAACAGGGCGATCAGCGCAACGATCAGCGCCTCGCGCTGATTTTCCATCCAGCCTTCGAAAACCGGCTGAACGTCGACTGCCTCGTGAATGATCTCGACAAGGAAGAGCAGCCCCACCAGGCCCAGCACATAGAGGCCGACGGGGTAGTTCCCGCAATTGCAGTCCCTCGCGCCGACCCAGATGAGGCCGACGATCGTCGCCGCGACGATGAATGTAATAAAGGCGAGCACGCCGAGCACGATGATCAATGCGAAACGCGCGACGTCGTGGACCGTCATGAGACCCTCTTTGCTCCGCGAGACCTTAGCAGAAGCCGACACTTTAGCTAAAATTTTAGCGTGCAAAGTTAATATCCGGTTGCCCGGGTCAAGGCGCACCGAAATATTTCGCGGGATGCTGCGCGCCGATCAACTTTCAAAGTAAAGAAGATCTGAAGAGCGCGGTCCTCAAGCTGCCTTCCACTTGATCGAGCAACCGATCGAGGGCGTCTGCTGGCGCGGGCCTTCGCCGGTCTCGGCGATCTGCTTCATCGCCTCGAACAATTCGCGCCTGGCGCCCGGGACGGCATTGCGTCCGCTCTCGTCGAGCCGTCCGCGATATTGCAGGCCAAGATCAGCGTTGAAGCCGAAGAAATCCGGCGTGCAAACCGCGCCATAAGCACGCGCCACCTCCTGACTCGCGTCATAGAGATAGGGGAACGGAAAGCGGTTTTCTGCAGCGAAAATCTTCATCTTCTCGAAGGAGTCATCGGGATAGGTGGTGGCGTCATTCGAGCTGATGGCGACGCTGCGCACGCCGAGCGGTTCGAGCGCCGATGCGTCGCGCACGATGCGGTCTATCACCGCCCGCACATAGGGACAGTGATTGCAGATGAACATGATCAGCGTGCCTTTGCCTCCGCGAATATCGGCAAGCGAGTAGCTCTTGCCGTCCGTCCCGGCCAGGCTGAAGTCGCGTGCCTGCCATCCGAAATCGCAAATTGCTGCGGTTGCCGCCATCTTCGAAAATCCTCTGTCTCGCTTTGGTTCGAAAGATAAACATGGCGGCCATATTGCTCAAGGCCATAAGCAGAGCTTAAGCAACGTCAAAAAACACGTTGACGCCAAGGGTTTGCCTTTGCCATAATTTTGCAATCGAGCGAAAGGAGGTCTAAGAAAATGACCCCGCCGAAGAATGGTGAGCCGTCTTGATCCGCATCAATGTTGTGCGCGTCGAGGCGGCAAGCTCCGACAATTCGATCAATTTTAACGGCTTGATCCGTGCGAATAGTGTCGCAAGTCTTTACTCGCGCAGAGCGGGCCGTAGTGACCGGTTTAAATCTGGTTTGGGCATCGCAAGGAAAGTCATCGAAGACCGCCCAGAGATCGTGTTGTAAAGGGTGCTCGTGACAGGAGGATTTCTTAAAATCAGCCACCTCTGTACAAACGGCAGGACTAACTTCGGACTTCCAACTGCTTGAGAGCAGACCCCATTTGCCCTCTGGACTGACCCAAAGACCTCGTTGGCCGCAAGGTCAACGAGGTTTTGCTGTTTTGCCCACACCCTTCGCATGTAAGATCGCGGCTCGGCCGGCGGACAGGAAAACCGCCGGGAGGGAGGGCCGAACGTGTCCGAAAGGCAGACGATGGACGCCGCGTTGTTTGGCGCGCTTCTCCTAATCGCCGCTCTTGCGCCTGCCTCAGGCCGCTGCGAGGCGCAGCCACGCTATCTCTGGCCGAACGCCGCCGCGAGCCACGCCGGAACGCTCGCCGAGCGGATCGCGCCTCCTACCGGTTTTATCCGCCTGCCCGCCTCGCCCGGCAGCTTCGCCGAATGGCTGCGCGGCCTGCCCTTGCGGCCGCGCGGAACGCCGGTTCGGCTCTATGATGGCCGGCTGAAATCGTCGCAGGACGTGCATGTCGCTGTCGTCGATATCGACACCGGCAAGCACGACCTGCAGCAATGCGCCGACGCTATCATGCGGCTGCGCGCGGAATATCTCTGGTCCGCCGGCCGGGCGCTCGACATTGGCTTCAACGACACCGACGGCAAGCCGATGGCCTATCGCGGCGCGTCGTCGGACCGGAAGGCGTTTCAGCGCTACATGATCCGGGTGTTTTCCTTTGCCGGCACCTATTCGCTCGAACGCGAGATGGAGCCAGTGCCGACCGGTGAGATCGTCATCGGCGACGTGTTCATCAAGGGCGGCTTTCCCGGCCACGCCGTTCTCGTCGCCGACCTCGTCGTCGACCCGGCAAGCGGCGAAAAGCGCTTCCTGCTCCTGCAAAGCTACATGCCGGCGCAGGACATGCACATTCTGAAGAACCCGCAATCGACTGGCGGCACGCCCTGGTACGCGATTCCGGAGCCGGGCAGCGACCTCGTGACGCCGGAATGGGTATTCAAGGCGAGCGTATTGCGGCGATTCAGGCACTGAATTCTGTCCGGACGCGGACGCTGTCATCCCGGCGATGCCCGAATGCAAGACGAAAGATGTAGATTACCTCGGGAAACGATCAATAATCTTCGCATCAGCAGGGGCGGCTGCTATAGTCGGAACGGGCTCAAAGCTAGCCTTCATGCCAGGGCACTTTGAGGGAGAGAGGCGTTTTAGTTGGCTGCTTGGCTTGCAATTCTGGCGCTGGTTGTCGCCGCCGTTGCCCTTGTCGCTTCGCATGATGCGGGCAGCGTCGCGGGAGTGCCGAACGACGTCTTTGCCGGCGTCGCCGCAGGGCTTGCCATCATCGTCTTTCTGAGCGGCGCCGTCGTCTCCTCCTATCGCGGGCGCATCCTGCACGCGATCAAGCACCTCGTCGGCTGGACGGTTACGCTGTTCGTGCTCGTCGCGCTTTACGCCTATCGTGGCGAGCTGGCCGTCGTTGCCGACCGCGTCATCGGCGAGCTCAGCCCGCGCGGAACCCAGATCAACGTGACCGCCGCGTCCGGAATCGGCCATGCCGTCCGCATCAAGCGAGGCTGGAGCGGCCATTTCGTCGCGACAGCGAAAATCGGCGACAAGCCGGTCGAGATGATCGTCGACACCGGCGCCTCGACCGTCGTGCTCAAGCACGAGGACGCCAAGCGCCTCGGCATCAATATGCGCGGCCTGCGCTACACGGTGCCGGTTCAGACGGCCAATGGCTCATCCTATGCGGCGCGCGTGCAACTGACCGGCGTTTCCGTCGGCAGCGTCGGCGTCAGAAGCGTCGAAGCGCTCATCGCGAAGCCCGGAAGCCTCCACCAGAGCCTGCTTGGTATGAGTTTCTTAAGCCGTTTGCGCTCATATGAGTTCTCAGGCGATTACCTGGAACTCAGGGGTTAAAGTATGGGCCATCGGGACGGGGGCGTTCCGGCCGGTCCTGAAGCGTGAGGAGCAAACGGGCATGGCATTCCGGGGCGGGATGCGGCGTGCCGCCGGTGAAGCCGCCTTGTGGCTGGCGGTTGCGGGCGCGGCTGGCGGCAGTTTCTATTTCTTCGAAGATGCTTACCGTGCGCTGGAGCACACCTGGCCGAGGCTGCAATCGAGCTTCGCGGCCGAATTTCACCCCGCCTCCGGCAGCCCCGAGACGACGCAATCCGTCCCCGATTTTGATGCGGACGCGCCGGTCGTCGCTAAGGCTGATGCGCCAGATCTGCGCCCGACGGTCACCGGCCTTCAGGAACTCGTCGAGAAGGTTTCCCGTCCCGAGCGGCCGGAGCGCAGGGTGACTCTCAGGGCCAATCATTACGGCCATTTCGTCGTCGAGGCCGAGATCAACGCGGTCAAGGTCGAGTTGCTCACCGACACCGGCGCGACCTATGTGGCGCTCAACTACGAAACCGCCCGCAAGCTCGGCTTCCGGGATCAAAATCTCCAATTCACCAGCCGGTCGAGCACCGCGAACGGCATCGCCCGCGTTGCGCCGGTCACGCTCGACTACGTTCGCATCGGCAGCATCGTCCTGCACGAGGTCAAGGCCGTCATCGCCGAGCCAGGCAAGATGACCCAGAACCTGCTCGGCATGAGCTTCATCAACCGGCTGTCCGGATTTCAGCTCAGCGGCGGGCGTCTCGACATGGTGCAGAATTAGAGCATCGGACCGAAAAGTGCGAAGCGGTTTTCGGACAAATCCGATGCCAAAAACAAATAGATGGAGCGACGCTCCCGATTCTCACTAAAAGTTCGCAGCAGCAGCAGAGCGCCAAACGCGGCTTAGCTTAGCTGAGAACGCGCTTGATCGCCGCCTCGACCTCCATTTCGACCTTGGACAGCACCTTCACGATCTGTGGTAGACTGTGCAGATCCGCATTGTCCTTGGCACCCTTGAACACGGCCTGGACGGCGTCCAAGACTTCCTGCCGACCCGGCTCCGGGGGCTCCTCCGGAGGCTTCGGACGCATTGCGTAGGCGACCACGCCGACAAGCGCCAAGCCGGCCGCCAGAAGCAGCAGAATTGCGGAAACCGACCAGCGGACGCCCTGCCGCGAAGGCTGCGGATAGGCTGCGACCGGTCCGCCTTCGACGCAGCAGCGGTATTGACTTGCGCTTATGTCGTCGGAGGGGGCGATACGCGACGAGTCCCCGCCCTGCGCTTGGCCATCGGAAAGGGCGAAGGCGCCCATCACCAGCACCGCCAAGACGAATGTCAGGCGCGGCAGCCGCCATCGGGCGCCGCCGTGATCTCCGGCCCACCCTTTGAAAGCGCCCGAAAGGCTCGAGCGAAGACGGCTGTAAAATGAATGCATTTGCGGCCTGGCCCCAGAAGAGCCGACGCCGGAAACCGCGCCGCGCCGCCCCTTCCGCGAAAACTTGAGCATTTCCCCCTCGATGCACCTGGTAAAGCGAAGCTTGCCCACTTTCGCTCAATTTGCAGGTGACTGGTTAATCTTGAGTAATTGGTCCATCGGAGTGTGCGCGGATCGTAATTCGCTCAGGCAGCCGCCGCCGGTTTTCACAACATTACCGAAAAAGCAGGACTGGTAATTTTGAGCGCGAGCCTATATCCCCGTAGCAAAGCGAGAGTCGTCCCCCTGGCCGCCGCCAGTGGGGGCGATATTTTTGTGTCTCTGAGGGTCACCCGATGTTTCCGAAGCCGAGAACCGACCTCAATCCGAACACTGCCGATTTCGAGCGCCTCCCCTTCATCAAGCCGACCGGCTTTCGCGAATATGACGCGCGTTGGTTGTTCCCCGATGAGATCAACCTCATGGGGATGCAGATCATCGGCCTTGGCCTGACGATTCTGATGCGCCGCCGCGGCGTTCCGCTGCGCGTGGTGACGGGTCACGATTTCCGCTCCTATTCCTCCTCGATCAAGGAGGCGCTGATCAACGGCCTGATGGCTGGCGGCGCCGAGGTCTTCGACATCGGCCTCGCTTTGTCGCCCATGGCCTATTTCGCCCAGTTCGAGCTGAAGGTCGAAGGCGTGGCGATGGTCACCGCAAGCCACAATGACAATGGCTGGACCGGCATCAAGATGGGCATCGCCCGTCCGCTTACCTTCGCGCCAGAGGAGATGAGCGAGCTCAAAGCTATCGCGCTTGGCGGCGACTATGAGGTGCCAGGCGGCGGCAAATATCATTTCGTCGCCGATCTCGCCGAGCGCTATATGGCTGACCTCGCCAACCGGCCAAAGCTGAAGCGGAAGATCAAGGTGATCTGCGCCTGCGGCAATGGCACCGCCGGTGCTTTCGCTCCGAAAGTGCTGGAAGCCATCGGCTGCGAGGTCGTTCCGCTACATTGCGAGCTGGACCACAGCTTCCCGAATTACAACCCGAACCCCGAAGCCATGGCCATGCTGCATGATGTGCGCGACGCGGTGCTGAAGCACGGGGCCGATGTCGGCCTTGCCTTCGACGGCGATGGCGACCGCTGCGGTGTCGTCGACAATGAGGGCCGCGAAATCTTCGCCGACCGCGTCGGCGTCATGCTGGCGCGCGACATCTCGAGCCGCGTCCCGCACGCGAAATTCGTTGTCGACGTCAAGTCGACCGGGCTGTTCACCACCGATCCGGTGCTGATCGCCAACGGGGCGAAGACCGATTATTGGAAAACGGGCCACTCCTATATCAAGCGCTACAGCCACGAGCACGGCGCAACCGTCGGCTTCGAGAAATCGGGCCACTTCTTCTTCAATCCGCCGCTCGGGCGCGGCTATGACGACGGGCTCGTCTCGGCGCTCGCTGTGCTCGACATGATGGACCGCAATCCCGACAAGACGCTCGCCCGGCTGGAGCGCGACCTGCCGAAGACCTGGCAGTCGCCGACCATGTCGCCGCATTGCGCCGACGAGGCCAAATATGGCGTTGTCGACCGGGTGATCGCGCATTTCGAAGAGCTGGCAGCAAAGGGCGAGACGCTTGCCGGCCAGAAGATCCGCGAGCTCATCACGGTGAACGGCATCCGCATCGTGCTCGCCGACGGCACTTGGGGGCTCGTGCGCGCCTCCTCGAACAAGCCCGAGCTTGTCGTGGTGGTCGAAAGCCCGACCTCCGAGGCAAATATGCGCGCCATTTTCGCCGAAATCGACCGGCATTTACAAACCTACCCGGAAGTTGGCGAGTATAATCAGAAGATCTGAACAGATCGCAGCCTTGGGCGGCGAGCCGAATGCCGGCGGGCATGGCCTAAACGCTTTCCTGCGCGGGGAATTCCCCTTAAAAGGGGCGTGCGACGCCTCGTCTCCCGTCATGCCCGCCGCAGGACCTAACACCGTTTAAGCCAATGATTTGGCAAGCACTCTTCATTGTTCTGCTCCTGATCCTGGTCAACGGCTTTTTCGCCTTGTCCGAGCTGGCGCTGGTTTCCTCGCGCCGGGCGCGGCTGCAGCAATATGCCGAGGAAGGCCGGCGCGGGGCGGCGGCGGCGATCAAGCTGGTCGATGATCCGACCGGCTTTCTGTCGGCCGTCCAGGTCGGCATTACGCTGGTTGCCATCCTGCTCGGCGCCTATGGCGAGGCCACCCTCGCGGCGCCTCTCGCGGCCAAACTCGCGACCGTCCCTTTCATTGGCAACAACGCCAGCGCCGTCGCCACGGGAATCGTCATCGTCTCGATCGCCTTCGTCTCGCTGATCGCCGGCGAGCTGGTGCCGAAACGCCTTGCCCTGCGCAATCCGGAGCGCCTCGCCTGCATCGTCGCGCCGTCAATGCGCCTGCTCTCCCGCATCGCGCTGCCCGTCATCTGGCTGTTGCGCCGGATCACCGAATTCGCTCTTCGCGTCTTCGCCGCGCCCGCCGCGGAAGACCCGCGCATGACAGAGGAAGAGGTCAAAACGCTGATCGCAGAGGGCACGGAAGCCGGGATCTTTGCTCCCGCCGAGCGGGAAATGCTGGAGGGTGTTCTGCGTATCGCCGACCGTACCGCGCGCTCGATCATGACGCCGCGCCCCGATCTGGTCTGGCTCGACCTCGACGAAAGCATCGACGTCGCCGTGAAGACGATCTCTGAGAGCGGCCATTCGCGCTTTCCGGTGGCGCGCGATGATGTCGACAACATCATCGGCATCGTGCAGGCCAAGGACCTGTTCGAGATGTCCCTCAAGGGCGGCACGCTCGACCTCAGAAGCGCCGCGCGCGACCCGATCTACGTCCATGAAGGCATCCCGATCCTGAAGCTGCTGGAGAGCTTCCGCGCCTCGACCGTGCATATGGCCGTGGTCCTCGACGAGCACGGCACGGTGCAGGGTATCGTCACGCCGACCGACATTCTGGTGGCGATCGCCGGCGACCTGCCCGAGCGCGAAGGAGAGGACGAGCCGAGCGCCGTGATGCGGGCCGACGGCTCCTGGCTTCTGGATGGACAGATGCCGGTCTATGAGGTTGAGCGCAGGCTGGCGGTGAAGGGCCTCAGCGCCATCGACGAGGAATATACGACGCTGGCCGGCTTCGTACTGACGCAACTCGGCCATATCCCGGTGCCAGGCGAAGCCTTCGACTGGCATAGTTGGCGCTTCGAAGTCGTCGACCTCGACGGACGCCGGATCGACAAGGTGCTGGCCTCGGCACGGCCCGGCGAGGCGGCATGATTTCGCGGGCTGCGGGTGAGCGCCTCATCGAGAAGACCATTTCTTGAAGGGAGAACAGCATGAGCAAAGTTGCGTGGATCGGCCTTGGCGTGATGGGCTTTCCGATGGCCGGCCATATCCGGACGAAAGGCGGCCACGATCTCACCGTCTATAACCGCACGCGCAAGAAGGCGGACGAATGGGTCGCCAAATTCGGCGGCAAACCTGCCGAGACGCCCGCCGAGGCGGCGCGTGATGCCGATTTCGTCTTCTGCTGCGTCGGCAACGACAACGATCTGCGCGCGGTGACGACCGGTCCGGGCGGAGCGTTCGAGACACTCGGCTCCGGCGCGGTGTTCATCGACAATACCACCGCCTCGGCCGACGTCGCGCGCGAGCTTTACACCGCCGCCAAGGCGAAAGGCGCCGGCTTCCTCGATGCGCCGGTGTCCGGCGGGCAGGCCGGGGCCGAAAACGGCGTGCTCACCGTGATGGTCGGCGGCGACCCGGATATCTTCGCCAAGGCCGAGCCGGTGATCGCCAATTATGCACGGGCGGTGAAGCTTCTCGGGCCAGCCGGCGCCGGGCAGCTTACCAAGATGGTCAATCAGATCAGCGTCGCCGGCGTCATTCAGGGGCTCGCCGAGGGACTGCATTTCGCTCAGAAAGCCGGCCTCGACATCGCGGCGGTCATCGACACGATCTCCAAGGGCGCCGCCCAGTCCTGGCAGATGGAGAACCGCTGGGAAACCATGACCGCCGGCAAATTCGATTATGGCTTCGCGGTCGACTGGATGCGCAAGGATCTGTCGATCTGTCTTGCCGAGGCCCGGCGAACCGGTGCCAATCTCCCCGTCACCGCGCTCATCGATCAGTTCTATTCGGAAGTGCAGAATATGGGCGGCAATCGCTGGGATACGTCGAGCCTGATTGCGCGGCTCAATCGCTCGTAACCGGACGGATTTCAATACGAGATTGGATAATTCTCCGTCGCCCCGGCCGTCGGGCCGGGGCCTACTCGCTCTACCAACCAGCCGCAGTGCCTATTGACACGCGAGTGGGTCCCGGTCCGGCCTCCGGCCGCCCGGGACAACGGCAGAGATTATTCCCTCTTGCGCCGAGGAGGATCTGAGCCAGCAGCCATCACGCCTGCTGCCCTTGCTCCTGGACCTCCAGCACATGGCCGGCGAGATAGAGCGAGCCGGTGATCAGGATCCGCACCGGCTCCTTCGCCTCATGCGCGCAAATCTCCAGCGCCTTGCGCAGACTGCCGGCGGCCTCGGCGACATAGCCCAGATTGCGGGCCATCTCGCACAGCTCATGCGCCGTATAGGCATTGGGCTGGCCGGGAACATCGACCGTGGCGACGAAGCAGGCCAGGTTTTCGAAATGCTCCAGGAACGAGGAGGCATCCTTCGTCGACATCATCCCGAGGATCAAATGCAAAGGCCGGGGCACGCGGTCTTCGAGGTCGGCCATAGCGCGCGCCAGAACCTCGCCGGCGGCCGGATTGTGCCCGCCATCCAACCAGATCTCCGAGCCGGGCGGCACCAACTCGTTCAGCGTGCCCTGGCTCAGCCGTTCGAGACGCGCCGGCCAGCAGGCCGAGGTGAGCCCCGCGGCGAGATGCTGTTCGGATATCGTCACCCCGTTCAGCGCGCGCGCCGCTGCAATCGCCGTCCCGGCATTGCCGATCTGATGACCGCCGGCAAGGCGCGGCAGCGGCAAATCAAGCAGAGCCCTCCCGTCCTGAAACACCAGCCGGCCATGCTGCTCATAGGCGTCCCACTGCTCGCCCGCGATGAGCAGCTGTGCGCCGATCTTTAGCGCGCGGCTCTTGATCATGCCAAGCGCATCATCCGCCTGGTGCGACACCACGCAGGGACAACCCGGCTTGAGGATGCCGGCCTTCTCGCCGGCAATCGCCTCGATCGTTTCGCCGAGAAAAGTAATGTGGTCGATCGAGACCGGAGTGATCACGGTCAGCTTTGGGCGCTCGATGACATTGGTGGCGTCGAGCCGGCCGCCAAGCCCCGTCTCCACGAGCACGATATCGGCCGGGTGCTCGGCAAAGGCGAGGAAGGCGGCTGCGGTGGTGATCTCGAAAAAGGTGATAGGCTCGCCGGCATTAGCGGCTTCGGCCCGCATCAGCACGTCATGCAGGGCGCGGTCCCCGATCGGCTTGGCGCCGCCCGGTCCCGCCAGCGCGATCCTCTCGTTGAAGCAGCGCAGATGCGGCGAGGTGAACACATGCACCTTGAGCCCGGCCACTTCGAGGATGGCGCGCAGAAAAGCGATCACCGAGCCTTTGCCGTTGGTGCCGGCGACGTGGATCACGGGCGCCATCGCCTTGTGCGGATCGCCGAGCGCTCTGAGCAGCCGGTGAATGCGGTCGAGCGAGAGATCGATGGATTTCGGATGCAAATGCTCAAAACGAGCCAGCAATTCGGCGGTCGCGGGCGCAGTCATGGGAGTCGCCCTTTCCTCTTCATGGGGCCGGATGTCATCAGAATGGGAGAAAATGAAGTCACGCCGGTGGCAGTCACCAGCCAAGTGCCCGCGCGGTGCGGCCGGTCATTCGGCCGCGGCTTTCTCGGGCGGCGGCAGAGCCACACTCTCCGGCTCGCTCACAGCCGGCGCCGAAGGCTGGTCCTCGTCCTCGACGGGCGCCTTGCGGGGCGGATTGTCGACCACAACGCGCGGCGGCTCGGCGACGCTCGTCGGCTTTTCGCTCTGCAGCGGGCTTGCCGGGACCCGGCGCTTCAACTCGCGCCGCTCCATCAGCAGGCTGCACAGGCGGCTCAGCGTCTCGCGAAGCTGGTGGCGATGCACCACCATGTCGACCATACCGTGCTCGAGGAGATATTCGGCCCGCTGAAAGCTATCCGGCAGCTTCTCGCGGATGGTCTGCTCGATGACGCGCGGGCCGGCAAAGCCGATCAACGCGCCCGGCTCGGCCAGATGCACATCGCCCAGCATGGCGTAGGAGGCGGTGACGCCGCCGGTGGTCGGATGCGTCAGCACGACGATGTAAGGCAGCCGCGCATCGCGCAGCTTCTGCACGGCGACGGTCGTGCGCGGCATCTGCATGAGCGAGAACATACCCTCCTGCATGCGTGCGCCGCCGGAGGCCGCGAAAAGGATATAGGGCGCTTCCTTTTCCACAGCTTTCAGCATGGAAGCGACGATCGCCTCGCCTGCGGCCATCCCGAGAGACCCGCCGAGGAAGGCAAAATCCTGCACCGCGGTGACCACATCCTGGCCGTCCACGGTGCCGACGCCCGCAACGATGGCGTCTTCCAGTCCAGTTTTGGCCTTGGCGTCCTTGAGGCGATCGACATAGCGGCGCTCGTCGCGGAATTTGAGCGGGTCGACCGGGACTTCCGGCGAGGGAAGCTGCTCGAACTGGCCTTCGTCGAACAATGATTTGAGTCGCGCATCCGCCGGCATGCGCAGATGATAGTTCGACCCCGGAATAACGAGCTGGTTGGCCTCGACATCCTTGTAGAAGACCATCTGCCCGGTCTCGGGGCATTTCACCCAAAGGTTCTCCGGAACCTCTCGCTTCTGCCAGAGGCCGCGGATCTTCGGGCGGACGACGTTATTGATCCAATTCACTTTTTTTAGACGCCTCTTACGCTGAGACCGTTCGATTGATTACGTCACCGGCCAGCTGCGGCCGACGCTGAGCCGCGCCTTCGGCAAGCCGCGACACCAGCGAGGTCACACTCGCGACGGTCGACGGCGTTGCCAGACCGTCCTTGTCCAGACTGTCCGCCACGGCGTTCACCAAGGCCGAGCCGACGACAACGCCGTCGGCGAATCCACCGATCGCGCTGACCTGGTCAGCCGCCTTGACGCCGAAACCCACACACACCGGCAGGGCGGTCTGCCTTTTGATCCGCCCGACATTGTCGCGCACTGCACCGATGTCCGGTGCGCGCGTGCCTGTAATGCCCGCAATGGAGACATAATAAACGAAACCGCTCGTATTTGCGAGCACGGCCGGGAGCCGCTTGTCGTTGGTCGTCGGCGTCGCCAGGCGGATGAAACTGAGCCCGGCGTCCAAGGACGGCAGGCAAAGCTCGGTGTCCTCCTCCGGCGGCAGATCCACCACGATCAGACCATCGACCCCGGCGGCCTTGGCGTCACGCACGAACGCCTGCGAGCCGTAAATATAGATCGGGTTGTAATAGCCCATCAGCACGATGGGCGTCGTCTGGTCGGTCTCGCGGAAGGCGCGGACCATGGCGAGGGTCTTGCGCAGGGTCTGGCCATGCTTCAGAGCCCGATGCGAGGAGGCCTGAATGGCGGGACCATCAGCCATCGGATCGGAGAAGGGCATTCCGAGTTCGATGACATCGGCACCCGAGGCGGGAAGCGCGCGCAAAAGCTCGAGCGAGGTCTGATAGTCGGGATCGCCGGCCGTGACAAAGGTCACGAGCGCCGCTCTACCCTGGCGTTGCACACTCCTGAATTTGTCCTCAATCCTTGAAGTCACTGCTTTTCTCAAACCTGCGTTGTTCGCAAGCGGTCGACCTCCGCCTGGATTTTCCTGGTATTATCCATCATTTGATCCGCTTGCTTTTCGGATAGCAGTGGATAGCTCATGAAGACTTCCGCCTCCAATACTCGCGCTTCTCCCAACAAGATCTGGAGCCGGGTTGTATCCTTCAATAGTTTGTCACTAGTCTTTGCAATTCGCTCGATATCGCGGGTCAATTCTAACGGCCCTATTGAAACTTTGTTAGCACTTTCAAGCCATCCAGTAATAGAACGTCGGAAAACCAGTGCAACGAACACGATTGCTATGGGAAGGCCTAGCGCTCCAATAGCCTTTAGCCATTCGATTAGCAAATTCCGATAAATAAGTGCATCATTTAACACTGAGGAAGTTGCAGGAACCGGGGTTCTTAAGCCTCATGCCGATTCACTTATTTGTCGATGTGTCCTTAGCACGCTACATCTCCATGCCCAAATGGCCAGCCACCGCAAAAATGTCCTTGTCGCCCCTGCCGCACATATTCATCACCAGAAGGTTATCCTTCGATAAAACCGGCGCGAGCTTGGCCACATAGGCGAGCGCGTGCGACGGTTCGAGCGCCGGGATAATGCCTTCCAGCCTAGTGCAGAGCTGGAACGCCTCGAGCGCCTCCCTATCCGTCGCGGAAACATAAGTGACACGCCCCGTATCCCGAAGCCATGCATGTTCCGGACCGACGCCGGGATAGTCGAGGCCCGCCGAAATCGAATGCCCCTCCAGAATCTGCCCATTCTCATTTTGCAGAAGATAAGTCCGATTTCCATGGAGGACACCGGGCCGTCCACCATTCATCGACGCAGCGTGGCCGTTTGGCACTTCCAGACCGTATCCGCCCGCTTCGACGCCATAGATCGCGATCTGCCGGTCGTCGAGAAAGTCGTGGAACAGGCCCATCGCGTTCGAGCCGCCCCCGATACACGCGACTAGCGTATCCGGCAGCCGGCCTTCGCGCTCCAGCATCTGCTGGCGGACTTCGCGGCCGATCACCGACTGGAAATCGCGCACCATCGCCGGATAGGGATGGGGTCCCGCAACCGTGCCAATGATATAGAACGTGCTCTCGACATTTGCCACCCAGTCGCGCAGCGCTTCGTTCATCGCGTCCTTGAGTGTGCCGTTGCCGGAGGTGACTGGTTTCACCTCCGCGCCGAGCAGCTTCATGCGGAAGACATTCGGCTTTTGCCGCTCGACATCGGTGGCGCCCATATAGACGACGCAAGGCAGGCCGAAACGCGCCGCGACCGTCGCCACGGCGACGCCATGCTGGCCGGCGCCCGTCTCCGCGATAATCCGCCCCTTGCTCATGCGGCGGGCGAGTTGGATCTGACCGAGGCAGTTATTGATCTTGTGCGAGCCGGTGTGGTTCAGCTCATCGCGCTTGAAGTAGATTTTCGCGCCGCCGAAACGCTCGGTCAGGCGCTCGGCGAAATAGAGCGGGCTCGGCCGACCGGCATAATGGGCATTGAGCTGATCGAGCTCGGCCTGAAATGACGGATCGGCCTTCGCCGCCTTATAAGCCTGTTCCAGCTCCAGGATAAGCGGCATCAGCGTCTCGGCAACGAAGCGGCCCCCATAAATGCCGAAATGGCCGCTTTCGTCCGGTCCGCGCCGGAAGCTGTTCGGGATGGTTTCGCTTTGGTTATCCATGCGCAATCTCTTCCAGCGCCGAGGCGCGCGCCGCCTGAACGAATCGGCGGATGAGCGCCGGATCCTTGACGCCGGGCGCGGTCTCGACGCCCGAGGACACATCAACCATGACCGGCCGGGTCAGGGCAATCGCCTCGGCCACATTCTCCGGCGTCAGTCCACCGGAGAGAAAGAACGGCATTTTACCCGCGAATGCGGCAAGTAGATGCCAATCGAAAGCGAGGCCGTTGCCGCCGGGAACCCGGCTGTCGCGCGGCGGCCTGGCGTCGAACAGGATGAAATCCGCCGCGCCGCGAAAGGCGTGGGCGCGCTCGGCGTCGCCCTTGGCCGCGACGCTGATCGCCTTGATCACCGGCCGCTTGGTGAGGGCGCGGATGGCGGCGGCGCGTTCCGGCGTTTCGGCGCCGTGCAGCTGAATGAAGTCGGGGGCAGCGGTGGCAAGGATGGCCTCGATCTCGGCGTCAGAGGCATTGACGGTGAGCGCGACGCTCTTGACGCGCCCCCGCGCGGCCTTTGACAGCATCTCAGCGGTGCTCAGCGGGATGTGGCGCGGGCTCGGCGGAAAGAACACCACGCCGAAATGGCTGGCGCCGGCGCCGATCGCCGCTTCGAGCGCCTCCACCGTGTTAATCCCGCAGATTTTGACATCGATGCCCACTGATGCACCTAAATGCTGATCGCAGATGCGAAACACAAGGCTATAGCAAGCGGCGTTAAGGAAGGGAAGCCCGGGTCATTCCAGGGCAATCAGCTATAGCTCGACGCTGGCCGGACCGCCACATCACGGCCCCGTGTGCGCATTCCTCGAGATAAGCGCGGCGCGGTTTCGTGCAATGGGCGGCAAGCTAGGCGGCTCGCCGGGCCGTGACCTCGATTTCGATCTTCATCCGCGGGTCGGCAAGACCAGCGGCGATCATCGTCGCGGCCGGCCTGACCTCGCCGAAGGCACGGCGGAGGGCCGGCCAGCACGGCTCGAAGTCTTCCCGGCGCGGAAGAATATAGCGGATCCGGACGACATCCTTGAGCGAGGCGCCGGCTTCGGCGAGCGCCGCCTCGATATTGGCGAGTGCCTGCTCGCACTGGGCGGCGACATCGTCGCTGATCGTCATGGCGCGGTAGTCGAAGCCGGTCGTGCCCGAGACGAAGATCCAATCCCCGTCAACCACGGCGCGCGAATAGCCGATCTCGGCCTCGAAACTCGATCCGGAGGAAACCAGACGCCGGGTCACAGGTTTAATGACCTGTTCAGTGGATCAGCGGACGTTCCTGAACGTCCGAGTTGGCGGCAAAAGCACGGATTTGCGGCGCGCGCTCCAGCACCCGCAAGTGACGCGTGAGCCGCTCGTTCTCCTTCTTCAGCTCGAACAGCTCATGGGCCCGCCGCTTGGCGGCATGACGCCAGCGCGCCTGGCTGAACCAGGTGGCGAAAGCGCCGATCAGAAAGCCGATCAGCAACGCCGAGAACAGGAAGATGAAGAGCGGGGCTTCGAAGGACAGCGTGCTGTGCGGTCCGGCGATCGGGTCGAGCACGAAGCGCACGAGGTGCCGGTTCGCCACCGCGAAGGCGATCGCGACGATCGCGACGAGGAACAGCACCAAATACCGCAGGGATCGCATTTCCAGCTCCACGCTTGCCGGCGACTACGCCTTCTTTTTCGCCTTGGATTTTGGCGAATTTGCCGCTTTCGACGGCTTCGTCGTCTGTTTCGGCGTCGATTTTACCCTAGATTTCGTTTCGAAATCTTTATTCATGCGTTGACGGAGTTCCTTCCCCGTTTTGAAATAAGGTACGTATTTCTCCTCGACGAAAACCTGGTCCCCGGTGCGCGGATTGCGGCCCGCCCGCGCCGGGCGCCGCTTGACGGAGAATGCACCGAAACCGCGCAACTCCACCCGCTCGCCCCTGGACAGCGACGAAATAATTTCGTCAAATATTACATTGACAATTAATTCAATGTCCCGCTGAAACAAATGCGGGTTCTGGGCCGCTATCTTCTCGATTAGCTCCGACTTGATCATAATTGCCCATTCCGCTTCGGCGCTCTTCTTTGAGTTTATTGTGTTTTTTCAGGGTGCCAAAGCGAAATCAGGCCGTCAAGCTGATTGAAGTGCCGGCCTTGGGTGAACAATTGCAAAAGGCGGTCAAAAGGGGCGCCCAGGAGACTGCCCAAGCCGTATGCAAGGCTGTGCATCAGAACGGAGCTGTAGGATTTCTCGGTCTTGCGGTCGATGATCTCCAGGCCCTTGGGCACACCGCGCTTCTCCTGAAGCCATTTCACCCCTGTCTGCTCGTCGCCAAGCTCGTCGACGAGGCCGATCTGGATCGCCTCGCGCCCCGTATAGATGCGCCCGGTCTTGATCTGCTCCACTACATCCGGCTTCAGCGCACGCCGCTGGGTGACGATGCCGAGGAACCAGTTGCGCAACTCATCAACCAGTTGCTCGATCAGGGCGCGGGCCTTGGCGTCCGCCGGCGTGAAAGGCGAGGGAATGGCCTTCAGCTCGCCGCTGCGGATTTCCTCGACATGAATGCCCCAATTGCGCAGAAGCTCGGAGAATTCGGCATATTGCAGGATGACGCCGACCGAGCCGGTGATGCTGTTGCCGCGGGCGACGATATGGTCGGCGGCGATGCCGGCCAGATAGGCGGCCGATGTTGCGGCCGTCCCGAAGACGGCGACCACCGGTTTTTTCTCCGCCAGCCGGCGCAGCGAATCGTAGAGCGCCTCGCCTCCGGCCGTGGTGCCGCCAGGGCTGTTGATGGAGAGAATGACACCGCGGACCTGGGCGTTATTGCCGATATCGGCGAGCATTTTGCGCTGGTCGCGGTCGTCGGAGATGAAGCCTTCGATGCTCACGCGAGCGATGTGCGGATTGAAGCCGAGCTGGGCCAGCACATTTTCGTTCTGGCTGACAAAGATCGCAATCCCTGCGACCACGGCGAGCAAAATGGCGCCGATGCGCCAGAAGCGGAGGCGCCGTTTCAGTCGTCGGCGTTCGGCAAGGCTGTCGGCTTCAAGCGTCATGACGGGATCATTCCTTGACGGCTAGTGGAGCGAATTTGACATTTGAGATCCGCCTGCCGCGAGTTCGCACTCACATGTCAAATTCGCTCCACCAGAACCATAAAGTTGCTAGTGGTTCTTTAATTCTAACACTCGCAAGAGTGCTCGCCGCAGGTGAGATGCGAGTGTTAGAATTGAACCACTAGGAGCGAAACTTGAAACGGGAAAGGCTCCAGTTTGTGCTGAAGCCTTTCCATTGCCTTAGGACTATTTCTCGTCCTTGCCGTCGTCGTCTTCTTTCTCTTGCGCCTTCGACAGAGCAGCGCCGAGGATCTCGCCGAGCGAAGCGCCGCTGTCGGTCGATCCGTATTGGGCGACCGCCTGCTTTTCCTCGGCGATTTCGAGCGCCTTGATCGAAACGCTGATCTTGCGGCTGTTCTTGTCGATCGACTGGATCACGGCATCGACCATATCCCCGGGCGAGAAGCGCTCGGGGCGCTGCTCGGAGCGGTCGCGGGACAGCTCGGCGCGGCGGATGAAGGCCGTCAGATCGCTGCCGGAGATCTTAACCTCGAGCCCGCTGTCCTTCACCTCGACCACCTCGCAAGTGACGACGGAGCCCTTCTTAAGCGCCCCGGCCGCCTGGAACGGATCGGTGCCGAGCTGCTTGATGCCGAGGCTGATGCGTTCCTTCTCCGGATCGGTGTCGAGAACGACAGCGGAGACCTCGTCGCCCTTGTTGTAGTCTTTCAGGGCCTCTTCGCCCGGCTTGTTCCAGTCGAGATCCGACAGATGCACCATGCCGTCGATGCCGCCATCCAGACCGATGAACAGACCGAACTCGGTAATGTTGCGAACCTGTCCGGAGACTTCCGTGCCTTTCGGATGCTTCTCGGCGAAGGCGACCCACGGATTTTCCTGGGTCTGCTTGAGGCCGAGCGAGATGCGGCGCTTGTTCGGATCGACCTCGAGCACCTGCACTTCGACTTCCTGGCTGGTCGAGACGATCTTGCCGGGGTGGACGTTCTTCTTTACCCAGCTCATCTCGGAGACGTGGATCAGGCCCTCGACGCCCGGCTCGAGTTCCACGAATGCGCCGTAATCGGTGATGTTCGTGACCTTGCCCATGAACTTGGCGCCGAGCGGATATTTGGCCTCGATGCCCTCCCACGGGTCGGATTCGAGCTGTTTCATGCCGAGGCTGATGCGGTGCGTCTCCGGGTTGATGCGGATGATCTGCACCTTCACCGTATCGCCGACATTGAGGATTTCGCTCGGGTGGTTGACGCGGCGCCATGCCATATCGGTGACGTGAAGCAGGCCGTCGATGCCGCCGAGGTCGATGAATGCGCCGTAATCGGTGATGTTCTTGACCACACCGTCGACGGTCTGGCCTTCCTCGAGCTTGGAGACGATCTCGGAGCGCTGCTCGGCGCGGGTCTCCTCAAGCACCGAGCGCCGCGACACGACGATATTGCCGCGCCGGCGATCCATCTTCAGGATCTGGAAAGGCTGCGGCACATTCATGAGGGGGCCGATGTCGCGCACCGGGCGGATGTCGACCTGGCTGCCCGGAAGGAAGGCGATCGCGCCATCGAGATCGACGGTAAAGCCGCCCTTCACCTTGTTGAAGATGATGCCTTCGACCTTCTCGCCGGCATTGAACTTCTCTTCGAGCCGGTTCCAGCTTTCCTCGCGCCTGGCCTTCTCGCGGCTCAGGACCGCCTCGCCGAGCGCATTCTCGACGCGCTCGAGATAGACCTCAACCTCATCGCCGACCGAGACCGACGGCTGACGGCCTCCGACGCCGAATTCCTTTAGGGCGACCCGCCCTTCGGTTTTCAATCCTACATCGATAACGGCGAGATCGTTCTCGATGGCAACGACCTTGCCCTTGACGACGCTGCCCTCTCCGACATCCGACTCCTTGAAGAACTCCTCGAGAAGCGAGGCGAAGTCTTCGCGAGACGGATTATAGCCGACGGCTGCTTGTTCGTTTGCTTGTGGTAAGTTCATCAAAATCCCTGCCGGTTGTTGCAGTAGCGCCGAGCGCCAAACACAATAGACGGTCAGCCTCTCCACACCGGCCGGGAGAGGCTGGGCCGTCCTCCATGATCTCTCTTGCCGGAAAGATAGCGCAGCACCGGTCGGCTTAGGCTGACGATCCGCGCAGTTCAGATCGCAAAAACCGAGCTAAAGCTGCGATGACCGGCCAATCGCGGCGTCGATCAATCTCACGGCGGCGAAAAATGCTGCCTCTATATCCAATTTAGTCGTGTCGAGCAAGTATGCGTCCTCGGCGATCCGCATCGGAGATACGGCGCGGCCCTTGTCGCGGATGTCCCGCTTCTCCAGATCCGCGTAAACGGCCTCCTCCGAAACCTGCTCGCCCCGCGCGACAAGCTCTAGATGTCGGCGGCGCGCGCGCTCTGCGAGATCGGCGGTGATGAAGAGCTTCACGTCGGCGTCCGGGAAGATCACGGTACCGATATCGCGCCCCTCGACAACGGCGCCCGCGCGCTCGGCGGCGAAACTTCTTTGCGTTTCGAACAGGGCTTCGCGCACCGCGGGAAACTGCGCAATGACTGACGCGGCCTCCCCCATATGTCGTGCCCTGAGTGCCGGATCGTCAAGTGTCGCCGGGTCGAGGGCGCGGGCGGCCCCTTCGGCGGCGGCCGGATCGTCGAGCGGCTGGCCCGCATTCCTCAGATCGCGGGCGACGGCGCGATAGAGCATCCCGGTATCGAGACGGGCCAGCCCATATCGAAGCGCGATCCGTTTGGCGAGGGTACCCTTTCCCGACGCGGCGGGACCATCGATGGCAATAATCATGCGGCTTTCGTCATGCGGCTTCGTCTCCGCACAGGCGGAACTCGGCGCCCAGGCTCTCCATCAGGGTAACGAAATTCGGAAAGCTCGTCTCGATCATCGAGATGTCGTCGACCGCTACCTGTTCGCGGGCGCCGAGCCCGAGCGTGAGAAAGGCCATGGCGATGCGGTGGTCCATATCGGTGCGGATCAGCCCACGCCCCTCGACGCCGCCCGGCCCTTCGCCGCGCACCAGGAGGCTGTCCTCGCCGGCAATGGCGCTCACCCCGCAGGCTTTGAGCCCGGCTTCGGTCGCAGCGAGCCGGTCGCTCTCCTTGACGCGCAGCTCGGCAAGGCCCTCCATGCGCGTGTCGCCCTCGGCATAGGCGGCAAGAGCCGCCAGTACAGGATATTCGTCGATCATGGACGGGGCGCGCTCGGCGGGCACAGTGACGCCTTTCAGCGTCCCATGCTTGACGCGAATGTCGCTGACGGGCTCGCCGCCTTGCTCGCGGCTGTTCTCGAACGTCACGTTGGCGCCCATTTCGGCAACGGTGTCGTAAAAGCCGATCCGGGTCGGATTGGTCAGCACGTTCTCGATGACGATCTCGGAGCCGGGGGAGATCAGCGCCGCAGCCGTCAGGAACGCCGCGGAGCTCGGATCGCCTGGCACCTCGATCGGGCGACCGCTCAGCACCGGCTGGCCTTTCAAGGTCACCACCCGGCCGTCCTGACCGGCCGACGTCTCGATCTTGGCACCGAGATAGCTCAGCATTTTCTCGGTATGGTCGCGCGTCGCCTCCGGCTCGATAATGGTGGTCTCGCCCAGCGAGCCGAGGCCGGCGAGCAGCACCGCCGATTTGACCTGAGCCGAAGGCACCGGCAGCCGGTAGACGATCGGAATGACGTCGGCGGTTCCCCTGAGCGTCAGCGGCAGCGTGTCCTTGCGCGGCTCGACGACCGTCAGGCCCATCCGCTTCAGAGGCGTGAGCACGCGGCCCATTGGCCGCCGGCAGAGCGAGGCGTCGCCCGTGAACACCGCCTCGATCGGATGGCCGGTGACGATGCCAGCCATCAGTCGCGCGCCAGTGCCCGAATTACCGAAGTCGAGGGGCGCTTCCGGAGCCATCAGCCCGCCGACGCCCCGCCCGGTTACGATCCAGGCGCCGTTCTCGGATACCACGCCGGCGCCAAGCTGGCCGACAACGCGCGCCGTGGCGAGCACATCGGCGGCTTCGAGCAGCCCCGTTATCCGGGTCTCGCCGATCGACAGAGCGCCGAACATCAGCGCCCTGTGCGAGATGGACTTATCCCCCGGCACCTTTGCCCGGCCGGTGAGCGGCCCTGACCGGATGGCGGCAAGCATTGGCATGACAAAAAGCCTGACGCATTATGCGGAACCGGCTGGCGGTCCTCCTGAAATCTTGGCGGCCATAGAGCCGCGCGGAGGCCCTCCTGTCAATTCTCAAACGCCGCGGCTCACAGGCGCGTCATTTGCCTTTGACAGGGCAGGCGATCCGTGCCTATGCAATTCGCCAATTTCCCGAAATGTTCGACTGAAGAGTTGCGAGGCAATTGCATGTCACTGAAAGCTGCCCGAGGGACGAAGCGGGTTTGCCAAAACTGCGGAAGCAAGTTCTACGACCTGAATCACGATCCGATCGTCTGTCCCGTCTGCCAGACCGTGTTCCAGCTTCAGGATATCCGTCCGAAGGCCGCGCTTGCCGGCAATGCGGCCGAGGACGAGGACGACGAGGTGATTGCCAGCCCGGCGGCCAGCGGCGTCGAAGTGGTCTCACTGGAGGAGGTCGCCGAAGGAGAAGCCGATCTTCCGGATCTGGAGGACAACGAGCTTGTTGAGATCGAGGAGGAGGGTGCCGATCTCGAGGACGAGGATGAGACCTTCATCGAGGTCGAAGAGGACGATGACGGCGACGAGGTGACCGGCATTGTCGGCGGCCCGCGCGAAGATGACGACGAGATCTGAGGCAGGGATCATTGCCGGCCCGCGCGCGAGGGCGCGATGATCTACGACCTTTGCGTGATCGGCGGCGGCATTGTCGGGCTCGCCAGCGCGTTCAAATTCCAGGAGCGCTTCCCGGGCGCATCGATCCTGGTGCTCGAGAAGGAAAGCGGCCCCGGACGGCATCAGACCGGGCATAATAGCGGCGTCATCCATTCGGGCATCTATTACGCGCCCGGGAGCTTCAAGGCCGAGCTTTGCCGGCAGGGCGTCGCCGAGACCATTGCCTTCTGCGATGCCCATGGCATTCCGCACATCACCTGCGGCAAGCTGCTCGTCGCGACCGACGAAGCCGAGCGGGCGCGCATGGACCAGCTTTTCGAGCGCGCCAGCCAAAACAAGGTCGAGGCCGAGCGGCTCGATGCCGCCGAGCTGCGCCGCCGCGAGCCGAACATCACCGGCGTCGGCGCGATCTTCGTCCCGAGCACCGGCATTGTCGACTATAAGCGGGTCGTCGCGGCGATGGCGGACGACATCCGGAAAGAGGGCGGCGAGATCGTCTTCAACGCCGAGGTGACCGGAATCGCTGAGCGGATCGGGCATGTCACCATCATCGCCGGAGAGCGGAGCTGGCAGGCGCGGCATCTGATCGTCTGCGGCGGCCTGCAGTCGGACCGGCTGGCGCAGCTTGCGGGCGTCAAGGCCGATTTCCAGATCGTGCCGTTCCGCGGCGAATATTACCGGCTGCCGCCTGCGAAGAACAACATCGTCAGCGCCTTAATCTATCCGGTGCCGGACCCCGCTCTGCCCTTTCTCGGCATTCATTTGACGCGGATGATCGACGGGGGCGTTACGGTGGGGCCGAATGCGGTGCTCGGCTGGTCGCGCGAGGGCTATCCGAAATTCTCGTTATCGCCGCGCGATGCGGCAACATTCCTCACCTTTCCCGGCTTCTGGCGTGTGATCGGCAAGCATCTCAGATCGGGAATGACTGAGCTGCGCAACTCGCTCTCGAAAGAGCGCTATCTCGCCGAGTGCCAGAAATATTGCCCGAGCCTGCGGTTGGAGGATCTGTTGCCGCATGAGGCCGGCATCCGGGCGCAGGCGGTGTTGCGCGACGGCACGCTGGTGCACGATTTCCTGTTCGAGGAAACGCCGCGCACGCTGCATGTCTGCAACGCGCCCTCACCCGCCGCCACTTCGGCGCTGCCGATCGGCCAGATGATCGTCGATCGCGTGGCAAAGAAGATCGCGCCACGCCAGTCTGTCGTCGATCAGCACGCCGCCAGCCCGTCTTAGAGCGCGATCAGGAAAAGTGGAATCCGGTTTTCCGTCCGATCGCGCGACCAGCAAAGAATCGAGAGCGGGCCTCTGAGCTCAAGTGTTTCCATCTACGTTGATCCCGCTAGCTTCGGCAGCCCGGGATCCTGGTCATCGCGATTTGGACCTGCGGATCGTATTTGTTCATCGCGCCGCTGCCGGCATCGACCGCGAGCCCGACGACGCCGCCGACGAGGATGTTGCCCGCCGTCATTTCTTCCGTCGAACTCATAATCACGCCCTTGCCGTCGGTGTAGCAACGCTTATGGCATGTTACTTGGACATCGTGCTGGCTCTTATCGAGGACGATGGTTGCGGGTGTGACGACGGTTTTGGTGCCAATCCCTTCCGAGTGAAGTTCGCACTCGGCTTTTTCGACGCCGGGTGTATACACAGAAACCGCCTGCGTCGTTCCTCGCACAATCGTCGAACACGCAGACAGCACGAAAACGCTCGCCACAACGACGCCCACCCGCATAACTTCCCCCCAGCTACGTAGTACCCGCGACAGTATTTTCACGGAGATAATACTACGGATGCCGGAGCGAGCCTCGCTTTAAACAAGAAGACCACAAAATTTTTCCTAGGTCATGTGGCTTTTTTGGATAGTGTTTCCGACGGCCTTCGAATGCATTTATAATGAATACTGAATATCTAATGAGGATGATATACTAGCCCATTCTCCGGCAATCGGAACGCTCAATCGAAGCGGAAGGGGACAAAAAACCGGAGCTGGGAGGACCGCATGTCGCGCGGCGGCTTGGGGTAAGGCGCCGCGCGCCGGACGGCATCGATGACGCTGTCGTCGAGCGTGGACTTGCCGCTGGACTGCACAATGCTCGTCGTGGTCACCTTGCCCGTGCGGGACAGCGTGAAACGTACCACCACCGTGCCAGGGCCGAATCCGCCGTCGGGCTTGTGCGCTGCCAGATGCGCGCGCACCTTGGCGCGATAGGCGGCCACGACCCGCCGGCCCGCATAGTGATGCGCCGGCGCCTCATGCTCCGCATAGCTTGCATTCGAGCCGGTCTCATCCTCGTTCAGAAGCAGATCCGCAGCAGAGGCCATTCGTCTGGCGGGCACAGGTACGGCGAGCGCCGGGCGCGTTGCATGCGGCACACTGCGACGAGCTTCGGCTGCGCTCTTCGGCGCCTCGACCAAAGGCTGAGCCCGCGGCGCGGGGAGCGCGGAACCGGGCAACCGCCCCATATCTTCGGGCAGAAGCGCCGTCATGCGGCCTCCGGCGATGATGGCTTCTCGCGCCGCCGGTTCGTCATGAACCGCCGGGACAGGTCCCGGCGCCGGCGTGGCGGCCGCCTCGACCGTTTTCGGTGCGGGCTGCGCCAGGGCATCGGCCATTCGCGGCTCTGCTGTCTTTTCTTTGACGGGTAAGACGACCGCAGTCGCCCTTTCGACCGTGATCTGCTCGATCACCATTGGCTGGACCGCCCGATCCTCGGGCAGATCCTTTGTCTCCGCCAATATGGCGAGAGCTTCCGTCGCAGTCGGCGCGGGCGCCGCTTCGACGCCGCCATCCTCGGGCAAGACCGCCTCGCGCCAATCGGTGGGAACGGACACACGAGCAGGCGCCGGCGCAAGGTCCGCCATCGCGCTGTCCTCGGGCAGATCCTTGGCGAAGCCGTCGAAGACGCCGGCGGCGGCCGTCTCGGACTGCGGCGCAACCGTCTGGCTGACCAGCGCGCCGTCACGATGCGCGGCGCTCTTAAGATCCTCGCGGTCGGCTTTCGGCGCAGGCGGCGCCGAGTTCTGCCCGGCAATCTCGACCGCGATCACCGCCGGATACGCGCTCTGGTCGCCACCGTTCGGGAGTTGCGCAAGCCGGATCAGATAGACCAGCAGCCCGCCATGAGCAATGATGGCGATGCAAAGGCTGATCCAGTAGAGCGGGCCGCGGCGCGCCTGCCGAGGCTCGTCCCAGTCCAGCAGGTTCAGCTTTTTGACGGTTCTGCCTTTTGCCAAGGCGGAAAAAGGGTTCCTGAACGAAAGGTGCTGTATCTTCAACTCACAACCCGTGCCGATTCATGGCCGGCGCGCAGCAGCATCGCGCACGCAACAGCTCAATTGCTACCTCGATTTATACCCATTGTTTATACAACTATTGCGGGAATTTTCCAGTCCCGATCAGAAGGCGCGTCTTTCACTAACAGCGCGCACTCGCCACCGAATAAGGCATTCGTTTCAGCCGCAAGGAGCAATTCCCCAGACGAACCAAATTGTTAGATCGCGCTCTGTCCAGGACCATCCGGCATCTGGCTGCAGCCCACCTTACCTTCAACTCTGGGTAGGTGGACATACGTTGCTTTCCTGACAGTATGACCCTGGGGAACTTGGAGAGGGTCATGCGTAGGGGGCGTTTTTCCACCCGGAGTGGTTGGCCGATATTGGGGTGCGTCCTCGGCGTGCTCGCAGTTCACGCCCCCGCGTTCGCCGATGACGGAGTTTCCCTGGACCTCAGCGGCGCCATCACGGTGGTGAACGATGCCAAAGACGACCTCCTGCCGTGCCAGGCCTCGGACCAGGGTTCGGAGGCTTCGGGAAAGCTTCGCGATTGCAAGCCGGAGCTGCTCCAGACGCTGTCCGGCGTCGCCCAGCTCGCGGGCAATGCCGGTCTCGTCACGGCCGGTGTCGTTCAGGACGTGATTTCGGCGACGCTCGACAGCAGCACGCAGCCGGAATCGGGCGGCCTGGCGCCACTCACCGCCGGCAGCCCCGGCCTCACATCCTCCATGTTCATGGTTTCGGGCTATAAGGCCCTCTCGCATGACGGCTTCTCCTCGTCCTCGGCTTTGGGCAATGGCAGGACGCCGGATTTCGACGAGAAGGATTACGGGCTGACCATCGGTACGCGCTTCGACGGCTCGCGGCTCTTCGATGCGCCGGCGCAGACCGTCACGCTCGGCGTGCTGGCCAACTACACCCATACGGATATCGATGTCGGCGCCTCGCCTTTTGCGCCCGGCTTCTCCAAGAGCGGATCGGCGACGGTGGACAGCTTCTCCGCCGGCGGCTACGGCCTCGTGACGGACGGCACCAGATACGGCCTTTTCACCGTCGTCGGTACCTTCGGTACGCCGGAGACCAAGACCACAGCGCTTCTGCCGGCGAATGCCGATTTCAACAATTTCGGCATTGCCACGTCGGCAGTCGGCGGCGTCATCCTTCCGGTCGGCGAAAGCAAGCTCGATCTGCGCGGCGGCCTCAATTACATCTATGCGACCGCCGACGACTACACCGATTCAAACGGTTTCCGATATACCGATGCGCGCATGGACGAGTTCTCCGGCAGCGTTTCGGCGCGCCTGTTCCGGATCATGCGCATGACCGACTATACGCTGCGGCCATTCGTGCAGACCGGTCTGACCCAACGCTTCCAATACGACAACGAGTTGAAAATCGACGCCGTCAAATATTCCTTCGACGACGCGGACACCAGTGCCTTTGCCCGCGCCGGGATCGATTTCGACGTCGGCAGCTCGACGCAGGCTTATGTCGCCGTGCGCGGCGACATAAGCGAGGACATGCGGGCGATCGCCGCCCAGCTCGGCGTGACCTTCAAGCTGGATTGAGGACCCTCCGGTGAGCTGAGAGCTGGATCCGCCGAGTTCAGAGCCGCCTTCGAGCCAGAGCCATTAGCGTCCAACCAAGCCACGCCCTTTCCTGAACCCGCCTTACCAATCTTGCGACTGGGCCAAGCATTGCTGCCTGCGCTAAGCGATGGAGTTTGTAGGAATTTATTAGGCGCAAGGCGCCTTTGTTGAATTGCGGCGTAATTGAGCAAAGCTCAAGCACGTCGAAATGCGCACCAAGAAGCTCGGCGAGCTCGTGACGGTCGACCCACCGACGCAGCTGTCCCGGTTCGGGAGGCGGAATATTGTTTCTCATAAGCGCCGGTTTGTTCTGGGTGCCGATAATGAAGTACCCGCCGGGGCGGATTAGACCTGCTACTTTCTTAACGAAAGCGGGCTGGTCGGCGACGTGCGAGAGGACTTCGAGACTGACGGCGACGTCGAAACGCTCCTTGCCGAAGTCGAGCGCCATGAAGTCGCCTGGCACAAAATTGACCTGCGGATAGCGAATTGCTGCGCGTGCAAGCACCTGGTCAGATAGATCCGTCCCAGTCACGCGGCCGAATTCACTCAGGCGCGGACACAACCACCCAGCTCCGCAGCCGACGTCAATGATTTCCAGCTCAGGCCTGCTCAGGCGTTGAAGCCAGAACATCACGAGATCGGCCTGCTTGTACGAGACATTGGCGAGCTCCTTTTCTCGAAAGGAGCTATTCCAGCGGTTCCAAAAGTTCAGCTGAAGCGAGTCCGGTGGGGTTACTAACATGATAAAAACTCACGCAAAAAATGACGAAGGTCGCTGAAATTCTAGCGCGGCAACCGGTAAAATTTACAACAATATTTTAGATTATTAAAACACCGATTTCTCGCGCATTGTCACGAGCTCCTCAGTCGCCGTCGGATGCAGCGCCATGGTCATATCGAAATCGGCCTTGCGCGCGCCCATGCGCAGGGTGATCGCCAGCAATTGCACCATCTCCGCCGCGCCGGGCCCCATCAGGTGGCAGCCGAGGATGATGTCGGTGCGGGTATCGACGACGAGCTTCATCAGCATCCGCTCCTCGCGACCGGGTAGCACATGGGCCATCGGCCGGAAACGGGATTTGTAGATGTCGATCTCCCCATACTGTTCGCGCGCCGCCGCTTCCGTCAGCCCGACTGTGCCGATCTCCGGCTGCGAGAACACCGCCGTCGGGATAAAGTTGTGGTCGACCGGCGTCGGCTTGTGGCGGAAAACGGTGTCCACGAAGCACATGGCTTCATGGATGGCGACGGGAGTGAGATTGACCCGGTCGGTAACGTCGCCGACGGCGTAGACGTTTTCCAGCGAGGAGCGCGAGAAATCGTCGACGAGGATCTCGCCGTCCAGGCCAAGCTTTATCCCGGCTTCGATCAGTCCCATGTCCGCCGTCAAGGGCGTGCGGCCGGTCGCATACATCACACATTCGGCACGCATTTCGCCGCCATCTTCGAAGACGATCAGCTTCTCGCCGTCGATCGCATCGATCCGCGCCAGATATTTGTTCAGGATCAGACGGATGCCGCGTGCCTGCATCGCCTCCATCAGGCCGGTTCTGAGATCGTCGTCGAAGCCGTTGAGAATCTTATCGCCCCGGTAGATCAGCGTCACATCGACGCCGAGCCCGTTGAGGATGCTGGCAAACTCGACGCCGATATAGCCGCCGCCGACAATGGCGATGCTCTTCGGCAGTGTCTCCATGAGGAACATTTCGTTCGAGGAGAGGATGTGCTCGCGCCCGTGGATATGCGGGATGAAGGGGGTGGAGCCTGTCGCGATCAGGATGGTCTTGGCGGTCAACTTCCGGTCGTCGGCGAGGAGCCGCACGGTGTGGGCGTCTTCCAGCACCGCGCGGCTCTGAAAATGTTCGGCCCCGGCGCGATCGAGCACATTGACATAAACGCCGCTCAAGCGGCTCACTTCCCGCTGGACGTTGTCTCTGAGCGTCGGCCAGTCGAAATGCGTATCATCGACGGTCCAGCCGAAGCCGGCGGCATCCTCGAACTCGTCGCGAAACCGGCTCGCATAGACGAAAAGCTTCTTCGGCACGCAGCCCCGGATGACGCAGGTACCGCCATACCGGTATTCCTCGGCGATGCCGACCCGCACGCCCATTCCCGCCGCCACGCGCGCGGCGCGCACGCCGCCCGAGCCCGCGCCAATCACGAACAGATCGTAGTCGTAATCCATGCAAATCTCGCCTCGCATGCTGGGATTTGCATTCAACATAGGGTGGAATGCGTTCAAACACAGATAAAATCTCAGTGCCGCACGGCCCACAGGCCCGGATCGCCGCCGCACCGCACGAAATCGAATACCTATCTGATCGCAATAAAGTTCCCCAATGTGGCTGCGACGACGCTGCTCAACTCGGTCGCGGCCTGCTGCGATACCGCTGCAAATCTCTGTCCGTTCGGCGACGCATAGAACGCGATAAGAGCTTTCATGGCGTCGACAGTCATTCTGCGGGCAAAGCCCTGCGCAGTGGTCTCGGTGACGCAGGTTCTGATCGCCTCTTCGCTCGCCTGAATGTCGACCTCCAAGACCTCGACTAGTCTGCGTGCGAGTGCCAGCTTCTCAGCATCGAGCGTCTCGGCCGGCCCGGCTGCGGCGTCTTTGGGAGCAGCAAAGTTCAAGCAGCGGATCATGCCCTCGATGCCCGTGCTGAGACCGAGAGCCATCGCTTGCCGGACGGCTTCATTGGCGTGGAGGAAGTCGCCTGTGGCCGTCATTTCCTCGATGGTCAGCTCGCGTGCATAAATCGGTACACTGAAGTCTATCGCCGTATCGATCAACGCGACGACCAGATTGGCGGCCACGATCTCGACAAACCTGGCCTCCCGGCCATCGAGCTCGTTTTGTTGGGACCGCGGCAGGGAGTTCTTGAACTCCTGCAGCAGCCGCCGGGCCTCGGACACCAGAAGCGGTTTCGGAAACGGAATATCGAGCATCCTGCGGGCGGCTTCGAGCCTTGCCGGATCGGGGCCGCGGGAGGGAGCGGGCGAAGCGATTTGAGCAGCCGCCTGCCAGGAAGCCGAGAAAGTCAGAAACAGTGCAGTCAGAAGGCGGGAACCGTTGGACATAAGGGCCATGTGCATAAATCCTTTGCTCCTCCTCTAAAGAAACCATAGCGCATGGGCGAAATAAGATCACGATATATCGGCTAAAATAACTTTCCACAATTTACTCACGTGCAGAAAACACTGAATGTGAACATAAGATGAATTCATTTCAGTGCGTGCGTTCCTTAACGTCGGCCGCGGCCACTGAGAGTGTCTACTGTCCTCTTACAGGCGATACCGACCTACAATTTCACCCCGCGCCGTTTGAACTCCTCGCGGATCTTCTGCTCGGCTTCACGTGCGATCTTCTGTCCCCAGGCGTTGCCGAGATTCATCGCCTCGGTCGCCAGCTCCGGCATGGCGGCGATGAACTTCTGCCCGACGGGCGAGCGGTAGAAATCGGCCAGAGTGTTCATTTCATCGGCGGTGAAGCGGCTGGCGTAAAGGACGGCGATCTGATCGATGATTTCACCGCGCCGGTTGAGGAACTGCTTCTCGATTTCATCGAAAACCTGATCGGCTTGCTCCTTTTGATGGGGGCTAGCCTCCGGCAGCGTTCTGCGCATCTGATTGAACAGCATCGGTATGATCGCGCCGAACTGGGCATCGGCATTCGTGGCTTCAAGCAGCGCCCGCGCAGCCTTGAGCTTGACCTCGTCGATGGCCGGAGCTGCCGTGCCGGTCGAGGGCGGAGAGGCTGGCGTCTGGGAAAGGGCGGGCGCCGCGCCGGCGCAGAGCAGAGAGAGCGCGACAATGACCGCGCCGGCGTTCTTCAAACGAGCCATGTCAGGCGCTCCCCTTATTGAAAGGTCCGGCCGCATCCCGTCTTCACGCGATGAGACCGGGCGCTCTAAAGATCCGGCGCGTCGAGAACCTGGACGCCGGACGGACCGGCGATGATGGCATGATCGGCGATGCCGATAAACAACCCGTGCTCGACGACGCCGGGGATCATCTCCAGAACATCGCTCAGCGATTCGGGCTCTGAAATCTCCCCAAAAGCGCAATCGACGATGTAATTGCCGCTGTCGGTGACAAAGAGATCGCCGGTCTTGAAGCGACGCAGCCCGATGCTGCCCTCGCAGCCCGTATCGCAGGCGGCCTCTTCGATCATCTTCATCGTCGCCCGTGCGCCGAAACGGACGATCTCGACCGGCAGCGGAAAAGCGCCAAGAGCACTGACCCGTTTGGTATGGTCCGCGATGACGACCATGGCGTCCGAAGCCATGGCGACGATCTTCTCGCGCAGAAGCGCACCGCCGCCGCCCTTGATCAGCCGCAGCGTGCCGTCGATCTCATCGGCGCCGTCGACTGTCAGGTCGAGCATTGGATGCTCGTCCAGAGTCGTCAGCTTGAGGCCGGCGCGCTCGGCAAGGAGGCGCGTGTCCTCCGAGGTCGGTACGCACAGCACGTCGAGTCCTCCCTGGACCTTCTTGCCCAATAGATCGACGAATTTTCCAGCCGTCGACCCCGTGCCCAGACCAAGCTTCATGCCCGGCGTCACCAGTTCGAGCGCGCGCTCGGCGGCGATCGCCTTGAAGATATCGGCGCTCATCTTGAGCATCCCCGCACCCAATCAGCTATCAAGGCCGCCCATCAGCATATATTTGATCTCGACGAACTCTTCGATGCCGTGATGCGAGCCCTCGCGGCCGAGGCCGGACTCCTTCACGCCGCCGAACGGGGCGACCTCCGTCGAAATGATTCCCTCATTAATGCCGATAATGCCGTATTCGAGCTTCTCGGCCACGCGCCAGACCCGCCCGATGTCGCGGGCATGGAAATAAGCTGCAAGGCCATAAGGCGTATCATTGGCGATGGCAATGGCCTCCTCATCGGTCTTGAAGCGGAACAGCGGCGCGACCGGCCCGAACGTCTCCTCGCGGGCGAACATCATCTCCGTGGTGGCGCCGGTGATCACGGTCGGCTCGTAGAAGGTCTTGCCGAGCGCGTGCGGCTTGCCGCCGGTCAGAACCTTGGCGCCTTTGGAGACGGCGTCCTTCACATGTGCCTCCACCTTCTCGATCGCCGCCTCGTTGATCAGCGGCCCCTGCACCACGTCCGGCTCGTCGCCCGGCCCAACCTTCATCTCCTTCACCTTGGCAGCAAGCTTTTCGGCAAAAGCGTCATAGACGCCGTCCTGCACCAGGATGCGGTTTGCGCAGACGCAGGTCTGGCCCATATTGCGGTATTTCGAGGCAATCGCATCGATGACGGCCTTGTCGAGATCGGCGTCGTCGAAAACAATGAAGGGTGCGTTGCCGCCAAGTTCGAGCGCGACCTTCTTCACCGTGCTGGCGGCCTGACGCATCAAGAGCTTGCCGACCTCCGTCGAGCCGGTAAAGGCGATCATGCGCACCAACGGGTTTTCGGTCAGCTCCTTGCCGATGGGCGGCGCGTCGCCGGTAATGACATTGAAGACGCCCTTGGGGATGCCGGCGCGATGGGCAAGCTCGGCGAGGGCAAGCGCGGTGAGCGGGGTATCCTCGGCGGGCTTGACCACGACCGTGCAACCAGCGGCGAGTGCCGGCGAGACCTTGCGCGTGATCATGGCGAGCGGGAAATTCCACGGCGTGATCGCACCGACCACGCCGATCGGCTGCTTCAATACGACGATGCGGCCATTCGAGCGATGCGAAGGGATCACCTCGCCATAGATGCGCTTTGCCTCTTCGGCGAAGAATTCTACGAACGCGGCGCCATAGGTGACCTCGCCGCGCGCCTCAGCGAGCGGTTTGCCCTGCTCCGCCGTCATCAGACGCGCGAGCGCCTCGGTGTTTTCGGTGATCAGGTCGAACCAGCGCCGCAAAATCGTGGAACGTTCCTTGGCGAGCAGGCCCCTCCAGGGGTGGAAGGCACGGCTTGCGGCTTCGATGGCCAGGCGCGCGCCTTCGGGGCCGATATCGGGGACGCGGGCGATCTCTGCGCCGGTTGCGGGGTTATAAACGGGATCTTTGGGCTGGCCGGTCCATGCGCCGTCGATATAGCATTGTTCGCGGATGAGTGTGTCGATCTTCTGGTCCATGGCCAACTCCTTGTTTTAACAGTCGTGCCGGCATTTTCCGTAAATGATGGGATAGCTTTGCCGCCTTCGCAATGGATACAAGCCGTACGCCCCGTTGCCTCACTCTTATAATGGGGATTCTCCAATGAAAAGCCGAGGCCCGATGAAAGACGCCACCATCGTGTTCGACCTCGACGGCACCATGATCGACACCGCTCCCGATCTGGTCGCCGCCACCAATTTTACGCTCGGCGAGTTCGGCATGGCGCCGGTTGCCGAGCGCATCATCGAGCCTGCCGTGGCCATGGGGGCGAAGGCCATGATCAGCGCGGCAATGGCCGCGCATGGCCGCACGGCCGACGACAAGGAGCTGGCGCGCATGACGGAGCTGTTCATCGCCTATTATCGGGACAACATTGCGGTGCACAGCCGGCCCTTTCCCGGCCTGCAGGACGCACTTCGGACCCTGGCGGATGAGGACGTGCTGCTGGCGGTTTGCACCAATAAGCGCGAGGAGCTGGCGCGCAGGCTGCTCGCGGCGCTCGATCTCGAGGCGATTTTTGCCGCCATCTCCGGCGCGGATACGTTTCCGGTACGGAAGCCGGACGGGCGGCATTTGCTCGGCACGATCGGTGCGGCGGGCGGAAATCCGGCGCGGGCGGCGATGATCGGCGACAGCCTCGCCGATGCGGGGGCCGCCCGGAGTGCGAATGTGCCCTTCGTCGCCGTCAGCTTCGGCTATGGCGAGAAGCCGGTCGACGTGCTGGAAGCGGACGCGGTCATCGATCATTTCAATGAACTCGCCACCGCGCTGAAGACGCTTCCGGCGTTCTCGCGTTGAAGAGCTTTGCACGAAGGCGGATGGCTCTCCGTCACCCCGGCCGGTGGGCGGGGGCCCAACAGCCTGGCAACCAGCCGCAATGCCTGCCGATAGGTGAGTGGATCCCGGTCCGGCCTTCGGCCGCCCGGGATGACTTAAGGGATTCCCGGGATGACTCAAGGGATTAAGGTCGCTTCCCTTCCGACAAGCCCAACGGATAGGAACGCGAATTCATTTTAGCCGTCGCCGTCGAGACGCCGCCCCAGCACAATGACCTTTTGCGGCGCATAGCTCAGCGCCTCGTAGAAGCCGATGGCCGCCTGATTGTCGTCGCGGACCATGAGCTGGATCTTCGGCGAGCCCTTCGCCTTCAGCCAGTCCTCGGCATGAACCATCATCCGCCGGCCGAAGCCCCGGCCACGATAGGCGGGATCGACGCTAAGATAGTAGACCCAGCCCCTATGCCCGTCGAAGCCGACCATCATGCCGGCGATGATCGAGCCACCCAGCGTCCCAACGAACACGGCAGCGTCCTCGGTCCGAAGCGCCAGATCGATGTCGGTGGAGGGATTGTTCCAGGGCCGTGTGAGCAGGCAGCGATCCCACAGGCCGATTATGTCCGCACGGTCGGACTCCTCGAATTCGCGGATCAGCAGCGTCATTTTCCGACCTCAAGCCAAAGCGTCTCACCGGGGCCGGGCAAGTTGCCCCGTCACCGGGCCGGCGGCCGCGATGACGATCCCGGCGCGCGCGTGCACCGAACACGCAACCATCAGGCCGAAGAGAAGCGCTAAAACGCAGCTATTCCGCCGCATGTTCGCGTCTTCACTGTCGGTTTTGCTAGAGTTGGTTGTATGATGAAACCCAACGTAATCGCATTGGAAGAGCTGATGCCATTCATTCCGCCTCGCAGACCCGTATCAGTGCAGACCATCTCACGTCCCCGGCTCCTCTCAAAGCTCATCATCCTCTCTGTGTCGGCCTTCTGCATCGGCGCCTCGTCGCCAGGCGCCAGGGCCGAGCCGCGTCAGGCGCCCAACAGCCACGTTGCGCTCGATCTCGGCCCGTCCTTCGTGCCGTCCGACCGTTTCGCCGGATTCGTCGACAAATCGAGCGGCGTTTCCTTCGCCATTGTCGACATGACGCCGCGCGCCTTCGACGAGCTGAAGGACATGCCCAAGCGCACCGAGGCACTGGCCCAGCAAGGCATGTCGGATGTCGAAACCGGCACGCTGTCTAGCCGTTCGGGCGATTACGTCTATTTCCATGGCAAGCAGAAAACCGCGAGCGGAGCATTCTCCAAATTCGTGCTGATCCTGCGCGAGAACGGCGTCACGGCGATGATCAATGCCACCGTCCCGCAGGCGGCGCTCGACGCCGGCAAGGTCAGTAAAGCGCAGATCGAGGACATCCTCGCCAAGGCGGCCGTGAGAGACGAACCCGCGCCGGGAGAAGACGTGTTCCGTTTCGTCTATCGCGGCCCGTTCAAGCCGGTCGCGAACTGGCTGGGCTCGTCGAAGCTCTACAGCGTCTCCGGTGCCCCGCCGGTGGCGAACGAAAACCGCAGGGTCAAAGAGCCGATGCTGATCGTTTCGCCGTCGGCGGATGAACGGCCGGTCATCGATCTGAAGGCGACGGCGGAGAAGCGCTTCGCCAATCTCGGCCGCCTCAAAAACGAGACGATCGAGAGCGAAAAACCTGTCACCATCGGCGGCCTTAATGGCTATCAGATTATAGGAGAGGCCGCCGACGTGCCCTCCGGCCGCAGAGTCGCCATCGACCTGGTGGTGCTCTCGGGCGAAACGGGCGGCTATTATGCCATCATCGGCACCGTGCCGGTCGCGGACCACGAGAAGTTCATGCCCGAGCTGGAAAAAGTCATCGCCAGCTTCGAGCTGGTGAAGCCTTAGCGAGGGCAGGCGGTTAGAGCATCGGACCGAAAAGTGCGAAGCGGTTTTCGGACCAATCCGATGCCAAAATAAATAGTTAGAATGGCGCTTCCGATTCTAACCAGCGCCGCCGCAGATCAGCGCGACGCCCGAGGCTGCGATCGCTTCCAGCACCTCGCGCGGCTCGCCCGCACGGGCACGCACGGCCAACGAATGCATGATCGCCGAGGCGAGCTTCGCAAGCGCCGAAACGTCCGTTTCCGGAGGAAGCTCGCCCAGCCCGGCTCCGATCCTCAGCCTGTCCTACCTCCGAGCTGCACAAGCCGATGGCAATGCTGTTCGCGCCGGCTTACCAGCCAGCGAAGGAAGCCCTGATCGGCCATGTCAATAAACGGCTGGACTGGCTGAGCGGGCAGATCGCCGGGCCGTTTTTGACTGGTGAGACCTTCACCGTCGCCGATCCTTATCTTTTCGTCTGCCTGAACTGGTCGCCCTGAATCGGCATTGAGCTGACAAAATGGCCGGCTCTTACGGATTTCATGGCGCGCGTCGGCGAGCGGCCGGCGGTGCAGAAAGCGCTCGCCATCGAGGGGCTGGTGCCGCACGGCCCGAAAGGTATTTTCTACGGCCCTGAAGCCCTGGTCGCGAAAGCCGCGGGGACGCGCGAAGCCGCAAGAGCTTGAGCGTTCTCACGGGAAGCGGAGCGGATCGATCTGCCGCCTGCGCGCTTGACACGGTCCGGCGCGCGGTCCTAAATCCACCCCATCGCCTTGAAGGCAGTCCGGACGCGTAGCTCAGCGGCAGAGCACACGCTTCACACGCGTGGGGTCACTGGTTCAATCCCAGTCGCGTCCACCATTTCCGGCAATATCAGACTTTCACTGAATGAGGCTCACGGATTGGTGGCGGCCGAACCGACAACCGCGTCGGCCTCGCCATACAGGGTGAGCATCGGCTCGTCGGTGAGCACGGCTTCCTCGTAATGGCCGAAGCCGTTGAAGCGGGAGGACATGACGCGGCCATAGGCGCCGACATTGCCGATCTCGATATAGTCGCCCTCATCCATATCTGCCGGCAAATAGAACGGCCCGCGCATATGGTCGATGCTGTCGCAAGTGGGCCCATAGAGCGCGAAGGGCGCAAGCCCCTGCGGCTCCGCCGCGCCGTTCGGCTCGATGCGCCGCGCGGGAAACACGAAATTCAGATGCGCGGCGTCGAACAGCACGCCGAACGCGCCGTCATTGATGTAGAGCGTGTCGCCCTTGCGCGCATCGACGCGGACGATGACCGATTCCGCCTCCGCCACCAGCGCGCGGCCCGGCTCGGCCCACAGCTCGCAATGGCGCAACGCGGCATGGTGGCCGATGGCGTCGCGGATCTCGTCCAGATAGTCGGCGAGCGCCGGCGGCTCCATGCCGGGATAGACGCTCGGAAAACCGCCGCCGACATCGATGATATCGGCAACCACGCCGGCATGCACGATGTGCTGGGCCATGGTCTTCAGCGCCTGGCCATAGGTCGAGGGCGCCATCGCCTGTGAGCCGACATGGAAGGTGAGACCGAGCCGCTCGGCCGCCTGGCGCGTCTTCGTCAGCAGATCGGCGGCCTCGACCCAGGAGATGCCGAATTTGTCCTCGAGCGGGATTTCGCTGAATGTGTTCGGGCAGGCCATGCGGACAACCAGCGTAAGGTCCTCCGCCCCTCCCGTCTCGGCGATGATCTTGTCGAGCTCCGCCTCGCAATCGAGGGCGAAGGTGCGGACGCCGTGATCGAAATAGGCGCGGCGGATGAGCTCGCGCGACTTCACCGGATGCATGATATGGGAACGAGCGCCGCCGAGTGCGCCGAGACGTTCGATCTCGGCGATCGAGGCGACATCGAAATCGCGGATGCCGGACTCATGAAGCGCGCCCAGCACATGCGGCGCGTCGTTCGCTTTCACAGCGTAAAGGCAGGTTCCGGAAAAATTCTGCAAAAACCAGCGCGTTGCGCGCTCGGCAGCGTGGGGCCGAAAGGCTAAAACGGGGCGCTCAGGCCGACGCAGATGAACGAGGTCTGCCGCGCTGCGGTATATCTCCATTCCATGGGCCCTCCGGGAATGCTGTTGACCCTGTGCCGAACGGTCAATAACGCCGCCGCCGCGCGCGTCGCATTAAGTCGTTACGCGGCTGAAGTAAAGCCTTTTTTGCGCAATTGGCCAAAACGGGCTCGGCGAGGCCCTGAAATCCGTCCAACGGGTCGTGGAAATAAGAAGAAATGCGTAGGATTCAAGGGAGGCAGCCAAGTGCTAGCCGGCATTCTTGATGACGAAGCGGTAGACGTTGCCTTCGATCGTCGAGGCATCGAGTAGCACGTGACCCGACGTTTCGCAAAACTCGCGCATCTCCTGGATAGCCGCCGGGTCGGAGGCGAGCACTTCAAGCGTCTGTTTCGGCGCCATGTCCCTGAGCGTCTTTCTCGCCTTGACCACAGCCAAAGCGCTGCTCAGGCCAGTGGCGTCGAGCATTTTTTCTGCCATACGTAGAGTTCCAAAATCCGCAGTCTCGGCGCGCTCCCAACGCGCCTGCCGCACACCGCCATGAGTTGAATGGATTAGCAGCCGCACCCCTGCCCATAATCCGCAACTTCCGCGCGGCACCCGTTAATTACACATCATATAAGTGAAACTTCAGCCGTCCGCCAGTACGGCTGCGGCAATGCTGTGTATAATGGGTGCATAGCTCTGAGGCGAGCGGACGCCTGTGGCGCTAATCCGTCTGGTGACGCTCGCTCGGGATCGGCGGGATCGACTTTAGATAGGCGGCGATCGCCTCCCGGTCATCCTTGGTCAGCTTGGCCATATTGCGCTGAACCTCAGCCATCGAGCTGCCGATCACATCGCCGCTCGGGGTGAACCCGGTCTGCAGCGCGAAGGCAATGTCCTTTTCGCTCCAGGAGCCAATGCCGGTCTTGTCCGGCGTGATATCGGGAATGAAGCCCTTGCCCTCGGGATTGGGCGCCCCGGAGAGCTTTTTCGCCGTGATCTTGCCACCCAATGCGTCGCGCGGCGTGTGGCATTCGCCGCAATGGCCAGGCCCTTCGACGAGGTAGGCGCCGCGGTTGACCTTGTCCGATTTCGAGGGATCGGGCTGGAAGGCCTTGCCGTCGAGATAGATGCTCTTCCAGATCGTCAGCCCGGCACGGATACTATAAGGGAAGGACAGCTCATGCTCGGGGACCTTGGAGCTGACCGGCTCGAGTGTCTGCAGAAACGCCCAGAGATCGAGCAGATCGCTCCGCTTCATGCGCTGAAAGGAGGTATAAGGAAAGGCCGGGTAGAGATTTTTTCCGGCCGGCGAGGTCCCCTTGGTTATTGCCTTGATGAAATCCTCGGCCGTCCATGAGCCTACGCCGGTCTTCTTATCCGGCGTGATATTCGGTACATAGAAAGTGCCGAACTTGGTCTTCAGGCAACGTCCTCCGACCGGCTTGAACTCGTCCTCGCTCTTCGGATCGTCGCATTTGTCCGAGGCCGGCTTCGCATGGCAAGAGGCGCACCCGCCGGCATAATACAAATAACGCCCATTCTCCACATTCGGCTTATCGACTGTATCCGGCGAGGCCGTCTGGGCGTGACCGCCCGACGCAGGAGCCAGAAGGGCGGCAAAAAGCGCGGCAGCGGAGAGGCAGCGCATGAAGGCTCCTACTGCTTCTTCTGGCGGTATTTCTCGTGGCAGCCCTTGCAGGTCCTTCCCATGGCCAGAACGGCCGGCTGAAAGCTTTCGAGGCCTCCCGAAGCCGCCTCGGCCGCCTTCGCCGCATCGGCTTTCAACTGCTTGGCGCGAGCATCGAAATCGGCCTTGTTCTCCCAAATCGCCGGCAAGGCGTCGGTCTTGACGCCCGGTTTGGGCCCCGATCCTTCCGGAAACAGCGTGACGAACTTGTCCATCGCGCCGGAAATCTTCTTCATGCCGCTCGCCATTTCCGTCGCGTCATAGGGCAACTCGCCCTTGAGCATCTTCGTGGCCTTCTCCACCGCGTCGCCATTCTGCTTCATGATGTCCTGGCGCTGCTTGATCGGATTGTCCTGAGCCGCGGCGGCTCCGGTTGCAGCGAGCCATGCAGCGACAAGGCTGATCGCAATCCGCTTCATTGCTTCTCCTTCCTTCGAGGTTCACTCCGATCCATCTTCGATCATGAAGGGATTGGCTTTTTCGTATTTCGTGACTTTATGGCCCGCAAGGGAAAAGAAAACCAATCCCCGGGCGAAACCCTTTCAACTTGCTTCACGTCGGCTTGATCAGACAGGGACGAGCTGCGGACCAACTCGCCGTGCCGCTTCAATAGAGCCCGGCATAGCGCACGGCATAGACCCAGCCCGTTACCGACAACGCACTCACCACCGTCGACAGAAACACCATCATCGAGGCGAGCCGCGGATGCGCCTTGTATTCGCTGGCAAAAATAGCGAGCAGTACGCCGACCGGCACTCCGGCGCTGACCACGAAGAACGCAATCAGATCGGGCGGAAAGCCGAGGATCCAGGCCAAGCCCCACGCCGTCGCGGGCGCCGCAATCATGCGGACGCCGAGGCCGAGCGCCAGCGGCAGCCGGTCGATCCGGCCCTCGCTCGCGGCAAGCTGAACGCCGAGCAGCAGCAGCGCCATGGGCGTAAACGCTTCGCTGAGCAGCTTCAGCGGCACAGCGAAAAGTGTCGGCAGCGTCACATCGAAGCCCTTGAGGAGATAACCGAGCGCCGCGGCCGGCAGGAGCGGGGTGCCGAACAGCGCCTTCATGATGCCGGGCTTGCCGCCATCCTGATGGGCGAAAGCAAGGAGCGCGATCGGCGCGATGACGATCGAATGCAGGCTGAGCACCGTCGTCTGATAGAAGACATAGTCCTGATTGAAGGCAAGCTGGATCAGCGGAATCCCGTAATTGCCGGAATTGGAGAAGAAAGCGGCGATGGCGATCATGGCGCAGAGATTGCGGCTCATGCCCATCAGGGCAGCGATTCCCCAGCCGAGCACGAACAGAATGGCAAAATGGGCGAGCGAGAACCAGACGATCGGCCAGGCGGCTGCGAGCGGCAGCTTGGCGGCATAGGGAAAATAGATCAGCGCGCCGGGGAGAAGCACATAGACCTGCATCCGCGTCAGCGTCGGCACGTCGAAATTCATGCGCCTCTGGACGCCGTAGCCGAGCGCGACAAGGCCGAGGATCGGCAGGGTGATGCCGGTCAGAATGCTGAGGAAAAGTTGCAAGCACCGCTCCGGAGGGTTCGCCGGACTCCTTATAGCATCGGACCGAAAGGTGCGAAGCGGTTTTCGGTCAAATCCGACGCGAAAACAAGCAGGTAGAGCGGCGCTTCCAGCCAAAAGTCCGCCGCTTTAGGTCTAAGCGACGAAATGGCCAGACGATTCAGATCCGGACGCCCGCCGGAGCAGGGAAGGGGACGGAGGGACGAGCCGCGGCTCATTTCGGTTTCGGAGCAGCCGAAGCGGCGTCCTTGGCGAGAGCGTCGAGCGCCAGATTGAGCTCGAGCACATTGATGCGCGGCTCGCCGAAGATGCCGAAAGTGCGGTCCTCGACATGGGCGGCAATGACCTTCCAGAGATCGCCTTCCGCCATGTCGCGGAGCTTGGCGATGCGCGGAGCCTGGGCATACGCGGCCGTCGGCGAAATATGCGGATCGAGCCCGCTGCCGGAGGCGGTCACCATGTCGATGGGGATCTGCCGCTCACCTAACCAGACGCGTGCCGCTTCCATGCGCTCCTTGATCTGAGCCATCAGATGGGCGCTCGACGGTGCGGCGTTCGTGCCGCCAGACCGGCTCGCGTCATAATTGACCGCCGATGGGCGCGGCTGGAAATATTGGGGACCGGTGAAATTCTGCGCAATGAGCGCGGAGCCGATCGCCTCGCCGGCCTTGTTGTGGATGATGCTGCCATTGGCCTGATAGGGAAAGGCAAGCTGGGCGACGCCGGTGATCGCAAGCGGATAGGCGACGCCCGTGATCGCCGTCATGGCGAGGACGAGGAAAAGCGCGGGGCGGAGTTCTTTCAGCATCGGCGGCTCCTAAGCGAGGCCCAGAGCGACGACCAAGAGATTGATCGCCTTGATGCCGATGAAGGGCGCGAGGATCCCGCCAATGCCGTAAACGGTCAGGTTGCGGCTCAGGATCGCTTCCGCGCTCGCCGGCTCGTAATCGACGCCTTTGAGCGCCAGAGGGATCAGCGCCACGATGATCAGCGCATTGAAGATCACCGCCGACAGGATTGCGCTTTGCGGCGTCTTCAGCCCCATAATGTCGATGGCGGCCAGCCCCGGATAGACAGTAGCAAAGAGTGGCGGCAGGATCGCCAGGAATTTGGCGACATCGTTGGCGATGGAGAAGGTGGTCAGCGAGCCGCGGCTGATGAGGAGCTGCTTGCCGACGCGCACAACCTCGATCAGTTTGGTCGGATCGCTGTCGAGATCGACGAGATTGGCGGCCTCTTTCGCCGCCTGCGTGCCGTCATTCATGGCGACGCCGACATCGGCCTGAGCCAGCGCCGGCGCGTCGTTCGAGCCGTCGCCGCACATCGCCACCACGCGGCCTTCCGATTGCAGCTTGCGGATCAACTCCAGCTTCTTCTCCGGCGTCGCCTCGGCGAGGAAATCATCGACGCCGGCCTCGGCGGCGATAGCTGCGGCGGTCAGCGGATTGTCGCCGGTGATCATCACCGTGCGCACGCCCATCTTGCGCAGTTGCTGGAAGCGGTCGCGAATATGCGGCTTGATGACGTCCTTCAGATGGATGACGCCGAGCACGCGCTGATCCTTCGCCACCACGATCGGCGTGCTGCCGCAACGGGCAATGTCCTGCACGATGCGGGTGAGCTGATAATTCTCGCCCGTTCTGGTGTAGGCGCGGATCGCGTCCTCCGCACCTTTGCGCACCGCGCCATGCGGGTTGAAATCGGCACCGCTGATGCGGGTTTCGGCGCTGAAGGGAATGAAGCGGATGATGTTCGCGCCTTCGCCGAGCTGACCGAATTTCTTCTTGGCGAGTTCGACGATCGACTTGCCTTCCGGCGTTTCGTCGCTGAGCGAGGCGAGATAGGCGGCATCGGCAAGCTCGCGCATCTGCACGCCGGGCAACGGCTTCAGATCCTCGGCCATGCGGTTGCCGAAGGTGATCGTGCCGGTCTTGTCGAGTAACAGCGTATCCACGTCGCCGCAGGCTTCGACGGCGCGGCCGGACTTGGCGATGACATTAGCCTTGACCAGCCGGTCCATGCCGGCGATGCCGATGGCGGACATGAGCGCGCCGATGGTCGTCGGGATCAGCGTCACCAGAATCGCCAGCAGGTAGGTGGTCGGCACGACCGCGCCGGAATAATAAGCGAATGGCGCGAGCGAGATCACGACGATCAGGTAGACGATGGTTTGCCCGGTCAAGAGGATGGAGAGCGCGATCTCGTTCGGCGTCTTCTGACGCTTGGCGCCCTCGACCATGGCGATCATGCGGTCGAGGAAGCTGCCGCCGGGCTGGATGACGACGCGCACCTTCAGCCAGTCGGAAACCACCTTCGTCCCGCCGGTGACGCCCGAGCGGTCGCCGCCCAACTCGCGGATAACCGAGGCGGATTCGCCCGTGATCGCCAACTCGTCGACCGAGGCAATGCCCTCGATGACCTCGCCGTCGGCCGGGATGATATCGCCAAATTCGACCAGCACGATGTCGTCGGTCTTGAGGTCCCGGCTGCGGACAATTTCCCATTCGATGCCATGCGGGCTTCTCAGGCGCTTCGCCGCCGTTTCCTGCTGCGTCGCCCTCAGGCTCTCGGCGCGCGCCTTGCCGCGCTGCTCGGCGACGGCTTCGGCGAAATTGCCCGAGAGAACCGTGATCCAGAGCCAGGCGATGATCTGGGCCTGAACGGCGGAATGGGGCTCGCCTCCGACGAGACCGGCGAGGAAGAACAGCGTCGCCAGGATGGAGATGATCTCGACGACGAAAATGACCGGCGTGCCGACCAAGTTGACCGGGTTGAGCTTCTTGACCGAGGGCCAGAGCGCCTGGCGCAGAATGACCGGGTCGAAGAGCGGCAAATGGCGTCTGTCGTCCGTCATCGGGCCTCTCCGCGCGCGGGTCTCAAAAGCTTTTCCCGGCGAGCATTTCGAAATGCTCCGCCAGCGGCCCGAGCGCCATGGCCGGAAAGAAACACATTGCGCCGAAAATGAAGATCACCGCGATCATCAGCACGACGAACAAAAGCGTATGCGTCTGCACCGCGCCGACGGGAACGGTGATGGTCCGCTTGGCGCCGAGCGAGCCGCCAATGGCGAGCCCGGCGATGATGAAGGAGAAGCGCCCGATCAGCATGGAGAAGGCCTGAGCCGTCAGATGAAACGGCACCGAGCCTTTGAACCCGGCGAAGGAGGAGCCGTTGGTCGAGGTCGCGGATGCATAGGCGTAGAGGAGTTCGGTCAGCCCGTGCGGGCCTGGATCCTGAATCGCCGCCGCGGCGCTCGGGATCATCACCGTCGCCGCCGGCAAAAGCAGCATGAATGTGGGCACGACCAGCAGCGTGAGCAGGGTGAGCTTCATCTCGCGCACCTCAATTCTCTTGCCGACATAGACCGGCGATCGTCCCACCATGAGCCCGGCGAGGAAAGCGGCGAGCACGATATAGAAGATCAGGTTGAAGAACCCCGATCCGGCACCGCCGAAAATCAGCTCGTCGAGCTGGACGTTGACCAGCGGCACCAGACCGCCGATCGGCGTGTAGCTGTCCAGCATCGAATTGGGTGCGCCGGCCGCTGTCGTCGAGACGGCGATCGCCGACAATGCCGAGCCTGCGGCGCCGAAGCGGACCTCCTTACCCTCCATATTGCCCGCCGTCTGATCGATCGGAAGCTTGGCGAGCAGCGGGTTGCCCGAGCCCTCGGCAGCATAGACCACGAACAGCCCGGCCACGGCGATGATCGCCATGGTGGAGAACAAAGCCCAGCCGTGGCGGATATCGCCGGCCATCCGGCCGAAGGTGAGAGTCAGCCCCGCAGGGATGAGGAACACCAGCACGGCCTCGACGAAATTGGTAAGCGGCGTCGGGTTCGCGAAAGGGTGGGCACCATTGGCGTTGAAGAAGCCGCCGCCATTGGTGCCGAACATCTTGATCACCGCCTGAGAGGCGACCGGACCGTGCGCGATGACCTGCTTGGCGCCCTCAAGCGTCGTGACCGTGGTGTAATCGCCGAGCGTCTGCGGCACGCCTTCGAAGACCAGGAACAGCGCGACGATCGCCGAGATCGGCAGAAGCACGTAGAGATTGCTCCGGACGAAATCGACGTAGAAATTCCCGAGCGTCCTGGTCTGGCTGGTGGTGAAGCCGCGCATGATGGCGACGGCCACGGCCATGGCGGTCGCGGTGCTGATGAAATTATGCGCCGTGCAGCCGGCCATCTGGCTGAAATAGGAAAGCGTGGTCTCGCCGCCATAAGCCTGCCAGTTGGTGCTGGTGATGAAGCTGAGCGTGATGTTGAAGGCGAGCGCCGGATCGATTGCCGGAAAGCCGCGCGGATTGAACGGTAGCACATGCTGCAAGCGCAGGATGAAATAGAAGCACAGCACCGCGAGCGCGTTGACCAGGATCACCGAGACGGCATAGCGCGACCAGTGCTGCTCGGCGGCCGGATCGATGCCGCTCATCCGGTAAATGAGCCGCTCGAGCGGCGCGATGATGGCCGTCAGAAGGGTCCGCTCCCCGGCATAGACCAGGGCCATATACCGCCCCATCAGCGGGGTCAGACCGACGACCGCGGCGGCGAAGAGGAGCAGCTGAGCCGTATCGTCCGACATACTGAGCCTTCAAAACTTCTGCGCGTTGATCAGCACATAGAGCAGATAGCCGATCAGAACCACGATGACGGCGCCGCCGATGAGATGTTCCGGTCCCATCGGCCGCCTAAAGCCGTTCGCAGCCTACGACGGCGAGCCAGCAAAGCCCGAAGCCACCGAAAATCAGAGCGAGAAAGATAACATCGCCCATCACGTCCTCTTTTGTGCGAGTGAGCCGCGTAGCCTGACGGGGCGTAAATGTGCCAGATCAATTAGAACATCTGTGCATAAATTGTGCATAAAGATTGCGGTGGCGCGCAGGCGGAGCCGCGTTTCGCGCAGCCATAAGGCCAATGAGGCAACTCCGTCAGGCGGGGCCAGACAGTCCAGTGTCGGGCAGTTTGGTAAAGAAAACCAGATGGTTCCCGAACGGGTCCCAAACGCCGGTCTCGCGGCTGCCCCATGGCATCACCTCAACGCCCGGCCGTGCATATTTATAGTGCTTCGTCACCAGCTCGGCGGCGAGGGCGTCGACATCGTCCGTCTCGATGCGCAGCACCGTTCCCGGCACGCCGTCGCCATGATGCTCTGACAGATGCAGCCGGCAATCATCGCGGCTCACCTGCATGTAGAGCGGCAAGTCAGGCTCGAAGCGGTGCTCCCAGTCGACGCTGAAGCCGAGGAAATCGCAGTAGAACTCCCTCGCCCTTGCCTCGTCGAGAATCCGCAGCACCGGCGTCACCCGCCCGAGAGCCATGGCGCCTCAATCCGTCGCTTTCTGCGCGTCGCTCTTTGCCTGCGAGACCAGCGTCGCCTGGGCCGCCGCGAGCCGCGCGACAGGCACGCGGTAGGGCGAGCAGGAGACATAGTCGAGACCGACGCGCTCGCAGAAATCGATCGAGGACGGATCGCCGCCATGCTCGCCGCAAATGCCGAGCTTGATGTTCGGCCGGACCGCCCGTCCGCGTTCGACCGCGATCGCAACCATCTCGCCGACGCCCTCGCGGTCGATGGTGACGAAGGGATCGACCTCGATGATGCCTTTCGAGGTGTAATCTCCGAGGAAGGAGGCCGCGTCGTCGCGGCTGATACCGTAGACCGTTTGAGTGAGGTCGTTGGTGCCGAAGGAGAAGAACTGCGCCGACTTTGCGATCTCGCCAGCGAGCAGCGCCGCGCGCGGCAGTTCGATCATGGTACCGACCTGATAGGGCACCGTCTCGCCCCTCTCCTGGAACACGTCGCGGGCAACTTTGTCGATGCTCTCCTTCACGATGTCGAGCTCTTTCTTGATGCTGACGAGCGGCACCATGACCTCGAGCGTCACCGCCTGCCCGGTCTTGCGGCCCGCCTCGATTGCGGCCTCGAAAATGGCGCGCGCCTGCATCTCCGCGATCTCCGGATAGGTGATGGCGAGACGGCAGCCGCGATGGCCGAGCATGGGATTGAATTCCCGGAGCTGGGCGAGCCGGTGTCGGATCTTGCCCTCATCGGCGTTGAGCAATTTCGAGACCTGGGTGATCTCCTCATCCGAATGCGGCAGGAACTCGTGCAGCGGCGGATCGAGCAGCCGGATGGTCACCGGCAGGCCCGCCATGATCTCGAATAGCTCGACGAAATCCTGGCGCTGCACCGGCAGGAGTTTGGCAAGTGCAGACCGGCGGCCAGCCTCGTCGGAGGCGAGGATCATCTCGCGCACGGCGAGGATGCGGTCATCGTCGAAGAACATATGCTCGGTGCGGGAGAGGCCGATGCCCTCGGCGCCGAATTCGCGCGCCTGTTTGGCGTCGCGCGGCGTCTCGGCATTGGTGCGCACTTTCATACGGCGGATCTGGTCCGCCCAGACCATCAGCTTGCCAAAATCGCCCGACAGCTCGGGCTGCAGCATCGGCACGGTACCTTCAATGACCTGCCCGGTCGTGCCGTCGATGGTGATGATGTCGCCTTCGGCAAGGGTGTGATCGCCGATCGACATGGTGCGTGCCTTCTGGTCGATGCGGATGGCTCCCGCACCGGAGACGCAAGGCCGCCCCATGCCGCGCGCCACCACCGCCGCGTGGCTGGTCATGCCGCCGCGCGCCGTCAGAATGCCGGCCGCCGCATGCATGCCGTGAATGTCCTCGGGGCTGGTCTCGGTGCGGACGAGGATCACCGTGTGGCCCTGGCTCTTCAGCATCTCCGCCTTGTCGGCGTCGAGCACGATCTCGCCGGCCGCCGCACCGGGCGATGCCGGCAGGCCCGTGGTCAGCACGCGCTTGTCGGCTTTCGGGTCGAGCATCGGATGCAGAAGCTGGTCCAGCTGGGCCGGGTCGATCCGCATGATCGCCTCTTCATGCGTGATCAGCCCTTCATCGGCCATGTCGACGGCGATCTTCAAGGACGCCTTGCTGGTGCGCTTGCCCGAGCGCGTCTGCAGCATCCAGAGCTTGCCTTCCTGGATGGTGAATTCGATATCCTGCATGTCGCGATAGCGAGCTTCGAGCTTCTCATAGATGCTGCGCAGCTCGGCGAAGAGCTCAGGCATTAGCATTTCGAGAGAGGGCCGCTTGTCGCCCGCCTCGATGCGCGCGTCCTCGGTCAGGTTCTGCGGGGTACGGATACCGGCTACCACGTCCTCGCCCTGGGCGTTGACGAGAAACTCGCCGTAAAGCCGCTTGTCGCCGGTCGAAGGATTTCGGGTAAAGGCGACACCCGTGGCGCTGGTCTCGCCGCGATTGCCGAACACCATGGCCTGGACGTTAACCGCCGTGCCCCAATGGTCCGGAATGCCGTGCAGGCGGCGATAGGTGATGGCGCGCGTATTCCTCCAGCTGTCGAAGACCGCGCCGATCGCGCCCCAAAGCTGTTCATTCGGGTCCTGCGGAAAAGGCTGGCCGGTCTCGCGCTGGACCGCCTCCTCATATTCGGTGATGATCTTTTCCCAGTCCTCGGCGGTCAGCTCGGTGTCCAGGTCCGCGCCCGCTGAATTCTTGTAATTCTCCAGGATCTCCTCGAAGACGTGGTGATCGACGCCAAGCACCACATCCGAGTACATCTGGATGAAGCGGCGGTAGGAATCATAGGCGAAGCGCCGGTCGCCCGATTTCGCCGCAAGCCCCGCTACGGTCTCGTCGTTCAGGCCGAGATTGAGAACGGTGTCCATCATGCCGGGCATCGAGGCGCGCGCGCCGGAGCGCACCGAGACGAGCAGCGGGTTCTCGGCATCGCCGAAGGTGGCGCCCACCGCCTTGCCGACCTGAGCCAGGGCGCTGTTCACTTGCTCCTTCAGCTTCTCCGGAAACTGCTTGTTCTCGTTATAGAGCGTGCAGATCTCGGTCGAGATGGTGAAACCGGGCGGCACCGGCAGGCCGAGATTGGACATCTCCGCGAGATTGGCGCCTTTGCCTCCGAGCAGATCGCGCAGATCGGCCGAGCCGTCCGCCATGCCGAGACCGAAGCGGTAGACCCAGCCTTCGCGCTTTTTTGCGGTCGTTGAGGCCGGAGCGCGCGCCTTATCGGCACCGTTCTGCGCCGGCTCGCGCGGCGGCTCCTGATGCGGCGACATGTTCTGCGCCGCCTGCATGAAGGTGGCGAAATTCTCCGCCAGCCGGGCATTGGTTTCCAGTGACTGCTTGATCAGGTCGTAAAAGAGACGGGTGGGCATGGGTTTTCTCGGATTTGGGTCGCTCTGTTGAGCATCCATTCACGTCGATGCACAGTAAGGCTCGATGACGTCGTCGCCAAAATGAATGCCGAATGTATCGAACTTCTTGAAAGGGACATCAAGAGCCGAATTCTTGTGCGGAAGAGCTGCAAGGACGACAAAGCTCAGCCACAGATAAATCTACCTTCGGGGAGGCGGCGTGCATCGGACACCGCCAGTCGATAGAGATAGACCCAGGCATTCAGCTTTCCTCCCGATCTCAGCGTCACTGGCAGAATAACGCGTTCATAGGCTTGCAGTTCTCTGCCGCGATGGTCGCAGCCTTCATACCGGTCAATCCAGCCAAGCGTCTGCGCCGGGCTCAGAAGCCGCACCGCTTCGCCATAAACCTTGTCCCGCGCCTCCTCCAAGTACACCGCGCCGGGATAGGCGCCGAGCGAATAGAGCCTCGCCGATATCCAACTGGGTCCCAGAGGTAGGCTTTGCCTGACCAGCCTTTTCGCCATGGGATGGCCCGATGCCCGCATCAGCGTGCCGTAGACGAAAAGCGCGGCCGGCCGGGCGGGTTCGTGCACTTGGCATTCCCTCTCCGATGGACCATTTGCCTCAATCCTGACATGCTGTCGCGCAAAGGCAAGAGGTGCGGCATGAATAGAGCTTCTCTTGGGTCAGACGATGTGGTCAGCTGCGTGTTTCTGAAGATACCGGGCCGCCCGGCGCAGGGCGGCGCAACAATTTTTAGCCGATTTTGCCTGCCTAACCACGTGGATTAATCGGTCAACCTTAATTGACATAAGCTTCGAGCTGCCTGATCTCCGGGACGAGAACGCACCATGTTGAGAGAACTGCTTCTATCGGTCGCAAGCGGGGTTATCGTCACGCTGATCCTGCAGATCTTCGGAATGGGCGGCGGTGGACGCGTGGGCGCACCGCGGCAGACCATGACCAGTTACGCTCCCCTGCCACGCCGCCGAAGTTTCATCGGCGGCGTGTTCCGCCTGGTACTGGCCGTTGTCGGCGGGGTCGCGCTCGCCTATGCGGCGGCGCCCTTCGTCTTCGCGAGGCGCTTTGGAGAGTATGGTGGCTATGAGCGGTATGATCGCTTCGACCGCCTCGATGGCTTCCGCGGCATCGCCAGCCATGCACCGATCCTGATCCTGACCGTCATCGGCACGATCATCGTCTGGGTAGTGCTTTCGGCCATGACGCGGCGCCAATAGGGAGCGCGATGGCCGATCTGCTTGGCTACCAGGAGCCGCTGGAGACGATCGCCGGCCTGGAAACGGTGCCCGTGCTTCTGCCGCTCGCGTTGGATGTGACCTATGATTATCTCCTCCCGGCCGGTGAGGCGCTTCAGCCCGGCGATTTCGTGCTCGTGCCGATCGGGCCGCGCAAGGAGGTCGGCGTGGTCTGGGAGCGCGACGAGAACGCCAGGCCGGTCGATCCGAAAAAGCTGAAGGCCGTCATCGAGCGTTTCGACCTGCCGCCCCTGCCTGCCGCAGCGCGGCGCTTTGCCGATTGGGTTGCGCGCTATACGCTCTCGCCCAAGGGCATGGTGCTCAAGATGATGATGAGCGCTGGCGACGTGTTCTCGCCAGACACGCCGCGCTGGGGCTATAAGCTTGCCGGTCCGCCGCCATCGAGGCTCACCGCCGAGCGCAAGCGCGTTATCGAGGCGGCGGAAGGCGGCCTCGTCTGGGCGAAATCCACCCTCGCCGAGCGGGCCGGCGTCAGCTATGGCGTGATCGACGGCTTGGCGCAGGCCGGAACCTTCATCCGGGTCGAGCTACCGCGTTGGAAGCCACCGGCGCCGAAGCCGGACTTCGCGCCGCCCGACCTCTCCGAAGCGCAGGCCTACGCCGCCCATGCCCTGCGGGAGCGCGTTGCGGCCAGCGGCTTTTCCGTGTCGCTGATCGACGGCGTCACCGGCTCCGGCAAGACCGAGGTCTATTTCGAGGCCGTCGCCGAATGCCTGCGGCAGGGCCGTCAGGCGTTGATCCTGCTGCCCGAAATCGCCCTCACCAACCAATTCCTGCAGCGCTTCGAGGCGCGCTTCGGCTGTCGGCCGCAGGAATGGCACTCGGCGATCTCGTCAGCTGAGCGGGCCCGAGTCTGGCGCGCCGTTGCTGAAGGCGAGGCCAAGGTCGTGGCGGGGGCGCGCTCCGCCCTGTTCCTCCCTTTTGCCGATCTCGGCCTCATCGTCGTCGACGAAGAGCACGACGCCGCCTTCAAGCAGGAGGACCGCGTCACCTATCAGGGCCGCGATATGGCGGTGGTGCGCGGCTCGACCACCGGCGCGGCGATCGTGCTCTCATCGGCGACGCCGTCGCTCGAAAGCGTCGTCAATGCGCAGAGCCGCCGGTATGGCCATCTAATCCTGCCGCAACGCTATGCGGGCGCGCAGATGCCGGAGATTTCCGCCATCGACCTGCGCCGGGCGCCGCCCGAGCGCGGCCATTGGCTGAGCCCGCCGCTGGTCGAGGCGATGACCGAGACGCTGGAGCGCGGCCAGCAAACTCTCCTCTTCCTCAACCGGCGCGGCTATGCCCCGCTCACCCTGTGCCGGACCTGCGGCCACCGCATCGAATGCCCGCAATGCTCGGCAAGCCTCGTCGAGCACCGGTTCCGCCAGCAGCTCGTCTGCCATCATTGCGGCTTCACCTTGCCCGCGCCGAAAACCTGCCCGAAATGCTCGGCCGAAGGCTCGCTCGTCCCCTGCGGCCCCGGCGTCGAGCGGGTTGCCGAGGAAGTCGCCGAGCGCTTTCCCGAAGTCGAGACCGCCATTCTGTCGAGCGATCTCATCCCCGGCGTGCGCGCGCTTCGCGAGATCATCGATCGGATCGCGAGCGGCGAGGCGCGCATCATCATCGGCACACAGCTCGTCGCCAAGGGCCATCACTTCCCGCATCTGGCGACCGTCGGCGTGGTCGATGGCGATCTCAGCCTCGCAACCGGAGACCCGCGCGCCGCCGAGCGGACCCTCCAGCTTCTATCTCAGGTCACCGGCCGCGCCGGCCGCGAGGACGGTGTCGAAGGCCACGGCTTCATCCAGACGCATCTGCCCGAGCATCCAGTGATGCAGGCGATCATCGCCAATGACCGCGACAGCTTCATCGCCCAGGAAATCGAGGCGCGGCGTGAGGCCGGAATGCCGCCATTCGGCCGGCTCGCGGCGCTGATCGTCTCGGCCAAGACCAAGCCGGACGCCGAAAGCTACGCGCGCAGGCTCGCGGTCTGCGCGCCGCGCGCCGAGAAGATCTCCGTGCTCGGCCCGGCAGAGGCGCCGCTCGCCCTCATTCGCGGACGCCACCGCTACCGGCTCCTGGTCAAGGCGACCCGCGACGCTGACCTGCAAGCCTATCTGCGTCTCTGGCTCGACCGCGCTCCCGCGGCAAAGGGCAGCCTGCGCCTCTCCATCGATATCGACCCTTACAGCTTCCTCTAGTGGAGCGAATTTGACATTTGAGTCCCGGTTGTGGCCAGGTTCATCCTCAAATGTCAAATTCAAAAGCTCCACTAGAAACATAGATTTAGCTAGTGGTTCTTATGACTGAAACATTTGCAAATGCGGATGCCGCACGGGGATGCAAATGTTTCAGTCGAACCACTAGCCACCGCTCCGCCGCCCCAAAAAGCGCGCCACCATGTCGCCCCCGCAACAATTGCCAATCGCGAAATCTACCGTTATCTCAGATGCGGTAAAAAACGCAGGGATTGCCGGCACGCGCTGTATTGCAAGCCGGGCAACGCCTGTGATAGAGAACCGCAAAATATTTCTTTACGGCGTTCCAGACCATACGGTTTTGGACGCCAGTTGGGCTGCGCAAAAGTCCGAGCGGGCCTTCAGCACGCAAGGCAGATCTGGAAAGACGCTAAGTTGGCTGGCGAAACAACACTTGTTGCGGGAATGGCGGGGCGTTACGCGACGGCGCTGTTCGAACTTGCGCGCGATACGAACCAGCTTGACGAGACGGCCGCGGCGCTGAGCGCTATCGAAGCGCTGCTGAACGAGAGCCAGGATCTGTCGCGGCTCGTCCGCAGCCCGGTCTTCTCCGCCAGCGAGCAGGCCAGTGCGATCATAGCGATCGCGAAACAGGCCCAGCTGCCGACGCTGATCAGCAATTTCCTGCAGCTTCTCGTCAAGAACCGCCGCCTGTTCGCCCTGCGCGACATCATCTCGGGTTTCCGCGCCCTTCTCGCCGATTACCGCAACGAAGTCACGGCCGACGTCACCTCTGCGGTGTCGCTGAACGAGGCGCAGGCCGAAGACCTGAAAGCGACGCTGAAGGCGAAGACCGGCAGAGACATCACCCTGAATTTGCGCGTCGACCCGTCCATTCTCGGCGGACTGATCGTCAGGATCGGCAGCCGCATGGTCGACAGCTCGATCCGAACCAAGCTCAGTACACTCAAAATGGCCATGAAAGAGGTAGGCTGATGGAAATCCGGGCCTCAGAAATCTCCTCGATCCTGAAGGAGCAGATCAAGAACTTCGGTCAGGAAGCCGAGGTCTCTGAGATCGGCCAGGTGCTCTCGATCGGCGACGGCATCGCCCGCGTCTACGGGCTGGACAACGTCCAGGCCGGCGAGATGGTTGAATTCCCCACCGGGATCAAGGGCATGGCGCTGAACCTTGAGATCGACAATGTCGGCATCGTGGTGTTCGGCGAGGACCGCGAGATCAAGGAAGGCGACACCGTCAAGCGCACCGGCAATATCGTCGAGGTGCAAGTTGGCAAGGGACTGCTCGGCCGCGTGGTCGATGGTCTCGGCAATCCCATCGACGGACGCGGCCCGATCGAGGGCGCCGAGCTGCGGCGTGTGGACGTCAAGGCGCCCGGCATCCTGCCGCGCAAATCCGTGCACGAGCCGATGCAGACCGGCCTCAAGGCCATCGACGCGCTGATCCCGATCGGGCGCGGCCAGCGTGAGCTGATCATCGGCGACCGCCAGACCGGCAAGACGGCGATCGCGCTCGACACCATGCTGAACCAGAAATCCATCAACGCGACCGGCGACGAAGGCCAGAAGCTTTATTGCATCTATGTCGCGGTCGGTCAGAAGCGCTCGACGGTTGCGCAGTTCGTGAAGGTGCTGGAAGAGAACGGCGCGCTCGACTATTCGATCGTCGTGGCGGCGACCGCCTCGGACCCGGCGCCGCTGCAATATCTCGCCCCCTATTCCGGTTGCGCGATGGGCGAATATTTCCGCGACAATGGAATGCACGCTCTGATTGTCTATGACGATCTGTCGAAACAGGCCGTCGCCTATCGCCAGATGTCGCTGCTGCTGCGCCGTCCGCCGGGCCGCGAAGCCTATCCGGGTGACGTGTTCTACGTGCACAGCCGGCTTCTGGAGCGCGCCGCCAAACTCAACGAGGATCATGGCGCCGGCTCACTCACGGCTTTGCCGATCGTTGAAACCCAGGCGAACGACGTCTCGGCCTATATTCCGACCAATGTCATTTCCATCACCGACGGCCAGATCTTCCTGGAGACGGATCTGTTCTATCAGGGCATCCGTCCGGCGGTGAATGTCGGCATCTCGGTGTCGCGCGTGGGCTCCGCGGCGCAGGTCAAGGCGATGAAGCAGGTCGCGGGCTCGCTGAAGGGCGAGTTGGCGCAATATCGCGAGATGGCCGCCTTCGCCCAGTTCGGCTCCGACCTCGACGCCACCACGCAGCGGCTTCTCGCCCGCGGCGCTCGGTTGACGGAGCTTTTGAAGCAGCCGCAATTCTCCCCGCTTCGCGTCGAAGAGCAGGTGGTGGTGATCTTTGCCGGCACGCGCGGCTATCTCGACGGGCTCCCGGTCAATGCCATCCAGCGCTTCGAGCGGGAGTTCCTGCTGTTCATGCATGACAGTCATCAGCCGCTGCTGGACGAGATCCGTACGAAAAAGACGCTGAGCGAAGACGCGGAAAAAACGCTGCGGGCGGCGCTCGATAAATTCTCGAAGACCTTCGCCGCTTGAGCTTAGGAAACCTTGCCGGTGGTTTGTCGGAAGGCGGCGCGCCGCTTTCCCCGCAACATGACAGGGACGACTGAATGCCTTCGCTGAAAGAGCTTAGAAACCGCATCGCTTCGGTGAAGGCGACCCGAAAAATCACCAAGGCCATGCAGATGGTCGCCGCGGCGAAACTTCGCCGCGCCCAGGACGCCGCCCTGGTGGCCCGCCCCTATGCCGAGCATATGGACGCGATCCTCGCCAATCTGAGCGCCCGCATGGGCTCGCAAGCCGGCGCCTCGCCGCTGCTGGTCGGCACCGGCAGGGACGATGTGCATCTGCTCGTGGTGATGACCGCAGAACGCGGCCTCGCCGGCGCCTTCAATGCCAGCATTGCGCGTCTGGCGCGCCAGCGCATTCAGCTGCTGCTCGCCGATGGCAAGCAGGTGAAGATCCTCTGCATCGGCCGCAAGGGCGCCGATATGCTGCGCCGGGATTACCGTCATCTGTTCGTCGATGCCATCGATCTGCGCGCCGTCCGCCAGATCGGCTATGCGCAGGGACTCGACATCGGCCGACGGATCCTGCGCATGTTCGAGCGCGGCGAATTCGACGTCGCAACGCTTTATTTCTCGGAATTCAAGAACATCATCACCCAGAAGCCGACCGCATTGCAGATTATTCCGGCGCGACCGCAGGAAAAGATCGTCGTCGACGACAGCCATGCACATGCGGCTTACGAATTCGAGCCCGACGAGGACGAGATCCTGCGCGAGCTTCTGCCCCGCAATATCGCGACGCAGATCTACCGGGCGCTGCTCGAAAATCTTGCGGGCTTCTACGCCTCGCAGATGGCGGCCATGGACAATGCAACGCGCAACGCCGGAGACATGATCGACGCTTTGACCCTTAGATATAATCGGACGCGCCAGGCGATGATCACCAAGGAACTCATCGAAATCATCTCCGGCGCCGAAGCGCTTTAGCACCTCCGGACAGTAAAACCGCCGGCATAAGTCCCGCGGGATCAGCTTTCGGATGAGATTTTCAGACAGACGCGCTATGAATGCGCTCAGCCAGATCGGAAGACGACAGGAAAAACTTTGATGGATCGAGAGAAAACTATCGGCCGGGTTCGGCAGGTCACCGGCGCTGTGGTGGACGTGCATTTCAACGGCCATCTGCCCGCTATCCTGAACGCCCTCGAGACCCAGAACCATGGCAAGCGGCTGGTTCTGGAGGTCGCGCAGCATCTGGGTGAGAACACCGTCCGCACCATCGCCATGGACTCCACCGACGGCCTCGTGCGCGGCCAGGAAGTGCTGGACACCGGCGATGTGATCGCCGTGCCGGTCGGCGAGGAGACGCTCGGGCGCATCATGAACGTCATCGGCGAGCCGGTGGACGAAGCCGGACCGATCAAGAGCAACGAGCGCCGCCCCATCCACGCCCCTGCCCCGTCCTTCGTCGAGCAGTCGACCGAAGCGCAGATGCTGGTGACCGGCATCAAGGTCATCGACCTGCTTGCGCCTTACGCCAAGGGCGGCAAGGTCGGCCTGTTCGGCGGCGCCGGGGTCGGCAAGACCGTGCTGATCCAGGAGCTGATCAACAACGTCGCCAAGGCGCATGGCGGTTACTCGGTTTTCGCGGGCGTCGGCGAGCGAACGCGTGAGGGCAATGATCTCTATTGGGAAATGATCGAGTCCAAGGTGAATGTCGACCCGAAGAAGAATGGCGGTTCGGCCAAGGGCTCGAAATGCGCTCTGATCTACGGCCAGATGAACGAGCCGCCCGGCGCGCGCGCGCGCGTGGGCCTCTCAGGGCTCGCCGTTGCGGAATATTTCCGCGACCAGGGCCAGGACGTGCTGCTCTTCATCGACAACATCTTCCGCTTCACCCAGGCGGGTTCGGAAGTGTCGGCCCTGCTCGGCCGCATCCCCTCGGCAGTGGGCTATCAGCCGACCCTCGGCACCGATATGGGCGAATTGCAGGAGCGCATTACCTCGACGGACAAAGGCTCCATCACCTCGGTGCAAGCCGTCTACGTGCCGGCCGATGACCTGACCGATCCGGCGCCGGCCTCGACCTTCGCGCATCTGGACGCGACCACGGTTCTGTCGCGCGGGATCGCCGAGAAAGGCATCTATCCCGCCGTCGATCCGCTCGAACTCGACGAGCCGGATTCTTGAGCCGCGCGTCGTCGGCGATAAGCACTATCAGGTCGCCCGTCAGGTTCAGGAGGTTCTGCAGAAATACAAGTCGCTTCAGGACATCATTGCCATCCTCGGCATGGACGAGTTGTCGGAAGAGGATAAGATCGCCGTGGCCCGCGCCCGCAAGATCGAGCGCTTCCTCTCTCAGCCCTTCCATGTGGCGGAAGTGTTTACCGGCAAGCCGGGCGTCCTCGTAGATGTCGCGGATACGGTGAAAGGCTTCAAGGGCCTCTGCAACGGCGATTACGACCATCTGCCGGAGCAGGCCTTCTACATGGTTGGCACCATGGAAGAGGCGATGAAGAAAGCTGAGGAGCTTGCGGCCGAAGCCGCGTGACCGGAGAGGCGTCCATGGCGGAAACCTTCAGATTCGAGCTGGTCTCGCCCGAGCGCGTTCTGGTCTCGGCCGATGTCGGCGAAGTCATCGTGCCTGGCTCGGAAGGCGAGTTCACCGTCCTGCCGCGGCACGCGCCGGTCATCTCCACACTGCGTCCGGGCATCGTCCGGACGCCGGGGCTCGGCGGCAATCTCGGCGAGATCTATGTCCGCAGCGGCTTTGCCGACGTCACCCCGGAGAGCCTGACGATCCTCGCCGAGCAGGCGCTGCCTGTCGCCGAGATCGACCGAGCGATGGTGGCGGAGGAAATCCGGCTCGTTGAGGAAGAGCTTGCCGACGCCGAGAATGAGGAGCGCAAGCGCCGTATCCAGGAGACGCTGGACCAGCTTCGCAGCCTCGACAAGGTTCTCAACCTTGTGAGCTAGGCAGAAGCGCGGACTGATTTTTCCAGCGCAGCAGCGGCAGGCACCGAATTTGCGAAGCTTCCATCTAACGCATCGAATTCGATCGGCGTCATCTACGTCTTAAAGTTGATAACAGGATTTACACAACCTCAAGCAATTCCCGCCATAGGGGCTGAACCCATTAGACTTTCGTTACGAGGTCTGGCATCATGACAACCCTGTCACAAATAGGTGATTTATCACCCTGACAGACCCAGACCGGAAAAGAAACGGAGGTTCAATATGGCGCTTGACGCTCATGTCGAGGAGCTATCCGTAAAACATCGCGCGTTGGATAAGCTGATCCAAGAAGAAGCATCCAGACCCTCTTCAGACAGTCTTCGCATCGCCGAGTTGAAACGTCAAAAGCTCATCCTCAAAGACCGAATGGCCCGACTGAGTTCGAATTCGAACGAAACTCACTAGAAACTCCCCCGCTCAGTACCCGTCACGCGCGCCGAGGGTCCGATTGCCCCCGGCGCCTAGGTTATTGTTGAACCCCACACCCGGCAAGTTTGCACGCCTCCCGAGACGCCAACGCGAGTTTCTGCGCGCCGCTTGCCCGCTCTATGGCAATCGTCTAGAAATCCCCGAGGCAATGAGTAAGCACCGGAGCGCAGTCTGCATGGCTGAGCTTGCCGGTTGTTTTGCGCTTTGAAATGAGGTGCCTTGGTCGGATCCTTCGGCTGGTGCGCTCGGCCCTGCCGGCTGGACCTTATTCGATTTCGAAGCATTTAGGGCAGGACCGGGACAAGGCAGCCGCCGCGGACGGTCGGCGGCTTCCCGGAGATCGCGGCATAGACGAGCATCGGCCATGAGCGCTCCCGCGAAGCGAACATGGTCCGGGAGGCGAGGCGACGAAGCATTATGAGCAGCAAGAAGCGGGATCAGCGGCCGGAAGCGCGTCTTCCGAAGGGAATGCGCGACATCGAGGCGCCGGAAATCCGAGCGGTCGAACGGATGCTCGGCATCATTCGCGGCGTCTACGAATCCTACGGCTTCGAGCCGTTCGACACGCCGGCATTCGAATATACCGACGCCCTCGGCAAGTTTCTGCCCGACCAGGACCGGCCGAATGAGGGCGTGTTCTCCTTCCAGGACGAGGATGAGCAGTGGCTGTCGCTGCGCTATGATTTGACCGCGCCGCTGGCCCGCTATGTGGCGCAGAATTTCGATCAGCTCCCAAAGCCGTTCCGCCGCTATCAGGTGGGCCCGGTCTGGCGCAACGAGAAGCCCGGTCCGGGACGGTTCCGGCAATTCACCCAGTTCGACGCGGATACGGTGGGGACGGACAATGTCGCGGCGGATGCAGAGCTTTGTATGCTGGCGGCGGATACGCTGGAGGCGCTGGGGCTAAAAGGCCAGTTTGCGGTCAAATTAAACAACCGAAAAATTCTGGATGGGGTCATGGATGCCGCCGAAATCCCTGCCGGTAAGCGCTTGGCTGTTTTGCGCGCAATAGACAAGTACGACCGTTTAGGAACTGATGGCGTCCGAGAGCTTCTCGGCAAGGAACGCAAAGACGAGTCAGGCGCGATTACAAGGGGCGCCGATTTGAGCGGCGATCAGACGGGTGTAATCATCAAATTTGTTTTGGCGAAGCTTTCTGATCCACCGCCTCCGGGAGGTCATGGTGGCTGGTACGCACCGGAAGGTTTCGAAATTGCCGATGGGGTTTATTTAGATGGCGTCCATGACATTCAAGATGTGCTTGCGAAGAACAGTCTCTTCGTAGAGGGCGCTTCTGAAGTTGGAGAAATTATTCGGATCGTACGATCCGCAAACTTCGATCACCATACGATACGTTTCGACCAGTCAGTGGTTCGAGGTTTAGAGTACTATACCGGTCCAGTCATGGAGGTCGATCAATCCTCAGGACCATTTCTGGCAGAACGCGGCGAACACGGGCAGCCTGTCCGTTTCGGCTCTGTCGGTGGCGGTGGCCGTTATGATGGGCTTGTGTCGCGCTTTAGGGGCATAAAAATCCCAGCGACGGGTTTCTCGATCGGCGTGTCCCGCCTCTATACGGCGCTGCAGGCGCTTCGCAAACTGGACGCCGACGCCGCATCCGGCCCCGTCGTGATCCTTGCCATGGATCGCGACCGGCTCGGCGACTACAACGCCATGGCGCGCACCCTCCGCGAGGCGGGAATACGCGCAGAGGTGTATCTCGGCACCTCGGGCATGAAAGCGCAGATGAAATACGCCGACAAGCGCGGCTCGCCCTGCGTGGTGATTCAGGGCGGCGACGAGCTGGCGCGCGGCGAGGTCACCATCAAGGACCTGATCGAGGGCGAGCGCCTGTCCACCATAATCACCGACAATCAGGAATGGCGCGAAGGCCGCCCGGCGCAGTTCTCCGTGAAGGAAGACGAGCTGGTCGAAGCGGTGCGTTCGGTTCTCGCCCGCCACGGCGAAGCGGCTGGCTAAGGCGGAGTCCAACGATTGAAACTCTCGCTCCCCATCGCGCGAAGACGTAATCCCCGCGAAAGCGGGGATCCGGTATCGGACCCTCCTTCATACCGGATGCCCGCCTGCGCGGGCATTTCGAAAATTATTCGGGATGGAGGAGGTCGCATCTCCTTCAGCCGCGGTCGAGATCGAACACTATCATGACAGCGGAGTCGGCCGCACAATTCGAGGCGCTGGAAGCCCAGGCGGAGCAGATCCTGGGCGTGTTCGCGCGCGCCGGCTATGAGCGCGTCGCGCCCGCCTTCATTCAGCCGGCGGACATTTTCCTCGACCGCATCGGCGAGGCGCTGCGCAACCGCACCTATGTCTTCGCCGACCCCGACGGGCAGGAGCTCTGTCTGCGGCCGGACCTCACCATCCCCTCCTGCCGCATCTATCTGGAGCGCAACCCGCGCGCCGACGCGGAGGCGCGCTATTGCTATAACGGCCCGGCCTTCCGCTATCAGCCCGGCGAGCCCGACGCGCTGCGCCCGCGCGAATTCCGCCAGGCCGGCATAGAAAATTTCGGCCGCACCGACCGCGAGGAGGCCGAGGCCGAGGTGCTGGGCCTGATCCTCGAGGCGATCCGCCTCGCCGGCCTTTCCGGCTTCCAGATCCGCTGCGGCGATCTCGGCCTGTTCCGCGGATTGCTCCGTGCGCTGCCGATCGCCGAGCGCTGGCGCGACCGGCTGCTGCACAGCTTCTGGCGGCCCGGCGCCTTTCAGCGTGTGCTGCGTCGGTTAGCGAAGCCGCCCGCCGCCCTCCCTGACCCCGATGTCGCCGCGCTCGCCGCCTCGCTCGATACGAACGACACGCTCGCCGCCGAGGAGCAGGTCGCAGCCTATCTCGACGAGCGGCAGATCCCGCTGCTCGGCGCGCGCAATCTCGGCGAGATCACGGCGCGCCTGCTCTCGGCCGCCGCCGATATGCGCGAGGAGCCGCTTTCCGCCGATGTGGTGGAGCTGGTCGAGAGCTATCTGTCGATCTCCGGCCCGCCGCAAGAGGCGCTCGGCGCGATCGCGACCCTGACCGCCGACGCTGGGATCGACCTGTCGGAGGCTCTCGATCTCTGCCGCCGCCGCAACCGCATTCTCCAGGAAGCCGATATCGACATGAGCGCCATGCAGTTCGACGCGGATTTCGGCCGGCAATTCGAATATTACTCGGGCTTCGTCTTCCAGATCGAGTTGCCGGAGCGCGGCGTTCCCGGCCAGATCGCCGGCGGCGGTCGCTATGACGGACTGCTTGCGGCGATCGGGGCGGAGCGCGACGCGCCGGCGATCGGCTCGGCAATCCACACCGAGCGGCTGCTCGCCGCCAAAGGCAGCTCATCATGACCGGCGACAAGCTCATTCTCGGCGTGCCGTCGAAGGGCCGCCTCATGGAGCAGGCATCCGACTATTTCGCCGGACTCGGCCTCGCCTATCAGAAGACCGGCCACGAGCGCGGCTATCGCGGCGCCATTCCCGGCCTGCCGGAGATCGAGGTCGCCTATCTTTCGGCTTCGGAAATTGCCCGGCATTTGCAATTAGGGCGCATCCATCTCGGCGTCACCGGCGAGGATCTGATCCGCGAGAACATCCCGGATGCGGATGAGCGCTGCGATTTCCTCGCCCGGCTCGGCTTCGGCCGCGCCGATGTGGTCGTCGCGGTGCCGGAATGCTGGATCGACGTCTCAACCATCGCCGACCTCGAGGAGGCCGCGGCGCTGTTCTACCGCGAGCACGACCGACGGCTGCGTGTCGCCACCAAATATATGAACCTCGCCCGCCGCTTCTTCGCGGCCAGGGGGCTCGTGACCTATCGGCTGGTCGAAAGCCTCGGCGCCACGGAAGGGACGCCCGCAGCGCAGACGGCCGAGACCATCGTCGACATCACCACGACGGGCACCACGCTGCGCGCCAATCATCTGAAGACGCTGAGCGACGGCACGATCCTAAGATCGGAGGCCTGCCTGATCGGCTCGCGCGTTGCCCCGTCCTCGCCCACGATCCGCACGGTCGAGGCCCTGATCCGCGACAGAATCGCCGCAGCCGCCTCCGCCTGACTAAACGACCGTCCGGCAAGGCCGTCGTCCCGGGCGAGCTAAAGCGAGGCCCGGCACCCAATCCGCTATCCGCGGGCTCCGAGCTTTGTGGTCAGGCCGATAGGCCCCGGCCCTCATGGCCGGGCGACGTCCGAAGTTCTGGATAGCCGCTGGTACAAGACTGTTTTGCCGGCCTCTCCGCTGGGAGAAGCAATGTCTTGGCAGCATGAACCAAGTGCGCCTGCGCTCAGCCTTCCTCGACCGGCACGGTATAATTCAACGGTAGGCGCCCGCCATCGGCATAGATCGTCTGGCCGGTGATATAGCTGGCGGCGGGGCTGGCCAGGAACAGCGCGATCTCGGCAATCTCATCGACCTCGCCGAGCCGCCCGAGCGGCGTGCGCGACAGGATGCGCCGCCTCACCGCATCGTCCGACATCACCTTGGCCAGCATCGCGGTATTGATGCTGCCCGGACCGATGGCATTGACCCGAATGTTGTGGCGGGCGAGCGACAGCGCCATCGCCTTGGTGAGCTGCGAGATGCCGCCTTTGGAGATCGAATAGGCGGCGTGATCCGGCAAGGCGAAGACCGCGTTCACCGAGGACAGGTTGACGATCGCCCCCGGCTCACCGCCAGCTTCGACCTGCGCAACCATGCGGCGCGCCGCCGCCTGGCCGGCGAGAAAGGCGCCGCGCAGATTGACGCGCAGAACGCGGTCGAACTCGGCCGGGGCCAGATCGAGGAAGTCGCCGTTGTCGAGAATCGCCGCGTTGTTGACGACGACATCAAGTCGCCCGCCGCCGAACTGCAAAGCGCTGTCGATCAGCCGCCCTACATCCGCCTCCTCACCGACGTCGCAGCGCACGAATCGCGCCTTCAGCCCTGCCATTTCGAGCTCAGCGGCAGCGGCGCGTCCCGTCTCCTCCGCGATATCCCCGATAACCACAAGCGCGCCGGCCCGGGCGAATCGGCCCGCAATCGCGCGCCCGATGCCGTTCGCCGCGCCGGTGACGACGACTGTCTTTCCGGAAAATGCCATGGCCGTCTCCGTTCCTCTGGAATCGCGGTCATGCTAGGCGCGGCTCGCAACTGCCCGCAAGTATCAAACGTTGTTGAAGTATCCCGCTACACCGCAGCAATTGACGGGAGCGGCGGAGAATGGTCTGGTGCGCGCATGGAACAGTCGGTCCGCCGTTCGCAATCTCTGAGCGTACCCAACCTGCTCACCTATGCGCGGCTCGCGGCCGTGCCGGCGCTGGTGGCCGTCATGTTCTTTTCGCACGGCGATACATCGCGTTGGCTGGCCGCGATCGTGTTCGCGATCGCCGGAGTGACCGATTTTCTCGACGGCTATATCGCCCGCGCCTGGGGGCAGCAATCGCCGCTCGGGCGGATGCTCGATCCGATCGCGGACAAGCTGCTCGTCGGCGCGGCGCTGTTGATGCTGGTCTCCGATCAGACTATTTCGGATTGGTCGATCTGGGCGGCGCTGATCATCCTGTCGCGCGAGATCCTGGTTTCCGGTCTGAGGGAGTTTCTGGCCGAGCTGAATGTGACGGTGGCGGTCAGCCGGCTCGCCAAGTGGAAGACCACCGTGCAGATGGTCGCCATCTGCGTGCTGCTTGTGGGCAACGCCGCCGACAATGCCTGCTCCTGCGAGGCGGTCAATACCGGTCTGGGGCTGTTATGGGCGGCGGCGCTGCTGACCCTTTACACGGGCTTAGACTATTTCCGGGCGAGCCTGAAATATGTGATGTACCAGCATTATGAGCATTAAGACATGATAGTAAGGCTTTTATATTTCGCCTGGGTCCGCGAGAAAGCCGGGCGCGCTGAGGAGGAGGTCGAGCTTCCGGCCGAGACGAAGACCGTCAGCGATGTGATTGCCTGGCTGAAGACGCGCGGTCCGGGATTCGCCGAGGCCTTCGAGCGCGGTGAGGTGATCCGTGCGGCGATCAACCAGTCCCACGTCAAGCACAGTGCGCTCATCGCCGGCGCGCGCGAGATCGCCTTCTTCCCGCCGGTGACGGGCGGTTGAAAGAGGCGGGGCTTTCCGCATTTCCCGGTTCCGTCCTGGCCTTTTCCCGACTATTCAGGGGCGAGACTTAGAAAGACACGCCTGCTTGTCATTCCCGGACGGCGGGACTCCAGTCTCCCATGCGCATTGGCCCGCACCAGACGCCAAGGATACTGGATCCCCAGATAACGACTTCGGCATTTCCGGATGACGCATGCAGGTGGACGACCCGCAAGAACTCGTGGATCTCTCATGCCAAACCTGTTGCTCGAACTTTTCTCCGAAGAAATCCCTGCCAGGATGCAGGCGCGCGCCGCCGATGTTCTTGAGCGGCTGGTCGGCGAGGGGCTGAAGACGGCGGGCCTTGGTTTCGAGACGAGCGAGGCCGATTCCGGACCGCGCCGGCTGGTCCTGCACATGACGGGCCTGTCCGCCCGCTCGGCCGATATTCGCGAGGAGCGCAAGGGACCCCGTGTCGGCGCGCCGGAGAAAGCCATCGAAGGCTTCATGCGCGGCGCGGGGATCAAGAGTCTCGACGCGTGCGAAACGCGTGACGACGGCAAGGGGGCGTTCTATGTCGCGGTCATCGAGAAGCCGGGGCGGCCCGCAAACGACATCATCGCCGAGGTCGTTCCCGAGGTGATCCGCAAATTCCCTTGGCCGAAATCGATGCGCTGGGGCTCATCGCGCCTGCGCTGGGTGCGCCCGCTGCATTCGGTTCTCTGCCTGCTCGACGGCAAGGTGGTGCCGTTCGAGATCGACGGAATCTCAAGCGGACGCACGACGCGCGGACACAGGCGGGCAAAGAATGAGGCTTTGCGCGGCCAGCCCATCGCGGTCGAGGACTTCGCCGACTACCCGCGCTCGCTGGAAGCGGCCAATGTCATCGTCGAGCGCTCGCGGCGTATCGAGGCGATCCTCGGGGGGGCGCGAAAACTCGCGGCGAAGGAAAAGTTGGAGCTTGTGGAAGACCACGGGCTTGTTGACGAGAATGCGGGGCTCGCCGAATGGCCCGTGGTCTTGGCTGGAAGCTTTGACGAAAGCTTCCTGGATGTGCCACAGGAGGTCCTGATCACCTCCATGAAGGCCCATCAGAAGTGCTTTTCGCTACGCTACCGCAACTCAACAAAATTAGCTAACCGCTTTTTAATGGTTGCGAATCTGGAAGCACCGGATAGTGGCAAATCGATCATAGCCGGCAATGAGCGGGTGATCCGCGCGCGGCTGTCGGATGCGCGGTTCTTCTGGCAGAACGACAAAGCGCGCGGGCTCCAGGCGATGCTGCCTAAGCTCGACGAAATCACCTTTCACGAGAAGCTGGGCACGCAGGGCGAGCGAGTGGAGCGGATCGCCACGCTCGCCAAGAAGCTTGCCCCGATCGTCGCAGCCGATCCGGACAAGGCCGAGCGCGCCGCGCGGCTCGCCAAAGCCGATCTGGTCTCGGAGACGGTGGGCGAGTTCCCCGAACTGCAGGGCATTATCGGCCGCTATATCGCGCTGGAGCATGGCGAGGACCCGGATGTCGCCGAGGCCATCGCCGAGCATTACAAGCCTGCCGGCCAGGGCGACAGCGTGCCGGCGGCTCCCGTTTCCATCGCCGTGGCGCTGGCCGACAAACTCGACATGCTGGTCGGCTTCTGGACCATCGATGAAAAGCCGACGGGCAGCAAGGACCCCTACGCTTTGCGCCGCGCCGCCCTCGGCATCATCCGCAGCGTCTTGGAAAACGAGCTTCGCATCCGCCTGCGCACCTCGATCATCATGCGGATGATCTGGCTGAAACAGTATCTGGAATCAGAAGAGGCGCTGTCCCAGGCTGCCGAGATCGCCATCGCCGAATACGGGCTCGACCTCAGCACCGTGCATCACCATGAGATCGGCATCGCCATCCGCGACAGCCACAGCATCGATATCGAGACAGTGGTCGCGCGGGCGGACGACCTGCTCGGCTTCTTTGCAGACCGCCTCAAGGTGCACTTGCGCGAGCAGGGCGCGCGCCACGACCTGATCGACGCGGTCTTCGCCCTGCCTGGCCAGGACGATCTCTTGATCGTCGTCCGCCGCGTCGAAGCGCTCGGGCGCTTCCTCGAAACCGATGACGGCGCGAACCTGCTGATCGGCGTCAAGCGCGCCCAGAACATCGTCCGCATCGAGGAAAAGAAAGACAGGCGCGACTATTCGGGCGAGCCCGATGCCACGCTCTTTGCCGAACCTGAGGAAAAGGCGCTGGCGGAGGCGATCGGCGAGGTGACGCAGGAGGCGCGGAGTGCCTTGGAGAAGGAGGATTTCGAGGGCGCCATGGCCGCACTCGCCAGGCTGCGCGCGCCGGTCGACGCCTTTTTCGACAAGGTCACCGTCAACGCGCCTGACAATGCGCTGCGCGAAAACCGGCTGAAGCTGCTCTCGCAGATCCGTGCGGCAACGCTCGAAGTTGCGGATTTCTCGAAGATCGAGGGCTGAGGCGGGCAGGACGCGACGCAAACGGTCGCGGAAACGCCCAGCCTTACTCGCCGTGCGTCAGCCACGCCCGCATGAAACGGTCGATCCAGGCGCGCATGGCGGGCCCGTGACAATGATGCGCGGCGATGTGCTCCGTGCGCGGACGCGCGCCGGGCGAAGTGAGACGGTGCCCGGCCACTGTGGTCCAGCGGTGGATCATGGCGAGCGTCATCTCTGGATGGAACTGCACTCCGATAGCCTTCTCGCCATATTGCATGGCCTGGTTCTCGAAATGGCTGCCCCGGGCAAGCTGTCTTGCCCCGCTCGGCAGCGAAAAACCCTCGCGGTGCCACTGATAGACATGGTTCGGCCAGGAAACCAGCGCCGCGCCTGCCTCGCTCACCTCGATGGGATAATAGCCGGCCTCGATGATCTCGTCCGGATGCGTGCTGACCCCAGCGCCGAGATGTTTCGCCAGCATCTGCGCCCCGAGGCAAATGCCGAAAAACGGCTTGTTCTCCTTCAGCGGCACGGCAAGCCAGTCGATCTCCGCCTTGACGAAATCGTCCGGGTCGTTGGCGCTCATCGGGCCGCCGAAAATCATGGCGCCGGCATGCTCGTCGAGAGTCTCCGGCAGCCGATCGCCGAAACGGGGACAGCGGACATCGAGCGAATAGCCGCGCGCGCGGAGCCACTGACCGACGGCGCCGGACTGCGACTCGCGCCGGTGGAAAATCATCAGCATCCTCTTCGGCGCGGTCCCGTTGATCCGATTTACGCTTTCACCAGCGGCAACAGGGCCGCTGTCCGTTTCGCCGTCGAAGCTCGTCATTTCCGAATAGCGGTCCTCAATCAGTGCTCAATAGCGTTGCTTTAAAAACCAGCCGATGAACGGCACCAAAATCGCATGGGGGATATAGCGTACCGCAAAAGAATTAAGCGATGGGATCAGCCCCGGCACGATCACGGTGCGCCGTCCAATGAAGCCGCTATAGATAATTCGCGCAACCGTCTCCGGTGGCATGACTCTTTGCATGCGCAGAAAAAAGGCGTGCGCCGCCCCCGTGCGCTCGTGAAACCGCGTGGCGACCGGCCCCGGCGCGGCCGCCGAGATCCGCACGCCGCGGCCGGCATTTTCCCAGGCAAGGGCCTCGGTGAGTGATAGCACATAGGCTTTCGAGGCGTAATAAGCGGCGTGATAGGGTCCGGGGAACAGCCCAGCCATGGAGGCGACGTTGAGGATGCCGCCGCGTCCTCGCTGCAACATCTCGGGAAGAAAACGCCGCGTCAGCACCGTCAGCGCCTCCATGTTCAGCCTACAGAGATCGAGAATCCGCCCAGCATCCTGCTCGGCAAAGGGGCCGCCGAGCCCGAAGCCGGCATTGTTGACCAGGATGTCAACGTAAAGCCCATGCGCATCGAGCGTATCTGCTATGCGCTTATCGTAACCCGTCACGGTCAGATCGATCGCCGCGGTATGAATTTCGACGCCAAAATCGCGCCGCAGCTCGACAGCGGCCTGATCCAGGCTCTCGGCATGGCGCGCGATGAGAAGGAGCCGGTGGCCACGCGAGGCGAATTCATTGGCGAGCCTGCGTCCGATGCCCTCATTGCCGCCGGTAATGATGCAGACAGGCGCTCTGCCGCCATTATTGGAGGCGGCGTCCGCGCGCCGATTCCGTCTCGACCAGGCCGTCTCCAGCCTTTGCAGCCAATTGGCCATCCGGCTAACCGACTTCGCCGCGTATCATGCGTTTCAGCTCCATGCGGTCGCGGGCGGGCACGGCGAGCAGCTCCGAAGTCCGCCAGATCAGATTATCCTCCAGCGGACCGAGCTCGCCGTCCGCATAGACGAGCCGCCACATCATCGCAATAATTTCGCGCTTCTCATCGAGCGACAGGCGATCGCGCAATACGGAGGTGAAGCGGTAGATGTCGACCGCCTCCTGTTCCGTCTGCTGCGCCTCGGTCAGGAGGCGGTTCAGCTCGCGCTCCTCGAGGTGAAAATGCGAGCTGAGGATCGGCTTGAGCTGGGCCATTTCGTCCTCGCGCACCGTGCCGTCGATCGCAATCGCGTGGAAAAGCAGAGCTGCCGTCGCGAGGCGGACCTGTTCTTCGGCAATCTTCTCGCCGTCTTCGCGCGTGCCGAGAGATTCGATAAAGGCGGTAATGGATTTGAACATGGCGAACGCTTCCAGGACGGTGTTTTATGGCAACCGGAAAAAGCGCTTTGGGGCGCACTCGGAAATGACCAGCCGGCCCCGAGTTTGCGAGGCTGTCTAGACCCTTATATTGGACTTATGCCACGAGATGCAAAGGCTGGAATTGCCGCGCGGCCCGGCGCGGCGGTCGTCTCCACGGAGGCCGGCGCGGTATTTCCGCGAGCCGCGGTCAGCGCGGCAATCTTCAAGGATGGCAAGATCCTCCTGGTCAAGCGCGGCCGCGCGCCGGCAAAAGGGCTCTGGAGCTTGCCGGGCGGACACATCGAGCCGGGTGAGCCCGCGCTGGACGCCATCCGGCGCGAGCTTCTCGAAGAAACCGGGATCACCGCGAAAATTCTCGATATCGCCGCCATCAGAGATGTCGTTCATCGAAATGACAGGGGCGAGGTGCTATTCCACCGTGTCATTATTGTCTTTTATGGGCTCTGGGAGGCCGGGGATGCCGTCGCGGGAAGCGACGCAAAGGCGGCTTCCTGGCATGATCCGGATGCGATCACCTCGCTGGCATTGACCGATGGACTTATGCCGATCATTGCAGGCGCTGTGGAAAAGCTGCGAACGTCAGGGAGCGGCGGGGCCTCGCCATGATGGGAAACAAGGCACGCGCAACCGCTGAATGTTGGAAAATGCTTAATAGCATGGGTTGAGGTTGACTGATTTATGCAATCTAAGATAGAAACACGCCCAGTGATGGCCGTCAGAGCGTTTCTGGTGAGTTTGATTATGGTGCTTGCAATATCTCAGCTTTTTGCGCAAGCGACCTTCGCTGAGCCGGCGAAGTCGCCCGCGACTGCGGAAGATGCGAATTCGCGCCCCTACGATGCGCAAATCTACCGGCTATCGGAGATCCTGGGAGCCATCCATTATCTTCGCGAACTCTGCGGTGCAGACGAGGGGCAGATCTGGCGCAACCAGATGCGCGACCTCGTCAATGCCGAGGGCACCAGCGCCCTGCGCCGCGCCCGGCTCGTCGACAGCTTCAACAAGGGCTATCGCGGCTATGCGCGCACATACCGGACCTGCACCAAGCCCGCGGTCCTCGCAATCAACCAATTCATGGAGCAAGGGACAAGCATCGCTCAAGCTCTGATTGAAGATCATCGTTAAGCAAGAATTATTAGAAATTTCCTTCGCCCGTTAAGCACAATAACAAAGCCGCTACACGCAATCGAATTGTCTGTGGTAGGAAAATCAGAGCGGGCAAGCTGGCGATTTTGGAGAGACGACGCGTGTATCGGATAAGAGATTATAGTCTATCCCGCGACTCGAGCGCTGCACTGGAAGAGCAGAAGCAGGCCGCTCTCCGCTATATTCTCGAAGCCTGGGAAGAAGCGATCTATGACGGCATTCAGCCCGAAATGCTCGCCAATGCCGCATTCTTCGCCGCTCTGTCCGATCTCGTCTCCAGCTATGGTGAGGATGCCGTTGCCAAAATGACCGAAGGTCTGTCACGGCGGATTCACAATGGCGAGTTCACGCTAAACCGGGTCACCCAATAGGCCCAGCCGCCGGCCGATGAAGCTCGGCAGGAAATCCGGCGTGGTCGCCGCATCGGCAGCGTGTCCGACGAAGCCCAGCGCGAACTGGAAGAACAACAGACAGCCAAAGGCCAGCAGCGTGACGCCGGCCACCTGATTGATGATCTTCAGCCGGTTTTCGTTGATCCGGTCACGCAGCGTCTCGATAAGGCGGGACAATCCCGCCCACCATAACAGGCTGCCTGCCATCACCGACACCACCAGCGTCAGCGCCTGCAGATAGCTGGTGAAGCCGCCGATGACCGATCCAAGCCCCCCGAAAATCGCAAAAAGTCCGAGAATGGCGCCCGGATTCGTGATCGTCAGAAAGAAGGTCTGCGGAATGACGCTGGCATGGGGCAGGATGCGCCAGATCTGAAAGCGCAAGGCCGGGCGCAACCGTTCCGGCACCCAGTCGACGATCCGCCGAAGCTGCGACCAGCTTGTCCTTTTCGGTGGCCGCAGGGTCGGCTTGGCCATGAATAGCCTGATTCCGAAAGCGATCATGACAATTCCGCCGATGAGCTGGATCGCCTCCTTGTGATTGGCCATGATCCCGGAGATCGCGGTGATGCCGAATGCGGCGAGCGAGGCGATCAGCCCATCGCCGAGCACCGCGCCGATGCCCGCCGCGAAACCTCCCCAGAAGCCGCGCTCGAGAGTCCGCTGTATGCAGACGATATTGACTGGACCGACGGGCGCCGCAATGAGCACGCCGATGAACAGACCGCTTGCGATGAGCTGCGTGCTCGTGGCGACGAGGTCAGTCGATATCACCGTCGGCGGCCCTTGTCATAAGGTTGGCTCAATGATCACCCAATCCGTAGCTCCGACCGGCAGCCTCTGGACTGCCCTCACGCGAGGAGAAAAGCCGGATGCGACAGCCACCAAGGAGCATCGCGATTCGCCGCCTCAGAATTCCAGCGCTATTCCTAGCTGCGGCTCTGTGCCTTGTCCATGCTTTGACGCCTCTGTTCCCGCCGCTAAGAGCAGAAAAAACCGCCAAAGAAAAGGCAGATGCGCCGAACGGCTCTGTTGAAATCTTGCGGGACTTCTCGCTTCTACCGCCCGAGGTGGACCGGATGAGGCGCGCGATTCTCACCGCCGCGATGAGCGGCAATATCGAGGCGATGCGCGTACCTGTCGAGATGAATGAGATTCCACCGATTGTCGCACGGGAAAAAGTAGCCGACCCGATCGGCTACTGGCGGAAGATCTCCGGCGACGGCGAAGGCCGGGAAATCCTCGCCATTCTGATCCAGCTTTTTCGCACCGGCTTCGTCAAAAAACGCATCGCGACAGGGGAAGACCTCTATATCTGGCCTTATTTTACCGAATTGCCGATGGCCAAACTGTCACCCGCTCAGGAGGTCGAGCTGTTGACGCTCATCTCGCCGCAACGGCTGAAGCTGATGCGGACGTCGGGCCGCTATGACCATTACCGCCTCGGCATCACCCAGAACGGCATCTGGCATTTCTTCCACGATCAAGTCTATTAAGGAGACGCCTGTTCCATTCGCCGCTTATGAAGCGGCAAGCGTCTCGAGGAAGCGTACGGGGCTGCCGTCTGCCTGGGCCACAATTGCGCCGTCGCGCATGACGGTCCGCCCGCGCACAATTGTCGCAACCGGCCAGCCGGTCACCGGCCAGCCGTCATAAGGCGTCCAGCCGCAGCGGCTTGCGATCCAGTCATTGCCGATGACACAGCGGGCACTCAGGTCGACAAGGGTCAGGTCCGCGTTATAGCCGGCGGCGATCCGGCCCTTGCCGGCGATGCCATAGACCCGCGCCGGGCCGGCGCTGGTCAGATCCACGAAGCGCTCGATACTGAGGCGCCCGGCATTGACGGCGTCGAGCATGAGCGGCACCAGCGTCTGCACGCCGGGCATGCCGGAGGGTGACGCCGGGTAGGGTTTCGCCTTCGCCTCAAGCAGATGCGGCGCGTGATCCGAGCCGATCGTGTCGACGACGCCCTGGCGGAGCGCCTGCCAGATCGCGGCGCACTCGCCGGCGTCGCGCAAGGGCGGGTTCATCTGGGCGCGTGCGCCGAGCTTTTCATAGGCGTCCGGTGCCGTCAGCAGCAGGTGATGCGGCGTCGCTTCGGCTGTGGCGAGATCGCGATTGGCCGCAATCAGAGCCATCTCCCCCTCCGTCGAGACATGCAAGATATGCACGCGTTTACCGGCTTCGCGGGCGAGTTGGAGCAGGATCCGCGTCGCCATGACCGCCGCTTCGGGATCGCGCCATTCGGAATGGCTTGCCGGATCGCCCTCGCGGCGGAGATGTTTGCGGGCATTGAGACGCGCCTCGTCCTCGCAATGAAAGGCGACGCGGCGCCTGGCGCGCGAAAGCAGCCGGCGCAAGAGGGCCGGATCGTCGACCAGGAGATTGCCGGTCGAGGAGCCCATGAACACTTTGATCGCAGCCGCGCCGGGCAGCCGCTCCAGCTCCGCCAACTCGCCGATGTTGTCTTTGGTCGCGCCGGGATAGAAGGCGAAATCACAGAACATCCGGCCGGTGGCGCGCTTCACCTTGTCGGCGAGCGCCTCGGCGGTCGTCGTCGGCGGACTGGTGTTCGGCATTTCGAAAACGGCCGTCACTCCGCCGAGCACGGCCGCCCGGCTGCCGCTTTCGAGGTCTTCCTGGATCTCGCCGCCCGGCTCGCGGAAATGCACATGGCTGTCGATGACGCCGGGGAGGACGTGTAGGCCGGCGGCATCGAAGGTCTCGCCTGCGGCGCTCTCGGCGATGGCGCCGAGATGCGCGATGCGGCCACCGCAAATACCGAGATCGCCCTGCCAGACGCCATCCTGATTGACGATCATGCCGCCGCGAATCACGAGATCGAATGTCTTTGCCATGAAACTGTCCGCTCCGGAACGATGAGCCGGCCGGCTCGTTGCTCCAAGGCATAAAGGCGTGCAATGTCCCTGGCAACGGCCGATGTGCCGGTGGTGATCCGGCAACCGAAGATGTGGACAGCCCTCGCGCAACCGCGAGCCCCCGGCGCCAGAGGACAACGCACCTGGCGCGATCCGATCGGGCCGGGCGACGGAGGCAACCAAGCAGCTCGACGGGGCCGCGCGCGCAAACTCACCGCTGGCGGATTGCGCCGCCCTCCGATCTCGCCTATATGGCCGATGCGACAGGAGACCCGCGCATGTCCTACAGTCTGATGACGCTCTTGCCGGATCGTGGCCTGATCGAGCTGCGCGGGCCCGAGGCTGCCGGCTTCCTGCAAGGTCTCGTCACCAACGATATCGAGCGCGCGCGTGCCGGCGAAGCCGTCTTTGCCGGAATGCTGACGCCGCAAGGCAAGATCCTGTTCGATTTCCTGATTTATGTGCACGACGCGGAAAGCTACTGGATCGATTGCGAGAAGCCTTATGTTGGCGGGCTTGCCAAGCGCCTATCCATGTACCGGCTGCGGGCCAAGGTCGAGATCGCTGACCGGTCGGCCGAGCTTGCCGTCGGCGCCGCCTGGGGCGACGAACCGCGCGAAGGCAACGACGCTTTTATTGCCGCCTATGCCGACCCGCGCTATGCGCCGCTCGGTGAGCGCATCATTCTGAAGCACTCGGCGAGCGAGCCGGCGAACTTGGCCCTTTCGAGTTCCGGCGAGACCGCCTATCACAGCCATCGGATCTCTCTTGCCGTGCCGCAGGGCGGGCTCGACTATGCCTTCGGCGAGACCTTCCCGCATGAGGCGTGCTACGACGATCTCCACGGGGTCGATTTCAACAAGGGCTGCTATATCGGCCAGGAGGTGGTCTCGCGGATGCACCACCGGGGCACGGCGAAGACCCGCATTGCCGCGCTTTCCGCAAGCGCGCCGCTCGATGGCGGCGGAGCGGAGATCAGGGCTGGCAACGTTCCGGTCGGTACGATCGGGTCGATGGATGACAAGCGCGGTATCGCCATGATCCGGCTTGACCGGGTCGAGGATGCCGTGCAAAAGGGCACGCCCCTGCGCGTCGGCGACATCACGGTCAGCGTCCGGCGCCCTCCCTGGGCGAGCTATCAGGTCCCCTCGCATGGAGCCGAGTTTTGAGCGGGACGCGCTGCGGCTGGGTGAGTGAGGAGGCGATCTACGTCGCCTATCACGACGACGAATGGGGCGTGCCGAACGGCGATAGCCGCGCGCTGTTCGAGAAAATCATCCTCGAAGGCTTTCAGGCCGGCCTCTCCTGGATCACCATTTTGCGTAAGCGCGAGCATTTCCGCCGTGTGTTCGATAATTTCAACCCTGAAGCCATCGCGCACTACGGCCCCGAAAAGATCGCGGGGCTGCTTGCAGACCCCGGCATCATACGCAACCGGCTGAAGGTCGAGGCGGCGGTCGCCAATGCCCAGGCTTATCTGAAGCTTTCCGAAAAGCAGAGTCTTGCCTCTTTCCTCTGGCATTTCGTTGATGGCAAGCCGATCCAGAACCGCTTTGCCTCACTCACCGAGATCCCGCCCGAGACATCCGTGAGTTCGCGCCGTCTCCAAGGCCCTGAAGACGCAGGGATTCCGTTTCGTCGGCCCGACCACCGTCTATGCGATGATGCAGTCCGTCGGCATGGTCAACGACCACATTGTCAGCTGCTGCCGACACGACGCCTGTGCCAAGCTCACGCCGAAAATCCGGTGAGTGCCCGGCCGCTCGACTGTTCGCGACGCGCATCGGCATAATTGCCGGCGTATTCGCCGGCGCGGCTGCCTGTTGCCGCGAGGTCACCTCCCGATTCACGCGGGTGCCTGCAGAGCAAGCGGCTCAGCCTGCCGTGGCGCGTTCCGGGGGCTGCGCGTCATATCGGCGCCACGAAGCGCCAAAGCCTCCGCAATATGCGAGCTGAGCACCTTCCGCTCTGCGTCGAGATCGGCAAGCGTTCGGGCAAGGCGGAGCGCGCGATGATAGCCGCGCGCTGAAAGTCCGAAAGCTGAGGCCGCCTCCTGCAGCAGCTTCTGGCCCGCGCTGTCCGGTGTCGCGACAGCTTCCAGCAAGGCGGGAGGGCATTCCGCATTCGTGCTGATCTGTCCGGACGCAACTGTGCGGTAACGGTGCATCTGCCGCCGGCGCGCGACTTCCACTCGCTCCCGCACCTCGGCGCTGCCCTCATGGGCAGGCGGCTGCGCGAGATCGGCCGCGCTGACGGCCGGCACGGTGATGCGGATATCAATGCGGTCGAGGATCGGCCCCGACAGGCGCGCCATATAGCGGTCTCGGCAGCTCGGCCCTTGCCGGCAGGAAAAACCGGGCTCGGTCGCGTGACCGCAGCGGCAGGGGTTCATGGCCGCGACGAGCTGAATGCGCGTCGGATAGGTGATCCGGTGATTGGCGCGCGCGATTATGATTTCGCCGGATTCCAGAGGCTGGCGAAGTGCGTCGATGACCTGCGGCGTGAATTCCGGAAGCTCGTCGAGGAAAAGCACTCCATGGTGCGCGAGCGCGACCTCGCCGGGACGCGGGCGCGAGCCGCCACCGACCAGCGCCGCCATGCTCGCCGAATGATGCGGCGCACGGAACGGCCGCTCCCGGCTCAGCCGCCCGCCGCCCAATTGCCCGGCCATGCTGCGGATCATGGCAATCTCGAGCATTTCCTGCGGCTCGAGCGGCGGGAGCAGCCCAGGTAGCCTGCGCGCCAGCATCGACTTTCCGGCTCCCGGCGGTCCCGTCATCAGAATGTGATGGCCGCCGGCTGCCGCGATCTCGACAGCGCGCTTGGCCATCTCCTGGCCGCGAACGTCGCGCAGATAGAGCATATCGGGCCGCGTTTCGTCCAGCTGCGGGACCGGCCGCGGCAGCTCTCCGAGCCCTTTGAAGTGATTGACGAGCGAGAGCAGATGGGGCGGCGCCAGAATCGGCATGTCAGGGGAGGCCCAAGCCGCTTCGCTGCCGCAGGCAAGGGGACAGATCAGGCCCTTCTCGAGGCTGTTTGCGCCTATGGCAGCGGGAAGGGTGCCGGTGACAGCGGCAACCGCACCGTCGAGACCGAGTTCGCCGATCACGACATAATCGCCGATCTCATCACCGGGCATTGCGCCGCTGGCGATCATCAGGCCCACGGCGATCGGCAGATCATAGTGGCTGCCCTCCTTCGGCAGATCCGCCGGGGCCAGGTTGACCGTGATCCGCTTCGCCGGAACGCCGAGGCCGATCGAGCACAGCGCCGCCCTCACGCGCTCGCGGCTCTCGGCGACCGCCTTGTCGGGCAAGCCGACGATCGAAAATGACGGCAGGCCCGGCCCGATCTGCACCTGGACGTCGACCGGCCGCGCCTCAATGCCTAGGAAAGCCACCGTCGAGATCTGCGCAAACATTCTCTCAATCCGCCGATACGAAATCCGAACTCCGGATTGCGCAACACTAGCAGAGAGAACAAGGCATGAACATAAGGGCGATTACGGCTAGCCGCCGGCTTTTTTCCGGGCTATGCGATCCTCGACGACGTCCCAGATCATCGCGGCAATATCCAGACCGCCGAAGCGCTGCACCTCACGAATGCCGGTCGGCGAGGTCACGTTGATTTCAGTCAGATAGTCGCCGATGACATCGATGCCGGTGAAGATCAGCCCGCGCTTTTTCAGCTCCGGGCCGATGACGGCGCAGATCTCGCGCTCGCGCTCTGTGATCTCGGTCGGCTCGGGCCGGCCGCCGACATGCATGTTGGACCGCGTCTCCTCGGTCGACGGAACGCGGTTGATGGCGCCGGCAATCTCGCCATCGACGAGGATGATGCGCTTGTCACCCTTGCGGACCTCGGGCTGATAGCGCTGCACGATGAACGGCTCGCGGAAGACGCTCTGAAACAGCTCGACAAGCGAGCCGATATTGGTGTCCTCCGGCTGCATGCGGAACACCGCCGCGCCGCCATTGCCGTAGAGCGGCTTCAGGATGATATCGCGATGCTCGCTTCGGAAAGCTTTGACATCTTCGAGCGAGCGCGTGATCAGCGTGGGCGGCATCAGATCGGGAAACTGCGTCACGAACAGCTTCTCCGGCGAATTGCGCACCGAGGCCGGATCGTTGACGACGAGCACGCCCGGCTGCAGGGCCTCTAGGAGATGCGTCGTCGTGATGTAATTCATGTCGAAAGGCGGATCCTGGCGCAAATGCACCACGTCATATTCGGCAAGGTCCGCGAGGTGGCGTTCGCCGAGTCGGTAATGCTCGCCCTGCTTGTCGGCGACGGTCACCGGATTGACATGGGCGACGATGCGACGGTCGCGCAGGGAAAGATCGCCGGGTGTGTAGTAAAGCAGTTCATGTCCGCGCCGCTGAGCCTCAAGCATCAGCGCGAAGGTGGAATCGCCGCGAATGACCAGCCGGTCGATCGGGTCCATCTGAAACGCGGCGCGCAGCGCCATGGCACTCTCCTATTGGGCGGCAAGAAAGGCCGGTCGCCAAAGTCTCGGCGCGGCAGGCATCACATTCATATCTTGCATGGTGAAGGCCGCCAAGCGGCGCGCGATGCCGTCGCCCCAAACTACAGCGGCGGGCTCAAAGCCGAAATGCATCCGGGATATATTCAGGGCGCTGGCGGGGTGCAATCAGCACCGCGTCGAAAGACATGTCGCGATCCTGATATTCCGGGAAGCTCTGGAGCCAGTGGCCTGCGGCTTCGGCAATCCGGCGCTGCTGACGCGGCGTGATCGACCAGGCGGCATCGTCCAATTTGCGGCGGGCCTTCACCTCCACAAAAGCAAGGTGATCGCCGTTGGAGGCGACCAGATCGATCTCGCCCGCCGGCGAGCGATAGCGGCGGCTGAGGATCCGGTAGCCGCGGCCCGCGAGCATGCATGCGGCATCCTCTTCCGCCTTGCGACCGCGGTCATAAGCTTCGCGTTTCCTTGCCTTAGAGGTCATCGTCACTCGCGGCACCGTTCTGAAATTTGAGAGCCAGATCATAGACCTGCTTCCGAGGTACACGCAATGTTCTTCTCACCTCCTCCACAGCATCTCTCAGGCTCGACCGCTTGAGCGCTGCGCGGATGGCCGTGCGGACATCGTCCTCGCTCGCGATCTCGTCGGCGGGCGGGGCGACAAGCAGAACGAACTCGCCTTTCCAGTCGTGCCCGATCAGCTCTTCGGCCGGCAGCTTCGTCCGGATGACCTCCTCGAAACGTTTGGTGAGCTCGCGGGCGATGACCAGCTCCCGGCCTCGGAAGATCTCTCCAAGAATCAACAGCGTCCGATCGAGTTGGCTGGCCGTCTCGAACAGGATCAGCGTGCCGGGGACCGCCGACAGGACCTCGAGCCTCTTGCGGGCGGCCGCCTCGCGGGGCGGCAGGAAGCCGGCGAAGAAGAAGCTGTCGGTCGGCAGCCCGCTGACCGTCAGCCCGGCGAGCAGGGCCGAGGCGCCGGGGATGCTGGTGATGGTGATACCTTCGGCCGCGGCCTCACGCACGAGCTTGTAGCCGGGATCGGAGATCAGCGGCGTTCCCGCATCCGACACCAGCGCGACAGAGGCGCCGCCGGCCAGCCATTTCAGGATCTTCGGCCGCTCCCGTGCGGCGTTATAATCGTGGTAGGCGCTGAGTTGCGCCGATAGATTGTAGTGGCTGACGAGCTTCTGGGTCTGGCGCGTGTCCTCGCAGCAAATATGTTCGGCCCTGGCAAGAACGCCGAGCGCGCGCAAGCTGATGTCGCCGAGATTGCCGATCGGTGTGGCCACCAAATAGAGGCCCGGCGGCAAGGGCGAAGCGAGTTCTTTTTCCAGCGCCGCGCCTACGGCGTCGCTCAGTGATCCGGGCATGAAGGGTTAATCCACAATGTCGAAATCGGCACGCCGGGACCTAAGCCCCTCTAAAGCCTATCACCTTACGGCCACAGTCGGAGGCTAACAAAAGAGAAGATGCTCGCCGCGGCGAATTGTGCCAAGTTTTTCCGTGACGACTACGATTCTTCACAAGCTGTGCATTACCGGCAGCAGCTGATGGCGGCGAGCGGCGGGGCAAGTGGAGACGAGCCTCGGCTCTGGCGCTCGGCCAATCCGCCGGCCGAGGGACTTTCAGGCGCGGCTCCGGCGAACGGCGTAGAAAGGTATCGAGACTGACATGCAGGCTCATGATGGTCTGAAGATCTGGTCCCGCCATGCCGCGCGCCGCTTCTGGGCCGCCGGGCTGGCGGTTCTGGCGCTCGTGATCGCCGGCTGCTCCATTACGGGTGGAGGCGGCACCGTTGGCGACAATGGCGCCCCCGGCGCTGCTGTGCTGCCCGGCGCAGGGAAATCCGCTGTCAAGGTCGCCGTGCTCTTGCCTCTCACCGGCGGCAATTCGCAGAAAATCGCCCAGGCCCTCAAACAGGCCGGCGAGCTTGCGCTGTTCGATTTCAACAATCCCAATGTCGAGCTTGTGCCGAAGGATACCCGCGGCACGCCCGACGGCGCCAGGACGGCCGCGCAGGAAGCGGTGAAGGAAGGCGCCGAGCTGATCATCGGACCGCTCTTCGCCAATGAGGTCTCGGCGGCGGCGCCGGAAGCCAAGCGCGGCAATGTGCCGATGATCGCCTTTTCCAGCGACCGCAAGGTGGCCGGCAACGGCGTCTATCTCCTGAGCTTCCTCGCCGGCAGCGACGTGCCGCGCGTCATCTCCTATGCGGTGAGTCAGGGCAAGACCCGCTTCGCCGCGCTCATACCGCAGACCGAATATGGACGGCTGGTCGAGCAGAGCTTTCTCACCATCACCAAGCAGCTCAATGCGCAGGTCGTAGCGGTGAAGAGCTATCCACAGGACGCCAATGGCATGATCACGCCGATCCGCGAGATCGCGTCGCTGGTCAAGAAGGGCGAGCCGCCGCAGATCGATGCGCTGTTCATCCCCGCGGCCGCAGATACCCTCCCTTCGCTAGCCCCGCTCCTGCCCTATGCGGAGGTCGACACCAAGGCGATCAAGCTGCTTGGCACGAGCGGCTGGGACTACACGGGCGTCGGCAAGGAGCCGGCGCTGGTCGGAGCCTGGTTCCCGGCGCCGGATCCGAAAGGCTGGACGGATTTCACCAAGCGCTATGTCGAGACCTATGGCGACGTGCCGCCACGCCTTGCGACGCTCGCCTATGACGCCGTGAGCCTGGCGATCTCGCTGTCGAAGAACCCGCCCGGCGCGCGCTTCACCGAAAAGGCTCTGACGCGGGCGAACGGCTTTGCCGGGATAGACGGGTTGTTCCGGCTGCGGCCGGACGGCACCTCGGAGCGGGGCTTCGCAGTGCTGGAAGTGCAGCGCTACGGCAATCAAGTGATCGATCAGGCCCCGAGCGGATTCAGCTCCGCACAATATTGACGGCTGGCTCGGCTGCGAGGGGCGGCGCTGTTGGCCGGCTGCCGCGCTAGTGGGATCGGGCCGTGTTTCTCGGCATCGACGCCAGATAATGCGCGAGCCCATCGATTTCCGGCTCGCTCAGTGCTTTGGCAATGCCGGCCATCACGCCCGTAACATCGTTCTCCCGCCGCCCCTCGCGGAAATCGCGCAGTTCCTTGGCGATATAATCGGCATGCTGGGCAGTCAGATGCGGCGCATAGGGCGGCGCGGGGCTCTTGGCGCGCGCTGTGCCAGGCAGATGACAGCTCACGCAAGCCGGAATGCCACGTCCCTCATCGCCGTCCTTGAGGAGCCGGCTGGCCTCATCGCGCTCGGCCTTGCTTTCCTCGTTCTGCGCTGGCGGCGGAGGAGGAAGGCTGGAGAAATAGCGCGCCACCTGCTTCACTTGGCTATCGTTAATCTCCATGACGATTGCCGCCATCTGCCCGCCGTCATTGGCCCGACGTCCGGCGCGGAAATCACCCAGCTGCTTTTCGATGTAGGCGGCCTTCTGACCGGCGAGCCTCGGAAACCGGCTCATGCGGCTGACGCCATCGAGGCCGTGGCACAGCCCGCAGATTTCCTGCGGCGGCGCGCTTGGGTCGCCGAGACCGTCGGATCTCGCGGCAGACGAGGCGATCAGCAAGCCGCCGATCAGGCCCAAGGCTGCGCGGGTCGACAATAGGCCGGTCAGCGCGAAACTCTGTGGGACCACCCGCCGCGCTCCGCTCAGTTGATCGCCTTGCCGTAATCCCGCATCAGCTTTGCCAGGAACGCCGCCGTTTTCGCGGGCTGCATCGGCGGGTTGAGGCGCGCCGCGATCCGGCCCTCAGGGTCGATGACCGAGACGAAGGCGCTATGCGAGACTTGATATTCGTCCTGCCCCGGCCTCTTCTTGTCGATGCGTGCGAAACCGCCGACGCCGTCGACGACGGTCTTGATCGCCGGCCAGTCGCCAGTGACGCCAATGAAATCCGGATTGAAGGCGGTCACATAGTCGGCCAGCACCGGCTTGTCCCGCTGCTCATCGACGCCGACGAAAATCACCTGGGGCAGCTTATCCGGGGACACGCGCATGGTGAGCTGCTCGATCACCGACGCGAGGTTCTGCATGGTGAAGGGACAGATGTCGGGGCAGTGGGTATAGCCGAGCAGGACGAGGCTCCATTTGCCTGCAAGGCGGTCGTTCTTGAAGGAAAGGCCGCGATGATCGATGAGCGCGAAGGGTGGAAGCGGCTTCGCCGGACTGACGATCTCCGGATCGCTTTTCGCAGCGAAAAGCGGTCCCGGCAGGGCAGTAACGGCCAGTACGGCCGCGGCAAAGAAAGCAGTCAGCAATCCTCTCATGGCGCGCCTCCTTTCATGCATTCTGCTGGGCGAACGCCTTGAGGCTCTCCTCGCGGATCTGCTCGTGGCATTGGCGGCGCAGGCGCAGAAAGGCCTCGTCATTGGCGACGTCGAAATTGCGCGGGCGCGGCAGTGTGATGGGAATGTCGGCGATGATTCGGCCGGGGTTCGCGCTCATCACCAGCACGCGGTCGCCGAGAAATACCGCCTCGTCGATATCGTGGGTGACGAACAGCACGGTGATGCCGAACTCCGACCAGATCTCCAGCAGGCTCTCCTGCATCATGTGCCGGGTCTGGCTGTCGAGCGCGCCGAAGGGCTCATCCATCAGGAGCACATTGGGATAGGTGGCGAGCGCCCGCGCAATGCCGACGCGCTGCTGCATGCCGCCGGACAGCTCGGCCGGATAGCGGCTGGCGAATTTCGTCAGGCCCACCATGGCGATCATGGTGTTGGCGATGGAGTTGATATTGGCGCGGCCGAGGATCTGCGGGCCGAACGCCACATTCTCGCGGACGGTCTTCCAGGGAAACAGCGAATATTGCTGGAACACCATGCCACGGTCCGGGCCGGGCGCGGTGACCGGCACGCCGTCGACCAGCACGCGGCCGCTTGAGGGCGGCACATAGCCCGCCACGCTGTTGAGCAGCGTCGATTTCCCGCAACCGGACGGGCCGAGGATGCAGACGAATTCGCCCGGCGCGATGTCGATGGAGATGTCTGTCACCGCGACATGCTGCGAGCGGCCCTTGCCGAACGCGATAGTCACATCCTGGATGGCCACTGCGCCGCGGTCGCTGCGGAATTGCTGCGCGGAGGCGCTCGGCTCGGCGGATTTGCGCTGGAGATTGATGACGCTCAGCATGGCGGCGCTCCTGCTCCCTAGCTTCGAATGTCGGCAGCGCTCACGGCGCGCAGAGGCACAGGGGCAGGCCACTTCGGCGCGGCGACGGCCGCCTGGCCACCCATGCGATAGGCCATGACGAAGGCAGTTGCGCCCAGCAGCGACAGGCCGCCGAATTTCAGCCAGACGCCGAACGGCTCCAGCCAGTTGGCGGTGGCTACGCTGAGGCCGAGCATGGTGAGGCCGACGATCCAGGACGGCGTCGCGCAGCACACCACCCAGGTTATGGTCGCCCCGGTGAGGCCGACGAGCCCGACGCCGAGGCTGGTAGTCGCGACCGCCGTGCCGCGCTCGGCGAGACTGCAGGCGCCGGTGCAGGCGGTACCCAGCGCCCAGACCGTCGCCACCAGCATCCCCATGGCGAGAATAATCAGCATCTTCGCTGGCAGGAGCGTCAGGCTCCATTCCGAGATGCCGTGGCCGTAATCCATGTTCATATAACCGACCTCGAACAGCCATTCGTCGCGGGCGATGTCGAGCGCGTCGGCGAGGGAGGGGGTCGAGGCGAAAATCCGGGCGATATTGGCAGGCCAGTCATAGAGCGTGGCGTAATTCGGCCAGTTGCCGAACTGATAGGAGAGGCTGGCGAGCAACCCCGCATAATAGACCGCCACGCAGCCGAAGCTGATCGCCAGCCAGGCAAGAAGCCGGGTGCGAACCGCGCTGCCTATGGTCGCAAATGCCGTGATCATCGCGTCCTCCTTTGCCATTTGAGGAACGGCCGGGTGAGTAGACGGACCGCATAGGTCGATCCGGTGCCGAGCAGGCCGATGGTCAGCATGCCGACGACGATGTCGGGATAATTGATCAGCGAATAGGCGTTCCAGGTGAAATAGCCGATGCCGTACTGGCCGGAGATGATCTCACCGGCGGGCAGCACGACGTGCCGGAAGATCTGGGTGCGCCGCGCGCCGAGCGAGCGGGCGGCACGGACCAGAACTTCCGGCGTCTGCTCCACCCCATGCGATGTGTTGAGAATGATCGGGAACAGCGCGCCGAGAAAGGTGATGTAGATGATCGAGCTTTCCTCGGTCGGCCACATGAGGATGGCGAGCGGAATCCAGGCGACGGCGGGGATCGGCCGGATGATCTCGACATAGGGCATGATCAGGTCGCGGGCGAGGCGTGACCGGCCCATGGCGAGCCCTGTCAGGATGCCGACGCCCGTCGCCAGCGCATAGCCGATCAGGATGCGGCGCAGGCTGACAGCGATGTGGGTGTAGAACTGGCTGCGCGAAAGATGGCGGAGGAGCGCCGACCAGACCGTCTCGGGTGCCGGGACATTCTCGAAATTGATGTAGAAGTTGAATTTGGTGGCGACCGCGAAATGCCAGATCAGCACGCCGAGCGCCAGGGCACCGAGGCGCAGGGTCCAGGCAGCGATGAATCGCGCGGTTGGGGCCGCCGCCGAGGCGAAGCTCTCCCGCCAGGATGGACCCGCGGCGTCCTCCAGCATCGAGTCGGCACCTAGCGGAACGGCCGGTGCGAGCGCTATCGCCTCCGGCTCGTCCGGTCCCGCCCCGAGCATCTCGTCTCTGGCCTCGGCTGCGCTGACGGTCATAGGCTCATCCTCGATCATTGCCTCGGGACTAAGCAGAGATTCTCTGGTTGCCCAACGGATCGCGACCTCGTTCTGCGTTCAAGGCCACGACGGCTTGGTGGATAGCGGCATCGAGGGTTTCAGCATCGGTGAAAGTCTGGTGCGCGAGATGATGGGCTTTGAGATCATGCCAGACAACCTCGATGTCGTTGAGTTCGGGCGCATATTTGGGCAGCCATTCGACGGTGAGCCAATGCTCGCGGGCAGCAAGTGCCGCCCGCGTTGCCTTGCTGGTATGGATTGGGCCGTTGTCGAGCACGATCACGACGGGCTTGCTCGGAATTCCAGGCTTGGGGCCGTAGAGAAAATCGAGGGTTTGCAGCAAGGCAATGAAGTCGGTGCTGCGCTTGCTGCGGGAGGTGGCGACGATCAACCTGCGGCCCAACCAGTCAAGCGCGCCCATCATGGCGACTTTCTTGGATTGTCCAGGGGCCGGCACGCGGAGATCGGCGCCACGCTTAGCCCAGGCTCGCGCCAAATAGGGATGCGTCAGCGCCTCGCTTTCGTCGGCGAACAGGAGAACGATATCGCCGGCCTCAGCCTGGGCTTTGCGCAGCTTGAGCCGCAGACCGACACGATCAATCTCGTTCGCGATCTGGCGGCCCTTCAGTGTGTGTCGTGGTCGCCGAAAACGGAATCCCCTTTTTTGCGCAACACTTTGGAGAGTTGCGAGCGAGAGATCGAGATGTTTTCCCGGGCTGCAATCTCATCGGCAAGACGGGCAAGCGTCCAGTTCGTTCGGTCCGCCACCGGCTGCGACAGAAGTGGTCCGGCGACTCTCAGCGCGGCCTGCGCCTTCAACGGCATTGGTCCCGAAGCAACGCTCGCCTTCAGCGCATCGATCCCGCCGCGCATGAAGTCGCTGCGCCAAAGCCGAACCGTATCCTCGCGCACCCCAAATGCCTGCGCGATCCGGCTGCTGGTCCAGCCATCAAGCGTTAGCAGAATAGCGCGCGCCCGATCCGCCTCGGCGCGATCCGCACCGCCAGCTAAAGCTTTCAGCGCCGTTTTCTGCTCGTCCGTCGCCGCCACCGGCGATTTGCCAGCCATGTCTTACCCCGCGAATCATTGGAAAGACAGAATCACAACCGGCATCTGTTGGCCAGGCCGGACAAACCTGCTTAGTACAGCCGGAGGCAAGTTCGCTCCCCATTTGCCGCACGCACTCAAGCGAACTTGCCTCCGAAAAGCTGTACTAGATTCAATAAGTTGCTAGTACACCTTTGCCGCGGGAAATCCTAAAAACGCCTGCCGCGAACGGGGTTAGGATTTCCCGCGGTGTGTACTAGTGAGCGGAGGCAGAACTTCCGCCTCGCGCTCCTGGCCTGAAGGCATGCGTGGCCCGGGTTCAGGACGCAAAGCTTGCCAGCGCCTCGTCGAACGTCACGACCGTGCCTTTCACCTTGTCAGCGAATATCTGCGCCTCCGGCTTGCGCAGGAAGGCGGAGAACTTGCCGTCCCGCGCTTTGACGTAGAAAGCCGTCTTGCCGAACAGCTTCAGCCCCGTTTCTACGTCATAGACATAGGTGGCGTTGAGCTTGGCCCCCGTTGCCTGGAACGCGGCAACCGCCTTGAGGAACGAGGCCATGTCGGGATAGGTCAGGATGCCGTCGCGCGCGTGCCAGATCTCCATCGGCAGGCCGGCATGAGCCTTGAGCGGATCGACGATGGTCGCTTTCTGCGCCTCATAGTCGAGGCCCATCTCCTTATAGGCGGCGCGGACATATTTCTCGGTGATCCAGGCGTTGATATCGAGCGGCGGGATCGCCTTCTCCTTCATCAGCACGCCGTGATCGAGAGCAAGCGCGTCGATCCAGGGCTTCTTGATGGTCGGGTCGAGGGTCAGATGGCCACCCTTGGAGAAGGAGAGATAGAGCACCTCCTTCTCGACACCGGTCCATTTCTCCATCATCTCGGTCGCCTTGAGCGGATCGGCTTCGATCCACTTGCCGGCGTCATAGACGGCCTTGATGCAGGCGACGACGACCTCCGGATACTCCTCGGCGAAATCCTTGCGGACTACGACGCCATGCAGATAGGGCACGGTCGTCTCGCTGCCGTCGTAGATTTTGCGGCCGGTGCCGCGATATTCCATCAGCTCCGACCAGGGGCAGAAATCGGCATGGGCGTCGATCTTGCCGGCGGCGATATTGGCCGCGCCGACCGCAGGGGCCTGGTTCTTGATCTCGAACGAGCCGGACATGTTGTTGTCCTGGGCAGCCTTCAGCAGCATCCCCCAGGCGGCGCTGCCGACCGGGGTCGAGATGGATTTACCCTTGAGATCGGCGAGCGAATAGATGTCGGACTTGACCGGCACGACGATGGCGTTGCCGGAGCCCTTGAGATTGTAGCCGGTGCCGGAGACATAGAGCGTGCGCAGGCTGTCGGTCGCCTGGAATTTCGCGCCGTTGACCACCAGCGGATAGTCGCCCATCACGCCGATATTCAGCTTATTGGCGAGCATCTGATTGGTGATCGGGCCGCCGGAAGAATAGTCGCTCCAGGTGATGTTGTAATCGACGTCCTTATATTTCCCATCGTGCGGCAGATGCTTCTCGAGAAGCTTCAACTCCTTCACCACGATGCCGGCGGTGTAGGTGTCGGTGCACATGCTCTGATGGCCGACGGCGATGGTGATGGTCTTTGCCTCCGAGGCCACCGCGCTCAGCGCGAGGAGACCGGCCGCGAGGAGGAGTGTCGATTTCAAGCGCATGAGGTCGCTCCCTGTATCAAGGCGCACTTGTCCAGCTTTGCACTTATTAAAAGCAAGCCATGTGCCAAGCGGGTCGGAACGGCGCCCGTTTTGCGCTAATGCATTCTTCTGAAAAGCTTTTTTGAAAGGTTTGTGCGGGGCACTTATGAGCGCGGCGCCACCGCTTGCCCGAAGTTGGAGCGGGACGGGAGCAGCCTTCGCGGAGAGAAAAAGCAGGCGCCGCAGGGCCGTTAATACAAGTTCGCCGCCCCGCGAGACGAGACGGCGAACAATTCTCGCAGAAAGAGTTGCGGCGATCAGCCCCCGCTGCCGGGAGCCGGCTTGTTGTTGGAAGAGGTCTGCGAGGTATCGTCTTTCTTCGCGTCCTTATCGGGCTCTTTATTGTCGGCCTTGTTCTGCTCTTTGGTCACGTCCTTAGCCAACTCGTTCGGCACCGGCTCGGCCGCCGCGTCGGTCCCGCTCGCGGCCGGCTTAGCCTCGGCCTTGGTCGGCTTAGCCTCGGCCCCGCTCGGATTGGCTTTCGCCTCCGTCCCGGTCGTCTTGGGCTTCGTCTCCACCTCGGTGGTCTTAGGCTTTGCCTCGGTCGCGTTGGCTTTCGGGGCCGTCTCGCTCGTCCCGGGCTTCGCCTCAGCCTCAGCGGGCTTCGCCTTCGGCTCCGCCTCGCCGGTGCCGCTGGCCTTGCCTTTCGTATCCGCCTCGCTGCTCTTGGCCTTCGCCTCGATCAGATCGGCGCGCTTGGCCTTGACGATCGGCGAGACCGTGGCCTCGGCAACCCGGAAGAGATAGTCGTGGGCCGAGCTGGTGAAGAGATAGGCGCCGCCCTTGGCTTCCTTCTTGAACTTATAGACGATAGGATCGCCGTCCTTCGGCTTGACGGTCATCTGAATATCGGCGGGCTCGACCTTGGCGAGGGCGTCCTTGCCCTTGCCCTCGACCACATCGAAACCCGGATTGCTGGCGGAGCCGGCAAGCTGGCTGATCGCGGTCTCCTTCGGCTTTTCGTCCGGCTTCAGCCCCTCGAGGACGAATTTATTGTCCTTGTCCTTGTGCTCGAGCACGACATCGCCCACCGAGACGCTGGCGATCTTGTCCTCGGGGATCTGCAGGTACTCACGGTTCATCCATTCCTCGCCGCGCGAGCCGGCGTCATAAGCGGCCATGCCGACATTATAGACCGGGCCATCGCCACCGGGGCGGGCATGCACCTCGCGATAGGTCGGCGAGGTGCCGATCAGCAGTTCGGCAAGTTCCCGATCGCCATTCTTGAGGACGATGCGGCGTTCGTGATTCTTCTCGGTGACCTTGTAGCGGTCGGCCGCCTCGGAGGTCGTGGCGACCGGCCAGCCTTTCTTCAGCCCGACGAGCTTGTCGACCAGCTTGGACACCAGGTCCTGATTGGCCGGGAAGCCGGCAAGGCTCGGAATGATCCATTTGCCGTCCTGCTTCTTCAGCGTCACGGAAACGGCGCCGCTCTCATCGATAGCGATCTGGTCGACCTTGTCCTTGTCGAAGGCGAGGAGCGGCTGCTGGACCTTGAAGGCGGCATAATCGGAGCCGCCCATGGTTAACAGGAAGGCAAGGACGAACTGCAGCGCGAGAACGCCCGAAAGAATCAGGGTGAAACGCTTCATGATCAGGCTCCCTCCATTCCCAGCATGGCCAGATAGCGCCGTCTGGAGGCCTCACGGGTAAAGCGACGGACCAGATAGACGATGCCGAGGCCCAAAAGCGCCAAGCCATAGTTGAGATATTCCCAGAACGCCTCCATGCTCGCCGACATCGGCTCCAGCGTCCGCGAGAACTGGCCGCCGCGGCTGCGCAGCGACAGAAGCCCGCGATCCTCCAGCGACCACTCGACCGCGTTCTGAGCGAAGGTGAGCGGCGCCAGATATTGCGTCTGGCCGATGCTCGAGGACAGGTTGAGGATGTCGTCCGATAGGAAGGTGCTCGAGCCGACGAGAATGATGCGCGCGCTTTCGGGCGAGCGGTCGATCACGCCGGTGATGCTCGGCTTCTTATCCTTGTCGGCCTTGTCCTCGGACTTGGCGTCCTTGCCGGCGTCCGCCTTGTCCTTCTTCTCCTCGGGCTTGGCGTCCCTGGCGAGCGGCGACGACTTACCGGCGAAGAAGGACTTGAACTGGCCTTCCATCATCGCGCCGACGAGCTGACGGCCGCGTTCCTTGCCTTCGGCAAAGCCGAGCTGCGGATGGTTTTTGAAGTCCGGCACCGCATCGAGGGAGTCGGATGTCCAGGAGTCCGGCGAACTCTCGATCAGACGGACGACGTTGTGGTCCTTGCCCTTCGCATCGTCGATCTTGATCGGCGAGGCCCACGACACGGTGAGCTGGTCGAGGCCCGTCGTCGGCGCTTTTTTCTGCGCCAGGCCGTCCTGACGCGCATCGATGAAATAGGGATAGTCGAGAAGCTGGATTTGCTGGACCTTGTAGCCGCCCAGATTCCGCTCGACCGGGATCGGGAAGGGCGAGTTCTGCGGGTCGAGCACCATCGACTTCTTCAGAGTGAAGCCGTTGAAGGCCAGCCAGTCCTCAAGGCCCGTCGGCGTCGGCAGCACGTCGAGCTGGCCGCGCATCGAGGTCTTATAGGGCGAAGCCGCGATGACGACCGTGCCGCCCTTCATCAGGAACTGGTCGACAGCGAAAACCTGCTTCTTGTCGAGGCTTTCCGGCGCGGCGAGGAAGAGGATATCCGCCGCCTCGGGCACCCGGCCGTCCTTCAGATCGGCCGAGACCACCGCCGCATTCTCGCGCAGCTTGTCCTCGAGCATCTGGAAGCTCGGCGAGCTGCCGCCCGGCTGCTGCATGCCGTATTGCGCCATCGGATTGGCCGGCGGCACATAGAGCGCGATCGTACGCAGGGCACCGGGCGTCAGGCGCCGGAGCGTCGCATCGATATTGCGCTTGAGGCCGGCCTTATCGAGCGATTCCGGCAGAGGCACCTGCTCGACCTTGTCGCCGCTGCGCAGGATTAGATGGAACCAGAATTGCTGCGGATTGAGCAGGCCCGCCGCGAGCGGCTGCAGGCCAAAGCTCTCCTGCAGCGTCTTGGCCGTCTTGCCGCCATCCGCCATCGGATCGATGATCTTGGCATCGAACTTCTTCGGCGCGCTGTTCTTGTAATCCTTGATCAGCTCCTGCAGCCCCTTTTTCAGCTCGGGCATCGGATCGGGAAGCTTGGAGTCGGCGGAGATATAGGCCGCAAGCTGCACGTTCTGCGGAATGCCGGCAAACACATTGCCGCCGCCGCGATAGTGGTCGAGCACTTTCTTGATCGCGCGGGTGATCTCATATTCCGGATCGCGCAGATTGACGTCGATATCACGGCCCTGGTGCTGCTTGATCTCGATCAGGTTCTGATAGCCGAGCGTGGTGAACTCATCGCCATATTTGACCAGGATGTTGAAATAGGAATTCGTCACCGAGGTCTGATATTTGCTTGCCGTCTGGAACGGCACCGGCTTGATGCCGTATTGCTGGTTCGCCTCGGCTTCGATGGTGGGATCGTGCATCGGATCGACGATCTCGACACGCACCTTGCCCTTGCCGGCGATCTCATACTCCTTCAGCAGGTCGCGCAGCCGCGGCACCAGCGGCGCCAGCAGCGGATGCGTCTGGGCGCTGAAATAGCCTCGGATGAGCAGCGGCTCCTGCAATTGCTGCAGGTAAGAGCGCGTCGCGTTCGAGATCGAATAGACGTGTCCGGAGGTCAGATCGGCGCGCGCCCAGGCGAGCTGGCCGAGCCAGAGATTGGCGGCAATCAGATTGGCCGCTACGAGCACCGCCGCGATGCGCCATTGCGAGTGCCTCTGCTCGCGGCCCTTCGCCGACCATCTCAGGCTCTCCAGCGAGTAGAGATTGAGGACGAGGAAAACGCCGAAGATGCTGAGGTAATAGTAGATGTCGCGGATATCGATGACGCCGCGCTCGATGGATTCGAAGCGCGAGCCGGTTCCGATGAGGCGCAGGATCTCGCCGCCTTCATTGCCGAACAGCGTGGTCAGAGCGTTCGAGCCGATCAGATAGAAAATGCCGCAGACGAGCGTCGTTACGATCAGGCTGACGACCTGATTGTCGGTCCGAGCGCTGACGAAGAGCCCGACCGAGATATAGGCCGCGGCAAGCGCCAGGGTCGCGAGATAACCGCCGAAGACGGGGCCCCAATCGAGCGAGCCGATCATCGAGACGGTGATGGGCAGAGGCAGGGTCAGCGCCAGCGCGATGGCGATGAGAATGAAGCAGGCGAGGAACTTGCCGAGTACGAGCTGAAGCGGGCTGACCGGCGTCGTCATTAGGAATTCGAGCGTTCCCGAGCGGCGCTCCTCGCTCCACATCCGCATGGTCATGGCTGAGATCAGGAAGATCAAGAGCACCGGCATCCAGTCGAACAGTGGCCGGACATCGGCGATATTGCGGGCGAAGAAGCGCTCGACCCAGAAGACGATGAACAGCAGGACGGCGAGGAAGACGCCGATGAAGATGAAGGCGGCCGGCGAGGAAAAATAGCTCGAGAGCTCCTTGCGGGCGATACGAAGCACATTATGCATGAGCGGCATCCTCCTGGGATGCGTCTTTCGCAGTAATTTCGGCAAAGACCGTTTCGAGATCGCGCTGCTCGGGGTGGAGGGCGATCAGGTCGAGGCCCTTATCGGCGAGAAGCCGCGCCACTTTCGGCGCCACCTCTTCCGGCGCATGGCCGTTGAGGCCGAGGCCGTAGACATGGGCGCTCCCTTCGTCGGGCAGCGCTTCGAAACGCTCGACGAGCCCGAGCCCGCCCACCAGCGGCTCGACGACATCGCGGGCACCGCTGGTGACGACGCGGAGCCGCCGGCCCCGATGCAGATCGCTAAGGGCCGAATCGAGCGCGATATGGCCGCGATTGATAATGATCACCCGGTCGCAGACCGCCTGAACCTCCTGGAGAATGTGCGTCGACAGGATCACGGTCGCACGCTCGGCGAGAGACTTGATCAGCGTGCGCATATGCTTGATCTGCGACGGATCGAGGCCGTTGGTCGGCTCGTCGAGAATGACGATCTTCGGCTTGTGCAGAATGGCCTGGGCGACGCCGACCCTTTGCCGGTAGCCGCGCGAGAGGCTGGAAATCGGCGCGGTCGCCTTCTCGGCAAGCCCGGTCGCGCTGATGACGTCTCGCAGCGCTTTCGGCCGGTCCGCCTCGCTGACGCCTTTGAGCTCGGCGGCGTAATCGAGGAAATCGACGACGGTCATCTCCGGATAGATCGGACAGTTTTCCGGCAGATAGCCGAGCAGCGACTGAACCGCTTCACGATCGGCGTCGATGTCGTGGCCGTCAATGGTCACGGTGCCACCCGTCGGCTCCAGAAAGCCGGTCAGCATTTTCATGATCGTGGTCTTGCCTGCGCCATTATGGCCCAGGAGACCGACAATCTCGCCCTCGCCGATCTTGAAGCTGACGCGATCGACGGCGGTGAAGTCTCCATAGTTGCGAGTGAGATTTTCAGCAACGATCATCGGTTGCTCCAGCCTTTGCTCCGTGCATTCGTCCCGCAAAGTGCTTCGCGTTGCCCTGAATAGGAGAGAGGGGCGAAAGATACGTTTTGGTTAACGGCGTCGCCGGTTTCGGAGTCGCAAAGAATAGGCTCCATCACCGGGAGAAAAGGTCCAGATATCGCACGAAACTTAAGCCCAAGGTCGCCGAATGGGCCTTCCGCACGCACCACGTTACTGTCAACACGGACACGCCGGCTCGAAATAACAATTCGAGGCCGACGACCAAGCCGACAGCAGCAGCCCAGATCCTTCCTACCGCGAGGTATTTATTCCCTCAATACTTTTGCAGTCAAGCCCTAGCGGCCGCATCGGAAATTACGATTTCGTAAGTTTGGGAACCAGCCTCGAAAAATCAGCGTGTTATTCAATCCGTTGCCTGAACAGCCACGCCGCAACTGATAGGGTACACGCTGCTATAAGGATGAGCGGCAGGATATTAGCGGCAACATCGCCGGCCGGCATCCCCTTCAGGAACACGCCGCGGATGATGACCAGGAAATGCCGCAGCGGATTGGCCTCGGTGATGATCTGCAGCCACTGGGGCATGTTTTCGACCGGCGTCGCGAATCCCGAAAGCAGGATCGCCGGCGAGGCAAACAGAAACGTGCCGAGAAAGGCCTGCTGCTGGATCATGGCGAGCGAGGAGATGAACAGGCCGACCCCGATGACCGAGGCGAGAAAGAACACGATGGCGATATAGAGCAGGATGAGCGAGCCGCGGAACGGCACCTGGAAGAAGAACACCGCCACCAAGAGGAACGCCGTCTGCTGAACGACACCGATGATCAGCGGCGGGACCATCTTGCCGATGAGGATCTCATGCACTCTGAGCGGTGAGACCATAAGCTGGTCGAACGTGCCGAGCTCCCGCTCCCGCGCCACCGACTGCCCTGTGACCACGAGCGCGATGAGGAGGCCAAGCGTGCCGAGCAGGCTCGGCACGGTGAACCACATATAGATGAGATTGCTGTTGAACCAGGGACGCGCAACGAGGGCGCTGTCATTGATGTTCGCGCTCTCCGTATTGAGCGCGATGGATTGTGAGACCGAGTTGGCGATCGCCGTCAGATAGCCGAGCACGATCTGCGACGCGTTGGAGCGCCGGCCGTCGAGAAGGACCTGGATCGAAGCCGGCCTGCCTGCCGCAATATTGCGCGAGAAATCCTGATCGAAGCTGAGCACGGCGATGACGCGGCGATTGTCGATGGCCTGACGCGCCTGCTCCAGCCGGCTCATCGGAATGATGCTGCGGAATGACGGCGCACCGGCAACTCGCTGTACCGCCTCCGTGCTCCAGCGCCCGGCATCCCGGTTGACCACGCCGATATCGATGTTCGTGACGTCCAGCGTGGCGGCGTAGCTGAACACAAACATCTGTATCAAAGGCGGTCCGATCAGGATGAAGCGGCCGCGCGGATCGCGCAAGACGGCCAGCAGCTCTTTGATGATCAGGGCTCTGAGACGACGCCACATTATTCGAGACTCTTTCTCGTCGTACGGACGGTGAGGAACAGAAACACGCTGCCGATCGCCAGCATCGCGCCGATATCGCGCAGGAAGAGCGGCCAGATATCGCCGGCGAGGAACACGGTCTGCAGGCTCGGGATCAGATAGCGGGCGGGCACGATATAGGTGACGAACTGGATTACCTTCGGCATGGACGGGATCTCAAAGACGAAGCCCGACAGCAGCATGGCCGGCAGAAAGCCCGACAGCAGCGCCGCCTGCGAGGCGACGAACTGGTTCTTGGTCGCCGATGAGATGAGCAGCCCCTGCCCCAAGGCCGGCATGAGAAAGGCCGAGGAGATAGCGAGCAGCGCCAGGATCGAGCCGCGCAAGGGCACCCCGAACAGGAAGACGCCGATGCTGGTGCAGAGCGCCATCGCGCCGAGGCCGAGCACGAAATAGGGGATCAGCTTGCCGAGGATCAGCTCGGGCGTCGAGATCGGCGTCGCCATCATGGCTTCCATGGTGCCGCGCTCCCATTCGCGTGCTACGACCAGCGCCGTCAGCAGCGTGCCGACCAGCGTCATGACGATGGCGATGACGCCCGGAACGAGGAAATAGCGGCTTCTCAGCTCCGGATTGAACCAGAAGCGCGGCTCCAGGCTGATGGCCGGCGCACCGGTCTCGACGCCGCGCGCGGCGACCCAATTGCTCCAGACGCCCTGCGCGTAGTTCTCCACGAACTTCGCCGTGTTCGGCTCGGAGCCGTCGGTAATGATCTGGACCTTGGCGGTGCTGGCATTTTCGCGCGGCTTCCCCGCCGAAAGTGGCGGGAATGACGACGATGCCGCGGATCGTCCCCGCGACCAGCAGCGGCTCGAGAGCGCGGCGGTCGCGCGCTTCGCGGACGCTGAAAAAGCGCGAGGCGCGGAACGCGGCGGCAAGGCTCTGCGACGGCTCGCTGTTCGCTTCCACCACCAGACCGATCTTGACGTGGTCGGCATCGAGCGACACGCCGAAGCCGAAGAGGAACAAGAGGATCAGCGGCAGCACCACGGCGATCAGAATGCTGCTCGGGTCGCGCACGATCTGCAGCGACTCCTTCGCCAGCAGCGCCATGAAGCGCCGGGCGCGGCCACTCTCGGCGGTTTCGACAGTCTCGACGATCCTGGCGATTTCGGTGCTCATGCGGCCTCCTCCTCGGCGCTCTCGGACTGCTCGACCAGATGGATGAAGGCATCCTCGAGCGACGGATTGGGAACGCCATCGCGCGCCGCCCGCGCCTTCAGATCATCCGGCGAGCCGAGCGCCACCGTACCGCCGCGATAGATCAATGCGATGCGGTCGCAATATTCGGCTTCGTCCATGAAATGGGTGGTGACCAGAATGGCGACGCCCTTCTGCACGAGGCCGTTGATGTGGGTCCAGAACTCGCGCCTTGTGATCGGATCGACGCCGGAGGTCGGCTCGTCGAGAAACAGCGCATCCGGCTCGTGCATCACCGCGCAGGCAAGCGCCAGCCGCTGCTTGAAGCCGAGGGGGAGGATCTTAGCGTTGGTGTTAAGATAGCGCTTCAGATCGAAGGTCTCGATCATGGCGGAGACCTTATCGCGCTTCTTCCGGCCGCCAAGGCCGTAGACGCTGGCGAAGAATTCGAGGTTCTGGCCGACGCTCAGATCGCCATAGAGCGAGAATTTCTGGGCCATATAGCCGAGCCGGTTTCTTGCATCCGCCGCCGCAAGGCGCAGATCGAAGCCGGCAACGCGGCCATTGCCCTTGGTCGGCTTCAAAAGACCGCAAAGCATCTTAAATGTCGTCGACTTGCCGGCGCCGTTCGGGCCGAGCAGGCCGAAAATCTCGCCCGGCGGGATGGAGAAGGTGATGTCGTGCGCGGCGGTGAAATCGCCGAACATCTTGGTGAGGCCGCGTGCTTCGATGACCTGACCTTCGCGCTTTTTCGGCGCGACGCTTTCCGCCAGCGCCGAATGACCGCCGGGCGCGCCCCCCAACACATCGATGAAGGCATCCTCAAAGCGCGGCTCGGTCGGCGCCATTTTGCTGCCGGCGAAAGGCTCGCCAAGGGCGGCGCGGAGATCGTCGGCGCTCTTGACGCTGCCCTCTTTCGTCACCAGCCGGATGGCGTTGCCCTGTATCACGCCGTCGACGGTCAGCGGACTGTCGAGCGCCTCGCTGAGCGCAGTGCGCTTCTGGCCCTTGATGTCCCTCGCCAGGAAGACGCGATGCGCGACGCGGGACGTCAGATCGGCCGGCTTGCCCGCGAACAGCAGCTTGCCCGCATTCAGCAGCAGTACATCGTCGCAGCGCTCGGCCTCGTCGAGATAGGCCGTGGACCAGATGACGGCGATGCCCTGGCCCTTGAGATCCTTGACCATCCGCCACAGCTCACGCCGCGAGATCGGATCGACGCCGACGCTCGGCTCGTCGAGCAGCAAGACGCGCGGCGTGCGGATGAGCGCGCAGGCAAGACCGAGCTTCTGCTTCATGCCGCCGGAGAGCTTGCCGGCAGGGCGCGAGGTAAAAGGCGCGAGCGCCGTGAAATGCAGCAGCGTCTTGAAGGTCTCCGGGCGCTCGGCGTCGGGCAGGCCGCGCAGATTGGCGTAAAGATTGAGATTCTCCTGAACCGTCAGATCTTCGTAGAGCCCGAAGCGCTGCGGCATATAGCCGATCTGGTTTTGGATCTCCTGCGCATTGGTGCGCGTGTCGAAACCGAGCACTTCGATGCTGCCGCCGGTCGGCTCCAAGAGGCCGGTCATCAGCCGGATCAGCGTGGTCTTGCCGGCGCCATCCGGCCCGACAAGCCCGGTGACGAGGCCGCCGCCGATCTCGGCGCTGATGCCGTCAAGCGCGGTCTGCTCACCGAAGCGCTTGGTGACACTCTTCAGGCTGATGAGCGGTGAGGCCATGGCGCATCCTCACTTGTTCGAGGCAACCGCCGCCGGCTCCTTCGCGAGACGCACGGTCACAGGCATGCCCTGGCGGAGCGCCGCGTCCGGGTTGCCGACGGTGACGCGGAAGCGATAGACGAGATCTGCGCGCAGCTCAGGCGTCTCGACCGATTTCGGCGTGAACTCCGCGACAGGCGAAACGAAGCCGACCTGGCCGTCATAGGGATGATTGGGCCGCGTATCGGTGTAAAGCTTGACGGGCTCGCCGGGATGAACGAGGCCGAGCTGCGGCTCGCCGACATAGGCCCGTACCCAGACCGGCTTTTGCAGCGATAGGGTGTAAACGGTCATGCCGACGGACACGATTGTGCCGGGCTCGACTGCGCGGGTGAGAACGATGCCGTCCGCCGGCGCATGCAACTCGGTGTCGCCAAGCGAAGTTTCCGCGATCTGCTTCTGCGCGCGGGCCCCCTGAAGCGCGGCGCGGGCGGCTTCGATATCCTCCTTGCGCGGCCCTTGAATCGCAAGCTGCAGGGCCTGCTCTGCCGATTTCAGATCGGCCTCCGCCTGATGCAGCGCCGAAACGGCGTTGTCGTAAGCCTGCTTGGAGGCGAAATCGCGCTGCGCCAGTTGCTGCTGGCGTTCATACACGCCGCGCGCATTCTCCAGCGCGGCCTTGCGCGATGCGACATTGGCCTTGGCCTGCTCGATCTCCTCGGGACGGCTTCCTGCCTCAAGCTTTGCGAGATTGGCCTCCTGCTGGGCGACATTGGCCGTCTGCAGTGCGACATTGTCGTTGAACGGGGTCTTGTCGAGGCCGGAGAGAAGCTGACCGGCCTTGACCGGATCACCTTCCTCGACCGCCATCTGTGCGATGCGGCCAGAGACGCGGAAGCCCAGCGAAACGTCGCGAATATCGACATTGCCGTAGAAGACCGGCTCTGCGTTCGCGGCCGCGAAATAGCGGCTGTAGATCAGCCATCCGGCCCCACCGAGCACCAGAACGGCAATTGCAATGACAATAATACGCCGTCTCACGATAATTGCCCTTGATCTGACTGACTGGTCAGTCATAAAATGATACTTGAAGGTTGGCTTGTCAAGCGCACATCGGACACGGTCGGCCAGCATTCGGAAAGGAAAGAAGCGAAGTGAACGATATACCGGCGGCGGCACGGGGGAGGGACGGCAAGAAATTGCAGGCCATCCTCGCCGCAGCACTCGAGGAATTTTTCGAGCAGGGCTTTGCTGCAGCGCGGCTCGACTCCATTGCGGAGAAAGCCGGCGTCGGCAAAGGCACAGTCTATCTGTATTTCGACAGCAAGGAAGCTCTGTTCGAGGAGGCCGCGCGCGGCATCATCTCGCCCGTCATTACGCAGATCGAGGGCGTGGCGCTCGCCGCTCAGGGCAGCGCCGAGGCTCTGCTCAGGACCATGATCGAGACGATGTACCGCGAGGTGGTGGCGACAGACCGGCGCCGGCTGTTGCGGCTTTTGATCGCGGAGGGGCCACGCTTTCCGCGCCTTGTCTCATTCTATCACGCCGAGGTGGTCTCGCGCGGGATGGCGGCGCTGCGGCAGGTCTTGCGTTACGGAATCGAGCGGGGCGAATTCGTTGCGAGCAGCGCCCTCGATTATCCGCAGGTGGTGTTCGGGCCGGCGATTGCCAGCGTGTTCTGGAAAACGCTGTTCGACGAGATCGACCCGATCGACCTGGAGCAATATTGCCAGGCGCATCTGGAGCTGATTTTGCAAGGGCTCAGGCCACGCGGCTGAGCAGGGCAGGGCCGAGTTGTCCCTGATAATGAACGACGAGATTGCCAGTGATCGGCGCATAAAGCCCGACATCGAAATGGAAACGGCCGTCCGACTCATATTCGCGAGTCTGACTGCACGGCAGAAGCCATGGCGGCAGCGGCAGGCCGAAGAACCAGCCACGCCGGACCGGCCAGGAAAGAGCACGATCACCAGCACTAAGTTCGATCTCGAAGGCGAAGGGGCCGAAACACTCCAGAATATGGGACGCACGAGCTGAGGCACTGATGCGAGAGCGGAAGGTCCGGCCGGCAAAATTGCGCTCCCAGATTTCGGCGTCGCCCGCGCGCCGTTTCGTAACAGTCACAGGCACATCGGCCCCTTCTTGCGGGAAGCCGAACAGCCGGGCGGAGAGCCGGGCGAAGGGGCTCCTGCCGCACTTGACCTCGGCCCGCCCGGAAAACCGCTCCAGATCGTAGACCGAATGAAGCCGGCGGATGCTGTCGGGCAAATGGCTCCACATGGCTCCAAGCGCTTGCCGAAAGAGAACGGTGGCGGGCTGTTCATCGAAATCGAGGCTGACCGCGAGGTCCGACGTCGCCCCGGCCACGTCGTCCAGCGTCAGATCGTCGAGGCAGGGCCGCGCTCCGGCCGCTATTGTGTTCAAGCGGCGGATGATCGCCCGCACCGGAGTCGCGGGGATGAACGGCCCGTCGCCTGCCTCGGCGATCAACCGCCAACGGCTCCGGAGGGCTTCGCCAGCGCGCAAACCCGTCACCTCGACCACCATGCCGCCGCGATCGGTGCCGAACCGCTCAAGCCAACTCGCCAGCGCATGTAAAGGCGCGGTCAGAAAGCGCAGATCGGACAGCAGACCGCGTCGCCGGAGCGCGGCCAGAAAGGCGAGGCCGTGATGCATGATCGGCAATTCGAGCCCAGCACGGAACGTCACCGAACGCGCACCGAATGCCTCGGGGAACAGCACGAGGTCGGGGGCGCCGATCAGATCGGCCGAGCGGATGTCATCGGACGAGAGCCGGTAGTTGCGGCAATCGCTCCAGCCCGCCTCCATCTGCCAGGCGCCGCCACGCCAGACCTTGAGCGGCGCGCCCGCCTGGGCCAGGATCGCAGCCATCACAGAACGGCCGCGCGGCGCGCGATTGCCGGGCAGAATTGCGGTCTCTATGGACAGGATTTCGTCCAAGCCTTCGCTCAGACGACGCACTGCCGCTGCGGAAATCGCCGGCACGCTCGAACAGCCGGAAAGAGCGATGCGTTCGGCACGCTTTGCCTCTTCGTTCAGGCCCGCGATGCCAGCGGTGAAGTCCCCATCGTCGGAGAGATCAAGATAATGGATGCCGTTCGCCAGGCAGAAGCGCGCGAGACGATAAGGATCGCGCCCGTAGGATTGAAACGGGCCGGCAGCGTCGACGAGGATGTCGGGCCCAGCGTTTGCGATGGGCGAGAGATCGCCGCGTATGTCGAGACCAAGCGGTTCGCCGCCATAGGCTCGCGCAAATGCGGCAGCGCGTTCAAAGCTTCGTCCCGCAATAACGACCTCGACCCCGTCGCGCATGAGAAGACGGGCAAGACGTCCGCCAAAGACGCCGTAACCGCCGACAATCAGAGCCTTCATTCGATCAGACGCCGTCTGAAATCGGGATCGGGGATAGCGCACATCCGGGTGCGCCCCAGAATGGCATAGCGGTTGCGGGCGATGCGACGATAGAGCCAGTCCTGCACAGGCTGCGGAAAGAGCCCGGGCAGCCGGGTAAGATGCCCCCAGCCGCCGAGGCGCTTGCCGACGCGGATAATGGCCTCCATCGAGGTGTAGGCCCTGCCCTCTTCGAGATAGAGCCAGCTATCCGGATCGGCCGGGTCGAGGCCGTAATGTGCGAGAATGGAGCTGCCGATCGGGCTTGCCGTCGGGCAGATCCTGAACTCGCCCCGGCGGTCGAGGCTGCAAATGGTCCGGGCCCCGCGCGTGCAGAGCGCACAATCGCCGTCCATGAAGGCAACCGGCCCCCGATCGTCGAAATCGGGAATGCTCCGGTCCTGGCGGTAGGAGTAAGGCGCGCGGTCCAAAAGCTTCATCGCAGGCCATCCTCTCGCGGCTTCGCATCCGGCCATCCTATCGCGCCCGGTGTCCGGCACAGGCGCCATGTCGCCGCAGGGCACTCTTCATTGACATCGGTCAATGCCTGGCGGAACCGCAGCGCCAGTAATCCAAGGATAACACGCGACGGGGATAGATGCCGCCCCTGGGAGACAATGATGAAATGGGCAAGGTTTCGCCGGGTCGAGCGTCAGGCGCGGCGTATGCACGAAATGATGGACAGAATCGGCGTTGACGCCGGAAGGCTCGTCAGGTTGAACGAGGGCAAAGCTTATGCCGAGGCGCGGACCCGCTGCCTCGATTGCTGCCGGACGCAGACTTGCCTGTTTTGGCTGGAGAAGCCCGAACTCGCGGCTGACCGCCCCGAATTCTGTCCGAATTTCGAGCTGTTCGAGGCCTACAGCCGAAGCGGCCGTTGACGCTACAGCCGCGCGTGCCGCAGCGCGTTGGCCTCCGGCTTCAGATAGGCGTCGAATGCGGTGGCAATGACGCGGACGAGCGGCCGGCCGCGAGCGGTTATGGCGAGACGGCTGCCATGCTGCTCTATCAGCCCCTCGGCAAGGAACGGCTGCAACAACTCGAGCTCTTTCCGCCAGTCGCGCGCCTGTTTGCCTCGCCCTGATCCGATGGCCTCGAAATCCACCGCGAAATCGCACATCAGCCGCTCGATCACCGCGCGCCGCCATTCATCATCGATGTCGATGGCGATGCCCTTGGCGACCGGCAGCCGGCCTTGTGCAACCAGCCGCATATAGGCGCCGGTCTCGACGAAATTTTGCGCATAGCCCTGCGGCAGGGCCGAGATCGCGCTGGCGCCGAACCCGATGAGCGCCCCTGCGTCATCGGCTGTGTAGCCCTGGAAATTGCGGTGCAGGCGGCCGGCGCGCGCGGCCAGCGCCAGAGTGTCGTCCGGCAGGGCGAAATGGTCGATGCCGATGCGCTGATAGCCAAGGCTCTCGATAAGGTCGCCCGCCGCTTCCGACATCTCGAAACGCGCCGCGGCGTCGGGCAGCGCGCTCTCCTCGATCATACGCTGGTTCTTGGCCATCCACGGGACATGCGCGTAGCCGAACAGCGCGATACGGTCGGGCGCCAGGCCGACGGCGCGGCGCACGGTGTCGAGGAGCATCGGTTTGGTCTGATGTGGCAGGCCATATATCAGATCGAAATTGATTGCGCGGATGCCGTGATCGCGCAGCCAGCCGGTCACCCGTTCGACGGTCTCGCAAGGCTGCACGCGATTGATCGCGCGCTGCACGGTCTCATCGAACTCCTGCACGCCCAGACTGGCGCGGTTGCAGCCCATCCTCGCCAGTGCCTCGACGGTTTCGAGCGTCAAACTGCGCGGATCGGTCTCGACCGCGATCTCCGCATCCGCAGCGATGTCGAAGCAGTCGCGCAATGCGTGGTCGACGAAGGCGAAATCCTCCGGCGAAAGCGTCGTCGGCGTGCCGCCGCCCCAATGGATCTGGCTGACCGTGAAGCGCCCCGGCAGAGCATCCGCGACGAGGTGAATCTCGTCAATCAGCGCGCCGACATAGGCGGCGATCGGACGCTCACGAGCGACCAGCTTCATGTTGCAGCCGCAATACCAGCAAATCTGCCGGCAGAAAGGTACGTGCAGATAGAGCGAAAGCCGCGTATCCGCCGGCAGGGCACCAAGCCAGCCGCGCATCTCGGCTTCGCCGATCTCGGCGGAGAAATGCGGCGCGGTCGGATAGCTGGTGTAGCGCGGTACGCGCAGGTTCAGATATTTCGCGATCGCGTCGTCCATGACGGGCCCAGGAAATCGTATGGACGGACCAGTTCGGCTGGAGCATCGCCCGCCGGGAGGAACATGCGGGGGTCAGGCAACCGATCTGGCCGTCGGATCATCATGCCTGGCATGAAGGCCGTCCGTGTGCGTTGATTTCGGTCAAGATGCGCGGAAGCCGCGTCAATCCGTCCGCCAGAGGCGCGGCAGCGCCCCTTCTTCGCCGCTCACCGGGTCGGACTCGGGAAAGCCGAGATGGGCGATGCGGTCCTTGATCTCAGGGGTCGGCGCATCCCTGCGGATATCCCACCTCTGGTCCGGCGGATAGGCGCCAACGACGAGGAAATCCGGGCTTGCCTCGATCCGGCAATGGCCGGTTCCGGCGGGAAGAACCGCGACGTCGCCCGCCGCGACGCTGATTTCGCGGCCGTCCTGTCCGCCCAACATCAGACGCGCGGAGCCGCCGGCGAAGCCCAGCACCTCATGCGCGGTCGAATGATAGTGGTGATAGGAATAGACGCCGTCGCGCCAATCAGGCGGCCAGCCATTGCGCTCGAACAGCGCCTCGAAGACGGCAGCCGTTTCGCCGCGCCCCTTGCCCGTGATTACGCCGCGATAGAGCAGCACCGGCAGCTGGGGATTGTTCGGCACCCAGCCATTGGCATTCAAGAGTAGCGCTTCGGGTTGCACCGGAAAGTCCTCTCATCCTGCCCGCGCATAACAAAGCGGGAGGGAGAGAAGTTCCAAACTCACCTCGGCCGCTCAAGACGCAGAAGCGGAGAGGACAGACTCAGCCGACCCGGCGCCGGAAGCATATTGGTGATCCGGTCCATGGCCCAGGAGAAGAAGCCGTCATAAAGCTCATCGGCCTGGGCGACGAACGGATCGGCATAGAACATTGCGCCGGCATTGGCCGCCCTCGTCCTCACCGCCTCGACCATGATGGGCGCGCCACAGGCATAAACGGTGTCGCTGGCGCGCAGGGCCGGCATGTGATCGGTCGGCCTGCCGATGCGGATCGTCGAGGAGGCACCCTCCGGCAGCTTGTCGACCACCGGGATCAGCAGCACATGCGGCTGCTCCTTCAGCCAGCGCGCCGCCGGCCGCATATAAAGCGACTGATAGCCCTTCGAGCCGATCACCATGACTATGCGCCGCTGCGGATTCTCCCTGAGCGCCGCTCTGGCAATCGACCAGATCGGGGCAAACCCCGTGCCGCTCGACACCAGCACCAGGCGTCCGCGCTGATCGGGGCGCAGATAGGCGTTGCCATAGGGACCCTGAAGCTTCACCGGGTGTCCCCGGTTGATGCTCACGCCGAGCGCCGAGGAGACCTTTCCGCCCGGGATCCGGCGAATATGCAGCCGGATGGCGTTCTCGTTCTGCGCCGTCCGCTCCGCCATCATCGGCTCGGTCGGGCTGAAGCAGCGCGCGGGAAAGCCCTTGAAGCGGAAGCGGTAATATTGGCCCGGCAGGTAGGTCACGGGCTTGGCCACGCTGATGCGCAGCTCGACGACGTCCGGGGCGACGGGCCTAAGACCGGTGACCATGCCCCTGGTTGTCACGACATCCGGCACCGGCTCGACGAGCACGTCGAGGTCGGTGATGACCCGTGCCTGACAGGCGCGCACCGTGCCGTCATTGCCGGCGTCCCCGCCGAGCGCGAAGCCTTTGAGGATGCGAACCTGGCACGTGCCGCAATGGCCCGAACGGCAGTCATGCGGGATATCGACGCCGTTGACGAGGGCCGCGTCTAGTAAGATGTCTCCTCGTTTGGCCTGGAACTGCTGGTTATCGATAAACACTGTGCAATTCTTTTGCATTTCTCAACCTTCAGAAGGATGGGTCTGATGTGACGCGTGTGACGGGTCTGTGTATGATCGAAAACGGATACGCGTAGGTAGGTGCCGGTCTGGATCGGCGCGTCGTAACGGCTATGCGTATCCATGCGGCGCACGATTTCCAGCGCCCAGCGCCCCGCCGACCATTTTGCGGCGCAGCGGATGCCGGTACGGTCCGCCGTATGCGGATTATTGGTAATAAGCCCGGGAATAATGGTGCCGACCGGGATCTCCTTGTCGATAGCCGGCGAATAGGGGACCGACTCGGCCTCCGTCATCCACCAGTGCGAGTCTTCGCTCTCGCCGTGATCCGGATTGAGGTCGATCTTGCCCAGAGCCGCAACGGTGCGTTTCCAATCTTTCGGCAGCCTCTTGGGAAGGATGGGCAGGTCATAGCCACCCGGGCCGCGCCGCTCGAAATTGAGCTGGTAGGGAGAATAGCCCGGGTCGGGTCCGAAGCCGCCCTTATAGGGCTCGGTGCCTTTCAGCTCGGCTTTGGTCGGCTCGGCGGGCGGACCGAAATGATAGTTGCCCATCCAGCCATCCATGCCGCCCTCGGATGCGCTCCATTCCCAGACATCGACATAGCCGCCATTGGTCGTGTAGTGCAGACCGCGACCCGAACCGCTCGGTGGCTTTCCGGCCAAGGGCGTATGGCCGGCGTGGAAGGTCCGGTCGCCGGGGATCAGCACGTAGAACGGCGCGAGCAGCACGGCCAGCTTGTCGCTGAAAAAGGCGTTCGCGTCGTCGTGGTCGAATTTGTCCTGCAAGACGCGCCAGCCCTGTGCCGTTTTCGCCAGCGGCAGATGCTTGAGCGAGCGCGTCGGATCGTTCCAGATGAAGAGGAAATAGGCGTTGACTCCGTCATGAACCGCCCGGATTTCGACATCCGAGCCGCCCTTGCCGTCGAGATTGGCTCCCTGCTGCGTATGGACGAGCACCGACCGCGCGGTGCGCCAGACCGGGTCCGATGCGTCGCCGTCGATAACCGGTATCATCGACTGGTTCCAAACCTCGTTGATGACAAGCTCGTCGCGCGTCGCCTCGTCGAGCGACATCAGAAGCGCGAGCGTCGCCATGCCGCCCGCTATGGCCACGGTGAGAGGATGAACGCGCAGGACTTCGCCGCTGCGCCGGACCGGCCGCTCGCGCGTGGGCCGGCTGCGCGGTTGCGGCTCGCGCTTTTCCGCTTGTCGAGCGGCCGCAGATAAGCTTGGCGGTTTAGTCACGCCTCCGGCCTTCTGCATAGCCGCCTGCGCCAGAAACTCATAGGGATCGAATGGCGGCGGGGGCGGGGCCAGCTTTCCGGGATTGAAGATGCGCAGAAGCTGGGGGGGGCCGCCGATTGCGAAATGCGTCACCAGGTGCGCCGGCACATAGGCCAGGATCACCGCGGTTCCGATCAGATGAATATCCGCAATCGAGCCTGCATAGCCCAGATAGAGCAGGATGCCGGTGACCAGCTCCGTGGCGACGGTGATGAAGAACACCCAATAAAGGATGATGTTGATCGCCCCAAGCCGGGCTTTCCGCCGGCCGGCAATCCCGGAAAGCCGCGCAACGTCCGGCTGTATCCGGCGGAACAGACGCGCCTTGACGATATAGATCGTGTAGGAAACCGACAGGGCGAACAGCAGGGTCCCCGCCGGAATGTGCAAGGTCCAGACCGTCGATTGCGGCAGCAACCAATCGAAGTGTTGCAGCCAGAGCATGTCGTAGGGAGCGCCGATAGCGATACGCAATCCGGTACTGGCCGCCATCAGCAGAAGCACTACGAGCCCCCAATGCAGAATGATTGTGCCGAAATCGGTCTTCTTGATCGCTCGCCGCGCCATGCCCCGAGTGCCCAACTAGCCCCGCCGGGTTTTCAAGATAGTTCCAAATGTGTCGCGTTTTTGGAACCGTCGCCTAAAATCTATCGCAGAGCAAAAAAATATTTTTCGACTTCTTCGAGAAGACCTGGAATAAAATTGCAAGAGATGGAAACCGTTGCAGGACAATGATTTTTTCAATCCATGCCGCAGGCATATTGATATTCATTATTATGTCTTAGGCCATAGATCAGAAAATCTGGATCTTCGACTTTTTACCTAACAATAGCCAGGAAATGCGGCGATCTGCTGACACCATTGCGCAGGTATCAAGGCGATTTTGCAGTGCAAAACGGGCACCGCAGCATTTCTGCGCCGCAGCAGACAAACCGGGCTTCGCGGCGCCGTCGCAACGGCCTTGTGATTCGCGGAAACGCAGCCGCTCGGACGGTGCCGCACGTGTTCTCCGTTAAATCGCGGAGCGCAGGACACAAGTCCTGCTTGCGCTCCGCACCTCTCACGCACACCATGCCGCTAAGTTCGACCGCCGGAGCGCCGATCGATGAGCCAGCTTGCCCAAGCGAAAATGCCAATCCGAGTCGAGTGCACACAATGTCCACTTGCGCCGCTCGAACATTTCCGCCCGTTCTCCGAGCATGAGCTGGAATTCATGCTGAGCTTCAAGATCGGCGAGTTCACCGCGGAGGCAGGGGTCAACATTCTGAAGGAACAGACGAATTCCGCACATCTCTTCACGGTGCTGGAGGGATGGGCGTTCCGCTACAAGACGCTCGAAGACGGCAGCCGTCAGGTGCTCAATTTCGCCCTGCCGGGAGATCTACTGGGATTGCAGACCTCCATGTTCGGCGAGATGGATCACTCGGTCGACGCTCTGACGAGCATCACGCTCTGCGTCTTCGCCCGCGACCGGTTCTGGGAACTCTATCAGGAATTTCCGAGTCTCGCCTTCGACGTAACTTGGCTGGCGACCCATGACGAGCGGACTCTCGGCCAGTTCCTTGCCGCCGTCGGCCAAAGATCGGCGCGCAGCCAACTCGCCTTCGCCCTGCTGCAGCTTTATCGGCGCTGCGAGGCAATCGAGCTTGCCAGCGCCAACCGGATGCGGGTTCCGTTCACGCAGCAGCACATTGCCGATCTGCTCGGCCTCTCCCTCGTCCATACCAATAAGACCATCAAGCGGCTCGCCAATGACAAGCTGCTGAGCTGGCGGAAGGGCGTGATCCATATCCTCGACCGCGACCGCCTGATCGAGCTTGCCGAGTTCGACAACAGCCCCGCTTCGATCCGTCCGTTCATCTGACGGCCCGCAGCTAGAGCGGCGGACCCTAAATTGGAATCGGAAGCGCCCCTCTACCTGTTTGTTTTGGCGTCGGATTTGACCGAAAACCGCTTTGCACTTTTCGGTCCGATGCTCTACCAGCCGGATTAGCTGCCGCCGGCTGCCGCGGCGGGCGGTTGCTTCAGCAGCTCCGGCAATTCGCGATGGGCAATGACCCGGACGGCCGGCAGCGTCATGGCGCAGACGACGCCCGTTGGCGCGAAATCGAGCGTGACATTCCCACCGAGCGCCTGCCCGACCACGCGCTCGAGCAGCGTCCTGCCGAACCCGCCCTCCACGCCAGGCATGACCGGCGGCCCCCCCACCTCGCGCCAGATGAGATGCACTTCCGAGCCCACCCCATCCGCCGTACCGGCCTCACCCGGCTGATCGAGGAGGAGCCAGGAGATTTCGACGATGCCGGCCGGTGCAGTCAGCGCGCCGTGCTTCACCGCGTTCGTGGCCAGCTCGTGGATGGCGAGTCCGAGATTTTGAACCGCGACCGAAGTCATCAGAAGGTCCGGCCCGGCCATGTGAACGCGGTCCACCTCCAAATCCGACAACACATCGAGCTGGCTCCTGATCAGCGTGACGATCGAGGTTCCGCTCCAATCATCGTTGACAAGCAGATCGTGAGACCGCGCCATCGAGTGAAGGCGCGCCGAAAACCGGGCGATGAACTCATCCACATTACGGGTACGGCGTGCCGTCTGGCGGACCACGCCTTGCAGGACCGCGAGAAGGTTTTTCGAGCGATGCGTCACCTCGCGCATCAGAAGCTGCTGGCGCTGCTGCTGCTGCTTCTGATCGGTGATGTCGAAGGCGCAGGAAATCGTGCCAATAGTGTTGCCCTCGGTGTCGTAATCGGGCTGCGAGCGCAGGAGATACCATCGGATGCCGCCCGGCAGGCGGACCTTGACCTCGGCGGATTGCTCTTCGCCGGTGGCCATCGCCCTGTTTTTGACCTCGGCCGTCGTCATGGCGACGTCGGCAGGGAAGATGTCCCAGTCGGTCTTGCCGATATAGTCCCTCTCCCGAGCTTGCGACGGCTCGTTGAAGATCCAGGTGTAGTGCAACTCCGTGTCCTGACGGAACAAGGTGATCGCCGAACCGAGCAGCGCCAGCCGCATCTGCCGATTTGCCCGCTCCAGCTCGTAAGAGCGCCGGACCACGCTTTTTTCCAGCTCGGTATTGGCAAGGGCCAGGTCGCGCTGCTCCCGCTTTATGAGTTCCGCATCCGAGAGCGTCAGAAACAGCCGCCTGTGCTTCATGGCCCTGCGGACGAACATGGCGACGAGAAAAGCGGCGGTCAGGAGGGCGCTCGCCGATGCGAGCTTCAGCACAGCTTCTATCAGATCCCGGTCGCCAACGGCGTTGAGCGACGAGAGGCCGATGCTGAGCGCAGCACCCCCGAGGCCGAACGCAGCGAACGACAGCGGCGCCGTCAGCCAGCTGCCAAGAAATTCCCGCAGGCGGAGAGCAAACAGAAGTGTAATGGCGTTAATTAAAAACGAGGTAGACAGTAATACATCGCAGAATATAGCTGCATGCGGAGTCAGGTTCATGGAAGACGACGCAGATTGGCGCTCCCCAGGAAGGCGTCATCCATTAATTGGGCCACCGCCTCCCCTCACTGTCAGATCAAAAAAACAATTAACATAATATGCTAAGATTCTTTGCAATATGCAAAAAAGGGACCGCAGGCAAGCAGTCCCTTTTTCAGAGAATGTAAATGAATTTAAATTCGTGGCGCGCCTCCTCTGACAAGATGAAAGACCAGCGACAGCACAAACAGGATCAGAAAAATGTAGAATAAAAGCTGTGCAATACCCGCCGCGCCTGCCGCGATGCCGCCAAACCCAAATACAGCGGCAATGATGGCGACAATGAGAAATGTGAGGGCCCAACTCAGCATTTTGACCTCCAACGTTGTTTTCACTTCGCCACTAACGTTTGAGGCCCATGCAGGTTCCACTGCCTGAGGGAGCAAAGCTTATCGGATTCGGGGAGATCGCGGGGCGGGGCTACGCTGTCGCTTTACCCTTATGAGCCCTCTGATCGAAGAACAGGGCCTGGGAGGTGACGGTCTTGACCTGGTTGGGATCGAAAGGCTTGGTGATCAGAAAGGCCGGCTCCGGTTTCTCGCCGGTGAGCAGGCGCTCCGGAAAGGCGGTAATGAAGACGACGGGCGCCTCGAAGGAGCCGAGCATGTCGTTCACCGCGTCGAGCCCCGAGCTGCCATCGGCAAGCTGGATATCGGAAAGCACGAGGCCGGGCCGATGCTCGGAGGCCAGCCGAACGGCTTCCGCCCGCGTGCTGGCAATGCCGATAATGCGGTGCCCCATCTCCTGCATCAACCCTTCCAGATCCATCGCGATCAGCGGCTCGTCCTCGATGATCAGCACGTCGGTCGCCACTTGGCCCGCGATGTCGTGGTTGGCGTCTTCGATCAGCTCCGTGACTTCTTCCTCGTCTACGCCCAGGATCTCGGCGGCTTCACTAAGCGTAAACCCTTCCATACTGACGAGAAGGAACGCCTGGCGGGGACGCGGTGTTAGTGCCTGCAAGCGGCGATCGGCAGAAGCGATGGTGGGGTCGGCCGCGGAGGCGTCGGGAACATGATTGATAGCAATCGAGTTCCACAATCCAAGCAAGGTCGCATACAGTGCGAGCTTGGGGCTCTGATAGTCCACGAGCACGCTGCGGTCGGCGACGATCGCCTCGAGGGTCTGAACAATATAAGCGTCCCCGCTTTGCTGACTTCCGGACAAAGCGCGCGCGAAGCGTCTGGCATACGGCAGATGGCTTCTCAGTTCGTGAACGATGGTATCCATAGGCTCCCCAAGGCCGGCGGGCGGTATCCAGTCGGTGATGCGATATAATCATTAGAGGGGCAAGGCGTCTATAAACAAAGACATACGGAACGCATCGCGTTCCATTGCATTAAACTAAATCGAAGATGGTGAAAAGGTCCAAATCTCGAAACATTATTCAGGTTCTGCGTAGAAATCAACGCGAAAAGCAGATGAACGATGGATGCGGTGGTTAATAAAAGCTTAAACAAGCCGAAACCAAGCGAGAAGTTCATTGGTCGGCAGATCGGCTCAAAGCTCAGGAGATTGTACTCCGAGATCCTGGCTGAGCCTGTTCCTGAACGGTTTCACATGCTCATCGAACAGCTCGCTCAAGCAACGGAGCGTACCGACCGCGTGAGAGCGGATGTCGGGTCAAAGGGTGAGGGGCAGGCCCGGCGAACCGAAAAAAGCTCCTCAAAGACATAGTGCATTGCAAGAGGCCTTCTCGGCGGAAAGCCGGGCGCGCACGTGCGCTCGCGTGGACGCTGCATCTCAATTCATCAGATCCGAATAGATGACGAAGGGCCAGACCAGCACGATCAGCGCGAAGGTCGCTGCGACACCGAGCGGCACGGCGTCGATCCCCCGCTTGAGCACCAGCGGAACGACAACGAATCCCAGAAACAGCGACTTGTAGACGACTTGCAAGATCAGAATGCCGATCATGAGGTGCGGCGCGGCGAGCCCGATCAGCGAACAGATGAGGATTGCTGTCCATAGACACCCGACCAGGATCCGCAGCTCGGGTACGTGCCGCACCTTATTCTCGAACACGAACCGCATAGCAGCCGGCGACAGCAGCGTCGTGAGCGCGACCGGCACCATGACAAGCACGTTGAAAAGGTAAGCCGCGCGCAGCATCGCTCGCTCCGTTGGCCAAAATTCGGTTTCGGCCAGCCTAATGCTTCGGTGCTGCCGCCGATACGCGGCCAGAGCGCACGAGACCAAAAGTCGCTGTTGTCCCATCGGGATAGCGTGCACCAGGCGGTTGCACCAGCCGCTCGCCGCCCGCCCGTACGCCTTTTTTCTACTCGACAGAAAGAGCTTATCGCCTGATCCTGATTGACGCTGACCGCACAGGGAGGGGCAAGGCGCCTGTCGCGCTCGATGCCCGTCACCTTCGACAAAACCAAAAGGCGCGCCAGCAGGAAAAGGGAGGAAATCGGAATGATGCGGAAGCTTACGCCCGCCATCGCCGCACTTGCATTCGTGCTTATGGGGAGCCCCCAGCCGCTCTCCGCGCAGGAAAATGTCAAACTTGGCATCGTGTCTTTCCTGACCGGCCCCGCCGCCGGCCCGTTCGGAATTCCGGGCAAGAACGCCGCCGAGATCGTCATCGCCGGCATCAATGACGGCTCGATCCCCGCGCCCTACGCCTCGAAGGGGCTCGGCGGCGCCACCATCGACCCTGTCTATGTCGATGAGGCCGGCCCCGCCGCCACGCAGGTCACTGAATACCGCAATCTCGTGCAGCGCTCGGGCGTCGACGCGGTCGTGGGCTATATCTCGTCCGGCAACTGCCTTGCCGTCGCGCCGGTCGCCGAAGAGCTGAAGACGCTGACGCTGCTTTACGATTGCGGCACGCCGCGCATTTTCGAGGAAGCCAAATACGACTATGTTTTCCGCGTCACGGCGCACGCGACCATGGACAATGTCGCCGCCGCGCGCTACGTGCTCAACAAGATGCCGGGGCTCGCTTCCTATTCCGGCATTAATCAGAACTATGCCTGGGGCCAGGATTCCTGGCGCGACTTCACCCTCGCCATGAAGGCCCTCAAGCCCGAGGTCAAGGTTGACCGCGAGCTGTTCCCGAAGATCTTCGCCGGCGAATACGGCGCCGAGATCACCACGCTCCTCACCTCCGGCTCCAAGGTCACCCATAGCAGCCTCTGGGGCGGCGATCTGGAAAGCTTCGTGCTGCAGGCGATTGCCCGCGCCCTGCCCAGCCGCTCGACCCTGGTGCTGACGGCGGGCGAGTTGGCCATGTTCCGGCTCGGCAACAAGATGCCTGACGGCGCCATTCTCGGCGCGCGTGGGCAGCATGGCGTGATGGCGCCGGAAAGCACGATCAACAGCTGGTTCCGCAAGGCCTATGAGGCGAAGTTCAACGCCGAGCCGACCTACCCGTCCTACCATATGGCGCAGTCTCTGCTTGGTCTGAAATACGCCTGGGACAAGGCCGCGGCGGCGAATGGCGGCAAGCGTCCGACCAAGGACCAGGTCGCGGCTGCCCTGAAAGGCGCCGAGTTCCAGGGACCGAGCGGGACGATCAAGATGGCACTCGGCAACGGCCACCAGGGCATCTCGGACATGGCCTACGGCACCTTCAAGTTCAACACCAAGACCAACAAGCCCGAGATCGTCGATGTCGTCCACTACGCGGCGGAGTGCGTGAACCCGCCGCCCGACAAGACCTCGATCGAGTGGCTCAAGGCGGGAATGCCCGGCGCGAAATGCAAATAGGCCGGCTAATTGCCTAGCTCTACCCGGACCGCGGCGCGGGGTTTCCCTGCCTCGCGGTCCGGCGCTGTTTCGGCCCGGGAAGGCCAGGCGGCGGGTCAGGTGCGGGGAGATCCGGGGGTCGCAAGATGAATGCTGAATTCCGAAGCGGACGATTGCCATGCTGATCAGCGCCATCGTCATGGACGGCCTCGTTTATACCGCTTACCTGTTCATCGTGGCGGTCGGGCTCAGCCTGATCTTCGGTGTCATGAAGATCCTCAACGTCGCCCATGGCGGCTGCTATGCTTTCGGCGCCTATTCGGCCGCGACGGCGGTCGGCATCTATTTCGACAAAGGCTTGCCCGTCGCGTTCGGATTTCTGGTCATGGCGCTGGCGGCCGTGGCCGTCGGCGCGCTGATCGGGGTGATATTGGAGCGCGGACTGCTCCGCCATTTCTACGACCGCGACGAGATCACCATCGTGCTCGTGACCTATGCGGTGTTCCTAATTATGGAGGAATTGCTGATCCTGATCTGGGGGCCTGGCTCGCTGCTCGCCTATCAGCCGCTGCTCGCCGCCGGAAACATCGTCGCCGGCGATCTTATCATTTCGAATTACGATATCGGCCTCGTCATCTGCGCGGCCGTCATCGCCATCGTCATGCAGATCGTGATCAATCACAGCCGCATCGGCCGCATTCTGCGTGCCGTCATCCATGACCGCGAGATGGCCGCGGCCTTCGGCATCAACGTGTCCCGCGTCTTTCTGATCACCTTCGCCGCGGGCGCAGCGCTCGGCGCGCTCGGCGGTGCGCTGATGGCACCGAAGATCTCGGTTTCGCTCGGCATCGGCGTCGAGGTGATCGTGCTTGCCTTCGCCGTCGTCGCCATCGGCGGCATGGGATCGATCCAGGGCGCCATGCTAGGCGCGCTGATCGTCGGGCTGTCGCGCGCCATGGCCGTGCATCTGCTGCCGGAGGTCGAGATGTTCGTGATCTATGCGGTGATGGCGCTGGTCCTGGCCTTCAGGCCGTCGGGCCTGTTCGTGCGGCCGCAACCGCGAAGGATTTGAGGTCCGCCCCATGAACCTCAATTTCCTCTTCGGCCTCATTGCCTTGGTTGCGCTCAGCCTCGGCCCCTGGCTGCTGCCGGCTTGGCTGGTCAGCCTGAGCACCATCGCGCTCGGCAACGGCCTCGTCGTGCTAGGGCTCATCGTGCTCTGGCGCGCCGGTCTCGTCTCATTCGGCCAGGCGCTTTATTTTGCTCTCGGCGCCTATAGCGTCGCCATGACGCTGCGCTCCACCGCCGTTACGGATGCGCTCGTTCTCATCGTCATCGCCATGCTGATCGGCGGCATCGTCTCCTTCGTGATCGGCTTTCTGCTGGCGCGCTACCGCGAGATCTTCTTCGCCATGCTGAGCCTCGCCCTCTCGATGATCCTCTACGGCCTGCTGGTCAAAAGCGCGGCCCTCGGCTCGACCGACGGCTTCAATGTCGCCACATTCACTCTGTTCGGCTATCCGCTCGAAGGCAACGCCCGCACGAGCGGCGTCTATTGGCTGGCGCTCACCTGCGCTGCGCTGGCAACACTGGCCGTCTTGGCCTATCGGCGCTCGGTGGCAGGCGCAGCCTCCATTCCCTTGCGCGAGAACGAGATCCGCGTCGAATATCTCGGCGTCTCCGCCAACCGGCTCGTGCATCTCAAGCTGATCATCGCCGGCATTCTGGCGGCTGCGGGCGGCGCGATCGTCGCCATGTCCGTCGGCCATGTCGACCCGGATATGTCCTATTGGACAACCTCGGGCGGCTTCGTCTTCGTCGCCATCATGGCGGGCTCGGCCTCGGTCGCCGGCGCCTTCATCGGCTCAGTGCTGTTCGAGCTGGTGCGCACGGCGGCGCTGGTGATCTTCCCGAATGGCTGGCAGCTCATCCTCGGATCGGTGCTGCTCGCCACCATTATGTTCTTCCCCGCCGGCATCGGCACGCTGTTCACGGCGCGCGCGCGACCCGCGCCGGAGCCTGAGCCCGAGCCCGCCGGCGAGCCACGGAGGGTCGGGCCGTGACCCCGGTCATCACCGTGCGCAATCTGGAAAAGAGCTTCGACGGGTTCCGCGCCATTTACGGGATCAGCCTCGACATCGCGCCCGGCGAGGTCACCGGCATCATCGGCGCGAACGGAGCCGGCAAGACCACCTTCGTCAATATGATCACCGGCCATGTGAAGCCCTCGCGCGGCAGCATCGCCTTCGAGGGCAAGGACATCACCGGCCTACCCTCGCGCACCGTGGCGCGGCTCGGCATCGCGCGCTCCTTTCAGGTGCCGCAGACCTTCCCCTCGCTCAGCGTATCCGACAACATTGCCATCGCGACGGCAATCGCCACCACCCCGCCGAACATCCTCTCGCAACTGATGGCGCCGCTCATGCGCCGCGAAACCTTCGAGACCGTCAACGAGATCACGCGCCGGTTTCAGCTCACACCCTATCGCGACAAGCCCGCTCAGCAATTGCCGCAGGGCGTCCGCAAGATCCTCGATATCGCCATGGCGGTCGTCAGCCGGCCGCGCGTCATCCTGCTCGACGAGCCGACCAGCGGCATCTCGATCGAGGAAAAATACGGGCTGATGGAGATCGTCATCAGCGCGCTGGCGGCGAATGGCATGACCATTCTGTTCGTCGAGCACGACATGGACATCATCGGCCGCTTCGCCGACCGCGTTCTCGCCTTCTACGAAGGCACTGTGCTGGCCGACGGGCCGCCTAGCGAGGTCCTGAGCAATCCGCAGGTGCAGCAATTCGTGACCGGTACACCGCATGTCCTGGTGCCGGAGGCGGAGGCGAGCCATGCTTGAGATCGCTGCTCTTCAGGTATCGATCGGGCCGGCGGTTATCCTTCGCGACGTCACCTTCACGGTCGAGGACGGCGCCTTTCACGGTCTCATCGGACGCAATGGCGCCGGCAAGACCACGCTGATGCGGGCGCTGATGGGTCTCATCAAGGCCAATGGCGCGGTGCGCTTCAAGGGCGAGCCGATCCTCGCCCGTCCGGCGCATGAGCGCGGCCGCATGGGCTTCGGCTATATGCCGGAGGACCGGCGGCTGGTGCCGGAATTCACCGTCGAGGAAAACATCCTGCTGCCCGCCGACGCCGTCACGATCGCCGATGCCGGCGAGCGGCTCGACTGGATCTATGGCCATATGCCCGAGATCGCACGCTTTCGCGAGCGCCGGGCGGCCGAGCTTTCCGGCGGCCAGCAGAAGATGGTGGCGCTCGGCCGCGCGCTGATGGTCGGCCATCGGCTTCTGCTGCTCGACGAGCCTTTCGAGGGCCTCGCCCCCGCGCTGTCGCAAAGGCTCGCCGACGTGCTTGCCAGCCTGAAGAACGATGGCGTTTCCATCCTCGTCGCCGAGTCCCACGACGTGCATCTGCGCGGCCTGCTCACCGCCGCCTGCCGCATCGAGCGCGGCCACGTCACAGCCACGTAACCGGCTTGCCGTCCACGGAAGCTGTTGAAAACAGCGCACAGTCGGCCGCGGAAGTGCGTCGCCCTCCTGGTTTTTTTCCAGAACATCGCCAAATGCATCGAACGGAATGCAATGCATGGGGAACGCGATCTCATGAGCAACTCTGTTCGAAATATGGCCGGCGGCGCCCAGTTATCGGCCGCGCCGCAGCCAACTGGCGTGACTCGGAAGACCGATGCCGGTCCGCACCTTTTCCAGCCGCTGACCTTGCGCTCAGTGACGGCGCGCAACCGCGTGATGCTGAGCCCGATGTGCGAATACAGCGCCAAGGACGGTGTCGCCAATGACTGGCATCTGGCGCATCTTGGGGCGCGCGCTGTCGGCGGCGTCGGCATCGTCTGCACCGAGGCCACCCATGTCGAGGAGCGCGGCCGTATCACCCATAGCTGTCTCGGCCTCTGGAACGACACCCAACGCGATGCCCTGGCGCCCATTGCGGCTTTCGTTTCCCAACAAGGCGCCATCCCGGCCGTCCAGCTCGCCCATGCCGGACGCAAGTCCTCCACGGATGTGCCATGGCGGGGCGGCAAGCCGCTGACTGTCGACAATGGCGCCTGGCAGCCGATCGGTCCGTCGCCGCTGCCCTTCGGGCCGAATTATCCGATGCCGCAGGAGATGACGGCGGAGGACATCCAGAGCGTGCTCGACGCCTTTGCCGCCGCCGCCCGGCGCGCGCTCCAAGCGGGCTTCAAGATCGTCGAGCTGCACGGCGCGCACGGTTATCTCGGGCACTCCTTCCTCTCGCCCATCTCCAACAAGCGCAGCGACCGCTATGGCGGCAGCCTCGAGAACCGTGCGCGCTTCCTCATGGAGCTCATCGCCGCTGTCCGCGCCGAGTGGCCCGATCATCTGCCGCTTTTCGTCCGCCTGTCCTGCGCGGACTGGGTCGAGGGCGGCCTCACCATCGACCATACGGTCGCAGTTGCGCGGATGCTGAAGGCGACCGGCGCGGTCGATCTCATCGACTGCTCGAGCGGCGGTGTCGATCCGGGGCAGAAGATCGCGCTGCATCCCGGCTATCAGGTGCCGTTCGCCGCCCGGATCAGGCACGAGGCCGGGATTGCAACCGGCGCGGTCGGGCTGATCCACCCGCCGGAATTCGCCGAATGGATCCTCGCCAGCGGCTCAGCCGATCTCATCGTTCTCGGCCGGGCGCTGATGGCCAACCCGCATTGGGTGCTCCAGGCCGCCAAGGCGCTGAAGGCCGATGTCGATCTCTGGCCGCCGCAATATCAGCGCGCGAATATTTTCTGAACGGCCCGGCGCTTGGTCGGCCGCGCTCTTACTCTGAGAAGCCTTTCGGGTGGTCGGCCGCGTCATTGCAGCCGCCGAGCGCCGGCGCGGGGCGATCGCCGGCGGGCGCGCGAAAGGCGCGGACTATGGGCACAGGCAGCGCCGTGATCCGCTCGCCCGCCTCATTCGTCACCCGGTAGTCGAAAACCCCGCGCGCCGCAAAATGCGGATCGTCGAGAGCGCTTTCGATGTCCTGCAGGATGGTGCAGCAGCAATCCGCCTCGGTGAACACCGCCCGCCAATGCTCGGCCGGTTTGCTGGCGATGATCGCGGCGACGGCGCAGATCGTGGCGGCCGGATCGATGCTGTCGTCGCGCAGAGCCGGATCGAGGCCGATCGCCTCGGTAAAGGCGGCCCAGAATTTCGGCTCCAGCGCAGCGGCGGCGACAATGCGCCCGTCCGCCGTATCGTAGAGGTGATAGCGCGGCGAGCCGCCCGTCACCAGCGCATCGCCATTGCCGGGCCACTGCCCCGCAGCAAGGCCGCCGCCGATGGCCCAATAGGTGAAAGGAAAGACGTTCTCCGACATCGCGATGTCGAGGAAAGCGCCCTCGCCGGTCAGATCCCGGAGCCGCAGGGCGAGCAGGATGTTGATGACGGCGGGCATCGCACCGCCGGCAATATCTGCGATCAGCGCAGGCGGCACCACGCGCGCGCCAGGCTGCCCACAGGACAGCGCCAGCAGCCCGGCATCGCCGATAAAGTTGAGATCATGGCCGGCGCGCTCGGCCTTTGGACCGGTCTGGCCGTAGCCGGTGATGGCGCAATAGATAACCCTCGGATTGACCTCGCGCATCGCCCGATAGCCGAGACCGAGCCGGTCCATGACACCGGGACGGAACTGCTCGAGCACGATATCGGCATCGTGGGCGAAATCGAGCGCCGCCGCCCTGCCCTCCTCGGTCTTGAGGTCGAGCGTAACGCTGGTCTTGCCGCGATTGAGCAGCGCGAAATTGGCACTGTGCCGGCCCCATCTCGGCTCGTAGCCGCGCATATCCTCGCCGCTGCCTGGGCGCTCGACCTTGATCACCTCGGCCCCGGCTTCGGCAAGGAACAGCGAGGCCATCGGCCCGGGCAGCAGTGTCGAGAAGTCGAGAACCTTGATGCCGGAAAGCGGCTGCGTCACGCCTTGCCCTCCCGCGTCTTGGCGACGACCGCGCGGCGCGCAGGCGCATAGGCCGGCGTTCCGTAGACCTCGAAGAGCGCCTTGGTCACGTCGTAGTGGCGGCCGAGGCCGCCGCGCTCGACCCGCTCGATCGGCCCATCTGGATAGCCGAGCCCGAGACGGCAGGTCAGGTCCATGTCCTTGGCGGTCGCCAACCCCTCATCGAGAAAGCGCAGCGCGACATTATATTTCGGGCGCACCAGCCGGTCGATGATGCGCCCCGCCTGATCGGCGGAGACGACGACCGTCAGCCACGCCGCTTCGAAAACGGCGCGGGCCGCCTCGATCGCCGCTTCGGAGGTGTTCGGCTGGCGAACCAGCTCGACAAGCGGCGAGGGCGGATCATCGCCATTGCGGTAACGCGCGAAGCCGACCGCGTTCGAGCCTTCCGTGCCAGCAGCCTCGCCGGTATGCACGCCAAGACAGTCCGAGCCCAGCTCGATCAGGATCGCCGTCCGCGTCTCGTCCGGCGCGAAGGCCGCGCCGAGCAGGATCAGCACCTCGGCCTCGTCGACCGCACCGGCCAGAAACGGGTCGCCCTCGGGGAAGGAACGGCTTTCGCCTGCCTGCTCTATGGTGTAGCGCATCGCGTCCTCCTTACGCGCCGAACATGCTATTGCCGCCATAGTCATAAAAGCCGGCGCCCGATTTGCGCCCCAGCCGTCCGGCGGCGACCATACGGCTCAGGAGCGGCGGCGCCGAGGCGCGCGGATCGAGCGTGATCGGATAAAAGGCCTCGCAGAGCCGCAGCTGCGTATCGAGCCCGACGAGGTCAACCAGCTCGAGCGGCCCCATTTTGTAGCCGAGCGCGGTCTTGATCGCCTTATCGATATCGCCGGGCGTGGCGACGCCCGCTTCGACGGCGCGGATCGCGTCGTTGTTGAACGGCACCAGCAGCGCATTGAGGATGAAGCCCGGCTTGTCCTGCGTCTTCACCGGCAATTGCCCCGCCGCTTCGCACCAGGCCCAGGCGGCGGCGAGCGTTTCAGGCGAGGTATTGATGCCGGGCGAGACCTCGATGAGCTTCATGAGCTGCGCTGGCAGGCAGAAATGCAGCCCGACGACACGGTCATCGCGGCCACAACCGGAGGCGATTTCGGTGATCGACAAGGTGGAGGTGTTGGAGGCGAAGATTGTGCGCTCCGCGCAGATCCGGTTCAGCGCGGCGAACAGCTCGCGCTTGACGGAGAGCGCTTCGAACACCGCCTCGATGACGAGATCCGCCTCGCTGAGCGCTTCGAGATCGGAGACCGGGACGAGCCGGTCCAGGACGGCGTTGCGCGCTTCGGCCGTCATCTTGCCGCGCTCGACCGATCTGGCGAAAAACGCCGCGCTCTGATCCCGCGCCCTCTGCAGCGGCGCCTCGGCGACATCGTAGCAGAGCGTCCGGAAGCCGGCGCGCGCGGCGACGATCGCGATGCCAGCTCCCATGGTCCCGCCAGCGCCGCAGACGGCGACGGTTTTGATCGCCTCGGTCATTTGGCGGCAAAGCTCCGTCCGATGAGTTGCCGGTGCACCTGGTTGGTGCCTTCCCAGATCTGCGTGATCTTGGCGTCGCGCATCAGCCGCTCGACGCGAAAGTCGCGGCAATAGCCATAGCCGCCATGCATCTGCACCGCCTCCGTGGCAATGCGCATAGCCAGGTCCGAGGCGCGCATCTTCGCCATCGAGGCTTCGAGGCCGAAATCAGTGGCGCCCGCCTCGATCAACCCCGCCACATAGTCGAGCCAGTTCTCGGCCGTGGCAAGGTCGGTGGCCAGATCGGCAATGGTGAACTGATTGCCCTGAAAGTCGATGATGCGGCGGCCGGACTGCCGACGCTCGTTCATATAGGCGATCATGTCCTTGAAGGCGGCGCGGGCAATGCCGAGCGCGTGGGCTGCGACCGACGGCCGGGATTTGTTGAGCGAGGCGAGAAGCAGCGCCAGGCCGTCACCGGGCTCACCGAGCAGGTTGGCGCGCGGCACGCGGCAGCGGTCGAAGGCGATCGCAGCTGTCGACGACGCACGGTGGCCCATCTTCTCTTCCTTGCGGATGATGGAGAAGCCAGGGGCGCCCTTCTCGACGATCAGCGCCGAAATCGCCGCCTTCGCACCGTCGGTCTCGCTCCATTTGCCGAACACCAGCAACAGGTCGGCGACGTCGCCATTGGTGATGAAGATCTTGGCCCCGTCGATGACGATCTCGTCGCCATCCGGCGTGAAGCGGGTCTTCATGCCCGTGGCGTCGGAGCCGGCCGTCGTCTCGGTGATGGCGAGTGCGCCGAGCCCACCACCGGCGATGCCCGGCAAGAGGCGCGTCTTCTGCTCCTCGCTGCCGAAATCGATCAGCGGCTTCATGCCGTGGAAATTGGTGGCGTAGATGATGCCGGTCGAGGCGCAGGCTTCCGAGATCAGCTTGACGGTCTCCAGGTAGAGCGAGAAGCGCATGGGCGCGCCGCCATAGGCTTCCGGTACGAAGATGGCATTGAGGCCGAGATCATTGAGCGCCTTCACATTCGCCCAGGGAAACGCGCCGGTCGCATCATACTCAGCCGCCGCGGGCGCGATCACCTCCGCGCAAACTCGGGCGACGCTGTCGAGCACCATGCGCTCATCCTCGGACCAGTTGCGCCGGCTCTGAAGCTGCTCGAAAATCTTCATTTCATCCGCTTCCTGGCACGCGACACTTGCGGCAACCGTCAGCAATCCTTGAAATCCGGCTTCCGCTTCTCCTCGAATGCCGCCATGCCCTCCTCGGCATCATGCGTCTGGAACGCCAGCGTCGAGAGATCCGCCTCCAGCTTCAGCCCCTCATGGATGGGCAGGTTGAGCGCGCGCGACACCGCCTCGCGGGCAAATTTCAGCGCCGGCAAGCCGTGCCGCGTGAATTCCGAGGCGAAGGCCTTGCCGGCATCGATCGGGTCGTGCTTGACGATCCGGCTGATGAGGCCGATGCGCTCGGCTTCCTCGGCGGAGACGGTGCGCCCGGTCATGATCAGCTCCAAGGCGCGCGCCTCGCCGATGAGACGCGGCAGACGCTGCGTGCCGCCATAGCCGGGGATCAGGCCGAGCTTGATCTCGGGCAGCCCCATCTTGGCGTTCGGCGTCGCCAGCCGGAAGGTCGAGGCGAGCGCCAGCTCCAGCCCGCCGCCGAAAGCGTAGCCGTTAATGACCGCCACCGATGCCATCGGCAGGGTGTCGAGCTTGGCAAACACCGCCTGGCCGAGCTCGGCGCCGCGTTTCTGGCTCATCAGATCGCGGTGGCGCAGCTCCTTGATATCGGCGCCGGCGCAGAAGGCCGTCTCGCCAGCGCCGGTGATGATGAGCGCGCGCGCATCGGAGACCGCAACGGCGTCGAAGGCGTCGCCGATCTCGCGCAGCATGGTGAAGCTGAGCGCGTTGAGCGCTTCGGGGCGGTTGAGCATCAGCACCGCGAATTCGTCCTCGAAGGAAAGGTCGACCCGCATCAGGCGATCTCCCTGCGCGCGGCATCGAAGCGGACGGAGATCGGTACGATCTCGCCGCGCTGCGCCATCACGACCAGCTCGCGCTTGAGGATCTTGCCGCTGGCGGTCAGCGGGAAGGCGTCGAGCCGCAGGAAGTATTCCGGCATGTCGTATCGGGAGAGGCCCTCATCGCCCAGATGCGCGAGCAGCACCGCCGCATCGACCTCGCCGATAACGGCAAGGCAGACCTTCTCGCCAAGCCGCTCATCCGCAACCGGGAAAGCCGCTGCCTTTTCGATCGCCGGATGACGCAGCGCCAACGCCTCGATATGCGCCGGATAAATATTGTGACCGCCGCGGATGATCAGGTCCTTGAGCCGGCCTTCGATGGTCAGGTTGCCCGCAGCATCGAGCGAGCCGAGATCGCCGGAGAGGAACCAGCCGTCGCGGTTGAAGCTGTTTTCCGTCGCCTCCTGATTGCCGAAATAGCCGAGCATCAGCGCCGCGCCCTTGCCGCCGATCTGGCCGATCGTGCCGATGGGCACTTCTAGATCCGGATCGACCGGATCGAAAATGCGCACCTGATAGGCGGGGCCGCCGCGCCCGCAGGTCCTGATGATGGTCGCAGCATCATCGACGGGATGGGTGTACTGGTGGGAGGAATTCTCGGTCATACCATAGACATTTTGCGGCTTGATGCCCTGCGCGACGAACGCCTCGCCGACCGAGGGCGGAATCGGCGCACCGGCCATATAGAATACCGAGACTTGCCCAAGCCGTGCGAGACCGCGCCGCCGCTGCTCCGCGAGAATGTCGATGGCATGGGTCGGAACGCCCATGACATAGGTCGCGCCGGTCGCAATCAGCCAGTCGAGCCGGCTCACGCCTGGAGGCGGATCGTCGAGCACCAGCGTGCAGCCGGCGAGCAGCCATTGCGCCACGGCTACCCAGGCGATGTGATGCGAGAGCGGACTCAGGGTCAGCAGCACCGTCTCCGGCCCATGGCTCCAGTCGCGGACCATGTCGCGCGCATTGGCGAGCAGCGTATTGTCGGAATGCATGACGCATTTCGGCGGGCCGGTGGTGCCGGAGGTGAAAGCCAGATAGCGGACGCTGTCGGGATCGTCCCATACAGGCAGCGTGGACGGCTGGGCAAGTGCCGCCGGCAGATCATCCGGATGAAGAATGCGGACCAGATCGGGCAGGGCGGCAAGCGCGCCTTCCGGGTCGCTGCTTACGCCATCCGCGCCCCAACTGGTCTGCGTCAGCAGCACGCGCGAGCGGAGACGTTCGAGCAAACCCCGGATCTCGCCGCTGGCATAGGTGCGATGCAGCGAGGGATTGCAGGCATAGCCGTTGCGGGCGCATGCCAGGAAGGTCGTCACCGCCTCGATGCGGTTGCCAATCCAGATCGACACCCGGTCGCCGGCAACGAGGCCAAGGCCGCTCAGCATCTCGGCAAGCGCATCGACACGCAAACGCAGCTCGCTCCATGTGAGCGCGCGCGAGGCGTCCAGCAGGCAGGGCGCATCACCGCGTGCCTCCGCATTGCGGGCGAGGAGCGCGTAGAACGTCTCGTCGCGCCACAGCCCGACGGCGTAATAGTCCCGCGCCTTGAGGGGATCGTGGAGTGTCAGAAAAGCCCGCATCGCTAGTGCCCGAATGTCTCCGAATCCGGCTTGCGCCGCGCCGCGAAGGCCTCGGAGAGCTCGTGCAACTCCTCGCTGTCGAGATAGCCGCGCAACAGGAGGTCATGCGCCATCCTGGAGAGGCCGCTGACGCCACCATGGCGCGCGTTGAAGGACGCCTTGATCGAGGCGAGCGCGAAGGCGCCGCGCTCGGCGACCTCCAGCGCAAAGCTGCGGGTTTCCTCCGCCAGCCGATCATCCGGCACCACCTTGTTGATGAGGCCGATCTCCAGGGCGTAAGCCGCCGTCATCTTGGCGTTTCGGTACCAGATGTCCTTGGCGCGCTTCTTGCCGACCAGATCCTCCAGATACCAGGTGCCGTAGCCGGCATCGAACGAGCCCATCATCGGTCCGACCTGGCGGAAGATGGCGCTATCCTTGGCGATCGTCAGATCGCAGACCATCTGCAGCACGTTGCCGCCCCCGACCGCGAAGCCGTTGACGCTGGCGATGACGGGCTTCTGCAGCCGGTCGATCAACTCATACATTTCCAGCGTCGGCAGCACCCCGGCATAGAGCTTGGTCTCTTCCATGCCTTCCTTGCGCCCGCCAATACAGAAGAAGCGGTCGCCCGCGCCGGTGATGACCAGGACGCGCGTTCGGGTCTCGCGGCGGACTTCGTTGATGCAGTCGCGGACCTCGTGGCACATCACCGGCGTGAACATGTTGCCGTCGTGCGGCCGGTTGAGCGTGATCGTACCGATGGGCCCGTCTTCCGAGTAGAGGATCGTCTCGTAAGCCACCTCGCTGGCTCCTCCCTTTGGCGGTTCCTGTCATCCGGCACGGGCCGGACCGCACCCTTTTCCGGGCGCTTTGTCCGATAGTATCCCGCGAAACGCCGCCGATGTCAGCCGCGCTGCTAAATGCCGCGCGTCGCACCGCCGTCGACGTCGATCGTGGCGCCGTGCACGTAATCGGCGAAAGGCGAGCAGAGAAACGCCACCATGCGCGCAATGTCGACCGGCTTGCCGAAACGCGTGAGGCCCATGGACCGGAGCCGTTCGGCCGCCGCGTCCTCATAGCTGAGCCCACGCTCGCCGGCGAATTTTTTCAGGCGGCCCGTGAGCCGGTCGGTCTCGATATGACCGGGATTGACGAGGTTCACCCGGATGCCTCCGCGCATCGCCTGCTCGGCAATGGCCTTGGTGAAATTGATCAGGGCCGAATTGACCGGCCCGCCGATGGTGAACTCGGCCGCCGCCGTGTGCGCGCCGATGCCGGCGATATTAACGATAGTACCGCGCGCGGCCTTCAGATGCGGCCAGGCCGCCTTGCAGAAGCGGACCGTGCCGTGGAACTTCAGCGCAAATCCGTCGACCATGTCCTCGTCGGCGAGAGCGAAGAAGCCGCCGCGCTTGGTGGCGCCGGCATTGTTGACGAGCATGTCGAGACAGCCGAAGGCAGCGACGGTCTTGTCGACGACCTGGGCAGGCGCGGAAACGGCGCGTAGATCGGCCGCGCAGACGAGCGCCCTGGCCCCAGCCCCTCGATGTCGCGCGCCGCCGATTCGAGATCAGCCTGAGAACGCCCGACAACGGCGACACTGGCGCCGAGCCGGGCAAGCTCCATGGCGATCGCCCGGCCGATACCCCGGCTGGCGCCGGTCACGATTGCCGCCTTGCCGGCAAATGAAAAATCAAAGCCCATCCGCATTTCCCCTTAGGTCGCAAATACATCATCACATGCGGGAGGGGCGGATTCTGTCAACCAAAACGCGCGGGGGCGTTACTTCACATCCACCGTCAGGCGCATATTCGGGTGAATGCCGCAAAACACCTCGAAGGAGCCCGCCTGCTTGAACGGGATGGCGATGCGCTCGCCCGGCTCCTGAACGCCGGAATTGTATTTCAGTCCCGGATCGGCAATCCGCACATTATGCGGCCGCGTATCGTCGTTCACGACGGTCAAAGTCTCGCCTTTGGCGATTTCGATATGGCCGGGCCTGAAGGTCTTGTTCTTCTGCGTGACCATCGAGGTGGTGATGGCGGGCTGTTTTTCGGCGAGCGTGGCACCATTCTCCAGGGGTATATCCGTCGCCGGCTTCGGCGGCAGATCGCTCGACAGGCTTTCGAGGAAAGCAATCAGGTCGTTGCGCTCGTCATTGCCGAGCGAGAGATGTTTGGGAAAATCGGGCGACCGCGTCGGCCGCATAATGCCGCCGGACACATAATGGTCGATGACATTGTCGAGCGTTGCCAGCGAGCCGTCATGCATATAGGGCGCGGTCCACACCAGCTCGCGCAGGCTCGGCGTCTTGAAAGCGTGATTGACCGCGGGCAGCCCGATAATCGGGCCGCGGCCGAGATCGTCGCCCGGCAAACCGATATCGTGGAAACCGTAATCGGTGAAGGCCCAGCCCGAATGACAGTTCGTGCATTGCGCCTTGCCGGTGAACAGCTTGAAGCCGCGGATCTCGGATGCCGACAGCGCCTTGGCGTCGCCCTCGATCCAGCGGTCGAAGCGCGTGGGCGGCGAAACCAGCGTGCGCTCGAAGCTGGCGATCGCTTTGTCGATGTGATCGGGCGTGATGGGCGGGTGGTGCGGAAACGCCTTGGCGAAATCCCTGGTGTAGCTCGGATCGGAGGCGATCTTTTCCGCGCCGCGTGCGAGCGGCTGGCCCATCTCGTTCGGGTTGCCGATCGGGATCGGCGCCTGCGCCTCGATGCTGTCGGCGCGCCCGTCCCAGAAGTAAGCCCGCGCCCACGCCACATTCCAGAGCGAGGGCGTGTGGCGCGGGAGGGGCAATTTGGCGATACCCTTGCCGCGCGCGACGCCATCCGTATAGGAGAGCGCAGGATCGTGGCAGGTCGAGCAGGCGATCTTGTCGTTGCCGGACAGCCGGGTCTCATTAAACAGCCGCTTGCCCAGAGCGATGCGGGCCGGCGTGGGGATGTTATCGGCGGGAACGGGGATGAAATCGGGGCGGCGGAACTGCCGTTTCAGCTGCGCCAGCGCCGCATCGCCATCCTTGGCCTCGAGGCCGGCGGCGAGATGGCCGGCGAGCGTGACGCTCGCCAGCCCAGCCGCAAACGCCGCCAGCACCAGCCAAGCCGTACGCAAATGCGCACGCCGCTTATTTACGAGAAAACCGCTCATCCCCCCGCATTCAGAAAAGGACTGGCCGCAAGCTCGATGCGGGAAATATCGGCAAGAACCGTATCGTGATCCTTGATCGGGTTCTCAGGCGGCACCGCCGTCGGCCATGCCTTCTTCAGCTCGGCAAATCCCTCGCGGAGCTGAGCCAGCCCGTCCTTGTCGATCTTTCCGAGATCACCGGCAATGCGATCGACGAGCAGATCCGCATACCAGACGAAACCGCGCGAGTCCTGATATTCGACAGGATTGGCGATCCGGCCGTCCTCGAGCGCGTCGTTATATTCGGAGGCGGCCGACTTCAGCATCGCCAGCACCGTCTGCACGGTCATCCCGACACGCGGCTTGAGGAACTTGCTCATCTGCTTATTGGCGTTCGTCATTTCCTCATCGACCCTTTTCCACGCCGCCGCATAAGCCTCCAGCTTCTTCGCCTGCACGGTCTGCGCAAGCGCCTTCAGCGCGTTGTCGAACTGGCGCACGCCCTGCCCCTGAAGCGTCGGCTTGATGGTGGGATAAAGCTCCTCGATCGGATGGTGGAAATGCGGCAGAGCGTCGTCCCAGCGCCCCTGCTTGACCAGTTCGTCGCCGACGAGAAGATGGCCGCGGACGAGGCCCATATTGCGGAAGAACTTCACGCGCGGGTCGAGACCGCCGGCGCCGCCCTCGCCTGCTTCGCCGGCTTCGCCGCCTTGAGCGGCGGCTTTGGCGTCGGAGCCGCCCGCTCCTTGAGCGCCGTCCTCGTGCTTCATGCCCGGCTCGGCAAGCTGCATCGCTTTGCCTGCTGGCGCGGTCATTGAAGGAGACGGACCGTCTCCGGCCATTGACGATTGAGCGGCACCCGATCCGATCAGCGCGGCAGCGCCAACCCCAAGCCAGATCTTCTGTGTTCGGCGTCTTGTCATTGCAGTCACCCCGTCTAATGCATCTCGTCGATGCTCAGTTTAGAATTATAATAATTCACAACAACTTAGATTTTTACTTGGGACACGAATACGTTGAAATTGGCGTCGAAGCAATCGCCGCGATAAAGCCTATAGACGCGATTTACTGCAGCGTGATGAAAGGGAGCACCGCATTATGCAAATTTCAATCGCCGATGTTCTCAGCAGCGCCGAGATCGAGAAGGCGAGGCGGGTTCTCGACGGCGCCAAATTCGAAAGCGGACGGCGCACCGCCGGCTGGGCCGCCGCCGGCGTCAAAGACAATCAGCAAGCGGTGAGGGATGTCGCCGTCGAGGAGCTTCGCGACCGCTTCGTCGAACGCGTCGGTGCGCATGCGCTATTCAAAATGGCAGTCAGGCCGAAGGACTTCATCGGCGTGCTGTTCTCCCGCTATGGCGCCGGTCAGGCTTATGGCAGCCACGTCGACAATGCGATCATGCAGGGCCGGCGTACCGATGTATCGTTCACGCTGTTTCTCTCCGATCCCGCGAGCTACGAGGGCGGCGAGCTGATCGTCGAGACGCCGGGCGGCGAGGACGCGGTGAAGCTCGAGGCCGGCGGCGTCTTCGCCTATCCCTCGACCTCGCTGCACCGGGTCGCGCCGGTCACCGGAGGCGAGCGACTGGTGATGGTCGGTTGGGTGCGCAGCTTTATCCGCGAGCCGGGCCAGCGCGAATTGCTGTTCGATCTGGAGACCGCGCAGCGCGCAATGTTCGACCGGCACGGCAAGACGGCCGAGTTCGACCTCATTTCGAAGTCGTTGACCAACCTTCTGCGGATGTGGGTCGTGGACTAGTGTCCCGTCTTGCCATTTCTTATTGAGGCCGCGGTAAACGCGAAGGCAAATGCGAGACGCCACACTAGTATCCCGTCTCCGAATTGCCGACCAATTTGCCGCAACCACTTCCGGCAATTCGGAGACGGGACACTAGAACACTCAAAGTTTCCAGTGTGGCTTATGTCTCGCAATTGCCTTGTCGAGACCGCCGCGAGGGGGAAGGCAAATGCGAGACGCCACACTAGAAAAGCCGCGCGATGCGAAATATATGCTCTGTGTTGTCCCTGGAATCCGGAATCCGTTTGCGTGTTTTGAGCTTCATCAAGGATCTGCCTTCACAGCAAGACTACAAACACACTGCCGGTGCGCTTGTCGCCTTGCGGTCGCAGGCGCTGCGCTTCTCCCTCCCGCTAGAAAGACGGCCCATGTCGCAGCAGGAAGGCTGGATCGAACGTTTTCCGAACCTCGCCAGGCTCGACGCCGAGCAGCGCGCGGCGCTCGAAGCCCGCAGCCGCGTCATTCGCCTGCCGGCGAGGAGCCGCATTTTCGGGCCGGGCCAGGCGCCGGAGAATTTTCTGCTCCTCCTCGAAGGCACGATCCGGGTGCAGCAGGTCTCCGAGAACGGCCGAGAAATCGTGCTCTACCGCGTCTCGGCGGGCGAAAGCTGCGCGCTGACCACCGCCTGCCTGATGAGCTATGAGGACTATCTCGCCGAGGCGACCGCGGAGACCGATATCACTGCCGTTGCCATTCCGCGGGCGACCTTCGACGATCTCATCGCGCGCTCGCCGGAATTCCGGCGCTTCGTCTTCACCGCCTTCAGCGCCCGCGTGACCGACCTGTTCCGGGTGATCGACGACATCGTCTTCTCGCGGCTGGATATCCGGCTCGCGGAGCGGATCGTCGCGCTTGCCAATGGCAGCAACCAGCTTTCGGTCACACAGCAGCAGCTTGCCTCCGAACTCGGCACAGCGCGGGAGGTCGTCAGCCGCCTGCTCAACGAGTTTCAGCGGCGGGGCTGGCTGACCATCGTGCGCGGCGGGCTCGTGATCGACAACCGCGAGGCGATTTCGGCTCTGGCCGACGAAGCCGGATGAACTGCGGTCATGTGTGACTAAGTTACAGACGCATGGCGCTTTCGGGTCCATTTTCTCCCAGTGCAATCGGAGAAAGACCACGAGCCATGTCAGCCAATGTTGGAACCGTCGACCGCGTTTTGCGGATCGTCGTTGGACTTGCTCTGTTGAGCCTCGTGTTTGTCGGTCCCAAAAGTCTGTGGGGCCTCATAGGACTCGTTCCGCTGGCCACTGCGCTGTTCGGTTTCTGCCCGGCGTATGCGCTGTTCGGCATCGGGACCTGCCCGCTTAGCGGCAAAATACGGGCGTGACGCCAAACCCCCTCGGCATCGCGCCCCGCATCGAAAGGAGGACAAAATGCCACAAGACTACCCGATCGATCTGACGGTGAAACCCGAGGTCACGCATTTTTTCGACCCGGCCACCAATACGATCTCCTATGTCGTCAAGGAGCCCAATTCGACGTCCTGCGCGATCGTCGATTCCGTGATGGATATCGACTATGCGGCCGGACACATCAGCTACGAATCCGCCGACAAGATCATCAAATTCGTTCAGGATCACGGCCTCAAGGTCGAATGGCTGATCGAGACACACGCCCATGCCGACCACCTCTCCGCCGCGCCTTACATCCAGGGCAAGCTGGGCGGCAAGCTCGGCATCGGCGAGAACATCAGGGTCGTGCAGGAGGTGTTCGGCGAGATCTTCAATGAAGGCACCGAATTCCAGCGCGACGGCAGCCAGTTCGACCGGCTGTTCAAGGACGGCGACACCTACAAGATCGGCTCGATGAACGCCTTCGCCATCCATACGCCGGGCCACACCCCCGCCTGCATGACGCATGTGATCGGCAATGCGGCCTTTGTCGGCGACACGCTGTTCATGCCGGACGGCGGCACCGCCCGGGCCGATTTCCCCGGGGGCGATGCCCGCGAGCTTTACCGCTCGATCAAGAAGGTGCTGTCGCTGCCCGGCGAGATGCGCTTGTTCATGTGCCACGATTACGGCCCGAACGGCCGCGACATCCGCTGGGAGACCACTGTTGCCGAGGAGCGGGCGAACAATATCCATGTCCGCGACGGCGTGACCGAGGACGAGTTCGTCGCCATGCGTACCGCGCGCGACCAGACGCTCGATATGCCGAAGCTGATCATTCCCTCGATCCAGGTGAATATCCGCGCCGGAAAGCTCCCGCCCGCGGAAGACAACGGCACACGCTATCTCAAAGTGCCGGTCAACAAGCTCTGATGCTGACGAAACTTTCTGCAAGGCGAGATGAACATGGCGCTCAGCGCCACCGCCAGGGCGCTCGGATGGAGCGGCCATGCTTGGCAGAGCCGGAATCATGACGACCGAGATCCTAGGCTTTGCATCCGGGTCGCTGGTCGGCTTCATACTCGGTCTGATCGGCGGCGGCAGCTCCGTGCTCGCCGTGCCGCTCCTCGTCTATGTCGTCGGCGTCGGCTCGCCCCACATCGCCATCGCACGAGCGCCCTGGCCGTGGCGCTGACCGCCTTCGCCAATCTGATCCAGCATGCTCAGGCGCGGAACGTCAAATGGGAGTGCGCCAGTGTATTCGCCTTGGCTGGGATCGCCGGCGCCTTTATCGGATCGAGCCTCGGCAAGGCCTTAGACGGGCAGAAGCTCCTCTTGCTGTTCGGCCTCGTGATGATCGCGATTGCCGCCGTCATGGCGAGAAAAAGGCATCGATCGGAAATCCGCACGTCAAGCTGACGCGCGCCTCCGCTACCGCTCTGATGCCGAAGCTGGCGGCTTACGGCCTGTTGGTGGGCGCGCTGTCCGGCTTTTTCGGCATCGGCGGTGGCTTTCTCGTCGTGCCTGGGCTGATCGCGGCGACCGACATGTCCATGCTCGCCGCGGTTGGCTCCTCGCTCGTCTCGGTGACGGTCTTCGGTTTGACTACGGCAGCCAATTACACCTTTTCCGGCGTGATCGATTTGTGGCTCGCAGCCTTATTCATCTCCGGCGGGGTCTTTGGCGGCCTGATCGGCGCGCGCATGGCCAAGCGCCTGGCCTCCGGTCGGGAGACGCTTCGTCTGATTTTCGCGGGCGTCGTCGCCAGCGTCGGCATCTATGTCGTGGTGCGCGGCGTCGTCACGCTCGCCGGTTCCCCCCACATCTGACGGCAATCTGTTCCAAAACGGAGCAATCCGGCGCGTCCGAAGCGACCTTCGCGCTCGCGCCTTCGGCCTGCCTTATTGGCAAGCTTAGAAATCCCTTTGCATCGGCGCTTTGGCGGCGCTAGATGGCCGCCAACCGGGCGAGGGGCAGTCTTCATGAAACATCTGCGCATGCGCGTTCTGGTGACGGGCGGGGCTGGCTTTATCGGCTCGCATCTGTGCGAACGCCTGCTGCGGGACGGGACCGACGTTCTCTGCATCGATAACCTTTTCACCGGCACCAAGGACAATGTCCGGGCGCTGCTCAGCGAGCCCCATTTCGAGCTTCAGCGCCACGACGTAACCTTCCCGCTCTATGTCGAGGTCGATGCGATCTACAATCTCGCCTGTCCGGCGAGCCCCTATCATTACCAGCACGACCCGGTGCAGACCGTGAAGACCTCGGTGCATGGCGCCATCAACATGCTCGGCCTCGCCAAGCGCACCGGTGCCCGCATCCTGCAGGCCTCGACCAGCGAGGTCTATGGAAACCCGTCCATGCACCCGCAGCAGGAAAGCTACTGGGGCAGCGTCAACCCGATCGGGCCGCGCTCCTGTTACGATGAAGGCAAGCGCTGCGCCGAGACGTTGTTCTTCGACTATCACCGCCAGCATGCCGTGGATATACGCGTTGCCCGCATCTTCAACACTTACGGCCCGCGCATGCACCCGAATGACGGGCGGGTGGTGTCGAATTTCATCATGCAGGCGCTTCGCGGCGCGCCGATCACCATTGCCGGCGACGGCTCGCAGACGCGCTCCTTCTGCTATGTCGACGATCTGATCGAGGGGCTGACGCGCTACATGGCGCTGGAGGGCGCGGAACCGGGACCGGTCAATCTCGGCAACCCGAACGAGATCACCATCGCCGAGTTGGCCGAGACCGTGCTCGAGCTGACAGGAAGCCGCTCGTCAGTCGTGCAGCGGCCGCTACCGCAGGACGATCCCGTCCGCCGCCGGCCTGCCGTCGAGCTGGCGCGCGAAAAGCTGGGCTGGGAGCCGAAAGTGCCGCTGCGCGAGGGCCTCACCCAAACCATCGCCTATTTCGACGGCCTTTTGCGCGATTTCGGGAAGGACGCGCTCCAGCGCGTGATGTGAGATGGGGATGGAACGCTGGGCGCTGGTGACGCCCGTCTTCGAAGACAGCGAAAGTTTCGGCGCCCTCTGCCGCGCGCTGGCGGCGCAGCGTCTCGGCATCGAGCTTCACGTCATCGCCGTCGATGACGGCTCACTTATCGCGCCGCCGGCCTTTGACGACATCGCCGCGGCCGGCCTCAGCGGTGAGGTGCTGCATCTCGCCCGCAATGTCGGCCACCAATCGGCGATCGCCATCGGCCTTGTCCACGCCGCCTCCCTCGACCGGGTCGCCGGCTGCATCGTCATGGATTCCGATGGCGAGGACGCGCCGGAGGCGCTGGCCGTGCTGCTCTCCGCCGTTCGCAGCACGAATTTGGACGTGGCGGTCGCCCAGCGCGCCAAGCGCAGCGAGTCGCTGCTCTTCCGTGCCTTCTACACGCTTTATCGGCAGGCCTTCCGCCTTCTGACCGGCCAGGTGATCCGCTTCGGCAATTTCATGGTGCTCACCCCGCGCGCGCTGCGGCGGCTGGCGGCCATGCATGAAACCTGGACGCATGTCGCCGGCGCGGTCGTCAAGGCAAGGCTGCGGCGGGCCGAGATCCCGACCAACCGGGCAAAGCGCTATTTCGGCCAGTCGAAGATGAATTTCGTCTCGCTGGTCCTGCATGGTATGCGCGCGGTGATGGTGTTCGGCGATGCTGTGGTCACGCGGATGGCGGTCGTCTGCGGTACGATGGCTGCGCTGACCAGCATCAGCATCACCATGGCGATGCTGCTCAAGCTGATCGGCATGGCGACACCGGGGTGGGTGACGTCCGTGACCGGCTTCAGCCTGTCGCTGTTCCTGCAGACCGGCATTCTGGCGATGATTACGCTGTTGATGAACGGCGCCAGCCGCCTCGAAGCGCCAGCCGCTTTGGCCGAGAGGGCGCGGGCGACCATCGAGACGGTCGAGCGCGCGCCGGTGCTGCAGAAAGTGCCGGCTTAGTTGCTTGTTCCGGACGCGTTGCTGCTGAGTTTCGATCCGTCCGCAGGCGCGCCGGCCGACGGCGGGATAATGGCGTAGCCGATCCGCAGCGGCGGCCGGTTCATACGGTCCGGCCATGCGAAACTTGCTTCCTCCTGCGGCGCCTGGCCGACGAGAGCCGCGAGCAGCTTCGGAGGCGGTGATGCGACACCTTTCTCTCGCCAGACGACGAGGGCGCCTTCCCTGGCCAGCCGCTCGGGGGTGATCCAAGGCGCCAGCGTCGGATTTCCGTCGGTGAAGATTGACGGCCTGTCGGGCGCAGTCAGCGCAACCAGCCCCGCGACCCAGGCATCGCCCGCGACGATCTTGAGGGGGCCGTTCACCTTGGCGTGCCAGATATTGTGAAAACGCCGCGACATGGCGACCTGCGGCCAGTTCACGCCAGCCGGGTGCCTTGCAAAGCTGCCGCCGAACAGCACGACGGCCGCATAACCGAGCGGAACCACAATAAGGAGAACGGTTGCGCCGATGGCCAGTCTTCTCAGCGAACTCTCGGTGAAGGCATCCGCGAGCAGCGCCACGACGAGGAGCCCCGAAAGATTGAACATCGGCAGCCCCCACATGTCCTTCATGCCCGTACGCGCGGCGAGTGCCAGAGCCACCGAGAGAAGCGTCGGTCCCAGCGCAAAGGTCAGCAGGAAGCGCGAGGCGAACGGATCGAGGCCGGCGAATTTGAGCGGTAGCTTGCGCGCTCTCCAGAGCGGCGCGAACAGGCCGGCGGTCGCAGCGAGGACGAACAGGCCGGCATGATCGGCGATCTGCGCCAGAAGGAAGCCGATGGGATTGGCGGTCGAGCCCTCCGCGGCGCGCCTTGCGGCATAGGCGAGCGGCAGAAAATGGCTCTCGATCAGCCAGCGGATCTGCGGCGCCGCGCCGATGAGGAAGATCGCCAAGGCGAGCCAGGGGCCGATACCAAGAAGCTGTTTGCGGGCTCGCGGCTCCGACACGAGCCAGAGCGCCGCGACGGCGAGAAGCACGCCGAAGGAATATTTCGCCTGGATGCCGATGGCGCTCACAAGGCCGAGCGCGATCCACCACGCAAGACCGCCGCGCGTCACCGCCCGCCACAGCGCCAGGGTGACGGCGGCGTAGAACGGCATTTGCGCCACATTATGGTTAAATTCCGGGGTGGGAAGCGAATAGTAATACACTCCGGTCAGCAGCAGCACGCCGGCGAGCGCCAATTGCGAGCCGCGCAAATCAGAGCCGAACAGGTCGCGGCCGATGAGAAACACCAGCACGAAGGTCGCGACCACCATGATCTGCGACACCAGATAGGCCGGCCAGCCCGTCGCACCGGTCAGGAGATAGCTGGCTTCGAGCGCCCATCCGGGGAATGAGGGGTGCTTGAAGGTCGCCCAGACCCATTCGCGGCCCCAGAGATAGCTTTCGACCACGTCGAGCGGCGGCGCCCAATGGGTGAGGCCGGGCGCCAGGGTCCACATCGTGAGCTGCAGCAGGCAAATGAACGCCAAAATCGCAGCAGGCTGTTCCAGCCAACTCTTGTCTGTCTGCATGGCTCGACGTTTTGATGCAAATTGGGGCCGGCGCGGGCGCATTGGGCTCCGAAGATAAGTCCGGATCATGGCAATAACCTTGCCCTCGCAGCCTGTCCAGGGAAAGGCGGCGGCCCTGCGTCACATTGCGGCGGGCCGGGGCGGCCTGTGGCCGATGCATCGCGCCGGTTGTGACTGCCAGGGCGCCGGAATATAAGCTGGCTTATATGCTCCCGCATTTGCCAGGCTTGTCCATGTCTCTCGTCATCCCCGCGCTTTTAGCTGGTCCTGGCGCATGCGCCTACGGTTTGACAGCGACCTGCAATCTATTCTTGTCCGGCAAAACCCGCACTTGGAGGACGATGCAACTCCTCCGCGGGGCCGGTTGACATGGCGCGGATGGGCCAGCCGGTTATCAAGGACGTCGTGCTCGTCGGTGCGGGCCACGCCCATGTCCAGGTCCTGCGCCGCTTCAGCATGAAGCCGCTTGCCGGAGTTCGCTTCACGCTGATCACGCGCGAAGTGCACACACCCTATTCCGGGATGCTGCCGGGCTTCGTGGCGGGCCTCTACGGCTTCGACGACGTTCATATCGACACCGGACCGCTGGCCCGCTTTGCCGGGGCGCGGCTCTATCAGAGTGCGGCCATCGGCATCGATCTCGGCGCAAAGCAGGTGATCTGCGACAACCGCCCGCCAGTGCCTTACGACATTCTCTCCCTCGACACGGGCTCGACGCCGAATACCGACGTCGTGCTGGGCGCGGCAGAGCACGCCATTCCGGTCAAGCCGATCGACCGCTTCCTCCGCCATTTCGAGGCGCTGCGCGAGCGGATCGCCGCGAATGGGGAGCGCCGCATCGCTCTCATCGGCGCCGGAGCCGCCGGCGTCGAGCTGCTTCTGTCCCTGGAGGCACGGCTGCGACGCGAGGCAAGGCAGACGGGACGCGATCCGGCAAGACTGTCTTTCGTACTCATCTCCGGCACCGAGACCATCCTGCCCGATTTCCCGCAGGCGTTCCGGCACCAGTTCGAGGCCATCTATACCGAGCGTGGCATCGACATCGTCACCGGCGCCTATGTCGAGCGCGTCGAGCCGGGACTGCTGCACATCAAAGGCGGGCCGCCGATCGCCGCCGATGAGATCCTCTGGACCACGCAGGCGCGCCCGCCGGACTGGCTGAAATCGACCGGCCTGACGCTCGATGAGGATGGCTTCATCAAGGTCGACGGACAGTTGCGGGCCGAGGATGTGCCGGATGTTTTCGCGGCGGGCGACATCATCGCTTTCGGGCCGCGTCCGCTGCCCAAATCCGGCGTCTACGCCGTGCGCTCGGGGCCGGTGCTGGCCGAGAATATCCGCCACGCGCTGACCGGCCGGGCGCTCAAGCCCTATAAGCCACAGCGGGATGCCATGTATCTCGTCTCGACCGGTGAAGACTATGCGGTCGGTAAGAAATTCGGATTCACCTTCTCAGGACATTGGGTCTGGCGCTGGAAGGACCGCATCGACCGGCGGTTTATGCAGCGCTTCAACGAGCTGCCGGAGATGACGCCGGAGGCTGCCGAAGCGGACTACACGCTAGCCGATTGCGAAGCGGTGAGGGAGATCTCGGCCGTCGCCATGCGCTGCGGCGGCTGCGGCGCCAAGGTCGGCGCGACGGTGCTCGCCCGCGCGCTTGCCGAGATCGACCCGGCCAGGCGCGGCGACGTGATCGTCGGCCTCGACGCGCCCGACGACGCTGCGGTGGTCGATAGCGGCGGACCTATGCTGAGCGTCGAGACAGTCGATTATTTCCGCGCCATTGTCGACGACCCGTACCTCTTCGGCAAGATCGCCGCCAACCATGCCCTCAGCGATATCTTCGCCATGGGCGCCGAGCCCCAGACCGCGCTCGCCATCGCGACAGTGCCGTATGGGCTTGAGGCCAAGATCGAAGCCGATCTCGGCCAGATGCTCGCCGGCGCGAACGCAATGCTGCGCGCGGCCAACTGCGCCTTGGTTGGCGGCCACACCTCGGAAGGGGCCGAGCTGTCGCTGGGCTTCGCCGTCACCGGTCTTGTCGCGCGCGACCGGCTGTTGCGCAAAGCCGGCATGAAACCGGGCGACGCGCTGATCATCACCAAGCCGGTCGGCACCGGCACGCTGCTCGCCGCCGACATGCGCGGCAAGGCGAAGGCACGCTGGGTGATGGCCGCACTCGATCACATGACGCGCTCCAATGCCGAGGCCGCCGCGATCCTGCGCGCGCATGGCGCAACCGCCGCGACCGATGTGACGGGGTTCGGCGTGCTCGGCCATCTGATCGAGATGGTGAAGGCGAGCGGGGTGGATGTGACGGTCGATCTGGCGCGCCTTCCGCTCCTGGACGGCGCCCGGGAGACGCTTGCCATGGGCATTTTTTCCTCGCTGCAGCCGCAGAACGTCCTGCTGCGCCGCGCCATCCGCAATCTCGACGAGGCCGAGCGCGAGGCACTCTATCCGGCGCTGTTCGATCCGCAGACGGCCGGCGGTCTTATGGCGTCCATTCCGCCCCGCGAGGCCGTCGACTGCCTCACCGCGCTTCGTGCTGCGGGCTATGATCAGGCGATGATGATTGGCAGTGTCGAGCCGCGCTCCGAGGCGCTGGAGCCGATCACGGTTGTCAACGGCCACATGAGCGAATGGACCGAAATGCTTGCTGACGTGACCGCGGACTTGGCGTCCGCCTACTCAAGAGACCTCTGCGAAAAAGCCTCTGGATGACGAACTCGCGAAATGTGCGGAGTCGCGCCGGACTTAATCCGGGGCCCATTGGCCTCAAAGCACGGCACGAATTTGCGGATGGGGGATTGGGTCCCGGCTCGGCCTTCGGCCGTCCGGGACGACGACTTTGCGTGGCTCGGCCTTTCAAACAACTCTGCTCAGGCGGCGACGCTGGCGAGCGGCGACAGGCTTTCCGCTAGTGCACTGACGCAAACAGAGGATTCACACGCGGCCTAGTTCGTGCGATTTTGCTGATATGGCACAAACCGTCAGCATCATCATCGCCTCTGAGGACCGCGCGCGTTTGGCGGCGGTTATTGAGGATCGCAACAGCGCGCAGAAGCACGTTCAGCGGGCACGGATCGTTCTTCTTTCGGCAGACAGGCTGCCCGTTCTGGAGGTGGCGAGGCAGATCGGTGGCAGTCGCCCGGGCGGTGTGGCGCTGGCAGTTGCGATATGCCGAGCAAGGGGTGGATGGCCTCTTGCGGGACAAGACGCGCAAGCCGGGTAAAGCCCCTGTTCAGTTGGAGACCGTGGCCAGGGTGCTGGCGCTGCCATGCTCCGAGCCACCCCATAACGCGACGCATTGGACCGGCCGGGCGGTCGCCAAGGCTGTCGGCGTCAGCTTGCGGACGGTGCAACGCATCTGGGATGGGCATCGCCTTCAACCTCACCGCTTACGCACCTTCAAGATGTCCAACGATCCCGCCTTTGCCGCGAAAGTGGAGGATGTCGTCGGCCTGTACATGGAGCCGCCCTGTCATGCCGTGGTGCTGTCCATCGATGAGAAAAGCCAGATTCAGGCGCTCGATCGCACGCAACCCGGCCTTCCGCTGAAGCCCGGCAAATGCGCAACCATGACCCACGATTATAAGCGGAATGGCACCACCACCCTGTTCGCCGCGCTCAATATTCTCGATGGCACCGTGTTGGGGCGTTGCATGCAAAAGCACCGGCATCAGGAGTTTATCAAGTTCCTCAATGCGGTGGAGCGCGCCGTTCCGGCGGGAAAGGTCATCCATGCCATCCTCGACAATTACGCCACCCACAAGCATCCCAAGGTCAAGCAATGGCTGGCCGACAATCCGCGCTGGGTCTTCCACTTCACGCCCACATCCGCATCCTGGCTCAACGCCGTCGAGGGCTTCTTCTCAGTCATCACCCGAAGGCGCATCCGTCGCGGCGTCTTCAAATCCGTCGCCGAATTGGAAGATGCCATCCGCCGCTACATCCGCGATCACAACGGTCACCCCAAGCCCTTTGTCTGGACGAAATCCGCCAAAGAAATTTTCGGCAAACTCAAGCGCCTGCCTGCACCATCTGATTGAGTCAGTGCACTAGCATCCCGATCAGCGCATTGAGAACAAGCCGCCCTTGCGGCGTCGCCACAATCCGCTCCCCGGCATCCATCCGCAGAAGACCATCGCGCGCGAGCATCGCTACAGTATCCAGCGCAATCTCGTGGCCGCTGCCGCGGCGAAAGTCGCTGAGCGACACCCCTTCCGACAGCCGCAACCCCATCAGCAGCATTTCCTCGGCCTCGTCGCGCTTGCTGAGCACTTCGCGCTGCACGAGGCCGTGGCCCTCTCGCTCGACCTGAGCGGCCCAGCGGGCTGGATCGCACTCGGCGGACAGGGCCAGCCGACCGCCCGGCGTGACGATGCGGCCATGAGCGCCGGGTCCGACGCCGGCATATTCGCCGTAGCGCCAATAGATGAGATTGTGCCGCAACTCCTCGCCGGGCCGCGCGTGGTTGGAAATCTCGTAACCAGGCAGCCCCGCAGCCTCGCACAGCTCCTGGGTGATCTCGAACAGCGCGGCCGCATCGTCATCCTGCGGCACGCTCAGCTTGCCGGTCTCGTGGAGGCGGTGAAAGGCGGTGCCCGGCTCGATGGTGAGCTGATAGAGCGAGAGATGCCCCGCCGCCAGCGCCAGTGCCTCCTTCAGTTCCGTGCGCCATTCCTCCGCCGTCTGGCCGGGGCGCGCATAGATCAGGTCGAATGAGACGCGGTCGAAATGCTCATGCGCAACGCCAATGGCGGCCCGCGCTTCGGCAACATCGTGCAGGCGGCCGAGAAAGCGGAGCTGATCGTCGCGCAAGGACTGCACGCCGAGCGATACGCGGTTCACGCCGGCGCGCCGGATGTCGGAAAAGCGCCCGGCCTCGACGCTGGACGGATTGGCCTCCAGGGTGATCTCGGCATCCGGCTCAAGCGCCCAGAGCGCGGCGATCCCGTCCAGAATCCGCTCAACAGTTGAGGGGAGCATCAGCGACGGCGTGCCGCCGCCGAAAAACACGCTCGACACGCGCCGCCCCGACGCCAGCTCGGCATAGAAGCTCAGCTCGCGCAGGATCGCCGCCAGATAGCGCTCCTCGCCGATTTCCCGCTTCACATGCGAGTTGAAATCGCAATAGGGGCATTTGGCGGCGCAAAAGGGCCAGTGGATATAAATGCCGAAGGCGTCCATGCCGCCTTATATGCGCGGCAGGCAGGCTTTCGCAAAGGCTTCGAAGGCAACGGCGCGATGCGAGATCCGGTGTTTTGCGGCCGGCTCCATCTCACCAAAGGTGATGGAATGGCCATTTGGGACAAAAATCGGGTCGTAGCCGAAGCCAAAACTCCCGCGCGGCGGGAAGGTCAGATGGCCGAAGACCTTGCCTTCGAACTCCTGTGTCTCTCCGCTCGGCATAGCGAGGCAAAGAACGCAAGTGAAGTTCGCGCGCGGCGCGGGTTGCAGGGCACTCTTGGCCCGAAGCTCCTGCTCCACCCGGCGCATCGCCGCGCCGAAATCGCGGGCCTCGCCGGCCCAGCGCGCGGAATAGATGCCGGGGGCACCGCCGAGCGCTTCGATTTCGATGCCGGAATCGTCCGCCAGCGACGGCAGCCCGGTCGCCTCGGCGGTCGCCAACGCTTTCAGTCTGGCATTGGCGGCAAAGCTGTCGCCGGTCTCCTCCGGCTCCGGAACACCCAGCTCGCCGGACGAGAGCAACGTGATGTTCATCGGCGGCAGCAGATCGCGGAACTCGGCAACCTTGCCTTTATTGTGACTGGCGATGACGAGCTGGTCGCCTGCCTTCAGCCGTTCGACCATCAGCCGACTGTCAGCTTTTGCAGGCTGACCAGCTCGCGGATGCCCTTCTTGGCGAGTTCGAGCAACTGCCCGAACAGCTCTTCGGAAAACGGCTCGCGCTCAGCGGTGCCCTGCACCTCGACCATGCCGCCCTTGCCGGTTATGACGAAATTGGCGTCAGCGTCCGCGGTGGAATCCTCGGCATAATCGAGATCGAGCACCGGCTCACCCTTATAGATGCCGCAGGAGATGGCCGCGACCTGATCTTTCATTATATCGGCCCGGATCATGTCGCGCGCGTGCATCCATTGCAGGCAGTCATGCAGCGCCACCCAGCCGCCGGTGATCGCCGCCGTCCGCGTGCCGCCGTCGGCCTGGATCACATCGCAATCCACCGTGACCTGATATTCGCCGAGCGCCTGAAGGTCGACGACCGCGCGCAGCGACCTACCGATCAACCGCTGAATCTCCTGGGTGCGCCCGGATGGATGGCCCGTCGTCGACTCGCGCCGCACGCGATCGCTTGTCGCGCGCGGCAGCATACCGTATTCCGCCGTCACCCAGCCTCGCCCCTGCCCCTTCAGCCATGGCGGCAGCCGGTCCTCGACAGAGGCGGTACACAAGACATGGGTGTTGCCGAATTTGATCAGGCACGAGCCTTCGGCATGCATCGAGACGGCGCGTTCGAACGCGACCGGTCGCATCGTATCGTTTTCGCGTTTAGACGGCCGCATCGGTTCTGCCTCGCGGATGGTTGGGCGGAAAGGCCGTCACACTACGCGAGAGGCCGAATCGGGGCAACCGCTCTCGCGCAAGATCCACGGCCGATTTTGCGGCAAATTTTCAGCGCACGCATAAGCGGCGGCATGGTCCCGCACAGCGAATGCCGTCCGCGTCCGAAAACCGCCAGAAAGGCCGGCCGTCTCTCCTATATATCTCGCAGGAACGAAAAGAATGGTCGATCGATGAAACACGATGTCTTCGAGTTCACGCTTTCACGCATGGCCTCACCGATCGGAGAGATGCTGCTCGTTGCCGATGAGCGCGGGCGGCTGAGGGCTCTCGACTGGTTCGATCACGAGGAGCGGATGCAGCGGCTGATGGACCGGCAATATGGACACGGCCGGGTCCGGCTCGTGGGCGGAGCCACGCCTCCGCATATCCGTGAGACGCTGGAGGCTTATTTCGCCGGCCAAGTCAATGCGATCGATGCCCTGGAAGTCGAGGCCGCCGGCACACCGTTCCAGAAACGCGCCTGGGCGGCCTTGCGGCTCATTCCGGCGGGAAAGACGGCAAGCTACTCCGAGCACGCCGCCAAAATCGGCCATCCGACCGCGGTGCGCGCTGTCGGCCTGGCGAACGGGGCCAATCCGATCGGGCTGGTCGTGCCCTGCCACCGCGTGATCGGCGCCAACGGCACGCTGACCGGCTATGGTGGCGGGCTGGAGCGCAAGCAATGGCTGCTGGCGCATGAAGGCGTGCATATCGGCGGCAGCGAAAAGCAGCCGAGCCTGTTCTGACGATGACGCTAGTGTGGTGATCGAGAAATCCCCTTCATTGTTTCAGCTTGCTCAGCAAGAGGATTTCTCGATCTGAAACCACACTAGAATCTATAGAGTTGCTAAGCAGGTTTGTCCGGCCTGGCCAACAGATGCCGGTTGTGATTCTGTCTTTCCAATGATTCGCGGGGTAAGACATGGCTGGCAAATCGCCGGTGGCGGCGACGGACGAGCAGAAAACGGCGCTGAAAGCTTTAGCTGGCGGTGCGGATCGCGCCGAGGCGGATCGGGCGCGCGCTATTCTGCTAACGCTTGATGGCTGGACCAGCAGCCGGATCGCGCAGGCATTTGGGGTGCGCGAGGATACGGTTCGGCTTTGGCGCAGCGACTTCATGCGCGGCGGGATCGATGCGCTGAAGGCGAGCGTTGCTTCGGGACCAATGCCGTTGAAGGCGCAGGCCGCGCTGAGAGTCGCCGGACCACTTCTGTCGCAGCCGGTGGCGGACCGAACGAACTGGACGCTTGCCCGTCTTGCCGATGAGATTGCAGCCCGGGAAAACATCTCGATCTCTCGCTCGCAACTCTCCAAAGTGTTGCGCAAAAAAGGGGATTCCGTTTTCGGCGACCACGACACACACTGAAGGGCCGCCAGATCGCGAACGAGATTGATCGTGTCGGTCTGCGGCTCAAGCTGCGCAAAGCCCAGGCTGAGGCCGGCGATATCGTTCTCCTGTTCGCCGACGAAAGCGAGGCGCTGACGCATCCCTATTTGGCGCGAGCCTGGGCTAAGCGTGGCGCCGATCTCCGCGTGCCGGCCCCTGGACAATCCAAGAAAGTCGCCATGATGGGCGCGCTTGACTGGTTGGGCCGCAGGTTGATCGTCGCCACCTCCCGCAGCAAGCGCAGCACCGACTTCATTGCCTTGCTGCAAACCCTCGATTTTCTCTACGGCCCCAAGCCTGGAATTCCGAGCAAGCCCGTCGTGATCGTGCTCGACAACGGCCCAATCCATACCAGCAAGGCAACGCGGGCGGCACTTGCTGCCCGCGAGCATTGGCTCACCGTCGAATGGCTGCCCAAATATGCGCCCGAACTCAACGACATCGAGGTTGTCTGGCATGATCTCAAAGCCCATCATCTCGCGCACCAGACTTTCACCGATGCTGAAACCCTCGATGCCGCTATCCACCAAGCCGTCGTGGCCTTGAACGCAGAACGAGGTCGCGATCCGTTGGGCAACCAGAGAATCTCTGCTTAGTGTCCCTTGAGATTCCGAAGTTCGCTAAGCAACTAGCTGCAGAATGAGGCGAACTTCGGAATCGGGACACTAGCGCGTCGCTGACGCACTCGCTGCCGGCCCGGCAAATCCCAGCCGCAGCTTTCCCGTTGGCTGCAGCCCAGCGATCTCTAAAATCAGCTTGCGGCGCACTGCCATCTCGAAGCTTTCCCGGTCCTTGGCGGTGATGACGAAGGCTCCCGGCCCGCCAATGATCCGCTCCTGGAAAGCCTTCTCGACATCATAGGCAACGGGTCTGCCGCCGCAATTCGGCTCGCGGCAAAGGATCGGCAGTCCGTTGATGACGATGCCGGCGGCGACCGCCGCGTTTCGTGCATCGTGAATCGAAATGCCGTCCCAGCTATTGGCGCTGTCGCCTGAGAGATCGATCACCCGCCTCGTGCCGCGAATATCGTTGGTGTCGATCAGCTCATGCGCCTTCGCCAGTGCGCTTCCGATGGCGTTGTAGCCATAGGCCCGCCGTGGCGCGGTGCTGAGCGTCGACGCGAAGACTTTCGCGCTCTCCAGCCCGTCGATGATCGTCCAAGGCACCACGACATCCTGATGATTGGCGTCACCCCATTCGACATAGGTCACGGCGATGCGCCGCAGCAGCCCCTGGCCGATTGCACTCAGGACCTCGGGATGCATCAAGGCCTCGGCATGGCCCTGCCGCTGGAAGTTCGCCTCAGCGCTGTCGATCGAGCCCGAGCTGTCGGCCAGGAACACCAGCTCCAGATCGACATCCTCGGCATTCGCACCGGAGACGCCGCCGAAGCCGGCCGCCAGCAAAATAAAGATCAGGACGCGCAGCAGCATTGGTCACCGCAGAGGAATGGCTTGTCATCGTTCGAGCGATGATAGCACAATGCTCTGCCGTCCGCCCGGCGGCGCCTTGATGCGGCAATCATCGGAGCTTGTCATGCTGGGGCGATACTACGCGGCGCTCATCATCGTTGCTGTTATTGGTCTGCCGGGAACGCCGTCCGCCGCGGAAGCCGAGATTTACTCGCAGGCAGAGCTTCGAAAAGACGAGGTTCGCCTCCGCAACGCGGTGTTCAGAATTTATTCGATCGGGCTCGAGCCGTCGCTGACCGGTGCCGAGCGTGATGCCATCGGTGATGTCGACTTCCGCTTCCCTTATCCCGAAGAGAAAGATGTGCTGCTCAATTTCGCGGCAACGACAGATGGGCGTTTCCTGCTCATGCCGCTTCTGTCGCTGAAGGCGCTCGAGGACCTGACCATCGCCTATGCCTGGCTCTACCATCGAGGCCTGAGCCTCAGCACCATCGACTTATACTTCACCATGCTGCGCTACCACGACCCGAAGGACTTTCCGGGAGGCAAATTCCCACCGATCCTGAAAGCCTTGGGCGTGCCGGCCGACGCCCTCAAAGACCCGAAGGTGGACGATCTCTCCCTGCGCCTTCGCAACGAGGCCTTCGCCTTCGTCATCGCGCATGAGCTGGGCCACATCCGTTTTCGCCACAGGCCGCTCGACGAGATCACGGCAGAACAGGCGCAGCACGATGAAGCCGACGCCGACCGCTTCGGTCTCGATCTACTTGGCCGTACGGGCACGCCGGCCCTCGGCGCCGTTCTGTTCTTCCAGGCGCAGATCTACGGCCTGCTGCACCACTCCGAATTCCGCTCGGAGAGGGAATGGCGGGATTATGTGAAGTCGAAGATGACGCATCCGCTCAGCGTCGAGCGGATCAAGGCCATGGCCGCTTATATGGTTGGGCCGCTGGCGCGCTCGCGACCGGCCGAGGCGGCGATCTGGACCGGCATCGCGGGCCAGCTGCTGCAGGCGGTCGCAATCATGGAGGATGATGATCTGGCGCGCTGCGTCGTGCGTGTCGCCAAGGCGGCCGATCCCTCGATCCTGAAGCCGCGCGAGGGCGTGGAATCGGCCCAGATGTTGGCGCGGTGCCGAAATCCGGGCTGACGCTGCGCATAGCACGGCCTCTCCGATTTCTTCCCCGCCGCATGCGCCGCCCCCGACAGTGCAAATTATGGCGAGCGCACATCTGTCGTCTTGCGGCCCCCAGCCTTTCGCGTTACTCACGAACGCAAATATGAGCGCAACCACCTCGAAGGAGTGATTTTCATGGCGCGCAAGAAGATTGCGCTGATTGGCGCAGGCATGATCGGCGGGACGCTGGCCCATCTGATCGGCCTTAAGGAACTCGGCGACGTCGTGGTCTTCGACATCTTGGAGGGAATGCCGCAGGGCAAGTCGCTCGACATCGCCGAATCCTCGCCCGTCGACGGCTATGACTGCAATCTCAAGGGCACCAACGACTATCTCGATATCCAGGATGCCGATGTCGTCATCGTCACTGCCGGCGTACCGCGCAAGCCGGGCATGAGCCGCGACGACCTCCTCGAGATCAACCTGAAGGTGATGGAGCAGGTCGGCGCCGGCATCAAGAAATACGCGCCGAACGCCTTCGTCATCTGCATCACCAATCCTCTGGACGCCATGGTCTGGGCGCTGCACCGCATCACCGGCCTGCCACGCAACATGGTGGTCGGCATGGCCGGCGTGCTCGACTCCTCGCGCTTCCGCTATTTCCTTGCGAGCGAATTCGATGTTTCCGTCGAGGACGTCACCGCCTTCGTGATGGGCGGCCATGGCGACACCATGGTGCCGCTGCCCCGCTATTCGACGGTCGCCGGCATTCCGCTCCCCGATCTCATCAAGATGCGCTGGATCACCCAGGAACGCTTGAACGAGATCGTACAGCGCACCCGCGACGGCGGCGCCGAGATCGTCGGCCTCCTGAAAACCGGCTCGGCGTTCTATGCGCCGGCCGCCTCGGCGATCGCGATGGCGGAGTCCTATCTGAAGGACAAGAAACGCGTCCTGCCCTGCGCGGCCTATCTGAACGGCGAATATGGCGTCAAAGGCCTCTATATCGGCGTGCCGGTGGTCATCAGCAGCAAAGGCGTCGAGCGCGTCGTCGAGATCGAGCTGAACTCGCATGAGCGGGCGGACTTCACGCGCTCGGTCGGGGCGGTCCAGTCGCTGGTCGAGGCCTGCCTGCGTATCGCGCCGGGCCTGTCTCAGGCGGGCTGATCCTCTCTTTCCGGGCGGCCGGTCCGCGCCGCCCTCTAAACCGAAAAGCTGGGCTGGAGTGAGCCGATGAATATCCACGAATATCAGGCGAAAGCGATCCTGCGCGACTACGGCGCCCCCATCGCCAAGGGGGCGGTCGCATTCACGCCGGAGGAGGCGATGAGCGCCGCGCGGTCGCTTCCCGGCCCCGTCTATGTCGTGAAGGCGCAGATCCATGCCGGCGGGCGCGGCAAGGGCCGGTTCAAGGAACCGGAAGCCGGGGAAAAGGGCGGCGTGCGGCTGGCGCGCTCCGTCGAAGAAGTCGGCCAGTTCGCCGGGGAGATGCTCGGCCATACGCTGGTGACGCTGCAGACTGGCCCGCAGGGCAAGACGGTGAAGCGCCTCTATATCGAGGACGGCTCGGCCATCAAGCGCGAGCTTTATCTCTCCGCGCTGATCGACCGGGCGACCTCGCGGCTCTCCTTCATCTGCTCGACCGAGGGAGGCATGGACATCGAGGAGGTGGCGCATAAGACGCCGGAGAAGATCCTGACCCTCGGCATCGACCCGGCCTCCGGTTATTCGCAGTTTCACGGCCGCAAGGTCGCCTTCGCGCTCGGCCTCCAGGGCAATCAGGTGAAGCAATGCGTCAAGCTGATCGGCGATCTCGCCCGCGCCTTCACCGAAAAGGACATGGCGCTTCTGGAGATCAACCCGCTGATCGTCACGGAAGGCGGCGATCTGCTCTGCCTCGACGCCAAGATGAATTTCGACGGCAATGCCCTGTTCCGCCATCCGGATGTGATCGCGCTGCGCGACCTCGACGAGGAAGACCCCGCGGAGGTCGAGGCGGCGAAATACGACCTCTCCTATGTCAAGCTCGACGGCACCATCGGCTGCCTGGTAAACGGCGCCGGCTTAGCCATGGCCACCATGGACATCATTAAACTCTATGGCGAGGAGCCGGCCAACTTCCTCGATGTCGGCGGCGGCGCGTCGAAGGAGAAGGTGACCGAAGCCTTCAAGATCATCCTGCGCGACCCGAATGTGAAAGGCATCCTGGTCAACATCTTCGGCGGCATCATGCGCTGCGATATCATCGCCGAGGGCGTCATCGCCGCCGCGCGCGAGATGAGCCTTGCCGTGCCGCTGGTGGTGCGCCTCGAGGGCACGAATGTGGAATTGGGCAAGCAGATCCTGCGCGATAGCGGCCTGGCGATCATCCCGGCCGACAATCTCGCTGATGCAGCACAGAAAATCGTCACGGAGGTCCGCAACCCTTTCCGAGATGCGCCCCAATCCGGCTTCCATGAGGCGGGTGCCTCTTTCATGGGCGATCCCGGAGCCGGGGCCGCCAAGACCAATCCCAGCAACACGAAAATTTGAAAGGCTTGCCGAATGGCGGTTCTGGTCAACAAGGATACCAAGGTGATCTGCCAGGGCATTACCGGCGCCCAGGGCACATTCCACACGGAACAGGCCATTGCCTATGGCACCAAGATGGTCGGCGGCGTGACGCCCGGCAAAGGCGGGACCACGCATCTGGGCCTGCCGGTCTTCGATACGGTGCGGGACGCTATCGACAAGACCGGCGCGACCGCCACCGTGATCTATGTGCCCCCGGCCTTCGCCGCGGACGCCATTCTCGAAGCCATCGATGCCGAAATCCCGCTCGCCGTGTGCATCACCGAAGGCATCCCGGTCAACGACATGGTCAAGGTGAAGCGTGCGCTCGACGGCTCGCGCACACGCCTCGTCGGTCCGAACTGTCCGGGTGTGATCACGCCGGACGAGTGCAAGATCGGCATCATGCCGGGACAGATCCACAAGCGCGGCTCGGTCGGCATCGTCTCGCGCTCCGGCACGCTAACCTATGAAGCCGTGCACCAGACGACGATGGCAGGCCTGGGCCAGTCGAGCTGCGTCGGCATCGGCGGCGATCCGATCAAAGGCACCGAATTCATCGACGTGATGGAAATGTTTCTTGCCGACCCGGAGACCAAGTCGATCATCATGATCGGCGAGATCGGCGGCACGGCCGAGGAAGCGACTGCCGATTTTATATCCAAATCGAAGGTTAAGAAGCCGATGGTCGGCTTCATCGCCGGCGTCACCGCGCCGCCCGGCCGCCGCATGGGTCATGCCGGAGCGATCATTTCGGGCGGCAAAGGTGACGCGGGCAGCAAGATCGAAGCCATGCGATCGGCGGGCATCCGTGTTGCGGATTCGCCGGCCAGTCTCGGAACAACCCTAGTGGAGGTTTTGCGCGGCTGATGGTAAAGCCTTAGTCGCAATTTAATGCAATCATTCCCATATGTGGTCCGCTAATGGCGGACCATATTCCTTTGTTGAAACGGGAGATCGCGCCTCTCAGGAGAGGTGTTCAGACATGAGCAAACAAGCCCAGAACGAGCTGTTCGAGCACACATCCTTCCTTCACGGCGTCAACGCCGCCTATATCGAAGATCTTTATTCGCGCTTTCAGGAAAACCCCGGCGCCGTATCAGCCGATTGGCGCGCTTTTTTCAGCGGCCTGAAAGAGCGCAAGGAAACCGTGATCGCCGACGCTCGGGGACCGTCCTGGAAGCGCACCGACTGGCCGTTGCCGGTGAATGGCGAGCTGGTTTCGGCCCTTGCCGGCGATTGGGCCGAGGCGGCTCAACGCCAGATTGGACAGAAGATCGTCCAGCAGGCCCAGGTTGAAGGCTTCGAGCTGTCGCCGGCCGAGACCATGAAGGCCGTGCGCGACTCGATCCGTGCCTTGATGCTGATCCGCTCGTACCGCGTTCGTGGCCATCTCGCCGCCGATCTCGACCCGCTCGGCCTCACGGAGCGCAAGCCGCACCCCGAGCTGCAGCCGGAGACCTACGGTTTCGGCCCGGAGGACATGGACCGGCTGATCTATATCGACAAGGTGCTGGGCCTCGAGATGGCGACCATCCGGCAGATCATCGAGATCCTCCGCCGCACCTATTGCTCGAAGGTCGGCGTCGAGTTCATGCACATTTCGGTGCCGCAGCAGAAGGCTTGGATCCAGGAGCGTATCGAGGGGGCGGACAAGGAGATCAGCTTCACCGACCTTGGCAAGAAGGCCATCCTCGCCAAGCTGATCGAGGCCGAGACTTTCGAGAAGTTCCTCGACAAGAAATATACCGGCACCAAGCGCTTCGGCCTCGACGGCAGCGAGTCGATGATCCCGGCGCTGGAGCAGATCATCAAGCGCGGCGGCCAGCTAGGGGTGCGCGAGATCGCGCTCGGCATGGCGCATCGCGGACGCCTCAACGTGCTCGCCAATGTCATGGGCAAGCCCTACCGCGCCATTTTCCATGAGTTCAAGGGCGGCTCGGCCAATCCGGAGGATGTCGAGGGCTCGGGCGACGTCAAATACCATCTCGGCGCCTCCTCCGACCGCGAGTTCGACGGCAACAACGTCCACCTGTCGCTGACGGCGAACCCGTCGCATCTCGAGATCGTCGATCCGGTGGTGCTCGGCAAGGTCCGGGCAAAGCAGGACCAGTTCGGCGACAGGGAGCGCACCAGCGTGCTGCCGCTTCTCATCCATGGCGATGCGGCTTTCGCCGGCCAGGGCGTCGTCGCCGAATGTTTCGGCCTCTCCGGCCTGAAGGGCCACCGCACGGGCGGCTCGGTCCATTTCATCGTCAACAACCAGATCGGCTTCACCACGGCGCCCCGTTTCGGCCGTTCCTCGCCCTACCCGTCGGATGTCGCGCGCATGATCGAGGCTCCGATTTTCCACGTCAATGGTGACGATCCGGAAGCCGTCGTTCACGTCGCCAAGGTCGCGACGGAGTTCCGCCAGCAATTCCGCAAGCCGGTCGTCATCGACATGTTCTGCTATCGCCGTCACGGCCACAATGAAGGCGACGAGCCAAGCTTCACCCAGCCGCTGATGTATAAGCGTATCCGTGAGCACACGCCGGTGACCAATATTTACGGCCAGCGTCTCGTCGATGAAGGGCTGCTGTCCAAGGGCGAGCTCGACGAGCTGCGCGAATCGATCAACAAGCATCTCGAAAGCGAATTCGACCTCAGCGACAATTACCGGCCGAACAAGGCCGACTGGCTCGATGGCCGCTGGTCCGGCCTGTCGCGCGCCGAGGAAGGCCCGCGCAAGGGTGAGACCGGCGTCGCGCTCGAGACGGTGCGCAAGATTGGCGAGAAAATCACCTCGATCCCGAAGGACTTCAACGCCCACCGGACCATCGAGCGCCTGTTCGCCAACCGCCGCAAGATGATCGAGGAAGGTAAGGGCATCGACTGGTCGATGGCCGAGGGACTCGCCTTCGGCACGCTCGTCAATGAAGGTTTTCCGGTGCGCCTGTCGGGCCAGGATGTCGAGCGTGGCACCTTCTCGCAGCGCCACGCCGTGCTGATCGACCAGGTGAACGAGAAGAAATACACCCCGATCAATCACATCGCCAAAGGCCAAGCCAAGCTCGAAGTCATCAATTCGATGCTCTCGGAGGAGGCGGTGCTCGGCTTCGAATATGGCTACAGCCTCGCCGAGCCGATGGCGCTGGTGCTGTGGGAGGCGCAATTCGGCGACTTCGCCAATGGCGCGCAGGTCATCATCGACCAGTTTCTCTCCTCCGGCGAGCGCAAATGGCTGCGCATGTCGGGGCTCGTCATGTTGCTGCCGCACGGCTATGAGGGCCAGGGACCGGAACACTCCTCGGCACGTCTGGAGCGCTATCTGCAGCTTTCGGCGGAGGACAACTGGCAGGTGGCGAACTGCACCACGCCGGCCAACTACTTCCACATTCTGCGCCGCCAGATGCACCGCAAATTCCGCAAGCCTCTCGTGCTGATGACGCCGAAGTCGCTTCTGCGGCATAAGCGCGTCACCTCCGACCTGGCGGAGCTCGGGCCGGAGACCACCTTCCACCGCGTGCTTTGGGACGGCGCCGAGACTGGGCACAGCGAAGCGGTCAAACTGGTGCCGGACAACAAGATCAAGCGCGTGATCATGTGTACGGGCAAGGTCTATTACGACCTGTTCGAGGAGCGCGAGAGCCGCCGGATCGATGACATCTATCTGATGCGCGTCGAGCAGCTCTATCCCTTCCCGGCCCGCGCGCTGATCCAGGAGCTCGGCCGCTTCCCGCAGGCCGAAATGGCCTGGTGCCAGGAGGAGCCGAAGAATATGGGCGCCTGGACTTTCATTGAATCGAACATCGAATGGGTGCTCGACCACATCAACGCCAAGCACCGGCGCCCACGCTATCTCGGCCGCGCCGCGTCGGCCGCCACGGCGACGGGCATGATGAGCAAGCACCAGGCCGAGCTGAGATCCTTTGTTGACGAAGCCTTAACGCTGTAAGGGGAAGGTCGCGCCATAAGAAGCCGCGCCTGCCGATAAGGGGAACATCATGGCCACCGAGATACGTGTGCCCGCCTTGGGCGAGTCCGTCACAGAAGCCATCGTCGGCAAGTGGTTCAAGAAGGCCGGCGACGCCGTCACTGCCGACGAGCCGCTGGTCGAGCTGGAAACCGACAAGGTCACGCTCGAAGTGAATGCGCCGGCGGCGGGCGTCATTTCCGAGATCACCGCGAACGAAGGCGACACTGTCGAAGTCGGCTCTGTCCTCGGCTCCATCGGCGAGGGCGCAGGCGCGACTCAAAAACCGGCGCCGCAGCCCGATAAGGCAACTGGCGAGAAGGTTTCTCAGGTCCAGCCCAACGGCCGGCAGACGGCCGCCGCCGAGCAAGGCTCGTCCAACCCGGCGCTCAAGGCCGCAGCGACCAGCGCCGCCGAGACCTTGTCGCCGGCCGTGCGCAAAGCGGTCGTCGAGAATAATCTCGACCCCTCCGCCATCGAGGGCACCGGCAAGGACGGCCGCCTGCTCAAAGGCGACGTGCTGGCCGCGCTCGAAGCCGGCAGCGCTCTCGCCCGCGCCCCGTCACCCACGCCATCGGCGCCGACGCGCGCACCCGTTTCGGCCCGTCCGCCGGCCCCGGCCACCGATCAGGCGCGCGAGGAACGCGTGCGCATGACCAAGCTGCGCCAGACCATTGCGCGCCGGCTGAAAGAGTCCCAGAACACTGCCGCCATGCTCACCACCTTCAACGAGGTGGACATGTCGGCCATCATGAGTGCGCGCACGCATTACAAGGAGCTGTTCGAGAAGAAGCATGGCGTGAAGCTTGGTTTCATGGGCTTCTTCGTGAAGGCCTGCATTCATGCCCTGGCTGAGGTCCCGGCCGTCAATGCCGAGATCGACGGCGAGGATATCGTCTATAAGAACTACTACAATATCGGCATCGCCGTCGGCACCGATCGGGGCCTTGTGGTGCCTGTCCTGCGCGATGCCGACAAGAAGACCATCGCCGAGGTTGAGAAGGGCATCGCCGATTTCGGCCGCCGCGCCCGCGAAGGCAAGCTCGGCATCGAGGAGATGCAGGGCGGTACCTTCACCATCACCAATGGCGGCATTTACGGCTCTCTCATGTCGACCCCGATCCTGAATGCGCCGCAATCCGGCATTCTCGGCATGCACAAGATCGAGGACCGCCCGGTCGTCATCGACGGCAAGGTCGAAGTGCGGCCGATGATGTATCTCGCCCTCACCTATGACCACCGGATCGTCGACGGCCGCGAGGCGGTGACCTTCCTTGTCCGCGTCAAGGAGAGCCTGGAAGACCCGCAACGGCTGGTGCTCGATCTCTGATCGATAAGGAGCACTCATGGCTTTCGGACCCACCCCGCCCGCCATCCAGGCGCATATCTGCGTCAAGAGTGGCCTCGAAGCGATCGCCTTTTACGAGAAGGCGTTCGGCGGAACCTGCAACTTCAAGCAGATGGCCAAGGACGGAGCACGCGTGCTGCACGCCAATGTCGCTGTGTTCGGCGGCGAGGTGATGCTGCACGACGAGTTTGCCGAATTCGGCGGTGATGTGCTTGCACCGGCCACGCTCGGCGGCACGACGGTCACGATCAACATCAACGTGCCGGCTCCGGCGGATGTGGACACCGCCATCGCCCGCGCGAAAGATGCAGGCGCGACGGTCATATCCGAGCCGGATGACATGTTCCGGGGCTCGCGCTACGGCCGCGTCCGCGACCCGTTCGGCCATGCCTGGGCCTTCAACGCCCCCCTCGAGGTTTCCCAGTCTTAAGCGAGTCATTCATGGACTACGATCTCATTGTCATCGGAAGCGGCCCGGGCGGCTATGTCGGCGCGATCCGCGCCGCCCAGCTCGGCATGAAGGTCGGCGTGGTGGAGAAGCGCGCCACCCATGGCGGCACCTGCCTCAATATCGGCTGCATCCCCTCCAAGGCGCTGCTGCATTCATCCGAGCTTTACGAGGAAGCCGCCAACGGCATGAGCCATATGGGCATCAAGGTGAAGCCCGAGCTCGATCTGAAGGGCATGATGGCCTACAAGGACGAGGGCGTCGACGGCAACGTCAAAGGCGTCGACTTCCTGTTCAAGAAGAACAAGATCGAGTCGCATCACGGCACCGCGCGGATCACCGCACCGGGCAAGGTCGAGGTGCAGAGCGAGAGTGGCGGCGGCGCCAAGACGCTGACGGCGAAGGCGATCGTCATCGCCACCGGCTCGGACGTGGCGCGCCTGCCCGGCATCGAGATCGACGAGAAGAAGGTGGTTTCGTCGACTGGCGCGCTGGAGCTCTCGGCCGTGCCTCAGAAGCTGCTCGTGGTCGGTGCCGGGATCATCGGCCTCGAGCTCGGCTCGGTCTGGCGCCGGCTCGGCTCCAAGGTATTGGTCGTCGAATTTCTCGACCGTATCATTCCCGGCATGGACGGCGAAGTTGCCAGGCAGTTTCAGCGCATCCTGTCGAAGCAGGGCATCGAGTTCAAGCTCGGCCACAAGGTCACTTCTGTCGAGACCAACGGCAAAGGCGTGAATGCGACCATCGAGCCGTCTCAAGGCGGCGGCGAGAAAGAAGCGATCGACGCCGATGCCGTACTGGTCGCGATCGGCCGCGTGCCATATACGGACGGGCTCGGCCTGGAAGATCTCGGCGTCAGGCTCGACAATCGCCGCCGCATCATCGTCGACGAGCACTATCAGACCAATGTCGAGGGCATCTACGCCATCGGCGATGTAATCGCCGGGCCGATGCTGGCGCATAAGGCCGAGGATGAGGGCGTCGCCGTTGCGGAGATCCTCGCCGGTCAGGCCGGCCACGTGAATTACGGCGTCATCCCGAATGTGATCTACACCTATCCGGAGGTCGCCTCGGTGGGAAAGACCGAGGAAGAGCTGAAGGAGGCGGGCGTCGCCTATAAGTCCGGCAAGTTTCCCTTCACCGCCAACGGCCGCGCCAAGGTCAACCGCCAGACCGACGGCTTCGTCAAGGTGCTTGCCGACGCCAAGACCGACCGCGTTCTCGGCCTGCACATCGTCGGCCCCGATGCCGGCAACATGATCGCCGAGGCCGCGGTGCTGATGGAGTTCGGCGGCTCGGCGGAGGATCTGGCGCGCACTTGCCACGCCCATCCGACGCTTACCGAAGCGATCAAGGAGGCTGCGCTCGCGGTCGACAAGCGCGCCATTCACATGTGATCCGACAGTCGCCAGCGCGGCATCCACAGCCCCAAAACAAATCGAGCCCCGGCTTGAGGGCCGAGGCTCAGTCTTGAGTATGTCGTGTGCAGTACCGGGGGGCTGTGCTGAATAAATTGAGTTTAGCCTATCGTCCGCACATGGACCAACCCGGTCAATATATTCCATGCTACGGAATAAACATCACCCGTTTGGGTGACATTTTGGGTCACGAACGTTTCCAAGCCTCAACGTGCTGATACAGCCACGTCTCGGTGAGCGGGCGGCCGTTCCGCTCCAGATAGGCCCGCAGCTCCGCAGTCTCGTGGCCATCGGCGATATAGTCGAACATCGCCCGCCAGCGCCGGGTGCCAACGATCCGGTAGGCCGAGACCAGGTCGTATTTGCCCCGGCTGACGGTGAGATTCAGCGTCACGCCGTCCTTATTGCCGAGCGTGCCGAGCTCTCCGCCTTCGAAATCGATCACATATTTCGTCACATCGGAGCGCCGCGTCTTCATACCCGGCCGCCCGCCCGCGCCGCGCCGGGTGGCGACCACCTTGCCGGCGTGGATGTCGATGGGCATGTCGTTGCGCCAATAGATACGATAGCTGAGGGCGACACGGCCGCCCGCGCGAAAGGGCGTTTTTGGGTTCCAGAATGCGACGATATTGTCGGATGTCTCGTCGTCCGTCGGAATTTCGAGAAGCTGGACAGCGCCCTCGCCCCAGTCGTTGACCGGCTCGACCCAGACCGAGGGGCGCAGATTGTAGAACACGCCGTCATCCTCATAGGCGTCGAAATTGCGCTCACGCTGCAGAAGGCCGAAACCCTTGGGCGTCTTGTCGATGAACGAGCTGAGCTTGGTGACGGGGGGATTGTTCAGCGGCCGCCAGATATGCTCACCCTTGCCCGTCCAGATCGCCAGGCCGTCAGTGTCATGGATCTCTGGCCGCCAGTCCCACGCCTGATCACGGTTGAGCTTACCGTACCAGTACATGCTGGTCAGCGGGGCGATCCCGAGTCGATCGACATCGCGGCGGGCATGCAGCACGAGATCGACCGCCGTAATGGCGCCATGCTGGCGGACGGCGCGGATCCGGTAAGCGCCGCAGACGCTCGGGCTGTCGAGCAGCGCATAGATCAGGATGCCGTCCTCGTCGTCCAGCTTCTCAATCCAGAAATTGGTGAAGCGCGGAAACTCCTCGGGCTCGGGCAGACCGATATTCAGGGCGAGCCCGCGCGTCGAGAGTCCGTATTGCTTGGTCTCGCCCGTGGTGCGGAAATAGGACGCGCCGAGAAAGGCGATCCAGTCGGGCTCGTCCTTGGCGCGCATGACGCGGAAGCCGGCAAAGCCGGTATCGGGGGGGAGAGCCCGGGCGAATTGCGCCTCGCCATAGGTGAATAGCTCGGGGCTGTAGAGCACCTCCCGGGACTGGCCGTCCCGGACGATGAAGATCCGCACCGGCTCCATGAAGTATTTTCCGACATGGAACAGCTCAACAGGATAGGATTTCGGCCCCGGCACGATTGCAGCGTCATCCCGATAGTGGATCTCCTGATAGGCGTCGTAGTCTATGCGTCGGGTCAGCTCGGGATCGCTCGGCGCCGCGGGCTTGAAAGGCAGCTGCGAAATTGCCTCAGCCCATCCTTGCAGCGCTTCCCAGCTGAAGCGCACGGGCGGCCCATAAGAAACAGCAGCATGTGCGTGATCGGGTCTCAAGGCGGCCGCCGCCGCGAGTGCCGCGCCACCCGCCAAAAACAAACGTCTTGTAATCATTTCGGCAAAGGAAATTCTGGTTATCTTCTCCGGCCGGACGATTCACATCAGCCGGCCGCCCGCCGGGCTGCTCGCCAGCTCGGCATCTGTACGCAAAATATGCGCATTTGACTAGCCGACGGCAACCGACAAATAGTCGCTTGTGAGCGCATTTGCCATCGCAACCGCATGGGAGGTCTGCGGATTTCGCAGGGCAGCCTAAGCCTGGGGCGGTTTGGCCGCGGACAGGATCGCCCGCGCCTTCTTGCAATCGATCTGCATCTGCGTCGCCAGATCAGTGCCGGAGCGGAATTTGGCGTCCGGCCGGATAAAATCGACGAACTGCACCTTGATCCTGCGGCCATAGAGATCGCCATCGAAGTCGAAGAGAAAGGTCTCCAAGAGCGGCGGCCCGGCGTCGAATGTCGGGCGCGTGCCGAGATAGGCGGCGCCTTGATGCCATTCGCCGTCGACACCGACCAGCACGGCATAGATGCCGTAGCGCAATGACTGCCCTTCGGCGAGCCGGAGATTGGCTGTCGGAAAGCCGAGGCCAGTGCCCCGCCCCGCGCCGGATTCGACCACGCCTTCGATCTGCCACCAAGCTCCAAGCGCCTCCCCGGCACTGGTGACATCGCCTTCTGCCAACATTTCGCGGATGCGCGTCGATGAGAAGATCTCGCCGGCGCTTCCGACCGGCTCGACCACAGTGACGCCGAAGCCATATTTCGCCCCGAGCGCCTCCAGCACCGCCGGATTACCCTGCCGGCCCTTGCCGAAATAGAAATTATAGCCGACCGTCGCATAGCTGACGGCAAAGCCCTCGACCAAGACATTGTGGACGAAGCTTTCGGCGCTGAGGCCCGCAAGCTCCGCATTGAAGGGCAGCACCGCGACGAGATCGAGGCCGCAATTCTCAAGCAGCTCGAGCTTGCGCTCCAAGCTGGTGAGTTGAAACAGCGGCCGGTTCGGCTGGAAGAACGCCCGCGGATGCGGCTCGAACACCATCGCACCGGCAAGCACGCCCGGCCCGGCGGCCGCCGCAATGACGGCGCGATGGCCGCGGTGAACCCCGTCGAAATTGCCGATCGCCAGGGACGCGCCTTTCAGCGCCTCCGGAACGTCACGCCAGCCATTCAGGACTTCCATAGAACCCCGTTCCGATGCCTCCGCTCAGCCTTCGCGCGAGGGCACGACCAGCAAAGCCTCGCCTTCCAATACCGTTTTGCCCCCGACCGAGCAATCGCATGTCAGGATGACGCGCTTTTTTTCCGGGAGCAGCTCGACCACGCGGGCCTTGGCCACCACCTCATCGCCGATTCGCACCGGCCGGCGGAAATTGAGGCTTTGCGAGACATAGATGGCACCGGGCCCTGGCAGAATGGTCCCGAGAACCGTCGAAATATAGCTCGCGGTCAGCGCGCCATGAGCGATCCGGCCCTTGAACATCGATTCGGCAGCGTAGTTCTCGTCCAGATGCAGCGGGTTGGTATCGCCCGTGACTTCGGCAAAGATGACGATATCCTCGTCGCGTACGCGGCGGGCATAGCTCGCCTCCATACCGATGATGAGATCCTCAAAAAAATGCCCATCTTTGCCGTTCATACAAACTCCTCCAGATGCAACACTGCCCACTTATTTTGCACGGCACAAATCTCGCTGCACAGCAAAAAGTCATGGAACGGTAAGTGGAGGAGCGCAAGTTGCTCTTTGGTCGAAGAGGCGCAACGGGTCACGCTCTCGGCCGGCGCGCCTGACCGTCGAGAAAAATCAGAAAATTACCAGCTTAGCTGGCTAAGCGCGGCCACAGGGCGGGCTTTCGACCCGGCGAACAGGCGTGTGAGGCTGCTTTGCTGCAACCCGCCATTGTGGAACCCGTTCATGTGCACCGCGCTGGCGACATAGACACTGTCGATTTTCTGCGCTGCAGCACCGGCAATGTCGGTGCGGACTCCGTCGCCGATGGCCATGATGCGGTGCCTCGGTATGGCGGAGCCGCGCCTGGCCATCACCAGAGCCAGCGCCAGATCGTAAATCGGCTTATGTGGCTTACCCGCATAGATGACCCGGCCGCCAATCTCGGCATAGGCCTCGGCGATCGCGCCGGCACAATAAACCAGGCGCTCGCCCCGCTCGACCTTCACGTCCGGATTGGCGCAGATCATCGGCAGCTTGTGCTCATAGAACTCGCCGAGCAGGCCGGCATAATCCTCCGGCGTTTCCGTCTCGTCGTCGCGCAGCCCCGAGCAGATGACCGCTGCGCTGTCCGAGACACTGCCGAGCGTGAGGCCCAGCCCGTCGAAAATCGGCAGATCGCGAGCCGGGCCGAGGTGGGACACCGTCTGGCCGGTATATTTCGCCATCAGCATGCGGGTGACGTCGCCCGAGGTGGCGATGCCGTCATAGCAATCGGCCGGCACGCCGACCTCGCGAAGCTGCTCGGCAACCGTCTCGCGCGGGCGCGGCGCGTTGGAGATCAGGATGACGACGCCGCCGCCGTCACGGAACAGCCGGCAGGCTTCCACCGCATGTGGGAACGGCTGCAGGCCGTTATGCATAACCCCCCAGATATCGGCCAGCCAGGCGTCATAGCGGCGGGCAAGGCCGGAAATCGAATCTAGGATCGGGATCAGTGGCGCTTCGATCATCTTAAATTTGCTAGGATCGCATAAGGGCAACGTCAAGGGCTGTTGGAAATTATCCGATCCTCATTGCAAAGTTGTGGCAAAACTTCGTCTGCCACCGAAAATTGGCGGCCGGCGTTCTCTTACAGCGATCCTTGCGGATAGTGGCTACATGCCCCAGCGCAGCGCCGCCGTGTGCACCGGCGCGTCCCACAAGGCTTTCATCTCGCCGTCGAGCTTGGTTAGCGTGATCGAGCAGCCCGCCATCTCCAGCGAGGTGCAGAATGCGCCGTGACCTGAAGATCCCCCACTCATCCGAACTCGTCAGGATGCGCTCGTAATAGGGACGCCGATCCAGCGGATCGGCCGGCGATTGGCGCAGTAAGTGGTAAAAGAAAGATAGACCGTCCAGAGCAGTGGAACTCGAATTTCATCTTGATGCCGGTCTTGGCGGTAAAATCCTTGGAGAACTCGACCAGCGCGTTGGCAGGGGGCCCAAGCGGCCCAGCAGAAGGTGATCTCTTTGTCCTGCGCGGATGTGGACGTGGTGCTGAATAAGGCTATCGGGGCCGGCGCGATAGCGATCTTCCATGCCTTCATGGCTCCTCCTGGCTACCTCCGACCGCCCGTCGTCTTGTCACTGGTTTTGCGCCAACCGGTCGATTAAAACCAGCATCGGGCAAGCGGCTCAGCTAAACCAATTCGCCGGTTGTTACTAAACCGAGTCAAGCGGGTCGTGGGGGGCCTTGCGGCGCCGGGTCTTGCGGGATTCAATAGAGGGTCGGAGGAAAGGCGGACTTTGAGAAGAGCGCGGCGAACGACGCGCGCCCTCGCGCAACTTTCGCGGCGTGTGTGAAATGGCGGATGGGTCGCTGAAACAGGCGTTATACGGATGAATTCCGATTCCGCATTTGGGTGATGCGCTGGCATGCACGCCAGGACGCTTAGAGCGGGCAAACCTCCGAGAGCGAAGAGAGGGTCCAGCGCATCACCAAAATGCGGAATCGTTGCAAACTGGGAAAATGAGCGAGGCCTTAGCGGATCAATCTCTAATTTCAATTTTCAGAACTACAACCTTTAGTTTATAAGCACTTAAGGATTTGTCAACCGGCAAACCTTACCTAGGGAATTGCCGAAAGGGCACCGCCAGCCCTCGCAAGAGGCGGGTCCGCCTTACGTCGCGGCAAATAATCTGCCTACGGAGCATTCGCCATTTATTAAGCGTACCGAGCCAATTTTCTTAAACTGCGTTCGAGTGCGGACAGTCTGAAAGCGTTCTTTAATGAATGGAGCTTAGATTTTGCCCATCGGACGCAAGGCCTCTTGCGTTCAAGCCAGCTTTAAAACCCGCAAAACTCAACCTGTTACGTGTTCAGGAGACACAGATGTACAGCTTGATCAAAAAGTTTGTTGAAGATGAGCGTGGCGCGACCTCGATCGAGTACGGCCTGATCGCCGCCGGAATCGGTGTTGCCCTGATTACGCTGGTCGGCCAGGTCGGTGACGAGATCCGTAACATGTTCACCGGCATCCAGACGCAGTTGAACACCTTCAACAGCAGCACCGGCGCCGTTCAGTAAGCGGCGATGATCGCAATGAGCGGAAGCGGTCCCGGAGCCGCGTTCCGCCCCTGCGATGCCTGGCGACGCAGCGGCGCGGCAGCTCAAGCGCAGCCGCCTTTCCTCAGTTTCAGCCGGCTGAGCCATCCTCTTTCAACGGGCGCGAATGCGATGCGCAAGACGATCAGCGACTTTCTGGCCGATAGCCGCGGCAACGCGGCGCTCGAATACGGCCTCGTCCTCGCCGCGGTCGGAATCGGCCTCGTATCCGCAGTTTCGGCTTTGGGCGAGGCACTCGGGGAGATCTACCGGTCGGTGCTTTCGGCGCTCGTCGCCATGAACGGCGCCACGCTGGGCTAGCCCATGCCCGCCCGCATTCGGTCACGACAGGCTGAGCCTATGATCTCTTCGTTGCTCTACTTCATCTTCCCGGCGCTCATGGCCTTTGCCGCCAGCTATGACTGCCTGTCGCTGAGAATTTCCAACACGCTCTGCCTGACCATCGCCGGAGCGTTTTTCCCGGCCGCCATATTGATTGGTCTGCCCGCTCGAGAGATCCTCGCGCATCTCGGCTGCGCCGGCGCCATGCTGAGCCTCGGCTTCGCCCTCTTCGCGATGGGCTGGGTCGGCGGCGGAGACGCAAAGTTGTTCGGCGCCGCGGCGCTGTGGTTCGGCTGGGAGCGGATCGCAAGCTTCGGGATTGCGGTCGCCATCGCCGGCGGCCTCCTTGCGCTGGCCGTGCTCCTGCTGAGAGCACTCTCGGAGCATCCGCTCTTCCCCTTCGGCCCGATGCCGGCAAGGCCAGAGCTTCCCTATGCGGTCGCGCTGGCGGCCGGGGCGCTCATCGTCTATCCGCAAACTCTTTGGGCTCTCGGCCACTTCTCCTGACGCGCCGGCCAAAGAAAAAGGGCGGCTCGGTGCCGCCCTAGTCTGCCTGTGTCAAGGAGAGGTCAGGCGCTGTAATAAAGATCGAACTCGATCGGATGCGGCATCATGCGGAAGCGATCGATCTCTTCCATCTTCAGAGCGATGTAGGCATCGATCTGATCGTCGGTGAAGACGCCGCCCTTCTTCAGGAACTCACGGTCCGCATCGAGATTTTCCATGGCCTCGTTCAGGGACGAGCAAACCGTCGGAATGTTCTTCAATTCCTCCGGTGGCAGATCGTAGAGGTTCTTGTCGATGGCATCGCCGGGATGAATGCGGCTGGTAATGCCGTCGAGCCCGGCCATCAGCATGGCCGCGAAGCCGAGATAGGGATTTGCTGCCGGGTCGGGGAAGCGGACCTCGACGCGCTTGGCCTTCGGGCTCGACACGACCGGGATACGGCAGGAAGCCGAGCGGTTGCGTGAGGAGTAGGCGCGCAGAACCGGCGCCTCATAGCCCGGCACCAGACGCTTATAGGAGTTGGTGGTCGGGTTGGTGAAGGCGTTGATCGCCTTGGCGTGCTTCAGGATGCCGCCGATATAGAACAGGCAGGTCTCCGACAGGTCGGCATAAAGGTTGCCCGCGAAAACCGGCGTGTCGCCTTTCCAGATCGACTGGTGGCAGTGCATGCCCGAGCCGTTGTCGCCGAAGACCGGCTTCGGCATGAAGGTGGCCGTCTTGCCGTAATTCTGCGCGACCATATGCACGACGTATTTGTAGATCTGCATATTGTCGGCCATGCGGGTCATCGGCCCGAATTTCACGCCGAGCTCATGCTGAGCCGCGCCCACTTCGTGGTGATGCTTCTCGGTCTTGACGCCCATTTCGGCCATGACACTCAGCATTTCCGAGCGGATGTCCTGCGCGCTGTCGACCGGCGGCACGGGAAAATAGCCGCCCTTGGTGCGCGGACGGTGGCCCAGATTGCCCATCTCATATTCGGTGCCCATGTTGGTGGGCAGCTCCATCGAGTTGAGCTTGTAGCCGCAATTATAAGGATCGACCGAGAAGCGCACGTCGTCGAAGATGAAGAACTCGGCTTCCGGCCCGAAGAACACCTTGTCGCCGATGCCCGTCTCTTTCAGATAGGCTTCGGCCTTGCGGGCGGTGCCGCGCGGGTCGCGCTCGTAGCGCTCGCCCGTCGACGGCTCCAGAACGTCGCAGAAAATAGCGAGCGTCGACTGCGCGAAGAAAGGATCGAGATGCGCCGTGTCCGGATCCGGCATCAGCGTCATGTCGGATTCGTTGATGGCTTTCCAGCCCGCGATCGAGGACCCGTCGAACATGATGCCGTCCGCGAAAGCGCCCTCGTCCATCTCGGCGGCTTCCATGGTGACGTGCTGCATCTTGCCGCGCGGATCCGTGAAGCGCAGATCCACGAATTTGACGTCCTGATCTTTGATCTTCTGGATAACGTCGTTAGCGTTGGTCATTAGTGCTCCCTCATACTGAGCTTTGTGGGATCTAACCTAAGGGTTCGGTTTGGGCGGTTATCCGTCGCCGCAGCACGGTCAGCAGAAGCTTTCGGGGGTTCTATCGTCAAACACAATCGGATGCTCGCTATCGGCTGATTGAGAGGGATTCAGATGGCGTCCACACCCGTCTCGCCAGTACGAATGCGGATCACGTCCTCAATGGCATAGACGAAGATCTTGCCGTCACCGATGCGGCCCGTTTTCGCAGCGCTCTGAATGGCCTCGATGGCCTTTTCCACCATGTCATCCGCAAGCACAATCTCGATTTTGACCTTCGGCAGAAAATCGACAACATATTCGGCTCCGCGATAAAGCTCGGTGTGTCCCTTCTGCCGGCCGAACCCCTTCGCCTCCGTCACGGTGATGCCCTGAAGTCCAATTTCCTGGAGGGCTTCCTTGACCTCATCAAGCTTGAACGGCTTGATAATGGCTTCCACCTTTTTCATGTTGGGCTGACCTCCCGTCATGGCCATAAGTTGATCGGCACGTCCACCGGCTGACTCCGCTTATAGCATGCTCCGTGCCAAATCGGACCAGCACCGCAAATCGTGCATTTCGTGCCCGTCTCGGCTGCGAAGCCCGGCTGGATGACGTTTACCGGAGCACATATTTGCACAAATTTTATGCAAAAGTCTAAAATCTGATCACACGCTGAAGTTGCGCTTATAGCGCGAAAATCCCTGTCGCCGCAATTCCACACGCGAGGGGAATTATTTCTCAACCAACCATTTTCTACACCTTGCCTCAAATTTCAGGTACATTCGCGCCAATCACACCTCCGCGTCGGCTTGCAGTATCATTGGTAGGCATTCCCTTGCTCGAACTTCTTACCGCGGACGAAATGCGCCGCGCTGAAAAGATTACGATCGAAAGCGGCACTCCCAGTCTGACCTTGATGGAGAACGCCGGGCGCGGCGTAACGGAAGAGGTTGTCAGACGGTTCCCAAGGGGAAGCAGGGTCCTGGTCCTTTGCGGACCGGGAAGCAATGGCGGCGACGGATTCGTCTGCGCCCGCACGCTGCGAGAGCGCGGCTACCAGGTCCGGCTGGCACTGCTCTGCAAGCCGGAGGAGCTGCCCCCCGATCCAAGAGAAATGGCTCGCCGGTGGGATGAGACCATCGAGCCCTTCGGTCCTCGCCTTCTGGAGGGCGCCGAGGTGATCGTCGATGCGCTCTGGGGCTCGGGGCTGAAAGGCCCGGTCAACGGCGTCGTCGGCCAGGTGATCGAGGAGGTCACCGAGCGCAATCTGCCGGTTGTCGCCGTCGACGTGCCGACCGGCATCGACTGCACCTATGGCAATGTGCACGGCATCGCCTTCCACGCGGTGTCCACCGTGACCTTTTTCCGCCGCAAGACCGGGCATGTGCTTCTGCCCGGCAAACGGTATTGCGGCGACGTTCGCGCCGTCGATATCGGCATAGCGACTAGCGTCCTCGCCGACGTCGCGCCGCAGACCTTCCTCAACGAACCGGATTTCTGGCTCAGATATTATCCACGGCTCGACCCCGACGGCCATAAGTACGACCGGGGTCACGCCGTTGTCGTTTCGGGCCCGATGGAAAGCACCGGCGCGTCGCGGCTAGGCGCCAGGGCGGCGCTGCGCGTCGGTGCGGGGCTCGTCTCGCTGGCGACATCCAAAGCGGCTTTCTACATCAACGCCGCGCAGCTCACTTCGATCATGATTTCCGCCCATGACGGCCCCGCTGAGCTTGCCGAAATCCTGGCCAGCGACCCGCGCCGCAACGCGGTGCTGATCGGCCCCGGCGCCGGCGCGACGCCGGAGACGCGCGACAATGTCGCCGCCGTGCTGTCGAGCGAGGCGACCGCCGTCATCGACGCCGAAGGGCTGACCGCCTTCGAAGCCAATCCGCAGGAGCTTTTCGCGCTGATTCAGCAACGCGGCGCGGCAACCATCCTGACCCCGCACAAGGGCGAGTTCGACCGGCTGTTCCCGGAGCTCGGCAATGCCGAGTCGAAGCTGGAGCAGGCCAAGCGTGCCGCCGAGATTTCCGGCGCGGTGATCGTGTTTAAAGGACCGGATACCATCGTCTCCGCCCCCGACGGCCTGTCGGCGATCTCGGAGGGCTCTCCGCCCTGGCTGGCGACCGCCGGCACGGGCGACGTGCTGGCCGGGCTGATCGTCGGGCTTTGCGCGCAGAAGATGTCGCCCTTCGACGCCGCCGTGGCAGCCGTGTGGATGCATGCCGAGCTTGCCCGGACCTTCGGCCCCGGCCTGATTGCAGAGGACCTGGCCGACCTGCTCCCGCCCCTGCTGCAGCGGCTCAACAAGCTCGCCAAGCTGTTCTGAACTCGCAAGCCAGCCGCGCGTCGGATGTGCCGCGCGGGAGATGCGCGGCCGCTAGAGTGGGATCAATTTAGATGGAAACACTTGAGCTTAGAGCCCGCTCTCGATTCTTTGCTGGTCGCGCGATCGGCCGCTCTAACGATGCGCCGTCGGCTGCGCACCGGTCGTATCCGGCGCGACCGCAGCGGCGAGCGCGCGTCCCGGCACCCCGAGGCGTTCCTTCACTGCAATGATGCGCTTGTAGGACGCCTCGATCCGCTCCTGCGTCAGCGTGCCGCTCATAACCGCCTCTTTGACCGCCGCAAGGATCTTTGCCGGAAGGTCCTCGACCGGCTTCAGATGATTGCCGACGATGACCATGTCGTTTCCGGCAACGAAGGCACGCACGGCCAGGTTTTCCGCGGGAGAGTGCTGCGCGGCTTCGAGCCCCTCCAGATCGCCGCTGATAACCACGCCGCGATAGCCGATATCGCCTCGTAGCAGCCGCTGAATGGCGTTTTGCGACAGCGAGGCGGCAAGGCCGGGCTCATCGGAAAACTCGTTGTGCGCGGCCTGGCCGACCATCACCATGTCGACATTGCCGTTCGCCGTAAGCTGCTTGTAGGGTTCGAGCGCGGACTTGTCCCAGCTGCCGTTACCGACCTGGCCGGGGAAGTGCTTCAGAACCGTGAAAATGCCCGCCTCCGTATGCGCAAGGCGGAAGGCCTTGGCAAAGGCCGCGACATGCTTCGGCTGCGAGCCGTAATCGCGGTCATCGGCGGCTGCATTTTCGGGTGCGAGATCCAGAACCGGCCCGAGATTGACGTTGAAGCCGAGCGAAACCAGCTCCTCGGCCATCGCCTGATAGACACCATAAGCGTTGAGCGGGTCGTTTTGCCGGCCGAGCTCGCCCGCCGACGGATAGGCCCGGAAGCCTTTGTCGGCCGGGAGGCAATGCGCGGTGCCGCCTTCCTGCGCGATGGCGAGCAACGGCCGAAACGGCGCCTTGGCTTTGCGGAATTCGGTGACGAGCGTCTTAAGCTGATCCGGCGAGCGGAAATTGCGGTCGGCAAAGACGACGCCGCCGATCTGCCCCGCCTCGAGCTGCGCGACGATGCGCTTCGGCCATTCCTCACCCGGCACGGTACCGTCGAAACCGATCATGATCATCTGGCCGACAATCTTGCCGAGCTTGTCCTCCGCTTCGGCCGGCGTCACCGTCTGGGCAAGGCTGATGACGCTGGCGACCGCCGGTTGCGGTGCGACGGCCTGCGTGCCCCGGCGCTCCGGGATCGGCGGATTGAGATCCTCATCTCCCCGCGCCGAAACGCGCCGCGATGCCTGCCTGTCGCGGTCATCCCGGGTTCCCGACGCATTCTGCGCCGGCGAGGATTGATTGCCGCTCGAAGTCCCCTGAGGAGAGGACCGCTGCTGGCCGGTCGACGACGTGGTGCCCGCTGTCGGCACACGGCGCCCGATCGCATCCGTCTGGTTCTTCGGAACAGGCGCGGTCTGCGGTGTGGTGTCGTCGATAACGGATACGGTCGGCCAGTTCAGGTCGCCGCCGATCGTCGAATCCCCTGCTCGCGCGCTGCTCGTGATCACCGCCAGCCCTGCAAGCAAGGCAACCGCATTAAGCGTTCGTCTCAACACTCCCCCCAAACGCTGGCTCTGGGGTCCCCGGTCGAGATCGGCATGGTCCGCGCCCCCATCTACGCAATACCCGGCCATTTGACTGAGGCGCATTCTTAGCGCAGGCTGCGCTTCGCAGGCAAATTTCAGTCTTGGCCACGGACTTTAAGCACTATAGACGATATGCTCTCAAAGCGCATACGGGGATTTCGGCAGGATGCATCGGTCCTTCATCATAGCCAGCCTCTTCGTTGCAATGGCGCAACCCTGCCTCGCGGCAACGGACACTGCGCTTTTGCGCATGCAGGAGGGCACGGCCGCCTTGCTGCGCGGTAAGTTCGACCAGGCGATCGCCTCGCTCGACGAAGCGCTGAAGCAGCCCGACGTGCCGACGGCGCGGCTCGCCAGCATCCACAATGACCGCGGCGTCGCCTATTGGCGGCTGAAGAAATATGACGAGGCGCTGAAGGACCTCGACGCTTCCATCAAGCTGGTCGACGGCTCCCCCGCGACCTACAACAACCGCGCCAATGTCTATATCGATCAGGGCCGCTATCAAGACGCGCTTGCCGATCTGAACCGGGCGATCGCGCTCGCCCCGGCCTATGGCGCCGCCTACAACAATCGCGGCAACGTGAATTTCCAGCTCGGCCATTATGACGCCGCGCTCAGCGATTTCCGCCGCGCCACCGAGCTGATGCCGACCAATTCCGTACCTTATAACGGTCGCGCCGAGACCCAGGAGATGCTGGGGCGGCCCTATGCCGGCCTTCGCTTCATTACGCGGGCGATCGCGCTCAACGGCAAATACACCGCCGCATATCGCAACCGCGCCCTGATCCTGCAGCATCTGGAGCGGGATGAGGATGCGCTCGCCGATTATGAGCGGCTGATCAATCTCACGCCCGACAACCCCGATCTCTATGTCGGACGCGGACAGGTCTATCTGAGGCAGAAGAAGACCGCCCCAGCGCTCAAGGACTTCAATAAGGCCATCGAGCTCGACGAAAAAAATGCGCTCGCCTATGTCGGCCGCGGCGCCACTCAGGTCGAGCGCAAGCATTATGACGAGGCGGTGCCGGATCTCGATCAGGCCATCACGCTCGACCCCAAACTTGCCGAAGCCTATTTGCGGCGGGCAGAGGCGCAATTCCGCCTCAACAAGCCCGATCTCGCGACCGCCGATCTGGACCAGGCGCTCAAGCTCGAGCCGAATTACGCCGAGGCATTCAAGCTGCGCGGCGAGATGGCCGAAGCCGCCGCCAATAACGACGCGGCCATTGCCGCCTACCGGCAGGCGCTGACGGCCGATCCGTTCATCGATGGCGTCGAGGGGTCGCTGAAGAAGCTGACCGGGGTCGAGGAAAAGCCGGTTCAGCCGCTCGGCGAGCCGGTTAAGGGCTGGGAGATCATCAGCCCGTCCAAGGGCCGCTATGTGGCGACCAATTCGCTCTATCCGCAGCTCAAGGTGCTGCTGGAAATGCATGGCGATGGGCAGCCCACTATTCTCGACTGGACGCCCCTCTCCGATTATCTGCGCGGCTTCGGCCTCTTGCGCTATTCGGCCGGCAAGGTCGCCGGCGCATCCAGCGATCAGGATGCTTACGAGTTCATCGCCATCATCGATCTGCGCCGTAACATCGTCGTGTCGATCGAGCCCTATATTGCGGGGCCGACGACGGCGAAATGGGAATGGTCGCAGACCGGCGTCGTCGTCACCGACGCCGAAGGCATGGTCAGCGCTCATGAGCTGCGTCCGCCGCAGCCGAAGCCGCAGCCGGTGGTGCAGAACCGCCCCTGGTTCGACGATCGCTGGAGCGGCGGCGGCGGTGGTTATCGGCGCAAGCGCGGTCTGTTCGACTGGCTGTTCAATTAGCGCAATGTGAAAGAAACAGGCGCTGATCTCGCAGAAGGATCACGTCCAAGAAGAAGGAGCGGCGATGGCCGCCGCGCTGCGCCATAGGATCAAGAGAGTGCTGGCGGCCTTGGCGCTGGCCGGCATGCTGGCGCACCCCGCCTCCTCCGACCCGCTGCCCGCACTCGGCGCGGATCTCACGCAAACCACCGTCTCGGGACTCTCCTCCGGCGCCTATATGGCCGGCCAATTCCAGGTCGCCTATTCTCAGCTCGTCACCGGCGCCGGGATCGTCGCCGGCGGCCCCTATGCCTGCGCCGAAACGCCGGGCGGCGACCTCAACCCCTTCTGGGGGGTGGTGCTGGGCTGGAATCAGGAGCGGGCGCAGGATGACTGCATGGATGACGGCTGGTGGTTCTGGTCCACGGTGCCCGCTCCCGCCAACCTCCTCGACTATGCGAAACAGCTTGCCGAGGCGGACAAGATCGACGCGCTGAGCGGCCTCGCCGCCGACAAGGTCTATCTGTTTTCCTCAAGCCACGACGACACCGTGAAACGCCCCGTCGTCGAAGCCGCTTTCGGCTTTTACGAAAAGGCCGGGATTCCCGGCGCCAATATCCAGCTCGTCAAGAACGATCGCGCCGCGCACGCTTTTCTGACCGAAACCCAAGGGCTCGCCTGCGGAACGGCGGGACCGCCCTATCTCAATGACTGCGACTACGATCAAGCGGGAGCGATCCTAAAGTGGCTTTACGGCAATCTCGACGGCCCGCGCGATGCGGTTACCTCAAGCTTCATCCGCTTCGAGCAGGCGCCTTTCGCGAGCGGTCTCGGCGAGGCCGATTTCAGCCCGGAGGGCGTCGCCTACATCCCCGCTGACTGCCGCACAACGCCGCGCTGCAAGGTGCACGTCGTCTTTCATGGCTGCAAGCAGGGGATTACCGCTGTCGGCGACACTTTCGTCAAAGGCTCGGGTTTCGCCCGCTGGGCCGAAGCGAACCGGGTCGTCCTGCTCTTCCCGCAGGTCACGGCCAGCACGCTCAACCCGAATGGCTGCTGGGACTGGTGGGGCTATACGGGCCGCAACTTCCTCGAACGCGATGCGCCGCAAATGCTGGCAGTCAAGCGGATGCTCGACCGTCTGGCCGAGCAACCGCATTGAACGCTTCCTCCAGCCTCACTTTGATGGCTGCTTCGCGGGTCCACTCTTGCTGCCGGGCAGTCCCGGCGTTCCCGGCGAACCGGCCGGAGCCGCACCTAAGGGTGGCGCGACCTTCGTGCCTGCGGCAGGGCCGCTGGTCACCCCGGTCGAGCCCGGCTTGGCTTTATTGACGCTGCCGGTCGTGTCGCCCGAGCTGTTGACCGCGGGACCGCTCTTATTGCCGGGTAAGCCCGGTGTCCCGGGCGCGCCGGCCGGTGCGCCCGCTTGCGGCGGGGCGACTTTGCTGCCTGCGGCAGGGCCGGTCGCATTGTCCGCAGCCCACGCCGCCGGCGCAAGCAAGAGGGCAATCATTACAGTGCTCATTTTGAGCGTGCGTAGCTTAGTCATGGCTTTTACTCCTTGACTGGCACAACGCTCCCAAGCTTCGACGAGTTCCGCCCGGCAAAATATCGCAAAGACACGGGTTCTGTTACTCTCGCAGGTCTAATCGCTCAGCCATCCAATCACATGCAGAGATCGGCATCACAACTTATACCAAGAGCGACTTTTCCGGATGTAACCCCGCCATCGGTAATCGCTTAGAAATCAATAGACTGAATATTTCGCCTCGGCATGGTGGGCGTGCTCGGCGATGAGGCGCGCAACCTCCTTCGGGTGGGTAGCGATCATGAAATGCGCGGCATCGTCGAGGGTGACCAGCGTTGCCCTGCCCATGCATTCGGCAAGCAGCGCATTTGCGCGTTTCACGGCGGGATGGCTGTCCCGGCCACGAACGACCAGCGCTGGAATCTTGATCGTCGCCAGCGAGGAAGCCGGCGGCGCGAAACCATAGGCGCTGGCCCAATCCAGCATGTTGACCGGCGTCGTCTCGACCGCATAGGCGCGCACCCGGTCCGGCCAGGAGGCGTAAGTCCCGACGCCGCCGTAAAAATCAATCATCGCCGAGATCGCTTCCATGTTGCCGCCGGCAAAGGAGGCGAAATAGGCCTCGGTCAGCTCGTGGAAAGCGCGATAGTGCCGGCGCTCGCCCCGGTCCCGCAGCACCTCCGGCGCGGGCGCCTCCAGGATCGTCAGGCTGGCGAGCGGCACCCGCCTGCGCAGCGCCACGGCGAGCGCCACCAGGCCGCCGAAGGAATGGCCGACCAGATGCGCGCGGCCGCCGGCCCGGCGCAGCACCGCTTCCAGCATTTCGGCTTCGTGCGAAATGTCGGGATCGCTGGCGGTGCGGCGCTCGGCGGTGCCGCCATAGCCGAGCAGGCTCGTGGTCACGCAGCGGAACCGGCTGCTCAAGCCGGCGATCACAGGCCGCCAGGCGGCGCCGGTGCTGCACGATCCGGGCACCAGCACGACGGTCGGACCGATGCCGCACTCCTCATAGTCGATGCATCCACGCTCTTCTTCGATCACCGCGGCCATCCATGATTTGACAAGCCCCGAAAGCCTCTCCACCGCACGAGCTCCCCATTCACGCCGTTTCGGTCGTCGGGTCGATGACACGTCGGACTTCGGTGATTTTGGTTGCCGGAAAGCCGCTGATCTCGGCATGGCGCCGGATGACCGCCTCGTCCTCGGCGAGATAGACGCAGAAGGTTTTGTCCGCCGCGACGAAGGATTCGAGCCATTGAATGTCCGGGGCGAGTTCCCTCAGCGCGTCGTTGGATTTGGCGGCGGCCTGACGAAGCTCGGCCCGCTCCAGGCTGCCGACTGCAGGAATGTTCCGTTCGATGATGTATTTGCGCACGGCTTTCTCCGATCTCCACTGGGTGGTGATCGTGATCTAATCCATGCGGATGCGGCCCGCGTCCTCCGATGAGACGACATGGTCAGGAGGCTCATGACCGCCCGGATACGCCAGTAGACTGTGGGTTTGCCATATTGAGGCATTCCCTGCCCTCCCCCACGAAATCCGGTTGCGCGGGGAACGCGATATCCGTTACAAAGCGTCTAGCTCTGAACAGCCGAGCTGAAGGCAGCCGTGATCAGGACGCGTAAATACACGATCGGGACCGGACCGGGCGGATCATCCGCGCGGCCTGCCCGTCTGCGCGCCTATGCTGCCCGCTCGCCCCTTGCGCTTCTCCTCCTTATCCGCCCCTGAGCGCCGTCTGGCCGAGGCTGGGCGCTTAGGGGTTTGACGCTGTCAACAAGAGCGCAACAATCCCGGCTATAATCTCAGGCGCCGGACCGAATAGGGAAATTTCATCATGACCGTTGAAGCGAAAGCCGACGAGGCTGCGCGCGTAAAGCGTGACGATCAGAACTGCGTCTTCATTTTCGACACCACCTTACGCGACGGCGAGCAGTCGCCGGGCGCGTCCATGACGCATGAGGAGAAGCTGCAGGTCGCCGAATTGCTCGACGAAATGGGCGTCGACATCATCGAGGCAGGCTTTCCGATCGCCTCGAACGGCGATTTCGAGGCCGTCAGCGAGATCAGCAAGGTCGTCAAGAACGCGGTGGTCTGCGGCCTGGCGCGCGCCGGGTTGAAGGACATCGACCGCGCCGGCGAGGCGCTCCGCGATGCCAGACAGCCGCGTATTCACACCTTCATCGGCACCTCGCCGCTGCACCGCAAGTATCAGCTGCAGATGGACGCCGACCAGGTCTATGAGGCGGTCGTTGCCTCGGTGACGCGGGCGCGGGGCTATACGGACAACGTCGAATGGTCGCCGATGGACGCAACGCGCACCGAGCCCGACTTCCTGAAGCGCGTCGTCGAGGCCGCGATCAAGGCCGGCGCAACCACCATCAACATTCCCGACACGGTCGGCTATTCGACGCCGGAGGAGTTTTACGAGATCATCAGAATGCTGCGTGAGGAGGTGCCGGGCGGCGATCAGGTGATCTTTTCGACGCACTGCCACAATGATCTGGGGCTGGCGGTCGCCAATTCGCTCGCCGGCATCAAGGCGGGGGCGCGGCAGATCGAATGCACCATCAACGGCCTGGGCGAGCGCGCCGGCAATGCCGCGCTGGAAGAGGTCGTCATGGCGATCAACACCCGCAACGACGTGCTGCCCTATTGGACGAAGATCGACACCCGGCTGATCACGCGCGCCTCCAAGCTGGTCTCGGCGGTATCGGCCTTCCCGGTGCAGTACAACAAGGCGATCGTCGGCAAGAACGCCTTCGCCCATGAGAGCGGCATCCATCAGGACGGCGTTTTGAAGAACGCCCAGACCTACGAAATCATGACGCCAGAGAGCGTCGGCTTGAGCGAGTCGTCGCTGGTGATGGGCAAGCATTCCGGCCGCCACGCCTTCCGCGAGAAGCTGCGCGAGATGGGCTACCAGCTCGGCGACAACGCCCTTGAGGCCGCTTTCCAGGCCATGAAGGATCTCGCCGACAAGAAGAAGAGCGTCTATGACGAGGACATCGAGGCGATCGTCGGCCAGGGCATGGCAACCGCCCATGACCGGATCAAGCTTCTGTCGCTGACCGTGATCGCCGGCACCGGCGGCCCGCAGCGGGCGACCGTGACGCTCGATCTCGACGGCCAGCATCGCACCGCGGAATGCATCGGCGACGGGCCGGTCGACGCCACCTTCAAGGCGATCCGCTCGCTGGTGCCGCATGAGGCGCGGCTGGCGCTCTATCAGGTGCACGCTGTCACCGAAGGCACGGACGCCCAGGCCGAGGTCAGCGTGCGGCTGGAGGAGAACGGCAAGACCGTCACCGGACGTGGGTCCGATACGGACACGATGGTGGCGTCGGCCAGGGCTTATATCAGCGCGCTGAACAAGCTGATGACCCGACGGGAGAAGAATGCGCCGGGGGCGATGGCGGTTTGAGGGTTTAAGGGATTACCGGGGGTGTGAGGCCACGCTGGAGGGCCTCACACGAGGTGTGCGGGTGAGGAGTGGGGTCGGTTTGGCCCTGAGGTGTCACTGAGAAAGCGAGCTTTGAGCGGCTGAGTTGCGGTGAGAGCGGCCATTGGGATGCCGCCACCGGAGAAACGCGACTGAAGCGTCCGCTGCCTCTGATCGACGACGGCTGAACTCTCAGCTGCGGACACCTCTAACGCGCGCCTAATTTTCTGCCCGGGGCCAATTGCAGACCATGGTTGAGGGAATCGTTGCAGTTGTAACCCGGTGCGACTCGCTGCTGCCACTGTGGCTCATTCGTGGGCGACCAATTCGCGTCTTTGCTCATTGCCGCCGAGAAGGATCAAAAATAGCAAGCGGACCGGACCAGGACTGTGAGCATGTCGACTCCGAACACGCTCTCCAGATCCTGTCCGGACCGCTTGAGCCATTGATCCTGCGCGCGGTAGGCTGGCTTTTCCCGAGCCGCCGGGCAATCGTATTGGAGTTTGCCCAGATTTTGCAGATGGTGGACCATCTCGTGAACGAGCACGGATATGTCGGCCGGGGTTGCGCCGGTCCAACTGTCGGCGAGGAAAATCGTCTTCGTGGCGTCATCATAGACGGCGGCGATATCAGGTCGATTTGCAGCCGCGGCTTCCTGCGCACCGAAGCCAGTCCCAAGCGCTCTCTCCGGGAGAAGTCCGTGATACCGAATGGCTGTGAGCCTCGCTGGACTTGCGAATGCGATGCGAGGATAGTCGTAAATGGCCGGCAATTCGAAATTGGCGGACAGCCAATTGACAATGTCTCTCAGCAAGACCTCGGTAGGAGATCCAGACGCGAGAGAGCCGGGATCGGTCGGCGGGTTGCCGAACGCGTTAATCCCCGCCAATTTGTGTGGAGTCTCCGATTTCTCGTTCTGCATCGGCGCCGGCGTCAGCACAGCGCCAGGATTCTCCGAAGAGTGAGCGACGGACGCGCCAAACGTCCCGGATATAATCATCGTTCCGGATAAGATTATCTGCTTGAGCATGATCGCCTCCAACATGGAGGAGAAATCATGCGACTGGCGCGAGCGGTACGCTTTAAGATAAGCTTACTTTATTCTTCAGAAACCCTTCATTTGCGCCTCAAATCGCCGGCGAACGAAAAGGGTGAACATTTTGATCTACCGTTTCGAAGACTATTCACTCGACTGTGAGCGGCGAGAATTGCGGCGCGGGCTTGATCTGATAGGGATTGAACCGCAGGTCTTCGATCTTCTTGAGTATCTCATCGTCAACCGAGGTCGCGTCGTCACTAAGGACGATCTCATCGCTGCCGTGTGGAGCGGTCGTATTGTTTCAGAATCCACGCTCACGACCAGAATCAACGCCGTTCGTTGCGCCGTCGGTGATAGTGGCCGACAGCAACGTTTAATCCGCACAATTTCACGCAAGGGGATTCGCTTCATCGGCGAGGTCCTAGCGGAGCGACCGCCGGAGGATGTGCAGCGAGAAACATCGGTTACGGGCCGGATTTTGCATCAGGGGAAATTTTCACCGGTCCCTAGCGCAGCCAGCGAAGCTATTGCGCCAATCCCAGCGCTTCCAGACAAGCCGTCCGTCGCTGTTCTTCCTTTTGAAGCGGTGGGTGGTGATGCTGAACTTGACAGCTTCGCCGACGGGTTGACCGAGGACATTATCACCGGATTGTCCCGGATAAAGGCCCTCTGGGTGATCGCAAGCAACACCATGTTTGCCTATAAGGGACGAGCGGTGGACGTACATACCGTCGAGAAAGACCTTGGCGTGCAGTACGTCGTCAATGGCAGGGTGCGCGAAGCCGAGGGCCGGCTTCGAATGACCGCGCATCTGATCGAAACGGGGACCGGTCGCCACATTTGGGCCGCAAAGATTGACCGCGCGAGCGGGGGCTCTTTGAGCTGCAGGACGATTTTGCGCAATCCGTCGTGGCCTCGATTCAAGTACAGCTCATTATGAACGAAGGGAAGGCAGTAACGCGGAAGGCTGGGTCTTTCCCTTGCGTCGGCGATCTCCTGGCTCGTTCACGTGAACGCCTCTATCAGGCGACGGCTGACGGGTTGAAGGACTTGGTAGCGCTTGCAGAGAAAGCGCTCTTGCTCGATCAGGCCAACGGTGAGGCCTGCCGTTTGCTTGCCGCCGGCCTTTGGCATCAAGTCTACAGGGGCTTCATCCCATGGGATCGGACGACGGTTGATCGGATCATGATGCTCGCCCAGCACGCTGTCGTTGCCGAGGATGCGGACGAATACTCTCACTGGATGCTGGGGCTTGCGCATCTGTTAGCGTGCCAGCATGAGCGAGCGATCGTGTCGCTGAAACGTGCCTTGGACATCAATCCGAGCTTCTCATTGGCTTACGGCACCTTAGGAACCGTGCTGGCCTGGAGCGGGGAGCCCGATCTGTCGATTGCGAATAATGAACTCGCATTGAGAATCAATCCGAGTGATCCATTAAATCCTCACCGCTACTTCGGCTTGGCTCTGGCTCATTATCTCGCGTCTCGCTATACAAGCGCTCTGGAGAATGCGGCGCTCGTAGTCGAAATCCGCCCCGACTGGTGGCTCGGGCTCATCATCTATGCCGCGAGCTTAGCAAAGGTCGGTCGAGTGGCCGAGGCGCAGACCGTGTGCGCCGATTTACTGCGCGCGAGGCCCGATTTGACTTCAGCCTCTCTCAAGGAGCTTCCCTTTGCCAAGCCGGGCGACCGTGACCATGTCGTCGGCGGATTACGCAAGGCCGGCCTTGCCGAGGATTGACAGGTCACGTCGGCGCTTTTGTGGTCGTCCCCCTTGGCGGCATGGTTATTGCCATTGTGCTCAGCGATGGGTCGCGGTCGCTGATGGCCACGGGAGGTCCCTGGGCGTCTGTAGGGCTCGCTGGCATGATACTCGTCACGCTGCTGGGATCGTGGGGGGCACTGCAGATTGTGAACCGGTGGCGATGAGGTTGCCCGGGCGCATGAGCGGCGGAAACGAGGCGCAGGCCGTCACTTGCCCCCCGCCCCACCCCCCTCCCTCATTCCCCCTTGTCTTCCCGCACCGCATCATGATATCTACCCGCATCGGCTCAATCCTGGGCCACATCGGCGCTGATGCCGCGTGAAGGACTTTGGCCGGGGCTTGTCACTCTTCGCCCCCCTTGTTCCCCAGCTCAGCCTTTCGAGAATTTCTTCACCAGACACCCAGGCCACGCGGGGAGTCTCAACCCCGCCTTTTGCTGCGCCGGACCGGCATCGTGCCGTCCGCTCGCGCCGATGGCATTTGAAAGAACACCAACTTGACCAATTTTACAGACCTTGGACTTTCGCCGGCGCTCCTGAAGGCGCTGGCCGATGAAAACTACGAGACGCCGACGCCGATCCAGGCTCAGGCGATCCCGCATGTGCTCGCGGGCCATGACCTGCTCGGCATCGCCCAGACCGGCACCGGCAAGACCGCCGCCTTCGCGCTGCCGACGATGCAACGCCTTGCGGGCGATCGCCGTCCGCCGATGCGCCGCGGCGTGCGCCTTCTCGTCCTCGCCCCGACACGTGAGCTGGCAACCCAGATCGCCGAGAGCTACCGGACCTATGGCCGTCACATGAACATCAGCGTTGCGACGATGTTCGGCGGCGTCTCGCACCGGCCGCAGATCGCGGCGACCCGCAATGGCGTCGACATCCTCGTCGCCACGCCGGGCCGTCTTATCGATCACCTCACGGAGGGCAATGTCGTGCTCTCCGGCACCGAGATCCTCATTCTCGACGAGGCCGATCAGATGCTCGACATGGGCTTCATCCGGCCGATCAAGCAGATTCTCGGCAAGCTTTCGGCGAAGCGGCAGAACCTGTTCTTCTCGGCGACGATGTCGCGCGAGACCAGCGCGCTGGCCGCCCAGATCCTGCGGGATCCGATCGAGGTCGCCGTCGCGCCCCGCGCCAAGACCGTCGACAGCGTCGCCCAGCGCGTCATTCATATCGAGGCGGCGAAGAAGCGCGCCTTGCTCGCCGAGCTGTTCGCCGACGAGAGCCTGAGCCGCGCCCTCGTCTTCACGCGCACCAAGCGCGGTGCTGACAGGGTGGCGAAATATCTCGACGGCTCGGGCGTCAAAGTCTCCGCGATCCACGGCAATAAGAGCCAGGGTCAGCGCGAGGCCGCGCTCGGCGCCTTCAAGGCTGGCCGCATCCGGGCGCTGGTGGCGACGGATATCGCGGCGCGCGGCATCGACATCGACGAGGTGACGCATGTCATCAATTACGAGCTGCCTAACCTGCCGGAAAGCTATGTGCACCGAATCGGCCGCACCGCCCGCGCAGGTGCCGAAGGCATCGCCATTTCGCTCTGCGACGCTGAGGAACGCGATTATCTGCGCGACATCGAGAAGCTGATCCGCCAGTCGATCCCGAGCTCCAACCGCCGCGGCGACGCTTCGCTCGTCGTCGACGAGCGGTACATCTCCTCCGCCGACCGGGAGACCAGACCGTCGCGGGGCGGCCGGGCTCAGCGGAGCGAGCGGCCGCAAGGCGAGCGCAGCGGCAAGCGTGGCCCTCGGCGCTCGGGCGAACGCAGTGCGACCGCGCAAGAGCCGAATGGCAGTCGCCGCACCGCCGCGTCCGCCAATGGCGCGACTGGGGGCGGGCGCAACGCCGCCGCCAATGCGCCGGGCGAAGTGCGGGTCGTCCCCGGCTATGGCCGCCCGGTCGAACCGAAGCAGGCGCAGCGCCGGCCGGAGCAGCCCGCGCGGAGCCGTAACAAGCGGCACGGCGGCGCGGCAGGCGCGATGTCGAACGGAAGCTGGCGGTCCCGCGGGCAAAAGGGCGGGCAGCGGCAGCATTCGCGGTGATCGTGTCCCGGGGCGGCAAGGCGCCGCCCCATTTCAGTAATCGACCTTGACGAGATAGAGCCCGCAGGACGGCGCGATCGGCCCGCATCGGGTCCGGTCGCGGGCGTCCAGCGCTCCACGCAGATCGTTCGCCGACCATTTGCCTTCGCCGACCAGCTTCAGGCTGCCGACCATCGAGCGCACCTGATGATGCAGGAAGGAGCGGGCCGAGGCGCGGATCGCAATTCCCTCGCACGAGCGCTCGACGCTCAGTGCATCGAGCGTCTTCACCGGCGATTTCGCCTGACACTCCGCCGCGCGGAAGGTCGTGAAATCGTGGCGGCCGACCAGATGCCGCGCGGCTTCCGCCATTGCCTCGTCATCGAGCCGGGGCCATGTGCGCCAGGCTCGGTCGCGGTCGATCACCAGCGGCGCCAGACGATTGACGATCCGGTAGAGGTAGTGCCGCTTGCGGGCGGAAAAGCGGGCGTCGAAATTCTCACCGACCTGCTCGCAGGCGAGGATCGCGATCGGCGCGGGCTTGAGATGGAAATTGACGGCCTTCATCACCGTATCGGCCGGCCAGTCCTTCGTCAGGTCGATATGCGCGACCTGCCCGAGCGCGTGGACGCCGGAATCCGTCCGCCCTGCCCCACGCGGAATGAACGCCTCGCCGCAAAAGGCCACAATCGCGTCACGGAGCCGCTCCTGAACGGAGGGCGCATTCGCCTGCATCTGCCAGCCGGCGAAGGGCGTGCCGTCATATTCGATGAGGAGCTTGTAACGTGGCATTCAGACAACTCTTGCCTCGTGATGCATCGCTTCTGGGCCATTGGCTTTCCGGCACCCTGTCCGAGAATCGACCCAGCATAGGACAGCCGCCACCCACGCGCGAGCGGCGCATGCGGTTGCGATCGAGCGCCAAGGGGCTCGTATGGTTAAAGACGAGGCGCGCCGCCTTCTGCTAGCCTAAGCAGCGGCGCGTTCCCGCGCCCAATGTGCAGTGGGGGAAAGCTCATGCCTATCGCGCAAAGCTGGTACAATCCGGCAGCCATCGTCCGGTCGCTCATCCTGCGGCCGCGTGTTTACGGAGGAGCGCTGGCCGGTATCGCCGCCTTCCTGCTCAGCCCGGCGGCCTGGCCCGACACGGTGAGGCTGTCGGTGGCATGGGACGCCGGCGGCTTCGTCTATCTGGTCTTCGCCCTCTATCTGATGCTGACCTGCCACGCGGAGCACATCCGATCGACCGCGGCGACACGCGACGACAGCCGTTTCGTCATCCTGATCGTCATCCTCGCGAGCATCTGCTCGAGCTTTGTCGCCATCGCTCAGCTCATCGAGCACGCCAAGGAACCTTCGCTGACCGGCCTCGAAAAGACCTCGCTGGCGGCGCTCGCCATTGTCACCATCGTCATCTCATGGCTCGTCACCCAGGTCGCCTTCGCGCTGCATTACGCCCATGACTATTATCTGCCGGAGGAGGGCAGCGATGCACAGGGCGGGCTGGATTTCCCCGGCTGCGACGTGCCGGACTATTGGGATTTTCTCTATTTCTCGACCTCGATCGGCGCAACTTCGCAGACATCCGACACGACGATAAGATCGCGCAGCCTCAGGCGGCTGGTGACGCTGCACGCGGCGATCGCCTTCTTCTTCAACACCGCCGTGCTGGCGCTGACCGTGAACATCGCCGCAAGCCTGGCTTGAGGTGCGCGGCTCAGGCCAGACCGTCGGAGCTGTTGGCGAGGCAGATCAGCGTCTGCTGGCCGACGGCGCAGAGCGTCTCCTTGCCGCCGCTGATGCCGTAAGCCTTGAGCTCGCAGACCGTTAGCGTGCGGCCCGCCTTGAGCACCTGTCCGACCGCACGCAGGAGATCGCCTCTCGCCGTACTGACCAGATTGATCTTGAACTCGACGGTGAGAACCGAGCTGCCGGCCGGAAACAGCGAATAGGCCGCATAACCACCGGCGCTATCGGCCAGCGAGGAGGTCACGCCGGCATGGAAGAAGCCGTGCTGCTGGGTGAGATCGGGCCGGAACGGCACTTCGAGGATGACCCGCCCAGGCTCGGCAAGCGTCATTGCCGCCCCCAGCGTCGCCATGAATGGCTGGCGGGCGAAGCTGCCGCGGATGTGGGCTTCCCAATCGGGATCGGACGAACTCGAAGCGCTGTTGCATGAATGACGTCCTCAAAATGGGCCGTGATCCAAGCATATTGCCGCGTCTTGCGCCACAATGGCCATCTGGCTGATAAGCCGGAGCGCGCAATCGTGATCGGCGCCGCCTTTACCGACGGCCGCGATGCGCCTACCTCAGAAGCGGAGCGCAAATCGCCAGCACAGCGGAGATGCCATGACACTGAAATATGAGCGTGCCCTGATCGTCGGCGCGGGAAGCGGCCTCAGCGCCTCGATCGCGCGGACCTTCGCCGGCGCCGGGCTGAAGATCGGACTCGCTGCGCGGAATGCGGAGAGGCTGAAGCTGTTGGCCGGTGAGACAGGTGCAGCGGTCGAGGCCTGCGACGCGTCACAGCCGGATCAGGTCGACAAGCTGTTCAGCGCGATGGAAGCCAAGCTCGGCGGCGCGCCGGACGTCGTGGTCTATAATCCGAGCGCGCGGGTGCGCGGCCCCTTCGTCGAGCTCGACCGCGCCGCCGTCGCCAATGCGCTGACCGTCACAGCCTATGGCGGCTTCCTGGTGGCGCAGGCTTTCGCCAGGCGCGCTCTGCCAAAGAAGCACGGTGCGATGCTGTTCACCGGCGCGTCGGCGAGCGTGAAGGGCTATGCCAATTCCGCGCCCTTCGCCATGGGCAAATTCGCCCTGCGCGGCCTCGCGCAGAGCATGGCGCGTGAGCTTCACCCGCACGGCATCCACGTTGCGCATTTCGTCATCGACGGCGGCATCCGCAGTCCCGACCGCACCGAGCCGGCGGATGCGCCGGACAGCATGCTCGATCCCGACGCCATCGCGCGCAGCTATCTCTATGTGCTGCAGCAGGACCGCAGCGCCTGGAGCTGGGAAATCGAGCTAAGGCCGTGGGTGGAGCGGTTTTAGTGGGAGCTGCCGCGGCTGGATATTTTGACGTCGCCCGGGCGGGCCGGTGCAGCGAAAACAGGATGGCTTAGCGCTTTAGCCGAATGAGAATGTCATCCGGCAGCGCGACGGGCTTGCCGTGCGGCGTAGTCTCGAAGGCATTGCGCCAAGCTTCCGTGAGTCCGGCCAGCGCATCGGGCGTGCCGCAGCCCTTCTCGGCCATGATGCGCTCCAGCGCCTCGACCCAGTTGCGCCAGTAAAGCGTCGCCTCGGAAACATCGGCGGCGCCTGCATTCTGCTTCGCCACCTCCACGAAGACCCGCGTCCACTCCGGCCAGGTGAACATCCCTTGCTCCGACATATGTACGGCAAGCGCGAAGGCTTTCGCCTGCCATGGCTCCTCGAACGGCGCCTCGTTCTCGCGATCAGGCCGGCTCAAGATGCGGCTCCCAAAGATCCATCGTCACGCTCTGGCGCGGATCGCCCTGCGGGCCCCACAGCTCAGTGGCGGTAAAGCGCACCGCATAGAGGGGCTCGGCGCCCGCGTTCTTCTGATGCGCGTTCGCATCGGCGAAGACATGCGCGCCCTGATAGCGCACGATCTCACCGAGCTTGCCGCGGGCATAGCGGGGAAGGCGCGTATGCGTCGGCGGGTTGATGTTGCGCGCCCGCACGCGGTCGCCGGACTTGAAGCGCGGCTCCCGATCGATCTTGCGCTCCACCGGCGCGCCGCGCCGGAGCCCGTCGGCGACCATGTCGGCGCGCAAAGCCGGCGTCATGCGCGGCAATGCCGGATCGGGCCGGCCGGAGCGCAACTCCTCCTCGGTGATCGGCCCATATTGCAGCGCCAATCGGGTGAGCGCGGCGATCCAGCGCTCGTAATAGGTGAGCGTGATCATCTCCTTCGGCGTCAGACTTTCGCGTGCGAAGCGGGACTCATCGAGCGACCATTTGCCGGACGCGCTCGTGGCGAGGGTGAGCGCCATCGCCCGCTTGTGCCATTCGGCATGGAAGATCGGCTTCTCCGCCTCGGGAATGACCGGGCCGAAGCCGTGCATGCCGCCGACATCGTGCAGGCCGTTCATGACGCCACCTCCTTGGCGAGCCCGGCGCCGATCATCGAATCGCGCGTCACCAGCCCGGCCAGCTCATCGGCGCTCATGCCCTCGCTGCCGGCGGGCCGCTCGGGGATGACAAGATAGCGGACCTCGGAGGTGCTGTCCCAGACGCGGATCTCCTTCTCGGGCGGGATCTCGACGCCGAACTCGCGCAGCACGCCGCGCGGATCGATCACCGCGCGCGAGCGATAAGCGAACGATTTGTACCAAGTCGGCGGCACACCCAGCACCGGCCAGGGATAGCAACTGCACAGCGTGCAGACGACGAGATTGTGCACGTCCGGCGTGTTCTCGACTGCGACCAGATGCTCGCCCTGGCGGCCGCCATAGCCCATTTCTGCGATGGCAGCGGTGGCGTCGGCGCGCATACGCTCCAGATAGGCCGGATCGGTCCAGGCGCGGGCGACGACGCGGGCGCCGTTGCGAGGGCCGATCTTGGTCTCATAGATCTCGATGATCTCGTCGAGCGCCGCCGGATCGACGAGGCCCTTGGCAACCAGCAGCGTCTCCAGCGCCCGCACCCTCAGATCGGGATCGGAAGGGACGTGATGGTGGTCATGCCCATGGTCGTGATCGTGCCCGCCCTCATGGCTGTGGCCGTGATGGTCGTGATCGTGGTGATCGTCATGCGCCATGGTCAACTCCTGCGCGCCGCATCAGCCGAGATGCGGCCCAAACCATAAAATTCGTCATTCGGCCGCATCGAGGTGAAATTCGCCAGCCGGTTGCTGAGGCCGAACAGCGCGGTTATCGCGGCGATGTCCCAGATATCCTCATCGCTGAAGCCATGGCCGCGCAAGGCCTGGAAATCCTGATCGCCGACGGCGCGGGAGTCCGTCGTCACCTTCAGCGCGAAATCCAGCATCGCCTTCTGCCGCGGCGTGATATCCGCCTTGCGGTAGTTGATCGCCACCTGATCGGCGACGAGCGGGTTCTTGGCGCGGATGCGCAGGATCGCGCCATGAGCGATGACGCAATATTGGCAATCGTTCTCGGCCGAGGTCGCCACCACGATCATCTCGCGCTCGGCCTTCGAAAGCCCGCTGTCGCGTTCCATCAGCGCGTCGTGATAGGCGAAAAAGGCGCGGAACTCGTCCGGCCGGTGCGCCAGGGCGAGAAACACATTCGGCACGAAGCCGGATTTTTCCTGCACCGCCACGATCCGCTCGCGGAGGTCGGCGGGAAGCGCATCGAGCGCCGGCACGGGATAGCGGCTGACAGGCGGCGCGCTCATATTCGTTCCTCCATCTCTGCCTTTCGCCACGTTGCGGCTCGGGCAATGGCTTTTCGTGAAGCTTACGCGGGGCATATGCCTTGCGGCAAGCCCGCCGTCTCGCCCCGTGCCGCCACTGCGCGCTTCATGTTACGATCGGCGGATGTGCGGCCGCTTCACGCAACTGACCGAAACCCTGCCCGGCCTTGAGGTCGAGGTCTCCGACGAGCCGGAGGACCAGGCCGCGCGGCAGCTCCGGCGCTATAATGGCGCGCCCTCGCAGGATTTCTGGGTCATCCGCCAACACCCGGAGACCGGCCGCTATCACAGCAACCGGCTCATCTGGGGGCTGATCCCGCATTGGGTGAAGGAGGGGGATGGCGGGCGCAGGCCGATCAACGCCAAATCCGAGACGATTTCGCGCCTGCCGAGCTTCCGCACCGGCTACGCCAAGCGCCGCTGCATCATTCCTGTCGACAATTTCTTCGAATGGCGCAAAAAAGAGCCGCCGAAACAGCCCTTCGCCATCGGCATGAAGGACGGCTCGCCATTCGGCCTTGCCGGAATCTGGGAGAACTGGCGGCATCCAGAGACCGGCAATTTCATCCGCAGCTTCTGCATTCTCACCTGTCCCGCCAACGAGCTTATCGGGACGATCCACGACCGCATGCCTGTGATCCTGCCGCCGGAAGCCTATAAACGCTGGCTCTCACCGATCGAGCCCGATCCGAGCGACCTCCTTGTGTCATTTCCTTCGGAGGAGATGCGGATGTGGCCGATCTCGACCCGGGTCAACTCTCCCAAGAATGAAGACCCCGGGATTCTCGACCCGCTCGAATAACGATTGTTACGGATCGCGTTGCACAAGTTTTCAGCAGATTTTGATTGGTAACGGGCTAAGCCCATTAGACAAGTTATGAAAACTCAGGTTTGATTGCGCGGACCCGAAGCACGATCGTCTTCAGCCGATAGGCAATAAGTCCGGCTCCCGCGAGGTGAAATGCGAAAGGCAAAAAAAATGACTCAGGACACCGACGACCGCCAGGACCGCCGGATTGTCTCCTCAAGGCATCTTGCGACAGAAAAAGGCTGGCAGCTTTCCGAATATGAATATGGGCTGATCATGGCCTACAACGCTTTCAGCCGCTGGATGATCCGCTGCATGGCGGCGGCCGGAAACCAGGAAATGAGCCCGCTCGACATTCTCGTGCTCCACCACGTCAATCACCGTGACCGCCAGAAGCGCCTCGCCGATATCGCCTTTCTGCTCAATGTCGAGGATGTGCATACGGTGAACTATTCGCTGAAGAAGTTGGTCAAGGCCAAGCTGATCGTCGGCGAGCGCAGTGGCAAGGAAATCTTCTACAGCACCACCAATGCCGGCGTGGCGCTGTGCAACGCCTATCGCGACGTGCGCGAGGAGTGCCTCGTCGAAAGCCTAAAGGCGCTCGACTTCAAGCCCGACGAGCTCCGGCATGTCGCCGCCATGCTGCGCACCCTCTCCGGCTATTACGACCAGGCCTCGCGCGCGGCGGCCTCGCTCTGAAACCGCCGCGGCGCAATGCATGCTCATGAGCCCATGAGGCCGGGCAGCAGCGTCACCACCGTGGGCACCAGGGTGATGATGACGATCGCGAGCATCAGGAGGAAAAAGAACGGCATCGAGGCGGAGGCGATCTTGATGATGTTGTCGCCGGTCAGCCCCTGAATGACGAACAGGTTGAAGCCGACAGGCGGCGTGATCTGCGCCATCTCCACCACCAGCACGAGATAAATGCCGAACCAGAGCGGATCGATATGCGCTGCCTGGATCATCGGCATGATGATCGAGGTGGTCAGGACGACAATGGAGATGCCGTCGAGGAAGCAGCCGAGAAGGATGTAGAACACTGTCAAGGCGGCCAGCAGCATGTAAGGCGAAAGCCCGAGCGATCCGATCCAGGCGGCGAGGTCGCGCGGCAGGCCGGTGAAGCCCATGGCCACGGTGAGAAAGGCGGCGCCCGCCAGGATCAGCGCGATCATGCATGAGGTGACGGTGCCGCTCATCACGCTGTCAACGAAGGAGCCCCAGGTGAGGCCGCCAGTCAGCGCGGCGAGCAGCAGCGACAGGAGAACGCCGACGGCAGCGGCGTCGGTCGGCGAGGCGATCCCCGTATAGATGCTGGCGATGACGCCGACGATCACGCCGACCACCGGCAGAAGACGTCCCGACGCGCGGATTTTCTCGCCGAAGCTCATGCCCCCGGCCTCATTCGGGATCAGCTCGGGATGGCGCCAGGCCCGAAAGGCGACATAGAGCGCGAAGATCGACATCAGCATCAGCCCCGGCAGCACGCCGGCGATGAACAGCCTCGCGATCGACTGCTCCGTGGCGACGCCGTAGACAATCAGCACGATCGACGGCGGAATGAGCAGGCCCAGCGTCGCGGAGCCGGCAAGCGTGCCGAGCACGAGGTCCCTCGGATAGCCGCGCCCGGTCAGCTCCGGGATGGTCATCTTGCCGATGGTCGCCGCCGTCGCCGCCGAGGAGCCGCTCACCGCGGCGAAGATGGCGCAGCCGAGCACGTTGACGTGCAGAAGGCGCCCGGGCCAGCGGCTGAGCCATGGCGACAGCCCCGTGAACAGATCGCGCGAGAGGTTGGTTCTGAGTAGGATTTCGCCCATCAGGATGAACAAGGGCAGCGCGGCGAGCGAATAGCTGTTGCTGGCGCCCCAGACGGTCGTTGCGAAGACCGGCCCGATCGGAGCCGAGGAATAGATGCCGATCGCCGCGACGCCGACCAGGATCAGGGCAAACGCCACCCAGACGCCAGCCGCGAGAAAAATGAACAGCAGGACGAGCAGTCCGCCGGATAAAGCAATCTCGTGCATTTTCTCCCCCTTGCCTACTCGCTGCCCTGCAATTCAGGCAGCAGCTTTCCTTCGCTGAGACCGCTTGCAAGCAGATCGGCGAAGGCGATGGTCAGAATGACGAGCCCGATGGTCAGCGAAAGCTGCGGGATCCAGATCGGGATGGCGAGAATGCCGGGGGATTTGTCGTCGAAGCGGAAGCTGTCATAGTTGAGCCTCGCCATGTAATAGGCGGCTCCGCCGCTGATCAGCAGGCAGACCGCCAGCGAGAGCATGTCGGCGAGGTAGCGCGTCCGCCCGCCGATCATGGAGAGGAACAGCGTCACGCGGATATGCCCGCCCCGCCTCAGCGTATAGGCGAGGGCGAGAAACGACGCGGCGGCGAGAAAATACCCCGAGAGGTCGGCATAGGATGGGATCGTCAGATTGACGTCGAAAATCCTCAGCCTCGTGATGATGTTGAAAATGACCTGCAGCGAGACAACGCCGCAGATCAGGAGGACCGAGATCGCCGCGAGCGCGCCGCTCACCTGATACAGCCGGTCTAGAAAATATCGCATGGCCCGTCCCCATATGGTCCCCGGTCCGGGAGCCGTCTTTAGGGACGGGCTCGCTGCCGGCCTGCCTTTACTTCTGATAAGCGGCAACGACTTCCTTGGCGGCTTCGCTGGCCGTCTCGGCCCATTTCTTCTGCATATCCGTGCCGATCTTCTTCAGCCCGGACATCAGCTTGTCGGACGGCTCGACCACGGTCATGCCGTTATCCTTCAGCTCCTTGGTCTTCTGCTCGGCCTCCTTCTGGCTCATTTCCCAGCCGCGCTTTTCGGCGGTCTCGGCGGCGGCGAGAACGGCCTTGCGCGTCGCCTCGTCGAGGCCCTCGAACGCCGCCTTGTTCACGACGACGATGTTCTTCGGGATCCAGGCGTTGATCGGCGTGTAGAATTTGACGAAATCCCAGGCCTTGGTATTGGCGCCCGTCGATGGCGAGGTGATCATCCCCGCAATCTGTCCGGTGGTGAAGGCCTGCGGGATGTCCGGTACTTCGACCTGCACCGGCGCGGCGCCGGCCAGATTGGCGAACAGCTCGAGCGTCTTGTTGTACGAGCGGAACTTCATACCGCGCAGATCGTCGACCGTCTTCACCTCGGTCTTGGTGTAGAGCCCCTGAGGCGGCCACGGCACCGAGAACAGCGGAACCAGATTCTGCTTGGCGAGCGCTTTGATCACGGCGGGCTTCTGCACGTCCCAGAGCTTGCGCGCCTCGTCATAGGTGGTGACCAGGAAGGGCTGCGAGTCGATGCCGTAAAGCGCGTCCTCATTGGTGATCAGCGACAAGAGGAACTCGCCGATCGGCACCTGGCCGCTCCGAACCGCATTCTTGATTTCCGGGTGTTTGAACAGCGAGCCGGCCGAATGGACGGTGATCTTCAGCTTGCCGCCGGTCGCCTTGGCAACGTCGTCGGCGAACATCTTGATGTTCTGGGTGTGGAACGTCGCATCCGGATATGGCGTCGGCATGTTCCAGTCGTCGGCCATCGCCGGCGATGCCAAGGCCACGGCCGCAAATGCGCCCGCCGCCACCGTCACGAGTTTCTGGAGCATGTCCTGCCCCTCCTTCCAATTTTGAGTCGAAACACAGACGTAACGTTGACATTTTGTCATCGTTCTGCCAATTTAGCAAGAGGTTTTGAATCTAGACACACTTTTCCACTCCTCCGGGGGGACCGGCGCGCAAAGCGCGACCTACCTTATGAAGGGAATTCTCGATGTGGCAGTTCTGGATAGACCGCGGCGGGACGTTCACGGACATTGTCGCGAGGCAGCCTGACGGCACCCTGGTGACGAGCAAATTACTCTCGGAGAATCCGGAGCGCTACAAGGACGCCGCCGTCCAGGGCATCCGGGAGCTGATGGGGCTGGAGCCCGCGCAGCCGATCCCGACCGACGCGATCAGCGCCATCAAGATGGGCACGACGGTGGCGACCAACGCGCTGCTGGAGCGCAAGGGCGAGCGCACGCTGCTGGTCATCACTCGCGGCTTCAAAGACCTGCCGCGCATCGGCTATCAGAACCGCCCGCGCCTTTTCGATCTCGATATCCGTCTGCCGGAAATGCTGTTCTCGGCCGTGGAGCAATGCGCCGAGCGCGTCGACGCCGAGGGCCGCGTGCTGGTGCCGCTCGATCTCAACTCGATCATCGTCGCCCTCAAGCAGCGCTTTGCCGAAGGCTACCGCTCCCTCGCCATCGCCTTCATGCACGGCTACCGCTACCCAGCGCATGAGAAGCAGGTCGCGGAAATCGCGCGCGAACTCGGCTACAGGCAGATTTCGGTCAGCAACGAGGTCAGCCCGCTGATCAAGCTGGTCTCGCGCACCGACACCGCCGTGGTCGACGCCTATCTCTCGCCGATCTTGCGCCGCTATGTCGGTCAGGTCGCCTCCGAGCTCGATGCCAGCGAGGACGCGGCAGCCAAGCTGATGTTCATGCAGTCGAATGGCGGGCTCACCAATGCGGCGCTGTTCCAAGGCAAGGATGCCATCCTTTCAGGGCCGGCGGGCGGCGTGGTCGGCATGGTCCGCACCGCCCAGCAGGAGGGTTTTCAGAAGATCATCGGCTTCGACATGGGAGGCACCTCCACCGACGTCACCCATTTCCAGGGCGAATATGAGCGCTCCTTCGAGACCGAGATCGCGGGCGTGCGGCTGCGCGCGCCGATGATGAACATCCACACGGTCGCGGCCGGCGGCGGCTCGATCATCAGCTTCGAAAATGGCCGCCTGCGCGTCGGCCCGGAATCCGCCGGCGCCAATCCGGGGCCCGCCTGCTACCGGCGCGGCGGCCCGCTGACCGTCACCGACTGCAACGTGCTGCTCGGCAAGATCGATCCGCATTACTTCCCGCGCGTCTTCGGTCCGAATGCCGACCAGCCGCTCGATGTCGATATCGTGCGCGAGAAATTCATCGCGCTCGCCGAAAAGATCGCCGCCGCCAGCGGCGGCCCGCGCATGTCGCCGGACGAGGTCGCCGAGGGCTGCCTGCGCATCGCCATCGAGAACATGGCCAACGCCATCAAGAAGATCTCGATCCAGCGCGGCTACGATGTCTCCGGCTATGTGCTGAACTGCTTCGGCGGCGCCGGGGGCCAGCATGCCTGCCTCGTGGCCGACGCGCTCGGCATCGAGACCATCTTCCTGCATCCCTTCGCCGGCGTGCTCTCGGCCTATGGCATGGGCCTTGCCGATGTCGTCGCCATGCGGGAGCGCCAGATCGACCGGCCGCTCGACCATAAGGGCGTGTCCGAGGTCCGGACGATCATGGACCAGCTCTATCAGGCTGCGAAGCAGGAGATCGGTCGCCAGGGCATCGAGGAAGACCGCATCGAGCGCCGCGCCCGCGTGCATATCCGCTATGAGGGTAGCCAGCAGGCGCTGCTGGTCAAGCTCGACAGCACGATCGGCATGCGGGCGGCCTTCGAGGAGCAGCACAAGATGCGCTTCGGCTTCGTGCCGGAGGACCGCGAGCTGTTCATCGAGGCGGTGTCCGTCGAGGCGGTCGGGAGGCCCCTCGATCTTCCCGAGGAAATGCCGCGTGAAAGCACCGCCGCTTTGGGCAAGGCCATGCCCGGCAATGCCAGCATGCGCGTTTCCGGCGAATGGCGGCGCGTGCCCGTCTACGATCGCGATGCACTCACCACGGAGGTGGCGATCAGGGGGCCGGCGATCATCATCGAAAAGACCGGAACGAACATCGTTGAAGAGGGCTGGGAGGCGCAGCCGCGCGCCAGCGATGCTCTGATCCTGAAGCGCTATCTGCCACGGCCGAAGACGGAAGCCGTCGGCACCTCGGTCGATCCGATCATGCTGGAGGTGTTCAACAATCTCTTCATGTCGATCGCCGAGCAGATGGGCGTGACGCTGGCCAACACCGCCTATTCGGTGAACATCAAGGAGCGGCTCGACTTCTCCTGCGCCGTCTTCGACGAAGCCGGCAACCTCGTCGCCAACGCCCCGCATGTGCCGGTCCATCTCGGCTCCATGGGCGAGAGCGTCGCCACCGTCATACGCGAGAATGCCGGCAAGATCCGGCCCGGCGACGTGTTCATGCTCAACGCCCCCTTCAATGGCGGCACGCATCTGCCCGATGTGACCGTGGTCACGCCGGTTTTCGACGAGGCGGGCGAGCGCATCCTGTTCTACACCGGCTCGCGCGGCCACCATGCCGATATCGGCGGCAAGACGCCGGGGTCGTCGCCGCCTGACAGCACCCGGATCGAGGAGGAAGGCGTCGTCATCGACAATTTCCGCATCGTCGAGCGGGGCCGCTTCCGCGAGGCCGAGACGCGCGAGCTGCTCGCCTCCGGTCCCTATCCCTGCCGCAATGTCGATCAGAACATCGCCGATCTGCTGGCCCAGGTCGCGGCCAATGAGACCGGCGCGCGCGAAATCGGCAAGATGATCGGCCAGTTCGGCGTCGCCACGGTCAGAGCCTATATGCGCCACGTCCAGGACAACGCCGAGGAATCCGTGCGCCGGGTGATCCGGTCGCTCTCGGACGGCGGGGCCGAATATGAGCTGGATCACGGCGCGAAAATCCGCGTCGCCATCACGGTGGACAAGGCGAACCGCTCGGCGGTGATCGATTTCACCGGCACCTCGGCGCAGCATCAGGGGAATTATAACGCCCCGCTCGCCGTCTGCCGCGCCGCGATCCTCTATGTGTTCAGGACGCTGGTCGGCGCGGATATTCCGCTCAATGAAGGCTGCATGAAGCCGCTCCGGATCATCGCGCCGGAAGCCAGCATGATCAATCCGGTCTATCCGGCCGCCGTGATCGCGGGCAATACCGAGGTTTCGCAGAGCATCGCCGAGGCGCTGTACAAGGCGCTCGGCGTCGTCGCCTCTAGCCAGGGCACGATGAATAATTTCGTCTGGGGCAACGACGTCTATCAGAATTACGAGACCATCTGCGGCGGCACCGGCGCGGGGCCGGGCTTCGACGGCGCCTCCGCCGTGCATTGCCACATGACCAACACCCGCGCCACCGATCCGGAGGTGCTGGAGCAGCGCTTCCCGGTCATCGTCGAGGAATTCTCGATCCGCACCGGAGCGGGCGGAGCGGGCCGGCATCGCGGCGGCGGCGGCGTGGTGCGGCGGCTGCGGTTCCTGGAGCCGATGACGGCGACGGTGCTGTCGCTCAACCGGCGGACCTGGCCGTCGGGCGCGGCGGGCGGCGAAGCCGGCCTGCCCGGGCGCAATGCGGTCGAGCGTGCGAATGGCAGAATCGAAGAGCTGAAAGGCAACGATCAGCGGTTCATGCAGCCAGGCGACATCTTTATCATGGAGACTCCGGGGGGCGGGGGCTATGGCGCGGCGTAGCGCGGGCTGGAACGCCGCGCCATAGCTGATTGATTTTACGACTCCTCTGCCACAGGCGGCCTCTCGGGCCGCCTTTTTTCTGCGGCCGGGCTCAGGAAAACCTCTCCCAGGCCGCCTGGCGCGAAACCCCGAGCGCGGTGCCGATCGCTTCCCAGCTGACGCCGCGCCGGCGAAGCTCGTCTACCTGCGCCTGCAACACCGCACGCGTGCCATCAACGGAGGCTTCGGCGACCTTCAGAGCAGCGAGCAGAGCCTCGCCGCTCATCTTGTCCCAGCCGGCAAAATCGGTCGGCGTCGCTTCGAGGATGTTGTTGCAGACGCCGACGCAGCTATCGCAGATATAGACGCCCGACCCGCCGCCGAGCAGGCGCGAGACTTGCGATTCCGGCTTGCCGCAGAACGAGCAGGAGAGCGTCTTTTTGCGCGAGAGTGCGAGCATGATGGCATCCTCTTTGTCAAGATATCCCTGACAATATCGCGAAACTGAGTCGCGTCAAGACGATCCTGACAACCGCCTCGCTCGCATCTTTGTTGGCGCAAATCGGCCGACGTCGTTCCCACGGAAGTAGGAATCCAGTGCCCTTTTGACTTCCTTTAGAATGCCGCTGCCCGTTTCACAGCATCTCCAGCGGACGCCGGCTTTTCGGCGGCGGGAACAGCTTATCCAGCTCGGCGATCTCGTCCGGCGTCAGCTGGCGGTCGAGCGCGGCGATATTCTCCTTCAGCCGGTCGGGGCTGGTGGTCTTCGGAATGACGATCACGTCATTTTGAGCGAGCAGCCAGCGCAGCGCGGCCTGGGCCGGCGTCATGCCGTGATCCCTGGCGAAGCCGCTGAGCTTGGGATCCTTCAGCAGCCGCGCCTGCTCCAGCGGCGAATAGGCCATGGTCGGAATGCCTCGCTCGCGCATCCAGGGCAGCGTCTCCCATTCGACACCGCGGCGCACGAGATTATAAAGAAGCTGATTGGTCTGGAAATCCTTGCCGCCCGGCGCCTGCCACAGCTCCTCCAGCTCGCCCTTGTCGAAATTGCTGACGCCGTAATGGCGGATCTTGCCGCCCGTCCGCAGCGTCATGAAGGCGTCGAGCGTTTCGGCGATCGGCACGGTGCCTGGCCAATGCAGCAGATAGAGGTCGATGCGGTCGGTCCTCAGCCGCGCCAGGCTGCGCTCGCAGGCGGCGATGGCCGCGTTGCGCGAGGCATTATAGGGATAGACCTTGCTGACGATGAAGACCTCGTCGCGCCTTCCGGCGATGGCTTCGGCGATGAGTTCCTCCGCCCCGCCCTCGCCATACATCTCGGCGGTGTCGAGGAGCCTGACGCCGAGATCGAGGGCGGTCTTGACGATCGCGACCTCGCTTGCCCGCCGCGCCCGCGATTCGCCCATCCGCCAGGTGCCGAGCCCGAAGGCCGGCACGGCTTCGCCTGAGGGCAAAGTCACGGTCCTAGATAAGGGCGAGGCCGCACTCATCGCATCAACTCCCTTTGGGACGGATCGCGTCAGCCATGAAGCCTGGCGGCGACTTCGGCGATTTTGCGCCCCTGATACCGGGCCCCGTCAAGCTCGTTCTGGCTCGGCTGCCGCGACCCATCACCGCCGGCAATCGTCGTGGCGCCATAGGGCGAGCCGCCGGTGATCTCGTCAAGCCTCATCTGGCCGGCAAAGCCATAGTCCAGACCGACGGCGATGAGCCCGAGATGCAGGAGATTGCCGATGATCGACATCAGCGTCGTCTCCTGCCCGCCATGCTGCGTGGCTGTGGAGGAAAACGCGCCGCCGACCTTCCCGTTCAGCGCGCCGCGCGCCCAGAGCGGTCCCGTCTGGTCGAGGAAATTGGCCATCTGCGAGGTCATGCGGCCGTAGCGCGTGCCCGTGCCGATGATGATGGCGTCGTAATTCGCCAGATCCTCGACCTGCGCGACCGGCGCAGGCTGGTCGAGCTTGAATCCGGATCGGCGCGCCACCTCTTCGGGGACCAGCTCGGGCACGCGCTTGATGTCGACCTCGGCGCCGGCCTCCCTTGCGCCTTCCGCGACCGCCGCGGCCATTTTCTCGATATGGCCATAGGCCGAATAGTAAAGGACGAGGACTTTGGTCATGATCGCTCCTGAATTATGCCGTCATTGATCAATTCGGCAGGACTTGCGAAAAATTCTATGTCGGCGCGCATCGCCGCGATAGCAACTGGCACTTTTGCAAAGGTGCGATTGCAGTCGCAACCGACGCCAGCGCAGCGCGAGGCACATAAACGACTAAAACCGCGCCCATTTTGCCCGAACATGGAGGACACGCCGATGCCCAAGCTTCGCGTCAACTCATTCGCCATCTCCCTCGACGGCTATGGCGCCGGCCCGAACCAGGATCGCGACAACCCGCTCGGCGTCGGCGGCGCCTCGCTCCATGAATGGGTTTTTGCGACCCGCAGCTTCCGTCAAATGTTCGGCAAGGAGGGCGGCTCGACCGGCACCGATGACGAATTCGTCGCGCGCGGCTTCGAGAATGTCGGCGCCTTGATCCTGGGCCGGAATATGTTCGGGCCCGTCCGCGGTCCGTGGCCGGACGAAAGCTGGACGGGCTGGTGGGGCGACAACCCGCCCTATCACACCGCCGTTTTTGTGCTGACCCGTCATCCGCGCGCGCCGGTCGCCATGGAGGGCGGCACCACCTTCCACTTCGTCACCGACGGCATCGAGGCCGCATTGCAGCGTGCCATGGAGGCGGCGAACGGCAAGGACGTCCGGCTCGGCGGCGGTGTTGCAACCATCCGGCAATATCTGCGCGCGGGACTGGTCGACGAGATGCATCTGGCGATTGCGCCGGTGCTGCTCGGCTCGGGCGAACGCCTTCTCGCCGATATGGATCTGCCGAAGCTCGGCTATCATTGCACCGAGCACGTCCCGACAGAGAACGCCACCCACATCGTCATCACGAAGCGCGGTTGATCCAGCGAGCCGACAGATGCGCTACTCCGCACCTGCGCCATCGAGCGTCAGATAGTGGCGCTTCCACTGCGCCCGGGGGATCTCCTTCCCGACCAGGAAGGCGAACGACACCACATGAGCGGCGTTAGGCGTCACCTCGCATCGATATTTGACGTGATACCAATGCCGCCTGGCGCGGATCGCTCCGCCTCGAGCGTCGAGGGTCTGCTGCCGGAGCGTCGCATCGCTCATCGCATCGGCCACCAAATAATCGGGCTGAAACTCGGCACGCCATCTGCGGATCTGCTCGATCGCCTCGATATTGCAGAGCTGCATGATCCGGTCTGGTGCCGCCAGAAACGGCAAGGTCGCTTTCACCTGCCGAGCAAGAGGGTCGGAGAGGGCGCCGGCCGAGAAAAGCTGCGTGGCCCGGATCATCGGCTCACCCTCGGCGCCGGGCTCCGCCTCGGGCGGCGGCGAAACCGGCGGCGGCTCCTTTTCAGCCTGCCAATTCGGCGGCGGAGCAGCGGGCGTTGCCGGCTTGGGTGTCTCCTGGGCGGCATGCGGCCGCGTCGCGGCCTCGAACTGCTCACGCGTTAGCACCCGGACGGCGATCTCGTGCTTCGGGCGCAGCGTCGTCAGATGCGCGGCCGACTGAAGCAGAAGCGCGAGGGCGAAGGCGACATGGAGACCGAGCGAGGCACCGACCGCCCAGCGCATATCCCAGTTTCGCCAGGAGAGCGCGTCAGCGAGGCGGAACGGAAATGCGGTCTCTGCTAGGGCGGCCATGAGCGTGACCTCGAGTGGTCTTTGCCCGGCAGCCAGGTTCTGCAAAGTCCTCGGCTGAGTTCGGCCGTTCCTCGGCTGCCATCGGTCATCGCCCGATGGAAATGGCGCGATTCAGGCGGTTTGAGGGCGCATCCCCGCGCGCCTGCCGCCAAAAGGGTACGGCTGCGGACACAGCGCTGAATGACGCGCCCGAGTGTTGTACTCCTGTGCGGCATCCCAGCCGGGCGGGTATTTGTCGGCTCATCGGAACAAATACGAATTCGATGCATTGCATGCTAAACCGAGACACGACGCGGAGACGTTCCCCGCGCGCAATCTCGGGGGAGGGGTCTAGTGGTCGGAGAGCCGTCCGACCTGGCGAAGGATGCGGCAGAGTCCAAAACCGTCCTTCTGGTCGAAGATGAGATTCTCGTGCGATTGGCGATGGCCGCCGATCTGGCTGATGCTGGCTTCAACGTCATACAAGCCGCCCATGCGGACGAGGCTCTACGGGTTTTGCAAAGGATGGCGGTCGATCTCGTTGCGACCGACATCACGATGCCGGCTGGCTCCATCGACGGGTTGGCGCTTGTGGATCGGGTGCGCGAGAACTGGCCGGAGATTAAGGTGATGATCTTGTCCAGTCATGTGAGGCCTGAGTTGCGGTTCGACGCCGCCGATGTCTGCCTTACCAAGCCTGAGGGGCTGGGACTCATTGTCGACTGCGTTCGCAAGCTGCTCGCCGGGGACGGATCATGATGGAGCCGGGAGGACCGGCGGCATCGGGCGAAGCGCCGCAGACCGTCCTAATCGTCGACCACGAGGTGCTGATTCGCCTGTCGGTGGCCCAGTATTTGCGGGAATGCGGGTTCAAGGTCATCGAAGCGGCGAGCTCCGATGAGGCGATGACGGTCCTCCAGGGACCCGACATCGCCATCGACGTCGTCCTCTGCGACGTGGATGCGCCCGGCAGCCGGAAGGGCTTTGCTCTTGCCCAGTGGATTCGGACCACCAAGCCGGAGGTTTCGGTCATCCTTGCCGGCAGCGCATCCAGCACGACGAATGCCGCTGCCGATCTCTGCGAGAACGGACCGCTGCTGGCCAAGCCCTATGAGCCGCAACTGCTCCTGGAGCGCATCAGACGCCTGCTCGCCGACCGGAAAAAATCCTCATGATCCGATGGAAGAGCCCGGATCGCCCCCCGCCACATGCGAGGCGAAGGGTGGGGCACCGCTGTCTGGCGGAACTGACCTAGCGCGGCGGATTTTTCGGTCCGATGCCCTAAAACCACATATCGGCGACACGTCGACCGTCTCGCGGCAGGTCCTCAAAACTGTGAAGTCCGTCGAAGTGATCTATCGCGATGTCGGCGACCGCCTCCGGTTCCGTGAGCCGGAGATTGACCGCTATGCGGCGGCGACCGTCTGCACGGGCCGCGAGCGCGCGCCAATAGGCAATGCAGCCGCAATGCGGACAAAAATGAAATTCGATGTGGTTCCCTCTGACATAGACCTGTGTCGGGCCCGATACCCGTATGCCCTCGTCTTGATAGTCATACGCCCACAGAACCCCATAGCGCCGGCAAATGGTGCAGTTGCAGGCGGTGGCGGACTCCGGAACGCCTTCAAAAGTCCAGCGAACCGCGCCGCAATGACAGGAACCTTCGATCATTCAACCTCCTTCCCTCTCGTCGAGCGCCCGGCATCCTATCGGCTAATGTAGGCCGAACAGTCGGACGCAATGGGGCAGAGATAGCGCGCAACCATCTCTAAACCTTCCCGTCCAGCGCGGCCTTGATCATCAGCAGATCGCGCCAGGCCATCCGCTTCGACACCGGATTGCGCAACAGAAACGCCGGGTGCAGCGTCGCCATGGTGCGGATCGAGCGCCCGGCCGCCTCATAGCTCCTCCATTTGCCGCGCAGCTTCATGATCCCCTGATCGGTGCCGAGCACCTGCTTGGCCGCGGCGCCGCCGAGCAGCACCAGCACTTCCGGGGCAACCAGCTCGATCTGCCGCTCCAGGAAGGGCTGGCAGGCCTGCACCTCCTGCGGGGTCGGCGTGCGGTTGCCGGGCGGTCGCCAATAGACGACGTTGGTGATGTAGGCGTCGCCCTCTCCCAAGCCGATGGCGGCGAGCATCTTGTCGAGAAGCTGTCCGGCGCGGCCGACGAAGGGACGGCCGTCAAGATCCTCGTCGCGCCCCGGCGCTTCGCCGACCAGCATCAGCCGCCCTTGCGGATTCCCGCGTGCAAAGCAAAGGTTCTTCGCGGTCTTCTTCAGCGGGCAGCCGTCGAAGGCGGCAAGCGTGGCTTCGAGGGCGACGAGGTCCGGCGCCTGGCGGGCAAGCTGGCGCGCGGCCATGGCCGACGGGTCGGCGGCTGCATGACCAGGCGCGCGCGGGGTAATCTCGTGCGTCGGCTGACTGGGGCGAGGCGGCAGGGGCGGGGTCGCTTTTCTCGGCACCTCCGAGCGCGGCGCCGGGGCTGCCGGCGTCTCGCCGCCGAGCCGGCCGAGCACCTCCGGATCGAAGCGCCCCCAGTCGAGCGGCGTCTCGGCCACGGCCTCGTCCACCCCCATCGCCCGATACCAGCGCAGCAGCTCCAGGCTCAAACTTTCCGGATCTTGCAGTGTTTTCTGCATCAATATCCCGCTGAATGCGGCGCCGCGCGGCCAGCTTCGCTCTTGCGTCCCCTTTAGCATGGCACGTAGAACAGGGGCAAACCCGCGTGCGATAAGAGGCATCCGAAGAAGCCGCGCGGTGAGTGAGGGCAGCATGAGCGAAACCGACACGACATTGCCGGACCGCGAGGGTATGGATTTCGACGTCGTCATCGTCGGCGCGGGACCTGCCGGGCTAGCGGCGGCCATCCGCCTGCGCCAGCTCGCCGCCAAGGCCGGCCGCGATCTGTCCGTCGTCGTGCTGGAAAAAGGCTCCGAGGTCGGCGCGCATATCCTCTCCGGCGCGGTGATCGACCCCGTTGGCCTCGATAGGCTCATCCCCGACTGGAAGGAGCGCGGCGCGCCGGTCAAGCAGCCGGTTACGCAGGACAAGTTTCTCTATCTCGGGCCGGCCGGCGAGGTGCGGATTCCGAATTTCGTCATGCCGCCGCTGATGAGCAATCACGGCAATTATATCGTCAGCTTAGGCGATCTCTGCCGCTGGCTCGGGGAGCAGGCCGCCGATCTCGGCGCCGAGGTCTATCCGGGCTTTGCCGGCGCCGAAATCCTGCGCAGCGCGGGCGGCGCGGTGACGGGCGTTGCGACCGGCGACATGGGCATCGGGCGCGACGGCAAGCCGAAGGATAGCTTTACCCGCGGCATGGAGCTTCGCGGCAAATATACGCTGTTCGCCGAGGGGGCGCATGGCTCGCTGACCAAGCAGCTCATTCCGATGTTCGGGCTGCGCGCGGGCCGCGAACCGCAGAAATACGGCATCGGGCTCAAGGAGCTGTGGCAGGTCCGCCCCGAAAATCACCGGCCCGGCCTCGTCCAGCACACGCTCGGCTGGCCGCTCGGCGACCGCACCGGCGGCGGCTCATTCATGTATCACTATGGCGAGAACCTGGTCGCGGTCGGCTTCGTCGTGCATCTCAACTACGCCAACCCCTATATCGCGCCCTTCGAGGAGTTCCAGCGCTTCAAGACGCATCCTGCCATCGCGCCGGTCTTCGAGGGCGGCAAACGCATCGGCTATGGCGCGCGGGCGATCACAGAGGGTGGCTGGCAATCGATCCCGAAGCTCGCCTTCCCCGGCGGCGCGCTGATCGGCTGTGCTGCGGGCTTCGTCAACGTGCCGCGTATCAAGGGCTCGCATAATGCGATCCTCTCCGGGATTCTCGCAGCCGAGGCGGCGTTCGAGGCGATCGGCGCGGGCCGCGCGAATGACGTGCTGACCGGCTATGAAGACGCCTTAAAGCGCAGCGCCATCGCCAAGGATCTGCGACGGGTCCGCAACGTCAAGCCGCTGCTGTCGCGATTCGGCACCCGGCTCGGCACACTCCTCGGCGGCATCGATATGTGGCTGAACACGCTCCTGCCGTTCCCTTCCTACACCTTGAAGCACGGCAAGACCGACAGCGCGGCGACCGGGCTGGCAAAGAACTTCCGGCCGATCGACTATCCCAAGCCCGACGGCGTGCTGACCTTCGACCGGCTATCCTCCGTGTTCCTGTCCGGCACCAATCACGAGGAAGACCAGCCGGTCCATCTGGTCTTGAAAGACCCGTCGATCCCGATCGAGGTCAATCTGCCGAAATATGCCGAGCCGGCGCAGCGCTATTGCCCGGCCGCGGTCTACGAGGTGGTGGAGGACACCGGCGGCAAGCGCTTCCAGATCAACGCGCAGAACTGTGTGCACTGCAAGACCTGCGACATCAAGGACCCGTCGCAGAACATCGACTGGGAGCCGCCGGAGGGCGGCGGCGGGCCGAACTATACGGGGATGTAGCGGCAGGCGGGACCAGCACCCGTGCGCGGTCAGAGCGGCGCATTCGCCTCATGGCATTCGAGATCGCGCAGCAGCCCGTTCTGCAGCCCGTAGACCCAGCCATGCAGGGTCAATTGCTGGCCGCGCTGGCGGGCGCGCCGCACCGGCGGCGAATAGGCAAGGTTCAGCACCTGGGCGCGCACATTCTCCTCGCAGAGGAAATTGACACGGGCCGTGTCGTTCTCCATGCCGGCAATGTCGTGCTCGCAGCGCCGCGCCAGCTCCTTGATCGGCTCCAGCCAGTAATCGATGAGGCCGCTGCTTGCGCCGTGATAGGCCGCGTGCACGCCGCCGCAGCCATAATGGCCGCAGACGATGATGTGCTTCACTTTCAGGAACTCGACCGCGAATTGCAGCACCGACATGCAGTTAAGGTCGGCGGCATAGACGAGATTGGCGACATTGCGGTGAACGAACACCTCGCCGGGCTCCAGCCCGGTGATGACGTTCGCAGGCACGCGGCTGTCGGAGCAGCCGATCCACAGCAATTCCGGCGCCTGAAGTGCGGCGAGACGCGAGAAATACTCAGGGTCTTCGGCTGTCCTTTCCTGCGCCCAATTCGCATTGCGTGCCAGGATGTCGCCAAGATCGCTCATATCGTCTCCCGATGATGTTGCCGGCTTCGGAGTTTTACGGCCTCACCCCGCTCCCGTCATGGGCAAAGCGGCTTTGCGGCCGAAAAAAGGCAGGGCGAATGCAGCGTTGACCTCATGGGGCGGTCTCTCCATAGTGAGCGCCAAGGACTCAACCATCTGGGAGGAGACCGGTGCAAGCTGCTCACATGGCATGGCGCGCGTTGCAGGCGCAAACGCCGCGCCGGGTTCTATTCTGGGCCGTGTTCTCGCTCGCTGTCATCCCCACCGCCGAGACGGGCGCACAGGATTATCGCGGTCGTGCCGCCCGCTGCCAGGATCTCGAACAGCAGCTCGTCAGCGACTGGCAGCGCAGCACCAGCCCGCAGGATGCGGTCAGCCAGATCGGCCAGCAGCTCGATCAGCTGCAGCGCCAGCGGCGCGGCGCCGAGGCCGAAGCCGATCGCCATAATTGCTACGAGGACCTGTTCATCTTCGGCCGGTCGCTGAAGAAGACCAAGACCTGCATTCAGCTCGATTCGCAGATCGAGGAAGCGCGGCGCCAGATTTCGACCCTGCGCCAGCAAAGGGACGCGCTGACCAATTCGGCTTCGCGGCGTGTCCGGCACGACGATCTCGTCGCCGAGCTGGCCCGCAATGGCTGCGGCGAGCAATATGCGCGGGAATATGAATCACGGCGGCGCTCGACCTCGTTCTTCTCCCTCTGGCAGGATGAGGACAGCTCCTTCGACCGCCGCGACGCTAATGCGCCGCTCGGCCAGACGCCCCTACCCTTCGCTTCCTACCGGACCATGTGCGTTCGGCTGTGCGATGGCTTCTATTTTCCGATCAGCTTCTCGACGCTAGGGAGCCATTTCGCCGACGACGAGGCGAAATGCAAGAGCCAATGCGCCGCCCCGGCCGAGCTGTATGTCTATAAGAATCCGGGCGAGGAGGTCGAGCAGATGGTCTCGCTCACCGGCCAGCCCTACAACAGTCTGAAGAACGCCTGGCGCAACCGGAAGGTATACATCAAGGGCTGCTCCTGTAAGGCGGAGGAATACTCTCCCGAGCAGATCGCGAAGTCGGAAGAGGAGCTTCGCAACAAGCACGCCGACGCCAGGACCGGGCGGCCGAAGCCGCCGGAGATCCAGCAGCCCGCCTCTTCCGCCGCGCCTGATGGCGACGATACCGCGCAGAATGCCCCGGCAATGCAGCCGCAGGCGTCCGGCGGCATCCCGAGATCGGCAAGATAGGAGCAGGGGTCCCGGTCCGGCCTTCGACCGCCAGGGACAACGCAGAAGGCGTGATGAATCGTTCGAACGGATTTGCTCGGGCCGCACGAGGGATGCGGAAAGTCTTCCAGCCTCAATTCGCCCGCGGCTGGCGCGACGTCGCGGAAGCGAGGGCCTGGATTGCGTCTTGCGCCTTGGCCTCTTCGGCGTAGTCGAGTGGCGTCCGGCCGTTCACCATTTTGCGCTGCGGGTCCGCGCCGAGCTCGACCAGCAGCCGGATCAGGTCCGGCTGATTATGCGCGGCGGCGATGGCGAGCGCGGTCCGGCCGCCTGAGTCCGCCGCATTGATGTCGGCGCCGAGATGAACCAGGATGCGGATCACCAGCTCGGTCTCGGTGTGATCCTTGTCTTCAAGATAATGCTCGACGGCGCTCAAGAGCGGCGTGCTCTCGCCGATATCGCGGGCGCGGGCGTTGACATCCGCGCCGGCCCTCACCAGCAGCTGAACGACCGAGGCCGCCTCGCGCATCTTCACGGCGTGATGCAGCGCGGTGCGGCCGGTGCGGTCGCGCAGGTTCGGGTCGGCGCCGAATTCGAGCAGCACCTTGGCGATCGCCGCCGTCTCGCAGGCCATTAGCGGCGTCATCTGCGAGAGCTCTTCGGCCGTATTCGGATTTGCGCCCTGCTGCAGGATCGCGCGCAGCTTATCGACATCTTCGAAGGCGAGCGCCGTCCACATCGCCTGCTCGCGCGACATCTCCAAAGTGCCGGATGGCGCCTGCGGCACGATCTTCGGCGACGACTTGGCGCGGACGCTGACGCTGTTTCCGGAACCGGCTGCCGGGGCCTGCGCACGCGCCTCGACGCTGAGGGCCGCGCAACCCGCAATGAGACCGATCATGAAAGGGCGAACAAGCTTCCGGCCTGTCTCTGAAACTGGTTGTGACTTGCGATACCGGTTCCGCATCCGCTTCCAAATAAAATCGACGGCCCGTGGCCAAGACACGGCCGGGGCTTTCGATCCTGCCCGAAGCCTTTTAACGCCTGAATCGCCTTTCCCCCCCGGGATACGGCAGCTTAATATAGCTAAAGATCTGTCCGATGTCCCGATCAATAAGGAATCTTCGCCACTCATTTTGAAATCGAAATCATCCAAGAGGTTGAATTTGTTTCCGCTTTCGTGGGGTGATTGCCCTCGCCGTCCGGAGCGCGCGGCTCAGGCTGTCCTGCCGGCGAGCCGCGCCTCGGCTTTGGCTCTGCCGATGAGCGGCAGCAGCTTTTTCAGCTCGGGACCGTCGCCGCGGCCGGTCAGCGCAAGGCGCAGCGGGTGGAACAGCGCCTTACCTTTTGCGCCGGTCGCAGTCTTGGCGGCTGCGGTCCATTCGGCCAAGCTTTCGGACCCCTAAGGCTCCGGCGGAAGCAATTCGCGCGCTGTCTTCAACAAACGTTGATCCTCGATCTGCGGCTCGACCGGCCCGGCGACGATCTGCCACCACTGCCTGGCGTCGCTAAAGACCTTCAGATTAGGCCGCACCGCTTCCCAGAACGGTGCGCCTCTGCCGATCCCTTCCGCTTCAAGCCGGTCCGCCACCTCGTCGTATTCCAGCTCCTGCAGGAGCCGCGCGTTGAGGGAGGTCAATTCCTCAAAATCGAAACGGGCCGGTGCACGGGACAGCTTGCCGAAATCGAACTGCGCGGCAAGTGCGGTCAAACTCTTATATGGCGCGACTGGCGCTCCTCACGGTCCAAGGTCAAGCCGAGCCAGCTTAAGTCTTCGCGGAAGCGCTCGACATACTCCTCGCGCGAGCGCTCCAGATCGGTGTCATCGAAGCGCAGAATATAGGCGCCGCCGTCGCGGCGCGCGAACAGCCAGTTGAGCAGCGCCGGGCGCAGATTGCCGATATGAATCCGGCCCGTTGGGCTTGGCGCGAAGCGGACGACGGGTTTCATGAGGATTTGCGGAACTTGTTGGTGATCGGATAGCGGCGGTCGCGTCCGAAATTGCGGGCGGTGATCTTCACGCCCGGCGCTGCCTGCCGGCGCTTATATTCGGCAAGATAGAGGAGCCGCTCGACCTTCTTGACCGTCTCGGCCGCGTGGCCGCGCTCGACGATTTCGGCAACCGGCATTTCCTCATCGACAAGGCATTCGAGAATGTCGTCGAGTTCCTCATAGGGCGGCAGCAAATCCTGATCCTTCTGGTTCTCGCGCAGCTCCGCCGTTGGCGCCTTGGTGATGATGGCCTCGGGGATAACGATGCTGCCGCTGGGACCGAGGCTGCCTTTGGGACGAGCCGCATTGCGATAGCGCGCGAGGGCGTAAACTTGGGTCTTATAAAGGTCCTTGATCGGATTGAAGCCGCCATTCATGTCGCCATAAAGCGTGGCGTAGCCGACCGAGACCTCGGATTTGTTGCCGGTCGTCACCAGCATCGAGCTCAACTTGTTCGAGATCGCCATCAGCAAGGTGCCGCGCGTGCGGGACTGAAGGTTTTCCTCGGTGATGTCGGACGAGCGTCCGGCGAAAAGCGGGTTGAGAGCGGCTTCGAAGTCCTCGACCGGCGCGGCGATCGGCACGATGTCGTAGCGCACGCCGAGCGCTTCGGCGCAGGCGGCGGCGTCGCTCAGCGACTCGCTCGACGTATAGCGGTAGGGCAGCATTACGCAGTGGACGCGCGACGGGCCCAAAGCGTCGACGGCTATCGCCGCGCTCAGCGCCGAATCGATGCCGCCGGAGAGGCCGAGCACGACACCGGGAAAGCCGGCCTTCTCGACATAGTCCCTCAAGCCGATGACGCAGGCGAGATAGACGGCGGCGTCGCCCTCTTCCAGAAGCACCCGCTCGCCCGGCGCGCATCGCCAGCCCTCCGCCGAGCGTGTCCATTCGGTGACGGTCAGCGCCTGCTCCCAGGCCGGGATCTGCACCGCGAGCGCGCCGCCGCGATTGAGCACGAAGGAGCCGCCGTCGAAGACCAGCTCATCCTGGCCGCCGAACTGGTTGACATAGGCGAGCGGCACGCCGGTCTCGGCGACGCGCGCGACGGCATGGCCCATGCGGATCTCATGCTTGCCCTGCGTGAAGGGCGAGCCGTTCGGCACCAGCAGCATCTCGGCGCCGGTCTCACCCAGGCACTCGCACACTTCTTCGCTCCAGATATCCTCGCAGATCGGCGCGCCAAGGCGGACATCGCGGAAATTGACCGGCCCCGGCACCGGGCCGACGGCGAACACGCGCTTCTCGTCGAAGACGCCGTAATTGGGCAGATCGACCTTGTGACGGACATCACGGACGGAGCCGCGATCGAGCAAAGCCACCGAATTATAGGGCTTTTCCTCTCCGGGCCAGGGCGTGCCGATCAGCATGGCCGGGCCGCCGTCGCCGGTTTCCTGCGCCAGCGCCTGGACGGTATCGCGCGCTGCGGCGATGAAGGCAGGCTTGCGCACCAGATCCTCGGGCGGATAGCCCGTGATGAACAGCTCCGAGAAGACGACGAGATCCGCGCCGAGCGCCGCCGCCTTGGCCCGCGCCTTACGCGCCAGGGAGGCATTGCCTTTCAGGTCGCCGACCGTTGGATTAAGCTGCGCAAGCGCGATTTTCAGAGCGTCGGAAGCGGCGGTCATTTCGTCCTGATTGGCGCCTCAGTTGAACGCCCAGGATGGGCGGTCGGAATTGATATGGTCGAAGAGGTTATAGACCTCCTCATCGCAGCAGACCCGGTGAGCCTGGCCGCCATAGATGAAATATTTCCATTTCAGCTTCGGGCTCGAGGCCAGCTCCAGCGGCTTCACCGCCATCAGCTCCTCCATCGAGCTTTGCGGCGTCACCCATGGCGCGAAGAACACATCGTCCCGCGCCTGCTCGGCGAGATCGGGGGAGAGCATGCCCTTTTCCAGGACCCAGCGAACCATATCGACATAGGCGAATTGCACAAAGCCCGAGCAGATGAAATCCACAGGGGCGTAACGCTTCGCCCGTTTCAGAAAGTCGCCGATGGTCGGGGCGCGGCCGAACAGCATATCGCGCATACGGAAGAAGAAGTTCGAGCGGTTAAAGGCGAGCGCGGCGAGCAGGGCAAAATTATAGTCGTCGTCCTTGATGAAACGCAGCATACGGCCGCTGACCATGGGGCGCATTTCCGGCTGGAACCAGTCCGCCTCCAGCCGCTTGACGCCGACCACATAGCGCGGCTTATTGCGCTTTTCGCTGTAGACCTTCGATGGCGCCACGATCTCGGAGAAGGCGCCGAGATCGACACCGCCGAAGGTCGCCTCGATCAGGAACGACCGGTCGACGCCTGCATAATGGCGCGGCGTGACGAAGGTCAGGCAGGCATGGGCGAAGCGGCTGTGATCGAACCTCTTCATCAGGAAGGCGAACAGGCTTTCGAGACGCGTCGAGAGGATGATGTCGCCCGGCTCGAGGAAGTGCCCATATTGAAATTGCTCGACCGGCATCGGCCATTTGACGTCTTCGGGCTCGGGGAGGGCCTCAGGGCGCTGCGGAAAGCCGAAGGACGGGGCCTTCTCTGCCTCCGGATGAGCCGAGCGGTTGGTGACGGCCTGCACGACCGCCTCCTCGACGGTCTTGGTCAGCTCCTTCGGCACCAGCCGGAGTTTCTTCGTCGCCGACGTTCTGAGCGTCTCTCCCATGTCTTTAACCCCAACCCAAGAGAGTGAAAGGCTCCGCCTACCAGCGGGAGCCTTCCTCTACACATAGCGCCGGCCGGACGCAAGCGGGGCGGCAACGAGGGCCGCGGACGGCGGCTTCAGACCGTCGCCGCCTGAGGCACCGGAATGATGCGGTCGCGCCGCAGCCTCTCCGCCACCAGGAAAGCCAGCTCCAGCGCTTGATTGGCGTTCAGCCGCGGATCGCAATGGGTGTGATAGCGGTCCGACAGGTCGGTGTCGGTGATGAGCTGAGCACCGCCGGTGCATTCGGTGACGTTCTTGCCGGTCATCTCGACATGGATGCCGCCCGGATAGGTGCCTTCGGCGCGGTGGACGTCGAAGAAGCCCTCGACCTCCTTCATGATGCGGTCGAAGGGGCGGGTCTTGTAGCCGCTCGCCGCCTTGATGGTATTGCCGTGCATCGGGTCGCAGGACCAGACCACCTGCTTGCCCTCGCGCTCGACCGCGCGGATGAGCGGCGGCAGGCAGTCCCCCACCTTGTCGGCGCCGAAGCGGACGATCAGCGTCAGCCGTCCCGGCTCGTTCTTCGGATTGAGCACGTCGATCAGCCGCAAGAGGTCGTCCGGCGGCAGCGACGGCCCGCATTTCAGCCCGATCGGATTGAGCACGCCGCGCAGGAACTCGACATGCGCCTGATCGAACTGGCGCGTGCGGTCGCCGATCCAGAGGAAATGGCCCGAGGTCGCATACCAGCCGCCGCTGATCGAGTCGACGCGGGTCAGCGCCTGCTCATAGCCGAGCAGCAGCGCCTCGTGGCTGGTGTAGAAGCTCGTAGTACGCAGCTCATGCAGCTTCTCCGGCGTCAGGCCGCAGGCGCGCATGAAGGTGAGGCTGTCGCTGATGCGATCGGCCAGCTCCCGATAGCGCTCGCCGGCCGGACTGTCCTGCAGGAAGCCGAGCGTCCATTGATGCACGCGCTCCAGATCGGCGAAGCCGCCCTGGGCGAAGGCGCGCAGGAGATTGAGCGTTGCCGCCGACTGGCGGTAAGCGCTGAGCAGGCGGTTCGGATCGGGCGTGCGCGCTTCCGGCGTGAAGGCGATGTCGTTGATGATGTCGCCGCGATAGCTCGGCAGCTCGACGCCCTCGTGCTTCTCGGTGGGCGCCGAGCGCGGCTTGGCGAACTGGCCGGCAATGCGCCCGACCTTCACCACCGGGCAACCGCCCGCATAGGTCAGCACCACGGCCATCTGCAGAAAGACGCGGAAGAAGTCGCGGATCGTGTCGGCCCGATGCTCGGCGAAGCTCTCGGCGCAGTCGCCGCCCTGCAACAAGAAAGCGCGGCCGGCGGCGGCCTCGGCCAGTTCCTGCTTCAGCTCGCGCGCCTCACCTGCAAATACCAGCGGCGGGAAGGTGGCAAGCTCGGCCTCGACGGCGGCGAGCGCCGCTGCGTCCGGGTAGAGAGGGCTTTGCTCAATAAGCTTGGTACGCCAGCTATCCGGCTTCCATGAGCTGGTCACGGGGTCAACTCCTTGGGCAACGCTGTGTTTGAATGAAGCAGCCGGGCGGTCGATCTGAATGGAGGGGCCCAGCCGCGCCGACCTTATAGGACATCCGAAGCGCGCTGGCTAGTGGAGCGAACTTGACATTTGAGACCCGCATGCCGCGAACTCGCACTCAAATGTCAAATTCAAAAGCTCCACTAGAATCATGCCATTGTTAGTGGTTCTTTAATTCTAACACGCGCAAGAGTGCTCGCTGCGGATGGGATGCGAGTGTTAGAATTGAACCACTAAGCATGGCAGTAGCGCGGTCTACATTCCGCTTCAAAAGCCCGAGGCAGCGATTGCTCGCCTATCGCACATGGCGCGCTTTCCAGGCTTTGACAAATGTGAGAGCGGATTTGATATGGCTGCCCGCGTCTGACGCCGTCAGGACCGACGCGATCTTACCATCGGGTGTAATCACGTAGGATGTTCGGCTGGCAAAGATGCTGTTGCCCTGTTTCCAGCCGAGAACATCGTAGGACTTTACAATGTCCCCTTCGGGATCGGCGCCAACCGGGAATTTGTCGCGACATGCCTTCCGTGAGAACTCACGCTGGGTCTCAATTGTGTCGGTAGAGACGCCGATAACCGAGGCGCCAAGTGTTTTGAACTCCGGCATGGCCTCCGCAAAAAGGTGAGCTTCTTCCGTGCAGACCGATGTGAAGCTCTTTGGGTAGAAGTACACGACGACTGGGCCCTTCTTGAGGGCCTTAGATAGCGTGAAGGTTAGCTCCGTGCCGCCCTGCGCCGCTTTCGTGGAGAATGCTGGCGCAATCGTCCCGACCCTTAGCTCGGCCCACGCGAGGGATGGCAGCAGGCCTGCAAGGAAACAGCTCAGAAGAAAGCGAGCGAGGAGTGTCATTGATAGCTCCAGATTGCGGACCGCTACTCCAATAATGCCTCGTATTCGTAGGACCTGTGGTGCGGCCAACGCAATTCGAGGCTCGAGATCCACGTGCGTCCCTCCAGAGCCAGCATCCCGCAAACCGGGGGCAGCCCATCGCTATGAATATCCGCTATTGCCAATATCTCTACTTTGTGACCGGAATTGGCGCTTCATTCCATCTCGCCATCCCGCGCGCGTATGTCTGAATGGTCGCGTCAGTGTTGGGGAGGGCATCCTGTAAGCCGCAGCTCCTAGGTGAAAGCAGGCGTGATGTTTCCGCGCCGCGCCGCGGCCCCCTTGCGTTTCGCGGTTATTTTCGACTCGGTCATCTGTTAAGGCGATGGTCACGCTTTTGAACCAAGCTCGCGGGCGGGCCGTTTCGTCGCGAGACTAACGATGAACCAGGCGCTGCCAATGCCGCATCGCAAGCTCGAACACAGCCACGAGCCGGAACACATCGCGGCGCGGCTCGCCGAGGGGCCGGCCGCCAGCTATATCCGAGACTGGGTGTATGGCGGGATCGACGGCTCGATCACCACCTTCGCCATCGTCGCCGGCGTGGTCGGCGCCGAGCTGTCTGCACGGGTGGTCCTGATCCTCGGCATCGTCAATGTGCTTGCTGACGGATTCTCCATGGCGGCGGCCAATTTCTCCTCAACGCGCACCGAGATCGACGAATATGAGCAGAAGCGCAGCATGGAGGAGCGGCATGTCGAGCTGCACCCCGAAGGCGAGCGCGAGGAGGTCCGGCAGATCTTCGAGGCCAAGGGCTTTTGCGGTGAGGATCTCGACCGCGCCGTCGACGTTATCACCGCAGAGCGCGAGCGCTGGATTGACACCATGATGACGGAGGAGCACGGCTTGCCCGCCTTGACCCGCTCCCCGCTCAAATCGGCCCTGGTCACCTTCGCCGCCTTCGTGCTCTGCGGACTGGTGCCGATTTTCCCCTTCGCCATTGGCGAAACGAACGCAGTGCCAATATCAGCCTCGATGACGGCACTGGTGTTTTTCGCGATCGGCTCAATTCGCTCATTATGGTCGCTCAAAACCTGGTGGTATTCCGGTCTGGAAACACTAGTAATAGGAATGATCGCTGCCGGCGTCGCTTACGTCGCAGGTGATTTTTTGAGAAATCTGATATAAACTCTGAGAGGAAGCTTACGCTTTGCGTGAGCGAATACCATGCGTGACAGCTGTATGAGTTTTAAAGAGCCGAGTTTCACACTGGGCATTGAGGAAGAATATCTCCTCGTTCACCGCCATTCCCGAGATCTCGTAGCCGATCCCCCAAAACATCTCCTGAGTGAATGCGAGCGCGCCCTGGGCGATCTTGGCGGGCAGGTCACGCCTGAATTCATGCGATCACAGATCGAGGTCGGAACGCGCGTCTGCAAATCCATCCGGGAGGCGCGCGCGGATCTCGCCCGCCTGCGCGCCGCGATCGCGACCTGCTCGGCGCGCTATGGCTATGCGCCGATCGCCGCCTCCACCCATCCCTTCGCAGAGTGGGACCGGCAGCGGCACACCGACAAGGAGCGCTACAATGTCATCGTCGCCGATCTGCAGATGATCGCGCGGCGAATGCTGATCTCGGGCATGCATGTGCATGTCGGCATCGAGGACGAGGATCTGCGCATCGACATCATGAACCAGGCGAGCTATTTCCTGCCGCATCTGCTCGCCTTGTCGACCTCCTCGCCCTTCTGGCGCGGCCGGCATACGGGCCTCAAATCCTACCGCCTCTCCATTTTCGACGAATTGCCGCGCACCGGCCTGCCGGAGCATTTCTCCAGCTATGCCGAATTCGAGCGGACCATCGAGGTGCTGGTCAAGGCGGGGCTGATCGAGGACGCCACCAAGGTCTGGTGGGACATGCGCCCATCGGTGCGCTTCCCCACGCTGGAGATGCGCATCACCGACATCTGTCCGCTGCTCGATGACGGCATCGCCATTGCGGCGATGTTCCTGTGCATCTGCCGGATGCTCTACCGGCTGCGCCGGCTCAATCAGCGCTGGCGGGCCTACTCGCCCTTCCTGATCATGGAAAACCGCTGGCGCGCGCAGCGCTACGGCGCCTCGAATGCGCTCGTTGATTTCGGCAAGACCGAGCTTGTGCCGTTCGCCGATCTGATCGAGGAGATCCTGGAGCTGATCCGCGAGGATGCCGACGCGCTGAACTGCCGGGCCGAGGTCGAGCATACCCGCGTGATTCTGGCGCGCGGAACCAGCGCCGAGCGGCAGATCGGGATTTTCGAGGCAGCGATGGCGAATGGCGCGGACCGGGTGACGGCGCTGCAAAAGGTGGTCGACTCGCTCATCGTAGACACGGTGCGGGGCACGAGCGCCGAGGCTCTCGGGCAGCATCACCGCATGCCTGCTCCGGAACCGGCCTAGGCGAGGTTCAGGCTCATCCCGCCATCGACCATGATGCCTTCGCCCGTCGTATAGGCGCTGTCGTCGCTCGCCAGGAACAGCGCCACCCTGGCGACCTCCTCCGGCGTGCCGAAGCGCCTGAGCGGCATCTGCGCCAGGAGAGCCTTGGAAAGCTGCGGGTGCTCCGTATAGCGGTTGGTGAGCGCCGTCGGGATGAAGCCCGGACACATATAGTTGACCCGGACGCCATAGGGCGCAAGCTCGACGGCGAGGCTGCGCGACAGCCCGGCAATGGCGGCCTTGGCGGTCGAATAGGCCGAGAGCTGGCGCAGATGCTGGATGGCCATGATCGAGGAGAGGTTGACGACGGAGGCGCCCTTGGCCGCCATCAGCAGGGGCAGCGCGGCGCGGGTCACGCGGATCGTCCCCCAAAGATGCGGGTTCAGCACGCTCTCCCAGGCGGCATCGTCCATATGGCGGAAATCGGCGCGCAGGAGATTGCCGGCATTGTTGACGAGCACATGCAGCTTGTCGCCGATCCGCCGGGCAGCGCCGACCATCGCCTCAACATCCTCCGGCTTGGTGACGTCGCCGCGGACGAAAGAGGCGCGCCCGCCGGCCGCCGCGATCTCGCCCGCCCCCGTCTCGATGCCCTCGCCATTGACGTCGCTCAGGACGACGTGAGCGCCCTCGGCGGCGAAGAGCTTCGCCGTCGCCAGCCCCAGCCCGGCGCCCGCGCCAGTAATCAAGGCGATCTTGTTCTCCAAACGTCCCAAACTGTGCCTCCCGATCCCGCAGACAAGTCCCGTGGTTTGGCATCAAATCTTGAGCGGTGTCAATCCGCGCCGGGCGGCGGGCGAATGGCGTACTAACGCATCCAGTAACATCGCCGGCAAACCTCGCTGCTGCTTCGGCCTGCCAAGAGATGAGCCGCGATTGTTGCTCCATATGGACAATAGATGGTCTGAAATGTTTAACCACGGCTGCAGTCACCTCTGAGTTTAGTCCGGGAATGATGCTAAAGTCGAATAGCCCTATGGCCAATTGGATCCGCGGGCTCGGCGTGTTATGGCTGCAATAAGCAGCATTGCGAGCCTGTCCAACAACCATCACGAAAATAGGGAGGAAATCTTGAAGATCATCAAGGATACGCCGCTGTCTCGTCGCAGCATCCTGAAAGCCAGCGCTGGAACGGCTGCCCTGGCGCTTGCGGGTTCCTCGCAGTTCTTCTTCATCCGTCAGGGCTGGGCCGCGGACGAGGCGCCGATCGGCACCTGGCCGGAAGGCTCCAAGGGCGACACCGTCACCATCGGCGCGACCGTGCCGCGCACCGGTGCCTACGCCGTGCAGGGCGAGGACGAGCTAAAGGGCATGCAGCTCGCGGTAGAGCATATCAACAGCGGTAATGATCTGATCAAGAAGATCGCTCCCAAGGTCGACAAGGGTGTTCTCGGCAAGAAGGTCAACCTGGTGGTCGCCGATAGCGGCGCCAAGCCGAACAACGCGGTGCAGGAGCAGCAGACCTTTATCCACGACAACAAGATCATCGCCATGACCGGCTCGACCTCGTCGGCGGTGGCGGTCGCGCTCAACAAGTTCGCCCAGCGCGAGAAGATCCTTTACCTGGTGGCAATCTCAGGCTCGAACGACACCACCGGCAAGGATTGCGCGCGCTACTCCTTCCGCCAGTGCTTCTACGGCGAGACGGCCGCCAATGCGATCGGCCCGGTGCTGGTCAAGGCCTACGGCAAGAACAAGAAAGCGGCGTTCATGACGCCGGACTATACCTACGGCCACACCGTCACCAAGTCGGTGAACGAGTATCTCACCAAGAACGGCGGCTGGACGATGGTGACCAACCAGGTGTCGCCGCTCGGCACGTCGGACTTCAGCCAGTATCTCACCAACATCGCCAATTCCGGCGCCGAGGTCATCGTCAATGTCAACTGGGGCCGCGATGCCGTGCTGTCGATCCAGCAGGCGCGGCAGTTCGGCCTGACGCCGAAGATGCAGATGGTAATCCCCTACCAGATCCCGTTCCTCGCCAAGGAAACGGGGCCGGAGCTGACCGAAGGCGTCTACGCCGCCACGGATTTCTGGTGGACGCTGGAAGACAAGTACCCGCTGGCCAAGATGTTCGTCTCGGAGTTCGATAAGAAATACGGCTACAAGCCGGAATGGGGCGCCAACAACGCCTATATGCAGTTCGCCATCTGGGCGCGCATGGTCTCGGAAGCTGGCAGCTTCTATCCGCCGGCCGTGATCAAGCAGTACGAGAAGGGCGAAACCTTCCCGTCCACCGTCGGCGATGTCCACTTCCGCGCCGCTGACCACCAGCTCATCCGTCCGGTCGTCATCGTCAAGGGCAAGTCGCCGAAGGAGATGAAGAACAAGGAGGACTACTGGGAGGTCACCGAGGTCGTCCCCGGCGAGCCGCTGATGCAGAAGCCCGACGCCTTCGGCTGTCAGCTCGGCGACTACACCTGATCACCACGCTTGCCCTTCCTCCCCCGCCCGGCGGGGGAGGAATAAAAGAACATCGCCACCGTCGTGCCCGGCCTCCGTGCCGGGCATCCCTATGGATGGCCGGAACAAATCCGGTTATGACGTGAAGAGAGGGAACGCGAGGCCGCCACGTGATCACTTGGGCCAATTTCATATCGCAGGCATTCAACGGGCTGGTGCTCGGCGCGTTGCTCGCGCTGATCTCGTCCGGCCTGACCATCATTTACGGCACGCTTGGCGTGCTCAACCTCGCCCACGGCGCCATGTTCATGCTCGGCGGCTATGCGGGCTACGTGGCCTACAGCTATACGGACTCCTATCTCCTCGCGGTGATCGCCGGCTCGCTGTTTGTGATGCTGGTCGGCGTGGTGATGGAGCGCGGGATCATCCGCTATTTCTACCAGCGGCCGCACGAGGATCAGCTCCTGGTCACCTTCGGCCTCGGCATCGTCTTCGTGGAGCTGATCCGCTTCTTCTTCGGCAGCCTATCCAAGGTGGTTCCGCCGCCGGAGTTCGCCCGCGGCATCACCTCGCTCGGATTCATGTTCTATCCAACCTACCGGCTGGTGCTGGTCGGTATCGTGGCGGTGGCGCTCCTGGCGCTCTGGCTGGTGCTCTACCGCACGCGGCTCGGCATGATCGTGCGCGCAGGCATCGAGGACTCGGGCATGGTCGACGCGCTCGGCATCAATGTCTACCGCATCTTCATGGTCGTGTTCGGCATCGGCGCCATGGCGGCCGGCTTCGCCGGCATCGTCAATGCGCCGGTGGTGTCGCTCACGCCTGATATGGGCGAGGCGATCCTGGTGCAGACCTTCGTCGTCGTGGTGATCGGTGGAGTCGGATCCTTCACCGGCGCGATCCTCGGGGGTCTGATCGCCGGCGAGATCATCAGCCTCACCTCCATGATCAACCCCGGCTATTCCTATGTCATGCTTTTCGTGGCGATGACGCTGGTGCTCGCGCTTCGGCCATATGGCCTGCTCGGCACGGCCGGCCGCGAGTGAACGCGAACGTCTCATGCTGAAGCAACGCTACTTTCTCGTCGAGGCGCTGACGGCGATCTTCCTGATCGCGGTTCCCTTCGTGCTGCCCTATCTCGATTTCCCGCCGACCACGATCAACCGCATCCTGGTCTGGGGCCTGTTCGGCATCGGTTTCGATATCCTGTTCGGCATCACCGGCCTCTTGTCGTTCGGCCAATCGGCGTTCTACGGCACCGGCGGTTTCGTCGCGGCCTATCTCTTGACGCGCGCGGGCTTCCCGTACGTCATTCCGGCGCTGTTCATCGGCATGGCGGTCGCAGCGGCAGTCGGGCTTCTGATCGGGCTGATCGCGCTCAGGCGCACCGGCATCTATTTCGCCATGATCACCGTGGCGATCGCGGAGATCTTCTTCTTCGTCGAGTTCAATCCGCTATCGCACTATACCGGCGGCGAAAACGGCCTGCCCGGCGTGCCCGTGCCGCGCCTTCCGCTCGGCTTCACCACGCTGCGCTTCGATACCGATTGGATGATGTACGCCTTCATGGCGTTCTGGTATTTCGTCGGCATCGTCATCGCCCTGCGCATCGTGCGCTCGCCGGTCGGCGCCATTCTCCGCGCCATCCGAGACAATCCGCTTCGCGCCGCCGCCGTCGGCCATAACATTCACGGCTACAAGCTCACCGCTTTCGTGATCGCCGCCGCCTATGCCGGTTTCGCCGGCGGGCTGCTCGGCATGCTGCAGGGTTTCATGCCGCCGGACGCCTTCATGTTCGACAACTCGGGTCAGCTCGTCATGCAGACGGCGATCGGCGGCGCCGGAACGCTGTTCGGACCGCTCGTCGGCGCGACCGTCTGGCTCTATCTCAGCGATTTCTTCCAGACCACCCTGCATCTGGGAAGCACCTGGAAGCTCGTGCTCGGCATCGTTTTCGTGCTGTTGGTCTGCTTCCTGCGCCGCGGCATCATCGGCGGCATCATCGATCTGTTCGGTCTCATCGGCACGCGCGCGCGAAGACGGGAGGAGCCGGAGGAAGCGGCCTGGAGCGCAGAGAACGGTGTGACGGCGCAAGGCTTCGAGCCGACCCGCCGCGCGGCCGTGGCCGACGACGGCAAGCCGATCCTTGTGGCGCAGGATGTGACCAAACGCTATGGCGGCGTGATCGCCAACAGCGACATCAATTTCAGCGTCTACCGCGGCGAGCTGCGCGGCATCATCGGTCCGAACGGCGCGGGCAAGAGCACCTTCTTCAAGATGCTGACCTGCGAGGTGCATCCGACCGCCGGCCGCATCCTGTTCGAGGGCCGCGACATCACCGGCTTCCACGTCACCGACGTCTGTCAGCTCGGTCTCACCAAGAGCTACCAGGTAAACCAGCTGTTCACGCGGCTGACCGTGCGCGAGAACATCATCATCGCGGCTCTGGCGGAGAAGCGCGGCGCGTTCCGGCTCGACATGTTCAGCACCATCGCCGGCGTCGAGGGCCTGCAGAAGCGCGTCGATGAAACGCTGAAGCTGGTGCACCTGACCGAGCGCGCCGATTATCCGGTTTCCGAGCTTGCCTATGGCGAGAAGCGCCGGCTGGAGATCGGGCTCGCGCTCGCCACATCGCCCACGCTCCTGCTGCTCGACGAGCCTCTCGCCGGCATGAGCCCGCGCGAGCGAGCGGAGACGGTGAAGCTGCTGAAATCGATCGCGCGCGGACGCACGATGATCGTCATCGACCACGATATGGACGCAATCTTCGAGCTGGCGGAAAAGATCACGGTGCTGCGCGAGGGCTCGGTGCTGGTGGAGGGAACGCCCGAGCAGATCAAGTCCAACACGGCGGTCCAGGAAGCCTATCTCGGCGGAGTGCACGCGGCATGAGCCTACTCGAGGTCAACGGACTGAACAGCTATTACGGCGACTCGCACATCCTCTTCGATGTTCACTTGCGGGTGGAGGCGCATGAGGTGGTGGCGCTGTTAGGGCGCAACGGCGCCGGCAAGAGCACCACGCTGAAGAGCCTGATGGGGCTGGTGACGCCGCGCTCCGGCTCGGTGATCCTCGACGGCAAGGACGTCGCCGGCTGGCCGGCGCACCGGATCGCTCAGGCCGGCATGCAGCTGGTGCCGGAGGAGCGGCGCATCTTTGGCAGCCTCAATGTCGAGGAGAACATCATCCTGGCCGGTCTGACGGCGGAGAGCCGCTGGCCGCTCGAGCGCATCTACGCGATGTTTCCGCGGCTGCAGGAGCGGCGCGGCAGCCGCGGCACCGACCTGTCCGGCGGCGAGCAGCAGATGCTGGCGATCGCGCGGGCTCTGGTGCGCGATCCCAAGATCATCCTCTTGGACGAGCCGTTTGAAGGGCTGGCACCGGTGATCGTGCGCGACCTGATGACCGCTTGCCGCGAGTTGGCTGCCGCCGGTCAGACCATCGTGCTGGTCGAGCAGAATCTCTCCGCCGCCATGAGTCTCTCCGATCGCGTCTACATCATCAATAACGGCCACATCCTCGAGGCGCTCAGCGCGCAGGCGGTCCGCGATCAGCCCGAGGTGCTCCACCGCTATCTGGGCGTTTAGGCGCGGCGCTGGCTGGGCCGGATATCTGCGCCCCGGCGACAATCCGTTGGTCCTACCGATCTTCGACCGCAGGGGTACGGGTCTGAGGGGATCATAGACGCTATCACCCATTCAGGGGTGGCATCGGCAACGCTCCATTCACCAACTCCGCAAATTCCGCCTCGCATGTTATCCCCGCAGCTCTCGCCGCCCCTATAATCGGGCCCGTTCCTTCCCGGTAAGGGACGCGGGGCTCGAGACCGGCTCGCCTACGTTCGGGAAGGGATTGCGGTGCCTGAGGAATCCGCAAGGGCATGGCCAATTCGCGAAGATAGGCCAGCCTTGCGGTGGGTGTAACGAACCCGCACTCAGGGGTTTTGCGGCTACGACCCACCTGTTGGCTGGGATGCGCAGGTCACAGGTTCGCCGTCGCAAAGCCCGATCCGGAAAGCCCGTCCCGCCGCCCGGCCGCTTAAGGGCTCCGCGGCGCTGCCGGGCGCAGGCTTGGCTGGAGGATGGCGAAAGGCCGAACTCCGGCAGGCGATGCGCTTAAGGTGGAAATGGCAGGCTTTCGCAACACGGATCGGGCTTGGAAGAGGCGGCTGGCGCGCCAGGTCCGGTAAGTGAGCGGACCGGAGCCAAAATATCACCGCGCGCGGGCGGCCGAGAGGCTGCCATTACCATACGGACCAGCCTTTCGGCTGCCCGCGCCGTCCCTTTGGGGGCGGGACAGGTGCATGATCCCGCAAAAGTGGGAACCGGTTTTGCGGCAAAGATCATGCCCAAACAAACACCGCATCGCCTCGCGGGCTCGCCCGGCGAGGGGATCTGTGTTGGCACGAACTGAACCGCTCACTGTACGGCCGGCAGGCCGAGCCGGGGTCGCGTTTAGAGCCGCCTCATGGGACCCCGGGTCTTGCTACGCTCGCCCGGGGTGAAGAAAGGAGATGACGGAGCAGAATTCCGGCCACCGGATAACCGACGGACGCGAACCCGCTCAGAGGATAAACTTGCTCAGATCGGTATTGTTGGCGAGATCGCCGACATGTTTGCGAACATAGGCGGCATCGATGGTCATTGCGGTGTTGCTCTTGTCGGACGCCTCGAAGCTGATCTCGTCGAGCACGCGCTCCATCACGGTCGAGAGCCGCCGCGCGCCGATATTCTCGACGGCCGAATTCACCTGCACGGCGACGTCGGCGATGGCATCGATGCCGTCTTCGGTGAACTGCAGATCGACGCCCTCGGTCGCCAGCAGCGCGATATATTGCTTGATCAGGCTCGCCTGCGGCTCACGCAGGATACGGCGGAAATCCTCGCGGCTGAGCGCGCTCAGCTCGACCCGGATCGGCAGCCGGCCCTGCAATTCCGGCAGGAGGTCGGCGGGCTTGGCGACGTGGAAGGCGCCGGAGGCGATGAAGAGAATATGGTCGGTCTTGATCGGCCCATATTTGGTGCCGACAGTGGTGCCTTCGATCAGCGGCAAAAGATCGCGCTGCACGCCTTCGCGGCTGACATCGGCGCCGACCCGCTCGGAGCGCGCACAGATCTTGTCCAGTTCGTCGAGAAAGACGATGCCGTTATTCTCGACGACCGCGATCGCTTCCTGCACGATCTGGTCATTATCGAGCAGCTTGTCGGACTCCTCGTTGATGAGCAGGGCATAGCTGTCGCGCACGCTGGTCTTGCGCTTTTTGGTGCGCTGGCCGAGCGCCTTGCCCAGCATCTCGTTGAGATTGATCATGCCGATCTGGCTCCCCGGCATGCCGGGGATCTCGAAGCTTGGGAAACCGCCGGTGTCGGCCACCTCGACCTCGATCTCCTTGTCATCCAGTTCGCCGGAGCGCAGCCGCTTGCGGAACACATCGCGCGTCGAAGGCGAGGCGTTGGGGCCGACAAGTGCGGTCACCACCCGTTCCTCGGCGAGCAAATGGGCCTTAGCCTGCACCTCCTTGCGCTTGCTCTCGCGCACCAGGGAGATGCCGATCTCCATCAGATCGCGGATGATCTGGTCGACGTCGCGGCCGACATAGCCGACCTCGGTGAACTTCGTCGCCTCCACCTTCAGGAACGGCGCATTGGCGAGCTTGGCCAGCCGCCGCGAAATCTCGGTCTTGCCAACGCCGGTCGGGCCGATCATCAAAATGTTTTTCGGAAGCACCTCCTCACGCATTTCCTCGTCGAGCTGCTGCCGGCGCCAGCGGTTGCGCAGCGCGATGGCCACGGCGCGCTTGGCGTCGTTCTGGCCGACGATATAACGGTCGAGTTCGGAGACGATTTCGCGGGGGGAAAAGTTCGTCATCAGGAAAAGCCAGCGGTCAGAAATTTCAACGCTTCACGATCGAGGGAAGCGTTTCCAGGATCAGATTGTCGTTGGTATAGACGCAGATGTCGGCGGCGATCGCCATCGCTTTTCTGGCAATGGCTTCCGCGTCCATGTCGGTGTCGTAAAGCGCGCGTGCAGCGGCGAGTGCGTAATTGCCGCCGGAGCCGATGCCCATCACGTCCATCTCCGGCTCCAGCACGTCGCCCGTGCCGGTCAGGACCAGCGTGTTGGTGCGGTCGGCGACGAGCATCATCGCTTCCAGCCGGCGCAGGAATCGGTCGGTGCGCCAGTCCTTCGCCAAATCGACGCAGGCGCGCATCAATTGCTCCGGATATTGATCGAGCTTGGCTTCCAGGCGCTCCAGCAGGGTGAAGGCGTCGGCGGTCGCCCCGGCGAAACCGGCAATGACATTGCCCTTGCCAATAGTGCGGACCTTGCGGGCATTGCCCTTGATGACGGTCTGGCCGAGCGAGACCTGCCCGTCGCCCGCGACGACCACCTTGTCGCCCTTGCGGACCGTGAGGATGGTCGTGCCATGCCAATGGGGAAAGCTGGAGGCCGCGTGTTCGCTCATCATCATCCGACTTGAGAATGCAACGCTGGATATCGTAAATCGTGTACCCGATATCAAGCTTCTGCGGTTAAGGTGCAAGTCCAATCGAACCTTTTCGGGGCGCCCCATTCCGTCTTATCCACCCGGACATGATCCATGCGCAAGGCCAGTATAGACCGCAAGACCAAGGAGACCGAGATCACTGCGACGGTGAACCTCGACGGCAGCGGCGTCTACGATGTCGCAACCGGCGTCGGCTTCCTCGATCACATGCTGGAGCAACTGGCGCGGCATTCGCTGATCGACATCACCTTGCAGGCCAAGGGCGATCTGCATGTCGACCAGCATCACACGGCCGAGGATGCCGGTATCGTGCTCGGTCAGGCGGTGGCCAAGGCGCTCGGCGACAAGCGCGGCATCACGCGCTATGCGTCGGTTTTCCTGCCGATGGACGAGGCGCTGACGCGGGTGGCGCTCGATGTCTCCGGGCGGCCCTACCTGATCTGGAAGGTGGCCTTCCCGGCGGGCAAAATCGGCGATATGGATACGGAGCTGTTCCGCGAATGGTTCCAGGCCTTCGCTCAGAATGCTGGGCTGACCCTGCACGTCGAAAATCTCTATGGTGAGAATTCGCACCATATCGCGGAAACTTGTTATAAGGGGCTCGCAAGGGCCTTGAGAGCGGCCATCGCCATCGACCCCGCACAGCCCGGGGCGCTGCCGTCGACCAAAGGCAAGCTCGGCGATTGACCGGATTCGCGAAAGGGTAAGGAATGCAGACCTACACGGTCTATGAGAAGCGCGTCGCGCCGGAGGACATCGAAGAGCGCGCCGGGGATCTGGTGTTCGTCAAGGAGGGCTTTTCCTTCTGGGCGCTGATCGTGCCGGCGCTGTGGTTTCTGCTGAACGGCGTGTGGCGCGGGCTGATCCTGTATCTCGTCTTGAGCATCGCCCTGGTGGTCGCCCTGACTTCGCTCGGCGCGAGCGATGAGGTGCTCTTCTGGAGCGGGCTGGTCCTGAATTTGATTTTCGCCTTCGAGGCGCGCGACATCCATCGCGATACGCTGGAGCACCGAGGCTATGTCCTCAGGGGCGTGGTTTCGGGCCGCAATCTGGAAGAGGCCGAACGGCGCTTCCTGCTGGAGTGGCTCCCCGAGGCGAGACGCGAACGCGAGCGCGTGGCGGCTATGGCCCAGACCGGCACCCCCACGCTCGCCAATCCGGGCAAGGGACAGAGCGTGCCGGTGATCGGGATGTTCCCGGCGCATGGAGGATAAGCGCCGATGCGCCCGGCTCAAGACCGGGCGACGATGCGGAGACGGTAGCGCCAGTCAAAGGCAAAGACGTAAACCATGGATGTCGCGATTATCGATTACGGCTCAGGCAATCTGCACTCGGCGGCGAAGGCCTTCGAGCGCGCCGCCCGCGAGGCGGAGACCGGCCACCGCATCCTCGTGACATCCGATCCGGAGACGGTGCTTGGCGCAGAGCGGATCGTGCTGCCTGGCGTCGGCGCCTATGCCGATTGCTGGGAGGGGCTGAATGCCGTCCCGGGGATGTTCGCGGCCGTCAGGGAGAGCGTCAAGGCCCGCGGCAAGCCGTTTCTCGGCATCTGCGTTGGGATGCAGCTTCTCTCCGAGCGCGGTCATGAATATCAGGTGACGGAGGGGTTCGGCTGGGTCAAAGGTGAGGTGCGCCTGATCGAGCCGACCGACGCCAGCCTGAAAATCCCGCATATGGGCTGGAATACGCTGAGCGCGAAGGCGGATCACCCGCTCCTGGAAGACATACCGACCGGCCCTGACGGCTGGCATGCCTATTTCGTCCATTCCTATGCGCTCACGAGCGCCGACCCGAAGGAAGTTGTCGCGGAGGCGGACTATGGCGGCCCGGTGACGGCAATGGTCGCGAAGGACAACGTCGCCGGGACGCAGTTTCATCCGGAGAAGAGCCAGAAGCTCGGGCTCAGGCTGATTGCCAATTTTCTTCGGTGGCAGCCGTCAGCAGACGCGACTCGCTCGGCGACGCGGCGCTTTCCGAAAGCACCTTCGCGAGGAGCCTGACGGGAGCACGCTCATGCGTGGTGATGGCGCTCATACGGCAGGGTGCACCTGGTCCGATGTCCATGCCGGCGACATCGTCGCCGACCTCGCGGACATAAAGTTTGTCGCCGGTGACGAGGTGATCGCCCAAAACGGAGCGGATTTCGCCGGCGGCCAGATCGGTCTCGACGATCCAGAGGTTGGCGATAGGGTGCTCCCAATCCGCACCCAGCCGCTTGATCTCGGCGGTGAAGTCCGAATAGTTGTTGCCAGGCCGATAGAGGTCATAGGAAATGATGTAGCGCCGCATGGATCCTCAAGTCCGATCAAAGATTTCGGAAGACTCGGCTCCAGACGCGGGTACGGGAAGGAGCGCACAAAGACGCGCAACGAAACGAGTTGGAGTGTCCCAAAAGCTTGTGTCTGATTTTTGGCAATTGTAACGGATGAGGCTCTTTCCTGCCATCGATTTAAAGGACGGCCAGTGTGTCCGGCTTCGCCAAGGGCTAATGAGCGAGGCGACCGTCTTCGGCGACGACCCTGCAGCTCAAGCGCGGGACTTCGAACGCCTGGGCTTCGACTATCTGCATGTTGTTGATTTGAACGGTGCTTTCGAGGGTGAGCCTGTCAATGCGGGGGCGGTGCGCGCGATATTGCGGACACTATCGATTCCGGTGCAGCTCGGCGGTGGCATCCGTTCGATGCCGCAGATCGACAGCTGGCTGAATGAGGGGATTACCCGTGTTATTTTGGGCACAGTCGCGGTGCGCGACCCACAACTTGTGCGTGCCGCCGCGCGAGAATTCCCGCACTGCATCGCTGTAGGTATCGACGCACGCGACGGACGGGTTGCGATCGAGGGATGGGCCGAGACGAGCGAGCTGACCGCCGCCGATCTGGCGAAGCGATTCGAGGATGCCGGCGTCGCCGCGATCATCTACACCGATATCTCGCGAGATGGGCTACTCACCGGCCTCAATCTCGATGCAACGGCACTCCTGGCCGGCGAGGTCTCGATCCCGGTGATCGCCTCGGGTGGTCTTGCCGGAATCGAAGATGTGAAACGGCTCGTGCAACCAGACTACGCAATGCTGGAAGGCGCCATTGCCGGGCGGGCGCTTTATGACGGGCGCCTCGACGCGAAGGAGGCGCTGGCGCTGATCGAGAAAGCCGGAGCCAGCAGGTCATGAAAATCGACCTCATCTACGCGACGTGGCCGAACCGCGCCTATGGCTACGGCTGGTATAAGATGCCGGCGGCGCTGCGCGAGGCGGGGCTGAGGCAGCAGCTCACGGACGACGGCCACGAGGTCGAGGAGCATGTGATCGCAGCCGAAGGCAAGAATGCCGGCGAGCTGAAAGCCGGTTTCGAGCTTGCCGGCAAGATCGCCTCGATCGTGAAGGCGAGCTGCGAAGCGGACCGCCTGCCGATCATCGTCTGCGGAAGCTGTTCGGTCGCGGCGCTCGGCGCCGTCGCAGGGCTCGGGGGCGAGTATACCGGCGTGCTCTGGATGGACGCGCATGGCGATCTCAACACGCCGGAGACGACGATCAGCGGTCTCTTTGAAGGAATGGCGGCGGCGATCGTCATCGGCATTGCCTGGCAGGCCATGGCTTTCGATAATGCCAAGCTGGTCCCGATCAGCCAGCGCTTTCTCTGCCTTTATGGCGCCCGCGATCTCGATGCGGCGGAGCAGGGGTTCATCGAGGAAGAGGCTATTGCACTCGCCGATAATGGCGATGAGGCCATTTCCGCGCTCGATGGCTGCGAGCGGCTCTACATCCATCTCGACATGGATGTGCACAATGCGGCAAAGCTCGCCGTGCGCCGCGTCGCCGTGAATGGCGGGCCGTCGCCCGAAACGGTCCGGCGCGATCTGCAGGCGGTCGCAGCCGAGCTCCCCGTCGCGGCAATGGCGGTAACCGGCCTCGAGCCGGGCACCGGCTCGAAGAGCAAGGCCATCGCCTGCGCGATTGAGCACATCAAAACCGTCTGCGCCGCCCGAAAGGCCACGTGAATGCTCAAAACCCGCATCATTCCCTGCTTGGACGTCAAGGACGGCCGTGTAGTCAAGGGCGTCAATTTCGGCGATCTGCGCGACGCCGGCGATCCCGTCGAGGCGGCCGCGGCCTACGACGCGGCCGGCGCGGACGAGCTCTGCTTTCTCGACATCACGGCGAGCCACGAGGACCGCGCTACGATCTTCGACGTGGTTCAGCGCACCGCTGAGCGCTGCTTCATGCCGCTGACGGTGGGCGGCGGCGTGCGCGAGACCGAGGATATCCGCAAGCTGCTCCGGGCCGGCGCCGATAAGGTTTCGATCAACACCGCCGCGGTGAAGGACCGCTCATTCGTTGCCCGCGCGGCGGAGAAATTCGGCGTGCAATGCATCGTCGTCGCCATCGACGCGAAGAGCGTTTCGCAAGAAGGCGAGCCACTGCGCTGGGAGATCTTCACCCATGGCGGGCGCAATCCGACCGGCATCGATGCGGCCGACTATGCGCGTGAGGTGGTCGATCTCGGCGCCGGCGAGATCCTGCTCACCTCGATGGACCGCGACGGCACCCGTGCCGGCTTCGACATCCCGCTGACGCGCGCCATCGCAGATGCGGTGACGGTGCCGGTTATCGCCTCGGGCGGCGTCGGTACGCTCGACCATCTCGTCGAGGGCGTGAAGGACGGCCATGCCAGCGCCGTGCTCGCCGCCTCGATCTTCCATTTCGGCGACCACACCATCCGCGAGGCGAAGGAGCACATGGCCGCCGCCGGCATTCCCGTCCGAGCGGACTAAAGGGGATAGCCTGAACGGAAGGAGGGCCCGCGGCTTCAGACCGGCCTGATCAGTGCGTGGCGCTTCTTGCCAACCGACAGCTTGATGACCCCGTCCGCGTTCAGATGTCCCAGCGTCAGCTCGCCGCGGTCATCACTGATCGGCTTGTCGTTGACTCGCGCGCCTCCGCCCTTGATCTGACGTCTCGCCTCGCCGTTCGACCCGGCAAGTCCCGCCTTGACCAGCGCGGTCAGCACGCCGAGCCCGGCTTCCAATTCGGCCTCGGGAACCTCGACCGTCGGCAGCCCCTCGGCGGCCTGCCCCTCAACGAAGGTGCGCCGCGCGGTCTCGGCCGCCTGCTCCGCCGCCTCGCGGCCATGAGCCAGCGCCGTCGCCTCCGTCGCCAGCACGATCTTGGCATCGTTGATCTCGGCGCCGTGAAGCGCCTCGAGCCCCGCGATCTCCTCTAGCGGCAGCTCGGTGAACAGCCTCAAAAAGCGGCCGACATCGCTGTCCTCGGTGTTCCGCCAGAACTGCCAGTAATCGTAAGGGCTGAGCGCGTCGGCATTGAGCCAGACCGCCCCCTGCGCTGTCTTGCCCATTTTCGCGCCCGACGTTGTCGTCAGCAGCGGCGTCGTCAAGCCGAACAGCTCGGCATTCTCGACACGGCGGCCCAGCTCGACACCGTTGACAATATTGCCCCACTGATCGGAGCCGCCCATCTGCAGCCGGCAGCCATAGCGCCGGTAAAGCTCCACGAAATCATAGGACTGCAGCAGCATGTAGTTGAATTCGAGGAAGGTAAGCGGCTGCTCACGCTCAAGCCGGAGCTTGACGCTGTCGAAAGTCAGCATCCGATTGATGGTGAAATGCACGCCGTAGTCGCGCAGGAAATCAATATAGCGCAGCGGGCTCAGCCATTCGTCATTGTCGACCATCAATGCGCCTTGCGGACCGCTCTCGAAACTCAGAAAACGATCGAAGATCGTACGGATACCTGCCTTGTTGGCCTCGATCTGCTCCTGCGTAAGCAGCTTGCGGCTTTCATCCTTGCCGGACGGATCACCGACCTTGGTGGTGCCGCCACCCATCAGCACGACCGGCTTGTGCCCGGTCCTCTGCAGATGGCGCAGCATCATGATCTGAATGAGCGAGCCGGCATGCAGGCTGGGCGCGGTGCAGTCAAAGCCGATATAGGCCGTAATGACTTCGCGGCTAGCCAGCTTGTCGAGCCCTTCAAGATCGGTGCATTGATGAATATAGCCGCGATCTTGCAGAGTGTTGATGAAATCGGATTTCGGGGTCGTCATAGTGTTGGCTTTCGGCTGGCCTATCTGCAAGCTGCGGGGCAGTATGGCTACGCCAAACGACCGCTCGCCGGCAGAAGCAATAAATCGGGCTTTGCCTCACCGCCGCGCGGACAACTCAAGAGATGGCCTTTGTTTGCCGGTTCTATAGCAGTTTCACGACGCAGTTGCACGATTTAGCGAGCGCCAATGAAAGCAATCGGACTGATGAGCGGCACGTCGATGGACGGGGTCGACGTCGCGCTGATTGAAACGGATGGCGAGCAGATCTTCTCCTTCGGGCCGGCTGGCGGGCGGGGCTATAGCGAGGAGGAACGGGCTCTGCTGCGCGAAGCGGTCGAAGAAGCGGCTGGTCTTGCCGATCGCTCCGAGCGGCCGCACATTCTCGACGAGGCAGAACGCCTCATTACCGAGATCCACGCCGAGACGGTTAACGCCTTTTTCGATGAAAACTCGCTTGCCCCCCAGGAAATCGATGTGGTCGGTTTTCACGGTCAGACGGTCCTGCATCGTCCCGAGGCTGGGCTTACCATCCAGCTCGGCGACGGGCATTTCCTCGCCGACCTGATCGGCGTCGATGTGATCTACGATTTCCGCGCCAACGACATGGCGGCGGGTGGCCAGGGCGCCCCGCTTGCTCCCGTTTATCATCGCGCGCTTGCGGATGCCTGGGAGCTGCCGCATCCGGCTGCCGTTATCAATCTCGGCGGCGTCGCGAACGTGACCTTCATCGGCGAAGATGGCGGCCTGCTCGCCTTCGACACCGGCCCCGCCAATGCAATGATCGACGACTGGGTCTTCACCCATGCTGGGCTGCCCATGGATGAGGACGGCCGCTTTGCCGCAGCCGGAGATACGGACGGGCGGCGGCTGGAGGCGCTGCTCGATGATCCTTACTTCCTGCGGAAGCCGCCGAAATCACTCGACCGCAACGCATTTTCGCTTGCCGTCGTCGAGGGGTTGTCCCTCGAAGACGGTGCGGCGACGCTCACCGCCTTTACGGCCGCGTCGCTGATCTGCGGCCTCGCACATCTGCCGCAAGCACCGCGCATCTTCGTACTCAGCGGCGGCGGCGCACGCAACGCGACGCTGGTCGCAACGCTGCGAAGGCTGCTGCCCGGCGAGGTCACGGTTGCGGATGATCTCGGCTGGAATGCCGATGCGATCGAGGCCCAGGCCTTCGCCTTCATGGCCGTGCGGTCCCTGAAAGGTCTGCCGATTTCCTTTCCTGGAACCACCGGCGCGCCCGAGCCCATGACAGGTGGGGTTTTCGCCCAGCCGGAGGACCTGCAACCCGCGGACCGGTTCGACGATTTCGGCTGAGCGTGCGGCTTGCGTGCGCGGAACATGACCCAACTGCTGCGCGTTCCGGTCGTCATCGGATTCTCAGCCAGGAGATCGCAATGGCGCGGAAGCCTGCCGTCAAGGGGAGGAAGAAAAAAGACGAAACGTCAGCACACGCCCACAGCGACTATGCCGATAACGGTAACACGCCCGATGCCGCTCCGCGCGAGACTGGCGATTATTGCGACCCAGTCAAGAGTGTGACGGGACGGGGCAATGCCAGCAAAGGCCCTTACAAGAAGCAGGGCGGCGCCGGGCATGGCAACAATTATGGCGCGCGTGAGGAGCGCGCCAAGCCGAACGACAAGCCCGAAGACTGAGTAAGCGCCTGAGGGTGGGTTGAAGCTGCTTGAGTCCCGCCTCGCCCAGGGCTCAAGCGCCGGCTTCTTCCTCTGTTTCCGCTTCCGGCTGGGTCCCGCCCTCTTCGAACAGCTCCTCAGCGGCGGCCAACGCAGCTTCCTCCTCCTCGTCGCGCATCACAGTGACGTCTTCGCCGCGCGCCTGACGCTCGGCTTCCTCAAGCGTGCGGGCGACATTGACGGTCACCGACACGCTCACCTCGGGGTGCAAGCCGACGCGCACCTCGTGCTGGCCCAGCGTCTTGATCGGGCGGTCGAGCAGGATCTGCGAGCGCGCGACGGTGAAACCGCCTTCGGTGACGAGATCGGCGATATCGCGGGTCGAGACCGAGCCGTAAAGCTGGCCGGAGTCGCTCGCTTGGCGCAAGGCGATAAAGCTCTTACCCTTCAGCTTCTCGGCGACCCCACCGGCCTCCTTCTTCAATTCCAAATTCCGGGCTTCCAGCTGGGCGCGCTGCTCATCGAAATAGCTGAGATTGGCTTTGGTCGCCCTCAGAGCCTTTCCCTTAGGCAACAGAAAGTTGCGCGCATAGCCGTCCTTGACCTTGACAACATCGCCCATCTGGCCCAGCCGTCCGATACGTTCCAGTAGAATGACCTGCATGTTTTCTTGCTCCTTAGCGATGAGGTCCAGCGCCGCTCGCCGGCGGCACGTGCCGCGAGATGCGCTGACGTAGCTGCAAAAATGGTTCGATGAGACCGAGCACAGTGATGATCGGTGCGATCCAGGGCGTCAGGAACAGGCCGACATAGAGCACGAAGAGAACGAGCGGCTTGATCAGCGAGCGACCGAGCAGCACGTGGATAACTGCAAGCCCCATGATCAGGAAGGCGCCCCCGAATGCGCCGGCAAATGCCGTTCCGACAAGGCCGATCAGTCCGGAGGTCAGGCTGAGGCCGACGGCGGCGAAGAAGCCGGCGACGAGGAACGGCGGATATTCGATGCGACTGAAGCCCTCGACGGGCCGGTCGAGCAACCCCGAGATCGCCGCACTTTTCGCCGCGAGCCAGAGATTGCCGATCATGACGAGCAGCCAGAACACCCCTGCGAAGATCGGCAGGATGTAGCGCGTGAAGCGCTCGATGAATTGGTCGAGCTGGACCCGGCCGAATTCGGGGCCGAGCAACGCCTGAAGCTCCTTGAGGGCGGAGTCGTCGAACATCGACCTGACGGCGTGACGATAGCTTTCACTGTCACCGCCGAGAAAGAGAAGGCCCAGCGAGACCAGCACGCCAGCCATGACTGCCGCCCAGGCGACGATCTCTCCGATCGGATACCATTCGATCGCGGCGGCTGGGGTGCGCGACGATGTTTCCTCCGGTCCCGCGACCGCAGATGCGCTCCGCCGCAGCAGGAAAAGATAGGAGAGGATCAGCCCCGGCAGACCGATGTAAAGCGCAAAAGCGAACGCGGTCGGCAGTGTCTGCAGAAGCGCGAGGAGCAGCGCGGCAGTCAGCGCAGACAGCAAGGCGGCGCGCGCCCCCCAGCCCATGCCGGCGAGCAGGACCGGCAGCGGCGTCAGGTAGAACAGCATGAGCGCCAGCGCTGAATTATTGGCAAGCGAAGCAAACAGGACCGCCGCAACGAGTCCCGAGCCAATGCCGATCAGATTTGGCGATGCCGTCATGTTTGCTGTCCCGCTCGGAAGCGGTTAGAGGCGAGCCGGCCGCGCCGCTGCCCCAACCCTGACGGGCGCGAGGAGCAACCAATCTCCCCCGCCCGAATAACTACGGTGCAAGACCGGACCGTTCCGGCCTATTTCACCAGATATGGGAGGAGCCCCAAAAAGCGGGCTCTCTTGATCGCCTGGGCAAGCTCGCGCTGTTTCTTGGCGGAAACGGCGGTGATCCTGCTGGGGACGATCTTGCCGCGCTCCGACGTGAAACGTTGCAGCAGCTTGACGTCCTTATAGTCGATCTTCGGGGCATTATCGCCGGAAAACGGGCAGGTCTTGCGGCGGCGCTGGAAAACCTTGCGGGGTGCTGCGGCTGCGCTCATGATTCGGCTCCTTCCCGGCTCTCTTCATGCCGGGGCGGACGATCCCGGCGATGTCCTCGGCGGTCGCCTCTGTCCCCCCTGTCGCCGCGATCGCGATCCCCCCGGTCACCACGATCTCCGCGTTCCCGGTCCCGGTCGTCCGCGCGCTTCATCATCTGCGACGGCTTGTCGTCCAGCTCCTTCATACGCAGAGTGATGAAGCGGATCACATCGGACGACAAACTCATCTGACGTTCCATCTCCGCAACGGCCTCATGCGGCGCGTCGATGTTCATCAGCGAAAAATGCGCTTTTCGGTTCTTCTTGATCTTGTAGGCGAGGGATTTCAGCCCCCAATATTCGACCTTGCCGATCTTGCCGCCATTCTCTTCGATGACGGTCTGATAGGTTTTCTGCAAGCCATTGGCTTGCTGCGTCGTGATATCCTGACGCGCAAGAAACACATGTTCGTAAAGCGGCATGAATGCGCCTTTCCTTGTTTCGGTCAAATGCCTCGGCGCGAAGCCCCTTTTGAGCCCGTAATATCAGGAAAGGCCCAAGGAGGAAGACTCGAAAGAGCGGAAACACCGGGAGAGTGTGGTTTCACCCACGACCGGAGGGCGCGTCATGCGACCAGCCGGCTCCCGTTCAGCCTCCAACCGAAGCGGTGAGCTTTTGCTTATAAGCCAAATTCGGTACTTGGCAAGCGGAACCGGAATTCGCGCCGCCAAATGCCGCTCAGGCAAACTCGCGAAATTACCTCAGCAAAGATGAACGAAAGCTTGACATTACGGATGCAATAGTTGTCTTTGGCGCGCAATGTCGCCGCGGGCGGCAGGGAGGATCCGCATACGCTCAAGGTTATTTCGTTCCCAAGAATGACCATCGCCTTCACATTCCCGGGACAAGGCAGCCAATTTCTGGGTATGGGCAAGGATTTGGCCGACGCCTACCCTGCTGCTCGCGAGGTCTTTGCCGAGATCGATGACGCTCTCGGCGAGCCGTTGACGCCCATCATGTGGGACGGTCCTGCCGAACGCCTGACGCTGACCGAGAATGCCCAGCCGGCACTAATGGCGGTTTCGCTCGCGGTTATGCGCGTCTTGGAGCGTGAGAAGGGCTGGACGGTCAAGCTGGCGCGCTTCGTCGCTGGCCATTCGCTTGGGGAATATTCCGCACTCGCCGCCACGGGGTCACTGAGCATTGCCGACGCTGCGCGCCTGTTGCGCATTCGCGGCAAGGCGATGCAGGAGGCCGTCCCGGTCGGGGAGGGTGCCATGGCCGCACTGCTCGGCGTCGGTCTCGACATTGCCGCGAAGATCGCCGCGGAAGCGGTGAGCGCAACCGGCCTTGTCTGCCAGATCGCCAATGACAATTCGCCGGGCCAGATCGTGATCAGCGGCGCCAAGGCGGCCGTCGAGAAGGCGGGCGAGATCGGCAAGGACTATGGCGTGAGGCGAGCGATCCCGCTTCCGGTGAGCGCTCCGTTCCACTGCGCATTGATGCAGCCGGCCGCCGACCGCATGGCCGAGGCGCTCGCGAAGACAAAGCTCGAGACACCGGCAGTTCCGGTGATCGCCAATGTGACGGCCGAACCGGTAAGCGATCCGGACCTTATCCGCCAGCTGCTGGTCGAGCAGGTGACCGGCACAGTCAGGTGGCGCGAGAGCGTCGCCTATATGGCCGATCACGGCGTCGAAACGCTATACGAAATCGGGGCGGGCAAAGTGCTGACCGGCATGGCGCGCCGGATCGACGAGCGGCTGACGGGGAAGGCCATCGGCGTGCCCGGGGATATCGACGCAGTGGGCGGTGATCCGTCCGCCAGCGCGGCGCACTGACAGACATCCCTTTTTCAGCGGAGATCGGTCTCATGTTCGAGCTTACCGGAAGAGGCGCGCTTGTGACGGGGGCAACCGGAGGTATCGGCGGCGCCATCGCCAGGGCGCTGAAAGCGCAAGGTGCCAAGGTTGCAATTTCGGGCACGCGCCAGGACCGGCTTCGGGAGCTTGCGGGCGAGATCGGCGATGTCACGGCGCTCCCTTGCAACTTGAAAGAGCGGGAAGCCGTCGCCAACTTGGCGGGTCAGGCCGAAAGCGCGCTCGGAACGCTTGACATTGTGGTCAACAATGCAGGCATTACCCGCGATAATCTCTTTATGCGCATGAAGGATGAAGAGTGGGATGAGGTCATCGCCGTCAACCTCACCGCAACTTTCGTGCTCTGCCGCGCCGCGGTCAGGAACATGCTGCGGCGACGCCATGGTCGGATCGTCAATATCGCCTCGATCAGCGGCGTGATCGGCAATCCGGGCCAGGGAAATTACGCGGCCTCGAAAGCGGGGATGGTCGGCATGACGAAGTCTCTAGCGCGCGAGGTTGCCTCACGCGGCGTGACGGCGAATTGCATCGCGCCGGGCTTCATCGAGACGCCGATGACTGGCGCGCTGAACGAAAAACAGATCGAAACCTTTGCGGCGGCGATTCCGGCGGGCGTTTTCGGCAAGCCGGAGGATATCGCTGCAGCGGTCATCTATCTTGCGAGCGAAGAGGCCCGCTATGTCACAGGAGAAACCATTCATGTGAACGGCGGGATGGCGATGATGTAGGCATGATGAAATCCGGTGCGGAGAATGGCCAGCCACCGGAAACTATGCTACCAAGCGGGGACCTCGCGAGCAGCATGAGCGGCCTTGTCGCGGCTTTCTATTTGTGGTGCTAGCCGAATCCGTCTCTTTCGTATGCTGGAGATCCCGCCTAAGCGTTGGGTAGCAATTGTGAGTTTCGTGAATCGGTAATCCTCTAAAAGAGGACCTTTTGGGAGCAATGGTGAGGCAATAGCATGAGCGAAAACATCTCCGAACGTGTGAAAAAGATCGTGGTCGAACATCTTGGCGTCGAAGCCGACAAGGTAACGGATAACGCCAGCTTCATCGACGACCTTGGCGCGGACAGCCTGGACACGGTCGAACTCGTGATGGCGTTCGAAGAAGAGTTTGGCTGCGAGATTCCAGACGACGCTGCCGAAACGATCCAGACCGTCGGCGACGCGATCCGCTTTCTCGAGCAGCACGCGAGCGCGTAACCATCTCGCCCCTTTGCGAGCGAAAGGCTTTTCCGACGCGCTTTCGGAGAAGCCTATAGCCGCGACATCGGCAGCGACCGGTTAAGAAAACGGTTACGAAGAGGGGGCATTCGCAACGCATATGGAGGCATCATGCGGCGTGTCGTGATTACTGGCCTTGGCATCGTTTCTCCCATCGGGTGCGGCGTCGAGGCGAGTTGGAAACGATTGATCGCGGGCGAAAGCGGCGCGCGCCGGATCACCGAATTCGATGTCTCCGACCTGAGCTGCCAGGTCGCTGGCTGCCTTCCCCGCGGGACTTACGCCGAGGGAGCCTATAATCCCGACGAATGGATGGAGCCGAAGGAACAGCGCAAGGTCGACGACTTCATCGTCTATGCGATGGCGGCCGCTGACCAGGCGCTCCAGGACGCGGAGTGGCACCCGAAATCGGCCGATGATCAGGCGACGTCCGGCGTTCTGATCGGCTCGGGGATCGGCGGTCTGCAGGGCATCGAAAAGACATCCTTGCTGATGGCGCAGAAGGGGCCGAAGCGCGTAAGCCCGTTCTTCATTCCCGGACGCCTGATCAATCTGGCATCGGGCTATGTCTCGATCCGGCATGGCCTCAAGGGACCCAACCATGCCGTCGTCACTGCCTGCTCCACCGGCGCGCATGCGGTCGGCGACGCGGCCCGCCTCATCGCACTCGGCGATGCCGAGGTGATGGTGGCCGGCGGCACGGAATCCCCGATCTGCCGGCTCGCCATCGCCGGTTTCGCCGCCTGCCGCGCATTGACCACGCATTTCAACGAGGAACCGACGCGCGCTTCGAGACCTTATGATCGTGATCGCGATGGTTTCGTCATGGGTGAAGGCGCGGGCGTTCTGGTCCTCGAGGAACTTGAGCATGCCAGAGCGCGCGGTGCGAAGATTTACGCCGAGGTGATCGGTTATGGCCTATCGGGTGATGCATTCCACATCACCGCGCCGGCCGAGGATGGCGATGGCGCCTTTCGCTGCATGAAAATGGCGATCAAGCGCGCCGGGGTGCTGGCCTCGGATATCGATTATATCAACGCCCATGGCACCTCGACGCCGATGGGCGACGAGATTGAGCTCCGCGCCGTCGAGCGCCTGTTCGGCAATGCGTCGGCAAGCCTCGCCATGTCGTCGACGAAATCGGCAACCGGCCATCTGCTGGGCGCAGCGGGCGCGATCGAGGCCATATTCTCGGTCTTAACCATAAGGGACAATATTGTCCCCCCGACGCTCAATCTCGATAATCCTTCGGTCGAGACGGCGATCGATCTGGTGCCGCACAAAGCACACAGAAAGGAAGTAAACACCGTCTTGAGTAACTCTTTCGGTTTCGGCGGCACGAACGCGTCGCTAATCTTCAGACGGGTGATGGACTAGAGGACCTTGTGCGGGCCGCTTATCGGAAGTCGGCCAGAAAGCGTAAACCCAGCTTTCGCCATAATTGCTTGGTCATTCTTGCCGTAATTGGGGGCGGAGAGCGGATCCACTATGCCGGGCGATAGTCATCAGTGGGATCAGGATCGCGGCTACCACAGTGGAGCCTATTTCGGTGCACACCGCGATTATGCTGCACTGCCGCGCAGTCCGGCAGAAATGCTCGAACCCGACAATGCTCCCGAGCCGCCGATATGGAGCGCCGGCTGGCATCAGAGGCCCATCGTGAAGGTGATGCACAACGTCATGACGCTGCTTTTCGTCGGCGTCATCGCGCTTGCGCTCCTGTTCTACTATGTCCGCACGCAGTTCGACCAGCCGGGTCCGCTCGGCTTCGCCACAGTCGTCGCGATTCCCAAAGGCGAGGGCGTCCGTGAGATCGCCAGCCGTCTCGAACGCGAGGGCGTTATCACCGACCAGCGTATTTTCGTCGCGGCCATCGTGCTTTATTTCCATGCCCAGTCGAAGCTGAAGGCGGGCGAATACGCAATTAAGAAGAATGCCAGCATGAGGGAAGTGCTGGACACGCTCGTCGAAGGCAAGGCGATCCTGCAAAGCGTCTCCGTCCCCGAAGGGCTGACGAGCTATCAGGTCGTCGAGCGCCTGAACGCCAATCCCGATCTGACCGGCAAGATCGACCTCATTCCGGCGGAAGGCAGCCTGATGCCGGATACCTACCGTTTCGCGCGCGGCACCGACCGGCAGGATCTCATCGCCCGGATGCAGAGCGCCCAGCGCCAGTTCATGGATAAGATCTGGTCGAAGCGCGCCTCGGGCCTGCCGTTCAAGACCAAGGAAGCGGCGGTCATTCTTGCCTCCATCGTCGAGCGCGAGACCGGCAAGGTTGACGAGCGCCCACGCGTTGCCGCGGTGTTCATCAACCGGCTGCGCAAGCATGTGAAGCTGCAGTCGGACCCGACGATCATCTACGGGCTCTCTGGCGGCAAGGGCACGCTCGGGCGCCCGATCCTAAAGACCGAGATCGAACAGATGACGCCCTACAACACCTATACGATGAAGGGCCTGCCGCCGACGCCGATCTCCAATCCCGGACGGGCGGCACTCGAAGCGGTTCTTCGGCCCGCAAAAACGAGCGACCTGTTTTTTGTCGCAGATGGTTCGGGCGGACACATCTTCGCCGAGACCTATGAGGACCACAAGAAGAACGTGGCGCAATGGCGGAACATCGAAAAGGAGATCCGCGCCAAGCAGGAAGCCGCCAAGGCCGAAGCCGAACAACAACAACAGCAACAACAGCAGCAGGCGGCGAAGGCGACGCTCGCCTCGAACACCGAGCAAGGGACGACGACGACCGTCGTGCCCGGCGTCGCCGTCACTGCGGCATCGGCAGAGCCCGCGCCCACAAGCGATAGCGAGGGCATTCCGCTTCCTGTCCGCAGGCCGAAACTCTAGGATCGGCCGTGAGCGAGCCGTCCTGCCTTCCAACGCCGCTATCATCTTCTCGCGATGCTTGCCAACCCTCACACCGGCTGCTCACGGAAAACGAGCGCGCCGGGCACAATTATGCGATAAAGCGTCGGCAGCTGATCCTGGTCTGGCAATGGTGAGCACTCTGGAGACGCTATGACGGAGGCGATTGGCACGGAAGTCCCCGTAACGAGGCGCAGGCCGCTTGTTATCTTAATGGGAGCGGCCTGGGCCGTGCTGGTCGCGATCTGTCTTGTCCTTGCGTCTCAGCTCGGCGTGCTGCCCGGCGGCCCGGACGAATGGACCTATGACTGGCGCACCTTCCTGTTCTCGCCGGCGGCGAAACAGCCCCGGCCGGACATTGCCGTCATCCTTATCGACGAGCAGAGCATGGCCGATTACGACTATGTGTCGCCGGTCGACCGCGGGCTCGTCGCCTCGCTGTTGCGGGCGGTCGACAAGGCCCGGCCGCGGGCGATCGGGCTCGACTTCATCTATGATCGCAAGAGCGACGACGAGAAGACGAACAATCTCGTCACCGCGATTCACGACCTGAATTCGCCGATGGTGTTCGGCGCCGTCGACCTGCGCGTGCGCGGCTTCCGCAAGGAAGGCCTCCACTATCAGGAGAATTTCATTACCCGAACGGGCCACGAGGCGGGGCACGTCTTTTTCGCCCGCCAGCAGGACAAGCTGACGATAGGCGACCAGGTGGTGCGCTATATGGGAGACCGGTCACCCGCGCCTCCCGGCCGCAAGAGCTTTGCGCAGCTTCTCGCCGAAAAGGCTGGCGTCCAGATTAACGAGCCGCAAACGCCCTACATTGGATGGATGCTGCCGCCGCCGGGCGACGATCTGTTCCCGCTCTTCCGGGTGCCACGCCATAAGCCTGGCAGCGCCGAGGATGTCATCCTGCCCGCGAGCTGGCGGCCCGCCCTGAAGAACCGCATCGTACTGATCGGCGGCGATTTCATCGACCGCGACAAGCATCTCACGCCCCTCTCCATCTGGGACGGAGCAAAGATGCCCGGCGTTTTAGTACAGGCACAGATTCTAAGCCAGCTTATCGACGGCCGCTCGATCAAGATGGTCGCGCCGCAAAATGAATTGTGGATCTTGATGATTATCGGTTTTCTCGGCTTCCTGTCGAGTCTGCGCCTGGATAGCAAGCATTATGACTGGGTTCTCTATCTGCTCGGTCTCGGCGTGCTGATCCTTGCCGGCCTGCTGCTGTTCTGGAGATATGGTCTCATCATCCCATCGACGACGCTGTTCTTCGCCTGGACATTGGGGGTAACCGGGGGCCATTATGCGCCCGACGCCCTGCAAAGGCTGCGTCCCGCAGGGTTAAGCTAAGGATATGGGCATGAAACAGGTCATCTCTGCTCGCTCCGCTCTATTGGGGTTTCTCCTTGCGGCTGCAATGCCGTTCTCGGCGGTGTGGGCGGAAACCCAGGTGCTGGAGTCGTCTGTGCCGGATATCGCTGTTGGCAGCACGCTCAAGGACCACGAGCGCATCAAGATTCCCGATGGCGGCACGGTCCGCGTTCTCATCACCTCGTCGGGTACGACCAAGACACTGAAAGGCCCTTATGAGGGCACCATCGAGACCTATAAGGAAGATCGAAGCTGGTGGGAACGCCTGATGGGCCGCGGCAAGGACAGCGACGCGCCGATCGGGGCAACCCGCGGATTGCGGCAGGAACAATAGCCGGCTGCGGTCATCCCGTCGCGGCTGGTGGCACGCGACAACCTCCACGAAAGGACAGGAATTGGGCGGTGGGGCTCATGCATAGCTATTTTCCAAAATCCGGCCTCGTCGCCGCAGCAATGGCTGCGGCTCTCATCGTTCCGCTCCCAGCATCATCCGCCACGACCTGTGATCAGCCTGAAAGCTTCGCCAATTGGCTGGCGCGCATGAAAACCGAGGCGATCTCGGCTGGGATTTCCCGCCGGACCGTAACGAACGCGCTGGGCGGCGTCGCTTACGACCCGGCGATCATTCGCCGCGACCGCGCCCGCGGCGTCTTCGCGCAGAGCTTCCTGCAATTCTCCGGACGGATGGTCGCCGGCTACCGCATGCAGCAGGGCAAGGCCAATCTCGAAAAGTACAAATCCATCTTCGACCGCGTCGAAAAACAATATGGCGTGCCGGGTCCGGTGATCACCGGCTTCTGGGGCCTGGAGACCGATTTCGGCGCTAATATCGGGAAGGACCATATTCTCGGCGCGCTGGCGACGCTGGCCTATGACTGCCGGCGCCCGGAGATGTTTCACGACCAGCTTCTCGCCGCATTGCGGATCGTCGATCGCGGCGATCTGGGTGCCGATGAGATGGTCGGCGCCTGGGCCGGCGAGCTTGGCCAGACACAATTTCTGCCGACCCATTATCTTGAGTTCGGCGTCGATTACGACCACGATGGACGGGTCGATCTGCGCAAGAGCGTCCCCGACGTGCTGGCGTCGACCGCCAATCTGCTCAAAGCGCATGGCTGGCGGCGCGGCGAGCCCTGGCTCGAGGAGGTCAGCGTTCCCGACAAGATGCCCTGGCATGAGGCCGATCTGACAATCCGCCATCCGCGGTCGCAATGGGCTGCGTGGGGTGTCCGGCTGCGGGGCGGCCGCGCTCTGCCCAAGGACGACATGCCCGCATCGCTGCTTCTTCCGATGGGGCGTTACGGGCCGGCCTTTCTCGCCTACGCCAATTTCGACGTCTATACGCTGTGGAACCAATCCCTGGTCTACGCCACGACCGCCGCCTATTTCGCGACGCGTCTAGCCGGCGCCCCGCCCTACGACAAGGGCAAGCCGGAGCTGCAGGCTTACGGTCTCGAGCAAACCCGTGAGTTGCAGCAGCTTTTGACGAACCACGGCTACGACGTCGGCGAAATCGACGGCGTGATGGGCTTGCAGACCCGGAGTGCGATCCGCCAAGCGCAGATCAAATTTGGCCTGCCCGCTGATTCCTACCCATCCGACGCGCTCTTTGCGCGTCTCCGCAGCAGCTGAAAACCGGTATCTGCCACTTTGCATTTTTAATGCAATATTTAACGCAGCTGCCTTACCCTCCTGGGCGCTGACAGCAGCCCCGCAGCGGCGAAAAGCCGCGCACCCTCCGCGCAAACCCTCAGGATACGGAACAGACGGCAGCCAACGCGCGTTGTTCCGCTCAGATCGGCCATCTATCGGAGCGGGTAAAGAGGACAGCCGAAGGCGTAAAATGCTACCAATATGAGTTTTCCAATAATCTTTCACAGCAAGTCGATTGACGCCCTGCGAGAGCAAATGTGCTGTGTCACTTTGCCACAATTTCGTCCAAATCGCTAGTCCATCCAACTATTAGCGCGGATGCGGTTCCGTTCCTTCAGTGTAACGGAACTAATTCTTGCCACGCGCCTTCACTTAAAACATCCCAGATTTGTTGAGGGGAGATTTGATCTCTCTCTATTTTTTTACGTCCTTTTTATGCTTCGTTATGCTAAGCGATTTCCTCCTGATTTGCCCTCTTTTGGGAACTTTTGGTCTTTATCTCTGTTCTGGTGAGGTTTGTTGCCAGATGGATGACGCAAAATGAAAATAGCGCAGATATCGCCCCTGATAGAAAGCGTCCCCCCAAGACTCTATGGCGGGACGGAGCGGATCGTCTCCTACCTCACGGAGGAGTTGGTCCGGATGGGACACGATGTGACGCTGTTCGCCAGCGGAGACTCCGCAACCTCGGCCGAACTGGTCAGTTGTGCTCATATGGCCCTGCGGCTCGACCCGTCGGTCAAGGAGCAGGTGCCCTATTACATGCTGATGCTTGACCGGGTCCGCCGGATAGCCGACGAGTTCGACATCCTTCACTTCCACATCGAGTATTTTCAGTTCCCGCTGTTTGGCCATGTGGGAGAACGCACAGTCACCACGTTGCACGGCCGTCAGGATGTCTCCGATCTGAAGATGCTCTACGCAGCGTTCCCGGAGATGCCCCTGGTCTCCATCTCCGACGCGCAGCGCCGCCCGGTCTCCAACGCCAGCTTCGTCGGCACCGTGCATCACGGGCTGCCGCTGGATCTGCTAAAACCGAACCTCGGGCATACGGATGACTACGTAGCCTTTCTTGGCCGCATTTCGCCGGAGAAGCGTCCGGACCGCGCCATCCGCATCGCGCGTGCCGCGGGCATCCCGCTCAAAATCGCCGCCAAGGTCGACAAGGCGGACCGCGAATATTTCGAGCAGCACATCAAGCCGATGCTCGATGCGCCGGGCGTCGAATATATCGGCGAGATTAACGAACGTCAGAAATCGGCATTCCTCGGCAATGCGCGGGCGCTTCTGTTCCCCATAGACTGGCCGGAACCGTTCGGTCTTGTTATGATTGAAGCGATGGCCTGCGGGACGCCGGTCCTGGCATTCAGGAATGGTTCAGTTCCAGAGGTTATAGATGAGGGCCTGTCCGGCTATCTCGTTGATACCGAGGAAGAGGCTGTTGCCGTTCTACGGCAAACGGTGGGACTTGATCGGCGCAGAGTGCGACGCCGTTTCGAGGAGCGCTTCTCCGCACACCGAATGGCGGCCAACTATGTTGCCGTCTACGAAAAGCTTTTGGAGCAGCCAGCCGTTCCCGGCCGTCGTTTTGCGGCACGAGGCGCGGTCCAGCCGGGAAGGGGCCCACAAACTCTGAACTAAACGGAGCGCCATGACTGTCGAGAACACGTTAGAGACGATCAAAGGTCCTGATGGGTTCTCGGAGGCCCCGTTTTATATAACGGCTCGAGGACAGGCGACACGCGCACGCCGCACGCTGAAGCACGGCGACGCGTTCGTCGTCCTCGACAGCTACGGTGATCTCGGCGCGTCCTCCGGTGGCCAGGACGGTCTGTTTCATTGCGACACGCGCTTTCTCTCCTATTTCGAGATCGTCATCGACGGCCTGCAGCCGTTGCTGCTCGGCTCGAATGTGCGTGACGACAATTCGTTGCTGACCGTCGAACTCACCAATCCGGATATCTTCGCCGAGGGCGAGCTCGTCCTGCAGAAGGACACCGTGCATATCGAGCGCAATGTCTTTCTTTGGCGCAGCACCGCTTATCAGCGCCTTGCGCTGAAGAATTACGGCGAGACGCCGGTAACCTTCCGCGCTACGGCTTATTTCGGCAGCGACTTTGCCGACATCTTCGAGGTGCGCGGCGTCAGGCGGGCACGCCGGGGCGTCGTCAACCGCCGCGTCGCCTCGTCCGATACGGTGGTGATGACCTATATCGGCCTCGACAGGAAGGCCAGGCGCACAACTATGATGTTCGACCCGGCGCCGACCGAGATTAGCACCAATTCCGCCTCCTACAGGATCACCTTGCAGCCCGACGAAGGGAAGGTCGTGTTCATGACTGCCGGCTGCGAGCAGTCGGCCGACGAGCGGCCCGCGCGGTTTCTGGCCGGCTTCCTGGCCGTGCGGCGCGAATTACGGGCGCCTGCGCGGGCATCGACGACGGTCGATACCTCGAATGTGCTGTTCAACGATGTGCTGTGCCGGTCGATGGCCGATATGGCCATGCTGTTGACCGACACGCCAGAAGGCCAATACCCCTATGCTGGGGTCCCCTGGTTCTCGACCACATTCGGGCGCGACGGCCTGATCACCGCGATCCAGCTTCTATGGTGCAATCCCACGATTGCCAAGGGCGTGCTCCGGCGGCTCGCCCGCTATCAGGCAACCGAATACGAGCCGGAGGCGGACGCCCAACCCGGCAAGATCCTGCACGAGATGCGCGGTGGCGAGATGGCCACGCTCGGGGAGGTGCCGTTCGGCCTCTATTATGGCAGCGTCAACTCGACGCCTTTGTTTCTCGTGCTGCTCGGCCGCTATGTCGAGCGCACCGCCGACATGGAGACCCTGCGCGAGCTCTGGCCGGCCGCCGAAGCCGCTCTGCGCTGGATCGACGGTCCGGGCGACCCTGACGGGGACGGCTTCGTTGAATATCAGCGGGAGACCGAGGAAGGGCTCAGCAATCAGTGCTGGAAGGATTCTGCCGATTCGGTCTTCCACCGCGACGGCCGGCTCGCCAACGGCCCGCTCGCGCTTTGCGAGGTCCAGGGGTACGTCTTCGAGGCCAAGCGGCGCACCGCCTTTTGCGCGCGGCTGCTCGGCTTTCATGAACGCGCCCAGCAATTGGAGGCCGAAGCGGAGCGTCTCGCCGCACGTTTCGAGGAAAGCTACTGGCTGCCGGAGCTTGACACTTACGCGCTCGCCCTCGATGGCCAGAAGGAGCCTTGCCGCGTCCGGTCCTCGAATGCCGGCCATCTGCTCTTCTCCGGCATTGTGCGGCCCGACCGGGGCGCGATCGTCTCGGAAGAACTGCTGCGCCCGCGCTTCTTCTCGGGCTGGGGGATCAGGACCATCGCCAAGGACAAGTCGCGCTACAATCCCATGTCCTACCACAACGGCTCGGTCTGGCCGCATGACAATGCGCTGATCGCGCTGGGTCTCGCCCGCTACGGGACGCTGGACTCGGTGGACCGGGTCTTCAGCGGGCTGACGGAAGCGGCCTCCTATATGGAGCTGCGGCGGCTGCCCGAGCTGTTCTGCGGTTTTCAGCGCGCGAAGGGCCGTGGTGCGACGCTCTATCCGGTCGCCTGCGCGCCCCAGGCGTGGGCGAGCGCCACGCCGTTCTCGCTGATCGATGCCGCGCTCGGCTTCGAGTTCGACACCGGTGCCCGCGAGATCCGGATGCGCAATCCGCATCTGCCGGCCTTTCTCGACGAGGTGCTGATCCGGGACCTGCGTCTGGGCGATTCCAGCGTCGACTTCGTGGTCAGGCGGCACGGTCCGGAGATTTCCGTGCAGCTTCTGCGGGGCGGCGACGACGTGCGCGTCGCCGTTGTTTTCGGGGCAAGGCCGTAGGCCGGACCCACCGCCCACGCTCCTCCTTTATTCCGTGACCCAGTCCGCGCAGCGCGGCGGCATGCTCGTGCCCCAGGGCATGATCGGCACCGTCGAGGTCGAATTCTCCGGGCTGCCCTCGATCAGCTTGTCCGTATATACGAGATAAACCAATACGTTGCGCTTCTTATCGCAGCCGCGCACGATGCGCATCTTCTTGAAGAAGATCGAACGCCGCTGCCGGAACATTTCCTCGCCCTGCTCGAATTTCTCCTTGAAGCTGATCGGCCCGATCTGCCGGCACGCCAGCGAGGCGTTGGAAAGCTGCTCGGCGAGGCCGAGATAGCCGGTCCAGCCGCCCTTCTCCGGCACGGTGAAATGGCAGGCCACCCCTTCGACAATGGGATCGTCGATCCCGTAGGTGGCCAGCTTGTGGTCGGGCGAGAGGAATTTCCAGACGGTGGTCTTCTTGAAGATCAGATCGGGCTGCTCGGCCGCGAAAGCCGCGGACGCCCCGACGAGGATCGCGATGACGGAAAGGAGAGCTGTGCGCATGAGATGCCTTTGACCTGCTTGCGATTTGAGAACAATGGAAGGGCGGGATTGATCCACGGCCGCGCCCGGCGGGCAAGAGTATTCGCCGGGACGATGATCCGCCACGCGCGTTCAATCACCGCACCGCACAGCCGGAATCGGGCGAAATTTAGCAAAGGACATAGGCGAAGGCGGGTCGTTTGTGCTCTAATGTGCCTCATGAAAAGGCGGAAGGCGCCTCTTTTGGGCTTTGATCCCGGTCAAAGCCGAGGCTTGCCGCGACCGCTAGCGTTCAGAATGAACGCAATTGCATCAAAATCCCCCAAATCACGGAGGCGATGATGACAATCCAGCCCCAAAGCGCACAGCGCTTCGATTTCGATTTCGGCCCGGCCTTCAAGATGTACATGGAAAATCTGGAGAAATGGCGGAAGACCTATGAGCAAATGGCTCAGGCTCCGCGAGCCGAATCCGGATATGCTGCGGAGGCTCTCTCCGGCAATTATGACAAAGCTATGGGCCAATGGCAGAAGACCGGCGAGGAACTCTTCCGCCGCTTGGTCGAACAGCAGATCGAGATGTGCCGGTTTTTCGAGCGGCGCTGGGAGCAATATCTGGGACTGCCGGAGCAGCTCGCTCAGTGCAAGTCCCCCCTGGAGTGCAGCCAAGTCCAGCTCGCTTTTATGAACCAGCTTGCGAACGACTACGCCCATGAGAGCGGTAAGCTCACTCAGCCGATGAGCGAGCTGATGTCGAATTGGACGCGTACGGACTAAGCGCTCGCGGCGAGCTCAGGCAAAAGAACGGCGGCCATCCCGTGGCCGTCGGAACAAGCCGAGACGGGCCGGCCTGAGGCGCTGAACGCGCATTTGCCGGCCACACTTGCTCCCCAATAAACGCGCACCGCATGATGCGGTGCGCGAGATGGTTTTTTACGCTTCGTAGCCCCGGCTGTTGAGCCCCAGAACCGAATAGGCAGGGCACCAGCCGAACAGGCCGGTCAGCAGCGGGACGATGCCGATCCAGCCGAGCCAGTCGAGGCCGGTGCCGGGCCGGGTGATCGCGATCGCCAGCAGAACGATACCGGCCAGCACCCGGAGAAAGCGGTCGGTCAGGCCAACATTCCGTCTCATGAGCATCCTCCCCTTCGACGTCCAGCGGAAGCGCCAAGCGCCATGATATAGAATTATATGATGCGCTCGAAGAGGCGGGCTGCACTTTGACGAAAATCAAGCGATGTCCGCGCTCTGGGGACCTTCGGCAGGCCGAATGGAAGGAATTCTATCTCGACAACGCGATATGGGAAATTCCGTCGGACAGAACCAAAATGGGCCGTCCACGCAAACCGAAAGCCGCCTTTTGGGCACTGCTGAGCGATCATTCCGAGGCGTGGTGTGATTAAGCGGGCGGATCCGTGATGATCGTTCTGGAACCGACGCGCTGGACGTTCGTTCCCGACAATGACCACACGCCCAAGAAAGACGCCGCGCTGTCTTCGTAGTGATCCCCATAAACGGGCAGGTGTCGGAGGATAGGCCTACGACCCGGAGGAGCTTGCTCGCCGCGCTCGCCGACCAGAGCCCGCCAAAACGGCAAACGTCAATGGTCAGGCGGGCTTCACTTCAGAGGAGAGATCAATGACCGAGCAGAACTCAAATGAAGGCAAGCAGCCAATTTCGCGCGATCGCCTGGCCGAGCTTCTGAACGAAGACCTCGCACGCGAATATCAGGCCATTATTGCCTATGTTGTCTATTCCCAGGTTCTGAAAGGCGCAGAATATATGAGCATCGCCGATCAGCTGGAGATTCATGCGCGGCAGGAGCTTGAGCACGCCTTGATCATCTCGCGGCAAATCGACTATCTGGGCAAAATGCCGGCCGTGGTTCCAAAACCAGTGCGCACATCGGAAAATCCAAAGGACATGCTCCGTTTTGATCTCGACAACGAAAACGAGACCATCCGGAACTATCGCGAGAGAGTCCGCCAATGCGAAGCTTTGGGGGAATTCGCAATGGCCGAAGAGGTCCGCAAGATTCTCGTGAATGAGCAAGACCATCAAATTGATCTGGCCACCGCTCTCGGCGAGGACGTTCCCGATCTGAGCGGTCAGGTGTGACGGGGATAATAATTTGCCTCCTGGGACGATCTGCATATTTCGGAATGATCACGCCACAAAACGCGTGGTAGGCCCCTGACCGCTGTCAATGTTTTCATTCGAGGGCTCGCTCCGCGAAAGCTTCAATGCTGGCGTGGCGCGTTCTTCGCAAGAGCGAGATGCGCCACAAGCGCCGCCAGGCCGAACAACGCTCCCAGCGCACACACCGCCAGCCATCCACTCTCGCTCCAGGCGAGGCCAGCGCCGCCAGCACCTATGGCACCGCCGATGAAGAAGAGGCCGACGAAAAGACCATTGAGACGCCCCCGGGCTTCGGGCGTGAGCAGATTGATGGCGCGGCGACCGATCGTCTGTTCGCCGATGACCCCGATATCGAGGCAGGCAGCGGCAAGTGCAAGCAAGAGGAGATGCACGAGCCAGCCGCCACCGATCCCGGCGCCGCCCAAAGCCGCAATGCCGAAGCCGATGACGATCATGCCATGGGCGAAGACAGTCGCAGGAAAGCTCAGGCCCCGATCTCCGGCACGCCCCGCGATCGGCGCGACGAACGCTCCGGTTGCGCCGACCAGCGCAAAGACCGCAATGCCGCGTTGATCGAGGCCGAACGGCGCCTGCGTCAGCCGCAGCGCAATCGCGGTCCAGAAGGCGCTGAAGGCTCCGAGACCGCAGGCGGCGGTGAAGGATCGCAATCTCAACACAGGCTCCCGGCGCAGCAGGTCCCAGAGCGTGCGCAGCAATGCCGGATAGGAAAGCTCCCGATAGGGCCGCCTCGTCGGCAGGCTGCGCGCCATGAGCAGGATCAGCGCCGCCATCAGCGCCGCCGACAGCGCATAAAAGGCACGCCAACCGAAGGCGTCGGCGATGAGGCTGGCCATTGGCCGGGACAGCAGAATGCCGACCATGACGCCGCTCATCACATCGCCGACCACGCGGCCGCGCGCTTCGGGGGGCGCCATCGAGGCGGCGAGCGGTACCATCATCTGAATGCTGCAGCAGGCTGCCCCGAGCAGAAACAGGGCAATGAGAAACGGCGCCGGTGCGGTAATGGCTGCTGTGGCGATCGCAAATAGGACTGCGCCCGCCTGGGTCGCCAAGATAAGACTGCGGTTCTCGAGCAGATCGGCTAGGGGCACCAGAAAAATAAGGCCGACGCCATAACCGAGCAGCGGCAGTGTACTGATCAGCCCCGCCGCGCTCGCATCGAGGCCGATCGATGACGCGATCGGGCCGACAAGCGGCTGCGCCGCCGAAAGGTTCATGATGATGACGCCGACCGCCATGGCCAAAGTCCAGATCAGCCGGCGGGAGAGCTGCAACGGCGGCGAAGCCTCCAGCGGCTTCACAATGTCACCGGAATCGAGGGGAGCCATCCGTGCCTCATTTGATCATTGCGCATAACATTGCGCGAGGTTATGCTGCTTAGGCAACATGCGGCAATTGAAATTGAGGCATAATCATTATGCGATGTCGGCATGAACACCCGTGACCTCGAAGCCTTCCTCGCCGTCATCGAAACCGGCTCCATCGTGGCTGCCTCGGCGCGGCTCAACCTCACTCAACCCGGCGTCACCCGGCGCATCCAAAGTCTGGAGGAGATGCTCGGGACAGAGCTGCTCGATCGGCAGTCGAAACCGCTGAAGCCGACGCCGGCGGGGCGGCAGGCCTATGAGCATGGCCGCAGCGTGCTGCGCGCTTTGGACGACCTGAAAAGTGGCGCCGCGGCACAGCAGCAACCGATCGGCGAATTCCGGCTCGGCATTACCCCCTACCTTTCGGAGGCGTCTCTGGCCGCTCCCCTCGACCGGCTGCGTCGTGAATTCCCGGGGCTGGAGCTGAAGGTTGCGGCGGCCTGGACCCCGGAGCTGCAGGAGCAGCTCGACCGCAATGAGATCGACGCCGCCGCCATCTGCCTGACCGAAGGCATCGCGCCGCCGGAGCCTTTCGAGGCGGAAAATCTCGGCAGCCAGCCGATCATCATCATCGCGTCGCCGCAATTCGATCTGCCGGAGCAGGCGACGCTGCAGGATCTGTCACGCTGCCCATGGGTGATGAACAAGGACGGCTGCGGCTTCCGCGCGACGGTGCGGCGGGCCTTTGATGCCGCCCGCCTCCCCTTCCACGTCGCAGTCGAAGCTATCAGCGCGGATCTGCGTCTGTCGCTCGTTGCACGCGGCATCGGGATCGGCTTCATCACCCGATCAGCTCTGGCAGCAAGCCCGCTGCGGGATGCAGTTCGGGTGATCGAGCTTTCGGATTTCCAGCCGCGCGTCTGCGCCTGGCTGGTGCACCGCCCGCCTGCCGGCCGGCTGGCCCGGCCATTGGCGGTGTTCAAGAACGCATTGCTCGAGGAGCTGGCAGGCGACCTGGCTCGCGGTCTGTGAGCAATCTGGACAATCGTTTGCAGAACAGACGGATCCGCGCCAGCCGCCGTTTGAATTCCCGTGCCGGGTTAGGAGGCGAGGCGCATTGCGACGCCCCGCTCGTAGTCTTGGCGGCGTGAGGCGCCGATCAATCCGCGACCGTCTTTTCCGCCTCCGTCAGCGTCGCGGCTTCCGGGAAGGTCGGATAGACGCCCGCATGGCGGCCCATCTGCTGCGTCAGCGCCAGCACGCAGTCGATATAGGGCGTGTCGAGATCGACGATCCGGCCCATCTCCTGAACGGCGGTCAACAGCGCATCGAGTTCGAGCGGGCGGCCGCGGTCCAGATCCTGCAGCATCGAGGTGCGGTGCGCGCCGACATTGGCCGCGCCGTTGATGCGCCGCTCGATATCGACGCGGAAATGCACACCGAGTCGCCGGCCGATGCGCTCCGCCTCCAGCATCATGCTGCGCGCCACCATCCGCGTCCCTGGATCGGTGGCGATGACGTCGAGCGTCTCTCCGGTCAGCGCCGAGATCGGGTTGAAGCAGAGATTGCCCCAGAGTTTCAGCCAGATGTCGTTGCGGATTTCTGGATAGACGCGCGGCTTCAGCCCGCCTTTGGCGAAAATATCGGCCAAGGTCTTCAGCCGCTCGGTTTCCTTGCGGTTCGGCTCGCCGAGCCCGAAGGCGTTGCCGTAAATATGCTTAATTACGCCCGGCTCGGTGATTTCCGTGGCCGGATAGACCGTGCAGCCGATGACGCGCTCCGGCCCGATCACCCGCCATTGGCGGTCGCCCGGATCGACGCTTTCCAGCCGCAAATTCGCGAATTGGCCCTGGAGGCCGTAGAAATACCACCAAGGCACGCCGTTCTGCGCCGTGACCACGGTGGTCGACGGACCGAAAAGCGGGGTCATCTGCTCCGCGCTCTCCCAGGCCTGATGGGATTTCAGCGCGATGATGACGTAGTCCTGCGGCCCGAGATCCTGCGGATTGCTGGTTGCGGGCACCTCTACGGTCTGCTTGCCGCCCTCGCCGACCAGAGTGAGGCCCTTCGACTTGATCGCGGCCAGATGATCGCCGCGGGCAACGACCGAAACATTCGCGCCACTTTGTTTGAGCAATACGGCGAGATAGCCGCCGACAGCCCCCGCTCCGAATATGCAGATCTTCATGTCTTCCCGAACCTCTTCATGGGCATAAGCTTGATGATCCGCCGCCGCAGCCGCAGATCTTCCTACGTGGAATTAGAATGGCATTCCTTCGCCAAAGACAAAAGCCGTTCGTCGACAATCTTAACGCATCTGAACTGGGATCAGCTCAGGATCATCTCTTTCCTGCAGCCGAAAGCCGCAGCAGCGCGCGAATCTCAGAGTGAGAGCCTTTCGGCGTGCTCCGGCAAGCCTGTGCTCCGGCGCCTCGTGCACCACCTCGGCGCCGAAGCGGTCGGCAATGATCAGGCCGCAATCCTCCGGGATCAGCTCGCGCGGGAATTCGGCGCTCACAGCGAAATAGAAGCGGTCGCACCAAAGCCGGTAGTCCGGCCATTTCTGGTCCGAGCGGAAATCGGCGAGCGAGGATTTGATTTCCACGATAGCGATGCCGCCCTGCTCGTCGAGCGCAATGAGGTCGCAGCGCCGCCCGTCGGCGAGCGGCAATTCGGTGAGCACCGCCGCGTTCAAATCGCGGAAATACCGACTCACACCGCGCGCAATCCCGACGGCCACGCGGGCAACCGACGCCATAACGAAGATGTGTTCGGCCGTCGCTTGCTTGACGTCCGGCTCCGTTCCTATATTGTTCTCGTCGTCCGGCTGGATTTCGCCTTGTTTTGGAACGAATTTAGCCGGGCGCGAGTTTCGGGTCATTGTTTGCAGCGGAGTCCGTGCCATGCCGTTAGACGATTTCAGGCCGTCCACGGCCCAAGCCGAACCCTTCTTTGCCACCCTCCGCGGCCAGATCGGCCGCACGAGGCGGACGTCGCTGTGGATCGCGGAGCCGCTCACCCAGGAAGATCAGATCGTTCAGGCGATAGACGATGCCAGTCCGACGAAGTGGCATCTCGCACATACAACCTGGTTCTTCGAGGAAATGGTGCTCAAGCCCTTCGATCCCGCCTATCGGGTTTTCGACGACCGTTTCGGTTACTGCTTCAATTCCTACTACGAAACCGCCGGTCCGCGCCACCCCAGGCCGAAGCGCAGCCTGCTCACCCGTCCACGGCACGACGAGGTCATGGCTTATCGCAGACATATCGACGAAGCGCTTGCGACGTTTTTCGACCGCGGCGGCAACGGCCAGCCGCCCGAAGCGCTTCGCCTTATCGAGCTCGGCATTCATCACGAGCAGCAGCATCAGGAGCTGATGCTGACCGACTGTCTCGCAGCGTTCGCCGGCAACCCGCTGCGGCCTGCCTATCGCGAGGAGGAGCACGCCGCGCATGGGAAGCAAGCGGCAGCGGATCTTGAATGGGTCTCATTCGCAGGCGGGATTTTCCCTGTCGGCCATGACGGCGAGGGTTTTGCCTTCGACAATGAAGGCCCGCGCCATGATCAGCTCATGCGGCCGTTCCGGCTGGCAAATCGGCTGGTGACGAATGGCGAATGGCTCGACTTCATGGAGGACGGCGGCTACGAGACGCCGACGCTGTGGTTATCAGATGGCTGGGCGACGGTCCGGCGCGAGGGATGGGAGGCGCCGCTCTATTGGGAGATGCGCGCCGGCGTCTGGCATCAGATGGGTCTGCGAGGGCTCCAGCCGGTCGATCCAGCCCGCCCGGTCTGCCATGTCAGCTATTACGAGGCCGATGCGTTCGCCCGCTGGGCGGGAAAGCGGCTGCCGACCGAATTCGAATGGGAGGTCGCAGCGAAGTCGTTGCCGCTCGACGGCAATATTCTGAGCCGCAAGGCACTCCGCCCGCTCCCTGCCTCGACCGGCGAGGGAGGGCTGCAGCAGATGATCGGCGATGTCTGGGAATGGACCGGCAGCGCCTATCTCGCCTTTCCGGGCTTCAGGCCGGCGGAGGGCGCCGTCGGCGAATATAATGGCAAGTTCATGTGCAATCAGTTCGTGCTGAAGGGCGGTTCCTGTGTGACGCCCGAGGGGCATATCCGGCGCAGCTATCGTAATTTCTTTTACCCGCATCAGCGCTGGCAATTCACCGGGTTGCGGCTCGCCGATGACGGGGCTGCCCGGTGAGGGCCGCGGCGCGGCTCGAGACGCGCGACATCCGCAGCGATTTTGCGGAAGCCGTCCTTACTGGCTTGCGGGCGAAGCCGAAATCCATTCCGTCGCGTTTCTTCTACGATGCGAGCGGCTCGGAGCTTTTCGAGAAGATCACCGAGCTTGAGGAATATTATCCGACCCGGGCGGAGATCGCGCTTCTGGAGAGCCACGCCGATGAGATCGCCGAGCTTGCAGGCCCCGGCGTCTGCCTCATCGAATTCGGCTCGGGATCGAGCCGCAAGACCGATCGGCTGATCGAGGCGCTTGGGAGCCTTGGCTGCTACGTACCGATCGACATCTCAGACAGCGCTCTTGCCGGCGCCTCCGCGCGGCTGGCGGAGCGGTTCCCGGAGCTTCCCGTCATGCCGGTGCACGGCGATTTTACCGGCTGCCTGCAATTGCCGAAGACGGCGAGGCCGATGAAAAAGCTCGGCTTCTTCCCCGGCTCGACCATCGGCAATTTCACGCACGAGGAAGCGCAGGACTTCCTGCGGCGCTGCCGCGCTCTGCTCGGCGCGAAATCCGCTTTCGTCGTCGGGGTCGATCTGAAAAAGGACACCGGCATTCTCCTGCCGGCCTATAATGACCGGCTGGGCGTAACCGCGGCCTTCAACCTCAATCTGCTTGCTCGCATCAACCGCGAGCTTGGCGGCGCATTCGAGCCGGACGGCTTCGTTCACGAAGCGATCTATAATGACGAGCAGGGGCGGATCGAGATGCATATCCGCAGTCTCTCGAATCAATCCATCGAGGTGCTGGGCGAGATTTTCGATTTCATGGACGGTGAAACGATCCATACGGAAAATTCGCATAAATATACTGTTGAAGAATTTCAGGAGCTGGCGCGCGGGGCCGGTTGGCAGCCGCGCCAGGTCTGGACCGGCAAGGCCGGCCTCTTCAGCATGCATTATCTGGTGCCGATTGCCGCCTGCAGCGCCGCATAGAGATCCGACCACGGACGAGCGGGGCGGAACTCAGCGAACCACTGCAAATCCGCGCGGCGTAACGCCGCCTTCGGCGATGATCTCAACTCCGGAGACGCGCGCATGAGGCGGTCCTTCCCATAAAAGCGCAATCATTTCAGCGACATCATCCGGCGCACCGTGAAGAAGCGCCTCGACCGAACCGTCCGATCGGTTTCTGACCCAGCCTGCAAGGTCCCGCCGCTTTGCCTCAGCCGCCGTCCAGGCACGGTAGCAGACGCCTTGGACTCGGCCGGAGATTCGCAGATGAACCGTCCGCGGTGATCCGGTCATTGCTCGGTGCTCCAACTCAACATTCGCCTCCACTCGGAATGCGAGCGCCTCTCCTACTCATACCCGCATCAGTTGACTACACCCTATCAAAGGCATACTTTTTCCTAAGACCTGCCATTCAAAAGCCATGTATTCGTAAATGTTAATTTTCGTCTTTGATCGGAATTATAAGAGACGGATACCATGTCCAAAAACAGAATGCCTGGTGTCGACAGTCAATCCGAGAGGGAGATATTCGGACAAAATTTTCGTGAGGCTCGGATCAAAGCCGGTCTAAGTCAGAGGGACGTTCACCGCTTAACCGGCGTAGCGCAATCCCATATTTCGGAAATCGAAACCGGCGTCTCAAACATTTCTATCGATACAATGGTAAAACTCGCAGTGATCGTCAAAAGGCCTCTTTGGAAGCTGTTCAAGCCCACTGCGCAGAAGGAGTGATCCGTGGGCGAGCGTCCGGATTTCGCCACGCTTGGGGCGATCGTTCTTGCCGCCGGTTTCTCCAGGCGCATGGGCGGCGAGAGCAAGCTGCTTAAGCTATTCAGCGGGCGGCCGGTTTTGACTTATGTCATCGGGGCGGTCGAAAATCTCGGCCTCCGGCAGATTATTGTTGTCGCTGGCGACCGAACCGAGGAGATCGGGGCGCTCCTTTCGCCATGCATGACGCTCATCCGCAACGAAGCCGCGGCCGAGGGCATGGGACGCTCGATCGCCGCGGGTGCCGGAACGCTCGATGCCGGTCTGCGCGGCGTCTTCATCGTTCTCGGCGACATGCCCTTCGTCGAGCCTGACGATTATTCGCGGCTCGCCTCCGCCTTCGCCCAACGCGGCGACGCCGCAATCTGCGTGCCTGTTCATGACGACAAGCGCGGCCATCCGGTGCTATTCGGCCGCTCGCATTTTCCGGCTCTGACACGCCTTGGCGGCGATCGCGGCGCCCGTGCGGTCCTTGACGATCCAGCCGCGGACCTTGTCGAGATCGGAGGCTGCTCCGCCGGTATCCTCACCGACCTCGACGACGCCGAAGCTTTTGCCAGGGCGGAACGCGAGTTAGCGCCAAAGGGAAACGGCCCCGCCTCGTCGCGCGCCTAGCCAAACTCGGTTTTTGCCGGCTGTCTCTGTTGACTTGGGAACGACTCGGATGGAAGTTGGTGGAGAGCGTGACAGCGGCGAAAGCGGAAATCATAACATCGCCGTCGGCTGCAGCATCGGGGACAACAAGAACTGAATGCCCGGTTCGGGGCAAATCTCTTTTTATTTCACCAGGAGGTCGAGCCATGCAGGAAATGCCCAATTTTGCCGAAATGCCGGACTCCGTCCGCAACATTATGAAGGCCAGCATCGACCAGGCCCGGAAGGCCTTCGAGACCTTCATCTCCGCCAGCCAGCAGGTCATGTCGAATTTCGACGGCCCGGCGACGCCAGGGACCGGTGGCATGAAGGAGCTCAACGAGAAAATCGCCGAATTCACCAAATCGAATGCCGATGCCAACTTCCGCTTCGCCATGAAGCTCGCCGACGCCAAGCAGATCAACGACCTCATCGAGATGCAGAATAGCTATGTCCGTGAGCTGATGGATACCTATGCGAAGCAGCTCGAAGAATTGCGCTCACTTACGGCGAAGATCGTTCAGGAGAGCACCAAGGCCGTGACGAGCAACATGCCCAACATGCCAGGCAGCGGCTCATAAAGGCCATGAGCCCGGCTAAGAAGCGCGGCCGTTCGATAGCATAATAACGGCGGGCAATGTTCCGCCGTTTGCTTTGGGTGTAACGAAACCGGCGGTTTTGGGGACGAAATGCGCGTTCTTTCCTGGCTAATCGGCGTGGCGATCGTCGCCATCGTGGGTGTGCATCTGTATTTCTACTGGAGCGTCGGCACTTTCGACCCGTGCCGTGCCGCCGTGTTGCGGATTATCAAGAAGCAGCACGAGGCTGGACAGGATCTCGCCGCGGGCGTCGGGGTGCTCTTCGGGCGGCAGCTCGAGGACGCGCTCCGCTCGCAAGGCGTGATGACCTGCTACCGCGCCGCCTTGCGCGGCGAGGCGCCGGAAATCGAGCTGCAAATTCTGAAACAACATTGAAGCGAGGTACTGACGCCGGCGCTTGCCGCGGCTACTCGGCGGCCTTGGACGGCGGCTCCTTTTCGCCTCGGCCGAAGCGGCGCTCGATGTAATCCTGGACCAGCTTCGTAAAGTCTTCGGCCAGCGTCGGCCCACGAAGGGTGAGCGCCTTCTTGCCATCGATGAAGACGGGCGCCGCGGGGCTCTCGCCGGTGCCAGGCAGGCTGATGCCGATATCGGCATGTTTCGAACTCGCCGGGGCCGTTGACGATGCAGCCCATCACGGCGACGTTGAGCGCCTCGACGCCCGGATATTTCTTGCGCCATTCCGGCATGCTCGCCGCGATGTGGTTCTGAATATCGGCGGCCATCTCCTGGAACAGCGTGCTCGTCGTGCGTCCGCAGCCCGGACAGGCCGCAACCACCGGCACGAATGACCGTAGTCCCATGGTCTGCAGGATCTGCTGGGCGACTTCGACCTCACGCGTGCGCGCTTCGCCGGGCGCCGGCGTCAGGGAGACGCGGATGGTGTCGCCGATGCCCTGATAGAGGAGAATGCCGATGCCGGCTGTCGAGGCGACGATGCCTTTAGTGCCCATCCCCGCCTCGGTTAGACCGAGATGCAGCGCGTAATCGCCGCGCGCACTCAGCATGCCGTAGACGCTGACGAGATCCTGAACCGCGCTGACCTTCGCCGATAGGATGATCCGGTCGGCGCCCATGCCGAGCTCCTGCGCGCGCTCGGCGCTGAGGAGGGCGGATTGCACGATCGCCTCGTGCAGCACCGCACGGGCTTCTTTCGGCTGCGGCAGCAGCGCATTTTCATCCATCAGCCGGGTCAGCAATTCCTGGTCGAGGCTGCCCCAGTTCACGCCGATGCGCACCGGCTTGCCGTATCTCAGGGCAATCTCGATAATCTCGGAAAACTGCCGGTCGCGCTTGTCGCGGAAGCCGACATTGCCGGGATTGATGCGATATTTGTCGAGTGCCTCGGCACAGGCGGGATGATCGGTGAGCAGCTTGTGGCCGATATAGTGGAAGTCTCCGATCAGCGGCACCTTGACGCCCCAGCCGGCAAGTCGGTCGCGTATATGCGGGACGGCCGCCGCCGCCTCATCGCGGTCGACGGTAATGCGGACAAGCTCGGATCCGGCCTGTGCAAGTTGCGCGACCTGTCGCGCCGTGCTTTCCACATCGGCCGTATCGGTGTTGGTCATCGATTGTACGACGGTCGGCGCGCCGGCGCCTATGGTGACGCTGCCGACCTTGACCGCGATCGTCTGCTTTCTAGGCGCAATCTCCTGCTGCATGTCCCCCGCGCTCCGGGTCACCGAGTCAAAAAAGGATAAACGTCTGGGGCTTTAATTAGTTGAGTGGCGTGTCAAATACCAGCGATTGGCCCGCTAAGTGCGGTTTTTACGCAGCAGCCACGGCACCGTCGCGACGAAGAGCGCGGTAAGAACGAGGACGATGGACGGCCCAGCGGGCGTGTCGAGCTTCAACGACATGGCGAGCCCGGCAATAACGCTCGCTGCAGAAACGCCGGCAGCTCCCGCCGCCATCTGTTCCGGCGTGGAAACGAAGGCCCGCATCGCGGCCGCCGGGATGATCAGCATCGCCGTGATCAGCAAAATCCCCACCATCTTGATGCTGAGCGCGACGGTAAAGGCGATCAGCAGCATGAAAGCGGAGCGGACGATCGCGACGGGAACCCCCTCGGCGGCGGCAATTTCCTCATGAACACTGATGGCGAGAAGCGGTCGCCAGAGCCAGAGCATGGCTCCGCCGACGCCGATCAGCCCGGCGAGAATCCACCACAGATCGCCATTCGATACAGCGAGAATGTCGCCGAACAGATAGCCCATCAGGTCGAGGCGGGCGCCGCCGACCAGCGTTGCCGCGATCAGTCCCGCCGCCAGCGCCGCATGGGCGAGAATGCCGAGCAGCGTATCCTGCGGCAGCAGCTTCTGGCCCTGCATGCCGATCAGCAGCAAAGCCAGCAGGATCGAGACGACGATGATCCCGACGGTTGCATCGACGCTGAGCAGAATGCCGGCGGCGACGCCGAGCAATCCGCAATGAGCGATGCTGTTGCCGAACATGGCGAGGCGCTGCCAGACGACGAAACAGCCGAGCGGCGCGGTGAGCAGCGCAATGCCAAGCCCGGCGATCCCGGCGCGGAGGATGAAATCGTCAATCATGGCCGTGCCCGCAGTCGCTCCCGCATTTCACCGCGCCGGAGAGGTCGTGCTCGTGGTCATGGTGGTGACGGTAGACCGCGACGGCCTGCCCAGCCTCGCGGCCGAACAGCCGGGCATATTCCGGGTGGCTGGCGACCTTTTCGGGCCGGCCTTCGCAGCAGACATGGCCGTTGATGCAGACGACGCGGTCGCTTGCGCCAAGGACGATGTGCAGATCGTGCGAGATGAGCAGGATGCCGCAGCCGCGACGCCGCCTGATGTCGGCGATGAGCTCGTAGAGCTGCAATTCCCCTGCATAGTCCACCGCCTGGGCCGGTTCGTCGAGCACCAGCAATTTCGGCATGCCGGCAAGGGCGCGGGCGAGACAGACGCGCTGGAATTCGCCGCCCGAGAGCACGAAGATCGGCCGGTCGATCAGATGGAGGGCGCTGACCTCTTGCAGGACGGAACGGATCGCCGGGAGCGAGACTTTAAAGCCAAGTGTCAGGAATCGGCGCACAGTCAGGGGAATGCTGGGGTCGATGGCGAAGCGCTGCGGCACATAGCCGACGCGCAGGCCAGGAAGCCGCGTTACAGTCCCCGCTGTCGGCGTCATGATGCCCAGGATGAGCCGCGCGAGGCTGGTCTTGCCGGCGCCGTTCGGGCCGATCAGGGTCACGATTTCGCCCGCATGCACGGCAATGTCGATATTTTCCAGGATATGCCGCCCGCCAAGGGTGAGGCCAAGGCCCTTGCCAGCGACAAGCTCGGCGCCGCGGGCAATCTCCGGCGACGGCTCCTTGGTCTCGACCGGTCTCAAGGGAAAGACTGCCGAAAGGCTCATTGGGCCATCCTCTTAAGCCGGTCCGTGAGGCGCCTTGCGGCAATCCGCGCAGATGCCCTGGATTTCGAGTACCGTGTCCGAGACGGTGAAGCCGTTCGCCTGCGTCACCGTCTTGATGGCGCGCCAGGCTTCGGGCGCTTCCGCCTCGGCGACGCGGCTGCAATCGTCGCAGATCAGGATCAGCATGGATTTGCTGTCGCGATGCTCCGACAGACAGGCGAAATAGGCGTTCTTGCTTTCCAGACGGTGGACCAGCCCGGCGCCAAGCAGCACGTCGATAATCCGATAGACGGAGATCGGAGCCAGCCGGCGGCCATCTCTCTGCAGCTTTTCGATGATGTCGTAGGCGCCGAGCGCCTTGTGCGACGACAGCAGCACCCTCAGCACGGCCTCGCGCAAAGGCGTAAGCCGGACGCCCTTTTGCGCGCAGATCTCCTCGGCGCGGCCGACCGCCTGCTCGATGCAGGAGTGGTGATCGTGCTCGGGGCGCGGGAAGAGACTTGCCGGCATTTTTCGGGCGCTGATTGCTGTCATCTCCAATGCCAACTTGTAACATTATTGCATCAATGATGGCTAATAGGGAATTGTTGACTTGCGTTCAACCCCGTTCTCGGCTTTGCAAAAACAATTTCACCGTGTATCGCTCGCAAACAACACGTCATCCATGATCGAAATCCGCGATGTGAGCCACGCTTTCGACGAGCGGCCCGTGCTGCGCGGCGTTTCGCTGACCCTGGTCGAGCGCCGGATCGCGATTATCGGCGGCAACGGCTCCGGCAAGACTACGCTGGCCCGGATGCTTAACGGATTGGTCATCCCGAAGCGTGGCGAGGTTTATGTCGACGGGCTTTCGGCGAGAAAGGACGGGGCGGCGGTGCGACGACTGGTCGGTTATGTGTTCCAGAACCCCGAGCACCAGATCGTCATGCCGACCGTCGAGGAGGATCTGGCTTTCGGCCCGAAGAACATGAATCTCCCCAAGGCGGAGATCGCCGCGCGTGTCGATGCCATGCTTGCCGCGCATGGCCTCGCCGAACGGCGGAATGCGGCGGCGCATCTTCTCAGCGGCGGCGAGCAGAAGCTTTTGACCCTACTTTCCGTGCTGATCATGGAGCCGCGCTACATCATTTTCGACGAGCCGATGAACTCGCTCGATCTCGCTGCGCGCCGGCGCTCGTCGCGGCTGATGGACGCCCTGCCGCAGACCGTCATCACCATCACGCATGATTTCGATCTCGTCGCCGATTATGACCGGGCGATCCTCATTCACGAGGGGCAGGTTGCCGCCGACGGTGCCCCCGGCGACGTCATCCGGCGCTATGTCGAGATTGTCGACGGCCTGGAGGCCCCGGCCTAAATCACCGGGATGGGTGGCGCTTCCCAAGGTATGAGATCGCTGCTCGCGAGCGACCTAAATGGTATTGTGCCGCGGGTTCTGATAAAGATCGATTTCCTGCGTATCCATACGCAAGTCGGCGCCGCCGCGCATGACGTCGCGCGTCAGCTTGCGCAGATTGCGCTCAACCGGCTTGCGGAAGCGCAGCATGCCGCAGAAGAGCTGCAAGGTGCCGTTCAGCCGCGGATTGTCGTGGTCCTCGCGGATCTTCACGTCCCAGCGCCCGCCAATGTCAAGCACGCGGCCGTTCAGATGCCCGATGCGGGTAGCGCGCTCATCATAAAGCGTGTAGTCCTGGCCGATGCTGATCCAGTCGCGGCGGAGGCGATAGAATCGTGGCGTCTTATCCTCGAGAATGAAGAAGGAGTAATCCTCCGGGATCAGCGGCCATTTGCGCGCCGAGCGCTCGACATTGACGATCTGCTCGTGGCCGGACAGGTTGATGGTGAAGGCGGGCACCGGAAACGCTTTGGCGCCGAGCGTCAATTGCAGGCTGCGGCCCATCAGCATGTCCATCGTGCCGCGCCAGTTCATCTCCTCGCTGAACAGCTTGACCACAAGCCGCTTCTTCATGCCCTCGGACTCTTCCCACAAGCCCCGCCGGTAGGTGAGCAGCCCGGTGCGCCTGCCGTTCACGTCGACCGCGCCGATGACGTCGGAATCCTTACTGAACTGGCGTGATTTCGCACGGTGGCGCGCATGTTTAAAAAAGCCGATCTCGACGGAGTTGAGGTCGGTCCACCACAGATCGACGGTGTATTGCGAGTAGCCGAGTGCTGCGCTCGTCGCCATTTGCGCCTCCGCATGGGTGCGAATCGATTCCGAAAATCGTGAGCGATGCCGGGGTGGCGGGCCAGCGATGGCGCGCCGCTGCAGCAGCGTCATCCACAAGCAAGGTGATCGGCGAGCGCTCCGGAGGGCGCGCGACACGCGAATACATAAGCGTTGACTTATTAATAAGCAAGGGCTTATATAACTTCCATGATCGAGAGCGCCGACCTCACGACTGTCATGAAAACGCTGGCTGACCCGACGCGGCGAGGCGTGTTCGAGAGCATCATGCGCCAGGGCGAAATAACGGTCGGCGAGTTGGTGAAGGGCTCACATGTCTCGCAGCCGGCGATTTCGCAGCATCTGCGCGCCCTGCGCGATGCCGGGCTCGTCCATGAGCGGCGTTCGGGCCGGCAGGTGTTCTACCGGCCGGAGCCCAAAGGCCTCACCCCACTGGTCGATTGGGTCGGCCATTACACGGCCTTCTGGCGCGAGCGCTTCGACGCCATGGAAAAACTGCTCAAGGAGATGGATCGATGAGCGAAAGCAACACGGCCACCCAGCGCGCCATCGTCGTGGAGCGAACGCTGCCGCAACCGCCCGAAAAGATCTGGCGTGTGCTTACCGACCCGGATCTGATCGCAGCCTGGCTGATGCCGAACGACTTCAAGCCGGTCGTCGGCCACCGCTTCCATTTCCACACCAAGCCGATGGGCAATTGGGACGGCGTCGTCGATTGCGAGGTGCTGGAATGCGATCCCCCGCGTCGGCTGCGCTATAGCTGGGTCGGCGGCTCGGACGACAATCCGAAATACGGCTCGCGGCTGATCTCGGTGGTGACCTGGACTCTCACCGCTATCGAGGGCGGGACGCTCTTGCATATGGAGCATGACGGCTTCGGCCCCAGCAACGAATTTGCCTTCGAGGCGATGAGCGACGGCTGGGCGCGCATGCCGGGGAGGATCGGCGAGTTGGCGGCAGCGCTGAACTGAAGCCGCAAAATTCCTATCCCGCACAACGACGAGCTTCTGCCCAGGTTGCCTGCGGGAAAGGTCGACGCCTCGCGGAAAAGGCTTGGGCGGCCGGCTTTCTCTCCTTATCTTGACCCTATGGCGGATCCCCATCATCACCACACATCCCATGGCCACACTGGGCATTCCCACTCCCACGGCAGCGGACACGCCCACAACCATGCGCATGACGCCAGCGAAAGCCGCGTCGGCATCGCGGCCTGGATCGTCGTCGAAGCCTGGCACCGCCTGCAGGGCGCGCCTGTGGTCCTCGGCGGCATCATGTTCTGGGTGGCGCTCGGCGGGCTTGCCGTGAACATCGCCTCATTCGGCGTGCTGCATAGCGGCGACCGCACCAATCTCAACATGCGCGCGGCGGCGCTGCATGTGATGGGCGACCTGCTCGGCTCCGTCGCCGCGATCGCCGCGGCAATCGTGATCATGGTCAGCGGCTGGACGCCGATCGACCCGATCCTGTCGGTGCTGGTGGCGCTGATCATCCTGCGCTCGGCCTGGCGCGTGGTCAGCGACAGCGGCCATATCCTGCTCGAAGGCACGCCGAGCGGCATCGATGCTCGCGAGATCGCGCGCGACCTCAGCGCCGCCTTCCCCGTCATCGAGGACGTGCATCATATCCACACCTGGTCGATCACCGAGGAGCGGCCGATGGTGACGCTGCATGTGCGCGTGGTCGAAGCGTGCCAGCCGGAGCGCATCGCCGCCGACGTCAAGCAGCGGCTGATGCAACGGTTCGGGGTTTCGCATGCGACGGTGGAGGTGGAGTTCGACTGCTGCGCGGATGAGAAGGAGACTGCGTGAAAAGCTCGAACCATCTTTAGGCCGTTTTCAAAACTTCAACAGTCATTCGTAAATGCGAATGGCACAACGCGGGCGAGCTTCGGAGGCTTCTTCGTCGCTCAATTCTGCCGGCGGAGCTGGAACCGCGCCACATCCACGGGCGTCACTGGCCGGATTGCCAGTGAAGCCTGCGATTTGCGCCCTCGCTTGGTCTTTCGGGATACAGAGAAGACCTTCTATTTCGCTGTAGCGGGAACTTCGATCCATAGACAGCATTCACCACCAAACATGTGAGCTCTCAATCACCTCTTTGGATCAGTGGAGGAACGCAATGGCTTCAATCAACGCTGCCGCGCCCGAGGAGATGGCGGCAATCATCGAACAGCCAGCGACTTTCATCGATTGGGGCGGTGTCTTTGTCGGAGTCTTCATTTCAATCGCGTTGTCCTGGCTGTTGCTGACATTCGGAGCAGCCATAGGTTTCCTCGCAATCTCCCCATACACATTCACGGCAGACACAGCCGGCAAACTCACCATAGCAGCGGCGATCTGGTTCGCGCTGACACAGATCTATGCGCTTGGAGTTGGTGCGTATGTTGCCGCACGCCTCCGCCCGCGGGCCGAGGGAATGAACCGGGATGAGTTAGTTTTCCGCGATGCTATCAGCGGTCTGGCGGTTTGGGCGCTAGCGATCTTTCTCGGACTTGTCATTGCGGGATTGGGGGCGGCGTCGGCTGCTCGCACCGGCGCACAGGCTGCAGGGGCGGTGGCCTCGGGAGCGTCGCGCGGTCTGGACAACGCCTATATTGTTGACCTGATGTTCCGTCCGGCGGCAAATGCTCAAAATGCCACGCAACCTGGTGCGTCATCTCAGGACCAGCGCCCTGCGTTGCCCGATGAGCAGACGCGCGCTGTTGTCGGCAGAATTGTGGCCAGAACTCTCGCATCGGGTTCGCTTGACGCCGGAGATAAAACCTATCTGGCGCAGCTCATCGCAACTCGCACCGGTATTTCTCAGCAGGAGGCCGAGCAGCGCATCGATCAGACCGTGAACAATGCGAAGGCTACCGCATTGGAAGCCGCGGACAAGACCCGCAAGGCGACGATGTTGATTGGTTTCTGGATCGTGTTCATTATGTTCGCCGCCGGCATTGCCGCAGCATGGGTTGGAACGGTCGGCGGATACCATCGCGATGAAGGCACCTGGTACTAAACTCGGGGGACGGAAACATGCCAGCATCAACACTGCTAGTGATTATTCTTATCCTTCTGCTCGTCGGCGCATTTCCTGCATGGCCATATAGTCGGTCTTGGGGATATGGCCCTTCGGGCCTCTTAGGCACAGTTCTGGTCGTTCTTCTCGTCCTTGTACTGCTGGGCCGGTTTTAACCGCTGCGGCAGTCGCGGCTGTCTGGCGGAATGCGAGAGGTTCAACCTTAGCATTGCCGTGAATGGCGCCGCATGAAGCAGCAGCCGCGAGGTTGGTCCTTAGTGTGGTATCAGCCTCTCGGCTGTGGTCCGCCTCTTACACGGCGCACTGACGCATTCACTTCGTTCATGCGCTCGCGCACGCGTCTTTGCGTTGCATCAATTTTTCCGAACGCAGGCTCCGCTGGGCATGGTCGGCCGATAACACCGACAACGGCGCTCAATTCAGCGGCGCGGCACTCGCAGTGTCTCCTTGCGTCGGGTGCCGAGGGCCGGGCTTGGGCTTCGTCTCGCAATTCCCGGCTTCGGTCCGCTCGGCCTTGTGAAGGGTAATCAGGCACAGAATGCGCTTGCTCACCGCCTCGATGTCCTCGCATTTCTGCTGCGATGGCTCGGGTTGGGCGGGAGAGCAGGCCTGGTCGTCGTCCTTCGCCGGAGGCTGCGCCGTCTGCTCGTACGACGGAACGTAAGACCGCAGAGCCTCGTAGTTCTGCTGCAGCCAGCTTTTGTGGTCGATGACGAATGACGCGATCTCGGCCGCCGCGCTGAGGAGCACCACCGCCGCAACCAGAATAGATATCAAGCGGGCCATCGACTCCTCCAGGCCTAGTGAGCCAGTTTCTTCAGGTTCTTGCAGAGGCTCCTGACAATTGGATTGTCCGAGGTCTGGTCACCGCATTGCGGGGCGGTAGCCGGGGTCTCATTCGTGCTCTGCTCTGCGGCAGCACCCCCGACAAAGACGCAGCGCCGCCCGTCGGACGTGCCGATCCGTGCGTCGAGATACCTCGTTACGCAGTCATAGCGCTCCCAGCCCGGCAGCGCGGCGTCGAGGTCGACCTGCCGCCATTTGGGATGGCCGATTTTCTCCTGCAGCTCTTCCAGATTCACCTTCAGACGGTTGGCGATCATGCCGATATTGAGACAGTTCTCATGGCGGAAATCGAAGGCCATCAGCACCGCGACGACTTTCACGGTATCGATGCTGTGCGTCAGCCAGGGATAGTCGTCGGGCGTGATTTTCGCCGCACCATAGCGCTGGAGCACAGCCGGCTCGCGGATGTTGACCAGCGCCAGCCGCTCATCCGCCTTGCGATCCTCGGTGAACAGGCGAACCGGCTTGCCGGCCACAAAGAACATCGCATCGATTTTGTCGGGCGCCCCCTCCGGCAGCAGCAGGCGGCGCAGCGCTTCGGTCTCTGCGATTTCTACCGGAATCACCTTCAAGCCGGTCAGCAGCATGATGAAGGTGGCGGTAAGATAAGTCCCGCTCTCGAGATCGCCGACGGCCACCCGCTTTCCCGCGATCTGTGAAAGCTCTGTGATCCCCGACGATTTCGTCGTGATCAGATGCACCTCTTCCGAATAAAGCGGGAAAACATAGCGGATCTTGCTGATGATATCCTGAAGCTGCTTGTCCCGGGGCGCGGCTTCCTTGAGATATTCCAGCGTGTCCTGCTGAACGATGGCAAGCTGTGCGGCTTCTTCGTGCCGCAGGCGCTGAAGGTTGGCGATGGAGCCCTTCGATTCCTTCACTTTCAGATCGACGCCGCATTCTTCCTTGATGACCCGCGCAATGTCCTGGCCGAAGCGGTAATAAGTTCCGCTCGGCGATCCGGTGAGAATGGACAGGTTCCGCATTTCCTGGGCACAGACGACACCGTTGCCGGAAACGATCAGGAGCAGTGTAAAGCAGATGACACGCATTGTTTGAGCCTGAAGCCGCAATTTCAGGAGCGGATTGATGTGAACTATCCATCAAATATTACACGAAAATCGCCCGGGCTGGGCGCCGCGTACGCCCGGAGAGCCGTAGTTCATTTGTTCCCGAGAGAAGAAAGTCTTCGGGCGCGGCTCGGCGCAATTCCCGCTGGTGTGGAAACGGTCTTGATCCTACCTCTTTGTCGCTCCGGGCGAGCGGCGCGAGACCCGGGCCTATCGGCCTATCCGCGGTCGCTTCGATGAATGGCGAAGCGAGTAGGTCCCGGCTCTAACGGCCGGGACGACGCAGAATGCGCGGGACCCTCCTCGCCAGCACCAATCCCCCCGCCGGGCTCGCCCGCGAGGCTTTGCGATTTTGTCTGGGCATGATCTTTACCGCAAAACCGGTTCCCACTTTTGCGGGATCATGCACCTGTCCGCCCCACGAGGGGCGGGCGCGGGCAGCCGCAAGGCTGGTCCGTATGGTTTAGTGTTCAGCCCTTCGGCTGCCCACGCGCGGTGATATTCTGGCTCCGGTCCGCTCTCTTATCGAGCCTGGCGCGCACCCGTGTATCTTCCGGCCTGACCGTGGCTGAAAGCCGCTCCATTTCCGCGCCGCCGGCATCGTTTTCTCGCCAAGCCTCCAGCCAAGGCTTGGCGCAATGCCGTCGACAGCGCCGTGGACCTCTCGCGAGGCGGACGGCGGGGCAGCGACTGTCCGATTCGGCCTGCACGGGTCGAACCTGTGGAAGACCTGCGCATCCCAGCGCAGGCGGGCGCACCGTGAAACCCCTGGTTATGGGCCGTTACCCCACCGCCCGGCCAGCCTATCCTGCGATTCGGCCATCCCGCGCGGATTTCCCAGGCACCGCAATCGCATCCCCCCAGAACAGAAGTCGGTCTTAAGCCCGGCGCCCCTTCAGGGGAAGCGACGGGCGCGAGTATAGGGGTGCGCAGGGCGCCGGGGATAACTCTGTGGGCGGAAGTTGCGGGGATGGTGAATGAGACGTTGAAGCTGTTCGTTCCCACGAGCACAACGTTTGCCGTCGAGTCCAAGCGGCATGCTTTGCGCGTGGTATTCGACGGGAGGGGTGAGTTCGACTGCTGCGTAGATGGGGGAGACCAATTGCGACGCGACATAGAACTTCAGCTAATTTTGTGGAGTTAACGCGAGATCGGCTTGTTGAACAAAAAAGAACGCATATAGTGCCGCGCGGCGGGCAGGCGTTTCAAACCACTCAATGGGCTAAGCTGCGATGATCTTTCCTGGCGAAGGACTAGTCATCAGAATTATCGAAGCGTTTGAAAACGGCGTCGGTGCGATTGCGCGGCCATGGATTATTAAGAGAGAAAGTCTCGCTAACGCTCAAGCTGCAGCCGAAGCTCGTCGGCTTGATCGGCTGGCTGAGGAAAAGCTTCGACAAGATTTAATCGATTTAAGAGCAGGACGTAAGCGTATCAGTGATGGACTCGATCTGATTGAGGCACCGGGAACCAACCGGGAAAGTGACGCACGGCAATTGCAAATAACTAGGGCCGACATGATGAAGACGCTGGTCGACGGCCGGCGTTACTCGTCAAACGATTTGATCGGTTATGAACGGGAGCTAAACCTCCAGCAAATCGCAGCGATCGCGGTGGAGGAATCGCTTGAAGATCAGAATACTGAAGAGAGCCTGCCGCCGGACCCCGATTGGTTTGCCCAGTGGCGCAATCGCGCTCAGGATGTCTCCAACGAAGATATGCAGAGGCTGTGGGCGCGCGTTCTAAAAGGGGAAGTATGCAAAGCGGGTTCCTTTAGTATTCATACTCTAGAGTTTCTAAGTCGGATGTCGCGCCGCGATGCGGCTTTGATAGAAAAGCTAGCTGCGTTCGCTATAAATGGAAACAACGTTGCTTCTCAAGCTCAAGATATATTGCTTGCTAATGGTATCAGGTTTATCGATCTGGTACACCTAGAGGATCTCAGCTTAATCAACGGAGTTGTTGGTTTAGGTGTTACGCTGACGCTGCCTGCCGTAATAGATAGCAATGGTAAGAATTTCTTTGCTCTTGGGTGCGGAAAGAAGGTTTTGCTTATGTATCCAAAGGATATAACAAAAAAATCGCTTGAATTTGAAGTTTACACCCTATCGCATATAACCGTGGAGTTGTTAAAGCTAGCGAGCATTCATATTGATTTAGAGTATCTAAAATATATCGCTGACTCGAAGAAATCGGAATGTAGCGTAATCTACATCGGTGATGCGTGTCTCGCGCCGGAGGGTAAATCTGCGGCCGGAAATCTCTCCGTCCTGTTCGACGCAAGGACAGCAGTAGGCTAGTGCATCCGCTTTCGCTTTCCTCGAGGTGTGACCCGCGCCGAATGCGGCCCCATCTCGTCCAAACTCGGCTTATGCGGGCGTGACATCGCATGGGCGCGCCGCCGGCCTTCGCCACCAGCCTTGCCGGAGCGCTCATCAACATATTCCTGCCGCGCCAGCGGATCGTCGGCGACCGCCAGCTCCACATCGCGCAAGCGCTTGATCTCGTCGCGCAGCCGCGCGGCGGTCTCGAACTCCAGATTGCCCGCCGCCTCGCGCATGCGCTTCTCCATATCGGCGATGACGGTCTGCAGATTGTGCCCGACGAGGGGCGTGCCGTCCTCCTTGAAGCCCGGCCCGGCATCGACCAGCACATGGTCGCGCTCATAGACGCTGCCCATGATGTCGCCGATATTCTTGCGGATCGACTGCGGTGTGATGCCGTTCGCCTCGTTGTAGGCGACCTGCTTCTCGCGGCGGCGATCGGTCTCGGCGATGGCGCGCTCGAGCGAGCCGGTCATTGAGTCGGCATAGAGCAGTACCCGGCCATCGACATTGCGTGCGGCGCGCCCGATGGTCTGGATCAGCGAGGTCTCGGAGCGCAGGAAGCCTTCCTTGTCGGCGTCGAGAATGGCCACCAGCGCGCATTCGGGAATGTCGAGGCCCTCGCGCAAGAGGTTGATGCCGATCAGGATGTCGAAGGCTCCTAACCGCAGGTCGCGGATGATCTCGATGCGCTCCAGCGTCTCGACGTCCGAATGCATATAGCGGACGCGCAGGCCCTGCTCGTGCATATATTCGGTGAGGTCCTCGGCCATGCGCTTGGTCAGCGTGGTGACGAGGGCGCGATAGCCTTGCGCGGCGGTCTTGCGGCATTCATCGATCAGGTCGTCGACCTGAGTCTTGGCGGGGCGGATCTCCACCTGCGGATCGGTCAGGCCGGTCGGGCGGATCACCTGCTCGGCGAAAACGCCGCCGGTCTGCTCCAGCTCCCAGCCGCCCGGCGTGGCCGAGACATAGACGGTCTGTGGGCGCATGGCGTTCCACTCCTCGAATTTGAGCGGGCGATTGTCCATGCAGGAGGGCAGGCGGAAGCCATATTCGGCGAGCGTCCATTTGCGGCGGCGGTCGCCGTTGAACATGGCGTGAAGCTGGCCGACGGTGACGTGGCTTTCATCGACGAAAACCAGCGCATTGTCGGGCAGATATTCGAACAGGGTCGGCGGCGGCTCGCCCGGTTTGCGGCCGGTCAGCCAGCGCGAATAGTTCTCGATGCCGGCGCAGGAGCCGGTCGCGTCCATCATCTCCAGGTCGAAATTGGTGCGCTGCTCGAGCCGCTGCGCTTCGAGCAGGCGGCCGGCCACATTCAGCTCGGCGAGGCGCTCCTGCAACTCGACCTGAATGCCCTTGATCGCCTGATGCAGCGTGGGCTTCGGCGTGACGTAATGCGAATTGGCGAACACCTTGACGCTGTCGAACTCATTGGTCTTCTCACCGGTCAGCGGATCGAACTCGGTGATCGAACTCGATCTCGTCGCCGAACAGCGAGATGCGCCAGGCGCGGTCCTCCAAGTGGGCCGGGAACAGCTCGATAGTGTCACCGCGCACCCGGAAGGAGCCGCGCGCGAAATCGGTGTTGTTGCGCCGATATTGCAGCGCCACCAGGTCGGCGAGAAGCTGGCGCTGCTGCACGCGGCCGCCGCGCCGCAGCTCGAAGGTCATCGCCGTGTAGGTCTCGACCGAGCCGATACCATAGATGCAGGACACCGAGGCGACGATGATCGCATCGTCGCGCTCGAGCAGGGCGCGGGTGGCGGCGTGGCGCATCCGGTCGATCTGCTCGTTGATCGAGGATTCCTTCTCGATATAGGTGTCGGTGCGCGGGATGTAGGCTTCCGGCTGATAGTAATCGTAATAGGAGACGAAATATTCGACCGCATTGTTCGGGAAAAAGCTCTTGAACTCGCCGTAGAGCTGCGCCGCGAGCGTCTTGTTCGGGGCGAGGATCAGCGCCGGGCGCTGAGTGCGCTCGATCACCTGCGCCATGGTGAAGGTCTTGCCGGAGCCGGTGACGCCGAGCAATACCTGATCGCGCTCATGTTGGTTGACGCCCGCGACCAGCTCGTCGATAGCGGTCGGCTGGTCGCCTTTCGGCTCGAATTCGGAGACCAGACCGAAGCGGATGCCGCCCTCGGATTTTTCCGGCCGGGCCGGGCGGTGCGGCATGAACATCGGCATCACACCCGACACGATCGGGTGGTTCGCCATGGTCGGCAGCAGCGCGGTGCTGGTGATCGGGTTCGCCGGCTGACCGGCGGCAGGGCCGGCCTGGAACGGCGCCGCGGCCGCTTCGGCGAGCGCTTTTCTGGGTTTGCGAGGCATGGCCGCAATATGGGGGATTTGGCGGCATTTGACCAGCATTCGAACGGGCGCGATGCCGCGGATCAGCGAAGTCTGCGCGGCTTGCCCGCATGGCCGGTCCTGGCCAAATCGCGCAACCCGCCGGCCATCGGTTTCGTTTGCATTTTAACTCAATCGTAAATAGCTTAAGGGTTGTTACCGATCCGAAAACGTGTAACGGGGCAGTGTCATCGAGCCTGTCGGCAAAGTCTCAACGGTGCTTTTGGTATCAGGGCCATTCCGGATTTGCAGATTTGCTTAGCCGAAGTCGCGCCATGACGTTATCTGGAAATCAGTCGAAGAAAGACGCCGCGCCTAAATCCCCGGCCGACGTAACGGTGACATCGGAGCTGTGGGCGCGCACGCCCCGGCCGCCGAATGTCGAAGACGAAGCGGCCGCAATGCGGCTATTGGGCGATGTGCTGAAAACCGAGCCTGCGCAAGTGTTTCAGCGCTGTGTCGAGGTCGGGCTTCAACTCTGCCGCGCGCAAAGCTGCGGCATCAGCCTGCGCGAAAAAACCGAAACGGGTGAAGACATATTCCGGTGGATCGCGGTCGCAGGCGAACTGCAACGCTTTCTCAACGGCACCATGCCGCGCTTCTTCTCGCCTTGCGGCGTCTGCGTCGACGATGGCGCCCCGATTCTGATGCGCCTGCCCGAACGGTTTTACACCTATATCGACGTCGGCACGCCCCTGCCCGAAGTTCTGCTGATCCCGCTCATCGATACGGGCAGCGGCCTCGAAGGCACGATCTGGATCGTCGCTCACGACGAGACGCGCAAATTCGACGGCGAGGATGCGCGCGTGATGCAGCGCATCGCGGTCTTCGTAGCGGTCTCGTTGAGTTTGGCGAATATGGCGCAGGACGCGAAGGGAGAGGCGGCCGACAAGGAGCTGGCTTTCCGCGAGCTCGATCACCGGGTCAAGAATACGCTGGCGATGACCGCCGGCATGCTTCGCCATCAGCTCCGGCAGACGGCCGAGCCCGCGGCGCGGGACGCCATCGAATCCGCGAGCACCCAGGTGCTGGCGGTCGGCCGTGCGCATCAAATCGCGAGCGGCGTCGGCGCGGTGGATCTGGCGGCGATCGTCACGAGCGTCTGCACCGGAGTCCTTGCCGGAGATTCCCGTTTCGAGCTGGCGATCGAGGCCGCGCCTGCAATCATACCGGCGCACCGGGCGTCCGTTATGGCTCTGATCGTCAACGAGCTGATCACCAACGCTGTAAAATACGGATTGCAAGGCCGCGAGCGGGGCGCCGTCAGCGTGAGCCTGAGCCGAACCGGCGAGAACGCCCTGGTGCTGTCGGTGACGGATGACGGCGTACCGCTGCCGGTCGGGCAGTTTCAGCCGCGCGCGGGCGGCGGCCTCGATCTGGTCGGGCGGCTCGCCAAGCAGTTGGGCGGTGAGTTGATCGTCGAGAGCGAGCCGAAGCGGTTCGCGGTCACCTTCCCGGCCGGGATTGCGCAATAGCCACCGGCTATCAGTAAACAGCGTACCGAGGTTCCGCCGGGCGCTTTTTTGCCCATCAGAGCGGGATCAATTCAGATGGAAACGCTTGAGTTCAGAGGCCCGCTCTCGATTCTTTGCTGGTCGCGCGATCGGACGGAAAACCGGATTCCACTTTTCCTCATCGCGCTCTAGTACGTGACGAATCGAGCACGCTGCGCGGCCTCGGCCAGCCGGCGGCCAGCTCTTCGAGCACAAACTGAATGCGCTGCTGCGTGTTGAATTTGGCCGGCGCATCCATGCCAAGCTCCTGCATCTGCGACTTCAGCTCCTTGGCAGGCAGATTTTCCAGCTCCTGCTTGCGCCGCGCTTGATCTTCCATCCTGACGATTTCCCGAAGGCTCAGCGCCGACGCTGCCGTCTTGGCTGCTTTTTGTTTTTTCGCCGGTCTCGCCATTGCGGGCTTGGGAGCGGGCTCGATCTCGCCGGATGCCATCGAAACGATATGACCGATCATCTGCTCGGGCGAAAAGTCTTTCAGCGCCGGATTGAATTTGTCGAGCGCCTGCGACAGCGCCTTGATTTGCTCGGCGGGCAGCATCAGCAAAAGGTCGCGCAAGGCTCCGGAATTGCCCTTGCGGCAGAACGGAGCCATCCATTCGAGCGCCTTCGCGCCCTTGGCCTTCTTGGCGATCCAGCCCGCAATATTCCGGTTCAATGCGCCCAGGAACTGAGGATCGAATTCCGCGAGTGCGGCCGCAAGCTTCATGGTCTCAATGTGAGGTTGGCTTAGCATCGCAAATCTCGATCAGCTCCTCGACCACGTTTTTGACCATAATGCTGACGTCGCCATAGCGCTCTTCGAAAGGCGCGCCATTGTAGCGCTCCAGCGCACGTTGGAAGCCGACGCGCTGATTATAGTGATTTCGGAAGACGCCGAAGCGCGGCTCCGGATGCTTGGTCTCGTCCCAGATTTCCCGGCGGAACTTCGCCATTCGCCTGGCGGCGGCATTGACCTGATTGATGAAGACGTACCGCTGGGCCTTCGTCTCTTTGATGAGGAAATCGGAAAATGCCTGAATGCCCATCGTGCTGAGGAAATTCGGTGCTGTCGGGATGATGATCATGTCCGACGAGGTCAAGGCCGCCTCCGCAAGCAGCGAGATGCCCGGCGGACAGTCGAAAATGATGTAGTCGAAATTCTCAAATTCCCGGTCATACAATCGGCCGATCGCCCTCTCATAGATCGCTTCGAGTTGCCTGATGCCGTTCTTGAATTCCGAAAGCTTCTGACGCTCGAAGGAGAACAGCAAAGGAGAGCCGCAAAAAAGGCTGGCCGAACCGGTCCTGCTGCCGTTCAGTATGATGTGACGCTTGATGTAGGGAAACGGATCGACATTGCTGCTGCTGAGCGCGCGGCTCAGAAAACTGCAAATATTCTCCCCGTCTTTCCAGGGATCTTCCCGACGCAGTCCCCACAGCACCTGGCTGCAATTGGTCTGCGGATCGAGATCGACGACCAGGACGTGCTTCGACATGTAGCACAGGCCTTCGGCGAGCGACACGCAAAGCGTGGTCTTTCCGACACCGCCCTTCATGTTGGCGACGGAGAGAATGGTCGCCATTACGCATCCATCCAGCGTTTGAGAAACGCTTTCTCAGCACTCGAAAGCTGGCCCTTGATGATGCTGCGGCCATCTTCGTCCGCGGGTGCCGACAATAGAGGGGATTCGAGCTGTTCGTATTCGCGCCCGAAGCGCCAATCCCTGACGCGGATCACGCCGATGCCCTCGCGCCTCGCCTCCATTCGGATTTGCGGCAAGCTTCTCTCGGCCGGATATCCATCCGGCAACAGCAAAAGAAGGAAGATGCCGTCGACGCAGGGCTTCTGCTTTCGTGCCTGAGCGACGGCATCCACGGTGATGCCCGCGGGCACTTTCAGCTCAAAGCCGAAGAGCCTTTGTCTCGGCTGGCCGTCAACGGGACGAGTGACAGAGACGACCGCGAAATCGGGCAAGCAATGGCCATTCTTCGAGCGGGCAGAAAGATCGAACGTGAGGAAATTCGTGAGGTTGGGAAATCGATCTGCGAGCCGCGTCAGCGCATATTTTTCGATGAACGCTCGCGCCCAAAGCATGTGATCGAGTTCATTGTCGATCGGCAGCGGAACCATTACGCATTACTCCCTAAGGACCGCCTTCGGACTTTGAAAAGCGATGCGGGAATGCGTCAAGCCAACAATCTTCCGCAGCAAGATAAAATCAGGCGACGTTGCTGATTAAACCCACCTCCTGACCCGCGCCTTATACTCGCGGTAGGCCTGCCCGAATTTGATCTCCAAATACTGCTCCTCTCGCCGGATCACAGCGTAATGCATGATTACGAACACGACCGGCAAGAGGACCAGCGCCAGGAGACTGTCCGCCAGCAGGCACAGCCCGACATAGCCGAGCGTCAGGCCGAGATAGATCGGGTTGCGCGAATAGCGGTAGAGACCGGTGGTGACGAGCATGGTGGAGGGTTTCCACGGCTCGATATTGGTCTCGGCGCGCCGGAACTGCGTGGCGCCTCCAAGGACCAGCGCCAGCCCGGCAAGGATAAGCACGGCGCCGGGCACCAGCAGCACACCGAAGTCCGGGCCGATGCCGGGACCGTCGATGGCCCAGTCGAGCAGCAGCGCAGGCAGCAGCACGCCGCCATAGATCAGCGGCGGCGGCACAATCACGCCGGCATGGTCGGTTTTGGAGTCTGTGCCTGGTTCGGTCATCGATGGTCCCCTCCCGCGTCATTCTCGCTTGCAGCCTCGTTCACCGAAGTTCCTCATCCGGTCGAGTGCCCCTTGCAGGATATAGGCGGCGGCGACGGCGTCGATGACTTCCGCCCGGCGCTTGCGGCTGGTGTCGGCTTCGATGAGCGCACGCTCGGCGGCGGCGGTCGACAGGCGCTCGTCCCAGAGGGCGATGGGGGCAGGAGTCAGCGCGGCAAGATTGCGGGCGAAAGCGCGGCAGGATTGGGCGCGCGGGCCTTCCGTGCCGTTGAAATTCACCGGCAGGCCGATGATGAAGCCTCCCGCGCCGCGTTCCTTTGCCAGCGCCAGAAGCTCGGCGGCATCACCTGCGAATTTCCGCCGCCGGATGGTCTTGACCGCGGTGGCGACCGTGCGGGTGACATCGGAGATCGCGACGCCGATGGTCTTGGTGCCGACGTCGAGGCCGATCACGGCCGCGCCGCGCGGCAGCGCCTTCGCAAGAGCCTCCAGGCCGAAATCCGTGCGGTTGTCGGGCTGCGCGGCAGGCAAGACCATCCCTCTGGCTTATGCTTTTTCCGTCCGGGAACCGCGCTCCAGCCCCGTCGTTAGAGGACCATGTCGTCCCCGAAAGCGCTTTGGCGACTGGCGAATCGCGCTTGTGACAAGGTATTGGGTCTTTATACTGCGCCGGTAGGCACGACGAAGCAATAGCGCAAGGAGACGGCCATGAAGATGACCTGGTTCGGCCATTCGGCCTTTCGGCTGGAGACTGGCGGCAAGGTTTTGCTGATCGACCCGTTTCTCACCGGGAACCCCCGTTTTCAGGGCAGCGTCGAGCATGCCAGCGAGGGCTGCACGCATATCATCCTGACCCATGGCCATAGCGATCATCTCGGCGATACGGTCGAGATCGCCAAGCGCACCGGCGCCACGCTAATCGCGGTGTTCGAGCTGGCCATGTATCTGAATGGTCAGGGCGTGGCCAATGTCGACCCCGGCAATCCGGGCGGCACGATCACCCATTCCGGCTTCGACGTGACCTTCACCAAGGCGTTTCACTCCTCCTCGATCATGGTCGACGGCAAGCCGCTCTATCTCGGCAATCCTTGCGGCATCATCATCCGCTCGGGCGGCAAGAGCATCTATCACATGGGCGACACCGAGATTTTCGGCGACATGGCGATCATCCAGGAAGTGTTCCAGCCGGACGTCGGCTGCGTCCCGATTGGCGACCGTTTCACCATGGGCGCGAAACAGGCGGCGATGGCCTGCAAGCGTTATTTCAAATTCAAGACCATCATCCCCATTCATTACGGCACCTTCCCGATCATCGACCCCGATCCGTCGAAGTTCCTTGCGGAGATGGAAGGGCACAATGTCGTGGTGCCGGAAGTCAGCGTGCCGTTCGACGTTTAGTTGGAGACAAGCAGCGCGATACGCTCAGTCGTCATTCCCCCGGCTCGGAGGCCGGGGCTGGCCGGACGGGCGGGAATCCGGTAACCACAAGATGCTCCGGCAGGACTGGATCCCCGCTTTCGCGGGGATGACAATCGCGGACGCTGTGACGGCAGATTGAAAGACAGGGCGCCGATGGCGGCTGAAACCAAGAGCCGGACCCCGAAACCGGCATCCGCGCTGACTGCGGACGAAGCGGCGGCGGAACACCGGGGGCTGGTCGCCGAGGTCGAAAAGAACGACCGGCTCTATTATCAGGAAGACGCGCCTCGAATTTCCGATGCTGCCTACGACGCGTTGCGCGCGCGGCTTCTGGAGATCGAGGATGAATATCCCGAGCTTGCCACCGCCGAGAGCCCGACGCAAAGGGTCGGCGCGGTGCCGGCTGAGAAATTCGCCAAGGTCATCCACAAGGTGCCGATGCTGTCGCTCGGCAACGTCTTCGACGAGGAGGAGGCGCGCGACTTCCTCGACCGGGTGCGGCGGTTCCTGGGCCTTGGCGCGGACGATCCGCTGGAGGTCACGGCCGAGCCGAAGATCGACGGACTCGGTATTTCGCTGCGCTATGAGAACGGGCGGCTGGTAACTGCGGCGACCCGCGGCGACGGCACCGAAGGCGAGAACGTCACCGCCAATGTGCTGACCATCAAGAGCATCCCGAACCGGGTCACTGCAAAGGATTTCCCCGATATCTTCGAGGTGCGCGGCGAGATCTTCATGAGCCGCGCGGCCTTTCTCACCATGAACGAGCGCCAGCAGCAGACCGGCGGCAAGGTGTTCGCCAATCCGCGCAACGCCGCTGCCGGATCGCTGCGCCAGCTCGACCCGTCCATCACCGCCAGCCGCCCGCTGCATTTCTTCGGCTATGCGTGGGGCGATGTCTCACGGCTGCCGGCGGACACTCAGTTCGGCATCATCGAAGCCTTCAAGCGCTGGGGCTTTCCGGTCAATCCGCTGATGAAGGTATGCTGCTCGGCCGACGAGATGCTGGCGGTCTACCGGGCCACCGAGGCGCAGCGTGCGACGCTCGACTATGACATCGACGGCGTCGTCTACAAGGTGAACAGCCTCAAGCTGCAGCATCGGCTCGGCTTCGTCTCGCGCTCGCCGCGCTGGGCGGTGGCGCATAAATTCCCGGCACAACAGGCGACGACGGTCCTGAAGGGCATCGAGATCCAGGTCGGCCGCACCGGCGCGCTGACCCCGGTCGCCAAGCTGGAACCGGTGACGGTCGGCGGCGTCGTGGTGCAGAACGCCACGCTGCACAACGAGGACGAGATCGCGCGCAAGGACATCCGCATCGGCGACTGGGTCATCGTGCAGCGCGCCGGAGACGTCATCCCGCAGATCCTCGGCTACATCCCGGAAAAGCGCCCCGCCTACGCCGTGCCTTTCGTGTTTCCCGACAAATGTCCGGTTTGCGGCTCCCATGCGGTGCGCGAGCTGAATGAGAAGACCGGCAAGCTCGATGCCGTGCGCCGCTGCACGGGCGGGCTGATCTGCTCGGCCCAGATCGTCGAGCGGCTGAGGCATTTCGTTTCGCGCAATGCCTTCGACATCGAAGGGCTCGGCGCCAAGCAGGTCGAGGCCTTCTACAATGAGGGGCGCATCAAACAGCCGGCCGACATTTTCCGGCTTAAGGAGCGCGACGGGCGCGATTTTCCCCCGCTCCGGGAGAAGGAAGGCTGGGGCGAGAAGTCGGCGGGCAATCTGTTCAAGGCCATCGACGACCGTCGCCGGATCTCGCTCGACCGCTTCATCTATGCGCTCGGCATCCGCCATGTCGGCGAGGTCACGGCGAAAGTGCTGGCGCGGAGCTACGGCACTTTCGAGACCTTCCGCAAGGCGATGATCGCGACGCGCGACAAGGAGGGCGACGCTTATCAGGATCTGAACGGCATCGACGGGATCGGCGATGTCGTGGCCGACGCCGTCGCCGACTTTTTCGACGAGCCGCATAATATCGCCGCCATCGATGCGCTGACCGCGCAGATCGAGATCCTGCCCTTAGAGCGCGCCGATACTTCCGGCTCAGCCGTCGCCGGCAAAACCGTCGTCTTCACCGGCACCCTCGAAAAGCTGACCCGGCAGGAGGCCAAGGCCATGGCCGAGCGGCTCGGCGCCAAGGTCGCCGGCTCGGTGTCCAAGAAGACGGACTATGTCGTCGCCGGGCCCCGCGCCGGCTCGAAGCTGAAGAATGCCACCGAGCTCGGCGTCAAAGTGCTCACGGAAGACGAGTGGCTCGACCTCGTGCAGCCGAAATAGCGGGCGCTACCGGCCTAAGCCGGCTTCGGCCAGGCGCTCGATCTCAGAAAGTGGAACAGATTGGGAGCGGTCATGGGCGTCGCGAAGGCATAGCCCTGCAATACGTCGCAGCCCATATCCTTGAGCATCTCGGCGTGCTCCATGGTTTCGACGCCTTCCGCGACGATGCCGATCCCGAGCGCCTTGCCCATCTCGATGATCGACTGCACGAGACGCCGCTGCGGCCGCGACCGGGTGATCGGCATCACCAGCTCATGAGCGATCTTGAGGCGCGTTGGATTGACCCGCAAGAGGGCGACGATCGAGGCGTGACCCGTGCCGAAATCGTCGATTTCGATCTCGACGCCCAGCCGCTTCAGCCGGTTGATCGTCCGGCTGATGGAAAGGTCGGAATCGCTGTCGTCCAGAAAGATCAATTCGATCAGCTCGAATGCGACCAGCCCTTTCGGCAGCTTCATATCGGTAATGATGCGGATGAGGTCGGGGTCGCAGAGACGGCGCAGCGAAATATTGACGGAGAGCTTCGGGATGACGATCCCGCTTTCCCGAAAGGTGATGATGTCGCGCAATCCTCGCTCGAGTATCATGCCATCGATCCGGCCGATGACCTTGAGGTCCTCGGCGACCTTGAGGAATTTCGCCGGCTCCAGAATGCCCTTCTCGCGATGGTTCCACCTCACCATCGTCTCGACGCCGACCATTTCGAAGCTGTTGGCGTCGAATTGCGGCTGATAGAGCGGAAAGAACTCGTTCATGTCGAGGCTGGTCAGCATCGCCTCCGACATCTGCTGCGTTTCGACGATCTCTTTCTGCAGGCCGCTGCAGAAGAACGCATAGCGCCCGCGGCCGTTGTTCTTGGCGCGGTAGAGCGCGAGATCGGCATTGATCAGCAGCTTCGACGGATCGGCGTGCTTGGACCGCGAATAGGCGATGCCGACGCTCGCTCCGAGACGGCAGAAATTCTTTTTATAAAAATCGGCTTGCCGAGTTCGACGATGATGCGATGGGCGATCGATGCGAGCGACCGCGTGCTGCCGTCTGATCTGGCGACGATGACGAACTCGTCGCCTCCGATCCGGGCAACGAAATCATCCGTCCGGATGAGCGAATGCAAGACCGACGCGACATGGGTGAGCACATAGTCGCCCGCCGCGTGGCCGCGCGTGTCGTTGATCTGCTTGAAGCGATCGAGATCGATGTGCAGGATGGCGATCCCGCTTCCCTCGGGCCGCGCGCCTTCAGCTGTCAACTCCTCCAGCACCTGCTTGAGATAGCGGCGGTTCGGCAGTCCGGTCAGCGGATCGTGCAGGGCCTGGTGCTCGATCTGCTGCGTCGCCTCGCGCGTTTCCTCCAGCGCCTTGGTCAGCTCGGCGGTCCGCTCCTTGACCGTCTCTTCGAGGAGCTCGGACCAGACGCGCAGCCCCTGATTGACCTGATAGAGTTCGAGGCTCTTTTCCTCCAGGAGCCGCTCCGCCGCGACACGCGCGGCGCGCTCGCGTTCCACTCGCTTGACGAGGACGGTTTCCGAGGTGCTCACGGCCGTGCTTCTAGCTGAGCGGAATTTGCGCCGAGACGCCGGACGGTGATGTCCAAGCCGTCGTCCGCAGGCGAGGTGCGCAGCTCCAGCGAGGCCCCGAAATAGTCGCCGCAGCCTTTGAGCAGGCCCAGACAGAGATGGCCCAGAGGTCGGCAGGAGCGGTAGTTGATGCTCAGCACATCCTCGCTCTGCCGGCTGGCATGGATCGTCGGCAGCTCGGCATCGGGATACAGCTTCAGCACCTCGGTATGGATCCTGACCTCGATTGTCTCCATGAAGTCCAGGGGATCGTTGCAGTTTTTGAAGAATGCCGGATAGATTTCTGAGAACCGGGCAAACAGGTTCTTACCGAATGTCTCGAGCAAATCCGCAACTGGCCTGCCGGACATCTTCGAATAGGCCGAAACCAGGGCCGCCATTTCGATATAAGGATAATTGCCGACGGCGGTATAAGCCCCTCCGGATGCCGGATTGGCGATCTCCAAAATAGCGTCGACCGTGTCGTAGCCGGACTGGCGTTCGACAAAATCCAAAAATTCCGTGAAGACGATGCCCTTCATCAAGACAAGCTCCAGCTTTTCGGATTATTGTCTCACTCATTTATTTCGATAGCATAATCTACAAGCGGTTGATTTAAGGGAACAATCATTTCAATTCTTCGCACCGGTGGTTAAGCGAAAATTTTCCGATGCATCCACCTGGGAAACGGATCCGCCCGCAAGGGAGCCTGCGAAACTCGCTGCCGCGCCGGGGATTATGTCCAAGGCTCGCTACGAAAGTTTTACGCACCGGCCGATAACAACTCAAGATTGCCGCCAGGAGCGACCCGAGGGGGACTTTCGTCAGGCCAAGCTCCTGCCGGAGCCACCGAAATCGGGCGCAGCCCGCCACGCACGCAATGGTTGAACTCTGTCCTCCCATGCCTCGAAAAGTTGACGGATCCGTAAGGTCTATCCCTTAGTCTGGAGCGCACCGCGGAGGCTGCGTGTGGCGTATCTACCGTCCGACAAGACCAATCGTTTCGAACTCCTAGAAGCGATCTTCGAAGCGCTTCCTGATCCCATCTTCGTCAAGAACAACAAGCACCAATGGATCTACGCCAATAAGCCCTACAAAACGCTGATCGGCGTCGAGGATCTGGTCGGAAAGGACGACACCTATGTCTACCCGCCGCATCAGGTGCAGATCTTCTGGTCGGAGGACGCCAAGGTCTTTCAAGGCCGGCATAGCCTGAACGAGGAGCTGGTCGCCAGGGACGTTTTCGCGCTGACCAAGAAGTTCCCGATCAGCCTGCCGGACGGGTCGACCGGACTCGTCGGCATCATCTTCGACATCAGCTCGTACAAGAAAGCCGAGCGCATCGCCGAGCAGATCGCGGCGGCAAGCGCGGCGAAATCCCGCTTCCTGGCCATGGTCAGCCATGAAATCCGCACGCCTCTCAACGGCGTGCTCGGCATGGCGCAGGCGCTGCAGGAGGACGATCTCGCGCCGCAGCAGCAGGAGAAGATCGCCACTATCCTGGAATCCGGCCAGACGCTGATGTCGATCATCAACGACCTCCTGGACATGTCCAAGATCGAGGCCGGCAAGCTCGAATTCTCGCCGGTCGATTGCGATCTGCGCCAGGTGGTCTCGGGCGTCGTCAGCCTGTTCGAGCCGCAGGCCCGCGCCAAGCAGATCGATTTCAACGTCCGCTTCGATGCGGAAACCCCCGAGATGCTGCGTTTCGATCCCGTCCGCGTGCGCCAGTGCATCTCGAACCTGGTCTCGAACGCGGTCAAATTCACGCAGATGGGCACCATCCACATCTCGGTCAGCAGCGAGCCCCGGGCGCTCGGCAAGCGCCTCGTCATAATTGCCGTGACCGATACCGGAATCGGCATTGAGGAAAACGTTCTCGGCATGCTGTTCTCCGAATTCACGCAGGCGGATAATTCGACCACGCGACAATTCGGCGGCACCGGTCTCGGCCTTGCAATCACCCGACGGCTCGCCCGCCTGATGCACGGGGACGTGACGGTGAAAAGCGCCGAAGGCGCCGGATCGACATTTACTTTGTCCTTCGAGGCCCATGCCGCCGCCGCGGGCGGCAAGGTGGAGCAGGCTTTGTCGAGCGACAGCCCGGCGGAGGAGAACCTGTCCGATTTGCGCATCCTGCTCGTGGACGACAACCGCATCAACAGGCGCGTCGCGCGGCTCATGCTGGACCCGAGCGGCATCCAGGTCGTCGAGGCCGAGAACGGTCAGCAGGCGCTCGACTGCCTCGAGAAGCAGCGCTTCGACCTCGTGCTGCTGGACGTGCACATGCCGGTGATGGACGGCGTCGAAACTTTGGAGCGGGTGCGCGGGAGCGCGGAGCCATGGTCGCGGGTGCCGATCATCGCGCTGACCGCCGACGCCATGGCCAGCAATCGGCAGAAGCTGATTGCCCTCGGCATGAACGGCTATATTTCGAAGCCGATCGACCGCCAAAGTCTGATTGCCGAAATCTGCTCCGTACTCGGACGCAATTCCGCCCCGGCGCGCGCCGCGTCTTAGAGCGCGATCAGGAAAAGTGGAATCCGGTTTTCCGTCCGATCGCGCGACCAGCAAAGAATCGAAAGCGGGCCTCTGAGCTCAAGTGTTTCCAATTTGATCCCGCTCTGGAGCGGCGGACCCGCTTCGCACTTTTCGGTCCGATGCTCTAAGCCTTCCGGCTCCAGAGCCCGAGAGCGGCATCGACCGGGCCTTTGAGCGAGCGCGACAGGGCTGAGCCTTCCGAAATGTCGGCCAGCTCGGCGACGGCCTTCGAGACGGCGACCGGCCGACGGTTGGCGAAGGCCTCGTGGTTCACCTCGATCTTGCTCAGATCATAGAGATAGTTGACCATCAGCCCGTGCAACTCGCGGATGCCCTTGCGCGAGAGATCGGCCATCCAGTCGATACGCTCGATGCTGGCGCCGTTGCCGAGATGGAAGCGCGCGACGGGATCGGTCGGCCCGCGATCGGAGCCCGCCCCGCTCAGATAGCGCGCGGCAAGCCTGAGCAGCGCGCCATGCAATAGCGTCGCACGGCTGTAGCCGTCCATCTCGGCCTTGGCGCCGAGTGCCAGGATCGCTTCGTGCAGATCCTCCGTCCCACTCTCATCCATGAGCTGTTCGGCGAGCGCGCGTGGAAGGTGGGCGCTCAAGTCCGTCTGTGGATTTTCCAGCCAGGCGCGGAAGCGCGGCATCGGAGACAGGGTGGCGAAGGTCCGCAGACCCGGCAGCTCGGCGGCAAGATCGAAGGCGACCTGCTTGATGAGGAAATTGCCGAAGGAGACACCGCGCAGGCCCGGCTGACAGTTGGAGATGGAATAGAAGATCGCCGTGTCCGCCTCGATCTCACTGCCTTCGATGATCGGCGCGCGGATGATCGGCTCGATCTTCTCGGCAAGGGCATTGACCAGCGCGACCTCGAGAAAGATCAGCGGCTCCTCCGGCAGCGCCGGATGGAAGAAGGCAAAGCAGCGCCGGTCGGGCGCAAGGCGCCGCCGCAGATCGTCCCAGCCTTCGATAGCGTGCACCGCCTCGTGATTGATCAGCTTTTCCAGGATGGCGGCCGAGGTATTCCAGTCGATGCGCTGCAATTCGAGGAAGCCGCGATTGAACCAGGAATTGAAGAGGTGCAGGAGATCGCCGTTGACCGGCCCGAGCTCCGGGTTGGCGGGAAGCTGCTCCAGGAGATATTCGCGCAGGCGGACGAGCGTCGCCGTGCCCTCCGGTGCCATGTTCATGCGCCGGAAAAGCTCCTGGCGCGGCGGCTCGACGGCGGCCGAGAGCCTGGCGAGGGTCTCGGCGGTCTGATTGGCGCGCCAGCGGTTCGCGGCCTTGGTGATGGCTTTCGGATCGGGCGCGTAGCGCTTGGCCAGGAGGTCGAGAAACTCGAACCGTTCCGCGCCGCCGAGAGAGAGCACCAGGCTGATGAGCTCATGCGCAATCACCGTGCCGAGCACCTCGCCGCGCTCCGAAAGCAGGGCATCGGCAAGGGCGGTCGCCCGCTCCGTGAGCGTGCCTTCGGCGCCGACCGCCGTCAGCGGCTCGGCATCGCGGACGACGGCGCGGCGAAGCTGCTCGATGAAGCGCAGCGCGCTGCGGGAGGCGCGGGTCATGACGCTGCCGCCCGTGGCTAAGGCCGCGCTCGCGGGTGCAACGTCACGCGAGCTGATCTCGCCGAGGATCGCCTCGCGGTCGGCGTCGAGATGCGGCGCGGGCCGCCTCGTATCCGGATCGGCGAAGCCCGACAGCTTGATCGGATTGCCGGCCATCAGCAGCGTTCCGGTCTCCGGATCGTCGGCCGTCACCACCATGTTGCGCGAGCGCACATGCGGGTCGGCGAGCACCTTGTCGATGCTGTTGATCGGCCCGCAGGGCACGCCGGCCTTGTCGAGGATCTCCAGCCATTCATGGATGGTGCGGACCTTCAGCGCGTCGTTGATTTCCTCGGCGAGCGGCTCCCAATTCTCCGTGCGCAGACCGTTCGTGGTGAAGCGCGGATCTTTCACCAGCTCCGGCGCGCCGATCGCATCGGCCATCTTCTTGAACAGCAGGTCATTGCCGGCTGCGATCACCATCCAGCCGTCCTCGGCATGGAAAGCGGCGAAGGGTGTGATCGAGGGATGACGCTCGCCGATCGGGCCGGCGACCTCGCCAGTCGCGGCATAGCGGGCGATGGCGTTCTCCAGGATCGCCACCTGGCAGTCGAGCATGCCGACATCGATCTTGATCGCCTCCCCGGTCAGCGCGCGGTGGAACAGAGCGGCATTGACGCCGACCGCGGTGAACAGCCCGGCGGTAATGTCGCCGATCGAGGTCCCGACGCGCACCGGCGGCTGGCCGGGATGTCCGGTCACGCTCATGATACCGCCCATCGCCTGCACCACCATGTCGTAGGCGGCGCGCTTGGAATAGGGGCCGGTATGGCCGAAGCCTGAGGCGGCGGCATAGATCAGGCGCGGATAGTCCGCATGCAGATTGTCCCAGCCGAAGCCGAGCTTCTCCATGGTGCCAGGCCGGAAGTTCTCGACCAGCACATCGGCGCGGGTCAGCAGCTTGGCGAAGACCGCCTTGTCGCCGGCATCCTTGAGATTGAGCGCGATCGACTCCTTGCCGCGATTGAGCGAGCCGAAATAGGCGGACACGCCGTTCATGAACGGGCCGTAAGCGCGGCTGTCGTCGCCCGTTTTCGGCTGCTCGACCTTGATCACCCGCGCGCCGAGATCGGCGAGGATCATGGTGCAATAGGGGCCGGCGAGCACGCGTGTCAGGTCGATGACAGTGACGCCGGCGAGCGGCCCGTCGGACGTGCCCTGCTGATGGCCGGAGATTTCGGCCGAAGGCTCCTGCTCCTCGGTGTCAGCGGCGGCAATTCTGGCCTCGCTCATTATACCACCCTCGCGAATGTGTCCGGGCTCGGTGCCGGCCCTGTCATGCGGATGTCCGAATCTGGAACCACGAATGCCGGGATAAGCCAGCGGCTTACGATCGTCACCTGTTTTCCTCCCGAATGAGATCGCCGAGGTCATCCGGCTACGTTTGTACTCTTCTTGAGCTTTATTGTATGCAGCGGGACGCCGGCTTGCCAGCGGCTGGGGCGATTTTGTGATCCGGAAATGCTGAAATCGTCTGCACAATCCTGATCTTGGGAGGCGCAGGCATGCTTGCAGCCCCGCAATGCCTGGCTTGCGCCGCTTCCCGCCGGTTTGGCGCGCGCCTATATCAAAGGCGCCCGCGAAGGAGCACCGCCATGACAGTCCAGGCCAGTCTTGCCGAATTCCGCCCTGCCCGGCCGATCCCGCCCGGCGCCCGCATCGGCCATGTGCATCTGAAGGTCGCCGATATTCCACGCTCGCTCGCCTTCTATGTCGGCGTGCTCGGTTTCGAGCTGATGACCAGCTACGGCGACAAGGCGGCCTTCCTGTCGGCGGGCGGCTATCACCACCACATCGCGCTCAACACCTGGGAGAGCCTCGGCGGATCGCCGCCGCCCGCCGGCACGACCGGCCTCTACCACCTCGCCATCCTCTATCCGACGCGGGCGGATCTGGCCGATGCGCTTCGCCGCCTGGAAGATGCGGGCATCCCGCTCGACGGCGCGAGCGATCACGGCGTCAGCCAGGCGCTTTATCTGCGCGACCCGGACGAGAACGGCGTCGAGCTGTATTGGGACCGGCCGGAGAGCGAATGGCCGCGCGACGCCGAGGGCAAGCTCAACATGTTCACGCGGCGGCTCGATCTCGACAGCCTGCGGGCGGAGTTGGGGCCGAGGTGATTGGGCGGAGGCGGATTGCAGCGATCTCCCGCGAGGGGAGCTGCGCTCGCCCGGAAATGATGCAGCGGGTCAGCGGCCCCCGACGTCTCCCCGGAGACGCTACAGGCGCCGATCGCCGACAATCTTAAGGCAATGGTGCGGGTGCGGTGACGGACCAATGTCAACCCTTCCTTCACCAACTCCTCAGATCGCGGCAGCGAACTTATCCCCGCTTCTCTACGCGCCCCTATACTCGGCGCCGTCGCTTCCCGATGAGGGGACGCCGGGCTTAAGACCGACTTGGCTCTGTGGGAGGCGATTGCGGCGCCTGGGAAGTTCCCATGTGGGATGGCCAAGTCGTGAGAAAGATGCGGCCGGCCACACGGCAGGAGTAACGATCCAGAACCCAGGGGCGCGGTACCGGCCCACCCGTTTGCTGGAATGCGCGGGTCAAAGGTGTCGCCAGGCTAGATGCGCGAGCCGAAAGCTGCGGCCCCGCACCCCGGCCCGAACTCGGCTCCGGTGCGCTGCCAGCATCGATCCGAACGCAGGCTCTGCCGGAGTTCGGCAAAATCGATGCGCAAAAAAGTGCATCCTTGCCGATGCCGGCGGAAGCCGAGATCTGGCATCGATGTACCCGGCGGAAATGGAGCGGCTTTCGCGAAGGGCTCGGGCTCGGAAGAGACGCCAGGCGCACCATGCTGGGTAAGAGGCGGACCGCACCATAATATCGCCGCGCGTGGGCAGCCGTCAGGCTGAACACTAAACTACGGACCAGCCTCGCGGCTGCCCGCGCCGTCCCTTATGGGCGGAGAGACGATCGCAAAACCTCGCGGGTCCGCCCGGCGAGCCATTTGCTGCTGCGCCAGCGGAATGGATACCCGCTTTCGCGGGTATGGACGAAGGAGGTGAGGCAAGGTGAGCGGATTGGCGTCGGGTGGCAAGGAATCCGTCACCCCGGACAAGCGAAGCGCAGATCCGGGGTCACATTCCGAGACGCCCTATGGGACCCCGGCTCGGCCCGACGGTCGCCTGCCCCGGTCTGCGAACCGGGGTCCGGGGCGACGAAGGAGGCGAGGCGAGGGGATCGGCCGTTTCGATGAAAACGAGCATGTATTGCATGGCACTGTTCCTTTTCGAGCGAAATGTAAAGCCGCCGCGCCGTCTCCGGCAACGGCATTACATAGAGGCGCGGGGCCGCTCGATTTCGACAGCGGGCCAAAAATTTTTTTTTTGCGAAAACGCCAGCAGAGCGCGACGCTCGCCCGTCAATAGCCGGGCAGCACCAGGATCTTCGGACTGGCCGGCAGGCTTGCCGCCGAGACGACCACGGTCGGCTTGTCGCTCATCTCGACCGGAAAGCTCTCGCCCATCAGCTTCAGAAACCGCCCGAGCGTCTGCTGGTTGAAATAATGCATCGGCAGAATGAGACGCGCCTTGAGCAGCTTCAAGACATCGACCATCGCCGATTGCTGCATCGTATAGGCGCCGTCGACCGGCACCATCACCACGTCGAGCTGGCCGATCAGCGCGAGGTGCTCCGGCCCGAGCGGGTGATGCAAATGGCCGAGATGGCCGATGCAGAGATCGGCGACCTCGAAAATGAAGATGGAATTGCCGTCCTTCTCACGGATGCCGTCCCAGCTGCGAATATCCGTCGTCACATTGCGGATCAGCACATCGCCGACGGTGAGATTGTACCTTGCCGGGGCGCCCGGCGTGCCCCAGCCGCGCAGCACATATTTGATGTGCGGGTCGGGGAAGTCGGTGTAGTGGCTCGGATGGGCGTGGTTCATGGTGACGACGTCGGGTATCCGGCCGTTGCCGGCATAACCGGAGTAGTCCGTGGCGATCACCACGCCGCCGGCGGTTTCGATGCGGAAGGTGGCGTGGCCAACGAAGGTGATGGTGACCTCGTCATTCGGGAGCGCGGTCGTGGTCAGCGAGACGAAGCGGACGCCTGGCGTGTTCTGGGCGAGGGCGACACAGCGGCTGCCGGAGGCGGCTTCGGCGGCACGGGGCAGACAGGCCGAGACGATCGCCGCCAGCGCGATCAGCGCAAAACGCCGCGGCAGCTCTAAGAGATCGATCATGCGGGGGCTCGATTGGTGTATAGCTGTTGCGCCATTATAAGGTCTTTTCTGGATATCCGGAAATCGGGCGGGGCGCGCGGCCCCGGTGATCAACGCGAGGAGCATGAAAACGCGATGTCCACCTATCCGTCAGACATCATCGAGAAATACCGGTCCGTGACCACGGCGACCCTCACCACGGTGCTGCTCAAGAAAGGCTTGCGCAATGTATGGGTGCGCGGCGCTTTTCCGCTGGTGGCCGGGGCGAAGCGCATCGCCGGGCCGGCCTTCACACTGCGCTTCGTGCCGGCGCGCGAGGATCTGGCGACGCCCGCTTCCTGGTCCTCGCCGATCTCGACCCGCGCGGCCATCGAGGCCATGCCGGAGGGCTGTATCGCGGTGGTCGATGCCGGCGGCGCGCGCGATGCAGGGATTTTCGGCGACATCCTTTGCGAGCGGATGAAGCGCCGCAATGTCGCGGCGCTGTTGACGGACGGGGTGGTGCGCGACCTTGAAGGCGTGCTCGGCACCGGCCTCGATGTCTGGGCCTCGGGCGCGGCGGCGCCACCTTCCGTTGCGGGGCTCACCTTCGTCGCCTGGCAGCAGCCGGTCGGCTGCGGCGGCGTGGCGGTTTTTCCGGATGATCTGATGGTGCTCGACCGGGACGGCGCGGTTGTGGTGCCGAAAGCTTTGGTCGAGCCGGTGCTGGCCGAAGCGCTGGAGCAGGAAGCGCTGGAAGAGTGGCTGATGAGCGAGGTGCGAGGGGGCGCCAGCCTGCCGGGCCTCTATCCGCCGAATGAGGAGAACCGCAGGCGGTACGAGGAGAGCCGGAAGCAGTGACTTGCCCGCCGGCCGAATGGCCCCGCCTAAGCGACCGTCTGCGCGGCGGCTTCGCCGATGGCTCTGGCCAGCAATTCGGACGGCGCGGCGCCAGAGACGAGCGGCGTGCCGTTGACGAAAAATGTCGGCACGCCTTCGATGCCCATGGCGCGCGCCCGGGCGAGTTCTCTCGCAACTTCGTCCGCGCCTTCATTTGCGGCGAGGAACGCCTCGACCTCGGCGCGATTCGACCCGGCGGCCTCGGCGACGTCCGCCATCACGGCGGGATCGCCGATGTTGCAGCCATCGTGAAAATAGGCCTGGAACAGACCTTCGACGACATCGTCCTGCCGTCCCTCGCGTCCCGCCAGCCAGATCAGCCGATGGCAGTCGAAGGTGTTCGACGTCCATTTCATCAGATCGTGGCGGAAGTCGAGCCCGACCGAGCGTCCGGCTTCAGCGACACGCGCATCGAGCTGAGCAGAAAAGTCCAGCGAGCCGAATTTGCGCAAGCGGTAGGCCTGCCGCTCGACCCCGCCTTTCGGCATATCCGGGTTCAGCTCGAACGGCTTCCAGGCTGTCTCGATGGCAACTTTGCCGTCGAGGATTGCGGCCGCGCCTTCGAGCCGCCGCTTGCCGATCCAGCACCAGGGACAGATCGCATCGGAGACGATTTCGACAGTGACGGTCGGGATGGATGGGCTGGTCATGGTCAATACCAAAGTCCGCTGAAATGATAACGAGGCCGGGTGCGCCACGGCACGAAGCGCGGGCCGACACCCTCCAACCCCGGAACCCGTAAGGGCGGGCGCTCAGGCTGGCCCAGCTCGCGCAGACGCCTGATGCGCTCGGCGGTCGGCGGGTGCGTCCGCAAGAGCGAGGGCACCGGGAGGTGGCGCCCGGGTATGAAGATGGTCTCCCACAGCCGGCCCTGATAGGCCTCGATCTTCCGCAAGGCGCTCGCCAACCCCTCCGGATCGCCGGAGAGCCGCGCGCCTTCGAGATCGGCGTCATATTCGCGGGCGCGCGACAGGCCGAGCTGGAGCAGGCCCGAAGCGGTGGGCGCGAAATAGAGCAGCAGGATGCCGAGCCAGGGGATCGGATAGCCGCCCATCATCGCGAGCGGCAGGCTGAACAGGAACAAGAGCACGCCCAGCATCGACATGAAATAGGTGAAGCGGCTCATGGTGTCGGCGAGGCTCATGATCCAGAGGTCGTTATAGTGGATATGGGCCGTCTCGTGCGCCACCACGCCGATCAGCTCGCGCGGATCGAGCTTGTTCAAGAGCCCTTGCGTCACCGCCAGCAGCGAGTCCGATCTGACGCCCGTGGCGAAGGCGTTGATAACCGGGCTCGGGATGACATAGAGCTGCGGGGGGCTGGGAAGATCGGCGCGCTTGGCCAATTCGCCGACGATCTGGACGATGGGCGCGCCGTCCTCGGGCCGGATGCGCCGGGCGCCATACATCCGCATGATGAACTCGGGCGCGATGCGCGGGCTAAGCAGCAGGAGAAGCCCGATGGCGATGGACGCCCAGAGGATACCGTCCCTGCCCCAAAGCACCAGGGAGCAGACCGCCATAATCAGGCCGATGCCGCCGACCAGGATGACCGATTGCAGAAAATTGCGAGTTCTGGCGGCGCGCCGCGCACTGCTTTCCGAGTCAAACGCCATGCCGCTCTATATGGTTTCGAATTGGGCCTGCGGGAGATCCTTAAGAGGGTAAAGCAGCCGCGCCGCAATTCCAAGCGCGGCGCGATTCGGCGAGCCGCTGTCGCGCGCTTGCAGTTGCGGCGTCCGGCGATGGCGGCTATCAAAGAGCCTTCATAACGGGTGGGAAAATTTTCAGGACATCATATGCGACAGGAACTCATGGACTGAGTTCTTGGCCGGGCTCACCGTGTTCTTCACGATGGCTTACGCGCCGTTCGTCAACGCGCTCGTCCTCGGCGATCCGAAAGTCGGCATGCCGGAAGGGCCGGTATTCTACGCCACCTGCCTTGCCGCGGCGATCAGCTCGGCCTTCTGTGGATGGTATGCGCGCACGCCGACGGCTCTCGCGCCCGGCATGGCCTTCAACGCCTTCATCGCGCAGTATATGCAGCATTCCGCCTTGAGCTGGTCGGAGGTGCTGACGGTCTGCTTTTTCGTGGGGCTGGCGCTGCTCCTGATGTCGAGGAGCGGTTTCCGGCGCGAGGTGATCGAGGCGATCCCGCGCCCGATCAAGATCGCGGTGATCGGCGGCATCGGCGCGCTGTTGGCGGAGCTGTCGATCAAGATCGCCTTTCCCACCGGGCAGCCACATACCGGCAAGACGACCTATCTGTTCATCCTGGGCGTGGCCGTCATCCTGCTGCTCAACGTCACTTTGCGCAGCTATGCGAGGAAATTTCAGGCCGAATACCGGCCGGGGCTCGGCCGGACTTTGGACCTCGTCGGCCGCTCCGGCCTGCTCGTCTCGGTCATCGCCGTCGCGGCCGGCTTTCACCTCTTCGGCATGAAGGCGGAGACCGTCTCGGCCGAGACCTGCTTCTGGCCCTGGACCTGCCAGCCGGGCAGCTTCGGCCAGATCGCCAACATCACCGGCCATTTGCCGGAAGCCATCTTTGGCGATCTTCATCATCTACGTGCTGTTCGCCGATATCGCCGGCAGCCCCTATCATCTCCTACCGGCCGACGAGCCCAAACGGGACCTCAAGATCGACCGCTCCTATATCGTCGATTCCAGCATGAATCTGATCGCCCCGATCCTGGGGACGACGCCGGTCGTCTTCTATGCGGAGAATAACGCCGGCAAGCTCGTCGGCGCCAAGACCGGCGTGACCGCCTATTGGGTGGCGCTGTGCTTCCTCCTGCTCGCGTGCGTCGGTGCGCTGTTCTCCTACCTCGGCAAGCCGCTTTTTGAGCTGATCCCGCAGATCGCCGTGGCGCCGGCCCTGTTCGCGGTCGGCCTGTTCGTCATCGCCAGCTCGTTTTCGAGCAGCGAGTTTACCCCGGCTTTGGGCGAAGTCCAGGACGGCTCGACCGAGTCCTACCTGCCAGCGGCCGTCTCGATCATTCTGACCCCCGTGGGCCTGGAATACGGCCTCGCCGGGGGACTGCTCGCCTATTATTTCTATTTCATCCTGGTGCCGAGCGAGGCTCAGCCGGCTTATCAGAAGGTCGACCCGCGGCTGCACCTTTTCGCGTTCGTGGCGTTTTTCGCCATCCTGGTGAAGCTGGGCATTTCATAGGACGGCAGCGGCGCGGCTGAAATCCGCTTCGTTCATGAGCGTTTCCTGTCGCGGTCGTCCGGATCGGACATTGGAGCGACATGCGAACGCTTTTCGAACGCATCAAAGACAACTCTCTGGCGATCGGGCTTTACGTCCTGCTCAGCGTGTTTCTGCGCCAGGAAGGCTCGCCGGAGTCCAAGCCGGTCGAATCCCATGACGATGAAACGGGCGAGGCGAACAAGTAGTCCCCCGCGTTGCAGTCGGAGCCGCTCTTTCCCCCCAGTCACAGGAGGCCGGGCCTCAATTCCGGGGAGACCTTCTCGCCATCCGGTCTCGACCGCAGCAGCGGAATGATCTCCTCCACCTGGTCCACAACCAGGTAGTTTAGGCCGAGCGCGGAGCTGATGAAGCCGAGCGCCCGCATCTGATTGAACAGCGCGAGCAGCGGGTCCCAATAGCCCTCCACATTGGCAATGATGACAGGCTTTCGGTGGTGGCCGAGCTGCACCCAGGTGATCTGCTCGACCAGTTCCTCCAAGGTTCCGACCCCACCCGGTAGGGCGACGAAGGCGTCGGAACGTTCAAACATGAGCATTTTGCGCTCATGCAGCGAGCGGACTTGGATCAGCTCCTGAATCTTTTCGAGCGGTGTCTCGTGAGGTGGCAGGTCCGGCGGCCTAATCCCGGTCACCTGTCCGCCGGCCTCCAGGACCGCCCTGGCGATCTCGCCCATCAGGCCGACACTGGCGCCGCCATAGACCAGTCCAATGTTCTCCGCCGCCATCGTACGGCCCAGCTTCCTCGCCGATTCCGCATAGATTGGCCGCGTTCCCATCCCCGCGCCGCAATAGACACAGATGTTTTTTATCATGTTCTCTTTCATAGGCTTAATCGATACTCCATTGTGCCGAGCCGTGCCATTTACCACGGCTTGGCATTGACTTTCCCGTGTGCCGAATAAACGAATATGGTGCCAGATGGGCAAAAGTTGATGCGGGCCGGTCTTGGCCCTTGCCCGCTTTTGTGATTAAAGAAGAGAAATGATTGAAAAGAACCTTATGTCACGCTTGCACGCGGCGCACCTTGGGCAAGAGAGGGGGGAACTGCTTGGATTTGCCTCAATTGAGGCATTTGACAAGGGTTTCATTGAGCCATATCGGCGTCCTGTTCGCTTGGACCGATAGAAAAGGTTAAGGCCGATGCGCGGAGCGCGGGTTCTGTTCGTATTGCTGCTGCTGATCCTCGGCGCCATCGGGATTTACACCATGCGCGGTGGCTGGTTCGGTCCTTCCGAGCTGGGTGAGCCGGTCGCAAACAACGTGCCGGGCTCCTCGGCCAAGCAGACAAGCTCCGAAGCCCGTCCCACCTTCGACATTGTCCGCGCCGAACCTGACGGTTCTGTGGTCATGGCGGGACGTGCCGAGCCGGGCTGGACCGCCATCGTCGAGGACGAGGGCAAGGACATCGGCCGCGCCAAAGCTGACGAGAATGGCGAGTGGGTGATCCAGCCGACCACGAAGCTCTCGAGAGGCGAACATTCTCTCGAATTGACGGCAAAGGCGCCGAAGGGCGACCGCACCGTGTTTTCGCCGCAGCGCCTCGCACTGTCGCTTGCCGATCCAAAGGCCGGTCAGCCGCTGGTGGCGCTGACCGAGGAGGGCAAGGCGACCCGCGTCCTGCAAATGCCGCCTCCCTCGACCGATGTCGCTTCCGCCGAAAGTCAAGCAACGGGCGCAGGCAGTATCAACGGGCCTTCGGCGAGCCCGGAGATCGCGGCGAGGTCTGCCAAACGGATCGGCGTTTCCTCCGTCGACTATGAGGATGCCGGCGAAAAGAGCATGCTCTATATCAGCGGCCATGCCGAGCCCGGCGCGCGCGTGATGGTCTATGTCGACAACAGGCTTGCCGGCAGCGTCACCGCCGACGCCACGGGAAGCTGGAGTTTCTCGACCAATAGGGAGCTTTCCGGCGGCGGCCATGCGCTCCGCGCCGATCTGGTGTCGAAGGACGTGTCGAGCGTGCTCGCCCGAGCCGAGGTGAACTTTCAGCGCCGACCGCCGACCACAACCGCCATGCTCGATGCGGACAAGGAGTCCAAGGAAGCATCGATCTATGGCGATCCGCCCTCTCTCCCGGCTGGCAATCCGGGCAGCGCGGCGACGGGTTCGGCTGGTTTCGAGGACAAGGCTGAGGCCGGACGCCCGAATACCATCATCGTTAGAGAAGGCGACACGCTGTGGCATATTGCGCAGCGCTATTACGGCGACGGCATGAAATTCACGCAGATCTTCAGGAACAACCGCAATCAGATCCGGAATCCGCACTGGATCTACCCGAACCAGCGCTTCGAACTGCCGCAATAGGGCCTTCCCGCATTCCGGACTGGGGTGAGCGGCGCGCGCGTCAGATCGCGGAGCTGTAGAAGCCGCGATGATCGGGATGCGTCTTCAGCTTGACGTCGAGGCCGATAATGCTCTCGGAGGCGCCGAGCACCAGCAATCCATCCCGCGCCAGAAGCTTAGTCATGCGCTTCAGGATGTCGCTCTTGCGCTCGGCCTCGAAATAGATCAGCACGTTCCGGCAGAAAATCAGGTCGAACTGACCGAGCGAGCCATAGCCGTTCAACAGGTTGAATGGCTTGAATTCCACCCGCGATTTGATCCGGTCCTGCAGCTGCCACATGTCGCCGGACGCACGGAAATAGCGCTTGATCTGCTCCTGCGTCAGCCCTCTTTGCACCTCGAACGGGCTATAGACCGCCTGAACGGCCCTGGCGAGAGCGGCTTCGGAGAGGTCCGTGGCGAGGATCTCGACCCGCCATGAGGCGAGAGCCGGCGAGAAATCGTCGATGATCATGGCGATGGAGTAGGCTTCCTGGCCGGTCGAGGCCGCCGCGCTCCAGATGCGGATCTTCTTCTGGGCCGCGCGCGCGATGATCAGCTTGGGCAGGATCTGGCGCAGCGCGTCGAAAGGATAGCGGTCGCGGAAGAAATAGGTCTCGTTGATGGTCATCGCCTGGACCACCTCTTGCGCCAGGGCCGGCATTTTGCCCTGCTCAAGAAGACGGACGAGCTCGCCGAGTTCGGAAAGTCCCGCCCGCCGCATGACCGGCGTCACGCGGCTCTCCACGAGGTAACGCTTCTCCGGATCCAGAACCAGCCCGGAAGCGCGGCGGAGAAAGGCGCATAGCGAGTCAAAGGACCTGGTCCGTTGTGCCTCGCTCTCCCCGAGCTTTGTCGCCATGAGCGTCAATCTTTCACGTCTTTCCTAGGTGCAACTCAAGCTCTGAAGGTCTCGGGGTAATTGCAGCAGTGAATGACCGCCCGAGGGATCGCCGAACCTAACTTTGAAATGTAAATAAAGCGTCGATATCGAGGACCGGAATGAGCAGCTTGCCCGTCCGGTAGAGCTGGCTGGTGAGGCGCGCCCTCTGCGGGTCGAAATGGGAGGGAACGGGGATCTGATCGGACTTGCCGAGCGACAGCACGTCGCCGACCTCATCGACGATCAGAGCAAAATTTTCGCCCTTATATTCGATGCCGATCGCCAGCGCGTTCTGGACCGAGGCATCCGTCGGCATGCACAGCCGCCGGCGCAGGCTTACCGCGGTGACGATCTTGCCGCGGAGATTGACGAGACCGGCGATATCGCCCGGGCTCAGCGGCACCGAGGTGACGGTGGTGATGCGGAAGATCGTATGCGTGTTCTCGACCGGCAGACCGAAGATCTCGCCGCCGACGAAAACGGTGAAATAGCTGCTTTCGTCCGCGCCTGCGAAGGCTGCATCCTCTGTTTTCAACACGACCCGGCTCATGCGGCCAACTCCCTCGACGTTTCTTGCAATTCCTGCTTCGCCAGAACCGAGGCGAGCGAACTGAGAAGGCCCTGGCGGTCAAGCTTGCTGAGATTGACGCTCATCCGGTCGACCGCCGGCACGCTCATCACTGCATGCGCCGGCATCTCATAGAGGCGGAACATCGGGAAATCGCCGTCGACGAGATTAGTGCGGACATAGTCGGCCAGGTTCTCGCCCTCGTCCGTCTCCATCTCGGCATCGATCAGGATGCCATCGAGATCCTTGCTGTGCTCCAGCATCTCGATCAGCTGCGCCGCGGAGGCAACCGCCGTGATCCGGTAGCCAGCGCCGGCCAGCACGGGCTTCAGCGTGTCGCGGAAGAACAGATCGTCGTCGACGAGCAGGAGGTTCTTGGTCTCCTGCTGATAGAGGCTGGAATAGGCCGCCTGCAGATAGTAGGTGACGTCGATCATCTCGACCGCCTTGCCCTTGATCTCGGCCGAGCCGACCATATCGTCGGTGAAGCTCGGGAGCTGGACATCGAGGCTTTCCTCGACAATGTCGATGATCTCCTCGACCAGGAGGCCGATGGTGTGATTGTTCGCCGTGATGACCAGCACCGGATGCGGCTTCGCGCCGATCTCCTGCATGGGCGAGGTCGGCAGGAGCGGCATGAGCCGGCCCTGATGCAGCATGACATAGCGTCCGTCGGATCTCTCGATGCGGTCGGGCTCGACCGTCTCGATCCGTGACAGGAGGGACAAAGGCAAGACTTTCGGCAGGCCGTCGCCGGCGCGGAACAGCACGAGCCGCATCCGATCGCTGGCGCCGTGGGCATCTTTCGCCGCGTCCAGCTTCTTCTCGGACGACTTCTCGATGCCGAGCCGGGTCGCAATGCCGCCGGGGTCGAGGATCAGCACCACCGAGCCGTCACCGAGAATGGTCTGACCGGTGAAGATCTTCAAATGGGCGAGCGAGGCGTTGAGCGGCTTGACGACGATTTCCTGCACGTCCAGCACGGCATCGACGCGCACGCCGAAGGTCTCCGCTCCGATGCGGATGATGACGACCAGCTGCTCCTGGTGGTCCTCGTCGTGAAGCGTTTCAGGGCCGAGCAGCGATGACAGGTCGATGACCGGAATGACCTCGTCGCGCAGCCGCAGGACAAGCGCATCCTGCACCTTCTCGATCATATGGCGCGAGTCGCCGCCGAGCCCGACCGCCTCGACCACCGCATGCTGCGGCAACGCGAAGCGCTGGTCGCCGACGCGGACGATGAGGGCAGGCGCGATGGCAAGGGTGAGCGGGATCTTCAGCGAGAAACGGCTGCCCTTTCCGGGAACCGTGGACAAGGACACCGACCCGCCGATCGAACTCGATGTTGGAGCGCACCACATCCATGCCGACGCCGCGGCCGGAAACGCTGGTGACCTTCTCCGCCGTCGAGAAACCGGGCGCAAAGATAAACCGGCAGAGTTCCTCCATGCTCATCTGCTCGACCTGCTCCTCAGTCGTAAGGCCGCTGGCGATCGCCTTCTGCTTGATGCGGTCGAGATTGAGGCCGCGGCCGTCGTCGGAAATATCGATGGTGATCTGGCCGGCTTCGTGGGAGGCGGAGACGCGGATCTCGCCGAATTCCGGCTTGCCGGCGGCCACACGATCGTCAGGCCGCTCGATGCCATGATCGGCGCAGTTGCGGATGATGTGGGTGAGCGGATCGCGCAGCACCTCGATGAGCTGACGGTCGAGCTCGGTATCGGCGCCGTCGGTGACGAGATTGATTTTTTTGTTCAGCTCGGTGCACAGCTCGCGCATCAGCCGCGGCAGGCTGGAGAACAGACGCCCGACCGGCTGCATCCGCGCCCGCATCACCGCGTCCTGCAGGTCGGTCGTCAGGCCGGACAGCCGCTGCAGCGGCGGCTTGATCGGATCATTCTCGCGGTTACGGGTGATCTCCAGAAGCTGGTTGCGGTTCAGCACCAGCTCGGAGACCAGCTGCATGATGCGCTCGATGGTATCGACCGCGACACGGATGGTTTCGCTGCTGCGCTGCGCGCCCTGAGCGCCGCCGCTCTGCTGCTCGCGGCCGGCGCCCGCCGACGGTGCCGCCTTTTTCAGCTTCGTCTTTTCAGATTTTTCGTCTTTCGGCGGTGAAGCGGGCGTGGCTTTCGGGGCTTCAGCCTGAGCGGCGGCGCTTTCCTTGGGCGTCTGTGTTGCGGCAGCCGCAGCGGCATGCTGGGCCGGAGCGGCGCCGGTATTCGACGACACGCTCGCTTCGAGCTCTGCGATCAATTCGGAGTCATCGCCCTCCGGCTCGGCGCCAAGCGCCTCGATGCCGCGCAGGATCGACTTGATGCGGTCGATCGCGGACAGGATCAGCGAGACGTTCGCCTGGGTCGGTGGAGCGCCGTCGCGAAGATCGCCGAGCAGTGTCTCGGCCGAATGAGCCACCGCCTGCAGGCGGTCCAGGCCGAGGAAGCTCGCCGTTCCCTTGATAGTGTGCACGAGCCGGAAGATGCCGGAGATCAGCGAGGCGTCGGAGGGATCCCGCTCGAATTGCACGAGCTGGTTCTCGACACCTTCAAGGTATTCGGAGCTTTCCGTCAGAAAATCACTCAATAGCTCGTCCATCGGACCGGTCTTTCGAGGTTGGCTCAGTTCGCTTTGCGGAGGATGCGATCGGCCATGTCCTGCGGCCGCTCCAGCGGCGGCGCATAGCCGTGATTGACGAGATCGGCAGTGCGGTCGAGCACGGTCCGCATATCCGAGGCGAGCTTCTCGCAAATCCCGCCGATGCCGTCAGGGTCGATGGTGCCGTCTTCCCGCCGGTTTGTGGTGACGATGTCGATGCTCTTGAGTACGATCGAGTTCAGAAGCTCGACCATCGACTCGAAGTCCTTGCGGAAGTTCTCGTCGAGCAACTCGTAAATCTCGAGCGTCTGCTTGCTGCCCGGAAGCGGCGATTTCCTGAAATATTCGCGGTAGCTGATCGGCTTCCACGCCAGAATCTCATCAACCATCTCGGGGAGCAGGGCGGAAAGATTTTCGATCAGCAGGAGAATTTCATTGAAGTGATTCAGATAGTCGTTTGCCACGCCGGACTCTGGGTTGACCAGAGCCGCGGCACGCGCCTCGAGAGAAGGGCTCATTACTATCTCCGGTGGGTCATTTGGGCGGCCATCGTGGTTGGCAGTGAAGGAAGAACCATTCCGGTGTCCGGCGTGCAGGGGGTGAATAGCGTTGGTCTTCAAATTTGATACTCGCAAACTCCTAAGAATCGGTTTTCAAGTTGCATAGGAAGAATTGTACGACTTTAGATTGAAAATTGGATAAGAGGCGTTGCGTGATGAGGAATCATTATGGCGGCCCAAAGCAGAAATCGGCTTTGCTGCCAACAACCAAAGTATTCGCTCAGCATTCATCGCCAAGGCGACCGGATTAACGAAAGCGGGTTTCCGACATGCCGTTTCCGAGAATGACGTGGGCCGGGCTCCTCATCGCGACGCTGGGCTGGGGATTTCTTCTAAGCTATCCCCTGATCGCGCCTGCCGTGCCGCCGGATGCCGCGCAGGCGGCGAATTTTCACCAGTCGGCGCACTTTCTGCCGCTGCTCGGCCAAAATGCGATCGTCACCGGTATGGGCATCGCCGTGCTCGGTGCGCTGGAGGCAGCGCTGCATTTGCTGGGCAAAATCGCGGCCGCCGGAACGCAGGCCCGCCAGCCTGCCAGGTTCGTCAGTCCGCTCACATCGGCGCCGGCGGGACCGGTCCAGGCAGCGCAGGCGGCCCCCGCTCAGGCAAAGGCGCCCCCTCCGATGCTGATGCCGCAGCGCGCGTCCAATGACATCGTCACACGCGGCGCGCTCAACGGCCGGGATTATGTGCTGTTTCGGGACGGGTCGGTGGTCGTCGAGACCTTGCTCGGCCCGCGCCGGTTCGGCTCGGTCACCGAAGCCCAGGAGTTCATCGGCGCGAATTAGGGCATCGGACCGAAAGCAGACAAACAGCGAGAGCGGCGCTTCCGACTTCAACAAAGGTCCGCCGCTCTAAACGCAGGTCATCGAGGCTTCCGCCGCGGCGAGGGCCTGCGCGACCTCCTGGAAGGCGTTCGCGCTCACTGGGTCTTCCGGGTCCTGCTTCATGATGTCGAAGAGCCGCGGCACCAGTTCGATCGCCCTATCGAGATCCGGATCGGCGCCGCGATGATAGCCGCCCATCAGCCGCAGGTCGCGCGTATCCTCATAGCGCGCGATCATGGCGCGCAGCTTCATGACCAGCCCGCGCTCTTCCGTCGACCAGATCTGGTTCGCGAGCCGCGACACCGAGGTCATGATGTTGACGGCCGGAAAGCGCCCCTGATCGGCGATGTTGCGGTCGAGCACGATATGCCCGTCGAGCGTGCCGCGGATATTGTCGGCGACCGGCTCATTGTGGTCGTCGCCATCGACCAGGACGGAAAAAATCGCCGTGATCGAGCCGGCACCCTCCTCGCCAGGCCCCGCCCGCTCCAGCAGCTTCGGCAATTCGCTGAAGACGCTCGGCGTATAGCCGCGCGCGACGGGAGGCTCGCCCGCCGCCAGTGCCACCTCGCGCGCCGCATGAGCAAAGCGCGTCACCGAGTCAATGATCAGAAGCACGCTCTCGCCGAGATCGCGGAAATATTCCGCGACTGACATCGCCGTCTTCGGCGCGAGCCGGCGCATCATCGGGCTTTCGTCGCCGGTCGAAACGACCGCAATGGTGCGTGCGCGGCCCGCGGCCAGCGAATCCTCGAGGAACTCGCGCACCTCGCGGCCGCGTTCGCCGACGAGAGCAATGACCGCCGTATCGAAGCCGCGCGAACGCGCCAGCATGCCGAGTAGCGTCGACTTGCCGATGCCGGAGCCGGCGAAGATGCCGACGCGCTGGCCGGCGCAAAGCGGCGTGAACAGATCGATGACGCGCACGCCCGTCTTGATCGGCGTCTTCACCCGCTGCCGCTTCATGGGCGAAGGCGGCTCGTGCTCGGTAGACACGGAATGCTCGCCGGTGTGCAGTGGCCCGGCGCCGTCGATCGCCTGGCCGAGCGCGTTCAGGATGCGGCCTTTCCAGGAAACATCCGGGCTGATCATCACCGGCCCCTGCCGCCAGGCGATAGTGCCGAGACCGGCATCGACGACCGGCTCGAAAGTCTTGATGGTCGCGCCCGTCTCGTCGATCCGCACCACTTGGCCGAGCTGCGATTGCACACCGGCCCCGATGAGCTTGACGCATTCGCCCAGCTTGACGAATTGCGACAGGCCGGAAACGCGGTAATAGCCGGGCGTGACGGCGGTGACCACCCCGCCGACGCGCATGCGCGGCATGGCGGAGGCGGCGGCAAGGGAGCCCTCGAGCGCCTCCAGTGCGTGAGCGAAATTCTGCGGTTCAAGCGATTGCGGCATCTTCAATAGAGCGCAAATTCAGCGCGGTCGTAGAGCGTCAGGCCGTCGGCCCGAGCTCTCGGATGGCATCGGTCAGCGAGGTGTCTTCCATGCTCATCGAGTTGGTCATGGCCTCGAAGGTGCGATGGACTTCGATCAGCTTGGTCATCTCCATGACCGGATTGACGTTGGAGCCCTCGGTGAAGCCCTGCAGCACGCCGACTGTCGAATAGTCGAGAGCCGGGACGGCGGGCTGGTCGGGAATCACGCCGGAATTCTCCGCGCGCGTCAGCTTGGCGTTCTCGTCGATATGGAACAGGCCGAGGACGCCGAGCCGCTGGCCGTTCTGGGTGATCGCGCCATCGTGGTTGATCTGCGGCGTGCCGCCATTCGGATTGAGCTGAATCGGCGCGCCGCCGGCGTCGAGCACGGGATAGCCGTTCAGCGTCTGCAGGTCGCCATTGGGGCTCATCATCATCCGGCCATCGCGCGTATAGACCTGCTGCCCGTTAATATCGATGGAGAGCCAGGCGTCGCCCTGGACCGCGACATCGAGAGGATTGTCGGTGCGGACCACCCCGCCGGCGCGACGCGACAGATAGGTCTCGCCGCGGGAGGCGAAGGTGGTCGGATTGGGCGGCACGCGTGAGAGCACGCTCTCGAATTTGACCTCCTCGGCGCGAAAGCCTGCCGTCGAGGAGTTGGCGACATTATGCGCGATCGTCTCCAGCCGCCTGTAAAAGGCCAACTGGCCGGAGAGGCCGACATAAATGCCTGACTGCATTGGCTAATTTCCCCCGAGTTCGCAGGTTCTGAATGCCGGCCAGCAGGTTGCCGCTGATGCCGAAGCTGGTGCTGGTGTCGACGAGAAGCACATTCGCTGGCGCGGTTGTCTCGTTCTGCACCTGCCAGAGGCTGGTGAAGCGCGTGATCAGCTTGTCGAGCTTTGCCGGGTCCTTCAGGTCGTCGATGTTGAGCTTCTTCGAAATCAGCGCCGCCTGCTTGTTGATGTCTAGCGCGCCGGATGCCTCCGGCAGGCCGAGCGCGGTCTGCGTTACCTTGAGCAGCGCCTTGTCGGCGAGCAGGCCGTAGACGCTGGTTACGTTCGGGGCCATCCGCTGAAAATAGAGAGCGAGCTGCACGCCCTGGTCCTGGCTGCCCGCGTCCCCTTCGAGCGTCTGCCGGTAATATTTGTCGACCGTGCCCTGTTGGGTGATGTCGAAGGCGGTCGTCGCCGCCGCATAGCGCTTGAAGTTGAAGGCCTGTGCGAAAGCCAGATAGCGCTTGTCCGTCAGCTTGTTGCCGAAACTCTGCGGATCGTCCGTGCCCTCGGTCAGCACTTTGCGCATGAACGCCTTGGCATAGGTCATATCCTCCAGGCCGAAGGCTTTCATGGCATAGCTGAACAGGTGATCGTTGTTCAGGAAATCGTCGATCGTTTTCACGTCGCCGATATGGGCCAGATAATATTTGGTCGCCCGCGCGACATCGGGCTTGGACGCCGTCGTCTGCAACGAGCGGGTCAGGTTATTGGAGATGATCTGATAGCTGGCCGTTGCCGTAAGCACGGTCGTCATCCTTTTCGGGGCACGCAAACACCATCAGCCCCGGGACTTGTCCGAAGCTGGCCACTCCAGAGTGCCGCCACGGTCACTTACAAAGCCTTAATAAGCTTCGTGCAAGGATGCCAAGCCTAAACCTTGAGTTGAGTTTGAGGGAGCCGCCGAGTGACCATCCTGATTGGCCTCGTATTTACGCTTGCGTGCATTATGGGCAGCTTTGCCGCGATGGGCGGACATCTCATGGTGCTCGTGCAGCCCTACGAGTACATCATCATTCTCGGCGCCGGCATCGGAGCGTTCATCGTCGCGAATTCGACCAAGGTGATCAAGGACACCGGCAAGGCGATCGGCCAGGCTCTGAAGAATTCGGTCCCGACGAACCGGGAATATATCGATGTGCTGGGGCTGCTCTATTCCGTACTCAGAGAAATGAAAGGCAAGGCGCGAAACGAGGTCGAAGGGCATATCGACAATCCGGGAGACTCGCCGATCTTTCAGAAATACCCGACTGTTCTGAACAACAAGGAATTGACGACATTCATTTGCGACTATTGCCGGCTGATCATTATGGGCAATGCCAGGACCCACGAAATCGAAGCGCTGATGGATGAGGAAATCGAGACGCTGCGCGCCGACAAGATGAAGGCCTATCACGCCATGACCGGCCTCGCCGACGGACTGCCCGCCCTCGGCATCTGCGCCGCCGTGCTGGGCGTGATCAAGGCCATGAGCGCGCTGAACGAGGCGCCGGAGATCCTCGGCCATCTGATCGGCGCCGCGCTGGTCGGCACCTTCGCTGGCGTGTTCTTCTCCTACGCGATTTTCACGCCGCTCGCGAACAAGATCAAATCCGTCCGCGAGAAGCGGATGCGGCTTTACGTCATGACGAAGCAGACGCTGCTTGCCTTCATGAACGGCGCCATGCCGGGCGTCGCGCTCGAATATGGACGCAAGACGATTTCAGCCTATGAGCGGCCCTCGATCGACGAGGTGGAGGCGGAAACGCTCGGCGGCGGTGCCGACAGTCAAAAGGCTGCCGCGTGATGCGGAACGCAATCTTGCCGCGCTCGCCCTCTCTGTCTCGGATCTAGACAGGATTTGGCGCGCGCAGGCCGATTTATCTGGTGAACGACATGGTACAGGACTCGACCGCAAAACCACTGCCCGAACATCCTCCGGGGCTTGCGCAATCGCTCGAGGAGCTTGCCGCCGCCTTCAACCCCAAACAGGAAGGCGCACCGGCCGGCGCGCCTCAGGGGCAGGCGCCCGGCCGCGCGGATCAGCCGGCGCCCGGCTCCAATCTGGACCTGATCCTGCGCATTCCGGTCACGGTGCAGATCGTGCTCGGCACCGCGACAATGCCGGTTTCCAGCCTCGCAAAGCTGGGACGCGGAGCAGTGATCCCGCTCGACAGGCGCGTCGGCGAGCCGGTCGACGTCGTCATCAACGGCAAGGTGGTGGCGCGCGGCGAGGTCGTCGTCGTGGACGAGGACAACTCCCGCTTCGGCATTTCGCTCACGGAAGTTCTCGACAATTCCGGCCACTGATGAAGCGGGGCGGCGCAAGCCGCCGCCTGCCCGCAAGCTCCTCCACGCTCAACGAGCATCCGTCCGGCGTTCTCGCTCACCCGATTGACGATAGCGCCCGCTGATGGCCGACCAGGACAAAGAAAGCAAAACAGAAGAGGCCACGGAGAAGCGGGTCCGGGACGCCATAGAGAAAGGCAACATCCCGTCCTCCCGCGAAGCGGCAACGCTTGCCTCCTTCGTCGCCATCTACGTCGCCGGTACCTTCTTCCTGGCCAGCAACATCATTCATCTGCGCAATGCGATGACACGTTTCATCGACAGTCCGGGCGGCTGGCGGATCGAGAACGCCGCCGATGCCGTCGCGCTGCTGGGCTTCCTCGGGCAGGAGATGGCGCGGCTTCTGGTGCCGATCGTGCTTTTGCTGTTCATCGCCGGCATCACCACGGCTTTCGTGCAGAACCCGATTCAGATCGTCCCAGATCGCATCAAGCCGCAATGGTCCCGCATCTCGCCGATGAAGGGGCTGAAGCGGATCGTGGGCCTGCAGGGCCTCGTCGAATTCGGCAAGGCGATCTTCAAATTCGGCGCTGTCGCGGTTGTCGGCGTCATGGTCCTCAAGACGACACAGGTCGACGTGTTCGCCTCGATGTTCATGGAGCCGGTAACAATTCCGGGAGTTGTGCGCGACGTGGTCCTGAGGATCATCGGCTGGATCGCGATCTTCACTCTGGTTCTGGTCGCCGCGGACGTGTTCTGGTCCCGCTTTAGCTGGCGCAAAGAGCTGCGCATGACGAAGCAGGAGGTCAAGGACGAGCACAAGCAAAGCGAAGGCGATCCGCAGGTCAAGGCGCGGATCCGCTCGCTCGCCCGCGACCGCGCCCGCAGGCGCATGATGGCGGCGGTCCCACGCGCCACCGTGATCGTCGCCAATCCCACCCACTATGCCGTCGCCCTGCGCTACCTTCGCGAGGAGGGCGGCGCGCCGGTGGTTCTGGCCAAGGGCCGCGATTTCGTCGCGCTCAAGATCCGCGAAATCGGCGAGAACCATGGCGTCCCGATCGTCGAAGATAAGCCTCTGGCAAGGTCCCTTTACGAAAGTGTCGAGGTCGATCAGTTCATACCGCCGCAGTTCTACAGAGCTGTCGCGGAGCTCATCTATTATCTGCACATCCGCAAGACACGGAAGCCAGCAGGCGGGATGAAGACTTGATGTTGAAGCAGTATTGTGAAAATCGCTCTGAGCACGAAAAGGTTCTGGCTGCCGGTCTGAGGGAGGTCGCCGCCGAATTGCGGCTGATCGAGCCCGCCGATCTGGTCGCCTTCATCCGCACCGGGCAATTCGGCAATATCAGAACGCTCGTCAGCTCGTCGACTGAGATGTATTTCAAGCCCGGCACCGTTTCGTTCCGCCAGTCCGGCGACGTCACGCTCGGCTGGACCGGCGAGCCCTCGATCATGCTGGACATGGAATTTCAGCATCGCGCGGTCGAGGTGTTCTTCCGGCTGGTCCTGGAAGCGCAGGAGGCTGGTGTCGAGATCGAATATATTTCCTTCGCGGGCTCGTCGGCGGACCCGAGAGAGAACATCCGCCTGCTGATCGAAGCGCTTTCGGACGCGCGGTTCACCCCCTGCCCGGCTTAAGCGCCCCCGCAAAATTCCCCGCCGATCCATCGGACTGTCCCCGCGCAAGCCTGAGACAAGATTGCGGTGTTAACCAATCCAGGAAAGGGGAAGGGCATCATGCTGCCGATTCAGCTTTTTGACCTTGCGGCGCAGCATAATCGCTGGCTGTCGGCGCGGCAGGCGCTCGTGGCCGAGAACGTCGCCAACGCCAATTCGCCCGGCTATCGCGCGCTCGACCTGCAGCCGTTCGATGCGGTGATGCAGTCGACGCAGCTTTCCATGAGGGTCACCGAGCCCGGCCATATGGCGCCGAACCCGACCGATCTCACCAGCTCCACCGAGGTCAAAGGCGAGAAGAGCTGGGACGTCTATCAGTCGGGCGGCAATGTCAGCCTTGAGCAGGAGATGATCAAGGCCGGCGAGATCAGCCGGGGCTATTCGCTCGATACCAGCATCGTGAAGGTCTTCCACCAGATGCTGATCAACAGCACCAAGCCCGGAGGCTGATCATGCTCGATCCGCTCCAGCTTTCGGCAAAGGTGGCGGCATCGGGCCTCGAGGCCCAGTCGCTACGCATGCGCGTCGTATCGGAAAACCTCGCCAATGTCGACTCAACCGGCAAGACGCCCGGCTCCAACCCGTATACCCGCAAGACCATCAGCTTCTCCTCCGAATATGACGATCAGCTTGGCGTCGGCTTCGTGCATGTCGACCGGATCGGCTTCGACAAAAGCCCCTACCGCCTCGAATTCGCCCCCGGCAATCCAGCCGCCGACGCCAACGGCTACGTCAAGAATCCCAATGTGAACATGCTGATCGAGCTTGCGGATATGAAGGAGGCCAACCGCTCCTACGAAGCCAATCTGCAGGTGATCAAACAGGCGCGTGAGTTGATTTCGATGACGATAGACCTGCTGAAGGGAACGGCCTGATGATCGACCAGATTTCCTCCGCGGCAAGCGCGCTGTCCCGCAGCCAGGGTACGACGCCCGCATTTCTCAATGCCGCCACGCCGGAAGCGGCCGCCGCTTCCACGCCGGACGATTTCAGCGGCATGATTTCGCAGATGATCGCCAATACCGCCGAGGCGCTGCACCAGGCCGAAACCACCTCCATCGCCGGCATCCAGGGCAAGGTGCCGCTGCAGCAGGTGGTGCAGACCGTTCTGGGTGCGCAGCAATCGCTCCAGGCCGCGATTGCCGTTCGCGACAAGATCACCGCCGCCTATCTCGAACTGAGCCGCATGGCTATCTAAGGACCGCGTTATGAGATCGCTTGCCATCGCCGCGTCGGGCATGAACGCCCAGCAACTGAATGTCGATGTGATCGCGAACAACATCGCGAATATCAACACGACGGCTTATAAGCGCGCACGCGGTGAGTTCACCGACCTGCTCTACCAGGTCGAGCGCGCGGCAGGCGTTCCCAACCGCGCCGGCCAGAACACAATTCCCGAAGGCGCGCGGATCGGGCTTGGCGTTCGCACCGCCGCCGTACGCTATCTGCATATCCAGGGCACGCTGACCCAGACGGGCAACTCACTTGATGTCGCCATGAACGGCCGCGGCTGGTTCCAGGTCCAGGGGCCGGACGGCGAGTTTCTCTATACGCGCGCCGGCGCCTTCAACAAGAACGAGAACGGCGAGATCGTCACCACCGATGGCTATGTGGTGCAGCCGCCGATGACGATTCCGATCGACGCCACCGATGTCACCATCAATGAGACCGGCCAGGTCTTCGTGCGCATCGGCAATCAGACCCAGCTTCAACAGCTCGGGCAGTTCACGATCGCGAATTTCGTCAACGAGGCCGGCCTGGAGCCGGTCGGCGGCAATCTCTATCGCGAGAGCCAATCTTCAGGGACCGCCAATCTGGGCGTTGCCGGCGATGTCGGCTTCGGCACGGTCAACCAAGGCTATCTCGAAAATTCCAACGTCGATCCGGTCAAGGAAATCACCGAATTGATCCAGGCCCAGCGTCATTACGAGATGAACTCCAAGGTCATTCAGACCGCGGACAGCATGTTCGGCACGATAACCAGCATCCGTTAGCGCCTTTTGGATTGGCGGCAGCCCGCAAGGGCAAGGTGATTGGCGCTCTCGTCCCGGTCTTGAAGCGGCGAAGTGGAAGATGGCTATGGCAGAACGGATATTGCGATGGCTGGCTCGCGGACTCGCCGGGGCCGTAGTTGCGTGCGCCGGCCTGTCCCCGGCGGCGGCGGCGAATATCGAGCTGCCCGTGCCGAAAATCACCATCTATCCGGGCGACGCGATCGCGCGCGATCAGCTCGAGAACAAGCTTTTCGGCCCCGGAGCGGAACGTCTGCCGGTCATTCGCACGCCGGATGCTGCGCTCGGCAAGGTCGCGCGCCGCACGCTCGTCGCCGGCAGGCCGATTCCGACCGCCTGGCTGCGGGACCCCGACGTGGTGCGACAGGGCAAGCCCGTCCGCATCATCTATTCAGACGGACCACTGACGATCTCCGCCGTCGCCATGCCCCTGCAGTCGGGCGGTGTCGGCGACACGCTCAGCCTGCGCAATATCGACAGCGGCATCATCATCAAGGGCATCGTCGACGCGGACGGCACCGTGAGGATCACCGGCCCATGATCCGCGCCGTCGCGATCGCTTTGATGCTGGGGCTCAGCGCCTCCGCCCTCTCGGCTGCCGAGCTGGAAACCATACCCGGCAACAGCTATGGCGGCGGCCCGGGCATGCCCGGCTCCAAAGGGACGCCGCCCATGCCCGCCAATCAAGGGCTTTCCCCGCTCTATGACACCTCGCAGACCGGCGCGCTCACCCGCATCAAGGATATCGTCTCGATCGGCGGCGTCCGTTCCAACCAGCTTGTCGGCTATGGCCTCGTCATCGGCCTCAACGGAACGGGCGACACGCTGCGGAATTCACCGTTCACGGAGCAATCGCTGCAATCGATGCTCGACCGCATGGGCGTCAACATCCGCAAGGCCCAGTCCCGCACCCGCAATATCGCCGCGGTGATCGTCACGGCGGAGCTGCCCGCCTTCATCGGACGCGGCTCGCGCTTGGACATCACGGTATCATCGCTCGGCGATGCAACCTCGCTGGTCGGCGGATCGCTGATCATGACGCCGCTCGCCGGACCCGACGGCCGCATCTACGCCGTGGCTCAGGGGCCGGTCACCGTGTCGGGCTTCACTGCCGCCGGAAGTGCCGAGACCGTGACACAGAATGTTCCGACCTCTGCGCGTATTCCCAACGGCGCGCTTGTCGAGCGTGAGCCGCCGAGCCGTTTCGGCGAGGACAAGTTTCTCCTGCTCGAGCTGCGCAATCCGGATTTTGCGACCGCCGTGCGCGTGGCCGACACGATCAACACCTACAGCACTGCGCGCTATGGCGTCCGGCCGGCTCTGGAGCGCGACCTGCGCACGATCACCCTGACCAAACCGGCCAATGTCGGTGCGGCGCGCTTCATCGCCGAGATCGGCATGCTACCGGTACAGCCGGATTCGCCGGCCCGCGTCGTCGTCGACGAGCGCACCGGGACGATTGTCATCGGCAATGACGTGCGCATCTCCAAGGTCGCCGTGGCGCACGGGAACCTGACGGTCCGCGTGACCGAAAGCCCGCAGGTCTCGCAGCCGAACCCGTTCGCCGAAGGCGAAACGGTGGTGACGCCGAACACTCAGGTTACGGCTGATCAGGCGGGGGGCAATGTCGGCCTCGTCGACGGAACCAATCTGCAAACGCTCGTTGCCGGTTTGAACAGAATGGGCCTGAAGCCAGCCAGCATCATCGCGATCCTGGAAGCGATCAAATCGGCTGGCGCGCTGCAGGCGGATCTGGTGGTGCAATGATGTCTCGCGTCTTGAAAACAGCCGAATTTCCCATCTCTCCATATGCCCGCATTGGCGCAATCTGTCTTGCCGCGGTGCTCATTCACGCTGCATCGGGCGTCACCGATCCGGCAGCGGCTCAGAAAGGCTGGAGCACGTCGGTTGAAAGCCAGGCGGAATTCGCATATCGCTCCGTCTACGAACGATCGCTCAACTCGCAAAAGCCCGCCAAGGCGGCCAAGCGGCGATCCAGGTCCGTTATGGCGCCGGCGGCAACCGGCGCGATCATTCCCGACTTTCCAGAGCGCAAGCCCGAGGCGCTTCGCGCCGTGCCGGCGCCGATCGTCATCGATACGCCGCCAATCGAGGCAAAGGTTGCCGCCGCGCCCACCAATACCGGCTGGCAGGCGCTGGTCGATCCGCATGGCAATCCGGTGCTTCACGAGCCGTCGGCCCTTGCGAACATCATCACGACGCAGGTGATCAATCAGGAGCCCAACGCGCCGGCGGCCAACGCCAAGCCGCGCGGCCCCGGCGAGCAATATTGTAGCAACATCGCCAACGCCGCGTCCGACGCGCGCTTCGCCTGGCAGAAACAGACGCTGGTCGAGACCGAGAAGCAGGTGAAGGAGCGGCTCGAGGAGCTCAACGCCAAGATCACCGAATATCAAAAATGGCTGGCGCGGCGCGATGAATTCTCCCGAAAAGCCGAAGCCACGATCACCAATATCTACGCGAAGATGAAGCCTGATGCGGCCGCACAGCAACTGGCGGTGCTGGACGAAGAGACGGCGGCGGCGGTGATCACGAAGCTCAATCCGCGCGTCGCAAGCGCGCTGATGGCTGAAATGGATCCGAAGCAGGCGGCGCGGCTGACGGCGATCATTTCGGCTTCGGGAAAAGGCCCTAAAGGCAAAGCCCCGGCCGCCCCCAAGCCGCAAAACGGGAAGATATGATCTCTCGCCTTCTACCCCTGCTTCCGCTCGCCCTTCTCGGAGCCTGCAGCTTTCATCCGAGCGAGATCGGCCAGGTGCCGCATATGACGCCGGTCGGCTCGGGACTGGCCCAGGCGACCCTGCCGATCAAGAGCTCTCCGACGCCGCGGCCGGTCTACCGGCCCGGCAACTCGCTGTGGCAGGACACCAGCGCCGATTTCTTCCGCGACCCTCGCGCCTCGCAGGTGGGCGACCTCGTGACCGTCAAAATCTCCATCCAGGACACGGCGAAGCTCAAAAATGACACCAACCGCCAGCGCAAGTCGGACGGCAATATGGACGCCAATTTCAGCTATGCGCTCAATACCGCCGGGGTCAACAAACACCTCCAGGCCTCCGGCAGCGGTTCCTTCAAGCCTTCTGTCACGGCCGAGACAAAGACCGACAGCCAGGCACAGATCGACCGATCCGAAACCATCAATCTGCTCGTGGCCGCGGTGGTGACCGGGGTCCTGCCCAATGGCAACCTGATCATCAGCGGCACGCAAGAAGTGCGCGTCAACTTCGAGGTCCGCGAGCTGCATGTCGCCGGCATCGTCCGCCCTCGCGACATCACGACCGACAATGCGGTGTCTTATGAAAAGATCGCCGAGGCACGCATTTCCTATGGCGGCCGGGGCCGGAACACGGAAATTCAGCAGCCCGGCTGGGGTCAGCAGGTCATCGACGCCATCTCGCCCTATTGAGAGCAGGGGACAATATGGCGAAAGCGGCAGATGCGGAGGAGAGCAAGAGATCGACCGGCGGGATTACCATCCTCGGCGTGCTCCTGCTCTCCGGCATGGGCATAGCTGCCGGCCTCGGTTTCGGCTTCGTCATTCCGGGGCTGATGAAGGAAAGCCCGGTCAAGCCCAAGCCGGCCGAGCCGGCCGCTCAGCACGGGCCGACGCTGCCGCCGACCGCCATCCTCAAAACCCTCGCGCCCCTCACAACCAATCTCGCGCGGCCGACCTCGACCTGGATTCGGATCGAATCCTCGATCGTGATCGAAAAGGATATGGGGCCGGACGCCGACATCATTGCGGCCAGATTGTCGGAAGACCTCATCGGCTATCTGCGCACCGTTACGGTCGACCAGCTCGAAGGGCCAAGCGGCTTCCAGCATCTGCGTGAAGACCTCAACGACAGGGTCCGCGTGCGAACCGAAGGGAAGGCATCTGAGCTGATCATTCAAAGCCTGATCATCGAATGACCGAGGCAGGGGGCAATCAGTCGGGCGTGGAGATTGGGGCGCAACGCCGCCCCGGCGGCGTCACCGGCCGCGGCCGCGCCGCAGCGCTCCACTGGACGCTGACCCGGAGCGCGCCGCTCGGCTTCATTCTCGCCGGCGCTGCCGTGCTGGCTTTGCTGGCCATGAGCGTCGAAGCGGCGGCGCAGGTGCTGAGCTTGGATGCGCTCATCCCGCCGGGCAACGGCACCGTCACCGGCCGCGTGATCCAGCTTATTGCCGCCGTCACCGTCCTGTCCGTGGCGCCGGGCCTCTTGATCATGGTGACCTGCTTCACCCGTTTCGTGATCGCGCTCTCATTCCTGCGCGCCGGGCTCGGCCTGCAGACCACGCCCGCCAATCTCGTCCTCATCAGCCTTGCCCTGTTCATGACCTTCTACGTCATGGCGCCGACCTTCGATCGCGCCTGGACCGACGGGATCAAGCCGCTGATGGACAACCAGATCAACGAGGAGGAGGCCTACAAGCGCATCACGGCGCCGTTCAAAAGCTTCATGCGCGCCCATGTGCGCGAGAAGGATTTGCGTCTGTTCGAGGATCTTGCGGCCACCAAGCTGCCGCCACAGAAAACCGATGCGGAGGTCGATCTGCGCATCATCATTCCGGCTTTCATGATCTCGGAGTTGCGGCGCAGCTTCGAGATCGGTTTCCTGATCACCCTGCCCTTTCTGGTGATCGACATGATCGTCGCTACACTGACCATGTCCATGGGCATGATGATGCTGCCGCCAACAGTCATTTCGCTGCCCTTCAAGATCCTGTTCTTCATCCTGATCGACGGCTGGAATTTACTGATCGGTGGATTGATACGATCATTCTTGTAGAATTTTGTAAATCTTGTTTATCTGCCGCTAATCAAGGCGGTGTAATCACTACGGAACTCCGTGTTCGCGTCTTTCCCTACCGCCGATGGCAGATTGGTTCCGGTTTCGTCCGGAGCCAAAGGCATGAAGCCGCTCTGCCATGCCGGCCGATCCGGTATGTCCCTGTAAACGCGAAACCTTTCAAAGGGATATCCCGATGACGAGTCTCCTGACGAACGTCGCGGCGCGCACGGCCCTTGTGACCTTGACGCAGACGAACCGTACCCTCGAGATGACGCAGAACCGGATCTCGACCGGCTTGCGCGTCGCGAGCGCCAAGGACAATGCGGCCTATTGGTCGATCGCGACGACCATGCGCTCCGACAACAGCGCCCTGTCGACGGTGCAGGATGCGCTCGGCCTCGGCTCGGCCACCGTCGATGTGGCCTATACCGCGCTGAACAGCGCCATCGACCTCGTCAGCCAGATCAAGACCAAGCTGGTGGCCGCACGCGAACCGGGCGTCGACAAGACGAAAATCCAGAGCGAGATCGACCAGCTTCAGAGCGAGCTTAAGGGCATGGCCGATGCCGCGGTCTTCAGCGGCGAGAACTGGCTGTCCGTCGAATTCGAGCGTCACCGGCTATAATCCGACCAAGGAAGTTGTGGCGTCTTTCTCGCGCTCGGGCGGGGCCGTCAGTATCGGTACGATCCTGATCGACACAACTTCGGTCGCGCTTTACGACGCCAGCACCTCGGCGACAGGCATTCTGGACGGCTCGCGCGATACTACCGGCGCCATCAGTGCAAGCGGCACCTTCTCGATCGCTTCCATCGATATCTCGTCGCTGACGGACAGCAGTGCGGATGTGACCACACTCGAAACCTATATCGCAGGGGCCGATGCGGCCATGGGGGAGATGACCTCCGCAGCCAGCACGCTCGGTGCGGTGAAGTCCCGGATCGACTTGCAGAAGGATTTCGTCTCTGGACTGATGGACGCCATCCAGAAAGGCATCGGCCAGCTTGTGGACGCGGATATGAACGAGGAGTCGACCAAGCTGCAGGCTCTTCAGGTCCAGGCGCAGCTCGGCATCCAGGCGCTCAGCATCGCCAATCAGACCAGCCAGAATATTCTAGCTCTGTTCCGATAGCCGCCAGGGCGGTCGACGCGGGCGTTCCATTATTGAACGCTCGCTTTCTTTAGTCTTTGTTGGTCTCTTCCGCGAAACGCTAAAATTTGTGAAAATAAGCGATCAGCGCTTCAGAATTCGTTTAAATCAATTTCGCTGCCTAACGAGAAAATCCTGCTCCCGACATTTAGGGAAGCCTAATCATATCTATAGGATAGTCTTTCCCTCGGCGAAATTCTCTCGTAACTTCCGCCGCATGGCAGCTTGGCACCCATGAGATGGTGCCGAAGGCATGACGCCGCGCTGCCATACCGGCCGATCCGGTATGTCCCGAACTCAACTCGTAACATGTAAAGGGACATCCTCATGACCAGCCTTCTTACCAACGTAGCTGCCCGCACTGCTCTTGCGACTTTGACGCAGACCAACAAGTCGCTTGAGATGACCCAGAACCGCATTTCGACCGGCTTCAAGGTTGCGACTGCAAAGGACAACGCCGCCTATTGGTCGATTGCCACCACGATGCGTTCCGACTCCGCGGCCCTGTCGACCGTGCAGGACGCCCTGGGTCTCGGCTCGGCGACCGTCGATGTGGCCTACAACGCCGTCGACAGCGCCGTCAGCGTGGTCAGCCAGATTAAAGAGAAGCTTGTTGCCGCACGCGAGCCGGGCGTCGACAAGTCGAAGATCCAGAGCGAAATCACGGAGCTGCAAAACCAGCTTCAGAGCATCGCCGACGCGTCGGTGTTCAGCGGTGAGAACTGGCTCTCTGTCAATTCCAGCGCCTCTGGCTACAACGCCACGAAGCAGATCGTCTCCTCGTTCTCGCGCACCGGCGGCACCGTCACCATCGGCACGATCAGCATCGATACGTCGACGGTGGCGCTCTACGACTCCAGCACCTCCACCTCAGGCATCCTCGACGGGTCACGCAACTCGAGTGGCGCCCTGAGCGCGAGCGGCAGCTTCTCGATCGCAACGGTCGACATCTCATCGCTGTCCGACAGCAGCACCGACCTGACGACGCTCGAGGGCTACATCGCAGGCGCCGATGCGGCGGTCTCCGAGATGACCACCGCTGCTTCGACGCTCGGTGCAGTGAAGTCTCGTATCGACCTGCAGAAGACCTTTATCTCCGGTCTGAAGGACGCCATCGACCAAGGTGTCGGCCAGCTTGTCGATGCGGACATGAATGAAGAATCGACCAAGTTGCAGGCCCTTCAGGTGCAGGCGCAGCTCGGCATCCAGGCGCTCAGCATCGCCAATCAGTCGAGCCAGAACATCCTGGCGCTCTTCAGATAAGAGCTGAACGCTTGAGCAGGTGAAAGAAGAGACGCGCTTCCCCGTGGAGCGCGTCTCGTCTCGTCATTCTCACGCAAGCTTCCGATCGGAGACTCATCGCGGCATCTGGTGGTCCGAGGGAAGCATGACCGGGCAGGAACAATTGGAGCGGCTGAGAACCAGCCTGCTCAATCTTGGCGCGCGCCGGCTCGCCGCCCTTGCCCTTGTGGGGGTGACGGTTTTCAGCGCGGTGGCGCTGGGCAGCTACTATCTGAGCCGGCCGACTTTCGAGACGCTTTATGTCGGCCTCACCCAACAGGAGGCGATGCGGATGGGCTCCGCCCTGCATGAATCCGGGATCGACTTCGACATCAGCTCCGACGGCACGAAGCTCATGGTGTCCTATGGCCAGACGGCGCAAGCCCGGATGCTGCTTGCGGAGCGTGGCCTGCCTTCTAGCGCGACATCCGGTTACGAGCTGTTCGACAAGCTGGGGCCGGTTGGGCTTACCTCCTTCATGCAGGATATTACTCGCGTGCGCGCGCTGGAAGGCGAGATCGCCCGGACGATCCAGACGATGAAGGGCGTGAAGGCGGCGCGGGTGCATCTCGTGCTCGCCGACGAAGGCTCCTTTCGCCGCAACCGGCAGCCGCCCTCGGCCTCCGTCGTCGTGCGCACGGAAGGACCGGGATCGTTTAACGGAGCGCCCGCCATCCGGCAGCTCGTCGCGGCGGCGGTGCCGTCGCTGATGCCCGATCAGGTCACCGTTCTGAATACGGACGGCACCATCCTCGCCGCGGGGGGTGAGGGCACGGATACCGGGCCGCACAAGATGGTCGAGCTGGAGAAGGTCGTCAGCGACGAGTTGCAGGAAAACGTCCGCAAGACGCTGATCCCCTATCTCGGGCTCAACAATTTCGAGATCAGCGTCACGGCGCGGCTCAATCTCGACAAGCGCGAGACCAACGAGACCACCTACGATCCGGATTCGCGTGTCGAGCGCTCGGTGCGCAATGTGAAGGAAACCAGCAGCTCGCAGAATGCCGGCAGCAGCGCCAATGTCACCGTGCAGCAGAACCTGCCGACCGAACAGACCGCTGCCTTGCCCGGCGAGACCTCGAAAACGCAGAAGGACCGGCGTGAGGAGCTGTCCAATTACGAGCTGAACTCCAAGAAGGTCTCCACGGTCAGCAACGGCTATCAGGTCGAAAACGTCACCGTCGCTGTGGTGCTGAACAAGCGCCAGCTTCTTGCCTCGCTCGGACCGAATGCCTCGCAGGATGCGATCGACAAGCAGCTCAAGGAAGTCGAGAAGGTGGTCTCGACAGCCGCCGGCGTCGACCCGGCCCGCGGCGACAAGGTAACCGTCGCTGCCGTCGATTTCGTCGTCGACACGCAGCGGCTCGAACCCGTCCCCTCGCCCGGCATCATGGATCAGCTGATGCGGCAGCTCGGCAGCTTCGTCAATGCGGGCGCCATTATCGTCGCCGCCTTCCTCCTGGTGTGGTTCGGCTTGCGCCCGGCGCTGCAGGCCATTCTGAAGGAGCCCGGCGCGGAGCAGACGCAAGGCCAGGCGCAGCTCGCCCTCGAAGGCAGACCCGAGGGCGCCCTCGCCTCTCTGCCGGGGCCGGAAGGCGCGGGCAACCTGACCGAGGAAGATCTCGAACATGCGCAGCAGCGAGCCCGCCGCGCAACGGCGCAGCAGAAGCTCGAAACCATCATCCAGACCAACGAGGAGGCCGTCGCCGCCGCCTTGAAACAGCTCCTGAGGAGCTAGCCCGATGGCTCCGGTTCCCGCCGCGAGGTTCATTCCCGAATTCGGCGCCGAAAACCGCCCGCCGGTTCGGAAACGCGAAACGGAGCCGAACCCGGACTCGCCGCAATTCGCCACGCTGACCGCCAAAACCGAGTCCAGGATCGAGGAGTCCTATCAGCAGGGTTTCGCCGCGGGCCGGGACGGGGCGCTGGCGGAGATCGAAAGCAAGCTGGAGGAGCAGCGCGCCTATTACGCGCAGCAGCTCACGATCGAGCGCTATGCCTGGGCCAATCGGGAGGCGGAGAAGCTCGGAGAGGAGATCGGCACCGGGCTGAAGCAGATCGAGAGCCGGCTGGGCGAGATCGTGGCCCGCATACTGCGGCCCTTCCTTGCCGAGGCCGTCCATAAACGGGCGATCGCCGAGCTATGCGAGGCGCTCGAAGCGCTGATCGGATCGAATGAAGGCATCACGCTGGAGATCTCGGGGCCGGAAGACCTCTTGCAGCTCCTTCGTGAAAAGCTCGGCAGCCGAAACGTCGCCGCGCTGTTTACACCGGCCGACGGCGTCGATGTTCGCGTCGTCGCCGGACAAACCGTCCTGGAAACCTGCCTCGGCACCTGGATGAAAAGAATTGAGGAGAGCGTATTGTGAACCGTGACGGACAAGTGCCGCCCGAAATCATCATCATCCGGCGATCGAACAACAATGGCGAGGAGGCCCATCACGGCGGCGTCTGGAAGATCGCCTATGCCGACTTCATGACCGCCATGATGGCATTGTTCCTGGTGATGTGGCTGGTCAATGCGACCGATGAGAAAACGCTCAATCAGGTCGTGACCTATTTCAACCCGGTCGAGTTGACCGACCGGACGACGACCGACCGCGGGGTTCAGGACCTGCAGCAGGGCGGCACCGGCAAGGACGCCGAAAAGCAGCCGCCGAAAAACCAGCAGTTCGAAAAGCATGCCGCGCCAAAAGACAGGACCGGCCGGCAAAACTTTTCCGACGAAGGCTTGTTCTCCGACCCCTATGACGTTCTTGCCAAACTCGCGGCCAAAGCCTCCAAGGTGCCGCTGCCGACGAGCGACGGGATTCGGCAGGACAGCGATGCACGCATGGCCGGCGGTGATGCTTTCCGCGACCCGTTCGATCCGGATTTCCGCTTCAATTCCAACGCGCCGGACAGCAAGAGCAGCGACATCCGGCCGAGACCGGTCGCAGCGAAGGATTCGTCGCCCAGTCAGGAGCCGGGGGCCGGGACCGGACCGGAAGCCGAGCGCGGGGCCGGCAAGGCGGGCGCCATGCCGTTCACCGATCATCTTGCCAAGGAGGCCGAGGCAGCCGCCGAAGCGAAGCGCAGGGCTGCCGCTGCGGAGAAAGCCAAGGAGCAGAAGGACAATGCGAAAACTCCCGATGCCAAGGCCGCAGTCCAGGACCAGGCCGAGAAGAAGGAGGCCGCTGCGGTCCGGACCGAATTGCGCCAGCTCGTCGCCAAATCGCATCTCGCCGAGCTGCCGCAGATTTCCGTGAAGCAGACAGCGGAGGGCGTGCTGATCAGCCTGACCGATAAGAGCAATTTCGAGATGTTCGGCCTTTCCTCGGCCGAGCCCAAGCCGGAGCTCGTGGTGCTGATGGAGCAGATCGCCAAGGTGCTCACCGATCAGACCGGCGACATCATCATCCGCGGCTACACCGATGCGCGGCCGTTCCGCTCCAAGACCTACGACAACTGGCGGCTGTCGACGGCGCGCGCTCATATCGCCCATTACATGCTGCTGCGCGGCGGCCTGCCGAAGGAGCGCGTGGCGCGGATCGAAGGCTATGCCGACCGCGATCTGAAAGTGCCGAGCGACCCGACTGCTCCGCAGAACCGGCGCATCGAAATTCTGTTGAGGCCCGCTAAGGCATGAAGCTGACCACCCGTCTCCTGGCGCTCTGGACCGCGGCCGCATTGATCGGTCTTTGCGGTCCTGCGCTCGCAGGCGGCGGACATGATGGCAAGGCCGAACACGGCGCGGCGGCGCCGAAGGCGGGCGAGGCGAAAGCAGCCGAGGGCAAGGAGGTAAAGGGCGCGGAGGCAAAGGAGTCGGCGCCGACGGACAGCAAACAGGCCACCGCCAAGTGTTATCAGTCGCTTGCCAGCGAGGAGAGCAAGCCCGAAAGCAGCGCCGCGCCGGCGGACGAGGCTCTAAACGCGGAAGCGAAAGATCACGCCGCACCCGAGGCAAAGCCGGCCGACGCGGAGGCAAAGCACGAGGCAGCCCCGGCGCAGGCGACGCAGCTGGACGCCAAACCGGCGACGAAAGATACCGGCGCGAAAGAGCCGGCGAAGGCGATGGAGGAGCCTCATGAGGCCGCCATCGGCCAGCCTCATGTGGTCCAGCCCTATCAGCTCATCCGCACGCTCGAAACGGTTCAGGACAAAATCGCGACCGGCGACCGCAGCGCCAACGCCTTCCAGCGTGAGTTCATCACCGAGATCGCCAAGACGCTGCCCCAGGTCTCGGACGAGGATTGGCGCAAACCGAAGAATTCCCGGGCAGCCATCGTGTATGCGCTGAGCGGAGGCGATCCGGGTGTGCTGGCAAAGCTTTTGAGCCTCAGCCCGGTGCCTTGCGTCGACGACAATCTGATCAAGGGTCTGCTCGACTACAGCCAGGGACGCAACGAACAGGCCTGGGACCTCCTCTCCAAGATCGACCCTCGCACGCTCGATCCGCGCGCCGCGGGCCATCTCGCTCTCGCGCAGGCCATGCTGATCGCGTCGAAAGACCCGAAAAAGGCTATGGGCTTCCTTGATCTCGCCCGCATTCTCTCACCGGGAACCCTGGTCGAGGAAGCCGCCCTTCGCCGGGAGGCGGTGGTCGCGGCGACGATCCAGGATTTCGGCATGTTCCAGATGCTGGTGTCGCAATATTTCCGCCGTTTCAGCCAGTCGGTCTATGCGGACGATTTCATTCAGCGCTTCGCCGTCGCCGTGACGACGAGCAAATATGCCGACGACGACAATTTATTTCTCAACCTCACCCAGACCCTCGATCAGCTGCCGGCGGAACAACGCCGGACGGTGTATCTCTCCATCGCCGAGGCCGGCATCGTGCGCGGGCGCGTCCGGCTCACACGCGTGGCCGCGCAAAAGCTTTCCGATCTGGCCAAGTCCGATCCGCCGCTGGAGCTGCGGGCAAAGCTCTATGACGCCGCCGTTGCGCTGGTCACGGACAAATATGACAGCGCGTTTGCCGAGCTGAAATCGATCGACCGGTCCAAACTCCCGGCGCGCGATCAGGCGCTGCTCGATGCCGCGCTCAGCCTTGCGGAGCGGATGCATCTCCCGCCTCAGCTCAGCGGTCCGGTCACTGCGCCGCCTCCGGTCAGCGCCGAGCAAGGCAAAGATGCAGAATTGATGCAACTTCCGAAAGTGATCGACCCGGCTCAGAAGGCTATCACCCGGGCCGATGAACTCTTGAATGGAGACAGACGATGACCGCTGCGGCGGGAATATCATCTGCGCCTGCGGCCCGGCCGGCGAGCGCGGCGGCAAAACCGCCGGAGTCCGGCAACGACCAGGGCAGCAAGCCGGATTCGACCGAATTCGCCGCATTTTCCGAGCTGTTCTCTCATCTGGAGCCCGAGGGAGACGTCTCCGGCGACCCGGCGGCCAAAAAGGATGACCCGGAACCTGACGGTGGCGCCGAAGCGCTTGCGGCGCTGACTCTCGAAATGACCCATCACCGCTGGTTCGGCGGCAGCGACCCCGTGCCGTCGCCCGATGACGGGACGCCTCGGCGCAATGCGCCCGTCCTGGTCCAACGCAAGGATGACGAGCCGCCGTCGCCCGCCGCACCAAGGGGAACAACGCCGATGCCGCCATTCGGTATGAGCGGCTGGTTCGACCCGCAGCCGGCCAATGCCGGAGCGGCGGGGCAGCCCGGTCAGAATTCGGCCGCGGCATCCGCGAATGTGCGGGTCGAGCAAATCAATGTGCCGTCTCAAGACGAGCAGGCGCAGGCGGCAAAGCTTCAAGAGATCGCGGAAACCCTGGCCAAGGTGCAGGCCCAGGGCAGGAAACACCCTTCGCCGTCGGCGTCCGCGGCATCGCAATCCGCCTCTGGACCCAGCCCTGCCGCTGCGCCGATACTCGCGGCCAACACGCCGAACCCTGCGCAGCCCGATGCGCGCGATGCACTGTCGGCGAACCTCAAAGAGAGCCTTTTCGCACTCGAAACGGTTCTCTCCAAAGGCGGCTCGACCGGCGGAGCCCATGCCCAGACGAAGGATGGCCGGCAACTCGGCCCTGCGGTGATCAGGGAAGCGCGGATCACGGCAATCCGGCAGGAAACCTATTTCATGCCCGGAAACCTGCCCTCGCCGGCCATGCAGATCGCCGACCGCATCGACCGGGACATTCAGGCGAACGGCCCACCGTCGGCACCGCAAGCGGACCTGCCGTCGCGCCCCGACGCCGCTCCGATCCGTATCCTGCACATCCAACTCGATCCGCCTCAGCTCGGCCCGCTCACCATCCGGCTGTCGCTGAAGGACGACGCCCTCAATCTCCAGCTTGCGACGCCCCATTATGAGACGGCAAAGCTGATTCATGACGACAAGGACGCGCTGACCGGCCTGCTCCGGTCGGCGGGCTATACGGTCGACGGGCTCAACATTCAGGTTGCGCACGCGGATAAGGGCAGCGGGGGGCAGCCGTTCAGCGGCGCCGGCCCTTTCGGCCAACCCGCCGGCCAGCAACCCGGATGGCGGCAGCCTGGCGGGCAGTCCTCGGCGCGGCCCGTGCCCGGCTTCGACACATCGGATTCGACGGCGGGGGGCAGCGGCCATGAGCAGCCGGGGCCGGAAACTGTCAAGCCTCGCGGCGGCTCTGTTTATCTTTAGCGCATCCCCGTCCGCCGCCGCAGGGCCGGTCGCGGGCAAGCAGCTTTGCGAGAAGGAGATGCTGCGGGCCTCCAAGGCCTACGGCGTTCCGCTCGGCATGCTCTATGCGGTCGGCCTGACCGAAACCGGACAGGCCGGCTCGCTGCAGCCCTATGCGCTCAATATCGAGGGCAAGGCCGCTTACGGCCTCACTCTTGACGCGGCGCTGCGCCTTTTCGAGAAGGCGAAACAGAGCGGGGCCAAGCTCATCGACCTCGGCTGCATGCAGATCAACCATTATTTCCACCGCGAGCATTTCGCCTCGGTGCGCGAGATGTTCGATCCCGCCAAGAATGTCGACTATGCCGCGCGTTTCCTGAAGGAGCTTTACGCCCGCGAGGGCACATGGACGCTGGCCGTCGCGCGCTACAATGCCGGGCCGAACAACAATCCGGCGCAGAAGCGCTATGTCTGCCGGGTGATCGCGAATATGGTCGCAACCGGCTTCGGCGAGTGGACGCCGGATGCACGCCGCTTCTGCGTGCCATAACGCTGCCGGGGCATTGCTGTTTTCTTTTCGCTCGAAAATTGCCGCCGGGCGGGCGATTGTAACGCAGGGTTGCCCGTTATCTGGCCGGGAGTTTCCGCGTGAGCGACAAGCTGTATCTGCGCCCCATGGGGTTCATCTGGGGCGATGCCGCCGCCGATGCAGTCGGCGAGGGCGCGGCTGTGCCTGTTGCCGGCGGGCCGGCTGCCTGTCTTCATTTCGAGGTGATCGAAGGCGTGCCGGGACGCGCCAGGCGGCGCTTCGTAGCAGCGCGCGATCTGGCCGCAAGCCCGGACGCTCCGACAATGATGGCCCTCGCAAGGATCGTGAGTGCGCGCCAGCCGGTTGCCGGGATCGGCTTCGACAGGCCGGTCGTTATGGGCATCGTCAATGTGACCCCGGACAGCTTTTCCGACGGCGGCGATTTCGCGTCAGCGGACGCGGCCATTGCCCATGCCCGCCGTCTCGCGAGCGAGGGCGCCGATATCGTCGACATTGGCGGCGAGTCGACCCGGCCCGGCGCCGAAACCGTTGGCGAGGCGGAGGAATTGCGCCGGGTGCTGCCGGTTCTCGATGGTCTTCGCGACCTGAGCGCCGCCATTTCGATCGACACCCGGAAGGCGGGTGTGATGCGGCAGGCGGTGGAACGCGGCGCACGGATCGTCAATGATGTTTCGGCGCTCAATCCTGACCCTTCCGCGCCGGCGACCCTTGCGCGGCTCGGTGTGCCCGTCATCCTGATGCATGCCAAGGGCGATCCGCTCACCATGCACCACGGCCCCGCCTATGACGACGTGCTGCTCGAAGTCTACGATTTTCTCGAGGCCCGCATCGCGGCGGCGGAGGCGGCCGGCATTCCCCGCCATCGGCTGATCGTCGATCCGGGCATGGGCTTCGGCAAGACGCTCGATCACAATCTCACGCTGCTCGCCAATATCGGCCTGTTTCACGGTCTCGGCGTGCCGATCCTGATCGGCGTCTCACGAAAGCGCACCACCGGCACCATCACCGGCGAGACCGATCCGAAACGACGGGCGCCCGGCAGCATCGGCATCGCCCTCGCCGCTGCGGCGCAAGCCGTGCAAATCTTCCGCGTGCACGATGTGATCGAGACTTGCCAGGCGCTCGACGGCTGGTTCGCGGCTATCTCCGGGCGTTGGCAGCGCCGAGCTTAACCGGAGCGAGCCGCCAGCATTGTAATTATTTGAGAAGATAATTTACTGGAAAGCTAATTTTTGCGATGCTAGCGAGTGAAGCGTCATGCTATAAGGTTAATTCTCTTTTGTGCTTAAATCATGCTCTCCTGTGTGATTTCCCGAATTAAACTATCGAATTCTAATCGGTTGCATTTTGAGATTTCCGTCCATTTTCTCCCGAAGACTTAAGCTTAGCATTTGGAGGCCACTCAATGTCGGGTAGACTTTTCGGCACGGATGGCATTCGGGGTCAGGCGAATTCTGATCCCATGACCGCCGAACTTGCGATGAAGGTCGGCATGGCCGCCGGGCACCTGTTCACCAAGGGCGACCACCGGCACCGCGTCGTCATAGGCAAGGACACGCGGCTCTCCGGCTACGTCATCGAGTCGGCGCTGGTCTCGGGCTTCACCTCGGTCGGCATGGATGTGTTCCAACTCGGCCCGATGCCGACGCCCGCCGTCGCCATGCTCACCCGGTCGCTGCGCGCCGATCTCGGCGTGATGATCTCCGCCTCGCACAATCCCTATCAGGACAACGGCATCAAGATCTTCGATCCCGAGGGGTTCAAGCTGTCCGACGAGATCGAAAACCGCATCGAGGAACTGGTCGCCGGCGATATCTCCGGGCTGCTTGCGGCGCCGGACAAGATGGGCCGGGCCAAGCGCATCGACGGCGTGTTCGACCGCTATATCGAATATGCCAAGCGCACGCTGGACCGCACGATCCGGCTCGATGGCCTCAAGGTGGTCATCGACTGCGCGCATGGCGCCGCCTACCGGGTCGCGCCGCAATCCCTGTGGGAGCTGGGCGCCGATGTCGTGGCGCTCGGCGTCACTCCCGACGGCTTCAACATCAATCGCGATTGCGGCTCGATGTCGCCGGACGCGCTGTGCCGCAAGGTCAGGCAGGTCGGGGCAAATATCGGCATCGCGCTCGACGGCGACGCAGACAGAGTCATCATTGCCGACGAGAACGGCACGATCGTCGACGGCGACCAGCTTCTGGCCGTCATCGCCGCGACCTGGGCCGCGGACAAGCGTCTCGTCGGCGGCGGCGTCGTGGCGACGGTGATGTCGAATCTCGGCCTCGAACGCTATCTCGCCGGGCTGCAGCTTCAGCTTTTGCGTACGCCGGTAGGCGACCGCTATGTGGTCGAGCGGATGCGCGCAGAGGGGTACAATCTCGGCGGCGAACAGTCCGGCCATATTGTCATGACCGATTACACCACCACCGGCGATGGGCTCGTCACTGCGCTGCAGATTTTGAGTGTTGTGATCACAAGCGGCAAGCCGGTGAGTGAGGTCTGCAAGCGCTTCGAGCCGGTGCCGCAAATCACCAAGAGCGTGGCGACCAATGGCGCCAAGCCGCTGGAAAATCAAAGCGTGGTCTCGATTATCGAGCAAAACCGGCTGCGGCTCGGCAATCAGGGCCGGCTGCTGATCCGCCCCTCCGGGACCGAGCCGGTGATCCGGGTGATGGCGGAGGGCGACGACGAGACGCTGGTATCCTCAGTGGTCGGTGATATCGTCGAAGCGCTGGAGACGGCGTCCACCGCGCACGCCTGAGCGGAGATCGGCGCAGCTGTCCATTCCAGCCGGCGCAATGGAGCGCCGCTATTCGCCGGCCGCAAAATACCGCGCCTGCCGGCCCTGGCGGCCTTGCTGTGAGAGCGGCAGCCACTCGTCCGAGAGGCGCAGCCGTCCCGCCCCCTGGGCCAGCGTCATGCCATGCTTCAGATCCTCGGCGCGACGCGCCCGCCATTTGTAATGATCATAGACGTCGAGAATGTGCACGGCATAGGCCTCCGCCAGCTTGCGGTTGCCCTTCACGATGACGAGGTTCTCGTCATTTTCATAAGACGCCTTGAGTCCCAGATTGTGGCTGCCGGTCACGACCACGCAGTCGCTCGACAGGGGATCGATGACGAGGATCTTGTCGTGAATGATGGCATGGCCGGCGCTCTTCAGCTCGGCCTGGAAGTCGCCAACCAGGTCGCCCTTGAACAGCGCGTCCGCTTGCACGACGGAGATGTTGCCGAGCGCCTTCGGCTCATAGACGTGGGGCTCGACCGGCCGCGGCGGCTTCGGCTCACCGGCTGGAACATGCGGCGGCGCGATGTAATTCGGCAGCACCGTCGGGTCGCTGACCGCGCCGATGACGAGCAGATTATTGTCGGCCTGCCCCATTTGAATGGCCGTTTCGACGATGCTGCCGCGTCCCTGTCGGCTCGGCATGAAGACCAGGAAGAAGATCGCGTGCCTGGCCTGCTGCATCAGCCCGAAAACGTCGGTCAGATCGGGCGGGATCAACTCCTCGGGGATGGGGCCTTCGGCGGGCAGCGGCGGCTTGGTCGGCTTCGCCGTGTCCGGAAGCTGCCAGATGGTGATGCGTGAGCGCGGCGCATTCAGCTCGAACTGCTGCGGCGTCATGTTCGCGTCCCTGAGCGCGTCGCCCTGGCGATTGCGCGTCGGCTTGGAGAGCGGATCGGGAAGCGGCAGCTCATCCTCATGCAAGCGCTGCCAGGCGTCGTGATAAGCGCGCGCGACATTGTCGTCGGCGATCAGCATGGCGTTGTTGGACTGGGCGCAAAGCCCGGTCGAGGTCCAGTTGGTGCTGCCGGTCAGCACCTTGCGCGGCATGCCGTCCTTGTCGAGGAAAACAGCGAATTTGTTGTGGCCGATATGGCCGTTATTGAACATGCGGTGCTGGATATCGACGCCGGCATCGACGAGCTTCTGCCGCGCCGGCGCATTCTCGGCGTCCCAGACCTTCGCGCCGCCTCCGTTCTCGGCATCCCCGCCTTCGGCGTCGTGCGGCACGCCTCTGCCGGTATTCGACAGGATGATGCGGATGCGCGTCCGGTTCGCCAGCAGCACCTCGATCAGCTCGTCATCGGCGAGTTCGTACAGAGCGAGAAGCACGCTGCCCTTGGTGGCCTTGGCCTCATCCAGCAAGGCGCGGAGAAAGCCGAGTACGTCGCCGGTCAGATATTTCCGCACCGGGTTCTTCTGGTCGCGGATCAGATGCAAAAGCGCCTTTCTCTGATCGTGGACAGCCGGATCGATGGTTTTCAGCTTGGCAATCTGCCGGTCGATCTGCCGCGCCAGCCACTGGCTGGAGAGAATGCCGTTGGTGAAGGCCGCCCGGACGGTGCCGAAATCATCGGTGACGGTGATGTCGTTGGTGAGAACCGGCTCGCTGTAATAGCTGAGCGGCACCGGATCCCCCTCATAAGTTTTTTTGAGCACGACCGGCACATCCTCCATGCCCGGCGCACGTGGCCCGACGGCGCGGATCTCGTAGCGCACGCTCATGCCGAGCTCGTGCGTGCCAAGGCTATCGCGCAGCCGGCGCAGCGTCAGATCGCGCCAGAACAGCCCCTGGATCGGCCAGACGCTGGTGTCCTGCTCGATCCATTTCGGGTTCGACTGGCCCTTGAACGCCACCCAGGCGGGGAGTATGCGCCGCTCGCCCTTATGATGGTGGACGCCCTCATCGAGATGGATGCGGGTGAGCTGGAAACCGTAGGAATCCTTGATGGGAGCATCGACATCCCAGGCAATATAGCCGACCTCGTTATTGCAATAAGCGCGCGCCCGGATGATTTTTCCCATGGCATTTCCTCAAAATATAGATGAAACGCAAGTCACCGCAAAGTTACTTCGGCATCGAAACAATCACTCTATCTGTGCGGCGCATCATACAATTCTTCGTGGAAACGGGCGAGAGGAAAGCCTGGGGCACCGCGAGAGCATATCGCCCCGGTAAGCTGCCGCTCGGGCAGAGACCGCCTCGTCCGGCAAGTGCCGTTTTTTTGGGCGGAAAATACCTTTCCAACACAGCTTGTTAACCGAACAAGCTTATATTCCATCTGCGCTGTGCCATTACTGGCGGGCGCTGGTGACATCTCTAATCGGTATCCTGCGTATGACTGTCTCGCTCAAAGTCAAGCTGATCACCGGGGTGGTCGGCAGCGTCGTGCTGATCGGTGCGCTGAGCTTCATCAGCTATACCATCGCGGCCGGGCTCGGATATGAGCTCGAACAGGTCGAGTCCCTGGCGGTCACCCTACGGAACCATACGGTCGGGGACATGCTGCATGACGGGCTGCGCGCCGATGTCTATTCGGCTCTCTATGCGGCAAGCACAGCACCCGACAAAAAAGACGAGGTCGTCAAAGAGACCCGCGAGCACACCAAGCAATTCCGCGAGATCATCGAAAAGAACGGCGCCGCTTCATTGCCGCCGGAGGCGCGGGCCGCACTCGACGCTGTCAAAGCGCCGCTCGAAGCCTATATCGAGGTTGCCGAAAACACTGTCACAGCCGCGTTTTCCGACCGGGCCAAGGCCGTCTCCATGCTGGAGGATTTCGATAAGCGGTTCTCCGCGCTCGAGGTCGCCCTGGAAAAGGCCGGCGATCAGATCGAAGCGACCGCCAAGGAACAGACGGTCGAGGCGAGGGACTACCAGCATCTGGCGATTCTCGCCGCCGCCGTCGCCAGCCTGCTCGGCCTTGCCGTCGGCGCAGCGCTGATCTGGATCGTCCTGCGCGAGACCTTGCGCCCGCTGCGCCGCCTGCAGCATTCCATGCAGCTTCTCGCCTCCGGCGATCACAACAGCGAAGTACCCTATCATGGGCGCTCCGACGAGATCGGCAGCATGGCGCAGGCGATCGAAATTTTCCGCCTCAACGCCGTCGAGCGTGAGAAGCTCGAGCAGGCGATGCGTGGTTCCCGCGACAAGGAACGCCAGCACCAAACTCACCTCCAGAAGCAGGTGACGACGTTCAGGGAGCAGATCGAACAGGTGCTGAGCGCGCTGACCGAGGAGACCGGCCGGCTGCACTCGACCGCCAGCACTTTGTCGGACGCCGCAGCCGTTGCCTCAAAGGAGCTCGAACTCCGCGTCTCAAGCCTCCTCCGGCGTTGCGCAGAATTCCCATGCCGTGGCGACGGCGACGGAAGAGCTGGGCGCCTCGATCCGCGAGATTTCGGGCCAGGCTCAGCGCTCGCGCGACATCGTTCACGAGGCGGCCATTGCCGCCAAGAAAACCGACACTGATGTCGCCAGCCTCGCCGAAGGCGCGCAGCGCATCGAGTCCGTGGTCATGCTGATCCGCTCGATCGCTCATCAGACCAACCTGCTGGCGCTCAATGCCACAATCGAAGCCGCCCGCGCCGGGGAGAGCGGCAAGGGCTTCGCCGTCGTCGCGGCCGAGGTCAAGCAGCTTTCCTCCGAAACCTCGAAGGCGACCGAGGAAATCGCAAAGCAGATCAGTGATATACAATCGGCGACCTCAATGGCGATTGAATCCATCCGCGGCATCGTCTCGAAGGTAACCGACATCGAGGCGCTGACCGGCGCAATCGCCGCCGCCGTCGAAGAGCAGGAAGCCGCGGCGAACGAGATCGCGCGCAATGTTTCGCTCTCGGCCGAGGGCAGCCAGACGGCGTCCACCGCTGTCGGCAATGTTGCCGAGACCGCCAGCAAGACACATGAGGAGGCGCGCTCCGTTTCCCAGACCTCGGAGAAGCTCGCAGGCGTGTCGAGCGACATCTCTGCCGCGGTGACGGGATTCATCGCCGCCGTCGACGCCGATCTGGAGGACCGCCGCAAGGCGCACCGTCATGTGCTCGATCAAGTGACGGTCGTGACCGAGCACAACAACAGACATAAGACAGTCGCCTCCGATCTCAGCCTCAGCGGCATCCGCGTCGGCCGGATCAACTCGCTCACCGTGGGAGAGCGCGTGGAGGTGGACTTCGGCGTGGGTCCGATGCGCGCCACTGTCGTCTGGACCAATACGACGAACACCGGGCTCAAGTTCGATGTTGCGCTGAAGGAGCTCCCGCAGCTGCATGGAGAGAACGGCGATACGAGCCTCGCAGCTTAGATTTGTCCGTCGTAATTCTGTGGGCGTAATCCGCTCAACATTGAAAACCCGAAGACAAACTCCGAATAGCGCGCCGCCAGACAATCGCAATTTCCACGGATCGCGATTGATGTTTAACTCATGGAACTCGCTCATCCGTCGGGCGACGTTTTCCCCGATGCGTGTTCCAGGAGTCTCTTCACATGATGCGGATCAAGATATTGCTGCCGCTTCTGGCGGCAGTTGCGTTTTCTGGCATGGCCGAGGCGAAGACGCTGGTCTTCTGCTCGGAGGGCTCGCCGGAAGGCTTCGACCCGGCGCTCTACACATCCAGCACCACCTTCGATGTCACCTCCCGCGCCGCCTATGACCAGCTCGTCGAATTCGAACGCGGCACCACCAACATCATCCCCGGCCTTGCCGAGAGCTGGACCACTTCGGATGACGGCCTCACCTACACCTTCAAACTGCGCAAGGGCGTCAAATTCCACACCATCGAGGGTTTCACGCCGACCCGCGATTTCAACGCCGACGACGTCGTCTTCAGCTTCATGCGGCAGAAGGACGAGAAGAGCCCCTGGTACAAATACACGGCAGGGGCGTCCTGGGAATATTTCAACTCCATGTCGATGCCGGAGCTGTTCAAGGACGCCGTGAAGGTCGACGACTACACGGTCAAGATCGAGCTCAACAAGCCGCAGGCGCCGATGATCGCCGATCTCGGCATGCAATTCGCCTCGATCCTGTCGGCCAAATAGGGGCGTTCAAGGGCAGCGCGATTTTGAAAGCTGTCGGAGGTACCAGCTTCGATCTGCGGCGCGGCGCAACGCTCGCCGTCGTCGGCGAATCCGGATGCGGGAAGTCGACGCTCGCCCGCATGGTGACCATGATCGAGCCGCCGACCTCGGGCAGTCTCAACATTCTCGGCGAGGAAATCACCGGCGCCTCGAAGGCGACGCTGGCCAAGCTTCGCTCCAGCGTGCAGATCGTCTTCCAGAACCCCTACGGCTCCCTCAATCCGCGCCAGAAGATCGGCGCCGCGCTCGAAGAGCCGCTGCTGGTCAATACGCCGCTCTCGGCGGCCGAGCGCCGCGAGAAGACCGAGTGGATGATGGCGGCGGTCGGCCTGCGGCCAGACCATTATCACCGCTATCCGCATATGTTCTCCGGCGGCCAGCGCCAGCGCATCGCCATCGCCCGCGCGCTCATGCTTGACCCCGCCATCCTGGTGCTCGACGAGCCGGTCTCGGCGCTCGACATCTCTATCCGGGCGCAGGTTCTCAATCTGCTGACGGATCTTCAGGAGACGCTCGATCCGCCCTCCGGCTGCGCCTTCAACCCGCGCTGTCCTCTCGCCTTCGATCGCTGCCTCCGCGAGCGACCGCTTCTGCAGCAGATCGAGGGCCGCGACGTCGCCTGCCACGCCTGCGAGAACACCTTCGCGGATCTGCCGGAGCACGCGCTGCTCACACGCTGAGTCCGTTCGCAGCGGAACTTGCCGGCCATCCCCCTCGTTAGCTGACAAAACGCGGGATTCCCGCGGCAACCCAATTCCCGAGAGGGCAGGCATGAGCGCATCGAGACGCGACGCCGAAGAGACGCTTAAAGAGCAGCGCGAGATTCAGGCAGAAGTCGACCGGCAGGACGACCGGAAACAGCCGCCGAAGAGCGAGGGCGCCATGCAGGCGGGTCAGCGCAATTACCCGGCCGGCTTTCCGGAGCAGCACCTGCAAAAGCCCGGCGCGGAGAGTGAACTCGAGCCACGGCCGATGTACGAGGCGCCCGGCTATAAGGGCTCCGACAAGCTCGCGGGCATGTCCGCCATCATCACCGGCGCCGATTCCGGCATCGGCCGAGCCGTCGCGGTTCTCTTCGCGCGCGAGGGCGCCGACGTGGCCGTCGTCTATCTGGCCTCGCACGAGGATGCTGAAGAAACGAAGCGCGCGGTCGAGAAGGAAGGCCGCCGCTGCGTAACCATTCCCGGCGACGTCGCCGACCCGCAATTCTGCAAGAATGCCGTGCAGAAGGCTGTCGATGCCTTCGGCAAGCTCGACATCCTCGTCAACAATGCCGGGTTTCAGGAGCACACGCCCGACATCGTCGATGTGTCCGACCAGCACTTCGACCAGACCATCAAGACCAATCTTACGGCTATTTCTACATGACGCGCGCGGCGGTGCCGCATCTGAGGCCCCGCGGCTCGATCATCATGACCGGCTCGGTGACCGGGATCGAGGGCAGTCCGCAATTGCTCGACTACTCGATGACCAAGGGCGGCATCCACGCCTTCGCACGCTCGCTTTCCGGCCATCTCATGCCACGCGGCATCCGCGTCAATGTGGTCGCGCCGGGACCGGTCTGGACGCCGCTCAATCCGGCGGACCGGCCGGCCGAGAAGGTCAAGAGCTTCGGCTCCGGCGTGCCGATGGGACGCGCGGCGCAGCCGGAAGAAATCGCACCGGCCTATGTATTTCTGGCCGCGCCGGCTTGCGCGAGCTTTATCACCGGCGAGATTCTGCCGGTGATCGGCGGTTATGCGGGCGGCTGAGCTACCGGCAGCTATGGGAGGTCAAACGCTGTCGCCGGGCGGTTTCTGCTCGTGCCGCTGGATGGTCGGTTCGAGCCAGCGCAGGACGACTATGATTACGAGCCCGACGACGGCCGCAACGAAGGCAATGAAACCGTAGCCAAGGCCCGCGGCGGTACCGAGCGCACCGGCGAGCCAAAGCCCTGCGCCAGTCGTCAGCCCCCGCACATGGCCTTGCGACTGGATGATGGCACCGGCAGCAAGGAACGCGACGCCGGCGGTCATGGCCTGCAGCACCCGGGTCGGGTCGATGCGGACGCGGTCGTTTTCGAGAGCTGGATTCTGAATGATTTCTAAGGTGAGCAGCGCAAAAACCGCGGCGGCGAGCGCGACGAGCATATGCGTCCTCAGCCCAGCCGACCGGTTCCGGCGCTCGCGCTCGAAACCGATCATCGCGCCAAGGAGCGCGGCAACGACCATCCGCGCGACAATAGCCGCATAAGACAGTGCGGTCGGCTCGAAAACGGTCAGTTGAAAGTGCGGCATGGCTGTCGGCTCGAAGCTTGCCCCTGAGCAACGGTTTCGCCGGGGCGGAGTTCGCCCTACCCGCTTGCGCCCGCAGGGACGGGCGTCCGGAGAGGGAGTGGCGCGGCGAATGCATAGTTGAAACAAGAACGATTTTTACGTGTTGACATAACGAAGTCCGTACCGAACCGACGCCGAGCGCGGACCACACCTTGCCGGTCAGCACGACATCGAGAAAAAGGAGAAAACAATGCTGGGTTGGGTCATTACTTTGTTCATTCTTATGATCATTTCTGGCGTCCTCGGGTTCGCCGGCCTAATTATCGCGTTTGCTTTTATCGCTAAGTTCCTGTTCTTCCTATTCGCGGTCGTCCTAGCGGTCGTTCTCTTTCGCCGCTTTGCCAGAGACCGCCGGGTACCGTAACGCGCCGCCGAGGCGCTGCGCCAGCCCGGCGCGCGGGATAAAGTATTTAACATACTGGAAACGCTGCAGAATGAAGCGGGACAGCTTCGCCTCCGATCCCCCAGATTAAGCGGAGTTAATGAGCTGCTGCGGAACAAATGCGACTCTCGCCTGTTCTGAGCACCAGATACCGGCCCCGGGCCGGCAATAAAGTTAAATGGAGAGGACATCCTCATGTTGAGAAGAACACTTCTGGCAGGCGTTGCCGCCGTTGCTTTGGCCGTACCGGCCTATGCCGCCGATCAGAACGCGACCGCCGCGGCTACGACGAGCACTCAGTTCATCGCCAAGCAGGCGATGGATGAGCGGCTTGCAAACGATCTCATTGGCACCGAGGTCCAGGGCTCCGGAGGGGAGCGGGTCGGCGACATCAACGATCTCATCATCGGCCCGAACAATACCGTTACCGGCGCCGTGATCGGTGTCGGAGGCTTCCTCGGCATCGGCGAAAAGAATGTGGCCGTGTCCTTCGACCGGCTGAAGACGAAGAACGTCGACAACAATGAGGAGGTCTTCACACTCAACGCCACCAAGAAGGAGCTTCAAAACGCTCCGGATTATCTCGACGCAGAAGGCAAACCACTCAGCCTGACCGAACGGCTGTCGAACGAGGCTAAGGAACTCGGCCAGGAGGCTAAGGAGAAATACAATCAGGCCAAGGATCAAGCGTCGAAGAAGTATTACCAAGCTAAGGATCAGGCTTCTGAGACCTACAACAACGCCAAGAAACGCGTGATGGGGAACGATAAGGATCAGAGCGGAACAAATAAGTGAACCCGCTCACCTTGACACGCGAACGAAATAGCGAAGGAGTTACACGATGAATTGGGATCAGATTCAAGGGAACTGGAAGCAGGTCAAAGGCCGGGTGCAGGAGACCTGGGGCCGTTTGACCGATGATGACCTCAGCCGCATCGAAGGCAACCGCCAGGAGCTTATCGGCAAGATCCAGGAACGTTACGGCGTGGCCAAGGAGCAAGCCGAGCGCGAGGTCGATGACTGGCTGGATCGGCGTTAATACTTTAAATCGGCAGGAAATTCTGGCTTGTTTTTCCAATGCCAATTCATAAAACCTGCGGCCATTTATGAGCCGCAGGTCTTTTTCGAAACCATCAAGGTACTTGATATGCAAGATCCCGTTGGAACAAAGTAGTTCTTCAATTTCTTTTTCGATACGGCGAACCAAATCGCTTCTTAATTCATTACTCCTATGAGCACTTCTTAGTGTGATGACCAATTAAAAGGATGGCGTTCCGTCCGCTGGATGCACCAGCAGCGATATGGACGGGCTGCCCATTTCGACCAGAATACGGTCGAGGGCTGATCTAATAGAGTAGCGTAAGCTTCCGTACCGGGAAGCTGTGGAGCCCGTGGCGAGTCGATATTCCCGTCACGGGCTCATTTTGTTTGTTTATGCGGATCGACGCGTGCCGCGGCGCGCGAGGACGCGCTTGCCGGGCTGCCGTTGCCGTCAGCTGGTGCGGCTGAGGAATCGCTCGAAGGCCGCGAGCGTCGCCTCGGAGACATAGTGCTCGATCCCCTCGGCATCGGTCTCGGCCGCTTCCGCCGGGACGCCGACCGCCATCAGCAAGCGGACGACCAGCCGGTGCCGGGCGCGGACACGCTCCGCCATGGCGGCGCCGGCGTCGGTCAGGAATACGCCGCGATATGGCCGCGATATGGCGAGCCCCTCGCGCTTGAGTCGGGCGACGGCTTTGGTCGCGGTCGGATGGGTCACGCCGAGGCGCCGGGCGATATCGGTGATGCGGGCCTCGCCATGCTCGCGCAAAAGGTCGTCAATCAGCTCGGTGTAATCCTCGAGAACCTCGGCGGAGCGCGCGGACCTCGCCTGATCGAACCGGCGCGCACGGGCACGGTCGGAGATCTTTGGAGCATTTCGACCGGGCGCCGGTTGCTTCGGGTTCGGTAACAAGCGTCTGGCTCCTGTCCTGAAGGCGCGGTGCAAAGCCAGTCGTCACTATGCAGCCGAAGCTACACTTCGCAACCACTTGATTGAGTTTATCAAAAGAATGAATAGATGGCTGCGATATAATGGCTATTGACAGAAATTTAGCTAAGGCTTCATTTTGTGGTGCTGGCAACCCATATCAAGAGCAATGGACACTGTTCTCGCAAAACCGACGATGACCGATCGCACCACCGCCGCGATCGGGGAAACGCTTGCCGGACGCCGCCGCGGCGGGGCAAAGACCGCGATGCTGTTCGCCGGACCGGCGGTGATCGCCTCGATCGCCTATATGGACCCCGGCAATTTCGCCACCAACATCCAGGCCGGCGCCAAATACGGCTACACGCTGCTCTGGGTGGTGGTGATGGCCAATCTGATCGCCATGCTGTTTCAGGCGCTGTCGGCCAAGCTCGGCATCGTCACCGGGCGGAATCTCGCCGAGATGTGCCGCGAGCAGTTCCCCCTGCCCGTGGTCATTGCATTGTGGATCATCAGCGAGATCGCGGCGATGGCGACCGACCTCGCCGAATTCCTGGGCGGCGCGATCGGCCTTGCGCTCTTGTTCCAGATGCCGCTTCTCGCGGGCATGACCGTCACCGCCATCGTTACCTACGGCATCCTTCTTTTTGAACAGCGCGGCTTCCGGCCGATGGAGCTGATCATCGGCAGCCTCGTGGGCATCATCGCCCTGTGCTACTTCATTGAAATGTTCATCGCTCCGGTCGATTGGAGCGCCGTCGCTATCCATTCCGTGCTGCCGCAAATGCCGGATGGAGCAGCGCTCTTGATTTCGGTCGGCATCATCGGCGCAACCGTCATGCCCCACGCCGTCTATCTGCATTCCGGCCTGACGCAAAACCGCGCGCCCACCCGGAATAATGTCGAGCGGCGGCAAGTGCTGTGGTTTTCCAATCGCGAGGTCGTGGTGGCTCTCGCCGTTGCCGGGCTGGTCAATATGGCCATGGTGGCGATGGCGTCGGGCGCGTTCCACGCCGGCCATAGCGACGTCGCCGAGATCGAGAGCGCCTATCACACCCTGACGCCGCTGCTCGGCGCCGCGGCATCGGCCGTCTTTCTTGTGTCGCTCATTGCCTCGGGGATTTCGAGCTCGGTCGTCGGCACCATGGCCGGACAGATGATCATGCAGGGCTTCGTCGGCTTCCGCATTCCGATCTGGGTGCGGCGTCTGGTGACGATGATCCCGGCCTTCATCGTCGTCGCGCTCGGCGTCGATGCGACGCTGGCGCTTGTCGTCAGCCAGGTCGTGCTCAGCATCGCGCTGCCGGTGCCGATGATCAGCCTGCTCATCTTCACCGGCCGCGCGGATCTGATGGGCGAGTTCGCCAATGGCAGGCTGACCCAGATCGCCGCGATCGGCAGCGCGGTGATCGTGCTGGCGCTCAATATCGTGCTCTTGCTGCTCACCTTCGGCGTCAGCATTCCGGGTTTGCCGGCGATCTGACGCACCATTATCCCGGCAACCCATGCCGCTGATTTTGGGGCGCCCTACCCTCGCCGCGACAGCGTCCGCGAGACCGCATCGCGCCAGCCGGTATGTTTGCGCTCGCGCTCGGCTTCCGCCATTTGCGGCTCGAAGCGGCGGTCGAGCGCCCAACGCGACGCAAAGGTCTCCCGGTCCGGATAGAAACCCGCCTGCATCCCGGCCAGATAGGCGGCGCCGAGAGCGGTCGTCTCCAGGATTGTCGGACGGTCGACCGGCGCACTCAGAATGTCGGCGAGACGCTGCATGGTCCAGTCGGAGGCCACCATGCCGCCATCGACGCGCAGCACCGTGGCACGTGCCGCGCCCCAGTCGCGCTGCATCGCTTCCAGGAGATCCCGGGTCTGATAGCAGACGCTTTCGAGCGCCGCGCGGGCGAACTCGGCCCGGCCAGTGTTGCGCGTCAGGCCGAACATGGCGCCGCGGCAATCCGCGTCCCAATAGGGCGCCCCGAGACCGACAAAGGCCGGCACCAGATAGACGTCCTGATGCGCATCGGCGCCCGCCGCCAACTCGCCGGAATCGGCCGCCTTGTCGATCAGCTTAAGTCCGTCGCGCAGCCATTGCACGGCCGCCCCGGCGATGAAGATCGAGCCTTCGAGCGCATAGGTCGGCTTGCCGCCGAGCTGATAGGCGATGGTCGACAGCAGCCGGTTGCGCGACTGCACCATGGTCTCGCCGGTATTGAGCACGGCGAAGCAGCCGGTGCCGTAGGTCGATTTCAGCATACCCGGCGAAAAGCAGGCCTGGCCTACCGTCGCCGCCTGCTGGTCGCCTGCAATCCCGGCGATCTTGATCGGGCCGCCGAACAGCTCGGGCTCGGTCGTGCCGAAATCGGCAGCGCAGTCGCGCACCTCCGGCAACATCGACTGCGGCACACGGAACAGATTGCAAAGGCTCGGCCGCCAGCGCCTTTCGCCGATGTCGAACAGCAAGGTGCGGCTGGCATTGGTGGCATCGGTTGCGTGCACCTTGCCGCCGGTCAGCCGCCAGAGCAGATAGCTGTCAACCGTGCCGAAAGCCAGCCGGCCGGCTTCGGCCCGCGCCCGCGCGCCTTCGACATGATCCAAAATCCAGGTGATCTTGGTGGCGGAAAAATAAGGGTCGAGCAGCAATCCGGTCTTCGCCGAGATCTGCGGCTCATGTCCGGCGGCCTTGAGATTGGCGCAGATATCCGCCGTGCGCCGGTCTTGCCAGACGATGGCACGGTGGACCGCCTTGCCGGTCTCGCGGTCCCAGACCACCGCGGTTTCCCGCTGATTGGAAATACCGATTGCCGCGATCTGCGCCGCGCCCGCGCCGCTTTGGCCGAGCACCGAGCGGCAGGTCGAAACCGTCGTCTGCCACAAGTCCTCCGGCTCGTGCTCGACCCAGCCGGAGCGCGGATAATGCTGTTGGAACTCTTCCTGCGCGACCGCGGCGGGGCGCATCTCCTCATCAAACAGGATGGCGCGCGTCGATGTCGTTCCCTGATCGATGGCCAGGACATAGCTGTTCATGGTTCTTCCTCCCGCAAGCGCCGCGCCTTTTCCGCTCCGGCTTTGCTGCCCGACGCGTGTCGCCGCCTATTATCGTTTCAAGCTGCGTTCGCCGCTAGTGCACTGACTCAATCAGATGGTGCAGGCAGGCGCTTGAGTTTGCCGAAAATTTCTTTGGCGGATTTCGTCCAGACAAAGGGCTTGGGGTGACCGTTGTGATCGCGGATGTAGCGGCGGATGGCATCTTCCAATTCGGCGATGGATTTGAAGACGCCGCGACGGATGCGCCTTCGGGTGATGACTGAGAAGAAGCCCTCGACGGCGTTGAGCCAGAGCCTGTCCCCGCGAAGGCGGGGAATGCGGATGTGGGCGTGAAGTGGAAGACCCAGCGCGGATTGTCGGCCAGCCATTGCTTGACCTTGGGATGCTTGTGGGTGGCGTAATTGTCGAGGATGGCATGGATGACCTTTCCCGCCGGAACGGCGCGCTCCACCGCATTGAGGAACTTGATAAACTCCTGATGCCGGTGCTTTTGCATGCAACGCCCCAACACGGTGCCATCGAGAATATTGAGCGCGGCGAACAGGGTGGTGGTGCCATTCCGCTTATAATCGTGGGTCATGGTTGCGCATTTGCCGGGCTTCAGCGGAAGGCCGGGTTGCGTGCGATCGAGCGCCTGAATCTGGCTTTTCTCATCGATGGACAGCACCACGGCATGACAGGGCGGCTCCATGTACAGGCCGACGACATCCTCCACTTTCGCGGCAAAGGCGGGATCGTTGGACATCTTGAAGTGCGTAAGCGGTGAGGTTGAAGGCGATGCCCATCCCAGATGCGTTGCACCGTCCGCAAGCTGACGCCGACAGCCTTGGCGACCGCCCGGCCGGTCCAATGCGTCGCGTTATGGGGTGGCTCGGAGCATGGCAGCGCCAGCACCCTGGCCACGGTCTCCAACTGAACAGGGGCTTTGCCCGGCTTGCGCGTCTTGTCCCGCAAGAGGCCATCCACCCCTTGCTCGGCATATCGCAACTGCCAGCGCCACACCGCCGGGCGACTGCCACCGATCTGCCTCGCCACCTCCAGAACGGGCAGCCTGTCTGCCGAAAGAAGAACGATCCGTGCCCGCTGAACGTGCTTCTGCGCGCTGTTGCGATCCTCAATAACCGCCGCCAAACGCGCGCGGTCCTCAGAGGCGATGATGATGCTGACGGTTTGTGCCATATCAGCAGAATCGCACGAACTAGGCCGCGTGTGAATCCTCTGTTTGCGTCAGTGCACTAGTGGAGCGAATTTGACATTTGAGTCCCGGTTACGGCCGGACTCATCCTCAAATGGCAAATTCAAAAGCTCCACTAGAAACACATGTTTGGTTAGTGGTTCTTATGACAGAAACATTTGCAAATGTGAGCGCTGCACGGGGATGCAAATGTTTCAGTCGAACCACTAGTGTGGCACCTCGCAATTGCCGACCAACCTCTCGGCCAGGTTCGTAGTCGGCAATTGCGAGATAAGCGCCACACTAAGCCAAGGATTTGCCTAGTGTCCCTTTGTCCCGCAAATGCCGATAAGAGTCGGCGGCAAGCTCGTCGGCATTTGCGGGACGGGACACTAGTCTCAGCGGATGCGATTGCAGGCATTCTTCGAGCGCAAGCTGCTCATCCTCGGTGAAGCGCAGGCCAAGCTTGCTCCGCCGCCACAGCACGTCCTCCGCCGCGCGCGCCCATTCGGCGCTGACGAGATAGTCCAGCTCGCGTTCGTAGAGATCGGCACCGAAGCAGCGGCCGAGATCCTCGATCCGCTGGCAGCCATAAAGAATGCGGCGCGCCCTGGTGCCGTAGGCCCGTGCGAGGCGATAGATCAGCCCCGCCGGCAGGCTGGGATATTCGGAGGAAAGCTCGGCCACCAGACCATCGAAGTCCTCGACCGGGAAGTCGCCGCCGGGCAAGGTCGCGCCGCGCGTCCAAGGCGGGCCGGCATGCTTGATCCAGGGCTTCAGCTTTTTCAGCGCCTCCTCGGCGAGATGGCGGTAGGTGGTGACCTTGCCGCCAAAGACGCTGAGCAGCGGCGTTTCCGGCTCGGCTGCGTCCAGCTCCAGCACGAAATCCCGCGTCACTTCCTGGGCGGACTCCCCGCCATCATCGTAAAGCGGCCGCACTCCTGAATAGGTCCAGACCACATCTTCCGGCCGGACGGGCACGGCGAAATATTCGCTCACCGCCGAGCACAGATAGCTGATCTCGTCGTCTTCGATATGCACATTGCCGGGGTCGCCGGTGAATTCGACATCGGTTGTGCCGATCAGGGTGAAATCGCGCTGATAGGGAATGGCGAACACGATGCGGCGGTCGGCATTCTGAAAAATATAGGCGCGGCCGTGATCGAAGAGGCGCGGCACGACGATATGGCTGCCCTTGACCAGCCGGACGCGCGACCTTGCATTGCTGCCGAGCCGGTTGGTGAGCACCTTGTCGACCCAGGGGCCGGCGGCATTGATCAGGATCTTGGCCTTTATCGTCTCGTTCTTGCCGCTGAGCCGGTCCGCAAGGTCGATCTCCCAGACATCGCCCGAGCGCCGGGCGCCGCGGACCTCCGTGCGCACCCGGACCTGCGCGCCGCGCGCCGCGGCATCCATGGCATTGAGAACGACGAGTCTGGCATCCTCGACCCAGCAATCCGAATATTCGAAGGCGCGTCTGAACTCCGGCTTGAGCGGCTTGCCGGCGGGATCGGTGCGCAGATCGAGCGTGCGTGTGCCAGGCAATAGTTTGCGTCCGCCCAGATGGTCGTAAAGGAACAGGCCGAGCCGGATGATGAAGGCGGGGCGCAGTCCCTTGTGATGCGGCAGCACGAAGCGCAGCGGCCAGATGATATGCGGCGCCATCGCCCAGAGCACTTCGCGCTCTTTCAGCGATTCCCGGACAAGGCCGAACTCGTAATTTTCGAGGTAACGCAGGCCACCATGGATCAGCTTGGTCGAGGCCGCCGACGTCCCGCTGGCAAGGTCATCCTTCTCGGCGAGCAGCACCGACAATCCGCGACCGGTCGCGTCCCTTGCGATCCCGCAACCATTTACGCCGCCTCCTATGATCGCGATGTCGTACATGCGCCCGTCCCGTGATTTGGCTCCGGACCGAGCCCGATTGCTGCTCCGCCACACTTTGAAAACGCACCCAAACGAAGATTATCGCGCTTTTTCGAAAGGTCAAGCCGGGTCGGGAAGTCCCCTAAAGCCCCTGCTGAAGCGATGTCGGGGACTTCACGATCACCGCACTCGCAACTTCGACCTGAACATCATTATCGCGGCAAACGCTGCAGAGCGAAGCCGGCGGCGTGATCTCGGTGACAAAATAATCGAGTTCGGAGATATGCCCGATCCGCACGGGAGCGGAGCGTTCGTATTTCATGCTGTCCGCAACCAGGATGGATTTTCGGGCGCAGCCGATGATCGCCTTGGCGACCTTAACCTCGCGGTAGTCGTAATCGAGCAGCGTGCCGTCGGGATCGATGGCCGAGGCGCCAATGACGGCATAGTCGACGCGGAACTGGCGGATGAAATCGACGGCCGCCTCGCCGACAATGCCGCCATCCGCATGGCGCAGCACCCCGCCCGCGACGATCACCTCGATCGCCTCATGTCCCTGTAAGATATTGGCAACGTTGATGTTATTGGTGATCACCATCAGCCCCTGCCGGCCTCGAAGCGCCATGGCGACCTGCTCGGTGGTGGTGCCGATATTGATCAGGATGGAAGCACCGTCCGGGATCATCCGCGCCGCATAGATACCGATCGCGCGCTTCGCCTCCGGGGCAAGCTGCCGCCGCGCCTCATAGCCGAAATTAACCACGCCCGAAGCGGGCGCCGCCCCGCCGTGATAGCGCGCCAGCACGCCGCGATCGCACAGATCGTTGAGGTCCTTGCGGATGGTCTGCGGCGTCACGCCGAAGCGCTCGGCGAGGTCTTCGACGTTGACGCGGCCTTCGACCTTGGCCAGCGCAACGATATCGGCTTGGCGTGGAGACAGAACCTCCATCGATGTGCTCCTGCGGGGGAAGATCGTATACAGATCGCCGTCACCCTAAACGATATCCGAGCGCCGGTGAAAGGAAAGTTTGGTGGCGCGAAAAATTTCGATTGACACTCGTTTTTCTTCGATTGTAGCGTTTGAACTTCGGTGTACAAGGGAGGAAATAATATGAGGACACGCCTGCTTGCTGCAGCGTCGTCGCTTGCGCTTATGCTCGCGACGTCCCACGCCTTCGCAGGAACGGCAGAGGCGAAGAAGTGGATCGACAGCGAATTCCAGCCCTCCACGCTCTCCAAGGAAGAGCAGATGAAGGAGATGGAATGGTTCATCAAGGCCGCCGAACCCTACAAGGGCATGGAGATCAACACCGTCGCCGAGGCGATCCCGACGCACGACTACGAATCCAAAGTGCTCGCCAAAGCCTTCTATGAGATTACCGGGATCAAGGTGAACCACCAGATCATCGGCGAAGGCGACCTTGTCCAGGCGATCCAGACCCAGCTCCAGACCGGGCGCAACCTCTACGACGCCTACGTCAACAACTCCGACCTGATCGGCATGCATGGCCGCCTCGGCCTCACGGTCAATCTGACCGATTGGATGGCCGGCGAGGGCAAGGATGTCACCGATCCCATGCTCGACGTCAACGACTTCATCGGCAAGTCCTTCACCACCTGGACGGACGGTAAGCTCTACCAGCTCACCGACCAGCAATTCGCCAATCTCTATTGGTTCCGCAAGGACTGGTTCGACCGTCCCGACCTGCAGAAAAAGTTCAAGGACAAATACGGCTACGACCTCGGCGTGCCGGTCAATTGGTCGGCCTATGAGGATATCGCGGATTTCTTCACCAATGACGTGAAGGAGATCGACGGCGTCCGCGTCTACGGCCATATGGATTACGGCAAGCGCGCTCCGGACCTCGGCTGGCGGATGACCGACGCCTGGCTGTCCATGGCAGGTGAGGCTGATCCCGGCCTGCCGAACGGACGGCCTGTCGATGAATGGGGCATCCGCATGGAGAAGGGCTCCTGCAATCCGGCCGGCGCGTCGGTGAGCCGGGGCGGCGGCACGAACAGCCCGGCCGCCGTCTATGCGGTGCGCAAATGGGATGAATGGCTGCGCAAATATGCGCCTCCCGGCGCGGCGGACCTCGACTTCTACCAGTCGCTGCCCGCGCTCGCCCAAGGCAATGTCGCCCAGCAGATCTTCTGGTATTCGGCCTTTACCGCCAACATGGTTGCACCGAAGAGCAAGGGCAACAACACCGTCGACGACAAGGGCATGCCGCTCTGGCGCATGGCTCCCTCGCCGCACGGCCCCTATTGGAAGGAAGGCTCGCAGCGCGGCTATCAGGACGCCGGATCGTGGACGCTGCTCAAATCCACGCCGCTCAAGCGCCGCAAGGCAGCCTGGCTTTGGGCTCAGTTCGCCGTTTCCAAGACGGTTGACGTCAAGAAGAGCCAGGTCGGCCTGACCTTCATTCGCGACTCAACGGTTCGGGATAAGAGCTTCACCGAGCGCGCGCCCAAGCTCGGCGGTCTGATCGAGTTCTATCGCTCGCCCGACCGCATCGCCTGGACGCCTACCGGCATCAACGTGCCCGACTATCCGAAACTCGCTCAGCTCTTCTGGCAGAATATCGGCGACGTCAATTCCGGCACGTTCACGCCGCAACAGGCCATGGACCGTCTAGCCGACCAGATGGACGATCTGATGGCCAGAATGCAGGCCGCCGACGAGCAGGCAAAGGTCTATGGCGGCTGCGGCCCGAGGCTCAATCCGAAGGTCGATCCGTCCGAGTGGCTGAAGAAACCCGGCGCTCCCTGGGCCAAGCTCGACAACGAGAAGCCCAAGGGTCAGACCATCAAATATGATGAGCTGATCAAGCGCTGGAGCGAGCACCAGAAAGGCTAGGCCAGAGAACCGTCCGGCGCGTGAGCACCCAGCACTCGCGCGCCGGATCGGGTTTAACCGTCCTATGCACGCTTCCGCGCGCACCCGGCGCGCGAAATTTTGCGACATCCGCCAAACCGCTCGTCCAGCGCTCCTGTTGCGGCTACGCTTGGGCGGTCCACATGGCCACGGGGAGTTGCGGTGACCCTTGAGCTCAGAAATGTTAGCCTGCGGGTCGGCGCCGAGACCTACATCTATCCGACCACGCTGACGCTCATCGAAGGCGGCTTCAACATCCTCCTGGGAACGACGCTTGCCGGCAAGACCACGCTGATGCAGCTCATGGCGGGGCTGCGCCAGCCCACGACCGGCGAGATCTGGTTCAACGGCCGCAACGTCACCGATGTCGCCGTCCAGAAGCGCAACGTCTCGATGGTCTATCAGCAGTTCATCAACTATCCGAATCTGACGGTCTTCGAGAATATCGCCTCACCCTTGCGGGTGGCCCATATTCGTCGGCGCGAGATTGGTGAACGCGTCGAGCGGATCGCCGATCTTCTGAAGCTGACGCCGATGCTGCAGCGCAAGCCCTCGGAGCTGTCGGGGGGACAGCAGCAGCGCACCGCGCTTGCCCGCGCGCTGGTCAAGGACGCCGACCTCGTTCTGCTCGACGAGCCGCTCGTCAATCTCGACTACAAGCTGCGCGAGGAGCTTCGCGACGAGCTGCCGCGGCTGTTCGCCGGGCGCAAATGCACCGTGGTCTACTCGACAACCGAGCCCGGCGAGGCGCTCCTGCTCGGCGGCCATACGGCCGCGATGAGCGAGGGGCGGGTAACGCAGTTCGGCCCGACCGGCGACATTTATCGCAGGCCGGCGGATCTCACCACGGCGAAGGTCTTCTCAGAGCCGCCGATCAACGCCGTGCGGGTGACCAAGGCCGGAGCGAATTTCCGGCTCAGCGATCGGGTGAGTTGGACGGCGAACGGCAAAGCCGCCCATCTCGGCGACGGCCGCTATATTCTCGGCGTCCGGCCGCATCTCATCAGTCCGGTTCACGAGGAGCGCGCGGCGGTCGAAATCGATGGCAATGTGCTGATCACCGAGATCAGCGGATCGGAGAGCGTCGTGCATTTCGAGCACGCCGGCCATGTCTGGATTTCGCAGTCGCATGGCATTCACGCCATCGAGGTCGGCAAGACGGCGCCGTTCCATTTCGATCCCGGCCAATGTCTTTATTTCGGCGAAGACGGCCGGCGCATCGAGACCTGAGGAGAGACGGCCATGGCGCGCATCACCCTCGAAAAACTTCGCCACAGCTACATGGCGCATCCCAAGGCCATACCCGACTACGCCGTGAAGGAGCTCGATCTGACCTGGAAGGATGGGGGCGCCTATGCGCTGCTCGGCCCGTCCGGGTGCGGTAAGACCACGCTGCTCAACATTATTTCCGGACTCATCCGACCGAGCGAGGGCCGTGTGCTGTTCGACAACCGCGACGTCACCGACATTCCGCCGGCGGAACGCAACATCGCGCAGGTGTTCCAGTTCCCGGTCGTCTACGACACCATGACCGTGTTCGAGAATCTCGCCTTCCCGCTGCGCAATCGCGGCATCGACGAGGACAAGGTGAAGCAGCGCGTCCGGGCCATCGCCGAGATGACCGACCTCACCGAGATGCTGCCGAGACGCGCCGACGGGCTGACCGCAGACGGCAAGCAGAAGATCTCGCTCGGGCGCGGCCTCGTGCGCGAGGATGTTAATGCCATCATGTTCGATGAGCCGCTGACCGTCATCGACCCGCATCTGAAATGGCAGCTGCGCTCGAAGCTGAAGGAGCTGCATCAGCGCATCCGCCTCACCATGATCTATGTGACGCATGATCAGACCGAGGCGCTGACCTTCGCCGACAATGTGGTGGTCATGCATGACGGCTATGTCGTCCAGATCGGGACGCCGGTCGAGCTGTTCGAACGGCCGCGCCATACGTTCGTCGGGCATTTCATCGGCTCGCCGGGTATGAATGTGCTGCCCTGCCGGGTCGAGAACGGCGCGGCAATCTTCGATGGCCACCGGCTGGCGGTCGACAACCCGCCGGCCGGCAATCTGAACGGCAAGCAGACCGAGATCGGCGTCCGGCCGGAATTCGTGCACTTTGCCGAGGACGGCATCCCCGTCGAGATCGCCAAGGTGAACGATGCGGGCCGCTACAAGATCGTCGATGCGCGCCATGGCGGAAGCCGCATCAATCTGCTGCTCGCGGAAGATGCGGCGATCCCGGCAAACGGCGCCCGCGTCACCTTTCAGCCCAACCAGACGCGGCTCTATGCCGACGGCTGGCTCGTCGAGTGAGGCCGGCCCATGACCACATCCACCAAGATTCGCAATCAGAAGGGCTGGCTCTTCGTTCTGCCCGTCGTCATCCTGGTGGCCTTCAATGCCATTGTGCCGCTGATGACGGTGGTGAACTATTCGGTGCAGGAGACCTTCGGCGCCAATGTGTTCTTCTTCGAAGGGCTGAAATGGTTTCAGCAGGTGCTCCATTCCGACCGCTTTCACGAGGCGCTCGGTCGGCAGCTTCTCTTCACCTTCATCATCCTGATCATCGAGGTTCCGCTTGGCGTTGCCATCGCTCTCGCCATGCCACGAAAGGGACCATGGGTCTCGGTCTGTCTGGTGCTGATGGCGCTCCCGCTGCTCATTCCGTGGAACGTCGTCGGCGCGACGTGGAACATCTTCGCGCTGCCGGAGGCGGGTCTGCTCGGCCGGACACTCAACAGCATCGGCTTCGACTATAATTTCACCCGCCAGCCGCTATCGGCCTGGATGACGCTGGTGGCGATGGATGTCTGGCACTGGACCTCGCTGGTGGTGCTGCTCGCCTATGCCGGGCTCAGCTCGATCCCGGACGCCTATTATCAGGCGGCCGAGATCGACGCCGCCTCGTCCTGGGCCGTGTTCCGCTACATCCAGCTGCCGAAGATGCGCCATGTGCTGACCATCGCCATCCTCTTGCGCTTCATGGACAGCTTCAACATCTACACCGAGCCGTTCGTGCTGACCGGCGGCGGCCCCGGCAATTCTACCACGCTGCTCTCGCTCGACCTGGTCAAAATCGCGCTCGGCCAGTTCGACCTCGGCCAGGCGGCGGCGATGTCGATCATCTATTTCCTGATCATTCTTCTGTTGTCGTGGATCTTCTACACGGTGATGACCGGACGGAGAGGTGAGCCATGAGGCGTTTCGGCTGGTTGGTTCCGACCCTTTACATCATCTTCCTGATGCTGCCGATCTATTGGCTCTTGAACATGTCGTTCAAGAGCACCAACGAGATCCTCGGCTCCTTCACGCTGTTCCCGCACGATTTCACTTTCGACAATTACCATAAGATCTTCACCGATCCGAGCTGGTATAACGGCTATATCAACTCGATTATCTATGTGACCATTAACACCGTGCTCTCTGTCGCCGTGGCACTTCCCGCCGCCTATGCCTTCTCGCGCTACCAGTTCGTCGGCGACAAGCATCTGTTCTTCTGGCTGCTGACGAACCGCATGGCGCCCGCCGCCGTCTTCGCGCTGCCCTTCTTCCAGCTCTACTCCGGCATCCCGCTGTTCTGGCCGCTGACCGAGATTTATCCGAACCATGCGACCCTGTTCGACACGCATATCGCCGTTGCGGTCGCCCATTGCCTCTTCAACGTGCCGCTGGCGGTGTGGATTCTGGAAGGCTTCATGTCGAGCGTGCCGAAGGAGCTGGACGAAACCGCCTATGTCGACGGCTACGGCTTCTGGCGGTTCTTCGGCCGGATCTTCATTCCGACCATTGCCGCCGGCATCGGCGTGACCGCCTTCTTCTGCTTCATGTTTTCCTGGGTGGAGCTGCTGCTGGCGAAAACGCTGACATCGGTCGACGCCAAGCCGATCGCGGCGATCATGACCAAGACCGCCAGCACATCGGGCTATGAGCTGGGCCTGCTCGCCGCCGCGGGGACGCTGACGCTGATCCCCGGCGCGGTCGTGATTTATTTCGTGCGCAATTACATTGCCAAGGGTTTTGCGCTCGGCCGGGTTTGATCGGCGGTAATCGCCCGCTCAAGGGAGGACGCAATGGCACTGAGCTGGATGGCCTGGACGTGGCAGACGGCCCTGTTCTTTGCGGGGATCGCGGCGCTGCTCGTCGCCATGACGATGTGGGAACTGCGCGTGCCAGGCGGCGGCGCACGACGCGGCATCCTCACCATCGAAACCACCCGCGGCGACCGGCTGTTCATCTCGCTGCTCGGTAGCGCCTATATCATGCTCGCATGGCTCGGCCTTATCGGGTCGCCGCTCTGGGGCGCGCTGGCGATCTCGCTGATCTACACCTTTTGCGTATTCCGGTGGGTTTAGTCGGAGCGGATATCGCAGCCGCGCGAATAGCGGGCTCGTGCGACGGACCGACGGACGGTTTTACTCGCCTTGGCCCGCCTCGGTGCCGTAAGCGGCCAGAAATGTCTTCACCGCAATCCCGACGACGTGGTCGATCCGTTCGTCCGCGGGCGCGGGCGCGTCGGCGAAGATCATCGGCTTGAACATCGTCGACTGATAAGCGTCTAGCAGTTGCGCTGCGGCGATTTCGGTATCCTCGACGCGCAAGACGCCCGCGGCGACCTGGGCATCCAGATAGATGCGCACCCGCGCGATACCCGTGGCAGGGCCGGCCTCATAAAAACGCTGCCCGATATCCGACAGCCGGCCGGCGATGCTCATCACGGTTCTGAGCGCCGATAGCCGCTCCGGCTGGCACAGATATTTGACATAGGCGTGCCCGAGCGTTGTCAGCACGCTCTCGACATTGTGATCGTCCGGGTCCAGGGAGAAGATGCGCTCCACCTGCGCCCGGCTTTCCTCCTCGAAAATGGTCTCGAAAAGGTCTTCTTTGCTCTTGAAGTAGACATAGAGCGTTCCCTTGGAAACGCCGGCTCGCCGGGCGATTTCGCCCATGCTGGCCGCATCGAACCCCTGTTCCAGAAAGACCAGGCGCGCACCATCCATGACCTGGCGCCGCTTCGCGCTGCACGCGGGGTCGCCCGCGGGATCATCAAGGTGAAAGGTTTCCGTCATGGCCAATGCTTCCCAATTCAATGCGGGGATCGCAACAAAAAATGCTCTTTTTGAAAGCAATCCCCGGAGTGCGGCCGCCAAGGAGTCACAGCAATTATGCAGAAGTGCGGTTTGACCGTAAACGACCAGCTACGATGACCGAACGGTTCGGTCAAGCTTGAAATGGCATACGATTTATACTATTTCAATCGCTGACCGAACCGTTCGGTCAATAAATTCCAAGCGGCTGGAGCGAGAATCATGAGTGGAACAGCGCGGATGAAACGGACTGAAACGAGCCAAGCGCAGGAAGACTGGCCCCAGGCGGCAGACGCCACGGCCGATGCGGGTCAGCCGGCGCGCCAGGAAGCCTCCCCCGCTCCCGACCGGATAGCTCCGGTCCCTAGCGCGCCGGAGCCTTCGGCGTCCGAAACGCCAGCCCAACCTAAGAAGCCCCGGTCGATCCGCAAGACGATCGCCATGGTCGTCGTGCCGCTGATCCTGATCGCCGCGGGTTGGTATGGCTACTATTGGTACACCGTCGGGCGCTTCGAGGTCTCGACAGACGACGCTTATATCAGGGCGGACAACGCCACGATCGCGGCGAAAGTGTCCGGCTACGTCGACGCCGTCGAGGCATCTGATAACGCCCACGTCAAGAACGGCGACGTGATCGCCCGGATCGACGACGGCGATTATCGGATTGCCGTCCAGTCGGCCAAGGACAATGCGGCCGCGCAGCAGGCCACGATCGACCGCATCGGCAAGCAGATCACGGCGCAAGCGGCGGCGCTCGATCAAGCCAAGGCCCAGCTCGTTTCCTCTCAGGCGGGCGCCCAGAGGGCAGCATCCGAGCTTCGGCGGCAGCTTGACCTCGCCAAGCGCGATTATGCCAGCCATCAGACGCTCGAACAGGCTCAGGCCGCCAATGCGCAGGCCATAGCCGCCGTAGACAGCGCCAAGGCCGCGGTCGAGGCCGCATCCGCCCAGGTCGATGTGGTGAAGGCGCAGCGCCAGGAGGCGGTGAGCGTGCTGAAGCAGCTTCAGACGGCATTGCAAAAGGCCGAGCGTGACCTCTCCTTCACGGTTCTTCGCGCACCTTTCGACGGCGTGATCGGCAACCGCGCGGTGCAGGCCGGCGACTATGTCCAGCCCGGACAGCGGCTGGCCAGCCTCGTCCCGCTCGACGCGGTCTATATCGACGCCAATTTCAAGGAAACCCAGCTTGCCGACCTGAAGCCCGGCCAGCCCGTCGACATCGACGTCGACGCCATCCCCGGGCACACCTTCCATGGTCATGTGGTGAGCTTCGCCCCGGCCTCCGGCTCGGTGTTCTCGTTGCTGCCTCCGGACAATGCCACGGGCAACTTCACCAAGGTCGTTCAGCGCATCCCGGTCCGCATCCGGGTCGACCGCAATCCGGCCGAACAGGATCTGCTCCGGCCCGGCATGTCGGTCGTCGCGACCGTCAACACCAAGCATGATGCGGCGGCGAGCCAGCCGGCGGCACAGGCCAAGCCGGCCACAGCCGAAACCAGCTCCAAATAACGCTCTGCCTAGTGTGATGATCCAGAAGTTCGTCAGCTTATGCAGCAATCTCAGAACGAACTTCTGGATCATCACACTAGGAAATCAAGGTCCTAGTGTCCCTTGAGATTCCGAAATTCGCTATTGAGCGTGCTGCAAAACGTAAGCGAACTTCGGAATCGGGACACTAGCCAGACGGCCGGAGGACGGTTCCGATGTCGAATGTGAGCACATTTCCCCCGCGCGGGCCTGCCGGGAGCTTTTCCCCGGCGGCTCCCGCCACACCTGCGGCGGCCCGCGCGGACAGCATCGATCCCGCGCGGCTGATCGCCTTCCTCTGCATGGTCTTCGGTATGTTCATGGCGATTCTGGACATTCAGATCGTCTCGGCATCGCTGAAGGAGATCCAGGCCGGCCTCGCCGCCGGACCGAACGAGATCACCTGGGTTCAGACCGCCTATCTGATCGCCGAAGTGGTGATGATCCCGCTTTCCGGCTTCCTGTCGCGCGCGCTCGGCACCCGCACGCTCTTTGCCGCCGCGGCGGCCGGTTTCACCGCCTCCAGCCTGATGTGCGGCCTGTCGACCAATCTCAACGAGATGATCTTCTGGCGCGCCGTGCAGGGCTTCATTGGCGGTGGCATGATCCCGACCGTGTTCGCCTCGGCCTACACGATCTTCCCGCGCTCGCGGATGGGCCTGATCACGCCGCTGATCGGCCTCGTCGTTACGCTCGCACCGACCATCGGCCCGACTGTCGGCGGCTATCTGACCGACTATTTCTCCTGGCACTGGCTGTTCTTCATCAACGTCATCCCCGGCATCGGCGTGACCGCCGCGGCGCTGGCGCTGATTGATTTCGACGAGCCGGACTACTCGCTGTTCGAGAATTTCGACTGGCTCGGCCTGTTCTCCATGGCCGGCTTTCTCGGGGCGCTGCAATATGTGCTGGAGGAGGGGCCGCGCAATGACTGGTTCAACGACGATCTGGTGTTTGCCTTCGCCTGGATCTCCGCGGTTTCCGCCGTCGTCTTCTTCGTCCGGACGCTAACGGCGCGGCAGCCGATCGTCGATCTGAAGGCCTTCGCCAATCGCAATTTCGCGATGGGCTCGATGTTCTCCTTCGTCATGGGCATCGGGCTTTATGGCCTCACCTATCTCTACCCGATCTATTTGGCGGCGATCCGCGGCTATGACGCGCTGATGATCGGCGAGACGATGTTCATCACCGGTCTCGCCATGTTCATGACTGCCCCGATCGCCGGGCGCCTCGTCGGCCGGGTGGATCCGCGGTTCCTGCTTGCCATCGGCTTCATCAGCTTCGGCATCGGGACCTGGTGGATGACCTATCTCACCCATGACTGGGATTTCTGGGAGCTGGTCTGGCCGCAGATCTTCCGCGGCTTCGGCCTGATGATGGCGATGATCCCGATCAACAATATCTCGCTCGGCACGCTGTCGGCGGAGCGGGTGAAAAATGCCTCGGGCCTGTTCAACCTCACCCGGAATCTCGGCGGCGCGGTCGGCCTCGCGATCCTGACGACTATCCTCAACGACCGCACCGACCTGCATATCGCGCGGTTGCATGAGGCAGTGTCCTGGTCCCGCGAGCCTGCCGTCGAAGCGCTCAGCAATATGACCAAGCACTTCCAGAGCTATGGCAGCGACGCGCACAATATGGCGCTGCAGCAGCTCACCAATCTGGTGCACCGGGAAGCGGTGGTGATGGCGTTTGCCGACGTCTTCCTGTTCCTGACGGTTCTCTCTTTCGGGCTGAGCGTGCTGGCCGTTTTCATTAAGAAGCCGGCGCCGATGGGAGCAGCCGCCGGCGGCGGTCACTGACGCTCTGTATAGCGAGACGAGCCGATGCGGTTTGCCATTTGAGGAGTCGTCCCGGACGGCCGAAGGCCGAGCCGGGATCCAATCCCGCTATCGGCACGCTCGTGTCGTGCTGTGAGACCAATGGGCCCCGGCTCAAGGCCGAGGCGACGTCTGAGCATCTTATGGCACGCGGCCCATTCCGCCGGCGTCTCGTTGAGAGAGAAAGAGCCGATACAGTCAAGTCCCTCCGGCGTCAAAGGCGTGCTTCGGCGGATGGGCGAGCGACTGTGGCTCCGGCATAGGGGCTGGCATAGCGCGAAACCATCGCGGTGCAGAACTCTGCGAATTCCTCTTTGACCAGAGGCGCGCTGGTGTGATGCGGCGCGATTCCCCGATGCTCCGGCGTGAAGCAGAAGGTCACCGTCACCTCGAAATCGGCAAGCGCCTCCATCTGCCGGTCGAACCAGTCGAGCGCACCGGGGCGGAAACTGTCCGCCCATGACAGGCCGGTGCGCAGATGCCGGACACCGAGGTGCTTCATCCAGCCGACCGCCTCGTCGAGCCGGGGATCCTCGAAGTGGAACCACTGGCAGATGCCGAGATCGGGCGTGAACTGACGAAAGCGCTCCAGCGACGGCTTCGGTGTGCCGTCCTCGCGCAACAGGCCCATATAGAAGTGCCGATAATAGGACGAACCCTCGGCCTCCTTGTGCCGGGTGGTGGCGCCCCAGGCATGAGGCAGATCGTAGAGACTGTACCAGTGAATGCGCGGCGTTCGCCCGACCAGCAACTCGGCCGTGCGCTGGACACCCCAGGCCTGCACCTCCTCGGCGCCGAAGCTGGACACGCCGACCTCGGAGACCCACACCGGAAGATCGGTCACGGCGCGAATCTCGTCGAGCTTGGCCGGCCAGTCGCCGATCTGCCAGAGATTCCAGTCCAGCGGAAAGCCATGCACGGCGACGACGTCCATATGGTCGAGCACGCCATAGCCGGTCAGCCGGTTGATGAAGGCCGGATCGATCGGCGAAATGCCGCCGAGAACGCGCGGCAGGTGAGGCGCGGCCTCGCCGATCGCCTTGCTCGCGGCTATGGCCATCTCCGCGAACAGCCGCCATTCCGGATCGATCTCCGGGTCCCAATGCGACTTGTTGTTCGGCTCGTTCCAGATCATCGCCGCTTCGATCATGCGCGCCTCCCGCGCGCCGGATAGACCGGCCCGGCGAAATCGGGCCGTGCCGTCCGCCGGCAGACATAGACCTCCTCTTCCGGGTGGTCCAGGATCTCGAAACCGGCGCTGCGCAGCATCGCCTCGGAGCAGGCCCGGTTGGGCGCCCACCAGTTCGTCGGGTCTCCGGAATAACGGTGCTCGATGAAATGCAGCTTCGGGTAGCCGGGCTCATCGAAATGGCCCTGCTCCTGGAAGGCGTAATCCGCGGCGAGCGGCTCGACCTCGCTGCTGCCCCGCTGCATCGACTGGAACACGAGCAGATCGCCGGCGACATGCTCGTAGATCAGGTCGAGCGCGAGGAGCGGGTGCCGGAGATGATAGAGCACGCCGAGGAACAGCACGAGGTCGAAGCGCTCGCCGATCGCGCCGATGTCGTAGACGGAGAGCCGGGCAAATTCGATGTCGAGCCCGATGACGCTCGCGGCGAAGCGCGCCTGGGTCAGATAGTCGTCGTCATGATCGATGCCGAGCACGCGGGTCGCGCCGCGCCGCTTCATTTCCATCGAATAGAAGCCGCCATTGCAGCCGATGTCGAGCACGCTCATACCGCTCAGATCCTGCGGAATGGCATCGGCGAATTGCCGCCATTTCACGGCCGGATAGTCACCGAGGAAATGCATCGGCGCGGTCGGGACGCCGCCAAGATCGAGATTGTGAAACCAGGGGCCGAGACGGTCGATCTCGGCCTTCAGCTCTTCGCGCGTAAGATCGGGATTGTCGGCAAGGACGGTTTTCATTGCTGTTGGAACTCGCATGCGTTCAGACCGGCAAGCTTGGCGCCCCACTCGCCGGCGATGATGGTGGTGACCGAGGCGGGCGCGACCTCCAATTTTTGATAGACATCGAGCGGCAACCCGAGGGTGTCGAGCACCGCCGCTCTGATGATTTCGGCATGGCTGACGATGGCGATCCGGCCTTCGGGATGGCAGCGGCGCATGGCACCGAGATGCGCCGAGATGCGAGCGCTGGCCTCGCCCATGCTCTCGCCGCCGGGCGGGCGTGCCGTACTCCGCGCCCCGTTCCAGCGCCGCCAAAGCGGATCGCTTTCCAGCTCGCCCCAGCTCTTGCCGGTCCAGCCCCCGAAGTCGATTTCATCTGCAGCCGGAATGATTTCGACGGGCAGGCCCGCAGCGAGCGCAATCGCGTCTGCCGTCTCCCGCGTCCGCGTCCTTGGGCTCGACTGAAGCGCGGTGATGCCCTCCGCCGCCAGCCGCCCGGCAAGCCGGCGGACCTGCCGCCGCCCCTCTTCGCTCAGCCCCACATCGTCACGCCGACCGGCGAGCACATCCGGGCCCAGCTCATGCTCGCCGTGCCGGACGAGAAAGAACACCGTCACGCCTGCCCCCGAGAACTCGCCTTTCCCATAAAGCTCAGTGTGCGTTCGCGCGCCTCATGATCGGAGAATTGCTGCGGCGGCGACTTCATATAGTAGCTGGACGGACCGATCAGGGCGCCGGCATCGCCGCGGTCAAGCGCCAGTTTCGCGCAGCGCACCGCATCGATGACGATGCCGGCCGAATTCGGCGAGTCCCACACCTCCAGCTTCAGTTCGAGATAGAGCGGCGCGCCGCCGAAGGCCGTGCCTTCGAGCCGGATATAGGCGAATTTGCGGTCCGCCAGCCAGGGCACATGATCGCTCGGCCCGACATGGATGTCCTCGCCCGCCATCGGCATGTCCATCTGGCTGGTGACGGATTGTGTCTTCGAAATCTTCTTCGATTCCAGGCGGCTGCGTTCCAGCATGTTCTTGAAATCGGAATTGCCGCCGAAATTGAGCTGATAGGTCCGGTCGAGCCGGACGCCCCTGTCCTGGAACAGCTTGGCGAGCGCGCGGTGGACGATGGTCGCCCCGACCTGGCTCTTGATGTCGTCGCCGATCAGCGGCAGGCCGCGCTCCTCGAAGCGTCGGCGCCATTCCTCCCGCGAGGCGATGAAGACCGGTACGCAGTTGACGAAAGCGCAGCCGGCCCGGAGCGCCTGGCCGGCGTAGAATTCGGTCGCCCGCTGCGAGCCGACCGGCAGATAAGAGACGACGACGTCGGTCGCCGTGTCGCCGAGCACTTCGGCGACATTGACCGGCGGCCGGTCCGATTCGTCGATCAGCTCACGCAGATGCTCGCCGATGCCGTCGAGCGTCGGACCGCGCTCGACCGTAACGCCGGTCGGCTTCACATCGGCAAAGCGCATGGTGTTGTTGGGCCTCGAGAAAATCGCCTCGGAGACATCCCGGCCGACTTTCTTAGCGCTGACATCGAAGGCGGCGGCGATCCGTACGTCCCCGACACGGTAGCCTCCGACCTCATCATTAATGAGGCCCGGCATCACCGTATTGGCGACGCAAGAGCCGTAATGGGCAATTCCCTGGACGAATGACGACGCGCAGTTTCCAACGCCGACGAGTGCAACGCGTACGTTTTGAGACGGAGCAGCGATGGGCATAGCAAGTTCCGATGAAGGAGACGGCGGGCGCCTTATGTGAGGAGCCGGATTGGTGCTCCCCGGAAACGCGGAACGGCATGCATTGGTTCCAGTCCCGGGCCACGAGATATATTGAATCACGAACGGCGCCTCGCACGGCGAACCGGGGTCGCCGCGTCTATTGGAGCGAATTTGACATTTGAGACCCGCCTGCCGCGAATTCGCACTCAAATGTTAAATTCAAGAGCTCCACTAGAAGCATGAAGTTGCTAGTGGTTCTTTAATTCTAACACTCGCAACAGCACTCGCCGCGGGTGGGATGCGAGTGTTAGAATTGAACCACTAGTTCGGGTAGTAGCCGGGCGGATCGCTCGCGGGAAAGGATTCGTCCGACGCTTCGTCGACCTTGTCCCAATGCGGCGGCGGGTCCCTCATAGCCTCCGGCCCGGCCGGCCGCTCGCGGGCGCCGGGGCCGAGTGGCTGATCCGCTCCGCGAGGCGCGGGAGATACGCGCCTTTTTGTCCGGCGCTGCCGATCCGACGGGGAAAACGCCCACCACGCCAAGACGGCGAGGCCGACGAGAATCAACGGGAATCGCTTTCTCATTCTCGCAATCCTTTCCTGGCCGCCGCTCATTGAGGCGGCCTCCGCCGACCACGGATCAATCCGCGGCCGGTCATTGGACCCGGCTCACCGTCTACGGCGGCGGCGCACCGGCATTGCCGACTGCGGAATAACGCATGGAAGCCGGCTTCGTTCACGATGTTGCGCGGAGTTGGAACCCATTGCCAGCACAACAACTTTTCAGACCATGGGCGGGGTTGACCTTGCCACGGCAGACCGGTGCGAGCCGGTCTCATTCCCGGCCAAAGCGACCAAGCCCATCATCTGAGAGTGAAAGGGTGCCTCATGAAGACTTGGAAATCGAAACTGTCCACCACCGCTGCGGCGCTGCTGATCGGAATGGTCGGCTTCGGCACTGCCAATGCGGCGCCGGTGGTGGCTGCGAACGGCTTTGCCAAACCGACCGCAACCACGGCGGCGCCTCTCATACAGGTCAGATATCATGGCCATGGCGGTTATCGTAGCGGCTATCGTGGCGGCTATCGTCATCGCGGCTATCGCCGGGGCTATTATGGCCACCGTCGTTACGGATATTATCGCCATCGCGGCCGCTATTATGGCGACGGCTTCTGGGGTTCCGGATGGCCGCTGGCATTGGCGCTCACGGTGCCGTTCCTCGGAGCGGGCGTCGGTTATGGCGACTATTACGGCGCAGGCTATGGCTATGGAGGCTGTCCCTGGTAGGACGGCATGAGTTAAGCGTTTCGGCCGCGGAGCTCCCGGTGAGTTCCGCGGTTTTTTGATACATCTTTCCGTGAACGGATTTGGCGTGGTTAGCTGCCGAGCCACAATCCCCAGAGGATGGCGAGCACCACGATCCCGACCAGGCCGCTGAGGAAAATGATCCGTCGCAGCGGCGTGTTGAGCACGATCCGCCCCTGGCGGGCCTTTTCACCTGAATAGACGGGCCGATTTCGTTCCGGCAGCTCTGGCATAGTGGATCTTTCTTACCAGCTCATGAGGTAGACGGCGGCAGCGCAAAGTTTCCCGTTTAGCTAACGCAGCAGTAATGGTCGCGGACCGGCCGCCTTCCGGCGCATGCTCCGGCCGACCCAGCGGCTCCAGCGCTCGAGCGCGGCTACCGTCCTGATCAGTCCCGGAATTCTCGCCGGCTTGAAGATCAGCTGGCAACCTGGCCAATGCGATGGCAGCCCGTCGACGCGGCTATAGCCGGTGTGAACCACGAACGGCGTGCCGCGCCGATACAGCTCCTCAGCAAGCGGCAAAGTATTGCCGCTGCCGATCCGATAATTCAGCACCGCGACACGGCAGACGTCCTGCCTCGCAAGTTCGAAGGCTTCGGGCAAAGTTGAGACGGGGCCGATGACGATCGCGCCCGCATCGGTGAAGGAGTTTGTCAGATCAATAGCTTGGATCATATCGTCTTCTACGAGGAGAATCGGCGTCCCCTGTAGCAAGTTCGAGCGACGCATCAGTGACCTACCCAACCCGCATCGTTAAGCCTCGAGTTAAGTTTGACCTGGCGCAGCACGCTTGGTGATCAAGCACGGATAGGCTGCGCCAGGTCAGGGCACCTTCGAGGGGTCGAGGTGCCTTGGCACGATCCCAGGCGCAGGCTCCCGGTCGTGCCGCTTCGATGAAAACGTGCCCCTACCCTCGCCGGGAACCTTAAGGACGGTGCCCCGCCAGATGTTCTCTCACCTGTAAAAACCGGACCGCAGCTTTAACCGGCACGCAGGCTCGGTTCCAACCCCGCTGGCGATAGATTACCCGAGATCACGCCTCAACCGTGGCCTCAGGATTATCGTGGCGTTGCTAATGGTTAGGATTCGTTGATCATCTGATTGCAAATTATACGAGGTCGGAAAGTTTGAAAATACTGAGTTCGGGATCGTACCTATCTTATCAACTTGTGGAAAATCAGTCGTAACGAAAGGAGGGCGTATCGGATCGGCAATTTGACGCCGCCGACCGAAATGGTGCGGACGGCTAACTTGCTGATTTTACGAGGGCCAAACGCGAGATTTCTTGATCTCTTACACGTCATCAACGCTCTTTTTCGTCCGCGCCGGGGAACCAAAACGTGGGATCGGAGTTGCCCTTGCCGTGAAAAAGCGATGTTTTTTCACTTGAAACGATTTACCACCAGCAGCAGACTCCACGCCTTTGGAGACGATCCTTAGAACAATAAGTGGGGAAAGTTGCGTCTCTCTACACAGTATCCAATCAGATGTCAATGTGGGTGTACAGGCACCGTCTTGAGCTGTTAGCAAGGGCTGCCCCCTGTTTCCGTGGTATTCCGCCTTTGTTCTTCCCAGATATCAGGTCCTGTGCGCCAGCATTGGGGGGTTGCTTAAATGAATGTAGGAAATGAGCTTTTGTCCAATTTGAGCAAGGACGATTTTAATAAAATCCTGCCCTTCATGACACGAATATCGCTACAGCAAGACACTCAACTGACGCCAGTCAATGAAGTTCCCGAATATGCGTATTTTCCCGAGAGCGGGATTGTTTCAGTCGTAGCCTATGCTGCTGATGACCGACGATTCCACGTCGGCATGTATGGCGCCGAAGGCTTCGGCAGCATTCCAACGGTCCTTGGCGCAGGAAAGAGCCCAACGGCCGAATTCGTGCAGTCGAGCGGCTATGCTTATCGGATCTCCACAGATGACCTCAACCGTGCCGCGGAAAGGAGTCCGGCATTCCGCACCTTGCTCTTGCGTTTTGTCCATGTATTCCTGACGCAAGTCGCTTTTACTGCGCTTGCTGGAAGCAGCCCTCACAGGGTCGACCAGAGGTTGGCGCGCTGTCTGCTGATGTGGCAGGACCGGATTCGCGGAACAGCGCTGCAGGTGACTCATCTGGCGCTTTCGGCGATTCTAGGCGTCAGGCGCGCCGGCATCACTGAGGCCGTGCATGATCTGGAGGGACAGAAGATGATCAGGGCCCAAAGGGGGCTCATCAACATTCTAGATCGTCCCCGACTTGAGAAGCTTGCAGCGGACTGCTACGGGCCGCCTGAAGCAGAGTATCGCCGTCTGATCGGCGAGTTTCATGCCAGGCCCGCGCCCCCCTTTCTGGCCATGCACGCCGCATGGGGCCTCACCCGCGGCGAGAGCCGTCAGCCGGATACACCGGTAAAATGGTGAGCGCGCCCCACGGGCGCGCCCACTCAGACTCGTCAGACAGCAGACGAGATACCGCTATTTCCGAGGCGACGAATTGACGCTGCCGGTCACTTCAGCCGGCGAGAGCGCCTCGGCCATCTGCAGATGCTTCTTCAGCGTCGGGACCGTATTCGTGGCCCACTGCTGCAGCGTGGCGTTGTTGCCGTTCTGACCATAGGACTGGAACAGGTCGATCGCCTTCTGATGCGCGTCGATCTGCATCTTCTTGAAGTCCTGGTTGAACTGGGCGCCCGAAGCCGATTTCAGCTGCTTCAGCATGTCCTCGTGAGTTCTTATCGAGCGAAGTCGGCTGCTTGATGTCGAGCGAACTCTGCTTGTCAAGAATCGACTTCAACTCCTTACCCGCCTTCTGATGATCGCTGACCAGCGTCTTGGCGAACTTCTGAACCTGCTGGTTCTTCGACTTCCGCTCGGCGAGCTTGGCCGATTGGATCTCGAACATATTGCCTATCGTCGCGTTCTTGACGAATTGCGGGGTCGAGATGTTGCTGACCGCGTTCATACCGGTACCGGCGGTCGCAGCGCTGTTGCTCTCAGCCGCGTTCTGCGCCATTGCAGGCGAGGCAAAGGCCACAGCCGCAACGGCTATGAGGAGCTTATTCATTTTCATCTCCTTGATCGTTAGTCTTTTTGCGTGGGCTCCGCCCGGATATTTTCCGGGGGAGCCTATACGGAGTCCAACTGGGAAGCGCGGGGATTTGTTCCGCTCGCCATCGCAACCTTAAGATCTATTTTTCGTCACCTGCAACCTTATGCACGACAGCTCCCAACGTGAGCCCTTGCACGACGACAGTGAACAGCACCACGGCGTAGGTGGCGGCCAGAATCACCGGCCGCGCCGGGCTCTCCGGTATCGTCAATGCCAGCGCGACGGAAATGCCGCCGCGTATCCCGCCCCAAGTCAGAACCGGGATGGTCCCGCGCACGAAAGCCCGCCATCGGCTGAGCACCATTATCGGCGCTCCGACCGCAATCAGCCGCGCGAAAAGCACGAGCGGGACGACCGCCAGAGCCACCCAGACGAAGAACGGCTTAAAGCCGATGACGATGACCTCGAGGCCGATGAGCAGGAATAAGACGGCATTGAGGATATCGTCGACGAGCGTCCAGAAGCCGAACACATAGCGCTTGGTAATTTCGCTCATCGCATCGCTCGCGCCGCGATTGCCGATCAGAACGCCGGCGACGACGACGGCGATCGGCCCGCTCATCCCCAGCCTGTTCGCCAGAGCATACGTCCCGGAGGCCAATGCCAGGGAGATCAGCACCTCGATCGAATAATCGTTGATCGCCCGCATGGCGCGATAAGCAATATAGCCGGTGACCAGTCCCAGAAGCCCGCCGCCGCCGGCGCCGAGCGCCAGGAGATGCAGCGCATGAATCGGTTGGAAGCCGTCGCTGGCAGCAGCAGCCTGAAAGGTGACCGTGAAGATGACGACGCCGACGCCATCGTTGAAGAGCGCCTCGCCGGACATGTCCGTCTCCAGCATCCGCGGCACGTTCGCCGATTTCAGCGTCGTCAGGACGGCCACGGGGTCGGTGGGAGCGATCAGCGCCCCGAAAACCAGCGCCCAGGTGAACGGGATGGGCGTGCCCAGAAAGCCGGCAATCGCCCACAGGCCGGCCGCGACGATCAGCATGGTGATGAGCACACCGATCGTCGCCAGAATGCCGACGACGGGAGCTCTGCTCTTCAACCGGCCAAGATCGACATGCAGGGCGCCTGCGAATAGAAGAAAGGCCAACATGCCGTTCATGACGGCCTGATAGAAATCGATCTGCCGGACGGTCTTGACCAAATCACCGTATACGGATGTATTCGGAAAAAGGAACTCGACGCTGATGAGCACGAGAGAGGCGCCGAGCCCCATGATCAGCAGACCGATATTGGCCGGCAATCGCAGCAGTCGATTATTGATCCAGGCGAAAACAGCTGTGATGGTCAGGAGCCCCGCAATGAGCTCGAAGACGGAGAGCAAGAGCCGGTCCTTTCGATTGCCGCAACAGTTCTTTTCTCAACCTTTTCGCGCGGCAGCCGTTCCACGCCGCCGGCGCCGAGGCTAGGCCGCCCTCGTAGAGCGGCGCGCTTGAGGGGACGCGACGTCCGGGCGCGAAGCGTTTATTGTGATCACCGCTCACTCATGGAGCTTTTAATGCGCGATTTTCACGGTGTCTTCCCCTATCTCGTATCGCCGGTCGACGCGTCCGGTGGCGTTCTCGCCGATGTGCTCGGCCGGCTGGTGTCGGATCTCGTGGAGGCGGGTGTTCATGGCCTGACCCCGCTCGGCTCGACGGGCGAGTTCGCCTATCTGACACGCGAGCAGCGAATCGCGCTGGTGAGGACGACGATCGAAGCGGCGGCGGGCCGGGTGCCGGTCGTGGCGGGCGTCGCCTCGACATCGACGCGCGATGCGGTCGAGCAGGCGCAAACCTATGAGCAGCTTGGCGCGGACGGCATTCTTGCCATCCTCGAAGCCTATTTCCCGCTCAAGGACGCGCAGGCGGAGGATTATTTCCGCCGGATCGCCGACGCGGTCGACATCCCTGTCGTGCTTTACACCAATCCGCAATTCCAGCGCAGCGATCTGAGCCTCGACGTGATCGCGCGGCTCGCCGAACATCCGCGCATCGGCTATATCAAGGATGCCTCGACCAATACCGGCCGTCTTCTCTCGATCATGAATCGCTGCGGCGATGCGTTGCGGGTGTTCTCAGCCTCGGCTCACATTCCGGCCTGCGTCATGATGATCGGCGGCGTCGGCTGGATGGCCGGCCCCGCCTGCCTCATTCCGCGGCAGAGCGTACGGCTCTACGAGCTTTGCCGGGCGGGAGAATGGGACGCGGCGATGCGGCTTCAGCGGGAGCTATGGCGGATCAATGAGGCCTTCGCCCGCTTCAATCTGGCCGCCTGCATCAAGGCCGGCCTGCAGTTGCAGGGCTATCCGGTGGGCGAGCCGATCCCGCCGCAGGCGGCGCTTACCGCCGAGGAACGTGAAATGGTCGAGGCCGCGCTTGGCGCGGTGGCGTAGCATAAGGCGCCGGTTGCCTGCGCGGCGGTTGTGATATTCTGAATTCACAACCGCGCCAGTGGCGCGCCGAGCACAGCAGTTGCGCGTAATTTTACGGGTGCCCACATACGCTTTGACGTTTTTTGAATGTTATAGCTCAATCAGGCCAGCTTTGCTCAGAGTTGGCTGTCATCATGTATTTGCGTTTCTGTCTTGCCCTTCTTCTGCTTTTACCCGCTGCCGGCTGCTCCGGCCTGCAGGAGTTTTTCAAGGTTCTGACCTTCGAGGAAGACCCCAATAGCGGAAAGGCCACACAGCAGTATCTTTTGATGAGCGTCGTCTCCGACTATGGGCGCGAAGACAGAGTCAACCAGCCGCTCAAGGACTTCAACGAGCTGCTCTCGGTCAGCGATCCGGAATTGTCCACAGTTCTGCGAAGCAGGTGCCAGCCGCAGCCGCGTCCGGCCCCGCCAGGCGCAAAAAGCTTCCTGCCGCCCGGCCTCCTTGCGAATGTCGGCATTCAAGCGGCCTCGATCCTGTATAACGCCGTCTTCGACGAGCTGGCGAGCGGGGCCAAGAAGCTGCAGCAGCGCGCATCACCGCCGCCTTATTCCGTCCGCATAGCCGCCGGCACCAAGGTCGGCCGGAAGGTGCTGCGATGGGGCGATGTCAAATGCATCGTCATCCAGCGCCGCCTGCTGTCCGATGTGCCCAAGGGCTTCGACGCGCCGGTCGACAAGCACCGGCCGTTCCGGCCCACCGATAAGGGCCTCACCATCGTGCTGCAGAGATTGCGGCAGGGTACCCATTCCTCGACCTTGCGGCCGGTCTATCTGCGCATGGACAACGCCGTTGCGGTGACCGGCACGGGAGAGGACGGCAAACCGGCCTCGGTGCAGGCGACGCTCGCCTTCACGCTCAGCGCGGTCGAAGTCGACAAGGGCAAGGACGTCGTTGCAGAGGTCGCCAAGCTGACCTTTCCGACCTTCAAGCTGCCGCTCGGCCGCGCCGCGGAGGCCTGCGATCTCGATGACCCGCTGCAGGCGTGCCAGTACGATTCCGATCTCATTCGCGATCCGGATGCGAGCGCAGATGCGATTTCGCTTGCCGCGAGCGTGAAGGAGGTCGGCTCGCCGGCCAATGCCGAGGAGCGTGCCAAGGCCGGCATCGATGCGCTGAAAGCGATTTCGAAGCCGGTATTCGACGCTTTCATCGCCGAAATCAAAGCGGCCTCCTCAGGCAAATAGCCTCGAAGTCGCAGCCACAGCAAAGTTGTCGTCCCGGACGGCCGGAGGCCGATTTGGCATCCAATCTCGCTATCCGCGAGTCCGTGCTGTGCTGTCAGGCCAATAGGCCTCGGCCCAAGGCCTGCCCCGGACTTGATCCGGGGCAGGGGGCGACATCCGAATAATCGGTGATCACCCTCTATCCGGCTTCCCGACTTCGCCCCGGTCACAGATCGTGCAGGCTGGGATCGGTCCGGTAGGAATGTAGCTTGAGATCGGCGCCACTGACCGGCAGGTGGCTGACATTGACCTCGCCCGTATTGCGCCTCTCATAGGTTCCGTCCGGCAGGCGTGCGCGAAGCGGCATCTGATTGCCGCCGAGAATGTAGATGCTGTCCTTCACGCGGCTGACGAAAAAGCCGACATGCCCGCGCCAGCTTTCGCTCTTGTGCTGAAACACCACGATATCGCCGGGCTTCGGGTCGGTCGTCGCCGTGCCCCAGCTCCGGAAACTCTCCGATGCCGCGCTCGCCGTGTGCTTCAGCAGCTTGTCCACATCCTCGCGGTCCTTGCGGCCCTGAACCAGACACCAGTTCACGAAGGCCGCGCACCATGCGGTCTGATCGCCGTTCGGCTTACGCAGCGTCGTTGCGTCGAAGAACGTGACAATGGCCGGATTGGCGCGCACCGGCCATTCCTCCGCATAGAGATGCGCATCGGCGCCAAGCGTCTGATCCATGGCGCCCTGCCGTAGATCCTCGAAGAACTGGGCGATCTGCATCGGGTTCTGCCGCGTCGGGCACTTGCCGAGGATTTCCTGAGCTTTTTTCACCTCGGAAGTATAGGGCGTCGCCGTGCCCTTCTCCGACATGGCCTGCTTCAGCAGCTCATCAAGCGTCGGAACCGCTTTACCGGCCTCGAATTCGACGGGGGCGGCAACGCTGATATCATCCGGCGCGGCGCCCGCCCTGTTCGTCGCGAGCAGCATCACGCCGGACATCGCGGCAGAGGCCCGCAGAAACTCTCTCCGTTTCAAATTGCCCTCCCCATCTGAGTGATTATGTGCGCTGAGGCAGCGTGATGACCGACCGGGCCGCCAGTTCCTTGACCAGCACCGCCGCTCCGCATTGCAGACTCACGGCGTTCGGATCGAAATGGCCGTCGCCGACATATTTGCCCTTGGCGTAGTTGCTGGAAAAACTCCAAAGGTAGGGCGTGTTGACGCCTCTGCCGCGATAACCGAAGCCATTATAGAGCTCGAAGCGGTAGAGCATATGAGCAAGGCTCCAATCCGTTTCCTTGTCGAACTTTTCCCAGGTGAGCGCGTCCACGGCGCTCGACACCCAGTCGCTTGGCGGGTTCCAGGGCGTCGGACGCCCGGCAGGGACGTGAAATGTCTTCCGGCGCAGCGGGTCGCCATTGTGGAGATGCGCCGCGAAATTGAAGCCGCATTCCAGGCTGTGGATGATGCCGACGAAATACCACGGCATTTTCATGCGCTCGCCGACCGCCTCATATTGGGCCTTGTTCTTGGGCTTGGTCAGCACGCCGATATACCAATTGACGGTGCTTGCTCTTTCGGGACTGGTCTGGCAGGCGTCGAAAAGCTGAAGATAGCCGTCGCGCAAATCGTCATAGGCGTAGACGCGGGCGGCCTTCTCCTGGCCCAGGTCCGGGAAGAACGGCAAACGCTCCTTCGCCGTCAACGCGCCGAGCAGCTCGGCCGCTTGGTCCGTAAGCTGATCGATCTGCTGCCGCTCCTGCGGCAAAGCCGATTTCTGGCTTCCCTCCTGCAGCGCATCGATCATATCGACGAGCCGCTGCTGAGCCACGTCGTAAGCCTCGCCGGCGCCAGGCAGCGCCAGCGATTTCTCGCCGCCGCCGACGACTGTGCCGGCCTTGCGCTGCAACTCCTGCAACGCCGCGCCGGGCGAGCCATCGATCGAATGCCAGCCTTCCATTTCCTGGGCGGCGAGGAGTGAACGGGTTATCGTTGAGCCGATGAATGCGGCGGGTAATAATGCGAGGATCCGGCGACGATTTAACATGAGCATCCGATCACTATAAGATTGAAATTAGACACATTTATTGAATGTGAGAATAATGGGAAGTCAACAAGATACCCCAGACGCCCCCCAGTTTTTCTTAAACAGGTTGTAGAAGTCACAGGTCTTCGACTTGCAATATCATTCCTTCACCCCCTGAGCAGCTGAGATGCCCGAAGATACGTCGACGACGCTAAGGGCCTGGTTTCCGAACGTCCTCATCAAAATGAGCGAAGTGAGCACCGTTATTGCAGACGCAACAGGCTCGCCTCCCGCACATAGCCGATGGTTTTGCCGTCGCGCGCAATGAGCACCAAGCCGCCCTCGGCCTTCACCTGCGTCACCTGGAGTCCAACGGGCAACTGCCTCAAAACCTTGCCGCCAACGGCATCGAAAAGGTCGGCAGGCTGGATGACCACATGTGTCGGCCTGGCGGGTGCCGGCCGGCCGAGCCCGTCCGTCCCTGCCTCAGGCGCCACCTGCAGATCGGGATTGGCCGCCGCATAGCGGGGCGCGAGCGGAAACGGACTGCCGGAAAAGGCGGCCTGCGGCACCTGGCGATAACATTCTCCGCCGCTGCCCGGCTCGGGCCTGGTCAGCTCGCAACTGATCTGCGGCACACGGTTGCCGACATAGTCGATCAGCTCGGTGAGCGAGATCTGACCGTCGCCATCCCGATCCGCGAGCGCAAGCGCCTCCAGAATGGCGTAGGTCAGAATGCCGTGCTTGTCCCGATAGCCTTCGAGGGCGATGGAGGAATCGCTCGTCGCCATGAGCGTCATGCGGCCGGTGCGCTCCTTCAGCCGCTCATAGGCCGTGGTCTGCTCGGCGCCGCGTCCTAGGAAGGCGACGCGCTGCTCGCCCGCAACCGAGCCGGCCTCGCAAGTGTCGTAGATGAACAGCGATTTTTCGGCCGTGACCTTCGAGGTCCAGCTTTCCCAGTCATTCGGGCCGAAACCTTGCGTGATGATCGGGTCCTTGCCGATATTCTTGAAGCCCGGTGGCAGGAAATAATAGTTGCCGCCAACCGTCTTGCCGTGCCCCGCGATGAAGAACACGAAGACGTCGGTCGCCCGCATTTTCTTGCCGAGCTTTTCGAAAGCGGCGTTGACATTCTCGCGGGTGACCTTGCCATCCGGAAGCGCCTCGACCGTCACATGGCGATAGAAATCCCCGCCGCCCTTCGACGCCGCGGCATCCTTCAGCACCTCGGCGATGCTCTTAGCATCGGCCACCGCATAGTGCAGCCTGAGCCGGCTGTCGAAATAATCGTTCACGCCGACTGCGAGGACATAGAGATCGGGCAAGCCCTTCAGAGTTCGCTCATCGACACGGATGGTAACGCGCGCGGGCTTCAACTCGACGAAATCCGGTCCGTTGCTGGCCACCACCTCGACGACATTTTCGGTCCGGGCCAGCGCGAACTGGCGGGTCATTTCGCCATGCGCGTCGAGCACCAGCCTGCCGCGCGCCGCGGTCTTCACCTGCCCGTTCACCCGGACGAGGATCTTGCCGATACCGCCGCCCTTATCGTCAATGCGGATAGTGACGCTTGCCTTATTGTCATTGGCCTGCCAGCCGTCCTTGGGGTTGACTATAGTGACGTCCGGAGCGGGGCCACTGTTCAGAATTGCCTCGATATCGAGACGCGCCGCCTCATCGCGGAGCTTGCCCTCGGGATCGCCCGCGATCTTTGCGGCAACGAGATCGGGTCGGTAGAACAGCTTGCGCACCTGATCGGCAGTGACGTATCGGGCCTCCTTATCCGACCCCTGGTTGATCTGCCAGCCGACCAGCTTGCCGCCATTCTCCGAGCCAGTGAAAAAGCCCTCCGGCGTCCACATCACCCATTCCCCGGTCTGGCCATAGAACAGAGTGACGAGCAGCTCCTGGGTCTTGAGGTTCCAGAGGCGCACGGTCTGGTCACCAGCGCCGGAAACCAGAAATCGGCCGTCGGGCGATGGCGCCACGGCCCAGATCAGACCTTCATGGCCGGTGAAATTGCCAAGGCTCTTACCCGTGCGATCGTAGGCGGCAAGCACCCCGCCATTGCCGCCGGAGACGATGGTCTCGGCGTCGGGCGAGAGACCATAGGCGCTGTGGCCGAAACCGTCGGTCTCGCCGCGCTCGACGGACGCGACCGTCTTGCCGTTCTGTTTGATGTCGAGAAGGGCATCGAAGCCGAACCGGCCGCCGACCCGGGTCGCAAGCGACCAGCCATCCCGCTCCAAAGCTGCGCGCAGGAACGTGTTTGCGGAGTTCGCATCAAGCTCCGTCAGGCGGGGAGACGCGTTCTCCGCAGTCGGCAGCGCGAGCGCATGCTGAAGCGGCCCCCGATCGTTCACGCTCTGAAATCGAAGCAGATTTCCCCATCCGATCTGTCGGCCGTCTGCCGAGAAGCCGACCGCAAAGACGGTCCGTCCGACACCGCCGAGGGTGAGCGGCTGGCCGTCCGATCCTTTGAGGCGCTGCCCCGTCCGCAGGTCCCAAATGTGGATTTCATTACCGTTACCGCTGCTCGCCGCCCAGCGCCCGTCCGGACTGAGGGCGGTACTGGTCACGCCGAGATTTTCATGGTCGCTATAGGTCACGATCAGCCGATCGGAGGCGAGGTCGAAGACGTGACAGCCCGCGATGTCGGCCTTGAGCAGGATCTTGCTGTCGGGGCTGAAATTGAGACCGAAGGCACCTTTTGCTTGCGAGGGGAGAGCCTTGAGGAATGCGCCGTTCTCGCCGTTCCACAGGCGGACTTCGCCGCTCAGGTCTCCCGATGCGATCGTGCCGTCCGGCGCAACGGCGATGCCGTATATCTTATCCTGATGGCCCGACATGCGGGCAATCTGAGTGCCGTCCGTAACGCGCCAGAGCCGCAGATCGTTGTCATGCGAGCCGGTCACGACGCGCTTGCCATCGGGCGTGAAGCCGACATTGTAGATGGCGTCCGTGTGTCCCGTCAGCCGGTGCAAGACCTTGCGCTCCGCAATGTCCCAGATGACCGCCGTCTTGTCGCCGCTCCCCGAAACCAGATGCCGGCTATCCGGCGAAAAGGCGAGCGAGGTGACGATATCCTTGTGGCCCCTGAGCAGCGCTACCAGCTTGCCGGAGGGGAAGTCATAGAGGCGAATGACGCTGACATAGGGGCCCGGCGCTTGAATATATCCGCCAATGGCCAGCCATTTACCGTTTGGCGACAGCGCCATGGCATAGATCCGGCCCTCGCTGCCGGGAGAGATCTCGCCGCGAATGACCCGCACCGTCTTGCCCGTCGCCAGATCCCAGACCCGGACGGTTTTGTCCTCGGAGGCGGAGACCAGCTCTTTGCCATCCGGCGTGAACGCCATGCGCCGAATCAACGCCATATGCCCGCCCGTGTCGAGCATCAGCACGGTTTTGGGCGCGTTCTCCGCCTCGGCGCTGGAATGGATTCCGAACACGGCCGAAGCCGCCGCCACGGCAAGCGCCACAGCATACCGCAAGGACCGCATGACACTCTCCCCTAGGGCTTCGGCACAAGGCTGATCCGCGTCACGTCTTCACCCCGGCAACCCGAGGTCGGACAGATATTGACGCGAAGGCAGTTCTGCGCTTCGTCCTTCACATAATCGGTGTCGCCGCGCACCAGGATACCGACGAGCTCCTGGGTCGCCGCGTCATAGACCCCGGAGCCGGAATTGCCGCCGAACGTATCGAGATTGGCGACAAAATAGACCGGATCGTTGATCTGGCGAATGCCCGCGCCGGGCGCGTATTTGAGCGGCAGGCCGCTCGGATAACCGATCACGAAGACGCTCTCATCCGGCATCACTGGCGTCGTTCGCCAAGCGGAGACAGGCTTGGCAACCGATGCCGGCACCGGACGGTCCAGCTCGATGAGCGACCAGTCCCGGCCGCGCTCGCCTGCGAGCTCGCCCGCGAGCACCTGCTTGCCCTGGAAAACCTGGTTTGCCGGGATCGAGAGAGTTCCGGGTGAACCGGGCGTGTCCACCCGATAGCCGAAGACGAAGTTGACGGCGTTTACATAGGGAACATTGGGGTTGTTCGAGATTTCGCGCGCGCAATGACCGGCGGTCAGCACGACATCGTCGCCGACCAACGTGCCCGAGCAGAACGCCCCGGTCGCCTGCTCCGCAAATGTCTCGTTCCGGCAGAGTCCCCAGCTCTCCGCCAGAGTCTTCGCCTTAAGCGTCATCTCACCGGACGCACTCGGCTCGAGGCTGGCTGCGCTGAACAGGGCGACCGATGCGGAAGCAAGACGTTTGATGCCGTCGTCCTTAATCTGGTACCAGTCCTCGCGGTCATCGACGCCGTAAATGACCCGGCCGCTCGCCCGCGCGGCCCTGACCGCTTGCGCCAGAGTGGCGTCGTCGTAGATGCCGAGGCCGATCTTGAGGCTGCGGCTGGCGCCGTTCCTCTGCAAGGTCTTCGGTACGTCGTGGCGCTCCTCATGGCGGCGCTGCAGCTCGGTGCGGATCTCGTCATCGGTAGCGTGCTGAACCGCCCTCACGGCGTCCTGGAGATCATCCGCCTGCGCCACGCGCGGCGCCAATGCGCAGATGAGCGCCGCGGCGGCAAGGACATGGCGCGTGCGGTTAAATAAGCCAAATTCCCTCAACAGCATAGTCCCCTCACAATGACCTTAACGATCGATTTTTCAGAAGAATATCCAACTCATCCTGAACATATCCGCGACGATGTGGACAGTTCTGCACGGCAAGAGCCACAGGCTCCCTCAGGCCGCTTCCGGCAACACGGCCGACGGCACAGGGCTTCATCCCAGAAGCCCGAAGGGCTGTCCGGGGGGCAATCCCGCTACAAGCGCGCTCCCGCGATGGAGCTAGCCCAATGGGCCCCGGCTCAAGGCCGGAGGGGCGCCCGGTTGTCTGGATTGTCTTAGGGCCGACTTTCGAAGAGGTCAGCGCCGGAAGAACCGCATGAAAGCTTTTCGGAAGAACGATCTCATTCGAAAGGACGCCTCGGCTTAACGCCCTCGCGCGCGTCCGAAAGCGCGTTGGAGTTTCCTCAAGAGGCGCAGAAACGCCTCCGGCCGCAGCAAGCGCGATGAACGCGGCCTCTGTCCTCCACACCCCCCGCAGCATCAACTCCGCTCCCGAACAGGCGCTCATTACCCGCGGCGGAGAATATCACTTTCCTTCGCGCGGTAAAATCCAAGGAATTATGCACAAAATTGGAATGAAGGGCTCATGCAAATGCGTGATGTCCGCTCTCGCGATGAAGTTGGGCACGTAACAATGTGCCCAGAGCGCGCGCGATCAACGGGCAGGGTCGGAGGCGGCCAGTTTGCAGAGCGCGGGTAAGCGCCCATAAGGCCGCCGCCGAGGCTCAAGTCGAATTTGCGGACCGGCTTGCGGTCCGGCTCGCCTTCGCTTGCAGTCAGCCGCGGCCAAATAGCGGCGAGGCCGCAGCCATCCAGCGCGCCCAGATCTCCCGCGAGTGCTCGACGAGGCTCTTGCGGTCGGCGAGCGCGCGCACGAGGCGTCCGATCACCTTGGCGTCGGGCGAGGCGCTGTAATGACAATCGCAGAACAAATGATGCGCCTCATGCGGCGTCAGACCGAAGAAGGTCATGGCATCGCCGAGCCGGTCGCTGGTCAGACCCTGACGGCGCAGAACGCTGTCCTGGAATGCCACGGTGAGAGGCGAGCAGTCGCAACGCACGGTCGAGAGCTCGTGGCGTGACAAATATTCGATCCTCGACAAGAGCCGGATCGGCCCCTCATGTTCCTCGAGGACCGTTGCCAGGCGGCGAAGGCGTTCGCGCCTCGCCTCGCGCGTCGGTGGCTCCTTGACCGGAGAGATGGTCGCGACATTTGCAATTTGGTCTAGGGTTCGGTGTTGCATTGACAGCTCCTATAGCTTCCCCGTCCCCCCTCAGAAGGATGCAATTCCGACCGTCCGACTGCATCAGCCGTGCGGCCGGCTTCCTCGCCGGTGACGCCGGATCGGCGCCGGCACTCAGCTCATGATCGATCCATCTCACGTTTTCTTCTGATCGTGAGCCTTGCCTTCCTGCGAGATCCCGGTCCGACAACAGCCTCACGTCCGGGTCGCCGGCGTAGCCGTCAGCCGGCTTGAACTTTAGCCCTTCCATGTAAGGAGTCGGCTTCCCGCGCCGGTAATCGACGAACTCCTTGGCATAATAGGCACGTGCCTCTTCGACACCCTTAGAGCCGGTGACGATGTCGTGCATGAGATTGAGCGCCAGGAGATTCGCTTCCTCGTCATGGCATCGCGCCGACACCTCTCCGGCCGTGCGCTCGACGATGACGCTGCCGTCGAATGCTACGACGGGCCCGACTTTCTCCAACGGAACATGATAGTCGATCACGGATTCGACGGCATCGATGTGCGGCGCGGGAAAATTATGCTGATAGAATGTTTTGGAGGCGACGATGCGCTTCCACGGGCCGGGTTCAAGCCAGATCAGCTCGGTCTCGGTCGCCTCGTCCGGATCGCCATATTTGTCGATGACCAATTGAGCGGCCTCACGGGATTCATCAGGCCAGTGCTGGATCAATTGGGACGCACTCATGAGATCGCCTCCGCAACTCATTCACTTCGCTAAGCCGCCGCTTGCGGCTTTGTGCCGGGGGTACTCTCAGCGAGACCGGCCATCGGAGCAGCAGCATCATCGACGCCGCGACAATAGCGATAATGAGACATGACGCGCACGGTTCCGCATAGTGTCCGCCAAATGCACGCGAGACGGGTATCACGATTTCGTGATCAAGAGAGAGCCGGCCGTGATCGACCGCTTCCCGGGAAAGGCGGAATATTCCGCTGTCGGAGAAATTCTGCCGCTGCCGCTTTCCGTTGCGCGCCGCGGCAGCTTAGGAATGAGCCCGGCGCGCCTGCGCAAGGCTCGATAAATCCAGCTCGACCACTTCCGGCTCTCCGGGCTCGAGCTGACGCCGCCGTACCAGCAGCCAGTAGGCGATCGCCGCCAGCACAACGAAGGACGCAAATGTCGACAGCGTGTCGTTGAACGAGAACAGGATGTAGAGTGCGATCGCGGCAAGTCCGATCCTGAACGCGAGATCGACCGGCCGGGTATCGAAATAGCTGGCTTGCAGACTGAAAGTGATGCCGATAGTCGAGACCAGGACAAGATAGGCCGCGGCAAATTGATTGACCCCCGGCGCCACGACCAGCTCGGGATGGACGAAGACGCCGACCATCAGCGTAAATAATGAGACGCAAATCTGCACAGAGCGCCAAAGCGTCACGTAGAAGGATGCATTGGCAATCTTCGAGGTGATCGCCGCGGTGATCGAGGTCGGCGGCGTCAGCTCGCCGAATACGGCCACGAAGAAGGCGAAGAAGTGAATCACCCAGGGATTGACGCCGACCTTGATGAATGGCGGCGCAATCACGATCGCGACGAGGATATAGGTCGGCGCCGGAGGCAGACCGGTGCCGAGGATAGCGCCGAAAATGAAGGCCATGCCCACCATTGCCGCCATATTAACGCCGCCGGCCTCCACCAGCAGCGCGCCCAGCTTCGTCGGCACCCCGGTGATCACCAGCGCGCCGGTCATGATCGACAGCGTTGCCAGCAGCAGAGTGATATCGGAGATCATTTCGATATAGGAATCGAGAAAGCGCTGAATCGGCGCAATGAACTCGGCGAACGACCAGTGACGCGGCCGCAGCAGCGGCACCAGATTGATGAGGAACAGCCCGATGGCGGCGATGCAGAACATGTAAAGCGCGGCGAACATGGGGGCGAGGAAGATCGCGGCCATCAGCGCCACCAGCCCGCCGACTACGAATACGAAGGCCCCGAGATTGACCTTGTCGCGCCAGGTCAGTCCCTCCTGGTTGGGATCGATGACGAGATGCGTACGGTAGTGGACCGCGAGCAGATAGACCGAGGTCGCGACCGTGACGTAATAGATCAGCGCGGGGACCCAACCGCGCGCCACCACGTCGAAATAATCGACCCCGAGAAATTCGGCCATCAGGAAGGCGGCGATGCCCATTACGGGAGGCATGAGTTGCCCGCCCATCGATGAAGCGTTTTCGATCGCTGCCGCGGTCGCCGGCGGCAGGCCCGCGCCGATCATCGCCGGGATGGTTGCCGAGCCAACGGTGATCGAATTGGCAGCGCCGCTGCCGCTCACCGTGCCGATGGCCATCGAGCCGATCACGGCAGACTGCGGAATGGCGTGAGCCGAGCGGATCGCGACACGCTTGGTCGCCTTGAGCAGCGAGTCGACGCAGCCATAGCCGCGCAGCAGGCTCAGGACCAGCAGGAACGAGCCGATCAGGGTCAGCGCGATCTGCGGCAGACGCGAGAAAATGCCGGTCGTCATTTCGACGCTGCTCGCGGTAACAACTCGGTCCCAGGATAGGCCGGCGTGATAGAACATGCCCGGCACCATGTAGCCGTAAACGGCATAAAGGATGAGAACGATGTTCAGGATGAACAGCGGCACGTGGCGCTTGCGGGCATATTCGATAATGAGCAGCGCCATGCCGCCGCCGACGATTTCATCGGCGGTGTCCCACATGCCGGCGCGCTCGGTGCCAAGCGCGATGTAGTTCGTGTTCATATAGTAGGCGCAATAGAGCGCGAACGCGCAATAGGCCGCCGCGATGAGGTAATTGGCAGCCATCGGCAGCTTCGGATAAAGCTCGTTCTGCCGCAGCGCCTGCACGGTAAACATCACATAGGTGATCGGGACCATCGTCATGGCAAGTAGCGTCGCCCCGCCCAGGCCCGTCCAATAGTAATAAAGCATATAGATGAGGAACGCGGTCCCCACCGCATAGTGAATGACATTAAGGACGAAAGGCGGCCGCCATTGCGGCGTGGTCTCGGTCATGGCAGACCCATGGCTATGAGAATGCGGGCGAGACGGACGCTTGCATGCGCCCGCCCCGATATCCGTTCGACTACCGCGTACCGCGCCGCCGCTACATCTTGGCGAGGTTGGCGTCCCACTTGCTGTCCCAGGCGCCCTTCTCTTTCAGGAATTTGGCGAGGCCGGGGTGGATGGGAACGAGATTCCAGGTCGAACTCGAGCGCCTTCTTCTGGAATTCGACCATCTTGCCGCCGGCGATCTGCCGGAAGCTCGGATCGAGCTTGGCCAATTCGTCCGCGTGCTCCTCGATGACTTTCAGCATCTTGTACATTTCGTCGGTCGAAGCGACGGAACCGAGGTCGAAGCCCCAATAGAACGGCAGCAGCGTGACCTTCTTGACGTAGAGCTCTTTCTTGTGAAAGTTCGCCGGATCGACCTCCTCGCTGGCGAAGCCCTTCTCCTTTAGCGTGGAGAGCTCTTCCGGGTTCGGATTGAGCGCCGCCCAGTCTACTGACAGCGAGGCCTCCGAAAGCCACGGCGGCGGGGTCTTGCCGCCGGCGGCATAGATGATCATGCCTTTGATCGAGCCGGAATTGAGCTCGGAGCCGACGGCGGAAAAGTCGACATCCTTATAAGTGAACTTCACTCCGACAGCCGTCATTGCCTGTTCGAGATACTTGCGGGTGTCGAATGGCAGCGGGCCGGTGTAAACCGTCTTGCCGGAGAGGTCGCCCCACTTCTTGATGCTGTCGCGGTCGCTGGCATTGATGGCGAGGCCGACATCCAGCGTGTAGCACCAGAACGACTGGATCGGCTCATGCTTGATGTGAGACTTGAAACCCTTGAAGCGGCCCTCGTCGTTCTTCATTTCCTTGAGCGCGACGTCGGAGCCGTAATAGCCGTCGAATTCGCCTGTGGCGAAGCCCTTCACCGTGGTCACGGCCCCCGGCGTCGGCATCACGGTGATGCGGAATTCCGGCATCGCCTTGTTCAGCACGCCGGCGAGCGCAACCAATGCCTTGTGCCCCGACGAGCCGATCGAGCCGGTGCCCCATTTGATGTCCTTAGCCTCCGCCGACCAGGCCGGCGCGCCTGGCAGCGCGATGGCATAGGCGAAGGCCAGAAATCCGGCTGCAAGCCCGCCTATGGCGGCTGCACGGGCCAAAAGTCGAGGCTTTGGCATGGCATGTTCCTCCCTGAGTAGCCTTGGTTTTCGTCATCAGCGCCGGTGGACGCCTGAGCGGTATCTGCACCCGCTTCTCATGAGCGGCGATGCATTTCTTATTTGAATGCGAAATGCTTCTCGCCGATAACGACTATCGGTCAGGCATCCGGGCGTGGCAATCGAAATCTCCCATTTGGTGGGATACATTGCACCTCCGAACGCCGGTTTTTTATGTAGCCAGCTCGTAATATCGGCGCTCTTGCAACTCGCGCCGAGGCGGCCTGCAACTTTGGTCGAATGCCGGAGCTCCGGCGTTCACTGAAAGATCTCGCTGAACTTCTTCTTGATGCTCGATCCCTGCTTTTCGATGAAGCTGTAATCCACAGGGATGGTCTTCAACGTGCCGAGTTCCGGATTGCCGGCCGGCGGCGCGACATCCGTCCGCGCGGCATAGCCGCCGTCTTCCGGAAAGATCTTCTGTGCGTCAGGGCTGATCATGAATGCGGCGAAGAGTTTGGCGGCATTCGGATTGGGCGAGCCTTTGACGACGCCTGTCGGCGAGGGAATGACAAACGTGCCTTCCGTCGGATAGACGGTGGCGATCTGGTGGCCGTCCTTGCGGGCATCGGCCGCGTAGGAGTTGAGCGCGTCCGCCGCGATCAGCCGCTCCCCGCGCTTCAGATTATCCGTCACCTGCTGATTGCCCGGCACGATCATGATGTCGTTCTTGCGAAGCTTCTCGTAATAGTCCCAGCCGAACTTCTTCGAGAGCATGCCGACGACCGAAACCTGAAGCGAGGTGAATGACGGATCGGTGGTCACCAGCTTGCCCTTATATTTCGGGTCGGTGAGATCGGACCAGGTCTTCGGCCGGTCGGTTTCCGGCACTTTGTCGGTGCGCACGAAGATCGTCATCATATTGAGGCGCTGGGCGATCCAGCGCCCTTGCGCATCCTTCGCCTCGCCAGGAATCTTGTCGAAGCCCTCCGGCTTGAAGGCGACGAAAACGCCCTTCTCCGCCATTTGGTTCGCCGCAGCCGGATTGGAAGTGGTGAGGACGTCGGCGCCGATGCGCTTGGCTGCATATTCCTGCATGAAGCGGCGCAGAATGGCGGTGCCGCCGGAGCGGAACATTTCCACCTTCAGGCCGGTCTTCTCCTCGAACAGCTTGGCGACCTTGTTGGCCGTTTCGATCGGCGTGGAGGTGTACCAGACAACCTTGCCCTCGGCCTTGGCTGCCGCGGCGTCGACCGCATCCGCTGACTGTGCCGCCCCGGGCGCGGCGGCGGCGAGCGCCAGCGCCGATAGCCCCAATAAGAAGCAGCGCTTCGAAACTCCAATCATCCGTTTTCCTCCATTTGCTTGCAGCACGGCCGCTGCTGATTTTGTTCAATGCCCGCCACGGTAGACCGGCTCGGGCTGGGTAAAGAAGCTATAGAGAATGTGATAGACCAGCTCGTAATTCTTCTGCTGAAACGAGGCGTGCGAGATGCCCGGCATCACCGCGAACTGCTTGTCGGCATTCGGCAGGAGCTTGAAGAACTCGATCAGGTCGTCGAAGCTGGCGATGCCGTCATATTCGCCGCGCATGATGATCGTGGGCACGGTGATCTTCGCCGGATCGACCACCGGCAGCTTTGATGTCATGTCGACATAGGTGCCGGTCGGCATGGAGGAGTCGAGCGCCAGGATGGCATCGGCGAAGGCTTCGACCACCTTCTCTTCGGCCGCACCCGGATGGTCGCGGTTGAAGATGCTGTGCACGAAAGCGCGGTCGACGGGCCGGCGGTTTTTCGCCTTGAACTCCGGCAGACGCTTGGCGCGCTCGGCGAGCGTCGGTGAGCCCTTGCCGGTCCACACGAAAGCATCGAGCGCAAGCCGTTTCACCCGCTCCGGGTGCCGCTCACAGAAGGCCGCCGCCCGGAGCGCGCCCGAGGAGATGCCGTAGACGAACATGGGGCCGGGATTGCGCGTCTTCATGATGTAGCTGGTCGCAGCAGCCAGATCGTCGGCGCCGTTGGCGATGTCGCAATTAATGTCGCGGTGCTTATCCGAGCGGCCATAACCCTCCATATCGACCGTCCAGGTCTCGAAGCCGCGCCTGGCGAACCAGTCCATCACCGATGAGTTCGGCCGGCCCGGCACGGTGAGGTCGAAGGTCGGCTGCGAGGCCATGGACGAGCCATGCACGAACAGCACCGTGCCCCGCTCTTCCGGCGTCACCGCGCGCTTTTCCCAGAGGAAGAGCTTCACATCGCCCTTCGTCGTCCAATGCTCGCGTCCCTCGACGGGCTCCTCACCAACCATGTGTTTCTCCATCGATCTGTACTAGGCCGCCATGCTCTTGGCGCCGGCGCGCGGAAACAGATTGCAATGCTCGGCAGCAACCGAGATGGCGACCCGCTCACCGATCGCGAATTGCTGCGACGGATGAGTTTGGACGCGCAGCTTCTCGCCGCCGCCGAGACTGACGAAATATTCGTTGATATTGCCGAGAAAGGTCTGATCACGGATGGTGCCGTGGCCGGCTGAGGACGATGCCGAGGCTTCCGGCGCGAGGCTGATATTCTCCGGCCGGATGGCGACCTCGACCTCGGTGCCTTGGCTCATGCCCTTTGGCAGAGCAAGCGTCAGGCTGAAGCCTCCGGCCGTCACCACACGCGCCTCGCCATTCGCGGCGGACTCGAGCCGGCCGGGCAGCAGATTCACCAGCCCCATGAAATCGGCAACGATCCGGTTCGCCGGCCGCGCATAGACCTCCTGCGGCGTTCCGAATTGCTGCAGCATACCGCCATGCATCACCGCGATCTGGTCCGACAGGGCGAGCGCCTCGGCCTGGTCATGCGTGACATAGACGAAGGTGATGCCGGTGCGGCGCTGAAGCTCCTTCAGCTCGCCGCGCATCCTCTCGCGCAGCTTGGCATCGAGATTGCTCAAGGGTTCGTCGAGCAGCAGGATTTCCGGCTCGACGACGAGGCTGCGGGCAAGCGCCACGCGCTGCTGCTGACCGCCGGAGAGTTCACTCGGAAGCCGGCTTTCGAGGCCGGAGAGATTGACCAGAGCGAGGGCCTTCGCCACCTGCTCACGCGCCTGATGCGCTGGAACCTTTCGGATGCGGAGGCCGAAAACGACGTTCTCGAATACCGTCTTATGTGGCCATACGGCGTAATTCTGGAACACCATGCCCATGCCGCGCCGCTCCGGCGGCACCACCCCCTCACGCGAGGACAAAAGGCGGCTGCCGACATGAATGGTGCCGCTGTCCGGCACCAGATAGCCGGCGATGAGGCGCAAGGTAGTGGTTTTGCCGCAACCCGATGGCCCGAGCAGCGTGACGAAGGTGTTGTCGTGGATCTCCAGATCGAGCCCGCTCAGCGCCGCACCCATTGCCTTGCCGCCATAGCTTTTCGAGACGTCCGAGATCGTGATGCCGGCCATCAGGATGATACTCCTGCGCTTTCGGTACCGCTCCCGCCGAGCTTGGAGGCGAGCCAGATTGCCGTGCTGATGATCGCCATGTTGATCATCGCCAGCGCGGCGACGGGTTCGGTATATCCGGTTTCATAAAGATTGTAGACAGCGACCGCCAGCGTGATCGACTCGGAGCTGAACAAGAGGATGGAAGCGCTGAGCTCCTGGATCACCGGCACAAAGATGAGCAGCCATCCCGCAAACAGCGCCGGCCGGATCAGCGGCAGCGTCACCTCGCGCATCGTGGTACCCCAGGAGGCTCCGAGAATGCGCGCACTCTCCTCCAGCGACGGATCGATCTGCTGCAGAGCGCTATTCGCCGAGCGCACGCCGAGCGGCATGTAGCGCGCGACATAGGCGAGCAGCAGGATGGTCATGGTGCCGTAAAGCGCGATCGGCATGCGCAGCCAGAACTGGATCAGCGCCACGGCCATGACGATACCGGGCAGGCCCAGCGGGATCAGAGCCGCGTAATCGAGAAGGCGACGGCCCGGCAGCTTGGTGCGCAGGTCGATCCAGCTGATCAGCGCACCGAGCATCACGGCAGCGGTGGCGGCGAAGACCGCGAGGATGAGGCTGTTGCGGATCGCCCGCTGGGTGACGTCGTAATCGAACAGGATGAATTTGTAATTGTCGAGCGTCAGGTTCTGCCAGAAATTGATGCCCCAGCTCTTGCTTAGCGAGACGGCGATCAGCGTTGCATAAGGCGCGACGATCGCGACGATGAACACCAGCACGCAGAACCCGAAAAGCGCCCACCGCGCCGGGCCGAGATCGACGAGCTGCGGCCGCGCGCCCTTGCCGGCGAGCGTCACATAGGAGCGGCGGGCGAGAAAGGCGCGCTGCAGATAAAGCGCCGCGATGGTGATGGCGATGAACACCAGCGAAAGCGCCGAGGCGAGGCCGTATTCGGGCGGATAATCGAACAGCGCATAGATGCGCGTCGGCAGGGTGACGACGCGGCCGGGCAGGCCGACGATCGCCTGCGAGCCGAACAGCGCGATGGCGTTGACGAAGGCGATGAGCGTGCCGGAGAGGATAGCCGGTGCGACCAGCGGCCCGGTGATGACCAGCGCCGTGCGCCACTTGCTCGCCCCGAGGATCTGCGCGGCTTCCTCGAAGGATGCATCGACCGAACGCAACGCCGTCGAGGTCAGGAGATAGACGAAGGGGAAGGTGTGCAGCACCGTCACCAGGACGAGTCCGCTCATGGTGAAGATGTTGAAGGTCAGCCAGGGGAGGCCGGCGACATCGCGCATAAAGATATTGATGAGGCCGGCATTGGGGCTCAGCAGATTGACGAAGGCGATCGCGGTCAGAAAAGGCGGCGAGAGATAGGAGAGCGTCGCCGTTGTCTTGATCAGCCTCTTGCCGGGGACATTCGTGCGGCTGACCGCCCAGGCGAGCGGCACGCCGACCAGGATGCTGAACAGCCCCACCCAGGATCCGAGGATCAGTGAATTGAGAAGCGGCGTGGTGTAGAGCCGGCTGGAGAACGCCTCCTGGAAATGGCCAAGGCTCAGCCCGCCATCGGCGGCGACGCTGCCGATCAGCAGCGAGAGGAGCGGCAGCACGATCAGGATGATGACCGAGAGAACCGCCGCGCCCATGACGATGTTCTCGAGGCTGAGGCGCGTCCGCCAGGCCGGCGGCTCCGATGTCCCGGCCGCGCGACCGTGCGTGGCGGCCCGTTCCGCCCGCTTCGCATCGGCTATGATGCCGGGCGCCGCCATCAGACAAACCGGTTGGTGAGTGTGCCGAGCCCTGTGATCGACATCGACACGACGTCGCCGGTTTTGAGAAATTTCGGCGGGTTGAAGCCGAGACCGACGCCTGCAGGCGTGCCGGTCGCGATCAGATCGCCGGGCTCAAGCGTGAGCCCGGCGGAGATGGTTGCTATCAGGGTCGGGATGTCGAAGATCAGGTCGCGCGTATTGGCGTTCTGCCTGAGCTCGCCATTGACCCAGCATTTGACGTCGAGATTTTCCGGATCGACCTCGTCGGCCGTGGTGATCCAGGGCCCCATCGGGCAGAATGTGTCGAGCGCCTTGCCCATGAACCACTGCTTGTGATTGCGCTGCCGGTCTCGCGCAGTCACATCGTTGATGATCGTGTAGCCCCAGATGTGTCCGTAGGCGTCCTCTCGCGGGATATCGCGGCCGCACTTGCCGATGACCAGCGTCAGCTCGGCCTCGTAATCGACCGCCGAAGTGATCTGCGGATGCAGGCCGACCGCCGCATCCGGTCCGACGACGCTGCTTGCCGGCTTGGTGAATACGGCCGGATATTCATCGATCTCGGCTCCCTTCACCGCGCCCGCCTCATAGCCGCTGCCGGCGAATTCCTTGGCGTGGTCCCGATAGTTCTTGCCGACGCAAAAAATATTGCGGCGGGGCGCGGCGATCGGCGCCAGGAGCTTGACGGAAGAGAGCGGGATGGACGCGCCGCTCGCCGGCAGGCCCGGCCGGATCGCCTCATAGCGCTTGATCAGATCGACCATATCGGCAACGCCGTCGAGGGGCCGGATGCCCTCCCCCGTTTCGTCGATCATCCCGATCTGAGGACCGTCCTTACCGGCAAAGCAGGCGAATTTCATGATGCTCCCAATCGGTTTACCAATTGAATTGAATTCTATGCTTTGGTTTGATGCGAGTCAATTCAACCTGCCCATAAGCGATAGACCATATTGCTTTCTTCGGGATATTGGTATACCAATAAGACTATGAGCATGAGCCAAATCTCCGTTCTCGGCCGGCGCGGCGGGCAGCAGGTGCGCCAATGGTTGCTGGACGTCATTGCGTCCGGTGAGTATGCGGCGGGAGCCAAACTGCCGACCGAGCGAGCCGTCGCCAAGAAGCTCGATGTGCCACGCAGCGCCGTGCGCAATGCCCTCGCCGCGCTCGAAGCCGAAGGCCGCGTCGTGCGCCTAATCGGCAGCGGCACTTTCGTCGCCGAGCGGCCGGCATCCGCCGAGCAGGAAACCCGGCCCGCACTCCTCAAAGTAAGTGATGCAAGCCCAACCGAGATCATGGAGACAAGAACTCCTGATCGAGCCGCGCATTGCGGCCTTGACGGTCGCCAATGCAACGGTCAGCGATTTCGAGCGCATGGAGCTTTGCAACCGCAATGCCGAGGGCAGCGAAAGCTTCGAAGCCTTCGAGCATTGGGATTCAGCTCTCCACCAAGCCATAGCCGAGGCCACGCATAACCGGCTGATCATCGGCCTTTACACCGCCATCACCCGTGCCCGCGACCAGGCCGATTGGGGCGCGCTCAAGCGCAAGAGCCTCACGCACGAGCGCCGAGAGGCCTATCGCAGGGAGCACCGCCAGATCGTCGCCGCCTTGCGCGCCCGCGACGCGGAAAAGGCGGAGACTGCGCTGATGGGGCATCTGCGCCGGGTGCGGCAGAATCTGCTTGGCATATGACGGCGGTGCGGTCATCCTGCACCGCCGTCCCAATCAGGTAGTTCCCGCCCGTGCTGATTTCGGCCACGCTTACCCTCGCTCTGTCAGTCATCGTGCTCGCCACGTCGTTCCTGTCGGGCATCTTCGGCATGGCCGGCGGCATGATCCTAATGGGCGTGCTGCTGCCGATCCTGCCCGTGCCGAGCGCCATGGTGCTGCACGCCATCTCGCAGATGACCTCGAATGGCTGGCGCGCGACGCTCTGGATGCGCTATGTCAACTGGATCATCTTCGCGCGCTATGCGATAGGGCTGCTCGCGGCCCTGGCCATCTTTGCCCTGGTGCGCATCCTGCCAAACCGCGCGATGGTGTTGATCGTGCTCGGCGCGATGCCGTTCGTGGCCGTCTCTATCCCGGATCGCTTCGCGCCGCGCGCGGACAAGCCGGGTGGCGCAGAAATCTCCGGCTTCGTCGGCACCGCCCTGCAGCTCATTTCCGGTGTCTCCGGCCCGATGCTCGACATTTTCTTCGTGCGCACGATGATGGACCGGCGGTCCGTGGTCGCCACTAAGGCGACCTGTCAGGTGATCACCCATTTCACCAAGCTCGTCTATTTCGGCGGGCTCACGGCAATGAAACCCGACCTGGACTGGACGATTTTCGGGCTCGCGGTCGTGATGGCCATTGTCGGCACCTCGGCCAGCCGCGCCGTGCTGGAGCGCATGACCGACATCCAGTTCCGCCAGTGGACGAGGCGCGTCGTCATGGGCATCGGCGCGGTCTATATCGCGCAAGGACTCGCGGTGCTGCTCAGGGCGTGACGGGTCGGCTCACCGGCCGATCCCGACCCAGTGCCGGATCTCCGCCGCTTCGGGCGAGGTCAGCATGGCGGCGAGGCGGCGGGCGGCGTCCGGATTGGCCGCGCGCGTCGTGACGCCGACCGTGTAGGTGGTCGCCAGCTCAAATTCCGGCGGCAGCACGTCGACCAGAGCGACGCCTGGCGTTGCGAGGACCTCCGTGACCTGCGTGCAGCCGATTGGCCGGGCATCCCGCGAGGCCGCCAGCTCGCGCATTGCCGTCGCGCCATTGGGAAAGGTCCGAAGCCGCCCGGCCGCGTCCTCGGCAAGGCCAAGCGCGGCGAGCACCTTGGCGAAATGGATGCCCGCCGTAGCCAGCTTCGGGTCGGGGAAATAGATCGCGTCGGCGGCGCGCAGAGCTTCGCCCAAGGCACGCGCGTCCGAAACTGCCGGGGCGGGATCGCCGGCCCTAGCCGCGATGGCGGTCCTGACGGGGCCGAGATCGGCAATCGTCGTCGGGTCGAGCTCACCATCCGCGGCGAGCCCGTCGATCAGCGCGCGTGTCAGGATCAGCAGGTCGGCCGGATCGCCCTCGAGCAGGCGTGCTTTCATGGCGCCGACCGCGCCGAACGTGCCGTCGATGTCAAAACCGGTTTCCGCCTTGAATTGCGCCGCGAGGGAGTTCACCAGCGCCTGCGCCGCGCCGCCGCTCAGAAGCCGCAATCTCATCCGCCAGCGCTCCTATCCCATCGCCGCGACAATGCGCTCGGGCGTCAGCGGAAGGTCGCGTACGCGCACACCAATCGCATCATAGAGCGCATTGGCTATCGCCGCCGCGGTCGGCCCCTGCGCGGCCTCGCCGGCGCCCATCACCGGCTCATCCGGGTGGTTGCAGAGGACGACCTCCACGGCGGGCACCTCGGAGAAGCGCAGGATCGGATAGGCTTCCCAATTGTCGCTGGTGATCCGTGTACGGTCGAAATGCACGGCCTCCTTCACAGTCCAGCTCGTCGCCTGGATGGCCCCACCCTCGATCTGATTGGCAACGCCGTCCGGATTGATCGCCTCGCCGACATCGGCACCGAGAACCAGACGGCGAACGCGAAGCTCGCGGCCGGCCTCGACCTCAGCGATAACCGCGCAATAGGCGCCGCGCCCCTTATAGCGGGCATAACTGACGCCGTGGCCGATGCCCTCGCTCTTCTGCCGGCCGGCCCAGCCGAAGCGCTCGGCTGCGGCCTCGATCACTGCCTTTGCGCGCGGATCGGAAAGCTGGCGCAGGCGGAAGGCGACCGGATCCTCGCCCGCGTCGGCCGCAAGCTCGTCCATGAAGGATTCGATCGCGAACACATTGGCAAAGGCGCCCAGCGACCGGAGCGCCGAGGTGCGGATTGGCATGTCGGTGACGTGGTGGGTGATGATGCGTAGTACCGGAAGATCGTAGGGTGGCACGGCGTTGCGCTCCGATCCACCGCCGCCCGCGAGCGGGACATTGACCGCCGGCAGTCGAGGAAAGGCCGCCTCGATGTCGGACGCCGCAAGCAGAGTCGGCGTGGCGGCGCGGCCGGGCCGGCTGGTGTGGCCGTTGCTCCAGATCTCGTGCCGCCAAGCCTGAATGCCGCCGGCCGCATCGAGATCGGCTTCGATACCGATCGCCATGGCCGAGCCGAAGGGCGACCATCCGAGCTCGTCCTCGCGCGACCACTGGACGCGGACCGGGCTGCCCGGAACGGCGCGCGCCAGCAGAACGGCATCCAGCACCACGTCGTCCGCACCATTATGCCCGTAGCAGCCGGCGCCCTCGCGATGTTCGACGACTATCGCCCCGGGCGGCATGGCGAGCAAGATCGAGAGGTCCTTGCGCAGATTGAAGATGCCCTGGCTGTGCGTCCAGGCGCGCAGCATCGGTTGGCCGTCCTCGGTTTCGGCGAACTGGGCGATGCCACAGGACGGGCCGATCGAGGCATGCGCGATAAAGGGCTTTGAGTAGTTCTGCGCGAAGCTTCGCGCGGCGGAAGATGTACCGTCTGCGACGCGATCGACCACGGTGTTCTCTTCGCTGCGCGCGGATTTCAGCCAAGAGGTCAGGTTGGCTTCATCCGGCAATTGCCGCTCCGGCTCGCGCCAGACCGCCGCCTTGCGCAGAGCCTCAAGCGCGTGGCCGGCGTGCCATTCGGTATCAGCAACGACGCCGAGGAAGCTGCCATCGCGCACAACCGCCTTGACGCCCGACATCTGCCGGATCGGCTCGGCATCGAGGCTGACGAGCGTTGCGCCCGGCGCGGAAGGGCGCAGCACGCGGCCATGGAGCATGCCGGGCAGAACCAGATCGTGGATATAGCGCGGCGCGCCGAAGATCTTGTCGGGCAGGTCGACCCGCTCGACCGAGGCGCCTGTAAGGCGCCGCGCGGCGACAGATTTCGGCGCAACGGTGCCGGTCGCCTCGCGCTCTAGCAGCCCTTCGCCCGCCAGATCGGCATAGGAGACGGAGAGATTCCCTTCCCCGCGTATGATGCCGTCCTCGACAGACAGGCTCTCGACCGGAGCGCCGAGCCGCGCTGCCGCGGCCGCCAGCAGGATCGCCCTCGCCTCGGCGCAGGCCTGGCGCACGGCCATACCGGAATCCTGGATCGACATACTGCCCGAGGTCATGCCTTCATTCGGCCCCGCCGCCGTATTCGCCGGGACCGTCCGGATGTGCTCCAGCGCCACATCCAGCTCGTCGGAGGCGATTTGCGCCAGCGCCGTCAGAATCCCCTGGCCGATCTCGACCTTGCCGGGACAGATTTCCACGACGCCATCGGGCCGCAGCCGGACCCAGCGCGACAGCACGGGATTGGTGCGAAGATTGCCCCGCAGATTGGAGGCGGCGGTGTTGTCAGGGGTGCTCATGCCGGGCTCATCTCCTCGGCCGCTCTGAGCACGGCCCGCATGATCCTGTTATGGGCGCCGCAGCGGCACAGATTGCGGTCGAGCGCCAAGCGGACATCCGCCTCGCTCGGCTTCGGATTTCGCTCTAAAAGCGCGGCGGCGGAAATCAGGATGCCCGAGATGCAATAGCCGCATTGCGCCGCCTGCTCGGCGAGAAACGTCTTTTGCAGCGGATGCGGGCGGTCCGGCGTCCCAAGACCTTCGACGGTGGTGATGGATTTGCCCGCCGCCGACCAGAGTGGCATATCGCAGGCGGTGACCGCATGTCCGTCGACGAGCACATTGCACGCGCCGCACTGGCCCGCGCCGCAGCCGAACCTCGTGCCGAGGAGGCCGAGTTCGCCACGCAGCACGGCGAGGAGCGACATCTTCGGATCACCCGAGACCCGCACCTCCCTGCCGTTGACCGTGAATTGAATCTCTTCCGCTACCCCTTGCGCCATTTCCCCTTCGCCCCAGAACCGTTGGCGGCTTATGCGCCGCTTGCAGGGAGCAAATGGTAATCGAACGATAAATTGTTCGCCAGCAGAATGCGCCTCAGACCGAGAACATGCGCTGGAGAACGCGGTGACCGTAAAGCTGATGCAGCACGGCAAGAGCGGCGTGGCCGATCAGATAGGCCCACATCAGATTGGCGAGCAGGTGATGCAAAGTCAGGGACTGGCGGCCGAAATCGGTCAGCGCGCCGTCCGGCGCCATCTGCGTGTAGACGATGGTTCCGGTCACCGCCATGACGGTGGCAGTCAGCAGGCCGAGGCCATGAACGGCGCTCGCAAGGGGCGTTTCCTCGGCGGGCATCGGTAGGTGAAGCCTGGCCAGCGCCAGTGCATGCGCACCGAAATCTGTCGCGACGGCCCCAAGGCGCCTAGCCGAGAACCAGGGAAAGAGAGAGCCCAGGCCGTGTTCGCGCTGGCGGATCGTGCCCCAGAGCCAGAAGAGAATAATCACGCCCATGCTGGCGAGACCGACATATTCGTGCACATCGAAAGCAAAGTCACCTGCACGACTGGGAGGTCGCGGCCGGTGCATGACAAGGCTGCCGAAAAGCTGATAGAGCACCGCGGCCGCAAGCAGGAAATGGAGCAACCGGGTCGGTGCCGACCGTTTCCTACCTTCCATGCGTGATCTCGTCTCCTGCAAGCGATCGGCATTACTTGATCCGGTGCGCTCAAGCATCTCAATAATCCCAAGCAATTTCCCATAAGCCTGGGCTAGCAAGCGGAAATTGAATATCCGATGAAATCGCCAAGGCGCGTCGCTACGCCGCGCTCACGCCAGCCTGGGGCGAGCACTGGGTTGCGCCTCGATCGGCCGTCTGGCTGCTGCATCGGCCTCGACCTGGATGCGCGCAAACCGGCTGCGGTCGGGAAATATCAGCCTGACCTCGAGTTCCGGCGCGTTGTCGCCGAGGGAAATTCCGATCCCGTGGATTGCCGCGATCGAGCGCACCAGCGCCAGCCCCAGCCCGTTGCCCGGTGTCTTGCAGCTGCGCTCCAGCCGGAAGAACGGCTGAAAGATCTTCCTGCGACGCTCGGCCGGAATGCCGGGCCCGGTATCGGCCAGAACCAGCATCACACGTCCGCCATTGCTGCCGAGCCACAGGCTGATGAGGGCTCCCTTCGGACAATGGTTGATCGCATTCTCGATCAGATTGACCAGCATCTGCGCGATCAGTTCCCGATGGCCCTGCACGTAATGTCCCGGCGCGATTTTTGCCGTGAGGCGCTGCCCCTTCTCGGCGACAAGCGGCTGATAAATATCGACGAGTTCCGATGCAAGCTCCGACAGGTCGACCGTCTTGAACAGCTTGCGCATGTCGAGCGCTTCGATCTGTCCGATCTGGAGCAATGCATCGAAGATCCGCAGGATCTGATCCGTATCGGCCTTGGCCTTTTCGAGCGCGGCAAGGCAGCCTTCGATGGTCGGCTCGCCCGATCGGGCGGTATCGAGCCGCTGCCGCAGCCGGCCGAGCGGCGTTCGCAGATCATGGGCGATGTCGTTCGTCACCTGCTTCATCGTGCCCATGAGCTCTTCGATGCGCTCGAGCATGGCGTTAATGCTTTGCGAGAGCTGATCGAATTCATCGCCGCTGCCGCGCACGGGCAGGCGGCGGGACAAATCGCCTGCCATGATCCTGCGGCTGGCGCGGTGGATCGTCGAGACGCGGGCAAGCGCCGCACGGCTGAGCAGCAGGCCACTGCCGAGAGCGAGCGGCAGCGCCAAGGCGAGAGAGCTGATCAGCGACTTGATGATGATATCGCGCAGGTCGTTGGCCTGGTCCATGCCCGCGCCCACGACCAGGAGATTGCGGTTCGCGAGGCGGCTGCCCAGCATCAGCAGGAGTGACCCGCCTTCGTCCCCGGGATCGACGATGTTGTTCTTGATGTAGACCTCGTTCCAGCCTTCGATCAGCTTGTCGGTCGGCAAATTGCCGAAGAGCTGGTTGTCCTGCTTATCGAGGATGGCGTAGAGGAACATGCCCGTCGACGGCGCGTTCAGATGCACCTGGATGGTGCGCGAAAGCTCATCATAGCCGCCTTTCTTGAAGATACTCTGCAGGAACGACATTTCGGCTCTGACCTGGTCCCGGAGAGTCTTCTTGAATTCGAACGAGGCATGAAAATAGATGAACGTCATCATGAACGTCACCGTCATGCCGAAGAACAGCAGGTACAAGAGCGTGATGCGGAACGGCGAGCTGCGGAAAATGGCCGGGATCATTTTGCGGCGCCATGCGATTCGAGCACATATCCGGAGCCGCGCAGAGTATGCAGGAGCGGCTCTCGGAACGGCCTGTCGATCTTGTTGCGCAGGCGGGAGATATTCGCCTCGATCACCTTGGTCTTCGGGTCGAAATGAAAATCCCAAACCCGGTCGAGCAGCATCGTCCGGGTCACGACCCGGCCCTTATTGCGCATGAAATATTCCAGCATCCGGAATTCGAGCGGCTGCAGATCGATTTCCTGGCCGCCGCGCGTCACCTTGCGGCGAATCAGGTCCATTTCGAGATCACCGACCCGCAACACCGTCTCCGACTGGGTGATGGGCGGACGGCGGCTAAGCGCCTGCACGCGGGCGCGCAGTTCGGCGAATGCGAAGGGCTTGACGAGATAATCATCGCCGCCGGCCTCGAGGCCTTTGACCCGGTCTTCGATGCTGCTCATGGTGGTCAGGAAAATCACCGGTGTGGTGCCACCATTGGCCCTGAACGTCCGCACGATCGAAAGCCCGTCCATGTCCGGCAGCGCACGGTCGACGATCAGGATATCGTGGGTCTTGTTCGACGCGAGAAGCAGGCCATCGCGGCCGTCGCCGGCGACTTCGACGACATGGCCGTCCTGCTTCAGCCCCGAAGCGATATAGCCGGCTGTCTCCTCATCATCCTCGATCAACAAAACCTTCATCTGTTAATCCCATTGCCGCTTGCCGCAAATTCGAGCGTTGCGCATGAATTCAGCCAGCGGGCAGCGGATCGATATTTGCCGTACTTGGCGGCCGGTCAAAACGCGCACGCTTTACATATTTACGCAAGTCTGTGGGCTATTTGCGGCGCCGCCACGTCACAAACGAACTGGCAGCGTAATTCCATACCGCACCGGCCACCGCCCCCGCAATACCAGACGCCCACCAGGAATATCGGCGGGTGAATAACAGATGGGCAACGCCGATATTGCCGATGAGGCCGAACGAGCAGACGGCATAGAATGAGATCAGGCCGATGAGAAAACGCAGGCCGCGGAGCCGCCGGTCGCAGAAGGTGACGCGGTTGTTGAACCAGAAATTGGAGGTCATGGCCGTGAACGACGCAGCGACCTGAGCGGCATCGAAGCTGATGCCGGCCGTCAAAGCCAGACGCAATGCCGTCAGATGCACGAGCACGCCGCTCGCGCCGACCATCAGAAACAGCACGAATTCGGTGGGGACATAGCGCCCGGCAGTCTTGTCGATCAGCATGCGCGCGAAAGCCATCAACACCGACATGTCGAGCTTGCTCTCACCGGCAAGGCGCGCGCGAAACACCATGGGCACCTCGATCACCCGCACCGGCTTCGGCAGGGACACCAATATATCGAGCAGGATCTTGAAGCCCTGGCCGGAAAGCGCGCCTGCCACCGTGTCGAAAAGCGCGCGCGGCATCATGAAAAAGCCGCTCATCGGATCGTGGATCTCGACCCCGAGGAAGCGCTGTGCCGCCAGCGTTCCGAACCGGCTCATGGTGTGGCGCTGTTTCGCCGCCAGCCCGCCGGCATCGCCCCCGCCGAGATAGCGGCTGCCGATCACCATCTCGGCGGCTCGGTTGCGCAACAGGTTCAGCATATGTGCGAGGAGCGCTTCGTCATGCTGCCCGTCGCCGTCCATGACCGCCACATATTCGGCCGACGACGAAAGGATGCCTTCGATGACTGCGCTGGATAAGCCGCGGCGCCCGATTCGCCGGATGCACCTAACCCGCGTGTCTTTCTCTGCCAGGCTTCGCGCCAGCGCGCTGGTGCCGTCCGGACTGTCGTCATCGACGAAGATGATCTCCCAGTCCCCGGCCGGCAGTGCCGCTTCGATACCGGCGACGATCGCCCCAACATTGCCGCTCTCATTGTAGGTCGGAATGATGATCGACAGGCTCGGCGCTTTGCGCTGGACCGCCTTTGCCTCTCGCGCCTTTCCGGCGCCGACGAGTTCCGCCAGAAATTCGCGTTCACGCTCAGCCGCCTCCGCGCGCACTTCGGTGCCCGGCATCTCACCGGCATCCTCAGCCCAGCTTTCAGCCATTGGATTTCCGTATCGCGCGATAGACATAATAGGTCTGCAGCGCGCAGCCGCCTTGCTTGCGCGCGACGGTCCTCGCCGCGCCGAGCGGCTGGAACAGACCGGTGAGATTGGCGGGCAGATCGGGCTTGCGTGAAACGATGAGGCCATGCTTGCCGGGCGGCGGCACGGGCTCGGCAAAGCCGATATAGCGCGGCTCCGTCGCGACATGGATTATCGCGAGCGTTCTCGGAGCATAAAAGCGCAGGATGCTCGCCGTCGCATAGTCCGGCACGATGATCCGCTCGGTGCCCTCGTGGCTTGCCAGATCGGCGATTTCACCGACGAACTCCAGGTTGCCGCGCATGACCCTGAGCGGATCGTTCCGGAGGCAGAGCAGGTCGGGGCTCAGCGCATATCCCCATACCAGTATCACCAGCCCGGCGCCGCTCATCAGCCCCCAGCGCGACCAGCGCCAGAACGCTCCGGCATCGGGCGCCTCGGCCGCAAGTGCAGCGAGAGCAAGAAAAGCGGCGGGCCAGGCGGGAGCCGGCCAGTTCGCCTGCACGCGCAGGAAAGGCGATTGCAGCAGGAAGAAGCCGGCCGGCACCAGGAACAGGCTGACCAGCAGCATGTCGACCGGCCTTCGGTCACTCAGCGCGCGCCCGCCCGCCTGCCAGATGGCCAGTATCAAAAGACCGAAGAGCAGCGGCGTGATCACGCCGATCTGACCGCCGATGAATTCGGCGACATAGCCGGGATGCAGGCCATGCGACCAGTCGAGCCGCCCGCCCTGCTTGCCGAACGAAACCCAGCCGTGCTCGTAGTTCCAGATCAAGACCGGGGAGAAGCACAGGCACGCCAGGGCAAGCGCGATCCAAGGCCAGGGCGTCTTCAGCCAGCACCGGATCGCCGGGCTGGCCAGCATCCAGAACAGCACGGAAAACGCCGTCAGCGCCGCGGTGTATTTGCTCAACATCGCGAGCCCGCCGGCAATCCCGGCAAGCGGCCACCAGTACCACTCCGGCTCGAGGCACAGCCTGACGAGTGACCAGATCATCAGGCTGAGAAAGAACATCAGCGGCGCATCCGGCGTCATCAGAATGCTGCCGGCGCCGAGAAGCAGCGTTGCCTGCATGCCGAAGCCGGCAAGCAGCGCGGCGCGTTCGCCGTAAAGCCGCTCGGCCGCGTCGAAGATCAGCCAGGAGGCGATGAAGGTGGTGAACTGCCCGATCAGCCTGACGCCCAGCTCGCTGTCGCCGGCGATCGCGGTGCCGGCCCAGATCAGCCAGGCCACCATCGGCGGATGGTCGTAATAGGAGAGCTGAGGATTCTGCGCCCAGTACCAGTAATAGGCCTCGTCGAAATGGAGCTCGAGACTGTCGGCGACGAGCAGCCGGAAGAAGGTGATCAGCGCCAGCCCGCAAAGGAAGATCGTCCGCGCAGACCATCCCGCGCTGGGAGCAGCCTCCGAAACCGTCACCAATCTTTCCTCCCTCTGCCGGACCGGGGTGAGAGACCCCGCGCCAGTGCCGTTCAAGCTCAGCCGGTTGTTAGAGCCGCCGTATCCGTTGCCGCACCCCTCGTTTCGCCGAACGAGCGCCGCTCGATGCCGCCGGGCACTTGAAGCTGCGCTCGGCCAGCAATAGCGAGGCAAGGTTGCGGGCGGTTCTGCATGCGGTTACATTTTTGTAACCTCGGAAATGAGCGCTCAGGAGCGTTACCGAAGATTAGAGAGGCGATCAGTTTCCGGGCTAAACACAAGCCGCGCAGCGATTGGGATTCTGAGCCTTCTCTGTGCCGGCCCTTGCAGGAAATCCGCGCTCCAGTAAATTCGGCAAATGCCTGCGAAGCCTGCCGCACCGCCCGATCCGGCGATCGAGAAATTCCTGGTTTCGGCCGGTCTGGTGACCGGGCCGGAGGCGGCGCGATTCGAGGCGTTGGCGGGCGGCGTCTCCTGCGACATCTGGCTGGTCGAAGCCGATGGCCGGAAGCTTTGCGTCAAGCGCGCCTTGCCTCAGCTAAGGGTCGCCGCCGAGTGGTTCGCGCCGGTCGAGCGCAGCCTGTATGAAGCCGCCTGGCTCGATGGCGCACACCGCATTCTGCCGGACGCCGTGCCGCGCATTCTGGCGAGCGATCCGGCGGCCAGGATCTTCGCGATGGAGTATCTCGACCCCGCCTCCTACCGCTGCTGGAAGGCCGAACTTCTTGGCGGGCGCGTCGACCCTGCGCTTGCGGCAGAGGTCGGTTCGCGGCTTGCGGCGATCCATGCCGGCTTCGCGCGCGATCCGCGCGCGCCTGAACTGTTTGCTACGGACGAAATCTTCCAGGCCATCCGCCTTGAGCCTTATCTGCTGGCCACGGCGCGCGCCCATCCCGATCTCGGCGATCGGCTGCGCAGGCTTGCCGAACGGACGTTGACGACGAGGCGCACCGTCATTCACGGCGATGTCAGCCCGAAAAACATCCTCATCGGCGCAGATGGTCCGGTTTTTCTCGACGCGGAATGTGCCTGGTTCGGCGATCCGGGTTTCGATCTTGCCTTCTGCCTCAATCATCTGCTGCTGAAGAGCATCGCCGTGCCTGCCTCCCGTGGTAAGTTGATCGCAGCCTTCTTGTGTCTCGCGCAAAGCTATCTGCCGCTCGTCGATTGGGAGCCAGCCGCCGACGTCGAACGGCGCGCCGCCTCGCTCCTTCCCGGCCTCCTGCTTGCCCGCATCGACGGCAAGTCGCCGGTCGAATATATCACCGAGAGGCGAGACAAGGACCGCGTGCGCGCTGCCGCCCGCGCCATGCTGGTGAATCCGCCCGCGGATTTCGCCGGCGTGCTGGCAGGCTGGGAGGCAATGACCATTCCGGAAGGCAGATGAATGGATAGCCGCATTAAGAGGATCGTCGCCCGGCGCGTCTGGGATTCGCGCGGGCGGCCGACCGTCGAGGCCGAGATCGAGCTCGCCGACGGCTCCCGGGGACGGGCGATCGCGCCGGCCGGGGCATCGCGCGGCTCGAACGAGGGGGTCGATCTGCGTGATGGCGGCGAGGCGTTCGGCGGCCTTGGCGTCGAAACCGCCTGCCGCGCCATCCGCGACGAGATCGCACCGGCGCTTACCGGCATGGCGGCGGACGATCAGGCGGCGCTGGACACGGCGATGATTGCGCTCGACGGCACGCCGAATAAATCGCGCCTCGGCGGCAATGCCATGATCGCGGTGTCGATGGCAGCCGCGCAGGCTGCCGCAGCGAGCCGCAATGAATCGCTCTGGCGCTATCTCGCGCAAGGCGCCGCGCCCAGATTGCCGATGCCGATTATCCAGATTTTCGGCGGCGGCGCTCACGCCGAGCGGCGCATCGATTTGCAGGACATCATGGCGGTGCCGCTGTCGGCGCAGTCTTTCGACGAGGCGACGGCTATGATCGCAGAGGTCTACCGCGCCGCAGGCGGCCTGATGGCCGAGGCGGGCCTCCTCAGGGGTGTGGCGGACGAGGGCGGCTGGTGGCCGGAATTCGGCTCGAATGAGGAGGCGCTCGATCAAACCGTCCACGCCATCGAGCGGGCTGGCTACCGCCCCGGCGAGGAGATCGGCATCGCGCTCGACATCGCCGCCACCCAATTCCGTGATGGCGGCGGCTATCGGTTTGCCGCCGAGGGCGTCCATCTGGAGAGGGAAGCGTGGCTCGCCAAGCTCACCGAATGGTGCGGCCGCTACCCGATCGTCTCGGTCGAAGATCCCGTCGCGGAGGATGACGACGCCGGCATGGCGGTTTTCACCAAGGCGGTCGGCAATCGCATCGCGGTGGTCGGTGACGACTATCTCGTGACATCGGCGGAGCGCATCCACCGCGCCGCCCGGCTGGGCGCATGCAACGCGGCGCTGATCAAGCCGAACCAGGCGGGAACGCTGACCGAGACCCGAGCCGCCTTCGAAGCGGCCCGGGAGGCCGGCTGGCGGACGATCATCTCGGCCCGCTCAGGCGAGACCGAGGACGTGACGATCGTACATCTCGCCGTCGGCTGGCGCGCCGATCAACTCAAGGTCGGCTCCTTCGCGCGCTCCGAGCGCATGGCGAAATGGAACGAAGCCATTCGGATCGAGGAAACGCTTGGGAAAGCAGCGGAATTTGCGGGCCGCCGCTCTTAACCAGCCCGTGCCTTTCGCGCCTGCGAAGAAGACCGGTTAACGCCGCCTTATCCCGGATGTAGGATGAAATCAGACGAGCTTGCGGCCGTGCCTCAGACTTCGGGTGAGATCGCCATCCGTCATGCGGACCGCAAGGCCGGCGCTTCAATAACGAATTCGGAGGAGGAAACCGCGCCCGTGTCTGGACGGCTCCTGCATCTCGGCGAAATCCTGAGCACGAGTGCGCGCCTGCAGCCGGATCGGGTCGGCGCGCGCGATCTCGAACGGTCGATGAGCTTCCGTGAGTGGAACGAGCGCGCCTGCCGCTTGGCCAATGCGCTCATCGGCCTGGGTCTCACCAAGGGTGACCGCGTTGCCGTGCTGGCCTATAATTGCGTCGAATGGGCCGAGATTTATGCGGCGACGGCGAAGGCCGCTGTGATTGCCGTGCCGATCAATTTCCGCCTCGTCGGCCCGGAGATCGCCTATATCGTCGAGAATTGCGAGGCGCGGGCGCTCATCGTGCAGGATGAGCTTCTCGGCTCCATCGAGGAGGTGCGGGAGAGCCTGCCGATCCCCAAGCAGAACTACATCCATTTCGGCTCGTCACCCTGCCCCGCGGGTTTGCGCGCCTACGAGGATCTGCTGGCGTCGGCCGCCGACAGCGAGTCCGCCCCTATTGTCGTGCCCGAAGACCCGTGGATGCTGATGTACACATCCGGCACCACCGGCCGGCCGAAAGGCGCGATCCGCAGCCACAAGGGCAGCGCCCTGCTCTCGCTCGTCACCGAAGTGGAACTGGGGCTTTCGGCGCGCGACACGGCGCTTCTCGTCATGCCGATGTGTCACGCCAACTCGCTCTATTTCTTCGGCTCCTTCGCCTATTGCGGCGGGACCTGCTCGATCTACAGCCGCAAAAGCTTCGATCCGGAGCATCTCCTGCGCACGCTGTCCGGCAACGAAGCCACCTTCACCTCGCTGGTGCCGACCCACTACATCACCATGCTTGGCCTGCCGGCAGCGACGCGCGAGCGCTACAATGTCGACAAGGTCAGCAAGCTGATGATCTCGTCGGCGCCCGCTCGCCGCGACACCAAGCTCGCCATCCTCGACTATTTCAAGAATTCGGGGCTGTTCGAGCTCTATGGCTCGACAGAAGCCGGCTGGGTGACGATGCTGCATCCGCACGAGCAGTTCGACAAGCTCGGCTCGGTCGGCCAGGAATGTGTCGGCTCGGCGCCGATCCGCATTCTCGATGCAAATGGCGAGGAAGTGCCCGATGGCGAACCCGGCGAGCTTTACTCGTCCAATCCGTACACGTTCGATGGCTATTGGCGCCTGCCCGAAAAGACGCAGGAGGCCTTTCGCGGCGAATATTGCACGGTCGGCGACATGGCCCGGCGTGACGCGGACGGCTATATCTATCTCGTCGACCGTAAGAGCAACATGATCATCACCGGCGGCGAGAATGTCTATCCGTCCGAGGTGGAGGCTCTGCTCGGCTCGCATGCCGCCGTGAAGGATGCCGCCGTCATCGGGGTGCCGGACGAGAAATGGGGCGAGCGGGTTCACGCGGTGATCGTGCTGCATGACGGCGCAACGCCAAAGCCGGAGGAGATTCTCGACTGGTGCAAGGACCGCATCGCCGGCTATAAGCGGCCGAAATCGCTGACCCTTATCGCCGAGGACGACATGCCGCGCACCGCGACTGGCAAGATCCTGCATCGTCAGCTCAGAGCCAAAATCGAAAAGCTCTCCGAATAGATCCCCCCACAAACGAGCGCATTGAGGAAGCCCCTTATGGATCCTGCCACCCAAGACCTCAACACCGACGAAAACGCCTGCGCCGCCTGGATCGCGCGTTTCCTCAAGGCCCGTGGCATCGACCGCATCTTCGGCCTGCAGGGCGGCCACATCCAGCCGATCTGGGATCATGTGGCGCGGCAGGGCATCCGCATCATCGATGTGCGCGACGAGCGCGCCGCGGTGCATATGGCGCATGCCCATGCCGAGCTGACCGGCGGCTTCGGCGTGGCGATGGTCACGGCCGGGCCGGGCGTCACCAACACGGTCACGGCGATGGCGAACGCATCCCTTGCGCGCGCGCCGGTGCTGCTGATCGGCGGCTGCACCTCGCGCCCGCAGGCGAATATGGGGCCGCTTCAGGATATTCCGCATGTCGATATTCTGCGTCCGGTGACGCGGCAGGCACGGACGGCGCGAGTCGCCGACCAGATCATCCGCGAGCTGGATGAGGCAGTCGCCAGGGCCACGGGCGATATGGGCGAACCCGGCCCCGTCTATCTCGAGATCCCGACCGACGTGCTGCGCAGCTCGGTTCCGCCGCAGCTCGTGCTGGATGAATGGATGGCGGCGAAGCCCGCGCGCATAATCCCGCCGGACCAAGCCGCCGTCCGCGAGGCGGTCGATGTGCTCTGGTCCGCCAAGCGCCCGCTGGTGCTGACCGGCCGAGGCGCGCGGAACGCCGGACGCGAGCTGACAAGGCTGCTCGAGGCGTCGGGCGCAGCCTATCTCGATACGCAGGAGAGCCGGGGTCTTGTGCCGGCGGATCACCCGTCCGTCGTCGGAGCGGTGCGCGCGGCCGCGATGAGCGAAGCCGATGTCGTGCTCGTCGTTGGGCGAAAGCTCAATTATCAGGTCGGCTACGGCTCGCCCGCCGTGTTTCCGCATGCTCGCTTCATCCGCATTGCCGATAATGCCGGCGAGCTTGTCGATAATCGGCGCGGCATGCCCGAACTCTTGGCGACGCCCGCGCTTGCGCTCGCTGCCATGGTCGAGGCGGCGGGCAATCGTGCATCCACGCATGACCAAGACTGGATGGCGCGCCTGCGCAAGGGCCATCAGGACCGCACTCAGGCCGCCGCCAATAAGAGCAAGGCGCAAACCGGTTCTGACGGAAAGATTCACCCGCAGGTGATTTTCGACGCCATCGCGGAGCTTGCCGAGCCCGACTATATCGGCATCGCCGATGGCGGCGACCTCCTCAGCTTTGCCCGTGTTGGCCTGCAGGCGCGGACCTATATGGACGCCGGCGCATTCGGCTGTCTCGGCGTGGGTGTGCCTTTCGCCGTCGCCGCCGCCCTCGCCTTTCCGGGCCGACAGGTGATCTCGGTCAACGGCGACGGTGCCTTCGGCATCAACGCCATGGAGATCGACACCGCCGTGCGGCATGGCGCCACGGCCGTGTTCATCGTCTCAAACAACGCGGCCTGGAATATCGAGCGGCTCGACCAGGAGCAGAATTACGGCGGCCGCATCGTCGGCACGACCTTGCGGCATTCCGATTATGCGGGGATGGCGCGGGCGCTCGGCGCTCACGGTGAGCGGGTCGAGGATCCCGCCGAGCTTCCGGCGGCGCTCAGCCGGGCGCTGGCCAACGCGCCGGCGTTGGTCGATGTGGTAACCTCGCAGACCGTCATCTCGTCGGACGCGCGCAAGGGCCTCGGCTTCGTGCCGGACTATCAGCCGCTCTTCGCCTGGGACGAGGCCGAACAGCGGCGGCGCGGCAAGTAGTCCCCGCGAGACCGAGACCGGCTGCTCAGCTGTCCTTGCCGTCCGGTTTTCCGGCGGCGTTCCAGCTTTTATCGAAGACATGGCCGTCCGTATCCTCGACATGGGCAGCGATGGTCTTGCCGCCGTTCGGCCGGTATCTGAAGCGGATGCTGGGGTTCTCGCTCAGCGAGATCGCACCTTCGACGCTCATCACCGGTTTGCCGTCCGCCGTGATCTGGATGGCATTGACGAACATGGCCGGCCGGTAAAGTCCCGTCACCTGGTCCATCTGCAAACCCGAATAGTTGGGATGCCGGATCTGCAGCTGAAGCTCGCTGACACCTTCTGCCCCGTCCTGCACCGCATAGTGGCGCAGCCGCATCTCGCCGAGCGACGCAAGCGCTTCATCGGGATTTTTCGATGCCGGCGCCGAGCAGCCACCGCTCGCCTTGACATAATGCCTTACCATATGCAGCACGCCGTCCTCGGTTTCGGCGACCACGCGCACATAGCTGTAGGAGTTGACGCGAAGCCGCGTCTCGATGGCGCTGACATGCGCCTCGGGCGACAGCGTGAAGGTGGCAGCGACGGGAGCGGGATTTTCGTCGACGATCAGCGTCACCGTCTTGATGGCGTTCGCCGTCGCGGCGGGCCGCAGATCCTTCATCTCGACCGGCACGATGGCGGCATCGCTGGCACGGTCCGGCGCGGTGAGGGCAAGCATGGCGCTGCCGTCCTCAATGGGTCGATCGCCGAACAGAGTATTTCTAATGTCCGGCCAGCTTTTCTCCTGCTCATCCGCTCGGGCCGGCGCGGTCGCAAAAATCGTGAGCGCCAGGCAGGCAAGCGCGAAACGGAAGACAGCCGGGCTGCGCAGCCAGGGCAAGTTGATGATTTGCGACATTCCGTCCTCCAATTCTCGTCCTTCACATTGCCGGACGCGGGTTACTCCCATTCGAGTTCGGCAAAGCCGGTGATCGCATTGCGGCTGTTGTAGCTGCCGAACAGCTTCCAGCGTCCGCTCTCGGATTTCGCAGCATTTTTTGCTGCCTCGCCGATCTCATGGCCGGCGCTGATCGCCTGCCGGAGATCGCCGGCCAGCCGTTGGAGATAGCGAAGCTGATTTTCGCCCGCCTCCGGCCAGGGCGCGGGGGCGCGGCCGTGGCCCGGCACGATGCGTTTCGCCGTGCGTTTCATCAGATCCGCCGTGACGGCAAGCCAACCCTTAAGGCTGCCATCGAGCACCGGAACATGATCGAGGAAGATGAGGTCGCCTGTCCAGAGCGTTCCGGTTGTTTCATCGAAGACCGTTAGATCATTGTCAGTGTGAGCAGCCGGCTCGGCTTCGAGCGTCAGCTTCCGGCCGCCGAGGTCGATCTCGAGGCGATCTTGCACGAGCCGCGTCGGAGCGACGATCTTCGTGCCTTCCATGGCGGCAGCGCCGATCTGCTCTCCCCAGCTATGCAGATAATGCCCGCCACGCTCTGACAGGGCCCGCGGCAGATTGTGATGCGCGATGAACACCGTGCCCCCCGCGGCGAAGGCGGCATTGCCGAAGATGTGGTCGGGATGGACATGGGTGTTGATGACATATTTGACGGGCAATTGGGTCCGTGCGCTGATCGCTGCCCGCAGGCGCTCGCCGTCGCACAGGCTGCCGCCCGTGTCGATCACGGCGACACTCCCCTTCCCGATCACAAAGCCGATATTGGCGATCGCCCCCCGGTTCGCTGGATCCGGCATAGCCGTCGCCCCCTGCCGAACAAAGGCTCCCGGCGCGACCTGAACGACATGGGCCGGCTGATTGCACTCGGCGGGATCGGCTCCCGCTGCATTGGCAAGACCGGCGCCCAGGAGGAGCGAGGCGCCGGTCTGCAGCGCGGCTGCGAGCAGAATGGCCGCTCTCCACCCGGCGCTGACATGAAAGCAATTTCGCGTCGGCGTCATTGGCGGATCGCGGCGCTGACATTTCGCGCGCGCTGAAAGGTCGTCTCCGCTTCGCCGAGTAAGCCGATGAGACGTGTTGAGTTGAGATCCGCACCCTCGAAAGAGGCCCCCGTGATGTTTGCCCCCGTCAGGTCCGCGCCGCCGAGTTCCGCCCTGTCGAGATTGGCATGCCCAAGATTGGCGCCGCGCAGCGAGGCGAATTCGAGATCGACGCGGGCAAGATTCGCCCCGGTCAGGTCCGCATCGTCGAGATCCGCCGACTTCAGCACCCCGCGCATCAGACCCATGGACTGGTTGCGCATGTCCGCGGAAAGGTCGGCGCCGCGAAGCACTGCGTGCTTGAGGCTGGCGCGGGTGAGATCGGCGGCTACGCGCGCATCCGAGAGGTCGGCGCCGTCAAGCTTGGCCGAGCCGAGCTGCGTCTGAAACAGCGAAGCCCCCTGAAGATTTGCCCCGCTAAGCTCGGCCGAGATCATCCAGGCCTGATCCAGCACTGCGCCTTTCAGAATGCAGCCCTTCAGCTTGGCTTTGTTGAGGCGGGCCGAGCGAAATACGGCGTTGGAGAGGTCGAGCCCGGACAGGTCGATGCCGTTGAGGCTTTTGCCGCTGAAATCGGCGGGCTTGCCGGCCTGCGCTGTCTTGATCAGCTCAATGACCTGCTCCCGGCTCAGCTCTTGCCGGGTAAATTCCGGAGAGTTGAAGTCGAGGTCGTGCATCATGCCCTGGGCAGTGGCAGCCCCCGGCAGGATCGATGCGGCTGACAGTATGAGTGTGATCGAAGCGACGCACGGGTTAAACACCCAGCTGCCGCCGGACCGCAGTCTCTGCGTCGTCGTTCCGTATCGGGCGGACCGTATCAAACTGCCTCACCCATTATTGCCAATGCTCAGCCCAATGAGCATCCCAACTCACAAGTTAAACTTGCCGACACGCATCATAGCCTTAAGGCCTTCTCGCGGTCACTCCCGAATAGTTCGACTGAAATAAAGTTTTTTCGCGAAGTCTGAGCGCAATCATTCCATAATTATATGGTGCAAGCCTGCATTATTGGAAATATGGCCACAAATTTCCTTGGGTCAAAAATCTTTTTCCTCTCAGGCTGAGCATTCCTGCCTTTTGGGAAATGATCCTTTGATGGCTCCCGAACTCCATGGGCCGTGTTTTTGGGCATGGTTTGGCTTGTCACTGCCATTAAGCACTATTACCATGGCCTTATTAAGAATGAATATTATCGGCTTAGTGCCGGTAGGGAGGAAAGAAAGAATGGGTAAGCGAGGACCCATTTAGCACATAAAATCCAAAATATATCCATCCAACGAAGTAATATTTGCCGCCTGGCTGGGCTTACCAAGCCCTTTCAGCGGAACATTTGAGCTATTTCTTTTATTCCGTTTCGCTTGAGTGATGGCAAACCATCGGAAAAAGGAGGAAGCACAGGACATGGCTTGGTTTCGACTAGCAGCTGCCACCGCCCTAATTGTAGGGGGGCTCGCAGCACCAGCCGCTGCAAATGACGATTTGCAGAAGCTGCAGAAGGACCCCAATCAGTGGGTCATCCCGGCGGGCAATTACTCCAGCACGCGCTACAGCTCGCTCGATCAGATCACCAAGGACAATGTCGGCAAGCTTCAGGTTGCCTGGACATTCTCGACCGGCGTGTTGCGCGGCCATGAAGGCAATCCGCTCGTGGTCGGCGACGTCATGTATGTCCATACGCCGTTCCCGAACAAGGTGATGGCGCTCGATCTGAACAATGACGGCGCGATCCTCTGGACGTATGAGCCGAAGCAGAATCCGGATGTCATCCCGGTGATGTGCTGCGACACGGTCAATCGCGGCGTGGCTTATGGCGACGGCAAGATCTTCCTGAATCAGGCGGATACGACGCTCGTCGCGCTCGACGCAAAGACGGGCAAGCTGCTCTGGAAAGCCGTCAACGGCGATCCTAAGAAGGGCGAGACCGGCACTTCGGCTCCGTTGGTCGTCAAGGACAAGGTCTTTGTCGGCATTTCCGGCGGCGAGTTCGGCGTGCATTGCCACGTCTCCGCTTACGACACCAAGGACGGCAAGCAAGTCTGGCGCGCCTATTCGGAAGGACCGGACGACCAGATCCTATTCGACCCGCAAAAGACGACGGTGCTCGGCAAGCCGGTCGGTAAGGATTCGAGCCTGAAGACCTGGCAAGGCGATCAGTGGAAGATCGGCGGCGGCTGCACGTGGGGCTGGATGTCCTACGATCCGGACCTCAATCTCCTCTATTACGGATCGGGCAATCCCTCGACCTGGAACCCGAAGCAGCGTCCGGGCGACAACAAGTGGTCGATGACCATCTTCGCCCGCAATCCCGATACGGGCATGGCGAAGTGGGTCTATCAGATGACGCCCCATGACCAATGGGACTATGACGGCGTCAACGAGATGATCCTGGCCGATATCCCGGTGAACGGGAAGGAGACCAAGGCACTCGTGCACTTCGACCGCAACGGTCTCGGCTACACGCTGAACCGCGAAACGGGCGAACTGCTTGTTGCCGACAAGTACGATCCGGCCGTGAACTGGACGACCGGCGTCGACATGGACAAGAACTCGAAGAACTACGGCCGTCCCGCCGTCGTGCCGAAATACTCGACCGAGCACAATGGCGAAGACGTTAACAGCCAGGGCATCTGCCCCGCGGCCCTCGGCACGAAGGACGAGCAGCCTGCGGCCTATTCGCCGGAGACCAAGCTGTTCTATGTGCCGACCAACCATGTCTGCATGGACTACGAGCCCTTCAAAGTCTCGTACACGGCCGGCCAGCCCTATGTCGGCGCGACGCTGTCCATGTATCCGCCGAAGGGCGAGAGCAATATGGGCAACTTCATCGCCTGGGATGCCAGCAAGGGCAAGATCGTCTGGTCGGACCCCGAGCAGTTCTCGGTGTGGTCAGGTGCGCTCGCCACGGCCGGCGGCGTAGTCTTCTACGGCACGCTTGAAGGCTATCTGAAGGCGGTCGACGCCAAGACGGGCAAGGAACTGTACAAGTTCAAGACCCCGTCCGGCATCATCGGCAATGTCATGACCTATCAGCATGGCGGCAAGCAGTATGTCGCAGTGCTGTCGGGAGTCGGCGGCTGGGCCGGCATCGGCCTCGCGGCCGGTCTGACCGATCCGCATGCCGGTCTCGGCGCGGTGGGCGGCTATGCAGCGCTCAACAAGTATACCTCGCTGGGCGGCAGCCTGACGGTGTTCGCGCTGCCATGAGCGCAGCCATGACCGACTAAGTCACCAGAGCAAAGGGTCTGGCAATCCAATCGGCATTGCCAGACCTATTTTTTCCTGATGCTGCGTCCCGCAAGCCTTGACCGCCAACGATCGGGACGCCTCAACAAAACCGACACCGTCGGAGGACACTCTTGATCAGCCTGCGCCCTGTTACCAAAGTCCTGGCTTGCGCCACGCTCGGCCTCTCTTTCGTCTGCCTCTCGCTTTCGACCGCCACCGCCCTGCCGCCGGTGAAACAGGAGGACGGGAAATATTTCGACAAGAATGACGACCCGACTTACAATATCCAGAAGGATGGGACGGTCGACTGGTACACTTACAGCGGCTTCAGACGCTACCATTCGGAATGCCACGTTTGCCACGGGCCCGACGGCGAAGGCAGCTCCTATGCTCCGGCGCTGGCGGATTCTCTGAAGACCATGAGCTATGGCAAGTTCCTGGAGATCGTCGCCACCGGCATCAAGCAGGTGAACGCGGCCGAAAATCTCGTCATGCCCTCATTCGGCGACAACAAGAACGTCGTTTGCTACATCGACGACATCTACATCTATCTGAAGGCGCGCGCCGATGGCGTGCTGCCGCGCGGCCGTCCGGCAAAGCACGAGCCCAAGCCCGAGACCGCGAAGTCCTATGAAGAAAGCTGCATGAAATGAGCCTGACATCGTTTCGCGTGAGAGCCGGCGCGGCGCTCTTCGCCGCATTCGCAGCATCTTTCGGGTGGGTGGAGAGCGCGCCTGCGCAGACCTCCGACCTGGTCGTCAGAACCCAACTGCGCGTTTGCGAAGACCCCGCCAACATGCCTTTCTCCAACACAAAGGGCGAAGGCTTCGAGAACAAGATTGCCGATCTGGTCGGCAAGGCGCTCAATATTCCAGTCACCTATTTCTGGTTTCCGCAAGCGACCGGCTTCATACGCAAATCGCTCAACGCCAAGATGTGTGACGTGGTGATGGGCTATGCTCAGGGCAATGAGCTGGTGCTGGGCACCAATGCCTATTATTCCTCCGCATACACTTTCGTCGTGCGCGCCGACAGCGATCTGGCCGATATTCAGACGATCGAAGACCCGCGTCTCAAGGAGAAGAAGATCGGCGTTATCGCCGGCACGCCTCCGGCCACGAACCTCGCGGTCGCCGGGCTGATGCCGCATGTGCGCCCGTTTCAGCTTATGGTCGACCGGCGCTATTTCTCCCCATCGGAGGACATGGTCAAGCAGATCGCCTCGGGCGATCTCGACATCGGTCTGCTGTGGGGCCCCATCGCAGGCTACTACGCCAAGCAGAGCAAAGTGCCCTTAAAGGTCATCCCGCTGGTCAAGGAGACCCAGGGGCCGCGCATGATCTACCGTATCACGATGGGTGTCCGCCAAAGCGACATCGACTGGAAGCGCCAGTTGAACACCGTCATCCGCCAGCATCAGAGCGAGATCGACGCGATCCTGAAAGACTACGGCGTGCCGCTTGTCGAAGCCGACTGATCCGGCCGAATGCGGACACGCGATGTTGGCGGCTGGCTTAGATCGGGCCGTTCACGGATTAAAAACCCTGATCACCATCGTCCTGTTTGCGCTGGCTATAGCGGGGACCGGTGGCCGACCGGCCGCGGCGGCCGAGCAGGGCTCAGGAACCGGCGCTCCTGCCGAACCCTCAGACTACCGGACGGACAATTATCGCTCGCCCACGCCGACCACGCTGGCGGGAGCGAAAGTCGTCTCTGCCTTTGAAGCGATGGCTCTCTGGCGCGCAAAAGCCGCGCTGTTCATCGACGTCTTGCCCAGCCCGCACAAGCCCGCCAATCTGCCGGCTGATACGCTCTGGCACGCACCGGAGCGCCGCAATATTGCCGGCAGCGTCTGGCTGCCCAACACCGGCTATGGCGTACTCGGTCCGCCGATGCTGGCCTATTTCCGCAATCAACTTCAGCGGCTCAGCGCCGGCGACAAAGCGGCGCCGCTGCTGTTCTATTGCCTGAAAGACTGCTGGATGTCCTGGAACGCCGCCAAGCGGGCGATCGCTTTCGGCTATACGAATGTCTACTGGTTTCCGGACGGCACGGACGGCTGGGCCGAGGCCGGCGGCGCGCTCGTACCCTGCTTGCCCGCCGGACCATTGCCCTGAGCCTGTTTGCTCTGACTGACCAACTCGGAAATATGCCTGCCGATCTTGAACAGCCGCTGTTCCAGCAGCACCGGCGTTTCGCAGACATAGCGCAGCGATTGCTGCCGCTCCTGATAGACGCGGTCATTCCAGGTAAGTTGCTCCTCGAGATCGGCGAGCTTGCTCTTCTCCTCCTCGGTCGGAGCCGGTTTGTCGGCAAGATCGGCATGCTCGAGGGATTTCTGCTTGATCGCGTCGGCGAGCGCGGCCTGCTTGCGCGCATAACGCTTGATGCCCGCCAGGATCTTGCTGCGCTCTGCATTCACCTGCTGCAGCACGCCGGTAAACAGCGCCGTCAGCAAACGCGCCCGGTCTTCCTTAAGCCCGGCCGCGAACTGGTCCACCGCAGCGAGCGCCTCCTCGACGCTCTTGCGCCGCGACGCCACGTCGTTGACCTCCGGAGCGACCAGAGCATTGCTGGACCAGCTTTGATCATTGGCGTCGATTGGGGGGCCGGCCCAGACCATTCCCGAGGTGATCTGCGGGATCTCCCGCTGCATGCACGGCCAGTTGCTGTTGGCCGCGGCGGCATTCGCCCGCGCAAATGGCGCCGTGCCGAGAACCGCCAGAATGGCGATGGTTGCGATGCGCAAGTCTCGTTTGCTCCTTCTCATTGGTCGGTCCACGCTCAATGCGGCGAGACCACCACGCCCCAGGGCTGCTGGCCGACCGCAATCGATTTGATCACATCCTGGGCCGCCACGTCGATGACCGAGACGTCGTTCGAATTGCCGTTGGTCGTGATCAGATATTTCTCGTCCGGCGTGAAATCCATGTGCCAGACGCGCTGGCCAACCAGCAGATATTTCTGCACCTCGAAGGTCTTCGCATCGATCACTGCCACGTGGTTGGCAGGCCCGAGCGCCACGAAAGCATATTTGTCGTCCTTGGTGATGGCGATGCCGACCGGCTGGATCGCCTCGGCCTGAACGCCTGGAATCTTGAAGCTGATCTTCTTGACGATCTCGTGCTTGACCGGATCGATGACGCTCACCGTACCGCCGACTTCCGAGCTCACCCAGAGCTGCTTGCCGTCAGCGCTGAACTGCGCGAAGCGCGGTCGGCTGTCGACGAGGACATTGGCGACGATCTGGTGGGTCTTGGTATCCAGGAAATGCGCCATGTTTGTCGTTTCGGAGGTGTTGACGAGAATGCTGCCGTCGGGGCTGATGCCCATGCCCTCCGGCTCGACGCCGACCGGCACCTCACCCAGGATCTTACCTTTCGCGATATCGACGATGGTGACGAGGTTATCGTTCTCATTCGCGATGTAGAGCGGATTGCCCGAGGGGGCGAGGACGAAGAGCTCCGGGTCCGCGCCCGATGGCAGCGTCTTGACGAGCTTACCGGTCTTGGCGTCGATCATCTGCACTTCGTCGTCATCGCTGGCGCAGAGCAGGATGTCTTTTCCATCTTTCGTGAGTGTAATACCGCGCGGCCGCCGTCCGACTTTGAACGTCTGAACCACCTTCATCTGGTCCAGATCGACCACCGAGATCGTGTTGTCCTTCTCGTTCGAGACATAGGCCATGTAGGCGTCGGCCTTGCCGAGCGGAACGGCGATGAACGCGGCGAGAAGAAAAAACTGGCCAATATGCGTCAATGAAAGCTTCGGCATGTCATTCATCGCCTTCGATACTGTGGCCCGCGCCGTGGATGACCTTCAATGAAATTTGCATTTGGTTTCGGGCTCATCGATGCCGAGCGTATCGACCTCGGTGCGCTGATGGAGGAAGCCGGGCTGCGGCGACCAGGAGACTGGCAGTTCAGTGGTTGCAACGGCAATGGGCTGACGGAGCTGATGGTTCCACGTCCGGAAGCTGACCTTCTGGCCCTTGAAGGCGGCAACCCCGAATTTGGTGCTGAGCATGAAATCGTGAAGCTTGGCAAAATCGCCGGACGCGGTCCGCGTGGCCGCCTCCCCGATCGTGCGCACCGCGACCCAGCCATTATAGTCGAGCGGCGTCATCACGCGACCGGCAAGAGCGAAGAAGCGGTTCTGAAACTGGGTTGCGCCCCATTGCTCGTTCGCAGGATGCCAGTTCATCGGCATCAGCCCCGCAGTGCCGGCAACCGGACGCGGCGACCAAGTGCGGAACGGCAGGTAAGGCCCGAAGATCTGGCTTTCGTCTGCGACGATGAGGACATCGTAATCGCTCGAAATCTGCGTGAACACCGCCATCTGCTTCTGCACCTCGGCGCTCCCGGTATCGGTGCGCGTTGTGGTGTCGGTCACGGTATAATTCTTCTCGGCAACGATCTGCGCGCCGAACTTCTTGGCGGAATTGCGCATCGCCTCGGCGAAGGCCTTATCCGCCAGGTTGGCGCCGGAAATCAGAAACCAGTGGTTCCAGCGCTTCAGCACCAGAAACTGCGTCAGCGCGTCGGCGAGCATGGCGCGGCTCGGCGCGATGTGGACGATGTCGGGCCGGCAGTCCTGCTCGCGCAGCCGCATGTCCTCCGCACTCAGATTGAACAGCAGCATGGACTTGCCCCGCGCCGCATCGGCAAGGGCGAGGAGCTTGTCGGCGGGCGCATCGATCAGCACGAAGCCGATGCCGTCGCTTGCGATCTTGTCGACGAGCGCGGCAGCATCACCCGATTTCGGCAGATCGTAGTGCTTCAAAGAAAAGGACTGCTTGGTGAAGCGTCCGGTCGTGTTGTTGTCCTTGATCGCCAGTTCCGCGCCGCGGATGCCGGCATCCTCCGGCACAACATCGAGACGCGAGATCGGGATCGGCCGATCCTGCTCGACCTTGAGATAGGCAATGGGAATCTGTGTGACAGCGGCCGCGCTCGGCGGCGCAGCCTGAGCGTTTGCGCCCCCCGCGCCTGCCACGAGCGGGAATACCAAAAACAAAGCCGAGGCAAACCCGCCTCGCTTCGACTGGAGGTCAGACAATCAGCGCGCCTCCCCAGACGGCAGTGAAGTCTTAAGAATGCGGAACGCTCGCAACCCGCCAGGGCGTCCCTGGCTTGTCGCACGCACCGCTCGTGATTGGCGATGCCATTGCTTTTCAACGTAACTTTCGGCCCAGGCGAGGAACAGGTCAAACCCTGATTGGTTTCGTCAAAAGACTATTGCCCTGGCCACCGTGATGGCGCCGCATACAGTCTTGAACGAGCGCCGGTAAATTGTGACTCTGCGTTGGAAGGTTCAGTGATGGCACGCGCCGCGGCAACATTATGGGCGATCGTCTGCTTCGGCCTGATTTTGCTGCCTCCGGCCAGCGCGGCTCAGCAGGCCGCCCACTCGTCTCTCGCAAGCGTCGCCGTCTTCAATTTCGAGCTCGTCGATACGAGCCTTGAAGGCGCAAGCCATGGCATCGATCCGGCCGAGACGGCGCGGCTGAAGCTGATCAGCAACCTCTTGCGCGACGAGCTGGAAAAATCGGGCCGCTACAATGTCGTCGATATCGCGCCGGCCGCCTCGAAGATCGCCAGTGCCGGGCTGATCTATGGTTGCAATGGCTGCGAGACGGATATCGCCCGCTCGCTCGGCGCAGACCGCGCCATCACCGGAACCATTCGCAAGATCAGCACGCTCATTCTTATCATCACCATTGTCGAGCGTGATGTTGCGACCGGCAAGACACTTCAGATCGCCAACGCACAAATCCGCGGTGACACCGACGAATCCTGGACGCGGGGCGTTTCCTGGCTGGTCCACAACCGGCTGCTCGCGCGGAAATGAACGGCCCGGCCATGAGGAGAAAGGCATGACGGCAAGGCTCGGCTCGCTGGCTTACGCATTTCGCCTTCTTGCGTGGATCTCGACGCTCATCGGACTGCCGCCTCCCGTCCTCGCCGAATCGGCCCCTCCGACCTTCACCGTCGCTGTGCTCAAATTCGGCACGGTGAACTGGGAGCTGAACACGATCGCCTATCACAAGCTCGATGAGAATAACGGCTTCAAGCTCAAGCTGGAAGAGGTTGCCGGAGAAGCGGCGGCCAAGATCGCCTTCCAGGGGGGCGCGGCCGATGCGATGGTCTCCGACTGGATCTGGGTGGCGCGCCAGCGCGCGGCGGGAAAGGACTACACATTCATACCCTATTCCAAGGCGGTCGGCGGCCTCCTGGTGCCGGCAAAATCGAAGGCGCAGTCGCTTGCTGACATGAAAGGTGGCACAATCGGCGTAGCGGGCGGGCCGCTGGATAAGAGCTGGCTTTTGCTGCGGGCGCTGGCGAAAAAGCGATATGGTTTTGATCTTGCGGCCGAAACCGAGCCGGCCTATGGCGCGCCGCCGCTGATCTACAAGAAGGCGCTGGAAGGGGAAATGTCGGGCGCGATCAATTACTGGCATTTCGCAGCGAAGATGGAGGCGGCCGGAATGCGCCGCCTCGTCTCGGTCGCCGATGCGGCGAATGCTCTTGGCCTCGACCCGGATACGCCGCTGCTCGGCTATGTCATCAAGGGCGCCCTCCCCCGCTCCAAGCCGAAGCTCATCGCCGGCTTCGCCGCAGCCTCGCGTGAGGCCAAGCAGATCCTGAGCCATGACGACGCGGAGTGGGAAAGGCTGCGTCCGATGATGGGCGCCGCCAACGATGCCGAATTCGCCTCGCTTAAAACGGGCTTTCGCGAGGGCATCCCCTCATCCGCGCCGATTGACGAGAAGGCCGCGGGTCGGCTTCTGGCGCTGATGTCCGAGCTTGGCGGCGAGGCGCTGGTCGGCGGGGCGAAAACACTGCCGGACGGCGTCTTCTACCATCCGAGGAGCTGAGGTGGAGCGCTGGCGCACGACATCTCTTTCGCTGGGCGGCATGGTGCTGCTCTGGTGGCTCGCCGCACTCCTCGTCCGTGACCCGCAGCTTTTGCCCGACCCGCTGGTGGTCGCCCGGCTCATCGGCCGTGAGGCGGCGTCCGGGCAACTGCCCTATCATCTCACCATGACCCTTGCGCGGGTGGTCGCCTCCTTCATCATCGCCATGGGCCTGGGCATGGGACTCGGCCTTGCAATGGGCCGCAGCCGGAGAGCCGATCGCTGGCTTGATCCCTGGCTGATCGTGTTCCTGAACATGCCGGCCCTCGTCACGATCGTGCTCTGCTATCTCTGGATCGGCCTCAACGAGGCGGCGGCGATCGCGGCTGTCGCCATCAACAAGATCCCCATGACGGCGGCGATGATCCGCGAAGGCGCGCGTTCGCTCGATCCCGAGCTCGATGCCATGGCCAAGATCTACCGTATGAGCCCGTGGACGCGCTTCCGCCACGTTCACCTGCCGCAGCTGGCACCTCATTGCGCAGCGGCGGCTCGGGCTGGCGTGGCGCTGATCTGGAAAATCGTGCTCGTCGTCGAGTTCCTCGGCCGCCCGAATGGGGTCGGCTTCCAGATCCACCTCTATTTCCAGCTTTTCGATGTCGGCATGGTGCTGGCCTATGCCATCTCTTTCATCGTTGTGATGCTGGCGATCGAGAGCTGGGTGCTCCAGCCATGGGAACGCAGCGCCCGCCGGTGGCGGACCGCATGATCTCGGTCGACGTCAAGCGCATGGCTTATGGCAGCACCGAGATCCTGCGCGACATCCGCTTTACCGTGGGACCCGAGGAGCGGCTGGCGATTCTCGGACCGTCGGGGATCGGCAAAACGACGCTGTTGCGCATCATTGCCGGCCTCATCGACGATTTCGAGGGCGAGGTCACCGGCGCCGATGACCTGGCCGTGGTGTTCCAGGAGCCGACTTTGCTGCCCTGGCGCAGTGCGATCGAGAACGTGACTCTGACGACCGGCATCAGTGCCGCGGAGGCGCGCGAAAAGCTTGCCGAGGTGGGGCTGACCGATAAGGGTGGGCACTATCCCGGCCAGCTCTCGCTCGGCCAACAAAGGCGGCTGGCGCTGGTGCGGGCCTTCGCCGCGAACCCGCGTCTGGTACTCCTGGATGAACCCTTCGCCTCGCTCGACGAGGCAACGGCCGCGTCCATGGTCGCTCTCACGGCGCGAATGCTGGCAACCCGGCGCATCGCATGTCTACTGGTGACGCATGCCGCGGAAGAAGCGGTTGCTCTGACGAGCCGCGCCCTGCTCATGGCCGGACGCCCCGGAATGATCGTCGGCGAGTGCCGGATCGAAGAGCTTCCAGGAAAGCCCGACGGCGATCGCGCGCAAGGGCTCCGCAAGGCGCTCGCAAAGGCGGCGAGCTGAAAGGTCAAATGCCGGCGCCGGCCCCGGCCTTGCCGCGGATCATGCCCCGGCTCGGATCGTAACCGCGCAGCGCGCCGGCGAAGAAGATCGCGAAGGCCAGCACCGTCCAGCCAAGCGCCTGCCAATTGAGCTGACTGTACAGCGCGAAGCGGATGAGTTCGATCGCCTGACTGAACGGATTGACGGCGCAGACATCGCGCAGGAGCGGTGAGCTTTCCTGCATCTTCCAGAGCGGATAGAGCGCGGTCGACAGGAAGAACATCGGGAAGATGACGAAATTCATCACACCCGCGAAATTCTCAAGCCGATCGATGGTGGATGACAGGAGCAGCCCGAGAGCACCGAGCATCAAGCCGGATATTACGAGTGCGGGCAACACCAGCAGATAGCCGGTCCAAGGCAGCACGATGCCGGTCGCCGCTGCGATGGCAAGAAAGGCGTAGACCTGCAGGATCGAGATGGCGCAGCCGGCCACGAGCTTGCAGAACAACAGCCACCAGCGGGGCAAGGGGCTCGTCAGCAGCAGGCGCATCGAGCCCATCTCCCGATCGTAAACCAGGGACAGCGAGGACTGCATGCCGTTGAACAGCTGGATCATGCCGCACAACCCCGGCACGATATAGACCTCATAGGTGATGTAGGTCTGATATGGCGGGATGATCGAGAGGCCAAGCGCGGCGCGGAAGCCGGCGGCAAAGACGATCAGCCATACCAGCGGGCGCACCAGCGCGGCGATGAAGCGCTCCCTTTGTGTGATGAAGCGCAGCGCCTCGCGCCAGATGATGGCCCAAAGTGCAGTCATCCAGGCGTTCACAGTGCCGCCTCCGTTTGAGTCAGCGCTGCAAATCTCTCAGCTAGCGGATCTTGGCCGGTCACGTCTTCCATGACACCATTCGCGACGATACGCCCGCGATGCAGGATGATCAGCTCATCGTCGGGCGCCACCTCATCGACCAGATGCGTGGCCCAGAGCGCGGTCAGACCTTCGTCGCGGCAGAGCGCATGGACGTGCGCGGTAATCGACAGGCGCGTTGCGACGTCGAGACCCACGGTCGGCTCATCGAGCAGGAGCAGCGACGGTCCATGGATCAGCGCGCGGGCGATCTCCATCCGCCGCCTGTGGCCGCCATTGAGATTGCGGGCTTTCTCGCGGGCGCGCTCGCGCATGCCGAGACGGTCGAGCGCTGCTTCGATCCGCTTGGCCGCGTCACGCCCGGAAAGGCCGTGCAGCGCGGCGTAATAGGAGAGATTGCGCCACACCGTCAGATCGAGATCGAGCGTCGGCTGCTGGAAGACTACGCCCATGCGGGCGAGCGCCTTGCGAGGATGCTCGGCGAGATCGATACCGGCGATCTCGATATGGCCCTGGGTCGGCAGGAACAGCCGGGTCAGGAGCGCGAATAAAGTCGTTTTGCCTGCCCCGTTCGGGCCGAGCAGCGCACAGAAATCGCCAGCCTCGACGAGAAATGAAACGTCGTCGAGCGCGCGCTTCGATCCGTAGTTGAAGGAGAGGTGCGATACGGCCAGGCCGCTCATTGCGCATACGCCTCATCGAGCTTCATTGAGCGTCCGGCGGTATTCAGATCGTTTCGCAGATTATCCAGGAAGCACGCATCCGATATTGGCCCTTGAAGAACGCACTTACGGAAAACGCCACAGCCGCGGCCGCTTGGACCACCCTTCGTTCCGTTATACAAATCGTGCGCAGCGAAGGAAAGGCCAGCGAGAGCGCAGGTCGTCAAACTCCTCGGGGCGAAACCCCGAAGCCGGCACGGGTTCCGCTCCCGGAGAGGTTAGGGAAGGCCATGAGGCTCCCGTCTTGCGTTTCCTGCCGGAGACCACCCCTGAGCGCGGCCGGGAAAAAACGCGATCGCACGCATCACGACTTTATTGAATTCTTGAAACTAATCCCACCTGCCCCGGCGTGATAAAATCAACATCACAACCGAACAGGGAAATGTTGTCTTTACTCAGCTTCAATAAAAAAGGGAGGAAGTGACGATGACCGTGTCGATTCATCCAGCGGTGGACAATGGCGTTCGTCCGGGCGTTCCGGGCTTCAGCGGAGGCAAGCTTTATTGCAATTGCCCGAGCGATCGCGTCGAGGTCACCGTAAGCAGCAACAGCGCGCATAATCACGTTTGCGGCTGCAGCAAATGCTGGAAGCCGGCCGGCGCCCTGTTCTCGCAGGTTGCCGTGGTGCCACGCAGCGCGCTGAGCGTGACGGCGAACGGCCAGAAGCTGGCGATCGTCGATCCTTCCGCAGCGATCCAGCGCTATGCCTGCCAGGGCTGCGGCACGCATATGTATGGCCGCATCGAGAACACCGGCCATCCGTTCTATGGCCTCGACTTCATCCATACCGAGCTGTCGCCGCAGCAGGGCTGGTCGGCTCCCGAATTCGCGGCTTTCGTGTCCTCGATCATCGAAGCCGGCTTCCCGCCGAGCCAGATGGGAGAGGTCCGCGCCCGCCTGAGTGAGCTCGGTCTGCCGCCCTATGACTGCCTGTCGCCGGCGCTGATGGATGCGATCGCGACGCATGTCGCCAAATCGAAGGGCGTTCTCGCCGCCTAACTCACATATCACGGCTGCGGCGGCGTGAAGCCGCCCGGCCGATGATTTCGTGGATGAACGGCACGGCACGGCCGGGGCTTCTTCAACAAAGAGGCCCGCGGCCGAAACCCTTGCTTCGCATAACGCTTTCCGCGCTTAAGACGCAGAAGCTCCGCAGCAGCAAAACGCCGCGCGGAGCAAAAAAGCGAAAATCGAACCGGAACTGCCGGTCCGTATGCTACCCGACAGCTATTTGCGGGTGAGCTGGGCCGGCAAATAGGCGGTGACTTCGAGGCTGGTTTCCTTCGAGGTCACTTCCGGCTTCCGCCATGATTTCTTCATCTGCGCATCTCCCTTTCGCTCAGTGGAGGTTCGTGGTGCATAATGCACTAGCATCCTATCATAGTGGCCGGCGTACCCAGCTTAAAGCTCAAATGTCCTACATTTGTTCCGGGCCATGGTCACAATACCGTTGCCGCGACGGAATCTGTGGCATTCATTCGGCTGCGGCAGGCAAGGGCCCCAGCACCGCGCTCTCGTTCTCATTATGGCGGCGCCGGAACTTCGCGGCGAAAAAGTCGAGGAACACCCGGACCTTCGGCGAGATGTGGCGGGATGACGGGAACAGCGCCCAGATCGCTGTATCGCCGGCGACGTCATAATCCTCGAGCACCGGCACGAGCTGGCCGTCCTGCATCACGTCATGCGTCTTCATACCGGAGATCCGGACAATGCCAAGCCCGTTGAGCGCGGCTTCGATCAGCATTTCGGTGCTGTTGCTCGACAGCGTGCCGCTGACGCGGACCGAGATGTCCGACTCTCCGTTGGAAAACCGCCAGACCGAATGATCGCCGAGCACCAGACAATTATGGTTGGCGAGATCGTTCGGCGTCGCGGGCCGCCCGTTCTTCTCGATATATTTGGGCGAGGCCAGGATGAAATATTTATCGGGAGCAAGACGCTTGGCGATCAATTGGCTGTCCGGCAGCGGCCCGGTGCGGATCGCCACGTCATAGCCTTCTTCCAGAATGTCGACGATGCGGTCCGTCAGGTCGAGTTCCAGGCTGACATTGGGATGTCTCTGCTGAAACTCGCAGATGCCGGGACGTATCGAGCGGCCGAGCGCCGCCGGCGCGGTGACGCGCAGCGTGCCGCGCGGATGCGTTGCCGACTCCGCGAGGCATTCGCGAACCTCGTCGATTTCGGCGAGAATGCGGGTCACCGACCGGAGCAGCATTTCGCCTTCCTCCGTGATCCGGATCATCCGCGTGTTCCGGTCGAAAAGCCGCACGCCGAGCGAATTCTCCAGGGTTTGGAGCCTCTTGCTCACATTGCCGGGGGTCATTTCCAGCTCGGATGCGGCTGCTGAAATGTTGCTGAGCGCCGCTACGCGGGCGAACACCCGCATTCCATGGACGTCCATTCCAGATCCTCCCAAAGGTACCATCACGGCTTACGCACGAGGGCTGCCGCGTTCTTGGTTACATGTTGTGTGTTTCGCCATCTGGTCCGACAGACCTCGCCTGCTTTCGGCAAATGTCGGTTGCAGGTCGCTGCGCACCGCCTACTCGGACGCGCTTATCTGTGTCATGATAATCCCATTATGGACGGTTGCAATCTCGTTCGCTTCACAAAAAGGGCGCTCCTCGCCGCCGCTCTTTTTGCGGCAATCCAATGCGCCGGAGCGCCTGCCCACTCTTACGCAGCCAAGCCGTGGCCACATGGCGCGCGGATTCACAATCCCTTCTGCAATGTGCCGACCTATGTCGAGAAGCGGCTCATGACGCAGGGCCAGGCCTTCATCGACCTCTCCGGCCACCCGGTCATCTATATCGGCACTGCGGAGGCTGCGGGCGACCGGGCTTATCGCGACTACCTGATGGCCCATGAATGCTGCCATCACACGCGCGGCCATTTGAAGCGCCTGCTCGCCCGGGGCCACGACCATCCGCATCTGTCGCTGTCGGCCGTCGCCCGCGGCATGGAGCTCGACGCCGATTGCTGCGCGGCGGCGGCGCTCGCGAAGACGAAGCGGCTGGATGCCATCCGCGAGGCAGCGCGGCGGATGAAGACCTTCGGCGCCATGCCGACCGGTTCGGGCGGCTACCCGAGCGGGGACCTCAGGGCCGAGCTGATCGAAAACTGCGCGGTCAGGGGCAACAGGCCACTGCCGCCGCTCGAGCCGCCAGTGACGCGGCCGGCGGCTGTCGGCCCTCGGGCGAGGTAGTGCTCGCTCGGCGAGGGCGAATTCCACATATGGCGGCTTGCCGTCATGCTGCATCTTTGTCATCCGATGTCCTTCTTGGCCCTGTTTTTGCCGCCGTCAGGCCCCGGCCCGGAGGCCGGGGCAGGCGAGCGCAGCGAGGGCCGGGTGCGTCAGCAATCTCCTTGGCTAGGTGTGAGGCGATTGGGTCCCGGCTCTGACGGCCGGGACGACGCAGAGGATGCGGCAACCTCTCCGCGCCGGCCAACACGAGTTTGCATTGTTCGTCTCCCCGGAAAGCGCGCAGCACTTGTCCGGGGTCTCGTTCCGAAGCGCCTCATGGGACCCCGGGTCTCGCTCCGCTCGCCCGGGGTGACTCCCATCCTCATACCAACGCCCTCGCCGGGCTGGCCCGCGAGGCTCTCACATCACTCCAAATTCCCGCCCCCACGAGGGACGGCGCGGGCAGCCGTAAGGCTGGTCCGTAGTTCTATGTCAGCCTCTCGGCTGCCCACGCGCGGCGATATTGTGGTGCGGTCCGCCTCTTACCCAGCATGGCGCGCCTGGCGATCTTCCGGGTCGATCCCTGGACGAAGGCCGCTCCATTTCCACCGGGTACATCGATGCCGGATTTCGGCTTCCGCCGGCATCGGCACGGATGCACTCTTTTTGCGCATCGATTTTGCCGAACTCCGGCAAAGCCTGCGTTCGGGTCGATGCACTTTTTTGCGCATCGATTTTGCCGAACTCCGGCAAAGCCTGCGTTCGGATCGATGCGACCCGGCAGCGCACCGGAGCTCATCGAGCCGGGGTGCGGGGCAGCGTCCTTCGGGATCGCGCCTCTCGCGAGACGGCGCCTTTGACCCGCGCATTCCAGCAAACGGGTGGGCCGGTACCGCGCCCCTGGGTTCCGGATCGTTACTCCTGCCGTGTGGCCGGCCGCATCTTTCTCACGACTTGGCCGTCCCACCCGGACTTCCCAGGCGCCGCAATCCCTTCTCCGGCGGTGGCGAGACGGTCTCGAGCCCCGTGTCCCTCTTCAGGAGAAGCGACGGGCGCGAGTATAGGGGCGGCTGGGGATGCGGGGATAACTCTGCGGGCGGGAATTGCTGGAAGGGTGAATGGAGGGTTGACGCTCTTCCGTCACCCCGGAAATGCTGGAGGCATTGTCCGGGGTCACATGCGGCCTCTTATCACGCGACTCCGGCCAGCCCTTTGGGCGCCTGTCCCGGCCTTGAGCCGGGATCCGGGGTGACATCTGAGGCTGCTGCCCTCCCGGCGTCGCCCCCGCCGTCAGAGCCGGGGCCTATTGGCCCAACATCACGGCAGGAATTTGCGGAGAGGCGAATAGGCCCCGGATGGCTCTGCGAGCCTCCGGGGTGACGCCGAGTATGCATTGAGGCAGTCGCCGAATATTGCCCGCCCCCGTAATCTGACAAGTTGGCGGCGGCTAGTGTCCCGATTCCGAAGTTCGCTTACGTCTTGCAGCACACTCCATAGCGAACTTCGGAATCTCAAGGGACACTAGAACCTTGATTCTGCTAGTGTGATGATCCAGAAGTTCGTTCCGAGATTGCTGCATAAGTTAACGAACTTCTGGATCATCACACTAGCCGGTGCGCTATCACATCAGCGGTGACGGAACGCGGCGCAGAGGTGACACGGCGGCGATGACGCGGGACGAGACGATCGCGCTGTTCGAGCGCTGTAAGGCGGCGCAGGCCGAGGCGCAAGCCAAGGCTCTCGACGACGGCAAATCGGCGGGCGACGCACATACTGCCGGGCATGACGCCGCCAAGGCGGTCTGGAACGGCTGGGCCGAGGCGCTGCTCGCCGAGCGCAAGGCGCTGGAAGAGTCCGGGCGTTGGGCATCTGCTGAAAGCGGTTGGTTCTCCCGCGCGAATGCCGACTTCTCCCGCTGTTGCTTCCTTGTAAGGGGGCTTGAGGAGACCGAAGCAACAGCGGGAGAAGTCGAAGACGAGTTTGAGCCCACCGAGCCGCCCGTCAAGACAATTGATGTTGAAGACGGCAGAGCCGATTTCGGCGGTTTCCTGTTCCCCGGCCACGCCTTGTTCGGCAGCGCCAGCTTTTCCGGCGACGCCCGGTTCGGCAGCGCCAGCTTTTCCGGCGCCGCCTGGTTCGGCAGCGCCAGCTTTTCCGGCCCCGCCCGGTTCGCCAGCGCCAGCTTTTCCGGCGCCGCCTGGTTCGGCAGCGCCAGCTTTTCCGGCCCCGCCCGGTTCGCCAGCGCCAGCTTTTCCGGCACCACCTGGTTCGACAGAGTCCGCTATTCCGGCGACGCCTGGTTCAGCAGCGCCAGCTTTTCCGGCATCGCTCGGTTCGACAGAGCCAGCTTTTCCGGCACCACCTGGTTCGACAGCGCCAGCTTTTCCGGCGACGCCTGGTTCGAAAGTGCCAGCTTTTCCGAAATCAATTTCAAAGAAGCGAAGTTTGGTAAGGCCGCATATCTTTCTGACGCTCGCTTCGTGAAAAGAGCGGTTTTTGAGGGCGTGCACTTTGCGGGCAATACATTCTTCATACGGTCCGCATTTCAGGACATAGCGGACTTTTCACTCGTCAAATTCGATCAATATGCAGGCTTCGAAGCAGCGCGATTTTTTGGCCCTACAAATTTCAACGCCGTGCGGGGCGACCGAGCTTTTACCATGGCAGATGCGTCCTTCGACTTCGTGCCGGATTTCATCCAGGCACATTTCGAGGAGGCGCCGCGATTGGACAATGTGACGGTCGATGGCAGGCGGCTTGAGCCACCTGACGCCGATGATCCCGACAAAGTACCGCGCCGTCTCGTCCGGCTACACCGCGGGTTCCAGCGCCGTTTCTACCAATATCGGCGGGTCACGATGGCTGACCGCGATGTCCCCGCCCGCTGGCGGGCGCTGAAACGGCTGGCGATCCAGGCGCATGATCAGGACCGCGAGCATGATTTCTTCGCCCGCGAAATCCGCTCCGAGCGTTTCGTCACGGACTGGCCGTGGCCGAGGCCGATTGGCAACGTGGACGGCTGGCTTGGCTTTTTCCGCTTTGTTTTCGGCTATGCTTACGGGCTGACCTCGAATTACGGGCGATCCGTGTTGCTGCCGTTCCTCTGGTGGTGCGTCGGCGTCGCCATCGCGGCAAATTTCTATTTCGGCGTGCATCAAGACCTGATGAAGCCTCACGAAGAAACCGTGCAGATCCAGCGGATGACGGTTCGCCCCTGGGGAGAGTTGCCAAGTGAAGCCAAGAGCCTGTGGTACACATGGTGGACGGATGCGCCGAGCCCCTGTTATGCGCCGGACACAAGGCCAGAAGACCTTATGCCTGGGAAGGTCGGCGTCATCGCGCTGTCACGCGAGCTCCGTGATCAGACCAGCGCCCGGTGGGAGGCGTTCCAGCTCGCGCTGCGCGACGGCTTCCTCATCCTCTATGGCGACGCCGACACCGCCCACCGCACCTATGGCTGCCTTTACGGCATCGAGCTTTACAGCGCCAGCACGCCGGTCGCCATCGTGCCGCCACGGGTCGGGCAGTGGTCGGCGGTGCACAAGCTCTATTCGGCAGTGATGATCTTCCTGTTCGGCCTGGCCTTGCGGAATATGCTGAAGATGAAGTGAGGTCCGCTGCACCGGCGGAGTTTCGTCACCCCGGAAAATGCGCAGCATTTATCCGGGGGCGCGTTCAGAAGCGCCATGAGCGGGCCCGGCTCGGCGCTTCGCGCCGTCCGGGGAGACGAACAGAGGCAGCCCCGTGCCGCCGCCTCGGCCGTCTCGATTCAGCACCCCCCTCAGAACAGCACCACGCTGCGGATGCTCTCGCCGGCATGCATCAGGTCGAAGGCCTTGTTGATGTCGGAGAGCGGCATCTTGTGCGTGATCATCGGGTCGATCTGGATCTTGCCGTCCATGTACCAGTCGACGATCTTAGGCACCTGCGTGCGGCCCTTGGCGCCGCCGAAGGCCGTGCCGCGCCAGACGCGCCCGGTGACCAGCTGGAACGGGCGCGTCGAGATCTCCTGTCCGGAGCCGGCGACGCCGATGATGACGCTCTCGCCCCAGCCCTTATGGGCGCATTCGAGCGCCTGGCGCATGACGTTGACGTTGCCGATGCACTCGAAGGAGTAGTCGGCGCCGCCCTTGGTCAGGTTGACCAGATAAGGTACGAGGTCGCCGCCGATCTCCTTCGGATTGACGAAATGGGTCATGCCGAAGCGCTCGCCCCATTCCTTCTTGGAATTGTTGGTGTCGACGCCGACGATCATATTGGCGCCGACCAGCTTCAGCCCCTGGATGACGTTGAGGCCGATGCCGCCGAGTCCGAAGACGACCGCATTGGCGCCCGGCTCGACCTTCGCCGTGTTGATCACCGCGCCGATGCCGGTGGTCACGCCGCAGCCGATATAGCAGACCGTGTCGAACGGCGCGTCCTCGCGGATCTTGGCGAGCGCGATCTCGGGGACCACCGTGTAATTGGAGAAGGTCGAGGTGCCCATATAATGGAAGATCTTCTCGCCGCCCGCCGAGAACCGGCTGGTGCCGTCGGGCATCAGGCCCTGGCCTTGGGTGACGCGGATCTTCTGGCAGAGATTGGTCTTGCCCGAGGTGCAGTATTCGCATTCGCGGCATTCCGGCGTGTAGAGCGGGATCACATGATCGCCGGCTTTCAGCGATTTCACGCCCGGACCGCATTCGACGACGACGCCCGCGCCCTCATGACCAAGAATGGCAGGGAAAATGCCTTCCGGATCAGCGCCCGAGAGCGTGAATTCGTCCGTATGGCAGATGCCGGTCGCCTTGATCTCGACGAGGCATTCGCCCTCGCGCGGAGGTGCGATATCGACGGTCGTGATCTCCAGCGGCTTTCCCGCCGCCACCGCAACTGCTGCCCGCGTTTGCATCGCAATCCTCCCTGAAATGTTGGCTTGGACAGTTCAATTCCCGCTAATGTGGCGATCGGGAACTCCCCCATCGCTTCAGCAACCACTTGCGGGGGAGTTCCCGATCTCAAGCCACAGAAACCCATAGTTCCTAGTGTCCCTTTGAATCCGAAGTTCGCTAAGTCTCTCGCGGCAAATTCAGGCGAACTTCGGATTCGGGACACTAGTTTGCTTTACCGACGGCTTGCTGCAACCGATAATCGTGCTGCAACTTGTTACCGTTCGGCAATGGCGCTTTGACCAGCCTTGGCAATAGGGCAAGATCAAACATGATAAACTGCCGCCGATGCCTGAATTCCGGGCATGTCAGCCCTTCTGCCGCTTGCGGTTGGCAAGCGGGAATGTTTTCCTCCGGCGACCGATCACTGGAGTTGCTGCCTTGAACCTCTACGCCACCAGATTTGCGAAGCGGGGAGCGCCGCTGAAGGCTCTCGGCCTGTGCGCCGCTCTCGCCGCCGTTCTCACCCTCGCCCCCTCGCCGCGCGCGGCCGAGTCCCACCACGACTATCCGACCGATGCGCTTGCCGACTATGTGTTCGGCTGCATGGCCACCAACGGCGGGACGCAGGATGCGCTGGAGAAGTGCTCCTGCAGCATCGACGTGATCGCCTCGATCCTGCCCTACGATGCCTATGTGGAGGCGGAGACCGTCGCGCGCATGCGCCAGGTCGCTGGCGACAAGGGCACGCTGTTCCGCTCCGGCGCCGAGCCGCAGGAAGCGACCGCACGTCTGAAGCGGGCGCAGGCCGAGGCCGAGGTGCGCTGCTTCTGACGCCTGCGGACCGGGCGGCCGCCGGGCGGCAAGCGAACCTATCAGCCAGGGGGAAGTCGAGCCCATGAAGACCATCAGTGAGCAGAAATGTTTCGGCGGCGTGCAGGGCGTTTACGAGCACGATTCGCAGGAATGCCAATGCCCGATGCGCTTCGGCGTCTTCGTGCCGCCGCAGGCGGATGGAGGACCGGCGCCGGTCGTGACCTACCTGTCGGGCCTCACCTGCACCGAGGAGAATTTCATTGTCAAGGCCGGCGCGCAGCGTGTCGCCGGCGAGCTGGGGCTGATCGTCGTGGCGCCGGACACCAGCCCGCGCGGCGACGACATCCCCGATGTCAAAGACCAGTACGATATGGGCAAGGGCGCCGGATTCTATCTCGACGCCACCGAGGAGCCCTGGTCGCGCAATTACCGCATGCACAGCTATGTGGTGCGCGAGCTGCCCGAGCTGATCGTGGCCAATTTCCCCGCCGACCGCACCAAGCGCGGCATTTTCGGCCATTCCATGGGCGGGCACGGGGCGCTCACCATCCATCTGAAGCACCCGGAGCTTTACCGTTCGGTCTCGGCCTTCTCGCCCATCGTGGCGCCGATGCAGGTTCCCTGGGGGCAGAAGGCGTTCAGGGCCTATCTCGGCGAGAACACCGAGAGCTGGGCCGCTTATGACGCGACGCGCCTCGTCGAGAAATCGCCGTCGAAAGCGCCGATCCTGATCGATCAGGGCGACAAGGACGGCTTCCTCGCCGAGCAATTGCGGCCGGAGCTGTTCCAGGAGGCCTGCGCCCGCGCCGGGCAGGAGCTGACGCTCCGCATGCAGCCGGGCTACGACCACTCCTACTTCTTCATCGCGACCTTCATCGAGGACCATCTGCGCTGGCACGCGGCGCAGCTCAATCGCTGACCGCCCGGCTTGCAACATGTTCCGCCGATGAGGCTGGCTCCGCCCCTCCCATCGCGCTGCTAGTGCAGTGACACAGACACTTGATCCACGCACGATCAAGTGTCTGTGTCGTAAATTGCACTAGGTGCGCATGCCGCACGCCCCACGGATTGCATTCACCGATTTTGACGAGCGTCAAAGCTGATATTCCGGAACTTTGGTAACCGGCTGGGCAATGACGTCAGATCAAGCCGTTCGACGGGACGGCGACGGGCAAAATCGAAAGGGAGTTATCATAGTCATGTTCAAAACATTGGGTATTGCGGCTGCAAGCCTCATCGCCGTGACCGCGGCTTACGCTCAGGGAACAGGGACCGGGCCGGTCGCGACGGCGTGCAAGGCCGAGATCACCAAATATTGCGCCAATAAGGGCCATGGGGACCGGCAGACGCGGACCTGCCTCGAAGCCAATGTGAGCAAGCTTTCAGCAGACTGCAAAACCGCGCTCGATACGACGGGCGGAGGTAAAGGCCGTAAGTAAACACCAAGAATTCATCCGAACCGGACGGGGCCTGGAGATTTTCATCTCCAGTGCCCAACCTTGATAAAGGCGCGGCGGAACATGGCGCCGAGCCGGAAATGAGAGCTGAGAATGGTCACAACGCAAGCCGAAGCCGTCATGGTCGTGTGCCCCCATTGCGGGACGGTCAACCGCCTGCCGGTCGCCAAGCTCGAAGCCGGCGCCAAGCCGAAATGCGGCCAGTGCAAATCCGGCATTTTCGACGGCCAGCCGGTTGCGATCGGATCGGCCGAGGAGATGGAGCGCCATCTATCGCGCAACGATATCCCGGTGCTGGTCGACTTCTGGGCGCCATGGTGCGGCCCCTGCCATGCGATGGCTCCCCATTTCGCCGCCGCGGCGCAGCGCCTGGAGCCGATGGTGCGCCTTGCCAAGCTCGACGCCGATGCTGTTCCGGAGGTTGCCGGCCGTTACAATATCAGAGGCATACCCACGCTCATTCTTTTCTATAAGGGCCAGGAGATCGCGCGGCGGAGCGGAGCGATGGAGGCGTCCGCGATCGAGCGCTGGGTCGGCTCGGAGCTGCGGCCAGCTTAAGCTGGACCCGCGTCGCGCCGCCAGGAGGCCGCCCCCAGACACGACGTCAATCGAAACCGCGCTTTCTTGATGTCGAATCGCCTTGCCCTTTGCCGTCATCCGGTGCGCGATGCAGCACACTAGTGTTGTGACCCTAACATTTGGTCCCCATCTGCCGTACGCACTTTCACCAAATGTTAGGGTCATAAACAACACTAGTGTGGCGTCTCGCAAGTGCCTTCCCCTTTCGCAGCGGCCTCGGCAAGGCAATTGCGAGACATGAGCCACACTAAAGCATTGAGTTCGCTAGTGTCCCTTTGTCTCCGAATTGCCGAAAGTGCTTGCGGCAAATTGGTCGGCAATTCGGAGACGGGACACTAGTGCATCGATCCAAACGGAGGCTACAGCCGGAGTTTGGAAAAATTGACGCACAAACAAAAGGCTAGTGCATCGGCGCGTGAACGAAGTGAATGCGGCGGCGCTAGTGGTGCATCGCAGACACGGAATCACGTGCGCCGGGATCCCGGATCTGCAGCGCACCCATGAATGGTGCATTGCGTCCGCGATAACACGCAGATTGTTTCTGTTTCAACTGATCTTGCTTAAGCAGAGTTGCTTCGTTTGTCCAACAGATGGACTCAGCCAAACGGCGTCGGCAAAGCGGTGATTGCGGCCGCTGAGACGCCACCGCCGAAGCCGCGACTGAGCCAATAGTGGCCCCTGACAATCAGTCCGCAGCTCCGATCCCAGTTGTTTCGATCACGACAAATGTCAGTGGCGGCTTACACGACCTAAAATGCAATTCAAGCTGAAATGAGTAGATTCCGACGCTGTCGCAAACACTGATCTCCCCCGCAAAGTTGCATAGTGAGACCCCCAAAAACCGAAAGAGGAATTTACGTAACGAGGCGTACAATGGACAAATACCAAAAATGCAATGATTGCAGTCTCTTGGCGGAGGCAGATCATCGGATTGCCAATCACTATGCAATGCTGGCAAGCCATGTGCGCTTGAAGACAGAAGCCTTGGCGCGCCAGCCGACCGAGCCAAGCCGCAAAGAGATGCGCTTACTCCTTGAGAGCATCGGAGTTCACATAGACGCAGTCGCGAGCCTCCACCGAATCCTCATCACTGATCGCTTGCAGTCATCCACCGACTTAGGTCAGCATTTGCATAATATTTGCAATGCCTTCAGGTCTGGGCCCTCCTCCGACTGCGTACTCGCTGAAGACTTTGAACCCGCATGCGCTCTGCCGCTCGATCAGCTGCTTCCGGTCACCCAAATTTTTGCCGAACTGATTACAAATGCGATCAAATATAGCCTTACGAACGGTGAGGCGGGAACTATTCGCGCCCGCTGCGGCAAGGAGATCGGCGGCGCTATTGTCGTGGAAGTCATCGACGAAGGCTGCGGCCTGCCCAAGGGATTCGACCCCAAGACCGCCGGCGGACTCGGTTTTCGGTTGGTGCGGACGTTAAGCGAACAGGTCGGAGGGCTGCTCGACTATCAATCTTCCGGTAAAGGCCTGCGATTCCGGCTTACCCTGCCGCCATCTTCAACGTTGGACTCAGTGGAGCGCGAAGGGTCAAGGACCTTAAGGCAGCGGCTATCGATGTTCCACACGCGACGCCATGTGGACGCAGAGCGCAAAGTCGCTGCAGTGGTGTAATCTCAACGTAGCGGACCCACGGAAAGCCCGACAGTTATGCCAGAGGCAGTCACCCCTGGTGCCGAGATATGGAACAGACGTGCGGCAATTTTGGTTAGTCGTTGAACGCGTGGGACTGGGAGGGGAAGACAGAACCGTACACCGGCGGGTGTTGCGCCATGTACAGATTGCTCGACTTGCTGCTTTGTCGACTCGTCCGCTCGGGCGACCTGAAGCTGATCAATTCTCAAGGAAAATCGCATCGCTACGGTAACGGAGTCGGCCCGCCGGTCATCGCTCTCATTGGCGACCAATGGCTGGAGCATCGGCTGGTTTTTGATCCATATCTCGCGCTTGGTGAAGGGTACATGCGCGGCCAGCTTCGCATGCGACGTGGCCGGATCTATGATCTGCTTGTCATTTTGGCTCGTAACCTTCAGCAGCGGCCCTCGCCATATTGGACTGCGGCTTTCGACGGTTTGCGGTTCATCATACGCAGGTTCAAGCAGTTCAATCCCACTGATCGTGCGCGGCGCAATGCGGCGCACCACTACGATATGGATGGCGCCATTTACGATCTCTTTCTTGATCGGGATCGCCAATACTCCTGTGGCTATTTCATCAACGGCATGGGGTTAGACGCGGCGCAACTCGCGAAAAAGCGGCATCTCGCTGCGAAGCTGGCACTCTCGGCCGGTCAACGCGTGCTGGACATCGGCTCGGGCTGGGGAGGCCTAGGGATCTATCTGGCCAAGGCCGCTAACGCCATTGTCACCGGGGTGACGCTCAGCCGGGAGCAATTAAAAATCTCCAATGAGCGGGTGGCCAGAGAGGGCCTCCAGGAGACCGTGCGTTTCGAGCTCAAGGATTACCGCAATCTTTGCGGTCGGTTCGATCGAATCGTCTCAGTCGGCATGTTCGAGCATGTCGGGATCAACCAATACGACGCATATTTCAGGAAAATCCGTCAACTATTGACCGAGGATGGTGTCGCCCTCATCCACACAATCGGGCGCTCGACGCCGCCGACCGCGACCGATCCATTTATTGCCAAATATATCTTCCCCGGCGGCTATATCCCGGCGCTGTCCGAAATGGTGCGCGGCATCGAGCGTTCTGGTCTTGTCATTGCCGATGTCGAAACCCTGCGGTTGCATTATGCAATGACGCTAAGTGCCTGGCGGGAACAATTCATCGTCAACTGGGACAAGGTTGCCGCCATTCGCGACGAAAGTTTCTGCCGAATGTGGGAATATTATCTCGCCGCTTCGGAGGTGGCCTTCCGCTATCAGGGACTCGTCGTCTTTCAGGTGCAGTTGGTAAAGCGGATTGATGCTCTACCCTTGACGCGCGATTACATGGCGAATGCCGAACAGCGGCTCTTCGAGCAGGATAGAATTAACGCTCGGCCGCACTTGGTGAACGGCTAGTGCCAGGCAGCGGCTTGCGCACGAGATGTCTTGGCGCTTATCGTCCGGTTCAGGCAAATCCCCCCGGTGGATCGCTTGGTGTCGGACAGTAGATATTGGCCCGACCTCCCCGTCGTCCGACCGAAGCTCCTTGGTGAAAAGCATCGCACCTTCACCTTGGCTGAGCTCGAAGCACCAGGGGGCCGAATTGAGGCGTAAGCGGTCTGGCGCGCACGTAGCCATGTTGCCGGCGCCTTCCTGGGCACCATCGATTTTCCGATAATGGCGCTCCGCAGAGAATTCTGATAGATAAATCGATTGAGAGGGGAGCAAGGTAGCGAATTGATTTAATGAGGAATTGAATGTCTGAACTTCCACAATAGAAATCTTCAAAGAGCGTGATAGTGGATAAACTATTGACCGCTTTTGAGGAGATCAAACATATCGACGGTGACGGCGTCGAATACTGGCTCGCCCGCGAGCTTTCACCCTTGCTTGGCTATAAGCGCTGGGAGAATTTCGAGACGGCCATCGGACGCGCAAAAATCGCGTGCGAGAACGTCGGCGAGGATGTCGAGGATCATTTTCGTGAGGTCACGAAAATGATCGAACTCGGCAAAGGCGCGCATCGTGACCTCGCCGATTACGAACTGACTCGATTTGCTGCCTATCTGATCGCCATGAACGGTGATCCGAGCAAAGACGAAATCGCCGCCGCCCAGACCTATTTCGCTGTGCAGACGCGACGCCAGGAAATCGCGGACATTGATGCGTCTCAGCGCAAATCGCTTAGCAAAGATGAGCGCCGCATTTTGCTCCGCGACAAGGAACACAATAAATCGCTCGCCAGCGCGGCGAAGTCGCACGGTGTCGCCAAACCCGTTGAATACGCCGTGTTCCAGAACGAAGGCTATAAGGGGCTGTATGGCGGCCTGGATCGGGCCGGGATTCAATGCCGGAAAAAAATTCGCGCCTAAACAGGACATTCTCGACCATATGCCGAGCGCGGAGTTGGCGGCGAACCTCTTCCGGGCGACGCAGGCAGAAGAGAAATTGGATAAGCTTCGCGAAGAGGGGAAGACGGGCAAAGCGCTCGCTAATAAGACGCATCTTGAAATCGGCCAGACGGTGCGCCGAACCATCCGCGAAATCGGCGGCACGATGCCGGAAAAGTATCCAGCCGTCGAGCATGTCAAGGAGGCTCGAAAGCGCGTCTAGGTCGAAAAGAAAAAGCAATTGCCGGGCACCGAATAGTCGCTTGTACGCCTCCTCAACGTCGCCGTGCCGTTGAGCGCGGCAGCGACGTTGAGGAGGCGTTTGCTGCCGCAGGCCCAAAAGCACATTCTGTCGGCGAAGCCGCGCAAACCTGCTTAGGCGTGCCGAAGTTTCGCGCGCTTGGACGAGGCCCGAGCACCGCTCTTCGGTGCGCATGCAACCCGCGTCCGTTCCTGCACTTCCTCTTTCGTCGCTTCCAGCTCCTCCGCCGGAACATCCTCGAGGCCGGCGAGATGGTTGTGCGCGCCCTTGGTCGCCAGAATCAGCTCGTCGAGCTTGAGCTGAAGCGCAAGCGTATCGCGGTTCTGCGTGTTCTGAATGAGAAACACCATCAGGAAGGTCACGATGGTCGTGCCGGTGTTGATGACCAGCTGCCAGGTGTCGCTATAGTGAAAAATCGGTCCGGTAATCGCCCAGACGACGACGATCGCGGTCGCCAGCAAAAAACTGCCGGGCTTGCCAGTGTAATGCGAGGTCTTTCCAGCCAGCCACGAGAAAAAGGCCGATGATGACGACGCATGTGAAGAGCCGAAGGCAGAGACAGGTATCCCTGCGCGCATGACTTTCCTCCAACCGATGCTGAATTCCCGCTGGCCGTAACCATCGGCGCCGCCGCGAGTTCCCGAATGCAGCTCCGGTCCGGGAAAATACGTCCGGCACTTGACGACGGCGTCTTGATCAATATCAAATAAGCACAGTTGAATTCGTCCGATAAATTGGGATGGCTTTAGGTTTTGCGTCCGCTCTGCCGCTCGGCACCGACGCGATGCGCTGGTTCGTTCCCACCGAACAGCCCGTGCGCCGCAGCTTCGGCGTTGCGCATATCGCCATCGATAGGGCGCCCGTGGAGGTCCGGCGGCGGGAGCTTGCCGCGCGGCCATTTTGTGTGCTGTCCGAATTTCACACCGCACGCCCCAACCGCAAGCGGGTTCTGCTGGTTGCGCCGCTTTCGGGCCATTTTCCCTTCATCCTGCGCGAACTTGTCGTCGGCCTGCTCGGCACTGCCGACGTCACCGTGACCGACTGGCTCAATGCGCGCTTCGTGCCGGTCACCGCCGGACATTTCGGCTTCGATGAGAACATCGAATGCATCGTCGAGGCGATCAAGCAGCTCGGCCCCGGCGCTCACGTCGTCGCACTCTGCCAAGGCGTCATCCCGGCCCTCGCGGCGGCCGCCATTCTCGCGCGCGATGATCCCGCCCGCGCGCCCGCCTCGCTCACTCTGATGGGCGGTCCCGTCGATCCGCTTGCCAACCCGACCCGCGTCGTCCGGCTGCTGCGTCAGCGCTCGCTGCTATCGATCGAGGCGGAAGCGCTCGACAGGGTCGCGCCCGCCTATCCCGGCGCCGGAAGACTGGTCTATCCGGCACGCTATCAGCTCTCGGCGCTGCTCGCCTATTTCTACCGTCATCTGATCTCCGGCGGTGAGCTGTTGCAGAAGCTTCTCGCCGATGACGGCCTCGATCCGGTGCGCTTCCCGTTCTTCGGACTGTTTACATCGCTGATGGATCTGCCGGCGAGGTATTTTCTCGAAAATATCGAGAAGGTTTTCTTGATGCGCGAAGCCTGGACCGGGGAGCTCGCCTGGCGGGGCGCGCCTGTCGATTTCTCGGCGATCCGCAATACCGCGCTGATGACGATCGAAGGCACGGAGGACGATATTGCCGCGCCGGGCCAGACCAGCGCTGCGCATGATCTGTGCGCCAACATTCCCGCCCGGAGCCGCCGCCGTCTCGTCCTGAACGGTGCCGGTCATTTCTCGCTGTTCTACGGCCGCGCCTGCCGCGAAAAGGTGCTGCCGCAGATCATCGATTTCCTGCAAAGCGCCGGAAGCGGCCATGCTTTGTCCGCTCCCGAAGAACAGCCCTTGCACGACTGGGCCGACGAGGCGCTCATGTGGCACACGCGAGGCCCAGTCTGACGCCGCAACAGCGCCTCGTCAGCGCACCAGCGACATCGAAACGGTTTTGAAGCCGGTGCCCTGGGCGGAAATGCTCACCGATTGGTGCGATCCCGACAGAGACACGGACATCGAGCCGGTGATGTAGCCGGTGATCGACAGCTTTAAGCCGTTGCCGGTCGCACGTCCCGACAGCTCGCCTCTCGCATTGAAAGTGCGCTCCTCCCAATGTCCCGAAACGCTGCTGCCGTGCCCGGCGAGGTTGCTCCGGATCTCGAGCTTGTAATTCGGCGAATTGCACAAGATGGCGAGCGAGAGATCGTCGCCGCCTTTCGGCACGTAATAGCCGCGGCAGGAGATCCGCTCGCGGGTTCCGTCGCTCAGGGTCAGATCACCCGAGCCGCGCCAGCTTCCGCTGAGCTCCTTGAAGATCGCCGTCTCGGCATGAGCAACGGCGGCATTGGCAGTCAATGCAAAAAAAACAACGAGGCATCCGCGCCATATAGTCTTCATACAAGCTCCCACAAAAAGTGTTTTCTATCCGCCCTGAGACTGCAACCGGCCGGTTCTAGCGACTCGCGTTCTCGGGCCGGAGAACGCGCCGCCATGTACCACGCTAGATAAGGCAAGCTGAACGGTTTTTGACAAGGGCCAAGGCTTGCGTCCGGCGACCCTGCTCGTCTTGACTGCAACACGCGCGGAGCTCGAAATCCTTGCGGATTTCCCGCCGGGACGCCATTGAGCGTGCCAAAATGGGATGAAAGACCTCTGCCGAGATGATGGGCGCGCTCGCCGCGATCACCGCCGCCCATATCGCCGCGACCGAGGCGGTGAAAGCTTGGTTCTACCGGCCGCGAAAGGACGCGTTAGCCAGGGCCGGCTGATTTCCCGCCCGGCGGATGTAACGGCTTTTCCGCAGACGCGAATAAGCCGTCGTCGCAGGATGCGTGGCGAATATTGCCCAAAAAGCAAACATTTGCCGTCCTTCGGACGGCAATATGCTGCTTTTGTAGAAATGCTGCATCGCAAGATTCATCTTGCAATGCGGCAAAAGATGGCGAACCATCATAAAAAAATGACTGGCTCTCTGCCATTCGGGATAGGCCGGTCCGCTAGGTTGATCGGCCGTAGCCTGCAGGCGGGAAAACGCGGAGGGCGTCACAAGCGGAGGAGCTAAGCCGCATGTCCGAACCTGCTTTCACGACCATTCCGGGCGGTCAGGCGCCCAAGAAAGACCTTTACGAGATCGGCGAGATTCCCCCGCTCGGCCATGTGCCGAAGACGATGTATGCCTGGGTCATCCGCAAGGAACGGCACGGCCCGCCCGATGAGGCCATGCAGGTCGAGGTGGTGCCGACCTGGGAGCTCGACAGCCATGATGTGCTCGTCCTGGTGATGGCGGCGGGCGTCAACTATAACGGCGTCTGGGCGGCGCTCGGCCAGCCGATCTCGACTCTCGACGTGCATAAGCAGCCCTACCACATCGCCGGGTCGGATGCGGCCGGCATCGTCTGGGCCGTCGGCGCGAAGGTCAAGCGCTGGAAAGTGGGCGACGAGGTCGTCGTGCACTGCAACCAGGATGATGGCGACGACGAGGAATGCAATGGCGGCGACCCGATGTTCTCGTCCTCACAGCGCATCTGGGGTTACGAGACGCCGGACGGCTCCTTCGCGCAATTCTGCCGCGTGCAGGATCGCCAGCTCATGCCACGGCCGAAGCATCTGACCTGGGAAGAGGCCGCCTGCTATACGCTGACGCTCGCAACCGCCTACCGGATGCTGTTCGGACACCGCCCGCATGTACTGCGCCCGGGCCATAACGTGCTGGTCTGGGGCGCCTCGGGCGGTCTCGGCTCCTTCGCCGTGCAGCTTTGCGCGACGGCCGGCGCCAACGCCATCGGCGTGATCTCGGACGACGACAAGCGCGATTTCGTGCTGCAGCTAGGGGCCAAGGGCGTCATCAACCGCAAGAATTTCAGATGCTGGGGCCAGTTGCCCAAGGTCGGCACGCCGGAATATCAGGACTGGTTCAAGGAGGTGCGCAAATTCGGCGCGGCCATCTGGGAGCACACCGGCAAGGGCAACAATGTCGATTTCGTCTTCGAGCATCCCGGCAAGTCGACCTTCCCGGTCTCGGTTTTCGTCGTCAAGCGCGGCGGCATGGTGGTGATCTGCGCCGGCACCACCGGCTATAATCTGACCATTGACGCACGCTATCTCTGGATGCATCAGAAGCGGGTGCAGGGCTCGCATTTCGCCAACCTGCTACAGGCCAGCCAGGCGAACCGGCTGATGATCGAGCGCCGCATCGATCCGTGCATGTCCGAGGTCATGCCGTGGTCGGACATTCCGAAGGCGCATATGCGGATGTGGAAAAACGAGCACCGGCCGGGCAATATGGCGGTTATGGTCAGCGCGCCGCAGCCGGGTCTCAGAACCTTCGAGGACGTAATCGAAATCAGCCATGCCCGCTTCGGCTAGCGCATCGGACCGAAAAGTGCGAAGCGGTTTTCGGACAAATCCGATGCCAAAACAAGCAGCTAGAGCGGCGTTTCAGATTGCGATTAAAAGTCCGCCGCTCTAGCGGCGAAATCAGCTTATGCCGTTTGTGAATTCGGCTTATCTTGCAAAACTCATCTGATCGCTGCTTTCGGCTGGTCCGGAAGGCGAGTTTGACTAAACTGCACATGGGGTTATCTCAACAAGATCGGATATATGGGGGCGGAAATGGATGACGGCAGCGCAGACATCATTGCCGGTATTCGGGAGTTGCGCGCCAAGGCGCAGGAGCAACTGACCGGCAACGAATATTACATGATCGTGCAGCAGCTCGATGCTCTGGCGGCAAGCACCGAAGCGGCGGACAAGTCGGCGCAATCGGCGCTGAGCGCGATCACGGCGCGGCTGAACGGCGGCGCCGCGGTCGAGGCCGCGAGCACTCCAGCCAGCGACGCGCCTGTCGAAGAGGCGACCGTGCCCAGTGCCGAAGCGCCTGTCGAGGCAGAGACTGCCCCGGCGGAGGAACCCACTGCGGAGGCTGCCAGCACTGCGGCTGCCGACGCGCCTGCCGAAGAGGCGACCGTGCCCAGCAGCGAGGCACCTGTCGAGGCGGAGATTGCCCCGGCCGAGGAATTTGCGGCGGAGGCTGCGAGCACCCCGGCGGACGACGCGCCGGCCGAAGAGACGACCGTACCCAGCAGCGAGGCGCCGATCGTCGCCGCGCCGAGAGCCAGCTCTTTCGGCGTTGCGCAAGCGACCGTTTCCGTCCACTTCACCACCGTCGACGCCGCGGAGACTTCTGGCGAGACCGCCGAGGCCGCGCCGGTCGTCGAAGCCCCGCCGGCAACGGGACTGTGGGCCGCCGTCGATGCGGTCCGCGTATTCGCCGAGAAGCAGCTTACCGGCAATGACTTCTATACAGTCTCCAACCTGCTGACCCGGCTTCGCAGCTTTCCGCCGGCATCGGGACCTCAAGGAAAGATCTTTACGCCGACCAGGGTCGCCGAGGCGATCGGGCTTCTGCGTAGCGAGATCGGCTGGCTGCCCGGCTTCGCTCAGGCCGACGCCGCGCGCCTGATCTCAGCGCTTGCCCGGGTCATGGCGCCGCAACCCGCGCCTGCCGCTGCACCCGCCGCGCCGGAGCCTGTTGCGCCTCCTGCCCCGGCGCCGGAGCCTCAAGCGGCGGCGGTCGCCGCCGAAGCGCATACGGAGCCGCAGCCGGAAGCAGCGACTGTCATGGCAGAGGCAGCGGAGGCGGCACAGCCCGAACCTGCAAAATCCGAGCCGGAAAAACCGGAAGCCCCCGAGCCGGGAGCGCCGATCGAATTCAATCTCGCCGACGCGCCGGATCCCGAACCCGACAGCGGCCCCAGAATGGGTTTCGACGATCTGGCGGATGCCTCATGGCGGCGCGTCAAGGAGGTGGCCGAGGCGGATCGCAAGCCGGCTCAAGGCCTGAACGGCAGCGCCGCGCCGGCCTTTGCCATGCCGAAAGCCGCGGCTGAGCCCGCGACTGAGACCCCGGCGCAAACGGAGCCGATGGCGCAGGAAATGAGTGAGGCCCTCGACGATGGAGGGTCGGAAAGGCGCAGCTCCGAGCCATGCTATGCAGGAGAGTTCGAGCTGGCAGAAGCGGGTGCTGCCGCGCACGGTGATCCTGAACCGGCCGGTGAAGCCGTCGCGGAGCAAATGGCTGAGACGGCTGGCGAAGCTGCCCCATTTGCCGAAGCGGAAGTCCTGAGCGAGCTGGCCGAACCCGAGGCTTCGCCGGCCGAGGCCGAGCCCGAAGTCGAGCCCGCGCCGATGGCGGCAGCCCCGGTTTCCGCTGAGGCCGAGGTGGTCATGGTCGAGGTGGAGGAGACCACGATCCTCGTGGCCGCTGAGGCTGTCACGGAGGCGACGGCCACCCCGGTCGAGGAGGTTGAGGAAGCCGTCGCCGAACCGTCGGCCGAGGCCGTGGCCGAAACACCGTCGACGGCGGAAACACCCGCAACAGCGGAAACACCCGCGGCGGCGGAGACGGCTGAAGCAGAGGTGAGCGCGGCAGCCACCGAGGCCAAGAGCGACGAAACTCCACAGCCCGAGCCGAAACAGGAGACGACGCCTGCGAAACCGGCAAAGCGCGGGCTATTCGGACGATTGTTCGGCGGCCGGGCGGCCGAGCATCACTAGCAGAGTCCCGGAGAAACGCAGGAGATTGCCCATGAGCCTGGCGGCCAACGCATCTGAGCCCGGTCTTGCCGATGACCCGCGCAGCGTGACCGGGCTCGCCGCCAAAGCCGCGGGCGCAGCCTACACCTTGCTCGCCAAGGCGATCTCCGCCTGCCGCTCCGCCATCGCCCCGGACGGGCGCGTCGACACCACCGCTCTCGACCGCGAGCAGCACCGCGCCCACGGCCTTGCCTGGCTGGCGACCTATGTCGAGGCGGTCAAACAGCTTGCCGCCTACGCCGACCGGCAGCAGGAGCAGGGCCGCTTCGGTGAGATCGAGCAGCTTCTGGTCAAGATCGGCATCGCCGAATATTGCGCCCAGATCATCGGCGGCATCCCGATGAGCCAGCTCGAAATCGTGCGGCTAAGCGAAATCGGCGTGCCCGCCGAGGACCAGGCCGGCTTCGCCAACCATCCCGCCGTCAGCGAGATTGTCGCGAAATGGAACACGCCGCAGGCCCGCGCGCGGCTCATCGCCCTCATCGGCGACAGCCAGGGCACGGTCACTTACGGCGACAGCGGGCTCGACGAAACGCATGAGAGCATGCGCGAGGAAATGCGCCGCTTCTCCGAAGCCGAAATCGCACCGCGCGCCCATGGCTGGCATCTCACCAACAGCTATATCCCGCTCGAGGTCATTGCCAAGATGAGCGAGCTGGGCGTGTTCGGCCTGACCATCCCGGAGGAATTCGGGGGGCTGGCACTCGGCAAGGAGGCGATGTGCCTGGTCTCGGAGGAGCTGTCGCGCGGCTATATCGGCGTCGGCTCGTTCGGCACGCGTTCGGAAATCGCCGCCGAGCTGATTTTGGGCGGCGGCACAGAGGAGCAGAAGCGGCACTGGCTGCCGAAGATCGCCTCCGGCGAAATTCTTCCCACGGCGGTCTTCACCGAGCCGAATGTCGGCTCCGATCTCGCTTCGCTGAAAACCCGCGCCGTGCGCGACGGCGACGTCTACCGCATCACCGGCCAGAAGACCTGGATCACCCATTCGGCCCGCGCCGACCTGATGACGCTGCTTGCCCGCACCGATCCGAACGAGGCCGGCTATAAGGGCCTCTCCATGTTCCTCGCCGAGAAGCCGCGCGGAACGGACGAGAACCCCTTCCCGGTCCAGGGCATGAGCGGCGGCGAGATCGAGGTGCTCGGCTATCGCGGCATGAAGGAGTTCGAGATTTCCTTCGACGGCTTCGCCGTGCCGGCCGCCAATCTGCTCGGCGGCATCGAGGGTCAGGGCTTCAAGCAGCTCATGCAGACCTTCGAGTTGGCGCGCATCCAGACGGCGGCGCGTGCGACGGGCGTCGCCCAGTCGGCGATGGATCTCGGCTTGCGCTACGCCAATGAGCGCCTCCAGTTCGGCCGGCCGATCCTCGCCTTTCCGCGCGTCGCCGACAAGATCGCCATGATGGCGGTCGAGACCATGATCGCGCGCCAGCTCACCTATTTCGCCGCACGCGAGAAGGATCTCGGCCGGCGCTGCGACCTCGAGGCCGGCATGGCCAAGCTGCTCGCCGCGCGTGTCGCCTGGGCGGCCGCCGACAATGCCTTGCAGATCCATGGCGGCAACGGCTTCGCACTGGAATATCAGATCAGCCGCGTGCTGTGTGACGCGCGGATCTTGAGCATTTTCGAGGGCGCCGCCGAGATCCAGGCCCAGGTCATCGCCCGGCGGCTGATGGAAGACCGCAACTGAGCGGCGCGATTTGTCTCAAACTGAAACGCTGCCGGGGTCTGCGGCCATAAATGGGTCGTCCGGGACGGCCGACGGAGCTTTCGTCCTCCGGCGGCCCCGCAATATTGCATTGATCGCCGTCGTCCGGCGCGCCTCGAACCGCCACTTGCATGGGCGGGCCTTTGCTTGTCAGGCCCCGAATTATCCCGCTGGGCGACGCGGCCCTTTGCTCTCAAGCACTTGGCCGATATAACTTGCAACTTGCAGCGCTCTTTTGCAGGATGCCGGGCGAGTTGAGGGGGTAGGGGGTACCGCCGAATGAGTTAGTCCGGTTCTGGGCTCGAATTGATATCGTGGCACGGATGGAGTGTAACCGGGTCGATCGCGGCGCTGCTCATCTTCCTGATCACCATCCTGCTCTGGCTCTTGCCTTTCCCGCCGAGCGCGATGGCCGACCAGCTTGCGGACGCGTCCGACCGCAAGGATCTGCGCGGCCGGCTCGGAGCCGCGCCCGCCTTCGCCCGCTTTCTCGCCGCCGAGCACCGCTTCAGCGACTGGCTCTCGCGCTGGTTCGGCCATAGGTGGAGCGGACAGGCTTTCGAGCGCTGTGTGGCGATCGCCTTCGTCTTTCCGGTCGCTCTGTTTCTGCTGGCAACCGTGCTTTCCGGTTACAAGAACGGCGAAATCTCCTTCGGCGGGCTGCTCTTGTTCCTGTTCGGCGTGGTGATGCTGTCCATCGCGGTGAGGGCGCTGTTCCATCTCGGCTTCTGGTTCGCGCGGCGCATGTGGCACTCGATCGGCGGCGATGCCGAGCTTGCCGAGATCATCACCCGCATCCTTCTCGGCGCCTTCGCCGTGGTGTTCGCCTTTGCCATCGCCTTCGCCGTGGCGTCGAGCGTTGCGGGCGAAGCATCGGACGTCGGGACGGTCGCCTTCGCCATCCTCGGCGGCTTCGCTTTCGCCTTTGCCTTCGCCATCGCCTTCATTTTCGCCGGCATGTGGGCGTTCGTGATCGCGCTGGTGCTTGTCACCATCGTTGCGCTGACCATGGCGAAGGATTTCGCCTTCTTTCTCCTCCTGTTCTTCGTCATCCTCCCCGTTCTCAACGCGCTGATGGACTGGGTGTCCTGGGCGGTGACACGCTTCCATCTCTCCGTCATGGAGCGGGCCTGGCCGGGGCCGGCGGGCGTCGCCATCGTAGCGGGCGTGCTGCTGGCGGATGTCGCCGCCGCCGTCGCCCTGATGGTGGCCCTGACCGCCCTGCTGCCGATCGGGCTCGAGCTTGCCGACCTCATCCTGTCGATCTTCGGGCGCGACACCTTCGACTGGCGCACCGCGGCGGCACAGGCGGTGCAATCGCCCTGGGACGAGGGGCTGTTCGTCACCGGCATGCTGCTGACCCCGCTCGTGCCGACCGTCGCCATGATCACCATCGGCCTTGCGTCGCTGGCGGCGCCATGGACGCCGGGCGCTTTCGCGGCGATCACCCGGATTCCCGACCATCCGGAGGCGGCTCCGGGCCTCGACGAGATCCGGCAGGTCTCGCGGACCATCTATCTGTCGAGGCTGTGGTACATCCCGGCGCTTCTCATCGCCCTCGGCGTGTTTTTCTACATCTGGCTGGTGTTATGGCTCTCCGGCGTGCCGGTCGCCGAATTCCTGGACACGCTCGCCCTCTGCTCGACGGTGTGGGGGCACGGCCAATGTGCCTGGCTTTAGGGCGCGATCGGCTGAGGAGAAAACCTTAGAGCGGCTGACTTTTAATTGGGATCAGAAGCGCCGCTCTACCTATTTGTTTTGGCATCGGATTTGTCCGAAACCGCTTCGCACTTTTCGGTCCGATGCTCTACGCCGCGGAAACGATGGCGTCGTCCCGGACGGCTGAAGGCCGAGTCGGGATCCAATCCACCTATCGTAAGCTTGTGCTCGGCGGAGAGGCCAACGGGCTCCGGCCCTCACGGCCGGGGCGACGCCGGATATTGACGAGTAGCCCTGGCTGACAAGCCTTGCATCAAGGCTTGTCGGACTCGGCGCTGGCGACGAGCGGTGGAGCGAAATCCGCCTTGTAAAAGATGTGCGTGCCGATCTTGGCGACCCGCTTCACCAGCTTCTTCCAGGGCGGGTTGACATAGGTGGCGTGATAATGGGTGGCGTCGCCGATCTCCTTCAGATAGACCTCGCCGGAGACCACTTTCCTCGCCAGGTCGAGGGCCGTGTTCCACTCTTTCTTTTCCGTCGGCCGGTCGGTGCGGCCGTCGCAGGCAAAGGAGAACTGGCAGGCATTCCGGTTCCACTGGCCCTGATAGACGACGCCGCAGATCGTCATCGGGTAATAAGCGCTGCGCACCCGGTTCATGACCACCTGTCCGACGGCGATCTGGCCCTTGATGGGTTCGTCGCGCGCCTCGAAATAGATCGCGGTCGCCATGCAGCGCAATTCGCGGGCACGAAATTCCAACTCGCTCAGACCGCCGAAAATGTTGGGCTTGATGTCCTCGCCGTCGCCGCCATTCATGCGCGCCAATTTGATGAGCTCGGGCCAGGTTATCCGGCTCGATGCGGGGGACTTCCCGAGAGCGCCGGCGGCGGCAACGCTCGGACCCTCGGCTGCCGCTTCCTCCCGCTCGACCGTGGCGACGGAGGGCGACAGCATGAACATCGCCGTGCTCACCCCGGCGGCATCGAGGCCCTCATTGCCGAGCAGCTTGGCGACGGTCAATTGTGGCACCGACAGCATGTCGGCCTTGAAGCGGCGGTTGACATCCTGCTCCGGGATATGAGGTGCGCTGATCGACCCGATCTCGGTCATGTCGACCGGCGTCATGGAGGCCGAAACGAAACGCACATTGCCCTTGTCCGGCTCGGCCGTGCCGATCTCGGCCGCCGCGCTCTCGACCTCACCCTGCGATACGGCGTAGTCGGCGCGATCCTCTTTGCCGGATTTCGCGAAAAGCACGTTGGCGAGGTCGCCGAGCGGCACAGGCCGCGTGTCACGCGCGCTGCGCGGCGTGCGCACGATCGAGATCTGGTGACGTCCGGAGGCGGCTTTGGATGCGTGGCCGGGGAAAAGCTGAAGAACAAGGACGGACGCCGCGCCGAGCACCGAGACGGCGGCCGTCGCGAAAATGATCCGCCGGCTTCTCCCTCTGAAGGCAAGATTCATTTCAGCTCTACTCGCCTTTTATCAGCGATACTCGATGTCACGCGCCAGCGATCCGAAGTGCGCCAATAATTTCAATCTGTTTCAAATCTGAACAAGAATGAAACAGTAGAAAGGTAAACGCTTTCTTAGCCCTCCCCGGGCGTGGCTGGACTGAGATAAGACAGAAAACTATGGAAAAAATAAGTTCCCGCGCCGGAATTGGTCGGGATCGGCGCGGCGCGAGCGGCGAGCGCGGCTTGCGTAACCCTCTGTCAGGGCTCGAAAATCACCCACAGCTTTACGGCGATGGCCTGATGCCGTCCGAACGGCGCCGCACCCTCCGGCAAGGCCAGCGCGGAGGCAGCCGCGGCGACGCCCTCTTCGCCGAAGCGCTGGAGTAGAGATGTCCGCAGCCAGCCCTCCGCCTGGGCCTGCCGCCGCGCGGCGAGCGGCCCGCCGGCGAGCGAAGCGAAATGGGTGTCCAGCGCCTCGATCAGCTCATTCAGGCCGCTGGCGGCAGAGGCGGAAACCATCAGGCAGTCGACATGCTGCGCGCCGCTCGCGAGGCCCAGTGCGCCTTTGAGGTCGGCAAAAGCGCGCCGCGCGGCCGCGCCCATGTCGGATTTGGTGACGACGGCCAGATCCGGCACCTCCATGATCCCGGCTTTCATGAACTGCAAAGAGTCACCCGATCCGGGCTGCACGCAGAGCACGACACTGTCGGCGACGGTCGAGATATCGGCCTCGGACTGGCCGACGCCGACTGTCTCCACGATCACCCGGTCATAGATGGCGCGCATCAGGATCACTGCCGGGAAGGCCAGCTCGGCAAGCCCGCCGAGCCGTCCGCGCGAGGCCAGCGAACGGACGAAGACGCCCTGATCCGCCGGGTCGGTGCGCATGCGGATGCGGTCGCCAAGCAGCGCTCCGCGGGTGACATGGGAGGATGGATCGACGGCGATGACGCCGACCGTGACGCTGGACGCGCGCCATTTGCGCACCAGCGCATCGATCAGCGTCGACTTGCCGACGCCGGGCGGTCCGGTGAAGCCGATGACATGGGCGCGCGGCGCGAGATAAGCCTCATCGATCAGAGCGGCGATCTCGGCGCCGCCCGCCGATTGCTCGACCCGCGCCAGAGCCTCGGCGAGCGCGCGTTTTCCCCCGGCGCGCAATGCCGCCAGTTTGCCGCTCGCCGTCGCGCTCTGTCCGTCATCCATGACGGGCATGATCGCGATTTGGCTGGCGCGGGCAAGGGAAAAGGCGGGAGCGCCGCCGAGGCTGGCCGCGATTTAAGCCTTCCTGCAGACCGTCGCGCGGGCGATGCAGGTCCAGCTTCCGTCGCCGCCCTTGCAGCGATAGACCGGCTTGGAAATACGGTCGGTCTCGATCGGCCAGTTGCCGGTCACCTGCTGGATGATCTCGTAAGCCTGGAACTGGGCGATGCTCTTGGTGATGCCCCAGCCCTCTCCGGCCTTCTTGATGCAGGAGGATTTGGCCTCGACGCTCAGCGGCGCGAAGGCGAAAGCGGCGGCGCAAAGGGCAATGACGATGTGAGATGCACGCATGGCTATTCCCCGTTAGACGTTCAGTCACTTCTGCTTTTCTGATGCCGGATCGCCGGCTCAGCTTTTCGTGCAGACCCTCGCCTCGCCGAGGCAGCGCCACTCATTGGCGCCGATCAGGTTCGGATAGGGTTTGCAGCTCAGCTCCTTCTTGACGACGCGCCCAACCGCGGCGCCGGTCGACTCCACCCGCTCCCTCTCGCCGTCGACGCTTCTATCGAGGCTGCGCTGGGCGTAGAACCGCGCCGCAACTTCCCCGAGGCTGACGACATCGCTCTTCACCGGAAAGCATCCGGCCCTGGCGCTCCCCGCCACTGCGCCGGAAAGACAGACGGCCATAAGCAAAATTCTTAATTGAAACATCAAGTTACTCCGCCGGACTGCGAGCCTTGCCCGCTCTTTGCGCCTCAATAAGCCATGGCGAGCCGCTCGGCAACGGGCTTTTCTCCGGTTGCGCGCGAAAGATGACTGTTGTAGCTGCCAAGCCGGAGTTTGCCCCTAGTGTGGCGTCTCGCAATTGCCTTATCGAGGCTACCGCGAAATTGGAAGGCAATTGCGAGACGCCACACTAGTCTCCCTTGAGAATCCGAAGTTCGCTACAGCGCAAGCTGCAGAATGAGGCGAACTTTGGACACTAGGATGCTTCTTCGGCGAGGACGTGCCTATGGCTGAAACGCTCCTCGAGCGCTATCGAGGGATGGTGCGCTCGGGCGAGATCACCCCCGACCCGGCGCAGGCGCTGGCAGTCGAAGAATTGCAGCTCCTCTCCAACCGCCTCGCCCGCTACACGCCCCCGACAAAGACCGACCTCTTCTCCTTCTTCACCCGCAAGCGCGGCGAGGTTCCGCGCGGGCTCTACATTTTCGGCCGGGTCGGGCGCGGCAAGACCATGCTGATGGATCTGTTCTTTCAGACCGTGCCGTTCCTGAGGAAGCGGCGGGTGCACTTCCATGAGTTCATGGGCGAGACGCATGAGCTGATCGCCGAGGCGCGCAAGACCCATGCCGGCGATCCGGTCCCGCACGTCGCCGGGAAGATCGCGCGCGCGGCTCCCCTGCTCTGCTTCGACGAGCTGCACGTAACCGACATCGCCGACGCCATGATCCTCGGCCGTTTGTTCGCGGTGCTGTTCGAGCGCGGCACCGTCATCGTCGCGACTTCGAACGTGCCGCCCTGGGACCTCTATAAGGGCGGCCTCAACCGCACGCTGTTCCTGCCCTTCGTCGAGCTGATCGAGATGAAGATGGAGGTGCTGGAGCTGGAGGCCGTGCGCGACTATCGGCTCGACCGCCTCGCCGGCACCCAGCTTTATTTCACCCCGCTCGGCCCCGAAGCCGACGCGGATATCCGCCAGACTTGGCGGATGCTGACCGGCCGCAAGCAAGGCAAGCCGGCGACACTGGCCGTCAAAGGCCATAAGGTCGAGGTGCCGGAGGCGGCGATGGGGGTGGCGCGCTTCAGCTTCGACGATCTTTGCGCCAAGCCGCTCGGCGCGGCCGACTATCTCGCCATCGCCCACAACTACCACACCATCATCATCGAGAACGTTCCGGTGCTGCCGCCAGGGCGGCGCAACGAAGCGCGCCGCTTCAACACGCTGATCGACACGCTCTATGACAATCGGGTCGGCGTCATCATCTCGGCCGAAGCTGAGCCGGACCGCCTCTATCCCGAGGGCGACGGCGCAGACCTGTTCCAGCGCACCGCCTCGAGGCTGATGGAAATGCGCTCGGAGGACTATCTGCGGGGCCGGCATGTGGCGCGGCGCGCTTTATAGGGCGGCGCCGTGTGATATAGCTGCGATGCTAGTGCGCGCCGGTTACCGGACCGCTCGATGGTCGTTTCTCGCCCAATCGCGGCAGCTCGTTCTCGCCGCTCGCCGATCGGAGCCGCCGCACAATCGGCGTCAGCATTAAGGGGCCAAGATAGATCGGGAACTGGCTCACCGCGATATAAAGCCAGACGAAAGGCGGCAGCGCACCGCCCGCCGCCGCCAGCATCAGCCCCAGATTGCGCTGCGATGTGACGACACCGACGGCGAAGGCGCGTTCCCGGCCGGCGCGCCTGAAGGCGAAAGCGGTGAGCCCGAGCAGGCCGAAATAGATGGCGAAGGCAAGCAAAGTCAGCCCGATGAGGATGAGCGGCTCGGCGATCAGCAAGCGCGCCACCTCCGACATCAGCGCCGCGATGAACACATAGAGAACGATGATGTTGAAGCCGTCTATATGGTCGCGACAGGTCTCGATCGTCTCGAAGCTCAGCCAGCGCCGGATGAGGAAGGCGACAAGCGCGGATCCGCCGAGCACCGCGTCGAGTTGCAGGCCGAGCGTGACGGGCGAAAGTGAAAGACCGAGCCCGGCCGCCGCAGTGAAGAGCGTCGCCGTCAGCGGCAGCACCGCGCTGGAGAGCACCAGCGTCGCCAGGGCGAGCGTTGCGTCGAGCCCCATCAGCGCGGCGAATACCGGCGCAGACATCATCGGCGAGGCCATCGCATGAAGCATAAGGCCCGTATGGAGGTCCGGCGCACTGGATCGCAGGCCGAGCAACGCCATGGCGGTGGCGGCCAGCGCCGGCACCATCAGCATCGTCCAGGCGCTCGCTGCAAGAACCAGCGCCGGACGTGACAGACTGCGCCTCAGAGCGGCGACGTCGGCACGCAGAAACGATGTCACCAGCAGCAGGAACACCGCCGCGCCGACGCAAGGCTTGAGCAGTCCGCCGATCCCCGGCAGAGCGATGCCGAAGACCAGCACGGCCGCAACTGCCCGCGCCCGCTGTCTGCCGAGCCGGGCGAGAAGCCCGAGAGGGACCGCGACCAAAGCTTTCATCCGCTGCCCGCCGTTTTGTTAACTATCGATGTCCGGCCCCGTCATACTATCTCTAGGACGATTTGTGCATGCGGGCAGCAAGCGAAGGCCGATGGGATACGAGATTTCAGCGCTCAAGATCGATGCCGGCCGGCGCTTCGAGGAATTCTACGCGATTTACGAAAGCTCCCTGCCATCGCGCGAGCAGAAAAGCAGGCCCGCGATCCGTGCTCTGATTCATCGCGATGATTATCGGGTCCTGCTGCTGGAGAGCGAGGCCACAGTCCTCGCCTTTTCGGTCGTCTTCATCTCGAAGGCTTACGATTTCTGTCTCCTCGAATATATGGCGACGCGCGCGGATCAGCGGAATCGAGGCCTCGGCGGCGCGATGCTGGAGGCGAGCCTCGCCGCCGCGCCCGGACGGCCTATGCTGGTCGAGGTCAACTCCGAGCGCGAGGACAGCCCCGACCGGGAGATCAGGATCAGACGCAAAGGCTTCTATCGGCGGCACGGATGTCTCCAGATCGCTGGCCTCGACTACCTCCTGCCGCTCTCCGGACGCACGCCGCCGCCCGAAATGGATCTCTTGGTCCATCGGCACGGACGGGTCGCTCCCATCCGCAAAACCGAGCTCGCTGGCTGGCTGACCGAGATCTATACGCAAGCATACGCGCGGACAGCCGACGACCCGCGGATCCGAACCATGTTGCAGGCCTTCGGAGATATGGTTAACTTGACATAATTTTAGGGGAGTTGGAGGGGTGTAATGCAGCCGGGTGACCCGATCTGGATATTTCACGGCGTCGAAATCGTCAAAAGAATAACTGTTGCTGATATTGCCAATAGTCTGGCCGCCATTATCGCTATCCTGGCTTTTCTGCTCGGCGTGAGGCGCTTCAGCAAAACCATCAGGGACGGCACCGAGGCGATCCGCCAGGGCAACGCCGCGCTGCAGTCCAACCACTATTCCGAGCTGGATCACTTCTATGCCGACATCCTGAAGATCGGCATCGAGAAGCCTCATTTGCGCTCGCCCAGGCCGATCGCATCGGACGAGGAGGCGATGCTCGGCGATTACCGGCCTTACCCGCCGGAGAAAGACCACGACGGCACAATGGCCGAGCAATATGACGCCTATGCCTTTCTGGTCTGGAACTTTCTCGAAACCGTCCACGACCGCTGCCATAAGGACGAAAGCCTGCGTGGAACCTGGAAGCCGGTCGTCGCTGCGGAAAACCGGATTCACCGCGGCTGGTTTCTCGCCGAGATGCGCAACGAGCACAAGCGCCGGTCCTCGGCCCAGGATCAGGCGCCGGAGGCGAAGTTCTGTCCGGAATTCCAGGCCTGGACTTATCAGCGGAAGTGGAACGACAAGGACTGGAGCTACGAAGCCGCGGACAAATGTGAGGCTCTCATCGCCCAGGCTTTCGACAGGAAGAGCCACAAGGCGGCTTTCGATCAATTGTCGGGCGCACTGAAGCCGGCGCCCCAGCCGGCGGCCTGAGCGCGCAGACCTCCTCTTAAGCGCGCCAGCCCGAATACAGCGCTACTGCGTGCGGCGGCAGCCAGCTTCGCTTGATGCGGCCGTCGGGCAAGGGCTCGTCCGTCACGCAGTCCTGATCCAGATGGATGGCCTCCGGCATAGCGGGCGTCCGGTAAGGCTGCGTGTAATGCACGTAGGACTTTCTCAGGATCGTCTTCGTCCACTGATGGCTGTGATAGAGCCGCGAGACATGCCAGGCGATGAAGATCGAAATCGCGGCCGCAAGAAGATATCCGGCATCCGATGCACTGAGGGGAAGCGCCATGTCGTTTTTGAGCGCGATGTCTTGTATTTCGTTTCCGGAAAAGCTTTGAGGTTTGACCTCGTTTAACACGGCATACTGAGTGCCGGATCCATACATTGCGTCAATCTTGTTATTAATCGATGTAAGCATTAGGCAAATATAGCCCAACATTCCCGCAAACACCACAGCCGCGAGCTTTTCCACGTGACTTCTCCCCGCTCTTGCTAGCTCAATTCAGCAAGCTTGAGAACTTCGACTTAAAGAATACCAGAGCTATGTGGCGTTCGCAATTTGTTAATGAGCGATTTCGCACGTCTCACCCGAGAATTTGAAGCACGATTCGGCGCGGGTTCCGCTATTGTATTGTCGACTTATCCAGGCTCGGCGCGCGGCGGACTTCACCCGCTCGGCGCCCATCTGCCCGCGTCCCCTCCGGCGCTCGCGCCAAAGCGTCAAAAGACCGGCAGACAGGCCCGCTCTCCGATCCGACGCCCTCTTGACATCGGGCCGGAAGCGCCCCAATGGAAGCAGGCAATTCGGTAAGATCGGACCCATATGAAGATCAGCGGCAACGAAATCCGGCCCGGCAACGTGATCGAGCACCAGGGCTCGCTATGGGTGGCTGTGAAAGCCCAGGCGGTGAAGCCTGGCAAGGGGCCCGCCTATGCCCAGGTCGAGCTGAAGAACCTCTTGAACGGCACCAAGCTCAATGAGCGCTTCCGCGCCTCGGAATCCGTCGAGCGCGTGCGGCTGGAGCAGAAGGACTACCAGTTCCTCTACACCCAGGGCGACATGCTGGTCTTCATGGACACGCAGACCTATGAGCAGCTCGAAATCCCTCAGGAATTCGTCGGCGAGCGCGCGGCGTTCCTGCAGGACGGCATGAAGGTGACGGTCGAGAGCCACGAGGCAACCCCCATCGGGGTGTCGCTGCCGGATCAGGTGACGCTCAAGGTCGTCGAGGCCGAGCCGGTCGTCAAAGGCCAGACGGCGTCCGCCTCCTATAAGCCCGCGATGCTGGAAAACGGCGTGCGCGTGATGGTACCGCCCTTCGTCACGGCAGGCGAGAAGATCATCGTCGACACGAACGAGCTGACTTACGTCCGCCGCGCCGACTGAGCGGACCGGACTCGCAGCCGCGAGCGACGCAATACCACCTGGACTTTCGTGGGCCGAGCAGGCAGTTTTCTGCCGCTGATGACGATCGCGGGGCGGCGGGCCTGCCCCCCTCGCATGAGCCAAAGCCCGCCAGCTCAAGGACCGAAGCAATGGCAGCCTCCGCGCTGATGACCATAATGTTTGCCGCCGCGCGAAAGGCCGGCCGGAGCCTCGCGCGCGACTTCGGCGAAGTCGAGCACCTTCAGGTCTCTCTCAAGGGGCCGAGCAATTTCGTCACCGCAGCCGATCTGCGCGCCGAGCAGATCCTTTATGACGAGCTCTCCAAGGCCCGGCACGGCTACGGCTTCCTCATGGAGGAGCGCGGCCTCGTCGAGGGCCCCGACAAGTCTCATACCTGGATCGTCGATCCGCTCGACGGCACCACGAACTTCCTGCACGGCATCCCGCATTTCGCCATCTCGATCGGATTGCAGCGCGAAGGCGAGGTCGTCGCCGGGCTGATCTACAATCCGGCCAATGGCGATGTGTTCACCGCCGAGCGTGGCAAGGGCGCGTTCCTGAACGACCGGCGCATCCGCGTCGCCGCGCGTTCGCGGCTGGAGGATTGCGTCGTGGCGACCGGCATCCCGCATCGCGGCCGGCCGGGACACGAGGAATTTCTGCGCCAGCTCACCGCTGTCATGCCCGCCGTGTCCGGCGTCCGGCGCAGCGGCTCGGCCGCACTCGATATCGCCTGGGTCGCCGCCGGCCGTTTCGACGCCCATTGGGAGGAGAACCTCAAGCCCTGGGACATGGCGGCCGGCGTGGTCATCATCCGCGAGGCGGGCGGCTTCGCCACCGATCTCTCCGGCGGCAAGACCATGTTCGAGACTGGCAGTATTCTTGCAGGAAATGAGAATGTGCACCGTGCTTTGCTGAAATTACTTTGATTTCAGCACGGACCGGCGTCTTGAGGAGCGCCCCATCGATGACAAGCTGCGCCTCGAGCCGGCGCCGTTAACGATGCCGCAATTTCACCGCCATCGAAGCAGCGGTTAACCAATGTCCGCGTTGGACCGGCCGCACAACTCGGTGATATAGCCCTGAGAGACGAAGTTGCAGTTTTTTGCTGTGGATAAATGGGCTATGAGTTGGAGCCAAGGGGGGCGGTGGCATGGCTTTTCCGCTGCAAAGGCGTTCGATGAGTATGACAACGACACACTATTATAAGACGCTCTCTAAGCCACAGGTCTTCGTGTGGCGCATGTTTTTGTTCGTTGCGCTGGCATCTTTTGTTGCAATCATCATCTACGCTCCGATCGCCATAGCTTTCAGAAACAATCCCGCACTGAACGGGGTCATTCTCGGCACGCTCGGCATCGGCATCATCTACACCTTTCAGCAGGTGCTGCGGCTCTATCCCGAGATCCGCTGGGTCAACAATTTCCGCATCGCCGATCCGGGCCTTGCCGTCGAGCGATCGCCGGTGATGCTGGCGCCAATGGCGACGCTGCTCATGCGCCGCCAGGGTCAGGCCGCCCTGTCCGCGACCGCGATGCGCTCCATTCTCGACTCGATCGGCGCAAGGCTCGACAAGTCGCGCGAGACGACGCGCTATATGATCGGCCTCCTGGTCTTCCTCGGCCTACTCGGCACCTTCTGGGGCCTCATGCAGACCGTGCAGTCGGTCGGCGGCACGATCAATTCGCTCGGCGCCGGCAATGGCGAGGGCGGCGCTTTGTTCGAGGAGCTGAAGAACGGTCTTGCCGCGCCGCTGAAGGGCATGGGCGTCGCTTTCTCCTCATCGCTGTTCGGTCTTGCCGGATCGCTGATCGTCGGCTTCCTCGATCTGCAGGCTTCGCAGGCCCAGAACCGCTTCTATAACGAGCTGGAAGAATGGCTCTCCGGCATTACCGAGCTGACGCCTGAGGGCGGCGGCGCGGTCGCCGGCCAGCCGGCGCAGCTCCGGTTTGCCATTCTCGATATGCAGCGCACCATGACCGACCTTGCCGAGAAGCTCGAGCAAGGCATGGTCCGAAACAATACCGGCGAGGCGATGCTCGAATTATCGCGCGGCATCGACCGGCTGGTGAAACAGATGCGCGCCGAGCAGAAGGTCGTCCGGGAATGGGTCGACGAGCAGGCGCATCAGCAGAATGCGCTCGCCAACATGCTGCGCGAGCAGAACAAGCTCGCCACCATTCTGCGCGACGTCGCGGTACGCCCGCCAAGAGGCAGTGGCGAGCGCTGAGCGGCCGCGAATTGATCATCATCCCAAGCGCGGGGGTCTGACATATGGCTTATGCCGCAAGAGGACGGCGCGGCGCCACGCACAATTACTGGCCCGGCTTCGTCGACGTCCTGTCGACCCTGCTGCTGGTCGTCACCTTCTTGATGTCGCTGTTCATGGTGGCGCAATATTTCGTCAGCCAGCAATCGAGCGGCAAGGATGCGGCGCTCGCCCGGCTGAACAAGCAGATCGCATCGCTGACCGAACTGCTCGCGCTGGAACGCTCCAGAAAGAAGTCTGCCGAGGATCAGCTTGCCTCGATGCAGGCCACGCTCGCGGCCGCCAAGGGCGAGCAGACGCGGCTACAGGGCCTGCTCGGCGCCGAGGGCGAAAAGGGCAAGTCGGCGACGGGCCGGATTTCGGCGCTCAACAGCCAGCTCGACGAGCAGAAGAAGATTTCCTCCGAGGCGCTCGCGCAGGTCGAGCTTCTGAACCAGCAGATCGCGGCGCTTCGCCGCCAGATCGCGGCGCTCGAAGACGCGCTTGAGGCTTCGGAGAAGCGCGACCGCGAGTCCCAGACCCGCATTGCCGATCTCGGACAGCGCCTCAACGTCGCCCTGGCACGGCGGGTGCAGGAGCTGTCGCGCTACCGGTCGGATTTCTTCGGTGAATTGCGCAAGGTGCTGGGAGACCGGCCGGATATCCAGATCGTCGGCGACCGCTTCGTCTTCCAGGCCGACATCTTTTTCGACAGCGGCTCGGCCGACATCAATCCGGACGGCAAACTGCAGCTCGACAAGCTGGCCGCGGCGCTGTTGCAGCTCCAAGGTCAGATCCCTCCGGAGATCAACTGGGTGCTGCGCATCGACGGCCACACCGACATCCGCCCGATTGCGACGCCGACCTTCGCCTCGAACTGGGAGCTGTCCTCCGCCCGCGCGATTTCGGTGGTCAAATATCTGATCAGCAAGGGCGTACCGCCCAAACGGCTGGTGGCCGCCGGCTTCGGCGAATATACGCCGCTGGTCGAGGGCACGACGGAGGCGGATCTGCGCCGCAACCGCCGTATCGAGCTGAAGCTGACGGAGAAATAGGCGCCGGGCCGGTGTTAGTGGTCCGCTGGAGGTCCGGCAAGAAGACAGCCACCGAATTACGACGTCGTCCCGGACCCCGGCTCGGAGGCCGGGGCAGGCGAGCGCAGCGAGATCCGGGATACATTGGCCTGTCAGCGATCACCTGCGCCAAATGCGGCCCCGGCCCTGAAGGCCGGGGCGACGCAGAAAGCGTCTGACTTTCCTGGCAGAATTGCTGGCGCTGTCGCAACGCTGCAAACGCGGACGATGGATTCGATCGTGAGCGGTCTAATGCCGCGTGGCTGAAGAGCCGGTAATGCGTCCGACGGCGCTGTCCGCGACGAGGCCCGCAGCGGCCATGGCGGGCGGCAGGGACGGGCGTTGCGCCTGAATGCGGGCTCCATCGGCGAGAATGCGCGCCGGAACCGGCTTGGCGATCGCCCAGATGGCATTGAAGGCGAACTGCGCCAGCCTGACCGATCCCGGAGCCTCGTCCTCCCACAGGTCGAGCCCGTTGCGGTTTTCCTCCGAGCGCCGCAGCATGTCGCCGGTCCAGCAGGAGGACCGGCCGAGAACCAGCTGCTCATGGGCGTGGAGCAGCGCCGGCGTCCGGATGACGCGGACGCGGTTTGCGGGCCGGCCATCACGCGGCGCGATCAGGTTGAGCGCCAGGGCCAGCTCGGTCAGCAGCTCCAGCGGCGCAATGCGGGCGAAAATAAAATAGGTCGAGACCTCCTGCCGCTCCAGTCCCTCGGCCTGGAGAGCGAGCGCACGCGCCACCGCCGCCGAAGGAGACCGCGCGATCAGCGTCAGCGAGCGGTCCTCGACCGTGCCACCTCTCGTCTCCAGACGATGCAGATAGGCGGAGATCAGGCCAGAGAACCTGTCTATGGATTGCTGGCGCTCGCCCGATGGCTTTTTCTGGAAGGCTGAGAGAAACCCCATAATTCGTCGTTCCTGTTTGGCCGGATGACGGTGCAACCGATCTTGTTGCGCGATCCGCTCAAATAACGCCAACTCGGTTAAGGAACGATTGATGAGGGGAAAGAAGCCGCGCAAATGGCGCGCGGGGCCGGCAAACGGCATTGCTCAGGCCCGGACGCGGACCGTCATCGCCGTTGACCTCGCCTGTTCAAATAGACCTTTGCAAGAGGTGCGGGCTCGCCGTTTCGCCGTCCCGGCGGCAACCCGAAGCCGATCCGGCCATGCGAGGCCAGGCGACATATGACTCCGGCCCCGAGCCGGGGTCGAGCTGACGAGATTGCCGACCGGGTATTAACCCGCCACACTAGCTCTCGGTCGGTTTCGGCGTGTCTCCGCCTTTGCCGGCCTTGCCGCCCTCGGCCTCCGTCTTCTGCGGACTGCCATTGAAGCGCGGCGGGCTGTACTCGTCGGTATCGTGGTCCTCGTCCGCCACTTCCTCGTCGGCGCCCTGCTCCTGCTCCCGATTGTCCTCGATAGCGGGTCTGGTGCTGACCTCCTCCGACATGAAGCGGCTCACCTCGCGCTCGACGGCCTTGGCCTCGCCCATATAGGGCTCGTCCTGGACGGGGATCTGCACACGCGGCCTCTCCCAGACACCTTCCTTGCCCCTGCGGCGGGCCTCCCTCTCGCTCTGGGCGGCGCTGCTGCCGACCGACTGGATCAGGATCTGCGCCCAGGCCCTGCGACGGAAGCGGTAGACGCGGAACGCGTCGGCCTGTGCATAGACGCTGCCCTGCTGGTCGAGCTTCTGCTTGATCAGCGGCGTGTCGAGCCCTTCATCCTTGGCGTCGACCAGATCGACGAAGCCGCTGCCCTCCAGCGTCGCGAAGACGCCGGTAATATAACGTGACTCCTCGAGCGGCTTTTCGGACGTCGCCTGAAAGATGGCTTGCGCCGCGCTCGGGCCGGTGCGCCTTTCAAGCCATTTCTTATAGTCTTCCTCGCGGAAATCGAGCGGCACCGCAGCGTAATACATGCCCTTATGGTCGAAGACCACGTCCTGGATCGGCGCAATCACGTCCGCGGCTGTCGGCCTTCTTGCCGGGTCGAACTGATCCTGGAACACCTTGTAGAAGGTCTCCAGATAGTCGTTCATGCCGCCGCGGCGGGCGGCCTCCATGCTTCGCGACAGCTCGAAGAACGGCCCGAAGGGCCGGTTCACAGAGACCAGCAGGATGCAGAGATCGACGAAAATCGCGATGGTCAGCGGGATATAGTCTCTGTCGGTCAGGCCATTGGCTGCTGCGGCAACCGGAGGCGCCGGCGAGGCCACGCCGATGGCGGCAAAGCCGTTCTGGATGTCGGCCGAGATGCTGCTTGCTGCGTGGATGCCACTGTTGGTGAGGCGCCGGAAGGCCTCGATGACGGCCTCCGATCCTTCATAGGCGCGCAGAAGCGGGGGGTTCAGCTCGGGCAGCTCGTTAATGGCGCGGACGACGCCGTTGAGGGCCGTCTTGAGCTGCGGGTCGGGGCAGATGAAGGTGCCGCCGCGGTCATCGGGAAAGGTCGTCTGATCGGCACGCTTTGCGAATTCGTCGCGCAATTGCAGAAGCTGCGGATCGGAGCGCAAGGCGTTGAAGCGCGTGGCGACCAGGCCGAGACGGCGGTTCAGCTCGCCGATGAAGACGTTGCGCGAGCCGGTCGCCGGATCGATGGTCGACGGGTCTTTGAGCAAAATCTTCTGCAGATCGTCATTCACCGCCTTGATGTCGGTTTTGACCTCGCCGACGCGCTGCTGAATATATTGATCAGCGAAGCGGAAGCGCTCGGCATCGGATTCGCGGAGCCGGCGGCGCGGGCCGTTTCCGGGCGGGCTACCAGGGCAGGTGCGGCCCACACTGATCTCGGTCTCTGCCTTCTGCGCCGAAATCTGCGCCAGCGTCGCGAAGGTTGACTGCATCTGCTCGAGCCGCGTCGTGCCGAGTTGCAAGGTCTGCTGCACGTCGCGCAGCGAGGCCTCGGCGGTCGAAGTCGTCACGCTGCCGGCCTCAAGATATTTCCAGTAGAAGCCGAAGGCGAAGCCGACCGAGATCAAAAACAGGATGAAATAGCCGATAATATAAAGCGGCCACAGCCACCATCTGAGCTGGCCGGAAAACAGCAAATCCAGCACATAGAGGATCATCAGCTGCAGCATGAAAACCGCAAACGCCACGGCGATGCGCGGCACCCAGCCGATCTGGCCCGTGGACGCGGCGATCAGCTCCATAATGCCGGTGTAGGTCGAAATCCAGGCGAGCAGGCTCAATCCGGCAAGAAGCAAGACCCACATCCAGGAAAAACCCGGCCTCTTTTGTGCAATCGCCATCGGCGAACTCCTAAGCTCATCGCGCCGGGTCCGTTGCCCTCAAACGAAAAGGCCCGGAACGCAACAAGACGGGACGGCACTAGGTATTTTAACACCCCCGTCTACCGCCCGTTCCCTGGGCCGTTCCCCCGAAGCGGCCACATTATGGCCACCAACCTGAACGGTGTCTTTATTGTTTTTTAAGTATCAGATTAAGGCGGTAGGCGGGAAAGTCGAAATCTCAATTGCGCCGCTTCAGACAGCAAATAGCCAATTGAGATGTTGCTTTTTTGGCTTACCGGCCCAAGTTCATCTTCAACTTTAAGATGATCCCGGCGCCGGACTGCTCGCGAATGGGCGCATTCGTCGCTCCGCCGTCACTCGCCGACGGCGCAAAATGGCATTTTCCGCGGTTCGAAAACGATCCGGCGGCTTTACGAGGGCTTGATGGGCCGAATCCCCTTCACCAGCTCTAGTGTCCCGTCTCCGAATTGCCGACCAATTTGCCGCAAGCACTTTCGGCAATTCGGAGACAAAGGGACACTAGCCGTTCTTATGCGTCCGAGCAGGCTATCTTCTTTCCGTTCTTGCTGGGCGAGGTGATCCGTCCTGTGCGGACACGTCCGGCAGGCTGATCGGCTCGAGTACGCTGTCGACGCGCTGAAGGTGGATGGTCCGGGCTCCTGGGGCGGTCATGCCCCACCATTCATGGCCCGGACGATTGCAGCCGGAAGGCAACGAGGCTGAACAGCTCGGCCTCCGGGCAGCACGAGGCGAGTGCCACACGGATGCGGCTCGCGGTCTCGACGAAACGTCCGGCGATTTTCAGCAGGCGCAGGCGAATGCTGGCGAACTCGCTTTGCCGCAAAGGATGCCAGGACGGCACGCAATCGCGCACATCGAGCATCAGCCAATAGGCGGCGGTGTGCAGAATGAGCCGCATCTGATTAGCAAGCGGCGATCGGCAGCTGGTGCGATCGGATGCGAGTTGCGCTTTATGTTGCTTGATCAGATTCTCTGCCTGTCCCCTCTCGCAGTAGAGGGTCGCATAGATGTGCTCGGCGTTGCCTTTCGCCAGCGAGGTGACGGCATAGCGGATGTCGAGCCCGCGGCGGAGCATGTCGTCCTCATGACTGGCGCTCGCCTCGATACGTGCCACAACACGGCGCTCCCTGGCCCAGGATTTTGCCGCATAGCGCGTTTCGGCGAAGCCGCGCAGAACGGCAAGTTGCTCCTCGGCGCGGCGCGTCCGGATATCATCGGCCTCCGGTTCAACCAAGCGGTCGAGCACGGTATTGCCAGCAAAGCCGAAGACATAGTCGATGCCATTGGCCTCACACCAGCTCATAACTTCTTCTCGGCCGTAGTGACTATCGCCACGAATGGTGATGCGCGTATCGGACCAATGCCGGCGAATGCGATTGATCAGACGGCGCAGTAATCCACGGACTTCCTTGCCTGAGGGCGTCTTGCCCGGACGCAGGATCATGGTGACCGGGCGGCCCGTCGCTGTCTCATAGATGTGGATCGGCAGAAAGCAGCGCTCGTCGTAATGGGCGTTCCATTCCGACAGTTTCTGATGACCGTGCACCACGTCGAGCGTGTCATCGATGTCCAGCACCACCGATGCCGGCGGCATCTTGTAGCTCCGGCACCAGATGTCGACGAGCGCATAGGTCAGGCGGATGATCTCCTTCAGCGTCGGCGCGTTCTCCCAGCGCGAGATGGTCGGCTGCGAGCATAGATCATTGCCCGTGTCGGGCAGCCGCCCGCAGGCAAGCTTGAAGGCGGCATCGCAGCGCAGCCAGTCGAAGTCATTGCCATCCGCGTAGCCGCAGGCGATCGCCAACATGCGCCCTTTCAGTATGTCCTCAACTGTGTGCGTAATATGCGCCCGATCGCGCCGGTCGGCGATCAAAGCAGCGAGAGTTTGGGAGAGAGCCCGCCGACGCTCGGCAAGCGCGAGCAGCATGACGCCGCTGTCGGAGGAGAGACGACCGCCATCGAAGGCAGCTGTGACTTTCTTGCGCGACACGGCTGGATAGGGAACGGTGAGCGGGCTATCGTCGGTCATGGCGGGTGTGGCTCTGCGCTGCGGCGCGCATAGGATGGCTGCGACACCCATTTCCTACGCAAGTTCAATGCCTTGCGCCACATTCGCCAGCGCAATTTCTAACTGCGGCTGAATAAGATCGGCTAGCGAACTCAATGCCTTAGTGTGGCTTAATGTCTCGCAATTGCCTTGCCGACGCCGCTACGAAAGGGGAAGGCACTTGCGAGACGCCACACTAGTGTGGTGATCGAGAAATCCCTTTCATTGTCTCAGCTTGCTCAGCAAAGGGATTTCTCGATCTCAAACCATACTAGAATCTATAGAGTTGCTTGTGTCCCTTGGGATTCCGAAGTTCGCTAAGGAGCTAGCTGGCAGAATGAGGCGAACTTCGGAATCGGGACACTAGCGCAAGCTTACACAGTATGTGAAGACCGTGGGGAACCAGCCCGCCCGAACCTTGGCGGGAGAACAGCCAATTCCGGGGACTGCATTATGCCCACACCGACCAGAGACCAGATCATCGCCGAGCTGAGGCGCGTCAAGGCGCCGGACGGGCCGAGCGACATCGTCAGCAGCAACATGGTGTCGGAGATCGTCATCCAGGACGGCAAGGTGTATTTCTCGATCGCCGTGCCGCCGGAGCGCGCCGAGCAGCTCGAGCCGCTGCGCGAGCGGGCCGAGCGGGCCGCTGCCATGGTGCCGGGCGTCAAGGCCGTGATGGCGACGCTGACCGCCGACCGGCCCGCCGGCAAGCCCGCTGCCGCGACCCACGCTGCCGCCGGACCGAGCCCTGTCGGGCATAATCCGCTCACCGGCATCAAGGATGTGAAGCACATCATCGCGGTCGCCTCAGGCAAGGGCGGCGTCGGCAAATCCACCACGGCCGCCAATCTGGCGCTGGCTCTCGCCAGTCTCGGACTGCGCGTCGGGCTGCTCGATGCCGACATCTACGGCCCCTCCATGCCGCGGCTGATGGGCCTTTCGGGCAAGCCGGAGGTGGTCAACAACACGCTGATCCCGATGAGCAATTACGGCATCAAGGTCATGTCGATGGGCTTCCTCGTCGATGAGGAGACGCCGATGATCTGGCGCGGCCCGATGGTGATGTCGGCGCTGACCCAGATGATGCGTGATGTTGAGTGGGGCGAGCTCGACGTGATGGTGGTCGACATGCCGCCGGGCACGGGCGACGCGCAGCTCACCATGGCGCAGCAGGTACCGCTGGCGGGCGCGGTGATCGTCTCGACGCCGCAGGATCTGGCGCTGATCGACGCCCGCAAGGGGCTCAACATGTTCAACCGGGTCAATGTCCCGGTGCTCGGCATCGTCGAGAATATGAGCTATTTCCTCTGCCCGAAATGCGGGGAGCGCTCGGAGATCTTCAGCCACGGTGGCGGCCGCGCGGAAGCCAAGCGCCTCGGCGTGCCGTTTCTCGGCGAGGTGCCGCTCGACATGGTGATCCGCGAGACCTCCGACGGCGGCTATCCGGTGGTGGTGAGCCACCCGGATTCGCCGCATTCGCAGGTCTATCGCGATATTGCCGGGCGCGTCTGGAATACAATTTCGGAGACGAAACAGCAGCGCGCCGCGCCGCGAATCGTGATCGAATAAGTCCGCGCGCCGTTAACGATGCATAAGGGGTTGTGAGCTATAGTTTTCACATCTTGAGATTGTGAAGCGTAGATGTGTTCCTAGGTCTTGGCCTTGCCCCCCGGCCAGCAGAGTTTCCGGTTCCCCATGAAGGTCCGGAAACTCTGCCTCCTTAAGGTGAGCCTCGATCCCCCTAGTGCCACACCTTTAAAGCGTGCAGCGGCCTCCCGTCTGCACGCTTTTTTCGGCCGCTTCGAAGCCGGAGCGGCAGGCGGCGGTGAGAGTCCCCTCCGCATTGCTGAGCGACGGCCTTATTTCTTCTTCATCTTCTCCATGTGTTTCGCCAGCTCTGCGCATCGATCTATGAGATCCGCCTTCGGGGTGAAATAGATGAAATCATAGGGCTTTCCCAATCCGGCGATGGTTTCGACATAGTCGGAAGGCGAGGGGCGCTCGGGGTCAACTTCGAAGAAGGCGATCGATATGATGGAGGCGTCCGGCAATGTCTGCTTGATGAAGGTCGGAACAGCCGAGTCCTTGCGCACATGACCGGAGCCGGCGATCAGCACGGCGCCTTGCCCGGGCGTTGCCTTTGACACGATTTTTGCCAGATGAGCGTCCGTGGCGCGTTGCACCATGATCATCGGTTTCAGGGCCGCCTTGGGGAGGAGATTGCAATGGCCCTCGGCGATTTCCTTGGCTTGCGCTTCCACGATTTCGGGCTTGACCGGCTGATCGAGTTTGAGGTCCATGATCAATTTTGCTTCAGACGGATCCGACCTGCTGATTGCCCGGGTTGTTTCGGGATCGAGCGCTCCCCCAAGAAGTGGCAGGTTCGCGGAAAGCACCGCTTCGGCAATCGGCTGATAGATGGCCCAGTGCGGCCAGCCGCGCTCCGTCCAATGCAGGAACGCACCGAGTTTGCCGGCGTCCCTCGAGCCGCTTTGAAGATAACGATTCAGCTTGGTCTGCATGCTTGTAGGGATCATTTCCATAACCACGGCGGGACGCCGCCCGGCGCGAACCAGAGCTTCGATCATCTGCGCCTGCAGGCGATGGTGATCGGCATTGGTGTGGATTTCGCCGAGCAAGACGAAATTGGCTTCCAGCACAGCGGTTTCGAGTTGCTCTGGAGTAGCGGGTTTGAAATCTGAGTTCCAGATCGTGCCGACCAGCGGATGGTCCTGGTAATGCGGTGAGAGCCATTGTCTTTCCGCGCAGCTGAGAGGCGCGGTCATCAATGAGGTGGTCACGAGCGCGGCCGTCAGGATGAACAAATGTCTGGCCACCCAGCTTAGGGGCGTCAGCTTGTGCGCCCATTTTCCGGTAGCGCGCTTGGCCTTGCCGGGGTGCAACAGCGTGTTAGGCATTGAATGGCCTTTCGAGAGTGCGGCCTCACGGTTTCGCGTCGGCTTGTGGATCGCCTCGACGATCGCTACCCCCAAAATGGCGCAGACATGCGGCAGACGAACGCAAACATATGCGCGCTTGTCGGCTGATCTTTGGCGTTTGGGAGGAATAGCCCCTCGCGATGCCCCGCCCCGCTCGGCTTGCTGCGCCCTGCTCGGAAACAAAAATCTATTGGCTCTGCCGAATAAAACGCACCGCTGCCGCGTTAATCATGCGTCGAACCGAACGCGCCGGAAGTCGCAAGAAAATTTGACTTGGAGAGACGCCGTCGGACGGCCGCAATCGCAGCGAGCATGATTATGAGCAAACCTGCCCGTCCGTCGTCGTTGTCGCCGCCCTCGCCGCTTGTTCTCCGTAGACTGACGATCTTGCATCCGTTTCGCACCAGAGGCCAATTTCGTCTCAGCGCGATGACGTGATGTGTCTGTGTCTTCCCCTCTTTACACAGCAGACCGCGTATAGCGGCGGAATCCCGCCGCCAGAAACCTCATAAATTAAATTTCCGTGAAGTTTCTGTTTCTGATGGTTTTCTCCAATTTTCTACGCATTTCGCATGAATGGTCGTCCGAGCCTCATCCGCTGCCGCGGAATGTGTCGATCAGGAGACCCCGATGTCGCGCGACGCCGTCATCGACAACGCTTTCACTCATGGCCCGCTTGGCGCCATCTTCGCAAAGACCGCGCTTCCCATCATCCTCGTGATGAGCATGCACGGACTGCATACCGTCGTCGACGCCATCTTCCTCGGCGTCTTCGTTGGCCCCGATGCCCTTGGCGCCGTCACCTTGATGTTTCCCGTTTATATACTGATCGTTGCCCTGACCTCCCTTGTCACGAGCGGCATGTCCAGCATCATTGCGCGGCACCTCGGCGGCAACAGGTTCGACCAGGCTCGTGCCGTGTTTGCGGGGGCGCACGGGCTGGCGCTCGCTATCAGTGGCGGTCTCATTTTATTGTTTCTGGCATTCGGACGCCGAGTGACGCTGCTCGCGGCCAGCGGCTCCGTGCCCCTTGCTGCAATGGGCCATACATATCTCACCATAACCGTTCTTTCTGCGCCCCTTGTCTTCTTGCTGTCGGTCCATTCCAATGCGCTGCGCAGTGAAGGCCGGATCGGCTTCATGGCAGCGATGAGCCTTCTGGCTTCACTCACCAATATCGGTTTGAACTACGTCCTGATCGCGCCTTTCGGACTGGGCGTTGCGGGCTCGGCTTTCGGCACGGTTATGGCGAATGCTCTGGCCTTCTCCATCATTCTTGCCTTTCGTCTGCACGGCCGAACCGAACTCAGGCTAAGCGCCGTCCTGAGATACAGCCCGATGACCGGGTGGCGCCAAATCCTCGCGCTCGGCGCACCGCAGAGCCTGAACTTCATCGGTATTGCGCTGATCTCCGCCGCCATCATCGCGGCGTTGCAGATAGAAGCGAACGATACCTACGGCGCGACGGTTTCCGCCTATGGTATCATCACCCGCATCGTGACCTGCGCCTTCCTGCCGCTCTTGGGGCTTGCCCACGCACTGCAGGCGATCGCCGGCAACAATTATGGAGCGAATCTCTGGCACCGGTCGGATGAAAGCTTGCGGCTCGGAGTGGGCGTCGCGCTTGTCTATTGTCTCGCCGTGGAAATCATTCTCGTCGGCTTCGCCCATCCGATCGCTCTTCTCTTCGTCGACGATGGCAGAGTCGCTGCCGAGGTCGCACGGATCATGCCGGTGATGCTTGCCATGTTCTTTGCCGCCGGACCTTTGGCGATGATCGCAACCTATTTCCAGGCGATCGGCGATGCTGGGCGAGCGGCGGTACTCGGGCTCGCAAAACCCTATGCCTTCGCCACCCCGCTCATCTTTCTGCTTGCTTTCGCCTATGGCGAACAGGGGATCTGGCTTGCCGGCCCTGCCGCAGAAATCCTGATGCTTTGCCTGACGGCAATCATTCTGATGGGCTCGGCGCGGGACAACCAACTCAAATGGGGGCTGTTTAAGATGACGGGTCAGATGGCCGGATAAATGGCTTCGCGGCCGACCGCGCCGACCTTCGAGTTTGGCCCCCTCCATGCGAGCGCAAGCTCTTCAGCCTCAGGATTTGCGCCGCTTAAAGCGGGATCAATTTAGACGGAAACACTTGAGCTCAGAGGCCCGCTCTCAATTCTTTGCTGGTCGCGCGATCGGACGGAAAACCGGATTCCACTTTTCCTGATCGCGCTCTAGCAGACCAGCGACGGCGCTCCCTGAACGCGCTCGGCGTCGAACACCGGTTTCGGCCAGACACGACGCTCGTCCACTCAAGAATCCGGCATGCCGTGCTGCGATTTGCTTTTCGCCGTCTACACCTGAGCGAATTACTGGACCTTCAAGCCGAGTTTGCGCACCAACGCTCCCCATTTCTGTTCATCCTGGTCGAGATCGGCAGCGTACGCTTCGGGCGTACTCGGAAGCGTTTCAACCCCATCACCGGCGAGGCGTTTCTTGACCTCCTCCCACGCCAAAGCCTTGTTCAAGGCACTATTGAGCCGGATGACGATCTCCGGCGGCGTCTTTACCGAATTGGCCGCTGATGCGTTCCAAAAGACTTTCAACCTGGCCAAGCGGCCGGTTCCGATCGACGTCGGCAAGATATCGACCAACCTTGTCTGGCAGTCGACCAAAGACAAAGATCCACGTCATGTATGGCTGCGCAACCAAATCAAGGCCGTTTACGACGGCCTGTGATCGCCGCGAGCGGGGCGACGGCTCCGCATGGGCGTCTTATGCTTTATGGCATCGCGCCAGGAATTCGAGCGTGCGTTCACGGGCGGTCTTCGCAGCCGTGGCGACATAGGTCGGCCGCGCATCGTTGGTAAAGGCGTGACCGGCCTCATAGACATAAGTCTCCGCCGCCGGAAACGTTTTCCGAACCGCTTCGATTGTCTCGGGCGGCGAATTTGGATCGGTTGCACCGAAGTGAAAAAGCAGCGGGCATTTCGGAACGAGGTCGAGATAGCTTTGCAGACGCGTGCCGTAGAACGCTATTGCGCCTCTCAGCTCGAGTTCGGCGGCCGCTTTCACGATCACCCCGCCACCCCAACAGAAACCGAGGATCGAGACGCCATGATCGTTTTGAACGCGCTGCACGGCGGCGGCGACATCCAGGATCACTTTGTCGAGATCGAGACCATAGGCGAGATCGCGGCCGCGGTTGGCCTCGGTGAACGGCAGCACGGTGCCGGGCGTCACGCGATCAAACAGACATGGGATGATCGTATCGAAGCCGTCACAGGCATATGAGCGAGCGACGCCTTTCAGCTGCTCGGTCAACCCGAAAATTTCCTGCAAAATGACAAGGCCGCCCTTAGGGTTTTTCGTTGGACGAGCGCGGAATGCTTCGAGCGTAAAGCCGTCCGCGGCCGTCAGCGTGGTCATTTCCTCGGAAATGTCGTTGATGTCTGGCATCTCTGTTGTCCGCGGTGGCGTTTCCTGGCCGACCCGCCAACTGTACCAGGCCAGCATGTTGTTTCCGACGATAAGACGCCTGCGACTATCGACAAAATCGATATTCAATATGGCCTTCATTCGCCTCGTGAATGACGTCGTTTTCCTCGACCCGATGCAGCGTAATGGCGCGGTTACATTGAGTCCGATCGATAGCATAAGCTTATAAGCGAGGCCGGAGATTGAATTTGTCCTGCAAGTCTCGCAACCGAAGTCGCCGGTCGCTCGGCACCGACGAAAGACTGCTGAAAAGGCGCATCCTCATGCAGTCCTGCTATCTGCCCTTCCATCCCTCGCCGAAAAAGCCCGATATTGCCATGCCCTCCGGCGCCTGCGACGCCCATTGCCATGTTTTTGGCCCGGCCGCCCGCTTCCCCCTCGCGCCGGAGCGCACCTACACGCCCGTCGATGCGCCGAAGGAAGTGCTGTTCGCGCTGCATGAAAGGCTCGGCATCGACCGCTGCGTCCTGGTCCAGGCGAGCTGCCATGGCAAGGACAATAGCGCTGTGCTGGACGCCATCGCAGCCTCGGCGGGCCGCTGCCGGGGCGTGGCGATGGTGAAGGCCGACATCGGCGAGGACGCGCTTGCCGCGCTGCATGAGGGCGGCATACGCGGCGTGCGCTTCAACTTCGTCACGCATCTGGGCGAGGACGCCGATCTCGATGCGGTGCGGCTGATCGCGGAGAAGATCAAGCCGCTCGGCTGGCACGCTGTGGTACATTTCGACGCCGACCGGCTGGAAACGCTGGCGCCGGTCCTGAAGAGCCTGCCGCTGACGATGGTCATCGATCATATGGGCCGCGTGGATGCGAGCCTCGGCCTCGACCAGCCGGCCTTCAGGATGCTGCTTGAGCTGATGAAAGATGAGCGCTTCTGGGTCAAGGTTTGCGGCTCGGAGCGCATCTCACGCGCCGGCCCGCCTTTCCGCGACGCGGTGCCGTTCGCGCGCGCCCTGGTCGAGCGCTTCCCGGACCGCGTGCTCTGGGGAACGGACTGGCCGCATCCGAATATCAAGCGGCATATGCCGGATGACGGCGCGCTGGTCGATCTTCTAGCCGAGATCGCGCCAGACCACGACCATCTGTGCAAGCTGCTGGTTACGAATCCGCAGCGTCTCTATTGGCCTGAACAGACGAAAGCATAGGCAGAGCGGTGCTCCTATACCAGCATTGAGGATCGCCAGATCGATGGGGCCGGCATCGGTCTCGACGTCGGCGACCGTCTTCTCCACGGCTGCTGCGTCGGTCACGTCGAGCGGATAGACGTCGATGGAAATATGGTCACGCACGAGCGCCTGGAGCTTCGATGCTCTAATACCCCAGGATCGGCCGCAGCAGCCTTGCATATAGCCGAGTATAGTGGGGCGGCGCTTCACTGGCGACAATGCAGATGCACTCCTCATCGGCGGTGGAGGCGGGCCGATGATCCATGCCCTCATTCATCTCGGTGACGTCGCCCCTGAAATAATCGCCGGTATAGTCGCTGTAGGTGCCGGCCAGCACCATCGTCAACTCCGTGCCGCGATGGGAGTGCTCCAGGAGCTTCAGATGCGGCGGCACTTTCAAGAGCCTGATCAGACCGGCCCCTGTGGGCAGCTTCACCCAATATTGCTTGATGCCTTTCGGCAGCGACTTCCACGGAATTTCGGCGAGAGTCATACCGAGGTAGCGCGCCAGAGGCTCCGGCAGGATCGAATCGCCTACCGGCTTGGTGCTCCGCTCCGGCTCACCGGGCGCGGTCAGCTCGCCCGATATGATCTCCTCCGCGCCTTTCTCCAGCCCGTCGCCGCCGGACTCTTGCGGCATTGCGTCGAGCATCAGCCCGCCCAGCATTTCGAGCCGGCGCACGTCCTCGGCGCATTTCGGGCACATGGACAGATGGCAGGCGACCACGCAGGAGAGCGCGCCGGGGAGCGTGCCAGCCGCGTAGGAGATCAGGACGGATGGATCGAGATGACTGCGGATGGTCATGACTCGCCCTCCGCAGAGCATCGCAATTTGTCGAATGCGAGACGCATCCGCGACTTGACCGTCCCGAGCGGCAGCTTCAGCTTTGCGGCGATCTCGCTCTGGGTGAGACCATCGACGAAGGACAGCCGGATGATTGCCGACTGTTCCGGCGGCAGGCATGAGAGAGCCCGCTCCATCTGCACGCGGTCCTCTTCCCGCGCCAGGAGCTCGTCGGCGCTGGACTGCACGCGCTGGAGCATTTCCAGATCGCCGGAGAAATTCTCCCAGACGATCTGCCGCCTGACGCGGTCGATCCTGAGGTTGCGGGCGATCGAATAGATCCAGGTCGAAACGCTGCCCTTCTGCCGCGCGAACATATGCGACTTCGACCAGACGGTAAGCATCGTCTCCTGGGCGATGTCTTCCGCCGTGTGGCTGTCCGCGCCCTGACGCATCATCAGCGCCCGAACCTTGGGACCATAGGTCAGGAAAAGAGATCGGAATGCGCTCGGGTCGCGCTCCTCAGCGATTTTCTTCAAGCGATCGCCCATCCCCGCCTGGGACATAGCCGGAAGGCCTCTACGCATCCCACCCGAAACAAGGGTCAGAAGAATAACGTTCGAAGTCAGAAGTGGACAGCCAAATCAAGCGCAACCGTCCAATTACGATCCGCATTTGCATTATTGCGGATCAATTATGACCCACCGTTGCATTGGTCTCCGGCGGTCGTCAATTTTGGACCAGCCGTAAGTAACCAGTCAAGCCCCTGTCATTATTAGCGTTTGACTGCCCAAGGAATAAGCGCCATGCGAATAATGGGTGGGACCGCAAAACTGGCGGCGACGCTGTGGATAAGTCGCCGCCGCCAGCCACATTTTCCTTACGCAACGCGGTCTTCCACCAGGAATCCGCCCGACTGACGCAGCCAGAGCTGGGCGTAGATGCCGCCTCGCTTCAAAAGCGTCTCATGCGTACCGTCCTCGACGATGCGTCCCTGATCCATGACGATCAGCCGGTCCATCGCCGCGATGGTAGACAGCCTGTGGGCGATGGCGATCACGGTCTTGCCCTGCATCAGATTGTAGAGCTGCTCCTGGATCGCCGCCTCGACCTCCGAATCGAGCGCCGAGGTCGCCTCGTCCAAGAGCAGGATCGGCGCGTCCTTCAGGAGCACGCGCGCAATCGCGATCCGCTGACGCTGGCCACCCGACAGCTTCACGCCGCGCTCGCCGACATGGGCGCGATAGGCTTTGCGCCCCTTGAAGTCCTCGAGCTCCTGAATGAACTCGTGGGCGTGGGCCTGCCTGGCGGCGGCGATGACATCCGCCTCGGCCGTTTCGAGCCGGCCATAGCGGATATTGTCGAAGACCGACCGGTGCAAGAGCGAGGTGTCCTGCGTGACGACGCCGATCTGGGCCCGCAGCGAGTTCTTGCGTAACCCCGGCGATGTCCTGTCCATCGATCAGAATCCGCCCCGCCTCCAGGTCATGGAAGCGCAGGAGCAGGTTGAACAGCGTCGACTTGCCGGCGCCCGAGCGTCCGACAAGCCCCACCTTCTCGCCCGGAGCGATCGTCAGCGACAGATCCTCGATCAGGCCGCCTTCCCGGCCGTAGTGGAAGCGGATGTGCTCATAGCGGATCGCGCCCTTCGATATGAAAAGCGCCTTCGCGTCCGGAGCATCCGAGACCTTGATCGGCTGGGAAATGCTTTCCATGCCTTCCTGGACAATGCCGACATTCTCGAAGATCGCGGTCATCACGAACATGATCCATCCGGCCATGTTGTTGATGCGGATAACGAGCGTCGTGGTCAGGGCCACCGCGCCGAGCGTCACGGCATTATGGCTCCACAGCCATAGCGCCAGTCCGCAGGTGCTGACGATCAGGAAGCCGCTCGCGGTCGTCACCGCCATGTCGTAGAGCGAGTTCAGACGCAGCATTCGGTGGAACTTGCGCGTATGGTCCTCGACAGCGGCGCGCGCATAGCCGTCCTCGCTCTCCGTATGCGAGAACAGCTTCACCGTCTGGATGTTGGTGTAGCTGTCCACGATCCGGCCCATGAGCAGCGAACGCGCTTCCGACATCACCGTCGACTGCTTCTTCAGTCGAGGCACGAAATAGGCGATGAAGCCGATATACAGCACCAGCCAGATCAGCAGCGGGATGATCAGGCGCACATCCGCTTCGCTGAACAGCACCATGGCGCCGGTGGTGTAGATCAGCACGAACCACATGGCGTCGACGAGCTGAACCATGGTCTGCCGCAGCGCCGGACCGGTCTGCATGACGCGGTTGGCGATCCGGCCGGCAAAGTCGTTCTGAAAGAACGCAAGGCTCTGGCGCAGCACATAGCGATGCGTCTGCCAGCGGATAAGGTTGGTGAAGTTCGCACTGACCGCCTGGTTGACCGACATGATATGGAAGGCGAACACGATCGGCCGCAGGATCAGCGCCACGAACCCCATCCAGATCAGCATGGTTCCGTGCTCAGCGAAGAAGCTCTCGGGCGTTTTCGCCGCGCGCGCCAGATCGACCAGCTTGCCGAGGAATGCGAACAGCGAGAGCTCGATCAGCCCGCCGAAAAAGCCGAAAAAGAGAATGATCGCAAAAGCGGTCCAGACCTGGCGGACATAGTACCAGAAGAACCGGAACCAGCCGGTCGGAGGCTGCTCCAGCGCAATGGGCCGATAAAGATCGATGAAGGATTCGAACCAGGAAAACATGGTTTCGCTCTTGCCGCAGAGGTTTCAGGAAACTGAAAAGGTCAGTTGCGCGGCAAAGCGAAGCAGGAAGCGTCCGCTATTGTGCCGCGCGCTAAATGAGTCGCGCGAATACTGTCATCAAGGACGCTCCGTTGGAGGTGTGTGGCCGCGGACATCGTCCTGCGGCGAGAGGCAGAAAGCTAACGCAAACTGCGCCAAAACTGTCGCAGCTTGTATCACGCTTTTGTGCATCGCGGCAACAGCCAAACCGCGCCGGTACCATTGACATACCGTTGACACAACCGTTCTTTTTATAGAACATTGTTTGATACTGCGGTCCAGGCCTTAACCGGAGCGGATATCCCATGTCGCTGATCGAGCGAGTTACGAATGCCATAGCCGAGGATACGGATGACGGCCAGTCCGCGGATGGCTACGAACTTGGAGATAGAATCTCCGTGCTGAATGCGTGGCTTGCCGACGCGACGCCGGAAGCGATCATTGCGTCGGCGCTGCGCAGCATCCGCCAAGGCCGCTTTGCGATCGTCTCCTCTTTCGGCACCAAGTCCGCCGTCATGCTGGCCGCGGCGGTGCGGGTCGATGCCTCTATCCCGGTGCTGTTCCTTGATACCGGCTATCACTTCCCCGAAACCCTCGCTTATCGCGATCTGTTGCAGGAGCGTCTTGGCCTGACGGATATGCGCAGCCTCAGGCCGAATGAGACCGAAGCCGCTGCGGAAGACCCGGAAGGCGATCTGTTTCAGCGCGACCCGGATGCCTGCTGCGCTCTGCGCAAGGTGAGGCCGCTCGGCCGCGCGCTCGCCGGCTTCGACGCCTGGGCGAACGGACGCAAGCGCTACCAGGGAGTGAGCCGCGCCGCGATTCCGGTCGTCGAAATCGACGGACCGAGGCTGAAATTCAACCCGCTGGCCAGTCTCAGCCGGGCGGACGTTGTCGGCCGCTTCCGCGCCCTTGGCCTGCCGGCGCACCCGTTGGAGAAATTCGGCTTCGCCTCGATCGGCTGCATGCCCTGCACCAGCCGCGTGCGCGAAGGCGAAAACCCGCGCGCCGGGCGTTGGCGCGGCCGGGGCAAAGTCGAATGCGGGATACATCCGGTTTCGTTCGCTTTGCCGAACGAGCGCTGATCTCATGCAAGCTGGGGCTTCAGCGCTGGTTGACGCGGAGCTTGGGCTGCTGCTCGACTCCCGGCGCACATTTCAGCGCAGACATGTAGGCGATCACCGCCTTGAGTTGCGCGCCGGTCAGCACATCACCGCCGAAAGACGGCAACCCCTTCAGCATCTCCTCGTAAACATCCCGCATTGGCTGCGGCGCATGCGGCGGCCGTACCACCTCCACATAGGCGAAGCGGTCGAGATTCTCGAGCAGGAAGGTCGTATAGGTAATGTGGCTTTTCTCGGTTTTCGGACAGAAGCCCGGGAAGACCAGCGTCTGCTCCTTGAGCTGCAGTTTGTCCTCGAGCGAGAGCGCGTAATAGGATTTCTGCAGCCAGTCGTACATTTCCAGGACGTGATAGACGAAGTTCATCTCCTCCTTCAGAAAGGGCGCCTTCAGCCCCTTCATCACGACCTCCTGCCAGCCCTCCTGATAACCTTGCAACAAGATCTCGATTGCCCGCTCGAACTCCTTCGCTTCGAGCGGATAGAGCGCCGCCAGAATGCGCGACTGGTTGATGAGAATACGCCGTTCCACGTCGGTGAGGTTCAGCACGGCCGATCTCCAGGGATATGCGTCGGCGCGGAGTTTGATGACAGCGGGATTGATTCGCAATTATTGATTGTTTATCACACACAAAACTCGGATAAGTTGCAGAAGCCGGCGGCACAATGCTTGTTCGAGGACTCGCGACTCTGCCGTCCTCAGCACCGCTCACACGCATTCGAATCAGGCTCGGGGGCCGGGCGCGCAAGGTCGCACGCGCGTCAGCTCGCCGTCTTGCCCCTGGCCCTGAATTGCGTTAGGGAAGGCAACGTTTTCGCCGGAGCTGGTGACAGGGGCGCCGGCCTTGATTTCTCGGATTCAGCCTCGATTTTGCTGATAGATCGAGCCAGCGGAGAGCTGCGATGACCTATGTCGTTCTGGATGCTTGCATCAAGTGCAAATATACGGACTGCGTGGAAGTCTGCCCTGTCGATTGTTTCTATGAAGGCGAGAACATGCTGGTCATCCATCCGGATGAATGCATCGATTGCGGCGTCTGCGAACCGGAATGCCCGGTCGACGCGATCAAGCCGGACACCGAGCCCGGTCTCGAATTCTGGGTGCAGATGAACCGCGATTATTCGGAGAAATGGCCGAATATTACGGTGAAAAAGCCGAGTCCCCCGATGCCGACAGCTACATCGAGGAAAAGGGCAAATTCGAAAAATACTTCTCGGAGGCTCCCGGCGAGGGCGATTGATGCATCGACCGTGAGTTATAGTCACGCCGAGTTGCATTGAACCGACAAAATCGCGACCGGCCGTCGGCGGAATGAGTTCAGCGGAGGCTTGCCTCATGCGATTTCTTGCGATCCTCGCCGCAGCGTTTCTGATCTTTCAGACGCCGCTCCGCGCTGAGACGCCGCTTATGCTGAAAGCAGCCGACGGCGTCACAGTGTTCGGCACGGAGTACGCCACAACCGGAAAGGCCAAGGCTACCATCCTGCTCTTTCATCAGGCCGGCTCGAACGCCGCTGAATATGCCGAGATCGCGCCGCGCCTGGTTAAAGACGGTTTCGACGCCATCGCCATCGATCAGCGCTCGGGCGGCACCATGTTCGGGCGCGCGAACAAAACGGTCAAGAAGCTCGGCCACTCGGCCGATTATCTCACAGCCCTGCCCGATCTGGAGGCAGCCCTCGCCTATGCAGGCAAGAAGAAACCGGGACAGCCGATCATCATCTGGGGATCGAGCTATTCCGCCTCGCTGGTTTTCCTGCTGGCGGCAAAGCATCCAGCCGACATCGCAGCCGTGCTCGCCTTCTCACCGGGCGAATATTTCGACGGGCAGGCCAGCATCGCGGCCGCAGCCGCCAAGGTGAATGTGCCGGTCTTCGTGACCTCGGCCTCCTCCGGTGGGGAAGTCGAGGAAGCCCGCGCGATCCTGGCCGCCGTTCCCGCAGTATTCAAGGAGCAGTTCGTTCCGAAGAAGGGCGTTCACGGCTCCTCGACGCTGCTCAAGGAAAGGAATCCGGACGGTAGGGACAAGATCTGGTCGGCGGTGGAAGCCTTTCTGACCAAGGCGCTGGCCGCCTCTAAAGGCTGACCGCATTGCGGCTGCCGTGCACGTGGCCCTAGCCGCAGAGCTTAAAGCCATTCTCAGGCACCGGAACGTGCGGACGAGTCCACAGCCCGCTGCGCGAGGGAATCTCCACAATCCGGCCATGCGCGTGCGACCGTGCGATGGTGGCCAGGCTGCGCGCAACGCCGTAAAGCTTGCGCGCGGCGCTGATGTGAGCCCGCTGGTCCCAGGCCGAGGCGCCATGCTCGCGCACCAGCCGGCCGATATCGCGATAGACGAAGCGCGCGACCGCGATCGCCCAGGCCGAACGGAACGGCAGCGAGGCTATCCCGTGACGCGCCGACACATAGAAACGGTCGGCAACCGCCAGCAACCGCTGCGTGACCTCATAGACCCGCTCCCGGTTTGCCGGATCGGCGACGCCTCCGTCGGGCACGCCCGCCTCGATCAGCCAGTCCTCCGGCAGATAGACTCGGCCGATCGCGGCGTCGTCCATGACATCGCGGGTAATGTTGGTCAGCTGAAAGGCAATGCCGAGATCGGAGGCGCGATCGAGCGTCGGTGCGTCCGTGGTGCCCATAATGATCGCCATCATCACGCCGACCACACCGGCGACGTGGTAGCAATAGGCGAGCGTATCATCAAGTGTCGCATAATGGCGCCGCTCGACGTCCATGGCGAAGCCGTCGAGATGCTCCAGCAGATAGCGCTCGGCGACGCCGCGCTCGCTCACGACGCGGTGGAGCGCGCCGAAAACCAGCTCATCCCAATCGCCGCGGACGGCGCGAATTGTTTTTTCGCGCAGCTCGGCGAGACGCTCGGCCGGCGATCCCGCGCCTGCTCCGCCCGAGGAGAAGCCCAGTTCCTGCCCGTCGATGACGTCGTCACAATGGCGGCACCAGGCATAGAGCATATAGGCGTAGGCGCGCGTTTCCGGCTCGAAAAGCCTGGCGGCGGCGGCGAAACTCTTGGAGCCTTTTTCGATCCGCTCACGGCTGTATCTGACGATCTCATCCATTGGGCTGACCTGCATTTCCAAGCTGACTCGCTCTCAGCCCGGTTTCCCTGATCTGGCCGATCGCTTTGACGATGGAAACGGGTGGGCGGCCGATCAAGATCCGCGCCTTGTCCGCGGAAGTGGACGCCGCTCGGTAGAAGCGCTCGATGAGAGGCTCGCTAAGAGAATAGAAACGCTGCATCACCTCATAGCGCTTTTCCGGCTCCGCGGCCAGAAACAGGAACCGGTTCAGCATGCGATAGAAACCGCGTTCCTGCCAGAGCCGCTTTGAAAGCGTTCGCGCCAGGTTAGCGGCATTCGCCGTCGTCAGATCACGAACGCCGCATAAGACGTCGGCGGTCGCGACAGCGTCAGGCAGCGAATAGCCGGTCGTCGGATGAAAAAGGCAGGCCCTGAGCCCGATCCGGGCGGCGTCATCGCCGGCTTCGTGCCAGAAGGCATCGATGTCGCCGCTCAGCAGAATGGGCAGCGTGCCGTTTTCCTCCCGCAGAACCCCCGTGATTCGCCAGCCGCGCCCGGCCGCGTAGGCCGCGATCTTGCGTCGGATCACCTCGGGCTCAAGCTCCGGGCCGTCCGCATAATAGGTGTCTTCGATGAGGATGGTGTCGGCAGAGAAAGGCAGCGTATAGACGAAACGATAGCCGTCATCCTGGCCGACCGAGGCGTCCATGATCACCGGCACCGTCTCGCCATGCGGCTCGGCAAGGCGCAACTCCAGACCGATGAATTTCTGAAAGCCGAGCGCCAGGGTCCGCGTCGGCGCCGCACCGCGGCCATCGATCACGCAGCGCGCCTCGAGACGTTCGCCGCCGTCGAGGATAACGGCGTTCGCGTCAACCGACGCGATCCTGGCATTCAGCCGAACCGCATCCGGAAAGGCGCTCGCCATTACCCAATGCAGTTTCTCCGATGAGATCGACTGATAAGTCATATCGAGCCGGCGGCTGAATTTCGGAAAGCGGACCATCTGGCCGGGCCAGCGATGGGCCACCAACGGCGCGATCCAGGCGTTCTGCTCCGGCGTCAGATCACTCGCGTGACACGACCAGGTGTGGTTCCCCCCCAGCCGGTCTCCCGCCTCGACGACCAACACGAACAGCTCCGGACGAAGCGTCTTCAGCCGGTAGGCCGCAAGCGTCGAGGCCAGCCCTCCGCCGGCGAAGATCACGTCATAGGCTATCATCGACCCTGGGTCCGGCTCGCTGAAGGGGTCCGCACAAACCCTTAATCTAGCGCCGGAATCAGCGGAAGACCACCGTGCGATTGCCGTTGAGTAGAATGCGGTGCTCGGCATGCCATTTAACGGCGCGCGCGAGCACGAGGCATTCGATGTCACGGCCCGCCGCGATCAGATCGTCCGGCGACATGGCGTGGTCGACCCGCGCCACCTGCTGTTCGATGATCGGGCCTTCATCGAGCTCGGGCGTCACATAATGTGCCGTTGCACCGATCAGCTTAACGCCGCGCTTATGCGCCTGATGATAAGGCCGCGCGCCTTTGAAGCTCGGCAGAAAGGAATGGTGGATGTTGATCGCCCGGCCGCGCAGCGCCTCGCAGAGCGCGTTGGAGAGGACCTGCATATAGCGCGCCAGAACGATGAAATCGGCGGCTTCCTCCTCGATCAGCTCGGCGAGGCGGACTTCCTGCCGCTCCTTGGTCTCCTTGGTCATGGGCAAATAATGGAACGGAATGTCGTGGCTTGCGGCGAGCTGGTAGAAGTCGCGGTGGTTGGAGACGATGGCGCGGATGTCGATCGGCAGGGCGCCGATCCGGTGCCGGTAAAGCAGATCGTTAAGGCAATGGCCGAAGCGCGAGACCAGAATGATGGCGCGCGGCTTGCGGCTCAGATCGTGGATGGTCGCCGCCATATCGAAGCGGTCGAAGATCGGCGCAAAAGCGGCGGAGACGCCGGCGGGCTGCGTGCCGTTCGAGGTGGCAAAGGAAATGCGCAGGAAGAAGCGGCCGCTTTCGGGGTCACCGAACTGGGCGCTGTCGGTGATGTTCCAGTTTCTCTCGGCGAGGCAGCCCGAAATCGCCGCCACGATGCCCGGCCGGTCCGGGCAGGAGAGTGTCAGCACGAAATTCGGATCCGACCGTGTCATGACGAAACGCGCCCGCCGGCACGCGAGATTGTCGATCGGCAAATCATCGGCACAGCTTCCCTTCTACGCGAGAGCTTCGCGCAAGGTCAGCCGCCATGCAAGCTTCCCTGACGCCGGGCCAATTTGACGGCGCGCTCTCAGTTCTCGGCCAGGAAGCTGATCACCAGCCGGTTGAACTCCTCCGGCTTCTCGATATTGGAGAGATGGGCGGCGTCGAGGATCGCCAGCCGCGCATGGGGGATCGTTTCCGCGATCGCCTGCCCCATGGCGACCGGCGTCGCCGGATCGAGCGCGCCTGCGATGACGAGCACCGGCATGGCGATGGAAGGCAGCGCCGCGCGCAGGTCCATGTCCCGCACGGCGATCGCCGCCGCCATATAGCCGACCGGCGGAATCCCGGCGACCATGGCGAGGAGCTTGGCGGTCATCGCCGGATCGCGGTCGAGGAAGTCTTTCGACAGCCAGCGCTGAATGATGCCGCTTGCCGCCGCGCCCATGCCTTCCTGCGCGATCAGCGCGTTGCGCTGGTCGTAGACCTCGGGCAGGCCGATATGGGCGGAGGTGTTGGAAAGCACCGCGCGTGAGACCAGCGACGAGGCATTGGCCCCGAGCCACATGCCGACCATGCCGCCGAGCGACAGTCCACAGAACACGATTTGCCCCAGACCCAGCCCTTCGATCAGCTCTTTGGCGTCGCGCGCAATGCGCTCGACCGTGTAGGGGCCGTCCGCGACATCCGAGGCGCCATGGCCGCGATTGTCATAGCGCAGCACGCGGAAACGCTCTGCAAGCGCCGCGACCTGCGGCTCCCACATGTCGATGGTCGTGCCGAGCGAGTTGGACAGCATCAGCACCGGCCGGCCCTCCCGTCCGTCGAAACGGTAATGGATGGCGCAGCCGTCGCTCATCGTCATCATCGGCATGGAAAACCTCCCCCGGCAAATGGTTGGCTGTGATTGATTGAGCTGTGATGCGCGCGAAGCCCTCCTCAGCCTTCGCCTGTCATTTTTATTTCGAGCCCCGAGCGCAGAGATGCGGCGGCCGCGCTCCCCCGATCAGACCTTAGCTCGCGTGTCTGCCCCTCAGCACCGCCACGACCTGGGCCATGATCGACAGCGCGATCTCGGCCGGTCCCTGAGCGCCGATATCGAGGCCGATGGGCGCATGGATGCGGGCGAGGTCGGCATCAGAGACGCCGGCCTCCTTCAGCCGCTCCACGCGCTTGGCATGGGTTCGGCTGCTGCCCAAAGCGCCGACATAAAAGGCGCCGCGCTCCAGCCCCAGGCGGATGGCAGGGTCGTCGATCCTGGCGTCGTGCGTTAGAGCGATCAGCGCCGTGCACCGGTCGATGCCGATACGCTCGAGCGCCTCCTCCGGCCATTCAGCGATCAGATTGGCGTCGGGAAAGCGCTCTTCCGAGGCGAAGGCGGTGCGCGGGTCGATGATGGTCACGTCCTGGCCGATCATGCGCGCCATGGGCAGCAGAAACTGCGTCGCGTGCACCGCGCCGATGATGATCATGCGCAAGGGCGGATTGAACACGCGGATGAAGACCTCGCCGACCGGCGTTTCCACCGTGCTCGACCGGTCGAACCGGAAGGCGTCGGCGAGCTTGTCGCCGAGGCCGAGCAATTCGGGCGCATCGCCAGGCGAGGCAAGGCGCTGCTCGCCGCTCGCAAGCCAAGTGAGCAGCGCAATTGGCTGACGCGCGGCTCTCGCGGCCAGAACGGCCTCGGCCAGATCTTTTTTCATTCCAACTCCTGCTCAGGCTGGCTCGAAAGGCTCCACGAAAATGCGGATGCGTCCGCCACAGGCGAGCCCAACGCGCCAAGCCGTTTCATCGGCAACGCCGAACTCCAGGAGCTTCGGCTTGCCGTTTTCTATGATGTCCAGCGCCTCGGTGATCACCTCGCCTTCCACGCAGCCGCCCGATACCGAGCCGAGGAAATTTCCCTCGCTGTCGATCACGAGCTGGCTTCCGGTCGGCTGCGGCGCCGATCCCCAGGTCTGCACAACCGTTGCGATTGCAATCTTGCGGCCCTCACCCTGCCAAGTGAGTGCCGTTCGCAGCATATCGTTTGCGCCCATGGGCCTCCTTCCTTGAACTGCTGGTCGTTTCTAGCCGAAGCATTCGAATAATTATGGCATGCTTCGCCAGGAACGCCACGGTCATTCGGACATGACGATAAAGCTTCTCACTACGGCAGCGAAGAAATCCTTGCGCCCGAACCGGCTTTGGTGTTCATCCCAACTTCAAGGGGCACACAAGAGACTGACGCAGGCTTGACGCTATGATCGCCGCAGTTTGACCTTTCTCAGGTCTAACCCGTAGCGCCATCCGGCCGCATGGTCCACCGCACATTCGCCGCGGTGGGGAGATCAAGATGAGATTGGGAAAGCATATCGCCGTGATCGGCGCGGGCGTGGTGGGGCTTGCCATTGCCGTCAAGCTGCGCCGCGAAGGCTACCGGGTGACGATCTTCGAACCGGACGAGCCCGGCAGCCATACCTCCGCCGGCAATGCCGCGCTGATCATGACAGCGCAGATCTCCTCGCTCTCGGAGCCCGGCATCTGGCGGAAAGTCCCGGCCATGCTTACCGATCCGGAGGGGCCGCTGGTGGTGCGCTGGACGCATCTGCCGAGGATGCTGCCCTGGTTCGTCCGGTTTCTGCGCAACAGCAGCAAACGCCGTCACGCCGAGATCGCCGAAACCCTGGCGCCGCTGGTCACCCGATCCCTCGATGCCTGGCTCAACCTGGTCGGCCCTACGGAGGGCGCGCGGCTGTTCCGGCGAGACGGGCTGCTCTATGTGTTCAAAAGCCATAAGAGCCTTCGCGCAGGGCTGAAAGAGGCCGAGTTCCGCGGCCACTATGGCGTGCCGTCCGAATTCATCCCCACCGAGGAACTGAGGCAGATGGAGCCGGCGCTCGGACCGGGGCTGGTCGGCGGCATCCTCTACCCCGATACGGGCCATTGCACCGATCCGATGGCGCTTTCGGCGAGCCTGTCGAGCGCCTTCCGCACCGGCGGCGGCGAGTTGCAGCGCGTGAGAGTTAAGCAATTGGCTTCGGCGTCAAATAGCACAGTGCGGCTGACGACCGATGACGGCGAGATCGTTGTCGATGAGGTGGTCGTCGCCGCCGGCGTCTGGTCATCCAATCTGGTCAAGCCGTTCGGCGTCAGGCCGATGCTCGCGGCCGAGCGCGGCTATCATCTGATGCTGACCAACCCCCAGATTTCGCTGCGCCGGCCGGTTTCGGCGGGCGACCATCGCTTCATCATCACGCCGCTTGCCGGCGGCATCAGGCTGGCCGGCACCGCCGAATTCGCGAATGTGAACGCAGAGCCCGATTGGCGGCGTGCGGAGATCCTCATGGGCCTGGCGAAGACCATCGTGCCGGAGATCGATGGCGAGGAGACCGCGACGCGCTGGATGGGGCCTCGGCCATCAACGCCGGACTCGCTGCCGATCATCGGCCGCACCCCGAAGAATCCGCATATCATCTGCGCCTTCGGCCACAGCCATCTCGGGCTGACGCTCGGCGCGGTCACGGCCGAGCTTGTCTCCGAGCTGATCCAGCGGCGCGGTCATGGCGGCGGCATCGAGGCGCTCCGGGCCAACCGCTTCTGAGGCGCCCCGCCCTTCACTTCAGCTTGTCGTGCATCTCGATCAGCCAGTCGGTGTTGACGCCGAGCCACTGCTTTTCGAGTGCAAGCAGCTTGCCCGTGCGGTGCCAGTCGGTCACCGTCTGCGACAGGAACTGGCCGAGCGGCGCGTCCTTGTCTGCCGGTCGGACCGCGATTGCCCAGGGCTGCGGCGGAAAATCGAGCGGCACCACATCGTAATCCACCCATTCCGCGCCGCCCTCCTTCTTCAAATACAGCAAGCGGACATTTTCCTGCACGAAGGCGACACAGCGATGGTCGCGGATCGCGGCGGCGCCGGCGTCGACGCTTCGCACATCCACAAACATCAGACCAGGAGCACGCGAGCGCAGCCCGTCATTGTATTCGGCGTGAAGGATCGTGCAGATCGGCTTGCCGAGCAGATCCTTGGTGGCTTTGATCGCCAGGCGCTTGGGCGCCAGGGCGGCGATGCGGCTCGCATAGTAGAACGGCTCGATGATGCCGGCCTGCCGCCGCCGGTCATCCGTGACGGCCATGGTAGCGAGAACGAGATCGATCTTGCCCAGCTCGAGAAATTGCAGGCGGCTGGTGGCATCCACCGCGAAGGGCTCGAACTTGACGCCGAGGCGGTTGGCGAGATCCTTCGCAAGATCGGTTTCCATGCCGATGATGGCGCCGGATCTGTCGCGATAGCCGAATGGCGGATCGTCCGCCTTGACGCCGACGACCAGCTCGCCTCTCGCCTTAATCTCATCGAGCGTGCCGGCCATTGCGATCTCCGCAAAGACCAGGAGCAGCGCCAGCGCAAGACTGACGGCTTTCCAGAATGAGCTGAATCCCATGTGACAACCGCGTAGATAGGAGTGACTGAAGACCTGCCGGAACATCGCTCTTCGCACGGACGGGCGTGCGAATAAAGGATTGTTTTCCTCCACCCGCTCCTGCCACGCGGCAGCTGCGACGGTCTCTAAAGAACCTTGGTCAATGTGAAGCGATCGTGAAGCTTCTCATTCGCCGACTTGATCGCTTCCTCCGAGCCGAGCACCACGACGCGCCCATGCGCAGCGACGGCGTCGAGCACATCGGCGAAGGTGCGCAGGTCTTCCGCACTCGTGCCGAGCACCTCATCGCGGAATTTCTGCCGCCGCTCGTCGCTGTCGCCAACCAGATAGCGCTGCAGAGAGACCCTGCCCTTGGAGTCGGGAAGCCGGTAAGCGTCGATCTGGCCAATGGTGCCGATGATGGCGCGGTCGACCTCCTTCCGGTTGTCGGCTATGCCTCTCAGAAAGGCGCCAGAAGCATCATAGGCGGCGATGGTCTCGAGCAGATTGGGATCGCGATAGGAGCCGAAGGTCAAAATCCCGGAGCGCCGCGAGAAGGAGGCGAAGCCGCCGTAGGCGCCGCCCTGAACGCGCACCTTCTCCCACAGCCAGCCGCCGCGCAGCAACTGGCTGGCGACCTGCGCCGCACCGCCGGCGCTGTAGCCGAGCTTGGTCAGGCTCTCGCCCTTGGCAACATAGTTGACCTTGGCAGGCATTGTCAGCCCCTCGAAGCGCGGCAGCTCCGGGACGAGCCAGTCCGGCTGCTTCGCCGCGCCCACGGGAAGCGCCGCGAGCAGACGCCGCATTTCCGGCTCAATGCGCTGGATGTTGGCGGCATCGGAGGTGATGTCGACGACCAGGGCATCGCGCTTGACCAGGATGTTGCGGATGCGCTCGAGCACGGCGACGACCTCGCCGCTTTCCGTCTTCATGCGCCCAGACAGCTTGCGCAGGAAATTCAGATAGCTGATCCCGCCCATCTGCTCCGCCGCCCAGTCCGCCTCGTTGAGGCTGGAGCGCAGGCGGAGATCGGTGAAGGACGAGCCGGCGGGCACGAGACGCGCCTCCATCCCCGCACGTTCCTCGTTCACAAGCTGCTCGAGGCGCTCGACATTGTCGAGCCGGGCGCTCAGCAGCAGATCTGCCAGGATCGCGAACATCTCGCCGGCCTTCTCCGGCATCGTTTTCGACCAGACGAGCAGCCGGGTAGCCGCGGTAGCGTCGTCGAGCCTTGCCGATGTCCAGCTCTCGGCCGAGAGCCCGCCCGTGACGCGGCCGATGCGCTGCGAAAGCTGCACGAAGTCGTCCTTGCCGGCTCCGGTTTCGAGCAGTGCGCGCCGGAAAATGCTCATATAGGGCAGCAGTTCGGGCGGCAGGCGTCTCAGATCGAAGCCGAGATCGACATAGACGACGCCGTTCGTTGGCAGGTCATGCGTGACGATCGTAGTGCCGGAGTCCTCATGCGTTTCGATCGGGATCGGCGTATCGCGCAGCGGCAGGTCCTTCAGCGTCAGCATCGGAATCTTGGCGAGCGCCTCGGGCGTGTCCGGCGTCTCCTGAATCCGCTTCAGCCTGCGGGTCTCCTCGATCGCCGCTTCGAGATCCGCCTCGCTCATCGCCGCCCGCGCGGCCTCGAGCCTTGCGCGCTCCTCCTCGGCTTCGCGGGCCGACTGTTCCGGGTCGGGTTTGAAGAGCAGCGTCGTGCGGTGCTGGTTTTCGAGAAGATGGCTGCGGATCAACCCCTCGAAGACGCGCTCCCCCTTGGCGAGGCGTGACTTGATCGCACCGAGCGGCTTTTCCCAGGCGAGCGGCGCCAGCGGATCGCGGTCGTAGTTCCAATATTGCAGCGCCCTCAGCATGACCGAGAGACCACGAGGAAAACGGCCGGTGTTGTTCTCGCGCAGGCGGAACTCGATGGTGTTGATCGCCGCTTCGACCGTGAGCGGATCGATGCCCTCGCCGGCAAGCCGCGCGAGCGTATCCAGGATCAGCGCTTCGACTTTGTCGGCGTCCGCCGGGTCGATGCCTTTCAGTCCGGCGCCGAACGACATCTGCCTGAGGCTGCTGTCCAGTCCCATGCCGGTCGTGTCGTCGCCGAGGCGCGAATCGATGAGCGCCTTCTGCAGCGGCGAGGCGGGCGTGCCCGCGAGCACGTAGCTTAGGATGCTGAGAGCCAGACCCGTTTCGATTTCGCGGACCTCATCGAGCATCCAGTTGACGGTCAGGCGCGCTTGCTTACCGCCCTCCTCGGCAGAGGCGGGGATCGTCTCCTCGAGCTTGCGCGGCGCGTTGAAGCGAGGCTGCAGGGCGATCTCCGACTTGACCGGGAGCGGCGAGAATTCGCTGAGGACGTTGTCCAGGATTTCAAGCCGCCTTTCGGGATCGTCGTCGCCGTAGAAGAAGATCCGGGCATTGGAGGGATGGTAGAAATTCTGGTGAAAGGCTTTGAAATTCTCGTAGGTGAGATTGGGAATTTCACGCGGGTCGCCGCCCGAATCGACGCCGTAGATCGTGTCCGGATAGAGCGAGCGGGTCGAGAGGCTTGAGACGCGGCTGTCCGGCGAGGAATAGATGCCCTTCATCTCGTTGAAGACCACGCCCTTATAGGTGAGCGGCGTGCCGGGCGCGTCGAGCTCGTAATGCCAGCCTTCCTGCTTCAGGATCTCGCGCGTGATGCGCGGATGGAAGACGGCGTCGAGATAGACATCGACCAGATTATAGAAGTCCTGAAGGTTTGTGCTCGCCACCGGATAGACGGTCTTGTCCGGATAGGTCATCGCATTGAGAAACGTATTCAGCGAGCCCTTGAGCATCTCCAGAAACGGCGCCTTCACCGGATATTTCCGCGAGCCGCACAAGACCGAATGCTCCAGAATATGGGCGATGCCAGTGGAATCGCTGGGCGGGGTGCGGAAGCTGACGCCGAAGACCTTGTTTTCGTCCTCGCTGATGACCGACAAGAGTTCCGCGCCGGTCTTCTGATGCCGGTAGAGCCGCGCCACCGAGCCGATCTCGTCGATCTTCTGCTCACGCTCGAGTTCAAATCCGTGGGAGAGTGTCATCGTGCCTCGCGATGCAAAAAGCGCTTTGGCCCACTATGTTTGTCGCCGGGGGCCAGGTTCAAGGATTTTGTGGCTAGAAGCGGCTCGCACGGAGCCGAACCTGGAAAACACCGTGCATGTTTCAGAATTCCTCTTGCGGCGGGCGCGAGCGGCTGCATAAAAGCCGGGCGAAAAACATGGTGAAATCGCGCCGTCGCCCTATTTGTGTTACGAAGAGTGCAGGCGCATTCGGACGAGCCCTGCGGCCAGAGAGGCCCGGCTCACAATGCGCCGCGGTCGGCGCACAACCGGCTTTCAGATGAAGGTTCAGCACAGGACAGCTCAATGACGGCATCGAATGCTCTGGCGGCGGGGCCGCGCGAGAACGGGTTTTTCACCAGGTCGCTCGCCGAAAGCGATCCCGAAGTCTTTGCGGCGGTGGCTTCGGAGCTGAAACGGCAACAGCACGAGATCGAGCTGATCGCATCCGAGAACATCGTGTCGCGGGCGGTGCTCGAAGCCGCCGGCACCGTGCTCACCAACAAATATGCCGAAGGCTATCCGGGCAAGCGCTATTACGGCGGCTGCCAGTTTGTCGACGTGGCGGAAACTCTGGCCATCGACCGCGCCAAGCGCTTGTTCAACTGCGGCTTCGTCAATGTGCAGCCGCATTCAGGCTCGCAGGCCAATCAGGGCGTCATGCTCGCCCTTGCCCAGCCCGGCGACACCATCCTCGGGATGAGCCTGGATGCTGGCGGTCACCTGACACATGGCGCGGCGCCGAACCTGTCGGGCAAATGGTTCAAGCCGGTCCAGTACGGCGTGCGCCGCGAGGATGGGCTGATCGACTATGACGAGGTCGCGCGTCTCGCGGAGGAGCACAAGCCGCGGATCGTCATCGCGGGCGGCTCCGCCTATTCCCGCATCATCGATTTCGCCCGCTTCCGGCAGATCGCCGACAGCGTCGGCGCCTATCTGATGGTCGACATGGCGCATTTCGCCGGACTCGTCGCCGCGGGCGTGCATCCGAGCCCCCTGCCCCACGCCCATGTCGTGACCACCACGACCCATAAGACGCTGCGCGGCCCGCGCGGCGGCATGATCCTCACCAATGACGGCGATATCGGCAAGAAGATCAACTCAGCCATGTTCCCCGGATTGCAGGGCGGCCCGCTGATGCACGTCATAGCTGCAAAAGCGGTCGCATTCGGTGAAGCCTTGCGGCCTTCATTTACGAAATATGCACAGGATGTGATTGCCAACGCTAAATCTTTAGGCGAATCTATCGCTTCGGCTGGCTACGGCCTCGTGACCGGCGGAACCGACACGCATCTGATTTTGGTTGATCTGCGCCCCAAGAAACTGACTGGCAAAGCGGCCGAAGCCGCGCTGGGGCGCGCCAACATCACCTGCAACAAGAATGCGGTTCCGTTCGACGAGCAAAAGCCGTTCGTCACCTCAGGCATCCGTCTCGGATCTCCGGCGGGGACGACACGGGGCTTCGGCCAAACCGAGTTTCACGAGATCGGGCGCATGATTACCGAGGTGCTCGACGGTCTCGGCTCGAACGGCGATAGCGGCAACGGGCAGGTTGAGGCGCGCATCAAGCGCGAAGCGATCGAACTGTGCGAACGCTATCCGATCTATAACCAGTAGGGCTCTTCGCGAGCCATCGGAGGCAGAGCATGCGGTGTCCCCACTGCGGCCACGACGACACCCAGGTCAGGGACTCCCGGCCGACCGAGGACAATACCGCCATCCGCCGCCGCCGCTATTGCACCCATTGCGGCGAGCGCTTCACCACCTTCGAGCGCGTGCAGCTTCGCGAGCTCGCCGTGACGAAGCGCAGCGGCCGGCGCGTGCCGTTCGACCGCGACAAGCTCACGCGGTCGCTGCAGATCGCCTTGCGCAAGCGTCCCGTGGACCAGGAGCAGATCGAACGCCTCGTCAGCAGCATCGTGCGCAAGCTCGAAAGCCAGGGCGAGAACGAGGTGCCGTCGAACAAGATCGGCGAGCTGATCATGGAGGAGCTGCGCAAGCTCGACGAGGTCGCCTATGTCCGCTTTGCGTCGGTCTATAAGAACTTCCGCGAAGCCCGCGATTTCGAGACCGTACTCGGAGAAATCAGCAGCGAGCGCCATCCGGCCTCAGCCGCGCCCGATAAGGCCGTGCCGCCGGATAACGGCGTTGTGAGCAAGGGCCTCAGCACCAATGAGCGGCATTGACGCCCGCACAGGAGAGGCCCGACGCAGCCTTATGCCAGCCCAGGACGTAGCCAACATGACCCTGGCGCTTGCCCTGGGAAAGCGGGGGCTCGGGCAATGCTGGCCGAACCCCGCCGTTGGCGCCGTCGTCGCCGCCTCGTCGGGCCGCATCATCAGCGTCGGCTGGACCGGGCCGGGTGGGCGACCCCATGCCGAGGCGATTGCGCTCGCCCAAGCCGGCGAAGCCGCACGCGGCGCCACGCTCTACGCAACGCTTGAGCCTTGCGCCCATTGGGGCAAGACGCCGCCCTGCGCCGATGCGGTGATAGCCTCGGGTATCAAGCGGGTGGTCTATGGCATCGTCGATCCGGACCCGCGCGTTGCGGGCCGCGGGCTGGAGAAGTTGAGGCAGAACGGCATCGAGGTTGTTCAAGGTCCGCTCACGGCGGAAGCTAGCTGGCTGGCCATCGGACATGAGCTTCGGGTGGCGAAGCGGCGGCCGTTCATGCAACTCAAGCTCGCGGTCGACCCGGAGGGTCTCGTTCCGGCGGGCGGCGGCGGCATGCCGGTCTGGACCACCGGCGAGGAGGCGCGCGGCCTCAGCCATCTCATCCGCGCCGAAGCCGATGCGATCATGATCGGCTACGGCACCGTACTCGCCGACGACCCCGATCTCACCTGCCGGCTTCCGGGGCTCTCCTGGCGCTCGCCCGTACGGGTGGTGCTTTCGACGGACGGGCGCTTCAGCCGCTACGCGCGAATGCTGAAGAATCTGAGCACTGCGCCGGTCTGGATCTTCGTCGCCGTCGATGTCGCGGAATACGCCAAGACGCGGCTCGAAAGCCTCGGCGCCACGATGATCACGGTCGCCAAAAATCCGCAAGGGCGGCTCGATCTTCACGCCGTTATCTATGAGCTTGCCGAGCGCGGTATTACTCGGCTCCTGGTCGAAGGTGGACCGTCACTGGAAATGAATCTGCTGCGCGGCGATCTTGCCGACGAGGTGCTGATCTTCCAGGGCGCCAAGGAGACTGTCGGGCCGCAGATCATGCCTTTTGCGCCTGCGGGACTTGACGCCGTCACCGACGTGCCAACATTCCGTCCTGCGGGGATTCGGGAGATCGGCAGCGATCGCGTCTGGGTCTATCGTCGCGCGGAATTCTGGAACGGCTGAAATGTTTACCGGCATCATTACCGACATTGGCGAGGTCAGGCAGGCCGAGGGTGGCCGCTTCCGCATCGCCTGCCACTATAATCCCGCCTCCATCGCGATTGGCGCCTCGATCGCCTGCGACGGCTGCTGTCTGACGGCGACGCACATCGAGGCGCAAGGGGCAAATGCCTGCGTCTTCCACGTCGAAGCCTCCAACGAGACGCTCGGCAAGACGACGCTCGGGCGGTGGCGCACCGGCACCCGCGTCAATCTCGAACCCTCGCTGGCGCTCGGCGATGAACTGGGCGGCCATCTGGTCACGGGCCATGTCGATGGCGTCGCGGAAATCCTAAGCATCGAGCCGGACGGCACCTCGAAGCGCTTCGAGATCGCCTGCCCGGAGGCGCTTGCTGGCTTCGTTGCCGCCAAGGGCTCGGTTGCGCTCGACGGCACTTCGCTGACCGTCAACACGGTCAAGGGCAACCGCTTCACCGTCAACATCATCCCGCATACGCTCGAAGTCACCAGCTGGGGGCAAAAACGCGCAGGCGATCCGCTCAATATGGAGGTTGATCTCATTGCACGCTATGTTGCCCGTCTGAGCGAGCACCAGAGAACAGGCGCATGAGCATCGCTGAAAAACCCCGGCATTTCGGCCAGCTTTCCTCGATCGAGGAGATTCTGGAGGATGCCCGCAAAGGCCGGATGTTCATCCTCGTCGATGCCGAGGACCGCGAGAATGAAGGCGACCTCGTCATTCCGGCGCAGAAGGCGACGCCGGAAGCCATCAATTTCATGGCCAAATATGGCCGCGGCCTGATCTGCCTGGCGCTGACTCAGGAGCGCGCCGCCGAGCTTCGGCTGGAGCTGATGGCGCGCTCGAACCAGTCGCGCCATTCGACGAATTTCACCGTCTCGATCGAGGCGCGCGAGGGCATTACCACCGGCATTTCCGCCCATGACCGCGCCCACACGATCGCGACGGCGATCGATCCCAAGAAGGACCATCGCGACATCGTCTCTCCAGGGCATGTCTTCCCGCTGGTCGCCAGGGCCGGCGGCGTTCTCGTCCGCGCCGGCCACACGGAGACCGCGATCGACATCGCGCGTCTGGCTGGCCTCCATCCCGCCGGCGTCATCTGCGAGATCATGAATGACGACGGCACCATGGCGCGGATGCCGGACCTGATGGCTTTTGGGCAGCGCCACGGGCTGAAGATCGCCACCATCGCCGACCTGATCGCCTATCGGCTGAAATATGACTGCCTCGTCCGTGTGGTGGAGCAGAAGCATGTCGACAGCCTTTACGGCGCCGAGTTCGATCTGAAGGTCTACCAGAACACCGCCGACGGGCAGGAGCATATCGCGCTGGTGAAAGGCGATGTCGCAGCGCCGGGGCCGGTGCCAGCGCGGATTCATGCCATCAATGTGCTGGAAGACGTGATCGGTGTCGCCGCCAAGGAGGACCGGCGGTCGCTGGTCGAGCGCGGCCTGCGGATGCTGGCACGCGAGAAGCGCGGCGTTTTCGTCCTCATCCGCGAAGCGTGCCCGACTGCGGTTTCCGGCAGGTTGCGCGGCGAACCGGGCGACGGCAGGAGCGAAGCGTCGACGCGGCTTGTCGATTACGGCGTCGGAGCACAAATCCTGCTCGATCTCGGCGTGCACGAGATCGAGCTGCTCTCGAATTCGCCGCTGCCGAAAGTCATCGGGATCGAAGGCTATGGCCTGAAGATCGTCGGCCGCCGCCCGATCGAATAGGATTGAGTCACAATCATGCCGAGTTTCAGCCCATCCATCCTCGTCATCGAAGGCCGGTTCTACGAGGACATCTCCGCCGAGCTGGCGAAGGGCGCTCTCACCGCGCTTGAGGAGGCGAACGCCACCGTACACACCATCTCGGTGCCTGGCGCGCTGGAGATTCCGCAGGCCCTGGCCTTCGCCATCCGCGCCGGGCTGACGCCGTTCGGCGCGACGCGCTGGCGCTATCACGGTGCGGTGGCGCTCGGCTGCGTCATCCGTGGCGAAACCGCACACTTCGACATCGTCGCCAACGAGTCCGCCCGCGCGCTGATGAACATCGCCACGACATCCGGCGTTCCGGTCGGCAACGGCATCCTCACTGTCGAAAACGAGTCACAAGCCTGGGAAAGGGCGTCCATAACGAAGGGAAACAAGGGCGCGGACGCCGCGCGCGCTTGCCTGCGTTTGATCGATGTGTTCATGGAAAGCCATGGATTCGGATTTGAATGATGCCGCTCCGGCCCGCCCGAATAGCGACGGCCGAATGTTAGGCGCGCGCGGCACGGCAAGGCTCGCCGCGGTCCAGGCGCTGTATCAGATGGAAGTCGCGCAGACGGACGCTGCGGTGGTGATCGCACAGTTCACCCGCCATCGCTTCGGCCATGAGGTCGAAGGCGCCTATTACGACCGGGCGGACGAGCCGTTCTTCAAAGATCTGGTGCTGGGTATCGTCCGCGAGCAGCGCGCCGTGGACCCGCTGATCGCCGGCCACCTCGCCGAGGGCTGGCGGCTGTCACGGATCGACAGCATCTTGCGGGCGATCCTGCGCGCCGCGACCTACGAGCTGAAAGCGCGGACGGACGTGCCGCTGAAGGTGATCATCAACGAATATGTCGAGATCGCCCATGCATTTTTCGGCGGCGACGAGCCCGGCGTGGTGAATGGCATCCTCGACGCGATCGCGCGCGAGCTGCGCCCCGCCGATTTCCACAAGCCCGCTCATGGCTGACGAGGATCGAGGCGCGACGCTCAGTGAAGACGGCCTGATCGCCCGCCATTTCAGGCCGCTGGCCGAAGGTTTTCCGGGCGCCTTCGGATTGAAGGACGATGCGGCGGTGATCGAGCCGACGCCGGGCGAGGATCTCGTCGTTACCACCGACGCGCTGATTGCCGGCGTGCATTTCCTCACCGACGACGATGCGGCCGACATCGCCTATAAGGCGCTCGCGGTCAACGTCTCCGACCTCGCCGCCAAAGCGGCAAAGCCGATCGCTTACAGCCTGGCCCTGGTTCTGCCTCGTGATGTTACAGAAAGCTGGATTACTGCCTTTGCCGACGGCCTCCGTCAGGCACAGGCCGCTTTTGGCATCGCCCTAAGCGGCGGCGATACCACGACATCGCCCACCGGCCCGTTGATGATCTCCGTGACCGCCTTCGGCGGCGTATCTCATGGGCGTACCCCGCGCCGGGGCGGCGCCAAGCCGGGCGATAGTCTCTATGTCAGCGGCACCATTGGCGATGCCGCACTCGGCCTGCGCTTGCGGCGAAATGACATCGAGGTCCAGGCGTGGCCGATTGATTCGGCCTCGCGCCAAGGCCTTATTGCGCGTTTTCTGCGTCCGGAACCGCGCCTTGCGCTTCGTGACGCCCTGCTCGCCCATGCTTCGGCCGCGATGGACATTTCGGACGGGCTTGCCATCGACTGCGCCAGACTATGCTCGGCCTCGGGCGTCTCGGCACGGATCGACGCGGCAAGCGTGCCGCTATCGCCCGCGGCCGCGCAGATCCTCGCAGCCGAGCCGGCACTGCTCGAAACGATTCTAACCGGCGGCGATGATTATGAAATCCTGGCCGCGATCCCGCCTGACCACGAAAAGCCCTTCGCCGAAGCCGCCGGCTCGGCCGGAATCGCCGTCACCCGTATTGGGATGATCGGCTCCGAAGCGGCCCCGCTCTCCATCATCGGCGCGGACGGGCAGCCGCTGGCGCTCTCCCGCCTCGGCTACGACCATTTGGCGCGTTGACTTCTCCTCACCGCGCGGTATCTCGCTGCTCATCACGGTTTTGTTGCAGAAGCGGAGCGATTTTTCTATTGTCCCGGCGGCTTCGCATGGGGCGGCCCCGCACTCATCCCGTGCTAGCCGGAACTGTCAGGAAACAAAAGCGCTTGATTGATGCCAATGCGCTGCGGGCTATGCGCATAACAAGAACGATGTCGCGTGGCCTCCCGCCCAATCCATTGCGAGGGATTAATCGATGAACATTTTAATTTTGGCGATCATAGCGTGTGGCGCTTTGTCGATCGTCTACGGCGTCTGGGCGATCCGGACCGTCATGGCGGCCGATGCGGGCAGCGCACGCATGCAGGAAATTTCCGCCGCCGTGCGCGAAGGCGCTCAGGCTTATCTGAAACGTCAGTACACCACCATAGCCGGGGTCGGCGTCGTCATTTTCATTCTGGCCTTTTTCCTGCTTGGCTGGATGTCGGCGATCGGCTTCGCCATCGGCGCCATTCTTTCCGGCGCGGCCGGCTTCATCGGCATGCATGTCTCCGTGCGCGCCAATGTGCGCGTTGCGCAAGCGGCAACCAAATCGCTGGCCGAGGGCTTGGCCATCGCGTTCAAGGCGGGCGCAGTCACGGGTCTGCTCGTCGCCGGGCTCGGCCTGCTCGGCGTCACGCTCTATTTCACCTTCCTCACGGGCGCGCTCGGCCTCGATCCGACGAGCCGCGATGTGATCGATGCACTGATTGCGACCTCATTCGGCGCCTCGCTGATCTCGATCTTCGCCCGTCTCGGCGGCGGCATCTTCACCAAGGGCGCCGATGTCGGCGGCGACATGGTCGGCAAGGTCGAGGCGGGCATTCCCGAAGACGATCCGCGCAACCCGGCCACGATCGCAGACAATGTCGGTGATAATGTCGGTGACTGCGCGGGCATGGCCGCCGACCTATTCGAGACCTATGTGGTGACCGCGGTCGCCACCATGGTGCTCGCCGCCATCGCCCTGCCCCCGCAATTCAAGCTGGCGGGCATGATGCTGCCGCTGACGATCGGCGGCGCCTGCGTGGTGACCTCGATCATCGGCACCTTCTTCGTCAAGCTCGGCAGCAGCAACAACATCATGGGCGCGCTCTATAAGGGCATTCTCGCCACGGGCGTCTTGTCGCTGCTGGCGCTTTATCCCGTGATGATCATCGTCTTCGGCAGCATGTCCGTCGATCTGGGCGGCTTCACGCCGACGTCGCTGTTCTGGTGCGGCGCGGTTGGCCTGGTCATCACCGGCCTGATCATCTGGATCACCGAATATTACACGGGCACCGGCCGCCGCCCCGTGAACTCGATCGCCGAAGCCTCGATCACCGGCCACGGCACGAATGTGATCCAAGGCCTCGCCGTCTCGATGGAAGCGACCGCGCTGCCCGCGCTCGTCATCATCAGCGGCATCCTGGTGACCTTCAACCTCGCGGGCCTGTTCGGCATCGCCACGGCGGTCACGACCATGCTGGCCCTTGCCGGCATCATCGTCGCGCTCGACGCCTTCGGCCCCGTCACCGACAATGCCGGCGGCATTGCCGAAATGGCCGGTCTGCCCAAGGAAGTGCGTCACAACACCGACGCCCTCGACGCCGTCGGCAACACGACCAAAGCCGTGACGAAGGGCTATGCCATCGGCTCGGCGGGTCTGGGCGCGCTGGTGCTGTTTGCCGCCTACACGCAGGATCTTAAGGCCTATTTCGGCGCCCTGAATGTCACATTCGACCTGTCCAGCCCCTATGTCGTGGTTGGCCTGCTGTTCGGCGGTTTGCTGCCCTATCTGTTCGGCGGCATGTCCATGACGGCGGTCGGCCGCGCCGCGCAGTCGGTGGTCGTCGAAGTGCGGCGGCAGTTCAAGGAGAGGCCCGGCATCATGGCGGGTACGGAAAAGCCCGATTACGGCCGCGCGGTCGACATGCTGACCAAGGCGGCGATCCGGGAAATGATCGTGCCGTCCCTGCTCCCCGTGCTTTCCCCGATCGTCGTCTATATCGTCATCAACTGGATCGCGGGACAGGCGGCAGCCTTCTCCGCGGTCGGCGCGATGCTGATGGGCGTGATCGTCACGGGTCTGTTCGTCGCCATCTCGATGACGGCGGGCGGCGGCGCCTGGGACAATGCCAAGAAAAGCTTCGAGGACGGCTTTATTGATTCACACGGACAGAAGCATTTCAAGGGCTCCGAGGCGCACAAGGCATCGGTCACCGGTGACACCGTCGGCGATCCCTATAAGGACACCGCCGGGCCGGCCGTGAACCCGATGATCAAGATCACCAATATCGTCGCCCTGCTGCTGCTTGCGGTACTGGCGCATTAAGCAGCCAACGGCATCCCAGAAATGTAAAGGGCCCCTCGAGGGGCCCTTTGTCTGGCGATGTAAGATCAGTAAGGGTTCGGACCGCCGGGCGGAACCGCCCCATTGGTCGGACGCCCGATATTGCGGAATAGCTCTTTCAACAATCCGTCTTCAGAGCCTTTCGACGGAGTCGTGCGCGTCACAAAGTCGATGACTTTCCCGTCCTGGAGCCCGTAATGCGCCACTCTGTTCACGGCGTTCTTCTTGTCAAAATAAACCGCCACAACCCGCCGATCCACGATTGTTGGCTTTAGGAACGCCGCAGACCTTTTGGTTGTCGAGGAAATGTAGTAGAAAGCATTCTGGTCGACGGTGGATTTGGTATCCGGCGTACCGAGGGCGAGAATGACCTGATCGCGGCTCATTCCTTCTTTCACTTGCGCCAAATCCTCATCCGTAAAGACATGGCCGTGCTTGGTTATGTCTGCCGCACAGGCGGAAAGGCTCAGGGCGATGCTGATCGCAGCCAGCGATTGGATCATTGAATGCCGAAACTTTTTTATGCCTGCAGGCCGCTCCGCCCTGATCAGGGCAACATTTCTGATGTAAGAGGAATCTCTGATTTGACATAGCGCTGTACCTTGCGATCCAGTGAAGTCTGACTTCAGGCGGATAGTGCTTTCAATCCAAGAGCGTAAGTTTCATTTGCGTGGTGATGGCTGTCGTGACGAATATGACCCGTAACAGATTCCAGGCTCAAGGTAACGCAACACCGATGTTCCGCTGGTTTGCCGGGCGCGTGGCGCGCAAAGAAGCCGCCGAGAAGATCTACGACGCAATTGTGGCGCAGTCACGCAATCCTGCCTTTTATATTCGGTGCGGCGTGCCGGACACCCTCTCCGGCCGCTTCGACATGCTGGTCATCCATATGTTCGTGGTGCTCCAGATTCTGAAGCTCGGCGGCCGCGAAGGTCAGCTGCTCGCCCAGGAGATCGTCGAAGCCTTCATCCGCGAAATGGACACCATGGTCCGCGATCTCGGAGTCTCGGATCGGAACGTTCCGAAAGAGGTCCGGAAAATCGCGCAGCTTTTTTATGGTCAGCTCCTCGCTTATTCGACCGCTCTGCAACGCAGCGACACCAAGGGACTGGCGGGGGAGGTGTGGAAGAGCTTCCAGGCTGCCGAAGGCACCAGCCAGCAGCCGGTCTCTTCCGAATCGATCGCAGTTTACGTCCAGCAGTCGATCAAGGCGATCCAGGAAATGCCGCTCAATATGCTTTTGCAGGGCAATATCCGCTTTGCCGAAATCACCGGGCCGCGCGCGGGCTGACCGGCGGTTTATCGGAGAAGGCGGTGGCGCAGCATCCGGTTCTGTCCTATGCCGTTCCGACCGGGGACGGCGGGGAACCCCTCGAAGGCCGGATCGAGGTGAACGAGGCCGAACGCGCCAAGCTCGCCGAATTTCTCGGACTTGAAACTCTCGACGGCTTTATCTTCGACTACAGGCTGGAGCCTTTCTCCGCCGAGCGATATCGCCTGACCGGCACGATCGGCGCAGCGCTCACTCAGCTTTGCGTCGTCACGCTGGAGCCGGTCTCGGAGATCATCGACGAAACTGTCTGCGTCGAATGCTGGCCCGAAGATGAGATCGATCAGGATAAGGACGGCGAGGCGGAGGACGCAGGCGAGGGGAGTTTACCGGAGGATCCGCCGGTTCCCATCGTCGGGGGCAAAATTGACCTTGGGGCATTTGCCGCGGAGGTTCTTGCCAGCTCGATCAATCCCTATCCCCGCAAGGAGGGCGTCGCCTTCGACTGGCAAGACAGCAAGAACGGGGCCGGGGAAAAGTCCGAAAGCCCGTTTGCGAAACTCGCGGCTCTGAAATCGAAAAAATAGAGGATGCAGGTCCGCGCTCAATTCTTTGCTGGTCGCGCGATCGGACGGAAAACCGGATTCCACTTTTCCTGATCGCGCGTCCAGCTTTGCGCCGTTCGGCCCGTTCATCGGCAGGCATCGCCCATCGCTGCGCCGCTGCCTAAAATTCTTTTGTAATGGGAATGGCATGGAGTATGGTCACGCGCGTTCGGGGGCGGGTGCGCTGTTTCGCGCCTATATTTCTTTCGGTTAAGCCGGAAACAGACAGATGAGCGCGCGAATCAGGATAGCGCTGGATGCCATGGGCGGCGATCACGGCCCGTCCATCGCGATACCGGGCGCGGCAGTCTCGCTGGTGCGCCACCCCGACACCGAATTTCTGATCTTCGGTGACGAGAAGGCGATCGCTCCCCAGCTCGAGGAAGAGCCGGCGCTGGCGCGCAATTCAACCGTCATTCATACCGAAGTCGCGATATCCATGGATGCAAAGCCCAGCCAGGCGCTCCGCCAGGGCCGGGGCAAGAGCAGTATGTGGATGGCGCTCGACGCGGTGAAGAGAGGCCAAGCGGACGCCGCAGTCTCGGCCGGCAATACCGGCGCTCTGATGGCGATGTCGATGTTTTGCCTGCAAACCCTGCCGAATATCGACCGGCCGGCGATCGCCGGTGTCTGGCCGACCATTTCGAGCGAATGCATCGTCCTCGATATCGGCGCCAATGTCGGCGCGGATGCGCGCCAGCTTGTCGATAATGCCGGCATGGGCGCAGCGCTTGCGCGGGCGCTTTTCCATGTCGACAGGCCCTCCGTCGGCCTCCTGAATATCGGGGTCGAGGAAGTTAAAGGGCTCGACGAGGTCAAACGTGCGGGCGAGGCCTTGAAAAAGCCGGATTTGCCAATCGTTTATCACGGTTTCGTTGAAGGCGACGATATCGGCAAAGGCACGGTCGACGTCGTCGTGACCGAAGGCTTCAGCGGCAATATCGCCCTCAAAGCTTCGGAAGGAACAGCAAAGCAGATCGCCGCCTATCTCAGGCAGGCCATGAGCCGATCGCTGATGGCGCAGATCGGGGCCTTTTTCGCTCAAGGCGCTTTCCGCGCCCTTCGCGACAAGATGGACCCGCGCCACGCCAATGGCGGCATCTTTCTGGGACTTCAAGGCATCGTCATCAAGAGCCATGGCGGCGCGGATGCGATAGGCTTTGCAAGCGCAGTGGATCTCGGTTACGACATGGCCAAGAGTGGGTTGGTGCATACGATTTCAAAAGATCTCGAGCGGTTTCAGAGCGCTTTGCGCCAGGCTCCCGAGTTGAAAAGTACGGACACGATCACGTGAGCACCCTACGTTCAGTCATCCGCGGTTGTGGCTCCTATCTTCCCGAGAAGATCTTGACCAATGACGATCTCTCCCGGATCGTCGACACCACCGACGAATGGATCGTCGAACGCACCGGCATCCGCGAGCGCCATGTCGCCGCCGATGGCGAGATGACCTCGGACCTGGGGATCGCCGCGTCGAAGCGCGCGCTGGAGGTTGCCGAGGTCGAGCCGACAGATATCGATCTCATCATTCTGGCAACATCGACACCCGACAATACTTTTCCGGCAACCGCCGTCACCATTCAGGCCGCGCTCGGCATCACGAACGGCGCCGCTTTCGACATGCAGGCGGTATGCTCCGGCTTCGTCTATGCGCTCTCGGCGGCAGATAATTTCATCAAATCCGGTCAGTACCGGCGCGCCTTGGTGATCGGCGCGGAGACATTCTCGCGCATCCTCGACTGGGGAGACAGGACGACCTGCGTTCTGTTCGGCGACGGCGCCGGTGCGGTGGTGCTCGAAGGCCAGCGTCTATCCGGCAGTGATCGCGACCGGGGCATATTGGGCTCGGTGCTCAGGTCGGACGGACGGTTCAAGAACATGCTCTATGTCGATGGCGGTCCGTCATCGACCAAGACCGTCGGCCATTTGAGGATGCAGGGCAAGGAAGTCTTCCGCTTCGCCGTCAACGCCATCGCCGAAGTGATCGGGGACACGCTCAAGGCTCACGATCTGACTGCCGCCGAGGTCGACTGGTTCGTGCCGCATCAGGCCAACAAGCGCATTCTCGACGGCACGGCGCGCAAGCTCGGCATAGCGCCTGAGAAGATCGTCATGACGCTGGAGAAGCACGGGAACACCTCCGCCGCGTCCATTCCGCTCGCGCTCGACACCGCCAGACAGGATGGCCGGCTCAAGATCGGCGATCTCGTGCTGATGGAGGCCATGGGCGGCGGCTTTACCTGGGGTTCGGTGCTCGCCCGCTGGTAATGATTCTGCGCGATTTCGCAGTCGCCTGCGTGCGATTCACCCGGCCGATCCGGTCTGATATCTTAGAAATTACCTGCCTCTATTGAACAGCACGGCAACATGTCGTAACCGCCGCCGCCGAGACGGCTATTACTAGAGTTGTTTTCGAAAATCTTTTTCTAAATCAGAATGATGCAATATCCGCGATTGACCGATTCCCGCAGTATCCATTACCATTGTCTTAAGTTAGATTTTCATATCGAGCCGGGTCGACATGGTCTCAGGCGGCAAAACTCTCACCCGAGCGGATCTTGCAGAAGCCGTATTCCAAAAGGTCGGGCTTCCGCGTAATGAGTCTGCGGAACTGGTCGAGACCGTGATTCGGGAGGTGATCAACTGTCTCGAACACGGAGAGAACGTTAAACTTTCGAGCTTCGGCTCGTTCGGCGTGCGCGATAAGAGGGAGCGCGTCGGGCGTAATCCGAAGACGGGTGAAGTGGTTCCGATCACGCCCAGGCGTGTGCTCGTCTTCAGGGCGAGCAATATCATGAAGGAGCGTATCAATTCGTCTTTGACCAAGAAGAAAGCGGCGGAGTAAGTCCGGTAGTTGCCGGTCTCTCCAATCAGCGGGGGCTCAATTGGAGAAATCATCGAGTGCGTTTCGCACCATCAGTGAGGTTGCGGATGAACTGGACGTGCCGAAGCACGTTCTGCGGTTCTGGGAAGGCAAATTCGCGCAATTGCGGCCAATGAAGCGCGGCGGCGGCCGGCGCTATTACCGGCCCGAGGACGTGGATCTGCTGCGCGGCATCAGATGGCTACTCTACAGCGACGGCTATACCATCAAAGGCGTGCAACGCATTTTGCGCGACAACGGCGTCCGCTTCGTCAAGGAATGCTGGCGCGAAGACGCGGAAATGACTGAGAAACGCCGGGCGGCCGGCATGGATATCCCCAATCTGGCGGGCGAGGCGGCCGAGCAGGCGCGCCGCAGTATCGTGTCGGGTGGCAGACCCGGACGGCAGGCCCGGAAGGGCGAGGCTGCACCGGCCCCAGCCCCGGAAGGCGGTGCGGCTCCGAGCCAGCATGCCGCACTGTCATCGTTACTACGAGAACTGGAAGAATGCCGAGATCTGCTTAAGGCGGCTGTCGAGACGGAAACCGGCCGCCGCAGCACGAAAAAGGGGCGCAGCAGCCATTCCCGCGGCGCCGACGCTTGAGGCAAGCGCCGCGGGTGCGGACGGCGGCACGGCAGGCCCCATTTTTCCGGCCGGCAGAATGCTATTGACCCACCTAGGTGAAGGGGGCAAAACTGCCCCTCTGCTCACTTTCTCTGCTTGAGCGGCATCGGAGCGTAGCGCAGCCCGGTTAGCGCACCAGTCTGGGGGACTGGGGGTCGGGAGTTCAAATCTCCCCGCTCCGACCAAATGAGCCTTTAGATTCCAACGAAATTTCCGAAAATCCGGGAGGCAAGACGTTCCAAGCCCAAGACGCTTGGAACGCGCTTGATGCGTTTCGCGGGCCTGTTTTCGGCGGTCTTGCGAATCGTTGCCGCAGGAATATTTTCGTTGTGCGCGGCTAGGCTGATCACCGAACGCCGGCCTCCGACCGGCTGCCGCGCACCCTCTCGGAGCGCACATCGGAGGTGCGCATGGCGAAAAAAGCGGGGCGGCTTCGTGGATCTCGCCGCCTACATTTCATTTCGACGAGCAAGATCGGGATGCGCTCGCGTCAGGGTTCGGTCTGTCCGGCACCGCGATTGAGCAGCTTGCGGCTGCTTGCCATAGCCTCATCGAGTCCCATGTGCGCGCGGCCAATGAGCCGTCAGCCGCTGCAGTTAAGGTGAAAATCCAAGATCTGAGGCGCGCGGCCGCTCGGTTGGTCGAGCTGGTCGAAAATTGGCGAGGCAACGATGAAGGTGAGGCCGCCAAGGTACTCATCAGCGCCGAATTGCGCCGGGCGCGTGCATCGAAATTTAATGACGCGGTTCAGTCTGTGATGGATCTGGAGATCGCCACCGCCCAAGCGGCCCAAAATATGGGCGAAACGCGGGGCATTGAGCCGAAATCCGGTCATCGCCGCTTCGTCCGTCAGATTGCCGAGGTGGTCGAAGCCGAAGGCGGCGAAGTCGTGAATCCAAGCGGCGCTATCGCGAGTAGCTTCATCGATCTTGTCATTGTGCTGCGCAAAATCATCGGGCAGGCTTGGCCCCGATACGTCAATGTGGCAGGCCGGTTCGATTTCCCCCGTGAGCGGGGGGCGATCAGCACTCTAATCCGGCGAACCCTCAACGAAGCCTGACGAAATAAGTCACGCAAATTTGCGGCGACTTTTGTCGTTCGCGTTTGGCGAGCGGCTCGATCAACGTTGCGCAAACGATGATCGAAGGTTCCGTCATGCCGCTACACACCGCAACACCAAAGCAGGACACCAGACCGCAGTCCGATCGGCCCCCAATTCCGAGCTGGGCGAGCCATGTCGATCCGATCATGTCGCTGGCGCAGGCGTCGGAAGTGACCGGGATCTCGCCCTTCACACTGAAACGGCTAGGGCGGCGCAGGGAAATTCAAATTCTGAAGCTTTCCCCTCGGCGCGTCGGCATCAGGTTGTCAGAGATCGAACGTTTCTTGGCCAGCCGGGAGGTGGCCGCATGACCAAGCCCCAAAACACAGGACGCCGCCCGGTGACATGGCGGCGTCCTGGTGATCCTGAGATCTTCCGGCCCTCGCCAAAGGGCCGCGGCCAACGCGAATTGACCGAAATTCTGGTTAGCACCATCAACCCTGACGGCGCTCAATGTGTAGCGCATTCTTCTACGCAAGGCCGCCGTCTCTCCGTATGCAGAGAGATGCGACCTTGATCAGCTGCGAAACGGCTAAACGAATCACCCTCGACCTTGGCGGCGAGTGGCATGGCAGCTATGGCAGCGCGCCGGCTCCAGGCCACGACAAACGCGATCGCTCATTGTCGATCCGCCCGCACCCGCAAAAACTGGACGACGTGGTCCTGCATTGCTTTGCCGGTGAAGATTGGCGCGATGTAAAAGCCGAGCTACGCAGCCGTGGTCTATTACCCGAATGGAAACGCCCGGACGCCTGGGACATCCGGGACACGCTGAGGCGCGTCCCGGATGTCCCAGCGCTAACGGCCGAAAAGACGGCCGAGCGTCGGCGCATTGCGCTGTGGCTATGGGACAAATCGCAGCCGGCGGATGGCACGATCGTAGCCACATATCTTCGCTTGCGCGGGATCTGCATTGCCCCATTGCCGGCGACCCTCCGATTCCTTCCAGCGAACCCGCCGAAACATCCGCACCCGGCGATGATCGGATGTTTCGCCCTGCCGGATGAGCCCGAGCCGGGCGCCCTCCACATCGATGCGGCGACCATCCGCGGCGTGCACCTCACGCTGATCAAGCCGGACGGCAGCGGCAAGGCCGGCACCGAACAGGACAAAATCGCAATCGGACGAAACCACACGCTGCCCGTTGTGCTCGCGCCGCCCAACGATGGGTTGGGGTTAATCGTTGCTGAAGGCATTGAGGATGCGCTCACCGCGCATCAGCGATCCGGCTTGGGGGCTTGGGCCGCCGGAAGCGCCGGACGACTACCCGGGCTTGCCCAACACATGCCGGACTGGATCGAATGCGTCACGCTCATCGAGGATGACAACAAGGCCGGCCGCAATGGCTGCAGAGCGCTCGGCGAAACGCTTCATGCCCGCAATATCGAAGTGCGCATCGAGCGCGGCGGCGAGGAGAAAACCGATGCGGCGTGAGGACATCAACGACGCCGAGCTACGCCTCGGTGGCGATGCCGTATTGAGCCGGATCGACGCGGCGCAAGCATTTCGCGGGCCGCATCAGTCGGGCGAGAAGACCTCACGGGCCAAGCTGCTTTGGCTCAACGAAGTCCGGCTAAACAGTACCACGGACTACATTATCAAGGGCGTATTCCATCGCCGCGATCTCGGCATTCTCTTCGGTCCGTCAGAGGTCGGCAAGTCATTCTTCTACACCGATTTAGCAATGCATATCGCCTGCGACCGGGAATGGCGCGGCCACCGGGTCCGCGCTGGCGGCGTCCTGATCGTCGTGCTCGAAGGCCAACGCGGGATGCAAAATCGGCTGATCGCTCAGCGTACCGACTACGAGGGCACATTGCCCGATGGGACGCGCGTGCCGCTCGCCCTGTGGCAGACGCCAATCGATTTTTGTCACGGCAACTCAAAGGACGCTCAGCTTTTGGTTCAAACTGTCCGAGCTGAATTCGCCGAACCGCCTTGCCTGATCGTCATCGATACGCTGGCGCGCGCCATGAGTGGGGATGAAAACAACTCACAGGACATGGGCCGCTTCGTCCGCAGCGTCGATTATGTCCGCGAGGCAACTGGCGCCCACGTTCTCGTCGTCCATCACACGGGAAAGGATGTTGATCGCGGCCCTCGCGGCCACAGTTCGCTGCGCGCAGCAGCCGACCTCGTCATTGAAATCGAGCGGCTGAAGGACGCCAGCGTGTCGGTCGCGAAGATCGTAAAGCAGAAGGACGGTCCGGAGGGCGAGGAATTTCCCTTCACCTTGCGACAGGTCGAGATTGGAACGGACGACGAAGGCGATCCCATTACCAGCTGCCTCGTCATCCCAAGCGAGGTTGCAGGGGGGCCAACATTGAAGGAGCCAAAAGGACAGGCTGGCATCGCGCTGAAAGCACTGCGACAAGCCATTGACCAGCACGGCGAACCGGCCCTGACGAACCACCACATTCCGCGAACGAAAGTTGTCCGGACTGACCTTTGGGCACGGTACTGCCAACAGCTCGGATTGACCGAAAAGACCGCGCAGGCGGACAGCTTTGAACGCGCCTTTCGTCGGAGCCGGCAAGAGTTGCAAACCCGTGAATCATTGGAGTTTGGGGGGATTTCGCATGGCTCGCGAAATGATGCCCGGACAAGGCGGACAAGGCCGGACAAGGCCGCTCGTCCGCGGTGATATATCCGGACAGACAAGGACAACCCCTTGTAGGGTTGTCCGTTTTGTCCGGCCGCCGCTATCGGCGTCGAAAAACCATGAAGGAAGGGGCGAGAAATGAGCCGCGGTCGAGGTCTCGAATGCGCAGCCTGGGGTGTCATCGCCTGCGATCCAGAACTCAGGGTCGGCAAGAGCGGGACGCCCTATTGCTCCGTCAGCGTCGGCGCAAGCGGCCACCACCGGCTTCCGCCAGAACGGCCAAATCCGCTGCGGGTGGTTCATCAAGCGCCGATCGAGCGCCGAGAACCAGTATCCAGCCCAGCCGGCGCTTTCAATCCGGAGCGCGGGGATGAGATTAGATTTTGAGCCAGATGGAACTTAGCAACAGCCAATGCGCCGCTGCCGACGAACTGAAAGCGCTGATCGCCTCGTCCGACGAGCAGCGGCTGCGGGCCGGCCTCATGCTCTTTGAGGCCGAAGGTGAGCATCGTCGAGAGATGCAAACCCTAGAGCTTCAGTCTCAAATTACCGATTGAGGATCGGCAAAATCTTCTCACTTATATTCGTGCTCTGCATTGTTGCCACTATCTTCTATGCCATTAGCAGAGGATACCCTGAACTCGCCGGAGTATTAGGCGTGAGCGTTGTCGGCAGCGTCGTCTGGGCTTTTGTTCGTATCATCGGCGACGAGAATGCCGAAGTCTAGAAACACAAGAAAAAATGAGCAGCCGGAACCTCCTATAAGTTCACGAAAACAGAGCCGGCGAGCGGCAGTTCCGAGGTTCGAACTCCCGGACGTTTTGTTTCCCTGCCGCATGTCCAGATTGGATCAATCTGGAAAGAGGGGTTCGACTCCCCTAGGGGGCGCCAATCGCCAGTTAACTCACTGATTCCTCGTGATTTTTCCTCCGGTGGGACAATGGGTGGGACGGCCAACATCGGCGCGAGAATCGTACCACTGAATTCTAGGAACCATCCGGACCAGACCACCCGCAGTCTTCCGCCACATAGCCAAACCGCATCATCATCGGCGCATGTGCGTCCAGAAGGGCCTTGATCTGCGCCGTTGAAAGCGCTTCCTTCCACTGTCCGGCCTTGCCTTCGCGGAAGAACTTCTCCGCGGTGCGGGGGCGTTCGACGAAATCATGCAGTTCCTCTTGCCGTGCCAGTTCAGAAAAGGATGATTTCTCGATCGCCAGCCGCAATTGGTCTGCGTCGGGCTTCAGTCGTAGGAACGCTGCGAGGCGCCCAAAGCTGCGGTCCGGGGCGGCCAGCATGTCCTCATAGCGGAGCAGCATGACAGGCCGGTGCGGAACCGACATCCAGCTTGCCGTATGGAAACTCCAGGAGCCCAGAAACTCGTAAACGCGCTTGGGGCTCATACCGATGTTACCGGATGGATTGGCCATGTAGGCGATCATTGCATCGACCGGCAGTCCGGTGAAATGGGCATAGGATACCACCACATCGAGCGGGTTGCGCACGATATAAACGGCTGCCAGGGTCACGTCGAAATTGACGGCCGGAAAGCCCTCGACATTGGCGACCGCATTATGGGTTTTGACATAGATTGGCCCGCCCTCGCCTTGCGCCATGTCGAGCTGGATTTTCATCCGCGCCTCGGCGATTTCTTGGGGCGTCGCAGCGTGTGCGGACTTTCCAAGCTGACGCGCAAACCTCTCGGCCAGCGACTCGCGAGAGGTCATTTCATAAAGTGCGTTAATGTTTTGCGAGCCTTCGCTATCCCCGCGCAATATGCGCAGCAGATTATGAATGAAGACCCGGACCCAGGTATTGCCGGATTTGGGATAGGAGGCGATCCACACCACCCGCTGCCGCGGCGCGTTTGCTGCCGGATCTTGCGGCTCTTCGCCGTCGGCGAGTTGCCCAATCGCCCGATTTTCGCTCAGATCATCCATTGCGGCTCTCCTTGTAGGCGATCCAAATTAGGCCTCACCGTTCCGCTTTGCTGAAAATCTCCATCTTAACGCTCATGTCCGGCGCTTGACGTCACCTCGCGCAATGGTGACAGCACATAGTCGAGGGCACGCCGCTGGCCGGTGCGGATCTCGACGGTTACCGCCATGCCCGGCGAGAGCGGGATATCCTTGCCATAGGCATTGATGAAGCGCTTGCTCAGGCTGATCGTGGCCGGGAACACCAGGTTCTGCGTGGTGGATGGTTCTGCCGTGGCAATGGTCGTCACCTGCGGCTTGACGGACGAGATCGGATCGTTGAGCGCGGTCTCCTCACGCTCATCGACGGCATCGCGGCTAACCTTGACAACCGTGCCATCAATGGTGCCGAACCGCGTGAAGGGAAAGGATTCGATCTTCACCACTGCCGGCTGTCCTGGCTCGACAAAACCGATATCCTTGGTTCTGGATCATGGCTTCGATCTCAATCGGCCCGTCGGAGGGAACAATAGTCATCAGCGCCTGTCCGGACGCCACCACCTGACCCACCGTCGTCACGGCAAGCTGCTGGACGGTGCCGGCTATGGGAGCCGTCAGCCTTGTACGCTCCAGTCTGGCCGTTGCCTTGATCAGCTCTCCCTTGAGATGATCTGCGCGCCTTTCGGCGTCCTCAAGCTTTTGCATTTGGTCGGCAATGAATTGCGACGTCGTCTCCTCGAGTTTGCGGTCGAGCGTGTTCAATGCCGCCTCGACCTCGCCGAGCTGCCCCTGTTCAGTGACCTGGGTGGTGACCTGGGTTTCGTATTGCTGCAGCTTCTCGATCACCTGGGCGCGGGATGCCGCCTTGGTTCGATTGAGGGTTTGAAGCATATCGACCTCTTCCTTGTCGAGCGCCAGGAGCTTCTCCCGCGCCGCGATGCTGCCACGCAAGCGATCGCGAGTCGCAAGATGCTCTGCACGCTGCGCAATGAGACTCGCACGGCTGGAGACAAGCTGGGCAAGGTCCGATGCCAGCACGCCATTTTCGCGCCCCTGAACCTCAGCGCTTGTTCCCTCCGGATAGGTGACGATTGGCGTTCCGGGGTTGTCATTCGGGGCAGCCATGATGGCGACATGCCGGCGCGCTGCTTCCGCGAGCGCCGATTCCAAATCGCGGGCTTGTTCCTCGCGATCGGCGGCGGTTTCCCGTGGGTCGAGTTCGACGAGGAGATCTCCAGCGGCGACATGGCTACCGTTTTCGACGGCAATCGCAATGACTTTGCCCGGTTCAAACGGCTGGACGATTTTAGAGCGGCCGTCCGGTTGAATCCGTCCTTGCGCGACGGCGTAGATTTCCAGCCAACCGAAATACGCCCAGGCGAGTCCGGTGGCAAAGACCATGCTTATCAACCAGATACCGACGATGCGGATCGGCGACGGCGGCGTTTCATAGATCTCCAATGCTGCCGGAAGGAATTCCAGATCAAGCGCATCCATACGCGTCGCTGGCAGCCCGGGCGCCTCGGCGGGACCTCTCCCCTTATTGGGATCCGCCTTGCCTCTCGCCTGCACGTTCTTGGCGAGAAAGAAAATTAGCGATCCGGCGAGTAGCGCTCCGATCGCGAGGAGCGGCATCTGGATAGCATGCGCAATTGAGCTAAAGGCATCGTGCAACACAAGATCGGGAATAAAGAGCGTAACGAGCAGGATGATGGCGATGAAAAACAGCTTTGGCGGGCGCATGGCGTTACACTGAGACGGTGTCCGATTGCATGTGCCAGAGCTTGGCGTAAAGCCCCTCCGGCCGGTTCAGAAGTTGACTATGCGTACCGTCCTCAACGATGCGGCCATCTTTGATCGCGATGATGCGGTCGCAGTGACGGACCGCGGCGAGCCGATGGGCAATGATGATCACGGTCCGCCCCTTGCAGATCGAGCGCATATTGGCCTGAATGATGCGCTCGCTTTCATAGTCGAGTGCGCTGGTCGCCTCGTCGAAAATCAGGATCCGCGGACGTGTGGCAAGCGCCCGCGCAATGGCGATCCGCTGCCGCTGACCGCCCGAAAGATTGGCGCCGCGCTCCTCGATCATGGTGTCGTAGCCAAGGGGCATGCGGGCGATGAACTCATCGGCCCCCGCAAGCCGCGCCGCGGCCAGCACCAGAGCGCGCGGCATGGCGGGATCGGCGAGCGCGATATTTTCGTGGATGGTCCGATTGAACAGCAAATTCTCTTGCAGCACCACGCCGATCTGACGACGGAGCCAAGCCGTGTCGACCTGAGCGATATCGATGCCGTCGATCGGGATCTGGCCGCGTTCGGGGCGGTATAAGCGCTGGATCAGTTTCGTCAGGGTCGACTTGCCTGAGCCCGAAGGCCCGACAATGCCGATGACCTGGCCCTCCGGAACATCGAGCGAAACGCCTTTGAGGATTTCCGGCTCGTCGAGCCGATAACGGAAATCGACATTGCGGATCGAAATAGCTCCACGCGCCGGCGGCAGCGTGGCATAGGCAAGAGGCCGGCTTTCCGGCGGCGCATTGAAAATATCGCCGAGACGCTCGACCGAAATCTGCACCTGCTGGAAATCTTGCCAAAGCTGCGACAGGCGCAGGATCGGCGTAGTGGCTTGGCCCATGATCATGTTGAAGGCAACGAGCGCGCCAACCGAAAGATCGCCATCGATGACCGCGAGGGCGCCGAAATACAGCACCAGCGCCGTGGTCGCCTTGCTCACATATTGGATGGCGTTCTGGCCGAGCGTGGCCGGCATGACCGCGCTGAAGGAGGTCTTGACGTAAGCCGCCAGCTTTTCTTCCCATTGATTTTTGAGGATCGGCTCGACGGCTGCGGCCTTGAGCGTCTGCACGCCAACGACCGACTCGACCAGAAACTGTTGGCTGAGGGCGCTGCGGTTGAACCGCTCATTGATCCGATCCCGGAGCACCGGCCGGATGAGAAAGGCGATCAGCATATAACAAGGCACCGACAGAAGGACGATCAGCGTCAGCGTCGGGGAGTAGAGATATAAGACGCCGATAGCGACGATAGCGAAAACGAGGTCGATGGACGCCGACAAGGCCTGACCGGTGAGGAAGGAGCGAACGGTTTCAAGCTCGCGCATGCGGGCGACGGTCTGCCCGGCTGCGCGCGTCTCAAAATAAGCCAGCGGCAGGCGCAACAGGTGGTCGAAAAGGCGGCTGCCAAGTTCGACATCGATGCGGCTCGTCGTATGCGTGAGGGCGTAGGAGCGCAAATATTGCAGGACGACATCGAACAGGCCGATAAGAAAAAGCCCGACGACAATCACCATCAGCGTCGACCCACCCTTGTGCACCAGGACCTTATCGACGACGACCTGAAAGAAGAGCGGCGTCACAAGCGCAAACAGCTGAATGAACAGTGAGGCAGTCAGCAGATGGCCGAACGGCTTGCGGTAGCGCCAGATGGAAGGCAGGAACCAGCCGAAGCCAAATTTCGCCGGATCGGCGCCGGGGCCATCGAGCCGGCGGGTAATCAGAACCACATCGCCTGACCAGAGTGTGACGATGGCTTCGGCCGTGTCGAGCACCTGGCTGCGCGCCACGGGGTTAACGAGCCGCATGCGGCCATCGTCAAGGCGATGGGTAAGAATGGCGAAGCTGCCGTCTTTCAAACCGAGAATGGCCGGCAGGGATGCGGTGTAGAGCCGTTTGATGTCCTGCCCGCGAAGCACCCGCGATTTGAGGCCCACCCGGCGAGCGGCGCGAAAATATCGTCCGCCTTGGTCGGACGTCCTCCAAGGCCGAGATCGTGCGCCATCTGGGCCGGATCGCAGGCAATACGGTAATAGGCGGCGACCATGGCCAGCGAGAACAAGCCGGTATCGCCAGCGCCCATGTCTCCGGTCGCTGTTGGTGCCACCTGCTCTTCTTGTTCAGTGTTGGCGAAAGACGGAATCGTCTCAGAAGACTCTTGCATAACTATTCCGAGAACGTGGATCGATCTGATCGGAAACGGCAACTGCGACAGCGGACAAAGACCCCGAGAAACTCTCTGCGAAACCTTGCTGAGACACAAACTGTCCCTCAGTGCAAAGACCAAAGCGGAGCACCGCCTGCGCCGTGCTCCGCTCCACCCGGCTTTGCTTTATTGAACCCGAATATCCGCAGCCGTTAGACTGGAGAGGTTGAGACCTTTTAACGTGACGCTGTTTGCGCCGCTGTTGATCACCACGTCCGTCCCAACTTGCTGCGCTGCCGCCAAGACGGCGGATGCGCTGGAGAAGGCCGCCGCATCAAACTGGAGGAGGTCATGGGCCGTTCCCGCCGCCTGGAAATCCGTGACCGTGTCAGCGCCAAATGTGCTGGTGAAAACGAAGGCGTCAGCGCCGGCACCGCCGGTCAGCATGTTATTGCCCGAATTGCCGGCAAGGGTGTCGGCGCCGGAGCTGCCGACAATATTCTGAATGTTGGTGAGATGGTCGGTTGTGCCATTGGCTTTGACCGCCGTTCCGGCATTGAGGTCGATGCTGACGCCCGACATGGAGAGCAGGCTATAATCGAGCGTATTGACGCCGGCGCCGCCGTCAATATTGTCGGCCCTGTCGGGGGCATAAATGTAGTCATTGCCCGTGCCGCCAATCGAATAGCCCGCCCCCATGATCGCGAGATGGTCGCTGCTCTCGGCGATGCCGTCCAGGAAATCGGCCCGCGAGACGGTTCCGGCCGTCAGCGCCGATGTCCAGAATGACGATTCTGCTGTGGTCGGCGCGCGGCCAAGCGCATTCTGGAAGATCTGGGCGACAAAGGCGGTGTTCGTGAGCGTGCCATATTTGCTGGCGAACTCCGGCAGAGCGAGAATATCCGCCGCCACCTGGGCCTCCGTCTCCGATCCGGACAGGATCTTTTGCGACTGCGCCGCCACTTCGGCCGCCGTTGCCGATCGGCCGAGCCCAGCATCATATAAGCGGCGGACGGTGTCGCCAGCGACTTGGGCATCCGCCGTGTGGTCAAGCGTATAGGTCGTGCTGCCCGTATCGGTATTGTTGCTCACCTGATGGACATTGCCGGTGAGGATATGCTCCTCGCTTTCCGAAATGGCGTTCATAACGGCGGCACGTGTCGTCGTATTGGCGTTGAGCTGACCGACCCAGTTGGTGAGGTCAGCAAGCGACGGTGCATGACCAAGCGCATTTTCGTACATGCGCTCGACGAATTCCAAATTCGTCAGCGTGCCGTATTTCTGTGTGTATTCCGTCGACGCCATGATCTTATTGGCCAGCGTCGTCGTGTTGACCACACCATTGGTAATGTATTCGGCGAGAAGCTGCACCTCATCCGTCTGGGCATTCCGATCGAAGGCGGTATCGTAAAGCCTTTGCGCAATGGCGATGTCTTTTTGCTCCGTTGCTAGATCAATGACCACAGTATGAAACACGCTGCTACTGCTTGATGCGGGCTGATCTAACCAAATCCAATTGTCTACCCCGTTGAGGTCGATCGTATGGGTTACGGATTGCGAAACGCTGTTCGTATAATTGCTCCAGTTGTAGCTCCCGTTCGCATTTGGCATGTAGTAGATTTGCACAGGGAATAAGGTGGCGTCCGGATTCCCGATTAAGACCGTTGATCCGTCCATAGACGTTTGCTGCTCGACTGCACTCTTCGTTGAGCCGTCCGAATTATAATAGTACGTGTCCTGGAACTTGTAGCCGTCCTGCTCAACCTCAACGTCGACTTCTTTGTCGATCGTGCCATCGCCATTGGTGTCGAAAAAATTTCCTATCCAAGAATTATACCGTGCCGTGTCGTTCTCAATCGTGGTCTGATCTTTCAGCGTGCCATTTGCGTAATAATTCGAAATCACGCGGAATGTCTCGCCGTTGGCACTCACAGTGGTGATATCGGTTTGGGTCTCGTCGATGACCCCATCGCCATTCATATCGATCAGGATCGTCTTCGACAAACCGTTCGCGCTCGTCGTCGCAACGGTACGATCTTCCAGAGAGCCGTTGGCATAGTAGTCGCTGACAACCGAGGTGCGGCTGCCATCGGCATTGAGGGTCGTGACCGTGTTTCCGTCTCGTCGACCACGCCATCGCCATTGACATCGGAGGTCGTCGTCTTAGACAAACCGTTCGCCGAGGTGGTGGTCACGAATTTATCGATGAGACCGCCGCTCGTATTGGTGTCCCAAACCGTCCCGGTGACGCTGCCGTCGGCATTCGTCGCCGTCGTCTCGAAATGGTCGAATGTCCCATCGCCATTGCTGTCCCTTTGCAACGACTGGGTTAGGCCGTCCGCGCTCGTCGTGATGACATCCTTCTGCTGCAAGGCGCCCGTACCGATATTGAGGACCGTGATTGTCTCGCTCCTGCTGCCATCGACAGCAGTGGCGACCGCATCTGTGCGGTCGTAGCTGCCGTCGTTATTGACGTCGAGCTGGGTGGTCTGGGACAGGCCGTTGGCGCTCGTGGTGATGATCGCCTTGTCTTTCACCGAGGTGGAGTTGGAGGTCTTCTGCGTGATGGTGTCCGTTATCGTCTCGGTTCGCGATCCATCACTGTTGAGAACGGTGACCTCGCCGCCTGATCCGCTACGTTCAGCCCGCCGGAGACCGCGCCAAATCAATTTCCAACATACATCGCGACGCTACCCGCAATGGTAGACCGCGCGACGCTCCTTTGTCCGTCTAATCTGCCCAAGACCCATCGGAAAATTCTGAATACATTAACCAAACCGACGTAAACACTGATAGCATCACTAGATAGATTATGAAAACGATAGAATTTATGTAATGTCATCGTCATTTAACGTAACGAAAGCTACGACGCTATTGCACAGCGAGCAAGCATTCTTTTTGGCCGCAAAGAATGCATCGATCGGCTGTTTAGCCTAAACACAAAGTCATAGCCATGAAGCATTGACGGGCTAAGTAGCTAGCTACCCCAGTCAAAATTGCTGCGGCTTCTACTTATCCAAAATCAGATTCTGTAAAACTACCGCCATTTTAACGCAAAATTTGAAATTCTGTTTTGCCTGTCAGCGGAGTAACTCGAGGTCCGGTCGGATCGAAAGCCCAACGCCTCACCTCTGGATCGCGGACGCATTCCATCGTGACGGTTGCGGGAAACGCGCGATAGGTCAGCATGAGCGCGCCGCACGGATTTAACTCCGTATTTCGCCAAAGCTAAGGCTCGAATATTCGGCAAACAGATCCGGTGGCATGGAGTGGCAGTGCGGCGCTGCCACTTTTGCCCGAACTTGCGCATACCCGGCTGCCGAGCTGATCGTAATCCCTCATGCGCAACTGCTCGACCTCGTGCGCGAACCAAGGCTGGCGGCGACCGGATAGCCGCTTCAACACCGTTTCGGCTTCGCTCGCCAAGCATCATGGTCGATCACGATCAGCCACTCGGGTTCCTCGAAGCTGCTCACATCAAGGGCGAAAGCCAACTGCGGAGAGCGCAATAGCTACGGCAGCGAAAAATCGTTCGCCGTGGGAGCGGTCTGGCGGGGTTTATTTTGTTCTTCGGGGATGGAATCAGCCGGTTGCTCGTTTTTAAAGTGCTGTCGTCATTACGTGAACTCACAAAGGCCCTGTGTCCCCTTGTTGTTGTAGCTGGGCCTTAATCCCGCAAATTCGTCCAGGTTTGCGGGGAGTTCTACATAAGACGCTTCAGCAATGGAGGTGGGCACATGATCAAGATACTCGCCACGGCTGTAGTACTCGGTTCCGTGGCTAGTTTTGCGGGTCTCGCAATTGCCCAGGACAAACAGGGTGAAGCGTTCGGCAGCGGCGTTTCCTCTTTGCTAGCAAAGAAAGAAGCGCAGTGCGCGCACCGCCGGCTGACAATGCCGCCGGACCCACATGACGATTGCTTTAACGAACTACGGAGCGATGCGCAAATTGGTTACGGGCAGGGTGGTGCGTCAGCCACCGGCTCCCAAGCGTCTGCAGCCGGACCTGGGATCGGACCTGGGAACGGGGGCGGTCGAGGGAATGGGATCGGCGCTGGAAGCGGGGGCGCTCAAGGGAAGGGCGGGCGATAGCAACGTTGCTGCCAGCTCGGCGATGTCCGAGCGGTTTTCCGTTTGCAAACGACACGCCCCGGTTAGTCAAGGTGACACCGCCCCGCACTGTTTAGAACGCCGGATTGAGCCAACGCGCGGCATCAACCATCCGTGTCCGGATTTGCGCCCCGACGATGGCATGCAGCAGCAGCCAGATTGGCACCGGGGCCGCCGCCACCAATGAGAACGGCGAATGCTGCATCGGGGCCGAGTCCGGCGGCTAGCGTCTCATGGTGAGGCGGCGAGCCTCTCAGGATATCCCGCGAGCAAGATCGTCCCGCCCTCTCCAAGACAGGATTGCCTATTTACCGTTCAAAGCATAAGCATTGCGACAGCCGTTGAATTGTCGCTCAGTCGCTTATGCCGCTCACCTCCGTAACCATCCGGGGCTACCGTTCCGTCCGCGCCCTCACTCTGCCGGTTGACGCCTGCTCGGTCTTTGTCGGTGCAAACGGAGTGGGGAAGACCAATCTCTACAAGGCCCTCGGCCTATCACGGGCTGCGGCCGAAGGCACGATCACCCGGGCCATCGCCGATGAAGGCGGCATCGCATCGGTGCTGTGGGCAGGCAATCGCAGTCGCAACATGCCGGTGCGACTCATTCTGAAAGCGCATTTCGACGAGCTGGACTACTCTATCGAGGCGGGGCTGCCGCATTTCTACGAGGTCGAAGTCGGCCTGCGGACTCCCACAGAAGCGGCTTTCGCCATCGAGCCGCTCGTCAAGGAGGAGCGCCTCACCGTGCGGCAAAGGCGACGCGACATCGTCATGATGGAGCGCAAGAATGGGGCGTTAATGCTGCGCAACGAGGCTGGCACCCGCGAGGTCCGTAAGGATGCAGTGCTGCCCTCGGAGACGGCGCTTGCCGCCTTTCGGGACGGCTCGCACTATCCCGAGCTGGAGGCGGTGCGACGGCAGATGCTCGACTGGCGGCTCTATCATGACTTCCGCACAGACGCCGCCTCGCCTATCAGACAGCCCTGCCATGCCATTACGACCCCGACGCTGTCGCCCGATGGCCGTGATCTTGCGGCCGTGCTGGGAACACTCTTCGTGATCCGTCAGGACACAACCGACCTCGACGAAGCAATTGAAGACGCTTTTCCCGGAGCGCAACTTTCCGCGAGAGACGAGGGAAGCTGGTGCAGTTTCAGCATGCGATTTCCGGACATGCCGCGCGAGTTCGGTGCGCATGAGTTATCTGACGGCACCCTGAAATATCTCTGCCTGCTGGGCGCGCTGATGGGCTACCGCCTCCCCTCGCTCGTGGCGCTGAACGAGCCGGAGGCGAGCCTGCATCCATCGCTCTTGCCCCCGCTTGCGCGCCTCATCGCACGTGCGGCCCGCCATGCTCGGATATGGATCGTCACACATTCCGAGACGCTAGCCGAGGCTATCGCCGAGGAAACGGGAAAGCGCGCTCGCCGTGTGCTCAAGGTGGATGGCGCGACGACGATCGAGGGTCTGAAACTGTCAGGTGAATATCGTGATGAAGACGAAGATGGCAATTGAGTCCGTTAACGGATCATTCCGCGCCGGAGGAACGTTTGGCGGGCAATGAGGCCCCTGTGAGCAATGCGACGATCAACTTCTTGGGATTAGTCGGATCGACGGGATTAGCGCTTATCGGGCTATTCTTGATTTTCTAGCCGCACGCCCTCTATCGCAGCTATGCGGTTCTTGACGAAAACAAACTCAGACCGATCCGCCAAGCCGGGATCGTCATTGTCATTCTCGCCGTCATCGGTGTGATTATGATTGCGAAGCTTGCATTATAGTGCGAACGCCTACCCTCAGACGGCAACGGGAAAACCGATGAAACTGCAACTTACCTTCCCTTGGCGACGCATGCTGCTTTTGCTTTTGTGTGTCGCGCTGGCTTGGTATTTCTTATTTGTTTTCCCGTGGTGATGGAGACCAGGAAAATGTCACCCTCGAATTTATCGGCGAGCAGCTGAAACTGTTGCCCTCTGGCCAAGCCGAATCGCAATGAATGAAGCCCCGCCGGAGCGATCCGAGCGGGTTTTTCACCTCGGTGACGCCTGTCCCGACCGCCGGAAAACTCGCCGCTCTTCTCCGAATCTTCCGCCGGAAGGACCACCCTCATCATTCCGCAAATCAGATTGTTTTTTTACGCCGCCATGGAGGACGATCGCGATCGGTGGCTAACACCGTCTAGCGGAGGAGCGGATGATATATGCGCAGATCCTAGTGCACTGACGCAAACAGAGGATTCACACGCGGCCTAGTTCGTGCGATTCTGCTGATATGGCACAAACCGTCAGCATCATCATCGCCTCTGAGGACCGCGCGCGTTTGGCGGCGGTTATTGAGGATCGCAACAGCGCGCAGAAGCACGTTCAGCGGGCACGGATCGTTCTTCTTTCGGCAGACAGGCTGCCCGTTCTGGAGGTGGCGAGGCAGATCGGTGGCAGTCGCCCGGCGGTGTGGCGCTGGCAGTTGCGATATGCCGAGCAAGGGGTGGATGGCCTCTTGCGGGACAAGACGCGCAAGCCGGGCAAAGCCCCTGTTCAGTTGGAGACCGTGGCCAGGGTGCTGGCGCTGCCATGCTCCGAGCCACCCCATAACGCGACGCATTGGACCGGCCGGGCGGTCGCCAAGGCTGTCGGCGTCAGCTTGCGGACGGTGCAACGCATCTGGGATGGGCATCGCCTTCAACCTCACCGCTTACGCACCTTCAAGATGTCCAACGATCCCGCCTTTGCCGCGAAAGTGGAGGATGTCGTCGGCCTGTACATGGAGCCGCCCTGTCATGCCGTGGTGCTGTCCATCGATGAGAAAAGCCAGATTCAGGCGCTCGATCGCACGCAACCCGGCCTTCCGCTGAAGCCCGGCAAATGCGCAACCATGACCCACGATTATAAGCGGAATGGCACCACCACCCTGTTCGCCGCGCTCAATATTCTCGATGGCACCGTGTTGGGGCGTTGCATGCAAAAGCACCGGCATCAGGAGTTTATCAAGTTCCTCAATGCGGTGGAGCGCGCCGTTCCGGCGGGAAAGGTCATCCATGCCATCCTCGACAATTACGCCACCCACAAGCATCCCAAGGTCAAGCAATGGCTGGCCGACAATCCGCGCTGGGTCTTCCACTTCACGCCCACATCCGCATTCCCCGCCTTCGCGGGGACAGGCTCTGGCTCAACGCCGTCGAGGGCTTCTTCTCAGTCATCACCCGAAGGCGCATCCGTCGCGGCGTCTTCAAATCCATCGCCGAATTGGAAGATGCCATCCGCCGCTACATCCGCGATCACAACGGTCACCCCAAGCCCTTTGTCTGGACGAAATCCGCCAAAGAAATTTTCGGCAAACTCAAGCGCCTGCCTGCACCATCTGATTGAGTCAGTGCACTAGCCGTTCTTATTCAGCCGCAGTTAGAAATTGCGCTGGCGAATGTGGCGCAAGGCATTGAACTTGCGTAGGAAATGGGTGTCGCAGCCATCCTATGCGCGCCGCAGCGCAGAGCCACACCCGCCATGACCGACGATAGCCCGCTCACCGTTCCCTATCCAGCCGTGTCGCGCAAGAAAGTCACAGCTGCCTTCGATGGCGGTCGTCTCTCCTCCGACAGCGGCGTCATGCTGCTCGCGCTTGCCGAGCGTCGGCGGGCTCTCTCCCAAACTCTCGCTGCTTTGATCGCCGACCGGCGCGATCGGGCGCATATTACGCACACAGTTGAGGACATACTGAAAGGGCGCATGTTGGCGATCGCCTGCGGCTACGCGGATGGCAATGACTTCGACTGGCTGCGCTGCGATGCCGCCTTCAAGCTTGCCTGCGGGCGGCTGCCCGACACGGGCAATGATCTATGCTCGCAGCCGACCATCTCGCGCTGGGAGAACGCGCCGACGCTGAAGGAGATCATCCGCCTGACCTATGCGCTCGTCGACATCTGGTGCCGGAGCTACAAGATGCCGCCGGCATCGGTGGTGCTGGACATCGATGACACGCTCGACGTGGTGCACGGCCATCAGAAACTGTCGGAATGGAACGCCCATTACGACGAGCGCTGCTTTCTGCCGATCCACATCTATGAGACAGCGACGGGCCGCCCGGTCACCATGATCCTGCGTCCGGGCAAGACGCCCTCAGGCAAGGAAGTCCGTGGATTACTGCGCCGTCTGATCAATCGCATTCGCCGGCATTGGTCCGATACGCGCATCACCATTCGTGGCGATAGTCACTACGGCCGAGAAGAAGTTATGAGCTGGTGTGAGGCCAATGGCATCGACTATGTCTTCGGCTTTGCTGGCAATACCGTGCTCGACCGCTTGGTCGAACCGGAGGCCGATGATATCCGGACGCGCCGCGCCGAGGAGCAACTTGCCGTTCTGCGCGGCTTCGCCGAAACGCGCTATGCGGCAAAATCCTGGGCCAGGGAGCGCCGTGTTGTGGCACGTATCGAGGCGAGCGCCAGTCATGAGGACGACATGCTCCGCCGCGGGCTCGACATCCGCTATGCCGTCACCTCGCTGGCGAAAGGCAACGCCGAGCACATCTATGCGACCCTCTACTGCGAGAGGGGACAGGCAGAGAATCTGATCAAGCAACATAAAGCGCAACTCGCATCCGATCGCACCAGCTGCCGATCGCCGCTTGCTAATCAGATGCGGCTCATTCTGCACACCGCCGCCTATTGGCTGATGCTCGATGTGCGCGATTGCGTGCCGTCCTGGCATCCTTTGCGGCAAAGCGAGTTCGCCAGCATTCGCCTGCGCCTGCTGAAAATCGCCGGACGTTTCGTCGAGACCGCGAGCCGCATCCGTGTGGCACTCGCCTCGTGCTGCCCGGAGGCCGAGCTGTTCAGCCTCGTTGCCTTCCGGCTGCAATCGTCCGGGCCATGAATGGTGGGGCATGACCGCCCCAGGAGCCCGGACCATCCACCTTCAGCGCGTCGACAGCGTACTCGAGCCGATCAGCCTGCCGGACGTGTCCGCACAGGACGGATCACCTCGCCCAGCAAGAACGGAAAGAAGATAGCCTGCTCGGACGCATAAGAACGGCTAGGCGTTGTCGCGGCGGCCTTTGTCGCGGCGTTCGGGTGGGGAATAGCCCGTAGGATCAGTCAAGTTATTGCAGACAGCAGAGCGCAAAAGCGCCGGAGTGAAGTGCGGCGTCACATCGAATTCGAACGCAGGGCACACTGCCGAACACGGCTACCCTAGAGCGGGATCATAGCGCCGAACTGCCCGACGCCTCCGCATTCAGGAAGCGCCGGGGATGGTGTCTCAGCTTAGCGTCGGCCATTCGGCCGGCCGTAAAGCGATTTTGCAGGCGCGTGTGATACTGCGCCACGGTTCGGTGCCGCTAGTGAGGTGCTATCCTCTTCCTAAGGAGCTGGAGCACCATGACCGAGCGCAAGCCTCCAGGGACGAACTGGGAGACGTGGGTCGACGCGCAGATCCGTGTCGCCAGGGAACAGGGAGCCTTCGACAACCTGCCGGGAGCCGGTAAGCCATCCCGAATCTCAGTCTGGAATATGACCCGCTCTGGTGGGTGAAGCAGTTCGTCCAGCGAGAGCAGATCTCCATCCTGCCCCCATCACTCGAGCTGCTCCGCAAGGTGGAAAAGGAGCTGGCCACGATCGAGAAGCTGCAAGACGAGGCGACCGTCCGTCACCGGATCACCGCGCTCAACGTCGAGATCGCCAAGGTCAACGCGACCGTGACGGAGGGGCCGCCGACGCGTCTCAGCACGCTGGACGTCGATAAGGTCATGGCGCGTTGGCGGACCCGCTCCGCCAATCCTCTGTAGCTCGCCGGTCTCACAACTCCCCCAAGCGATAAAGCGCCGACGCCATTATTTATTTTATCATGCCCTAATTTGCAAATTCGTTTGAAAACGCCTCCAATAACTACCGAAGAAATTCAGCGCTTTCCCCTGACAATATTACGGAATGGCGCCGCTTCTTTTTCCTTAATGCTTCGACGAAACTCATTAAATCTACGCCGCCAGCGCCATGTTGTCCGTTCGCTGACCCCAATAACGTCGGCAATGATGGACACCGGCATATTCAGCTCGCGCATATTCGCGACCATCGCGGGGAGGTTCGGCGTGTATTTCGATGGCCGCCCGGCTGGGCGGGTCTTTGGCTTCCGTCTCACAATCAACTCCGGCTTCGCGTGATCAAAGATTACGTCCTTCGGTTAGCCACGACGTCATTGTTGGTTCATTGCAGATGCCGACCTGCGCGTGATCTTGACGACGGCTCCATGACCGGCTTCCGACGATCTGTTCCAGCGGTGCTTGTCAGGCCAATAGGCTGTCCCAAACTTCGGTACGTTCCGTCTGGTTTCGGCGCACTCACAGGCTGAGGGCGGTGATGATTTCTGACCAGTGAAGCACGACCGCTGCCCCGAGCATGCCGGCAATGATGTTGTATGCGGTGCCGATCAAAAACGTCATCAACACATGAGAGCCCCAACGGCGGCGGGCGATCAGAAAATCGAGATCATCAAGATCGACAATCTTGTCCGGTACCGCGATCACATTGGTCCAAGCGTTCCATTTGGAAGCGACCTTGAAAGCCAGCCACGCCGCCACCGCGATCTCTGCTTTCGAGACGAATGCGGCGAAAAATATGAACCGCTCCAGCCAGCCGAGAGTGACACCACCCTCGGTTCCTTTCATCAGCTCCAGCCATTGCGCTTTGCGCTTTTCGCTTGCCTCGCCGGGCGGCAACAACGGCGTCGATTTAACGGCGGCGTCCAACAACGGACGTACGCCGAATCCAAGCAGCACCGTCACCGCTAATCCGCATATCAATGGCCAAACTGTTGACACGCGATCGCTCCTAGAGGTCGTGGCGGGGTCCGCCGATACGAAGTTTCCTTACCACGGCAAAACGCCTCCCTGCCGGTCCGCCTCGCGGATCTCACACATATTCGGACGGTCCTCGGCTGGCATCGGGCGCGCGACGGATCGCCCTAATCATTTTGTCGGCTTCTTCTGCTTTTTCCGCTCTTTCAGCCATTGATCGAGGACGGTGACGATCAAGTTGCTGATAGTCCTGTTCTCCTCAGCGGCGACGGCAGCCAGCTCGGAGCGCATCTCATCAGTCATCCGAACATTGAGCGGATTCAGCTTCTTAGGACCACGGGCGATCATAGCGACTACAGCGTAGTCTATCAGGATTGACGATGCGACAGCCTCGGCGTAACCTAACGCGAACGCTTGTAGTCTCTCGGAGTTGTGCCATGTGTTTGCCTGCTGCCATCGTTGATGAACGCGTCGATCGACTTCTCGCCCTCCTTCATGCAACCCGAATGATCATGGCTGCGAACGCCGAGGTCTCATCGGCTCCATATGCCGGCGCAATCGTGCTCGTCGAAGAGACGGAGCGCGGCATCAATGCTCTGGCTCAGGAGCTGAAAACGGCCAATTGCCTGGAGGCGCGGGATGCCGGTGAAGGACAGGCTTGAAGCCAAGTCCAGCAAGCGCGCGATCTTTGCATCGAGGCGCGGCGCCTCATCGACGACGCGCTCGTCATCATCGAGGCGATCATGGACAGCGTTGATGCAGTTCAGCGGTCAGCGGCGGCACCGATCGCGGCTGACGGCGATCCGGTCCAGGCCCCCAGCAGCAGGACGATTGAGGTCAGCAACGACTCCGGCGAGTTCATCGGCGACAAACCCGACGATTAGCGCTAGCCAACCGCTTGCCGAGTGTGCGGCATGCCGGCAAACCGTCTGCGAGGCCACCACTGATGCGAGGTCTGCTCCCGGCTTTCTGCGGGCAAGGTGTCCAGGCTTGGGCGTCCGTATGGGCTCAATGAACGTTCTTGCCGATCGGCAGACATGGGGCATAACCGCCTATCACGGACTGAAGCAAATATACCGACAAACGCCTCACTGCGGTCGTCAGCCGGGTTGGCGCGTCAGGCAGCGCTGGCGGGAATCTAAAGCCGTCGCTTCAGACCTCGTCCGCAGTCTGTGGTTCCGCCCGCCACAGCACCACCTTCAATCTTGGGTCGCATTGCTTCGCGTTTGATCTTTATCAACACGTTGATCCCGCGGGCGGAGAATACTGGTTTAAAGTAACATCCCGAGGGAGGGGCCCATGAACACCCCTGAATATCTGGGCACTTATTCTTCCGCCCCTGATTTTCCACGTGGTGTGGCGCTGTTACGCGACCCGCTGCTCAACAAAGGTACTGCCTTTACCGAACGAGAACGGGATGCTCTCGGCCTGCGAGGCCTGCTGCCGCCGCACGTACTTACGATGGAAGAGCAGGCCGAGCGGATACGGCAAAATCTGCGCCACTTACCCGATGACCTCGAGAAGCATGTGGCGCTCAACGCGCTACACGACCGCAATGAGGCGCTGTTCTTCCGCGTCGTGTGCGACAATATAGACGAAATCCAGCCGCTCATTTACACGCCGACGGTAGGACTCGCCTGCCAACGGTTCGGCCATATCTTTCAGCGACCGCGCGGCATCTTCATCGGCGCAAATGACCGGGGACGTGTCGCGGAGCTACTGCGTAACTGGCCGCATCCAGCCAAGCTCATCGTCGTAACCGATGGTGAGCGCATATTGGGCTTGGGCGATCTGGGAACCAACGGTATGGGCATCCCAGTAGGCAAGCTCTCGCTCTATTCCGCCTGCGCCGGCATACATCCAAAACTATGCCTCCCGGTAATGCTGGACGTTGGCACGAACAATGAGGAATTGCTGAAGGATCCTTACTATCTAGGCCTGCGGCGACGGCGAGTGCGTGGTCCCGAGTACGACGAACTTATCGAGGAGTTCATCAGCGCGGCATGCGATATCTTTCCCGGCGTGTTGATCCAGTTCGAGGACTTCGCCAATCACGCAGCGTTCCGCTTGCTGCGGAGGTATCGGGACCGCGTCTGCGTCTTCAACGACGATATTCAGGGAACGGCAGCCGTGGCGTTGGCTGGCATCTTCTCGGCATTACGGATTACCGGCAAGCGCCTGGTCGACCAAAGACTGCTATTCCTCGGCGCAGGAGAGGCTGCAACCGGGATTGCAGATCTGGTGGTGTCGGCGATGGTTGCGCAAGGTTGTCGCGAACCTGAGGCCCGACGGCGCAATTGGCTCGTGGACTCAAGGGCCTGGTCGCGAAGGATCGCGCCGAGCTCGCTGAGCACAAGCTACCTTACGCGCACGAGCACGCGCCGATCGGCGACTTCTTAACGGCGGTCCGCACGCTGAAGCCGACCGCGATCATCGGCGTCTCTGCGACTGGCGGCACATTCACCGGCGAAATATTGCAAATGATGGCACAACTCAACGAGCGGCCGATCGTGTTTGCTCTCTCCAACCCGACCTCAAAGTCGGAATGCACTGCCGAAGAAGCGTACCGTAATACAGGCGGGCGTGCGCTGTTCGCCTCCGGCAGTCCCTATCAACCGGTGAAGTTCAACGGCAGGTTCTTCGTCCCCCGCCAGGGTAACAACTCCTACATCTTCCCGGGCGTTGGGCTCGGCGTGATCGCGAGCGGCGCGCTGCGGGTCACGGACGAGATGTTTATGAGCGCTGCGCTCGCCCTCGCACATCTGGTCAGTGAATCGGATCTCGAGCAGGCCAGCTTATACCCTGCGCTGGCACGAATCCGTGAGGTCTCGGCCTGCATCGCTGCTGAGGTCGCACAGGTCGCATATAAGCGCGGCCTAGCAGGGACGCTGCCGCCGGATGATGTGCCGGCGCACATGCGATCCCATATGTACGAGCCTCGTTATTGCGACTACGCTTGAGGCGGCGTTAATCAGGTGTCCACGCATCGCTCTGAGCGGCCGCACTCCGATTGCGTCGGATCGCTACGTTGAGCCAATTCTTCCGGCCGGTGCACGGAGACAGCGCCTCGGCGCACCGGCCGCAAAATCGCTTACTTCTTGACCCAAATATTGCACCAGCCGTTTGGGCTTACCGTTCCTTCCACGCTACGGCAGCTTGACGGCGGCTGGAACAGTTTGCAATTCGAACATTTCCGACTGCCTTTCGGCGAATCTTGGTAGGCGACGGCCGTTTTGGACAGCTTGGCCGCCTGTGCAGAATTCGCTGTGATCAGCAGGAGCGGAGCCGCACCTGCGAGGCAGGCGGCGTTCCGCAACAAAGAGCGCCGAGAGATACCGGGCGTCTCGACCTTGAATTCACTCATGGCAACTCCTCTTAGTACGATTGATGAGTCGGATCGTCTTCTCCGCTCGACCTCGGCGATCGCTGTCACTTGGCCAGGAAGATCGACGATCCGATCATCAAACAGTGCGCCTCTTAGGTTCGATTTTCCTTGATCCTGAGCAAATTCCGCTAGAAGGCCACCCACAGATAACCAACGATCAAGTCGTTGTCTCCAGCGTTCGCCGACACACCGTCAACCTCGGTGAAGCGGTTCCATTGCACCCCGATGCGTCCATTTATCCAGGGATAGGCTGCCGGCCCTCCCTTGCTGAACGGCATATAGCCAACATCGAACGTATAGCCTCGGGAATTCGGCGAACCCAAGCCGGACGGCGTATCAAACGCGTTCGGATCGGTGCTGCCATGCAAGTCGAAATAGCCGGCCTGGAAACTGTACGTCCGGTCGTAGACATAGGTGCCGGACAATTTGAAGCTATCCAGGTGATCTGTGACGTCGGGCTCTGTCGCGTTGAGCTTCTGATTCTCCCAAATGTAGCTGGCCTTCAGGGTGAAGGCATGCAGATCGGTGATGTACTGATACTGAGCGTCGATGCCGATATCGGTGAACCGATCAGTACTGCTTGCCAACGGATCGGGCTTCACATCCGCCAGCATTCCGAAAGTGCCGAACATGAGAGAATTATCATCCCATGCGTGCTCATAAGCGAGACGCCAATAGGGCGCGGCACCATCGATGCGGCTTGTCGGATCATTGGGATCCAACCCGAGAGTCGTCAGTGTACGGCTATTGAAAGCACCATAGGTGCTGAACTCGGCATAAAGCTTATTGTCGATAAAGGCATAAGCGCCAGCGCCACCGACCCGGCCGGAAAACGTCCCTTCAAGCATCGTGTTGTTTGACGGTCCGGGCGCGATATTCGAGTCGACGTAAGGAAAGCCCCAGGCCGGCGTCGTATTCCAGACATCCTGGACAGTTGGATTGTTGTTCGCCATGATACCGTAGACGACATCAACTCCGCCAATCTTCGTCGTGTCGGCATAGCGGACATCGGCGTTGTCAAGGAAGAACCTCTGGTCGGCGTATTCATACGTTCCCTGAACGAAAGCGCCGAGATTGCAATAGACCTGGCCGCCGTAAAACACCGACGCTTCCTGCATTTGCAAGTTATTGTTCTCACCGAAGTGAGCCGCCGCGTCGATGTCCTGAGATTTTGACGTGTGCGTGAAGGTGGAAACGATCATCGCCGAGAACGGATATTGCGTATCGTCCGACTTATCTCCGTCCTTCTTGTTTGCCTCGGCTTGGAGAGCTGCGAGATCGCCGCAGCGCGTACCGTTGAGCGTGTAACCGCCAAGTTTGAAGCGCCGTCCAAATGGCGTCAATTCGGGAAAGGCGGTGTGACAAGCAGCACAAGGCTGGCCGGTCTGACGGGCATAGCTCGGTAATGCTGAAGCGTTTCGGGAACTCAAGGTCAGCATGACCAGGACTGTTGTCAGCCCGGCCGCTACACTTCCCCAGCGAATTCCCGAACTCAAATATTCGGGAGAGATTGGCCACAGTTGCCGGAAGGTCAGTCCCCGTCCGGCTTCGTGCCGATGACCGCCATAATTCAAAATATTCCTTGCATGTGTTTGTCATGAGTCTTGGTCCCCCCGACCCGTGCTCTTTATGCACGAGCAGATATCGCCCCCAACCAGCAGTGAGTCCAGATATAAACGGTTTCTGATCTTACGTATTCCGGGACGTCAACTTGAAATCGTATTTTCCCTCAGCCGCTGTAACCGGATAGACACATCTGTCCGATGCGCCCTAAGGCCTTTCTTTCAGAGTAATGAGGCCCGGTTTGGGTCAGCAGCACCCGTCATAGCCGCCGTTTCTTATTTGCCGCTTCGGTTTTCGGAAAGCGGCCACTGGTGGCCTCGGCGACTGAGCGAACCGCCAAGTCGCCTCTCCACCCAGGGCCGTCGCCGGTTAGAATTTCCATAATGTCAACTCCCACTCGCATTGCGGAGATTGGCGGTCACGGGGTGTCGGTCGGCTCCAGGATCACCAACGGCCCACCAAGGTGCAAGACGTCCTTGGGCTCAGCCTCCCGATGGACTTGGTCGGCTTTCGGAGACCAGCGGTCATATGGTTCGATAGTAAGCATGCCACCGGAGCCGGCCAGCGGCGCATGTAGTTCTGGAATGACGGGAACGGAGCAGTCTTTTCGCGAACTTACGGGAGCAGGCTGCTCAGCAGCCCTTCGCCTTCTGCTCCGCCTCCGGCCAGCGCTTTTTTCGTCGCGGCCATACCGAGCCGCCGACACCCTTCCCGGGCCACGCTGTCATGGAAGACAATCATGGCCTCGTGCGGCGTCAGATCTGGATTTGCGGCGAGCACCGCGCTGTCGGCTGCATCACGGGCCGGCGGGGCCAGCTCATCGGCCTGCCGGTGCTTGCGACTAGGTGACGATGGCGAGCCGCCAGAGTGGATCGGTAGGCTTCGGCCGCGCCGGGCCGGTGGCGCGGTGTGATGGTCGTCCGGGAGCCCGTCCTCATATTGGGGGCGGGTTTTTGTCCGGTTACGGTCCATCGCTTGCGAAATCCGTCCGCCAGCGCATGTTTTGGGGCATTGCCGCTGCGCGGTCTCCCTCACAGCGCAGTCGTATAGCCCCGCCGCCCGGTGGGGCCTTTTTATGCCCGTCGCCGAGGCCGAGACCGGCGGCCGAATTCACGGAAATAGCGGAACGCCGCAGCACGTTCGGCCGCTGTTGGCCGGCGCACTGGCTCGGCCGGAGCGACTGGCGCAGCCGCAGCGGCTTAGCAGGGACAGGCTTTTCCGGCTTGCTGACCAACCCGGCAATGTGAGCACCCCACTTTTCCATCAGCTCCCGCTTTTGCCGTTCCTGAGTGCCCCGGTTGTACACGCCTTTGATCCCGCCACGCTCGCCGCTGAGGTGATTGATAGCGGCCTCGATCGCCAACACCGAGCCGAAATCCAGATCCGCGCAATGGCTCACAAATGAGCGGCGCAGGTCGTGCACTCTCCACGGCGCAACGGCTTTGCCAAGGCGTTTATCTAAGCGCTCTTTGCACTTCGACCAGCCGGAGAACGGCCCCTTGCCTGGCCGAACAGATATTTGTGGCCCTGCCGAACCGGGACGGTCTGCAATATGGCGAGCGCCTGCTCGGACAGCGGAATGACGTGAGCCCGCTTATTTTTCGTCCGGGTCTTCGGCAGCTCGATCTGCCGCTTATCAAAATTCACCTCCGACCATTGCAAGCCGCCGATTTCCTCGCGGCGCTGACCGGTGAGAAGCAAGAGGCGGACGATCTTGTCGTGATCGGCATCGCTGCCTGTTGCGCGCCAGATGGCGGTAAGCTCGTCATGTCCGAGCCGCATTCGCGGCGATGATGGTCAAAACAGATCGCAACGATGCGCGCGGCATTGCTCAGCTGCTTCGGCTTGGATGGTTTAAATCCGTACACGTCAAAGCGCTCGATTGTCAGCAGATGCGCGCCGTTCTCAATGCCAGGCAATTCCTTGTCGACAAGCTGACAGCGATCGAGAACTGCATGCGTGCCAGCCTGCGGAATTTTGGCCTGAAAATGGGACAGGTGACGCGTCGAACATTCGCAGGCCGGGCACGGGAGTTGGCCGAAGGCCATATCAGCCTTGAGTTGATCATCGCAAGCTTGTTGCGTGTCCGGGAGACGCTTCTCGCCGAGTTGCGCAAGATCGAAAAGACCTTGCTCGAGGAGGCGCGCCACGACCCGGTCACGCGCATGCTCATGACAACACCAGGCGTCGGGGCTATCGTTGCGCTGACTTTTCGCAGCGCCGTCGACGATCCCGCCCGGTTCTCCAATGTGAAGTCCATCGGTCCCTGGCTCGGTTTGACACCGCGTCGATATCAATCCGGGCAGATCGATCGGGTTGGTCATATCACCAAGGCCGGCGATGCCAGCACGCGAGCGCTTCTCTATGAAGCGGCAACCACGCTGCTGAGCCGTACGACGCGGTGGTCTTCGATCAAAGCCTGGGGCGTGCGCATGGCTGCGTGCAACGGCATCAAGAAGGCGCGTGTCGCTGTGGCGCGAAAGTTGGCTGTGATTTTGCTCGGCATGTGGAAATCGAACACGCCGTTCCGCTGGTCCGCGCCAGCACCGGCGGCATAAATCGGCAGGGAGGCTCGCTCAGGTTCACCGAGAGGATGGCTTTGAGCTTCATTGCTGATTACTGCGGGTGGCCGACACCAGCAGCGTTGTCCCGGGCAGGGACGAAGGTTGAACGAGGCCGTACTTTCCGGAGTGGCTCGATCACGTGGTAAAGATTTGTCCCGTTCTACCCTCCTTAGACCGCATCATGTGACGGCATCGCCGATCACGGACAGAAGCCTGGTCCTGCTCGTCGACAAGCGCTGTTGACATCTTCCGCCCGATCACAGAAGCGGAATGTGATCGGCGTGCTTGCTCACTACCACGTCGGCCACAAGGGCTTCGGTCGGCAGTCCGCCCTCGATCAGCCGGGCGGGAGCCGGCGCTTGTATGATGCCGGCGACGTCGTCCGCTCCCGTCTTGTCGCAGGTTCGGCATGCGTATTTCGGGCGCCGCGTGACGATCACGCGCACCTTGGCTGGAACCTTGTCCAGGCGCTTGGAGCTATCCTCGCCGATCACATGCAGCTCGCCGCCGCAACACGGGCATACCTTGCTGTCGGGCTCGATTACCACCTCCTCATGCGGCAGATGATCGAAGCTCTCCTTGCGGCTGGCGCGGCGCTTTCGCGTGCGCTCGGTCTTGAGCGCCGGATCCGCCTTCTCGTCCTCCGCCTCGGCCTTGGCGAGCGAGGCCTCAAGCTCTTCCAGCGCAAATGCGAGCTGGTCGTCGGTGATGCGCTCGGATTTGCGGCCGAAGTGCGAAGGTTTATCCTGAGCGCTCACCATAAAGGTTCGCGCGGCGGATCTCTTGGATGATCGCCTCCAGCCGCTCGTTGCGAGCCGCGAGCTTGTCGCGCTCACTGACGGTGGCGGCATGAGCGGCGCGCTCAGCCAGGATCAATGCCCGCAGGAGATCGATATCGTCGGGCAGCGTATCGCTCGCATTCGTCATGGTTGGCGCCGATTTTGGAACGGCTGTCTTGCCGAGAACGAGCCAGAGCGTTGCTGATTCTGGCGACCGGCGCATCATCGATTCGGTGGGTGAGTTGTCATGCCGCGCGTTCATTGCACAGCACTCGGACGGACAACTTCGCGGCGTTCGACATGCGCCCAAGCGACGCCTTCGAGTAGGGCGGACAGCTGCGAGGCCGACAGCTTCATCATACCATCTTCAATCGGTGGCCAGCGGAACTGGCCACTCTCCAGCCGCTTGTACCTCACCTCAGAATGCAGGCATTACCGCCGCTTCGGCGCAGCTTGTCCGCATAACCCACCCTTTCCATCCGTTCGCCGGTCGGCAGCTTGTCTGCGTCGGCGAACGCTATAACCGATCCGGCAAGCGGCTCTTGCTGCGCATCGATAACAGCACGATTTGCTCTGTTCCGCCGCAATGGACCGACGCTATGGGCCCGGATCCTGAAGTCGTCATGGGGCAACGGCATGCGCTTTTTCGGGTTGTCGACCTCATAGGTCTTGCCCGTCTTGTGGCACATCTCTCCGCCGAGAGGGATCCTGACGACATGTAAGGATATTCTGCCGCTAATGTAAAGCAAATGACGCCGCAATAGCGATGATGGTAATGCCATATTGGCTGTAATAACGTAAATATGCCGTCAATGACAAGCTCAGAGTAGCTTGATGCGATAATCATAAGCGGTGTAATTATAATTACAATTTTGATCAACGATTGGTGTTGACGTGCCCTCAAGCCGCGATGATAAGCGCTCCGCCATCCAGTTCGGCGAGCGTTTTGCTTCTTCAGCGCGCTGAAGAAGCAAAACAAGAAAAGGAAACAATACCGAGCGGAAATCGCTTACACAAAACTTCGGACACTCCCCCTCCCGGTGTTCGCGATCCGGCCGACAAACGAAGGCGCGTTCTTGAGCTTCTGGGAGGCGAGTAAACGCGCACAATATACTCTTACCATTTTGCGATCATATCAATTGTCGGCTATCAGCTTAACAAAAGCTGGCATCTCCACTAGTACCGCCGCCCATGGCGTCGCCGAGAATGCACGAATTGCCGCCAAGGTAGCCCTTGCTCCAGTCCACCACGCCGCCACAGCCGCCGCCGAATTTAACTTCGCCGTCGAACAGGCTGTCAAAGCCGACGTCGCACGAGCCAAGGTCGATGCCGCGCATGCCAACCGCGCAAAGGCCCGCGCCGACCACTTCCCCGTCGCTACGCATGTGGCCCGCACCGGCATCGCACCCGACAACGCCATCCTCTACAGGCACTTCGACGCCGTTGAAGCCATCCAAAAGGCCGACAGAGAGGCAGCCTCCTTCGTCGAGGACGCCAGAACTGCCTCCGACGCTGGCTTCCCCGCAGCGCGCGACGCCACCTTCGCTGCCATCTCCGCCGCGGCCTCCTCCGGCGCGGCTCTCGAACACGACCTCGCCGCGGTGCGCTCCGACTCCCGGTCTACAATCAACCGTATGGTCCGAGTTCTTGCCGCGAAGCCGCTGGTTGAGGGCGCGGCATCTTTGCTGGCGACGCCCCTATGGCCGCAAAGTGTTCCGGAAGAAATTGTAGCCCTTTGGCAGACATTGCAGACCGATCTCATTGCGCTCGATCCCAGCTTCGAGATCTGGATCGATTGGTATCAGGCGCGCCTGGACGGCAAGCCGCTTGATTGGGAATTGGAGCGGCAATGGGCCATCCTGCCAGATAACCTTCACGGTAAGGGTGCAGATGAAATCAACGAATATCTCAAAGTCGTACGGGATTTACGCGCTCGTTCCGCGACTTCCGAAGATGCTCCCGAAATCCCCGAGAGCCAGACCCCTGGCCTGCAATTCGCGCCGCAAGAGGATGGCAAGATCGGGCTAAAGCAGAGCGGATTCGCGCCACCCAACGATCTTGCCGAGATCGCCACCATGCGCGGCGTTACCCTCAAGGCCACCGACAATCTTGTCGCTATGACGGCCGGCTCGAACGAACTGGCCTGGGTGGCCGGCGTAGCGGGAGATTATAGGAGGGAGATTGCTGCCGACAAGCCGTCCGTCGATGCCATCTATTGTTACGGCCTATGGCTGGAGAACGCGCATTCCGCCGTCAAGGCGCAGATCGAAACCCACGATTATCCCGATATCGCGCCCGCTGCCGCGGCCGCAATCAATACTGTCATAGCCGTCCACGGTCCGATGATCGCCTCCACCGCAAGAGGGCAGGTGCTGATGGCTCGTAGCCGGGATATTGCCGAGCTGCAAGCCGATGTCGCGACCTATCGGGCCGCAGCGCGGAAATTCGCCGATGCGATCGCGGCGTCCAATGCCGTGACCAAGGATACGTGCAAAGTCGTCAAGCGGACCAACGCCAATATCGGCCAGGGGCCGCACCCGGAGCGCTCGACCGAGGTCGCCAGGACCGCGAACCGGAACATTCTGATCGCTCAGGCGAAAGTCATCGTGGTTTCGGTTGCAATTTCGACAACCGGCTCGGTTTTAGCCACTCCCATCGCCCACAGCATATCGCAGACATGGCCGATGGTAGCAACCGCGATGGAGTTTTCTTCCTGTCAAATTTGGCGCTGCTTCGCGAATTCAGCGCCATCGCCGGCTTCGAGATCCACTGGCTGCCAGCGTTCTTGAATTGGCTGGAGATGCGGCGGGCTCATCCAAGCAAATGATATCCGGCCGAAGCCTAGCCCTAAGCCTGCTTCCTGCGACGGCTGGTCTTTTTTTGGGCGCACGCCGTCCCCCGCTTTCCATAGCGCATCAGACGCGGGCAAATTTTTGCATAATCATCGCCGTCAATGGCTGTTTCCGAACGCTTGGCGGCAGCTCGCAAGCGCCCCGAGAAGAGCCGGAAATGCCGGCAAAACCGGACGCGCGATCGGCCTCGATCGGCACCGGCCAGCCCGCGCGGAAAGATAACCGGCACCGATCTCAACAGACTCTAGCGCACGATCAGGAAAGGTGCCCTCTTACACGTTCTGCACCAGAGAGCTTTTCCCAGCGTAGCCCATAAGATGAGGTATCCCCCAACTATCGTCGCCGCACTGGCGGGCAGAAGGATGAGCCATCCCGCTCCCAGTGCTGCGGCGAGAACGGCCATTGCAACCATGCCGATGCCTACTCCAAGCAAAAGCGCCTTGTTTTTCTGAGTCAACTCGGTCCCACAAGTTGGGCAAGCAGGCATATTACCTCACTCCAAGGTGGCAATCCCAACCCGCTAAACGTGATAGGAATGGCGGCCGGCGTTCCTGAATTGGCCGGAAATGCGCCGGGGCCGGATGCCGGATGAGAGCTGATCACATCAATTTCACTTCACCTGATCTGCCTTGATACCAAGCTCTTCCAGCATTTTCTCTAGCACCGGAAATATTTTCTTGGCAAACACTTCCGATCGTTTAAGCATTGCGCTAAGGTAGAAGCGGCCGGAGGGGTGCGTCAACACCCAACCGGCCTTGATGCTAACCCTTATGATCCAAGGATTCGCACCCATGAAAACCTCTCACAACCTACCCGGATGGGGCAAGTGGACAGCTGGCAGCGTGCTCCTCGCCCGCCAGCAGCTGCTCTCCTGACGGGCTTGCTGGCTGCGTGTCGGCTGGTCCTAAATGCCAATGCCGATCTAGTGTCCTGATTCAGAAGTTCCTATCCAGCACTGGCATGCACATTGAGGGTGCGGCGGCAAAAGCGTTCGATGCTGGCCAGGATATCGTCGGCTGACTTGGTCCATCGTAGTGGCTTTGGATTTTCGTTCTGCCGACGGATAAATGCCTCGATCGCCGCGATCAGCTCTTTGACCGAAGTGTGAGCACCTCGCTTGATCTGCTTTTCGGCCAGCAGCGCGAAGAAGCGCTCGACCTGGTTGATCCACGATGACGATGTCGGGGTGAAGTGCGTGTGCCAGCGCGGCCGCTTGGCGAACCAATCGCGGATAAGCTTTGTCTTATGGCTCGAAGCATTGTCCATCACGACATGCACGTCCAGACCCGCGGGCACATTGCGCTCGACTTCGCCCAGGAACTTGCGGAACTCCTGAGCGCGGTGGCGTGGCATGCATGTGCCGATCACGCTGCCGGCCTTCACGTCCGTTTCGGCCGTCACGGCTGCAATGAAGCCCGCAAACAGCGTCGTCGTGCCATGGCGCTCATAGTCGTGGGTGCGCCTCTCGACCTGGCCGGGACGCATCGGCAGAAGAGGCTGCGTCCGATCGAGTGCTTGTATCTGGCTCTTTTCATCGACGCAGATCACCAACGCCTTCTCGGGTGGATCGAGATACAGCCCCACGATGTCGCGCACTTTCTCGACAAACTGGGGATCGGTCGAAAGCTTGAACGTCTCGGTGCGATGCGGCTGCAGGCAGAACGCCTGCCAGATCCGATGCACGGACGCTGCCGAGATGCCCGACGCCTTCGCCATGCCCCGCGTGCTCCAATGTGTCGCGTTCGCGGGCTTTGCCTCGAGCGTTTGGGTAACAATCTCCTCGATCCGGTCATCGCCGATCTTGCGCGGCGCCCCGCATCTGGGCTCGTCACTCAGGCCATCGAGACGATGCGTGGCGAACCGCTCGCGCCACATCCGGACCGTCTGGCGCGTAACGCCCACCGCGGACGCGATCGCGCAGTTATTCTGCCCATCCGCCGCGCGCAGCACGATCTCGGCACGTTGCGCATCCCCACGCGCGATCTTGCGCCGGCGGACACGGCGATCAAGCGCGGCCCGCTCATCGTCGCTGAGTTGGATCGTGGTCGGTATTCAATTCGCCATCATCGCCCCTGAAATCGCTGATCCAACACAGAGAACCACGCCGACGAATGCCTGGCTAGAAATTTCTGAAACAGGACACTAGCTAGGTCCCCATGATGCGCCCCATGCCGGGGCCAGCGTCCTCCTCGACGAGACCGAAAGGGGCCTCATCGCCTTCGTCGCCGAGTTGAAAGCGAATTGTCCGGAGGCTGGCAATGCCGGTGACCAACAGGCGTGAAGCGGAGATCGAGGAAGCACGTGATCTTTGCATCGAGGCGCAGCGCCTAATCGATGACGCGCTCGTCATCGTCGCGGTGATCACGGAGATCATTGATGCAGTTCAGCGGTCAGTCGCGGGACCAATCGCGGCTGATCGCGAGCGGGTTCAGGGCCTTCTTACTGACTCCGATGAATGAAGCGGCAACCAGCCCGACGATCGGCCGAGCGAGATCGATTTTGGAAGAGCGGGCGGACGCCGTGTGGTCGCGGATTTCGATGGCGGCATGGTGTCCTCGGACGCCGGCGCGCTGCTGCTCGGGGAGACGGACAAGGCCATCGGGCTCGTCGATCGCTTCGCCGCCTGCTTTCGCGATCGGCGCCATCCCGCTTACGTGTTGCATGAGGTGAAGACGCTGGTCGCGCAGCGTGTGTTCGGCCTGGCGCTGGGCTATGAAGACCTCGTCGACCATGACGAGGTGCGCCGCGATCCCGTTCTCGGCGTGCTGCTCGGCAAGTTCGAGCGCGGGGCCGAGGCGCCGGCGCCGCTGGCCGGGCAAGAGCACGCTGAACCGTCTCGAGCACGCCCCGGCCGAGGGCGCGACTGGGCGCTATCATAAGATCGGCCATGACGGCGCAGCGATCGAGGCGTTGTTCGTCGACGTGTTTCTCGATGCGCACGGCAAGCCGCCGCGTGAGATCGTGCTCGACCTCGACGCCACCGACGATCCGCTGCACGGCCATCAGGAGGGGCGGTTCTTCCATGGCTATTACGACTGCTATTGCTACCTGCCGCTCTACGTCTTCTGCGGCCGGCATCTTCTGGCCGCCAAGCTTCGACGCTCGAACATCGACGGCAGCGCCGGCGCGGTCGAGGAGACGGCGCGCATCGTCGGCCGGATCCGGGCGCGCTGGCCGAAGGTGAAGATCGTCTTGCGCGCCGATTCCGGCTTCGCCCGTGAGGCCCTGATGGTTTGGTGCGAGGCTCACAAGGTCGACTACGTCTTCGGCCTCGCCCGTAATGCGCGTCTGGAGGCCCGCATCGCGGCAGGCGTTGGCCGAGGCGCGGCGGCTGTCGGAGGCTGCGGACGGCAAGCCGGCGCGGGTGTTTCGGGATTTCCTGTGGTCGACGAAGGGCTCCTGGTCACGCCGCCGCCGTGTGATCGGCAAGGCGGAATGGACCGGCGGGGATGCCAATCCGCGCTTTCTCGTCACCTCGCTGAAGCCCGGCGCCTGGACCGCCAGGCCGCTCTACGAAGACTCTATTGCGCGCGCGGCGAGATGGAGAACCGCATCAAGGAGGCGCAGGGCGATCTCTTCGCCGACCGCACCTCGGCGGCGACGATGCGGGCCAACCAGCTGCGCCTGTGGTTTGCCTCGATGGCCTATGTCCTCCTCTGCGCGCTGCGCCGGATCGGCCTGGCTCACACGCAGTTTGCCGCTGCGACCTGCGGCACGATCCGGCTGAAGCTGCTGAAGATCGGCGCGTTGGTGAAAATCAGCGCGCGCCGGGTCAAGATCGCCTTCGCGTCCGCCTGTCCGTCCGCCGCGGAATGGCGTCTCGCCGCGGCGCGGCTCGCACATGCTCGTGGCTCCCCAGCTTGACGCGCGAAGCCGCGACGCGCCTCTCTCGCGGTATCCCCCGAGGCCCACTGGAGACACGAAGAAGCCGAGCCAATTGCCGAAGCCGATCGCGCAGTCTGCGCCACCCGCAAGCACGTCACGCGTCAACATCGCCGACAAATCGGCCAGATGACCACGCCATGCCTTCAGGCGCGTGAGAAATGCGGGCTAGTGCACTGACGCAAACAGAGGATTTACACGCGGCCTAGTTCGTGCGATTCTGCTGATATGGCACAAACCGTCAGCATCATCATCGCCTCTGAGGACCGCGCGCGTTTGGCGGCGGTTATTGAGGATCGCAACAGCGCGCAGAAGCACGTTCAGCGGGCACGGATCGTTCTTCTTTCGGCAGACAGGCTGCCCGTTCTGGAGGTGGCGAGGCAGATCGGTGGCAGTCGCCCGGCGGTGTGGCGCTGGCAGTTGCGATATGCCGAGCAAGGGGTGGATGGCCTCTTGCGGGACAAGACGCGCAAGCCGGGCAAAGCCCCTGTTCAGTTGGAGACCGTGGCCAGGGTGCTGGCGCTGCCATGCTCCGAGCCACCCCATAACGCGACGCATTGGACCGGCCGGGCGGTCGCCAAGGCTGTCGGCGTCAGCTTGCGGACGGTGCAACGCATCTGGGATGGGCATCGCCTTCAACCTCACCGCTTACGCACCTTCAAGATGTCCAACGATCCCGCCTTTGCCGCGAAAGTGGAGGATGTCGTCGGCCTGTACATGGAGCCGCCCTGTCATGCCGTGGTGCTGTCCATCGATGAGAAAAGCCAGATTCAGGCGCTCGATCGCACGCAACCCGGCCTTCCGCTGAAGCCCGGCAAATGCGCAACCATGACCCACGATTATAAGCGGAATGGCACCACCACCCTGTTCGCCGCGCTCAATATTCTCGATGGCACCGTGTTGGGGCGTTGCATGCAAAAGCACCGGCATCAGGAGTTTATCAAGTTCCTCAATGCGGTGGAGCGCGCCGTTCCGGCGGGAAAGGTCATCCATGCCATCCTCGACAATTACGCCACCCACAAGCATCCCAAGGTCAAGCAATGGCTGGCCGACAATCCGCGCTGGGTCTTCCACTTCACGCCCACATCCGCATTCCCCGCCTTCGCGGGGACAGGCTCTGGCTCAACGCCGTCGAGGGCTTCTTCTCAGTCATCACCCGAAGGCGCATCCGTCGCGGCGTCTTCAAATCCGTCGCCGAATTGGAAGATGCCATCCGCCGCTACATCCGCGATCACAACGGTCACCTCAAGCCCTTTGTCTGGACGAAATCCGCCAAAGAAATTTTCGGCAAACTCAAGCGCCTGCCTGCACCATCTGATTAAGTCAGTGCACTAGTGACCGAAAAGTTTCTTGCAGCTCCGCAATGGGGCTGCTTCATTCAACTTCAGCAGCGCTTGAGTTCTGAAGATTTCGGACGGTTTGTTTCCATGACTGCAATCGAGGCTCCGGCATTCGGTTTCAATTAGCTTTGCCTGCTCGTCTCATTCAATGTTCTCGCGCCTCTGGCGCCTTATAGTGGTTACTCATGCTTACGCGTCGTTTCTTCCTGCAGGCAGCCAGCTCGGCCGCCATTCTTCGCACCTCTGCAGCGCCTGCACAGTCGCTGCCTCAGGTCTTTACGAGACGCTTGACCCAGGTGAGCGGCCGGACCGATCCCAACGGCCTCTATCATTATCAGGATACGAGCCAATGGGGGATCGAGGGCGTCGACCTCGGCACGAGCACGGTCCACGACGGGCGAACCTACATTTTCTTCGGCGACGTGCCGCGTGTTGGCCGGACTGATGGGCCGGTGCAGGATGCTGACGCTATCGGTGTGATCGACGACGTGCATGTGCCGGTCGGAGCCACCCTTGCGACGGGACGCCAGGGACAGGACCAGTCGGACGCCTTTTTCGTCGGGGCGAATGGCGCGGTCTATGTTGCCTGGGTGATCGGGGGTGGAATCTGGACCGCTCCATTTCAGATCGCCAACGCAGGCATTGCTCCGCCGGGTGCCGCACTCGCGGTCGCCAACCAGTCAGCAAACCAGCTCGACGTCTTCTTCATCGGTGTAAACGGCGCCCTGCACGTCATATGGGTGGTGGATAGGGGCATCTGGCAGGGGCCGCATCAAATCGGCCCCGAGCGTGCTGGCCGGCCGGGAGGCAAACTGATCGCTATCAATCAGAGAGGGGATCAGCTCGACGTCCTGTTCATTGGTCAGAACCGGCGGTTACAGGTTGCCTGGGTGTCCAGTCTCGGAACCTGGCAAGGTCCGATCTCCATTGGTGATCCCGCAATCCCATATCCGGCGCCGGGGAGCGGCGTCGCGGCATGCCGGCAAGGAGCCGACCAGCTCGATGCCTTCCTTGTGGGAGAAGATGGCGGGTTCTACGTGGCGTGGTCCACAGCCGGCCAGCCGTGGGCAGGGCCTTTGAGGGTTAGCCCGCCGGGAGTAAGGGTCAGCGTCGCGGGTGCCGGCCTCACTGCCTTCAAGCAGGCAGCCGACCTCGTAACGGCCCTGTTCATCGATACGCAGGGCCGGCTGGCCTCTATGTTCGTCCTCGGCGGCGGCCAGTGGCAGGGTCCCGCACCCGCCGTTGCACAGGCGCCGGCCGCTCGCCCAGGCGCTCAGGTCACCGTGCACCGGCAGGGCGATGCGCAGTGGGACGCCTTCGTGCCCCTCCCCAGCGGGGCCATCGATGTTTACTGGGTGGGCAGCGGAAACTGGCAGGGGCCGTTTCAGCTTGCGCCGGCCGCTACCACGGTCGATACCGGCGCGCTGGCGGTCGTTCAGCAACTGAGCGACCAGATTACTCTGCTTTCCGCGGGCCCGGCCGGCCAGCTCGATGTTAATTGGGTGGGAAGCAGTGGGATTTGGGCGGGTCCCGTCCGTATCAATCCCGATATGATCAATGTCCGGATGCTGACCGCAGGACGGTATTTTCTGCCCTTCCAGGTCGTGGACCCCGACACCGGGGTTCCAGGGCAGCTCGGCAGCGACGCGACGCCGACAGGCGCCTTCAGCCAGGGCGGCCGCATCCATGTCTTCTATGTCAAGAAGCCGCGCGGTGACCTCAATGCGGGCTACTCGGCACTTTCAAGTTCCGACTTTCCCGAGGGCGGACAACCGTTTCGTCACCATTTTAAGCTTTCGTCATGGCCCGATCCGGCTGGCGGCCGCTTTCTTCAGGTGGCGCCGCTCCTCACTCCCAGCGCCGAACTGACGGGTTTGACGTTGCCGGGGCAGGAATGCGTGGTCCTGTTCGGCCATGGCGCAATTTCCGGGGGGACGCCGGAAAGACCTGCCTGCATCGAGCCGAGGAGCCCATCTGGCGTCAATCTCGCGGTCATGCCAGTCGTGCCCGGCCAGGGGCCGAGCAACGCGGGAATGCGCTACTACGCCGGAGGCGGCACCGGTGGCCAGCCCGTCAGATGGGCAACCTCCGAAAGAGAGGCCCGGTCGCTCTTTGCCACCTGCTATTACTGGACCTCGCTTTCGGCCGGACGCATTCCCGGAACCGGGAAATGGATCTTGCTGTATCAGCTCGCCGGGCCGCGTGAAGTGGCAAACGCCCACAACGAGCCGATCGTTGCTCGCATTGCCACCGCGCCATGGGAAATTGCGACCGCGCCCGAGATCGTCGTTTTCCATCCCGACCGAGATCGAGGTTGGAACCACTTCATGTTCATGGGCAATGTTCCGGCTTCCGCGCGCACGGCCCCGGAGATAGGCCATCCGGCCTTTCCCTACGGCGCATATCTGTTGCAAAAATATCTTCGGTGGGACGCCGCACGCAAGATCGCCACGGTGGTCTTTCTGATGTCGACCGGGCGCCCCTACCAAGTGCAAATGATGCAGTCCGAAATCACGATAGCATAGAGGCTTATTGTCCCTCGCTCTGAAGAATCATCGCGACCAGGACGCCTGCCGTGGACGTCTGCGGCAGTTGGGGTCTTGGGGCGCGCTCTGCCTCATTGAGCCGCTGCTAGTCGTCGTTCAGTTATGCAGGGCCCCAGGGGCCGGCGTCCTGATCGACGAGACCGAGAAGGGCCTCACTGCCTTCGCGGCCGAGCTGAAAGTCGCGAATTGCCCGGAAGCCGGCGATGCCGATCAGCCAAAAGGTCGATGAGATCCGGAAAGGCCTCGCAGAGGCTCAGCGCTTCGTATCCGACGCGCTCATTGTCATTGAGCGATGATCAATGACATGGAGCTGACGCGGCACTCGCCAGCAGAGAAGCCAATGGCGAGCGACGGTAGCGTCGCGGATATGGTGGGAAATTGAAGGTTGCGTAGTCTCCGGGTGTTCAACCCAAAACAATTCCGGCGTTGAAGCGCCGGTGGAGACCACGCTATGCCAAACAATATCATAAACCTCGCGGACCAGCAGCCGGCGGCGACGGCGAGCGCCCAGCTTTTTGAGGATTGGTTCGATCCGATCGAAGCCGCGTTGGAGCCGCTCTATATCCTTGGCAAGGAAGGTCTTTGCACAGGCGAGGCAATACTGATGCTCTTCACCATCCGACTTGATGGTGAGTCGCTTCACGCCTTTCTCAATGCGGTGACTGCCGCTCTGCCGACAGTTATGCGCACGGCCACCGACCGTGATTTCCATGCTGACAATCAGGGACTTAGGCCGCAGTATTGTGAAGCTGATCCTCGAACTGCCGCACTATCTCTGGAAGAACATCATGGGCAGCGTTGAGCTGATCAAAGGTGAAATTCTGACAATCAGCCGTCTGGCCGCCAACATGCTCGTTAATCCGAACTTTTCACCTGGGTTTATTTGAGAGGCCAGACTGGGCAAGGGTTTTGGGTGACTTCGTCGCCACGGATGTGTCCATGTAATACGCTTGCGTTATCGTGCAAATCGGTTCATGGTCGCGGCCATGTTCATCGAACGGGTGCCAAATCGAACTTCGCCGCCGGCCATCCTCATTCGCGAGAGCTTTCGCGAAGGAAAGACGGTCAGAAAGCGCACGCTCGCCAACATCTCCAAGCTGCCAGAGCCGATGATTGCGGCGATCAGCCAGCTGATCAAGGGCGCCGAGATTGCCGCGCCGGTCACAGACGCTTTCGAGATCCGCCGGGCACTGTCGCATGGTCATGTCGCCGCGGTGCTCGGTATGATGCGCAAGACCGGCCTTGATGCTCTCGTCAAAGCGCGCACGAAAGAGGAACAGCGCTCGGCCGCCATCGTGCGGGCACTGATCGTCAATCGCGTCATCGCGCCGGGCTCGAAGCTTGCCTTCTGGCGCGCGCTCGAACCCGAGACGGCGGCATCGAGCCTGGCCAAGGCATGCGCGCTCGAGGACGTCGCCGAGCGAGAGGTTTATGCCGCGCTCGATTGGCTGCTCGAGCAGCAATCGCGCATCGAGACAGCGCTGGCCAAAAAGCATCTCAGGTCAAAATGCTTGTCTGATTTTGACAAGCAAAATCAGAAGGGCGGCGCGTTGGTTCTTTACGATGTTTCATCGAGCTATCTCGAAGGGCGGTGCTGCGAGTTGGCGCAGCATGGCTACTCCCGCGATCATCGCTCGGATCGCCCGCAAATTGTTTATGGGCTTTTGTGCGCCGCCGACGGCACTCCCGTGGCGATCGAGGTGTTCGAGGGAAATACCAGCGATCCCAAAACGCTGACCGCGCAAGTCGACACACTGAAAAAGCGCTTCAAGCTCGCTCATGTCGTGCTCGTCGGAGATCGCGGCATAATCACCAGCGCGCGCATTGCCGAGGATCTGAAGCCGGCGGGGCTCGATTGGATCTCGTGCCTGAAGGCGCCGCAGATCCGCGATCTCCTCGCCGCCGGTCCGTTGCAGCTGTCGCTGTTCGACGAACGTGATCTGGCCGAAATCAGCGCCCCGACGCACTTCCCCGGAGAACGGTTGATCGCCTGCCGCAATCCACTGCTGGCCGACGAGCGGGCGCGCAAACGCAGCGCATTGCTGGAGGCAACGGAACGCAATCTGAAGCGCGTCGCCGAGGCCGTTCGACGGGCGCCGAAGAAACACACGGCGGCGGTCATCGGATTGAAAGTCGGCGCCGTGATCGACAAGCATAAGATGGCCAAGCATTTTGTGCTCGACATTGGCGATAGCCATCTCTCGTTTCGCCGCGACGAGGCGAAGATCGCGGCCGAGGCGACCCTCGACGGCATCTACGTGATCCGCACCAGCGTGCCCCAGGACAAGCTTTCCGCCGAGGATGCGGTCGGCGCCTACAAAAGTCTGGCGCAGGTAGAACGGGCTTTCCGTACAATGAAGGGCGTGGATTTGCAGATCCGTCCGATCCACCATTGGCTGGGACATCGCGTCAGGGCGCACGTGTTTCTGTGCATGCTGGCCTATTACGTCGAATTCCACATGCGCCGGGCGCTGGCGCCGATGCTGTTTGCCGAGCATGCGCCCGAGGCGCGTGAGCGCAAATCGATCGTCACTCCGCCCGAGCCCTCCGCCGCGACAATCCAGAAACGTACGCAGCGCCGAAGTGCCGACGGTCAGCCCGCGCTGACATGGCCTGACCTTCTCGCCCACCTCGCGACGCTGACGCTCAACGAGGTCGCCCTCCCGCTGCAAGGCACGGCCACCTTCGCACTGCTCGCGCGACCCACCGCCCTCCAGGAGAAAGCCTTCGCTCTTCTCGACCTGCCACTGCCCTGTGTCCAGTAGGCGGCCTTCGAGTTCATAAAAAACCGTTTCTGATCAATGGGCTGAAGTAAACCTAAGTGAAAAGTTCGGGTTAATCCGGCGGTTGAGGCTGGCGACAATCCACGCGAAATTGCGCTGCGCGCGCCGCGGGTCCAGCGTGTGGCTGCCGGGACTGATACCCAGACGGCCAAGGATGCCGCCGGCTCGTTCTGCGCGTTCTCGTTCAGCGCGCTGCAACGGGCCTGGCGCGTCGTGCGGGAGGCGGCGCAACTCCTGCGCGGCCTGATCGGTCGTAACGCCCATGTCGGCGAGCTGCTGAAGGAGGACCGCCGCCTGGGGTCGCTGATCGGGTCCATGTCAGCCGCGCGGACGCCACGCTCCTCAATTATCTCGACCGGCTTCCAGCCCGCCGCCGGGTTCGCGCTCGCCGGTGCTTCCGGTGAACGCAACCTCCTCGGCCTCGGGTAGCACCTCGGCGAAGAAGTCCTGGTCGGCCTTCCTTTTATGTTCCCTATGCGGGCCGGTACCAGCCCCGCGGACATGCTGGCGCGATGTCCGCGCGGGCACCCGGCTTCCGCATAGGGAGTCGGGACGCGCTGAGGGCTTGGCCCAATCGCGGGGCGCAACCGTCTTAGGAGAAACCAAGTGATCTACGCGATCAACTATGACCTGAAGCGTCCGGGTCAGACTTACGAGACGCTGTACGAGGCCATCAAGTCGTGCGGGACGTGGTGGCACTATCTTGGCTCCACCTGGCTCGTTGACACGTCGCTCAATGCCAAGGGCATCTGGGATCGCCTAGCGCCCCACGTCGACAAAAACGACTTCGTGCTCATCATCGGCGTCACCCCCGACTATCAGGGGTGGCTGCCGAAAGACGCGTGGGAGTGGCTCAACAGCCGCGCCGCGAAGCTGGCGGCGTAAGGAGGCGGCGATCCGCGTTCAAGGTGCCGTCATCCACGAGCAGGGCCAGACCTTCGCGGTCGTGATCGTCAAGCCGCACGTCGTCCAGAACCGGACGACGGCGGCCGACGCCATCGCGAGCTTCACGCTGGTCTTCGGCGTGCCAGTGGTCCTCATGGCGCAGGACGGGCGCGGCCGATCGTCCGCTCAGCCCCTCGGCCTCTGAGACGACCCGACCAGACAAACTGCCATAGGATGACAAGTGAGCATGTCTTGACCAGATTCTTGACGTTATTTCAGTGAGTTCCGGTAGATTGCGGGGGGCCTTTTAGAGGGCTATGGCGTAGACATAGTTCTCATCATCACCCTGTGTGGCGCGGCAATAAGATCCTTGCAGATCAACCGTTTGCAAGATCGCCTCCGGAAAAATGATAACGCGACAATCCTGAAAATAAAGCACCGTATAGGCACCGCGATTAAAGACCGGACCGGATGCCGCAGCAGACTTGCATAGGCATCTACGTGTCGGCCGGACATCTCGGTATCGCGCCAATTAACAGGCATGACGTCTCTATGGCCGGTTAACACTCAGCCAACATCATCTGACGGCTGATCAATAGTTTTACAATCCGCACCAAAATACGCGCCTCTTTGCCGTTTTCTGCGTGCCGCTGTAAAACGATTCAAAAGTAGGATCAGCGACTTAGGTTGACACTACATAAGGATATCTCGAACAATAACTGAATCGCGATCCGTGTACGTGCGACCGTGTGACTCAGCCTGCTGGGATTCCGGATCTGGGCGAACAAGGGTATGTCGGTTGCATGATCGACGAGGACGCCATTCAATATCGCTGGGACACGGTCGGCATCCGGCTCGACGAGCGGGGGCGGCGCCTGTTCGCAGCGGCCGAGGTGCGGACCGCCGGCTGGGGCGGTCTTGCGGTTGTCGCGCGGATCACCGGGCTCGCCCGCTCGACGATCAATCGCGGCGAGGACGATCTCGATGCGAAGCCGTTGGCGAAGGGGCAGGTTCGTCGCTGCGGTGGCGGACGCCGGGCCGTTGCCGAAACGGATCCAGAGCTTGTGCCCGAGCTCAAGCGCCTTGTCGAGCCTGCAACCCTCGGCGATCCTATACGGCCTCTGATCTGGGTGTCGAAGAGCATGGACAAGCTGGCCGAGACGTTGACGGCGATGGGGCACCCGATCAGCGCCGATACCGTGCGCAAGGAGCTGGTGAAGCTCGGCTTCTCGCGCCAGCACAATCGCAAGGCGGATGAAGGCGCAAGGCATCCCGACCGCAACGCACAGTTCGAGCACATCAACATGAAGGTCGTTGCGGCGCAGGCAGCCGGACAACCGGTCATCTCGGTCGATACGAAGAAGAAAGAGCTGGTCGGCAACTTCAAGAATGGTGGTTCCGACTATCGGCCCAAGGGCAACCCGCAGCGTGTGAACGTGCACGATTTCGTCGACAAGGAGCTCGGCAAAGCGGTGCCTTACGGCGTCTATGACGTGGCGGCCAATGCCGGATTCGTCAGTGTCGGGATCACCAGCGACACGGCCGAGTTCGCCGTCGAGGCGATCCGCAGCTGGCTCGGACGGATGGGACGTCAGCGCTATCCAAAGGCGCAAGAGCTGACGATCACGGCGGACTGCGGCGGCTCGAACGGCGCGCGCGTGCAACTCTGGAAGGTCGAGTTGCAGAAGTTTGCCGGCGAGACTGGGCTCGTGCTCCACGTCCACCACTATCCGCCGGGCACGTCCAAATGGAATAAGATCGAGCACCGCATGTTTTGCTACATCACGCAGAACTGGCGTGGCCGTCCGCTAACGGATCGTCTCGCAATCGTCGAGCTGATTGGCGCCACGACGACAAAGGCTGGACTGAAGGTCGAATGTGCGCTCGATACCCGCACCTATGAGAAGGGCATCAAGGTCAGTCACGCCGAAATGGAGCGGCTCGACATAACAGGCGATGATTTCCATCCCGAATGGAACTACACAATCAAACCAAGACAACCAGGGTTTTCGTAGCAGTTATTGTTCGGAGTGTCCTAACTGGGGGACTGGGGGTCGGAAGTTCAAATCTCCCCGCTCCGACCATCGACAACCCCACCTTTCCATCGCATACGGCCGGCAATTTCCTCTGTTGTGGAACGCGGCAGTTCACCTCGGCCGCACCATCACCCGCGCGCGAAGCCCGCTCATCCGGTCTTGGCCAACCGGTCCAGTGTCGCCTTGATCACGAGGGCGCCGGCGTCCATCACGGCTCCGATCGGTTCCGCCGCCTCGTCGGGCAGGAGATCCGAGATCCAGACCAGTCGGCTGCCCGTCTCACCCTCCGCAAAGACCTGCATCGAAGAATTGTAATGGGTCGTCAGCCCACCCTTTGCGGTCCAGGCAACCCGGCGGTGTTCCTCGTCGATCGAGAGGATTGGTTCCTGCACGACCATACCATTAGCGAAACTGACGATGCGCATGCCGGGCTCAAGCCGCGTATCAGTGACGAAGCCTGGCGCCAGCCTGGTATGGACCGCGCCAATGTCGCGGATCACGTCCCAAACGTCCGCCGGCCGCGCCGAGGTCAGAACATCTTTTCGAATCGAAGCCATTCTCGTGTTCCTTGGTGATAGAGCGCGATCAGGAAAAGTGGAATCCGGTTTTCCGTCCGATCGCGCGACCAGCAAGGAAACGAGAGCGGGCCTCTGAACTCAAGTGTTTCCATCCAAATTGATCCCGCTCGAGGCGGCGCAAAGCCGCCGCCCCAGCGATCAGGCGGGCTGATTGCAATAAGCTTCGAGCCGGTAGCCGTCCGGGTCGACCACGAAGGCGGCGTAATAATTATCGCCGTAATCCGCTCTGACGCCCGGCTGGCCGTTATCTTCTCCGCCCGCGCCAAGCGCCGCCTTGTGAAACGCGGCAACACTCTTGCGCGTCGGCGCGGTGAAGCAGAAATGCACGCCGGAAGCCGGATCGCTCGGGACCGGGCTTTTGGATGTGCTGATCCAGAACCCCACCGCGTCCTTGCCATAGCCGAGCGAAGTGTCGCCTGCGCTGAGGCAGGAATAGCCGAGCGGTTTCAGTGCGGCGTCATAGAACCGCTTTGTCCGCGCAATATCGTGAACGCCTATCGAAACATGGTCGATCATCTCATTGTCCTCCAATGCTCGTCGATTAACGGCCACGGCTGCGCGCGCCGCCGGACACAGGCGGAGAATGCCGACCGGTCCGTTCCGTTGCTTGGGGAAAATTGCTATGTTTCGGGGATGAGACCCAACATCCACGCAGCCGAGATCGACCGGACCGCACCGCCGACGGCGCGCCTTCTCGCGCTAGGGCGGGACTGGTCGGTCAGCGAATATGTCTGCCATGCCGACGCGTCGTGCCGCCCGTTCGAAGAGCAGCATAATCGGGTCACGATCGCGGCTGTCGTCGAGGGTTCGTTCAACTATCGTGCCGATACCGGGCGGGCGCTTCTGCATCCTGGCGCATTCATGCTCGGCAATCACGGCACGTGCTACGAGTGCGGTCACGATCACAGCGCCGGAGACCGGTGCATTGCGCTGCATCTCGCGCCGGAATATTTCGCGGAAATCGCGGCGAGCGCCGCCGGCTCGGGCAGATATGCGTTCACGGCCGCGATGCTGCCGTCGATGAACCGGATGCTGCCGCAGGTCGCCTCGCTGGAGAGGTTTACCGAGGCCGACCCGCTCGCGCTGGCTGAGGTCGTACCGGGCATTGCCGCCGCTGTGGTCCGCACACTGTCCGGCGCACCGCGATCAGCGAGTCGCGTCTCGGCGCGCGATGAGCGGCGCGTGAGCGTGGCGCTGCATTATATCGAGGACCATGCCGCCGAGCCGGTCGACCTCGAGGCGCTCGCATCTGTGGCCGCGATGAGCAAATATCATTTCCTGCGGGTGTTCCGGCAGACAGTGGGCGCGACGCCTTACCAGTTCCTGCTCGGCATGAGGATGCGCCGCGCAGCGGCTCGTCTCGCGGGCTCAGGTGATAGTGTTTCAACGATCTGTTTCGAGGCTGGCTTCGGCGATCTGTCGACCTTCAATCGCCGCTTTCGCAACATGTTCGGAGTCAGCCCGATGGCATTCCGGAACGCCGAGAGCACCAAGTCCTGCAGGATTTGATCGCCCGCCGAGCAATCAGAACATCCCCAGCGCGATCCGGGCCTCTTCCGACATCCGGCTCATGTCCCAGGGCGGATCGAAGGTCAGGTTGACGGTCACATGGCTGACGCCTTCGACAGCGCTCACCGCATTCTCGACCCAAATCGGCATTTCGGCGGCAACCGGACAGCCCGCCGTCGTCAGTGTCATATCGACGGTGACGTTGCGGTCGTCGTCGACATCGACCTTGTAGATCAGGCCGAGCTCGTAAATATCGGCGGGAATCTCAGGATCATACACGGTCTTCAGTGCGGCGATGATGCCGTCGCTCAGCCGGTCCAGCTCCTCCTGGCTGAGTGATGAGCCTTCAACCGGCAACGCTTTGGCCTGCTCCGCGGCAGCCGGCGTCTCCGGCTCCTGCTCCGGCTTCTTGTCGAAATCCTTGAAATCATAATTCATGGCAACCGCCTCACGCGAAAAAGCTCTGCGCCTTGATCAGCGCCTCCGCCAGCGCGTCGACCTCCTCGCGCGTATTATAGATGGCGAATGACGCGCGGCATGTCGAGGTCACGCCGAAGCGCGCCAAGAGCGGCTCGGCGCAATGGGTTCCGGCGCGCACCGCCACGCCCGAGCGGTCGAGGATGGTGGCAATGTCATGTGCATGGGCACCTTTGACTGCGAAGGAGACGATCGCGCCTTTGTCTGGCGCTCGGCCGAAAATCTGCACCGAATTCATGGTGCTGAGACGCTCCATGGCATAGTCGCGCAGTGCGGCTTCATGCGCCGCGATCCGGTCCTTGCCGATGGCCATCATGAATTCGAGCGCCGCTCCCAGCCCCGCCGCCTCGGCGATCGGGGGCGTCCCGGCCTCAAAGCGATGCGGGGGCACACCGTAAGAGATGCCGTCTTCGGTCACGGTCTCGATCATCTCGCCACCGCCCTGATAAGGCGGCATCACCGAGAGATGCTCGCGCTTTCCGTAAAGCACGCCGATACCGGACGGCCCGTAGACCTTGTGGCCGGTAAAGGCGTAGAAATCGCAGTCGATATCCTGCACATCGACGGGCAGGTGCACCGCGCCCTGGCTGCCGTCGATGAGTACCGGAATGCCGCGCTCATGCGCGATGCGCGTCACCTCTTTGATCGGAACGACGGTGCCGAGCACGTTCGACATATGCGTGATCGCCACCATCTTGGTGCGAGGGGAGAGCGCGGCCTCGAAATCCCCGATGCGGAATTCGCCGTCATCGGTCACCGGCACCCATTTCAGCTTGGCGCCGCGCCGCTCGCGATGGAAATGCCACGGCACGATGTTCGAATGGTGCTCCATGATGGTGAGCACGATCTCGTCACCCTCGCCGATCCGCATGCCGCCGAAGGACTGCGCGACGAGGTTGATCGCCTCGGTGGCGTTCTTGGTGAAGACGATTTCCTGCTCCGAAGCGGCGTTGACGAAGCGCGCGGCAATCTTGCGCGCGCCTTCGTAATTGTCGGTGGCGACATTGGCGAGAAAATGCAGGCCGCGATGGACGTTCGCGTATTCTTCCGAATAGGCGCGCTGCAGCGCGTCCAGGACCACCTTCGGCTTCTGCGCGGAGGCGGCGTTATCCAGATAGACGAGCGGCTTGCCATAGACCTCGCGAGCCAGGATCGGAAACTCCTCGCGGATCTTGGCGATATTCAAGGCGGGCGGCGCCACACGCCCCGCGCCTTCTCCCATCCTTCGGTCAGCAGCCATCATCATCCCCTTACCGCGCCGACATGGCCTTATGGCCCGCTGCGAGCCAGCCGCGAATGCCGGCCGGCATGGTGAACACATGCACGAAGCCCATCCGTGCCGCTTTCTGCGCGGCGTAACGGCTCACGCCGTTAGTCGGATCGGAACAGTAGAAAATCAGCGTCGCATCCCGATCCGCGGGAATGTCGGCGTCGGTGAATTCGGCGGGGTCGAGATTGATCGCGCCTGGCAGGTGGCCGCTGGCCCAGCGCGGACGCGGATTGACGTCGATGACGATGGCAGCGCCTTGTGCGATCAGCTCGGCCGCTTCCTTGACGGACAGCTCCGGAAAAGCCTGGGTTTCGACCATCGCCGTCTCCTTCCATCTGAAGGCCTCGCGCGCGCCGCTTGGGCCGCTTCAGCCCAGCCAGCGCGCCGCCTTGTTCACCAGCGCCTCGCGCAGCCCCTCATGCTCGACCTTGTCCAACACCTCGCCGACGAACGCCTGGATCAGCAGCGATTTCGCCTCAGGTTCGGGAATGCCGCGCGCCCGCAGATAGAACATCAGGTCCTCATCCAGCGCGCCACAGGTCGCCCCGTGGTTGCATTTCACGTCGTCGGCATAGATCTCAAGCTCCGGCTTGGCATCGAACTCGGCGTTCTCCGAGAGCAGAAGCCCCTGCGCCATCTGGCGGCCGTCGGTCTTCTGCGCGCCGGGCTGCACAATGACCTTCGCCTGGAACACGCCCTGCGCCTGATCGGCCAGCACCGCTTTCACATGCTCGCGGCTCTCGCAGCCGACCGCATCGTGATTGATGACCAGCGTCATGTCGCAATGCTGGCGATCGGCGAGAAGTTGGGCGCCGTAGAAATGCGCGCGCGTGCCCTCGCCGTTGAAGCTCAGGAAGGTCTGGTAGCGGGCGAGCGATGCACCATCGGCGAAGGTCATGGCCAGGTAGTCCACGCCGTCGGCGAGGTCGATCATCGTGCTCGACAGATGCTGCGAGCGACGGTTGTCGTCATCGATCTTGTAATGGCGCAGTTTCGCGCTGGGCGCGGCTTTGACCTCGGTCACCGCATTGACCTGCGCCTCGGTGCCGTCGGCAGAAACATAGCTTTCGATGAGGCTCGCTTCCGCTGCCTTTCCGACAAGCACGATGTTGCGCAGCGACGCCGCCAGCGGCTCATCCCCCGCCGCAACATGGATCAGATGAACGGGACGAGGCAGCACGGCACCTTCGCCGACACGGATCACAGCCCCGTCGCTCATGAAGGCGGTATTGAGCAGCGTGACAATGTCGCCATCCTGGGCGTTGATCTTGCCGAGCGTACCGAGCAGCCAGTCCGGCGGCGATTGCAGCAGATCGGCGAGGCTCAAAAGCTCAACGCCTGCCGGCAGATCGCCGGGCGATGACAGCGTCTTGTCGAGCGCGCCATTCACGAATACGAGCCGCACGGCGTCGATCCCCGCCGCCTCGCCAAGCCAGTCTTCGATCTGCGCGGCCGTCACTTCCGGCGCTTCGGCGGATGCCGGCGCATAGGCCTCGGTCATCATCCGGCGCAGATCGGTATATTTCCATTCCTCGATGCGCCGATGCGGCAGACCCTTGGCGCCAAATTCGCGGATCGCGGCTTCACGCAGCGCGCGGATTTCGCTCGACCCGGCACCAGGCAGACGGTCGGCCACGCGCTCATAATGCGCGACGAGTTCTTCCGCCGCGCCCTGGCGCCGCACCTCGCCGCCCGCATCGACATTGACTGCTGGAATATTCACGTCCGCTCTCCGTTAGGCTGCGTCGGCGTCGGCGCCATATTCGGCATAGCCCGACTTCTCCAGCTCGAGCGCCAGCTCCTTGCCGCCGGATTTGGCGATGCGGCCGCCGGCCATCACATGCACCTTGTCCGGCACGATGTAGTTCAGAAGACGCTGATAGTGGGTGATGACCAGGAAAGCGCGGTCAGGTGAGCGCAGCGCGTTGACGCCCTCCGAGACGATGCGGACCGCGTCGATGTCGAGGCCGCTATCGGTCTCGTCGAGCACGCAGAGCGACGGCTCCAAGAGCGCCATCTGCAGGATCTCATGGCGCTTCTTCTCGCCGCCGGAAAAGCCGACATTGACCGGCCGCTTCATCATATCCATCGAGATGTTGAGCTTCGCCGCCTTGTCGCGCACCAGCTTGATGAAATCCGGCGTGGTGATCTCGGCCTCGCCGCGCGCCTTGCGATGCGCGTTGATGGCCGTGCGCAGGAAGGTCATCGAGGCGACGCCCGGAAGCTCCATCGGATATTGGAAGGCGAGGAAGACGCCCGCCTGGGCGCGCTCATCCGGGTCCATCTCCAGAAGGTCTTCGCCATTCCAGGTGACCGAGCCGTCCGTGACCTCGTAATCCTCCTTGCCAGCAAGGATATAGGCGAGCGTCGATTTGCCGGAGCCGTTCGGTCCCATGATCGCGTGGATCTCGCCCTTCGGCACGGTCAGGTCCAGACCGCGCAGGATCTTCTTGCCGTCGATTTCGGCGTGGAGGTTCTTTATCTTAAGCATTCACTTTCATCCCGATTACTTCGAAGAGATAGTAATTAATCTCTCATTGATCTTTGGGCCGCGCGTAAATGTATACCTAAAAATAATCCCATCTCTTTTGATAGTTTTGTCTTTATCCTTTTGCATGATTGCCAGTAATTTATCCTTTAGACTTGGTCCATAAAGTTTGGCAGCGGCTATTACCAAATCTTCTGCTTCGGATCTGTCTGCATGAAGACCATAACCTATATCGACAAACCAGTCATTCCACATAATTTTTACCTCTTCTGTATCTCCAGTATTTATATTTTCTCTTATAAAATATTTTGCTGTTTGCGCTTTCCCTAAAATACAACCGTACAGACGACCTGACCCATATTCCGAAGCTATTGTTTTCGAATCCTTGCAGTTTAGAATTGCCAAAAAACGTGCCACCTCTCCATTGAATTTTCCTAATCCAGAAGCAGATGCATTACTTATATTTGAAACCATCGCGATTATAATTAAAATATAAATCAATATATCCTCCTTTTTATATTTATCATACTCTAACTAATATTGAAGACCCTCGCGCAGCTCATAATGCTGCGAGCGGTCATCGAACCGCGACAGCACCTTGCGCGCGTTTTCCGGCACATAGACCGTCTCGTATTCCTCGCCGACGAAATCCTTCACCGCCTGCAGATTATCGAAGCGCATGATGGTGATGAATTCGACCTCGTTCTTCAGCGGCCGGCGCAGCAGCTCGATCCCTCGATAGCCGGCGATGCTCTTGGCGGCGATACCCGGAAAGACCTCCGTCTTCAGGAGACTTTCGTAAGCGTCGGCGTTCTCGGGCGTCGTCCAGCCATGCCAGATGCGAAGGATCATCTCTGCCTCTACTCTTCGCCGTCGTAATAATCGACCTGCTGAAGGCGCCCGACGCCAGCGTAAGTTGCGGTCTTGAAGTCCGCATTCTTGACGCCCGCCGCCATGGCGACCTTGCCGGAATCCGGATAATCGACGATGTCGACGCCGCCCATGGTGGAGATGCCGAGATAGCGAAGCTCATCAGTTCCGGTATTGATGATCTGATGCGCCTTGGTCCCCGCCGGCGCGCTGACGAAGTCACCCGCCCGCAAAGGAAATGTCTCATCGCCGTAACGATATTGTCCCTCGCCGGAGATGATGTAGAACAATTCGTCCATGACATGGTGCCGGTGAAAGGGGAAAGCTTTCTTGCCCGGCGGCACGACATGCACCGCGCAGCCGAGCCCGGTCAGGCCGAGCAGCGGGCTGACGCGGCCCCATTTCACGATGAATTGCTCGCCATTGCCGCGATCCATGAGCGGCACATCGGCAATGTTCACAACCGGCTTTTCTACCTCCGTCATGATTACCCCACGCTGCCGTCCAGGCTGATGCCGATCAGCTTCTGCGTCTCGGCCAGAAACTCCATGGGAAGCTGCTGCAGCACCTCGCGGACGAAGCCGTTGACGATCAGCGCCACCGCCTCCTCCGCCGACAGACCGCGCGACATCACGTAGAACATCTGGTCGTCGGAGATTTTCGACGTGGTCGCCTCATGCTCGAACTGCGCCGATGCGTTCTTCGCCTCGATATAAGGCACGGTATGCGCGCCGCATTTGTCACCGATGAGCAAGCTGTCGCACTGGGTGAAGTTGCGCGCGCCGGTCGCCCTGCGGTGCGCAGAAACAAGACCGCGATAGGTATTGTCGGAGCGCCCGGCGGCGATGCCCTTGGAGATGATTCGGCTGGATGTGTTCTTGCCCAGGTGGATCATCTTCGTGCCGCTATCGACCTGCTGATAGCCGTTCGAGATCGCGATCGAATAGAACTCGCCCCGCGAGCCGTCGCCGCGCAGGATGCAGCTCGGATATTTCCAGGTGATCGCCGAACCGGTCTCGACCTGCGTCCAGGAGATCTTGGAATTGCGGCCGCGGCAGTCGCCCCGCTTGGTGACGAAATTATAGACGCCGCCCTTGCCTTCCTTATCGCCCGGATACCAGTTCTGCACCGTCGAATATTTGATCTCGGCATCGTCCAGCGCGATCAGCTCGACGACGGCGGCATGAAGCTGGTTCTCGTCGCGCATCGGGGCGGTGCAGCCTTCGAGATAGCTGACATAGGCGCCTTTGTCGGCGATGATCAGCGTACGCTCGAACTGGCCGGTCTGCTTTTCGTTGATGCGGAAATAGGTCGACAGCTCCATCGGGCAGCGCACGCCTTCCGGCACATAGACGAAGGAACCGTCGGAATAGACCGCCGAATTCAGCGTCGCATAGAAATTATCCGTGATCGGCACGACCGAGCCGAGATATTTCTGCACGAGCTCGGGATGGTTCTTCACCGCCTCCGAGATCGAGCAGAAGATCACGCCGGCCTTGGCCAGCTCCTTCTTGAAGGTCGTGATCACCGAGACGCTGTCGAATACCGCGTCGACCGCGACACGCGCGCTCTGCACGCCGGCCAGAATTTCCTGCTCCTTCAGCGGAATGCCGAGCCGCTCATAGGTGCGCAACAACTCGGGATCGACCTCGTCGAGGCTTTTGGGCCCCTCGCTCGATTTCGGCGCGGAATAATAATAGAGGTCCTGAAAGTCGATCTTCGGATGGTGGACCTTCGCCCAGGTCGGCTCGGCCATCGTCACCCAGCGGCGATAGGCGGCAAGGCGCCATTCCAGCAGCCATTCCGGCTCGTTCTTCTTCGCCGAGATGAAGCGGACGGTGTCCTCGTTCAGCCCCTTCGGCGCACGGATCAACTCGATATCGGTCGTGAAGCCGTACTTGTACTTATCGACGTCGATTTCCCTGACGCGCTCGACTGTTTCGACATCTGCCATCTGTTACCTCCACAAGCTCTACCGGCCGGCGTAAACCTCCGCCGGCCTCACGCTGCCCTCCGCCGCTCGGCGAACCTGCCGTAAACGCGGCTCCAGGCAGCGATAAACCTTTCGATATCCTCTTCCCCGGTATTCCACCCCAGGCTGACGCGAATCGCGGCCGCGCCCAGTGTGGGCGCTACACCCATCGCATCCAGCACATGGCTGCGCGCCACCTTCCCCGACGAGCAGGCCGAACCGGCGCTGACCGCCACGCCTTCCAGATCCAGCGCGATCAGAAGCGTTTCGGCGCTCATGCCGGACACCGCGAAACAGCTCGTATTCGGCAGGCGCTGGGTTTCGCGCGTGAACACCGTCAATTCCGGCGCAATCTTTGCGGCCTCGGCCTCCAGCCGATCCCGCTGCCGCCGAATTTTGTCCCAATCCGGCATGGACACCGCCACAGCACCGAACCCTTCAATCGCTGCGATATTCTCCGTGCCGGCGCGGTAGCCGAATTCCTGGCCACCGCCCTTCAACATCGCCGCGACGGGAAGACCATCCCGCAGAACCACCAGCGCGCCGACGCCCTTCGGACCGCCGACCTTGTGCGCGGCTATAGTGATCAGATCGGCACCGAGAGCCCCTGCGTCAACCTGCAACTTGCCGAATGCCTGCACCGCGTCGCTATGCACGATGCCGCCGAACGCATGCGCGCGCCCGGCGATCTCCGCCACCGGCTGAATGACGCCGGTCTCGTTGTTCGCCAGCATGACCGAGACCAGAAAAGGGGCGCCTCTGCTCTCCTCCTGCCAAGCCGCAAAACGCTGCACCGCCGCATCAATGTCGACAATACCCCGAGCATCGACCGGCAAGACCTCGATCTGATCCGGCGCAAACCGTCCGCTGCGCAGCACGGAAGGATGCTCGACCGCCGAAATGAACGCCCGCTTCGGCCCGGCGTCTCCCAGCCAGTCCGGCGACAGCGCCATGACATTGGCTTCCGTGCCGCCGCTGGTGAACACGATCTGCCTCGGGACGCAGCCGATGAACGCAGCGATCTTCTCCCGCGCATCCTCGACCACCCCGCGCGCCGCCCTGCCCTCCGCATGCACGGAGGACGCATTACCCGGCAGCGCCATCGCGGCCAGCATCGCGTCCCGCGCTTCGGGGCGCAGCGGCGAGGTCGCATTATGGTCAAGATAAACTCTAGACATCGTCCCGCCTATTGCGCCAATGCGCTGTGCTTAGCCCCGGCAGCGGCTCCGCTCCCCGCATGCGAAGTAAACTTGCCGTCGAGCACATCCTGAAGGCTCGCGGCGCCGAGGAAATCGCTGATATGCTCGCCAAGCGCCCGCCAGAGATCATGCGTCCTGCAGCGCTTGGTGCCCAGGCACCAGTCGGAACCTTCCACCGAGCAGCGGTTCATCCTGACCGACTCATCCGCAGCATTCATGATGGCAGCGATCGAAATCTCCGCCGGCTTGAGCGCCAGCCGATAGCCGCCCTTCGGGCCGCGCACGGCGTTGACGAGGCCCGCTCGCCGCAGCTTCAGGAAAAGCTGCTCCAGATAGGAAATCGAAATGTGCTGGCGCTCGGCGATCGCAGCGAGCGGCAGCGACATCGCGTCGCCGCGCTCGGCAAGATCGACCATTGCCATAACCGCATAACGCCCTTTGGTGCTCAATTGCATGACGCTTCACACCCTCCGGCCGATTTCCCGAGTCGATTGCGCTTGCGAGCGATGAGGGCAACTGTGCTAAGAGACTGCACGCAAAAGCCAAAGCCGGTCGGCCGTTTTCGAATAATTCTAAACTCTGATATGTGTATAGAAATCCCGACAACAGGAGTCAAGTATTTGCGGATCACAATTCCGACCGCCTTCAGCTAGGCACAGGGTCGTGACCCCGTTCGTTATCGCCACCGCTCCCCAGCGCGCCCTCTCCGTGATAAAGCGACCGCCATGCCCGAAGTGATCATCAACGGCCCAGCCGGGCGTATCGAAGCCCGGTACCATCATGAATCGGCTAATTTCGCGCCGATCGCCCTCATCCTGCACCCGCATCCGCAATTCGGCGGGACGATGAACAACCAGATCGTCTATCAGCTCTATTACGCCTTCGCCAATCGCGGCTTTTCGGTGCTGCGCTTCAATTTCCGAGGGGTGGGCCGAAGTCAGGGGCTGTTCGACAATGGGCCGGGCGAGCTTGCCGACGCGGCGACCGCGCTCGACTGGCTGCAGATCTATAACCCGGACGCGCGCTCCTGCTGGATCGCGGGAATCTCCTTCGGTTCCTGGATCGCCATGCAGTTGCTCATGCGCCGCCCGGAGATCGACGGCTTCATCGCGGTGGCGCCCCCGGCCAATCTCTATGATTTCAGCTTCCTGGCGCCCTGCCCGTCATCCGGCCTGATGATCAATGGCGCGGAGGACCGCGTGGTGCCGCCCGAGGCGGTGAAAAGCCTCGTCGACAAGCTCAAGACGCAAAGGGGCATCGTGATCAGCCATGATGTCATTCCGGGCGCCAACCATTTCTTCGAGGACCGGATGGACGAACTGATGGGCGCGGTCAACGGCTATCTCGACCGCCGCCTCGACCCGGCTTATAAGCTCCCCTCACCGGGTAGATCCAAAAGCAAGGAATAGCGCCAGCCCCGGCGCAAGGCGAGGCTGGCGCCGTGATTGGGCGTCAGATCACGCCGCGACCGAACTATGCGCCATAATCTGTTCGGCCAGCTTGCCGGTCACCTCCGCGAGATGATCGAACTGCGCCGTAAAGCTGGCGCTGCCGGCGGTCGCCGAGCGCAGCTCGATGATCACGTCCTGCATCTCCAATTCCGGGATATGCGCCTGCACGACGTCCCAGCCCGGCCAGCCGGGTCTCGCATCGAAGCCGAGGATCTGCCCGCGGCGGGATGAGATGATGCCGTTGATCTTCGATGTCGCCTCCGACGGCACCGCGATCTCCACGGCGACCACCGGCTCGAGCAGAACCGGCGAGCATTTCGGCATTCCCTCCACCATGGCGAGGCGCCCGGCGGCGCGGAAAGCCATGTCGGATGAATCCACCGAGTGATAGGAGCCGTCCTTGAGGCACACCGCGAGATCGACGACGGGGAAGCCGAGCGGGCCGGAGGTCAGGAAATCGCGAACGCCGTTTTCGACCGACGGGATATATTGCCGGGGCACAACGCCGCCGGTGATCTCCTCAGTGAAGACGAAGCCCGAGCCGCGCGGCAGCGGCTGGATATCGATCACGACATCGCCGAACTGCCCGTGGCCGCCGCTCTGCTTCTTGTGCCTGCCGCGGATCTCGACGCTCTTGCGGATGGTCTCCTTATAGGGGATTTGCCGCGGCCTGGTTTCCGCGGTCACGCCGAAGCGCCGTGCGAGCTGCTTCAGCGCAATGCGCAGATGCATCTCGCCCTGGCCCCACAGCACCATCTCGCCGGTGTCCTGGCTGTGAACGAGATAGAGCGAGGGGTCTTCCTCGATCAGTTTGCCAATCGAGGCCGTCAGCTTGATTTCGTCCTTCCGCTCGGCGGCGGCCAGCGCCAGCCCGTAAACCGGATGGGGCGGCTGCGGCGACTCGATCTGCTCGATGACGGTCTTGCCGCTGGTGAGGGTTTCCCCGGTCTTGGCGCTTTCGAGACGGCCGAGCGCCACCGTGTCGCCGGGTCCGGCTCCTGCCGGCAGTTTTTTCGGCTCCTGTCCCCAGAGGGCGAACACACCCGCCGCGCGCTCCTCACCGCTCGGCCCGGTGACGACCGTTCCGTCGGAGAACGAGCCACCAAGGACGCGGACCAGCGACAGCTTGCCAGCATGAGCCGTGTGGTAGGTCTTGAAGACATAGGCGCGCGGCTCGGGAGTTGCAGCGCCGAGCCGCTTCGCGGTCGCTTCAACAAACGGAGCTTCGTGACGCAGCGCCTTGAGCAGGCGGGTGACGCCATTGCCGCGTTCGGCGCAACCAAGCAAGACCGGGCAGATCTTGCCCTCTTTCAGATCGAGGCTGAGATCGTCGAAAACGCGGTCGCGCGGCGGCTGGATATCGCCGAGCAGCGCTTCGAGCAGATCGTCATCATAGTCCGCCAGCTTCTCCAGCATGGAGAACCGCGCCTCGGCTTCGCGTTCGGCGAGGTCGCCGGGAATTTCGATGACTTCGCTCGGCGCGTGCTCGCGATAGACGAAGGCGCGCTCCAGCGCCAGGTCGACGAAGCCGGTGGCGATGCCGTTCTGCCAGATGGGGATCTGCCGAAGCACCAGCGGCAATGAGCTCGCCGGCTGCAGCATCGGCACGATATCGCGGATCGGGACCTCGATCTTGTCGATCTTGTTCAGATAAAGGAAATGCGGGATTTGCCGGTCCCTCAGCTCCTTCAGGATGATCTGCAGCGCCGGCAGCTTCTTCTCATCCGCCTCGCAGACTACGACCGCCGCATCGCAGATGGTCAGCGCCGATTGCGCGTGGAATTGGAACTCGACCGAGCCGGGGCAATCGACAAATATGAACTTGTCTCCCAGAAATGTCACATCCGCGACATTCGGCTCGATGCTCATCGCATGATCGCGCGCTTCCGGCGAGGCGTCGCCGACCGTATTCCCGGCACTCACCGTGCCTTGCCGGGAGATGGCGCCCGTCCGCGCCAGTATGGCTTCGAGAAGAGTCGTCTTGCCGCTCAAATACGGCCCTACCAATGCAATACACCGGGCGCCCCTACCAGCTTGGCCGCCTGACTCTCCCATTTTATTTCCTCCGTCGCGATTATTGACATCTTCTGGCGTGCTCTTTCGTCCGCACGCGGTAGTTGCCCATGGTGAACCGCTATTAGAAGCTTGGCAAGAGCGGCTACACCGGAGGTTGGTGAAGTTATGGAAGGACGCCGGAGGCTAAGCGAGAAAATCGAGGCCCACATCGAGCGCGGGTGAAGAATGCGTTAACGCACCCGAGGAGATCAGATCGACACCGGTTTCTGCGATAGCGCGGACCGTGTCGAGCGTGACACCGCCGGATGCTTCGAGGATCACGCGGTCGCTGGTCATCGAGACCGCGCGGCGCAGGATATCAAGGCTCATATTGTCCAGAAGCGCCGCGTCGATCTTGTAGCGCAACGCCTCTTCGAGCTGCTCAAGCCGGTCGACCTCGACCTCAATCTTGACGAGATGGCCGACCGCCGCACGCGTGCGCTCGATGGCCGGGCCGATACCTCCGGCCGCGACGACATGGTTGTCCTTGATGAGAACGGCATCGAACAGACCGAAGCGATGGTTCATGCCGCCGCCCATGCGCACGGCATATTTCTCGAAGGCGCGCAGGCCCGGCGTGGTCTTGCGCGTGCAGCAGATATGCGCCTTCGTGCCCTCAATCGCACTCGCGAAGGTGCGCGTGTGCGTGGCGATGCCACTCAGATGGCCGAGGAAGTTGAGCGCGATCCGCTCCGCAGACAGTATTGCGCGAGTATTCCCACGTATTTCAGCAACATGATCACCAGCCTCGGCATCACGACCGTCGCCGATCTGGATCTCGAAGGTAAGACCCGGATCGAGCCGCCGAAACGCCGCTTCGGCAATCGGAAGCCCGGCGATCCGACCCGGTTTGCGGGCGGCAATCACCGCTCGCGAGCGATCGCCGGCGGGAATAATGGCGTTTGTGGTAATATCGCCGCTGAGGCCGAGATCTTCCGCAAAGGCCGCGTCCAACGCGGGCGCGATCAGGTGGTCGGGAAAGGCGCTCATGGTTGGTCCTGCTTTTCCTCTATTGCGGCAGCCATTTTGCGCGCTTCTTGCAGAGTCAGAACGCTCCGGCGCGCCTCGCTGGATGTCTCCGGGAAATCCGTACGGTAATGTGCGCCTCGGCTTTCCTCGCGGTTGAAGGCGGCGACAGTCATGAACCGCGCGGCCTCGACCATATTGGCGAGCGGAGACGACGCTGAGGCCTGGTCTGCGAGTTCCTCGATAAATGCGAGCGCCGCAACAAGGCTCGCGGCCGACCGGACCACGCCGACATGCGCGGTCATTGCCTCTTCAAGCGCGGCCATCTTGCCGGGATCGAGACGGGCGTCATAATTCGGCGCACCAGTCGGCTGCGCGGCTTTGGCGTTCACTGCCAATCCCGAAATGCTTTCCGCCGCGCGCGCCGCCATGACCACGGCCTCCAGAAGCGAGTTGGAGGCCAGCCGGTTCGCGCCGTGCAGGCCGGTGCAGGCCACCTCGCCGGCCGCCCAAAGTCCGGGAATGCTGGTGCGCGCATCCCCATCGGTGCGAACGCCGCCCATGTGATAATGCGCGGCCGGCGCGATGGGAATGAGATCAGTCGCAGGATCGAGACCGGCCGCCGCGCAGGCCGCGTAAACGGTCGGAAAATGCTCCGGCATTTCCGCGCCGAGCGCTCCGCGGCAATCGAGATAAGCACCCCGCCCGCTCGCCCGCTCCGTCTGCACGCCCCGCGCAACGACATCGCGCGGCGCCAGTTCAGCGTCCGGGTGCACCGCGAGCATGAACCGCTCGCCGTTTCGGTTGACAAGCTTTGCGCCCTCGCCGCGCAAGGCCTCGGTCGCAAGCGGCGCCGGATGTTTGCCGATATCGAGAGCGGTAGGATGAAACTGAACGAACTCCGGATCCGCGATCACCGCGCCGGCCCGAGCCGCGATGGCGATGCCGTCGCCGCGCGCCTCCGGGGGATTGGTCGTGAGCGTAAAAAGCTGGCCGACGCCGCCGGTCGCCAGAATCACTGCGCGCGCTGGTAGATACGCACAAGCCGCAGGGCCGTCGGCCTGTGAGGGTGCGTAGTAGAGACCGGCAACCTGCCCGTCCACGAGCGCGAGATCTGCGGCGGCCATTTCCTCCAGCACTGTGATCGACGGCGTATTCCGCGCCGCCGTGATCAGTGCCGCCATGATCGCCTTGCCGGCCTGATCGCCACGCACGCCGATGACGCGCCGCTCGCTATGCGCCGCCTCGCGGGACTGGCGCAGCCGCCCTTCCAGGTCGCGGTCGAAGGGCACCCCGTAGCGCAGGAGATCCTCGACGCGCGCCGGCGCCTCGCGCACGATCATGTTGACGATCGCCTCGTCGCAAAGCCCTGCGCCGGCCCGGATCGTATCGGCGGCATGCTTCTCGAAACTATCGCCCTCGCTGAGCGCCACGGCAATACCGGCTTGCGCCCAGGCGCTGGAAGCACCTTCGCCGAGAGGGCGCGGCGTCACGATCGTCACCGGCATCGGCGCGAGTTTCAGCGCCGCGAATAGGCCGGCAAGCCCACCGCCGACGATCACCACCGGCCGTTCGCGGCTCGCGCCGTCATCTGATGCTAAGTCCGCCATCCGGTCCGCTTTCCCGGCCACCCCGCAATATGCGCGGCTTTCTCCTCGCACAAGATGGCGCTTGCGAAGCTTGCTGTATAGGTAATTGCGCTATGCTGAAAATGCGGATCGCCGGCGCGTCGGCGGTTCCGCCTCTCGGCAACGCAGCTTTACGCCCCGCTTCAATCCGCGATCTTGACGATCAGCTTGCCGAAATTGTCACCCTGCAGCAGCCCGATGAAAGCCTCCGGCGCTTTCTCCAGCCCATCCACTATGTCCTCGCGATATTTGATCCTGCCTTCCCGCATCCAACTGCCGACGTCCCGCTGGAAATCGGCAAGCTGGGAGGCGAAGTCCCAGACAATGAAGCCCTGGATCCGCAGCCGCTTCGTAAGGGTCAGCCGCATCAGCTGGGGCAGACGGTCGGGACCGGGCGGAAGATCGGTCTGATTATATTGCGAGATCAGACCGCACACCGGAATGCGCGCGAAGTCATTGAGCAGCGGCATCACTGCGTCCCACACCTCACCGCCCACGTTCTCGAAATAGATGTCGATGCCGAGCGGACAAGCCTCGCCGAGCTGGGCTGCCAGATCCGTGGCGCGGCGGTCGAGCGCGGCGTCGAAGTCGAGTTCGTCGGTCAGATAGGAGAGCTTGTTTTCCGCCGCGATGCCGACCACGCGGCAGCCCTTGATCTTGCCGATCTGGCCGACGGTCGAGCCGACCGGCCCCGCCGCCGCCGCCACAACCAACGTCTCGGCTTCCTTGGGCTGGCCGATATTGGTAAGGCCGGTATAGGCGGTCATGCCCGGCATGCCCAGGACGCCAAGGGCGGTGGTAATGGGCGCGATCGCCGGATCGATCCGCATCAGACCCTTGCCGTCGGAAAGTGCATAATCCTGCCAGCCGCCCATCGCCGAGACCAGATCGCCCGGCGCATAGGCAGGATTGTTCGAGGCCACCACCTCGCTGACCGTGCCGCCGCCGAGCGGCTGGCCGATTTCGAAGCCCTTGGCGTAGGATTTCGCCGTGCTCATGCGGCCGCGCATATAGGGGTCGAGCGAGAGATACTTGTTGCGGAGAAGAATCTGGTCCAGGCCCGGCGCAGGAACCGGCGTTTCAGCATATTGGAAGTTTTCCGGCGTCGGCTCACCGTTCGGATGCGATGCAAAGAGAATCTGCCGATTGATGCCTCCGGCCATGCGCGTCCTCCGCCTCTCAGGCGCAATGTGCAGCGCCCGCTCGATGATATGCGGCGGGCAGCTTAGCGCAAGCCGGGGGCGAAGGGCCAGACGCGGAATGCCTGCGGCGTGCTATTTCTCGCTCTCGAGTGTGGTGTCGATGCGCGAGCCGGCTTCGAGGGTGCGGTGCACCGGGCAGCGATTGGCGATTTCCAGCAACCGCTGGCGCTGATCGTCCGTGAGGTTGCCGCCGAGCCGCAGAGTGCGGCCGAAATGGTCGATTCGCGCGGTGTCATTGTTCTCGCAGTCCTTGCTGTCCTCCAGATGCCGCTTTTCGTGGCGGACGTTCACCTCGACATGGTCGAGCGGAATCTGCTTCCGGTCGGCATAGAGGCGCACGGTCATCGCCGTGCAGGCGCCGAGGCCGATGGCGAGGAAATCGTAAGGGCTGGGGCCTGTGTCGGTGCCGCCGACATCGGCCGGCTCATCGGCGAAGAGCCGGTGCGGCCCGGCCTGGACCCGCTGCTGAAATTTGCCTTCGCCAGTCTCCGACACGACCACTTCGCCTTCCGCCGCGCCGGTCTCTGCCTTCGCGGTCTCTCCCGTAATGTAGCGCGAGGCCCAGGCGCTCAGCACTTCGGCGACATAGGCGGCATCCTCGCGCCGCGACAGCATATGATCGGCGCCGTCGAGCGAGATGAAGCTTTTTGGGTGTTTCGCCGCCTCGAAGATCGCTGAGGCGTTCTCGATGCCGACGACGTTGTCCGTCGGCGAATGGAAAATCAGCAGCGCCTTATGCATTTTCGCGATTCGGTCGCGGAAACTCGCAGCTTCGAGATCGTCGAGGAACTGCTTCCTGATATGGAACTTGCGGCCGCCGAGCGCGACTTCCGCCTCGCCTTTCTCGCGGATGTCGTCTACATGCGCAGCGAAATGCTTCACGACGTGGGCCGCATCGGACGGAGCGCCAATGGTGGCCACGGCCGTCGCCTCGGGAATATCGCCAGCTGCGGCGAGCACCGCCGCGCCGCCCAGACTATGGCCGATCAACAACTCAGGGGCTTGGCCCTCCGACCGGAGATAGTCGGCGGCGGCGATGAGATCCTGGACGTTAGAGGAGAAATTGGTGTTGGCAAATTCTCCTGCGCTGCCGCCAAGACCGGTGAAGTCGAAGCGCAGCACCTGAAAACCACGCTCCGCAAGCTCTCTGGCGATTCGAGTTCGCGGCAAAACCGTCCTTCGAGCAGGTGAAGCAATGGGCGAAAATCGCTGTCGCTCTCGGCTTTCCGGCGGGACGCTCCAGTCGCGCGGCGAGCGAATGCCCTTGCGATCCGGGGAATATAAGCCTGTCCGACGCGGTCATGCGACCTCCTGACGATGTCTCTCCATAGACAATTTGGGATTGAGACGCCGTCAGGACTAGCGCCGATCGTGGCAGACGGCCAAATCACGTCTTCGGCCGTCGGCGTGAGCTACGCCTATACCATCGCAGTCGGCTGACGAACAGCATACAGGTCGCCACGGCAGATTGGCTCCTGCAAACGAAAAGAGCCGCCCCTGTGGGCGGCTCTCTCAATTAGCTTAGGTAAACCCGATCAGAACTTGATGCGCGAACCGAGCAGCACCAAAGAGAGGTCATCAAACGGGATGGACTGCCTGTCGCCTATCGGCAGATCGTCAAAGCTGTAATTGGTATACTGCGCATAGATTTCCATGGCGGCACTGTCGATCTTCTGCGTCACGCCGAAGCCCCAGCGGGTAGCATCGCTGCCGTTGAAGGCGAAGTCCTTGTAGTCTCCGTACTCGCCGTAAAACGTCGTCGTGCCGTAAGGCAGAAACCTCTTTTCGATACCGAGCTGAGCGTACCAATAGTTCTCGTCGTTGAAGCCCGGTTCGCCCAGATCACGGCTGCCAGCGGCGAACGCACCGTAGATACCTGTCGGGACGTGCATGACGGACACTGATCCAGACACAGTCTTCACAGTGGGGTTACCGGGATCAAAGCAACCAGCGATGCTGCACTCGAGATCACTCTTATCACCCTCACTGTACCCGACTCCAGCGGCGATCCGAATGGAATTCCACTCCTTCTTGAACCGAAGAGCGACATCCCAGTAGTCATTCTCGCCCCAAGCCGCCGACACGATAAAGCCATAGATCGATGGCGAGTCGTAGCGGATCAAGTTCAGCCGATCTCCATCAAGATCATTGACAAAGGTCTTGAGCTGCGCACCGGTGTTAAGGTCAGCGCCGCTGCGAATGAGGAAGGAATTTCCGACCACGAGATTGGCGCTCGAGATCGAGTTGCCGAGCACGATTTCGGCGATGCCATCCGTCGAACTCGACTGCTGGCCGATGGTAACCCGGCCGAGACGATCGCTCTCGACATACAGATTGTTCATGCGAATGTTGAAGATGCTGTTAAGCCCGCCAGACGACTTCGGCACGCCCGTGCCGCCGGAGTCAAACTGGCTCACACCGTTCGCAGGCGCATTGAGGTAGTCGAACTCCAGATTGTAACCGGCCGTCCAGCCCGGCTTGATGCTCGCCTTGCCGATCAAGCCGATACGGCTGCCCGACGTGGTATTGTCGACGACATAAGCGTCGCTGTCCTGGCCGTCGTCCCAGATCAACAGGGCCTTGTTCACCTGGCCATAGACCTGCAGCGAAACGACGCGATTGCCCTTGCGAGCGGTCGTGGCTTCGAGTTCGGCAACACGCTCTTCCAGATCGGCGCAGCACCCGCCGCCCAGATCAGCAGCTTTCACAGTCTTAGCTGAAACAGTTGCGCCAAGGAGCAAACCGGCAGCCGCGACCAAAGCAAAGCGACTGGTCATCTTCATGGATCCCCCAATCATCTCTCTCTCCAAACAGCCCCCCAGGCTTGGACCTGCCGGGCCTTTCCCAAATACAGAGACACCTTCACGTCAGCGCCGGAGGTCTCTGCCATTCAAGTCTGCCAGCGGATAAACCCCATGGTGCTGACGACCCAAATTTCTTAGCCTTTCCGAGCCAGCTTTCGTTTCCCATCGGCTCGTCGGGCTTACACAAATTTTGTTAGACGAAACCCTCGGGGCGGTAAACAAGAACCCCGCTCAACGCCTTCATCCAACGACCGCTTGTGGCTGAACGGCCACGAAAACGGCAGTTTTTCGCGCCTAAGTAGCAGATCCGCAAATGCCCAACCATTTCTGGGCGTTGCGGAACGAAAGACTCGCTTAACGCTTTGCTCATCTTGCGGCGCGAAATCGAAGCACTTTGTGCCTGTAGCTTCGGCAATATAATGCGATTCGCATATGCCGCATTGGCTAAGAGCACATTGGCGCGTGTTGTGGGTAAGTCTGCAATTCGTGCAGATTGCCGGACAGAATTAGCGCCGCCACCACGCGAAATATTTGAGACTCTACTCGGAAGACGCAGGCGGCCTTCAGGCTGATGTTGCCGCGATCCGAAACATGCGCGAATTGAGGTCATTTTGGCGGAAAGGCAAGCGTTCGGTTTGCCGACACTCGGCAGAAGGCGATCGCGTTGGAGGCCGGGAGCCGGACTCATTGGCCCGCCTTCGCCTGGCGCGCGCTATCCAGAGCGGCGTCGAGCTTGCCGATCATGTAGCTCCACTTGGCGCGATTGTTTTCGACCACTTTCGCCATTAACCCGCGGAGCTGGGCGAGCATGGGGCAGCGTCCGTCCGTGGGCGTCTCGATCGAAGAGACCACGCCGGCAAGCGCGGCGGCGGGCTGGCCGGTCTGTCCCAGCTCCGGAATCTTGGCAAGCAGCGCCTTGCTCTCGGTGTCAATGGCGGCGATGCGCTCATCCTGAACGAAAGGACGTGCGTTGGTCACGTAGTCCGCGTCGGACCAGCCTCTACGGGTCTTGAGAAGTTGAAGCTTTGCTTGAAAATCCTGCTTGTGAGCGTCGTTCATGGCGTTCAACGCCGCGCTCGCTTCGCTAACGACCGCGGCAAGGGCTTCACGCCCGCATTCGCCGGCAGCGGCATGGTTCAGCGTCAGGGCCGAAAAAAGAACAGCCGCGGCACCCGCTCGTAACAGCATGCTTCCCCGCTCTATCCGGCTGGCCCGCTTTCCGCCATCTGCTTCGAAGACACCAGTACATCTTCGGCGTGCATAGCCGGTCGTTAAAATTCGTTAACCTAGCTTTTAGCGTGAACTGTTGCCGAATTATGGCATTCACAGACCGGTAATTCCGAAGCGGTTCGCCCTGGGGAAACCTTTGGGGACAACCGCGCCCGCCTGAGCACGTTTACCCTGCCAAGCCGCAAGCTCCGTGAAGGTGCGCACGCGCGTGCCTTCCTGCCAGCGCAGGCCCTCTTCGGCGCGGAAAACGGTGACGTCTGCGAGTCCGCCTTCGCGCAATTTCTGCAGGCGAACGCCGCGGCCGCGGTTCAGCTCGTTGACCTCTTCCAGCGGGAAAATCAGCATCTTACGGTTCGCGCCGACCGTGGCAACGCTGTCGCCTTCGGCGGCGACACAGGCTATGGCGGCATCGGGCGGCGTAACCGTCATGATCTGTTTGCCCTTCCGGGTCTGCGCGACGACTTCGTCCTCGGCTATGATGAAGCCGTTGCCTGACTTCGAGGCCACCAGCAGCTTGCGCCCCGGCCTGTGGACAAACAGCTCGATGATGTCGCTCGTTTCCTCCAGATCGATCATCAGCCGAACCGGCTCACCATGGCCGCGACCGCCGGGTAAGGCCGACGCTTCGAGCGTAAAGAATTTGCCGTTGGAGGCGAATAAAACGAGCTTGTCGGTAGATTGCGCCGGGATGGCGCGGAACAGCCCGTCGCCCGCTTTGAACGGCAGCTTGTCGATCTCGTTCTGATGGCCCTTGAGAGCGCGAATCCAGCCTTTCTCGGACAGGACGATGGTGACTGGCTCCTTCTCGATCATGGCCTGTTCGACATCGGCATCGATCTCGGGCAGCTCGGCAAAGCCGGTGCGGCGACGGCCGACCTCGGTCGCTTTGCCAAAGCGTTTTTTCGTCTCGGTGATCTGCTCGGAAATGCGCTGCCATTGCTTTTCGTCCGAGCCGAGCAACGCGACGATCTCGCGCTTTTCTCCGGTCAGCTTGTCGTGCTCGATGCGGATCTCGATCTCCTCCAGCTTGCGCAAGGAGCGCAGCCGCATATTGAGGATCGCCTCGGCCTGCACCTCCGTCAGCTTGAAGCGGCGGATCAGCTCGGCCTTGGGCTCGTCATGCTCGCGGATGATGCGGATGACCTCGTCAATATTTAGATAGGCGACGAGATAGCCGCCCAACACTTCGAGGCGATGCTCGATCTGCTTCAGCCGGTGCTCGGAACGGCGCTTCAGCACGGTCTTGCGATGGCCGAGCCATTCGGTCAGCACCTCAGAGAGGCCGAGCACCACCGGGACCTGACCTCGGCTCAGCACGTTCATGTTCAGCGAGATGCGCGATTCGAGATCGGTCAGCTTGAAAAGCTGCTCCATCAGCACCAGCGCATCGACGGCGCGCGAGCGCGGCTCCAGCACGATACGGACGTCCTCGGCGGACTCGTCCCGCACATCGGCGAGCAGCGGCAGGCGCTTGGCCTCCAGGAGCTCGGCAATCTTTTCGATCAGGCGCGACTTCTGGACAAGATAGGGGATCTCCGTAATGACGATCACATAGGTGCCGCGCCCAGTGTCCTCCTTCTCCCAGCGCGCGCGCAGGCGGAAGCCGCCCCGCCCGGTGCGATAGGCTTCGATGATCGAGGCGCGGTCTTCGACCAGAACCCCCCCGGTCGGGAAATCCGGGCCGGGGACGAAATCGATCAGCTTTTCGACGGAGGCGCGCGGGTGCTTGATCAGATAGAGTGCGGCGTCGCACAGTTCTTCGGCGTTATGCGGCGGAATCGAGGTCGCCATGCCGACAGCGATGCCGGAGGAGCCGTTGGCCAGCAGATTCGGGAAATCTGCGGGCAGGACGATCGGCTCATTTTCCTCGCCGTCATAAGTCTCGCGGAAATCGACCGTGTCCTCGTCGATGCCGTCGAGGAGCGCCGCCGCGACCTCGGTCAGCCGCGCCTCGGTGTATCGCATGGCGGCGGCATTATCGCCGTCGACATTGCCGAAATTGCCCTGGCCGTCCACGAGCGGATAGCGTTGGGCAAAGGTCTGGGCTAAGCGCACCAGCGCGTCATAGACCGACTGATCGCCATGCGGGTGATATTTACCGATGACGTCGCCGACCACGCGCGCGCATTTCTTGAAGCCGGCATCGGGGTCGAGCCGCAACTGCCGCATGGCGTAGAGCAGGCGGCGATGGACCGGCTTCAGCCCGTCGCGCACATCGGGCAGCGCCCGGTGCATGATCGTCGAGAGGGCGTAAGCGAGATAGCGCTCTTCCAGCGCATCGCGCAGATTGACCGGCTCGATCGGAGCAGGTTCTTCGAGAATCGTATCTTCGGCCATGCTGCCTGCTTAGCCTTATGCGGTTCCGGCTTCAAGCACGACGAAATGGACGGTTGCGAAGCTTTTCACCGCTTTTTGGTGCGTGATGCGTTTTTTCACCCGCGTCTGAACCGCGACAGAAAATCCACCAACACCGCGGTTGTCAGGCCGAAAATGAGCAGACCGTTAGCGGCCATCAGCCCTGAAAGAATCCGCCATTGTCTATCCGGGACGACATCGCCGAAGCCAAGCGTCGTGAACGATTCGAGAGCGAAATAAACCGACGTTTCGGTCTCCTTGAAGACGCCGAGCCACAAGAGGCACAAAGCCCAGAGCCAGACGCTGACGCTGATCGAAGCGAGCAGCAAAAGCGTCATACTTACGAGCACAACGACGAAGCGCATGAACCCGGCGCGGCGGCCCGGCCAGACATGCTCGCGCTTGAGGCCCCATTCGGCGGCCGCCGTGAAGCCGACATGGATGATGATGGTCGCGGAGATGATCGCGGAGCCGAGTAGCAGATGAAACGCCATTGCTGTATTTCCTGCGGCGGCGGTGAAAATCGCAAAGAGCCCGGCAGCTTGCGCGCTCGCGCCGGCATTGGGCTTAACCTGGAGCGACCGTTGTTTAGCGGATTCCCAGCCTTGCGGAAATGACGTCCCGACCCCGCAGGCAGGGGTTACCCGTCGATAGCTACTGCAGTGCGTGCGTGAGGAGCCGCAGAAACTCATAGCGGGCCGGCGGCAGAGGCGCATGGCGCTGTTCGTGCAGATAGCGCTCGATGAAAAAGCCGGTCATGGCGAAACCATCCAAGACCTCCTGCCGCGATACCGCCAGATCGTCCGGCGTGCGCAAGAACGCGGGCAGAGTCAACAGCTTGTTTTTATATGGCTCGCCGGCGTCTCCCGAGACGGCAACGCCCGATTTCGGCGACACATAGATCAAATCCTCGGAGCGCCCGGTCGCCGCGCAGCGCGTCAGGTCAAGACCGAAGCCGAGCTCGATCAGCAGCCGCAGTTCCCAGCGGACCATGATTTCCGGCCATAAACGCCGATCGTCCATGTGATCGAGCATCAGAACTGCGAGATCGAACAGCGCCGGATGAGGGTCCCGCTCAGCCAGGAGCGCGGCGAGCGTCGCGAGTGAGCCGATGCCGGACAGCGCCAGCCGGTCGTCGAGTGCACGCGCCGCGTAAGGCGTGTCGAGCTCGACGACGAAAAAGCCCAGATGCTCCGAAAGCCGCGCGCGCCACTCTACCTTCAGGAGATTGCCGGTCTGCAGCGCCGGCCGGATCTTGCGCGAGCGCCCGCCGCGCACCAGCCCCGGATGCCGGCCGTGCTGACGCGAGAAGACGTCGAGCACGGCGTTGCTTTCACCATGCGGCCGGGCGTGGAGAACGATGGCGGTGTCGATCCAATCCATGCGTCGTAAACTGCTCCAGCCGCATCTTTAAAGCGAGGCTTTTGTTGCCAATAATAGCGATGATCGGCGATCTAAGCCGTACAGAGGAGGCGGTGGTGCTGGTGGTGTTGAGCGGTCTGCCGGGAACAGGGAAGACGACGATTGCACAGATGCTGGCAGATCGCCTGAGCGCCGTCTATCTGCGCATTGGCACAATCGAACAGGCGATCCGAGACGCCGGGGTTCTGACCGAAGATGTCGGCCCCGCCGGCTATATGGTTGCGTATGCATTGGCGGAGGCAAATCTGAAGCTGGGGCACATGGTCATCGCAGATTCGGTCAATCCTCTTGCCATCACGCGCTCTTCGTGGCGGGCTGTTGCCGAAAGAGCTGGGAAGAGAGTTATCGAAGCGGAATTGATCTGTTCCGACCGGGTCGAGCACCGCCGGCGCGTCGAAGAACGCAAAGCCGATATTGCAGGATTGCGGCTACCGAGTTGGAACGACGTTTGCCGACGTGAATACCAACCTTGGGCAACATCACGCCTCGTCATCGATACGTATTTTTCCAGTCCCGGTGAGACTTGCGAGCGGATTTGCGTAGAATTTTATTCGCAACAGATCAACGCGCCTGACCACCGCTCGCAATGAAATCGGCGATCGCATTGACGACCCCCGGCGCGAGGGGCAGGTCGGGATCGGAGTAAGTCGCGAGATTGGCCGGGATGCTGTCGGCCTTTACCGGTTTCAGCACGTGATTGACGCCGGGCAGGATCACCAGTTTCGCTTCAGGATAGGCCAGCTTCAGCTTTTTTGCATCCACTTCATGAATTTGCATATCTCGTGCGCCCTGAACGATCAGCACCGGCTTGTGGACCTTCGCGATCAGGGCGGCCGGATCATAGGAGAACAGATCGATCAGGTAGTTCTGCACGTCGGAACGAAAGATCGGTCGCAATGCTGGATGCAGCATCCGATCGTTGATCCGCCGTCCCGCTTCGATTGCGTCGACGGCGGCAAGCGCCTGATTGAGAATTGGCGCATTGGCGGGATTGGACTTGAGCTGATCACGCAGGATGGCTGCCATTCGCCGGCCGGGTGTGCTCACGAGGACCAGTCCGCAAAGATCTTGCGGCTTCTGCGCGGCGGCGAGCGCGATCAGTCCGCCCTCGCTGTGGCCAAGCAGCCAGACACAGTGGACGCCGGTGCGGCGCCGGATGGCGCTCGCCCACGCATGCAGATCGCGCACATAATCGGCGACTGTCACGTCATTCGGATCGGCAACGGCCTCCCGGCTTCCAAACATCCCGCGCTTGTCGATGCGGACGGAGCTGATCCCCCGCGCGGCCAAGCCTTCGGCGAGCAGCCGGTAGGAAGACGCCCTGACTCCCAGCGGATTGTTGCCGTCGCGGTCAGTCGGGCCGGAGCCGGGCACGATCAGCACGACAGGGGCTTTGGGTACGGATGCTGAGAGCATCGTGCCTCTCAAAGGCCCGAGCGGGCCGGCCGCTTCGATAGATGTTTCGGCGGGCGCGGCGGCGGTCACGGTCACGAATCCGAGCAGTAGAAAAGGGGCGAGGCAAAGCCTCGATACGCAAGATAAGCCCATACGCTGAATCCCAGAATGTCATTCAAATCGTTTTCTCTCACCCTCGCCCGGCGGGTTAACGGGCCGGCGTGACAGCAGTCGTCGAGCAGGCCAATCACCGATCAGCTCTTCGGATAGTCCAAGCCCATCTCGCGATAGCGCTCAGGGTCGTCGCCCCATTTCTCGCGCACCTTGACGAAGACAAAGAGATGCACCTTGGTGCCGAGCGCCTCCTGCAACTCCTGCCGAGCGGCCATCGAGATCGCCTTGATCGTCGCCCCGCCGCTGCCGAGCACGATCTTCTTTTGGCTCTCCCGCTCGACGAAGATCGTCTGCTCGAGGCGCGCGCTGCCGTCTTTCAGCGTCTTCCAGTCCGTCGTCTCGACGGTCGAGGCATAAGGCAACTCGTCGTGCAGCCGCTGAAAGATCTTTTCGCGCGTGACCTCGGCGGCCCAATGGCGCTGCGGCGCGTCGCTGATCTGATCTTCCGGATAGAGCCACGGTCCGGGCGGGGCGGTCTCCGCGAGATAATCCTTGAGATCATCGACACCGTCGCCATTCGCCGCGGAAATCATGAAAATCCGGTCGAATTGCCCCTGCCCCGAAGCTCTTTCGGCAAGCGTCAGCAGGGTCGGCCTGTCGTCGCGTCCGATGCGATCAACCTTGTTAAGCGCAAGCGCCACCGGCATTTTCAGATCCTTCGAGCCGTCGAGAATGGCCTCTGCCTCTTCGTCGATGCCTTTGGCCGCATCGACTATGACGATAGCGGCGTCGGCATCGCGCGCGCCGCCCCACGCAGCATCGACCATGGCTCGGTCGAGCCGGCGTTTTGGGCGAAAAATCCCCGGCGTGTCGACAAGGATGATCTGGCTTTGCCCGTGGATGAAGATGCCGCGGATCTGCGAGCGCGTGGTCTGCACCTTGTGGCTGACGATCGACACCTTGGTCCCGACAAGACGATTTGTGAGCGTCGACTTGCCGGAATTCGGCGCGCCAATGACGGCGACGAAACCGCAGCGTGTCTCCGCGCCGCCGCGGCCTTCGGGCTCGCGATCGCCCGCCGCCCTGTTGCCCGTCTCTATCATGAGGCGCCGTTCCAGATGCCTTCACGGATCAACATCGCCTCGGCTGCGGATTGCTCCGCCGCGCGGCGCGACCGGCCCTTTCCGCGCGCCGGCTCGAGGCCTTCCACACGAACCTCGTAGACGAAGAGCGGCGCGTGATCGGGACCCGAAGACCCGATCTTGACATAACGCGGCAGCCTGGTCTCGCCGCGCCCCTGAACCCATTCCTGCAAAGTAGTCTTGGCGTCGACTGGAACCAGTTCGACGGTTTCCGCCATGTGCGGGACCCAATAGGTCAGGATGAATGTCTTGACAGGCTCCCAGCCGCCGTCGAGATAGATCGCCCCCAAGAGCGCCTCACAACAATCAGCCAGAATGCTGTCCTTCTTCCGACCGCCAGCCCGCGCTTCGCTGTCACCAAGCCTGATATGCGAACCAAGTGAGATTTCCGCGGCCACAGCGGCGCAAGTCGCTTTTTGCACCAGCTTGTTGAAACGCCGGGCCAACTCGCCTTCGGGAGCCGCCGGAAATACGTGGAACAGATGCTCGGCAATCGCTAAGCCGAGGACGCGATCGCCTAGAAATTCCAGGCGCTCATAATTGGCAATGCCTTTCTGCCCATGGGCGGCGCTGGCATGGGTCAGAGCCTCATGCAGGATTATCGGATTGCGGAACTTGTAGCCGATCCGCTGCTGGAGCTTCTTGACATCCGTACGGCTTACCACGGCCTTCAGTGAATGATATGGAAGAACCGCGACCAGCGGATCTCGAACGGCCAACGCCAAGGCTCGAACAGGCTCGCGTCTTCATCGATGGAGAAGAAGATGATATCGGCGCGGCCGATCAGATTTTCGCGAGGCACATAGCCGACCCCGGTATAGGTGCTGAAGCGGCTGTCCGATGAGTTGTCGCGATTGTCGCCCATCATGAAATAATGATCCGGCGGCACGACGAACAACTGCGTGTTGTCGCCTTCAGAGCCGTTGGTGCAGTCGAGCGTCTGGTATTTCACGCCGTTGGGCAGTGTCTCGACATAGCTGGGTACGCGTATCTGTTCCTGGTGGCGGTAGTTGCAAGTCGATCCCGCGCCGACGAAATCATCGACCCGCTCGCGTTTGATCGGCTTGCCGTTGATGTGAAGGATGCCGTTAATCATCTGAATCTTGTCGCCCGGCAGGCCGATCACGCGCTTGATGTAATCGGTCTCATTGTCCCGTGGGAGCTTGAATACGGCGACATCGCCGCGCTTCGGCTCCGAGGAAAAGATGCGGCCGTCGAGAAGATTGGGGCTCCAGGGGAAGGAATATTTGCTGTAGCCGTAGCTGAATTTGGAGACGAACAGATAATCGCCGATAAGCAACGTCGGAATCATCGAGCCTGAGGGAATATTGAACGGCTGATAGAGAAATATGCGGACCAGGAGCGCGATGATCAGGGCGTGAATGATCACGCGGACGGTATCCATCAGACCTCCGCCCTCGGCCTCTTTTTCCTTCACATTCGTCTCACTGCTCATCAGATCCGTTCCCACTCCCAGGCCGCTGGTACCGTCAGATAGTAACACGGCCACGCAAAGGCAAATACGCCCGCGTCACCGCAGGTGCAAATCAAAAAACCGCCGGATGCCGCTTATTCTGACACAGCCGATATTATCACGATCGCGTGGGCCATAGGGAAGTCGTCGGTGATCGACACGTCGATCTGCGCCTTGTGGCCGGCCGGGATCAGAGTCACCAGCCGATCCGCCGCGCCGCCCGTCAATCTCATCGTCGGTTTTCCCGAGGACAGGTTGACGACACCCATATCGCGCCAGAACACGCCATGGCTCAGTCCGGTCCCGAGCGCCTTAGCGCAGGCTTCCTTGGCCGCGAACCGCTTGGCATAAGATGCAGCGCGCAGACGTCGGCGGTCCGATTTCTGGCGCTCGATATCCGTAAAGATCCGGGTGAGAAAACGCTCCCCATATCGCTCGATGCTGCGCTCGATCCGCCTGATGTCGATGGCGTCGCTGCCGAGACCGATGATCATCAAGGCAATCTCATGTGCGGCCGGCCGCGCCTTGGCGCGCGTGGGCCATCAGCGATTTCATGCGGCGCACGCTTTCGCCGAGGCCAATGAACAGAGCCTCGCCGACAAGAAAATGGCCGATATTGAGCTCGACAACCTCGGGGATGGCAGCGACCGGACCGACCGTATCGAAGGTGAGGCCGTGACCGGCATGAACCTCAAGACCGAGGTGATCCGCAAGCGCCGCGGCGTCAATCAACCGCTGCAGTTCGGCCCGGCGCTCAGCCTCCTTCTTCCCCAGCGCAGCCTCGCAGTAACGGCCGGTATGCAACTCGACGATATCCGCCCCGACTTCTCGCGACGCTTTGACCTGTTCGGGGCTCGCATCGATGAACAACGAGACGCGGATGCCGGCATCTCGAAGCTTAGCCACATAGCCGGTCAGATCGTCTTTTTGTCCCGCGACATTCAGTCCGCCTTCGGTCGTCAGTTCCGCACGCTGCTCTGGCACGAGACATGAGGCGTTCGGCTGCCGCGCACAGGCGATTTCGAGCATCTCCTCGGTCGCAGCCATTTCCAGATTGAGCGGGCGCGAGATCGTTGCCATCAGCCGGGCAATGTCGTCGTCCCGGATATGGCGACGGTCCTCACGCAAATGCGCGGTGACGCCGTCCGCGCCCGCTTCGATGGCAATTTCGGCCGCACGCAGCGTATCGGGATGCACGCCGCCGCGCGCGTTGCGGAGGGTCGCGACGTGATCAATGTTCACACCGAGACGCAAAGGCCGCATCGTCAGTCAACTTCCAATCTGCGTCGCGGCGCGCAGGCTGGTCCGCGCCCGTTTGCGCGCATGCGACGCCGAAATCAGCCGGCGAACACCGACATAAGCGACGCTGGCGGCAAACACACCGAGCGGCAGCGATCCAACGGCCATGGGCTTCAGCACCGGCCAGAGGCTCTCAGCCGCGTCGGCCATTGCGTCCGGCGACATCTGAACCGTGCCGTCCCAGAGCGCCGACGCCTTACTTTGAAGATCGACGAGGCGCGCGGTCGCCGTAGCGCCGAGAAGCACATTGCCGAGATTATAGGTCGAAAACCAGATGATCGGATAGGTGAGCGGGTTGCCGACAAAGGAAGCCAGGAACGACGCAAGAATGCTGCCGCCCAGAACCCATGCCAGGAGCCCCGCAATCACAAGCTGTCCGCCAAGGAACGGCGTGCACACGGCGAAGACGCCAGCCGCCGCGCCGATAGCGATTCTGTGAGGTGAGGACGGCACGCGCTTGAGCCGGAGCAACACATACCGCAGTGACCGGCGCCAGCTCCGTCTTGGCCAAAGAGAAAGCCTCAAACGTTCGCCGAAGCTCACCGGTTTTGCACGCTTGAACAGCATCTTTTATCCCAGGACCGGCAGGCACTCTCCACGCTGCAGATAGCGCCTCTTTGATCCGATCCCCGTTTCAGCAAGTAGTTATTGCAGCGCACTTATGCCAGATCGTGCGACGTTGCGCTGCAAAAAATCAGAAACGGGCTTGAGCTTTCCCCGTCCGGCTTCCAGCCTCCATAATCGCTGGTAAATGAGCGCAAATCGGGGCAATCCTTCCCTTTATACGCGAACCCACGGGGACCCGCACAACCCAATTATGCCGCGTTGTCGGCCTCGCGTCTGGCCCGCTCGCGCAATTCCCGCCGGATAATCTTGCCCGTGGTCGTCATCGGCAGGCCCTCCACAAAATCGACCTCGCGCGGATATTCGTGGGCGGCCAGATGCGATTTCACATGCTCGGCAAGGGCGCGGGCGAGATCATCGCTGGCGGCATAGCTGCTGCGCAAAACCACATAGGCTTTAACGATCTCGCCTCTCTCCGGGTTCGGCTTGCCGACCGCTGCGGCCATCTCGACGGCAGGATGCCGCATCAGGCAATCCTCGATCTCGCCCGGACCGATGCGATAGCCCGACGAGTTAATGACATCATCATCCCGGCCGATGAAGCGGATGCGGCCATCCGGCTCGCGCACGCCCTGATCGCCGGTGACCAGCCAGTCGCCGAGGAATTTCTGGCGCGTCGCCTCCTCATTCGCCCAATAGCCGAGGAACATCACCGGGTCGGGCCATCTCACGGCAATCATACCCTGCTCGCCGTTCGAGACGGGCTCGCCGCCGGGGTCGATCACGGCGAGATCGTGACCGGGCACCGGCTGCCCCATCACGCCGGGCTGGGCCTGCATTATCGCGCCGCAGGAGGAGACGATCATGTTGCACTCGGTCTGGCCGTAAAACTCATTGATGGTGACGCCGAGGACCTTGCGGCCCCAATCGAGAAGCTCGGCGCCGAGCGTTTCGCCGCCGCTGGCGACACTGCGCATCTCAACCTGCCGTCCGTGGGCGGGATCGAGCGCAGCGCGCATCAGCTTCAGCGCGGTTGGCGGCAGGAAGGCGTTCCGCACGCCATACTTGCGGATCAAGCTGAAGGCCGCCTCGCCCGTGAACTTCTCGAACCGCTTGGCGACGATCGGGACGCCATGATGCAGCGCCGGCATCAGCACATCGAGCAATCCGCCGATCCAGGCCCAGTCGGCCGGCGTCCAGATCCGGTCGCCCGGCTGTGGCAGAAAATCATGACTCATCTCGACGCCTGGCAGATGGCCGAGCAGCACGCGATGGGCGTGCAGAGCACCTTTGGGCAGTCCCGTCGTGCCGGAGGTATAGATGATCAGAGCAGGATCGTTGGCGCTGGTGGCGACCGGCGCGAAGCTGTCCGGCTGCGCACGGCGCAACGCGTGGAAATCCGCCGCATCGCCGCTCGCGCCGTCGATGCTGAGCACCAGGCGAAGCTGGGGAAGGCGGCCGGCCAGCCTCGCAAGCTTTGCGGCGCCTTCCGCATTGGTAACGACCGCCTTTGCGCCGGCATTCGCCAAGCGGTGCTCCAGCGCCTCGGCGCCAAACAGCGTAAACAGCGGAATGGCGATGGCGCCGAGCTTGTAGACGGCGATATGGGCGTAGGCGGTCTCGGGCGTCTGCGGCAGCAGGATGCCGACCCGATCACCGCGCTCGATGCCCTGCTCCGCCAGGAGGTTCGCGGTCTGATTGGAGAGGGCGCGCAGCTCGCCATAGCTGATGGCCCGGTCGCCCTCCTCGCGCGCATCGATCAGCGCCAGGCGATCCGGCTCGGCGTCCGCCCAGCGGTCGCAGACATCGACGCCGATATTGTAGAATTCGGGAATATCCCAGCGGAAACGAGCGCAAAGCTCGTCATAGCTCGATGCGTTCGGCAGCATGAGAGCCTCCTTATCTGAGGCCGCGGCTCCCCGGCTTGACCGCTGGGATCGCGGCAAGCTCAGGAGGTAAAGCATCCGCCGGATAGTTGCGAATGTCGAGTGTTACGAGCGCCGTCAGCGGGACGCCGAGGTCGGCCTTGCCGCCGGAGCGGTCGACGAGACACGCCGCCGCAACGGGCACGCCGCCCTCCTCGGCGATCGCCTTGATGCATTCGCGCGAGGACAGGCCCGTGGTGACGACATCCTCCACCATGAGGACGCGCGCGCCCGGCTCGATGGTGAAGCCGCGCCGAAGCTGAAATTCTCCGTCGACGCGCTCGAAAAACAGCGCCGGCACGCCGAGCTGGCGCCCCATTTCATAGCCGACCACGACGCCGCCCATCGCCGGTGACGTCACCAGGTCGAACGGTCCCGCGCCGGCGGCCTTCAGCTTTTCTGCAAGCGCAGCGCAGAGCCGCCCGCCGCGGCCGGCATCCATCATCACCCGCGCACATTGCAGATAGGTGTTGCTGTGCAGCCCAGAGGTCAGCACGAAATGCCCGGTCAGCAGCGCGCGCGCTCCCCGGAATTCCTTCAGGACATCGTCGTCGGTCATGCGCGCGGTTTTATGGGCGCCGCGGAAAAAGCGCAAGCGCGGGGAGTGAGCGGGATTCGCGCCGGAGCCTTCGATTGCGTATCGCATTCTGGCGCGAACGGCATTACCCCATGATTTGCCAAGGCCGTCCCCGGTCTCTGACGGGGGACAAGACATGCTCCAAGGCGCCATTTTCGCCCCGGCCATCTTCGCCGCGCTCGGTTCCGGCATCATGGCCGGCACCTCGGAGGCGGGGCAGGCGAGCGCAGCGAGATCCGGACCCATTGGCGTATCGGCAGTCTCCTCTCTTAGATGCGCGGCGAGTGGACCCCGGACAGCCGCGATGCGGCTTCCGGGGCGACACAGAGGGGAGGCGATGCCGCGCCCAACGCCGATCCCCTCGTCGGGCCTGGCCCGCGAGGTTTCGCGATTTTGTCTGGGCATGATCTTTACCGCAAAACCGGTTCCCACTTTTGCGGGATCATGCACCAATTCCGCCCCAAAGGGACGGCGCGGGCAGCCGTGAGGCTGGTCCGTATGTATTTGTCAGCCTCTCGGCTGCCCACGCGCGGCGATATTCTGGCTCAGCTCCGCCTCTTACCCAGCATGGGGCGCCGGCAGCGCTCTTCCGAGCCGGCCGTCGCACGAAAGCCGCTCCATTGCCACGGGGGCGCATCGATCCGAACGCAGGCTTGGCCGGAGTTCGGCAAAATCGATGCGCAAAAAGATCGCATCGGTTCACCGGATGCCGGCCTCGGCCTTCATCCATTCGATACGCCCGGCAGCGCCCCGGAGCTCGTCGAGCCAGGGGGCGGGGCAGCAGCTTTCCGGCCCGCATCTCGCGCCGGCGACCCCTTTGACCCGCGCATTCCAGCCAACGGGTGGGTCGGAGCGGAACCCCTGGGTACGGGTTCGTTACACCACCCCGCGCGGCCGGCCTCATCTTTCTCACGACTCGGCCGTGGCACGCAAGAATTACCCAGGCACCGCAATCGCTTCCCGCAAGGCCAAGTCGGTCTTAAGCCCGGCGTCCCTCGTAGGGAAGCGACGCGGATGACTATAGGAGCGGCGGGAGGGCCGGGGATAACTTCGCCCTCGCGATCTGCCGGCTTGGTGAATGGAGGGTTGACGCCAGTGGCCCTCCTCCGTCGCCCCGGACGGAGCGAAGCGGAGATCCGGGGCCTATTGGCCTAACCTCACGGCATGAATTCGCGGTGAGGCGAATGGGGCCCCGGACAGCCTTACGGCTTCCTGGGCGACATCTGGCGCTGCTGTGATGCCTCGTTATCCTCGAATCCCACCCCGCGGCTTGACGCCGCCAAACGAAGCGAGACTTGCGGGGCGGCACACGAAAAATTGACCCCGCCGCTCATCCATCCGGATGAGGCGGAGCTTTCCGAAAACCCCGATCATCGCTAGCGTCATGGCCTGGGGAACCGCCGCCTAAGCTTTTGGTATTATTGCTCGACTTCGCTTTTTGGCGCTCTGATCCGTCTAGGCACAATTTTGGGGTGGAATCATGAAGATGCTGATGTTGGCCGTGACCGGCTTCCTGACGCTTGCGCCTCTTGCCACGCGCGCCGTCGCGGAAACCATCGAGGTTTACGACAACCATGGCGGATCGGTCGCGGCCTATAATCAGCGCTGGGCGAGACTCGCCGCGCGCGGCGTCAGCGTGCGGGTCGTCGGTCCATGCCAATCAGCCTGCACGGTTCTGCTCGGCCACATTCCTCGGAGCAAGATCTGCGTCACGCCGAACGCGTCATTCGGGTTCCACCTCGCTAAGCGGGAAGACATGACGCAGCTCCTGCGTCAGCTCTATCCCGCGGATATCAAGGGTTGGATCAGCCGGCATGGCGGCCTGACCGTCGATTTCAAATGGATGCGCGCGCCCGATACTTACCGCTATTTCCACAAGTGCTAGAGCATCGGACCGAAAAGTGCGAAGCGATTTTCGGACAAATCCGATGCCAAAACAAACAGATAGAGCGGCGCCTCCGATTCCAATCAAGAATCCGCCGCTCTAGAGCATCGGACCGAAAAGCACGGCCCCGCGAAGGCGGGGCTGCGAAGCGGTTTTCGGACAAATCCGATGTCAAAACGAACGGGTGGAGCGGCGCTTCCGATTTCAATTGAAAGGCCGCCGCTCTAGTGGATCAAACATGACATTTGAGTCCTCGCGTCGCGTGGGGGGATTGAGGCAAGGACTTCAAATGATCCATCAGCAAAAGGGCGAGCGGTTCGAAGCGTTAGGTTCGAACCCCTAGGCGCGAGCCGCCCCGGGCCGCATCGAGGCTGCCGTAGGGCCCGCCGGCTATGACAGCACTCGTTCGGCATCGCTCACCGCCGACAGCCCCTTGAGGCCGTTGATGATGTCGCGCAGATGCTTCACGTCCCATACCTCCAGGTCGATCAGCATGTCGGTGTAATCCTCGCGGCGGCCGATCATCTGCAGCCGGTCGATATTGCCGCTGGCGTCGCCGATGACGCTGGCGATCTTGGCCAGCGAGCCCGGCGCATTGATCGCCGTCACGCGGACCTGGGCCGGGAAGCGCTCGGTCGAGCCTTCGTCGATGTCCCAGGTGACGTCGATCCAGCGGTCATTGTGGTCGAAATGGTCCTTCAGCAGCGGCGAGTGGATCGGGAAGATGGTGATGCCCTCGCCGGGCTCCATGATGCCGACGATGCGCTCGCCGGGGATGGCGCCGCCCGGCGCGAATTTGATCGGCAGGTCGCCTTTCGCGGTGCGGATCGGCACGCCGTTGGCGCCGTTGACGGCATGGACTTCGGGTACGCCGCCCGGCCAGCGGAAGCGCAGGTTCGCCACGCGGCGCAGATTGAACCAGCCGTCGTCGGAGCGCTTAATCGCCTTGCGCTTCGGCGGCTCCGGCAAGGCCTCCTCCGGGAAGACCGCCTTGAACACCTCGGCCGCCTTCAGCTCGCCCCGGCCGACCTGCGCCAGCACATCATCCAGTGTCTTCTGCGACAGATGCCCGAGAGCGGCCACGACCGCTTCGTCAGAATAGCTCTTCTCCTGCTCGGCGAAGATGGCCTTCAGGATATTGCGGCCAAGATTGCCATATTGCTTGCGGATCGCCTCGCGGGTGGCGCGGCGGATGGCGGAGCGCGCCTTGCCGGTGACGACGATACTCTCCCAGGCCGGCGGCGGCGTCTGCGCGTCCGAGGTGATGATGTCGACCTCGTCGCCATTGCGCAGCTCGCTGACGAGCGGCATGTGCCGGCCATTGACCTTCGCGCCGACGCAGCTATGGCCGATATTGGTGTGGACGGCATAGGCGAAATCGATCGGCGTGGCGCCGCGCGGCAGGGCGATCAGGCGCCCTTTGGGCGTGAAGCAGAAGACCTGGTCCTGGAACAACTCGAGCTTGGTATGTTCCAGAAACTCTTCCGGATTGTCGCCTTCCAGGAGATTGGCGACCAGCTTGCGCAGCCACTGATAGGGCGTCGGGTCCTCGAAAGCCGAGGCGTTCGGATTGCCGTTCGGCGACACCACGCCGTCCTTATAGAGGGCGTGCGCCGCAACGCCGAATTCGGCGATCTCCTCCATGATCCTGGTCCGGATCTGCAGCTCGACGCGCTGATGGCTCGGACCGATCACCGTGGTGTGGATCGACTGGTAATTGTTGTATTTCGGGGTCGAGACATAATCCTTGAACCGCCCCGGCACCGTTCGCCAAGTCGTATGGATGGCGCCGAGCACGCGATAGCAGTCCTCGACGTTGTCGACGACGACGCGGAAGCCGTAAATGTCCGATAGCTGCTCCAGCGAGATCTGCTTGTTCTCCATCTTGCGCCAGATGGAATAGGCCCGCTTCTCGCGGCTGGAGACCTTGCCGGTAATCCCGTGCTCGTCCAGCTTGCTACGCAGCGCGGTTTCGATGACCTCGATGATGTTCCTGTTGCGCTGGCGCAGGACCGCAAGCTGGCCCATCAGAGCTTCATAGGCCCGCGGATGGAGCCATTTGAAGGCGAGCTCCTCGAGCTCGTCCTTCATGTCCTGGATGCCCATGCGGCCGGCGAGCGGCGCATAGATGTCCAGCGTCTCCTGCGCGATCCGCTGCCGGCTGTGCGGCTTCATATGCTCGAGCGTGCGCATATTGTGCAGCCGGTCCGCCAGCTTCACCAGCAGCACGCGAATGTCGCTGGAGATGGCGATCAGCAGCTTGCGGAAATTTTCGGCCTGCTCGGCGCGCTTGCTGACCAGATTGAGCTTGTCGATCTTGGTCAGCCCGTCGACAAGGGCGCCGATCTCGCCGCCGAAAAGCTGGTCGATCTCGGCCCTGGTGGTCTCGGTGTCCTCGATGGTGTCGTGCAGGAGGGCGGTCGCTATGGTGGCGTCGTCCAACTCGTACTGGGTCAGGATCGCAGCGACTTCGAGAGGGTGCGAGAAATAGGGATCGCCGGATGCGCGCTTCTGATTGCCGTGCGCGCGCATCGCGTAAACATAGGCTCGGTTTAGAAGGTCCTCATTCGCCGCAGGGTTATAGCTCTGGACCTTTTCGACCAGCTCATATTGACGCATCATGACGGGAGCCCTCGCCCGCCTTTCGCCGGTTACAGAACCTCCGTTTTGGCCGTCAGCGAGACCGGTTGTTGGGGTGCTGATCGGATGGAATGCTGCGTTCGAGGCCACGTAATAGCTCCTCCTCGGTCATGCGGTCGATGACGAGATCGGAAGACGGATCGTCGCGACCGAGAATGGGTCTCTCGGATCCGCCGGACGACAGGAGCGGAACAGCGTCGGGTTCGGGCTCGTCCACCTCGACATAACGCTGCATCGAATGGATCAGATCTTCCTTGAGATCCTCCGGCGAAATGGTCCGCTCGGCAATCTCGCGAAGGGCGACAACCGGATTTTTGTCGTTCTCGCGCTCGACGGTGATCGGCGCGCCGGCCGAGACCGACCGGGCCCGGTGCCCTGCGAGCAGGACAAGCTCGAACCGATTTGGAACCTTATCGACGCAATCTTCAACCGTCACGCGAGCCATGGCGGAATTACCCCCTTCTCATGTCGGGAAAAATCTTCTCCTTTAGGTAGCGATTTTTTGCCGCTCACGCAAGCTTCCGCGACTCTTTAGAGACGATAAGTTTAATCAAAGACCTTAACAATTCGCCCCATTCTGGCCGAACTCAGTCGCTTATTGAGCTGCATAGCGGATAACCCGTATACCGGATGATGCCAGCGGGGGGCGATATCGAGAAGCGGGCGAAGGACAAAAGGCCGGTTGGCGATACCTGGATGTGGCAGAATCAGTGTTAATTGTTTACATTTAAAAAGCTGGATAGGTCCCTTTGACCAATTTAAGATTCGTCGCTTGTAGTCTAATATGTCAATGTCGAGGGCCCGCGGGCCCCAACGTACCGACGCTTGTCGACCGGCTCGAATTTCGATCTTCTTGAGCACGGCGAGCAGCGCGATGGGCGAAAGCGAGGTATCGATCAAGGCTGCGGCATTTGTGAAGTCGGGTTGCGCGGCCAGTCCGTAGGGTGTCGTTTCGTAAAGGCGCGATTGGCGCAACACGCTGATTCCGAACCGTCCGAGCTCGTTTATTGCTTCGCGGATCGTGGCAGCAGAATCGCCCCACCGACTGGTTACATTCGACCCCAAGCTTATGATAATCATTTCTGACAACGTGTGCACCGGCAGGTTTTTGTTATCGACAATAAACCCCAGGGGGCTGGGGGTAACGACGGGAAGATGAGACCGCCTCGGCGTTTCGCCGAGCGTTTTCGCTTCTCAGGAAGGACCATATGAAATTGAATTTTTACCCTTCGGAACGGATCGCGCTTTTTATCGACGGCGCAAACCTCTACGCAACTGCCAAGGCTCTTGGATTCGACATCGACTACAAAAGGCTTCTGACCCTGTTCCGCTCTCAGGGACGGTTACTGCGCGCCCTGTACTATACCGCCCTGGCGGAGGATCAGGAATATTCCTCGATCCGCCCGCTCATCGACTGGCTTGATTACAATGGCTACACCATGGTGACCAAGCCGACGAAAGAGTTCACCGACGCCTCCGGGCGCCGCAAGATCAAAGGCAATATGGATATCGAGCTGACCGTCGATGCCATGGAGCTGGCGGAGCATCTCGACCACGTGGTGCTGTTCTCGGGCGACGGCGACTTCCGCACTCTCGTCGAGGCGCTGCAGCAGAAGGGCAGGCGGGTCAGCGTCGTCTCGACGATGAACACGCAGCCGCCGATGGTCTCCGACGAGCTTCGCCGCCAGGCCGATCATTTCGTCGACCTTGCCGATCTCGAGGAGCAGGTCTGCCGGGTGCAGAACGATCATTATCGCGAAGGCGGCGGCGGACGCGGATCGGCTGGGTCCAACTTCAGCAACGCCAATTCGGACGATTTCGCCGACGTGTAGCCGCGCGCCGGCGATCGGGCAGAACGCCCATCGAGCCGTCAGCAAATCCCGGAAACGTGCTGGGCGTTCTCCGGGACAAGCTAGAGGCATCGGTAAGCTGTTTTCACTGATAATCCGTTTGCTTCGCCACCCGTTTTTCATTCAGAAAATGGGGGCGCATTTCAGACCGGCCCTCCATCCAACAACGAAAACGTCATGACCGGCGCAGAACCCTGCCGCGACTGCTCATTCTGTCCACGCCTCGTGGCGTTCAGACAGGAAAATCGCGCGGCCAACCCGGACTGGTTCAATGCTCCGGTGCCGTCCTTCGGCGATGAGGATGCGAGACTGCTCATCGTCGGCCTCGCGCCCGGCCTGCGCGGCGCCAACCGCACCGGGAGGCCGTTCACCGGCGACTATGCCGGCGTGCTGCTTTACGGCACTTTGCTCAAATTCGGCTTCGCTTGCGGCGATTATGGGGAGCGGGCCGATGACGGCCTGCGTCTCGACCGCTGCATGATCACCAATGCCGTGCGCTGCGTGCCGCCGCAGAACAAGCCGGAGACGTCCGAAATCAATATGTGCCGTCAGTTTTTGAAGCAGCGCATTTCAGTTTTGCCCAATCTCAGGGCAATTGTGGCGCTCGGCAGGATCGCCCATGTGGCGACGCTGGGCGCTTTGGGCTTGAAACTTAAAGATTTTCCTTTCGGGCATGGCGCTGTGCATCGGCTGCCGGGACGCGCCATGCAGGTTTTCGACAGCTATCATTGTTCCCGGTACAATACCAATACTGGTATGCTCACACCGGAGATGTTCGAGACTGTTTTCAGCGCCGTTCAAACATATCTTGATCCGGGCGATACTCGGGATGTAGGCTAGTTAGCCTTTCTCGTATCCAAGCATCTTTGGCGCCAATTGCATAAGAGTCGTATTATGCTCGAAATTTCGACTTCGAAAGTGGCCCATGTCATCGTTCGCGCCCGGGAATATGACTCGAAGACTGGAAGCTGGGAGGACGCGTTCGGCAGTGGTTTTCGAGAGGACGACGGCAACTCGATCCTGGAGAATTTCGCAAACGACTCCACGAGGAGCGAATTGGCCGAGTTCATTTCCAGCCTGAATGAAGACGAGCAGGCCAGCCTTGTTGCGCTCGCCTGGCTGGGGCGCGGCTCCTTCGCGCCCGATGAACTCGACGATGCGATCGAGACGGCAAAATCCGAGCACGTCAACAAGACGGAAGATTATCTGCTCGGCATCCCTCTGCTCGCCGATTATCTGGAGGAGGGGCTGGACAAGCTTGGCTATTCGGTCGAGGAGGCCGAGAAAAAGATTCTGTAACGACACACCGGTGTCTCAGGCTGGAGCGGCGGCGCTCAGCCTTTCTCGCGCAGCAGCCGCGCTTTCTGGCGGTCCCAGTCGCGCGCCTTTTCGGCTTCCCGCTTGTCGTGCAGCTTCCGGCCGCGAGCCAGCGCCAGCTCAAGCTTGGCCCGGCCGCGATCGTTGAAATAAAGCTTCAGCGGCACCAGCGTCATGCCCTCGCGGCGGACCGCGCCGATCAGCTTGGCGATTTCGCGCTTATGCAGCAGGAGCTTGCGTGGCCGCCGCTCCTCGTGATTGAAGCGGTTCGCCTCGGCGTAGCCCGGAATATAGGCATTGATGACGTAGATCTCGCCGCCTTCCTCGGTCGCATAGGATTCCGCAATGTTCGACTTGCCCTGGCGCAGGGATTTCACCTCCGAGCCGGACAGCGCGATGCCGGCCTCGAACACCTCGTGGATTTCATAGGCGTGGCGCGCCTTTCTGTTCTCCGCCACGATCTTTCGCGGCGGCTGATTTTTCGCTATGGCCATGATCTTGACGCCTTATGCGCTCGCGGCTTCCTTGAGGAGAAGCCCGTAGCGCCGCAGCGCATCCTCGACCACGCGCTGCCCGGCCTCCGAGAGCGGTGCGAGCGGCAGGCGCACCTCGGCGCGGCAGAGACCGAGGCGCTCGGCGGCATATTTCACCGGAACCGGACTGCTCTCCACGAACAGCGCATCGTGAAGCGGCATCAGCCGGTCGTGGATCGTAAGCGCACGCGCGAAGTCGGACTCGATGCAGGCGTTCTGAAATTCGGCGCACAGAGCCGGAGCGATATTCGCCGTCACCGAGATGCAGCCATGGCCGCCATGCGCCATGAAGCCGAGAGCCGTGGCATCCTCGCCAGAGAGCTGACAGAAATCTTCGCCCATCGCCGCACGCTGCTGGCTGACCCGCGCCAGATTGGCGGTCGCATCCTTGACGCCGACGATATGGGGCAAGGCGAACAGCTTCGCCATGGTCGCCACGCTCATGTCGATCACCGAGCGGCCCGGAATGTTGTACATAATGATCGGCACATCCACCGCGTCGTTGATCGCCTTGAAATGGCGGTAGAGGCCGTCCTGCGTCGGCTTGTTGTAATAGGGGGTCACCACCAGAACGGCGTCCGCACCTGCGGACTTGGCGAATTTCGCCAACTCGACCGCTTCGGCCGTGCTGTTCGATCCGGCGCCCGCAATGACCGGGATGCGCCCTGCCGTCTGGCCGATGCAGACCTCGACCACACGCTGATGCTCGTCATGAGACAGGGTCGGCGACTCGCCGGTCGTGCCGACCGGCACTAGCCCATGCGTCCCCGACCGGATCTGAAACTCGATCAGCTTGCGAAAGGCGTCCTCATCGAAAGCGCCGTTCTGAAACGGCGTGATCAGCGCCGTAAATGAGCCCTTGAACATTGGCGAGCCTTCCCAAATCGTATGGGCGCCTTCATCGGCGCGCCTCATAATCAACCTAAAGCGACCATAGTGATTTTGACCCAAGCGGGCAAGACGCGCTAATGGAGCGAATTTGACATTTGAGTCCCGCCTGCCGCGAGCTCGCGCTCAAATGTCAAATTCAAAAGCTCCACGAGAATCATAGAGTTGCTAGTGGTCCTTTTGATTCCGGCATTTGCTCTCGGGCGTGCCGCAAGCGGATGCAAATGCCGGAATCGGACCACTAGTTTCTAGAAATCGTTTCCGTCAGCTAGGAGATCGTTAAGCTTTTTCAACGTGACTGAAAGGCGGATGACACCAGAAAAGCGTGCCAAACGGGCGTGAAACCGCTAGGCTATCGTTAAAACTTTAATAACGCGATCAGCACGGATCGCAGCTTTCGAGACCGAAGGACGCTTGAGGGGGAAATCACATCCCACTTTATGATGCGCAGAACTGATCATCGCGGCTCCATTCTCAAGCCGGCGCTGGCGGTCGTGGCGACTGTCGCTCTATGCGCCGCCATTATCGGCGTGCTGCGGCCATGGCCGAGCGAGACGGCGGACGGTCAAGTCTCCGAGCGCACAACGACGCTGTCGGCCAAGGTCGGAATGATCGCGCGCGAGGCGAAGGCGCTGATCTACGTCCCCCTGGAAAATGCCGCATCCCGGCGAGACAAAAGCGAAATCCGGGTCGCCAAGCGCGGCGCGGTGCCGCTGCCGGAGAAGCAGAACCCGGTGCCCTCTCCGGAAAAGAAGGATGCCGCCTCCGGCGCAGCGGCCGCGACGCCCGCTGCGAAAGCCGAAGCGGCCAGTGCCTCCGCCATGCCGCCGCCGCGCGGACGGCTCGCCAAAGAAGACGGCGACGCCGCTCTGGCGCCGCTCTTGTCCTATTCGCCGCCGGATAGCGAGGTCGATACGCTCAAGGATTTCGTCAACCTCGTCTCGGATGAGGAGTATGAGGACGCCCATCCGCTGATGCAGAAGATGCACGACCCGGTCGTGCTGAAATTCGCCCGCTGGTACTACTACCGCGCCAAGGCTCCGGATACGACCGCGCAGGAGATCATCTCCTTTCTGGACGAAAATCCGCTTTGGCCGGCCCGCGACGATCTGACGGAGAGCGTCGAGGACGCGCTGTTCTGGCGGGATGAAGACCCGAAACAGGTGCTCGCCTATTTCGCCGGACGCCGGCCGGTCAGCGGAGCCGGGCTTGCCGCGCTCGGCAGCGCTCTCATTGCCGTCGACCGGACGGATGAAGGCCGCGAGCTCATCCGCGAAGCCTGGCGCGGCAACGTGCTGACCCCGTCGATCGAAAAGAAGATCCGCAAGCTGCATGTGCTGACGCCCGAGGACCATCTCGCCCGCGCCGATTATCTCTTGATGCAGGACAAGAAGGACTATCTCAAAGCCGTCGGGCGCATGCTGCCGCTGATCGACAAGAAATGGCGGGCCTCGGTCAAGGCGCGCATCGCCACCGTCGAACGCTCCAAGCGCGCCGGCACGCTGCTGACCAATCTGGATAAGGACATCAGACAAGACCCCGGCGTGCTGCTCGCGCGCATCCAGTGGCTGCGGCGCGCCAACCACTTGAAGAAGGTCTGGAGCCTGCTGCGCTCGGCGCCGCAATCCCCGGCGAAGATGATCACCCCGGCGGTGTGGTGGGCCGAGCGTGAAACTCAGGTGCGGCTGGCGCTGAACAGCGGCTATCCGAAGATGGCCTATAATCTGGCCAAGGAGCATGGCGGCGGCCTGCAGCACTGGGATTTGAGCGACGCAGAATTCCTAGCCGGCTGGATCGCGCTGCGCTTCCTGAACAAGCCGGAACTCGCACGCGGTCATCTTCTGGCCTCAGCGGCGGCCGGCGGCCTGCCCTGGCGGCGCGCGCGGGCCGGATATTGGCTCGGCCGCACCGCGCTGACGATGAAGGACGAGGCCGCAGCGGTTGCCCGCTTCGCCGAAGCCGCGCAATATAATCAAACCTTCTACGGCCAGCTCGCCCATCAGATGATCGACTCCGATCACGCCGCGGTCGCGATGCGCACTTTCGTTCATCCGAATGAGAAGGAGATCGAGGCGTTCGACGCACGCGATATCATGAAGGCGATCGTGCTCGCCCAGAAAGCCGATTTCAAAAACCTGATGGCCGTCTTTCTGTTCGACCTCGCCCGCAAGCTCGACAGCTCGCCCGACATCATCCTGCTTTGCGAGCTGGCCGTCCGCGCCGCGCCGCGCCATCTGGCGGTGCGCATGGCCAAGATCGCCATGAATCGCGAATTCCCTGTCGAGCATTACGCCTATCCCGACGCGCTGCCGGATTTCAAGGCGCTGGCCGACGACGAGAAGATCGAGAACGCGCTCCTCTATGCGCTGACGCGGCAGGAGAGCGAATTCAACCCGCACTCCGTCAGCGCGGCCGGCGCGGTCGGTCTGATGCAGCTCCTGCCGGCGACAGCGAAGATGGTGGCGCGCTGGCACGATCTGAAATTTGAGAAGGATAAGCTCGCGAAAGATCCATCCTATAATGTTTCGCTCGGCGCCTCCTTCCTGCACTGGCTGATCAGCAATTATGACGGGTCCTACATCATGGCGCTGGCGGGGTACAATGCCGGCCCCGGCCGCGTCAAACAGTGGGTCGCCCAGTTCGGCGATCCGCGCGACAAAGATGTTGATCCCATAGACTGGATCGAGCGAATTCCGTTCTCTGAGACGCGCGGATATGTGCATAAGATTCTGGAAAGCGCGCAGGTCTACCGCTCGCGCCTGAATGGGGACAACGCGCCATTGCGGCTTGCCGAGGACCTGCATCGCGGACGCAAGGACAAGCCGCAATTTCTGATCGGAGCGGCGGCGAATTGAGCCGCGCCAGCCGGATGCACGGCCGGGAGTGGCCCCGCTTCGGCGCACGGACATGGCTTTGACGGACAGACGATGAGCGACACGGACGGCCGGGGCTGGGAGGACATCCGCTTCACCTCGAATAACGGCTTGAGCCTTTATTGCCGCTATTACGGCACCCCGCAGCATGGCAGCCGGCCCGTCGTCTGCCTGCCCGGCCTGACGCGGAACTCGGCCGATTTCCACGATCTTGCAATGTTCCTCGCCAATCATCCGACGCGGCCGCGCGAGGTCTACTGCCCGGATTATCGCGGGCGCGGCCAATCCGATTACGATCCCGACTGGCACAATTATTCGCCCTTCATCGAGATGCTCGACGTGCTCGATCTGATGGCGATCCGCAACCTCGACCGCGCGGCGATGATCGGCACCTCGCGGGGCGGCATCATCACCATGCTGATGGCGCTGATGCGGCCGAATGCGCTGGGAGCCGTGGTGCTGAACGACATCGGCCCGGTCATCGAGACGGCGGGCCTCGCCAGGATCATGGGCTATGCCGGCAAGATCCCGCTTCCGGCGAGCTGGGAGGAGGCGACCGAGCTGGTGCGCTCGATGAACAAGCGCTTCTTCACCCAACTGAGCGAGGAGGAGTGGGGCGAGATGGCCCGTCAGCTCTTCAGCGAGGAAAACGGCCGGCCCGCGCCTGGTTACGACAACAAGCTCTCAAACGCGCTGTCGGAGATCGACATTTCGCAGAAGATCCCGACGATGTGGACGCAATTCGAGGCGCTGAAGCGCGTTCCCGTTCTGGTGCTGCGGGGGGAGAATTCCGACCTGCTCAGCACGAAGACGGTGGCCGAGATGGCCGAACGCCATCCGCGCCTTGCATCCGTGACCGTCCACGCCCAGGGGCACGCGCCGCTGCTCAAGGATCGATTCACGATCGGGATCGTCGCCGATTTCCTGCGCGAAACCGACGCCGACAGCCTCTTCGATCCCGATCTGGAAAACAATCTGACGCCGCTGCCGCGCTTCACGGCCGGCGAGGCGGCGCAACCCTAGAGTGGCGGACTTTAATTGGAATCGGAAGCGCCGCTCTATCCGTTTGTTTTGGCATCGGATTTGTCCGAAAACCGCTTCGCACTTTCCGGTCCGATGCTCTAGCATCATCGCTGAGCATTATCGGTGATCCGGCGCCGCGCGAGCGGCGCGCTCAATCAGTGCGCCAGCGGCAGCAACTCGCCGAGCCGCGGAAGTTCCGCCATGCCCGCGCGCATCACCGGCGCGCTGACCTCGCTCTTCAGCGCAAAGCCGCTCGGCAGCTCGGCAGCGAGCGTGTCGATCTGTGCGACAGCCATCTCGTTCGGCGCGGCGCCCTTGAGGTGAATGGTCTGATCGGTGATCTCGACGGAGCCTTTGTCGAGCAGGTGGAGGAATTTCAGGGAGTGAAGCGCGGCTTTCATCCAGCGCTCCGGCAGGTCCTCTTTGACCGCCGAATTGTCGTTGATGCCGGATTCGGGGAACATCTTATGCACGGCGTCGGTGATCGCTTGTTTCCCGGCCTCGCTCGGAACGACGCCGCAGATTTTGACGGTGCCGTTGGGCATGACGGAAGCGGACCAGGATCTCGAAGGAGGAGCGATGCGGATGTTTTTGAGGGGAACGCCGGTCGGTTTGTTGTTGTCGATGAGCTTTCGCAGTTCCGTCAGCACCACCGCCGTGCTCGCCGAGCCTTCGAGGGAAAGCCCGTTATCGTCCACCGAGGCCTGGCCTTTATCGAGATAGCCCAGCAGCTTCAATGCGAAGCTCAGGCCGCCGATCTTGACGTCGCCTTCGGGCCCTGCCGGTTTCACCTGGACCCGGTCGGTCAGATCGACCGCAGGGAAGTTCGCTTTTACGAGCCCGATCAGCGTCTTGTAGTCTTCCTCCGAGGCAACCTGGCCTCGCAGCTTGATCCGGTCCTGATGCTTGGAGATGCGGACGGAGTAGGTGATCGGCAGGCTCGCCGCGCTGTCCTCATTCTGAACGACGAGGTCGTCCTGGGGGATCATGTCCGTATGCTGCGCAGCGGTGTCGCTGGCACGGGCCGGCAGGATTCCGGTGCTCCAGATTACATAGCCGCAACAGCTCAAAATCAAGGCGATCAAGGCGCTGGGCCGTCTCACGGGTTGCTCCCCCGTCATCTGCTGACACTCCCACGAGGATAAAGTCAGAAATACCCGCCCTCAGCGTTGCACGCTTTCACACGCTAAACGCTCTCGGATCTTCTGCTTTATCGGTTTGCTTTGGTTCTTTGCCCCATACTGCAAGAAACCGGTACGTCGAACTTGAAGAGGTAGTGAGTGCTGACCGGACCTGCGCGACAGGCTTGTTGTCGTATCCGCGCAGTGCAGATTTACAACATAGACAAAATTTCTGAAGTTTCCAAGCCCAAGCAGCAATTGAGTCAAAAAATGTTACCGACCGTTAACCGATCACGTAAGTGCCTTTGATCCCAGGGAAAAAATAAAGGCGCGCCCGCCATTATGGCAAGCGCGCCTTCCCGATTTGTTCGTTCCAGTACCGCTATTCGGCGGCCTGGACGCCCTGAGGTTCCGGAAGCGCAGCCTCTTCCGCCGAATCAATTTCACCGGAGCGCGTGCGCTCCGCGACGATCATCTCGTCGCGCCGGGCCGCCACCTTCTTCAGGCGGCTGATCATACCGCCGGTGCCGGCGGGGATCAGGCGTCCGACGATGACGTTCTCCTTCAGCCCGTCGAGCGTATCGGCCTTGCCGTTGATCGCGGCCTCGGTCAGAACGCGCGTCGTCTCCTGGAAAGAGGCCGCAGAGATGAAGCTGCGGGTCTGCAGACTCGCCTTGGTGATGCCGAGCAGCACCGGGCTCGCCTTTGCAGCGCGTCCGCCGCTGCGCTCGACAATGATGTTGGCATCCTCGAACTCGACACGATCGACCTGCTCGCCCTTGAGGAAGTCGGTGTCACCCGCATCCTCGATCTCCACCTTCTGCAGCATCTGGCTGACGATCACCTCGATATGCTTGTCGTTGATCGTCACGCCCTGCAGCCGGTAGACCTCCTGGATCTCGTTGACGAGATAGGCGGCCAGCTCTTCCACGCCCTTAATCGCAAGAATGTCGTGCGGGGCGGGATTGCCGTCCATGATGAACTCGCCCTTCTCGATCCGGTCGCCTTCCTGGACGCTTAGGTGCTTGCCCTTCGGAATGAGATATTCGGTCGGCTCAAGGTCCTCTTCGTCCGGGACGATCGTGATCCGCCGCTTGTTCTTGTAATCGCGGCCGAATTCAACCGTTCCGGACAATTCCGAGATGATCGCGTGGTCCTTCGGCCGGCGCGCCTCGAACAGCTCGGCGACACGCGGCAGACCGCCGGTGATGTCGCGAGTCTTGGCCAATTCGAGCGGGATACGCGCAAGCACGTCGCCGGCCTTGACCGATTGCCCCGGCTCCACCGACAGAATCGCATCCACCGACAACAGGTAACGCGCATCGCCGCCGCGCGGCAGCTTATGCGCCTTGCCCTTCTTGTCCTTGATGACGAGAGCCGGCTTCAGGCTCGAGCCTTTCGGATGAGCGCGCCAGTCGATGATGACGCGGTGCGTAATGCCCGTCGTCTCTTCGGTCTGCTCGTTCACCGAGAGGCCTTCGGTCAGATCCTCGAAATCCACCACGCCGTCGACCTCGGTGAGGATCGGCCGGGTATAGGGGTCCCATTCGGCGAGGCGCTGGCCACGCTTGATGGTATCGCCCTCGTCGACCTTCAGATGCGCGCCCTGAATGATCTTATAGGTGGCGAGCTCCTTGCCTTCCTCATCCTGCACAATGACCGCCATGTTCCGGCTCATGGCAACGAGACGGCCCTGGCTGTCACGCTGCACATTGCGGTTGCGGATCTTGATCTTGCCGGCGAAGTTCGACTCCATGAACGAGGAGTCCATAACCTGCGCCGTGCCGCCGATATGGAAGGTGCGCATGGTGAGCTGCGTGCCAGGCTCGCCGATCGACTGCGCGGCGATGACGCCGACAGCCTCGCCGAGATTGACGATCGTGCCGCGGGCCAGATCGCGGCCGTAGCACTTGGCGCAGCAGCCGTTGCGGGTTTCGCAGGTCAGCACCGAACGGATGCGGATCTCCTGGACCTGAGCCTCCTCGATCGCCTTCGCCTGGGCTTCCTCGATCAGCTGGCCGGACTCGATGATCACCTTACCGGTGGTCGGCGCGACGACGTCGTCGGCGGCGGTGCGGCCGAGCGCCCGGTCGCCGAGCGATACGACCACCTCGCCGGCGTCGATGACGGCCGTGATCTTGATGCCCTTATCGGTGCCGCAATCATACTCGGTGATGATCGAGTCCTGCGCCACGTCTACGAGACGGCGGGTCAGATAGCCGGAGTTGGCGGTCTTCAGCGCCGTATCGGCGAGGCCCTTGCGGGCGCCGTGGGTGGAGTTGAAGTATTCGAGAACCGTCAGCCCCTCCTTGAAGTTGGAGATGATCGGCGTCTCGATGATCTCGCCGGACGGCTTGGCCATCAGGCCGCGCATGCCGGCAAGCTGCTTCATCTGCGCAGGCGAGCCGCGGGCGCCCGAATGCGACATCATATAGATCGAGTTGATCGGCTGCTCCCGGCCGGTCTCGGCATCCTCATGCACGGCCGAAATACGGTCCATCATCTCCTTGGCGACGCGGTCCGTGCACTTCGCCCAGGCATCGACGACCTTGTTGTACTTCTCACCCTGGGTGATGAAGCCGTCATTATATTGCTGCTCGTAGTCGCGCACGAGATCCTGGGTCTCGGCGATGATCTTCACCTTTGTCTCCGGGATCACCATGTCGTCCTTGCCGAAGGAAATGCCGGCGCGGCAGGCATGATAGAAGCCGAGCGCCATGACGCGGTCGCAGAAGATCACCGTCTCCTTTTGACCGCAATCGCGGTAGACGGCATCGATCAGTTTGGCGATCGCTTTCTTGGTCAGCAGCTGGTTCACCAGATCGAAGCCGACGCCCGGCATCTTCGGAAGCACTTCGGCAAGCAGCATCCGGCCGGGGGTCGTCTCATAGACCTTCGAGACCGGCTTGCCCTCCATGTCGAGGCTTGTATGCCGGGCCTTGATCTTGGTGTGCAGCGTCACGACGCCGGCATCCAGCGCATGCTGGATCTCGGAGATGCTGCCGAACAGCTTGCCCTCGCCCGGCTCGTTCTCGCGAATCAGGGACAGGTAATAGAGGCCGAGCACGATGTCCTGCGACGGCACGATGATCGGGCCGCCATTGGCCGGGTGCAGGATGTTGTTGGTCGACATCATCAGCACGCGGGCCTCGAGCTGGGCTTCCAGCGACAAGGGGACGTGCACGGCCATCTGGTCGCCGTCGAAGTCGGCGTTGAAGGCCGCGCAGACCAGCGGGTGAAGCTGGATCGCCTTGCCCTCGACCAGCACCGGCTCGAACGCCTGAATGCCGAGACGGTGCAGCGTCGGCGCGCGGTTGAGCAGCACCGGATGCTCGCGGATGACTTCGTCGAGAATATCCCAGACCTCGGGCTTCTCCTTCTCCACCAGCTTCTTGGCCTGCTTCACCGTGGCGGCGAGCCCCTTGGCGTCGAGGCGCGAATAGATGAACGGCTTGAACAGCTCAAGCGCCATCTTCTTAGGCAATCCGCATTGATGCAGCTTCAGCTCCGGGCCGACCACGATCACGGAACGGCCGGAATAATCGACGCGCTTGCCGAGCAGGTTCTGCCGGAAGCGGCCCTGCTTGCCTTTCAGCATGTCGGCGAGCGACTTCAGCGGACGCTTGTTGGCGCCGGTGATGACGCGGCCGCGCCGGCCATTGTCGAACAGCGCGTCCACGGCTTCCTGCAGCATGCGCTTCTCGTTGCGCACGATGATGTCCGGCGCGCGCAGCTCCATCAGCCGCTTCAAGCGATTGTTGCGGTTGATGACGCGGCGATAGAGGTCGTTCAAGTCGGACGTGGCGAACCGGCCCCCATCCAGCGGGACGAGCGGACGCAGCTCCGGCGGAATGACCGGAACCTGCGTCAGGATCATCCATTCGGGCTTGTTGCCGGATTCGATGAACGCCTCGATGACCTTGAGCCGCTTGGCCAGCTTCTTCGGCTTCAGCTCCGAGGTCGAACTCGGCGATCTCGATGCGAAGCTCATCGCGCAGCTTCTCCAGATCCATGGCGAGCAGAAGCTCGCGGATCGCCTCCGCGCCGATGCCCGCGGTGAAGCTGTCCTCGCCGAACTCCTCCTGCGCCTTGAGAAACTCCTCCTCTGAGAGGAGCTGCTTCTCCTTCAGCGGCGTCAGCCCCGGCTCGACGACGATATAGTTCTCGAAATAAAGAACGCGCTCGAGATCCTTGAGCGTCATGTCGAGCAGAAGGCCGATACGGCTCGGCAAGGATTTCAGGAACCAGATATGCGCGACCGGCGCAGCGAGCTCGATATGGCCCATGCGCTCGCGCCGCACCTTGGTAAGCGTCACTTCCACGCCGCACTTTTCGCAGATGACGCCCTTATACTTCATGCGCTTGTATTTTCCGCACAGGCACTCATAGTCCTTGATCGGACCAAAAATGCGCGCGCAGAACAGGCCGTCGCGCTCCGGCTTGAAAGTGCGGTAATTGATCGTCTCAGGCTTCTTGATCTCGCCATAGGACCAGGACAGGATCTTCTCCGGGCTTGCGACGGAGATTCGAATCTGGTCGAATGTTTGCGGCTGGGCCTGAGGGGCGAAGAGATTTGTGATCTCTTGATTCATCCGTCACTCCTAAATGGGCCGTCTTGCGCGCCATCTTCCGCTACACCGCCGGGATCGGCATTTCCGGCGTTGGCATTTTTCATGAAGACTGGCGGCTAATTCCTATTCTCGCGTTCGATCGTACGATCTGCCGGGCCGCTAAAAGATCGCCCGGCGCGGATAGCCGACATTGCTGCCGGCTATCCGTGAGTTTGCTTATGATTTCGGCAGCTTGCCTTCGGCTGGCTCCGTCGCCGTCAGCTCGACATTCAGGCCGAGCGCGCGCATTTCCTTGACCAGCACGTTGAAGCTCTCCGGTATACCCGCCTCGAAGGTGTCGTCGCCGCGGACGATGGCCTCATAGACCTTCGTCCGGCCCGCCACGTCATCCGATTTGACCGTGAGCATTTCCTGCAAGGTGTATGCCGCGCCATAGGCTTCGAGCGCCCAGACCTCCATTTCGCCGAAGCGCTGGCCGCCGAACTGCGCCTTTCCGCCCAGCGGCTGCTGGGTAACGAGGCTATAGGGGCCGATCGAGCGGGCGTGGATCTTGTCGTCCACCAGATGGTGCAGCTTGAGCAGATATTTGTAGCCCACGGTCACCTTCCGGTCGAAAGGCTCTCCGGTGCGCCCGTCATGCAGCGTGACCTGGCCCGATGCGTCGAGCCCGGCGGCCTTCAGCATCGTGACGATGTCGCGCTCCGCCGCACCGTCGAACACCGGCGTTGCCACCGGCACGCCGCGACGGAGATTCTCCGACATCTCGATGAGCTGATCATCGTCGAGCGACTTGATGGTTTCGTTCTCACCATAGATCTCGCCGAGCAGCTTCTTCAGCTCGGACGATTTCTGGCTTTCACGGAACTTGTCGATCGCCTCGCCGATCATGCCGCCAAGACCGCGGCAGGCCCAGCCCATATGGGTCTCGAGGATCTGCCCGACATTCATGCGGCTCGGCACGCCGAGCGGATTGAGCACGATATCGACGGGCGAGCCGTCCTCCAGATAAGGCATGTCCTCGATCGGCACGATTTGGCTGATCACACCCTTATTGCCGTGGCGTCCGGCCATCTTGTCGCCCGGCTGCAGCTTGCGCTTAACCGCGACGAACACCTTGACCATCTTCATGACGCCGGGCGGCAGCTCATCGCCGCGCTTCAGCTTGTCGATCTTGTCGACGAAGCGCTGCTCGAGCCGCTTCTTGGCGTCGTCATACTGGCGGCGAATGGCTTCGATTCCGGCCATCGCGCCTTCATCTTTCAGCGCGATTTCCCACCACTGGCTGCGCGGCACGTCGGTCAGCGTCTCCGCGGTGACCATCGAGCCCTTGCGCATGCCCTTGGGACCGCGCGCGACCTCCTTGTCCATCAGGATGTCACGCAGACGGCCATAGACGTTGCGGTCGAGGATCTGCAACTCGTCGTCGCGGTCCTTGGCCAGACGCTCGATCTCCTCGCGCTCGATGGCCATGGCGCGCTCGTCCTTCTCGACGCCATGCCGGTTGAAGACGCGCACCTCCACGACCGTGCCGCTCACGCCGGGCGGCAGCCGCAGCGAGGTGTCGCGGACGTCCGAGGCCTTCTCGCCGAAAATGGCGCGCAGGAGCTTCTCCTCCGGCGTCATCGGGCTTTCGCCCTTCGGCGTGATCTTGCCGACGAGAATATCGCCCGGCTTCACCTCGGCGCCGATATAGACGATGCCCGCTTCGTCGAGATTTTTGAGGGCCTCTTCCGAAACGTTCGGAATATCGCGCGTAATCTCCTCCGGTCCGAGCTTGGTGTCGCGCGCTGCAACCTCGAATTCCTCTATGTGGATCGAGGTAAACACGTCATCGTAGACGATCCGCTCAGAGATAAGGATGGAGTCTTCGAAATTGAAGCCCATCCACGGCATGAAGGCGACGAGAACATTCTTGCCGAGCGCCAGATCGCCGAGATCGGTCGAAGGGCCATCGGCGATGATGTCCCCGGCCTCGATCCGGTCGCCCACACGCACCAGCGGCCGCTGATTGATGCAGGTGTTCTGGTTCGAGCGCTGGAACTTGCGCAACCGATAGATATCGACGCCGGATTTCGACGGGTCGGTCTCCTCGGTCGCCCTGATGACGATACGGGTTGCGTCGACCTGGTCGATGACGCCGGCGCGCCGGGCCGCAATCGCGGCGCCGGAGTCGCGGGCGACGACCAGCTCCATGCCCGTGCCGACGAGCGGGGCCTCTGCCTTAATCAGCGGCACCGCCTGGCGCTGCATGTTCGAACCCATCAGAGCGCGGTTGGCGTCGTCATTCTCCAGGAACGGGATGAGCGCCGCCGCCACCGAAACCACCTGTTTCGGCGACACGTCGATCAGATCGACCTGATCCGGCGGAATCAGATGCACGTCGCCGGCATGGCGGCAGACCACCAGATCCTCGGTGAGCCGGCCGTCCTTGGACAGCTCGGCATTGGCCTGGGCGACCTGATGGCGCGACTCCTCGGTTGCCGACAGATAGACGACCTCGTCGGTCACCTTGCCGTTCTTGACGCGCCGGTACGGACTTTCGATGAAGCCGTATTTGTTGACGCGCGCGAAGGTGGCGAGCGAGTTGATCAGGCCGATATTCGGACCTTCCGGCGTCTCGATCGGGCAGATCCGGCCGTAATGGGTCGGATGCACGTCGCGCACCTCGAAGCCCGCGCGCTCGCGGGTGAGACCGCCCGGTCCAAGCGCCGACAGGCGCCGCTTATGGGTGATCTCCGACAGCGGGTTGGTTTGGTCCATGAACTGCGAGAGCTGCGAGGAGCCGAAGAACTCGCGCACCGCCGCCGAAGCCGGCTTGGCGTTGATCAGGTCCTGCGGCATCACCGTATCGATATCGACGGACGACATGCGCTCCTTGATGGCGCGCTCCATGCGCAGCAGGCCGATGCGATACTGATTCTCCATCAGCTCGCCGACCGAGCGCACCCGGCGGTTACCGAGATGGTCGATATCGTCGATCTCGCCGCGCCCGTCGCGCAGGGCGACAATCGTCTTGATCACCGCGATGATGTCCTCCGGGCGCAGGGTGCGCACCGTGTCGGGACACTCCAGCTCCAGACGGATGTTCATCTTCACGCGGCCGACCGCCGAGAGATCGTAGCGCTCGGCATCGAAGAACAGGCCGTGGAACAGGTTCTCGGCCGCTTCGACGGTCGGCGGCTCGCCCGGCCGCATCACCCGGTAGACGTCGAGCAGCGCGTCTGACCGGCCGTTGTTCTTGTCGGCCTTGAGCGTATTACGGATGAAGCCGCCGGTCGTTACATGGTCGATATCGAGCAGCGGGAGATGCTTAATGTTGTTCGCCCTGAGCGTCTCGAGAAGGTCCTTGCCGATCTCGTCGCCGGCTTCGCCATAGATCTCGCCGGTCTGCATATTGATGACATCTTCGGCGAGATAGCGTCCATAAACGGCGTCATCCGGCAGGAGAATGGTCTTCAGCCCCTCCTCGGCAAGCTTCTTCGCCTGGCGGGCCGAGAGCTTGCCGCCGGCCTCCACCACGACCTCGCCGGTCGAAGCGTTGAGAACGTCATGCGTCACCTTCACGCCGCGCATCCGCTCGGGGACATAGGGCATCTTCCAGCCGCCCTTCTTGTCCGCGGTCAGCTCGATGCGACCGTAGAAGGTGCTGAGGATCTGCTCGTCGTCATAGCCGAGCGCATAAAGCAGCGTCGTCACCGGAAGCTTGCGCCGCCGGTCGATACGAACATAGACGAGGTCCTTGGCGTCGAACTCGAAGTCCAGCCAGGAGCCCCGATAGGGAATGATGCGGGCGGCGAAAAGCAGCTTGCCGCTCGAATGCGTCTTGCCGCGGTCATGGTCGAAGAACACGCCCGGCGAGCGGTGCATCTGCGAAACGATCACGCGCTCGGTGCCGTTGATGACGAAGGTGCCGTTCGGCGTCATGAACGGCATGTCGCCCATATAAACGTCCTGCTCCTTGATGTCGCGCACGGAGCGGGCGCCGGTTTCCTCGTTGATGTCGAAGGTGATCAGGCGCAGCTTCACCTTCAGCGGAGCGGCATAGGTCATGCCGCGCTGCTGGCACTCTTCCACATCATATTTCGGCTGCTCGAACTCGTAGCTGACAAACTCAAGCTGGGCACGGCCCGAAAAATCTGATATAGGAAAGACGGAGCTGAAGACCGCCTGCAGGCCTTCACTTGGGCGTCCGCCCTTGGGCTCATCAACCATGAGAAACTGATCGTAGGAGTGCTTCTGCACCTCGATCAGATTGGGCATCTCCGCCACTTCAGCGATGTGGCCAAACCATTTGCGCACTCGCTTGCGGCCGGTCAAAGATTGCGCCATTTCATCTCCTCATATCACTCGTAAACGGCTCTCCGCAAACGCGCCAGACTCAGGCGTTTGAGGAGAACCGTCATGGTTTCTCATGCATGCCTGGCACGGGACGGAGGGGATCGCCCTCCGTCCCGGCGGCGTTATTTGATCTCGACGGTCGCGCCAGCGGCCTCGACCTTCTTCTTGATCTCCTCGGCCTCGGCCTTGGAAACCGCCTCCTTGATCGCCTTCGGAGCCGCCTCGACCAGATCCTTGGCTTCCTTCAGACCGAGGCCGGTGATCGCGCGGACTTCCTTGATCACATTGATCTTCTGAGCGCCTGTCGCAGCGAGAACGACGTCGAACTCGGTCTTCTCCTCGACGGCTTCCGCAGCACCTCCACCTGCACCCGGCATCGGCATGGCCATCGGCATTGCGGCAGCCGCGGATACTCCCCAGCCTTCCTCGAGCCTCTTGATCAGATCTGAGACTTCCAGAACCGTCATCTTGGACAGTTCGTCATAGAGTTTTTCGATCTTGTCAGACATGTCTAAACCTCAAATTCCGTTTGGCATTTCGCTTGATCGCGTTCTCAGGCCGCAGCCTGCCCTTCCTCCTGCTTGCGCCGATAGGCATCAAGCACGGTCGCCAAGCCCACGGCCGGCGCGTTCAGCGTCCGGGCGAGCTTGGAGGCAGGTGCGCTGAGGACTCCGAGAAGCTGAGCGCGCAATTCATCGAGCGATGGGATCGCGGCGAGGGCCTTGACCCCGGTGTCGTCCAGGAGGGTCTTGCCGAGAAATCCACCGATGATGATGAACTTCTGATTTTGCTTGGCAAATTCGGCTGCAACCTTGGCCGGCAAGACCGGGTCGGACGAATAGGCGATCCCGGTCGGCTCAACGAACATGTCACGCGCGGCTCCGCTGCCGGAGTTGTCCAACGCGATTTTGGCGAGGCGGTTCTTAATGACCTTGAACTTCGCCCCAGCCGCGCCGAAACGCTGCCGGAGGTCCGTCATCTGGGCCACCGAAAGTCCGGTATATCGTGCAACGACGATAGAGCCGGACTTTGCAAAGATCTGGCCGAGCTCGTCGACCATCTCTTCCTTCTGGGCTCTATCCACCGCGTCTCTCCAAATTTGGCGGATCGGCCGTGGGCCTCCCCGCCGGTTTGATTACGCCGCCACCCCAGATGGGCTAAGCGACAGCTTAGGCCTGTCCCAGGGTGAGCAGCCGTAATCCGCCAAACGGAATTTGGCGAAAACCAGCTTTAGCCCCGTCTATTGCAGGCATCGATTAAGCCCGAAGGCGCCTGCAGTCTCGGACAGGTTTGCGCACCGAACGCCGGAGAGCGTCAGGTGCGCATTTCAGGCACATTCGCGCCTGAAACTCGAACCGCCGAACGGCGGTCATGAATGTAATCCATCAGGCCGCGCTACTCGCTCCCGTGAGCGTCGCCGGCTCGACACGCACGCCGACCCCCATCGTGGAGCTCAGCGAAATATTTTTGACGTAGGTTCCCTTTGCCCCCGATGGCTTCGCCTTGACGACGGCGTCGGCGAATGCCTTGGCATTTTCGACAAGCGCCTTATCCGGAAAGCTCGCCTTGCCGATCCCTGCATGAACGATCCCCGCCTTCTCGACGCGGAACTCGACGGCGCCGCCCTTCGCGGCCGCCACGGCTCCGGCGACATCCGTGGTCACCGTGCCGACTTTCGGGTTCGGCATCAGGCCGCGCGGCCCCAGCACCTTACCCAAGCGGCCGACCAGAGGCATCATATCGGGTGTCGCAATGCATCTGTCAAAGTTGATGGTTCCGCCCTGCACCTGCTGAACGAGGTCCTCCGCGCCGACGACATCGGCGCCGGCTTTTTTCGCTTCCTCCGCCTTGTCGCCCTTGGCGAACACCGCAACCCGAACCGTGCGCCCGGTCCCATTCGGAAGATTGCAGACGCCGCGGACCATCTGATCGGCGTGGCGCGGATCGACCCCGAGATTCATGGCGATCTCGATCGTTTCATCGAACTTCGCCTTGGCGCGCTCTTTGACGAGCTTCACGGCCTCGTTCACCGGATAATCTTTGAGCCGGTCGACGCCTTGGCGGGCGGCCTTCAGTCTTTTACCTAAGGTTGCCATGGCGCTTACCCCTCAACCGCTATTCCCATGGAACGCGCGGAGCCCGCAATGATCTTCATGGCTTGCTCCACATCATTCGCGTTCAAATCCTTCAGCTTGGCCTCGGCGATCTCCCGGATCTGGTCCTGAGTCACCGAGCCGACCACATTGCGGCCCGGCTCCTTGGAGCCCTGGTTTATCTTGGCAGCCTTCTTCAGCAGGTAGGACGCCGGCGGCGTCTTGACCTGGAAGGCGAAGGACTTGTCCTGGTAATAGGTTACCACCACCGGCACGGGCGAGCCCGGCTCGAATTCCTTCGTCGCCGCGTTCACCGCTTTGCAGAACTCCATAATATTAATGCCGCGCTGACCCAGCGCCGGCCCGATGGGCGGCGACGGATTGGCCTGCCCGGCAGGCACCTGCAATTTCAAAGATCCTGCTATTTTTTTCGCCATCTGTTGACCCTTTCGAACCGGACAGGCCGGTCCTTCCATGTTGAGGGGCTGCGGTGCGGACCATCGGGGCTATGGCGATGCCCCGCGCTCCTCCCGCAAATCACCGGGCGGATCAAACCTTTTCGACCTGCCCGTATTCCAGCTCGACCGGGGTTGCCCGGCCGAAGATGGAAACTGCTACCTTGAGCCGCGCGCGCTCCTCGTCGACCTCTTCGACGTGACCGCTGAACGAGGCAAAAGGTCCGTCGGCGACGCGAACCTGCTCGCCGATCTCGAAAGTGACGGACGGTTTCGGCCGCTCGACGCCTTCCTTCACCTGCTGAAGGATGCGGAGCGCCTCGTCCTCAGAGATCGGCATGGGCTTGTTGTTCGCCCCGAGAAACCCTGTGACTTTCGGAGTGTTCTTGATCAGGTGATAGGCCTGATCGGTCATCTCCATCTTGACGAGAACATAGCCGGGGAAGAACTTCCGCTCGGCATTCACCTTGCGCCCGCGGCGGACTTCGACGACCTCCTCCATGGGCACGAGCACTTCCTCGAATAGATTTTCAAGACCCGCCGTCGACGCACGCTCCTTGATGGCTTCGGAGACTTTTCGCTCGAAATTGGAATGAGCGTGAACAATATACCAACGCTTCGTCATGGATTACCTGTTCTTCTTTAACGACGCGTTAAGCCTAATGGCCGAGCCCGAGGACCAGCCCCACTCCCCAGCTAAGCACCTGATCCGCGAAGAAAAAGAACGTCGCCGTGAGAACCGCCATAATGAGGACCATAATCGTGGTGACGATCGTCTCGTTCCGGGTCGGCCAGGTGACCTTCGCAGTCTCAGCCCGCACTTGCTGAATGAATTCGAATGGGTTCGTTTTTGCCATGGTGAAATTCTAAAGAGGACCCTCTACGAGCCGGCCGAGCACCGGACTATCGGCTAAATCACCGATGGCAGGAGTGGAGGGACTCGAACCCCCAACCCCCGGTTTTGGAGACCGGTGCTCTAGCCGATTGAGCTACACTCCTTCATGGAGCCACACAGCAGAGCCTTATCGACAAAAGCGCAACGCACCACCCAGCGATCCATCCGTTTAATGTTGTCGCTGAGAGATGCTTGAAACTTTTAGATCATTTATAAGGCGCTGAGGCGATCTGACTAGCACAGGAAATATATGGTGCATAGGGCCAATTTACAACAGCCTTGGCTCTTACACATCATTTCAAGGATTTTTTTTCACGGATTCCCCGCTTTTTCGGCGGTCCGTGTCTTAACTCCCACCCGATCCTGCCGCCCTTGCGGCTCCTCGGCTTTTGAACTAAAGATGAGCCCTTCCCGGCATTGCCGGTCTTGCGGGTGTAGCTCAATGGTAGAGCAAGAGCCTTCCAAGCTCAAGACGTGGGTTCGATTCCCATCACCCGCTCCAATCCGGGCTTCCGCCTAGCCTGCCAAACGCAACAACCTTTAGATGGGATCGCACGCCGCTGACGTCAATCGCGCCCTCGTGGAATCACGCCATATGTGCAACCGCGCAACAGAGGCGCGCCCGCCGCACCGGCGGACAGCACGCGAGCTTGCCGGCATTCACAAGCCGGTGTAGCGTCATCCGATCAATTTCCGGGCGGGGTGCCGTGCAATCCTCTCATGCCAAACTCTGGCGACTGGCGGTTCTTCTGCTGGCGGCGATAGGCTGTGCGGCCCCAGCTTCCGCGGGCGATTTCGTTTCCGAGCTGAAGATCGGCGTGCTCGATCACGATGTGCCGGATCTCTGGAGCGGCTTCCGCCGCGAGGACGACTCGGCGGATATCAATGTGGAGGCGCTGCTTTCACCGACCGTGTTGTTTTTCGGCGGCACGATCAGGCCGGCGGTGGGCGCGACGATCAATACGCCAGGCGAAACCAGCCACGCCTATGTAGACGCACGCTGGCAGTATGAGCTGCCGGACGGCATCTATTTCGGGCTCGGCCTCGGCGCCGCGATCCACAACGGCAATCTGGGGCCGACCGATCCCGACCGCAAGGCGCTCGGCTCACGGGTGCTGTTCCATATCCCGATCGAGCTCGGCTATCGCCTCGACGAGCACAACAGCTTCTCCGTCTATTTCGAGCACACCTCGAACGGTTATACGCAAGACTATAATGAGGGACTCGATCGCCTTGGCGTGCGCTATGGCTACCGCTTCTGAAGCGTAGCTAAGCCGCTCCGGCCGATGACGCCGCGCCCTGCCCTTCCAGCCAGTCGCAGAAGGCGGCGATCCGCGCATCGCCGCGCGCCTCAGCGGACACATAGGCGCAATAGCTGCGTGCGGGCAGCGTCAGATGCGGGAACGGTGTGACCAGCCGCCCCACCGCGACATCCGCGCCGATCAGCGCGCCCGGCCCCATGGCGACGCCGAGCCCGCCCACAGCCGCCTCGACCGACAGATAGAAATGATCGAGCACGAGATTGCCTGCCGGCTCCAGCCCTGAAATGCCGGCAAGCGTCAGCCATTCATCCCAGAGCCGCGCCATGTTCGAGCTGTGCAGCAGTGTGTGCGCCTGCAGATCCTCCGGCTTCGACAGCGGCAACGCGTCGAGCAGCGCTGGACTGCAGACCGGCTGGCGCGTTTCTTCCAGGAAGACGCGCGTCACGTATCCATAGATCGTATCGGGTCCGCCGCGAATGGTGACGTCCGCGGCCTCGCCGGCAATATCGACGGTGTCATTGGAGGTCGTGACCTCGACATCGATCTCGGGATGGCTCTGCCGGAAATCGGTGAGGCGCGGCAGCAGCCAGCGCACGGTGAAAGTCGATAGCGCATTGACGCGGAGCAGCTTGCGCCGGCGGCGATTGCGGGCATCGCCGGTTGCGCGGGCGATCCGCTGAAAGGCCGGCGCGACTTCGGCCAGATAATTCTCGCCAAGCTCGGTCAGCACCATCCGCCGGTTATGCCGCAGGAACAAAGGCGCGCCGATCCAGTCCTCCAAGAGCCGGATATGGCGGCTGATCGCCCCTTGCGTGACGCTCGCCTCCAGCGCCGCGGCCTTGACGCTGCCGAGCCTTGCCGCCGCCTCGAAGGCCCGTAACGCGTTCAGCGGTGGGATTCGCTGCTGCATCTGTCAGTTTTCCTCACAAATCCTGGTGAATTATAGCCTTGAAGCGGCGCTTACAGGCAGGGAAACTGGCAAAAACGGTGATCGGGACGGAAAGCGATGGCGACGGAGCAGCAGATCGGTATGAACGCGCCGCCGCTCTCATCGCCGAGGCGGGTGCTTGCGGCGATCTGCGGCATCCATGCCGTCCACGACGGCTATACTGACACGCTCTATCTGCTTTTGCCGCTCTGGCAGGCCGAATTCGCGCTGTCCTATGGCGCCGTCGGCGTGCTGCGTGCGCTCTATTCCGCCGTGCTGGCAGCGTTTCAGGTGCCGGCTGCCAGCCTTGCCGTGCGGATCAATCCGGTGCTGCTGCTTGCGGCGGGAACGGCCGTCTCCGGCCTCGGCTACATGCTGGCGGGGACCAGCACCGGCCTGGCGCTGCTCGTCGCGAGCCTGATGCTGGGCGGGCTGGGATCCAGCACCCAGCATCCGATCGGCTCCGATCTGGTCGCTTCTGCCTTCCACAGTACAGCCGTGCGGCCGGCGCTCGGCACCTACAATTTCGCCGGAGACCTCGGCAAGATGGCCTTCCCCGCCGGCGCATCGCTGCTGTTGCTTTACATGCCCTGGCGGCACACTGTCTTCGTCGTCGGCGGAATCGGCATCGCCTCGGCGATTGCGCTGCTCCTGGTGCTGCCATTCGCGCATGCCGGACGCAGCCCAGATCAGGCCAGCGCGCAATCCGCAAAGGCCGCGGCACCCCTACGCGCGGTGAGGGGGTTCGGCACCCTCCTATCGATCGGCATCGCCGACAGCGCTACGCGGATGGGCTTCATGACCTTTCTGCCCTTCGTGCTCGCCACCAAAGGCGCATCTTCGACCATCACCGGTCTGGCGCTGACGCTGACCTTCGCGGGCGGGGCATTCGGCAAGCTTGCCTGCGGCCTGCTCGGCGCGCGCCTCGGGGTGACCCGGACCATCCTCGTCACCAAGGCGGCGACCGCCGCGCTCATCCTTGCCGTGCTTGTCCTGCCCTTGGCGTGGGTTCTCGCGCTGCTGCCGCTGCTCGGCACGATGCTGAACGGCAGCTCATCGGTGGTCTATGGCAGCGTGCCGGATTTCTGCGCACCTGGCAGCCGGGCACGCGCCTTCGGCGTGTTCTATACCGCCACCATCGGGGCGGGCGCGCTGTCGCCGATCCTGTTCGGCTTCGTCTCGGATGGCATCGGGCTTGCGCCAATGATCGTCGGCATTGCCGCCACGGCGCTGGTCACATTGACTCTTGCGACGTTCCTGCCGGTTATTCACACTGACGCGGCCGGGAACGGTTAAGGCAGGACGGAAGGGGCGGCCCTCCTGAGCCGTCCCCACCATGGCTTGGACCTCACGCCGTGGCCTTCAGCTTGCCGCTGATGAAGCGGAATTCCTGGGTCTTGCCGCCGAACCCATAAGCCGCCGCCGGCACTTCATGCACCAGAATGTAGCTCTCCTGATGCGTCTCGCCGAGCGTGCCGGCAAGCGTCGCATAGACGTCCTCCAGATAGGCCGCCATTTCCTGCTTGGTATTGGTACCGTCGACGACCTTGATGTCGAGCCAGAACGTATTGACGCCCTGGGCCGCCAGCGAGCGGCCACCCGCGAACCAGTGGGCCGGATCGACATAGTGGACGGCAACGGCCGTAATGGTCGGGTCCTTGCGCAGATGCGAGCGGGTCAGCTCTGTCACCTGCTGCGCGATGCGCTCGGAGAGCGCCGGATCGGGTTTGCCTGTGACCGAAACATTGATGATCGGCATGGATCGTCTCCTTTGGCTTGAGCGATGGCTCGTGTTTCGGCAGCCAATCTAGCGAAGCTATAAGATCGAAAAAGTCGAATTGTTTTGAACTCAAAATTCGATTATGCAGAAGTATGCAAGCCCTCGATCCCGACCTGCTGCGCACCTTCCTCGCCTTCGCCGACAGCGGCTCGCTGGCCCAGGCGGCCTCGCTGGTTGGCCGCTCGCCGTCCGCCGTGACAGCCCAGATGCAGCGCCTCGAAGACATGATCGGCGAGCCGCTCCTGGCTCCGGCCGGGCGTGGCCGGGCGCTGACCCCGGTCGGCGAAGAGCTGGTCGGGCATGCCCGGCGCATTCTTGCCGCTCATCGCGAAGCCTGGCTCAGTCTCAAAGGCGCGAACGCCGACGGACGCATCGCGCTCGGCTGCACGCAGGATTTTGCCGACAGCACCCTGCCCGAGCTGCTTCGCGTCTTCGCCCGGACTCACGCCCGTGTCCGGCTGGAACTCCGGGTCGGCCGCTCGCACGAGCTGGCGCCCGCCTTCGACCAAGGCGCGCTCGACATCGTGCTCACCATGCGCACGGCGCCGCTGGCAGACGAGCTTTTCGTTTTACGCGAGCCGATGATCTGGCTGATCGCCGCCGAGCATGCGCTGACGCGCGATGCCGAGCTGCCGCTCGCGCTGCTCGATCCGCCATGTGGATTCCGAAGCGCGGCAATCGCGGCTCTCGACGCGGCGCGCCGGCCTTACCGCATCGCCGCGACCAGTCCGAGCCTTGCCGGATTGCGGGCGGCGGTGCGCAGCGGCATCGCGGTCACGCCGCGAACCCGGCGGATGCTCGAGCCGGGTCTCGCCGCTGCCTCGCCGAAGCTGGAGCTGCCGGACCTGCCCGACGCCGAGTTCGTGCTGCGCGTGCGCGCCGACGGATCGGCTCCCGTCCGCGATCTCGGCGCACTCCTGGTCGAAGGTCTCGCGGCGCCTATCGCTTAAAGCAGCCCTGTCAGAGACGCAATGTTGCGGCTAAAGGGGATGCGAGCGCGCGGCGAGCGCCATGATGATCATCGACGTGCCGCCGAACACCAAATTGATGCCGACGATGAGGCCAAGCGCCCAGGCGATGGTGCCCGGCAGACCCGCCAGGATCACCCCGGCGAGAAACAGGTCGATGATGCCGCTCGCCAGCATCCAGCCCCACCGGCCCGAGAGCTGGCGCTTGTGATCGAGCGCATACATGATCGTCGCCACGCCCTCGATGATGAAGAAGACGATCAGCACATAGGTCAGCGACACCAGGCCGAGCCCCGGCTGGGCGAGCAGCCAGACGCCGACCACGATCCCGAGCACGGCGGAGAGCAGCGACCACCAGAACCCGGGCGCCTGCCGCATGGCGAAGGTGCTGATCAGGCCGACGACGCCGCTGATCAGGAACACCCATCCGAACAGGATGGTCACCGCGAGGCCGGCAATCGGCGGCGCCGCCACCGCGAGCAGACCCAATATGACCAGAATGATCCCCTCGATGAGAAACAACAGCCAGTGATCGTGAAGTGTTTTGGCGACCGCGTCCCGCGCGGCATTGAATGATGGCGTTGTCATGTCGAGCGTTCCCCATAGCTAAGACATCTGATTCGGTTCATCTTTGTAGCATTTTGTATCGAAAACCGCGACTGCCCATTGGCTGCCGGGCGCCGAGATTGCTTTGTCGCTGCGGCAAAACTGGGCGCTGGCGTGCTGTTAGCGGCGCCACGCCGCCACGCGTCGTCAGCGGGTTAAACGGATTTCGGCGAGTGGGGAATTCGGCCGCTGCGACCGGGCGGCAACGGGCAAACTAAAATGGTGGAGCCAGGGAGGCTCGAACTCCCGACCTCAGCAGTGCGATTGCTGCGCTCTCCCAACTGAGCTATGGCCCCTGGATTCAGGATTTCAGTGATTTACAACCCCGCCGTGGTGGCGTCAAGCGCAGCCGAGCATGTTTGACGACCAGCCGGAGGCCGCGCGGAGGGCAATCTCGGCTTTCCGAGCCGCTCGCTTTCCCCGCGAAAGAAATATTCCCACGCCGATCCGATTCCCACGCAGTTTGTGAACTGCGTACGCCAAACCCGTGCAGCGACCTTGCAGCCGGGGCACTGCCGGGTTAAATCACCGGCAATGGACGGCAGAGGGCAAGCGCAATGATTCCGCTACTAAACTTCATCTCGATGGTGATCACACTCTATATGTGGGTGATCATCATCAGTGCGATCCTGTCCTGGCTGATCGCCTTCAATGTGATCAACCGGCACAATCAGTTCGTCTATATGATTGCGGATTCCTTGCAGCGGCTGACCGAGCCGGCGCTCAGACCGATCCGCAGGGCTCTTCCCGATTTCGGCGGCCTCGACATTTCGCCGGTCGTCCTGATCCTGGGGCTGATCTTCCTGCGCGATGTGGTGATCCGGGGCTGGCTGTTCCCCGCCTTTATTTGACTGCACGCGCCGGCCAGCCCGACAGATTGCCCGCTCGAAAGACGGCGGATGGAATCATTATTTCGGTGCGCCTGACACCGAAAGGAGGCGCCGATGCAGTGGCCGGGATCGAGGAGAGCGGCGATGGCGGGCTGGTTCTGAAGGCTCGCGTTAAGGCGCCCCCGGAGAAGGGCAAGGCGAACGCGGCTCTTACCGCGCTGATCGCCAAATGGCTGGATGTCGCCAGGACAGATTGCGACATGGTCGCAGGCGGCAAATCCCGGCTAAAACAGCTTCGCGTCCGCGGCAATACCGATGAGCTGATGGACCGGCTGGCGTCGCGCGCCGCCAAACTCAGATCCGGAGGCTGACCATGGCTGCTGCACAAATCATCGACGGCAAGGCGATCGCCGAAACATTACGTGGCCGCATCGCTAAAGCCGTCGGCGCGCTCGAGACCGCGCATGGGGTCCGGCCCGGCCTCGCAACCGTCCTGGTCGGCGACAATCCGGCGAGCCAGGTCTATGTCCGCAGCAAGGTCAAGGCCACCAAAGAGGCCGGCATGCGCTCGATCGAGCACCGCCTGCCAGCCGATGTCGGAGAAGCCGAGCTGCTGGCGCTGATCGACAAGCTGAATGCAGACGACGGGGTCGACGGCATTCTGGTGCAATTGCCGCTGCCAGCGCAGATCGATTCGGCCAGGGCCATCGAGCGCATTTCGCCGGCCAAGGACGTCGACGGCCTGCATCCGCTCAATGTCGCCCGGCTGCTCGCCGGCGCACCCGGCCTCGTGCCCTGCACCCCGCTCGGCTGCATCATTCTCGCCAAGACCGCAATGCCGGATCTGACGGGCGCGAAGGCCGTGGTCATCGGCCGGTCGATGCTGGTCGGCAAGCCGGTCGCCCAGCTTCTGCTGAATGAAAACGCCACGGTCACCGTCGCCCATTCGCGCTCGCGAGACCTGCCCTCGATCGCGCGCCGCGCCGACCTGCTCGTGGCGGCGGTCGGCCGGGCGGAGATGGTGAAAGGCGACTGGATCAAGCCAGGCGCGGTCGTGATCGATGTCGGCATCAACAGGGTTCCGGCGCCTGAAGCCGGCGAAGGCAAGACCAAGCTCGTGGGCGATGTCGCCTTTGCCGAGGCGAAGGAGGCTGCGCACGCGATTACGCCGGTGCCGGGCGGGGTCGGGCCGATGACCGTCGCCTGCCTTCTGGCGAACACGCTGCGCGCCGCCTCGATGCGGCGCGGCCTCACGCCGCCCGATCTGGCAAGCGCTTCTTGAGTCGCGAGCCGTCCGCTATCGAGCAATGGATGCCGTTCTATCGCTCCGAATGGCCCGGAGACGGACAGTGCTCGCCGATATAGCGATTGACGCCGTTGACGAAATCCTTCTGAAAGAAGCCGAAATTCGACTCGAACTTCCACGCCGCCCAGACCACGTTGCGCACGACCACGCTGCCGTCGATGTCCTGGAGGCCGAGCGAGACATATTTGGCCTTGCCGTGCTCGAATTCGACCTCCGGAGCCATATTCGCCTTGACCACATGAGGTCCGCTGCCCGTCTCCACCTCGCATTCGACCGGCTGCGGAGGCACTTTCAGCTTGTAGCTCGCCCGTGTCAGAGCCGGCGCGAGCAGAGCGCGGCTGACGGCCAGAGTCATCGAGCAATGGGCGTCGCCGAACGGCCAGCTCAGATGTCCCTTAGCGACCGCTTCCCCGATCTCTTTCTTGTGCCAGGTTTCGCTGAGATCGCAGGTGAGGCTGGGACCGTTGGGGTTCGGCTTGTTGACGAGCGCACAGAGATGGCTGTCGCATGCCCGCAGCCGTTCCTTGTCGCTCAGCGACGACTTGACCGGCTGCGCGCCCAGACAGGCCGCTCCCATCCCCGCCACACAGATAAAAGCAAAAGTCACAGCAAATATCCGGGTCCCGTGCCGCATCCATGTCCCTTTCCCATTCGCCGCGTCGGCTGGTTGAAGATACTCTGGCAGAGAGAAGCGCGCTACCTGACGCATGATCCGGCGATTGCCCTCCACGGAAGCTTTGCTATAGTCACGCCGCAAAAAAGACCGAAGTGTCTGTGATTTGGAGGCTCCAATGACCGTCGATATGTCCGAGGCGAATGAGAATATGGATTACGTGCAGCACGAGCAGACCTACGACCTGTTCGTCAAACTGGTCAAATACGGTGCGCTCAGCATCGCCATCATTCTCATCCTCATGGCAATCTTCCTGGTTTAACCCCGGCCACAAGCCCTCCTTCGTGCGGCGACGCGGAGTCAAACATGATCGTGGTAGCGGCAACCGCTGAAAGCAGCGGGGAAACGCGCGTCGCGCTTTCTCCGGAAACGGCCAAGAAATTCAAGTCGCTTGGCTGCGACGTGCGGATTCAGTCCGGCGCGGGGCGCTTCTCGCATTTCCCGGACAAGGCCTATGCGGATGCGGGCGCAACCGTCGTCGGGTCGGCCGAGGAGGCGTTGAAGGATGCCGATATCGTCCTGAAAGTGCGCCGGCCTTCGGCGGAAGACTTGGCCCTGATGAAGAAAGGCGCGGTGCTGGCCGCGATCCTCGACCCCTATGGTGGCGGTGAGGCGATCGAGGCGCTCGCCAAGGCGGGCGTCAATGCTTTTGCCATGGAATTCATGCCGCGAATCAGCCGCGCCCAGAGCATGGACGTGCTGTCGAGCCAGGCCAATCTCGCCGGCTATAAGGCGGTCGTCGATGCGGCCGCGCATTTCTCGCGCGCCCTGCCGATGATGATGACCGCCGCCGGGACGGTGCCGGCCGCGCGCGTCTTCGTGATGGGTGTCGGCGTCGCCGGCCTGCAGGCGATCGCGACGGCGAGACGGCTCGGCGCGGTGGTCTCGGCAACCGATGTCCGCCCGGCGACCAAGGAGCAGGTCGAGTTGCTGGGGGCAAAATTCATCGCGGTTGAGGACGAGGAGTTCAAGCAGGCCGAAACCGCCGGCGGCTACGCCAAGGAAATGTCGGACGACTACAAGCGCAAGCAGGCCGAACTGGTCGCCAACCACGTCACCAACCAGGATATCGTCATCACAACGGCGCTGATCCCGGGCCGGCCGGCGCCGAAACTGGTCAGCAAGGCGATGATCGAAAGCATGAAGCCGGGCTCGATCATCGTCGACCTCGCGGCGGAACGCGGCGGCAATGCGGAACTGACCATGCCCGGAGAAATTGTCGAGCATCATGGCGTCACCATCATGGGGCCGGTCAATGTCGCAGGACAGGTTCCAGGCAACGCATCCAGCCTCTATGCGCGCAATCTCTATGCCTTCATCGAACCGATGATCGACAAGAAAGAAGGCGTGCTGAAGATCGACTGGAACGACGATATCGTGAAGGGCACCGCCCTGACGCGCGACGGCCAGATCATTCATCCGAGCCTGACGGGAGCGAAATCATGATTGGAAACTCAAGTCGAGATTCTGTCGCCTTGTCGAGGAGGCTCGGCGCCGAAGCTTTTCGCACTGTCGTTCCGGACGGCCCGACGCCGCAAGGGCGGCCGCGACAGGGGGGCAAATGGCGGGCGCTAGGTCTCTTAGTGCTCGGCGCGCTGTGTCTCACACCATCCGCGGCGTGGGCCTCATCGGCAGGCGGCAATATCGACCCGTTCGTCTTCCGGCTGTCGATCTTCGTGATGGCGATATTCGTCGGCTATTACGTGGTCTGGAGCGTCACGCCGGCCCTGCACACGCCACTGATGTCCGTCACCAACGCCATCTCCTCGGTCATCGTGGTCGGCGCGCTGCTCGCGGTTGCGGTCGAAGCCGCCGGCGGCCCGGAGGCGACGGCTCTCCTCGAAGGCACGGGGACCGCGAAGCTCTTCGGCCTTCTCGCCCTCACGATGGCTTCAGTGAACATTTTCGGCGGCTTCCTGGTCACGCAGCGAATGCTGGGCATGTACAAGAAGAAAGAAAAGAAATGACCGCAACGGCGCTCGGGCGCATCAGACATCTTGCCGTTCTGGCTCTGGTCATCGGCCTCACCGGATGTTTCAAATCCTCTGCACCGCTCATCGACGCCTCGAACTCCAAATTTCCTTTCAAGACCATCACGCTGAAAGCCGAGGATGGGGAGATCGAAATCCTGAAACGGGAAGGCGACGTCTATAAGCGCACCGAGGACGGCAAGCCGAGCGAGGAGCCGCTGCTGCTGCATGAAATCTCGGACGGCATCTACATCGTCCAGGAAACGCCGAAGGATGGGGATACGACCTATCTGTTCGCGAAGCGGGACGGCAACAATGTCGTGGTGCGCGGCGATTGCCACGGCATTGCGCCGGACACGCTCAAGCGCCTGAACTTCGACGTCCAGGACGAAAGCAAGGGCCTCTTTTATGAGTGCCACGCCAAGGATCTGAATGGGCTGATCGGCCTCGGCAAATTGCCGGACATCTGGTCGGAGGGAACGCAGACGCTCCAGATCCAGGCGATCGAATAACGGGGGCCTCGAATGTCGGCAAATCTGGTCGCACTGCTCTATCTGGTCTCGGGCGTGCTTTTCATTCTCGCCTTGCGCGGATTGTCGAGCCCGGAGACATCCCGGCGCGGCAATCTCTTAGGCATGACCGGCATGGCGCTCGCCATCGCCACGACGCTCGGCGTGGCTGCGCCGACCCATGGCGGGACGTGGCTCATGATCATCGGCGGCGTTGCCGTCGGAGGCGGCATCGGCGCCTATACGGCGCGCCGCATCCCGATGACGGCGATGCCCCAGCTTGTCGCCGCCTTCCACAGCCTTGTCGGCCTCGCCGCAGTGTTCGTGGCCGCCGCCGCGCTCAATGCGCCGGAAGCGTTCGGCATCGGCACTCCCGGCAATATCGAGGTCTCGACGCTGATCGAAATGTCGCTCGGCATCGCCATCGGCGCGATCACCTTCTCCGGCTCGGTCATCGCATTCCTGAAGCTCGACGGGCGCATGTCCGGCGCTCCAATCATTCTTCCGGCGCGCCATCTGATCAATCTCGCCCTCGCCGCCGGGCTGATCCTGCTCATCGTGCTGTTCTGCGGCAGCGCACATCAGCTCCTGTTCTGGCTGATCGTCGCCGTGGCGCTGGTATTCGGCGTGCTCATCATCGTTCCGATCGGCGGCGCCGACATGCCGGTCGTCGTGTCGATGCTGAACTCCTATTCCGGCTGGGCCGCCGCCGGCATCGGCTTCACCCTCGGCAACACCGCCCTGATCATCACCGGCGCGCTGGTCGGCTCTTCGGGCGCGATCTTGTCCTACATCATGTGCAAGGGCATGAACCGCTCCTTCATCTCGGTGATCCTCGGCGGCTTCGGCGGCGAGACCGCGGTGGCGGTAGGGGCGGCGGAACAGCGGCCAGTGAAGCAGGGCTCGGCGGACGATGCAGCCTTCATCCTGAAGAACTCCTCCAAGGTCATCATCGTCCCCGGCTATGGCATGGCCGTCGCCCAGGCGCAGCACGCGCTGCGCGATATGGCCGACAAGCTGAAGGCGGAGGGCGTGGAGATTTCCTACGCCATCCACCCGGTCGCGGGCCGCATGCCCGGCCATATGAACGTGCTGCTGGCCGAAGCGAATGTGCCTTATGACGAGGTCTTCGAGCTGGAGGACATCAACAACGCCTTCTCGCAAGCGGACGTGGCTTTCGTCATCGGCGCCAATGACGTGACCAACCCGGCCGCCAAGGAAGATCCCTCCTCGCCGATCTTCGGCATGCCGGTGCTCGAGGTCTGGAAGGCCGGCACGGTGATGTTCATAAAACGGTCGCTATCGTCCGGCTATGCCGGTATCGACAATTCGCTGTTCTATCGCGACAACACCATGATGCTGTTCGGCGATGCCAAGAAGATGACCGAGGAAATCGTCAAGGCGCTGTAGAGCGGGATGAGGAAAAGTGGGAACCGGTTTTCCGCTCGCATTCCGCTCTAACCAATTGGAATTGATCACTGTCATGATTTTGGATTGATCCAATCCAAAATCATCGTGATCTAGCGGGCGCCCCTCGGCGGCCATCAGGAGTAAACGTCATGCGCCGCTTTTTCATTTCGCTGTTTGTCCTGTCGCTGATCGCCACGGCGGGAACCATCTACTGGCGGACCTATTTGCCGGAAAAGACCGTGTCCGCGGCAGCGCCGCAGGCCGAATCCCGCGGATTTCGCGAACGCAACCTCGATACGAGCCCAAGCGGCGGATCGAGCAGTCAGGAAGTCACGAAGGCGCCGTCGGCGCGGCAGGACTTCGCCGTAACGATCTCGATCGTCTCCTCGATCATTTCGGCGGTCGCGGCGGTATTCCAGACCTGGCTGACGGCGCGCGCCTTCAGACGGTAGAGCACGATCGGGAAAGGCGGGAACCGGCTTTCCCGTAAAAACATGCGTAACCAAATCGATGCAGACCATGGCTGATTCAGCATGAAACGATCATGGTCCAGGGTGGCCTTATGCGCCTGGCCGACGCAACCCGCCGCAATGGCAGCCGGATGCTTATGCATGTGCTTCTGACCATAGCGGCCATCATTGCCGCTCTCTATCTGATCGCAGTCGTTTCGCTCTACATCTTCCAGCGGCGGCTGATCTACTATCCTGACCCCATCCACTATACGCCGGCCGAGGCCGAGCTTCCGGGCGTGCGCGAAGTGACGATCGGCACGCCGGATGGCGAGCGCCTCGTTGCCTGGTGGGCAAAGGCTTCAGCCGGCCAGCCGACCATCCTCTATTTCCACGGCAATGCCGGCGGCCTCAACGCCCGGGCCGAGCGCATCAAGCGCTTCGCCGGCGCCGGCTTCGGCGTCTTCATGCCGGCCTATCGCGGTTATTCCGGCAGCAGCGGCGAGCCGTCCGAGCGCGCCCTCGTTGCCGATGCGCTGCTCGTCTATGACGATCTGAGAACGGCCGGCGTGGCGGCGGACGACATTGTCGCCTATGGGGAATCGCTCGGCTCGGGCGTTGCCGTGCAGCTTGCGGCGGTGAGGCACGTCGGCGCGCTTGTGCTCGATGCGCCCTATACCTCGCTGCCCGACATCGGCAAGCGGCTCTACCCTTACGCGCCGGTCGGGACCTTCATGATCGACCGCTTCGACTCGAAGACACACATCGCCAAGGTGAAGGCACCGATCCTGATCCTGCACGGCACGAACGACACGACCGTTCCGATCGGGCTCGGCCGCGCACTGTTCGAGATAGCGCCGGAACCGAAGGAATTCGCCGCCATCGAGAGCGCCGGTCATTCGAACATCTATCTCTTCGGCGCTTTCGCCCGGCTCGAAGACTTCCTGAGCCGGCACCGGAGCCGCCCGGATCTTCACAGGCAGCTTCGCCGCCGGCTTTGACCTCCAACCTCGCCATTTTTGGGGCGCGATTCGCGCCAATTACTTCACCCAGCGGGATTACGTCTTTCAGCCAAGCACACTGCAGATCGCCCCCGAAGCTCTGGGTCTCGACGGCGTCGCCGAGATGACGCTGCCGACGCCAGATGGCGAGCGGCTGATCGCCTGGTACGGCATCCCGGACAAAGGTCAGCCCACACTCTTCTATCTGCATGGTAATGCCGGCGCCCTGGCGCACCGCGCGGGCCGTGTCCGGCTGTACCGCACCCAGGGCTACGGCATCTTCATGCTGGCCTATCGCGGCTTCTCCGGCAGCACAGGCACGCCGACCGAGGCGAAGATCGTCGGCGACGCGCTGATGGCCTATGACAAGCTCGCCAGCTTCACCCCGCCGGACAGCAAGATCGTGATCTACGGCAAATCGCTCGGCACCGGCGTCGCGGTGCAGGTGGCGGCGAAGCGGCGGCCGGCGGGCGTCATTCTCGAATCGCCCTTCTCATCGGTGACCGATGTCGGCGCTCATCTCTATCCGTTCCTGCCGGTCTATTGGCTGCTGAGGGACCGCTTCGATTCGATGCGATATATTCGCAGCGTGAAGGCGCCGCTCCTCGTCCTCCATGGCGAGAGCGACCGGATCGTGCCGGTGAGCCTGGGCCGGAAGCTGTTCGCCGCGGCGCCCGGACCGAAGCAAGGCTATTTTTTCGCCGGCGCGACGCATTATTCGCTCTATGAGCATGGGGCGTTCGGCAAGGTCCGCGAATTTCTGGACAGGTTCGGCAGCAGGCGCGACCTGCCGCCCCACACGATCCCGATCTCGTGCCGGCCGGGCTGCCCGCAGATCCGTTAGAGTCGGACCGAAAAGTGCGAAGTGGTTTTCGGACAAATCCGATGCGAGTGATTCGATCTCGCTGCTGCCGGTCGAATCAGGCGGCGCTGCCGACGCGGTCGAGGCCCTCGCGCGCCGGGCGGAAGGACGGGTTGATCTGCAGGGCGCGCTCATAGGCCCGCGCGGCCTCCTTGCGGGCGCCCATGCCTTCGGCCGCCTGACCGCGGAGCGCCCAGGCCTCGTAATTGTTCTTGCTACCCTGCGCCGCCTTATAGAAATCGTCGAAAGCGTTCTCGTATTTCTTCAGAGCGAGCTCGCTGATGCCTTTGGCCTGATAGACCTCCGCCGCGTCGGCGCGGTAGCCGAGCGCGTTGTCGAAATCTTCGAGGGCCTCGATATGCTGGCCCATCGCCTGACGGCTGAGGCCGCGGTTGAAGAAGGCGATCGGATTGCTCTCGATTTGCAGAGCGTGCGAGAAATCGGCAATCGCCATCGGATGATTCTTCATCAGCCGGTAGACATTCCCCCGGCCGATATAGGCGACCGGATAATTCGGCTCGATATTGATCGCCTTGTCATAGTCGGCAAGCGCCTGCTGCAGATTCTTGGCGCGGACATAGACCAGGGCGCGGTTGGCGTAGGCCTGTGGAAACTGCGGATTGATCGTCAGCGCGGCGTTGAAGTCGGCCAGCGCTTTCTGATACTCGCCCGCCTGGCCATAGGCGGAGCCCCTCAGATTGAGGGCATTCGCATCATTGGGGTTCTTTTTGATAACTTCGGTGAGCGAGGCGATGTTGTTCTTCTGTTCGGCCTGAGCGGCTTGTTTCAGAGCAAGCTGATTCGCCACCTCGGCGGTCTGGCAACCGGCGAGCGCGCCTAAGAGCAGCAAGACCGGAAGTTTGCCGCCAATGCCCATTTTGATCCTGAAGCCCATCAGAACAGCCAATCCTGGTTGTCGGCTGATCGCAACAAGGCAACGAAGCGAGATCTGTTCTTCGTTGCCGGCCATTCGAACTCTTGGTGCTACAGAAATGCGGCCTAATTTGGTTCCGCCGAGGTCTGGTGCGAACTATCACCAGAGCCTAGGTTGAAGAGGCGGTTAGCGCCTGCCTCGACCGACAATCAGGCCCTCGCGCTGCATGCGCTTACGGGCGAGCTTGCGCGCTCTGCGGATGGCTTCGGCCTTTTCGCGCGCGCGTCTTTCTGACGGCTTTTCGTAGTAGTTGCGGAGCTTCATCTCCCGGAAGATGCCTTCCCGCTGCATCTTCTTCTTCAGGGCTTTTAACGCCTGATCGACGTTGTTATCACGAACATGTACTTGCACGCTGTCTCCTTCGGTTCGGGTCGAAAAAATTGGCCGCATGAAATGACAGAAAATGCCGGGACGCGAGCGCTCCCGGCATCGTTGTCTGCACAATATATAGCAAATCGGGGCGGTGATGTCCATCGCAGTGACACGAAACAGCCATGTCTTGTGGCAGGAATACCCAGATATATGGCTGTCCGGCGTTGCCCATCGGGCGCAATCCAGCAGCCGGACCAGCGAAGCGCGCGATGAGATTTGAGCGCTACGCGATCTACTGGGCGCCTGCGCCCGGCGGCGCCCTGGCAGCTTTCGGCCGTGTCTGGCTCGGCGGCGATCCGGAGAGCGGCGATCTTCACAGCGAGCGCGAATCTCTCGGGCTGGACCCCGATCTCGTCGAGCGGGCGACGCAAGCGCCGCGCCGCTACGGGCTTCACGCCACGCTGAAGGCACCGTTTCGCCTAGATCCGCGCTCGACCGAGACCGAGCTGGCGGAGGCGCTCGGCGCATTCTGCGCGAGGCGGCGCCGCGTGGTCGGCGGTCCCCTGCGCCTCCACCGCTTCTCGCGCTATCTGGCGCTCATTCCCTCCGTCCCGCGCACCGAGATCGAATGGCTCGCCGATCAATGCGTGACATGGTTCGACGGCTTCCGCGCGCCGCTGAGCGAGGCCGAGCGGGCACGCCGTCCCGCCGACATGCCGGAGCCGCAGCGCTCCTATTTCGAGGAATTCGGCTATCCGGACATCTTCAGCCGGTTCTTCTTCCATATCACGCTTGCCGGTCCGCTCAGCGATTCGGAGCTCGACATGGTCGAAGCGGCGCTCATGCCGGCCGTCGCGGCGCTCACCGAGGATGATTTCGCGATCGAGGATATCTGCCTGGTCGGCGATCCGGGCGCTGGCCGTCTGTTCCGGATCCTGCGCCGCTGTCCGCTAATTCGATGAGAAGTCCGGCAATCAGCGCGTTGAAGGCTGCGATCCCGTCTGCGAGACTGCCCGAATTATCCAGGTGACTGACCCAGTCTCCATCCGGCGGAGCGAAGACCTGCGCGCGCTCCAGCCGTTCGTAGATGCTGCCCGCCGGTTCGCGGCCGCGCGCAACGAGCCGCTGCTGGCGGATCTCCTTCGGCGCATTCACATAGATGACGCGCGTCCTCGCCCAAAGGCCGCACGCGGCGGGGATGATCTGCCGCGAGACATTGACCACGACCGTCTTGCCGGCGATAAGCGCATCGCGGCAATCGGCGGAAACACCGTATTTCAGCCCATGCGCTTCCCAGGCGAGGAAGAAGCCGCCCTCAGCTTCCCTCCGCGCGAACTCGCTTTCGGAGAGCACGGCATGCGCTTCGCCGGTCTGGTCGGCGCGGGTGATGATCCGCTGCAGGAACAGAATGGACGGATGGCTGCGGAAATGGCCGCGCGCCGCATCGAGCAATGTGTCCTTGCCCGCCCCCGACGGGCCGACCACCAGCACCAGCGTTCCGCCAGCGATTGCCTCTCCGGCGTTCTGCGCCGGCGCCGTCTCAGGCAATCTTTTTCTCGCCCCGCCAGACATCGCGAATGATCGGCGCCTTCTTCGTCGCGTGGAAACGAACGAGATCCGCGCGAAGGCCTATGGCGATTTCGCCCCGGTCGTCAAGCCCGACCGCGCGAGCCGGGTTGCGCGTCACTGTGGCGATAGCTTCCGGCAGCGTAATCGCCTCCGTCGACTGCTCCAGGAGCCGCGCGCCATAAAGCAGAGAGCCGGGCACGTAATCGCTGGAGAGGATATCGAGCACTCCGCGGTCGCCGAGCTCGCGCGCCGAGACATTGCCGGAATGCGACATGCCGCGCACGATGTTCGGGGCGCCCATCAGCACCTGGAGCCCGGCTTTGTGCGAGGCCGCGGCCGATTCGACCGTGGTCGGGAATTCGGCGATCGCCATGCCGTCGCGCACGGCCTCCTCGACATGCTCGGGCGTCGCATCGTCATGGCTGGCGAGCGCCAGCCCGCGCTCTTTGGCAAATTGCACAACTGCGGCGCGGTTGCGCGCGCTGTAGCGGCGCTGATCCTCCTCGCGCTGGGCCATGAAGGTGTTCAGCTCCTCGTCGGTCATGCCGAATTTACCCGAGTAATACTCCTTATAGCGGCCGAGATCGGTGAATTGCCGCTGGCCGGGGGTGTGGTCCATGACCGAGAGGAGCCTGAGCCGCTTGCAATCGACCAGCGGCTCGAGCAGATCGATCATGCCGCCATAGCTGATTTCGCAGCGCCAGTGGAAATAATGGTCGGCCTTGAGCGCGCCGGAGATTATCTGCTCCTCGATGGTGTCGCTCATCTCGTTGAGAAGCTCGACGCGCGCCGACCGGCTGTGCACCTCGCCGACATAGAGTGCATTGAAGACAGTGGTGATCCCGGCGGCGGCGATTTCGCGGTCGTGCCCCAGCACGGCGGCATCGCAGGGCCAGAACGCACCGGGGCGCGGCATGACATGGCGTTCGAGATTATCGGTATGCAGCTCGATCAGGCCGGGAACGATGAAATCGCCCTCGCAATCGATGGCGGATGGAAGCTGGCTGCCGCCTTCGGAAATCTCCGCGATGAGGTCGCCCCGTGTCACGACCGTGCCGTCGATCACCCTGTCGGCGAGAACCAGGCGGGCATTGGTCAGGATGGTTTCCGTCATTCGGTCTCGTCTTCCTCATAGCCCAAGAGCGACAGCGCCCGGGCCTTCATTCCATTCAGACCGGCATAATATACGAGCGCTTCTTCGCGCCCGTGTGTCACCCAGATCTCGCTGGCGCCGGTCTCTTTCATGGTCCCGGTCAGATCGTCCCAATCAGCGTGATCCGAGATCACCAGCGGCAGCTCGACCAGCCGCTGCTTGGCGCGCGCCCGGATCTGCATCCAGCCGGACGCAGCGCAGGCAACCGGGTCGGGCAGCCGCCGCGACCAGCGGTCGGAAAGGGCGCTCGGCGGCGCCAGCACGATCTCGCCCTGCAGATCGGCCTTCGCCATCCCGGCAACCGGCCGGATATCGCCGAGCGCGATGCCCATCTCCCGGTAAGCCTCGCATAGCCGGATCAACGCGCCGTGGAGATAGATCGGCCTATCATAACCCGCCCGTCGCAGCTCCGCGATCACCCTCTGGCATTTACCCAGAGCATAGACACCGATCAGATGGCAGCGTTCGGGAAAAAGCTCGCGCGACTTGAGCAGCTTGGCGATCTCGCTCTCGACCGACGGCTGGCGGAAGACAGGCAGGCCGAAGGTCGCCTCGGTGATGAAGAGATCGCATTTGACCAGTTCGAAGCCGGCGCAGGTTGGGTCGGCGCGGCGCTTGTAATCGCCGGAGACAACAGCGCAGGCACCGGCATATTCAAGCAGGATCTGCGCGCTGCCGAGGATATGCCCGGCCGGATAGAGGGTAAGGCGGACATCGCCGCAATCTACGCTTTCCCCATAGGCGGTTGGCTGCCGGCTGCCGGCAAAATCCTCGCCATAGCGCACGGCCATGATCTTGAGGGTTTCTTCGGTCGCCAGCAACGCCCCATGGCCGGGCCGCGCGTGGTCGGAATGACCATGGGTGATGATGGCGCGGTCCACCGGCCCGATCGGATCGATAAAGGCGCGCGCCGGCGCACAATAAAGACCTTCCGGCCGCACCACCAGCCAGTTCCGCGGATGTATCAATGCTGTTGTCCTGAATGAGCGCGAGCGGCCTCGCAACAACGCGCCCGCGCAACCTATCACGAAAGCACCACATATGTCCCTCCCGCTCGGGTGCAAGCCGGGCGTCTGGCTTTTTCAACTGCGGGAAAGCGCCAGCGCGAGGTCGATATCTAGTGTGGCGTCTCGCAATTGCCTTCCCCCTTTCGCAGCGGCCTCGGCAAGGCAATTGCCACACTAAAGCATTGAGTTTGCTAGTGTCCCTTTGGTGCGCCCATGTCGGCATGGCGGTAAATCATCTGCCAATCGCCGTCTTTCCTCGCGAACACCTCTGTCACGCGGATACGCATCTCGACCGGCTCGTCCCTACCTCGAACGCGGACGCGGGCGATCTGAAAGCCCGTCCAGAAGGCGAGATGGTCGTCCGCCCGCATCTGCAGGATCTCGAATCTGGAGGTGCCCTCCGGCTGAAAGAAATCTGCATCCTTGCTGTAGCGCTTCGCGACCTCCGCCGCACCGCTGATACTGTCGCCACCGGGGCTGTGGAAAGTCGCCGCGCCATGATGCGGAACCATGGCGTCGACCCCGGCACCGTCCCCGTTGACATAGGCCGCCGCGGCACGCTCGCGCGTCTCGAAAGACTTTTCGAAAGGCTGCTTTGTCATCGTAACACCTGATCTTTCCAGCCTAACGGCAGGGGGCCGACCGCGGTTCCGCCTCGGTCCGCGGGCGACTGCAGCGGCAGAAGCCATGCATAGCCCCGCTGTTTGCCGGCACATCGCGCCAGCGTGTGCTCCTTTATCGCCACAAGCTCTGGGCTTTAGAGGCGTTCTAAGCTTTTGTGTTGTTTCGTTTTTTTGCCATATCCGCGGTGCGGATAATTCTTGACAAATGCAGTCGGAAATCGCTTCCTATCAGCCCTGATCCGTCGCGATACGTTTCGCCGGATGGGCAAGCGTCCGATGGCTGGCGAGGCGGCCGCCGCCGGGCGCCTTCGAGCATCGGACCGAAAAGCACGGCCCCGCGAAGGCGGGGCTGCGAAAGCGGTTTTCGGACAAATCCGATGCCAAAACAAATAGGTAGAGCGGCGCTTCCGATTTCAATTAAAAGTCCGCCGCTCCAGACAAACTCCAGGAATTCGATCGATGAGCGAAAACCTCCTGCGAGCAATCCACGCCCATGCGCTGGCGATGTCGAGCATTGAATCGCGCGTCCTCGACCATGGCGAGACGCTGGTCGGCTTGGGCTTCCGCTGCTGGCTGGCCGGCTACCGCGAAGGCCGCGTCGATTGCTGGCAGCATTGCTGGGATCTGTTCTGCCGTGAGCTCGGCGGCAGCAATGCACAGCTTGCGGTTCGCGAGCTGTCGAACCGGGTTAACGCCGTTCGCTATACCGGCTTGCGCGAGATCGAGCTGCTGCCGGTGGGATGCCGATGTTTCTGCCGCGACGAATGTCTGGCAGTCACGCCCGCGCACGAAGCACCATCCCTCCGGCACCGGACGATCGGCGTAATCAACTTGATGTGAACTCCGTAGGCGAACCAAATCGGCCAATAAAAAAGCCGTTCCGGGGTAGAACGGCTGAGTTATCGCAGGGTTGCAAAAAAGGGGGTGAGAGGGCGGGCCGAAGGGGGCATTGGGGGGTGGGGGCGAAGGCCCGCGCCTCTCTGGGGAATCGAAAAAGCGAATGTCTGGTTTTATCGTCGGCAGACGAAGCTGAGCTTCGTCTGCCTTGGGGTATCCTGCCAGACTCGCTCTTGCACCAGCCTCAATCCTCAGTCTTCACGCAAAACTGACCAAAGTTGAGATACACGTTACACCTGCTGCGCTCCAGCAATACTCTGGCTCATAGGCGTTTATACTCGACGCAACAAACGCAACGCTTACTAAACTGTACGCAACTTACAAACTAAACAAATCAATGAATTCTCTTCTTGTGATGTGGGAGGCTCAAACTGCTCTTCAAGACCTCCGCCTCAAATTTTATCTCTTCACCCCGTAATTTCCTCGCCAGCATTTCCAGTAGAGAAGCGTGCATTCGTCTCTCGGGTTCCAGGTGCGGCGGATTCGAAGCCAAGAACCGAAGGATGTCCTGATAGTCCGCCATGTACGCTCCGCTTACCATCAGCTCCGATGTGTCTTTTGTGCCCCTACCGTGTGTCAAAACTATGGCCCGAGCATTAAATGCGCTTGACACTGGCTTCGACGCCACGGTTATGAGCTAGTTATCCACAACCAGCCATTGCGTCAAGCCATTTGAAGCCGGCCCGCGGACGGCTTTTCCTGTGCAAGGGCGCCGGCCGCCTCGCCGCCGGACGCGCCGAATCGCATAAGCTCCGCCTCGTCATTTTCGACGAGGAGGAAGCATGGCGGACTTTCCTACACATCTCGGCTGGGGCGCGATCGGCGCCGGGCTGGCCGCGTCGGCGACCTATGCCGCCGACATCGTTCCGGACGGCGATCTGTTGACGCTGACCATCGCCGGCGTCATCGGCAGCATCCTCCCCGACATCGATCTGGAAAAAGCCGTGCCGTCGCGTCTGCTGTTCACATTTCTCGGCTTGCTGATGGCATTCATCGTACTGTTCAGCTTCAAGGCCTCCTATTCGATCGCCGAGCTCTGGCTGATCTGGTTGGCCGTCTTCGTTGCCATCCGTTTCGGCGCCTTTCACCTGTTTCACCGCACCGCCATCCACCGGGGCATCTTTCACTCGGTCCTCGCCGGCCTGTTCTTCATGGCGCTGACCACGGTCATCATGGCCTATCCGCTCGGCCGGGAGGCGATCGTCGCCTGGATGGGCGGCCTGTTCGTCTTTCTGGGCTACCTCATCCATCTCGTTCTGGATGAAATCTATGCCGTGGATTTCAGCGGCGCGCGGCTCAAACGCTCATTCGGAAGCGCGCTGAAATTTGCCGAATGGCAGTCGCCGAGCTCATCGTTGCTGATGGCGGGCGCGCTCGTCGTGGTGCTCATGATTACGCCGCCCTCATCCGAGTTCCGGCACATCATGCGGCCCTCGCAGATTTCGGAATTCTTCCGTGAGCGGATGTTCCCGCAGAATGGCTGGTTCAAATCGCATGCCGCGGCAACGGCCGCGATCCCGGCTGCGCATCGGACGGCATCCGCCGGCGGCGCGCCACGCCGCGCGGAATAGAGCATTGGACAGAAAAGTGCGAAGCGGTTTTCGGATAAATCCGATGCCCAAGCAGACAGATAGATCGGCGCATCCGATTCCGATCTATGATCCGCCGCTCTAGCCTCCGGCGGGAAAGGGCGCAAAAAAAAGCCGCAGAAGCGATCTGCGGCTTTGATTGTAAGATAAGTTATAGGCTACGATGCATGGCCGTTATCAGACCATGCCGAGGATGACCGCGGCAACGAAGCCGAATGCAAGGATTGTCGCAATCGTTTTCCAACTTGCGGTCAATGCCATCGTTCGCCTCCCAGATTATGGCCAAATATCGCTGCACGGGTTCGGACCCAACGCGTGCAGGACGGCCGTTGCTCGGATAAATGGCGGCCCGGGTCTCCCGATGTCGGAGAGAGCGGCCGAAGACCACCCATTCGGAACTGAGGATGTTAAGGTCTTCTATGGCTCGCTTGCAAGAAAATATTATCATGCACTGCAATATCGCTACGCACAAGCGTTGCTTGTCATAATAGATCCACGAATTGGAATACGATGAATTCCTTATTTAATGAAAGAATAGCGCGCGTCCGCTTCTGAACCAGGCCGAAACGGGCAAAGCTGCCTCTTGATTCAGCGCGCCAACTCTTGCCAAGGTGGCAGATGTCACACTCAATTCAAGGACCAGCCGCATGACCTTCGAAGCCTTGCTCATCTCGAAATCCGAAAGCGGAGGACAAACGGCCGGATGGACCTCTCTGACCGAAGACGACCTGATGGACGGCGACGTCACCGTGCGGGTGACGCATTCGACGATCAACTATAAGGACGGCCTCGCAGTCACCGGAAAGGCGCCGGTCATCCGCCGCTGGCCGATGATCCCCGGCATCGACTTCGCCGGCACGGTGACGCGCTCGTCTCATCCCGATTTCCGCGAAGGCGGCGAGGTTCTCATCAATGGCTGGGGCCTCGGCGAGACGCATTATGGCGGCTATTCGCAGATGGCGCGCGTGAAAGGCGACTGGCTGCTGCCGGTTCCCGCTGGCCTCACCCGCGCCGACTGCATGGCCATCGGCACCGCCGGCTATACCGCCATGCTCTGCGTGCTCGCTCTCGAAGCCCATGGCGTCAAGCCCGATAGCGGGCCGGTGCTGGTCACCGGAGCGGCCGGCGGCGTGGGCAGCGTTGCCGTCGCGCTGCTGGCGCGGCTTGGCTATCAGGTGGCAGCGAGCACCGGCCGTCCAGAGGAGGCGGACTACCTCAAATCGCTGGGCGCCTCGGAGATCCTGCCGCGCGACGAGTTCTCCACCGCTCCAAAGCCGCTCGCCAGAGAGCGCTGGGCCGGCGCGGTCGATGTCGCAGGCAGTTCGACCCTCGCCAATGTGCTCTCGCAGACGAAATATGGCGGCACCGTCGCCGCCTGCGGCCTGGCCCAGGGCATGGACCTGCCGACGAGCGTTGCGCCTTTCATCCTGCGCAGCGTCACGCTGGCCGGCATCGACTCGGTCATGGCTCCGAAAGCGAAACGGCAGGACGCCTGGACGCGGTTGGCGAAGGATCTCGACCTTGCCAAGCTTCATGCGATGACCGAGACGCGCCCGGTCCGCGATGTCGTGGCACTGGCGCCCGAGATCCTCGCCGGCAAGATCAGAGGCCGGGTCATTCTCGAAGTGGCGTAAGCTCACGCAAGGCTCCCGGGCGGTCAGAATATGCCGCCCTTTCACGGCAGCGCCGATGGCAGCGCCGATACGATCTGCTTCAGACTGGCGAGGATCGGCTCATAAGCTTCCTCGTCGCGGTCCTCCGGATAGACGGCGTAAACCGGATAGACAAATCGCGGCGAGCGCTTCACCAGCGCGAGTTCGCCGCTCTCGATGTGGCGCTTTGCGGTGCGGATCGGAAAATAGGCCGCACCGCCCGTCGCAAGCAGAGTGCCGATGCCCACGGCGCCGAGCTCGAGCGACAGGCCGGGCAGATGCCGGTTCGGGAAGGCGAGCGCGTGATCCGCCTGGAATTCCGGCCCCCAATTGACGAACACGTAATTGGCGAGCGGCTCCCGCCCCGCCGGTCCGGCGGACACCATTACCAGCTCCTCATCGAACAGATGCTCGATGACGAGGCCGGGCCGGTTCGTCGGCCGGTACATCACGGCAAGGTCGAGCGTTCCCTCGATCAGCCGGTCCATCAGGCCGATCGACGAGCCGCTCATCGCGGTCACGGCGATGTCCGGAATATTTTCGCGCATCCAGGCGAGCCAGCCGAGCAGAAATCCATCCCAGAGACTGGGCGGCCCGCCGACGGACAAATGATCGCGATGCGCTTCGGCAAGCCTGACCTCCTGTCGCGCATGCTCCCAGACGCGGACGAGGGCGAGCGCGTGCTTGTGGAACTGCTCGCCGGCGGGGGTGAGCTTGGCGCCCGCTTTCGAGCGCTCCAACAAAGATTTGCCAAGAAGATCTTCTAGTGCCTTGACGCGCGTGCTGACCGTCGATTGCGTGATGTGCAGCCGTGCCGCCGCATCGACGAAGGAGCCGGTCTCCGCGATCGCCAAAAAGGTCCTGGCAAGGCTGATGTCCATGTCTCCACGCCGCTCGGCTGCGATCGAATTTTTCGATATTAAACACAGAAAAAATTCATTTGCTTAATGCCACGACGCACCACAGATTTCAAATCTGCGGATGGATGATCCGCTTTACCCAGAGGTAGAAAGAAATGAAGAAGAAGACTGAAAGCAAACCAAAGGCTGCTGCCAGCTCTACCAAGACGGAAGCCAAATCCGCCGCTGGTGCAAAAAAAGGCGGCAAAAAGTAGCGCTTTCGAAACAATTCAAGGGAAGAAGGAATTCTTCCCTTTCTCGTTTCTGCCTCCGAAAATCGACCCGAAAGAGTAAACCATGACGCGAAGCGTTTGTGCTATTACGTGTTTGCTTACGCTGTTGAGCGTATCGCCGGCTCAGGCCTTGCAGATAACCAACCGCGATACTGAAGACCATAAGATGACGATGACCGAAAAGGACAAATCACGCGACATCGTCGTCAAACCCTCGGAAGTGCTCGACAATGTCTGCAATGCCGGCTGCACGATCAAAATGTCCGACGGCGAGGAGTACGAATTCGACGGCAATGAGCTCGTCTCGATCGAGGAAGGCTTGATGTTTCTCGATGAACCGTCAGACGCCGGAGCACCGGACACCGGCAGCAGTGAGCCTTCCCCGGCTCCCAGCGACGGCGCGGCAAAAAAAGATAAGTGACAAGGGCTTAGTGCCTGCGCGCGGCCTTGCGGAAACAGATTACTCTGCCGCAGTCCGTTCCGCGCGGCGATGCGCGTCGAGCTTGCGCTCCCAGTTCAGCGCATGCTCGACTATGAGATCGAGATCGGCAAATTGCGGCTGCCACGGCAGCACTTCATGGATGCGCACGGTGCCGGCGACAAGCTCCGCCGGATCGCCGGCACGGCGGCCGGCCATGCGGACCTCGAAATCCATACCCGAGACGCGCTTCACGGTCTCGATCACCTGAAGCACCGAATAGCCGCGGCCATAGCCGCAATTCAGCACGACGCTGTCGCCGCCGCCCCGCAAATAGCCGAGCGCCTGCGCGTGAGCCCGGGCCAGATCGCTGACATGGATGTAGTCGCGCACGCAGGTTCCGTCCGCCGTCGGATAATCGGCGCCGAACACCTCCAGATAGGGCCGCCTGCCGGTCACCACCTCGCCCGCGACCTTGATCAGATGCGTCGCCCGCGGTGTCGCCTGGCCGGACCGTCCGGCCGGATCGGCGCCCGCGACGTTGAAATAGCGCAGGGCGCAGTAGCGAAGCGGATGAGCGACGGCGGTGTCCGCCAGCATCCGCTCCGTCATCATTTTCGACGCGCCATAGGGCGAGATCGGCTGCAGCGGCGCGGTCTCGGCGACCGGAACGCGCTCGGGGATGCCGTAAACCGCCGCGGTCGATGAGAAGATAAAATGCTCGACACCGCGCGCCACGGCCGCGGCCATCAGCGCGCGGGACTTCACCGCGTTGTTGAGATAGTAGCCGAGCGGATCGACGACGGAGTCGGGCACCACGATCGAGCCGGCAAAATGCAGAATGGATTCGATGTCGAACTCGGTCATGACACGGCCGAGCAAAGCCTCGTCGCCGACATCGCCTTCAACGAAAATCGCTTCCCGCGGCACGAGATGCCGCTGTCCGGTCGACAGATTGTCGAGAACGATAACCTGCTCGCCGGCGTCGATGAGATCGAGCGCCATGTGACTGCCGATATAACCGGCTCCGCCCGTCACCAAGACAGCCATATCGGCGTCCTTTCTGCCGCCGGTTTCCCGGCCGTTCAATCGTCGCGATAGATGCGCTCGCGGCGCTCGTGCCGCTCCTGCGCCTCGAGGCTCCGCTCGACCACCGGACGCGCCTCAAGACGCTTGAGACTTATTGGCTCTCCGGTGTCGACACAATAGCCATAACTACCGTCATCGATTCGCATTAAGGCTTCGTCAATCTTGGCGATCAATTTCCGTTGACGATCGCGGGCGCGCAGTTCGAGTGCGCGTTCCGTTTCGGAGCTCGCTCTGTCGGTCAGATCAGGATGCTGGCCGGAGTCTTGAAGGTTATCGAGGGTTTCGCGGCTTGACCGCAGGATTTCTGTTTTCCAATCGAGCAGCTTTTTCCTGAAATAGGCCAGCTGCCGCTCGTTCATGAATGGCTCGTCCTCCGACGGCCGGTAGTCCTTAGGCAGTTTCAAGCCGCCCATACAGAACCTCTTGCTGGTAACGAGATGTCGCTCTCAGTGCCGTCACAGCACAGTGCTCACGTCGATGCACCGCTGCGGAGACCGTAAATTTGCGGCACGTATTTAGCCTTAATTGCCACCAAGTCAAGCGCAACCAGCGCAGACTACACGCGCAGCGTTGCCATTCGCTCTAACGCGACGCCGGTAATTTTCGGAGAAAATGATGTTTTCGAAGATCTCAGGCGACGCGTCTTTCGGCCGAATTCCGCCATCCTTCATCATGGCGGAACCACTCTTCCTCTCCGGTGAACCGGATATCGGCAAGCGGGCGCATGACGCCGTTCGAATAATGGGCAAAGAGCCGCCCGCGGCCGGACATGGAGATTCCGGCGAAATCGCCGCCGATGCAGCCGTCCGCCTCGGATTTCAGCACCTTGACGAGGCCGCTGCGGTCAGCGAACTGGGTGATGCCGGCGCTGCCGAAGATCATCGAGACATTGCCGATGCGGACGCCGTCGATCATCATATCCATCACCGGAACGACCAGGGAGGCTTCCTCCAGCCGGCCGTCCGCGCCGAAGATGAAGGGATGCCCCGTATTCTTCCAGGCCACCTCGCCCGCCCGCGCGTCCCGGCGCACCCGGTAGAACAGGTTCCAGCTGTCGCACCCGGCGCTCCTGAGCGAGGTCATCTTGGCCCAGCGCAGAACGAGGTGCACGGTCCGCCCGTCGGGCGAGATCACCGAAACCGAGCCGCCCGCCAGCGAACGATCGAGAAATTTCAGCCGGTCATCGCCGAGCACGATGCCTGAGCCGTGCACCGAGGGATCACGTGCGAACAGCGTCTTGTCGAGCAGTTCGCTGCCGGTCTCGTCGAAATCGGCGAGGGCCGTGAGCGGATAAGTCGGCAGATTGGCCTTGTACGAGATCCGGCTCGTCCCGAAGGTCTCGGTCGCCGCGGCGTCGACCCGGACGATCTCCGGCTCGCTGACGACCGGCTCGCCATCCTCATCCAGCGGCAGTCCGAGCAGGAACTGGCCTTCGCTGTTGATCAGATAGCCGTCCTCGCTCAGGGCGAGTTCTTCGTCGTCCGAGGCAAAGGGGCGGGTGAAAAGCGGCTGGCCGGAGGCGGTAACGCCGGTCTGCCGGCAAACCAGGAAAAGCTCGGCCGGCGCCGAATGGACATGAGGCTCGGTATCGGGGTGAACGAGCGGCTCCTCGTCTGCCCAGGGCAGGCTGAGCTCAGGCTCGAACGCCCGGACATCGTCCTGAAAATCGAAGATCGCCGCGCCCGTGAACTGCCGCAAGCCCGGTGCTGACGCCAATGCTTGAATCAGCCCCATCTTACGTCTCCCCACAAAAAATCGAACTCAAATCTCCCGCCAGACTGCTCCATCAATGCTTATGAAACGTAAACGTCGGGCCGGACTTCCAAAAAGAAATTGATTAAAAGCTTCGGCCGGGCTTTGCTGATCCGCGCAATTGGCGGTTGCGCAAAAGCTTGTCGGCCCGCGGCCGGCGCCTAAATACGCCGGGTGGAAATGTACCAGGACGGATGATGCGTTTCGAAGGCACCAAGACCTATGTCGCGACCGAAGATTTGCGGGTCGCGGTCAACGCCGCGATCACCCTGGAGCGGCCTCTTCTGATCAAAGGGGAGCCCGGCACGGGAAAGACCGTGCTGGCGCGCGAGGTCGCGGGCGCACTCGGCACGCCGCTGATCGAGTGGCACATCAAGTCGACGACGAAAGCACAGCAGGGGCTTTACGATTACGACGCTGTCAGCCGCCTCCGGGACAGCCAGCTCGGCGATGAGCGCGTCAAGGACATCCGCAATTATATCCGCCGCGGCAAGCTCTGGGAGGCATTCGTCGCGGATAAGCGGCCGGTGCTCCTGATCGATGAGGTCGATAAAGCGGATATCGAGTTTCCGAACGACCTGCTGCAGGAGCTCGATCGGATGGAGTTCTTCGTCTACGAGACCGGGGAGACCATCCAGGCGGCGCAGCGCCCGATCGTCTTCATCACCTCGAACAACGAGAAGGAGCTGCCTGACGCATTCCTGCGCCGCTGCTTCTTCCACTACATCAAGTTCCCAGATCCCGACACTATGAGCCAGATTGTCGAGGTGCATTTCCCCGGCCTGAAGCAGCAGCTTTTGCGGGAAGCGCTGACCGTGTTCTTCGATCTACGCGAGGTGCCGGGCCTCAAGAAGAAGCCGTCGACCTCGGAGCTTCTCGACTGGCTGAAGCTTCTGCTGAACGAAGATATCGATGCCGATACGCTCCGCCAGCGCGACCCGAAAAAAACCATCCCGCCGCTCTATGGAGCCCTCTTGAAGAACGAGCAGGACGTGCACTTATTTGAGCGGCTCGCCTTTCTGGCGCGACGTAAGGATAATTGATCAATCGTAACACCTTTCGCCGCCGGCCGTGGTATAAGGACGTGATAGCCGGGGTTGAGATGAGGAGTTCCCGAAATGCCGAGCTTTCGAAAGCTTGCGGCTTTTTCAGTAGGTCTTGGGGCATTCGCAATCGTTTCGAGCAATGCTCAGGCGGCAACCAGCGTGTGGGACCATAACGGCTCCGCATTGCGTCTGGAGGAAAATGGCAAGAAGCGCGCCTTCGTCTATGACGATCCGCGCGGGCCTCTGGCGGCGGCCGGCGTGAAGCGCGGCACCGTCCTGTTCGACGGCGAGGAGAAGTCCGACGGCAGGCTCGCGGGCTACGCCAAGCTGTTCCGCAAGGGCTGCAGCCCGGTCGATTATTTCGTCGAGGGCGCGTACAACAAGCAGAAAGGCGAGATCCTGCTGCAGGGTCAGGCGCCGATCTATTCCGGCAATGGCTGCAAGATCACCGGCTATTCGGATAATGGCAGCGCCAGCAGCCTGTCCTTCACGCGCATCAACGGCGGCGAAGATTACGTCGCGCGCAATGAAGACGGATCCTCCGATCATCGCGACCGGCCATCCTATCTGCCGCCGCCCTCGCTGTCGTCTCCCGACGGCGCGAGCCGCGACGACCGGACTTCCGGAACGGATCGCCACCCGCGCTACAGCGACCGCAACAGCCCATCTCACGACGACGCCACTCACGACGAGGCGACGCACGACGAGGCGACGCAGAACGACAGCCAGCAGCACCGCTATGGCCAGCGCGACCAAAGCGAGCGCGACTACAGCCAGCGCGACGATACCGGTCAGGATTATTACGACCGCCACTATGACAGCCGGGACTACAGCCGGCGGGATGACTACCCGCGGGATTATGCCGAACGCCACGACAGCCACAGCTATCGTTACTATCGCCGCTATGACCGTTACGGCTATCCGATCGATCCTGATGCGGACAGCTACGATTCGAACCCTTATTATGACGACGAAGATCCGGCCTATATCCCCTACCAACCGCGCTGGCGCCGTTATTGACGCCCGGCTCGAAAAGAAAGCAGCGCCTGCATTCAGGGCGCTGCCTTGATCGTCGACGAGCTGGCAGGTCTTGCCCGTTCGGCCGGAAGTCTTGCGGGCGGCTGGCTGACGCCGTCCGTCCGGCTCGGCGTCACCGGGCTGGCGCGCTCCGGCAAGACCGTGTTCATCACCGCCCTGGTGCACAATCTGATTGCAGGCGGCCGGCTGCCGTTTTTCGGCGTCGCCTCGCAAGGCCGGCTCGTGCGCGCCTATCTCGAACCGCAGCCCGATGACGAGGTGCCCCGCTTCGCCTATGAGGAGCATCTGGCAAAGCTCACCGGCACGCCGCCGGAATGGCCGGAAAGCACCAGGCGGATCAGCCAGCTCCGATTGACGCTGGATTATGAGCCGTCGGCACTCTTACGCCGCCCGCTCGGCACCTCGACGCTGCACGTCGACATCGTCGATTATCCGGGCGAATGGCTGCTCGATCTGCCGCTCCTTCGGCTCGGCTACGAGGAGTGGTCGGCCGAAGCGATAGCGCTCAGCCGCGCGCCAGAGCGGCAGGGCTTTGCGCGCGACTGGCACGCCTTCCTGAGCGTCGTCGACCCGGCGGCGAAGCAGGACGAGCAGACCGCCATGCGCGGCGCCGAACTCTTTACCGACTATCTGCGCCGCTGCCGCTCCGAGGGCAGCCTCTTGTCGACGCTCTCGCCCGGCCGGATGCTGATGCCGGGCGATCTCAAGGGCTCGCCGGCGCTGACCTTCATGCCGCTCGATCTACAGCCGGGCGCGGGTGCCCCGCACGGCTCGCTTCATGCGATGATGGCGCGGCGTTTCGAGGCCTATAAGACGCATGTGGTGAAGCCATTCTTCCGCGATCATTTCGCGCGACTCGAACGGCAGATCGTGCTGGTCGACGTGCTCGGCGCGATGAACGCCGGACACGCGGCGGTTGCCGATCTTGAGCGCGCGCTGGCCGCCATCCTCGATTGCTTCCGCCCCGGCCCGAATAGCTGGCTGTCGGGCATTCTCGGCAAGCGCATCGACCGCATCCTGTTCGCTGCGACCAAGGCCGACCATATCCACCACACCAGCCATGACCGGCTGGAGACGATCCTGCAGGCGCTGGTGCATCGGGCGATCGACCGCGCGCTGTTCTCTGGCGCTTCGGTCCAGTCCGTGGCGCTGGCCGCCGTGCGCGCCACGCATGAGATCGAGGCGCGCGAGACGGGCGGTCCGCTTGCCTGCATCGCCGGAACGCCGCTGCCGGGCGAAGCGCTCGACGGCCAGCGTTTCGACGGCCGTGAGGAGGTGGCGCTGTTTCCGGGCGACCTTCCCGAGCCGTCGAAGCTCGCCCATGATGGCAAAGCGGAAGGCACCGGCTCGGAGGTCGCCTTCCTGCGCTTCCGTCCGCCGCGGGCGCAATCGGCGGGCTTCGGCGCGCCGGCCGCGCTCCCGCATATCAGGCTGGACCGCGCCTTGCAGTTCCTTCTGGGAGACAAGCTCGAATGAGCGGCGACGATCAGGCGAGAGGGCCGAAAATCTTCCGTCTCGACGACACTAGGCTCGGCCCCGTCGAGATGAGCCCGGTCGATGAGCCGGTGACCGTGATCGGCGAGGAGGTGGAGACCGGCGCCGTCAGCTCCGCCGGTGCCAGGCTCGCCCGCTTTCGCGGCATCGGCTGGGGAGGGATCTTCCTCTCCGCCATCAGCGGTCTGATCTCGATCGCCATCGGCATCTGGATCACCAATTTCATCGTCGACCTGTTCACGCGCGGCGGCTGGCTCGGCTATGTCGCACTCGTGCTGGCGCTCATTGCACTGCTGGCGGCAATCGTGATCGCGGCGCGCGAAATCCTCGGATTCTTCCGGCTCGGCCATGTCGCCGCCATACGGCTCAAGGCCGAAAGTGCGCTCACCGACGCGCATAAGAAGCACGCGGCCGAAGTCTCCCACCAGATCGAGGGGCTGTTCTCGGCGCGCGATGAGCTGAAATGGGGCGCGCGGCGGCTAGCCGAACATCGACGCGACGTGCTGAGCGCCCGCGAGCTCTTGATCCTGACCGAGCGGGAAATGCTGGTGCCGGTCGACCGGCAGGCGAGAACACTGCTCTCCGCCACGGTCCGGCGCGTCGCGCTGATCACGGCGGTCAGCCCGTCGGCCATCGTCGATGTCGCTTTCGTCGGCATCGCCAATCTGGCCATGCTGCGGCGGCTGGCGACGCTCTATGGCGGGCGCCCCGGATTTCTCGGCTCACTACGGCTGGCGCGGCTGGTGCTCGGACATCTCGCCCTGACCGGCAGCGTCGCGATCGGCGACGACGTCATCCAGCAGCTTATCGGCCACGGGCTGACGGCACGGCTCTCGGCCCGGCTCGGCGAGGGCGTGATGAACGGCGCCTTCACCGGCCGCATCGGCATTGCGGCCATCGATCTCTGCCGTCCGCTGCCCTATATCGAAGCGGAACGCCCGCGCTTACGCGATTTCATCGCCGAAATCCGCGCCGGCCGGCGCGCTTCGGACCGTCAGGCCAAGCCGGGCGTCAAGGCCGAATGACGATCCGCGTATACTCTCTGCCGAATTCGCTTACCAGTCCGAACAGCTCGCGCGCATTCTCGATATGCAGCCGGATGCAGCCATGCGACGCCGGACTCCCCAGACGGCGGATCGCATAGGTGCCGTGAATCGCGTAGCCCCCATTGAAGAAGATCGAATAGGGCATCGGCGCGTTGTCGTAGATTCTCGACCGATGAAACCGGTAGAGCGCATAGGGCCGGTAGGAGCCGAGCGGCGTGCGATAGCCCATCCGAGCGGTGGAGACCGGCCAGACATAGGCAAGGCTGCCATCCACATAGACCCGCATGAGCTGCTCGGATTTATCGACGGCAACCATGAGCGCTGCCTGCGCCGCTCCGGCGAGACCGATGGAGATGAAAAAAGTCGCGAGAAAAGCTGATAGACGACGCATTACGAACACCCGCTGTCAGACGCTGAAACCCCTCCAGTCTATTAAATAACGGCGCAGCGCGAACTCACGTCAAACTCGATAATATGGTTAAATCCGCGGGGCACCAACGGCTTCTCCGACGCCACCACCGCCTTACGGAACAAGCTGGCAACAGATGCGTTGCGCACCGCTGCCAATCGAGCTAAAAGATGGGTGTAGATGAGGGGCATTCTGCGCGGCAGAATGCGATTATGTGTGTTGCCGTCACAATACTGAAACACGAATCCCCGTTACTGCTAATCATGCCGTTCATGCGTTTGGGATAGGATTGTGGAGCAACCCAGCGAGCAGCCCGACTTGATCAGACACTACCGCACGCTATTCATCTCGGATGTGCATTTGGGAACCAAGGCGTCTCAGGCCGGCGATCTTCTCGAGTTTCTCAAAAGATTCGATGCGGACACCTATTATCTAGTCGGAGATATCGTCGATTTCTGGCGCATCCGGCGCAGCCCGCATTGGCCGCAGGCCCACAATGACGTGGTGCAGAAACTCTTGCGCAAGGTCCGCAAGGGCGCGCGCTTCGTCTACATCCCCGGCAACCACGACGAGGCGCTGCGCGCTTATTGCGGTCAGCATTTCGGCGGCATCGAATTCAAGCTGAACGACATTCATGTCGCGGCGGACGGGCGGCGCTTCCTGATCATGCACGGCGACGAGTTCGACGTCGTCATTCAATATGTGAAGTGGCTCGCCTTTCTCGGCGACTGGGCCTATGTGCTGGCACTCGGCCTCAATACGACGTTCAACAAGGTCCGCCGCCAGTTCGGATTTTCCTACTGGTCGCTTTCGGCCTATCTCAAACACAAGGTCAAGAAGGCGGTTAACTATATCGGCGATTTCGAAACGGCGCTGGCGGGCGAGGCCCGGCGCCATGGCGCAAGCGGCGTGATCTGCGGGCACATCCATTTTGCCGCCATGCGCGACATTTCGGAGATCACCTACATCAACTGCGGAGACTGGGTGGAAAGCGGCACCGCCGTCGGGGAGACCTATGACGGCAAGTTCGAGATCATCCGCTGGCTCGACATCGTCGAGGCTGAGAAAGCGGAGGCAGCCGCGCTGAGCCAGACGGCCGTTGCCGCCTGATGCGCATCCTGATCGCGACGGACGCCTGGCGCCCGCAAGTCAACGGCGTCGTGTTCACCTACGAGCGCCTCGCCGAGCAGCTTTCGAGTCTCGGCCACGAGGCTACCTTCATCACGCCGGACGGATTCCGCACGGTCCCGCTGCCGACCTATTCGGAAATCCGGCTGGCCTTGATCACCCACCGGGCGGCGCGGCGGCAGATCGATGTGTTTCGGCCGGACCATGTGCACGTCGCCACGGAAGGGCCGATCGGCATTGCGACGCGCGCCTCCTGCCTGAAGTCCGGCGAGCCGTTCACGACCAGCTACCACACCCGATTTCCGGAATATCTCTCCGCCCGCCTGCCGGTGCCGGAGGCCTGGGGCTATTCGCTCGAACGCTGGTTCCACGGGCCCGCCGCCGGGACCATGGTCGCAACCCGGTCGCTGCTGGAGGAACTCGCGGGCAAAGGCTTCAGCCGCCTCTTGCCCTGGTGCCGCGGCGTCGATACCGAGCGGTTCCGGCCGCGGGATCTGCGCCTGTTCGGAGACGGACCGGTCTTCCTCTATGTCGGCCGGGTCTCCGTTGAGAAGAACCTCAAGGCGTTCCTCGATATCGATCTGCCCGGCAGGAAGGTGATCGTCGGCAGCGGTCCGCAGCTCAATGCGCTGAAATCGGCCTATCCCGACGCGTTGTTCACCGGGCCGCTATTCGGCGAAGCGCTTGCCGAGGCCTTTTCCTCCGCCGATGTCTTCGTCTTTCCCAGCCGCACGGACACTTACGGCGTGGTGCTGCTCGAAGCTTTGGCTTCGGGCGTTCCGGTGGCCGCTTATCCGGTCACTGGCCCGAAGGATGTCGTTGTCAGCGGCAAGACCGGCTATCTGAGCGACGATCTGAAAGAGGCCGCCCTCAATGCCCTGACGATGGACCGCAGCGTCTGCCGGGATTATGCTACCGGCTTCGGCTGGGACGCCTGCGCCCGCCAGTTCGTCGACAACGTCGTCTCCGCTCATAACAGCTCCCTGGTGAAACCATGACGCCTCAACTCCGTCTTCCGGCGATCAGCGACGTGCGCGAGGCCGCCGGGCGCATCGCCGCTTACGCCGTTCGCACGCCGCTTCTGGAGTCGGCCTTTCTGAACGAGACGCTCGGGACACGCGTGCTGCTGAAAGCGGAGGTCCTGCAGCGCACGGGGAGCTTCAAATTCCGCGGCGCATATAACTGCATTTCCCGCATCGACCGCGACGCTTTTCCCGGCGGCGTGGTCGCCTGCTCCTCCGGCAATCATGCCCAGGGCGTCGCCGAAGCGGCGCGGCTCTGCGGCGTTCCGGCGGTCATCGTCATGCCGTCGGATGCTCCGGTAATCAAGGTCGAGCGCACCCGGCGCTTCGGCGCGGAAATCGTGCATTACGACCGCTATACCGAGGACCGCGATGCCATCGCCGCCAGACTCGCCGAGACGCGGCGGGCGCAGTTCGTTGCGCCATTCGACAATTTTCATGTGATCGCCGGGCAAGGAACGGTGGGGCTCGAAATCGCCGAACAGGCCAAGGCGGCCGGCATCGATCTGGAAGCGGTGCTGGTGCCGTGCAGCGGCGGCGGCCTCGCTACGGGCGTTTCGCTGGCGATCAGGGACGCTATACCCGACAGCAAAGTCTACGCGGTCGAGCCGGCCGGCTTCGATGATTTCGCGCGCTCGCTCAAAAGCGACAAGCGGGAGCGGAACGACCCGAGCGCCCGCTCGATCTGCGACGCTTTGCTGGTCCCCAGCCCAGGCGAGCTGTCTTTCGCCATCGGCCGTGAGACGCTCGCGGGCGGGTTTGCCGTCTCGGACGAAGAGACGCGTGCGGCGGTCGCCTTCGCCTTCAACGAGCTGAAGCTGGTGGTGGAGCCGGGCGGGGCCGTTGCACTCGCCGCGCTTCTCAGCGGCCATTATGAGCTGAGCAGACGCCCGGTCGCGGTCGTGCTCTCGGGCGGAAATATCGATCCCGCCATGCTGATCGGCATTCTCGGCGGGTGAGCTGGCAGACTGCTAGAGCTGGGACGGGCCGCCGAACTCGCTCTCGCCCGGCCGCTCGCCGAGCGCGGCGGAAATCTCCTCGACCAGCTCCTCGGGGATCTGCCGGCCGCCGTCGCGATGCTTTAGAAAATCGCTGACCTTGGCTTCATAGTCCTCGCTATGAGAAGCATCGTCGTGGTCGTCGTCGAAGATGCTCATCAGCTCCGATTCGATCTCGCTCAGAAGCTCGGCCATGCGCTTGGCGCGGTTCAGCGCGGCTTCCTGCGCGGCGCAGGAGCGCTCGACGATCTCGGCCCGGCCGATAATCTGGCTGGCGACGCCCTGGAAGACGCCGGCGGCCTGCAGCGCATAGGCGGCGCTCTGAATGCTGGCGGCGGCGTCGCGGATGGCTCTGGTTTCCTCCGCCACGGCGGCGGGAATGCTCTCGAAGTCGAAGCGCTTCAATGGCAGCTGCGCCGTTTCGCCGCTGACACCCGGCAGATAGGCGATATCTTGACGTGTCTGACCGATTGCCTCGCGCAGGGACATCAGTGTATCGAACGCGCTCGCGTCCTCGACGATCTGGCCATTATCGCGTATCGCCGATTCGAGCTTGGCGATGGCGCTGAGCAGCATCTTGGTTTCGGCCGAGCGGTTCCGCTCCAGATAGCAGGACAGGAACCAGCGGCCACGGCTCGTCTCCCGGATCGCCCGCTCGATGGCCTCGTAATCCGTTGTAAGCGAAGTGATGGATGACATGGATGGAGGCATGTTGGTTCAGGCTCGAAGTCGGTGGCCGGTTTCGCGCGTTTTCAAGGCGCCAACTATGCATCGAATGTCTTAGCGTTTGGTTTAGCAGCCCGTGCTCCGCATGAACGAACCTGAGAAGCGACTGCCGGGCGCCGATTTCGGCCTGCGCCTGTCGGTGTTCTATGTGGCGATCTTCTTCATCGTCGGCTGCTATATGCCGTTTCTGCCGATCTGGCTTAGAGCGCAGGCTCTGACGGACCAGCAGATTTCGTTGATTTACGGGGTGCCCGTGATCGTCCGGGCGATTTTCACGCCGACGATGACCTTTGCCGCCGACCGCTCCGGCAGACCCGTTACGCTGCTCAAATGGCTGGCCTGGGGCTCGCTTCTGTCGGTGGCGCTGCTTCCGGCGATGCACGGGTTTCCACGCATTTTTACTGTCGTTCTGGTCTTCACCCTGTTCTGGATGTCGGTCATCCCGATTACCGATTCCCTGGCGCTGGCCGGTGCGCATGCAGGGCTCGCGGATTACGGACGGATGCGGCTCTGGGGCTCGTTCAGCTATATCGCCATGACCGCGGCCGGCGGCACCGCGGTGCAGATCTGGGGACCGCCCGGCGCGCTGTGGCTGTTCGTCGGCGCCGCCCTTTGCGTCGCAGTCGCGGTCTACTGGCTGCCGAAGGAAACCGAGATCGGCTGCGTCACTAAGGAACTCGACCATCTCCCGGTCCGGAAGCTGCACCCGTCGGACATCTTGCAGCTCATCCGCGTCCCCGATCTCTGGCTGTTCCTGGCGACGACGGGCGCACTCCAGTCGGCCCATGCCGTCTATTATATTTTCGGCACGCTGCATTGGACCTCGGCCGGCATTCCGCCGATGGTGATTGGCGCGCTGTGGGGGATCGGCGTCGTTGCTGAAATCGCGCTGTTTGCCTATGGCGCGCGGGTGAGCCGCCGGCTCGGTCCCGTGCAACTGCTTTCCGTCGCGGCCGGTGCCGCGGTGATCCGCTGGACCATCACCGCCTATGATCCGCCGCTTGCGATCCTGTTCCTGACGCAGACGCTGCACGGGCTGACATTCGGCGCTGCGCATCTGGGCGCCATGCAGTTCCTTAACCGCGCCATCCCGCAGCGCCTCTCGGCCTCGGCTCAGGGGCTTTACGCCTCGGTGACGATGGGAATCATCATGGGCGGCGTTTCCTTCGCCGCCGGCGCGCTCTACCGCAGCTTCGGCGGTAGCGCCTATCTCGCCATGGCCGGCCTCGGCCTCATCGGCCTGGCGCTCAGCCTCATTCTCATGCGCCGCTGGCAGGGCGGCCCAATCCTCAGCCCCAGAGCATCGGCGACGGCGGCAGAATGAACGGTCCGGAGAATTGCAGGCCCGGCGTGCGGTCGCGGGCGAGCAGCAGCGGCCCATCGAGGTCCACCCAATCAGCGGTCTGGGCGACGATCATCGCCGGCGCCATGGCAAGCGAAGTGGCGACCATGCAGCCGACCATCACTTTCATCCCTAGAGCCTGCGCCTCGCCCGCCATGATGATGGCTTCGGAGAGCCCGCCGGTCTTATCGAGCTTGATGTTGACGGCATCGTAGCGTTTCTTGAGGTCGGTAAGTCCGGCGCTCGTATGAGCGGACTCGTCGGCGCAGACCGACACCGGCCGGGCGATTTCAGCCAGAATCGCGTCATCGCCCGCCGGCAAAGGCTGCTCCACCAGCTCGACCCCGATTTCGGCGCAGACGGCCAGCAGAGAAGCGGTCTGATCCGGCTGCCAGGCCTCATTCGCATCGACGATCAGCCGGACATCGGGCCGGGCAGCAGCGACGGCGCGAAGCCGTTCCGCGTCGCCGTCCCCGCCGAGCTTGAGCTTCAAAAGCGGATAATCCCGCGCAGCAGCCGCCTTCGCCGCCATCTCCTCCGGCGCGGCGAGACTGATCGTATAGGCGGTCAGCACCGGCTTCATATGGTCGTAGCCGGCGCGCGTCGCGGCGCGGATATCGGTCGCCTTCGCCTCGAAATCCCACAGCGCGCAGTCGAGCGCATTGCGCGCGGCGCCCGGCGGCAGCGTTTCGCCGAGCGCGGCCCGGTCCTCCACTGACGCAGCGCGGATTTCCGCCAAAGTCCGCTCGGCGCTCTCGCCATAGCGCGCATAAGGCACGCATTCACCGCGCCCGGTCACCTGCCCGTCCGTAACCTCGGCGACCACGACCACCGCTTCGCGCTTGGCGCCGCGCGAGATGGTGAAACTGCCGGCGATCGGCCAGCTCTCGATGTGCGCAGAGATCATCAGCGGCCCAAACATCGCTGCATCCTCCCGCCTTGCTCTATTGAAGCCCTAGACCCGCTTCTTTTGAAGCCCTAGACCCGCCTCAGTTTTATTGGCAAGCTCCAGCCCCTCAGTTCTATCATGAATTGGCAAGCCCATGCTCGATCGCGAGGAAAAATCGCGCTCAAATTCCGCCCGGACCGCGCCGCGGCTGCGGACGGAGGTCCGCGGCGGCGCTATGCGTCTGACGCCGACGGGGCGCTGGTCCGTTCAGGATTTCGCCGCGCTTGACGCCGAGATCAAGGGGCTGGCCATCCCGGCCCAGAAGAGTCAGATCACCCAGGCAGAAATCGCCCTGTCCGGCGTGGAGGAGCTGGACACCGCCGGCGCCTGGCTGCTTCACCATATGTGCAAGGAGCTGGAAGCCGCGGGCGTGCGCACGCGCTTTGCCGGCGCGAACGAGAAGCAGCGCATCCTGCTCGGCGTCGTCGATGAAAGCGTCGCGACGCAGAAGCCGGCCGCCGCGAAGAACCGCCAGATCGCGCCGATCGTCGGCGATACGGTCCAGGCGGTGTTCATGGCGGCGACAGACGCTCTGGAATTAACGGCCTTTCTCGGTCAGGCCACGGCCTCGGCCACGCGCACCATCATCCGCCCCTGGCGTTTCCGTTGGACCGCCTTCATCCATCACATCGACCATGCCGGCCTGCGCGCCGTGCCGATTATCGCGCTGATCTGCTTCCTGATCGGCGGTGTGATCGTGCAGCAGGGCGTCATCCAGCTCCGCAGCTTCGGCGCGGAGCCCTTTGCCATCGACATGCTCGGCATACTGGCGCTGCGCGAAGTCGGCGTCCTGCTCACCGCGATCATGGTCGCCGGGCGCTCTGCCTCGGCCTTTACTGCCGAAATCGGCTCGATGAAAATGCGCGAGGAGATCGACGCCATGCGCACGCTCGGCATCGACCCGATTGAGACGCTGGTGCTGCCGCGCATGGCGGCGCTGATCGTCGCGCTGCCGATCCTGGTCTTCGTCGGCGACATCATGTGCTTTGCGGGCGGCGCGCTGATGTCGGAGCTCTATCTCGACACCTCCGTTCACATCTATGCCGAGCGGCTGCACGACGCCATCAGCCTGCGCCATTTCCTGGTCGGCATCGCCAAAGCACCCTTCGCCGCGCTGATCATCAGCCTTGTCGGCTGCCTGGAGGGTCTGCGCGTCGAGGGCAGCGCCGAATCGCTCGGCCGGCGGGTCACCAGCTCGGTCGTGAAGGCCATTTTCCTGGTGATCATCTTCGACGCGCTTTTTGCCATGTATCTGTCGGCGAGCGGCTATTGAGCATGAGCGACGATCAGCCTGACACTGTCATCAGCGTCCGCGATCTGTCGAAGCGGTTCGGCGGGCAGGTGATCTTCGACGAGCTGGATCTCGATGTCTATCGCGGCGAGGTGCTGGGCCTTGCTGGCGCCTCCGGAACGGGCAAATCCGTGCTGCTCCGCTGCATCACCGGGCTGCTTTCGGTCGATCGCGGCAATATCTCGATCTTCGGCCGCGACATGGCCCGGCTCGACTGGCGCAGCCGTCTTGCCATCGAACGCCGCTGGGGCGTGCTGTTTCAGGATGGGGCGCTGTTCTCCTCCATGACGGTGCTGCAAAATATCCAGGTGCCGATGCGCGAGCAGCTCAAGCTGCCGAAGTCGGCTATGGACGATCTGGCGCTCCTCAAGCTCGCCATGGTCGGCCTGCAGCCCGATGCGGCGGATAAATACCCGTCCGAGCTCTCGGGCGGCATGAGAAAGCGCGCGGGGCTCGCCAGGGCACTGGCGCTCGACCCGGAAATCGTGTTTCTGGATGAGCCGACATCGGGGCTTGACCCGATCAGCGCCGCGGCGTTCGATCAGCTCATCCGGCGGCTGCAGCAGACGCTGGGCCTGACGGTCTACATGGTGACGCACGATCTCGACAGCATCTTCGCGATTTGCGACCGCGTGGCCGTGCTGGCGGATCACAAGGTGGTGCGGTCGGGCACGCCAAACGAGCTTGCGGCCAACCCGGCGCATCCCTGGGTGAAGGACTATTTCTGCGGAGAGCGAGCCCGCGCTGCGTATCGGTGAGGTGGCATGGAAACCAAAGCGAATCATCTGATCGTCGGCGCCTTCGTGCTCGCCATGCTGGGCGCCGTGTTCGGCTTCATCTATTGGATGCAGAATTATGTGAATGGTGGCGCATCGAAGCGCTATGACGTGATCTTCAGCGGCTCGGTGCAGGGCCTGTCGGAGGCGAGCGCGGTGCTGTTCAACGGCCTGCGCGTCGGCACGGTGAAGGAGCTGGGCATCCTGCCGACCGACACGGCGAAGGTGAAGGTGGTTATCACCGTCGCGGACGACACGCCGATCCGCGAGAATTCGCACGCAGAGGTCCTGCAGCAGGGCCTCGCCGGCTGGGTGGCGGTGGCGCTGACGCCGGGCACGCCCGACTCGGCCTTTCTGAAGGCCAAGCCCGGCGAGGCCTATCCGACGATTTATGCCGACGACACCGGATCCGGCTCGATCATGAGCGGCGTGCCGGAGGCGGTCGGCAACGCCAATGCGCTGTTCGTCCGGCTGAACACCATGATTGCGGACAATCAAAAGCTGATTTCGAGCACCGCGCAGAATGTGGAGTCCTTCACGGCGATGCTGAAGGACAACAAGGACAATGTCGCCACCATCATCGACAATGCCCGCCAGCTCTCGGTGCGTTTCAACACGCTGGCCGACAAGCTCGATCACGCGGTCGACCAGGTCAGCGGCCAACTGACGGGAGGCAAGGATTCCGCTGTGGTACAAGCGCAACAGGCGGCGCAATCTTTCCATAGACTAGCCGAGAAGCTGGAGAAGTCCCTTGGCGATCAGGCCGGCGGTCTTACCTATCAGGCGAAGAGGAGTATGCGAGAATTCGAGCTTTTCATGGCTGATGGCAGGCGTCTGGCCGAGAATCTCGACCGCTTGGTGCAAAAGGTCGATGCCAATCCGTCCGCTCTGATTTTCGGTGGCTCGCAGGTTCCCGAGTATAAACCCGGCCAACAATGACTTTGACACGCCGCCTGAGCGTGTTAGGTCTACCGCCGGGTTGAATCGGGGCAGACGGCGCAGGGGGCATGGCAGTCCTGACCTTTTTCCGCGTGGGATTGATCTGTCTGATGCTAGGCGGCTGCGCTCTTGCCGGCGCCGGAAGCTCGGCTCCGGACACGTTCAACTTGGCCGCGCCTCATCTCACCGAAAAAGCGTCTCGCCGCTGGCCGGTGCAGATTACCGTGCAGCGCCCGACCGCCATGCGCGCCCTCGACACGGACCGCATCGTCGTCATGGCGCCCGGTGGCCGCCTTTCCTATTTCGAGGACGCCGCCTGGAGCGACCGGCTGACCAGCCTGGTTCAAGCGCGGATCGTCGAGGCGATGCAGGATTCGGGCGCCTTTCGGGCCGTGCTGACGACTCAGGATCGGGTCGATGGCGACTATGCGCTCGCCATCGAGGTCCGCGAGTTCCAGGTCGATGTCGATAGTGGCCATGCCGGCGCCGTTGTTACCCTGTTCGCCAAGCTCATCCAGGAGCAGCGCGGAAAAGTTATCGCGACCAAGCAATTCAGCGCGCAGTCGGCCGCCTCGAAGGACGATCCCGCCACCGGCGTCATGGCTCTGCAGTCCAGCTTCGACGAGGTCGCGAAAGATCTGATCGCCTGGCTTTCCTCCGCCCGCCATTCATCCGCCTGACGGGTTCACCGCGGCTCCAAGGGACCGTGTTTCCCGGCCTTGCATTCTTCTCCGATTGTGGGCTAATGCCTTCGCAAGCTGATGGACGCCCAGTTTTCGAGGAGGGAGAGACGCCACATGGCCGACCCGGTTTCCGCACAGCTGAGCCCCTATCTCGTGGAGCTGATCGAAGGCCGGACCTATCTATGGTGCCGTTGCGGGCGCTCCTCGCGACAGCCTTTCTGCGACGGCTCGCATAAGGGCACGGGCATCGAGCCGCTCTCGTTCACGGCGCCGCGCACGGAAGCCGTCAATCTCTGCGGCTGCAAGCAGACCTGCGACGCGCCCTTTTGCGACGGCTCGCATAACGTCCTTTAAAGGGAGCCCAGATGACCGGCAGGCCTTCGCACGCCGAGGGCAGGTTCAGCCAAGCGTAAAATTCCGAGACAGTTTGCCGGCCCTCCTTCACTAGCGCGACAGAATTTTTGTTTATTCATTGGATCGGCGCAGTCGGCGCCAGGGCGAATTGAATGCCCAAAAAGCCATCATTTGCCTTGCTGATCGAGGCCCGCTCGGCCAGTGTGCTGTAATCTAAGACAAGCTGTCCCAGAACGAAGCGAGGCGTAAGTCCGCGTCATGAGCCAATTCAACGTTTCCGCGATTTCGAACGAGGTCCAGAAGAGCCTGGCATCGGAGGGCCAGAACGCCGGGCTCGCGGCCGATTTCACCAAGGCGCTTTTCACGGGAACTGGGGAGGTCACCGGCGAAAGCTTCCCGGCGCAGCGGCTCGCCCGGCTCGCCGCCAACGCCTTCGACTTCTTCACCGAGCGGCAGCCGAAAACGCGCAAGCTCAGGGCCTACGACTTCGACGATGAGACGGAAGCCGGCCCGGTGACGGTCATCGAGGCCGTCAACGACGACATGCCGTTCCTGCTCTCCTCGGTGCTGGCCGACCTGATCGATCGGGGGCTCACCGTCCGTTTTGTCGCGCATCCGATCTTCCGCGTCCAGCGCGACAAGGACGGCCATCTGACGAGCTTGGTGCCGTCGGAGAGCGCTCCGGCCGGCGCCGGACAGGCCGAAAGCTTTCTGCATATCCAGATTGATCCGATCACCAGCGAGGCGGCCCGGTCCGACCTTCTCGAAGGGCTGGAGAAAATCTTCGATCAGGTGCGCATCGTCGTCAGCGACTGGATGGCCATGCTCGGGCGGCTGCGCGAGACCATTGATGGCTATGTCACGTTGCCGCCGCCCGTTGCCGTCGATGAGCTGGCCGAATCCGTGCAGTTCCTGAAATGGCTCGCCGAGGGGCATTTCACCTTTCTGGGCTTGCGCGAATACGATTTCTCCATGCGCGACGACGGTCCGCATCTGACCATGAAGCCGGAGACCGGGCTTGGCCTGTTACGCGATCCGAACCTGCATGTGCTGCGGCGGATGGGCACGGATTCCGAGATGAGCCCGATCGCGCGGGAGTTCTTCTCCACGCCCGCGCTGCTCATCATCGCCAAGGCGAATTTCCTCTCGCCGGTTCAGCGCCGGATGCACGTCGATTCCATCGGCATCAAGCTCTACTCGGCCGAGGGCAGCCTCACCGGCGAGTTGCGCCTGGTTGGGCTGTTCACGGCGGAAGCCTACAATCAGTCGTCGAAGAACATCCCCTTCCTGCGCCACAAGGTCGAGCAGGTCTTCCGCCGCCTCGGCTACGGCCCGAACAGCTATTCCGGCCGGGTGCTGGCGAATGTGCTCGAGACCTTCCCGCGCGACGAGCTGTTCCAGATCGCCACCAATCAGCTCACCGGGATCGCCTCGGACCTCGTGCATCTGGAGCTGATGCCGCGGACGCGCGTCTTCATCCGGCGGGACGAGTTCGGCCGTTTCGCATCGGTGCTTGTCTATGTCATGCGCGAGAGGTTCACGACCGAGGTCCGCCAGAAGATCACCGGCGTCCTGGAGCGCGCCTTCGATGCGCGGATGAGCGAGTTCACGCCGGTCTTCACCATCGGCCCGCTGGTGAGGCTGCATGTCGTCGTCTGGAAGGACGAAGGCATGATCGCCGATGTCGCCGCGAGCTCGATCGAAACCGAAGTCGCCAAGACCGTCCGCACCTGGCGCGACGATCTGCAGGACCTGGTCCGCAAGCATTACGGGCGCAGCGCCAATCGCCTGCTCGACTGCTATGGCGAAGCCTTTCCGCCCGGCTATGAATATTCGAACCCGCCCGAGCGCGCGCTTATCGACATCGAGCAGATCGAGAAGCTGTCGGACGAGCTTCCCGTCGGCATCAATTTCTTCCGCGAGGAGGGCGTGCCCGACAACGAATTCCGCGTCATGCTCTACCAGCTGCGAGAGCCGATTTCGCTGAGCCGCCGGGTGCCGGTCCTGGAAAATCTCGGCTTCTCGGTAATTGCCGAGCAGACTTACGAGATCGCCACCAGCCGGGCCGGCGAGACGGCGACGGTCTTCCTGCATGAGCTGCAGCTCGAGATGGCGAACGGCCATCCGATCGACCTCGGCGTCCACGGCAAGCGGCTGGAGGACACATTCCTCGCCATCTGGCGCAGCGATGCCGGAAACGACCAGTTCAACAAGCTGGTCATCGAGGCCGGGCTGAATTGGCGCGAAGCGGCGCTGATGCGGGCTTACGGCTCCTATCTCCGCCAGATCGGCGCGCCGTTCGGCCATATCTATCTGGCGCAGACGCTTTCCGAGCATGGCGGCATCGTCCGGGATCTCGTGCACCTGTTCCACACGCTGTTCGACCCGGAAAGCGGCAAGTCCATCGACGAGCGGCGGCAGGCAGCACAACAGATCGCCGCCGGCATCGAGCGGGCGCTCGACAATGTGTCGAGCCTCGACGAGGACCGCATGATCCGGCGGATGCTCAATCTCATCCAGTCGACCATCCGCACCAATTTCTATCGCGCCCCGAGCGAGCTGGCCGGCGGCGCCTCGATCGCCATCAAGATCAGAAGCGCCAATGTCGACGCCATGCCGGCGCCGAAGCCTTTCGCCGAGATCTTCGTCACCTCGCCGCGCTTCGAAGGCGTGCATCTGCGCGGCGGCCCGATCGCGCGCGGCGGTCTGCGCTGGTCCGACCGGCCGCAGGACTTCCGCACCGAGATCCTCGGCCTCGCCAAGGCGCAGCAGGTCAAGAATGCGATCATCGTGCCGCAAGGAGCGAAGGGCGGCTTCGTGCCGCGCAACATCCCGAAGGACGCGTCGCGCGACCAGATGATGAGCGAAGGCGTCGCCTGCTATCGCCGCTTCGTCGCCAACCTGCTCTCCCTCACCGACAATCTGAAGGACGGCCATGTCGTGCCGCCGAGCGAAACGGTGCGCCTCGACAGCGACGATCCCTATCTGGTCGTCGCCGCCGACAAGGGCACCGCAACCTTCTCCGACATCGCCAACGCGCTCGCCGTCTCGAACGGCTTCTGGCTGGGCGACGCCTTCGCCTCGGGCGGCTCGGCCGGCTACGACCACAAGAAGATGGGCATCACCGCCAAGGGTGCCTGGGAGGCGGTCAAGCGGCATTTCCGCGAGATGAACATCGACATTCAGACGACGCCCTTCCGCGTTATCGGCGTCGGCGATATGTCCGGCGACGTGTTCGGCAACGGCATGCTGCTGTCGCGCCAGATTAAGCTGGTCGGCGCCTTCGACCATCGCGACATTTTCATCGACCCAACGCCGCACGCCGAAGCGAGCTGGGAGGAACGCGAGCGCCTGTTCAACCTGCCGCGTTCGAGCTGGCAGGACTATAATCGCGAGCTGATTTCCGAAGGCGGCGGCGTATTCAGCCGCTCGGCGAAGAGCATACCGCTTTCGGTCCAGATGCAGCTCCTGCTCGGCACCACGCAGAAATCCGCTTCGCCGGCCGAGCTCATCCGCATGTTGCTCAAGGCGCAGACCGACCTCCTCTGGTTCGGCGGCATCGGCACCTATGTCCGCGCGTCGGACCAGACCGACGAGCAGGTCAACGACCGCGCCAACGACGCCGTCCGCGTCACAGCGTCCGAGGTGCAGGCCAAGGTGATCGGCGAGGGCGCCAATCTCGGCATCACCCAGGCCGGGCGGATCGAATTCGCCATGCGCAGCGGGCGTATCAATACCGACGCGATCGACAATTCGGCCGGCGTCAACACCTCCGACATGGAGGTGAACATCAAGATCGCGCTCGCTACCGCCTTGCGCAACGAGCGCATCAAAATGCAGGAGCGCAACCATATTCTCGCCGAGATGACCGGCGACGTCGCCGAAACCGTGCTGTGCAACAATTATCTTCAAACGCTCGCCATCAGCCTCGGCGAGACGCGCGGCCTTGGGGATTTCGGCTTTCAGAACCGGCTGATGCATGCGCTGGAGAATGCCGATCTGCTCGACCGGACCATCGAGCAGCTTCCCTCCGACGTGGAGGTCGCGGACCGCATCAAGCGGCGCCAGCCGCTGACCCGGCCCGAGCTGGCGGTGCTGCTCGCATATTCGAAGATCTCGCTCTATTCCAGCCTGATCGAATCCCAGGTTCTCGACGATCCTTATCTGAGCCAGGTGCTGGCCGAATATTTCCCGGCTCCAATGCGCGAGCGCTTCCGCGAGGAGATCGAAACTCATGCGCTGCGCCGCGAGATTATCGCCACGACGCTGGCGAACAGCGTGATCAACCGCGGCGGCTCCACTTTCGTCGTGCGGCTCAGGGAGGAGACCGGCCACGAGACGGCCGACATCGCGTATGCCTTCGCCGCCGCGATGGGTGCCTTCCGGCTGGCGGACTTCTACGCCATCATCGATTCGCTTGACGGCCTGGTGGATGGCCAGCGTCAGCTTTCGCTTTATCTGCTGGTGCAGGATGTGCTGCGCCGCCAGACCGCCTGGTTCCTGCGGCATGGTTATTTCCGCGAGGGGCTCTCTTCCCTGATCGAGCGCTACCGGGCAGGGCTCGACGCGCTCGCCGGCTCCATCGAAAGCATTTTCGACGAGTGGCTGATCGGCCGGCTCGAGGACATGCAGGCGCGCCTTTCCGCCGATGACGTTCCGCCGGAGCTGGCCAAGCGGCTCGCGATCCTCAATGCGCTGACCGACGGCCCCGATATCATTTCGCTCGCGGTCAAGCTCGACCGTCCGGTCGCCGAGGTCGCCCGCGTCTATTTCCGCGCCGGCAGCCATTTCCGGGTCGATGAGTTGCGCGCCGCGAGCGAAAAGCTCGGCCAGTCCGACTATTACAGCCGGCTCGCGGTCAACAGCACTCTCAACGCCGTCGCCTCCGCCCAGCGCGCGATTGCCGAGCAGATCTTCGCCACGACGGCGAACGGCGGGCCGAACTTCGAGGCTTGGCTGGTTGAGAACCAGCTTGCGGCGAAGCGGGCGCGGGGTAGTCTTGACGAAATCCTGAATGGCAGCGAGCTTACCCTTGCCAAGCTCACGGTCGCGGTCGCGCATTTCAGGGAGCTGGCCGAACTCTAAAGCACGATCGGGAAATGCAGACACCGGCTTTCCCGACCAATCGTGCGGAAACAAGCAGGCGGAGGCCAGCCGTCCCATGAGCACAACGACCGCGAGCGCCTATGCGGCGGCGCCGAGAGCGTCCGCCGGTCCCGTCGCCATCGCCTCCTGGATGCTGTTCGACTGGGCCGCGCAGCCTTTCTACACGCTGATCACGACCTTCCTGTTCGCGCCTTATTTCTCCGCATATGTCATCGGCGATACAGCGCGGGGCGTCGCCCTGTGGGGCTATACCATGGCGGCCGCCGCCATCATTGTCGCTCTCGGCAGCCCGATCCTCGGCGCGCTCGCCGATGCGCGCGGCCGGCTGAAACGGCTGATCGCGCCGCTGTCCGTCGGCTTCGTGCTCGGGCAGGCAGCGTTGTGGTACGCCGTCCCCGGCGCCTCCGCCCACGTCTGGTTCATTCTCCTCGCTCTCGTCGTCGCCACCGTCTGCGCGGAATATTGCGCCGTCCTCAACAATTCGCTGATGCCGCGCCTCGTCGCGCCAGACCAGCTCGGGCGGCTCAGCGGCGGCGGCTGGGCGCTCGGCTATGTCGGCGGTCTCATCAGCCTGATTTTCATGGCGGGCTTCATCCTGGTCGACACGCACACCGGCAAGACGCTGCTCGGCCTCACCCCACTTCTGCGCCTCGATCTGGCCAGCCATGAAATGGATCGCATCGTCGGGCCGTTCTGCGCTCTGTGGTTCGTCGTCTTCGTCACGCCGTTTTTCCTGTTCACGCCGGACGCACCGCCGAAGCCCGACGCCGACCGCGTGACGCTGGAGTTGGCCCTCGCCTCGCTCGGCAGAACGCTGCACCATATCGGCCGCTATCGCGAGATCTTGCTGTTCTTCCTGGCGCGGATGCTGTTCATCGACGGGCTGCTCGCCATCTTCACTTTCGGCGGCATCTACGCCGCCAGCATTTTCGGCTGGCAGACCATCGTCATCGGCTATTTCGGCATCATCTTGTCGATCGCGGCCGGGATCGGCGCGGCCATCGGCGGTTTTCTCGACGACCGGCTCGGCTCGAAAACGGTGATCATCGGGGCTCTGCTGCTGCTGATTGCCGGCTCGCTCGGCGTGATGTCGATCGACAAGTCCCACCTGTTCTTCGTCGTCGAGATCACCCCGCGTGCGGAAAACGCCGCGCCCTTCTCCAGCATCGGCGAGATCGCTTACATCGGCTTCGCCATGCTGATCGGCCTCGCCTCAGGCCCGCTGCAGGCCGCCTGCCGCAGCCTGCTTGCGCGCCTCGCGCCGCCCGAGCATATGAGCGAGTTCTTCGGCTTCTTCGCCTTTTCCGGCAAGGTCACCGCCTTCGCCGCGCCGTTCATCATCGGCCTCGTCGCCGATCTGACCGGCAGCCTGCAAAGCGCGCTGACGGTGGTGCTGGCGTTCCTGCTCTCGGGGCTGGTCATCATGAGCTTCGTCAGAACCGGCGGCGCCGACAGCCCCCGGACTTAATTCCCCGTCGCCTGGGCGCGCAGCTCTTTCTTGGACAGCTTGCCGACCATGGTTTTCGGCAGCGCGTCGCGGAATTCCAGCTCGGAGGGCATTTCGATCTTCGACAGCTTCGGCTCGAGGAATTTGAAGATCTCCGCCTCTGTCGCGCTCTGGCCTTCGCGCAGCTTGATGAACGCTTTTGGCGCCTCGCCGCGATAATCGTCGGGGATGCCGATCACCGTCACCTCCTCGATGGCGGGATGCTGATAGATCGCCTCCTCGATCCGGCGTGGATAGACGTTGTAGCCCGAGCAGAGGATCAGATCCTTGATACGATCGACGATGTAGGTGAAGCCATCGGCATCCATGATGCCGACATCGCCAGTGCGGACGAACTCGCCGACGAAGGCGGCCTTGGTTTCCTCCGGCTTGTTCCAATAGCCCTTCATCACCTGCGGCCCGGCAATGCAGATCTCGCCCTTCTCCCCGAGTGGCACTTCCTGAGCCGGGTCATCGAGCGAGCGTAGCGACAGGATCGTCCCCGGCACCGGCAGACCGATGGAGCCTTCCTTGATCGGCCCTTCCAGCGGATTGCAGATCGCGATCGGCGAGGTCTCGGAAAGTCCATAGCCTTCGACGAGGATGACGCCGGCATCCTTCTCGAAATTGCGCTTCAGCTCGACCGGCAGCGGCGCGCCGCCGGAAACACCGCTGCGCAGGCACTTCAGGTCCTCCTGATTGAGCTTCGGATAGTTGCGGATCGCGTTGAACAGCGTCGGCACGCCGGGCATGATGGTCGGCTTCGTCGCCCGGATCAGCTTCATCACCATTTCCAGATCGAAGCGCGGCACCAGGATCATCTGCGCACCGTTCGCAACGCTGCGGTTCATGATCGTCGTCATGGCGAAGACGTGGAAGAAGGGCAAGACCGCCATGATCCGCTCGGTGCCCCGGCTGAAGCCCGGCTCCCAAAGATCGGCCTGCTTCACATTGATCGACAGATTGGAATGGGTGAGCATCGCACCCTTCGGCGTGCCGGTCGTGCCGCCCGTATATTGCAGCACGGCGATGTCGTTGTCCGGGTCGATGGCGACGCGGGCATATTGGCCGTCATTGGCGGTGAGCTGGCCGAAGCCGGTGATCTTGCCGCGCTGAGGCGAGGCGTCGATCTTTGCCAGCTCCTTGGCTTTCAAGAGCTTGAACAGCATGCCCTTGAAGCCCGGCAGGATCTTCGGGAAAGGGCAGATCACCGCCTTCTCCAGCGCGCCGGAGGCGAGCAGCGCCTCGAGCTTGGGGAACAGTGCCGCCAGATCGAGCGTCGCCATGATGCGAACGCCGCTGTCCTTGACCTGGTGAGCGAGCTCCTCGACCGTGTAGAGCGGGTTGAAATTGACCACGATGCCGCCGGCTTTGAGGATGGCGTAATAGAGGATCGGGTAATAGGGCACGTTCGGCAAGAGAAGCCCGACGCGCGTCCCCTTTGTGACGCCCATCGCCTGCAGGCCCTTGGCCGCCTTATCCACCAGCGCGCCGATCTCTTTATAGGTCATGGTCGCGCCCATGAAGTAGGTCGATACCGCGCCGCCGAAATCGCGCACCGTGCGGTCAAGCATATCGGGAAGCGGTTCGCCTTTGAGCGGCGCATACCAGTCGACGCTCTTGGGATAGGCGCGCAGCCAGGGATAATCGTTTCGGATCTGCGGGTTGGCGGCGCCGGAAGCAGCGCTGAGCGTCGTCTCGGTCATGGTCTCCTCCCAAATCGCCGCCGGCTTTCTGTTCTTGCACCGAAACGGCCGGAACCGGCCCCGTCCGTGCTGGCGGTCGTGGCAGGCATTCGCATCGTCAGCACGGGCCCGGACGGTCAATTCCGCCCGCTGCCCCGGCTGTAAGTAGCGCAATCTCCTGCCGTTTGTGACTGTATCATGTCAAGCCGCGCCGTCCATGATCAGCGCCGATAAGCGGGCTTCAGGCCGCCGCCTGTCAAATCTCCTCGCGCACCTGGCCATAGGCGATGACCGAGAACAGCGCCGTCCCGCCCAGAATATTGCCGATCAGAGTCGGCAGGATGGCGAAGCCGAAGGCCGCGCCCACCGTCATCTTGCCGGCGAGAAGCAGCAAAAAGACTTCGGTCGAGCCGGCGATGACGTGACTGAAGCTGCCAAGCGCAATCACATAGGTGATGAGGAGCGTGACCCAGAATTTCCCGCCGCCTTCGGCATTCGGCAGCATCCAGGTGAGTGCTGCGATCAGGAAGCCGGCGGGAATGCCGAGCAGCAGCAGCTCCCAGAAGCTTTTGCCGACAAACTGGCTAGACAAGGCGAGAAAAGCGGTGAGTTGCTCCGGCGTCGTCGCCGCGCTGAGCGTCGCGAACAGCGCACCGGCAAAGGTGCCGACGAAATTCGCGATCAGCACGACGGTCCACAGCCGCGCCGTGCGCAGGAGATTGTCCCAGGTGCGGTCGCTGAGCAGCGGCAGGATCGCCATCACGGTTTGCTCGGTGAAGAGCTGGAAGCCGCCCATGATCACCATGACGAAGCCGACGCAGTAGCCGAAATTCTCAATCAGCGGCCGCCAGGGCGCATCCGGCAAATGCAGCCGCAGAAAACCCTGGCTGAAGACGGAAGCCGAAAGAGCAAGGCCGGCCGCAATCCCCGACCACCAGAGCGAGGTCACCGGGCGCTGCAGCTCATCGAGACCTTCCTGGCGCACGATCTCATAGAGAACGGGCGCCCGAACCCTCATGAGCTCTTCGACATCCTCGCGTTCTTTCCGGTCGAGGCCGCGGCGCGCGTCCATGACGTTTCGTTCTTCTCTCAGCTGAAAAATCGGAAAGGAAACGTCTCGCCTGCGGCGGGGTTCAAACCGGAGCGCGCGGCCGCACGTCAGGGATGCGCTTCAGAGCTGCGGGCGGAAGGCGCCGGGCGGGATGTGGCCGGGCGCGACATAGGCGTGATAGAGCGCGTCGAGTTGCGCCCACAGCACATTGCATTTGAAGCGCACCGCGGCGACGCAAGCCTCCTGCGCCTCGCGGGTGCGGGCGTGTTGTTTGACGTAATCGAGGGCGAAGCCGGCATCGTCGGTCGCTTGCGTCAAACGCCGGCGGAAATAGGCCAGCACCGGCTCGCTGATGAAATCGTAATTTTCCAACATCCCTGAAATGCGCTCGCGGTGGATCTTCGGCGCGAACAGCTCGGTCAGCGAGGAGGCGACCGCCTCGACCAGTGTGCGCTCGGCGACGAAGCGCACATAGGCTTCGACCGCAAAACGCGTCGCTGGAAGCGCGCCATCCATCGAGATCACATAATCGCGGTCGAGACCGAGCCCGTCGGTCAAGACCAGCCAGCGCTCGATGCCGCCCTCCTCCGCGCCATAGCCGTCATGGTCGAGGATGCGCTTGACCCAGGCCCGGCGCAGCTCACGGTCTACGGTCCTCGCCATCAGCGCGGCGTCCTTGCGGGGGACCGCCGTCTGATAGCAATAGCGGTTGAGCGCCCAGGCCTGGACCTGGCCCTTGTTCAGCTTGCCGGAATGCAGGAGATGGTGGAACGGGTGCTTGTCGTGATAGCGCTCGGCCCCTACGGCGCGAATTTCCGCCTCGAATGCTTCAGGATCGAGAGGCTCCCTCATAGCCGGATCTCCATGCCGTCCTCGGCGATTTCCCAGCCTGCGGCTTCGACAGCGTGGCGCTCGGCGCTGTCCTCGCGCAGGACTGGATTCGAATTGTTGATGTGAATGAAGATGCGCCGGCCGATATCGGCATCAGCAAGCTGCGCGACCGAGCCGTCCTTGCCCGACATGCTCATATGGCCCATCCGGCGTCCGCTCTTCTGCGAAAGACCCAGCGTGATCATTTCCTCGTCATCGAACAGCGTTCCGTCGAAGAGCAGCACCGACGCGCCGGAAATGCGCCGCCTGACCTCGCCGTTCAACTCGGCACAGCCGGGAATGTAGCAGACGAAGCGCCCGGTCTTTCGATCCGTGAGCTTCAGCCCGACGACGTCGCCCTCGTCCGAGCCGAATCGCGGCCCGGCTTCGGGGTTCTCAAGGTAAAGCGCGATTTTGCCCGGCACAGCGAACAGCTCGATGGCAAGGGCGGGACAGCCGGCCGGCTCGAAGCTCTCGCCGCTCGCCACCGGCACGCGCGCGACGATGTCCTTGCGCAGGACGCCGAAGATCGGGTTGTCGTCGACCGCTGCAAGCACACGCTCGCTTCCATACAGATGGAACGGCTGCAACTCACGCAAATTCAGCAGGCCGGCGACGTGGTCGACATCGGCATTAGTCAGCACGACCGCCTTGAGAGGGCTGCCGCGCAGTGGGCCATCGGCCTTCGGCGCCAGTGCCTCATGCGCCGCGAATTGCTGGCGCAAATCCGGCGATGCATTGAGCAAGCACCAATTGAGACCGTCGACACTGATGGCAAGGGAGGATTGGCTGCGGGGCTTGAGGCCGGCGACACCGCGCCGGACATCCGTGCAATTCCTGCAAGCGCAGTTCCATTGCGGAAACCCGCCCCCCGCAGCCGATCCCAATATTTTGACGAGCATCTGCTCGGATTGAAGCTTAAGACTTCAGCTCAGCCGCAAGATAGGCCGTCACTTCAAGGCTGGCGCCCTGCTCGGCGACCTGCGGCTTCGTCCAGCTTTTCTTCTTCATAGTGTTTCTCCCGCATTCACAAGGATTGAATCTGGCGCGGAGAGATTGATCGCGGCCGAATGACCGCTCCCCCGCGCCCGACTCCTCAATTCTATATCAATTGCCTTGCATCCGCCATGGCCCGTCCCGCGTCAACTTGATGCGAGCCAGTGCAAGGATCGTTGCGTCGGCCTCAAAAGACCAGATGCCAGAGCAGCGGCAAGAGCACCGCCGTCGCGAGCGCATTCAGCCCCATCGCCAGCCCGGAAAACGCGCCTGCGACCTCGTTGACCTGCAACGCCCGCGCCGTGCCGATGCCGTGGCTCGCCGTGCCGATGGCCAGACCGCGCGCGCTCCAGTCCTTGATTTTCAGGAGGTTGAGCAGCGGTGGACCGAGCATCGCTCCCAGGATTCCGGTCAGAATCACCAGCACCGCCGTCAACGAGGGCAACCCGCCGAGCTGCTCCGATATGCCCATGGCCACCGGCGCGGTGACCGATTTCGGAGCGATGGAAATCGCCGTCTGCCAGCCGCCGCCGAGCAGCCGCACGATGCCGAAGGCTGAAATCGAGGCCGCGAGCGATCCGGCGATGATACTCGTCAGGATTGCAAGCGCGGAGCGCTTCACCCGGTCGAACTGCCGGTAGAGCGGTATGGCGAGGGCGACGGTCGCCGGTCCGAGCAGGAAATGCACGAATTGCGCGCCTTCGAAATAGGTCTGATAGCTGGTCCCGGTGATGACCAATATCGCCACCAGCACGACAACGGCGAGCAGCACCGGGTTGAGCAGCGGATTGAGCCCGCCCTTCCGATAGACCCAGCTTCCGCCCTGATAGGCAAGCAGCGTCAAGGTCAGATGCAAGAGCGGGCTTGCCGCAAGATAGACCCAGATCTCACGCAGATTGGCGGTCATCGGGACGCCTCATCGCCGCTGCCGGCCTCCGCCCGGCGGATGAACCATTGCATCATCAGCGACGTCACAGCGACGGTGATCAGCGTCGACAGGATGAGCGCGACCGATATGGGCAGGATCTCCGCTTCGATCAGCTTGGCGTGGAGCATCACGCCGACGCCCGCCGGCACGAACAATAGCGACAGATTGCCGAGCAGCGTGTCGGCGACACTCGCCAAATCGGCCGGAATGCCGCCCCGGATCACTAGACCGCCAAACAGCAAAGCCATCCCGCAGACCGGGCCGGGCACCTGCAAATGGGTCGCCGTCACCAGCAATTCGCCGGCGAGCTGACAGCAAAGAATGAGTGTAAGAGCGTTCAGCATGGTGATCTTCTCGCGTTTCAAAATCCGCCGGAACGGCGGCGCCAGGGCTCCGGGTTACCAATCCCGTCACATTCATTGGCAATTCATGGCTGGAACAGAATAATATCCACGGCAGGAACAGCGGCGGGGCCGGAAATCCGGTCCGGAATAAAGATGCATAGGCAGGCGGCGCTAGGCTCGGTCTCGGCGCAGCTCTCTTTTAAGTCTTCTCGTCCACATCCGACAGGACGTTCTCTGAGATGGAAGGCCAAAATGAAAAAGATCGCCATCGCGGCTCTCGCCGTCAGTCTCGCCTCGCCTGCTATGGCTGAGGAACTGCCTTTGAAGCGCGTCGTCCTGTCGACCGCCGGCCTCGCCCAGTTCACCCATGCCGGACCGGTCCAGGCCGGATCGACAGTTGAACTATCGGTCCGGCTCGATCAGGTGGATGACCTGCTCAAGAGCCTGACCATCTTCGACGAGCAAGGCGCCATCGGCACGGTCAGCCTTCCCGGCAAGGCGCCCCTCGCGGAGCTGTTCCGCGACCTTCCTTTCGGGCCGGACGCGCTCAATTCGCTGCCCGCGCTGCTCAACGCTCTTGTCGGATCCGAGGTCGAGATCCAGGGCAGCGTCACCGCCACCGGGCGCCTCCTCCGCGTCACCCAGGAGACCGTCCAGCTTCCCAATAATGGCGGCGGCGGCCAGGTCACCCACCACCGCATCACGCTGATGACCCGAAGCGGCCTCGTCCAGGCGATCATCGAAGATCTCGCCTCGGTGCGCTTCACGGACAAGCAGGCGCAGGCGCAGATCGACCACGCTCTCGCCGGCCTGGCGCAGAACCGCACCAAGGAGCGCCGCACCGTGTCGATCAGCCTGCTCGGCAAGAGTACGCGGCAGGTCGGCTTCAGCTATGTGGTCGCCGCGCCGGTGTGGAAGACCGCCTACCGGCTGGTGCTGCCGAAGGATGATGGCGACAAGGCACGGTTGCAGGGCTGGGGCGTCGTCGAGAATCTGACGGGGAGTGACTGGAAGGATGTCGAGCTGTCGCTGATTTCGGGCAACCCGGTGGCGCTCAAGCAGCCGCTTTACACGGCGTTTTACGCCGAGCGCCCGGAAATTCCGGTGACGTCGGCGCAGCGCATCGTGCCGCGCAGGGACGATGTCGACCAGGCGGTTCCCGCCCCTGCTCCGACGGCAAGCGCCACGCCGCATCTGGGCCTCTTGAAATCCGAGGCCGCCCGGACACGCGGCTATGCAGCGAGATCGGCGGATAAGATGGGGCCGGGCGGCGGGATGGAAGCTCAGGCGGCTGAGGAGGCCAATATCCGGCAGGAGCTGGGCAGCGCAGCATCGGCCGCCGAGGCTGAGGAAGCGGCAACGCAGATCTCCTACCGCTTCCCCGAAAAGATCACGCTCAACAACGGCTCGACGATGATGGTGCCTTTCGTCGACCGCGAGATCAGCGCGTCTCGGACCTGGCTCTATCAGCCGGAGACCAATGCCCGGCACCCGCTGGCTTCGGTCAAACTGACCAACGACACGGAAACGGCGCTGCCGGCCGGCATCATTACGGCTTTCGACCGGACCAGCGACGGCCGGACCAATTTCGTCGGCGACGCGCAACTGCCGCTCAGTGCCAAAGGGGCGACTAAATTCGTCATCTTCGCGCTGGACGACAAGACCGACATCCGCCGGACCGATAATGGCATCAAACAGACGCGGCTCGGCAAGTCGGTGAATGGCAAGCTGACCCTGACGACGAAGTCGGTCCACACCATCGATTACGAGATTACCCCGCCCAAGGAAGAAGACCGCGATGTCGTTATCGACGAACAGCGCCCCGAAGGCTGGCAGCCGGCCGGCAACACCGGGACTGTCGAGGAAACCGCGGCGCGCCTGCGCTACAAGGTGTCGGCGCCCAAGGGCCAGACGGCCAAGGCAACACTCAGGCTCGAACGCACCGACCGGCAGCTTGTCAATCTGGCGACGCTCGATGCGAACGGCATCTACACCACGCTTCAGGGGCTGGAGAATGTCAGTCCGGAGCTGAAACAGGCGGTCGCCAAGCTCGGTGAGGTGGTGGCGGACATCAACAAGGCCGAACAGCGGCGCAACGAGCTGGAGTCGGAGACGAGCACCATCGGCGATGACCAGGAGCGTATCCGCAAGAATTTGCAGACCGTCGGCCAGGGCTCGGACCTCGGGCGCCGCTATCTTGACACTCTGCGTACCCAGGAGGACCGGCTGCAGGCGATCCGGGATGAGCAGAAAAAACTTGAGGCTGAGGTCGCCGCGAAGCGGGCCGAGGCGGCCGAGATCGCCAAAACGCTGGTGTTGTAGGGACGCGATAGTCAGGGCGGCGGCGGCGGCGTCTGACCGCGGCCGCCCGAATGGCCGGCGAGAACGGCGGGTCTACGGCTTGATCGCCCGCCTAGAGCGGCGGACTTTTAATCGGAATCGGAAACGCTGCTCTAGCTGTTTGTTTTGGCATCGGATTTGTCCGAAAACCGCTTCGCGCTTTTCGGACACTCTAAACCTTCTGCTCGGTCAAATCCGCCAGCACGTCCTTGCCCGTGATCTTGAATCTGGTCCCGGTCGGGTCGGTCTTGACGATCTGGATGTCGCGGGGGAAATGCATTTCGCGCACGACCCGCCGCAGGAGTCTCTCGCTCACACCGACGCCTTCTGGAAAGCCTGTCTTGGGACGGAATTTGTCGAAGCCGACCAGCTCGTAGATGCCCGGCGCGATATAGGGCGGCACGCCATTATTGTTCACGGTGTCGGCGAAGATTTTGCTTTGCGCCGCGTCGACATTGCCTTCGTAAAGCTCGCGGAGCAGGAAGGCGGTTGTCGTCGCCTTGCCCATGGTGGTACCCTTGCCCTTCAGCTCCGTTGCGTTCTCCGCGAGCAGATCTTCCGCGGCCGTCTTGTGCCCCAGGCCGCTCACCTGGAAGATCGGATAGGTCTCCATCCACTCGCTGCGTTCGACGACCCTGTTCCTTCGTCCGCCCTGTTCCAATCCGCTGTTGAGAAGGTTGTTGAGATCGCGCTCGGCCAGCGTCAGATAGGTAGCGATCTTCTCCTTCCGCCGATCGATGAACCACTCGACAATAAGAAACGCACCGATCAGGAAAAGCAGGACCGGCACAATCGTGCTCATAATGTCTTCTTGGCTGCCCACCAGACTGCCCCGTTGACTGAACGCTCACTCGCAGCTTAGCCGACACTCCGGCTGAAGTAATTTGTGAAGCGACTCTGTCAACGATAAGCCTGTGCACGGAAAAAAACCTAAAAATTGGTAAATTTCGGTGACAAGGTCGCACACGCCAAAGCCTGCCGCCAAGGCCCTTGGCCGTCGCGGCGAAAAGCTTGCCGAAATACGGGGCGTGACAACCGTCGTGGTTCGAATCCGACGCTTCGAACCACTAGGCTTTTGCTGATGGATCAAATTCCGTGACATTTGAATTCCTGCCTCGATCCCACCACACGGCGGGAGGGACTCAAATGTCACGTTTGATCCACTAGCGCGGCATCAGCGCCCAATAATCCAGGTCGAGGATCACTCCGTCCTCGGGCGTATTCTCATCCGCCATCAGCGGAAATCCATCGGCCGTCCGGTTCTTGAGACCGACGGTCCGTATACGCAGTGCGCCGACATCATCGCGGCCGGGTAGCGGCGCCTTTTCCAAAACCTCGCTCCATGCATAGACGGTGTCTCCGGCGAAGGCCGGCGAGACGTGCCGTCCGCCGTTGATCGCAGCGATATGAAATGCATTGGCAAGGCCGTTGAAGCTGAGCGACCGCGCCAGCGAAATGATATGCCCTCCATAAATAAGCCGGCGGCCGAAGCGGCCGGAGCCCTCGGCATGCTGGTTGAAATGCACCCGGGCAGTGTTCTGATAGAGCCGGGTGGCGAGCTGGTGCTCGGCTTCTTCGATCGTCATGCCGTCAATATGGTCGATGCGCTCGCCGGGCACATAATCGCCCCACCGGGCGGTGCTTCCGGCCAGGGCGAAATTATAAGCCGCGATACTGATCGCCGGCACAGCCCCACCCAAAACCGCCGGGTCAACCCTCGAATGCAGCTCGGGAACCTTGGCCTGTGGCGCGGGAGCGGTCTCGTCGCGCTTCCTGACCATCACCCAACGCACATAATCGAGTACGGTTCCACCGTGCTCGTTTCGGCCGGTCGAGTGGACATAGACGACCCCCGATTTGCGATTGGAGTTCTCGCGCAGTCCAATGACCTTCGAAGTCGCGGTCAGGGTCTCGCCCGGAAAGACCGGCTTCGGAAAACGGCAATCGGCATAGCCGAGATTGGCGACGGCGTTCAGGGAGATATCCGGAACCGTCTTGCCGAACACAGTGTGAAAGACAAGAAGATCGTCCAGCGGCGCGTGTTGGTATCCGATCGACCGGGCGAAAGCGTCGGACGACTGAACGGCGAACCGGCTTCCATAGAGCGCGGTGTAGAGCGCAGCATCACCGACGGTGAGCGTTCGAGGTGTGGCGTGTTCGATGACCTGCCCGAGGCTGAAATCCTCGAAGAAATGGCCCGCAGTCGTCTTTGCACCCATGGTCTCACCCGCATCCGTTGTCGACATATCCTTAGCACAACCCCTAACAGCCTTTGCGGGAAAAGACCAAGAACGACACGCGCATTCGTGACCCCTTGGCACCGCGCAACGGGTGGCGTCCTCGCGCGCCTTCGGCTATGCCTTGTCGGATGGGAACGGCACGTGTGAGACGCCGCGGGCGCTTTTTCATCGGGTTCGAATGTTTGCGAAGCTAGTCGGACGGGTCGCGATCCGGCTCGCTTTGGTTCTGGCCGGCGCGTATCTCGCAATGCGGTTTCTCTATCCGTGGTTCGAGCCGGCCGCCTTTCTCTATGATGTCCGCGGCATCGACGTTTCGCGCCATCAAGGCATCATCGACTGGGACCGGCTGAAGTCGGACGGCGTGCAATTCGCCTATATCAAGGCGACAGAGGGCGAGAACTTCAACGATCCGCGCTTCTCACGGAACTGGTATGCCGCCAGTCAGGCAGGCATTTTGCGCGGCGCCTATCACTTCTTCACCCGCTGCCGACCAGGCAAGGTGCAAGCCGAGAATTTCATCCGCGTGGTGCCGAAGGATGCCGGCGCGCTCGTGCCAGCCGTCGACGTCGAACATACAGGGTCATGCCGGGACACGCCCCCCGTCAAGGATATCGCCGCCGAGCTTGAAGTATTTCTCGCGGCGATCACCGCGCATTTCGGCCAGCGGCCGATCATCTACACGACGCCGGAATTCCACGATGCCTATCTGGCGGGAAAATTTCCGAAGGATCGCTTCTGGATCCGCAGCCTGGTGCTGACGCCACGCATCCGCAAGGACCAGTGGCTGTTCTGGCAGTATCACAATCGGGGACGGCGATCAGGCGTCGACGGGCCGGTGGATCTCGATGTCTTCCGGGGCACGCCGCAGCAATTGAGCGCGCTGCGGCTGCGTTGAGCGCCGGTCAGCGGCGTGCTGGCGCCGAAAAAGCAAAGCGGGCGCAGCCTGCTGCACCCGCTGTTCTCAATCCGAAGACAGACCTCAATAGGCCGTCGCGGTCACCCCGACGCCGTCGCGGTTGTAGATATCGCGGCGGAAATGAGCGGCGCCATCGGGCGTGGCCCAGGCGGTCACATAGGCAAAGTAGAGCTTGATCTTCGCCTTGACCTCGACATTCAGCGTCTCGCCGCTTTGCTTCATCGAGTTCACGCGCTGCAGATCCCAGCCATTGTCACGCAGGATCCAAGACGTCAGCAGCGGAACGTTCTGGACGCGCACGCAACCCGAGCTTTCGGCGCGGAAATTGCGCGCGAAGATGCTCTTGGACGGCGTATCGTGCATATAGACCGAATAGGGATTGAAGAAGTTGATCTTCAGGAAGCCGAGCGGGTTATCATCGCCGGGTTTCTGAGCGAAGAAGAGATTGTTTGCGGTGGGGCTCGACCAGTCGATGGTTTTCGGGTCCAGCGGCTGGCCCTTCTGATAGGCGGCGTAATCGGAGTAGACATCGATGCCGTAACGCTTGAAGACCTCCCAGCCGTGCGGGCCGCGGGCTTTGGGTACGAGGTCCTGGCGGATCACCGTCGGCGGCAGGATCCACACCTTGTTGAAATTGATCTCATGGATGGTGGATTGGAGGATCGGTGTCGGGCGCTCGACCTTGCCGACCACGCCGGCATGGCGCGACACGACGTGATCGTCCTCGACCGCCTCGATCTGCGCGGCCGGGATGTTCACCACGATGTAGCGGCCCTTGGTCGGCGCTGCAAGCGCCTGAATTCTGGTCAGATTGGTGCGAAGCTGGCGCAGCCGCGCGCTGGCGGGAACGTTCAGCGCCATGATCGTGGCCTTGTCGACCACGCCGGTCGGCGGCAGTCCATTCCGCTCCTGTGCGGCTTTGACCGCCTTCTCGACATAGTAGTCGAAGGTTTGCTCATAGCCGGAATCGTTGGTCAGATCGCCCTCGGCCCTGAGCCGCTGGCGCAGGGCGGCGACCGCCTGATGCGTCTTGCCGACGCGAAGCTCGATGAGGGGCAGCTGCCCCCAGCCGCCATGCGCGACGATATCGGCGTAGCGCTTGATTGCGCCCTTCATGGTGTCGATGTTGGACGGAGAGATCGTCGGATAGCCGCGCGCGGGCTGTGTTTCCCATTGGCGCGCGAAGGACCGGTCGAAGCCGGGGTCCCACGTATCGTTGCTGTCGAATTTCAGCCAGTCGTCGATAGCCGCGACCGTTTGCGCCTCGACCGTCGTGGTGATCAGCATTCCGCTGACGGAAAGCGCGGCCGCAACAATGGCCGTGCGAATAGAAAGGCCCTCTAATTTACGCGCTACTGTCACCTTTCCCTCTCCCGTCTGCATCTTGGTTTGCCGCACCGAAAGACCCCCGAGTATCCAAAAGTCTCGCCAGATAAAGGTGGCGAAAAATAGGATCACGCCGCGGTTTCCCACCGTCATGCGCAATCACGTTTTAATCGACGCTAGACCGACGGACAATTCACAAGGGATTGTATACTCCTCGGAAGAGAGCCGATCAGGTACCGCTCGCCACTTCACTCACGCGGCGAACCCGCGCCAAATACCCACTTCTCAGCTTAAGGTTAACAAAGTGTGGGAAAACGCGGATGAAATCAAGCGTTGAGCCGGCCGGGACAACTTCTGTCCATTTTCGTTGAAAACGGGCAACGATTCGGCCCGATTGACAAAAAGCAAGGCAGCGGACGCAGGACTGTGCAGAGGCTCGCGGGGCGCGGGAATTCGCGCCCTCGCTATAGGCGATAGCGGATCTGATCACCCCAGAAGCGCTCGAGCCGCGACAATCCCTGATTGAGCGTCTTGAAGTCACCCACGGAAAGCCCGGCGACCTTCTCCAGCATCGTCAGCTGCCGCTCAAACAGGCCGTTCACAACCGTGTAGACCTCCTTGCCCTTCTGGGTCAGGCGAACCCGAACCGAACGGCGGTCGGTCTTCGAGCGCTGATGATGGACATAGCCCGCATCGACCAGCTTTTTCAGATTGTAGGAGACATTGGAGCCGAGATAGTAGCCGCGCGTGCGGATTTCGCCCGCCGTCAGCTCGCAATCACCGATATTGTAGAGTAGCAGCGCCTGCACGCCGTTAACGTCGGTCCGGCCCACACGCTCGAACTCGTTCTTCACCACATCGAGCAGCAGCCGGTGCAGCCGCTCGATGATCTTCAGGGACAGGAGATACTGCGCCATAAGCGGCCGGTCGTCCGAAGCCGCCTCCGCTCGTGCGTAATCCAAAGCCACGCTCATCACACGCCTCTCAAAGGTTGATCATGAATCCAGATCACTACCTTAGCGTGCAATTTGCTAAATTGAGCTTAATTATACAAGCTAAAATTGTACTCCGCGTCGCGCTCTGCACGCTTAAGATGCGGCGCGTTCGCCGCGCAGAAATGTAATGATCCCGGAGAAATCGGTGCCGGCGCCGCCCTGCGCCGCGAATAGGCTGTAAAGCTGCGCCGCTTCCGCGCCGAGGGGGGTCGCGGCGCCGCTGGTTTGCGCCGCGTCCTGCGCCAGGCGCAGATCCTTCAGCATCATGGCGGCCGTGAAACCGGCGGCGTAATCGCGATTGGCCGGCGATGCGGGCACGGGGCCGGGCACCGGGCAGTAGCTCGTAAGTGACCAGCATTGACCGGAGGCTTTTGAGGAAATGTCGAATAATTTCTGCTTGTCGAGCCCCAGCTTCTCGGCGAGCACGAAGGCTTCGCACACCGCGATCATCGAGACGCCGAGCACCATGTTGTTGCAGATCTTCGCCGCCTGGCCGTTGCCGGGACCACCCGCATGCACCACAGCTTTACCCATCGCCTGGAGAATCGGCTCGGCTTTTGCGAAAGCCGCCTCGCTGCCGCCGACCATGAAGGTGAGGGTTGCGGCTTCGGCGCCGCCGACCCCGCCCGACACCGGCGCATCGACCATGGCCATGCCCGCCTTTTCCGCCTCGGCGGCAACCGCTCGCGCCGTCGCGACGTCTATGGTCGAGCAGTCCATGAACAGGGTGCCCGGCGCCGCAGCGGCCAGGATGCCGTCCGGGCCGAGATAGACAGCGCGGACCTCGGCGCCCGCCGGCAGCATCGTCAGCACGGCTTCGACGCCAGCAACCGCCTCGCGCAGGCTGCCCGCCTCTTCAGCCCCGGCGCCGACCGCGCGCTGAACGCCTTGCGGCGCCACGTCATAGACCTTCAACCGATGCCCCGCCTTGAGAAGATTGGCCGCCATCGGCGCGCCCATCTTGCCGAGACCAATGAATCCGATATGTGCCATGGCGTTCGTCTCCTCCGCGGCGGCCGCACCGCCTTCCCTGTTTTCGTTCCCGCGTTGCGGGTTCAGTCTATCAGCGTCCAGCGGTCTTTGAGATCGATTTCCTCCTCGCCGAGCGGGGCGAAAAACGCCTCGATCATCTCGTCGCTGACCTCCTCGATGGTGGCGGGATGCCATTTCGGCGAGCGGTCGCGGTCGATGAGCAGCGCGCGCACGCCTTCGCGGAGATCCGGCTGTTTCAGCACCCGGTAAACCAGGCGGAATTCGACCTGCAATTCCTCCTTGAGCGAGGCCCTGTGCCGTCCCCCGCGGATTTCCCGGAAGGCGATCTTCAGGCTGATCGGGGAGCGCTGGCGAATGGCGGCGGCGGTTTCTTTCGCCCAGGTGGAGTGAGGCCCGGTCTCGTCATCGAGGCGCGCCAGAATGGCTTCCAGGCTCTCGGCGCAAAAGATCCTGTCGATCGCCGGCCGCAGCGCCGCAAGCTCGCCTTCGCCGGGATCGCGATGCAGTCCATCCAGCACGGGATCGATCGGGTCGCCTTCGATCATGGCATGTCGGATCTTGTCGAACTCGGCCTCATCGACGCAATGGGTGGCGTAGCCGAGGTGATAAGCGTCGGCGCGGCCGATGCTGCGGCCGGTAAGGCCCAGATAGAGCCCGGTCTCGCCGGGAAAGCGCGACAGGAAGAAGCCGGCGCCGATATCGGGGAAGAGGCCGATCCCCGTCTCCGGCATGGCGAACAGCAGATTTTCCCCGGCGACGCGATGCGTCCCGTACATGGAAATCCCGACGCCGCCGCCCATGACGATGCCGTTGACCAGCGACACATTGGGCTTGGTGAAGCATTCGAGCGTCCAATTGTGCTGATACTCATCGCGGAAGAACTGGGTGACAGCATTGAAATCGCGATCGAGATCGGCGACAGCCGCGCGGATATCGCCGCCGCCGCAGAAGGCGCGGCCCGGCACTGCGTCCAGCACGATGCCGTAGATCCGGGCGGTCGAGGCCCATTTCAGATAGTGCGCTTCCACTCTGTTGATCATCTCGCCGGTGAGCGCATTGAGCGTCTTCTGCCGGTTGAGCGTCAGGAACCCCGCGCGGCCTTCCTCGCGAATGAGGATATCGTCTTGAGGCGTCGTGGGCTCTGACATTTGATCTCCTGAAGGCTGTTGCGCGAGAATTGACCAGCGGGGCGGCTCAAAGGCGATTGCGCTTGAACCGCGACGGCAGGCTATACATGTGCCAAGCCGCGCGACAAGTGAAACGATCGGCTGAATGGCGTGTTAATCGGGCGTGAAATTGCCGTGCTGGGGACATTGTCGATGAGGCTCGTCATAGCGGCATTGGTCCTCGGCGGCATAGCTGTCCAGAGCCAGGCTAGGACTCACCGCGCTCCGCAGAAGTCTCCGCTTGAGGTCGAGGTGCCGCAAAAGCGTTCCGAGGCAATCGGCAAGGAGACCGGCGAGCAGCCTGAGGCCGATCACGAGCCGGGCGCCGAGGACAACGAGAATGCTTCGGACGAAGCGGCAGAGAAAGGCGCGTCCGAGGAGGAGCAGGCGGGCATTCCTCCGCTTCCCGAACGCGCGCCGATCCCGTCATTGCGCAATCCGAGAATAGCCTCCGAGCCTTACGGGCCGCCGCCCCCGCCCGAGACATGGAGCGCGGCCGAGATCGCCGACGCGAAAGCGCAGTGCGACCGCCTGCTCAAGGACAATATGTTCGATTATAAGGCGCTGCCGCCGATCAAGGAGGGCGTCTGCGGCGCGCCGGCACCGATCGAGCTCAAATATATAAACGAGACCCCGCGCGTCGAGATGCGCCCCGCTCCGAAGATGAGATGCGAGCTCGCCGCGGCGCTGGAGCACTGGCTGGAAGAGGTCGTTCAGCCGCTTGCGAAGCAACTCCTTCAGGCCAATATCATCCGGCTCGTGAACATTGGCTCCTACCAGTGCCGGACGCGCTACGGCGATCCCCATGAGCGCATCAGCTATCACGCCTCGGCCGAAGCCATTGATGTCGCCGAATTCGTCACAGCGAAAGGCGAGCACATCAAGGTTCTGGATTTCTGGTCGAGCCCCGACGAGCGCGGCACCTTTCTGAAGGAGGCGCACGACGGCGCCTGCAAGATCTTCGGCACCGTGCTCGGCCCAGAAGCCAATGCCGCCCACAAGAACCACTTCCATCTGGATATGGCGAAGCGGCGCTACAGCGCCTATTGCCAATAGGCTTCCTCTCCAAGATGTTGATTATCGAGAGCGGATAGGCCCGGCGCCATTTAGCCCAATTTTCGTGAGACATCAGCGTTATTACGCTGCTGCAGAAATAAGCCGGAAAAAGTCTGCAAAAGAGACGGCGCGTCGCGTTGCTCCTGCAGCATTCAGGTGGTAAAGACACGAGACGATTTTAGCCGAGGGAAGCTCTGCATGGATAAGAAGGTCAAAGAGGCAAGAGATGCCGTCAAAGCGCGGCGTGCCGATGCGCCGGCCATGCCCGAACGCGGGTTCCCGGCGACCCGCATGCGCCGCGTCCGGCAAGCCGAATGGTCGCGGCGTCTGGCTCGCGAGAACCGCCTGACCACCGACGATCTGATCTGGCCGATTTTCGTCGTCGACGGCGAGAACCAGCGCATTCCGGTCGCCTCGATGCCGGGCGTCGACAGGCTGTCCCTCGATCTCGCCGTCGCCGCGGCGGAAGAAGCCGTGCGTCTCTCGATCCCGACCATCGCGCTCTTTCCCTATACCGACATGTCGCTGCGTAACGACAAGGCGACCGAGGCTGTCAACCCGGAGAACCTAGTCTGCCGGACGGTGCGGGCGATCAAGGCGGCGGTCCCGGAAATCGGCGTGCTTTGCGATGTAGCGCTCGATCCCTACACCTCCCACGGCCATGACGGCATCATCATTGGCGACGAGATCGCCAATGATGAGACGCTGGAGATGCTGATCGGCCAGTCGCTGGTGCAGGCCGAAGCTGGCTGCGATGTGCTGGCGCCGTCCGACATGATGGACGGGCGCATCGGCGCCATCCGCCAGGCGCTCGAAGACCGTGGGCATAAGAACACGCTGATCATGGCCTATTCGGCGAAATATGCCTCCGCCTTTTACGGGCCGTTCCGCGATGCCGTCGGCTCGTCGGGTACCCTCAAAGGCGACAAGCGCACTTATCAGATGGACCCGGCCAATTCGAACGAGGCGCTTCGCGAGGTCGAGCTCGATCTTGCCGAGGGCGCGGACATGGTGATGGTCAAGCCGGGCATGCCTTATCTTGACATCGTCCGGAGGGTGAAGGACCGCTTCGGCGCACCGACCTACGTCTACCAGGTGTCCGGCGAATACGCGATGCTGATGGCCGCGATCGGCAATGGCTGGCTGGACCGCGACCGCGTGATCATGGAAAGTCTCCTCGCCTTCAAGCGCGCCGGGGCCGACGGGATTCTGACCTATTTCGCCCGCGACGCGGCGATCCGGCTTTCGGAACGCGGCGGATGATCGCCATAATAAGTCGAGTGGCCGATCACCGGCCTGAGGACGGAGAATGACCGTAGTGGCGCCGGACCATGCCGAGGCGCAATTTGCGATCAGCTACCGGGACGTATTCGAGGCGACAAAGCTCATCAGCGGGCGCGTCTTGCGCACGCCGACCTTGCCTGCACCGAAGTTGTCGCAACTGACCGGCGCACAGGTCTTCGTCAAATACGAAAATCTCCAGGTCACCGGCTCGTTCAAGGACCGTGGGGCGCTGGTCAAGCTGTTGTCGCTCACCGATGCCGACCGCGAGCGCGGCGTCATTGCCATGTCGGCCGGAAACCACGCCCAGGCCGTCGCTTTTCATGCGCGGCGACTCGGCATCCCGGCCCTGATCGTTATGCCCGAGCGCACGCCTTTCGTGAAGGTCAGCAACACGGAAGCTTTCGGCGCCGAGGTGGTGCTTGCAGGCGAAACCGTGGCGGAAGCGCGCGACAGGGCGCTCGAACTTGCCGCCGAGCGTGGGCTCACTTTCGTCCACCCCTACGACGATCCTTACGTCATGGGCGGCCAGGGCACGCTCGGCGCCGAGATTCTCGAAGATCAGCCCGATCTCGACTGCGCCATCATCCCGATCGGCGGAGGCGGGCTGATCTCCGGCTGTGCCGTGGCGATGAAGAAGCTGAAACCGGCCATCGAGATTTTCGGAGTCGAAGCCGCGCTGTTTCCGTCGATGAAGGCAGCTCTCGAAGGCACGAAGCCGGTTTGCGGCGGCCAGACGCTGGCTGAGGGCATTGCCGTCAAGACCGCCGGTCAGCTCACTTTGCCGATCGTTGCGGCGTTCGTCTCGGACGTCATTCTCGTCAGCGAGCAGCAGATCGAGCACGCCGTCGCGGCCTTCATGTCGCTGCAGAAGACCATGGCCGAAGGGGCGGGGGCGGCAGGGCTCGCCGCGCTGTTCGCCGAGCGGGAGCGGTTTCGCGGCCGCAAGGTCGGGCTCGTTCTATCCGGCGGCAATATCGACGTGCGAATCCTGGCCTCGATCATGGTTCGCGGGCTGGAGCGCGAGGACAAGATCATCTCGCTGCGTCTCGTCATCGACGATCAGCCGGGCGTATTAGGCCGCGTGGCGACTTGTCTCGGCGAGGCCGGAGCGAATATTCTCGAGGTCGCCCATCGGCGCACCTCGCTCAATGTGCCGGTGAAGGGCACCACGCTCGATGTCATGATCGAGGCGAAGGATGCCGGTCACGCGGCTGCCATCATGGCGATGCTGAAGGAAAAAGGCTTCAGCGTGTTCCGGATGGATTTTTGAATGCGCCGCATTCCGGCAGAAACAGTTTTTGAGGTTTAACAAGGTGCTGTACACGGATTAGAAATTTGGCTATGCGCTTCCGGCGCTCAGCGGATGTTTTCTTTGAATTCGTAAGTATAGAATATGATTGCCATATCATCTCGTTCCCAAGTGCTTCCCCTGGTTACCTATAGAGCACTTGATTTCACTGCCGGCTGTCACTTAAGCTGTAAACCGGTATGGGGGTTGGGAGTGGGTAAGCAACGGCAGGTGATTAGTGAGGGCATGACGTGACGGAGCAGAGTCGACGTTTTCCCGAGTTTTATGTGACCGCTCCCCAGCCTTGTCCCTATCTCCAGGGACGACTTGAAAGAAAGATTTTCACTCATCTGACGCCGGACAAATCGGCTGCGATGGTCGACAATCTGCTCAAAGGTGGATTCCGGCGCAGTCAGAATATCGCATACATGCCCTATTGCGACGGCTGTCAGGCCTGCGTGTCGGTCCGCATCGTCGTCAGTGAGTTCAAGATGAGCCGCTCCTTGCGACGCGTGCTGCGCCGGAACCAGGATCTGCACAACCGGCGTGTCGGCGCGGTGGCGACCTCAGAGCAATATGCACTGTTCCGCGACTATATCGCGGCGCGCCATGCGGATGGCGGCATGGCCGATATGTCGGTGTTCGACTATTCGATGATGGTCGAGGACAGCGCGGTTGAGACCTTCATCACCGAATATCGCCGCAAGCCGGCCTCGCGGCTTCTGAGCAGCGCCGTAACCGGCGATCTGCCGATCGCAGCGGCAGCTTTGTGTGACCGGCTGAGCGACGGCCTGTCGCTGGTCTACAGCTTTTACGATCCCGATCTGAGGGACCGCAGTCTGGGCAGCTATATCATCCTCGAGCACATCGAATATGCGCGCAGCCTGAAGCTGCCTTACGTCTATCTCGGCTACTGGATCGAGGGCTCGCGCAAGATGGCGTACAAGTCGCGCTTCACCCCCCAGGAGCGCCTGACCCGCCACGGCTGGGTGCGCATGCAGCCGCCGACCGGCGCCGCGGAAGCCGACTGAACCGGACGCTCCGTCCCCTTCGCTTTGAGGTGTTCCGCCTCGCTCCTCCCGTTTCCATTTTCTTAACCAAACCAGAACCTTAAGGCGATTGTCGCAATTTTGTGCCGCTCGTTCGGATTTTCGTAGCGTGCTTAAATCCGAATTTACCTTTCACGCCTTCAATGGATGCTTAGTGGCGCTGAATGGAGCACTGGCGTGCCGCTCCGAAGCGATCATCAACGATGTATTGCCGCTGCCTGCTGATGCGCACCGCGCAGATGCAGCCCCGGCAGAGACGCATCGGACCTTGCCCGTGCCACCTTGCGCTATTTGCGTTGGAAGACAGGTCAATGAGTATGAGTGCTGATATCGCCGCGCAAGTCTCCTTCCCGAGACTGAAAGCGCTTGCTCCCCAAACGACTGCGCTCTGTGTGAAACGGGCGCGCGAAAAGCTGGCGAACCAGGCCGGAGCTCGCCCGGAGTTCCATTATGAGCTCCTGTCGATCTTCGTCCGCTCCGAGCTGACGGCATCGCTCGCCATCCCGATGTTGGCGGTCGTCCTCGCCATGGGGCTGCTGCCATGGGCGCCGGTCGAGTCGCTCTTATTCTGGCTGGCGACGGTGTTCATTTCCAAAGGCATTCTCATTCTCCTGTGCCGGCGTTTCCAGGCGCTGAGCCGCAAGCAGGCCGATTGCGATCTGTGGCGCCGCTATCTCGCCGCCGCCGAATTCCTCTACGGCACCACCTGGTCGTCGGTCGTTTTCGTCAATTTAGCGCCTCACGATCAGCGCTCGGCCTTCTTCTTCCTGTTCGCCGCCATCATGGTCGTCGTCGCCATGCGGACGATGTTCGCCTCGACCGTGCTGCGCATCCTCTATGCCGGCACGATCCCGATGACGTCCGCGCTGGTGCTGCGGCTTCTGCTGACCGGCCACCCCTTTTATTGGACGCTCGCCGCCGTCGCGATCGGCATCCATGTCTATCTGATCTTCCTGGCCAGCGGATTGCAGCGCACGGTCCTCGCCATGCTCGAATACCGGGCGGAGAAGGACGCGCTCGTCGCCGAGCTGGAGCAGGCGAAGGCAGTCTCCGACGAGGCCCGCCGCCGCGCCGAGGCAGCCAATATCGCCAAGTCGAAATTCCTCGCCAATATGAGCCATGAGCTGCGCACGCCGCTCAACGCCATTCTGGGCTTTTCGGAAATGATGCGATCCGAGATCCTCGGGCCGATGCGGAATTCGACCTACAAGACCTATTCGGCGGACATCCATCATAGCGGCGAGCATCTGCTCAATCTGATCAATCAGATTCTCGACCTGTCGCGGATCGAGGCCGGGCGCTACGAGCTGCACGAAGAGCCGGTGATGCTTGCCGACGTCATGGAGGACTGCCGGCACCTGCTTAGCCTGCGCGCAGAAAGCAAGCGGCTGAAGATCGTCGAGGATTTCTCCGAGGGCCTGCCGCGGCTATGGGCCGAAAAGCGCGCTGTGCGCCAGATCTGCCTCAACCTGCTTTCGAACGCGATCAAATTCACGCCGCAGAACGGCACGATTACGCTGACCGTCGGGACCACCCGGCGCGGCGAGCAATATCTCAGCGTCAAGGACAGCGGCCCCGGTATTCCAGAGACCGAGATCCCGCGCGTGATGCGGCCGTTCGGACAGGGCTCGCTGGCAACCGCGACGAACGAGGGCGGCAGCGGTCTCGGTCTGCCGATCGTCAAGGGTCTCGTCGACCTCCATGGCGGCAAGTTTCAGCTCCGTAGCCGGATACGCCACGGCACCGAGGTGAAGATCACCTTCCCGCTGAATCGGGTGATGCAGCCGACGCCGGCAATCGCACCGGCGCCGCCGCCGCTCTTGGCAGCCATGCCGGAGCCGATTGTGCTGCGCGCCAGCAATGGGTAGTGGATCAAACGTGACATTTGTGTCCCTCCCGCCGCATCGCGGGATTGAGGTAAGGACGCCAAATGTCATGAAAATTTGATCCGTCAGCAAAAGGACTAGTGGTTCGAAGCGTTAGAATCGAACCACTAGCCCGAACTTTTCACCTGGGTTTATTTGAGAGGCCAGACTGGGCAAGGGTTTTGGGTGACTTCGTCGCCACGGATGTGTCCATGTAATACGCTTGCGTTATCGTGCAAATCGGTTCATGGTCGCGGCCATGTTCATCGAACGGGTGCCAAATCGAACTTCGCCGCCGGCCATCCTCATTCGCGAGAGCTTTCGCGAAGGAAAGACGGTCAGAAAGCGCACGCTCGCCAACATCTCCAAGCTGCCAGAGCCGATGATTGCGGCGATCAGCCAGCTGATCAAGGGCGCCGAGATTGCCGCGCCGGTCACAGACGCTTTCGAGATCCGCCGGGCACTGTCGCATGGTCATGTCGCCGCGGTGCTCGGTATGATGCGCAAGACCGGCCTTGATGCTCTCGTCAAAGCGCGCACGAAAGAGGAACAGCGCTCGGCCGCCATCGTGCGGGCACTGATCGTCAATCGCGTCATCGCGCCGGGCTCGAAGCTTGCCTTCTGGCGCGCGCTCGAACCCGAGACGGCGGCATCGAGCCTGGCCAAGGCATGCGCGCTCGAGGACGTCGCCGAGCGAGAGGTTTATGCCGCGCTCGATTGGCTGCTCGAGCAGCAATCGCGCATCGAGACAGCGCTGGCCAAAAAGCATCTCAGGTCAAAATGCTTGTCTGATTTTGACAAGCAAAATCAGAAGGGCGGCGCGTTGGTTCTTTACGATGTTTCATCGAGCTATCTCGAAGGGCGGTGCTGCGAGTTGGCGCAGCATGGCTACTCCCGCGATCATCGCTCGGATCGCCCGCAAATTGTTTATGGGCTTTTGTGCGCCGCCGACGGCACTCCCGTGGCGATCGAGGTGTTCGAGGGAAATACCAGCGATCCCAAAACGCTGACCGCGCAAGTCGACACACTGAAAAAGCGCTTCAAGCTCGCTCATGTCGTGCTCGTCGGAGATCGCGGCATGATCACCAGCGCGCGCATTGCCGAGGATCTGAAGCCGGCGGGGCTCGATTGGATCTCGTGCCTGAAGGCGCCGCAGATCCGCGATCTCCTCGCCGCCGGTCCGTTGCAGCTGTCGCTGTTCGACGAACGTGATCTGGCCGAAATCAGCGCCCCGACGCACTTCCCCGGAGAACGGTTGATCGCCTGCCGCAATCCACTGCTGGCCGACGAGCGGGCGCGCAAACGCAGCGCATTGCTGGAGGCAACGGAACGCAATCTGAAGCGCGTCGCCGAGGCCGTTCGACGGGCGCCGAAGAAACACACGGCGGCGGTCATCGGATTGAAAGTCGGCGCCGTGATCGACAAGCATAAGATGGCCAAGCATTTTGTGCTCGACATTGGCGATAGCCATCTCTCGTTTCGCCGCGACGAGGCGAAGATCGCGGCCGAGGCGACCCTCGACGGCATCTACGTGATCCGCACCAGCGTGCCCCAGGACAAGCTTTCCGCCGAGGATGCGGTCGGCGCCTACAAAAGTCTGGCGCAGGTAGAACGGGCTTTCCGTACAATGAAGGGCGTGGATTTGCAGATCCGTCCGATCCACCATTGGCTGGGACATCGCGTCAGGGCGCACGTGTTTCTGTGCATGCTGGCCTATTACGTCGAATTCCACATGCGCCGGGCGCTGGCGCCGATGCTGTTTGCCGAGCATGCGCCCGAGGCGCGTGAGCGCAAATCGATCGTCACTCCGCCCGAGCCCTCCGCCGCGACAATCCAGAAACGTACGCAGCGCCGAAGTGCCGACGGTCAGCCCGCGCTGACATGGCCTGACCTTCTCGCCCACCTCGCGACGCTGACGCTCAACGAGGTCGCCCTCCCGCTGCAAGGCACGGCCACCTTCGCACTGCTCGCGCGACCCACCGCCCTTCAGGAGAAAGCCTTCGCTCTTCTCGACCTGCCACTGCCCTGTGTCCAGTAGGCGGCCTTCGAGTTCATAAAAAACCGTTTCTGATCAATGGGCTGAAGTAAACCTAAGTGAAAAGTTCGGACTAGCTGCGGAGCTACGCCTCACGAACAAGCTGGATCACAACCAGGCCGATACTCGCCAAGACAATCACGACGACTGCCCAGAAGATCACCTCGCTCCCATTGCTCTCGGGCCGATCGGTGTGGCTTGCCAGGACGACCTGACTTGCCGGCGCCAAGCGCACGACGCACAAGAGCTTATCCTTCGCATAATCGAAGATGTAGACGTGCGTCGGATCTTCTCCTACGCGCTCGAACCGTCCGGTTTGCGGCGCCGCGGACTGCGCTTTCTCCCGCAGCATCCGCACTGCAGCTTCGTAGCTCGGCAGGTCACATCCGGCGGTGTCTTGCACCGGCGTGTCTCTGATTGCGGGCCGGCTGTCCTCCGGCGTGACTGCGCGAGGATGTATGATGCTTGGCGCTTGATCCGTACGGCCGCTCCAATGACCGACCTGCCACAGCTCGACCACAAATGAGCCGATCGTCGCCAATGTGGCCACCATTGTGAATATACGATAGGCGCGCATGCTGCCCTCCTCCCGGGCGGCCGCGCGAACATCGTGCGCCTACCCGGCCTCACTAAGGGACTTCAGCTCCGTCGTCGCCAAACCGGCGATCTTCTTAAGTCGGATTACGTAAAACATTGTTATTCAGCGCTATTTTCTTCTTTGGTTGCCCAGGGTTTCGCTTCGGGTTTCATGGTTTTCAGGCTCTGCATTGACTTATATCAAAAGCCTACCATTTTTGGTGCATTAATTACAGCACCAATTTTTAATTTTTATTCAGTTTAATTTTTTACATTCGTAAAAGTTTTAAAAAACACGAAAATCTTCCATTGTGATGGGTGATCTGCTAAACCTTTGTGGTGCTCCCTTCCCCATGCACGACGCGTAAGAGTCGTGGGTTTCCAATCAATTGACGCGCAACGATCGTACCGAGCGCAGGCAATTTGAGGTTTCGATGGCAGGCCCATCCAAACATCGCAAAGACATTCTGGATGCACGCCGGATCTGGACCGAGCGTCTGAACCGGTTCGCGGAGGCAAAGACCGCGAAACAGAGGCAGGCGGCGATCGAGCCAGCACTCAAGATCAATCCGGGCGGGACAATACGGGATCTGTTGCAGGCGTGGGGGTATTCGGCGGCATCCCGTGGCCGTAAGGCAAAAGGAGAAGAAACGGAGAAAAAAAGGGAGCCGGCCCGGCAGAAACTGGAGCAAACCCTTGAGAAACTCTACGGCAAGAAACCGACGCCCGTGCCAAGCCTTTATAAGAAGCTTTCGGGACATGCTCCGACGTCGGTCAAAGATGCTTGTCGGATCGTTTCGGCGTTGGTCTCATCCTGGCCGGAACCTCTCTCATCGATCTCGAAAACGCTCGACGACGCGGCGCATGGCGTTAAGGGCTTCGCCAAGTCTTTTATTCGTGAATTGTTGAGCAACTTATCGGGAGGGCGATCGCACGGATGGTCGGCAAACGATATGGAAGTGCGCGTCTTCAATCTGATCGATGAAGTGCGGATGGGGATCACCGAATTTATCAAAGATGCAGGGGAGAAAGAGGGGGCTCTGATCGTTGCCGGTGCGCGAACCATTCTTCTTGGGCCCGATCCCATCGATACAATTCGATTATTTCATAACGTCACCAGCAACTTTATCGGCAACAATCATAAGGGACTTCTTATATTTGTTTTTGATGCGGCCTTATTTGAAGCTGGCGAAGATGCATATAGACTGCTCTATAATCTCGGTTTGCTGTCCATGGCGATGACAGCATTCGCTATCTTCGAGGAACAATACGTCTCTACTCTGCCGATTAGACAGCATAAGGTTGATTGGTCGCGCTGGCGCTCTCTCAGCTCGCGCTGCTGTGTTATCATACGGAGGCCAACAGTCATTGATCCCTCGACCGGTGAGCTTCTAAAAGGGAAAAAGCTTGATGAGTTCATCGCGAGTTGGCTCCCGAAGCAGGAATTCGCGCGACTTGAAGATCTTAAAGGCTTCATTCGATTCGATGGCAGCCATGTGCTGCCGAGAACTTATCCAACTCCACTTAGCGAAAACCAAATTCTGAGCGGACGAGATCTATACTGGGATATTCTGGTACGCCCGTCGCCGTCTCGACCCGATGATCTTGAGGTCCTCTATTTTACGCCGCCTATTGAAGAGGCCTTCCCCATTTCGAAGGTTACAGAAGCCCCTCAACGCACCCGCGGTCGTCCAGGATCGAAATTTCAGACGATAGAAGAAGAGGTGAGTTATTTAATAAGACAAGGATCTCCGGGGCACCTCTTTGATGATGCTCAGCGAGCTATATTCATGGCTTCCAGAGGTAGACTCAACCTAGACAACGGCACTCGACATGAAGAAAATCTTAATGCTGCAGCCGCGCTTCGTCAGATCGGATATGAAGTCCTGCCGATTTCTGTCATGTTATCACTTTTCCCGAGGTCGCTTCACTTCGCCGCTGTGGAGAAACAACGAACCGGCACATAACAGACCGCAACCCGGTTAAGAACTCACTTTTAAGTTGATTCCTTAACGGATCATTTGTAACCAAACACGAAACTCTCTTTTTCATACATTATCCTTAATGTAATCAAAAATAAGCAGCCTTGAGCGGGGCTTATCATCGAGGGACCATCAATGAGCTATGTTGCTTTGACGGCACTCATGGAAAAAGATCGTATTCCACCGTCAGGTGTCATCGTCACGGCTGTCTTGCAAGGCGGATGCCCGCTCAATTGTCCTTTTTGCATTGTAAGTCAACGCGATGAGCGGCGTTATCGATCTTATCTGACCACGGAGCATCTCACGGACGTGCTCGCGGCGGTCGAACGCCGGGGAATGCTCGGCGGTGCTGCGATTGTCGGCGACGAACCATTGCAGGGCCACTGCTGGCCAACGGCCAAGGCGTTTCTCAGCTATGCGGCGGAGCGCAATCTGCCGACGGCGCTGATCAGTAACGGCTATAATTTAATTGATTTCGCAGACGAACTGAAAACCCTGCAAAATACCAAGATCCTGATTAGCCTCGACGCGGCGAGCGAGAAACATGACGAGATCCGCCGCAAGCCCGGCGCCTTCGCCAGAATATCCGAAGGTATCCGCCTAGCGGTAAGTGATCCAGCACTCCGGGAAAGGCTGTCGATCGCCTCGATTCTGATGCCGGGCAATCTCGACATGCTGAGCGAAATCATCTCCTTCACCGCCACGAACAAGATCCCGCAGCTCCTCCTCTCGCCGCTTCTCACCTCCTCCCGCACCACGCCGCTGACCGTCCATCCGAAAATTATGAACGAGGCTTGGCGCGCCATCCCGCAACTTATGAAAGAGGCAACCTCCGCAGGCATCAAGCTGCGGTTGTCGGATGAATTCGCAATGCTCGGCCCGTGGGAGGAAAAGCTCGCCTCGACCGGCATCGAGATCATGGCGCCAAAGGAGCCGGCCAAACTGATTCGCGTCGATGCTGCCGGACGTGTCGAGACGCTTGCCAGCATGCATGCGGGGACGACGACCGGCCTAACCCTGCCGGCGTCGCTCGATGAAATGGATAATTTCGTCAGTGAGCTGATCGAAAGCTGTTTTGAACCGGTTCAAGCAGCCGCCTGAAACCTGCTGCCGAGCCGCTCGGCAGCCTACCATCGTCAAAAACACAAAAGCCGGCTCGCCGCCGACGACAGGTCGATCAGCAGCGCCGGCCCTCGCGCGATCATCAGATAAGCCGCGCCCGCGCAGATCAGCGTGAGCGTCGTGATGATCGTGATACGCGCAGCAAGCGGCATGCTGTCTCCCGTCTATTCCGCTGGCGCCATCGCAGCCAGACGCGACGCTGGGCGTTCGCTGATGGGCAAATGGCAGGCCGCGGCCATCAAACTCACCGCGATCGAGGCCCACCAGAGCATATCATAGGACTGGTAGCTGTCATACAGCCAGCCGCCCAGCCATGCGCCCATGAAGCCGCCGACCTGATGCGAAAAGAAGACGATGCCGTAGAGCATCGACAGCCAGCGCGGGCCGAAAAAGGTGACGATCAGGCCGCTGGTGAGCGGGATAGTGCCGAGCCAGAGGAAACCCAGCACTGCCGCATAGAGGACAACAGTGCCCTCCGTGAGAGGCAGATAGAGGAATGCGAGGAAGACCAGCCCACGGCCGAGATAGATCAGGGTCAGCGCCACGCGCATCGGGATGATCTCAGCGGAGCGGCCCCAGACATAGGTGCCGCCGATATTGGTCAGCCCGATCACCGTGAGCGCGATCACTCCGACGCTGGGGTCGAAATGTCTGTCGGTCAGGAACGCCGGCAGATGCACAGCGACTGCCGCAAGCTGGAAGCCGCAGACATAGAAGCCGAGCGTCAGGAGCAGAAAACTCGGATGGCGGAACGCCTCCTTGAGCGCGGCCCCGAGCGGCTGATCCTTCGATGCCGGCGTCGGCGCCGACGGCGCGCCCGTCTCGGGCGTGCTGGCCAGGGTGAAGCCGAGCGGCGCCATCACGGCCGCCGTCCCGGCCAGGACGAAAAGACTGGTCGCCCAGCCGGTATCGCTGATCAATACATGGGCATAGGGCAGCGCGATGAACTGACCGATGGCGCTGCCTATGCTGGTCAGGCTGAGGGCCATCGCGCGTTTTTCAGGCGGCGCGGCGCGGCCGACCACACCGAGCACGGCCGTAAAGCCGCTGCCCGCAACCCCGATCCCGATCAGGATGCCGCTGAGCAGAAGTGCGCCCTCGCCAGCCGCGTTCGCCATGATGATGAGTCCGGCCGCATAAAGCACCGCACCGCCCAGCACCACCCATTTCGCGCCGAATTTGTCGCTGAGGGCGCCCGCGAAAGGCGAACCTGCTCCCCAGAGCAGGTTGAGAAGCGCGATCGAAAGCGCAAACACCTCGCGGCTGAGGCCGAGATCGAGAGTCATCGGCTTCAGAAACAGCCCGAAGGTCTGCCTGATGCCCATATTGATCGCAAGAATCGTTCCGGCGGCCAGGATGATCCACCAGATTGGCTCGGTTCGTTTTTGCATGAGGCATCCGCAGTCGGAGATCGGTTTCGAGGTGACCCGCTGAAAATCCGTGCAAAATCCCGTTCTGTCCAACGAGATTTCTGCATTGCAGATATAACCGAATGTGATGGCTGCGGCGGCTAAGGTAACAGCTCCTGATGGACCTCCGACGGCCTGCCCTCATGATCGAAGGCGCGCCCGCGCATCTCGATACGCCATGAACCGTTCCCGACCTGCTCGATGGAATAGAGATTGTAGCGGGCCTGCTTGGCCGGCTCGGCGCTCGAATGCGAGGCGGATGGCACGCCGATGATCGGCAGCGGACCGGTCTTCGTCTCCAGGCTGGCGATCATGGCGCGGTGATTGTGCCCGTGCAGCACCAGCTCGGCGCCATGCCGGACCAGAACCTCGCGGAAGGAGCCCGCGTCATGGAGCGCCCGCTGCCAAGGCGTCATGCCGGGCAGTGGCGGGTGATGGATCAGCACCACCCGGCAATAGCCGTCCTCGTGCAACGCGTCGAGGATGGCTCCGGCGCGCGTTATCTGCGCCTCGCCGAGGCGGCCGGACGCCATGCCCGGCAGCGTCGCCCGCGCCGAGCATAGGCAGATGAGCGCGATATCACCGAAGAGGCGGACAAAAGGAAAACCCGCTAAATGCCCATTGGCGAAGCGTTCGCCGGCGTCGTTCGGCAGCATGTAAGGCTGCCATTGCCGAATGCCCGGATTGCGGAAGAACGGCACATAGGCGTCGTGATTGCCGGGGATGACGGTGATGAAATCCGGCTCGCCCACGCTTTCAAGCCAGCGCCGCGCGGCCCTGAACTCTTCAGGCAGCGCGATATTCACCAAGTCGCCGGTCAAGGCGATGTGGTCCGGGCGCTGATCGAGCAGATCGCCGACCACGCGGTCGAGCACATCGCGCTGATGCTGCGCCCGCCGCCTTTGCCAGTTGATGTAGCCGAGCGCGCGCTTTGTGATCAGCTGATGAAGCGCCGGTTTCGGCAATGGCGCGAGGTGAATGTCGGAAAGATGCGCAAGCGTAAACATCTGGAAGTCGGGATCTCGAAAATACGGTCGGCCTTTCCTTAGCAATGATGTAAGCCTCACGACAGTCTCAAACGAGCCATGGGCGCGAGAAAGCGAGGGGAAACCGCATGAACCGGCGGCTTATTCAACGTCTGCTTTTCCCCTATTGGCGTCTGAGACGGGGAATGACCGTCGGCGTGCAGGCCGTGATCACGAAACCGGCCGGCGAGGTGCTGCTGGTGCGACATGGCTACCGGCCGGGCTGGCATTTCCCCGGCGGCGGGGTGGAATGGCGCGAGACGCTGCTCGTGGCGCTTGCCAGAGAGGTCGAGGAGGAAACCGGCATCATCATCAGGGGCGAGCCGCGCCTCCACGGGGTTTTCGCCAATTTTCAAGCGGCGCCTTACGACCATGTCGCCCTGTTTATGGTCCAGGATTGGGAGCAGCCGAAACTGCCGCCGCCGAGCTTCGAAATCAGGGAGCAGCGCTTCTTCCCGCTCGCCGAACTGCCGGGCGATGTCGTGGGCGGCGCGAGGCGGCGGCTCGCGGAGATCTTCGAAGGCGAGCCGCTTGGTCAGCTTTGGTGAGCGTTACAGGCTCGGCGTGCGCTGGTATGGCGCGTCGAAATTCAGCTCCGGCCCGTCCGGGACGATCCCCGTCGGATTGATGTGCCGGTGCGAGCCGTAATAGTGATGCTTGATATGGTCGAGGCTCACGGTGCCGCGGACGCCGGGATATTGGTAAAGCTCGCGCACATAGTTGGACATCGCCGGATAGTCCTCGATGCGGCGCTTATTGCATTTGAAATGGCTGTAATAGACGGCGTCGAATCGGATCAGCGTGGTGAACAGTCGCCAATCGGCCTCGGTCAGGGTGTCGCCGGCCAGATAGAGCTGATAGATCAGCTTCTGCTCCATCCAGTCGAGCGCGTCGAAGACCGCCGCATACGCGTCGTCATAAGCGTCCTGGGCGGTGGCGAAGCCGGCCTTGTAGACACCGTTATTGACGTCGTTATAGACGCGGTCATTGACGGCGCCGATCTCTTCGCGAAGCGCGAGGGGATAGAAGTCCGCAGGGGCTGCGCCGACACCATCGAAAGCGCTGTTGAGCATCCGGATGATCTCGGAGGATTCGTTGGAGACGATCGTCTCCCGCTGTTTGTCCCAGAGCACCGGCACGGTCACGCGGCCGGTATAATCGGGCTTCGCCTTCTGATAGATCTCGTAAAGCCGGCCCGCACCGTTAACGCGGTCGCCCGTAGCGCCGGGGAAATCCGTCGCGAAGGTCCAGCCCTGCTCGCGCATATAGGGATGCACGACATCGGCGCTGATCATGTCGTCCAGGCCCTTCAACGCCCGAAAGATCAGCGTCCGATGCGCCCAGGGACAGGCAAGCGAGACATAAAGATGATACCGCCCCGGCTCGGCCTTGAAGCCGCCGATGCCGGTCGGCCCGGCGCTGCCGTCGGGGGTGATCCAGTTGCGGAACGCGGACTCGCTGCGCTTGAACCGGCCGCCCGTCGATCTCGTGTCGTACCAGTCATCGCGCCAGACGCCATCTACCAATTGCCCCATCTTCAATCCTCTTCCGTCACGATCGAAATGCCGGCCGCGATTCCTCATCAAGCTCTAGACGGCGGCTCACGCTCATGATATGGCGCCTGCACCATGACGAGAAAACCAGCTTCTCAGATCAAAGTTGCGGTGCTTCTGCGCCGACGACGCCCGAGCCAGCGCCAGATTTCGCGGCTCGGCAGGTTCGTAATGGCTGAGGGGCAAGCTTAGCGCCCCCGATATCGCAGCCCGCCTGTCCGTGGCCTTTTCTTCCAAGACTGACGACACGGGAACAGGCAGTGACAATGCATTCCAGCGCCATGATCCGGCCGCAAGCGCCGGGCGACACCGCAGCAATCGACGCCTTGCATGAAGAGGCTTTCGGCCCCGGCCGCTTCGCGCGCACGGCTTTTCGGGTCCGCGAGGCGGCGACGCGCCCACCGATGATCGCGCTGACCACCTGGATCGGCGAGGAGCTTGTCGGCGCCATTCAGCTCAGCGCTATCACCATCGGCGGCAAGCGCGGCGCCATGCTGCTCGGGCCGCTGGCGATCGCTCCTGCCTTCAAGAACAAGGGACACGGGCTGAGTCTGATGAAGGCGGGCCTCCAGGAGGCCGAGGCGCTCGGCTTCCGGCTCGTAGTGCTCGTAGGAGATCTGCCCTATTACCAGCGCGCCGGCTTCCGGATCATTCCGCCGGAGCAGATCACCCTGCCCGGCCCGGTCGATCCGGCGCGGTTCCTTGCCGCCGAGCTGACGGCGGGCGCGCTCCTGGAATTCTCCGGGCTGGTCGCGGCGGACAATGCTCCGCCAGACGTTAGAGCCAGATGAGTTGAGGGTCGCATTGCGGACGGACCGCCTCTCCCTGCGAAGAGGTAGGCGAAGAAAAGGGAAGATCTGGGCGAGCTGTCGTCCCGGACGGCCGGAGGCCGGGCCGGGACCCAATCCAGCTATCGGCGAATTTGTGCCTTGCGGTGAAACCAATAGGCCGGCTCAAGGCCGGGGCGACGTCCGGATAATTTGGGAGCTTATCATCCCAAAGCACCGAACTCTCTGACTGGCGAGTCACGCCAAGCCATGTCATCGCGCTTTAGCGGCTCTCGCGGAACCAGGTCAACATGATCAGGCCGATGAACAGCGCCAGCGCCAAGAAACCGGCGAGGAGCGGCGTGTATTTGACGCCGCGCACGACATAGGCCTCGCGGTCCTTCAGCCCAAGCCAGTTCTGGCCGTAATAGCGCGTCGCCGATTGCAGCATGGTCAGGCGCGGCAGGTCATGGGCGGCCGCGCCATTCGTGCCGCCCATCCAGAACTGGCCGCCGCCGGTCGCATCGGTCACCGGACGCAGCGGCTCATCCGTCGCCGCCACCTTGGTGAACTCGCGGCTGTTGTCGTTGCCGACCAGCGCGACAGCGTTCAGGCCGTCCATCGCGACCTTGTGCAGCCCCGGCTCGGTCGCCTGGTAACGGCCGCGCCAGATCCCCGGTCCCGCCTTTTCCATCGGCACGGTCACGGTCTGGTCGGTCGGCGTGGTGATCGTAGCGCTGTCGACATCATCCTTCATGCTGCGGCGCTCGACAACGATGCTCTGTCGGTCGGCGGTCGCCTTCAGGAACTCTTCCTCGAGATCGGGCTCTTTCATCAGCCAGTGCGACAGACGGCGGAGCAGATCCGAATAGGGACCGCCGCCCTCATAGCCGCGGGCCCAAAGCCAGACATGATCGGAGAGGAACGTCGCCACACGGCCCTTGCCGCGGCGCGACAGCACCAGAAGCGGCGAGTTGTCGGGCCCGTTCATCACGACGGTGCCTTCTCGCGCCGAGGACTCAACCAGGCGGAACCAGCGGCCCCAATGCGGCTTGCCGTCGGGCGTCGTGTTCTCGCCGGGCAGGCCCGCAGTGACCGGATGGCGCTCGCCGATCTGCGTCACCGTCGGCCGGAAGGGCTGCTCGATGACGCGCCCGGTCGGCTGAGCCGGGAGAATATCGCCAAGCGGCGTGCGGAACAGGCTGACATCGGAGGCATAATCTGCCCCGGCCGCGACCAGCACGGCGCCGCCGTCCTCGACATAGCGCGCGACATTATCGAGATAGATGAGCGGCAGCACGCCGCGCCGCTGATAACGGTCAAAGATGATCAGATCAAATTGCGACAGCTTCTCCGAGAACAGCTCGCGGGTCGGGAAGGCGATCAGCGAAAGCTGGTTGATCGGAGTCCCGTCCTGTTTCTCCGGCGGTCGCAGAATGGTGAAATGCACGAGATCGACGGCGGCGTCGGAGCGCAAGAGATTGCGCCAGGTGCGCTCGCCGGCATGCGGCTCGCCCGAGACCAGGAGCACGCGCAGATTTTCGCGCACGCCCTCGGCTTGCAGCGCCACCCGGTTATTGGCCAGCGTCAGCTCGCCGGGCTGGCCGGCAAGCTCGACCTCCATGAGCGTCGTGCCCGCATGCGGAAACGGAAACGGCAAACGCACGGTCTGCCCGAACGGCACCGTCAGCGTCTCCTCGGTCTGATCGGCGCGCCGGACCTTCAGCACGGCGGGCGGGCCGGATGCCGGATCCTTGCGGTTCGTCACCGGGCGCAGCTCGACGGTCTGCTCGCTGCCGACGAGGCCGAAGCGCGGCGCCGAGATGACCTCGAGGCGGTTGTCGAACTCGTTCGGCGTGCCGACGATCAGCGAATGGACGGGCGCATCGAAGCCGAGCTTCTTCACATCCGTGGGAACGTCATGGATCTGACCGTCGGTGATCATGACGACCCCGGCGAGGCGCTCGGAGGGGACATCCGAGAGAGCACGATCGAGGTCGGCGAAGAGCGTGGTTTCCTCGGCGGCCGAGCTGGCGCCGCCCGAGCTTTCGACCCAGCGGACCTCGAGATGGTCGAGCGAGCCGAACCGCTTGGCCAGCTCCGTGCGGATGGCTGCGGTGCGTTGCTCGCGGCCGGCGATGCGCTGGCTGGCGCTCTTGTCGACGACGACGACGGCAATGTTGGAGAGCGGCTCGCGTTCCTCTTCCTTGAAGTTCGGATTGGCGAGAGCGACGATCAGCAGGGCAAGGCTTGCCGCACGCAGCAATGCTCCGCGCCGCCCGCGCCAGATCAGCACCAGCGCGATCAGCAGCGCGATGATGGTCGCGCCGACCAGATAAGGGACCGGCACGAAGGGTAGAAACTCGATGGACCAGTTCATAAGGCGCCTTTACTGACCGAGCCGTTCGAGCAGAGCAGGAACGTGGACCTGATCGGCCTTGTAGTTGCCCGTCAGCGCATACATGACGATGTTGATGCCCGCCCGGAACGCCATTTCGCGCTGCACCTCGCCGCCGGGCACACAGGCATAAAGCGAGCGCCCGTCGGCGTCGATCGCCCAGGCGCCCGCGAAATCGTTCGAGGTAATCAGGATCGAGCTGACCCCGTCCGCCTTGAGCGCGCGGCGGCCGTCGGCATCCGGCTCGGTCTGGGCACGCGCTTCGACCCAAAGCGTGCCGCCATCCCAGCGGCCCGGGAAGTCGTTGAGCAGGTAGAAGGACTTGGTCAGCACATGGCCTTGCGGCACCGGCTCCAGCCGCGGCGTGTCGAGCTTGCCGATCAGATTGGCGAGGCCCGGAGACTGGCCTGGAGCGCCCGAGCTATAGGTGAGCGGCATCTGGTAATCTTTGGTATCGAAGATGATCATGCCGCCCTGCTTCATATAGGCGTCGACCTTGGCGAGCGTGGCGTCAGGCAGCGGCTGCGCGTCGGCGCTGACCGGCCAATAGAGCAGCGGAAAGAACACCAGCTCGTCGCGCTCGACATTGACGCCCATCGGCTCGCCGGGCTCTACGGCGGTGCGCGTCGCAAGCGCGCGGGAGAGCCCTTCGAGGCCCTTCTGGCTGAGATCGTCTGTTGCCGCATCGCCGGTGATGACATAGGCGAGATGGGTGTTGAGCGAAGCCTTCAAGGCGAAAGTGTCGGCCTCCGGCGAAGGCGCCTGAGCCGCGGCGGGCCTCGGTGCCAGCATCAGCGCGGCGGCGGAAATGACGATGACGATCCAGGAAGCGGCGGCATGGGTGGCCCGGCGCCGGAACAGGCCTCCCGACATCATGATCAGGGTCAGAATTGCATCCACGGCAAAACATCCAAACGCTGCAAGCAGCAGCCAGGGCATCAGAAGCACCGGCTTGCGCGCCTCATAGCTCAGCCGCTCGGCCCCCAGCTTAACGGGATCGAGCGGACGAAGTTCACTGTCCGGCCGCACGACATTGACGGCGCGCATATGGCCGGGATGTCCGTAAAATCCGGGCGGATGGCTGGGGCTGGGGCGCACGCTGTCCGGATTGGAGGCGGGAAGGGCGTTGGCTGTGACGGGGGGTGGACCCTGGCGGCCATAACCGTCGAGCGTCTGCCAGGGGGTGAGAAAGGCCTTGCGGTTCGAGTTGCTGATCACATTCTGGTCCGACGGCGCGCCGCCGCTGCCGTTCGAGGCGGTTTCCGGCGCGCCGCTCACATTGGACAGCTCGGCGGTGCGCTGCAGCATGTCGACGAACAGGCCGGACATCGGCAGATTGGACCAGTCGGAATTCGCGGTGATGTGGAACAGGACCAGCCAGCCGTCGCCGAGCTTCGAGGCGGTCACCAGGGGCGTCCCGTCCTGAAGCCGGGCCCAGATCTGCGTCGACGGCCGCTGTTCGGCGGTCGGATCGGCGAGCACCTGCCGCTTGACCAGCACGTCGTTCGGGACGGCCAGACCATGATAGGGGCTGGTATCCTCGAAGGGCGCAAGCTTCTGCGGCTCGCGCCAGGACAGCGCGCCGCCGAATGTGCGCCCGCCCTCGCGCAGCGGAACCGGCAGCAGCGCGTCACCGCCCTTTTCCAGCCGCGGTCCGGCGAAGCGCAGGAGCATGCCGCCCTTCTTCACCCAGTCCGTCAGCCGGGTCTGCGTTTCCCCGACCAGCTGGCCGATATTGGCCAGAATCAGCACGGATGGCTTACGCTCCAGAAGCGACTCGCTCGCATCATCGACATTGCCGGTCGACGCCACCATCACCTCGCCATAAGGCGAAAGGGCGCGCTCGATGTAATAGGTCGGCGACAGAAGCGGCTGAGCCGACTCCCGTTCCTCGCCGGAGATGATGGCGAAGCGGTGCCAGAGGGAACGGGAGTTCGAGCAGGTACACGGCTCCGGCCGAGGCCTCCCGCTCGATCTCCAGCCTCGTCACCTGATTGCGCAGCTCCAGCGGCAGGTTGATCTTGACGTCGGTGGATTTCTGCCCGTCGGTCAGGGCGAAGTCGGCGTCGGCGAGGCGCGCTCCGCGTCCGCTCAACGCCGCGACGGTGCCCACCCGCGGCGCGCCGCCCGGCGAGATCACATGCGCAACGAGGCCGTTCTGCGCATTGGACTGCCCCGCAAGCCCAAGCGGCTCGCTACCGCGGTCATCCGCGACGATCGAGAACGAGCCGCCGGCGGATATGCCATGCAAGATCGCGGCGAGCGCCTCCGCGGCACCATCGTCCACGCCGTCGCTGAGCCATATGGTGTCGTAGCCCCTTGTGTCGGGCAAATTCTTGGCCAGCAGCGCCGCGGTTTGGGCGCGGTCGACATCGTAGGGCATCGGCTCGAGGCTGGTGGCGCGCTCACGCGCCTTGGCCGCGGAAAGCGGCTCGATCGGATTGGCAGAAGCGGGACCTGCTGTCATCACGATGGTCACGGCCTGACTGTGGCGCTCCGCGCGCTCCAAGATAGATGTCATCATATCCTGGCGCTGCCCCCAGCGGCTAGCCGAGGTCCAGCCATTGTCCACCACAAGCAGCAGATTGCCGCTGGAAGACGCCGTCTCGCGCTCGGGGTGAAGCACCGGCCTGGCAAGCGCGAGAATGATCAGCGCGGCGATCAGCATCCGCAGCGCGGTCAGCCACCAGGGCGTGCGCGACGGCGTTTCCTCTTCGGAGCGCAATCCGAGCAGCAGCCGGATCGGCGGGAAGCGGACCTCCGTCGGGCGCGGCGGTGTGAACCGCAACAGCCACCAGATCACCGGCAGCGCGATGAGCGCAGTCAAGATGAGCGGTTGCAGAAAGCCGATCATGCCGAAAGTCATGGCGTACCTCCCGCGACCGGACGGTCGGGCTTAGGCGCCGCCGGTTTCGCGGCCTGCGCCCGGTAACTCGACGCCTGACCGGACAGATGCGTGTGCAATGCGAGCAGCGCCTCGCCTGCCGGGCGATCCGTGTGATGCAGAAGGTACGACCATTGGTGACGCCGCGCCAGATCCATGATGGCCTGCTTGTGAGTTTCGAGGCGCTCCTGATAGGCCTTGCGCAGGTCCTCGGCGCGCCCCGCGATCATACGATCCCGGCTCTCGATTCCGGAGAACTCAATGCGGCCCTGATAGGGAAGGGTTTCTTCCGCCGGGTCAAGAATCTGGATCAAATGTCCGCGCACGCCCTGTCCAGCAATGTACTCGATCACTTCGGCCAGCGTCTCGGGCGGATCGAGGAAATCGCTGAACAGCAGGCACTCGGAGAACCGGTTGAGCGGTAGGCGCGGCGGCAAGCTGGAAAACGGCACGCCGCTCCTTTCCTGGCGCGCAAGCGACAGGGCGATCTTCTGCACCGTCTTGCGTCCCGAGGACGGCGGATCGCCGCCGAGAAGACCGATGCGCTCACCGCCGCCAATGGCCAGTTCGCCGACAGCGAAGGCCAGCACCAGCGCGCGATCGCGCTTCGGCTCGGGGGCAAGATGCGAGCGGAACACCATCGAGGGCGAAAGATCGGGCCACAGCCGCAGCGTATGCGCCGCTTCCCATTCGCGCTCGCGCACATAGAGATGGTCCGAGCTGGCCGACCGCCGCCAATCGATCGCCGGAGCGCTATCCCCCGTCGCGTAGTGTCGGAACTGCCAGAAAGTCTCGCCGGGGCCGGCGCGGCGGCGTCCATGAATGCCGTGTGCCACCGTTTGCGCGACACGGCTTGCTTCAACGAGAAGAGCGGGGAGTCTCTTCGCCAGCGCGTGAGCCGACAACTCCAGATCGTGGGTGGACCTGCCTTCTGCCTGCCCTTTCAATCCCTGCATCCTTCGAGTGTCAGCTACCCGAGTGGCTTGGTCAAGTTCGCGACGACGTCGCTGATTGCGACATCATCAGCCCTCGCGCCGAAGCTGAGCGCCATACGATGTTTCAGGACCGGCTCGGCTAGGGCGATCACATCGTCGATCGACGGCGCAAGGCGGCCGTCCATCAATGCGCGCGCCCTCACGGCGAGCATCAGCGCCTGGCTGGCGCGGGGACCGGGGCCCCAGGCCACATATTTGTTCACCTGGTCGCCAGCCTCGTTCGTACCGGGGCGCGCCGAGCGGACCAGCCGCAGGATCGCGTCGACGACCTGATCGCCGACTGGGATCTGACGCACCAGCCGCTGAATAGCGAGCAATTCCTGTGCCGACAGGATAAGCTGCGGACGGCGCTCTTCGGTTCCAGTGGTGGCGAACAGCATCCGCCGCTCTGCGGTCACATCCGGATAGCTGACGTCGATCTGCAGGAGGAAGCGGTCGAGCTGGGCTTCGGGGAGCGGATAGGTGCCTTCCTGCTCGAGAGGATTCTGCGTCGCCAGCACGTGGAAGGGCGAAGGCACGTCATAGCGGTGACCGGCTACCGTGACATGATGCTCTTGCATGGCCTGCAGCAGCGCGGACTGCGTCTTCGGGCTGGCGCGGTTGATCTCGTCCGCCATCAGAAGCTGGGTGAAGACTGGGCCCTTGATAAAGCGGAAGGAGCGGGAGCCGTTCGGCGTCTCTTCCAGAACCTCCGAGCCGACGATATCCGACGGCATCAGGTCCGGCGTGAACTGAATACGCTTATTGTCGAGCCCGAGCACGCGGCCCAGCGTCTCGACGAGGCTGGTCTTGGCGAGCCCAGGCACGCCGATCAAAATCGCGTGACCGCCCGCGAGCAGCGTCACCAGGGACAGATCGATAATGTTCTCTTGGCCGAAGATGACCGCCGAAACGGCCTCTCTGACACGGGTAATCTTGGCGCTGGCGGCCTCGAGCCGCTCGACGACATCCACTTCAGACTGTGTGAGGGTCATAGTCTCTCGTTCACTCAAACCGTAAAGCGCCGGGTCCCTTTTTGCTGCGACGCACACCCGTCTCTAGCAACTATCAGGCGAAACCGGGGCGATGTGCAAGCGTCATCTCCGCACATGGTCATCGACGCCACACAGCCCAGCCACCGAATGCCGATTTATCAGGCCGTTTCTGTGGCATCGGAGGAATTTCTTGTCTATTTAAAGCTGCAATGGCACTGAGCATGGATATGGAACGCGGCACGTTTACGGCAGAGGATTTCACCGAACGGGCCGCAAGCCGCTCGCTACCGCTCAGCAAAGCCGCCGAGCTTGCGGCGAGCAACAGCGTGTTCCGCGGCGACCACAATCTAAACCCGGATTTTCTGAAGTCGATGCCGGCCGGCGGCCCCCGACTTGCGAGCGTGCTGATCGGCGTCGTCGATCGGGAGCCCGGCGCGACCGTCATCCTCACGCTTAGAGCGGCGCATCTTCCCAATCACGCCGGGCAGATCGCCTTTCCCGGCGGTCGGGTCGAGGAGGGCGACGCGACCGTCGTCCACGCCGCGCTCCGGGAGGCGGAGGAGGAAATCGGCCTGGCGCCCGAATTCGTCAAGCCGATCGGCCTGCTGGATGCCTATTTGACGCGCACCGGCTTTCGTATCATGCCGGTCCTGTCGGTGGTTTCGCCAGGATTTGCGATTGCGCCCGAAGAGAGCGAAGTTGCCGATGTTTTCGAAGTGCCGCTGGAATTTCTGATGACAGTCGGCAACCATCAGCTTCATTCTCTGGAATGGCAGGGCCGGATGCGTCAATTTTATGCAATGCCCTATGGCGAGCGGTACATTTGGGGCGCAACTGCGGGAATTCTGCGCAGCATGTATGAGAGGCTTTACGCGGAATGATCAGGATCATCCTCGTCAATCTGCTACTCCTGCTTCTGCCGCTGATCCTGTATTTCGGATACATCTACTTCCGCAACCGGCAGACGCCCAACCAGCAGATTCTGGGCGACGCGCCGATCTTCTGGCTTCTGGCCGGCGGCGCGGGGCTGATGCTGATTGCGCTCATCGCCTTGGGGCAGTGGGAGGTCGGAGATCCCACCGGCAAATATGTTCCGCCGCATGTCGAGGACGGCGTCGTCGTACCGGGTCATATCGAGCACTCTCAGGAACACTCCGAAGCCAACCGAAATGCCCACTAAGAAGGCGGCCCGGCCCCGGGCGCAACTGAGCGTCGCCAAGGCAGACTGGTTCCGGCAGAAAGGCGTGAGAGCCGTTTTCGCCGCGCTCAGCCGCGACGGCCATGAAGCCCGGATCGTCGGGGGCGCCCTGCGCAACGCATTGATGGGGCTGCCGATTCATGAAATCGATTTCGCCGTCACCGCGCCGCCGGAGGAGGTGATTCGCCTCGCCGGGCAGGCAAAGCTGAAAGCCGTGCCGACGGGGATCGATCACGGCACGATTACCGTCATCGTTGACGGGGCGCCTTTCGAGGTGACGACACTGCGCCAGGACGTCGAGACCCACGGGCGCCACGCGACCGTTGCCTTCACCAGGGATTGGGCGGCTGACGCCGCTCGGCGCGATTTTACCATGAACGCGCTCTATGCGGGCGCCGACGGGCGCATCCACGACCCGCTTGGCGGTCTGCCCGACCTGCGGGCGAGGCGCGTGCGTTTCATCGGCTCGGCCCGCGAACGCATCCGCGAGGACTATCTCCGCATTCTGCGATTCTTCCGCTTTACCGCGGCCTATAACGAGGGGCCGCCGGATGCGGACGGCCTTGCTGCCTGCATCGAGGAACGTGGCGGTCTGGCGCGGCTGTCGGCCGAGCGGGTTCATGCCGAGCTGATGCGCATCCTGGTGACGCGCCGCCCATTGCTCGCGCTGGAGCCAATGGCCGAAACCGGCATCCTGATCGCCATCCTCGGCGGCGTCGTCCGCCTGGCGCATTTCGAGCGGCTCGCCATGCTGGAGGCACAGATCGAGATCGAAGCGGCGCCGCCCCGGCGGCTTGGCGCGCTCGCGGTGATGATCGAGGAAGACGCCGCACGACTGGCAAAGCGGCTGCGTCTCTCTAAGGCGGAAACCGTCCGGCTGGAGGCGATCGCCGCGCTGGAGCCGGTACTGCAGCCGGCGCGATCCGAGCGGAGGGCGCGCGCCGCGCTCTATCGGATCGGCGAACGCGCCTATCGCGACCGTGTGCTGATCGCCTGGGCACGGGCCGGGGGCGACCCGGCCAACAGGGGCTGGCGCCAGCTTTATGAATTGCCGGACCGCTGGACGCCGCCGGTCTTTCCGCTCAAAGGGCAGGACCTGATCGCGAGCGGGCTGAAGGCAGGCCCGAATGTCGGCCGCAGGCTCCGCGCGCTCGAAGCGAAATGGATCGCTTCGGATTTTGCCCTGAGCCGAGATGATATGTTGGCCAGCTTAGCTGGCTAATTCGCGCGAGCGCTTTGCCGCCGCCGCGACGGCATCGCGAAGCAGATCACGCATCGGTGCGGCGCTATCAGAGCCTTCGCCCATCAGAATGCGAAGCGCTGCCGCCGTCGTCCCACCGGGCGAGGTGACATTGCGCCTCAGCTCGGCCGGATCGAGGTTCGATTGCCGAAGCAGCTCACCGGCGCCGGAGACGGTGGCGCTAGCAAGCTTTGCCGCAAGCTCGGCCGGCAGCCCCGCTGCCTCTGCCGCCTCGGTCAGGCATTCCGCCAGCAGAAACACATAGGCCGGACCGGAGCCGGAAACCGCGGTCACAGCGTCCATCAGCGCTTCGTCATCGATCCAGACCGTTTCCCCCGCCGCCGCCATCAACCTGTCGCAGAGCTGCGCCTGCACCGGGCGTACCAGCCGATTGGCGCAGAGCACCGAGATCCCGCGGCCAATAGCAGCCGGCGTGTTCGGCATGGCGCGGACAATCGCCACGCCTTCCGGGAAGTGCCGCGCCAGGCTGGCGATGGTGCGCCCCGCCGCGATCGAGAGGACGACCGTATCCGGACCGGCCAGCGGCGCTACGGGCGGAAGCACCTCGTCCATGACCTGCGGCTTTACAGCCAGAACGATCACTGCCGGCGGCGCAGACATCGCCGGCGACGTCCCGACCGTGACGCCCGACGCCGAAATCAGCTCCGCCACGTCGGACCGCGGTGAGGGTTCCTGAACGAAAATGCCGCTTGCTGCAATGCCCTGGGCGAGCCAGCCTTTCAGCAGCGCCCCGCCCATCCGGCCAGCGCCGACAAGTAAAATCGCTCCCCCATCAACACCGTTCATGCCTGTCCTTCGGTCTCGAACAGGGCGGTGGCGATGGCGTCCTCGGCCCGCTTGCCCGCCCAGACCACATATTGAAACGCCTGATAATAGCGCTCGCACGATTCCAGCGCAGCCTGGATTAGCGCCTCGCACTGGTTCGGCGTCGGATCGGCCCCGTGAAGCATTAGGCTATGGCGATAGAGCAGAACGCCTTCATGCGCCCAAAGATCGAAATGGCCGATCCAGAGCTGCTCATTGATCTGCGCAAGAAGACGGTAGACCTCGGCGGCGCGGGGATAATGCACTTTCAGATCGAAGGCGCAGGCGATATGCAGCAATTCCAGGTCTTCCCGCCAATTCAGGGAAAGGTGATAGTCGCTCCAGGTCCCTGCGATCACCAGCGTCAGCTCGTCCTCCGTCGCACGCTCGAATGGCCAGTCATTGATCGAGGCAATATGTTCCGTAAGATCGATCGGATTGGTCAGTCGCATGAAGTCCGGTAGAGCAGTTGCCATTCCTTGACCTTCGCCTTGCGTGGTGGTCCTACTCCGATGTGGATAAAAGGAATCGATGCGCGGCGCGCTGATCACCCCTCCATACCCGACTACAAGCGCGTAACTGCGTCGCACCCGCTCCGCAAGCCGGGTGCGATCTTCTCCACGGGGAAATGCTCGCGCCTAGTGGTTCGAATCCAACGATTCGAACCACTAGGCTTTTTGCCGATGGATCAAATTTTCATGACATTTGGCGTCCTTACCTCAATCCCGACACGCGGCGCGAGGCCTCCAATGTCATGTTTGATCCACTAAGGCGTCTGCGAAGGCGGCGTCACGCCCGCCTTGGCTTCCAGCGCCTCGATGCGCTTGGCGAGCTTTTCGTTCTCCTCCAGCGCTTTAGCGGCCATCGCCTTGACGGCCTCGAACTCCTCGCGCTGCACCACTTTCAGCTCGCGCATGACGCGTTCAGCCTGCGAGCGGAAGAAGGTTTCCGCATCCTGGCGGAAGCCCTGGGCGGCGCCAGCTGCGTCGGTCATCAGCTTTGCCAGCTCGTCGAAGAAACGGCTTGTGGTCTGTGTCATGAAATGTGCTCTCCGAAGCTCAAGAAGGGTCCATGCCGGGCTATTGGTCTGATATTGGCCAGCAGATGATGCCGGATCAAGGCTTGGCTCGCCGCTTCGGGCTTGCTAGGAAGCCAAGATCAGGCCACGCCGGCTACTGAAGGACAGACCGCGATGGAACTCATGGCCATCCCATTTCCGGGAATCGATCCGGTCGCCATCTCGCTCGGGCCGCTGCACGTCCGCTGGTATGGGCTTGCCTATCTCGCCGGGCTGGTGCTGGGCTGGCTATATATGCGCTATCTCTTGCGCGATCAGAGCCTGTGGCGCGGCGCCGCGCCGATGAGGCCGGAGCAGGCCGACGACTTTCTGCTCTGGGCGACGCTCGGAACCGTGATCGGCGGGCGGGTCGGCTTCTTTCTGCTCTACGAGCCGACCATGCTCATCGAGCACCCCTTGCGCTTCTTTGCCGTCTGGCAGGGCGGCATGGCCTTCCATGGCGGGCTGATCGGGGTCATCCTCGCCATCTACCTCTTCGCGCGTGTGAACAGGATCCCGTTCCTGTCGCTCGGCGATTTGGCGGGCGCGGTCGTGCCATTCGGACTGTTCTTTGGGCGCATCGCAAATTTCATCAATGGCGAGGTCTATGGCCGCCTGACCAACGTTCCCTGGGCCGTCGACTTTCCGCCCTCGGTGCTCGAGCCCGGCGATCTTCCCGGTCCCCGCCATCCGACCCAGATTTATGAGGCCTTCCTCGAAGGCATCGTCATCTTCCTGCTGATCCGCTATCTGACGCATTCGCGCGGCTCGCTCAAGCGGCCGGGGCTGACCGCCGGCGCCTTTCTCTGCGCCTATGCAGCCGCGCGGATTACGGTGGAGTTCTTCAAGCAGTGGGACTATGCGGAGTTCTTCACGACGCGCTATTTTTCCGAAGGCATGGTCTATTCTTTGCCGATGTTCGCCTTTGGTGCCTATCTGATCTTACGGGCGACGCACAGAGCCACACGTCCGGCATAAGGCGCACCAACGCTGCGGGAATTACGATTGTCGGGTTTACAAAGTGATGCTCAAATTGCTTCATAGAGCAGATCGGCTCAATTGAGGCAAATGAGCGATATTATTGACGAGTCATGGATCGCAGGATGCGGTGCGATCGTAGCGAGGCTGACGCGCCGGTAATGAACAGTCTGGCGAAATCCACTGCGGATCAGCAAGCGGCTTCGCCCGTCGAAAGCCTGAAGCGCCGCCTGGCCGAACGCGGCCCCATGAGCGTCGCCGATTTCATGGCCCGGTGCCTGACCGAAGGCGACGCCGCCTATTATCGAAGCGGAAATCCGCTCGGCGCATCGGGTGACTTCGTCACAGCGCCCGAGGTCAGTCAGATTTTCGGCGAGCTGATCGCCATGTGGTCCGTTGCGGTCTGGCGGAATATGGGGTCGCCTAAGCCCTTTCTGCTCACAGAACTCGGCCCCGGACGCGGCACGCTGATGCAGGATGCGCTGCGCGCTGCCCGCTCGGTCCCGGATTTTCTCGAAGCTGCCGAAATCCATCTGGTGGAGGCCTCCGACACGCTCAAGGAGAAGCAGGAGCGGCTGCTGGCGCCGCTGTGCCGTCCCAAATGGCATCACGGGTTCGACGGCGTCCCGGATGGGCCGCTCATCGTCATCGCCAATGAGTTCTTCGACGCCATCCCCGTCGAGCAGCACATCTACGACGATGGCTGGCACCGGCGGATGGTCGAGCTGGACGGCTCCGGCCGCCTCTCCTTCGCCATCGGCCGGCTGGCGCTGCCGCCCGCCGAGCTGTTGCCGTCGAGCCCGCCTCACGATGGGGATATTTTGGAGCACAGACCCGCCGCCGCCAGCCTGATCGGCGAATTCGGCCGCCGAGCGAAATCCACCCACGTCTCCGTGCTCATTGCCGATTACGGCTATGAGCGGCGCGACTATGGCGACACGCTGCAGGCGGTGCGCAGCCACAACTATGCCGATCCGCTCGAATTTCCCGGCGAGGCGGATCTCAGCGCCCATGTCAATTTTGCCGAGCTTGCCCATTTCGCCGAGACCGCGGAGCTGGACGTATGGGGGCCGTTGTCGCAAAATGAATTTCTGCTCTCCATCGGTCTCGAGCAGCGTCTGAGGCAGTTGATGAATTCCGCAAGCGAAGGGCAAAGGGCAGCGCTGTTTCTCGGCGCACGCCGGCTCGTCGATCCCTATCAGATGGGCAGCCTTTTCAAGGTGATGGCGCTGACGAGCCGCGATCTCGGCCCGCCGCCGCCCTTCACGCGCAGCGTCACGCTGCATGGCTGAAACCGCCGAGCCGGCCAACGCGCCAGAAAGAGGCACAAGCTCCTGATGATCGTCAGCGATCTTCTGAAGGAACAGAGCGGCGTCCGCCACGGATTCTTCACCAGGGAGGGGGGCGTGTCGGACGGGATCTACAGCTCGTTGAATTGCGGCGCCGGCTCGCGCGACAAGCCGGCCAATGTGCGGCAGAACAGGCTTCGCGTCGCCGCCAAGCTCGGCGCCGAACCGGACAGGCTCCTGACCGTCAGGCAGGTGCACAGCGATACCGCCATCTTCGTGGAGCGTCCTTGGCCGTCCGACAGCCAGCCGGAGGGCGACGCGATCGTCACCAATGCGCACCTGCTCGCCATTGGCATTCTGACGGCGGATTGCACGCCGATTCTGTTCGCGGACGCCGAAGCCGGCGTGATCGGCGCGGCTCACGCGGGCTGGCGGGGGGCGAAGAACGGCATCATCGAATCGACGGTTGCCGCGATGGAGCGGCTCGGCGCCGCGCGCGACCGCATCTTTGCCTCTGTCGGCCCGACGATCTCGCAGCCGGCTTACGAGGTCGGCGACGATTTCGAGGCGAACTTCCTGGCGGACGATGCCTCGAACGGAAGCTTCTTTACCCGTCCGTCAGAGGGCACGAAGCCGCATTTCGACCTGCCCCGCTATTGCCTCAAGCGGCTGAAAGAGTCGGGACTACGGTATTGCGAGGTTCTCGGTCTTTGCACTTACGAGAACGAATCGCTTTTCTTCAGCTACAGACGATCGGTGCACCGCGAAGAGCCTGATTATGGACGCCAAATTTCCGCCATTGTTCTTGTGTGATGTGGAAAAGGGGCTGATTTGGGCTTTTTCCCGCGTGTTTGCTGTTGATGCCTTGCCGGGGCACTTGACCGTCTCTGGACGCCTTTGGCGATTGTGAGTACGGATTTCGTATGGAAAGAGTGCGCCTATGCGTGCTTTCCGGTCGACATTGGAGCGCGAGGCAATGGAAACAATTGGAGCATCGTCTGTGACGCGCACGTGCGGTCAGGCTGCGCGTTGCGGAGTTCGGCGTATTGCGTTGCCTCTTCTCGGAGGTCTGTTCGTTTTATTCCTGGCTGGTTGCGAGACGAGTTCGAGCAGCTCGAGCGATGCCGTTGTCGGCTCGTTGACGGGGACGCAGCAACAGCAGCAGAAGGTTCAAGCCAAGCCGGTGGCTTTTGCGCCGGTCATCGGCGCGCCGGCAAAGGTCTCGTCGAAGATGAACGAGAGTTTGGTCGCCGCCGCCGGACAGAAGAACATCCCAGTCGCCTCTTCGCAGAATGCCGAATATACGATCCGCGGCTATCTGGTCGCAGCGGCTGATTCCAAGGGAACGAAGCTTTCTTATATCTGGGACATTACCGATAAAAGCGGCAAGCGCGCCAAACGCCTTCAGGGCGACGAGCTGATCGAAGGCAAGAAGGGTGGCGACCCATGGGCGCTGGTCGATGACGCGGCGATCCAGCGGATTGCGGCGAAAACGACCGACGAGATCGGATCGTGGATGTCAACAGCCGGCGGCACGGCCGCTCCGGTGAATACGTCCTCGACGGCGCCAGCTGTGGCTCCGGCAGCCCAGCCGCAGAAGCAGGCCAGCGCTTCCGAAGCGACGGCGAATGTGCTTTCGGTGCAAACAGCTCAGCCCGCGCCGCAGCCTCAAGTCACAGCTGCCGCGGCTCATGTCGAGCCTGCCGTTGTTGTGCAGGCGGTGACCGGCGCTCCGGGCGACGGCCAGACGTCGCTGACCGATGCGATGCGGCGCCATCTCGAGGCGGCGGGCGTCAAGGTTGCAAGTGGCAATCAGCCGAACGCTTATACGGTCAAGGGCTCGGTGCAGCTTGGTGCAGCCAATAGCGGCCAGCAGCCGATTACGATCCGCTGGCTGGTCGTGGACCCCTCCGGCAAGATCATGGAAAAGGCCGTCGTGCAACGCAACAAGGTGCCGGAAGGATCGCTCGACGGTACTTGGGGCCAAGTGGCCGATCTGGCAGCCGGCGAAGCGGCCAAGAGCGTCGCCAAATTGCTGAAGCAGCAGGGCCAGGGATAAGTCTAAGGTCGTATTCGCATTCGGCTATAGTAGTTTACAGACGGACGGCCCGCTGCTAAAAGCGGGCCGTTGTTGTTTAAGGCGTCGAGGCTCTCTGTTCTCGGGGTCGCTAAAGGCATGAATGCGAATTCATGGGCTTTCTTGCCGCCAGAGGCTTCCTGAATGAAACTGGTTTCCGGCAATAGCAATCGCCCGCTGGCGGATGCAATTGCGGCGTACCTGCATATCCCGCAGACCAGATGCGTTTGCCGTCGCTTCGCGGATATGGAGATCTTCGTCGAGATCCAGGAGAACGTCCGCGGCGAGGATGTGTTCGTCGTTCAATCGACCTCCTTCCCCGCGAACGACAATCTCATGGAGCTCCTGATCATCATCGACGCGCTGAAACGGGCCTCGGCGCGCCGGATCACCGCCGTCCTTCCCTATTTCGGTTACGCACGGCAGGACCGCAAAGTCGGATCGCGCACGCCGATCTCGGCCAAGCTTGTCGCCAATCTGATCGTGCGCTCCGGCGCCGACCGTGTGATGACGCTGGACCTCCACGCTGGCCAGATCCAGGGCTTCTTCGACATCCCGACCGACAATCTCTCCGCCGCGCCGGTGATCGTGCGCGCGATCAAGGACCGCTTCGACGAGAACGGCATCACCGTCGTCTCGCCGGACGTCGGTGGCGTGGCCAGGGCGCGTAACGTCGCCCAGCGCATCGGTGCGCCGCTCGCCATCGTCGACAAGCGCCGCGACCGGCCGGGTGAATCCGAGGTCGTCAACGTCATCGGCAATGTCTCGGGCCGAACCTGCATCTTCATCGACGATATCGTCAACTCCGGCGGCACGCTGGTGAATGCCGCGGAAGCGCTGGTCGGGCTGGGCGCCCGCGATGTCTATGCCTACATCACGCATGGTGTCTTGTCGCCCGGAGCGGCCGACCGCGTCCACAACTCGGCACTCAAGGCGCTGGTGATCACAGATTCGATCCAGCCGACGGAGAATGTGCGGCAGACGCCGAATATCGAATTCTTGAGCGTCGCGCCTCTGATCGGTGAGGCGATCGCTCGCACGGCGAACGAGGAGTCCGTTTCCAGCCTTTTTGATTGACAAGTTTTCGTGGTGTGGGATTGGGAAGTCCCCTACTTGCTTGCGGCAATCGCTTTTAGGGACTTCCCGATCTCAAACCATACTAGAAACCTCATAGTTGCTGGCGTCCCTTTAAATCCGAAGTTCGCTAGGGAGCAAGCAACAAATCAGGCGAACTTCGGATTCGGGACACTAGAGGCGATTGAGTTCGCCGATCTTTCCGTTTATAAGGCAGCGCAAGACGAGCGGTAAGGAACGCAACCATCGCCGCGCCTTTTGTGGGCCTTGAGAAGGCCCATTTTCATTCCGGAGATAACCGATGGCAGATCTGGTCGAATTACAGGCCGAGGACAGGACGACGACTGGCTCGGCGGCAGCGCGGGAGATGCGCAAGCGCGAAATGATCCCGGCGATCATTTACGGCGGCAATCAGCCCCCCAAAAATATCTCGATCGCGCGAAAGCTGGTCTGGCGCCAGGTCGAGACCGGCCATTTCCTCTCCACCGTCTATATGATCGACATCGGCGGCGAGAAAACCCGCGTCATCCCCCGCGACGTGCAGCTCGACCCCGTGCGCGACTTTCCTCTGCATGTCGATTTCATGCGTGTCAGCAAGACCTCGCGCATCGATGTCGAGGTCGCGGTCCACTTCCTCGACGAGGACAAGTCGCCGGGTCTGAAGCGTGGCGGCGTGCTCAACGTGGTGCGCCACGAAATCGAGCTCAGCTGTCCGGCAGATTCCATTCCGGCCACGATCGAGGTCAGCCTCGCCGGCCTCGATATCGGCGACGCGGTTCATATTTCGGCGGTCAATCTGCCTGCAAATGTGACACCGACGATCGACCGTGACTTTACGATCGCGACAATCGCCTCCTCGTCGGCCATGAAGCCCGAGGCCGAAGAAGCGGTTGCGCCAGAGGAGGAAGCCGGGTCAGAATAACGCCGTTCTCGGGGGGCTTGGGGGAGTTGAGAATTGAGCGGACGACCGATGAAGGTCCTGGTTGGGCTGGGAAATCCCGGCGAAAAATACGAGCGTACCCGGCACAATGTGGGCTTCATGGCGGTCGATGCCATAGCCGACCGTTGCGGCGCCACGCAATGGCGTAAACGCTTTCAGGGCCTGGCGGCGGAGGTCGACATCGGCCGCATGCGCTATCTGCTGCTTAAGCCCGGCACCTATATGAACGAATCCGGGCGCGCCGTGAGCGAGGCCATCCGCTTCTACAAGATTTCCCCCGCCGACGTGATCGTCTTCCACGACGAAATCGACCTCGAGCCCGGCAAGGTCCGGGTGAAGTTCGGCGGCGGTCACGCCGGACATAACGGCCTCAGATCGATCTCCGCTCATATCGGCAATGATTATCAGCGGGTCAGGATCGGCGTCGGCCATCCCGGACATCGCGACGCGGTGGTCGGCTATGTGCTGCACGATTTCGCCCGCGCCGATCGCGAATGGCTGGACCCGCTGCTGACGGCGATCGCGCAGAGCGCGTCCTATCTCGTGACCGGGCAGGATGCCAAATTCATGAACGAGGTCGCGCGCGCCGCCCGCCCTTCGACGGGCCGCAAGGCGGCCGAGCGGGATAAGGCGCCGGAACCGGCTGCGGCTTCTCCGACCGCCAAACCTGCGGCACAACCGCAACAGGCGCCGAAACCCGCCGAAAAGCCGAAGCCCGCTGAAAAGAAGCCGGAGCCGGCGATGGCGGGAGCGGAGCCGGAACCGGAGCCGCAGACCTCCCTCGGCGCGAAATTGATCGCCTGGCTCAGGCGGCCTTGAGGCCGCGCGGTCCACAGCGTTGCTGCCTGCGGCTTGCGGGCCCTCGCGAAAAATAAGACAAGCGCAATCGCTCATCGTCGCCGTCAGCGCGGCGGGATAATTGCGAAGCGTTCACGAGAGATATCAGCCATGGGCTTCAAATGCGGCATCGTCGGATTGCCGAATGTCGGCAAATCGACGCTTTTCAACGCGCTGACGCAAACCGCCGCGGCGGAGGCGGCGAACTATCCCTTTTGCACGATCGAGCCGAATGTCGGCGATGTGCCGGTGCCCGACGATCGCCTCGACCGCATCGCTGCCATCGCGAAATCGGCCCAGACCATCCATACCCGCCTAACCTTCGTCGACATCGCCGGTCTCGTCAAAGGCGCGTCCAAGGGCGAGGGACTCGGCAATCAGTTCCTCGCCAATATCCGCGAGGTGGACGCTATCGCCTATGTGCTGCGCTGCTTCGAGGACGAGAACGTCACCCATGTCGAAGGCCGCATCGATCCGATCTCCGACGCTGAGACCGTCGAGATCGAGCTGATGCTTGCCGACCTCGACAGCCTGGAGAAACGGCGCGTACCGCTGGAGAAAAGGGCCAAGGGCCAGGATAAGGAGGCGAAGGCGACTTTGCCGCTGATCGACGCGGCGTTTGCCGTGCTGAGCGAGGGCAAGCCCGCAAGACTTGCCGAGATCGCGCCGGAGGATCGCCAGCGCTTCAAACAGCTCCAGCTCCTGACCGCCAAGCCGGTCCTCTATGTCTGCAATGTCGATGAAGGGGCCGCAGCGACCGGCAATGAGTATTCTCGCAAGGTCGAGGAAAAGGCGAAGCGGGAGGGGGCGGGCGTCGTCGTCATTTCGGCCAAGATCGAAGCCGAGCTGGCTCAGCTTCCACCGGACGAGCGCCAGGCCTATCTCGAAAGCCTCGATCTCGCCGAGCCCGGTCTCAACCGGCTGATCCGCGCCGGCTACCAGCTTCTCGACCTCATTACCTATTTCACCGCCGGACCGAAGGAAGCCCGCGCCTGGACCATCCGCAAGGGCACGCTCGCGCCGCAGGCGGCCGGCGTCATCCACACGGATTTCGAGAAGGGCTTCATCCGCGCCGAGACCATCTCCTATGCCGATTTCATCGAATATGGCGGCGAGACCGGCGCCAAGGAGGCCGGCAAGATGCGGCTGGAAGGCAAGGACTACACCGTGCATGACGGCGACGTCATGCACTTCCGCTTCGCGAATTAGGGCACTTTGGCGCTGATCGCGCACCTCAGTTCAGCCGCACCTCGCGGCCGTTCTCATCCGAGCGCAGATCGGCGAGCACGGTCTCCCCGCCGATCACCTGCTGCCCTTCGGCGACGAGTACGCCGCGGGCGCTCGGAATGTAGATGTCGACGCGGCTGCCGAAGCGGATCAACCCCACGCGGCTGCCAGCCTCGACCGTCTGCCCTTCGCGCACGAAGGTCACGATCCGCCGCGCGATCAGGCCAGCGATGCGCACGACCCCGATCTGCATCCCCGAAACCGTCTTGAACACCATGATCTCGCGCTCATTATCCTCGCTCGCCTTGTCGAGAGCGGCGTTGAAATAAGTGCCGGGAACGTGGATCTCACGGACGATCTGGCCGTCGACCGGTGCGCGGTTGATGTGAACGTCGAAAATCGACAGGAAGATCGAGATGCAAGTGTGCGGGGTGTCGGGCAAGCCGAGTTCGGTCCGCGGCGTATCCAGATGCACGGATGTCACCGTGCCGTCGGCGGGCGAGACAATCAGGCCCTCGCGCACGGGCGTCACGCGCGCCGGATCGCGGAAGAAATAGGCGACGAAGATGGTCAGCAGCAGCCCGAGCCAGCCAAGTGGCGACCAGATCAGGAACAGCAGAATAGTGAGCACGATACCCGCGCCCACGAATTTGTGCCCGTCCCAGTGGATCGGGACGAGACCGGCTCTGATCGTATCGAGCACATTGTAACGGTCGTTCATGGCGGTCCCCTGTGCCATGCTTCAGCTCAGCCGCTCATAGCACGCCAAGCGGGGCAAAGATTAGCCCTTTCGTGAAATTTTCAGTGTGGGCGACTATTCGGCGGCGACCGGAGAAATTGCGGGCTTGCGGTCGACGAACGGGTCTTCGGCCAGCTCGCGGGCACGCTGCGCCGCCTGCTCGGCCTCCTGCTGGCGCGCCCACATGCCCGCGTAAAGCCCACTCTGAGCCAAAAGCTCGGCATGGGTACCGCGCTCGACGATCCGCCCGGCCTCCAGGACCAGGATCTGATCGGCATGAATCACCGTCGACAGGCGGTGGGCGATGACCAGGGTCGTCCGGTTCTGAGCCACACGGTCGAGCGCCGACTGGATCTGCTTCTCGGTGAAGCTGTCGAGCGCCGAGGTCGCCTCGTCGAGCATCAGGATCGGCGGGCCTTTGAGGATCGTGCGCGCGATGGCCACCCGCTGCTTCTCGCCGCCGGAGAGCTTGAGGCCCCGCTCGCCGACCATGCTCTGATAGCCGTCCGGCAAGGCGCGGATGAACTCGTCGATCTGCGCCATGCGCGCGGCCTCGCGGATCTCTTCGTCGGTCGCATGCGGCCGCCCATAGTGGATGTTGTATTCGATGGTGTCGTTGAACAGCACCGTGTCCTGCGGAACCATGCCGAGCGCTCTACGCAGCGATGCCTGGGTCACGTCCCGGATGTCCTGGCCGTCGATCAGCACCCGGCCCGAGCTGGGCTCATAAAAGCGGAACAGCAGCCGCGATATGGTCGACTTGCCGGCCCCCGACGGCCCGACGATCGCCACCATCCTGCCGGCCGGTACCTCGAAATCGACGCCTTTGAGGATCGGCCGCGCCGGATCGTATGAGAAATAAACGTCCTCGAAGCGAACTTTCCCGTCGGTGATCACAAGCGGCTTGGCGCCGGGCCGGTCCTTCACCTCAGGGTTCTGGCCGAGCAGCTCGAACATGGATTCGATATCCACCAGCCCCTGGCGCAGCTCGCGATAGATCATGCCGAGGAAGTTGAGCGGCACATAGAGCTGGAGCATCATGGCGTTGATCATGACGAAATCGCCGACAGTAAGCGTTCCGTGTACGATGCCGCGCGCCGCCAGCACCATGCAGGCAACGAGCCCGGCGGTGAAAATGAACGCCTGACCGGTATTGAGCACCGCGAGCGACATATAGGTCCGCACCGCAGCCTTTTCATAGCGGACCATCGACTGGTTGAAACGGCCGGCTTCCCAGCTCTCATTGCCGAAATATTTCACCGTCTCGTAGTTGAGCAGGCTATCGATCGCCTTGACATTGGCCTCGGTGTCGCTGTCGTTCATCTCGCGGCGGATCGAGATGCGCCACTCGCTGGCCTTGAAAGTGAACAAGACATAGAAGACGAGCGTCAGGGCGATGATCGCCGAGAAGATCCAGCCGAACAGATAGGTGACGGTGCCGAGCACCAGCGCAAGCTCGAGCACGGTGGGCACCGAGTTCAGCATTCCCATGCGGATTATCAGCTCGACAGCATTGCGTCCGCGCTCGATGACGCGGCTGAGGCCGCCGGTCTTTCGCTCAAGATGGAAGCGCAGCGACAGCCTGTGCAAATGTTCGAAGGTCTGATTGGAGAGCTGGCGGACGGCGTTCTGGCCGACCCTGGTGAAAAGCACGTCGCGGATCTGCGTGAAGCCCATCATCAGCACGCGGCCGAGGCCATAAGCGATGATGAGCGCAATCGGCAGGATCGTGAATGTCGACACCGTGACCGCGTCCGCCCCTTTGGCGCCGCCGGTGAACCAGTCCACCGCCGCCCTATAGGCGAGCGGCGTCGCCACGGTGATGAGCTTCGCCGCCACGAGGACGACGCCCGCCAGGATGACGCGCAGCCTCAGATCCGGGCGGTCCTCGGGCCAGATGAAGGGAAGGAGTTTGAGAAGCACCGCGAACGGGCTGGTATTTTTTTCCTGCGCGTCCGGGAAGAAGGACGCGCTCGACCTGTTGCTGTTACGCCGCAAGCTTATCCTCAAAAGAATGGGGGCGCCGAACCACACCCGCTATCATGCGTGCCCCACCATAAATGAGAGCAAGACGGAATGAACGCAAGCGATCAGGTGGATAGCTGCCCATTTTATAGCCAATCCCGCAGGATCGGGATGAGCGGCAGGTCGGCTGGGGGCATCGGATAGTCGCCGAGCTTGGTCGCACGCACCCATGCGAGCGCCTGGCCTTCGAGCGCCGTGACCTCGCCGTCCCAGCGGCGGCAGACGAAGAGCGGCATCAACAGGTGGAAGTCTTCATAGCTGTGGCTGGTGAAGGTCAGCGGTGCAAGGCAGGCTTGCCGGATGTCGATGCCAAGCTCTTCGCGGATTTCGCGGATGAGAGCGTGCTCCGGCGTTTCGCCTGGCTCGACCTTGCCGCCCGGGAATTCCCATAGGCCGGCCATCGATTTGCCTTCGGGCCGCCGGGTGAGCAGCACCCGGTTGTCCTCGTCGATCAGCGCCACGGCGGCGACCAGCACCAATTTGAGCGGTGCCGACGCCATTCTAGCTCCGATAGCTGCCATTGATGTCGACATAGCCGTGGGTGAGATCGCAGCCCCAGACGGTGGCGCGGCCCGGCCCGCCGACGCCGACATCGGCGCGGATGACGATCTCGCTGCTCCTCATATAGGCGCTGGCCTCGTCCTCGCTGTAATCGGGGCTGCGCATCCCCTCTTTGGCGAGGAGGAGATCACCGAACCAGATCGACAGCCTGTCGCGGTCGGCGGCCTCGCCGGCCTTGCCGATGGCGGCAACCACGCGGCCCCAATTCGCGTCCGCACCGGCAATCGCCGTTTTGACCAGCGGCGAATTGGCGATGGCTAACGCGATCCGCTTCGCCGCGGCGTCGCTTTCGGCGCTCTCCACCTCGACCCTGATCAGCTTGGAGATGCCTTCGCCGTCCTTGATGATCTGCAGCGCGAGGTCCTGCATCAGATCGTGCAGCGCCGCGGAAAATCCGCCGAGCCGCGCGTCATCCGCATTGTCGATCCAGGCACTTACCGCCATGGCCGCGCCCGTCGCGAAGACGAGCAGCGTGTCGCTGGTCGAGGTATCGCTGTCGACGGTGATGGCGTTGAAAGTCGTCCCCACATGGCGGGAAACGAGCGCCTGAAGCGCCGGCGTCGCCACGGCTGCATCGGTGAAGATGAAGCTCAGCATCGTCGCCATGTCGGGCGCGATCATGCCGGAACCCTTGGCGATGCCGTTGAGCGTGACGGCGACGCCGCCGATCTCGGCCGTCCGCGAGGCGAGCTTCGGGAAGGTGTCGGTCGTCATGATGGCGCGGGCGGCCTCGGCAAAGCCGTCTTCGACCGCTTCCGCCGCCAGCCTGTCGATCACGCCCTCGAATTTGCCGGGCGGTATAGGCTCGCCGATCACGCCGGTCGAGGCAAGGAACACCTCGGACGGATCGCATCCCGCCGCCTTGGCCGCAAGCGCCGCCGTGGTCTCGACCGTCTCCCAGCCGCGCATGCCGGTAAAGGCGTTCGCGTTGCCGGAATTGACGACGAGCGCGCGGGCGCGGCCATGGGCAAGCTGCCGCCGGCACCAGTCGACGGGGGCGGAAGAGGTCTTCGACCGCGTCAGCACACCGGCGGCCTGCGTGCCCTCGGGCAGCAGCACGAGGAGCACGTCCTTGCGGTTCTTATAGCGTATGCCGGCCTCCGCCGCCGCAAGCCTGATCCCTGCCAACGGCGGCAGGCTCGCTAGCTCGCGAGGCGCAAATGGCGAAATCTTCACCCGGCTCGCTCCACGTCCGGCTTATTCCGACTTGCCTCCGGGATTGGCTTTCGGATCCCCGGCCGCATCGCCGGCATTCTGGTCCGCCTCGACTGCCTTCTTAAGATCGGCGTCGAGGATTTCGATCTTGCCGTTCTGGCGCATCTCCTGGGCCGCTGCCTGCAACTTGTTCTGGATCAGCGAAGCCGTGATCTGCTCCTTGACCTCTTCGAAACTCGGAGGCTGGCGCTTGCGCTTGTCTTCGATCTTCAGAATATGCCAGCCGAATTCCGTCTGCACGGGTCCCGAGATCTTGCCCTTCTCCAGTGCGAAGGCGGCATCCTCGAAGGATTTCACCATCTGGCCGCGCGTGAAATAGCCGAGATCTCCGCCGCCCTCGCCGCCGCGGTCCTGCGAGTATTTCTTGGCCACTTCGGCAAAATCGGCCCCGCCCTCGAGCTCCTTCTGGACCTTCTTGGCCTCCTCCTCGGTCTTGACCAGAATATGCCGGGCGTGAACCTCTTCCTGCACCGGCAGGCTCTTCACACGCTCCTCATAGACCGCCTTGGCTTCCGACTCGGGCACGGAATCGCGGATCTTCTTCTCGAAATAGGCATCGCGCAGCGCACGCAGGCGGTAGTATTTCATGCGCTTCTCGAAGTCCTCGCCCTGGCCGAGATTGGCCTTATCGGCGGCTCCGGCCATCAGGTGGGCCTCGATCAGATATTCGATGAGCACCCGGCGGCGGCTTTCGGCTGGGACGCCGGCGAGCTCGGAGCCGATTTCGGCTTCCGCAAAGCCCATCTCGGCTTCGGTGATGTCCTGTCCGTTCACTTTGGCAACGACAGTTTCCGGGGCCGCCCAGCTCGGAGATGCAAGCAAAGCGGCCGCAACGAGCACTGCGGCTGATACGAAGGATTTCACTGTTCGTCCTCTCGGATTGAATTCGCGTACGAAACCTTGCGGATGTTTAGCCAGATAATTGTGCTCTGGTTACGGCAGCCGTCCGGCTCTCTTTACCGCCCATTCAATTCGCGCGCAAAGACTGTTTGGGCCGGGCAGGGCTAAGCCGCGCGTTGACAAGGGTTGGCGCCCCTCTTATCTCTGCAGGTGCGAATTCACCGGCCGTCGACCGACCGCTTAGCCCTGATGCACTAAGCAATCCTCGAAGATGATCGTCCCCGGACGCAGATTGGGGATCATGCGGGCGCCGGTCATTCGGGACGTTAAGTGCGACAAATTTCCGTCATTCCGCCGGAAGAGCGGCTTGGCGTGTTTGAGGCTTTGCAATGGTATCTTTCGCCGCGTTCGCTAGTAAGATTTTCGGAACCTCCAACGAACGCAGGCTGAAAGCGTTCGATGCGCGCGTCGCGGCAATCAACGATCTCGAGCCTGAAGTCGCCCCTCTCTCCGACGAGGCGCTGCGCGCCAGAACCGCGGAATTCAGAGAACAGCTCGCTCAGGGCAAATCGCTCGACGACATTCTGGTCCCGGCATTCGCGACCGTCCGCGAAGCGGCTAAACGCACGCTCGGCCAGCGCCATTTCGATGTGCAGCTCGTCGGCGGGATGGTGCTGCATGAAGGCAATATCGCCGAGATGAAGACCGGCGAAGGTAAGACGCTCGTCGCCACGCTGGCGGTCTATCTTAACGCGCTCGCCGGTCGCGGTGTACATGTCATCACGGTGAACGATTATCTGGCCCACCGCGACGCCGAATGGATGGGAGCCATCTACAAATTCCTCGGCATGTCGGTCGGCGTCATCCTGCACGACCTCGACGACGAGCAGCGCCGGCAGGCCTACGCCTCCGACATCACTTACGGCACGAATAACGAATTCGGCTTCGACTATCTGCGCGACAACATGAAATATTCGACCGCCGAAATGGTGCAGTTCGGCGGGCGCAGCGCAGAACTCGCCGGGCATGCTTACGCCATCGTCGACGAGGTCGACTCCATCCTGATCGACGAGGCGCGCACGCCCCTTATCATTTCCGGTCCCACTGAAGACCGGTCCGACCTCTACATCGCCATCGACACCATCATTCCCGAGCTCAAGCCCGAAGATTTCGAACTCGACGAGAAGATGCGCACCGTCACGCTGACGGAGTCGGGCAATGAGCGCGTCGAGGAGCTGATGCGCGAACGCGGCGTGCTGGAGGAAAAATCATCGCTCTACGACATCGAGAACGTCTCGCTCGTCCATCACGTCAACTCCGCGCTCAAGGCGCACAAGCTGTTCTCGCGCGACCGCGACTATATCGTCCGGCACGACAAGGTCGTCATCATCGACGAGTTCACCGGGCGCATGATGGAAGGCCGCCGCTACTCCGAAGGCCTGCATCAGGCGCTGGAGGCCAAGGAGCAAGTCGAGATCCAGCCGGAAAACCAGACCCTCGCCTCGATCACCTTCCAGAATTATTTCCGCCTTTACGACAAGCTCGCCGGCATGACCGGCACGGCGCTGACGGAAGCCGGCGAATTCCAGGACATCTACGGGCTCGATGTCATCGAGGTTCCGACCAATCGGCCGATGGTGCGCAACGACCATCATGACGAGGTCTATCGCACCGCACGCGAGAAGAGCGAGTCCATCATCGAGCTCATTCGCGACTGCCGTGAGCGTGGGCAGCCGATCCTTGTCGGCACGACCTCGATCGAGAAATCCGAAACCCTCTCGGACGAGCTCAAGAAGCACAAGATCCAGCATCAGGTGCTGAATGCGCGCTATCACGAGCAGGAAGCCTACATCATCGCTCAGGCCGGCGTTCCCGGCGCCGTGACGATCGCCACCAACATGGCCGGCCGCGGTACCGATATTCAGCTCGGCGGCAACCTGGAAATGCGGGTCAAGACTTGGATCACCGAGGAGCAGACAAAGGGCAAGACCCCGACAGAGGAAGAAATCCGCAAGCAGACAGAGCTTGTTCAGAAGGAGATCGCCGAGAAGAAAGAGCGCGCGCTGAATGCCGGCGGGCTCTATGTCATCGGCACGGAGCGTCACGAATCCCGGCGCATCGACAACCAGCTTCGCGGCCGGTCCGGCCGTCAGGGCGATCCGGGCGACAGCAAGTTCTTCCTGTCGCTCGAAGACGATCTGATGCGGATTTTCGGCTCCGACCGGATGGACGGAATGCTTCGGCGCCTCGGCCTCCAGGAAGGCGAGGCGATCATCCATCCCTGGATCAACCGCGCGCTGGAAAAGGCGCAGCAAAAGGTCGAGGCGCGCAACTTCGAGATGCGCAAGAACATCCTCAAATATGACGATGTGATGAATGACCAGCGTAAGGTCATTTTCGAGCAGCGCATCGAACTCATGCATAAGGACGAAGTCAGCGAGACGGTCGTCGATATGCGTCACGAGACTGTCGAGCAGCTCGTTTCCGAGCACATCCCGCCGAATGCCTATGCCGAGCAATGGGACACGGCCGGTCTCCAGGAAGCGGTGAAAAGCGTATTGAGCCTGGATCTGCCGATCGTCGAATGGGCCAAGGAAGAAGGCATCGCCGATCAGGAAATCCGCGAGCGGCTGGTCGACAAGGTCGATGCCGCCGCCGCGCGCAAGGCCGCTGAATTCGGGCCTGAGCTGATGCGGCAGGTGGAGAAAGGCATTCTCCTGCAAACGCTCGATCAGCTCTGGCGCGAGCACCTGATCATGCTGGAACATCTCCGTCAGGCCGTCGGCTTGCGCGGCTATGCCCAGCGCGATCCGCTCAATGAATATAAGAGCGAGGCCTTCGCGCTGTTCGCAAATATGCTGGCGCGCCTGCGCATGGCCGTAACCGAACAGCTCATGCACATTCAGTTGGCGCCCAATCAGGGCTATGAGATGGAGCCCGAGGAGCTGCCGGAGATGCATATTTCGCATCTCGATCCGCTCACCGGCGAAGACGAATTCGAGTTTCCCGAAGTGGCGACCGGTACCGACGGCCCCCTGCCGCGGAAGGGCGGAAGGGGCGGCGGCGGTGCCGTGCCGATACGTTCGCGCAGTAAGGCCGCCTCTGTCGATCCGAACGATCCGAGCACCTGGGGTAAGGTCTCACGCAATGCCCCATGCCCGTGCGGGTCGGGCAAGAAGTTTAAGCATTGCCACGGCGCGCTCGTGGCATAATGCTTCTGAGTTCTTAACGGTTACAAAAGAAGGCTACACGATTACTCAACGCTCGCGTGGCGTTGGCGTTTCTTCAAGCAAAAACTTGGAGCAATGTTCCCGCCGACAAGTCCTGGCTGGTTGGCTTCTTACGAATTCTGAAGCCTGTTATTTGAACAACCGGCCGTCCGACTGCTGCCCGGATCGGGTTCTGCTATCATTACAGAGAATTAACGCGCAAGCGGTGGAACCCTGCAGCCGGCTGGGCTTTTACGGCTTATCGACCCGTAAGATCAAGCTTGGGCAGACGGTCAAACAACGTTGCCCGGGGCACGTTCGCCGATCGGCTCAGCTCTCATGGCGCGCCCCCGTTCCGCTGTAGACCCTCCCAGGGCAAGCATCTTGCCACGCCAATCAAAATGACAGCGAAACCCCTAAGGAAGGGAGAGAAACGATGAGCCAATCGAATCCATCGGCTATTCGTCGCCGCGATGTCTTGAAGCTCGCAGCCGCCGCCGGTGCGATGCAGCTTGCCGCGCCTTTCGTCATTACCGCCCGCGCCGCCGAAACGGTCAAAATCGGTCTCGATGATCCGTTCACCGGGACCTATGCCGAGCTCGGCAAGAACGAGAAGATCGGCTGCGAGCTGGCCATCCAGCAGATAAACGCCAAAGGTGGCATACTCGGGCGCCAGGTCGAGCTGCTCTCCGAAGACTCCACCAGCACCAACACCGGTACGGCGGTTCAGAAGGCGCATAAGCTGATCGACCGCGACAAGGTCAATTTCCTGCTCGGCAATGTCAATTCCGCAATGGCTCTCGCGCTCGGCGAGGTCAGCGCGCAGGCCGGCGTCCTGCACATCGTAACTGGCGGCCACACCGATGCCGTCACCGGCAAGGACTGTCACTGGAACGTCTTCCGCGTCTGCAACACCACCCGCATGGAGACGAATTCGGTCTCCAAGCTGCTCTTCGATAAATTCGGCAAGAAGTGGTATTTCATCACGCCGGATTACGCTTTCGGCCATACGCTGCAGCAGGGTTTCGAGGCAAGCCTCAAGAAATTCGGCGGCACTGAAGTAGGCGCCTCGCTCACTCCGCTCGGCACGACCGATTTCTCCTCCTATCTGATCAAGGCGCAGGCCGCCAATCCCGACGTGATCCTCTTTCTCACCGCCGGCCAGGACGCGGTGAATTCGCTCAAGCAGGCGGTGCAGTTCGGTCTCGACAAGAAGTTCCATATTGCCGGCGCCCAGCAGGAGCTGGAAGTGCTGGAAGGACTGCCGCCGGACGCGCGTATCGGCACCTGGGTGTTCGAGTGGTACTGGAAGCAGCCCAACGTCCCGCATGTCAAAGAGTTCGTCGACGCCATCAAGAAGGTGAATGGCGGCAAGGTGCCGACGGCCCGGCACTGGTTCGGCTATGTCGCGGCCTGGACCTGTGCTCATGTCGCCAATGAGAAGAAAACGCTGGACGCCCAGAAGCTGGCCAAGGCGCTCGAAGGCTACACGCTGCCGCCGGAAGTTGCGCTCATGCCCGACAAGGTGTTCTACCGGGCAGGCGACCACCAGCTCATGCCCGACCTTTATGTCGGCCACGCCGTCGGGAAAGGGGCCGAGCCGGAGGACCTGTTCCAGGTGGATTCAGTCGTCAAAGGAGTCGATGCAGCACTCCCGGTCGAAGAGACCGGCTGTCATTTGAAGTGGCCAGCTTGAGCATCATCGGCATCTGGCGCCGCGGTCTTAGCGGTGCCAGTTCGCTTCTCCATAAGAGCTTCTTCAGCTCAGCCTGCCGGGCGGTGTGGTCTGCGCCTGGACAAGACCTGTCGCAGCAACCGGTCGGACGGGCACAAATGGCGCCCGAGGATGAGGCCGGCTCAACAATTGCAGGTTCCGCATGACGCAGCTCATTCTGTTCAATATCTTCAACGGTCTCATCATCGGCGCCTTTTATGCGCTCATGGCCTTGGGCCTGTCCCTGATCATCAACCTCTCGAGCGTCATCAACTTTGCCCATGGCGGCTTTCTCGCCATCGGCGCCTATCTCGCCTTCACGCTGATACCCTATATCGGCTTCTGGGGCGCCCTGCTCGTGGCGCCGGTCCTGACGGCGATCATCGGGGTGCTAGTGGAACGCCTCCTGATCCGGCGGGTTTACGGCCGCGACCCGCTCTACAGCCTGCTGCTCACTTTCGGCCTCGCCTTCATGATCGAAGACGGAATACGGTACATTTACGGTCCGGAGACCTTGCCGTTTTCGGTCCCGAACTGGCTCGCCAGCCCGCTCAGCAGCCAATTCTTCTTTCTGACCGGATACCGGCTGTTCATGGTCGGACTGGTGGTCGTGGCGGTTGCCGCATTGTTCCTGATCCTGAACAACACCCGTCTCGGCATCCGCATCCGCGCCGGCAGCAACGATCTCGAGACCGTTTCGGTGCTTGGCGTCAATGTCCGCATATTGCGCAACGTCAATTTCGGCCTGGGCATCTATCTCGCGGGCCTCGCGGGCGTCCTCGCCGCGGGCATGCTCGGATTGCAGCCGACCATCGGCAATGATCTCATCATGCCGAGCTTCGTGGCGATCATCATCGGCGGCCTCGGCAGCCTGACCGGCACGCTGCTCGGGGGGTTGCTGATCGGCGTCGCCTCGGGACTCACCGCCACCTTCTTCCCGTCGGCCGCCGAAGCGGTGATTTATGTGATGATGGGACTGGTGCTGCTGGTTCGGCCGCGCGGCCTCCTCGGTGAAGAAGGACGCGTCCAGTGAAGCCGGCAATCCTCGTCAACAAGCGCGCCGGGGATGCCATTATCTGGCTGCTCCTGCTGACCATGCCCTATTGGCTGGTCTGGATCGGCGGCTACACCTCGCTCGGCACCCGGATGGTGGTGCTGGCGCTTGCCGCCATGTCGCTCAATTTCCTGCTCGGCTTCACCGGCGTCTTGTCATTCGGCCACGCCGCCTATTTCGGCCTCGGCGCCTATGGCGTCGGGCTGACGATCAAATATCTGGTGCCGAGCACACCACTCGGCATCCTCGTCGGCGTCGTCACGGCCGCGGTCGCAGCAGCCATCATCGGGGCGCTGATCGTCCGGCTGCGCGGCATCTATTTCGCCATGGTCACCATCGCCTTCGGACAGGTGTTCTATTTCGTCGCCTACAGGTGGAACTCGGTGACCGGCGGCGACGATGGCCTGTCCGGATGGCGGCGGATACCGATCGATTTCGGCTTCGGCACGCTCGACATCCTGAACCAGCCGGTGACATTCTATTATTTCGTGCTGGCTTGTTTCGCGGTCGCCGTCACGATCATGGCGCTCTTGCTCAATTCGCCCTTCGGCCGCACGCTGCTCGCCATCCGCGAGAACGAGCGGCGCGCCCGCTTCCTCGGCATCCCGGTCGAACAGCATATCTGGCTGTCATGGGTGATCTCCTGCATCTTCGTCAGCCTTGCCGGAGCGCTCTATGCGCTGCTGAACAATTTTGCCGATCCGCACGATCTGCATTGGAGCCAGTCCGGCGACTTCGTGATCATGGCCGTCCTGGGCGGCATGCGTTCTTTCTGGGGGCCGCTGATCGGCGCCTCGATCTTCGTCGTGCTGCAGGACTACATCTCCAGCCAGACGGAAAACTGGATGTCGTTCATCGGCCTCTTATTCGTCGTGGTCGTGCTGTTCTTCCCGAACGGCGTGCTCGGCATCTTCCGCCGGAGGACCAAGTCTTGAGTCTGCTCAGAGTTCGAAAACGTCTCGAAGCATTTCGGCCGGCTGGTGGCGGTCGAGAACGTCTCCATGACGGTGGAGCCGGGGGAATTGCGGGCGGTGATTGGCCCGAACGGGGCGGGTAAGACCACCTTCTTCAATCTCATCAGCGGACTCCTGACCCCGACATCGGGCCACATTCTGTTCGAGGATCGCGACATTACCGGCGTCAAGCCGGAGCGGCGGGTGACAATGGGCATCGCACGCACCTTCCAGGTCACGGAGATCTTCCCAGAGCTGACCATCCGCGAAAATCTGCGCATCCCTGTCGAGGTCGCGGCCGGCGACAGGCTGCACCCCTGGCTCTCACAAGACGATGACGCCCAGATCAGCGCGCGTGTCGCCGAGCTCATGGAGATGAGCGGGCTCACGGACAATGCGGACCGCCTGGTCGGCGAGCTTTCGCATGGGGACCAGCGCGCCACCGAGATCATGATGGCGCTGGCTCTCGAGCCGCGCCTCCTGCTTCTCGACGAGCCGACCGCGGGCATGGGCGACCAGGAGACCTACGACATCACCGAGCTCATCCGGAAGCTGCACCGGGACAGGAGCTTGACCATCGTGCTGATCGAGCATGACATGCGCGTCGTCTTCCATCTCGCCGACCGCATCATGGTTCTGGCCGAAGGCGCCATGCTCGCCGAGGGCACGCCGAAAGAGATCGCCGGGAACGAGGCGGTGCAGACGGCCTATCTTGGAGCAGCGGTATGAGCGCGGTGATCCTCAAGGCCGAAGGTCTGCATACCTATTACGGCAAGAGCCATATCCTTCACGGCGTCGACCTCGAAGTGCGTGAGGGAGAGATCGTGACGCTCCTCGGCCGCAACGGCGCCGGCAAGACCACCACGCTGCGAAGCCTCGTCGGCCTCACGCCGCCGCGCGAGGGCGCGGTGCGCATCTTCGACCATGTGACGACCGACTGGGCGCCTTTTCGCATTGCAGGGCTCGGCGTCGGCTATGTGCCGGAAGGGCGGCGAATTTTTGCGAACCTCACGGTCCAGGAAAACCTGATGGTGCCTATCGAGCGGCCGGGTCCGTGGACCATCGAGCGGATCTACGACCTCTTCCCCGGCCTGGCGCAGCGGAAATCGAACAGGGGCCGCCAGCTTTCGGGCGGCGAGCAGGAGATGCTTTCGATCTCGCGTGCGCTGCTGCTCAATCCGCAGCTGCTCCTCCTCGACGAACCCTCACAGGGTCTCGCGCCGCTGATCGTGAAGGAGGTGTTCAGGGTCGTCGCCGCCGCGCGCCAGGAAGGGATTTCCGTTCTGCTGGTGGAGCAGAATGTGCGCGCCGCAGTGGAGATCGCCGATCGCGCTTACGTTCTCGACGATGGACGGGTGGTGTTTCAGGGGCCGGTTGCCGAGCTTGCCCGGGACGAGGAACGTGTGCGCACGCTGGCCGGCGCCAGCGCCAAGGAGTGGACTGCGCCGCCACATTGATCTGCGGATCGCGCTCAGGACAGCCGCGCGATCCGGCTGCGTTCGATGCCGTGAGTGATCTGCGAGCGCCCGGCAACCGTTTTGTCGAAGCCGATCCCGACGCCATATTGCGAGGCCAGGACGCTGCGGATGATCGAGCCGAAGAAGGCCTCCGCGGTGCCGGGTACGATGGAGGCTTCCTGCATGACGTGAGCGAGCATGTCATAGGCCGCGGCCCAGGAATCATTCATCTCCGGCGTCAGGTCGCGGCCGAGAACGCGGCTCAGCATCGCCAGGAAAGCCTCGCCGGCAATGGCGTAGTGCTCTTCCTCGACATCATACGACATATGTCTGCGGCCGAGATCGATGACATGTTCCGACATCATCGCAACGCGGTCAAGGCTCCTGACGATCGTCGCGAGCATCTGGACGAATTTGGCTCTATGAGAGGTCATATCGTCCGGGAACAGACGCCGCAGATCGGGAGCCAGGCGAAACAGCTCTTCGTAGAAAATTCGGCTGGCCTCGTGAGATTGGCCACGCAGCAGCCTGAAACTGTCCTGAACGATCTCCACCTGAGTCGGCGTCATCGCGGTGTGCACGATGAAGATAAATCCGCCGGATTGGGCTAGGCGAATGTTCTTCATTTTTTGATCGCCCTCCAAATAGCTTAACCGGTTTGAACATTGCTTAAAAAATTTACACCATCAACCCGCCTTTTTTATGGATTCCAAGATTAGGGATTGATACCTATCAACATCGTTAAAATATATCTTATATTTTTATACATAGATTAACTTGTACTATTCATAGCAAAACTCAGCGCTCTCCGACGCTCTTGAAGAGTGACGATATGTTCTGGCCTTCCTCGGTCGCATCGAGTTGGGATCGCATTTCATTCTCCGGCTCGGTATCATCATCCTCGGGGCTGAGCATCCCCCGCTCCATGGCTCCGACGACGATGTCATAGGCCGTGCTCCAGGCGTCCTTGACCTCGGGTGTGCAATCGTCGCCGAGCGTCTTTTCGAGCGCCCAGACCAAAGCCGATTTCATCGTTGCGTAATCCTCCATGCGGACCCCGTAGGCCGCGTGCAGCTTTCCGGCCCAGAAGGCTCCCGGGATCACCGCGCTTGTCGATGCCTGGGCTGTGACCGGAAGCGATACAACCGAACGCAGATGGAGTTCGACGACCTCCGTGATCACCTTCATGAACTTGGCCTGCTGGGCCTTCAGGTCCGTCCTGAACATCGGCTTGATCTCAGGCGCGATCGTAAAAAGCCGATCGTAAAATAGGGTCCCAAACTGATCGGCAATCGGCTCGATCTTTGCAAAACTGCGTTGCAACACTCGGAGCTGAGCTGGCGTCATGCAAAAAGCCAAGCGATACCGGGTTTGAACGTTATTATACCTATGCCGAAATCACCGCCTAGCTTGACCATAGCGGCCAGACGTCAGCGCCGAATATCGGATAGTTGGAAGACAGAAATACTCCAAGATCCTGATATGTTAAACTCAAATTTTATCCGCCCACATCTCGTCATCACCGTTCTTCGATTGGAGACCTTTTGAATTCAAAATATCTGAGAGCTGCTGAGCTTATTTCAATTTTGATAAAATTGCATCGGCATATGAGATTTGGTATACTAGACCCGCTTGATTGTCATCGAAACTATGGGCCGCGGTCGCGTTTCAGGAAAATCCGCAATATTGCTTATACAAAATCTGGAAAAGCTTTTATGCCCTGGGTTATGAACCTGATCGGCTCAGTACTGCAATCACAACTCTGCTCCTTGGAACTTGAACTCTATACCATCGGCAATCGCTCTGATCGGCGATGAGATTTGAGGTGTCGAACGCGCATATGCTCTTTTCCTCGCGCGACTCGCCCTCTAAAGTCGTCCTGCAAAGCAGCTTCACAAAAGTGAAATCAACTTTCATGGATAGGGCAGGAACAGTTCTCCTGGTCACCCCGCGCGCCGACGAATGGTCGCCGGTGAAGACATTGCTGGCCGGCCAATACGGATATCGTGTGCTGTTCGCGTTATCGGCAACGGAAGCCCGCACGGCGCTCGGCGATGTGCATGTCGATCTCGTCGTTGCCGAGGAGGACGAGATTTACGCCGACGGCGTCGGCCTTTTGTCGGCCCTCCGGGTCTCCCATCCCGATATCATTCGCGTGCTGGCCTTGCCGGCTCAATATGCGCCGGTGCAAAGGGCGATCTCTCAGGCCTCGGTGTATCAATTTCTGCGCAAGCCGCTCGATCCGAACCAGGTCGGACTGGTGGTCAAGCGCGGCCTGGAAACTCGAGAGCTTGCCAGACGCCATCGTCTCCTGGCACGCGAGTTCAAGCTGTCATCCGATGCGCTCGAGATCGATCGGCCGCACCTGCCGATCCGCAACGAAAGCCTACGGTTCGAGAAGCTGGTCTATGTCAGCGAGAAGATGACCGAGCTATGCGATCTCGCGCGGAAGGCGGCCAAGACCGATCTGCCGATCTTGATCCAGGGAGAAACCGGCACGGGCAAGGAACTTCTGGCGCGCGCGATCCATTACAACTCTCACCGTCACACCAGTCCGCTGATGGTTCAGAATTGCGGTGGAATGCCGGATGAGCTGCTGCACTCCGAGCTGTTCGGTCACAAGCGAGGCGCGTTTACGGGAGCGGTCTCCGATCGTCTCGGCCTGTTCCGCGCCGCCGATGGCGGGACGGTTTTTCTCGACGAGATTTCCGAAGTCTCCAAGACCTTCCAGGTGAGCCTCCTGCGTTTCCTTCAGGAGGGCGAGGTGAAGCCGCTTGGCTCGGATGCCACGCAGACCTGCAATGTCCGCGTCCTCGCCGCCTCTAATCGCCCGCTGAAGGATCTGGTCGCCGCGGGTACATTCCGCCAGGACCTCTATTTCCGTCTGCGAGGCTTCGAATTCGAGGTCCCGCCCTTGCGGGAACGCGCCGACGACATCCCCGCGCTTGCCGAGTTCTTTACCGCCAAACACAGCGCGGCGATTGGCCGAAAGGTGATCGGGATTTCCGCCAAGGCGCTGGAAAAGCTGGTCTCTTACGACTTTCCGGGCAACATCCGAGAACTGGAAAACGAGATCCGCCGAATGCTCGCCCTCGCCAGGGACGGCGAATATCTGACCACCCATCACATGTCGCCCGCGCTGCTGAACGCATCCTCGCGCCCGGTCGCAAAGCCGGCGCCGCAGTTCCTTCCCGAGGGCGAGACGCTGAAAGACCGGGTTGAGAGTCTCGAGCGGCAGATCGTGCGTGAAGCCCTGACCCGCTATCGATGGAATCAGAGCCGCACGGCCGAAGAACTCGGACTGTCGCGGGTGGGCTTGGCAAACAAGATCAAAAGATACGGTTTGGATGAGCAGATTTGATGCCGGATAAATTGGATGAGCAGATTTGATGCCGGATAAAGATGCTCCTGAGCGGCCGGACGCGTCCAATATCGTGCAGTTCCCGCAGTCGCGCATCGCGCCGCAGGCGTCCGAAGACGGCTTCAAAGATCTCGGCCTCAGTGACCTTGCCCGGCGCCTCGGCGCCCCCAGCCGTCAGGGCACAGGACACTGGTGCAGCCGCTGCCAAGGCATATGGTACGGCTACCTGCTGGAGGTGGCGTGCCCGAAATGCGGGGGCCGCAACGGCTGAAACGCACCGCTCGCAGGTGAAAACTTCCTTTCTACTGCAAAGCAACTTTGCACAAAATCTTGCGGTCCGGCGTCCAACAAAATCTCAGACATCGCAAAGGAATCGTGGCGCCTATTGAGTTTTCTACTCATGCCCGCGCTTTGGCACATGGCTTGCTTTGCATGGGCAAGAAGCACACACCCCGCGCAGATGCTTCGGTTCAAGCTGGAGGAAGCAATGGCAAATCTCTTATGGCTTCAGGGCGGCGCCTGCTCAGGCAATACGATGTCTTTCCTGAATGCCGAGGAGCCGAGCGCGTGCGATCTGGTGACCGATTTCGGGATCAACGTTCTCTGGCATCCTTCATTGGGTTTGGAACTCGGCGCCAATCTCCAGCGGATCCTGAAGGCACTGGTGTCGGGGGAAATCGCGCTCGACGTCTTCGTGTTCGAAGGCACGGTGATCACCGCTCCCAATGGCACGGGCGCCTGGAACCGTTTCGCCGGCCGCGCGATGAAGGACTGGGTCAGCGACCTCTCGAAAGCGGCGGGCTACACGGTCGCCATCGGCGACTGCGCCACCTGGGGCGGCATTCCGGCGACCGAGCCGAACCCGACCGACAGCATGGGCCTGCAGTTTCTGAAGCGCAGGCATGGCGGCTTTCTCGGCGCGAATTACAAGTCGCGCGCCGGGCTGCCCGTCATCAATATCCCCGGCTGTCCCGCCCATCCCGACTGGATCACTCAGATCGTCGTGGCCCTGGCCACGGGGCGAGGTGGCGACATTGCGCTGGACGATCTGCAGCGCCCGAAAACCTTCTTCACCACCTTCACTCAGACCGGCTGTACGCGGAACATGCATTTCGCCTACAAGGTCTCGGCGACCGAATTCGGCCAGCGCAAGGGCTGTCTGTTCTATGATCTCGGCTGCCGCGGGCCGATGACCCATTCGCCCTGCAACCGCATTCTATGGAACCGGCAATCTTCCAAGACCCGCGCCGGCATGCCCTGTCTCGGCTGCACGGAGCCCGAATTCCCCTTCTTCGAACTTGCGCCAGGCACCGTTTTCAAGACGCAGACCCTTATGGGCGTGCCCAAGGACATGCCCGAGGGCGTCAGCAAGGCCGGCTATGTAAAGCTGACCGCGGCCGCCAAGGCAGCCTCGCCGGCTTGGGCCGAGGACGACATTTTCGTCTAGTGCCCCGATTCCGAAGCTCGCCTCATTCTGCAGCTAGCTCCTTAGCGAACTTCGGAATCTCAAGGGACACTAGCAATTCTATGATCCCGGTGTGGTTTGAGATCGAGAAATCCCCTTGCTGAGCAAGCTGAGACAATGAAGGAGATTTCTCGATCACCACACTAGGCGCCGCTACCGTCCCAAGCCGATTTACGGAGAATCCCATGACTGCCGCAGTTCAAACGCTCGACATTTCCCCCGTCGGACGGGTCGAAGGCGACCTTGATGTCCGTGTCGACATTCAGAATGGCGTCGTCGTCAACGCCTGGACGCAGGCCGAGCTTTTCCGTGGGTTCGAGGTCATCCTCAGAGACAAGGACCCGCAGGCCGGTCTCGTCGTTACGCCGCGCGCCTGCGGTATTTGCGGCGCGTCGCATCTCACCTGCGCCGCCTGGGCACTCGATACGGCGTGGCAGTCCGAAGTCCCGCCGAATGCGATCCTGGCGCGCAATATCGGTCAGATTACCGAGAGCCTGCAGAGCCTCCCACGGCACCACTACGGACTCTTCATGATCGACTACACCAACAAGAACTATTCGCGGTCGCGCTATTACGAAGAGGCGGTCAAACGCTGGGCGCCGTTCACCGGCACCAATTACGAGATCGGCGTGACGATCTCCGGCCGGCCGGTCGAGATCTATGCGCTGTTCGGCGGGCAGTGGCCGCACTCCAGCTACATGGTGCCGGGCGGTGTCATGTGCGCGCCGACCCTGACGGACGTAACGCGCGCCTGGTCGATCCTGGAGCATTTTCGGCGTAACTGGGCCGAGCCCGTGTGGCTCGGCTGCTCTTTCGAGCGTTACGAAGAGATCAAATCCTATGACGACTTCATGGCCTGGCTCAATGAACGGCCCGAGCACGCCAATTCCGACCTCGGCCTGTTCTGGCGCATGAGTGTCGATATCGGCCTCGACAAATTCGGACGCGGCCACGGGCGGTATATTTCCTGGGGCTATCTTCCGCATGAGCACCGATACAATCGTCCAACGATCGATAGCCGTAATGCCGCGCTGATCATGAAGAGCGGTGTCTATGACGGCCATGAGGATACGCACGAGTTGATGCATCAGGCGCATACGCGCGAGGATACCAAGCACGCCTGGTATGACGAGCAGGGGGGTCTGCACCCCTTCGACCGGACCACCATCCCGCTGCAAAAGAACGATCCGGACATGGCCGGCAAATACTCCTGGGCGACCGCCGTCTATCACGATCAGGTCGGGCGACTGGAAGCTGGCCCTCTGGCCCGCCAGCTCGTGGCCGGCGGAAAGCATGGAGAAGGCTGGCAGCATTACGATCCGCTCGTCGTCGACATGTATCGGCGCATGGGCGGCGCCAGCGTTCTGCTCCGGCATTTCGCGCGCATGCATGAGCTGGTGAAGCTCTATCGCGAGGCGGAAAGATGCCTTCGCGAGTTCAAGATCAAAGAATCCTGGTACATCAAGCCGAATGAGAAGGACGGCCGGGGCTGGGGTGCGACAGAAGCGATCCGCGGCGCGCTTTGCCACTGGATCGACGTTCAGAACGGCAGGATCAAGAACTATCAGATCGTCGCACCAACGACCTGGAACGTCGGCCCCAGAACCGATGTCGGAGATCGCGGCCCCATCGAGGAGTCGCTGATCGGCACACCGATCGCCGATCCGAGCGATCCCGTCGAGGTCGGGCATGTTTGCCGGTCCTATGATTCTTGCCTCGTCTGCACGGTTCACGCGCATGACAGCAAGACCGGCGAGGAGCTTGCGCGTTTCCGCACCGCGTAAACAAAGCGTTCGCGCCTTTCGCGCCGAACCGAGAAGGGCCGGGCGCTTCTTGAAAGACAGAAGTCCCTGCCGCCAGGGAACCTAGTAGTGCACGCCGCGAAAGTCTTGTTCGGCAGCTTCGGCGCGCTGGTCATCCAGATCTATTGGGATATGATCAATCAAAAATTTGCTGCATTTGTGTTTTTTGTACAAGATATGTAAAGAAGACGAGAGTAAGATATTTGTTTATATCTTATGCGACGTGGCTCTGGCCTAGCATAGCGCGGGGCTGATGCGCGAAACAGGGGATTGGGATAGAAGCATGTGGAGCAACGCGCTTTCCGAGGCCGATCACCCCGACCTGCTGAGCGAGATCGCGGATCTGCTCGCCCAGGGTCTCGAGACCCAGGTCGAACCCTTTCCCGAAACCGACAAGGAATTTGCCGATATCCTGCTTCAGCTCCGTCAGCTGGACCCTAACGACTTGAAAGCAAAACTGATCGTCGGCGGATTTGTCGATCGTCCGTGGGGTCCCGACCAGCAGCGCTGCATGGAATGCATGTATTATCTGGTCCACCGGAAATGGTGCGACTTACCTGAGCTGTCCGTCCCCGTCGAGCCGGACTGGTGGTGCCGTCTCTGGCGGATATAACTTTCTCGCCCGCAACAAGTGTTCGGAGACTGCGATGAGCAACGATGCCGACGCTAAGCGCGAAGAGATTAGAGAGCTGCTTTCGAGCGGGTTGGGCACCGAGGCCTTTCCGCGGGCCGATACGCATGAGCAGGTTCAGGCTATCGTCAATCGAATGCAGCGGGAAGGCCGGGATCTGGATTCCAAACTCGTTATTGCCGGCGTCACTCTGGTGCCGGTCGAGCATAACGAGATCGAGCAAGCCTGCCAGACCTGCATGTATTATCTGATCCGCCGGCGGCATTGCGCATTGCCGGAATTGGATCTGCCGGTCGAGCCCGACTGGTCATGCAGGCTCTGGCGAATTTAGCCGCCGATGACTGGAGCTATCGCGATTATCGGATGCGGCAACGCCAATCGCCGCGACGACGGCGTCGGCCCCGAGGTGCTGCGGCTTCTTGCGTCGGATCAGCGGGCGGGGGCGACCGCAAACGTCCGTCTGCTCGACGCCGGCACGGACGGCATGGGCGTCATGTTCGCCGCCAAAGGCTGCCGGACGCTGATCATCGTCGATGCCTGCCGTTCAGGCGCCGAGAGTGGCTCGGTATTCGAAGTGCCCGGCCGGGAGCTCGAGCAGCCGCCGCGCGACAGCTTCAACCTGCATGATTTCCGCTGGGACCACGCCCTGTTCGCCGGGCGCAAGATTTTCCGCGAGCAGTTTCCCGAAGATGTCACCGTTTTTCTCATCGAGGCTGAGCACCTCGATTTCGGCATCGGCCTTTCGCAGACGGTCGCATGCGCGGCGCATAAGGTCGCCGGACGCATCAGGGAGCTGATTGCGGACCGGCAAATGACGGGTGCGAGCGCGTCGTGACAAGCCCGCCGCCAGTCCACTTCAAGGATGGTCGGCTCTATCTCACCCGCGCCGCCTGCGACGAATTCCTAATCGGCTGCGCAACGGTCGCCCTGCTCAGGCAGGACGAAGACCTCCTCGTCTTACCGGTGCACAATGCCGCCTCCGGTGGCTATGTGCTGAAAATCCGCAACACGGCCGGTGACCGGGTGGTTAGCGCCGCGGATTTCTTCCGCGATCAAGGACTGGCCGACGAGGCCGAATGGAGCGGACGATTTGCGTCTTGCGCAATTTACGCCGGACTGTGTCTGTATGGGTTTTTCCGAATGTAAATTTACTTTTCGATATGCATAAATGATTGACGATCCGCGCGATATCCGATTACCGTCATTGAAATAAAGTTTTCGACTTAGACCACTCGGGAGGGGTCGATGGTCTCTACTGATCTCTTTCAGGATCAGTTCGCCGCAGCGTTGGCCGCTGCGGACGACGAGACCGCGAGCCCGGTCGAACGCGCCGAGATGCTCATGGAAATCGCCATGGGCCTGCAGACCCAGCCGAAGCACCCCGCGCAGCTCCAGGCCGCAGCCGATCTCTGCGACAAGGCTCTCATCATCTGTCCCGAGGATTTTGCGCTACTCAGAGCGCGGATCGCCGCGCGCAAGGCAACGGCCTTGCAGGCCATCCCGGCGGAGGACACCACCTTTCTCGAGCGCGCGCGCGACATTTATCAATCTGTGCGTCCGATCTTCGAATCGCAGGGCGCCGCCGAGGAACTGGCCGAGCTAGAGATGAATCTCGGCCTTGTGCTGCAGAGCCTCGCGGGTCTCAAGCGCGCGCGCGTGACCGATGCGATCTCGGCCTATCAGCGCGCGCTGCGCGTCTTCGACAAGCAGCGCTTCCCGCAGGAATTCGCCATTCTGCAGAACAATCTCGCAACCGCCTTCCTGTCGATTCCACTCTCCGATGAGCGCGCCAAGATGCGCGAAGCGCTCGCCGTTCAGGCGTTTGAGGAAGGTCTGCGCGTGGTCACCATCGTCGATCATCCGATTGAATATGCAATGCTTCAGAACAATCTTGGCAACGCGCTGCAATACGCCTCCTCGGTGCACCGTGTCGCGAACAATCTCCGCGCCCTCGAAGCCTATGACGAGGCCCTGAAAGTCCGCAACCGGCGCAATATGCCGATGGAATATGCAAACACGCTGACCAACAAGGCAAATTGCCTGCAGAATCTGCCGGACGATCCCGAGCGGCCGGAGCACGGCAACCGCGCGAATCTGGTCCAGGCAAAGGCCCTCTGCGAAGAGGCTAGAGAAATTTTTGTAGCCAACGGCGATAGCGGCAAGGCGGACATCGTTGCCGAGATCGGGCTGCAATTGGACCGCGAGCTGATGAACCTGCCGGCCGGCAATGGCGGCTCCGGGCATCCGGCAAGCGCCTGACGCCGAAATTCCATTTTCAGGAGATCGACGTGACGACGGAAAGTCTGCTCCAGCAACCTCTGGTCTGGTCTGCGGTGCTGCTGGCGGTCGGACTCATTGCGTCACTGATCGGCGGCGCCCTGTCCGGCTTCATGATTGCGGGCAAGGATCTTGGCACCGAGGTCGCCACGCAGATCGGAGCTTTGTTCGGCGGTTTCGCCGGACTGCCCGGCATTGCCATTGCGCTCCTGGCGCTGGCGTTCATCGGCTGAAGGCGCACAATGTTGAGCATGGCGAAAAACGCTTTTATGCTTTTTCTCCGCGGACGCCTCTTCGCCGAGCCCGGAAAGGCGGTTACGCTGATGGCCGCCGGCGTCGTCTTTACCGCGCTGATCTGTTTCGGCTTGGCACTGGCCGGGATGCCGCTGTGGCTGGCGGTGTTCATGGCCGGCCTGGTCGGCGGCGGCGCGCAGCCGATGCTGTTGAAGAGAGTGAAATTTCGCTGAGTAGGCTTCCATGAACGCGCTCGACAAAGCGCCAGCGCAGCAGGCCAGCCTTTCCAAGTTGCTCGAGGACATCGAAAGACTTGAGGCCATTTTTGAGACGTGGGACGACGCTCCGCGAAGCGCCGCTCACGCCTATCGCACGGCGATCGAAGCGCTTCACGGCGAAGCCATCCGCCAACTCGTCGGTGCGCTGAAAAGCGATCCGGCAGCCGCGGCGGCAATGAAGCGGGCGGCGGCAGACGAAACCGTCTATGCCGTGCTGCGCCGCCACAACATCATCAAGCCGAGCTTCGCCGAGCGCGTCGAGAACGCTCTGGAAGGCGTGCGCCCGATGCTCGCCTCCCATGGCGGCGACGTCGAGCTGGTCACCATCGCTCCGCCCGCGATCGAGGTGCGTTTCACCGGCGCCTGCGACGGCTGCTCGGCATCCGCCCTTACCTTCCATGCCGGGGTGAAGAAGGCGGTCGAGGAGGCCTGCCCCGAGATCACCGACATCGTCCAGGTCAGGAGCGGCGCTGCCGCCGCCCCGACCGGCGTCAATTTCACCAGCCCCTTTGCTCTGAATGCAGAGGGCAACTGGCTGCTCGCGGGACGACTCCACGACATGCCCGACGGCGGCATTCGGTCGCTGACGGTCGGAGGCGAGAAAGTGCTGGTCTTCCGCCGCGGCCCGATCGTTTCCTGCTTCCAGAATGCCTGTGCGCATCTCGGCTTCCCGATCCATGACGGCGAGGTCGAGAATGGTGTCATCGCCTGCCCGCATCACGGCTTCCGATATGATCTGACGACCGGCGAGTGCCTCACCGCGCCCGAGGTGCAGCTGCAGCCCCACGCCGTCCGCGTCATCGGCAATCGCGTCGAAGTGAGGCTCGTCAGATGAGGGTCTCGCTGAGGCACAGCTCCGAGGATCTCCCCCGCTCCGGCTCAGCGACCCCGGAGCCTCTCCCCCTGCCCCTCCTCTCTGTCGAGGGACCGCGCGTCGTTCTGGGCGGTCTCCTCGGCAGGGATGGACTTGCCGCGCCGGTGCAGCCAAGCGCAGTAAGCCTGTTCGGGCCGCGGGGCGCATGTCTGGCATCGATGGCCGGACCGCTTTTCGTGTCGGATACGGGCCATCACCGTCTAATGATCTGGGTGGACGTCCCGGCCGCCGATAGCGAGCCGGCGAACCTGCTCGTCGGGCAACCCAATTTCACCTCCGAGGGACGGAATGGCGGAGGCGCGATCGGCGCCGCATCGCTGAATGTGCCGACCGGCGTCGCGGCGGCGCGCGGCATTCTCGCCGTGGCCGATGCCTGGAACCATCGCATTCTGATCTGGCACGGCTATCCGATCCGCTCCAATCAGCCCGCCGACATTGTTCTGGGACAGGCCGATTTCGAAGGCGGCCTTGCCAATCGGGGGAAAGACGCGCCCGCGGCGGATACGCTCAATTGGTGCTACGGCGTGACCATCTCCGGCGCCCGGCTGTTCGTCGCCGATACCGGAAACCGCCGCGTGCTGGTGTGGGACCGGATACCCGAGCGCAACGGCGCGCCGGCCGATCTCGTCCTGGGCCAAGAGACATTCACCTGCCGTGACGAGAATGCCGGCCACAGCGTGAGCGCCTGCGGCATGCGTTGGCCTCATGCCGTTGCTTGCAAGCACGGCATGATCCTGATCGCCGACGCCGGCAATAACCGCGTCATGGTGTGGCGCTCGCTGCCACAGTTGAACGGCGCGCCTTGCGATTTCGTGCTCGGGCAAACCGGCTTCACCGGACAGGAAAACAACGGTGCCGCCTATTGTCCCAGCGCCACGACCGTGAACATGCCTTATAGTGTCGCCGCGCTTGACGATAACATCGTGATCGCCGATACCGCGAATTCGCGGCTGATCGGTTTGCAATGCGAGGGCATGGCCACGGGAACGCCGGCGACGGCGCTGACCGGCCAGCGCAGCTTCGCCGACAAAGGCGACAATCGCTGGGGTCCGCCATGCCGTGACAGCCTGTGCTGGCCTTACGGCATCGCCGCTTGCGGGAGCTCTCTGATGATCGCCGATTCGGGAAACAGCCGCGTGCTGCTTTGGGAGGCCGCAAGGTGAGCATTCCGGCCAGGGCCGCCAAGGATGAGAACGTCGCGGTCGAAATCCGGGTGCAGGGTCGTGTCCAGGGCGTCGGCTTTCGTCCCGCCGTCTGGCGCATCGCCAATGCGCTGCATCTGGGCGGCGAGGTGCTCAACGACTCCAAGGGCGTGCTGGTGCGCGTGCAAGGTTCGGCCGGCGCGGTGATCAGCTTCATCGAACGCCTGCATGATGAGGCGCCGCCTCTTGCGCGCATCGAGACAATCATCTCGCACCCTTATGAAGGGCGCCTGCCGGGCATGTTCCGCATCGCCGACAGCGTCAGCGGCACCGTCCACACCGAGATTTCCCCCGACGCCGCGATCTGCGACGCCTGCGCCGAGGAAGTGCTCAATCCCTTCGAGGGCCGCTACCGCTATCCCTTCACCAACTGCACGCATTGCGGGCCGCGCCTTAGCATCATCGACGGCGTGCCTTACGACCGCACGCAGACGACAATGGCCGCCTTCGACATGTGCGAAGCGTGCCTCGCCGAATATCGCAACCCGGCCGACCGGCGATTTCACGCGGAGGCCACGGCCTGCCATAGCTGCGGGCCGCGCGTCTCGCTGATCCGACTCGATGGCGGTGTGATCAGCTTCGACCAGCATTCCATGCTCGACAATGTCGACGCCGCCTGCAGCCTTCTGCAAAAGGGCGAGATCGTCGCGGTCAAGGGCCTCGGCGGCTATCAGCTTGCCTGCGATGCAACGAATGCGGAAGCGGTGAGCCGCCTGCGCATGCGCAAGGGCCGCTATGCGAAGCCCTTCGCCTTGATGGCGCGCGATCTCGAAATCATCCGGCGCTATTGCAGCGTGAGCCAGGCGGAAGAAGCCGTCCTCAGAAGCGCGGAGGCGCCGATCGTGCTGCTCCGCGCCACTGGGCCGGAACACCTGCCCGAGCCAGTCGCGCCGGGCTTGAATACGCTCGGCTTCATGCTTCCGACGACGCCGTTGCACCTCTTGATGCTCCGGCGCATGGACCGGCCGGTCATCATGACCAGCGGCAACATCTCCGACGAGCCGCAACTCATCGGCGATGCGCAAGCAATCGAAAAGCTGGAGCGGATCACGCCTTATGCGCTGGTCCATGACCGCGATATCGCCAACCGGGTCGACGATTCCGTCGTTCGCGAGATCGGCGGCAAGATCCGCCTCGTCAGGCGGGCGCGCGGCTATGCGCCGGCGCCCATTCGGCTGCCGCGCGGCTTCGAGCGGACGCCCGACATCCTGGCGATGGGCGGCGAGCTGAAAGCGACCGCCTGCCTCCTCAAGGATGGCATGGCGATCCTGACCCAGCACCAGGGCGATCTGGAAAACGCCGCGACCTTCGCCGATTACCGCAAGAGCATCGATCTGTTCAGCGCCCTGTTCGGCCATGCCCCGCGCGCCATTATCTCCGACCAGCATCCGGACTATCTCTCATCCAAGCTGGCGGTCGAGCGGTCCCGCCACGATCATCTGCCGCTCATTTCCGTCCAGCATCATCACGCGCACACCGCATCCTGCCTTGCCGAGAATGGCCGCCCGCTCAATGCCGCGCCGGTTCTCGGCATCGTCCTGGACGGGCTCGGGCTCGGCGATGACGGCACCATCTGGGGCGGCGAATTTCTGCTCGCCGATTATGACGGCTACGAGCGGCTCGGCTGCTTGCGGCCGGTCGCCATGCTCGGCGGCACGCAGGCGGTGCGCGAGCCGTGGCGCAACCTCTATGCGCATTTGGTCGCGCAGATGGGCTGGGCGGAGTTCGCCATGAATTTCGCCGAGCTGGAGCTGTTCGCTTTTCTCAAGGCCAAGCCGCGCGCCACGCTCGACTCCATGCTCAAGCACAATCTGAACTCGCCGCTCGCCTCCTCCTGCGGCAGGCTGTTCGATGCACTCGCAGCGGCGGTAGGCGTCTGCCGGGAGCGCCAGCACTATGAGGGACAGGCGGGCGCCGAACTGGAGGCGATGGCCGACGAGAAGACGCTGCGCGATCCGGGCGAGGAACGCTATCCCATCGCCATCCCGAGGCTGCCGGAGAGCGGCCTGCCCTATATCGAGCCGCTCGGCATGTGGCGCGCCGTGCTCGGCGACCTGTTGCTCGGAACGCCGCCCGCGATCGTCGCCGCGCGCTTCCATGTCTGGCTCGCCGAAAGCGTCGTCGCCATGACCGAAAAGCTGGCGCGGCGCGATGCCCCGGATGGGCCCCCCTTTACCAGCGTTGCCCTCAGCGGCGGCTGCTTCCAGAACCGCATCCTCTTCGAGGAGATCGTCCGGCGCCTCGACGCCAGCGGATTTTCCGTCCTCAGCCATGCGCAATTCCCCGCCAATGATGGCGGACTCTCGCTCGGACAGGCGGCAATCGGCGCGGCCCGGCTCATCCGCGCCCAAACGCAAGTGCAAGGAACAGCATCATGTGTCTCGGAATTCCCGGCCGCATCGTGAAGATCGACGACGCGCACAAACGGCTCGCGACCGTCGATGTCAGCGGCGTCCGCCGGCAGGTCAACATCGCCTGCATCGTTGATGACGAGCACCCGCCGGAGGCCTGCATCGGCGACTGGGTGCTCATTCATGTCGGCTTCGCCATGAGCCGCATCGACGAGGAGCAGGCGGCGCAGACCTTGCAGATCCTCACCGAGCTCGGCGAAGCCCAGGAAGAAATGAGGGCCATGCGGCTTTCGGCCGCCGAATAGGAGGAGCCCAAATGTCTTCGGAACAGGATCTCCAATCGCTCTACCCGTTTCTGCACGGCAAGCAGCAGGACGCAGCGCAGCTCGATACGGCGCTGATGCATTCGGTCGCCGAGAAGGCGAAGGGCTCGCGCCAGACCAATGAGGCTTTCTTTGCCGAGCAGGCGCCGATCCTGGTCGCGGCGGCGAAAACGGTGGCCGAGGTCTACCGCAAGGGCGGCCGGCTGTTCACCATGGGCAATGGCGGCTCGAGCTGCGATGCGTCGCACGTCGCGGTGGAGTTCGTGCATCCCGTCACCGCCGGGCGGCCGGCGCTCGCGGCCATCAATCTCGTCGCAGATCTCGCCATGATCTCCGCCGTCGGCAACGATGTCGGCTTCGAGCACGTGTTCGTGCGCCAGGTCGTGGCCCAGGCGAAGGCGGGCGACGGTCTCGTCGGCATCTCCACCAGCGGCAATTCGGCCAATCTCATCGCTGCCTTTGCCAAGGCGAAGGAGATGGGGCTCGTCACCATTGGCCTGACCGGCGGCGACGGCGGCAGGATGAAGACCTCGGGCGTCGTCGATCACTGCCTCATCGTGCCGTCGGCTTCCATTCACCGTATCCAGGAATGCCACGTCACCGCCTATCATATTCTCTGGGACCTGGTGCATACGCTGCTCGCGGATGATCGCGGCTCGGCGGCGAAGAAAGGAGCGGCGGCATGAAATATGTCGACGAATTCCGCGACCGCGAGAAGGCGGCCGTGCTGATCAAGGAGATCGAGGCGCTCGCCGCCTCCATCGAGATTACCAAGCATCGCCCGCTCCATATCATGGAAGTCTGCGGCGGCCATACGCATTCCATCTTCCGCTACGGCATTGAGGGCATGCTGCCCGACACGATCGAGCTGGTGCACGGCCCCGGCTGCCCGGTCTGCGTGCTGCCGATGGGCCGCGTCGATGACTGCATCGCCATCGCCGAGCGCCCGGAAGTCATCTTCACCACCTTCGGCGACGCCATGCGCGTGCCCGGCTCGAAAAAGAGTCTTTTACAAGCCAAAGCCGACGGCGCCGATGTGCGCATGGTCTATTCGCCGATGGACGCGCTTGCTCTCGCCCGCAACAACCCGGACCGGGAGGTGGTGTTTTTCGGCATCGGCTTCGAGACCACCATGCCCTCCACCGCGCTTACCATTCTGCAGGCGGAAGCGGAGGGCATCACCCATTTCTCGGTCTTCTGCAACCACATCACCATCGTGCCGACGATCAAGGCCATCCTCGACAGCCCGGACCTGCATCTCGACGGCTTTCTCGGCCCCGGCCATGTCTCCATGGTCATCGGCACCGCGCCCTATCAGTTCATCGCCCAATATTACCGGCGGCCGATGGTCGTTGCCGGTTTCGAGCCGCTCGACGTGCTGCAGTCGCTCTGGATGTGCCTGATCCAGATCAAGGAGGGCCGCGCGGAAATCGAGAATCAATATGCGCGCATCGTCCCGGAAGCCGGCAACGCCGCGGCGCTCCAGGCGGTGTCGAAGGTCTATGAGCTTCGCGAATTCTTTGAATGGCGCGGGCTCGGCTCGATTGATCATTCGGGCGTCAAGATCCGGCCGGCCTACGCGCAATATGATGCCGAGCGCAAATTCACCGTGCCGAATGTCCGCATCGCCGATCCGAAGAGCTGCCAATGCGGCGAGGTGCTCAAAGGGGTGATCAAGCCCTGGCAATGCAAGGTGTTCGGCTCGGCCTGCACGCCGGAGATGCCGCTCGGCGCGCTGATGGTCTCGTCGGAAGGGGCCTGCGCGGCCTATTATCAGTATGGCGGCGTCAAGAAGCAGGCAGGCGCGGCATGACCGTCATTCCGCTGACGCGAGCGCGGCCTTTCGGGCGCGTCAATGTCCCGAAGGTGACGCTCGCTCATGGCGGCGGCGGCAAAGCCATGCGCGATCTCATCGACGATGTGTTTGTCGCGCCTTTCGAGAACACCACTCTCGCCCCGCTCGAGGATCAGGCCCGGCTCGATCTCAGCGCTTTCGCGCAGCTTGGCGACCGGCTCGCCTTCACCACCAACTCCTTCGTCGTCGATCCGCTGTTCTTTCCCGGCGGCGACATCGGCAAGCTGGCCGTCTATGGCACGGTGAACGATCTCGCCGTCGGCGGCGCCGTGCCGCTTTATCTATCCTGTGCGGTGATCATCGAGGAAGGCGTTACGGTCGATCTTTTGCGGCGCGTTGCAGCTTCCATGGCGGGAGCGGCGCGCCTCGCCGGCGTGCAGATCGTCACCGGCGACACCAAGGTCGTGCATAAGGGCGCCTGCGATAAGCTGTTCATCACCACCACAGGCGTCGGCGCGATCCCGAAGGGCCTCGATCTGGGCGCCCACCGCGCCGAGCCGGGCGATGCGATCCTCGTCAACGGCCTGCTCGGCGACCATGGCGCCGCGATTCTGTGCGCACGCGGGGATATGGCGCTGGAAACGCCGATCGAGAGCGACTGCGCGCCGCTCTACCAGCTTGTGCGAACGATCCTCGCTGCCGCACCAAACACGCGGCTGTTTCGCGACGCGACACGCGGCGGCGTTGCCACGGTGCTGAATGAGATCGCCACCGCCTCAGGCGTTTCGATCGAGATCGACGAGACGCTGGCGCCGATCCGCGACGAGGTGAAGGCGTTCTGCGAAATCCTCGGGCTCGACCCGCTCTATCTTGCCAATGAAGGCAAGCTCGTCACCGTCGTGCCGGCCGCCGAAGCCGACGCCGCGTTGGCGGCGATGCACGCCCATCCCCTCGGCGCAGGAGCGCGCCTGATCGGACATGCGGGAGACGGCGAGGCCGGCCGCGTCACCATGCGGACCTGCTTTGGCGGCCGTCGCATCGTAGATATGCTTGTCGGCGAGCAATTGCCCCGGATTTGTTGATACGGCCAGCACTGGATCATTCATGAACGGTTTCCTGATCCTCGGATTTTTTGCCGGTATGGGGCATGCCCTCGAAGCGGATCACCTGGCCGCCGTCGGAGCCATGGCCGCGGGTCGCAGCTCGCCCAAGCGCCTCGCCTTCCTCGGTGCGCTCTGGGGGCTGGGCCACACCATCACGCTCTTCCTGCTTTGCTCGGCCGTCATTGTCTTCGGTTTCGTCCTGAACGATCGATCGGCCGCGGTGCTCGAATTCGCCGTCGGCGTGATGCTGGTGATCCTCGGCCTCGACGTGCTCCGCCGGATGCAGACGGCCAAGGTGCATTTTCATGTGCACGATCATGGCAATGGGGCGCCTCATATCCACGCCCACAGCCATCTGGGCTCGACCTTGCCGCACGCCCAGGATCCGCACGACCACAAGCACCCGAAGGGCTTCCCGGTCAAGCCGCTGCTCGTCGGATTGGTGCATGGCGCGGCGGGGTCCGCCGGCCTCCTGGCGCTCGCACTTGCCGCCTCGCGCGACACCTGGCTTGCGATCTTCTATGTGCTTATTTTCGGCCTCGGCTCGATGTGCGGCATGGCCACACTGACATTTGTCGTCTCCTGGCCGCTCGGCATCGCGGAACGCAGCGCAAAATGGCTCCATCGCGGCCTTCACATCGCCATAAGCTGCGTCGCGATCGGGCTCGGGCTGAGCGTCATCTTCCAGGCCGGGCATATTGTCTGGGGAAGCGCCTGATGCACGAACTCGGCATCACGCAGAATGTCGTCGCGATCATTGCCGAGCACGCCAAGGGACGGTCGGTCAGCCGCGTCGTGCTCGAGGTCGGAAGCTTTAGCGGCGTGATGCCTGATGCGCTGGAATTCTGTTTCGACGTCGCCGCGAAAGGCACCCCGCTGGACGGCGCCGTGCTCGAGATTCGCCGCATTGAGGCGCGGGCGCACTGCAGAGCGTGCGGCGCGGAATTCACGCAAAGCACCTTGTTTTCGCCTTGCCGCTGCGGCTCGCATGCGGTCGAGCGGCTGAGCGGCGAGGAATTGAAGATCAAAGAATACGAACTTGCGCCGGAGCCGGATCCGGCGCAGGAAAAGCGACCGCGGACGGCCCTGCATTGACGGCCGCTCCGGCGCAAGGAGGTGGATATGTGCGAAAGCTGCGGTTGCTCTGAAGGCGCGAAGGTAACGCTGACAAATCTGCGCACCGGTGCGACGGCCGAGATCGCGGGCGATCACCGGCACGCCCATTGCCATGACCACGACCACCACGATCATGATCATCATCACGCCGATCATAATCATTCCCACGGCCACAATCATAGCGATCACGATCACCATCATCACGCCCACGACCATGGCCATCTGCATGAGCACGGCCACGCGCACACCCACGGCCATGTCGTCGAGCTCGGCCAGGCCATTCTGCAGAAGAACAATGAGCTGGCCGCGCGCAACCGCGCCTGGTTTGCGGGGCGCGAAATCCTGGCGCTCAATCTCGTCAGCTCGCCTGGCGCGGGCAAGACCACGCTGCTCGAGCGCACCATCCGGGAGCAGGGCGACACGCACGGCTTCTATGTCATCGAAGGCGACCAGGCGACCGCGAAGGACGGCGAACGCATCGAGGCCGCGGGCGCACCTGCCGTCCAGGTCAATACCGGCACCGGCTGTCACCTGGAAGCCGATATGATCGCCCGCGCGCTCAAGGAGCTGGCGCCGGCTTTCCGCTCGGTGGTGATGATCGAGAATGTCGGCAATCTCGTCTGCCCAGCCCTGTTCGACCTTGGCGAACGCGCGAAGGTCGCCATCATTTCGGTGACCGAAGGCGAGGATAAGGCGCTCAAATATCCGCATATGTTCCAGGCCTCGCGCCTCGTGCTCATCAACAAGATCGACCTCCTCCCCTATCTGCAATTCGACATCGGCCAATGCGTCGAAAACATCCGCGCCGTGAATCCCGACGCCGAGATTTTGCAGCTCTCTGCGACCAGCGGCGAGGGAATGGACGGCTGGTACGCCTGGATCGCCGCGCAGAGCACCGCGGCGCGCAACGAGGCCGTTCTGTAGCGGCCGGCAAGCCTTACAGCGACGTTGCGAACTGTCCGGCTGAGACGCCGCGATGCATTCTCGAGGCTCGCTCGCTTCTGCGTTGCCCGGCTCGGCCCCTCAACTGTCCTTCGATGACGGTTACATATTGCGCCCGCGGCTGAACTGTCGATCATGGCAGGCTGGCGACCTGGTCGTCTCCAGCCGTCCACGCGAAGGAAGGCGCTTTCAAAAATGAACTCTGCCGCCGCTCCTGGATCCGGCGCTGACATCGATATCGCAGAGGCGGACGCCGGCGGCCCCCACAGTCAGCCCGCGTCGGCTGTCCTTGCGCGCCTCGCGGTGTCTGCCGGCACGGGCCTCACCGAAGAGGAGGTCACGCGGCGGCGCGAGGCCTACGGCCCGAATACGATCGCATCGCGGCGCAAGGTCAGCACGCTCGCAGTGCTGGCGCACCAGGTTCAAAGCCCGGTCGTCTATTTGCTGAGCGCGGCTGCGGCGCTCGCCTTCTATTTCGGCGAATGGGAAGAGGCCCTCGCCATCGCGGCCGTGCTCGCGCTCAACGCGCTCATCGGCTTTTTCACCGAACTCCGCGCCGCACGGTCTCTCGAAGCGCTGCGCGCGCTCGGCACCCATTCGGCGCGCGTGCGCCGGGAGGGGCATACGCGCCTGGTCCCGGCCGACGACGTTGTGCCCGGAGATATCGTGCTGCTGGAGGGCGGCGATTCCGTTTCTGCCGATCTGAGGCTGATCGAGGCCTCCAATCTCGGTGTCGACGAGTCGACGCTGACCGGCGAGTCCGTCGCGGTCGACAAGGCGATGAAGCCGGTCGCCGCCGAAGCGCGCCTGGCCGACCGCCGCTCGATGTTGTTCAAGGGCACCGCCGTCACACGCGGCAGTGCTGTCGGCGTCGTCGTGGCGACGGGGCTGCAAACCGAGCTCGGCCGCGTGTCACGGCTTGTGGAGGAGGCGGAACCGGGCTCATCACCGATCGAGAAGAAGCTGGCGCGTCTTTCCGGTCAGCTCATCTATGCGACGGTGGCTTTAGCCGCGCTGATGGCGGCGGTCGGCTTTGCCACTGGCAAGGACGCCTTCCTGATGATCGAGTCGGCGATCGCCCTCGCCGTCGCCGCCATTCCGGAGGGCTTGCCCATCGTCGCGACGCTCGCGCTCGCGCGCGGCATGTGGCGCATGGCGCGGCAGAATGCCCTGATCGAGCGGCTGTCGGCCGTGGAGACGCTCGGCGCGACGACCGTAATTCTCACCGACAAGACCGGCACCTTGACGGAGAACCGTATGGCCGTCCGCCGGCTTTGGCTTCCCTCCGGCGAACTCGAAATCGACGGGGCGGCGGGGCGGTTCAAATCACCTGACGGAGCCGAAACAGGCGGAGCCGGCGATGATCCGCAGCTGAAGCTGCTTCTCGAAATTGCCGTCCTCTGCAATGAGGCCACCCTCGGAGAAACAGCCGAATCCAGCAGCGGTGACCCGATGGAGATCGCGCTGCTGCGCGTCGGCCGGATCGCCGGCCTCAACAGGTCCGACCTGCTCAGGGATTATCCCCTCTCCCGCAAATATGCCTTCGACACCGGCACCAGAATGATGGCGACGGTACACCGCCTCGGGGCCGAATTTCTGTTCATGATCAAGGGCGCGCCGGAAGCGGTGATCGCAGCGTCGTCGAACATTGCCTTCGATGACCACGCTGCGCCCATGGATGATGAGATGCGCACGGAATGGCTGCAGCGGATCGATGATCTAGGCCATCACGGGCTGCGGGTGCTGGCCTGCGGAACGAAAAATGCCACGCGGGCCGACGAGCCGCCTTTCGAGGGCCTGACCTTCGTCGGGCTGGTCGGTCTCGAAGACCCGGCGCGGGTCGATGTCCCGCACGCGATCAAGGATTGCCAGCGGGCCGGCATTCGCGTGGTGATGGTGACGGGAGACCATGCGGTGACGGCCCGCAGCATCGGCCGCGCGGTCGGTCTCGGCGGCAGCGCCATCGAGGTCGTCGAAGGCACCCAGCTCGGGCAGCTTGCGAGCCGCGATCATGGCGGACTGCTGAAGGCCAATATCTTCGCGCGCGTCAGCCCGGCGGAAAAGCTCGAACTCGTGCGTGCTTACCAGGCTGCGGGCCAGATCGTCGCCATGACCGGCGACGGCGTCAACGACGCGCCGGCGCTGCGGCAGGCCGACATCGGCGTCGCCATGGGCCTGCGCGGCACCGATGTGGCGCGCGAAGCCGCCGCCATGGTGCTGCTCGATGATGCCTTCCCGACGATTGTCAACGCGATTCGCGAGGGCCGGGTCATCTTCGGCAATATCCGCCGTTTCGTCGCCTATCTCCTGTCCTGCAATCTGAGCGAAGTGCTGGTGGTGGGGCTGGCCATTCTCTCCACCCTGCCCTTGCCGATCATGCCGTTGCAGATCCTGTTTCTCAACCTCGTCACCGACGTGTTTCCGGCCTTCGCTCTGGCGATGGGGGAGGGCGAGCGGGACGTTCTGAAGCATCCGCCGCGCGATCCGAAAGTGCCGATTCTCGGCCGCGCGCAATGGATCACCATAGTCCTTCAGAGCATGGCGCTGACGGCGGCGACGCTTGGCAGCATGGCGATGGCGCGTTTCGGACTGGAGCTCAATGCCGAGTCGGTGGTGACGGTGACCTTCCTGACGCTCGCTTTCGCCCAGCTCTGGCATGTCTTCAATATGCGCGGTTCAAGGTCGGGCGTGCTGCGCAACGAGATCACCCGCAACCGCTGGGTCTGGGCCGCCCTCGCACTATGCTCGGCCCTACTGGTCATACCGCCTTATACGCCGCTGTTGTCCGACCTCCTCCAGCTCGCGCCGCCGGATTTCTCCATGTGGGCGGTCATTCTCGCATCGAGCCTGGCGCCGCTGGTGCTGATCCAGGCGGTCACTTTGGTGCTCGCGCGCCGGGCAAGATCAAGGGGGTGAGGCTAGACTGCCGTCCCGAACAGCCGGCCGATTGCGGCGGTCACGACAAGGGCCAGCGCGCCCCAGAAGGTGACCCTGGCGATGGCGCGAAGACTGTTTGCACCGCCCACCCAGGCGCCGAGCGCTCCCAATATGGCGAGCGCAATCAGCGTCGCCGCGGCGACCGCGGCGATGACGTAGCCTGCCGGAGCGATAAGGGCGACCAGCAGGGGCAGAATGGCTCCGGCAGCGAATGTCACCGCCGAGGTGAACGCCGCTTGGACCGGCCGCGCCGCCGTCGCCGTCGACACGCCGAGCTCGTCGCGCATATGCGCCTCAAGCGCATTGTGGCGCATCAGCTGCTCGGCCACCTCCCTCGCCAGCGCCTTGTCGAGACCACGCTTCTCATAGATGCCGGTCAGCTCATCGAGCTCGGCTGCGGGCTCCTCCTGAAGCTCCCGGCGTTCACGGACGAGGTCGGCCGCTTCGGTATCCGCCTGCGAGCTGACCGAGACATATTCGCCGGCCGCCATCGACATCGCGCCTGCAACGAGCCCTGCGGTGCCAGCGATGAGGATCTCGGTTTTCCCGGTTGCGGCTGCGGCGACGCCGACGATCAGGCTGGCGGTGGAGACGATGCCGTCATTGGCGCCGAGCACCGCCGCCCGCAGCCAGCCGATGCGCGCGATTAGATGCACTTCATGGTGGGGGCGCGTTGGCATTATGCAATCCGGGTTATTTGACCAGCGTCACGGGGAGCTTGGTGAGATGGATGACCTTATTTGCAACCGAGCCCATGACGAGATTGCCGATGACGCTCATGCCGCGCGTTCCCATTACGATCCCTTCGCAGCCCTTCTCTTCGGCGTATTCGACCAGCACATGCGGCACGTCGCCGACTAGGATTTCGGTGGTGAACTTCACCCCCGCCGCTTTGGCAAGTTCTGTGGCGGCGTTGAGAATGTCCTCACCGTGCCGCCGCTGCATCTCTTTCGCCTTCTCCTCGGAGAGATAGACCGCGATTTCGCCATAGACGAGCGGTTGCTCGTGCGCGTTGACGATGTGAAGCTCGATCGACGGGTCCGCCTGCGCCAGATGAATGGCGTATTTCAGCGCGCGCGTTGCGTTACCGGAGCTGTCGATGGGCACAAGGAGCTTGCGCATGAAGAGCGATCCTCGAAGGCTGAAACGCAGTTGACCGATACTATACCGGAGATACTCTCGGCTCGGCTTTGAAATCCGTCAACCCTTTGAATTGCCCACTTCGAGACGCCATTCCGCGGCGTCCCGGTCGAACTCAATGCCGGCGGAAATCGCGCACGGCGGCAATGAACGCATCCACATCCGCGGCTTCCGTGTTGAAGGCAGTGACGAGCCGAACGCAATTGCCGCTCCAGCGATAGAACCTGAAGCCCTTTTCATAAAGATCGCTGATGAGTGCGTCCGCAAGCTCGGGGAAGACTGCGTTCGTCTCGACCCTATATCGCAGAGTGACGCCTGGAAGTCCCCTCAGCCCATCCGCAAGGCGCTGGGCCATCGCATTGGCATGGCGCGCATTGCGCAGCCAGAGGTCCTGCGCGAGATAAGCTTCGAGCTGGGTCGATACGAAGCGCATTTTGGAGAGCAGATGGCCTCCGCGCTTGCGCCGGAAGGCGCAATCGGCCGCGCGCTCCTTATCGAAAAAGATCAGCGCTTCGGCGGCCATGGCCCCGTTCTTGGTTGCCCCGAACGACAGCACATCGACACCGGCTTTCCAGGTGATTTCGGCCGGTGAAACGCCGAGATGAACCACGGCATTGGCGAAGCGTGCGCCGTCCATATGAACGCCGAGGCGGTGCCGCCGGGCGACCTCGGCGATCGCCGCGACCTCCTCCGGGCGGTAGACGGTGCCCGCTTCGGTCGCCTGAGTCAGACTGACGGCGCGGGGCTGCATGTCGTGCACCGGGCTGCCTTCCTCGGGCAGCAGCGCCGTAAGCTGCTCCGCTGCGATCTTGCCCTCCGGCCCCGGAAGTCCGGTGACGCGGGCGCCGCCGGCGTAAAATTCCGGGGCTCCGCATTCATTGACGGCGATATGCGCCTCTGCATGGCAGAAGATCACGCCCCAGGGCGGCACGAGGCTGGCGAGGGCGAGCGCGTTGGCGGCCGTGCCGGTGATCAGCGGAAAAACCGTCACCTCGCGCTCGAAAATCTCGGAGAAGCGCCGCATCACCCGCGCGGTTACCTCATCCTCGCCATAAGAGGTCGCAGCGCCATGATTGGCGGCGGCAAGCGCTTCGAAGATCTCAGGCGAAACGCCCGCGACATTGTCGCTGCAGAAATTCATCGGGCTCATCTCCGGACAGTCTGGCGCGGCGGCCTAGAGCGGCGAACTTCTAATCGGAATCGGAGGCGCCGCTCTATCTATTTGTTTTGGCATCGGATTTGTCCGAAAACCGCTTCACTTTTCGGTCCGATGCTCTAGCCGGAGCCGCCGTTTTGAAGCGCCCCGATACTGCAATTGACAAACGCGATTGTCACGCCGCAAGACGCCGCGTTCCCGACACACCCGAGCCGGCTCAATCCTCCTGGGGAAGCATCGTCCTGATAGCATCGACAAGCGCGTCCGCCTCGAAGGGCTTGCGGATCAGCGGCACGTCGGCAAATTCGGCGGGGAGATAGTCGCGCCCGTAACCCGATACGAAAATGAATGGGATGGCGCTCGCCCGCAGCCGCGCCGCGACCCTCTCGGCAAACTCGCCATTCAGGTTCCCGTCGACCACGGCTGCGTCGGGAGCCTCGCTGTCGATCAGTTGCACCGCCGTACAGCAACGGCCGACCGGGCCGAGCGTTTCAACGCCCGCGTCCGATAAGATCGTCTGCATGTCGAGACCGATGACGTAATCGTCTTCGACTATCAGGATACGCTTTGCTCTCGCCATGACGTCTCATTCTCTGTCAGATCTAGCCGCCGGAGGGGAACGATCATTTCACATCGCACACCGGCCGGCTCGAAGTGGATGGCCGCCGATCCGCCGATGGTGCTCAAACTGTGCTCGATCAGTTGCGAACCGAAGCCGCGCCGGCTCGGCGACGTGACGCGCGGACCGTCCGTCTCGCGCCATGTCAGCTGCAGTGTTTCCGAGGCGCGCTCATCACCCAGCTTCCATTCCAGGAGAACCTTGCCTTGCGACGACGTCAGTGCGCCGTGCTTACGCGCATTGGTGCCGAGCTCATGCAGCATCAGAGCGAGGACCAGCGCCGCCTGTGCGTCGAGCATGATATCCGGCCCGGTGCAGAGGATACGCGCGCGCGCTTCGCTCCCGATCAACAACTGCTCGCGGATAAGCGTGGCGACGTCGGCCCCCTGCCAGGCTCTTTGCGTCAGCACATCATGGGCCCGCGCCATGGCCTGAACGCGGCCCGAAAAGGTCGCGGCGAACTCCGCAGGCTCCGGTACATTGCGAAGCGTGTGGTTGGCGATCGACTGAACGGCCGCAAGCGTGTTCTTGACGCGGTGACTGAGCTCGCCAAGCAGCATCTTCTGAGTCCGCTCCGCCGCCTTGCGCTCGGAGATGTCGTGCTCGATGGCCGCATATCCGGCAAGCTCGCCTGCCTCGTTTCGCAAGGGGGCAAAGCTGAGGATCACGTGCAGCAGCGAACCGTCCTTGCGTCGCCGCGCCATGTCGGCTCTTGCCGGTGCATTCTCGCACCCGACGCGTGCCACCAGTTCGTCGAGCACGACCGCGTCCTGGTCGTCGCGGAGAATGCGCTCGGAACGGCCGATGATCTCATGCGGCTCGTAGCCGTAGAGCCGGACCGCGCCTTGGTTCCAGGTCTCGACGGTGAGATCTGGACTGAGCGAATAGATGGCATCGCTGGTCGAATCGAGAATCGCTTCGTGACGCTGCCAGAGCGTTTGGCGCGTCAGATCGGTCGCCACGAGGCAATGCACCGTCCGCTCGTCAATCATGAGAGGGGTCGAGCTCACATTGCAGGCGATCCAACTCTCATCGGAGCGACGCAATCGCAGCTCTCGGCCGGAGGATTGGTCGGCATCGATCAGCAGTTGGAGCTTGCCGCCCTCGACGAGCGGGACCAGCGATGACCCCACTATCCGCTCCGGTTTATCGCAGATCATCGATGCGAAGGCATCGTTGCAGTAAAGGATCGTCCCGTCTTCCGCTATCGTGACCGCCCCTTCGCGCATTTGTTCGACGATCATGCGATAGGGCTCGTCCGCGCTCTTGAGCGTATAGATCTGAGGTCCGGTTTCACCTTCGACCAGAACGGCGTCGACCTCACCGCGGCGTATGGCCTGCAACGTCTCCTCTGCCTCGGCGAGGCGGATGCGCGTGTCCTGCAACTCACGCACCAGAGCGTCAACGTCGCGGTTGCCTGTCATGCCGCCACCTTGATCGCCGCCCGCAAGGAGGCCGTGTTCGACATATCGCCTATGGCGTAGCGCGCGGGGTTTGGCCAATGGCGAAGGAGAGTCGGCGCAGCCACGACCTGGTCGACTTTGGCGCGCTCCGGGAAGCGGTAGAGATCGATGACCTCAAGCTCATAGAGCCCGGAAAGTTCCTGCTCGCAGAAGCGGCGCACGTTTTCAACGGCACGCAGCGAGCGAGCCGTGGCGCCCGTGACGAACAGCGTCAGCCGATAGCGGAGTGGAGCCAGCGCTGGGATTGTATCTGTCATCACGATGCACGGCGCGGTCGTATGTCTAGCCCAACAAGCACGCGCTCCTCGTTGGAAAGATCTCCTATGATTTTCTTGATCGGCTCGGGCAGACGCCGCACGAGAGTAGGCAACGCCAGAATCTGATCGCCGGCCGCAAGCTGAGGCCGCTGCAGCAGATCGATGACCTCGATCGTATATCTGCCGGCGAGATGCTCCTTGCAGATACGGTTGAGATTGGCGATGGCCGCCATTGACTTGCTGCTCTGCCCGGCAACATAGAGCCGCAGATTCCAATGATCCATTTGCGGGTCGTAAGGGTGGACGGTACTCATGACGGGCCTTTCCTGGCGCTGACTTCGACTCCCCCTGCCCCGATCAAGAGTTGGCGGACGTCGGCGGAGTGCGCCATTCCCCGCGACTTGATGATAAAGATCAGCCGCTCGAGGTCGTCGGCGCGGCGCAGATTCTTGACGCTGATCCATGTATCCATCAGCGAAGAGATGTTCAGGTCGGTCTGATCCTCGCTTTGCACGGTCAAGAACAGAGCCGTCGTGCCGAGCCCTTTGAGGTGATCGATCAGACGAAGCATCATCATACTCGACTGGCCCAGCGTGCCGCTTAGCTGCAGCGCCGAAAGCGGATCGATCACGACCACATCGGGTCTGACCGTCTGCAGGCCGTGCAGCATGGTCGCGAGATGCATTTCCAGGCCTTGCAGCGTCGGTCGCGCGGCGCGTATCGCCAGATTCCCGCCGGTGACTGCAAACTCTAAATCGATCCCGATCGAGCGCATGTTGCGAATGAGCTGCGGCTCGGATTCCTCGAAGGCGAAGTAAAGGCAGCGCTCGCCTCTTTGGCAAGTCGCGGCGGCAAAATGCGCCCCGATGCTGGTCTTGCCGGTGCCCGGGCCGCCGCTGACGAGAATGCTGGAGCCCTTGTAGTAGCCTTTGCCTTCCAGCATCTCATCGAGCCCGGCGATTCCGGTCGGCTGGCGCCGGTCCGAGACACGATACCCAAGATGGATCGAAGTGACCGGCAGCAGCGTGATTCCGCTATCCTCGATCAGGAACGGATATTCGTCAGCGCCATGCGAGGAGCCGCGATATTTCACCACGCGCAGACGCCGGGTTGCGAGCTGGTCGTGAATGCGGTGGTCGAGGAGGATAACGCAGTCCGACACATATTCCTCGATGCCGTGGCGGGTCAGGCTGCCATTGCCTCGCTCCGCCGTGATGACGGTTGTCAGCTTCCGCTCCTTGAGCCAGCCGAACAGGCGCCGGAGCTCGGCGCGCAGAATGGCCTCGTCGGGAATGCCCGCGAACAGCGTATCGATGCTGTCGAGAACGACCCTTCTGGCTTTCACCTGATCGACTGCATGGCCGATGCGAATGAAAAGGCCTTCGAGGTCGAATTCGCCTGCCTCGACGATCGCCTGCCGGTCGAGGTGGACGTAGTCCATGGCAAGGAGGTTCTGCTCGCGCAGCGCCATGAGATCGATGCCCAGCAACTCGTGATTGACCGCGATCTCCGAGGTATCTTCGTCGAATGACACGAGCACACCCGGTTCGCCGTCGTGCAACGCGCCTTGGGCCAGAAACCCGACTGCGAGCAGAGTCTTGCCTGAGCCCGGCCCGCCGCAGACCAGGCTCGGGCGCCCCGCCGGGAGACCGCCGCCGGTAATCTCGTCCAGCCCTTTGATGCCGCTGGGAACCTTCTTCAGCACTTTCGCATCCTCGAACTTAATCCGAAGTAAATCAAGAAACCTGCATATAAGCAAAAAATTTCAGTGCACGACAGAACCCGGCCGGTGCTCGATGCGGCCGGGCTGCCGTGCGATGATCATTACCCTAGCCCGATAAAACCCCTTACACCCCTAAAAGGTCCGTTTGAAGCCTTCGCTGTCAGAAGCGCTGCCCTGAGCGGAAGCTGCTCCGGGATCAGCCACCAGCCGACGCCAGCCGCACCCGCCGCCAATCGGAAAAAACCGCCGCGCTGCCAATGCGAGCGACCTGCAGCAGCAGCCGGACTATTTTCTGACACATTCCGCGGCGCGCGTGAAACACTGACAGCACTGGTGCGTTTGCTTCAACAGGGCAGGGCTCAACGGTCGCACACAATGAACGAAATTGGTCACTCGCTTTTATCCGCGCTCATAGGCGCGTCGAATTTCCTCGTGCGGCTTGGCACAAATATCTGGCAATCGCATGTCACGCACAGGTTGCTCCGTATCTGGTCGGGCATGGGCAATGCGCTCCTGGTTTCCGGCATCTGCTTGGTCGCGGTAACGGCGTCCTTCACGGCGCCGCTCAGCAAGCAATATCCGATCCAGGATACGCTGAGACCTGCCGTCAAACGCCCGCTGATCCTCATCGACGCCGAGGGCCGCGCCTTCGCCGAGCGCGGCGACTGCGTGGCCGCGCCGGTCACGCTCGACGAGTTGCCCAAGCATCTGATCGATGGGGTAGTGTCCATGGAGGACCGCCGCTTCTACAGCCATATCGGCATCGACCCGAAAGGCATCTTACGCGCTGCCCTGCGCAACTATCGGGCCGATGCGATCCGCCAGGGCGGCAGCACCATCACCCAGCAGCTCGTCAAGATGTCCTTCCTCACCGATGCTAGAACATACAGGCGCAAATTCGACGAGGCTCTGCTCGCCATGTGGCTCGAATTCCGGCTGACCAAAGCTCAGATCCTAGAGCGCTATCTGAGCAGCGCCTATTTCGGCGAGGGCTGTTTCGGCGTGCGCGCCGCCGCCAAACATTTTTTCGACAAGCCGGTGGGCGAGCTGAGTTTGTCGGACTCGGCTCTGCTCGTTGCGCTTTTGCGCTCGCCGACCCAGCTGACGCAGAATTTCGATGATGCACGCAAGCGGGCGAAGTTGGTGCTCGAGGCTATGGTCCGCGACGGCCGGCTCGATAAAACGCAACTCGCCGATATCAAGCCGGCAAGGCTGAATCGGCCGCGCGAGGAGGAGTTCGGCGGCTATTATGCCGACTGGCTGACGGATTCGGTCGAGGACGGCTTGAAGGATCCGCACGCCCGCGAGCCGGTCAAGGTCTACACCACCTTCCAGCCGGGGCTGCAGCATATCGCCCAGGAGGCGGTCCGGAAGGTGCTCGACAAGCAGGGCCGCCGATATCATGCCGGCCAGGCGGCGCTGGTGGCGATGCGCACCGATGGCCGGGTCGTCGCCATGGTCGGCGGCAAGGACCGCGCCGGCAGCCAGTTCAACCGGGCGGTGCAGGCGCACCGGCAGCCGGGCTCGGCCTTCAAGCCCTTCGTCTATCTCGCCGCCTTGCGGTCCGGTGCCCGGCCGGACATGGTGGTGCCGGACGAGCCGATCACCGTCGATGGCTGGGAACCGAAGAATTACGGCGGCGACTATCGCGGCCCGGTCACTCTCACTCAGGCTTTCGCCTATTCCATCAATACCGTTGCGGTGAGGCTATCGGAGGCGGTCGGGCGGGACACGGTGATCGCCGCAGCGCGCGATCTCGGCATCGAATCGCCGCTTCACCCCAATCCGAGCCTTCCGCTGGGGACGGCGGACCTCTCGCTGCTCGAGATGACCTCTGCCTATGCCTCCATCGCTGCGGGCGCCTATCCGGTCAAGCCCTGGGGCGTGGCCGGGCTGGACGCCAAGCCGGCGGATGGCGGTGAGCCGCCCCGCGATGCCGGTTTATGGAAGCTCGCCAAGGCGGACGAATTGCGCGGCCTGCTCTCCGCCGTGGTCGAAAGCGGCACCGGCCACGCCGCTCGCCTGCCGATCGAGACCTACGGCAAGACCGGCACCAGCCAGGACTACCGCGATGCCTGGTTCATTGGCTTCGCCGGCAATCTGGTGGTCGGCGTCTGGGTCGGCAATGACGATAACAGCCCGATGAAACGCGTCACCGGCGGCAGTCTTCCGGCCGAAATCTGGGCGCGCTTCATGCGGGGCGCCATGAAGAGCGATCCGCATTTCGCGCGCAGGCTGCCGATCGTCGCCTCATTCCAGGCACGCGACCGGGAGCCGCTCGCCCACCCGATGGCGCTTGCCGCGCTCGAAGGGCTGACCGTCGCCGTCAGCTCGAAACCGAGAGAAAGGGATCGATATAGCCAAACCTGGACGCGCGGCTATTTCGAGCGCGACCCCGAATTTTACCAGCCGTACGAACGTCCAGGATGGCGCGAGCGAGGCGGCGACAGCAGGGACTTCGACGACCGGCTCAACGATTTGGGCTGGCCCGGACAATAGCCGGGCCGGCGGCTCCCCGTCCCCCAAGCCTGATTCATCGACCCGCTTCCACGGCCGACTGCAGCCTCCGCGCCCATTCCTCTCCCCGCCTCCACCGCGCAGGGCGCTCCGTATTCCCTGCATTCGCATAATTGTCGCAGAGCGCTGTTAGTCAGTGATAAAATGACGGGGTCTAGGACGGAAATCGGAGAAACCAAAAATGAAACGCTTGTTTGTGCGCCTGGCGGCCATCGCGCTGGCAGTTGCGGCGATCGGCGCGGCCTCGCGCGCTTCCGCCGAGACCGAGATCCAGTGGTGGCACGCGATGACCGGCGCCAATAACGAGGTCATCAACAAGCTCGCGAGCGACTTCAACGCCTCGCAGAAAGACTACAAGGTCGTACCGAGCTATAAGGGCAGCTACGCCGAAACCATGAACGCCGGCATCGCCGCCTTCCGCGCCGGCAACGCTCCGCACATCCTCCAGGTTTTCGAGGTCGGCACTGCGACCATGATGGCGGCGACGGGCGCGATCAGGCCGGTCTACCAGCTGATGAAGGACGCCGGCGAGCCCTTCGATCCGAACGCCTATCTGCCGGCCATCACCGGCTATTACTCGACCACGAAGGGCGAGATGCTGTCCTTCCCCTTCAACTCGTCGAGCGCGGTGATGTGGATCAACCGCGACGCCTTCAAAAAGGCCGGCCTCAACGCCGATGCGCCGCCCAAGACCTGGCCCGAGGTGTTCGAGGACGCCAAGAAGCTGAAAGCGGCCGGCTATGACAAATGCGGCTTCTCCTCGGCCTGGTTCACCTGGGTCAATCTCGAGCAGTTCTCCGCTTGGCACAATGTCCCGCTCGCGACCAAGGCCAACGGCATGGAGGGCTTCGATACCGAGCTGAAATTCAACGCGCCGCTGCATGTCAGGCATCTGCAGGCGCTCATCGATCTGCAGAAGGACAAGACCTTCGACTATTCGGGACGCGGCAATGCCGGCGAGGGCCGTTTCACCAGCGGCGAATGCCCGATCTTCCTGACCTCCTCGGCCTTCTTCGGCAATATCAAGGCCCACGCCAAGTTCGATTTCGCCGCCGCGCCGATGCCTTATTATCCGGACGTGCCCGGCGCTCCGCAGAATTCGATCATCGGCGGCGCCTCTTTATGGGTGATGGGCGGCAAGACTCCGGCGGAATATAAGGGTGTGGCGAAGTTCTTCGCCTTCCTGTCCGACACCGACCGGCAAGTCGAGCTGCATCAGAAGTCCGGCTATCTGCCGATCACCAAGGCGGCGTATGAGAAAAGCAAGGCGTCCGGCTTCTATCAGAAGTTCCCCTATCTGGAGACGCCGCTCTTGGAGCTGACCAACAAGCCGCCAACCGAGAACAGCCGCGGCCTGCGCCTCGGCAACATGGTGCAGATGCGCGATATGTGGGCGGAGGAAATAGAGGCCGCGCTCGCCGGCAAGAAGACCGCGCAGCAGGCGCTCGACGATGCCGTCCGGCGCGGCAACGAGGTGCTGCGCAAGTTCGAGAAGCAGGTGTCCAAATAGCCGGACCGAGCTGGTGAAGCGAGCGGCGCAGGTGAGATCTCGCCAGAGCGGCGGCGCGCGCCGCCGCCGCTGGCCTTTTCCTTTTCCCTGGCCATGTGAGCAGGCCGGGGGAGGGGGCGTCTGATGGAAAAGCGCGTCGGCTTTCGCGGGCGTCTTCTGCCTTATGCGCTGTTGGCGCCGCAACTCGCCATCACGCTGATCTTCTTCTACGGCCCCGCGAGCCAGGCCATCTGGCAGTCTTTCCTGCTGCAGGATGCGTTCGGTCTCAATACGCGCTTCGTCTGGTTCGACAATTACGCGTCGCTGCTGACCAATCCCGAATATTATCAGGCGCTGACAACGACGCTGATCTTCGCCGCTCTCGTGGCGACGCTGTCGTTATCGATCGCGCTGCTGCTGGCGGTGCAGGCCGACCGCCAGATCGCCGGGGCCGGCATCTACAAGACCCTGCTGATCTGGCCCTATGCGGTCGCGCCTGCCGTCGCAGGCGTGCTCTGGCTGTTCATGTTCCAGCCGTCGCTCGGCATCGTCGCGCGCGGGCTGCGTAATCTCGGTATCCCGTGGAACCCGCTGCTCAATGGCACACACGCGATGATCCTCGTCGTCATCGCCGCCACCTGGAAGCAGATCAGCTACAATTTCCTGTTCTTCCTTGCCGGGCTGCAGGCCATCCCCCGCTCGGTGATCGAGGCTGCGGCCGTCGACGGCGCCAGCCCCTCGCGCCGCTTCTGGACCATTACCTTGCCGCTGCTCTCGCCGACTGCTTTCTTCCTGCTCGTAGTCAACATCGTCTATGTGTTCTTCGACACTTTCGGCATCATCGATGCGGTCACCGGCGGCGGCCCGGCCAAGGCAACCGAGAACTCTCGTCTATAAGGTGTTCTCCGACGGCCGGCTCGGCGCCGATCTCGGCGGCTCGGCGGCGCAATCCGTCGTGCTGCTGGCGATCGTCATTGGGCTGACTGCCGTGCAGTTCCGCTATATCGAGCGCAGGGTGGTGTACTGATGGTCGAGCGGCGCGGATGGTCGCATGTTCTGGCGCATGCCGTGCTGATCCTCGGCGTCGCCGTGCTGGCCTTCCCGGTCTATCTTTGCTTCGTCGGCTCGACCCAGCCGCAAGACGTCATCGCCAACGGGCAGATGCCGCCCTGGCCGGGGCCGCTGTTCTTCGAGACCTACTGGCAGACACTTTTCGTCGGCACGACGCAAACGACGGGCGCGCCGGTCGCCGCCATGCTGTTCAACAGCGCGGTGATGGCGGGCGCCATCGCACTCGGCAAGATCGCCATCTCGATCCCATCCGCCTATGCGGTGGTCTATTTCAAATTCCCCTTCCGCATGGCCGCCTTCTGGCTGATCTTCATCACGCTGATGCTGCCGGTAGAGGTGCGCATCTACCCGACCTACAAGGTCGCCTCCGACCTCCATCTGCTCGACAGCTATGCCGGCCTCACCTTGCCGCTGATCGCCTCCGCCACCGCGACGCTGTTCTTCCGCCAATTCTACCTGACCATTCCGGACGAACTCATCGAAGCGGCCAAGCTCGACAATGCCGGACCGCTCCGCTTCCTCTGGGACATCGCCCTGCCCCTGTCGCGCACCAATATCGCGGCGCTGTTCGTGATCCTGTTCATCTATGGCTGGAACCAATATCTCTGGCCGCTGCTCATCACCACGCGCGAGGACATGCAGACCATCGTCATCGGCATCAAGAAGATGATGGTGATGTCGGATGCGCTGACGGAGTGGAACATCGTCATGGCAACGGCCATGCTCGCCATGCTGCCGCCTGTAATCGTCGTCATCGCCATGCAGCGCTGGTTCGTGAAGGGCCTGATCGAGGCGGAGAAATAAGGTGGCGTCGGTCACGCTCGACAATGTGCGCAAGGTCTATGCCGGCAAGGTCGAGGCGGTCCGGGGTGTCTCGCTGGATGTGCCCGACGGCGCCTTTGTCGTCCTTCTCGGGCCGTCCGGATGCGGCAAGTCGACGTTGCTGCGCATGATCGCCGGTCTGGAGACGGTCACCTCCGGCGAGATCCGCATCGGCGGGCGCGTGGTCAACAGCGTGGAGCCGGCCGAGCGCGACATCGCCATGGTGTTCCAGAACTACGCGCTCTATCCGCATATGAGCGTGTTCGACAATATGGCTTATGGCCTCAAAAACCGCGGCATGCCGCGTGCTGAGATCGCGAAGCGGATCGCCGAGGCGGCGCACCTCCTCGACATCGAGCCGTTTCTGAAGCGCAAGCCGCGCGAGCTCTCCGGCGGCCAGCGCCAGCGTGTCGCCATGGGCCGCGCCATCGTGCGCAACCCGCAGGTCTTCCTGTTCGACGAGCCGCTCTCCAATCTCGACGCCAAGCTGCGCGTCGCCATGCGCATCGAAATCCGGCGTCTGCATGACCGGCTCGGCGCCACCTCGATCTTCGTCACGCACGACCAGGTCGAGGCGATGACGCTGGCCGACAAGGTTGTGGTCATGAATGCCGGCGCGATCGAGCAGACCGGTGCCCCGACCGAGGTCTACGGCCGGCCGGCGACGACCTTCGTCGCCACCTTCATCGGCAGCCCGCCGATGAATTTGCTGAGCGGGCGCATCCTTGAGGAGGGTGTGGTCGAGATCCCAGGCGACAGGAGGCTGCGCTATGACGCGGCGCAGTTTGCCGTCGGGCCGGGCACGGAGGTTCAGCTCGGTGTCCGGCCGGAGGATCTGGTCATCGACGGTGCCGCGCCCGGAGCGAGCGCGGACGGCTTGGTCGGTTCGCGCGAATTCGTCGGGGAGCTTGGCGCCTCGCGGATTCTCCACGCCAGAATGAACGGCCTGCCGCTGGCAATCCTGCAGCCCGCATCGACGCCGCTCGGCGAGAGCACGGCGCTGCAGGTTTCGGCGGAACCCTCCGCCATCCATCTGTTCGACCGCCCGGGCCGGACGCTGCGCCGTCCGAGATCCCCGCACACGCCGTAGCACATCACCTTAAAGCCTTGCGATAGCGTAACGCAGCGGACTTCCGGACCTCGCTCACAAGATAGGTCGCATTGATCGGCAACAGCGCGACGTGAAGCAGCAGAATCGGGACCAGGTCCATCTTGGCGGCATAGGCAATGAAGAGAAAATTGCTGACGATCGCACAGCAGCGCAGCGTCACCATCGTGCGGCAGCAGAAGGTGAGGCCGACCATCGAGGCGGCCAAATAACCCAGAAGATCGGAGACCCGCATTGTCGTTGCTCTTTCGCTGCAATCAATTGTCCAAAAATCTCGGCCAACGCCCACCCATCTTCAAAGCCGCGCGCGATGGGAGCCTCTCCCCGGCGCCGCCGTCCGACCGCTCAAATTAGCAGTGTGGCCGCACATAGGCCCTCACCCTTATGAGTGATACGCGCCGAGGTTGAGCGAAGCTGGTGAACGTAAGGTTCGGCGTGAGAAAGGGCCGGTGATTTCGGCCCCTTCTCCTGCCCTGTCCAATTAATTGTGCTTGTGCCAAAAGATGCGGCCGCTCTGGCGATTGAGAGCATTGTGGAGACGCACCCGCTCGCCGAACGTCAAGTTGCCGTCGCTCTTGAAGCGGCGCTCCATACGGCGGACATGTGCCTGGCCTCTGATCAGCTTGCCAGCTTCGCGGAACGAGAGATTACCGTTGGCGATCCCTTCATAAACCCGATGGGCCTGGTGCCGTTCGCGGTAGTTCACCCATGGCGACGCTGTGCCGGCCATGGCCGATTCGGTGACGACGGTCAGGGCGAGACCGGTGACGATCGTTGCGATAAGTTTCCTGTTCATCGTAGTACTCCCTAAGTTTCCATTCAGCCTTGGCCCAACCTGATTTCGGCTGAGCCGTAACGCGGGATTGCGTTAACGTTGGCAAGAATAGCTGGAGGCCACTGTCCGCCCGCTGATAGTCGCTGTAAGCGAAATGTCAGCTTCGGAGCCGTATGATGAAGACCATGACCGAGCACCAAGGACATGCCGTGGACGCGGCGCTTTATCAGAGACGGAGGACCTTGGTCTGTCTCAGCGCGGCGGCATTCCTCGCGTTGAGCAGCCGTCCCGGTTCCGCTTTCGCGGATGATAAAGGGCAGGCGGCGAACCATCTTTCGGAGGTGCAGGAGCGAGCGCGCGCGCTTGTCGAGGCTGGCCGCGTCCGGCCCCTGCGCGAGATTGTCAAAGTTCTGCGCGAACGGGTCGATGGCGAAATTATCGATGTCGAGCTGCTTCAGATCGGCGGCGGCTATTTCTACCGGTTCAAGGTCCTGGCGGCAGACGGCTACGTCAACGAGTACTTCGTCGACGCGAAGACGCCGGAAGTCCTCACTCTGCCGCAGGCGCGCGAGCGCTTTCCCAAAGACATCACCGAGTTGGAGAGCAAGCAGACGACCTCGGACGCGAATCCGCCCGGGCCGAAGCTCAATATCGCCGATCTGCCGCCGCGCCTGCGCTTCGTGATGCAGGATCTGCAGAAGCGCGTCGACGGCAAGATCGTCGATTTCGATTTCCGTAGGGTGGGCAATAGCTTGATCTTCGTGTTCGATCTGCGCACCGACAAGGGCCAGACCAGCCGCTTCTTCGTGCATGCCAGAACGGGTGAAATCCGTACGCCGGACGAGGCCCGGCCGTTCCTCGCGCAGCGCTTTCCCTGGCTGATGGATGAACTTTTCCCGCCGGCACCACGTCAAAATAAGTGAGGCTTGGACTGGTAAAGACGCTATTCTGGAAGGCGCCGGTCGGGTTGCGGGGACAAGATCATGCGCATTCTGGTCGTGGAAGATGAGCCGAAACTCGCTGACGACATCTGCCGTGTCTTGAAGGCATCGGGTTTTGTTCCCGAATGCGCGATGGACGGCGAGGAAGCCTGGTTTCTCGGAGATACGGAGTTTTATGCGGGGATCATTCTCGATCTCAGCCTGCCGAAAATGGACGGCCTCAGCGTCTTGCGCAAATGGCGCCAGAACGGCAGGCCGACGCCGATCCTGATTCTAACCGCCCGCGCGAGCTGGACCGAGCGCGTCGACGGCATCGACGCCGGGGCTGATGACTATCTCGCCAAGCCCTTCCACATGGAGGAGCTGCTCGCCCGCCTCCACGCCATTCTCCGCCGCTCCGCCGGTCAGTCGAGCTCACAGCTCCTTGCCGGGCCCCTAGCGTTGGATGCGCGCCAGATGCGTGTCTCGGTCGATGGCATGCCGGTTTCGCTCACGCCTCTGGAGTACCGCTCGCTCGCCTATCTCATGCATCACAAGAAGCGGGTCGTGCCGCCGCATGAGCTCAGCGAACATGTCTATGGCATCGACGCCGAGAAAGACAGCAACGCGCTCGAAGTGCTGATCGCGCGGCTGAGGCGCAAGCTCGGCGTGCAGATCATCGAGACGCGGCGCGGCTATGGCTACATCATACCGTCCGATGACTGATGGCGCCGCGTTCTCTCAAATACCGCCTGATCGGCGCGGCTCTCGTCTCGATTGTGAGCGCTCTCGCGCTCTACTGGATCGGCCTCAGCTCGATCTTCGAACGGCACGTGGTTCGCCGCGAGGAAGACGAGCTCAATGCCCATCTCCTGCAGCTTGCCGCGGCCATTCGTGTCGGCAGCGCCTCGGTGGTCGAGCTGTCGCGCGAGCCCGCCGATCCACGCTTTGCCCGTCCGTTCAGCGGTCTTTACTGGCAGATCAACAAGCAGAATGAAGCCGTTCTGAGATCGCGCTCTCTGTGGGATCAGGAGCTGGCGATGCCGCCGGGCAAACTCGGCTCCGGCGAAAAGAAGAGCTATGACGGCATCCCCTTCGGACAAACCGAGCTGATCGCGGTCGAACGCCGGGTTCGCGTCGGCACGGGCAAGGACGAACAGGACCTCAATCTGGTCGTCGCCATCGACCGGGCCGACGTGACGAAGGCACGCGATGCTTTCAGCGCCGATGTTCTCGGAATGGTCGGCATTCTTGGCCTGTTTCTCGCGCTTGCGTCGGGCGCGCAGATCATCGTCGGCCTGCGGCCCTTCAATCTCCTGCGCCACCGTCTGAACTTCGTCCGCTCCGCGAAAGCCGCAAGACTCGAAGGCAAGTTTCCGTCCGAGGTCCAAGTCCTGGTCGATGAGCTCAACGAGCTTCTGAACGCCCGCGACGAGATGATCAGGCAGGCTCGGGCGCGCGCCGGCGATCTTGCGCACGGGCTGAAGACGCCGCTGGCCATTTCGCTGCCGAGGGGCGCAAGCTGAAGGATGAGGGGCGGGGCGAAGCATCGGAAGAAATCGCCCGCCAGGTGGATCTGATGAACCGCCATGTGGAGCGGCAGCTTGCGCGGACCCGCGCCCGCGGCCGCGGCGAGCCCTTGCGGGCACCGGCCGGGGTCGGGCCGGCGATCCAGCGGCTGGTCAAGACAATGGCCCGGCTGCCGCGAGGCGATCGTCTTGCCTGGGTCGTCGATATTCCCGGCGATCTGGAAATCGACTTCGACCCGATGGATCTCGATGAAGTGGCGGGCAATGTCCTGGACAATGCGCGCAAATGGGCGCGGTCGAGGGTGACCGTCAGCGCCTTGAGCATCGAAAACGAGCTGCGGATCATTTTCGAGGATGATGGGCCGGGCGTGCCGAATGTGGATTTGCCGCATATCGTCGAACGCGGCGGCCGGCTCGACAGGAACACTCCCGGCACCGGGCTTGGTCTCGCCATCGTCAGCGATGTGATGGAGGTCTATGGCGGCAAATTGCGGATCGAGAACGCCATGCCGTCGGGGTTGCGGGTGAGTCTTATCCTGCCGCGTCCCGAGCGGAGGCAAGCGGCGGGATAGCCGCAGCGGCCCGTGGAAAGGCTGGCTCGGCCTGCCATTGCGTCGCCAATACCCAACGGGGCGAAGCGCTCCCCCGGCTCGGCGAACCGCAATCTTGACTTCATTTTTTGCGAATGCATTATGATTTGGCCTGGGAGGCTTAAGTTGTGCTCGCAGTGAAGCCTCAGAGGAAAGCAGGACGCCTAATATTGGGCTGAATGTTAGAGAGCATTCTTTCGGCGTGTATTTTGTTTTTCTTTTCTGGTCCCGTAAGTTAGCTGCGTAAGTTCGAGTGAGCCTAGCCTGTCTTCACCGAAGCGCTATTCGCAATGACTAACGGTTGAGCCCTTGCACACATCCGGCGCTGATAAGCACGCAATTGATTCGCATCGCGGGGGGCTTGGGATGCGGGATTTGGTGCCGAATGAGCAGCGGCTGAGATGGCGCCGCGCAGCGAAGCTGCATCTGCTCCTGTCGACCTCGGCTACTCATTTCATGCGAATTTGCGTCTTGGCCCTTGCGATTTTCCCAACAGGCGGAATTACGATCGCTGGCGGGACGCGCGAAGCTGCTGGTTCAAGCACTTATGTGCAGCGCGTCGTGTATTATGGAAGCGACTACCGCGACGAGCACATTGGTTATCCACATGCGGGCGGCTATCCGTCCGAATGTGACAGCAGTGGGTGGCCATCGCTCTCCACCCTGCTGCTCATTGTGGTGATCATTATACTGATTTGGTACGCGAGGCCCTGTCCTAAAATTACTGAAGAAGGAAAGAAAATGTTAATAAAGGATGTCAATGATATTATCGCCATGCAAAGAACTTCCGCAACAAGTGCGGGTTTGCCGGCGGCAATTCTGTTACTAAATCAGACTGAAACAGCAGTTATAGCAGCGATTGCGCGGCTCTAGCTAAGATCGAAGCAAGCCGTTTTGCATAGTCTCGGCGTGGGTCGCACTCAGCCCCCTTCCCGCTGCAGTACGAAATCGTACCGCACCTCCTTAAACGGCGTCTCCAGCGGCTCGCCGTTCGGCGCTTCGCCACCCGGCCGCTCCTGGAAATCCACGATCAGCGGCTCCTTCACGCCAAACACCACATCCGTCTCGATGTATTGATCGCCGCGGCGGAAGAGATGAGTCGTCACCGACTTGTAGCCCGGCGCCCGCACCTCGAAATGGATGTGCGCGGGCCGCATATGGCTGATATTGGTGCGCTCCATCAACTCGCCGACCGTGCCGTCCATCGGGATGGTATAGCCGATCGGAGCCACCGTGCGGATGGCATAACGGCCGTCGCCGCCGGTGCGATAGACCGCGCGCATCCAGGCGCCCTCGACATCGCGCTGCGCCTCGTATAACCCCTCGCCGTCGGTCTGCCAGACATCAAGCACGGCGCCAGCAACCGGCTCGCCGCTCACACCGCGCACCGTGCCGCTAACGAAGCAAGGCTCGCCCGGCGCGCCTGCGGCCATGTTGCTGCCATCCGCCATTTCCGGCGAGTCCTGAACATGGAACGGCCCCTCGACGGTCGAGGGCGTCGCCCCCGTCGCCAGCCGGTTGTTGATCGCATCGACCAGCATGCTGACCCCCAGAACGTCCGAGGCCAGAATGAATTCCTGCCGCTTCTCCGTGCACAGCTTGCCGGTGCGGGTCAGCCAGTCGATGGCCGCGAACCATTCGGCCGGCGTCGGCTCGATCTCGCGCACGAAGCCGTGCAGATGCTTCACCAGCGCGGTCATGATCTGGCGCAGGCGCGGATCGGGGATGTTGCTCCAGCGCTCGATGGCGAGATCGGTCAGGTTTGCCTCGGTCACATAAGTCATGTCAGCCTCTCACACTCAAGCCTGCGCCCCTGCGATCTCGCGGCGGACGAGCGCCGCGCCTCCGGCCATGGCGCTCATCTTGCCGAAGGCAACGTCGCGGGGCAGATATTTCAACCCGCAATCGGGTGCGACGACGATGCGCTCCGGCGGGACATATTGTAGCGCTTGCCGGATGCGGGTCGCGACGATTTCCGGCGTTTCGACGGTCGTGTCGCCGAGATCGATCACGCCGAGAACGATGGTCTTCGAGGGCAGCTCGGCCAGCACGGAGCAGTCGAGCCGCGGCTGCGCGGCTTCGATCGAGATCTGCTGCGCCATGCATTGCTCCAGCTCGGGCAGAAAAGAATAACCCTCCGGCTTGTCTCCCACCATTGCCGCATAGCCGAAGCAGAGATGCACGGCGGTTGTGCCGCCGACGCCCTCGAGCGCGCGGTTGATCGCCGATACGCCATAGGCGCGGGCCTGTTCGGGCCGGGCCTGCAGCCATGGCTCGTCGATCTGCACAATATCGGCACCGGCGGCAAAGAGATCGCGGATCTCCGCATTGACGGCGGCGGCATAGTCCATCGCCATCGCCTCTTCGTCGCCGTAGAAATCGTCCAGCGCCTGCTGGGTCATGGTGAACGGCCCCGGCACCGTCATTTTCACCGGCCGGTCGGTACTCGCGCGCAGAAACTGCATATCGCGGACCAGCACCGGCTCGCGCCGCCGGACCTTGCCCACAACGCGCGGCACCAGCACCTGCTTGCCCGAACGGCTGATGATCGTGCCGGGATTGTCGAGGTCGATCCCGTCGAGCGCAGTGGCGAACCGGTTGGAGTAGCTCTCCCGCCGCTGCTCGCCGTCGGTGATGATGTCGAGGCCGGCGCGCTCCTGATCTCGTATGGCGAGGACGGTCGCGTCGTCCTGCGCCTCGTCGAGCCAATCCGGCGCCACGCGCCAGATCTCGCTCGCCCGAACGCGGGGCGGCATCTGTTTGGCAAGCGCCGCGCGATCGATCAGCCAGGCGGGTTGCGGATAGGAGCCGACCAACATCGTTTGCAGCAATTTGGCCGTCATAGGTGCCGCGCCTTGCGTAAACGGGAGGGCGGGCGCTCGGGCAGCAGACCAAACCGCCGCCCTCGGGCCCGCCCCGGAAGCAGCTACTTCTTCGCCTCGGTGTAAGGATAGACGATATTGCCATCCTTATATTCGGCCGGAGCGACAATCACCGGCGTCTTGGCGTCCACAAACTGGTTGATGTCGTTGTTCTTGATGCCCTGGAACTGCACGGCCAGCATCCGCGACTTGGCCCATTCGCCATTCTTGCCGAAGGAGACGTCGCCGACCACCGTCTTGAACGTGCTCTTCCGGATGTAATCGGCCAGCTTATCCTGATCGAGGCTCTTGGTTGCCTCGACGGCCTGTCCCAGCACCTGCAGATCGGCATAGCCCCAAGGCGCGATGTAGTAGCCGAGCGGGTCGACGCCTTCCGCCTTGGCGCGCTCCTGATATTTCTTCAGGAGATCGAGAGCGCCCTGGAACTGCATGGTCTTGGCGGGCAGCCAGAAATCGTAATTGATGATGCCGTTCAGAAGCGGGCCAAGCTGCGTCTTGAACACGGTTGCCTGCAGGCCCACCATGCCGCCGCCGAAGACTTTAGTCTTGAGGCCGACTTCATTGGCGGCGCGCACCATGCCGACCGAGTCCGGCGGATAGGAGCCGACGAAGACCATGTCGGGATTGGTCGCCTGGATGGCGCGGACGATCGGAGTGAAATCGGTCGTCGCGGGCGGGTAGGTGCGGTCATAGACGATCTTGAGACCGGCGGCCTTGGCGTTGGTCCGCGCGCCGTCGGCGGCGTTGCGGGCGAATTCGGCGTCGGCCGCGACGATCGCGATGGTCTTCGGCTTATCCTTCTGCGCCATGGCGACGTCGAAGAACTCCTTCGACATGGCCGGCTTGGCATCCGGGCCGGTCGGGATCATCGAGAAATATTTATCGTAGTGAAACTCGCTGTTCACCGCGAGGCCGAACAGGCCGATGAATACCATGTTGCGCTGCATGACTACGGGCATGGCCGGAGCCAGCATGTTCGTGGCATAGCCGCCGATGATGAGCTGGCATTTGTCGACGTCGAGCAGCTTGGTGTAAAGGCCGGGAACCGTCGCCGGGCTCGACTGGTCGTCATAATAGACCAGCTTGACCGGACGGCCTAGCAAGCCGCCCTTGGCATTGGTGTCTTCTTCCCAGATCTTCATGGCAACCAGCGCCGACTTGCCGTTCGGCGCCAAGCCGCCCGTCAGCGACATGCCGAAACCGATCCTGATCGGCTCGCCGGATTGCGCGCTCGCCGTTCGTGGCAGCCCGAAAGCCAGCACGAGCGCGGTGAATGCCAGAGTTGCGAGCCTGAGGCTCTTCCAAAATCCCATTTTTCTCCTCCCACTGCTTGATGCTTTTTGCCGATATCTAACCGAGTCATCTTAGCGTTAGTCACCTCATTGGCCTAGTGGTTCGACTGAAACATTTGCATCCCCCGTGTAGCACCACATTTGCGAATGTTTCAGTCATAAGAGCCACTAGCTAAATATTTATTTCTAGTGGAGCTTTTGAATTTGACATTTGAGAATGAGCCTGGCCGCAGCCGAGACTCAAATGTCAAATTCGCTCCACTAGCTAGTCGCATCGTGAAGTTTGCCTGGTCGGCTCACAAGCGGGTGAATCCATGTCGGGATCGGCCGCCCTCGCGCGTCCTTGATATGTGATCACCAAGGAGCGGCCATGTATTACGCCATCTTTTGCTATATGGACGAACGGATCGTCACATCCTGGACCAAGGATAAAGACGACGCGGTCATGGCGAGGCTTGCCGCTGTTCAAGAGACGCTCGCCATGGAGGGTAAGCTCGGCCCGTCGGCGCGGCTCCTGCCGACCACGACGGCGACGACGCTGAGGAAGAGCCGCAGCTCGCCCGTGGTGATCGACGGCCCATTCGCGGAAACCAAGGAGCAATTGCTCGGCTTCTATATTATGGAGTGCGCCTCGCTCGAGGACGTGCTCGACGTCGCTCGCGAACTTGGCCGGGCAAATCCGGGAGGATGCTACGAGATCCGGCCCATCGGCTATTTCGCTCCCGGCGTGCTCACACCCGGCGATCTTGCCCCAGCCTGAAAAAATCAGCGGCGGCCTGTCGGCTCGGAGCCCGGCCGCTCGTCCTTGGAACATCGAAGCGGCTCAGGACGCGCTTCCCAATTCCAACCTGGAGAGGAAAGAAGATGACAACGGCGACTCAGAACACGGCAGCCCAGCCAGAGGTGCTTGGCGGGGTCGTGCCTTATCTGATGGTCAACGGCGCGAGCGACGCAGCGGCCTTTTATACCCGCGCGTTCGGCGCGACCGAGGCGTTCCGCTATCCGACCGACGAAAAAGGCCGCACCATGCATATCCATCTATACATCAATGGCGGCTCGCTGATGCTCAGCGACGCCTATCCGGAACATGGCTGTGCGCTCGAGAAGCCGCAGAGTTACACGCTGCACATGAAGGTCGACGACGTCGACAAATGGTGGCAGCGCGCCGTCGACGCCGGGGCCGAGATCGTGCTGCCGCTGCAGGTGATGTTCTGGGGCGACCGCTACGGCCAGCTTCGTGATCCCTTCGGGGTTCTCTGGTCGATGGGCGAACCCGCCGAATAGTTCCGTTTGAGGAGATCATGCCATGCAGCACCGTATCGTTTCGCGCCAGGAATGGCTCGCCGCACGCAAGGCTCATCTTGAGCATGAAAGGGAGGCGACCCGCACGCTCGACCGTCTGCGCGAGGAGCGCCGCGCCCTGCCCTGGGTAAAGGGTGAGAAAGCCTATCTGTTCGAAGGACCCGACGGCAAGGTCACGCTTGCCGATCTGTTCGATGGCCGCAACCAGCTAGCCGTCTATCATTTCATGCTGACGCCGGCCAGTTCGCATATTTGCGACGGCTGCGCCTTCATCTCGGATCACATCGATGCCGCACGCCAGCATTTCGAGCACGCCGATCTGTCCTTCGCGGCGATTTCGCGCGCCCCATACGCCCAGATCGCGCCGGTGCAAAAGCGGTTCGGCTGGCAGTTTCGCTGGGTGTCGTCCTTCGGCACCGACTTCAACTATGATTTCGGCGTTTCTTTCACCGATGCGCAGGTGGCCAAGCGCGAAACCGGCTACAATTACGGTACGACGCCCTATGCCAATACCGACCTACCCGGAGCCAGCATCTTCGCCAGGGACGAGAACAGCAATATCTATCACACCTACTCGACCTATGCGCGCGGTTTGGAGCTGCTCGACGGCGCCTTCATGTGGCTGGATCTGGCGCCGAAGGGCCGCAATGAGGGGCCCGGAATCATGAGCTGGATCAAGCTGCACGACGAATATGACGGCGCCGGCAACGCGCAAGATTGCTGCTGCAGCCATTAAACGGAACCGCAGAACCGGAATCGGACGTTTAACTCAATTGGTCCGCTTCTGAATTCATCAAATCAAAGGAAACGGTCATGGGTAAATATGTCGACGGATTCCTTCTTCCCGTTCCAAAGAAGAATGTGGAAGCCTACAAGCAGTTTTCCGAAAACGCCGGAAAGATCTGGCGAGAGCACGGTGCGCTCGAATATATCGAGTGCATTGGCGATGACGTTAAGCCCGGCAAGGTCACGTCCTTTCCGCAGGCGGTCAAGCTCGAGCCGGATGAGACGGTCGTCTTCGCCTGGATCGTTTACGAGTTGCGCGAGCACCGCGACAGGGTGAACGCCGCCGTCATGAGCGATCCGCGCATGGCGGGCATGGACCCGAAGTCGTTTCCCTTCGACGGCATGCGCCTGATTTGGGGCGGATTCGAAGTGTTCGTTGAGGTCTGAGCAGGCCGGCGCCGGCCTGCCAAATTCAAGTTAAGCAAGGATCATGAGCATGCTGGAAGAAGAACTTGTCTTCTACACAAATCCGATGTCGCGGGGCCGGGTCGCCCGCTGGATGCTGGAGGAGGTCGGCCAGCCCTACCGGACCGAGTTGCTCGATTTCGGCACCTCGATGAAGGCGCCGGCCTATCTGGCGATCAATCCGATGGGCAAGGTGCCTTCGCTGGTCCATCGCGGGACGGTGATCACGGAAAATGCCGCGATCTGCGCCTATCTCGCCGACGCCTTCCCGGAGACCGAGCTGGCTCCCCCGCCCGGCGACCTGCTGCGCGGCCCTTACTATCGTTGGCTGTTCTTTGCGGCGGGCCCGCTCGAGTCTGCCGCCACCAACAAGGCGCTCGGCCTCGAGGTGCCGGCGGATCGTAAAGGCGTCGCGGGCTATGGCAGCCTTGCCGACGTGCTCTCCACGCTCGAAAGGGAGTTGTCGGACCGCGACTATATCGTCGGGGACGAGTTCACCGCCGCCGATGTCTATCTCGGCTCCCATATCGGCTGGGGCATGCAGTTCGGAACCATCGAGAAGCGGCCCGCCTTCGAGCGCTATTGGGTGCGCCTCGCCGACCGCCCGGCCGCGGTCCGGGCGCGAGAAATCGACAATTCGCTGTCCGCCAAACAGCAGCCGCAAACCGCCAATTGAGCGGACAAATCGGAGTGCGGCCGGGGCTGAAAATCGATGGCGCCGCGTTATCTCGCGGCGTCAGCATTCGATTTGGAGCCCCGGCTGCGCCGCAGCAGCATCCAGCCCGTCGCCACGACGATGATCGCGCCCAGGCTTGCCGAAAGATATTCGGCGAATTGGGCGACGTTCTCGCCATATGCGAAGATGAGATAGCCCCGAAGGACAGGATCGGTTTCGATCACCTGGCCGGCGATCCAGCCGAGCAGGGCGCCGCCCGCCCAGACCAACACCGGAAAGCGCGACAGCAACTCCATGACCAGCCGCGCTCCGGCAACGATCAGCGGTACACTGAGCGCAAGGCCTAAGACGAACAGCTCCCAACGGCCTTGCGCGGCCGCCGCGATGGCGATGACGTTGTCCAGGCTCATGATCACGTCTGCGACGGCGATGACACGGACGGCGCTCCACAGGCGTTTGCTGGCGTGAATCGATTCCTCATTGCCCTCCTCATCCTCCGGCACCAGCAGCTTGACCGCGATGTAGAACAGCGCCAGCCCGCCGACGATCTTGAGATAGGGCAGCGTCATCAGCGTCGATACGATCAGCGTGAAAAAGATGCGCAGCAGGATCGCCACGCCCGCGCCGATGGTCATGCCCCAGAACCGCACGCCTCGAGGAAGGTTCAAGCAGGCCAGCGCGATCACCACCGCGTTGTCGCCGGAAAGAAGGATATTGATCCAGATGATCTGCGCGACGCCCAGCCAGAAGCTGGATAGGGTCATGTCCCTCCAGAAATCGGATAAGACGGCCCCCCAATCGATCAGCGCCGCCGTCAACGCCGCCCTCTTACCGCCATGGACGCCTGCCTTCAGAGTTTCCGGCCGGAGCCCGACCGGCCGCAGCTTACGCGGATATTGACGCCTCGGCGAGCGCCTGCCGCATCGTTTCCCCGACGACGCTGGCGTTCGGCGCGATCCGAATGCCTGCCGCTTTCAACGCGGCGATCTTGCTTTCTGCGTTTCCGGCGCTACCGGCCATGAATGCACCGGCATGTCCCATCCGCTTTTCGCGCGGAGCGTGACGGCCGACGACCAGGGCCACGATCGGCTTGCGCGGCTTGAGACGGGCAACCAGCGCCGCCGCCTCTTCTTCCTCGGTGCCGCCGATTTCACCGACGAGGACGATGCCGCGGGTTTCGGGATCATCGAGGAACAATTCGAGGCATGTCTTCAGGTCGATGCCGTGCACCGGATCGCCGCCGACACCGACTGTCGTCGACTGGCCGAGCCCTGCTGCCGTCACCTGAGCGACGACCTCGCTGGTCAGAGAAGCCGAACGGGAGGCGATGCCCACGCTGCCACGTCTTGCATTCACGGTCGTCATGACCCCGAGTTGCGCAATGCCCGGGGCCAGAATCCCTTGCGAGTTCGGGCCGACGAGCCGCGTTTTCGAGCCTTGAAGCGCCTGCCGGACGCGGATCATATCGAGGACCGGGACGCGCTCGGTGACGCAGACGACCAGCGACAGTTCCGCCTCTATGGCTTCGATGATCGCGCTCGCCGTGTTCGCAGGGGGCACGAAGACGATGCTCGCATTGCCGTCCGTCGCCGTCTTGGCGTCGCGGACCGTGTTGAACACCGGCAGGTCGAGAGCCGTCTGACCGCCTTTGCCCGGCGTCACGCCAGCGACGATTCGGGTGCCATAGGCAATCATGCGCTGAGTGTGGTAGCTGCCGGCATGCCCCGTCATGCCCTGGCATATAACGCGCGTGTTCGCTCCGACAAGAATTGCCATCACGCCACCTCCCTGGAAACCATGGCCACCGCCCGGTGCGCGGCGTCGGCGATGCTCGTGCCCTCGACAAATTTCACGCCGAAGCTCTTGAGCCGGTCGCGCGCGAAATCGGCATTGTTGCCGGCGAGACGCACGACCAGCGGCAGCGCGCGGCTGCTTCGCCGCATAGCGACGGCCATGCCTTCCACAACCGTGTCGCAGCGCTGCATGCCGCCGCCATGAACGTTGAGCAGGACCGCCCGGACCGCGCGGTTGGCGAGGACAAGATCGAAGGCGAAGGCGATATCGAGGCTGGTTGCGGTGGTTCGGACATCCATGAAATTGGCGGGACGGCCGCTGGCATCGGCGAGGCTGTCCAGCGTGGCGAGTGCGAGCCCCGCACCGTTCACCACCACACCGATGTCGCCGTCCAGGGCTATGTAGTTGATGTGCCGGCGGTCGGCCATCATCTCGTTGGGATCGCCATCGACGCTGGCGTCCGCCTGTCGCAGGGCCGCGATGTCGGGGTGACGGAACAAGGCGTTATCGTCGATGGTCATTTTGGCGTCGACGGCAATGAACTGGCCGTCGGCCGTGAAGGCGAGCGGGTTGATCTCGATCAGCATAGCATCGAGCTCGATGAGCGTGTTCGCGAGAAGCTGCAGCAGCGCCGCAAGCTTTTCCATATCGGCATTGGCCGGCGCGATCCGCCGCGCCAGCCCCGCGAAATCCCCCACCGCCTCGTTGTCCGACATCTGCAAGGGCAGGCGCTGAAGCTCGCCGCGGTCGCGGACCGCATTCGGCTCGCCGTCGTCGACTGGCGACCTGCTGCCGAGCACGACAACCTCGCCTGCCGCCCGGTCAACCGCTACAGCGACGTAAAGGTTCGTCAGCGCGGTGACCGCCTCCTCGACATAGACCCAGCGGACGGTTTCGCCGCGCGGCCCGGTCTGGCGCGTGACGAGCGGCCGGCCGAGCATCGCCGCAGCCGCAGCGCGGACCTCGGCGGGGTCTTTGGCGAAGCGGATGCCGCCGCTTGCGAGGCGATCGCCGGCATGGACCTGTGCTTTGACCGCGTAGCGGCCCTGTGTCATTCCCCGCGCGACCCGCTCCGCATCATCGGCGCTTCCGGCCACGCGTCCTACAGCGACCGACACGCCGCGGCGCGCCAACAATTCTTTGGCCAAGAATTCGTGTATGTGCATGGCCTTCCTCCGTGCGCGCAGCGACGCGCCGCACCCTGTTCTTGAGACCCGCCACGGGCCGTATAGGCACGTCATCCGACTGCTCTGGGGCGGGCAAGGCCTCTTGGTATGCCAAATACCATATCCCAAGGCTCAGGACCTGTCGAGCCAGAGCTCGTCGAGCGCCAGAACTGAAACCTAAGCAAGCCCGCGCAGGTCAGGTACGCCTAATGACATTCTGATCATACCAAAGTGTAGCGCCCATAGTCATGGCGTCGAGTCGTCAAGGTGTCCCACGATATTTAGGATGGGCGGAGCCGGCGACCAGTGGTGCACCGGTTCATCTAACCGTTGCCAAGCTCGATGAATGTGGCATACAATAGACCACAAACCAGCCAAAGGGTCGCATCCGAACGGCCCAATCCTAAGGGTCGCAAACGGCCCCGTGCAACTGTGATCGGCGGCAAACTCATTCACATTAATCAGCGTGACGCCCGATCGCCAGCTTCTTGAAGCGCACTCAGCGCTTTGCACCTAGGGAGGAAAACTTATGAGAAGCATTAGACAACGCATCTATGCGTCGGGCGTCGCGCTCGGCCTGGGTCTTGCCGCGATCGGCATGGCGCAGCCGGCCCTGGCCTGGAAACCCACCAAGAACATCGAATTCATCGTGCCGGCTGGCATCGGCGGCGGCGCCGGCCAGATGGCGCAGCTCATTCAAGGCATCATCCAGAAGCACCATCTGATCCCGACCTCGATGGTCGTCATCAGCAAGAAGGGCGGTTCGGGCGCGGAGGGCTTCCTCTACGTCAAGAACGCCAAGGGCGATCCACACAAGCTGATCATCACCCTGTCCAATATATTCACCACCCCGCTTGCCACCGGCTCGCCCTTCTCGTGGAAGGACTACACGCCGATCGCGATGATGGCGCTCGATGAGTTCGTGCTTTGGGTGAATTCCAAGTCGCCTTACAAAACGCCACAAGAATATATCGACGCCGTCAAGAAAGACCCCGGCAAGTTCAAGATGGGCGGCACCGGCTCCAAGCAGGAAGACCAGATCATCACCGCCGCCATTGAGCAGAAGACCGGGGCCAAGTTTACCTATGTGCCCTATAGCGGCGGCGGCACCGTCGCGACCCAGCTCGTCGGCGGCCACATCAACTCGACCGTGAACAACCCGATCGAGCAGGTGGCCCATTGGCGCGCCGGCAATGTCCGTCCGCTCTGCGTCTTCGACAGCCAGCCCATGCCCTACAACGACAAGATCACTAAGGACATGGCCTGGGGCGACATCCCGACCTGCAAGAAGCAGGGCCTGGACGTCGAATACACGATGCTGCGCGGCATCATGACGGCGCCTGGCGTGTCGCAGGATGCAGTCGACTATTACGTGGACCTGCTGAAGAAAGTGCGTGAGACGTCCGAGTGGAAGGATTTCATGCAAAAGGGCGCCTTTAATCAGTCCTCCATGAGCGGCGACGAGTTCAAGAAGTGGCTCACTGATGCGGCCGACCTCCACCATGGTCTCATGGAGAAAGCCGGCTTCTTGCACAAGTAACAACCAAAGGCGCTGAAAGCCGGCATGCATACGGGAGCGCCTCCGGGCGCTCCTCTTGCGCAAAGCCGAGGGGCAGGTTCACGCCGCACGGTCGATGCGAACCAGCCCTCGATCACAAACTGAAATCATCACGGTAAAGAGCCGAGTCGTCACTATGCACCAAGGCCCCGAAAACGAAGACGCTTCAGCTGATGTCGTTACCAATCGCACCATGAACATCGTGGTCGCCCTGGCGCTGATGACAGTGGCCACAGTGGTGATGGTTTCAAGCTATCGGCTCGGTTCCGGCTGGAACGCGGATATCGGTCCGGACTCGGGTTATTTCCCGTTCTATGTGGCGCTGTTCATGTTCATCGCCAGTGCCGCAACGCTGGTTCAGCATCTTTTTTTCACGGGTCGCGACACGTCGAACGGCGTCTTCATCAGGCGCCATGAACTGGCGATGGTGCTACGCTTGCTGATTCCGATGACCATCTTTGTGGTGCTTTCGATCTATATCGGCATCTACATTTCCACATTTCTTTTCCTCTCTTTCTTCATGATATGGGTCGGCAAATATCCGATCTATAAGACATTGCCGGTGGCGATAGCGGTTCCCATCGCGCTCTTTGTCATCTTCGAGATCTGGTTTCTGGTGCCGCTGCCAAAGGGCCCCTTCGAGGCTTGGCTCGGCTATTGAGTTTCGCTGAGTTTCAGCGTGCAGGGAGCGGCGACCTCCCGTGACGATGGGTGAATTTCAAAGATCCGCTTCCTTGAGGCGCAGGGAGGCGGATGACCCGCAGGAACAGCGGTCAAGGGCAGGGACACGTAAGATGAGCCATGCCGCTGGGCGCAAGCGCCGCGCCGCTTAAGGGAGGTCTCGTTGTTCGACTCGTTCTTCTTGCTGATGCATGGGTTTGATGTGCTGCTTACGCCCATGAATCTCGGCTACATGGTGGTCGGCATTCTCTTCGGCGTGCTGCTCGGCTTCCTGCCCGGCGTCGGCGGCGCCAACGGCATCGCCATCCTGCTGCCGCTGACGTTCTCGATGCCGAACACCACCGCCATCATTATGCTGGCAGCGATTTATTGGGGCGCGCTGTTCGGCGGCTGCATCGGCGCCATTCTGTTCAACATCCCGGGCGAGCCCTGGTCGGTGGCCACGACTTTCGACGGCCATCCGCTGGCGCAACAGGGGCGGGCCGGTGAAGCAATCACTGCCTCGATGACGTCGTCCTTTATCGGCGCCTTCTTTGCGACGGTCATGCTCACTTTCATGGCGCCGGTTGTTGCCAATTTCGCTCTCGATTTCGGACCGCCCGAATTCTTCTCGGTCTATCTCTTGACCTTCTGCAGCTTTGTCGGCATGGGCCGACAGTCGCCCGCCAAGGTCATTGCCGCGATGATGCTGGGCTTTGCCTTCGCTTCGGTAGGCACCGACGAAGTTACGGGCGGCCTCCGCCTGACCTTCGGCACGGAAACGTTGCTGCCGGGTTTCCATTTCCTGATCGCGGTGATCGGCCTGTTCGGCATCGGCGAGATTATGGTAACGATTGAGAAAGGACTTCACTTCGAGGGCCGCAGCGCGAAGATCGATCCCTTCGTGGTTTGGCAGACTTGGAAGAAACTCCCGCAATATTGGGTGACGATCCTCCGCGGCACGGCGGTGGGTATTTGGCTCGGGGTGACGCCGGGCGGGGCGACACCCGCCTCCTTCATGAGCTATGGTCTTGCTAAGCGCTTCTCCAAAAACGGCCACAAATTCGGCACGGGCGAACTGGAGGGCGTGGTGGCGCCGGAAACCGCCGCCCATTCCGCCGGCACCAGCGCGATGCTGCCGATGCTTACGCTCGGCATTCCCGGCTCGCCCACGGCGGCGGTGCTGCTCGGCGGGCTCTTGATCTGGGGCCTGCAACCCGGGCCGCTGCTCTTCGTCGAGCAGAAGGATTTCGTCTGGGGGCTCATCGCCTCGATCTATCTGGGCAATGTGGTGGGCTTGGCCATCGTGCTGTTCACGGTGCCGCTCTGGGCCTCGATCATGCGCATTCCTTTCTCGATCATTGCGCCCATCATCATCGTAGTCTGTGCGATCGGCTCCTATACGCTCTCGAACGCGCCGGCCGACCTCATCTTTATGGTGATGTTCGGCATCATCGGTTATCTGTTCAAGAAGCTCGATTATCCGTTGGCACCGATGGTGCTGGCGATTGTGCTTGGCGGCCGTGCGGAAAGCTCATTCCGTCAGGCCATGATCGGCTCGCAGGGTGATCTGACGGTTTTCGTTTCCAACCCACTGGTCGGCACCATCACCGGTCTCAGCATGCTGATGCTGTTCTGGCCGCTGATCTGGATGGGAGTGAGCGCCATCAGGCACAAACTTCGACAGCAGCCCGCCTAAGAAAGCCGCTCGAATGCCTTGCGCGTCCACCCGGGAGAGCAGAACGGACGCCGCTGCGGGCTGCGGCGTCTTGCGCCGGCATTCCAGACAGCAACCCAGCCGACCAGCGGGAGCGGACCCTTGCGGGGCCGCCCTGGCCTGTGGTATACCAGAATACCACGGTGCAGCCTCCTCGGTCCCGCTTTCAACCGGCTTGATGGACGCAGCAACGTGCGCGGCGTGAGGCGGAAGATGACCAACCTACAGCTCAAGATCAAACCGATCGAGGAAAGCTTCAGCCTCAAATCCAAGATCTACGACTCGCTGAAGGCCGCGATTCAGAACATGAACATCTACGACGCCGGGGCGGACCTGCGTCTCGACGAGCGGCGTCTGTCCGAGCAGTTCGGCATCAGCCGCACGCCGCTGCGCGAGGCGCTCGCCCGGCTGGACCAGGAGGGCCTGGTCAGGATCGTGCCCAGGCGCGGCATCTATATCGTGCGCAAGTCCAAGGCCGAGATCCTCGAGATGATCACCGTCTGGGCGGCGCTGGAGAGCATGGCCGCCCGGCTGATCACCCAGAATGCAAGCGACAAGGAGATCACCTCGCTCCGTCGCATGGTGTCCGCATTCGAGGACAGCGGCGTGACCGGCCGGATCGACGAATATTCAGACGCCAATATCCATTTCCATCAGGCGATCCTCGCCATGAGCAAGAACCGGCTGCTCAACGAGATCGCGAGTGGGCTCTTCATGCATGTGCGCGCCATCCGCGCACGCACCATTTCGGAGGCCGATCGCGCAAGCCGCTCGATCGTCGATCACATCCACATTATCGAGGCGCTGGAGGAGCGGGATACCGACCTTGCCGAGCAACTCGTTCGCGAGCACACGCTGAACCTGAAGCGCCATGTCGAGCAATTCGTAGAGCTCGATTGAACTTATCGCGGGCCTACAAAAGCGTGGTTATGGGAGGCTAAAAATGTCGACTGCAACAGCGCAGAGCGTTGATGCCAAGATGGACGAGGCAGGAGCCGCGCAGGCGCTAACCGATGGCTTTCATCTCGTCATCGACGCGCTCAAGCTCAACGGCATCAACACCATCTATAATGTGCCCGGCATCCCGATCACTGATCTCGGCCGGCTCGCTCAGGCCGCCGGGATGCGCGTCATCTCCTTCCGGCATGAGCAGCATGCCGGCAATGCGGCGGCGATTGCCGGCTTCCTGACGCAGAAGCCCGGCATCTGCCTCACCGTGTCGGCTCCCGGCTTTCTCAACGGCCTGACCGCGCTCGCCAACGCCACCACCAACTGCTTCCCGATGATCCTGATCTCCGGCTCGTCCGAGCGCGAGATCGTCGATCTTCAGCAGGGCGACTATGAAGAGATGGATCAGCTTGCCATCGCCAAGCCACTCTGCAAGGCGGCCTACCGCGTTCTGCATGCGGAGGATATCGGCATCGGCGTGGCGCGCGCCATTCGCGCCGCCTGTTCCGGCCGTCCGGGCGGCGTCTATCTCGACCTGCCCGCCAAGCTGCTGGGCGAGGCTATGGACGCGGCGAAGGGCGCCAAATCGCTAGTCAAGGTCATCGACCCGGCGCCTCGCCAGATCCCATCGCAGGAGTCTGTCGCGCGTGCGCTGAAGGTGCTGAAGAGCGCTAAGAAACCGCTGATCATCCTCGGGAAGGGCGCGGCCTATGCTCAGGCCGACGCCGATATCCGCGCCTTCATCGAGAAGACCGGCGTCCCCTATCTGCCGATGAGCATGGCCAAGGGCATTCTGCCCGACACGCATCCGCAGTCCGCCGGCGCGGCACGCTCGATGGTGCTGAAGGACGCCGACGTGGTGATGCTGATCGGCGCCCGCCTCAACTGGCTGCTCAGCCATGGCAAGGGCAAGAGCTGGGGTGCACCCGGCGCGCAGAAATTCATCCAGATCGACATCGAGCCCAAGGAAATGGATTCGAATGTGGAGATCGCCGCGCCCGTCGTCGGCGACATCGGCTCCTGCGTTTCGGCGATGCTGGCGGGGCTGGGCGGCGACTGGCAGGCCCCGCCTCAGGAATGGACCGCAGCGATCCGGGAGAAGGTGGAGTCCAACGTCGCCAAGATGGCGCCGAAGCTGATGAAGAACACCGCGCCGATGGATTTCCATTCCGCTCTCGGCGCCCTCAAGACCATCATCAAACAGCGGCCCGACGCCATCCTCGTCAATGAAGGCGCCAATACGCTCGATTTCGCCCGCTCCATCATCGACATGTACCAGCCGCGCAAGCGTCTGGACGTCGGCACCTGGGGCATCATGGGTATCGGCATGGGCTTTGCCGTCGGCGCCGCCATCGAGACCGGCAAGCCTGTCCTCGCCGTTGCCGGTGACAGCGCTTTCGGTTTCTCGGGAATGGAGGTCGAAACCATCTGCCGGTATAACCTGCCGGTCTGCGTGGTCATCTTTAATAATAACGGCATCTATCGCGGCACCGATGTCGATCCGACGGGCCGGGACCCTGGGACCACCGTCTTCGTCAAGGACAGCCGCTACGAGAAGATGATGGAAGCTTTTGGCGGCGTGGGCGTCTATGCGACGACGCCCGACGAGCTCAGCCGCGCCGTTAATGCGGCCATGGACTCCGGCAAGCCGACCCTGGTCAACGCCATCATCGACGAAAAGGCTGGCACCGAAAGCGGCCGGATCGGCAATCTCAACCCGCAAAGCGTGGTTTCCAAGAAATAGTTTGGCTTCACCCGAGCCAGTTCCTCAACAACGGGAGGACGCAATGAAAGCCCTGGAAGGCATCAAAATCCTCGATTTCACCCATGTGCAGTCGGGACCAACCTGCACCCAGCTTCTCGCATGGCTCGGGGCCGACGTGATCAAGGTAGAGCGGCCGGGCGTGGGCGACGCGACCCGCAAGCAGCTTGTCGATGTGCCGGGGGCGGACAGCCTCTACTTCACCATGCTGAACCACAATAAGCGCTCGATCACGCTCGACACCAAGAACGAGACCGGCAAGGAAGTGCTGCGGCGCCTGGTCAAGGAATGCGATGTGCTGGTCGAGAATTTCGCGCCTGGCGCGCTCGACCGCATGGGCTTCGGCTGGGAGGTGATCCAGAAGCTCAACCCGCGCATGATCATGGCGTCGGTCAAGGGCTTCGGTCCCGGCAAATACGAAGACTGCAAGGTCTATGAGAACATCGCGCAATGCGCCGGCGGCTCGGCCTCGACCACGGGTTTCCGCGACGGCATTCCGCTGGTCACCGGCGCGCAGATCGGCGATAGCGGCACGGGGCTGCATTTGGCGCTCGGCATCGTCACGGCGCTGTTCCAGCGTGAGAAGAGCGGCCGCGGCCAAAAGGTCCTGGCGGCGATGCAGGACGGCGTCCTCAATCTCTGCCGCGTCAAGCTGCGTGACCAGCAGCGTCTGGCGGCCGGCCCATTGAAAGAATATTCGCAGTTCGGCGAGGGCATCCCGTTTGGCGAAGCTGTGCCGCGCGCAGGCAACGATTCGGGCGGCGGTCAGCCGGGACGCATCCTGAAATGCAAAGGCTGGGAGACCGACCCGAACGCTTATACCTATTTCATCACTCAGGCGCCCGCCTGGGAGAAGATCTGCGACGTGATCGGCAAGCCGCAATGGAAGACCGATCCGAACTACGCAACGCCTCCGGCCAGGCTGACCCGGCTGAACGAGATCTTCGACACCATCGAAGCCTGGACGATGACCAAGACCAAATTCGAGGTCATGGACATCTGCAATCCGCTCGACATTCCCGTCGGCCCGATCCTGTCAATGAAGGAGATCGGCGAGGACGAGGGCTTGCGTGCGACGGGGACGGTGGTCGAGGTCGATCACCCGGAGCGCGGCAAATATATGAGCGTTGGCTGCCCGATCAAGCTGTCGGATAGCCCGGCCGAAGTGACCCGCTCGCCGCTTCTCGGTGAGCACACCGAGGAAATTCTGAGCCAGGTGCTTGGCTATTCGGCGGACGAGATCGCCGCGATCAAGGCCTCAGGCGCGACGGAGCCGCCACGGAAAGCCGCGGCGGAATAGCACCGCCAAAAATCAGATGATGACGTGGCCCGCACCCTGGGGCGGGCTGCATTCAGGTGAACCGCAGCATTTATCTTACACTCGCAACGCAACCGGCGTGGCTTAGGGAGGAATTTATGAGCGATAAGGCAGCCGTCCGTCGTGTGCTCGATGCCGTTAAGGTGTCCGGAAGAACCGCGCTCACCGCGCCCGAAGCCAAGCTGGTCTGCGACGCTTACCAGATCCCTGTGCCGAAAGAGGGGTTGGCGAAGACCGCCGATGAAGCGGCCAATCTCGCCTCCGGCATGGGCTTCCCTGTGGTGATGAAGATCGTCTCGCCGGACATCCTGCATAAGACCGAGGCGGGCGGCGTGGTGGTCGGCATCGACACAGCCGATAAGGCGCGCGCGACCTTCCAGACCATCGTCGACAACGCCAAGCGCTATAAGTCCGACGCCAAGGTTGAAGGCATCCAGATCCAGCAGATGCTCCCCTCCGGCGCAACCGAGGTCATCGTCGGCTCGATCAGCGATCCGTCTTTCGGCAAGCTAGTCGCCTTCGGTCTCGGCGGCATTCTGGTCGAGGTCTTGAAGGACATCACCTTCCACCTCGCTCCGGCCAGCAATGCGGATGCCGACAATATGCTCGATAGCCTCAAGGCGTCCGAAGTCCTGAAAGGCGTGCGCGGACAGGATCCGGTCAGCCGTGCCGCCCTCACCGACATCATCGTCAAGGTCTCGCAGCTTGTGACCGACTTCCCGGAAATCTCGGAAGTCGATCTCAACCCGATCTTCGCCACCAAGAACGGCGCGACCGCGGTCGATGCCCGCATCGTCTGCGATTGGGAGCCGAAGCCGCAGCGCTACCGTCCGAGCCAGGACGAAATTCTTGCCGCGACGAACCGTATCTTCCACCCGAAGGCCGTTGCCGTTATCGGGGCTTCCGCCGAGACCGGCAAGATCGGCAACTCGGTGATGAAGAACCTGATCAACGGCGGCTATAAGGGCACCATCGTTCCGGTGCACCCGAAGAACCCGGAGATTCTTGGCATCAAGGCTTACAAGTCGGTGCTCGACTATCCGGGCGAGATCGATGTCGCCGTGTTCTGCGTGCCGGCCCATCTCTGTGTCGCCGCCATGGACGAAGTCGGCCGCAAAGGCATTCCCGGCGCGGTGATGATCCCGTCGGGCTTCGCCGAGACCAACAATCAGGCGCTTCAGGACGAGCTTGTCGCCATGGCGCGCAAGTACAATGTCCGCGTCATGGGGCCGAACATCTACGGCTTCTATTACACGCCGGAAAATCTCTGCGCCACCTTCTGTACGGCCTTCGACGTAAAGGGCAAGGCGGCGCTGTCGTCCCAGTCCGGCGGCGTCGGCATGTCGATCATCGGCTTCGCCCGCTCGACCAAGATGGGCGTTTCGGCGATCGTCGGCCTCGGCAACAAATCCGACCTCGACGAGGACGACCTCCTCACCTTCTTCGAGCAGGACCCGAATACTCAGCTCATCGCCATGCATTGCGAGGACCTGAAGGACGGCCGCGCCTTCGCCGAAGTTGCCAGCCGCGTCTCGAAGAAGAAGCCGGTCGTCATGCTGAAGGCGGGCCGCACCTCCTATGGCTCGCGCGCCGCGGCCAGCCATACTGGCGCGCTCGCCGGCAACGACAAGATCTATGACGACGTGCTGCGCCAGTCCGGCGTCATCCGCGCGCCGTCCCTGCGCTCCATGCTCGAATTCGCGCGCGGCCTGCAGGTGCTGCCAACGCCGAAGGGCGAAAACGTGGTCATCATTACCGGCGCGGGCGGTTCGGGTGTCCTCCTTTCCGATGCCTGCTTCGATAATGGCCTGACCTTGATGAAGATGCCGGAGGATCTGGACGCAGCCTTCCGCAAATTCATTCCGCCCTTCGGCGCGGCGGGCAACCCGGTCGACATCACTGGCGGCGAGCCACCGGTCACTTATCAGAACACGGTGCGGCTCGGCCTCAATGACGAGCGCATCCATTCGCTGATCCTGGGCTACTGGCACACGATCGTGACACCGCCCCTGGTCTTCGCCGACAAGATGATCGAGGTGGTGACGGAAGCGCGCGCCAAGGGCATCGACAAGCCGATCGTGGCTTCGCTGGTCGGCGATGTCGAGGTCGAGGCCGCCTGCGAGAAGCTCTACGACCACGGCATCGTTGCCTACCCGTACACGACCGAAGTGCCGGTCGAAGTGCTGGGCGCCAAGTACAAATGGGCGCGCGCCGCGGGCCTGCTGTAGAACGCGCCGCGCAAGGCGTCTGAAGGCCCGGCGCGGTCCTGAGTTGATCTCCCTGAAGACTCGCCCCGCACTGGAATGGTGCGGGGTTTTCTTTTCGAAGCCCTCGGCGTCGGCGAAAGAGCGCGAATGCTGCAGTGCAATGCAACACTGGTATGCATCGTCTGCATGGGCTTATGCACGCAGCCTTATTTTCCAACCGGTTCCGCCTGATCTCCTCCCAGAACCCTTGGTCCGTCTAACTTTCCTGTCAGTTTTTATCTTGTATACAATCCGTTTCGATCCTATTTCTGAGCCTGTTATTGCATTGCATAAAAACAGGGGACGATCATGGCAACCAATCGCAGCAACACCGCGAATCCCGCGTCCGGGTGGCTCGGCTCAAACGAGACGTCGGACTGGCTGAAGCGCCTTGGCGACGGCATTCGCAACGTCTTTGACGCGGTCGACACCGGCCTCAAGGCTTCGCACGATTACCGCAGGCTGGCCGCTCGCGTTCCGGTGCAGCAGGCGACCGCGATGGTCTTTCAAAAATATTATGGCAAGCGCTAACACCGAGTAAGGCCGCTTCGCCGGCCGGCTTGCCCCGACCTTTGCGCCCCGGAGATCCTCCGGGGCGGTCTTTTTCTCTCCCGCCCTTCAGACATTGTCACACAGAGACAATCCGCGCCGTTCAGACCGGCCCCGAAACCGCTAGTGTCCCGTCTCCGAATTGCCGCCCAATTTGCCGCAAGCACTAAGGGCAATGCGGAGACAAAGGGACACTAGCTAGAAGACTCATGGTTTCTAGTGTGGCTTTAGTCTCGCAATTGCCTTATCGAGGCTGCCGCGAAATTGGAAGGCAATTGCGAGACGCCACACTAGTGGAGCGAATTTGACATTTGAATCCCGATTGCGGCCGGGCTCGTTTTCAAATGTCAAATTCAAAAGCTCCACTAGATTCATAGAGTTCTAGTGGTTCTTAAGATTCCAACATTTGCAAACGGAGATGCGGCAAGTGGGATGCAAATGTTGGAATTGAACCACTAGCCCGGTTTATTCATGGCGGTTCCGGTTTGGCTGAGTTCCGCGTCGCGTGTTGGTGATTTCCGGATTGTGAGCATGCAGACGCACATCGCTTTGAGAGCGGCCGGTGGCATGGCGCATTTTCGGGTTGACGGGGACGGGTGCAGTCGGGGGCATCGGCGCCCCGCCGGTCAGGTAACCAGACGTGGCAGGCGTCCGAGAACGGTTCGCAGGATCGCTTGATAGGGACACGCCGTCGGCAAGTGAAGGCGGATCTGCGTTTTCATCTCGACCACACGCGCGGCGATCTTGACGAGCCTCAGGCGCAAGGTATCGAACTGCGCCACGCGCCAGGCCGAGCGCTTCGGCATCGCGGTGCGCAAGGCCCAAAGCAGCCAATAGGCGCCGGCATGCAGGAACAGGCGGAACTGGTTGGCGGTCGCCTTGCTGCAGGACGTTCGGTCGGCGGCGATATGGGTTTTCCAGGATTTGATATGATTTTCCGCACGGCCTCGGCGGCAATAGACGTCCTGGTAAAGCGTCTTTGCCTTGCCGCCTGCGAGATTGGTGACGATGAACCGCGTATCGGTTCCCTCCTCGCCAGCCTCGACACGCGCTATGATGCGCTCGACGCGGCTCCAGCTTGCGGCGCCGTCGTAGAACTCCTTGAAGCGTCGCAGCTTGGCCGTCTTCGCGCCGGCCTCAAAGCGCGCCTGGGTGCTGACCTCCAACGCTTCGACATGGCGGCGCAGGGTGGTGGTCGGGGCAACGCCGAAGATGAAGTCGAGGCCGTTCGCCCGGCAGAAATCGATCACCTCGGGGCAGCAGTAGTGGCTGTCGGCGCGGATCAGAATTTGCGTGGCGGGCCAGTTGGCCCGGATCGCCCTCAGCAGACGGCGGAGGAACTTGGCGATTTCCACGCCCTTGGGACGCTTGGCCGGACGTAGCATGGCGGTCACGAACCGTCCGTCGCCGTCGAACACAATAATCGGCTGGAAACCGTATTCGTCGTAATGGGCATTGAACAAGCGAAGCTGCTGCCCGCCGTGCACGGCATCGAAGGTGTCGTCGAGATCGAGCACAATGCGCTTCGGTACCCGGGCATAGGACGCGCAATAGAGATCGACGAGCGCCTGCCCCATGAGCCTGAGCGAACGAAGATCGGGCCAATTCTCCAGGCGCGAGAGGGTCGGCTGCGAAGCCAGGTCGGGGCTGGAAGGCAGAACCCCCTGTCCCAGCTTGAACGCAGGATCGGATCGCAGGGCCGAGGCATCGTTGCCGTCCTCATAGCCGGAAGCGATCATCAGCATGCGGAACCGGATCATGTCGGCGACGCCGTGAACCACTTGGGCTGGGGCTCGCGGATCGTTGAGACAGCTGGCCACCCGCTCGGCGATGCGAAGGCGTTGCTCGATTTCCCGCAGCACCAGCACCCCTGCATCTGATGACATTTGCCCGCCGTCAAAGCGCGCTACAACAGACTTGCCAAGAACCGGTGACAGGCCTGGCAGAGGCAGCATAGGATTGTCCATGGCGGATGGGCTCCCTTGAAAATCGCGCGGATCGGCTTCAGCAACCAAATCCTACGCGAGGTCAAAGGGTTGAGCTACATCCGCCAAACCGCCATGAATTTTCCGGGCTAGCTCGCATCCTTCATGTTGTGGCGATAGAGTTTCTGGCACGTTAGACTGGTTCCGAGAGCCATGCTTCCGGCGCGATGCCGCCGTATCTGCGCCAATTCCCATCCAGCGCTCCGAAAGGCGAGCCCTTCATGGTCATATCTGGAGCGCAGCCGTGCTTGCGCCAAACCGTCCTCGTGAACCATCGATCATGATCGATAAGCTCGAAATGTTCATCGCCCTGGCCAGGCAGAAGCATTTTGGCCGCGCCGCCGAGGAATGCGGCGTCACGCAGCCAACACTCTCGGCCGCGGTCAAGCAGCTCGAGGACCAGTTCGGCGTGATGCTGGTGCGGCGCGGCTCACGCTTCCTCGGACTGACGCCGGAAGGACAACGCCTTCTGGAATGGGCAAGGCGGATCGTTGGCGATGCCCGCTCGATGCGGGAAGAGATCCGGAGCGCCAGATACGGTCTGTCGGGCCATGTCCGGATTGCGGTGATACCGACAGCGCTCGCCATGATTCCGGAGCTGACGGGACCATTCCGCGAGCAGCATCCTAACGTGACCTTCTCGGTATTGTCGCGCTCATCGATCGAGATCCTGTCGCTCCTGGAAAACCTCGAAATCGACGCCGGCATTACCTATCTAGATAATGAACCCCTCGGCCGCGCGATTACGGTGCCGCTCTATTCGGAGCATTATTGCCTGGTCGCTTCGGGTCCCGAAACCTACGGCTCGCGGAAATCGGTAAGCTGGAAAGAGGTTAGCGAGCTGCCGCTCTGCCTGCTTACGCCGGACATGCAGAACCGACGGATCATCAATCACCACCTGGCCATGGCGGGGGCGACCGCCCATCCGACGCTGGTCTCCGACTCGATGATCGCGCTGTTCGCTCATATCCGGACCGGCAAATGGGCTGGCATCATGCCGCGGCAACTGATCGAGACTTTCGGTCCCTGGGAGGATATCAAGGCTATCCCCATCGTCGAGCCTGACGCGTCGCATCTGGTCGGATTGGTTGCCGCCTACAGGGAGCCTCATACGCCGATCATCGCCACGCTGCTGGAGCAGGCGAAAAGGATTTCGCGTCCCGACGCCGGAGAACGATAGATTTTTTTTATTGCGCGACGGGAACGCTCTCTTGATTCTGATGCCGCAGTGGAGCCAGAATCGTCAATGTGGGGATGCCGCGCGGCCGCGCAGCTCCTTGCAAAAAAGGATTTGCGGACGGGCCGGCGCCGTTATGACTGAACGGGCCCGGTTTTCGTGCGCCCGCGAAACCAACAAGGCAAGAATCGCATGAGCTATGGAGATCCGGCCGAAGCCGGCGAAATTGTGCGTCCCCGCAAGGGATTCTTCCCCAAGGGGCGCCGTCTCGATGAGGCCGATGTTGCGGCCGTCCGCGCGCTCCTGGGCAACAGACCGCGCCAGCGCGATCTGCTGATCGAATATCTGCATCTCATCCAGGATAGCGAAGGTTGCATCCCCGCCGGCATGTTGCACGCCCTTGCCGAGGAGTTGCGCATCCCTATGGCGGAAGCCTATGAGGTCGCAACCTTCTACCATCACTTCGACGTGCTGCGCGACGGCGAGGCGCGTCCGGCGCCGCTGACGATCCGGGTCTGTGATTCGGTGAGCTGCATGATGGCCGGCGCCGAGGCGCTGATCGCCCACCTCAAGGCGACCAATATGCCCGGCGTGCGGATCGAGCACGCGCCGTGCATGGGCGCCTGCGACAAGGCCCCGGCCTGCGCGGTCGGCCATCGCCAGATCGGCCGCGCCAGTGTCGAACTCGGTGCGAGCCGCTGCTTCGGGGTCGGTGAAGCCTGAAATTCCAGCCTATCAGGGCCTCGAGGCTTATCGTGCTGCGGGCGGCTACCGCGTGCTGCAATCTTGCCTGTCCGGCGCGCGAACGGTCGAGGACGTCATCGCGACGCTCTCCGACGGCGGCTTGCGTGGTCTTGGCGGCGCCGGTTTCCCGACCGGCCGCAAATGGGGCATCGTGCGCGGCTATCCCGGCCCGCGGCTGATGGCCGTCAATGCCGACGAGGGCGAGCCCGGCACCTTCAAGGACCGCTATTTCCTCGAGCAGGCCCCGCATCAATTCCTCGAAGGCGTGCTGATCGCCGCCTGGGCGGTCGAGGCTAGCGACGTCTATATCTATCTTCGCGACGAATATCCTGCGATCCACGCCGTTCTCTCGGCCGAACTGCCGAAGCTCGTCGAGGCGGGGTTGGCGCCGCACACCAAGCTGCATCTGCGCCGCGGCGCAGGCGCTTACATCTGCGGCGAGGAATCGTCGATGATCGAGTTGATCGAAGGCAAGCGCGGCCTGCCTCGCCATCGCCCGCCCTATGTCGCCGAATTCGGCATTTTCGGCCGGCCGACGCTCGTCAATAATGTCGAGACGCTCTATTGGGTGCCGAAGATCATCGAAAACGGTGCGGATTGGTTCGCCAGCCAGGGCAAGAACGGCGCTAAGGGTCTGCGCAGCTATTCCGTCTCGGGCCGCGTGAAACAGCCGGGCGTGATCATCGCTCCGGCCGGCTCGACCGTGCGCGACCTGATCGCGCTCGCCGGCGGCATGGAAGACGGGCACAGCTTCAAAGCCTATCTGCCGGGCGGCGCATCCGGCGGCATCCTGCCCGCCTCGCTCGGCGATGAGCCGCTCGATTTCGGCCGGCTGGAGAAATATGGCTGCTTCGTAGGCTCGCATGCGGTCGTCATCCTCTCCGACAAGGACGACACCAAGGACATCGCGCTCAATCTGATGCGGTTTTTCGCCGATGAGAGCTGCGGCCAATGCACGCCCTGCCGCAACGGCACCGAAAAGGCCGTCGCGCTCATGCAAAGGCGTCCGTGGAATGACGCCGCCCTGCGCGATCTGGCGCAGGTGATGGCCGACGCCTCGATATGCGGGCTGGGCCAGGCAGCTCCGAACCCGCTCCTATCCGTATTCAAATTCTTCCCGGAGGATTTGCGATGAGCAAGACCGTAATTTTCGAGCTCGACGGCCGTCAGGTCGAAGCTCAGCCGGGCGAAAGCATCTGGCAAGTCGCCAAGCGTCTCGGCACCGAAATCCCACATCTGTGCTGGCAGCCGAAACCGGGCTACCGCGCCGACGGCAATTGCCGCGCCTGCATGGTCGAGATTGAGGGCGAGCGTGTTCTCGCCGCCTCCTGTAAGCGCATGCCGGCCGAGGGCATGAAGGTGCGCAGTGCCAGCCAGCGGGCCAAGAAGGCGCAGGAGATGGTTTTCGAGCTTCTGCTCTCCGATCAGCCGACGCGCGAGGTCTCGCATGATCCGGAGTTGGAGTTCTGGGGCTGGATCGATCGCATGGGCATCGGTGCGGTGAGCCGCTATCCGAGTCGGTCGCAGCCGGCACCGGACAGCACGCACCCAGCCATGGCGGTCAATCTGGATGCCTGCATCCAATGCGGCCTGTGCGTGCGCGCCTGCCGCGAGGTTCAGTCGAACGATGTCATCGGCATGGCCTATCGCGGCTCCGGCTCCAAGATCGTCTTCGATTTCGACGCCGGCATGGGCACCTCCACCTGTGTCGCCTGCGGCGAATGTGTGCAGGCCTGCCCGACTGGCGCGCTGATGGAGTTGGCCCTGCTCGACAAGCGCGGCGTGCGCACCGAATTCGCCGAGCGGACGGTCGATTCGCTCTGTCCTTATTGCGGCGTCGGCTGTCAGACCAGCGTTCACGTCAAGAACAACAAGATCCTGCATATCGACGGCCGCGACGGCCCGGCCAACGAGAATCGCCTCTGTGTCAAGGGCCGCTTCGGCTTCGACTATATCAGCCACCCCGATCGACTTGGCGTACCGCTGGTGCGCCGCGACGACGCGCCAAAGAGCGGCGACATCAAGATCGACCCGCGCAATCCTTGGACGCATTTCCGCGAGGCCAGTTGGGAGGAGGCGCTCGACCGCGCCGCCGGCGGCCTCAAGCGCATTCTCGATCGCGACAGCGGCTCGGCGCTTGCCGGCTTCGGCTCGGCCAAGGGCTCGAACGAGGAAGCCTATCTGTTCCAGAAGCTGATCCGCCAGGGTTTCGGCACCAACAATGTCGATCACTGCACGCGGCTGTGCCATGCCTCCTCGGTGGCCGCGCTGATGGAGGGCGTCAATTCCGGCGCGGTGACGGCGCCGTTCACCGCCACCAAGGACGCCGACTGCATCATCGTTATTGGCGCGCGGCCGGCCGAGAACCATCCGGTCGCCGCGACCTTCATCAAGGCCGCCGCCAAGCGCGGGGCGTCGCTGGTGGTCATGGACCCGCGCGGACAAACTCAAGGGCTGGCGCGCCATGCGAGGCATGTGCTGCAATTCAAGCCCGGCAGCGACGTCGCGCTGCTCAATGCGATGCTGCACACCATCATCGAGGAAGACCTCTACGATCTGCAATATATTCAGGGCTACACGGACGGCTTCGACGAGCTGAAAGAGCGCATCAAGCAGTTCCCGCCCGAGAAGATGGAGGCCGTCTGCGGCATTCCCGCCGCAAAGATCCGCGAGATCGCGCGGCTCTACGCCACGTCGGGGCGGTCGATCATCTTCTGGGGCATGGGCATCTCCCAGCATGTTCACGGTACGGACAATTCCCGCTGCCTGATCGCGCTGGCGCTCGTCACCGGTCATGTCGGCCGGCCAGGCACCGGCTTGCATCCTCTGCGCGGCCAGAACAATGTGCAGGGCGCCTCCGATGTCGGCCTGATCCCGATGGTGTTTCCGGATTATAAATCCGTGGCCAGTGACGACATCCGCTCGCGTTACGAGAGTTTCTGGGGCCGCTCGCTCGATCCGAAGCCCGGCTTGACCGTGGTCGAAATCATGGGCGCGATCCACGCCGGCAAGATCAAGGGCATGTACATCATGGGCGAGAACCCGGCGATGTCGGACCCGGACACTACTCACGCCCGGCAGGCGCTCGCCAAGCTCGAGCATCTCGTCGTGCAGGACCTGTTCCTCACCGAGACTGCCTGGCACGCCGATGTGGTGCTGCCCGCCTCCGCCCATGCGGAGAAATGGGGCACCTTCACCAACACCAACCGCCAGGTGCAGATCAGCCGTCCGGTGATCGATCCGCCCGGCAATGCGCGCCAGGATTGGGAGCTGATCCAGGAACTTGCGCAGCGCATCGGCCTTCCCTGGTCCTACAGCCATCCGCGCGACGTCTTCGCCGAGATGACCCAGATGATGGACTCGCTCGACAACATCACCTGGAATCGGCTGGAGCGCGAAGGCTCCGTCACCTATCCCTGCGATGCGCCGGACCAGCCGGGCAACGAGATCATCTTCGCCACCGGCTTCCCGACCGCGAGCGGGCGCGCCAAGATCGTCGCCGCCGATGTCGAGCCGCCGGCCGAATTGCCCGACGAGACCTATCCGATGGTGCTGACCACCGGGCGGCTTCTCGAGCATTGGCACACCGGTGCCATGACGCGCCGCGCGACTGCGCTCGACGAGCTTGAGCCGGAAGCGATCGCCTGCCTGAACGGCCGCGACATGGGCCGCATGAACATCGCGCCGGGTTCGGAGGTCCGGGTGACCACGCGCCGGGGCGAGATCGTGCTGAAGGCCCGCCTCGATCGCGACGTGCCCCAGGGCATGGTGTTCATCCCCTTCTGCTTCGGCGAGGCTGCCGCCAATATCCTGACCAACCCGCAGCTCGACCCGATGGGCAAGATCCCGGAGTTCAAGTTCTGCGCGGCGAAGGTCGAGCCGATTGCCGCGTCGGAGCCGGCCATGGTCGCCGCCGAGTAGAGCGACGGTCGGGAGAGAGCCAGATGCGGACGTCGCCCCTGCCTTGAGCCGGGGCCCATTGGCTTCACTTCACCGCGAAGCACGAGCTTGCAGATCGCGCGATTGGGTCCCGGCCCGGCGTTTGGCCGTCCGAGATGACACCTTGCACAAGATTTTCTCTTTCGGCTCCCCATCGGGAGAGCGCCCTGGTTGAACTATCCTCGGAAACGATCTCGATTGGTGCCACTCCAAGCACGGCATCAGATCAGCGCCGTCTGCTCTTCTTCGGCTGGGCGTGCGCCCATGCCATCTCAAGCGCCTGCTTGAGCTCGGCGCTGCTCAGCTTGGAGAGATCGGCGCTCGTCCAGCCCTGCTTGCCCCAGGCGTTCGGGATCGGCGCGAAGGCTTCCGGCGCCATCATGCATTTGAATTCCTGCTCGTCGGGCTCAAATTTGAAGTTCGCTGTCTTGCCGTCGGCCGCAAGCGTCACATAAATGCGCGCGACCCTGAACGCCGCCCGGTCGAAATGCGGCGCCTCGGTTGTGCCCTCCAAAGCCAGCGCCATAAGGCGCAAGTCGTTACCCGTCGCCATGAGTCTTCCTCCTTGATTTCACCCGCACACTGGAGCTTGGCGCCACCCTACGCGCCGTCCACCGGAAACCAGAGCTGGCAGCGATAGCGATAGGTGATTTCGCCTCCCTTTGGGATGTCGCGCAGTGCGTGGAGCACGGCGACCCAACCGCAACGCCCGCCATCCTCGAAGCGGACATCGGCGTTCGGGTCATCCGCATGGTTGCAGAGGCTCGCAAGGCCCAGCACCATCAGCCCCTCCTCTTTAGAGAGCGGATGCTGGAAATAGAAGTCTCCGAGCGGCAGCATCTTGTCGAGCCTCAGCGCCTGTTCGGCGTCGATATAGACCGTGCAGGCCCGCTCGATGATTTCGCCCGCGGCGATCGGTTCTGCCGCAAACAATCCACGCCCACGGCCAGGCGAGATCCCCGGCACCACCTTGATGCGCCGGACGCCCCAGTCGAGCAGTTCGCCAGCGGCGGCGCTGCCGCTTGCCTGCGTCGTATTCTTACTCATAACTCAGGCCGCAATGGATTTGACGAATATGACCTTATTATCACCCAAGCGATAGAAATCCGTCAGCTCTGCGATCTTGCGGAAGCCGGTGCGGCGATAGAAGGCCCGTGTCGGCTCATATTTCTCCTGCGACGAGGTATCGACATAGAGCCGTTCACCGCCGATCCGGCGCGCCGCTTCCTCGGCCCGCGTCAGGATTTCGCGGCCTATGCCATTCCCCTGATAATCGACGCTGACGACAATCCAATAGAGGTCAATCGTTCCTTGGGTGGCCGGAGTCGGCCCATAACAGGCATAGCCGACGAGGCGCCCGCCCGCTTCGGCGAGCACGAATTCATAGCCGGAGGCGCTGCCTTTCGTGATCCGCTCCGTCGCCAGCTCGACAGCGATGTCGACCTCTGCAGGCGTGAACATGCCAGTCCCGGCAACGAGACGTCGGATCGGCTCCACATCGTCCATGGCAACCGTCTCGCGCCAGGCGAGCGGCAGCTTGGCGCCTTTCTTGGGTGGCGGCGGGCGTTTTGCAGGCGCCGGCCGCGCATCGGCCATGCCGGCGGCGAGCCCTGAGAAGAAATTGCGCGCATTGATGCCGAGCGTGCGCACCCTGTAGCCGCCCTCCTGGATGATCACTGTCGGATAGCCCGCCGCGCCGATCATCTGGCCAAGCCGGTAGAAATCACCGGCGCGATTGGACCAGGTGCCGGTCGGATCGCCCTTGGCGGTATCGAAACCGACGGCGACGACCAGATATTTCGGATCGTGCCTGGCGATGCGTCGCAGCCCGCGCGCGACGGCCTCCCGGTGCTCGTCCGGCGTGATCGTCTCGGCGAGCGGGATATTCATATTGTAACCCGCGCCACGCCCGCGGCCGCGCTCATTGCGAAAGCCGGTGAAATAGGGATAGGCAAAGCTCGGCGCGCCGTGGACCGAGACTGTCAGCACATCGGAGCGCTCGTAGAAAATGTCCTGCTGACCATTGCCGTGGTGATAGTCGATGTCGAGGATCGCCACGCGGCCATGGCGCGACAGATAATGGGCAGCGATGGCGGCGTTGCTGAAATAGCAGAAGCCGCCGAAAGCGCGATGCTCGGCGTGGTGGCCGGGCGGACGCACCAGCGCATAGGCCAGCGGCCGGCCGCCGAGCACCTCGTCTGCGGCAGTCAGCGCGCAGTCGACGGCATGGCGCGCCGCCGGATAGGCATTGCGGTTAATCGGCGTGAAGGTGTCGATGCACCAATAGCCGGCGAGCACGGAACGCTCCTTCGGCTTGCGCGCCACGTTGCGGACGGGGAAGACGTAAGGATAGATCGATTTTTTCTCCGGCGCTTCCGCGCAGGCCTCGCGGATGTAATCGACGAGGCCGCCATCATGCACCTCGCGGATCCAGCGGTCGGGAAAGTCGCGCGCGGGCAGCGTCTCGAATAGGTCGGTCTTGGCCAGCTCGCGCATGATGGCGGGAACGCGCACCGGCGCCTCGACATAGCCGCGCTCGCGGATGTGGTGGATGCTGTGGCGGTTGTTGACGACGAGCGCGATCGGCTGAGACAGACGCGGCGACGTGTGAGGCGGCACACGCGAGGGCTCGGGCCGGTCGGCATAGCGCGGCGGGCGCAGGGTGTATTTTCCGGCTTTCACCGATTTTGCCACCATGTCGATATAGGCGGGCGGACAGACCTCGCCATATTTGCGCTCGAGGATGGCGCGCACGATGCGGGCAAGGTCGGGCGGAGATGGCAGCGTATAGCGATCCAGACCGTCGAAGACGAGATAGGGGCTGTCGGTGGTGCCGGCCAAGACGGGCTGCTCGTAAGCCGTGCCGATGATCGGCAGGGCGCCATAGCGCTCATAGAACCTCAGCCGCCGCTCGTTCTGGCGGCGGATCTTCGGATCGGGGCTGAGTTCCGGGTCGTCCGGCAGGCATTCGAAATAGAGGCCCCGCGCTCCAATCTCGATCGCCTCCTCGCGCACCGCGTCGTAAAGCGCTGTCCCGAGGCCGCCGCCGGTTAGCCCGGGCGCAGCGGAGATCGTCTCCAAATACGCAACCGAAAGATCCGCGAAATTGAGCAGGACGGCGAAGGCACGCACCTTGCCTCTCTGCGTCTCGGAAACGAGAAGCTTGGAGATGAAGCGGTAGCGCACGGGATCGGTCAGCTGGTCAGGCAGCTTCTCGATCTCCGCCACCGGCATCAGCGGGAACTGCGCCCTGAGGATCGTCTGCACCTCGCCGACCGTGTCGCGGTCGGCCTCGTCGAGCACGTTCCGGATCTTCCGGATCCTGAGCATGTCATGCGGCTCGTTGTGCGGCAGGAATTGCGGCTCGTACGATCCTAGCGATGATCTCGTCATAGGCAAGCCCGGCCTCGGCCGCGGTGGCGGCAAAACCGGCATCCGGAGCAAGGCAGGGATTGGCATTCACCTCGAGCACATAAGGTGCGCCATCCGTAGCGACGCGGAAATCGACGCGCGCATAGCCGGAGAGGCCGAAGGCGTTCCACGCCGCCCGCGCGAGCCGGGCCAATTCGCGCGCGAGCCGGGGCTCCCTGCGCTCCAGGCCGAACCGGCGCGCCGTCAGGTGATAGGTGTCGCAGCTCTGATCCCACTTCGCGGCATAATCGACGATCCGCGGACAGTCTGCGGGCATGTCCGAGAAATCAATCTCCTGCACCGGCAGGACGCGCAGGCGCCCGGCCAACTCGATCAAAGCGACGTTGAACTCGCGGCCCTCGATGAATTCCTCGGCGAAGAAGCGTCCGCCGAAACGGGCTTCGCGCCCGCGCACCTCGACCGCCGCCCGATCGCCGGAAACGATGCAGGCGCCGTCCATACCGAGCGAGCCATGCTCGTCGACCGACTTGACGATGACGGTCTTGTCCGCCGGAACGCCTTCGCCGCGCGCCCAGCAGGGCGGGGTCGGGATATTGTGCGCGGCGAGACGCTCCTTGGCCGCCAGCTTGGAGGTCGATGAGGAATAGGCGGCGGTGCCGGCGCCCGTATAGGGAAGGCCGAGGCGATCCATCGCCGCGAGCGGGCGGGTCGCCAGCGTGCCGTCGCCGCCCAGCGACTCGACAAGATTGAAGATCACGAGCGGCGCCCGCGCGGCGAGACGCGGCAGATCTGCCAGTTTCCGGTCGAGAGCGATGATTTCGCTTTCGTAGCCCATGCGATTGAGGCTCTCGGCCACGGCCGACGCCGTGATCACCGTGTCCTCTTCATCTGGCCTGTCGATTGCCGCGCCGTGGATGACGGGGATATAGCGGTTGGACATGGCCGTTACGCGACCTCCGCGAAGGGGCGTCGGGCGGAAGGCGCCCCGCCGATGCCGAGCCTCTGCGCGGCCGCGTCGACGATGCCGCCGATCAGGCCGTCATAGCCGAGGCCGCATTTAGTCGCGATCATCGGCAGGTCCGAATGGGTCGGGTGCAAACCTGCGATCGGGTTCAGCTCTAGGAACTGCGGCTCACCCGCGGCGTCGAGCTTGAGATCGACCCGGCCGGCATCGCGGCAGTCGAGCGCGCGGTAACAGGCGAGAGCGATCTCGCCGGCGCGCCTCGCCTCTGCATCGTCGGCAAGCTCATAGATGACACGCTCTTCGCAGAGTTCCTTGTTCTCGAAGGAGTAGATACGGTCTTCGATCCCCGGCTTGACCGCGATCTCCATCACCCCGATCACCCTCGCGGTTTCGTCGGTACCGAGAATGCCGACCGTGAACTCGCGGCCCGGCAGCAGCGTCTCGCAAATGACGGGCTGGCCGAACCGGGCAATCAAATTTGCCGACGCCCCGGCAAGCTCCTCCCGGCTGGCGACGCGGGACGCGGCCTCGCAGCCCTTGCCCGTCCCTTCCGCCACCGGCTTGACGAACAGCGGGAACGGCAAATCGACCGCCAACGCATCGGCTGCCGACCGGAGCACGGCGAACGAAGCGGTCGGCAAACCGTGATCGCGGATAATGCGCTTAGCGACGCCCTTGTCGAGCGTTGCCGCCATGGTCAGCGGGTCCGAGAAGGCGTAAGGCTGGTCGAACAATTCGCAGAGCGCCGAAACCTGCGCCTCGCGCGACCGGCCCGACAAGCCTTCGGCAATCGAGAAGATCAGATCCCAGCGTTCGCCCGCGGCGAGCCGGGCTGCGAGCGCCTGCCCCCGTCCGATGCGATCGACGCTATGGCCGAGGCGGACGAGCGCCGCCTCGATTTCGGCAATAGTGGAGGCCGTATCGAACTCGGCGACCTCCAACTCGGAGTGACCGAGGGCGAGATACTCGTCCCTCAGGTCGTAAACGAAGCCGATATGCATGGCGGTCAGGCTCCCGGCCTGGCCGCGGCAATCAGGCTGGGATCGACGGCGCGGCCGGCACCGAGGCTCCCGTCCGGGTCCTTGTAGCGGTAGATGCCGCCTTCGAAATTGCGCAACAGCAGATCGTCGCCATCGCGGCCCACAATATAGTCCGGCAGGAGCGGGATCTTGCCGCCGCCGCCCGGCGCGTCGATGACATATTGCGGCACGGCGTAGCCCGTCGTGTGGCCGCGCAGGCCCTCGATGATTTCGATGCCTTTCGACACCGGCGTGCGGAACTGCGCCGAGCCGGTGATCGGGTCGCATTGATAGAGGTAGTAAGGCTTGACGCGCCGCATCAGCAGCCCATGCATCAGCTGCTTCATGGTGGCGATGTCGTCATTGATGCCCTTCAGCAGCACGGTCTGGCTGCCGAGCGGGATGCCGGCGTCGACGAGGCGGGCAGTCGCCTGCGTCACCTCGGTCGTCAGCTCGGCCGGGTGGGTGAAATGCACGCTCATCCACAGCGGATGGTGCTTTCTCAGCGTGCGGACCAGCGCCCGCGTCACGCGCATCGGCAGCACGATCGGCACCTTGGTGCCGAGCCGGACGAACTCGATGTGCTTGATCTGTCTCAGGCGGCCGAGCAGATAGTCGAGCCTGTCGTCCGAGAGCGTCAGCGGATCGCCCCCGGAGATTAGCACATCGCGGACTTCCGGATGCGCTTCGAGATAGGCGAAAGCGCGCTCCCATTGCGACTTGGAGAACGAGTATTCGCCGCCGGCTTCGCCGACCATGCGTGACCGGGTGCAGTAGCGGCAATAGGTCGAGCAGAACCCTGTCGCCAGGAACAGAACGCGGTCGGGGTAGCGATGCACGAGGCCGGGCACCGCGGCGTCATGATCTTCGCCGAGCGGGTCATCCGCCTCGCCGGGCGTGCGCAGATATTCCTGGCCGACCGGAATATGCGTGCGGCGCAGACCATCCTCCGGATTGTCCCGGTCGAGCAGGCTGGCGTAATAGGGCGTGATGCCGACGGGCAGCGAGCCCTGATGCCGCATCACCGCGTCGCGCTCGTCGTCAGAGAGCCGGAACACGCGCTCCAACGTCGCGAGACTCTTGATTCGGGATCTCAGTTGCCAGCGCCAATCGCTCCAATCCGCCGCCGAGGTTTCGGGGAAGAAGCGCTTCTGGAATGCGCGGGCCTGCTTGCCGATCGGGAAGCTTTCCCGACGGGCTTCGGCAATGCCAACCACCTTGCCAGACGAAGCCGTGCCGAGCGCGTGGGGGGCCTTTGCCGCGATGTGAGGGGAAGCGGGTGACGGATAGACCGTCCTGATACTGGGAGGCTCCGACTCTTTCGAGTCGGTCTCCGAAGCGCCGGATGTTCGCATTGAGGAACTTTGGCTCCAGATGAGTGGCAGGCATCCGGGATCACCAGAGTGACGCTGCCGCCGGAACGGACCGTCGTGCGACCATCGCCGATGCCGTCGTCCAGATTCCGATGCGGCGCTAATATGTGAACATATGTGGCGGTTGCAAGGGCATTCTTATGCTCGTGCAAAAAAGGCGTCGGATAAGCCACTGTCCTGCTATGCGGAACTGGGACTTTGCGGACGCATTTGCCTTCGCGGCCGCCTGTTCTCAGGCCGCCGGCGCAGCGTTTCTTTTCTCCCCATGGCATGTTGAAAAGATTGTCCGGGAGGCATCGTTCCTAAGAATTGTGAGCCGAGTGATTCTCAGCGCCACCACAATTTGCGCGGCCCGCGAAGCGCAGCGAGAAACGAACAGCGCGTCATCATATTTATGCGCGGGCCGAACTCTTGTCCGACGATAGGCCGGTCAGCTCCAGGCTGATGGCTTTAAGCCGCCTCCGCGCTTCTGCGTCGTAGGCCTGCGGGTCCGCTCGGGCCTCGCTCATGCCGTTGAAATAGAGGCCGCTGCGGCTTTCGAGGTCATCGGAGACGGCAAGATTGAGGATCGCATCGGCGCCTTCCTCGACGCTGCTCCATGGCGTCACGCCCGCCTGCCGGACCATGGTCGTGTTCATATAGGTCGCCGGATGCAAAGCATTAACGGTGACACCGGAGCCTTCGAGGTCCTTCGCGAGATCGATCGTGAACAGAATTTGCGCCAGCTTGCTCTGGCAATAGGCCCGCCCGCCGTTATAGCCATGCGTCAGCATGACGTCGTCGAAATCGATCGCCTGCTGCCCGACGGATGCGACATTGACGATGCGGGCCGGAGCGCTTTCCTTCAGCAGCGGGAGAAGCAAATGGGTCAGCAAGAAGCCGGCGAGATAATTGACGGCAAAGCGCAGCTCATAGCCGTCGGCGCTGGTCTGCCGGGATGATTGCCGCCCGCCCGTGCCGATCCCGGCATTGTTGACGAGGATATCGAGCCGGTCGGTTTTCTGCCGGACAGTTTCGGCCAGGCGCCGGACCTCGGCGAGCGAGGAAAGATCGGCCTCGAGGAATTCCGCCGTGCCACCACCCTCGGCGATCTCGGCTACCAAGCTCTCGCCGCGCTCCCGATTTCGGCCATGCACGAATATGCGGGCGCCAGCCTCGGCGAGCCGCTTCGCGACCACTCTGCCGACGCCGTCAGTCGAGCCGGTGACCAGCGCGGTTTTTCCGTTCAGCTTTTTCATGCCGATCCTCCATGCCTCGGATCATATTCCCCGCCAGATGGGGCGCCGGGCCGCGTCGCGCCAGTTTTCGTGGTGCTCAAGACATCGATCCGCACCGGCATAAGGGCGCGCATCCCGAAATCTGCGCATGACCCCTCCCGCTAGCCGGGTATACAGGCCATCCGGATCATACGGGTCAATCTTGTGAACGAAAGAAAGTTCCGGTTCCGCCAGACCGGCCGATCGGCTTTGATATATCGGCAACTGCCAAAGCGCGGACCGATTTTAGCTGTGGCTCTTTGCATCCAGGTGATCACATTGCCGGGGCTGGTATAAAGTATCTCAGCCGGCAGATCGCCGACCGTCCCCAAGAGCCGAAGCTGGCAAGAGACGAGGTTTACATGAGCAAGGAAAATACGTCTTCCTCCTCCACGGCGCCCAAGAGCCGATCGGAGCGCCGCCGGGAAGACACCAGGCGCCAACTCATGAAAGCCACCTATGAGATCATCGCCAAGCGCGGGCTGGAAGGGCTCGTCATCCAGGACATCACCGAAGCCGCGGATGTAGGCTATGGCTCGTTCTACAACCATTTCTCGTCGAAAGAGGCCATCGTCTCGGCGGTGATCGACGCGGCACTCGCCGAGAGCGCGGCTCTTTACGAGCGGGTGGGCCAACTGGCGTCCGACCGGGTCGAGGCTTTCGCCATGGAGCTGCGAGCGTGCCTGAAGCATAGCCAGAGCGATCCGGTCTGGGGCTGGTTCATTCTGAGAAGCATGCTGTCGGGCCAGCAGCTTCGCCTTTCCATCGGCGAGCGGCTGAAGCGAAGCATCGAGGAGGGCCTTCGCGCCGGTGTGTTCACGGCCGACGATCCGGAAATGGCGCGCCACTCCGTCGGCGGCCTCCTGCTGCTCGGTACGCTCAAAATCGTCAGCGGCGAAACGGACGATAATTATCCGGAGAGGCTGGCTGAAACGGCCCTCAAGTCGCTTGGCGTGTCCCCGAAAAAAATTCAGAGCGTATTGGCGAAGCCATTGCCCGAGATCACCTCGACGCCGTTTCTCACCGCGGCCTGAGACGCGGCCGCAAGGCTAATCAGCTTCCCATGCTGCCTTCGAGCTTGCGGCAGAGGCCGATCAGCCGGGGCCGGGCGTGATTGAGCAAGAACTCTGCGCTGACGATCATCGAAGGCGCGCCGCAATTGACCACCATAGGCGGCAGCCCGCCGCCCGGACGAAAGCCGACGGCAATGCCGTTCACCGTTTCGTTCCATTCGCCGAACGAGCAGGTACAACCCAGCGTACGGTGGTCGGAAATCGCCTTGGCAATCGCGTCGCGGGTTTTCGGCCAGCTCACCTCGTCGAGCGCCCGGATGTCCTCTAGGATCGGCGCACGTTCTTCTTCGGTGCAGGCGGCAAGAAAGGCGCGTCCCATGGCGCTCCTGGAAATCGAAAGACGCGAGCCGACATCGACCGTCAGCGATATGGTGGTGTGGCCGCGCACACATTCAAGATAGACGACGCTGAGACGGTCGCGCGCTCCGAGAGCCACGGAGGCGCGGGAGAACTGCGCCAACTCCTCCATCAGAGGCCGCGCGACATTCCTGATATCCAGGCGCGCCAGCATGCTCGTGCCGAGAGCCAGAACGGCGGTTCCGAGGCGGTATTTCGCGACGGACTCGACATAGTGCAGATAGCCGAGCTTCGTCAGGGTGTAGGTGAGGCGCGATACTGTCGATTTGGGCAGCTTGCAGCGAGCCGCGATATCCTGATTGCCGAGCAGGGTTTCGCCCTTGCGGAAGCAGGCGAGGACTTCCAGACCGCGCGCCAGGGCGCCGACGAAATGCCGATCCTCGGACGCGCCGCTGCGCGCGGACGATATGATGATCTCTTCATGAGCGAAGTTGGCGCGCTTTCGTGCCATTGATGCTGGTGCCGTTTTCTGACGCGGTTCGGTCGCGCAAATGGGCGTCGGGCTCGTTGAGCCCTGGGCGACGTTTGTCTGACAGTGATCACGGCCGCGGAGCGGACGCGCCGCAATTAGGTATCACGGGTTCCGGCGCGCGCCACCAAAATTATTCCGCTGTGCAGTATTTAATTCTGCAAAATAACGATTTCGGCTTTGCACGCGTGTTTGCCGGCAAAGATGGTTGCGCAAGATTATGTATAGGTTCTTTTGGTCCGTTCTCGGACCGGCGGCATGAGATCGTTCCGGCCCCTACTCTTTGAAAGCCAATAATTGGTTAAAATAATTCAATATCTCTTAGTCGACACCCATTCCGTTGGCCGTAAGACGTGCGGGATTCCTTGCATCTGATGAATATAAATCTTGATCAATGCTAGCGTTGCTATTCGGCAACGGCAAACTCTTCAAATTTTGGCTTGAGTGAGAAAGCGCTTGAGGCTGGGTCCCCGCTCGCTATCATCACCCCTGACAAGTTTGTCAGAAATGACACTCGGTTGGGGGGAGAAGGTTATGGGTACGACGAGGCAGGGACACTGTAATCGCACATTAGCTGCTAGAAAAAGGTCTGAAAAATGGCGGAGCCTTGCATTGGGCGCCGCGCTGGCTGGATCGGTGATCGGGTTCTCCGATTCCGCGTTCGCCGTATCCGACAACAGCAGCGATACCTACGCCGGAGACGTGAACGGCATTGCGCTGCCGTCGGGCACGTTTCTCGCCATCCAATATCTCGGTTGGCGCGATAGCGACACCTATGTCACATCGAAAAATAATATATTCGCCAAAGAGATAGGCGGGAAAAACATAGATGGAGATCTTACTCTCTTCACGTCAATAACCCGGTTCTCCTATTTCACCCGACTTTTCGATCATCCCCTAGTCTTCGAGGCGGCCCTGACGTTCGGAAATTTCGAAGAGGTCAGAGTCGGGCCTGAGCATTTGACCAGCGCGGACGGCATGTTTGATCCGGTGCTGTTCGTGAGCTACGGGCTGATCAATGCCCCGAAAGAGGAGCGTTTCCTTGCACTAACCAACTACTTCTATCTGCCTGGTGGCCGGAGCTATCAGAAATTCAAGGGAGCGAATGTCTCAACGCCCGATCAATTCACCTGGGTTCCGCAGATTGCCTATGCCGAAGGATTAGGCAAATTCGGCTTCAAGAATTTCTGGATCGACGTGATCGCCAATGCGTCGTTCCACACAGATGGTGATAGCCCGTTGGCAGTCGCACCTGGCGTTCAGTTTGACAATCTCAGCCAGGACAACTCCTACGATATCAAGGCCTTTCTGCGCTACGAGTTCGGCCAGGCAACTCATGTCGCCGTTGGCCTCGAGAAGTCCTGGGGCGGCGACCAGATCGCTTCTGGCGGAGCACTCGGGACGGCGCTTGGACCGACCTCATTGGGCAAGGACGACTTCCTGAAGGGACATCTTCAGTTTTCATTCCCGATTATGGCCGATTTCCACGTTGCGACCGACTTTACTCACGATTTCGAGAGAGAAGGCGGGTTTAAGGAAGACTTTACAGGCGAAGTCCGTTTCACCAAGTTCTTCCTTCCAACCGCTCCCTTGAAATAAAGCCACCCCTTGGCTTTCCTGTCATAGACTGTGATGCGGCAGCTTCGGCTGCCGCTTTTATTTTGGCTCCAACCGTTCCGCAAATTCAAAGGCGCAAAGCGCAATTCCGCGCTTCGTGCCCGGCCGTTATCGCTGAATCATGCTGGATCTACGCCGGCCCGGCGGCCGGTCTCTGCGCCTCGTCGAGCAAGCCGCGACCGCCAGCCATGCGGGCAAGATGATAATCCGTATCGCCGAACAGGTTCTCGATCGAGGTCAGCCGTTTGAAATAATGGCCGGCCTTATATTCCATCGTCATGCCGATGCCGCCATGAAGCTGCACCGCCTGCTGGCCGACGAGCCGCGCCGAGCGGTTGATCTGCACCTTCACCGCCGATAGCGCCTGACGGCGCTCCTCGGCGCCCTTCTCCAGCATCATTGCGCCGAACATCGCCATGGAGCGGGCCTGCTCCAGCGCGACTAGCATATCGACCGCCCGATGCTGCAGAGCCTGGAACTTGCCGATCGGAACGCCGAATTGCTGGCGCGTTTTCAGATAGTCGACTGTAAGCGCCTGGAGGCTGTCCATCGCGCCGACCGCCTCTGCAGCAACGGCCGCAATACCATGATCGATCACCGCTTCGAGGATCCCGAACCCGCGATCCGGCGGGCCGAGAACGGCGTCGTCGGGCACAGCCACACCCGTGAGCGTCACTTCGGCGACGCGCTGGCCGTCCTGCGCGGGATAGCCGTGAATTTCAATCCCGTCGCTATCTGCGTCGACAATGAACAGCGTGATCCCGTCGTGATCACGGCGCTCGCCGGATGTCCTGGCACTAACGATCAGTTTGTCGGCGCTGTCGCCATGCAGCACCACGCTCTTCTGCCCGTCGAGAACATAGCCGCTGCCGTTCCGCCTTGCCGTGGTCGCCACGTCGAAGAGATCGTAGCGGGCCTGACGTTCGCCATAGGCCAAGGAGAGGATGAGTTCGCCCGCGATGACTGGCGGGATCAGCGCCTCTTTCTGCTGCTGACTGCCGGCCAGCCGCAAGGCTGTCCCGCCGAGCACCACCGTCGAGAGGAACGGCTCGAGGCAGAGCCCGCGCCCTATCTCCTCCATGACGATCATCGTTTCGACCGGCCCGCCGCCGACGCCGCCCAGGCTCTCATCGAAAGGCAGCGCCGTCAGCCCCATGGCGGCATAATCCTGCCACATGGCCTCGCTCCAGCCGCCCGGCTTCTGCTGGTAGAGCTTGCGGCGCTCGAAATCCCCGTAGCGATCGCCGATCAGGCGCTCGACCGAGCTTTTCAGGAGGCTTTGTTCTTCGGTTAAGTCAAAATCCATTGAGAGCCCTCAAAGTCCTAAGACCGCCTTGGCAATGATGTTGCGCTGGATTTCGTTCGAGCCGCCGTAGATCGAGACCTTGCGGAAATTGAAATAGTTGTCGGCGGCGAGGCTCGCCCATTCAAGCTCGACAAGCGGATCATTGCTGCCTGCCTCGCCGGCGCGCTCCATGTGGATCAGCGCATAAGGTCCGGCGGCTTCAAGAAGCAGCTCCGTCGCCGTCTGCTGCAGCTCGGAGCCCTTGATCTTCAGGATCGAAGCGGCGGCATTGCTGTCCCTGCCGCCTTCGCCGCGCCGCTGCTGCGAGACGATGCGCATCTGCGTGATCTCCAGCGCCTTCAGCTCGATCTCGGCAAGCGCGAAACGCGCCCGGAAGGCCGGGTTATCCCACACCGTGCCCTCGCCGGCCGGCGTCTGCTCGGCAATGCGCCGGATACGCCGGAGGCGCTGCTTGGTGATGCCGACGCGGGCGATACCGGTGCGCTCATGGCCGAGCAGGAATTTGGCGTAGTCCCAGCCCTTGTTCTCTTCGCCAATCAGGTTCGCCACCGGCACTTTGACATCGTCGAAGAACACCTCGTTCACCTCGTGCCGTCCATCGATGGTGATGATCGGGCGGACGGTGATGCCGGGCGATTTCATATCGATGAGCAGAAAGGAGATGCCCTCCTGCTTCTTGGCGGCGGGGTCCGTGCGGACGAGGCAGAAGATCCAGTCGGCATATTGGGCGAGCGTCGTCCAGGTCTTTTGTCCGTTGACGACGTAGTGATCGCCCTGGCGCACGGCGCGCGTCTTCAGAGAAGCCAGATCCGAGCCCGCGCCCGGCTCCGAGAACCCCTGACACCACCAGTCGTCGAGATTGGCGATGCGCCGCAGAAATCGATGCTTCTGCTCATTGCTGCCGAACCGGGCGATCACCGGTCCAACCATATCGCAATTGAATTGCAGCGGCTGCGGCACGCTGTTCTGCTGCATCTCCTCGAGGAAAATATAATGCTGGACGGGCGTCCATGGCTGGCCACCCCATTCGATCGGCCAGCGCGGCACGGCCCAGCCCTTGGCATTGAGAATGCGCTGGCACCGCACCAGATCTTCACGCGTGGTCTCCTGGCCCTCGCCGACCTTGCGGCGGATCTCGACCGGGATCTCGGTCTGCATGAAGCTGCGCACCTCGTTACGGAACGCGTTCTCTTCACTCGTGAAACGCAGGTCCATTGCGCTCCAGCCTTTCTTTGCGCTGCAGGTTTTCATGCCGGGAGCATCGCGGATGGCGGCCTCGAGGGCCGGCGTTCGCCAGGTGCTCCCGGATCTTAGGAAGGCGTCACGCCTTCACCATTTTCCGCGATGCAGAATATTTTTCTGCACACGCGTCAGACGAATTCCCGAAACCGGGGATCTCATCCAAGACCGCCTTCCAAGACGGGACCGAAGTATTTCCAGCTCTTGCCGTCGAAGCGCATCAGCTGCATTTGCTCGAGAGGGTAATAGTCCGTCGGGCTAGTATTGACGGCGATGCCCGGCAGGAGCAGCTCCGGCTTGAAATCCTTCAGGTTGGCCGCCTGTTTCATAATGTTTGCGCGGGTCAGTTCGTTTCCGCACTGCTTGAGCACCTGGACCATGACCTGCGCGGCGGAATACCCGTAGGGCGGGAAGGCCGAGTTCACATCGCCCTCGGGATAATATTTCGCCATGAACTCGCGGAAATGCTTCATGCCCTCGTCGTCTTTCCAGGTCGAATCGGTCGGATCCTTGATGTAGCCCGTCGAGATAATGCCGGCGGCGTTTTCGAGCCCTGCGGGCTTGAGCACTGCGCCAACCGACACAGAGACGTTGTTGAGGATCTGCACCGGCTTCCAGCCGAGCTCGGCGACCTTTCTGATCGCCTGCGCCGCGAATTTCGGCGTGGCGACATTGACGAAAATATCCGCGCCCGAGGCTTTCAGCTTCACGATTTCGGAGTCGACCGTCGGCGATGAGGTTTCATACGCCGCCTCGGAGATGATCATGCTGGCTTTGCTGGCGAGACCGTCCTTGAGGCCTTTCAAAAGGTCCTTGCCATAATCGTCGTTCTGATAAAGGACAGCGATCTTTCCATCGGGGTGGTTCTTCAGGATGTACTGCGCATAGATCCGCCCTTCGCTCTGGTAGGGCGGGTTCCAGCCCATCGTCCAAGGGTAGTCTTTGTAATCGCCCCATTTCGTCGCGCCGGTGGCTACGAAAAGCTGCGGCACCTTCTTGGCGTTCATATATTTGCGGATCGCCGAGTTGGATGGCGTGCCGAGCGACTGGAAGATCAGCAGCACCTCGTCGCTTTCGACGAGCTTTCTGGCCTGCTCGACAGCCTTGGGCGGGCTGTAGCTGTCGTCATAGGAGATGAAGTTGATCTTGCGGCCGTTAATGCCGCCCTCATCGTTCACCATCTTGAAATAGGCGGCGATGGTTTTCCCGATCGTTCCATAGGCCGAGGCCGGGCCGCTATAGGGATTGATATTGCCGATCTTGATCTCCGTGTCGGAGGCGCCCGGATCGTATTTCTGCGCGGCCGCTGGGCTTGCGGCAATTCCCACGGCCAGGGCCGCTAGGGTCAGATGGCGGAAGTTGAGAGACATCATCGGCTTATTTCCTCCTTCGACTAAAATGCTCCTGGGCGGCGCGCCACAATGCTCCGGCGCCTGACGGCATGAGATAGACGACGAGAAGCAGGATCACGCCATAGACTGCGCCCGAGAGACCCTTCGAGACCTCCTCCGCGATGTTCGGCACGTAGAGCACGAACGCTCCGCCGATAAATGCGCCCGGCAGCCAGCCAACCCCGCCAATGACGAGGCCGACGAGCAGAGCGACCGAGAGAGAGACCGTGAAGCTGTCCGGCGCAACAAATTGCACGACGACGGCCGACAGAGCGCCGGCGACCCCCGTATAGAGCGCGCTGACGCCGAAGATCAGCGTCTTGTAGTAGGAGATGTTGACGCCCATCGAACGCGCCGCGATCGGATTGTCCCGTATCGCCGTGATGGCGCGGCCCGTGCGGCTGATGACGATGTTCCGGGCGCCGAAATACATCAAGACCGCGACCGCCAGAGTGAAGAAATAGAGCCACTGATCCTGGTTCAGTGGCAGGCCGAGGGGTGCATCCGGCTTTACAAGCGCAATGCCTTGAACGCCTCCCGTCCAATGCTCGAGCGGCGTCAGTTTCAGAAGCTGCGGCATCACGGCGGCAAGCGCGAAGGTCGCCAGCGCGAGATAGATGTTCTCGAGCCGCAGGGCCGGCAGGCCGAACAGCACGCCGAAAGCGAACGACACGACCGCGGCAGCTGGCAAGGTCCAGTAGAAGCCGACCGCATACTGATCCATCATGATTGCGGCGGTATAGGCGCCGATGGCGAAGAAGGCGCCGTGGCCGAGCGAGAACTGGCCGTTGAAGCCGGTCAGCAGATTGAGGCCCATGATGGCGATGGCGTAGATCATCACCATGGTGAGCTGGAAGATGGCGAAATTCTTCAGCGTGAAGGGCAGGAAAAGCGCGGCAACCAGCAACAGGATAAAAATGACCGGATAGGAGCGCCAGGTGCTCGGTGCGGCCTGCTCGTCCGCCTTTCCGGCCGTCTTCGCCGCCATGCCGACCTCGACCTCCTGTCCAAGGCTCATCTTTACACCCGCTGCACGGTTCTGCGGCCGAAAAGGCCACTCGGTTTCACGACAAGCACAAGGACGATCAGAAAGAGCGCAATCGGCTGCTTGATCTCCGAGCCGATCACGGGGACGTAAGTACCGGCGAGACTCTCCACGACGCCGACGATAAGGCCGCCGAGCACTGCGCCGCCGGGGCTGGTGAGCCCGCCGAGCACGGCGCCCGCAAAGCCATAGAGCAGTATGGTCAGCATCATGTTCGGCTCGAGAAAGACGACCGGCGCGATCAGCATTCCTGCCACCGCGCCGATCGCTGCTGCCATGCCCCATCCTAAAGCCGTGGTCCAGCCGACCCTGATGCCGACGAGCCGCGCCGACGCCGGATTCTCCGCCGCCGCCCGCATGGCGAGGCCGAGGCGCGTATAGCGGAAAAACCCATAAAGCAGACACACCATAAGAGCCGTCACGCCGATCATGCCGGCCTGATGCAGGCTGAGAATTCCGCTCGACAGCAGCGGCGCTTGGCCGAACGGCGTCGGGAACGGCTTGATGGTGAAATCCCAGATGAAGCCGGCAAGGCTGTTGAAGATGGCGAACAGCGCGATGAAGACGACGATATTGGTTAGCTCGGGCGCGTTGCGGATCGGCTTGAACACGATGCGTTCGATCAGCACGCCGCCGATGAATGAGAGCGCGATCGTCAGCACGAAGGCGATCCAGTAGGGCACGCCCCAGCTGAGGAGCTGCCAGGCGACGAAGGTCGAGAACATCGCCATCTCGCCCTGGGCGAAATTCAGATAGCCGATGGTCTGGTAGATCATGACCACGGCAAGCGCCATCAGCGCATAGATGGCGCCGGAAGCGAGGCCGCTCAGAACTTGCTGGATGAGTAGTTCCATGAGCCGGTCCCGTTAATAGCCGAGATAGGAGCGCCGGACGCCGTCGTCGGCGCCGATCCGGCTGGAGGGCCCCGAAAGCACGAGGCGCCCCGTTTCGAGCAGATAGGCCTCGCTCGCAAGATCGAGAGCGAGCGCAGTATTCTGCTCCACGATCAGCATGCTCACCCGTTCGGCGTTGTTGATCCTGCGCAGAATGTCGAAGAGATCGCGCACCACCATCGGCGCGAGGCCGAAGGACGGCTCGTCCAGCAGCATGAGGCGCGGCCGCAGCATCAGCGCGCGCGCCACGGCGAGCATCTGCTGCTCCCCGCCCGAGAGCGTGCCCGCCTGCTGGTGGTAACGCGCCTTGAGGATCGGGAAATAGCTGAAGCAGCGCTCGATATCGGTCGAAACGGCTTTCGGATCGGAGCGGATGATCGCCCCGACCCGCAGGTTCTCGCCGACCGTCAGGCTACTGAAGGTCCCGCGGCCTTCCGGAACATGGGCGACGCCGAGGCGCGCGATCGTCTCCGGCGAGCAGCCGACGATGGGACGCGCGTCGATGCGGATACTGCCGGTGGCGCGGACCATGCCGGAGATTGCGCGGAGCGTCGTGGTTTTCCCGGCGCCGTTCGCGCCTAGCAGAGCCGCAACGCCGCCTTCCGGAATGGTGAAATCGATGCCGTGCAGCGCCGGCACCGGTCCGTAAAAAGCTTTCAGATTTTCGACTTCGAGGATGTCGGTCATCACGCCGCCACCCCGAGATAAGCTTGGATGACCTCGGGATGACGCTGTACCTCGGAAGGGCTACCCTGAGCGATCTTGCGGCCGAAATTCAGGACGACGACCGCATCCGAGATCGACATCACCAGCCCCATATGGTGCTCGACCAGAAGCACGGTGATGCCGCGCGCATCGCGGATGTCGCGGATGAAGCGGGCGAGCTCATCGATCTCCTTGTGATTGAGGCCGCCGGCGGGCTCGTCCAGCAGGATCAGCTTCGGCCTGGCGGCAAGCGCGCGGGCCATCTCGACCCGCTTCAGCATACCGAGAGGCAGCCCACTGGCGAGCCGGTGGGCCACGTCTTCAAGGCTGAGATCGGCGAGGATCTTCATCGCCTGCTGATGAAGCCCGCTCTCCTCCCGCCGCGTCCGCGGCAGCGTCAAGGCGTCGCCGATGATACCGCTGTGGCCGCGCGCATGGGCGCCGATCAGCACATTGTCGAGGACGGTCAGGTGATTGAACAGCGCGACATTCTGAAAGGTGCGCCCGATGCCGATCTCCGCAATACGGTGGGCCGGCCGGTCGAGCAAGGTGCGTCCTTCGAAGAGGATGTCACCGGATGTCGGCTGATAGAGCCGCGACAGGCAGTTGAACAGGGTGGTCTTGCCCGCGCCGTTCGGCCCGATCAGGCCAAGGATCTGGCCGCGCTGGAGCTGGAAGGAGACTTCTTCGAGCGCGACGATACCGCCGAAGTGCATCGAAAGATCCCGCACTTCAAGCAAAGGCTCCGCCCTGCCCTCAGATACAGACAGCATTTTTCGTGCTCCGCCTATTGAGAGCGGGCGCCGGTCGCCGCCTGTAACCGCAAAGCCTTGGATTGATCCCTTATTGCGCCTCCGGAACGCATTACTTCTCCTCCCTTTTTCACGATTATGAGATATAATCGGAAAATCATGCAAGCTTTTCGTATTTTACATGAAAAGACCGCTTCACCCCGTCCCAATGAAGCAGATCTTCTTCCTGGCGGTTCGTTGACAAGGAGTGCACCACATCATAAGCTTCATGTCAATTCTGCGGAATAATATTCCACGATGCAGAATTTGCTTCCCGATCATCTTGACTTTCCAGGCATTCGGCAGCGGAAGGACGATAGCTTGACAGTTCCGGTTCAGCTCAGCAATGACGGTGGTGTCGCCATCATCCGGATCAACAACCCCCCGGTAAACGCTCTCAATCACGCGGTCCGAACGGGCCTTGGTGAGGCTCTGGAAAAAGCGCGCGACGATGCCGCCGTCGAGGCCATTGTTGTCGGCACGAGCGGCACGACGTTCAGCGGCGGAGCCGACATCACCGAATTCGGCAAGCCACCCCAATCACCAACTTTGCATGAGCTGATCGCCCTGCTCGATGCAATCGAAAAACCGACCGTGGCTGCGATCCGGGGTGTCGCCTTCGGCGGCGGGCTGGAGCTGGCGCTGGCCTTTCACTTCCGTATCGCCAGCCCGGATGCGCAATTCGGCCTGCCGGAAGTCAAGATCGGGCTCCTGCCGGGGGCGGGCGGCACCCAGCGTCTGCCGCGCGTCATCGGCATGGAGGAAGCGCTGAAGATGATCGTCACCGGCGATCCCATCGGAGCCGAAAAGGCCCGCGAGCTCGGCCTGGCGGACGCCATTGCCGAGGGAGACGTGATTGCGGCGGCCATCGCCTTTTCGCGCAAGGCTGTTTCCGAAAAGCTCTCGCTTATGCGCGTGCGCGACCGGCAGGACAAGCTCGCTTTCGATCAGGCCGCCTTCGACGCGCTCGCCGGCTCGCTGACCAAGCGCACGCGCGGTCTCGAAGCTCCGCTCGCCTGTGCCCGCGCGGTGCGCAATGCCGCCACCCTGCCCTTCGATGAGGGCGCCAAACAGGAGCGCGAGCTCTTCATGCAGTTGCTCGGCAGCGAGCAGTCCAAGGCGCAGCGGCATCTGTTCTTCGCCGAGCGCGCGGCGCGCAAGGTGCCGGACATGCCGGCTTCCGTCGAGGCGCGCAAGATCGAGCAGGTCGCCGTCATCGGCGGCGGCACCATGGGCCGCGGCATCGCCATGTCTTTCGCCAATGCCGGCATCCCGGTGACCATAACCGAGACGACAGACGAGGCGCTGGCGAAATGCCTTGCCGCCGTCGAGGAGACTTATCGGACCAGCGCGGCACGGGGTGCGATCAGCGAAGCCGACGCGGAGAAACGGATCGGGCTGATTAAGGGCGCGACCTCGCTCGACGCCGTGGCCCAAGCCGACCTGATCATCGAGGCGGTGTTCGAGGAGATGGCGCTGAAGAAGACCATCTTCCGCGAGCTGGACCGGCTTGCGAAGCCGGGCGCGGTGCTTGCCACCAACACCTCGACGCTCAATGTCGACGCCATCGCCGCGGAAACGCGGCGCCCCGGCGACGTCGTCGGCATGCATTTCTTCTCGCCCGCCAATATCATGAAGCTGCTCGAGATCGTGCGCGGCAAGGCGACCGCGTTCGACACGCTGAAAACCGCTCAGGTCATCGGGCAGCGCATCGGCAAGGTCGGTGTCGTCAGCGGCGTCTGCGACGGTTTCATCGGTAACCGTATGCTGCACAAGCGCTTCGCACAGGTCGAGCGGCTGCTGCTCGAGGGCGCGCTTCCGCACGAGATCGATGCGCCGATGACCGAATTCGGCTTTGCGATGGGACCGTGTGCCGTCGGCGATCTCGCCGGCCTGGATGTCGGCTGGCGCATCCGCAAGGAGCGCGGCACCACGGCGCCGATCACCGACGCACTGTGTGAGCAAGGCCGTTTCGGCCAGAAGACCGGCAAGGGCTACTATCTGTACGAACCGGGCTCGCGCGTGCCACGGCCTGATCCCGAGGTCGAGCAACTGATCCTGGAAACCTCCAAGCGCCTCGGCGTCGAGCGCCGGTCGATCGCGAAAGAGGAGATCGTCGAGCGGCTGATCTATCCGATGATCAATGAAGGCGCCCGCATCCTGGAGGAAGGCATCGCCATGCGGCCCGGCGACATCGACGTGGTCTGGATCTACGGCTATGGCTGGCCGGTCGCACGCGGCGGCCCGATGTTCTACGCCGACCAGGTCGGCCTCGGCACGATTGCGGAGCGGCTCGCCCATTACGCCGAGCAGCTCGACGACAAGACACTCGCACCAGCGCCGCTGCTCGCCCGGCTGGCGGCCGAGGGCAAAGGCTTCGGCTCCCTCTCGTTAAAGGCTTGAGCCATGAGCGAGCGCCCTTTCGCCTGGGAGAAATCCTATCCGCCGGAGATCGCCTGGAACGCGCCGCTGGAGATCACGACGCTGCCGGCGATGTTCGACAAGGCTATGAGCAGCTATGGCGCGCGGCCCGCCATCGAATTTCGCGGTAAGACGATCCAGTACCATGAGCTAGGAGCGAAGGCGCTCGGCGCCGGGGCAGCCTTCCTGTCCCTCGGCCACGGCAAGGACAGGCCGATCGCGCTCTATCTGCCGAACGTACCCTATCATCCGATCGCGTTTTTCGGCGGTGCCAGAACCGGCGCCCCGCTGGTGCATCTCAGCCCGCTCGATGCCGAGCGGGAGCTTGAGCACAAGCTCGCCGACAGCGGAGCGCGGACCATCGTCACGACGAACTTCCCCAATCTCCTGGCGAATGCGCTCAAAATGCTCGACCGCGGCATGATCGATAATCTGATCGTAGGCGACGACGCCGAATGGGGCCAGTCGCCGATCCCGCTGCTTCCGATCCCGGAGCGCCTGGGCGTCGTATCGTTCAGCAAGCTGATCGCTGAAGCGCCAGGGACCGAAAGCTGGCCGCAGGTCGTCCCCGAAGACATCGCTCTCCTGCAATATACCGGCGGCACCACCGGCAAGCCGCGCGCGGCGATGCTCACTCACGCCAATCTCACCGCTGCGGTCGACATTTACGAGATCTGGTTCCAGACGCGCGAACCATCGCCTGCCGGATATGAGACCGTCATCGCCGTCCTGCCCTTCTTCCATATCTACGCCCTGACCACGATTCTCCTGCGTTACATCCGCAATGGCGATTTGATCCTGTTGCGCATCAAATTCGATCCCGATCAGACGCTACACGATATCGAGGTGCTGCGTGCCACGGCTTTTCCGGGCGTCCCGACGATGTGGATCGCGCTGGCCAACCGGCCGGACATCGGCCAGCGAGACCTGTCCTCGCTCAGCTATTGCGGCTCCGGCGGCGCTCCGCTGCCGGTCGAGGTGGCGACGCAGTTCCGACGGCTGACCGGCCATCGGCTCGGCGGCGGTTGGGGCATGACCGAGACCTCGCCCGCCGGCACTAATGTGCCGTCATTCGGCGAGCCGCCCGTGGCAACGATCGGCCTGCCTCTTCCCCATGTCGAGATGGATATCTCGGCGCTCGATGATCCCCGCCGCGTGCTAGCCCCCCGCGAAATCGGAGAGATCCGCGTCCGCGGGCCGAATGTGACGCAAGGCTACTGGCGGCGCCCGCAGGAAACGGCCGACGCCTTCGTCGACGGCTATTTCCTTACCGGCGATATCGGCTGGATGGACGAGAACGGCTTCTTCTTCGTCGTCGACCGCAAGAAGGACATGATCATCTCCGGCGGCTTCAATGTCTATCCGCAGACCATCGAGCAGGCGATCTATGAGCACACCGCCGTCGAGGAGGTGCTGGTCATCGGCGTGCCCGACGCTTATCGGGGCGAGGCTGCCAAGGCTTTCGTCAAGCTCAAGGCGGGCGCGCAGCCTTTCACGCTCGCGGAGCTGAACGCATTTCTCGCAGACAAGATCGGTCGCCATGAGATGCCGACGCAGCTCGAATTCCGCGATTCGCTGCCGCGCACTGCCGTCGGCAAGTTGTCCAAGCTCGAGTTGAAGCAGCAGGAGCAGGCAAAAGCCCCAAGCGCTGCGAATGAAAACCACGGGACCTGAAGACAATGCAGGACCATTTGCATTGGTGGCGGCCAGCGTGCGGATAGGCTGTTCGAGATCGTGTCTAGGATTTAAGAAAAGGGAACCGCAGAAACGGCTGCGCGATAACCAAAATCAATTCGAGGAAGCTCTATGAAAGATCCGTTTCGCCTGGACGACAAAGTCGCCGTCATCACCGGCTCCAGCCGCGGCATCGGCCGGGAGACCGCCATGCTGATGGCGCGGCTTGGCGCGAAGGTCGTGGTGTCGAGCCGCAAGGCCGATGCCTGCGAGCAGGTCGCCGAGGCGATCCGCGCCGAGGGCGGCGAGGCAACGGTCATCCCCTGCAATGTCTCGGCGAAATCCGATGTGGAGGCGCTGGTCAAGCGGACTACCGAGCAATGGGGCCGGATCGACATCCTGGTCTGCAACGCCGCCGCCAATCCGGCTTTCGGGCCGGTATTGGAACTTTCCGACGAGGCCTTCGACAAGATCATGGCCACGAACGTCCGGGCGAATGTCTGGCTGTGCAACATGGTGATCCCCGGCATGGCCGAGCGCGGCGGCGGTGCGGTGGTGATCGTCTCCTCGATCGCCGGCATCATCGCCTCGCCGATGATCGGCGCCTACGGCATGTCCAAAGCCGCCGATTTCTCGCTGGCGCGCACTCTTGCCGCCGAATGGGCGGGTAAGAACATCCGCATCAATTGCGTTGCGCCGGGCCTCATCAAGACCGACTTCGCGCGCGCGCTCTGGGAGGACAAGGAGCGGCTTGCCAAGCGCGAAGCCCTGACGCCGCTGCGCCGCATCGGCGAGCCGGAGGAGATCGCGGGCGTCGCCGCCTTCCTCGCCTCGCCGGCGGCCAGCTACATCACCGGGCAGACGATCATCGCGGATGGCGGCGTAACCGTGGTGTGAGACCCATGGGTTAAGGGCGGCTCAGCCTGCGGTACTGCGCAAGCGCCCAGAGCGGGAAGATCTTCGAATAGCCGTGATAGCGCAGATAGAACACGCGCGGGAAACCGGTCGCCGTATGGTGGGCTTCGGGCCAGAGGCCGTCGGCCGCCTGGTTGACGATCAGATAGTCGATGCCCTTGCGGACAGCCGAGCCGCGAGCCTCGCCCGCCGCCATCAGGCCGAGCAAAGCCCAGGCCGTCTGCGAGGCCGTGCTCGGGACCGGCTCATATCCTCTATAGTCGATCTTGTAGCTGTCGCCGCCTTCACCCCAGCCGCCGTCGGCGTTTTGGATCGAGGCAAGCCACTGCGCACCTTTCGCAATCGCACCCGAAACGGGCCCATCCTCCGCATCGTGGCAAGCCGCCAGGGCTGTCAAGGCCGACCAGGTGCCGTAGATGTAATTCATGCCCCAGCGGCCGAACCAGCTTCCATCCGCCTCCTGATGATCAAGAAGCCATTTCAGCCCATCGTCCAGGCTGCGCCGGGTCTCTTTCTTGTGGCCGAGCGCCATCAGCATCGAAACGCAGCGCGCCGTGAGATCGGCCGTCGGCGGATCGAGCAAGGCACCATGATCCGAAAACGGAATGTAATTCAGATAAAAATAGCTGTTGTCTGCATCGAAGGCCGCCCAGCCGCCATCGCGGCTTTGCAGCCCTTCGATCCATTCGGCGCCGCGCTCGATGGCTGTTTCGAAGGCATTCTTCAGAGCGAATTGATCCGGACCGAGATGATGCATCGCCCGCAGCATGCCCATCACCACGACCGCGGTGTCGTCGAGATCCGGATAATGCGGGTTGGCGTATTGAAAAGCCCAGCCGCCCGGCCGCACATTTGGCCGCTGGAATGCCCAATCGCCTTTGAAATCCAGAACCTGCCGCGGGGCCAGCCAGCGCAGCGCGTCAACTGCGGCACTAATCGCTTCGGCAGCTTCCGTCTCTAAGAGCGCGTGAGCAGAGAGGACGGTATCCCAAACCGGCGACAAGCAGGGCTGGCAATAGGCTTCTTCGCCGCCCGCATCGGTGAGCAGCCCGTCAATCGCCTCGCGCGCCAGCCGAACCCGGTCGTCGTCGGGCGGTACGCCAAGCGCGTGGTACATTATCACGGAGTTCGCCATGGCAGGATAGATCGCGCCGAGGCCCGATGTGCCATTGAGACGCTCGTCGACAAAGGCGACCGCCTTGTCGATGGCGCGCTGCCGCGATCCTTTCGGGAAGAACGGCTCGATCGGCCTCAGCACCTTGTCGATCCCCTCGAAAAGCTGCGTCCAGGGCCAGACCGCATGAGCCGGCCGGTGGGGCTTTACTTCGCTCCCGGCGGGGAAAAGCTCTGCGATTCCGATATTGCGCCGATTGATCGCACGGGGTTTGAGAGCCTGGAGCACCAAGAGGGGCACGAGAACGGTTCTCGCCCAATAGGAGATTTTGGAGAGATGAAAGGGGAACCAGCGTGGCAGCAGCATGATCTCGACCGGCATGACCGGCACGCCGGTCCAGGGTATCTCCCCATAGAGCGCCAGCAAGATCCGGGTGAACACATTGCTCGCGCCCGCGCCGCCGCGCGCCAGGATCGCTTCACGCGCCCGGACCATATGTGGGGCGTCCGGCGGATCGCCGATCATTTTCAGGCCGAAATAGGCTTTGATGCTGGCGCTGATATCGCTTGCGCCGTCCTTGCAAAGTGGCCAGCCGCCGTCCTCCTGCTGTGTGCGGCGCAGATAGACGCCGATCCGGGCTTCGAGCGCAGGGTCTTCCTCGCCCAGGAAATGCAAGAACAGCACATATTCGGCCGGGATCGTGGCATCGGACTCCAGCTCGAAACACCAATGGCCGTCCGGCTTGCGCAGATGGAGAAGGCCGGCTGTGGCTCTGCTGATGGCGGCGTCGACGCGCGCAGATGGGTGCGAGCGCGCAACGCGCGGCGCGTCCTCCGCTTCAACGCTTCCTGCGTTAGAGAGCTGGCTCATGGCGTGGCTGGTCCTTTCCTGATCCGATCCGACGGATCAGCCGGGCGGCCGCCACGCCCGACTGGATCGCGCCTTCGATGGTCGCGGGCAGACCGGTGTCGATCCAGTCACCGGCAAGAACGAGATTGCGGTATTGCATGCGCGCCTGGGGACGTCGCGCCTGTTGCTCGGGCGTCGCCAAGAATGTCGCGCGCCGTTCCTTGATCACCTGCCAGACCGGAAGCGGGTGCGTTTCTCCGCTGACGGAGCAGATTTCCATCCAGACCAATTCCGCTAGCTCCTCACGCGGCATATCGAGCAGGCGGTCGGCCGCGCTGATCGTCACCGACAGCCGATCGGGATAGGAGAACAGCCATTCGCTGATGCTGTTTAACATGCCGAGCATGGGCGGCAGATCCGCCATGGGCGCCGTCTTGAAATGGATGTTCAAAATGGCGCTGAAGGCATCCGGCGCTTTCAGCCCGGGAATGAGATCGGCCGCGCTCGTCGGCGGCACGGCAAGGACCACGGCATCGTCTCTTGCAAGCTCCACCGCGTCGTCGCCAAACATCAGAACACGTATAAAATCGCCGTCCGACTGCATGCCCTGCAGCCTTCGGCCGAACGCCACTGTGGTCCCTCGGGCTTCTAGTAAGGTCAGCGCCGGATCGACGAACGCCGCCGATAATCCGCCCTGGATGATCAGCGGGCGGCAGGCGCCCGCGCCTCGCGCGAGGGTCTTCGTCAGCAGGGTCCAGGCCAGCCGCGCCGAGGCATCGCGCGGCTCGGTATTGAGACCCGCAACCAGCATCGGCCGCCACAGCCGCCGGAAGCCGAGGGTGTTATCGTCGAGACGGTCGCCGATCCTGGTCTTCGGGCCGGCACCGATCAGAGCCAGCGCCGCGAGATAGTCGCGTGGCCCGATCCCAGGCACACCGCCGCCCCGTCCGAGTATCGCGCGGAAGGAGCCGAGTTCGAGCGTCCATCGCTCGCCGCTCGCGAGATCGGCAAATGGCAGGACCGGAGCCGCCGGACCGCTGAGCGTGCCCCTTGTGCCGATGCGCTCCAAATAGGCGAGCGCGGCGCGGTTGCCCGAGAGCAGCAGGTGGTTGCCGTTGTCGATGATCGCATCGAGCCGGGCGTCATAATAGGACCGGCACCGCCCGCCGGCCGCCTGCGCCGCCTCGTACAGCGAAACGGATATGCCCGGCTCGGCCAGCTCCAGTGCCGCGCTGAGACCGGCAAGACCCGCGCCGATGACGTGGACTTTCGCCATCAAAACAGTCCGTACCGCAGGACTGGAGCGATCAGCCCGAGCTTGTTCACCGAGACGCGGGTGCGTGGCGGCGTCCAACCTTCGTCGATCATGCGCTCCAGAATGGCGCGATAAGCGACCGACATCAGCCGCGGCGCGCGCACGCTTTTCCGGGGACAGGACGCCATGATCCAGTCGGCCTCGTCGAACTCCGCCCGGGCGCAGGACGCGACGCAGTGGCAGGCGAGGTCGACTTTCGGATCTTCCGCGACCTGCTCGGGACGCCAGTCGCGAATGCCGGCCTGGATCAGGGCCTCGCGCGGCAGGTAGAGCCGCCCGAGCTCGGCGTCCTCGTCGATGTCACGCAGGATGTTGGTGAGTTGGAGCGCCCGGCCGAGATGACGGGCAAGGCGAAGACCGTCCTCGACGCCAAGGCCGAAGACCCGCACAGCCAGCCGGCCGACCGCGCTCGCGACTTTGTCGCAATAGAGGTCGAGCACGGGCCAGGTCGGGGCCTGCAACTGCTCATCGACATCCATCATCATGCCATCGATCAGGTCCAGAAAATCGCGCCGGGACAGATGATAGCGCTCGACGGCAAGCTTGAGGTCCTCCAATCCGGGGACATCCTGGCCGGCAAAGATCCGGTCGACCGTCGTCCGCCAGGCGTTGAGCGCGTCGATCTTCTGGCCATGCTCGGCCGGATTGTCGGCGACATCGTCCAGGGCGCGGCAATAATCATAGATCGCGAACATCGCACTCCGCTCCCCCTCGGGCAGAATGCGCAGCGCCAGATAGAACGAGCTGCCGGATACGACACTGCCACCATTGTCATCCTGGCCGGTGCCATCCGGGCCGGAAGGGTCCGCCCCTGGGGCCGGCAAGCGCTCTCCTGGAACCTCATAGCGATGCGCCACGGATTGGGTCATTTCCACGCCTCCGTGAATGAGGAAGAAGCTCCGAGCGCGCGGCTGACGGTACGCCGGCCGAAGCCGAGGAGCACCGCGCGCAGTGCGATGAGCCCGAAAGCGGTTCGGCCGAGCCGTACCTTGTCGCGGAGCGGGTCGCCTCCCGCAAGGCGCATCAAAAGCGCGGCGGCAAGCTGATGGATAATGTGAACCTCGAGTGCCAGCGACAAATCCGCGATCCCGGCGGAGAATTCCGAGGCCGGCACCAGAAGCCGCGTCCGCGTGATCTCGGCAAGCGACGCGATGGCCGCGCGCAGGGGCGGCGGCAGGCGGTTCTCCGTAGGAGGCACGTTCAGGTAATCGACCGATGCGCCATGCGCGGCGAGCAGATCGAGCGGCAGATAGACCCGGTCGAGATTGCGATAGTCATCGACGCAGTCCTGCAAATGATTGATGATCTGCAGGGCGGTACACAGTTTGTCGGAAGCCGGCCAGAGGCTCACCGATTCTCCGTGAACGTCGAGAACGAAGCGCCCGACGGGCATGGCCGAAAGCGTGCAATAGTCGATAAGCTCCGGCCAGCTTTGATAGCACTTCTTGGTCACGTCCTGCCTGAACGCGGCGAGGAGATCGCGTGCGTGCTGACTCTGTGAGATCCCGCTCCTTCAATCCCAGGCGGAGCGGCTCGGCGACCGGATCCCTGGAGGGCGAAAGCAGCGCGCGCTCGAGCCTGTCCAGCTCCGCCAGCTTCTCCTCGGAGTTCAGCGCTGGGTCGTCGGCGACATCGTCGGCTGTGCGGACGAATTGGTAAAAGGCCAGAATAATCGGACGGTGCCGCTCATGGATGAGGCGGGAAGCGACCGGGAAGTTCTCGTTACGGTGCGTGCGCTTCACTTCCACACCTCCTTATCGTCTCGCCGTTTGCAATGCCGCGCCGGAAACAGCGGAGCGCATCAGGATAGATAGCCCGCCTGCCTGAACCATCCGATAGCATCAGAAACGCTATGCTTCCAGGGGCGGGGCCGATAGTCGAGTTCCGTTGCAGCGCGCGCATGAGTGAAATACATGCGATGCGCCGCCATTCGCAGGCTCTCGCGAGTCAGCAGCGGCGCCTGTCCCGTTTTCCGCGCCATGACTTCGGAAACCACCGCGAATGGCGTCAGCATGCCCCTCGGTAGTCGCACATGCGCAGCATATCTGCCCATTTGTGTCGAGATCTCGGCAAGCAGCGCTTTAAGCGGCACATTCTCTCCACCGAGTATATAGCGCTCGCCGATCCGGCCCTGGCGCAGCGCGGCGACATGCCCCAGGGCTATATCATCGACGTGGGCGAGGTTCAGACCGGTATCGACGAAGGCGGGAATTCTGCCTCTTGCGGCTGCAACCACCATTTGGCCGGTGGGAGTGGGCTTGATGTCGCGTGGTCCCATCGGGGTCGACGGATTGACGATCACCGCGGGAAGCGCTCTGTCGCGCACCATGGCGAGCACGAGCCGTTCCGCTTCGATCTTACTGCGCTTGTAGCAGCCAATGGCTGTCTTGGGGTCTGCCAGCCGGCTTTCGTCGGCCGGCCGGCCGCCCTGGTCAAGCGCGATTGTCGCAACGGTGCTGGTATGGACGATCCGTTCGGTTCCAAAATGGAGCGCTTCTTCCATGATGATGCGCGTACCGTCGACATTGACGGACGCCATCTCTTCTGGATTGGGGACCCAGAGGCGGTAATCGGCAGCGGTGTGGACGAGATAGCGGCAGTCCTCCAGCGCCCGGGCAACCTTCGCCCGGTCTCGGAGATCACCCTCGACGATTTCGACATCCAGCCCATCGAGATGGTGCCGCGGACTCGTGGCGCGTGCAAGAACCCGCACATTATATCCGGAGTTGAGCAGCGCACGGACGACGGCCGAACCCACGAAGCCGGTGCCGCCGGTTACCAGAACGCGGCCGCAGCATGTCTGACTACGGGAGGGCTCCCGAGTCGGCTGGCTCATGATGCCGCCCCCCTCAGCGCACCGGCATAATATCTGAGCTGCTGACGCAGAACGGCGCGCCAACGGTCCGGCCGGCGCAGTTCGAGAATCTTGGCAACCAGAGCTTCGGCGTCGAGTCCTGCCTGGGCGTACATGCGGTCCGGCTTATCGTGTGCGATGAAGCAGTCCGGCAATATCAGCGAACGGACCTTCAGGCCGTCATCGAGAACGCCCTTCTCTTCCAGCAGCCAGAGAACCTGGCTGCCAAAGCCACCGATCGATCCTTCCTCGATGGTCACCAGCATTTCATGCTCACCGGCAAGAGTGAGGACGAGATCCTCGTCGAGCGGCTTGGCGAAACGGGCGTCGGCAACGGTCGTCGCAAAGCCCAGCGCGCCGAGGCGATCGGCGGCCATGACGGCCTCCCGCAGCCGAGTGCCGAGAGACAGGATGGCGATGCGCTCGCCTTCCACGACGATACGCCCCTTGCCTATGGGAAGGGGCGTCGCTTTTTCGGGAAGATCGACGCCGACGCCCTCGCCCCGCGGATAGCGGAATGCGATCGGGCCCTCGTCATATGCGGCCGCCGTCGCGACCATATGCGTCAACTCGGCTTCGTCGGCGGCCGCCATCAGCACCATGTTCGGCACGCAGCCGAGATAGGTCACGTCGAAAGAGCCGGCGTGAGTGGGGCCATCGGCGCCTACCAGCCCGGCGCGGTCGATCGCGAACCGGACCGGCAGATTCTGCAGGGCGACATCGTGGATCACCTGGTCATAGGCGCGCTGCAGGAACGTCGAGTAGATTGCGCAAAAAGGACGGGCACCCGCCGCGGCGAGCCCGGCTGCGAATGTGACGGCATGCTGCTCGGCAATGCCGACGTCGAAGAAACGGTCGGAGAAACGCTTGGCGAACCGGTCGAGGCCGGTGCCTGCAGGCATCGCTGCCGTGACGCCGACAATCCGCGGATCGCGCTCGGCCTGACGAATGAGGCTGTCGGCGAAAACGCGCGTATAGCTCGGTGCCGCTTTCCGCGATGCCGACGATGGCTGCGCACCGGTCGCCACAATGAACGGCTTGACGCCATGCCCTTTGTCCTCCGCCTGCTCGGCCGGCGCGTAGCCCTTGCCCTTCTCTGTCACGATGTGGAGAAGCGTCGGAGCTGTCATACCGTCCCGGAGTTGCTCCAGGACCGGGATCAATTGGTCCATGTCGTGCCCATCGATCGGGCCGGTGTAGTCGAAGCCCAGATCCTCGAACCAGCGCCCCGGCCTGTCGGCTTCAACCCGACCGTCCGGTGCTCCGTTGTCGCCGCGTCGCTTCAGCTCTGGCCGCACCTCGCGCCGGCCGCTTGCCGCCACGGTCTCGGCGAGATAACGAGCCACGCCGCCCGTCGGTCGGGAGATCGACATATCGTTATCATTGAGGATGACGAGCACGGGCAGGCCGAGGCCGCAAAGATTGTTGAGGCCCTCATAAGCCAGCCCGGCGGACAGAGCCCCGTCGCCGATCACGCAGACGATCTTGCGCTGGTCTCCCGAGAGGCTGTGTGCAACCGCCATGCCCACGCCCGCCGAGATCGAAGTGGAGGCATGCGCGGCGCCGAATGGGTCGAACACACTCTCATCACGCTTGGTGAAGCCGGAAAGGCCACCGCCTTGCCTGAGCGTGCGGATGCGGTCACGCCGGCCAGTCAGGATCTTATGCGGGTAACATTGGTGGCCGACATCCCAGATCAGGATGTCTCGCGGCGTCTCGAATACATAATGCAGCGCAACCGTCAGCTCGACGACGCCGAGCCCGGCTCCAAGATGGCCGCCGGTCACACCGACGGCGGAGATCACCTCGTCTCTGACCTCGTCGGCGACGCGTCGAAGCGCAGATTGCGGAAGCCTCCGCAGGTCCTCTGGCGTTGAAATCGTGCTCAGAAGGCTGGCTGTAGAGGCTGATTCTGGTGGCCTCATGATTTTAATGCCTGAGTTTCGGCAGGCAGTCTGCCGGATCGGAAAGTTGAACGTCGAATGCGGGTATCGTGGTTAGGTCCGGTTACCTTGGCTCCCTCAGAGCGGAACTCGTCCCAAAGAAATGCGCGAACTGGGTTTTTTGTTCCGTCGGAGCGGACGAAACGCGTTGATTCCGGGCTATTCTTGATTGCGTCCGGTGCTGGGCGCGGGCTCGGCTTCCTCCGGCACAATGCGCACGTCCTCGCCGAGCTGCTCGCGCACATAGAGGAGACGGATCGCAACGTCGAAGGCAACAGCCAGCGGATAGCCGAAGAGAACGCCCAGCCAGCCGAATAGCGTACCGAATGCGACAACGGAAAACGTCCCGACGGCAGGGGGAACGGAGACCATTTCCCGTATGAGAAGCGGAATGATGAGGTGATTTTCGCTCTGCTGCACGACGGCGACGACGAGGAGCGCCCACGCAACCATCCAGGGGCCCTGCGCGAAGGCGATCAGCAGCGCGGGAATGGCCCCGAGCACCGGTCCGATAAGAGGCACGAATTCCGTCACCCCGGCGATGAGGCCGAGCGCCACCGGCGACGGCAGGCCGATGAGCCACATGCCGATGCCCATCATGACGCCGATAATGACCATGGCGGCGAGCTGAGCCAGGAACCAGGCCCGCAGCGCGATGCCGATATCGACCAGCGTCTCGGCGATATTCGGCTGCCAGCGGGGCGGGAACAGCTTGACGAATCCCTCGCGATAGGGCGTCGGACTCGCCGCGATATAGATGCCGGCCACGATCATGAAAAGAATGCCGGCGCCTGTATCGATCAGGGCGCTGCCCCAGGAAAACAGCTTGGTCACGGTCGAGCCCAGCGACGAGCCGCCGAGCAGATCCGTGGGGTTCTTAATGCCGAGTTTGTTGAAGGCGGTTTGCACGGAGTTCGGCAGCGTGTGAATGACCTGCTCAAGTTGCGTGCTGATCTGCTGGCCGAACAGATAGCCGGTTCCAGCGAGAACGACGATCCCGAGCAAGCCCGCCGCCACCAGTCCCCACCCCTTCGATAAGCCGGTCCAGGCACAGATGTGATCGGCGATCGCGTGGAGGATAATCGCGAACAGGATCGAGCCGAACGCCAATAGCAGGACGTCGGAGATCGCCCAGACCGTGGCAGCAAGCGCCGCAAGGGCAAGCACGATCAGAGTTCGGGTGATGAATTGCGCCGTCGTCATTGCCAGGACGCTATCGGGAAAGATGCCGGCGCGCCGCCGCTCCGCTCCCCTTGGTTCTTCTTTTCCTCAACCATTCAGCAACTCCGCACGCGGCAGGAAAGTTCCTTTGCAGCAAGCGTCGGGGCGGGAACACTTAACCGGCGGGAAAGTTATTGGTCAGTGATCCGGATAATCTGATGACCATTGTGCTTTCCCTGCTTTGGCTGCTCGTCATCGCCGCTCTCCTCGTTCGTGCGGCAAGCCAGCAGCGTGCATTCCGCATGCTCATGCCGCTAAGCCCGGCCGCCCGGCCGCAAGCAAGGGTCACCGTCATCGTTCCGGCGCGTAATGAAGCCCTCAACATCGAGGCTTGCCTCACCTCGCTGCAGCGGCAGGATTATCCGTCGACGCAGCTTCAGATCATCGCCGTCGATGACCGCTCGACCGATGACACGGCCGAAATCGTCAGACGCCTGGCCGAAAATGACGAAAGGCTAAGATTTTGCTCCTGCGACGAGCCTTCGCCGGGCTGGCTGGGAAAGCCGAATGCGTGCTGGTACGGCACCCGCATCGCGCGGGAGGATACCGAATGGCTTTGCTTTGTCGATGCCGACGTCCGCGCTGAGCCCAAAGCGATCGCCAGCGCCATCGCTACCGCCGAAGCCGAAGGGCTCGGCCTTCTCTCGGCCATGCCCGGCCAGATCCTATCGAGCTTCGCCGAAAGGCTCGTTATGCCGGCCGGTTTCTACCTCTTGTCTTTTATCCAGGACGTTCAGCGCTTTGAGGCACCGGATTCAGGCGTTGCAACCGCGTCGGGCCCCTTCCTGCTGATCAGGCGGTCCCTCTACGAACGGATCGGCGGGCACGCGGCCGTACGGTCCGAGGTCTGCGAAGACCGCGGTCTGGCGCAGCTCGTCAAGCGCTCGGGTGAACGGATCGCCATCCGGGGCGGCGCCGGGCTATTGAGCGTCCGGATGTACCGAGGTTGGGAAAGTCTGTGGGAGGGCTTGTCGAAAATCATCGTCGACATGCTCGGCGGCCCCTGGCGGACACTGTTGACCGCAGTCGCCGCGCTGGCGCTCACCTGGGCGGTCATCCTGGTGCCGACCATCGCAGCGGTCTCTTACCGGGACGCGCCCACCGCCGTCGATCTGGCGGGCTTGATTGTTGCGCTTCTCGCATCGGCATCGGTCCTGGGGTTTCACGTCGCCGGAGCCATCTACTTCAGGATCCCGATCTGGTATGGGCTGTGCTTCCCGCTCGCCTATACCGCCAGCGCGCTGATTGCACTGAACAGCGTCCGCCTGCGTGCGCTCGGCCGCATCAACTGGCGCGGCCGCCAATACGATCTCGCATCGGCAGGTTTTGCGAGTGATCGCGGCCGTGGCCCATAGGCGACACTATGGCAACGCAGCATCCGATCCGCCGCATATCCGCTCGCAGCGCGGGTTTGGTTCTGATCATCATTGCGCTGCTGGTCTATCTCGTCCGCTCGATCCTGCCGCCTTTTGTGATCGCCGCCGCGATTGCCTACGCCCTAACGCCGGCGATCGAGTGGACTGCCGACAAGCTGAATGTCCGCCGTATCTGGCCGGCACTCGGCTTTTTCGCGCTGCTCGTGGGTGCTCTCCTGCTCGTATCCTATTTCGAGCTGCCGAGCGTTCTGCAGGCACTGAAGACTGCGGCCACCGACCTCAAGACGCCGATCAGCAAAGCTGTCCGCGGCGTCGTCGGCAATGGGACGACGACCATCTTGGGCCAGTCGATGACGTCGGACCAGGTTGCGGATGCTGCCGTCGCCGCGCTGCGCAACTGGCTTAGCAACACGGGCAACGTCCTCATGCTGGCCACGATGAGCTTCGCCACCTTTATGGGCGGGTTTCTGGCGGTTGTGCTGCTGTTCTATTTTCTGATTTCCGGGCCGCAGATCGGGGACGGCTTCCTCAACCTCATCCCCCCGAAGCAACGCTCACTCATCAAGCATCTCTGGTCGCATATCGACCCGATGCTGCGGCGCTATTTCGTCGGCCTCGCAGTCGTCGTGACCTTCGCCTCGACAGCCGCCTATATCGGCATCGGCATTGCGCTCGGCCTGCCCCATCCGATCATTCTCGCCATTGCAACGGGGCTCCTCGAACTCGTGCCCGTCGTCGGGCCGCTCATCTCAGCGGTGCTGGTCGGTCTCGTCGCGCTCAATGCCGCCAAGGGCGTCGGCCTTATCATCGGCTTCACGCTCTATGCGATTGCGCTGAGATTGAGCATCGATCAGGCGATTGGCCCGCTGGTGCTCGGCAAGGCCGCGCGCATTCATCCAGTCCTGGTGATCTTCTCCTTCCTCGCCGGCGCCGTGCTATTCGGCGTTGTCGGCGTGATTCTGGCCGTTCCCACAGCGCTCGTGGTGAAGATCGTGCTGTCGGAGCTCTATGGCGAAGAACCGGAGGATGTGGAGGGCAAAGAAAGTCCTCAGCGGTGGAGGATTGGAGTGCGGGAATGACTGAAAGCCTGCGGACATCGCTGGCCGGCCGTGTCTCGACGCTCCTGCGCCGAGCGGCGATCGCCTTCCTGCGCCGCCGGCTCTCCGGACCAAATCCGCTCCCGCTGCGGCTGGTTTTCTGGGATGGCGAGACGGTGGATTTCGCGGTGCGACCGCGGGTGACCGTCACGATCGCTAGTCCGCGCGTCGCGCGCCAGCTTCTCTCCGGGAATATCGGAGCTCTCGGCGATGCATTTGCCAGGGGGACGATCCGGGCCGATGGCGCCGCCGACGACATCATTACGGTCGGCATCGGTCTGGCGGAGCGCATGGGTCGTCTCGGATGGGCGGCGCGGCTGGCACCGTGGCTCCGCATGATCGTGCCTCACAGCCGGACGCGCGACGCCGCGGCGATTGCCCATCATTACGACGTCTCGAACGACTTCTACCGCCTCTGGCTCGACCGAAATCTCGTTTATTCCTGCGCCTATTTTCGCACCGGTTCGGAGGACATCGATACCGCCCAGGAACAGAAGATGGACCACATCTGCCGGAAGCTTCGGCTGCAGCCCGGCGATCGCCTCCTAGATATCGGATGCGGCTGGGGCGGACTGATGCGTTGGGCTGTGACGCATTACGACGTCACCGCGACCGGCATCACGTTCAGCCGCGAGCAATATGACTACGTCCGCCGGATGATCAAAGATGAAGAGCTGGGCGACCGTATGAGCGTCGAGATGCGCGACTATCGCGATCTGCAAGGCGAGGGTCGCTTCGAAAAGATCGTGTCGGTCGGCATGTTCGAGCATGTCGGTGTTTCAAAGCTGCCGCTTTACTTCGGCACCATCCAGCGTCTACTCACCGATCGGGGGCTGGCGCTCAACCATGGTATCTGCGCGACGGACCCTAACGGCGCGCCTCAAGGTCCGGCCGGCGGCGAGTTCATCGACCGGCATGTCTTCCCCAGCGGGGAACTAACTCATATTTCGCAAGTTCTTCGTGAGATTAGCCAGGCGGGGCTGGAGCCGATCGACATGGAAGATCTGCGGCCTCATTATGCGCGAACCTTGCGCTTATGGGTGCGCAGACTGGAGAGCCGGTCGGACGAGGCTGCGAGGGTGGCTGGGGGTGCGCGCTACCGAATCTGGCGGATTTACATGGCGGGCATGGCGCACGCATTCGATTGCGGCTGGCTGACGGTCACGCAAGTCCTGGCGCACAAGCGCACCACGGTTGCACTGGCGTCGCGGCCGTGGACAAGGGAGTATCAATATGGAGCGCAAGCTGGAGACACGCTCGCCTGAAATCCCGTCCCTCGGCTCGCGAATGGACTTCCGCGCCGCAAGCCCCTCCTCCACCCCCGCGGTCGGAGCGAAACGCAACTGGATCGCCGCGCCGATCATGCACCTCGACGCTGCGCTGCGCCGCCAGCAACAGATCTTCGAATACAGCAGCAGCCGCGCATGTCTCTTCCGCGTCCAGATTACGCCTCTGAAGCACGACCTCGTTCTGAAAAACGGGGTCGTTGGCAGCGGGAGACGGATTGCAGATCTCCACCTTTGGAACGAGCAGCTCCCTATCCCAGCGCGGGGCGATCCTCCATTGGCGTGGGGCCGTCAGGTAGCACGTGGGATCGAGCATTCGCTCGTGGAGCTCGCCGCCTTTCTTGCCGCTCGCGGAGGTTTCGACGACGTCGTTGGAGCACAGGCCAATATGACGCTTGGCGGCACAGCGCAGACCGAGCTTCTGCTGCGCCTGTCCGCCCGCTTCGGATTTCAGCCGGTGCTGGAGGGCAAGCCGCCGAGCCTCGGCGGTCGGCTGCACAGGGTGGGCGAGAATATCCTCCTGACGATGATCCTGTTCTCGGTCAACGCCGCCGCTCTGCGCCCCGACAGCCTCTTTCGGCAGCGTGTCCTCGTCTTTCTGTCCCGTTCCGCTCTGGATTGCCGCTTCCTCGCCAAACGGCGTCCGCGGCTGAGACCCGTTCCGACAACACGCCCCTCGCCATGATCGTAAGAACCGCCGGCGAATTGCTGCTGATGCTCGCTCTCGCTGGGTGTATATACCTGCTTATCGCCATGATGCTTGTCGAGCGTTTTGCCCGCGCCGCCGAGCGCCGGAGGCACAAGCGGCCGCGCCAGCCGCCCCCTGCCGTAACGATCCTGAAGCCGCTTTGCGGAGCCGAGCCCGGCCTTGCCGAGCTGCTCGAGACATTCTGCCGGCAGGATTATCAGGCGCCGTTCGAAATCGTCTGCGGGGTTCAGGAGCTGAATGACCCGGCCGCAAATGTGGTCAACAGGCTGAATGGGGCGCACCCCGAAATCCCCGTCAGGCTCGTGGTCGACGGCCGCCCCCACGGCCCCAACCGGAAGGTCTCGAACCTCGTCAACATGGAGCGGCGCAGCCGGCACAATATCATCGCCATGTCGGACGACGATATTGCCGTTCCGCCAGATTATCTGAGCCGCATTGTCGCTGAGCTGCAGGAGCCGGGTGTCGGCGCGGTGACCTGCCTCTATCGCGGCATTGCCAATGGAGGCGTCTGGTCGAAGCTGGGCGCCATGGCCGTCGATCTGCATTTCCTTCCCAACGTCATCGTCGGCGTGGCCCTCGGTCTTGCCCGACCCTGCTTCGGCTCGACCATCGCGCTGACAGACCGCACCCTTTCGGCCATCGGCGGTCTCGGATCGATAGCGGATCGCGTAGCCGACGACTATGCAATCGGAGAAGCCATCCGCTCGCTCGGGCTGCGGGTGACGATTTCAAGCCTGCTTGTCGATCATAGCTGCAACGAAAGCACGCTTCGCGATCTCTGGTTTCATGAACTGCGCTGGGCGCGGACCATCAGGAGCATAGACCCGGCGGGTCATGCCGGCGCGATCTTGACTCATCCGGTGCCGCTGGCGCTGATCGCCGTGATCTGCGGCCAGCAGCTCGGCTGGATCGTGGCGGTCGGCGCCCTCGGCTGCCGGTACGCTCTCTCCCGCTCGCTGCACCGCAACTTCGGCACGGATCAGCATAGTCTGGCGCTCATGCCGGTCCGCGAATTGCTTGCCTTCCTGGTCATGGTCTGGAGCCATTGCGGCCACACCGTGCAATGGAGGGAGCAGATCTACGACATTTCGTCCGACGGACGCCTCCTCGACCACGAAGCGATGGGAGATGACTGAACTTGGAAAGGCGTCACGCGGCGGGGGACCTGCTGATCTGCACCGCCGACGATTTCGGTCTTGCGCCGGAAATCAACGAGGCGGTGGAAATCGCCCATCAGGCAGGCGTGCTCAGCGCAGCAAGCCTGATGGTCGGCGGCCCGGCGGCTGCAGATGCCGCTCAGCGCGCGCGCCGGATGCAGCGCCTGCGCGTGGGCCTGCATCTGGTGCTGACGGAAGGAACCCCCGTCCTGCCGGCGAACGAGTTGCGCGGCCTCGTCAATTCCTCCGGCCGTTTTCACAAGGCTCCGTTTGCCATGGGCTGGCAACTCGGCCTGTCGGCGGGCGCGCAGCGCCAGCTCGAAACCGAGATCGAGGCTCAGCTTGCGGCATTTCACGCCACCGGCCTGCGTCTCGATCACATCAATTGCCATCAGCATATCCATCTGCACCCCGCGGTCGGCGGCCTTCTGCTGCGGGTTGCACGTGAACATGGCCTTCGCGCCATCCGGGTGCCCCGCGAGTCCTTGGGCGTGCTCAAGGCAGTCGAACCTTCGACGCGGCCTATCCCCCTCATCGAGCGCGCCTGCGCGGCCTGGCTCGACCGCCGCATCCGCCGAGCGGGGCTCGTCTCGCGCGTCGCCGTCTATGGTCGGACGTGGACCGGCGCGATGACGCCGCGGCGAGTTGCCGCGCTGATCGATCGCCTTCCGCCCGGCCCCGCGGAACTCTACTTCCACCCCGCAACGGCGGACAAATTTGGCGGCTCAGCAGCCGGTTACCATTATGCTGACGAACTCGCCGCGTTAACTGCGGAAGAGGTTCGGACGGCCGTGATTTCGGCCGGACGCAAGCTCGGCGGCTATGCCGATCTTGTCGCCTAACCCACGATACGGGAACAAAATCGCGGCCTTAGGCGTTTTCTGCTTCAATTGATTAGCCGATGCTGGACCGATCCCGGCGGATCCCCGAAACGATCGATGGAGGTCGGCATGAAGGTCATTCTTGCCAAACCGCGCGGATTCTGCGCGGGTGTTGTCCGCGCAATCAATATCGTCGACAGGGCGCTGGAAAAGCATGGCGCTCCTGTCTATGTGCGGCACGAAATCGTGCATAACCGCACAGTTGTTAAACGTCTCGAAGAAAGCGGCGCGCGTTTCGTCGAAGAGCTTAGCGACGTGCCGGCGGGGCACGTTACCGTCTTCAGCGCGCATGGCGTTTCGCGATCCATCGAGCAAGAAGCGGATGAGCGCGGGCTGCCGGTCATCGACGCCACCTGCCCGCTGGTCAAGAAAGTCCATCTTCAGGCCCGGCGCTACATGGCGGAGGGCCGTAAGCTGGTGCTGATCGGCCATGCGGGTCATCCCGAGATCGAAGGCACTTTGGGCCAGGTCGGTGACGGTGCTCATCTTGTGCAGACCGCGGCGGATGTCGATCGCTTGCCGCTTGAGGCGGACACCCCAATCGCCTACGTCACGCAGACTACACTCAGCGTAGACGACACGCGAGCGATCATCGCTGTGTTGCAGCGCCGCTTCACGAATGTGACCGGCCCGCAGATCAGTGATATATGTTATGCCACACAAAATCGCCAGAATGGCGTGCGCGAGCTTGCTGCGGTCGCCGACCTGATTTTGGTCGTCGGAGCACGCAACAGCTCCAACTCCAACAGGCTGCGCGAGATCGGCGAGGAATGCGGCGTCCCAAGCCATCTTGTCGAGGATCCGAGCCAACTCGATCCGGCCTGGCTGCGCGGCGTCGAGACTGTTGGCATAACCGCGGGGGCGTCCGCCCCGGAGCATCTTGTGGAGGAGCTCATCGAGGTCCTTGAACGTCTCGCCCCGATTGAGGTCAGTGAGCTTCAAGGCGCAGACGAAAATGTCAATTTCCGGCTGCCAGCCGCGCTCGCCTCCTGAGAGGCCCGATACGGCGGCGGCCCGCGATTCCAACGGGAGAAATCATGTCCGTCCCACTTCGTCAGGCCCTGAGCGTCGGGGCCTATATTCTCCGGCAGAGACTTGCCGGCAAGAAGCGTTACCCGCTGGTGCTGATGCTCGAGCCTCTGTTCCGCTGCAATCTGGCCTGCGCCGGCTGCGGTAAGATCGATTACCCCGATGAAATCCTAGATCAGCGCCTTTCGGTCGCCGATTGCATGGGCGCAATGGAAGAATGCCCGGCGCCCGTCGTCGTGATCGCGGGCGGCGAGCCGCTCATTCACAAGAACCTCCCCGAGGTGGTGCGCGGCGGCCTCGACCGAGGTCGCTTCATGATCGTGTGCACCAATGCGCTGCTGCTGGAGAAGAAAATCGACGACTATGCGCCCGATCCTCGCTTCACCTGGTCCGTCCACCTCGACGGCGACCGTGAAATGCATGATGCGTCGGTGTGCCGCAAAGGTGTTTACGACCGAGCGGTGGCGGCAATCCGCCTTGCCAAGGAAAAAGGCTTTCGCGTGACCATCAATGCCACGCTGTTCAACACGGCGGAGGCTGAGCGCGTTGCGCAGTTTTTCGACGACGCCACCGCTCTCGGCATCGACGGCATCACCGTGTCACCAGGCTATGCCTATGAACGGGCGCCGGATCAGCAGCATTTTCTCAACCGCTCGACCACCAAGGCGCTCTTCCGGGACATTTTCCGCCGCGGAGATGGCGCCCGCCGCTGGGGTTTCAATCAGTCCGGCCTTTTCCTCGACTTCCTGGCGGGCAATCAGAACTACCATTGTACACCCTGGGGCAATCCGACCCGGACGGTGTTTGGCTGGCAGCGCCCCTGCTATCTGCTCGGTGAAGGCTATGCCGCCACGTTCAAAGAGCTGATGGAGGAGACCGACTGGGACGCCTACGGCACCGGCCGCTACGAGAAATGCGCCGATTGCATGGTCCATTGCGGTTATGAGGCAAGCGCAGTCGACAACGCTGTGCGGAACCCGCTGAAGGCTCTCGGCGTCGCCTTGCGGGGCGTGCGTACGGACGGGCCGATGGCACCGGAAATCCCGCTTTCGGGACAGCGACCGGCCGAATATCATCTGCCGAGGCGTTTCATTGCCTCAGCCAGCGCCCACACCGAAGCGCGGGCCCAGCACTCGGCTGGCCAGCATTAGAGCCCGCATCGCGCGGACCGTGTCAACGCAGGCGACGAGCAGGCCGGGCAACTGGCCTGGCTGACGTATGAGTCCCCTGAACACGGCTATCCCGTTCGCCGATCCGTCCTCGCTCAAACCGCTTGCAACGAGGGATGGCAGGCCCCGCCATGCCGGATCGGCAACGGCGCGCAGAATGCCGAATCGCGCGCCGAGACGCGCGCTCAGCAAAGCGGCTGTTTCGGATTCCATATCGACTGCGAGGGCGCCAGTGCGCCGGGCGAGATCCTGCTTCTCGGATTTGGAGGTGAGAACGGCATCGCTGGAGGCGAGATCGGCGTGTCCGTGCGCGATACCGGCCGCGGACAGCTTCGCGGACCAGCCTGCGGCAAGCTTCGGATCGGCTGAATGATAGCCGCTGCCCGAAATGAGGCCGCTGCCAACAATAATCGTCCCTGGACGAAGTGACGGGTCAAGTCCGCCCGCCAGGCCGAAGCTGATCACGGCGGCGGCCGGTCCCGGATGCCAGTTGACGAGGCGGTCGACGCTGAGAGCCCGGCCGCCCGAACAAAATGTGAGCACATTGGGACCGTGCGCGCGCTTCGCCTCACCGCTCCAGCCGGTGATGACGAGCACCGGACGATCCGCAGAAATCTCGTCAAGCTCAGCCATCGGGAATTGCTCGCTGGCGCCCGCCTCCACGGAACCCGGCGGGCGATGCCGGTTTCCGAATGCAAGAGTTGCACTGAGATGCGGTACGTGACATGCCAAGCCCTAGGAAAATTACAGATGTTTCAATATTTTGTTATCAATTTCGCCGCATCTGCCATCATTAGCGGCAAGGCATGTCAATTCTTTTTGACTCGTTCTGTTTCATGCATGGACATTTCTGTGATCCAAAGGAATAGTAAAGTAACCTACTTTGTCCGCCGATACGCGCGAGAGGTTCAATATGCCGATCACGGATCTTCGAAGCTATGTGCCTTCGGCTCGCCGTTTCGCACGGGTCCTTTGCGGTTCTCAGGAGCGTGGTGACGCATACATCGCGCAGGCGTTGGAAGCGCTCGTAAAGGAGCCCCGCCTGCTGGCGAGTTACGGCACCGACAGGACGGCGCTTTATGCCACTGTTATCAAGCTCTGCAACACGCTGGCGGCGAGTGGCCAGACGAGCATATCGTCATCCGATCCGATTATCACCTCGGCTGACCGAAGGCTCCAGGCCATGACGCCTCGCTCGCGCCAGGCCTTCCTGCTCATTGCCATGGAGGGCTTCGCCGAAACGGAAGCGGCGCGGATCATGGATGTCGAGGTGGACCAGCTTCGGGCGTTCATCAAGAGAGCGAGCTCTGAAATCCTGCACCAGATCTCGACGGATGTGCTGATCGTCGAGGACGAACCTCTCATCGCCATGGATCTCGAAGCGCTGATGGCCGAGGTCGGCCATCGCACGGTGGGGATCGCCGCGACGCAGGATCAGGCGCTGGAACTCGCAATGGCGACACGGCCGGGCCTGGTGCTTGCGGACATTCAGCTTGCTCACGGCGCTTCCGGCATCGAAACCGTGAACGAGATGCTCAAGTGGAATTCGATGCCCGTCGTCTTCATCACCGCGTTTCCGGAGCGGCTCTTGACCGGCCGCAGACCGGAGCCGACGTTTTTGATCCCCAAGCCATTCAAGCCCAGCGCGGTGAAAGCCGTCACCTCGCAGGCGCTGTTCTTCGACCAGAAGGCCCATATCGGCGGGATCGCCGCTTAAACTGCGAGTTCGAGCCTGGCATAGCGCGCGGCGCTGCTCACAGCGTAGGCGTTGTTCGTAGCAAGCAGGACGCCAAAACGCGCTTGGTCTACGCACTTCCACTTGGCTCGGTCGATATGGCTGCGAGCTTTGCTCCGATGCGGTCGAGCCAGGCACATTGATGCGGGGCGGCTGCCCTGGCGCCGAATCCGCATTGTTGGCCAACAGTTTCCGCCATGCCCGACGGCGAGAGCCTGCTCTTGTGACGCTCAAGTCCATCCCCCTCTTGATGGCCTGGCTGAAACCAATCGTGAGCCGAACGGTTTAGAAATCCTGAAAATGAATATTTTTTCGGGAACAACGCACCGGGTCGCAAGGTTCAAATAGGGATTCGAAAAGGCACACGGAGCACCGGACCGCTGCTGCGAGGCGGACAGCTCCAAATTCCGGTTCATAGATGCAGACAGTCCCCCGATCGCGACGCACGCGCCTCCCCGTTCACGGCAGATGAGGAGCGCGACGATGAATCTTGTGATCTTCGGTCTAACAATCAGCTCCTCCTGGGGGAATGGGCATGCGACGCTATGGCGGGGGCTGGTCAAATCTCTGAAACGGCTCGGCTGCCGCGTCAGCTTTTTCGAGCAGGACGTGCCTTACTATGCGGCCGCCCGCGACCTGACGGAACTGCCCGGCGGCGAGTTGGTGCTCTATAAGGATTGGGACGCGGTCGTCCCGAGAGCGCGCCGCGCCGTCCGCGATGCCGATATTGCGATCGTCACGTCCTACTGTCCTGACGGGATCGAGGCGGCCAACCTCATCTTCAGTCAGAGCGGCGCTCTCTCGGTCTTCTACGATCTGGACACGCCTGTCACGCTGTCGCGGCTCCGGCGCGGAGAGGCGCTTCCCTATATCGGCTCCCGAGGGCTTGGAGATTTCGATCTCGTTCTGAGCTATACCGGCGGACAGGCGCTGAAAACCCTGCGCAGCGAACTCGGGGCCCGGCGCGTCGCTCCGCTTTACGGTCATGTAGATCCGGCCGTACACCGCCCGGCAACCCCAGTGCCGCATTACCGCGCCGATCTGTCCTATCTCGGCACCTACGCCGAAGACCGTCAGGCAAGTCTCGTCGAACTGTTCGTCGAGCCGGCCCGAGCGAGTCCCGGAGGCCAATTCATCATCGGCGGTGCCCAATATCCGGAGGATTTTCCCTGGTCGAAAAATATCTACTTCGTCAGGCATCTGCCTCCCGCCGAGCACCCCGCCTTCTTCTCTTCCTCACGGCTGACGCTGAACGTGACCCGCCGCGACATGACCGCGATGGGCTGGTGTCCCTCCGGCCGCCTCTTCGAGGCCGCCGCTTGCGGCACTGCCGTCGTTTCCGATTCATGGGAGGGACTCGACAGCTTCTATACGCCCGGCGAGGAAATCATCGTGGTGCGCGATATGGAGGACATGCTCGCAGCGCTCGACATGCCGGATGAGGAGGCGCGCGCGATCGCAAAGGCGGCACGTTCCCGGACGCTTGCGGAGCACACCTCGGATCAACGAGCCGCCGATCTGATAGCGGCGTGTGAAGCCACGCATGGCGGCGGAATGGATCTGCATCTGAATTCGGTGGAGATCTAGCCATGTGGGGCGTCATTCCGGCGGCTGGCCGCGGCAGCCGCATTCAGCCTCTTGCCTTTTCCAAGGAGTTGCTTCCGGTCGGCAGCCGCATGCAGGAGGACGGCGAACGGCCTTGCGCGGTCAGCGAATATCTTCTGGAGCGGATGATCATCGCCGGCGCCACCAAGATCTGCTTCGTCATCGGCCCCGGCAAGTCCGACATCATGGAATATTTCAGCGCCTGCTACGGCGGCGCCGAGATCGCTTATGTCATACAGCCGGAGGCCGCCGGCCTGTGCGATGCCATCTTCCGTGCTAGGACGGTCATTGCCCCGCATGAGGCGGTCGTGGTCGGATTGCCGGACACGATCTGGTTTCCGGACACCGCTCTGGCGGGGCTGCCGGCGGAGACGCTCTCGTTTCTCCTGTTTCCGGTCACGAAACCCGAACTCTTCGACGCCGTAGTTACCGACGCGGCGGGCTTTGTGAAGGAGATTCAGGTCAAACGGCGGGATGCACAGTCCGATTGGGTGTGGGGCGCATTCAGAATGCCGGCCGGCATCCTGGAGGCGCTGCACCGGCTTTGGCTCGTCCGCGGATCGTCGGACGAATTCATCGGTACGCTCGTCAACGCCTATCTGGCGCAAGGCGGCCGCGCAATAGGCGTCAAGGCCGGCGAAGCCTATGTGGATGTCGGCACACTGAATGGCTACCGTGCCGCAATCGGACTCCTCGCCGAGATGGCCGAAAAAGGACATGGCCGTCCTCGCTATGTGCGCACTAACGGGGGGATCACCAGGGGGGCCGTGAAGGAGGCGTCCGGCCCCGATGCGCCGGCGCCATGAGTGGCACATCATCGCGCGGGGAGCCGATCAGGCCGGGCTTGTCCGATGCGGAGCGATGGCGGCGCGCATTCTTCCTGCGACACTCGCCTTGCCACATGGGAAACCGCTTTCTTGCAGGACATATCGCGATCGTCGTCGCCCACCCGGACGACGAGACGATCGGCTGCGGCGCGTTACTCGGCCGCCTCGCCGGCGTCTGCGTGGTTCTTGTCACGGACGGCGCGCCCCGCAATCTCGCCGACGCCAGGCGGCATGGCTTTGCAACGGCGGAAGCCTACGCAGCAAAGCGGCTTTCCGAATTGCGAGAAGCGCTTCGGCTGGCGCACGTCGCCCCGAACTGCTTCATCTCGCTCGGCGTGCCCGACCAGGAGGCCGCGTTGCGGCTGCCGGAGCTGACCCGGCGTCTTGTCGAAATTTTCACAAAACGCCGCACCAGGCTCGTGATCACCCATGCCTATGAGGGCGGTCATCCCGATCATGACGCTACGGCTTGCGCGGTCCATCTGGCGGCGAGGCTGGTCTGGCGCAGGCGGGCGATCGATCTCGTCGAGATGCCGTACTACCGGCTCGGGGACGCCGGTCTCGTGTTCCAGAGTTTTATCCCCGGAAATCATAGCGAATGCCAGATCCCGCTGAGCGCGGACGAAATCGTGGTCAAGCGGCGTATGATCGCCGCTCACGCCACGCAGAAAGAGGTGCTCGCACCGTTCAGCGCCACCCATGAGTTGTTCCGCGCCTCGGCCGGCTACGATTTCTCAGTGCCGCCCAATAATGGCCGGCTCTACTATGAGCACCATGACTGGGGCATGGATGGAAGCCGCTGGTGTGCGCTGGCCGCGGCGGCGACCCGCGAGATCAGCGGAGAGGCATCGGCATGCCCCTGACTGTGCTCAGCATCGCCTATCCTTTCGCACCCGTGAGCCCCGATGCTGTCGGCGGAGCGGAGCAGGTGCTCGCCCGGATCGACAGCGCGCTCGTCGCGGGGGGGCATCGCTCGATCGTTCTCGCCTGTGATGGATCGCGAACGGCGGGTGAACTTGTCACAATTCCAAGGACGCCCGGGGCGCTCGGGCAGACGGAAATGAGCGGCGTCAGGGCGCGCTACCGCGAACTCGTCGCCGACACGCTCGCCAAGCTGCCGGTCGATGTCATTCATATGCACGGGCTCGACTTTCACCACTACCTGCCCTCGGCGGGTCCGCCGGTGCTCGTGACGCTGCATCTGCCGGTGAATCTTTACCCTGCCGAAGCCCTGTTTCCGCGCCGTCCGCGAACGTGGCTGCACTGCGTTTCAGCCTTCCAGCATCGCACCGCGGGCAAAAGCCCTCACATCCTTCCGCCCATCGAGAACGGCGTACCGCTACGGGAATCGCCGCAGCGGCGGCCCAAGAGCCAATTTGCTCTCATGCTTTCGCGGATATGCCCGGAAAAAGGCGTTCATCTCGCCATCGAGGCGGCAAAGCTCGCCCGCCTTCCGCTGGTGATCGGAGGCGAAATTTTCCCGTACCCCCACCATCGCCGCTATTTCGAGGATGAGGTCGTCCCGCGTCTCGATCGCGCCCGTCGTTTTCTCGGGCCGGTGGGCGGTGCTCTCAAGCAGCGCCTGCTCGCCGCAGCGCGCTGCGTCGTCGTGCCGTCACTCATTGCGGAGACGAGTTCGCTGACCGCGCGCGAAGCGCTGGCCGCCGGAACGCCGGTCATTGCATTCCGCAGCGGCGCGCTCGCCGAGACGATAGAAGAAGGCCGCACCGGCTATCTAGTCGACGATGTAACGGGCATGGCGCGGGCAATGACGCTCGCGCGGCTCTTATCGCCGCAGGTCTGCCGCAGCACCGCACGGGAGCGGTTCTCCCTCAGCCGGATGATTGCGGGCTATTTCTCCACCTATCGAAGCATTATGCAGATGGCCAGGAGAGCGCAGCCGGCGCCGGGCGGTGCCGCATGAGCGAGGGACTGACAGTCGAGACGCTCACTGAGACGGCCCAGCTTTCTGCGCTCGCGCCCGAATGGGCGGAGCTCTGGCGGATCTCCGAGACCGCAACGCCGTTTCAGTCGCCCGCCTGGCTCATCCCCTGGTGGCAAACATTCCGCCCCGGCTCGCTTCGTGTGGTGACAGTCCGGGCTGGCGGATCACTGGTCGGCATCGCGCCGATTTATCTCGAAACCGGCGGAATGGGCCGCCGACTTCTGCCTCTCGGCATCTCCATATCCGATTGCCTGGACGTTGTGCTCGACCCGGCGTTCAGTGATAGCGCTGCTCGCGCCATGGCGGCGCATCTCGCGTCGGATCGGACCTGGCAAAGCATGGAATGGCCCGAGCTCGGCAATGATGCTGCGGCCCTTTCTTTGCCCTGTCCAACGGGCTGCGAGGAACGCATCGAACGCTCTGCCGTCTGCCCTTTTTTGACGCTTCCCGCGGATGTGGAGACGTTGGACGAGATCCTGCCGGCCCGCAAGCGAAGAAAGCTGCGAATGGCCGCGAACCGGGCGGCGCGGCGCGGGACGGTCCGCTTTCTCTCGCTCGCCGATCGGTCGGCGGCAGAGATGCTGGACGATCTTTTCAGGCTGCATGCTCTGCGATGGCAGGCGCGCGGGGAGTCCGGCGTGCTGGCGGACGACAGCGTGCGGCTTTTCCACCGGCGCTCCACGCCTCGATCGGCGAAACTCGGCGTGCTTCGCTGCTATGCGCTGCAAATCGGGACCGATATCGCGGCGGTCTATTACGGCTTCCTGCAGCGGCGTCGCGCCTATGCCTATCTGACCGGATTCGATCCGCAGTTCGAATTCGAAAGTCCGGGCACGCTTCTTCTCAGCCACGCGATCCGGGAAGCCGTTCGCGAAGGCGCGCGGATCTTCGACTGTCTGCGCGGCGGCGAGGCGTATAAATATGAATGGGGTGCGCGCGACCGCTGGAATTATCGCAAACTCTTGCAGAGGATCACGGCGGATGCAGACGCTGTCTGAGCCGGATGTATTGGCTGTCGAGCTGCCGGCCGGCTTGCGCGAGCCGATTACCGCTTGCCTTAATGGCTGGCTCGCCCCGAATCTCGCCTTGATGCAGCTTTGCCTAAATGCTCCGACGGCGGATCGCGTCAGCCAAGCCCTCAGTGCGGTGGTCGATCCGGCCAATGGGCCGACAGAGAGTGCGGCGCTTGCCGCGTTGCGGCGGCTTTGGCGTGATCAGCCCGATGCCTTCGAGACGGTCAAGCGTGTTGCCGGTCTGGTCGACCACGCCGGTCAGGCATCTTCCCCCGAGGCCCAACTCACCGCCTGCGCCGAGGCCTTCGACCGCGCCGTCAACGCGTCGGCCGAGGCCGGGGTCGCGCTCTATTCGCTCGGCAGTGCCTTGCTCCTGCGCGCGGCAACAGCCGAAGTGGTCGACAGCATGAGGCGGTGGGGATTGTTGGGTGCGCAAAGGGCCGCGCTCGAAATCGGCTGTGGAACCGGCCGCTTCGTCGCGGCGCTCGGGCCCGAACTGAGGCATGTCACCGGGATCGATATATCCGCAAAGATGATCGCCGCAGCAAGCGAGCACTGCGCCGCCCTGCCGAACGTCCGGCTGCTCCGGACCAGCGGGCGCGATTTGAGCTTCTGTGCCGATGAGAGCCTCGATCTGATCTACGCCGTCGACAGCTTTCCCTACATCGTGCAGGCCGGCGAGACGCTCGTTCGCTGCCATTTCGAGGAGGCTGGCCGCGTGCTAAAGCCGAATGGTGCGCTGCTGATCCTCAACTACTCCTATCGCGGCGACTGGATGCGGGATCGCGGCGAGATGATCACCATGGCGGGCGCGGCGGGGTTGGCCCTGAAGCGGGCGGCAAGGGGCGATTTCACGCTCTGGGACGGCGCGACATTTCTGCTCAAGCGCGAAGGACCATGACATGTCCCGCGCCTTGATCCTCGTTCTTGACTCGGTGGGCATTGGCGGTGCGCCCGACGCTTACCGCTATGGCGACGGCGGCGCGAATACGCTCGGCCACCTCGCCGAGGCTTGCGCCTTGGGGCTCGCCGACCGTGACGGCCTGCGCTCCGGCCCCTTGAGGCTGCCCAATCTTGCGCGGCTCGGTCTCGGCGAGGCTTGCCGGATCGCGACCGGCCGTTGTCCGCCGGGGATCGAGCCGCAGGGCGCCCCTGTCGCGGCTTATGGCTGCGCCCGCGAGGTTTCGAAGGGCAAAGACACGCCTTCCGGTCACTGGGAAATTGCCGGAGTGCCGGTCCCATTCGACTGGGGTTACTTTCCCCGCACGCAACCCTGCTTTCCGGAAGATCTGACCTCGGAGCTATGCCGCCGCGCCGCGCTGCCGAGCATTCTTGGCAACCGCCATGCCTCGGGGACGCAGATCATTGCCGAGCTCGGCGAGGAGCATGTCTCAAGCGGCAAACCGATCTGCTACACCTCTGCCGATAGCGTATTCCAGATCGCAGCGCATGAGCAGGCTTTCGGCCTGGAGCGTCTCTATTCCGTATGCACCGTCGCGCGTGAGCTGGTCGATCCGCTGAGGATCGGCCGCGTCATCGCGCGCCCCTTTACGGGCGAAGGCCCCGACGATTTCACTCGTACCGGCAACCGCCGCGATTTCGCCGCACCGCCTCCCGAACCGACCCTCCTTGATAGGGCCAGCGCCGCCGGCCGCGATGTCGTCAGCGTCGGCAAGATCGCGGATATCTTCGCCCATTCCAGCACCGGCCGAGTGCTGAAGGCGAACGGCAACGACGCCTTGTTCGACGCAACCTTGATGGGCGCGGCAGACCTTGCCGATGGCGGTTTGCTCTTTGCCAATTTCATCGATTTCGACACGCTTTACGGACATCGCCGCGATGTCGCCGGCTATGCGGCCGCGCTCGAAGCCTTCGACGCACGCCTGCCTGAGCTGAGCGACAGTCTGCGGCGGGACGATCTCCTTGTCATAACCGCAGATCACGGTTGCGATCCGACCTGGCCCGGCAGCGATCACACGCGCGAGCAGACGCCGATCCTCGCCTTCAATCCGTCGCGAGCCGGACGATCAATCGGGCAGCGCAACAGCTTTGCCGATATTGCTGCAAGCTGCGCGCAGCATCTCAACCTTCCTCTGACGGGGCACGGCGAAGCCTTCGACCTGCAATGAAAATTCGAAACGGGCCCAAAGGTTGGAACCCTTCGTCTTGTGCCTTCGTTCTTCTCACTGAGGAACGAAGTTGATCAAAGCCGCAAGCACCTGCAGCGGCCTTCCCACCGAATCCGGCTTCGTTCCTCACCATGGGCCCTGATGTCTGTGGCCCTTCTTCGCTGAACGCGGCGCCACCGAATCATCTCATAACAAAGCACACTTGCAATCCCGAATCGATGGCAATGAGATCGTCTGAAGGCTTCACATTTGGCATTCCGCTCATTGCCCGCTCGTCGGCGCGGAACTGGACGCTTGTCGAAGCTCTACTTGACCTGACTCTGACATCCATTCAGGCGCAGACAGATCAGAACTTCCGCATCGTCATGGCTGGTCACGATCGCCCGCGGATTCCACCCTGCCGCACCGAAATCACTTTCCTGGAAGCCGGCTGGCCCGCCGAAGCGGTCCGGCGCGACAATCTAGATAGCGGGCGGAAGAAATACGTGATCAACCAGCACGTCCTGGAGAGCGGCGGCGGACTGCTTATGTTCCTCGATGCCGACGACTGGGTCGATGTGACTCTGGTCGCCGCCGCGCGCGCGACGATCGGGCCGGATCATATCGGCGGGCTGATCGAGGTGGGCTTTGCCACGGACGTCCAAAGCCTGCGCGCCGCAAGGGTTCCGCATCCCCGCATTTTCGATGGCGAGTTTCATCGCATCTGCGGCTCTAGCACGGTCGCAAACCTCAGACCCGACGCAGCGCTGCCTCTGCATCGCAATCCTTACGAGGTGCTGCACGAACATTATCGCTGGAAGGAAGTGGCGCGGGAGAACGGCGTCGCGTCTGTGCGGCTCCCGGTTCTTGGGAACTATGTCATCAACACAAGGCAGAACCATTCGGAGCATTTCGGACCGTTCGCACGCTGGCGACGCGATTTCAATCGAGGCGTCAATCGCGAGGGGCAGCATGTAAACGCCGCTTTCCTGGCGCGGTTCGGGTTGACAGCCGCAAAACTACGTTCGGTTTCGGAGCGGTTCTTTGCGGAATCCGGCGCCAGCTTTCCAGCAGCTTAGGGTGAACCGGACCGGTTGGCGGCTGTAGCACTTCGGCCGTCAGGATTCGCGAGCCTCGGCGGCGATGCCCTGGAAACCTGTCGGGGCCGGCGGCCGGATGAAAGTCGCGACGATGAAAGGCGTCTCGGCATTCACCCGCTTCTGGATCCTTGCAATGGCCTTCTCCACCTCATCGGCACTCAAATCGCGGAAGTCCAATTCCAGCATTGCAATGATCTGGTCCGGCGCAAGGTGAACGGTCCAAAGGCTGATCACATCCTGCACCGCGGGATCGTGCTCCGCGATCTCGCGGATCTTACGGGCGATCTCGGGTGAGGCCGGTTCGCCGATAAGAAGGCTCTTGCTTTCCCGCGCGAGGAAAATCGCGGTGGCCGCGAGCAGCGCACCGATGCCGATCGAGGCGATACCGTCGAGAACGGGCATCTCGAAATAGACCGACGCAACGATCCCCACCGCCGCGATCAATATGCCGATGATGGCCGCGCTATCCTCGAACAGAACGATGAACGCCGGCGGATCTTTGCTGCGGAGAATGGCAGCCCAAAAGCCGAGGTCACCCTTCGCCTTGATGAAATTGCGAAATGCGACGACCCAAGAGGTGCTTTCGAACAGGAAGGCAAGGCCAAGCACAATATAGTTGACGACAGGGTCGGTGGTCGGCTCCGGCGAGATCACATGCTGCACGCCCTCATAGATCGCAAGTCCCGCGCCGAGAGCGAAGATCAGGACCGCAACGATGAAGCTCCAGAAATAGAGCTCACGTCCGTGCCCCATCGGATGCTCGTCGTCCGGGGGGCGCGCCGCCCGACGCTGGCCATAAAGAAGCAGGCCCTCATTGCTGGTGTCGACAAGCGAGTGAAACGCCTCGCTGAACATTGCCGAGCTGCCGGTCCAGAGCGCGGCGACGAATTTCGTCACCGCGATGAGCAGATTTCCGGCAAGCGCGACATAGACGGTCATGCGGGTCGACGACATGCTCACGGTGCGCCTCGTGAACCGGCAAGCCTCGGCAATGGCCGCTCATAGCCGCCCCGGCTTGCGAGCCATAATTTTTCCGGGATCGAGATGCCGGGCCTCCTCGGCTGAAACGTCGTCTCGGTCGAAGCTCTCATTGGAGGCAAATGCCAACGAGCGGATGAGAGTTCCTTGCCGGCTAAGGGCGACGGCGGCGGATGGGACACCGGAGATTTGCCCATGTCGTGAGGACTAAGGGCAGTTCGGCGCCACCCGGTTTTGGGAACAGCGCCGGATCGAGTCCGTTATCCGACCAAGGATTTGCTCGAAATTGGCGCTAGCAAGAACGCATTTGGCGTGTTCAATAGTGGGTGCCGCGCCGATTACCTCGGCCGAACAAACGAATGGGTGAGAATTTGGCAAGATCGCCGTCCGACCGAAAGCGGTTTCTGATCATCCATAATGCCGAAGCCGGGATGCGCCGCCGCTGGATGCTTCGCGAGGTTTGCCGCAATCTTCGGGAAAACGGCGCCGAGCCGATTGTTGCCGCCGCCGACAGCCTGGAAGCCGACCGGCGGCTCGCCCGCGAAGCGGCGGAAAATGAGGCGTTCGATGCGGTCATTGCCGCCGGGGGCGACAGCACCGTGCGCGGCGTTGCCTCCGGTCTCGTCGGCAGCGACATGCCGCTCGGCATCATTCCGGTCGGAACCGGCAACGTGCTCGCCCATGAGATCGGCATGCGCCAAGGCCCTCGATGTGTCGCCAGATGTCTTATGGAAGGGCCGAGCACGCCCATCAGGATCGGGCGCGCGAATGGCGAGCCTTTCAGCATTATGGCAAGCGTCGGTTTCGATGCCCGTGCCCTCGCCCAACTCGATATCGTCTGGAAGCAGCGGGTCGGAAAGTTTGCCTATGTCTGGCCGGTGATCCGGGAGCTGACATCGGACAAGACGATGTTCGAGGTTCAGATCGATGGCCGCACGCACCGCTGCACTTGGCTAATCGTCACCAAAGTGCGGCATTACGCTGGGCCTTTCGTCATTACGCGCAAGCAGCACCTTTATTCGCATCAGTTTCAGGCGGCGATCATTACCGCCAAAAAAGCCATCGATCTCGCCGGCGTGATGCTCGCCATCGGGGTCGGGCGCGCCGAAAAGCATCCGGATGTCGAAATCGTCCCCTGCGGCGAGGTCGTTGTGCCCGGCGGCCAGGGCGTCGCGACACAGCTTGATGGCGAAGCCTTCAGCCCTCCGCCGCTCGAGATCAGGACGGGCAGCGAGAGCTTCCGGCTGATCGTGCCGCCGGACTGGATGCGGCGTGCACCCCGCACCCCGCATGTGCATGACGGCACAAGATTGGCCGTGTGACGAGGCGGTCAAACACCGCTAAAATCCGTGTTCGATCCGGCCGTAGACCTGCTCGGCAAAACCGTAGATCACCTGCCCCATGAAGGGAGCCGTAACCGAGGTCACCAGCAGGATCGCGATGATCTTCGGGATGAAGGTCAAGGTCACTTCCTGTACCTGGGTCAGTGCCTGAAGCAGGGCGATCACCAGCCCGACCGCCATTGCGACGGCCACCGCCGGTCCGGACGCCACTATGATCGTCCAGATCGCCGACTGGACGATGTCGAGCGCGTCAGCCTGGTTCATCTCAGGAGATGACGACGCCGGCTTCGAGCGGTACTTCCGATCCGTCCTCGAGCACAGCCACGGCTCCGCCCGAAACGATGCGCACAGAGGTCGCCTTGCCGCTGATGCTGCCATCGGCGGAGGTTACCGTCCGTCCGATCGTGCCATCGGCCTGCGACAGCGCGAAAGACGTCATCAGCTGGTCGAGCTTCGAATTCGTCTTCACGGATTCCTCGACATTCGAAAATGTCGCGAGCTGGGCGATATATTGCGCCGAATCCTGGGGCTGAGTCGGGTCCTGAAATTTGAGCTGCGCGATCAGCAGCGTCAAAAACGAATTATAGTCGAGCGTAGGCTTGCTGCCGGTTGTCGCGCTGGCACCTCCGACCGGGAGCGCCGTCGAGTTGGCTGAAGAAACATCCATTATGCTACCTCGCGTTTGTCGTTGTGTTCCTCGCAGACGTGATTGCAGCGAGAGAGGATTTCGTCCTCGACGCGATACAGGCCGCGAATGGTCTTGAGCGCATCGAAGACGCGCCCTGCGGCCACCAATTCGCCGACCGACCTCAATCCTTGGAGAACCTCCTCGTTCTCGAAGGTGGCCAGCATCAGCCGATGCGTCCCCTCGAAGACCTGCTTGACGCTTTCGGCGTTCGCCGGGTCCATCAGCATTGTCTGCATGATGAAATAGAGCTGGCGCAGCGGCGTCGTCGCCTGTTCGGGCTGCAGCACATGGCTTTCCAGCAGAAAGGTGACATCGTTCAAGAGCTCGATGGTGACTTTGCGGTCGGCACGCAGAACCGCGCCGTTGATGAAGACGCGTTCGCCGGCTTTCAGGCTGAGTTGCATGCCTTTCTTCATTGCAGACCATCGGCGATGAGCTGGGAGACTTCGATTAGCCCTTTGAAATTGGACGACTCGCGCAGCCGGATCTGCTCGCTCTCCCGCATGATCCAGAGGCCGATCGAGATCAGGTCGGCGCGGAGCTTCGGCGGCAGCTCGTTTTCCGGCTTGGCGAGATCTTCAAGGAGAAAAGCCCAAAGCTTGCGGACGAAATACACCGCCTCGACCGCCTCCCGCGACTCGCTACCCTTTTTCTCGGCTTCCCCGAGTAGATCGATCGAGTGCTGCAACGCCTGACGTTCCCGCTCTCTTGCGGTCTGTGGCGTGTCTTCGAGAACTTCAGCGTAAGAAAACCGGTACATTTTTTCTTCTCACGATCTCCGGAAACGCGGGGCTCGGATCACTGCAGGTAGTTCAGGATCGTCAGATTCAGCACGCGGGCGGTCAGCGCATAAGACGTCTCCAGCTGCGTCATCAGGGTCGTTACCTTGGTCGAAGCCTCATAGGGGTCGACCTTTTCCAGATTGTCGATCTGTGTGTTGATGACGTTGAGCTGCAACGACATCTTCTGATTGGACGCCTCGACGCGGGCGGATGATGTGCCGAGCCGCGCCTGGGTTGCGGTCAGGTCCTGGATCGCCGAGCTGACGAGCTTGGTGGCGGTATCGACCACAGCACCGAATGTGTCGCTATTCAAATTCGTGACGCCCAGGTCGGCCACCATCGTGTAGGCCTTGGCGAGCTTGCGGAAACCGTCCTCATTGACGTTCGCCGAGCTTTCGACATCCTCGGAGGTGGAGATGCGGCTCGTGATGTTCTGGTTCGAGGCGCTCGACCAGTTCGACGACCAGGCCGGGTCGTCGAAGAGGCTGGAGAACGCTCCGTCGAGAAAGCTCTGCATCGACGCGCTGCTGATATTGGTATTCGTCGGATCGGACTGGGTCGTGCCGAATGCCGCGGTGAAAGCCGCAGCCACCGCCGCCTGGTTGGCCGGCGTGGGCGTTCCGTAATAATCGGCGACCGGCTTAACGGAGGTATTGATGCCGGCGAAAATATATTCGCCGCCCACGGCGGTGTTCAGGCCGGCGACGAGAGCCGTCAGATCCGCCTTTGCCTCGCCTTGCGCGACGGAGGGGCCGGTATCGGCGTTGCGGGACGCGATCAGCGAATTGACGAATTTCTGCGCGTTATCGATCAGGGACGCGATCACGGTTTGCGAGGTATCGATCCGCGTCGTCACCACGGAATTCGTGTCTGTAATGGTGTTGTAATGCGCAAGCTGCGCGCGGAGGGAAACCGTCTCGTTCGTGCGTCCGCCGAGCGTCAGCCCGACATCGGCCAGCCGCCCGGACGACAGCTCCTGCTGAGCTTCCGTGAGCTGATTCTGCAGCTTCAGGATACTCAGCCGGGGGCCGTCGTTGAGCGCTTTGGTGGAAGTGTACGCTGAGTCCATAGTCTTACCCTACGGCGGAAAGCAGTGACGTATACATATTGTCGACTGTCGAGATCAGCCGCGCCGTCGCCTGATACGAATGCTCGAGATCGAGCAACAGCGTCATCTCGTAATCGAGATTGGCGCCGTCCGATTGCGAGAGAGAATTTGCCGACCGCTGATGGGCGGTATTGGCGAAATCGAGCTGGGTCTGGTTCGACTGGCGCTCATTCTGCAGCCAGCCGACCGAGCTGGATGCGTAGTCGGAGAGCGTTGCGGAAGAACCGGCTTGCGCGGCCGGATCGAACGATACCTGTGCGCTAAAACTATCCGTGAGCTGACGGAGACGGTCGGAGAAGCCCGCCGCTCCGCTCGTGTTATAGACATATGCCGCGCCGTTTGCGCCACCATTCCTCAGCAAAGACGGATCGCCGCCCTGTGAGGGGTCGAAGGCCGGGTTCACCTTGATCTGCCCGGCAAGACCCGGCACGAGCGTGCCGGCAGCGGGAACGGCCGGAGATCCGGAATAGCTGAACAGGCCGGTCGCGTCGGGGAGGGTCGGCGTCGCGCTCTGGTCGCTTTCAGCGAAATTCGTGACCAGCCCTCTCGCGATCTCATCGAGCTGGTTCTGATAGGTGACGGCGATATCGTCGCGCACCTCGGACAGGCCCTTGATCCGGCCCGAGCTGATCGGCAGGACCGCCGCGCTGCCGGTCACCGGCACGCCATCGACGAAGACCGCATTGCCGTTCGCCGTCGAGGTCAAGGCTGACGTCGGGGAGAAGGTAACCGTGCGCGGCTGCCGGTCGAACAAGGTAATGCCGCTATCGGTGTAGATGGCGACGTCGTTGTTGTCGCGCGTGACGGTGCGGATGCCGATCTCGCTGGAGAGGTCGGACAGGATCTTGTCACGCGTGTCGAGCAAATCGGTGACGTCGCTGCCGGTCCTGGTCCCGTTGACGACCTGGTTATTGACCTGCTCGAACTGGCTGAGCAGCGTATTGACCTTGTCGACCGACACGCCGATCTGCTGATCCGCCTGCGTCCGGACCTGCTGTACGAGCTCGGTGGCGCTGTTCAGGCCATTGGCCAGATCCGTCGCCGCCGAGATTGCCGTCTGTGCGCGGATGGTATCCTGGGGGCTGGCCGCATATTGCTGAAGCGCGTCGGCAAGCTTCCCCAGCAGGGCGGCAGGAGAGGAGTCCTGCTGGGGGTCGTTGATCGTCTGGTTGAGCTGGTCGAGCGAGCTGTTGATGGCGTCGTAACGTGCCGCATCGGAATTCGAGCTGATGACGTTGTTGAAGAGCGCCTGGTTGGATACCCGTGTGATGGAAGCCAGACGAACGCCGACGCCGCCGTCGCCGCTGATCGTATTGGCGACTTTGCGGGAAGCAAAGTCGTTGCCGGCATTGGCGACGTTGCGCGAGACGACCGACGTCCTCTCGGACAGCACGGAAAGGCTCTGGCGGGCAGTCTCCAGGCTCGAAGTGAGCGACATCTCTTAGTTCATCCGTTTACCGGCGAACCGCGCCGGCCGTCATTACCGCTTCAGATTGACGATGACGTCGAGGAGGTCCGCGCCGGTCTGAAACACCTTGGAATTCACCTGAAAATGCTTCTCGGCCTCGATCATGTTCGTCAGCTCGCTCGCTAGGTCGACCGTCGACTGTTCGAGCGCGTTCGAGGTTAGGTTTCCGAGCCCGGCTTCGGTCGGAAAGCCGATCAGCATATCGCCCGACGTCGCCGTCGTGGTGAAGACGTCGCCGATCATCGGTTGAAGATTGTCGGGGCTCGGGACGTTGGCGAGCGGAATCTGGAAGGTCGGAACGCGCGCACCGTTCTGATAGACGGCGTACATCGTACCGTCCTTGTCGATCTCGATCCGATCGACCGCGCTCGGACCGTTGCCGTCCACGTTGGCGTTGACGACCTGGTAGCTCGTGGCGAGCTGGCTTGAGCCGGTGACGTCGAGAGTAAGTGAGCTGCCGTTCGGCACTGGAACCGTGATCGAAGTCGGGCTGGTGGAGGCGAGGTCGCCGGTGGTGCCGTCGAAGGTGATCGTCTGAGTGGCAAGCAGACCGGAGCCCGTATAGGGGAAGCCGCCGTTTGTGGCGTCAGCCTGATCGAAGACGCTGAGCTCCCACTCATTCGGATTGGCGGTCTTCGCCCAATAAACATCGAGCGTCACCTGCCTGCCGAGATCGGCGTAAGCAACCAAGGATGTCTTGGCCGTGTAGGTCGATCCGGCGACGTTGTCGGATGGCAGACTGCCCGCCGCGATGCTTGTTGCGTCGGCGGGAACATTGGTGACGAAGCTGCCCTCCGTCGAAGGCACCGCTTGCAGAGCAAGATCGCCGATCGATACGCGCTCCAGGCCCGCCGTACCATTGGCCGTTACCGGAGGCGTGCCGTTGGTGAGCGGATAGCCCATAAGATAATAACCGGCCGCATTGACGAGGTCGCCATCGCCGTCCTTCACGAAAGAGCCGGCGCGCGTCAGGAAGGGCGAGCCTGCGGCGTCATTGACGATGAAGAAGCCGTTGCCGCTGATGGCGAGATCGGTGACAGAGGTCGTGGAGTTGAGCACGCCCTGCTCGCTGATCGAATTACGGATATGGGTGCTGACGCTGCCGGAGACGTATTGGCTGGTGGCGCGTACCGGGATGAACGAGGAAAACTCGGTCGAAGCTCGCTTGTAGCCCACGGTATTCACATTGGCGATATTGTCGGCAACGGTGCCCAGGCGGTTAGATTGCGCATCCATTCCGGATGCGCTCGTTCTCATGATCGAGGAAATGCCCATTGTCGCTTCCTGCGCAAAAATTCCCGCTCTACTAGACGCGTGCCAACTTGCGCGGGGCTTGAGCCCCGGCACGCGTATACTAGGCCCAAGGTGTAAGTGGTTTCGGAATCGAACCGTGAAATCTTTAACGATTTCAGCGGCTTCCGGAACCGAATGCCGAGCCGAGAGGCGGCCGGACTATCGCCTTGCGTATGGCCCGACATGCGCCGGCTGCCCTCTATTCGTAGACGAGCCGGTAGCCGAGATAACGCTGCGAGTCGATCGGGTCGTAGCCGAGACGATGCCTTAACCGCTTGCGTAGCTTGCTGATGTGGCTTTCGACGACATTTTCGTCGATGTCCTCGCCGAACAGCCCGTAGACGAAATTGAAGATCTGGGTTTTCGTGACCCGGCGGCCGCGGTTGTTGACGAGATATTCCAGGATCCGGCGCTCGCGGCGCGGCAGCGGCAGAACGTCGCCCTTCACCTCCGGATCGCGTCCGTCGGAGAAGACCCGGATGTCGCCGACGAGCTTGCCCTCGTCCTCAGCCTTGGCGCGGCGCTGAATGGCTTTGATCCGCGCCAGGATCTCGCGAACATGCACCGGCTTACGGACGACATCGTCCACCCCGGCGTCGAAAAGATCCAGCGTTTCGTCGAGGCACTTCTGATCGTTCATGGCGATCACCGCGGCGCTGCTGCGGTTACGGATGAGCTTCGGAAGCAGGTGGCGGTCCTTGCAGGTCCCGATGAGGAAAGCTTCGACAGCGCCGATGTCAGGGTCGGAGACGGTTTTGACCCAATTGCCGAAGTCGGTCGCACAGAAGCCCGTCGCCGACACGCCTTCGCGGTCGAACCACGCCGTATAGCCCTCTTTCACGGTGTCACGTTCGTCCACAATCACGATCATAAGACGACCCCCCGAATCATTATGAGCGTTGCCATGGATTCGGGGTAAACGTTGAGGTCGGGGAACGTCAACTATGGGTTGTATAAAAGCTTAAATAACTCTATCTTAAGTTGCTAAAGTGTCCCTCAAGCCACGAGGGGCGCCGTCACCCCGGGGAGCAACGGCGGCAAGAGGTCAGGCTGCAGCTACGTCCGACAGGAATCGGTCGATCGTGTCGTTGAGAGTGTCGGCCGTCGTGCGGATGGCCTTCGCGGCGTGATCGACGGTAATGGCGACCGCGTTCGTCTCCTCGATCGCGGCGGCCACCGTGCCGACATTCGCCACCACGCTGGACGTGCCGCGGGCCGCCTCATTGACATTCCTGCTGATCTCGGAGGTCGCGACCGTCTGCTGCTCGATGGCAGCAGCGATCGAGGTCGACAGGCTGTTGACCTCGGTCATGATCTCCGTGATTCCCTGGATCGCCTGCGTAGTGTCCTGCGTCGAAAGCTGGATCTCCCCGATCTGAGCGGCGATCTCCTCTGTCGCCTTTGCCGTCTGCGCAGCCAGATTCTTGACCTCGGAGGCGACCACGGCGAAGCCCTTACCGGCCTCGCCGGCGCGCGCGGCCTCGATGGTCGCATTCAGGGCAAGAAGATTGGTCTGATCGGCAATGTCCCGGATCAGATCGACCACGGTTCCGATCTTCTCCGCCGCGGTCGTGAGATGGCCGACGCGCTTGGCGGAAGACTCGGCCTCGGTGTCTGCTTTTGCCACGACCGATGTGGTGCGCGAGACGTTCTGGCTGATCTCGCGGATGGAGTGGGCGAGTTGTTCAGCCGCTTCGGCAACGATCTGCACATTGCTGGAAGCTTCCTGGGAAATATCCGACACCGAGCTCGCCTGTCGGCCCGCGTCGCTCGACGCGCGTGTCAATTCGTCGGCCTTCATCTGCATATCGCCGAGCGTCGAGAGCACATCCTGCAGCAGGGTTCTAATGCTCGTGCGGAAGGTTTCGACGAGCTTCTCGACGCGATCCTGCCGTTCGAGCCGGGCCTGCTGGGCGCGGGTCTGCTCTTCCTCGAGCCGCATGCGTTCGACCTCACGGTCGCGCAGCGTAGAGACGGCGCGGGCCATCGAGCCGATCTCGTCGCCACGCTGTTCGTACGGCACCGACGACGCCGTATCGCCTTCGGCGAGCGCCTTGATCCGGTCGCCGATGAAACCCAACGGCCTCGTCATCAGCCGAGAGACGAGAAGGAGAATTGCGACGACGACGGCCAGCATCGCCACCGCGAGCGTCTGCAGCAGGCTGAATCTGACCGTGGAAACATAGTTGGTGACCACGTCGGTCTTCCAGGCGATGACAAGATATCCGTAAGGATTTCCGGACTTGTCCTTGCCGGCCGGCGCGATGGAGATGAGTTCGTTGCCGAGCCGCACGGTGCGGCCCTTGTCTTTGGCCTTCTCGGAATCCGCCTTCGGCAGAGCGACAAGCCGGGCGGTTTCCTGCCCGGGTTCGGCATATTGGGTGACGACCTCTCCGCCTGCGGTGATCGAGGCCAGGGCGGCGATCGGCTTTTTCGGGTCTTCGACCAGCGAGCGGTAAGCCTCCTCGATCACGTCGGCTTTCCTAAAGCGCAGCGCGCCGGCGATATTGCTGGCAATCTGCTTGGCAATCTCGGCACGGGACGCTTCGAATTCGCGGCTGAAGTCGCTCTCGACCGTCCGCGTTGTAAAGATCGTGGCAGCGGCGAGGCCGACGATGCCGACGAGCAGCGCACCTGCCGCGATCTTGAAGGAAAGCGGCAGGGACGTGCCTCTACCGCCGGGCTTGAGCGAGAGGGACTGTTTTTTCATGGGAGGAACCAGTCGATCGGGCTTTGCGGGGCGGTTAATCCGAAATCAGGAGGAAAGCTGGTCCACGTTCAGGCCAATGGTGATGGCCCCGATGGCTTTGCCGGTCTGAGGGTCCTTGATGGACACGCTGACCTGAACCTGAAGCTGCTGCGTGGACTCGTCCTTCTCGACTTTGTCGACAAAGACCGCGTCCGGGCTGACGAGGAAGGTCTTCTGCCATTTGGCTTCGTCGCCCTGCCAATAGTCCGAGGTCACATCGCTCTGGCCGACATTCAGGCCCTTGTCGTCCATTACGAACATTTCGGTGATGATGCCCTGAGACTCGCCTTCCTTTTTCGCCAGGAAAGCCGACAGCTCGTTCTTCATCACGGATTCGATCAGCGGCTTCTGAGCAGCATCGACTTCGGCGCGCCACTGCTTATCGAGCCTGTCGATATCCGCCTGGGTGAGCGATGCGTTCTTGGTGTTCTGTGCTTTGATGGCGTCGATGACGACTTTGTCGTTGAGCCAGGAGACGACGTTGGATGTGACATATTTTTTGGCTTGAGAGACATAGGCCTCTTCGCCGTGGACGGCCGGGGCGCTGAAAGCCAGGCCGGAGAGCACTGCGAGGGCCAGAAACATACGCCGATACATGGTTTACCTCTTCTTACGCAAGGAACTGGCAAGAGATCATTCGCGCGACAATGTTTACGCCGAGGTTGTTAAGATTAGAAAAACAACCACTGATTGCATATCGGGTTATGAAGATTGTGCCTGCGCGGCGCGCCGCCTCACGGGTGAGAATCGGTGAAGCGTGGCGCGACGGCGGCAAGGGCGCGCAGCGAATGCTCTGGGCCTAGAGCGGCGGACTTCTAATCGGAATCGGAAGCGCCGCTCTACATGTTTGTTTTGGCATCGGATTTTCCGAAAACCGCTTCGCAGCCCCGCCTTCGCGAGACCGTGCTTTTCGGTCCGATGCTCTAACTCAGGTAAGCCCTGAATTCGGCGATCACAGCCGTATAGACATCGCGCTTGAATGGAACCACAAGGCCGGGCAGTTCCTTTGCGGCCACCCATCGCCAGGCGCTGAATTCGGGCTGGTGACCGCCGGGCGGGTTTGCGACGTTGAAATCGGTATCGGTGCCGGTGAAGCGCATCGCGAACCATTTCTGCCTCTGTCCGCGATATTTGCCTTTCAAGGCAGTGCCGAGCAGGTGCGGCGGCAGGTCGTAATTGAACCAGTCCTGTGTCTCGGACAGAATTTCGGCCTTATCCGTGCCGGTTTCCTCGGCCAGCTCACGCACAGCGGCGGCGGCCGTCGCTTCGTCCTTATCGACTCCGCCTTGCGGCATCTGCCAGTTTCGGCCGTCTTCGATGATCGAATCGAGCCGCTTTCCAAGCCAAACCAGCCCCTCCGGGTTGATCAGCATGATCCCGACGCAGAGACGATAAGGCAGAAGCGACGGATCGACCGGCTGAGCGGTCCTGCTCATGAGGCTCCTGGCGTCTGAGCGAGGACGCCAACGGGAACCAGAGTGACGCCTTCCGCCTCGAGATGTCGCGACCAGTTCTCGATCTGCTCGATCGTAGTGCGCGATGCCGTCCCCATGCCGATGGCGCTGCCCTGCTTGCGGGCCAACACGATCAACCGGTCCAGTGCCCGTCTGATCGCGGTCGGCGATGGCTGAGCATCGATCATCACATCGGCATTGCCGTAGCGGAGGCCGATTTCCTTGGCGACGCCGCGAGCGATGGCGTGGCTGTTATTGCCTTCGCCGACATAGATGAGACCCTCGGTCTTAACCTCCTCCAGGATCGGGCGGAGCGCGGTCGGCGATTGCAGCAGCTTGCCGCCCAGAAAGTTGGTCACGCCGCTATATCCATCGAAGCGAGCCAGAATAGTGCGCAGCCGCGAGAGATTTTCGTCAGCCGAAGATGACGATAAAAGGGTCTCCGGGCCGGGATTATTGACAGAGTAATCCGACGGCTCGAGCGGAAGCTGCACGATGACTTCGTGGCCCAGTTCGCGCGCTTTCTTCGCCCATTGCTGAGCGCTGCTGGCATAGGGGATGAAAGCCAGCGAGACCGCCGGCGGCAGCTTTGTCACGGCCTGCTCGCTGATCCTGTCATCCCGGCCAACTCCGCGAAGCAGGACCGCGATGCGCGCCGAACGCGGAACTGCGACCTTGGTCGTCGTAAGCCGTGTGTTCCCCCAACCGAGGAGAGCGGTCTTGATCGGTGCGGGAATGCCGGCCGGCCGCTTATAGGGGAGCGGCGGTGGTGGCACTGCAGGTACCGCCGGGTCCAGCGATTCTTTCTCGTTCAGCGCGGCGAGAACAGTGTTTGGATTGCCTTTTCCGGCGTCAGTCTGGGACGGCGGGGCGGAGGCGTTCGCGGTGTCCTCGCCTGCCGCCGCAGCCGGCTTCGCTCCCGAGTTCAGCGCCGTCGGGGCGTCGGAGCGGTCGGAGTGGTCGGAATTAGCGGTAGCTTCCGGCAAGTTTTCCGTATTCTCAGCGGCGCTATTCAGATCCGGAGGAGTTGTTTGTTGTGTCAGTTGCGGCTGCGGCGAAGACGCCTGCCCGGGCGCCGAAGGGGCGGCTTGAGCAGACGAAGCTCCGGCTGCGCCTGGTGCATCGGCCGCCGGCATGCCATAGCCGGGAACGGCTGCGCCGGGCTGCTTCGATGGCGGCTGGTCGTTATCGACGCCAGCCAGCGTCGTGCCCGGCAGGACGTCAGGGAGAGCATCGTCCTTCTGCGGTTCAGGCTCCGCCTGAGCTTGAGCCGCCTGTCCGCCATCCGCCGCCGCAACGTTATCACTCGGAGGGGTATCGGCAGAAACCGGTTCGCTGGCCGACAGCGACGGCTTCATGCCCTCCGGTGGAGTGGTTTCCGCTTCGATCCGCTTCAGTTTCGCCGCCGCTTCTGCAATCTGATCCTGAGCCGAGCCTTCATCGGCTTGAGCCTCGACCGCCGGCATCTTGCTCGAATCGATGCTCAGAACGACCCTCGCCGCCCCGTCATTTTGAGGCATTTGCAATGCGTAGAACGCAAAGACCCCTGCGAGGAGGATGAATAGTGCTGTCGCGGTGTAAAAGAGGACTCTCATAGCTCTTCTGCCGGTCGACGTAGACCAATGCTTGGACGCCAATATAGCGAACGATTTGGAGCGTGACGCCCAAAAAGAGTTGTTTCACCCAACAATAAAGGCGCGTCGGAACAAAATGACGTTGCCCGACGCGCCCCTACGGGACTTTATGGCCGCGCTACTGCGCCGTTTTCGCAGGCTGGCCCGGAATTTCGACCTTTTTCTGTTCGGCGAGGTTGCCGCGCAGGTAATTGATCGCGTAGTTGAGCTGCGTGTCCTTTTCCTTTTCCTTCGGCACGTATGCCAAGCTGCCCGATTTCTCGTCCTCGCCGTTCTTCAGATGACCACGCAGGCTTGCTTCGCCACGCGGTTTGGTCGCCTTCGCGGCCTTCTGCAGATCCTCGGGCAACTCTTCGTTGACGACGACATCAGGATCGATGCCTTTCGCCTGAATGGAGCGGCCGGACGGGGTGTAATAGCGCGCCGTGGTCAGACGGATCGCGCCATTCGATCCGAGTGGAATGATCGTCTGCACGGACCCCTTACCGAACGAGCGCGTGCCGATGACCGTGGCGCGCTTGTGGTCCTGCAGGGCGCCGGCAACGATCTCGGACGCCGAAGCCGAGCCGCCATTGATCAGCACGACCATCTTCTTCTGGTCGATCAACTCGCCGGGCCGGGCATTCGAGCGCTGCGTCTCATTCGCATTCCGGCCGCGGGTCAGCACGATCGCGCCCTTGTCGAGGAAGGCATCCGACACGGAAATCGCCTGATCGAGGAGACCGCCCGGATTGTTGCGCAGGTCGATGATGTATCCCTTGAGATTGTCGCCCGCTTCCTTCTTCAGCCGCTGGACGGCGGATTTCAGCTCGTCATAGGTCTGCTCGCTGAAGGTCTTGATGCGGATGTAGGCGACATCGTTGCCCTCGAGATTGGCGCGCACCGGATTGATGCGGATGATGTCGCGCACGACCTTGACATCGAACGGATCGGTGTTCGGACGGGCGACCGTCAATGTGATCGGCGTGTCGACCGGGCCGCGCATCTTCTCGACCGCCTGCTCCAGAGTGAGGCCCTGGATCGAGACGCCGTCGAGATGAGTGATGATATCGCCGGTGAGAAGGCCCGCTTTTTCAGCCGGCGTGTTCTCGATCGGGGAAACCACCTTTACAAAGCCGTCTTCCATCGTGACTTCGATGCCGAGGCCGCCGAATTCGCCGCGCGTCTGCACCTGCATGTCGCGGAAGTTCTTCGCGTTCAGATAGGTGGAGTGCGGATCGAGCCCGCTGAGCATTCCGTTGATCGCATTCTCGATCAACTGTTGATCGTCCGGAACCTCGACATAGTCCGAACGCACCCGCTCTAGCACGTCCCCGAAAAGGTCGAGCTGACGGTAAATTTCGGTGTTCGCCGCCGTCGCAGATTGCGAGCGCGTCGCGTTGATCATCGACGTACTCGCGGCCACGAAAGCCAGCACCACAAACACCCAGATCGCGAAGTTCGATTTCCGCATATTCTCAACCTTCCTTTACGCCCTCGGACCACCAGGGGTCCGGATCAATGGGACGGGCGTCCTTACGGAACTCTATGTAAAGCACAGGACTTCGTGATTGCACCGAATCGGCACCTGTTTCGGGCTTCTTGCCCATTTCGGCGACCGGTTCCCCGGCAAGAACGAACTGACCGACATTCGTGTAAATCTGGTCCAAACCTGCTAATAGAATATGATAGCCTCCACCTGCATTGATGATCAAGATCTGCCCGTAACTACGGAATTGACCTGCATAAATTATCCATCCGTCGCACGGTGAAGTAATTTGCGCTTCATTGCGGGTCTCCACGTAGATGCCCTCGGTCTTACCCCCAACGTCATCCCGCACCCCGAAAGACTTCAGCCGCTTACCCTGAGCAGGGAACGGCAATTGACCCTTGGCTTTATCAAAGGGCATCGCCGGCTTCATTCGTCCCGGCGAAACAAATGCTGTCTTGGTTACCGAAGGCTTAATCTCGATTGCCGGGCCGAGCTTCTTCAGCTCTTGCTCATAAGCTCCTAAATTCGAATTGTTTGCAACGTCCTTGTCGAGCCGCTGCAGCAAATCACCGAGATTTGTGACAGCGCGGCTGTGACGCGTTGCCGCAATTTTCAGATCCTCCATCCGCTGCCAGTTGCTGCGCATCTTTTCCTTCTTCTCGGCTAGCAGCTTGTCGATCTCGCCTTTTAGGCGCGTGAAGTCGGTTTGCGCCTGAGCAAAACGCGCGTGTTCTTGCTTCGATTTGGCAATGATCGAATTAAGGTCGGCGAGCGTCGATGCAAGCTGGTCAGCCTTGGCTTTGAAGCCGGGAAAGAATGAGGACAGGATCATGGCGCTGCGGACCATGCGGAGGGCATCGTTCCGCTCCGTCATCATCACCGGTGGCGGCTGCCGCCCCATGCGCTCCATAACGGCAAGCATCTGCGCGATTGCGTCGCGGTTCTGCTTCAGCGCAACGCGGATCTGCGCCTCCTCTTTCGACAATTCGGCAATCTCGCCCTCTGACCGCGTAAGCTGCTTTTCCGCCTGCTGAACGTTCTGTGCAGCGCCGATCAGCTTCGACTGCAGCTGGGCCGTCTCCTTATTCAGGCTCTGGGTCTCGGTTTCCAGACCGGCGCGCTCTTTCTCGACGCGCTCCAGCTCCTTCTGATGCTGCTCGAACAGGCGGCGGGCTTCCTCGATATCGATCGTCTTGCCGTCGAGCGATTTGACGGCGGTGCCATTTGCGCCACCTTTCACATCGTTATGCGTCCCGGAATGAGCGATGGCGGTGCTTGCGCCATTCTCGGCGCGAGCCACGGGTCCAGCCAGCTCGACCGTCAGCATAAAGCAGAAAATGACGCCCGACCCGACGAGCGCTTTTCGGCAAAGCGATGACGTAGACGGCGGCGAAAAAGCTGAAGGCTTAACCAAGCTTGGGGATTTCCCGTCCATTTCGGAAGCTTAAGCAAGTTCGTCCAAGACGCAAACGGCATTGACGTAACGTAGACCGCGCGCAGTGAAAACCGGGCATATCACCAATGCCGGCCCGAATTCAACTTTGCCTCAAATCGCGGCAACCGCAAGGCGATCAACGCGGAATCATTGATCGGACCTCGTCATTCAGGCGCGGTGATAGGGATGACCGGACAGGATCGTCGCGGCGCGATAAAGCTGTTCGGCGAGCACCGCCCGCGCCAATCCATGCGGCAAAGTGATTCGGCCGAGGGAAAGGATCAGCGCTGCTTCGCCGGCCAATTGCTTGTCGAGACCGTCCGGGCCACCAATGACGAAGCAGAGATTGCGAGCGCTGTCGTTGCGCGCTTCGTCGAGAAATCGAGCGAGGTCGGCGCTGCCGATAGTCTTGCCGTTTTCATCGAGCGCCACGAGCCGGGCATCCGCGGGAATTTTCTTGCGCAGCGCAGCGGCTTCGGCCAGCTTCCGCTCGGCGGCCGTTCTGGCCCTGTTTTCGACAATTTCCGTAATCTCGACGGCGCCGAAGCCGAGCGCTCCGGCAATCTGGCCGAAGCGCTGCACATAGCGATCGACGATCATCCCTTCGGCCTCTTCCTTGAGACGGCCGATGCAAAGAAGCTGAACCTTCATACCCGCCCGCCACTGAGCGGCGGGTCCGAGCGCCGCGTCCTTAGCTCTGAGACAATGGCAGCAGTCAGACGGCGACAGGATCTGTCGGCCGGTCCGCGGACCACATTCTCTCAAGATTGTAGAACTGGCGTACCTCGGGGCGGAAGATGTGGACGATCACATCGCCCGAGTCGATCAGCACCCAGTCGCAATGAGGCAGCCCCTCGACCCTGAGGTCGCGATGGCCTTCGTCTTTCAGCTTGTCGCGCAATTGTTCGGCGATGGCGCCGACATGCCGGTGCGACCGTCCAGACGCAATAACCATGTAGTCGCCGATCGATGTCTTGCCGTTAAGGTCGATCGTGACGATGTCTTCAGCTTTTGCGTCGGAAAGGGAATGTAGCACAGTCGCTAGGATGGCTGCCGGGCCGTCATGCGTTGCTTTCGGCGCGGCTTTAGGCTTGCCACGAAGGGCCGCCCCTGTCGAAGTGTGCATTATCAGATCGATTTCCTTTTGCCTCGGATCTGGTTAGGCGGTGCAGCCCCGTATTCATGTGCGGTTCGCGCCGCTTGCGGGGAGGGCCCCCGCGGACTTTTGCCGACATAGCGGAATGTGACCCAGTCAACGGAAATTTTCAAGTCAGATCGTTGAAAAGCATTTAAGTTAAAGTACCTGATTTGCCGGTTGGAACTTATTTTGCGCCTGTGCGTTTGCTTGCTCCGGTCTTGACCGGAGCGCTGTCGAAGACAGACTGCAGAGCGGCAGGTTGAGGTAGCTCCATACCGGCGGCTGACGATCCGGCAGCGCCGAGACCATCTCCACCGGGATTCGCGCAGCGCCGAAGCGGACCGCGGCGGGCGATGCAAGCCCCCGATACCGGGCTCCGGGGCGATCTAGCACCAGGATCGGTATACGGCTGAAAAGCTGGGTCCAATCCCGCCAGCGATGAAGCTGCGCAAGAATGTCCGCGCCCATCAGCCAGACGAATTTTACGCCCGGATAGCGCCGTTGCAGGAAACGCACGGTATCGATCGTGTAGGGCGACGGCAGAGCAACCTCGAAGCCCGTGACTTCTATGTGGGGATGAGCCGTTATAGTCCGCGCAGCGGCAATTCGCTCTTCCAGACTCGCCAGCCCCCGGCCACTCTTCAATGGATTCCCCGGCGTGACCAGCCACCACACCTTATGAAGCTGCAGCCTTTGCAGGGCGGCGACGCTGATATGCCGATGTCCCTCATGCGGCGGATTGAACGAACCGCCCAGCAGTCCGATCCGCATCGACGGAAAGGCGGGAGGAGGCTTCGCGATCATCGGGCCGCCAGGGTTTCCAGCATTGGGCGGCTAGCTTTGGTGGGCACGGCCGGCTTCGCTGATGCCGAGCCGGATCGCCACCGAGCGGCGATGCGCGTCGAATCCCTCGACACGCGCGAGCGTCATCGCTGCCGGACCGAGCGCGGCGAGGCTGCGCTCGGTCAGCTTGAGGATCGAGGTCCGCTTCATGAAGTCTATAACGCCGAGCCCGGATGAAAAGCGGGCCGAGCGCGCCGTCGGCAGCACGTGGTTCGATCCCGCGACATAGTCGCCGATCGCTTCCGGCGTGTAGCGGCCGAGGAAAATCGCCCCAGCGTTGCGGATCTGTTTCAACAGCTCCTCGGCCTTTCCGGTCTCCAGCTCCAGATGCTCCGGCGCGATCCGGTCGACGAGCGCCGGCGCCTGCTCCAAATCCCTCAGGACGATGATGGCGCCGTTATCCCGCCAGCTCGCGCCGGCAATCTCGGCTCGCGGCAACTTCTTGAGCTGTCCGGCGACGGCGGCATGGACCGCGTCGGCGAAGGTCGCGTCATCGGTCATGAGGATCGCTTGCGCCGCCTCGTCATGTTCGGCCTGCGCGAGCAGATCGGCTGCGACCCAATGCGGGTCTGCGTCTTTGTCGGCGACAATCAGCACCTCGGACGGTCCAGCGATCATGTCGATCCCCACGGCGCCGAAGACCTGCCGCTTCGCCGCCGCGACATAGGCATTGCCCGGCCCCATGATCTTGGCGACCGGCTTGATGCTCTCAGTACCGTATGCAAGTGCGGCAATGGCCTGCGCACCACCGACCGGATAGATCTCGTGGACACCGGAGAGTTTGGCCGCGGCCAGCACGAGCGGGTCGATCTCACCGCGCAGCGCCGGTACGCACATCGCGATGCGCGGCACGCCGGCGACCTTTGCCGGGATCGCATTCATCAGCATCGAGCTGGGATAGCTGCCCTGCCCACCGGGGACATAGAGGCCGACCGCCTCGATCGCCGTCCAGCGATGGCCGATCTCCGCGCCGCAACCATCCATGTACCGGTCATCCGCCGGAAGCTGCCGGCGGTGGTGCGCCTCAATGCGCTCTGCGGCAAAGCGCAGTGCGTGGAGATGCTCCTCAGTTGTATTGCCGATGGCGGCATCGACGGTTTCATCGTCCAGACGAATCTTTCCTGGCTGAAGTTCGAGCTGATCGAAACGCCGCGTATAGTCGATCAGCGCCGAATCGCCGCGCTCGCACACGTCTTTGATGATGGCGCGCACGGCCTCATCGACATCGGCCGACTGCTCGCGCTTGAGGGCCAGCAGCGCCGTGAACTGGGCCTCGAAATCGGGGTCGTCGGTTCTGAGTCTGCGCACCATAGGATCAGCTCGGAGCGTTTTGTTTATCGACAGTGTCCGGGTGTTCGGGTTTGCACGATGTCGCCCATGCAGGCCCCAGATCGCGCAGCTCGGCCTCGATGCAGTCCACTTGCAGCCTGATGGCGCTGCCGCCGGCGAAGATCAGCGTGACAAAGCCCTGCGGCGCCTGAGACGCTTCGAAACTGATGGCGAGCAGCTCCAACACATCCTTCGGACGGTCGAGCGCCAGGTTCCTGAACTGCGCGTGCCTCACCTTCTCGAATCTCAAGGCGCATTGGCGCCGCTCATAACAGCTGCCATTGCCGCCATGTTTGTGATCCGAGCCCAGCCAGTTGAAGCGTTTCATGACGGCAGCGAACCGGCGCTCCCCCGGAATGAAGGCCATGTCTTCGACCTTCAGGATCGCATCCTGCAAATTCGCAGAGAAGACTCTCAGGTCTTCATCGTCCAAAGCGATCAGTTTGAGAGTGTCCATAGCCAGCCAACCGCAACGCGCCGCAAATCCGCGCTTTATCAGATATGCTGTTTGACTGGCAAAGCGCAAGTATAGCAGGTCGGCATTCGCAATCGTCCCGCATGCACGAGGCCGATCTCGTAAAACCGCTCGACGCGGTGCACCTGAAGCGACCGCTCAGGCCTGAAGACGCTCGATATTGGCGCCGCAGCTGCTCAGCTTTTCTTCAAGCCGCTCGAAGCCCCGATCCAGGTGATAGACGCGGTTGATGGTCGTCTCGCCCCGCGCCATCAAACCGCCGATGACCAGCGACACCGAAGCCCGCAAATCCGTCGCCATGACCTCGGCGCCGCGCAGCCCTTTGACGCCACGCACATGGGCGGTATCGCCGGCAATCCGAATGTCCGCGCCCAGCCGGGCCAGCTCCTGGACATGCATGAAGCGGTTCTCGAAAATCGTCTCGCGGATCGTCGCCTCGCCCGAACTGATCGACATCAGCGCCATCAGCTGCGCCTGGAGATCGGTGGGAAAGCCGGGAAATGGCTGGGTCTCCACATTGACCGGAACGATTCCCGCGCCGTTTCTTGCCACCTGAATACCGTGGTTCGTCTCGGTGATCTGGACGCCCGCTTTGCGCAGCACATTGAACGCCTCCTGAAGGAGATCGCCGCGCGCCCCCTCAAGGAGGACATTGCCGCCGGTCGCCGCCACGGCCATCGCATAGGTGCCGGTCTCGATGCGGTCCGGCAGCACGGTGTGCACCGCGCCTTCGAGATAATCGGCGCCCTGAATGTGCAGCGTCGAGGTGTCGATGCCTTCGATCTGCGCCCCCATTTTGACGAGGCAGGTCGCCAGATCGCCGACCTCGGGCTCTCGCGCGGCGTTTTCGATGATGGTCTCGCCCCTCGCCAGACTGGCAGCCATCAACACGTTGTGCGTCGCGCCGACAGAGACCTTCGGAAAGGAGATGCGCGCTCCACGCAATCCGCCTTTCGGCGCTTTGGCCACGACATAGCCGCCCGACAACTCCATTTCGGCGCCGAGCTCTTGCAGTCCCGTCAGATGCAGATCGACCGGCCGGGTTCCGATCGCGCAGCCGCCCGGGAGCGAGACGACCGCTTCCCCGTGACGCGCGAGCAGCGGCCCCAGCACCCAGAAGCTCGCGCGCATCCGGCGCACCATGTCGTAGGGCGCACGCGCATCGACGATATCGCGGGCCGTCAGATGAAAGGTCTCGCCGATATGGCCGCCATTGTTCGCCCGTTTGCCGTCGACCGCGCAGTCCACGCCGTGATTGCGGAGAATCCGTGCGAGCAGGTTGGTATCGGCAAGGTTCGGGACATTCTTGAGCGTCAGCGTGTCGGGGGTAAGCAAACTTGCGATCATGAGGGGGAGCGCTGCGTTTTTTGCCCCGCTGATCGGAATGACGCCATTGAGCGGGTGCCCACCCTCAATGCGAATCTGGTCCATGAGAAGCCGCCGGTAGGAGTTGTGCTCAATTCGAGCGAATTCATTAACGATTAGACGAGCATGACGAGGGGCGCAAGCCTCGGAGCCACGCCGTATGGCGGCCTCTGCTCAGCGATCCTCGCCTTTCGGCGCGTCGCCAGCCGCCTTCCGCGCTCTGGCCTGGGCCTTGCGTTTTTTCAGATTCTCGCGCAGTTCGGCGGCAAGACGCTGCTCGCGCTCTTTTCTCGCCGCCTGCTTTCGTGAAGGTTCGTCGGTCAAGGTCCCGCCTCTGGAAATGAAAGTCTCGCCCTTAGATTGGGAGGTACCAAGGACAGCCCATCGCCGTCCGCCCCCATTATTCTCGAAAGTCGACGATAAGACTTGCAAGCTCCGCATTCCAGGGCGGCGTGTCGGTCAGCTGCGGCTTTCGGTTGACGGAGCCCCGCAACTCTTGTCTATTCGCCACCTGCGTGGCACAGTCCGCACGATCGGTATGGCTCGATCTGCATTGCGATATGGGCCGCCTCCTCCGCCGCAGTAGCTCAGTGGTAGAGCGCACCCTTGGTAAGGGTGAGGCCGAGAGTTCAATCCTCTCCTGCGGCACCAGAAAAACTCCTGGAAAATCAGTCTTTTATAGGTTCGTCGGGCGGCGAAGCTAAACGCTCGGGGTGCCGTTCGCAGGTTCCGCGAACCTGTGTGACCGGTTTTCGCGAAAAGCTTCCCCGTTATGGACGCTCAACCTGTGGGGGGCTTCAGCTTTTTTTACACGCTGTCGGCTCGCAATAAAAAAGATTCGTTGCGTGACAGTAGCTTAACCTTTCCAGCGCGGTCGGCATGGGGGGCGACGTGTAGTTAAGTTTTTCGGGAGGGTTGACGAATGTGCATTGTTGTGAATGCGAGGACGTCAGTCTGCAAACGGAACGTCCTCGCATGTTGAAACTGTGTGAAAAGGAGATTCCACACGATGACGATCTTAGAGTTTATCAGGAGCAATGGGAAATTAAATTTCCCAGAGCTGGAAAACAAATTCGCCGGTGATGGAGAAGGATGGATCTGGGACTCACTCCATGACCGCTGGAAGCGATTGCTGACGGAAAAGGAAGCAATTTGGCTAGATAAATACTTCCCGTATCCTCACCGGGACTATAAGAGATTACCGTTAGGTATAGGTGTGGGGATCGATAAAGATGGAACGTGGTGGCTTATAAAGCCATCTTTGTAGAGAAATGAAGAAGGGCGACCCAAAAGGTCGCCCTTTTTTCAATTCGGCTCCCAGCCCATAAATTGGCTCAACGCGCTGCGGCTCTCCGCCGACAACCAATTCCATTTTCCCCTTTCCGCCCAATACGCCCGCATGCCCTCGACCTGCTGCCGGCCGAGGGCAAAATCCGCTTCATCCCACCCGACCGCGCGCTGAGACGGCTCCTCATCGCTTTCCTCTTCAGCGGATTCCCCTTCGCTCGCGATGGGCGCGGCCATGCCCCAACGCATCGCCACCGTCGGCTCATGAAACGGCTCGGTCGCCCCGATAAAGACGATCCCGCGCGCTTCTAGCGCCTCTTTCAGCTTTTGCGCCGTCGCGGCGTGAGGCTTCCGGCCCGCCTCCATGCGCACGATGGCGTTCTTATCCACCCCCGAAATTGCTGCCAGCTCCCGGATGCCGAGCCGGAGCAAGGCCCGCGCCATGCGCAATTGGTCGCCATTCATTTCGCACCCATTGTCTTCTTTTATTTGGAGTAATAGAGTACCATGTATGCGAAATGAGCGCTTTGCATGGGGGATGTCAAGAATGGGCTCATACTCATCCGCTCTAGCCAGTGCCGAGGTACTGCTCGACAGCGCCACCAACCTGCTGATCGACGCTGCGAGCGTGCTGCACGATGCCGATGATCGCGGGGGGGCGCAAGAGTGTCGCGCGACATGGAAAACTGCCCCCTTGGCGACGCGAGGAATTGCCCCCCTCCTCGTAGCTGAGGAGCCCCTTTATGGACAGAGAACAAATCGCGGAAAGCCCGTCGTGGAGTGATCCACGGGGGCAGGCGATGAAGACGCCGGACGACGTCGAGACTATGTTGCGGCTGAAGGCGTGCGGTTGGGGTTTGAAGCGCATCGCGGCGGCGCTGGGCTGCAGCCATCATACAGTGAAGCATTACGTGGCGGCGGGCGGCGTCGTGCCGTTCAAATCGCCACAGCGCTCGAAGACACTGGACGGGCACGAGGACTGGCTGCGCGAGCAATTCATCAGGCATCGCGGCAACGCCGATGTCGTGCGCCAGGATCTTCTTGCCGAGAAGGAGCTGGCGGTCAGCCTGCGGACGCTGCAGCGCGCCGTTGCGCCATATCGGCAGGCGCTCAAGGCCGAGGCCTTGGCGACGACACGGTTCGAGACGCCGCCGGGCCGGCAATTGCAGATCGACTTCGGCGAGCGGCTGGTCGAGATCGGCGGCACCAGGCTCAAGGTCTTCGTATTCGTGGCCACGCTCGGGCATTCGCGGCGACTGCATGTTCGGGCGTTCCGGCACGAGCAGCAGGCGAGCTGGTTCTCAGGGTTGGAGAGCGCATTCACGACCTTCGGCGGCGTGCCGGAGGAGGTGCTGATGGACAACCCGCGGGCGCTCGTGGCGCGTCACGACGCGGTAAGCCGCACGGTCCAGTTCAACGACAAGCTGCTGGCGTTCGCCAGGCATTGGGGCTTCACGCCCCGGGCCTGTGCGCCGTACCGGGCGCGCACGAAGGGCAAGACCGAGAACGGCGTCGGCTATGTGAAAAAGAACGCCATCGCCGGGCACGCCTTCGCGAGCTGGGAGGCGTTCGAGGCGCACTTGGCCAAGTGGGAGCGGGAGGTCGCGAACGTCCGTGTGCATGGCACGACCGGCGAGGCGCCGATCGCCCGTTTCGAGCGCGACGAAGCGCACCGGCTTAAGCCGCTTGGGAGCCGGCCGCCGTTCGGCGCGTTGCGCGAGCTGTCGCGGATCGTCGGCACCGACTGCGCGGTCGAGATCGACACCAACAGCTACTCCGTGCCGTGGCGCCTCATCGGCGAGCGGGTCGCTGTTACGCTGGCCGCCGGCGAGGTGCGCATCCGGCATGGCGTGCGCGAGGTCGCTGTCCACCGCCAGGCGGAAGGCCGGCGCCAGCGTGTCGTCGACCGCACGCACCTCGACGGCGTTGCCGGCCGCGATGGCGCTGTGCGCAGGCAGGCGATCGAAGTGGCTCCGGTCGCGCCTCCGCCAACGCTGCTGCGGCCGCTTGCCGAGTACGAAGCCGCCATCGGAGGGAGCTTCTGATGCCGCGAGCCAAGAAAGCGCCCGACGTTCCGACCGACAAGCTCGACGCCATGCTGGCGCGATTGCAGCTCGGCGGCATCCGCGATCAGCTTGACAGCCTGCTCGATGAGGCGGCGCGGTCCAACCTGTCGACGCGGGAGACGCTCGCCCTGCTGTGCGAGCGTGAGATCGCGCGTAAGGATCACCGCCGCATCGAGATGGCATTGAAGCTGGCTCACTTTCCGGCGGTGAAGGAGCTGTCGGGCTTCGACTTCGAGGCGCAGCCCTCCCTCGATCCCAAGCAGATCCGCGACCTGGCCGCCTCCCGCTGGATCGCCAACGGCGAAAACGTGCTTCTGCTCGGCCCGCCCGGTGTGGGCAAGACGCATCTCGCGATCGCGCTCGGCCGCGAAGCAATTCTGGCGGGCTACTCGGTACAGTTCACGACAGCAATGGCGCTGGTCGCAGGCCTCGCCAAGGCGCATGGCGAGAAGCGGCTTGACGAGAAGCTGGTCGGCTTCACCAAGGCGAAGCTGCTGATCGTCGATGAGCTTGGCTATCTGCCGCTCGAGCCCGACGCCGCGCATCTGTTCTTCCAGCTCGTCAGCCGCCGCTACGAGACCGGCGCGATGCTGATAACCTCGAACCGCAGCGTCGCCGAGTGGGGCACGGTGTTCGCCGACCCCGTCGTCGCCACCGCCATCCTCGACCGGCTCCTGCATCACAGCCACGTGCTGACGATCCGAGGCGACAGCTATCGGCTGCGCGCCAAGCGAAGGAGCGGACTGATCAAGCCGCCCGCCGGTGACGGCCTTCCGGTCGGCTCCGCCTCCCTCCACGCCGTCACCGGCAACCACCAACCAACTTCGTGAACCCGAGTGGGGGCTGTTCTTCATGACGCAAAGGGGGTAGTTCCGGATGTCGTTTGACACAAGAGATAAAGGCCCTCGCCGAAAGCTCCGAAAGCGCCCTCGAACGGCTAAGGCGCAAGCGGCTCACCGCCGAAGCGGATGAGAGCGGGGAGGCGGGCGAATGACGGCTTTGCTCTGCGGCTCACTCTGCGCACCGATATTACACCAATGGCGAGGCTGAGATGAATCGAACGTCGGCCGTCATTCTGCTCGTCGCGCTATTGGCGCTCATAGCCGCCGGACAGACCGAAACCGGGCGTAAGCTGATCATGCTGCTGCTGTGGAATTGACCCGACGCGGGAGGCAATTTGAGGGATTGCCTGAGGGGTGGCTCAACGTAGATCAGCGGACCTCACGGTCCCGCCCAATCTGATCAGCCGCTGAACAACCTGGAGATCCGCATCCATAGGGACGTCTTCCCTTTCCGCAATGGAGGAGGAGCGCTCCTTGGGCTTGCGGTCGCCGGGATCGCACCACCATCGTTCGACCGCACTTGTCCTGCCGGACTCACTTGACGCATCTTGGGCTCGGCCCCGCTCCGTTTTGAGCCCGGTTCGGCTGGCGCATGGAGTTTCTGAGAGCTCGCCGCTGCAGGCCGACCTTTTCCGTTAGGTCCGTTAACAGATGTAACGGATGCCCGAGCGGGCAACTCGACGCGAGGAGCTTGTACCTTGGGCTTAGCCCGCGTCCGCTGCTGATGTGCCTCGGCAGCCTCGCGCGGGGTCGTGCGCATATCAATCTGCGCGGGACGAACGGTCGACGTATCCCGAGCCTGATGCTGTTGTCCTTTCTTAGAGCCAGAAGTGAATGCGTCAAGCAAGCTGTGGTCCACTGCGAGAACTCGCTTAGCGCGCGTCATGGCCACGTAAAACAGGCGAATTTCGGCATCCGGGATCGCCTCGCCCTCTTTAAGGCTCGAACTCAGGAAGTCGGGCGCGAGCCTAACGCTGTGCCATTCACGCCCCTTCGCCTTATGCGCGGTCGAAACGATCATATCGGCCGTGCGCTCCTCATGATGCGCCTGCGCCAATCCGGCCCATAGGCGACGTTCGCCATATTGCTCAACCAGCCTGACGAACATTCTGAGTTCCTCGCCTTCTTCGGTCTCAGCGAAGGTGAGAACCTGGCCCCAATTTTCGAAGCCGAAAAACTCAGGGGTTGTCCCGCCGCGTCCGGCCTTTAGTTCGAAGACGTCGCTGACCAAGCGCTTCAATTCCTCGACGCCGCCGATCACATAGGGTTTTCGGCCATTCTCAAGGGCGCCGAGAACCTCGCTAATCACCGCCGCATTCGTGCGGGCCAAGACCGTGCCCCCTGCATTCTGGTCGACAATGACGCTATTGATCGACTGCGTTCCGAGCAGCGTCTTCTTTTCACCGAGAGCGCGAAGAACCAATGATGCCGCTTGGGCGATAACCGGCCCGAACCGGAAGGACTGCGTCAGCCATGCATCTTCGGCGCTAGGCATTTCGTCCATCGCATTGATTGCGCCGCGCCATTCGTAGATTTGCTGATGGCGGTCGCCCACATAGACGATTTGCGCCGCTTGATCGTTCAAGACGCCCAGCACGACCTGATTGGTATCTTGGGCCTCATCGAGGAGGATGAAATCAGCGTCCAGCTTCGGCCGATCCAGCGCCCAAAGCTTCAAATACCCGTCATGGCCTAGCGGAATTCGATCCTTACGGTCAATCATGCGTGACCATAATTGCCGGGCAGCGATCAGCGTCTCGGCTTTGACGGTCGAAACAATCTCCTTTGGCACGCCTAGGAGGCGGCCATGCTGGGGAACGTGAGAGATCGTCGGCTTCGTGTCGGAGCCCTGACAGAATTTACGCAGTGTACCGAGCGTGAGGTGGGCGCGCTGAACGCCGGTGAGACGAAGCGTTTCGTCATAAAGGCGATCCGTAAGATCGAGCACTTGCGCTAATTGCTTCGCCCCGATGCGTTCCTTCATTTTACCGGAGGAAAAGCGATAAGCCGCCTGCACCGTCCGCCAGGCGATCGAATGCGTCGTGCGACAATCGACAGATTTCGGGAATTTGCCACCGGCCTCGTCAGCAATCGACCGATTGAAGGCAAGGTAAATCCCCCGGCTCGGCCGCGAATGCGCCAGCAATGTCAGAGTGGTCGTTTTGCCGGCGCCGGCGAACGCCGTGATCTTAAGTGATCGGCCGGTCTTAAACTTTTCGAGTGCAATTAGCTGCTCGTCGGTGGGCTTCACCATCACGCTCTACCGGGTCGCGCAGTATTTTCCTCTTAATCGATAGGACAGTAAATTTCGCCGTTAAGAATTTCTTGGACCGTTAGGCTCATTAGGTCAATTCAAAAGTCTTTTTCGAGCGCCAAAGATGAGCCAAGGCACATTGAGCAGACTTCCAACTAACGTCGCTTTGTGATTCATCAGCGTGTTTGCCTGCGGTTCACGTGTAGAACGCGATCTGATCCAGGGTGAGCAGCGCCTGCAACCCGCGAGTCTGTGTGTAGCTGCTCGCTTCGGCCGCGCCATGTCCAACCGCGTGACGTGACCCTGCGGTTCCGGCAGAACTGGTTGGATCAAAGTCGGCGAAGGTGTTCCGGCGTAGATAGCGGCCGAACGCCTCCGGCAATAGAAGCGTACTTGGCGCGCCAGCCTTCTTTTCTGCTGATGCGACAGCAAATTCCAAGAGTTCATCAACCTTTCTGGATTTCCTCTTCCCATGCGATGCTCGATGAGCGCTCGCCAAAACGCCTTCGATTTCGGTCAGAATAATCTTGATTGCAGCGATGGGATCCTTTTCGAGAAATGCCCGAATAGCCGACCTCAACAGTGGTTCCTTCGAGACAAAGTGGGGCTTACGGATCCAACGGTTGAACATCCGCTGCAGCCGCTCCGCTCCGAACCTCGCAACCAGCTTTGCCTCCACATCCTGAAGAGGGAACCCAGCTTCGCAACAAGCCGCAAGCTCGCGGAAATCACCCCCAAGTATTTCCACAAAGGGGAACCAGCCAGCGGCGACCAACCGCCCGAACGTGAGTTCGTCAGCAATCGTATCGTATAGGTGTCGATATTTCAGTGTGCGATAAAGGGTGCCGAGCCTTGTGTTAACCTCGTCGAGCGACAGGTTGCCGTCCGGATTGAAATCAAAAAATAACCCGAAACGCCAATCCTGACGCAAGATGCATATTATACGATCCGTTGGCTGAATTTTGACCGCAGGGAACGCTAGGGCAACGACATCCGCGATGTCATTTTCAAAGATGGCCATACCGGCCAATACGTCGCGTTTCGCCATCATTTTAATTGCGATGGCGGCAGTATCGACCCAAAGTTCGGCGCTGTTATCACGGTGAATAACCAGCAACACATTATTGGCGTCACCCAGGCGAAGTGTGGCGCCTGTCTGCTGAACGGAGTGCGAGATGACCGAATTCAGACTTTCCACGATCCGGTGAAAGGCGGGCTCGTCTGAGGTGATGGCAAGCTTCGTCCAGACCATGATCGCCTCACCCGGTTGAGCAGCCGTCGCCGCAATACCAGAGAGTTCGACATTCATGAGCTGGATTGGCCTGCCAGAATTCTTAATCAAAGCAGCCGGTCGCTTATCTTCGATTGGCGGTGAGCTGCTTAACTCGGCCGTTGCTCGTTCACTCATCTCGCCTCTCCGATTTTCTTAACCCGATTAATGCGCCGGCCAGAGCCGGACTTTCAATAGGAGGAATTTAGGGAGTCACAGTATTTCGAACAGACAAGGCACAGCTACATCTCGCCCCTTCGAGCGGTCGGAATTTAGTGGAGGTGGCAGCTAAGCTCGCGGGGGGAATTCAATCCTAGACGCACCAACCGAGTGATCCGTTGGGGATTGTTTTGGCCGGTCGCCGCTTGTAGGATCGCCACGCTGGAAATCGGGCATAATAATGCCCACGCGGACGCATCAAATCAGCCTTCATCGCAGCCTCAGCGCGACGGACTATCCGCCAGTCGCCCTTAGTACTTGCTAATATTTCGAGCCCGAGATTATACCCACCTGACGTTTTGTGGCTGCGTTCTTCGGCTTCTTAGCCTCCGGCGCGGCCTTCGGTTTGACAGCGGGGATCATGCGTTTCGAGGCAAGATCTTCGATGTGTCGCATGATCTCCGATTTGGAACGCATTTGAAGATCAGGACGGTGTTTATCCAGCTTGTTGAGGATGGTGGATCGATCTGCGTCAGAGGCTTCGGTCAGAAATTGAGCAAATGCCGGATAAGCACCTGCCTGATATATCGATCGAAGTAAAGGCAACTTGATGCCTTTAACGAACTGCGCCGTGTACCATTTCCGCAGCAGGTCCGCTAGCGCGCCTTCGCTCTTTTCGGTTACCACTGCGAGGCGCGCCGCCGCCTGAGCTGCTTCCGAAACCTTCATGGAAGTACCTCACTCCTTGATCCAACCCAGCATCTTCCACAATTCGCGAGTCGTAGCGAGTACCCTCGCGTCAATTCCCGCATAAATCTGGCGAAACGGGAGCGCGCGCGAAAGATCCATCGCCCGCTTATGGGCGACAGCATCATTGAATTCCGTGTCGAAGACCCGATAAGGAAAGTCTGCATTGCCGGCCTCTCGGCGAATCGCGTCTGCATACTGACGAGCAACAAGCGTTCGCTGATCCATTCTATTGATAAAAACGGCTGTCCGTTCAGCGACGTGATCGAGTGCCAAGTCCTGCCTAAGGTATTTGGCGTAGAGTTGAAGCCCTTGAGTCGATAATCGGTCCGGAACTTGCGGTACGACTATCGCGTCGGCAACTGCGATTGCAGCCTCAGCAAGGAGTGACAAGCCCGGGGGACAATCGCATATGACGAGGTCGTATTGATTGCGGGCAATGTTCAGCACATCGTGCATCCAATTTCTAATCGCGTTTCGAGCGGCGAACACCGTGCTTCGCCAAACAAGTATTCGACGCTCGAAGAGCGTAATCGATGGGCTGCCTGAAAATAGATGCACGCTGCGCGACCGATCCACATAGTTCATCGGATTGGCATCGCGGCCGTGTCGCCGCTCTTCAAGATAATCTTCGATTGTCTGTCCTCGTCGCCAGGGAAGCATATCTTCGACGCGATCACCGGCTATTGTCATGCTGGCGTTAATCTGAAGATCGAGGTCGATAAGCAGGACGCTCTTGCCTTGAAAGGCGGATGCCTCAGCCATCGAGACTGCGAGGGTGGTCTTGCCAACCCCACCCTTCATATTGGCGTAGGCAACGATCTTGCTCATCGCCTAATCCATTTCTGGAGGGCCAGACGATTAGCCAATTCGAAGCGATCCTCGATAAAGCCGTCGATCTTGGCAGGCGGGGGACTGTGTCGCCTGGCAGCAAGTAGAAGGCGATAAGAAGTAAAGTCGGACGGCTCCGAAATCGAGATCACTCCGACGCCGTGTCTCTGAGCCTGCTCAAGCATCCCGGGCAACTCGGGGCGGTGTTCCGCGTCTTCGGGCGAAAAAAGACAGAGATAGGGAAAGTGCACCGTCGCTGAGTGAGCCAGCGCTTCGTGGACGGCGAGCATATTGCGCCCTGCCGGCATCTTGAGTTCGAAGCTGAAAAGGTCGAACTGCGCTGCCGGAGAATATCGGTAACGCGAGATGCACGCCGCGCAAAGATCGGGTCGCGTCCAGCGGCCAGCAGAGGCTCCTATTCTAGCCGTGTTCTGGACAATCAGATTGAAACCTTGGGGCGGTGGGTCGTAAAAGAGCCGCAGCGCGTGCTTCCAAATGAAGCGTTCGAACCAAGGTTCGAGATCGGCTTCGCGGTTTATCGATGATGGAAGATCTTGGCTGTCCGAAGGCCGACGACGGCGGAGAAGGTTTTCGTGCGGCGACCAGACAACGGTCTCGCCAAGCTGCCAAATGCAACGGTCGAACTCTTCGTCCCCTATGTCACGGCTGAGCCGTTCTTCCAACGCGATTCTGGCTGCCGCCCGGCTAATCCAGTCGCCTTCGGTTGGGAGCAGCGCAAACAATGTTTCCGACGCGGGCACGCGTAATTCCTTTTGTCGCTCTGGCTTGTGCTTATTACCGACCTGCCTTGGCAAAATAGCCACATCGCCGTCTGGATTCCACTGCGTATCCAGCCGTTTCGGCATTATTGGGGATACGGATTATTACAGGGGGCGACGTGTCTGCGGTTGCCTGCAATCGGAACCGGAGGTTGGCGCGGAGGGGGAATCGTGCCGCGATCGATCTCGAGATCGGCCAATGGCGGCGGCCCTGCTGCTCAAACATCGATGCCGCGACGCCCCACTAGCCGATCTTATTCAGCCGCAGTTAGAAATTGCGCTGGCGAATGTGGCGCAAGGCATTGAACTTGCGTAGGAAATGGGTGTCGAAGCCATCCTATGCGCGCCGCAGCGCAGAGCCACACCCGCCATGACCGACGATAACCCGCTCACCGTTCCCTATCCAGCCGTGTCGCGCAAGAAAGTCACAGCTGCCTTCGATGGCGGTCGTCTCTCCTCCGACAGCGGCGTCATGCTGCTCGCGCTTGCCGAGCGTCGGCGGGCTCTCTCCCAAACTCTCGCTGCTTTGATCGCCGACCGGCGCGATCGGGCGCATATTACGCACACAGTTGAGGACATACTGAAAGGGCGCATGTTGGCGATCGCCTGCGGCTACGCGGATGGCAATGACTTCGACTGGCTGCGCTGCGATGCCGCCTTCAAGCTTGCCTGCGGGCGGCTGCCCGACACGGGCAATGATCTATGCTCGCAGCCGACCATCTCGCGCTGGGAGAACGCGCCGACGCTGAAGGAGATCATCCGCCTGACCTATGCGCTCGTCGACATCTGGTGCCGGAGCTACAAGATGCCGCCGGCATCGGTGGTGCTGGACATCGATGACACGCTCGACGTGGTGCACGGCCATCAGAAACTGTCGGAATGGAACGCCCATTACGACGAGCGCTGCTTTCTGCCGATCCACATCTATGAGACAGCGACGGGCCGCCCGGTCACCATGATCCTGCGTCCGGGCAAGACGCCCTCAGGCAAGGAAGTCCGTGGATTACTGCGCCGTCTGATCAATCGCATTCGCCGGCATTGGTCCGATACGCGCATCACCATTCGTGGCGATAGTCACTACGGCCGAGAAGAAGTTATGAGCTGGTGTGAGGCCAATGGCATCGACTATGTCTTCGGCTTTGCTGGCAATACCGTGCTCGACCGCTTGGTTGAACCGGAGGCCGATGATATCCGGACGCGCCGCGCCGAGGAGCAACTTGCCGTTCTGCGCGGCTTCGCCGAAACGCGCTATGCGGCAAAATCCTGGGCCAGGGAGCGCCGTGTTGTGGCACGTATCGAGGCGAGCGCCAGTCATGAGGACGACATGCTCCGCCGCGGGCTCGACATCCGCTATGCCGTCACCTCGCTGGCGAAAGGCAACGCCGAGCACATCTATGCGACCCTCTACTGCGAGAGGGGACAGGCAGAGAATCTGATCAAGCAACATAAAGCGCAACTCGCATCCGATCGCACCAGCTGCCGATCGCCGCTTGCTAATCAGATGCGGCTCATTCTGCACACCGCCGCCTATTGGCTGATGCTCGATGTGCGCGATTGCGTGCCGTCCTGGCATCCTTTGCGGCAAAGCGAGTTCGCCAGCATTCGCCTGCGCCTGCTGAAAATCGCCGGACGTTTCGTCGAGACCGCGAGCCGCATCCGTGTGGCACTCGCCTCGTGCTGCCCGGAGGCCGAGCTGTTCAGCCTCGTTGCCTTCCGGCTGCAATCGTCCGGGCCATGAATGGTGGGGCATGACCGCCCCAGGAGCCCGGACCATCCACCTTCAGCGCGTCGACAGCGTACTCGAGCCGATCAGCCTGCCGGACGTGTCCGCACAGGACGGATCACCTCGCCCAGCAAGAACGGAAAGAAGATAGCCTGCTCGGACGCATAAGAACGGCTAGGAACGAGGCTGCTCGCGGAGCGGGCTCTGTGACAGAATCCCTGCATTGCGCCGCGCCGCACGATCCAGTAAGGAAAGATATCGGCTTGGCGGGTGGGTGACGGTGCGATTTCCGCCGCCGGATCTGCACCGAGTGCGGAATTTGTCCGCTCCGCTGGATGAATTTGATCGCTTGATTGAAGGGATCCCGCCGATCTGGTCGATCATGGAAGGCCGGCTTAGCTCAGCTGGTAGAGCAACGGTTTTGTAAACCGTGGGTCGGGGGTTCGAGTCCCTCAGCCGGCACCAGTTTTTCTCACAAATTCCGAGTTGCAAGGACGGCAGCGGAACGAAATCCGTTGCAACACCGGACAATAGAACCTGGGGGCGGGGCAAAGAACTGAGCCGGAAAAGCCCGTGGTTACAAAGCGGTTACAAGCTCAGGATAGCACTTCAATTAAGCGTCTATTTCCATTCTATGCTTGCCATGCCGCCAGATTCCGTCCGCCGGTGACGGTGCGATTGATCCTGCGCAGGTCGGGCATTCCCGATAGCCCTTTTCGCCGTTCGGCCCCCTGTGGAAGCGGGCGCTCACTATAAAAACTCTTTGACAAGCGGGGCAGCGAAACGCCGCGTAGTTGCCGACCCAATCTTCGTTCATGAATTCGGGTCGAAAGCTCGAAAGACTTCGCGACCAGTTCTTTGAATACCCATTTCCGTGGCCCCCGGATTGCCGCCATGGGCGTTTACTGGCGCGACAGGAGGGAGACAGACAAATGCGAACCAAATCTTTTGCAAATGATCGCCAATGCGGCAGCACTCGTGCTCGTCAACATTGAACTCAACAAAGAATGCGAAAGGCCGCCAAAGCGCGCCGCGAACTTGTCCATCGTATCAAGAATGTGCTTTCTGTCGTTAAGATACTAACCCGCATCTCTCACGGGGCTGAGGCGCATCGAGGCCACTTACGGTGTAAACTTGTTTTGCGATAACGAGTTTTTGCCGATTTGAGGTGGCTCCCCGATGCTGACAGAGCGTAGCGCGAGCGAGATCGATTTTGGAAGAGCGGGCGGACGCCGTGTGGTCGCGGATTTCGATGGCGGCATGGTGTCCTCGGACGCCGGGGCGCTGCTACTCGGGGAGACGGACAAGGCCATCGGGCTCGTCGATCGCTTCGCCGCCTGCTTTCGCGATCGGCGCCATCCCGCTTACGTGGTTCACGAAGTGAAGACGCTGGTTGCACAGCGCGTGTTCGGCTTGGCGCTGGGCTATGAAGACCTCGTCGACCATGATGAGTTGCGCCGCGATCCCGTTCTCGGGGTGCTGCTCGGCAAGTTCGAGCGCGGGGCCGAGGCGCCGGCGCCGCTGGCCGGGAAGAGCACGCTGAACCGTCTCGAGCTCGCCCCGGCCGATGGCGCGACTGGGCGCTATCATAAGATTGGCCATGACGGCGCAGCAATCGAGGCGTTGTTCGTCGACGTGTTTCTCGATGCGCACGGCAAGCCGCCGCGTGAGATCGTGCTCGACCTCGACGCCACCGACGATCCGCTGCACGGCCATCAGGAGGGGCGGTTTTTCCATGGCTATTACGACTGCTATTGCTACCTGCCGCTCTACGTCTTCTGCGGCCGGCATCTTCTGGCCGCCAGGCTTCGACGCTCGAACATCGACGGCAGCGCGGGCGCGGTCGAGGAGACGGCGCGCATCGTCGGCCGGATCCGGGCGCGCTGGCCAAAGATGAAGATCGTCTTGCGCGCCGATTCCGGCTTCGCCCGTGAGGCCCTGATGGTTTGGTGTGAGGCTCATAAGGTCGACTACGTCTTCGGTCTCGCCCGTAATGCGCGTCTGGAGGCCCGCATCGCGGCAGGCTTGGCCGAGGCGCGGCGGCGGTCGGAGGCTGCGGACGGCAAGCCGGCGCGGGTGTTTCGGGATTTCCTGTGGTCGACGAAGGGCTCCTGGTCACGCCGCCGCCGTGTGATCGGCAAGGCGGAATGGACCGGCGGGGATGCCAATCCGCGCTTTCTCGTCACCTCGCTGAAGCCCGGCGCCTGGACCGCCAGGCCGCTCTACGAAGACCTCTATTGCGCGCGCGGCGAGAGGGAGAACCGCATCAAGGAAGCGCAGGGCGATCTCTTTGCCGACCGCACCTCGGCGGCGACGATGCGGGCCAACCAGCTGCGCCTGTGGTTTGCGTCGGTGGCCTATGTCCTCCTCTGCGCGCTGCGCCGGATCGGCCTGGCTCATACGCAGTTTGCCGCTGCGACCTGCGGCACGATCCGGCTGAAGCTGCTGAAGATCGGCGCGTTGGTGAAAATCAGCGCGCGCCGGGTCAAGATCGCCTTCGCGTCGGCCTGTCCGGCCGCCGCCGAATGGCGTCTCGCCGCGGCGCGGCTCGCACATGCTCGTGGCTCCCCTGCCTGACGCGCGAAGCCGCGACGCGCCTCTCTCGCGGTATCCCCCGAGGCCCACTGGAGACACGAAGAAGCCGAGCCAATTGACGAAGCCGGTCGCGCAATCTGCGCCACCCCCAAGCACGTCACCCTTCAACATCGCCGAGAAATCGGCCGGATGACCACGCCATACCTTCAGGCGCGTGAGAAACGCGGGCTAGCAGTCTGTCGGACTGACGTTTGTCTTTTCATCAGTCCGACGGCAATGACGCTGCGCATCAAGCAGCTTTCAGGGCAAACATCCGTTTCACGTTCCATGCCATGGTGACAAGCGTCCACTCGCCTTTGACATTGTCGAGCCCGCGCAGCAGGAATTGGCGGAATCCGAGCACCGATTTGATGATGCCGAACACCGGCTCGGGTGTGTGTTTGCGCAGGGCATAGAGCTTTTTGCCTTCGGGCGTCCGCAGACGGTAGGCCATGGCCTCGACGGGCGTTGAAGTTGCCCCGGTTTCGTGGACATCCGAACATTTGCGTTTCAGGAGTTCACGATGCCAAAGACACAGCCGCCTTACCCGCCGGAATTCCGGCAACGAATGATCGAGCTGGTCCGATCCGGACGAACGCCGAATGAGCTTGCCAAGGAATTTGACCCATCGGCTCAGGCGATCCGCAATTGGGTTGCGCAGGCTGACCGCGACGAAGGTCGGCGCGAGGATGGCCTGACGACGGCCGAGCGCGAGGAGTTGAACCGGCTGCGCCGGGAGAACAAGCAGCTCAAGCTGGCCGATCTTATTCAGCCGCAGTTAGAAATTGCGCTGGCGAATGTGGCGCAAGGCATTGAACTTGCGTAGGAAATGGGTGTCGAAGCCATCCTATGCGCGCCGCAGCGCAGAGCCACACCCGCCATGACCGACGATAACCCGCTCACCGTTCCCTATCCAGCCGTGTCGCGCAAGAAAGTCACAGCTGCCTTCGATGGCGGTCGTCTCTCCTCCGACAGCGGCGTCATGCTGCTCGCGCTTGCCGAGCGTCGGCGGGCTCTCTCCCAAACTCTCGCTGCTTTGATCGCCGACCGGCGCGATCGGGCGCATATTACGCACACAGTTGAGGACATACTGAAAGGGCGCATGTTGGCGATCGCCTGCGGCTACGCGGATGGCAATGACTTCGACTGGCTGCGCTGCGATGCCGCCTTCAAGCTTGCCTGCGGGCGGCTGCCCGACACGGGCAATGATCTATGCTCGCAGCCGACCATCTCGCGCTGGGAGAACGCGCCGACGCTGAAGGAGATCATCCGCCTGACCTATGCGCTCGTCGACATCTGGTGCCGGAGCTACAAGATGCCGCCGGCATCGGTGGTGCTGGACATCGATGACACGCTCGACGTGGTGCACGGCCATCAGAAACTGTCGGAATGGAACGCCCATTACGACGAGCGCTGCTTTCTGCCGATCCACATCTATGAGACAGCGACGGGCCGCCCGGTCACCATGATCCTGCGTCCGGGCAAGACGCCCTCAGGCAAGGAAGTCCGTGGATTACTGCGCCGTCTGATCAATCGCATTCGCCGGCATTGGTCCGATACGCGCATCACCATTCGTGGCGATAGTCACTACGGCCGAGAAGAAGTTATGAGCTGGTGTGAGGCCAATGGCATCGACTATGTCTTCGGCTTTGCTGGCAATACCGTGCTCGACCGCTTGGTTGAACCGGAGGCCGATGATATCCGGACGCGCCGCGCCGAGGAGCAACTTGCCGTTCTGCGCGGCTTCGCCGAAACGCGCTATGCGGCAAAATCCTGGGCCAGGGAGCGCCGTGTTGTGGCACGTATCGAGGCGAGCGCCAGTCATGAGGACGACATGCTCCGCCGCGGGCTCGACATCCGCTATGCCGTCACCTCGCTGGCGAAAGGCAACGCCGAGCACATCTATGCGACCCTCTACTGCGAGAGGGGACAGGCAGAGAATCTGATCAAGCAACATAAAGCGCAACTCGCATCCGATCGCACCAGCTGCCGATCGCCGCTTGCTAATCAGATGCGGCTCATTCTGCACACCGCCGCCTATTGGCTGATGCTCGATGTGCGCGATTGCGTGCCGTCCTGGCATCCTTTGCGGCAAAGCGAGTTCGCCAGCATTCGCCTGCGCCTGCTGAAAATCGCCGGACGTTTCGTCGAGACCGCGAGCCGCATCCGTGTGGCACTCGCCTCGTGCTGCCCGGAGGCCGAGCTGTTCAGCCTCGTTGCCTTCCGGCTGCAATCGTCCGGGCCATGAATGGTGGGGCATGACCGCCCCAGGAGCCCGGACCATCCACCTTCAGCGCGTCGACAGCGTACTCGAGCCGATCAGCCTGCCGGACGTGTCCGCACAGGACGGATCACCTCGCCCAGCAAGAACGGAAAGAAGATAGCCTGCTCGGACGCATAAGAACGGCTAGACCGCGCCGGCCGGCGATGCGGCGGGCGGAGCACCTATGCGCGATCGGGTGGCGTTAAGGGGCGGTGCGGCGGGCGGTGATGCGGAGGTCACAACAAGGTTGGGATGACCTTTATCGTTGTGCCGGTCGCGTTGCGATAGGGTTCCTGCTCGCGGGAGGGAATTAGGCAAGAGGGAGGTAAGCTGACAATGCAGCGTCACGTCGTGTATACCGCAACCGCAGATGGCGGCATCGAAATCCATCAGCTTAAAGAATGGCTGCGCCAACATCCGGATCAGATGCCGGCCGGCTTAGATCCTAACCCCAACAACAGTACCTCCCACCAGCTGCGATCGGGACTCCTCAAAATGGGGTGGACCAAGCAGGAAACGCCGAGGGAATTTCGGCTGTTCGCGCCCGGCACGAGCGGGGAGGTGAATGTCGACAAGATTATCGGATCGCCCACTGAGGAGGCCAATAGCGAAGATGAGAGCCCTTATTTCTCACTCGAATATCAGCTTCGTGACTTTCTCGCTGGCAATTTTGGCATGGTAGACATCAATGGTAGGCGACTGCGCTTATTTGTCGACCCGGCCGGCCGGGACGGCATCGAATATCCATCAGCTGTAGGACCAATCGACATCCTTGCGGTAGACGACGAAGGGGCCTTCTTTGTCTTCGAGCTGAAACGCGCCAACAGTCCTGATCGTGCCTTGGGGCAGGTTGCGCGCTATATGGGCTGGGTCAAACAGACAATCGGCAAAGGTAAAAGCGTCTATGATATTATCGTCGCAAAAGCGATCAGCGAAAACCTGAAATTCGCAAGGACGGTCGTGCCGGACGTTTATCTCTTTGAATATCAGGTCTCGTTTACGCTGAACCAAGCGCATGAGCTTTCCATTGGGCGCTTGGGTTTCCAATAAGCGGCGGCGCCCCGCCTGCTCGGCCGCTCCGCGGGAGATGACGCTTTATCTTTTGTCTATATACCGCGGATTTTGCTTGCCCGGCGGCACGAACGCCGTTAGGCGTTTGAGCCACGAATCATTGTGTCGGTGACAACGCATCCATTCTGTGTGCTGATTATTGAGGTATTCGAGCCTACCCATGCGAGATCAGGTGCCACCTGTCGAAGAGCAGAGTTGTCGCGACTCGAACCTTACATCAAATGTTTTGCGGGAGGTTACACCCGCAAGATTTATATGCAGCTATGGAATATCGTGCCCCGCCGTATTTCTTACTGATGATAACAGACAGTACTATGTGATTGGTCAAAATACCGAGTTCGATAAAATAAATTTATTCGCCGAAGGAGCACCGTCGAAGCGGCTCGTTAGGGTCTCTGGCCGATTGGTGTACGGGGCACTAGCGTCGGTGCTTGGCAAGCCTCAGGTAAAGAAGGCAATTTTCCGAAAACGGAAATATTATTACTTTCTTGCGAATGCAATTGATCCTAAAGAGGTTGGTCTGAGCGCGCGAGTGGGGCCAGACGAAAGTTTGATCAGGCTTTCCAGTCAGATCGTCGACGAATACCTTCGAGGAGTTCTAGAGCAAGCATCGGTAAGTCAACTAAGCAGGATGAGACAGCGTCTCAAGCGAGGCCGCTGGTTTGGCACGTCTGCCGGCTATCTTAAGTATTTCAACCTAGCTGCTCTGAAACCGATACAGCTTTTGGCTGCCACCGGACGCTTATTTTTGTGGCGTTCAACGTCTCAAACGTAAAGCGGTTTGGCAGGAGTTTAGTGATATCACTTTCGTATTTTTCTGCAGCTTTTCCGCAGACCTGATATCCTGTCGGCACCCTCTTGAGTTTGTCTGCCATGAACTTTCGGCAGCCCTCGTTACCGATCACAACTTCTCCAGCACTGTACCTTCGAAGCACGGCGTCCATCAGATAAAGAAGCTTGCACGCGGCGTGGGCGCCGCGCTCTTTATTGATCTGCTCGAGAAGTCCTTGATGAGCTGTTATCACTTCTGAAAGCAACAAATACTGGGCAATGTCTTTGATGCGAAGAGAAGATAAAATCGGCCAGAGCACCTCGATCATTCGAAGTCGCGCAAGATATGGATCAAGACCGTCAAAGCCAGAGAGCATCCGGATTGAAATAGTTACGGGCCGCCCGTGAAGGGATACGCTGAAGGTTGAGTTGCCTTCTTCATCTAAGGCGCTGTTGAGTTCATCGACAGCCGTGAACTCATATCCCGCCCAATAATCATTTTCCAAGCGCATGTGGAATCCAGCTCGTTCCTCCCCATCAGTGACTGTTACAGAGGCGCTCGGCGGAATAAGCCGAAGTATACCGCGCGCCATCTCGATAGGGTTTGATGCGCCTTCCAACATGGTCATACCTTCTTGCCGTCTAATAGCAGCACATTTTTGCCCGAGCGTCTCGTTGAATTGCAAAAGCTGGCGAAGAACCTGATCCTGGTGTTTAGGCGGGAGGCTGGAAAAGATGCCGATGGTTAGCCCTTGAAAGCCATCAATAAGACACGGCAGAACGATCCGCTGAACCGTCGCTCTTTGCTCTCCGTATGCCCCCTTCGCAAAAAACTGATCGCCACCGCCCTCTAACGCATCAAGAATTGACATGATCGCGTCGCAGGGAAGTCCCGTCCCTGGGCCCATGCAAATAAAATCGACCGCAATACCAAGCGCCCGAAGCGGTTGGGAGGCGACTGCTTCGGCGACCTCAGGCTCGAGGCCCGAAGCCCCAAAAACGCTACTGCGGAAATGCTTCTCCGGCAGGCAAGGCCAGGGAAGATTTGCAAATAACTCATCAGGTAATAATCCGTGATGCGCTTGGTACAAATCATAATCGTCCAAATTTTCTGCCTGCCGAAGAATGTTGGCAATCCGGCCCATCTTCAACTCGTGGCTAAAATAGCCATCATATTTCGGAACCACATTCCTACAAAATTCGAGTAAGCGTCGAAGCATCCGGTTAGCTTCGTCCGTACTAATCATTCCTTTAAGTAGCGAAGTTTGAAAATAGCGAGGTGCATTGGGCAGCATGCGAAGACAGGCATGCTGGCCATCATAGCGTGCGAAAAGAGCGACTCCCCTACTGTCAGCGCGTGAGGTGCGCTTGTCATACCAAGGGGAGATGCCCAGTTCGGCTATTTTTCTTAGAAATCGTGTGCTACAGGCTTGGTGCAACTCTCCCAGATCTGAATCATAATGATTTAGCGGCATTGATGCCTCTACAAGTTCTGATCCTTTTCACCGACGCGGCGTTCATATGCTACCGCCCCTTTAGGGGCTGACAAAACGTCCCGCGAAACAGCGAACAACGAGAACGCTGAGTTTACGCGCACTCCCGTTGCTTGGTTGGGCGGCCGGAAAAGGTCATTCCCAAACTTGTATCGATCACTCAGCCGGCTTACACCGTTGCCGATAGAAAGTGAAGCTGCGCTGTAGCCGCCGTTTGATTCTAAGCTTGTTAGAATTCCCTCATCGGCGTATAGTGCTTGTTGTCTTCCCTGCAAAGTCAGGGTGCACAGTCGAGCTGGTCTCATTTTAAAAACCTCTACTCCACTTAATGAGATCGGCGCATGTGAGCGAGAGTTGCAGCTCTCCTTACACAGGCCAGGCGCGAAAACGCGTCTGGCCTCCATCGTATCATCGATTAACTTGTTCTAACCGATCTTATTCAGCCGCAGTTAGAAATTGCGCTGGCGAATGTGGCGCAAGGCATTGAACTTGCGTAGGAAATGGGTGTCGCAGCCATCCTATGCGCGCCGCAGCGCAGAGCCACACCCGCCATGACCGACGATAGCCCGCTCACCGTTCCCTATCCAGCCGTGTCGCGCAAGAAAGTCACAGCTGCCTTCGATGGCGGTCGTCTCTCCTCCGACAGCGGCGTCATGCTGCTCGCGCTTGCCGAGCGTCGGCGGGCTCTCTCCCAAACTCTCGCTGCTTTGATCGCCGACCGGCGCGATCGGGCGCATATTACGCACACAGTTGAGGACATACTGAAAGGGCGCATGTTGGCGATCGCCTGCGGCTACGCGGATGGCAATGACTTCGACTGGCTGCGCTGCGATGCCGCCTTCAAGCTTGCCTGCGGGCGGCTGCCCGACACGGGCAATGATCTATGCTCGCAGCCGACCATCTCGCGCTGGGAGAACGCGCCGACGCTGAAGGAGATCATCCGCCTGACCTATGCGCTCGTCGACATCTGGTGCCGGAGCTACAAGATGCCGCCGGCATCGGTGGTGCTGGACATCGATGACACGCTCGACGTGGTGCACGGTCATCAGAAACTGTCGGAATGGAACGCCCATTACGACGAGCGCTGCTTTCTGCCGATCCACATCTATGAGACAGCGACGGGCCGCCCGGTCACCATGATCCTGCGTCCGGGCAAGACGCCCTCAGGCAAGGAAGTCCGTGGATTACTGCGCCGTCTGATCAATCGCATTCGCCGGCATTGGTCCGATACGCGCATCACCATTCGTGGCGATAGTCACTACGGCCGAGAAGAAGTTATGAGCTGGTGTGAGGCCAATGGCATCGACTATGTCTTCGGCTTTGCTGGCAATACCGTGCTCGACCGCTTGGTTGAACCGGAGGCCGATGATATCCGGACGCGCCGCGCCGAGGAGCAACTTGCCGTTCTGCGCGGCTTCGCCGAAACGCGCTATGCGGCAAAATCCTGGGCCAGGGAGCGCCGTGTTGTGGCACGTATCGAGGCGAGCGCCAGTCATGAGGACGACATGCTCCGCCGCGGGCTCGACATCCGCTATGCCGTCACCTCGCTGGCGAAAGGCAACGCCGAGCACATCTATGCGACCCTCTACTGCGAGAGGGGACAGGCAGAGAATCTGATCAAGCAACATAAAGCGCAACTCGCATCCGATCGCACCAGCTGCCGATCGCCGCTTGCTAATCAGATGCGGCTCATTCTGCACACCGCCGCCTATTGGCTGATGCTCGATGTGCGCGATTGCGTGCCGTCCTGGCATCCTTTGCGGCAAAGCGAGTTCGCCAGCATTCGCCTGCGCCTGCTGAAAATCGCCGGACGTTTCGTCGAGACCGCGAGCCGCATCCGTGTGGCACTCGCCTCGTGCTGCCCGGAGGCCGAGCTGTTCAGCCTCGTTGCCTTCCGGCTGCAATCGTCCGGGCCATGAATGGTGGGGCATGACCGCCCCAGGAGCCCGGACCATCCACCTTCAGCGCGTCGACAGCGTACTCGAGCCGATCAGCCTGCCGGACGTGTCCGCACAGGACGGATCACCTCGCCCAGCAAGAACGGAAAGAAGATAGCCTGCTCGGACGCATAAGAACGGCTAAAAGGGGTTTAGCTTTGTCCGCGTTTTCAGTTTCGTTCGCAGATAACTTTAAATATGCGCATCAAGTGTCATGGCAAAGAGAAAAGTCAATAAATCAAAGAAAAAACCAAAGATAATCGCAAAATTCTTTAAGCTTGCGAGAACCATTGCGGAGAACAGCGGCGTAGATATTCATGAGATATGCGAGCATTTTGAATGCTCAACTGCGACGATATATAATTACGAAGACGAAAGGCGCGGTCTTACATACGATCAACTTCATAGATATGTTGAGTTTTATGGCATTCCAGCAGGGGTTATGCTTGTTATTACACGCCTAACCGCTGAACTAAGAGACGGAAACGTGGATCGCGCAGAAAGGTTAGCGAAGGGGATTCAGGCATTAGCGGTTTATATAATTGAGAACAAGACAAAACTTGCGGAGCGAGACTACCAAAATGCGAATGAAAAAGGGGAAGAACATACGCTTGCAGAATTCTGGGATGTGTACGCCGCTCATGGGTTATTTGAGCCGGTTTCTCCAGAGAGGCTAAAGCGTTAGTTTGCGGGATCGCAGCCTATTCGTTATCCTCTTGAAGCTTTTCTGAAATCGATAGAACTTGACGGGGCGATTTGTTCAATCTTGAGTTCGATCCGAACGCCTCCATTTTGCATCTCTTGCGATCCGAGAAGCAGCATGAGGATAATCGCTAGGAGGGCCATCACGAAAGCATACACGTTCTTGTACAGCATAGAGCTATCAACCTGATTGCAGCCGAATGTTCGGGTACTTCCTTGGTTCCCTATGAGCATATCAAACCATGAAAAACGCAAAATATCCAACAAGACTGCCCCTGCTTAGCAAGATATACTTTGTAATTTGCTGAATTTTGATACTATTCAATTTTTTCTAGACGTATCGGGATTTGAAATTTGAAAAGATCGCCGATTTGGAAAAATTTGCAAAAAGCAAACCCCTCGCTTTTTAAGGAGCAGTCGCGCATTTTAAATGCGGCCTTCCCCGCTTTCTCGCCGGCACGATTCTCGAAGAGTCCCGGCTGCGCTGCTGTCGATATCAGCTCGGAACCCGACCGTTCCCTACCGCTACTAAGCCGGAAGCTGACGCAATCGGCCGCTCTATCGCGGACGAGAAGCGGGCGATATCGAGGCGTCATCCACCGGGCCATTCCTTAGGCTCGGTGATGTCGTTCGAGGTGGTATTTCGCGCCGCTGCAAAGTGAAAGGCTCTCCAGCGAACGACCTCGCCCCAACCTTCAGGTGACCCCCATTGACAGGGTTCAATGCTGCCCAACAGGCCACACAGACTATCTCTGTGAACGGCTCCGGCCCGCTGCGCTGCTCGCCCTCGCCGGCTTTTACGCCGAGTTCCATATGGCTTTTCAGGAACGTCGACCAACCACTGGATCACTCCGCTAGCGGACGAATTAGCTCGGGCAGGTTGGAGGTCAGATGCTGACAAGCCAGACCCAAGTGTTGAGCTGACGCTTGAGTTTCGGGTCCGAGTACGTCAAACCGACGCCAATCTTTCCGCCCTCCCTCGCCTATGGCATGATCCGCCAATTGAGCGACTGGCTCGCGCCGCGCTCGCCTCAGCAGACCAAAGTGTCAATTCCATTTGCCTCCTGGACATTTCATGGAACTCCCGACAGAGCTTTCCGCCGCAGTCTCAGGTGCCGCCTTCGGATCGATTGCAACGGCAATTGTGAGTTTCATTCTTCATAAAAAGACCGTTGAGCATGAGCGGCGGTTGGCTCGGGAGAAGTTCGATTGGGATTTTCTCGCAACGACGTTGCCGGTCTTATCGCGCCTTTTTTCGAGCGCCACGCCCGACCGGCTGAATTCGGAAGGGGATGTTTTCTTGATGCTCGACGACGTCTACGCCTCCTTGCGCGAAGGCGCCTTCCGCGGGATTTTCACCGGCACCGGGCCCACGGAGCCAATCTCCGGGAACGTGCGCGCCTATGCCGAGGCGCTCACGAAATATGTTCGGCGCGAAATACCTCGTGAAGAGCTCGAAGTGCACCGCAAGAAGGCGCTCGACGAAGTCAGCGCCCACTGGAAAAAGTTGCTGCCCGCTGCATCGGCGCGGTAAATGGGCGATTTTGCCGCTGGCCGACATTGGCAATTACCGGGGGGCTAACTCCACCTGCTCGACCTTTAGCCGCCGGAAAGGCCAGCGCGGTTCAGTTCGGCCACCTCGTATACTTCCGCATCAATGTCAATCGCGATGGCCGCATTACTCCGCTGACGGACGACATCGGTCGAGAAGGTCGAGGCGGCCGTGGCGGCCTGAACGAGCGTATCGGCAAACGCCTGATGGCGAAATTGGAAGGCGTCCGCTTCCTGGCCTTTGGCGTCACTGATCAAGCGGGCTTTGAGCGGCTGAGTTGCGGTGATTCCCTGATGCTCGGATGCCACCATCGAGGGGCACGACCGGCAACACGATCTCGATTAGGAACACTAAGCATTGCTTGCCGTGAATGGTGGAAACTGTGCCTTGCGCGCCGCTCTAGCATTCGCTAAATCAGGGCATGGGGCGCTATCGGAAAAACACCTTCAATCGCTGGTATTCGCGCACTACTGATCGGCCACAGGCCTCGATCTATCCTTTGTCGCGCTTTGATCGTCCGAAGATCACTAAGATCAATTACATCAACCCTCATCCCTGTCGGCCATTGCTGCCGTGGGAGCCGTTACGGGAAAGCGGCGAGCGCAGTGTCCACATCCTCAAGCTTGCCGGTTTGATTGAATCTGCGGCATCGCTAGGCCGGGGCCTGGAATGGCAGAAGCTACTCAAGCCGCAACCTTTTCCTGCGGCGGAGCCGACAAAGCCTTTGATGCCACCACAGCCAGAAGCATTGGAACTGCCTGCTATCCGCCCGCCGAAATTGAAGCCAGTGCCGCCACCGCCGGTAAAGGGCGCAGTCAGACTGCGGCCGACATTCTGGCAACGGTTACTGCCTGGACGATTCGAGAAGGCGGTAAAAGCGGCAGAAGCAAAGGCAGAGCAATATTACGAGTTGGACTATGCAGCTTGGGAAGAGCAGGTTGCCTCGATCAAACGAAAGAATGAAGCTGCGCTGCGCGCCTATGAGAAGGCAAAGGAAAAGCAATTGCTTTCTGTGGAGGCGCTCGATCATTCAAACGCAGTGAAGCATTGGCTGGAGCAAGCGCAACTCTTGGAGCAAGAATTCGCCGCAGCCCACGCTAGTTGGATAGCCGCCAAAGAAAAGTTTGATCAACAGGCCGCGGCTGAACGCGAGTTGATTGCGAGCTTACATCAACGCTATCTCGCGGGAGAGCGCGAGGCAATCGCCCTCGTGACGACGCTGGTGCTGCGTATGTCAGCCTATCCTGAGGCTTTCCCACGTTCGATTGAGGTGCAGTACAAGCCGGAAAACCGGATTCCCATTATAAATTTTCAGCTGCCAGATTTTCAGGCGATTGAGATCGTGCGGGCAAAGAAGAAGATTGGACCGAAAGAACGCACGCAACTTGTCGAGCAAACGCTCTATGCGATTGCGATCCGCACGCTGTACGAGGTTGTGTCATCCGATCAGGTCCACGCTTTCGACTTAGTCGTCTTCAACGGCTGGGTGCATTTCATTGACGGTGCGAGCGGACACCCGCGCGATGCGGTGATCCTTTCAGTGCATGCTACCCGCGATCAGATCGCGGGGTTAAACATCGCGCAAGTCGATCCCCTGGAATGCTTCCGTGCGCTAAAGGGCGTTGCGGCCAAGCGCATCTCCGCCTACACTCCAGTAGCTCCGATCCTCGTTTTGAACAAAGAGGACGACCGGCTGGTTGATGGGAGGGAAGTCCTGCGAGGCCTTTCGGCTGGCGACAATCTCGCCGCCATTGATTGGGAAAGCTTCGAGCATCTGGTTCGCGAAGTCTTTGCAAAGGAATTTTCGAAGCCCGGCGTTGAGGTGCGGATTACCCGCGCTTCAAGGGACCGCGGCGTTGACGCCATCGTGTACGATCCTGACCCCATCCGTGGCGGCAAGTTTGTGATCCAGGCCAAGAAATACACCAATACGGTGGATGTTTCCTCGGTGCGGGATTTGTTCGGGACCGTTCAGGCCGAGGGGGCTAACCGCGGTATCCTGGCGACCACCAGCCAGTTCGGCCCTGACGCCTATGAGTTCGCCAAGGACAAGAACATCACCCTCATGGATGGCAGCAACCTGCTGCATCTCTTTGAGAGGCACGGCTACACCTTCCGGATAGACCTGGCAGAGGCGCGTCAGCTCGCCAGTGACAGCGTCGCCGCGAGTGACGGTTAAGAGGCGCGAGCAGCCTCCCGTACACCGAGGGAGCGGCGGCCGGTCCCGGCTCGAAGCTGACGAGCGCAGGAGGTGCGATTTTCGCTTCCATCCGCATCTCAGAAAATCAAACCGACCTCAGCGATTTCTCCATCGCGCTATAATTTAGCCTGAGCCTCTCTGATCATAGCCGCATTAAGCCGACGGAAAGCGCCTAAAAGGAACCGGCTCAGGTTTTTCGGCCCAGGCGCGGCGCCGGGTGGGTTTCGTGGGTTTCCCGTTCCCTCGAATGCCCAAACCCACGAGAGAAACCCACCGGGAAAAACTTAACTGAAACGGAGGCTTAGACGCGGGTCTTGGCCTCGGTGCGGGTTTCGCGGGTTTTTCGCCGACCCAATTTAGATCTTCCACGCACGTATTCTTCTAGATTCCAATTTCGCCGACCGGCGAAATTGAATTTGCGAATTTCCCGGTTTTTTCCCGCGAAGTGTTAGAAAAAACCCACCAAACCCACCCCCTTGAGCAAAATCCCTTATCCTGTCAGGGGCAATGAGGCGTGGGTTTCTCCGTGAGTTTTGATTTTCGACGATACGAGATACCCACCAAACCCACGCCTTGAGCGGGTATTCGCGGGTGAAAGAACAAAAAAAGGTCGGAGCGAGTTCTCCGACCTTTCAAGGTGTTGAGGAGATTTGGACGCGCGTCGCCGGATCAGGCCGATCGCATGAATCTGAGCCAGTCTTCGTCCCACTCGGTGTGGGCGGTATCGTCACCCGCCGCCGAAGTGTCACCGCCCGGACGAGGCGCGTCCAATCCGAACCTGCTCACGGTTGCAGGCAGAGCGCTGATCATCCATTTTCGGCCGTCTCTCCCTTCCTCGCCCTTGATCAGCTTAAAGCCCTCGACAAGGCTCGCCCTTAAGCCGTTCAAGTACCGACCGATTGAGCGACCGTTCCAGCGCCCCAGGCGGTCCTTCTGGCACAGCACCTTATAGAGTTGCTTTTGTTCTTCCGCCCGTTCGTCGAGGCGCATCTCGTCGCTCGAATGATAACGTGGGCTGCAATCGTCTTCGATCTCTTTGACCGTCACCCATTTTTGTCCGTAGACGGCATACCAATTGGTGAACAACTCAATCGCCTCCTCGCGCTTTGGATCGCTCGAGATCAACTCCGATCGATCGCCGATCGGATCCTGTTCCCCCAGCCAGCAAAGCGCACCGCGAATCAGACCATAGTCTTTATAATTGCCGAATGGCCGCAGCTCGCGCTCACCAGGACGCTCGGCATCAATATAGGCTTTCAAAATCGTCAATCCGGCAACGACGAGCTTTTCACGGTCCCTTTGAACCTCCTCCTTGAAATCAAAATCGAACCTGCGCGCATCAGGCTGTTCTTCACCGGAATCAATACGGCAGAGGACGACGCGTCGTGTCATGTCGCCGGCGACCTGCACATTGTTGCCGGTCGCGATCACTGTCGTACCGCGCATGGCAATCTTGGGGTTCTTCGATTGACCCAAGATGCGCGGCGCTACCACATCCTCGGTCAGCATCGAGCAAAGGAATTGCCCTTGGATAGTGCTCTCGACGTTATCGATGAGAATGATTTCGTCGCTGGCCAGCAGCGCTGCCCCAAGGCGCTTTTCCGCTTCGGTTTCGTCCCTACCCAGGCTCATGGCGGGCGCCGGCCTTCCCGTCGCGATCACCGCCGTCGCATAGGCGAGCAGGCCCTTGCCGCTGCCCATCTTGGGCGCGTCAAATATATGCATCGGCACCGTTCGCAGTGCGGGCCTGGCCAAGGCGGTGAGGACGGCGGCCAGCGCAGCGGACTCCGCACCATCTAAAAACGGCATCGCTCGGAATGGCCGTTTTAGAATCTTAAGCGCTACTTCAGCGTCCTCAAAGGTAGGATGCTCCGGTATCGCAGGAAACCGGTCCGACTAAAGTCCAGCAAGAACCGGGATCGTTCGTCATAGCCGGGCTGAGTAATCACCCTTCCGTCTCCCAAGATCGTCGGGGCGGTACGCACTCCTAGCAACGCCGGGAATTTCCATTCGCCAACGGACTCCAGCAGCATTCTTGCGTATTTCCCATTCGGATCAGTCGGGACGAATTCCTCTTTTTGCTTGCCGCTCGGCTTCACCCAATCCGCCGCACGCGCCATTTCCTTGGTCAGCCAGGCTTCGCCAACTTGGACCGTAACAAGGGCGTCCTGCCGATGGATCGCATCGCCTTCGTTGCTCGTGACGCGAGCGGAACGCATGAGCATTTCGCCGCGTTGATAAATCGGCGAGCCCAGATCGATCAAAGCCCGCTGAGCACGCCGGACGACGAGGTCGGGTCGACCAAGGAGCACAGTGATCGTCTTGCGCTTCGCCGGAGCATCGGCTTTACCGGCAGGGCCTGATACGTCTTTCTGCGTCTCGACATTTGCGACCGCGTCCAGAATTTGCGCATTCGTCCCTGCAAGCTCGGCATTCTCCTGTTCCACATATTCGACGGCGTCGCGTATTTGGGCGTTGATGTATGCGACCGGATTGCTTTGGGCCAAGACGAAGCTTGAAATGCCCAGGTCAGGCGACATGAGCAGGCTGCCGATCAGCGCATCGGAAATCCCCGCCCTGACGAGGTCGCGGACCGCAATAGGCAGCCAGCCGGCGCGATCGGGAACGAACGCCGAAGTCCGCGACACATATTCATAGGGCTCATAATCCTCTCGGCTGTAAGGGCTGACGTCCTGATCATCCCAGGGATACAGCCATTTGTCGTCCCCGAGCTCGCGCGGCCGGCGAAGATCCTCCGACGACCGATAAATTAGCCCTAGCGGATCGAGCGAATCATAGCCGTCCATCAGGATCATCTTGGCCGTGTCGAGCTCGTCATTCTCCAGCTCTTCGAGCTCCGCAAAGAGGGTATCGCCTTGGCAGATATAGGGCGTGAACGCCGTGAGATCCGCGGAGCGAGAAGGAACCGGCGCGATCAACTCGGCGACGGCTTTGATCGCCCGTCCTGACACGCCGTCAGCAGCACCGGCCAATGCCCTTTCTGCGGTGGCCTTTTGGGCTTGTTCTTCCTTTTGCCGTTCCCGTCTTATGAAGGCCTTGGCGACCTGAAAGCGAGCTTCGCGATCGGCTTCCCTGTCACTGCGGCGATGACCGCTGCGGCCTTTGTAGCCGCGGACATTGTAGATGCCGTCGCTCAGCTCCTCGAACTGCCTGTCGGTGAGAATGCCGACCAACAGCTGCAACGGGAATTCGGGATAGGCTCGCAGGATAGCGAGGAGGACGCGCCAATAGGCGGCAGAGCGGTCGGTCTTACCGTCGCTGCGTTGCGGCAAGGTTCCTTTGCGGTCCCCGCACTCCGAACAATCGAGCTCAAAAATCAGGTTCAGTGTCTCGATCGGGATGTTCGGATAATGATCCATCAGCCAATGGATTTTCTCGCCGGCGTCCGTCCCGGGCACGTGCTCGGTCGGCGGGATGGATTTCATGACTTTGCGGATATCGCCGCGCGACGGCGCTGCGGCGGCTCCCGCCGGACGCTCGGCCTGCGGGAACTGACAGGCTTCATAAAGGCGCTGCGGATCGTATGCGACAATCCGGGCGAGCCGTTCAACCTGGCCGCGGGCGCGCTTGCCGTCGTGCGGGATATTGATCATGCCCGGCAGCCGCGCAATGCGGCAAATATCGACGCAAGCGTCAACCTTGGCCGCCTCGCCTAACAGACCGGCGAGGGCGACCTGCAGGCCACGATTGTAGTCCGCAATCTCTTCGGCTCGGTCGATGCGCGCGGTTAGCGTTTGCCCATCAAGAAGCAACGGCGTTTCGAGCTTCCAAAACCCCCAATAGCCGCCGCCGCTATCGACGATAACGGTAGGCAAGCCAGGAATGCCGGCGCCGCGGAGTTTGGCTTGATTCCGAAGCACTGCCGCGATCCGTTCGCGGTTCTTATCGAACAGAATGCCGCCATCGCCCTCCTGACCGACAGGATCGATATCCGCGTAGAACCAATTCACCGCTGAAACATCTTCTCGGCGCGCCTTAAACGGCGCTCCGACCGCCAAATAGTCGGTGCGCCGATGGGCCTCGACGCGATCCTTGGCGTCCTCGAACGGCCCTGAGAACACCTGCAGCGGATTGGGATGGAAATAGGCATTCCCCTCCCGCATCGCGTCTTCGAGAAACGCCTTTAGCCCCTTTTGGTCTGCTAAAGCAATCCGCTTGCTGACCGGGCTGGGTCGATCTCCGATCGGAATGTAGCACGGTGCCACAACGCCATTATCGGCGAAGATCTCGAGCGCCTGGATGGCCGCACCGACGTCAGCCAGCGCAGGCATTTCCTCCGCCAACTGATTATCAGAGAATTCGGCTTTACTATCTCTGTGAGGGCCATTATAAGTATTCGTATCAACGGCTTCCCTACCGTTAGGGAAAGGGGCACTATCGGATTCGGACATGGAATACTCCTATACAAAATGTCCGAGTTCTATCTGAGGAGAATCTGCGCAAGACCGCTTACAATTCTTCCATAGCGAGATTTGAACCCGTCAGCTTCCCCAGCGTTGACGGGTTTCATTTTTGCGGATCTTGGCCTTCTTCGCGCTTGTTCTCACCGGCGCAAGGCTTCGAGCTCGCATTCCAATTCCTATGTCTCAGGCACCACGCCTCCTCCCCCAATACTCTGAGCCCACTCTCCTGTCAGGCCGAACCGGTCCGTTGAAAAGGTCCTGATCATCGCCGCTGCTGCGGGCGCAAAGCCTAAGCCGGGCGCGCCGAAGGACCGCCAAATCGCCGGATCATCCCAATCATCGGCCGGGTCAGCACAGGCGGCCGGCGCGAGCGGCGCCGAGCCGATGGTCTTAAGCGGAAGGAGGCTCATCATCGCCCTCCCACGCATGGCGCTATGGCTGGATGGGGGAGGATCATACGGTGAGGGCTCAAACGCCCCGAACACCACCTTCAGGCCCGAGCCTGTGCAGCGACAGTCATTATCACCGATCGCGCCCGGTATCAAACCATTGACGAAAGCCACCATGAGAACAGAGGTGTCAAAGCACTGCCGAAAGCTTGGTGGGACGAAATTTTCTGCTCTTCGAGGTTGCGGAACGACTACAAGCGAGGCATCGCCTGCCAGCAAACCTGCAGATGTAAAGTAAGCATATATTCCGGAAAATTTTGGCTTTGGCGGCGTATATGGCGAGCCATGATCAACGATGAAGAGCGCTTGAAGAGCCGCGCAGCTCAAGTCACCAAATAGTCGGACGGAGGTCTCGCTATTTCTGCTTCGGGCACGCATTGCAGGTCTTCCAGCGAGCGAGTGTAAGTTTAATCATCGTAAATTCTGTCTCCCCAGCTCACCAAATCTGTCTCGATCCTGGAGTTAAATCAAATAAAAAATTGATCTATTTAAATCGATAAGGTAATTAAAACACGCCATGCCACATGGCGGCTGTGCCAATATTGCCGATACGGCGAGAATTGTTCTGAAGGAGCCAAGACATGTCGAACAATCCATCTCGACCGAGGAAAAGTCCGCGCCGGGAACTTACACCGGAGAAGCTGATCGCCGCGCTCAAGACTGGCATGCCGGCGACGCTTTCTGCGCAAGACGTCTTGAATTTGCTCGGCATTCGCCGCGGCACGCTCAATCGCTGGGTTGAGGACGGCATGTTCCCGCGCCAGTCGAAAATGAGCCGGCCGAATTCCCGGCTTTGGAACGCCGTCGAGGTCGCGGCCTGGATGAAGGAGAAAGACATCCCCATGCCCGATCCCTCCGCGGCCAGCCAGCATTCCGCGTGATAGGACCGCCGATGATCACCGCGCCGCGCTCCATGCTCTATAGAACCGCGCTCAACCTGGCTTGCGGGCTGGGCGCTCTCGCCTGCCTTATTCCCGCGATCGACGTCAATCTCGTCGCTCATTTCGCACGCGGCGGCGCCTGGTACGAAGCGGCGATCTTTATCGTCAGCGTCATGGCGGCTTCGGCGGCGACCATGGCCCTCCGCAGCGCCATCGAGCGGGGCGACGTCTCCATGGGTTTTCTCGCCGGCATCATTCTGATCGCCGCGCTCGCCTTCAACCTGACCAATGCCCTCGCCTCATCGCGGCTGACACGGGCGCATTTCGCCGAGCCGCGCGCCGATATGGCCAAGACCGTTGCCGCCCTGCACGCCGAGCGGAGCGAGATCCTCGGCAGCCTCGGCACCGCCTCGGTACCGACCGCCAGCGAGCTTCAAGCCGAGCTCCAGGAAGTCGAGGCAAACCTCCTGTTTGCAAGGTCGAAGCAGTGCCGCGATATCACCCGAGACGACTCCTCGGCTTATTGCGCCCATCGCGCCGACCTCCTCGGCAAATTGGCCGCGGCACGCGAGCGCGCCGCCAAGGTGAAGCGGCTCGATGCAATTCGGGACAACCTTGCTCGGCTCCCCGCGGCGCCGCAAGTGATCGATCCGAAGGTTGATAGCCTCATCGCCATCCTTAGCGGCTTGGGTTGGGCTCAGGACGCCGACCGAGGGAGGATCGGCCTCATCGTCGATATGCTGACGGCGCTGTTCGTCGAGCTGCTCGCCGCTTTCGGTCCGGCGGTCTTCCTTTATGCCCGGCCCGAGGCGCGGCCAGCACCTCAGGCCACGCCGATGCCGGGGACCAACGACAGGCCGAACCAACCCAAGAGCGATGGGCGCATTCCGGCGGACCTGCGCACCTTCCTTCAAGCGCGTGTTTTACGCCGCGAGGGCGGCCGAGTATCGGCGGAAGAGCTGTGCGCGGCCTTTAATGCTGCGCATATTGATCGCCTACATCCGATCAAGGCTGCGACACTGGGCAAGGCGATCAACGCGCTCTACCGCCCGGCCAAAGATCAAGCCGCCAAGAACGCCGTCTATCTTGGCATCGAGCTGTTGCCGGAGAACGCCACGAAATTGAGCGCGATAAAGGGACGCTGAGGCCGTGACGCCGACGAAGCCATTTAGCGTGAGAACATTAAGTGAACGATGGGGCTGCTCACCGAGCTTCATCTATAAGCGCCTGAAATCCGGGGAGCTGAGATCGTTCCGGATCGGCGGACAGCTACTGCGGATTTCAGCCGAGGATGTTTACGCATGGGAAGGCGAAAGACAGCACCCTGCAAGCCGAACTACCGGCCCTACAATGTCGGAGACTACCGGCTCGGCTGGCTCCGCGGTGGATTTTGCGCCACCTGGTACGACGAAGCCACCGGAAAGCGCCGACGCTATCAGCTTGGCGTTACGGGGGAAACAGAAGCGCGAACGGAACTTCATGCGTTTGCGCGAGCGCACCTGAAAGCCGGCGAAGAGCCGAGCCCGACGCTCACCGCGCTGTTCGAGCAATATGCGGCCGACCGCGCCGCCGAGGGCGTTCAGGTACAAAAGCTACGCTGGAAATGGGCCATTCTCGCGCCGGTCTTTGGCCATTTGCGCCCGCAAGACCTGACGAAGAAGGCCTGCCGCGACTTCGCCAATCAGCGCGTCGCGCTGGGCAAGAAGCCCAACACCATCGAGACCGAATTGCGCCAGCTGCGCACCATCCTGATTTGGGCGGTCAAAGCCAAGCTGATCAGCGATCTGCCGACGCTCTGGGTACCGCCCGCTCCCGATCCACGCGACCGGCATTTGACCCGGGAAGAGATCACGCGGCTTTTGCACGCGGCCGAGCTGCCGCATGTCAGGCTCTTCATCGTCCTTGCCGTTGCCACCGCGGCGCGCATGAACGCGCTTCTCGACCTCACCTGGGACCGGGTCGACTTTGAGCGCGGGCTCATATACCTGCACGATCCGACGCGGCGGAGGACCGCCAAGGGCCGCGCCATCGTGCCGATGAACGATACGGCCCGCGCCGCCTTGCAGGAAGCCAAGGCGGGAGCGATTTCCGACTACGTCATCGAATGGGCCGGTGGCCGGATCAAGAACATCCGCCGGGCGATCTCGACCGCGCTCGTCAAGGCCGGCCTCAAGATACCGCAAGACGGCGCCCACCTGCTCCGCCATACCGCCGCGGTGCTGATGGCGGAAAGCGGCGTGCCGATGAGCGAGATCAGCCAGTATCTCGGCCACAACTCCACCGAAACGACGGAGCGCGTCTATGCCCGTTATTCCCCGGAGTACCTACGCCGGGCCGCGGGGGTGCTCAACTTGCCGGCGGTGGGTTTGCTGGTGGGTACATCGTGCTCAAGAAGGCTTTAGCCCACTGTCACCGGCGGCGCGACCGTCGCGATGCTCTACTCCGCTTCCCATTTCAGTGACGTCGGCGCAGCGAAGAAGCAATGGCGGCCCGTGCATTTCATCGTGTCAAGTCGTCGGATTCGGCGAGCGACACCTCATACGGTTTGAGATCAAGATTTTGCGGTCGTCGGGGGACCAGTAGCTCGTATTTCTCAGGCGATCGCTCGACGACGTGCAAATGCCAGTACAAGCCGCGCGTCGTTTCGGTCGTGTTCAGATCGTCCAATAGACCAACAATTTCGGCTCGGGGAATTGCGAACGCAATCGATAGGTCCATGCAACCAAGAGCGAGATAGCCTTTCGAGCCCTGATCCAGAAACTCGTCCCACTGCGAATGATAGGCGTACCAATAGGGATAGGACGCCCTCTTGGTGTAGCGTTTCGAGATCGTGCACGCGACACGATGTTCGTGATCAGGACTCCAATACAGTGCGCGAGTTTCTTGATCAGGGCGGTACCAAGGCGCCCGGACGCGGCCTTGATAATTTGGTCTCTTTTCTGCTGCAGCAGGGCGCTGTCAGTAAACTCCCATGTGCCGCCTGTCGCGCTCTTTGCGACTGCTGTGTCAACATTGGCCGGGGTTTCAGCATCGCCGCCAGCGATCGCCGGTTCGACGTCGGTGGCAGCCGTGAACATGACGTCCACAAGCCGATCTAACCGCGTGTATTCAACCGGCATCAGAACGCTTCGTATTTTTCCTCCAGTCTCAAGCTCATCGGAGTTCTCTTTCAGTTTCACGAGTTTGATCAAGGATTCTGCACTTATCAGCCGAATGTCCCAGGCATGCCGTGAACCCCGAACCTGTGCCTCAAGCTCGCCGGTATCTTGCCGTCCGACGACGACTAAAATAGATGGCTCGCCATTGACAATGCCTTCGAATAAAAGCTTCTGACGATAGCCGACGATCGTATCAAGTGAGATTCGATAAGCATCGGTGGTCTTGACTTCGGCAACGATCGTGTGCCCTTCAGGCGCAACCCAAATGCCATCAAATCCGATGGCGTTCGTGGTGCCCTGATATCGACCGTTGGTCACCCTGTAGTCGAGGCGCCGACCGAGCTCATTCACGAGGTCCTGCAGAACGATACCGCTCTTATCGAACCGGCCCGATAGGCACTGGTCTACATACTCGGATAGCTTTTCCGACGAGACCTGCCCCAGATAGTTCTGCAGTTCCTGAGAACATATTGAGCCATCCTTCAGGTTGCCGTCCCCGGCCGTCGCGACGACCTGCTCGATGGTAAATTCGGCGACCGCGGCAGGATTAGAATGCCATAGACTCAATAACGGCATGCTTGAACTCGCTTCGTCTTGCGGTTTCGACTCAGCTCTAGCACAGGAAGACGCTGGATTGACAGAATTGCTGCCGCCCTCCTTATAAAATCCGTCAGACGCAGCGCGACGACCCTGCGGATATCCAAGTCGACGCAATTGTGATTTTGCGGCCACCAGGCGCAATCTACAAGCGACACCCGGCCCCGTCGGCACCACTACCTAGACTTAACCAACTCTGGCAGCGCCGAAAGGGATTTCGGGGCTCAAGGTCGTGACGAAAGGACAATCGGCGTCGCCTCGGCAATGCCCACGTTCCCGATCGATATTCCATCCTCCGCCTTCGGCGAGAGAAAGCTTCCAAGCAACATCAACAATTTCCTTCGAAGCACTGCAAACGGCGAATAGCCGCGACAACTTGCAGATTGCGGGACAGCTTGCTGTAGTTCCAGCGATGCACGCAATATGTTATTTTCCGAAGCATAAATTCGAAATTTTGACGGCCAAGCAGTATGTCTCCGCGCCACGTATTGATTGTTCCTGCGCTTGTCATAGAAGCGAAGGCCATCTTATCTTTCTTCGATGATATTAATGTAAAAAGTACGCCAAACGGCCTTAGCTATACGATTGGAAAGAGAAAATTCTTTTCACCAAATCTGAGTGAACGTGTGAGAGATAGCTGGAGTTTCTTCATTGCTGCGCCCACGGAGGCTGGAAATTTAGAGGTCTCCCGCACCGTGGGCCAAATGATTCCAGAGTGCCGCCCCGATCTGGTCGCATTAATTGGGTGCGCGGGCGGATTCCCCGGAAAAATCGATCAATATGATGTCGCGGTCCCGACACATGTTCACTACATCGCTCGCACCAAGGTGGGGGCCAAGACGGAGATCAGACCGCTTCAGGAAATGTGTTCTAAGGTATTCGTGGACCATTGCAAGAATGTTCAGCTCCTGGACGGCTGGCACCAATACCTTGCGCCGGAAACGTCCAACGCCCCTATCAATGTCTATTTCGAGCCAATCGTCTCCGGCGAGACCGTGCTCGTGAATTCGAGTTCCGGATTCTACAAATCGGCGCAAACCGCCTCCCCCAAGGCGGTCGCCATCGAAATGGAAGGCTATGGGTTTCTTTCGGCGTGCAGAGAGAAACATATTGAGGCGGTCATCGTACGAGGAATTTCGGACACTCTCGACGACAAGAATAAGGCGGAACGGAGCGGACGCGCCCCAGCGCCCGGCCCCGATAAAGCCCAATTCAAAGCCACCCGTCACGCAGCTGCATTATTTTTTGCCACTCTGGATTTCGTAAACCCCTCAGCATTTTCGAGGTCGCATGCAAAGATCAAGAGGGAGACTACAAGGGTCTCGATGATCTTGGATGCTGAGATGCATGACGTATCTGAGATTCAAACCGAGCTGTTCGAAATATTTAAGAAGTACGGGATTAAGAACTTCTCATTCAAGCCTGCCAATAGCGTCCGCATCGACTTCAATGCTCAAGTTGATGCAATGCGCATCTACCAATCCTTGATTAAGACGGGAATCGTTAAGGAGCTGGCGGGATACAAACTACTAGATTTCACGGTTCAGACGGAGGGGGCTCCCAATGAGCAACTGTCCGCGCTTCTTCGCCGCATAGCAGACCTCGGTCCCAGTTCGGCTAATGACCTCTTGCAAGCGATACGCATTGAAAATTGGATCGAAGATTTTCCAGACTACACGAAAATTCTCATCGATACCCTTAAACATCATAAGCATCGGGAGCGGCAGGCTCTGCGAAGAGCGACTGGTCGAATCCTCTATCCCCGCTCCAACATCTCTGACGACCGCGTGCAGCGTGAACACTATCTTGGTCCTACCTCACTGCCCTCCGCGATTACCTTTGAATCCAATGATTTGCGAAAGAAACTTGAACTTTGGGCACCCTTGAAAGCGTCGAACGAATTCCTGCGCTGGTTTATGGGCGACAATCTCTTAGACCAAGAAATTGGTCTCGATACGCTGCTAGCTCATTCTAAACGCAAGCTGTTTTATGCATGGCCTGGTTTGGCTGCCGTTTTCAAAGCCGCCTCCATTCCCGAGTCGGAGTTTGCTGAGGCGTGTATCGCCGAATGGGATCATATGCGCGGTGTCTCCGGACCCTCGATCCTTCAGATTCTTGATCACGAACGGTGGGATCGCCTTGGCAAAGGTCAGGTCCGTGAGGCGATCTTCGGTCGTCCGGCGACGCTTAGCAAAGCCATCGATATGCTAGGGCTGACTGCCAGGATATTCTTCCAAAATGGCTTGCCAGCACGCGGGTGCATAATTCCCTCCCTTTACGCACTCTCCTTCAATGGCGTCATTGCCGGCGATGGTGTGATCGAGCGAATGTTGCTCACTGGTATGGCCGGCGATCTCACGTCCCTCGCAGACACACACGCTATACCGCTCCGGGTTTTTCAAAGCGCCATTAAGGGCGGTCTTCTTCCCCATCGCTGCGCAGCCGATCTCGCTGAAATCTTGGATAGCACGATCTTGAAACCGACGCGGCTCCGCTGCGCAGTGATACTCCTTGGAGCTGACGACGCAACTCATCATCGCGAAGCAGTGGATCTCACGCAGTCTAACCTAAGCGAACGCTATTTAGTGCCCTTCTAACGTCCGGCCTTGCTCTTCGGATCGGTAACGTAAGCCCCCGATCAGGCACTTACGTGGCAAAGTTTAGCTTTGACAAATCGTCCGCCAGTGGAGGCGCGAATCATGAAGGAACTGCTCATCCTGGAATATGAGAAGCTTAAGGATGAGCAACGGGCGAGGATCACCATCAGGGAGAACCTATTTTATACCGCGCTTCTTGTGACTGGAGGTATATTTTCAGCGTTGCTGACGATCCGGGGCGTGGACGTTGGTTATCTTGTGCTTACGCCTATTCTTTTTATTATCTCCAACGCATATTACTATAATGATGAAATTATAAGCCGGATCAATCTCTATATCCGACAGGATCTTGGTCCTCGACTCGCCGCCGCTAGCGGGCTCCCACCGGAGAATGTCTTCCAATGGGAATCATTTACACGAAATACCCGTCGAATCCGACGGCGCCTCTATCAATTCGCGGCCAATTTTTTGCTTTACCCTGGCGCTTCCGGCGCCTCACTTACCTTTTTTGCCCTTCGGCGGCACGCGCTTACCTACACCGAGCAGTTGGCCATCCTGATCTCTGCGATGATAACTGGTCTAATGCTGATTCAGGTCTTGCATCATGCGGATCTGTTTTCCCGCCGGTAAGGGCCAGGATTGGTGGCGCAGAGAAGACCCGTCGGGCGGGCATGCAGCGCTATTCGTTTAAGCGGAGGCCATGCAGCCGTTCATCCTACAGGGTGCGCTCGGAGGTCGCGCCGAACCTGAACCGAACCAATTTGGCGGTTCACGTGCAAAGCCGCGAAACAAAAACGGAGAGAAAACAAGCCAAAATCAAAGAACAAACAGCAAACTACGGCCGAGCGCACCCTTGGTAAGGGTGAGGCCGAGAGTTCAATCCTCTCCTGCGGCACCAGTGAAATTCCTGCAAAATCAGTCGTTTATAAGCTCGCCGGGCGGCTCATTTAAGCGCTCGCGGTGCCGTTCGCAGGTTCCGCGAACCTGATAAGCTCGCGCCGGCCTTGGGCATGGGCGGACGCCGCCGTCAGCATCACGGGGGCCGATGCAAGTTGCTGTCAGAGCGGGCCAAACATGCTTGAAACTGTTTGACAACGGCATCTTGATGTTTCCTCTCCAAAATAATTTTCGTAAGCATTGACGGGCGCGCGGTGCCGTCCCCGGATTGTTGCGCAGCTGGGCCATTTTGGCGAGTGGCAGAGCGGGGAGATTCCTGCCACGCCGCAATTCTGCCGGACTGCAATCCGCACTGCTCACAACAGTACGGGTTCAACGGCTGGGCACGCCAGCAAAGAGAGGAGTTGCTCACGCCCCATCTCACAGTGCAGACCGCCGAGATGTGTGCTAACGCCAAATCCGGCTGATTTTCGAGCCTTCGAGGGTCAGATTGTACATCAGGCCCTTCCCGTCAACCCGACGATCGGATTGGCGATCCTGGTGGTGTCGATCGAGGCGCCGACACCGACATTGATGAGGGCGACGGAGCCGTCCACACCGACTTTCCAGCCGTCGACGCGCCGGAAGGCGTGGAGCGCCTCTGGAGTCATGAAGACGATGATCACCGACCGCACCTGCGCGCCGAGCTGAAACCCGACCGAGGCGGAAACGGTATTGTAATAGTCGATGGTCCGGCCGCGGCTGAGGAGAGCGCCTTCGCCATATTCGCCGCCGACGGAGCACTATCCTCGTGGCGATGAGATTGCAAAGTCGCCAGGCGTGGCCTGTCACATGCCAAGAATTGAATTCCTTTACCGTGCCGATGGAATCCTGATTTTGATCGAGAATTTCGAACTCGATAAGTTTCCGTCGCCCTGATCTCGCTGCCTCATTCACGCGATCGGCGGAACAAGCGGCACGCCTTGCTAGCGGATAGGCCTTCATGGATGGTGCATCCAACTGCCGACGATTCCTGGACTTCCGATTTCGGGCGTCTGCCCTTGCCCGCCCAACGCATAGATCGTCCTGGCGTAGCTGCTGCTCTGCCGAGGACGAAGGAGAAGGCCAGCCGTTTCGCCCCCTGTGACGATTCTCGCATCAAACACGCGCAGGAGCTTGGACAACCTAACCTCGCCGGAGCCCATCATGGAGCGCTTACCCAGTGACTCCGGACAGAAGCGCGGGCCAGGCAGACGCAGAGACAAAGCCGCGGGGATCGCGGCAACGACCGTCACGCCGCTTGGCGCGCGATAGGGCGTGACCCGAGCGCAGCGAGAGGCCGCCTAAAAATGTTGTGTTCCACCAATCGCTCATCCGGGTGTTCGGCTGACTCGCAGCATCTGGATCTGCCCAGATCGGCTCTTCAGGAGCCATAACCGGACTCGTTGCCAATGCGAGACACTTTGGTTACCAAGGGCGTTGCCGATTGATCTGCTCATTCGACCGATACTGATCGCGATCTTCTTCACTTTGAGGAATCGCACCCTCACCCCGGTCGTTCAGCTCTTCATCCAACACACGCATGAGGTCGTGAAATCGATGCCAAGCCCGGCGGAATATGAAGGCTGGGTGCGCTCGAACCTGCCGTTTCCTCGCTGAGAAGCTGATAACCATTTGTTGCCCTAGGTCGGGAGGGGTGCGCCGTGAGTAATGCGATGGATCGATGGTCTCGAAATGAACTTTTGTCCGATGACGGTGTTCTGGTTCACCTCAACCAAAAGGATTCGAAACATGGATAAGGACCGCATTAAAGGCTCGGCCCAGCAGGTCAAGGGCTCGGTCAAGGAAGCGGCCGGCAAGGTCACGGGCGACGAAAAACTCAAATCCGAAGGCAAAGCCGATAAGGCTGAGGGTAAGGTTCGCAATGCTGTTGGCGGCGCGAAGGATGCGCTCAGAGGCAAGTAGCGGATAGTCGCCGGCGTATCTCGCAGGGTGCGTAATTCGCTTTGAAGAGGCAGGGCCGGAAACGTCGCCCTGTCTCTTTTTTTGGGCGTCACAATAGACGCCGCGTCAGGCGAGGTTAAATCAATGCCGAATGCGATATCTGGAAAGAACCGGCCGCGCATGGTCGCCACGCCCGCGGTCGGGTATCAAGTGCCGGGAAGCGCCGTGTCGGCGCTGCTGTTCGCATTCATCGTCGTCGCCTCGCTCTACCTGGGGCGGGCGATCCTCATGCCGTTCGCGCTTGCCGTCTTGCTCAGCTTTATGCTGTCGCCGCTCGTGCGTCGTCTACAATTATGGCGCGTACCGCGCACCCTCGCCGTGATCTCGGTCGTGATCACAGCATTTGCCGGCATTTTCGCCATGGGCGGCCTGATGGTTTCGCAGGTAAATCAGCTTGCAAGCGATCTGCCGCATTATCAGTCGACGTTGCGAGAGAAGATTCAAGCGCTACGCGGCGCCGCGAGCGGGACTGGAACGCTTGAGCGCGCGTCCGAAGTGCTTCATGATCTTTCCAACGAACTCAACCGCCCGCAGGCAGGCTCGCCAGCGCCGAGCCCTGGCGCCGCCACGCCCGCGCCGTCGCCGAAGCCGATTCCGGTCGAAGTTCAGGAGCCCAATCCCGGCGCATTGCAGACCCTCGTCTCGCTGATTACGCCGCTGATCAATCCACTCGTTACAACCGGCCTCGTCGTCATCTTCGTCATTTTCATCCTGCTGCAGCGGCAGGATCTGCGCAATCGCCTCGTGCGGCTTGCCGGCTCGCACGATATGCAACGGACCACTGCCGCGCTTGACGATGCGGGCAGCCGCCTGAGCCGCCTTTTCCTCACTCAGCTCGCTCTCAATGCCGGCTTCGGCCTCGTGATCGGCGTGGCCTGGTGGATCATCGGAGTGCCGAGCGCGCCGCTTTGGGGCATCCTCGCGATGATCCTGCGCTTCGTGCCCTATATCGGCACCTGGATATCGGCCATTTTTCCCCTCCTTCTCGCGGCGGCGGTGGGACCGGACTGGAGCATGTTCATCTGGGCTGCGGCGTCCTTCTTGGTGGTTGAGATGACGGTGGGCCAAATCATTGAGCCACTGATGCAAGGGCATAGCACCGGCCTATCGCCAGTCGCCGTGATCGCCTCGGCGACCTTTTGGACGTGGCTATGGGGACCGATCGGCCTTGTGCTGGCGACTCCGCTGACCACCTGCCTCGTGGTGCTGGGAAATCACGTCGAACGGCTGAAATTCCTCGACATCATGTTTGGCGATCAGCCTGCGCTCACGCCGGTCGAGCTAGCCTATCAGCGTCTCTTGGCGCGTGACGCGGTCGAAGCAGCCGACCAGGCGCGTGTGTTCCTGCGCGATAAGCCGCTTGTTAGCTATTATGAGACGATCTTTATTCCCACTCTGAAGCTCGCCCAGGCCGACGACGAATTCGGCCGGCTGGACGAAGAACGTCTGCGACATATGAGCGAGGCGGCTTTCGAGCTTGTCGACGACCTCGCCGATCACATCGACACGGATGCCGCAGCCGATGACGAATCGGACGCCGAGAACAAGCCGCTCGCCCAGCTTAGTGAGACTGAAAACTCGGCTGAAGCCTCTGCTTATGCGTTCCCTGAGGCCTGGCGGATGGGCGCGCCCGTCTTGTGCGTGCCGGGGGACGGTGAACTCGATGCGGCGCTTGCGCTCGTAATTGCACAACTCGTCGGACGGCGAGGGCTAGGCGCGCGCGCCGAGGACGGCGACATCTTGTCGATTTCCCGCATTTTCGGCCTGGATACAAGCGGGGTGAGGCTGATCTGTCTCTGTTACGTCGCGGCGGTCACGCCAGCGCAGCTCCGCTACGCCATTCGTCGCCTGCGACGCAAAGCGCCTGACGCTCATATCCTGATCAGTCTTATAAGCGAAATGCAGGACGATAAGGATGAAGCCTTGGCCAATGTGAGCTATGTCCAAGGTTCGCTTGAGAACACCGTCGACGCCGTCATCTCCGCTTCGGCGGCAGCCGCCGCAAAGGAGGCCAATGACGAACCCGCGGCGGACATTAATGTTCTGCAGGGATGATCAGCTTAGACTGCGACCGGGTCAGCCTCGATCTGGTCTGTCGCGACTAATTTCGGCGCCATCTCTCATCTCCCTTAAAACGATGAAAATTGGCCGGATTCCGATCTGGAAACTGGCATCTCGGTGCGGTACAGACCAGCCTTCGTGCAGCGACAATTTCTCCTCGGGGCCACGGCCAGTGATCCCGAGAGGCGGCACTTTTCCCGCTTTATTCGTGATAGCAGAAGTATTACGGCCTTGTTTTTTTTCCCTTGAGGCGACGGATCGGCCGATAGTCATGTTTATAAACTGGACGTTGGTTGAGGCGCTCGCATCGGCCCTTTCCTAAAATCAGTCATAAGTCAGGATGGTGGATAAGACGAAGGACCTAAGGTGAGAATTCTGGCCATTTCCGATATCCACTGCATGGAGCGGGTCGCGTGGCACTTCCCGGCACCGCCAGCGAGCAATACACAAAAAGGTACCCCCGCTTAGTACGCGTGGGTGACTGTGTGGGGAACTTACCAAGGGTTGCGCGCGTTTTGCCATGCTGCGGTGCAGCATCATGATGTTTTCAAGCGCCGTCGGTTATTCAGGATCAGCCCAAATGTTCACAGGCCGTTCAAGCACACATCTTGCCCAAGCCATTCACTGGAGCTATCTCGACCGGCGCCCCTTTGGGAGGGGGGCGCCGCGCCCGTATGCGACGGCTGCAACTCTGGGGGGAGGAGCGCTTGTGGTGGCCGCGCTGGCAAATTGGTATTTGGCAAACAAGGCCGAGCGTGACAATCCGCCAGCAGGTCGGTTTATTGAGATAGACGGGTTCCGACTGCATTATATAGAGCGGGGCCAAGGCGAATCTCTCATTCTATTGCACGGCAATGGCAGCATGATTGAGGACTTCGCATCGAGCGGGCTGATCGACAAGGCTTCCCAAGGCTATCGTGTGATTGCCTTGGACCGGCCCGGCTTTGGGCATAGCGGGCGGCCGCGGAGCAAGATCTGGACGCCGCAAGCCCAGGCTGACCTTATCCACGAGGCACTGCTCCGGCTGGGCGTTTCCGGCGCAGTCGTGCTCGGACATTCCTGGGGCACTCAGGTGGCCATCGCCCTCGCGCAGAAATATCCGCAGGACGTGGGCGGCCTGGTTCTGGCCTCGGGTTATTATTATCCTTCCCTGCGGGCTGACGTGCTCGCCCTGTCAGCGCCCGCGATACCTGTTCTTGGCGATGTGATGCGCTACACAATCTCTCCGCTCATCGCCCGAGCGGTGTGGCCGCTCCTGATGCGCAAGATATTCGGCCCCGCGTCCGTGCCGTCGAAATTCAAACGAGGCTTTCCCAGGGCAATGGCCGTCCGTCCCTCTCAGCTTCGTGCCAGTGCGGAAGAGACCGCCCTTATGATCCCCGACGCATTTGCTTTCCGTGGGCAATATCAGAAGCTGCAGATGCCCGTCATCATCGTCGCCGGCGAAGACGACCGTTTGATCGAGATTGATGAGCAGTCAGGCCGGCTCCACCGCGAGATACAGCACAGCGTGTTTCATAGGGTGCGCGGCGCCGGCCACATGGTCCACCAAAGTGCCCCCGACCGTGTGATGGCCGCGATTGATTCAGCTGTAGACAGAATGCGCCAGCCGCGCGCGTCAAACCGGAGAGCCACGCGGGGCTGAGATATGTCACAAAACTCGTCGCGAAAACTATGTTCCGCAAACGTCGGTAGCCACAATCGCAGCCGCCTGAGCGGTTAACCTTCCGATCTCAAAGCCCTCGGCAAGGGTCGGGACGATTTGGCAGAGGGCTATTACCTTTTTAATCAGACCAGCGCCTCCGTCTGGAACGGCGGCCCTTGATTTTCACCGCTGCCGTCATTGACTCCCATTGTCGCCATGAACAAAATGGGAACATGCATTGGGACAATGACACTAACGATCTCCATCGCGACATTCGTATCTGGCTTGCCACCTGCAAGTACAAGGCGCCGCATCGGGCAAGCGCGTGGAGGTCGGATCTGTTTTACAAAGCCGTCGCCAAGCACCTTACCGAGAATTTGAGTCGCGCTTGGCAGTTCCGGCGTCGCTTCGATGACAGCGGGAAGCCAATCCAACATGAGGATGGATAGCCGATGTGCGGGCGCTTTACGCAAACCGACAGGGAGTTGCCGGGCTTCTCCACGGCTGTGCTCGACGAGGAGATCGACAGTCGCGCCCGTCATATCCGCTACAACGGCGCGCCTAGCCAGGATTTCTGGGTGATCCGCCGGCATCCCGAGACCGGCGTCTATCATCGCGACCGGTTGGTTTGGGGGCTCATTCCTTATTGGGTCAAGGAGCCGAACGGTGGGCGCAAGCCGATCAATGCCAAATCCGAAACCGTGGCGAGCCTGCCGAGCTTTCGCAATGCCTACGCCAAACGGCGCTGCATCGTTCCCATCGACAACTTCTTCGAATGGCGTAAGACCACACCGCCAAAGCAACCTTACGCCATCGGCATGAAAGACGGCTCGCCCTTCGGCCTTGCTGGCATCTGGGAAAGCTGGAAGCATCCGGAGACGGGTGAATTCATTCGCAGCTTCTGCATTCTCACCTGCCCCGCCAACGAGCTTATCGGGACGATCCATGATCGAATGCCGGTGATCCTGCGGGCGTCGGCATATGAGCGCTGGCTGTCGCCGATCGAACCCGACCCGCGTGATCTGCTTGAGCCTTTTCCGGGAGAACTGCTGCGAATGTGGCCAGTCTCGACGCGAGTGAACTCACCGCAGAACGATGACGCTGATCTGCTGATCCCCACCGAGTGGCCTTGGAACCCGGCGGCCGGCTGGAGAAGGCAAACAAAATGCAGGGCCAGCTAAGGCCCTGCATCTCGATCGCTGTTGCGGCATCTCACTTAGTCGCCGAACTGCTTCCAGAAGTTCAGTTCGTCGTCGAGCGACTGATAGGTCGGGTTGACGGCATAATGCTTCGGAGCAGCCGAGACGGCCGAAACCGTTCCGAGGAGGGCGAGCGCGACGAGCGCAGATGTGAGGAATTTCATCATTATGATCACCATTTTTCTGAATGTTTGATGGGCCGATTTTGGCTCCAGGTGCTGCAATATCGACGTTTTCTGAAAGACCGGCCTCATCCGGTTGGATGAGGATCAACTTCACAACCGTGTGATGCGAGAGGCTGCGGCATGGCTCAACGCTTCCGAGCCAGCACCTTCACAGACACTGGAATTTACATGAGCTGACCCAATGACCACCCTCGAACGCCTCCGCTCTGCCGTTGGCATCTATGACCAGCTCTGTCCGGTTCGCTGCGCGGATCTGCGCGCCGTCCTCGAAGCGGTCGACCGCTTGAAAGACCTCGTAAGCGAAATGGGCGAACGCAATTACTTCGACCGCAAGAGCGGGAACCTCCGACGAAACGGAGCCTACACGCAAGCTGTCAAGAGCCTGGAGCAGCTGGAAGGTGAATTGCCTGAATAATTCGGACGGCTCGAATGTCTAGAAGCGGCACGAGCTGGCTAACGCTGGTTCTCGCCGATGCTAGCCGGAAAAATTCATGGTGGGTTGGCGGATGTAGTCTAACCCTTTGAACTCGCGTAAGATTTGGTTGCTTAAGCCGATCCGCGCGATTTTCAGAAGGAGCCCATCCGCCATGAATGATCTTATGCTGCCGCTACCCGGTCTGTCACCTATTGCTGGCAAGTCTATTGTAGCGCGCTTTGACGGCGGGCAATTGTCCTCGGATGCCGGTGTTCTGGTCCTGCGGGAGATCGAACAGCGCCTGGGCATTGCCGAAGGGCTGGCGGCCTGCATCGAGGATCCACGCCTGCAAGCTCAAGTGGTCCACGGCCTTGCCGAGATGATCCGGTTCCGAACATTGATGATCGCTAGCGGTTATGAGGACGGCAATGACGCCTCCACCCTGCGATCCGACCCGGCATTCAAGCTCGCGCAGGGCGCTCTGCCTTCCAGCCTGGACCTGGCTTCGCAACCAATCCTGTCACGCCTGGAGAATTGGCCTGACCTCCGCGCGCTGTTTCGCATGGGGCGGGCGCTCGTCAATCTTTACTGTGCTTCTTATGCCCGTGTTCCAAAGCGGATCGTGCTTGATGTCGACGATACCTTTGACGCCGTACATGGCGGCCAGCAGCTTCGCCTGTTCAACGGTCATTACGACGAATACGGTTTCCAGCCGATCGTTGTGTTCGACGGCGACCGCCGGTTTGTGACCGCCATGTTGCGCCCGGCCAAGCGCCCCAGTGGCAAGGAAATCGCCAAGTTCCTCCGTCGCCTGCTCAGGGCGATCCGCGCCAACTGGCCGTCTACCCAAATCCTGATCCGTGCCGACAGCCATTATTGTTGCCCCGAGGTGATTGACTTCTGCCGGGCAAACGGCCTCGACTTCATCTTCGGCGTTGCGCCTACCACGACGCTGCGCGGCCATATCGAAGCATTGGAGCAAAGCACCCAGGCTCGCTTTGAGGCCGGAGAGAAGAAAGCCAAGCTACGGCGTTTCAAGGAGTTCTACGGCGGCGCCGCAAGCTGGAGCCGCGTCGAACGCATCATTGCGCGTGTCGAGGCGGGCGAGGAGGGAACCGACACCCGGTTCATCGTCACCAATCTCGCGGGTGGCAGGGCGAAGGTGCTTTACCAAGACGTCTACTGCCGACGTGGGCGCGCAGAAAATCATATCAAATCCTGGAAAACCCATCTCGCCGCCGATCGAACCTCCTGTAGCAAAGCGACCGCCAACCAGTTCCGTCTGTTCCTGCATGCTGGCGCCTATTGGTTGTTGTGGGCCTTGCGCACCGCAATGCCGAAGCGCTCGACCTGGCGAGTGGCGCAGTTCGACACCTTGCGCCTGCGGCTCGTCAAGGTCGCGGCCCGCGTGGTCGAGTTGAAAACACAAGTCCGGCTGCATCTGCCGACGGCGTGTCCATATCAGGCAATCCTGCGAACCGTCCTTGGCCGTTTGCCGCACTTCGTGACATGAACGGCGGGGCGCCGATGCCCCGGAATGAGCCCTTCCCCGTCAACCGCAAACACGACCTCCTCGCCCACTCGACTGCGGCAGTGGCTTCCGCATGCTCAGAGGCGGAAAATCGCTAAACCAGGACAGGCTCGTCCGTATGAGGAGGACTGGGCATGCATAAATGCGGCTAGTTCCGAAGGAAGTCGAGAAGATCGGCGTTGACTTGATCCTGATGTGTGGCGGTGAGGCCGTGCGGCGCGCCCGGGTAGTGGATTTCCTTGGCATCATTGATGAACTTGGCCGATTTCTTTGCCGAGTCCTTCACCGGAACGATCTGGTCGTCTTCGCCGTACATGACCAGCGTCGGGATGTCGAACTTCTTCAGGTCCTCGGTGAGATCGGTCTCGGAGAATACCTTGACGCTCTCATAGGCGTTCAAGGTGCCAGCCTGCATGCTCCAGAGCCAAAACTGGTCGAGGATGCCTTGTGAGACATTAGCGCCAGGCCGATTGGCTCCGTAAAAGGCGATCGCCAGGCCCTTGTAATATTGGGAACGATCCCCCGCGACGCCCGCGCGGATCGCGTCGAAGACTTCCAGGGGCAAGCCCTCCGGATTGGCCGGCGTTTTAAGCATGATGGGGGGCACCGCCGCAATGAGGACCGCCTTCTCAACGCGGCCGGTCCCATAACGGCCGATATAGCGAGCGACCTCGCCGCCGCCGGTGGAATGGCCAACCAGCGATGGGCTCATACAGGGTGAAGGCGGGTGAACTTTGGGTGGTTTCGAGCTTCCATCCGCGCAGCTTTGATAGCCGCTATTTCGGGCCGATCTCGGTAAAACACGTCGAGGGCGTCGCAAGGCCGATCTTCGTTTGGCCTTAGCCTGCGGCTCTCTTTCCGATAGAGACAAAGCGACTTCGCTGGCTATGTCCTGCCGCGGCGGCGCCGCTCCGGTATCGGACGGCGTGGGCGTGATGGCGGCGGATTGCTGAGGAGTTCCAACCGGTGAAGGACGAGCCCAGGAGCTTCGCCCCCCAGAAACTCAATTCCCTCCTCCAGAAAGGCCGCGGCCATGGCGGCGCGGTTCACCCGTGTGGTTCCGCGCTTGCCACTTTCGTAATTGCGGATCGTGGTGGCCGCGACGCCGGTCCGGCTTGCCAGATCGGCCATCGACCAATTGAGGATGACCCGTGCGGCGCGGGCGAGCGATGGCGTCATATGCTCGTTCAAAACCATCGGTCTCGCCTTGTCGGCCCCACCGCGGATGGATTGCGCTGTTTTCGGGCATCCTAATCCGGCTTGACCAGACTGTCTAATTCGATCTAGTTTGAGCTGGATTGACTATTATAGTCATTATGGACGCTGTGTCCAATTGGGCGCTACCTGGCCCGACACCGCGCGGCGAGTCTGCTGACAGCAGCCAACGCCTTGCGCCGAGGAAGCTTGGGCCTTCGGCGCTGCGTGGGGAGCGGGCAGACGCGTGGCCAGCTTGAAGCGGATGCGCAAAGAACGCCGTTGCTGCTCACGGATACGGCGGTCGACAAGCCTCAAAAAGCAACTCTCCCTAGTGCACTGACTCAATCAGATGGTGCAGGCAGGCGCTTGAGTTTGCCGAAAATTTCTTTGGCGGATTTCGTCCAGACAAAGGGCTTGGGGTGACCGTTGTGATCGCGGATGTAGCGGCGGATGGCATCTTCCAATTCGGCGACGGATTTGAAGACGCCGCGACGGATGCGCCTTCGGGTGATGACTGAGAAGAAGCCCTCGACGGCGTTGAGCCAGGATGCGGATGTGGGCGTGAAGTGGAAGACCCAGCGCGGATTGTCGGCCAGCCATTGCTTGACCTTGGGATGCTTGTGGGTGGCGTAATTGTCGAGGATGGCATGGATGACCTTTCCCGCCGGAACGGCGCGCTCCACCGCATTGAGGAACTTGATAAACTCCTGATGCCGGTGCTTTTGCATGCAACGCCCCAACACGGTGCCATCGAGAATATTGAGCGCGGCGAACAGGGTGGTGGTGCCATTCCGCTTATAATCGTGGGTCATGGTTGCGCATTTGCCGGGCTTCAGCGGAAGGCCGGGTTGCGTGCGATCGAGCGCCTGAATCTGGCTTTTCTCATCGATGGACAGCACCACGGCATGACAGGGCGGCTCCATGTACAGGCCGACGACATCCTCCACTTTCGCGGCAAAGGCGGGATCGTTGGACATCTTGAAGGTGCGTAAGCGGTGAGGTTGAAGGCGATGCCCATCCCAGATGCGTTGCACCGTCCGCAAGCTGACGCCGACAGCCTTGGCGACCGCCCGGCCGGTCCAATGCGTCGCGTTATGGGGTGGCTCGGAGCATGGCAGCGCCAGCACCCTGGCCACGGTCTCCAACTGAACAGGGGCTTTACCCGGCTTGCGCGTCTTGTCCCGCAAGAGGCCATCCACCCCTTGCTCGGCATATCGCAACTGCCAGCGCCACACCGCCGGGCGACTGCCACCGATCTGCCTCGCCACCTCCAGAACGGGCAGCCTGTCTGCCGAAAGAAGAACGATCCGTGCCCGCTGAACGTGCTTCTGCGCGCTGTTGCGATCCTCAATAACCGCCGCCAAACGCGCGCGGTCCTCAGAGGCGATGATGATGCTGACGGTTTGTGCCATATCAGCAGAATCGCACGAACTAGGCCGCGTGTGAATCCTCTGTTTGCGTCAGTGCACTAGATAGCGATTGGCAGCAGTTGTAAGTAACTCCTCTTAGGCGTCAAAATATAGATTCCAATGCGTACTGTTAAAATATAGAATTTTGAATCGAAATGATTGCAAAACAAAAATGAGTGTTTTAACGAATCGAGAATAAAGTCTGGGATTGATTGTTAAACGACTTCGTGTCAGCTTTAACGCTGACTTCAGTTCCGCCCCATAGCAGCCATTCAACGGCTCGCGAGATGATTTTAGAAGGTCATGCCGTCCGGGGCAAATGATCAAGGCAATCGTGCCGCGCGTCGGTCGCGCAGAGCCCTCTGCCTCAATCAGCCGATTTGCAGATTTCGGATTTGCAGGAAACGGCGGGTCTGTGGCCGGTTTCCTTGCAATATCAGTTTTCGATTTGCCCGCCCGACGAGGCATGATTCACTCCGCTTGTCGCGGTGGATCGGAGTGCCGGGGATGGGCAAACCACGCGAGCGGCGCGAGAGCGGAGAACAGGATCTCTTCCGCGCCCGGCTCGACCAGATTCTGAACATGAAGCACGCGCTGGTGCGGCTGGCGCAGGCGATCGACTGGCCGGTGCTGGAGACGTGCTTCGGCGAAGTCTATTCCGACGGTGCGGGCATGCCGCCGCTGCAGACCCGGCTGATGGCGGGCCTTGCGATCCTGAAGCTGTCGGACGAGGCGCTATGCGAGCGCTGGGTGGAGAACCCCTACTTCCAATATCTCACTGGCGAGGAATCTTCTGTCATGAACTGTGGTTCGACCGCTCCTCGATGACGCGCTGGCGGCAGCGGATGGGTGAGAAGCGAATCGCCGCTCTGTTGCAGGAGAGCCTAGCGGTTGCGGTCAAGACCGGGGCGATGAAGCCGCAGGACACGCGGCGTGTCATCGTCGATACGACAGTGCAGCCCAAGAACGTCATGTTCCCGACCGACGCGCGCGAGCGGCTGGTGCGGCTGGCCAGGAAGGCCGGGCTCGACCTGCGCCAGTCCTATGTCCGGGTCGGCAAACAGGCGCTGATCCTTCACCAGCGCTATGCGCACGCCTAGCCCGCATCTCTCACGGGGCTGAGGCGCATCGAGGTCACTTACGGTGTAAACTTGTTTTGCGATAACGAGTTTTTGCCGATTTGAGGTGGCTCCCCGATGCTGACAGAGCGTAGCGCGAGCGAGATCGATTTTGGAAGAGCGGGCGGACGCCGTGTGGTCGCGGATTTCGATGGCGGCATGGTGTCCTCGGACGCCGGGGCGCTGCTACTCGGGGAGACGGACAAGGCCATCGGGCTCGTCGATCGCTTCGCCGCCTGCTTTCGCGATCGGCGCCATCCCGCTTACGTGGTTCACGAAGTGAAGACGCTGGTTGCACAGCGCGTGTTCGGCTTGGCGCTAGTGGAGCGAATTTGACATTTGAGTCCCGGTTGCGGCTAAGCTCATTCTCAAATAACAAATTCAAAAGCTCCACTAGAAACATATATTTAGCTAGTGGTTCTTGTGACTGAAACATTTGCAAATGTGGGTGCCGCACGGGGATGCAAATGTTTCAGTCGAACCACTAGGCTATGAAGACCTCGTCGACCATGATGAGTTGCGCCGCGATCCCGTTCTCGGGGTGCTGCTCGGCAAGTTCGAGCGCGGGGCCGAGGCGCCGGCGCCGCTGGCCGGGAAGAGCACGCTGAACCGTCTCGAGCTCGCCCCGGCCGATGGCGCGACTGGGCGCTATCATAAGATTGGCCATGACGGCGCAGCAATCGAGGCGTTGTTCGTCGACGTGTTTCTCGATGCGCACGGCAAGCCGCCGCGTGAGATCGTGCTCGACCTCGACGCCACCGACGATCCGCTGCACGGCCATCAGGAGGGGCGGTTTTTCCATGGCTATTACAACTGCTATTGCTACCTGCCGCTCTACGTCTTCTGCGGCCGGCATCTTCTGGCCGCCAAGCTTCGACGCTCGAACATCGACGGCAGCGCGGGCGCGGTCGAGGAGACGGCGCGCATCGTCGGCCGGATCCGGGCGCGCTGGCCAAAGATGAAGATCAATTTGCGCGCCGATTCCGGCTTCGCCCGGGAAGCCTTGATGAGCTGGTGTGAAGCCCACAAAGTCGACTATGTCTTCGGCCTCGCCCGCAATGCGCGTCTGGAGGCACGCCTTGCGGAGGCGCTGGCTGAGGCGCGGCGGCTACCGGAGGCGGAAGGCAAGTCAGCGCGTGTGTTCCGGGATTTTCTATGGTCGACGAAGGACTCCTGGTCACGCCGCCGCCGCGTGATTGGCAAGGCCGAGTGGACCGGCGGGCAAGCCAATCCGCGCTTCCTCGTCACCTCGCTGAAGCCAGGCGCCTGGACCGCCAAACCACTCTATGAGGAGCTTTATTGCGCCCGCGGCGAGATGGAGAACCGCATCAAAGAGGCGCAGGGCGATCTGTTCGCCGACCGCACCTCGGCCGCCACGATGCGGGCCAACCAGTTGCGCCTGTGGTTTGCCTCGATGGCCTATGTCCTCCTGTGCGCGCTGCGCCGGATCGGCCTGGCTCATACGCAGTTCGCCGCTGCGACCTGCGGCACGATCCGGCTGAAGCTGCTGAAGATCGGCGCGTTGGTGAAAATCAGCGCGCGCCGGGTCAAGATCGCCTTCGCGTCGGCCTGTCCGGCCGCCGCCGAATGGCGTCTCGCCGCGGCGCGGCTCGCACATGCTCGTGGCTCCCCTGCCTGACGCGCGAAGCCGCGACGCGCCTCTCTCGCGGTATCCCCCGAGGCCCACTGGAGACACGAAGAAGCCAAGCCAATTGACGAAGCCGGTCGCGCAATCTGCGCCACCCCCAAGCACGTCACCCGTCAACATCGCCGAGAAATCGGCCGGATGACCACGCCATACCTTCAGGCGCGTGAGAAATGCGGGCTAGCGACGACGTTCGGGCATACGCCGTGTTGCATGTCTTTCAGCGCAGCGCAGAGCTTGTCCAGACTTTTCGAGGTCCATAACAATGGCGACATCGGGTGGCCTCTCGTGGAGGCTTCGAGGAGAGATTGGAGATCATCGAGAAGCGTCGGATCTCCCTGGGTCTTGGTCCTGCGGCCGCCGCCCGGTCGTCGCACACGTCCCTCTCCGGCAGAACGGTTTTCCTTGATTTCCATAATGCCGCGATTGATCGTTGAGCGCGCGCCTCGGCGGCTGCAAAGCGTCTGCGCGCCTGCTCATCGAGAACCGGGTCAAGCGCATCGAAGCGCTGCCGAATCAAATTTGCTGTAAAAGCCAAGACTTGATCTGACAGACGGTGTCTGGGGAGCTGTCCGGTTTGACTGCCCGACGTTGTCAGGCAGCGATCATTTTCTCCATCGCAATGGGCTTGGCGTCAAGGAAAGTCTGCATCGGGGTTTTTCCGAAGCACCAGCGTCCCTGATGCGGCCGTTCGCGGTTGAACGCCTCGAGCCAGAGATCGAGATCGGCCTGCAACTCATCGATCGCGTGGTAGAGCTTTTTCCGGAACGCCAGCCGGTAGAACTCGTTCAGTACCGTTCGATGGAAGCGTTCAACAATGCCGTTGGTCTGCGGACTTTTGGTCTTGGTGCGGGAGTGGTCGATATCCTCGACGGCGAGATAGAGCTCATATTCGTGCCGCTCGGGATTGCCGCAATATTCCGTGCCCCGATCCGTCAGGACGCGCTGGAGCTTGATGTCCTGGCTTTCAAAGAACGGGATCACCCGGTCGTTGAGGATTTCAGCCGCGGTGATCGGGGTCTTGCGATCGTAGAGCTTGGCGAAGGTGACCTTCGAATAGGTGTCGACGAAGGTCTGCTGATAGATCCGCCCGACGCCCTTCATGTTGCCGACGTAAAAAGTGTCTTGAGCACCGCAATAGCCAGGGTGCTCGCTCTCGAATTCTCCGTGTGCTTCCTTCTCGGCCTTAGCCTTTTCGAGCGCGGCGAGCTGGCTTTCCGTGAGGATGCCGCCTTCCTGTGCGATTTTGGTTTCCAATGCCTTGAGCCGCTTTTTCATCGTCTCCAGGTCGTGCCGCAGCCAGACGCAGCGCACGCCGGCCGGCGACACGGTGATGCCACGCTTCTTCAGTTCGTTGGCGACGCGGAGCTGGCCGAAGGGCGGTTGCTCGATCGCCATTTCGACGATCGCAGCCTCGACCTCCTCGGCGACGCGGTTCCGCAGCAGCGGCTTGGCTCTGGAGATCTCCTGCAGCGCGAACTCGCCGCCTGTGTCGTACAGCTCCTTGAACCGGTAGAAACTGTCGCGGCTGTAGCCCAGCATCTTGCACGCCTGGCTCACATTGCCGAGCTGCTTGGCCAGCTCCAGCAATCCGAGTTTTGCGCGAATGACTTTCTGCTCTTTGGTCATGGTGTGTTTCCTATCCGCCGAGGCGGGGCGCTCCGCAACCCCGACCAGCTCCGCGCCCCGCCTCGGCTATCGTTGCGCCGTGGGGCCAGAACACCATATGTCTGATTAAGTTTTAGCTAATGCAATTTCCGCAATGACGCTCGACGCGAACCGGTCGCCGTGGCGAACGGCCCGAAGCCGAACGCGGCGGCAGCACGCCATGACTGCGCTTGCCCCGAGGATAGAGACCGCGCTGGCCACCGATGTGGCAAGCGGAGCGCGTATGCGCGATCTAGCGGGGTGAAGGGGCGGTGCGCGGGGCGGTGAATGAGTTGGCTCATCAGGCCTTGTATGGGGCTTTTGAAGTCAAGTCCTTATGCCACAACAATCTCCACTTTCTTCATCCAAGTTTCTTTGTTCGACGAGGCGGCGCGTTTCTTCGTCCCGACGCACCTATGCTGAACGCCGGCGCGCGCAGGGCCTGTCAAGGCCGGCCGTGGCTCTGCCCTTGCCTTGCGCTCTGTCGTTTCCAGGCCGCGTCTTGATAGACCCGAGCACGGCGGCACGTTGGCGGTAGTCGGGCCCCGCTGCTGAATGGATGAACCGAGCGGAGCTCGCCGAGGGGCGTCAGTCCGACGCACCGCAACCTTGTATTCGGTGGATCCTCTCGTGATCCCAACCATGATGCAGTCATCCGCATCAGGGCGAAGCTCCGGGCGGCGGCCCATTCTCGAAATCGGCGTTCGATGCCATGGTTTGCTACGGGTGTCCGCCACCTCGGATCATGATCGGAACCGGCAATCGGTTCGTCAGCCCCGATACCTTTGTCGCAGCCGTCCGTCAGGCTGTTCGCATCACAAAGCCGGCCGGTACTTCCCCGACGGTGACCAGGCGCCAAAGCGCAATAAGAAGCTTGCGTGCGAGCGCCACGATCATGGTGTTGCGGGTGCGGCCGCGGGCATCGGCGGTCCGTGCCCGGTACCATTGCGCCAGCGCGCTGTCCTTCTGGAATTTGAGAAAACGCCAAGCCAGTTGGATCATGCCGCGTCTCATCCGTGCATTGCCCGCTCTGGCAAGCCCCTTCTCCCGGCGTTTCCGGCCGCTTTCATCCGGGGACCCCGTGATGCCCGCATAGCGCGCCACGGCTCTTCGATCCCGTATATCGCGTGAGAAGACCTCGTGAGTGAGCATGTCAGCGGTCTCGATGCCAACGCCAACAACGCGCGCGAGCAGGCGCACCATCGCATGCGTGCGCTGCTCGGGAGCCTGGGCAAGCCGTCGCAGGCGCGTCTCCTCGATCTCCTTGATCTGATTGTGGAGGAAACGCAAGCGCGCCAGGTCGCGCAGCAATTCGGCAATCGTATTGGGCGGCAGCGATACACCCTCGGGCGTTCGCAATTGTCTCAGCTGTTCCGGTGTCTTGCGCAAGGTCGGTCTGAAGGTCCGCACGCCAAACCGGGTCAGACACGCTTTCATCCGATTGATGATGCGCGATCGCTCGCGCACCAAGTTCTCACGTTCGCGGTTCGCCCGCTTCGCGTCCTCTTCCTCGATCGTCGGAATCGCCGCCATACGGCAATGTTGGGGTTCACCCCGCAGCCAGCCGATAAAGGCGCGCTTCAATAACTCAGTATCGAGGCGGTCCGTCTTGGCGCGACGGTGTTCTCGTGACACCGCAACGCTCGAAGGATGAATCACATGGGCTTCGATGTCGTGCGCCCGCAACCAACGGGCCAGCCAGAAGCCGTCTCGGCCGGCCTCAAAGGCGAACAGCTTCATCACCTGCGCCTCGATCGCGGCGAGATCCTCGGCGATCCAGCCGTTAAAGTCAGCCCTCGTGATCGTCTCTTGGATCTGCACCGGGCCGTGCCGGAACTCCAGCATGGCGCTGTCATCGACCGACAGGGCGGTTTTCGTCGCCGACACGGCACGGTAGAGGTCGAAGCCCAGCTCCTCCTCGATGATATAAATCAGCCGCTCGATTGCATCGGGTTCTTCCGCCATGCGCTTCAGCGTGCGCAGCTCACGCAGGGTTTCGCCGGTGCGCAGAAAAGAGAGATCGCTCCAGCGTTGGAAGCGCGCATAATAATGCGACGGCATCGGCAGGCGCTTGCTCATGCTGACATAGTCGGTGCCCATGCCAAGCCTGGGGCAGACCACCCGCTCGATGATGCGGAAATCGAGCCGATCACCGGCGATGCCGACGCCCGAGGCGCCGAGTGCGTCCATGGCGAGGCGCTCTCCCTCCGGCCGGAAGCGGACCAGCGAGAAGTCGCTGGTGCCGCCGCCGAAATCGGCGATGACGCAGAGCTGCGGAGCGGGATGCGGCGTGCGAATCTGTAAGCTGCCGCGAGCGGCTGGGCGACGAAGGTGATGTCCTTAAAGCCGGCAAGGCCGAACGCCTTCGATAGCCGCGTCAAGGCGAGTGTCTCATCGGTGAACTGCCCGGCAAAACGCACCGGCCGCCCGGCGATGGCCGCCTCACCAAGAGGCCCCAGATCTCGTTCCGCACTGGCGCGCAGGCCTTTCAGCACCAGCGCGATCAGATCCTCGACGCTGTAGCGCCGTCCGAAGATCAGCGTCCCGGTGAAATTGCTGTTTGCCGCCATCGACTTCACCGACTGGATGAGCCGGCAATCGCTGCGCTGCTCCAGATAGGCCGCCATCGCCTCCGGCCCGGCCTTCACCACCGGAGGGGCAAAGTTGCTCTTGCCCTTCAGGAAAAAGAGCACCGAGCGGAAATTGCTGCTGCAGCCCTCCTCATGGCGCGCCACCGCGACATCGCCTTCATCCGGCGACACGACAACAACGCTGTTGGTGGTGCCGAAATCGATGCCGACACTCATGGGATCGCCTCTTGGTGATGCGAACAGCTGCGGTTTTCGGCCGGCGCCGAGATGGCAGCAATGATGCCTGGTCCGATTGGACCACCCACCTCAGCCGGACCGGGTGACAGGGCTACATCCGGAAGGCGCGGGACGGCAAGTCCGTTTTGGTCGCTAAAGTCGGTTCTAACCGCCGCAATCGCAAGCCCGGCCTGTTGCCCGGCGGTCGCCCCTTCGTTCGGCATCGAATTTTTCTGGGGGCTGATTTGGCCAAAGCGTCCAAGACGTCGCGAAGCAGTGTAAGCAGCCTTCGATTGCTCAACAGCCAGGAGGCATCCGATGCGAGCGGGGATATTGCGAAGCTTTCTTATGGGTGCCGGCCTTGCCTTGGCGCTGGCCTTGCCGGCGCAAGCGCAAAGCACTGAATGCCTCGATCAGTGTCAGGATGCTGTAGCACCAAAGCTGGTCAATTCGAGGCTCGCTGCCGAAACCCACATGATCTGCTATTCGCAATTCGTGGTGCTGTATTCCGGCATAACCCGCACGCCCTTGTGGTCGGCCGAGCATCTGACGGCCGATCGCGTTGAAGTGACGGGCAGCCTGGAAAGACCGAGGGCATCGGCCTTCCATGCCGAGCAGAGCCTGCCCAAAAATCAGCGGGCGCGGCTCTCCGATTATCAGCGCAGCGGCTATGATCGCGGTCATATGTCCCCCAATGGCGACATGTCGACCGAGACGGCGCAGGAGGAGTCATTCTCACTGGCGAACGTGGTCCCCCAGCAGCCCTGCAACAATGAAGAGCTGTGGGAGGGGATCGAGTCCGCCGTGCGACAGCTCACCTTGACCGAAGGCGAGCTCTACGTGGTCACCGGTCCCGCCTTCATCGGCGATACCGTGAAAAGGCTGCATCATCGCGTGCTGGTGCCGACCCATCTGTTCAAGGCTATCTATAGCCCCTCGACAGAGACAGCCGGGGCCTATTGGGCGCCCAATGACGGCAGCCAGGACTGGGAACCCATCTCGATCTCGCATCTTACGCAGCTGATCGGCATCGATGTGTTTCCCGATATCGCCGCGCGCGCCAAGGAGACCGCGATGCCGCTTCCGCAACCGAGGCCGCACCATCGCTGCCGGCTTCACAGCAGCTGAGCGATGATGGCGCCAATCCAGCCCTTCCAGAATGAAGCCGAGGCCGTCACGCTCGGCGACCTCGCCATCGAGAACCGCGTCGATCGCGTGACGATCTACGGCAATCTCGACATTACGCGCGACAAGAAGGGCCTGGCCGACAGCCGCCAGCTGCGCGACATCCTGAACCGGATCGTCGAGGCGCTTGAGGCTGAAGGCGATCTCCCGGACGAGATCGCACCGCCGAAGCCGACGGAGACGATCAAGAACCCCTTCGCCTGACCAGCCCGGTCCATTCCGGGAGCGGCGCCGCTCATCATCCGATGCCGGCAGAAGCTCCGAGCTTGGACGGGGCATCACCATGGTCCAACGAGCGTGGATTTCCGCCGAGACCAATCCTTTGCCAAGCGCGTGCCGCTAACGCGAGGTCTCATCGGCTTTGATGCCATAGGCCTCCGGTTTCGACCAATCCTTTGCCGGCTTGCGAAGCCCGGCGAGAATGCAGGCGCGATAAACGCTGAGCTCGCCGTTATGCACGCGGTTCGCCAGTGCGGGATGCTCACGCTGCAATCGCTGTAGATAGTAGGCTCGCGTCCCGCTGGCGGCGGATTTTTGCGATGACCGCGGCACGGTTGCGGGGGCTAGCACCGGGCTTGCGTTGGCATCCGCTTCAACGTCGTGAGCGCGCATTGGCATTGCGAGCAATGCCACGGCTGGCATGCTCAGCCACACCAGCGCCTCGATGAGCGCCAGGAACATCACCGCCTTGACGGCACGAAGGCCTCGGGCAATGCGGCCGGCATCGCGACGGGTGAAGGCCCCGATCATGGCAGCGAGACCGCTTACCTCGACGGGCGTCAGAGCGGCTCGCGCCTTGCGGGCTGCCTCGAGCCGCTCGCGGGCGCTGGCAGCTTGGTTCGTCAAGGCACGGCAATTGGGGCCACAGCCACCGCGCTTGGCTTCCTCGGCTGCTAGCAATGACAGGCGATCGGCTTCGGTTTCGAGCTCGGTGATGTGTTTTTCGGCATCGGCATAGACCGTCTCGCCATGCTCTCGGCCGAGCAGCTGGCGACCTTGTCGGTCGGCATAGTAATTGACGGCACACCACAGCGAGACGGCAACGCAGATCGCCGCGGTGATGCGCATCTGCCGCGACCAGCCGATGGCGCCGGCAACGATCGGAATGACGATTTTGCCGATATCGGCAAGACCGAAGGCAATGCCGGCGGCGGGGCCGGTCTCAAGGCCATGGGCGACATTGAGTGTGAGGCTGAGCCCGCCGGCGGTGACGGCAACCGCCATCAGCACACTGCCGGCAGCGTAATGCGCCCAGCGCGGGAGGGTGAGATCAGCGTGCATGGTCGACGTCCTCCATAGAGGGTAATGCACAGATCGGTCGTGAGGCACCGAACTGCGCATGGTCGCGGCTGTTGTTTGAAGCAGCGGGCGAGAAGCCCTGCGCCCGGGGCGCAGGGCTTCACGGGATCGCCATCACTCCTGCGGCTCTTTGGGAGCCGGCGGGGTTACGAGGCCTGCCACGGTCTCATCGAGCGAATCCGTCGCCTCGACGGCGTGATTGGCAAAGTTCTCCAGGATAATGAGCTCGTCCCGGACCGGCTCGGCCTTGGGCAGGGTCAACAGCTTCTTGAGGCCATGCGAGAGCGCCTCGAGCACCGTGCGGATCTCATAAAGCAGGGTGCCGGCATCGATGAGGGCATTGCGCAGATCGCAAGGCCCCGTATTGTCGTTATCAGCCATGATTCCGTTCCTATTCAACGGGGTTGTGGTCAGGCATTGGTCGGTGTTGACGCACTGGCCAATGCCGCGTTATGAACAATTTAAGTCGACAAGAACAGGATGGCCTATTTTTGGCTTGCGTCAAGACAGGCTCATGGGTTATTCATGCTCATATGACCCCGATGCAATGCAGAATGGCGCGCGCCGCGCTCAATTGGACGGTGCATGAGATGGCCAGAAACGCCCAGGTCGGCATCAGCACCGTGGTGCGTTTCGAGGCCGGCCGCGGCAAGCCGATCGTGGCGACCGTTGCCGCCATGAAACGCACCTTCGAGGCAGCCGGCATCCGCTTCATCGACAAGGGCGTCTGCTTCGAGGGCGATGAGCCGGACGCCGGGCCTGCAAGCGCCGCACCGCCCCGTTGGCTATAGTCTGACGCCCTCCAAGGCGAAGCGACAAGATCGCCGGTCCCCGGCCGAGAAACCTTAATTTGGCTTGCCATTGCAAAGAGCGAAGATGGCATCGAGCCGCTCGGTCAACAGCTCGAAGCGCTGCCGGCAGTCGGTCATGAGCTGCACCAGCTCGTCGAGCTTGGGCTTGACCGCTTGGGTCCCCAGGCGCTTGGCGAGGCTGCGGATCGCCATCAGGGTGATATCGACGGCGAGGCGGCATTCGAACAGCGGAATGCCGATCGCGATCGCCGGATCGTCGTCACCATCGCTGCTGATTTTGCTCATCGCATCCCCCATTCATCGCAGCTAATAGCGGCGATAGTATACGTTGAGGCGATAGTACACAAGCGCATAGATTGTCATCCATGACCAAGGAGAAGAAAGAGCCGATCACCATCCGCATCGCGCCGTCGATGCGCGATGCCTTGCAGGCTGAGGCCGATGCCGAGCGGCGCACGCTCAGCCAGTTCGTCGCCCTCATTCTGGAGCGCTATCTCATGGAGAGCGGCAAGCCCGCCAGGCGCCCGGCGAAGCGGTAGGCGAAGCCCATTTTGAGGCCTCTAATCGCTTGAGGATCATTTCCTGGAGAGACGCCTTATCCTTCAGCCAAACCCGTGTTCAGCCGGCAAGCGGTGCAATGGCCTGCCCCCAATCCGATCGCCTGGCGAGTTCCCGCGCTTTGACGCAGTCCGAAACCCCCTAACGCTTGATGCCTTCGCATTGAGCCGAAGTCGGCGCCATTGGCTTCAGCAAGGGCCCGGCGACCGCCAGGGCGCCCGAGATGCAGGCGGCGGCAATGGCGATGGCGGCAGCGGTCCAGGCGAGAGAAGACGCCCCGGGACAGGCTGATGCCTGCGCCGGAGGGGCGGCCGTTCCGCCCATGCCGATATCGGCCGCGGCTGTCCGCACCTCATTCGCCACATAATCCGCCGCGGCGGTGATGAGCTGCTCGGCCACCAGCTTCGACGCCTCGATATGCCTGGCGGCGGAGCCGGCGATGCTCTCGCTCGCGGCGTCAAGGCTCGCCCGCAGCTGCTTCAGCGCTTCGGCCAGGATCAGCTCATTGAGGGTAACGGTGACCAGCACCGGATCGTCCCGACTGAGCAGCAGATCATGGCGCTTGGCCACCTCGCCGATCAGCCGCTCCGTCGCAATCGAGGTCACCGCATGAGCGTTCACAGCGCCCCTTCCAGCTGAGCAAAGATGTCCTGCTGCACCTTGGTCAGCCGCTGGCGCGCCATGATCGGGAAATCCGGCGAGGCGATGGCTTCGGCGAAGGTGAGATGCCGCTTCATCATCTCCTGCAGATCGGCGCCGAAGGTCGCCGGGGTCCGCTGCGGCAGGCGCAGCACGACATGGATGCGATGGCGATGACGGAGATAGACCTCCATCTCCTCAAAGCTTTGCCGTCCTCGAAGATCGTGCCGAAGTGCTCGTTCAGCCAGACCATGAGCGTGACCTCGTCTGGGAGCTGGCCGGCGAGATCATCGAGGTCGTTCAAGGTCTCGAGCAAAGTGCGGCCGCTGCCGACGATGATGGCATGCACGACGACGGCCTTGCCCATCGCCGCAATCTGCCGATGCACGTCGTTCTCGATCAGATAGTTGGAGAGCGCCACATAGCTGGAGGTGCCGGTATCGATCACCGCATGCGCCTCCTCGGTCAGCACCTTTTCCAGGATCTGATCGAAGCGGCGCTCATCGATCTGCGTGCCGCGCATCAGCTCGATGCGCGTGACGCTCAAGGCAGCAAAGCTGGAGAAGGTCGACGTGGTGGCGTCGGCATCAAAGAGCAACACCGGCAGCTCCTGCTGGCGATAGAACTGGCCGAGCAGGAAGGCGATGAAGCTTTTACCGACTCCTCCTTTGGAGTTGAGGATGAAATGCACCTTCCACGAGGTCTCATTCTTCATGCACATGGGTTCTCATCTCCTTCTCCAGTGCGTGTGTGAATTCCGCGCGATCCATTGAAACGGCGTGTTTCGGGATGGCGGGCGCCTGCGCGCGACAAACGCCAAGCGCTCGCCTCGGCTCTTGGGTGCGGCGTACCGGAGAGCGACCGGCGCATCCGAACGGGGCCGTTCGGTTCCCGGCTGCCCATGCGTCCCCGACCACACGGGGACGCCGGAGGAGGCGTAGACCTCCGGCTTGGGGATGCGCTCTGTGCAGCCAGCGTCTTGCAGCCACTGAAAGACGGCCCGCCAGCAGTGACGCCGCCTCACCAGAGCATTACAAGCTTAGACCGCGTAATCAATCAGAACATGCATCAATAAACCGAAAATCATACAGACTGTGAGTTTTAATGTGAGTTTTATGAGTTTTGTGAGTTTGTAATCTCATGAATTTATACAGAATATCTTCAATTTATATTGACAATGCTGTCGGTCATCCCGATCAATATAGACAGTGAGTGTTGCGGTCCGTGCCCTATGCTGCTTGTGGAGACGTCGTGAGCACGCATGACGTCATGGCCTGACGTGCGGGACCGCCGGTGCCAGGGAGCGCCTCGATGGCTGATCATCGCCAGGCCGTAAAAGTCTATGTGAGCTTTGAGGAGCGTGAGCGGCTCCTGGAGCGGGCACGCGGCTGCGACCTGCCGCTCTCGGCCTATCTGCGTCGGCTCGGCATCGGCCATCAGCCCAGATCCACCATCGATGCCCAGGCCGTGCTGTCACTCCTCAAGCTCAATGCCGATCAGGGCCGGCTGGGCGGGCTCCTAAAGCTGTGGCTGAGCGAACGCCCCGGCTCCGGTGCCTCGGCCTTCGATGTGCGCCGGCTCTTGGGTCAGATCGAGGCGACGCAGCTCAGGCTGCGGGCGCTGGTCAGGCGTCTCGATGAGCGATGCGCCGCGGGCGAGGGCCAGGCCGATGCTGTCGCGGTTGCCGAGGGCACCAGCCCTGTCTTCAGGGATGCGCCATGATCGCCAAGCGGGTGCATCGGGTGAAGGGCGGCAGCTTTCGGCGGCTTGGCGGCTATATCGCCCGGCTCGAGGCCGGCAAATGGCAGCGCACCGCCGACTATATTCTCGACACGCTCGGCGCCGGCCGGCGCGCCGCGAATATCCGCATCACCAACCGCCAGGCCGAGGTGCTCGATGATGCCCTGGCCGAGATCACCGCGACGCAGATGCGCAACCGCCGCGCCCGGGGCGAGCGCACCTATCATCTGGTGGTCTCCTTCGCGCAAGGCGAGCGTCCGCTTCCCGAGCAGCTGCGTGACATCGAGGATGAGCTCTGCGCCTCGATCGGCCTCGGCACCCATCAGCGGCTGTCGGCGATCCATACCGACACCGCCCATCTCCATATCCATGTCGCCATCAACCAGATCCATCCGCAGACGCTGGCGCTGATCGAGCCCTGGTACGACAAGGCCAAGCCTGCTCGGCCTTGCCTTGAGCGTCGCTCTCCGTCGCCTGGATGGTGACCTGCAGCTCGCCATCTTCGCCACGGGCAGGCTGAGCTATGGGCGCGGCGAGTATTTTGCCCTCGGCGAGGACAGCGATCCGCTCGGCCTCATCCGCCGCTGCGAAAGCCTTGCTAAGGCCATCCCGAAACTCCTGGCTGAGACCGAGGCGGCGCTTTCCGCGGCGCGGGCCGATCTGCCGCGGCTCGAGCGCCAGCTGACGGGCAGCTCCTTCGCCAAGCAGGACCGGCTCGAACTCGCCAAGGCCAGACTCCATCAGCTCGAAGCCGAGCTGCAACCGCCGAAACAGGAGGCGCGCGGGCACATGAAAGCAGCCGATCTGAATGAGGAATGGCAACGTCTCGACCCGGAGACACAAACCGCCGTCGGCACCGTCGTCGACGCGGCGCGCCGGACAGGGGGTCGCAGCGGCGAGCCCTGGCGGGAGGGTGAGGTCTATGCCTATCCGCACGCCGGTGGCGGCATCGCCTGGGGCGTCGACGGCGCGGCCGGCAATCTCTACCGGGGTGTGATGCCGGCTCCGGCGAACGGCCTCGGCCCCGGTGACTATCTGCAAGGCCTTAAGCGCGCCGGCAGCGACGAAGAGGCCTTCCATGCCGTCTTTGTGAAGCTCAGCGCCGATCCGAAACTCGACGACAAGGCGCTGACCAGCCTCGCCGGCGCCTATTGCGGCACGACCGAGAGCTGGCCGGAGCGCAGCGCCGCGCTCGGCGCCATCGAGACCGCCTTCTACGAGAAGCGCAAGCGCATCGAGGCGCAGGTGAAGCACCGCTAAGGCGGGCTCACCAAACCTTCTGAGACAAGCTGATGACGGATGACCCCGACGCGAAAGCGGCGGAAGGGGCAGGGCGGCTTTACCTCGCCGTCCCTCTCGAGGAGCGCCAGGAGGTGCGCAGCCGCGGCGCCCGCTGGGACAGCCGGGCGAGGCGCTGGTATGCCCCCTCGCATCTGCCGCCTTCGCGCTTTGCCCGCTGGGCGAAGCTTGATGGCGGCGATTCGGTGGCGGCGTTTGCCGCGGCACTCGCCGAGGCCGGCCTCATTCTCCAGGGGGCGCCGCTCATGGACGGGCGTCTCCATCGGGTACGGGTTCACGGCGACAAGCCGGGCGCGCGGAGCGGTGCTTATATCGGGCATCTCGATCGCCGGCCGGCCGGCTTTATTCAGAACTTCAAGACCGGCGAGAAGCGCAATTGGAAGGCGGTGTCGATCCCGATGCTGACGGCCGAGGAGCGGGGCCGGCTCAACCGGCAGATCTTGGCCGAGCGGGACAAGCGGGAGAAGGTGCGCGAAGCCATTCACGCCGAGACCTCTCGGCTGTTGAAGGCGTTTCTCAGCGCATTGCCGCTCGCGGGACGAGACCATCCCTATCTGCAGCGCAAAGGCGTCGATGCCCATGGCCTGCTGCTCAATACCGAAGGACCGCTCACCATCCCAGGCGGCGCGCCGAAGCCGCAATGCTGGAGCCGCAAAGGCGATCTCATCCTGCCGATCTGCGACATCGATGGCCGGCTGATCTCGGCGCAATCGATCGATGCCGCCGGGCGCAAGAGCTTTCCGCGCGGTGGACGGCTTGCCGGCGGGCACCATCTGATCGGAGCTCCGCGCCAAGCAGGCCTTCTGGTCATCGCCGAAGGCTATGCAACCGCTGCCACCGTCCACGAGCTGACCGGCCTTGTGGTTGCCGTCGCTGTGAGTGCCGGAAATCTTGAAAAGGTTGCACGGGGTTTTCGGGACTTCGACGCCGATTTGCCCATCGTCATCGCCGGCGACAACGACCACCGCAACCCGCATGAGCTGCTGCCGAACGGCAAACCGAAGCCGAATACCGGGCGCGAGGCTGCCGCCAGAGCCGCCTCGGCTGTCGGCGGCGCGGTCCTCCTGCCGAGTTTTGCTCCAGGTCATCCCGGCACCGACTGGAATGACCTTGCTGCACACGGTAGCGAGGCCTTCTTCGAGCAATGGGAACCGCAAATGGAGGCGATGAGGATGCATTTGGATCGGCGGTACGTCCGCGGACAACAACGTTGAGCAACTAGGAGGCTAACCGAGAGCGCATTTACCCAAAGTCGCGGAACACACCGCCCTGCTAACCGCCTGCTGCAAGGACCATGAAATGACATTGTCCGGTCATTTGCCGCTTAGACGACGAGAAGCACACCAATTAAGGGCCGAAAATGACCCCGTTAGAGGCCTGATCATGGGCAGCGTGATCGCGTATCCTCAAAAGCCTTCGAGCCCAAAACCACCAAGCAAATCATTAAGGGCTGAAGCGCTCAGAGCCTCAAAATTGAGAGCTATCGATTTCGGTAGCTGGCGACGTCTTATCGCCGATCGGCAGTCGTACCGGATCGGCGTTCGGGGGAATTGTGTGTTGCAAGGCACTGACCCACGAGGGAGCAGCGACCGGCGTGATCACATCCCGCCCTCAGCTATCCAGCTATCGTCTCGAGCAGAAATTGATTTGCACCCCGGCCACCGCCCCACCGCGACGGACGAAGCAATCGAGATTCTACAAGAGCGTGGTGATTTGTATGAGCGCAGCGGCGAGCTTGTACGCGTCTGTGGCAATCACATGCTTCCCGTGGACGAAAATTGGCTCATAGACTATCTCGCTCGCCATATTCGCTTTTTCCGCTTCAAACAAAATGGCGACAACTGGATCCGTCGTGAGGCAGATCCGCCCAGCTGGCTAGCCAAGGTTATCATTGCCAAAACCGGCGAGCGTGGGCTGCAGGAGCTGACAGGTGTCATCACGGCACCGACTTTACGTCCCGATGGCTCTCTTATGGATCAGCCCGGCTTTGATCCGGCAACCGGTCTGCTCCTTCAGGCTGCCGATTGGCCCAGCATCCCGCTCCATCCGGATCCCGCACAGCTGCGGCGTGCCTGGAATGTCTTGTGGCGACCATTCTTAGAGTTCCCGTTTGCATCTTGCGAGGATTGCGGTGCGACGGTCGCCGCCATTCTGACCGCAACAGTACGCCGGACTCTTCCAAGAGCTCCAGCAATCAGCTTCGACGCGCCAAGCGCGGGCAGCGGCAAGACGTTGCTGGCAACCTGCATCGCCGAGCTTGCCGGCGGTGAAGTCGCCGTCGTGCCTGAATGCAGGGATGAGGAGGAATTGCGCAAGCGCCTCCTTTCATCCCTGCGAGCGGGTCAGCCTTCAATCCTGCTCGACAATGTCAAAGGTCAATTCGCCTCTTCCGCGCTCGAGGCCTTTCTTACCGACGACAAATTATTCCGATCGGCTGCCGGGCGCTTCGCAAATGGTCCGGTTGCCGACCAACGTGCTGGTTCTAATCAGCGGCAACAACTTCCTGCCGCGGGGCGATCTTTGGAGGCGTATTGTCACCACGCGAATCGACCCGAAAGCCGAACACGCTGAAAGGCGGCGCTTCGAATTCGATGCGAGGGGCTACTGCCGGGACAACCGGCAAATGCTGGTCGCCGCAGCTCTCACACTCTTGCGAGGCTTCATTGACGCCGGAAGGCCGCGCGTCACCAATGACCGGCTTGCCTCATTCGAGGCGTGGGATGATCTGATCCGCCAATGTGTGCTGTGGATGGCCAACCAGGAAATTGCCCAACTCGGCGATCCCACCGCGTCAATTGCCAACGCGAAGGAACGCGAGCCGGAACGGCAGAAGCTTGCTGCCTTCCTCGAAACAACAGCGGCTATCATGGGCGTTGGTGCGGATGGTGTCCGCTGGCGCACGGGGGATCTCATCCAACGAGCGAAAAACGCTCCACTGATCGATGAGAGCGGACAGGCGCTTCACGACGTGCTTCTCGAGATTGCTGGAGAACGTCAGAGCATCAATCCTCGCATTCTCGGCCGCTGGATCGAGCGGCACACGGATGACCGCTGCGGCGGTCTTTATATCAAGCGCGCAGGCGAGCGCCGCCATGCAGCCTTATGGCAAATTCGAAGCTGTGAGTGAGCTTTTTTACTGATCCTCTTGATATTAAGGCCAATTGGAAAGGAGAGGGAATGCCATGCCCAGATTTCGGCCCGAAACTGAAGCGGCTAAGGCCCTCGGAATTCCACTCTCAACCTTCCGGTATTGGGTTTCTATCGGCTTATTGCCAATAGCTATTCGCGATCTTGGCCTTTATGATATGAAAGCGCTTCATACAGCTTGCGACAGACTTTCAGGTCTCGGCTCACCTGACAATGCGCTCGATCTGTGGCGCGAGCAAAGGATGGCAAGACACGGCACGCGTAAGACTGAAGGGGATTAACAAGGTCACGACGAGACTCGCGGATGGCAGGCTTGTCACCTACTGGTACGCATGGAAAGGCGGGCCACGCCTGACAGGGCATCCAGGTTCGCCGGATTTTGTAGAAAGCTATTACGCGTCTCATCAGAATAGGCAAAAGGTCAATCCCTCCGCATTTCACTTTGTGATTTACCAGTATAAACAGAGTAGAGAATTTTTGGATTTAGCAGACAAGACTCGAAAAGATTATACGAAATATATATATCTTGTTGAGGAGGCATTTGCTGATTTGCCCATGCGGGCACTCGGTGACCCTCGGGTCACGAGTGACTTCCTCGATTGGCGCGACCGCTTCCCGGGTGAGCGTCAGCGGGATTATGCTTGGTCAGTTCTGATGCGCATCATTTCGTGGGCACGCGGTCAAGGTCTGACAGATTATCGTCCTCCCTCTCGTATCAAGCGAAGCTACAAAGCTGACCGTGCCGATAAAATCTGGTTGCCGGAGCATATCGAGGCGTTTCGAACGATCGCGCCTGAACCGCTCTGGTGGGCCTTGGTGCTTGCCCTCGAAACGGGCCAGCGGCAGGGCGATCTCCTGCGTCTTGCCTCGAGCGCCTTTGATGGTTCTTGGATTCAGCTCAAACAGCAAAAAACCGGTCGCCGCGTTGCAGTGCCGGTTAGCGAAGACCTGCGCGCAACCTTGCAAACGATCCCCCGGATCTCGCCTCTCATTCTGACGTCAAGTCGGGGACGCCCATGGACCAGCGACGGCTTCAGAACCTCATGGGCCAAGGCTGTGAAGCAAGCGAACATCGAAGGCCTCACATTTCATGATCTTCGCGGCACGGCGGTCACGCGCCTAGCGGAGGCTGGATGCACAGAAGCCGAAATCGCCTCCGTCACAGGACACAAGCTCGGCAGCGTGAGCGCGATTTTGGATCGGTATCTTGCTCGCACCAAGGGACTGGCCCTTGCCGCGATCACCAAACTCGATACGTACAAAAAATGAACGATTTTTCCCAAATGAACTCCCAAACGCCCCGACGCAGCCAAGGCCATTTAGGACTAACCGTTTGATTTTATTGGTGGGCGCACAAGGATTCGAACCTTGGACCCGCTGATTAAGAGTCACGTTTTCCGACCCGACAATAATGCGCTGTACATAGCAATATCAATAACTTACATTGTTTCGTCCGTCACAATTACACCGGAATTTCCCGTAATTATGGCCATTCATGTTAGCCCGGTGTTAGCCGCAAACTATCCGGATCACCATGTCGAACAACAGGCAGGCCCGCATCGGCGTGGCTCAGGTCAACGCCCTTAAGCCCGACGAAATAATCCGCGACACGGAGGTGAAAGGCTTTGGCATTCGCTGCCGCAGCGGCACGCCAAGCTACTTTCTGCAAACCCGCATCAAGGGCCGGCTGCGCTGGATCACCATCGGCAAGCACGGCTCGCCCTGGACACCGGCAAAGGCGCGCGACGAGGCGCAACGGCTGCTGCGCGCCATTGCGGAAGGTGGAGACCCCGCGATGGAGAAGCAGCAATCGCTGCGCGCCAGTACGGTCGCGGAGGCAACGGCGCTGTTTATGTCCCGTCACGGTCCGCATCTGGCCGCGCGCACCCGGCATGACTATCAGCGCCTTTTCGATACGACGATCCTTCCCGTTTTCGGCAAACGCCGCATCCATGACGTGAACGCTGTCGAGGTCGAGCGCTTTCATGCCGGCATGATGGCCACGCCGCGCAAGGCTAATCTGGCGGTTGCGATCCTCTCCACGCTCATGAATTGGCTCGAAAGCCAGAAATTACGTCCCAGGCACTCGAACCCGTGCGCCGACATCAAACGTTTCAAGGAAAATCACCGCGAGCGGTTCCTGACGCAGGCGGAGCTCGACCGGCTGGGCGCCGTCCTTGCCGATGCCGAGCGGGAAGGGGAGAATATCTATGTGATCGCCGCTATACGGCTCCTGATCCTCACAGGAGCTCGCCTCAGTGAAATCCTCACCCTCAAATGGGAGTACATCGACTTCGAGCGTGGACTGATTTTTCTGCCGAAGTCGAAGACCGGTGCCAAGCCGATCTTTCTCAATCAGACGGCGATGCAGGTGCTGCACGCCATGCCGCGCGTCGAAGGCAATCCGCACGTCATCATCGGCGCTGCGGCCGGATCGCATCTGGTCAATCTGCAGAAGGCCTGGCGCCGCCTTCGCGGCCGGGCCGGACTTGGCGAGGTGCGGCTGCATGACCTGCGCCATTCCTTTGCCAGTTTCGCTGCCGCCCAGGGCGCTTCGCTGTTGATGATCGGTAAGCTGCTCGGTCACACGCAGGCGCAGACCACACAACGCTACGCCCATCTCGTTGCCGATCCGGTGCGAAATGTTGCCGAAAATGTCGGCAATCGGCTTGCGCCGTCGCTCGCGCCGCATTCCGCCAAATAACCAGGATGCTACATCAGCCGCGAATGCCGGCGGATTATCCGCAGTTGGATAGGCGCATTTGCGATTATGCGATTTTTCGCAAAATTACATTTCTTTAAAATCGTTTCCGCAACATATCGCTGATTGTACGCGGAATTTCGCTGTTTCACGCTGCTTCTCATCAACAGCTGAGAGGCACGCTCATGATCCAGTCCCATCCTGCTTCACGTTACCTCACCACCGCCCAGGCGGCCGAAGTGCTGAGCCTCTCGGCGCGCACGCTGGAGCGTATGCGCGTTGATGGCAGCGGGCCGCCCTTTCTCAAAGCCGGGGGCGGAAAGCGCTCACGCGTCCTTTATGCGCTGACCGACATCGAGACCTGGCTCTCCGGTCACCGCTTCGGCTCGACCTCCGAATACCCCCGCCACTCGCTGTGAGGTCCCATGCGCTGGTTTGTTGCCATCCTCGGCCTGCCCATGGTGCTCGGCCTCACCGCCGTCTCCGTTGTCATGAATTTCCGCTTCGGCCTCTTGCTCGGGCGCTCGCATCTGGACGGCCTCATCTACGCCTCCGCGAGCGCCTGCGCCGATATCCTCAAATGCTTGATCCCGATCGTTCTTGGCTGGAGCTGGGCGAACCGCCGCCTTTTCATCACCTTGGCGGCAGGCCTGCTGTTTCTGATCTTCACCGCCTATTCCGTCACGTCATCGCTCGGCTACGCCGCGATCAATCGCGCGGAACGTTCCGGCCAGCGCGCTGCCGAAATCTCCCGCCACCGCGATCTGCGCGCCGAACTCGACCACAAACTGGCTCAGCGCACCAGTCTGCCGGCCTTCCGGCCTGCGGCGACGCTCGACGCCGAATTGCTGGCGACCCGCCAGCATGCGCGTTGGACCGCCACACGCGGTTGCGCGCAAGCGACGCTGGTGGAAAGCCGCGCTTTCTGCGACAGCTATTTCCGGCTGAAAGCGGAGCGCGCGACCGCCGAGGCGGCAACACGTCTCGATGAAGAGATCGCGGGCCTGCGGCGGCAAGTTGCCGGCTTGAGCGAAGCAGCCCAGACCGGCGCCGCCGATCCGCAGCTGGAGCTTATCGCCCAGATTCTCTCCCTCGGGCAGGATACCGCCAGGCTCGCCCTCACGATTCTATTGTCGGCGCTCGTCGAATGCGGTTCAGCTTTCGGCTTCACGATCGTGCTTGCCATGTGGAACCATCCTGCTGCCAGGCATCAGTCCACAGACAATACGGGTATGGCGCCTGTTGAAGCTCCGCCAGTTGCGACGGGGCTGGAACGGCAGCCCGTTTCGCTTCCCCCGCCGCCGGCCGCGCGACCCATGCTTGAGGCACAAGACACCCGGTCTGTTACCGCCTGGGCCGATGCGCGGCTGATGGACTGTCCACGCCGCAAGATATTCGCCGCCACCCTCTACGCCGATTACGTCAAATGGTCCCACGATAAGGCAGGGGCCAATCCGGTGACCTGGACGGCATTCGCACTCTGGATGGCAGACGCCGGCCATGCTGAAAACGTCAGCGAAGCCGGCCGGATATTCTACCTCGGTATCGGTTTAAGAGAGCGAGCCGTAATCGTTGGTGACTAAGCTCGGGACGATGCCCACTACAGACGGTTGAGACGGCTGCATTCTTGTCGTGGTTTTGCCGTCGGGTTTCGATCCGTCAGTGTATGTTCGGGACGTATTGATTTATCCTGAGGCATTTATGATTGGGGCAGGGGGCTTGGGCGGCCCCTCCAGGCCGGGCTCGCGTGAACGGAGCCACTGCGTGTCTCCGCCCTTCGGGCTTGGATCCCTGCCGCGGCAATATTCCTTACTCACGACTGCGCAATAATACTGGAATTGCTTTTGTCGAAACGTGAAGGGTCTGTGTATAGGCCTGTGGATATTTAACCAAATCTTAACAAACAAATTGAGAAAAATTAACTATGCATAGTCTCGGTATCAACCATAACCCTGGAGGAAAAGTTATGACTACCGAGACCAAACCTAAGAAATCCTATTTCAACCGCAAGAAACACGAGAAGCCGCAGGAGGAAAAGCCCGCTGCGGCGGAAGCCGAGGCTCAGCCGCAAGAGCGCAAGTACGAGCCAATCCGGCAACGGCGGAAGCGCGCGAGCTGATCAACGAGACCGGGCGTGCCGCCGCTTACGCAGCGGAAGCTCTCGTGCCGAACAGCGCACGCAATCGCTCAGGCCAGGTCGCGAAGGTCCGACGCGAATTGCAGACAGATGCGGTTGGGGATCTGATTGCACAGGGCAAGATCAAATTGCCCGAGCGCCCTGCTGCGAGCCATGCCGCGCGCGCTCGCCACGGCGCTGAAAGCCCTATCGAAATCAGCTAATCCGCATGAGGCGGCGCGTACCCGCCGCCGGCCCGGAACCCGTGCTCACTACGCCGCACGGATGTCCGGGCCGTGTGTCTCTAAGTGATTGGCGTAGAAAGGATTTACCATGCTCGTTGAATCACAGTCTCAGCTCCCCGAGGAGACCGAGGAAGCTCCCTTATCAATTTCCGTGACGGCGGAAGAAGCCTCAACTCCCCGCCCGCGCCTGCGCCCGCTCGATGAGGCCGCGGTGCATCTATCGAATGCCCTGCAGACGGACGAACTGCGCCAGGCGGCGGGGGAGCTGGCCACTGAATACAAGGAGCTGCGGGAGAGCGTCGTTGCCGATCTCCAGCGCGCCGGCACGAAGATTACCGAGGCCATTCTCGATGCCCGCCGCGGCATCGCACCAGCGATTGGAGGGCTCGCCGGCGACATCGTTACTTCGCAGGTTGAGAAGGCGGCCGGGTTTGCGGATCGGATCGTCGCTGGGCGCACTGAGAATTCTGTCGAGGCAAGCCCACAACGATAGGGCAGCGATTACAAGGAAATCCTGCGCGTCAGAGTAGGCTTCCCCTCGACTTGCGCTTTTCTCCGATTATGGCGCGCAACCCGTTCCGCTGCCGTACAGATCGGCAATTTCCGGTGCGGTCAGTACGCGGTCATAGATGCGCACATCGTCCATGTAGCCGTGATAGTAATCACCCTGTCCCGTGCGATCGCCGACGGTCAGCGCGACCGTACCGCTGGGGTGGGAATTGACAACTGATCCTTGTTTATTCAACACGCCGTTATAATAGATTTGACTTACGCCGGTGCCGTTAAAGGTAAAGACGACATGCGTCCAGCTGCCGACGGGCGGCAGGCTCGTGGCGTTGAGCCCGTTTGCGCCGCTGACATCCAATTCGTTGCTCACGTGACCGCTGCCGTCATACTGGACTTCGTAGTCGTCGCTGGAACCAAGGAACCGCGCGCGTGCGCTGAGACTATCCGGGTTCATCCAGAACGCGATCGTCCCCTTATCGGTGGCAGGAATGGTAAAACTGGTTATCTTGAATCGGTTATTACCCGTGAAATGGAACGAATTGCCGATAATCCCCGGCGCGGTAGCGCCAGCGGCGGTCATGCCGCCGGCCATGGCACCGTTATAGCCGTTGCCGCTGGAATCGTTGGCGGTGGTGCCAGAGGTTTCATCCATATCCCACTTCGCTACCAGGCCACTCGTGGTACAGCCGCCGCCGCTGGAGCAACTCGAACCCGACTGTTCGACCCAACTGCCTATATTGCACTGGAAGTTGGCCGATCCGGTGGCCGGTCCCGTAGAGTCGGTCACACCATTAATGTCGGTATCGTTACCTGTCGCGATCGTTGCTGAGCAACTGTCGCTTCCCACCGTCCAGTTGACGGTTGCCGAGGCGCAGCCCGCATAGGTGCTGCCGCAGGCATTCGTCACTTCCCAGTTGACCGCCAGGTTGCCGACGACGACGACGGCGACTTTCTTCGCGCCGCTCTTGCTGCTGGCATTCATATGGATATAGATCGGATCGCCGTTGGTGAAGGCGAAGCTCGTTCCCCAACTCACCCCGTCTTTGCTGATCTGCACGTCCGGCGAGCCCACCACCGTTGCCGTCTTCGTGCCGGAAACTCCGCTCACGGTAGCGCTAGAGCTATATTGATCCCCTGCCGTCGCATCGGTCACATCGGTGAAGTCGAAGGGCGACCCTCCGCCAGCCGTGCATGTCGCGCCCGAACTGCTGACGACGCCCGCTGCGCAGTTATAGGTTATGTCCCCGGTCGTCGGCGCGGTGGAATCGGTGACGAGCTGGTTGCCACCATCCGCGATCATTACGTCCGACGGCACGGTGCAGGTATCGCTGCCTGCGGTCCAGGTGGTGCCGGAGGTAACGGTGCAACTCGATGGGCAGGCGTTCGCCGTCGCATTGGCAGGTAGGTTTTCCAGGAAGGACGAGCCACCCGTATACCATTCGGTATCGTATTGGGTCGGTACATAAAGATCAGCGGCATTGTTGTTGGTGACGACGCGGCACTCGCCGCACTCGTCAATCTGCAGGCTGCCACCACTGCCGGTCACCATGAAGCCACTGTCCGCGCAGGCGGTGCCGCCGCCACCGAAGCTACAGCTAGGTTGTTTTGCCACGAGACCAACCGGTACATTCAACTGGCCCGCGCCGTTATCGCCCCAGCAGGTGACAGTGCCGTCATTCTTCTCGGCGCAGGCATGAGTACCTCCGGCCGCTACCGACACGTAGCCGGTGCCGCCGGGCGCGCCGCTCACCTCGCCGTTGCTATTATCGCCCCAGCATTTGATGCTCCCATCCGTTTTTAACGCGCAGACTGGATCGTAGCCGGTGCTGACGAAGACGAAATTATTGCCGGACGGAGGTGATCCTCCGGGCGGGTTAGGAAATGCCGTGCCAATCGAGCCGTCGGTCTTGATCGTATAATTCCACTCATCGCCGGTGCCGACCTGGGCGACATTGGTCGTTGGATAGCCGGTTTTATAGCCGCCCTTGCAGGTCATAGTATTGTCGCTCTTGACTCCGCAGACGACATGAAACCCGCTGCTCACCTCGACATAGCCGCTGCCGGCGGGAGTGCCCGGCGGGCTGCCCCAGCATTGGATCGAACCGTCGGTTTTCAGGCCGCAGGCGAAGTCGTTATTAGCTCCCCCGTCACCGACAGACACCGCGACAAAATCTTTGGTGCTTGGCGCGCCGCTGACGACGCCGTCGGCATTGCTGCCCCAACAAACGACCGAATCGTCGGCCTTAATGGCACAGACATTTCGCCACGCGGCTGATACGGAAATGAAATTCGTTCCCGACGGGACATTGCTGACCTCGCCGTGGCCATTTCCCCCCCAACACGCGATGCTACCGTCAGTTTTGATCGCACAGACTGTATCGCTCTTGCCGGAAAGCGTCGTCGCCGCACCGGGGCAAGCGGCCGCGAAAGCGAGGGAATCTAATGCAGCGCAAAATAGGAATACGACCGGAACCAAAACGCGTAGCCCGATATCTGCGTCTGCCATAGTTGGCATCCGATGGCGTTTCTGACTCGTCTGGTGCATATACCTCGTGATGTGTCTTTGTTTTTCTTCCCCCGCGGCGGGGTCCCGCATTGCGAGTCCCCGTCAACGGAACCGCGCTAACGCGATCCCGCCCCTTGTGGCTGCCGCTGTTTCAGGTCGCGCATTTCCTCGCGCAGCGCGCGGTTGTCTTCATCAAGCGCCTTCACTTTGGCGTCGAGCTCCTTCGTCGCCTGAATCAGCGGTGCGATGATCTGGTCGTAATCGACCTCTTTCATGCCCGTTTTCTTCTCGGTCATCACCGCCTGCGGCATCACCTTCTCGACATCCTGCGCGATCACCCCGGTCGAGGGCCTGCCGCTATCCTTCCAGTTGAAAGAGACTCCGGTCAGATGCTCCAGAATAGCGAGGCCCGAAACGGGCACGATATTCGTCTTGAGGCGTCTGTCCGACCCGTGGAAATAGCCGGCGGCGTTGTTCACGTTGTGGCTGTTCATATCGAGATTCTGCGTCGCGGTGTGGTTGCCGAGATCGTCGCCGCTGCCCAGTGTCCCGGAAACGCAATGCCAGGGTTCGTTGTTATTGCAAGGCATATGCCCAATCGCGGACCCCGAAACCAGAGCACCATCGTCCGTGCTGACAGCGGAATTGGTGCAGTCACTCGCGTTTGATGAGCCTGCTCCGTAAATGACGCCTTCGGCCTCATTGAAATCGGCGTACGTGCCATGGTAGCCAGATACATAAACGGCCATAACCCGACCGCTTCCTGCGGCCAACGTCCCCCGGCTATTTTTAATGAGCTCAAGCATGTCGCTCATATACGCCCCTCTGGAACCCGGATAAGCAGTATTGCAGGCGGCATCGACCTGGGCGACGCTATCGGCACTCTTATTTAAGGACGGCGTTAAGCCGTTATACGTCAATGCCCATGCATTCTGGGCAATGCATATCCCGAATAAAGCGGCAATTCCGATGCAGTGTCCTTGATATGCCAAGCGTCCCATAATATACCCCTTCTACCGTCGCAATACATTGAAATGCAATAAATCGTCAGTTTTCAAAAACGTTCGTTTATTAAATATAAAATATAACAATAAGTCGTTAATTTTGTATAAACACTAGAGCAATACGTTCGAATTGTTTAAAGTTGCTTCTTCCGCTGTTGGAAAATAATCACATTCATCGCGCCTTCTATTGGTGCTTATTCCAAAAACGAACGTTTTTGATACGCCGTTCAATCTTCCTGCTTTTCGATCAGTATACTGAATAAATAGGTATCAAAACTCTGTATCATAAGTTATAGTATCAAAATTAATGCGTATACTGAGTTTTGATACATGCTGATTGGCTACGCCCGCGTCTCGACCCTCGACCAGGACCTCGCCCTGCAACGGCAGGCTCTGAAGGGCGCCGGCTGCGAGCGGATTTTCGAGGAGGCGGCGTCCGGTGCAAAAGCCGATCGGCCGCAGCTTGCCCGCGCCATTGATCATATGCGCGCCGGCGATACGCTCGTTGTCTGGAAGCTCGACCGGCTCGCGCGATCCCTCCAGCAGCTGATCGAAACCGTTGCCACCCTCGACGGCAAACAGGTCCAGTTGCGTTCGCTCACTGAACAAATCGATACCTCAACGCCGTCCGGCCGGCTGACCTTTCATATCTTCAGTGCCCTGGCTGAGTTCGAGCGCTCGCTGATCCGCGAACGCACGCTCGCCGGCCTTGCCGCCGCCCGCGCCGCAGGACGCACCGGCGGCCGGCCGCGCAAACTCACCGAGGAAGATATTGAAATGGCAAAAATTCTCATCGCGACGCCCGGCTGGACACACAGTGCGATCGCCAAGCGCCTGAATGTCGGCCGCATGACGCTCTACCGCGCGCTAAAATCAGAAAAGGAGGGGTATGACAACGCTCTATCGGATCGATCCTGACGCCAATATGGCCCGGTTTTATGCGCTCTCCATTCAACCGACACTGTTTGGCGAGTGGACGCTGGTCCGGGAATGGGGAAGGATGGGTCGCAAACCGCAATATCTGCTGAATACCTATCAGACAATTGAGCTCGCCGCCGATGCCACTAACCGCATGATCGCCCGCAAAAAACGGCGAGGTTACTGCTAAAATCGCTCATCCACTCACCCTTAACGTACGATTTTTTCCGTTTCCTGAAGCGACCCCTGGATTGAACCTTTTTGCGGCGTTGGGCAAAAAACCCCATGATGACACTTAACTGTAGTTTCTGTTCCATTACCCCCTAAACCCCGGTTACTATTGTTAATTACTTCGATCTCGCATCACTCGGCATCGAATTTCATGGAATTGTCATGAACATTGGAATGATAAAGCAGTATAATTCCACTGCTTATGGCGTGTTTTCAGACAATAGGAGAAGTTGATCTCGGTAATTATGGCCGAGCACTTGTCCGCGTCGGCCGGTACCCGCAGGGCAACCAGATCGCCATTGCTTTGGTCGATGCCGATACATCCGAGCCCGTCGCCACCCTATCGACTAATCTCGCAGCTTACGATGTTCCTGTGGAACCGGATGCGGTCGCCATCAAAGACTGGAGCGAAAATGCTCCGATCATTAAGCCACTGCTCGCCAGCGGTCTGTTCAAAGACACAGGGAAGCGGGTTGCAACAAACCATGTCGAAATCCCAATTTGGCGGCTGGTGAATCCCGAACACGTCCCGCCAATGCCGCCGCAACGCCAACAGTGCCGGTAGCCGGTTTCATCGTTCGGGGAAGACATACACCTCCAACTGATTTCAGCATCGGCGCGACTTCAGCGACGATGCGAATGGCGCGGGGTGGATCTGAGTGTGATTGCGTAGACAGCATCCACGAGCCCTGACTGTTTAGGCCAAAGCCGATACGACCTCATCCTCATTGAACCAACCGTTCGCCACCACATGTGCCTTCACGGCAGCAGGGTCGGGCGAATAGGCCACAAGAGCAAGGCTCGATTTGGCACGGCTACAGGTGACGTAAAACAACCTTCGTGTGCGATCGAGCGAGGTTTCCCGACCTTCCTGCTCGTTCTTCAAGTCGGAGGCGCTAGGTGCCTTGGCACCTAGGAGCTTGTCATAGCCGAACAGAAACCCTCTCGCGTCTCCGTCGTCCATGAGAACCATGACGCGATCAAATTCCAATCCCTTTACGCCTTGGTGCGTGTCGAACGACGCCTCTCTGGCGACGTAAGCGGCATACGGTTGTATTACCGAGAAGGAGCAGTCGAGGAATGTGATGAGTGCCCCGATGTTCTTGCTTACAGGGTCTTCCTGATCGTCCTCGGGAGATTCGGCAGGTTCAGTCTGTCTTGCAGCCAATGCCGCTCTTAGGCTTTCTGGGATGGCAAAGAGATTGGCCGTTGCGACGTTGGCGAGGACTTCCGCGCAGGTCGGCACGCCCTCCGCCCACAATCCCATCAGACTATCGATTGCTGCCTGTGCCGCGCGAAGTTGATCGATCGGCTTTTCGGAGCCTTTAAGGCTGTCCTTGCTTAAGAGAGGGGAGCTTTCCCGCACAAGCCTGGTGGCGGCAAATTTGTCGCCTCTTTGTTGCGCATTGACCAAGGGAAGAATGCTGTGGGTGAAGAACCGGGTCGCAGCAAAGCTGCCATCAAGAAAGCTGGTACGAAAATCATCGACGGATGCCAACGCTTCAAACAGGTCTTGGAAGCCCATCCGCCTCGCGGCCATGTGGTGCTCAAGCGTTAGAATCTTACAGCTGTTGGCATCGTTCCAATCACCGTCGCCGGTAAGCTCGGCCATATAGCTCCTGACGCCATCCTCCATCGCTGGCTTGTCCTCGACCACGATGGGGAAGACAAACAGCCTTGCCCAGCCATCGGTTAAATCGTCGCGCGGCTCCTGCTTGTGTTTGTCTGCACCGTCCCGGATTTGATTGATAAGGCGAACGATGCGCTGTGGGCTTCGGTGATTGAGTTTCTTCTCAGGTGTTGCCCAGTCCTGTGGAATGGCGGCTTCGATCCGCTCTTTCCCGTCCGGATAGATGCGCTGCATCGTGTCGCCGATAAGGCCGAGGCAGAAGCGGCTTGCGTGGGCCTGCTGCACCGCGAGCAATGCGTCGATCAGCGCCTTGCTGGTATCCTGGCTCTCGTCGATGAGGAGAAATGGATACTTCTCGACGAACATGCGCTGCATCAGCGGCTTCGTAAGAAGGAAAGTCGAGAATATCTTGATGACCTCGCTGTGGTTAAGCGCATTGCGCTCTCGATTGTCGCTGTTGGGGTTGTAGGTGAAGGTTTTGATCTCATCCAACCGCGCCAAGCGACGCTGCTTGGACTCAATCTGAGCTTGCCGTGAGGCAGAAGCCTTCGTGCCTGCGCGACCCTTCTGCTCTTCCTCGGTAATTTCGGCGATTTCCTGCTGCAGGTTGGTGCGCAGCCACTCGCGAATGTCAGCGTTGAAGCTCTGAATTTGCAACCATGCGAAGCTGTGGATGGTACGCACCAAAAAGAGCGGATCATATTCCGTGCGGCGGGTAATTTCGTCACACGCAGCATTGGTGTAGGTGATCACCGCTACCTGCCGCCCGCGCAGGCGGAGCGTATCGCGGTATTGGGCGGCGAGATGTTTTAGTGCGTTGACGAGCGACCGGGTTTTCCCCGATCCAGCCCCGGCAAATAAGAAGAAGCTCTTGGGGTTCTCTAGGTTCAAGAACTCAGCCAGTTGTGCTTCGACGTGATCGTCGAGCGAGATGTTTGACGCTGCAAGCGCTTCCTCGGTCACGCAGCAGCCTCCATCGGATCGGCGTCATTAGGTGCGCCCTCTTCGCCGCCGCCGATCGAGGCGAGACCGAGCTCCTTCTGTGTATGCTCAAGCTTCTCCGCTAGCCAGAGCAGCCCATCACGAATGTAGGTGGGCGGCTTGAGCGCAACTGGATCTTCGATCTCAAGAAGGTCTAGCGCAAATTCCGCTTTGGTGCCGTTGGCGAGCGCTGCATTGAGCGCGGTGGAAAGGGCCGCGAAGTCCGCGCTATCCGCGATTGCCTTGCGGAATTTGGCGATCAACCCCGTGCCAGGCAACGCGGCAAACAGGGGCAGATTCTCGGTCACGATCGCATCTTCAAGTGTATAGGCCAGCGCCTCGGCGGTAGCCCCTTTGAATTCAACTTGGATGGGGCTTTGATAAGCCACCCGGATAGCGAAATTTTCCGCTGCGTAGGCCTTAACCTTGTCGGGCTCCGGTTTGTCGAGCAGATCGTCCAGACCATCGATAGCGGGCCACCATGTTTTCAAGGTGTGATTGCGGGTAGTGTAGGTTGCGCCGCGCACGGGCACGGCGCTTTTCCCCGTAGCGTCGCAGGAATCGATGTCGGTGACAATCAGCGTCACGAGGCCGATCTTCTCGATCAGGCTACGCAGCTTGTGCGCGTGACTACCACCTATCTCCAGCCATGTGATGTAGCTCTCGGACAGCTTTGCAAATTCCGGATGGGCGTTCACGAAATTGGGGATCAAAATTCGCTCAGCCGGGCCTTCGATCAGTATGGCCGCATCCGCAAAGAATAGGTCGCAATGCGTTACCTTTAGGTAGCGAGTGACGAAGAGCTTGGTCTCGTGATCAGCGCCGAACGCATTTTCAAGATTCACTACGCATGACGTTGGGATCGAGTCCTCTCCGCCTGGGAGACGGCGGAAATAGCGCAGGGAATCAAAATCGCACTCATGGGCGATGTGGCTCGAATGGGTGCTGACGACCATCTGCGTTACGAAATTCTTGCCGCTGCCCAGTTCAGCATGGTTCCGAAGGATTTTGTGGGCCTGCCGAATAAATACCTGCTGCACCTGCGTATGCAAATGCACCTCGGGTTCTTCGATAAGGACGAGGTGCAGCGGCGGGATGATGGTGTCGTCAGCGGCCTTGTGCTTAGCTTTGCCGACCCGCATCCAGCTATCGCGGAATGCCATGAGGCGGAACACCATCGAGATCAGATTTTGATAGCCCAGGCCATTTAAATCCTCGGGCAGGAACAAGTCCACGGTGTTCTCGCCGTCACCCATTGGCACCACAAACTGCACCGCCGCGTCATGGTTGAGCCCTTCAACCGGCCGCAAGCGCGTCGAAATATTCAACTTCGGATCGGTGACGCCGGGATAACCGAGCTTATCCATCTCTTTGAGGGGGCTTTTGAAGCCATCGCTCAGTCGAATGTTAAAGGCCTTCTGCGCTTCCTCGATCGCCTTTAGTGCCAACAAATCCTGCGCGTCGGGGTTCTCATAAGGGTCGAGATGCCGCGTGTAGTATTGCCGAAGTTGGACCGACAGCTTGCGCGATCCCACAGGCCCAGTCGTCGTCTCATCGTCTCCTCCGGCGTCCTCGCCCGCATGACCGAAGCCCCGTTGAGCGCTGATTTCGTCGATGCGGATCAGACCTCGAAACGGGTCGCCGTCGATTGGCTCGCTACCGTTAAGGGCTTGGGGTTGGGCGACGCCGTGTACGGGGTCAACGCACGCAGCAGGATCAAGGACATATGATTTTATCGTGAAGAAGCTGGTTAGGCGGCGATGCAAGAATTCGACAAGATCCTGGGGCCAGATAGAGACTTGAAACGCCTCGACCGCCTTACCTTGTCCCTGCGCCAAGGCAGCACCAGCAGATTGCAGCGTCAACGTATCAGCGCGCGCCGTGACATACTCTTTTTGAAGCTGGGCGGTATCCTTCGGTTCGAGGCGCATTCGCACGCCTAAGCGTCCACCATCCCAGTCCAGCGTCGGAAGAATCTTCTGGACGTAATGGACTTCATCATCCTCGACGTGCAGCCAAACGTCGAGAAAGGGCAGAACCGCGTCCCATTCGGGAGCGGGCAATTCCTCCTGCGCAGTGTGAGCTGTTTCCCACGCCAAACCCAGCGCGTTAATGATCGGCCAGCGCGAGAGCGTGAAGTCATTCAGGCAGAAATTGGAGCGATCGCGATCGACCAGGAAATAGCGAAGTGCCGTGATAGCTGAAGTTTTTCCACTATTATTGGCACCTACAAAAACTGTTTTTTCCGGAGACAGTCCAATTCTTGTCGAGATCAACTTTCGAAAATTAGCAATCTCGACAAATTCAATCCGCATGACTTGCTTGCTCCCCAAAGCGGAATATAGCGAAATAATTTATCGCTGCAATCCTAGCGTGGCTTAAATCGCCTATCCATAGAGGCCAAAAAATATGGAATTAGGCTGTTACAGTTGAGTTCCTAAGAGGTTTTTAAAATAAAGTCAATTATTCTTTCCTATTTTACGTTGACATATCCCCGCCTAAAATTTATCTTATGTTCTGGAGTTTCGTGTCCGGTTTCACGCGTTGGGTAAAGTATTGCTTTCTATGTTGCGTATGGCTCGTATATGGTTCAAGGATCGCCCCGCCGGCCTGCTGGAGGAGACCGCAGGCGGCGGGACGCGCTTCAGTTACACCGCCGATTGGCAGGAAGAGGTCGCCTGCTGCTTTCCTATTGCCCACCAGGAGCATCGGTGGGAGCGTGGCCTCCACCCCTTCTTCGAGCATCTCGGCCCTGAGGGTTGGCTTAGAGAGCAACAGGCCCGCACCGCGCATCTTGCTCAGGAGGATGATTTCGGCCTGCTGCTGGCCTATGGCAGCGATTGCATCGGCGCGGTTGGCGTCACCCCGCCCGAAGACCTCCCGCAACGACCTGCCGAGATCGCCGAGGCCGCGGTCAATCCCGGCCGCACCCTGTCCGGCATACAGAAAAAACTGCTGGTCACTCGAACCCCGAACGGAGCGTTCGACCCCGCCGGAGCAGCCGGCCCTGCGCCCTATATTGCCAAGTTCAACTCACAGGCCCATCCCGATCTGGTGCGGAACGAGTATTTGAGCCTGCGTTGGGCGCGCGCCGTGCTTGGCGAAGACGAAGTCACGGATTTCCAGATCGGTCACGTCAGCGGCGTCAATGAATCCGCTCTCATCCTCACCCGTTTCGACCGCACCGCCCGTGGCGGCAAGCTCCGGCTGGAGGATTTCGCGCAAATTCTCTGCAAGCCGCGCGGACGTGATTACAGCGGCAAATACGATGCGAGCTATGAAGAGGTTGCGCAGGTGATCGCCACGCATTCCGCCCGGCCTGCGATCGATCAAAGCCGCTTCTTCAAGCGCTTGATCCTGTTTGCGCTGATCGGCAATTGCGATGCGCATTTGAAGAACTTCTCGTTACTGGAAACGCCTCACGGCCTCCGCTTCTCGCCTGCTTACGACATTGTCAACACAGCGATCTATGATGGATTCGACCGCGACCTGGCGCTTTCAATCGGTGGACGGAAGCTTTCCCTCGACGCGCTGAACCATGAGACTTTTGTGGCGTTTGGAAAGAGCATCGGCCTTCCCGATCGCGCGATCACCCAAACCTTCACGCAATTACGCCGTGGCGTGGCGCGAGCGGCAGCGCTCCTCATTCCGCCTGCGGCCGAACCGCCCGACGGGTTCATGAATCGCTACGCAGAACAGGTGAACAACGCATGTATCAGGGTTCTGGAACCGTGACGCCGCTTGATTGGGAGGCGCTCGTTGCCGAAGCGCTCAAGCGGCGAAAGGCGGAAAAGCTTACACAGCGCGAACATGCCGCGCTGGCAGGCGTCAGCGTGCCAACGATCGTTGCGTTCGACCGGGGCGAGCGATCTCTTTCACTCGGCAAAGCGTTCGACATTCTGCGCGTCGTCGGCCTGATCGAGGAGGTGGGCGAAACCGGCGCACATCAACGTTTCGTGCAAGAGGCGCACGAACGTTGGCGCGCGCTAACCGCAAAATTATCCGCTCAATCGCCGGCGCGCTTTGCGCATGGCTATTATCGCATCGATTACGCCCTGGAAGGCGATCTAAAGGTGCCGGAACTTCCTCAGCTTCAAGCGCTGATCGCCAAAGCCGCAATTCCCCATTCAGGCTGGCCGATGTTCGTCAGCCTCACTCGGCCGGAACTTGCGCCCTACGAAGTTGATGGCGTCGTCGAATGTTGGGTCAAACCGCAAGAGGCGGGGGTAGACCGGATAGGCAGGGAGGACCCCGCGCACTGCGATTTCTGGCGCGCAGCGCCGGAGGGACGGATGTTTCTCATGCGCGGCTATCAGGAGGATTCGCTCGAAGAAGAAGCAGTGCCTCCAGGAAGCATGATCGATCCCACCCTGCCCATCTGGCGCATCGGTGAAGGGTTACTCCATGCCAGCCGCATGGCGGCGTTGCTCCGCCGTGGTAAGACTGGCGAAATCAACATCAAATTCTGCGCCCTCTATCGCGGACTTACAGGTCGCTCGCTGCGGTCCTTGCGCAGGGCAACGCTGTTGCTGGAGGACTCGCTCGCCGCCAAGAGCGATGAGGCTGTGCTTGAGACCGAGGTTACGACATCCCAAATCGAAGCCGACCTTGCTGGTACAGTCTACCCACTCGCAGCTTCGCTCTTTGAGCGTTTTGGCGTGCCGTCGCTGCCCCCCGCCTTCGTCGAGGCGCAAATTGCGCAGTTCAGAAAAGGATCCTTCTAGCGTTTCACCGCGCGAGTCCCTTTGAAGCGATATTGCCCGGGCCGTGCGTGCTTTCTGGTTCGCGTTGCCCACCGCTTTTCATGCAATTCGGCTTGAGGTCAGCAAATTTCACGAGAATGTACGATTTTTCGTCGAAAACTCCGCACAGCACGATTTTTCACAGGCCGTCACGGTTTTTCATAAACGGCGCCTCCTACTTGCCAAACCTGCCGGTCAGGCTGCGATGTACAGCTTACGAAAGCTGTGATCCCTCTACCTGGCTTCTAAACGGCTTACATTGAGCCGTTTAAGACCGCGCGTGATTTCTGGTTCCCGTTCGCGTGCCTGCGCCAGCTCATAGGCGGTTTGCACCCGCAGCCACTGCTCCGCCGTCCCGCCGAACACCTTCTCCAGCCGGATCGCCATTTCCGGACTAATGCCGGCGCGGCCGGTTACCAGATTGTTCAGTGCCTGGCGCGTCACGCCGAGCTTGCGCGCGGCCTCGGTCACGGTCATCTTCGCATCTTCGATCAAATCCCGGATGCCCTCGCCCGGGTGCGGTGGCTTGCGCATCATCGCTTCACCTCCATCCTAATGATAATCCACCAGATCAACATCCCACGCCTCCCCGGCGTCAAAACGGAACGTGATCCGCCAGTTTGCCCGCACGGTCAGCGACCATTCACCTTGCCGGTCGCCGGTCAGCGGATGCAATCGCAGCCCGTGAATATCGAGATCCTCGATCCGCAGTGCTACGTCGAGGTTCTGCAGGATGAACGCCACCCGCCGGTGATCCTTCGGGTCGATCCGACTCCAATCGTCGCGCTCATAGGCCCGTTTCAGCCCTCGATGTCTAAAACTACGGATCATACATCTCTCTCATTGTAAAGTGACAAGCGTCACTTGTCAATATTCATCTCTATAATGACCATTGCTATGGGGCGCTGCCCCTCGCGCAGGCAAGGACCGCTGGCGCTGAGCCGGCGGGTTTCCCCAGCCTTCCTCAGCTCAGGCTTCGTGCAGGCCGGGTGATCCCCCTCCCGCCGTCTCTCCTTGCCTTTGCTACCCCCGCGCGTCGCCCGCGAGGCAGGGTTTCAGGCGCGGATTACGCCTAAAACCCTGAACCCACTAAGAAGGAGTGTTTTATGTCTCTCATCCATCAATCCCAACCGATTCCCCTGAATAAGCTCAAGCCCTCAAAAGCCAACGTGCGCAAGACCGGGCGCGACACCGGCATTGAAGAACTGGCCGCCTCCATTGCCGCGCATGGCCTGCTGCATCCGCTGACCATTGCGCCCGAAACCGGGAAGGACGGGGAGCCGACCGGCCAATTTGCCGTTGTCGCCGGAGGCCGCAGGCTCGCGGCCCTGAAGCTCTTGGCGAGGCGAAAAGCACTGCCGAAAACCGCGCCGATCCCCTGCGTCACGGTCGATGACGGCGGAACGGAAATCTCCCTCGCCGAGAATATCAACCAAGCGCCGATGCACCCCGCCGATCAGTTCGAGGCGTTCGCGGCCCTACAGGCGCAGGGGCTTTCCGCCGAAGATATCAGCGGGCGCTTCGGCCTTGCCGCCCGCATCGTCAAGCAGCGCTTGCGGCTGGGAGCGGCGAGCCCACGGCTCATGGCTCTCTATCGTGAAGGAGACATCAACCTCGACCAGTTAACGGCGTTCTGCCTGACCGACGATCACGCGGCGCAGGAGCGGGTCTGGGACAGTCTCACATACAATAAGGAACCTTATCTGATCCGCCGCCTCCTGATGGAGGGGCAGCTTCCCTTGACCGACCGCCGCGCCGTTTTCGTCGGCACGGAAGCCTATGAGGCCGCCGGTGGCATCATCAACCGCGACCTGTTCTCTCAGGAGGAGGGACAAGGCCATGTCACTGACGTAGCATTGCTGGAGCAACTGGTTGCCGCCAAGCTCCATGAGGTCGCCGAGGCGGTGCGGGCGGAAGGCTGGAAATGGGTCAATATCAGCCCGGAATTCGACTACCGCGAAATCGCCGGTCTGCATCGTGTCTATCCCAAGCACCGCGATCTGAGCGAGGATGAGCAGCAACGGCTCGATGCGCTGGAACGCGAATACGAGGCCGTCCCGGAGGATCGGCCCGATTTCGAGGCCGAGGTTGCGCGGCTGGAGGCTGAGATCGAGGCGCTGTGCGGCGAAGCCGCCTTTGATCCCGATCACATTGCCTGCGGTGGAGCGTGGGTGTCGCTTGGCGATCGCGGCCACGCGCGAATTGAACGCGGCTTTATTCGTCCGGAAGATTTGGCCCCGGCCGCAAAGGATCATCTGGACAGCGACGCGGCAGAGAATACGGGCGCGGACATCCTCGACCACCCCGCACAGGAGCATGGAGAGGCGGAAGCGACCCAGATGCCCGACAAGTTGCTCTCCAACCTCTCCGCTCACCGCACGGCGGCTTTGCAGCACCGGCTCGCCACCCAGCCCGACATTGCCTATCTGGCCGTGCTCCATGCCTTCGCGCTACAAGCTTTCTATTGGGGCGATACCCGTCAGACCTGCCTCGACATCGGTCTGCGCCATGCCACCCTCGCCCATTATGCCGATAACCTCGATGCCAACCCCGCATTACGCGAGGGTGACGAACGACATCAGCGCTGGGCGCAGCGCCTGCCGAAAGCGGCAAGCGCACTGTGGTCTTTCATCGTCGATCAGACGGCGGAAGACCGGGCGGCATTGCTCGCTCATTGCGCTGCGCTGACGCTCGATGTCCTCCATCGACCCGGAGAAGGCTGCTTTGGCAAGCATGCCCATGCCGACCAGCTAGCCGCAGCCCTCAGCCTCGACATGATCGCTTATTGGCAACCTACGGAGGCAAACTATTTCGCGCGTGTTACGAAAGCGCAGATCGGCGAGGCCGTGCGCGAGACGAAGGGAGAAGCCGAGGCCGAGCGCATGGCGGGAATGAAAAAGTCCGACATGGCGAAGCGGGCGCAACGTCTGCTCGCGGATAGCGGCTGGCTGCCGCAGCCGTTGCGCTCGCCGGAGCCGTTCTTGGAGGAACCGGACGCAGAAGCGGCATGATGGACGACCGGGGCGGCCAAGTGCCGCCCCTTTCCGTTCGCATGATCAAACCAGCCTGCTATCAGCGCCCCAACCACCGCAAAAGCCCCTATTTCATCAGCCAAGCCAGAAGTATTACAGTGGCGTGAAGATTTACCGGCCCGCGTGGCATTTATTCACGTATTCCAGTAAGCTTATCGTGTGAAAGGAAGCCTATGAACTTGGAGAAGAATACCAGCCAGAGGCCACTTTTTCTGGGCCTGCTCAGCCTTGCGATTGGAACCCTGGCAGGGTTCTTGCT
>CAWCVC010000011.1:0-774437 GCA_963798805.1 uncultured Alphaproteobacteria bacterium
TTAGCCGCTGACGGCTGGGGGGTTCGGCAATGCGGAGTGATAGGGGGCAGCTTTCGAATTCATGGGTGCGGCGTTGGCTTTGTGTAGGATTTCTATAATCCTATGAAATGAAAGTCAAATCTACGCGAACCTTTCTACTATTTGTCCGATCTCTTTTCCTCTGTAGATGATGTCGGAGATGGTACTGTTAGCTGCTCCAGAACTTCCAACAAATTCATGTTCGCTTGGTCTTGGCTGCCGACAATCTGCGTTTGAGATCGAACAATTTCCTGAATTATAGAGTTCGTGCACTGCTTTTGCGTTGACATTGATTTTATCCACCTTATTAAAAAGTAACATCTTCTCTTTGTCGATGATGGTTTCTTTCTTGCCGGGCTCTCGGTAACTAATTATATCGTGAGTGCATGTTTTTCCGAAGGAAAAATAGTAATATAATATCGTTCCATCAAACCAGTCTTTAATCTTTGAATAAGTTTCTGCAAAACCTTTATGGGTCTCCAATCCCATTTTAGGATCAGGAGGGGGTAGGCCTGTGTTACGCGCTCGGCTCTCCTGAGCGGAAAAATAATGCTCCGGGTCACTGAAACTACCAATCATTAACGTCTTATATCCATGGATTTTTGCCTGTTCCAATAGCCCTCTTGCGAGATCGGGTTTTTCAAAGTGATCATCGATTACCACCACTTTTCCGTCACTCATCGCCTTGCACGCCTCGGTTAGCACGAAGTCGCGATAGGATTTGATATGTTCTCGCATTTTCTCGGGATGCCGTATATCCTCTAGTCCTTTCAATTCCGGCATCTTTTCTTTTGCGAGTTCACTGGATATAACCACTGTATCATTGGCGTTAAGGATACTATTTTGTATATAACTTCTAAATATTACTCCCTTTCCGGTGCACGATCCTCCAGCAAAACAAATCAATATGTTTTCGTTATTAAATTTAGTATGATTCATCATCGCCCCAACTGTTTACTCGAATCAATTGGCGTTAGCTTCATCAAAGATTGTGCGGTGGAGAACGTTACTTCCGGTAACTTATTGAAAATATGCGGAAGAATGCCTAATTCTGCCTGATATACCCTATCGATGCTGCCAAAAAGCGCATTGGAATAATCCATTCCCAAATCGGCAGATGCTTTCTTCACGCTCTTCGCAGACGCACCTTCCACTTCGATGAATGGTCTGAAGTCCTGGCCATTCATCGATAGTCACCTGCACCTTGCCACGCGTAAATGTAGTACGATAATTCTCCTGCCTGGAAATTGGGATCATGCGGTATTGTTTTGTAAGTAGGTTTATTCCCTCTTCCATGCTATGTACTTTTTGGTGTAGCGGTTCATCGGTTCCGTCAATTCGGCTTGTATCTTCAATATGCTTGATTGTTACATAAAAATTTCCGTCGCCTTCATTTCTGACTTTTCCAAAAATCTTTACTCCTAGGGTTTGATCTTCCGGGGTTGGATCAAATGTCATACGCTGCATCAGCGTCCGTGTTTGCGTTTGCTTAAAGCCTGCCTCGCGTAATTTCTCCTTTATCCTCTCAACGTGTATGTCTAAATACTTTGCTTCTAATTCTTTTGTCATTATTTAGCCTTTTCGTGTTGATTTAACTTGATCCGCTCAAAGTACTCTAGGGTGTCTGCTCTGGTTTTTTGATTAGGGGAGCAAAAAATGTAACTATTTTGTTTTTTGTCTAATAATTTATTATTATCGATATATGCTCTCAATTTTGTTTCGATCAGGCTTGGCGGATCGGCAATATTCCCAACGTTCTGCCCGGTAACACAGACATTTCCATCTGATTCGACCACTAAGCAGCGGTACGAATTGATATTTGGTTTTGCGCGCTTTGCAATGGAAGGGCTAGACAGCGACGCAGCTAAAACAGCTGCCTCGAATGTTTGGTTATCTATCATATACTCTTCTTCTGCTTTTTCCTCCGTGTCTTGCGGAGCGCGATAAACTTGCGTTAAGTCCCATCGATCCAGTGTCAATAATCCCTTGTTCGTTTTTTCCTCCAGGATTTTCCCGAACTTATAAAAGCAATCTTTGTTTGATTTGGCCACCACGCTATTTATAATGAGTTTTGGTTTGCGCCGATTATTCGTTTCTTCCTTTTGTACTAAACTGCTCAGCAATTCCAAATTTTGCATGGTCCTAACGAATTGCTCATTGGCAGCCAGAGATTTAGCCTCTGAGAAGCCCTTGGAAGGGGCTGACAATGTCATTTGAGAACGGATTCTCTTTGATGGGCGCATATCAAAATTAGCTTCTGCATCTCCATCTATCGAACAGATAATTTCATCAAAGTGGTGGACTATATCCTCGGCGAGGGAATGCGTTGCACCCTTTGGTTTGCGATCCAAATGATAGCCATGCGTTCGAATGATATTGCTAAACCCTCGCTCATGCGCGCGTTTGGCCATCTCTATTAAGTTGGGATTGAGAGTGGGTTCGCCACCGGTAAATTGTAGGGTTTTAATTCCCAGGTTGTCGCACAGATCAAGCAATTGATCGAATGTACTAAGTGACATTTGCTTGCCGGAAAATGGCGCCCAGCAATGTTCACAAGCAAAATCGCAGGCTTGCGTGACTTCAGGGTCTAATGTAATGAAATTCTCTTTAACCGAGAGATTGTTTGCCCCGGAACTCGTCCTTTTGAGCTCCCATCCTAACTCTGATAGGGCTTCAGTAATTTCGTTATCGGATAGAATGAACGTGTGGCCATCGATCAATATTTGCTTTTGCATATTTACCCTTCATCTACATATATTCATGAAGGGTAATGTATCGGATTATCTTTGTTTGTTAAGATTTGATGAAGTCTCGTTTGTTGTTGGCAACAGAGAGGTCAGCACCGCCTGCCGCTACGTTCGGAGGGAACTTGGGCGCAGAGTGAGAAAAGGGGCGGCACTTGGCCGCCCCGGTCGTCCATCAAGCCGCTTCTGCGTCCGGTTCCTCCAAGAACGGCTCCGGCGAGCGTAGCGGCTGCGGGAGCCAACCGCTATCGGCGAGTAGCCGTTCCGCCCGCTTCGCCATATCGGACTTTTTCATGCCCGTCATGCGCCCGGCCTCGGCTTCTCCCTTCGTCTCGCGCACGGCCTCGCCGATCTGCGCTTTCGTAACCCGCGCGAAATAGCTTTCCTCCGTAGGCTGCCAATAAGCGGTCATGTCGAGGCTGAGGGCTGCGGCCAGCTGGTCGGCATGGGCGTGCTTGCCAAGGCAGCCTTCTCCGGGTCGATGGAGGACATCGAGCGTCAGCGCCGCGCAATGAGCAAGTAAAGCCGCGCGGTCGTCCGCCGTCTGATCGACGATGAACGTCCAGAGTGCGCTTGCTGTTTTCGGCAGGCGCTGCGCCCAACGCTGGTGCAGTTCCTCGTTCTCGCGTGACGCCGGGTTAGCGTCCAGATTGTCGGCATAGGTGGCGAGGGCGGCATACCGCAGGCCGATGTCGAGGCAGGTCTGACGGGTATCACCCCAATAGAAGGTTTGCAGCGCAAAGGTGTACAGCACAGTCAGATAGGCAATGTCAGGCTGGGTGGCGAGCCGGTGCTGCAAAGCCGCCGTGCGGTGAGCGGAGAGGTTGGACAGCAACTTGTCGGGCATCTGGGTCGCTTCCACCTCTCCGTGTTCCTGAGCGGGATGGTCGAGGATGTCCGCGCCCGTATTCTCTGCCGCATCGCTGTCCAGATCATCCTCTGCGGCCGGGGCCAAATCTTCCGGACGAATAAAGCCGCGTTCAATCCGCGCGTGGCCGCGATCGCCAAGCGACACCCACGCCCCGCCGCAAGCGATGTGATCGGGATCGAAGACGGCTTCGCCGCGCAGCGCCTCGATCTCGGTCTCCAGCCGCGCAACCTCGGCCTCGAAATCGGGCTGATCCTCCGGGACGGCCTCGTATTCGCGTTCCAGCGCATCGAGCCGTTGCTGCTCATCCTCGCTCAGATCGCGGTGCTTGGGATAGACACGATGCAGACCGGCGATTTCGCGGTAGTCGAATTCCGGGCTGATATTGACCCATTTCCAGCCTTCCGCCCGCACCACATCGGCGACCTCATGGAGCTTGGCGGCAACCAGTTGCTCCAGCAATGCTACGTCAGTGACATAGCCATGTCCCTCCTCCTGAGAGAACAGGTCGCGGTTGATGATGCCACCGGCGGCCTCATAGGCTTCCGCGCCGACGAAAACGGCGCGGCGGTCGGTCAAAGGAACCTGCCCCTCCATCAGGAGGCGGCGGATCAGATAAGGTTCCTTATTGTAGGTGAGGCTGTCCCAGACCCGCTCCTGCGCCGCGTGGTCGTCAGTCAGGCAAAAGGCCATCAATTGATCGAGCGTGATGTCGCCTTCACGATAAAGGGCCATAAGCCGGGGGCTGGCCGCGCCCAGCCGCAGGCGCTGTCTGACGGCGCGGGCGGTGAGGCCGAAGCGCGCGCCGATGTCCTCGGCGGTAAGTCCCTGCGCCTGTAGTGCCGCGAACGCCTCGAACTGATCGGCGGGGTGCATCGGCGCTTGGTTGATATTCTCGGCGAGGGAGATTTCCGTTCCTCCGTCATCGACGGTGACGCAGGGGACCGGCGCGGTCTTCGGCAGCGCTTTCCGCTTCGCCAAGAGCTTCAACGCCGCCAGTCTCCGGCCTCCGGCGATCACGCCAAAATGGCCGGTCGGTTCCCCGTCCTTCCCCATTTCGGGCGCAACGGTCAGCGGATGCAGCAGGCCATGCGCGGCAATGGAGGCGGCCAGTTCGTCAATGCCGGTGTCGCGCCCGGTCTTGCGCACGTTGGCCTTGGCAGGCTTGAGCTTATTCAGGGGAACTGGTTGGGTTTGATGGATGAGAGACATAAAACATTCCTTCTCAATGGTTTCAGGGTTTTAGGCGTAATCCGCGCCTGAAACCCTGCCTCGCGGGCGACGCGCGGGGGTAGCAAAGGCAAGGAGAGATGGCGGGAGGGGGATCACCCGGCCTGCACGGAGCGTAAGCGGAGGAAGGGCGGGGAAACCCGCCGGCTCAGCGCCAGCGGTCCTTGCCTGCGCGAGGGGCGGCGCCCATTAGAAAAGAAAGCGTTATGCAGCGGTACGGCGGGTGACCGAGAGGTGCGGACGAGGGGCAAGAAGATAGTTGCAAAAGCAGTACCAGATATGGTACATATAGATGGTATATGAAAATCCTTCCCGCTCGATTTTTCCGCACGGCCTCCGGCGAGGAGCCGGTACGCCGGTTTTTGAAGGACTTGGACGAGCAGGATCGGCGCATTCTCGGCCGCGATATACTGGATGTAGAACTGAGCTGGCCGATCGGAATGCCGCTATGCAGGCCGCTGAAAGGTTACAGAGGCCTGTGGGAAGTGCGCAGTTCCCTGACAGGTGGCCGGATTGCACGTGTGTTGTTTTGCATTCGGGACGAGCACATGGTGTTGCTGCACGGCTTTGTCAAAAAGAGCCAGAAAACACCGCAAAGAGAGCTGGATGTCGCGGTGAAGCGTATGAAGGAGTACGACGATGACGGAAAATAAGCATCTGGGTTCGTCGTTCGACGACTTTCTGAAGGAAGAGGGCGTCTATGAGGAGAGCCTTGCTGCGGCGGTAAAGAATGTCCTGGCCCGGCAACTTGCGGAAACGATGCGGTCTCAGCATTTGTCGAAGGCGGCGATGGCCCGGCGCATGAATACCAGCCGGTCGCAATTGGATCGCCTGCTCGACCCCGCCAAGACCGGTGTGTCACTTGAGACGATACACCGCGCGGCCAGTGTGCTGGGACGCAAGCTGCATATGGAACTGCGGTAATGCGCAAGCTGCCGCACCCTGGTCACGGCATCCGCGAGCTGATCCAAGACGCTGAGATAAGCGTGACCGAGGCCGCGCGCAAGCTCGGCGTGACGCGCCAGGCGCTGAACAATCTGGTGACCGGCCGCGCCGGCATTAGTCCGGAAATGGCCATTCGTCTGGAGAAGGTGTTTGGCGGGACGGCGGAGCAGTGGCTGCGGATCCAGACAGCTTACGAGCTGGCGCAGGCGCGGGAGCGAGAGGCTGAGATAACACGTGATTTGAAGCCGCTAAATCGAAATATGTTGAACGCCTGACGGCGAGGTGCTGAAAATTGTCTCTCATCAACTGCTCAATAGAAGAATGCCTCGCTCTCTCCGCTTCATGCTTGGGCGCCTAAAGGTATTGCGTTTGCATAGAGAAGTTCTGTTTGCTAAGTAATTGATGTCCCGGCGAGGCTTCAGAAAACAGAAAATATCATGACACTAGATATCAGAGGCAGTTTAAAAAATACCAAGCTAAATTCTAATCCTTATATCGTTTTTGATGAGCTATTCTCAAACGCCGTCGATTCATATTTAATTAGAAAAAGCAATGAGACTGCGGAAGAGCCGCTGAAGGTCCACTTCGCGGTGGAGTTCTTTGATCGAGAGTTGGACGGAAGCAAGGTCGAGTTCAAGATCACGTGCACTGACAACGGCGCTGGACTTGGGGACGCTGAGGTAAAGGCCTTTGTGACAAAGGATACGTCTTACAAGGACGATCTCGGAATAGCTGGGATCGGAGAGTGCAAAGGATCCGGACGCATTCAGTTCTTACATTATTTCTCCAAGCTTATGATCGATAGTGTTTATATTGACGGGGACGTTTATAAACGGCGGACACTGTATATTGACCGGGGAACGAAGGAAATCGACGAGAATTCATTCCGTGTTGAAATTATCAGACCTACGGCCTTTCGGACCGCGATGACTTTGGATGTAATACGTGAGACTATATACAATCGACTTTTTGCAGATAAAGATTTGAAGGCAATCTTTTCGGCCGAATCACTCAAGAACCATATAATGGTTAGCTTCCTGCCCAAATTCGTAAGCCTAAAATCATTTCTAGGTGAATTTAAGATCAAGTTTACAAGCAAATATAAGAACACAGTGGAGGAGTTGATTCTGCACGCGGCTGAGCTTCCCGAGATAACCGAGAAGAAGGAAATTAAGGTTCAGAGAAAGTTAGCTGAAAACGACAAAGGCGGGTCGGAAGAAATATTTTGCGTCCAGCACTATAAACTCAACAAGAACAAATATGCAATTCCTCAAAATGTGGTGGCGCTATGCGCAAAATCGGCTGTCGTTAAATCAATCACGAAACTTTATTTGAAAACAAAAAGCGTTGAAAACAATCCGATCAATGGCTTCTACCATCTTATTTTAATTGTCGGCGCTTACCTCGATAAGCACGTCAATGAGCAGCGTGATGGATTTGATATACCGATAGATGCGCAAAATGACGAAATGTTATTTGATACCGATTTACTTTCATTCGAGGAAATGATCGCGGGCTTGGATGAGACTATAAATAAGATGTTAACGCCGCCCGATTGGGACAAGGCAAAGATTATTAGGAAAGTCGGCGAAAAATACGGCGTATCTGGCGAGATGATTGCTGAAGCGAACGTAAGGATACATTTTGGGGACACCGAAGACGCGGTTGTGAAGCGCGTATTAACTGCTTATCAAGATCGAATTATAAGGGACACCTCTGACATCTTCGATATTAAGCAGGAGATATTGCGGCTTGAGCCCAGCAGCCCTGATTTCAGAAAAAAGGTTAACGATATTGCCTGGAAATATACGTCATCTCTGAAAAGTATCGATATGGCCAACCTGTCTCAGCTCGTGGTTCGCCGGGCCGCAATTATAGAGACGCTCGATGTTGCGGTGAAAAGAGAACTGGATATTCAGAACATCGACGATGGCAAAAGGCGGAAGGATGAAAGGTTAATTCACAGCATTTTCTTCCCGATGGGAAGGGACAGCCACGACGTTACGGATCATGACATTTGGCTACTAAGCGAGGAATATCACTATTACGACTATATCGCGTCAGATAAGGCGCTCTCTAAGATACGGTGGAATGACAACCAGTTTTTATTTGAGAGCGGTATAGATGAGGAACTGGAGCAAATATTCAAAAAGAATTATGATCAAAATGCTGGAAAGCGTCCGGATATAGCGATTTTTAACAAAGGGGGAGCGGCAATCATCATCGAATTTAAAGCGCCTAGCGTGTATCTGGATGAGCATATAGGCGATTTGATGGAATATGCTCAGTTACTCGCCGCAAAATCGAATGGAAGGCTCAAAAGATTTTACGGCTACCTGCTAGGCACTCATATTAATCCCAATCGCGTGGTGGGACATCAGCGATTTCCAAGTGGTAGAGGATGGTTTGGCACAGCGGACATACAGGAGCATTCCACTGGCCGCCGGTTAGGCGAGCTTTATTCGGAGCTTTTATATTATGATGATATTACTGATAGAGCTCGCCAGCGGCTAGAGGTGTATAAGAAACGGCTGAATTTCGATGTTCGTAAATGATATTGCGTAGATTTAATCTGGATGAACTTCCGTCTGCGGAATACCTCCCTCAACCAGCGCGCACCGTGGTCTGAGAACATCGGAATTCAGCTGCTTGTTATGCTCTGCATAAAGACAATGAGGCTACCGGGCACGCCCGCGTTGCGGCGGCATTGGCGGGACGTGTTCGGGATTCGCCAACCGCCAAATCGGAATTTTGACGTGATCGCCGGCGACCTGCTCGCCGGTGTCTTTGAACAGACCGCTGGCCAGCAGCGGCTTAATGAGTGGAGCATTTTCGCTCCAGTTTTTAATACCGATCGCATCTGGGTCTGTAGAAATATCGTAGGCCGAGAGATTAGTCGATAGGGTGGCGATCGGCTCGGATGTATCGGCATCGACCAGAGCGATAGCGATCTGGTTGCCCTGCGAGTAGCGGCCGACACGCACAAGTGCGCGGCCGTAGCTGTCGAGATCAACTTCTCCTATTGTCTGAAAACGCGTCATAATCGATAGAATTATACTGATTTATGACTTCAATATTCATGACGATTATATGAAATTTCATGGAGAGGATGCACAAGGCAGCTATTCAACAATAGCCTCTCCGCCTCTGAAGCGGCGAGTGGCATCGGCATCCGCGATGGTGGAATCGGGTTGATATAAAGCAAAGGCCGTTCGGGTTTCCCCTTACGGCCTTGGGCCTGTGGCGCGCCACAGGTGGGTTGAACTTCACTATATTCGCCGGGGGTAAAGATCCAGAAAAAGCGATTTGCCGCGATCGGATCAGGTATAGCGTGCCGCTATCATTTTCGATTAAAAGACACGATTTTTCAGGCGGTAGACTTGCGAATCGACGGAGATGCTAAGTCAGGATGTTCGGGAATATTCCGTGCACTGTGCAGTATGCGCGTGATTTCGATGTCCTCATTGGTCAGGCGGTAGAAAACCCGGAAGGGTTTAATCACCCAGTGACGAATACCGGGGCCTATGTCTGGCTGCAGCTGGCCATGGAAGGGATAGTGGTCGAGATAGGTGAAAGCTTCGAGAAAGCGCTGGTGGTAATCCAGCGCAACGGTCGGGCTGCGCTCATCCAGATAGAGAAGGATCTGAGTAAGGTCGTCTTCGGCCTTCTTTGTGAGCTGATAGGTCACGCGCGGCGATGGGCCTGGACACGTTCCCAAATGCGAGCCATGGCGGCAGGGCCGTCGAGCGGGTTGCCGTTTTCATCAACGGCGGGGCCACTGTCGATACCTTCCTGCACAAGACGACGGAGCTCGTCGATAGTGTAATCGCCGCTATGCGTGTGTTGTATGGCATCGTCGAGCATACCGCTCAGATAGGCGCGTGCGTGTGCCTCATCCTTGAACCGGCGGGCCGCGATTTCCGCCTGAATCCAGGCTTCCTGCTTCGGTGTGAGTTCAAATTTCATAGATCAATTATAGGGTTTCGGCGGGTGAAACACAAGCAAGTAACCATTTAGGCACCCGCTCGTCTTAACAATAACCGCGCCGCTGCTTAGTGGCGATCAGCCGCTCCCTGGCCTCGGCAGCACCTGCCATCGTTTCGTAGGTATTCAGCAAATATTGCGGCCTGCGACCTATCCGACCCCACTCCCGGATCAATGTCCATTCGCCGAACAAGGTTGGTTGAACCGTCACAGCATAAAACCTGGCCATATTGGCTGTGGGATCGATCCGGTAAAGCGTGGTCATAGAGCCTCCTGCTTCCTTGTTTTCAGAGCGCGATAGAGCGTCATGCGGCCGACATTCAGGCGCTTGGCGATCGCGCTATGGGTCCAGCCCGGCGTGGAGATGAGAATCTTCGCCATTTCAATATCTTCCTCGGTGAGTTTGCGCGGCCGTCCGCCGGTGCGCCCTGCGGCGCGGGCAGCGGCAAGGCCGGCGAGCGTGCGTTCGCGGATCAGCGAGCGCTCGAACTCGGCCAGGGCGCTGAAAATATGAAAGGTCAGCCGGCCGGAGGGCGTTGAGGTATCGATTTGCTCGGTGAGAGAGCGCAACTGGACGTGCTTACCATCGAGGGCGGCAACGGTTTCGATCAGCTGCTGGAGGGATCGGGCGAGACGGTCGAGCTTCCAGACGACGAGGGTATCGCCGGCGCGCATGTGATCGAGAACGCGAGCAAGCTGCGGCCGGTCAGCTTTTGCACCGGATGCGGCTTCCTCGAAAATCCGCTCACAACCGGCTGCATTTAGAGCCTGCCGCTGCAGAGCGAGATCCTGATCGAGGGTAGAGACGCGGGCATAACCAATTAGCATGTATCAAAACTCAGTATACGTATTAACTTTGATACTATAACTTATGATACAGAGTTTTGATACATAATTCGTCAGTATACTGATCGAAATGCAGGGAGATTGAACGGCGTATCAAAAACGTTCGTTTTTGGAATAAGCACCAATAGAAGGCGCGATGACTGTGATTATTTTCCAACAGCGGAAGAAGCAACTTTAAACAATTCGAACGTATTGCTCTAGTGTTTATACAAAATTAACGACTTATTGTTATATTTTATATTTAATAAACGAACGTTTTTGAAAACTGACGATTTATTGCATTTCAATGTATTGCGACGGTAGAAGGGGTATATTATGGGACGCTTGGCATATCAAGGACACTGCATCGGAATTGCCGCTTTATTCGGGATATGCATTGCCCAGAATGCATGGGCATTGACGTATAACGGCTTAACGCCGTCCTTAAATAAGAGTGCCGATAGCGTCGCCCAGGTCGATGCCGCCTGCAATACTGCTTATCCGGGTTCCAGAGGGGCGTATATGAGCGACATGCTTGAGCTCATTAAAAATAGCCGGGGGACGTTGGCCGCAGGAAGCGGTCGGGTTATGGCCGTTTATGTATCTGGCTACCATGGCACGTACGCCGATTTCAATGAGGCCGAAGGCGTCATTTACGGAGCAGGCTCATCAAACGCGAGTGACTGCACCAATTCCGCTGTCAGCACGGACGATGGTGCTCTGGTTTCGGGGTCCGCGATTGGGCATATGCCTTGCAATAACAACGAACCCTGGCATTGCGTTTCCGGGACACTGGGCAGCGGCGACGATCTCGGCAACCACACCGCGACGCAGAATCTCGATATGAACAGCCACAACGTGAACAACGCCGCCGGCTATTTCCACGGGTCGGACAGACGCCTCAAGACGAATATCGTGCCCGTTTCGGGCCTCGCTATTCTGGAGCATCTGACCGGAGTCTCTTTCAACTGGAAGGATAGCGGCAGGCCCTCGACCGGGGTGATCGCGCAGGATGTCGAGAAGGTGATGCCGCAGGCGGTGATGACCGAGAAGAAAACGGGCATGAAAGAGGTCGATTACGACCAGATCATCGCACCGCTGATTCAGGCGACGAAGGAGCTCGACGCCAAAGTGAAGGCGCTTGATGAAGACAACCGCGCGCTGCGCGAGGAAATGCGCGACCTGAAACAGCGGCAGCCACAAGGGGCGGGATCGCGTTAGCGCGGTTCCGTTGACGGGGACTCGCAATGCGGGACCCCGCCGCGGGGGAAGAAAAACAAAGACACATCACGAGGTATATGCACCAGACGAGTCAGAAACGCCATCGGATGCCAACTATGGCAGACGCAGATATCGGGCTACGCGTTTTGGTTCCGGTCGTATTCCTATTTTGCGCTGCATTAGATTCCCTCGCTTTCGCGGCCGCTTGCCCCGGTGCGGCGACGACGCTTTCCGGCAAGAGCGATACAGTCTGTGCGATCAAAACTGACGGTAGCATCGCGTGTTGGGGGGGAAATGGCCACGGCGAGGTCAGCAATGTCCCGTCGGGAACGAATTTCATTTCCGTATCAGCCGCGTGGCGAAATGTCTGTGCCATTAAGGCCGACGATTCGGTCGTTTGTTGGGGCAGCAATGCCGACGGCGTCGTCAGCGGCGCGCCAAGCACCAAAGATTTTGTCGCGGTGTCTGTCGGTGACGGGGGAGCTAATAACGACTTCGCCTGCGGCCTGAAAACCGACGGTTCGATCCAATGCTGGGGCAGCCCGCCGGGCACTCCCGCCGGCAGCGGCTATGTCGAGGTGAGCAGCGGGTTTCATGTCGTCTGCGGAGTCAAGAGCGACAATACTATGACCTGCAAGGGCGGCTATAAAACCGGCTATCCAACGACCAATGTCGCCCAGGTCGGCACCGGCGATGAGTGGAATTATACGATCAAGACCGACGGCTCGATTGGCACGGCATTTCCTAACCCGCCCGGAGGATCACCTCCGTCCGGCAATAATTTCGTCTTCGTCAGCACCGGCTACGATCCAGTCTGCGCGTTAAAAACGGATGGGAGCATCAAATGCTGGGGCGATAATAGCAACGGCGAGGTGAGCGGCGCGCCCGGCGGCACCGGCTACGTGTCGGTAGCGGCCGGAGGTACTCATGCCTGCGCCGAGAAGAATGACGGCACTGTCACCTGCTGGGGCGATAACGGCGCGGGCCAGTTGAATGTACCGGTTGGTCTCGTGGCAAAACAACCTAGCTGTAGCTTCGGTGGCGGCGGCACCGCCTGCGCGGACAGTGGCTTCATGGTGACCGGCAGTGGTGGCAGCCTGCAGATTGACGAGTGCGGCGAGTGCCGCGTCGTCACCAACAACAATGCCGCTGATCTTTATGTACCGACCCAATACGATACCGAATGGTATACGGGTGGCTCGTCCTTCCTGGAAAACCTACCTGCCAATGCGACGGCGAACGCCTGCCCATCGAGTTGCACCGTTACCTCCGGCACCACCTGGACCGCAGGCAGCGATACCTGCACCGTGCCGTCGGACGTAATGATCGCGGATGGTGGCAACCAGCTCGTCACCGATTCCACTGCGCCGACGACCGGGGACATAACCTATAACTGCGCAGCGGGCGTCGTCAGCAGTTCGGGCGCGACATGCACGGCTGGCGGAGGGTCGCCCTTCGACTTCACCGATGTGACCGATGCGACGGCAGGGGATCAATATAGCTCTAGCGCTACCGTGAGCGGAGTTTCCGGCACGAAGACGGCAACGGTGGTGGGCTCGCCGGACGTGCAGATCAGCAAAGACGGGGTGAGTTGGGGAACGAGCTTCGCCTTCACCAACGGCGATCCGATCTATATCCATATGAATGCCAGCAGCAAGAGCGGCGCGAAGAAAGTCGCCGTCGTCGTCGTCGGCAACCTGGCGGTCAACTGGGAAGTGACGAATGCCTGCGGCAGCACCTATGCGGGCTGCGCCTCGGCAACCGTCAACTGGACGGTGGGAAGCGACAGTTGCTCAGCAACGATCGCGACAGGTAACGATACCGACATTAATGGTGTGACCAACTCTACGGGACCGGCCACCGGATCGGCCAACTTCCAGTGCAATATAGGCAGTTGGGTCGAACAGTCGGGTTCGAGTTGCTCCAGCGGCGGCGGCTGTACCACGAGTGGCCTGGTAGCGAAGTGGGATATGGATGAAACCTCTGGCACCACCGCCAACAATTCCAGCGGCAACGGCTATAACGGTGCCATGGCCGGCGGCATGACCGCCGCTGGCGCTACCGCGCCGGGGATTATCGGCAATTCGTTCCATTTCACGGGTAATAACCGATTCAAGATAACCAGTTTTACCATTCCTGCCACCGATAAGGGGACGATCGCGTTCTGGATGAACCCGGATAGTCTCAGCGCACGCGCGCGGTTCCTTGGTTCCAGCGACGACTACGAAGTCCAGTATGACGGCAGCGGTCACGTGAGCAACGAATTGGATGTCAGCGGCGCAAACGGGCTCAACGCCACGAGCCTGCCGCCCGTCGGCAGCTGGACGCATGTCGTCTTTACCTTTAACGGCACCGGCGTAAGTCAAATCTATTATAACGGCGTGTTGAATAAACAAGGATCAGTTGTCAATTCCCACCCCAGCGGTACGGTCGCGCTGACCGTCGGCGATCGCACGGGACAGGGTGATTACTATCACGGCTACATGGACGATGTGCGCATCTATGACCGCGTACTGACCGCACCGGAAATTGCCGATCTGTACGGCAGCGGAACGGGTTGCGCGCCATAATCGGAGAAAAGCGCAAGTCGAGGGGAAGCCTACTCTGACGCGCAGGATTTCCTTGTAATCGCTGCCCTATCGTTGTGGGCTTGCCTCGACAGAATTCTCAGTGCGCCCAGCGACGATCCGATCCGCAAACCCGGCCGCCTTCTCAACCTGCGAAGTAACGATGTCGCCGGCGAGCCCTCCAATCGCTGGTGCGATGCCGCGGCGGGCATCGAGAATGGCCTCGGTAATCTTCGTGCCGGCGCGCTGGAGATCGGCAACGACGCTCTCCCGCAGCTCCTTGTATTCAGTGGCCAGCTCCCCCGCCGCCTGGCGCAGTTCGTCCGTCTGCAGGGCATTCGATAGATGCACCGCGGCCTCATCGAGCGGGCGCAGGCGCGGGCGGGGAGTTGAGGCTTCTTCCGCCGTCACGGAAATTGATAAGGGAGCTTCCTCGGTCTCCTCGGGGAGCTGAGACTGTGATTCAACGAGCATGGTAAATCCTTTCTACGCCAATCACTTAGAGACACACGGCCCGGACATCCGTGCGGCGTAGTGAGCACGGGTTCCGGGCCGGCGGCGGGTACGCGCCGCCTCATGCGGATTAGCTGATTTCGATAGGGCTTTCAGCGCCGTGGCGAGCGCGCGCGGCATGGCTCGCAGCAGGGCGCTCGGGCAATTTGATCTTGCCCTGTGCAATCAGATCCCCAACCGCATCTGTCTGCAATTCGCGTCGGACCTTCGCGACCTGGCTTGTGCGATTGCGAGCGTTGTTAGACACGAGAGCTTCCGCTGCGTAAGCGGCAGCACGGCCGGTCTCGTTGATTAGCTCCCGCGCTTCCGCCGTTGCCGGATTCGGCTCGTACTTGCGCTCCTGCGGCTCAGCGTCAACTCCTGCCGCAGCGGGCTTTTCATCCGGCTGCTTCTCGTGTTTCTTGCGACTAAAATAGGATTTCTTAGGTTTGGTCTCGGTAGTCATAACTTTTCCTCCAGGGTTATGGTTGATACCGAGACTATGCATAGTTAATTTTTCTCAATTTGTTTGTTAAGATTTGGTTAAATATCCACAGGCCTATACACAGACCCTTCACGTTTCGACAAAAGCAATTCCAGTATTATTGCGCAGTCGTGAGTAAGGAATATTGCCGCGGCAGGGATCCAAGCCCGAAGGGCGGAGACACGCAGTGGCTCCGTTCACGCGAGCCCGGCCTGGAGGGGCCGCCCAAGCCCCCTGCCCCAATCATAAATGCCTCAGGATAAATCAATACGTCCCGAACATACACTGACGGATCGAAACCCGACGGCAAAACCACGACAAGAATGCAGCCGTCTCAACCGTCTGTAGTGGGCATCGTCCCGAGCTCAGTCACCAACGATTACGGCTCGCTCTCTTAAACCGATACCGAGATAGAATATCCGGCCGGCTTCGCTGACGTTTTCAGCATGGCCGGCGTCTGCCATCCAGAGTGCGAATGCCGTCCAGGTCACCGGATTGGCCCCTGCCTTGTCGTGGGACCATTTGATGTAATCGGCGTAGAGGGTGGCAGCGAATATCTTGCGGCGTGGAGAGTCCATCAGCCGCGCATCGGCCCAGGCGGTAACAGACCGGGTGTCTTGTGCCTCAAGCATGGGGCGCGCGGCCGGCGGCGGGAGAAGCGAAACGGGCTGCCGTTCCAGCCCCGTCGCAACTGGCGGAGCTTCAACAGGTGCGATACTCGTATTGTCTGCAGACTGATGCCTGGCAGCAGGATGGTTCCACATGGCAAGCACGATCGTGAAGCCGAAAGCTGAACCGCATTCGACGAGCGCCGACAACAGGATCGTGAGGGCGAGCCTGGCGGTATCCTGCCCGAGGGAGAGAATCTGGGCGATCAGCTCCAGCTGCGGATCGGCGCCGCCGGTCTGAGCCGCTTCGCTGAAGCCGGCAACTTGCCGCCGCAGGCCTGCGATATCCTCATCGAGACGTGTTGCCGCCTCAGCGGTCGCGTGCTCCGCTTTTAGCCGAAAATACCCGTCGCAGAAAGCGCGGCTCTCCGCCAGCGTCGCGTCGGTGCAACCGCGTGTGGCGGTCCAACGCGCATGCTGGCGGGTCGCCAGCAATTCGGCGTCGAGCGTCGCCGCAGGCCGGAAGGCCGGCAGACTGGTGCGCTGAGCCAGTTTGTGGTCGAGTTCGGCGCGCAGATCGCGGTGGCGGGAGATTTCGGCAGCGCGCTGGCCGGAACGTTCCGCGCGATTGATCGCGGCATAGCCGAGCGATGAGGTGACGGAATAAGCGGTGAAGATCAGAAACAGCAGGCCTGCCGCCAAGGTGATGAAAAGGCGGCGGTTTGCCCAGCTCCAGCCCAGGACGATCGGGATCAAGCATTTGAGAATGTCGGCGCAGGCGCTCGCGGCGGCGTAGATGAGGCCGTCCAGATGCGAGCGCCCGAGCAAGAGGCCGAAACGGAAATTCATGATGACCGAGACGGCGGTGAGGCCGAGCACCATGGGCAGGCCGAGGATGGCGACAAACCAGCGCATGGAACCTCACAGCGAGTGGCGGGGGTATTCGGAGGTCGAGCCGAAGCGGTGACCGGAGAGCCAGGCCTCGATGTCGGTCAGCGCATAGAGGACGCGCGAACGTTTCCCGCCCCCGGCTTTGAGAAAGGGCGGCCCGCTGCCATCAACGCGCATACGCTCCAGCGTGCGGGCTGAAAGACAAAGCACTTCGGCCGCCTGGGCGGTGGTGAGGTAACGTGAAGCAGGATGGGACTGGATCATGAGCGTGCCTCTCAGCGGTTGATGAGAAGCAGCGTGAAACAGCGAAATCCCACGTACAATCAGCGATATGTTGCGGAAACGATTTTAAAGAAATGTAATTTTGCGAAAAATCGCATAATCGCAAATGCGCGTATCCAACTGCGGATAATCCGCCGTCATTCGCGGCTGAGGTAGCATCCTGTCTATTTTGCAGAAGGCGGCACGAGGGACGGCGCAATCCGATTGCCGACATTTTCGGCAACATTTCGCACCGGATCAGCAACGAGATGAGCGTAGCGCTGCGTAGTGCGGAGCTGGGTATGGCCCAGTAGCTTACCGATCATCAGCAGTGATGCGCCCTGCGCGGCAGCGAAACTGGCGAAGGAATGCCTGAGATCATGCAGTCGGATTTCGTTCAATCCCGCGCGGTCTCGAATGCGCCGCCAAGGCTTTTGAAGATTGACAAGATGTGAGCCGGAGACCGCGCCGACAATGACATAGGGATTGCCTTCGATGCGCGGCAGCGTATTTAGCACCTGTATCGAGGTTTCATTCAGGAAGATTGGCTTAGCGCCGGTTTTGGATTTGGGCAGGAAGACTAGTCCCCGCTCGACATCGACGTAATCCCATTTGAGCGTGACGATCTCACTGAGGCGAGCTCCTGTGAGGATCAAGAGCCGAATAGCAGCGGTCACATAAATATTCTCCCCTCCCCGCTCGGCATCGGCAAGCGCCCTTCCCAACCGATCGAGCTCGACTTGGGTGAGGAACCGCTCGCGCCGGTTCTCCTTGAACCGTTTAATGTCCTCGCACGGGTTTGAATGCTTGGGTCGCAGATTCTGCGCTTCCAGCCAGTTCATGAATTTGGAGAGGATAGCGAGCGTCAGATTCGCCTTGCGAGGCGTGGCGATCAGACCGGCGTGGAAGCGATCGACATCATGGGCACTGATATCGTGAATGCGGCGGGAGCCGAAGGCTGGCAGAATGGTGTTGTCGAATACGCGCTGATAATCGATACGGGTCATCGGCGCCAGGCGCGGCCCGTGATGGGCCATAAAAAGTGCCGCTGCCTCAGCGACGGTGCTGGCGCGCCGCGACTGCTGCTTATCGATACCGGGATCACCGCCGGCGGCGATGAGGCGAAGCAGGCGGATTGCTTCGTCCCGCGCTGTAGCTGGCGTCCAGGGCGAGCCATGCTTGCCGATGGTCAACCAGCGCAGACGGCCCTTCACGCGAGTTTGCAGAAAGTAGCTCGGGACGACGCCGTCCCTACGGCGCACGCCGAACCCTTTCACCTCAGTATCGCGCAGCACCTCGCCGGGTTTGAGCGCGTTGACCTGCGCTACTCCGATACGTACCTGCCTGCTCGCGGACATGCTGCACCTGCGGCTAACACCGGGCTAACAACAAGTATCATAATTCAGGGAAAATACGGCGTACATGTGACGGAAAGACCGACGTAACTAATTGATTTTTATGAATAGCGATGATTATTGACGTCTAAGGAATTGTGAATGGCATTCACGAGGTCGGCGGTTCGATCCCGCCTGGCTCCACCATTTAAATCAAGACCTCAGGTTCTTGCTTCCTTCCGGCAAATCCTTCCGAGCAAACATATAGCATTTCATCTATTCGCAGACGCCATACGAAATGCCGGCGCGGCGCAAAGCGCCCGTCAGCACAAAATCCAAATCGTTTCGGTTAAACGGCAGTCGGCGGAGCAGTATCGATCCGGTCTCGCCGCGCTCGTTCAATGGCAGGTCGGGTCGCGTTCGAGCTGATAAATCAGCCACTGGCGCAGCAGGTTCGGATCGAACGGCTTGGCGAGCACGGGAAAGGTGCCGGCAGCTTCGGCGAGATCCAGGAAACAGGTCGTCACCAGCGTCGGCACGGGGCGGCCGATAGCGTTCGTAACGGCGATCGCGCCCTTTATGCCGGTAAAGCCGTCTTCGAGATGATAATCGGTAATGACCGCGCGAACCTCGTCGAGACGGTTGCCGAGCGTGCGAACCGCCTCGCTCGGCAATTCGGCCGTGACATGCGAGAATCCCCAGTCTTCCAGCAGAAGCGACAGCGCTTCCGCCATCTTCGGATCGTCGTCGATGACCAAGATCAACGGCCGGTCTTCGTCATCAGCCATTTACCAAGCTTCCTGAAAAAATGATCTCGTTTGTCTCGGGGCCACAACGCCGGAGGGCCAGTTTTGTCACGCGGGTGGCCCGAAGGCTTCACCCGCGTGACGCCCAGGGAGTACGGGCTTTACAGTCGCACTGCGGTCTCGTTGGTATTTGCCGGCGTCATCGTCGATGTCGCTTTATGTGCATCGCAAGGATCGCCGGGCCATCGGTGCTCGGCCGCGATTCGACAGGGCCGAGCCGCCATGTCATGACGGTTTGCAGCTTTGCTTGCTCTTCGTGAAGCACATTGACCTCCTAAAGAGCTGCCGTGAACGCCCCGATGCGCTGCCCGGCAAGCACCTGTGTCGCCGACCATTTAGGCGCAGCCGCGGGCGAGACTCCATTCGAAGAAAAGCCATAGCCCGAACGGCTTAGAACGTCCCGCCTGGAGCTTATGTCTTATGGCTGCTTGGCTTGGGCAGGATTGCTGCACGATAAACGGCGGATTGCATGGGCCTCGCGGGCGCCCGCACGTCCGAATCTCTGGTCGAAATCCTGGAGCGGATGCGCGGCGATTTTCGTATAATGGGCGTTCACGCAAGCCCAATGCGTTTATCCGTGAATGTCTTGCGAGGGGACGTCATGACAGTGGCCCAAAGCACAGCCCGAACGCCCGCGCGCATCGCGCACACAGAGGAATGGTTCAGCATTCTGATCTGCGTGATCGGAACGGCGCTGGCCACGGCCGCGATCTGGACGGCGCCGGGTTTCGAGCCGGAGGCAAGCGGCCCGCTCTGGACAGTTCCGGTCTGGCTGGCTTTCATTTACGTGCTGGTGCAGATGGTGTTTCTGTTGGTCTCCGCCACGCGGATCCGGGTCCTGGAACTCGTCGATTCCGTCGTTGCCATCCTGCCGGTGATTGCCGGCGCGGTCACCGGCGTCGAATGGCTGCTCGGCCACTTGCCGCTTTCCGTGTTTCAGGCCATGAGTCTCCTGGCGCTTCTGGTTGCGGGCACTTCGGAGTTCCTGCTGACGCTGTGGATTCGGTTTGTTCTGAACCGCCGGACATTCGCTTTCGACACCGTCTCGACATAAGATAAAGCTTAAGATTGCGGTCAGGCGGAAAGAGCGGCATGAAGGCAAAATGGTTGCGCACGGGTCCGGTGCCCTCCGGGGTCGGCAATTCGCTTGGCGACCGGCGCAATCCCTGGCGGCGAACCAGGACCGCTGCCAAAGCGTCTCCCACTCAGTTACTCTCGGCAATTTCGAACAATGCGGCCCTTTGCGAAACGCATTGGCGCATCCGCATGGATGAGGTCAGCGTCCATGACAGACGCATCTGATACTGCCGTTGCAGCAAGAACGATCCCTTATCCCGAGATTTCGGCCGGCGGCTTTGCCACGCCCGAGAGTCTTGTCAGACTGTTTTATCCGTGGCTGATCGTCGGCGCCTTCGGCCTTTACTGGCTGACATACCTCACGCTCGAAGCGCATAACGGCTCGTCAAGCTTCGGCGCCGACTCGATCCTTTATTCGGCGATCGCCTACGGCAATATCGATGACCGCCTGATCCGCTTTCATCCGGCGACCGTCGCGCTGGCGCTGACATGGATGAAGATCGTCGCGCCATTTTTCGCCTGGGTGGCTCCGCACCATCTGCTGGCGGCGCTGTTCGCAGCGATCGGAGCGGGAGGTGTGCTGGCGGCGCTGTCGGCGTTCGAAGTGCTCGTCCCACGGCGCTATGTTCTCGTCTGCGGCATGATTTACGCATCGTCGCTCGGCGTCTGGTATTTCTCCGGCATCACCAAGTCGAAGATCCTGACCGCCTCGCTCGCCACCCTCTATATCGCGCTCTATCTGCGGCTGCGTGAGAAGTGGAGCGTGCAAGGGGCGCTCACGCTGACCGGCGTACTGGCCGCCGCTTGTCTCAATGAAAGCGTATCGGCCTTTCTGATCATCATTCCGGCCGTCGACACGCTTCGGCGGCGCGGCTTCGATCTGCGGGCAGCGCGATGGATCTTCGCCCACGGACTTGTAGCGCCAGTCGCTTTGTTCGTCCTCGAAGTGACAATCAACGGGCAATTGGCGGCCAACCCGGCCAATCACGAAAGCGGCTCGTCGGTCAGCATGTTCTGGTTTTACGCGGGGATGAGCGACCACAGCGTCGCGAGTCTTTATTCGGTCGTTCTGAACTGGCTGTTCTTTAATATCGCCGCCCCGATGCCGCACGCCTACGCTGCGGTGCCCATCTGGCCGAACTACTACGGCTATTTCGAGCCGTTCTTCTCCAACTATTTCACCAGCTTCGCGTCGACGGGAGTGATCATCCTCTTCGGCGTCATGCTGGTCGCGTCGCTGACGCCCGGCTGGCGTGCCGAGCGGCAGATGGCGGGCGGAACGATGCTGCCTCTGATTGCTTATACGGCGATGCGCGGGGCGTTTTTCTTCGTCTTCAATCCCGCGGAGATCATGCAGTTCAGCCCTGCGGTGACGCTGCCGCAGCTCATGTTTATTCTCGTGCCGTTTACCGCTTCGAAATTTCCGGCAAAGGCATCGGTTCTGGCCGGATTCGCGCTGTTGCTCTTTGCAACCAATCTTCGCTTCATGATCGGCGGCTGACCGCGGGCGCACCCCGTCATTCCGCAGGGGCTCCGATCGGCGTATTGGGAAGCTGCGGCTCGGTCTTGAGCGGGAAGAAGTAGCGCCGCGCGTTCTCCAGATAGATGAACACCACTGGCGTGATGTAAAGCGTCAGAAGCTGCGACAGGATGAGGCCGCCGACCACAACCAGGCCGAGCGGCCGGCGCAGTTCGGAGCCGGAGCCGAGCCCGACGGCGATCGGGATCGCTCCGAGAATCGCCGCCATCGTCGTCATCATGATCGGCCGGAAACGCAACATACAGGCTTCGTAGATCGCCTTTTCGGGCGACGTTTCGCCCGACCGCTGCTTGTGCAGGGCGACGTCGATCATCATGATCGCGTTCTTCTTAACGATGCCGATCAGCATGACGATGCCGATGATGGCGATGACGTTAAGGTCGAGGCCGAAATATTCCAGCGTCAGAAGCGCGCCGAGACCTGCCGAAGGAAGGCCGGAGAGAATCGTCACCGGATGGATGAAGCTCTCATAGAGCACGCCCAGCACCACATAGATGACGAAAACCGCCGCAAGGATCAGGATGCCCTGCCCCTTGAGCGAATCTTGAAAGACCTGCGCCGTTCCTTGGAACCCGCCGGTGATCGAGGCGGGAAGGCCAGTCTGGGTCTGAACCTCCTGAATGCGGCTGACTGCGTCGCCAAGCGACATGCCAGGCACCAGATTGAACGAAACCGTTACCGAAGGGATGAGCTGGCTGTGGTTGATGGTGATCGGCCCCGCCGTCCGCCTTACCTCGGCTACGGAAGTGAGCGGCACCAGCGCGCCGTTTACAGAGCGGACATAGATCTGCGACAGGTCGGCGATGTTCTGCTGATAGTTCTCTCCCGCCTCCAGAATGACCTCGAAGTCGTCGGTCTGCGTATAGATGGTGGCCACTTGGCGCGCGCCGAAGGCGGAATAGAGCGTGTCGCGGATCGCATCCGCCGAGACTCCGAGCGCGGCCGCACGTTCTCGGTCGATATCGACGAAGGCTTGAGGCGAGCGGATCAGCAGATCGGTTGTGACGTCGAGGAAGCCTGGCGCCTGGGCCAGCTTTTCGGCGAATTTCGGCACGAAGTCCTGCAGAGCGGCGATGTCTGAGCTTTGCAGCGTATATTGATATTGGCTTTTGGAAAGCCGTCCGCCCACCCGGATGTTCTGCACCGACTGGATGAAGGTGTTCGCGGCCGGAATGCCGGACAGCTTGCGGCGCAGCCTCTGTGTGACTTCCGTCGCTGATACCTTGCGTTCCTCGAGCGGCTTCAGCCCGATGAACATCCGGCCGGAATTGGCCGAATTGTTCGGACCGCCTGCGCCCACGGTCGAATTCACCACGGCGACCGCCGGATCGGATTGCACGATCTTCGCAAGTTGCTGCTGGATCGTGACCATCGCGTCGAAGGACACGTCCTGCCCTGCCTCTGTCGTCGCCAGCAGCGATCCGGTATCCTCCTCGGGAAAGAAGCCTTTGGGGATGGTGACGTAATAATAGCCGGAAGCAATCAGGGTCGCGAAGGTGATGAGAAGCATCACCGGCCGGATGCGCAGGGCAAAGCGCAGGGAATAGTCATAGGCGGCGTGAAGCGCATCAAACCCGGCCTCCGACAATCGATAGAGCAGAGAGGGCTTGCCGTGCTCCACCTGCGGACGCAGCATCCGGCTCGCCAGCATCGGCGTCAGGGTCAAGGAGACGATGCCGGAGATCAGGATCGTCATCGAAATCGTGACGGCGAACTCCTTGAACAGCCGTCCGACGATGCCGCCCATGAACAGCACGGGAATGAACACGGCGACGAGCGACACGGTCATCGACAGGATCGTGAAGGCGATCTCGCGCGAGCCGCGCAGCGCCGCCTGGTAAGGCTGCTCGCCGCCCTCCACATGTCGAACGATGTTCTCCAGCATGACGATGGCGTCGTCGACGATGAAGCCGACCGAGAGCGTCAGCGCCAGGAGGGACAGATTGTCGATGCTGTAGCCGAGCAGATACATGCCCGCGAAGGTGCCGATGAGCGAGATCGGCAGTGCGATCGCGGGGATGATGGTCGCGGTCAGGCTGCGCAGGAACAGGAAGATGACGAGGATTACCAGCGTGATGGCGATGCCCAATGTGATCTGGACGTCGTCCACGGCGGCGCGGATCGGCAGCGATCTGTCGATCACGACATGCGTTTCTATGGATGGCGGTATCTGTGCTGTGAGGTTCGGCAGGATCGTCTTAACGCTATCAACGACTGAAACGGTGTTCGCATCCGGCTGCCGGTATATGGCGAGCAGGATCGAGCGCGTTCCGTTGAACCAGCTCGCAATCTGATCATTCTCGACGCCGTCCATGACGGTCGCTACATCGCGAAGCCGCACCGGCAGGCCATTCCGATAAGTGACAACGAGCGATCCGTAATCTGCGGCCTTGGCGAGTTGTCCGCTGGCCTGCAGAGTCAACGACTGCTTGTCGCCGCTCAGCGAGCCGAGCGGCTTGTTGGTGTTCGCATTGGCGACGGCGTTCTGCAGATCGGTGAGCGTCAGACTGGCGCCGGCAAGCGCCTTCAGATCCGCCTTGACGCGCACAGCAAATTTCTGGGAGCCGAAAATATTGACCTGGGCCACCCCCGGCAGCGAGGAAATCCGCTGCGCCATGACCGTGTCGCCGTATTCGTTGACGGTATAGAGCGGCAGAGATTTCGATGTCAGCGAAATGAATAGAATCGGGGCGTCGGCAGGATTGACCTTGCGGAAGCTCGGCGGCGTCGTCATTTCGGGCGGGAGCCGCCGCGCCGCCGTGGTCAGGGCCGATTGAACGTCGAGCGCCGCGCTATCGATGTTCCGGTCGAGATCGAATTGCAGGGTGATCTGGGTCAGACCAAGCGAATTCACCGAGGTCATCGAGCTGATGCCGGAAATGGTCGAAAACTGCCGCTCGAGCGGGGTCGCGATGGATGCGGCCATGGATTCCGGCGCGGCGCCGGGAAGCGTGGCCGTAACCTGGATGGTCGGAAAATCGACCCGTGGCAGAGCCGCGATCGGCAGCTGCCTGTAACCGAATATGCCGGCGGCGATGAACGACAGCATCAGCAGCGTCGTCATAACCGGGCGGCGGATACAAATCTCGGGCAGGCTCATCTCGTGAGCTCCGCAGGTCCGCCGGGCTTCGGTCCCGGGTGCTGATCTTCCGCCAGCTTTTCAGCGGTCTGAGCTCCACCATGCTTGGTGATGGTCACCTTCGTGCCGTTCGAAAGCCTAAGCTGCCCGTCTATGACGACTGTTTCGTCGGGCGCCAACCCATGAGCGATTACGGCTTCGCCCGCGATCACCCGGTCAACGGTTACCGGGCGCAACTCCGTCGTCATGTCAGATTTGACGACGAATACGAACGGACTGCTCTGGCCGGCCTGCACGGCCACGGAGGGAACAACGACCGCGTCTTCCTGCGTGCCGAAAATCAGCGTGACGTTGACATACAACCCCGGCCAAAGGCGCGTATCCTCATTTGGAAAGGTTGCCCACACGCCGAGCGTGTTGGTAGTCGCGTCGACGGCATTGTCCGTATAGGCGACCTTACCGCGTTCCGAAACTTTGGGCAGATCCGGCACTGAGACGACGACGGGCAGCTCTCCCGAGGTCATGCCTTCGTGGATGGCGGGCAGATAGCGCTGTGGCGCCGAGAAACTCACATATATCGGGCGGATCTGATTGATCGTGAGAAGCGGCGTCGTGTCGTTCGCCTTGATCGAGGTGCCGACCTTGGAATTGATGCTGCCGATCCGCCCGTTGATCGGCGCGCTGATCGTCGCGTAGCTGATCTGGATATGCATGCTGTCGATTATGGCGTCATCAGAGCGGACGCTCGCCTCGAGCGAGTTGACCGCCGCCTGCTGCTGATCCAGCGTCGACTTACTGGTAAAATCCCGCTGCGCAAGCGGCGCAAGGCGCGCGAGTTCACGCTTGGCCTGATCGAGCTGGGCGACATCCTTGGCGTGATTGGCTTCGACCTGCTGAAGGCCGGCCCGGAGCAGACGCGTATCGAAAACGAACAGCGTATCGCCTTGTTTAACCTCCTGGCCTTCCGTCACCGCGACCTTATCTATGACCCCGTCGATGCGCGAGCGCACCGTGACGCTGGCCATCGTCTGGGCACGGCCCACCGTGTCGAACTGACGCGGCATCGCCTTCGAAACGGATTTTGCGACCACGACGGGCTGCGCGCGCTGCGCGTCCCGCTTGGCGGTTTGAGCCGGTTTCTGTGTATCTGAGTGCAGCCGGTGGGTGTACACCCCAACACCAATAGCGACCGCAGCGAGACCAAGCAGGACGACCCCCGAAGCCCTTGCCACCATTCACTAATCCTTTAAAGATTGAGACAATCGCGCCGTCATGTGGCCTAGAGCAGGCCTGGGCGATCCTGTGCATCTAATCCATGCTGATCGGTCGCGCCCCTAAGATAGCAAGGGCGCTCCCCGACAGGAAGTATATCACGGTAATTTAATGTAACCGCGCTGGCGGCAAACCCCGCAAGAGGCTAAGATCCCTGCCGTTTTTATAGGTGTTCCGTGATCGCTGCCGGCGATGCGCTGACGCACCGCTTGCCGGAACGCCGCTCTTAAAGCCCTGATGCGCCCTTAACGATATATTGCAAGCGCGAGGCCGATTAGCCGGTAAAGATATGGCAAAACCTCTCAATCTGAGACTGGTGCTCGCTCTCGTAATCTCGCTCTTGGCCTTTGGCCTGACCGGGGCGGCAACTCTGATAGTTGGCGGTGCCGGTATCGCCAGCGTCGAACAAGGTATCGGCAATTCGCTTATCCTTCTTGCCGATCAGATGCAGGACAAGCTCGACCGCAGTCTCTTCGAGCGCCTGAGAGAGATCGGCGACACGGCGCGGCTGTTCCGCACTTTCGATCTCGCTGAGAATCCGAAGGTCGTCGGCGCCTGGCTCGACGAATTGCACGGTAAGGGCGACGACTATGCCTGGATCGGATTCGCCGATAAAACCGGCAAGATTGTGCGTGCGACCGGCCGGTGGCGCGAGGGCGAGGACGTCTCGAAGCTTCAATGGTTTCAATCTGCGTTGCATTCGCCCGTGCATGGCGACCTTCGCGACGCGACGCTCGAGGAGGTAACAAAGCAGGTTCCCGGCGGCAAGACCGGCGCCGTGCTGAATATTGCGCAGCCGGTTCAGGACGAGGACGGCGACCTCGCGGGGGTCCTCGTTGCACAGATCAATTGGAGCTGGGCCGACGAGATCAGAGCCTCGGTGACCGGCACGCTGCGCCGCGATCAGGGAACCGATATCCTGCTTCTCAGCTCGTCCGGCACCGTTCTCCTCGGCCCACCCGAGATGATGGGCAAGCCTCTTCGTGTCACCAGCACGACGTCGCCAACCTTGCAACAAGGCACGTTTGAAGGCCGCCGCTATCTGTTCGCCTATGCGAAAACCGACGGCTACCGCAATTTCGCCGGCCTCGGCTGGTCGGTGCTTGTCAGGCAGGACGCGGAGGTCGCCCTTGCGCCGGTTCACAAGCTGCAGGACGAGATCGCCGCCTGGGGATTCGGCCTGTCGTTCCTCGCCGCCATCATTGCCTGGACTGTTGCGGGACGCGTCGCGGCGCCGCTTCTGCGCCTTGCCCGAGCCGCCGAGAGCATTCAGAGCGGCGATGATACCCAGATGCCGGAGGTCACCAGCTATGCCGAGGCTCAGATCCTGTCGCGGTCCTTCGCATCGCTTATCAGCGATTTGAAACAGCGTGAGCGGGCGCTGGGCCGTCTCAACGAGGCATTGGAATCCCAGGTCGCCAAGCGGACGAGCGAGCTTGCTACGCGCAACGAAGCGCTTGCAGCGGCGTATGTCGATGCGGAAAACGCGACGCATGCGAAATCGCGGTTCCTTGCCGCCGCCAGTCACGATCTGCGCCAGCCTTTACATGCCATGACCCTGTTCGCACGCGCCCTTTCCCGCCGCGTGCACGGCGAGGAAGCGGAGCGGCTGGTCGATCAGATCGAGGAGTCCCTGAAATCGCTGAAAGGCATGTTCGACGCGCTGCTGAATGTCTCTAGACTTGACGCAGGGCTGATTCAACCGACCCGTTCGACTGTATCCGCGAAGGCGCTGATCGATCGAATCTCGGAGGGCTTTCGGGTCGACGCGGAAAGCCGCGGGCTGCGTTTCCTGAGCCGCAGCGTCGATGTCCATCTCAGCACGGACTCGGCCTTGCTGGAGACCATGCTGCGCAATCTGGTCTCCAATGCGCTGAAATTTACGCGGCGCGGCGGCGTTGCGGTGATCGCGCGGCGCTTGGGCCCGTCGATTGCCATTCAGGTGCTCGATACCGGGCCGGGTATCAGTAAGGAACGCCAGCGGCAAATCTTCGAGGAATTCGAGCGGTCGAGAGAACAGGCGGGTGGCCTGAATGAAGGGCTGGGTCTTGGCCTGTCCATCGTCCGCCGCTACGCCGAGCTTCTTGGCATCGACGTCAAGCTCTTGTCCGAGCCGGGGCGGGGCACCTGCTTTTCCCTGATCGTGCCGGAAGCGTTGATCGCTCCGGGCGAGCAAGCTCCCGATCATCAGCGGGGAGGGAGCGAAGCCGCCCGGCTCCTTCCAAGGCTGCGCATCATTGTCATGGATGACGATGCCATGATCGTTGCCGCGCTCACTCACGATCTGTCCGATCGCGGCTGTCAAGCCAAGGGCGCTACCTCGATTGCAGAGGCGGAGGCGCTGCTGAGCGAAGGCTTCCCCGCCGACGCCATAGTCGTCGATTTCAATCTCGGCTGCGAGGAGACCGGCCTCGATTTTCTAAGGCGGATGGAGCGGACATTCTCGCGAAAAATTCCTGGCCTAGTCCTGACCGGAGGAACGGACGCCGCGACGCTCGCAGCGGTCGCGAACAGCGGCGTGAAATGGCTGACGAAGCCGGCCGATCCCGACGTCGTTGCTGGAGCCATCGCAAGTATCGTCGATCGGTCCGACATCGAACCTGATCGCCAAAAGCGCATGCCGGTCCGGGGCCCGGAACGTGTTCACGCCGGCAGATAGCGTGCTGTCTGATGCGCCGTGCGGCAAAAAGGCTTAAGGTACCGGCGATTTATGACAGCCGCGCCGGTCCGCGCCTCGGATCGGCCGCCCAATCCATGACGGGAGACGGTCATGAAGGTTCTTGTTGCCGATGATCATGGTCTTTATCGCGCCGGTCTCAATTTTCTCCTGAAGGACCAACTCGGCGTCGACGAGGTGATCGAAGTCGGGACGCTCGACGAGGCGCTCGATCTGCTGGCGCGTCAGGCGGATATCGATCTGGCGCTGTTCGATCTTTCGATGCCGGGCATGGCCGGGCCAGAAAGCCTCAGCGCGGTAAGGGCGACCTATCCTGAGACCTACATCGCGGTCATTTCCGGCGCCGAGGACCGGAACAACGTGCTCAAGAGCGTGTCGCTTGGTCTAAGCGGTTACATTCCCAAAAGCCTGTCCGACGAGGAAATTGGCAAGGCGCTCGAAATGATGCTGAGCGGCCACATTTTCGTGCCGCCCTTCATGATCGCCGGCGCGGCCCATGGCCCTGCCTCGCTGCCTTCGAATGCGCCCGTGGCGCCTCCGACCCGCGAGCCCGACGGCTTCAGTCAGCTGGACGCGCTGACCCCCCGTCAGCGCGACGTGCTGGGCTATATCCTGCAGGGGCGTTCGAACAAGGAAATCGCGCGGGAACTCGATATCGCGGAGGGGACGGTCAAGATTCACCTCGCCGCGCTTTTCGGGCATTTCGGCGCCCATAACCGCACCGAGCTTGCGACGCGCGCTCAAGGGCTGATGAACGGGGGCGGGCTCGTGCTACGCCAGGACAGGCGTGGCTGATTTTTGCCGTAGAGCCGCCGGCTGATCTGTCGGAGACGCAGCCGGAGCGGGAATCGGATGCGTCCCCGATACGATTGAGATCCTGTCCGCGTCGTCACTCAATTTCGCAAAAAGCAGCCAGCAGCTCTCCGGCAGGCTGATCGAGACCCCCTGGTCGCTTCCAAACGGCCCGGAAAGACGCTATTTTGCCGATTGATTCTCGCGGAGGTTGCAAAAACACAATGAAACAACGTAGTCGAGACTTGTTCGAGAACACGTCGGTTCCGCGTCTTCGTTGGCGGCTGCTGTCAACGACATCCCTGGTGTTCGCCCTGTCATCTCCGGCTTGGGCGGATGATCTGCCTATACCGGATTATGTCAGCGCGAGACCGGCGGTTTCAGCTATTAACGGCAAGGTTGCCGTATTCGGCGGGGACCTCAGCGATGGAAATGAGTTCGGGGTGAGCGGCGCATTGGCGCTTCCGCTGGGGCAACGCTTCGGCATGCAGCTCGACGGCATGATCGGCTCGGCTGATGACGAGCGCTTTTATGGTATCGGTGCGCATCTGTTCTGGCGCGATCCGGCGCGTGCTCTCTTCGGCATCTATGCAAGCCACGTAGCCTGGAACGGCTCGTCGACCTTTCCGGCGGGCAGCCCGGTTGGCGGCATTTTCAATATCAGTGGCGCCGAGGTCAGCAAGCTGGGCATCGAAGCGGAGCTGTATATCGATCGGATTTCGCTGGAAGGCCTGGCCGCCTATCAATCTGGAAGTGACACCGGCCTTGCCGGCAAGGGAACCCTCGCCTATTACCCGCTCGACGATCTTCGCTTTGACATGTCGGTCATCCAATTGGCAGGGAACGGCTTAACAGGGTCTCTAGGCGCAGAATGGATGCTGCCGGGTGAAAGTGGATATTCGCTGTTTGCAAATACTTCAGTCGACGAGGACAGCGACTGGCGGACCGTCGGCGGGGTGACAATTCATTTCGGTGCCGGTCAGAAGTCTCTCATCCGGCGTCACCGTGAAGACGACCCTGGCCTCGATCTGCCGGATGATCTCTATCTGACCACCGGCAAGAGCCACTGCCCGGCGGGAACGCACGAATTAAGCGGGATCTGCGATGGCGTCATATAGGGACCGCCCGAAGCGGACCCGCATCAATTCACCAGGCTGAGATAGTCCTCATACTTGCCGCTGGGCGAGCGTTCAATGCGGTCTGCGATTGTCATTGTCACGTTCACCGACGGGTGTAGCCGCTTCCGCATATAGGCGGTCAAGCCTGCCAGATCGTTGGTCTGACCGGCACGGGCTGGTACGTAACGGAACTCGATTTCCGTATAGCTCCGCTGCACGGCCTGAAACTGCCGGGTTGCCACGAACTGTCGCATCTCATTCGCCAACAGCACCGGCCAGCAGGCAGTGCCGTCAGCAAAGCGGAACATATTGCGCGTGCGCCCCAGCAGACGCTCGATCACCGGCAGCGTCCGCTCGCATCCGCAAGGCTCGGCCGAAAGCACGCCGCGGTCGCCAATGTCATAACGAATGAGTGGCATTGCCAGATTGTAGAAAGGCGTGACGACGACGCGGCCTTCTTCGCCGGGCTCGAGAGGATTGCCATTGTCGTCGAGGATCTCCAGCAGCACCAGCTCTGACGCGACATGATGCTTGAGCGAAACCGGGCATGACCCGGATATGTGGCCCACCTCGCCGGCGCCGTAGCGATCGAGCGGTTCCTTGCCGAAATAATCGCGGATCGCCGTTCGCATGTCTTCCGAGATCATCTCTCCCCAGGTGAGCACGCGGTCGAAATGCAGCGCCTCCCCCGTGTCGGTCGCGAGCCGCGCAAGCTCGCGCAGATTGCTCGGATAGCTGGCCAGGTACGCCGGCTTGATCCGCTGCAGCCAGTCGATCTGTCCGGCGGGAGTTGTAGCGATCGTAAGGTCCATGACCGGGCTCTTGTCATGACAGACGCGCCAGCATTGACGAAGCCGGCCATCGGGATAGGCGGAACTCCGGATCGTCTGTGGCGCGGATTCTGGCCGCGAGTGCGTCGGGGCGCAGCCCATGCCAGCGAAAAAAGCGCTCGCTGCAGCAGGCAGAGGCAAGATTCTGAAGATCGGTTGTCAGATGCCGGACAGGCCGGCCCGTCGATCCGGAAGACGTATCCTCTACGGCTTCGCCCGCGGCCGGAGGCAGGGAACGCGCCGAAAGCGTCTCGAAGTTTTGCTGGACCTCCTCCCGGGTCAGGATGGGGATCTCCTGCCAGAGGTCCCAATCGATCCCGTCGCCTGCGCGAAAGATCCGGGCGAGACGATCGGGGTAGAAGGCCGTTTCCGCGCGGGCATGGCGCAGAAGCGTGTCGAGAAGCCGGCGCTGATAGACCACCATACGGTCGGGCGAAAGATACTGCGTCTCGTCCAACGCCTTTAGAAACGCAGTGATCTGCGGTCGGTTCATCGTGGCCTCGCCTTCGGAGTTCCAGCGTTTCCGGTTCTCATGCCTGCGAAGCGCGATCAAGTCTGGCGCGGATTTTTTCAACGCTGCGAGAAAGCTCGTGGGCAGCTTGGACTCGATCTCGGATCGCCTCCACGCGCTGCGCACCGGTGATGAGCTTTGTGAGAATAATTTGCAGCACACCCAAAAACACACCCAAGAAATGCGTCAAAAAAATCGTTTGCCTGTTGCGGAAATGTGCACATCCATCTGTTCGGTGGAAGACATTGCATCGAGCGAATGCTATTTACGTTCCGGAACCGGCATATGGATTTGCCGCAATTGGCGTTCTACTTGTGTTTGTTCAGGTTGTCGTGACATGAAAGTTTGTTTTCGCACCGGCTCCGCCGGAATGGGTCTTGCTTCCCGCCGAACCGTAACGGCGCTCGCGCTGTTTGTGCTCGCCGCCTGCCCATTTGCGTCGTCGGCCCGGGCCGACGACTATATGACGGAGACGCCGGTGCCGAAGAAGGCGCTGGTGATCGGCGTTTCGGACTACAAACATCTGCCGAAACTTCCGGTCTCGAAGCTCGATTCCAATCGCTTCAGGGCCAGGGTCGAAAGCTTCAATTTCATCGTGACCCAGGCCAGCGCGACCGATCGCAGCTCGCTGATCAAGGCGGTGCAGAGTTTCGCGGATACGCTCAATGGGGGCGACATTGCCCTGGTCTACTATTCCGGGCACGGCTTCCAACGGAGCGAATTCAACTACCTCGTGCCCTCGGACGCTCCGGCTTGTTCCGGCAATGTCGTGCTCGAAGACATCCCGGTCACTTACATCAGCGAGCAATTAGAGAAGCGCGGCGTCGCGGCCTATCTGCTAGTGCTGGACGCCTGCCGGAATACGCCGCAGGATTGCCGGCCGGTCGTGGCCGGGCGGCTGAGGGGCGTCCAACCCGTTGCTCCGGTCCCGCCCGCGGGCCTTGCCGCGCCGGCCGCGCCTTTGGACCATGAAGTCATCTATGCGAGCTGGATGATCGCCCTCGCCGCCTCGCCCGGCAGACCCGCCTGGAGCGGCAGCGATGGATCTAATGGCAGCATCTATTCGCGCCATCTCACCGAACTGTTCGGCACCAGGGGCTGGGATCTGACCAAGACCTTCGACGGCGTCCGGCGCAAGGTTCGCGAAGATTCCGGCGGACAGCAGATCCCCTCCGAGCAGCGGGTGATGTATGGCGACATCTTCATCGATCCCGACGATGTCATGCGGCGGAACTACAAGCAGGCGTGGCAGCAGACGCTGAGCCTGAACGATACCGAGGCGGTCAAATACTACCTGCTGTCCTTTCCCGAGAGCCCTTATGCCGCCATGGCGCGGAAATGGCTGAAGGACAATGCCGGGCCGGCTGCGCCCTCGCCGGGCATGGTTCTCTCCTCCGCCGATCAGCCGGCGGTGCTCGCATCGGCTGGGCCGAGCGAGCCGGAGACGCGCAGCCGGGGCTTCAGCTTGCGGGATGCCGCCCGGGAGCGGCGGCGCGCCGGCGCGGCAAGACCCTCCGGGCATGGTTCGGAAAGAGAGGCGGCACTGCAGCGCAAATTTTTCACCCTGGCGGACCGGCTGACTCAATCGCAGCAGTTCGACAGCCTCAAGGCCAAGGCCCGGTCCGAAGAGGAAAGAAAGCTGAAGGTTGCCGAGCGGACCAAGACCAAGGTCTTGACCCTCGAGCCGCAACCCGCGCCCGAGGCTGCAGGCTCGTGGGTGGCGATCGAAGTCAACGCCATCGACGGCGTTCCCGTCAGCGAGTCGCTCAAGGGCAAGGGCTCTGGCACGTCCGACCAACCGGCCAGCGTTCCGCTCAAGGAGCTTTTTCCGGACAAGGAGCACGGCAAGGCTGCCGCGGACACTACGCTCGAGCAGTTCGGCGAGCTGAAGGGAGCCAAGGTCGAAGTAGAGCTGAGCGATGCGGCGCCCGATGCGCCCACTCAGGGACATGCGCGGATGCAGGCGTTTCGGCGCAGCCTTCAGATCCGTAAGGACCTCTTGGATTCCGGTGTCGAGTCCAGCAAGATTGTCGTCAAGATGCCGGAGAAATTCCAGCTCGAGGGGAATGCGCCCAATTCCGTCGCCACGCGGGACCAGCTCACGATCATCAAGCCGGATAAATAATGGGGACGCCTATGAGGGGCTTTCGCTCCGTCAGCGGGTGCGCGATGGCGATTGCGGCCGCGGCTTGCGCTATCGGCTTTGCCTGTCTCTCTTTCCCGGCCGCGGCCCAAGATCCGGCCATTCCGGACGTGCAAGGGCGCTCCGAACCGTTCCTCGCCGCAGTCGAGCGCTATCTCGGCAAGACGCTCGGTCATAGCAAGATCATCGGCGGCCAGGACGCCGAATTCGCCGAACATCCCTGGCAGGTGGCGCTCCTGGTTTCCTGGATCGCCGATACGCCAAAGGCGCAGTTCTGCGGCGGCTCTGTTATCGGCCCGGATTGGGTGCTGACCGCCGCGCATTGTGTCAACGGCAACAAGCCCCACGACGTTCATGTGCTGAGCGGCACAGCGGACCTCGCCAGCGGCGGCCATCGCCAGAATGTCGAGGCGATTTTCGTCCACAAGGACTACGATCCGTCGACCCACGACAACGATGTCGCGCTGTTGAAGATCGACGGCGCCTTGCAGGGAGGCCGTTCCGTGGCGCTGGCAGCGGCCGCGATTGAGACGCGCCTTGCGGTGCCCGGCGGAACGGCAATGGTGACGGGATGGGGCGTCAGCGACAGCGGCGAGCCGTCCCCCACGCTGAAGCAGGTCTCCGTGCCCATCGTCAGCAATGCGGATTGCAACGACCCGGTCAGCTACGATGGTGCGGTGACGCCGAACATGATGTGCGCCGGCTTTGCCGAAGGCGGACGGGATTCCTGCCAGGGTGACAGCGGCGGGCCTCTGACGACGATGGACGCTGCGGGCGCGGCCAGGCTCGTCGGCGTGGTGAGCTGGGGCGAAGGCTGCGCTCAGCCGGGCAAATACGGCGTCTACGCTCGGGTTTCCAAATTCTCCGCTTGGGCAGCGAAGTGTATGGCGACGCCGGAGGAATGCGAGGCGAAACGGTAGCGGAATCCTGAGCCGCGGCCGCATGCGCATTTGGCTGCTTTGAGAAATCGTCAGCCGGCGCCCTGTTCGAGACCAAGATCCGAGCACGCGCTCAATGTTCATTCTGATCTCCTCGTGATCAGCGCTGGCGGCGTTGCTCGGAAGCATCGTGTCATAGGCGATTTTGGCGGGCCGCATCAGTACCACGATCCGGCGCCCGATCTGCAGCGCCTCGCTGATCGAATGCGTGATGAAGACTGCCGTCTTGCCGTTCTCGCGCACCAAGCGCGTAAATTCTTCGCGCAGCTGGTTGGCGGTCATCTCATCGAGCGCGGAGAAGGGCTCGTCGCAAAGCAGGATGGCAGCATTGGTTGCAAAAGCCCTGGCGATGGAGACGCGCTCACGCATGACGCCGGAAAGCGCATGCGGATAATCATGCTCATGGCCGCTGAGGCCAAGCGTGGTCAGCCATCCCTGCGCGGTCGCGCGCCGCTCCCGCTTTGGCACGTCAAGCATTTCGAGGCCAAGCTCGACATTCTGGATGGCCGTGCGCCAGGGCAGCAGGCGGTCGTTCTGGAACACGATGGCGATCTTGCCGCGAAACCAGTCGAATTCACCGAAGGGATTCCGCCCCGATACCTCCACCCTGCCTTCGCCCGGCTCCAGGAGCCCGGCGATCATGTTGAACATGGTGGACTTGCCGCAGCCGGTCTTGCCAAGCACCGCGACCAGCTCGCCGGCGCAGATATCGAGGCTGAGATCATCGACGGCGCGGAAAGCGTCAGCGCCGCCGGTGCGGCCGAAGATTTTCGACACGTTGACGAAGCGGATTTCTGCCGGGGCCACCGCGGCAGGCGGCGCGAAACCAGCATCGACCACGCTCATAGGCCGCGCTCCGACACCGCCCGGTAGCGGAATGCGACGGTCTCGATGAATGCGAGAATGCGCTGCACGACCAGCACGAAAAAGACGAGCTGCAGCGTCCAGGCGAGGGCGCCGGCCATGTCGAAGAGTTGCTGCTGCTGAAGCAGTTGATAGCCGACGCCGCCCGCCGCTCCGACCAGCTCGGCGACCACCACCACGCGCGAGGCGTTGCCGAGATTGACCTTCCAGGCGGTAAGAATGTCCGGGAGGATCGACGGCAGGATCATGACGCGGAAAAGCTTGCCCCGTGTCGGCCGGAAGCTCGTCACCATTTCCAAGAGGTCTTTCGACATCGCCCGTAGCGCGCCGAGCACCTGAAAGGTGAAAGCGGGCAAGGTCGTCAGCACCATGATGAAAAAAATCCGAAACTCGATGCCGTGGAACCAGCCCGCAGCCTCGTCGGGATGCGCGAGGACCCAGTCCGCAGCCGCCTTGTAGGTGGCATAGAGCTTGGGAACAAGCGGCTTGTTCTTCTCCGCCCATTCTCGATGCGCCGCGACGCCCAGATAGGGAATGTCCTTGGTGGCGGCGAATTTCTCCCAGCTCTCGCCGATCTTCAGATCCAGCGCGCGGATGCCGACATTCTTCGCCATCAACCGCGTATAGGCGGGCTCCCAGAGCTGCACGGCGCTGGCGCGGTCGGCAAGCGCGTAGCCCATCAGGCCGGGCGTCGCCGTATTGATGACGGAGATCTTCGAGGTGTCGACGCCTTGCTGCCGCGCAAGCCATTCGAACATCACATAGTTGGTCGTTCCCTTGGCGGCAGCGAGATCCTTGCCCTCAAGGTCTTTCAGCGTCTGCACGTCCTTCCGCGACGTGACCACTGAGCCCCAATAGTCGAAGAGGTTGAAAAGATAGGTCACCTTAACGGCGCGCAGATCGGCAAGGCCGATCGTCAGCAACGCCGCGCTGCCGCCGAGCTGATATTCGCCGGAATTGAACTGAGCCGTATAGGCGTCCGGCGTGCGCTGGTCGAAGGTGATCGATAGGCCGTTTTTCTCGTCGAGCTTCTGCGCCTTGATGATGGGCGGGAGGAAGGCGCCGAGCGACGGCGGGCCGAAAACCACGATGGTGAGCTTGTCTTGGGCACAGGCTGCCGGCGGGCCGAAGGCGATGGCGGCCGCCAGACAGACGGCGAGGCCGATGGCTTGGATGGTTCTCATAGTGCTCCTCCCCAGGTGCTGCTCGTTCTCGTATCGGCTGCTACTCTGCCGCATCCAGCGGCTCGGCCTCCCCTCCTCCGGCTGCGTCGAATTCCTGCCGCAGCGTGGTGAAGAAGCGCCGGATGAGATGTTTCGCCGCCGGGCTGGTGAAACCCGGAGCGCGCCTGCTGCCGCAGCGGGAGCTGGCGGAGCTGCTCGGCATCAGCGTGGGCACCGTGTCCAAGGCTTATGCGGAAGCGGAGCAAAGAGGGCTGATTTCCGGCGAGGTCGGCCGCGGCACCTTCGTGCTGCCGCGCCGTGCATCAATGCGGGGAGACGGGCGTGGGGATCGCGAGAGCATCAATCTTGCACTGAACGTGCCCCCGGCGACAGGCGAAGATCAGCTCATCGCGGCCACCCTCGCCGAGATTGTTTCCGACGGATCCATGACGGGACTGCTCGGCTATCTGCCGCATCAGGGCCGGCAGGACTACCGTGAGGCGATTGCTGCCCTTCTTGCCGAGCACGGCATGCCGGTCGAGCCCGAGCGAGTATTCGTCACTCACGGCGCGCAGCACGCTCTTTCGATTGCCCTCGGCATGGTGACACAGCCGGGCGAGCCGGTACTGACCGAGGCGCTCACCTATTCCGGCATGCTCGCTCTTGCAGCCCAGTCCGGCTACCGACTTTACGGTGTCGCGATCGATGCCGAGGGCCTCGTCCCGGAAGCGCTCGACCGCGCATTCGCCGAGACCGGCGCGCGGGCGATCTATTGCATGCCCACCCTTCAAACGCCCACTGGCGCCCTGATGACGGCCAAGCGGCGGCACGCCATCGCCGATATCTTGCGGAGGCACGATGCCTATCTGCTCGAAGATGACGCCTATGGGTTCCTGCTGCCCACGCCGGCCGAGCCCATCTCGACGTTGGCGCCGGAGCGCAGCTTCTATACGGTGAGCTTCGCCAAATGCCTCGCACCAGGGCTGCGCATCGGTGCTATGATCGCGCCGGATGCGTTCCGCGACCGGTGCATCAATGCACTGCGCGCCACGGGCTGGATGGCGGTGCCGGCTATGGCTGAGACCGTGTCACGGCTGATCCGGGATCGCGGTCTCGCTCAGCAGGTGCTGCTAAAACGGGAAAAAGCGGCGCAGCGTGATGCTGTAGTCCGCCGGCTTCTCAAGCGCTGGCTTCCTGCCTCTTCGGCCCCGCCCGCCTTCCATGTCTGGTTGCCGCTTCCACTCGGACGCACGGTCACTGCTCTTGTGGCGCAGGCGGCTCAGGCGGGAATCACGCTGGCCCCGCCGGGTGCATCGCGACCGCTCGACGACGCGAGTCCGGGTATCCGCCTGTGTCTCGGCGCGCCGCCGAGCGAGGCGGTCCTCGAACGCGCGATTACCGCCATGCGGAGCATTCTGGAACAGCCGGAATCCATCTCTTTCGTTTGAGGCGAAACGAACGCGAAACCCGGCGCCCTACCCTACGAGAGCGGCTAGCGGAACACTTGACGCTCTGAAACCATTTGGTTACGGTAGCCAAATGGTTACCAAGAGGCGCGAACAGCAAGAGGCGGTTTTCCGGGCGATTGCCGATCCGACCCGCCGGGAAATCCTCGGCCTGCTTCGCCGTGGCCGGCGCACGGTCGGGGAACTTGCCAGCAATTTTCGCACCAGCCGTCCGGCGATCTCAAAGCACCTTCGGTTGCTGCGGTCCGCGGGCCTGATCGTCGCGCACCAGCACGGCACCGCGCGGATTTGCGAGCTCAACGCCGAGCCGCTGCGGGCGGTCAACGATTGGCTGCGTGACTATGAAGCGTTCTGGGGCGCCAGCCTGCGCGACCTCAAGCGCTACGTGGAGAAGAGCCGATAAATCACACGCCTGCAGACAACACAATCGTCCAGGAAATCATAATCAACGCGCCAGCGGAGCGTATCTTTGCGGCGCTGACTGATCCGGACCAGCGTTTGCAGTGGTGGGGCGCCGAAGGGCGGTTCCAAACGACCCACATGGAGTCCGATTTGCGTGTGGGCGGCAAATGGATCATGCGAGGCATCGGCGTAGGCGGAAAAGCCTTCCACATTGGCGGCGAATACCGCGACATAGAGAGCCCGCATTTGCTTGTCTTCACCTGGCTGCCTGATTGGCATGCGAATGCAAAGGAGTCGCTTGTGCGCTTCGACCTACGAGAGGAAGGCGGCTTCACGATGGTGCGCCTGACACATTCTGGTCTGACGAGCGAGGGTGCGCGCGCGCATCGAGGCTGGCCGGACATCCTGGCGTGGTTGCGGGCCTATGCCGAGGCAAGTGCTAACTCATGAAGCACTGCGGTTGAGAACGCATGTTGCCGACCCTGGTCGCCGCACGCCTGGGGTGACCAAAGCAGAGAAGGTGGCGCGCTCCCGCATCATCCGAACCCGGGCTGCTCGCGCGATCAGGAAAACCCCTCCTGCGACGAGGACGGCTCCGATGCCTCGCGCGATGCTCTCACCGGCAGGCAGCAGACGTTCGGCGGCGATGGCTGCCATCACGATAGCCATCGCGCCCAGGTCTATGCCCCGATGGATCGCCGTCGGATTGGCACAGCAGCTGCTGCGGCGGCGCGCTGAGCCAAGTACCGGAAACTATCCGGCCTCGAGATCAGCGCGCTCCCAGTGACGGTCCCATTCTCCCCGCCCGCGTCACCACAGGCCGATTGATTCCGGCAGCGGCCGCCTCATGGCTCTACCAGCAACGACGCACGCTGCGGCAGCCTCGCCAGTCGCAAATGCGGCGCACCCGGCAACGCCCCCCCCAGCCGCCTCCCCGCCAGACGCCTCCTCGCCAGCCGCCTCCCCAGCCTCCCCGCCAGCCACCTCCCCAGCAGCGGCGTACGCTGCGGCAGCCCCATCGATTACAAACGCGGTGGACCCGGCACTGGACATCCTCAAGGATCGACGCAGCTCTCGCGGCGTCTGCGATTGCGGGAGCATTCACCGAGCTGGCTGAGGCGCTGGGCGATGCAACCGTCCCAACGCCCAGTGCAAACAGGATTGCAAGCGCGGCTGCTCCAAGCTTGATATGGGCAACTGGTTTCGTGTTCATGGCGCGTCCACTCCTTTCATTGACATTCATGAGTGTTCCAGACTTGGCTTTCGCGGCATGCAAATGGGTGAGGCGTCCGTTGCAATGCTGCGTCTGCGTTCCGTGGCGTAATCGTCTGCACGGCATGTGCGCTACGACAGGAGCGCCATGGCCGCTGGAAACCGGCTGGCGCGCCGACGCACTCATTCGGTCGCTTTAATGCTGCGCAGCGAGAGCGCCGTTCAGGCCACGATTGCGCTGGCCGGCATTAACGCGGCCGGCGCGATGGCGATGATTAGTCGCCTACGGGCTGCTTCAGCTGCTCCATGATCTGGTCGACACTGAAGCTTTGCGGCTTTTGTCGCGGCGGGAACTCCTTGAACGTGGCGATGAACTTCGCCACGATCGCTTGTGTCCCGTACATTATGAACGCACGCCGGAGCGTCCAGTCGTAGTAAGTGTTCGACGTAATATCGGCGCGTTCATAGGGATCCATGCGCAGATTATACAGCTTGGGTAGGCGCCGGCATGTGAGCGGCTCCCCCCAGATGTCCAGCGTACCCGGCGTCTTTTGCTCGCAGAAAACCGCTTTCCAGTTGCCGACGCGGGTCGCTACCAGGTGTCCATCGTCATCGAAATACATGAATCCTTCGCGTGCCGATGTGTCCTGCTGGCCGGTCAGATAGGAGAGCTGGTTATAGCCGTCGAGATGCACTTTGTAGGTGCGGGCGCCGACTTGCCAACCGCTGCGGAGCCGTTCGGCCACGTCGGGATCGCCGGCAACGGCGAGCAAGGTTGGGAACCAGTCATGCCCGGAGAAAATTTCGTTCGACACGCTCCCCGCCTTGATCCGTCCTGGCCAACGCACGAATGCCGGCACGCGGAAGGCACCCTCCCAGTTTGTGTCCTTTTCGCTGCGGAACGGTGTCATGGCGCCGTCCGGCCAGGAGTTCATATGCGGGCCATTGTCAGTGGTGTAGATGAGGATGGTATCCTCGGCGATATTGAGATCATCCAGTGTCTTCAATAGTTTGCCTACGTCATCGTCATGCTCGAGCATTCCGTCGGAATATTCGCTGATGCCGCTGCGGCCCTGCATTGATGGTCGCACATGCGTGTATAGGTGCATGCGCGTGGAATTGAACCAACAGAAGAACGGCTTGTTCGCCGCCGCTTGTCGCCGGATGAAATCGATGGCCGCATTGGTGGTTTCGTCATCGATCGTCTCCATCCGCTTCTTGGTCAGCGGTCCGGTATCTTCGATGGTCTGCTTGCCGACGCGCCCGAACTGCGGATCCGTTGTCGGATCGTCCTGGTCCGTGGCTTTGCATTTGAGAACGCCGCGCGGGCCGAACATCGCCTTGAACCGGGGGTCTTTTGGATAGTCGACATTCTCCGGCTCCTCCTCGGCGTTGAGGTGATAGAGGTTGCCGTAAAATTCGTCGAAACCATGCACCGTTGGCAGAAATTCGTTCCGGTCGCCGAGATGATTCTTGCCGAACTGGCCGGTCGCATAACCTAGCGGTTTCAGCGCCTCGGCAATGGTAATGTCCTCGGCTTGTAAGCCGATAGTGGCGCCAGGAATTCCAACCTTGGACAGGCCCGTGCGGAGCGTCGCCTGGCCGGTGATGAAGGAGGAACGTCCGGCCGTGCAGCTCTGCTCGGCATAATAGTCCGTGAACATCATGCCTTCGCGGGCGATGCGGTCGATGTTCGGTGTCTTGTAGCCCATTAAGCCGAAGGTGTAGGCGCTGATATTGGACTGGCCGATATCGTCGCCAAAAATAACGAGAATGTTCGGTTTCCTGCCTCCGCCTGTGGCAGGAGCGGTTGCCGGCTGCTGCTGCGCCTGCGCGGTTCGCACCTCTTCCGGAGATCCTATCGCCGATGCGGCAGCGAGCGCTGTGCCGCCGAGGAGGATGTTGCGCCGGCTGACATTGGCCTTCCGGGCTTGGTCGGTCTTTGTACTCATGACTTTCTCCTCGACGAAGTTGCAAGCTCACTCACGGCTTGAGGCTGCGGGAAAGTCCATTCGCCATTCAGGATCTCAACGCGAGGGCGATAGAGCCGCACCGTGTAGTTCCAGCCCTTCATGACCGGCAGGCAATTGGGAATCTTGCCGTCGCAGCCGCCAAACTGGATCGCTATCGTGCCGTCAGCGCTCTTCTTTCCAGTGATGTTGTTGATCGTATAGGCGCCGTATTGGTTCTTTTCGAAATAGCCGTGCGCGTCATAGACGCTGACCGACCAGAACGCGTCGACCGGCACACTCTTGACGTTGAGTTTGTAAGTGGTTGCGCCGCCGTTCTTGGCCGGGGTGACGCTGAGATAGATCGCGTCCTTGTCGGGATTGCCACCACAACCGGCTGCAGTGCCGATCAGATGCCGGACCGGATCGACCTGCCCCTTGGCACCGAACGCATTTCTAAAGCCGTCGGTGAATGCAACGAGCCCCAACAGCGCGTCACGTATTTTTTTCTGTTCGGCCTGGTCCCAATCCGGCACTTCGAAGATGCCTGGGCTTTTCTGGCTGACTTTGATTGCATCTTGCAGCTTATGGACTTCGGCAACGTCGTTGGGGTCATTTGGATCGACCAAGGTGCGAACAGCGACGATGATGTAGCGGGTGCCGATCTTGTCCTTTGTCAAAGTATGCGCCCCGGCGCCATAGAAGACGTCCTGCACATAGTGATCTTGGTTGATCACCTGCATGGACATGAAGCGCCTGCCAGCCTCGGGCATTGTGATCACCACCGGGCCAGCGTCGAGATCGAAGACCGCCGTGGAGTAAAGGGTGTCGCGATTGGGACGGATGACGAATTGCTTGTCGATCTGTACGGGCTCCCGGTGATGAAAGAATTTGCCGGTGGCGCCCGCCTCCTTGAGGGCATTGCCCATGTAGAGATCAGAATTCGGCGCGGACGAAATTGTCGAGTGTGACCGGTACCGGAGCCGAGGTCTGCGCCGCGCGCCGCTCGATCGTATGGCGCGCAAGGCTTTCGGGCGAAAGTTGCTGCGTCCCGGACGAGGCGGGCCAATCGAAGAGCGGTAGCATCACGCATAAGAAGACGAGTGCGGCGCGCATGGTCCCATTCCCTGCCCGACATCGCAGCTAACCGGCAGTCAAACCGGCCCGCTCGCCGAAGCGCTGTCTTAGCTTGGCGATGGTGTGGCCGTTTGCCGGAGCGGCGGGTTTTGTCGGGCAATAATCGTAAAATCTTGCAACCAATAACACGCGGCGAGCGACCAAGATGTCGCCTTCCCGACAAATTACGAAAAGATCTTAAGGTCTTGAGTATTCCAGTGCGGCAAACGGAAGTGACGCCTTCGGCGCAGCCTGTCTGGCCGTCAGCAGGTGCCGCCTCAACGCTAGCCGGGGCAATCTTTGCGCACCCGTGGCAAGGTCATTTGGGTTGTAGAGGGAGGAAGGCCGGCAGGGAACGCCATGGCGAAATTGTAGCATCACCCTCAAATCGGCCCCCCTTAGAACGACCCGAATAGCGTGCCGAGAATGATGACCGCCACGAGCGCCAGTATGGAACCGACAATCCCGACCATCACAATATCGAAATAGCTCTCGCGGTGCGTTGATCCGCAGACTGCGAGCAACGTGACCACTGCGGGTAGCGTCGCGATGTATGTTGGAAATTGATTTGGCGCGGTCTCCGGCGGGCTGAACGTAGCGGATCAGGCGGCGAGGTCAATTGGCAGATCGGCCGGCTTCACAGCCAGCGTCTTCCAGCCATCGACTTTCCGCATACTGATCTGTCCGGAGGCGACCAGCGCCCAGAACATCATGGCCGCGGTTTCGGCCGAAGGCAGCACGGTTTGCGTTTTGATCCGGCGCTTGAATTCCTCGTGCAGCCGTTCGATCGCATTGGTCGTGCGCGCGCTTTTCCATTGGCTGACCGGCAATCTGGTGAAGGTAAACAACCGGTTGCCGGCTTCCTCCAGGCACTCGGCGACGGCCTGGCAGCGCAATCGCCATTTACGCAGGAACGCCTTACGCTTCTTCTCGATTTCATCCGCCGACGTTGCATAGATCATGTCATTGTAATCTGCCGAAACCTCCTCGCGCAGCCGTTCTGGTGCATGAGCGAGCAGATTGCGGTGCTTATGCACGGTGCAGCGCTGGGTGGGCACATCGCTCCAGAGCTCGGCAAGCGCCCGCTCCAACCCCGAGCCACCATCGACGATCAGGAATTCCGGCTTGCGCAGGCCGCGCTTGATCAGATCGTCGAGCACGACCCGCCAGGCCTGCGCCGTCTCGCCGCCCATATTCTTCACTGCCAGCAACACTTTCTGGCCGTCGGCGCCAATGCCGAGCACGACGAGAAGGCAAATCGTCGTGGCCTTCTTATCGAGACGGACGCGCACGACGGTCCCATCCAGGATCAGCCGGACGATGGGTTCGTCGGTCAGCGAGCGCTGGTTCCAGCTTTCCCAATCGGTCTTCACCTTCCGCCAGACCCGGCTGACCGTATCCTTGCTCACGGAGCCGCCGAACAGCGCGCCAAGCGCTCGCCGGACACGTCGCGTGTTGGTCCCGGCCAGATAGGCGCCGGCAATCAGCGCGTCGGCGGCTTTCGTGCGCCGCTGGTAGGCGGGCAGCACCTTGCTACGCCATTCCGTTGTCTTACCATCCGGAGTCTCGATCCGAGCCCGAGGGACGCTGATCAGTGTCTCGCCGAAAGTTCCCATCAGCGACCGCGAGCGGTGACCATGGCGATGGCCCCGGAGCGGGCCGTCACCCGCGGTTTCGCCATCCGGCGTCTTTGATCGCGAACCGGGGCAAGCTTTGGCGCTCCGGGCATAGCGTGTCCGCGACAGCGCTTCATCGAGTTCCGCCTCGATCATCGCCTGGATGAAACCATGCACACGGTCGCGCACGGCGGTTTCGATCGGATCGAACCAATCCTCAAAAAGCTGGGCGCTCGCCGTCGCCGCCGGCTGCTGGTCCGCGAGGTTTATGATATTGTTTGGCATAGCGTGGTCTCCACCGGCGCTTCAACGCCGGAATTGTTTTGGGTTGAACACCCGGAGACTACGCAACCTTCAATTTCCCACCATATCCGCGACGCTACCACGCTTTGCCGCGTTCAACTCAATAGTCAAGTACCCGCGTTCCATTCTCTATGGAGCACATGATGCTTGTCTCTTGCCAAGCCTTTGATAAGGCTGAGATCCTACGTGAAGCTATCACCGGGCTTCTGGGTCACCACTCACAATGGATCTATTTCGAAAATGGTTGGACGAACGTTTAGATCCCGTAGAGCTTCATGAGCGCAGCGATCATTTCCGTAACATTGAGGTTTCAAAGCCCAATCCCGAGTCAGACCTAGCAATCTTGGATGAAGGTATTGGCAAACTGATGCGCTCAAACGCGTATCCCTATGGCCTCACGGAAATAAAATCAAGCGGCTAAGAGAGGCTGGTTTTCTGACGATAAGAAGCGTCGCCGAAGCTGAAGACGCAGAACTTCTGGAAATTCCTACCATTGGCGAGAAAGCATTGCAAATGATCAGGTCTACTGTGGCTCAAGCTGTCTGGACGTAGGCGGCGAACTTGTTCAGATGAAATTCGAATCCAAAGAGAAAGCAGGCTTAAACACGACTTCGGCTATTACGCCCGCTTTATCAATTGAAGCTGCTATCAGTTAGGTTATCGTCGGCGGCGAGAGCGGGAATCCGCAACCAGTCGGCTCGAAATCGTGACCAATGCTCACAGGCGAGCGTGCTTTTCACTTTAAAGCAGTGGGCTGGGACGAACACTTGACGAGTTGCCTATCCTCATATCAACCGTTGCGCCAGCAGAGCTGCAAGCGCCGCAAAGGCGCCAAAGCCAGCCGAACGGCGAGGCGGCGAGCTTATAAGTGTTGGTGGCCGCATCGCCGGCGGGATGGCGGTTTCGGGACGTCTCAAATAGATCATGTTTCGAAGCCATGGTAAGCACTAGGGTTAGGCTCATGGGTGAGCCGTTAGCGAACCCGAAAAAGTGCTATATCGCTTCTACTTAGCCGTCCAAGGCGAAGCCCCTAGGGGGCGCCAAATGCATTGTATTTCAATCATTTTCGGCTGGTCGAGGGGCAAGGCTCGTGCGCCCCCCAGCATCATCGTGCTCCTCCCGCAATAATCATTGTTGCATTCAATGAGGCCCAATTTAAGCGCGCCTCGCCGATCACCACGAACGGGCGCCAACATGCTGGATGGCCGGCAGCGCCGCCCCGAGCTTCCAGACAGAGCGTGACCCGCCGACGGGTGTTGACGCAAATAATCGCGGTCCCGGTGCATTGGTGCATTGCCTGTCTGCCGAATTGGGAGCAGGCTTAGGTGCTTCACGATATCGGGGGGCACTGCCAATGAATCCGCTCAGTATAGCTAAGCTCAGCAACATTCGGCGGGCCCTATCGAGAAAACACGTCCTGATCTATTTCGCGGCCCTGGCGTGCCTTGCGCTTCCGCTTTCGACCAGCGCGGCCTTACGGCGGTTTCCTGGTGTTCACTCGATCAGGCTCGTCCAACATGGCAGCGGAAAAGAATACATATACCACGTCGTGCTGGATCGGCGCTTCGAAGTCGACGAGCTGGACACGCTGGCGCGTGAGATTAGGCGGGCGGCGCCTAAAGCTCAGGCAATTTCCATCCTGTATTTTTTGCGCGGCATGAAACCCGATCAGGGAGCTTGGGCGACGAGCAAATTCAATTCGAGCCTGGACGCGTTTGAGATCCAGATCAACGAGGCGGCCACTGCGACGAACCCGCCCGCCTCCGATTTGCAGAGCAATACCAAGCGAAATGACGCCGTTTACTGAGCGCACGTCACTGCAATAACCGCTTCGTCAGCAGCGATGCCGCCACGCCGCCCAGCGATGGTCGGAGCGCATTGGGAGGCGCATAGACGCTGAGCGGCGGTCGCCGATTGACGCACGTCAATGTGCCGCAAACCCATGAGCGAGATGCTGACGACGGGCGTAGTTGTGTATCAACGCAGAGGTGGGAACTCCAATGGAATCGATAACCGAAAAGCGCTTCATCTTTCTCATGCGCATGCTCATGGCGTGGACTTTTTTGTATGCGGCAGCACACCAGGTTTTAGTGCCCGGCTGGAGCGTCGTCGGGTTCTTGAGCCATACGAAGACGTTTCATGATCTGTTTGCGGTTTTTACCCAGCCGAATATCGCTCCGACCATCAGCTTTCTCGTGGGCTACGGCCATTTGCTGATCGGCCTATCGCTACTGGTTGGGTTCATGGTGCGGATCAGCGCCAGCTTCGGGATTCTGCTGTTGCTGCTCTATTGGATGGCGCACATGGACTTCCCGTACATCGAGAACACGAACAACTTCATCGTCGACTACCATATCGTCTACGCCACGATGCTTGGCTATCTCATCTATAAGCAGGCCGGACATGTCTGGGGTCTCGATGCGTTCGCATCCAAAATCCCGATGTTCCGCGACGGAGAAGCATTGCATGCGCTGGTCGCTTGATCCGCGAAGGAGCCTGATGCGGCGCCCCCCTTCGAGGCGCCACTCGATCGGCGCCCGACGGGCGGAATGAAGGGCAGGTCAGTCAGGCGCGACGGATACTTTCCCAGTCGCGCCAGCTATGTGCGAGGGCGCGTGCGGGATACCGACGGATTTCCTTTGCGTGCGTTGCGCACGACCGTCGGTATATCGCACCGCACAATGCCAATGTCTGCAAGATCACGATCACCCATCGCGTATAATTCGGAAATGGCAGCGTGATACTCGCGCTTTTCCTTCAGCCATGACCAAAATCCTACTAGCAGATTCTGAATTCTATTCAATAAACCGTTGGCACGACGATCTTCATATCTAACGGATAAAGGATTGGCATCAACTTCATAAGTACGCATGATCGATCTCCGTTTCGCTTAGAAGAACTTAAGGCGACTGCGATCGCCTGTTCCTCTGCTTGATCGGAATATGACCGGTGCGCCCACGAAATTGAACGCCTTCTTTTGCATTGCAGCAATGCATTGGAACCAGAGTCTCGCCCCGAAACCCGGCAATGACCAGACCACCGGAACAAGCGGCGGCCTCCGGCGAACTTGCCCCGCATGCCCAGCGGACTTTGATGCTTATGCCGCCCCTCCGACTTCGAAGCCGGGTGCACAGCTCTATTTGACGACGACGACCGGCATTTCGGCCAGCTGCGCAACCTGGCTCGTTGTTGTTGCGACCGACAGGCCCACGGTCTTCGGCAGCCAGCGCTGAACGACACCCGCAGGCGCATCGGCAATGAGGATAACGTCGGCGTCTTCCTCACCGGCCACGCGCAGGATGGTCTCGACGGGATCGCCAACCTCGACGCGGTCCTTATGGGCGATGTCGGCCCGATCGAAGCGGCGCGCCGCAGCACCGACGGCGCGCCGTCCCATTGCGTCTTTGAGCTGTGCGTGGATCTCGTCCCGCTTGAATGAGCCGTAGCCGCGCAGTCTGCCGTCCGGCGGTTGCGCCACGATTCCAAGCAGAACGACATCCGAGGCTCTGCCTATCTGCGCCAGATTCAACGCATATTCGACAACGCGGCCTGTGCGCTCGGAGCCGTCGATGACGGCAAGCACCTTATAGATCTCCGTCTTGGCGGTTGCTGTCCGGCGGGTTGTTGGACGGATCTGTGTCTCTATCGTAGTCATGTGCGCTCACCCTGGAAGAAGTTGGAAGGCGCCGATTGCCGTCAGCGTGGGCGGTATCGCCGCGACTGCGAGCCCAACCGCGCCGATGGTGCCGTCCTCGAAACTGTCCTTGAGGATCGCAAAGCCGGCCGGATTGGGTGCATTGGCGATGACAGTCAGACCGCCGCCGGTCACAGCCCCGGCGACCATCGAATATTTGAAGGACTCGGAGACGCCGTCGACCAGCGAGCCCAGATAGGTAAGCGCCGCATTGTCGGTGATGGCCGTCAAGAGCGTGGCGCCGAAATAGAGCGAAGTCGGATCAAGGCCGCTGAGCACCGGTCCGAGCCACCATTTCTGCTGACCGCCGAGCACCACGAGGCCGCCCAGGAAGAAGGCGACCATCAGCCCCTCGCGCAGCATTAGACGCGACTGATAGCGCTTATAGGCTTCGGTGAACCCCAGAAAGAACAGGAACAGGGCGATGAACGCGATCGCATGGTGCGCGAAGGCGACCACAGCCACGAGGAAAGCCGCATGGACGGCGATCACCCATCCCGGCATATCCAGCCGCGCGAGCGCTCCGTATCCGGATATTCTCGGCTGATCGCGCAGATAATCGCGGTAGGCCCAAGCTACGCCACCGGCATTGATGATCACCGCCACGGCTGCTTTCCAGCCGAAGGTGCTCAGCATGGCGGCAATGTCGAGGCCCCATTTATCGGCCACCATCAGCACCGGCGGCGCGGCATAGGGCGTCAGCGTGCCGCCGATCGATACATTGACGAACAGAACACCGATCGTGGCGTACATGAAACCGGGCGGCGCATTGCGGCTGAAGAAGCGCTGGCGCAGCAGCAGCGCCGTGAGCGTCATCGCCGCCGGCTCGGTGATGAACGATCCGAGCAGCGGTCCGACCGAAAGCAGCGTCACATAATAGTCGAGCGGTGACGTCAGGGGCAGCAACCGCGAGACGTAATGCAGGAATGCTCCGGCGAAGTCGATGATCGGCCGACTCGCGGCGATGACCATGATGACGAAGACGAAGGCGGGTTCCGTGAAGTTGCAGCTTTCGATATAATCGAGCGCATGCTCGGTCCCGCCATGCAATGCGAGAAATATAACGAGAACCATCGCCCAGAAGCCGAATGCGACCTCGACCTCTCCGAGCATGTGCCACAGTCCCGCATGGGTGGGATGAACATGGGCCAGATGTTGGAAATACTGGGTGCTGAAGGTATGCAGCAGCGCGATGGCGAAGATCGCGATCGCGCCGATTTCCATTATGCCTGGGCCTGATTGGAGAGTTGCCATTCCGCTTACGCCGTTTCCGTCCGATAAGGATGGCCGGCGGAGAATGGGCGGGCAATTCGGGGCCTGTGCCCGGGCGGCAATGCCTGGGGGCATGTTCCCCCGTATAAATACGGAAGGGTGAAGAGTCCGCCGAGGGAGTACGACAGTATGCAGAGACCGTCCAGCGCCACGGTGCCCGCCGCCATGCTTGATGCACCCCCGCTGTCGCGGCGTCATTTCGAGATCGCCCTCGCCTATCTCGCAGGCTACGTGCTGCTCGACTGGGTGAGCTACGTGCATCCCTTTGCGAGTCTCGGCATCACGCCCTGGAACCCGCCGACGGGACTGAGCCTCGCCCTGATCCTGCTCTTCGGCATCGAATTTCTGCCCTGGCTGTTCGTTGCGCCGGTGCTCGCCGACGCGCTGGTGCGCGACCTGCCGCTATCGCTCGCAGGCGAGCTTGGGGCGTCGCTGATCATCGGCGGCGGCTATGCCGGTGCGGCGGCACTCCTGCTCATGCCGCGCCTGCGCTTCGACCTCACTCTTGCGACACGTCAATCATTATTGCTGCTGCTGACGGTGGCCGTCGCCGTCGCCGGCGCGGTGGCCGCGGCTTACGTGGCCATGCTGGTCGCGTTCGACATGCTGCCAGCCGCCAAATACGGCCATGCCATGCTGCGCTTCTGGGTCGGCGACGTCATCGGCATCACCATCCTGACGCCGTTCCTGCTCATCGTCATGACGCGGCGCTGGACGCTACGCCCGTCATGGGAACTGCTGGCGCTGCTCGTCCTGATCCTCTTCACCCTATGGGCGGTGTTCGGACTGGCGGATGCGTATCGCTTCCAGCTCTTCTATCTGTTTTTCCTGCCGATCATCTGGACCGCGGTGCGTTTCGGGCTCGAGGGCGTGGCCGGCGGGCTGCTGGTGACGCAGATCGGCCTTATCGCCGCCATCCATTTCGCCGGACATACGCCGGCCGATGCGACCGCCTATCAGGCTCTGATGGCCATTCTCGCCTTCACCGGCCTGGCGGTTGGCGTTCTGGTCAGCGAGCAGCAGCGCATCCAGCAGCAGCTCCGGATAAATCAGGAGGCCCTGAGCCGTGCACTTCGGTTGAGCACGATGGGCGAGTTCGCTGCAGCGCTGGCGCATGAGATCAATCAACCGCTGACGGCCATGGCCAATTACGCGCGCCTGGCGAAGAGCGCCGACAGCCTCGCCGCCGCGAGTGAAGCCGGCGACCGGGTCATCTCCCAGGTCGAACGGGCGGCGGAAGTAGTCCGGCGCCTGCGCAACTTCATCCGCCTCGGTCGCAGCGAAACCGGCGCAGTCCCGGTCGCCAGACTGCTCGATGAGGCGCTCTCCTATTGCCAGGCCGAGCTTGACCGCCACGGCGTGACGCTCCAGCTTCGCCTTGCACGCGATCTCCCGCCGGTCGAAGCCGATGCCTTGCAGATCGGGCAGGTCATCGTCAACCTTGTGCGCAATTCCTCAGAAGCTCTGGCCGACGCCGGCCGCTATGACGGCAAGCTGATCGTCGAAGCCGATCACAATGGGCCGGCTCAGGTTGTCATCCGTGTCCGGGACAACGGCCCCGGTTTCGATCCCGATTTGCTGGAGCGCGCGTCGACGCCTTTCACCACCACAAAAGATGACGGCCTCGGTCTCGGCCTGTCGCTGGTGCGCTCCATCGTCGAAGCGCATGGCGGGCGGCTGTCGATCGAGAGCGGCGCAAGCGGCGCCACGGTATCTTTCACCTTGCCGGCGGTGCACAGCCGGCCGGAAGCGGCAGCGACATGAAGATTGCCCTGATCGAGGACGACGAGGCGGCGCTGCACTCCTTATCGCTGCTGCTGGAGCGGCGGGGCATGCAGGTTCGCGGCTTCGGCTCGGCCGAAGCTTTCCTTGCCGCGGGCGATGGCTATGCGCCCGGCTGTATCGTCAGCGACGTCCGGCTGCCCGGCCTGTCAGGGCTCGACCTGCAGCGTCAGCTCAAGCAGAAGGGCTCTGCCATCCCGCTGATTCTGATCACCGGCCACGGCGACATCGCCATAGCGGTCGCGGCGATAAAGGACGGAGCCGCCGACTTCATCGAGAAGCCGTATAGCGCCGAGCAGCTGATCGCCAGCATCGAGAAAGCTCTGGCGGTCGAGGAAAAGGCGCGGGTGAAGCAGAGCCAGAAAGCCGAAATTCTCGCGCGGATCGCCGAGCTGTCGCCGCGCCAGCGCGAGGTCATGCATCTCGTCGCCGAGGGGCTGTCGAACAAGCAGATCGCCTGGCGTCTCGGCATCAGCCAGAGGACTGTCGAGAACTATCGTGCCTGGGTGATGGAGCGGATCGGTGCCACCAATGTCGCCGACCTCGTGCGCCGGGTGGTCATGGCGCAGGCGAGCGCCGATGAATAAGCCCCGCCAGCGAGCATTTCGCGTCGTAAGGTGTGCCGCGACCGCTCTCAGGATGCGCTCTCGTCGAGTGACCGCCGCAGGTCGTCCACGAAGACGCCGACATGGTCCGCCCATGCGCGCCTGGCGACATCCGCGTTCGCTTCGCAGCGCAGTTGGCCGATGCGACGAGCGCGGAAATTCTGCTCGGCGAGGTCGAAGCGCTCTATTGCGCCGGCCCGGCGGGCGGAGCCGGTCTGCGCCGATATCTGACGCCGCGCCTCATCGGCGCTTCATGCCTCATCGAGCGCGATCGGGTAGCGCCAAAGGTCTTGTTTCTCGGAGACGCGCCGTGAGTCCGCTCGTCGAAGTCCCGCTGCACCGCATCGCCTATGCCCGCTCGGGAAGGGTAACCGGCTGAACATCGCGCTGATCTGCGCCGCGCCGCGCTATTATCCGCTCATCGCGGACCAGATCACCGAGGAGCGCGTCGGCGCGATCTTCGCCAGCCGCCGCACGACCCGCATCGTCCGCTACGGTCTGCCGAAACTTGGCGCCTTCAATTTCGTGCTCGACGATGTGCTGGAGGGCGGGGTCAATTCGAGCCTCGACCTCGACGGCCACGGCAAGAGCCTGTCTTTTTTGCTGCTCGCTGCGCCGATCCGCAGCCCGCGCGATCTTCTGGACGCCGAGGGCGCCGAAAGCGCGCTTCAAGCCGGCAACCAACACTCGCAGCTAAAATAACGGAGGAAACCTCATGCTCGGGAAGGCTTATCTTGGACCATTCGCGCTGGCGCTCGCCGCCGCAACGCCCTCGCAAGAGAAGCTGCTGATCGGCTCGACCACCACCGTCGCCTTATGCACATCCAGGCCCACGAATATGGTATCGTTCATCAGGCTCGTCCTCCATGTTTGAGGCTCGGTACCGGCCAATCCGGCGCAACCCTCGATACGAGAGCATGCCGTGAGACGGGCCGCTAGCCGTCAGGGGCGAACATAAGGTCTAGACGGAGAAGACAACCGAAGCAGTATTCAAGCTGCTCGGCATCAATATCGACGCGGTCCGCGGCTCGACGACCGACATCGTCGATGCGATCAAGGACAATCGGGCCATCGGCTATGTGAAGAGCGGCGCGGGCAACAAGCTCGACGGTTCGACCATGGACATCGCCACCTTCACCAAGCTCAACGTGCTCTCGCTGACACCGGCCCAGGCCGACAAGATCCGCGAGCAGCTGCCGGAACTCGGCATCGTCGATGTCCCCGCCGGCGCGGGCGAGGGCATCCCCGCATATACCACCTGGAGCTTCGGCGTTGCGGTCCATGCGCGGCCCGATCTGGATGAGAACACCGCCTATCAAATGACCAAGGCGGTGATGGAGGACCGGACTGCCCAGGCCAACGCCATGGCCGAGCTGAAGGGCGCCAACCTTGCCGAGACGACGCTGAAATACGGCTCGGTGCCGCTGCATCCCGGCGCGGCGAAATATTTCCGCGAGAAAGGCTACAAGATTCCCGAGCGCCTCGCGCCGAAATGATCCAAACGGCGGATGCATCCGCCGATGCAGGACCTCATTCGTCGCTCCGGCCGAAGCGGAGCGGAGATCCGGGGTTCAATAGCCTCACGGCTCGCGCAGAGCTTTGCGGAAAAGCGAGTGGATCCCGGCTCGCGCCTGCGGCGCGTCCGGGATGACGTGGTGATCATCGGGAGCTAAACAATGGCGGCTGATGTTGGTGATGAAGGGCGGCCGGTTTCGCGACTGGCCGGCCTGCGCGGTTTTGCGACGCGCTGGCTCAGTGTCGCGCTTGGTCTGTTCGTGCTTTACACGGCCGCCTTCGGCCAGTTCGACAGCCTGTTGCAGCGCTCGATCTTCACCGCCTTTACCGTGACCATCACGGTGCTGATCTATCCGCTGCGGCTCAGCGGCGCGAGATCCCTCGCCGCCCTCATCGACGCGGTGCTGATCGGCGCCGCGCTGGCCGCCTGCCTCTATGTCGCCGTCCGACATGACGAGATCATGGTCAGCCTGCCGGAGGCCGAGACGCATGACATGCTGCTCACCGCCGGCCTCGTCATCGCGGTGCTGGAAGCCTCGCGCCGCGCCGTCGGCTCGATCTTCCCAGGCCTCGTCATCATCGGCATCGCCTATGCCTTTTTCGGTCAGCATCTCAGCGGCCCGCTCGCCCATCGCAGCTTCGATGCCGGCTTCGTCACCGAGACGCTGCTGATCGGCGCGGCATTGGCCGGTTTGCTGACCGGTGTTGCCGGCACCACCATCGCCGCTTTCGTGCTGTTCGGCAGCACGCTGCTGTTTACTGGCACGGGCCAGACCTTCATGGACATCGCCGTCCGTCTGGGCGGACGCAGCCCCGGCGGTGCAGCGAAGATCGCCACCATCGCATCGGGTCTCTTCGGCACCATCAGCGGCAGCGCCGTGGCGAATGTCGCAACCACCGGCAATTTCACCATTCCGATGATGCAGCGGCTCGGCTACCCCGGCCCATTCGCCGCAGCCGTGGAAGCCGTCGCGTCTACCGGTGCCCAGATCGCACCGCCGATCATGGGCGCGGCCGCCTTCGTCATGGCGGAGATCATCGGCGTTAGCTATGCCGAGATCATGGTGGCGGCGATTCTGCCGGCGCTGCTGCTCTATCTCGGCGTCTTCCTGACCATCCATGTCATCGCCATCCGCACCAGGCTGCCGCTGGTGCCGGAGGCGGACCTGCCGAGCTGGGGTTCGGTTCTGTCGGTTGCAAGGCTCCTGCCGATCGTCGCCGCCTTTGCGGGGCTGCTCAGCGGCATCTTCACCGGGCGCTCCGTCCAGACCGCCGCCTTCTGGGGGATTGTCGGCCTGTTCCTGTCGCATCTTGTACTCCGCGTCCGTTCTGTCAGTGATCTCCGCAGCACAGGCAAGCTGATCGTCAATGCGCTCGACGATGCCGGACGCAGCCTTGTGCTGATCGGCATCCTGCTGATCGGTACACAGATCCTCGTCTCACTGATCAATATGACCGGCGTCGGCATCGCGCTCTCGTCTTATCTTGCAAGCGCCGCCGGCTCCTCCACCTTCCTGCTGGCCTTGCTGGTCGGCGTGATCTGCATGATTTGGGTATGGGGATACCGACGACAGCCGCTTACGTTCTCGTCGCCTCCGTGCTCGCGCCGGCGCTGACGAAGGCGGGCCTGCCGGCCATCGCCGCGCATATGTTCGTGTTCTATTTCGCCACCATCTCGGTGATCACACCGCCTGTCTGCATCGCGGTTTTCGTTGCGGCGGCCATCGCCAAGGCCGACTGATTGCCGACAGCCTTCGAGGCCTGCAAGCTGGGCGCCGTGACCTATGTCGTGCCCTTCCTGTTCCTGATCTATCCGGGCATGCTGGCGAACGGCTCCTGGCTGCAGATCGGTGACGCAGCGCTGTCCGGCATCGTCTTCACGGGCGCCTTCGCCCTGCTCTTCGGAGGCGCAAGGATCACCGGCTGGCGTATCGTCGACCTTCTGGCGCCTGTCGCCGTCGCAGCACTTGCCATCCTTCCCAATCGCATGGGCCTCATCGTTGCGGCCGCATTGGCCGTCCTCCTGGCGCTGAGCTGGAGCAGGAAGGTGACGGGATTGGCGAGTTGAAATCGCATTTTCGGCAAAGCGGCCGGCATCTCGCCCGTCCGGCTTGAGCCGCGTCAGTCTGGCGCATCGAAACGACGCAGGTCGTCTCGGGTTGAATATAAGCAGTATTTACCTTTATGTGGGGAAATGCACAATAACTCCGATTCCCTTGCGAAGCGGAAATGATCGTCGTTAGCTAAATCTGAGGAATTTCAACCCATAAATGATTGTTCAGAAATGCGTAATTTTGCAACATCCGAAAACGCATAAAGGCTACAACAAAAATTGAACATATATTGGAAAGAATAATTTAGATAATTTGACATAAGCGCGATTAGCGAACGACGAGAAAGCTGCAGGCACGCAATTCTGAACAGGAACGCAAAATGAACCCAACTGACCAAACAGAGCTTCTAGAATGCACGACATCTATTGTCTCGGCATATGTTGCCAACAACACCATTCAGAAAGACAATTTGGCTGCACTGATCGGTGACACCTTCAAATCACTGGCGCAGGTCGGGCGGACCGAAGCGCCTGCCGAGAACCTGAAGCCCGCCGTGCCGATCAAGCGATCGGTTCAGCCCGATCACATCGTTTGCCTGGAGGACGGGAAGAAATTCAAAAGCCTCAAGCGTCATCTGATGAGCCGGTACAGCATGACTCCGCAGGACTATCGCGAGAAATGGGGACTGCCCGCCGACTATCCGATGGTCGCCCCCGATTACGCTCTGGCTCGCTCTGAGCTGGCCAAAAAAATGGGGCTCGGGCAGCGCCAGACGCGGGCGGTGATTGCTGAGCCTGCGAAAAAATCGGCGAGGCAACCCAAAAAGGCGCCCGCGGCGAAAATGGGAGGTCCCGAGAAGGCCCCTGCGGCGAAGAAGAGCACCTCCAGGAAGGCCGCTACCACCGCTGCATGATCTCTGTGGGGGTTTGGCCAATCCCGCGCTTTGGCAGCGTCGCGCCGAGGATCGCGGCCTTTTTCAAGACCGCGAAAAGCTCGCCCGCAGCGCTCCGGCGACGCTGCCTTCCTCCAGATGCTTGATGCCGAAATAGCCGCCCGCGATGATCGAAATCCAGGCGATCAGGCTGCTGGCGGCAAGCGTCGACATGCCGGTCGTGCCCTGCCCGATGGTGCAGCCGAGCGCCATGACGCCGCCGAATCCCATCAGCATCGCGCCCCAGATGTGGCGCAGCGTGTCCTCGGGATCGGCGAAGCCTTCGAGGCGGAACCGGCCGGTCGTCACGGCCGCGAGGAAGGCGCCGAGAATGACGCCGCCGACCACAGCGATGCCGAAATTGATCGAGGCGCCGGTCCAGGTCATCAGATATTGCAGCGCCTCGGCGCTCGGCGCCACGAAGGTCAATGACGCCGGCGGCACGGGGGAGAATTCGTCCGCCCCGAGGATGCCTGTCACCACCCAACCGGCGACGATGCACAGGCCGATGACGATGCCGGCAATGATATTGCGCGGGCTCGACCGGAAATCGGCGTCCTTGACGCACCAGGCCAACAGTCCCAGCGGCAGGGCAATGGCAACGAGCGTTCTCATTGCTGCCGGCGCCGTGCCGGTCATCCCGGCGAGAATCGTGCCGATGAGCTGGCTGTCCATGCCCTTGGCGTCCAGATGGACATTCGTGGTCTCCAGTTGCAGGCGCAGCGGCCCGAGCAGACCCCGCAGGGTCATGTAACCGACCACGCCCATCACCAGGACGACGACGACAGCCTTCAGATTGCCCGAGCCGATCCGGGCGACGTTCCGGCTGCCACATCCGCTCGCCTTGGTCATGCCGAAGCCGAACAGTGCGCCGCCAACAATTGCGCCGAGCCAGCCGAAATTGGGCGTCAGGTAAATCGATTTGGAGAGATCGATGAGGCCGAGCCAGGCAAGTAGCTGTGTGCCGATAATCGCGGTCGCTGTGGCAAGAACCCAGGCCCTGAGGCGATTGCCGTCGCCCATGAGCACATAGTCGGAAATGCCGCCCATGGTGCAGAAATTGGTGAGCTGAATGGTGGCGCCGACGACGATGCCGATCAGAAGTCCGCCGATTGCGGTCACGAGATTGGGAGCCAGATCGAACACGGGACGCTTCCTTCCGATATTATCTTATTCACACATGGCAAAGTTTGCATGTATTGCCCGTGCGGCGTCAAGCGGCACGTGTGCCTGCCCGCCGGGCTTGTTTCGCGGCCCCATGCGCGATAAATTATCAGTCGATAATCAAAGCAAGGAACTCCCTGATGCGCGCGCTCAGCTTCAATCATCTCTCCATCGGGGCCAAGGACCTCGAAGCATCCCTGCACTTTTACGAGACTATTTTCGGGATGGAGCGCATTCCAACCTATAATTTCGGCTTCACCACGCAATATCTGCGCTGCGGCGATTTGCAGCTCCATGTCTTCCTCCTGGAAGATCACGTCCCGGTCTATCAGCATTTTGCTCTCGATGTGGATGATTTCCACTCAGTCTATGAAGCGGCGAAAAAGCTCGGCGCGCTCGACGGCAAAACCTTTCGCAATGCCGTCAACGAGCTGCCGGACGGCTGCGTGCAGATGTATCTGCGCGACCCGGGCGGCAATCTCGTCGAGGTGGACTGGCCCGATGTGACGACGCTCGACCGCTCGCGCATCCCCGAATTGCGCAAGCTCGACGAGTTCGCCAAACAGGAGGGCGAAGCGCTGGCGGCATCGCTCTATCTGGACCGCCCGGATTTCCGGCCGGCACAGCGATAGATCCTAACCGGCGGAGGAAGCGATGCCCGAAGCCCACCCACATGCCTCCCGCCCGCCATGGGCCGATATGGGCGCCGATTATCGGACGATCATGGCCCGAGCCGAGGCGCTTGTCCCGGCGCTGCGCGAGCGCGCGGCGGCGACGGAGCGTCTGCGCCGCCTGCCCGAAGAAACGGAGCGCGAGTTGCATGAGGCGGGTCTTTTTCGCATCGTACAGCCGCGCCGTGTCGGTGGGGCGGAGCTCGACTATGTGGCGCTGATCGACATTGGCGACATTCTCGGGCGCGGCGACGCGTCGGTCGCATGGAATTTCGCCAATCTCGCCAGCCATCATTGGATGCTGGCGATGTGGCCTAAGGCAGCGCAGGACCGCATCTGGGACGAGAACCCCGATGCGCTGATCGCCTCCTCCTTCGTCTTCCCCGCCGGGCGTGCCAAGAAGGCGCCGGGCGGCTATACGCTTTCCGGGCGCTGGCCGTTTTCCTCCGGCGTCGACCCGAGCGGCTGGAACATGCTCGCCGGGATCGTCGCGGGAGAGAGCGGTCATGGGCCCGATTACCGCGTCTTCCTCGTGCCCAAAGAAGACTATCGAATCGTCGACACTTGGGATGCACTCGGCCTGAAGGGTACCGGCTCGCACGATGTGGAAATCACCGAGACCTTCGTGCCGGAGCATATGACCGTTGCGGCGGGCGAGATCGCCGGCGGGCCGACGCCGGGAAGCGCCGTCAATCCGGCGCCGCTCTATCAAATTCCGGTCATGGCGCTGTTTCCTTATCTCATTTCCGGTCCGACGGTCGGCAATGCGCAGGGCTGTCTCGATGAATTTGTCGACGCCATCGGCAGCCGCAGCGCCACCTATAACGCCGCGCGGCTAAGTGGCCTGCAATCGATTCAGATTAAGATCGCCTCTGCTGCGGCCAGGATCGATGCGGCACGATTGATCATGCGCAAGGCTTGTATCGAGGCGCAGCAGGATGCGAGCGAGGGCCGCGTCCCGGACATGCTGCAAAAGACGCGCTACCGCCGCGATGGCGCTTTTGCCGTCAATCTGTGCACGGAGGCCGTCGACCTGCTTTTCGGAGCGAGCGGGGCGAAGGGGCTCTATATGTCCGGCGCGGTGCAGCGGCGTTTCCGTGATGCGCATGCGGCGGCAGCGCATATCTCCTTCAGCTTCGATGCCGTGGGCAGCGATTACGGCCGCGCCGCGCTCGGCCTGCCGAATGAGAACCCGGTCTTATGACCTCTTCGCCGCCAACAGCGGCCGCCCCGCCCCGGCGCAAGCAGAAGCGCCTTTCGCCGGAAGAGCGGCGGCGCGAATTCATCCGCAAGGCAGCCGAGCTGTTCTCCGAGGAAGGCTTCGGCGGCGGCACACGCGAGCTGGCACGCAAGCTCGGCGTCACCCAGCCGCTACTCTACCGCTATTTCCCCAGCAAGGAGGAGCTCATCGAGGAGGTTTACCGCTCGGTCTTCCTCGACCGCTGGAATCCCGAATGGGAGGCGCTGCTCGGCGACCGCTCCATGCCGATCCGGCAGCGGCTGGAGCTGTTCTACCGCTCCTATACGGACGCAATTTTCAGCCGCGAATGGATGCGCATCTATTTCTTCGCCGGCCTCAAAGGGCTCGACCTCAACCGCCGCTATATCGATCTCGTGCAGGACCGGCTGCTGGCGCGGATCATCGAGGAATATCGCGAGGAGGCCGGCCTGCAGCCGCAGGAGAAGCCTGCCGCTGCGGAGATGGAGCTGGCCTGGCTGCTCCATGGCGGCATCTTCTATTACGGCGTGCGCAAGCATCTTTACGGCCTCAACGTCCCCGAGAACAAGGACCGGGTAATCGCCAACGCCCTCGACGTCTTCCTGGACGGCATCTCCCGCCTGTTCGCCACGCCGGTGAAAATGCGCTCCGCCTACGGACGACCTGCGATTACTCACGGAAATTAAACGCCACCACTTCTGTTTGTATATCCGTCATTCCGGCCACCAGCCGGCATGGCACAATATTAATCACTCGATAAACAAGCTTGACGAAGGCAGGTCGGCGCGGTGTATTGGAGGAAACTGCGGCGCCAGATCATGGTGGGAGGAAAGCGCCTAATGAAGGCTGCGGCTTTCGATTATGCTCGCGCGGCCAGCATCGAGGAGGCCATCGCATTGCTGGCGCGGCACGGCGACCGCGCCAAGTTGCTTGCAGGTGGGCAGAGCCTTCTGCCGGCGCTAAATATGCGGCTGATGGCGCCGGAACTGCTGATCGACATTTCGGATATCGCTGGCCTGCGCGGGATTCGCATCGAGAATGGCACGGTGAAGATCGGCGCGCTGACCCGCCAGGCCGATGTGCTGGCCTCGACCGAGATCGCCGAGCACGCGCCGCTGCTGGCCAAGGCCGTAGCCCATATCGCCCATCCCGCCATCCGCGATCGCGGCACGATTGGCGGCAATCTTGCCCATGCCGATCCAGCCTCCGAGCTACCCGCCTGTATGCAGGCCCTCGACGCAGCGATGGTACTGCGCGGGCCCGGCGGCGAGCGACGCGTTCCGGCGGGGGATTTCTTCACCGGTCTTTATGAAACCGCACTCGGCCCAGACGAGCTTCTGACCGGCGTCGAATTCCGCGCCGCCAAGCCAGGCGAGCGCGCCTGCTTTCAGGAATTTGCCCGCCGCGCCGGCGATTACGCTATCATCGGGCTCGCCGCGCAGGCGACGGTGTCGAGCGGGCGCTTCGAGGCGCTGCGGCTGGCTTTTTTCGGCGTCGGTCCCCGCGCCACCGCCTGCCCTGCCGCGGCGCAACTGCTGCTGCAGCCTTTCACGGCCTCAGTCCTAGCCGATGCCCAGGCGGCGCTCGCACGCGATCTGGAGCCTCAGAACGACCATCAGGCCTCGGCCGCCATGCGCCTGCATCTTGCCCGCACGCTGCTGGCGCGCTGCGTCCGCGAATTGCTCGGAACATCGGCCAGTCCGGAGGCGCGCTCGGCATGAGCAAAGCCATCGCGATTTCCCTGACCGTCAACGGCGAAAGCGTCGCCGCCGAGATCGAGCCGCGCATGCACCTGGCCGACTTCCTGCGCGACCGTCTCGGCCTCACCGGCACGCATCTCGGCTGCGAGCATGGCGTCTGCGGCGCCTGCACCGTGCGGCTCGACGGCGAGATCGTGCGGAGCTGCCTGGTGCTCGCCGTGCAGGCGAATGGGCGCGCCGTTGACACCATCGAGGGCCTCTCCGACAGCGGCGAGATCGCCGACCTGCAGGCGGCCTTCCGCGACCGCAATGCCCTGCAATGCGGCTACTGTACACCAGCCATGCTGATCACGGCGCAGGATCTGCTGGCGCGCGAGCCCGCGCCCGACCGCGAGACCATCCGCGAGCATCTGTCCGGCAATTACTGCCGCTGCACCGGCTATCACGCCATCGTCGATGCGGTCGAAGCGACGGCCCGCGCCCGCGCCGGAGGCAATGCATGACCGACAGCGACGCGATGCGCTCCGGCCTCACGCCGCAAGACCGGCCGAACTCCTATATCGGCCGCGCCGTGCCGCGCCCTAATCTCGGCCGGCTGCTGCAGGGCCGCGGCCAATATGTCAGCGATATGGTGCTGCCGCGCATGGCGCATGCCGCATTCGTGCGCTCGCCCTATGCCCACGCCCGCATTCGCGGCATCGACAGCGCGGAAGCGTGCGCCATGCCAGGCGTCGTCGCGGTGGTCACGGGCGCCGAGCTGGCGAAAGTCATCACACCCTGGGTCGGCGTCCTCTCGCATCTCAAAGGCATGAAATCCGCACCGCAGCACGCCATTGCCGTCGACCGCGCCTGCTGGCAGGGCGAGGCGGTCGCCGTCGTCGTCGCGACGAGCCGCGCCGCGGCTGAGGATGCCGCCGAGCGCGTTCTCGTCGACTATGAGGAGCTGGAGCCGGTCACCGATATGCGCACCGCGCTCGACCCGGCGACGCCCGTCATACACCCCGATCTCGGCGACAATCTCACCTTCGAGCGCAAGCTCGACGCCGGGGCCGTCGATGCCGCCTTCGCCGACGCCGACAAGATTGTCGAAGCCGTATTCGTCTTCGGCCGCCACACCGGCGTGACGCTTGAGCCGCGCGCCATCCTCGCCGACTGGAACCCTGGCGAAGAGCGCCTGACCGTCTATCAGGGCACCCAGGCGCCGCATATGATGCAGAACATTTTCGCCAAGCATCTGGGGCTTGAGGAAGCGCAGGTGCGGGTGATCTGCAAGGACGTTGGCGGATCGTTCGGCATCAAGGTGCATGTCTATGCCGATGAGATGGCAACCGCCGCGCTGTCGAAGCTGCTGCGCCGGCCGGTGAAATACGTCGCCGACCGGCTGGAGAGCTTCAACACTGATATCCACGCCCGCGATCATCGCTGCAAGGGGCGCGCGGCGGTGAAGGCCGATGGCACCCTCACCGCCTTCGAGATCGACGATCTGACCGGCATCGGCCCCTATTCGGTCTATCCGCGCACCAGCGCCATCGAGGCCAATCAGGTGGTGAACCTAGGCGGCGGGCCGTACAAGACGCCGAACTACCGCGCCCGCGCGCGCGTCGTCTTCCAGAACAAGAATGTGATGTGCCAGTACCGCGCCGTCGGCCATCCGATCGCCTGCTCCGTGACCGAGGGGCTCGTCGATCTCGCCGCGCGCGCCATCGGCATGGATCCGGCGGAGATCCGGCGGCGCAATCTGTTCGCCGACGACGCCTATCCCTGCGCCTCGCCTGCGGGCCTGCGCTTCGAGGCCCTGTCGCATCACGCCTCGCTTGATAAGCTCCTGGCCATGATGGACTATCCGGGGCTGCGCGCCGAACAGGCGTCGTTACGCGCCGGGGGCATCTATCGCGGCATCGGCCTCGCCAGCTTCATCGAGGTCACCAATCCGAGCCCGGCCTTTTACGGCGTCGGCGGTGCGCGGATCTCCTCGCAGGACGGCGTTGCGGTGCGCATGGATGCGACTGGGGCGATCATCTGCCAGACCAGCATTACCGAACAGGGCCAGGGCTCCGAGGCGATCACCGCGCAGGTCGTGGCGACGGCGCTCGGCGTGCCGATGAGCCGCGTCCGGGTGACGCTCGGTGACACCGACAACACACCCTATGGCGGCGGAACCTGGGCCTCCCGCGGAGCCGGCATTGGGGGGGAGGCGGCGTGGCAGGCCGGCAGGCTCCTGCGCAGCAATATCCTGACCGCCGCCGCCACCATCCTTCAGGCGACGCCCGAAGCGCTCGACATTGTCGACGGCGCGGTCGTCGACGCGGCCACGGCCCAGGAGCGCATGCCGCTCGCCGAGCTTGCCCGCCTCGTCTATTTCCGTCCCGACACGCTGCCGCCCGGCTTTCAGCCCGAGATGATGGCCGTACGCCATTTCGTGCCGCGCGAATATCCCTTCGCCTTTACCAATGGCATTCAGGGCTCCTGGCTCGAGGTCGATATCGAAACCGGCTTCATCAAGCTGCTGAAACATTGGGCGGTTGAGGATTGCGGCACCATCATCAACCCGCAACTCGTCGACGAGCAGATCCGCGGTGGCATTGTCCAGGGCCTCGGCGCAGCGCTCTTTGAGCATTGCCTCTATGACGAGCGCGGACAGCTCATCAATGCGACCATGGCCGATTATCTGGTGCCGATGGCTGCAGAAATGCCCGATATCGAGGTCGGCCACATCGTTTCGCCCACGAGGGACGGCGAACTGGGCGCCAAGGGCGCTGGCGAGGCCGGGACCGCAGGCGCGGCGGCCTCGGTCTCCAATGCCGTCAATGATGCGCTAACCCCGTTTGCTGTACAGATTACGGAAATTCCGCTAACGCCGGAACTCGTTCTTTCGGCACTCGGGCGCGTCTAGATCCTCGCCGATCGGACCGGCGAGCGCGCGACCAGCAGAATGAAGGGAGGAAATTCATGTCTCGTAAACCCAATCAGGCGGGCATTACCCGCCGTACCTTGATCGGCGCGGCAGGCGCCGGGGCCTTGCTTGCCGCATCGCCGTTCAGGATCAACATCGCGCGCGCGGCGCCGAGCCGAACATCAAGATCGGCTTCCCCATGCCGCTGACCGGCCCCTACGGCACCGAGGCGCAGGACCAGGTGAACTGCGCCCAGCTTGCGGTGGCCGAATTCAACGCTGCGGGCGGCCTCAACGGCCGCAAGGCGGAGCTGGTGGTGCGCGACGATAAGCTCAATCCCGGCGAAGGCGCAACGCGCGCTCTCGAACTCGTCGGGCAGGAGAAGGTCAATTTCGTCGTCGGCAGCCTCTCGGCCTCCGTCCAGCTTGCCGTCAACAATGTCACCAAGCACCGCGGCGTGATCTACAACTCGATCAGCCGGTCCGACGCCATCAACGAGGCCAAGGATTTCAGCAAATACACCTTCCACGAGGCGCTCAATCCGCATCTGACTGCCGGCGCGGTCGGCCGCTATGGGTTCCCGAAATTCGGCAAGAAGGTCGCCTTCCTGACGGCCGACTATGCCTATGGCTATGAAATGGTGCGCGGCTTCCAGCGTGCGGGCAAAGCCTTCGGCATCGAGGTGCTCGGCGAAATCCGCCATCCGCTCGGCACGACCGACTATTCGACGCTGCTGCCGCGTCTGCAAGCGATGAAGCCGGACGTTCTCGTCATAACCAATTTCGGCCGCGATCAGCAGATCTTGCTCAAGCAGGCGACGGATTTCGGGCTGAAGAAGTCGATCCAGATCGTGGTGCCGATCCTGCTCTTCACCGGCCGTCTGGCGGCGGGCGCACAGGCCTTCGACGGCGTGATCGGCGGCACGTCCTATTATTGGGGCATCGAGGACAAGGTCCCATCCGCCAAGGCCCTCAACGCGGCCTGTGGCAAGATGCATCCGGGCATGCTGCCCTCCGACTACGGAGCGATGGGCTATTCGGGCGTCAAGACGCTGCTCGAGGCTTCGAAGACGGCCGGCAGCACCGATGCCGACAAGGTGTCGCGGCCATGGAAGCCCAAATACGACTACTACAAGGGCCCGCAATATTACCGCAAATGCGACCACCAGTCGGTACAATCGGTGTTCATCATCAAGTCGAAGGCGGCGGGCAAGAACCCGAATGACGTGTTCGATGTTATCGCCACCGATGAACCGAACGAAGCCAATCTGCGCACTTGCGAGGAACTGGGCCATAAGGCTTGATCGTCATGTGAGGCCTTGCGTCGGATGTCACTTGAGAGCGGATCGTTCTCAGCATCAGAAGTGACCTCGGTCGTCGCCCCGGCCTTGAGCCGGGGTCTATTGGCCTCATACCACGGTATGAATTTGCGGTGGCGTCCATGAACCCCGGATAACGCCTGCGGCGTTTCCGGGGCGACGACCGAGAGTGCAGAAGCGCTTGGGAAGGCACCGTGGACCGGGGCGGGGAGAGTTTCATGGAGGGGCTGACCCTCGATCTGATCGGACTGCAACTGTTCACCGGGCTGGCGCTCGGCGCCGTCTATGTGCTCCTCGCCATCGGCCTGTCACTGATCTTCTGCAGGCTGACGGTCGTCAACTTCGCCCATGGCGCCTTCTACATGCTGGGCGCCTATGTCGGGCTCTACCTCATCTCGATCGGCGCGAATTTCTGGGTCGCGCTGATCCTGGTGCCGCTCATCATCGGCGTGATCGGCCTCGGCGTCGAACGCGCGCTGATCCGCTCGCTTTACGGGCGCGGCATCGACTATCCGCTGCTGCTGACCTTCGGCCTCAGCTATGTCGTCGTCGAGCTGGTGCGCATCGCCTTCGGCAAGACCGGCTATCCCTTCGACACGCCCGAGCTGCTTCAGGGCCCAGTCGATATCGGCGTCGGCTATTTCCCGCTCTACCGCCTCTTCATTATTGGAGCGACAGCCGTCATCCTCTTCGCCCTCTGGCTGCTGCTCGAGCGCACCAGCTTCGGCCTGATCATCCGGGCCGGCGCGCGCGACCCGGAGATCGTCCGCGTGCTCGGGGTCAATATGTCGAAGGTCTGGCTGATCGTCTTCGGCATCGGGGCGATTGCGGGCCTTGCCGGCGTGCTCGCCGCGCCCTTGCAGGGCGTCATCCCGGAAATGGGCGGGCCGGTGCTGGCGGAGGCTTTCGTCGTTACCGTCGTCGGCGGCATGGGATCGCTGCTCGGCGCCGTGCTCGCCGGATTGCTGGTGGGGGTCGTGGTCAGCATCTCCTCGCTGTTCGCGCCGGAAATGGCCAAGGTCTCGATATTCGCGCTGATGGCAATCGTGCTGCTGATCCGACCGCAGGGCTTTTTCAGCCGCGCCGATCTGATGAGCTGAGGACGCCCCGGTGACGAATGACGCTTCACCGGCCAGCATGGCGGAGATACGCGCCGCGCGCCCCAACTGGCGCGCGCTGGCGGAGCGCTACCGCGTGCTGCTCGTCTTCGTCTTCATCCTCGTCTTTCCGCTGATGATGCCGCACAAATCGCTGGCGGTGAACATCCTGATCTACGGGCTCTACGCGCTCGGCTTCAATCTGCTGTTCGGCTATCTCGGCCTGCTCTCCTTCGGCCATGCCGCACTGCTCGGCGCCGGCGCCTATCTCTGCGGCATCGCCATCGTCCATTTCGGCGCGCCCTGGTACGCGGCGATCGTCATCGGCATCCTCGGCGGCGTGGTGGTCGCCGCCGTCATCGGCGGGCTGGCGACGCGGACGCGCGGCATCTACTTCGCCATGGTGACGCTCGCCCTCGCGCAATGCGTCTACTATCTCTTTTATCAGGCGGTCGACTGGACCGGCGGCGAGAGCGGACTGCGCGGCATCAATGTGCGCGAGATCAGCGTCGCCGGCCTCAAGCTCGACTTCATCGACCCGGTGACGCGCTATTATGTGGTTGCCGCCTTCGTCATCCTGGCGCTCATCGTGCTGTCGCGCATTCTGGCCTCGCCCTTCGGTGCGGTGATCGAAGCCGTCCGCGAGAACGAGGCGCGCGCCAGGGCCTCTGGCTACAACGTCACCCATGTCCGGCTGATCACCTTCATCCTGTCGGGCGCCTTCTGCGGGCTCGCGGGTGCGCTCTACGCGCTGCATCTCTCGACCGTCCCGATCGAGATCATGCATTACGAAACCTCTGGCCTTGCCGTGATGATGTGCCTGCTCGGCGGCATGGGCACCTTCTTCGGTCCCTTCGTCGGCGCGGCGGTCTTCCTGCTCCTGGAAAATCTCGTCTCGCTCTGGACCGTGCACTGGCAGCTCATCGTCGGCACCATCTTCATCGTCTGCGTGCTGTTCTTCCCGCGCGGCATATGGGGCACGCTGACGCGCCGTGGGCGGCCATCGATTCCGTCGGCAAGAGCTTCGGCAAATTCGTCGCCCTCAAGGACATCACCGCCGAGTTCCGGCGCGGCGTGATCACCTCGATCATCGGGCCGAACGGGGCCGGCAAGAGCACCTATTTCAACCTGATCCCGGGTGCCTTCCCGCCGAGTTCGGGCCGCATCACTTTCGAGGACCGCGACGTCACCGGCCTGCCGCAGCACCGTTTCGCGCATATGGGCGTCGCCAAGAGCTTCCAGATCACCAACCTTTTCCCGCAGCTCTCGGCGCATAGAATGTCCGCGTCGCGGCGCAGGCCCTGGTTGCGCGCTACGACATCTGGAGCCCGCGCGCTTGCTGCTGCTCGACGAGCCGACCGCGGGCATGAGCCCGGAAGAGACGCGCGTGATGATGGAGCTGATCGTCAAGCTGGCCGGGGAGCGTACCGTCATCCTGGTCGAGCACAAGATGAAGCCGGTCATGGGCATCAGCGACCAGCTGCTCGTCCTGCATCACGGCGAATTGCTGGCGGAAGGTACGCCCGACGAGATCCGCCGCAACGAGACGGTGAAGCGGGTCTATCTCGGGCAGCGGGAGCATTAGAGCATGATGATCTCATCCGCGAAGGTTTGCGGGACCGGCTTGAGCTCTCCGAGGAACAGGGCTACCGGACAAAGTTGTCGTCCCGGAAGGCCGCGGGCCGAGGCGGGACCCAGTCCAACTATCTTTGGGCTCCCTACCATGCGGTAAGGCCGATAGGCCCCGCTCAAGGCCGGGGCGACGCCTCAATCGAACCCACCAATGGCGGTCTGACATGCTGCGCGTCGATGGACTGAACGCCTGGTACGGGCCCAGCCATGTGCTCCAGGATTTGAGCCTGGAGGTGAACCGTGGCGAGATCGTCTGCCTGATCGGCCGCAATGGCGCTGGCAAGACGACGACGCTCAAATCGATCATCGGCCTCATCCAGAAGACGCGCGGTAACGTCGGCTTTGAAGACCGCGAACTGCTCGGCACGCCGGTCTACACCCGTTTCGGCCTCGGCCTCGGCTACGTGCCGGAGGAGCGGCACATCGTGCAAGGCCTCAGCGTGCGCGAAAATCTGCGCCTCGGCCTGGTCGCCTCGCCGGAGAAAAGCCGGGAGGCCGAACTGATCGAGAAAATAGCCGCCATTTTCCCGCGCCTTGCCGAGCGGCTCGATCAGACGGCAGTCACCATGTCTGGCGGCGAGCAGCAGATGCTGGCGATTGCGCGGGCGATGATCTCCGAGCCGAAGCTGATCATGCTGGATGAGCCATCGGAGGGCATCATGCCAGTCCTGGTCGATGAGATGTTCGAGCTGTTTCGCTCGCTGAAGAATTCCGGCACCACCATCCTGCTGGTCGAGCAGAATGTCGAGTTGGCGCTCGGCCTCGCCGACCGGGTCTATGTGATCGACCACGGCACGGCAGTGCATTCGGGCGCCGCCCGCGACCTGCTCGCCGATCCAGAGATCCAGGAGCGCTATTGCGCGGTTTGAGCAGCGGCGAATCGCATCCGGCGTCGCGCCTGCCCGGTCCTATTCAGGCCGCCAGGACTCGTAATCCGGCGCGGCGGCGCGGCGGCGACCGGGATTAAGAATGCTGCCCGCCGGGCGATAGGCTTCCGGCGTCCCGGTGCGGTTCTCGATATGCGGCTTCTGCCAGGGCTTGGGCTGGTAGCCGGAACTCGGCGGCTCGTCGAAGATGTAATGCAGCCAGCCGTGCCATTCCGGCGGCACCTTGGAGGCTTCCGCCTCGCCATTATAGATTACCCAGCGCCGCGGCCGGCCGGCCGGCCCCAGCCCGCTCTTGTCTTCGTAATATTTGTTGCCGAAGCCGTCCTCGCCGATCAGACGGCCGTTCTTCTGCGTGTAGAGGCGCGTCGACAGCGTCGCGCCATGCCACCAGGTGAAGAGATCGCTCAAGAGACCCATGCAAGCCTGCTTTGCCAAAGTTCCGGCGCGACTATTGCATCAGCGTCGGAGCGCTGTCCAGCCTTGGCGATTCGCGCATCACAACAAGCGGGAATGGAAAGATATGCCTTTATCGCAGGTTACCTGTTGATGTCGGGAGAAGCGGGGCAATGCCACTTCGATGACCAAAACCGAATCTTTTATGGTCACACGTGGGGAGGGAAAGCAGATAGGCATAAGTGGCAAGACCAGCTCGCGATCAGCCAACATTTGGTATCACGAAGTTCGAAATCGCCCCTAGCTGTTGTGTTTTTGCTCTAGCCAAGAATTGACCGAATCTGACACGTTCAAAGCTGACCCGGCCACCTCAGTTCAGTATCGTGGCCATTCTCCCATCATCGTTATTGCGTCCCAGGGCACCGGCCGAAATGCCGGGTCCGCGCGTTTGTTGAGTCTTGCATCCCATAGACCTACGCATCCAGCTTCAGAGGGGACCATCATGCGAATTGAGCGGCGCTTTACCCAGGCGGGACAGTCACCTTACGCAGATATCGAATTTCGTGAAGCGACCAGCGAAATCCGCAATCCGGACGGCTCGATCGTGTTCCGGCTGGAGAACATGCAGGTCCCGAGCCATTGGAGCCAGGTCGCAACCGACATTTTAGCGCAGAAATATTTCCGCAAGGCCGGTATCCCCGCCCGGCTGAAGAAGATCGAAGAGAATTCCGTCCCCTCATGGCTGTGGCGCTCGGTCGCCGACACCGCCGCGCTCGCCGATCTCCTCGAAAACGAGCGCACCACCTCCGAAACCGATGCGCGCCAGGTTTTCGACCGTCTCGCCGGCACCTGGACGTATTGGGGCTGGAAGGGCGGCTATTTCTCCTCCGAGGAGGACGCCCGGGCCTTCTATGACGAGCATTGCTACATGCTGGCCATGCAGATGGCGGCGCCGAACAGCCCGCAATGGTTCAACACCGGACTGCATTGGGCCTATGGCATCGATGGGCCGAGCCAGGGCCACTATTATGTCGATTTCGAAACCGGCAAGCTCGCCCGCTCCGAGTCGGCCTATGAGCATCCGCAGCCGCATGCCTGCTTCATCCAGTCGATCGAGGATGATCTCGTCAACGAAAACGGCATCATGGATCTCTGGGTGCGCGAGGCGCGTCTGTTCAAATACGGCTCGGGCACCGGCACGAACTTCTCCAGGCTGCGCGCCGAGGGCGAGCGGCTGTCGGGCGGCGGTAAGTCTTCCGGCCTGATGAGCTTCCTCAAGATCGGCGACCGTGCGGCCGGCGCCATCAAGTCGGGCGGCACCACGCGGCGCGCGGCGAAGATGGTCATCGTCGATGCCGATCACCCGGATGTGGAGCAGTTCATCGAGTGGAAGGTAACCGAGGAGCAGAAGGTCGCCGCGCTTGTCTCCGGCTCGAAGGCCTGCGTCAAGCACTTGACCGCAATCATGAAGGCCTGCACGCTCTGCGACGGCGAGGACGACGACTGCTTCGATCCGGCAAAGAACCCGGCGCTGAAGCGGGAGATCCGCGCCGCGCGCAAGGCGCATGTGCCGGACAGCTACATCCAGCGCGTCATCCAGTTTGCGCGCCAGGGCTTCAGCGAGATCGAGTTCCCGACTTTCGATACCGATTGGGAGGGCGAGGCCTATCGCACAGTTTCGGGGCAGAACTCCAACAATACCGTCCGCGTCGATGACGAGTTCCTGAAGGCGGTCGAGAAGGACGGCGATTGGGATCTGACGTCGCGCACCGACGGGCGGACCATCAGGACAGTGAAGGCCCGCGATTTGTGGGACAAGATCGCCTACGCCGCCTGGGCGTCGGCCGATCCGGGCCTGCAATTCCACACCACCATCAATGACTGGCACACCTGCCCGGCCTCCGGGCCGATCCGGGCCTCCAATCCGTGCTCGGAATATATGTTTCTGGACGACACGGCCTGCAACCTAGCCTCGCTGAACCTGATGGCCTTCCGCGACGCCAAGAAGCGGTTCGACGTCGACGGCTACGCCCACGCGGTGCGCCTGTGGACCATCGTGCTGGAAATCTCGGTGACAATGGCGCAGTTCCCGTCCAGGCAGATCGCGGAACTCTCCTACCGGTACCGCACGCTCGGGCTCGGCTATGCCAATATTGGCGGCCTGCTGATGGCTTCGGGCATCGCCTATGATTCGGATGAAGGCCGGGCGCTTGCGGCTGCTCTGTCCTCGCTGATGACCGGTATGTCCTATGCGACCTCGGCCGAAATGGCGCAGCGTCTCGGCGCTTTTCCCGGCTATGAGGCGAACGCCCCGCACATGCTGCGCGTCATCCGCAATCACCGGCGCGCCGCCTATGGCGAGAGTTCCTGCTATGAGGGTCTGCACACCCTGCCAGTGCCGCTCGACAAGCATGCCTGCCCGAATCAGCGTCTGGTCTTTGCCGCGCGTCAGGTCTGGGACCGCGCCTTGGCGCTGGGCCAGAGCCACGGTTTCCGCAATGCCCAGGCGACGGTGATCGCGCCGACCGGCACCATCGGCCTCGTCATGGATTGCGACACCACCGGCATTGAGCCCGACTTCGCCATCGTCAAGTTCAAGAAGCTGGCCGGCGGCGGCTATTTCAAGATCATCAACCGCGCCGTGCCGGAAGCCTTGCAGACGCTCGGCTACGGCAAGGCCACCATCCAGGGAATCGTCGATTATGCGGTCGGGCGCGGCACGCTTGCCGGAGCACCGCACATCAACCCTGAGAGCCTAGCGAAGAAGGGCTTCACCAAGCAACTGACCGAGAAGCTCGAAGCCGCCGTTAAAAGCGCTTTCGACATCAAATTCGCCTTCAACAAATGGACGCTGGGCGAAGAGTTCTGCACCGGCGTGCTCGGCGTCGGCAAGGCGGATCTCGACTCGCCGAAATTCGATATTCTCACCCATCTCGGCTTCACCAAGGCGCAGATCGAGGCGGCGAACGAATATTGCTGCGGCGCCATGACAGTCGAGGGCGCGCCGGGGCTGAAGCCGGAGCATCTGCCGGTGTTCGACTGCGCCAACCCTTGCGGGCGCAAAGGCAAACGCTTCCTCTCGGCGGAAAGCCACATTCGCATGCTGGCGGCGGTGCAGCCTTTCATTTCGGGCGCGATCTCCAAGACCATCAACATGCCGAACAATGCGACGGTCGAGGATTGCAAGAGCGCCTATACGCTCTCCTGGAAGCTGGGGCTGAAAGCCAACGCGCTCTATCGCGACGGCTCGAAGCTTTCCCAGCCGCTGCAGGCGCAACTGCTTAGCGACGAGGAAGAGGAGGACGACGCCGAGCCGTTCATCGCGGAGAAGCCGACGCAGAAGCATGTGGAGTTGGTCGCCGAGCGCATCGTCGAGCGAATCATCGAGCGCGATCGCGAGGTCGCGAAACGGCAGAAGCTGCCCAACCGGCGCAAGGGCTACACCCAGAAGGCCGTAGTCGGCGGGCACAAGGTCTATTTGCGCACCGGCGAGTACGAAGACGGCGCCCTCGGCGAGTTATTCATAGATATGCACAAGGAAGGCGCAGCTTTTCGGTCACTTATGAACAACTTTGCCATCGCCATCAGCCTCGGTCTCCAGTACGGCGTCCCGCTCGAGGAGTATGTCGACGCCTTCACCTTCACCCGCTTCGAGCCGGCCGGCATGGTTCAAGGAAATGATACGATCAAGAGCGCAACCTCCATTCTTGACTATATTTTCCGCGAGCTCGCCGTCTCCTATCTCGGACGCAGCGACCTCGCCCACGTCAATCCGGAGGACATCGGCAACACAACGGTCGGTGGCGGCGTCGCCGACGATCGGGGCCATGCGGCGGTCGTTGCGGACAGATATATGAGCAGGGGCTTGATGCGCGGCGCACTTAACAATAAGGTTGTCGTCGTTTCGGGCCAGGCTGTCGAGGCAGCGAGTGGGGGTAATGGTCCGGTTGCCAAAATCATGCAGGCGCTGGAAGCGTCGATCGGGCATGTTCATGGCAACACGGCCGTAGCGATTACGCCGCCCGCTCAGCTTCACAGTCACGCCGCTCCCGTCGAGCGGTCCGAAAGCGCTCTTCGCGTAGAAGCCCGGATCAAGGGCTATGAGGGCGAAGCTTGTGGCGAGTGTGGAAACTTTACGCTGGTCCGCAATGGCACGTGTCTGAAGTGCGACACATGCGGGTCCACCAGCGGGTGTTCCTGAGTTCCTGAGTTTGTAAGCAAGTGTCCGGATGCCGCCGAAGGCAGGGCTTGGCTGCGCTTGCAGCCATGCCGTCATTCGGGTGGGTGCGTTTCGGTCTGTTCCTCATATCGATGTGCGGGGGCAGCCTAAACGGCTGACAATATTCATGGGAATTCTTTCGACCGAAGAAGCAGGTCATCTCGAGTCCATCGTCTATTTCCTCAGCGAAGCCCTGCGGGCCGCGCTCGAGGCGGGTGACCGGCTTCAGCAAAGTCCGTGCAGCATGCCGCAATTCACGCCGGCCATGGACTGCGCGGAAATCGCCGGGAAGCTTGCCAGCTTCCGCCAGCACGTGAACGAGCTGTGGAGCGGCGAGATGCTGATGCTGACGAAGATCCTGCGGGCGCGCGATCTGGCCAAGGAGCTGCGGCTTTACGAGCCCGGTCTGAAGCCGGAGATCGACACCTTCCGGCTGGCGACGGTGATGGCGACGGATCTGCGCGACCTGCTTCTCCCCGATGCCGAGAATGTCTTCAACGGCGGCGTGCAACCCAAGCGCTTCCTCGAAGCACGCGGCTATCCGGAGACCGAGGCGGAGATGCTCGGCAAGCCGCTGCTCGGCTATAAAATGGCGGGACAGCTCGATGTCAGGCTGCTGCTCGGCGCCTGCGAGACGCTGCATTTCGGTCTCGCCGCTCGTTATGGCTTCGATTCGCTGCCGTCTCACGCAATGGTCGCGGGCCGCGCACCGCATCGGGCTCGCATCGAGGTCGAAGAGCCGCTCCTGCTGACCGATCTGATGGAAATCGTTCCGGACGATCACGTCGTGCCGCCTTTCGACTGGCAGGAGCTCTTGATCGACCGCGTAGCGCTGCAGCATTAAGGGGCTGCTGAAAAACTCAAGCGCAGCGTCATTGTCGTCATTCCCGCCCAAGCGGGAATCCGGCAAAATCGATGCGTGCGCTGGATGCCCGCCTGTGCGGGCATAACCAGTTTGGCGGGTTTTTGGCTTTTTTCGGCGCCCCGTTAAGCAGCAAGCAGACGGTCGACCTCGTGGACAAGCTCGCGCAGATGCACGGGCTTGGACAGGATGCGCGCCTCGCGCGGCGCGTTGGAATCCGGGTGCAGGGCGACCGCCGCGAAGCCGGTGATGAACATGATCTTCATCTCGGGATGAAGCTCGGTCGCGCGCTTGGCGAGCTCGATGCCATCCATCTCTGGCATGACGATATCCGTCAGGAGCAGCGTGAAGCGCCGGCTCTGCAGGCACTCGTAGGCCTCAGCGCCGTTCGAGAACGAGACAACCTCGTAGCCTGCGCGCTCCAGCGCCTTAACCAGGAAGCGGCGCATCGACTCGTCGTCTTCGGCGAGGAGGATACAGGGCATCGTCATGGTTGCTGACTTCTCGCTTAAATCTCAGGTACAACCCGGCGTTGACGGTCATCGAATGACATGCCGGCTGAACAGAAACTAACCGATCCACGAAGAAAATCGAGAGGTATCATTAGATTAACCTTACCTGCACCGGTTAACACTATTCACCGGCTTTAAAAACCTAGGGCGCCTACGAGGCGGAAGTTTGGCGTGTTCCGATGAAATGCAACTCTACCTTGCGCTGATGGGGCCGGGCCCTGTGCTCGATCACATAGATGCCTTGCCAGGTGCCGAGGGCGGTGCGCCCTTCGATAACCGGGATGGAGAGGCTGACCGAGGTCAGCATGGATTTGATATGTGCCGGCATGTCGTCCGGGCCTTCGCTCTGATGCCGGTAAGATGCGCCCTCGGGCGCCAGCCTCGCAAGGACGGTCTCGAGATCGAGCCGCACGTCCGGATCGGCATTTTCCTGAATGGTGAGCGAGGCCGACGTATGGGCGATAAAGACCGTAAGCAGCCCGTCCTCGGCGCCGATTTCGCCCAGCCAGTCGCGAACGGCGCGCGTGATCTCGGTAAAGCCCTGACCGCTCGTGCGCACGGAAAGCCTATGGTGCGCCTGCGCAAAGCCTGTCTCGGCGGCCCGCCGCGAAGCCTGTTCTGGTGAGGTGGCCTTTTCGATCATACGATAAGCGTATATCGAGCCCAGTAAATATTAATACCGTAACGTCCCATACTCTTGCTCCCAACTCAAGCGACGCGTTGGCCGCTCCCGATTTTCCACATCATCGCTCGCGTGCCGCTGCGCCGCTCCGGGCCATGACTGTGTCATAAGGGAACAGACTTTTTTTTGAAAAACTCCAATGCTTTACTGAATATTTACTCGGCCGGGCAACAGTCGAAGTTGATTTGTTTGCGTTAAGTCGCGGGTCAAGTTTTTCACGCTCCCCAAAGCAGGCCGGAACGCCGTCTCGTCTCATCCGTCAAGCAGGTCCGCCGCCGGGGGAGCCTCATCGCTCCAGTTGAGCGCATTCGGGACGAGCCATGATTTCGAAAGCCCATCCGGGGGCTGGGCGCCCTCTCTCAACTCCACCGGCCGCCCCGCCCAGCGCCGGCTTCGCCGCGGACTTTGCCGATCTGGCGCGCCGCTATGAGAGCGCCGAGGCCGCGCGGCACAGTCCGGAGGCGGAGGACCTCATTCGGCGCTATCTTTCCGAAATTCACAGCTACAGAAAGGCCGGCAACGTCGCCCTTCGCGAGCTCGAGAACCGTCTCGCCGCGCTTTCGGAGCCGCGCAGGCTGGCGGGAGCGCCTCGCGAAAACCGCTCGTCGCCCGCCTCGGTGCTGATGCAGCCGTCGCTGGAGGAAACCGATCCGGCTAAAGAGACGGGCCGCTCGCTCGCCGACCGGCTGCGTGAGCTTTCGACCTATCTCCATGCCGATCTGACCAAGCAGGAACAGGAGCAGGCCCAGGCAGCCGCGCCACGCCGCGATCCCGCACCGCGCGCCGCCGAGAGCTGGCGCGACGAGCCTGCCGCTCCGTTCCAGCCGGCTCAGCCTGAGCCGCGGCCTCAGCCTGCCCGGCCCCAACCGGAGCCCGACGCACGTGCGCCCCGCCAGCCCGGCGCTCATAAGATCACGCCGAACACGCCGGTGCTCGACCGGGCCTGGTTCGAGGAGCGCTTCGCCACGATGCGCGCCTCGATCGACCAGCTTGCCGAGAACATACCGACCCAGAGACTCGATACGCTGGAGACGCAGTTCCATCAGCTGATGCTGAAGCTGGACTCGCGCGAAAAGGACCGCTCCGTCGCCGCCGTCGAGGCCGGGCTGAAGAAGCTGGCCGCCTATCTCGAAGACAACAAGCAATGGAGCGTCGCCCATGACGCCCGTGTTCGCGGCGTCGAGGAGCGGCTCGATCAGCTCAGCGGGCTGGTCGCCCAGTCACACGCCGCGCTTTCGGCAACGGCCAAGGGGCTGGAGATCGTCGCGCGCGGCACCGGGCCGCATCTGGCGCGGCAAACCGCAGATCTCGTTACCCAGAAGCTCGAGCCGCGTCTCGATATGCTCGACGCCACCGCCGCGCCGATCGGCCGGCTGACCGGCGAGGTCGCCTCACTGTCCGCCCACTCCGCACAGCTTGCCAGAAACACCAACGAGCGCCTGAAGCAGCTTCAGCATTGTCTCGACGAGAGCCTCGACCGCCTCGCCGACGTCGAAAAGAGCCAGCGCGCCGGGGCCGGCACCGCCACCCCCCCCTCCTATGACGGCGATGACTACGACTACGACGATGATGACGATTACGACGACACGCCCGGCGGCGCCGCACAGCGCGCCGCCCGTCTCGCGGGAGAGGGCCTGAGGAGCGCTCCGCCCGAGAGCGGCGAACCGGTCCGCTACCGGATCCCCTATGGCGAGTTCCTACCGGAGGAAGAGCGCCGTCATTCGCGCACCGGCCTGATCGTCGCGGCGATCATTCTGCTGCTGGCGAGCGCCGCCATGCTCTATCTCAATCTCCGCGACAAAGGCCACAGCGGCCTGTTGTCGAGCGCCTGGTTCTGGAGCAGCGCACCTCAGCGCAGCGTTGCAGACGCGGCGCCCACGCCGGTGACCACCGCCTCACTCACAGGCAAGCGGAGCGACCGCATCTCCGCAGTCGTGCCCGGTCTCAGCGTCTCCGACGGCGTCGTCGTGACCAGCATCAAGGCCGATGAAATCGCCAAAGAGCCGGCCGGCAAAGAGGGGGGCCCCGGCGCGCTCGCCGCTGCGGAGCCCTTCGATCCGGCGAGTCCCAGCCAGCCCGACGCGCCGCAGGTGACCGGGGCCGATCACAAGACCGATAGCCTCAACAAGGCCGCGGTCGAGGGGGACGCCAATGCGCAGTTCTCGGTCGGCGAAACCTATCTGGAAGGCCGCGACATCGAAGGGCAGCTCCCGATGACCGAAAAACTCTCGAGAGCCGCGCGCTGGTTTCGCCGTGCCGCCGAGAACGGTCATGTGCCTTCGCAATACCGGCTCGCCACGCTTTACGAGCTCGGCCAGGGTGCACCGAAAGACCCGGCAGAGGCCATGCGCTGGTATGAACGCGCGGCTGAGCACGGCAACATCAAGGCCATGCACAATCTCGCCGTGCTGTCCATCAATGGCAGCCTGCGGACATCGAATTACCTGACCGCGGCGAAATGGTTTGCGGCCGCCGCCGAGCACGGGCTGCGCGACAGCCAGTATAATCTCGGCGTGCTTTATGAGCGCGGCCTCGGCGTTCCGAAGGACGCGGAAAAGTCTTATGAATGGTTTACGCTCGCCGCCGATCAGGGCGACGCCAAGGCCGTGGAGAAGCGCGATCAGCTCGAGGGCCAGCTCACGGCGGCACAGCTTGATGGCGCCGAGCGGTTCGTGGCCAAATGGACGCCGGCCAAGATCGACCAGGCGGCCAATGGCACCGCGCCCGAGCCGCCGGTGCGGGAGGCCCAACACGTCGATCCGGTGATAACCCCGAAAACGCCGAGCGCCCAGCTCATGAAGGCGTCCTGGACGACCGAGGTCACCGCGATGGACTCGATCGTGGCGGATGCGCAGCGGCTGTTGCGCAAGCTCGGATACAGGCCCGGTCCTGTCGATGGCATTCTCGGCCCCAGAACAATCGCCGCGATCCGGACCTTCGAGGAAAAGGCCGGTCTGCCGGCAAGCGGACGACCGACCAAGGCGCTGGTATCGAAAATGGCATCCGCGCTGCCTCGGCCGGCGTGATCGAAAAATCATTCCGCCGGATAAAGTCGACTGTGCCGGAGGGCCGCATTGACGTGCGGTCCTCCTTCTGTTTTATCAGCCGTAATTTCCGCAAACGCTTCAACTTCCAAGGGGGAGGTCCAGGCTCGCTTGATCATCCGCTAAGCGGCCCCCGGATGTCGGTCCATGCAGATTTATCTGCCCATCGCCGAGACCTCGGTCAACATCTTCACCATCTTCGGCATGGGGGCGGCAGTGGGCTTCCTGTCGGGAATGTTCGGTGTGGGCGGCGGCTTCCTGATTACACCTTTGCTGATGCTGTCCGGCATCCCAGCAGCCGTTGCCATTGCGACCGGCGCCAATCAGGTCGTGGCCAGCTCGGTTTCCGGCACGATCACGCAGTGGCGGCGCGGCAATGTCGATTTCCGTATGGGCACGATACTGCTGATCGGCGGCATCTTCGGCGCCTTTATCGGGGTGCAGATCGTCAAGATCCTCGAAGCCACCGGCCAGATCGAAATCGTCATCTCGCTGCTCTATACCGTGTTTCTGAGCGGCATCGGCATACTCATGCTCAGCGAGAGCCTGCGCGCGATCTACCGGGCCCGCACCGGCAAATCGCCCTCGGCGCGCAAGCCGGGCCAGCATAACTGGGTGCACGGCCTGCCCTTCAGGATGCGCTTTCAGCGTTCCAAGCTCTATATCAGCGCAGTGCCGCCTTTGATGATCGGCTTCGCCGTCGGCCTGCTCTCCGGCATCCTCGGCGTCGGCGGCGGCTTCATCATGGTGCCGGCGATGATCTATCTGTTGAAAATGCCGACCAAGGTCGTCATCGGCACATCGCTGTTTCAGGTGATCTTCGTCGCCGGAGTGACCACCATCTTTCACGCCGCCGCCAACTATGCCGTCGACCTGCTCCTGGCGTTCGTGCTGATGGTCGGCGGCGTCATCGGCGCGCAATTCGGCGTCAGCGCCGGCCAGAAGCTGCGCGGCGAGCATTTGCGGGCTCTGCTGGCGCTGCTCGTGCTCGGCGTGTCGCTTCGGCTGGTCCTGGATCTGTTCACGACGCCGCCCGAGAAATATTCGCTCGACACCCAGATCGCGAGGCAGACGCCGTGATCAGGAAGGCGGCGTTCCTCGCTGCATTTGCGCTGGCGGCGGTTGTCATGGCGACGCTTCCGGCGCGCGCGCAAAATGAGTCTGTGCAACTCGACACCTCCACGCGCGAGATCTCGATCAAGCCGGACTTCAACGGCGCCGAGATCGTCATCTTCGGCGCAGTCGACAACAGCAAGGAGGCGACGAGCGGCTCGGGCTATTACGACATCATCATCGTCATCCGTGGGCCGGCCGAAACGGTGGTTACGCGCCGCAAGGAGCAGGTCGCCGGCATCTGGCTCAACGGCAGCTCCCGGACATTTCACAAGGTCCCCAGCTTCTTCGGCGTACTCTCGACGAGACCGATCACCGAAATCGCCAATAAGGAAACACTCGAGCGCTTCGATATCGAATTCGACCCGACGCCACTTCAGGAAACCCGATCGCCTCCCGACGATTTCGAGCGCGCCCTGATCCGCGTGAAAGGGCACGAAGGCATGTATGTCAAAGACCCCTCCGCGGTTGTCTTCCTCAGCCGCAGCCTGTTCCGCGCCACACTAAGGCTCCCGGCCCAGGTGCTCGAGGGCACCTATACGGCGCAGATCTACCTGTTCCATGACGGCAACCTGCTAAGCTGGGACAAGACCTTGCTGGAAGTGAAGAAAACCGGGATCGAGCGCTATCTTTTCACGCTCGCCTATGACCGGCCATGGACGTATGGCCTCATAGCCGTCCTCATCGCCATAGCCTGCGGCTTTCTCGGATGGAGCCTTTTCGGGCGAAGCTGACCCGGCGAAGTGGCCGCATGTTTCGGCCACCGGCATCAAGGCAATTTTTTTAGAAAACGATCCCTGGGCGCAACTGGCTCAGGCGGCCATTTCTTCGAGAAGCTGGCCCGAGGCGACCTGCGTTACGCGCCCGGCATTGATCGACCAGACGAACAGCCCCTCATGGCCGAGCAGCGAATCGAAAGCCGAGCCCAGCACATTGGCGCCCGCCGAATATTTGCCCATGGACGGCAGGATCAGCCGCATGCCGTTCGAGACGTAGCAACGCCCACGCATGACGTGGCCATATTCGGAGATCTGCGCGACGGGATGCATCCGACCGGCGATCTCGTGGCTGACCGGCGCGCGCACCGGCTCATAGCGGAATTTGATGCCGCCGAGCGTCAGATGAGGTAGCACAGTACCGCCGAAGCCTTCCGGAACCGGGGCCTGATCCGGCCCGCAGACCCAGAACCAGTCGCGGTCCTCGATCAGATCGTAAAGCCAGTCGGCATCATGGGCGGAAAGCCGTGCTTCGCCGTCGGAGCAGAAGCTGTCGCCCAGCGCGATGACGCGGAGCGGATCGTAGCGGTCGAGGGCATCCTCGAGCTTCTCGAAAGCCGAAGCGGTATCGTATGGCGGCAGCACCACCCCCTCGTCGGCAAGGTAGGAGCCTTTTTCGAGATGCAGATCGGAAACGATCATGGTCCGCTCTGCAGGCCAATAGAGCGCGCCAGTGCGGTCGGCAACAAAGGATTTGCCGCAGAGAAGGATCCGGCATGAGCCATTATCGAAAGCGGTCTCTTCAACGGATCGCAGATAGACTGCGCTATGCATGGGATTTCGATGCCCCTTAAAACGGCTGCAAGAATTCCTGGCGGATTGGCCGGCTAAACAAAGGGACGCAAACAGCATTTTTACACTATGCGTAAAGTTATGACTGATTCGGGCAGAAGTGTGTTACGAAAAAGACCCGGGGGAAGCAAAATTTGTGTGAAGAAGGAAAAAATCCGCCTTCTTTATGCCAAAATTCTTCGGGCGCCTTTACTTTCTTCCAAGGCTGCGGCCTGTTCATAACGGTTTGAGGGCTTGTGCAAATCACGCTTGCCGCGAATGTTCGCTCGACCGTCGCCGCAATGCTCAGCCTAGCACCCAATTCGTCAAGCCGCGATTGACCAAGGCGCGATTTCAGCGGAAAAAGACGCGAAGACCCTTTGCAACAGCCTCTTGCTGGAAGAGCTCATGGAACGTTTTTTTGGCGGCAATCCTTTGGCCGTAACCTTGCGGTTGATCATCATCTCGATCGTCGCCGGCATCGCCCTGAAAGCCGCCGGTTTCGATCCGCGCGAGCTTCTGCAGAGCATCCCGCGGCTGATCCAGGCGGTCTACGACCTCGGCTTCGGCTGGGTCCGCACGGTCGTCGAATATTTCCTGCTCGGCGCGGTCATCGTCATTCCGGTCTGGCTGGTTCTGCGCTTCGTCAAATTCGTCGCCGGCGATACGGGAACGGATAAGGGCGGCGCTAAGCCGCGGTCCTGAACGCATGAGCGAAAGCGAGGTTCTGGGCGTTGCGCCGGCCGGCGGAATGGCGGCCACCGGCGGGAGCGGGCTGACATATCGGGGCGTCCTCGCGCTCGCCCTGCCGATCATCCTCTCCAACATCACGACGCCGCTGCTCGGCGTCACCCACACCGCGGTGGTCGGGCGGCTCGGCGACCCCAGCCTCATCGGCGCGGTCGCGCTCGGTGCCGTGATCTTCTCGCTCTTGTTCTGGGCCTTCGGCTTTCTGCGCATGGGCACGACCTGTCTTTGCGCCCAGGCTGACGGCGCGCGCGATCACGCCGGAGTGAGCGCGATCCTCGTGCGGGCGCTGCTGATCGCTAGTGCACTGACGCAAACAGAGGATTCACACGCGGCCTAGTTCGTGCGATTCTGCTGATATGGCACAAACCGTCAGCATCATCATCGCCTCTGAGGACCGCGCGCGTTTGGCGGCGGTTATTGAGGATCGCAACAGCGCGCAGAAGCACGTTCAGCGGGCACGGATCGTTCTTCTTTCGGCAGACAGGCTGCCCGTTCTGGAGGTGGCGAGGCAGATCGGTGGCAGTCGCCCGGCGGTGTGGCGCTGGCAGTTGCGATATGCCGAGCAAGGGGTGGATGGCCTCTTGCGGGACAAGACGCGCAAGCCGGGTAAAGCCCCTGTTCAGTTGGAGACCGTGGCCAGGGTGCTGGCGCTGCCATGCTCCGAGCCACCCCATAACGCGACGCATTGGACCGGCCGGGCGGTCGCCAAGGCTGTCGGCGTCAGCTTGCGGACGGTGCAACGCATCTGGGATGGGCATCGCCTTCAACCTCACCGCTTACGCACCTTCAAGATGTCCAACGATCCCGCCTTTGCCGCGAAAGTGGAGGATGTCGTCGGCCTGTACATGGAGCCGCCCTGTCATGCCGTGGTGCTGTCCATCGATGAGAAAAGCCAGATTCAGGCGCTCGATCGCACGCAACCCGGCCTTCCGCTGAAGCCCGGCAAATGCGCAACCATGACCCACGATTATAAGCGGAATGGCACCACCACCCTGTTCGCCGCGCTCAATATTCTCGATGGCACCGTGTTGGGGCGTTGCATGCAAAAGCACCGGCATCAGGAGTTTATCAAGTTCCTCAATGCGGTGGAGCGCGCCGTTCCGGCGGGAAAGGTCATCCATGCCATCCTCGACAATTACGCCACCCACAAGCATCCCAAGGTCAAGCAATGGCTGGCCGACAATCCGCGCTGGGTCTTCCACTTCACGCCCACATCCGCATTCCCCGCCTTCGCGGGGACAGGCTCTGGCTCAACGCCGTCGAGGGCTTCTTCTCAGTCATCACCCGAAGGCGCATCCGTCGCGGCGTCTTCAAATCCGTCGCCGAATTGGAAGATGCCATCCGCCGCTACATCCGCGATCACAACGGTCACCCCAAGCCCTTTGTCTGGACGAAATCCGCCAAAGAAATTTTCGGCAAACTCAAGCGCCTGCCTGCACCATCTGATTAAGTCAGTGCACTAGCGGGGCGAGCCTCATCCTGCTCTTGCTGCAATGGCCGCTCGGGGAGATCTCCTTCTACCTCCTCGATGCGCCAGCCGACGTCGAGACGCAGGCACGGCTCTATTTCGCCATCCGCATCTGGAGCGCCCCTTTCGCGCTCGCCAACTACGCCCTTCTCGGCTGGTTCATCGGCCTTGGCAAGATGCGCATCGCGCTCATGCTCCAGCTCGTTCTGAACGGCGCCAATGTGCTGCTCAGCATTGCGCTTGTCGCGGGGTTCGGATGGGGCGTTCCGGGCGTCGCCACCGCGACGGTCTTCTCCGAAGCGCTGGCGGCCGCGCTCGGCTTGGTGATCGCGAGAGCCCAGATGCGCGACCGCGGTGCGCCGATCGATTGGCGCCTGGCACTCGATGCGGCCGGGCTCATCAAGATGCTCGCCGTCAATTCCGACCTGATGATCCGCACGCTCTGCCTGCTCGCCGCCTTCAGCTTCTTCACCGCGCAGGGCGCCAAGTCGGGCGAGATCATCCTCGCGGCGAACGCCATCCTCATCAATTTGTTCGAGGTCGCAGCCTATCTGCTCGACGGCTTCGCCTTCACCACCGAGGTGCTGACCGGCCGGGCCATCGGCGCCGCCGCGAAAGAGCGCTTCCGCCGCGCCGTCCGGCTCTCGACGGTATGGGCGGCGGGTGGCGCACTGGCTGTCGGTTTCGTTTTCCTGACTGGCGGGGGCGCCATCATCGACGCGATGACTACCAGCGCCGAGGTCCGGCAGGCGGCGCGCGCCTATCTGCCTTGGGCAATCATCGCGCCGATTGTGGGAGTCGCCTGTTTCCAGCTCGACGGCATCTTCATCGGCGCGACGCGCACCCGCGACATGCGCAACATGATGATCGTCAGCCTCGCCCTGTTCCTGGCGGCCTGGGCCGTGCTGATGCCGGCTTTCGGCAATCACGGGCTGTGGGCGTCGATGCTCGTGTTTCTCGTTGCGCGCGGGGCTACGCTCGCCGCCTATTTCCCTGCGCTGGAGCGGGCGTCTTTCGGCGCTAGCAGCCTGTCGGGCTTAACGGCGGCGTCTGTTGCGAGGTAGGGTATCGCGATTGATTCTCCATTGCCTTGGGAGCCGGCGCTGATGAGCAACTTCCGCCTGATTGATCGCCAGACCGGTTTTCTGTTGCCGCCCTCGGTGGACGACTGGCTTCCGGAGAAGCACCTGGCTCGTTTTATTGTCGAGTTGATCGACAGCCTGGACGTCTCGGCCATGAGCGGCGTTTATCGTGGCTCGGGTTCGGCGAGTTACCACCCGCGGCTTTTGCTGGGTATTCTGGTTTACGGCTACGCCACGGGTGTGTTTTCCAGCCGCAAGCTGGAGCGGGCGACCTATGACTCGGTGGCGTTCCGCTTCATCGCTGCCAACGATCACCCTGATCATGACACCATCGCCACCTTTCGCCGGCGTTTTCTGAAGCAGATCGAGGGGCTGTTCGTGCAGATTCTGCTGCTGGCGCGCGAGATGGGCCTACTGAGGATGGGGACGGTGGCGCTTGACGGCACGAAAATCCATGCCAACGCCAGCAAGCACAGCGCGCTTTCCTACGAGCATGCTGGCAGGATCGAGGCGCAATTGAAGGCCGAAGTGGCCGAGTTGCTGGCCAAGGCCGAGGCGGCGGATCAGTCGGCCATTCCCGACGGCTTGTCGATCCCCGATGAACTTGCCCGGTGCGAGGAGCGGCTGCAAAAGCTCAGCGGGGCCCGTGCCAAGATCGAGGCGCGCGCCAAGGAGCGTTTCGAGCGGGAGCAGGCCGAACATCAGGCCAAGCTTGCAGCGCGCGAGGCCAAAGTGAAGGCCACGGGCAAAAAGCCCGGCGGCAAGCCGCTCAAGCCGCCGGCGGAAGGGCCGCGACCAACCGATCAGATCAATCTGACGGATGAAGAGTCCCGCATCATGCCGATTTCCGGCGGCGGTTTCGAGCAATGCTACAATGCTCAGGCCGTGGTCGCCGAAGGCAGTCTGCTGGTCGTCGCCACCGACGTGGTTCAGGCGCCCAATGACAAGCAGCAGCTTGAGCCGATGCTGGCGAAAATCAACGCCTTGCCCGAAAATCTGGGCAAGGCCGACATCATGCTCGGCGACAACGGCTATTTCAGCGCGGCCAATGTGAAGGCCTGTGGCGGCGGGGCTGGAGCCGCTGCTCGCTTTGGCCCGGGATGCCCATCATCGATCCCTCGGTGAGCGCTTCGCCGATGCACCACCCGCGCCAGAAAATCCAACGCCCGTCGAGGCCATGGCCTACCGTCTGCGGACGCCCGAAGGCAAAAAGCTCTACGCCCTGCGCAAACACACACCCGAGCCGGTGTTCGGCATCATCAAATCGGTGCTCGGATTCCGCCAATTCCTGCTGCGCGGGCTCGACAATGTCAAAGGCGAGTGGACGCTTGTCACCATGGCATGGAACGTGAAACGGATGTTTGCCCTGAAAGCTGCTTGATGCGCAGCGGCATTGCCGTCGGACTGATGAAAAGACAAACGTCAGTCCGACAGACTGCTAGAGAGCGAGAGACGCCCAGCGCTCGGCGTCCGCACCCCTGAGCGCATCGAGGCTCGAGACTCCAGCCTTCACCATCGCTCCAACCAGCGCTCTCTTGATGTCAGAGATGAGCCCGGCGCCTTCATAGATCAGGCCGGTATAGAGCTGAATGAGGGACGCCCCGGCGCGGATCTTTGCGAGCGCCGTTTCACCAGAATCGATGCCGCCGACACCGATGAGCGGCAGCCTGCCGTCGGTGAGCCCGTGGACCCTGGCGAGCATCCGCGTCGCGCGGGCAAAGAGCGGCCGGCCCGAGAGCCCGCCGGCCTCGGTGCGATAGGCGGATTGCTGAACATCGTCGCGGGCAATGGTGGTGTTGGCGAGAATGATGCCGTCGACCCGATGCGCCGTCAGGCAGGCGACGACCGGCGGCAGGTCATTGTCGTGAATGTCCGGCGCCAGCTTGACCAGGATCGGCCGCCGCGTACCACCCGCCGCGATGAGCGTCTCCCGCTCCGCCATCAGCCGTGACAGCAGCGCGTCGAGCCGGTCTGGCGCCTGCAGGTCGCGCAGTCCGGGCGTGTTGGGCGAGGAAATATTGACGGTGAAATAGTCGGCGACATCGTTGAAGGCACGGAGCCCGGCAAGATAATCCTCGGCCGGATCTGCACTGTCCATGTTCGCCCCGATATTGACCCCGATGATCCCCGCTGGCCGCTCGGTGAGTCGCGCATGCACCGCCCCATGCCCGCCGCTGTTGAAGCCGAGCCGGTTGATCGCGCCGCGCTCGCGGATCAGGCGGAAAACACGTGGGCGCTGGTTGCCGGCCTGCGGTCGCGGCGTCACCGTGCCGATCTCGACGAAGCCGAAACCCATCGCGAGCAGAGCGCCCGGCACGCGGGCGTCCTTGTCGAAGCCCGCCGCCATGCCGAGCGGATTTGGGAAGTCGAGGCCGAAAACCGTCTGGCGCAGCCGCGGGTCGTCGGCCATAGCGCGCGGATGGACGCCGCGTTCGAGCGCGCGAAGCGTCAGCTCATGCGCCCGCTCCGGATCGAGGAACAACAGCCCCGACTGCGCAATGTTGAGGAGGCCGCCGATCAAGCCTGGGCCTCGGGCGGCAGAATATGCAGGCCGTCCTCGTCGAGCGGCAGGCGCTGCACCCAGAGCGCGGCCGATGTTCGCAATCGCGCGTGAAGATGCGGGAAGAGATCACCATCGCGCGCTGGCTCCCATTTCAGCGCCTCACCGAGATCGTCGGTCTCGAAGGCGATGAGCAGGAGACCGTCGCGGTGCTCATAGTGCTTGGCGAGCGTGCCGGGAAGCTGCGCGGCGGTCGAGAAATGGATGAAGCCGTCCCTCTGGTCATGCGCGGAGCCGTTATAAACGCCCTCGGACCTCGCCGCCGCCCATTCGCCGCTGTCGCAGATTTTGAAAATCAGCGTCATGGTTGAGCCCTTTGTCCCCCAGGGTGCCGGCCGGAGGTCGCGAAAGCGACGATCGGGACTGACGACACAAGCAGTACCGCGATTCTCGGCGGATCGAGCAGAGGCTATGCGGGACCGCCAGCACCAGACTTGCCCAACGGTGCGCGGCGTCAACCCCGTAATGCCACGGATCAAGCCGCCGCCTTCACCTGCGTCGCCACTTCGGCCAGCCGCCGGACCAGATTGCGCGTGCCCTTCAGCCGCTCATCGGCGTCCGGCCAGTCGGCCTTGAACACCAGCTTGTGGTCCTGCTGCATCTTCACCAGATCGCGGTTCTCATTGATGAAGGCGACGAGCCCGGCGGGATTGGCAAAGCTGTTGTTGCGGAAGCTGACCACGGCGCCTTTCGGCCCGGCCTCGACCTGGGCGATGCCCCCTTTGCGGCAATAGAGCTTGATCTGCACGACCGCCAGGAGATGCCGGACCTCCTCGGGCAGCGGACCGAAGCGGTCGACAAGCTCGGCGGCGAAAACTTCGATGTCCTCGCGCTCGGTCAGATTCGACAGGCGGCGATAGAGCCCGAGCCGAGCCTGCAGGTCGGCGACATAATTCTCCGGGATCAGCACGGCGCTGCCGACATTGATCTGCGGCGACCACTGCTCGGAACGCTCCTCGGCGCCGCCTTCGCGCAGCGAGGCGACCGCCTCTTCCAGCATCTGCTGGTATAGCTCGAAGCCAACCTCACGGATATGGCCGGACTGTTCCTCGCCGAGCAGATTGCCGGCGCCGCGGATGTCGAGATCGTGGCTCGCAAGGCTGAAGCCCGCCCCCAAGCTGTCGAGCGATTGCAGCACCTTGAGCCGCTTCTCGGCCGTCGGCGTGAGCTTCTGGTTCGGCGGGATGGTGAACAGCGCATAGGCGCGGGTCTTCGAGCGCCCGACGCGGCCGCGGAGCTGATAGAGCTGGCCGAGGCCGAACATGTCGGCGCGATGCACGATCAATGTATTCGCCGTCGGAATGTCGAGGCCGGATTCGACGATCGTGGTCGAGAGCAGCACATCGAATTTTCGGTCGTAAAAGGCGCTCATCACATCTTCGAGCTGGCTCGCCGCCATCTGGCCGTGCGCGATGGTGAATTTCAGCTCGGGGATGTGCTCGCGCAGGAAGGCGGCGACCTCGTCGAGATCGGAGATGCGCGGGCAGACATAAAAGCTCTGGCCGCCGCGATAGCGCTCACGCAAGAGCGCCTCGCGGATCGTCACCGGATCGAAGGGCGTGATGAAAGTGCGCACGGCAAGCCTGTCGACCGGCGGCGTCGCGATTACCGACATTTCGCGCACGCCGGTCAGCGCCAGTTGCAGGGTGCGCGGGATCGGCGTCGCGGTCAGCGTCAGCACATGCACGTCGGATTTGAGCTGCTTCAGCCGCTCCTTGTGCTGAACGCCGAAATGCTGCTCCTCATCGATGATGAGCAGGCCCAGATCGGCGAATTCGATGCCTTTCGCCAGCAGCGCGTGTGTGCCGATGACGATATCGGTCTGACCGGATTTGAGCCGCTGGCGCACCGCCGCCAACTCCTTGGCCGGGACCAGGCGCGAGGCCAGATCGATCCTGACCGGCAGCCCGTGGAATTGGTCGGTGAAGGTCTTGTAGTGCTGGCGCGCGAGAAGCGTGGTCGGCACCACAATGGCAACCTGCTTGCCGGACATCACGCCGATGAGGGCCGCGCGCAAGGCGACCTCGGTCTTGCCGAAACCGACATCGCCGCAGATCAGCCGGTCCATCGGCCGGCCGCGTGCCAGATCCTCGACGACGGCCTCGATGCTGCCGAGCTGGTCATCGGTCTCCTCATAAGGGAAGCGCGCCACGAACTCGTCATAGGCGCCGTCGGTCAGCGCCAGAACCGGTGCGTCCTTCAGCTCGCGCTCGGCCGCCACCTTGATCAGGCTGTCGGCAATATCTCGGATGCGCTTCTTCAGCCGCGCCTTGCGGGCCTGCCAGGCGGCGCCGCCGAGACGGTCGAGCGCGACGGTGGCATCATCCGAGCCGTAGCGCGTCAGAAGGTCGATATTCTCGACCGGCAGAAAAAGCTTGTCGCCGCCGTGATATTCGATTTCGAGACAGTCATGCGGGGCGCCGGCCGCGGTGATCGCCTGAAGCCCGAGGAAACGCCCGATGCCGTGATCGGCATGGACGACGAGATCGCCGGGCGCGAGCGAGGCCGCCTCGGTAAGGACATCCGCGCCTTTGCGCGCCTTGCGGCGGCGCACCAGCCGGTCACCGAGAATGTCCTGCTCAGCGACGACGGCGAGGTCCGGCGTCTCAAAACCGTTTTCGAGCCCGAGCACGGCGAAGGCAACCGTGTCGCGGTCGAGCTTGGCGGCCTCGGCAAAACTCTCGACCGGCTGGATCGCCGTCAAGCCATGCCCGCCGAGCATTGCGCCGAGCCGTTCGCGCGAGCCTGCCGTCCAGCCGGCGACGATGACGCGCTTGGCGGCGCTCTTCTCCCTGGCGATATGCGCATTTACCGCATCGAACAGCTTGTCCGACTGCTCGGCGCGCTCCAGCGCGAAATTGCGGCCGATCTTGGCGCCGAAATGCAGGCTGGCGATGCCGCCGGCGCCGTCGACCGCATCGAAGGGCGAGAACAGGCGCAGCTTACGCGCTTCGAGCGCATGATCCCATTCCTTGGCGTCGATGAACATCTGCCGCGGCGGCACCGGCTTATAGGGCGGCGTGCCGAAGGACGCCTGTTCGAGGGCCAGCTTGCGGGCCTCGTAATGGTCCTCGATCTGTTCCAGCCGCTGGCGCCGCGCATCGCCGACCAGATGGTCGAAGGTAACGATGGCGTCGGGCACATAGTCGAACAGCATCTCGAGCGAATCGTAGAACAGCGGCAGCCAATGCTCCGCCCCGGCATAGGTGACGCCGGAGGAGACCGCCTCGTAAAGCGGGTCATCGCCCATCACCGCCCCGAACAGCTCCATATAGCGCTGGCGGAAACGTCGGGTCACGTCCGGCCCCATCGGCAACTCGCTTGCCGGCATCAGCACGAGCTGGTCCTTGGCGCCCTGGGTGCGCTGCGAGACCGGATCGAAAAGGCGGATCGTCTCCAGCGTGTCACCGAAGAAATCGAGCCGCGCCGGGCGGGCGCTCGCCGGCGGGAACAGGTCGAGAATGCCGCCGCGCATGGCGTATTCACCCGGCTCCATCACCGTGCCGGAGCGGCGATAGCCCCAGCGCTCCAGCCGCTTGGCAATGCTGCCCATGTCGACGGTCATACCGGCCGTCAACTTGACCAGCGCCTTCTTCATCTCCTCGCGCGGCGGCACGCGCTGCGACGCGGCGTTGATGGTGGTCATCAGGACGACCGGGCGCTTTGGCGATTTCAGCCTTGCAAGCTGGGCGAGCGTGGCAATGCGGCGGCTGGCGATCTCGGCATGCGGCGAGACGCGGTCGTAAGGCACCGTGTCCCAGGCGGGGAACATCAGCACATCGATATTGGGCGCGAAGAAGCGAAGCTGCTCGCGCAGCGCCGCCATGCGCTGATCATCACGCGCCACATGCAGCGTGGCGACGGACGAGCCGAGCTCCTTGTGCGCCAGCGCGCTCATGCGGGCGATCAGATAGGCGTCGAAGCCTTCCGGCACGCCCGCGGCAACGAGCGGCTGCTCCTGCGCCACGAGCGCGGCGATGGCCGCCGAGCTTCGCGTCGCGCCGCCTGTCTTTACTTTCGGTTGCTCTTGCGTTTTTTCGAGCATGATCACTCTTCAAGGCCGTGGTGACGTCGCAGTCGCATTATCATCGACTTCACCCCCGGTGGCGGTTCCTCGCCCTTGACCCAGCGGTCGATCTGCGGATCGGGCAGCGCCAGCAGCTCTTCGAATTCCGACAGCTCGGCCTCCCCGAAGCTTCCCAGCTCCGCATCGGCAAAGCGCCCGAGAATCAGGTCCATTTCCTTGGTGCCGCGATGATGGGCGCGATAGATCGCGCGTTTGATCCGGCTGTCCGTGCCCGTCATAGCGTGATGGCGCTGAATTGGCTTGTGGATGTCCACTTTTCGGATGACGCCGCTCCTGGCGGGGCGCTCCTCGGCCGTGATATAGCGCCCGCACGCGGCGGTGTCAGCTAGCGATATCGTCTAAGGGCATATATCTGTTCATTGTGCAGTCTAATCAACACGGTCAGAACGAAACGCCTGCGCCTGAGAAAACCGGCATGCGGCCGGCCGTGCTCAATCCGCTGTTCGCCGATATCGGCGGGCTGGAGGGCGTTGGGCCACGCTATAAGATGCTGCTCGGAAAGCTGCTCCGGCCAGTGATCGGCGGCGAGGCGCGGATCATCGATCTGCTTTGGCATTTCCCCTCGGGACTCACCGATCGACGCGCCCAGCCCGCGATCACTGATGCGCAGCAGGGCGAGATCGTTACGCTCAAGGTCCGCGTCAAGAAACATTTTCCTTCACCGCCCCGCAACAGCCGCGCCCCCTATCGCGTCATCTGCGAGGATGAGAGCGGCGAGATCGAGCTGATCTTCTTCCACATAGAGCGCCCCTATATCGAGCGCCAGCTTCCCCTCGGCGAGATGCGGCTGATCTCCGGCCGGGTCGACCGCTACAGCCAGAAGCTGCAAATGCCGCATCCCGATTACATCCTGCCTGAGGACCAGTGGGATAGAATCCCGGCGCTGGAGCCGGTTTATCCGCTTTCGCAAGGGCTGACGCAGAAGCTGTTGTTCAGGCTCTTCACCCAGGCCATCGACCGGCTGCCCGACATGCCGGAATGGCTCGATAAGCGGCTGATCGAGGGGCGCGGCTGGCCGACATTCGTCGAAGCGCTGAAGATCCTGCACCGCCCTTCCGGCGAGGGCGATATGACGGCGAGCGGCCATGCGCGGGCGCGGCTCGCCTGTGACGAGCTGTTTGCCGGGCAGCTTGCGCTTGCGCTCCTGCGCCGTGGGTTCCGGCGGCGCGGCGGGCGCTCGGTCGTCGGTGACGGACGGATCGCCGCAAAGGTCACGAGCGCCCTGCCCTTCGAGCTGACGCGGTCGCAGCGCATCGCCCTCGGCGAGATCGAGGACGATATGGCGGCACCGCGGCGGATGCTGCGGCTGTTGCAGGGCGACGTCGGCAGCGGCAAGACCGTCGTTGCGCTTCTCGCCATGACGCGCGCGGTCGAGGCGGGCGCCCAGGCCACGCTGATGGCGCCGACCGAGATCCTGGCGCGCCAGCATCTGACGACCATTGCCCCGCTCTGCGAGGCGGCGGGCATCAGCGTTGCGCTTCTCACCGGCCGCGAGAAGGGCAAGAACCGCGCTGCCGTCCTCGAAGGGCTCGCATCCGGCGAGACGCAGATCGCCATCGGCACCCACGCTTTGTTCCAGCCCGATGTCGGCTTTGCCGATCTCGCCCTCGCGGTGATCGACGAACAGCACCGCTTCGGCGTGCATCAGCGCTTCGCCCTGCAGGCCAAGGGCAAACGCGGCGGCGCAGACATCCTGGTGATGACGGCGACACCGATCCCGCGCACGCTGCAGATGACGCATTACGGCGACATGGACGTTTCCAAGCTCATGGAGAAACCCGCCGGCCGCAAGCCGATTCTGACGCGCGCCGTGCCGATCGAGCGGCTCGACGAGGTGATCCGCGCCACCGGCCGCGCCATGCGCGAGGGCGCACAGATCTACTGGGTCTGCCCGCTGGTCGAAAGCTCGGCCAAGGTCGATCTGGCCGCCGCGGAGGAGCGCGCGGCGCATCTGCGCCAGCATTTCGGCGAAAGCGTCGGACTGGTACACGGCAGGACGAAAGGCGCTGAGAAGGATGCCGTGATGCGGGCCTTCAACGAGGGCGGCTTGCGCATCCTCGTTGCCACCACCGTGATCGAGGTCGGCGTCAATGTGCCGACGGCGACGATCATGGTCATCGAGCATGCCGAGCGCTTCGGCCTCGCCCAGCTTCACCAGCTACGCGGACGGGTCGGGCGCAGCGGTGCGCAAAGCTCCTGCATTCTGCTTTACAACACACCCCTGCCCGACACGGCTCGCGCCCGGCTTGACATCATGCGTCAGACCGAGGACGGCTTCCGCATCGCGGAGGAAGATTTGAGGTTGCGTGGCGGCGGTGAGATCCTGGGCACGCGGCAGTCGGGCGATCCGGGCTTCCGCGTCGCCAACCTGCCGGGCGATGAGGAGCTTTTGCAGACGGCGCGCGACCAGACCAAATATCTGCTTGCCCGCGATCCTGAGCTGAGCTCCGACCAGGGTCAGGCCGCGCGGCTCTGCCTTTATCTCTTCGAACGGGATGAGGCGATCAGGCTGCTGCGCGCCGGTTGAGCCGGCTCATTTCGAGATCAGCATACAGCTCAGACCCTTGGTCTTCAGCAGCTCACAGGTGGCGACGCCCTCGCCGCGCTGATAGGGTTCGGCAATGACCTTATAAAGCGTGCCGCCATCGCTCGTCGCCTTGATATGGATCGAGGGCGTGCGGCCGCCGAGCCATTCGCTGTAGCGCTTGGCGATCCGGTTGACTTCGTAGATGGCCTTATCCTCGGATTCGAGCGCGGCCATCTGGATGGCGAAGTCGCCGGTCGGCTCGCCTGCTGCTTTTCCCGCCCCTGACGAGGGTTCCTGCGCCTGAGGTTCGATGCGGGCGGTGGCTTCGATTTTCGCCGGCGTCGGCCTCGCCCGCTCGACGTGATGTGCCGCCGGCTGATTGCTCTCTGGCTGGGGCTGCGCCGATGTTTCGGACGAGCCGAACAGGCCGCTGAAAATACTGCCGATGCCGCTGGTTTGCTGTTCGGAGGGCGTGGTCTGAACGGCGGTGTCCCAGGACGCCGAGCGCGCGGGCCGGGCCGCGCTCTTTGACGACGCTTTGGGCGTTTCCGCGGCTGCCACGCTTTCCGAGGAGTTGGCCACGCCGAGCTTGCTCATGATGCGCTGCCGGCCCTGCTCGGCCTCGCTCTTGTCGCGGCCGCTCAGGCTCTGCATCCACAGCGCCGAATTATAGTCGGCAAGCGCATACGCATATTTGGCGAGCTTCTCCTGCGCCTGGGCACGCATCAGGAGCCCCTTGGCGGCAAGATCGGCGGGAACTTTCCCCGATTTCAAGGTCTGGTTGATGAGATCGATCGCTTTGACCGGGAGTCCCTGGTCGATCAGCTTGCTAGCCTGGGCGAGGCTGGCAGTGACGTTGTCGGCACGCACAGGCAAAACCGCCGCGGCGAACGACAGAACCGTCGCCGCCAGGACTAGCCGTATGCGGAAAAACTGAAACATGCCGATGGGAACTCTTACGCAAACGCCGCCTGATTGCAACACCCCATAGCATCATATGAAACATAGAATTGCGACGAGAGATTGATGGACCACACCTCTATTCTGCAATTCTTCTTCTACGCCCGAACGGCCGCCGTCGCACCGGGAGGGACGCCCGCACGGCCCACGTAAATTGGCCTATTCGACCGTCACCGATTTCGCCAAATTGCGCGGCTGATCGACGTCGGTGCCGAGCAGCACGGCGGTGTGATAGGCAAGAAGCTGAACGGGCAGCGCATAAAGGATCGGCGAGACGAAGCCATGCGTCTTCGGCAGCCGGATGTCGGCGACGAGATCGGTGCCGGGCGCTTCGGCGTCTTCGCTGGTAATGAGAATGATCTGGCCGCCGCGCGCCGCGACCTCCTGCATGTTCGAGATGGTCTTGTCGTAAAGCGCATCGCGCGGGGCGACGACGATCACCGGCATGGCCTCGTCGATAAGTGCGATCGGCCCGTGTTTGAGCTCACCTGCGGCGTAACCTTCGGCGTGAATGTAGGAGATCTCCTTAAGCTTCAGCGCGCCTTCAAGAGCGATGGGGTAGTGCATGCCGCGCCCGAGATAGAGAACATTGCTGGCATGAGACAGGAGGTGCGCCACGCCTTCGATCTCATGCTCCCCCCGCAGCACGTCGGTCATGAGCCGGGGCAGCTCGATGAGGCTGCGGACCAGCTCGGCTTCCTGGCCTGTGTCGATCGCTCTGCGCGCGCGGGCGGCGGCGATGGCCATGGCGGCGAGCAAGGTGAGCTGGCTGGTGAATGCCTTGGTCGAGGCGACGCCGATCTCCGGGCCGGCCAGCGTCGGCAGGATGGCGTCCGACTCGCGCGCGATCGTCGATTGCGGCACGTTGACGATGGAAAGGATCGTCTGTTTCCGATCGCGGCAATAGCGCAGGGCTGCGAGCGTGTCGGCGGTCTCGCCGGATTGGGAAATGAAGAGCGCGAGCCCGCCATCAGGCAGCGGCGCCTCGCGATAGCGGAATTCCGAGGCGATATCGATCTCGACCGGCAGGCGCGCATAGCGCTCGAACCAGTATTTGCTGATCAGCCCGGCATAGAAGGCCGTGCCGCAGGCGGCGATGGTCAGCCGCGACAGCTTCGCGAAATCGACGCCGATGTCGGGCAGCACCACGCGCTCTTCGGCAAAATGGACATAATGGCCAAGCGTATGGCTGATCACATCCGGCTGCTCGTGGATCTCCTTGGCCATGAAATGGCGGTGGTTGCCCTTATCGGCGAGGAGCGCGCTTGCCTGAGTAAGCTGGATGGGCCTGGCGACCTTTGCGCCGCTCTCGTCGCGAACGGTCGCGCCGCTGCGGGTGACGACGGCCCAGTCGCCGTCATCGAGATAGGCAACGCGGTCGGTGAACGGCGCGAGCGCGATCGCGTCCGAGCCGAGGAACATCTCGCCATGACCATAGCCGACGGCCAGCGGACTGCCGCGCCGCGCGCCGATCAGCAGGTCATCATGGCCGGAGAACAGCATGGCGAGCGCGAATGCGCCTTCGAGGCGCTTCAGGCTCGCGGCTACCGCGGCTTCGGGCTCGGCGCCGCGGTCCAATTCGCGCGAGATCAGATGCACGATCACTTCGGTGTCAGTGTCGGTTTCGAACGCCGCGCCGGCATCCTCCAGCTCACAGCGAAGCTCACGGAAATTCTCGATGATGCCGTTATGGACGACCGAGACGAGCGCCGTCATATGCGGATGGGCGTTGCGCTCGCTCGGCGCCCCATGCGTCGCCCAGCGCGTGTGCCCGATGCCGCTGGTGCCGGTGAGCGGCTCCTCGGCGAGCAGGTTTTCGAGATTGCGCAGCTTGCCCTGAGCGCGGCGCCGGACCAGGCGGCCGTTTTCGAGCGTGGCGACCCCGGCGGAGTCATAGCCGCGATATTCGAGCCGCTTCAGCGCGTCGACCAGACTGCCGGCAACCGGCTGCTTGCCCAGAATACCGATGATGCCGCACATAGTATCTCCTTAAGTCATCTCATCGCCTCGCAGCTGCGAGACAAAATGGCGCGCGAGAATCGTCTTAAGCGCCGGGCGCGGCGAAACCAAATCAAAGCCGATTACAGAGTGTTTCAGCGCCCTTACCCAATACTGACGCCGGCGGAAATTTATGTCCGGCCTTGCTTGTGCTTTTCTCGGTTCCGCGCGGCCCAGCCGGGTTTGCTGATCTGCCGCGATCGCTCCAGCGCCAGCGCATCCGGTTCGACATCGTGCGTCACCACGCTGCCCGTGCCGATATAGGCGCCCGCGCCGATCTTCACCGGTGCCACCAGCGCGCTGTTGGAGCCGATGAAGGCGCCTTCGCCGATCTCGGTGAAATGTTTGTCGAAGCCGTTATAGTTGCAGATAATCGTGCCGGCGCCGAGATTGGCGCCCGCGCCGACATGGGCGTCGCCGACATAGGCGAGATGATTGACCTTAGCGCCCTGATCGAGCACCGCCTTCTTCACCTCGACGAAATTGCCGATCTTGACGCCGGGACCGATCTCCGCGCCCGGCCGCAGCCGCGCGAATGGCCCGACGATGGCGCCGGCGCGGATACGGGCCTGCTCGAAATGGCAGTTGGCCTTGATTTCCACACCGTCCTCGACCGTCACGCCGGGGCCGAAGAACACATTCGGCTCTACGATCACGTCGCGTCCGAGTTTCGTGTCGTAGCTGAAGGTGACGGTCTCCGGCGCGATCAGCGTGGCGCCGGCGCACATCGCCGCCTCGCGCAGCCGCGCCTGCATCAGCGCCTCGGCGCGGGCAAGCTGGACGCGGTCGTTGACGCCGAAGACCTCCTCCTCGGGGCAGGTCTCGACCCCAATGCGCAGCCCATCGGCGCGCGCCAGCTCGACCACGTCGGTCAGATAATATTCGCCCTGCGCGTTCGCGTTGTCGATCCGCTCCAGCAGAGACAAGGCGATGCCGGCGCGGAAGGCCATGACACCGGAATTGCACAGAGTGATCGCGCGCTCGGCCGGGCTCGCATCGCGGTCCTCCCGGATGGCGGCGAGCACGCCGTTCTCGTCCAGGATAAGCCGGCCATAGCCGCTCGGGTCGGCCGCCTCGCAGCCGAGCACCGCCAGGGAAGCGCCGCCAGTGAGTGCGCCTCGCAGGCGCGCCAGGCTTTCGGGCCTGAGCAGCGGCGTATCGCCACAAAGCACCAGCGCATCGTCATCGCTTGCGGCCAGTGCGTCGCGGGCGGCAAGCACTGCGTTGGCCGTGCCGAGCCGCTCCGGCTGGAGATAGAATTCGGCGCCCGGCGCGGTGTCGGCGAGCGAGCTGCGCACCTCATCCATATCGGGGCCGATCACCACGGCGATCCGCGACGCGCCTGCCTCGACCGCGGCCGCCGCCGCATGGGCCAGCATCGGCCGTCCGGCGACGGCATGCATGACCTTCGGCCGCGCCGATTTCATGCGGGTGCCAAGTCCGGCGGCCAGAATGATCGAAAGCCAGGGCTGCGAATGCATGGTCTCGTCTCGTGGCGATTGCTGGGTCAAGTCTTGCCTCAATGCGTCAGCGGGAAGAAAACGCTCAATCCCCAATTCGCGCGGCGGCTCAATCGCGGTCGTCGCCGGGATAAGGAGCGCAGCTATTGGTACCCGCCCAGGCATAGAGCGGACAATAGCGGAATATCCCAGTCGCGGCGAAGACGGCGCCCGCGATCCACGCAATCCACGCGGGAGTCTCCGGCAGGCCTGGCCCGATTCTGCCATAGCTCCAGGCGAGAAGCGCCACCCCGAGAGTCAACCGTACAACCGCGTCCAACACGCCGACATTCGTCATCATCTCCTGCCCTACACGTCGCCCATTGCTTCAAGTCTAGCATGGCCGCAAAATGAAAAAAGCCGCTGATACCAGCGGCTTTAGTTTCAAGAACCTTATTTTTATTCTGAGTCGCTGACGGCCCGGATCAGAACTTGATCCGCGAACCGATGAGCACCGTGCTGAAGTCGTCGGGACTGAATGGCTCCCCATCCGAGACGAAGCTGTCGTAGCTCCAGTTGGTGTACTGGGCGTAAAGCTCCAGCGCTGCGCTGTCAATCTTCTGCACAACACCGAAGCCCCAACGCGTGCCCTGACTGCCGTCGAAGGCGAAATCGTTGTAATCGCCATATTCGCCGTAGATCGTCGTCGAGCCGTAAGGCATCAGCTTGCGCTCGAAGCCGAGCTGGAAGTACCAGAAGTCCTCATCCTGGAGAGCGGCGCCACTCGAGTTTCTCCGATCCGTGGCCTTGCCGGCGGCAAAGGCGCCGTAAATGCCTGTCGGAACATGCATGATGGAGATTGAACCGCTGAGAACGTTCTGATCGTTGACGCTCGTGTCGGTCGCCTCGGAGCCCATCTGATAGGCGATGCCCGCGGCGATCCGGATCGAGTTCCACTCTCTCTTGAAGCGCAGAGCAACATCGGCATAGTCGTTCTCGCCCCAGGACGCGGACACGATAAAGCCGTAGATCGACGGCGAGTCGTAACGGATCAGGTCGAGACGGTTACCGTCGAGATCGTTGGCGAAGTTCTTGACCAGGAAGCCGCCGGATCCGATGACAACGAAGCTGTTGCCCACGCTGACCAGGGAGCTGCTGATCGAGTTGCCGAGCACAATCTCGTTGATACCGTCGGCGGAGGACGACTGCTGACCGATGGTCAGACGGCCGAGCCGCTCGCTCTCGATATAGAGATTGTTCATACGGATGACGATCTCGCTCGGATTTCCGTCGTCATTGCTCTGATCGACTTTGTCCGAAGCTGCGTCCTGGTAGTCGAACTCCATGTTGTAGCCGGCGGTCCAGCCAGGCCGGATCGTCGCCTTGCCAATCAAACCGATACGGCTTCCCGACGTATCGTTATCGACGACATAGGCGTCGCTGTCGCTGCCGTCGTCCCAGATCATGAGGGCCTTGTTGACCTGCCCGTAGACCTGGACCGAGACGACCCGATTGCCCTTCCGGACAGTCGTGGCTTCGAGTTCCGCGACGCGCTCCTCAAGATCCGCGCAGCATCCGCCGCCCAGATCAGCCGCTTTCGCCGGAGCATAAGCAAAGTTGCCCATGAGTATACCAGCCGCCGCGACTAAAGTCGTCAGACTTGTTGTCTTCATGAATCCGCGAATCATCATTTTCACCGCTGAGCGGGCTCCATGTTAGAATTTGCAGGTTGCTTTCCCTGCTTTTGCCTTTCCGAAAAACGCGGTCACTCATGGTGGGAATCGGCATCTGCAACTCTTCATTGCATCAATCGGCTTATATGCAATTTTTGGTTGCGGCAACGTTAATTCAGGCGACGCCACAGGAATCTTCGAAGCTCTGTGACATATTTGCAAAGTTGTTGCTGGAAGCCGTTTTGCTCAAAAAGCAGGCAGCGATTCCGCAAAGCTTTCGGCCGAAAGGTCCGCCGCAGGTTCTGCCTCAAAAGTCTCGTCACAACGGTCGGGCAGGCCCGATTCGACGGCCGTCGTTGCCGGAAGCGGGAAGTAGAACGCCGCCGTCTTAAAAGTAACGTGCGGTAATCCACACTTTGGCATGGAGCGGGAAGGACGATGACTGGGACAGCGTGATCTTGGCAAGCTGGCTGCGGTCGGTCGGCTTGAAAGTGTTCTGAAACTCTTTCGCCAGCGTATCTGTCACCGGCAGAATCTCGGCGATCACCCCGGCGACGGACTGCCGCCCGTCGGAGACGGTCACCTTCTGATTCGGCTTAATGGAGAATAAATAGCGCGGCGGCAGATAGGCGAGCACGTAGGGCTCGCCCGAAAAGATTGAAAGCATAGGCTCGCCGACCCGGTAGACATGGCCGACGGATGGGACCGTTGCGCCGATAGACCCGGTCGCTGGCGCCCGCACGATGCCGCCGGCGTAATGCGACTCGAGATTGCTCAATGCCTCCTCGGCGACCTGCCGGGCCTGTTGGAGCGTGGACAGCTCCCGCTCCAGGGTCTTCAGCTGAGTCGTCAGCTTGATCCGATCCTGCTGGGCATTGTAGCTGGCGGTGAGCGCACCATTATAGCCCGATGCGGTGGCAAATCCGGCCTTGTCGAGTTCATCGAACTTGTTCACGACCTTGGTCGTCTCCTCCTCGCGCTTCCTGGCCAGGGGCAGCAATTCGGCAACGCTCCCGGAGCGGATTCGAAACTCGACATTGTCCGAGACGAGGCGTGCGCGGCGCGCAGACAGATCGGCCAGGTGCTCCAAAATGTCGCTCGACTGCAGACGCAGCAGCGTCTGCCCCTGCTTCACCTGCTGGCCTGCCTTGACGCCGATATCCTCGATCCGCGAGACATAGGTGGTGGCGATGATGTTCTCGTCCTTCAGCACGAGACCGTCGGCACGCAGGAAAATGAAATCGCCGAAGAGATAATTCGCCACTACGAGGGCGAAAATCCCCAGCACGGTGAGATAGATCAGCCGGCCGGTGGAGTGCGGGGCCTTGCGCTTCTCATTGACGAGGGCATCAGGCCGGGGCCGTTTCTTCAAACCTCTGATCATGACCATCTCCGGATCACGCGGCGCGCCAGGGCCGCCTTGTTGTTTTGTCTCGACCCATCAGCAGCGCCGTAGAGGCACCGCCACAACATCGAACCGTCCGCGCCCCCTCGCCTTTTCAGGCAAAGTCCTCCGGACCGAAAAGCTGCGTCTTCAATCCGAGGTCGATTTGCAGACTGTTGCCGACCACGTCATGAATGTCCGAAATCGTGTCTCCAGCCGTGTCGGGCCCCATGCCGTTCAAGAGGCAGAAATCGTAGGAATGTCCCTTGACGACGAGACCGGCGTCGCCGAGCCGGCTTCGCAAGGTCTCCAGAAATAGCTCGCGCGCCTGCCCGAACTGGCGCAGCCCGGCTTCGCGGATGATTTCCCGCTCGTGTTCGTAGGAGAGGGTGACGACGGTGAACGGCGTCGCGGCTTCATTGTAGGTCTTGGCGGCGGCGTTCAGCGCCACGACGAATTCGAGCGGCAATTCGGAAAAGCGAATGGTCCGCTGGGCCGGCCCATGCACGGCATAGCCCATCTGCAGGAAGGCGATGCCCTCCTTGGTCAAGGAATAGGAGTGAACGTCCTTGATCGTGGCGGCGTCGCTGTCGATATGGGCGCCGCAATCCATACAGACGAAGCCGATAGCCGGTTCCGAGCCGGAATGCCCGCAGCGCTTACAGACGGTAACAGAGCCCGGCTTGTCATAGTCGACGCTGAAATGGGTGAGCTCCTGGCGGCATTTCGGACAGATCAGCTTGCCGCCGCGCCGGAAATCCGATTCGACGCCCTGATAGGCGCATTTGTAGTGGTGCACATAAAACTCTTCGCTGAGCTCCGACGAGCGGCAATCCGGGCATTCCTCGCGGACATGCAGCCGCGCTGACGAACAGCGATAGCAGGTGTGAAAACGGTCGAAGAAGGTCCGCTGCAGAAATCCGCTCTTGACCAGCTTTTCGGCCTCCTGAACGGTCTCCGCATCCGGCAGGGCGATATTGTAGCCGACGAGCGAGCGCGCCCCGGGATCGAAAGACGCCGTAAGAACGGCGTCCTTCACATACATCCGGGCAAGCAGCTTCTCGCTCATGTCGCTCGCGCTGGTCAGGTCGCGGTGAAGCTGGGCGCGGCGCTGATGGAAGCCCTGGATCAGCCGGCGCACGGCTTCTCCGTCTCCGTGGTTGGGCGTGGCGGCATTGTGATCGGCATAGGAGCCGAGGCCGCCCTCCAGGTCGATTACGGGAAAGAGGTGCAGCGGCTTGCGCTGCCAGAGCTGGGCGAGATCAGTGGGGCGGGCCGGCGCGCAGACGAGCACGGCGTCGATGGCGGCAAGGTCCGAGAACGTCTGAGCAGTCCGTGGCGAAAATCGCTCGCCGTCGAAATCCTGCGGCCAGCGCAGCAGCTCGAGGCCCGGCGCCCAAGCCGGATCGGCGCGGCGCACGGCGGGGCCGGAGGCGCCGTTCGCGCGGGCGGGGCGCGCCTCGCCGGCAGCAGCATACACGGCGCCGGCGGGACTTGCCGCTGCACCGTCCGCCTCCGGCCGTGCGGCGGTATGCTCGATGACGGTGCAGACCTCGAAAATATCGAGCGGCTTGGGAATAATCTGGTCGAAATTCTCGCAGTTTTCACCATGAGCCAGAAGGCCCTCGACATCGGCGGTGATGGCGATGAGCCTCGCCGTGGCCTCGCCATTCTTCTCCTCGCGATAGTTCCGCGCGACCTGAACGCCGTTGAGTTTGGGCAGGCGGAAATCGATCAGGGCCACGTCATAGACGTGCCGCTTCAACGCGCCGAGAGCCTGCTCGCCGTCCTGGGCAATGTCGACGACATGGCCACGCTGAGTGAGGATGAGCTTTAAGAGATCTTGCGTAACCGGGCTATCTTCGGCAACCAGCACACGCTTGGGTATCAGGGCTGCAGGTACGGCGCTGTCATCCTGGACTTCGACCACGGATCTTCTTCCGATCTTGTTATTGTTGAATTCGGCAGACTCAGAAGAACGGCAGAGACGTCTCAGACACGACTTTCAAAGACAGTGAATACAATCGAAAATATTGTTGACAATACGCGATATAGACATTTCCGGCTGGACGGAAGCGGCCTTTTCGAAACCAGCCCCTTGACGCGACACACCTAAAGCTGGCCTTTACCTTTGATTGCAAAAATGTGCAATACACGCATTGGATGTGATTCGATTTTCCTCCGGGGCCGTTGTATGCCGCCCACAGTGCAAACGGCGTCGCCGCGCGCCAGGCTTTATCGGCAGCTTTTCCGATCCGCCGCGCCGTGCATCCTACTTGCGGCGCTCGTCGTCGCCGTTACCGCCCAAGGCGCGCAAGCAGCCCGCAGCGGCCGCGTCGCCATCCAAGCCAGCCAAGCCGCCCTCCTCCTCTGGATCGCCGAGGAGCGCGGCCTTTTCCGCGCCCATGGAATCGACGCGGATATCAGTGTGGTCAATTCGGGCCTGAAAGCGGCTCAAGCGCTGACGAGCGGCGAGACCGACCTTGCGATCTCCTCCGATACCGCTCTCGTGACCGAGAGTTTCGATCATCCGGAGTTGCGCATCCTTGCCGTAGTCTCGGCTTCCGAAACCTCAAAGCTGATCGCCAGAAGGGACCACGGCATCACCAAGGCCGGCGATCTCGCAGGCAAGCGCATCGGCGTCACGCTCGGCACGACCGGCGAATATTTGCTGACGCGCTATCTGACGCTGCACGGTATCCCGCTCGATGCGGCAAGGATGGTCAACCTGCAGCCGGCACAGATCGAAGAGGAGCTGATCAGCGGCCGCATCGATGCCGCTGTCGCCTGGGAGCCGTTCGCGCGGAATGCCGAGCGTGCGCTCCAGGCAAACGCCGTCATTCTCCCTGACCAGCTCGATCAAACCTATTACTTCCTGCTTCTGACGACCCAATCCTGGGCCGAACGCAATCCCGGGAAAGTCAAATCGATCCTGCAGGCGCTTATAGACGCCGAGCAGTTTGCCGCCGAGCAGCCCGGTCGGGCCAAGGCGATCATTCGCGCGAAGTTCGGCCTCCAGCAGGACGACATCGACTATATCTGGCCGCTTCACAGCCTGCATGTCAGCCTCCCGCAAGGTCTGCTGTTCGTTCTCGAGCGGCAAGCCGATTGGCAGATGCGGATTGGGCAGGCCCGCGCGCGGAGGATGCCGGACTTTCTTGACTTGGTCGCGCCCGAGCCGCTCTCCGCACTTCGGGGAAGCGCCGTCGGCATCGTGAAATGGTGATCGCGATGCTCTCAATGTCTCTCAAGACCACCGTGCGCCTAGCGATTATCGGCGTTGTGGTCGGGAGCATCGGCATTATCGGCGTCACGACCGGCGCCTATCTGATGCTCGACCGTATCCAGGCCCGTGTCGCATTCGCCAATGCTGTGAGCGCCAATGTTGGACGGCTGAATCTGCTGACTGCCGAACTGCTTCTGCATGAGTCGCAGCGGGTGAGCCTGCAATGGCGGCGGCAGCATGAGATCCTCTTGGAGCAGCTTGCGGAAGTGTCGCTGCCGAGGGGACAGGCGGCCGTGCTCACGACCGAGATGATGCGGCGGCTCGAAGCGCTGCCGCCGCTCGTCGATGAGTTTGAAGGTCCGGTCATCGCGACACGCCCGGCAAACCCGCAGGCTGCAGAAGCGCGCGAAATCATTTCCGAGTCGATCATCGCGCAGGCTGGCGCCATTCTCTCGCAGACCATCGAGCTGCGCGAGGTGCTGGTGACGGCGGCGGCCGCGGCGCGCAGGCAGGTGTTCCTCGTGATCGGCGGCGGCTTTCTCGCCGTGATGATTGGCGGCGGCCTCGCTCTGATGCTGATCAGCAACCGGTTGCTCTCGCGGATCCTGAAGCTGCGCACCGTCATCCAGCAGCTCGGCGAGGGCGATCTGGAGGCGGACATACCGCTGTGGATGCGGGATGAAATGGGCGAGGTGTTCACCCAGCTCGATCAGATGCGGCTCAGTCTTCTGCAGTCGATGGGCGATCTCTCGCGCGTCAACATGCAGCTTGTCGGCGCCAAGGCCGAGCTGGAAGACCGGGTGGCCCAGCGCACCGCGGGTTTGCAGGAGGCAAATCGCGAGCTGGAGGCCTTCACCTATGCCGTCTCCCACGATTTGCGCGGTTCCTTGCGCAGGATCGCCGGGTTCAGCCAGGCCGTGCTCGAAGATCACAGCAAGGATCTCGACGGTGAAGGCGCCGACATGCTGCGCCGCGTCCAAGGCGCGGCCACGCAGATGAACCAGCTTGTCGAAGATCTCCTGAAGCTGTCGAAGCTCAATCAAAAGCCGATCGAGGTTTCGGAGGTGGACCTGTCCCAGATCGCCTCGGAAATCTGCGACAACCTCCAGGACCAGACTTCGCCGCGCAAGCTCGCCGTCAAGATCGCCCCCGGCGTCACCGCGCGGTGCGACGCGCGGCTGATGCGCATCGTGCTCACCAATCTGATCGAGAACGCCTGGAAGTTCTCGGCCCGGAAATCCGACGCCGTCATCGAATTCGGTCAACGGATCGAGGGCGGTGCTGTGACCTTCTTCATCCGCGACAACGGTGCGGGCTTCGACATGGCGTTCAGCGAAAAGCTGTTCCAGCCGTTCCAGCGTCTGCATTCGGCGAAGGAATTCCCGGGGACCGGCATCGGCCTCGCAACCGTCGCCCGCATCATCAGGCTGCATGGCGGAAAGATCTGGGCCGAATCGCGGCCCGGCGAAGGCGCAACGTTCTTTTTCCAGCTCGGACGTCCCGTGGACGCTGGCGGGCGGGAACCGGCGCAGCAGGTAACCGGCGAGGATCGGAGCGCCTCGGCGCAGCCCGCCAGACGCAGAGCAGCAGGAGCCGGAAAGGCATGAATACGGTCCTCGACGACTTGTTCGGTACCGCGTCCTTCATGCCGCATGGCTATTGCCTCTTGTGGCGCCCCGATCTGGTGGCGCTGCACGCCATCTCCGACGGCGTTATTGCGATCTGCTATTTCACCATTCCCGCTTGCCTCTGGTATTTTGCCAAGCGCCGGACGGATCTCGAATTCCGGGCCCTGTTCTTCCTCTTCGCCGCCTTTATCCTCTGTTGCGGCCTGACGCATCTGATTGAGCTCATCACCCTATGGAGGCCGATCTACGTCATACAGGGGTTCGTCAAGGCGGTAACAGCGCTCGTATCGGTGGCGGCCGTCTACGCGCTTTTGCCGGTGATCCCGCGGGCGCTGACAATTCCGGGCCTCAGCGGGATGCGGCAGGCCAACCTGGAAATGGGCCGCCTCATTGCCGAGAGAGAAACGCTCATCGCAGAACGAACCGCCGAGCTGACCGCAGCCAACCGCGAGCTTGAGGCCTTCGCCTCGACCATCGCCCACGATCTGCGCTCGCCGCTTAGGAGCATCAACGGCTTCAGCCAGGTGCTCGTCGAGGAATATGGCGGGGCTCTCGACACCAGTGGCCAGGAGATCGTGAACCGCATCCGCCTCGCCACGTTGCGCATGAGCACGCATATCGACGATCTCCTGCTGTTGTCCCGGCTGGCGCGCACCCCCGTGCAGATCTGCGAGGTCAATCTGTCCAGCATGGCCGAGGTTATCGCATCGGGCCTGCAGCAACGCAGCCCGAACCGCAAGGTGGACCTCGTCGTCAAGGACGGCATAGCCGCGCGCTGCGACCGCAACCTGATGCGCATTGCGCTATCGCATCTTCTGAAAAATGCGTGGAAATTCACCTCTCGTGAGGAGCAGGCGAAAATCCTGTTTGGCTGCAAGAGATGGCGCGGGCGGGACGTCTTCTATGTCGAGGACAACGGCGTCGGCTTCGACATGGCCTACGCCACCAAGCTGTTCCACCCGTTCCACCGTCTGCACTCGCCGACGGAATTCTCCGGAAACGGCATGGGGCTGGCGCTCGTCGCCCGCATCATTGCCCGCCACGGCGGACAGGTCAAAGCCAAGTCCAGCTTGGGCAAAGGCACACGAATTATTTTCACGCTCGGGAGGGACTGATTGCAAATGCCCTATCGGATGAACGACGTCATTCTGCTTGTCGAGGACAATCCCGATGACGAGGCGCTCGCGATCAGAGCGCTCAGGAAATGCAATATCGCCAACCGGATCGTCGTCGCCAGGGACGGCGTCGAAGCCCTCGATCTGCTGTTTGGCAGGAACGGGGGGAAGCCACTGCTGCCCGCCGTTGTGCTGATGGATCTGAAGCTGCCGCGGCTCGACGGCATCGAGACGCTCGAAAGGATCAGAGCCTCGGAACAGACCCGCAGCCTGCCCGTGGTCATGCTCACCACGTCCGATCAGGAATCCGATGTGCTGCGCTCGTATAAATCCGGGGTGAACAGCTATGTGCGCAAGCCGATTGAATTCGGCGAGTTCACAACCGTTGCCGCGCAGCTCGGCCTCTATTGGCTGCTTCTCAACCAGCGGCCGCGGCCTAGCACGCGCGAGGAGTAAAGGCCGCCATGTACCTCAAAGTCCTGATCGTCGAAGACAGCGAAGACGACGCTATCCTTCTAGCCAACTATCTGAAAAGCTGCGGTTTCGACCCGAAATGGCAGCAGGTCGACTGCGAGGCCGACCTGGCCGAGGCGGTCGAGGACCGGCGCTGGGATCTCGTCCTCTGCGATCTGGCCATGCCGCTGCTGACGCCTGTCATGGCCGTCAATTGCGTACGCCAGGTCAATCCCGACATCCCGATCATCATCGTCACCGGCGCGGTGGCCGAGGATGTGGCCATCAGGCTCATCCAGCACGGCGTGCAGGATGTCGCGCTGAAGGACGACCTGCCGCGCCTGAAGACCGCGATCAGGCGCGAGCTTGCTCTGGCGGAGAACCTGCGCGAGAAACGCGCCACGGAGCTGCGGCTCGCGGCCGCGCTCGAAAATCTGTTTCAGGGCGTCGCGCTCTTCGACGCCGATGCCCGCCTCATCACCTGCAATCAGCGTTACACGACATCGCTCGACCGCTGCGCGCACCTGATCGAGCCGGGCATGTCCTATGCGGAGATTCTGGAAACCGCCATGGAGCACGGACAATTCAAAGTCCAGGACAATGGGGACAACCCAACGCTCCAGCGCCTGCTCGCCTACCAGATCGCCGACGGCGAACCTTTCGAGCAGCAGCATCATGACGGTCGCTGGATCAAGATTCAGCGGCACCGGACCGAGGACGGCGGCATCGTCACGCTGACCACGGACATCACCGAGAACAAGCTGCGCGAGGAAGCCCTCATCAGCAAGAGCGCCCAACTTGCCCAGATCAACCAGGACCTGGTTCAGGAAATCGGGCGCAGGGAGGCGACCGAGGACGCGCTCAGGGAGAGCGAAAGCCGTGCGCGCGCCATCTTCGAGAGCGCCGTCGACGGCGTCATCACCTTCAACGACAATTATCGCGTGGAGACGGTCAATCCGGCGGCGGAGACGATCTTCGGTTACGGCGCCGACGAGCTGATCGGAATGCACATCCATCATCTGATGCTGATCGGCAGCGCCCCGGAACAGGCGGAGACGGCGGCTGCCTGGGGCATGGGAGCGCCCTTAAGGCTGTCCGGTCCGAATCTGCGGCTTGTTACCGGCTGGCGCAAAGACGGCGAAGCCTTCCCCATCGAGCTGACCATCAGCCCGGTCACGCTGCGTAACCGCAGCATCTACACGGCGATCATCCGCGACGTCACCGAGCGCACCAAGCTCGACCGCATGAAGCGGGAATTCGTCTCGGTCGTCAGCCATGAGCTGCGCACGCCGCTGACCTCGATCCAGGGCTCGCTCGGACTGCTGAACGCGGGCGCCGCCGGAGAGTTGCCGGCCCGCGCCCGGTCGATGGTGGCGATCGGATTGCAGAACAGCGAGCGCCTGTTGCGGCTGATCAACGACATTCTCGATATGGAGAAGATCGAGTCCGGCAAGATGGAGTTCACCTTCGAGCCGCTCGGCGTGCTGGAGCTGATCGAAGGCGCCGTCGAGGAGAACAAGGCCTTTCTCGATCAGTATAGGCTGCGCGTGAACATCGAGCCTCCGCCAGCTCCCGAGGTCAAGGTCCGCGGCGACAACGGCCGCCTGATGCAGGTGCTCACCAATCTGCTTTCCAATGCGGCGAAATATTCGCCGGAGGGCGGCACGATCACCATCGGTGTCGATGCATCCAAAGATATGCTCCGCATCCGGGTCAAGGATGAAGGCCCCGGCATTCCCGAGAGCTTTCACGACCGTATCTTCCAGAAATTCTCCCAGGCAGATTCCTCCGACACTCGCCAGAAGAGCGGCACCGGGCTCGGCCTCAGCATCACCAAGGCCATCGTCGAGCGGCATGGCGGCAATATCGGCTTCGAGACGGCGGAGGGCGCAGGCACGATCTTCTTCTTCGACCTGCCGGTCTATCGCGAAGAGGAGCTCAGCGAGCGCAAGCAGATGTCGGCATGAGCCGAGACGGCGGAAAATTCGCAAGATCGGTGGGATTTGAGCGAAAAGCGCAAACGCTTCTTAAGCCGTCCTCCCCGACAATGGCCCAAATGGCTTGATCGGGAGTGGAGAGACATGAAAGAGCTGCAGCGCATCACCTATGTCGAGGACGAGCCCCATATCCGCGAGATTGTGCAGCTCGCCCTCGAAGAGCTCGGCGGCTATACGCTTCACGTCTGCGAAAGCGGCTCGCAAGCGCTCGACACCATCCCGATCTTTCACCCCGACCTGGTCATGCTCGACGTGATGATGCCGGGCATGAACGGCATTCAGACATTCCGCTCCCTGCGCGAGCTGCCTGAGATCATCGAAACGCCGATCATCTTCGTCACCGCCAAAGCCCAGAAGCACGAAATCCAGCAATATATCTCGCTCGGCGCGGCGGATGTGATCCCGAAGCCGTTCGACCCGGTCGCCCTGCCGGGTGAGATTTTCGCTATCTGGCGGAAATCCCAGGAGAGGCTGCTTAATTAACCATGCAGGACAAGCTCAGCACCGTGATCGAGAAGCATTGCGAGACGATCAAGGCGAGCGTCGATTCGCTCGGCGCGATGCTGGAGGATCTGGCGCGGCACGCCGCCGATCCGCAGGAGCGACTCGGGCAAGCCAAGGCCCTGAGCCACCAGCTCAAAGGCAGCAGCGGCACCGCCGGTTTCATGGAGATCGGCGCCGCCGCGACCGCGCTCGACGCGCATCTGGGTCAGTTGCGCGGCGGTGCGCTGCCGGACAGCGCAGCCGGCATTGCCCAGGCGATGACGCTGTATCAGGAGCTTTACCGGATCGCCTCCTCGACGACCCCGTGCTGCTCCTGGCTCTATGGCGTCGATCTCAGCAAGCTCGCACCGAACCCGCGGCCGGCCGCCTCTTGAGGACCGCCGCCGCTAATTCTCGTCCATCTTCAGAGCGGCGATGAAGGCTTCCTGCGGGATCTCGACGCGGCCGAACTGGCGCATCTTCTTCTTACCTTCCTTCTGCTTGTCGAGCAGCTTGCGCTTGCGGGTCACGTCGCCGCCATAGCATTTGGCGGTCACGTCCTTGCGCAGGGCGGAGAGCGTCTCGCGCGCAATGATCTTGCCGCCGATCGCCGCCTGGATCGGGATCTTGAACAGATGCCGCGGGATCAGCTCCTTCAGCTTCTCGCACATCACCCGGCCGCGCTGCATGGCGCGTGCCCGGTGAACGATCATCGACAGGGCATCGACCGGCTCGTCATTAACGAGGATCGACATTTTGACCAGGTCGCCGGCCTCATAGCCGATGATCTCGTAGTCGAATGAGGCATAGCCGCTGGTCACCGATTTCAGCCGGTCGTAAAAGTCGAACACCACCTCGTTGAGCGGCAGCTCATAGACCACCATCGCCCGGCTGCCGGCATAGGAGAGATCCTTCTGCCGCCCGCGCCGGTCCTCGCAGAGCTTCAGGACCGCGCCGAGATATTCGTCGGGCACCAGGATGGTCGCCTTGATCCAGGGCTCCTCGATACGGTCGATCTTCACCACCTCCGGCATGTCGGCAGGATTGTGCATCTCCTGCATCGAGCCGTCGGTCATGTAGAGATGATAGACGACGCTCGGGGCGGTGGTGATCAGGTCGATATTGAACTCGCGCTCCAGCCGCTCGCGGATGATCTCCAGATGCAGGAGGCCGAGACAGCCGCAGCGGAAGCCGAAGCCGAGCGCTGCCGAGGTCTCCATCTCATACTGAAACGAGGCATCGTTCAGCCGCAGCTTGCCCATTGCCTCGCGCAGATCCTCGAATTGCGCGCTGTCAACCGGGAACAGGCCGCAGAACACCACCGGCTGGACTTCCTTGAAGCCGGGCAGCGGCTCGGCGGCCGGGCGCTTCTCCTCGGTAATAGTGTCACCGACGCGGGTGTCGGCTACCTCCTTAATTGCGGCGGTAAAAAAGCCGATTTCGCCGGCCGATAGGCTGTCGCGGGCTTCCTGCTTCGGGCGGAAAATACCGACGCGGTCGACCAGATGGCTGGAGCCGGTCGACATCATCCTGACGCGCTGGCCCTTGGCGAGCTTGCCGTCGACAATGCGCGTCAGCACCACGACGCCGAGATAGGGATCATACCAACTATCGACCAGCATGGCCTTGAGCGGTGCTTTCGGATCGCCCTTCGGCGCCGGCAGCCGGTGGACGATGGCTTCGAGCACCTCCGGCACGCCGAGACCAGACTTGGCGGAAATTTCCAGCACGTCCGTCGCATCTAGCCCGATCACATCCTCGATCTGCTGGCGCACCCGGTCCGGCTCGGCCGCCGGCAGGTCGATCTTGTTCAGGATCGGCACGATCTCGTGATTGTTGTCGATGGCCTTATAGACATTGGCGAGCGTCTGCGCCTCGACGCCCTGGCTGGCATCGACCACCAGCAGCGAACCCTCGCAGGCCGCTAAGCTCCGGCTCACCTCATAGGCGAAATCCACATGGCCGGGCGTGTCGATCAGATTGAGCTGATAGTCGACGCCGTCGCGCGCCTTGTAATCGAGCCGCACGGTCTGCGCCTTGATGGTGATGCCGCGCTCGCGCTCGAGATCCATCGAGTTCGAGCACCTGCGCCTTCATCTCGCGCTCGGTCAGCCCGCCGCAGATCTGGATCAGCCGGTCGGCCAGCGTCGACTTGCCGTGGTCGATATGGGCGATGATCGCAAAATTGCGGATGCGCTCCATGGGGGGCGCTTCCGTCATGGCGGCGCGCGCGGTGGCCGTGCCGGCTGATGTCGGTGTCGCAATGCTCATGGCGGTTAGATAATGGAAAAGCAGGAGGGCGCAAAGGCCCTCAATCCGCTAAGAGGCAGCTCTGCGCACAATGTCTCAGGCAATACCGGGCAGCGGCGAGACGCCGAATAGCCAGGGGTGCAGATAGAAAAGGACGGCCCAGAGCACGACGGCAACGGCGATCCGCCACCAGCCTATCTCCTTGAGGCTGAGCTTTGCCCTGCCCCGCAAGGCCGCCACAAAAGGCACAAACGAGGTCTCGGCGGCGAAGTGCTGCCAGCCCGCCAAGGTCGCGGCCTTGCGCCGGTCCTGCAGCCAGGCACCCCCGATCGCCACGATGGCGAACACCCCGAAGAACCAGAAGCCGCGCCAGTTCGGCTCGGCAACGAGATGCGCGATCGCCCACATGCCGAAGCCCCACATCAGCGGGTGGCGGGTGATGGCAAAAATGCCATGGCCGATATCAGGCCGCTCCAAGAGCGCGCCAGCGTGCGGCGTGCTCGGATTGGGCGATGCAACGCCGCCGACCGCAAGGATCAGGGCGAACAGCACCAGGAGCGCCTGTATCCAGGGCCACCAATCGAGGACGTTCCACAGCGGTGGGTCGAAAGCCGTATGCTCGAATGCCCAGATCCACCAGATGATGGTGGCGAAGGAGAGCAATACGAAGAGGCCCATATAGGGCCCTTCGCCGATGGCGCCGACGACGGCCGACCTCAGCGGCGTCGCAGGCACCAGATGTATGGCAAGAAACAGCAAACCCGCTATGACGAGCATAGCCATGATGACCCCCTCCCCGTCGCTAAATGGCCAGTTCGCAAACCCCTGACATTTTTTGGCCCTATCAGAACCCAACTTCGCCCAAGAATCAGCAGCAGAATCAGGCGAACTGCGAATTCGGGACACCAGGATAAGGCTTTTCCATGACGCGGACGTCACGATCGGGCAAGGGCCCTTGCGCGGCGCTTTGCGAACCCTTAGAACGATTCTAAATTGATCGCGTGAAGGAGATGACCCGTGAGGCAGTTCGCCCAGCTCAGTGACCGCGAGGTCCTTGCCCTGGCCATAACGCTGGAAGAAGAGCACTCGCGCATCTATCAGGACTATGCCGACGGGTTGAAGGAGAATTTTCCCGCCTCCGCGCAGGTCTTCATCGAGATGGCCCAGGAAGAGGATGAGCATCGCAGCTGGCTGATCGACCTCTACCGCAAGAAATTCGGCGAACATATCCCGCTCATCCGGCCGCACGACATCCAGGGCTTCGTCCGTCATCGCCCGCTCTGGACCGTGCGCCCGCTCGGGCTCGATATCGTGCGGCGGCAGGCCGAGGAGATCGAATATGAGACGCGCCTGTTCTACGAGCGTGCCATGGCCCGCACGACCGACGCCGCCACGCGCAAGCTGCTCGGCGACCTTGCCGCGGCCGAGCGAGGCCACGAATCGCTCGCTCACCGCCTGACCGAGCTGCATCTGACGCGCTCGGCGCGCAGCGAGGAGGAGGAGACGCGCCACCGCATCTTCGTGCTGCAGGTGGTGCAGCCGGGGCTCGCCGGGCTGATGGATGGCTCGGTCTCGACGCTCGCGCCACTGTTCGCAGCGGCCTTCGCCACGCGCCAGACCTGGGAGACCTTTCTCGTCGGCCTCGCCGCTTCGGTCGGCGCAGGCGTGTCCATGGGCTTTGCCGAGGCGATGTCGGATGACGGCTCGCTCACCGGGCGCGGCAAGCCCTGGATCCGCGGTGCGATTACCGGCATGATGACCACGGTCGGCGGCATCGGCCACACGATCCCGTACCTCATCGGCAATTTCAAGGTTGCCACCTCGATCGCCATCGGCGTCGTTATGATCGAGCTCTGGGTGATCGCCTGGATCCGCTCGCGCTATATGGATACGCGCTTCCTGCGCGCTGCCTTGGAGGTGGTCGTCGGCGGGCTGATCGTCTTCGCGGCGGGAATCTTGATCGGGAGCGCTTAAAGCGGGATGAGGAAAAGCGGGAACCGGTTTTCCGCTCGCATCCCGCTTTAACTAATTGGAATCGATCCCTGTCATGATTTTGGATTGATACAATCCAAAATCATCGGGATCCAGCAGCGCGAACGCAGCATTGAACGTGGTGAGGTGCGATCTGTGATGAGCGAGCGCGAAATCCCTGTCGGCATCATTTCGGACACGCACGGGCTGCTGAGGCCTGAGGCCGTCGAGGCGCTTCGCGGTTCGGACCTCATTATCCATGCCGGCGATATCGGCAAGCCCGAGATTATCGACCAGCTTCGCCAAATCGCGCCGGTCTTTGCGGTACGCGGCAATGTCGACAGCCAGGCATGGGCGATGGCGCTTCCGCTGACAGAGCGTGTCGAGATCGGCACGTCCACTTTCTACCTCATCCACGAGATTGCTCAGCTCGGCATCGACCCGGCCGCTGCTGGCATCGCGGCAGTGGTGTTCGGGCACTCGCATAAGCCGCTGACCGAGGCTCGCGGCGGCGTCCTCTACATCAATCCGGGAAGCGCCGGTCCTCGCCGTTTCGCGCTGCCGGTCTCGGTCGCCCGCGCGACGGTATCGGGGGAGAAAATCCGGGCGGAGATCATCGAGCTGGACGTGTAAGCCCGGCCAACTATGTCGGCGCAAGCTTTTGAAAATATCGCTCACCGAATTGCCGGCAACAGCATCGATGAGCAATTGGCTGGTCGGTCGGTCGATCACGATCAGAGCACCAGCTTGTAGGATTGCACGAGTGCCCGAACGCCCGTCCGGTTGCCGCGCAGGCGCCGCCATTTGGCCCGTCGCCGGTTCACGAAAGTCGCAATGTTCAGCGATGCCGAGACGATGCCAACGCCGTAGCAGACGATCTGCGAGGTGATAAGAAGTGTGTTCATGATCGGAGGCCTCTTATACAGCATGTCTTCGCTTCAGAACGGCCCGCGGCGGCTCCAGCCCCGAGCCATTGGCTATGCAAAGCCGGGGGTTCGGATGCTTGCGTACACCGAAAACCGGGCTCTGCAAGAATGACGAATGACGGCTGGCCACCCCGACAGACAGAGCGGCTTTTTTTGATGGCTGGGAATGTGAGCGGAAGTGCGGGGGCGGCGGCATGGATCGGGGGATCGCAAGCCTCGAAGACGGCCGAGGCGAGCTAGAACGAGACCTCCAGGTCCCATTTCACCGTTAGATCCGGCGTTGCGTCGGTCGCACCGAACAACACGCCGATTGCGCTCTCGATGTCGGGCTCCTTCCCGGCGCCTTTCATCTCTTTATCGTCGTCGTCACCTTTGCCCTTCCGGTCCTTGTCTTTATCTTCGCCGAAGGAGAAGAACAAAGCCGGCCCGAGCCGGAGCTGCGTATCGTCGAAGGCGGTATGGCCTATATCGCCGATGTCGCCGAACGCCTCCACGCCGGCGCCCAGCCCTTGGCGGACCGGCACCTTGAGCTGAGCGGCATATTCGAAGCCGAGCCCCTCCTCGCGATGCGGACCGAAGGTCTTTCCGAACAGCCCGTTGAAGGTGAGGCCGCTGTCTTCGTCGCCGAACTGGACGAGCGGCCCGAACTGGACCTCGTCGGGCTCATCATGCGCGATGCCCCGGGAAACACCGGCCTGCAGGCCGAATGTGGCGTTCCAGCGCTCGACCTTGGCGAGCTGGAAGATGTTGGTGAAGTCGACCGAATTCGCCTGGAAGCCCAACCCGTCCGGCTTCTGCAGCGTCATGCCAAGCTGCGCCTGCCAGAAGCTGGTGACGCCGTAGCCGATTTCGAGTTCCTGGCCGTAGCGGACCGTATCCGCATTGTCAACTCCGCCCTTCGGGAGGCCGGTGGCAAAAGATCCATGCGTTTCGATCTCTAGCTCGCCCTGTTCCACGCTCGGAGAGTTCACCGAAAATTGCGCCTTTGCCGGCGCGGAGCAGGCAACGAATAGCGCGGCAACAGCGAGGGCAATCAGCCTACCCTTGAGTTTGAAGACGTTCACCACGGGAGCCCCTCAAGCAATGTCCTCCAGCACTTCCATCAAAGCTTTGCGCCGGCAATGACGCGTTGCGCGGCACATCGGAATTTCTGTTCGCCGTAGCGGCGAGGTGACAGATCGATCCCGTCACAGAGGATGTGACGGAGAGGAAAGATCGGCGCGCTTCGTTCTGGGTAGGACAAATTGTATTGTTGCTCAAAGAGATATCGGCCGGGCCGGATATTGCTAGGCCGGGTCCGCAAGTTGGGCAGCGGTCGCGGAAAGACCGGATGCTGAAAGGGAGGAAACGATGAGGAGAGGATTAAGCCGTGCGGCGGTCATCGCCGCGCTGATCGGTCTAGGAGTGCCATCCGCAATGGCCGCCGGCGATCTCGCTATCAAGGGACAGAAACTCCCCGATCTGGAGATCGGCACCGGCAATGCCGGCTACGGCCTGTCGCAGAAGAAATACGACTTGGAAACCGGCAAGGCCTACCGGCTGAAGCTGAAAGGAACCGGCAAGCAGGAATGCAAGCTGCGCGGTCCGGAGTTTTTCTCCTCTATCTATATCCGCCAGATCGAGGCCGGCGAGGTCGAGATCATCAATCCGACCTTTGTCGGCTTCGAATTCGACGATCCGAGCGAGGCCGAGCTTTACTTCGTACCGGTGCGCACCGGAAAGTTCACCATCGCCTGCGCCGGCCTCGAGTTCGAAGGGCATGACTGTCGAGTTCGACATCAAATAGTGCGGGCGCTGCAGCGCGGCCCGATTGGGTCGCGCCAACGAGGCGAGTTGCGAAATCAGTCACCGAGCCCGAGCGAAGCATCCGAATATAGCGGGATCGTCACGCGCACGCGCCCGCTCTGCACTTCGCCGTTGCCGTTCTGCAGAGAGAGGCTGTATTCGCCGGTCAGCTTGATGTTATTGTCAATATAGCCGCCCACGCCGGCCTTGAAATAAAGGCCCCTCGCCTCGAGGTCGTCATTGATCGTCACCGCATGGGCCGTATTGAACGCCAGCTTGGCGGTGTAGCTGTCGTCGGTCGAGAAAAGATCCTCATAGCCGACCTCGCCGTAAGCAATCGCATGACCGAAGCCGAAGAACGGCGCCGAGGCGCGCAGGCGCGCCGTCCAGAAGCCGGTGGTGACGTCCCGGTCGCCATATTGCAGGGCGAGAATCGGCGCGGATTCGGTGTAGCCGTCGAGATTGAGCGAGGCATAGCCGGCGCGCATAGCCGGAGTAACGGTCACCCCGTTCAACTGATATTGCGCGCCGAGCGTTGCCGCCACCGTATAGTCGATGCTCTCCGTGCCGCCATCGGCGGTGACCGTCGGAAATCCGGTCGCGCGCTTGATGCCCGTATAATCGTTGAACGATACCCCCGCTTCCACGCCGGCAAACAGCGCGTTGAGCCGCGTCAGCGCGTAGGCGTCGATCTCGGTCGAGCGCAGGTCCGACTTCAAGAGATGTCCGCTGATGTCACCGGCCTGATAGGTGAGGGATGAGCCGAAGCTGATCGGGCCGTCGCTGGCGTCGAAGCCGGCGCGGAGCCCGGCCGCGGAAAAGTCGAAGCCGGTGCTGCCGAGCACGGTCTGGCTGCCATCGACGGAGCCGGTCTCGCCGATGATTTCAGCATAAAGGCCGCCCGGTCCCTCGCGGAAGGGAGAGACACCGCGGCGAAAGATGATATCCGACGCTTCGAACCGCGTCGTCAGCGCGACCTGGCCAAGCGCCCCGACCGCCTTGCCGGTTTCTTCGGTGGAGAGCAGCAAAGCTGCGTATTCCTCGAGAAGTTTATGGCCACCTTCTGTCGGATGGACCGTGTCCCAGAACAGATATTGATTTTGAACGTCTTTCGCTGCTGCCGCGCAAGATTGGGTCAGAATGCAAGCATCCGTCACGTTTGTGAAGCCGAACGCCGCCGGATTGGCGATGACGACGTTCAATGCGGCAAACCAGTCCATCTGCACGAGGTTGACGTCCGGATGGGCCGCGGCGAGCTCCTCGGTCTTCTGATTCAGCTCAGTATTGTAAATGACCGTCAGGCCAAGGCCGTTCTGGGCTGTCGCGGGGTCACCATTGGAGCCTGGTGTGGCGCCGAGATTCGGAAGGTTCGAGACAAGGATCGTTTTGGCGCCGGGCGAATTAAAGCCGAAGTCGGAGGGCGAAATAGCAAGCGCGATATTGGACGCTTCGTTGTCGGCTGTTTCGTTGGCAAAATCCACCGGCGACCCGGTTGGATTCTTGCTAAAATCAAAGAAATCGTTTGCCCCGCCCTGAATGCTGACGAGGTCGTTCGGTCCGAAGACGCCGCCAGACGCCAGAAACGCTCCGATCTCGTCCTGCACGGAAGGCGGAGTGTCTGGCGGCAACAGCGGGTGTCCGGGGATCGTTTCCGCGCCGCCAATGGCCGCATTGACATTGCCGTCAATGGTGTAGGGTGGCATAAGCCCGCCAGTCGGACCGCTCCAGAACCTGTTCATGGAAGTTGCAGGGTTGTTCGGATCGGTCAGGATCTCGATCCAGGTCGGCCCATTCGAAAACCGGCCACCGAAATAGCCGGGCGCGAAGGGCGCTTTCGTGAGATCCGGCGGGATGTTATTCGCCAGATTGCCATTGTCCGAAAGGCTGTCGCCGAAACTGACGATGCGGCTGTAATCGTTCGGATCGGCCGCCGCCGGCAAAGCATAGAAAACGCAGGCGCAAACAAGCGCAAAAACACGCATAACATTCCCCCATCCGCCGGTCGTTCCCCAAGCCGGCGTGTCAACTTTGCCTCGAGGCTAAGGTTCGGGAAAGACGCGGTCAATAAGGGCTGCGAGATTTCGCCCGAAAGCTGCAAAAAAGTAACAGCATTGGTAAAATGCTGAGATCATCAGGTTGCGTATGACGAGTTCTTCTTCTGGAATTACGTATTTATCCTAGGGATTGGTTCGGTCACGATCAGCCGCTGACTCATGAGGATCGACCGGCTCCATCTACGCTCGACTAGAACGCAAACCTTAGCCCGCCTTCGACACGGAAATATCGGCCCTGGCAATTCCCGCTAAGCTTTATGATATAAGCTGACATGATCGTCTGAAGTCATCCGGCAGCGCCCGTGAACGGAAAATCCATCCTGCTCATCATCGGCGGCGGCATCGCCGCCTATAAGTCGCTCGACCTCATCCGGCGTGCAAAGGAGCGCGGCGTCCGCGTGCGGGCCGTGCTGACGGAGGGTGCGCAGCATTTCGTGACGCCGCTTTCCGTCGCCACGCTCTGCGAGGAAAAGGCCTTCACCGATCTTTTCGACCTGAAGGACGAGACCGAGATCGGCCACATTCGGCTGTCGCGCGAGGCCGACCTGATTATCATCGCACCCGCGACGGCCAACCTGCTCGCCCGGATGGCGACCGGTCTTGCCGACGATCTAGCAACTGCCGTGCTGCTCGCCGCCAACAAGCCGATCCTTGCCGCTCCAGCGATGAACTGGAAGATGTGGGAGAACCCGGCGACACAGCGCAATATCGCCCAGCTTCGCGCCGACGGCATCCACTTCGCCGGGCCGACCGAGGGCGCCATGGCCTGCAACGAGTGGGGCATCGGGCGCATGGCCGAGCCGCTCGCTATTCTGGACGAGGCCGAGCGCCTCGTTGAGGGCGGTGAGGCAAGGCCCCTCAAAGGCGCGCATGTCGTCGTCACTGCCGGACCGACCCATGAGCCGATCGACCCGGTCCGCTACATCGCCAACCGCTCCTCCGGCAAGCAGGGCTACGCCATCGCCGCCGCCGCCGCCAAGCTCGGGGCGCGCGTGACGCTCGTCTCCGGCCCGGTCAGCCTTGCGCAGCCGTCCGGCGTGGAAGTGATCCGCGTGGAAACTGCGCGCCAGATGCTCGCTGCCGTCGAGGCAGCGCTGCCGGCCGATATCGGCGTCTTCGCCGCCGCCGTCGCCGATTGGCGCCCGGCCGGCGACCACAGGGAGAAAATCAAGAAAGTTGGGAGAGCCGAGGCACCGCCCCTCGCTCTTGTAGAGAATCCCGATATTCTGGCGACCATTGCCAAGCATGCATCCTTGAGGCCGCCTCTCGTTATCGGCTTCGCCGCCGAGACGCAGAATGTGGCGGATTACGCCAGGCGAAAGCTAGAGGCCAAGGGCTGCGATTGGATTGTGGCGAATGATGTTTCGGCGGAGAAAGGCGTGATGGGGGGGAATCGAAACGAAGTGCTGCTGATCAGCGCGGAGGGCGCGGAGAACTGGCCGCCCATGCCGAAGGACGAGGTCGCGGCAGAGCTGATGCGGCGGGCCGCGAGCTTCCTCAAGCAGAAGGGCGGCAAATGGGCGACGGCGGCGGAGTAGCGTCATGCTGAAAAGCATGCCGTTCTTTCACAGCGGGCGGAGCACCGCCATCCGCGTGCAGCGTTTGCCGCACGCCGAGGGGCTGCCGCTGCCGCAATATCAGACCGAGCACGCCGCGGGCATGGATCTGATCGCGGCGCTTGCTGAGGACGAGACGATCTTTTTGCCGATGGGGGAGCGCGCGCTGATTCCCACGGGGCTTATAATGGCGATACCGCCCGGCTTCGAAGGTCAGATCCGGCCGCGTTCGGGGATCGCGCTTTCGTATGGCGTGACGGTGCTCAACAGCCCCGGCACGATCGACGCCGATTATCGCGGCGAGGTCAAGGTGCTGCTCGTCAATCTCGGCCTCGAAACCTTCACCATTGAACGCGGGACGCGCGTCGCCCAGTTGGTGATTGCGCCCGTCGTGCGGGCGTCTTTCGAGTTGGTCACCGAACTCGCAGACAGCGCGCGGGGCGGCGGCGGCTTCGGATCGACCGGCAGATAACGGAAAGAGTACCCATGAGTTTGAGTGGCGAGGAGATTGCGCGTTACAAGCGGCATCTGCTGCTGAAGGAGGTCGGCGGCGCCGGCCAGCAGATGCTGAAAGAGGCGCGCGTGCTGGTGATCGGCGCGGGCGGGCTCGGCTCGCCGTTGCTGATGTATCTGGCGGCGGCGGGGGTCGGTCATATCGGCATCGCCGATCACGACACCGTCTCGATCGACAATCTGCAGCGCCAGATCGTGCATGAGACGGGGCGTGTCGGCGCGGCCAAGGTCGAAAGCGCGGCGGCGACGCTCAGGGGCATCAATCCGCATGTGTCGGTCGAGGCGATCCCGCAGAAGGTCACGGCAGAGAACGCGATCGAGTTGATTTCCGCCTATGACATTGTCGCCGACGGCTCCGACAATTTCTCAACGCGCTATCTCGTCAACGACGCCTGCTATTTCGCCAAGAAGCCGCTGGTGTTCGGCGCGCTCGGGCCATTCGACGGATATCTCTCCACCTTCCGCGCCTTCGAGACCGGCGAGGATGGCAATCCCAAACCCTCTTATCGCTGCATCTTCCCGGAAGCGCCGCCGCCCGGCACGGTCGCAAGCTGCCAGGAAGCCGGCATTCTCGGCGCGGTGGCGGGGGTGATCGGCACGCTTCAGGCCGTCGAGGTGCTGAAAGAAATTCTCGGCGTTGGTCAGTCGCTCACCGGCAAGCTGCTGATCTATGATGCGCTCAGCGGCCGCTTCGAGACCATGAGCTATGCCTGGGACCCGGAGAATCCGCTGAACGGCCGCGCCCCGACGATCACGGATCTCAGCATTCATCTGCGCGAGGCGGCTTAGCCGGGATCGCCCTTCGGGAATGCCGCGGTAATTGTTAAGCTCATCTCGAAATGTGGGATCCGGAGGCACTTTCACGTGCATGAACCAATATACGCCCTACCAGAATCTAAGAAATAACTAAGTATCAGCGAAACACGCCATTCATTCTTACGAGAAGACTATTATAGATTTTCCGACTGGAAAACTTCTCCAATCTCTCTTTTCCTGTGTTGCGATGTTCATGCGCGAGACCGACGTTTTCCAGGCCGAGAGCCCGCAGCATCTTCTGGACCGAGCCTTCGTCCTCGATGGTGACCTCGCAGAGCAGATGCTGCGCACCCTGCTCCGCGAAAAATTCGCGAACCTTCCGGATATGGTTGTTGTAAAACTCGATGTGCTCTTTTTCGCGACCGTGCGGATATTTTGACCCGTAGATGAGCTGGTGCTTTCTCTGACCGGCGCTGAAGGTCAGCGAATGCGTGATCAGGCTGTTCACCCATTTTTCCGGCGATGACCGCGTACTCAGAATATACCTCGCGCGATCGCCGAACCGCCGATAAGCCTCCTTGTACAGAAGGGGGGCGGGCCAGTCGTTGAACAACGTGTCGCCGGCAAAATATTCGTCCAGACTTGGCGAGTTGCCGGTGAGCACCTCCCTCAGAATCCTCTTCCGCATCCGGCTCAGGCGACGGGACCGGGACCTCGTATAACCCGCTTTGCCAAACATAATTGCGAGGCTGCCGAGACCGGTCTTCTGCAGGCCTAAGACGTAAATGATTTCCGGACGTTCCATGGTCTGGGCGATTTTGCGGGAAAAACGATGTGAATTCGGCGGATCTTAGCCAATGGCGCCGATCGGAGGAAGCGGGATCTGCCGAAGGCCTTCGGCGAACGCCTCAAACATTCGCCAGCAAGGCCTGCCCTTTGCAGCCAGGGCCAGCGGCGCTTACTCTGCCGCCTGCGCCTTCATCGGCTCGCTGCCATTGGCGCCATGGCCGTTGCCATTGCCGTTGACGACGGCCGTGCCTTCGCCAGTTTCCTTGATCGTCTCCGGACGCGGCATGGCGACGGTATTGTAGCCGGAATCGACGTAATGGACCTCGCCGGTCACCGCCGAAGACAGGTCGGACAGCAGATAGAGCGCGGCCCCGCCGACCTCATCGAGACTTGGCGTGCGGCCGAGCGGAGAGTGCATCTTCTGATAGTTGAACAGCACCCGCGCGTCCGAAATGCCCGCCCCCGCCAGAGTGCGCATCGGTCCGGGCGACAGCGCGTTGACGCGGATATTCTGCGGCCCGAAATCCATCGCCAAATAGCGCACCGACGCCTCCAAGGCGGCTTTCGCCACGCCCATCACATTGTAGCGCGGCACCACGCGCATCGACCCGCCATAGGTCAGCGTGATCAGCGAACCGCCATGCGGCATGATGGCGGTGGCGCGCTTGGCGATCTCGGTGAACGAAAAGCAGGAGATCACCATCGTATTGACGAAGTTCTCCCGCGTAGTGTCGGCGTAGCGGCCTTTCAACTCGTTCCGATCGGAAAAGGCAAGCGCATGAACCACGAAGTCCAGCGAGCCCCATTGATCGCGAATCTCGTTAAACACGGCGTCGACAGAGCCAAGATCCATGACGTCACAGGAGACGATGATCTTGCCGCCGAGCGACTGCGCCAGCGGAACGGCGCGACGGCCGAAGGCGTCGCCCTGATAGGTGAAAGCCAACTCGGCTCCGTGGCCGGCCAGCACCCTCGCGATGCCGTAGGCGATTGAACGTTCGTTAGCCACGCCCATGATGAGTCCGCGCTTGCCAGCCATCAGCGGACCCGGCTTGGCGATATCGATCCCTGTCATGCTCGCTCTCGATGTCAGGTTGTGCTTGGCGACGCAGACGCCGCGTCTTCCCTTCTCAGGCGTTGTGACGCTTGAAGATCAGCGTGGCATTCGTGCCCCCGAAGCCAAAGCTGTTTGACATTACGCAATTTAACTGGACGTTGTCCAGCCGCTCCCGGGCGATAGGCACATCGTTGAAAGCGGGATCGAGCTCTTCGATGTTGGCGGATTCGCAGATGAAACCGTTATTCATCATCAGGATAGAGTAGATGGCCTCCTGCACGCCGGCGGCGCCGAGAGAGTGTCCTGTCAGTGACTTTGTTGCGGAAATCGGCGGGATATCGTCGCCGAACACCTCGCGAATCGCTTCGATCTCCTTCAGGTCGCCGATCGGCGTCGATGTCGCGTGCGGATTGATATAGTCGATTTTCTCCTCGAGCCCCTGCATGGCCAGCTTCATGCAGCGGGCGGCGCCTTCGCCCGAAGGCTGCACCATGTCGAACCCGTCGGAATTGGCGCCATAGCCGACCAGCTCGCCATAGATGCGCGCATCCCGCGCCTTGGCGTGCTCCAGCTCTTCCAGCACCAGCACACCGCCGCCGCCGGCGATGACGAAGCCGTCGCGCCGCACGTCATAGGCGCGGCTTGCCTTCTCCGGCGTCTCGTTGAAGTCGGAGGACATGGCATTCATGGCGTCGAACAGCACCGACAGGGTCCAGTCGAGCTCCTCGCCGCCGCCGGCGAAGATGATGTCCTGCTTGCCCCATTGGATAAGCTCGGAGGCGTTGCCGATGCAATGCGCCGAAGTCGAGCAGGCCGAGGAGATCGAATAGTTAACGCCGCGGATATGAAACGGCGTGGCGAGGGTGGCCGAATTGGTGCTGGACATCGACTTGGGCACCTCGAACGGACCGACCTTGCGCGGCCCTTTCGAACGCGTGATGTCGGCGGCCTGAACGATGGCACGGGTGGAGGGGCCGCCCGAGCCCATGATCAGTCCGGTGCGCTCGTTGGAGACGTCGCTCTCCTCAAGCCCGGCATCCTGGATCGCCTGCTCCATGGCAATGTAGTTCCAAGCCGCGCCGGCGCCCATGAAGCGGCGCACCTTGCGATCAAGCACGGCTTCCCAGTCGAGCTTTGGGGCACCATGGACCTGGCAGCGGAAGCCGCGTTCGGCATAGTCCTTGGCAATAACGATGCCGGAGCGGCCCTCGCGCAATGAGGCCAGCACCTCCTGGGTATTATTCCCGATGGAGGACACAATGCCCATGCCTGTGACCACGACGCGTCTCATGGAAACCCCTCTTGTCTCCAACAACTGGCTCTGCAACCCACGGGATCGGCCGAACGGGTGCTAGTATCCAAATTCCGAAATTCGCTTGCGTCTTGCCGCATGTTCCGTAGCGAGCTTCGAGAGCTTAAGGGACACTAGAACCTTGATCCTCCTAATGTGATTCAGATCCAGACGTTCGTTCCGAGCTGGCTGCATCATTTGACGACCTTCTGAATCATCACACTAGAGCCCTTCAACAATAGCAGGCGCTCTAGAAAAAGCGCACGCTCCGGTTTGGTTGCGTTTCCTCATGGAAAACCGGCTACTCCCGCCTTCGCAACACCTCAAAGGCCGACAATGGCGCCTTCGCCCGGCGCTGTCTCGAATAGCCCGACCCGCAGGTCCTTGGCGATATATATGGTGTTGCCGTCGGCATTAAGATGGCCGTCGCCAATGCCGAGCGTCAGCTTCCTGCGGATCACCCGCTTCAAGTCGACGAAATATTCCAGTTTCTTCACCGCGGGAGTAACCATGCCGCTGAATTTGACCTCGCCCACGCCGAGTGCGCGTCCGCGTCCCTGACCACCGATCCAGCCGAGGAAAAAGCCGAGCATCTGCCAGAGCGCGTCGAGGCCGAGGCAGCCCGGCATGACCGGATCGCCCTTGAAATGGCAAGAGAAAAACCAAAGATCCGGTTTGACGTCCAGTTCGGCGATTACCTGACCCTTGTCATGTTCGCCGCCCGCTTCCGAGATATGGGCGATGCGGTCGAACATCAGCATCGGCGGCAGCGGCAATTGCGGGTTTCCGGGACCGAACAACTCGCCCCGCCCGCAAGCCAGGAGATCCTTGTAGTCGTATGCCTGTTGGCGTTCAGCCATCGTACCTCGATACCGTCCATGATCGGGAGATAAAGATAGTCCCTTCGAGCATTTGTTAGCTAACACAATCGGGCGGTGACGCGAAACCCCGCCCTATGCTCTTGAGAGGAAAGCGGCATGAAAAAGCATATAGTTGCTTTGAAAGCGGCTAGACAATATATTTTTGCCAACTGCACGCAAGCACGTTGATGCGCGAGATGAACGAACCGGTATCAGAACACAAGATGATCGAGCGGCTGAAGTCCGCCGGGCTGCGTCCCACGCGACAGCGCGTCGCCCTTGGCACGCTCCTGTTCCGCAATGGCGACCGGCATGTGACGGCCGAAGCGCTGCATGACGAGGCGGTGCGGGAGCGCATCCCCGTGTCCCTCGCCACGGTCTACAATACGCTGCATCAATTCACCGAAGCCGGGCTTCTGCGCGAGGTCGCGATCGAGGGATCGAAGACCTATTTCGACACCAACACCTCGGACCACCATCATTTCTATTTCGAGCACAACGGCGTGCTGATGGACATCGACTGCGACGGCTCGCCGGTCGTGGCCATGCCGGTGCCGCCCGAGGGTATGGAAATCTCCCGCGTCGATGTGCTGGTCCGGCTGGTGAAAAAGCGGCCGGCCTAGTGGTTCGAATCTAACGCTTCGAACCACCAGACCTTTTGCTGATGGATCAAATTTTCATGATATTTGAATTTCCTACCTCGATGCCACCACCGGGCGCGAGGGCCTCAAATGTCACCTTTGATCCACCAGCGCCTTAGAACGCGATCAGGAAAAGTGGAATCCGGTTTCTGTCCGATCGCGCGACCAGCAAAGAATCCAGAGCGGACCTCTGAACTCAAGTGTTTCCATCTAAATTGATCCTCTAGTCGACCTTCTCGCCCGGATAGACCCCCCAGATGGAATCCTGGCTGATATAGCCGGTGATGCCGCTCGCCGAAATGTGGCACCAGCTTCCGTCGCATCCATAGACATCGCCAAGCACCCCGGGCGAGAGCTTGGCGCTCAGTCCGGAGGATCCGCTCGCCGACTGATGCAGGTCGATAGTGTGCCCCTTGTCCTCCCAGGGCGCGACGAGCACCGTGCGCCGCCCGCTGAGCAGCGTCCCCAGCACCCAGCCCGATGCGCCTTCGCTGTCGCGCACCTCGCGCCAGACGTCGAATTCGGCGATGATCTCGACCGGGAGCCCCGCCCGCCGGAACACCCAGGCGACCTGATGGTCCCAGCCGGGCCCGCGCCGGACATTCACCTCATCGGCCTTGAGACTGACAAATCGCGGCACTGGCAATCCTGTGACCGTGCCGGGCTTGCGCGCCGCCAGGTCGGCGACCGGTTTCTGCGCCACGGCCATGGCGCGGGGAGCGGCCGCCATGCTGGCCAGGATCAAAGCCAAAGCGATTGCCAAGCGGCTCAATGCCTTCCCTCCTTTGCAGTCTTATATGCCGATGCCGCTTGTTAACCGCCCGGCGCCGATGCTGGCAAGAGATCGTGCGTCACACCAGCGCAAATTGCTCCACCCGCCACAAGCTGCGCCTGCGGACACGCGCCGGCGGCACATGCTGATCCCGATCCAGGATTGAGACTCTGCCATCCCTCCAAGACTGCCCCGCGGCCTTTCGGCGCGCGGGGTCTGCACCGGCTCAGGCCATGACAAAGTTCGCGCCAAATATGATCCTCTCCGATTTCAATACATTGAATTCACGCAAAAATAGGAGCTTTCCGCTATCCATTGGCTGAATCCCTGCCTGGCTCCAAGCGTGGAAAGTACTCCTCATGACAAGACTGTTTAGCAACCGGAAGATCGGCACCAAGATCATTCTCGGCTTTGCCGTCGTGCTCGTCATCCTCGGCGCAATCGGGATTAAGAACTACCGCTCATTCGGCCATATGGCCGCGGAATTCAGGGATTACGGCGACCAGATCGATGAGCTCAGCCTGGTTCAGGATATCAATCGCGAGTTCGCCCGCTTCGAGCGCTATGCGGGAGAATTCGCGCCGACAAAGCAGGACACTTCGCTGGCGAATGCCATGGACGTGCGCAAGAAACTCGGCGAGCTGATCGGCAAGGCGACGAGCAACGAACAGGGCTCCGGCTACAAGCAGGATCTGGCCGACATCGCCAGCGAGCTCGATGCTTACGGCAAGACCTTCGATAAGATCGTGGTCATGCGCGGCGAGCAGAGCAAGCTGAGAGAGGACGTGCTCGATCCGCTCGGCGCCAGCCTCACCGAAGACCTCGAAAAGCTGCAAAGCCTTGCCGCGAGCGATCATTGTGCCGATGGCTCTCGTTCATGAAGGCTTTTCCGGAAGAGACCACCGAAGCGTTTCTTGACGGCCATACCAGCGCGTTCACTTTCTTTGGCGGCATGGATCTTCCGGCACGCCGCCGATCACACCAATCGCTTCGCCGAAATCCACCTGGGCATGCCCTGGCGGACGCGCCGACGGTACGAACGTCTCCCGGCTCCCGGTTTTGGCAATCCGGACATAATCCTTCACCACCGTATAGCCGCCGGTAAAGCCGTGTTCTGCCTTGAGACGTTCGAAAATCCGTTTGGCGGTATGCCGCGGCTTCGGCGGCGCCAGCGGCTTCGTGCGCACATAACCGGGAGGCGCCGAGAACTGGCACATCTTCGAAATCGTGTCACGACTCAGGCCGAAAACACTGGCTGCTTCGCGACGGCTCCTACCCTCAACAAAAACGAACTGTCGGACCGCGGCATAAACTTCCACCGCATACATCCCCCGGCGCCCCCCTCTTGGAAAGGATCAGCCTAACCAGTGGCCGGTCATTACTCCGCCACGCAGCGGCACCACGCCGCCGCTCCACTGGTCCACTTTCTCACCTCCGCGCCCAGCGCAGGATGGCTGCTTGCGCCTCATGCACTAAATCGCTGTCGCGATATTCGCGGCAGCCGCCCGCCGTGGCCGACCGAGATGCTGAGGGTATGCGGCTGAAAGGCCCGGGTTGCCGTTCTGAGATCGAGGTGTCAACCTCGAACCGGAACGGAGTTTCCCCATGAGTATGCGCCCGATCAGCCCTCTTCGCCAGCGCATGATCGATGACATGACCGCGCGCCAGCTAGTGGATTGATTCCAACGTTTGGAACCCTCGTTTTTGAGCGGCGATGATCTCGTCTGGATCGGCTTTCCAGACAAAGGGCTTCGGCTGGCGGTTGCGCTCGGGAGGTCAGCCCCCGAGCGAGCTCGGCGATCAGAGCGAAGCCGGGCGCCTTGGGAGTCCGTTGGCTTCCTGGGCCGCCCAGACATAGGTCATGTCGACGTATTTGCGCCAGTCGAGGCCCTTCGGAACGCTGCCTGTAACGGCGAGCGACTCGACGAACTTGTCCATCACCTCGGCACTCTCGAAACCACCGTCGGGGCTGATTTGGTCAAGCTCGAGCTTGTATTGAGCCTCAAATGCCGGCGGGATGCTAAAGCCAAGATCGCGCATGATCTTGTACGCTTTTTCCTTGTTGGCTGGATCGAAAAGCCATTTGCGAGCGCGAATGTCTGCACGAGCCCACGCATAAGCTGTGTCCTCGTTTTTCGCCAACCAGGTGCCCATGGCAGCGAAGCCTTCCTGTGGCGCCCGGTGAAGTTTCTGGTAAAGGAACTTGCCGCCTGCGGCCTCAAGCCCCGCCCGATGCCGCGGGAACAGGCTCGCGGCGTCCACCGTGCCGGCCAGGAGGGCCTGCAAGCGCGTGTCAGACGCACCGGACACGGGAACGAACTCGACGTCCTTATCGGGATCGAGCCCCATCTCCGCAAGCACCTGCCGCATCACCCAGGTATTGCGCGCTTCCAGCGTTCCGCCGGTTATCTTACCGCCTTTGAGGTCCTCCGGCTTCTCGATGCCCTTGCGAACGCCCATGATCCACCATTCGTTGTCGCGGTATAGCGAAATCATCTTGATGGGCAGCCCGCTGGCCTGACCAGAACCCAGGAAGACGTTGGTGTCGCCGTGCGTAATATCGAGGCTTCCACCGATCAGGCCGGGTATGTACTGGTCCGATAGCGTGACTTCGAGGTCGTCGATTCCGACCTCCTTGAAGAACCCTAACGCCTGCGCCAGCCGATACGACCATTGTGTCGCGTAGTTGGGATTGAAATCGCCCATCCTGAGCTTTTTCAGATTGGCCATGACATTCTCGGCGGCGGCCGCCTGCATGCCGGATCGATTGAGCGTCGCCGCAGCAATGAACATGCCGAGGACGCCGGCACCGCCCTTTATGAGAAACTCCCGGCGAGGTAGATAAATCTGCTGCTTTTTCACGCTCTTCCTCCCTTTTCCGTTCACTGATGGCTGCGGCTTTGGAACCGCTCACAATGTGTCGATCCGCCGCCAGGGCGCGACATAGGCCTCCAGCCAGCGCGTGATCTGGATAAGCGTCAGCGAGACGACAACCAGTAAAAACAGCACCGCATACATGAGCGGCGAATTGAAGGTATCGGCAGCCCTCCTCACCAGATATCCGAGGCCATTCGAACCACCGAAGATTTCAGCGATTATCACGCCGATAAGGCCGCGCCCGATGCCCTGCTGCACGCCCGCGATGATGAAGGGGAGCGTGTAGGGCAGCACCACTTTGAGATAGAGCTCATGCCGCCTCGCGCCGAAGACCCTTGCGGCGGACAAGAGCGATTTCTCCGTGGTCTTCACGCCGGCCCAGGCATTGATGATGATCGGAAACACCGCCGACAGCACGATGATGGTGATCTGCATCTTCACCGTGAAGCCGAGGAACAGGATGAACAGCGGTACGAGCGCGATGCGCGGAAGCGAGGCGAGCGCCCAGACATAGGGGCTGAGGATGGTCTCGACGATGCGATTGCCGCCCATCAGCAGACCGGCCGGAATACCGATCGCGCAGGCGATCAGGAGGCCGATGCCGAGATTGCTGAGGCTGTAGAACAGATGGTCGCGGATGCTGCCCGAGATGACCGCTCCCGGCGGCGCCGATGTCGTCAGCCCCTGCCACAGCGTTGCAAACATGCTGCTCGGCGTCGGCAGGAACAGAGAGCTGACCGCGCCGGAGCGGGCAAACAGCTCCCATGCGCAGAAAAAGATCGTCAGATTGACGATGGTAATCAGCCAGGAGCCGTAATTGATCCAAAGCGTGCGCATGGACCACTCAGTGTCTTCGATCCGGCCCAGCCCGGCGGTGTCGTCGGTCAAGGCGCCGTTCCCACGCTCGAATATGCTCATCATTTCGCTCCGCGTGCGCTCTCGAATGCCTCGTCCTTCACCAGCCGCCAGATGTGATCATGGAGCCGGCCGTATTCCGGAAGCGTCTTCAGATCGTGATCGAACCGGGGGCGCGGCAGATCGATCCGAACGATCTCCTTGATGCGGCCCGGCCGGAATGAAACCACGACCACCCGATCGGCCAGGATGATGGCCTCATCGATCGAATGGGTGATGAAGACGACGGTCTGCCCCGTCTTGGAGACGATCCGCTCCAATTCGCTCTGCATCGCTTCGCGCGTCATGGCGTCGATCGCCGCGAAAGGCTCGTCGGCCAGCAGGATGTCGGGCTCGCAGACCAGGGCGCGCGCAATGCCAACGCGTTGCTTCATGCCGCCCGAGAGCTCATAAGGATAGGATCGCTCGAAGCCGGTCAGCCCCACGAGGTCGAGACAGCGGCGGACCCGCTCATTCATGTCCTGCTTCGACAGGCCGAGCTTTTGGAATTCGAACGGCATGCGCACATTCGATTCCACCGTGCGCCAGGGCATCAGCGCATAATCCTGGAACACCATTGCGCGGTCGGGGCCGGGTCCGGTGACCGGCTTGCCGTTCACCTCGATCGTACCGTCCCATGGCCGCACAAGGCCGGATATCGCATTGATGAAGGTGGTCTTGCCGCAGCCGGACGGCCCGACCAGCACGACGAACTCGCCGCGATTGACCGTCAGCGTAATGTTGCGCAGCGCCGTTAGCTTTTTGCGCTCGCGGTGCAGCGTGTAGCCGATCGTCAGGCCCTTGGAGACAATGACCGGCTGGGCCTTTTCTGACATGGGCGCAGGCGATGCGGCCGAGCCAATGCCAGCCCGCTCGGTTTCGGTGAAGATCCCCACGCAGTTCGTCCTCCCAGACGCTCATTTCGCTTGCAGGGCGCTTATTGTCTTGGTGTTCTCCTGCAAGAGGTGTCTTCTAAACGTGTGCCATCGTTAAACAGAGTATATCAAAGCGCGCGGTCCGCGAGGGGCATTCCTCGCGCGCCTGCCGAGGGCCATATCCTTGCAACGCGTCATTGAACGACATGTTCGGGTGGCTGTTTGTCGACGATGACGCGGATGACATTCTGCCATGCACGCTGGAACAGTGAAGCCCAGGACTGACGGGTGACGCCGGCAATATGCGGCGTCAGGATCGTTCTCTGCGCGGCCGCCTCGGAGAGCCGCAAGAGGGGATTGTCATCCGTCGGCGGCTCGGTCGAATAGACGTCGACCGCAGCGCCGCTAAGGCGTCCCGACTCCAATGCCTCGGCAAGCGCGGCTTCGTCGACAACGCCACCGCGCGAGGCTTGCACGAGCACCGCACCCGGTTTCATCAAGGCCAGGCGCTCCGCATCGATCAGTCCCCTCGTCGAGGCCACAAGCGGGACATGCGGCGTCACCACATCGGCCCGCCCCAAGAGCGCGTCGAGGTCGAGCGCCTCGGGTTCGATCGCCGCATCCACCGACGCAGGTACGACGGCCGGGTCGAAAAATGCGATGCGCGCGCCGGCTTGCTTGAACCTGCTGGCGACTGCGGCGCCGATCACGCCCATTCCAATAATACCGACGAGCAGCCCTTCGAGGCCCTGGACATTATCGCGCAGCAACTGGCCACGAAATGCAGCGTACTGGCCGCTGCGGATCGCCGCCGTGGATTGCTGCAAGCGGCGCAGCAGCGCGGTGGCGCAGGAAAGCACATACTCCGCAACGGCATCGCTGCTACCGCCCGGCACGTTCGCAACCGGTATGCCGATCCTCTTCAAGCCATCGATATCGACGCGATCGACACCGGCGCCGGTCACCTGGATGAGCCGCATCGCGCTGCCGGCGAAGAGCGCCAGCGGAAGCTTCGGCCCAACGGCCGGAATGACGAGCGCCGCAGCGGATTTTAAAGCCGCCGGCATTGCCGCATCGTCCGGCGCCATGTAAGCGATCGTCAAGCTCTCCGGCGGAGTGACCCCGACCTGGGTGAAATCCGTCTTTGGGCGCAGGCAGAGCACGTCGGCCACGAACAGGTCACCCCTCAGCTCGAATCCCAGTCCGCGAATTCTACAGTGCCCGGCGCGATGTTGCTCACTGGAAAGAAGCAGATCAGCCGCAAAGTCGTCTGCCCGGTGTTGTAGGTCGCATGCCGTTCGCCGGCGGGGATGAGAACGGTATCGCCGGCTTTGACGGGGTACTCGCCATGCTCGGTGCGGGTGACGCCCTCACCGGCGAGGACGTGAATGCACTCTTCGAAGCCGTGGTGAGCATGCGGGCCGCGGCGGGCGGCGCCTGGCCCCACCGGCTCGATCTCGACCAGGCGAACCGTCGAGGAGGCCGAGCCGGTCCCGGCGCTGACGATCTCCCGCGAGCGGCGGCCGGGCAAATGCATCTCCTTGGCATCTTGCAGCGTGATCAGCGTCGCCATCAGGCGCCCCCGTGCAGATGCGCAAGCTCGGCCGTGCCGCCGAGCGCCCGTGCGAGCTGGGCGTAGAGTTCGGTTGCTTCGGCGGCGATCGCATCGGCGACCGCTTCCACCATCGCGGCACCACGTTCGGCGGTGGCGCCCGCTGGCGTGCCATACCATCCCGTCGGCGCGATATTGCGGATGTCGGTCAGCACCGGCTGGTAGCTCCTGGTGCGGCGGAGCTTGTCCATATGGCGGCCGCGCTGATCATCCGAGGAATCGGCGATGCGGTCGAGATGCACCAGCTCCGGCCGGCAGGCGAGCACGGCCAGGGCCTCGATCTCTCCGCCATGAGTGAGGCCGTTGCACTGCGCGCCAAACATCTCCTCGGCCACATAGCAGGCTTGCACGGTGAGCACCGTCAATCCGACGCGGCGGTGCAGATCCTCGGCCGCGATGGCGAGCGAGGGGATGTTGCCCTCATGCCAGTTGATGATCATCAGCCGTTTCGCGCCGTGCCTTGCCGCCGACTCGCAGATCTCGGTGACGACGCGGATATAGGTAGCGGGTGTGAAGGTGAGCGTCGCCTCATAGGGCATGTGCATCGGCGTGACGCCCACCATAGGGCCGGGCAGGACCAGGGCATCGAGCCTGTCGGCGATCGCCAGTGCGATCATCTCGGCGGCGAAGGAATCGGTGCCGGCCGGCAGGTGCGCGCCGTGCTGCTCGACACTGCCCGTCGGCAGGATGACCAGCGAATTCGTACCGAACTGCCGGGCCACCTCCGGCTGCGTCAGCTCGGTCAGGAGGCGACTGGGCAGCATATTCTCAGCCTCCTGACAGTTCGTCGCGTGCGTCCTGGCGGATGTCGTTGAGCCTCACCAGGGCGCCGCCCCGCTCGATCGAACGCAAGGCGGCGTAGACGCATGCGACGGCGGTGTTACCATTTGCGGCGCTGAGCTCATTCTCCTTCCCGGTCCGGCAGCTCCCGGCAAACAGATCCAGCTCGGCGAGAAACATGTTGGATTCCGGCTCCTCCAGGACCTCGCGCTGGCCATAGCCGGCCTTGCCGCGCTGGATGTAGAGGGTCGATGAAGCCCGCAGCTTCTCCGGCGTGTCCCAGGTGCGGAAATCGATCTCGTAATGCATGAGGCCCTTCGAGCCGAAAACCCGGACCGCGAAGATGCCGGGCGATGTCCATGAGCTGCCGACATAGGCGATCTTGCCGTCGGCGAATTTGAGGAGCGTCATCGACTGGTCGTCGACCTCGGCGCCGACGGGCGACAGCTTGGAGCCGATCGATGTCGCCTCAGTGATCTCGCCGCCGAGATAATGAACGATATCGAACATGTGGATGGCGAGTTGCGACAGCGGACCGCCCGGCGCGCGGTCCTTATACCAGCGCCATGTCTGCGGCGTCAGTTCGAGCGCCCGTTCGTTGGAGAAATTCGCCTCGATGAATCCGACCCGGCCGAGCTCGCCGGCGTCGATCGCCTTGCGGATGGCGCGGATGCCGCCGAGCAGGCGCGCGCTGTGGCCGACGGTGACGGTGACGCCGTAGGTCTGTTGCAGCGCCTCGATGGCGAGGCCGTCGCTAAGCGACTGGGCGATCGGCTTCTCCGTATAAACATGCTTGCCCGCCTTCGCGGCTTCTGCCGCGAGGGGCAGGTGCTGCTCATTCGGAACAGTGAGGATGACGCCAGCAATATCGTCTCTCGACAGGAGCGATTGCAGATCGGCAACGACCGCTATGCCGGTCTCGGCGGCGAAACTGTCTCTGTTCTCCGGCGAGCGGCTGAACCCCGCGACGATTTCTATCTTATTGGAGAGCTTCGACGCACGGGCCAGCACCCGGCCCCATCTTCCCAAACCGACGATGCCGACTTTGACCTTGCCTGGTGCCATGTTGCCCCACTGCAGCCCGTATTACAGTATTATAGTATGACAGCATGGGTCAATGAGGATGGCAGATGACAGTCTCCGAACAAGGAGTTCCGGCAGCATGACAAGGCGCGCTGGGGGTTGACGTCAGAGCGTGTCTGCGTCGGTTTCGCTGAACAGGCGCATGATCTCGGCGGCGGCATCCATGGCCTCCTGCCGCACCACCTTTTCAGCCAGCTCTCCATCGCGCTTCTTCAATGCACCGTAGAACTCGCGCAAGGCGGTGATGCTTTGCTTCGAGCGACCCGGCGAGCGGTTCGGATGCCCCAAGCCCAGAGCGCGCCATCGGCAGATGCGTGCATAGAGCGGCGCAATCATTGCGGACAGCGATTCGCTGCCCGCGCCGGCGAACAGTATGTCGTAAAAGTCGTTCTTCGCGGCAAGGATGACGTCCGGCGAGCCGGTTCGATAAGCGGCGACCGTGCGGTCGAGCGCATCTTTGAGAGCGGCCAGATCGCTGGAGCAGGCTTTTGCGACGAACATGCGCGCGGCGAGCCCTTCCAGGGCGGACCGGATCAGATAGAGGTCCTCCGCTTCGGCCCGGGTCAGCGCCCTGACGATCGGCCCCTTGTTGGGGATCGTTTCGACGATCAGCTCGGATTCGAGCTGCCTCAACGCCTCACGGATGACGGTCCGCGACACGCCGATCATGTCGATCAATTCGCGCTCGATCAGTCGCGCGCCTGGAGCGAGGCGTCCGTCGATAATCGCTTTGCGCAGGGTATTGACGACCTCGGCACGCAGTGGCGCCGCACGTTTCTTGACGGCCGCAATAACGACCTTGGGCGGATCAGACGCATTGTTCGGTTTGCGATCGGGCGCGTCACGCATTGCGCAGGCTGCTCCAATTGTCGGTTCGAATTCAGATCGTCAAAGCCTGAGCAGGTTTGTGGCGTTGGCTCCGGCAATCTTTGCGCGGTCATCCTCGCCAAGCGGTGCGCTCTCAAGCCATGCGGCGCCCGGTCTGTTCTCAACGTAGGGATAGTCGACAGCAAACAGGATGCGGTCCACACCCATCTCGTCAATACAGCAGGCAAGCGCCGGCGAAGAGAAGAACCCACTCGTGGTGACATAAAAGCCGCTGGTGAAGATCTCGCGAAAGTGGATCGACTTCTGGCCGGGCCGCGCCAGAGCCTCATCGATCCGCCAGATCAGGAAAGGCAAAGTCTCGCCAAGATGGCCGAGAATGATTTTAAGATCGGGGTACGTGTCGAAAATGCCGCTAAGCACCAGCCGCAAGGCGTGGGTGGCAGTCTCGACCGTGAACCCCCACGCCGCGCGGATGACCGTCGGAAAGTCTTCGACATAGTCCTTGTAATAGGCATCGACGACGGCCGGATGCGGCACCGATGGATGCAGATAGATTGGGACGGCGAGCCGTTCGGCGCGCTCGAAGATCGGCCGGAAGCGCGCATCGTCGAGAAAGAGACCGTTCGCGAGTCCATGGATCATGGCGCCCTTGAAGCCGAGCCGAGTGACGGTGCGTTCCAACTCGTCGGCCGCGGCAACGGGATCGGCTGTCGGCAGAGCGGCAAAAGCGGCGAACCTGTTTGGAAAAGCGGCAATTGCTGTCGAGAGCCTATCATTGACCCGTTGTGAAAGCGCGACTGCCGTATCGACGGCCAGAAGCTGGGTCGAGGGCGAACCATGTGAGAGAACCTGAACATCGATCCCCGCCTTGTCCATCTCCCCAATTCTCTCTGCGCCGACATCGTAGAGACGCTGGGTCAGCTGTTCCGCTCCACGCCGGCCGGGCGGAAATGTCGACGCCAGCTCGGTGTCCCAATAATGCTCTTCCACGGTTATGACGGGCTGACCAGAAGCAAGCGGCATAGATGTGTCTCCAGCGAGCTAGCAAGATTCACGGGACCGTACATGCAACCATACCTTTTCAGATGTGGTGGGTATATCGATGTCCGCGTCGCACCCAGGGATGGGACCGGCCCGCCACAGCCATCTGCCCTTCGGAAGGCCGAGCGCCACGCGGCGTCCGTCGGCGAGCCAGCCAGCAACATGGCAGTCGATCGTTAAGAAGCCGGATTTTGGCGCGGCGCAGAGTCGAGCGCGGCAAGGATGGCTTTGAGGATCTGGCGCAATAGACATCTCAACCAATTGAGGATGCGTAGGAGATTATATTCGACGGTGGTGAGCACGGCATTGGCGTGATCGCATCGCGACCCTTGAGAAAGGTCCGGCCCAGATGCCCATCGGTTTTCATATGGCCGATGGCGGCTTCGATGGCGGACCGGCGCTTCAACTCACGTTTGATCTGTCCGTGGACGGCGCGCTTCTGGCCTGACAGGAACACACGGAGCGGATGGGTGGCGTCGTGGCCGAGATCGCCTTGTTGGCATAGACCCGCTCGATCTCCCGGTCGGTCAAGGCCTGGGCCTCCTCGATCACGGCGCGCGGCGTATGCCCGTCATAAGGATTGCCTGGCAGAGTCTTGGCATGGATCACGAACTGTCCGCCTCGCAGCGCCGATTGGTCGTGGCGAACCGGCCCGGCCGTGCGAGCTGGCAACTCTGAGCGTTATCTGTCGCGCATGCTTGACGAGGGCGCCGATGCTGGTGAGCAGAAGCGGCCGGCTGGTGATCGCCTCGAGGTGCTGGCCGGGCTCGGCGAGGCGGACAAACAGGCTCCACCAGTTGTAAATCAGTGCGACGTTGCGCGCCGTTAGCCGGCAGCGGGCGAGATCCTGGGTCGTGAAGCCGCCCCATCCCCACTGGTTCTTCAACTCGTCGAAGGCGTTCTCGCAGTCGGCTCGGTCACGATAGAGCTGCCCCAATGTGAGGATCTCGTCGTCGAGCGATGTGACGAGCGCGCTGTACTCCCATAGCTGGCGGTCACCTTTGACCTGCGCAAACGAGAGCTGGAGCTGGCCGGTGTTGCTCCGTTCACTGATGGCGATCGGTTCCTTGAGCCGACGGCGCAGCAAAATCACACGGCGTGGCTCTTCCCAGCCCATCAGCTGCAGCCGATCCTCCTTGCCCTGCCAGCCGTGCCCGGCACTGGTCCAGGCACCGTCCCTCATGGCCCGCTCGATGGCTTTCTTCACGTTCTTCGTCAAGCGCAGCTTGAACAGGAACGGCAACGCGCGCTCCTCGCACTTGCGCATAACCTGATCCGAGGCAATGCCCGCATCATCGCGCAGGAGTCGCGGCCATCGATCCCGCCCGATACGATCGAGCAGTGCCCATAACCCGGGCGCAGCATGATTAAACGTGTGCTGATTGCCGGCCATCACATCGACGCCGATGATGAGGCGCAGGTTGGCCAGCACGTAGGTGTGATAGGTGTGGCTGGGCCGGCCGGGCTTTTTCGGATTGTAGCCGACCAGCGCGCCCTCCTGACGACCATAGAGCGGCTTGATCGTCGTATCGACATCCATGATCCAAGGCTCGCCCAAGAGTGGTGCGATGCAGTAATCGAGATGGCTCTGCAGCCAGGCGATGCCCTTGTCCTCCTCGATCGCGGCCATCGCCCGGCGGATCGCGTCCTCGCTCATCACCTTGGTCAGGCCAATCAGATCGCGCAGTACGTTGTCTGCCCGCAGCGCCGTGATGTGGGCGTAGCGCTTGTGGCCCGCCAGAACCGATAGCAGGATCGTTCCCAGTACGTCGCGTTTGCTCGGCGCGTTCGGGCTCGTGTAGACGAGCGGGCAGTCCGCCACATAGGCATCGAACAGTCCGGACGCCTTCAGGAACTGGATAAAGAACGGCAACTGCCCGAATGGCGTCAGCGGTGCCGTCACGTCCCATTCGACGCGGACTGGACCGGCCCAACTCTCCACTATGACCGCCGCTGGCGGAGGGGCAACCTCAACCAACGGTTGCTCACCCGCCGGGTGAGCCGATAGCTTGCGCTTCTTGCTGATCATCCCCTTGAGAAAGCGCGACTTTCCGCTTCAGGCAAGCGCCGTAACTGCCGAATGTAGGTTGAAGTGATCAGCCAATGTCCAGAATCGCCGCGATCTCTCCCTTTACGGTTCGGTCGAGCCGCCGGAGAAATGCGCCTCGGATCTGCCGCGCGGCAGGCGAGAGTCCATCATGTTGACGTTTTCCGAAAAATCCGTATTATACGGAAAAGTAGGAGATAGGCCATGGCAATACAGAGAGTAACAGCTGGCGAGTTTCAGAAGAAGATCGGCTTCTATCAGGATCAAGCCCAGAGGGCTCCGATCGCAATCACCAAGCACGATCGTGATTATGTGGTGGTGATATCGGCAGCTGAGTGGCAGCGCCTTTCGCAAATGGACCGGCGAGCGATCAGGTTCAAGGACGAAGCCGAACTCCTGGACATGATGATCGAGGGACTGCAGTCTGCAAAGGTGCCGGACGAAGAAGCGAAGATGCTTGACAAGCTGTGTGACTGATGGTTTGGGAGCCACCCAAACCTGGGCAAGTCATCTCTTACAGCTATCTGTGGGCCAGGGAGTACGACGACGGACATCGCGAGGGCGTCAAGGATCGGCCCTGCGCCGTCGTGGCAGCCGTCAAACGGAACACGATCAGACACGGGTCCTCGTTCTGCCTATCACACACTCCGCTCCTGAAAATCCTGCCGACGGCATCGAGATCCCACCGAAGGTGAAAGGCTATCTCGGCCTGGACGCTGACCGCTCCTGGATCATCATGTCAGAAGCTAACGTCTTCATGTGGCCTAGCCCGGACCTACGCCCCGTGCCGGGGCGCAAGGAAGCGACGCCGTATTTTGGATGGCTTCCGCCGAGGCTGCTCAAAGCAATGTTGGAGCATGCGATCGAGCGGAAGGAAAGCAAACGCATAAGACCCATACGGCGCTAATGATCGGCACCGTTGAGCGTCGCTTACGGCCTGCATGCGCAGCGACGGATGGAAAGTGGTCTGATGCGGTCCCGTTCGATTCAGGCGCGATTCAGATACGCCATCAGGCGGCCCTTCTTTGAACCTTGCGGTCGAGTGGAGCGAACAGGGCGGAGATGTCCGCGTCCGTAAGGTCGAAAGGCCTGTCGGCGCTGCCTGCAAAAAGCGCATCGGCAAGCGCGGCCTTGCGCGCCTTGAGCTGCTCGATTGCCGCCTCGATACCCTCTTTCACCACAAGCTTATGGACGAAGACCGGCTTATCCTGTCCGATGCGGTAGGCCCGATCGGTGGCCTGGGCTTCGACGGCCGGGTTCCACCAGGGATCGTAATGGATGACCGTATCGGCGGCGGTGAGATTGAGGCCGGTGCCGCCTGCCTTCAGGCTGAGCAGGAAGACCGGCGCCTTGCCAGACTGGAACGCGCGTACCGGGCCGGCGCGGTCGACGGTGTCGCCGGTCAGTTGCACATAGGGGATTTTTGCGGCGGCAAGCTCAGTTTCGATGAGCGCCAGCATGCTGGTGAACTGCGAGAACACGAGAATGCGCCGCCCTTCGCCGACCAGCTCCGGCACCATCTCCATCAGCCGTTCGAGCTTGGCCGAGCCCTTCACTTTGCGGGCCTGCGGCATCTTCAGAAGACGCGGGTCGCAACAGATCTGACGCAGCTTCAAGAGCGCGTCGAGGAAGACAATATGGCTCTTGGCCAAGCCCTTCTTTGCGATTTCGTCCCGCACCTTGGCGTGCATGAGCGAGCGCACTGTCTCATAGAGGTCGCGCTGCGCGCCTTCCAGGTGGATATACTCGACGATCTCGGTCTTCGGAGGCAGATCGGTTGCCACTTCCTGTTTCGTCCGCCGCAGGAGAAAAGGCTTGAGGCGGCTGGAGAGAAAACTCTGCGCGGCTGCGTCGCCATGCTTTTCGATCGGCGTCCTGAAGGTCCGGCGGAAGGCGCTCTCGTCGCCAAGAAGGCCTGGGCTCAAGAATTGAAACAGCGACCACACTTCGCCCAGATTGTTTTCGAGCGGCGTTCCGGTCAGCGCCAACCGGTGACGCGCGTGGATGCGGTGTGCGATGGCGGATACTGTCGCCTTCGGGTTCTTGATCACCTGCGCTTCGTCAAGGATCGCGGCATGGTACTCCTGGCCGAGTAGCGTCTCGAAATCACGAGCGAGCAGCGGGTAGGTCGTGAGCACAATATCGTGCCGGTCAATCTCGGCGAACAGCGCCTTGCGCTCCTGCCCCCGCAGCGCCAGCACGGAGAGGTTTGGCGCGAAACGCTCCGCTTCCGCCTGCCAGTTCGGTAGAACACTGGTCGGCGAAACGATAAGAGCCGGCTTGTCGAGCCGTCCTTCCGCCTTCTCGCAGGACAGGAAGGCGAGCGCCTGTACCGTCTTGCCTAATCCCATATCGTCGGCGAGCACGCCGCCGAAGCCGGTATCGCGCAGGAAGTCGAGCCAGGCAAGGCCATCGCTCTGATAGGGACGCAGCTTTGCCTTGAAGGAGACGGGCGGCTTGACAGAGCCTGGCGCACGGCGCCGCCGGAGCCTGTGGCCTAGCTCGATCAGCCGCTCCGCGCTCGCCGCCCAGGCGAAGTCCCCGGCTTCGGCCGCGAATGCCGCGAGCGCCGACGCTTCCGCGCGGTGCAGCTTCACCTTGCCGCCGCTCAAGCTATCTTGGCGCGGGCCGATCAATTCCAAGAGCGCCGTCAGGATGGGAGCGAGCCTTGCGCCCGGCAGCGGCAGAAGCCTGCCGTCAGGCAGGGTATGATAGAGCTTCAACTTATCCAGCAGCGCCGCCAGCGCGGCGCTTTTTTCCGGGGACTGGGCCGACGCCGTGATTTTTTGCGGCAGTGTGGCCAAGATATTTGCAAGCTGTGACACGAGATTGATGCGGTGGCCTTCGAACTCGACGCCCATCTCGAACGAGAACCAGTCGATCCCCGATCCTTCGCCGATATCCGCCCACCATTCCGCCGCGCCCTCGGCAATACGATAAGGGTAATCATCGGAAAAGAAGACTTGCCAGCCATCCTTGACAAGTTCTGGGACCGTGTCCGCCGAGAAGGCAAGGAAGCGACCCGGCTCATCACATGCCAGCAGGATGTCATAGTGGCTGGACACACCTTGCGGGGCCAGAAACAAATCATCCCGATGCTCGTGATCCGCGTTAAAAGGAAGCGCGCTGAACGGCTTGAAGCCAAGCTTGGCGAGGCGCCCGGAGGCGGCGGCCTCCTTGCCGTCGCGCGGCGTCAGGATCAGCCGGTCATTTTCCATCCGCTCGACCATCTGCCGGGGGGAGCGAGCATGGACGATCTCATCGCCATATTCGAAGCAGAGACGTGCGATCGGCAAAGAGAAGCCGCCTTGATGGTTCGCTCCCCGCGAATGCCAAGCGAATTGCGGCTTTACCCGCAAGTCGGCGACCATCAGCTCCAATCGCGGGATTGGATCGATGTTGCGCATTTCGATATTGTCCGGCGCCTCGGGCAGCGGCAGGATTTGCGCACTACCGTCCTCGTCCGCGCTCGCCTCGGACGCATGCTCTTCGGCGGGCTGGCGGACCGATTTCAGCCGTTGCCGCATCATTTCCTTTACGATCGCGGCTTCCGAAGGTGCGATCGTCGGCGCCCGCGCCACTTCCACGGCAAAATCATGCGGCAATCCGCTTTCGATTGCGCCGACCATGCCCTCCGCCAGATCGAGATAATGAGGCGGACTGAGGGGCAGGATGACATCGAAGCTGCGCTTGCTATCTCCTTCTGCCGCATCAGACGGCGCGGGCCGATCGACCTGAACCAAGGTCAGCTTCTGTTCGCCGCGTCCGGCTTTGACCCAGCGCGGCTCTCCTCGCACTGATGGGCCACCGCGCAGCGGCACACCGTCCAGAGCGCCGTAACGCAACCGGCCCGATTGCAGCAACTCCTCGAAAATGCGCCGGCTCGCGGCGTCGCTGCCCAGCACGATATCCTGGCTGCCCGGCGCGGTGCCCATGCGCATCAGCCAGAGCAGACCGCGCAGCGTTTCCAGGTCGGCCTCGGTCAGGAAGCGCGCTCGCTGTTCCTTGGTCCGCACGATGTTTTCCGGATTATAGAATTTCTCGTCCGTGAGACTGCCATCCTTGCGGCGGCGCGCGCTGATGGGCCGTATACGGACACATGGCTCGCTGCCCGGCTGCGATGCATTCTTATGGTTCAGCACGTAGATCAGCACACGCTGATTGGCGCCGGCCGCAGATTGCGAGGTCGCGGGCGCGGCGTTGATCGACGCAAGCCTTTCGAGCCAGCGGGATGTCTGCGCAGTCAGCATGGCGGCAGGACCGGGCGCTTCCAGAAGCGGAGCATTGGGCTTGGGTTGGGGCGTGGGAACGCGCGGGACGGACGGTGCGCGATCCGAGCGGACTTCATCGTCTCCATCGCCATATAGCGTCAAATGCTCCAGCAGCACGGCCGCCAAGTGCTTGCAATTCACACCGACCGGGCAGCTGCAATATCCGCTGATCCGGACGCTGCCGTCCGCCGCCTTGGTGAACGCGATGCTTTGGCTGTAAGGCTTAGGGCGGGAGCCGAGCACGCTGCTGGATATACGGCCGCCGTCAGGTGATAGCTCGATATGCCTGACCCCATCGTGCTCACAGATGGCTGCTCCTTTGCGCAGCGTCGCCGCATCAAACGCGCGCCGCAGATCGTCTTCACCAAGCTGCACGGCGATCCATCCCCCAAAAAAAGAATATGCTCGCCGCCCACAAGCCAACTCGCCCCTTTAAAGCTAGATCGTCCCGCTCTGAGCTCGCAAGGATCGCAAACTTTTGTCCACCGCCGCCGCCAGCTCTCCGTCTTGAAGCGCTACAATGCGCAGGGGAGATCGGTAAAGCCTCCTCCTTGATCACCAACTCGAATTTGGTTGACGGCAGCGTCGGCTGGGATTCTTGACGGAACAAAGCCAGCTGATCTCGGACGCCGCTGTCGCCTCTCGTGACGCATCGCACGTTCACGGTGATGGAGAGACGACGTGCTAGCAGCCTGTCGGGCTTAACGGCGGCGTCTGTTGCGAGGTAGGGTATCGCGATTGATTCTCCATTGCCTTGGGAGCCGGCGCTGATGAGCAACTTCCGCCTGATTGATCGCCAGACCGGTTTTCTGTTGCCGCCCTCGGTGGACGACTGGCTTCCGGAGAAGCACCTGGCTCGTTTTATTGTCGAGTTGATCGACAGCCTGGACGTCTCGGCCATGAGCGGCGTTTATCGTGGCTCGGGTTCGGCGAGTTACCACCCGCGGCTTTTGCTGGGTATTCTGGTTTACGGCTACGCCACGGGTGTGTTTTCCAGCCGCAAGCTGGAGCGGGCGACCTATGACTCGGTGGCGTTCCGCTTCATCGCTGCCAACGATCACCCTGATCATGACACCATCGCCACCTTTCGCCGGCGTTTTCTGAAGCAGATCGAGGGGCTGTTCGTGCAGATTCTGCTGCTGGCGCGCGAGATGGGCCTACTGAGGATGGGGACGGTGGCGCTTGACGGCACGAAAATCCATGCCAACGCCAGCAAGCACAGCGCGCTTTCCTACGAGCATGCTGGCAGGATCGAGGCGCAATTGAAGGCCGAAGTGGCCGAGTTGCTGGCCAAGGCCGAGGCGGCGGATCAGTCGGCCATTCCCGACGGCTTGTCGATCCCCGATGAACTTGCCCGGTGCGAGGAGCGGCTGCAAAAGCTCAGCGGGGCCCGTGCCAAGATCGAGGCGCGCGCCAAGGAGCGTTTCGAGCGGGAGCAGGCCGAACATCAGGCCAAGCTTGCAGCGCGCGAGGCCAAAGTGAAGGCCTGAAGTTGCCCCGGTTTCGTGGACATCCGAACATTTGCGTTTCAGGAGTTCACGATGCCAAAGACACAGCCGCCTTACCTGCCGGAATTCCGGCAACGAATGATCGAGCTGGTTCGATCTGGACGAACGCCGAATGAGCTTGCCAAGGAGTTTGATCCGTCGGCACAGGCGATCCGCAATTGGGTTGCGCAGGCTGACCGTGACGAAGGTCGGCGCGAGGATGGCCTGACGACGGCCGAGCGCGAGGAATTGAACCGGCTGCGGCGTGAGAACAAACAGCTCAAGCTGGAGCGCGAAATCCTCTCCAAAGCCGCGGCCTGGTTTGCTCGGGAGACCGATGTGATCCCACCGAAGGGTTCCAATTCATGAGCGCGAACCGGGCCATTTATCCGATCACTACCATGAGCCGTCTGCTGGGGGTCTCCGCCAGCGGTTTTTACGCTTCGACCAAGCGTCCGCCGTCCAAACGTTACCAAGTCGATGCGGTTCTGACCGCAATGATCCGGACAGCGCACGCCGGCTCGCACGGCACCTATGGCGTCCCGCGCATTCAGGCTGAACTCGCCGAGCAGGGCATGCGCGTTGGCCGCAAGCGCGTGGCCCGCTTGATGCGCGCAGCGGCGCTCACCGGCATCAGCCGTCGCCGGTTCGTGACGACGACGGTGAAGGGCGGCGGCCGTCAGGCGCCCGATCTGGTTGACCGAAACTTCGCAGCAGAACGGCCCAACCTATTGTGGGTGGCCGATATAACCTACTGCCCGACCTGGTCGGGGTTCCTTTATCTTGCCGTCGTTCTCGATGCCTTCAGTAGGCGGATCGTCGGATGGTCTATGTCGACCACTCTGCATGCCAAGATCATGTTGGATGCGCTCGACATGGCGCTCTGGCGGCGGCACCCGATTGATGTCATCCATCACTCCGACCAAGGCTCTCAGTACACGTCCATTGCCTTCGGCAAACGCTGCCGGGAGGCGGGTGTCCGGCCATCGATGGGCTCGGTCGGCGATGCCTACGACAATGCCATGGCGGAAAGCTTCTTCGCCACGCTCGAATGTGAGCTTCTCGACCGGCGGCGGTTCAAGACGCACGCCGAAGCGCGCATCGCACTCTTCGAGTTCATTGAAGGCTTTTATAATCCGCGCCGCCGTCATTCCTCGCTCGGTTATCTCTCGCCAGCCGCGTTCGAGACACGGGCCCTCGATCCCGGTGCGCATCAGCCTGCCATCGTGCTCGCGTCCGTCAAGGACGGCCTGGAAACGTCGACCCAAGCCGCACCGTCAGCATGCCGGCCATCCTTGACCGCCGCTCCTCACGACAGCCATCAGAACATGCAGGCCGGGATGAAAAGATGATCCAGGCCGAACCAAAAGATGCGACCGAAAAGGAGGACAAAATGCCGTCAGACAAGATACGCTGATGCCAAGCCCTCACCTCTCCACGAAACCGGGGTAAGTCCAGCCACGGGCAAAAAGCCCGGCGGCAAGCCGCTCAAGCCGCCGGCGGAAGGGCCGCGACCAACCGATCAGATCAATCTGACGGATGAAGAGTCCCGCATCATGCCGATTTCCGGCGGCGGTTTCGAGCAATGCTACAATGCTCAGGCCGTGGTCGCCGAAGGCAGTCTGCTGGTCGTCGCCACCGACGTGGTTCAGGCGCCCAATGACAAGCAGCAGCTTGAGCCGATGCTGGCGAAAATCAACGCCTTGCCCGAAAATCTGGGCAAGGCCGACATCATGCTCGGCGACAACGGCTATTTCAGCGCGGCCAATGTGAAGGCCTGTGTGGCGGCGGGGCTGGAGCCGCTGCTCGCTTTGGCCCGGGATGCCCATCATCGATCCCTCGGTGAGCGCTTCGCCGATGCACCACCCGCGCCAGAAAATCCAACGCCCGTCGAGGCCATGGCCTACCGTCTGCGGACGCCCGAAGGCAAAAAGCTCTACGCCCTGCGCAAACACACACCCGAGCCGGTGTTCGGCATCATCAAATCGGTGCTCGGATTCCGCCAATTCCTGCTGCGCGGGCTCGACAATGTCAAAGGCGAGTGGACGCTTGTCACCATGGCATGGAACGTGAAACGGATGTTTGCCCTGAAAGCTGCTTGATGCGCAGCGGCATTGCCGTCGGACTGATGAAAAGACAAACGTCAGTCCGACAGACTGCTAGGTCCGGCGCAACGGCGCGCGGCGCCGGTGGAGACCACGCATGCCAAGCAATATCATCAAACTTGCTGATCAGCAGCCGGCGAAGACAGCAACCGCCCAGCTTTTTGACAACTGGTTCGATCCTATTGAAACCCGCGTTCGCGACCGTGTGCGCGGATTCATCCAGGCGATGATCGAGGCGGAACTTGATGAGGCCCTGTCGCGGACGCGCTATGCCCGGCACGCGAAGGCTTGTCCCGGTTCGAAACCAGAGACGCCGGATGACGAAGCCGCCGGCGATGCGCCCGCTTTGCGGCCACCACCACGGTCATCGCTCGCGGTCGCTTGACAAGGAACTTTCGGTGAGACGCTGATCAGCGTACCGCGCGCACGGATCGATACGCCGGATGGCAAGACGACGGAATGGCGGAGCAAAATATTGCCCACCTATCAACGTCGCACCAAAGCGGCCGACGCGCTGATTGCCGGCGCCTATCTGGCTGGAACAAACACGCGGCGAGTGCGGCGCGCGCTTGCCGCTCTGTTCGGCGGCGCGGTGAGCAAGGACACGGTCAGCCGGGTCTGGCGGAAGGTAAAGACCGACTGGAAGAGCTGGAACGCACGCTCGCTGACCGACGAGCCCATCGTCCGGCTGATCCTGGATGGAACCGTCGTACGAGTCCGCCTCGACAAAAAGGCCACTACGGTCTGTCTTCTCGTCGTGCTTGGCGTTCGCGAGGACGGCCAGAAAGTGGCTGTTGGCCGTGAAGAATATGGGCGGCGAGACGGCGCAGGCCTGGCGAGTCTTGCTCGACGATCTGATCAAGCGCGGCCTACGCAAGCCCGAATTCCTGATCGTCGATGGCGGCGCAGGACTCGAGCGGGCGCTCGCCGAGTTGTGGAGCGACGTCCCCACCCAGCGCTGCACCGTGCATAAGCACCGCAACCTGCTCGCCCATGCACCAGAGCGGCTGCGCGACGAGGTTACGGCGGATTACAACGACATGATCTATGCCAAGTCGGCTGTGGAAATCGAGAAAAAGCGCAAGGCGTTCCTGCGTAAATGGCGGCTGCGCTGCCAAGCCGTCGCCGACTGCCTGGAGGAAGCTGGTGACCGGCTGTTCACCTTCACCAGATTGCCGGCCGACCAATGGAAAAGCGCACGCACGACCAACGCCATTGAGCAACTCCACGAAGAATTCAAGCGCAGGATCAAAACGCAAACCGTCCTGCCATCGGCGGAAACCGCAGCCATGATGTTCTGGGCGCTGCTCGCCTCCGGACAGATCAGTATGCGGATCGACGGCTGGAAGACCCTCGCCGTCAAGCCGGCCGATCTGCCCATTGACCTCGCCGCCTGATCCGCTACGTTCAGCCCGCCGGAGACCGCACCAAATCAAATTCCAACATAAAGCGCGACGCTACCGGGGGTGGGCGCTTCTACCGTTGTCTACGCTGTCACGGCTGCTGATCGGCGCTGACGATCGAGCATCACCTCGGATCTGAGACAGTTTTTAGCGGGTGGAGCGCCGCTGCAATACGCGCCTTTCTTTCCGGAATTCGCGGGCGGCTTCTGCATATCAGTTGGACAACAATGATGACCGCCGCAGCAGCGATCATCAGCGCAAAAACCAGCCAAAGGGGCATGACGCTCAACCTTGTTCAAAGGCAGCCTTTTGTTTAACGCCTCGCCGCCCCGAAAATTCCGGCCCGACCCGCCGATTATTGCCCAGCCGAGCCGTCGGGGCTGGCGAGCACGACCATATAGCCGTCCGGATCGCGCAGCCAGCATTCCCAATGGTTCGGGCGCGGGTTGCGGTGGCGAGGCATGACGATCTCGGCCTTCATCTCCTCGGCCCGCGCGACGGCCGCGTCGAAATCATCGATCTCGAACCAGAGCAGCACGCCATTGCCGTAGGGCTTGTCATCGCGATCTCCGATCGGCCCGTGGTCATGCTCGACCTCGAAATGGTGCAGTTGCATGATCAGCGCACCATCGGAGAACAGCCGCTCATATTCCGGGCCGCCATGGCCGCTTTCACAGCCGAGCAGGCGTTGATACCAGCGGCTGCTTGCCTGGACATCGGTGACGGCAATGAGGGGCTGTGGACGCATGGGAACCTCGCTGAGTTAGGACATCCCGAACAATAACTGAATCGCACTCTGTGTGCGTGCGTCCGTGTGACTCAGCGTGCTGGGATTCCGGATCTCGGCGAACAGGCGTATGTCGGTTGTATGATCGACGAAGGGGCCATTCGCTATCGTTGGGAGACAGTCGGCAGCCAGCTTGACGAGCGGGGCCGGAGATTGTTCGCGGCGGCCGAGGTGCGGACCGCCGGCTGGGGCGGTCTCGCGATTGTCGCTCGGGTCACCGGGCTCGCCCGCTCGACGATCAATCGCGGCGAGGACGATCTTGGTGCTGAGCCGCTGGCGAAGGGCCGGATCCGCCGCTGTGGTGGCGGACGCCGGGCCGTTGCCGAAACGGATCCAGAGCTTGTGCCCGAACTCAAGTGCCTCGTCGAGCCAGCCACTCTCGGCGATCCCATGCGGCCCCTGATCTGGGTGTCGAAAAGCATGGACAAGCTCGCCGAGATGCTGACGGCGATGGGGCATCCGATCAGCGCCGATACCGTGCGCAAGGAACTGGTGAAGCTCGGCTTCTCGCGCCAGCACAATCGCAAGGCTGACGAAGGCGCAAAGCATCCGGACAGAAACGCGCAGTTCGAGCACATCAATACGAAGGTCGTCGCCGCTCAGGCGGCCGGGCAACCGGTGATCTCGGTCGATACCAAGAAGAAAGAGCTGGTCGGCAACTATAGGAATGGTGGTTCCGACTATCGGCCCAAAGGGGAACCGCAGCGCGTAAATGTGCATGACTTCGTCGACAAGGATCTAGGCAAGGCAGTGCCTTACGGCGTCTACGACGTGGCGGCCAATGCCGGATTCGTCAGCGTCGGGATAACGAGCGACACGGCCGAGTTCGCCGTCGAGGCGATCCGCAGCTGGCTCGGACGGATGGGCCGCCAACGCTATCCAAAGGCGCGCGAGTTGACGATCACGGCGGACTGCGGCGGCTCGAACGGCGCGCGCGTCCGGCTCTGGAAGATCGAGTTGCAGAAGCTCGCCGACGAGACTGGGCTCGTGCTGCATGTCCACCACTATCCGCCCGGCACATCCAAGTGGAATAGGATCGAGCACCGCCTGTTCTGCCACATCACGCAGAACTGGCGCGGCCGTCCGCTGACGGATCGTCTCGCCATCGTCGAGCTGATCGGCGCAACGACAACGAAAACCGGATTGAAAGTCGAGTGTGCGCTCGACACGCGGACCTACGAGAAGGGCATCAAGGTGAGCGCCGCCGAGATGGCGATGCTGAACATCGCGGGCGATGATTTTCATCCCGAATGGAACTACACACTCAAACCAAGGCTCCTCCCAAATTCGTAGCAGTTATTGTTCGGAGTGTCCTTATTGCAGGAAGGTAGACGACCGCGCTCACGGCGTCACGGTCTGGATCAAGGTAAAGCCCTCGAAGACCGGCGGGCCGAGATAGAGCCCCTTGTTCTGCCCGGCATCCTTGTGAGCCTCGCGGAAAGCATCGCTCCGTGTCCAGGCGAGGAAATCCTCCTCGCTCGCCCACATGGTATGCGAGGCATAGAGCGTGTGATCCTCGCGCTCCGGTCCGCGCATCAGGTGGAAGGCGATAAAGCCCTTCTCCCTGGCGAGATGGATTTCCCGGTTCAGCCAGACGGCTTCGAAATCGGCTTCCGATCCTTTGGCGACACGGAACCGGTTCATGGCGATGAACATGGCGCTCTCCTCCCGCGCAAAATGAAACAGGGACAGGGTGTGAACCCCGCCCCCGCACGTTCTCATAGAAATAAGGCGTCGCTACTCGGCCGCAACTGGCTTGCCCTGCTCATCGATGCCGACACCCTGCATGGCGTCGCGGATATGCCGAGATCAGGCAAGATCGAAGCGATCAGCGTTCATCACCTTGTTCCAGGCCGCCACGAAGTCTTTCACGAACTTCTCCTTCGAGTCTGCGCTCGCATAGACTTCCGCGAAGGCGCGGAGCTGCGAGTGCGAGCCGAACATCAGGTCGACGCGCGTGCCCGTCCATTTGACCTCGTTCGTCTTCCGGTCGCGGCCCTCATACCCGTTGTCGGAGCCGGCGACCGGCTGCCACGAGGTACCCATGTCGAGCAGGTTGACGAAAAAGTCGTTGGTCAGCGCCTCGGGCTGCTTGGTGAAAACGCCGTCCTTCGACTGCCCGGCATTCGCGCCAAGGACGCGCAGGCCGCCGACGAGCACCGTCATCTCGGGCGCCGTCAGCGTCAGCAATTGCGCCCTGTCGACCAACGCCTCCTCCGGCGACATGATGTGTCCGTCGCGATAGTAGTTGCGGAAACCGTCAGCCATCGGCTCGAGCGGCGCGAAGGACTGGACGTCGGTCTGCTCCTGCGAGGCGTCCATGCGTCCCGGCGTGAAGGGCACCTCGACGTCGATGCCGGCGGCCTTCGCAGCCTTCTCGACGCCCGCGCTACCGGCGAGAACGATCAGGTCTGCGAGCGAGACCTTCTTGCCGCCGCTGGCCGAGCCGTTGAACTCGCTCTGAATCGCTGCAAGCTTGTCGAGGACCTTGCCAAGCTGGGCCGGCTCATTCACCTCCCAGTCCTTCTGGGGCTCGAGGCGAATGCGCGCGCCGTTGGCGCCGCCGCGTTTGTCGGAGCCGCGGAACGTCGATGCCGACGCCCAGGCGGTCGAGACGAGCTGCGACACCGACAGACCAGAGGCGAGGATCTTCGCCTTCAACCCCTCGATGTCCTTGTCGTCGATCAGCGGATGATCGACCGCAGGGATCGGGTCCTGCCAGATCAGGATCTCCTTCGGCACGAGCGGGCCGAGATAGCGATGGATCGGTCCCATATCGCGGTGGGTCAGCTTGAACCACGCGCGGGCAAACGCATCGGCGAACTCGTCCGGATGCTCGTAGAAGCGTCGCGAGATCTTCTCATAGGCCGGGTCGAAGCGCAGCGACAGATCCGTGGTCAGCATGCTCGGCCTATGCCTCTTCGACGCATCATGCGCATCCGGCACGTCGGCCGGCCCGTTTTTCGCGACCCACTGCCAGGCGCCGGCCGGGCTCTTCTCCTGCTCCCATTCATACTTGAACAGGTTGTCGAAGAAGTGGTTGCTCCACTTGGTCGGCGTCTGCGACCAGGTGACTTCCGGACCGCCGGTGATGGTGTCGCCGCCGAAGCCGGTGCCATGCTTGCTATGCCAGCCGAGGCCCTGATCCTCGATCGCGGCGCCTTCCGGCTCCGGGCCGAGCAGCGACGGATCGCCCGCGCCATGGGTCTTGCCGAAGGTGTGGCCGCCGGCGATCAGCGCGACGGTCTCCTCGTCATTCATCGCCATGCGGAAGAATGTCTCCCGGATGTCCTTCGCCGCCGCGACCGGGTCCGGCTTGCCGTTCGGCCCTTCCGGATTGACGTAGATCAGGCCCATCTGCACCGCGCCGAGCGGATTCTGAAGCTTGCGTTCGCCGCTGTAGCGCTCGTCGCCAAGCCACGTCCCCTCGGGACCCCAGTAGAGCTCTTCCGGCTCCCAGACATCCTTGCGCCCGCCCGCGAAGCCGAAGGTCTTGAAGTCCATCAACTCCAGCGCGACGTTGCCCGCAAGGACGATCAGGTCGGCCCAGGAGAGTTTCCGGCCATATTTCTGCTTGATCGGCCACAAGAGCCGGCGCGCCTTGTCCAGGTTGGCGTTGTCCGGCCAACTGTTGAGCGGCGCGAAGCGCTGCTGACCGGCGCCGGCGCCGCCGCGGCCGTCGGCGATGCGGTACGTGCCGGCGCTGTGCCACGCCATGCGGATCATCAGCCCCCCATAATGGCCGAAGTCGGCCGGCCACCAATCCTGCGAATCCGTCATCAACGCCTGCAGGTCCTTGATCACGGCGTTGAGGTCGAGGCTCTTGAACTCCTTGGCGTAGTCGAACGCCTTGCCCATCGGATCGGACATAGTGGAATTCCGATGGAGAACCTGGAGGTCGAGCGTGTTCGGCCACCAATCGCGGTTCTTATGTCCGCGGGCGAACGGGCACTTGCCCGCGCTCTCGTCAGTCTTTGCGTCCATGTTTCTCTCCGATCGTGTTCTGTCGTTTTGTTCGAATTACCGCGCTCGCCGGCGGTGATTGAAGTCTGGTTATCCTGCACCGGTACCGGCGGTGGTCGTCGATCCGGGGCATTCGGCCATGATGCAATCTCCTCACGTCCGGAATGCGGAGTTTCGACATACGTGATTCCGTCGATCACTTCAGATCCCCTGGGCTACCGCAAAAGCCCGATAATTGCCAATTGCTCTTTTTGGCTCAGGCGATTAGATAATCTAATCGTCATGCCTACACTTCGGCAGCTTCGCTATCTCGACGCACTGGCCAGATTCCGCCATTTCGGCCATGCGGCCGACCATTGCGCCGTGACCCAGCCGGCGCTCTCGACCCAGATCCAGCAGCTCGAGCGCAAGCTCGGCATCGAGCTGGTCGAGCGCGGTCATAATTCCGTCCGGCTGACGGCGGCGGGCCGCGAGATCGCCCAGCGCGCGGCGCGGGTTCTGTCCGAGGTGCGCGATCTCGGCGATTACGCCCGCCATCATGCCAGGCTGCTGTCCGGCGATTTGCGCCTCGGCGTCATTCCCACCATCGCACCTTATCTGCTGCCGCCGCTCCTGCCCAAGCTGCGCAAGCGCTATCCCGATCTCGATCTGCATATCCGCGAGACGCAGACGCAGACGCTCCTCGACGAACTGGCCGACGGCGCACTCGACGTCATCCTTGCGGCGCTGCCGCTCGATCATGCCGATATCAAGACGATGGCGCTGTTCGAGGACCGCTTCGTCCTTGCCATGCCGATCAGGCGGCGGATGAAGTCCTTCGCCAGGGCGACGCCTGAGTTGCTCAAACACGACCGGCTGCTGCTCCTGGAAGAGGGCCACTGCCTGCGCGACCAGGCTTTGTCCTTCTGCGAGCTGCGCCAGGCCGACAATATCGACACTTTCGGAGCTTCGAGCCTGTTGACCATCGTGCAGATGGTGGCGAATGGCCTGGGACTGACGCTGTTGCCGGAGCTGAGCATCGATGTCGAGGCGAGGCATGGCGAGATCAGGCTGATGCGCTTCGTCGAGCCGGAGCCGAGCCGCACCGTCGGCCTCGCCTGGCGGTCGAGCAGTCCGCGGAAGCGCGACTTCATGGCGCTGGGCAAGCTGATCGCCGGCTCGGCGCGAGGCAAGCGGCGGCTACTGAACGCTGAGGCCAATGCGTCGGGCGCCGGCCGAAAGCCGCCGGCGCGATCCCGCGCAAAGCTGCCTGCGGTGCGCAAAGTCACTTGATCAGCGCCAGCGCCTCGCGGAAGCGCCGATGGTCGGAGGAACTCCAGCCATTCGAAGACGACCATCTCGGTCGTCACGATCTCCGCGCCGTGCTTTTCCATGCGGCGGATCGCCGTCTCCTTACTCTCGGCCCGGCGCGCGCCCAGAGCGTCCCGGACGAGGAAGACATGGCGGCCCAGGTCGAGGAGGCCGAGCACCGTCTGCAGGACGCAGACATGCGCCTCGCAGCCGGCAACGACGAGGTTTCGGTCCGGCGGAATCCGGTCTAGGATTGCCGGCGTGCGTGCGCCGTCGAAGGTCATCTTGTGCTCGACCCGCGCGTCCTCGAACAGGAGATCGGGGACGGTGTGGCCGATGCCTTCAGGGTTCTGCTCGGTAAAGAGGATCGGGATCTCGAAGATCTTCGCCGCCGCGATCAGACGCTTGGCGTTGGCTATGACGGCCTCCACCTCGTTGATGGCGGGCATCAGCCGCGATTGAAAATCGATGACGAGAAGCATCGAGGATTTCGGATCGATCGTCAGCATCGGTTCCTCCCCACCGTAAGGCGTTCGACACGCTCGTCGACATAGGCCGCCATCAGCTCCGCGGCCGAAGCGCCGAACATGCGGATGCGGCCTGTATGCAGAAGCAGCAGGAGCCCGGTTGCGTGGGCGAAACTGTTGACCATCAGTAGATTGGCCTCGTGCTCCGAGGCGCTCAGCGCAATCGCGGCATCGGCGATTGGCCGCAGCGCCGCCTCCAACGCCGCATTCAGCGTCTTGTCGCGCTCGCGGCCGAGCCCCGCAGGCTTCATGCCGCCGCGAAATAGGTAAAAGCCGAGGTCGAGGTCGCGCGGGTTCCGGGCATAGAACTCGAAAAACGCCATCGCGGCCCGGCGCAGCCGTTCGGCCGGTTCGGCAACTTTGGCCACCGTCTGGCTGACGGCTCTGCCGAGTGCGACCAGAGACGCCTCCAGCAGCTCGGCGTAGATCGCTTCCTTGGAGTCGAAGTGAAAATAGAGTGCCGCCGGCGTATAGCCGGCCCGGCCGGCGATGGCGCGCAGGCTTGCCCCTTCGAGCCCCTCCTCCTCGAAGACAGCGCGGGCCGCCTCCAGAATGAGCCCGCGCTTCAGATCGCTGACCGCCTGACGCCGTCCCTGTCTTTGCTGCTGCACGCCTCGTTCCTATTTGAACGCTTGACGGCAAATCTAACATCGTTCAAATTTGTGAACAAGAGCCAGTGTGGTGATCGGGAAGTCCCCTTCATTGTTTCGGCAATCTCTTCAAGGGGACTTCCCGATCTAAAACCCCGCTGGAATCATAGAGTTGCTAGGTGTCCCTTTTGAATCCGAAGTTCGCTACAGAGCGAGCGGCAGAATGAGGCGAACTTCGGATTCGGGACACTAGGGAGTGCCGCCATGCTGATGACCGCCGCCGACTATAGAGACTCGCTTCGCCGCTACCGGCCCCGCGTCTTCATCAACGGCGAGCGCGTCGAAAGCGTCGCCGATGAGCCGCTGCTCGCTCCCGGCATCAATGCGGTCGGCATCACCTACGACTATGCGCACCGGCCCGAGCATCAAGTTCTGATGACGGCGCGCCAGGGCACGTCCGGCAAGACCGTCAACCGGATGCTGCATATCAACGAGACATCGACCGATCTGCTCTACAAGCTCGAATCGGTGCGCCTCGTTTGCAAGACCTCCGGCTGCGCCCAGCGCTATCTGAGCCATGATGCGCTGAACGGCATCTTCCAGGCGACCAAGCGCGCCGACGACGCTCACGGTACGGATTATCATCAGCTTTTCCTCGCCTATCTGCACAAGGTGCAGGACGAGGATCTGACGCTCGGCATTGCCATGACCGACGCCAAGGGCGATCGCGCCAAGCGCGCCGGCGAGCAGGTCAACCCGGACGTCTATGTGCACATCAAGGAGCGGCGGCCGGACGGCATCGTCATTCGCGGGACCAAGGCGATCGTCACTGGCGCGCCTTATATGCACGAATTCCTGGTTATGCCCTGCCGCACCCATACCGAGGCCGACCGCGATTTCGTCGTGGCCTGCGCCGTGCCGGTCGATGCCGAGGGCGTCACCATCGTCGCCCGCCCCGCCGGGCGTCCGGGCGAGGCCGCTGCGAAATTCTCGGCCAAATACGGCCAGTCGACTGGCGTCGTCATCTTCGACGATGTGTTCGTGCCGCATGACCGCTTGTTCATGGCGGGCGAGGTTGTCGAGGCGGGTTTCATGACGACGGCCTATGCGACGCACCATCGGCATTCCTGCATCGGCGCGCGGGCCGGCTTCGGCGATCTGCTGATCGGGGCGGGTGCGCTGATGATCGAAGCCAACGGCCTCGATCCGGACCGACACGGCCACATCCGCGACGCCATGGTCGAGCTTATCACCATCACCGAGAGCTTCTTCGCCTGCGGCGTGGCGGCGTCAGTCTATTGCGCCAAGGACCCGGCCGGCTCGGTGATGCCCGACGCGGTGTTCTCCAATATCGGCAAGCTGCTGCTGGCCACGAAGATCTACGACATGCACCGCTTAGCGCATTACGTCTCGGGCGGCCTGGTCGTCGCCCTGCCGGGGCCGGACGAGGATCACAACCCCGAGACCAAAGCGTCGCTGTCGGCGGTGCTGGCCGGGCGGCCCGACATCCCAACCGAGCAGCGGCTGGAGGTGGCGCGCTTCATCGAGGATCTGACCGCCTCCCATCAGGCCGGCTGGTATTCGATGATCTCGCTGCATGGGGGCGGTTCGCCGGAAGCGATGAAGCGCGAGATCTGGCGGAACTATCCGGTCATGGAGAAGGTGAAGCTGGTCGAGAGCCTGCTCGATCGCGGCGTTCTCGCCGATGGCCGCCGCGTCTCGAAACAGCCGGGCCGCTGCTGCGCCACCGGCTGCGAGGTGCCGAAACTTCCGGCCGCGGCGGAGTAGCGCCTATTTCATCGGGCTGCGCATCAATTCTGCGCCGGCGCCGAGCGCCTTGAGCTTGCCGACCGCGACGCTGCGAGGCAGGGGCGCCATGCCGCAATTGGTGCAGGCCTGGATGCGCTCCGCATCGGCGTATTTCAGCGCCTCTTCGAGGATCGATGCGACGGCTTCCGGCGTCTCGATCTTCTGCGTTGCGACATCGATCGCGCCGACCAGGATGGTCTTGTCGCCGAGCAGCTTGATCAGCGAGATCGGCACTTTCGAGCCCTGGCACTCCAGCGACACCTGATCGATGTGGCTCGCATTGATGGCGGGGAAAATTTCCTCGTATTGCCGCCATTCGGAGCCGAGCGTCTCCTTCCACTTGATGTTGGCCTCGATGCCGTAACCGTAGCAGATATGCACGGCGGTCTTGCATTTGAGGCCAGCGGCAGCTGCTTCCAGCGCCGCGATGCCCCATTCCTTCACGTCGTTCATGAAGACGTTGAAGGCCGGCTCGTCGAACTGGATGACATCGACGCCGAGCGCGTCGATCTCGCGCGCCTCCTCGTTCAGCACCTTGGCGAAAGCCATCGCCATATCGGCGCGTTTGCCGTAATGGGCGTCGGCGATGGTGTCGCAAATGGTCATCGGGCCGGGCAAGGTGAATTTCAGCCCACGCTTGGTATGCGCGCGGGTGAAGCGTACATCCTCGACATGGATAGGCTTGGGGCGCCGTATCGGTCCCGTGACGGTTGGCACATCCGCCTCATAGCGGTTGTCGCGGATGCCCATTTTGGTCTTGCGGTTCCAGTCGATGCCTTCGATCTGCTCAAGAAAGCCGTGCACGAAATGCACGCGGAACTGCTCGCCATCCGAGACAATGTCGATGCCGGCATCCTCCTGCTCCTTGATCCAGACCAGCGCGGCGTCGCGCTTCGCCTCGACCAACTCGGCGCCGCTTGCGCGCCAGGGCGCCCATAGTTTCTCCGGCTCCGCCAGCCAGCTCGGTTTCGGCAGGCTACCGGCAACGGTCGTCGGAAACAGGTGACTGGCTGGCATCGAATTCCTCCCATCGGCTCCGGCCCGCGATAGCGGAAGCTGCGTCAGAGCCTCGATCGTGCTGTTTCGGCAGAACACTACCGGCTAAATCGGTGAGCTACAACAAATCCCGACCGTCTGTCGCGACCGCGACGAAGCGGGATCTGAAGATTGATTCTGCTATGCCTTTGGCAAGGAGCCATTGGGTGTGACGCATCAGCCGGTACATCAAGCAGCGGAGGAGTGGGTGAAGGTTCTGGTGACCGGAGCGACAGGGCTGATCGGCTCGGCGGTGATTGCGCGGCTGCTGGCGGAGGGATACGAGATCACCGGGATCGCGCGGCATACCGCTCGCGCAGCGCGCAGCCTTCCGCAGGTGAAATGGATCGCCCTCGACATTGCGCACGCAACTTCGCCGGAGTCCTGGATGCCCCATCTCGATCGCTTCGATGCGGTCGTCAGTTGCGCCGGTGCGCTGCAAGACGCTCCGGGCACCTCCCTTCAGGCGGTGCATGTCGACGGGATCAGGACGCTGTTCGAAGCTTGTGAACGCGCCGGTTTGCGCTCGCCGCGCCTTCCGTAATCGCCGGGGGCTTGGCCGATATTGCCATTGGGCTAACCATCGCGGTCCGCCGAGCCTGCCGGTTCGGCCTTTACGCCGCTCTCGCCATAACGGTCTTCTACCTTATCGCCGGGACAGCCATCCTGCCCGACTTGTGGATCGATCCGCTTGGGGCGCTGGTGAAAGCGATCCCGATCTTTGCGCTTCACCTCGTCGCGCTCACCATGTTCGAGGATCGCTGATGCTCTATTTTGTGCTGAGATATGTGCATGTGATCGGCGCGGCCGTGCTGCTCGGCACCGGCGCCGGCATCGCCTTTTTCATGCTGATGGCGCACCGGACCGGTGAGGTGGCGGTTATCGCAGCGGTCGCCCGCATCGTCGTCATCGCCGATTTCGTCTTCACGGCCAGCGCCGTCATCGTCCAGCCGATCAGTGGCGTCGTGCTGGCCTGGCAGGCAGGCTATGGGCTGAGCGAAGGCTGGATCGTGCTGTCGGTCCTGCTCTATCTCCTCACCGGCGCATTCTGGCTTCCGGTCGTCTCGATGCAGATGAAAATGCGCGATCTGGCCCAGGCGACCGTGGCCGAGGGCCGGCCTCTGCCCAAGTTCTATCACCGGCTGTTCTGGACCTGGTTCGCCTTCGGCTTCCCGGCTTTCGCGGCGGTGCTGGCGATCTTCTGGCTGATGATCGCCCGGCCGCAGATCAGTTTCGGCTGAGTGCGATAGCGGCATCCGGCAAAATGCGCATATTTTGCAGCCACACGCAGAGGTAGAGCTAAAGCTAAAGCTAAGTGGCGGCGGGCGCTGTATGCGAGCCGCTTGTGCAACCACCGCAAACATTAATATTCGTTGATACAGATTTAAATCAAAAATAACGCGCGCTTCAGAGCGAATTCATTGCCGTCAGAATAAAACAGGATCATCGGCTCTGAAAAAAGAGAACGATAAAGACGCAATGAAAATGGGAGTACTTCGGATGATCTCACGGATTCTGATGACGAGTGCACTTGCTCTGACGCTCGGCGTCGCAGCGACCGGCGCTTATGCTGGCGGCAATACTGCCAATGTCGAGCAGTATGGCTACAAGAACTCGGCTGGCGGCGGCCAGAGCGGTCATCGCAACCGCCTCTCCATCTACCAGGAGGGCAGCCGCAACTCGGCGATCAGCACCCAATACGGCTCGCGCAATCGCGCGGTGGTCGGCCAGTCCGGCCATGGCAACTACGCCGACACTTATCAGGACGGGCGCAGAAACGTCGTCGGTGTCGGACAGTTCGGCTCCGGACACACCGCAATCACGACCCAGGATGGCTCTGGCAACGCCATCGGCATTATTCAGGCCGGCCGTCACAACAGCGCAAGCGCGACTCAAGTCGGCAGGGGCAATGTGTCGGTGATCGTGCAGGACTGAAACAACGAAACCCATGAGAGTCCGCGGAGGGCGCGACAGCGCCTTTCGCCACTGATGAAGGAGGCAAAAATGACGATAGCCGGAGGAGCCAATGGCCGCCGGATCGTGACGCTGGCATTCGGGCTCGGCGTGATGGTCGTGGCAGCGCAGGGCGGAGAAAAGGCGATGGATGCTGAAGCGAAGAGCGGCCCTGTGCGCTGCGAGATCGAGGTGAAGCCGCTTGGCGGCGGTGTCGAGTTGCAGGGCGTGGTGTATTCGAATGCACCGGTTAGCGGCGCCTATCAGTTGCAGGTGAGTAAGTCCGGCAATGGCAGCAGTTCGAATATCAATCAGGGCGGGAATTTCGACGCCAAGCCCGACCAGCCGGCAAAGCTCGGCATAGTGCGGCTCGGTGGCGACGGCGGCAGCTACCAGGCCAAGCTGAAAGTGACCTGGAACGGCGAAGAGATCGAGTGTGAGAAGACGGTCGGCGGCGGCTGGCTGTAGCGGACGCGCTCGCCGCTTTGTTGCGGCCGCATCGCCCCTGACAAACCCATGATACCGCGGCGGTATTCTCCGCGCCGGCCAATCGCCTGCGCGCCGGATTCGGCCGCCGCAGAGAGCCTTGTGGAGATGAGTATGAACAGGACGCAATGGATTGTACCGGCCCTCGTGGCGGCGATCGGACTGACCCCGCTTTGCCAAGCTGCGCCCGCCAAGGCTGGCAGCATCACTGTGACGGTCACGCCGAAGGGCAAGAAGGCGGAGAAGCTGAAAGCCGGGCTCGAACGGCTCGGCGAATTGCAGGCGCTTCGAAACCGGGCGCGCGTCGATCAGAAGGGCTCGGCCAACAGCGCCTCGGTCAGCCAAGACGGCAGCGGCAACTGGCTTGGCGTTTTCCAGCGAGGCAGGGGCCACACCGCGGTCGCCTCTCAGGATGGCAATAATAATGCGATGGGCGTCTTTCAGTTCGGCAAGAATACCTCCACCAAGACTGCGCAAACGGGAGATGGCCAGGTGGGGCTGATCTTCCAGGCCGGATGGTGATCACCGCAGCATCGGTACGGTCGGACTCTTCTATTGCTTCGCGGCGAATTAACGTAAAGGATGCCCCTTCGATTGCATTCAGAAGGGGTTATCCGTTTGCATTTCGCCACCGAAGCCGAGAGCCGCTTGTCCGAGCCGCGCAGGTGCGCAGCCGAGCCTCTCCGCCAACCCGGGAGGCGGCCCGATGCGTCCGCTTGAAGGCATGACCGTCGTTGCCTTCGAGCATGCCGTCGCGGCGCCAACCTGCACCCGCCATCTCGCCGATCAAGGTGCGCGCGTCATCAAGATCGAGCGGCCGGGCGTCGGCGATTTCGCGCGCGGCTATGACGACCGCGTTGACGGCCTCGCCTCCTATTTCGTCTGGGCGAACCGCTCCAAGGAGAGCCTGACCCTCGACGTCAAGAAGCCGGAGGCTCGTCCCATTCTGGATGCGCTCCTCGCCAAGGCGGATGTGGTGGTGCAGAATTTTGCGCCGGGCGCGGCGGCGCGTCTCGGCCTCTCTTACGAGGCGCTAAGCGCGCGCCATCCCCGCATCGTCGTCTGTGACATTTCCGGCTATGGCGAGGACGGCCCCTATCGCGACCGCAAGGCTTACGATCTGATGATCCAGGCCGAGGCCGGGCTGCTCGCCGTCACTGGCACTGGAGACGACATGGCGCGCTGCGGCTTTTCCGCGGCGGATGTCGCCGCCGGCATGTATGCCTATTCCGGCACCCTCTCGGCACTCATCCTGCGCGAGCGCACCGGCAAGGGCTCGCGGGTCGAGATCTCGTTGCTCGAAGCGCTGGCCGAGTGGATGGGCAATCCGATGTATTATACCTATGGCGGCCATCCTCAGGCGAAGCGCACCGGCGCCTACCATCCGAGCATCGCGCCTTACGGGCCGGTCCGCACGGGCGATGGCGGCACGCTGATGATCGGGCTGCAGAACGAGCGCGAATGGGCGGTGTTCTGCCGTGAGGTGCTGGGCAACGCCTCGCTTGAGACCGATGCGCGCTTCGCCTCGAACAACGCCCGGACGGCGAACCGCCTCGAGCTCGAAGCGCTGATCACCGATGCGCTGGCGGGGCTCACCGCCGATCAGGCGATGGCGCGGATCGAAGGTGCCGGGCTCGCCTGTGCCAAGGTCAACTCGCCCGCCGCGCTCTGGGACCATCCCCAGTTTGCCGCCCGCGCCCGCTGGCGGACCATCGGCTCGCCGGTAGGCGAACTGCGCGCCCTGCTGCCGCCGGCCACCAATTCGGTCTATGAGGCGCGGATGGGCGCGGTGCCGGCGCTTGGCGAGCACACCGACACGATTCTCGCCGAGCTCGGCTTCGGGCCCGACATCGCCCGGCTGCATGAGAACGGAGTGGTGTGAACCCACATGAGCGCGATGCTGAACAAGCCTGACGATCCCTATCAGGACATTCGCGATGCGGTCCGCGATCTCTGCAAGCGTTTTCCGGACGAGTATTTCCGCAAGATCGACCAGGAGCGCGGCTATCCGGAGGAATTCGTCGATGCGCTGACCAAGGCCGGCTGGCTCGCCGCGATGATCCCGGAGGAGTATGGCGGCTCGGGGCTCGGCCTGTCCGAAGCCTGCGTGATCATGGAGGATATCAACCGCTCAGGCGGCAATTCCGGCGCCTGCCATGGCCAGATGTACAATATGGGCACGCTGCTGCGGCACGGCTCGGAAGAGCAGAAGCGGCTCTATCTGCCCAAGATCGCCTCGGGCGAGCTGCGCCTGCAATCGATGGGTGTTACCGAGCCGACCGCCGGGACCGATACCACCAGCATCCGCACCACGGCGGTGCGCAAGGGCGACTGCTATGTCGTCAACGGCCAGAAGGTGTGGATCTCGCGCGTCCAGCATTCCGATCTGATGATCCTGCTCGCCCGCACGACGCCGCTCCCCGAGGTGAAGAAGAAATCCGACGGCATGTCGATCTTCCTCGTCGACATCCGCCAGGCGCTCGGCAACGGGCTCACCCTGCGACCGATCCCCAATATGGTCAATCACGAGACCAACGAGCTGTTTCTCGATAATCTCGAAATCCCGGCGGAAAACCTGATCGGCGAGGAGGGCCGCGGCTTCCGCTATATTCTCGACGGTCTCAATGCCGAGCGCACGCTGATCGCCGCCGAATGTATCGGCGACGGCCGCTGGTTCATCGACCGTGCGGTGAAATATACGGGCGAACGCGTCGTCTTCGGGCGGCCTATCGCGCAGAACCAGGGCGTGCAGTTTCCGCTCGCCGAGGCGCATATCGAGATCGAGGCCGCGGATCTCATGCGGATCGAGGCGGCACGGCTGTTCGATGCCGGCAAGCCCTGCGGCGCGCAGGCGAATATGGCGAAATACCTTGCGGCGAAAGCCTCATGGGAGGCGGGCAATGCCTGCCTCCAGTTCCATGGCGGCTTCGGCTTTGCCAGCGAATATGACGTGGAGCGCAAATTCCGCGAGACGCGGCTCTATCAAGTGGCGCCGATCTCGACCAATTTGATCCTTGCCTATGTCGCCGAACACATTCTCGGCCTGCCGCGGTCGTTTTGAGCGGCGCAGCATTGCGGTAGCATCATTTCACATCCGGCACCTGGACCGTCACTTTCATTGCCGAGAACCAGGCGGCGAGGTTGGCAATATCCTCATCGCTCAGCTGCTGCGCCATGATGGACATGATCTCGTTCTTGCGCTCGCCGGATTTGAAGGCTTTCAGCTGCCTCTCGATATAGCTCGCGGCCTCGCCGGCGAGATTGGGTGCGTCCGGATTGACGGCGATGCCATCCTTGCCATGGCAGACCGCGCACATCATGGCCTTCTTTTTGCCGGCTGCGATATCGGCCGCCTGGGCCACCGATATGGAACAGACCGCCAGCGCCAAGCCCAAAGCCACGATGCAGCCGCTTCGAAGATCGCGCATCGGCATCCCCATTCGCTTCACATGCAGAAAACAGGCCGGACAACGGATCGCCCGGCCTTCGCACGCAATGTCCTAGCTGGTGAACGGCATCAGCCCTCGTACCAGATCCGGTAGATGGCCCCGGCAAGATCGTCCGAGACCAGCAGCGAACCGTCCGGCAAGATCGTGACATCGACCGGCCGTCCCAGATACTCGCCATTGTTGTTCCAGCCTTCGGCGAACGGCGTGCTCGGCCCGGCCTTGCCGTCCTCGCCGACCGGCGTGAACATCACGCGCGCGCCGACCGGGTCGGTGCGGTTCCAGGAACCGTGCTGAGCCGAGAAGATGCCGCCGCGATATTTCTTCGGGAACTGTTTGCCGGTGTAGAAGATCATGCCGAGATCGGCCGCATGAGCATCCATCTCGACCGCCGGCATGACGACGTCGGCCGGAGGCGTGGCGTCCTTATACTCGTTGGTCCGCACCGACCCGCCACCATACCAGGGGAAGCCGAAATTCTGGCCGAGCTTGGTCTGATGGTTGATCTCGCCGGGCGGGATCTTGTCGCCCATGCCGTCGACCTGGTTGTCGGTGAACCAGAGATCGCCATTCGGTGCGAAGTCGAGGCCGACGGAATTGCGCACGCCGTAAGTGTAGACCTCGCGGCCCGTTCCGTCGGTGTTGATGCGGATGATGCCGCCGAGGCCCCATTTGGCGAAGGACTCGAGCTTCTCCGGAGCCGGCACGTTGAAGGGCTGGCCGAGAGTGATGTAGAGCTTGCCGTCCGGCCCGACCCGGCAGACGCGGGCGGTGTGATTATAGCTCTCGTCCTCCGGCGGGATCAGTTCGCCTTGCTTCACCACGTTGAATGCGGCGACGTCCGGGCTCTCATAGAAGAATTCTGCCGCCGGGAAGAGCAGAACGCGATTGCGCTCGGCGATGTAGAGCATTCCGTCCTTGGAGAAGCACGGACCGTTGGGGATGGTGAAGCTGATCGAAGGCGCGAAGTCCTTTACCTCGTCGGCAACGCGGTCCTTGTTGCGGTCGGTTACCGCCCAGACCTTGGTCTTGCGGGTGCCGACGATGGTCACGATTCCTTGCGGACCGACGGCCATGTGGCGCGCGTCCGGAACGATCGCATAGAGCCCGATCTTGAAGCCCTTCGGCAGCTTGACGTGCTCGAGGTTCTTCTTGATCGCCTTGGCGTTCTCACCCCCTTGCGGGATGACGGTAAACTCGGTCGTCCCCGTGGTTTCGAACTTGCTCAGCTTGTCGAGATTAGTTTCGGCGGCGTTTGCGTGCGTAACTGCAAAGCCCGCCGTCAAAGCAGCCGCCAATGTGAGCGTCCTGCAGCGCATAGCGTTTTCTCCCAAACTCTTATGGTCACATGCTCCGGTAACCAGCCGTTTCCGCTTGAGCTTTTCCGGCTTGGTCCGGTGGCGATCATACGCCATCAGGTAGGACCTGACGAGCTATTGCGTGAAAAATCTTAGATTTGATAATGGCAAAGCTCCGATTCCGGCCGGAGCACAAAGCGTGCTGCCTGGCGTTATCATCGCCGCGCTTTCGAGTGTTGTCGGCCCGTTATCCCGCCATGCAAAACTCAGAGGTTGCTGCGGCGTTGACGAAGGGCAATAAGGGACCCGAGCGACAATGCCAGCAGCAAGCGACAGGAGCCATTTGCGAGGCCCACGCGATGACCATTCGAAATCTCGACTCTGCCTTCATGCCGAAATCAGTCGCACTGATCGGCGCCAGCGACGAGCCCGGCTCGGTCGGCCTGAAAATCATGCAGAATTTACAGGCCGGCGGCTTTGCCGGGCCGATCTGGCTCGTCAATCCGCACCATAGCTCGATCGACGGCAAGCCTTGCTTTCCCGATATTGCCGCGCTGCCTGATGCGCCGAGCCTCGCTGTCGTCGCGACGCCGCCGGAGACGGTGCCGCAGATCATCGGCGAGCTTGGCCGGAAAGGCACGCGCGCGGCCGTCGTCATCACGGCGGGCATCGGCCAGGAGAACGGTCTCAGGCAGGCGATGCTGAACGCAGCACAGCCCTTCTGCCTGCGTATCATCGGTCCGAATTGTCTCGGCATTTTCGTGCCGAGGCTCGGACTCAATGCCAGCTTCGCCCATATCGCCCCCAATCCGGGAAAGCTGGCGCTCTTGTCGCAGTCCGGTGCTGTTGCCGGCGCGACGCTCGACTGGGCAGCCGCGCGCGATATCGGCTTCAGCAATGTGGTTTCGATGGGTGACATGGCCGATGTCGATGTCGGCGATATGCTCGACTATCTGGCCGGCGAGGCGAACACCAGCGCCATTGTCATGTATCTCGAGACCATCACCAATCCGCGCAAATTCATGTCTGCTGCGCGCTCTGCCGCTCGCGCCAAGCCGGTGGTGGTCGTTAAGGCCGGCCGCAGCGCGGCGGCGGCGAAGGCGGCAGCCACGCATACCGGCGCGCTGTCCGGCAATGACCGGGTGATCGAGGCGGCGTTCAAGAGAGCCGGCGTGCTGCGCGTCGATGGCTTGAGCGAGCTGTTCGACGCGGCGGAGACGCTCACCCGCATTGTCGGCTTTCGCGGTGACCGCCTGGCGATCGTCACCAATGGCGGCGGCGCGGGCGTTCTGGCGGTCGAGTCCCTGATGCAGCTTGGCGGAAAACTTGCCGAGCTGTCGCCGGAAACAACGGCGAAGCTCGACCAGATGCTGCCACCGACATGGTCGCGGGCGAACCCCGTCGACATCATCGGCGATGCCGGGCCGGAGCGCTATGAGGCCGCTCTGAATGCGGTGCTTGACGACCGGGCGGCAGACGCCGTGCTGGTGATGAACTGCCCGACGGCGCTCGCCTCGTCGGTCGGGGCCGCCGATGCGGTGATCCGCGCCATCCAGATTCGCAAGGCCGACCGGAAGCCGGTGAAACCGGTTCTGACCAACTGGCTTGGGGAAAGCACGGCGCGAATGGCTCGGGCTCGTTTCGCATCCGCCGGTCTGCCAACCTACGAGTTTCCCGCCGATGCCGTCCGCAGCTTCTCCTATCTCACCGGCTATCACAAGGCCCAGGAGGAGTTGATGCAGACGCCGCCGAGCCTGCCAAGCACCTTCGAGGTCGATACCGAGGCGGCGCGCGCAGCCATGGCGGCGGCACAGAGGGAAGGTCGCACGCTGCTGACCGAGCCGGAGGCCAAGGCTGTCCTCAGCGCTTACGGTATTGCCACGGTGCGGACGCTGATCGCGAAGGATGCTCGCGATGTCGAGCGTATTGCGGCGCAACTTCTGCAAAATGGCCGGCGCGTCGCAGTGAAGGTGCTGTCGGAGCAGATTTCGCACAAGTCGGATGTCGGCGGCGTCATGCTCAATTTGGAAAGTGCTGCCGCCGCAGCGAAAGCCGCCGAGGAGATCGCGGCGCGGGTTGCCCGGAAACGGTCGGACGCCCGGATCGACGGTTTCACCGTGCAGGAGATGATCGAGCTACCGCAAGCCCACGAGCTCATCATCGGCGTCACCGAGGACTCGATCTTCGGCCCGACGATCCTGTTCGGTGCGGGAGGCACGGCGGTGGAGGTCATCAAAGACACGGCGGTCGCGCTGCCGCCGCTCGATCTGAAGCTCGCCCGTCATCTGATCAGCGAGACGCGCGTGTCGAAGCTTCTCTCCGGCTATCGCGACAGGCCGGCGGCCGATATAGAGGCGATCGCGATGGTGCTTGTGCGCGTTTCGCAGCTGATCACCGACATCCCGGTCGTCACCGGGCTCGATATCAATCCGCTGCTCGCCGATGAGCGCGGGGTGACAGCTCTCGATGCCCGCGTCACACTCGATTGGACGCACGCCGACGTGCCGGCGCCGAACCCCTATTTCGCGATCCGCCCCTATCCGAAGAGCTGGGAACGCACCGTTGCGCTATCGAGCGGTCGCAAGGTGTTGATTCGTCCGATCCTGCCGACCGATGAGGGAATTTACGCCGAGTTCCTGCATGCGATCACGCCGGCCGATCTGCGGCTGCGCTTTTTCACACCGAAAGCGGAGTTCTCGCATCAGTTCGTCGCGCGCTTCACCCAGATCGACTACGGCCGCGCCATGGCCTTCATCGCCGTCGATCCTGAGACCGGCGTCATGCTCGGCGGCTCGCGGCTTATCGCCGATCCGGACTATATCAAAGGCGAATATGCCGTGATGGTGCGCAGCGACTTGAAAGGTGTCGGGCTTGGCTGGGCGCTGATGCAGCAGCTCATTGCCTATGCCAAGGCAGAGGGGTTGCAGGAGCTCCACGGCGACGTCCTGAGCGAGAATACACAGATGCTTTCGATGTGCCGTGAGCTTGGCTTCGATGTGCATTTCAACCCGGAGGACGTGACGCTCTCCCGGGTGACGCTGGGGCTGGGGAAATAAGCCGGCTAGTGTATCCGTTTTAACCAAGCGGGATTTCCGGCCCATTTCCGCCTGTCTCTCAGCAGTGCATTTGCGAGAACGATCAGCTTTCGCATGATGGTTGTGATGGCGATTTTGGCTGGCTTTCCGGCTTGCAGCAGCTGTTGGTATTTGGCTTTGAGGTCCGGATTGAAGCGCGCTGCGACCAAAGCGGGCATAAAGAGTGCTTGATGCAGACTAGCCCGGCCGCCGCGAATGAAGGCGCGGCCGGCCCAGCGTCCGGATTGCCGGGCGACAGGGGCAAGGCCGGTCAAGCTTGCGGCCTGCTTACCCTGCATTGTTCCCAGTTCAGGCATTTCGATGAGGAGCGCAAAAGCGGTGATGCAGGAGATGCCGGGGATGCTCTTCAGGATGGCGAGCCGCTCGGCAAGGTTTTCATCGCTGGCGATGCTGGCTTCGATTTCCGCCTCTATGGCGCCGATCTGGGTATCGATCTGCTTCAGTCGCTGGGCGTTTTGGCGTTTCAGGAGCGGCAGGGTGAGGTCTTTCTCGCGATTTTTGGCAGCGATCCGGTCTTTGACCAGCGCCTACCGGGCGAGATGCAAATCTTTGAGTTTATTCAGTTCTTCTGTGGATACAGGCAGCACTTCCAGCTCCAGCGTAATGCCCATGCGGGCCAGCATGAGCGCATCCACGCGGTCGGTTTTCACCAGCCTGCCCGTTACCTCGGCAAAACGCCGCGCCTGACGGGCGTTGATCTTCACAAGCGGCAGTTCGGTCTTTGCCAAGGTCTGCTCGAAGCTACGATGATATGGCCCGGTTGGCTCATAGACGATGCGGGCAATCGGTGTTTTCCTCAGCCAGCGGATCAGTTCCTTGTGACCAGCTTTGGTGTTTTCAAAACGCTTGGACACACCGTCAGGCAGACAATGCACATCGAGAAAATCTTTCGAGATGTCGACGCCAATAGTAGAAGGAATCATCTTTTCCGCGCCTTTGCTTGTCATCCGGGCCTGTGAAGCCCTGGTATCCGTTCAGGCCGAAGGAAAAGCGAGGGCGAGGGTGTCCTAAACGATGTGTAGGTAGGTTTCTGTGAGGTTAACCCGAAATGGGGGAACTCACATGACCAAGACTTCGATCGCACCGGAGCTTCTCGATCAGCTTTTGGCGAACTACTCCAAGCCCGAAGATTTGATCGGCGAAGACGGGTTTTTCAAACAGCTCAAGAAGGCGCTGATCGAGCGGGCGCTGGGCGCGGAACTGAGCACCCATCTCGGCTATGAGAAGGGCGACCCTGCCGGTCGTGGGACAGGCAACAATCGCAATGGCACGAGTTCGAAGACGCTTCTGACCGGAGACGGGGAAGTCGAGATCGCCGTTCCCCGCGACCGCGCGGGAAGCTTCGAGCCGCAGCTGATCCCGAAGGGCCGGACCCGCTTTGACGGTTTCGACGAAAAGATCTTGAGCCTCTACGCCCGCGGCATGACCGTGCGGGAGATCCAGGGTCATCTGGCCGAACTCTATGGCGTTGAAGTCTCGCCGGACCTTATCAGCCGGGTCACCGATGCGGTTCTGGACGAGGTCCGCGAGTGGCAGAACCGGCCGCTCGATCCGGTCTACCCGGTCGTCTTTTTCGACGCCTTGCGTGTCAAGATCCGCGACGAGGGCCTGGTCAAGAACAAGGCCGTCTATGTCGCGCTGGCGTTCAACGCCGAAGGGGGCAAAGAGGTGTTAGGCCTATGGATCGAACAAACCGAGGGTGCTAAATTCTGGCTCAAGGTGATGAACGAGCTGAAAGTCCGGGGTCTGAACGATATTCTGATCGCCGTCGTCGACGGCCTGAAAGGCTTTCCGGAAGCGATCACGACGGTCTATCCCCAGACGCTGGTTCAAACCCCCGTTCAAGCCGGGGGCAGGCTCTGCATTGTTCACCTGATCCGACACGATCTTGGCGTGCAAGCTGGCTGCCATCGGAGCGAACGTTTATCGTGAGCGACAAGCGCTCACTTGGCCGACGATCCGTCGGCTGAAGGCATCGAGAACGACGGCGAGATAGAGGAACCCCGACCAGGTCGGACAATATGTAATATCGGCCACCCCACAATACGTTAGGCCGGTCTGCCGTGAAGTTGCGGTCAACCAGATCGGGCGCCTGACGGCCGCCGCCCTTCACAGTCGTCGTCACGAAGCGACGACGGCTGACGCCGGCGAGCGCCGCTGCGCGCATCAAGCGGGCCACGCGCTTGCGGCCTGAATGCGCGGGACGCCATACGTGCCCTGCGAGCCAGCACGCGCCGTGCGGATCCTGGCGGTCAGAGCCGCGTCGGCCTGGCGACGCCTGGATGGCGGACGCTTGGTCGAAGCGTAAAAGCCGCTGGCGGAGACACCCAGCAGACGGCTCATGGCAGTGATCGGATAAACGGCCCGGTTCGCGCTCATGAATTGGAACCCTTCGGTGGGATCACATCGGTCTCCCGAGCAAACCAGGCCGCGGCTTTTGAGAGGATTTCGCGCTCCAGCTTGAGCTGCTTGTTCTCCCGGCGCAGCCGGTTCAACTCCTCGCGCTCGGCCGTCGTCAGGCCATCCTCGCGCCGACCTTCGTCGCGGTCAGCCTGCGCAACCCAATTGCGGATCGCCTGAGCCGATGGGTCAAATTCCTTGGCAAGCTCATTCGGCGTTCGTCCGGATCGGACCAGCTCGATCATTCGTTGCCGGAATTCCGGCGGGTAAGGCGGCTGTGTCTTTGGCATCGTGAACTCCTGAAACGCAAATGTTCGGATGTCCACGAAACCGGGGCAACTTCACTCGTTCTGCGTTCAAGGCCACGACGGCTTGGTGGATAGCGGCATCGAGGGTTTCAGCATCGGTGAAAGTCTGGTGCGCGAGATGATGGGCTTTGAGATCATGCCAGACAACCTCGATGTCGTTGAGTTCGGGCGCATATTTGGGCAGCCATTCGACGGTGAGCCAATGCTCGCGGGCAGCAAGTGCCGCCCGCGTTGCCTTGCTGGTATGGATTGGGCCGTTGTCGAGCACGATCACGACGGGCTTGCTCGGAATTCCAGGCTTGGGGCCGTAGAGAAAATCGAGGGTTTGCAGCAAGGCAATGAAGTCGGTGCTGCGCTTGCTGCGGGAGGTGGCGACGATCAACCTGCGGCCCAACCAGTCAAGCGCGCCCATCATGGCGACTTTCTTGGATTGTCCAGGGGCCGGCACGCGGAGATCGGCGCCACGCTTAGCCCAGGCTCGCGCCAAATAGGGATGCGTCAGCGCCTCGCTTTCGTCGGCGAACAGGAGAACGATATCGCCGGCCTCAGCCTGGGCTTTGCGCAGCTTGAGCCGCAGACCGACACGATCAATCTCGTTCGCGATCTGGCGGCCCTTCAGTGTGTGTCGTGGTCGCCGAAAACGGAATCCCCTTTTTTGCGCAACACTTTGGAGAGTTGCGAGCGAGAGATCGAGATGTTTTCCCGGGCTGCAATCTCATCGGCAAGACGGGCAAGCGTCCAGTTCGTTCGGTCCGCCACCGGCTGCGACAGAAGTGGTCCGGCGACTCTCAGCGCGGCCTGCGCCTTCAACGGCATTGGTCCCGAAGCAACGCTCGCCTTCAGCGCATCGATCCCGCCGCGCATGAAGTCGCTGCGCCAAAGCCGAACCGTATCCTCGCGCACCCCAAATGCCTGCGCGATCCGGCTGCTGGTCCAGCCATCAAGCGTTAGCAGAATAGCGCGCGCCCGATCCGCCTCGGCGCGATCCGCACCGCCAGCTAAAGCTTTCAGCGCCGTTTTCTGCTCGTCCGTCGCCGCCACCGGCGATTTGCCAGCCATGTCTTAGGACACTCCGAACAATAACTGCTACGAATTTGGGAGGAGCCTTGGCTTGAGGGAGTAGTTCCATTCAGGATGGAAGTCTTCGCCGATGATGTTGAGCGTCGCCATCTCGGCGGCGCTCACCTTGATGCCCTTCTCGTAGGTCCGCGTGTCGAGCGCACACTCGACTTTCAATCCGGTTTTCGTTGTCGTTGCGCCGATCAGCTCGACGATGGCGAGACGATCCGTCAGCGGACGGCCGCGCCAGTTCTGCGTGATGTGGCAGAACAGGCGGTGCTCGATCCTATTCCACTTGGATGTGCCGGGCGGATAGTGGTGGACATGCAGCACGAGCCCAGTCTCGTCGGCGAGCTTTTGCAACTCGATCTTCCAGAGCCGGACGCGCGCGCCGTTCGAGCCGCCGCAGTCCGCCATGATCGTCAACTCGCGCGCCTTTGGATAGCGTTGGCGGCCCATCCGTCCGAGCCAGCTGCGGATCGCCTCGACAGCGAACTCGGCCGTGTCGCTCGTTATCCCGACGCTGACGAATCCGGCATTGGCCGCCACGTCGTAGACGCCGTAAGGCACTGCCTTGCCTAGATCCTTGTCGACGAAGTCATGCACATTTACGCGCTGCGGTTCCCCTTTGGGCCGATAGTCGGAGCCACCATTCCTATAGTTGCCGACCAGCTCTTTCTTCTTGGTATCGACCGAGATCACCGGTTGCCCGGCCGCCTGAGCGGCGGCGACCTTCGTATTGATGTGCTCGAACTGCGCGTTTCTGTCCGGATGCTTTGCGCCTTCGTCAGCCTTGCGATTGTGCTGGCGCGAGAAGCCGAGCTTCACCAGTTCCTTGCGCACGGTATCGGCGCTGATCGGATGCCCCATCGCCGTCAGCGTCTCGGCGAGCTTGTCCATGCTTTTCGACACCCAGATCAGGGGCCGCATGGGATCGCCGAGAGTGGCTGGCTCGACGAGGCACTTGAGTTCGGGCACAAGCTCTGGATCCGTTTCGGCAACGGCCCGGCGTCCGCCACCACAGCGGCGGATCCGGCCCTTCGCCAGCGGCTCAGCACCAAGATCGTCCTCGCCGCGATTGATCGTCGAGCGGGCGAGCCCGGTGATCCGAGCGACAATCGCGAGACCGCCCCAGCCGGCGGTCCGCACCTCGGCCGCCGCGAACAATCTCCGGCCCCGCTCGTCAAGCTGGCTGCCGACTGTCTCCCAACGATAGCGAATGGCCCCTTCGTCGATCATACAACCGACATACGCCTGTTCGCCGAGATCCGGAATCCCGGCAGGCTGAGTCACGCCGTCGCACGTACACAGAGTGCGATTCAGTTATTGTTCGGGATGTCCTTACCCCGCGAATCATTGGAAAGACAAAATCACAACCGGCATCTGTTGGCCAGGCCGGACAAACCTGCTTAGGCTTGGACCGGAACAACCTGTTGATGCTCCACAGCTAGACCGCGTTTCCGATTCCGATTAAAAGTCCGCAGCTCTAGGACTTTCCGTCGTCGCAGGCGGTAATCCTGATGCCGGAGCCGGCTTCCCGGCCGAGTTCGTAGCATTTTGCCTTGGTGCAGAGGGTCCAGCCGCTCACCGTCGCGCCGGAGGCGGCAAGGTTGAGCTCGCGCTGGGGCGGAAGCGTGGGCACATAGTGCCACCAGCCGTCCTTCAGCACTGCGCCCTCCGGCGGGTCCATGCCGGCGCCGGAGCCTTGGACGCGCGCCTCGACGATCCTGAGGCGGCCCCCTTCGATCGCCCAGTCTTCCTGCCAGGCGATCTTCTCCACCGAGTGAATCCAGGTGAGCGTGAACACCGCAGCGGCGATCTTCAGCATTTTCGCGCCGGTCGCGACACAGAGGGCATCAGCCATGACCCGCGCCGGCCTCGGCTCCGGCTTCGCGGCGCGGCCGGTTCCTGAGCCTTTGCCAATGCAGGACGGCGACCACGGCGCTGAGCGCGAAGCCGACCTCGTCGGTAATCGGGATGGCGGCGACGAGCGTGAAAGCGGCAGCCACGGCAAGAAGACGCTCGGTGATCGTCAGGCGCGCGCCGAGATAACCGATGACGGCGGCGCCCCATAGGCCGATGGCGAGAGAGGTCTTGAACACGATGTAGATGACGGCAAGGGAATAGCCGATCTCCTTCGCCAGTGGGCCGCCGTCCTGCAGCATCAGCGCGGGCGTGTAAACCGCCATATAGGGGATGATGAAGCCGGCGGCCGCCACCTTGATCGCCTCCAGCGAGATTTTCAACCCGCTTTCCTTCGCGATCGGCGCCGCCGCGAAACAGGCGAGCGCCACGGGCGGCGTCAGATCGGCGAGAATGCCGAAATAGAACACGAACATATGGCTAACGATCAGCGGCACGCCGAGCTGGAGCAGCGCCGGGCCGGCGATGGAGGAGGTGATGATGTAATTCGGGATGGTCGGTATGCCCATGCCGAGGATGAGGCAGGTGATCATGGTCAGGAACAGCGAAGCGAACAGGCTCTGGCCGCCGATATGCACGACGAACAGGCCGAAGGTGTTGGCGGCGCCTGTCAAGGTCATGGTGCCGATGATTACACCGACAATGGCGCAGGCAATCCCGACCGGCAGCGCCGTCTTGGCGCCCTCGGCAAGGCTGTCGCGGCAGATCAGGATGGTTTCACGTCCGCCCTTGGTGACCCCGTTCCAGCCGATCAGGATCGCCAGCGTAATGAGGATCGGCATGATGCCATATTCGAAGAACGCCGCCGCAGCAACGCCGAGGCCGATCCAGAAAATCGAGCGGATGACGATGTTCGGCAGACCGAGCGCGATGGAACCGCCGAGAATGAGCAGCACGGTGAGCGCGAGGCCGATGGTCCCGGCATAAAGCGGCGTGTAGCCCGAAAACAGCATAATGACCAGCACCGCGAGCGGCAGCAGCAGGTACCAGCGCTCGCGCAGCGCCGTCCACGCCGAGGGCAGCTCGCTTTTCGGCAGGCCGACGAGGCCGTGACGCCCGGCCTCGAGATGCACCATCCAGAAGGCGGAGGCGAAATAGAGGATTGCCGGAATAACCGCCGCCATGACGATCTGGTAATATTCGACGCCGAGCGTCTCGGCCATGATGAAGGCGACGGCGCCCATGACCGGCGGCATGATCTGGCCGCCCATCGAGGCGGTCGACTCCACGCCGCCGGCGAAGGCGGCCCGGTAACCGAATTTCTTCATCAGCGGAATAGTGAACTGGCCGGTGGTGACGACATTGGCGACGCCGGAGCCGGAGATCGTGCCCATAAGCCCGGATGAGATCACTGCGACCTTGGCCGGACCGCCCTGGGCATGGCCGACAAGACCCAGCGAAATATCCGTGAACAGCTTAATCATGCCGCCTTTCTCGAGAAAGGCGCCGAACAGGATGAACAGGAAAATATAGGTCGAGGAGACCAGGACCGGGATGCCGTAAATGCCCTCGGTGCCGTACGCCATCTGGTCGATGATCTGGGAGAAATCATAGCCGCGATGGTTGAGCGGCGAAGGCAGGTCCTGGCCGATGAAGCAATAGAGCAGGAAGATCCCGGAGATGATCGGCAGAGCCGGGCCCATCACCACCCAGGCGGCGGCGAAGATCGTGACGAGCGCGATGATGCCCATGACGATGTCGACGGTAAGCAGGTCGCCTGAGCGCAGGATGAGCGGCGCGTATTCCCACCATTGATAGACGGCAACGGAAAAGCCCGCGAGCGCCATCAGCCATGCGAGCGCCTTGACCGGCGCTGAGCGGTTGGTCGTCATGGCAACGAAAGGAAATCCCAGGAGCAGCAGGAAGCCGACATGAAAGGCCCTGACGACCTGGCTCGGCAGCTCGATCAGATGGGCGGCCGTCGCGACCTGGAACAGCGAGAATATCACCGCGATCCAGAACAGGAGACGGCCTTCGAAGCTTGCGGGAAAGCTCTCGACCAGCGGATCATGAATCGAGGAGGGCGCCGGCTCCTCGCTTGCTTCGTCTTGGCGCTCAATGGATGACATGAGTTTCTGCGTCCTTGTCGGGCAATAGCAGAAGGCCGGGGCATTAAACCCCGGCCTATCGCGCATCGTTCCTTCGGCTCGGGCTTGAAGCTGGGCTCCCGCTACATCAGGCCCTTCTCCTTGTAATATTTCGCCGCGCCCGGGTGAAGCGGCACCGGCATCCCCTTGAGGGCGCTCTCGAGCTTGATAGCGCTGGCCGCCTTATGCGCGGCGACGAGCTCCGGCAGGTTCTCGAAGAGCTGCTTGGTCATCTCGTAAGCCAGCTCGTCGGAGACGCCGGCGCGGGTGACGAGAAAGTTGACCACGGCGACGGTCTTGACGTCCGAGCCCTGGCCCTTGTAGGTGCCGGCGGGAATGGTCGCCTCGACGAAGGGCGCACCGAGCTTGGCGATGACGTCGCTCGGCACCGCGACCATGGTGATGTCGATCGAATTGGCGAGATCGCGGATCGAGGCGACGCCGAGGCCGGCCGATTGCAGCGTGGCATCGAGCTAGCGGTTCTTGATCAGCTCGACGGATTCGGCGAAGGGCAGATATTCGGTCTTGCCGAGGTCCTTGTAAGACATTCCGGCGGCTCCGAAGATGGCGCGGGCATTGACTTCGGTGCCGGATTTCGGCGCGCCGACGGAGAGCGCCTTGCCTTTCAGATCGGCAAGCGACTTGATGCCGGACTCCTTCGAGGCGACGATCTGGATGTAGTTCGGATAGATCGCCGCAATGCCGCGCAGCTTGTCAAGCTTCGCTTTGAAGCCGGCTTCGGCATTGCCTTCCCAGGCAAGCTTCAGGCTGTCGCCGAGCGTGAAGGCGATCTCGCCCTTGCCCTGCTGCAGCAGATTGAGATTCTCCACCGACGCCTTGGTCGACTGCACCTGCGTGCGGGCGCCTTTGATCTTGTCGCCATAGACCTTCGACAGCGCGACGCCGAGCGGGTAATACACGCCGGACGTGCCGCCGGTCAGGATGTTGACGAATGTATCCGCTCTTGCGGCGGCCGCTGTGCCGAGGCTCAGCGAAAGGGCGACCGCTCCGGCAATCACCGCCTTTACAGATCCAGAATGCATGCATTTCCTCCTTCGACTGGTCATAGGCTTAGCCGACGGGGCCCGCTGGGCAAATGGCCCGCAGGCACCATGTCGGCAAAAACGCGGCGATCACAAAGCAATAGTTATTGAAATTTTTCAACCACAAAGGTGCCGGCCGGGGCTTGCGGCCAGGCCGAGGACGCCGGCGCCGTAGCAGCATGATGCTGCAGAAGGGCAAGCGGCCTGCGTCGTTGCTGGCGCTCAACGGGCGGCCGATTTGCCGCCGTCGAGGATTTCGATCTGTTCGGGGTGGGTGACGGTGATGGAGGGGCCGTTGAAATTCTTCAGCCAGCCGCGGACGCGGACATGATGCCCCCTCAGCTGTGTAAGGTCGATCTTGTTCTCGCCGTCTTGCGCTCCGGCGTCGAAGCGCCGCGCGCTGCTGGCCGAGACGAAGGCGGTAAAGTCCCGCCGCCAGTTCTGGCCGAAATTAATATAGAAGCGGCCTTTCAACTCCGTCACATTGCGCACTTCGCCCTCGACGATTTCATAGCTTTCGGCAAGCTTGAACAGCAGATCCTCCGCCTCGGCCGGCCGAACGGCGAAGAAGCCGGTTTTCCAGAAACCTCTCTGCGCCAGCCGGGCCCCGTTTTCCTTCGCGAGCAGCTCCGATACGCACAGACGGTTCTCCGGAAAGGAGATCACACGGGCCAGGCCGTCTTCGATGAGCTTGCCTTGCAACCAGACAGCATCAGTCCCGCTTCCGATCATGATCTGAGCCAGGAGACGGCCGTAGCGGTCGCGCTGTCGCTTATCCAGTTGCAGCGAAATCTTCTTGCCCAGCACTAGAGCCGAGAGAGTGGTCTCCATCTGCGCCCGCGCCTCCGAGGCCGGAGCGCCCCGCGCGCGTTTCGGACCGATGACGCCCATCAGACGCACGGCCCGGCCGTCATCCAGGATGAGGGTCTCGCCCCCATTGATCGCCGTCACCACGCCGCTGCCGCCCTCATCCCCCTTGCAGACTGCACTTGCGGCGCAGGTGAGCGCGAGCCAGAAAAACAGCGTGGAGGCGATCAGTTTCGCGGAAGCGAGCGGTCTTGTGTGGGCGCAATGGGACATTGGACGAACTCGGGCACAAAGGCGGCGTTCAGCTTGCTGAACGTTCCTGTTTTGATCTGCCGAGTTGTAGCAGATGCGGCGCCCGTTTGCGCCCGTGCGCATTACCTAGCCGAAAATGCGTAAGGGGCCGACAATTGTGAGCGGCGCCGCGCCCGTTTGCGCAAAACTTGACCTTATCCGCCGGCGGCAAGTAAACCTTGTCTATCCGGTTCGTCCCCGTAGCTCAGCAGGATAGAGCGGCAGCCTCCTAAGCTGCAGGTCCCGCGTTCGAATCGCGGCGGGGACGCCAATTTTCTCAATGAGTTAGACTACTGGACGCGAGACCGCGATCGGCGTGTAGATAAAAGCGTTCGTGGCCGGCGCAGAGTGACACCAGTTCCTAAGTTAGAATCCGGCGCTCATCCGCCAGTGTTCGATCTGGCCGGAGTGCATTGGGGAGACGGCTTTCGCATTCTGCTGCAGAGAAATGATCGAGCGGCATCTTATTCGATAACGTCGCTCGTGCGATTTCCATTCATCCAGGCTGGGCGAAACTCCAACATCCTGCCACCGCTCCAATTTTGTGCTTGAGCATCGGCGCACGGGATTTAAACAGCGTCCAGATCGTTATGACTTGCAATCCAGGAGAGGTTCCGCGTGGCGAATGACGTCGGGCGCCGGATCGTCGAGCTGTTGCCGCGCCTGCGGCGGTTCGCTTACGCGCTGAGCGGGGATCCCGACACGGGTGATGACTTGGTGCAGGAAGGCTGCGCACGCGCCTTCGCGCATCTCAACCAATGGCAGCCGGGGACACGGCTTGATAGCTGGATGTATAGGATCATCCATAACATTTGGCTCGACCAGAAGCGGGCGTCCAAGGTACGCGGGATTGCCGTCGACCTCGATTCCGGGCCGGAACTTTCTGGTGAGGACGGACGCGATGTGGTGACCAGCCGACTGACTCTGCGGCAGGTCCTGGATGGGTTGGCGTCCTTGCCCCAAGAGCAACGCGCGATCATCACGCTCGTCTCTTTCGAGGGGCTTTCTTACGAGGAAGCTGCTGCAATCCTCGGGATCCCCGTCGGCACCGCCACGAGCCGTTTGGTGCGTGGGCGTCGCGCTCTTTATGCCATGGCGGTTGAAGGCACGAAAAGGCTGGAGGGCCGGCATGATAAAGCCGAGTGACGAGACCTTGATGGCCTATGCGGACGGGCTGCTCGATCCATCGCAGCGGGCGGAAATTGAAAGGCTGTGTACGGAGGATCCTGCATTGCTCGCAAGGCTGCAGGTTTTTCGCGCGACCGGGCGAGACCTTGCGGGCCTGCTCCGAGAACATCTGGAGGCGCCTGTGCCAAAGAGACTCCTCGATTTCGTGGCCATGCAGGAAGCAAAGCTGGCTGACAACAATAGTCCTAGCCGGCTGCGCTTCTGGACGCGACTCAGGGAGCAGGCGCAGAGTTGGCTGTTTCCGGACACATCGAAACTAAGGACCGCCATTGTCGCCGGCGTTGCTCTGATCTTCGGGATCAGCGCTGGCTGGCTCCTGCACGGCAATCCCGGTGGCGAGGAGAGTGTCTTCACCGACCTCGTTCAGGTCGAGAAAGGCCACCTCCTTGCTCGCGCCCCGCTACAGCACGCTTTGGATCGCCTGCGCAGTGGCGAGGCGGTGCGGCTTGCGCTTGCAGGGGCTAAGGATGCCCGGCTGGAAGTCAAAATGACATTCCGCAATGAAGCCCGGAATTACTGCCGTGCGTACGACATCATGGTTTCGTCACCGGAGCGCTACGCCGGCGTTGCCTGCCGTAATGGCGGTCGATGGATGATTTGGATACAGGCGATGATGCCCCCATCTACCGTCTCGCCCAACCAGCTTGTTCCGGCGGGCGTCAAGAACGCGGCCATGGAATCGGTCGTGAGTGCAATCATCGACGGCGATCCCCTTTCAGCCGCCGACGAGGCCGCTATTATCGGCAAAGGCTGGAAAAAATAAGCCGCCAGAGCAGGCGGACCCTAAATTGGAATCGGAAGCGCCGCCCTATCTATTTGTTTGACATTGGATTTATCCGAAACCGCTCCGCACTTTTCGGTCCGATGCGCTAACGGCCCTCACGGGCCAATGCAGGTGCCCAATCAGCAACCGTTGCGGCGGGGGCCGGACATTCGGCCGGTGCTTGCAGCAAGCCTCGGCCATAGGTCTGGTTGTGGCTTCCCGCCCCCAGCGCGACGGTTTTCACGTGATCGAGGAGGGCTTCTTTCGGCAGCCGCAGCACGGCTGGCTGCTGGATCGCCAGCAAAGCCGTGGCAAAAGGCGCTGCGAAGGAAGTGCCTGAGCGGTAGCCCTCCCGGGATTCCGGAACGGCTGTCCAGATATGAACCCCCGGCGCAGCCAGATCGATATAGGCTCCGTGATTGGCGAAAGGAAATATCTGCAGTTGCTTGGTGATGGCGGTGACGGCGATCACCTCCGGATAGGCGGCGGGATAGCTCGGACCGGCCGCCGGGCCTTCATTGCCGGCTGCGGCTGTGAAGACGAAGCCTTGGCGCCCAAGGCTTGCGATGCGCGCTCGTACCAGCTCGTCGTCCGTGCCCGTCAGGCTCATATTCACGAGCTTCGCGTCTGAGGCATTCATCCAGTCCAATGCTCTGAGAAGGGACACGGTGTCCGTCACCGGCTGACCGTCTTCCCCGGCAAAAAAGATGCTTGCGACAAAAAAATCCGCCTGGTTGATGAGACCGGGAGTGCCGCTGTCCGGTCGGCCGGCAAGGAGTGCAAGCACGCCCGTTCCGTGCCAGTTCGGCGAGGGGTTTCGCCCATCCGGGAGGAAGCTTCTATGCGTAATCTTTTGGCCCCTGAACGTCGGATGGCGGAAATCGACGTCCGTATCGATGACACCGACCCGCATAGCCACCGCGCAAGCGGCAAAATCATCCCTCCACCCGATAGCGGACTCTGCGTAGCATTGATCACCGAGGCATCTTATGGCGCCGTTCAAGCTGGCGGGACGGGTCCGTTGTCCTTTGTCGACGTCTTCTTTCACCGCCGGGTGATACAGATGGTAGAGATGATCCAATTGGAAGCGGGCACTAGGCAGGTTTGCTTCGAGAAGGTCGATCGCGGCCGGGGCGTCGATGTCGGTCGGCACGCCCAGGATCGTGACCGCATCTTCATCTGTCTGCGTAGAAGCGCCAATCGAAAAACCGAGCCTCCTTAAGCGCGCAATTGCCGAGGGCGACGGGTTGATCGCAAGCACCTCGCGCCGTGAATAGAAGCGCGGATCAACTGCGCCTCCGTTTAGCGACTGGGCGCCAACCTTCGCCGACTGCAGATCAGCCTCGCCAGGAATGCCCATTCGACGAATGCCGACAGCTTTACCCCTCGGTGAGGGCACGGTTTTCGGTTTCGGGGCCGCGATCTTGCCGGGATAATCGATCTTTCCAAGGTATTCAGAGAAGCCATCTCCATTCCCGTCGCTCTCGATCTGCTCACTGATCGGAAGGTCAATGTCCAGTTTTGGGCCGGCGAGCCATTTATCGACCGGGGTGTCGCCATCGAGCTTGGCGAGACCCGGAGCCCCCGCTGCGTTGTCATTAGAGTGGCCGGCGGAAGACAGATCTGCGCCGCTTTGGCCTTGGCCGAAGTCACCGCTACCGATGCCATTCCCGTGATTGGCATGCGCAGCACGTCCCCCTGCGAAGGCCGAAGGAATGACAAGGTCAGGGCCAGAGATTGTAACTGCGATCACGCTGATGATCGCCGCTGAAATTATCGGGCGTGACAGTGTCTCGGCCGCTCTCACGACAACACCTCGTCCCAACCGCAACGCTGCTGCGATTGCTCGTGCGCTCTTCCCGCGAAGCTGCACCAGGTCGCTCGTCATGCCCACTCGACCTATCACCAGCGGTCTATGTCGACGGCGCCGATGGACGCGGACCAAAATCGAGCTCGTCAACGCAACCGATCCACCGCCCGCCGCTTACACATAATAAACATGCAGCGTCATAAACAAAAGTGGCGTCTATGCGAAATCGGCGCTGATCGCGCATCCAGATTGGCCGCTTCGCAACCGCGTCACAAGCCCGGTCCGATCCTTTCCGGCGCTGAACGGCGTCATGCGGCTCGCAGAGAACTGTCGGGGATGGAAATCGCATTCCGCACGTTTTCGGGTGAGCTGCGGCCACCACCGTTGCTGTGGTCGTGATTGCCGTTGGCAAGACTGCGCCAGATGTCGGGACGACGCCGAGGACCGAGCGTTCAGCGGGAGGAAAGTGGACTATGTGCGATGCGAATGACCGTCACGATTGCTGCCATTGCGCCATCAGTCGGGCGATCAACGAATTCAGCGAGGCGCATAGTCTGGTGAGCTTCGATCGGATCATCGACGATTTGAGCGCTTGCATCTGCGAGCTGATCGCCTCTTACGGCGATGCAAACAGGCGCCGGCATATCGCTCAGCTCACTGCCGAGATGATTCCCGAACGCGTCCGGTATTTCCGCGATATCGGCCGCTACCCAGGTGGAAAGCGCTCGGCCTCCTCGCAAATCCTTCAATGAGGTCGAAGATGCACCGGAAGCGAAATTTGCCGGCCGACCGGCATCATCGCACGCCAAATGCGGAGCAGCAGCGGGAGCCGGGACAGATCGGAGCGCAGCGATGAAAGATGTCGAGGCGGCCGTGCGGAAGAGCGCCGTTCGCGATCCGATCCCACCCGAGGCGCTGTCGGAGCTGATCGGGTCGATTTACGACTGTGCTCTTGATCCTGACCACTGGCAGCAAACGCTTGCTGACATCCGGGATGCGCTCAACAGCCAGGCTGCGGTTCTGCACCTGAATGATCTTGGCCGGGACCGCGTGCTGATTCAGAAAATCGTAGGCGTCGACCCGTTCTGGCAGGAGCAGCATGCCAAATATCTCCCCGAAATGCATCGTCTGCTTCCTTCACGGCCGACGCTCGATGAGCCCTATGTGCTCTCGCGTCATGTGACCCCTGCAGTCATCGAGCTTTCTCCGTTCGTCCAACGCTGGCTCAGACCCCAAGGTTTGATCGACATCATGCAGCTTTTCCTGATGCACACGCCAACGCATTTCTCTGGGCTCGGCATCGGCTGGCACGACCGCCACGGCATTGCGGCCGAGGGCGAGATCGAGCTTGCCCGTCTGCTATTGCCGCATCTGCGCCGTGCGGTGACGGTCAGCAACGTACTTGGCGCATGCACGATCGAACGCACACGGATGGAAGAGGCGCTTGATGCACTTAAGTGCGGCGTCGTTTTCATCGGCCATGACGGCATCATTCTTCATGCGAACCGCGCAGCCGAGCAAATGCTGATGGAAGGTTACCCCATCCAGAGCGCCCAAGGCATGCTTGGAGCTACCGCCCAAGCAGCTACGGAGGAACTGCACGCCGCGGTCACCCATTCGGCTCGAAACGAGGTCGGCATCGGCAAGGCTGGCATGGCTATCCGCCTGACGAAACCCGACGAGCCGCCGATCTTTGCTCATGTCCTGCCCATGAATGGCGGGGCTCGGCGCACCCGAATACAGCCCGAGGTCGTCGCTGCCGTATTCGTCGCGGCGTGGGACGTCCGGGACGAGGCCACCGCCGTTGCAGAAGTCTTCGGCTTGACGCCCGCCGAATTGCGCGTGCTGGCGAGCCTCCTCGCCGGACGCACGCTGAGCGAGACGGCGGGCGTGCTTGGCGTCGCTATCACCACCGCGAAGACGCATCTCGAGAGCATCTTCCAGAAAACAGGTGTCAGCCGACAGCCGGAACTCGCCGCGCTTGCGAGACGCGTCGCACCGCCCGCGAGATCTCCGACCTGATGTCCGTCAGTCGCCCTTGGTCAACACGGACTGGCCGCCTCCTCTCATGGAGCTGTCGAGAACGCGCCAAAGACCAAGGGGCGATCATGAACGCCAGGAAAGGTGCCTCTAACGGAAAGGAGTTGTGCGATGGCCAAAACACTCATCGTAACGCTGTCATCGATCGCATTGTCGTTATGGGTCGGCTCAGCGCTGGCCCAAGATGTTGGAAAAGGTAATAGCGGCGACGCGTTGGCGAAGGCCGCGGCCGGCACCAGCGATCCGCTGGCAGGCATCACCGCCAATAACAAAGATCCGGTCGGCGATACTCCACCGGTTTGGCAAGGCTCAAATCCGCCCGGATTCGGCGTTCAGGCCGATCGACAGGGCTGGGGCGGCGGTACGCAGCCACCCGGCTGGACGCATGCCCAGAACAGTTCGGGATGGGGAGGGGGCACTGTGCCCCGCGGGCTCGGTAAGAGATAGCATAGTTTTGCGAGGCCGCCAATTTGGGCGACCTCGCTCGATATGGAGCCAACCTGGCGCTGTTCCTGCCGCGCCGCCCTGGTCCGGCTGATTTGGTCAGGCCGGGGTGGTCGTGGCGGGAACTGCGCGAGTCGCCGTAAGAACCAGATCGGCTTGCCGGGTGACCCCAGTTTTGGAAAAGATATTTTCAAGATGTGTTTTCGTGGTCGTCACTGCGACTCTGAGGGTGCTCGCCGTTTGCTCCAGCGTGCGGCCGGCGACAAGACTGGCCAGGACGCGCGTTTCAGCAGGCGTCAGGCCAAAGGCGGCAGCCAGAGCGGCCGCGGTGTCGTTGTCATCCGGTGAAGCTCCAATAAACACTGCAGCGATGGCCTCGGACTGCAGCCCAGTGCGCCGTTCTCCGCCAGTCATCGTGAGAACATGGGCCAGGACGGGCGGCTGGTCCAGATCGGTGAGGCGGATCACGAACTCGCCTTTGCTGACCCTCGCTTCATTTCTCGTCGCGAGCGGGATGGCCGCTCGCAATTCCTTTGCTGCTGATGGGACTCGGGCTTGCAAGAAGCCGTGAACGTTCCGGATTGTGCTGCCGCCCCTTAGCATGCGCTCGGCTGAATGGTTAGCATGCAAAATGAAGCCGTTTACATCGATCAGCAGGACGCCGCATCTGAGTGCGTCTAGCGCGGTTTTGAAGGTCGATACCACAGAGTTACCGACGTCGAGCAGGCCGTTGATTGCCAGCGCGCGCTGGAGATGAGGGACCAGCAGCCGGATCGCCGCAATCTCGCTGTCCCCTATTCCGCCAGCGGACGAGTCGCGAATAAAAGAAATCGATCCTATAGTGGCAGAGTCCCGCGCAAGCCCGAATGCAAGGATGTCATGTTTGCCCATTTTCCCGCCGAACATTCGATAGAGACGGCTCTTTCGTCCCGGACGGTCTTGCAATCTCGAAAATAGAAGCGGCTCTCCCAAGGGATAGCTTCGCAAATTGGCTGCAAGGCCCCAGATCTCCATGACGCCAATACTATTCGACCGTCCTTCAATCCAAGTGGGGTACGTCGAAGTTTCGATATCGAGCAAAGCGTCGCATGCGGGAAGGCTTAACACCGACAGGCTTGCACTTTCGAAATCCAGTTTCGCGCGCAGATCGGCGAGCAATTTGCGCCATCGCCGCGGGTCGAGTGCGCAATCGTAGATTGCTCCAATGAGCTCCGACAACGCCGCTGCCGATAGCGCATGGAAGGTCGACGGAATTTCGGACGCGACTGGATCCGACATCGGAATATTCAGAACTCGCCCAGTGCCGCCGCATACCCGGCAGCTATCTCACCTTTCGCAATTTATACATAATATTCCGATCTGATACATGCTGTTTTCTGCGGTTGGTTCTGTGAAATGTGCCTCCGCCTCTGATCGTCCCCAACAATCCGACATGCGCATTGCAATCGAGCGTCGAAGCCGCACCGCAGGCCATGCGCAGCCCTAATCTTTCCTCCGAACGGAGGAGGCAAATCGACTCGGGCCTATGTCACCTTTAACCGATCGAATTCGTCAGGAGGCCAGGCATTCCGCCCGGCGCGCCGACGCGCGTACCAGCGAAGACCGCGCAGACACTCTCGTTCGAAGTTTCAGAAAACGACAAGTTTGATCGCCGCGGGCTCAAGGCGGGGTTCAGATCTTCCGAATTCTACGACAACGCGGCGTCCAAGAAGGTCCGAAATCATGTTTCGAATACTGATCCTTATTTGTTCAATCCATTTAGCGCCGTCCGATTGCCAGATCGAAACCGCGCTGGACGTTGTCTACGGACCGACGGTCGCAAACGAGGTCATGTGCGGCCTTCATGGCCAGGCATATATCGCGACCTCAACCCTCGCGCCGCGCGGTCCTGAAGAATACGTGAAGATTAAATGCTTACCGACGCTCATCATCGAGCGTGAAATGCAGCGCCGTCAGCACGCCAAGGCGTCTGATCAGCAATCGATAGAAAGCGGGCCATGAATGGAAACCACGTCGTTGGTTGCAACCCAGGGCGTTCAAGGTTCGGATTTCCGCGATGCGTATTGGCTTCGCTGTTTGAGATGGTTCAAAGCACAAAAAACCCCGCTGGCCGGCGGGGTAAGTTTCGCGGGATGCACGGTGCGCTGGCTGGCGCCAAGCGCGAGCGCCAGGGCCGAGCTTGCCCATGATTCGCCGTCGGTGAGGAAGGCGAGCACGGCAGCATGCTCCTCTTCGACGGGCGGCGCCAGCACGACGACTTCGCGCGCCTGGCGCGGCGCCAGAACAAACCCTTGGCTCGTTGCGCTCACCTCGGCCAGGGCCTGAAGCTCGGCGCGAAGCCGTCCGATTTCGACCCGCAGCCGGGCGCGATGTGATTCATCGGCGCGCTTGCCCCGGAATGCCAGCGCGATGAGCATGCGCCTCGGCACGTCTGCGGGCCAGGCCTCGCCCAGAGCTCGTGCGAGTGCGAAAAGCACCGGACGCGTTTCGAGCGAGACGACCACGCCCGCGCCGCGCACGATATGTCGGCAGGCGTCCACGATCAGCGCCTTCGACGCCAGTAACGCTTCAACGTCGTCGAGCAGGAGGAGTTGGGCCTCGCCGCGTGCAATCAGGCGAGCCGCGGGCGTGTTCAGGACGAGAGCTGCGCTTTCGACCTCAGCCATCAGCGCGGGGATGCCTGCCTGGCGAGCGGCCTGCTCCGCCCGAGAGAGTGCAGCACGCGCCGCTTTCGTCCGGATACGCCGTATCTCGATCCCCGCAAGCACCAGCTCATAAGCGGCCCTCAATGCAGGCGGAAAAGGCGTGGGGTCAAGCTCGCCGAGCCTGCGCTCGGCCTCGTCGAGGCGTCCGATCAGGAGGAGACGGCGGACCGCGAGATAGCGCGCATAGGCGGCATTCAGCCGGTCGCCTTGCTCTTCGAGCGTGGCCCGCGCTGCATCGAGCGCCTTCGCGGGCCAGGCGAGGTCGCGCGAGACGAGCGCGATCTCGGCTTCGGCGACAGCGCATCTGGCGCGGGCCACGGCCTCTTTCGGACTGAAGGCGCGCGCCGCACTGCGCAGGAGAGCCTTGGCTCGATCGAGATCGCCGAGCTGTGCCATCGCGATGCCTCGGAGCGCCAGCGCAGCCGCGTCGTCGCGCAAGGCGACCCGGTTGAGCGCGCCGAGGGGATCACCCGCCGCGAGCGCGCGCGCTGCGGCGGTGATCAGCGAGTCCATCTGAATCGCGCCACACTTGTCACTCCCACCATTCGAATGCCCGGTACTAGCCTATCTCACGACCACCAACCAGCCCGTCGTATCGGAAACGAAGCGAACGACGAGGGCAGCAAGGAGATAGGAACGATGACGAAGCACATGACTGGAACACGGGAAGAGTGGCTGACAGCGCGGCTGGAGCTGCTGCAGGCGGAAAAAGAGCTGACGCGGCGCAGCGACGAGCTGGCGCAGCGGCGGCAGGAACTGCCGTGGGTCCGCATCGATAAGGCGTACCAATTCGAGACCGATGAAGGGAGCGCCTCGCTGACGGACCTCTTCAGGGGCCGCTCGCAGCTCCTCATGTATCACTTCATGTTCGGGCCTTCTCTATTCGGCGCGTCGAGGTCAAGCGCTCTCGGGCTTCGCTGAACCGCCGGCAGATATTCTTTGCGAGCCCGTGCTTCTCTTCGGGATCGGCTCTTTGGCCTTCCCATCATGGGATCAGAAGAACGAGGTGGTGCAATCTAACTTACGTCCTGGTCGCCGAAGCGATCGGCACAAGGCCCAAAGCGCAATCACCTCATCCATCGTCCCGCAAAAGACATCTATCCACCGGCAGGCGGAACTCTATGGCTTCCTTTTCCGGCTGGAAATCATCACGCCGGCATGGTGGCTGTCTCCCTTGTCCATCGAAATTCGCTGCCGTCACTCCACATGCGATGCATGATGACTGCGAGGCGACGCGCCAGAGCAACAATGGCTTTCTGCCGGCCCCGCCGCTTGGCGATGTTCATCGCCCAGGCTTTCAGCCATGACCATTTCTTCACGCGGCTCAGCATCACGTGCGCCGCTTCGTAAAGCAGGGCGCGCAGCATGCCGTCACCGCATAGCGAGATCCGGCCGATGCGATGGTTCTCGCCCGATTGATTGAGCGCCGGGGTCAATCCCAACGCCGGTCCGACGGCACGCGAATTCCGGAAACGAGCCGGGACATCGATGGTGCTGGTGAAGGCGAGCGATGTTACCGGACCGACGCCAGGGATCGTCATTAATCGCCGGCATGTGTCGTCATCCCGCACCAAAGACAGCACGATCCGATGCAGGCGGGAGAACTCCTGGCGCAGCTTTTCTCTGGCGGCAAGCAGAGGCGAGAGGATTTCCATCAGATCGGGCATGTCTCCAATGAGCTCAAGGATGCGGGCTTCGAAGCCATTCGTCCTGATGATGCCGACCTTGAGACCGAAGTTCCGCAACAGCCCACGGATGTCGTTCTCGATGTCGATCGCCTTCTCCTGCAAAAGCTTGCGCGCCGTCAACAGGGCGCGGCGCTTTTGGCTTTTCAGCGTCTTTACGTGCACAGGCCGGAACAGCTTGACCCGCATCATTTGCGCAATACCCCGTGCATCGTTGCGATCGGTCTTATTCACTTGCGCCTTCAGGAACGCTTTCGCATGGCGGGTTTCAATGCAGATCGCCGGCAATCCCGCTTCCACCAAACCGCTGAAGAGCCATTGCGACAATGGACCGGCCTCAAGCCCGATACGTTCGAGCCGCCACGCTGGATGCTTGAGCACCTCAGCAAGATCTTCCGGATGGCTCGGCACCTTCAGCTCACGGCAGATCTCGCCCGTCTCATCGACAATGCAAATCGCAGTCTCTTTCACCGAGATGTCCAATCCGGCATAATGCTTCATGCTGCGCTTCCTTTCCTGGTGCTTGTGGCTGCTTCACACAGACCACGTTTTACCATCAGCTCGAAGCGCAGCACCTCCATACTCCGCCGCTAAAGATGGGGCTCAAGCCGAATACCCCATCTGACTATACGGCCGGCTGTCCGTCCTGCTCGTCGATCGCCGACGGCTTCAACGGCATCTTCGTCCATCTGGAGAACCATGACGTCGCGTTCACGGCCGTGTCGCGGGCGCCATTTGCCAAACTTCAGGCGTTCAAGCGGCGGATGGAATGGAGCTTCCCCTGGGTGTCCTCGGCTGGCAGCGATTTTAACGCCGACTTCAACGTCTGGTTCACCCCCGAGCAGCAGCGCGAGGGTGGTATCGAATACAATTACCGGCAAGAGCCGCCGATGGCACAGGCGCCGAGGAGCGAGCCCCTGGCCGGCGAGACTGTCCAGCAGTGGAAGCTGCGCGGCGGCGAGGGCCCGGTGGCGCAGATCGCGGCGATGACCGGAACCGACGTTGCCACCTATACGCGCGACAGGCCAGGCGTTAGCGCCTTCGTGCTCGAGGACGGCGCCGTCTACCACACCTATTCGACCTATGCGCGGGGACTGGACGGCCTCTGGGGCATGTATCAGTGGCTCGACCGCGCCCCCAAGGGGCCGCAACGAGGAGGGCGTCTGATGGCGCCGCCACGATGAGTACGGCCAGGTCTGAGAGCTAAGCCTGAGCACCCAACCGCAGTCCCCAATCAAAGGAGAAATCATTATGACGACCACCACTCTGTCCCAGCCGAAAATTGCCACGCGCGAGGAATGGCTTACCGCCCGCAAGGCGCTTCTCGCCAAGGAAAAGGCCATGTTCCGCGAGCTTGACGCCCTTCGCGCCGAGCGCCGGGAGCTGCCCTGGGTCAAAGTCGAGAAGCCTTATGTATTCGAAGGGCCGCAGGGCAAATGCACGCTGGCGGATCTGTTTCGCGGCCGCAGCCAGCTCGCCGTCTATCATTACATGCTGACGCCGGGCTCCGGCCATATCTGCAAGGGGTGCTCTTATATCGCCGATCACATCAATGGCGCGCGCCAGCACTTCGAGCACGCCGACCTGTCCTTTGCCGCGATCTCGCGTGCGCCGCTCGAAGAGATCGAGCAGGTCAGGCGGCGCATGGGCTGGACCTTCCCGTGGCTCTCCTCGAACGGCACCGACTTCAACTACGATTTCGGCGTGTCGTTCAGGAAAGACGACATCGCTGCGGGCCGCGCCGTCTACAATTACGGCTCGCAGACCATCAAGAGCAGCGAGGACATGCACGGCACCAGCATCTTCGCTAAAGACGCAAACGGCGACATCTTCCACACCTACTCGACCTATGCGCGTGGCGACGAGGTGCTGATGGGCGCTTTTGCGTGGCTCGACCTCACCCCGAAGGGCCGCAATGAGGCTGACGGCATCATGAGCTGGCTCAAACTGCACGATGAATATGAGACCAGCGACAAACACTAAAACGGCCGTTGTCGCCGATATCTGGATGCGTCCCGCTCATCGGGACGCATCCCACCAGAGGCATTTCGGCGGACGGAGATTCTGCCCCCGCGATGCGCCACCGGAAACGGAGCGCAGCACCATGGCTGACATAATGTCCCTCGCCACCAATCCTGAGCGGATCATCCCCCGTGTCGTCGACTCTCGTATGGGTTCCGAGCGGACCTTCTTCGGCGTTTCAACGCTGCTCTTTGCGGCCAGCGCAGGCCTGACGATCCTCTGGTGCGGGTCCATGTCGGCGATGGCTGGTGTGCCGATGCCCGGCGGCTGGACGATGTCGATGGTGTGGACGCCGATGTGCGGACAAACTTGGCTCGGCGCCGCAGCGTCGTTCCTCGGTATGTGGGTTGTGATGATGGTCGCAATGATGTTGCCATCGCTGGTGCCGATGCTGTGGCGCTACCGCCAGGCGGTCGGTGGGACGAGCGGGACGCGTCTCGACCTGCTGACCGCGCTGGTGGGCGTTGTGTACTTCCTCGTGTGGACCGCGTATTTGGAATGGCCGTCTTTCCACTGGGCGTCGCGCTGGCCGATATTACGATGCAGCAGCCAGCGCTGGCGCGCGCCGTTCCGGTTGCGGTCGGCGTGACCGTCCTGATCGCCGGAACGCTGCAGTTAACTGCGTGGAAGGCGCATCACCTCGCCTGCTGCCGGCAGGCGCCGGGTTGTCGTCATGAATTGCCTGCTGATATTGGCACGGCTTTTCAGCACGGACTGCGCCTCGGCGTCCACTGCAGCACCTGCTGCGCCAATCTGACGGCCGTCCTACTCGTCATTGGAGTCATGGACCTGCGCGCGATGGCTATCGTGACGGCAGCCATCACCGCCGAACGTCTGCTGCCTGTCGGTGAGAGCGTCGCGCGAGGCATCGGAGCCGTCATTGTCACCGCAGGTTTGTTCCTGATCGCACGAGCGGCCGGGCTCGGATGACGCTTCAAGCCGCGGCCCCTGCTCCTGCAGCTTCGCTTGACTCGTTTGGAGTGATGTAGCACGCTTTCTGGTACGTATTGCGCAACGCTAATACAAGCCATTGGGGTCACACCCCGGAGCGTTTCTCTGGGGGGTGAGGTGTTGTGCTGCGCGCCTCGAACTTTCGCCGCGCGTCATTACGAGACGAGACGACAGTCAGCGAGGTTCAATAAGCGGACATCGAATTTCACCTTTACGGCGCGCGCATCGGTCGAAGCCTCGTAACCCGGGGCTGAGCGGTATCGCCGCCGGATTGGCGGGCGAGAGAAGATCGATCCCCGACGCGAGAAAAAAGAGCGGGGACGATCAGGGGAGGATAACGATAGAGGAGGAGACGTCGATGACGAAGAGACAAAGGCAATTTAGGTACCAGCCTGGCAAAGTCCTGGCGTTGGTGGCCGGGCTGGGTATGGCCTTTGCCGCATGCGGCCCCAGCAGCGCAGCCGATTTCCCTAAGCATGACATCACGTTCATCGTTCCGTACTCGCCCGGCGGTGGATCCGATGCTCAGGCGCGCCGACTTCAACCCGGTCTGCAGAAGGCGCTCGGCGTCAATATTCGCATCGTGTACAAGACCGGCGGCGGTGGTGCGGTCGGCTTCCTCGCCCTGCACTCCGCGAAGCCGGACGGCTACACGATCGCCAACGTGGTCGTGCCGAACATCATCATCACCTCTCAGGGGAAAGACGTCGGCTATGATCCGGCTAACTTCAGCTACATCGCGATGACCGAGACAGCACCGGGCGCGCTCGTCGTCCCGAAGGACAGCAAGTTCAAGACGCTGAAGGATCTCGTCACCTACGCCAAGGCCAATCCCGGCAAGGTGACGATCGCGGGTACAGGATCCAGCGGCAAGGCGGCCGTCGCCGAAATCGTCAACGCGCTCGGGATCAAGATTACCTATGTGCCCGTCTCGAAAGGCGTCGGGCAGATCGTTCCTTACCTGGAAGGCGGACACGTGGATGCGGCCGAGTTCGCATCGTCACACGTCCTTGAGCATGCAGACGTGCTGCGCGCGCTCGGGATCGCCGGGTCGGACCCCTCGCCGGCGTTGCAGGGCGTGCCGACTTTCGAGTCGCTCGGCTACCATGGCTTCGTTGCCTCGACCTCTTGGGGCGTTATGGCGCCTCCTGAAACGCCGGCGGACGTGGTCAAGGTGCTGAACAGCGCCGTCGAAAAAGCGGTTGCCGAGGAGAGCGTGCAGGACACTCTCAAGAAGCATGGCCTCACCCCGATGACTCAGACGCCCGAGCAGGCGAAGAAATTCGTTCTGGACAGCGAGGCGGCGGTCGAAAACGACGCCAAACTCATGTCGCTCGTCGGCGACTGACAACCGGGGCATCTCTCGGTCCGCCCTTGCATTCGACGTCGAGTGTGAGGGCGGCCCCACATCATGACCATGCATTCGAATAGTTTCGTCTTGCAGCCGATGACTGTGTGCCAGGACAGCTTCGCAGGAGCGTTGCCCAGGGCAGCAGACGCGGCGTTGCTCTTGGGAGAATCCCGGTGATCGACGGCCTTATGCAGGCGCTTTCGCCTCAGTTTATGCTCTGGCTCACGGTGGGCGTCCTGGCGGGTATGGTGGTCGGCGCACTGCCCGGTCTCACCGCCACGATGGGCGTGGCACTGCTCGTTCCGTTCACGTTCGATCTGCCGCCCGGCGCCGGCCTCGCAATGTTGGGCGCTCTGTATGTCTGCGCGATGTTCTCGGACGCCATACCGGCGGTGCTCGTCAACACTCCGGGAACTCCCGCCGCGATGGCCACCGCTTTCGATGGCTATCCGATGACCCTGCAGGGCCGTGCCCAAGCGGCCATCGTCGGCAGCTGCTTCAGCGCGGCGCTGGGTGCCATGTTCGGTGCCGCCTTCTACCTCCTGCTTGCATGGCCGCTGACGGCGATCGCGCTTCGCTTCGGTCCGCCCGAGTTCTTCTGGATCGGTGTCTTCGCGCTGACCATCATCGGAAGCCTGGCCGGCAAGTCGATGCTCAAGGGAATTGCCGGCGGCGCGATCGGCATGCTGATCAGCACTGTCGGGATCAGCCACACCGGCGCCGTCTCGCGCTTCACCTTCGGTGTCCCGGAGCTTCGCGGCGGGGTGTCCCTCGTCGCCGCGCTCATCGGCGTCTTCGCCGTGCCGCAGGTGCTGTCGATGGTCTGCGAGCGCCGCCAGAAGGAGTACATCGCCGAATACCGGTCCCAACCCGGCGTGGCGCTGCAGACGATGTGGGAGGTGATCATGGAGCCGGTGCACTTCCTGCGCTCGGCGCTGATCGGCACCTTCGTCGGCATCCTGCCTGGCGCGGGCGCTCCGGTCGCCGCATTGCTCTCCTATAACGAGGCGGTGCGCTGGAGCAGGGATAAGAGCCGTTTCGGCAAGGGCGACCTGCGCGGCGTCACGGCATCGGAGATCGCGAACAACGCCTGCGCTCCCGCATCGATGATTCCGCTGGTGACGCTGGGAGTTCCGGGTTCGGCGCCCGCGGCGGTGATCGCCGGAGCGCTCATGCTGCGCGGCCTCAACCCTGGCCCCGACCTGTTCCAGAGCAATGGAATCCTGGTGTACTCATTCGGCTGGTCGCTGATGCTGGCCGGGGTGATGACGTTCATCCTCGGAACCTTGCTCTCGCCATGGCTGGCGCGGATGGTGAGCATTCCGCTACGGCTGCTGGCTCCGCTGATCATGTTCTTGTCGGTTATCGGCGCCTATGCGATCCGCAACGACCTGTTCGACGTCTACCTCATGCTCGGGCTCGGACTGTTCACCTTCCTCGTCGGTAAGCTGGACTTCCACCCCGGACCGATCGGCCTGGGGCTGATCCTGGGGCCTATCGTCGAACCCGCGCTCGTGCAGTCGATGTATCTGTCGGACGCAACGTCATTCGGTCATGTCTTCTTCGGCAGCACCGTCGATATCGTGCTCATCGTGCTCACGGTGCTTTCGGTCGCCTGGGTGCTGTGGTCGCAAATCGGGGAAAAGAGGCAGGCGCCCACGAGCGAGCCAGTTTCAAGCTCGTCGGCTGAAGCGATGGAGGATGCCGCGTGCGCAGAGTAGTTGACCGAGACCTGGTCAGTGCGCTGGTCCTGTTCCTCATCGGCGGGGTGGCGCTGTCCGGGATGGGCACGGATATGCGGAACTGGCTGTTCCCCCAGGTGCTCACCTACCTCATTCTGTTCATCGGCGTTTTGCTGGTGCTGCGCGTCGTGCTGGCGGCGGTGACGAAGCGCGCGCCGGACATCGTGCGCGCATCCCGCGAGGGCCGGGGCATCCTCGTCGACGTTCTCGTGTTCTGTGCGATCGTGCTCGCTTACATTCTGGTCCTCGACGGCCTCGGCTTCTGGCTGTCCAGCTTCCTTATGCTGTCGCTGGCATCGATCTATCTCACCCGGCACAAGACGCTTCGCAACGTCAGCCTCGCCGTTGTCGTGCCGCTCCTTGCCTGCGTCTTGGCTTACTTCGTCTTCATGCACCTGTTCTACGTACCGCTGCCGGAGGCGAGTTGGTGGCCGGGCGCTGGTTGAGCCTAGTGTCCCGATTCCGAAGTTCGCCTCATTGTGCAGCTAGCTCCGGAGCGAACTTCGGAATCTCAAGGGACACTAGTGCACTGACGCAAACAGAGGATTCACACGCGGCCTAGTTCGTGCGATTCTGCTGATATGGCACAAACCGTCAGCATCATCATCGCCTCTGAGGACCGCGCGCGTTTGGCGGCGGTTATTGAGGATCGCAACAGCGCGCAGAAGCACGTCCAGCGGGCACGGATCGTTCTTCTTTCGGCAGACAGGCTGCCCGTTCTGGAGGTGGCGAGGCAGATCGGTGGCAGTCGCCCGGCGGTGTGGCGCTGGCAGTTGCGATATGCCGAGCAAGGGGTGGATGGCCTCTTGCGGGACAAGACGCGCAAGCCGGGTAAAGCCCCTGTTCAGTTGGAGACCGTGGCCAGGGTGCTGGCGCTGCCATGCTCCGAGCCACCCCATAACGCGACGCATTGGACCGGCCGGGCGGTCGCCAAGGCTGTCGGCGTCAGCTTGCGGACGGTGCAACGCATCTGGGATGGGCATCGCCTTCAACCTCACCGCTTACGCACCTTCAAGATGTCCAACGATCCCGCCTTTGCCGCGAAAGTGGAGGATGTCGTCGGCCTGTACATGGAGCCGCCCTGTCATGCCGTGGTGCTGTCCATCGATGAGAAAAGCCAGATTCAGGCGCTCGATCGCACGCAACCCGGCCTTCCGCTGAAGCCCGGCAAATGCGCAACCATGACCCACGATTATAAGCGGAATGGCACCACCACCCTGTTCGCCGCGCTCAATATTCTCGATGGCACCGTGTTGGGGCGTTGCATGCAAAAGCACCGGCATCAGGAGTTTATCAAGTTCCTCAATGCGGTGGAGCGCGCCGTTCCGGCGGGAAAGGTCATCCATGCCATCCTCGACAATTACGCCACCCACAAGCATCCCAAGGTCAAGCAATGGCTGGCCGACAATCCGCGCTGGGTCTTCCACTTCACGCCCACATCCGCATTCCCCGCCTTCGCGGGGACAGGCTCTGGCTCAACGCCGTCGAGGGCTTCTTCTCAGTCATCACCCGAAGGCGCATCCGTCGCGGCGTCTTCAAATCCGTCGCCGAATTGGAAGATGCCATCCGCCGCTACATCCGCGATCACAACGGTCACCCCAAGCCCTTTGTCTGGACGAAATCCGCCAAAGAAATTTTCGGCAAACTCAAGCGCCTGCCTGCACCATCTGAATGAGTCAGTGCACTAGCAACTCTAAGATTCTAGTGTGGTTTGAGATCGAGAAATCCCCTTGCTGAGCAAGCTGAGACAATAAAGGGGATTTCTCGATCACCACACTAGCCGAGATGCGCAATCGTGAGATCAGGACGCTTTGATCCCGTGCAGACTATGAGAGCCATCTTTGACGGTGAAGAAGACGACATCGCCATCCGCCGAGGCCCTGCCGGCATGGATCGTATCGGCCGGAATGTAGATGACGGTGCCCGGTTTCGCCTCGATCGACTGACCGTCGACAACAGCGTTGAATGTGCCTTCAAGGATATAGATCCACTGCTCATTGGGGTGCAAATGCGGCTCTGCGCCAGTGCCGGCCTTCATGCGCATCAGGCCGACGATCATGCGATCGCCCTCCACGCAAGGACCATGGGCGGTCGAATAATCCGGCCCCCCAAGGATCTCCTGCACGGTGCCAAGATCAAAGGCATATTCTCCGGGACCCGCACGCTTGGCGCCAGGCGTCCGCGGCGACTGCTCGTTACTCATGGCGTTTCTCCCCAGCACGGAATTGGGATGATGGTAATCGAGAGGAAGGGCTCCTGCCAGTGGATTGCTCACCGACCATCCAGTTCGTTCGTCGACCGGTTCCTTGGATGATCTGTAGGCGGATTTATTAAGGCAGAGATGTTCAGCGCAATGACCGTAGATCCTGACACCGCTGACGTGATGGACGCCATTCTGATCGAGAGGGACGTCGCAGTGCCCATGCGCGACGGCGCCCGACTGATGGCCGACGTGTTCCGCCCCACGGACGGCGCCCGCGTGCCGGCCATCCTCAATCTCGGGTCCTATCAGAAGGACAAGCTCTGGGTGGCCCCCGACACGCTGGAGGAAAAGCCGAACCCGCTGATGAACTGGGAAACTGTCAACCCGCTCTGGTGGGTACCGCGCGGCTATGCCTGTATGCGCATCGACGGACGCGGCAGCGGCAAGAGCCCGGGCCAGTGCGAGCCGTGGTCGCTCGCCGAGGCCTTCGATTTCTACGACTTTATCGAATGGGCGGCGGCGCAGCCCTGGTGCAACGGCAATGTCGGGCTGCTGGGTATTTCCTATTACGCCATCAACCAATGGTTCGTCGCCAATCTGCAGCCGCCCTCGCTGAAAGCGATCATCCCCTGGGAAGGTTTTGCCGACCTCTACCGCGATGCGCTCTATCACGGCGGCGTTCTGAGCGTGTTCATGACCAACTGGTTCACCGCGCATCTCATGCACCACAAGCTCGGGCGCGCCTCGCAGAACCTGCCCGACGCCTGGAAGACGAACACGCTCGACTTCTGGCTCTCCAACAATCTCGACAGCGGTGCCTTCCGGGGCGCGCAGGCGCAATGGGACAAGATCGCCGTGCCGTTCTATTCGGTCGGCAACTGGACCGGTTTCGGCCTGCATCTGCGGGGCAATACCGAGGCCTTCATGCGCTCGCCCTCCAGGCACAAGAAGCTGCGCATCCACACCGGTAGCCATGTGCATCCGTTCTATCGCGAGGAAGCGCGGCAGGATCAGATCCGCTTCTTCGACTACTGGCTGAAGGGCATCGATAACGGCGTGATGGACGAGCCGCCGATCAAGCTCGCCATCCGGCACGGCGCCGACACATTCGAATGGCGGCACGAGCAGGAATGGCCGCTCGCCCGCACGCAGTGGACGAAGCTCTATTTCGATCTGGCGTTGCCGCCGGCCGGTGCGCCGGACAATTCCGCGGCCCTGGTGCGCAAAAATCCGAAGGCGGTCGCCTCGCGCAGCTATCCGGCGTCGAGCTTCGGCAGCATGGGCTCGACCTCGGCTTCATCCTCGCAGGTGATGGGGGGCGGGGGTATCAAGCCGGGCATGGGGATCAGGCTGGAAACGCCGCCGCTGGAGCAAGACCTCGAGATCACCGGTCCGCTCGCCGCCTCGTTCTGGGTGTCGAGTTCAGCCGAGGATATGGATCTGTTCCTGACACTGCGCAATTTCGACGCCGACGGCAATGAGGTGACGGAGACCGGTCAGCAGGGGTCGCCGGTACCGGTGGCGAAGGGCTGGCTGCGCGTTTCGCACCGCGAGCTCGATCCCGCGCGGTCGCTGCCCTACCGGCCCTATCACAGGCACACGCACCCTCTCTATTTGAAGCCCGGCGAAATCGTGAAGGTCGATGTGGAGATCTGGCCGACCTCGATGGTGTTCAGACAAGGCCACCGCATCCGGCTCGACGTGCAGCCGCGTGATGGCGTCGCCAGCCAGGGCTACATGCACTATCACGCCGATTATAACACGGGCACCAACACCCTCTATTCCGGCGGCGAGTACGAGAGCTTTCTGCTGCTGCCAGTCATTCCGGCATAGTGTTCGCAGACTGTCGAAGGAAGTGGGAGGAGACCGCTCCGGGGCGGAGTGCTTACGTCGAGCGCTCGTGATACTCCCGCCCAATGAGATACGACCTTCAAGCCCCGAGCATCTGCGTTCATAGCATGCGGCGCAACGTCTATGGTCGTTTCAGCGCTGACCGGTTTCTTCATAGACTTCGTCTACAATTTCGTGGTGGCCGTGGCGCAGCAAAAGGTGGGCAGGAATTCCCTCGGGGCGCTTTCTGTCCGCAGGCAGCGGGGATACGTATTTGCGCCCAGCCCTGCGGCGCTCAAAATCTGCACGGACGGCGGCGCGCAATTCCGGATTGGTCATGAGGTCATGGCCAATTCCTGTCATGACGATCGCCGAATTGATGCTGCCCTTATCACCGATTGACATACCGCCACACGCCGTCACAGGCCACGTGTGCAGCCCGACGCCCCAAGGCATTGTGGCCCAAGCGAATATCCCGACGGGCGTATTGTAACTGACGTCGCCGACATCTGTCGCTCCGCCGGTCGGGGTCTCCGGCAGAATCGGAAGCACGGATTCGGAGAGCCCAACTTCCTCCAGCTTTGTCGCCCGTTGGCAGGCTCGGGCGAATTCCTGCTCCTCCTCGGTCCAATCGATGGGGATTGCGCTGATGAGTTGATGTAGACGGCGGGTTAGCGGTTCATTTGGCATAAGGTCGTGCAGACCGAAGAATGGGTCGATCTCGGCATTAGTCTGGGTCATAGTCGCTGAGCCTTCTGCGACCTCACGGATCCATTCGGTAACCTCGTCGACCTGATCTCGGCCGACGTCTCGGATCATAATGAGGACCTCTGCATGGTCGGGCACGACGTTGGGTGTGTCTCCGGCTGCTGGGTAGACATAGTGCAGGCGTGTCGTAGGTCTGACATGCTCTCGCATAAACTGAATGCCGATCCCAAACATCTCGGCCCCTTTGAGGGCGCTGCGCCCCTCCCAAGGCGCGATGCCCGCATGGGCAGTCTGGCCGCGGAACGTAATCCGAACCATGTTAACGGCAGCCGTTCGAATTAGGCCGGTGGCCGTCGCAGGAGCCGGGTGCCAAGAAAGACAAGCGTCAAGGTCGTCGAACAGACCATCTCGCGCCATAAAGACCTTCGCTCCCTGGGTTTCTTCAGCGGCACAGCCAAAGACGCGGATCGTGCCCGGTGTACCATCATCCATCATCATCTTGCGCAGAGCGATGGCTGCTCCTGTGCAGCCCGCGCCCAGCATGTTGTGGCCGCAAGCATGGCCGACTTCCACATCCTTCGGGCCTGGTGTCTGGCGTGGTTCTGCCGCGTTGCCGAGCCCTGGCAACGCGTCATATTCTGGAAGGAAGCCAACCTTTGCGCCTCCATCGCCTTGGGTCCATTCGGCAACGAAGGCTGTTGGGATGCCAGATGTCCCGGTGCTAACAATCGTGAAACCTGCGTCGCGGAGTTCCCGAATGTGAATCTTCGAGGATACATCCTCGTGGAGGGACAATTCAGGGTTATTCCAAACTTCATGCGAAATACGTAAAATTACATCTTTGAAGCTCTCGACCGCTTTCCTAGCCGCATCCACGGACACCGGAGGCTGCTCCTCGGAGGAGTTCGTTTGGGCAGCGATTGCTCTCTGCCATCCTGTCGACCGCAAAGTCGCCGCCGATGCGAGGGAGCCAATCACCAGATTTCGACGAAGGAGATCGATACTTTGGCGCTTTTTAAATAGGGCCATAGCTGTCGCCTCCGGGACTTGCTCATTGCAAATGGCGGCAATCGTCGCAGATTTTTTCTCTGCGTTTCACCCGACCGACTGGGGCGCGCCAACTCCGTCAAGCCGACCTCGACACCGGCACGCGCCCAGCTACCAGCCACATTTTCCGTACCCGCAGCATCACTAAAAGGCTGTCGGTTCCGGTAGCGGCCGCCTCACGGTTCACCAGCAGCGACGGACGTTGCGGCAGCCCCGCGAATCGCAAACGCGGCGCGACCGGCAACGCGATCTCCTGCTGGGCGTCGAGCAGCGACGCACGCTGCGGCAGCCCCGCGAATCGCAGACGCGGTGCGTACGGCACTGCACCTCTTCGACGAGCGAATTCGCTTTTGCCGTCTTGGCAAGGGCGGTCTCATTGATCGAACTGGCCGAGGTGCCGGAGGATGCGGTCAACCCAAGTGTCAGGGTGAACAGGACCGCTAGTGCACTGACTCATTCAGATGGTGCAGGCAGGCGCTTGAGTTTGCCGAAAATTTCTTTGGCGGATTTCGTCCAGACAAAGGGCTTGGGGTGACCGTTGTGATCGCGGATGTAGCGGCGGATGGCATCTTCCAATTCGGCGACGGATTTGAAGACGCCGCGACGGATGCGCCTTCGGGTGATGACTGAGAAGAAGCCCTCGACGGCGTTGAGCCAGAGCCTGTCCCCGCGAAGGCGGGGAATGCGGATGTGGGCGTGAAGTGGAAGACCCAGCGCGGATTGTCGGCCAGCCATTGCTTGACCTTGGGATGCTTGTGGGTGGCGTAATTGTCGAGGATGGCATGGATGACCTTTCCCGCCGGAACGGCGCGCTCCACCGCATTGAGGAACTTGATAAACTCCTGATGCCGGTGCTTTTGCATGCAACGCCCCAACACGGTGCCATCGAGAATATTGAGCGCGGCGAACAGGGTGGTGGTGCCATTCCGCTTATAATCGTGGGTCATGGTTGCGCATTTGCCGGGCTTCAGCGGAAGGCCGGGTTGCGTGCGATCGAGCGCCTGAATCTGGCTTTTCTCATCGATGGACAGCACCACGGCATGACAGGGCGGCTCCATGTACAGGCCGACGACATCCTCCACTTTCGCGGCAAAGGCGGGATCGTTGGACATCTTGAAGGTGCGTAAGCGGTGAGGTTGAAGGCGATGCCCACCCCAGATGCGTTGCACCGTCCGCAAGCTGACGCCGACAGCCTTGGCGACCGCCCGGCCGGTCCAATGCGTCGCGTTATGGGGTGGCTCGGAGCATGGCAGCGCCAGCACCCTGGCCACGGTCTCCAACTGAACAGGGGCTTTGCCCGGCTTGCGCGTCTTGTCCCGCAAGAGGCCATCCACCCCTTGCTCGGCATATCGCAACTGCCAGCGCCACACCGCCGGGCGACTGCCACCGATCTGCCTCGCCATCTCCAGAACGGGCAGCCTGTCTGCCGAAAGAAGAACGATCCGTGCCCGCTGGACGTGCTTCTGCGCGCTGTTGCGATCCTCAATAACCGCCGCCAAACGCGCGCGGTCCTCAGAGGCGATGATGATGCTGACGGTTTGTGCCATATCAGCAGAATCGCACGAACTAGGCCGCGTGTGAATCCTCTGTTTGCGTCAGTGCACTAGCGCGGTTGCTCCAATTTTGACCTTAGCAACTTGTTCCGTGCTCATAGTATACCCACTCCTTTCGCTGGCATCCTCGCTCCGCTCGACTGACGGCCGGGACCGATGTACTGTTGCTCACCTGTTCTTCTGGATAATAAAAACACAGATTTATGATGAATGTATCGCTTGTCCGTACGGACGAATTAAGCATCCTTTATCTAATCCTCGTCAAAGTTTAGATATAACGGGATTATCATTATTGATAACAAGGCGATGAAATCATGTAAGAACCGGAACATGGCGTCCGTTAATTGGAATTATGCTAGATGGTAACACATGGATGGCGACGAATTTGTCGTCTTCCGGACAAATCCAAAAGAATTTCAAGATTTTGAGTATTCCAGCCCGCTATGCGGAGACCCGTGCGGTCCAGGCTGTCGAGCCTCAAGCGCATTCGTTAGTGCTCTGACGCATAGGATCCACGAGCGTCACGACGCATGCGGGTCTGCGGTCATTGCGCAGACCGTCAGCATTATTGCCCTCTTTGAGGAGCGCAACCCACAAAACCCTCAAATTCGAGACATTGGGACTCTTTTCGCGATTGTCCGGATGCCGACATTTCGGTCGACCGGCGCGTGCTATCGTTCGCCGGATCCTTGATGAGAAGCGGTTTCACCTGGACAGTCGGGAAGGCTTGAAAATGGTCAGCGTATTGCATGGTCGGAGCGACCCCCTTTCCGAAGTCGCGCCACTGCGAGCCAGGTCCGGTTGGGTTGTGGCCCTGGGCGTCGTCTACCTGGTTGCGGGCCTGATCGCCCTGTCCAGCATCGTTTTCGCCACGGTCGTCAGCGTATTGGTCGTCGGCATCATGATGGTGGTTGCCGGCATCGCGGAGATCATCAGCGCGTTCCAACTGAAGTCCTGGAGCAAATTCCTGCTCTGGCTCGCGCTCGGCGCCTTGTATGTCGTAGCCGGTTTCCTGGTCTTCGAGAATCCCTTGCTCGCCGCGGCTCTCTTGACCTTGATGCTCGGCGCGGCGCTCATCGTCTCGGGCGTCATGCGGCTCATCCTGGCCTTTAATCTGACGGCGGAGCGCCCCTGGATTTTGGTGGCTCTCTCCGGCCTGATCACACTCCTTCTCGGCATCGTGATCCTGGCGCATTGGCCGGTCTCCGGTTTGTTCGCCCTTGGAATTTTCCTGGGCATCGATCTCGTATTCGCCGGCATCGGCTACATCCTCGTCGGTCTGGGGCTGAAAAGCCACGCATAGGTGCTCGAAGCGAAAAGTCGTGGCTCGCGGGACAACACAGGGCGCACCGCGTCCAGAGAGGTTAGAGGTTTGCAATGAAACGAAGGACCTTCTTACTCGCCGGATCTGCCGCTGCAGCTGGAGCGGTATTTGAACCTGTCGTTTCCCAATCACGCCCTGCTGCCGATCAGGTCTTAGCGCCCCGCTATCTCGAGTCAGCCGTCACTCGCTTGCGCAACCAATTCCGCGATGACTTCGATCCTGCCTATGTCGAGAATGTGATCATTCCGCATTTTTTGGCGAGCATCTACGAGGGCGAACGGCCGTCCCTTCCCATGATCGATACAAACCTCACCAAGGAAAACGCCTTGCCGTACGATCTCTGGGGGTTGCTGAGCGAGACTTGGAAGCCCGCTCCGGAAAATGGCGTCACAGTTTTTCTACAGAGCCTGGAAAAGCGTGGACCGGACAACCGCAGAAAGCGGATTTACATCTCCGCACTGACGCCGGACCTATACGGCCCAATGTACAGCGAAAAGGTCCGGCAGTTTTTCGATAAGCTCTTGCACGAGGGCAATGCCGGCAAGCCTTTGATGAGGCCATATCTTGAGAGCTACTTCGACCTCTACTGGGACCTGCATCTGGGCGTTAAACCCGACGCAATTCCGAACAGCGTTCATGAGATCGGCCTAAGCTTTAATACCGTCCTCGCATATCGAGATCCTACCCAGAAGATTGTCTACGACAACTATATGACCGTGCGGTCTCATCTACCCGTCTTGAAACGGTGGATCGACGACAGAATCGGCGATCTTGTAAGCGGGAAGACGCCGAATCCAGAGAAGACCTTCGTCTACTGGTGGATAAAGAATGGTGGCGAAGGAAAGTATTTCGCGCACAAGGACGTGGTCTTTGAGGTCTTCCACAACTTCGTGGCGCTGAGCCAGTGGGGCAACACGATATACAACATCATGCTCCAACTGGCAAAAGACACGGGCGACCCCGACACACGAGCCTGGTTCAAGAAGACCATGGAAGGCAACTACGACGATGCATCGGGGAACCCGTTTACGCCGCTCGAACGCTTTGTTATGGAGCTGTTTCGCACGATTTCGCCGAACGGTGGCAGCATATCGGCCCTGGCGGAAGTAAGGACGCCACCCTTCCAAAGATTCGGCTATATCATCAGTCCACACCCGGAGACGAGCTTCGACCCAACACACTGGAAGGACCCGGAAAAGTTCGATCCAGATCGCTACAACACGGTGCCGACGAGTCACCAGATCGACGAAGCCAGGTGCGAAGAGATAGGCTTTGCCAAATGCCCCTTCAATCGAACCTCCTTCGAGGTAAAGGATGGCCGGAAGGCGGTTATCCATAATAGCGGCTTTGGCACCGTCTACGGCATTGTTGAGGGCAAGCCTCTACCCGTGTGCGATTATGCCGGTTTTGCATCTTTCGGCTTCGGCTATCGTCGCTGCCCCGGCGAACAGCTGACCATCCAGGTCTTCGAAGACTTCTTACGCAAGGTGTGGAAGAACAATATCGAGTTCGAAAAGCTCAATGTCGCAATTGCGGAACCGCTGCCGATCGGCCCGTCCACAGTCATAGGTGACAATGTCGGGTTCACCAGAGTGGCATAACAAAAGAGATTTGCCGGATCGGCGCGGATGGCTCGCGATCAAGGCCCTCTTTGGCCCACGGATGTCGGTTTCTGTCTGACCAGACACGCTTGAATGCAAGCGGCGGTTGGCGGATTTCGAAGTCCGCCCGTCCAATTTGCAAGAGAAGGCTGAGGCTGCCATGCGCTGGATCTATCTGGCTATCATCATCTTGTTCGCAGCCGCCACCATACTGTTCAGTATACAGAATCGCGAGATAGTGGCCATGTCGTTCCTCGGGTTCAGCATCCGCGCTCCCCTCGCGCTTCTGACTGGCACTATGTATGTCCTCGGAGCCATAACCGGCGGCAGCCTGTTCGCGTTGCTGCGCAAATCGGTCCGAGCCTCCAGAGTACCCAGGCCCATCACCTCATAGCGGCAACGGACCACTCGCATGGACCGGGATCCGCTCTTGATCGATCTCGCGCTTCAAGGCGGCGGCTCACATGGCGCGTTCACCTGGGGGGTGCTTGACTGTCTTCTCGAAATAGGCTGGCTTCGGATCGACGGCATTTCGGGGACGTCGGCCGGCGCCATGAACGCGGTGGTCCTTGCCGACGGCTACATTAAAGATGGAGCCTCCGGCGCGCGCGCTGCGCTGGAAGAATTCTGGCGCAAGGTGTCCCACGCGGCACGCCTCAGTCCTTTTCAAAGAAGCCCTCTCGACGTGCTTCTCGGCCGTTGGACGCTCGATCACTCTCCGATTTTCGTGGCGATGGACATGATTGCGCGCGTGGTGTCGCCCTACGATGCAAATCCCATGGGCGCAAATCCGCTGCGCGCCATCCTTGCGGAGATCGTCGATTTCCAGCAGCTGTCGCAAGGTCCGATTAAACTCTTCGTTACGGCGACCAATGTCCGCACCGGCCGGGGCCGCGTATTCCGCAATGGTGAAATCACGCCTGACGTGCTGCTTGCCTCCGCGTGCCTGCCGACCCTGTTCCAGGCGATCGAGATCGACGGTGAACCCTATTGGGATGGTGGCTACGCCGGAAATCCAACCGTGACGCCCCTGGTGCGCGAGTGCGACTCGCACGATACGATCCTTGTACAGATCAATCCGGTCGAGCGCCGCGACTCCCCCCAATCCGCGCGCGACATTCTCAACCGGCTCAATGAGGTGTCGTTCAACGCCGTGCTCCTCAAGGAATTGAGGATGATCGGAATGCTGCGGAAGGTCGCGCATCCGGGAAATGACGAGGGCACGCGCTGGGCCGCGATGCGGATTCATCGGGTGGCCAGCGACATCATGCTCGATCTCGGCTATTCGTCCAAGCTCAATGCGGAATGGGCCTTTCTGACCATGCTGCATGATCGCGGACGCGCTGCAGCCGACGATTTCCTGACCGCTCATGGCGATGATCTCGGCCGTCGCTCGTCCCTCGATCTCGACGTGCTGCTGGAGGGGACTTGACCATGGGGCTCGCCGGTATGCTCGTCGGGCTCGGGGTTCTCGTCGGCCTTGCCTTTCGCGGCTGGAGCGTTCTTCTCCTCGCACCGGCAGCGGCGCTGGTTGCGGCCCTGTTCGGGGGCGAGCCGCTGCTGGCTCACTGGACCCAGACTTTCATGGGGAGCGCTGCGCAGTTTCTGGCGCAGTTCTTCCCGATATTCTTGCTCGGCGCGCTGTTCGGCAAGCTGATGGAAGACAGCGGCTCGGTTTCTGCCATCGCCGACGGCATGACGAGGCTGCTCGGCGAACGAAGGGCGGTCCTGGCTGTGGTCCTCGCCGGTGCGCTTGTCACCTATGGTGGCGTCAGCCTGTTCGTAGCCTTTTTCGTGCTCGCGCCGATGGCGCAGGCCCTCTTCCGGTCGGCCGGCATCCCGCGGCGCCTGATGCCTGCCGCGATTGTGCTTGGAACATCGACTTTCACCATGTCCGCGCTGCCCGGCACGCCTTCGATCCAGAATGCCATTCCGATGCCCTTCTTCGGCACCACGCCCTTTGCTGCGCCCGGCCTCGGCTTGCTCGCGTCAGCGATAATGCTTGGCTTCGGCCTGTGGTGGCTCTATCGGCAAGAGCGCGGTGCGAGACGAGATGGCGAGGGATTTGGCGAGGGAATGCCGCCGCCAGTGGGGCGCATCGTCGACGATGATGTACTTCGCGTCCGCGCCACCACGGCGCGCGAATTCGACCCGGCCGAGATTGTCCATGGTCGCATTGCCGAAGTCGGGCCGCCTCTTCTTCTGGCAGGCCTGCCGCTGATCGTCGTCGTCGCGGTGAATCTCGTAATGTCTCTCATCATCCTGCCCTCGCGCGACTTCGGATTCTTGGCCGAAGCCCGCTGGGGTCCAACGTCACTGTCGAGCGTCAGCGGAGTTCTGGTCAGTGGTCACCGCGCTGGCATGCGCGAGCGCTACGGTGCTCGCGATTAACCGTCAGAGGTTGCCCAAGCTGCGAGAAACCATGGACGCGGGCGCAAATGCATCCGTCCTGCCGGCGCTGAGCGTTGCAAGTCTGGTCGGTTTCGGCGCTGTCGTCGCCGCGATGCCGGCCTTCAGCGCCGTTCGCAATTGGGTGCTCGGCATCGGTGGCGGACCGCTCGTGTCGCTCGCATTATCGACGAATCTGCTGGCAGCGCTCACTGGCTCGGCGTCAGGAGGTTTGACCATCGCGCTCGACACGCTTGGAAGCACCTATATGGCGCGTGCTGCCGAAATCGGCCTCGATCCCGCGCTGCTTCACCGCGTTGCAGTGATCGGCTCCGGCACGCTCGACATTCTGCCGCATAACGGCGCAGTGGGGTAGCGTCGCGGATATGGTGGGAAATTGAAGGTTGCGTAGTCTCCGGGTGTTCAACCCAAAACGATTCCGGCGTTGAAGCGCCGGTGGAGACCACGCTATGCCAAACAATATCATAAACCTCGCGGACCAGCAGCCGGCGGCGACGGCGAGCGCCCAGCTTTTTGAGGATTGGTTCGATCCGATCGAAACCGCCGTGCGCGACCGTGTGCATGGTTTCATCCAGGCGATGATCGAGGCGGAACTCGATGAAGCGCTGTCGCGGACACGCTATGCCCGGAGCGCCAAAGCTTGCCCCGGTTCGCGATCAAAGACGCCGGATGGCGAAACCGCGGGTGACGGCCCGCTCCGGGGCCATCGCCATGGTCACCGCTCGCGGTCGCTGATGGGAACTTTCGGCGAGACACTGATCAGCGTCCCTCGGGCTCGGATCGAGACTCCGGATGGTAAGACAACGGAATGGCGTAGCAAGGTGCTGCCCGCCTACCAGCGGCGCACGAAAGCCGCCGACGCGCTGATTGCCGGCGCCTATCTGGCCGGGACCAACACGCGACGTGTCCGGCGAGCGCTTGGCGCGCTGTTCGGCGGCTCCGTGAGCAAGGATACGGTCAGCCGGGTCTGGCGGAAGGTGAAGACCGATTGGGAAAGCTGGAACCAGCGCTCGCTGACCGACGAACCCATCGTCCGGCTGATCCTGGATGGGACCGTCGTGCGCGTCCGTCTCGATAAGAAGGCCACGACGATTTGCCTTCTCGTCGTGCTCGGCATTGGCGCCGACGGCCAGAAAGTGTTGCTGGCAGTGAAGAATATGGGCGGCGAGACGGCGCAGGCCTGGCGGGTCGTGCTCGACGATCTGATCAAGCGCGGCCTGCGCAAGCCGGAATTCCTGATCGTCGATGGTGGCTCGGGGTTGGAGCGGGCGCTTGCCGAGCTCTGGAGCGATGTGCCCACCCAGCGCTGCACCGTGCATAAGCACCGCAATCTGCTCGCTCATGCACCAGAACGGCTGCGCGAGGAGGTTTCGGCAGATTACAATGACATGATCTATGCAACGTCGGCGGATGAAATCGAGAAGAAGCGTAAGGCGTTCCTGCGTAAATGGCGATTGCGCTGCCAGGCCGTCGCCGAGTGCCTGGAGGAAGCCGGCAACCGGTTGTTTACCTTCACCAGATTGCCGGTCAGCCAATGGAAAAGCGCGCGCACGACCAATGCGATCGAACGGCTGCACGAGGAATTCAAGCGCCGGATCAAAACGCAAACCGTGCTGCCTTCGGCCGAAACCGCGGCCATGATGTTCTGGGCGCTGGTCGCCTCCGGACAGATCAGTATGCGGAAAGTCGATGGCTGGAAGACGCTGGCTGTGAAGCCGGCCGATCTGCCAATTGACCTCGCCGCCTGATCCGCTACGTTCAGCCCGCCGGAGACCGCGCCAAATCAATTTCCAACATACATCGCGACGCTACCCTCGGACACCGCTTTGCCCATGAGATGGTGTCATGCTGTACTATTGGCGGCAGAAGGAAAGCCGCAATCGGTCGCTACGCGATACAGGACTTGCAGGACGGTCCTTGTCGCTTGTCAAACGCTTCATCCGAGTGCTGCTCACGATATTCGTCGTCGCGCTCATCTTAGGACACTCCGAACAATAACTGCTACGAAAACCCTGGTTGTCTTGGTTTGATTGTGTAGTTCCATTCGGGATGGAAATCATCGCCTGTTATGTCGAGCCGCTCCATTTCGGCGTGACTGACCTTGATGCCCTTCTCGTAGGTGCGGGTATCGAGCGCACATTCGACCTTCAGTCCAGCCTTTGTCGTCGTGGCGCCAATCAGCTCGACGATTGCGAGACGATCCGTTAGCGGACGGCCACGCCAGTTCTGCGTGATGTAGCAAAACATGCGGTGCTCGATCTTATTCCATTTGGACGTGCCCGGCGGATAGTGGTGGACGTGGAGCACGAGCCCAGTCTCGCCGGCAAACTTCTGCAACTCGACCTTCCAGAGGCGCACGCGCGCGCCGTTCGAGCCGCCGCAGTCCGCCGTGATCGTCAGCTCTTGCGCCTTTGGATAGCGCTGACGTCCCATCCGTCCGAGCCAGCTGCGGATCGCCTCGACGGCGAACTCGGCCGTGTCGCTGGTGATCCCGACACTGACGAATCCGGCATTGGCCGCCACGTCATAGACGCCGTAAGGCACCGCTTTGCCGAGCTCCTTGTCGACGAAATCGTGCACGTTCACACGCTGCGGGTTGCCCTTGGGCCGATAGTCGGAGCCACCATTCTTGAAGTTGCCGACCAGCTCTTTCTTCTTCGTATCGACCGAGATGACCGGTTGTCCGGCTGCCTGCGCCGCGACGACCTTCATGTTGATGTGCTCGAACTGTGCGTTGCGGTCGGGATGCCTTGCGCCTTCATCCACCTTGCGATTGTGCTGGCGCGAGAAGCCGAGCTTCACCAGCTCCTTGCGCACGGTATCGGCGCTGATCGGGTGCCCCATCGCCGTCAGCGTCTCGGCCAGCTTGTCCATGCTCTTCGACACCCAGATCAGAGGCCGTATAGGATCGCCGAGGGTTGCAAGCTCGACAAGGCGCTTGAGCTCGGGCACAAGCTCTGGATCCGTTTCGGCAACGGCCCGGCGTCCGCCACCGCAGCGACGAACCTGCCCCTTCGCCAACGGCTTCGCATCGAGATCGTCCTCGCCGCGATTGATCGTCGAGCGGGCGAGCCCGGTGATCCGCGCGACAACCGCAAGACCGCCCCAGCCGGCGGTCCGCACCTCGGCCGCTGCGAACAGGCGCCGCCCCCGCTCGTCGAGCCGGATGCCGACCGTGTCCCAGCGATATTGAATGGCGTCCTCGTCGATCATGCAACCGACATACCCTTGTTCGCCCAGATCCGGAATCCCAGCAGGCTGAGTCACACCGTCGCACGTACACGGATTGCGATTCAGTTATTGTTCGGAGTGTCCTAAAGGTCCGGGTCTGGATGCCACATGCTGGCCATTGACTCAGGACAATCTGCTTCAGACGCTGAGGATCGGCCCTGTGGCTTCATCGCCGTTATCGGTTCTGATGGAGCGGCCCTGACATTCTGTGGCTCGTCGAACAGGGGCTAGCCGGGAAAACCTTGGTGGCCCCTGCTGATGTCGATGCACGGCTCACCACGAGATTTATGTCGCTGCAACCATGAGCAGCTTCGCGCACGAATAACATCCCCGCCTCTGGGTTTATCGGATCGAATGGCGACGGGTGCCAGTTAGAAACCGCCCTCTACGCCAAGCCCACCCAGCCGATGGCGAGGTCAATAAGCTTGATTCCGATAAAGGGCGCGATCAGCCCACCACCTCCATAGAGAAGCAGATTGCGCTGCAGAAGCGCCGTCGGTGACAGCGGCCGGTAAGCGGCGCCACGCAGCGCGAGCGGGATCAAGGCGATGATCATCAGCGCGTTGAAGATGAGCGCTGATAGAACCGCGCTCTGTGGCGTCGCCAGGTTCATGACATTGAACAGCTGCATTTGCGGCGCGTCGTCGCGAGCTACGGCTTCATGGAGACGCCGAACGTCCCGAAGATCTTCACGCACTGCAAACGCAAGAGCCTCAATGTCGAGATGAACGAGGCATCGTTCTTCCTCTCCCGCCGCTCGCTCAGGATCGCGGCGAAGAACGGCCTGCCGCGTTGGCAGAAGCGCCTGTTCATCTGGCTGGCCGGTGCGGCGGAGGATGCGACCTCCTATTTCCAGATCCCGCGGGATCGGGTCATAGAGATCGGAACGCAGGTGGCCATTTAAGCGATGCGGCGAAACCAGTGGCCTTGGAAATTGCAGCTCTCCGGATAAATCCTAAGAAAGTGAGGACGATTTAGGCAAGGCCGCTGTCCCAGGCGAGCGAAAGCGAGATCCAGGATCCAATCCCGCTTTCTGCAATCTCGTGCCTTGGGTGAGGTCAACGGCCCCGCCTTTGACGGGGGCAATCCACCGAGGCGGGCCCGAATTGTCGAGCTCCCACCAACAAGCGTCCAAAAGGCGCCGCCTCCACGCATGGTCATACCGAGCATCGACCGTTCGCACGAAGTGACCGTAACCGCTTCCCACCTTGTCACGCTCGCGGATCAGACGATGATCGCAGCTATGGAGCAGCCCGCAAAGGGGAGTTTCGCCGCGTTGAGGTGATTACCAGCGTCAGCTGCCGCCGTCAGTGGCCAGAGGAGGCCAAGGCGCGGATCGGGATGGAAGCATTGCCGATGTGCGGTGATCCCCGCAGTTGCATAACGCTATGGGCTGCGTCCGCGGCAGTTCTTCGATTGGCGGAAGAGAATTCGCAAGAGCCTTCCGCACACCGAAACACCCGAGCCGGTCTCCTTCGTACGGGTAATTATGGACCAGTCGATTCCGGCGCGGACGGAGGCATCTCCTTCGGCAGCGTCGTTCGCAGCGCACCCGGAATTCGCAATTGCGATTGACTCGGCAACGGTTCCCCTGCGCGGTACTGTCGATACGAAGACTTTGACCTTGTGCTTCGCGCGGTAAAGGCAGTGCTACGATCGTGCCAGGAGCTCTGCGCCGAATTTGCAGTCACGCTTATGCGCTATCGCAAACAGTGACGATCCGGCGGCCGAGATTTCCGGCTTGGACGCCTACAAGAATGAGCTTGCGGAGATCGAACGAAAGAAGTCGGCCGGCCTGACCGACGAAAAGGACGCCGATGCCGCCCGTTCGGACATCGAGAAGCGCATCCTCGCGGCGGTTCTTGAAAGGGCTCCGGCGCGGCCGGCCGGCACCCACCTGAATTATGCGGTGATTTCGGCGGCGGGAGCGATCGTCATAATCGGCCTGTTTGGGATTTACCAGACCGCGACGCAGCCGGAGGCGATCGACCCGCAAAGTCTGGCAGCGGCGGCCGCATCCATCGAGCCGGCCAGCGGCGGCTGGGCGCAGCGTGTCGCCAAAACTCAGACGACCGATAATAACCTCCAAGATCATCCCGATGTCGCCACGATGGTGGAGCGCCTCGAGCGGCGGCTGGACGCCAATCCCAATGATCTGGATGGCTGGCGCATGCTCGGATGGTCGTACTCCAAGACCGGCCGCCTCGGCGAAGCCGTCACGGCCTACCGCCACGCCGTCGATCTGCGGAAGGACGATCCGGCCCTCAAGTCGCTGTATGGCGAGGCGATGGTCCAGGCTGCCGGCGGCACGGTCGACAAAGATGCGCTCGCGGTCTTCGAGCAGGTTCTTGCCGCCGACCCCAGCGATCCGCGTGCGCGCTATTACCAGGGCGTTGCGAAGGCGCAGCAGGGCGATAATCAGGGCGCGCTCGATGAATGGCTTGCGCTCTACAAGACCGCGCCGGCGGGCGCCGAATGGGCCGGCGATCTGCGCGCGCGGATCGAGGAGGTGGCAAAGAGCAGCGGCATCAATGTCAGCGCGCAGTTGCAGCAGCGGAAGGCTGAAACGGCCGTGGCGGCGCCTGCGCCGATCCGCGGTCCGAGCGCGAAGGATATCGAGAACGCCAAGCAGCTCAGCTCCGGCGACCGGCAGGCCATGGTGAGAGGCATGGTCAGCCAGCTGGCGGCCCGCCTCGAAGCCTCGCCGGATGATGCCGACGGCTGGATCATGCTGATACGGTCCCACATGGTGCTGAACGAGCCGGATCAGGCGCGCAGCGCGCTCGAGCGGGCGCAAAAATCGCTGGCGGGCGCACCGGAGAAGCTGACCCGTGTGATACAGGCCGCGCGGGCACTGGGCGTCTCGCCGGCCGTACAGTGAGCGGTTCAGTTCGTGCCAACACAGATCCCCTCGCCGGGCGAGCCCGCGAGGCGATGCGCTGTTTGTTTGGGCATGATCTTTGCCGCAAAACCGGTTCCCACTTTTGCGGGATCATGCACCTGTTCCGCCCCCAAAAGGGACGGCGCGGGCAGCCGAAAGGCTGGTCCGTTTATATATGGCAGCCTCTCGGCCGCCCGCGCGCGGTGATATTTTGGCTCCGGTCCGCTCACTTACCGGACCTGGCGCGCCAGCCGCCTCTTCCAAGCCCGATCCGTGTGGCGAAAGCCTGCCATTTCCACCTTAAGCGCATCGCCTGCCGGAGTTCGGCCTTTTCGCCATCCTCCAGCCAAGCCTGCGCCCGGCAGCGCCGCGGAGCCCTTAAGCGGCCGGGCGGCGGGACGGGCTTTCCGGATCGGGCTTTGCGACGGCGAACCTGTGACCTGCGCATCCCAGCCAACAGGTGGGTCGTAGCCGCAAAACCCCTGAGTGCGGGTTCGTTACACCCACCGCAAGGCTGGCCTATCTTCGCGAATCGGCCACGCCCTTGCGGATTCCTCAGGCACCGCAATCCCTTCCCGAACGTAGGCGAGCCGGTCTCGAGCCCCGCGTCCCTTACCGGGAAGGAACGGGCGCGATTATAGGGGCGGCAAAAGCTGCGGGGATAACATGCGAGGCGGAATTTGCGGAGTTGGTGAATGGAGCGTTGCGCTTCTGCGTCGCCTCGGACGGCGTGAAGCGCCGAGCCGGGGCTCGTAAACCCATGCCATTGGCGCTGGTCCGCGGGTCAGACCCGCGGACGGCGGATAGGCGCGGCTGATCTCCACACATCCGCCACCGAAAATAGCAACGCGGATCAAGCGCGGCGAGGCGCGCGCCGGTACGCTCGCGAGAGCTCGAGAGAACCCCATATCATCGGGAAATGCCCATGGAGCCGGTGCGCAGAGCCGTCTGGTATATCGAAAGCCATTTCGCCGAGCCGATCGGGCTGGAGGAGGTGGCGAGCGCCAGCGGCATGTCGCGCTTCCACCTCTCGCGCATCTTCGCCCAGGCGACCGGGCGCTCCATGACCAGCTATCTGCGCGGCCGTCGCCTCAGCGAAGCCGCGCGGATGCTGGCCGGCGGAGACCAGGACATTCTCCCGGTGGCGCTCTCGGTCGGCTACGGCTCGCACGAAGCCTTCACCCGCGCATTCCGCGCCTTTTTCGGGGTCACGCCCGAATCGATTCGAGCGCAAGGCAGCGCCGATCATCTCGATCTCATGGAGCCTTTCGTCATGTCGGAAACACAGTCCATCCCCGTTGCCGAACCAACCATCCGCGAGCACGGTCCGTTCTTCATGGCCGGCATCCGCGAGTTCCGCCGCTTCGAGGAGCGCGCCGGAATCCCTGCCCAATGGCAGCGCTTCACCCCGCATATCGGCCAGACGCCCGGCCAGATCGGCCGCGACGCCTACGGCGTTTGTTTCGTGCCATCGAGCGATGAGGAAGGCTTCGACTATATGACGGCCGTCGCCGTGCGCTCGCTCGACGACCTGCCCGAAGACCTTTCCGGCGTGCGCATCCCGCGGCGGCGTTATGCGATCTTCAAGCATAGCGGCCATGTCGCCAATATCGGCGCGACCTGCGCGGCGATCTATGGCGAGTGGCAGCCCAAGGCCTCGGTCGAGGTCGAGAAGGGGCCATTGATGATGATCGAGCATTACGACGAGAGCTTCGATCCGGCGACCGGGCGCGGCGGCATCGAGATCTGGGTGCCTCTGAAAGGCTAATTAGAGAGGCGGTCTGCAATGGCCGGGAAGGCGCCTCGCTCGAAAACCGTTGAACCTTCCCGGCAGCCATCGCGACGAACCCTGCAGAGGAGGCAATCCCGCTTTCCGAAGAAAAGGGTGACGTCATGAAAAACACGCTCATTGCATCCGCCATCGCCGCAAGCGCAACCCTCGCCATGGTCGGCTCGGCCGCCGCCTGTTCGCCCGGCTATAAGCCCGTCAAGATCCAGGGCAACTGGGTTTGCCAGCTCGATGCCTCCGCGAGCAATTCGCTGAAGGCGAGGACGAAGCCGGAGCTCAAGCGCCATGTTCATGCCCGCACGCTTCAGCTTCGCACCACTCAGTCCAAATAAGCAGGCTGAAAGCCCCGCCTTTCGAGACGGAAGGGGCCTCAATCATCTCCCGCGGTTCGAGCGCGTGCCGGGTGCACATGCGCTCGGCCGCGTCATGCCACCCGGCGGGCGCGGCATCCCGCATGTTAAGCAGACGCATCGCGCCCATTAGCATCCGGTCCACTTTCCCGCTATGATGCGGGCGAGACGGGGCTCCGGCCCCGATGCTTCAGCTTGGGACGCAAGGCTGATGACAATTGCCGACGCCAATACCACCAACGGGCGCGACAGCGAAGCCCGCGCCGCGACCCTTGCCGCGCTGAAGGACCGCTTCGGCTCGCGCTATGGCGACGGGCTGGCGCTCCGGCAGCAGCATGCCCATACCACCACCTGGTTGCCGAACCAGCCGGCCGATGCCGTCATCTTTCCGGAGAGCACGGAGGAGGTGGTGGCGATCGTCAATCTCTGCCGCGCCAGCCGCACGCCGATCATTCCCTTCGGCGTCGGCACCTCGCTCGAAGGCCATCTGAACGCCCCCTATGGCGGCGTCTGTCTCGATTTCGCGCGGATGAAGCGCGTGCTTTCGGTCAATATCGAGGACATGGACTGCGAGGTCGAGCCTGGCATCACGCGCAAGGAGCTCGAAGCACATCTGCGCGACACCGGGCTGTTCTTTCCGGTCGATCCGGGCGCCGACGCCACGCTCGGCGGCATGGCGGCAACCCGCGCCTCGGGCACAATGGCCGTCCGCTACGGCACCATGCGCGAGCTGGTCCTCAGTCTGACCGCGGTGATGGCCGACGGCAGCGTCATCCAGACCGGAAGCCGCGCGCGCAAATCGGCGGCGGGCTACGATCTGACGCGGCTGCTGGTCGGCTCGGAAGGCACGCTCGCCATCACTACGGCGCTCAGGCTGCGCCTGTTCGGCATCCCGGAGGCGGTGTTATCGGCGGTTTGCCCGTTCAAGACGCTGGATGGCGCCTGCCGGACGGTCACGACCGCGATACAACTCGGTCTCGGCCTCGCCCGCATCGAGTTGCTCGATACTTTGCAGATGCAGGCGGTGAACCGCTATTCCAAGCTCGGCCTCGCCGAAGTGCCGACGCTGTTTCTCGAATTCCACGGCACCCGCGCTGCGACCCAGGAGCAGGTGGCGATCTTCAAGGAGCTGGCCGAAGCGGAAGAAGGCGGGCCGTTCGACTGGGCCGAGCGGCCGGAGGACCGCACGCGGCTCTGGCAGGCGCGGCATGACGCCTATTGGGCCGGCCTGGCGCTGCGCCCCGGCGCAAAAGTGGTCGCCACAGATGTCTGCGTCCCGTTGTCGCGGCTTGCCGAATGCGTCTCCGAAACCCACAAGGATATAGAGGAGGCTGGCCTGATCGCGCCGATCGTCGGCCATGTCGGTGACGGGAACTTCCATGTCGTTCCGCTCGTCGATATGGAAAATCCGGAAGAAATCGCGGGCGTCGAAGCGTTTAACGACCGCCTCGTCGAACGTGCCTTGAAAATGGGCGGTACATCAACCGGCGAACATGGCGTTGGAATGGGCAAAATTAAGTTCTTGGGAAAAGAGCATGGACCTGCCTTGGCTGTCATGGCTGCCACAAAGAAGGCACTAGATCCAAATAATATTTTAAACCCTGGCAAGATCATTGCTTTGCCTTAAGGTTGCCTTATTGTCCGACGCCTGGACGGGAAACGGCCCCCGTTTTTGCCGCTATGGCTGGAGGTCTCGTTGGGTTCGCTTCTAGCTGCCCTTGCAACGATTATTGTGACCGGGCTCGCCGCCCTGCTCGCCCTGCCCTATATGGTCGACTGGAACGACTACAAGGCGCAGTTCGAGACCCATGCGGCGCAGCTTGTCGGCCGCCCTGTGCGCATCGACGGCGATGTCGACCTGACCATCCTGCCTATCCCGACCTTGAGCATGCATGGCGTGCGGATCGCCGATGAATTCGGCAAGTTCGAGCGGCCCTTCGCCGAAGTCGAGGAGCTCGACGCTACGCTTTCCGTGCCACAGTTGCTCAGCGGCACCATCGAGGCGAAATCCATCGAGCTCGATCAGCCTGTCCTGCGTCTCAAGATCGACGAGTTCGGCGAAGGCTCCTGGCAGAGCATCGGCCCTTACGGCCTCGATATACCGATCCCGGTCCGCGATGTGATCCTCGACAGCGTCGACATCAGAGACGGCGCCATCGAGCTGAGGCGAGGGCGCCAGGGCTCACCGAAGCGGATCGACCGCATCTCCGGCACCTTTTCCGCCGAGGGCCTTTCCGGGCCGTTCCACTTCTCCGGCACCGGCTCGGCCGGCGGCAACGAGAAGGAGATCCAGTTCGCCGCCGGCAAGCTGCAGCCCGACGCCAGCGTCCGGTTCAAGGCGTCGCTGCGCTCCGATAAAGGCGTCAGCCTCTATCAGCTCGACGGAGACCTCAAGGGCCTCGGCGGCGCGGTCCGCTATGTCGGCCCGGTGATTGCGCGTCTGGCGCTCGACGCCAAAGCCAAGAAAGCCGAGCCGGGCCAGCTTGGCGACCCGGCAGCCGGCAAGGCCGTCGAGATGCGCGCCAACGCCAAGATCACGCTCGACGACGCCAAATTCGACAATATCGCGCTCACCGTCACTCAGAATGACCGGCCGCAATCGGTGACCGGCAGCGCCTATGCGTCCTGGGGCACCGTCCCCAAGCTCGATATGGACCTGGAGGCGTCCTGGCTCGATCTCGATCAGATCCTCGGCTCCTCTCAGAAGGACAGCCGCCCGACGCCGGTTGCCGCCATCGCGGCGCTGCCGAACATCTTCCAGGGGTGGTCCTTCACGCCGCGGCAAGGCCAGATCAACGCCAAGATCCAGCAGGCCGGCCTTGGCGGCGATGTCATCGAGCAGCTCGATTTCAGCGCATCTCATGACGCCGGCGGCTGGAAGGTCGATCATCTCACGGCCCGTCTTCCGGGCGACACCGATGTCGACGTGCAGGGCACGCTGCCGGCGGGCAACGCCCTGGCCTTCGGCGGCAATTTCACGCTCAACGGCAAGAACCTGTCCCGGCTCCTGCGCTGGGCCGCTCCCTCGCTCGGCGTCGTCGATACCGGCAGCGACCAGACCTTCTCGCTGTCGAGCAAGATGGCCCTGACCCCGGACAGGCTCGCTTTCGAAAAGGCGAAAGGCTCGCTGGGCGAGTCCTCCTTCAGCTTCGATCTGGTGCATGATTACGGGAAGGATTCCAAGCTCCTCCTGGCTCTGGAGAGCCAGCGGCTCGATCTGCGCGGACTCTATGGCGGCCAGAAGCTCGGGCCGGCCGGTCCTCCCCCTGATGATGCCGCGCTGCCGCCGGCCCAGCCGTCGAAAACGCCGGCCGGTCCTCCCCCCGACGATGCCGCGCTGCCGCCGGAAACGGTTCCCGCTCACAAGACCAGCCTGCCCGATGTGCTCTGGACGGTGTTCAAGGCGGAGGAGTCGAGCGTCAGCCTGTTGATCTCGCAGCTCCAGCTTCCCGATTTCGAGGCGCGCGACGTGCGCTCGGCCTTCCGCTACGAGAACGGCACCTTCGACATCAAGGAACTCAATCTCGCCACCACCGACGGCCTGAAAGTGAAAGCCGACGGCCGCATTACCGGCTTCGACACCAAGCCGAATGGCTCGCTCAACCTCTCGATAGACGCGCCCTCGGCGCAATCGGTCACCAATCTCGCCCGGCTCGGCGGACTTGACAGCATGAGCCCCGGTACCCGCAGGCGGATCGACGCGCTCGCCCCCTTCCGGCTTTCCGGTACGCTCGATGCGGAAGCGCGCCAAAGTCTGCTCAAGCTGACGCTCGCCGGCAATGCCGCCGGCAGCGAGCTGACCTTGACCGGCCGGCTGACCGGCGATCTCGGTGACCTCAAGGCCGCGCGCGTCGACGTCAACGGCCTGATCGGCAATGCCGACGGCCGCCGTCTTATCGCGCAGCTTGCGCCCGAGGTGCCGCTGAATGACGCCGCCAACCAGAACGGCGCCGGCTATCTGAAGGTGTCGGCGCTCGGTGCGATGAAGTCGGGGCTCACCAGCAAGATAGAGCTGCAGACTCCGCAGGCGCGCGGCGAGTTCGAGGGCCTGATCTCCCCGCTCGACAAGCCGTCATGGTGCCTCAATGGCAAGCTCAACCTGCGTGCCGCTCATGCCGCGACGGCTCTCTCCATGCTGCGCCTGTCGCCTGGCGGCGTGCCCGTCACCGGCGCCATCGATCTCAGCGCTTCGGTGTTGAAAAAGGCCTCGGCCGTCAATGTCGCCGATCTGTCGCTGCGCATCGGCGGCGAGACCATCCGGGGCAAGGCCGATCTCGATCTCTCCGGCGACCGGCCCTCGGCCAAGATCGATATCAATGCCGGCACGGTTTCGCTGCCGAAGATCGCCGCCTATCTGGTCGACTGGGACCGCCAGGACCTGACCTCGCAGATCGCCACTATCGCCAATGGCGGAGGCGGCGTCTGGGCCAATCAGGCTTTCGCTCTCGCCGCGCTCCAGGCGGGCGATGGCACGCTGAAGCTGAAGGCGCGCTCGATCGCCTTCTCCGACGATCTGAAGGTCAGCGACGGCCAGCTCGACGCCTCCTTGCAGGGCGGAACGCTGAAAGTCTCGCAGCTCGGCGGCAAGCTCTATGGCGGAAGCGTCGCGGCTTCCGGCAGTCTGAAGGCGCTGGAGGGACGCGCCGATTTCGACGCCAAGCTCAAGGCTGACGACGTCGATCTCGCCGCCTTCAGCCGCGCCCATGGCGGCAATGAGCTGGCCAAAGGCAGCGCCGATCTCGATCTGTCGCTGCAAGGCCAGGGCTTCAGCCCGCGCGGCCTGATCAGCGTCATCTCGGGCGATGGCAAGCTCAAGCTCAGCGGCGGCACGCTTTACGGCCTCTCGCCGGCGGTGCTGGAGAAGGCGGCGACGACCTATCTCACCCAGGAAATCCCCGATAAGGACAAGCTCGCCGCCAAGCTGGACAAGGAATTCCGTCAGGGCAGTCTGCGCTTCGAGCCGGTGTCCGCCTCCGTCTCCATCAAGGACGGCGTCGCCCGCATCTCCAATGCGGTACTCAAAGGGCACGATTACCGCGCCGACGCCGACGTCACCATCGACCTCGCCTCGCTGCGCGTCGACAGCGAATGGCAGATCACGCATACCAAGAAGACCGATGACGGCCAGGTCCTGCCGCCGGTGCGCCTCGTCTTTGCCGGTCCGCTCACAGGTTTCTCCGCTCTGAAGCCGATCCTCTACACCGACCAGTTCGAGCGCTTCCTGACCATCAAGCGCATGGACCAGGACATGGACAAGCTCGAAAAGCTCGACCGGCAGCGCAATCAGAGCCACGCGCCGAGCGCTTCGCGCAGTCCCGCCAAGCCCGCGCCCGCTAGCAATGCCAGCGCGTCGAGCGCGCCGCAGCCCGGAGCGCCCAACGCGCCCGCCGAGGCTATTCCCACCCAGTCGCTGCTGCACGCGCCGCCCATGGTCCTCGATGGGCCGGGCAGCACCACGACGCCGGCAAAGGCGCCCCCAACTCAGGAGACCACCGGCACGCCCGCCGCCCCGAAACCCGCTCCGACCGGCGGCTGGTCGACCGGGACGGAGACCTCGACGGATACGCCGGCGGATGGGTCCTGGCGTGCCGACCCGCAGCTGGCGCAACCGTCCGCCTCCAGCGATTTCGAGGCGAAGATCCGCGAGGTGCTGCGGACGAAGGACGGGTCGAATACCACGCGGCAGTAGCGGCTGCGCCGGATGCTCGGCGGGATTGCCAATGATATCGGAGACGTCTCAAAAGCCGACGCCAAGATAGGAACGTCGTCCCGGACGGCCGTCAGGCCGAGCCGGGATCCAATGGCACATCGACACGCACTGCGGAAGTTGCAAAGGCGAGTGGGCCCCGGCTCAAGGCCGGGGCGACGGAGAATTGTGGGCCTGCCTCAAAGGTCACTCGCAGAGACCCATCGAACAGGTCCGCGTGCCAGAGAGAAGAGGATGGTCAGCCAGGCAGCGCGCCGACTACACCGCCCCTTCGCCCGGATAAACCTCGGCGCGATGGCTATAGACGAACAACCGCAGCGCGCTCGACAGGCTCGCCTCGCCCCTCACCGCGTCGACTGCCGCAACGAGCGTCGCAACGGAAATGCCCTTCTCCACCGCAATGGCGCGAAGCCCGTCCCAGAACGGCTGCTCCAGCGAAATCGAGGTCCGGTGCCCGGCGATCGCCAGCGAGCGCTTGCGCGGCTTTTCTGCCGCGGATGCCGTCCAGCCGCCCAGCACGTCATGAGACAGCCGCGCCGGCTTGAATGCGGCGATCCGCGCCGGCATGTCAGTCGCCCAGCCCGACCATCTTCTCAGGCCGGACGATGTCGTCGAACTCGGCCTCGGTGACATAGCCGAGCCGCAGCACTTCCTGCTTCAGGGTCGTGCCGTGCTTATGCGCGGATTTGGCGATCTCGGTCGCCTTGTCATAGCCGATCTTCGGCGCCAGCGCCGTCACCAGCATCAGCGAGCGCTCCATCAGCTCTCTGATCCGATCCATATTCGGCTCGATGCCCTTGATGCAATTGTCGGTCAGGCTGACGGAAGCCTCGGCCAGGATCTTGATGGATTGCAGCACATTATAGGCGATGACCGGCTTGAACACATTCAGCTCGAAATGGCCCTGGCTGCCGGCCATGGTCACCGTCGTATGATTGCCGATCACCTGGCAGCAGACCATGGTCATGGCCTCGCACTGCGTCGGGTTGACCTTGCCCGGCATGATTGAGGAGCCCGGCTCGTTCTCCGGCAGCGACAGCTCGGCGATGCCGGAGCGCGGGCCGGAGCCGAGCAGGCGGATGTCGTTGGCGATCTTGAACAGGCTCACCGCGAGCACGTTCAACGCGCCGGACAGCTCCACCGCCGCGTCATTGGAGGCGAGGGCCTCGAACTTGTTCGGCGCGGTTACGAAAGGCAGGCCGGTGATCTTCGAGACCTCCTCGGCGAAGCGCTCCGGAAAGCCTTTCGGGCAATTGATGCCCGTGCCGACCGCCGTGCCGCCCTGGGCAAGCTGATAGAGACGAGGCAGCGTGCTCTTGACGCGCTCGATGCCATTGCGGATCTGCGCCGCGTAGCCGGAGAACTCCTGGCCGAGCGTGATCGGCGTCGCATCCTGAAGATGGGTGCGGCCGATCTTGATGATCCCCATCCAGGCGGCGGACTTCTCCTCCAGCGCCCTGGCGATGCTGTCGAGCGCCGGCAGCAGTTGGTGATTGACCTCTTCTGCGGCGGCGATGTGGATGGCGGTCGGAAAAGTGTCGTTGGACGACTGCGAACGGTTGACGTCGTCATTCGGGTGCACGGGCTTTTTGGAGCCCATCACGCCGCCGAGGATCTCGATGGCGCGGTTCGAGATCACCTCATTGGCGTTCATGTTCGACTGCGTGCCGGAGCCGGTCTGCCAGACGACCAGCGGGAAATTCTCGTTCAGCTTGCCGTCGATGACCTCCTGCGACGCATTGGCGATCGCCTCCGCGATCTTAGGGTCGATCTTGCCGAGCGCCAGATTGGTGAGCGCGGCGCTCTTCTTGATGATGCCGAGCGCGCGGATCAGCGACGGCGGCATGGTCTCGCCGCCGATCTTGAAATTGCCGAGGCTGCGCTAAGTCTGCGCGCCCCAATATTTATCGGCGGGGACTTGGAGCGGGCCGAAGCTGTCGGTTTCGGTACGCGTCGCGGTTGGATGATCGGGCATGACGGCCTCGTGGCTTCATGATTTTTGAGCGTCGTTTAACACGGGGGACGGCGTGAGGCCAGACGCATCGTCGGGAGAGCCGGGTCCGCGGAGCCTTCCGGCGATCGATTTGACGAGCCGCCCATCGATGACGATCAGACCGGCCGCGATCAGCGCCAGTCCGGCAAATTGCCGTGCCTCGAAGCTCTCGCCGAGAATGAGGCTGCCCAGCAGGATGGCGCTCACCGGTACCAGCAGCGTCACCAGCATAACATTGGTCGCGCCCGCCGCGCGCAGGATCTCGAAATAGACGATGAAGGCGACAGCGGTCGAGAGTAGCGCGATGCCGAGCACGGCGGCGATAGCGGCGATGCTCGGCGGAGGCCGCGTCAAGGAGTCGTCGAAGGCGAGCGCCAGCGGCAGGATGGTGAGAGCGCCGAAGGCAAGCTGGCCGCAGGCGATGATGATCGGCGGCAGGGCGCGGAAGCGCTTGGCGAACACGCTGGCGGCGCCGTAGCACATGGCGGCGCCCAGCACCGCGAGCTCGGCGAGGAGATTGCCGCTGCCCGCCGCAAGGATCGCCGACGGCCCGATGATCACCGCGACGCCGGCAAAGCCGGTCAGCACACCCGCGATGCGGCGCGCATTGAAGCGCTCATCATGGGTGAAGAGATGCGCGAAGACGATGGTGAAGAGCGGCGTCGTGGCGTTGAGGATCGAGGCAAGCCCGCCGGTGATCTCCGTCTGCCCCCAATAGATCAGCGAAAACGGCGTCGCCGTGCCGATGAGGCCGAGGACGGCGAATTCGGCCCAGATCTTGGGGTCGCGCGGAGCCTTGAGGCCGATGATCCTGGCGACGAGGGCGAGCGCGACGGCGGAGATGGCCATGCGCAGGAAAGCCAGCGTGAACGGCGCGACCTCCTTCACCGCAACGGCGGCGAGGAAGAAGGCTCCGCCCCACAATATCGACAGAAAAACGAGCAACGCCCACTCACGCGCGCCCATGCGAAGCGCCGCCGTCATGTCCGATCTCCCGAAAAATTGGTTCGCCAGAGCCTAGTGTCCCGTCTCCGAATTGCCGACCAATTTGCCGCAAGCACTTTCGGCAATTCGGAGACAAAGGGACACTAGCAAACTCAATGCTTTAGTGTGGCTTATGTCTCGCAATTTGCCTTGCCGAGGCCGCTGCGAAAGGGGAAGGCAATTGCGAGACGCCACACTAGACTGCGGGAGCGCGGCGATCTATCGGATTGTTGCTTTGGAATTCGGAATCGCGATCGAAAGTGAGTGTCAAGTCAGCGTGCCACAATCTGCATCGCAGCAACCTTCATCTTTTGTCTACGCTAACGAAACCTGGTCGCAATTTTGGCATTAATCCGTCTCTGCGCTTCGTCGAAAGCGAGAACCCATTCTTTCCTGTCGAATGTGGTCGCTTCCCTGCGAAGCTCATCAAAGGTTTTGTCCACGTCCTTGATTAGCCGTCTCTCATCGCTCTCTGATTCCCAGCTGAGGATCCAGATCAACGCGCCGACGAAGACGGCCAAAAGCAGGATGAAGATGATGGAACCATCGATCCCGTCATACTGGTAGGGCGGGGGTTCGTAATAGGCGTAAGAGCTATATGGCAAAGCTAGTCTCCCGCTTAGGTCCCATTCACGATCAGACGCTCCCCCGGGCGTTGCGTTAGCAAATTCTTAAATACATAAAAACTTATAAAATCAGAGGTTGTCCGTGGAAAGACTTATTGGAAAAGAGTATTAAAATCGCAACAGCAACTTGCGGTGGCATTGCGCTTTATTCGGCCTTAAACAACCGAATCGCCGCGCGGTTCCAGAGGGACCGAATTCCAGAATTCAGCCGTTTAGGACCGCCTCACCGGCAATTTCCCAGCCCCGGTCAGCCATGAAAATCGCCTGCGGCCCCATCTCGATGGCGGAGGTGTTGGAAGCATTTCCGGCACGGGCGCGCGCGAAGACGCCTTCGAGGATGACGGCCAGCCGGAACAGGCAGAAGGCCATATGGAATGGCGTTATGGTCCTGGCGCGGCCGGTACGCTCGCTGTACAAGGCAACGATCTCGTCCTGCCCCGGCACGCCGAGCGCATCGAGATCGAGCCCCATCATGCCCTTGAAGGCGCCGGCCGGAAGCTGGTGGCGGACGCAGACATAGGCGAGGTCGGCGAGCGGATGGCCGAGCGTCGATAGCTCCCAGTCGAAGATGCCGATCACGCGCGGCTCTTGTCCGTCGAACATCATATTGTCGAAGCGGAAATCGCCGTGGCAGATGACGGTCTCGTCGTCGCCTTCGGGGATATTGCGCGGCAGCCATTCGGCGAGCTTGTCGACGGACGGATTCTTGCGGCCATCCGTCTGCGAGCCTTCCCACTGCCTTGTCCAGCGCGCGATCTGCCGGGCGAAATAGCTGCCGGGCTTGCCGAAATTGCCGAGGCCGACCGCCTGATAGTCGACCAAATGCAGTCGCGCTAGCGCGTCGATCATGCCGAAATAGATCGGCCGCCGCTCCTCTTTCCCCACCTCCGGCAGCGTCGGCTCCCAGAACACCCGGCCCTTCATCCGCTGCATCAGATAGAACGGCGTGCCGACGACCGAGCGGTCGTCGCAGAACAGATAGGTCTTCGGCACCGGAACGTTGGTCTTGGTGAGCGCGGAGAGCACGCGGTATTCGCGGTCGACGGCGTGGGCGGAGGGGAGCAACTGACCGGGCGGCTGCTTGCGCATGACGAACTCGCCCTTGTCGGTGGCGAGAACGAAGGTCGGGTTCGACTGACCGCCGCGCATCTGCCGGATGTCGGTCATATACGCGCCGAGCTTCTCGGCGATGAGCGCCTCCAGCGGCCGGGTGTCGAAGCGATGCGCCTCGCGCACCTCGACCGTCTCGGGAAGTTCTTCCGGCGCTCCGCCCTGCCCTTCGATCCGGCCGTCGTCGCTCATGGCGCTCGCCCCATAGGCGCGAACGCATGTGCGAAAATGCGTTGCGTGGAACAGCTCGCCAGCCACTCGGCCGTCGCCCCGGCCGGAGTACTGGGGCCTATTGGCTTCACCACAAGGCACGAGCTTGCAGATAGCGGGATTGGGTCCCGGCCCGACCTCCGGCCGTCCGGGAGGACACCTGGCCCGGATTTTCCATACATCCTCACTCGGCAGTTCACGCCGCGAGGGCTGATTGTGTCATGTGCGCTCATACCCGTTCGCCCGGACCTTTATTGCGGTATTTCGCCAGCTCGACCTTGGCGATGGTCTCGCGATGCACCTCGTCCGGCCCATCCGCGAGCCGCAAGGTGCGCGCATGCGCCCAACCCTGAGCCAGATGGAAGTCCTGGCTGACCCCGCCGCCGCCATGCACCTGGATCGCGCGGTCGAGCACGCGCTGCGCCACATTCGGCGCGACCACCTTGATCATGGCGATCTCGGCACGCGCCTCCTTGTTGCCGACCGTATCCATGGCATGGGCGGCATGCAGCGTCAGCAGCCGCGCCTGATCGATGTCCATGCGCGACTCGGCGATCCAATGCTTCGTCACCCCATGCTCGGCGATCGGCTGCCCGAACGTGCTGCGCGACAGGGCCCGCTTGCACAGATCCTCAAGCGCGCGCTCGGCAAGCCCGATGCAGCGCATGCAATGGTGGATGCGGCCCGGCCCGAGCCGGCCTTGCGCAATCTCGAAGCCACGCCCCTCGCCGAGCAGAACATTGCCGACCGGCAGGCGCACATTCTCGAAATCGACCTCGGCGTGGCCGTGCGGCGCATCGTCATAGCCGAACACATGCAGCGCACGGATGACCTTGACGCCGGGCGTGTCCATCGGCACCAGCACCATCGACTGGCGCTGATGCTTCGGGCCTTCAGGATTGGTCAGCCCCATGAGGATGATGATGGCGCAGCGCGGGTCCATGGCGCCGGAGCTCCACCATTTCCGCCCGTTGATGACGTAATGGTCGCCGTCGCGCTTGATCTCGGTACGGATGTTCGTGGCGTCGGAAGAGGCGACGCCCGGCTCGGTCATGGCGAAGCAGGAGCGGATCGTGCCCTCCATCAGCGGCTTCAGCCAGCGCTCCTTCTGCTCGGCATTCCCGTAGCGGGCGATGGTCTCCATATTGCCGGTGTCCGGCGCGGAGCAATTGAACGCCTCCGGCGCGATCGGCGAGCGCCCCATCTCCTCACACAAAATCGCATATTCGGCGTTGGTGAGCGCGTCGGGGAATTCGCGTTTCGGCAGGAACAGGTTCCACAGCCCCTCCTCCTTCGCCTTGGCCTTCAGCTCCTCCATGACCGGCGGGATCGCCCAGCGGCTCGGAGCTTTCGCAAGCTGCTCGGCATAGACGGCCTCGGCGGGGTAGACATGCGCCTTCATGAAGTCTATGACGCGGTGCCTCAGATCTTCAGCTCTCGGAGTGGTTGGAGGCAGCATGGACATCTCCGGATCGGTTGCGGGGCTCCGCGCGCTCGCGGCTCAGACGACTTCGAACAGGCCGGCGGCGCCCTGGCCGCCGCCGATGCACATGGTGACCACCACATATCTGACGCCGCGGCGCTTGCCTTCGATGAGCGCGTGGCCGGTCATGCGCGCGCCGGACATGCCGTAAGGGTGACCGATGGCGATGGCGCCGCCACTGACGTTGAGCTTCTCCTGCGGAATGCCGAGCCGGTCGCGGCAATAGAGCACCTGGCTGGCGAAAGCTTCGTTCAGCTCCCAGAGGCCGATATCCTCCATTTTGAGGCCGGTGCGCTCCAGGAGCCGCGGCACGGCGAAGACCGGCCCGATGCCCATCTCGTCGGGCTCGCAGCCGACGACGGCAAAGCCGCGGAATACGCCCATCGGCGCGATGTTGCGGCGGGCCGCCTCGGCGTCCGACATCAGCACGCAGGCGCTGGCGCCGTCCGAAAGCTGGCTGGCATTGCCGGCCGTGATGAACTGATCGTCGCCCCGGACCGGCTTCAGGGCGGCGAGCCCTTCGAGGGTCGTGTTCGGACGGTTGCCCTCGTCCTTGGAGATCGTCACCTCTTGCCGGGTGATCTCCTTGGTCTCCTTGTTCTCGACGGCCATGATCGTGGTCATCGGCACAATTTCGTCCGAGAGCAGACCTTCCGCTTGCGCAATCGCGGTGCGCTGCTGGCTCACCAGCGCATATTCGTCCTGCGCCTCGCGGGAAATGCCATAGCGCTTGGCGACGATGTCCGCCGTCTCGATCATCGGCATGTAGATCGCCGGCTTGTGTTCCAAGAGCCATTCGTTCTGGGCGAATTTCTGATTGAGGTTCATCTGCGTCAGGCTGATCGACTCGAGGCCCCCGGCGACCGCTACCGGAACGCCGTCCATCAGGATCTCATGCGCCGCGGTGACGATGGCCTGAAGGCCCGATGAGCAGAAGCGGTTGACGGTCTGCCCGGCGGCGGTGACCGGCAGTCCGGCGCGGATAGCCGCCTGGCGCGCGATATTGCCGCCGGTCGCGCCTTCCGGCAGTGCGCAGCCGAGCACGACGTCCTGGACATCGCCCGGCTCGATCCCGGCCCGCTTCACCGCATGGGCGATGACATGACCGCCGAGGTCGGCGCCATGGGTCAGATTGAAGGCGCCGCGCACGGCTTTGCCGATCGGCGTGCGGGCTGTCGAAACAATAACGGCATCAACCATGATCAAACCATTCGTTCATTCGTTGGAATTGATAGCTAAGCGGATTTGGCGTCTAGTGTGGCGTCTCGCAATTGCTTTCCAAATTCGCAGCGGCCTCGCAATTGCGAGACTTGGGCCACACTAGAAACCTATAGTTTGCTATGTCCCTTAAGTCTCCGAATTGCCGAAAGAGCTCGCTGCAAACTGGTCGGCAATTCGGAGACGGGACACTAGCGAGGCGAAGCCTTTGTCCTCATTGGCCAGCTTCACTAGCAAGGGGGCCGGCAGCAGCGACTCGTCACCGACCTGCGAGGCGTAATGGCGCAGCCGCTCGGCGATGGTCTTCAGGCCCACGCTGTCGGCATAATGCATCGGGCCGCCGCGCCAGACCGGCCAGCCATAGCCGTAGACCCACACGACATCGATATCGCCGGGCCGCATGGCGATGCCTTCGGCGAGGATGCGCGCGCCCTCATTAATCATCGGATAGGTCAGGCGCTCGACGATCTCTTCCTTGGAGATTGCGCGCCGCTTGATGCCGAGGCGCTCCGACGTGGAGAGGATCAGCGCGTCGACCTCCGGATCGGGACGCGGGGTGCGCGAGCCGGCCTCGTAGAGATAGAAGCCCTTGCCGGTCTTCTGGCCATAGCGGCCCATCTCATAAAGCTGATCGGAGATTTCCGCCGCCTCGCCAGTCCCCTGCCGCACACGCCAGGACACATCCACACCGGCGAGATCGGACATCGCGAACGGCCCCATCGGGAAGCCGAATTCGACGATCGCCTGATCGACCTCCTGCGGCAGCGCGCCTTCGAGGATCAGGCGCTCGGCTTCGGTTGAGCGGCGGCCCAGCATGCGATTGCCAATGAAGCCGAAGCAGACGCCGCTGACTACACAGACTTTGCCGATCCTGCGGCCGGTGTCGATGGCGGTCTTCAGTGCCTCATGCGAGGTTTCCCTGGCGCGCACGATCTCCAAGAGCTTCATCACGTTGGCGGGCGAGAAGAAATGCATGCCGACGACATCACCCGGACGGCCGGTCACGGCGGCAATCTCGTTGATGTCGAGCGTCGAGGTATTGGTGGCGAGCACCGCGCCCTGTTTGGCGATGCCGTCGAGCTCGGCGAAGATCTGCTTCTTCAGCGCCATGTCCTCGAAGACGGCCTCGACCACCATGTCGGCATCGGCCGCAGCCTTGAGGCCCGTCGCACCCTTGATATTGGCGAAGCGGTGTTTCGCCTCGTCGGGCGTCATGCCGCCGCGCGAGGCCGTGGCGCGGTAATTCAACTCGATGACGCCGAGACCGCGCTTCAGCGCCTCCTCGCTCGTGTCGATCAGCGTCACCGGCACGCCGATATTGGCGAAGCACATGGCGATGCCGCCGCCCATCGTGCCGGCGCCGATCACCGCGACCTTCTCGATCCGGCGCGCCTTTGTCTCCTTCGGCATGTCGGGGATCTTCAGCGCCTCGCGCTCGGCGAAGAAGATGTGCCGCTGCGCCTTGGACTGTTCGCCGGCAACGAGCTTCAGGAACAGCTCGCGCTCGCGGGCAAGCCCATCGTCGAACGGCATGGTGAGCGCATTGCGGACCGACTCGACGCAGGCGAGCGGCGCCTCAAGGCCGCGAGCGCGCTTCGTCAGATTGGCCGCCGCTTCGTCGAAAGCCTTCTCGTCCACCGCCAGCTTGTCGTTGCGGTCGCGGACGCGCATCAGCACGCGCCGCTCCTCCGCCACGCGCCGGGCGAAGGCGAGGCCGTCCTCGACGATGTCGCCTTCCGCGATCGCATCGACGAGGCCGATCTCCATCGCCTTGGACCCGGATACCGGGTTGCCCGTCACGATCATGGCCAGCGCTTCGATCGGGCCGACGAGACGCGGCAGGCGCTGTGTGCCGCCTGCGCCCGGCAGGATGCCGAGCTTGACCTCGGGCAGGCCGAGCCTTGCGTCCTCGGCGGCGACGCGGAAATGGCAGGCGAGCGCGAGCTCAAGCCCGCCGCCGAGCGCGGTGCCATGAATGGCGGCGACCGTCGGCTTCGGCATGGAATTGAGCAGCGCGTTCAGCTCGTTCAGCCCCGGCGGCTGCGGCGGCTTGTCGAATTCGGTGATATCGGCGCCGGCGATGAAGGTGCGGCCCTTGCAGGCGATGACGACCGCCTCGACGCTCTCGTCGTCGCGCGCTGCGCTCAGCTGTTCGAGGAGCCCGGCCCGGACAGCCTGGCTGAGAGCGTTCACCGGAGGATTGTCAACGAGAATGACGGCGACTTCGCCGTCGCGGCGCAATTCCACGAGCGCTGTCAAGATGCGTTTCCTCCAGGCAATGTCACTGCTGTGTGTTTGTTACGCGAATGACTATGCCAGAGGAGAGCATGAGCCGCCAGAGCCGAGCGCAGGATCGACGCAAAGGACACAAGATGCGGAGCGCTGCGTCCGCGAACTTCAGGGCGCCGGAATGAGCAGGACGAGTGGCGCCCTGCCCTCGTCCTGCTCGTTCGGCAAATCAGTCGCCGCAAATCTCTTCATATTTATCGCAGGCCCAATCCGAGCCGTCGTCGCACCGATGCCGAAGGTGGACACAGTGGCGCGCATGCTCGCGGGCTTCCTGCTTGGCTCCCTCGACCGCAATCGCCCCGCCGATCACATCGCCGATAATGCCGACAGCGGCGTCGCCATCGTGGTGATGGTGATGGTGGTAGTCGTCATCATCGGCCATCGCGGCGCCGGCAAGGCCGAAGGAGCCGATGGCGAGAGCGAGGGCAAACGCTTTGAGTGGCATAGCTGCTTTCATGGATCTGTCTCCCTAACCCGTGTCTGCTGCGGATCGCCCTGATGAGACGCTGCTTCGCGCCGGGGGGTTCAAGCGGGTTCGCCGCGTTGCCCGAAAATTTTGCGATCCTCGCGTGAATAACCGGTGAACGCCATTTATTTGGCTCTCTCAAGGCAATGGCCTCAATTCGTGGCGTTGCTCAGGGGCCATAGTTGCAAGGCAGGCCCCATCTGATCTACTTTGCCAAATTCATCATCCGGTGTTTGGGATGGAGATGACGGGACGGGGAGCGCTGAAGGGAAGCGGGGTGATCGCCATCGCGGCGATCTTGCTGGCGGGCGCAGCCCTGTCTGGCGACCGGCCCGTGCCGCCACTCCCGGAGCAGCAATTTTCATCACCCGAGGCGCGAAAAGCGGTCGCCGCCTATCGCGCCCAATATGCCGCCTATAAGGCCGCGCGCGAGGCTTACGAGGAAAAGGCCGAAGCCTATTGGCAGCGCATCGCCGAGAAGCGGGCCGAGCGCCGCGCCAAGCGCGCCGACGACAAGACGATCGAGCTTACCGATTACGTGCTCGATCAGCCGCCCGCCTATTCCGGCCCGTCGCGGCCGAAGCTGCCGCCCTTCCTTGCGCAAACCCCTAGGCCGAAGAAAACGCCGCCGAAGCACGAGCTGCCGGTCGTCCCGGACTTCCTGCGCGAGGCGAAGCTGCATTTCGGCTTCGTGCCTGAGAAGCCGGCCTCGGAAACCGCCTATAAGCGCGCCTATGCCCAGACGGCGCTCGCGGCCGGGATCAGCAAGGAGCAGGCGGTCCGCATCTATGGTTTCGAGGCCGGCGGCAACGGCGAATATGACGTCCAGGCCGGCCTGGAATTCGAAGAAGAAAGGCGGCAAGCCGATCAGCACCGCGCTCGGCTATAATCAGCTTCTCGTCGCCAATACGATCGGGTTGCTTGTCGAGCATGGCGGCGATTTCATGGACATTCTGAAAGACCGCGCCGCCGCCGCCGCCAAGGGCGAACGCCACGAGGCGCTGACGCGCAAGATCGTCGCGCTTCGGCGCATGGTCCGGTACTGCCACAGCTTTCCCAACCGCTGGTCGACGCATGTGCGGGTCGCGCATTCACCCAAGGGCTGGGGGCTGCATGCCCTCAATCTCGACATCGATATCGGCCCGCTGCTGCAGACCCACAAGCTGCTCGACTCGGTGGTCTTTGCCCAGCGCAAGGGCTATAGCCGCAAGCTCAGCGCGGCCGAGCTGGAGATGATGAATTTGACCGGCGACGGCAACGGCTTCGACATGGTGACGATCCCGAAGTCGATGCGCGACAAGATCCCGACCGCGAATTTCTTCGAGCGCGGCGGCTATGAGCGCAATCCGGTTGCCGTCCGCAACAATGTCGTTGCGAGCCTGCTCGCGGCGACGGAGCGCAAGATGGACCATCACGCCGCGTTCGACGGCTCGAAAGATCTGGCGACGGCGTTCGAGGATGTTGCGCATGTGCCGCAGCCGGAGAAGCGCGGCTTCTCCTATGGCGCGGCTCGGTAATTCTGAACTCAGGCCGCGTGACTTAGGGCTAAAGCCCGGGCTTCGCGCTTGGCGGGCGGCCCTGGACCTCGTCGAGATAGGGCACGAAGACGCTGAGGAAATAGGTCCGCTCGCTCGGGCTGAGCTTGGCGATCATCTCCGTAACCATCGGCTTTGCCGCTTCCCGCGCGGCAAGCTCCTTCTGGAACAGCGCGTCCATCGCGGCATTCAGCTGTTCGTTCGAATAGCTGCTGCCCTCGATCAGCCTGCCGATATTGACGCGAGCCTCGCGCACCTCACGCCAATAGGGCGCCAGCTGCGCTTTGTAGTTGCGGAAGATCGTCCGGATCTCCCGCCGCCGCTCCTGGGGCAGGGTGCTCATGAAACGGTAGCTGCGCTCGATGGCGACCGGCGCATTCCAGAAGCCGCGCTCACGGATGGCCCAGATGCTGCCGAGCGTCACGCCGACGATCAGAAGATTGACCGAGAGCGACAGGATCAGCAGCACCCACATCCAGCGGGGCACGCGGCGCACGACCATTTTTCCGCCGTCCGCGAGCGCCTCGCTCATAGCTCCCCCTGCTCGTGGATGCCGCTCGGCTCGAACAGCGATCCGGAGAAGGCGATGCCGGCGTCCGACTCAGATGACGCCAGCAGCGCCACGCTGCGCAGAGCGGGCACCGCCTGGCCGGTCAGGCCGATAAAGATGCCGGCGACCAGCGAGGCCGCAAGCAGCGCAGCGCCACCCCAGAGCGAGGGCCGGAAGGCAGGCATGAAAGCGCGCCCCATCGCGCCGTCCCGTCGCCGTCCGGCCGGGCTTATCTCGCCGTCCAGCGCACCACCACGGCTCTGAGGCAGGCTTGAAGCCGCGGCCATGATCCGCGCTTCGATCTCCAGGCGCGGCGAGCCCTTCGGCGCATGACTCAGCACTTTGTCGAGCGCCCTCGCCTCGGCGAACAGCCGCGCCGCCTCATCGTTGCTCTCGACGAACGCCGCCAGCCTCGCGCGGCTCCTTTCCGGCCAGCGGGCGGCATTCGCACCGCTGAGATCGAGCACGTCCTGAAGCTGCTGGATGAGGTCTTCCCGGCTGTATCTTGCGTTCATGGTTTCGTCCAAATTCACTCAGTCGGCGCCGCCATCGGCCAGGAGCGAGCGCCATTCCGTCTCGAGCTGCTGCTTCAGGGCGCGCCTTGCCCGGCTGAGCAGCGACTCCACGGCTTCGGCGGTGGTGTCCATCACGCGCGCCGCCTCCGCCATGCTCATGTCCTCATAGTGGCACAAAATCAATGCAAGACGTTGCCTTTCGGGCAGTTTCTGGAGCGCGGCGTTCACTTTCGCGGCGACCTGATCCTGCATGATCTCCCGCTCCTGGCTCGCAGGCAGCGCCACATCGAAATTCTCCGGCCAGGCGTCCTCGCCCTTCTTCCTCAGCCGGTCGAGACAGATATTGGCCGTGATGCGCGTCAGCCAAGTGGTGAGACGCGCCTTGCCCGGATCGTAGCTTCCGGCATGGGTCCACAGCCGGATCAGCACCTCCTGGGCGGCTTCCTCGGCAAGAGCCTCGTTGCCGAGCATCCGCCGCGTCACCGCCAGAATGCGCGGCAGGTGGCGGCGCACCAGCGCGGCATAGGCGTCGCGGTCGCCGTGCGCAGCGCGCGCAGCAAGCGTCACATCGGCGTCGACTGCATCAATGGAGCCGGAGCTGCGCTCCCGTTGAAGCAGATTGCGCTCCGGCACTCCAACGCCTTTCTTCCGTAACTTACAACGTCCTAGTGTGGTGATCGGGAAGTCCCCTTCATTGTTTCCGCAATCTCTCAAAGGGGGCTTCCCGATCTCAAACCACACTAGAATCGTATAGTTGCTGGTGTCCCCTTTGAATCCGATGTTCGCTAGGGAGCAAGCTGCACAATCAGGCGAACTTCGGATTCGGGACACTAGGGACCCGGCACTCCGGCATGCATCCGCCCAGGGTAGAAAGGTCGATTGAGCGCCTGTCATGACCGATATACGCGCGGGCTCGGGCCGGTCCGTCGCCGATCTTCGGCTTCATCCGATCAGCTTGTCAAAGCTTTCGGCGACCTGTGCCTGCACCTCTTCCAGCAAGGGGGCGAGGCGGGAGAACTCCGGCACGCCGGCCGCTCGGCTGAGCATCGTCTTGAGGCCGGTGGGTGCTTTTTCGGGATCGAAGCGGCCTTCCTGGCAGAGCCGCATGATCTGGGTGAGGGCGTGGTAGAGGCGGGCGGCGGGCAGGAGAATCTCGGCATGGGTGGCGCTGATCAGTCCCTTAGCGCGCAGCTTCTCGAGCGCGGCGACAGTGTTCTGGTCGAGGATGCCGGGGTGGTCATCGGCGTGGATGAGCTGCAGATATTGCGCGATGAACTCGATGTCGATCAGTCCGCCCGAGACATATTTCAGGTCCCAGATGTCCTTCGAGCCTTTCTCCTGCGCGATGCGGCCGCGCATATCGCGCACATCCGCCGCGATTTTCGCCAAGTCGCGGGGGCGGGCGAGAACGGCGCCGATCGTCGCCTCGATATCCTGCTTCAGCCGCTCTGGGCCGGAGATTACGCGTGCCCGCGTCAGCGCCATATGCTCCCAGGTCCAGGCGCCGGTTTCCTGATAAGCCACGAAGGCCGGCAGGCTGGTCGCCACCGGGCCGGATTTGCCGGACGGGCGCAAGCGCATATCGACGTCGTAGAGCGCGCCTTCTGCCGTTGGGGCCGAAAGCGCGCTGATCAGCCGCTGCGTGGCGCGGGCATAATATTGCGTCGATGCCAGCGGCTTCAGCCCACTCGAGCTGTGCTGTGCCTCGTCATAGCGGTAGATGATGATCAGATCGAGGTCGGAATTGGCGGTCATCTCCCGGCCGCCGAGCTTGCCCATGCCGATGACGGCCATCTCGCCCCCGGAAACGTGGCCGTGCTGGCGCGACATCAGCAATTCGACCTGGGCCTGCAGCCCCTCGACTAACTCGTCGGCGAGGAGAGCATAGGCCCGGCCCGCCTCCTCGGCGCCGACAACCCCGGAGAGCACGCGCACGCCGATCAGGAAGGCCTGCTCCTGCCCGACGCGGCGGGCGCGGTCGAGACAATCCTCATAGGAGCGCGCCTCGGCAAGCTGCTCGCGAACGATGCGGGAGAGTTCCTCCGGCACCGGCAGCTCGCCAAGAAAGCCAGGATCGAGCACGGCGTCGAGCAGCCGTGGCCTGCGGCCCACCATCCTTGCCAGGCGCGGCGCGCTGCCCATGATGTCGGCGATCAGATCGAGGAGCGCGGGGTTGTTGCGCAGGAGCGCGAAAAGCTGCACGCCCGCCGGCAGCTCGGCGAGGAAGCGGTCGAAAGTCGCAAGCGCCAGATCGGGCTGCGCCGTGCCGGAGAGGGCTTCGAGAAGCTGCGGCTGGAACTCGGTCAGGCTTTCGCGGGCTCTGGCAGTGCGCATCGCCGGATAGCGGCCGTGATGCCAGCTCTTCACCGTGTTGATGACCGAGGAAGGGCTGGAGAAGCCCATTTCGGCCAGCGTCTTGACCGTCTCCGGGTCGTCGCTGTCGCCGGTGAAGACGAGGCTGCCCGGCGCGGCCGAGCGCGACAGGGCCGGGACGTCCTCGAACAGCGCCGCATAATGGCGCTGCACCGTTTCGAGACGCTTGCGGACGGCTTCGGCGAGCGCCTTGCCATTTTCGTAGCCGGCGAAGCGAGCCACCTGCTCGAACTTGTCCGACCGTGACGGGAGCGAATGCGTCTGCTCGTCGTCGAGCATTTGCAGGCGGTGCTCGATGCAGCGCAGGAAGCGATAGGCGTCGGCCAGTTCCTCGGCGGTGCTCCTCGCGATCCAGCCGCGCGCCGCCAGCCTTTCGAGCGCTTCAAGCGTCGTCGGCACGCGCAGATCGGGCTGCCGCCCGCCGGCGATGAGCTGCTGCGTCTGCACGAAGAACTCGATCTCGCGGATGCCGCCGCGGCCGAGCTTCAGATTGTGGCCCTCGATGGCGATCCGCCCATGCCCCTTATGCGCATGGATCTGCCGCTTCATGGCGTGGATGTCTGCGATGGCGGCGTAGTCGAGATATTTGCGCCAGATATAGGGAGAAAGCTGGCGCAGGAAGTCCTTGCCGGCCTCGATATCGCCGGCGACGGGCCGTGCCTTGATATAGGCCGCACGCTCCCAGTTCTGGCCGACGGTCTCGTAATAATGCAGTGCCGCATCGACCGAGAGCGCGATCTGCGTGGCGCCGGGATCGGGACGCAGCCGCACATCGGTGCGGAAGACGTAGCCGTCGGGCGTGCGCTCGGTCATCAGCTTGACGAGATCGCGGGTCAGCCGGACGAAAAAGGTGCTCGGCTCGAGAGCAGGCGCGACCGGCGCCTTGTCCGGATCGAAGAAGACGATCAGGTCGATGTCGCTGGAATAGTTCAGCTCGCGCGCGCCATATTTACCCATGCCGAGCACGATGTAGCCGCTGTCTTTTTCGGGAGACTCGGCATCGACGGGCGAGAATTTGCCCTGGCGAGCGGCTTCGCTCAGGAGAAAGCGGATCGCCGCAGCAAGCAGCCTGTCGGCCCCGTCGGACAGGGCGGCCGTGACCTCGCCGACATCCCAGACCCCGCCGAGATCGGCGAGCGCGGTGACGAGCGCCAGCCGGCGCTTGCACTGCCGCAGCGCCTTCATTGCCTCGTCATGGCGGCGGCTTTCGGCAATCTCGGCATCGAGATTTGCCGCGCTTCGCTGCAAGTAGTCGCTCGGCTCCGCTTGTAGTGCGGCCAAAAGCTCGCCCGGATCGGAGAGGATCAGCCGCGACAGAAAAGGCGAGGTACCGAAAATGCCGGCGATGAGCTCCCGTGCCAGCGCCTCGCCATCGAGAAGCGCAGCGACAGCATCGGCCGCAGCGGTCTGTACGCCTTTTGCCCGGAGTTCACGCAGATTGCGCTCGCCCATCTCCGGATCATGGACGAGCGGGGCGGATCGGATAGCGTCGGCAAGCGGCACGCGCGGCTCCTCGGTTCTCCCCCCATTGAAGACCTAGCGGAGGCGGCGCGGCAAGGCAAACAACGATGGCTTGGCGGATCGGCCGGGCTGTCCAGTGGTTCGAATCTAACGCTTCGAACCACCCGACTTTTTACTGATGGATCAAATTTTCATGACATTTGAGTTTCTTACCTCAATCCCACCACACAGCACGAGGGGCTCAAATGTCATGTTTGATCCACTAGCGGCAGCCCTTATCCCGCTCGACCCTGACGATCGCGTCGACATTGGCCCGCTCGACACGGTTCAGCGGCACCTCGCCGGAGGTCTCGAAACGGCAGTTACCGTTGCCGAAGAGTTGCTGATATCGGTACTTTTTGAAGCAATAGCCGCGCTCGGCATACATCGAATTGCGCAGATAATCCAAATTCTGGCAGCTCAGCCGGTAAAGATCGCGCGTCGAGAAATAATCGCGGTCCGAGCAACCGACATTTTCATAGCAGCTTGCTCTTGCGGCGCTGGCGCCGATGCCTGCGGGGAAAGCCATGGCCAGTCCGAAGACTGCAAAACGAAGTGGTTTCATGGGACGGTTCCTCTCAAACGGATTAAGATTATGGATCGAAGAATGAATGAAGGCTGACCATCACGGCCGCCATTTGCCGGCTAAACGTGCCTTATCACTGATGATTTGGCCCTCGGTCCGGCCCGCGCCGACCCGCACTTGACCGGAACACATAATTTCAAAACTGGGTGAAGCATCTACACCGGCGAAAGGCTTTATGCCACGTTGGGAGTATTCTGTTTCAGGGACCTCATCGACTCGGTGGAATGCCGCGCTCGGCCCGGAACGCAGCGGAAAGGTTGCATCGCATGCTCATCGCCAAACCACGCCAGATCGCGCCATCGGAGATCACGCCGCGCGACGTCTATCTGCGCCGCCGCGAATTCCTCGCCGGAGCCGCCGCGCTGGGGCTCGCCGGATCGCTGCCCTTCCCGGCCCTTGCCGAGAAGCTGACCGTCGTTAAGAGCCAGTTCTCGACGGTCGACACGCCGACCTCGCTTAAGGACGTCACGCATTACAACAATTTCTATGAATTCGGCACCGGCAAGGAAGATCCGGCCGCCAATGCGCATACACTGACCACCAGTCCCTGGACGGTGAAGATCGACGGGCTCGTCTCCAAGCCGATGGAGCTTTCGCTCGAAGATATCGTCAAGCCGGTCACGCTGGAGGAGCGCATCTATCGGATGCGCTGCGTCGAGGGCTGGTCAATGGTCATCCCATGGGACGGCTTCCCGCTCTCCACGCTTCTAAAGCGCGTCGAGCCGCTCGGCAGCGCCAAATATGTCGCCTTTCAGACGCTGGTGCGGCCAAAGGAAATGCCGGGCCAGAGCGGACTGTTTCAGGTGCTGGACTGGCCCTATGTCGAAGGGCTGCGGCTCGATGAGGCGATGCATCCGCTGACCATTCTCGCCACCGGCATTTACGGCGAAACCATTCCCAACCAGAACGGTGCGCCGATCCGGCTGGTGGTGCCGTGGAAATACGGCTTCAAGGGCATCAAGTCGATCGTGCGCATCAGCCTCGTCGAGCAGCAGCCGCCGACCACCTGGAACATTCAGGCGCCGAATGAATACGGCTTCTACTCCAACGTCAATCCGGAGGTCGATCATCCGCGCTGGAGCCAGGCGACGGAGCGGCGCATCGGTGAAGGCAGCGGGCTGTTCGCCAAGCGGCGGCCGACGCTGATGTTCAACGGCTATGGCGATCAGGTCGCGAGCCTCTATGCGGGCATGGATCTGAGGAAGAATTTCTAGGATGGACGCCGTCCGCCAAGATGCAAGGATCGCGCGCCCGGCCTGGCGATGGCGCGATTTCATCCGCCCCGCACTCTATTGGGGCGGCATGGTCCCGGCCGTCTGGGGCTTCTATCTCGGCTTCGCGAACCAGCTCGGCCCCGACCCGATCAAGGCGCTCGAACACCTTCTCGGCCTATGGGCGCTGCGCTTTCTGATCGCCGGCCTCGCCATCACGCCGATCCGGCGGCTCGGCGGTCCCAACCTCCTGCGCTACCGGCGCGCCCTCGGGCTCCTGGCCTTCTTCTATGTCTGCATGCATTTCGCGGTCTATATCGGCTTCGATCAGGGTTTCGACCTCGCTGCGATTGGCAAGGACATCCTCAAGCGGCCCTATATCACCATAGGCATGGTCGCCTTCGTCATCTTGATGCCGCTTGCCGCGACCTCGAACAACGCCATGGTGAAGCGGCTCGGCGCGGCTGCATGGCAAAGGCTGCATCGCTGGGTCTATGCGGCTGCGGCGCTCGGCGCGCTGCATTTCCTCTTGGTGGTGAAATCGTGGCCGCTCGAGCCGATGGTCTATTGCGCGATCGTTGCGGGACTGCTGCTGTTCAGGCTGACGCCGATTGGACGTAACCGGCGTCGAAGAGCGGCTGCCGCGACGCGCTAAATATCCAGATCATGCGCATAGGGGGCACGCTCCTGAATGAAGCGGAAGCGGCCCTCGGGCTTATTGCCCATGAGCTGCTCGACGATGTCGTCAGTGGAGCCGCCGGCTTCGGCGATTTCCACCTTGAGCAGCGTGCGCTTCTTCGGATGCATGGTGGTTTCCTTGAGCTGCGCCGGCATCATCTCCCCGAGACCTTTAAAGCGCGAGACCTCGACCTTGCCTCGCCCATTGAACACAGTCCGCATCAGCTCGTCCTTATGCGCGTCGTTGCGGGCATAGGCACTCTTGCCGCCCTGGCTCAGCTTGTAGAGCGGCGGCACCGCCAGATAGAGGTGGCCCTGCTCGATCAGATCGCGCATCTGGGTGTAAAAGAAGGTGATCAGCAGCGAGGCGATATGCATGCCGTCGACATCGGCATCGGTCATAATGATGACCTTCTCGTAGCGCAGATCGCTCTCGCGATAGCTCTTTCCTGTTCCGCAGCCGAGCGCCAGCACCAGATCGGAAATCAGCTGGTTCTGCGACAGCTTCAGCGATGAGGCGCTGGCAACGTTGAGGATCTTGCCGCGCAGAGGCAGGATCGCCTGGATCGCGCGGTCGCGCGCCTGTTTGGCGGAGCCGCCGGCCGAATCGCCCTCGACGATGAAGATCTCGGTGCCGTCCGCCGCGTCGAGCGAGCAGTCGGCCAGCTTGCCCGGCAGGCGCAGTTTGCGCGTCGCGGTCTTGCGGCTGATCTCCTTCTCGCGCTTGCGCCGCAGCCGTTCCTCGGCGCGGTCGATCACCCAGTCGAGCAGCCGCGTCGCCTGGACGGGACTGGCCGTCAGCCAGTGATCGAAGGCGTCGCGCAAGGCCGTTTCGACGATGCGCGTCGCCTCCGCTGAGGACAGCCTGTCCTTTGTCTGCCCCTGGAATTCCGGCTCGCGGATGAACACGGACAGCATCGCCGCCGAGGAGTTCAGCACGTCGTCGGCGGTGATCTGCGCCGCCTTCTTATTGTTGACCAGCTCGCCATAGCCCTTGAGGCCGCGCGTCAGGGCCGCGCGCAGGCCGGTCTCATGCGTGCCGCCTTCGCCGGTCGGCACGGTGTTGCAATAGGAGTTGATGAAGCCATCATCGTCTGCGAGCCAGGCGATCGCCCATTCGACCGTGCCGTGGCCGCCGTCGCGCTCGATCTTGCCGGTGAAGGCATCCTTCGTCACGGTCTCGGAGCCGTTGATGCGCGAGGCGAGGAAATCCTTCAGCCCGCCGGGGAAATGGAAGACCGCCTTTTCCGGCGTGTCGTCGCCCGGCTTGATCAGCTCCGGCGCGCAGGACCAGCGGATTTCGACGCCGCCGAACAGATAGGCTTTCGCCCGCGCCATGCGGAAGATGCGGTTCGGCTTGAACGCGACGCCTTCGCCGAAGATCTGCGCGTCGGGCCGGAAGCGGGTGCGCGTGCCGCGGCGATTCTTCACCGTGCCGAGGTCTTCCAGCTTGCTCGCCGTGTGCCCGCGCGAGAATCGCTGCCTGTAAAGCCGCTGGCCGCGCGCGACCTCCACCTCCACCACCTCCGACAGCGCATTGACGACCGACACGCCGACGCCGTGCAGGCCGCCAGAGGTCGAATAGACATTGGAGTTGAATTTGCCGCCCGCATGCAGCGTCGTCATGATCACTTCGAGGGCGGATTTGTTCTTGAACTTCGGATGCGGGTCGACCGGGATGCCGCGGCCATTGTCGGTCACGGTGATGAAGCCGTCCGCCTCGAAGGCGACGTCGATCCAGGAGGCGTGGCCTGCAACGGCCTCGTCCATGGAATTGTCGATCACCTCGGCAAAGAGATGATGCAGCGCCTTTTCGTCCGTGCCGCCAATATACATGCCCGGCCGCCGCCGCACCGGCTCCAGCCCCTCCAGCACCTCGATATTGGCGGCGGTATAGGCGGCCTCGGCCGCGCTCGCCTGCTTCGAGGAGGCGCTGTCGGTGAGCTTGGCGAACATGTCACGGATATGTGCCATATAGAACCCTCATCAGCCTTGGCTGAACATGAAATAGGAAGCGGCGCGCAGAAAATACACTGAGTCGCGGCCGGTTAAGGTGATCGCACGGCGACACAAAGGCAAGTTGCCGAAAGCGCACATGTGGACGAGCGCCATTGCCGGCCAGCGAGCCGATCAGCGGAACACATTTCCCGCAACCGTGAGATTGAGATAGGATTCCGCGCTCTCCCGCGCCAGATCCGGGCCGACCAGCTTATCGCCGTGGAAAGCGCGGATCGCGGCGCTTCCCGCCCGCACGATCAGGTTGAGCGAGACCAGCATGGTCTCCTCGCCGGCCGCCACGCCGATGGCGATGGCGCAGTCGGTCATGGTGTTGCCGGTGGCCGAGATGGCGCCATTATCGCTCATGCCGCCGAGACGCAGGCCGAATTTCGAGGAACCCGTGACGAAATTGCCGCTCACCGTGCCGCTGCCGCGCACCGCGATGCCGGTTGCGCAGCCGGCAAGGTGATTGGCCGAAACCGTGCAGCCCCCCGGCGCGCCTTCGGCCGTGGCGATGTCGATGCCGGTCTCGCAGCCGCTCAGCACGCATTGGCTGACCGCGACGACGCGTCCGTTCGGAATTTGAAATCCAGGTCCGTAGCTCTGCCGGACGGCGACCGAGGAAATCGTGCCCTGCACTTCGTCCGCCGCGATACCGGCGCCCGCGCATCGCTCGATGACGCATTGGCTGACCGTGAGATCGCCACGGCGGACCGCAATCAGTGGCAGGGCGTGGCCCGCAGCCGGACGCTCGGCGCCGCCGTCGAAGCCAAGGCCGGTGAGCGACAGCGAGATGTTTTCCGACGCCTCGAAGATCGCCTTGCCGGGGCTCCCGGAAAGTTGCGTCAGCCCCGGCACGCCCATGATGGCGCACCGCGCCGGAAGGCTGAGCGGACCGGTGAGATATCTGCCGCCCGGAATGTGCACCGCTTCGCCAGCCGTGGTGATCTCGTCGATGGCTTTCTGCAGCGCCTTGGTTTGGTCGGCCGTGCTTCTCGGATCGACGCCGAATTCGGCGACGCTGTGGGCCGCCATTGGCGCTGCGGCTGCCTGCCCGGCCTGCAACAGCCCACCGCCAGCGACCGCGCCACACGCGACCAGGAAACCGCGCCGGCCGATGATCATGGCCTCACCTCTTCTCAAACCTCGGCGGTCTTAGCCGATTTGAGAGCGGGTTTCCAGACCGCGCCGCTTCGCCCGGCCCGCAAACACAGCCATCGTGTCCAAGATCATTGCGGCGCCGCGTTCGAGCGCGGGCCATCCCAGCACCGCGCCGCCCATCGGGGTGGTGTCGAAAACGGGCGGCAGGGCCGGGATGTGGATAAAGCCGGCGAGCGGCGGCGGATCGAGCCTTTGTGACCGAAACAGCGTGTGGTAGAGGACGGCGTTGCAGAGATAGCGCCCGGCGTCGTGCGAGAGCGAAGCGCGGATACCGGCGCTCCTGAGCCTGCGGACCAGAAGCGCGCCGGGAAGCGCCGCCGTGAGCATCGGCGGTGCGCCGCGCCGAATGTGATAGCCGGGCGGCAGTCGGCCAGCGCAATCCTGGGCAGGGCTTGCCGCATTGAAGGCACGCGTCTCGATCTCGAAGCCCCTAGCGCGGCGGGAGACACCGAAATGCAGGATCACATCGGGGCAAATCTCCTCGATCAGCGCCGCAACCCGGCGCGGCGCGGCCCGCCAATCCGTCGGCAGCAGCGCCGTGAACAGGCGCACACGCGGCTCGCTGGGCAGCGCCCCCTCGCCGAGGCTTCCCACAAGCGCGCCGGATGCGTTAAACGGCACCTCGGGAAACGGCCCGAAGCCGGTAACCAGCATCCGCACGCCCCGCGAAGCGCCGCGCGCCGCCAGCCTGCGCCCAGGCCGGCTGGGCAAAAGCTTGCCGTTAATCATGTTGTTCATGGGCCATTCTAAATGCATTTTGTCCGATTATAGAGTGGGATAAGGCCGTTCTCCAACGGCACAAGGCATCGCAAGGGGTGCAAAATGAGACGCTGGACCGGAGTTTGCGCGCTGGCTTTGTGCCTGTCGGGCCCGTTCGCCGCGCTTGCCGCCGACATCGCCGTCTCCTCTCATGTCGACGCGGTGACGGTTTTCCCGAACGGCGCCGAGGTCAGCCGCCTGGCCGGCGTCGAGATCGATGCGGGCTCGCACGTCCTCACCATTTCCGATCTGCCGGCCGGGCTCGAGGAGAATTCCGTCCGCGTCGACGGTGAAGCAACGGCGGGCTTCGAGATCAGTTCGATCGATAGCCGCCGGGTTCTGGTGAAGAAAGAGGGACAGAATTCCGGGCTCGACGACGGCGAGCGCAAGCGTCTGGCGGGCGAGGTCCAGACGCTGACGGACGAGCGCGCCTCGCTCGACGGCGCCATCGCCGCCGCCGAAGGGCAAAGGGCGCTGGCTGAGAATCTGAGCCGCCTGCCCCTGGCAGGCTCGCCGAAGACCAGCGAGACCGCCGCCCCGCCCCCCGACTGGAACGGGCTGTTCGACCTGATCGGCACGCGGATCCAGGCTGCGGCCAAGGCCATTCAGGACGCCCACATCAAGCAGCGCGGCCTCGACGAGCGCATCGCCGCGCTCAAGGAGCAGCTTCGCCGCAAGCCACCCGAGCAGCTGGAGCGCACGCAGCTTCGCCTCTATGTCGACGCGCCCGCGCCCACGAAAGGCACACTGCGCATCCGCTATCAGGTGCCGCAGGCGTCCTGGGAGCCGATCTATGATGCGCGGCTTTCGACCGGCGGAGGGCCGGACAAGCCCGCCACGCTCAGCCTCGCCCGGCGCGCCAGCATCTCGCAAAGCTCCGGCGAGGATTGGGACGGCGCGCTCATGACGCTGTCGACAGCGCGGCCGGATGGCGCGACCTCCGCGCCGGACCTCGCCGCGATCAAGGTCGTCTTCAAGCCAGAGCTGCGTCCCATGGCCGGCGCCAAAGACGCCCTGGCCCGCCGCATGGATGCGCCGGCCGCGTCACCGGCCGAGGAAAAACCGCTCGATGGGAAGCCGGTCGCGGTGAAGGAGATCGGCACGGAAATCGAGAATTCCACCTATCAGACCGACTTCGTGCTGCCGCAGCGCGTGACCGTCAAGACCGGCGTCGGGCAGAAAAAGCTGCTGATCGCGGCGGATGAATTGAAGCCGTCGCTGCTGGTTATGGCCGTGCCGAAGGCGGATGCCAACGCCTATCTGCACGCCAAATTCACGCACGAGGCGGTGGCGCCGCTGCTGCCGGGGGCGGTTTCGCTCTATCGCGACGGCGTTTTCGTCGGCCAGGGCTGGATGCCGCTGACCATGCGCGGCGAGGAGCAGGAGCTCGGCTTCGGGCCGGACGAACTCGGTCAAGATCGCGCGAGTCGAGCTGAAGCGGGCGAAGGGCGAGTCCGGCCTCATCAACAGCATGGCCACCGACGAGCAGCATTTCAGGATCACCGTAAAGAACCTGCACAACTGGACGGTGCCGGTCACCGTCATCGACCAGGTGCCGGTTTCGGAGGACCAGCAGATCACCGTCGACCTCTTGCCGATGACCACCGAGCCGAGCGAGCGCAATTACGACGACAAGCTCGGCCTGTTCGCCTGGAGCTTCGATCTCCCCGCCCAGGGCGAGAAGGAGATTGCGCTCTCCTATGAGATGAAATGGCCGGCCAAGCGCGATGTCATTGTGACGGAATTCTGAGCGAGGATCGCCGCGAGGCGAGCCAGACGCCGGTCAGGATCAGCGCAAAACCGGCGAGGTGATAGAGATAGAGATGCTCGCCAAGGAAGAGGATGGCGAGCACCGCGCCGAACAGCGGAATCAGATGCATGAACACGCCCGCGCGGCTGCCGCCGATCAGCTCGACGCCGCGGATATAGCAGATCTGGGCGACGACGCTCGGCATCGTCGAGACATAGGCGATGCCGACCATCGCACCGAGCGTCGGCTGGATGTACTTCCCCGCCAGCATCTCGCCGATGAACAGCGGAATGTTGAGCAGCGCGGCCACGCCGAAGGTCACAGCGGCGAAGCTCAGCCAATGAATGCGCGGCGTCTCCCGCAATAGCGCCGTATAGACCGCCCACACGGTCATCGCCACCAGCACCCAGAGATCGCCTTCGTTGAGCTGAAAGCTCGTTAGCAAGGCCGGATCGCCCTTGGTCAGCACCGCGATGACGCCGAGGAAGGAAATCCCGATCCCCACCGCCTGCATCCGGCTCAAGGTGTCGCGATAGATGATGAACACCGCGATCGGGATCAGGATCGGCACGGCTGAGTTGATCACCAGCGCATTGATTGCCGGCGTTTTGCTGACGCCGATATAATAGAGGCTGTTGAAGCTGCCGGGGCCTAGCGCGCCGAGCATGACAAGGATCGGCCAGCGGGCGCGGATGGTGCGCCAGTCGCGCCTCAGATACGGCCAGGCGAAGGGCAGGATGATCAGCGTGGCGAAGGTCCAGCGCAGCCAAGCCAGCGTCAGAGGCGGCACCTCACCCGAAATTCCGCGCGCGATAACGGAATTGCCGGCCCAGAACAGCATCGTCATGACCAGGAGCAGATAGGCATTGCCGAAGCCACGCACGGCGAGACTCTGCTTATTTTCTATGCCGATGCCCTTTTGCATGGCAGGAGCCATACGCGAGCGGACCTCGCGCGTAAAGCGCTGTCGCGGTAAGGCTGCTATGCGGGGCGTGTCGCCTGCGGTGCCAAGGCCGCTCGCGGATTGATCGGCGTCACGTTATAGATTTAGCTGCAAGAGCCGAGTCGGCTACCGGATTTTGAATGAGGAACGCTTATGGCCAATGTCGCAGTCGTCGGTTCGCAATGGGGCGATGAGGGGAAAGGGAAAATCGTCGACTGGCTGTCGGAGCGGGCCGATATCGTCGTGCGCTTTCAGGGCGGGCACAATGCCGGCCATACGCTTGTCGTCGACGGCATCACCTACAAGCTGTCGCTGCTGCCGTCGGGCGTCGTCCGACCCGGCAAGCTGTCGGTCATCGGCAATGGCGTGGTCCTCGATCCGTGGGCGCTGGCGAAAGAGATCGGCGAGTTGCGCGCCAAGGGCGTGACCATCTCGCGGGACAATCTGCGCATTGCCGACAATGCGACCTTGATCCTGCCGCTGCACCGCGAGCTCGACGGGCTGCGCGAGGCCGGCGCTGGCAGCAACGCCATCGGTACGACGAAGCGGGGCATCGGCCCCGCTTATGAGGACAAGGTCGGCCGGCGCGCCATCCGCGTCATGGATCTCTGCAATCTGAAGACGCTCAGGGCCAAGGTCGACCGCGCCTTGATGCATCACAACGCGCTGCGGCGCGGGCTCGGCGTCGAGGAAATTTCCGGCGAGACCCTGTTCCAGGAGCTTGCCGGGGTGGCGCCGGAGGTGCTGCCCTATGTCGACCGCGTCTGGGCGCTTCTCGATCAGCACCGGCGCGAGGGCAAGCGCATCCTGTTCGAGGGCGCGCAAGGCACCATGCTCGATATCGACCACGGCACCTATCCGTTCGTCACCTCGTCCAACACGGTCGCGGCGCAGGCAGCGACGGGCTGCGGGCTCGGGCCGCGCTCGGTGACCCAGGTGCTCGGCATCACCAAAGCCTATACGACGCGCGTCGGCCAGGGGCCGTTCCCGACCGAGCAGGCGAATGAGGTGGGGCGGCTGCTCGGCGAGCGCGGCCATGAATTCGGCACGGTGACGGGGCGGCCGCGCCGCTGCGGCTGGTTTGATGCCTGTCTGGTCCGCCAGTCGGTCAAAGTGAGCGGCATCGACGGCATCGCGCTGACCAAGCTCGACGTGCTCGACGGGCTCGACGAGGTCAAGATCTGCGTCGGCTACCGGCTCGACGGCCATGAGATCGACTATCTGCCGGCAGCGCAGGGCGCCCAGGCTCGGGTCGAGCCGATCTATGAGGTGCTGGAGGGGTGGAAGGCGTCGACCGAGGGCGCACGGAACTGGGGCGCCCTGCCCGCCCAGGCGATCAAATATGTGAAGCGGCTGGAGGAGCTGATCGAGGCGCCCGTCACCATGCTGTCGACCTCACCGAAGCGCGAGGACACCATCCTGATGCAGGATCCGTTCGCGGATTGATAGGCGGCCACGCTTCCGGGTGGGAGCAGTTGCAGGCTGAGATCGCTGCGCACGTGAGCGCGCTTACGTAGAGCACCGCCGTCGGATTGCGCGGCCAATTCAGCCGCCGGCGGCACAAATCAGACCATCAGCCGGCCGCTGGCATGGCCGAGGACGAGATAAATCCGCCCCGTCTCGGATATCAGATGGCTCTGTACAGTGCGGCCCTTCGGGTCGGCCTTGGCGGCGTCGTGCAACATCCGCTCGAAATCGGCGAGGTAGCGGTCGACGATGTGCCGGAAGGTGCTGTCGTTCTCGTAGCGCCGCTTGACCTGCTCGAAGGTCGCCTGGCCTTCGCGATTATAGATGCTGCGGCTGATGATGCTGCGCTCGCCCTTGTTGTAGCGCATCCACACCTCTGCCGCGACGTCCGCATCAACGGCATTCGCGATGTCCTTCATATCGAAGACCATCGGCGAAGCCTCGGGCTTGCGGCCATTGTCGAGCGGCGCAGCCATGGGCGGCATGCCGTCAGGACTCATCGCCGCCTGAAAACCCGTCCTCGGATTGCGAGGCGCGGGCGAGAAGATCGCCGAGCGACCACTTCGCGCCGCTCTCCGGATTGGCCGCCGGGCTTCCCGGCATCGGTGCCCGGCCCATGGGATCGTAGCCCAGATTCGGATCAGCGAGCTGCTGCGGCCGGTCCATGCGCTCCATCACCCCGGCGCTGACCGCTTCGAGCGGGTCGCGCGGCGTAGCCCATTCTTCGGAGTAAGCGCCACGCGGCGGCGGAGGCGCATCGCGCCGGCCCGGCGGATCGAAGGGCGGCATCCCGTGCGGTTCGTGCTGCGGCTGCGGAATGCGCGACGGACGGTTCGGCTCGGGCTGTTGAGCGCGCGGCTGCTCGGGCTTGGAGACCTGGCCGGAATAGCCGTGCCGGTTCGTCAATTCCGTGAGCGAATCCAGCGCGGAGAGCTGGTCCTGCAGGGCGCGGCGCATGGCCTTGGCGCTCTGTTTCGTGGTTTCCGGCAGAGACTTCGCCTGGCGCTTGATCTCGGACTGCGCCATTTCGAGCTCGTTCGCCGCCTGATGCGCGGAATTCCGCACCTGCTGCGTGGTCTCGGAGAAGCTGCTGGTGAAGCCCGAAAGCTGATTCGAGACCTGGTCCGACAAGGAGGCAAAGCTGGTCTTCAGCTCCGAAATCGCCCGCGCGGTGTGCGCCTGCGCCTCGGCGCGGAGACGCTCCAACTCCTTCACCGCCGTCTGCGACTTGTCCGCCGAATCGCGCGCCAGCGTCTCGGTGACCTGCTTGGCGCGCTGCTCCGCCTGCGTCAGCGACTGCTCGAGCATGTTCGAATAATGATGCATCATGCGGTCCAGCTCGCCGGCCCGCTTGTTGATGCCTTCGACCATCTGGCTGAGCTGCGCCTGCCGCTGCTCCATCATCACGTCGACTTTGCTGTTCTGCAACTCGAGAGCGCGCGCGGCGTTGATGATGTTCGAGCCCTGGTCCTCGAACCGCTTGGTCAGGCTGTGGATCTGATTGAGAAGGCCGTTCGAGACCTCTTTGAGCACATGCGCATGAGCGCCGAGCGCTTCAGAGCTGGTCCCCGATCCCCGCGCCAGTTCCTCGACGGCGCGCTGGATCTGGTTCGTGCTGGTCGTGACCACCTGCTGGATCGCGCCGGCCTGACGCGACAGCGATTTCTCCATCGAGCGGGAATGCTGGTCGAGCGTCTCGCGGATATTGCCGGTATAGCGGGAGACGGAGGCATCGAGAGACTTGGTCCGCTCGGAAAGCGTAGCGTCGAAAGCCTGGGTGCGCCGGCCGAGAATGGTTTCGAGCGCCTGGGTGCGCTCGGCGAGCAATTCGTCGATCGCCCGCCCCTGCTCCGTCAGCACGGTCTGCAGCATCTTGGTGCGGTCGTGCAGCGAGGCGTTGAGCGAGTCGGTGCGCTGGGCGAGCGCGCCTTCGAGGGCCGAAAGATTCTTGGTCGCGCCCTCGATAATGCCGCTGAGGCGGGTCTGCTCGCTGCCAAGCCGCTCGAGCAGAACGGGAATTTCGCGCCCGACCCGTTCGCTCATGCTCATCACGGAGGCGACAAGATTATTGCCCTTGGCCGAAATCGCGGCCGCCGTCCGGTCGGAGGTCTCCTGAATCGCCCGTGTCACGTCGAGGCCGGAGCGATGCAGCTGCTCCGCCGCCTGCGCGCCGTGCTTGACGAGCTGCTCGGTGATGCGGGCGCCGCGCTCGGCCAGCTTCTCGTCGATCACGGCGCCGGCCGCCGTTACGGCCGCGGTGATCTTGTTGCCGCGGCTCGCTAGCGTGTCGGCGAGCGTCGAGGTCGCCTGCGTCATCGACTGGCTGGCGCGGTCGCTGGCGGCGGCGATTTCGCGCGTCACATGCGTGCCGATGCCGCGCAGCGCCTCACTGACGCGGTCGCTGTTATTGGCAAGCGCCTCGCGTTCGCTGGCCAGCTCGTTGATCAGATTGCGGATGCGGTTTTCATTCTCGGTGTAGGACCGCTCCAGCGCGGCAACCTCGTTGTGCACCAGCGCCTCGAGTTCGCCGGCGCGGCCGAGGGCGCGCGAGATCGCGTCATTCATCGCCGCGACCTGGCGGCGCACGGTCTGCCCAAGAGACGCGACGGATTGCTCGGCCATCTTGTCGGGCTCGGCGAGCCGCACGGCGACCTCCGTCATCGCCGAGGACATCAGCCGCAATTCCTGCGCGCGCCAGACCAGGATGGCGAGGAACCAGAACAACGCGATCGGCACCACGATGGTCGCGATCACCGCGGCGAAGGCCGGCGTCGACAGGATGTCCGACAGGCCGCTCGATCCGTCGCCCTTGGCAAGCACCGCCCAGGCGATCAGACAGCCGAGCACGAACCAGATGCCCGACGCGGCAAGGGCGATGTAGAAGGGCGATTTCGACGGCCGCTGCTGCAGCGCGTAAACGAGGCCGCCGATCGAGGGCATGTCGTCATTGGCGGCGATGGCTCGGACCGGACCGGGCGCAGCGCGGGTCGCCGGGGCCCCGCGGCCCTGCGCGGTAACGGAGCCCGAAGGTCTGAGATGCGACTGAGAAAGTTGTGCTTTGCCGGCGGGTGCCATCCGCTTGTTCGGCGCAGGGCTGGCGGGGTTCGTGCGCTCTGATGATTCGCGAAGGCCGTCGCCCATCCGATTGTCCCCGGAAACGACTGCATCAGCGCCGGTTTCGCGGGATTTGATCGGTTTTTGAGACATTCCGCCGTCCTGAATATAAGGTGAATGCGCGATTATGCGGGGTGGGATAACACGGAAGAGGCCCCTGGTAGAATCCGTTATAGCTTCAAACGGTGAGGTTGCAAGACGGAGCGACGAACAACTGTCGCTTAATCCCCCGGAGCTTACGCCTTACTCGCCCAAAAACACTCCGTTGCCGAAGCGCACTACCGAGGAGAAAAAAGGAAAGTGCGTCCCCCACGAACAAGCTTGTTTTTGTACCGGGAATTTAAGGCTAAAAAAAGATTATTCCTATACGGCCATTCACGGAAGGGGCGCCGCTACTTCTCTGGAAATGCGGTGTTTTCTGGCCTTTTTGCAACGCATAGCGTGAAAAGTAACTCGACCCCGGCGAAACCACAAATTGGCCGCTTTGGGGCGGTTAGTTCGCGGTGAACCGAACTTGACAGCCTGGGGTTGTTAGGCTTGCTTCTACGCTCGCAGGAAGAGTGGCGTGGAAGCAGGTTTTTTTATTTTTTGCCAAGGCGGATGACGATGGAATTGACGCTCTATGCCCGACCCGAGGTCGAGGCTGAACCTGAAGCCCATTTCGCGCCGAAAAGCCGGCCGGTCGATCTGGCGCATCTGTCGCGCTACACAATGGGTAACAGCGCGGTCGAAAGGGAGGTGCTGGAGCTTTTCCGGCGGCAGACGCGCCTCTATTTCGACAAGCTGTCCCGGGCGGCGACTGAGGATGCCTGGCGGGAAGCCGCCCGGGTGCTGAAAGCCTCCGCGCGCGGCGTCGGGGCCTGGCAGATCCTTGAGACCGCCGACACCGCCGAGCAGCTCGCCGCGACCGGTACCGAATCGGCGCGCCACGAGCTTCTGCGCGCGCTCTCCGATCAGATCCAGCAGGCCAACGAGTTCATCGAAAGCGTGCTTTGAGGCGGGACGCTCGCCGGCCGTGAGCCGAAGGCTGGAAGCGCGTCCGGTTTTATCTTATATCCGCTCTTAGCTTTTGATCAGTTGGGGCGGCGGGTTTGTCTGCGCGGCTTTGCGCGCCTTCCCAAGATGCGCCTCCGGGAAAGGTCTGGAAACCGTCGCCATGCCCAAAATCACCTATATTGATCACACCGGCCGGGAGTATGTGGTCGAGGGCGAGGTTGGGCAGACCGTCATGGAGACCGCCATCAAGCATGACGTGCCGGGCATCGTCGCCGAATGCGGCGGTGCCTGCTCTTGCGCCACCTGCCATGTCTATGTCGATGAAGCCTGGCGTGGCATAACCGGCGAACCCTCGCAGATGGAAGAGGACATGCTGGATTTCGCCTTTGAGGTGCGCCCGGAAAGCCGGCTGAGCTGCCAGCTTCGAATCACCGAAGATTACGACGGCCTCGTCGTCCGCATCCCCGAACACCAGGGTTGAGCTTTCCTCCGCCTGTCTCTACTTATGCTGCGGGCGAGGCGCGGCGCGGGCGATGCTTACCCGCTTGGCGCCCGTGAGCAAGGGGTCGAAATCATGGCTGACGACATGCCGACCGAGACAGACGCGGTCATCATCGGGGCGGGTCCGATTGGGCTTTTCGCCGTCTTCGAGCTTGGCCTGCTCGATATCAAGGCGCATCTCATCGACATTCTCGACCGGCCCGGCGGCCAGTGCACCGAGCTCTATCCGGAAAAGCCGATATACGACATCCCGGCTCTGCCGGTCGTGACCGGCCAGGAGCTGACCGACCGCGTGATGGAGCAGATCAAGCCGTTCCATCCGACCTTCCACTTTTCGCAAAGGGTCGACAAGCTGGCGCGCAGCGGCGACAACGGCTTCGAGCTGGAAACCGACATCGGGACGAAGTTCCGCGCCAAGATTGTGGTGATCGCCGCCGGCGGCGGCTCGTTTACGCCGAAGCGCCCGCCGCTCCCGGGCATCGAAGCCTTCGAAGGCAAGTCGGTGTTCTATTCGGTGCGGCGGATGGAGGATTTCCGCGGACGCGATGTCGTCATCGTCGGCGGCGGCGATTCGGCGCTCGACTGGACGCTCAATCTGCAACCGGTCGCCAAGTCCTTGACGCTCATCCATCGGCGCGATCAGTTCCGCGCGGCGCCCGACAGCGTCAACAAGATGCGCGAGCTTGTCGGGGCGGGGAAGATGCAGCTCCGCATCGGCCAGGTGACGCGCCTCGCCGGCGCGGACGGCGAGCTTGCCGGCGCCACGGTGCGCGGCGACAGCGGCGAGACTATCGACATCGGCTGCGACCGGATGCTGCCGTTTTTCGGCCTGACCATGAAGCTCGGCCCGGTCGCCGATTGGGGGCTCAACCTGCATGAGAACCTGATTCCGGTCGACACCGAGAAGTTCGAGACTTCCGAGCCGCGGATCTTCGCCATCGGCGACATCAATCACTATCCCGGCAAGCTGAAGCTGATCCTTTCCGGATTCCATGAAGCCGCGCTGATGGCTCAGCAGGCTTACCATTACATCTATCCGGATAAGCGTCTTGTCTTCCAATACACGACGTCGTCTTCGAGCCTGCAGAAGAAGCTCGGCGTGATCTGATCAGCGGAGCGTGACCGGACGCACCCACCAGCCCGGATAATCCGCTGACAGACGATCGGCGGCGCTGCATGCTTCGTCTATGCTCGCGAACAGTCCGTAGCAGGTCGGTCCGCTGCCTGACAGGCGCGCCAGCAGGCAACCGGGCAGCGCGCGAAGCGCCGATAGCATATCACCGATCACGGGTAGCAGGCGGCACGCGGGGCCTTCGAGATCGTTGCTCCGTTCGGCGGCGTAAGCGACGAGATCTGCGCCGCTCTTGAGGTCGGGCAGAACCACGGCCCCCGGCGCAGCACGCAGCGATCCGGCGGCGAGCAGGCGGAAGACATCGCGTGTCGCCAGCGGCGCCATGGGGTTGACCAGCAGTGCCGGCATGGGCGCAAGCGCCGGCAGCGGATGCAGTTTCTCGCCGATGCCCGCCATCAGCGCGGCTCGGGAGAACAAGCAGCATGGGATGTCGGCGCCGAGCGCTCGCACCAACGGAATGAGCGCGGCAAGATCCTCCGGCTTGCCGTAATGCCTCGCCAGCAGCCGCAGCGCCGCCGCCGCGTCGGCCGAGCCGCCGCCCAGCCCCGCCGCCACGGGTATGCGCTTTGTCAGGTGGAAGGCGCCACCCGCTTCGACGCCATATGCAGAAGCGAAATCGCGCGCGGCGCGTTCGACGAGATTGCCGCCGCCTTCCAGGGCGCCCGCGAACGGACCCTCGACGTTCGAAGAAAATGCGCTGCCCGGCGTGAATTCCAGCGTGTCGCCGAAATCGGCGAAGCAGACGAGGCTTTCCAACTCGTGATAGCCGTCGGCCCGTCTGCCCTTGATCTGAAGCGTCAGATTGATTTTGGCTGGCGCGAACTCGGCAAGGACTCCAGCCACAGACGACGGCGACGGCGGGCCCACGCCCGCCACTTGCGCCGCATTGGGCGTCACTTCGTCTCGGCGGCCGGCGGCGTCTGCGGCGGCGCCACCTTGGTGTCGAGCGCGGCCCGCGTGGTCGGCTCGTCGACGAGGCCGTTGGCCAGTTTCTGCCGGATCTTCTTCTCGTCCTCGGGCTCAGGCTTCAGATCGAGCGCCTGTTTCCACTGATAGCCGGCCTCGAGACGCCGGCCAACTTTCCAATAGGCGTCGCCCAGATGATCATTGATCACCGCATCGTCGGGCTTGAGCTCGACGGCCCGTTCCAGATGCTTCACCGCCTGAGCGTAATCGCCCTGCCGGTAATAGGCCCAGCCGAGGCTGTCGACGAAGTAGCCGTCATTCGGCCGCTTCTGCACCGCGCGCCGGATCAGGTCCATCGCCTCTTTGACGTTCAGGTTCTGATCGACCCAGGAATAGCCGAGATAGTTCAGCGTCAACTCCTGGTTTGGATCGAGAACGAGCGCCTTTTTCAGATCGGCCTCGGCCTTCGGCCATTCCTTCAGCCGCTCATAGCTGACGCCGCGGGCGTAATAGATCGACCATTGCGACTTGTCCTCCGGACCGAGGCGCTGGATGGCCTTGCTGTAATAGTCGACGGCCTCGCCATATTGCTTGTTGCCGCGCAGCAGATTGCCCAGCGTGTAATAGGACCGCATATCGTCCGGATAGGCCTTGATCAGCTCGAGCAGCAGCGCCTTGGCGTCGTCGAGGCGCTCCATCGAGTTGAGATCGTAAGCCTTGCGGAGCTGCGCATTCAGCCAGAGAGGCGAGGAGCGCGGCACCTTCTGAAAGGCTTCCGCCGCCGTATCGTAATTCTTGATCTGATCGTAAAGCTCGCCGAGCGCATAGTCCGCGATCACATAGTCGGGCTTGGCATAGAGTGCGAGCTGAAGATAGATCTGGCCGGCGTCGACGATACCGTCGCTGGTGAGAGCCTCGCCGATGCCCTGATAGACCTCGGCCAATCCCTCACTGGCGCTGGTAACGACCAAATCGGGCTTCTTGCCTGCCTCGATCTCGTCTTCGAGCGCTTGCACGAGCGGGTTGGCGTTCGGCAGCTCGAGATGCGGCTGCAGGATCGACTTGGCGAGCTTGTCGTCGCCCCAATGCGCCGCGTGGCGCGCATAGGCGACAGCAACGCGAACATTTTTCGGATTGGCGTCATACAGCTTCTTATAGAGGGCGGCCGCGGTCCTGCGCTGCTGAGCCAGATCCGCGATCATGGCGCGGTGAAGCTGCTCGATGTGCTGTGAGCCCTCGGTCTGCGTATAGCCGGACTCGCCGGTCAGCTTCAGCGCGTTCTTGGTCTGGCCGCGAGCGAACGCAACCCAGGCGCGGCAGAGGCGCGAGGTGAGATCCGCGATCGGACCGTTGCCTCCGGCCTGGAAATATTTGTCCGAGACCCGATAATCCTTCTTCAGGAAAGCATCGATCCCCATGAAGAAGGTGGCGATCTTGTTCTCGTCTTCCTTCTCGACGAGATCGCGGGCCAGCGAGCGGGCGTCGGAGAATTTGCCCGTGGCGATCTTAAGCTGAAACGCTTCTTCGAGAATTTCCTTGCTGTAGGGATCTCTTTCCAGCGCCCGGCGGTAATATTCCGCCGCCGACTCATTGTCTCTGAGGCTGCGCGCCACGCGTCCAGCAAGATAGTCTCCGAACAGCGAATTGCTGTCCTGGGTGAGATAATCGTCGGAATCGGACGGGTTGGTTTCGAGGGCGGCAAGGGGAGCAGCCGCGAACAGCGCCACAAGGCCGCCAATCAGGAGGGCCGATGCCTTGGGTCTCGATGTGATGGACTTCATAGATCCCTTTTCTCAGTAATCTGTGCTTCTGCGTGGGGGCGGCGTCGCATATGAATTTCTAAGGCTAGCATAAAGAAATCTGCAAATCACGCATGGCGGAGCATGGAGCCGATTCGGCCAGGAAGGCTGATCAAAACGGCAGCCTTTAGGCAGATGCACTGCAAAATCAGCTTAGCTGCTATCCTTTGTCGCACCATAGCCGGACTGCAACAGTCCGAATGACTGCGAATGCATCATGGCGCGGTGCGGAAATATCAGCCGAATGTGCTCCGGGGCGGCGATTGTCGAGGCTGCGAGCGCGGATCGCACCGGCCGGGCGGCTTGCTGATCGCCGGCTCATGGGCTCAGGCTGCGCCGCCGCCTTCGGTCCGCAACCAGGCCTCGCAGCAGGCCTTCGCCAGATCGCGCACGCGCAGAATGTAGCTTTGCCGCTCCGTCACCGAGATGACGCCGCGCGCATCCAGGAGGTTGAAGATGTGCGAGGCTTTGATGCACTGATCGTAGGCCGGCAGCGCCAAGCGGTGGCGCATGTCGTTGCTGCCCGCATCAGGGGCTCCGACCGCCAGCAGATCCCGGCATTCCCTTTCGGCGTCACGGAAGTGCCTGAGCAGCATTTCGGTGTCGGCGAACTCGAAATTGAAACGCGAATATTCTTCCTCGGCTTGCAGAAAAACGTCGCCGTAAAGCACTTTCCGGTCATCCGCGCGGCCGTTGAAATTAAGGTCGAACACCCGGTCGACGCCCTGGCAATACATGGCAAGGCGCTCCAGCCCATAGGTCAACTCGCCGGACACGGGGTCGCAATCGAAGCCGCCCACCTGTTGAAAATAGGTGAACTGCGAGACCTCCATGCCGTCGCACCAGACCTCCCAGCCGAGTCCCCAGGCGCCGAGCGTCGGGCTCTCCCAATCGTCCTCGACGAAGCGGATGTCGTGCAGATCGGGGTTGATGCCGATCGCCTGGAGGCTTTGCAGATAGAGGTCCTGAATGTCCGGCGGCGACGGCTTCAGGATCACCTGGAACTGATAATAATGCTGCAGCCGGTTCGGGTTCTCGCCGTAGCGGCCGTCCTTCGGGCGGCGCGATGGCTGCACATAGGCCGCACGCCAGGATTTCGGGCCGAGCGAGCGCAGCGTCGTCGCCGGGTGGAAGGTGCCCGCTCCGACCTCCATGTCATAAGGCTGCAGGATGACGCAGCCCTGCGCCGCCCAGAAATGCTGCAGCGTCAGGATCAGATCCTGAAACGACTTGTCGGGCCTCAGACCGATGGTTTTGGCGAGCGCGGCACCGCTCGGCGCAGCCGGCGCGGCTTTCTTGCTTGCGGGTTTGCCTTGCGAGGCAGAGCGCGTTGCCGGCCCCTTTGCCTTGCCGCTGGCAGCGGAGGATTTAATCCGTTTCATGGAAAGCTGCGGTTCCGAAATCGATGGCGGACCCTCGTGGAGCGAATTTGACATTTGAGACCCCGTCTGCTGCGAATTCGCACTCAGATGTCAAATTCAAAAGCTCCGCGAGAATCATAAGGTCGCTTAGTGGCTCTTCAATTCTAACACTCGTGGGAGTGCTCGCCGCGGGTGGAATGCGAGCGTTAGAATTGAACCACTAGAACGGGTCGCGAGTGCCGGTCAAGGACGCAAGAGCGCCGCGAGATGCCGTCCGCTCAGAGGCTCAGGGGATGATAATGACCGGTGGCGGGGTCGAATTGGAGATGCGGCCGGCGTCCGTTGCGCGTCCAGTCGAGAATGCGCTCCGCACGCTGGATCTGCCCCTCGACCCGGGCGACCTCCTGCCGGAACCAGCGGAACGCAAACCAAGTCGCGGCCAGGACCGCTGCGAAACAGATCAATTGCGGCAACATCATACACCTCACAAACGCCTTACGAACACGACGGCCCGAACGCGCAACCAGAGCGGCAAATCCTTAGATTGGAATCGGAAGCGCCGCTCCGCCTGTTTGTTTTGGCATCGGATTTGTCCGAAAACCGCTTCGCACTTTTCGGTCCGATGCTCTAGAAACCGAACCTTGCCCAGATCGCTCTCGCTTCGATGGCCGAGATGACGTCGTCGGCGATACTCATCGCCGCATGTCCCGGGAACGAAACATCCAGGGCGGAAATCACGCCGGGCGTGCGGCGGCGGAACAATCCGCGCTCGGCGGAAACCAGCCGGAGCCGGACCTTGTCGCCGTACAGCTCGCGCATCTTCGTCCTGACATCCATGACGCCATCGATCAGGCCAAGCTCAAGCGCCCGCTTTCCGCCCCAGAACTCGCCTGTGAATAACTGCCCGTCGGCGGCCTCGATCTTCCGGCCCCGCCGGTCGCGCACCAGTTCGATGAAATCGTCGTGGATGCTCGACTGGATGGCTTTGAGCCGCTCGACGTCTTCGGGCCTTTCCGGCTGGAAGCTGTCGAGGATCATCTTGCGCTCGCCGGCGGTGTGGACCCTCCGTTCGACGCCAAGCTTGTGGATAAGGTCGACGAAGCCGAAGCCGGCATAGACGACGCCGATCGAGCCGACGATCGAGGAGCTGTCGGCATAAAGCTCGTCGCCCGCGCACATGATCATATAGCCGCCCGATGCGGCGACATCCTCGGCGAACATATAGACGCGCACATTTTTCTGCCGCGCGAGGTCGCGGATGCGCTGAAAAATGAGACGGGACTGCACCGCCGAGCCGCCCGGCGAGTTGATCTGAATGGCGACCGTCTCCTTGGCCATGGAAAAGGCGCGCTCGAGCGTAGTGGCGATATTCGTCAGCGTGAGGCCCTGCCGCAGCGGCGTCACGGCACCGATCACCCCGCTCAGCCGGACGACAGGCACGACGGGATGGCGGTGGATCAGGCGTCTGATCGTCGTAATCGGGTTCATGATGAAAGCTTAGCTAAGGCTCCGTTGGAGAATGCGAATAAATTGTGAATGAAGGCTTTCCGGCTGCAAATCGCCTCCCGGAAAGGCTGAGAGCTATTCCGCAAGCAATCCGACGCCGGTGCTTTTCCGGAGATGCTATTTGCCGGGGCGAAGATCAAGCCCGGCGCCATCGCGCAGGAGGGCCTGGGCCGCCTCGGAAAACGCATTTCCCCCGCCGTGCAGCACCATTCCGGCCGCGAGATGGAGCGGTGCGCGGCTCGCCTTACGGCCCTGGATGAGGATGCGGCAGGCGGCCGAGCTTTCGCGCGGAAACAGCGGATAGACGACCAGATCGCCGAAGCGGCTTTCACATGATTTCAGAAGTTGAGGCAGCGCCTCCGCCCGGTGCACCACTGTGATGGTTCCGCGCGGTTTTACCAGCGCTGCCAGGCATTTGAACCAGAGTTCCAGATCCCCCGGCGCGGCGCCGTGGGCGCGCCGAAGCATCGGGTCGGGCGGCAAGCGAGCCTTCCCCTCGGAGAGGAAGGGCGGGTTGGCGACGGCGTGGTCGAAACTGTCGGGCGCAAGCCCCGCGTCGAACAGCCGGCTGACCGGCGCTGTCAGATCGCCGCAAATGAAGCGCGCCCGCTCCGAAAGCGCGTTTCGCGCCGCATTGCCGCGCGCGAGGGCGCAAAGCTCGGCATCGATTTCAATGCCGGTGACCTCGGCGCCCTCCACCCGACGCGCCAGCGCCAGCGCCACGATGCCGCTGCCCGAGCCCGCATCCAGCACCTTTTGGCCCGCTTTTGCCGGACAGGCCGCCGCAAGAAACAGTGCGTCGAGCCCCGCCCGCGAGCCGGTTTTCGGCTGCGCAAGCGTCAAACGGCCGCCGAGAAAATCGTCTTCGGTGGTGGCAAGTTCACTGGGGCGTATGCCGCTTTCAGTCGTCATCCAGGTCCGGGAGCTCGATGTCGGCCGCGCCGACGATCCGTCTGGCCTGCCGGAGATCCTCATCGAGCACCATCAGCCGTCGAGGCAGAATCCCGAGCGAGCCGTCCATGATGCTCATATGGAGATCGGCAATCTCATACGGAATCCTCGCTTCGTTCAGCAGGGCCTGGACATAGGATAGCAGGACGGCATCATTGCTCCTGAGCAGCTCTTTCATGGTCTCTCCGCTATCGGGCAAGCTTGACGCCGCGACGTTTCCACCTATTGCGGCCCGGCACCGCCGCGCCGACTCTAGCGTTGTAATCTGAACGCAGGGCATTGAAAAACCCGAAATAGCCGGATCGAAGGCCAAGCGCCATGCATGCTTGACCAGGCGTTCGCCCGTGAGGCTAATACGGCGGCGTGAAGATTGTCCCGAGGAGGAGGCGCAATTGGGTGTGGTTGTCTCATTGGAGGAGCAGCGCGAGCCGCTCGACAAGCTGAAGCCGTTGATGGCGCTGGTCGGCGACGACATGACGCGCGTCAACCGCATCATTCTCGACAAGGCGCGCTCCGATGTCGACCTCATCCCGGAACTCGCGCGCCACCTCATCGATTCCGGGGGCAAGCGGATGCGTCCCATGCTGACGATCGCGGCCGCCAAGCTCTGCGGCTATGAGGGGGAGAGCCACGTGAAATTGGCGGTCACCGTCGAATTCATGCACACGGCGACGCTGCTTCATGACGATGTCGTCGATCAGAGCGATCTGCGCCGGGGCAAGGTCGCGGCGCGTCTCCTCTGGGGCAACGAAGCGAGCGTCCTCGTCGGCGATTTCCTGCTCGGCCAGGCCTTCAAGATGATGGTCGAGGTCGGCTCGATGGGCGCCTTGCGCGTGCTTTCGAATGCCGCTGTGGTGATTGCCGAGGGCGAGGTCATGCAGCTTTCGGTGTCGAAGAACACGGCGACCACCGAGGACGAATATATGGCGGTGATCAACGCCAAGACGGCGGCCCTGTTTTCCGCCGCCGCCGAGGTGGGCGGCATCATTGCGGAGCGGAGCGCGGGCGAGCAGTCGGCCCTGCGCTCATACGGCAAGAATATCGGCCTCGCCTTTCAGCTTGTCGACGATGCGCTCGACTATTCCGGCGAGCAGGCCAAGCTCGGCAAGAGCGTCGGCGACGATTTCCGCGAGGGCAAGATCACGCTGCCGGTCGTGCTGTCGTTCCGGCGCGGGACGGAGGACGAGCGCGCCTTCTGGCAGCGGACCTTGCAGGATAGCGAGATGACGGACGGCGATCTGGAGCGGGCGATCAATTATGTGCGTCGCTCCGGCGCCATCGACGACACCATCAAGCGTGCCCGCCATTACGGTGCCATGGCCTGCGATGCGCTGGCGATCTTTCCGGAGAGCGGCGAGAAATCGGCGCTCATGGATGCTGTGGAGTTCTGCATCAGCCGGCTGCATTGAGGTGAGCACGGGCTGACGCTCCGACGATTGCGAATTGTCCAGATACTGTCGGTGGAGCTTCACTCGCTCAAGCGCAACGACCCACGCGGTAAAATAGAAACGGGGCGCAAGGCCCCGTTTCGAGTTTTCCAGATTTTGGCACCGATTATTTCAGAGGAGCCTCGTATTCCTCGCCGCCAAAGAAGTAGTTGATGCGAGCACGGGCGACAAAGAGATTGTTGTCATGGTCGTCCGTCAGCTTGTATTCCTTGCAGAAGAGATCCCAATTGTAAACGTCCTTGCTATCCGCGAAGGCGTAATAGAGCCCTTCAACACCCACGCTCCAATTCGCGGCCAGCTTATATTCGACGCCGCCGCCAACCACAGCTCCCACCTTGCGCTCGTCGTCCGTCTTATCGAATAGATACGGTCCCCACGGAGTGTCCAAGGTGATCTTACTGCCGTCGAATCCGGCAAACGCGACGCCGGCGGTCGCGTAGATCAGTAAGCTATCCATTGCATAGCCTAGACGCGCGCGGAGAGAGGCAAGGTAATTGATATTATCGCCGAAGCTGGCGTCACCTTCGATACCGAAGACTCTGTTTCCGAATTGCCAGTTATAGCCAACCTGTATACCGCCGATCAGGCTTGTATCATCGTCTCGGTCGCTTTCAAATTTGAAATGCTTGCTATCGACTGTCTTCCAGTCGGTGTCGGTGCACCATTTGCAGAAGCATCTCTCCTCCCCTTTGCAGCGTGATTGCCAATTCAGCGAGTCACCGCTCGTCCACAGGCCGCCGAGATGACCACCAACGTACAAGCCGCCCCAAATCGCTGCCGGAGCCGGTTCATAAGGCATGTCCTTCATTGATAGATCGGCAGCCGATGCGGCACTTGCCGCACCAAAGAACGCCGCCGCAACGGCAAATACCGCGAGTTTGCGCATGATCTCTCTCCCCCCGCAAAGTGTCCCGAGCAGATGTCCCTAACGCCCCCAAGCGCGAAGACATCTACAGACGTTACGGAAAGCTATGGAGAGAAGAAACGCAAATCACGAAAGAAGAGCGAATCGCTAATTGGGCCAGACTGTGGCTGCATTGTGACAAATGCGGCGATCTGAATTGCAATCCAGGATTGCATTACTTTCACAACTACAGATTGCAAAATCCGCAACTTCACGGAACCTGCACGCCGGGCTTCGAGAGCGTCGGCTAGAGCGGCGGACTCTTAATCGGAATCGGAAACGCCGCTCTCGCTAATTGTTTTTGGCATCGGATTTGTCCGAAAACCGCTTCGCACTTTTCGGTCGATGCTCTATGCCCACGTTCTGCAAAACACGAAGGCGGCCAAGATGTCTCTTGGCCGCCCCGAGATGACAGAGGAGAGTGATTGAGAGAGGCTTATTTCAGGGGCTCGAGCTCGTGAGCGCGGTCGAAGAGCTTATAGCTCGCGCCGATCTTAATCGCGTCAAACGAGAGGTCGACCTTGTCCTTCACGTAGTCGGTAATGGAGAAATCCTCCTCACCGAGATCGACGTGGGAGTATTCGACCCGGGCAGTGAACCGATCATTGAAGGCGTGTTCGATACCGGCACCCGCCGTCCAGCCCACGTGCGTCGTGTCGCCTTTGATAAAGCTTTCGCCAAACAGGCTGACGTCCGTCTTGACCTTCCCCCAGGCAACACCGCCGAAACCATAAAACATCGTGTTGCCGACTGCATAGCCCAAGCGGCCGACGCCCGTGGCGTACCAGTCGAGTTCGCGCTCGCATTTGAATACGAACACGCAGGTATCAGAGCCGTCCATGTTCGTGCCATTGAAGCCCGCCTCAATGCCATAAACCAGATTACCGCGCTGGAAATTATAACCAGCATGGACACCATAAATGGCACCGCTGACATCATAATCGGAGCTAAACAGCTTGGAGAAATCGAACCCGTCTTCCTCACTTAAATTTGTCTTAGTAAGCACAATCTCAGGCTGGTCAAACTTCAGCTGACCCGTGGTCTTGCCGACGCCGAAACCGACGGAGCCTCCGACATAGAAGCCGGACCAGATCGCCGGGGCCTCATAGGCTTCCGGAGCGTCTTTCATCGAGCCGCCAAGATCGGCGGCATAAGCGGCCGTGCTCATGCCGGCCACCGCCGCGAAGGCGGCGATCAGTACTTTTCGCATTGTTGTTCCCTCAAAAGTGCCCAAACGCAAGAACGCTACATTCTTGACGCGGGAAATCCGCTCAGCAGTCGACACCCCAGCATCGACAAGCTTGCGCGGATTATAGCGATTCTACCGATGGCCACCCCTGAAATGAATTCGATATTAAACGTATCATATTTGATGTTGCCGTCTTGCATCATACGTATCATCAGGGGCGCATGTGTCTGATATCTACTTAAGATTGTATTTGGTATAAACGATATAGCTCTCCCCAAAAAGCCGAAGGCTGGCAGAGAATTCCTCACATAATCAGCAGCTTGAGCCGCCAAAGCCCTCGCACATTCGACCGCGTGGAAAACAAACGCCCTCTCCCAGGTGACCAGGAGGGGGCGTGGCATTTTCGCAAAGTCGGGGCAAGCCCCGGGGAGATGCGCGATATGGTTTACCCGTTCAGCGCTTCTTTCAAGCCTTTGGCGGGTGCGAATTTCGCGACTCTGCTGGCCGGCACTTTCACTGTCTCGCCGGTCCGCGGATTACGGGCCGTCGTCGCCTTGCGGTCCGCGACCTTGAAATTGCCGAAGCCGGGCAGACGTACTTCCTGCCCGCCGAGCAAAGCCGACTCAATATGCTTGATCACAGACTCAACCGCCGCAGACGCCTTGTCCTTGGTAATCTGCGCATCCTGGGCTACAGCCGCGACCAAATCCGCTTTATTCATGGTTATCCCTTTTCTTCCTTATCCATCGATACGTCCGACGCCACCCCGAGCCCGCCATCATGGCCAACTCGCAGGGGCTGCCCCGCGCTAAGCCGGGTGACGCCAGCAGCATGCTGGCCGCCGAGCCTGTCAGGCTGCAAAGCCCATCCTTGCGGATGGCCCGTGCGGACGGAGCATTACCTTATCCAGATATCGGGACTTTTGAAGAAGTTATTTTCCGCAGCCAACACGGAAAATCCAAGCTAGGCCACAAGAATCGACGGCGGCCGCCCTTTCGGAGCGACCGCCGGAGGGATTAGTGGGCGGTAAGACCGACGTCAGGTTGTATCGGCTCGTGAACTGCGGGTTGCTGAACGATCTCGGAGGGCTCTTCCCATTGGATGGGCTCAGGCTTGCGGCTCAGTGCGATTTCCAGAACCTGCTCCATCCGGGAGACCGGGATGATGTTGAGCTGATTCTTGACGCTGTCCGGGATCTCTGCGAGGTCCTTGGCATTCTCCTCGGGTATCACCACCGTGTCGATGCCGCCTCGCAGCGCCGCCAGGAGCTTCTCCTTCAGGCCGCCGATGGGCAGCACACGGCCGCGCAGCGTGATCTCGCCGGTCATCGCCACGTCCTTGCGGACCGGAATGCCGGTCATGATCGACACCATCGCGGCCACCATGGCCACGCCGGCCGACGGGCCGTCCTTGGGCGTCGCGCCCTCGGGAACGTGGACGTGGATGTCGCGGCGCTCGAACAGCGGCGGCTCGATGCCGAAGTCGATCGCCCGCGAGCGGACATAGGCGTTCGCCGCCTGGATCGACTCCTTCATCACCTCGCGCAGGTTGCCGGTGACCGACACCTTGCCCTTGCCGGGCATCATCACGCCCTCGACGGTGAGCAGCTCGCCACCGGCCTCGGTCCAGGCGAGGCCCGTGACCACGCCGACCTTGTCCTCCTGCTCGGCCTGGCCATAGCGGAATCTCGGCACGCCGAGGAAGTCGGACAGGTTGGCGGGCGTAATATTGACCTCGGCATGCTTGCCGCTCTCGATCTCCTTCACCGCCTTGCGGGCGAGCTTGGCGATCTCCCGCTCGAGATTACGGACGCCTGCCTCGCGCGTATAGCGCCGGGTCAGCTCCGTCAGCGCATCGTCGCTGACCGTCCACTCTTCCTCCTTCAGCCCGTGATTTCCGCGCTGATGCGGGATCAAGTGCCGCTTGGCGATCTCCATCTTCTCCGGCTCTGTGTAGCCGGCGATGCGGATGATCTCCATGCGGTCCATCAGGGCCGGCGGGATGTCGAGCGTATTGGCCGTGGTGACGAACATCACATTGGAGAGGTCGTAATCCACTTCCAGGTAATGATCGTTGAACTCGCAGTTCTGCTCGGGGTCGAGCACTTCGAGCAGCGCCGATGCCGGATCGCCGCGGAAGTCCGCGCCCATCTTGTCGATCTCGTCGAGCAGGAACAGTGGATTGACCCGCTTGGCCTTGCGCATCGACTGGACGACCTTGCCGGGCATCGAGCCGATATAGGTGCGCCGGTGACCGCGGATTTCCGCCTCGTCCCGCACGCCGCCGAGCGACATGCGCACGAACTCACGCCCCGTCGCCTTGGCGATCGAGCGGCCGAGCGAGGTCTTGCCGACGCCCGGCGGGCCGACGAGGCAGAGGATCGGGCCTTTCATCGCATTGGTGCGCTTCTGCACGGCGAGATATTCGACGATCCGGTCCTTGACCTTCTCGAGACCGTAATGGTCCGCATCGAGGATCTCCTGGGCCTCGACGAGATCAGTCTTGACCTTGCCCTTGATGCCCCACGGGATCGAGAGCAGCCAGTCGAGATAGTTGCGCACCACCGTCGCTTCGGCGGACATCGGGCTCATCTGGCGCAGCTTCTTCAGCTCGGCCAGCGCCTTTTCGCGCGCCTCCTTCGACAGCTTGGTCTTTTCGATCTTGTCCTCGAATTCGGCGATATCGTCGCGCTCGTCGCCATCGCCCAGCTCCTTCTGAATGGCCTTCATCTGCTCATTCAGATAGTACTCGCGCTGGGTCTTCTCCATCTGGCGCTTGACGCGGCTGCGGATCTTCTTCTCGACCTGCAGCACCGAAATCTCGCTCTCCATCTGCATGTAGACGCGCTCGAGCCGGTCCGAGATCGTGGTGATCTCCAGGATTTCCTGCTTCTCCGAGATCTTGATCGCCAGATGCGAGGCGATGGTGTCGGCAAGCTTGGAATAGTCCTCGATCTGCGTGATCGTGCCGAGCACCTCGGGCGAGATCTTCTTGTTGAGCTTCACATAGCTCTCGAACTGCCCGACCGCCGAGCGCGACAGCGCCTCGATCTCCTCCTTCGCGCCGACGGTCTCCTCGACGCGCTCGATTTCGGCCTCGAAGAAGGCCTCGTTCGACGTGAAGCGCTTGATCAGCGCACGCGAGGTGCCCTCGACCAGCACCTTGACGGTGCCATCCGGCAGCTTCAAAAGCTGCAGCACAGAGGCCAGCGTTCCCATCGAATAAATGGCTTCCGGAACCGGCTCGTCGTCGGCCGCGTTCTTCTGGGCCACGAGCAGGATCTGTTTGTCCGTGCGCATCACTTCATCGAGCGCGTGAATCGACTTTTCGCGGCCGACGAAGAGCGGAACAATCATATAGGGGAAAACCACAATGTCCCGGAGCGGCAGGACCGGGAAAACCTCGGGTTTGCCGTGATTTTCAGCGGTCTGGGCGTAGTTTTCTGTCATTTGGGTCTCCCAGCAAAGGATCTGCCGCGTACTGTACAACCGTAAATATGTTCGCCGGATGAACAGCTCGGGACCAGGGTGAGGATCTGGCTGTGCCCAGCGCGCTCGCAGAGGCTTGCGCTCGCGCTTCCGTCGCCCAGCCATTGGCTCAGCTTAGGTGGCTACGCGCGCAGCCAAAATCAACCTATGGTCTTCCCGTATAGAGCCGCAGTCCGGCGGCTGTTTCTGGCGGCGCACTAGTGGAGCGAATTTGACATTTGAGACCCGCCTGCCGCGAATTCGCACTCAAATGTCAATTCAAAAGCTCCACTAGAAAACATAAGGTTGCTAGTGGTTCTTTAATTCTAACACTCGCCAGAGTACCCTCCGCGGGGGATGCGAGTGTTGGAGTTAAACCACTAGGCCGTGGATTCGCCCGCGCGCTCGGAATAAATCCGCAGCGGTTTCGCCTTACCCTCGACGACCTCCGGGCTGATGACGATCTCCTCGACGCCCTTGAGGCCGGGCAACTCGTACATGCTCTCCAGAAGGATCGCCTCCATGATGGAGCGCAGGCCGCGGGCGCCTGTCTTGCGCTCGATGGCCTTCTTGGCGACCCCGACCAGCGCGTCCTCGGAGAAGGTAAGTTGCACATCCTCCATATCGAACAGGCGCTGATATTGCTTCATCAGTGCGTTCTTCGGCTCCTTGAGGATCCGCACCAGCGCACCTTCGTCAAGGTCTTCCAGCGTCGCGATCACCGGCAGACGTCCGATAAACTCGGGGATCAGGCCGAATTTCAACAGGTCCTCCGGCTCGACCAGGCGAAGCACCTCACCGGTCCTGCGGTCATCGGGCGACTGCACCTTGGCGCCGAAACCGATCGCCGTCGACCGGCCACGCTGCGAGATGATCTTCTCGAGACCCGAAAAGGCGCCGCCGCAGATGAACAGAATGTTGGTCGTGTCGACCTGAAGGAACTCCTGCTGCGGGTGCTTGCGGCCGCCCTGCGGCGGAACGCTGGCGACCGTCCCTTCCATGATCTTCAGCAGCGCCTGCTGCACGCCTTCACCGGAAACATCACGCGTAATGGAGGGGTTGTCCGACTTGCGGCTGATCTTGTCGACCTCGTCGATATAGACGATGCCCCGCTGAGCCCGTTCGACATTGTAGTCGGCCGACTGGAGCAGCTTGAGGATGATGTTTTCGACATCCTCGCCAACATAGCCCGCCTCGGTGAGTGTCGTGGCATCGGCCATAGTGAACGGCACGTCGAGGATGCGGGCGAGCGTCTGGGCCAGCAGCGTTTTGCCGCACCCGGTTGGACCGATCAGCAGGATGTTCGACTTGGCCAGCTCGACATCGTTGTTCTTGCTGGCGTGGTTGATGCGCTTGTAATGGTTGTGGACGGCGACCGAGAGCACCTTTTTGGCGTATTCCTGCCCGATTACGTAATCGTCGAGAATGCGGCAGATCTCGGAGGGCGTCGGGACGCCGTCGCGAGACTTGACGTAGGAATTCTTGTTTTCCTCGCGAATGATGTCCATGCAAAGCTCGACGCATTCATCGCAGATGAACACGGTCGGCCCGGCAATGAGCTTGCGAACCTCATGCTGGCTCTTTCCGCAGAACGAGCAGTAAAGAGTGTTCTTCGTATCGTTGCCGCTCACTTTGCTCATTCGCCTACCTCAGTCATTCGGGTGGATTCTGCCCTCTTCGCGCAGATCTCCGCCTTGCTCTGCCCTGTCCGACCACCGGAAGGCGCACGGCGACCGGGCGTGTATGCTATTCGGGTAATCATCAAGATTTCTCTAACTGCGGATGCTTGCCGAAATCCAGGCCGAATCCGGCAGCCTGAGGATGGGAAGTTCTGGACGCGACCCTGACGAGGCACACACACGCTCCCTGACAGACACGACCATCAATACCAGATCCGGTCCACAACGTCCGGTAGTCGACGGCCCGCTAGCCGCGGCGGGACGCTGAAATTGCGCCTCCACCGGGCCGACTGAACTCTATTCTCCACACCATTCGCCTTATTAGTCAACCCGTCCGCGTGGTAGTGCGAGGGTGGACTCATCGGTTACAAGCCGCTTGGATAACACCTCATCGATAAGGCCGAATTTCTGCGCCGCTTCCGATGTCATGAAATTGTCACGCTCGAGCGCGTCCGCAATGACCTGGACCGGCTGGCCGGTGTGTTTCGCGTAGATCTCATTAAGCCGCTGGCGAATCGCGAGAATCTCCCTGGCATGGCGCTCGATGTCGCTGGCCTGGCCCTGGAAGCCGCCGGACGGCTGGTGCACCATGATGCGCGAATGCGGCAGCGCGTAGCGCATGCCCGGCTCGCCGGCGCAGAGCAGCAGCGACCCCATCGAAGCGGCCTGGCCAACGCAAAGTGTCGCAACCGGCGGCCGGACGAACTGCATGGTGTCATAGATCGCCAGCCCCGACGTCACCACGCCGCCCGGCGAGTTGATATACATGGAGATTTCTTTTTTCGGATTATCGGCTTCGGCAAACAGAAGCTGAGCCACGATGAGCGAGGACACATTGTCCTCGATCGGGCCGGTGACGAAAATGATCCGCTCCTTGAGCAGACGGGAATATATGTCGTAGGCCCGTTCGCCGCGATTGGTCTGTTCGACGACCATCGGCACGAGCGTTGACATGTAAAAATCGACAGGGTCGCGCATCGCGTTACTCCAAATTTCCTGCAGCGGCCAATGCCGCCCTACATAGATAAGGTTGGTGATTCGTCTTAACCAAATCTAGACGCGCCCCGGCCGCCTCGTCTGCAATAAAGGCTCCGCTCCAGTCTGCCAGTGTCTCCACCACGGCGACCGGGCGCCATCGCAAGCGTCTTCGATCACGTTTTCTTGTCGTCGGCGTGCGCGTGCTCGACGTGGTCATCATGGTGGTGATGCTCGTGATCGTGGTCATGATCGCAATCCGGCCCATGCACATGGCCGTGATCATGATCGTGATCATGGGCATGAATCGGGCCGTCATCATCGATGTGGAAAAGCTCCTCCGGCGACACCTTCTTCTCGTCGACCTCGGCAAGCTCCAGAGCGAAATCCACCACCTTGTCCTCGAAGATCGGCATTCTGAGCTCAAGCAGCGCGTTCGGGTTGTTGCGGTAGAACTCGATCACCTGCCGTTCCTGGCCCGGAAACTGCTGGGCGCGCTGCATCATGGCGCGGCGCACCTCTTCATCGGTGACCTTGATCTCATTGCTCTGACCGATCTCTGACAGCACGAGTCCGAGCCGCACGCGGCGCTCGGCCATCGAGCGATATTCCTCGCGCGCCTTCTCCTCGGTCGTGCCTTCGTCCTCGAAGGTCTTCTCGGCGCGCTCCAGATGCTGGGTGATGTCGCGCCAGATCGCCTCGAACTCGCTGTCGACGAGCGAAGGCGGCAGATCGAAGGAATGTGCTTCATCGAGCGCGTCGAGCAGCGAGCGCTTGGCCTTGCCCCGTGAAGCCTCGGTATAATCCTTGGAGATCTGTTCGCGCACGGCGTCCTTCAGCTTCGCCAGCGAGTCGAGGCCCAAAGACTTGGCGAACTCGTCATCCGCCTCCGGCACGCGCGGCGCGGCGACTTCCTTCACCTTAGCGTCGAACTCGGCATCCTTGCCGGCCAGATTGGCGGCCTGATATTTCTCCGGGAACGAGGCCTTGATGGTCCGCTCCTCCCCGGCTTTGGCGCCTTGCAAGCCTTCCTCGAAGCCGGGAATGAACATGCCGCGGCCGAGAATGACCTGCGCGTCCTCGCCCGTGCCGCCCTCGAAGGGCTCGCCGTCGATCTTGCCGACGAAATCGATGGTGACGCGGTCGCCGGTCTCGGCCGGGCCGTCCTTCGCCTCGTAGATCACATTGGCGTTACGAATGCGCTCGATCGCCTTGTCGATCTCCTCGTCGCTGACCTCGGCGACCGGACGCTCTACCTTGAGCGTCTTCAGATCGGCCAGCTCGAATTTCGGCAGCACCTCGAAGGCCATGGTGAACTCGAGATCGTGCCCGCCGTCGATGACCTTCTTGACCTCGCCTTCGTCCTCGGGAAGCGTGATGCTCGGCTGGAAGGCCGGGCGCTCGTCGCGGTCCGTCAGCGCCTTGGCGCGGGACTCCTCAACGGCTTCCTGGACGACCTCGGCCATGATCGACTGGCCATAAACCTTCTTGATGTGGCTAACCGGCACCTTTCCGGGGCGGAAGCCTTTCAGCTTCACCTTGTCCTTCAGCTCGTCGAGCTTGGCGCTCAGACGCGCATCCAGCTCGTCGGCTGCGATCACAACTTTCAGCTCGCGTTTCAGGCCTTCGGACAGTTTCTCGGTGATTTGCATGAGAATTCTAGCTTCCGGACGTTTTTTTGGCTTCAGATTCGTATTAAGAGGCACCAGATTCGATGGTGCGGGCGGAGGGACTTGAACCCCCACGACTTTCGTCACTGGAACCTAAATCCAGCGCGTCTACCAGTTCCGCCACGCCCGCGGAGGCGTCGCGCCACCGATCGGCCCCGGTCTATAACACAGCGTTTTTTGCCGCGGCTACAGAATTAATGCTTTAGGTATGCCTTACGTGGCTTTGGCTCAACAGGTCGCCGACAGTAATAAAAGGAGTGGCATCTGGTGGAGATAGCATCATCCGTCCTGGACGCAATAGGGAATACGCCTCTCATCCGCCTTAGAGGCGCGTCCGAGGAGACGGGCTGCGAAATTCTCGGAAAAGCAGAATTCATAAATCCGGGTAAGTCGGTCAAAGATCGGGCCGCGCTGTTCATAATTCAAGATGCGGTGGCCAAGGGCAAACTTCGGCCCGGCGGCGTCATCGTCGAGGGCACCGCCGGCAATACCGGCATCGGCCTGGCGCTGGTCGCCAATGCGCTGGGCTTCCGGACGGTGATCGTCATCCCGCAGACGCAGTCGCAGGAAAAAAAGGACGCGCTCAGGGCCTTCGGCGCCGAGCTGGTCGAGGTGCCGGCCGTGCCCTACCGCAACCCGAACAACTATGTGAAATATTCCCAGCGTCTCGCCGAGGCCCTGGCCGAGAGCGAGCTGAATGGCGCGATCTGGGCGAACCAGTTCGACAATGTCGCCAATCGCGACGGCCATATCCACACGACGGCCGAGGAGATCTGGCGGCAGACGGACGGCAAGCTGGATGCCTTCATCTGCGCCGTCGGCACTGGCGGCACGCTCGGCGGCATCTCCATGGGGTTGAAGGCAAAGCGGAAGGATGTCGTCATCGGCCTTGCCGATCCGATGGGCGCGGCGCTCTACAGCTACTACACGACCGGGGAGCTGAAATCGGAAGGCTCCTCGATCACCGAAGGCATCGGCCAGGGGCGGATCACCGCCAATCTCGAAGGCGTCGAGATCGACCGCGCCTATCAGATCCCCGACAGCGAGGCGGTTTCGCGCGTCTTCCAGATGCTGCAGGGCGAAGGGCTCTGCCTTGGCGGATCGAGCGGCATCAACGTCGCCGGCGCGGTGCGCCTCGCGCGCGATCTCGGTCCCGGCCATACCATCGTGACCATCCTCTGCGACTATGGCACCCGCTATCAGAGCCGGCTGTTCAATCCCGACTTCTTGCGGCAAAAAGGGCTGCCGGTACCGGAATGGCTGGAGACCAGTGCCGAGCTGCCGACCGCATTCGTGTGACCATACGCGCATTCGCGGCTTTGCCGGATCGCGGCAGGCGATGCTAATCTCGTGTCAAAACTCGTATGATTCGTCCGCCGGTCTGCCGGAAGGGCGGCAAAGGGAGGATATTTGCCGATGCAGGGGCCCCGCCATTGGCTCGTCGAAACCGATTGGCTCGCCGAGCATCTCGACGCGCCCGACATCGTCGTGCTGGACGCGAGCTTTCATCTGCCCGGCTCGGGGCGCGACGCTACCAGCGAATTCCGCGAGGTGCACATCCCTGGCGCGCTGTTCTTCGACATCGAGGAAATCTCCGACACGTCGAGCCCGCTGCCGCACATGCTGCCCTCGCCGGAGAAATTCGCATCGCGCGTCCGCAAGATGGGGATCGGCGACGGCACGCGCGTCGTCCTCTATGACGCGACCAATATGTCCGGCGCGGCGCGCGCCTGGTGGATGTTCCGGGTGATGGGCGCTGCCGATGTCGTGGTGCTGAATGGCGGCCTGAAGAAGTGGCGCGCCGAAAACCGCCCGGTCGAGAGCGGCGAGCCCATGCCGCGCACCGAGCGGCACTTTACGGCGCGCGTCAATGCCGGCCTCGTCCGTGACCTCAGCGATATGAAACAGCTCATCGGCAACGGCGCCATGCAGATCGTCGATGCCCGCGCTGCGGCGCGTTTCGCCGGCAAGGCGCCGGAGCCGCGCGAGGCGCCGCGCCTCGGCCATATCCCTGGCTCGAAAAATGTGCCGTTCACCAACCTGCTCACAGCAGACGGAACGCTGCGCTCGCCGGAGGAGATCAAGGCGGCCTTCACGGCGCAGGGCGTCGATGTCGGCAAGCCGGTCGTCGCGAGCTGCGGCTCCGGCGTCACCGCCTGCGTCATCGCCCTGGCGCTCGCCGCCGCCGGGAACGAGACCGCTGCTGTCTATGACGGCTCCTGGGCGGAATGGAGCGGCGCGGATACGCCGGTCGAGACGGGTTTGGAGGACCACCACATCTCGATCCGGGCGGCGTTTCCAATTCCGATTAAAAGTCCGCCGCGCTAATGCCGCAGATTGCCGTGCATCCGGATCGTGGCCAGCACGAAGCCGATAAGGCCGCCGATCCCCACCGTGATCCAATAGGACGGCAGGAAGCTGTCCGACAGCGCCGTCGGCGAGATGTCCATGAACAGCGCGGCGGTCGCCATGGCGAGCACGAGCGCGAACAGGATGAGCGCCGTCGGCACGATGGTCGCGCGCAGCGCCCTGGTGAGGCTGAGCTGGTATCGCCGTCTGAGCGCGGCAACCGCCGACTGCCAGCCGAGCAGAAAGCCGGCCGCGATGCCGATGCCCAGACTCTGCCACGCGACCAGGCCGATTTTTACCCCGATCATGATCCCGGCAACGAGCGCCAAGGCCGTGATGATGAGGCAGAAAAAGCTCCCGCGCAGCGCGGCGCCCCAGCCGGGCGCGGATTTCGGCCGCACGGGCCGCGGCGGGCGAATGCCCCCGCGCGGATCGGCGCGCAGCACGAACGGGTTGTGGCCGTGCGGCGATTGAGCGGCGGGGCGCGCCGCCGCCGGTCCGCGCTGACGGGTCGCGGTTTCCGCTTCTTCCTGCTGCCGGACCATATCGGGATCCATGGACGCTCCTCTTGCCGAAAGCCGGATGGCCGGCCGGGTATGTAATTCGAGATAATCAGCCCGCCGGGGACAGTTCAAGCCTGTCTTGGGGCACTTGGCTTACCCGGAGCCGGAAGACGCCCCGGACGCACCCTCACGTGCCGGTCTTCTCGACCGGGCTGCCGTTCCCTACAATGCCACGGCCTTTCAAGGCGTCGCTGATCTCGTCGAGAATGGCCGGATCGTCGATCGTCGCCGGCATCCGGTAGGATTCGCCATCCGCAATCGCACGCATGGTGCCGCGCAGGATCTTGCCCGAGCGGGTCTTCGGCAGCCGCTGGATGGTCAGCGCCAGCTTGAACGCCGCGACCGGCCCGATCTCCTCGCGCACCTTCTGGACGATCTCGCTCTCGATCTGGTCCGAGGGTTTGGTGACGCCCGATTTCAGCACGATGAAGCCGGCAGGCACCTGACCCTTGAGCGCATCGGCAATACCGATGACGGCGCATTCGGCCACATCGGGATGGCTGGAGACGACCTCTTCCAGCGCGCCGGTCGAAAGCCGGTGTCCGGCAACGTTAATGATGTCGTCCGTGCGCGCCATGACGAAAACATAGCCGTCCGCGTCTATATAGCCGGCATCCGCCGTCTTGTAATAGCCGGGATGATCGCGGAGATAGCTGTCGCGGAAGCGCTTGTCGCTCTCCCACAGCGTCGGCAGACAGCCGGGCGGCAGCGGCAGACGGATGGCGAGCGAGCCGGTCTTGCCGGGCGGCGCCGGCTTGTTGCTCTCATCCAGCGCGCGCAGATCGTAGCCAGGCATCGGCACAGTAGGCGAGCCGGGCTTCACCGGCAGGAGCCCGAGGCCGACCGGATTGCCGCAGATCACCCAGCCTGTCTCGGTCTGCCACCAATGGTCGATGACCGGCTTCTCGAGCAGCGCGCCAGCCCAGTTCACCGTATCCGGATCGGCGCGCTCTCCGGCGAGGAACAGTGTGCGGAACTGCGAGAGGTCGTAATTCTTCAGATGCTCGCCCTTGGGGTCTTCCTTCTTGATGGCGCGGAAAGCGGTGGGCGCGGTGAATAGCGCCACGACCTTGTGCTCAGAAATCACCCGCCAGAATGCGCCGGCATTGGGCGTGCCGACCGGCTTGCCCTCATAGAGGATGGACGTCGCGCCATGCAGGAGCGGGCCATAGACGATATAGGAATGGCCGACCACCCAGCCCACGTCGGAGGCGGCCCAGAAAGTCTCGCCCGGCTCAACGCCGTAATGATTGTGCATCGTCCATTTCAGCGCCACCATGTGGCCGCCATTGTCGCGGACGACGCCTTTCGGCTGGCCGGTGGTGCCGGAGGTGTAGAGAACATAGAGCGGGTCTGTCGCCGCCAGGATCGCCGCGTCGGCGCGATTGCCGCGCGCCTTGGCCTCGCCGAACAGCGTCGCCCAATCGTGGTCGCGGCCCGGCGTCAAAGGCGCACGTTCCTCCGCCCGCTGATAAATGATGCAGCCATCCGGCTTGAAGGTCGCCTGGGCGATGGCGGCATCGAGCAGCGGCTTGTATTTGATCAGCCGACCCGGCTCGAGGCCGCAGGACGCGGAGAGGATCAGCTTCGGCTTGGCGTCGTTGATGCGGGTGGCCAGCTCATTGGCGGCAAAGCCGCCGAACACCACCGAATGGATCGCCCCTAACCGCGCACAGGCCAGCATGCCGATCGCCGCCTCGGGAATCATCGGCATGTAGAGAATGACGCGGTCGCCCTTGCGCACGCCGCGATCGCGCAGCACCGCTGCGAAAGCGGCCACGTCGTCGAGCAGCTCGGCATAGCTATAGACGCGCTTCTCGCCGGTCATCGGGCTGTCATAGATGAGCGCGGGCTGCCGGGCGCGTCCGCCAAGCACATGGCGGTCGAGGCAATTGAAGGACGTGTTGCAGAGCCCACCCACAAACCAGCGGCCATATTGGCCTTGGGAGGCGTCGAAGATTTTCTCCGGCGGCTTCACCCAGTCGATCTCGGAGGCGGCTTCGGCCCAGAAGGCGGCGGGATCGCGCTTCCAGCTTTCGTAAACCTCGAAATAGCGGCTCATCCTGTCCTCCCTTTCAGCCGGAATGCGGCCCCGGCCGGATTCTCCCCGCAGCAGGAAATGAGCGAATGGATCCGGTCCGAGCAAGCCGGCTGAGCACGATTATTCGGCGCCATAGTGCGAGCCTCGTCAAAGACTGACAAGCTATTCTTTATGTGAAAGCGCAGAAGCTTTTACCGGCCTGAATATGGCATAATACAGTGAAAAGACCGGGGAGATGCTCAATGCACGACAATCCGTATGCGATAGGACTCGACAAGAACGCCGCCAATTTCCAGCCGCTGACGCCGCTCAGCTTCCTGGCGCGGACCGCGCAGGTCTTTCCGGATCATACCGCCGTCGTTCACGGACCGCAGCGCTTCACCTATGCGGAGTATTACGGCCGTGCGCGCAAGCTGGCCTCCGCTCTCTCCCGGCTCGGCATCGGCAAGGGCGATACCGTTTCGGTGATGCTGCACAACACGCCGCCAATGCTCGAGGCGCATTACGGGGTGCCGATGACCGGCGCGGTGCTGCACTCGATCAACACCCGTCTCGACGCAGCGATCATCGCTTTCATGCTCGACCATGCCGAAAGCAAGGTCGTCATCACCGATACCGAATTCGCACCGGTCATGCGCGAGGCGCTCGCCCAGGCCAAGGTCAGGCCGGTGGTCATCGACTATGCCGACCCGACCTTCACCGGCGGCGAGCGGCTCGGCGGCCAGGATTACGAGGCGTTCATCGCCGAGGGCGATCCCACCTTCGACTGGATCAAGCCGGCCGACGAATGGAACGCCATCGCGCTCAACTATACGTCGGGCACGACAGGCAACCCGAAGGGCGTCGTCTATCACCATCGCGGCGCCTATCTGCTGGCGCTCGGTAATGTCCTCGCCGGCTCAATTGGCAAACATCCGGTCTATCTCTGGACGCTGCCGATGTTCCATTGCAACGGCTGGTGCTTCCCGTGGACCGTGCCGGTCGTCGCGGGCACCAATGTCTGCCTGCGCTATGTCCGCCCGCAGGCGATCTGGGATGCGCTCGCCAATGAGGAGGTGACGCATCTGTGCGGCGCGCCGATCGTCATGGCGACGATCCTCAACGCCGCGCCGGAGCAGAAGCGCGACCTCGCGACAACTGTGCAGTTCCTCACAGCCGCAGCGCCGCCGCCCCAGACCGTGCTCGCCGCCATGAGCGACGCCGGCTTCGATGTCGTGCATGTCTACGGCCTGACCGAGACCTATGGCCCGGCTGTGGTCAATGAGTGGAAAACCGGTTGGGATGCGCTCAGCGGCGAGGCCAGAGCGGCGAAAAAAGCACGCCAGGGCGTAAAATATGCCACTCTCGATGATCTGACCGTGCTCGACCCCGAGACCATGCAGCGCGTGCCTGCCGACGGCAAGACGCTCGGCGAGGTGATGTTCCGGGGCAATCTGGTCATGAAAGGGTATCTGAAGAACCCGGCGGCGAGCCAAGAGGCCTTTGCCGGCGGCTGGTTCCATTCGGGCGATCTCGGCGTGCTCCACCCCGATGGCTACATCCAACTGAAGGACCGCTCTAAAGACATCATTATCTCAGGCGGTGAAAATATCTCGTCAATCGAGGTGGAAGACGTGCTCTATAAACATCCTGCGGTTCAGGCGGCCGCCGTTGTCGCAAAACAGGACGAGCGCTGGGGTGAAACCCCTTGCGCCTTCATCGAGCTGAAGCCGGGCGCGTCGGCAACTGCCGAGGACCTCATCGCCCATTGCCGCGAACACCTTGCCCATTACAAGGCACCACGCCATGTTCATTTCGTGGAAATCCCCAAAACCTCGACGGGAAAAATTCAGAAATACAAACTGCGGGAGATGGCTGAAGGCCTATGACGAGAAGACCATCAAACCGTAGACCGGGCTAGAGGTGCTGCATGCAGCAGGACGACCGCAAGCAGCGCCTGAGAGCCCAATTGGCCGAGCTCAAGCAGGAACATCGCGATCTTGATGCCGCCATTGCCGGCCTTGAAGAGACGATCCGCCCCGACCAGCTTCAGATCAAGCGTCTAAAGAAGCGAAAATTGCAGCTCAAGGACGAGATCGCGCGCGTCGAGGACGAGCTTTTCCCCGACATTATCGCCTGATAGCGGAACGCCTGATTGCCTATCCCGGTTGCTTCGGATAAGGGCTGGCCGTGAGCACGGCAATATTGCAGAGTTGAACGCATGGACCCGGAACCCCTCGTCGGTATCATCATGGGCAGCCGGAGCGACTGGCCGACCATGCGCCGTGCCGCTGAGGCGCTGGATGATCTGGGCGTGGCTTACGAGACGCGGATCGTCTCGGCGCACCGGACGCCCGACCGGCTCTATTCCTACGCCAAAGAGGCCGAGGGGAGGGGACTGAAGGTCATCATCGCCGGGGCAGGAGGCGCCGCGCATCTGCCGGGCATGACCGCCTCGATCACCACGCTGCCCGTGCTCGCCGTGCCGGTGCAGACCCGCTCGCTGTCCGGCCTCGACAGCCTGCTTTCCATCGTGCAGATGCCCGCCGGCATCCCTGTTGGAACGCTGGCCATCGGCGAGGCAGGCGCCTTCAATGCCGGACTGCTCGCCGCGCAGATCCTGGCGCTCGGCGACCCCGCTCTTGCACAGCGCATCGCCGACTGGCGCAAGATCCGCACCGACAGCGTCCCGGAAAGTCCGCAAGATGCCGGCTGAGCCGCTGCAGCCGGGCTCGGTGATCGGCATCGTCGGCGGCGGGCAACTCGGCCGGATGCTCGCTCAGGCGGCGGCCAAGCTGGGCTTGCGCGCCAGCATTTTTGCGCCGGAAGAGGACGGCCCGGCTTTCGATGTCGCCGCCTTCCGGCATTGCGCCGATTATGACGACGCGGCGGCGCTGGAGCGGTTCGCCGAACAGGCGGACGCCGTCACCTTCGAATTCGAGAATATCCCCTCCGATGCGCTCGCCATCATCGAGCGGCACAGCCGCCTGGCGCCGCCCCGCCGCGCGCTCGAAGTCGCCCAGGACCGGCTGGAGGAGCGGCGTTTCCTCACCAAGCTCGGCCTCCCTTGCGCGCCACATGTCGCCGTTGCTGGCGCGGCCGACCTTCCGGAGGCCTGCCGGCGCCTGACCGAAGGGGCGCCGGGCGCCGCAATGTTTCTCAAGCGAGCACGGCTCGGCTATGACGGCAAGGGCCAACTCAAGCTCGCCGACTGCTCGGAGATTGCAAAGGCCCAGAATTGGCTCGGCGCTCACGCGGCGGTTCTGGAGCGCGAGGTGCCGTTCCGGCTGGAGCTTTCAGTGCTCTGCGTACGCGACAGCGCCGGAAATGCGCTGTTCTACGATCCGCCGCACAACATCCACCGCGACGGCATTCTGCGTGAGAGCCTCGTGCCGGCACCGATTTCCGCGGCCATTGCGCAGACCGCCTGCGGCTATGCCGGCCAGATAGCGGAAGCGCTCGACTATGTCGGTGTCATCGCGGTCGAAATGTTCCTCGCCGGCAGCGAGGCCGAACAGCACCTGCTCATCAACGAGATCGCGCCGCGCGTGCACAATAGCGGCCACTGGACACTGGACGCCTGCGCGGTGAGCCAGTTCGAAAACCATATCCGTGCCGTGGCCGGCTGGCCGCTCGGTTCGACGGCGCGGCATTCGAATGCCCGGCTGGTCAATCTGCTCGGCGCCGAGGCCGACGATTGGCGCGCCCTGCTCCAGGATCATGCTGAGCGGTCCCTCGTTCTCTACGGCAAGAGCCCGGCCCGGCCCGGTCGCAAGATGGGCCATTATGTCGACATCTCGCCCAAGGCTTAGCCGGGTCCAGGGACAGATAAACCAGCGCTAAACCGAGCTGCGGCTCACAGCGGGCTCACCCTACAGGATCGGCGAAACGAGCCATGCAAATCTGCATGGAGGATATGCAATTGAGCTTATTGTGCAAAGCAGCAGGTCGGAACATCTAACGTGCCATCGCACTTAACGTGCGGAAGGCTTACTCCTCCCTCCCTATCAGCCTTCCAACTCATGCCAGCGGCAGAGCCGCTGGCATTTTTCTTTCCCGTAACACGATCTTCGGCGCTTTGGCTCTCATGCAGGATTTGCGGCGCTTGAAATATGAGCCGTTGCGAATGCGGTGCACCATGCGCCCTGATGTGCGAAAGGCAGTCGGATCGCAAGCTATGCAAAAATGGTACGGCTGCGGACGCAGGGATGATCTCGGAAGCGAGCATAGGACGAAGATAGAGCGCGGCTCTCTCCGCGTTTAGTTCGGCCAGGCGCGGCTAGTTCGGCCAGGCGCGGCGAAAGGATTAAGAGGCGCGGCACTCGCCAAACGGCGAGACCCGGATGAATCCGCAGCCTTCTGCCGCCGAGCGCCGGCACCCTATCAAGCCTTGACGAGTTCGAGCTTGCTCCGGTCGAAAATCCGCAGGACCCGGCGAAGCTCGTGGCTCCGCTTCAGGATCAGGCCGGTCGTGGCGATCACGCTATAGATCCCCTGACGCCGCGCCAGCTTCGGATTCTTCTCGATGCGGTAAAGCGGCGCTTCGGCCGTCCGGCGGAAAATCGAGAACACGGCGCGGTCGCGCATCATGTCGATCGCATAATCGCGCCATTCACCGTCTGCGACCCTGCTTCCGTAGACGCAAAGGATCTGGTCCAGTTCCCAACGATTGAAGCTGATGATTTGCGACCGCCCATTCGGCATCGCAACGCCCGGCTGGATCAGTCCCGCTCCAGCAGGGCGCAAAACTATCGGTTCTATATCGGTCATCGCGCCTCCCAATCCTTAACGTCCATCATCTGAGGGCGGAACGAAAAGATCAAGCGTTGTTTGCCTCTCATGCGTCTTCGGAAAATGCTTGGCCGGCCTTGGCTTGTGCCCTCGGAGTTAACAGCCGCACCGCCGAGCGGATCGCGCATGGGTTGCGAAAATTTCAAACAACAATCACGAAACCGCCCCAGTTTGCCCTTCGGGATGCCGCATTGCTCGGTAGAATGCGTATTGTTGTCTCAGACCTCGGTAGAATGTTCCGAGGCATCGGTCCTTGCCGCTCCCCCCCTGGGACTTTCCTCTGGCCGGGGTCTGAGGCAACGGTGTTCCCCAAAAGTGTGATCCCTGGCGAGCCTTAACCGGCTCGCTTTTTTTTGCGCCTAGAGCACCGGACCGAAAAGTGCGAAGCGGTTTTTGGACAAATCCGATGCCAAAACAAACAGGGAGAGCGGCGCTTCCGATTCCAATTAAAAATCCGCCACACTAGTGTGGCGTCTCGCAATTGCCTTCCCCTTTCGCAGCGGCCTCGGCAAGGCAAATTGCGAGACATAAGCCACACTAAAGCATTGAGTTTGCTAATGTCCCTTTGTCTCCGAATTGCCGAAAGTGCTTGCGGCAAATTGGTCGGCAATTCGGAGACGGGACACTAGCCGTTCTTATGCGTCCGAGCTCTCGATTTGATGTCTATTTTGGCGGGCGATCTGATGCATGCCGCACGGAGCACCGCCGCGAGGCTATTTGGGTCGAGTACGCTTTCGACGCGTTGGGGAGTGGATGGGGCGGGCTCAGGGGGCGATCATGCCCCGCGCTTCATGGCCCGGACGATTGCAGCTTGAACGCGACGAGGCTGAACAGCTCGGCCTGCGGGCAGCACGAGGCGAGAGCGACACGGATGCGGCTCGCCGTCTCGATGACGCGGCCGGCGATTTTCAGCAGACGTAGGCGGATGCTGGCGAACTCGCTTTGCCGCAAAGGATGCCACGATGGCACGCAATCGCGCAGATCGAGCAACAGCCAGTAAGCAGCGGTGTGCAGAATGAGGCGCATCTGATTGGCAAGCGGCGAGCGGCAACTGGTACGGTCGGAGGCAAGCTGCGCTTTGTGTTGTTTGATCAGATTTTCCGCCTGGCCACGGGCGCAGTAGAGGGTTGCATAAATGTGCTCGGCGCTGCCTTTCGTCAGCGAGGTGACGACATAGCGGATGTCGAGCCCGCGGCGAAGCATGTCATCCTCATCGCTGGCGCTGGCCTCGATCCGTGCCACGACACGGCGCTCCCCGGCCCACGATTTCGCCGCATAACGCGTTTCGGCAAAGCCGCGCAGGACGGCAAGCTGCTCCTCGGCGCGGCGCGTCCTTATATCGTCGGCCTCTGTTTCGACCAGGCGGTCGAGCACGGTATTGCCGGCAAAGCCAAAGACATAGTCGACGCCGTTTGCCTCGCACCAGCTCATAACTTCTTCCCGGCCGTAGTGGCTATCGCCGCGGATGGTGATGCGCGTATCGGGCCAATGCTGGCGAATGCGCTTGATCAGGCGGCGTAGCAATGCGCGAACTTCCTTGCCTGACGGCGTCTTGCCGGGGCGCAGGATCATGGCAACCGGCCGCCCCGTCGCCGTGTCATAGATGTGGATCGGCAGAAAACAGCGCTCGTCGTAATGGGCGTTCCATTCCGACAGTTTCTGATGGCCGTGAACCACATCGAGCGTGTCGTCGATGTCCAGAACCACCGACGCCGGCGGCGTCTTGTAGCTCCAGCACCAGATGTCGACCAGCGCATAGGTCAGGCGGATGATCTCCCTCAGCGTCGGCGCGTTCTCCCAGCGCGAGATGGTCGGCTGCGAGCACAGATCGCTGCCGGTATCGGGTAGCCGCCCGCAGGCGAGTTTGAAAGCGGGATCAGAGCGTAGCCAGTCGAAATCATTGCCGTCGGGATAGCCACAGGCGATCGCCAGCATGCGGCCTTTCAGTATGTCCTCGACCGTGTGCGTGATGTGCGAAGGATCACGGTGGTCGGCGATCAGGGCAGCGAGCCTTTTCGAGAGGCCGCGCCGCCGCTCGGCGATGCCGAGCAACATGACGCCGCTGTCGGAGGAAAGCCGGCCGCCATCGAAGGCAGCTGTGACTTTCTTGCGCGACACGGCTGGATAGGAAACGCTGAGCGGGCTATCGTCGGTCATGGCGGGTGTGGCTCCGTGGCGCGACGCGCGCAGGATGGCTTCGACACCCATTTCCTACGCAAGTTCAACGCCTTGCGCCACATCCGCCAGCGCAAATCCAAATAGCGGCTGAATAAGAGCGGCTAGCCGCCGTTCACTGTCATCACCGAGCGGACGCCGACAACGGAGCGGCAGCGCAAGGCGAGAAGGTCGGCGGTCTCGGGCTCAAGGCCGGAAAAGCGCAGCTCGATGGTCATTTCCTCGCCCGCCCCGTGTTCGGCCGATGCGTGCACCCGGTAGGGTGCCAGCCCGAGCTTGGCGAAGGGCAGGAGAACGCGCGGCAACAGCTCGGAGCCGGTTTCGCCGCTGACGAAGAAATAGGTTCGCGCTGGGAGCGTGCCGGCCGATGCGGAAGGCGCCGCCGCAGACGCGCACGGCATGGCTGATGCTGACATGAGGATTATCCTTGCAGATCGAAAACGGAAAAAGCGGAGTACTCCCGGTGCCCTCAGGCTACCGGGTCGCTAATTCGCCGGATCTCGATCACGCAAGGTAAGCCGATCATGGCCTCTTACATATTGCAAACACGGTGCCGCTGCAAGCTTCGAGGCTGTCTCCGACGGCCAGACGGATAGGCGCGGCAGCCAAGGCCCCCGCCATGTCCGCTAGGGAACATTCGCAGCCCCTGGCCGGTTGTCTCCACCGATATCGGAGGGGTCAAACTCATGAGCGATCACGCATCGAGAAGCCAATTCGAGCGGGCGGGCGGCCTTGCTTACGGCCTTGTGGCCTTCGCGCTGACCTTTGCTTTCTTCGCCTGCCTCATTCTATTCCTCGGCAATCTGCCGAAACCGTCGCGGCCATGGATCTCGCCCACCGTCGATACCGGTCCCGAGCTGACGCCCGCGCTGGCCGCCATCGTCGATGTGGGGCTCGTCGCCTTGTTCGGGCTTCAGCATTCGCTGATGGCGCGGCCATGGTTCAAATCGGCCTGGACGCGGATCGTGCCGGAAGGGCTGGAGCGTTCGACCTATGTCGTCGCGGCGAGCGCGGCCGGTTTCATGATGCTGACCTTCTGGCAGCCGATTCCGGTCGTCCTCTGGAGCGTCAAAGGTGCCGCCTCGGTGCCGTTCTGGACGCTGTTCGCGCTTGGCTGGCTGATCCTGCTGGCTGGCGGCATCAGCTTCGATATCCTGGAGCTGCTCGGCCTGCGCCAGGCCTGGGCATGGTATCGCGGCGCTCCGCCTCCGCGCCCGAAGCTCAAGACCGGCTGGCTGTATAACTGGCTCACACACCCGATGTATGTCGGCGTTCTGCTCGGCCTCTGGGTAACGCCGCATATGACCGTCGGCCATGCGCTGATGGCGTCCGCCTTCACCGCCTACATTCTGATCGCCAAGCGCTATGAGGAGCGCGACCTCAGCCGGACTTTTGGGACCGCCTACCGGTCGTGGCGACGGGAGGATGCAGCTCTTCGACCTCGCTTCTGAACGGTCGCGAGAGGATGGACTCTATCGCCTCATCGACCCCGACCTCGCCCGCTAGGATCGCGCGCACCGCCTCACAGATCGGCAGCTCGATGCCCAGCTCCTTCGCCCTGGCGACGGCCGCCGAAGCCGAATAGGTTCCTTCGCTCACCGATCTGCGCGAGCCGAGAATGTCGGCGAGCGTCTTGCCTTCGCCGAGCGCCTTGCCGAGCGACATATTGCGCGACTGCTCGCTGGAGCAGGTGAGGATCAGATCGCCAAGGCCCGACATACCCGTCAGAGTCTCCGATCGTGCGCCTATCGCCACGCCGAAGCGCATCAGCTCGGCAAAGCCGCGCGTCATGATCCCGGCGCGCGCATTGTCGCCAAGCTCGCGCCCGGCGACGATCCCCGAAGCGATAGCGAGCACGTTCTTGATCGCGCCGCCGATCTGGCAACCGAGCATGTCGTCCGTCCAATAGAGGCGAAACGAGCGGCTGCCCATCGCATTGGCGATCTTCAGGCCGATCAGCTCTTCGCGCGCTGCGATCGTCAGAGCGGTAGGCAGACTGCGTGCGACCTCGCTGGCAAAGCTCGGCCCCGACAGCACGCCCGGCAGGGCGTTCGGCAGTGCCTCGGCGAGAATATCGGACATGAGCTGGCCGGTTTCCTCTTCGAAGCCCTTGGTGCAGATGATGACCGGCTTCTCGGCGACATGCTGCCTGAGCTCACGCGCAACGCCGCGGAAGAACTGGCTCGGCACCACCATCAGGATGAAATCGGCCGCGGCGACATCGGCCGCCTTGGCGGTGGCGCGGATCGAGCGGTCGAGCGTCACGCCGGGCAGATAAATGTGGTTGCTGTGCTCGTGATTGATTTCCTCGACCGTCTCGCGCTCATAGGCCCAGATGACTACATCGCGCCCGGCCCGACGCGCGGCGACGGCGAGCGCGGTGCCCCACGCCCCTGCCCCGAGAATCCCAACGGTCTGGTACTCGCCCATCTCAACGTCCTCAGATGCTTTCAGGCTTTCACGCCGGCGCCGATAGCTTTCGGCGCATCTTCATCGAGCGGCCAGCGCGCGCGGGCCGCGAAATTGCTGTCATATGCGAGGCCATGGGCCAGCCTTTCGGCGCCCGCCCAGGCGATCATCGCAGCATTGTCACCGCAAAGCGCGGCGGGCGGCACATGCAGGCTGAAGCCGGTCTCCGCCGCGATCCCGGCCAGCGCCGCGCGCAGCTTTTTATTGGCCGCCACGCCACCTGCAGCGACGAGACGCCGGGGCGTCTCTGCCGGAAGCCGCATTTTATAGATGTCCATGGCGGTTCTGATCCGGTCGATTACGGATTCGGCAATAGCCGCTTCGAAAGAGGCGCATAGATCACGGATGTCCTGATCACGCAAGGGCTCAATCTTGCGGGCGGCGAGCCGGACGGCGTTTTTCAACCCCGAAAAGGAAAAATGCGGCTCCGGGCGGCCGATCATCGGGCGCGGCAGGGCAAAGCGGGTCGGATCCCCGCCCTCCGCCCAGCGTTCCACCTCGGGGCCGCCCGGAAAGCCGAGGCCGAGCAGCTTGGCGGTCTTGTCGAAGGCTTCGCCGAGCGCATCGTCGAGCGTGGTGCCGAGACGCTCATAGCGGCCGACGGCCTGGACGACGAGGAGCTGCGTGTGGCCGCCCGAGACCAGCAGCAGGAGATATGGCGGGGCGATGCCCTCGGTCAACCCGACGGTGAGCGCATGGCCTTCGAGATGATTGACAGGGATCACCGGGAGACGATGCACCATGCCGATGGCTTTGGCCGTCACCACGCCGACAAGCAGGCCGCCGATCAGACCCGGCCCGGCGGTCACAGCGATGCCAGAAAGATCGGCAAAATCGACACCGGCCTCGCTCATTGCGGCCGCGACCAGCCGGTCGAGAACCTCGACATGGGCACGCGCGGCAATTTCGGGTACAACACCGCCGAACGCCGCGTGCTCGCGAAGCTGCGATCGTACGAGATTGGCGCGGATGAGTCCCGAGCCGTCCGCGCGTCGCTCGATCACGGCCGCGCCGGTCTCGTCGCAACTCGTTTCGAGGCCGAGTATATAAAGAGGGGTCTTGGACTGCGTCATCTTGCGTGGCTTACGCGGCGGGCGGCGCATCTTCGCCGTTCGCCGGCTTGACAAATTCAGTTAATCGCGCGACGGAGCTTGGCCAAGGACACGCTATGCCAAAGAAACCCGACAGCCGCTCGAAGATCCGCATCGGTACGCGCGGCAGCAAGCTCGCTCTTGCCCAGGCTCATCAGCTTCGCGACCGGCTGATCACCGCTCATGATCTCACTCCGAACGATTTCGACCTTATCATCATTAAGACGACCGGCGATATCATCACCGACAAGCCGCTCGCCGAATTCGGCGGCAAGGGCCTGTTCACCAAAGAAATCGAGGACGCCCTTATCGCCTCGGAGATCGATGTCGCCGTGCATTCGATGAAGGACATGCCGACCAAGCTGCCGGACGGCCTGGAGATTTCCTGTCTGCTGCCGCGTGAGGATGTGCGCGACGCCTTCATTAGCCCGAAATCGCCGCGGCTGAAAGAGCTGCCGAAAGGCGCAGTGCTCGGAACGTCATCGCTCCGCCGCCAGGCCCAGGTCAAGCGGCTCCGGCCGGACCTCCAGGTTATTACCTATCGCGGCAATGTCGACACCCGTCTGCGCAAGCTCGATGAAGGGGCGGCGGACGCCACTCTCCTCGCCTATGCCGGGCTGCGCCGCCTGGGTCTTGAGGGGCGCGTCACCTCGCTGATCGAGACCGACGAGATGCTGCCGGCCATCGCCCAGGGGGCGATCGGCGTCGAGACCCGGATCGGCGACGAGCGGATGGACGCCTATCTCGCCCCGCTTCATCACGTGGAGACCAGCATCTGCGTCACCGCCGAGCGCGCCTTTCTTGCCAAGCTCGACGGCTCGTGCCGCACGCCGATCGCCGGGCTCGCGACGCTGGACGGCGATACGCTCCGCTTCCGGGGGCAGATCCTCTTGCCGGACGGCAGCCGCTCCTATGAGGCCGCGCGCAGCGGGTCCGCCGCCGACGCCGCCGAAATCGGCATCGATGCGGCGCAGGAACTGATCATTTCGGCAGGACCAGGGTTTCTTCGTGCGGTGGCCTGATGCGCATCGTCGTCACCCGACCGACCGGCGACGCCAAGCGTCAGGCGGCCCAGCTCAAGGCGCTCGGCCATGAGCCGCTGATCTTTCCGCTTCTCGACATCGTCCATCCCGAGCTGACCCCGATCAATCTCAGCGGCATCCAGGCACTCATCGCCACCAGCCGCAACGCCCTGCGCGGCCTTCGCCGCAACGGCGCCTTCGAGGCGGCCAAGCACCTGCCGATCTATTGCGTCGGCGAGGGCACCGCCGAGTTCGCCGGTGAGCTGGGCTTCGCCGAGGTGCTGATCGGTGCCGGCACGGCGGAGGCGCTCGTGCCGCTGATTACGGAAAAGGCGCGGCCGGACGCCGGCGCGCTTCTCTATCTCACCGGCCACCATCTCGCCTTCGATCTCGAGCGGCCGCTGAAACAGGCCGGTTTCGCCGTGCCGCGCGTCATTGTTTATGAGGCGCGTGAAATCGGTGAGGCCACCGCCACCAAGCTGTCCAAGGCGCTGCAATCCGGAGTTGACGGCGTGATCCTGATGTCACCCCGGACGGCGGCGATTTTCGCCGGCATCATCAATAAGTTTAAGCCTAAAGGCGAAGCTGCTGCGATAACATGCTATTGTTATTCAGATGCAGTTGCGAGACAGCTAAGGGAAATTGACGGGTTGACCATTGCCGTTTCATCCCGTCCAACGGAAAAGGATCTGATGCAGCTGATCGGTCCGGCGCCATTCCGCAGCGGGGCGCGGGCCGGTCTCAAGGATCTGCTCGGTAAACATTAATCTTTACCACCCTATGTTGGCGCCCGGGGAGCAGGCCCGACCTTGAAACCGGCGGGGAGTTCAGAGGTCATGACGACAGAAAACGGACCGGACGACAGCAATCAGAAAATGGGCGGGAAAGAGCAGCGGCCTCACGCGACGCTCGACCTGACGGCGGAGGATGTTTCCGCCCCGCAGAGCAAGGCGGCCGAGGAAAGCGCGGCTGCAGACAGCGCCGATGCGTCCGATGCCCCGCCGGAGGCTCCGCGCCTCGAGGGACCGCCGCCTCCTGCTGGCGGTGGTGGCGGTATTTTCAGCTTTGCAACCTATATGGCGGCCGGCATCGTCGGCGCCGTCCTCGCGCTTCTCCTCATCTATTTCGTTTTCACCGGCCAGACCTCCGGCCCGACGACGGATGAGGTCGCGGCGCTGCGCTCCGACATCGCCAAGAGCGACCAGAGGATTGCGGGGCTCGAAAGCCAACTTCACGAGACCGCCCAGAAAGCTGGTCGGCCCGCGGCACCGAGCGCCGACACGGAGGGCCTGAAGAAGCAAATCTCCGAGCTTGCCGCCCGGGTGGCCCAGCTCGAAGCGCGCCCTGCCCCCGCGGCCGTCTCTCAGGATGCCATTCAGCAGTCACTGGGCCCGCTCGCGGCGCGTGTCACCGAGCTCGAGACGCACGTCACCAGCCTTGCCAAGGCGCAAAGCGAGATCCAGACCAACAGCAAGGCGACGGCGCTGGCGCTGGCGCTTTACAACCTCCGCCGCGCCGCCAATGAGGGCCGGCCCTTTGCCTCGGAGCTGAAATCCGTCGCCGAAATGTCGCCCGTCCAGCTCGATCTCGCCACGCTGGAAGCGCATGGGGATAAGGGCGTCCCGAGCCTCAAACAGCTCAAGACCGATTTCGAGGCCGCTGCCACTAAGGCGATCGACAGCGAGAATGAGCCGGCCGACAATTCCTTCACCTCCGAACTGTGGTCGAAGGCCAAATCCTTCATCCGTATTCGCCGCAAGGGCGACGTGCCGGGCGACACGACCCGCGCCATTCTCGCCCGCGCCGAATATCAGCTCGATGCCGGCAATCTGAAGAAGGCGGCCTCCGAGGTGGAACAGCTTCAGGGCCGGGCTGCGGAGGCGATGCAGTCGTGGGAAACCGAGCTGAAGGCCAAGATCGCCGCCGACGAGGCGCTCGCCAGCGTCGAGGCCAGGCTCTTGAGCGCGATCGGCGGTAACGACGCAGAGAAGAAGAGGGGCGGCTGATGATCCGGGCGCTCATCTATATTCTGCTGCTTGCGTCCGTGGCGATCAGCCTTGCCCGGTTCGCCGACCGGCCGGGCGAGCTGACCATCAACTGGCTGAGCTATCAGATCGAGATCCCGCTATTCTGGGTGACAGTCGCCATCATCATTGCCGCCGGGCTTTTGCTGTTCGTCTTCACCTTGATCAGCAAGCTGCTGTCGAGCCCGCGCCGGCTCCGGCGCCATCTGAAGAACAAGCGGCGGACCCGCGGCTATGCGGCGCTGCGCCGCGGCATTTTTGCCGTTGGCGCAGGTGACGAGGAGACCGCCGCACGCTACGCCATCGAGGCGCGCCGGGCGCTGAAGAGCGAGCCGCTGACCGAATTGCTACGCGCGCAATCGGCGCAGCTCAGCGGCGACCACCGCACAGCCCAGCGCATCTTCGAGGCGATGTCCGAGAATGCCGAGACCCGGCTTCTGGGTCTGCGCGGCCTGTTTCTGGAGGCGAGCCGCGAAGGCGAGATGGAGCCTGCCAGGCAATATGCCGCCAAAGCCATGGCGCTCAACCCCGCCCTGCCCTGGCCCGTCCATGCGCTGTTCGACATGCAGTGCCGCGCCCGCGCCTGGCATGGCGCGCTCGAAACGCTCGCAGTGGCGCGCAACCACCGCCATATCGACCGCAAGACCGCCGACCGCCGCCGAGCCGTTCTGCTGACCGCCCAGGCCCAGGAGCTGGAGGGGAGCGATGCAAACCGCGCCGCGGAGCTGGCGCTCGAGGCGCATCGCATCGCGCCGGATTTCGTGCCCGCCGCCGTCATCGCCGGGCGCATCCTCGCCGCTCAGGGCAACAGCTACAAGGCCGCGCGCACCCTTGCCCGCACCTGGCAATATGCGCCGCATCCGGACATCGCGCTCGGCTATGCCTATGCCCGGCCGGGCAACTCGCCCCGCGACCGGCTGGCCCGGATCAGATCGCTGATCGTGATGACGCCGGACGACCCCGAAGCCAGGGTCGCGCTCGCCGCCGCCGCTGTCGATGCACGCGAATGGCAGGAGGCGCGCGACGCCTTGCAGCCACTCATCTCCAACAACCCGACGGCGCGCGTCTGCGCTCTCATGGCCCGCATAGAGGGCGGAGAGAAGCGTGACGCCGGCCGCGTGCGCGAATGGCTTGCCCGCGCCGTCAGGGCACCGCGCGACGCGGTCTGGATGGCGGACGGTATGATCTCCAACGAATGGCAGCCGATCTCGCCGGTCACCGGAACGCTCGACGCCTTCGTCTGGCGGGTGCCGCCGGATCAGGTCCAGGCACGCGAAACCGATCCTCTGCTCGAGGATGTCGCAGCTTTGAGCCAGGAGCTGGAGACCGTCGCGCGCCAGATCGCCGATGCCGATCTCAGCGAGGAACGCACCGGTAAGACGAAGCCAAGCGAGCCGCTGATCATCACGGTGACCGCCGAAGAGGCGAGCCGTGGCGAGGCCGCCGCGGCTCCCCCGAAAGAGCAAAAGGGCGAGACGTTGCCCGCCAAAGCCGGCGGCGATCAGCCGGCACCGGCTCGGGATAGCGGCGCCGAAAAAGCAACTCCGGCCGGCGGACAGGCACCCGCGCGGGTCACTGAAGCGCAGAAAGCAGAGCCGGCGCCCCCTCCATCGGCGCCTGCCCGCGAAGCGCAGGGGCCCGGAACGTCGGAGCCGCCTGCCAGCGCGGAAACCGCAACGCCGACGCTGCCCGCCGCCACGCCTGCCAAGGAGCAGGGCGCCCAAGCGGCACAGCCCGGGAAGAAAACCCGGCCGAAGATCTTCGTGCCTGACCGCCCGCCCGACGATCCCGGCCCCGGCTCGACCGATTTCGACGAGACCAGCACCCCCTATTCGCGTTTTCGCAACTCGCTGAAGCCGCAGCCGACGTGACGGCAGACGCCGGGCGATGGCGGGACGGACAAGTGGCCCTGTTTCCGGCGACGGCCGGTTTCCGTGTCGATGACCTCGTCTTGCCCGAGTTTGTCTGGCGGCAGCCGGGAGTTCATGTCCCGGGATATCGGATAGGCGAGGTGGTACGACACCATAACCTGGCCGAGTGTGCAGCACATGCGCCGTCGACAAGTTCTCGCCGTTGCCGCCCGAGACGATCGTGGACCGAGAGGCGGTCGACGCATCGATTTTTCCGGCTTCGGCTCTGATTGCCGCGCCGATCGATTGGCTCAGGTTTGACCAATGGCGCTATTTGCACCCGCCATCCGCTCCGAGCGCGCGACAGACGAGCTTCGGCGCTCGCCGCTAATCATCCCCGCTGATTCACACCCCCTGCCGTCTGCACTTGAAATCGGCGCTGCTTGCGGCTATCGCTAACCTCTCCAGCGTTCGCTGGAGGTGTTTCTTTGGCGCAGGACCGGAAAAACCGACCCTTGAAAAAACGAGATCGGCATCGCTTTCCGGCAATCTTGCGCAAGGGCCGGCGCAGACCGGGATCGTTTTGATCCCGGAGTGATCGAGGCCGGCTTATTTCGGGCCGCAATAGCTCAGCCGGTAGAGCGGCGCATTCGTAATGCGTAGGTCGGGGGTTCGAATCCCTCTTGCGGCACCAACAATTTCAATGACTTAACGGCTTAGGATTCACATTCTAGTGCACTGACGCAAACAGAGGATTCACACGCGGCCTAGTTCGTGCGATTCTGCTGATATGGCACAAACCGTCAGCATCATCATCGCCTCTGAGGACCGCGCGCGTTTGGCGGCGGTTATTGAGGATCGCAACAGCGCGCAGAAGCACGTCCAGCGGGCACGGATCGTTCTTCTTTCGGCAGACAGGCTGCCCGTTCTGGAGGTGGCGAGGCAGATCGGTGGCAGTCGCCCGGCGGTGTGGCGCTGGCAGTTGCGATATGCCGAGCAAGGGGTGGATGGCCTCTTGCGGGACAAGACGCGCAAGCCGGGTAAAGCCCCTGTTCAGTTGGAGACCGTGGCCAGGGTGCTGGCGCTGCCATGCTCCGAGCCACCCCATAACGCGACGCATTGGACCGGCCGGGCGGTCGCCAAGGCTGTCGGCGTCAGCTTGCGGACGGTGCAACGCATCTGGGATGGGCATCGCCTTCAACCTCACCGCTTACGCACCTTCAAGATGTCCAACGATCCCGCCTTTGCCGCGAAAGTGGAGGATGTCGTCGGCCTGTACATGGAGCCGCCCTGTCATGCCGTGGTGCTGTCCATCGATGAGAAAAGCCAGATTCAGGCGCTCGATCGCACGCAACCCGGCCTTCCGCTGAAGCCCGGCAAATGCGCAACCATGACCCACGATTATAAGCGGAATGGCACCACCACCCTGTTCGCCGCGCTCAATATTCTCGATGGCACCGTGTTGGGGCGTTGCATGCAAAAGCACCGGCATCAGGAGTTTATCAAGTTCCTCAATGCGGTGGAGCGCGCCGTTCCGGCGGGAAAGGTCATCCATGCCATCCTCGACAATTACGCCACCCACAAGCATCCCAAGGTCAAGCAATGGCTGGCCGACAATCCGCGCTGGGTCTTCCACTTCACGCCCACATCCGCATTCCCCGCCTTCGCGGGGACAGGCTCTGGCTCAACGCCGTCGAGGGCTTCTTCTCAGTCATCACCCGAAGGCGCATCCGTCGCGGCGTCTTCAAATCCGTCGCCGAATTGGAAGATGCCATCCGCCGCTACATCCGCGATCACAACGGTCACCCCAAGCCCTTTGTCTGGACGAAATCCGCCAAAGAAATTTTCGGCAAACTCAAGCGCCTGCCTGCACCATCTGATTGAGTCAGTGTACTAGACACCATTTGTGCGTCCGTGCGCCGCTCCGGTGACGATGGGTTGGCCTGCTATGGCAACCGTGCTTGGCGGGTAGAGATGCGATACGAACCCGCGTCCCCGCAACCTCTTGATGCTCGCAGTCGGATCGAGCTGCTTGATAAGCGAACGGAGATCCACGGAGCCGTGAGGGAACTAGTACGGCGGCTGAACGGGGCCGGCCCGAACGCGGGCGATAGCGGAGACGATCTCCGGGCATGTAGTAGCGGCATCAAAAGCGTCATGGTCGAAGAATGCCTGCTGCAATACATGCGGCGCACTTGTTGTTGCAAACAGCCTCAATGCCCCGTCATCCTGTTTACAATATTGAGGATCTCCAGCGCAACAAGAGCACCCCCGACGATGACGTTCGGCTTAGCAAGCTGTCGCGGGCCTTCCATCGGTCGGCTATGACCGGCGTTATAGGCATGCTTCGCGTTTTGGAACGAATAAAAGCTGAAAGCCCCTTCGAGAAGGGTCCGCACAGCGGACACTGCAGCTTGGTCGGGATGATTGGCCTGCATCTCGGCGATGAAACCGAGAGCGTCCGTGAGCGTCCATGCGGTGCTACCGCTACCAAGGAGCATGCTGCCCCAACGCTGGAGCAATTTCTGCGGCTTGTTGGTCTCGGTGCTTGAGATGCCGAAGCGGCCGCCGATGAGCGCAACGCCCTCACGCGTGCCTAGGAAGGCATTACCCAGGCCGAAGAGCAGGCGGAAGCTTAGCTCCGCGGCGCCTTGGGCGTTGGCCAAGTCCGGATGGCTAACAAGCTGATGGAAAACATCCCAATCAATGTGACCTGCTGCCAGCCACTTCCCGAAGATGAGATCGTTCGTAAGGTAAGTTCCAACCGTCACGCCCCGGAACAAGCGCCCAGCCCTCCGACGCGCATCAAGTGCGTTGAGCGAGGACTCCTGCAGGTTCGCCTCGCGGCTCACGGTACTCAAATATTCGCCGACCTTGGAGTGAAGGGTGAAGAACTTCTGCTCCTCGGTCCAGCCTCGCGTAGGATCGATCGGGATATCGCGCAAATGGGTGTAATTCGCCCAGAACTGGTCTGTGATCGCCGCGAGATGAGTACGCTGTAAGGCCGTGACGCCCAGATGCTCCGCAGTCTGCACGAGGCGGCTGACATAGCGGTCGAGCAACTGGCGGTTTACAACGCCCTGCTCGAACATCGCCTCCCAGCTAAGACGCAGCTTCTCCAAATAGGCGGTTCGGCCGAGTATCTGCCCGCCTCGCACCAGGAAGGCAGCTGCATTTGCGAGATCCGCCCCCGGGGACCCGGTCACAGCGGGTATAAACCCGCCGCCATGCGATGGCGTGAGCACACTGCCCGTATTGTGGACCGCCCAATCTATGCCGTAAGCGGCGCCGCCAACTGCAGCAACAGAGGTGCCAGCAGCCCCCCACGTCCGCCAGCGCTCGTCGTTTTTGCCGCCACCGGACGTGCCGGCCCCGATCGGGCTCCTAATTTCCGGCAGCGGGGTCGAGGACGGATAGGCCTGGTAGAGCGCCGGCATGACGCCGGGATTGGGACCGTTATAGAGTTGCGCGAACCAATCTTCCGGCTGTTTGCGGTTTTGATGAGCCCACTGATTGATATTTGTATTAAGCTGCTGGACCCATTCGTCAAACCGTCGCTGAGCCTCCGTACCAAGCGCTTCACGCTGCGGGTTGAGAAAGGCGCGCCGTTTCTCCATCTGCCGGATCTTCTTCTGCATCTGGCGCTCTGTGAATGAGCGGGCCTTTACGTCCTTGAGTTGAGCGTTGAGCTGGTTCTGCGTCCATATGTGCACCCTGTTGTCGGCAACCTCGAGCGCCTTGTCATAATTTCCGCGCATGATCTTGAAGGCGGCGTTCGGCTCCTTACCCGAGATGACGTCGGGATCGAGGCTGGAACGGCGGGCAATCTCGGCGAACAAAGGCGAGCCGGTTATCAGAGCCTGATTGTATTGCCCATCGGTGACGGGCTTCACCGTATCGCTGCCGAACAAAATACGGTCCTGGTGGTCCAGGAAGAATTGCACCACCGCCTCGGCGGCTTTGGCCGCCTCGGCGGCTTTTGGATTGGCTTGAGCCAATTCCACATAGGCCTGGGTCACGTCATTCCAGGAAATGTCGACCCTGGCGTTCGGCACAGCCTGGAACAGCTCGTAAAGCTGGTGGATGTGCTCGGGCGCATTTTTCGACACCGTAACCGTTCTTTGGCCGACAACGCTGCCTCGCCCTGTTTTTTCGTCCCAGTGCCAATCCTTGACGATATATCTAGCGTCGGCTGAGCGTGGGCTATCATTCGGCCTGACCAGCCGGCCGATGCCGGTATGAGCAAAGACGATCTGAACCTGCCGATATTTCGGCTGGCTGAAGACGAATTTCAGTCCGCCCAAATTCTCGTAATTCTGCTGGGCCGGGGACGGACGATAGGTGGCCGACATGCCATGGTTGCCGAAGTCGTTATGAAGCACCACGACCTGTCCGGTCTCATTGGCCAAGCCGAGGAAGTTCTGGAATTTGTCGCTCTTCTCGGGTTTCCACCTCCACTTACCGAGTTGCGGGTAGACCATCTCCTTGATGCCGGTAATCTCGCCGACGCCCGTGAACATGCCGGGATATTTGAGCATCATCCTCGTCATGTATGCGACAGGATCGCGGAAGGCCAGATCGGGAGCGTTGCTGCCGCGAAGGTAGGACAGCCTGCTGCGGAAACGGGACCGCGGGATATCGGCGAAATTGATGCCAGTGAGAGACAAATCGGCCTTGGCAGCGAACGCAGGATTTTTCTTGTAAAGCTCGAGCCACTGCTTCGCCACGCGGAAGTCGAGCTGATAGGCCTTGACCAATGTGGCGGGGCTGGGATTGGCGGTGGAGTAATGGCCGTCGCCGCCGCAATATTGCGGAATCGAGCCGAACAGGATGCGCGTCGTGTCACCCGACTTGTTCAGCAAGGCGAGGAAGTAGTTTCCTTTGCGGCGATCGTAGCCCATCGGATGGGCGTGAATATCGGCGATGATGTCGGCAAGCCCCGCCGGAATGTCGGCCATCATCAGCGTGACATTATCGACCGCAATCTGATCCGGGTGAGGAAGGATCTTCTGGTGATCGGCGGGCAGCTTGGCATACAGCTCGCTGTAACTCTCCTTGGTGTAGGTGACCCTGTGCGAGAACGGCTCCATTACCGCGGAGATCATCCGCTCAATGGGGCTGAATTTTATTTTGCCGCTCGGACTGGGCACGAAACTCTGATCCAGCACCGCTTGGGGCAACTGATTGCGAAGCTCGTCCGCAAAGGTGCTTCTGGCGCGTGCCGCACCAGCCTTGATTATGTCTCTGTCTCTGGCATTGCTCCGCGCGACTCCGCGAGGATTTCTCACGGCCAATTGTGATCCCGATCTCTGCGCATTTGTCACGGCTTGACGAATATTCGCCGCGATTTCCGTTTGCGCCGCAGTCCGGGCGCTCCCTCTAACATCCGGCTGGCGGACGACCCATCCAGCCGCCCTGGCGGTCGTCTTCCGCGTTAGCGGCTGCACGCCGCTGTTGCGAATGCTGGCTCCATCGATCGGGTGCTGCCAGATCTTCGCCTGTATCGGATGCCGCCAGCTTGTTGGGAACTCAACGCGCGTTCTCGGAAGCCATTTTGTGAATCTGGTGACGGGGCTCGGGTAGGTCCCCATCACTTTGTTCGTAATATGGGGGAGAGCCATGCTCTTCTGAGCCGCAACGCTGACACCGTTCCCTTCCGCAGCCCATCTCCCCACACTGCTCAAAGTTCTCGTGAAGCCACTGGTCAAATTCGCCTTGATAGCCTGAGTGGCGATGTGTTCGGCCGCGCTGAGCAACGTCCTTTGCTCGGGTGTAAGCTGTGTCTGCCCGGTTTTAGCTAGGAACTGTGTTTCGACATCCGTCGTCGCATTGCGGACGAATTCCGCGATCTTCAGGAAAGCCTGATCGGCGAATTCACGGCCCTGTTTGCGGGCTTGCCTGCCTTTCGGACGCGATGATGAAAGGCTGCTTCCCTCATTTTCCACCCATTTAAAAGCACTCTCGACGGCTTTCCCGGCAATCTGGGAGGCGAAATCCCGTAATTGAGGCCGCAACTCCTTTCTGACCTGACGGCGGGCGCCCGCCTGCGCCTTCCAAAGGCGAAGGCGCATTCTGCGCACGCGGATCGCGGCGGCCTCGTTGGCGGTTCGCTGAGACGGAGGCAAGGCTTGGGTCGCTTCGTATTCAGCTTTGGCGTTTTCGGCGATCCTCCGCAAGGACGGCAGCATGGCGTCTCGGAAGACAGCATCCCCCTTCGTTTTCGCCTCTCTTTCGGCGCGCAACCTCACATCGCCCTTGACGAGGTCCTGGGCAGAGTCGCCGGCTATATATTCTCCGGCCTCGGTCGCGAACTCCTTGAATTCATCAGGTAAAGCATCCTTTCGCCTAGACCATTCGGCGATCAGATTTTTCGCTTCACCCTCGAAATCGATCTTGCTCAGTTCGGTCCCCACTGCCTGCGTAAGCTCGTGCGGAGCGGCGTTTGGGTTCCTGACAAAAGGCTGCATTTGCTGCCTACCCCTTTCCAATGCCGCCGTATACACCGCATTGGAAATGAGCGTGGGCATGACCTCGTCCAACATAGTATTAAGATTGTAGTTCAGCCGATCGACCGGCTGCAGCCTCTCGGCTTCAGCTCGCACGTCGCCTTTTATTCTTTTTGTAAGTTCGTTGCGCGCCTCGCGCGAAACCAACTCAGCTGTGTCGAATTTGGCTTTACGCGCCTTGCGCGAGCCCCATTTAGTGAAGTCGTCAAACCCTTTGATGATAGCGGCGCGCAAGCCGGCTTCGCCGCCCGCGATATCGTTGGCAATGGCTTCCTTGCTGTCCTGGAAAACTTGCTTCGTCGCCTTCCAGCTATGCGCCAGAGAAAAAAACCGTTTCAACGCCCCAATCTGCGCGATCCCCTCGATTGCGGAGTCAACTTCGGCGGGATGCACGTTGTTGGCAGCCTCCTGCGCGACTTGCCTTACCAGTGCATCGAAGTCCGCAAGAACCGGGTCCGCTTTCCAATTATCGCCGACGTGATCGGCGAGTGCTCGTGCTCGCGCCTCAAGCGCCTTACTCCAAGGCATGGTCGCTTCCAGGACGATCGCATTACCATTGGCGCCAATCCCCACCTTCTCAGTGAAACTTGAGGCGCCATAGGTAGACAAGTTCCATTTGGTTTGCTGGTGCACGTCATAGCCGTCCCAATGGCGCCCCCGCAGTCCTCCGAACGTCACGGATGGCCAAGATTCGAGCTGCAAGAACGTCTCTCCACTGCGGTTCTTGCCGACCAGAAGAGCATTGATGACAGGCGCTGTGGCGGGCGCCGTCTCCTTTGTGACGGTGCTGGGATAGCCGAGCCCGTCGCCGAGCCCGAGCTTGAACCGGTCGCTCTGCGGGTCGCCGCTATGAGAATGTCCCGGCACCTTGCGGGTGTAGTTACCCAGGTCGGGCTGGAGGAAGGCATGGTAAAGATCGACCACCTCGCCGGCCTCGTCCACGGAGGTCGGCGCGATGAAATGCGCGCCGGTGAGCAGGTTTCCCAGGAAACGCTCCACTGCGGGCATCTGGGTGAAGTTCCCATTCGCCATCCCCGCCGTGACCTCATCGTCCGTATGGTAAAGGCGGGTTCCCATTGCGGTACCGGGTTCCTTTATCAGGACCTTGTTGTCCTGAACGTAGCTGACCAGCTTCTGGATAAACGCGATGTCCTCTGGGGCCAGATCCTGCGTATTCGTGGGGGTGGACTTGGTCAGGGCTGCACGCCAAGCCGCCGTCAGATTGTCCATCAGCCGGGTCTTCGTCGGCTGATCGATCAGGAAAAAGTTCGGCTCTCCGCTCTGTTCGGCTGCTTCTATCCCCGTTTTCAGGCGGGTGCTACGGTCATTACCGCTGCCGTCAGGATGGAACAGAGCTTCCTGTATCTCGGCAATGGTCGGCACGGCCCCTCGTGGGCCGGGGCTTCCCGCCGCAGGCTGGGAACCACCGGCTACGATCGGAAGGAGATAATGGTCGCCGCCATCGCTTACCAAATGCCATCGGGGATGTTGACCCGCTGGCATATCGGCGAGAGGGGTATCGGGATGCTTTATGTAGGCGGAATTATGATGCCGTTGTCACCAATGAATGCAGCAGCCTGTGGTAGCAATCGCGCCGGGACGGTGGCCTCGACCACGTCTCCGCTCACAGGGTCGCGAACCGGAACGCGATTATGTATCAAATCCCACGCTGAAGGCTGTCCGGTTAGGGCTCGCCAGCGTTCCAAAAGGAAGCTTTCGATCCAGCCTACGCCGTCCATCATGGTGCCTTGAAAGACCGCGCGGTTGAATGCCTCAGATCCTACCTGCTGTCTAACGTAACGCGCGAACTCAGTCGCAGACGAATATTTGTGAGGGGCATTTGGATCTGCACCGGAAACATCAAAGGCCAAAAGATCGGCAACGCCTTCGTTAAAATCGACATCTCCGAGGCCGAAATACGCGTGTCGTTTGGCCATTGTGCTAAATCTTGGGTGGATCAGTGGGTGCAAAAGCTCGTGAACGACGTTATGCGTCCAAATGCGTGAAAGGTATTCCGAATTTTTTTTCAGATCGATCACAGTTGGGCGCCCATCAACATAGGTGTGCGCTATACCGGCTAGCTCAGGATCGTCGCTGTATCCTAAGGTCCTTAGACGATCTGCAAACGCCTGGTCGTCCAAGGCGTTTACCTGGAGGCCCTCAAATACATCCGGGTCCAGCCATTGGCCGTATCTGGCGAGTATTTTGGCTTTAGCCTCTTCAACCGCCTGCGGAAACGCCTGTCTCCAACGATATTCCTCGGCAATCCGGAGCATCGCATCGCGGTGAGGCGTGCTTCTGATAGTGAAGCCTCGGTTGGACTCATCCCCTGCATCGCTATTGGGTCGGGATGCGCTGAACGCGACCGTATCAGCGCCCCCGCTGTCCGGCATCTCGGACGATGATGACGCATTCTCCGCCTGTCGAAGCGCTCGTCCATGCGCGAAGCCAAGGCCCATGGTGGCCGCGCCACCGCCCATCAGGGCCATATCCCAGATCGGGCTCTCGATGCCCCAACCCGCTCCATCCATCTGGCCGCTGGCTATCATTTGCGCGAACGACCAGCCCTGGCCTGCCATCAGCGCTCCACCCGAAATCTTCGACGTCGAGGCCAAACCCTTTGCATAAATCCTTGTCAGCAAGGACGAACTGCTCTGGAGTTCCCGCAAGCTGGGCACGATAGAGATTCGTCTGCACCCCGTTCTTGAGGAAAAGCTCTGTCCCATATCCACTGCTGAATCCGGCTTCCTTCGTGCTCTGAATTCCCACACGGGTGAGCGTCAATTGGTCCGCGAGCGTCGCTTCTCGTCCAATCCTGCTGAGCGAGCCAGCAAGCGCCAGCGGCCGCAATTCCGCAAGCCCGGAAGCGCTTGCTGCGGCGCCGAGCCAGAACCCGCCCGCGGTGGGATCGACGAAGCCGAACCAGGCACCGTCGGCATGCGTGTTGATCGGGTTAAAAGACTGGCCATGGTCGCTCATCTCGTCGGCGGTTTCGACGGTCCGCATGCCGAACCAGAGCGCGGCGGCTCCCGCGACGACCGGAGCTGCCAAGCCTCCGGTTCCGACTACGAGTGCGGCGCCTGCGACCAGACCAGCGGCGCCGACCACCACGTCACCCCAGCGGCGGATGTGCTCCCACGTCGTTGTGATGGCGGCGTCGACACCATTGAAATTGATGTTGGTAACGTGGCCCTGCTGGTCGATGTTGAGCCGCATGTCGCCATTGGAGGCAGCCGTTGCCATGTAGAGCTTGCCATGGTCGTCGAGCGAGTTGTCCTTCTGGTAGGCGCTGAAGTCGTCGTATTTCCAGGCGACATTCTGGCCATCGACGGCGGCGCCGAGCTCGGAGGTGTCGACGATCATATCCTCGTCGGGCAGAGTCACGCCTCCTCCTCGCCCGTAGGATTTCGTCGTCTTGTCGTGGGTGATCACGCCGTCGTGGTTCTTGTCGCCCTCGACGCGGAGCAGATTAATCAACTGCACGCCCTGCGACGGCGACGTATAGACGCTCGGCATGAAGGTGACGGAAGCGTTGTCGCCGCCGATATCCTGGACCCAGCCCCGCGCTTTGTTGATCTTCTTGAGGTTCTCTTGGGACGTAGCATCCAAAGTGGAATTTTTGCCCAGAGGATCTTGCCCGTTGGCGATCATCGTCGTTATCGTGGCGATGTCCACCGGCAGATTGAGGCCCCGGCTCAAGAGATCGATCTGCTTCAGCTCATGGATTTTGGCGAGCTTCGCCGGGTCGGTATAGAGGGCGACGGTGCCAGTTCCACTCCCATTGGTATTGTAGCTGACCAGGGTTGCCCCGGAATTTGGCTGGCTGCCGGGTGGCGGAACGTCGGGCGTGAGTCCCAGCTTCTTGCCATACTCATTGTCAGATGCCGGATCATTTCCGAACTGGTGCGCCGTCGTATAAAGATCCCCGCTTCCCTTGACGACGCCGTCGAAAATATTCTGCAGATTGGGATGCAAGTTCGCGTTGAAGTTATCGAACGACTGCCTCCCCTCAGCCTTGCTGGCATCTTTGTTCGCGGCATCCAGACTGCTCTGGTAATAGCTCTGAAATTCCTGGAGCCTGTACTTGTCCATGCCATCCGTTGTTGCGAGCTTGCCGAGGATCGCCTGGCCGAGCGCGGTGCCGGTGCCGTCCTGCTTGACGTTGATGAGGTCGGTGACAGGCACCAGATAGGAGTGCTTGTCGTCGACGGACATCGCCCATGTCGCGATCTTGTCGGCGCTCTGCGGCGAGCGGTCGGCCAGAATTTGCAAGCCGTCGACCATGCGGCCGCCGCCATGCTGCCCCAGCAGCGTCGGGTCGAAATAGGTGGTCGTTGCGTCGATGATCGCGGCAGCCTGATCCGGCGGCGCGAACTGTCCCATTTGCTTCTGCCACTCGCCGACAATGGCCGCATAGCCGTCCTTGCCGCTATAATGCGTCAGGATATAGTTCGCCTGCTGATCGATGAAGTTGTTAACGTCGTTGCCCACGGCATTCCGGATCATTGTCTGCTCGTCGGCGCTCGTGGCGGCACTCATATTCGACTGCAGCATCTGCATGAACTTGCCGATATCCGAGGTCGGCTTCGCGTCGGGCTTGTTGAACTCCTGCTCGTCCAGATAATTGTCCATGATCTGTTCGAGGCTTTGCTTCACCGTGTGCGTTGCAGTGAATTGCTGCCATTGCTGCCGGACGAAATCGGCGCGCACGAAGCCCGCCACGCCGAAGAGACCTATCAGCTGCTGAGCTTTGGCTTTGCTTTCATCGCTCGCATTCGGCGCCATCAGCGCCTGGAATTTGTCCGACGCAAGCTTCTCGCCCTCGCTGATAACGGTAGCGTCGTCCAGATTAAGATGATTGTTGTCGACCTGAGTATTGAAGTTGTGGTTCGGATCCGAATAGACCAGCATGATGAAAGCGAGCGGATCCTTCTCCGCCAGGATCGTCTCGGCGCCCTTGTGGGGCACCACGTTCCCGACGCCCAGGCTTTGCGCCAGGGCCGCAGTGGTCAGATCGCCCTTGGCTACCAGATCCTGCATCCATTGAGGGCTGTTCTTGTTGACCGTAAGGCCCGTCAGATTGCCGTCCAGCTGCCAGCGGTAAGGCAGTACGTTCACGGCTTGGAAGAGATGCGTAGCAACTTCCGTGTTCAGGTTGTCGAGCAGCTCCGGATGGTTGGCGAGGACGATCTGATAAGCCGTGCCCAGCTCATCGGGCGTGAATTGCGTCAGGTTCGTCAGGTCGAGTTTGCCGTCGATGGCGAGCTGATGTTGCGTCTCGGCGGCGCTCAAATCGCGCTGCGCATCGGGCATCTCATTCTTTCGAAGCTGGGGCGGCAGCCCCTTCACCCCATCCACCCCTGCTTGGGCGTCCGCGAGATTCAGTTCGGAAACGGCAATGGAGAATTCGCGATCGACATCGGTCTTGAGATCGGCGTTGGCTGAATTGACAGCACGCTGCGCGGCGTTCATCTCGTCGGTGAAGCCGTCACTGATTTCCTTGCGAAGACCGGCACTATGGATGGCGGCCATAGCCCTATCCCGGCTCGCCTGGACATCATGCAGGTGAGCAAGGGCCTGGTCCCTTGTCGTGATGGCATCATCGACTTGTAGTGCGGCGTTACGCATCTGCGCCGACTCGGCGCCGACCACCTTTCCGGTATTCTTATCGACAACACCTCCGATCTGCTTTCCGGAATCATCGACAATGCCGCCTTCGATCTGATCCCCAAAGCTGTTGCCTTTCGGCTTGAGATCATTGGCCTTTTGTTGAACAGCGGTCTGGATAGCCTTGGCATCGCCGCCATTGTCCGCAACGTCCTGCGCGGTCAGGCGCAAATCGTGCCTCACCGCCGCATTGTAGGCGGCCAGATAGGGAGCGACGTCCGCTTCTGCCCTCTTTCCGTCATCGGAGTTCTGCCAATCATTCCACCAAGCTTGCTGAGCTGCCGCCACCGTCTTGTATTGCCCCCGGTGCTGCTGCACCCATTGCTGCTGATGGTGCTGCATATGCGTCTGGTAGCTTGAGAGATGGGGATCGAGCGCCCGCCTCTTTGTTTGAACGTTGCTGTCCGCCGCCTTCTGTTGCGCCTGCGTCGCCGCTTGCTGTTGCGCCTTGTAGCGGGCTTGCGCGATCTGCACCTTCATTTGTTGGATTTCTTGCGCATCGCTCATTGGAGGCGAAGTGGTGGGCTTGGTCGCGCGGCTTGTTCCGTCGGCTAGCAGCATCAGGAAGTCTCCTAAGGCTCAAATTTGCATCGAGTTCACACAATCTCGCTGGAGGCGGAACGTGAGCGTCTCCGCGTTCGACCTGTCATGAAATTGATAGGTGGCTGCTGTAGTTTTCGCGGAGGCTTCGGGAGCTTCGTAGCGGCTAACGGCTACGCCCGAGGATAGCCGCTCCGGCTCGGCTGCCAGCGAGCGTTTGTTTGGCTGCCGGTCTGAAGCTGCCAATGATCCTGCGCCGTTCGTGAAATGGCCTGGATGCGTCATACCCGCCGTATCCGCATTTTGTCACTGGCCTATCGGCAGCCTCGTCTCAGCCGTTTAAACTGAATGCCCTGCGCTATTCTTGTCTTTCAATCTGTTCCAGATTGTGACCGCTCAAAGTCACGCAGCCATGAATGTCGCGTGCGGCCGACTGCACCTGGCGGATGCGGTAAGAAATGCCTGGGTCGTCAAACCGCTGGATCGTCATATCTTCGACTCTTGGGCCAAATTCGGGGCTGTCGCCGATGCGAGGAGTCAGGCCCTCGACGAAACGATAACAAAATATCTACGATTTACAAATTTAATACGGCATTTTTGAAACACTTTTGCTCTCCATCGCCGAAATGTCCGAGGGCCTGGCGCCGTCAATTATGCTCGATGGTCTTGACGCCGCCCCTATCCGCGATGTTGTCAACGCCGTGCCCACCAGCGATTGGCGCCTCTCAATCGGGCGTTTTGCCATAATCGATGATGTGATCGCGCCGAACACCTTGGGGATCTGCAGCCAGCAATCACTGCCGCGCCGCTCATGCGCATCCCAGAGCGGTCTACGGCGATCATGACGTCAAGGCTCTGGCAAGAAGCGTTCCCCTAATGACGATATGCCCGAAATGAGGCGTTGCAGGGATGCCATGCTATCGCCGCTACAGCCGCAATATGATCCGCTGCCTGAGGGCGCAATTCTCTGCTTTCGGATTACCGCCGCAAGTCGGTCAAATCCGACAGGTCACCGCCAAGAACCTCGTTCTGGCGGGGGATAAGTTGATGGCATGGGTTTTCTCAATTTCGGGTAATGGCCGGCCGCATTTCTCCTCGGCTACCGTTCGCCGGCCCCGGAAACGATCTTGCCGCCAGTGTTCGACCTGGCCTACGCTGCGCTCCGGCCAGTTCGAAGCCGATGAGCGCCGGATTCTAACTTAACAGCTGGTGTCACTCCGCAGGGCAGGCCGAGCAATGACGGACAGGCCCGAGCTCGCCGCGCGCGGATGCCGCCTGCACGATTACTGATCTGTAGTCGTCGCACATGACGCTATCGGACACGGGACGATAAAACGGTGTCGCATATTCTTCATTTCGTCCTATCACCACGAGGTCGGGGCTGGCGATTGCGCTCCCGGCCTCTTCAATATCATTTTCCGACGAGCCGACGCTAACCTGTGCTATCGCGCCCAGACCAGACAATGAGGGGAACGAGCAGCCAATAGGCTAATACCATGCAGCTAAGCGGCCAGAATGCTCGCATCCCGTCAATACGCTGTAGCCTGAATGTCATCCAATCAGCCACCAACTGCTATCAGCAGATAGGTTAGCCGGAGAGGGCGTTCTGGCAAATCGACTTTCACCCGGACTCATCCTGACGAACCCGTTCCGTCGTCTGACGATACGGTTAGCTGTGCTTAGAGTCCCTTGAGATATTCCACCAGGTCTTTCTTGTTCTCCTCCGTGAGACCGAGATTGAGATGCGCATCATAGTGATTCACCACATCGAGCAGCGTGGCGAAACGGCCGTCATGGTAGAAACCGCCTTTCTGATGCGACCACAGTCCCGCTAAGGGCGCGGTGCGATACATGCGCGTCGGCGAGCGGTCGGCCTGGAAGGAGTCGATGCCGATCTCGCTGGGGGTATGCAAATTCTCGCCAGGCTCCGTGTAGAGAGGCGGAACGTGACATGTCGCGCATTTGGCCGCGCCGTTGAAGAGCGCATTGCCCCGCTTGAAGCGGGCCTGGCTGTATGACCCGGCTGGGGCCTTCGGCGCCGGGATCGAGAGCTGATAGATGTGCAGCGCGGCGAGCTTGCCCGTCAGCCGGTCCGGCTTGCCCCTGGTGTTTCCGGCCTCGGTCTTGGCGGCGACCGGGAATTGATCCTTGCCCCTGAGCCGACCGTCGTAGAACGTTCCCTTGCCGTGCATCTCCGTGGCGCCGACATAGGCGTTCCAATACGGCACCGATCCCCAGCCCGTCCAGGTGTGCAGGTTGACGCCGGCCAAGCCGAAAGCGGGCGGAATGAGCGTCCCGGCCTGCTTCCCGTCGGGGCGAAGAGCTTTACCGTCCTTGTCCAATATGGCGTCGAAGCGGCCCGGGCCCCAACTCGCCAGAACCTTTTTCACCGTGTCGATGTCCACGCCGAGCAGATCGGAGAACGGCCTGAGGTTCGGCGCCAGCGATATGATCGCGCCGACATTAAGATCGCGGTTCGCCCAGCCGTCGAGCCGCCGGCCGATGCCGGGAGCGAACGAGTCATCCACCGTGGAATGGCAGAATGCGCACTGGATGCCCATCGATTTGATGCCGCCGTCCGGATTGGCGAAAGCGGTGACGCCGACCACCGCGTTCAGCTTGAGCAGGGCGATCGTCGTCGCCGGATCGTCGAGATTCACCTTGCCGGCCGCGAGCCGCTTCTTCAAAGCGGCCGGCAGCGCGTCCGCATCGACTTTGAGGCCGACGGCGAGAGCCGTCTTGGGAGAGACGCCGGGACCGACGCCGCCATGCTTGGCGCCGGCGATGGCCTTGTGGAGCTGCAGCTGGTCTCCCCAAAAAGCCTCGCTTCCAAAGGTGTCGTAACGGAAGATCTTGCGGCCCTTCTCGAGCATGGTTTGCGCATAGCGCGTGATCTCGGCGTCGAAATCTTTTCCGGCGCCGGTGCCTTTCTTGGCTGGAGGCGCGGCGAAGGCCACGACCGCCGCCAAAATACCAGTTGCACCGGCAATGCCCAAGCCTATGCCTAGCTTGCGTACCTTCATTGAAGCGTCCTCCATAAGGCTGCCGTTATCCGGTCTCAGCCGGTGACGCTTGGCACCGCCGCGTCAGCCGGAACATGATCGAAATGGAGCGAACCACCGCATGACCTCATCCGTCACACGGGCGCAGCGTATGCCCGCGAACGGGAATACGCCGGTGAGGCTGGAGGCGAGTTGATCCGCAAGAGCCCGCCGCAGCAGTCGGCGAGCCCGGTGTAATCGTGTCTTGACCGTCTCAGGAGGCACGCCTAGCAGGCCCGCGGTGTCGGCGATGCTCATCTCCTCGACGTCGCGCATGACGAACACGACGCGGAACGGTTCCGGCAAATCGTCGATCGCCCGCTCGAGCAGACGGCGGATCTCTTGCTGGGCGGCAGCGCGCTCGGGGTCATCGGGCGCCGCTGACGACGAAAGCGGCATCGGCCGGGTGCTCGCACCCTCCGGCGAATCGAGGATCATCAGATCCACGGCGGGCCGGCGGCGCCGAAGTCGTCCCCTCGCTTCGTTGAGGGCGATGCGCATGAGCCAAGTTGCAAGACTGGCTTCGCCGCGGAACTTGCCCAGGTTGGTGAAGGCGAGGACGTAGGTCTCCTGCACGATGTCTTCGGCCTCGCTGTCGTCATGCACGACCGCGCGTGCAAGCCGGTATAGGCGGCGATTGTGCCGCTTCATGATGATGCGGAAGGCGTCGGCATCTTTCTCCAGAGCCAAACGCACGAGCTCTATGTCGCTGGCCGAAGCCAGTTCCATGAGACGATTGGCATCTCGCGCCCGCATGGGCAGCTTCCCTTGATGACCCGCTCCATTGGATGTGTCTTGGAAGAAAAGGTTCCCGAAATTTCACGGAAAGCCGATCGCCGAGGAAATTTTAAGCGCGATCCCGTCGCAAGGTGCGGATTCCGATTTATCCGGCCACCTATTCCGATTCGAATCCGGCCAGCGTTCCGACTTGAAGCCGGCCAGCGTTCTGACTTGATGTCGGCCACCTCATACGGTGGCTCCGTGGGTCGTGATGGATGATGTTTTCGTTTTCCTTCAGCGTCAATCGCCGGCCTTCGGCGCTCGGTCTTTGCGTTTGGTTTCACCCGTCAGATTGATGCGGTAAGCGTTGTGGACGAGGCGATCGAGGATGGCGTCGGCGAGTGTGGGATTGCCGATCATTTCATGCCAGCAATCGACCGGTGCCTGACTGGTCACGATGGTGGAATTGGCATCGAGGCGATCCTCCGCGAGCTCAAGCAGATCGCGCGCCTGTTGTGGCGTTAGCGGTTCGGGTCCCCAATCGTCCAAAATAAGAAGCCGGACCCGGCTGAGCGATTGCAGCAATTTGGCGTAGCGCCCATTGCCGCGCGCGAGGGCAAGAGCGGCGAAGAGCCTGGGCATCCTGTAATAGAGGACGGAGACATCGTCCCTGCAGGCCTTCTGGCCGAGGGCGCATGCGAGCCAACTCTTGCCGGTGCCCCACGAAACAGCGTCACACTGCCGGGTGTCCGGCGTTCGAGGTATGGATCCACAATCCGTTCCATCCTCGATGCGGCCAGCTGTCGGTGCTGCGCCAGCGCTCGCTCGAGGCGTTGAAGCTGTCGCCATCGGGTACGTGCGGATCTGCACCGCACGGCGTAGGGGTTGGGCGAAGCCCAAACCGAAATCAGCTGATGGTCAGCCAAAGCTTTCTCTCGAAGAGACGCGGTGGGTGATTTTCTTCAAGAGAAATCACGCTGCTCCCCAGCCATTTCCTGTTGTCCGCCGGAATTCAATTCCTTCAAAAAAATAGCGACATAAACGCCGGGGATTTTCCACCTGCGTGTCATTTGTTAGGTTCCTCGAGCTGCTGCTACAGAATCGTCAATTTGAAATTTCAAAGATGCGTTGGGTCGCGATTATCTCATTTCTCATAATTCTAGCAGCGGGATGTGCCCTCTGGAGCGGTTTGCTGGAAGTCTCTCCGCAGTACAACCCATGGGCACCACTCGATCTGACCGCCCCACCCAATCTGCTTACCCGCTACAAAATCCACCGTATCAAACAAAACCTAGACCTTTGCTTGCAAGCGCTGCGCCGAACCGATATTGAATTTCGTCCTCTCGAAGACAAACCCGGGGGCGAATGCCCGCTGGTCAACATTGTGCATGTGTTTACGGCGGGCGTTAACTTCAATCATAGCTTCACGGCGTCTTGCGCTCTGGCCGCAGGCTGGGAAATCTTCCGTTACAACACACTCCAGCAAGCCGCAAAAAAGTATTTCAACCAGTCTGTCACCAGAGTAGAGCATATCGGCACCTACGCCTGCCGCAATGTCCACAACAGCGGAAGGCTCAGCGAACACGCGCGCGCCAACGCCATAGATATCACCGCGTTCGTACTGGCCGATGGCACCCGAATCTCTGTAAAAGTTGACTGGAACAACAATAGCCAATCTCAAAAAGCAGCTTTCCTGAGGGAAATTCACCAAGGCGCCTGTCAGGCCTTCAACGTCGTGTTGGGGCCAGACTACAATGCAGCTCATGCCGACCACTTCCATTTCGATATGGGAGGTTCTTGGGTTTGTCGATAACGTGATCAGCTAGCGAAAGCCATCGCTCGTGACCCGCCAGCCTGGAGCGCGATCAGGAAAAGTGGAATCCGGTTTTCCGTCCGATCGCGCGACCAGCTAAGAATTGAGAGCGGGCCCTAAGTTCAAGTGTTTCCATCTAAATTGATCCCGCTAGGAACATTATTCGTCCCGGTCCCGCCTGATTTTCGTAATGCGTGCAATGGAGCGCCGACGGCGAAAATCTCGGTGCCCTCGCGCACCAGAAGCACCTCCTTGCTGCCGATATGACCGATAAGTTTGCCGCCGTCGGCAAGCTCCGCGATAGCGATGCCAAGCGTCAAATCGGGGCCATTCGGCCGAGCCTGATCTTGAGTCATTCTTGTCTCCTTGAACTGAGCCGTCCCAGGCGCCGACCGTCAATTCGTGCTGGCCAAAAGCTCCTGCCGCATCAGCGGGCTTTCACGAAAACAGCCGAGCACATGGCTGGTCACCAGGTCGGCGCCGTGCTTGTGCACATCGCACGTGGACATACAGTGATGCGTCGCCTTGATCACAACGCCGACGCCTTTCGGTTTGAGGACACTATCGACCGATCTGGCGATCTGATAGGCGCGGACATGCGAGGTGACCGCGTTTCGGTGATCTTCTCCAACCTCGATGAGCTACAGCGATAACTGATACCGGGCGCCGAGGGCATTGCGATCGATGTTGAGGTATGTGTCGCAACGGGAAGATTTTTGCAACGCTCCACGAGGAGCTTTTTCAGCGCTAAATGAGAAGTACCCTTGGTGTGCGAGCGGAGAGCGGTTTGGATACGGAGAGGGGCTCGCGCGCGAGCGGAGATTTCTATGACTCTGGTCGCATGACTGGCCTGCGCCCTCATCTCCCTCAAACGGGTTGAAAATGGCCGGATTCGCTTAATCAATTTAACGTCACTTCACGCGGACGGGCCAGCCGCACTAAATCTGCCGCCCGCGCTGGTCGCGACGGTGCAAGAGCGGCGCCCCCCTCAACCGCGGCGCCGGCGTCATGATTTGGCTAGATGTCTCTATCGATGCCCTCATCCCGGCCAGAATGCAGTTCACCGCTCTTGCGACCTGCGTTGGATCGCCTGCGCGTCTACGTTCGAATTCGGTGATGTTCGATCGCATCGTGCAGCTCGGTAAGGGCTGTTTTTAGCTGCTGATCGGTCGTTTTCGAAATCTGCTGTGTAAGTGTCTTGGTAAGGTCCAGCCTATCCTGGTTAGTCAAGATCGGTTGATAGGACCGTAGTTCGTTGAGAGCGCCCCTGATCATCTCAAGAACGTCAGACTTGGAGTAAAGACGCGTTTCAGTCGTGCTATGCACGAGTTCCGAATAGATCTGACGGGCGTCGCTTATCCTCTGATTAAGACTAGCCATTTGGTATTTCTGGTCTTTGGGAATGGTCGCGCGATATGGGTCACTTATGTCCAAGAGCGCAGCGGAGATCTTGGACTGATAGATCATCAGCCTGGTGAGCTCCGTGGCATAGGGTTTTCCCTTTTTCATCTCATTCGAATAAAGGATGACAAGCTTATGAAGCGGTTGCACGACATCGTCCAACCTCTGAAAGCGTATGGTAATGGAGAGCTTCGGATTGAGGCCCATATGCAGTGGGATATTGTCGAGATTGACCATCCGTTCGAAGACCGGCTTCGTCGCCGACAGCGTCGGCAGCGCCAAACCATCGTCCTCAACCCGCTGAACCATGGCTATGTAGTCGGTTGCGTCCCACGCGTCATCTATGGAGGGATAGCGTTTTTGAGCATTGGCAGATTGGACTGCAAGGACCATCCCTAAGAGCAGCCAAGCTGATGACGTCAATATTTTGAGCAATTGTCTCATGAAAACTCCCTCTCCTAGGCGGACCGTTCAACGCTAGCCAGTGTCCCGAATCCGAAGTTCGCCTCAATCTGCGGCTGGGTTCGTAGCGAACTTCGGATTCAAAAGGGACACTAATAACTCTATGATTTTGGTGTGGTTTTAGATCGAAAAGTCTCCTTGCTGAGTTTGCGGAAACAATGAAGGGGACTTCGATCATCACACTAGACCACACTATAGTCCGATCTATGTGGCAGCAGTCTGATCTATGTGGCAGTCATCCGCGTCGTGGGCGCGGGTCGACCTTTCCGTGGTGAAAATGTGTTGCCGCTGCTGTCAGACAATGAGGTTCTTGAGCCCTTCACGGCGCTTGCGCTGCTACGGCCGCTGTGGCCCAGTTTCGGACATCGAGGCAGAGCGTCTTGGCTCTGCCTCTCCTGTTCATGGCGTACTCGCGTGCACTGACGCCAAATTGGTTAAGCCAATCCGGCCATTTTGAACTGCGACCCGTCTTTGGGCCATCCGGGTGGCGGATTTCCTGGGTCACACATATCCGCCGCCATATGGAAGCGGGCATCGTCCCGCTCTAAGCTCCAATGAAGAACTCTTCATGCTTGGAGACGCCCGGTGCTTGCGCCCAAGCCCCTGAGATTTCGGAAGAATTGGTCCGAGCCCCGGAGCGCGACTTGAAACGCGAGACGAAAGGCCCCCCGTACAATGGGGCCCGACGAAGCCTTCCAAAATCTTCAAGCGCTGCAATTCAGCAAGGATCGCAACGCGCTGTAATCACTCTCTCGCCAGATTGTCTCACTCTTTTCGCCTGAATGTGGTGATAGGACCACACATGTTTGGGACCTGATTCTCGGCGGGATAGACCATTGCCGATAATCAATTCACACGAACTCGTAACGTTTAAACCTGTAGGAAAATCAGCGCTTTGGAATTGAGATTGTCGCATTGTGTCCGTGTTCGGCGTCGACTCTCAAAAGGGGTAACAAGGTGACGGACGATACAACAAATCGGTGTTTCTACTGCCGACCGATGGGGGTGGGTGTTTCGGATCCGGAACGCTTGCTTTGCTGAGCATCCCAGGAAGCGCAGCGACGGTGGGTCAACTGCACCAACCGTAGATGGGGAACTTAAAGCCTTCCGGGATTAGACAATGGCAAGAAGCCACCAGATTACTATCAATGGGGAAAGTTTTTTCGCCCGCCGCGGCGAGTTGCTGCTCGATGCTGCGCTGAACAACGGCGTCGAGCTGCCTTATGACTGCCGCGCCGGGCACTGCGGCAGCTGCGTCGTACGGGTGGTGTCCGGCCAGATGCGGGGCGGCGAAGGCTCCGAGCCGGGCACCGTTCATGCCTGTCAGTGCCGGATCGTCGGCGATGCAGAGATCGAGAAGGCTCAGGCGTCGGGCGTGCGCACCGTCGAAGGTGTGCTGAGCTCATTGCGCCCCGTCTCGCGCGAGGTGATGGAGGTCGGCATCAGGACGGACCGCGCGCTGCCCTATCATCCAGGGCAATATGCGCAGCTGCGCTTCAGCGGCTTTCCGAGCCGTCCGTTCAGCATCACCCATCCCTTGCGCGGCAATCCGGGCGGCCGCTCGGTCTGGTTCCATATCCGGCGCATGGAGGATGGGTACGTCACCCGATTGCTCGGCAGGCGCATCAAGCCGGGCCATCCGGTGAAGCTGACCGGGCCCTATGGCTCGGCGCATTTCCGCCCCAATCTCGACAGCCGGTTGATTCTCGTTGCCACCAACACCGGCTTTGCGCCGATCTGGTCGATTGCCGTCGCTGCGCTGCGCGAGAACCCGCAGCGCAGAATGATGATCATCGCCGGTGGCAAAACCATCCAGTCGCTCTATATGGGCCCGGCTCTCGTGCGGCTCGCACGCTTTCCCAATGTCCGCGTGGTGCCCTGCTGCAGCACGCCCCAGACCTTGAGCAAAGCTGTGATGCCGGGCCGGCCGACGGACTTTCTGCCGAGCCTGGCACCGACCGATGTGCTCTACGTCTGCGGCGCACCGCAGATGGTCGATACGGTCAAATCGATCGCAGCGCGCGCCGGCGCTGTCTGCTATGCGGATCCGTTCCTGCCGACCAGCGACAACACGGTCGAGGAAAGCGTTCTGACCCGCGCGATGGGGTGGCTCGCGGTCCCCACTGCCGCGATGCGCGAGCGCATTGCGATTGCCGCCGAGCAGAAGCGCCAGCTCGCTCTCCCTCCCCCGCGTAAGCGGCGGCAACAGCCGACGCCGGCTTATAGAATGGCTTAAGCAGACAGTTAAGGGTAAGAAGTCGTTATGGTCCTCAGAGTTCATAGCCTTCGGTCGACCGGATTCGGGCCTAGAGTCCCTCTCCGGTCTTCCATGCTTTATCTCTGCGGCTTCCTGATGATTTTCGGCTTTGCCGCGGATGGCGCAGTTGCGTCCGATCCGGCCAAGACTGTCGGTCCGAATGCCTGCGCCGAATGTCACAAGCAAGAGGCGGAGGCCTGGAAACTCACCCATCATTTCAAGACCTTCCGCGAATTGCCGCGCAACCCCAAGGCGAACGAAATCGCTAAGAAAATGGGGGTGCGACGCATCAAGTCGGAGGGCTTGTGCCTGAATTGCCATTTCACAGTGCAACAGAAGAACAATAGGGAGGAGCCAGTCGCGGGCATCTCCTGCGAATCCTGCCACAGCGCCGGGCAGGACTGGATCAAGGTCCACAGCGGGTACAGCGGCAAGACGGAGAAGACCGAGACCAAGGCCGAAGCGGCGGCGCGCTGGAAGCTCGCCGAGCAAAAGGGCATGATCAGGTTGAGCAACATCTACGAGATCGCGAAGAACTGCTATGGCTGCCACGTCGTGCCACAGGAGAAACTCGTCAATATCGGTGGCCATAAGGCTGGTAGCAAGTTCGAGCTTGTCTCCTGGTCGCAAGGCGAAGTTCGGCACAATACCTGGTACTCCAAGGGCAAGGAGAATGTCCCCGCCAGCGCTGCTCGCAAGCGCATGCTTTACCTCGTCGGCCTCGGGGTCGAGCTGGAGACGGCGTTGAGGGGCGTCGGCAAGGCGACCGTGCGCAGGACCTATGCCTTCGACATGGCCAAGCGCGCGGACAACGCCCGCAAGCAGCTCGCCGCCGCCGCCAAGGTCGCGGCCAATGTTCCCGAGCTGACAACGATCGTGAAGCTCGGATATTCCGCCGGTCTCAGACTCAATAACAACCGCGCGCTGACCGCGGCTGCCGACGGCATTTCCAAGCAGCTGGCGAGCCTGACGGGAAAGTATGATGGTAGCACGCTGGCCGCCGTCGATCCGCTGATTCCAGGGCCGGACAAAGTCGTCGGCGTTGCGAGAAAACCTAACTGAGCGATGGGCGTGATGGGGCAAACGGGGCGCAACGGGAGAGCTTTCGGGAGCGGTGAGTAGAGCGAGTGGCTAAGCGCGCGCAAGGGGCCTCAATTGGCGGAGGCGGTCCGGGCTCGGCGAGATATCTCAACAGCCAGACGGCCCAGGGCCTTGTGATCGCGGCTCTTTCCGCGGTGCTGTTCTGGCTCGTCTGGATTTATGGCAACGGGCTCCGCGACCCGCGCTATCTCGACGGCTGGGTGCTGGCCAGCGGCATGAGCTGGCAGCTCTATTTCCACGTCGCCATCAAAACATCCAGCCTGTCGCCGAAATCCGCCATGCGCTGGCGAAAGATACATATTTTTCTCGGCTACCTGCTGATCGCCGCCTTCATCTCACATTCGAATTTCTCTCTGCCCGACACCGGTTTCGAATGGGCACTGTGGGCGGGCTTCGTGCTGATCACGATAAGCGGCATTTTCGGCACCTATCTCGCCTGGGCGCTGAAGGCCAAGGGCTGGAAAGACGAGCTCGTCGCCTATGATCGCATTCCCACCCGCCGCGTCGAGCTGGCCCGAGAGGTCCATGCCGCCATTTCCAAGACCGATGCGGCGGCAGCCGCTGCAATTGCCTTACCGGGGGCGCCCTATGACGTCTGGATCACGGACCTCTACACCAACCACCTGCGGGACTTTTTCCGGGGGCCGCGCAATTTCACCGCCCATCTCATCGGCTCGCAGCGCCCGCTCAAGCGGTTGACGGAAGAGATCGATAACCTGTCGCGCTATGTCGACCAGCAGAGTCAGGAGAAGCTTGCCGTCATCAAAGACCTGGTAGTCGAGAAGGACCGCCTCGATTTCGCGCGTGTCTATCTCGGGCTCACCAAGAGCTGGCTGTTCGTGCATGTGCCGGTCACCTATGCGCTGATCGTGCTGATGGTGCTGCACGTCGTCGTCGTCTATGCCTTTTCCTCGGGGGTTTCGTGATGCGGCGACCGACGCAGACCAGATCGGTTCGGCCACCGAAGCCCGAGAAGCAGGCGCCCGCCGGCTCACGACGCGACCGTCTGGCGGTGCTGCTGGCGCTCGTGACCATCGTTTGCCTGGGCTCGGTCTTCTTCCTTGGCAAGGGAACACAGTTCCTGATGCCGGGGCCGCTGGCGAGCGCTCACGGCGCGATCGATAATTGCGGCGCCTGTCACACCAAGAGCGGCAGCGGCAAATTGAGCTGGATTTACGGCCTCATCGCCGGCGATCCGCTTGCCGACAGCAAGGCCTGTCTCACTTGCCACAAAATGCCGAACACGGCCTTCAACGCACATAGCGCCTCGGCCGAGGTGCTGAAACAGAGCACCAAGCGGCTGACCAAAATCGCCGCGGCGACGCCCGTGCCGCTATCGGCCAGCGCGCAGACCATCGCCTTCCCGACCCACGACGTGGTTGCCGCCGGCCTCTACTGCGCGACCTGCCACAAGGAGCATCAGGGCGCCAATTTCAACCTGGCCAAGATTTCCAACGAGCAATGCCGCTCCTGCCATGTGGTGAAGTTCGACAGTTTCGACGGCCATCATCCGAAATTCGGCAACTATCCGTTCAAGCGGCGCACACGGATCATCTACGACCATGCCGCCCATTTCGACAAGCACTTCCCGGAAGTGGCGAAGAAGGATTCGGCAAAGCACATTCCCGCTACCTGCTCGACCTGTCACAACAGCCGAGCGGACAAGCGAATCATGGCCGTAGCGCCGTTCGAGCAGACCTGCGCCGCCTGCCATCTTGACCAGATCACCGGCAAGGAACGGGTCAGCGGTCCGAAAGGCGTTGCCTTCCTGACCCTGCCTGGCCTCGACGTGCAAACGCTGAAGAACAAGAACGCCTCGATCGGCGAATGGCCGGACGCGTCCGAAGCCGAGCTCACTCCGTTCATGAAGGTGATGATCAGCCGGAATGAGCGCGGCCGTGCTCTGATCAAGACCGTGAGCAGCGTGAACCTCCAGGATCTGACCAATGCAAGCGACGACCAGATCAAGGCGGTGACGGGTCTGGTCTGGGAGATCAAGGGGCTGTTCTATGCGCTGATCTCGGCAAAAGCGTCGGACGTGCTGGGCAACCTCAATATTGGCGGCGGGGCAAAGCTGAGCGCGAATTCTCGTTGCCGATCTGACCGCGAGCATCCCGCGCGAGGTGATCATCGATGCGCAGCAGGAGTGGCTGCCCAATCTCGCCACGGAAATGGCCAATCGTCAGGACGCGCGTGCCGAGGACCAAAGCGGCTGGAGCACGGCGGTTACGGAATTGAGATTGGCCGGATCGGTGTCTCCCGAGGAGCTGTCTGGTGCGGATGGGCGTCAGGCAGCCCCGAGGCTCAGCCCGCAAGCCGCAGATAGCGAAGCAGCCAGCATAGCCAAACCTATCCGGCTTGCTCAGGCAGGTCAGCAGACACAGACCAACAATGCATCCGGCGCAGCCTCTGAAGAAAGCTGGCGGGTCGATGCTTTTGGCCGGATTATCAAGGGACCAGGGAATCAGGCTGAAGAGGCCCAGCCTCAAGGAGCGGGCGGAACAGCCGATACCGCAAATGCCACGCCCGGTGGCGGTAGCGAAGCGCCCTCCGCCGGCGGACAGCCCGCGGCGACCAAAGCCCCTGCCAACGGCGCCGGGACAGCAGCGCAGCCTGAGGGCGGGGCCGCAACACCCGCTGCCGCGAACCTCAAGCCCGATGACGGTAAGTCGGACCAAACCGACGATCTGCTCCACCCCACGCCGGAAGAGCTTCGGGCCGGCGGAGGTAGTATTAATGACTACCGGAACGCAGCCCAGCCCGGAGCGGCGGCCGGAAAAACCGAGACCGCGAACGCCGCGCCGGGTGGCGGCTCTGCCGCAGCCCCAAGCAGCGAGGCTTCCTCAAGCGACAGCGCGCCCGGCGGTGCTGCGCCCGGTGCGGATAGCGCGGCGGCTGAGCCGCAAGCTAAAGCTGCGCCCGTGATCAGCATCAAAAGCGACGTGGATCCGGAGAGCTGGGCCGAATATGGCGGCTGGTACCGGCAGGATTACGCGATTTTCTACCGTCCCACAGGCCATAAGGACAAATTCATCTATTCTTGGCTCTTTCTGACCGGCCCCCAGGCGCCGAAAGGCGATACGAGCCCTGCCGCCGCAGTCTTCAATGCATTGACCGCCAAGGATGCGCAAGGCTCCTGCACCAAGTGCCATAGCGTCGATGAGGTGCCCGGCGCGGGGCGGCGGGTGAATTTCGGGCCGGCGACCATGAAGACCAAAGAAGGGCGTTTCACCAACTTCATCCATGAGCCGCATTTCGGCATCCTGGAAAATCGCGGCTGCCTCACTTGCCACAATCTGAAAAAGAAGCAGCAATATCTGAAGAGCTACGAGCAAGGCAATCCGCTGAACTTCAACGCCAATTTCAGCGCAGTGAAAAAACAGCTTTGCCAGACCTGCCACACCGCGAACGCGGCCCGCCAGGACTGCCTGACCTGCCACAAATATCACCTCGATGGCGTGATCACCCCGATCATGAATACGAAGATCCCGGCGCCGTAGCGGTCTGCTCTGCGCCGTGATGATCGTGAAACGACAGGGTACGGTGTGCGGTGAGGGTTGCGCAGCGACCCGCGTCACGGCGCACTGGATCCCCGCTCCCCACCTGCACTGGGGACAAGCTTCACGGGGATAATATCATGGGGGCCATTGGGGCGTTTGGTGTCGGAGCCCCGCCGGACACTGAAACTAGAGCGCGATCAGGAAAAGTGGAATCCGGTTTTCCGTCCGATCGCGCGACCAGCAAAGAATCGAGAGCGGGCCTCTGAGCTCAAGTGTTTCCATCTAAATCGATTCCGTTCTAGCCGCTCTGCCGCCAAGCGTCGGATCTTGCTTGCCAAGGTCGGATCATTTTTAACAGAAACATCGGGTGTTTTCTGATGGCCTCTCCCGTGGGGAGAGGGCGGCTCGTAGCGCCGATCCCGCTTTCGTCTGAAATGATCCCCCGTTAGAGCGGCGGACTTTTAACCGATATCGCAGACGCCGCTCTGGCTGTTTGTTTTGGCATTGGATTTGTCCGAAAACCGCTTCGCACTTTTCGGTCCGATGCGCTAGTACACTGACTTAATCAGATGGTGCAGGCAGGCGCTTGAGTTTGCCGAAAATTTCTTTGGCGGATTTCGTCCAGACAAAGGGCTTGGGGTGACCGTTGTGATCGCGGATGTAGCGGCGGATGGCATCTTCCAATTCGGCGACGGATTTGAAGACGCCGCGACGGATGCGCCTTCGGGTGATGACTGAGAAGAAGCCCTCGACGGCGTTGAGCCAGAGCCTGTCCCCGCGAAGGCGGGGAATGCGGATGTGGGCGTGAAGTGGAAGACCCAGCGCGGATTGTCGGCCAGCCATTGCTTGACCTTGGGATGCTTGTGGGTGGCGTAATTGTCGAGGATGGCATGGATGACCTTTCCCGCCGGAACGGCGCGCTCCACCGCATTGAGGAACTTGATAAACTCCTGATGCCGGTGCTTTTGCATGCAACGCCCCAACACGGTGCCATCGAGAATATTGAGCGCGGCGAACAGGGTGGTGGTGCCATTCCGCTTATAATCGTGGGTCATGGTTGCGCATTTGCCGGGCTTCAGCGGAAGGCCGGGTTGCGTGCGATCGAGCGCCTGAATCTGGCTTTTCTCATCGATGGACAGCACCACGGCATGACAGGGCGGCTCCATGTACAGGCCGACGACATCCTCCACTTTCGCGGCAAAGGCGGGATCGTTGGACATCTTGAAGGTGCGTAAGCGGTGAGGTTGAAGGCGATGCCCATCCCAGATGCGTTGCACCGTCCGCAAGCTGACGCCGACAGCCTTGGCGACCGCCCGGCCGGTCCAATGCGTCGCGTTATGGGGTGGCTCGGAGCATGGCAGCGCCAGCACCCTGGCCACGGTCTCCAACTGAACAGGGGCTTTACCCGGCTTGCGCGTCTTGTCCCGCAAGAGGCCATCCACCCCTTGCTCGGCATATCGCAACTGCCAGCGCCACACCGCCCGGGCGACTGCCACCGATCTGCCTCGCCACCTCCAGAACGGGCAGCCTGTCTGCCGAAAGAAGAACGATCCGTGCCCGCTGAACGTGCTTCTGCGCGCTGTTGCGATCCTCAATAACCGCCGCCAAACGCGCGCGGTCCTCAGAGGCGATGATGATGCTGACGGTTTGTGCCATATCAGCAGAATCGCACGAACTAGGCCGCGTGTGAATCCTCTGTTTGCGTCAGTGCACTAGTTCGCGATAACGCCCATCGCTTTGGCGGCTTGGAGGACACGCTCTTGCGTTTCCGGCTCGTCGGCGAAGACGGTCTTGGCTTTTTCCAGAGCCGCGCGGGCCTTCGCGGCGTCGTTCATGGTCATGCGCGAGCAAATCAGCATGATCCAGCCATCGGGGTCTTTCGGCGAGGACTTTAGCCGGCTGGCCAGGCGGTCGACCATACCGGACACCATGGCCTGGCGATCTTCCGGCTTGAGCTGCTTGGCGTTCTCGATATCCGCGGCTGACGGACCAGGCGTTGCCGCCGCGTCTGGATGGGCAGCAGCTGAATCGACCGCTGCCGCCGCGCCTGGATGGGCAGCAACTGAATCGACCGCTGCCGCTTTGCCGGCTGACGGTTTCGCCGCGGCCACCTGTGCGCCCGCGACCACCCCCATCGCTTTGGCGGCCTCAAGGACACGCTTTTGCGTTTCCGGCTCGTCGGCGAAGGCGGTCTTGGCTTTTTCGAGGGCAGCGCGGGCCCTATCGGCGTCCTTCATGACCATGCGCGAGCGGATCAGCATGATCCAGCCATCGGGGTCTTTCGGCGAGGACTCCAGCCGGGCGGCCAAGCGGTCGACCATGCCGCCCACCATAGCCTGGCGATTCTTCGGCTTGAGCTGCTTGGCGCTCTCGACATCCGCTGCAGACGGACCAGGCGTCGCTGCGCCTGGATGGGCAGCAGCCATGTCGGCCGCCGCCGCCTTGCCGGCTGACGGTCTTGCCTCAGCGAGCCAGGCAGTGACGTCGATCCCGGCCTTCTTCGCCGTCGCCTCGATGCGGCTGCGCAGATCGCCGGCCCATTCGGCATCCGCAGGGGCGATCTTGTAAAGCGCGAGCCACTCGTCGATGGCGCCCTGACTGTCTCCCTTCTGCGCTTTGGCCACGCCCTTGAAGAATCGGGCGCGCTCGTCATCAGGGTTGATCGCCAGCACTTGCTCGAATACCGCCAGCGCCGCCTCGGTAACGGTGTCGCCGGCTTCACTGACCATCGCTTCGCCCAGAAGCGCTTTCAGCGTGGGATTGTCCTTCTGCAGATCGACGGCACGGCGATAGGCGGCGACCGAGTCCTTATAGCGGCCCATATTGTAATAAGACCAGCCGAGCATACGCCAGCCATCGGCGTCCTTCGGATTGTCCGCTACCCGCTTCTCAACTCGCTTCACCAGCGCATCGACATCGCCACTGGCTCCTTGAGTCCCGGCGGTCTGGGCGGTCTGTCCGCCGTCCGGCGCCAGCGCTTGGCTTTCAGCAGACGGCAGGTCCGGACGGCCAAGCGCTGCATAGAGGCCAACCGATCCCAGCACGACGATGGCGGCGACGCCGGTCGCCATGCGGTACTGCCAGTTCGGCGAGACCTGTTCGTCTGGGGCGGCCTCGCTGCGGCCGGCGGAGAGGATCCGGCGCTCGATCTCGAGCCGCGCCGAAGCAGCCTCGGCCTCATCGATCAAGCCTTGGGTTTTGTCGCGGTCGACCTCTGCGAGTTGATCCTCGTAGACGTCCAGGCTCGTCGGCGCTTCCTTCGCGCGGCTGCCGAAGAAGAATGGCGCCAGGACGATCAGCGCAGCGCCACCGATGAGAAGCGTGAGGATGAGCCAAAGCGTCATGATCTGCGCCCTTTTGTCAGAATCGCTTGAAGTTCTTCGCGTTCCGCCGCGGTCAGCGTCTCGGCCCGGCCAGCGTCAGCGGCCGTCCCGGGCTTGCGGATCAGCATCCAATATCCGGCAAGCGCCGCGAGCAGCACGAACCCCGGCCCGAACCACAAAAGCAGCGTGTCGAGTTGCAGCGGCGGCTTCAGCAGCACGAAATTGCCGTAGCGCGCGACGATATAGTCGATTGCGGCCTTGTCGCTGTCGCCAGCTTTGATTCGCTCGCGAAGCAGGACGCGAAGATCGTGGGCGAGCGGCGCGTTCGAATCGTCGATGGACTGGTTCTGGCAGACGAGGCAGCGCAGATGCTGGCTGAGGTCTCGCGCACGTGCCTCCAGGGCCGGATCGGCAAGAACCTCGTCCGGCTCGACGGCTCTGGCAGGCGTGCCGAGGAGGACGAGGGCGCAGAGCGCGGCGGTGAGCAGGCGGCGGTGCAGCATGGCATCGGCCTCCTATTCCGCCGGCAGCAGCGCGGGAGCCGCTGCGCGCGCCTTCCGCCGCGCACCGACCCGAAAGCGTCGGTCCGACAGCGAAACCAGCCCGCCGAGCGCCATGACCAGCGGACCGAACCAGATCCACGGCGCCAGCGGATGGTAATAGGCACGCACCGTCCATTCATTGGCGTCGTTCTTCTCGCCGATGACCAGATAGATGTTGGCGAGGAGATTGGTGGAGATGCCGGCCTCCGTGGTCTGCGACCGGCGCACCGGATAGAAGCGCCGCTCCGAGGTGAGCGTGGTGACCAGCCATCCATTGCGGCTGACCTTGAACGTGCCGCGCTCGGCCTTGTAGTTCGGGCCGTTCACTTCGTCGACCGAGGCGAGCGTGATCTCATAGCCGCCGACCTCGAGCCGGCCGCCGACCGGCAGCGACTGCAGCGCCTCCTGCCTCCAGACCGACATCGCGGTCATGCCCGCCACCGCGATGCCGATGCCGGCATGGGCGAAGATCAGACCGTAGACAGAGCGCGGCGTGATGCGAGCGAGATGCAGGCTTGTGGCGAAGGGGACCTGCATCAGGCGCATGCGATTCGCGAGTATGGCGAAGGAGCCGGCGAAGACCCAGATCGCCAGGGCAAAGCCGAAGGCAGCGAGCGCGTGCTGGCCGAGCGTCGCCACCAGCACGGCGAGGCCGCCGAGCACGGCGATGACCGCCGGCCGCAGCAGCTTTGCCAGCGCCTCGCGGATCCTGTCGCGCTTCCATTTCAGCACTGGTCCGATGACCATGACGATCAGGAGCGGGATCATCATCGGGACGAAGGTGAGATTGTAAAAGGGCGGCCCGACCGAGATCTTGTCATTGCTCATCACTTCGATGATCAGCGGGTAGAAGGTGCCGAGAAACACCGTAGCGCAGGCCGAGACCAGCAGCACATTGTTGAGGATCAGGCTCGATTCGCGGCTGACCGCGCCGAAGGGCGTGCCGTGTCGCAGCGCCGGGGCGCGATAGGCGTAGAGCACGAGCGCGCTGCCGGTGGTCAGCCCGATCAGGCCGAGCACGAAAATGCCGCGCGCCGGATCGAGCGCGAAGGAATGCACGCTGGTCAGGACGCCGGAGCGCACCAGGAACGTGCCTACCAGGCTCAGCGAGAATGTCAGTATACCGAGCAAGATCGTCCAGTTGACCAGCGTCTGTCGCCGTTCGACGACGAGCGCGGAATGGAGGAGCGCCGTGCCTGCGAGCCAGGGCATGAAGGAGGCGTTCTCGACGGGATCCCAGAACCACCAGCCGCCCCAGCCGAGCTCGTAATAAGCCCAGAAGCTCCCCAGCGTAATGCCGATCGTCAGAAAGCACCAGGCAGCCAGCACCCACGGCCTCACCCAGCGCGCCCATGAGGCGTCAACTTTTCCCTCGATAAGCGCCGCGACCGAGAAGGAAAACGCCATCGAGAAACCGACATAGCCGAGATAGAGGAACGGCGGATGCACGGCGAGCCCGATATCCTGTAGCAGCGGGTTGAGGTCCTGGCCGTCGGCGGGCGCTGGATGGAGCCGGACGAAGGGGTTGGAGGTGAAGAGAATGAAGGCCAGAAAGCCTGTCCCGACCATACCCTGTACGGCAAGCGCGCGGGCTTTAAGGGGCGCCGGCAGGTTGCCGCCAAAAATGGCGACGGCAGCGCCGAAAATCGCCAGGATCAGCACCCAAAGCAGCATCGATCCTTCGTGATTGCCCCAGGTCGCTGACACCTTATATATTAGCGGCATTGCCGAGTTGGAATTCTCGGCAACATTTAGCACCGAAAAATCGGACATCACATAGGAAGCGATAAGCGCTGCGAAAGCGACGGTCAGAAAGACCATCTGCCCAATTGCCGCCGACGAGCCGAAACGCATCAGTTTCAGATCGCCGAGACGCGTCCCCATTAATGGAACGGTCGACTGCGCTAGAGCGAGGGTCAGTGTCAGAATGAGGGCAAAATGACCGATTTCGGCGACCACCACAGCTCCCCTTATCGCGGCTGAACGAAAGCGCATGCGAGAACAGCCGGTTCACGCGCTTTCGGGAGAGTCCAACCCTAGTGCTTTTATAAGGCGATGAATGGGCGGTTTGCTGTTTGGACTATGGCAATCCCACGCCTTGCAGTACGAAGAAATTCCATGAGATTTTTGCATTCAATTTCTTATAATATTATCATTTGTAAGTGGAATCGACCTCATAACTATGCGAGTTCAATTGTCTTAACCGTAAGACTGAAAATTTCCATAACCGTCATCTCAAACTCGCCTTCTTTCGTCACGGTTTCGCTATAGACGCGGCCTGTTGACGCCCCTTTTGCTCGTTAATGTACCGTTCAGCGATCCTGAATCGGCTTCGCGGCACCATTTCGGTTGCGGCAAAGTAAGGTGAGGGATGCCGCCCTGAAATCCATGGGGGAAAGAGGGACAGGCGATGAAGCGAATATCCGGTATTTCGATGCTTTCCTGCGCTTTCGCGAGCGCCACACTGATAAGCGCAGCATTCCTTAGCCAGAGTGCTGTCGCCGGGTCCGGCGAGGCTGTGGGGACCCAAACCGTACAAGCACAGCCCAGGTTGAGCGTGGCGGAGAATAACGGAGCGGCCGGAGAAACCGATCCGAACGCTGCGCTCGAAGCTCTTGTCAAACAGGACGAGCAGAAAAGAGCCCAAGCTGAAGGAGCGGCGAACGTCGCGATCCAAGACGGCGAGCAGAAGCTGTCTGCGACCGCAAATGCACAAGCGGATGGCGATGGGCAGACGTCTATACTCGCCGCAGCGGCGAGGGCCTCGAAAGGCAAAGAATCACCCATCCCCGCGGTCGACGCGGAGACTCTCTCCCTCTATCCCACCGCTGCGCAATGTGGCGAATGCCATAAACAAATCTACGAGGAATGGTCGTCGTCGCAGCATGCCTATGCGTCGATCTCGCCGATGTTCCAAAAGTTCGAGCAGAAGTTCACAGAGCTGACCAAGGGAACGGTCGGCACCTTCTGTGTCCGCTGCCATCAGCAGGTCGGCACCCAACTCGGCGAGAAGCGCGATACGCCGCTTTGGAAGCGCGCCGCGATCTCGCGCGAAGGCGTGAGCTGCATCACCTGCCACCGGGTCAAGGAGCAGTACGGCAAGGTCAACGGCGAGCGCCGGGTCGAGCCGGGCAAGATCTACGATCCGGTCTACGGTAGCGGCAAAGGCAGCGTCATCAAAGATATCCTCGCCAATAAGGAAACCTACTCCGTCAAAACCAGCGATGACGGACGCGGTAACTCGATCCACAACGGCATGATGACGAACCCCCAGATCAGCAAAGCGGAGTTCTGCGTCAGCTGCCATCAGGTTGCCGTCAACCTGGGCATCAAGCTTGAGATCGTCTGGGATCAGTATCGCGACAGCCCGGCACGCAAGGCCGGCGTCACCTGCCAGGACTGCCATATGGGCAAGGTGCCCGGAAAGGCCGAGGGCTATGCGATCGCGCCCTCCGCCATAATCGGCGGCAAGGAGATCAACCCGGGACGCAAGCATGCCGATCACCGCTTCCTCGGCCCGGGCTATTCGATCGCCCACCCCGGCATCTTCCCACAGAACAAGAAGGCTCAGGTCTTTAGCATCAAGAAATGGCTGCAGTTCAACTGGCGCGCCGGTTGGGGCACCGCCGACTTCGAGGACAAGGTCGCCAGCGGCGCGATCAAGGTCAACTTCCCTGAGGCCTGGGCCAATGAGGCCGATCGTGAAGATGCCTGGCAGATCGTCTCGGACAACTTCGGATCGCTCAGGAAGCGGTACGCAGCCAGGCGGCAGCTCATGGAGAACGGCAGCAAAGTCGAGGGTCCCTTCATCCAGAGCGATCCGAGAGTCGGCAGCGATCTGGCGTTCTCCTACAAAATCACGAACACCAATACGGGGCACAATCTGCCATCCGGTTCGCTGGGTGCGCAGCCGCAGCTCTGGGTGAACGTCGCCGTCATCGATCCCGACGGCAAGAACGTCTGGGAGTCGGGCTATCTCGACACCATTGGCGACCTAGCCGATGTGCACAGCGACGACACCATGAATGGCCGCATCGCGAAGGACCAACAGCTGGTGAATTTCCAGACCAAGTTCCTGACCACCAACGTCGCGGGCACGGACCGCGAGATGGCCCTGCCAGTGAACTTCGACGTGGACCAGCTGCCATTCCTGCGCCCGCCGGAGGTCCCGACCACGGTTCTCAACCATCCGCCGTTTGTGCGCATGGAGAACCACTCGCTGACGCCGCTGGGTGAGCATACGGCCAGTTACAAAGTGCCGGGTAACCTGATCAAGAAGCCTGGCAGGTACCGCCTCGCCTTCCGGTTGCGGAGCCGTTCCGAGCCCATCTACTTCATGCAATTCGTCGGTGCCACCAAGGAAATGGAGCAGCGCATGAACGAGTGGATGACCAACTTCCACGTCTTCACGAAGGAGTTCGATGTGAAGGGCTAGTTACCCAAAAAGCCGAAGGTTTCGGATTGGGGACCCGCATGGGGCTTCAAAGAAGCGGGTCCCCAGCCTTTCCGAAGCCTCTTGCGGGCCAAGAGACCCGCAGGTCGGAGCCACGACGCTCATTGTGACGGTAAGCGATCAGCGGAGGCCCAAGTGGGGTGATGAGCGCCACTTGGCGGGGTCGAAGGCCCAGTGACAATCGTCGCCGCGCTTGAGCCCGGAGACGGGACTATCGGGTGGGAAGAAATTGAGAGGGGCTTCCACATGACTTGTGAAGCGGAGGGCAACCTTCTGTACCGCGCCAGGACAACGACCGCCCTGGCCACCATCGCGCTGATAGCCGGTGGTTATCTTGTGTTGTCCGGCACGATTGCAAAAGCTGAGTCAGGGGCAAGCGTCAATGAGGCCGGCAAGGGAGACAAGTCGATAGCGGCACGCGTAAGCGTCAACGAGGCCGGCAAGGAAGACAAGTTGATCGCTGCAGGCGCAAACAGCAACGAGGCCCGCAAGAAAGGCAAGTTGACCGCGGCAGGCGCAAGCGCCAACGAAGCTCGCAAGGAAGGCAAGGTGATCCAGGTGTCGCCCGGCGCCTCCCGAGTCGCTCACGCCAAAGACGCTTCCCGAGCCGTTCCGAAGTACATAGTGCAATACAATACCATCGTCACGTCGGCCCAAGCGTCGCCCGACGACTTTCCAGGGGCATCCGGCGCCTCTCAGGCGTCGCCCGGCGCCACTCAGGTCGCCGCCAATACCGAAGACCTTTTCCAACCCGGTCCGCAGTACCAACAGAAGTACAATTCCGAGAACAATGTCGACGTCTACGGCGCGAAGAAAGCGGTCGAGACGCCGCGCCCGCTGCTTGAGTTGGGTCGCGAGCAATATACCGCCGGCGAATACGACTCGAGCAACACCCTCTTCGGCGATTTGAATCCGCTGCTCCCGGGCCTCTCCGTCTACGGTGACTGGCGGACGGCGGTCGCCTACAACAACAACAACGGCAAGGATATTGCCCAGATCGCGACCCGGCTGAACCTCGACGTCGACTTCAAGATCACCGGGACCGAACGAGTCCACGCCTTCTTTACACCGCTTCAGGACGATGCAAAATTCACCCGCTGCGAGTTCGGCGGCGGCGATGGCGATAAGAAGTGCCATCTTGAGTCCGACCTCAACCCGCAGACGCTATTCTTCGAAGGTGACGCCGGCTCCATCTATGCCGGTCTCTCCGGTGAGGAGAACAGTTTCGACCTGCCCTTCACCGTCGGTCTCTTCCCGCTGTTCCTGCAGAACGGCATCTGGGCGAACGACGCAATCCTCGGCGGCGCGGTGAGCCTCACCGCGAAGAACTCGGCGAAGCTGGGGCTTTCCAACTACGACATCACCTTTTTCAGCGCGTTCGACAATGTCGACAACGCGCTCGTCAAGGGGAACTCTGTCAGCCGCAACAACAACGTTGCCAACCTATATGGCGCAACCACCTTCATCGACGCCTTAGGCGGCTATATTGAAGCGGGTTACGGCCTCATACAGGGCGTCGCCGACCAGGCGGACGGCCAATACACGAACTTCCTGACCGCCTCTTACACCCGGCGCTATCACGACACCATCTCGAATTCGACCCGCTTCTTCGGGAACTTCGGGAACGGCAAGGATGACGAAGGCTTTCTCGTCATTTCGGAGAACAGCCTGGTCTCGGGCTTGCCGAGCACGCTGCTCCCCTATGCCAATTTCTTCTTCGGCACCGGCAACCCTCAGCCCCTGGTTGATGGCAACGGCGCAGGCCTGCTGAAGAATGTCGGCATCAACTTCCAGACCGACGCTTTGACCGGTTTCCCGAAACTCAACGACACCGGCTCCAACGCCTATGGTGGCGCGATTGGCCTGCAGTATCTTTTCAATCTGGATCAGCAGCTTGTCTTCGAGGCGGCCACGGTGCAGCCCTACGGCGATCCGATCGCCGGCGTCGGCGCCAAGGACGCGCAGTACGCCCTGGGTGTTCGCTATCAGATCCCGATCACCCAGGCTTGGCTGTTCCGCGCCGATGCTACCTATCAGATCATCGAGGGCGGCGAAGACAACTGGGGCATCCGCACCGAGCTCCGCAGGAAGTTCTGACCGATCGCAGACAAGCGTCCCGGCTGGGGACGGGGGCCTGGAGCAGGCCAGACCCGTCCGGCCTCAGCATACATGAGACAGGTCGGGTTTAACGGGAGATGGAGGATTTCTTAGCTCTTGTAGCGAGGTAAGGAGCGCAGATGAGGGAGAAATCCGACCGGCCGAGAACGACCGAACAGCGCGTGCGGAACATCAGCGGGCAATCAACGACGACGGTTCGACTGAATGCAAATATTTTGATATATAATTGCCCCTCCGTCATCTGATAGCGAAGATCACAAATAATTCACCATAACATCACTATGCGAGGTGATCACATGAGTAGTCGGAATTTGTTCGCATCTATTCTGATGGCCTGCTTACCGGCGGTCGGTTTAGCGGGCCTCGCCTCAGGGGCCAATGCCGCGCCAACTGGGAAGTTCTTTCTCACTCCCGGCGAAAGCGCCAGGAATAATGTGATTGAGATCAAATATCGTGACCGCGGCCATGTGATTTACCTGCCTGTAGGTCCGAGCTATCTCTACTATGATTATCCCTACTACTACAGCCGCGGTTATTATCCCACGCATGTAGGTCCGCACTATATCTACTATGGTCCGGGATATGTCTACTATGGTAGTTCCTACGGACGCGATTATGATGATACCGGTTACGAAGGTGTTCCCTATTCTGCGAAAGAGCGCTGTGCTCACCGTTTCCGGTCTTTCGAATGGGATACTGGTCTTTACACGACCTATGGCGGACGTAGGAAGCTTTGCCCTTACCTACGCTGATCCTGTTTGATGGTTTGGAGCGTGATCGTTTAATTCGAAGCGCATCCTGAATTGACGAAATAGTTTCGGCATTCCTGTGGCGGGAAGCGATCGAGCAGGTTGTCAAGGCGTGTGCAAACGGCCTTGATCGTTGGCTCGGCGGCTTTGCGGAGCCAGTGTTTGAGCGGCAGAAGGAGGAGCTTGGCGTCGGCACTGCGGATCGGCTTGCGTGCATTAGCTAAGATTTAATCCGACACATGGTGTTCTGGCTCCACGGCACAGAGGTAGCCGAGGCGGGGCGCGGAGCGGTCGGGGTGGCGTAGCGCCCCGCCTCGGCGGATTGGAGACACCATGACGACCGAACAGAAAATCATTCGTGCGAAAGTTGGCCTGTTGGAGCTGGCCAAACAGCTCGGCAATGTGAGCCAGGCCTGCAAGATGATGGGCTACTCCCGCGACAGCTTTTACCGATTCAAGGAGCTGTACGAGAAAGGCGGCGACCTTGCCCTGCAGGAGATCAGCCGGAAGAAGCCGGTGATCAAGAACCGCGTTGCCGACGAGATCGAGACCGCCATTGTCGAGCTGGCGATCGAACAACCAGCTTTCGGTCAGGTACGCATTGCTAACGAACTGGCCAAGCGGGGCTTGCGGGTCTCGCCGGCCGGCGTGCGATGCGTCTGGCTGCGGCACGACCTGGAGACGATGAAGAAGCGCCTGAAGGCACTTGAAGCCAAGAGCGCCCAGGACGGCCTGGTGCTCACGGAGGCGCAGCTTGCCGCGCTGGAGAAAGCCAAGGCGGAGAAGGAGGCGCACGGAGAATTCGAGAGCGAGCATCCGGGATACTGCGGCGCGCAAGACACCTTCTACGTCGGCAATCTGAAGGGCGTCGGGCGCGTGTACCAGCAGACCTTCATCGACACCTATGCCAAGGTGGCCTTCGCCAAGCTTTATGATCGCAAGACGCCGCTCACGGCCGCCGATCTGCTCAACGATCGCGTGGTGCCGTTCTATGACGAGCATGAAGTATCGCTGCTGCGTATGCTGACGGATCGCGGCACTGAGTATTGCGGCAACCCGGAGCGGCACGAATATGAGCTCTATCTGGCGGTCGAGGATATCGACCACAGCCGCACGAAAACCAAAAGCCCGCAGACCAACGGCATCGTCGAGCGCTTCCACAGAACCGTGCTGAACGAGTTCTATCGCATCGCCTTCCGGCGCAAAATCTATCGGTCCATCGACGAGTTGCAGGCCGATCTCGATGCCTGGATCGCTGGCTACAATCAGGAACGCCCGCATCAAGGACGCTGGTGCTTCGGTAAGACGCCAATGCAGACTTTCCTTGACGCAATCCCCATGGCGAAGGAGAAAATGATCGCCGCCTGACAATATCGGACAGGCGAAACCCGACAGCTCTCCAGGCACTGGCTGTCAGAGCAAGTCTTGGCTTTTACAGCTTGCGGATGGCTTTGCCTTTATCTTCGGTGGCTTCGTGACTACGAAAATCGAGCGCTTGGGGTGTTCCGGCCGGAGCATCTGGTAGCTGGCCCCAGGACAAGCAATGCGCCGCCGATCGTCACTATGACCTGAATTGAGCTCGGATTCCGCACTGAGGCGTCCACTGAAATGCTCGGCTCGCGCCGAAACAGCAGGGTGTGGCCCAGAGCTTATGTGACTGAGCCGTCGCGGACCTTCGGAGCTGACGTTTGAGCAGACGAGGTCAAGCTTGGTGCAATCGCTTGAAGCCGAAGTCTGCTTAGCCGGACTCTCTGCCCGGCGGCTATAAGCACTGTCTCGTCAACTTGCTGCGGGAGGCCGCTCATAAGCGCGTCAGGATATCCATGTCCGGAGCTGTCGCACATGTTCGGCGAAACAGAGACGGCCGGTCTTGCAGCAAGACCGGCCAATACGCAGTTAGTTAGTCGCTCGACTGCCCCTCCGCGCCCCAGAACGCGCGGATACCCCAGATGCTGTTCGCGCCATGTCCGCCGTAGCGATCCGTGTTATCACAAAGACTCGAGTGATGGGATTGCTGGGGCTGGCCCGCAACGGGAGCATTATTGGACGCGGCTGTCGCTGTGTAAGCGCCGGTCTGCGGAGCCTGGGCCGCGACGGGAGCATTATTGGACGCGGCTGTCGCCGTGTAAACGCCGGTCTGCGGAGCCTGGGCCGCGGGAGCGTTGTAGGACTGAGCCATTGCAGCGGAGGCGCCGGTCAGAAGGAGAGCTGCGCCAAGAACGGAACGCACGACTGAGCTCATGATGACCTCCTGTAAGAGATTTCAATCGGTTCTTGCAAGCATTTTTACTGCCACTACCATAAAGTAGATGGCGATTCTGTTGGTTTAATGGCGATTTTTTGTTCATGGGGCTTGATTTAAAGGCGATTTTTTGTTCATAGCTCGATGTAACGGCTTAGCGAGAACGCATCGTCCCGGACTGATCTCCCCGCCGCTGATCGTGCGCGTGGACGCCCCACGCAGCTGATCAATCCGCTCAATCCGCCGTCAACACTGGCCCGATGACGAGCGGCAGCCGATCAGATGTTGCTTCCGTTTATTGGCCTCCAACGCGAAATTGTGATCGGTTGTCTCGATCAGAGACCAAACCATCCCCACAGTGGTCACTGGCGCTACACCATTGAGGGCCAGTTCGCGTGGCTGCATTCGCGTGCCCAGGAGAAAGGAAATCCCGCGATGTCCCTGAAAAACAGCCTCATCGGCGCCGTGCTCGCATTTGCCATGACTGCCGGGGCTGCCGATGCGCAGGTCGTCGTCTCGTCGAAGATCGACACGGAAGGCGGGGTACTCGGCAACATCATCCTTCTGGTGCTCGGTGCCAATGGCATCGCGACCACCAATCGCCTCCAGCTCGGCGGCACCCCGGTGGTGCGCAAGGCGATCATGGCCAGCCAGATCGACATCTATCCCGAATACACCGGCAACGGTGCGTTCTTCTTTCAGAAGACCGACGGTCCGGTCTGGAAGAATGCCGCCAAGGCCTATGAGACCGTCAAGAAGCTGGATTATGACGCCAACAAGATCGTCTGGCTGACACCATCGCCCGCCAACAACACCTGGGCGATCGCGCTGCGCAAGGACATTGCGGAAGCCAACAAGCTGAAAACACTCTCGGACTTCGGCAAATACGTGTCCGGCGGCGGGAACGTGATTCTCGCGGCATCGGCGGAGTTCGTGAATTCGGCGGCCGCGCTGCCGGCTTTCCAGAAGGCATACGGATTCACGTTGAAACCCGAGCAGCTGATTACGCTTTCGGGCGGTGACACCGCCGCCACCATTGCGGCAGCCGCGAACCAGACGAATGGCGCCAACGCCGCCATGGTCTACGGCACCGATGGCGGTATCGCCTCCTCCGGTCTTGTGGTGCTCGAAGACGACAAGGGCGTGCAGCCAGTCTATCAGCCGGCGCCGATCATCCGAGAGACTGTGCTGAAGGAACATCCGCAGATCGAAGCGCTGCTGAAGCCCGTATTCGAGAAGCTCGACCTTACCACACTGCAGGGGCTCAATGGCCGTGTGCAGGTCGGCGGTGAGCCGGCCAAAATGGTCGCCCAGGATTTTCTGAAGAAGAACGGGTTCTTGAAGTAGTCATGATCGCGCGGGATGCCGAATATTATAGGCACGTCTCATGAGCGTGCGCGCCGACAAGCTCGGCGTGGTGATCGCCGCGATCGGCATCTATGGAACGGCTGTCGCTCCCTTCGTGACATTGCGGGCAAACCGCATTGTTCCCGGCGAGGGACGCATGATCCTCGACGCGCTGCCGCCCTGGGCCGGCATCCTGCTTTTATCAGTCATCATTGTTGGTGGCATCGTTGCGCTCCTCAGGACGCAGGCTCCGGCGCGTCTCGCCGCGGCGGTGGCGGCGCTTGCGGCGCTGACGGTGCTGGTCGGCATCGCCGCGCGTCATCTGACGCCAGCTGAAAACGCCTATGCCCGTGTCTCGCCGGCATCCGGCTTCTGGCTGCTTCTGTTTGCTTTCGCGCTGCTCGCGGCCGACGCGCTGACGCGGCTCAGGCTTTCGCCATGGGCGCGGATCGTCGCGCTCACAGTTGCGGCCGCGGTCGTCTGGCTTCTGCTCGCCCTCGGGGGCTGGGACGGGTTGTCGATCCTGAAGGAATATGCCAGCCGCGCCGACAGCTTCTGGGCCGAGGCCGGCCGGCACGTGACGCTGACCCTGGGCTCGCTCACGGCGGCGGCCATCGTCGGGATTCCGCTCGGTGTCCTCTGTCACCGCGTCGACGCCCTACGCGATGCTGTGCTGAACGTGCTCAATGCCATCCAGACCATCCCGTCGATCGCGCTGTTCGGCATTCTGATCGCTCCGCTCGGCTGGATCGCCGCCAATGTGCCCGGCGCCGCGGCGATCGGCCTGCACGGCATCGGCGTGGCGCCGGCCTTCCTCGCGCTCTTCCTCTATTCGCTGCTGCCGGTGGTCGCCAATACGGTGGTTGGCCTTGCTGGCGTACCGGGCGAAGCCAATGATGCGGCGCGCGGGGTCGGCATGACCGACCGCCAACGGCTCTTCCAGGTCGAATTCCCGCTTGCCCTTCCTGTCATCCTGACAGGCATCCGTATCGTCCTGGTGCAGAACATCGGGATGGCAACAATCGCGGCGCTGATCGGTGGCGGCGGTTTCGGCGTCTTCGTCTTCCAAGGCATTGGCCAGACGGCGGCGGATCTGGTGCTGCTCGGCGCGCTGCCGACCGTGGCGCTGGCCTTCGCGGCAGCAGTCATTCTCGATGCCATCATCGAACTCAGTCGGGTGGGCAGGGGGCGCAGGGCATGATCGAGATCGAAAACGTCACCAAACGTTATGGCGACCACGACGTCGTCAGCAATGTCTCGCTGGTGATCCGGCCGCGCACCATCGCTGCGGTCGTCGGCACCTCCGGTTCCGGCAAGACGACGCTGTTACGTATGATCAACCGGCTGGTCGAGCCGACATCCGGCGTCATCAGGCTCGACGGCGTCGATAACCGCGAAGTCGCCAGCTACGAGCTTCGCCGCCACATCGGCTATGTCATCCAGGGGCACGGGCTGTTCCCGCATCGGACTGTCGCCGAGAACATCGCCACGGTGCCGAGATTGCTCGGCTGGGACAAGGCGCGGATTCGTGCGAGGGTCGAGGACCTGCTGACGTTGTTCCAACTCAATCCGGACGAGTTCGGGCCACGCTATCCGCATGAATTGTCCGGCGGCCAGCAGCAGCGTGTCGGCGTGGCGCGAGCGCTCGCTGCCGAGCCAAACGTGCTGCTGATGGATGAGCCGTTCGGCGCCCTCGACCCGGTCATCCGCGCCAAAGCGCAGGAGGACCTGCTCGCAATCCAGAAGCATTTCGGGACGACGATCATCCTGGTCACCCATGATATGGAAGAGGCCATTCGCCTCGGCCAGATGATCGCGGTCATGGATGCCGGCAAGGTGCTGCAATACGCCTCGCCGGCGGAAATCTTGACCAGGCCGGCGACAGTTTTCGTCGAGACACTGGTTGGAACCGGCGAGCGGCCGTTCAAGCTGCTCTCGCTCGGTGCCGTCACCGATGCGGTCGAACCCGGCACGGCAGAAGGTGAGGCGATTCCCGCTGCCGCGACCCAGCGTGATGCGCTGGCAGAACTTCTATGGTCCGGCAGGCCGGCCCTGCCGGTTACAGGCGCAGACGGACGGAACCTTGGCAAGGTGACGGTCGACGGCCTCATCAAGCGGGCGGCGCGACCGGCATGAAGCCGTCCCTGCCGACACTGCTGAGGCTTGGCGCATTCGCGCTGCTGGTGGCGTTCATCACTGAGCCGCAATGGTTCGAGGCGGTGTTCAAGCCGCTGACGGAGAACAACGCGCCGGCAATCTACGATCGCGGCAGCCTCTTTTCGCTGACGCTCTCCCATCTATACACCGTCGCACTGGCGACGGCGGCGGCGACCGTGCTCGCGGTGTCGCTGGCGATCCTGGTGACGCGGCCATTCGGCGCCGAGTTCCTCCCGCTCTCCCGCAGCCTGGTCAATATCGGCCAGACCTTTCCGCCGGTCGCGGTGCTGGCGCTGGCCGTGCCGGTGGTCGGTTTTGGCGAGACGCCAACGCTGATCGCGCTGTTTCTCTATGGCCTCCTGCCGATCTTCGAGAACACGTTGGCCGGGCTCACGACCCTGCCCGAGCCGGTGGTCGAGGCGGCAAAAGGCGTCGGCATGACCGACCGTCAGCGGCTGATCACGGTCGAGCTGCCGCTCGCACTGCCCGTGATCCTCGCCGGCATCCGGCTTTCGGTGGTGATCAGCCTCGCCACCGCGACCATCGGCTCGACGGTCGCCGCGAAAACGCTCGGCGAAGTGATCATCGCCGGGCTGTTGTCCAACAATCTCGCTTTCGTGTTGCAGGGCGGCCTGATCGTAGCCGTGCTGGCTGTACTCATCCACGACGCGTTCGGCATCCTGGAGCGAGCCGCCATGCGCCGAACCAAGCGGCTGCAAGCCTAAATGCGCACGGACAAATCCGATGTCAAAACAAATAGGTAGAGCGGCGCTTCTGATCCCAATTAAAAGTCCGCCGCTCTAGCGATCCTGGCCCCACACTTTCTGCCAAAGGTCGAGTTGGGCCTTGAGCGGATCGGACACGACGACGGCCCGGTCATTGGTGAAGTTCATAATCCGCTCGACGCCCGGTTCATGGCGCGACCATTTCGGCCGCCCGTTGCCGTTGGGATCGCCGGTCTTGCCGAATGAGACCCAGTAGGCACTCGACAGCGCCCCGGGCGACAAGGTCGGCAAGATACCGCGCCGGCTCCGTCATCGTCCGGTCGGCGAAAACCTACTGCTTCAGCTCGTCGAGCGTCTTATCTCCATTCGGATCGTAGAGCTTGCCGGCCTCCGCAGTGTAAGGCCCGAAAACCGCAAACAGCTCATCCTTGCTGCTCGCCGCCCCCACGGCCAGATCCCGGTTGTGGGCGCCGATAATCATCGGCACTTTCGCCCAATGCCCCGCCGCGATCGCGGCTGCCGGCGTCTCGGAGACAAGCTTTCCATCAATCATCGATCCAGCAACGCCGATGATCGGCTTACCAGCCGCCAGCGCCGCAACGACGAGCTTCGAATCGGTGCCTTTGATCAACTCCTCCGCCGGAAGCGCCCGCAACGCTTTCAGCGCCTTCCCGCCTGCGCCCTCGACGCCCACCGAGTGCGCGTAGTCGACGGCCATCTTCTCAGCCCGCGCAAGCTCGGTCATGCCGACGACCTTGACGCGCGGTGTCGGAATGCCGGGCGACTGCAGGATCGCCCGATTGAAGAGGCCGCGCGACAGAGGCGAGGTGAGATGCACGAGGACAGAGCCGCCGCCGGCCGATTCGCCGAAAATCGTCACTGCCTTTGGATCGCCGCCAAACGCTTCGATATTGCGTTGAACCCATTGTAGCGCGGCACGCTGATCCATATAGCCATAGTTGCCATGAAGCTCGTGTGGTGTCTCCGCGATCAATGCCGGGTGGGCGAAGAATCCGAGCCGGCCCAGCCGATAGTTCATGCTGACGACGATCACTCCCTGCTTCGCCAGCGCGTCGGCCGGGTAAAGCGAGGTCTGGCCGTGCACGAGCGCGCCGCCGTAGATCCAGACCATGACGGGCAGCGGTCGGATCTTCCGGGCGGGGCGCCAGACATTCAGCATCAGGCAATCTTCCGACTTCGGCACATTGTCCGTCTGCATGCATTCCGGGCCGAACTTCGTCGCATCGCGGACGCCGCGCCAATGTCTTACCGGCTGCGGCGCGCGCCAGCGTAGGGCGCCGAGGGGCGGCTTGGCATAGGGAATGCCCTTGAAGCTGATGACGCCGCGCGCCTCCGAGCCACGAAGCTTGCCGCTGTCGATCTCCACGACAGGCGATTTGGCAGCGCTCGATTGCGCCGAGGCCGGGCTGGCAATCGCGCCTACCAACAGCAGAGCCCAAAAAGTAGAATGGAGAATTTCTTGCATGCGAGCCTCCTCGCATCGAGCCAGATGAAAACGGCGGCTGGGCCTCGAACGAACGGTCCGCTGACCTTCTGCAACCAGTTCGTCGCATCGATAGGTCTGATCAGGCGCAGCCGCGAGCACGTACAAAAGAACCCTCTTGAAGTTTTCCAACCCATCACGCAACGACAGCGGCGCTGCGTGATTGACAATGTCGGGATGAATAAAGGTTTCAAACACCACGTCATTCAGATCAGGAAAGGCCGCGAACCATGAGCGCACGAGACCTTTGTTAAATTCCTGCTGAGACATGGATCTCCTCGCGAGTGCCGCCAGGGTAACCTGCATTTTGTCGGAATGGAACGTCTGGTCGTAGTGACGATCGTCTGCTCAATGCCGGCACCTGGGATGCCGTAACACCCGAAGCACTCAATCTCTTCGCCTCATGAAGCCATCGAAGAATGCCGCGAGCTCCGCATAGGCGTCGAGCGGCAGAACATGGGCAACATATTGATCCGGCCGTACGACAACCATGCAGCCCTTATCCCGATCGATGCCGCGCATGTCGAAAATGTCATTGCCGCTTTTCAAGTCGGGGCAGAACATCTTCTCGTAGTCACGAAGCCCGTAGCGGCCCTTCCGGGGCAACAGGAAAGAGGGCATGGTCTCGATGGCAAGTTCGCGATGGCCCTGCTGGAAGATCGCCCGAACATCGATGACGGAGTCGATATCGGCGCCCTGCGGGGTGTATCGCTTGACGGGAGACTCGCTCGGTTCGGCAAGAAACGCGCAGAAAGCCCCGATGCCGGAGGACGGGCTAGCCGGATCTTCCGCCCCGGAAAAGGCAAAGACACGCCAGCGGCCGTCGGCCCTGACCGTGTGCCCCAATTGGATAGGCTTGGCGTCCGCCAAGCGGATGACCGGCGCCGAATGGAAACGCATGCCGATGACCTGGCCCTCAGCCAGATGCTGATAGGTCGGCTCGGCGGCGATGATCGAGGGCGAGTACTTTGTCGCTGTTCCAGCAGTGAAGCGCCCCTGCTTGATGAAATATCTCTGGAACTCCGCCGGATCGACGCCTTCACTGCCGGCATGGCTCGCGTCCTTCGGCGGCGCGCTGAACATGCTGGCCCATTCGCGATCGAAGTCGATTAGCTCCTTGGCAATCGCCCGGCGTTCCGCCGAGTAGGTATGAAGGAGCTGCGGCGTGGACTGCCCCCGCAGGACGGAGGCCAGTTTCCAGCCCAGATTGAACGTGTCCTGCATGGAAACGTTCATGCCCTGCCCAGCCTTCGGGCTATGCGTATGGCAGGCGTCGCCGGCGATGAACACACGCGGGAAGCGCGTCGCGACCCGTTCGTCCGGAACATCGTCAAACTTGTCGCAAAGCCGCTGGCCGATCTCGTAGACCGACCACCACGCCACCTCCTTCACCTCCAGGGTGTAGGGCTGCAGGATGCGCTGCGCCGCCGCGATCAGATGGTCGACGGTGATGTTCCGGCTCGCGACCCGCTCATTTTCGTTCAGCTTATCGAGCTCGACATAGAGGCGGACCAGATAGCCGCCTTCCCGGGGGATGATCAGGAGATTGCCTTCGCTCGCCGATTGGATCGCCGTCTTCAGGCGGATGTCAGGGAAGTCGGTGACCGCCAGGACATCCATAACGCCCCAGGCCTGATTGGCCGAATCTCCGTGAAGCGCCAGTCCAAGCGACTGACGCACTACGCTGCGCGCCCCGTCACAACCGACCACATATCGGGCCTTGACCATTTCCACCTGACCTTCATGCGAAGGATCGATCCGCTCGAGCCTGGCCGTCACCGGGTAGGCCGGAGCGCTGCTGCTCGAGGCGACTGCTGCGGGATCGACCTGGAGATCGATCAGGCGCCGCGAATAGTCCGGCTCCAGGCGGAGAGGCGAATGGCGCATGACTTCCAGATAGAAATCATGCACACGCGCCTGGTTCAGAACCACATGCGGGAGCTCGGAGAGATCATCTTCGACATCTTGGACGCGGCCAGCGCGGACGATGCTGTTGCGATGGGTTTGATCGGGCTTCCAGAACGTCGTCTCACTGATCCAGCAGGCCTCCTTCAGCACGCGCTCACTGAAGCCGAAGGCTTCGAACATTTCCATCGTGCGGCAGGCGATCCCGTCGGCCTGGCCGAGACCCAGCGGGCCGGATTTCTGCTCGACGATGCGAGTCCGGATTTCGGGAAATGCTGCCAGTTGCGCGGCCAAGGTCAGACCGGCCGGTCCGCTGCCAACGATCAGGACATCGACGTCCTCGGGAAGACGCTCGGAAGGATGGGAAACATTGTGGTGCGCAGCTGGTTCGGAAATCCCCGGATCGCCGGTTTTGAAGCCGTTGAGATGGAATTGCATGGGCACCTACTCTCTTCGAAAGTGTCATATCGCGGTTTTGGGACCGCCTGTGGTGGCACTTTCCGAAGTCACACCGGCTTCGCTCAGTACTCGATTTGATACGCCTGATCCTGCTCGCAACGATGGTCGCTAGCCGATCTTATTCAGCCGCAGTTAGAAATTGCGCTGGCGAATGTGGCGCAAGGCATTGAACTTGCGTAGGAAATGGGTGTCGCAGCCATCCTATGCGCGCCGCAGCGCAGAGCCACACCCGCCATGACCGACGATAGCCCGCTCACCGTTCCCTATCCAGCCGTGTCGCGCAAGAAAGTCACAGCTGCCTTCGATGGCGGTCGTCTCTCCTCCGACAGCGGCGTCATGCTGCTCGCGCTTGCCGAGCGTCGGCGGGCTCTCTCCCAAACTCTCGCTGCTTTGATCGCCGACCGGCGCGATCGGGCGCATATTACGCACACAGTTGAGGACATACTGAAAGGGCGCATGTTGGCGATCGCCTGCGGCTACGCGGATGGCAATGACTTCGACTGGCTGCGCTGCGATGCCGCCTTCAAGCTTGCCTGCGGGCGGCTGCCCGACACGGGCAATGATCTATGCTCGCAGCCGACCATCTCGCGCTGGGAGAACGCGCCGACGCTGAAGGAGATCATCCGCCTGACCTATGCGCTCGTCGACATCTGGTGCCGGAGCTACAAGATGCCGCCGGCATCGGTGGTGCTGGACATCGATGACACGCTCGACGTGGTGCACGGTCATCAGAAACTGTCGGAATGGAACGCCCATTACGACGAGCGCTGCTTTCTGCCGATCCACATCTATGAGACAGCGACGGGCCGCCCGGTCACCATGATCCTGCGTCCGGGCAAGACGCCCTCAGGCAAGGAAGTCCGTGGATTACTGCGCCGTCTGATCAATCGCATTCGCCGGCATTGGTCCGATACGCGCATCACCATTCGTGGCGATAGTCACTACGGCCGAGAAGAAGTTATGAGCTGGTGTGAGGCCAATGGCATCGACTATGTCTTCGGCTTTGCTGGCAATACCGTGCTCGACCGCTTGGTTGAACCGGAGGCCGATGATATCCGGACGCGCCGCGCCGAGGAGCAACTTGCCGTTCTGCGCGGCTTCGCCGAAACGCGCTATGCGGCAAAATCCTGGGCCAGGGAGCGCCGTGTTGTGGCACGTATCGAGGCGAGCGCCAGTCATGAGGACGACATGCTCCGCCGCGGGCTCGACATCCGCTATGCCGTCACCTCGCTGGCGAAAGGCAACGCCGAGCACATCTATGCGACCCTCTACTGCGAGAGGGGACAGGCAGAGAATCTGATCAAGCAACATAAAGCGCAACTCGCATCCGATCGCACCAGCTGCCGATCGCCGCTTGCTAATCAGATGCGGCTCATTCTGCACACCGCCGCCTATTGGCTGATGCTCGATGTGCGCGATTGCGTGCCGTCCTGGCATCCTTTGCGGCAAAGCGAGTTCGCCAGCATTCGCCTGCGCCTGCTGAAAATCGCCGGACGTTTCGTCGAGACCGCGAGCCGCATCCGTGTGGCACTCGCCTCGTGCTGCCCGGAGGCCGAGCTGTTCAGCCTCGTTGCCTTCCGGCTGCAATCGTCCGGGCCATGAATGGTGGGGCATGACCGCCCCAGGAGCCCGGACCATCCACCTTCAGCGCGTCGACAGCGTACTCGAGCCGATCAGCCTGCCGGACGTGTCCGCACAGGACGGATCACCTCGCCCAGCAAGAACGGAAAGAAGATAGCCTGCTCGGACGCATAAGAACGGCTAGCCATCCATCATGGTCGTCCGATTCTGGCCCAAAGCTTGAGTAGGTGTCTATGCCAATGTCTTCTCACACCCGCTTCTCTGCCGTTCGTCCGGTGATTGATGAGGCGACTTGAACGTCGCCCCGCTTGTGTCGACGCTGCAGCCAACGCCGATCCCCTCGCCGGGTGTCCCCGCGAGGTTTCGCGATTTTGTCTGGGCATGATCTTTACCGCAAAACCGGTTCCCACTTTTGCGGGATCATGCACCAATTCCGCCCCAAAGGGACGGCGCGGGCAGCCGTGAGGCTGGTCCGTATGTATTTGTCAGCCTCTCGGCTGCCCACGCGCGGCGATATTCTGGCTCAGCTCCGCCTCTTACCCAGCATGGGGCGCCGGCAGCGCTCTTCCGAGCCGGCCGTCGCACGAAAGCCGCTCCATTGCCACGAGGCGCATCGATCCGAACGCAGGCTTGGCCGGAGTTCGGCAAAATCGATGCGCAAAAAGATCGCATCGGTTCACCGGATGCCGGCCTCGGCCTTCATCCATTCGATACGCCCGGCAGCGCCCCGGAGCTCATCGAGCCAGGGGGCGGGGCAGCGGCTTTCCGGCCCGCATCTCGCGCCGGCGACCCCTTTGACCCGCGCATTCCAGCCAACGGGTGGGTCGGAGCGGAACCCCTGGGCACGGGTTCGTTACACCACCCCGCGCGGCCGGCCTCATCTTTCTCACGACTCGGCCGTGGCACGCAAGAATTACCCAGGCACCGCAATCGCTTCCCGCAAGGCCAAGTCGGTCTTAAGCCCGGCGTCCCTTCGGGAGAAGCGACGGGGGCGAGTATAGGAGCGGCGGGAAGAGCGGGGATAAGTTTGTCTTGCGGGCCGCTGATTAACCTGAAGGAGGCGTAAATTTAGGGACTGAATTGATCAGCGATGGGCGAGAACACCGTTTAGCGCCTAAGGCAGCTTGCCCCTTGAAGCGGCCCTTCAGTACCGGCTCGCTTTTTCGGATCGGCCATCTCAACCCACTTGCAATTCTCGCGGCGGCTTGTAAGCCGGTGATCGGCAAGCGGCGTCATTGGTCGAAAATGTCGGAGGATGTGGCCTTGTGCACCGAGCCGGGGATGCGTCACGCCGACAAATCTTATGCCGATCAAAGAGCCGGCCGCAGCGCATTGGAAATGCTATGAGCGTGCTCCGTAGAGCGACACCGGAGCGATTGAGCGCGTTCTCCGACGGCGTGTTCGCGGTCCTGATAACCGTGCTGGTTTTGGAGTTGCGGCCGCCGGAGCGTCCGACCTTTGCGGCGCTCCTGTCGCTCTGGCCCACATGGCTAAGCTACGCCGTGAGCTACCTGTTCATCGCCATCGTCTGGACCAATCATCATTACCTCATGCGCTATGCCAGCGAGGCGACTCCGCGTCTGTTGTGGTTCAATTTCGCGCATCTGTTCTCCATGTCGCTGCTCCCGCTCTCGACCGCGTGGATGGCCGTGAGCGAATTGGCGCCGCAACCGGTCGCCTTCTACGCGGCGGTCTTCTTTCTCGTGAACGCCACCTACATATGCCTGATTTGGGAACTCATTGGCCGAGCTCCGGCTGATGAGGTCCCGCCGACGGTGCGCAGGATCATGCGCTTACGATCGATTACGACCTTATGCCTTTTCGGTGTGGCTGCGGTTGTAGCGCTGAAATATCCGCTGGTTGGACTGGGAATTTGTATTTGCTGCCTGATCGTTTATCTGAGGCCCCATCCGCCGGGAGCGGAAAAGGAGATATCTCAAGAATAGCGCGGCCCCATTCTTGGGCTGTTGATGTCGGGAATCGCCCGCATCTGTGCGCTGCGGGGAAGCCCATATAGGCGAGCACATCGGTTTCGCCCTCGTCCATCAGGCTGGCAAGCGCAGCGAGACCCGGGGGCTCATGAGCCGGGGTCTGGGACGACGAGAGGAGAGGGCCGGTTGTGCCAAAAACGGGGGACGGCAGGGATAGGTGTGTTGGGCGCGGATCGTCGTCTCGGGAGCGCCGCAGATGCGGTCCGGGCCCGCGATGGCGGGACGGATTGCCACCCCGCAGTGCAGCGCCTTCAAACATACGCAATTGGCAAAATCCATAATTCCGATTAAGACTTTGCCCTGGAACGATAGCCGTCGACAGCCCCCTCGCCCCCAGCTCCCAATCCGTTTGAGACATGGCGGTCGCATCATCCGGTGCGTAACCCAGGGGGAGAGCGCGGCGAAGTCTATCTTCCAAAGCGCCGGGTGGTGCGCCGGCATCGATCCGCGTCGGATTGATGAGGGGTGCCCGGACTCCGCCAGGAGCGGCTCCGCCCGGCCAGGTGTCGCAAAACGAGGGATAGTGGTGATGGATGTGAGTTTCGGTTCTTGGCTCGGCCCGGCATCCCGGACGGGGTCAACCTCCGCAAGCAAGAGGCGACGGATCTTCGGCGTGCGCATCGCCTTGACGACCCTGGCGCTGATGTTGATCGCCAGCCCGGCATTTGCCGCCCCGGAAGCCACTCATCCAACAATGTACTTTGTCGCCGGGATTCCGGTTGACTTCATCCTGTTCGGACTGACCCTGCTCGGCGTGGCGCTGTTCCACCACTACACACTGCCGGTCGCGGTCACCGGACTTGTAGTCATTACGGCCTATAAGCTGATCTTCACGGGCTTCAAATACGGCGCCGGCCTGACGGGCCTCGCCGGGCATCTGGAGCACGAATGGGTGATCCTCGCCAATCTGTTCTTCCTGCTGATGGGCTTCGCGCTGCTGTCGCGGCATTTCGAGAGAAGCCGGGTGCCCGACGAGATGCCGCGCTTCCTGCCCGATAACTGGACGGGCGGACTGATGCTGCTGGTGATCATCGGCGTGCTTTCCAGCTTCCTGGACAATATCGCGGCGGCCCTGATCGGCGGCACCATTGCGCGGCATGTCTTCCGCGGCCGCGTTCATATCGGCTATCTGGCCGCCATCGTCGCAGCTTCCAACGCCGGTGGCTCGGGAAGCGTGGTCGGCGACACCACCACCACCATGATGTGGATCGCCGGTGTCAGTCCGCTCAGCGTCGTTGAGGCGTTCGTCGGGGCCGCCGCCGCGATTCTCGTCTTCGGTATCCCCGCCTCCTTCCAGCAGCACCGCCATTCGCCGATCGTCAAGCACGCCCCCTCCGGCCTGCATATCGAGTGGGTCCGCGTGCTGATCGTCGCGGTGATCCTGGTCACGGCGATCGTGACCAACGTCGTCGCCAATCTCGAATTTCCGGCGGTGCTCGACAGGCTGCCGATGCTCGGACTTGCAGTGTGGGCGGCGATCCTGGTCACCGCGCTGCTGCGCCGGCCGGATTGGGAAGTGATGCCGGAAACCTTCAAGGGGACGATCTTCCTGCTCTCGCTTGTCACCAGCGCCTCGATGATGCCGGTCGAGGAGTTGCCCGCCGCTTCGTGGCAGACCGCGCTCGGGCTTGGCTTCGTCTCCTCGGTGTTCGACAACATCCCGCTGACGGCGCTGGCCCTCAAACAAGGCGGCTATGATTGGGGGCATCTCGCTTATGCCGTCGGCTTCGGCGGCTCGATGATCTGGTTCGGGTCCTCGGCCGGGGTGGCGCTGTCGAATATGTACACCGAGGCAAAATCGGTCGGGCTCTGGCTGCGCTATGGCTGGCCTGTCGCGGTGGCCTATGTCGTCGGCTTCTTCGTGCTTTTGAACGTCGTCGGCTGGCATCCGGAGGGGAACCTGCACAAGCCGCTGGCCGAGCCAGCGCATCTTTCGGCTGTGGCTCCGGCCGAAGGAGGCAGCCGCTGAGGGCCAAGCACCGTGCCCGCGTCGACGCCGCTCGGCCGCCCTGCCGCTCAGTGCTGCGCGCCCGCTTGGCGCAGGACCGCCTCCGGCCTTTCGATCTGCGGAAACCGATAGTCGGGCAGCTCGAGACGGTCGAGCAGCCCCCGTCCGATCACGAGTTTAGCGATCGGCGTGAAGCTGAAGGCTTTGCTGATCTGGTTACGCAGAAAAACGCCGAAGCTGGTTTTCGGCGCGAAGGACGAGGCGAATTGCGCCGCCGCCTTCTGCTTGCCGGTCATGAACGGGCGGAGAAGCTCCTCGTAGCGGCCGAAAGCCTGCGCGTAGTCGCCGCCCGCACGCGCCAATTCGCCCGCCAGGACGTAAGCGGCCGTCATCGCCAGCGCCGTGCCCTGACCGGCGAGGAGCGAGGGGGCGAAGGCAGCGTCACCGAGGAGCGCGATGCGCCCGCGCGACCACTCGTCCATGTGGATCTGGCTCACCCGGTCGAAATAGAGGTCGTCGGAGCGGTCGAGCTCATCGAGGATCTTCGGGCATTCCCAGCCGGCATCGCCGAATTCGTCGCGGAGCACGGCTTTCTGCGCGCTGATGCCGTGAGTCGCCGGCCAGCCGCCGGGCTTTGTGGCAAAGACGAACAGAAACAGCGTGCGGTCCCCGCGCAAGGCGAAACGCCCAACCTGTTTGCCGGGTACGGAGTAGCTGATATAGACGTCCTCGTCGTGCGGGCGGTAACCTTCGACCTCGAAAGCGGCGACGGAATAGCCGAGATAGGTTTCGAACCGATCCTCGGGTCCGAAGGTCAGGCTCCGCACCCGGGAATGCAGGCCATCCGTGCCGATCACCAGATCGAAGCGACGCGCCGGCGCGTGTTTGAATTCAACGCCGACGCCGTCGGGCGCGGGGTCGAGCTTGACGATGCTGTCTCCGAAGAGGGTTTCGCACCGGTCCTCGAGCTGAGCGTAGATCAGTCTCGCAAGATCGCTGCGCTGCAGGGTGATGTAGCGTCCGCCGGTAAGCTTGCGGACCACATCGACGCCGAAGCCGCCGACACGCTGTCCGCGATCGTTCACGAAGCGCAGCTCCTGAACGTTGTAGCCGACGCGCTTGATGTCGGCCAAGAGGCCCATCCGCTCGGCGATATCATAGCCGAGGCCCCAGAAATCGATGGCATAGCCTCCTTCGCGCAAATGCGGTGCCTCCTCGACGATCGTCGGCGTAAAGCCGGACCGCAGCAGCCAATAGGCCAGCGTCGGGCCGGCAATGCCCGCACCGGAGATGAGAACGGTTCTGTTCGCCATGACTGTGCTCCTCGCTCGGTTGGCAGCGGCAGTAGCGGCGAAACGGCCGCCGGAGGCCTTGTCTCTGCGTGTAACACCCCGGATCGGCGTCAGGTCCGCAACCCGCTTGCACGACTATCGGACGATGGCGCTCGAAAATCCACCCTGCGATGGTCGTTCAGGGCCGCACCGGGCTCGGCTTGGATCGCGCCCGTCCGGCCAAAAAATCTCCTGAGCCCGCCGCAGCCGCTGGCGAAGTCTGCTAAGCTCGGCTAAGTCGGGAGGAAATCAACTGCATGGAGAGCCCAATGAACCACGCAATCAGAGTCCACGAATATGGCGGCCCGGAAGTGCTGAAATGGGAAGAGGTGGAGGTGCCGGCGCCTGGACCGGGGCAGGCGAAGATCCGGCACGAGTTCGTCGGGCTGAATTTCATCGACGTCTATCATCGCACCGGCCTGTACAAGCAGCCGAGCTTCCCTTTCGTGCCGGGGACGGAAGGCGCGGGCAAGGTTCTTGAGGTCGGCCCCGGCGTCACCAACGTCGCGCCCGGCGACCGCGTTGCCTATGCCAGCGTCATCGGCGCCTATTCGGAGGAGCGGCTGATCCCCGCGGAACGTCTGGTCAAGCTGCCCGACAGCATCGATTCCAAGACAGCCGCCGCGATGATGCTCCAGGGCATGACCGTGCAATATCTGATCCGGCGAACCTATGAGGTCGGCCCCGAGACCACTCTGCTTTGGCACGCGGCGGCCGGCGGCGTGGGGCTCATTGCAACGCAATGGGCCGCGCATCTCGGCGCCACGATTATCGGAACGGTCGGTTCGGAGGAAAAGGCGGCGCTCGCCAAGGCGCATGGCTGCACGCATGTGATCAATTACCGGACCGAGAATTTCGTCGAGCGGGTGAAGGAGATCACCGGCGGCAAGGGCGTCGATGTGGCCTACAACTCGGTCGGCAAAGACACGTTTCCCGGATCGCTCGACTGCCTGAAGCCCCGCAGCCTCTGGGCGAGCTTCGGCAATTCTTCCGGCCCCGTTCCGCCGTTCGATATGACCATCTTGGCGGCAAAAGGCTCGCTCTTCGCGACGCGGCCGTCGCTCAATCACTATGTTGCGACGCATGACGAGCTGGTCGCCACGGCGCAGGATCTGTTCGACGTGGTCGGCAAGGGGATCGTGAAGATCTACGTCAATCAGACCTATCCGCTGAAGGATGTGCCCCAGGCTCACCGGGACCTCGAAGCCCGCAAGACGACGGGATCGACCGTGTTTTCAGTGGGATAAAGGAGTTTTCTCGGCGGCCCTTTACAGCGCGCGAAGCGGTATTCGCTTTTGCGTCCCTCTCGTGCTAACGAGCCATTGAGAGATGGCAAGACGGGCGAAGGGGCACAGCGTTGCTTGATCGAGCGCAGATGACGGCCGGCGTCACTCCGGCCGAGAAGGCCGGCGGCCGACTCTACAGCCTCGGCGGTGTCATCATCGCCGTGGCGCTTTACTCCATGATCCACATCGCGGCCCGGCTTCTCGCCTCCTCCAATCTCGGCGAGGACGATCCGCTCGATGCGATCCTGACCCAGACCCTCTCGCTCGGCTATCTGCCGGATCAGCTGCCGCTCTATGATTGGGTGCTTTGGCTCGTGGCGCGGGTGACTGGGCCGGGCGCGCTGCATTTCCAGCTGCTGAAATATTCGGTGCTGACCGCCACCTGCGGCTTCATCTTTCTCTCGGCGCGCAAGGTGATGAAAGGCGATGCATTCTGGGCGTTCCTCTCGGTCGAGGCCCTGGCGCTGATCTATCAGATCAGCTGGCGCTTCCATGAAGGATTTACCCACGCCGTCGGTGCGATGGGCGCTGTTGCCGCCACTTTCTGGTTGCTGCTGCGGCTCATCGAGCGCCGTCGCACAATAGACTATCTGCTGTTCGGGATCGCCGTCGGCCTCGGCGTGCTGACCGTTACGACCTTCTGGGCCTATCTCGCCGCGCTCCTCGCCGCCGCCTGTCTGCAACCGGCAATGCGCCGTGTGCTGGCCGATCCGCAAATTGCTCTCGCAGCGGCCCTGGCCGGGCTCATCGCCGCGCCATACTTCACCTGGCTAGCCAATACGCCGGAAGGCATCTCGGCGATCCTCCCGACCGTGATGTCCAACGGTCCGGCCGAGCATCTGAGACTCGCTCTCGGTGGGATCAGGCGTGCCTTTACCGAACCGGTCATGTATCTGGCACCGCTGATTTTTCTCTACCCGCTGTTTTTTCCGGGGATGGTCCGGCATGTGAGGCGCCAGACTCGGCTACGTGTGGATGACGCAAACGGACCGGATTTCGAGCAGCTTATTCTCCATCACACGCTCTTCTGCGTCGCATTGCTGATCGGCGCGGCGACCGTTTTCGGCATCGAACGTTATCCGACCCACGCCCTGATGCCGCTGTTTCTCATCACTTCGATTTGGCTGACGGCACAGGCGCGGAATTCCATGCCGAGCGCGCGTCTCGTACGACTCTTTGTGATCATGGCGGCTTCGGTTGCCGTCTTTGCGTTCTTTGCACGCGCCGCAAACATGTATCTGCTGCAGCCAGTTTGTAATATCTGCCGCTGGGGCATTCCGTACGCCGAACTGGCGGAACAAATGAAAGACGCTGGTTTCCAGTCTGGCACCATCATCGCCAACGACAAGGAAATCGGTGGCAATCTGCATCGTTTCTTCCCGCAGGCAAGGATCGTGCTCGTGGGCGGCCACAACTACGCGCCACCGCCTCCACAATCGCCCGGAACCGCCGATGTGAAAACCGCACTTGTCTGGGACGCCGGGCTGAATGAGGATCGCGTCGCGGGCGAATTTCGCAGCCTGCTCCCGAAGCTGAAGGCAAGCGATCTCATGAATGCCTCAACAATTCGGGTGCCATGGAAAGGCAATCTGTGGGTGCCTTATGGCAATCCCGTTTCGACGTGGCGGGTGCTGATCCTCAATAGGCGTTTGCGCTGACCCGGGCGCTTTTGGAGGCGGATTTCGAGAAGCTTCAGTAAAACTACTCAGATCAAGGCAATCAATTTATAGCCGTTCATTAACGCTCGCGGTTTATTTCCCGACCACATATTTACGGAAACTTTGGGATGACATGGCAGAGTGTCTCGGATCCGCTTGGGGTCGGGATTTCATCTTACACAATCTCCTAAAGTTTACAGTATCCGAGAAAGTATCCATGAGTGAACATTGTGTCGAAGACAGTCAGGCATCCGAAAAAGATCCAAAACAGGATGATGCCGATGCACTCTTCGTTCTGGGGATCCGCTATTCAACCGGCCGCGATGTCGAGCAGGACTTTGCCGCAGCCCACAAGTGGTTCAATCTGGCGGCGATGATGGGACATGAAGGCGCGCTTTCCGCACGCGCCGAGCTGGCCAATGAGATGACGGTCGAGCAGATCGCCGAGGCGCAGCGCCAGGCCCGTGCATGGCTCTGGAGCCGCAGCGCACCAAAGCAGCCGACTCCCGAGGCGAAGGCGGCGAATGTCAGACCGATCTATGTCCGTAGGCGGGCGCAGGAAATGCGCAGCGCAAAATCCTTCAGCCGGATAACCGCCGCCTGACTCGGCGTCGAAGCACCTTGAGTTCTAGCCGTCCGACGCCAGGAAACGTTGAAAGGCGCTGTTGCGGCGCAGGATGGCGCCGGCCGAATCCAGCAAGAGATCGATATTCGGCTTCTTGAGCTTGAAGCGTGTCGGTATGCTTTCGAGCTTGGCGCGAACCGCGGCGTCGGGCATCTGGTCGAACGTAACCTTCACCACATGAAAGCTGAGATCGCGGCAGTTCCACGACCGATCGTCGCCGAGGAGCTCCCGAGCCTTCTCGGGCGGTAGCTTACAGCGCCAATTGACGAGTTCTCGGTTCCAGCTTTTGAGTTGAGCCGCAAAGGTGTCGTAGGTGTTTCTGACGTTTGCATCGACGGCGGTGTCCGCCACGGCCTGAATAAGATCGCCCGCATCGGTGCTGACACTCTTCGCCCAGTCTCCGCCAGGTGGACGGCCTGCATCGACAACGATGAAAAGCAAGCGCCGCATCCGGACGGCCTCGGCTTCGCTCATGGGCTCGTAGGGGGTGTCGGCGCGCAGGCGCTCGATCAGAAGTCCGGTGAGCCCGAGATTGTCCGTCAGACCGCCGTCCAGCAGCTTGACATATTTGACTGCGGTATTTTCCCGATAGCGTTTGATCGCCTCGGCATTGGCGCGCACGATCGCTGGAGCGTTGGCATTCGCAAGCGCCCTGCCGACCCAGGAAGGCATCGCGTAGTTGCAATGGTCGGCGTAGTTGCGAACGATGACAGGCGCGAAAACCAGTGGCACGGCGGCGGATGCGGCGACGGCTTCCGAGAGCGGGAAAGTGCTGAGATCACTACATAGTGCGCCGAAAGTGGTCTCGCTGAAAACAAAAGGCGTTCGGTTGTAAATGTCAGATGCATTGATCCACAAGACCGGACGTCGGCGCCTCAAGACGTCGCCGTAAGTCGCGTTCTTGAACAGGTGCTGATCGAGCCAGCTTTGCAGGCCGGTCGAATCATTGACGCCGCCGCTGGTGAGCCGCACGATGTTCGGCAGCGATACTGAAGTCCGCAGCGCTTCCTCAACGTCCTGAGCCAGGAATTTTTCTTCGAAGTCGTTGAGGATCGCGCGGCCCTTGAGAGCAAAATAAGCCGCCGTCACCGAACCGCCCGACACACTCGATACGAGATCGACCTGATCGATGAGAGGCGAGTTTCGCCCCTGGCTCTTGATCTGCGTCCGACTCAGCTCACGCAAGACGCCAAATGCAAAAGCTGCCGCCCGGCTTCCGCCCCCGGAAAAGCTCAATCCGATAACGGTGTCGTCGAAGTTCCCTCCAGGCGCATCGAGAGGTGCGGCCGTCGCAGGCGCAGGTTCCGCAAGAGCGGCATTGATCGGCGCATTCTGGACAGACAGCCCGCAACCGCCTTGAATTGCCGTTGTTGCTAGGAGTAGGCACAGCGCAGCACGGCGCAGGAAACGCCACTTAGGCGAAAGCCCTGACTCCGTGGAATCGAGAGCCACAGCCTTTCCAGCTGATATCACGGCTATCCTTCGATTTAGCTTAAGCAGCGGTCCGACTATCTCAAGACTCAGCACGGATCTAGCAGTCGTTTAAGGCAGAGCCGAGACATTTTAATGTCTTTTTGGTTGCATCGCCGATTGCTTTTCCTGTGCCTTTTATCGCATCGGCTGCTTTCTTGCCCGCGGTCGCCGCCGAATCTTCGATGTTTTCCCCCGCCTTTTTCACTGCTTTGGCGGAGGCATTGAAGGTTTCCTTCGTAAATTCCCCGAGGGTGCTCGGCTCCGCCTTGCCCGGCGTTTCGGCCGGGTTGTCTCGTTGCGCGGGGTTGACCGCCACGTTTGGCACGTCGGAGCCGTCATAGGCATAGCTGACCGGGAGACCAGCGCAATTCGCCTGGCCGCGCTCGACGCCGCAACTTTCATGATTGTGCTCGCTGGCGATGCGCGAGACGCAGAACAGATTAACGGCCGCGTCCGCAATCGGATGATCAGCCGTCACAGCGCATGCATAAGTCTGGTCCGGTCCGGTACAGCGCACGCACACCGTTTGCGCCGAGGCCGTGGCAAACGTTAGCATTAGCAGGCCGGTTGCTGCACCTATGACTCTTATTCTCTTCTTCACGAAACGGTCGTTCGTCTGCGTCATTATGAAACTCTGTTTGTACACGCTTTTGCGCCCTTTGCCTTGATAGGATTCGAAGACGGCACCGGCAAGGACACTTTCGCATAAAACTTTGCCGGGCTACGTTCAGGAACAGTCTCCTAAGCCATTGAGATCGCGTTTCCTTAGTCAAGATCTCCCCCCGGCTGGCACTCGGTTTCTTCGGAGCGGTCAATGAATGGCTCTCTCTTGCAGCTCATTGTATTTCTCGTGGCAGCCGCGATTGCCGCGCCGCTCGGGAGACGCTGCCATATCGGTTCCGTTCTTGGCTATCTGCTGGCGGGAATCGTGATCAGTGTCAGCGGGCTTGGGGCGATGCTCGGAGATCCCAACGAGCTGCGTCATACCGCCGACCTCGGCGTCGCCATGTTCCTCTTTCTCATCGGCCTCGAGCTTCGCCCCCGCCGGCTTTGGGCGATGCGCAGCGCCGTATTCGGCGCCGGCGGCGCGCAGGTCGCCGCTACGATCATGGTGTTCACCCTTGTCGCTATGTACGGCGGACTTGATTTCGGACCATCGCTCATCGTCGGCCTCGCGCTTTCCCTCTCGTCGACGGCGTTCGCCTTGCAGACGCTGGATGAACGGGGCGAACTGACCACGCGTCATGGCCGGGTGTCCTTCTCCATTCTGCTGTTCCAGGATATTGCGGCGATCCCGATGATCGCCATGGTGCCGTTTCTGGCAGTGCATGAGACTGGATCGGCTCTGTCGGTGGGCGGGGCCCTGAAGGCCGTCATCGGGGTCGCGGCAATCATTCTCGCGGGCCGTTATCTGCTCAACCCGATCTATCGAATTATAGCCTCGACGGGCGTGCGCGAGGCGATGACCGCCTCGGCGCTGTTGACGATCATCGCTGTCGTTTACGTGATGGACTACATCGGCCTATCAGCGTCTCTCGGCACGTTTCTGGCCGGCATTCTTCTCGCCGACTCCGAATTCAGGCATCAGATCGAATCCGACATCGCACCGTTCGAGGGATTGCTGCTCGGACTGTTCTTCATGACGGTCGGCATGTCGCTCAACATCAATCTCGTCCTGACCGAGCCTAATGTCATCGTCTCGGCGGTCGCGACCATTACGGTGATCAAGGTGCTGATCCTTTATCTGATCGGGCTTTGGCAGGAACTAAGCGTCCGCGCGGCGAGGCGTCTGGCGATCGTGCTGTCGCAAGGGGGCGAATTCGGTTTCGTCCTGCTGGCTGCTGCGGCGTCGGGCACGGTTATCGATCAGAATCTTGCGAACGGCATTGCTGTTGCAATCACGATCTCGATGGCGATGACGCCGTTGCTGCTGCTCGCGGATGATGCGATCACACGGCGCCTGCAAAAACCCGAACCGCAATATGACACGCCACCGAAAGCAGATGGTCATGTTGTGATTGCCGGTTTCGGCCGTTTCGGGCAGATTGTAGCGCGTATTCTGCGGGCAACGAAAATTCCGTTTACCGCGCTTGACATTAATGCCGAGCAGGTCAACCTCGTTAATCAGTTCGGAAATAAGATCTATTACGGGGACGCGAGCCGGCTAGGCATTCTAGAAGCTGCGAGAACTCAAGATGCGCGCGCCTTTGTTCTTGCGATCGATGATGTTGAGACCTCCATCCGTACCGCGCAGGTCGTCCGCACGCATTTTCCGGATGTGCCGGTTTATTCGCGCGCGCGCAATCGGCAGCATGTGCATCGGCTGATGGATCTGGGGATCGAGGAGATCGAGCGTGAGACATTTTTGGCCGCGCTCGAATTGACAAAAGAGTTGCTAAGGGGGCTTGGAACCGCCGACAAGCGGGCCAAATGGATCGTAGAAATGTTCAAAGAGCGGGACGAGCGGCGTCTCTATGACGATTACAAGTATTATACGGATACCGAGAAGATTCGGCTCTACGCACTAAAGCAATCCCAAGAACTGGAAGAGCTGTTTGCGCAGGACGCGGCGGCGACGGATACAGAAGACAATATCGAGCCGTTGCCTGCCAAAAAGACCGGCACCACCGGCAAGGCGACATGAATTGTGGGTAGAGCGCCTCAGCGCTCGTGATGAGAGTCTATCGTGGATATTGAGAATAGCGGCAGCAACTTCATAACGATCGGCGAGCGAACCAATGTCACAGGTTCCAGCAAGTTTCGTAAGCTGATCGAGGATGGCAATTACGAAGCTGCCTTGACGGTTGCACGACAGCAGGTCGAGAACGGCGCGAACGTCATCGACGTCAACATGGATGAGGGGCTTCTCGATAGCGAGAATGCCATGGTGACGTTTTTGAACATGATCGCGTCCGAGCCGGATATCGCCCGCGTCCCGGTTATGGTCAATTCCTCGAAATGGCATGTGATCGAGGCGGGGCTTAGGCGCGTCCAGGGCAAGGCGATCGTCAATTCGATCAGCCTCAAGGAAGGTGAGGCGTCCTTCATCGAGCAGGCACGCAAGATCCTCCGCTATGGCGCGGCGGTCGTGGTGATGGCTTTCGACGAAACGGGTCAGGCCGATACGGCTGACCGGAAATTCCAGATCTGCAAACGTGCCTACGAAATTCTGACAGCGCGCGTTGGCTTCCCGCCGGAGGACATTATTTTCGATCCGAATATCTTCGCGGTCGCGACCGGCATCGAGGAGCATAACAACTACGCCATCGAGTTCATCGAGGCGACGCGGCGGATCAAGGCCGAGCTGCCCTATGTGCATGTCTCGGGCGGTGTCTCCAATCTATCATTCGCCTTTCGGGGCAATGAGACCATGCGGCAGGCGATGCACTCGGTATTCCTCTACCACGCCATTCAAGCCGGCATGGACATGGGCATCGTCAATGCCGGTCAACTCGCGGTGTATGATGACATCGATCCCGAGCTGCGTGAGCTCGTCGAGGACGTCATCCTGAATCGGCGGGCGGACGCCACCGACCGGCTGCTGGAAGCCGCCGAGCGCTTCAAGACAGGCGAGAAGCGCAAGAGCGGCGCCGATCTCTCGTGGCGCGAGAAGCCGGTGGGCGAGCGCCTCACTCATTCGCTCGTGCACGGCATAGCCGATTACATCGAGGCCGACACCGAGCAAGCACGCCAGCTTTTCGACCGGCCGCTGCATGTGATCGAAGGCCCGCTGATGGACGGCATGAATGTCGTCGGCGATCTGTTCGGGTCGGGCAAGATGTTCCTGCCGCAGGTGGTCAAATCCGCGCGGGTGATGAAGAAGGCTGTGGCTTATCTCATGCCTTTCATGGAAACGGAGAAGCGCGAGCTGGGCCTTGAGGAAAAGCCGGCTGCCGGCAAGATCGTCATGGCAACCGTCAAGGGCGACGTCCACGATATCGGCAAGAACATCGTTGGCGTCGTTTTGCAATGCAACAATTACGAGGTGATCGATCTCGGCGTCATGGTCCCGGCTCAAAAGATCCTGGACAAGGCGCGGGAGGTGAAGGCCGATGTCATCGGGCTATCGGGTCTGATCACGCCGAGCCTCGACGAAATGTGTCACGTAGCGGCCGAAATGGAGCGTCAGGAGTTTTCGGTCCCGCTCCTGATCGGCGGCGCGACGACCAGCCAGGTGCATACTGCCGTCAAGATCAGCCCGAACTATCATCGGGGACAGGCGATCTATGTCACGGATGCGAGCCGTGCCGTCGGCGTGGTTTCCAAGCTGTTGGGCGAAGCGAAAGCCGAGTATGTCGACACCATCCGCACGGATTATGCCAAGCTGAAGATTGCCCACGAACGCAGCCGTGCCGCCAAGACGCGAACGTCACTGGCAGCCGCCCGCGCAAACAAATATGCGATCGATTGGACCGGTTATCAGCCGCCTCGCCCGACCTTCCTCGGTGCACGCTCCTTCGTGGATTACGATCTGGCCAGTCTCGTGCCCTATATCGACTGGACCCCGTTCTTCTCGACCTGGGAGATCAAGGGCACCTATCCGATAGTGCTTGACGACAGCCGTTACGGCCATGCCGCCCGCCAGCTTTTCGACGACGCTCGGGCGATGCTGACGCAACTGGTTGCCGAGAAATGGGTGAGGGCGAGCGGCGTTATCGGTTTCTGGCCCGCAAACACGGTCGGCGATGACGATATCTGTCTCTATACGGATGAGGCGCGAAAGACGACGCTCGCGACCTTGTACACGCTCCGCCAGCAGATCAGCCGCGGTAACAGCAGCAGGGCTAATACCGCACTTGCCGATTTCATCGCTCCGGAAGGTGTCGCAGCCGACTACATGGGCGGCTTTGCCGTCACGGCAGGTCTTGGCGAAGATGCCGTGGCGGAGCGCTTCGAGCGAGCGAATGACGACTATTCCAAAATCATGGTCAAGGCACTGGCCGACCGGCTTGCCGAAGCTTTTGCGGAGCTTATTCATGAGCGCGTGCGGCGTGAGTTCTGGGCTTATGCGCGTGACGAGAAGCTGACGCCTGACGAGCTGATCAAGGAACGCTATCACGGCATACGCCCCGCGCCAGGCTATCCGGCTCAGCCCGATCATACCGAAAAGGCGACCTTGTTCGAGTTGCTCGAAGCCGAAGCTGCAGTGGGGCTGAGGCTGACTGAAAGCTATGCGATGATGCCTGGTGCGGCGGTTTCCGGCCTCTATTTTTCCCATCCCGACAGCCACTATTTCGGCGTCGGCAAGATCGACCGGGACCAGGTTGAGGACTATGCGCGCCGGAAGGGCTGGCCTCTAGAGACTGCGGAGAAGTGGCTTGCACCAATCCTCAACTATGAGCCGCATACTGACAACCGCACGCCGCCGAAGCTGCAGGCACTCCGTTAGCCTGGCGCTGTGGCATCGAACTACATCCCCTGCCGGTCGGACAAGTGATCGCAGACCGCAAGGCACGTCTTCATCCGTGAGACGCAGAGCTTCTTAGGACCGCTGTCCGTCGGGGCGGTTTCCACGCATTGATTGTAGTCATTGAAACAAGCGCTCCAGCAGCTATTGGCGCGTCCGCCGTTCCCTGCCGCCGCGCGCGTGTTTCGAATGCGGATAAGGCCGCGCTGGTTTAGGCAGTGCGGGTTCGATGCAGCGGTGATCATTGCACAGGACTCGAACCGATCCGGCGCATGGGGCATGGCGATCGCCGAAAACTGCGCCTGGGTCAGGAAAAGCGCTGTGAGCACTTTGAAAAAAGGTTTTTTAAACATTATCGATATCGCCTTCATGCTTAATGAGGCGGCAGTGCCGCTCTAGAGTGCGATCAGGAAAAGTGGAATCCGGTTTTCCGTCCGATCGCGCGACCGGCAATAAATCGAGAGCGGGCCTCTAAGCTCAAGTGTTTCCATCTAAATCGATCCCGCTCTAGTGTTTGCCGAGCCCCTTCAAGACACCACCGACGATCGAACTCGTCGTGCCAACCGCGGAGGTCACCACACCACTGCCCGTGAGGTTTGAGCCTCCTGTGAGATTTGACCCGGTCGCTAAGCCAATCGGCGCGCCAGTACCACTCCCGGCGGAGACAATGGGGCCAAGGACCGACTCACTCGCGGTATTTCCGCCAAGCAGCGGAGCGCTCGCCAATCCGAGCCGGCTCGTTGCATCATTGATGCCGGCGCCCAGCGTCGGAAGGAGATTCTGTCCGCAGCCTGAAATGCAGGATGGCGCGGCGGAAAGAGCATCACCGCCGAGTGGATCCGAGAAGTCGTTGGTGAGCAGAGCATTGGTATTATGCAAATCGGAAAAACCGCCCGCGAGAACGCCAGACGCTCCGGAGGGTTTTCCCAAAGCGTCGTCGAGCGTCCCGAAAAGAGCTCCGCCGCCCGAGAGAGCCTTCATGCCGAGAAGATTCCCAGCGGAATGGGCTGCGGCAAAGTCAGGATCGAGATGCGAAACGACAGCGGGCGAAACCGCGTTCAGGCCCTCAGTGACTTTGCTCAGACCGGTGTTCACGCCGCTTAAGACATGACTCACTGTGTCGGTCGCTTTCGGAACGACATTGTCGACCAGCTTGTCGGTGGTTGCCGTGACACCCTGGACCAACTTATCGACGGGCGTCGTCAATCCGGAAGTCAGCCCCCCAGTGACATTATTCAGAACGCCTGTCACGCCGCCGACCAGCGTCCCGGTACTACCAAGCAGTTGGTAAGTCGTGTCTTGAAGACCCGCCACGAGTGTTTGGACCGTTCTATCAGTCACCGAGACGACACCACTCACCGTATTTGTCAGCCCTGTAACAAGCCCGGAATCAAGATCGCCGAGGCCATTCAACATGTTCGTGATCGGCGCTCGTCCTACGCCAAATAGCAACTCGGTGACGGGCTTGAGAGGCGCCGATAGACCCTCGGTTGCTAGGCCGACGATCTGAACCGGCTCGGCACCTAAGCGCTGCAAACCGAGCAAAGCACGAGTGGCCGCCGCCAGCTTGCCGACTGCCCGTCGCAACAGCTCCGCTGCCGCGTCCAGGACACCCCTCAGCTTGATAAAGGCGCTTCGGATGTGGCTCGCCGCAATGGCGCAAAATGTACTGAAATCCGCCGTCACTGCTTCGCCGAGACTTATCCGGCCGACGTCCGCTTCTGTGTAGGTATCAGCACTCGCCACAAAGCCATCTTGGCTGCTTGGCGCTGTCCGATACCCTACTTGTGCAGGCGCTGGAATAATGCTCGCTGGGGCAACGGTGAGCACGACGAGCGCTGGAAAGCTGTCGGTTATCGATGATGTATGATCCGGTCTTCGCGACTCACGTTGATGGCTGGCCGGCGCTGTCGCTGCCGGATCGAGCTTAAGGACCGGCACATTGGGCGACTGGGTGTAAATGAAAACGAACGCTGCGGCGCCTCCGGCCGCCCTTACCGAGAAACCGCCAATACTGTAATTGACATCGAAAAAGCCCGGCAGTGTCGCGAGTGTTACTGCGCCGGAAAGGGCCAGAATGATCTTCAGAAAATAGATGCTGGTTTGGGAGAGGGCATGATCCTGAAAGATCATATAGGTCGTCAGGATAATGACCCACGCCATTGTTAGCGACGCTATAACACGCTCGGTGCGATAGAGTGGCGCAGCAACTTGTCTTGCGCCAGTGGGCGTACTCATGAAATGCCACCAACAAAAAATATAAAACCTAACGCGAAGGATTTTATTTCATTGGAATGCCGCTTCAACCTTTGTAAATTGCTCAGTTCCTTTGCTTGAATATCAGATATTTTACTCATTACAACCTGAAGTAGATGACCAAATGTGCGACTGCTAAATTCAATATGATTAATTAGAACGTAGGGCGTTCTACTTACACAACTTAGAGTGAGTGATCTTGAAGAAAAATCGGAGCCGGTGGAAGTTAACGAAATCGTAGCTATGTTGCTTGCCTGCCACTCGGTTTTCACCTATCCCCCTATAAAAGTGACCATATCCACACCGATCCGATTTCAATTCTCGTCAGGACACCGAAGATCTTGCAGGGGCGCATTTCCGGACAGACCATTTCTGACGTCGTGAACCTTTCTTTCGGCTGCGGCGACCAATCGAGCAAAGGCGCGCAGCGTTCGGAATGGCGCAATGACCGCCGCTGACGACCGGGATCTGATCCGGCGGATTGCGGCACGCGACCAGACCGCCATGAGTGCTCTTTATGCGCGTCATCACGTTCGCCTTTACCGCTATCTGGTGAGGCTGACACGCAATGAGCCCGTGGCCGAGGAGCTGATGAACGAAGTGTTTCTGGAGACTTGGCGAAAAGCCTGCAGCTTCGAGGGCCGGTCTGCCGTCTCGACATGGCTGCTTTCGATCGCTCACAATCGGGCGATCAGCTTGCTACGCAAGAAAGGTGAAGAGCCACTTGACGAGAAGCTGGTCCTCCAACTGGTCGCTGACGACGATACACCTGAGGTCGCGTGGCAAAAACGCAGTAAAGCTGAGGTGATACGTGCCTGCATGGAACGGCTATCGGCCGACCACCGCGAGATTATCGATCTCGTCTATTATCACGACAAGTCGGTGTCTGAGGCGGCCGAGATCATCGGCATCCCCGAGAACACGGTTAAGACGCGGATGTTTTATGCGCGCAAGAAGCTGGCGGAATTGATGCGCGAGGCCGGCCTCGACCGGGGATGGCCATGACAGATGCCGGCGATCGCGAACGCGAAGAGATCGAGCTCATACTGCCCTGGTACGAGAAGGGAACGCTGAGCAAGATCGAAACGCACCGCGTCGAGAGATATCTGGAGACGCATCCCGAGTTGCACGCCCAGCTTGCTCTGATCCGCGAAGAGCTGGAGGAAACGATCGCCGCAAACGAAGATGCGGGAATGCCCGCACCTTCTGGGCGGGACCGGCTGATGGCGCAGATTGCGGCCAAGGCGGAGGCCACGCAACCTGTCTCGGCAAGTCTTAGGGAAACGCTGCTGCGGTGGTTGCCGTACAATTTCAAGCCAGGATTAGTGCTCGCGGCCGGGCTCGCAGCGCTGATTATTATCGTACAGGCGGTAGCACTGATCTCCCTCATTTCAGCCGAAAGCAACAGTGGCGCGTACCGCGTCGCGTCCGGTCAGCAGGCGCAGCCAGGAACCGGAACGTTCGTTCTGGTTCGTTTCGCGGAGAACGCCACCGCCGGCCAGATCTCCGAGCTCTTGAAGTCCATCGGCGGCACCATTGTTGACGGCCCCAAACCCGGCGGCGTCTTTAGGGTCCGCATCTCGCCGCAAGCCCTGTCCGCCACGCAGCGCGATGCAGTTCTGAGAACCCTCCTTCAGAAAACAGAAATCGTGACATTCGCAGTGCCTGCGGGTTAGGCTTGTTGAATTCATCTTGAGCAAATGTGTTCTGCGCCGTCTGCCGGGATGAGAGAGAGCGCGCCATGACCAGGTTTTCTATTTGCGGTGCCGCCAAATTTATTGGCGTTTTCTGCGTTGTTTTATTCGTGAGCGGCCTGATGACCGACGCATCGGCTCAGCGCCGTCCCAGATTCCCTGACAACGGCAATTACTCGCACGACAATGGTGGTGGTCGCCATCATCATCGTTTCCGGCGCATACCCGGATTCTTGTTACGCAACGCGCCAGCGATCGTCGATCGGTTCAACGATGATGAGGACGAGGACCGGCCAAGGCGAAAAAGGTGGCATCGCCAGACCACTCGTGACGATGATTACGACGACGATGGTCGCGATGACCGGCCGCAAGGGAAGCCGCGCCGACCGCGCCGAGTAACCGCGATCCCGCCTCTTCCGGTTCTGCCGCCCGACCGCTTCGTGCCCCCGTCGGAGATCGAGAATACGCCGCCGCAGCCTCCAAGGCGTGCTGCCGCGCTGGCTGCCCACCCCGAATTCAGGCCTGGCGAGATCGTGGTTCTGGTTCGCGGAGCGCAGCCAGACGCAGTCGCGTCGCAGCTTGCGCAGAATTTCAATCTGGTCCTGCAGGAGACGCTCAGTTTCGCACTGCTCGGGACCAGCCGCGTCTACCGTTTCAGCATTCCGGACAATCGGCCGATCGAGACCATTACCGCAGCAATGGCGAACGTGCCCGGTGTCGGCTTCGCTGCACCGAACGCCTATTATTGGTTGCAAGGCGAGACCGGCGGTCCGGCTGTCGACCTTCAATATGCGTTGCCGAAAATGCGCGTACCTGACGCGCAGGCCGTCGTCAACGGACGCGGCATGACCATTGCGGTCATCAATTCCGGCGTCGACGCTAATCATCCCGCCCTCAAACACGCCAATCTGACACTCATCGACGCCCTCAAGAGTGGTGTCGAGGGTCCAGATAAGCACGGGACCGCCGTCACCGGCATTATCGCCGAGAGCGGCGATCTCACCGGCATCGCGCCGGGAGCCAAGATCATCGCGGTGCGCGCCTTCGCTCCGGAGCAGCTGGGCACGCCCCCGGTCACGACCTCAACGACGCTCGCCCGAGCGGTCGATGAAGCATTCAGCCAGGGCGCCCGCATTTTCAACATGAGCTTTGCCGGCCGGCGCGAGCCGCTCCTCAAAGAAATGATCGACGCGGCCTATGCGCAAGGCGCCGTCTTCGTCGCGGCAGCCGGCAATGACGGGCCGGACGCGCCGCCGGCCTATCCGGCCGCCTATGACAAGGTGATCGCCATCACCGCAACCGACGAGACCGACGCGCTCTACGACCAGGCCAATCGCGGCGGCTATGTGCTGGCGGCGGCGCCAGGTGTCGACATTCTGGCGCCGGTCGTCGGACAGGGCTTCGACTATCTCTCCGGCACCTCCTTCGCCGCGGCGCATGTGACCGGGATCATCGCCCTCCTGATGGAGCAAGACCCGCATCTGACGCCGGAAACCGTGCGCGAGGCGCTTGTCGATACCGCCCACGACCTTGGCCCGAGCGGCAAAGACCCGGAGTTCGGGGCCGGGCTGACCGACGCTTATGGCGCCCTGATGCAGGTCAGCAAGACCACCAGCGCCCGCTCGCAATAGCCGCCTCCCAACAAGGCGGCTACCGCCCGCTCAGTCGATCAGCCCGCCTTCCGGCTGCACATAGCGGGGAAAATGGCGCGCGTAGCGGCGGATCATCACATTGCGGAAAATCAGGAACACCGACACGCCCAGAAACGCGCCACCATGCGTCATGGTGATCAGGTCGGCGCGGTCGCCGTAATCGACCGAGGCAAGCACGGTCGCCATTTTCGGCGTATGAGCCAGCTCGCTCGAAAACTGCGTCACCAGATCGCTGCGCATGGCTTCGAGCAGCGCATAGGTGTTCTTCAGCGCATTGCCGTTGATGAAGATGAACGCCCCATAGGCAAACAGCGCGATGGCCCGCTCGATGACGAGCAGCGGCCGGTGCACCAGAAAGAAGAACCAGAACAGGCCGAGATGCACGACGATGAACATCGACCACTGATTGTCGATCTGACTGCCCGCCTGCACGAGCTCGTCAAGCACGTTCGATGCTGTCATGACACCCCCATTCGACACCCGCCGGCGCGCGCCCGCGCGGATGGCTCCTAGAGCGGCGGACTTTAAATCAGCATCCGAAGTGCCGCTCTCTCTATTTGTTGTGGCATCGGATTTGTCCGAAAACCGCTTCGCACTTTTCGGTCCGATGCGCTAAAACATCGCCAGATGCACGCGGTCCGGCGGCGCATGGCCGTCGAGGAAGGTCTTGATGTTGATGATCACCTTCTCGCCCATGTCGATGCGGCCCTCGAGCGTGGCCGAGCCCATATGCGGCAGCACCACGACATTCTTATGCTTCAGCAGGCGCGGATTGATCGCCGGCTCATGCTCGAACACGTCGAGACCGGCGCCGGCGATCTCGCCCGCCTCGACCATCCGGGCGAGCGCATTCTCGTCTATGACCTCGCCGCGCGCGGTGTTGACGATATAGGCCGTCGGTTGCAGCAGCTTCAGCCGGCGCGCCGAAAGCAGATGGTAGGTCGCCGGCGTGTGCGGGCAGTTGACCGAGACGATGTCGACATTGGCGAGCATCTGGTCGAGGCTTTCCCAATAATGCGCGTCAAGCCCGGCCTCGATCTCCGGCGAGACGCGGCGCCGGTTGTGATAGTTGATGCCGAGGCCGAAGGCGCGGGCGCGGCGCGCCACCGCCTTGCCGATCCGGCCCATGCCGATAATGCCGAGCTTCTTGCCCCAGATGCGGTGGCCGAGCATCCAGGTCGGCGACCAGCCACGCCAGCCCGCAGCGCCGTCCTTCAGGAATTTCGCGCCCTCGGTGAGCCGCCGCGGCACGGCGAGGATCAGCGCCATGGTCATGTCGGCGGTGTCCTCTGTCAGCACGCCGGGCGTGTTGGTGACGATGATGCCGCGATTGCGCGCCGTCTCCAGGTCGATATTGTCGACGCCGGTGCCGAAATTGGCGATCAGCTTCAGATCCGGCCCGGCCTGGGAGAGCACGGCGCGATCGATCCGGTCGGTCACGGTCGGCACCAGCACGGTTGCCTTCTGCATGGCGCTGACCAGCTCTTCCCTGGTCATCGCCCTGTCGCTCTCGTTGAGCTGTGCGTCGAACAGCTCGCGCATCCGCGCCTCGACCGGCTGCGGCAGTTTTCTAGTGACGATGACGGTCGGCCTTGCAGAGGTCATGCGAAACGTCTCCCCAGGGGGAAGTCATCCGAAAGTGTTGATCGGGGCCAGGAATAATCCGGCAAAAGTTGCTTCATTGTCTACCAGAAGCTGCCGTGATGACAAAGCGCGAGATGTTCGGCGGCCTTGCCGGCGCGGGCGGAAGAGCCCGGCGAATGGGCTTGCCGCCCCGATTTGCTTGAGTTTGTTCAGCATTTTCTGCCTTCGCCGATTCTTTCCGCACAAACAGAATTGCCATGAGCGCTGAGGTGCTTATCCCGATCAGGCAAGACCGGCCCGCAAGATCGGCGCGCTCAGCGACTCCCTCTTGCCGCGCAGAGCCTTTCCCCCTCCCCACCTTTCCGTCATTTCGGGCCTCTCCTTCCGTTTATCCTCCGCCTCGCGCCTCCCCTTTTCGTCGTCCTCGGGTCTTCCCATTGGTGATGACGGGCGTTCTTTTCGTCGTCCTCGGGCTTGCCCCGAGGCCCCGCCCGCGTTTTCCCATTCGTCGTCCCGGGCCCCGGCTCGGAGGCCGGGGCAGGCGAGCGCAGCAAGATCCGGACCCATTGGCTTATCCGCAGTCTGCTCTTCCAGATGCGAGGCGAGTGGACCCCGGCTCTGACGGCCGGGGCGACGCGGAGTGTGCAGCAGCTCCCATTCAACACCGATCCCCTCGCAATCTCCGCTCCCTCGTCACCCCGGGCCCCGGCTCGGAGGCCGGGGCAGGCGAGCGCAGTGAGACCCGGGGTCCCGTGAGGCGGCTCTGAACGCAACCCCGGATAATGCCTGCGGCATTTCCGGCGTGACACCCGTCAGCCAACGCCGATCCCCTCGCCGGGTGTCCCCGCGAGGTTTCGCGATTTTGTCTGGGCATGATCTTTACCGCAAAACCGGTTCCCACTTTTGCGGGATCATGCACCAATTCCGCCCCAAAGGGACGGCGCGGGCAGCCGTGAGGCTGGTCCGTATGTATTTGTCAGCCTCTCGGCTGCCCACGCGCGGCGATATTCTGGCTCAGCTCCGCCTCTTACCCAGCATGGGGCGCCGGCAGCGCTCTTCCGAGCCGGCCGTCGCACGAAAGCCGCTCCATTGCCACGAGGCGCATCGATCCGAACGCAGGCTTGGCCGGAGTTCGGCAAAATCGATGCGCAAAAAGATCGCATCGGTTCACCGGATGCCGGCCTCGGCCTTCATCCATTCGATACGCCCGGCAGCGCCCCGGAGCTCATCGAGCCAGGGGGCGGGGCAGCGGCTTTCCGGCCCGCATCTCGCGCCGGCGACCCCTTTGACCCGCGCATTCCAGCCAACGGGTGGGTCGGAGCGGAACCCCTGGGCACGGGTTCGTTACACCACCCCGCGCGGCCGGCCTCATCTTTCTCACGACTCGGCCGTGGCACGCAAGAATTACCCAGGCACCGCAATCGCTTCCCGCAAGGCCAAGTCGGTCTTAAGCCCGGCGTCCCTCATGGGGAAGCGACGGGCGCGAGTATAGGGGCGGCGGGAATGGCGGGGACAACTCCGCCCTCGCGATCTGCCGGCTTGGTGAACGGAGCATTGACGCCGGTGGCCCTCCTCCGTCGCCCCGGACGGAGCGAAGCGGAGATCCGGGAACCATTGCCCTTTCCGCGAATGCCTCGCCGAGTTGGAATGCGAGGAGCCCCGGACAGCCCTTTACGCTTCCGGGGCGACTAAGAGAAGCCGCCTCATTGCTATACGCCAATGCGGTTCAGCACATTCCCGCGGGCATGCTCCCGCGCCTCGGCCTTTTGACGCATTACAATGTCATTAATCGCGGGCTTCCGCCCCTTGTAACTCTTGCTATTACCAAGGAAACGGTTTGCTACGACTGCCAAAGTCGGTGAATTAACGTCTTTATTTCTATTCAGACGCATTAAGACCTGATTAAATGACGCTGGGTCAAGAACCGTGCGAGCCAGTTCGTCCGCTAGCTCCCTTGCCAACCGAATGTCCGGTTCTGGCGGTTGCTTTCCCGCCCGCGACCTCGAACCAGTCTTCGATGGTGGCTGTGCAGAAATCTCTTTAACGAACTCATCAAAGCGGAGGTCGTCTTTTCCCCTAAACACGGTTAGCAGAGTGTCCAGACCGGCAGCCTGTTTCTTTGCCCCTATCGCCTCCAATCCCGTTTTGACGGCGTTAAGACTTTGCTTGAGCAAGGCTGGATGGCCGTTCGCTTTTCCCATCTTCTTAACGCGCTGTGCTATCGTCTCAGACTTGCCGGACTTGAGCAGGTCGGCAAAATCGGACAACTGCTGAGCGCGGTTGCCGTCTGTAAGGGATGCAAAGCTTGTCAGCATCGCTGCGAGATCGTGCGTCTTCATCGCCTCATACCGTTCAAAGGAGCCTTCTTCAAAATCTCCGCCACAAGGGCATCAAAAGTTGGCCGTACCCGAGAATCATTTAGATAGGCTATTCCTGTTTCTGTTGCCTGAGCAAGGGAAGCACTTTGCGCGATCACAGGATTTCGAATAAACAACGCTTCCTTCGTGTTGAGCCGGTTTTGTGCGGCTCGCTCAGCAGCATCCGCAAAACGTTCCAGCGTCTCCGGTAATTGAAGCGGTTTTGCTGTATTTCGGGAAGTCATGGTCCCAATAATGCCTGACCAACGAATGCGCGGATTGATCATAGGGGTCAACTCTTTGAATTGGCGGGCAAACGCGGTAACGGCCGACGTCGACATTAGATCCACGACCGTTGGCACATACAGATGCGTCGACGCGCAAACGCCGTTAACAAAGCCGAGGTAAACCTTGGTGGAGCATCAATAAGAACCCTGTCATAACCATGCTCCTTATTTTGTACATGGTCAGACAATAGAGCCCTTGCAAGGCGATAACGCACATCGTCTTCTGTTGCAGCGAGTGCCCACTGATATTCTACTCTACGTTCTATAAGCTCGAAATTATAAAAGGCTGGAATATAATGAAGATTGTCGTTGATACGCCGGATCGCCAATTTGGGCCAGTGTGGGTCCAGGTCATCCTGAAATAAATAGTCAATCAAAGATTCGGGTTCTTCGTCGCTGGCACCGCATTGCGACTGAGCTAAGCTAGAATGAGAACCTTGATAGTCAAGATCTATCGTTAAAATTCGTTCGCCCTTGCTTGCGAAGGCCGCAGCCAAGTTCGTTACAAGCGTAGATTTTCCAACGCCGCCTTTCTGATTGCCGAACAACAAAATTGGAATGCTATTGCTTATTTTAATCTCATAATCTTCTGAGCGTTTACCGACTGGTCGTGACCAAAATTTTCCCGTTCCTCCAGCAGTTAGATCTAATGCGCCAACTATTCTATTGTGCGCTTCAGAGTATTTTATTTCCGCGTCGGCAAGTCGCCTGCTAAGTTCATCTGCGTTTGCATTAAATATTGATTTAAGATCTCCAATTTCCGCCTTTATACGAACCTCGTTAGATTCTGCAAGTTCAGCCCGATGTTGCGCCTCGTTCGCCATCTTATCGGCGTAGCTGCGTAGCTCTCTCTCACGTTTGGCTTCGTCCTCCCACTTCGTCAGATCATTCCGAAGTCGCTGAAAAAGCCATATAAGAAGAGCGACGAGAGCAAAACTCCCGAGACCAGCGACATCAATCAGAACTTGGAACCAGCGCTGTACCAAGTGAATACAAACCGCAATCTCTTCCGGTGAATTCTAAACCGCACCCCATCACATAAACCTTCAGTAAAACTGACGACAAAGACACCCTTGTTTAGAGAGGGGGACCGTGCAAGATATTTTGATCAATTTTGGTTAATCACGATTGGTAGCTAATAAGCTATCTCAACTCAGGAAAATCAGGATACGCAAGATACTCTGGGGCCATATAACTAAGCACCGCAGATGAGTTTAGCTCCGCTCTTTGCGCACTCGGAGACTTAGCGATCTGGGATATGTGCCTTCACTCGCCCCCCAACTTCTTCCGCAAAATCTCATTCACGGCCGCCGGGTTCGCCTTGCCTCCGGTCGCCTTCATCACCTGGCCGACGAACCAGCCGAGCGTCTGCGGCTTAGCCTTCACCTGCTCCACCTGCTTCGGATTGGCGGCGATGATCTCGTCGACGACCTTCTCGATGGCGCCGGTGTCGGTGACCTGCTTGAGGCCACGGCTTTCGACGATCTTGCCCGGCGCCTCGCCGGTCTCGAGCATGATCTCGAACACATCCTTGGCGATGCGGCCTGAGATGACGTTCTTGGCGATGAGGTCGATAAGCTCGCCGAGATGCTCGGCGCTCACCGGGCTGTCGGCGATGGCGGCCCCCGTGCGGTTGAGCGCGCCGAACAGGTCGCCGGTCACCCAATTGGCCGCCATCTTCGCGTCGCGCCCCTTGGCCACGGCCTCGAAATACTCAGCCGACTCTTTGTCGGCGACGAGCACGCCGGCGTCATAGACGGAGAGGCCAAAATCCTCGATGAAGCGCGCCTTCTTCTCGTCGGGCAGCTCGGGCAGCGCGCCCGCGACCTCATCGACATAGTCCTGCGCCAGCTCCAGCGGCAGCAGGTCCGGATCGGGGAAATAGCGGTAATCATGCGCCTCCTCCTTGGAGCGCATGGAGCGGGTCTCACCGAGCTTGGGATCGAACAGCCGGGTTTCCTGCGCGATCTCGCCGCCCTCTTCGAGAATGCCGATCTGGCGGCGCGCCTCATATTCGATCGCCTGGCCGATGAAGCGGATCGAATTGACGTTCTTGATCTCGCAGCGCGTGCCGTAGGGCTCCCCTAGTTTGCGCACCGAGACGTTGACGTCGGCGCGGAGGGACCCCTGCTCCATATTGCCGTCGCAGGTGCCGAGATAGCGCAGGATGGCGCGCAGCTTGGTGATATAGGCCTTCGCCTCCTCGGAGGAGCGCAGATCGGGGCGCGAGACGATCTCCATCAGCGCCACGCCGGAGCGGTTCAGGTCGACGAAGGAATAACTGGCATGCTGATCGTGCAGGCTCTTGCCGGCGTCCTGCTCCAGATGCACGCGCTCGATGCCGACCTCGATGGAATAGCCGTCCTTCATGTCGACGGTGACCACGCCCTCGCCGACAATCGGGTGCTTATATTGCGAGATCTGATAGCCCTGCGGCAGGTCGGGGTAGAAGTAGTTCTTGCGGTCGAAGACGGAATAGAGGTTGATCTGCGCCTTGAGGCCGAGCCCGGTGCGGATCGCCTGGCGCACACATTCCTCGTTGATCACGGGCAGCATGCCGGGCATGGCCGCGTCGACCAGCGAGACGTGGGAATTGGGCTCGCCGCCGAACTCGGTCGAGGCGCCGGAGAACAGTTTCGACTTGGAGGTGACCTGGGCGTGCACCTCCATGCCGATGACGACTTCCCACGGGCCCGTGGCGCCGTCGATGAGATTTTCCTGCCGTGGTTGCATTGTCATGGCTCAAGCCCCGTGCCTACGCCGTGCGCCATCCCGGAACGCGCTATCCGCGCGGGAAAGCGCAGCCTCCCTTACATCCCCGAACTCCGCTACTGAGGAAAAATACGCTCCGCCCATCTTGCCAGGCGGCAAAACTCAACCCGCTCATGGCCCGTTCGGCGGCTTCCACACAAGCTCATAATATATTACCTGACAAGCGAAAATTTGGGGCTTCCGCTCACCTCGTGCCCGCCTCTTGCAAAGACGCAATAGCGCCGGCGGCGCCGCTCAAACCTTGCCCTCGGATGGCTGTTTCGACAGCCTTTCTTCTTCATATTGGATGAACCAGCCGATCATCTGGCGCCACAGCGCCTCGGCAAGCTCGGGCGGGATGCCGCGCTCATCGGCACGGGCGCGGACGCGGTCGATCACCTGCTGGATGCGCCAGGGCACCACCGCCTCGGCGCGGTGCGTCTTGAGCTGCCAGGCGCGGTCGACATAGCCGAAGCGTTCGGCGACCAGGTCGAGGATCGCGGCGTCCAGCCGGTCGATCTCGGCGCGGACCTGTTCCATATTCTCGCACTCTGCGGGCGGACGCACGGACATGGGGGAACCCGTCAGGATGATTTCTTTCGCGGCGATTTGGCTTTGACTGGCCCTTTGGCCTTCGCCGCCGGTTTCTTCGCTTCGCTCGCCGCGGGCTTCGCGGCGCTCCACCACGGCTCGGGGCTCGGCGCCGGCCCGGCGGCATCCTCGATGAGCTGAGCGGCGCGCAGCATGGTCTCCTCGTCGAACGGCCGTCCGATGAGCTGCAGCCCGAGCGGCAGTCCGGTCTTGGAAAAGCCGGCCGGCACCGAAATACCAGGCAGCCCGGCCATGTTGGCCGTGACCGTGAACATATCGTTCAGATACATCTCGATCGGATCGCCGCCTTTCTCGCCGAGCGCGAAGGCCGGCGAAGGCGTCGCGGGGGTGAGGATGGCGTCGACCGTCTCGAAGGCGTCCTCGAAATCGCGGCGGATCAGCGTGCGCACCTTCTGCGCCTTGATGTAATAGGCGTCGTAATAGCCGGCGGAGAGCACATAGGTGCCGATCAGCACGCGCCGCTTCACCTCGGCGCCAAAGCCGTGCGAGCGCGTCTCCTCATACATGTCGATGACATCGCGGCCATTGACGCGCAGGCCATAGCGCACACCGTCATAGCGGGCGAGATTGGACGAAGCCTCAGCCGGCGCGACGATGTAATAGGCGGGCAGCGCGTATTTCGTATGCGGCAGGCTGATCTCGACCATCTCGGCGCCCGCGGCCTTGAACCAGTCGATACCCTGCTGCCAGAGCGCCTCGATCTCGGCGGCAAGGCCGTCGATCCGGTATTCCTTCGGGATGCCGATCTTGAGGCCCTTCACCTTCTTCGCCAGCGCCTTCTCGAAATCCGGGACGGGCGCCGTGGCGCTGGTCGAATCCTTCGGGTCATGACTCGCCATCACCCGCAGCATGATCGCGGCATCGCGCACCGTGCGGGCGATCGGCCCGGCCTGGTCGAGCGAGGAGGCGAAGGCCACCATGCCCCAGCGCGAACAGCGGCCATAGGTGGGCTTCATGCCGACCGTGCCGGTAAAGGCCGCCGGCTGGCGGATCGAGCCGCCGGTGTCGGAGGCCGTGGCGGCGAGCGCAATCCGCGCCGCCACCGCCGAAGCCGAGCCACCGGACGATCCGCCCGGCACCAGCGGCTTGTTGCTGCCCGCCGCGCGCCAGGGATTGATGCAAGGCTTGAAATGGCTGGTCTCGGTCGATGAGCCCATGGCGAACTCGTCCATGTTGAGTTTGCCGAGCATCACCGCACCCGCGTCCCACAGATTCTGCGTCACCGTCGATTCATAGACCGGCTGGAAATCGTCGAGGATCGCCGAGCCTGCCGTCGTGCGCACATCGCGGGTACAGAACAGGTCCTTGACGCCGATCGGCAGCCCGTCGAGCGGCAGGCCCTTGCCCTTGGCGAGCCGCGCATCGGAGGCCTTGGCCATGTCGAGCGCCTTGTCGCCCGTCACCAGCAGGTAAGCGTTGAGCGCCGCATTGGCGCCCTCGATCGCGCTAAGATGCGCCTCGGTCAGCTCGCGTGCGGTCAGCTCTTTCTTGCGCAGACGGTCGCGCGCCTCGGCGAGAGTGAGGCCGGTCAGCTCGCTCATCGCCTACTCCACCACCTTCGGCACCAGAAAGAAATGATCCTCCGTCAGCGGCGCGTTCTTGAGGATCTCATCCGGAATGCCGCCGTCCGTCACCTGGTCGCGGCGCTTGGGCAGCGCCATGGCCTCGACGCGGGTCATCGGCTCGACATCGGCGGTATCGACCTCGCTTAACTGCTCGACCCAGTCGAGGATCGAGCTCAGTTCGCGCTGCAAGCTCCTGGCCTCCTGCCCGCTGACCTTGATGCGCGCGAGCCGTGCGACGTGGCGCACCGTGGCCTCATCGACTTTCATCTGCCGACCTTCCGCGGAAATGCGAGAGTGGATCAGGCCACGCTGGCGAGCGGCCATTGCCACACAGATAACGCCGCTTTCGCTGCAGCGCAACTCTTGGCAGGCGGCAGGGCGCGGCTTTTCACGCGAGATTGCTGCGGTGCGGGAGCGGTGGGTGAAAACCCGGCGATCGTCGGCTTGCGCCTCGAAGCTGTCGCTCGCACGCAGTCGCTATCCGCAGTGCAAGTGTGGTGTTTGCCGCTCTCTAGCCGGAGCAGAAGAGAGGACGGAGTTGTGCAATCTTCGCTTACGCGCCAACTCAAAAACGCGGCTCTTCCAAATCCAGGAGGTGCCCAATCCACCGGAAAAACACACGATTTGGATCGCCGATAATTAATTTAGCTGAAACGTCAAGGCTATAATATTCTAGCGTTGATTAGCAGCTCGTCTACGAGCCGCGCCTTTTTGAAGCCGACCCGCGTGAGTTCTGATGTCCAAACTCGTTCGAATGATATTCCGCTTTGACTTCGAGAAAACCTGCTACCGCTATCTCAACGAGCCGGGGACGGCTCTGCGCATCTTGAGCTCCGGAGAGGATGGATTTTGGCAGAATTTCGGCGAGAATCCGAGATTACATGGTCTTTCTGGAAACTATTCCGAGGATGATGTTATATATCGAGAGATATACATCGATCCAACTAACGTAAATGGCACGATTGAATTTTTGGATGGAAATGAAACCATAGATGATGTTTTAAAAGATCCGGTCCTGTCAAAAATTGATGCAATTACAAGTGAATTATTTAGGGAATTTGAAATTGATGGAATTAAGCGCGGCGGAGCAAGATTTTACGTTGTCAGTAAAAACGCTAGCCCTGCTGGTGATACTCTAAATACGTTTGCACGGAATTATCAGGAAAACTTGTTAGACTTAATCGAGAGTCATCTAGGAAAAGTAACCGATGCCTCGATAGTCGTAGAAGGATGTGGCGAGGACGAAATTTTTTATAGAGCACAATTTGGGCCTCTTACAATACCAGATCATGGGCGTCACTTGTTTATCAAAGGAAAAGCCGGGGATGCAGATATGTTTTTAAATCAAGGTTATGATTCCCTATTTGATGTTGATCTATTTGAAACAGAATTTTCATTTAAAGGATTTACTTTCTTGAGGTGGCTAAAAACCAAATTAATTAAAGCAAGAAAGCTTATCGATGCACTGAATTCCTCTGGTGCGCGTTAGGAATAAACATGGCTACCGAAGCGGAACGCATAACAGACGATCAGCCACTGCTACATATTAGCCCGTCAAGTCGTCGGCCAGAACTCTGGAAGCCGGGAACGGTTACCACGGAGGGTAGGCCATCAGCGAATACAGAGATTACAGAAATTGATGATGCCGACGTCGTTTATCACAAGGCACCATTACCGGAGACCTCGGCAGTTCAGGGCAAAACCGTCAAACACCTCCAGCAAGTAAAGGCTGTTGTCTCCTCAATAGATGGTGAAATGGTGACGTTGCAATGCTCCTTGCCGAGCGGGTGCGTGCCAATCACGGTCCCCCTTGCCATAGTGCCCGCCACACTAGCAGTTTTTGGAGCACCTGTGTGGGTATCCGTCGACAGAAGCTATGGATTGCGAAGAATTAAGATTGCGGAACGCACAGAAATCGCTCCATTGGACCCTCCCCCCAATTTGCGGGAAATCGAGGAGTGGCTCTCAAGCGAGGACTGATGCTTCGTTTTCACATTCTAAACGTTGGCCAGGGCGATTCGATTGTAATTGAGTATTTTGGGAAAAACAAATCAGCGTTTGCCGTCGTAGATTCAAATAGAGTAGGCGACGAGGAACCGCGGGCGCTAACCAAATTAAGATCACTTGGAGCTGATGCGTTATCATTTATCTGTCTTACCCACCCACATATGGATCATTATCGTGGGCTAAGCAGTATATTGAGCGCTTTCGAGGGTAAAATCGATCAATTCTTTTGGTTTCCAGCTGGAGATTATATTGGTAAGAACGTAAAGAAATTGACTCGGCAATACAAAGAAATTGCGGATAGCCAGGATAATCCAGAAATACATAAAGCCCTTTATGAGTTCGTTAGCATCATGATGCAGACCCACAAAGACAAAGCAATTTCAGTTATGCCTGAGCTTTCTGGGCCATACAGTTTAGTGGCGGCAAAAGATTTTGACGACGTTGAGATTTATAGCCTTATGCCGTTCCGTAAGATGAAGGGGGCATACTTGGACCGCATACGGCAATCCGATCCTTCGATTTTTGAGAGCGACGCAGAGAACGAAATTAGTGTGGCAATTTTGCTTTGCTACAAGGGTGTCAAAGTCATCCTTGGTGGCGATGCGTCCGCGAAGAACTGGAGGACGCGGGCGGATTGGGAGCGGACGCGCAACCTCAAGCGAGTGAACAGCGAGGCCGTTAAATTGCCCCATCATGGCTCGAAGCGAGATTGCACGAGCGATACGCTGGATGTTGTGTTCCGGCAGACCGGCAATAGATATGCGTTCATTTCGGCTGATGGTATTCGACACCCAGATGTTGAAGTGCTTACGGCCTTGGAAGAACGCGGGATTAGACCTTACTGCACGAACTTGCATTCAAGTTGCGGAGCAAACGTACAGCGGCTTATTCCGACAGTGGGGCTGGATCCAGTGTTAGGTAGATATCTAAATCAACTTGCTTCCGCACCTTATCGGCAAGCCTGCCAAGGAGACATAACGTTTTCGATCTCTGACGATGGGGAATGCGCAATCGATAGGGAGTATCAGGTACCTTGCGCCTATCGGGGGGAAGTCGACGACCTGCTGTCGCCATTAGCACCGTGAGAGCACTAACGTGCGGGGCGACCGCTCCCACCGCTTTGCAGATCTAGGCCTCGTTCACCTCGATACGCGCGAGCCGTGCGACGTGTCCGACGGTGCGTAATCGTTGCGGGAAGAGGATTCTCGCCTTTTTGTGCGATGCAGAAAATTCTGATTTCGCCAATCTCACCTGCAGGCCCATCGTTCCCAATCTTGACAGGTGACCATTTGGTCACCTATTCTCCCCGCTCGTGACCGACGACGACATCGTATTCAAGGCGCTTGCCGACCCCACACGCCGTTTCCTGCTCGACCTCCTGTTCCAGCGCGACGGCCGCACGCTGAAGGAATTGGAATCGGAGCTGGAGATGACACGCTTCGGTGTGATGAAGCATTTGCGCGTTCTGGAAGAGGCGAACCTTGTGGTCACGCGCCGGTCGGGCCGGGAAAAGCTGCATTTTCTCAATCCCGTCCCGATCCGGCTGATCCACGACCGGTGGATCGGCAAATACAAGGCACGCGAGGTCTCAGCGCTCACCGCGCTCAAGGCCGAACTCGAAGAAAGGGATGACAATCGTGACGGATAAAAGCCCAACCATTCAGGTCTACCGCGTCTACATCAAGGCTCCGGCGAAGGCGATCTGGGACGCGATCACCCAGCCGGAATGGACGGAGCGCTACGGCTATGGCGGCCAGGTGAAACTCGATTTGAAAGCCGGCGGGCGTTTTGTTCATAAGGCGACCACCGAGATGCGGTCCATGGGCCTGCCCGAGGACATGATCGTCGGCGAGGTGATCGAAAGCGAGCCGCCGCGCAAGCTGGTGCAGACCTGGCATCCTCTGTGGGACGAGAAGACCGCCGCCGAGGCGCCCACGCGCCTCACCTATGAGATCAACGAGCATCCGGGCGGCGTGTGCACCCTCACCATCACCCACGACATCGCGGGCGCGCCGATCGTCGGCGGCATGGTCTCTGGCGGCGGCGATCCAGCGCGGGGCGGCGGCGGCTGGCCGTGGGTTCTCAGCGATCTCAAGACGCTGCTGGAGACCGGAAAGCGCATGGCGGGCTGAAAGAAGCGGCCGCGCGCTGGGTAGGGCGTCCAGGACGTCGAAAGCTGCCCCGATGGCGAATACCTGCCTTCGCCATTGGGGCCAATTCGGGAAAATTGAAGCCGGGTATGATGCCGCCGGCGTGCGACGCGGAAGCCCTAGAGCGGGGTCAATTTAGATGGAAACACTTGAGCTCAGAGGCCCGCTCTCAATTCCTCGCTGGTCGCGCGATCGGACGGAAAACCGGATTCCACTTTTCCTGATCGCGCCCTAACGCGCCAACCTCACCCCGCCTTCGTATTGCTCCCGGTCAGGTGATGCCACTGGCGGCTGATCCAGGAGCCGCTGTCCTCGCGCGGCTCAAGACCGTTGGAGGAGAGGAGCTCATAAGCGTCCTTGTACCACTTGCTGTTCGGGAAGTTATGCCCGAGCACGGCAGCGGCAGTCTGCGCTTCGTTGGTAATGCCGAGCGCATAATAACACTCGGTGAGGCGCTCCAGCGCTTCCTCGACATGCACGGTGGTCTGATAGTCGGTCACGACGGTACGGAAGCGGTTGATGGCCCCGAGATATTCGCCCTTGTTCTGATACCAGCGGCCAACAGTCATCTCGTGCGCGGCCAGGACGTCCCGGGCGACGCGGATGCGCTTCTTGGATTCCTCGACATAGCGGCTGTTCGGATAGCGGTTGATGAGGGTTTCGAGCTCGACCAGCGCCTTCTTGGTGTCGGCCTGGTCGCGGCTCGCATCGTTGATGCGGTCGTAATAGGACGAGGCGATGATGTGCTGGGCGAGCGCGGCTTCCTTGGTGCCGGGATGCAGCTCCAGATAGCGCCGGGCGGCTGCGACGGCTTCCGGCAGCTTGTTGGCCTTTTCATAGGCAAAGGCAGCCATGATCGTCGCCTCGCGCGCCTCGTTCGAATAGGGGTGCTGGCGGTCGACCTCCTCGAAAGCCTTCGCGGCCGCGGTATAGTCCTCTTTATCGAGCTTCGCGTTGGCTTCCTTGTAGAGCACGTCCGGCGGTTTGGTTTCGACCGTCGGCGTTTCGTCCTTGCTGCCGAACAGCGAACTCGCGCAGCCGGAAAGCTGGCAGGCGAGCAGGAAAAGCGCAGCCGCTTTGCAGAGAGTCCGGACGTTCATAGGTTCCCCGATCCTGTCAACGTATCAGCCCAAGCGGCTTTCGGAATACAGCGTCCTGGCCCGAAGACCAGCGAAATCTAATGTGAGTCGCCCCCATGACGGAACACGGGGATTGTGGTGTTTTTTTGCTCGATTTCCCGGCGTTTGCGCGTATCGGCGCACACCCTCAACGCAAAGCCGCCCGCTCATGGGGAAGCGGACGGCTGCGACAAGCAACCAGAGGCGATCAGCCCCGGTCTGCGGCAAAAACGGGCTGTGCGAGGCCGGCGCCGATGCTGGCATGGCCGGCTTCGCGGACGTTGCGCACATAGGCATGCTCTGCCTCGACCACCGTCCAGGCGGAACGGTCCTCGTAAAGCGCTTTCAGCATCATGGTGTTGATCTTGTGGCCGCCGCGCATCGAGCGATAGGCGCCTAGGATCGGAGCATTGGCCAGAGCGAGGTCGCCGATGGCGTCGAGCGTCTTGTGGCGCACGAACTCGTTCTTGAAGCGCAATCCTTCGGGATTGAGGATGCGGTCTTCGCCGATGGCGACGGTGTTCTCCAGCGAGGAGCCAAGCGCGCGGCCAGCGGCCCAGAGCGCCTTCACGTCTTTCATGAAGCCGAAGGTGCGGGCGCGGGCGATTTCACGGCGGTAGACATTCGGGGAAAGGTCGACTTCGAGCTGCTGGCGGCCGATGAACGGGGTTTCGAAGTCGATCTCGATTTCGAAGCGGCTGCCGTAATGGGGACGAAGCTCGGCGGTGGACTTGCCGTCCTCGATGCGGACGGTCTTGAGAACCTTGACCCAGCGGCGCGGCTCGTCGAGGACACGGATGCCGGCCTCGTCGATCGCCTCGACGAAGGGGGCGGCGCTGCCATCCATGATCGGAAGCTCGCTGCCCTCGATCTCGATCTCGATATTGTCGATATTCATGCCGCGCAGCGCGGAAAGGAGGTGCTCGACCGTCGCCACCGAGGCGCCGTTGCCGTCACTCAGAACCGTGCAGAGCGTGACGTTGGAGACCATGCGGAAATCGGCGGGGATGCGAACGAGGCGGCCACAGCCGGAGCTCACCAGGAAGGTCCATCCCGTGCCGGCTTCGGCCGGATGAAGGATGATGGAGACCTCAGCTCCGCTGTGTACGCCGATCCCCGACAGAACCAGATCGCGATCGATCGTCGTCTGCCAACCCCCCGTGTGAGTTTTCATAGCTCGCCGTTATCTTTCCCCTAATGGCTCGGTCCGCGTCCCCGTATGTGCGAACCTGCCCCCCGTTCCGATGCGCTGGCTTTTCGCGCGAAGCCCGAAGGCTTAAGATGCTGCCGGTTTTACATTTTTATGACTTCCGGCTGGTGCGCGACGCCCCACCGCGTCTGACCACCGCGAACTTATTCCGGTGCTTCTCAGTCCGGCAAATCACGGTTTTTTACAGTCTGTTACGATTTGAAAGAATTCGGTACGGACGCCGCGCATACGCAAAGCGCCGCTACGGGTTTCCCCACAGCGGCGCCAAACAACGCCTTGAAAATCAACGATTTGTTAGGCCCGTTTAAGCATTGCCTAATTGATGGGCCTCTTGAAGAAATTCGGGATCTCGAATGGCTCGTCCGGATTCCGGCCGCGTTCTGTGCCCTTTTTGTCACGGACCGGTTCGCCGTGCTCATCCACAGGCTCCTCATCGGCGGGGACGCCGAGGCCGAGATCCCGCGGACGCCCGCCCATGCCGTTTGATTCGAGGGTCGGCATGACCCGGTCCTGCGGCAGCGGATCGGGTGCATTGCGGGTGCGCCCGGTCACCCAGTCGAGCAGTCCGCCGCGGCGCTTGATGCCGAGATCGCGCTGGCCCTGCATCTCCGCCTCATGAGCGGCGAGCTCGGGGAAGTCCCTGCCCGTCAGCGGCCGGCGCGGCGGCCGGATGGGCTTGGCCGGCGGCTGCGGCTCGAATCGCGGCGTCTGCGGCTGCGGATTGCGGCCCTGCCCGCCCGCATTGCCCATCATATATTTCGGCGAGCGCGGCTCGATGGTGACATTGCCCGCGCCCTGCCAGCTCTCCGGCGGCACGTCGTCACGCGAACGCGGCTGCGGCTGCGGCTGCTGCGGCCGCTCCCGCTGATCGCCGCGGCCGGACGAGCCGATGCGGTCCATCAGCCGCGCGCCTTTCAGCGCCTCATTCGCCTTGGCGACATGCGGCTGCTGCCCGGCATTGATGCCCGTCGCCACCACCGAGACGCGGACGCGGCCCTCGATCGAATGGTCGAAAGTGGCGCCGACGATGATGTTGATGTCGGGGTTCGCCTCCGGATCCACCTCGCGGCGCACGCGGGAGGCCGCTTCCTCGACCTCGTACAGCGTCATGTCGAAGCTGCCGGTGATGCTGATGAGCAGGCCCTTGGCACCGCGCATCGACACCTCGTCAAGCAGCGGGTTGGAGATCGCCGCCTCGGCCGCCTTCAGGGCGCGCTGCTCGCCCTCCGCCTCGCCGGTGCCCATCAGCGCGGTGCCCATATTCTGCATGACCACGCGGACGTCGGCGAAATCGAGATTGATGAGGCCCTCCTTCACCATCAGATCGGTGATGCAGCAAACGCCGGATTTGAGCACGTCATCGGCCTTGCCGAACGCGTCGGCAAAGGTGGTCTTCTCGTTGGCGATGCGGAACAGATTCTGATTGGGAATGACGATCAGCGTGTCGACATATTGCGCAAGCTGGACGATGCCTTCGTTCGCCACGCGCATACGGCGCTGGCCTTCGAACTCGAAGGGCTTGGTGACGACGCCGACGGTCAGGATGCCCATCTCCTTCGCCGCCCGCGCGATCACGGGCGCCGCGCCGGTGCCGGTGCCGCCGCCCATGCCCGCCGTGATGAACAGCATGTGCGAGCCCTCGATCAGCGAGCGGATCTCGTCGAGCGCCTCCTCGGCCGCCGCCCCGCCGATCTCCGGCTTCGACCCCGCGCCCAGACCTTCCGTGATGGTCACGCCCATCTGCACCCGGCAGCCGGCGGCCGACATGGAGAGCGCCTGCGCGTCGGTATTGGCGGCGACGAACTCCACGCCTTCGAGGCCGTATTGGATCATGTTGTTGACGGCATTGCCGCCCGCCCCGCCGACACCGACGACGGTGATCCTCGGCCGCAGCTCCGTCAGCGACGGAAGTTTCAAATTGATGCTCATGGCAGCCTCGTCAATCTCTTCCCCGCGTCCTTTCGGCACCGCCCGCCGTCACGGCTCAAAAGCTTTCCCGTATCCATTGTCCGACCCGCGCCAGGTAGCTTTGGCTCGTCGCGATGATCTCGGGCGCGGGCGCCTTCTCCAGCCTCAGATCGTCGTCGAGCAGATGGATGAGCAGACCGATCGGCGCCGCAAAGGCCGGTCCCGCCTCCGGTCCGGGCAAGCCCGATACCGGGCGCGGACGCCCCAGCCTTGGCTGTTTGCCGAGGATCTGCCCGGCAAGCTCGGCCGCTCCGACCAATTCGCTCGCACCGCCGGTCAGCACCACCCGATGGCCCGACATGGCGGCGACGCCACTGGCACGCAACCGATCACGGACTTCCTCAAAGATCTGCTCTAAGCGGATTCGAGCAAGATCGGAAAGCTCGGCTTTTGCAATGTGGCGTGAAAGCAACTCCGGATCCTCGTCCTCTTCCTCGGCGAGTACGCGATCGTACATGCCGGCGCCAGCCGCGAAGACCGAGGCATAGAGCGTCTTCAGCCGCTCCGCCTCGATCAGCGGCACGGAAAAGGAGTGGCCGATATCGTTGGTGATGTGGTTGCCGCCGATATCGATGGAGTCGCAGTAGATGAACGCGCCGCCGGCGAACACCGAAACGCCTGTCGCGCCCGCGCCCATATCGATGCAGGTGACGCCCGTCTGCGCCTCGCTATCGGAGACGACGGCGCGCCCGCTGGCATAGGCCGAAGCGGCGACGCCCGCGACGGAGAGATGGCTGCGCTCGATGCACAGCTTGAGATTCTTCAGCGGCAGCGCGTCGGCGGACACGGTGTGCACATCGACCTTCAGCGTGTCCCCGATCATACCGAGCGGATCGGTGATACCGCTTTCATAGCCGAGCGTGTAGCCGAAGGGTACGCTGTGCAGCACGGTCTGGCCATTTCGCGCGGCATATTCGGAGGCGGCGCGGATCACCCGCTCCATGTCTCGCGCGCCGACCGAGCCGAAAGGCAGATCGACGCTGGCGGTGAAGCTCTGGCTGGCGAGCGGGCCGAAGGAGGCCGTGACATAGACCTCGTTCACGGTCACATCCGCCGCGCGCTCGGCCTTGGCGACGACGCTGCGCACGGTGCGCTCCGCCGCCTCCATATCGGAGACGCGTCCGGCGACGATGCCGCGCGAGAGCTGGTAGCCGTAGCCGACGATGCGGATGCGCGAGGCGAGCGCCGGCGCGTCCTGCCAATGCGGCCAGGGCAGCAGCCTTGCGAGCAGGCAGCACATTTTACGCGTGCCGACGTCGAGGACGACGACGGTCCGCTCACTGCCGGAATATCTGCGCGCTTTCGTCCGCAATCGCTGCCCCGCTGGCTCCCATTCCGGTCCGAACCCGCCTGACGCCACATCTGACCAGGATCGGACCTGTTAAAACGTTTCGCGCCGCGCGCGCTTAAAATCCGCGGCTCGCGCCCTCATTGGCGCTCGACAGCCACGACAGGAATTTCTTGCGGCCCTTTTCGGACGCATCCTTGAGCCGCACGGTGAATTGAGAAGAGACACGAAAATCCATTTCGGAAATTTCGTAGAAGGCGGCCGGGTTCTTTTCCGCGATGACGCTCAGATCCGCGAGCGCATTGGCAAAGCCCGTTGCCGGCAGCTTCACGCGCATCCCTGTATCCAGCACCAGATCCCAGCGCCGCCCGGCGATCCGCTCCATGCCGCTGACGCGAGTCTTCAACTCGGGAAGCACGGCGAGCGCGTCGATCAGCTCTTTCGCCGGAATGGCCGCGCCGGGGCCGGAGACCACAGGGAGCGCTGGAAATTCCGCCTGCGCCGCCAGCGCCAGCACCCGCCCCTCAGCATCGATCACCGCGGTCTTGCCGCCTTCGGTCCACAGCGCGAACGGCTTGCGCTCCTCGACCTGGACGACGAGCGTCGAAGGCAAGAGCCGCATCACCCGCGCCTCGCGCACCCAGCCATTCTGTTTCAGCCGGTCGCGCGCAGCGTCCGTGTCGAAGGAAAAGATCGAGACGCCCTCATGAGAGCCGAGGGCGGCCGCTATATCTGCGTCTTTGAGATTTTGCCGACCTTCGACCTGCACCGCCTTCACCCCGAATCCGGCCTCTACGGCCAAATCATTTGCGGCGGAGGTGATGGCCTGGCGTGCGGCGCTCCATTGTCCGCTGACCGACAAGCCATAGGCCGCCGTCAATGCGTAAAAGATGACGCACGCTACAAGACCGATTTTCGAGGCGATATCGCTATGGGCCTCGAACCAGCCATACAGGGAACTCTCGGCCGGCCTTCCGCGCTCGATGCGCAAGCGGCGCCGCTCAATCCGGCTGTGAGAAGACGGGGCATAAGCCCCCACAGCAGCAAACCAATTCCCAGTTTCTGCTGTAGAGGGATTTATTACCGATTGCAAGACGCGTCCTCCACAATCCAGCGGACAAGTTCACCGAATGTCAGACCACTGTGGCTTGCTAGCTCCGGCACGAGCGACGTCGCCGTCATGCCGGGCTGGGTATTGACCTCCAGGCAGATCAACTCGCCCGTGCCGCCGGTGCGATCGTCGAACCGGAAATCGGCCCGGCTGATCCCCCGACAACCTAAAGCCTGATGAGCCTTTAGCGACAGCTTCTGTACCAATTCGTAAATATTCGGTGAAATTTCCGCTGGCAGGACGTGTCTTGAGCCTCCGGGTGCGTATTTGGCCTGGTAATCGTAGAAGGCGAGGCCTTCTGCAGGTAGAATCTCGATGACACCGAGCGCGCGGTCGCCCATCACCGCGCAGGTCAGCTCGCGCCCCCCGATGAAGCGCTCGACCATCACCTCCTCGGCAAAGGCCCAGTCGCTCGATGTCAGCTCCTGCGGGGGGTGGGCGTGATCCTCGCGCACGATGAAGACGCCGACGCTGGAGCCTTCCGCCACCGGCTTGATCACATAGGGCGGCGGCATGGCATGGGCCTTGGCGGCTTCGAGGCGCCGTACGATGAGATGATCGGCGACAGGGATGCCGGCATCGGCCAGCACGATCTTGGTCTTCGCCTTGTCCATGGCGAGCGCGGAGGCCAGCACGCCGGAATGGGTGTAGGGGATCTGCAGCGTCTCCAGGATGCCCTGGACGGTGCCGTCCTCGCCGCCCTTGCCGTGCAATGCGTTGAAGCAGACATCCGGCTTCAGCTCGCGCAGGCACTCCGGCAGGTCGCGGCCGACATCGATGCGGGTGACGCGGTAGCCCTCGCCTTCGAGCGCGTCGGCGCAGCCCTTGCCGGAATTGAGCGAGACCTCCCGCTCGGCCGACCAGCCGCCCATCAGCACGGCGACGTGGTTGAATTTGCGGCTCATGCCGCCGCCACCATCGGACGCCCCTCGGCCGGCACGCCGAGGCGCTTGATTTCCCATTCGAGCGTAATGCCGGTCGCCGCCTTGACGCGGGCGCGCACCGTCTCGCCGAGCGTCTCGATGTCCTCCGCGCTCGCCTCGCCGTCATTGATGAGGAAATTGCAGTGCATTTCCGATACGTGCGCGCCGCCGACGCGGTAGCCCCGGCAGCCTGCGGCGTCGATCAGCTTCCAGGAGCTTTGGCCGGGCGGGTTCTTGAAGGTCGAGCCGCCCGTCCGGGTCTTGATCGGCTGGTTCGCCTCGCGATAGTCGGCGACCTCCTGCATGGCGCGCGTGATCTCCTCCGGCTCGCCCGGCTCGCCCTGATAGAGCGCCTCGGTGAAGATCAGCTCTTCGGACGCGCCGCAATGTCGGTAGCTGTAGGCGAGATCGGCAAGGCTGAGCGTGCGGATCCCTCCCGAGCGATCCACCGCGCGGGCTTCGACGAGAACATCCTTGGTCTCGGTGCCATGCGCCCCGGCATTCATGCGCAGCGCGCCGCCGACCATGCCCGGAATGCCGCGATAAAAGGCGAGGCCGGCAATTCCGGCGGCTGCGGCGGCCTGAGCAAGCCTCACATCGGGAACGGCGGTGCCGACGCGCATGCGATATCCCTCTTCCGGCTCGATCTTGCCGAAACCGCGCCCTAGCCGGATCACGATGCCCGGAATGCCGCCGTCGCGCACCAGCAGATTGGAGCCGACGCCGACGACGGTCACCGGCAGATCGGCGCCGGCGGCTTTGAGGAAATAGGCCAGATCGGCTTCGTCGGCAGGCGCAAAGAGCACCTGCGCCGGGCCGCCGACGCGGAACCAGGTGATGTCCGCCATCGGCCGGTTGGCTTCCAGCCGGCCGCGCAGCTCGGGCAAGGCGCTTTTCAGCTCCGATGTAAGGTCGGGAAAGCTCATTCCGGGCCTTTCCGGTCAGGCTACTCCGCGGCGTCGAGCCTCGGGCCAAGCGCGGCAAGCCGGGTCGGCAAAGCGTTCGCCCATTCCGTGATTGTGCCGGCGCCGAGGCCGATGACGAGATCGCCGGGCTTGGCGAGCGAGGCGACCATCCCCGTCAGCGCGTCTTCGCCGTCGACGGCCATGACCTGCCGCTGGCCGCGCAGGCGCAGCGCATCGACGAGCATGTCGCGGTCGACGCCGTTCGGCTCCTCGCCTGCCGAATAGACCGGCGTGACGATCACCGCGTCGGAATTGGCAAAGCAGCCGGTGAATTCCTCGAACAGGTTCTTCAGCCGCGAATAGCGGTGCGGCTGCACGATGGCGATCACCCGCCCGTTCGTCGCGCCGCGTGCCGCACCGAGCACGGCGGCGATTTCCGCCGGGTGGTGGGCGTAATCGTCATAGACGGCAACACCGTTCCAGAAGCCGGTTTGCGTGAAGCGCCGCTTGACGCCGTGAAAGCTCGCCAGCGCTTCGCGAATGACATCGTCGGCTATGCCGGCTTCGGTGGCCACCGCAATGGCCGCCATGGCGTTGAGGGCGTTGTAGTGGCCAGGCACCGCCAGGGTGAGATCGTCGTAACGGCGCTCGCCGCCTTTGACCCCCTTCCCCAGCACCGCATCCAGATGGCCCGAGGCGCCGTTCAGCCGCTCGGCCGCGAGCCGCACATCAGCATCCTCGGCGACGCCATAGCGCAGCAGCCTCGCGCCGTCTGCGAGCCTCACCGCCTCCGCGAATTCGCGCACGACCGGGTGGTCGATGCCCGCAACCACAAGACCGCCCGGCTGGACGCCTTCGAAGAAGCACCGGAAGGCGCCATGCATCGCCTCGACCGAGCCGTAATAATCGAGATGTTCCGGGTCGATATTGGTGACGACGCCGATGCGGGTCGGCAATCTGACGAAGGTCTCGTCGGACTCGTCGGCCTCGACGATGAACCACTCGCCCTCGCCGATGCGGGCATTGGTGCCCCAATCGTTGATGATGCCGCCGGTGATCACGGTCGGATCGAGCCCGGCCTTCTCGAAGATCCAGGCGATCATCGAGGTGGTCGTCGTCTTGCCGTGGGTGCCGGTGACGCTCACGGTGCGGTAATTTTCCATGAGCTTGGCGAGCATCTCGGCGCGGCTCCAGACCGGAAGCCCGGCAGCCTTGGCCGCCACGCGCTCCGGATTACCGGCCTTCACGGCCGAAGACAAGACGACGAGCCGCGCGCCTTCGATATTTTCCGCCTTATGGCCGATCTCGACCGGAATGCCTTTTGCCGCGAGCCGCCGCGTATTGACGCCGTCTTTGAGATCGCTGCCCCGAACCTTCACCCCATTATTGTGCAACACCTCGGCAATGGCGCTCATGCCAATGCCGCCAATCCCGACAATATGGATTGGCTCGTACTCCCTCATATTCTTCATCCTGCTTGCCCCTCGGCTGCGCGCTGCGCCGAGAAGGTCTCGGGCGCTTCGGCGAGCGTCACCACCAGATCCGCCAACCGCACCACCGCGTCATAGCGCGCGAGCGATTTGGAGCGGCTTGCGGCTCTCGCGAGGGTCGCCGGTTCCTCGAAAAGGCGCCGCAGAGTCCCGGCCAGCCGCTCCGGCGTCATGATCGACTGCTCGAAGCACCAGCCCGCGCCCGCTTTTTCGAATCGGGTCGCGTTCTCCAATTGATCATTATCGACCGAATGCGGCAAGGGTACGAGCACGGCCGGGCGTCCCAGCGCCGCAAGTTCGGCGATGGTTGTTGCACCAGAACGGCAGACGACAAGATGTGCGCCGGCCATCCGGTATGGCAAATCCTCAAAGAAGGTGGAAAGTTCCGCCGCGACGCCCGCCACCTCGTAGGCGTCGAAAACACGGTCGATGTCCTCCTCGCGGCATTGCTGCACGACCATCAGCCGGTCACGGATCTCCTGCGGCAGAAGCTGCAGCGCCACCGGCATGATATCGGAGAAGAAGCGCGCGCCCTGACTGCCGCCGAAGCAGAGCAGGTTGAGCGGCTGGCCCGGCTGCGGCGGCTGGAAGGTGCCCCCGCGCAGCTCCAGGATCGCCTCCCGGAGCGGGGTGCCGGTGACGTAGCTCTTCTCGGTGAGCTTGCCTTCGAGGAATTTGGTGTCTTCGAAGGAGATGGCGATCGCCTTCACCATCGTGGCCAGGAACCGATTGGCCCGGCCCATCACCGAATTCTGCTCGTGGATCATGGTGGGGATACCGCGCGCGAGCGCTGCCAGCATGGGCGGGATGGTCGGATAGCCGCCGAAGCCGACCACGGCCTTCGGCTTCAGATCGCCATAGATGTCGTAGGCCATCTTGAAGCCGTTGGAGTTGGTGGCGACCATCTTCATCGCCTCAAGCGGCGACTTGCCCTTGAAGGTGGCGGACGGAACCTTGTGAACGCCGCGTCCCGGAAACTCCCCGGCCATCGTCGTCGTCCGCGTGTCCGTGATCAGATCGACCTCATAGCCGCGCCGGACCATTTCGCCGGCCAGCGCCTGCGCCGGGAAGAGATGACCGCCCGTGCCGCCCGCAGTTAAGACGATCGACGCAGATGTCAAGTTTGCATCCCCCTGGAGGTGACCGTCCCGCCCGTGGATTGCCGGACAGGCCGGTAGACCGGGCCTGCTTCGGGACGCCGTCTGGCGAGACCCAGCGCCAGACCCATTGTTAGTGCCATGGCGGTCAGCGAGGAGCCGCCATAGGAAAGGAAGGGAAGCGTCATGCCCTTCGCCGGTAGCATATCGACGTTAACTGCCATATTAATCAACGTTTGAAAACCAAAGAGCATCATCAGCCCGGAAAGCGCGAGCCGAATGAACGGATCTCGTGAACGGGCGGCGGCGCGAAATCCACGCCAGACGATGAAAGCATAAAGACTGACAAGAAAAAGACAGAATATAAGGCCGAATTCTTCCGCGATCACGGCAAAAATGTAATCTGTATACGAGTCGGGCAATCCTCTGCTCACAATACCTTCGCCCGGACCGCGTCCAAACCAACCGCCTTCGCGGAAAGCGGCAAGCGCCGTATCCGTCTGATGGGTGTCGCCAGAGGCCGGGTAGAGAAAGCGGTCGATGCGGCTCTGCACGTGCGGAATGGCGAGATAGGCGGCGATGAAGGCCGCCCCGCTGACGCCCGAGGCGATGCCGATCCAGATCAGCGAATAGCCGGCAAGGAAGAACAGCGCGCCCCAGACCAGCACCGCAAGGCAGGTCTGGCCGATATCGGGCTGCACCACTAGGAAGAACACGAAAATCGCCAGAACCGCGATGGCGATCGGCAGGGCCGGCATGTCGGGACGCTTGCCGCTTTCGGAGAACAGCCAGGCGGTGAGGATGATGAAGCCGGGCTTGGCGAATTCCGAAGGCTGGATGGACTGGCCGCTACCGATGATCAGCCAGCGCACCGCCCCGTTCTTCTCGATGCCTTGCGCCAGAGCAAGGGCGATCATGGCGAGGCCGGCAAGGAAGATGAACAGCCCGGCGCGCCGGATCAGCTTGGGATCGAGCATCGAGGCGGTGATCAGGAGGAAAACCGCCGGGATCATGTAGATGAGCTGGCGCTTGAAGAAATAGAGCGGCTCGGCGCCGATCTTATGCGCCGCCGCGGGGCTGGCGGCCAGCGAGACGAAGGTGCCGAGGATCATGATGATCAGCACCGCGCCCAGAAGCGGGCGATCCACGGAGAACCACCATTCGGTCATGACGCTGCGGTCGGTGCGCGTCAGCCTCATGCGGCTCTGGTCTCCCGCAAAGCGATCCCGTCGAGCGAGGCGACGATGGTTCGGAAGGCGTCGCCCCGCGCCATGAAATTCGGGAATTGATCGTAGGAGGCGCAGGCCGGCGACAGAAGCACCACCGGCTCGGCATCGCCCGAGCCTGCCGCATCGCGCGCCGCATGGGCGACGGCCGCGTCGAGCGTGCCGGCGATCTCATTGCGGAGCGCGCGGCCGACGAAGCGGCTGAATTCCGCCGCCGCGTCGCCGATGAAATAGGCGCGGCGAATTTTCGGGAAGAAGCCTTCGAGGCCGGCGAGGCCCCCGGATTTCGCCAGACCACCGGCGATCCAATAGATGCTATCGAAACTGGCGAGCGCCTTGGCGGCGGCATCGGCATTGGTGGCCTTGGAGTCGTTGATGAACAAGACGCGCCCGGCGCGGCCGACCTCCTCCATCCGGTGGGCAAGGCCGGGAAAGCTCTCCAGCCCGGCGGCAATCTCGTCGCGCGACAGGCCGATGGCACGGCACAGCGCGAAGGCGGCGGCGGCGTTCTGGGCGTTATGGGTGCCGCGCAGCGAGCCGATGCCTTTGAGGCTGACCGGCGGCAGCGCCTCGCCGTTTTCCACCTCGATCAGCGTGCCATGATCGGCATAGACGCCGGTTTCGACGGGGTGGCGGACCGAAATCCGCTGCAGCTTCGTCCTGCCCGACAGCCGGTCGGCGATGCCGGCGCAAATCTCGTCATCGACGCCGACGACAGCGGTGTCGCCTGCGCCGAGCCGGGCGAAGATCCGCGCCTTGACCTCGGCGTAGTGCTCCAGCGTGCCGTGCCGATCGAGATGGTCCGGCGTGATGTTGAGCAGGCAGGCGGCATCGGCGTCGAGCGTCGGCGTCAGGTCGATCTGGAAGGAGGAATATTCGATGACATAGGTCAGATCGTCGGCCAGCGGATCGAGCCCGAGGACGGCCGTGCCGATATTGCCGCCCATCGCGGCGCGCCGCCCGGATGCGCTGATGAGATGCGCGGTGAGCGCCGTTGTCGTCGATTTGCCGTTGGTGCCGGTGATGGCGACGACCTTGCCCTTGCCGCCTTCGGCGCGGCGCTGGCGGCAGAACAGCTCGGTGTCGCCGATGATCTCGACGCCGGCCGCTCTAGCGCGCTCCACGGTCCAATGGGGCTTCGGATGGGTCAGCGGCACGCCTGGCGCCAGCACCAGCGCTGCGAAGTCGCTCCAGTCGGCGGCGGCAAGGTCCACCGGCTCGAAGTCGGCCTGACGCGCGGCCTCGCGGCCGTTCTCGGCATCGTCCCATAGGATCGGCTCGGCGCCGCCCGCGCGCAGCGCTTGCGCCGTCGCCAGCCCCGACAGGCCAAGACCGAACACCGCCACCTTTTTTCCTGCAAAGAGCGTGATCCGGATCATGACCAATCACCGCTGGTACCAGAGCCGCCAAGTTTCCCGACGTCGCCGCGGCCGAAGAGCCGGGGCCCATTGGTCTCACCGCACGGCACGAGCGCGCGGACAATTGAATTGGGTCCCGGCTCGGCCTCCGGCCGTCCGGGACGACGATCTTGCCGACAGCTAGCCTTTCGCAGAACTCCCCTCTTGGGAAAGCCTACTCTCCACCATCCTGCCGCATACCGTCTCCTCGAAGCAGGGTCAGCCATAATTCCTGGTCCCTAGCGCAATTTCAGGGTCGACAGGCCGATCAGCGCCAGCACCACGGCGATGATCCAGAAGCGCACCACGACGGTCGCCTCGGCCCAGCCCTTCTGCTCGAAGTGGTGGTGCAGCGGAGCCATTCGAAAGACGCGCTTGCCGGTCAGCTTGAAGGAGACGACCTGCATGATCACCGAGACGGTCTCCAGCACGAACAGCCCGCCGACGATGGCCAGCACGACCTCGTGTTTCGTCGCCACCGCGATGACGCCGAGCGCACCGCCGAGCGCCAGCGAGCCGGTGTCGCCCATGAAGATCATGGCGGGCGGCGCGTTGAACCAGAGGAAGCCGAGCCCCGACCCGACCAGCGCGCCGCAGATCACCGCAAGCTCGCCCGCGCCGGGGACGAAATGAAGCTGCAGATAGTCCGCGAACACCTTGTTGCCGACCAGATAGGAGATGATGCCGAAAGTAGAGGCCGCGATCATCACCGGCACGATGGCGAGCCCGTCAAGGCCGTCGGTGAGATTCACTGCGTTGCCCGCGCCGGCGATCACGAACACGCCGAGCACCAGAAAGATCGGCCCGAGATCGATCAGCACGTCCTTGAAGAACGGCACGGCGAGCGTCGTCGCCAGCTCGGGCGAAGCGATCTGCATGATCGAATAGGTGGCGATCGCCGCGATGCCGACTTCCAGGGCGAAGCGGACGCGGCCCGGAAAACCGGCGCTCGTGCGCTTCGTCACCTTGAGGAAATCGTCATAGAAGCCGATCAGCCCGTAGGCGAGCGTCACCGCGATCACCACCCAGACCAGCCGGTTGCCGAGATTGGCCCACAGGATCGTGGCAACACCGACGCCGAGCAGGATCATCAGCCCGCCCATGGTCGGCGTGCCCGCCTTGCTCAGATGCGATTGCGGCCCGTCCGAGCGGATCGGCTGGCCCTTACCCTGATGCAGACGAAGCTGGTTGATGAGCGGAGGGCCGAACAGGAAGACGACCATCAGCGCCGTCATGATGGCGCCGCCGGTCCGAAAGGTGATGTAGCGGAAGACGTTGAAGACCGGCGCATGTTCACTCAAGAGACTGAGCAGGTAGAGCATTCCTCGCCTTTCATTCCGCGGCCGCCGGCTGCGCTTGCCCGGTCTTGCGGATAGGATTGTTTGAGAGCGTCGACGAGGAGGCTCATGCGGCTTCCGAGCGAGCCCTTGATCATGACGGCGTCGCCGGGCCGGATGGCGCCGGTGAGCGTCTCTTTCAGCTTGTGCGAATTCTCCGCCCAGCCGCCGCGCCGGCTCTCCGGGAGAACCGCGAAAAGCTCGGCCATGTTCGGCCCGCAGCCATAGACGAGGTCGATGGCCGCCGCCTCGATGGCGGGGGCGAGCCCCTCATGCAGCCGCTTGGCCTCGGCGCCGAGCTCAAGCATGTCGCCGAGCACCGCGATCCGGCGCGCGGCGCGGCTTCGCGGCAGACCGCCGAGCACGCTGAAGGCCGCCGCCATTGAGGCCGGGTTGGCATTATAGGCTTCATCGATCAGGATGAAGCTGCCTGCGTCGATGCGGTGCACCGACTGAGCGCCGCGGCCCTGCGGCGCTCCGAATTCGACAAGCGCGGCAGCGGCGCGATGGATCTCGCCGTCGAGGACTTTCACCGCCGCCAGCGCGGCGAGCGAATTCAGCGCCAGATGCTCGCCCGGCGCGCCGAGCCGGTAGGAGATGCGCTCGGCGAGGCAGTCCGCCTCGATCTCGGAGCCGCCGGCCGAGGCGGTGAGGCGCACGAGCCGCGACTGTGCGCGGGAGTCCTTGCCGAAGCCGATGACCCGTCCGGCGCCGCGCTCCTCGGCGCGTCTCGCCAGCAGCCGGAAATGCTCATTGTCGAGATTGAGGATGGCGATCCCGCCGGACGCCAGCCCACGGAAGATTTCGGCCTTCGCCTCGGCGATGCCTTCGATGCTATCGAAGAACTCGATATGTACTGGGGCGATCGTGGTGATGATCGCGGCATGAGGCTGGACAAGGCGGGCGAGCGGCGTGATCTCGCCCGCATGGTTCATACCGATCTCGAACACGGCGTAATCGGCCTCGCGCGGCAGCCGCGCCAGCGAAAGCGGCACACCCCAATGATTGTTGTAGGATTTGTCCGACGCATGAACGCGGCCGAGTCTGGCGAGCATCAGCCGCAGCATCTCCTTGGTGCCGGTCTTGCCGACGCTGCCGGTAACGGCGACGATGCGCGCCTTGCTGCGGGCGCGGCCGGCACGGCCAAGAGCGCGGAGCGCTTCGAGCGTATCAGCGACGTGGAGCAGCGGGCCTGGCGCGGCGCCGCCGAAATCCTCGCGCACCACGGCGAGAGCGGCCCCAGCTGCGAAAGCCTGCTCAATATAATCGTGACCGTCAGTGCGGTCGCCTTGGATGGCGAAGAACACCTCGCCCGGCGCAAGCGTGCGCGTGTCGATGGAAATGCCGCTGACGGCCGCCGGCATCACGCCGTCCACGGCGGTGCCGAGCGTGCTTCTCAATTCATCGGCCGTCCAGAGCGCATCAGCCATGGCTCACCCTTTTTCCGGCGCCGCCGATGAGGCCGGCTACCGTGTCATGATCCGAATAAGGAATAACCGTATGGCCGACGATTTGTCCGGTTTCATGGCCCTTGCCAGCAATCAGCAGAACATCACCAGGCCCCATCCCATTGATCGCGGCGGCGATGGCCTCCGCCCTATCGCCGATCTCGATGGCGCCGGGGGCCGCCGCCAGAACTTCAGCGCGGATTGCGGCGGGGTCTTCGCTGCGCGGATTGTCGTCGGTGACAATAACGCGGTCGGCCAGCCGGGCGGCGATGGCGCCCATTTCCGGCCGCTTGCCGCGATCCCGATCGCCGCCGCAGCCGAACACCACATGCAGCCTTGCCGTGGCATAGGGCCGGAGCGTGCGGATGGCGTTCTCCAGCGCATCGGGCGTGTGGGCGTAATCGATGAAGATCGGGCCACCGGAAGGGGAGTGCGCGACCAGTTCGAGCCGGCCTTTCGCGCCTTTCAGCCGCTCGACCGCCGCGAAGGCCACATCGGCGGGCGCGTCGGTCGCCAGAGCCAGGCCGAGCGCGACCAGCACATTCGACGCCTGGAAATCGCCCGCCAGCGGCAGAAAGATCCGGCGCACGGTGCCATTATGGGAAATTTCGAGCCGCTGGCCGAAGCCGTCACGCTCGCCGGCAACAAGCCGCAGCGTGTCGCCTTGCCGCCCGACGGTGATCAGCCTCAAACCGCGCGCCCGGGCAATTTCCGCCGCTTCCTCGCCCGCCTCGCTGTCGACATCGATCACGGCAGACTGGCCGGGCCGCAACAGCTCGGTGAACAGCCGCATCTTGGCGCGAAAATAGTCGGCGAAATCCGGGTGATAATCGAGATGGTCGCGCGAGATGTTGGTGAAGGCTGCCGCCGCGAGCTTGACGCCGTCCAGCCGGTATTGGGCGAGGCCATGGCTCGACGCCTCGAAGGCGAGATGCGTCGCGCCCTTGGCGGCGAGGTCGGCGAGATCGGCGTGCAGCGTAACCGGGTCGGGCGTGGTGTGCGAAAGCGGCTGCTCCTCGCCCCGGAACATGATGCCGGTGGTGCCGAGGCTCGCTGAGGCAAAGCCGCAGGCCTCCCAGATCTGGCGCAGGAAGGAGGCGACCGAGGTCTTGCCGTTGGTGCCGGTCACGGCGGCGGTGACCTCCGGCTGGCGGCCGTAGATGCGCGCAGCCATCAGGGCGAGCGCCCGCCGCGGATTGGCGTCGCGGATGACAGCGACGCCCTCCGGCACGTAGAGCGCAACGCCTTCACCAGCAAGAACAGCCGTCGCCCCGCGCGCCACGGCATCGGCGACGAAGCGCGCGCCGTCCGTTTTCGTGCCGGCGAGGGCGGCGAATAAATAGCCGGGCTCGACCTCGCGGCTGTCGGCCGTCAGCCCGGTAATGGGCATCTCGCCGCTGCCAACCGGCAGCGCGCCCCCGCATAGATCGCCGAGTGTCACGAGTGTCATGCGCAGCCGCCGTTCCGCATCCCCCGATACGGATGATCGATCGAAATTTTGGATCGGTCGGTTAATAAGAGGGTTGCGAGCGTTCGTCAAACGTCCTCGCCGGTGCGATCCCCAGCATGGGCGCTATACGCTTGATCACCAGGCCGGCCGTCGGCGCGGCGTTGTGCCCCGCTTCGGTGCGCATTCCGGGCTTCTCGGGCTTCGGCTCATCGATGACGATCATCACCAGATATTGCGGCTCGTCCATCGGAAATGCGGCGACGAAGCTGGAAATCACCTTGTCGCTATAGCCGCCCTTGATTGCCTTGTATGCCGTGCCGGTCTTGCCGCCGACCAGATAGCCGGGCACTTTCGCCTCCCGGCCCGTGCCTCTTTCTACATTGGCGAGGAACATCCGGCGCATATCGGCGCTGGTTGCGGCGCTGACGACGCGCTCGCCAAGACCGGATTCGCCGGGCGGGCGTGGCAGAAATGTCGGCTTGATCTTATAGCCGCCATTGAGCAGCGCGGCGGCCGCGACGGCGAAGGCGAAGGGCGGCTCAGAGATGCCATGGCCATAGGCCGCCGTCATGGTGTTGACCTCGCGCCAGTCCTCCGGAAAGAGCGGGCGCGCCGTCGGACCGAGCTCGGTCGATACCGGCTCCATCAGCCCGACCTTCTCCAGGAACTGACGCTGCTTCTCGCCGCCCGCCGCCAGGGCGAGACGTGCCGCGCCGGTATTGGAGGAATGCACGAAAACCCCCTCCACCGTCTCATACCGCGTCTTGGCGTGGCGGTCGTAGAGCGTAAACCGGCCCATGCGGATCGGCGTCAGCACATCGACCTTGTCATCGATGCGGGCGATGCCGTTCTCCAGCGCCATGGCGATGGTGAACATCTTGAACACCGAGCCCAGCTCATAGGAGTCGTAATAGATGCGGTCGCGCCGGCTTTCGACGAGCGCTTCCTCACGCCGGTTCGGGTCGTAATCCGGCAGGCTGGCCATGGCCAGCACTTCGCCGCTATGGACATTGAGCACGACGCCGCCGACGGCCTTGGCGTGATAGCGTTCCTTCGCAGCGGTGATCTCCTCATGCAGCGCATGCTGCACGCGCAGATCGACCGAGAGACGCACCTTCGGCCGCTCGCCCGGTACGCTGGAAGGGATCGCCGCGTCAGGGGTGTTGTCGATATATTTCTCGATGCCGGCGAGGCCCTGATTGTCGACATTGGTGTGCCCGAGAATATGCACCGCCATGTCGCCGGCCGGATAGACACGTTGCGGCTCCTCCAGGAAATAGAGGCCGGGCAGGCCCAGATGATGCACGCGCGCCGCCTCGTTCGGGGTCATGCCGCGTTTCACCCATTCGAAGCGGCTTTTGCTGGAGAGCTTTTCGCGCAGGCCCTTCATATCCTCGGGCGAGAGCACCTTCGACAGCTTCTCCAGCGTCTCGTCGACGCCAAGGATCTGCGACGGATCGGCGAACAGCCAGTAGACGCGGATGTCGGAGGCGAGCATGCGGCCGTTGCGGTCGACCGCATCGGGCCGCGACATCGCGTGAGGCATCTGGTTTTCCGCGATCATCATGCGCGGAGCGACCGGGCGCTGACCGAGAATGGCGAGCTGCCAGGCAATGGCAAGAAAGCCGCCGAGCACGGCGAGCATGAGCGCCCGCAGCCGCCAGGCGGGTATCACATAGCCGGCCGTCACATGGATCTCACTGAGTCTGCGTACGGCGCGCATGTCCCTCCCCTGCGCGGCCGCTGCGGATCAGCGCGCCGATCTCGTCATGGGCCTGCCAGCCGCCGGCGCCCTCGCCCGGCGGGATCGGGCGGCGTGCCAGAACATCCATGAAATCGCGGTTGGTGATGAGCTGATCGGGCTTTGCCGGTCCCAGAGCCAGCACCTCACGGGCAAGCTTCTCGACGCGATCCGGATTGGTGACATGGCTCCATTCGGCGCGCATGAGCGCGACATTGTCCTTCTCGTCCTGGATGGCGCGCTCGAGCTGCGCGGCGCGATCCCCCAGCGCGCGCGTTTCAATTTTCATGTCGTAAATCAAGATGATCAGGCCTGCGAGGAATCCGAAGGCCAGAAGACTTAACAGACGCATAACCGCTAACCCTATCGCTTGATCGCTCCTTAACTGGGCTAACAAGGATTGGTGAACGACCGGTAACCTTAACGGCGCCCGGACGTCGCTTTCAGGACAGGCAGACCAAGATCCTCCGGATGGAGTGGCCAGGATGCCGCATCGAGGCGCACCGCAGCCCTCAGCCGCGCCGAACGCGCACGCGGATTGGCGGCGATCTCGGCGGCATCGGGCTCGATGGGTTTGCGGAAAGCCAGCTTGAAGCTCGGCGCTCTCGGCTCGCTTTGATCGGGCTGATGACGCGAGGGCCTGCCCTTGCCGCCGGACCGTTCGGCGAGGAAGCTCTTCACGATGCGGTCCTCGAGGGAATGAAAGGTGACGGCGATCAGCCGGCCGCCTGCCCGCAGAATGCGCTCGGCCGCGCCCAGGGCGCGGACCAGCTCGCCCAGCTCGTCGTTGACGAACAGGCGCAGCGCCTGGAAGCTGCGCGTTGCCGGGTGCTTGGCCTCGTCATGACGCCGGCCGAGGACACCGGCGACAACATCGGCGAGCTCGAGCGTGCGCGTGATCCGCCGCTCCTCGCGGCGCTTGACGATGGCGCGGGCGATGGCGCGCGAGCGGCGCTCCTCGCCGAGGCGAAACAGAATTTCCGCAAGCTCGACCTCGTCCGCTTCATTGACGACATCGGCCGCACTCGTGCCTTCGCCGGACATGCGCATATCCAGCGGCCCGTCCCGCATGAAGGAAAAACCGCGCTCTGCCTCATCGAGTTGCATGGATGAGACGCCGAGGTCGAAGATCACCGCATCGGCGGGCACAAATGCGGCACTTTCCGCCACTTCGGCGAGATTGCCGAAGGCGGTGCGCTCGAAGTGGAAGCGTTCGGGAAAGTCGGCCGTAAGACTGCCGGCGAGCTCGACCGCGCGCGGATCGCGGTCGAGCCCCAGGAGACGGCAGTCGCTGCTTTGAAGAATGGCGCGCGCATAGCCGCCGGCGCCGAAGGTGCAATCGATATAGCGCTCGCCGTCTTTCGGCCCCAGCGCCCTCAGCACGGCAGAAAGCAATACAGGAGTGTGACAGGTCGGTCCGCCTGCGGCTTCGGGGGCCTCTCCCTCGCCGCGACCCATCATCACTCCCGTACTCCCTCTTTGCTACCGTCCGCTAATGGACGGTTCCCCGCGCCGAACTCTCTCCGGTGGGCACGCGCCCGCTCGCGCGCCTCGGCCCGGAATTCCTCGTAAGCGGCAGGCGCCCAGACCTGGAACTTGTCTCCAAGTCCGACGAACACCGCAACTTCGGTAATGCCCGCATGATCCCGTAATCTTTTGGGGAGCACCGCCCGCCCGTCAGGATCGACCTTGACCTTTTCGCTTTCCCCGAAATAGGCCGTCGCGATTTCGTCGCGCTCGGGGCTGTCGATGGGAAAGCCCTCCAGAATTCCCTTAATCTTCTCGACCAGACGGCCGCCGCCAGCTTCGAGCGCGGGCCGGTCGAGATGCGGATAGCAAAAAATCTCCTCAGCACCCTCTTTGGCGAGGACGGCCCGAAAAGAGGCAGGGATCGAGACCCGACCTTTGGCGTCGATCCTGTTGTCGAACCTGGAGGCAAATTCATCCATCCCTCAAGAGGCGCTCCCGGCTCCGACGCAAAACCTCTGCCGCGGGCAGCGCGGCGGTTTTTTGAAATCCCATTCGGCCCCTTCGGAGGTTCGGACCGGGAGGAGGCAAGCTCGCGCCCCCTATTTGGCCTTCGAAGGAACTTGCTTCAGTTGGCCTCCTCCCGAATCACTTCCCTTCCGAACGGGTATTCATGGGATAGCATGGGACTATATGGGTGTCAATGGAACCAAAGGGGCAAATCTGGGCATTAACTGGGAATTGCTGGCGCGGAGGGAGTAAAGCAGCGTCGATATCCTGTCGAAAACGGCAAAATCGCCTTGGCCGCCGGCCAGGGCCGACCTTCGTAAAGGCGCTAAGGATGGGATTTCCTGGGAAAAACGGGGACGGATCGGCTCCGCGGCGCTTTCGGAACGCGCCGCGCGCGCGCCGTTAAGACTTCGCTTACCAAAGCTGGCGAAAGGCTCAGGCCTCGGCGTGCGTTGAACCAAATTCCCGGCCAAGCGTCTTATCAGGTGGATCGCTGCAAGGCTCGGCGAACGGCAGAATAAGGCGCGCCGGTTTCACGGCTTCGTGTTCTGCTGGAGACGAATGCCCGCCAGCTTTCAGCTGTTATTCAACGTGATGGTCCTTACATTGTGTAAGCGTCCGCCGAGACCCGGACATATGGGGCTGTCTTTGCGTTAATGGAGAACACCGATGCGTGAATTTGTTGTACCCGCCGCCCTTTTGGTGGTGTTGCTTGCACTGGTTGCGACACCGGCCGGCGCCATCGAGTGCAACGGCAATTTCCAGGTGCAGCGAAACGGCAATATGATCGCCACGCCATTTTGCGAGGACAACAATCTCGCCCGCGTTGCCCAGCAATACGGCATGAATGTCAGCGCGCACACGATCCGCGGCAATCCTTCGGAGAAGGAGCGAGCCTGCCGTCTTGTGGGCGACGACAACCGCGTCAGGGATACCTGCGCGCCCTATCGCAACGATCAAGACCGCTCAATTTGGCACTGAGCATCTTTCCGGCCGGGCAGTCCCGGCCGGCATCACATTTCCAGTCTACATACGGGAGGAGGCCGCCGGCGTAGCGGCCCCCTCCCCTCCAATCCTTCTCCAAGACCTTGCCATATTCTCCGATTACACCGTTGTAGCCGCACAACAGTTCCCGTCATTCCGGGACAGTGCAAACGTCATTGAGGCTCTTGCGGTGGACAGGCCGCCAGAATAGTTTACAAACACCTGAGAGGACGCGCTTCCAGCATTGGCGATTTGCTGCTGGCGGTGATGCGGCGGAAGCTGCTTTCGTCCTTCGTTTCGTTTGTGGGAATAGTTGTAGGGTACGAGCGCCATGGGGGAGACGATCATCAGCCAAGACCTTACCATCATCGGCAACGTGACCTCGAAAGGGAACGTCAAGCTGGATGGTAAAATCCGTGGCGATATTCACTGCGCTTCCCTGGTGGTGAGCGAATCCGGCGACATCGATGGCGGCATCATCGCCAACAATGAAGTGATCGTGCTCGGCAAGGTCGTCGGCACCATTCGCGGCAAGCGCGTCATGCTGCATGCCACCGCCCGCGTCGAGGGCGACATCTATCATCAGGGCATCGGCATCGAGATGGGCACCCGCTACGACGGAAGCCTCAGATGGACTGAGGATTTCGCCACCTATCAGCCGGGCGCGAAAATGGGCGCGAATGGCGAGATGTCGGCCAGCCTTTAGAGCATCGGACCGAAAGTGCGAAGCGGTTTTCGGACAAATCCGATGCCACAACAAACAGGTAGAGCGGCGCTTCCGATTCCAATTTAGGGTCCGCAGCTCTAGGCCGTTCGCCTCGCCGTCCTGAGTTTCATAAAGTCTTTTTTGATTTCCGTCCGCGGCTCGCAGATCCTCGCGCGGGTCCATATCGGCCCGGCTTCAAATCCCCTGCCGCGACAGAAATGTCTCCATCAACGCCAGCGTCTTTGCAGGCTGCTCCTCATGCGGGATGTGCCCGCAGTTCTCGATGACCTCGATGCGCGCGTCGGGCAAATCCCGCGCAAGCCGCTTGCCATATTGCAGCGGCACGATCTTGTCGTGCCCGCACCACAATAACAGCGCCGGCATCTTCAGCTCTTTGTAGTGCTTGGAAAAATCGTCGGCCTGATCGGGATCGAGGCTGTTGATGGTCGCCAGCAGAGCGTGCCGCCCGCCCTCGCTGTAGAGCGGAGTGGCATAGTTCGACACCGCTTCCGGCGTCACCTTGCTGTCCTTGTAATAGGCGATCGACAATGCGCGCTCCGCCTGCACTTCGGGCGGCACCACCTCCAGGCCGATCTCTCCGATGAGCGGCGTGCGCAGCACCTTGAAGAAGAACGGCATAGGCTGCCGGTAGGCGATGCTGTCGATCAGCACCATCCGCGCGATCCGGCTCCGGCCGCTGCGCATCTGGCTGATGGCGACGGCGAGCGCAACACCGCCGCCGAAAGAATGGCCGACCAGCGTCACGTCGTGCAGCTTCTTATGGATGATGTAATCCTCGACCAGCTTCGCCTGATCGAAGATCGAATAATGGTCGTCGAGCGGCTTGTCGGACTCGCCGAAGCCCTTCAGGTCGATGGCGATGACGCGGTGCGTCTTGGCGAGCTCCGGCGCGATCTTGCTCCAGGTGTAGCTCGATGCACCCAGGCCATGGATCAGCACGATCGGCTTGCCATGACCCATATCGTGCACGGCGAGCTTGACGGCGTCATCGCCCGCGCCGACGGGCAGAAACTTCGTCGAGCGCATCACATCGATAAAATCCGGTGGAAAAACCGGAGCACAACTCGCGGTAATTCCTGTGAGCAACGCAACGATCGCGAAAGTCAGGCGGCGCGGACCCATAGTGCTTCCCGTCTCATGCAACGCCACAACACACCGCCATACCGGCCGCCCATCACGTTCTACCATGATTAGCGCTCGCCGGGATCGGAGGCAATGGCGTGGTTAATTGTGCGATAACCCTGTGGCGAGAAAGAGCACGGAGTGCTTTACCCTGGGTTAATACCAACTCCAACGCCCCGCACAGGCGACATATTCTGCGGAATGTGTTGCGTTACGGTCGTTGGTCGCCATGTTTGCGTTGCGTATTGCGTGCGGATTTTTCGCCTGTTTGATCACCTCGGTCTTCCCCGTCACATTGCATGCGGGGGAGGAGACAAGCTTCGCCTCGTTCTGGTCGAAGCTCGGATTGCCTAAGGAACGCGGGGAATTTTCGAACGGTTTCGACGTGACCGGCGCCGCCTGGTCCGCCTACAGCACCGCCATCATCGCCTTGAGCGGTCCCGCGTCACAGGACGGCTGGCGGCTGAAATTTACGGGGATTTATTCGAGCTACCACTACGATACGAGCGAGGCCTATTGCCAGCTTTCGGCTGAGGAAAAAAAGCGGCGGACCGGCTCGAACTTCTCCGACATCTGCAACAGCATCGCGAACAACCCGCCGCAGGGCGCCGATCGTGACCAGATTGTGGCCGAGATCGCACCTTACGGGCTTGCCCTCAGCGGCGATCAGATCACCGCCTCGACCCCGCACCAGGCGACGCGCTATCATCTCGGCGTCGCGCCCGGCTATCAGGCCAGTTTCGGCCCCCTGATCGTCAAGGCCTATCTGGGTCTCGCCTTCGAGCGTCAGGATGTCGCCCCGCCGGACGCGAGCAAGTCGATCCTCGGTGGCTATTGGGGCGCGGAAGGCTGGCTCGAAGCCTGGCTTTCGCTCGGCGAGAATGTCTGGGCTTCGGCCGACAGCTCCTATTTCACCGGCACCTCCGCCTATTCCGCGGCGATGAAGCTCGGCTACCGGCCCGTCTCCTGGCTCACCCTCGGCCCCGAGCTCGCGACCTATGGCGATCAGGACGACGTCTCCGGGCGGGCGGGCGCTTTTCTGCGCTTTGACGCCATGGGCATGGAGACCACTCTCGCCGGAGGCGTCTCGGGGAATTACAAGGACAGCCCCAGCGCCTATGGCACGGCGAATTTCTATGTGAGGTTCTGAAGGCTGCGCGCGAACAGCTATCGGCAGCGGGACGACGCCGCGCATAGCAGAGCGGACGCACCCGAAGATGCCGCCGGTCAGCTGCCGCAGACGCAGAGCTCGGCATGGGCCGAGCGGATGGCTTCGAGACTGCTGTGGAAGTCATTCCACAAGGTCTGCTGTCGGTCCTTGAAGGCCGCCAGCCGGACGGCGGCCTCGACCGCCGCCAGCGCATCGCGCAATTCGTCGCGGACCGATGCCTCGGCCTCGCCTTTGAGCCCGCTTTCATCGAGCATTGCCAGGGCATCATAGACACTGTTGGCGCTCTTGACCTTCTCGATGCGCTCCGGCGAGAAATTCGCCGCTTCCAGAAGCTCGACCAGCAGCGCCTTCATATCTGCTGTCTCGTCGCTCGGCGGCGTCAAAGACGCGAGCGTCGCGCCGCCCCAGCCCGGATGCCCGCCGGGGAGATCGCGCGCGGCGGCAAACACCTCGCCGGCCTTCGCCCGCGCCAGGGCCTCCGCCTCTCGCGTCAACGCGGCCAGCCGCTCGCCGTGCTTGCGCAGCGGCGACAGCCGCTCCTCATGATATTGGGCAAAACCGATCGCGCCGGTACAGATCGCCGGCTTCATGTCCTGCCGGAAATACCGCCTCAGATCGAGTGCGACCTTGGCGATCGCCTCGCCATAGTCCCCGCTCTCGCGCAGAGACCGATCATAGCCCGCGCTCGTCAGCCGATCGACCTCGCGATAGATGGCGCGCACCTCGCTGGCGGAAAGCCCGCGCGTCGCAGTTTCCTCATTGTCGCGGTCCTGGTGACGCCGCCCCCGTCGCGGCATGGACGGCCGGAACAGCCAATGGCGCGACATCGATTTGTCCGGACGCATGGCACCGCGCCAGGCGCCGCGAAGATTGGCGCCGCCCTTCTCGCCGATCTCATGGAGCGCGTCATGAAATTTGCCGCCGCAATCGGCGACCGGCCAGGCGAGCGCAACGGTCTTCTCGGCGGGCGCACTCCCCGCCTTGCCTTTCCGCTTGCCGTCGTTCTGATCAGGGGCCCGCAGCGTCAATGTCAGCCGGTTGAGCGTTTTGTCGGCCGCCGCCTTCAGCCTGACCTCGATAAGCACCGTCCGGCTGTGGCCTTTGCGGATGCCGTCAATATGAGCCAGGTGAAGATCGCCCTTGCGCTTCGTCTCCACTCCCGAGCCTTCCACATCGACGACCTCGCCTGGCTGCGCCTGCAAAAGCAGCTCCGCCGAAACCCCGCGCCTGCCCTCGGTCTCACTCGAAAGCTTGAGCTGCGCAAAGGCCGAGCCGCCGGCCGTATAAATGCCTTTCAGTGAGGTCGCGGTCAGCTCGCCGGTGACCGGCCCAGCCGTCAGCATCATCGGCAGATCGCCGGGATTAACCTGAACCGCCGCCGGGGTGACGCTGGCGGTATCGCTCGCTGGGGGTTGGGAGAATGCCGAGGCCGGCGCGACCATCGCCGCTGAGATGAGAGCGCCTGCAAGCGCCATGTGAAAACGCATCATGAAGCGGCTGAACTCTGAACACATCGATGGCACAACTCTCTCGTCAATGGGCAATGGCGGAAAGGTGGGACAGTAACGAATTCGCGCGCGTCCGTGCGCATGGAGATAAGCCAAGCGTCCTAAACTTCCTTTAATGTCATGCTAAGGCAACACAGCGCGGGCGCGCAGCTGCCGGGGAGCAGGGGACAAAATAAAACACTGCCGCCTTTCGGACGGCAGTGTTCGTAACCCCGCTGCTGTTTCGGCTAAAGCTCGCATGTGAAATGCCCGGAACGGTCGTCAAACCGCCCGCAACCGGATCGAGCCTCGGCACGGATTCCGGCTGCCCAGGGCCAACTGAACAGCCGAACTGTTTCTTGAGAATGATTCTGCCGGAAAGCCTTGGGCCGCGCAACGGCACCGCTTTGAGGCGCGAAGCGATTATCGGCTTGGCAGGAGCCGAATTGTGGCGGGGACCAATGCGAGGTTCGCCAGCACCGATCATATCAGCGGTGCACCTCATCGGTTATACGGTATATTCTGTATTCTTCGGGCACATTCCCTGGGGTTGGCATACAAGCGGATTTTCAATCGCGCCGTTGCCTCTGCCGGCCCGACGAGATCGCAACTGGGCGCCCGTCCGCTCTCGCGGGCGCGGCGTCATAATTATGGCCGAAATCGTTCGAATGTGACAGATAGGTAACAGCGCAAGTTCAGATGCGCCTGGAGAAAATTCTATCCTCAAGCGTCTGTCACTGCGACCTTACCAACTCCCGCTGCGGCGGAAGCTGCCGCCCCGCGACCCAGTCGTCGAACCGCGTCTTCAGCGCCGCCTCATGCATCGCCCAGAAGCCGCCGTCGAAGGCCAGCGCGCCGTTCATATTCGGCTCATAGGTCGGCAGGAACGGCTTCATCTCCAGATCCAGCTCGGCATGTTTGCCGACCAGTTCGACGGCCGAGCGCCGCGCCGGACCATATGGCAGCCAGCGTGTCTGATCGGCAAGAGGGCCAGGGCTCGTCGCGAAGCGGATGAAGGCCTTGGCAGCGTCCTTATGCGCCGCGCCGCGCGGAATGGCCCAATAGTCGAAGGAGTAGATCTGGTGGTCCCAGAGGATGTCGACCGGCTCGCGTGCGCCGACGATCGCCATGAATGCGCGGCCGTTGAAGCCGATGCCCATTGCAGCTTCTTTCGCCGCAATCCGCCCGAAAACCTCCGACGGCTTCTCCCACCAGATGATGTCGTCCTTGATCGATGACAGCTTAGCGAAGGCGCGGTCCTGGCCCTCCGGCGTTGCGAGCGTCGTGTAAACGTCCTGCGGGGCAACGCCGTCCGCCATCAGCGCGAGCTCGAGGGAATAGCTTGGCTGCTTGGGCAGCATGCGCTTGCCGGGGAATTTCCGGACGTTGAAGAAGTCCGCCAGTGAGGCCGGCTTCTGCTTCAGGCGCTTGTCGTAGACAATCACCGCCGACCAGGCGACGCTGGCGATGCCGCAAGGCTGGAGCGCGCCAGGCAGGAAATCCTCCACGGCGGACGCGCCATTCGGCGCGATTTCGAGAATGCCCGGGTCGAGATGCTCCAAGAGGCCGTCATCGCAGGCGCGCTTTGCCGCCTCGCCATTGAGGTCGACGAGGCTCCATTCGGGCGTCTGGCCCTGATTCTTCAGCGCGTCGTAATGGCCGTCATAGGTGACCTGTTTGACCTGATAGCCGAAGCGGGAATTGAACGGCTTGAAGAAGGCCCGCTCCTGCAACTCGCCATAGGCGCCGCCCCAGGTCGCGATTTTGAGCGTGATGTCCTTGGGATCGACGGGTGCCGGGGGGGGAGCCGCCTGCGCAGGCTGCATCGGCGGTTCGGAGCCGCCATTTGCAGGTGCGGCTTGCGCGGGCTGTGCCGGAGGCGTGGAGGGGGAGCCCGGATTTGCCGGCTCGGCCTGAGCGGGTTGCACGGGCGGCTCGGCGCCGGCATTTGCCGAAGCGGCGGGCGCAGGCTGAGCCGGGGGCTGCGCGCCGGCATCGGCCGGTTGCATCTCCTTGTTTCCGGAGGGCGCGGGAGCGGCGGGCTCGCCCGTGCCCGTGCCGCTGCCTGCTCCGGTCTCCGCCTGCTGAGGCGGCGTCTGCTGGGCCGGCATGTCCTGGTTCTGCGCGGCGGCGGGTTCGGTCTGACCGCCTGTCTGCGGCTCGGCGGCGGCAGGCGCAGGTTCCTGCTTCTCGGTGGTAGCGCCGGCTTGCGGATCTGCCGCGGCGGGCTGGGCCGAACTGCCGGCGTCGCCGGTCGCCTGAAACGGGGCGGCTGCCGGTTCGGCAGCCGGCTTTTCGGTCTGTCCCATGGTTCCGGCCGGCATCGGCTCGACCGCCGTTGCGGCAGGCGGCTCCTGGCCCGGCGTCTGGGCAACGGCATGCGGCCCGGCAAGAATGACAGCCCCCGCAAGGGCGAGGATGAGCTGGAGCCCGCAGCTTGGTGTCTTCACGTCAATGTCCTTCCGCCGTAACTATCCCCGAACTGCGGCGCAGCCTAACGCAGGAGCCGCAAGCGATGCGATGAATTTTCTTCCTTCCTCAACCGCGAAAAGCATTGAAAATCGAGGCAATTGAGGCAGGCGGACTGTTAGATCACGATGATTTTGGATTGATCAATCCAAAATCATGACAGTGATCAATTCCAATTGGTTAGAGCGGGATGCGAGCGGAAAACCGGTTCCCACTTTTCCTCATCCCGCTTTAGGACGGTTAACCGCCGCCGGCAATCGTTCAAAGCGGCGGAATCCTGATTTTCTTCACGCTGGTGCAAGCCGCGAAAGCAAGACGGCCCGCACCTCCGTCAGAGATTGCTGCTCGCGGCGGAACGCTCTGCATCGGAACCGTCGCGGCCGGTGCGCTCGCCGGATTGCCGGCCGAACTGGATGGCGGGCGCGGCCCAGGGGCCTTCGATCGAAAGGCTGGCACCGGCCTTGCTCAGACTGTTCGATTTCAGGCCCGACGCGAAGGCCTCATCGGAGGCTCCCGGCCAGACCTGCAGCCTCCAGTCCACGCTTTTTCTGTCGAGATCGACCTCGCCATTGCCGCTGAGCGATGCCTCCGGACTCGTCAGCCGCAGATCGCGACAGCGTAGCCGCCCGTCCTCGAAGGCCAGCGAGAGCCGGAGGTCGTCGAAACCGGACCAGTCGACGCCAACGCCGTCCCATCCGGCGCGGCCGGCGAAGGTCGTCTGTTGGGCGATCCGAGGGAGGCTGAGCCGGACCTGGCCCCCCTCCGGGAAGCTGATCCGTGCATTTGCCTTCGCTCTCGCCAGAAGCTCGGCCGCCGTCCGCCCCGCCGCCTCAAGCTCGATGTTGGCCTCGCCCGTCCCCGAGAACCAGCTGTCGCCCGCCACCATCGTGAGAAGCTGGGATGCGTCGATGTCGTCGGCGGTCAGCCGGGCGCGAAGCTGGGCCTCCTCGCCGTTCAGATCGGCTGCAATATGGCCAAGCACCGAGCCGCCGAAGACGTGCAGATCGGCGATTTCGGCTGTGTACTGGCCGGCTCTGCCGGTGAGCGTGAGAGCCGATCGGTCCATCGTCAGGCCGCTCCAGAGCATCTGATTGGCCGAGATGCGCAGATCGAGCGATGCCTTGGCTGGAAGGCTCGTCGTCGCCTGATCCTGCGGGGGCTTGCCGCTGCTGCCCTCGGTGCTGATCGCCCAGAGCTTGCGCAGATCAACCGTGTCGAAGGCCAGCGATCCCTCGACATGCGGGCCCGCCGCATCCGTCGTGATCATCAGATCCCCATTCGCGCGCTCGCTGCCGAGCGAAAACGCGGTCGACTGGAAATTCAGATGGTCGCCGGCGGCATCGACCGTGCCGGAGGCCGCCACGGCGTCGGAAATCGTGGGCGCCAGGCCGACTTTGATCCAGCGGGACAGCGCGGCGGCATCCGGCGTCCCGGCATTCACTTCGCCGCTCGCGGTCCAGGAACTGCCGGCCGCGAGATTGGCATCGCCCTTGAACCCGACATTGAGCAGGCGGCTTGCGACCTTGAGCCTCAACGGCCGGGGCGCGGCGTTTTTGCCGGGAAGAGACGCATAGGTCCGAAAATCGACGGCGACATCCTCCCCCCGCCATTTGAATGCGCCCTCGAAATTGATCCGCTGGTTCGACGGACGCAGCTCGACGACCACCCTGTTGACGTAGAGATCGCTCGGCGGGGCCCCCTCCATCTCCAGCTTGCAATCGGTCAGCATGAACACCGTGAAGGCGCTGCGGGAGGGCGCGATCAGCAGCGCGCTGATGGTGTGGCCGATCTCTTTCTCCTGCGCCGGCCTCAGGAAGAGGGTCGCGTCGCTGATCTTGATCTTGTCGAAATCCAGCCGTCCCGAGAGCAGATTGGTCCAGGCGATCCTGGCGACGATCTCGCCCGCATGCAGAGCCTTCAACTCGGGCAGACCGCGAAATCCCTTGAACTCGACATTCTGCACGTTCACCGAGAGCGAGAAGAAGCTTTCGAGCGAAATCGGCCCCCTGATCTCGATCGGGAAGCCGGTCCAGCTCTGCAGCTCGGCGATCAATCGCTTCTGCACCGGCTTGGCATTGATCAGCGACGGCAGCACGGCGACGAACACAATCGAAGGCAAAAGAAGCCCGACGAGCGCCAGCACGTAACCCAAAAACGGGACTTTAAATCTCATATGCGCTCAATCATGATTAAGTCTACAGTCGCACCCCAAGCCGCTATCGGTTGGGGATTACCCCGAGGGAAACACGCCTTTCCGTCCAGCCCCGCTTGTCATACGCGGCGAAGGCCAAGAGAGACAAGACATGATCGAAGACCGTCCATTGTGGAGCCCTAAGCCCGAGGCGATCGCGGCCAGCAATCTGACCGCCTTCATGCGCTATCTCTTCCGCCATTATGGTGCCTCTATGGCCGATGAGCGCGACCTGCAGGACTTCTCGGTCAGAGTCCCGGAGGTGTTCTGGCCCGCTTTGTGGGATTTTTGCGGCGTCCGCGGCGACAAGGGCGCACCACCCTATATCGTCGACCGCGACAAGATGCCCGGCGCAAAATTCTTCTCTCAAGCCCGGCTGAACTTCGCCGAAAATCTGCTCGCCGGGCCGGGCCGGAATGCAGCCATTGTGTTTTGGAGCGAGGATAAGATCAAGAGCAAGCTAAGCTGGGACGAGTTGAAGGAGCTTACCTCCCGCTTTCAACAGTTCCTGACCGCGCATGGTGTCGGCGTCGGAGACCGGGTGGCGGCCATGCTGCCGAACATGCCGGAGGCGATCGCCGCCATGCTCGCGGTCACCTCGCTCGGCGCGATCTGGTCCTCCTGCTCGCCGGATTTCGGCGTCCAGGGTGCGCTCGACCGCTTCGGCCAGATCGAGCCGAAGATCTTCATCGCCGGCGACGGCTATTATTATAATGGCAAGGAGATCCAGATCGGCGACAAGGTGCGCGAGATCGCCTCCGCCCAGCCGGGCGCGCCGCTGACCGTCGTCATTCCGCTGCTCGGCAAAGCCGACGAGGTCGTGGCCGGCGCCTCGAATGCCGTCACCTTCGAGGCTGCGGTTGCGCCCTATGCAGCGCGGGACATTATCTATCAGCGTCTGCCCTTCGACCACCCACTCTATATATTATTCTCCTCCGGCACGACCGGCGTGCCCAAATGCATCGTCCACAGCGCCGGTGGCGTCCTGCTGCAGCATCTCAAGGAGCATCGGCTCCATTGCGGCATCAAGCCCGGCGAGGCGCTGTTCTATTTCACCACGCTCGGCTGGATGATGTGGAACTGGCTGGTCAGCGGCCTGGCCAGCGGGGCAACGCTCCTGCTCTATGACGGCTCGCCCTTCCATCCCGGCCCGAACATTCTTTTCGACTACGCCGACGCCGAGGGCATGGCCATTTTCGGCACTTCGGCCAAATATATCGATGCGCTGCGCAAGGCGGAGATGCGCCCGCGCGACACACACCGGCTGGACAGCGTCCGGATGATGATGTCGACCGGCTCGCCATTGGTGCCGGAAGGCTTCGACTATGTGTATGAGGCCGTCAAGCCGGACATTCATCTCGTCTCGATATCCGGCGGCACCGACATTTGCGGCTGCTTCGTCGGCGGCCAGCCGCATTGGCCGGTCTGGCGCGGCGAGATCCAGGGCCCCCTGCTCGGCATGGCCGTCGAGGTGTTCGACAGCGAAGGCAGGCCGATGAAGCGCGGCAAGGGTGAGCTCGTCTGCACCAGGCCGTTTCCGTCCATGCCGGTGCAATTCTGGAACGACCCGGACGGCCACAAGTACCGCGACGCCTATTTCGCCCGCTTCGACAATATCTGGCATCATGGCGATTTCGCCGAATGGACGCCGCATGGCGGCATGATCATCTACGGGCGCTCCGACGCCACACTCAATCCCGGCGGCGTACGCATCGGGACGGCGGAAATCTACCGGCAGGTGGAGAAGCTGGAAGAGGTGCGCGAGTCCATCGTCATCGGCCAGGACTGGGATAACGACGTGCGCGTCGTGCTGTTCGTCGTGCTGCGCGACGGGCTGGAGCTGGACGATGCGCTCGTGAGCCGCATCAAGCAGCAGATCCGCAGCGGCGCAACGCCCCGCCATGTGCCGGCAAAAATCGTTCAGGTGCCGGATATTCCGCGGACCAAATCCGGCAAGATCACCGAGATCGCCGTGCGTGACATCATCCATGGCCGCGAGATCAAGAATAAGGAGGCTTTGGCCAACCCGGAAGCGCTCGACTATTATCGCGGCCTCACCGAGTTGCAGGCCTGATCCCCGCGATGACCGATCCCGTCGAACTGACGCGCGAGCTGATCCGCTTCGAGACCATCAATCCGCCGGGCAATGAAACGCCGTGTGCGGAGCATATCGGCGGCATTCTGGAGCGCGCCGGGTTCCGGATCGCCTATCATCCGATGTCGGAGAATCGCGCCAATCTCGTTGCGCGGATCGGCGGCAGCGCGGAGAAGAAGCCGCTCTGCCTGTCCGGCCATCTCGACGTCGTGCCGCTCGGCGCAAAACCTTGGGGAGTGCCGCCTTTCGCCGCCGAGATGGCGGACGGCAAGATCTATGGCCGCGGCTCGACCGATATGAAGAGCGGCGTCGCCGCCCTGGTCTCGGCGGCGGTCGAGCTCGCCCCGCGTCTGGAGGGAACGCCGGGTCTCATCTTCGTCATTACAGTTGCCGAGGAGACCGGCTGTCAGGGCGCGAACTTTCTGGCCGGGCTTAACGGCGTGCTCGGCGAGGCAGGCGCCCTGCTGATCGCCGAGCCGACGGCCAACCGCCCGCTCAACGGCCATAAGGGCGTGCTCTGGGTCGAAGGCCGCGCGACCGGCGTCACGGCGCACGGCTCGATGCCCGACGAGGGCGAGAACGCCGTCTATAAGGCGATGCATGTCGTGGCGAAGCTTGAGCGCCTGAAGCTCGAGGAGGGCCGGAGGCTAAAAGGCGGGCTGCCCACCGTCAATGTCGGCTGGTTCCATGGCGGCATGAACATCAACTCGGTTCCCGACGAGGCAAAATTCGGCGTCGACATCCGCATGGTGCCGGGCCTGAGCGAAGACGAGGTGATGGCGATGCTCGGCAATCTCGGCGGCGGCGAGGTGCGTTTCGAGAAGATCGAATCCGCGCCCTCCCTTTTTACCGAGCCGACCGATCCGTGGATCGCCGAAATCCGCGAGATCGCTGCGCAGGTGACCGGCGAGCGGCACGAGCCGGGCATCGCCAACTATTTCACCGACGCCGCCGCCCTCACCGCGGCTTACGGCTATCCGCCGACGATGATCCTTGGTCCAGGCGAGCCGCAGATGGCGCATCAGACCGACGAATATTGCTATGTCCCCCGGATCGAGGAGGCCCGCGCCATCTTCCTCGACATCATCCGCCGCTGGTGCGGTGTGTAGAAATCCGGACGAGGCGTCGTCCCGGGCGAGCGAAAGCGAGGCCCGGGACCCAATCCCGCTATCGGCGAACTCCTACCGTACCGCGAAGCCGATAGGCCTCGGCTGAGGGCCGGGGCGACGTCCGGTTATTTTCGTGCGCCGCCGGCCTGATGACCGGCAGCGCCCTTCGGCGAGGCAAAGCGGGATCATGCGGGGAAAATCCCGTTTCGCTCTCCGCCTTTTTCGAAGGAATGATCCAGCTTAAAAGATGCTGGTTGTATGCGGCCAGCCGCCCACTTTGAAGGAGCCGGTGTCCGCCTGCGCAACCTGCTCCCGGCGCTCGCGATAAGCGGCGGCATGGTAGCGCGCCCGCGAACGGCTTGCGACATGGCGGCGATGCTGGCGCCGGCGCTCGGCGCGGTCGCCGTCCCAGCTGGCGCTGGTTTCCGTGGTTCCGTAGACCGTCTCGGCCACCTCGCGGTCATGCCGCGCATGACGGCGGACGCGGCGCTCATTGGAGGCGAAGACCTCGCCCCGGCCGAGGACCGAGATGCAGACCGGTGCCAGGCCGTCCATGCCGAGAACGCGCTTGGCGCCCCGCGACAGATCGATAATCCGCCCACGGACAAAAGGGCCACGGTCGTTGATGCGGACGATGACGCTTCGCCCCGTACGCCGGTTTTCGACGCGAACACGGGTTCCGAAGGGCAGCGTGCGGTGCGCGGCGGTGATGCCGTCTGGATTGAAGTGCTCGCCCGTCGCCGTGCGGGCGCCTTCGTGATACCAGGAGGCAGTGCCGCACTGGGCCCAAGCCGAAGTCTGATATGCCGTCATCCCGACAATCGCACCCACATACACGCAGAACGCTCTGCTCTTGACCATTACAACTTTCCCTTGTTGCTTTCGAAGCGCGTTCGTAAACGTGTCAAATGAGGCGACATTCGGACATCCTTTGCGCATAGCTGCCATGCGCTGAGCGCATGGAACCCGCGTCCATCGGCCGCTCAAAGAAGCGCCATAATTGGGAAAATTGCCCAGGGAATGAGCGATGCGGCTTTGGCTAAGCCACTGATTTTATTGGTCTAATGGCGACCAGCTTTCGCCATGATCGCTCGCCGGCTCCGCCTCCTCTTCAGCTGCCGAATCCACCTGCTTTAAAGCCCCCGCAATGCGCTGAAGAATTTTGTCCACATTAAATTTGATCGGCGCTGAAAGCAGGATCGGCCGCTTCCGGCAGGCCTTCCGGAGTCGCTCCGATTGCTCCTCGGCACGCTCCGGAGAGACCGTATCGCACTTCGACAGGGCGACGATTTCGCGTTTCTTCTCCAGCCCCGCCCCATAGGCGCGCATCTCCCGCCGGACGACACGGTAGGCCTCGGCGACATCCTCCTCATTGACGTCGACGAGGTGCAGAATCACCCGACAGCGCTCGATATGGCCGAGGAAGCGGTCACCGATGCCGACCCCCTCATGCGCGCCTTCGATGAGGCCGGGAATGTCGGCGAGGACGAAATCGGTGTCGCCGACTTTGACGACGCCGAGCTCGGGATAAAGCGTGGTGAAGGGATAGTCGGCGATCTTCGGCCGCGCCGCGCTGACGGCGGCGAGAAAGGTCGATTTGCCGGCGTTGGGCAGCCCGACGATCCCGGCATCGGCAATCAGCTTCAGCCGCAGCCAGATGGTCATCTCGACGCCCTCCTGCCCCGGATTGGCGTGGCGCGGCGCGCGGTTGGTCGAGCTCTTGAACCGGGCATTGCCGAAGCCGCCATTGCCGCCTTCCGCCAGCAGCACGCGCTGGCCCGGCTCGGTCAGATCGGCAATCAGCGTCTCATTGTCCTCGGCGAAAATCTGCGTGCCGGGCGGCACCTTCAGCGTCACATCCTTGCCGCCCGCGCCGGTGCGGTTTGCACCCATGCCGTTCACGCCGCGCCTGGCCTTGTAGTGCTGCTGATAACGGAAATCGATCAACGTGTTCAGATTGGCGACGCATTCGGCCCAGACGTCGCCGCCGCGGCCGCCGTCGCCGCCATTCGGTCCGCCGAACTCGATGAACTTTTCGCGCCGGAAGGAGACGCAGCCGTTCCCGCCGTCGCCGGAGCGGATATAGACCTTGGCTTGATCGAGAAATTTCATCTGGATGCAACGCTTCGTGAAAAACGGATCGGGAGACGCAATCGGCTAATGCAACTTTATTACATCTGCGCTAAAGCGGCAAAGCTCAGAGGCCGCGCTGCGAGATGCCGGAATGAACCACGCCGATCATGCCAATGCCGCCCGCTTTCTTAGAGCCACCCATGGCACACTTGCAAGCCAAGCGGACTTGTCGCCGAACAATCCGCAGGTCAATCGATGTCTCGGACGGCTGGTCGCCACCTTGAAGGCATGGCAGGCGACCGGCTTCGGCTGGCATCTCGCCGAGCATCCAGAGCTTGCCGATCTCGCGGACGATCTGCCGAGGCTCTGCGCCAGGGCCGAATGCGAAATGGAGAAATGGTGGTGCCGGAAGATTCTGGCAAGCGGCTGTCCCGGCGCCCAGGCGCTCGCAGCGTTCTGGTATGTCGACGAATATGAGGCGCTCTGCCAGGCGGAGCTGGCATTGCTGGGCAAAGCGCCGGGCGAGCGCTTCGCCTTTCTCGGCAGCGGCGCCTTGCCGCTGACCGCCATCCTCCTGGCGCGAAGCGGTCCCGAGATCCGGGTGAGATGCGTCGATTGCGATGAAGACGCCTGCGAGCTCGCCGACCGGCTGATCGCGTTGCTCGGCTTGAGGCAGCGGATCGAGGTCGTGCTCGCCGATGCCGGGGAGCATGTTCCGGCATCCGGCGAAACGCTGATCTGCGCCAGCCTGCTCGACGCGCCCGATCTCTTCGAGGCGCTTCACGAACGATGCGCCGAGCGCCTCATCATCCGCGACGCCGAAGGCCCGTACCGCTTCTGCTATCGCCCTGCCCGGCTGCCCGGCCCTGGTTTCGTCGAGCGTGCGAAATCCGCCCCGAGCCCCGAGCGCATCAACACCAGCCGCTATTTCGAGGCGGCCGCGCGGTCGTAGTCGGCTCTGTTGCTCCAAAACGAGACCCCGCATCAATAATGGATCTCGTTCTAAGTGATGATGAGGCGCGCAAGCGGTCTTCATGCCCATATGCTCAGCCATAGAAACGCCAGGCATTTGTAAATTAATGCTTTTTTAAAAATGAGCTGACAATATCCTGCAAAGTCACAGGATTGACTATTACGCCCGGCTAATGGCTTCATACGTATTGTGGTGGGATAAGAAATCCAAGAATGCGTCAATGGCCGGGTGTGAAGGTTGCCTGCATCCGGATCTGGCTGTTTGCGGTATGGGAAGCCGCAATAGAACGCATACCGTTCGAATGGCGTCAGGGGCATGGCGAGTCCGGTGGGGAGACAATGCAAGCGGCAGCACACAAGCGCACGACCGATGACGAGCGCGACAAGAACAATGAGGCGGCGGGGACGGGAAAGCGCAATGCGGCCGCTCTCGAGCGGGAGGCGAAGCGGCTCAGGGAGGAGCTCGCCGCCGAACGGGAGCGCATCAAGGTCCTAGAGGAAGCGAACAACAGCGTCGCCGCCCGTTTGGACCGCGCCATCGAGTCCGTAAAGGCATTAATAGCCAGGCAAGGCTGAGGCTCGCTTCGCCTGCCGTTCTAGGAGAGCGTGATGGGCCAGGTGACCGTAAGCGTAAATGGCCGGAAATACCGGATGTCCTGCGGCGACGGCGCCGAGCAGCGCGTGAGCGAGCTTGCCAACTACATCGACGGCATAGTGCAGGACATCAAGGGTGGCTTCCGGCATGTGCAGGACGACCGGCTGTTCCTGATGGCGGCCATTATCATTGCCGATCAGCTCAGCGATGTGCGTGAGGAGTTGCACAAGACTCTCGTCCAGATCTGCAATCTGCGGTCGTTCCAGGCCGCCGACAGCAATGCAAGCTACATCCCGTCGCGCGATGTGGCGCGGATCGTCGATGCGTCCTCCGCCCGGCTTCAGGCGCTGGAGGAGCGTCTTGTCCGGACAGGCACCGGCGACTGAGCCGGCCCGCTGAAATCCACACATCAACTCCCGATTTGAATGGCGGCAGCCGCCAGAGGCGGTATCCGGCGGCCAATTTGGCCTGTCCGGCTTCAGCTTTACAATAGCCGTGTCAGCCACAGGAGACCGCGATGACATCCATTCTGATCACCGGCGGCAGCCGCGGCATTGGGCGCGCCACCGCCTTGCTTGCCGGCGCGCGCGGCTGGTCCGTCACCATCGGCTACGCCGCCAATGCCGAGGCGGCTGAGCAGACGGCAGAGGGCGTGCGCAAGGCGGGTGGCCGCGCCGCCATCGTCAAGGCCGACGTGTCGGATGAAGCGAATGTGGCGGCCATGTTCGACGCGGCGGCGCGGGAGTTCGGTCCGCTCGATGGGGTCGTCATCAATGCGGGGATCGTCGGGCCGGCCTCGAAACTGGCGGAGATGGACACGGATCGCATTCGCAAGATCTTCGAGGTCAATGCGCTCGGCGCCTATTTCTGTGCCCGCGAAGCGGCGCGGCGACTCGGCCGGACCGCGGCCGGCAAGGGCGGCTCGATCGTGCTGTTGTCGTCGATGGCGGCGCGGCTCGGCGCGCCTTTCGAATATGTCGACTATGCCGGCTCGAAAGCGGCGGTCGACGCGCTCACCATTGGACTTTCGAAAGAGCTTGGCCCCGAAGGCGTGAGGGTGAACGCGGTCCGACCCGGCCTCATCGATACCGATATCCATCTGACCAGCGGCATACCCGACCGCGCGGCAAAGCTCGGCGCGGCGACGCCGCTCGGCCGCGCCGGACGGCCGGAGGAGGTCGCGGAAGCGATCGTCTGGCTGCTGAGCGATGCGGCGTCCTATGTGACCGGCGCGATTCTGGACATTGCGGGAGGGCGCTGAACGCCTCTCGCCGCCGGCGCCGTCAGGCGGCCCGCCTGTGCTCCGGATCGGCCGCCGCAACCAACTCGCGGTCGGCGCTGCCCGCCGCCAGCATCGACAGCCCCGCCGCCACGACCAGTGCGCCCGAGGCGATCAGCGAGGCGACCGCAAAGCTGCCCAACCAATCGAACAGCCAGCCGGCGAAGGCCGGTCCGATCGCCTGCCCTGCTCCGAACGACGCCGTCATCAGGGCGAGGTTGGGCCGCGGGTCGCCGCTCGAAAGCCGCCGCGCCACGATCAGGCCGAGGGCGGTGATGCTGACGATGGTGCCGCCGAGGAAAACCACGGCAATGATGACGCCTGCCGTCGAAACCCAGAGAATGCTGCTCGCCACGCCAACGGCTTCGACGAGGCAGGCGACGGCGAACGCCTCGACGATGCCGATCCTCGCGCCGATCCGAATCCACAGAGCGACGGAAGGCGCCGCGCTCACGCCGAACACCACCCAGACATAAGGCTCCATGGCGCGGATCTCTGGCGCGGCCCTGACCATGGCGACGATGAAGGTCGCCGTGATCACATAGCCGAAGCCGAAGAGTCCGTATGCCACGATCATGGCGCGCAGTGCGGATGAGGCCTTCGCCGCAGCAGCCGCGGCCGGCTTGGGCAGATCCGGCGCCGCCGGCTCGCCCGGCGCGATCATCAGCGCGGCCATCCCGAAGCCCGCAAGGGCCATCGCGCCGCTGACATACCAGAGCGCCTGCCATCCCGCGCCAGCCGCGATAAGCGCCGCCACCACCGCCGCCGAAACCGCGACGCCGACGCCCACCCCGGCGAAATGCACCGCCGACAGCCGCGCCCGGCCTGTCGCGGTGAGCTGATCGAGCACCAAGGCCGAGGCGAAAACCAGGATGAAGGCGCTGGCGAGACCGCCGACAAAGCGTAGGATGAGTTGCAGCACAAAATCGCCGGTCAGCCCCATGGCGACGAGCCCGAGCGCATTGACGGCGAGCGCGCCGAGCAGATAGCTCCGCCGCGAGCCGCGGAAGACGCTGAGCGCCGCGAGCAGCGCGCCGGCCAGATAGCCGAGATAGTTCGACGAGGCGATCAGCCCGGCCTGCGAGGTCGTCAGCTTTAAGGCGTCGACCATCACCGGCAGGATCGGCGTGTAGACGAAGCGGCCGACGCCAATGCCGACGGCGAGAGCGATCATGCCGCCGAGGGCCAACCGCCAGGGGTTTTGCTGCATGGTTCGCCTATGACGGAGCGGTGGCAAGGGCGCTCGGACGCTTGGCGGCCTCTTCATACCAGGCTGCAAGCTCGCTCCGGCCATCGCGCCAATTCAGATCGCCATGGCGGAAATCGGTATAGCCGAGGGCGCAGATCAGGGCGATATGCCCAAGCGTGAACCGCTCAGGCAGCATGTCGATCATCGCCGGGACCGCATCGAGGCCGCGCAGAAGCTGGCCGCGATGGCGCTTGGCCAGCGTCGGCGACTTCTCGCCTTCCGGCTTGCGGCGCTCCGCCATCAAGAGCACTCCGAGGTCCATCAGGCCATCACCGAAGGCTTCGGCACGCATCACCATCCAGTGCTCGCGGCCGGATTGCGGCTGCAGCCGCTCGCCCTGAGCACTCGGATGAGCATCGAGATAGGCGCAGATCACCGGACTGTCGAACAGCGAAAAGCCTTCATCGGTGACGAGCGTCGGGATCTTGCCGATCGGGTTCGCCGCGAGCAGCTGGGGCGGGTCGGCATAGACGTCGACGGTCACCTCCTCGACGAGGCTTCCCAGCTTTCTTTCGGCGATGCCCATCTGTACTTTGCGGGAATAGGGCGAGGTTTTCGACCAGTAGAGCTTCACCGGCGGCTCCTTCTGTTTCTCAATCCACGCCCAAGAATAAGGCAGTATCCGCCTTCGGGGTAACGATTAATCAGATGGCTGCCCCGTGAAAATCGGATAGCTGGCGCCGTTTAGCCCGCCCCGCTCGGAAGCCTCAGCTATTCCCCGCGAGCTTGTCCGCCATCACCGAGATGGTGCGCACATAGACCTCGGCCTTGTTCCATTCATGCAGCACGGCGTAATTGCCAGTGCCCGGATGCCAGCCCTGGCCGCGCTGCCAGCCATAGGCCCTCAGGAAATTCGCCGTCGAGGCGAGCATGTCCGGCACGCTGCGCACGAGGTCGCGGCGTCCGTCGCCGTCGAAATCCACCGCATATTTGAAATAGGACGAGGACAGAAACTGCACTTGGCCGATTTCACCGGCCCAGCCGCCGCGAAGCTGCGCGGCTGTCAGATCGCCGCGCTGGACGATCTTCAAGGCCGCCAGCAGCTCCTTGCGGAAGAACTCCGAGCGGCGGCAATCATAGGCAAGCGTCGCCAGCGAGCGGATGATGCCGAAACGGCCGCTGCCGTCGCGGCCATAGCCGGTTTCCAGGCCCCATATCGCGATAATGATTGGAGCCGGCACGCCGAAACGTTGCTCGATCCGGCTGAGGGTGGAGCCGTAGCTGTGCATCAGCCGGCGGCCCTTGGCGATCATCGCGTTCGAGACGCGGCGGGCGTAAAACTGCTCGAAGCTCAGCCGGAATGAGCGCTGGCCACGGTCGAGGCCGATGACGTGCCGGTCGTAGCTGACACCGGAGAGCGCCGAGGCGAGCGTGGCGCGAGAAATGCCTTCGGCGGCGGCCTCGGCCTTGAAGCTTTCGAGCCAAGAACTCGAAGCCGGCGGCGCTATGGCCGCACCCGGCGGCGAATGCGGCGGACGACAGGGAGGAAAATACGAAAGCGGTAATGGCGGCCCGCAAAATGTTGCGAGGCCGAATGCTGGACGGTGCTGACATGTCCGTTCCCCCAATTGGGTTGGCCGCAGGTGAGCCGGTTGCGGCGCGAATCATGCGCGTGCAAGTAGCGCGCAATGCTATCGCAGTCAAACGCCATGGAGGGGAAGAGGTTCGGATTCCCGCTTTCGCGGGAATGACGGCCGCTTATTCAACGCCCGGGGCCGTGCTCAGACCGCGCCCCGTCCCATGCGCCGGAAGACGAAAGGCGGCGGCGCCTCGGCGGCTTCCCGCTCGGCCAGAGCCACAATCTCGGTGTTGAAGGACGACTTGGCGCAGGCCGGGTCGGCGTTCTCCGCCTCGCCGGTCAAAGCGAGTGCCTGACAGCGGCAGCCGCCGAAATCGATCTCGCGGCGGTCACAGGAGCGGCAGGGCTCACGCATCCATGAGGTGCCGCGGAAGGCGTTGAAGGCGTCGGATTCGTACCAGATCTCGCGAAGAGACCGGTCGCGCACATTGTCAAAGGCAAGGCCAGGCAGGCTTTCCGCCGCATGGCAGGGCAGTACCTTGCCGGACGGCGTCACATTGAAGAAGCGGCTGCCCCAGCCGCCCATGCAAGGCTTCGGCGTTGCCGCATAATAGTCCGGCACGACCAGGTCGATGCTCATAATGCCGTTCAGCCGGTCGATGGCGCGCGTCACGGTCTCAACGCTGCGCATGGTCTCATCATAGGTCGGCATCAGCGCGGCGCGGTTGCGCAGGGCCCAGCCGTAATATTGCACATGCGCGACCTCGATACGGATGGCGCCGAGGCGCTCGGCGAGGCCGATGATCGCTTCGAGATTGTGGATGTTCTGGCGATGGACCGGCGCGTTGACGGTGAGCGGCACGTCCAGCTCGGCGAGCCAGCCGGCGAGCGCCATCTTCTTGTCGAAGCCGCCCTTGATCGCTCCGATGCGGTTGCAATTCTCGGGATCGGCGTCCTGGAAGGAGATCTGCACATGGTCGAGCCCGGCCTCGACGAGCTGCTCCAGGCGCTCGCGGCTCAGCGTGACGCCGGCGGTGATCAGATTGGTGTACAGGCCCGCCTTGCGCGCATGGGCGACGATCTCGTGAAGGTCGGTGCGCAGCGTCGGCTCGCCGCCGGAGAGATGCGTCTGCAGCACGCCGAGCTCGGCGGCCTGGCTGAACACGTCGCACCATTCCGCCGTCGACAGCTCGCGATTGACGCGCTCCAACTCGAGCGGATTGGAGCAATAGGGGCATTGCAGCGGGCAGCGATGCGTCAGCTCCGCAAGCATCCCCTCCGGGGCGTTGACCCGGATCGCCTCTTTCGGCGCGACCCGCTCGAATGGCATTACGCTAGGCATTGTCTCTAATATAGCCCTTGTCGGCGAGGTCTTGAAGGAGGCCGACGATATCGCGGAAAATCTCAGCCGAAGGCGCGTCATAGCTTGCCGCCAGCTCATCGGCGATCTGGCCGAGCGTGCGCCGCCCGTCGCAAAGCCGCAAAACCTCGATGGCGACCTCGTCGGGCTCGACGATGCGCTCCGGCGCCAGCAGCACCCAGCGGCTCCGCACGCGGTCCTCATGCAGGCGAACGAAACGCGGCAGAACGGGCCGGCTGTCGTCCCGAATGATCAGCCTCTTGCGCGCGCGCCTTGCTTCGCTCTCAGCCATTCCTTGCCGGTTTCATAAAGGCAAAATCGCAGCCTTCATCGGCCTGCAGAACCTGTTCAGCATAGAGCTTATCATAGCCGCGCAGCTTCGCGGGATCGCGCTGGGTAAAAGGTCCTTCCGCCTTGCGGCGCGCGAGTTCGGCGTCGTCGACCAGGAGGTCGATGCGGCGCTCCTTGACGGACAGCCGGATGCGGTCGCCGTTGCGGACGAGCGCCAGGGGGCCGCCCGCCGCCGCTTCGGGCGTCACATGCAGGATGATGGTGCCGAAAGCCGTGCCGGACATGCGGGCGTCCGAGATGCGCACCATGTCCTTGACGCCCTTCGAGGAGAGTTTCTTCGGGATCGGCAGATAGCCGGCCTCCGGCATCCCCGAGGCGCTGGTCGGCCCGGCGTTCTGGAGGACCATGAAATCGTCGGCGGTGATGTCGAGCTCGGGATCATCGACCCGGGCGGCCAGATCCTCGAGCGAGGTGAAGACGACCGCCCTGCCCTCCTTCTCGAACAGATTTTTGTCCGCGGCGGAGCGCTTCAGGATGGCGCCGCGCGGCGCCAGCGAGCCGAACAGCGCCACGAGCCCGCCTTGCGGCTCCAGCGGACTGGCAGCGCTGGCGATTACCTTGCGGTCGACGGGGCCGTCTTCCGCATCGAGCCTTTGCCGGAGCGTCTCGCCCGTCACGGTCATGCAGTCGAGATTGAGCAGCGGCTTCAGCTCGCGCATGACGGCGCCGAGGCCGCCGGCGAAGAAAAAGTCCTCCATATAATGCGCGCCGACCGGCTTCAGGTTGACGAGCACGGGCGTGGTGTCGGAAAGCTCGTTCAGCCAGCTAAGCGGCACATCGATGCCGGCGCGGCCGGCGATCGCGGTCAGATGGATGATGGCGTTGGTCGAGCCGCCGAGCGCGAGCAGGACACGCAGGGCGTTCTCGACGGCGCCGCGCGTGATGATCTGGCTGGGTTTGATCGGCCGCTCGATGAGGTGCACGGCCGTCGCGCCCGTCGCTTCGGCGGCGCGCAGCCGGTCGGCATGGACGGCGGGGATCGCGGCCGTGCCCGGCAGGCACATGCCCAGCGCTTCGCTGATGCAGGCCATGGTCGAGGCAGTGCCCATCACCGCGCAGGTGCCGGCCGTCGTCGCCAGCCGCGCCTCGATGTTGTCGATCTGGCTCTTGTCGATCTCGCCCGCGCGATATTTGGCCCAGAAGCTGCGGCAGTCGGTGCAGGCGCCCAGCCGCTCCTCGCCATAGCGCGAGGTCATCATCGGCCCGGCGACGATCTGGACCGCCGGCAGATCGGCGGAGACCGCGCCCATGAGCTGGGCCGGCACGGTCTTGTCGCAGCCGCCCATCAGCACCACAGCATCCATCGGCTGGGCGCGGATCATCTCCTCCGTGTCCATGGCCATCAAATTGCGGAATTTGAGGCTGGTGGGATTGAGGAACACCTCACCGAGCGAGATAGTGGGGAATTCGACCGGCAGCGCGCCTGCAGCCAGCACACCGCGCTTCACCGCTTCAAGCAGCTCAGGAAAATGGCGGTGGCAGTTGTTGAATCCCGATCCGGTGTAGGCGATGCCGACGATCTTCTTCGCCAGCATCTGGCGCGAATAGCCCATCGAGGAGGCGAAGGACCGGCGCAGATAGAGCGAGAAATCCTTATCGCCGTAATTGGTCAGGCCCTTGGCAAAACCATGATCGTCCGTGTCCGCCATTTTTATTTCCGTCCCTTTGATCCCGCGGCTCTGCTTAATTGTCATCCCGTGCGCGATGCAGCACGTCAGTGGCGCATCGCAGACACGGGATCTCGCGAGGTCCCGGATCTGCAGCGCACCGATAAATCGCTGCGCTGCGTCCGGGACGACGACTGCGGCGATCTTATCAGCTCAAATCTTTTGCTCCAGATAGCGCGCCTGAACGTCCTCGACCCAATTGCCGACATTCCAGGAGCCATAGGCGCCCATGCCCCCGAGCGGATCGTCGCCCGCATAGACCGGCACATGCACCAGCGACAGACCGTCATGCGCGCGGGCTTCCTTGAGCGCCGCCCGCAACTCATCCGCCGTAGTGCCGCCCCAGAGCGCCTTGATGCCGGCGACAGCCGAGGCAAGCTTCACATAATCGACCGCCACGCTGTCGTGGGTGGCGAATTCGGCCTTGTACTGCGATTTCTGCAGCCCGGTGATCGCGGCCATCCGGCGATTGTCGAACAGCACGATCATGCCCTTGGCGCCGTGCTCGACCGCATCGATCAGGATCTGCGGGTTCATCATGAAGGAGCCGTCGCCGGTAAAGGCGATGCCGTAGCGGGGATGATCGGCAACGGCATTCGCCAGCAGCGCCGAGACGGCGAAGCCCATATAGGAGGCGCCGCTTTCGGTGTAGGTGTCGCCGGTGCGGTCGTCCTCGACGATCTGGAAGCCGTTCGCCTGCACATCGCCCGCATCGAAATATTTCGCCGCGCCCTCGGCCTTGGCGAAATCGGCGGCGATCTTGATGGCGGCGGGCTGGGTCAGCACCGGCCGGCCCCAGACCTCGTCATGCATCGGCGCAGCTTCGAAGCGCCCGCGCTTGAAATCGGTCCAGGCTTTCTTCTTCTCGGCGCAGGCCGCGAGCCAAGCCGCCTTGCGCGCCGGATCGATGGCATTCGACTTGCCGATCGCCTCCAGCAGCCGCCCGATCACCGCGCGGATATCGCCCGGCAGCCCCACTGTATTGGCATAGTGCATCAGGTCGGCAAGATCGCCATTGATGTTGATCACCGCCTCGGCCGACGGATAGCCGACGCCGGAGCAGTCGGCCTGGCAGACGCCGCGCGTGCCGATGGCGATCAGGAGCTGTGCGTTCTCCATCGCATGGTTGCCTGAGATCGAGCCTTTCGAGCCGCCGACATGCATGTTCTGCGGATGGGCGTCCGGCAGCACGCCGGTCGAGCCGGGTGACAGCACCACCGCCGCCCCGATGCGTTCGGCAAGCTGGCGGAGCTCGGCGTCCGCGCCACGCGTGCCGCCACCGGCCTTGATGGCGATGCGGTCATATTTGGCGATGAGGGCAACGGCCTCGTCCAGCGCCTCTGTCCCCGCTGGGATCACCGCCGGTACCTTGAGCCGCTCCGGCAAGATATCGAGATTGACGTCGGTCATCTCCGGCTGTGTGTTCAGCGGCAGGAGCAGATAGAACGGCCCGGCCTTGTAAGGGTGATGCACGCAGGCGGTCCCCCGCCGCATTGCATCGCGCAGCGCGCCCGGCGTATGCAGCACATAGGACTGCCCCATCACCGCGGTGAGCTGGCCGAACAGGCCCTGCTGCGGCTTGGGGATCTGCTGCATGTTGTAGCCTTCGCCACGTGTCGTCTCGTCGCCATAGATGTGGTAGACGCCGACGCCGTTCGAGGCTGCCGCCAGCGATCCGGCCATGGCCTGCAACGCGCCCGGCCCGATGGAGGTAACGACCGCGGGCGTTTCGCCATAGGTCCAGGCGAGCGCCGTCGCGGCGTGCGCCATCTCGACCTCGTTGCGGCAGTTGATAACGCGGAGGGCGCCTTCTTCCTCATAGACGCGGAGCGCTTCGCCGAGATCAGTCGAGCCATGGCCGAAAATGGCGAAATATTTGCGCACGCCCTGTTTCAGGAGGCCGATGACCAGTGCCTCGGACAGCGTCAGCTTGAAAATGCCGCCGAGTTCGCCGGCACGCATGGCTTCCAACAGGCCGCCCGCCTTGGCAATCAGCCGCGCGCGCTGGCGCATCGCGGCGCTCTGCCCCGTCTCCCCGGCCATCCTGTCAAGCATTCGGCTCTTCCCTCAACAGATTGGGCTGAGCGCTCGGCTGCTTAGGGCGTTTCGACTTCCACGCGCTCCGGAGCTGCAGGACCACGACCAGGAGGGAGAGGCCGAACAGCGTCATCGCCACCGGCGAGGTGTAGAAAATGTCCAGACTGTTATCCGACAGCACCATGGCCGTGCGGAATTCCTTCTCCAGCGTGTGCCCCAGCACCAACCCCAGAACGATCGGCGTGACCGGAATTTGCACCCGCTGCAGCACGTAGCCGGCGAGGCCGATAATGCCCATCGTGTAGACGTCGAAGGGGCTGTTGCGCACAGCATAGGAGCCGATCACGCACATCACTATGATGGCGATGGCGAGAAGATGCGCCGGCACGCGCAGCACCTGCACGAAAGCGCGGATGCCGAGCAGCCAGACGATGATGATGACGATATGCGAGGTGATGAAGGACAGATAGACGCTGTAGACCTCGGCCGGGTGCTGCGAGAACAGCAGCGGGCCGGGGGTGAGGCCGTGAATGAGAAGGCCCGAGAGGATGATGGCGGTCGCCGGATCGCTCGGGATGCCGAGCGCCAGGAGCGGAATCATCGCGCCGCCCGTCACCGCGTTATGCGATGACTCCGGAGCAATCACGCCTTCGATTGCTCCCTTGCCGAACTGCTCGGGGTGGTCTGAGAAGCGGCGTGCGTGATCGTAGCCCAGAAAGGCGGCGACGGGACCGTGCGCGCCCGGAATGGCGCCAATGACGGTGCCCATGCCCGAGGTCCGCACCATCAGCCAGAAGTAGCTCTTGATGCTCTTCCAGGTCGGCAGCTCGACCCGGACATCGGAGGCTTTGACCGGCGTGTACTCGCCCTTGAGATAGCTGAGCAGCGCCTCGATCACGTGCGGGACGGCGAACAGCCCGACCATGGCCACCACGAGGTTGACGCCCTGCAGCATGTCGGTGAAGCCGAAGGTCAAACGGCGGGTAGCATCCATCTCATCAAGGCCGATGGTCATCAGCATCAGGCCGATGACGCCGGCGATCAGACCACGGACGAGCGACTTCTCGGCCATGGCGCAGATCGTCGACAGCCCGAAGAAGACGAGGGCAAAAATCTCGGCCGGTCCGAATTTGATCGCTATGCGGGCAACGAGATTGACCGAGACCATCATGATAATGAGGCTGAACAGCCCGCCGAAGGTCGAGGCTACGATCGAGGCGCCGAGCGCCAGCGAGGCCTTGCCCATGCGGGTCATAGCGTAGCCGTCGGCCACGGTCGCCGCGGAGGAGGGCGTTCCGGGAATGCCGAGCAGGATCGCCGAGATCGCGCCGCCGGCCATGCCGCCGTTGAAGGTGCCCAGCATCATGGCAATCGACGGGAACGGGCCAAGCGTAAAGGTCAGTGGCAGCACCACGGCGAGCGCCACGGTGTAGGTCAGCCCCGGTATGGCGCCGAAGATCAGCCCGATGATGGTTCCGAAGGCCATCGCGATCAGAACGTGATAGTTGAGCGAAACCGAGAGTGCGTCGTAAATTACGTCCATGGTCGCCCTCAGGCCATCGAGGTCCAGCTGCCATAAGGCATGTAGGCGCCAAGCAGCTTGTTGAAGACCAGCCAGCAGCCAACGGCCATGCCGACGGAGAAAAGGATGATCAGAAGCGGGTTCCGGATCTTCAGGGGACCGACCATCGCAGCGGCGACGAGAGCGGCGGTCGCGATGCGGAAGCCGAGGCGCTCCAGGAAAAAGCCGTAGAGCACGATGAACAGAAACACCCCGCCCGCGACCTTTGCCTCGAACCAGCTTGCCGACGGCTCTGCCGGCCCATGAGCGGGTGCGCGGTCCGCGCCTTCACTTTCGAAGAAGGAGCGGACCACCATGATGGCAGAGAGTACGACGAGGATAATGCCGAGAAGGAGCGGAAAAGCCCGAGGACCGACCGTGCCCGGATCACCCGGCGGGATGGTCTCATAGACGAGGCCCGACCAGATCAGGCCAATCGTCAGTAGGACAAAGCCGACGAGGCGATCGCGGTGGCTGACACTCATAACTGATCCGCTCTTCCTTACTACCGTCGTTCCTTGGTTATTTCTTCGTCTTGTTCAAGCCGAGATCGCTCATCAGCTTGCCGATGGTCTTGTCATCGGATTCGATCAGCTTGCCGAAGTCTTCTTTGTCCAGATAGGCCGGCGTGAAACCGATCTTGGCCGCCGCATCCTGGAACTCCTTGCTTTCGGTCGCTTTCTTCGCAGCGTCCTCAAGTTTGTTGATCACCTCGGGCGGGGTGCCCTTCGGAGCGGCAAGGCCGCGCCACATGGTGATGTTGATGTCGGCGCCCTGCTCCTTCGCCGTCGGCACATCAGGCAGAATCGGCACGCGCTTGTCGCCGGTCACGCAGAGGACGCGCAAGGTCCCCGCCTTCACATGCGAGACGAACTGCCCCGGCCATTGCAGAGCCGCATCGACGCGGCCACCGAGAAGCTCGGCCGGCGCACGGCCCTCGTCGTAAGGCACATAGATGATTTTGTCGCCGATGCCGAGCGCGGTGAACAGCGCCACCGAGGTCAGATGGGTGAAGGAGCCCTTGCCGGACGCGCCGACTTTCAGCTTCTCACCCGACTTCTTGACCGCCTCGACCATGTCCTGCAGCGACTTCCAGCCGGAGTCGGAGCGCACCGCGAGAGCCGGAACCTCGGTCGAAACGCGCGCGATCGGCGTAAAGGCCGTGTAGTCGAAGGGGATGTTGCCCTGATAGTGCGAGGTGCTGATCGAGTTCGAGTTCCAGACGATGTTATAGCCGTCCGCGGGCGTCGCCTGAACGTGGCTATAGCCCACTGCGCCGCCGCCGCCCGGCCGGCTGACCGGAACCACAGGCTGCGCCAGGTCCTTGGTCATCAGCTGAGCGAGCAACTGCCCGATCGTGTTCGCCGTGCCGCCGAAGAGAATGGTCATCTCCACCGGTTTGGTCGGATATTCCGCCCGGCTCGGCGTTGCCAGCGCCCCAGCCGCGAAGATCAGTGCACCCACTGATGCTAAAATTGTTCTGCGATTTAGGCTACTCATACAGGTCCTCTCCATGGTAGGGTTAGTGCCCGGTCGTTTTATTCACCATTTGCGCGCGCGGAGCTATCAATTGGCTGCCGCCAATTCTTTGCCCTTGCGCGAATCTCTTTCTCCGAGAGCAGCGAGAATTTTCTCCGGGGTCGCCGGAAGCGATTTGATCCGTACACCGATGGCGTCGTAGATGGCATTGAGAATGGCGGGGGCAGTCGGGACGAGCGAAGGCTCGCCGATGCCTTTGGCTCCGAGCGGACTTTTCGGGTCGCGGTCTTCGACCAGATTGATGTTGATCTGCGGGATATCGAGCGCGGTCGGCAGGATGTATTTGGCAAAGCCGTGCGTCTTGGTGTGGCCCCTCTCGAGCTGATAGTCCTCCATCAGCGCCTGGCCGAGCCCTTGCACGATGCCGCCTTCGATCTGGCCCTCGACGCCGCGCGGATTGATCGCCCGTCCGACATCATGCGTCGCCCAGATGCCGAGCACCTGCACCTCGCCGGTCACCGTATCGATCTCGACCTCGGCCACCTGGCAGCCGAACACATAGGCCTGCCACGGGCTGCCCGAGCCGTCGACCGGATCGAGGCCGGTGCCGTGCGCGGTGAACGAGCCGGAGCCGACCGGCACCACGCCGCGCTTTTTGCAGATGTCGACGGCTTCCTCCATCGACATGCGCAGATTGCTGCCCTCTGACCAGATCTCGCCGTTGAAGGCGCGCAGCGTGCTCTCCTCGACGCCCCAGACCGCGGCGATCTCCTTGTCGAGCTTGGCGCGGGCATCGCGGCAGGCGATCGCCACGGCATTGCCGATCATATAGGTCTGGCGGGTCGCCCCGGCGTGCGCCGCCTCGGGCGAGCGCGCGGTGTCATTATCGCCGAGCGTCACATCTTCCGGCCGCACGCCGAGTTCCTCGGCGGCGACCTGGGCGAGCAGCGTCAGGATACCCTCGCCGATCTCGGTGACCCCGGTGACGATCTTGGCGGTGCCGCCATCGTCGAGCTCGGCCCAGGCTCCGGCGCGGTCGATGGTCGCCGTCCGCGCAATGCCATACCAGGATGCCGCCATGCCGCGGCCGCGGAGTTTGCGCTGCATCACGCGACCTCCTTCTTGCTCGGCGCCTGCGGCTTGGAGAGCCGTGCTCCGAGCGTGCAAGGCTTGCGCGTGCCGTCTCCGCCGAGATCGGAGCGCGTTGCCCCGCGGCCGGGAACACCAGGCTCCCACGCGGAAGCTTTCTCGGCGGTCTCTAGCACAGTGCCGAGCGAAACCGAGCCGAGCTCCTGCTTCGTATGGGTCAGCGCGCCATCACGCATCATATTGCAGCGGCGGATCTCGAACGGATCGAGGCCGAGCTTTTCGGCGCAGATGTCGAGATGCGACTCGGTGGCGAACTGGGCCTGCATGGCCCCGAAAGTGCGGAAGGCGCCCGACGGAGTGTTGTTGGTATAGATGCCGAATGTGTCGATCTTGACGTTGGGGATGTCGTAAGGCCCGCAGGAGAGGATCGCCGCCTTGCGCATTACGCCCTCGGTCGACATGCCGTAAGCGCCGCCGTCGGAGATCATCCTGAACTCGGCGGCGGTGATGCGGCCGTCCTTCTTCAGGCCCATCTTCAGCGTGATCCGAGCCGGATGGCGCTTGGCCGTCGAGACGATCAACTCCTCGCGGGTGAAGACGATGCGCACCGGCCGCCCGCTCTTCATCGCGGCGAGTGCCAGCATGCCCTGATAGATCATGTCCTCCTTGCCGCCGAAGCCGCCGCCGACCGGGCTCATGATGAAGCGCACCTTGTTGATCGGCTTGTCGATGATCTTGGAGAGCATGTGCCGGTGGTGGGTGATGTTCTGGCTCGGTGAGATCACGGTCACGACGTCGTCGTGGTCGACGTAGGCGATGCCGGCCTCGGGCTCGAGATAGGCATGCTCAACCTGCTGCGTGTCGTAGCGTTCCTCGACGATCAGGTCTGCCTCGGCAAAGCCCTTTTCGGTGTCGCCCTTGCGGATCGGGATATGCTTGACGAGATTGTCCGGTGCTTGAGGGTGAAGCACCGGCGCGCCGGGCCGCATGGCCTCTTCCGGATCGAAGACCGCCGGCAGCTCCTCGTAATCGACCTTGATGCGGCGCAGCGCTTCACGCGCCGTCAGCACGTCCTCGGCAGCGACGGCCGCGACCGCCTCACCAACATAGCGGACGACGCCGCGAGCCATGATCGGCTGATCGTGGACGAACACGCCGAAGCCGTCCTCGCCGGGCACGTCGGCGGCGGTGATGACACAGGCGACGCCGGGGAGCGCCTCGGCCTCGCTGACATCGATCGACGTGATGCGCGCGTGCGGATGCGGTGAGCGCAGCACCTGCATGTGCAGCATGCCGGGCATGACCATGTCGCCCGCATAGCGTAGGCGGCCGCTCACCTTGCTCGGCGCATCGAGCCGGCGGACATTGTTGCCGATGAAGGACTGGCCGGGCCCGTCCGGCTCCAGTGCCGCCGGCGACAGCTTGCCATTGATGACGTCGCGGGCGATCTCGACCGCCTCGAAAATCTTGATGTAGCCGGTGCAGCGGCAGATATTGCCGCCAAGCCGTTCCTTGATCTCCTCGAAATCCGCATTCGGATTGTCGCGCAGCGCCGCCGTGGCCGCCATCACCATGCCGGGGATGCAATAGCCGCACTGGCTGGCGCCGGTCTTGTGGAAGGCGCGCTGAAGCTCGGTGAGCTGATTGCCCTTGCCGGCCAGCCCTTCGACGGTCTCGATAGTCGCGCCTTGCGCCTTGGCCAGCGGCATCAGGCAGGATTTCACCAGCTTGCCGTCGACGAAAACCGAGCAGGTGCCGCATTCGCCCGCGCCGCAGCCTTCCTTGGTGCCGGTGAGATTGAGGTCATCGCGCAGGAAATCGAGCAGCCGCAGATGCGCGGCCGCGCGGCGCTTCACGCTCCGGCCGTTCACGGTCATTTCGATCGGTAGATCAGACATGAGCAGGCTCCCTTTGCGCCGCACCGGGCAAAGGCACGCCGCAATCGGCTAAGGCATTGAGAATTGCCGCCCCGACAAAGCCCCTCACCACTTTCCGGCGGTAGTCGCGCCGCGTCCGCGAAGCGACGCGCTCGGCCGGGCGCGCGGCCGCCTCCGCAATCAGCTCGCGCGTGATCGGCTGCCCCCGCAGCATCGCCTCGACATCGTCGAGCCGCACCGGTACCGGGCCGATGCCGCCGAGCGCCAAGCGCACATCCTCGAACATGCTGCCGGCCGCATCGGTCTTCACCAGCGCGGCGGCGCAGACCGAGGAAATGACGAGCGAGCGGCGCTGCCCGACCTTCTCGAAGGCGCCGCCATACCCGTCCATGGAGTCGCAGATCACCGCCGTGACGATCTCATCCTTGCCGAGCGCCGTCTTGCCCGGCCCGAGGACGAATTCGGCAACCGGCATTTTGCGCGTCGCCACCTTGTCGCCATCGAGGCGGGCAAGCTCGATCTCGCCGTTCATAGCGAGGATTGGCGGCGTGCCATCGGCAGCGGGGGAAGCATTGACGATGTTGCCCGCCAGCGTCGCCTGCTGGCGGATCTGGTCGTCGGCGAACCACACCGCGCAATAGGGCATACACGGGAGATGCCGCCTCAGCGTTCCGTCCTCGAGGAAGCGCTGATAGGGGAGAGCGGCGCCGATTCGGACCTTGCCATCCGCGATCCGGTAGTCGGCAAGCTCGCCGACACGGCTCAGATCGACGACCGCGGGCAGATGCACGTCGCCCGCACGGCCTTCGCGCGCCCAAGGGAGGATGTCCGTCGCGCCCGTGACGAGCCGGCTGCCTTGGGCCGCACTCGCCCACAGGCTCAGCGCCTCCTCAAGGCCCTTCGGCAAATAATAATGATCACAGGTCAGCATCGCTGCCCTCCCTGCAGCATCAATGGTCCAATAAGAACCCCGACCGTTTCGTTTCAGCACATCGGCCGGTCCCGGGATGCGCAAAGCCAGTCTACCCGGGACGCCTTGAGCGGAGCGGACTACTCCGCCGCTATGGCCCGACGCGCCGCCGCATGCTCGTTCTTGACGACGACCTTGATCGCATCCTCGACACGATCCCTGGCATAGCGCAGCGCCTCCGGCAGATCCTTCATCGCAAAGGTGTGCGTATGGATCAGCGTCGCGTCGAAACGTTTCTGGCGCATGAACGCCTCGGCCCGGTGCGTCGCCGATTTGCCTTCGCCGCGTATGCCGTAAATATAGATATTGTTACGCACGATGTGCGCGATGTCGACCTCCGGCGATTCATGCGGGAAAGCCGCAAGACAGATCTTGCCGCCACGATTGACCATCTGCGCGGCTTCGTTGACCGCATTCGCCGCCGCGGAGCATTCGAGCACATAGTCGACGCCCTGGCCGCCGGTAATGCGATGGACCGCCTCGACCGGGTCCTCATTGCGGATATTGACGACGTAATCGGCACCGAGCTTCTTGCCGATCTCCAGCCGGTTGTCGCGGGTGCCGGTCAGGATCACCGGCTGGGCGCCGAGCGCCTTGGCGACCGCCACGCCGAGCAGCCCAATGGGGCCGGGGCCGGTGACGACCACGCTTTCGCCGGCGACGAGACCGCCGAGCTCGGTGAGGCCGTACATGGCCGTGCCGGCGGTGACGACGAGGGTCGCTTCCTCGTCGCTCATGCTGTCGTCGAGATGGATCAGCGTGTTGATGTTGTTGACCTGATATTCGCAGAAGCCGCCGTCGGTGGTGAAGCCGTTGGCGCGGTGGCCCTTGTCGACGTCGCCGTAATTCATCCCGTAATTATGGCAGGAGGTATACATGCCTTCACGGCACCGCTTGCATTGACCGCAGCCGGCATGGATCTCGACCGTCACGCGGTCGCCAATGGCGAACTCGTCGACGCCAGGACCGAGCGCCACCACGGTGCCCATATATTCGTGGCCGGGCGTGAAGCCTTTGTTGAAAGGGAGGCCCCCCTGGATCTGGGCAGGGGGGCCGTGATGGATGATCTCCAGATCGGTCGCGCAAATGGCAACCGCATCGATACGGACCAGAACCTCGGCCTTGCCCGGTACCGGAACGGGTTTGTCTGTCAAGGCAAGCTGGCCGGGATCACCCAGGATCCATGCCTTCATCGTCTCCGGAATCTTTGAACTCCGGACTGGTTTTTACAGTCTGAGGCATGGGCATGACGTGTTACTCCCGCTTAGGCTGAAATCAATTGATCAGTCATCAACACGGTTTGCGGCCAGGTTATTCTTGACCCCGCCAAATTTTTCTGAAATCGCCGCCGCGCAAAGCTTAACCGCTGCCTTGACTTTCTCGCGAGTCTTGCCTTTGGCGCGCATGGCCGGCATCGAGCAGGCAATCGATCCGATCACCGCGCCGCTGTGATCGCGGATGGCGGCGCCGATGCAGACGACGCCTGGCTGAAATTCCTCATCGTCCATCGAATAGCCGTGACGGCGGGTCAGCCGAAGCTCCTCCATGAGCCCGGCGATCGTGTTGATGGTGTTGTCGGTGAAGCACCCGAGCCCGTTATTGGCGATGACGCGCGCGATCTCGGCCTCCGGCAGCCAGGCAAGGATCGCCTTGCCGATCGCCGTGGCGTGAGCGGCGTTGGCGTTGCTCATCTGATCGGCACCGACCCGCACGGGCAGGCGCGAGTCGAGCTTGGCGAGCGTAACCAGCGCGTAGCCCCGCATGACCGCCAGATGCACACACTCGCCCGTCGTCTCGTTGAGCGCCAGGAGTTCGGGCATGGCGATGTCGGTGAGATTGAACTGCTTGAGCCGGCTGTTGGAGAGCTCGGTGATCCGGGCACCGAGGAAATAGGTCCGCGTGCGTTTATTGCGGCCGACATAGCCGCGCTTCACCAAGGTGGCCAGCAGATGATGGCAGGTGGAGCTGTTGAGCTCGGCCTCGGCGGCGATCTCGCTGAGGCTCAGCTCGCGATCCACTCCGGCCAGGATGTCGAGAAGGTCGAGCGCGCGTTCGATGGACTGGATCGTCCGCCCCGCCTTCACGCCGATGCTGAGCGCGTCGGTCGGCGCAGTGTCGATGGGCGGGTCTTGTATCTGTTTGTTACCCACGCGCGCGGCCATCACGAAATCAGTCTCCGCAGCATTGCGGCCTGTGAGAAATCTCATACATAATTTACCGCCTATGTCAATTTAGATTTGCTATTGTCGAATAATGTTTGACAATGTGAAATTTAGCGATATTGAACCCTAGTCGCGAGACCGGTTAAGCTGACGCCGTGTAGCGGTGAAAAGAACAGAGTCGATCCTCAAAGGCGCAAGACCATGCACTACCTGATCTATGTCAGCCAGGCGGAGCGACCGATGTCGGCCGAGGAGCTGGCGCGGCTGCTCAAGAAGAGCCGTGCCAGGAACAACGCGGCGGGCATTACCGGCGTGCTCATCTACAAGATCTCGCACAGCGGCGAGCGCGCCAATTTCATGCAGCTCCTCGAAGGCGACAGAGAAGGGGTCGAGCGGCTCTATCAGCAGATCGCGGAGGATCCGCGTCATCACACCAAGATCGTGCTTGAGGAAGGCGAGGTCCCGGCACGGAATTTCCCGGACTGGTCGATGGGCTTCCGCAATCTGGCGCCGGACAGCCTGGCTGAATTCGAGGGCTTCTCCGATCTCGGATCGCCGGCGTTCTGGGAGCGCGCCAAGCAGGGGAGTTGCCCGAGCTGCCTCAACCTGATGAAGTTCTTTTACGACGGGGATGAATGACCATTAGGTTTGGCCGCAGGCGAATTCGCTTCAGTTCGAGGCGATCGCTTCAGCGCGTGGGCGGCACCGGCATGCCTTCCTCGAAATTCGGTATGTCCGTCGATGTCTGATCCCATTTCGGGCGGCGCTTGGCGTAGACCACGGCCTGCGGCTCGAACCAGTCATTATTGTCCGCAGATCCGACCGCGATGCCGATGATGCCCGGCCGCCCCGAGTTTATTGCATAGATCCGGCTGCCGCAGGTCGGACAGAAATGCCAGTTGACGGTATTGCCGCTGTCGGCCGTGACCGGGTAGCCCTTGGCCTCACCTTCAATCTGCACGTCCCCTGCCTTGAAAAAGGCGTTCGACATATGCCCGGTGCCTGAGCGGCGCTGGCAATCCTTGCAATGGCATTGTCCCATGCGGACGGGATCGCCGCTGATCGTATAGCTTACAGCGCCGCAAAGGCAGCGCCCCGTCGCAAATGGCTCGCCTGGCATGCTTTTTCCCCTCTCCACTCTCCGGCGCGAATGCGTCCGCGCCCATGCATAGCATTTGCCGCCCGGCACGCAAAGACAGGCGCCGTGGGCGCAGCCAGCAAGCGACAATCCGCCTATGACCGCCCTCCGCGAGAATGACTTATATGTTAATGTCGGCTCCTGTGTTAAGGCGGGGCCTCACGTCACGATCCGCAGATTGTTGATTTGCATCAAGGCTTTCGGTTTTTTGAAGACTTACGCAAGGTCCAGCACCTATGCTGAGGCCGAGCGCACGGTTCGAGGCGCCGGGCCGAAGCGAAGCGCGGGTTGATGCACCCGGAAAGCGGCATTTTGAGGCATGTGGCACAAAATGGCCCGCAGTCCGGACGGATGCCGTTAAACTGTCGCTGAACCGGCTCCAGAGCGCCCGAAGGGAGGCGATGATGGACTACGAGAAGATTTTCGAGGACCGGATCGGGCAGCTTCATGCCGAAGGCCGATACCGGGTCTTCGCCGACATCAAGCGCCGCTGCGGCGCCTATCCCAATGCGGTGCATTTCGCCAAGGGCGTGAAGTCCGAGGAAGCCGATACGCGGCCGGTCACCGTGTGGTGCTCGAACGACTATCTCGGCATGAGCCAGAATCCCAAGGTGCGCGCCGCCATGCATGAGGCGATCGATGCGGTCGGCGCCGGCTCGGGCGGCACCCGCAACATTTCCGGCACTACCCATTATCATGTCGAGCTCGAGGCCGAACTGGCCGATTTGCATGGCAAGGAAGCGGCGCTGCTGTTCACCTCGGCCTATGTGGCGAATGACGCCACGCTCTCCACCCTGGTCAAGCTGATCCCCGGCCTCGTGATCTTCTCCGACGAGAAGAACCACGCCTCGATGATTCAGGGCATCCGCCATGGCGGCGGCGAGAAGCGCATCTGGCGCCATAACGACCCAGAGCATCTGGAAGCGCTCTTGAAAGAATACCCGGCGGAAACACCGAAGATCATCGTCTTCGAGAGCGTCTATTCGATGGACGGCCATATCGCCCCGATGGCGGCGATCTGCGATCTGGCCGAGACGTACAACGCGCTGACCTATCTCGACGAGGTGCATGCGGTCGGCCTGTATGGACCGCGCGGCGGCGGCATCGCCGAGCGCGAGGGTTTGATGGACCGGATCGACATCATCAACGGCACGCTGGCCAAGGGCTTCGGCGTCATGGGCGGCTATATCGCCGCCTCGAAGGCCTGCTGCGACGCCATCCGCTCCTATGCCTCCGGCTTCATCTTCACCACCTCGCTCGCCCCGGCCATCGCCGCGGGGGCGCTGGCCTCGATCCGGCATCTGAAGGTGAGTCAGCTCGAGCGGGCAAGGCATCAGGAGCGGGCGCGGACCTTGAAGGCAGTGCTGAAGGGGCGCGATCTGCCGGTGATGGACAATCCCAGCCACATCGTGCCGGTGCTGGTCGGCGATCCGGTGCATTGCAAGGCGGTGACCGACACGCTCATGCGCGACTACGGCATCTATGTGCAGCCGATCAACTATCCGACCGTCGCCAAGGGCACCGAGCGCATCCGCCTGACGCCGACGCCGTTGCATACCGACGAGCACATCGCCTGGCTCACCGATGCCCTCTCGGCGCTCTGGGCGCGCTGCCCGGTCGGCCAGGGCAAATATGTGAAGCTGGCGGCGGAGTAGGTCGGCGCCAGCTCGCCGGTTCCGTCCGCAATACCCGGTTGAGGTGGCACCGCGCGGAGATGCGGCACCTGATCGAACGGTCTTGGTCCTCAGAACATGCAATGGGTCAGGACGAGAATGGTAAAGCGGTCGAGCTCGAATTCCCGCGTGATGCTCGTCCCCATCATCTTGAGCCACTTTTCCTGCGCTTCATAAGCAAGCTGCTCTCGCTCCTCGGGGCAGAGAAATCGTTGCTGCGAAAGATTTTGCAGGTGATGCACCATCTCGTGGACCAGCATCGAGGACTCCGCGGCCGTCTTGCCGGTCCACCCTTCCGGCAAGTAAATCACCTTTCGCAAATCGTCGTACACGGCGATCGCTGATTGGGGGCTCTTGGGCGCTTTGTCCTCGCCGGTGCGCACGCCCAGTTTCATTAGCCCCGGATCGCGCAATGCCGCAATCTTGGCCGCGCCGGTAAATTCAACTCGAGGATGGTCGTAGATGGCCGGCAGATCGAAATTCGACGACAGCCACAGCACGATCGTGGTTATGAGCAGGTCCATGGCGCATACCTCCTTATGCGCTCATGAAAGCCTCGTTCGGCAATATCGATCGTCACCCGTTTGCACGAGCCCCGGCAATTTCATCCGCTGCGTGTCGCGGGACGAGGGAATATCGGGAGAATCAAAAGCCCGTCCCGCTTACGCGCTCAGCCTGCGGCTCGGCGAAATCCGGATGGAGAGGATCTGGAATTGGGGATCGCCGGCCGGGTGTCCGGCGAGCGTGCCCTCGAACGCCGAGGTCAGATGCCGATCGGGCAGCCGAACACGACCGTGTGTTCGGGATCGGCTCGTTCGACATAGTCGCGCAGGAAGCCATCGCCGACCGGCTCGCCGAAGCGGGACTTGCGGCGGTCTCGGTCGAGCCGCAACAGATGCGCAAGGAACAGAGAATGGTCCGCGCGTTGCAGAGTGCGGAATTGCGGGAATTGCATAGCCCGGCCCCAAATGGCGTCTTCCCGTCAACCGCAAACACGACCTCCTCGCCCACTCGACTGCGGCAGTGGCTTCCGCATGCTCAGAGGCCGAAAATCGCTAAACCAGAACAGGCTCGTCCGTATAACGAGGACTGGGCATGCATAAATGCGGCTAAATCGATCCCGCTTAGGGCGATGAAGACGGCGCTGAAGCGGTTCGGATATTTCCGTTTTCAGCGCCGCACCGGTAAGGGAAGGTCAGAGAATAGCGCCTGGCTCATGCGCCCATTCCCACCTTCAATTCTCATCCGCATCGGGCTTTCTGCAAGCCAATCTGGCCTTGGCCCGGTCGTCGTCGGCCAGGGCGCCGAATTTCGACCAGAGCCCGAGCCCGTCGCACACGCCGAGATAAAGGGCCGAAAAGCTGTGGCCCAGCGCTTGCCAGATGCGCGCGATACCGCCCGAAAATTTGAGCAGCGAATGCGCAAAGACATTGTGCACGATGTTCTGCATGGTCCGACTTCCCATCTCTAAAGCAAACCGATCCTTGGCATTTCGAGGCACCGCCGCCGAAACTCCGGCAACCGCCAGGCGGGACCGAAGCCGCCCTTACGGCATGCACGCATCTTCGTCGCAGACGAAATCGTCCGGCCCCCATTTGATCTGTTTCTGCTGAACCGGCTTTTGGGCCGGCTGGCTCGCGGCCGGCTGCGGCGCCGTCGATGGGCTCGGGCGCTCCGGGACCTCGGTGACGATTGCGATCGCGGTCGAGGCTTCCGCCCGGCTTTCCGCCGCCAGCGAGCGTTGCTGCTGGGCGCTTGCAGTTGGCGCGGCGCCCGGCGCGAGTTGCAGCGCAAGCATCAACGCGGCAAACGTGCCAAGCATTCTTGCATTCGTCTTCATGACAATCTCCGTCGAAAAGGACTGACGATTTGAATGTTTTGACGGATCTTGACCGACCGGACGCCATCCAAACAGATGAGATCGCAAGACTCGGACGGCCGAAGATTGGCGCCGAGGCGTTGCTGCGAGCGGGCTTTGAGGCCGGCAAGGTTTTCGCTTCGGGCGGGGAGTTGGACCTTATCTTCGGCTCGCTTTGGTGTTACTTACCTGTGATGTGGTAAAGCATATCGATCCCCCAGGTGTCCCTTGCGCGTCGAAGAACGCAGGAAATCGCTGCAATCTGCCGCGATCTTCGCCGGCCTCGGCGAAGCCTCGCTCGCGCGGATCGAAGCGCTGTGCAAATGGCGCGAGCACCCGGCCGGGTCCGAGATCGTCTCCTATCTGGATTTCTCCCACGAGGTGCACTTCCTGATCGCGGGAAAAGCGCGCGTCATCATCTATTCGGCCGAAGGCCATGCCGTCCTGTTCAAGGATATTCAGCCAGGAGAAGAGTTCGGCGAGATCGCCGCGCTCGACGGCGGGGCGAGATCATCCAGCGTGGAGGCGCTCGAGCTTTGCACGACGGCATCGCTGTCCGCCGACAATTTCCGGCAGGTCTTGCTGGAGGAGCCCTCCGTTGCGCTCGCCACCCTGCTCGGCCTTGCCGCGCAAATCCGGCGCCTTTCGGAGCGCGTGCACGAGTTCTCGACGCTCGGCGTCCAGAGCCGCATCCGCGCCGAGCTGTTGCGCCTTGCCGCACTCGCCGGCACCGCACAGAACCAGGCGATGCTCAAGCCCGCACCGAGCCTTTCCGAGCTGGCCAGCCGCGTCAGCACCCACCGCGAAGCCGTCTCCCGCGAGCTGAGCCGACTTGGCGCCATGAACATCGCCATCCGCGAAAGGAGCGGCTTACGCATCGCCGATATTGCCCGCCTCGAACAATTGGTCCGCGAAGCGAAAGGCGAATAGCTGCGAATATTTTTTTAATCCTTGGCAAATGCCAACGCCCGGGGGCACCTCGCGCGCGCATCGTCATCGCATCAGAGCCATCCCACTAACTCGATGCGAAAAGCTGGTGCCGCCATGAACGCCTATCACGGACTTCAGCAGTTCAACAGCAGCATTGACTGCGAGGCATACCCATCCACCCAGACCCTGCCACGCGATGTTCTCCTGGAGTTGATCGACCTTATCGGCCTCGCGATCATCCTGACCGACACATCCGGCCAGATCGTCCATATGAACAAGGCCGCCCGCCAGCTTCTGGGCGACAACGACGTCATTCAGCAGTGCCACGGCCGGCTGCGCGCCTTCAGCCGCAAATCCTCGGCCGACCTGCAGTCCGCCCTCTCGCTCGCGGCCGGCAATGTCGCCAATCTGCCGAGACAGGGCATCGCCGTGCCGCTGCATGACAGCGACGGCGCGGTGCGGGCCGCTTCCTGGGTGTTGCCGCTGCGCTCACAGTCGGGCGCGACGCATGAACACGGCGACGGCCGGTTCATCACCGTTATCATTCGGGAGTTGACGCGGGAGGCCACGATCTCTAGCGAGTTCTTCGCCCGCTGCTACGGCATCACCAACGCCGAAACGCGGCTGCTCGAACTGCTCGCCGAGGGTCTGACGGTGCTGGAGGCAGGGCAGCTCCTCGAGGTCTCTTCCAACACCGCCAGGACGCATTTGCGCAACCTGTTCGCCAAGACCGGCACGCACCGGCAGGCGGAGCTGATGCGTCTCGCCACGACCACCTTGCCGCCCGCATTCGTCTGCAGCCAGCCTTGAGGTCCGCTTGCGGGGTCTAAGCGGCCTTGAGATGGCGACCCGCCCGCGCATAAGCTGCCGAGATCAGGCGGCGGAGCGCGGGCGAGGTCTGCTGAATAGGAACCTGCTGGCATTGCGGGCGGTCGGCGTTCTCAAGACGCCGGCTTGACAGGGAAAAGCTCCGCTTTATTCAATATTTGAGTATTGCGTTTATGGGGGGAGGGGGAAATGCTTTTCAAAGATGACTGGGCAAACGAGTTGTGTTTAGTCCAGTCGAAAACACAGGAAAAAACGCTCGTCATCTGCGCACATCTGAGACAAGGCCGCACGAAAAGGCGCTCCAGACAATTCATGCAGCCACTATCCGGGCTGCACATCGCCTCGATTGCGAAAGGGGCCGGCTGCGATGTCGATCTCTATCACGAGGACTGGCATGGCCCTTACGATACAGCCGGATCCACCGCTTATGATTTGGTTTTTCTGACCGGATTGCAGGCCGACTTCGACCGGATGCGCCAGCTTGCCTATTTCTTCCGGCGTCGGGGAGCGACCGTTATCGCCGGCGGCAGCATCTGCACCCTGTTCCCCGAATTTGCCTTGCAATTCTTCGACGCGGTCTGCGCCGGCGGTGTGGATGCCGTCGCGAGCGTCATCGCCGATTACCGCGCGGGAGTGCTCAAACCGATCTATCGCTCGCCGTCAGAGCGGATCTCCGCCTATGAGGTCGATTATTCGATCTTCAGGAAAAGCGGCATCAGCCCGACCTCGCATCTGATCGAGGCATCGCGCGGCTGCAGCTTCCGCTGCAGCTTCTGCGTCATCCCAGCCGAAGGCGCGCGGCACGCCGCTTACGGTCTGGCGACCGTCAGCCGCGCCATCGACAATGCGATCGCTGCGAGCCCGCGCTTCAGCTTCAGACGCTGGTGTCCGACGATCTTCTTTCTCGACAACAATTTCGCCGACCACCGGCAGGGAATGCTGCGGCTCGTCGATCTGCTGCTTGCGCATCCGCGCGTGCGCGGCTGGGGCGCGCTCGTCACCCAGGACGTGCTGCACGACCGCGAGCTGGTGAAGAGGCTGGCGGCGTCAAAATGCCGGATGCTGTTCATCGGCTTGGAGTCGCTCGACCGGGCTTTCCTGCGCCGATTCAACAAGACGCAGAACCTTTCGGCGCGCCAGGACATCATCGCTGACATCCGCTTCGCGGAGAGCCGTGGCATCGCCATCAGCTACGGCTATCTGTTCGATCCGCGCATGTTCACGGTCGAGGAGATGCGCGCGCAGGTCGAGGCGATCGCCGACACGCCCGGCTTCCCGATGCCGACCTATTTCAGCATGGTGTCGCCGCTCGCCGGCACGGAGGCGTTCTGGGCGGACGCCGAAAGCGGCGCCCTCGCGCCCGATCTGTGCCTCCGCGATCTCGACGGCGAGACGGTCGCCTATGCGCGCGCCCATCTGCGCAGCTCCGGCGAAGAGCTGACAGATTTCGCCGAGCGCATCTCGCGGCGGCCATGGACCCTCGTCAAATGGCACCGCGTGCTGCTTTCCCTGGCGAAGCGCCTCGCGCATTGCGGCCGGTTCGATCCGCTGCATTGGTGCGTGCTCGTCGGGAGCACGCTGCACAGCTATGTCTGGTCGTTCTCGCTGCCGGGCGCGCGCCGGACCTATCTTGCCGGCAGCGATGTGTTGGACCCGCAATATTTAGAATTTCCCGCCGACATCTCCCGCGAGGACCGTCTGCGCCATTTCGAGCCGGTGAAGGTCACCGACGAGACAGGACGGCTCGCCGCCTGGCTCGAGCCCTATGCGGAGGCTTGGCGGCAGAGAAAGAACAGGGGGAGGCGCGCTCCAAAGCTGGCGGCGGCACCGGCTCTCATGGCGACCGCCGATCCGTCAGGCGTCGAGCTCGACGCGCTCGGCAAATAGCCGCTCGCGCGCGGCTTCGCAGCGCTCCTCAAAGGCCGGCGAACCGAGCCCGCGGGCGCGGCTTGCCGCCTCGTCCAGCAAGGATCTGGCACGCTCCGGCTCCGGCGGCTCCGAGCGCAGGGCGATTTCCGCCTCGACGCAAAGAACTTCCGGCGCGCACCAGAACTCCTCGCATTCCTCCATCAGCGCCTGCGCCTCCGCGCAGAGGGTGCGAGCCTCGGCGATCTCGCCAAGCTCGCATTTGGCTCTCGCCAGAATGCACAGATATCCAGGACAGCCGAGCCTGAGATTGAGCCGCTCGAAGGTCTCAAGCGCCTTTTCCATCTGGGCGATGCCGGCCGCGACCTGGCCTTGGATGTACAAACCGTGTCCGGCAAAGAAGCGCCCGATGGTGGCGAAATGCTCCAGCCCGAATTCGGTCGAAATGTCGACCATGCGGCGCGCCTGAGCGTGCAGCTCCTCGAATTCGCCGGCGAGATAATGCACCTGCAATTGATAGTTGATGGCGATCGCTGTGGTATGCGGGTGCTTCAGCTTCTCCGCGGCCCTAATGCATTCGAGGCCGATCCGACGCGAGGCCTCATATTCCCCGAGACAGTAGAGCGCGAGGCTCAGCACCGTCTGGCTGTTCACCTTGACGTTCTGGCCGAACAGAAAGGTAACGTTGTCGTCGCGCTCCGGCAGGTAATTGGCGAGCGCCGTCTCGAGCGCCTGCCGCGCTTGCCGGTATTCGCCGAGGGCGAGCAGCGCCAGTCCGAGCATGCGGTTGCCGACGACCGTGCCCGAGGCGTATTTCGCCGCCTCGGCGATCTGGATGAATTTGCGGGCGGTCTCGGCGGCCTGGCGGATCTTCCCGGTCGAGACGTTGTAGGTGAACTGCCCGTACATAAACGGGAACACCATCGGCGAGATGCCGCCGATCCTCGACAGCGCAAATCCGCGCTCGCAGCAATCCGCGACTTCGGGAGAGGACGCGCCTTTGACCGCAACGAGCGGCCCGATCAGTGCGGTCTGCAGCTTCAGCTCGGCCTGCTGTCTTTGCGCCTGATCGGCGACGCGATCGAGAAGGCCGATACCGCGCTTGAGATGATTGATCGCCTCCAGATCGGCCGAGGCACGGATCTGCGCCTTGCCCGCGATCAGCCAATAGTCGATGGCGCGGCTGAATTCCTCCGCCGCCGTTAGATGATGGGCGATCACCTCCGGCTGTGCCGCAGCAATGCCGGGGAAATTTGCCAGGATAGTATCGGCAATCGTCGCATGAAGCTGCTGCCGCCGGCTCTTCAGCAAGGTGCCGTAGGCGGCGTCCTGGATCAGCGCATGCCTGAAGAAATAGACGGCGTCGGGCACGGTGCCGCGCCGGTAGACCAGACCCGAGGCGATCAGCCGGGCAAGGCCGTCGTCCAGCTCGGCATCCGCAAGGCCGGCGACCGATTGCAGCAATTCGTGAGAGAATTCGCGGCCGATGACGCTGCCGACCTCCGCCAGCCCCTTCACCGGCCCGAGACGGTCGAGCCTTGCGGTCAGCGAGTCCTGAAGCGTGCTCGGCAGGGCCACATCCGGCAGCAGGCCGCGCAATCTGAAGCCGCCCTCCGCCTCCTCGAGCACGCCGCTGTCGAGCAGCGTTCGGGTCAGCTCCTCCAGGAACAGCGGAACGCCGTCGCTTCGCTCCAGGATCTGCTCGGTCAGCTCCGGCGGCAGCGCCTTCCCGCCGGCCACGCCCGAAATCACCGCCGCGCCATCGCGCCAGCCGAATCTGGAGAGCGAGATCAGCGTCACGGAAGGATGTGGAATCCACACCGGCTGATATTCCGGCCGCGCCGTGACGATCAGCAGGATGCGGTGCTTGACGATCTCCGACACCAGCCGGTCGAGCAGCTCGACCGAGGTCGGATCGATCCAGTGCGCGTCTTCGAGAATGACGAGCACCGGCGCCTGCCGCGACAGCGCGATCGGATAGTCGAGGAAGGCTTTGATCGCTGCGTCCTTGCGCTGCGGCGCGGTGAGCGAGGCGAGGCGCTGGCTTTGCACGCTGATGCCTAGGAGACCGGCCATGTCCTCTGCGGCGACGGCCGGCTCGTCGAGGATCGGCCCGAAGAAGCGTGTCAGCTTGGCGAGCTTCTCCGCATCGGTGTCCTCATCGCCGAGCTCGGCCGCCTTCTTCATATGGCTCAGGAAGGGAAACAGCGCCGACTGCGTGTGCAGCGGCGAGCAGAAGAAGCGCAGGCAGTGGCCGGGCGCGATTTCGAATTCCTGGCGGACACGGTTCAGAATGCGCGACTTGCCGATGCCGGCCTCGCCGGACAGCAGCACGACGCGGCCTTCGCCGCCGCGGGCCTGGTCCCACCGCCTGCGCAACAGGGCGACCTCGTCCTCCCGGCCGATGAACGGGGTGGCTTCGCCGCGCAGCGCCTCGAAGCGGCTGTCGATCGGCGACAGACTCAGCACCTCAAAGGCGCTGACCGGGCCGGCAAAGCCCTTGGCCTGAACGCCCGAGCGGCTCGCCAGCTCGAAGAGGCCGCCGACCAGCCGCCGCGTGCTGTCGGAAATCAGAATGCCGTTCGGCGGCGCCATGGCCTGCAGCCGCGCCGCCAGATTGGGCGTCTCCCCGACTGCAAGACGCTCGCCGGTCAGCGGCGTATCGCGCGGCTGACCGATGACGACGAGGCCCGTTGCGATGCCGATGCGGACGTTGAAGCGGAAATTCGAATGGGTGAGCGCGGGCAGGTCATGGATGATTTCCAGCGCCGCCCTGACCGCACGTTCGGCGTCGTTCTCGGTGGCTTGCGGATAGCCGAAATAGGCGAGCACCCCGTCGCCGAGATACTGCGCGATCGTGCCGCTATAATTGCCGATCGCGGCGGCGACATGGGCGCGATAGACCCGCAGGACCTCGCTCAGCTCTTCCGGATCGAGCGCGGTCGCCGCTTCCGTCGACCCGACCAGATCGCAGAACATCACGGTCAGCTGCCGGCGCTCGCTCGAACGTTGGAAATCCCGCTCCGAAGAAGCCTTATCTTCCGCGCTCATGCCCAAACAGCCGCTTCGGTCCCCAGGCGCAATGGTGCGCTGCACCTCGCATCCGCCATGCGAAAACGCACCATTCTTACCGCGCAGCGCGGGCAGCGCAACATAAATGGGAAAGCGCGGCACGGCCGGCGTTACCCTCCCCTGCCGGCATTTAACTGCAACGCGTCATGGATTGGCGCCGGTCTCTCCGCCGGCCGTTGTCACGGGCGGCTGCAGCAGGGTCAGTCCGCGGCAGAAATTCTCGCTCGCGCATTGCAGCCTGAAGCGGATGGTTCCCGCTTTCTCGGGGGTCAACGCTTTCGAAGTGTCTTTCACGCAGGAGCGGCTGCCGCTGAAGGCATCGATGATCGCTTTCGAATTGTGGGACAGATAAAAGGCGAGCGGAACCTCGAAGCTGCGCAGGTCGAGCGAGATCTGGTTCGGTCTGAGCGGCCCGAACTGATCGTCGAAATCGGGAAAATCCGCAGTTTCCTCTTTTCGGCAAGCCTCGCTTTCGACGTCTGGTTTCCTATCACCTCGGCCCGCCCGTGGCGAGATCAGGCGCTTGATCTGAAGTGTCAGATTCCTGTCCGTATAAAGATTCGTGATCGCGACCTGAGCGCGCACCTGCCTCGTCATCAGGATCGCCCGGATCGGCGTGAACAAAGCGCTCTGATCGGGATCGGGCGGATATTGGCTGTCGAGGATGATGACGTGGATCGAGATCTCCGGGTCTTTGCCCGGGGCGCGGCCGATCTCCCGGTCCCTGAGCTGATCTATGATCTGCAGCAGCGTCTCCACCCCGGAATTCTCGTAATAACCGCCATCGGCAAGCCCGCGGGCCGTCGCCTGCTTGCCCCACTGCCTCTTCAGATAGCCGGAGCCGATGACCACCGGAAAGCCCGCGCTCAGCGCCACCGCCGAGCCAATCTTCAGGTCCTCGCCAACTGTCCATTTGGCGTCATCCTGGTCCGGGGCCTTGTTGAGAATCCGCTCCACGGACTCGAACGCGCTCTCGTCCTGCCGGCGGTTGCTACGGACGCTGAAAGGCGCCGCGACGATCTGGTAGCCGCGATCGACATCGGTCATGTTGAGGATGAGCGCGCCGCCCGACCGTTCCGGATGCCAGGCGCCGGTGACGGACTCCGAGAACGGGTTGACCGTCGCGCCGGGTCTCGTCTGCCAGGGCTCTGCGATGATATTCGCGAAGGCCGCCGAGCGGTTCAGCCGCTCGACCGAAAAAGGCAGGATGGCCTGAAATATGTTCGGGAACAGCCCGACGCCGAGCAGCGGCGAGAGGAAATCCTCATCGAGCAGCGTCTCGGTCCTGGTCTCGAACTCACCCTTGTAGTCCGGACCGCCATCCGGCAACGGGTTGCACTCGACGGTCTCCTTGTTCGGGGCGGATTCGTCGGCCAGCCGGTTGAAGATCGCCGAGCCCCAACTGCCGCCTGAGATCCCGCTGATCACAAAAACATGCTGGGCAAAGCTCGGACAGCGATCCTGGAAGCGGGCCAGCGTGAGCGCAGTGTGCCTGGCGGAGTAGAGACCGCCGCCGGAGGCCGCAACCATGAAGACGGGATAGGGCACGCCGGCGGATGCGAAGCGGTCTTTGTCCTTGCGCGCCGCGTACCATGCGTCGAAGGCCTGCTGGGTGTTCAGATATTTTGCCGCCTCGGCCGGGTCCGCCACCTTGACAGGCCTCACCTCATAGTCGCTGAGGCCAAACCGCCACAGAACCAGGACATAGGCGACCAGAACGGCCAGATAGGCAGCATTGAGGAAGGGTGAGAAATTGTAGAAATAGCGCACGATCAGCATCAGGCAGGTGCTGAACAGCAGGACCAGCGCCAGGGCTCCCAAAAAACGGGAGACCGCGAATGGCCAGATCAGGATCAGCGCGGCGAGAGCGGCGAAAACCAGAAAGCCGACCGGGAAACGCCGGTACCGTGCCAGCCGCCGCACCAGATTCGAATCGAGGCTGCGGCCGCGCAGCACCGCCGCGATGAGAAAGACGGCAGCCGAGAGCCCCAGCAGCACAGCCGCGACCTGGAAGTCGAGCGGTTGGAACACCAGGTCCTGAAGCAGTTCGTGCGACGTGTGTGGACCGATCAGTATGGGCGCCTGGGGATCGCTCAGATCTTTTGCGGGATCGCCAAGGCCGGCGATCATGATGCCCGCAACAGCTGCCGCCGGCAGCAGGACCGCTGCGAGGCCGGGGAAGACGCGCAGATAGCCCGCAAGCACCGGGTGCTCTTTCGAGTCTGCTTCCGGCTGATCCTCCATCGTATCCTTGATGACCAGCCACGAGACATAAGTGAGCAGCCCGAGCGCGGCAATCGACATCAATATATGGCGGAGATGCTGAACCGGTTCTTGGGCGAAGGCTCGATAAAGCTCCTGCGTTTGATTGAAAAACGCAAGAACAGCCACTGTGAAGCCGACAATGACAATGTAAGGAAGAGTAAACCAAAGCGCCCAGACGAAAGTCTTTGTGTACCCAGCTACCCGGTCGAGCATCTGTCGCAGGCCTCCGAGCAACCCCGGCGAAATAAAACGGGGAAATATTGTGCATCATAGCTTGAAGGTCGAGGCGAGACGAGAGCTTTTTATGCAAGCTTTGGTTGCCGAGTCTTTAAGCTGGTCGGTCCCGTCGGCCGAATTGGACGCCATCAGAAGCCGAGCAGCATGTGGATCGCGCGCAGCGGCGTGATCCTGAAAATGCGCATTGGCACGGCGTTCCAAAGGCATCGAGGTTTCGAGCTTCGACGGGCTACGGAAGACCGAGGCGCTGATCAGGACCGAGCAGCATGAGCGCTCCCGTGTGTTGGCGATCCGCGATAGCCAAAGGGCGCAGATCTTCGCCGGATAACGCCACAGTTCGCAGCTGCGGCCGGATGATCCTGGTTTCCGGCCGCGCCACGACGATCCGCGGCTCCCACGCTAATTCTCCCCGACGAAGCGACCAGCAACCAATCCAGCCGTGCTCATTAGCCATAGGCGGTCGGTGAAAATGCCGCCGTCGCGGTCGCGGATGCGGGCAGTCCGCTCAACTGTGTGTTTCATACGCACGATGCCCCGGATCCCTCTGCGACACAGTCACGACATTTCGCTTGACCGTTTTTCATCGATAAGTCTAGCTAACATGCTAGCTAGCCTAATTTAACAAGTAGCAGGGTCGATGGGGCGGCTTGCGATAACCGGTTCGCAGCGCGAGAAACTCCCGCTTCGTGCATCGAAGGCCGGCTTCGTCTATGAGCATCTGAAGACAGCGATTGTTACCGGCGAATTGCGACCGGGCGACCCTCTCGACAAAGTGGGGTTGGCAGAAAAGTTCGGAGCCAGCCGTCAGCCGATTTCTAATGCCATCGACCGGCTTTCCTTTGACGGCCTTGTCGATGTCGTCCCCCAGCACGGATCATTCGTTTCGAAGCTGCGTGCCAGGCAGATCACCGAGCGCTTCTTTATCAGGCGGGCGATCGAGTCCGAATTCGCCGCCATAGCTGCAGCCTCCGTCACCGACGAATTGCTCCGGCAGCTTGATCTCAATTTGCGCTACCAGCAGGTCGCGCTGGACGCCGGCGAAAGCCTCGGCTTCCTGCAGCTCGATTATCAGTTCCATCAGATCATTTGCGAGACGAACCCTATCGAGGAGGCCGTCCGCATTCTCGACCGGCTTGAAGCCTATCTTGGCAGGATCCGCTACATGCTGCTTCCGAGATCGGACCGTCCGGCCCAGACCATCGAAGAGCACAAAGCGATCCGCAACGCGATCGCCAGCGGAAAGCCGGCGAAAGCGTCCGACGCGATGCGGAACCATATCTATGCCGTCGAAAGGCACTTCCAAGAGTTCGTTATCGCCAGACCGGACCTTTTTGAAAACGAATAGCACAATTGTGCACTATGGGAGGAAGACATGCTGCTCAACAAACTGAAAGCCTTGCTGTTCGCGGGCGCGGCGGCTGCAATCGGGTGCTTGCCTGGGACAGCATCGGCGGGCCAGTTCGATGGTGTGACGGTGAACATCATGACCTTCACCGGACCGCAGATCGCCGAGCCCCTGCAGCGGCGCGCGCCCGATTTCGAGAAGCTGACCGGCGCCAAGGTCAACGTCATCACCGTGCCGTTCTCCGATCTCTACACCAAGCTGCTCACCGACTGGTCCAGCGGCACCAATTCGATCGACGCGGCGGTCTTCGCGCCACAATGGATGGTGGACTATATATCCGGCGGCTTCATCGAGGATCTGACTGGCCGCCTCGCCAACGACAAGGCGATCGAGGAAAACGACGTCGCCCCGTTTTTCCGCGACTTCTCGCAGAAATATGACGGCAAGGTCTACATGCTGACCTTGGACGGCGACTTCCACATGCTGTACTACCGTTCCGACATCTTTAAGCAGAACGGTCTCAAGGTGCCTGAGACCTGGGACGACTATCTCGCCGCCGCCAAAGCGCTCAATGGCAAGGACCTGAATGGCGACGGCACGCCGGATTACGGTTCCTGCATCTCCAAGAAGCGCAATGCCCAGGCCTATTGGTTCGTCACCTCGATCGCCGGCGGCTTCATCCAGTCCAAGGGCACCAGCCAGGGCGTTTTCTTCGACACCCGCAATATGAAGCCGCTCGTCAACAATGAAGCGTTCGGCAAGGCGCTCGACATCCTGAACGAGACGACGAAATACGGGCCGCCGAACGAGATCAATCTCGACGTCGGCGATACGCGGAGCCTGTTCACCTCCGGCCGCTGCGCGCTGTCGATCGATTGGGGGGATATCGGCACGCTGGCCATCGACCCGGCCACGTCGAAGGTCATCGACAAGGTCGGCTCGTCCATCCTGCCCGGCTCGAAAGAGGTGCTGAACCGCGACACGGGCAAGCTCGAGCCCTGCAACGCGAAAAACTGCCCCTATGCGGTGAACGGCGTCAACCACGCGCCTTATTCCGCCTTCGGCGGCTGGGGCGGTGGCATCAACGCCAAGGCCAGCGGCAAAGTCAAGGACGCCGCTTACGCCTTCTTCTCCTATATGTCGCAGCCGGCGCAGTCGAATGTCGACGTAACCATCGGCAAGACCGGCTTCAATCCCTATCGCATCTCGCAGTTCAAGGATCTGTCGAACTGGACCAAGGCGGGGATGAGCGAAGCTGCGGCGAAGGATTATCTCGGTGCCATTGAGGCAAGCCTCAACAGTCCGAACATGATCCTCGACTTGCGCATTCCACAGAACCAGAAATACCAGCAGGTGGTGCTGGATGAGGCGGTCTCGCGCTTCCTGTCAGGTCAGATCGACAAGGCCGCCGCGATGAAGACGATCGAGGACGGCTGGAACGACCTCAACGACCAGATCGGCAAGCAACAGCAGCTTCAGATTTACAAGGCGACCCTCGGCGTCCAGCGATAATCGAGGGTTGGCTCCGGCGGGAGAGATGGTCTGCCGCCGGGGCCAGCCGAGCCTGCTGCGGGGTATTGCAGCGGCGGACCCGATCTGATCAATGGCGGAGCGCCCGGATCCGACATGACCACCGCCACCATAAGCACTGACCTGCGGAAGAGGCACGCACCCAGCAGCCTCGCCGAATGGCTCGACCGCCATTCCGGACCGCTGATGGTGCTGCCGGCTGTGCTGACGGTGCTGGCCTTCGCGATCTTTCCGCTGATCGTGTCGGCCTATCTGTCCGTCGTCCGCTTCGCGCTGGCGCCGGGCGGCTTCAAGCTCACCTTCGTCGGCCTCTACCATTACCGGCGTATCCTCGTCGGCACGCAGCAATATCACCTGCTCGGGACTTTCGGGCGCTTCGGCTTCCTCGAATGGTCGGCCGCTGGGGCGATCGCTGCAGCACTGCTTTACTGGCTCGTGCGCTATGTGCGCTCGCCGCACCTCACTCTCATCGGCCTGATCGGCCGCCTGATCTCGGCAAGCGTCGCGCTCGGCGTCGCTTGGCTCGGCGTTGCTACGCTTGCCGCGAGCGGCGGTTTCCCCGGCTCGGTCGTCACGACACTGATCTACGTGGTCGGCGGCGTGGCTGCTCAGTTCCTGCTCGGTCTCGGGCTCGCCTTGCTCTGTGCCCAGCCGATCCGTGGACGCAATATTTTCCGGCTGATCTTCTTCATGCCGCTGATGATCACGCCGGTCGGCATTGCCTATATGTTCCGGATGCTCGCCGATATGGATAAGGGACCGCTGGCGCCGCTGCGCTTCGCGCTGCATCTCGGCGAGTTCGCCTGGGCGACCGATCCCTGGCTCGCCCGGCTGATCGTCATGATCGGTGATACCTGGCAATGGACGCCCTTCATGTTCATCGTGCTTCTCGCCGCAATCGAGAACCAGCCGCGCGAGCAACTCGAAGCGGCGACCATGGACGGCGCCAATGGCTGGGAGCTGTTCCGCGACATCACCTGGCCGGCCATTGCGCCGGCGGCCGCGACCATCGTCCTGATCCGCCTCATCGAAGCGTTCAAGATTGTCGATCTGCCGAACGTCCTCACCAATGGCGGGCCTGGCACAGCGACGGAGTCGCTGACACTGCACGCCTTCATCGCCTGGCGGACGCAGCAGCTCGGGGAGTCCGCCGCCATCGGCTATGTGCTGCTCTTTCTCGTCGCGGTCACTTGCGTGTCGTTCTTCAATTTCTTCGTCCAGCGGACGCGCGCTCACGAATTGGAGGCGCGTTAGAGATGGCCTCAGCATCGCCTATTCCCCGCCGTCGTCCCGCAAGCCCGAAGAGCTGTCCGGGATCCATTGGCTTACCGGCGAGCGCGCACCTCGCCGTCACACGAGTAGGCCCTGGCTCTGACGGCCGGGGCGACGAGATGAGCTCCAAGCCGAGGACGGCATGACCGAATCGCCGACCACCACCCCGAGGGGCATCTGGAAATGGCTGTTCGAGCCGCGCGACATCCGCTCCCAGGCGCCCGCCGCAAAGGTCCTGACCTACACCGTGCTCGTCCTCTGGGCCTTCATCGTCCTCTTCCCGCTCTATTGGCTGGCGATCACCTCGCTCAAATTGCCGATCCAGGTCGATGACGGCCCGGACTACCTCCCCTTCATCGACTTTCAGCCCTCGCTTCATGCCTGGCGGTACATCCTGGTGGATCTGGGGAACGACACGCTGCGGCCCTACATCAATTCGCTCATCATCGCCTCGGTCAGCACGGCGCTGGCCGTGCTGTTCGGAGCGATGGCCGCCTATGCTCTCGTGCGGGTGCGCTTCGAGGTGAAACTGGCGAGCATCGCCGCCTTCATCCTCATGTTGATGCTGGTCGTCGCCGCCGTGAGCCTCGGCGGCATCCCCTGGCCGATCGCAGCGGCGTCCGGCGCGGCGCTGTTCCTGCTCATCGTCACCGGCTTCAACCGCCGCTTCAAACGGGCGGTCGGCAATAACGACATTCTCTTCTGGTTCATCTCCAACCGCATCCTGCCGCCGGTCGTCGTTGTCCTGCCGATCTATGTGATGTTCCAGCGGGTTCACCTGCTCGACACGCATGCGGCACTGATCGTCACCTATCTCGCGGTCAACCTGCCGATCGTCGTCTGGCTGATGCGCGATTTCTTCGCCGCCGTGCCGATCGACCTGGAGGAATCCGCCGAGATCGACGGCGCCTCGAGGCAGCGCATCTTCTGGACCATCGTGCTGCCGCTTACCAAGCCCGGCCTCGTCGCCACCTCACTCCTGGTCTTCATTCTGGCCTGGAATGAATATCTTCTGGCGCTCTTTCTTTCCACGGTGAACGCGCAGACAATGCCGCTGCTGATCGCCGCTCAGAACGCCACTCGCGGCCCGCAATGGTGGTATATGTCGGTGCTGATCCTCCTGATGATCGCGCCGGTCGTCATCCTCTCCCTCCTCCTGCAGAAGCAGATCGCACGCGGCCTCCTGGTCGGCGCGGTCAAGGGTTAGCGACATGCGCGTCACGCTCAGCGATATCCGCAAGTCCTTCGGCGCTCTGGAGGTGGTCAAGGGCCTCAATCTCAGCGTCGAAGACGGCGAATTCCTGGTCCTGCTCGGACCGTCCGGCTGCGGGAAGACGACGGCGCTGAGGATGATAGCCGGCCTCGAAAGCGTGACCAGCGGCAACATCCGCATCGGCGAGCGCGACGTCACCTACGTTCTGCCGAAATATCGTGATGTCGCCATGGTCTTCCAATCCTACGCGCTCTATCCGCATATGAGCGTGGCCGAGAACATCGGCTATCCACTCAAGCTGCGCAGGCTGGCGCGCGCCAACATCCGTTCGCAGGTCGAGGCGGCGGCGGCCAAGGTCGATCTCGTTCCTTATCTCGACCGCTATCCGAGGCAGCTATCCGGCGGCCAGCGCCAGCGCGTAGCGCTCGCGCGGGCGATGGTGCGCACGCCAAGCCTCTTCCTCATGGACGAACCGCTCTCCAATCTCGATGCCAAGCTGCGCGGGCACATGCGCGCGGAGCTGAAGCATCTGCAACGCGAGCTGGGTACCACGACGATCTACGTCACTCACGACCAGATCGAGGCGATGACGCTGGCTCATCGCGTGGCCGTGATGAATGCCGGCATCGTGCAGCAGATCGATACGCCGCGCGAGATCTATGAAAACCCGGCCAATCTTTTCGTCGCCGGCTTCATGGGGTCTCCGTCGATGAATTTTATCCCGGGAGACATCGAGGACGGACATTTCGTCTGCGCGCAAGGCAAGGTGGCCGCCGGCCGAATGGCGCCGCGCCGGGGCGTGACGCTCGGCTTCCGGCCGGAGGACGCACGCATCGCGGAGCCGGGCGGCGGCGCGCAGTTCGCAGCGACGGTCTATTCGACCGAGATGACCGGCAATGAGACGATCGTGACCTGCTCGCTGGCGAAACAGTTAATTCTGGTCAAGGCCGACAAGGATTACGACGCGCCGATCAATGCGCCGGTCCATGTGGCGATCGATCCGGCGAAGATCTGCCTGTTCGACAGTCAGTCGGGCGAGCGGCTACGGGCCTAACCAAGTATGGTCATGCGTCATGCCGTGCAACGAAAACCCGACTCTACTCTTCCTGATGGAGGTCTCTGCGAAACGCCGAGTCCTCTTCGTCGCCCCGGCCATCGAGCCGGGGCCCATTGGCCTCACCGCGCGGCACGAGCGCACTGATATTGCGATTGGATCCCGGATCGGCCTGACGGCCGTCCGGGACGACATCTTTATTGTGGCGTACGCTTTTCGCGGAGGTCTCGCATGGGGCGGGTGAGAACAGCGTAACCTGCGGAGCATGGATGATCAGATGAAAACACGGCATTGGGACCGCCTCGGCAATGGCGGCCTGACGTTTACCGAGCTCGGCTGCGGCTCCGCCCCGCTCGGCAATCTCTATTATGCCATCAGCGATGACGAGGCGCACGCCACGCTCGAGGCCGCCTGGGACGCGGGGATGCGCTATTACGACACCGCGCCACAATATGGGCTGGGCAATGCCGAGCGCCGCATGGGAAGCTTCCTGCGGATGAAGGACCGTTCGGCCTATGTGCTCTCGACCAAGGTGGGCCGCCTGCTGGCGCTGACCTCGCCGGAGGAACGCCTCGGCATCGGCAAATGGTTCGAGGTTCCTTCGCGCAAAGAAGTCTACGACTATTCCTATGACGGCGTGATGCGCTCGATCGAATTCTCGCTGGAGCGGACCGGGCTCGACCGCTTTGATATTCTTTATGCGCACGATCTCGACGTATTCACCCACGGCTCCAAGGCGACGCGCAATCACCATATCGACGCGTTCATGTCGAGCGGCTACAAGGCGTGCCTCGCCATGCGCGAGCAAGGCGTGGTCAAGGCGATCGGCGCCGGCGTCAATGAGTGGCAGGCGGCGAAGATGATGGCCGAGCGCGGCGACATGGACCTGTTCCTGCTCGCCGGTCGCTACACGCTGCTGGAGCAGGAGCCGCTCGACAGCTTCCTGCCCTTCTGCGTCGGGCGCGGCATCGGCATTGTCCTCGGCGGGATCTTCAATTCCGGCATTCTGGCGACGGGGCCGGTCGATGGCGCCTGGTACAATTACAATCCGGCTCCGCCGGACATTCTCGACCGTGTGCGCAGGCTGCAGGCGGTCTGCCAGCGTCACGGCGTCCGCCTGATCGATGCAGCGCTGCAATTCCCGCTGGCACATCCGGCGATCGTCTCGATCCTCGTCGGCGCCAAGCATCCGGCCGAAGCGCGCGCCTCGCTGGAATTGCTGAACGCGAAAATCCCGCCGGCGCTGTGGGACGATCTGAAAGCGGAAGGCCTCGTCAAAGCGAATGCACCGGTTCCGGTATCATGATCGTCGACTCCCACCACCATCTCTGGAATCCGCTGCGCGGCGATTATGGCTGGATGCCAGCGGACGACCCGATCTTGTCCCGTCCCTACCGGCTCGCCGAAGCCGAAGCGATGTTCCGCGCTCACGGCGTCGGTCAGAGCGTCATCGTTCAGGCCGCACCAACCATCGCCGAGACGGAATATATGCTCGGCATCGCCGACAGCTCCGACATCATCGCCGGTGTCGTGGGCTGGATCGACTTTGAAAACCCGCAAGATCGCCGCCAGTTGGAGCGGCTGTCGAAGCATCCGAAATTCCGCTCGGTCCGTCCGATGGTGCAGGACATCGCCGATGATGACTGGCTGCTGCGCCCCGATATCCGTTGGGCGTTCGACGCCGTGCGCGATCTCGATCTTGCCTTCGATGCGCTCGGTTTTCCGCGCCACGCACTGCGCTTTCTCGAGGTTTTCCAGCGCTATCCCGAGATGCGCGTCGTCATAGACCATTGCCTCAAGCCGGTTATCCGCAACGGTGAGTTCGACGGCTGGGCGCGCAGCATGGAGCGCCTCGCGAGCGAGACGTCGGCTCTGGTCAAGCTGTCTGGATTGGTCACGGAAGCCGGAGCGGACTGTTCCGCAGCAACGCTGAAGCCCTATGTCGATCATGTGCTGGCGAGCTTCGGTCCGCGGCGAGTCATGTGGGGGTCCGACTGGCCGGTCTGCCGGCTGAAGGCCGAATATGCCGACTGGCTTGCATCCGCCGAAGCCCTGACGAGCCATCTGAGTGCCGACGATCAGACGGCGCTGTTCAAGGACAACGCGCAAAGCTTTTACCAGCTGCTGCCCGATGGAGCGCAACCGAACTGACCGGAGAGCATCGTATCGGATAAGTTAGCCTGTACGGCGCGGTTGCACCTCGGCGATAATGTCGTCGCCTGCGTCGATCAGCTTACGGCAGGTGCCGCCGGTGCGAAACGGCGTCGCAATGTGGGCTGTCATTTTATCGCAGCACCTTCCAATTGGACGCGGCTTCCGGCGGCAACGCCATCTTCAAGACGACCGTCACGCAGCCGGAAGATGTGGTCGAACCGGTCCAGGATCATTTCATCGTGGGTCACGACGATAATGGCCGCGCTCTGTTCGACCGCGATGCGGCGCAACAGATCCATCACCACGCGGGCGCGCTGGGAATCGAGCGGCGCGGTCGGCTCGTCGGCAAGGATGATGCGCGGCCGATTGGCGAGCGCGCGTGCGATCGCGACGCGCTGCGCCTCGCCGCCCGAAAGCTGGGCAGGCATGGCGTGCTTGCGATGGCCGACATCGAGATAGTTGAGCAGATCGATTGAGCGGCTCCGCGCCTCCGCCGAGCCGTAACCGGCCAGATTGAGCACCACCGCGACATTGTCGGTGCCGTCGAGAAAGGGCAGCAGATTGGGGAACTGAAAAATAAAACCGACCTTATCGAGCCGCAGACGGCGCAAATCGGCCTTGAGCCAGCGATCGTCATAGACAAGCTCGCCGTCGAGCGTGAGTCGGCCGCCGCTCGGCTCCATGATGCAGGCGATGCAATTGAGCAGCGTGGTCTTGCCCGAGCCGCTCGGTCCCATCAACCCGACGACCTGGCCCGGATAGACCTCCATATCGATGCCGATGAGCGCATTGACCCGAGCGCTCCCCTTGCCGAAGTGCTTGGAGAGATGCTCGACGCGCACGACCGGCTGGCTGTCAGTCTCCGCCATGGCTATCCTGTCCCTGCCAGCGCTTCCGCCGGATCAACCTTGAGCGCCAGCCGGATGCCGAGTGTACTGGCCGCCAGGCAGACCACGATGGTAATGACGAAGACGACGGTGACGCTTGTCGGATCGAGCACGAGCCGGCGCGGAAAGTAAGGCTGGAAGATGAGCACCAGCGCGAGCCCGGTAAAATAGCCGAACAGTCCCATCGACAGCGCCTGCTGGACGATGAGGCCGATGATGGTCCGGTCCGGCGCGCCGACGAATTTGAGGGTAGCGATCGAGCGCACCTTGTCCATGGTCAGTGTGTAGATGATCAGGGCAATGATCACCGCCGACACGATCACCAGGAGCACCATGATCATCATCTGCTGACTGCGGGCTTTCTCGATCACGAATTTGCTGAGCAGCGTTTCCTGCTGCGCCTGGGTGAGCGTGGTGAGATGCTTCCAGCGTGACAGCGCTCCGGCAACTTCCTTGATCGGCACATAGGACGACACCTTGGCAATGACCGCATTAATCTGATTGCTGGTCTCCTGTGCCCCTCCGCGTGCGAGCTCACGTCGCTCGGCTGGTGGCGCGAGCTCGAATTGCAGCGCCTGCGCGTCGCGCAAGGTGATATAGCCGACGGGATCGCCCGACGAGGTGACCTCATTGCGCATCAGGCCGACGACGGTGAATTTATGACTGTGGGTGCCAAGCGGCACTTCCTGGCCGAGCGCAAGGTGCGCCGAGCGGTCGACGATCATTTCATAATGATCGCGCAGGATTTCGCGGCCCGCCGCGAGCTTGCGCGGACCGCCAGGCCGCCCCGGCTCGAAGCCGGTCAGGAAGAGCCGAAGCGGCTTGCCGTTGAGTTCGGTCTGCACCGACTGATAGGTGACGGCGCCGGCGCGCTCGATACCATAGACGCGGCTGACCAGTTCGCGCGTATCGCCTGGAATGCGCGAGGACTCGGCGAACGGTCCGTTGGTGCCGGCCTCCACGACCCATAGGTCGGCATTGGCAGCGCGGGCCTGCCGCAGCGCATCGTCGATCAGGCCGCCATAAACGCCGGTGATCATGATGACGATGCCGAGCAAGAGACTCAGCCCGAAATTGGTCAGCACAAAGCGCAGCAGATTGTGCTTGATATCGCGGTAAGCCAGATTCATTGGCTTGGCCCTTCGGCGGTCTGGCTCGCGGTCCTCCCCGTGACCTTGGCGGCGCGGCCGATCCGCATCCCGCTGCGCAATTGCGCGATGACCACGCCCGCGTCCGGCACGCCACTGGTGATCTCGTAGCGGCCGTCGAGCAGCCGGTGGCCGAGCGTCACCTCGCGCCGCTGCAACCGCCCGCCCTCGACCGTCCACACCGTGCCGCGATTCTTGCCAAGCCCCTCGATCGCCGCTTCCGGAACCAGCAGCGCCTGTGGCAGCCGCACGGTGGTGATGTAGACTTCTGCCTGCTCGCCGAGATTGAAATTCTCCGGGATCGGGTCGAAGGCGACCTCGATCCGGCGCTCTTCGTTGACCCGGTCGCTTTCGGGCTGGATGCGGGCCACGCGTCCGCTCAGACGCTCGCCGGGACGGGATCGCAGAACGATTTCGGCCGGTTCGCCGACCTTGATCTCACCTGCTTTGCTCTCGTCGATATAGGCGAGGATCCAGACCGATTTCGGATCGATCAGCGTGAACACCGGCTCGCCAGCGCCGAGGGCTGAACCGAGTTCCTTCAGCCGCGCCGTCACCATGGCGTCATAGGGCGCCATGAGCGTGTGAAAATCCAATAGAGCCGATTGCTGCTGCTGCTGCGCTTTGGCGTCACTGATGTTAGCCTCGGCCACGAGGACATCGCTGTTCGCTAAATTCACATCCGCGCGCGCAGCATCTTGGACCGCCTGCGCCGTCTGCGCGGTTTCGAGTGAGGTGTTGTTGTTCTGCAGCAGCGTCTGCCGGCGCTCGCTGATGTTCTTGGTATTGGCGAAGTTCGCTTGTGCCTTGTCGACGCTGGCTTTGGCTCTTTGAAGATTGGCTTCGCTCTGCTCAACGGCCGCTTTGGCCCTGGCGACCTGCGCGCTTTGCTCGCGGTCGTCGAGGCGCGCCAGGACCGCGCCCTTGGCGACATGGTCGCCGACATCGGCGCGCAGATCGACGAGCACGCCGGAAACTTTGAAGCCGACCTTGGAGGTGACGCGCGCCTCGACCGTGCCGAGACCGAAAACCTGAACAGGCACATTCTGCTGAAAGGTCAGGGCATCGACCCTAATCGGGCGAAGAAACAGGCTCCAGGCGCCGACGACCGCGACTGCGCCGATCGCAGCCAAGGTCGCCAGCAGGATAATGCGCCTCGATGTCATGCCCGACCCCCCTCCCTGCCACCTGCGGAGAAACTCGCGAATTCCGCAAAGCATACGGCGCTGCACCACCCTATCGTTGATGTGGGTCAATCCGGTTTATGCGTCGGAGAAATTGAGCTTAGCCGGAAAGAATGATTGGCCGAAAAGCCGCGGCTAATGCGTGAACTCGCCCTTCGCCATCAGGAGATGGTGCCGCTGATGATGCGCACCTTGCACCATGATGCCCATGAAGCCGAGCGCCTTGAGCTTGATCACCTGCTTGGGGTCGCTCGTGGTGACGACAAGTTTGACACCATTAGGCAAGTCTTCGGTCCTGGCGTTCCAGCCGAGCAGCTGAAGCTCGTGCACATGGGCGGGCACCATGCGCTTGATCGCCTCGAGCGTGCGACCCTGGCCGGTCACCGTGATTTCGACACCGTCATCGAGCACGCGCTCGCTTGCGGCGGCGCGCAGTGTCACCTCATTCATGTCGATCAGATGTTCGCGCAATGCGGAGATGTTCACCTTCGACCAATCGGTCGTCGGATCGGCTTCCAGGATGCGCACGATTTCCTGGATCGTGCCGAACGCCTCCTGCCCGGGCATGGTTGGCTGAGCTGCTATCCGGCCGTTCAGAGCGTCATGCAAACTGGCGCCCGGCATTGCCTGGCGGCTATCGGGACCCGCCGGGCCTATTTGCCCATGCATTCCGGAGTGACCGGGCATCTGCGCCACTGCATAGGCGGTGCCAACGACAATCGCCAAGCCGGTAAGCCCGACCCGCAAAAACCACGAAGACATGATCGACCTCTTTCAAAGCGTATCCTTGATGTCTGGATACGCCGCGATGCCGGCCTTGCATATGATCCGGATCATATGGCCGGTTCCGATAGTCTGATTCTGCCCCTGAGCCGTTCGATTTCGCCGTCGGCAGCCATCTCCGCAAGCGTCCGGTACAGCGCCTCATGCGTCAGTCCGAGTTCGGCCGAGAGGTCCTTGAGCGTACCAGGCAGCACGACCGTTTGCCGATCTGCGCCCGCATTGACCGTAAGATAGTGCCGGATGCGATCGCGGGCGGAATGAATATTGCGTTGCTCGAGGCGGGTACGCAGCGTCATGACTTGCTGGGCCAGCATCGCCATGAACGCCTGTGCGATTTTCGGATTGCGTTCGAATTCGGCCAGGACCGCTGCCTTGGGATAGCGACGCAGGACTGCATCGGTCGCCGCAATGGCGTCGCAGTGATAAATCGACGCGAAGAGGGAGGCTTCGGCAAGCGTCTCTCCGGCGAGGGCGATATGAAGCACGGCCTCGCGCCCTGCGCGGTCCACGCGCACGAGGCGTACGCTGCCTGTGATCACCTCGTAGAGCCCCGTCGGCCGCTGACCGGCGCGAAAGAGAACCTGCCCGGATTTGAGCGCGCGCTCAATTCCCGCAGCTCGAATGCCCTGGGTAAGCCAATCCGCCATGCCCGCCAACCTGGTCCTTCGACGAAAATCCGATGATGCCAAGAGTTGGCCGCAACTTTAGTTTTCGAAGCGGCCATTGTCTGCATAGGACGAATCGCCGCCAAATCAAGGCGAGAGCGCCTCGATGATCCGGCAATCGGCGACGGTGCGAGAGCGGCAGCGCCGGATCATGCTGTCGAGTTCGCGCCGCAAAGACTGCAAGTCGGCGGTTTTTTCGCCACGCTGATCGGAACGACATCGCTCTGGATGGCGATTCTCGCCGATACCGGCGCCACCGTATTGGTCACGGCCAACGCGCTGCGGCTGTTGCGGATCAAGCTATGAAGATCACCTTACCCTGTTGCATCAACCGGAAATCCCGCCGCTCTCCATTCCGGCAGCCCGTCTTCGAGACGGCGCACATCGAACCCGCGCGCACGCAATTTCGCAACCGCTTCGAACGCCAGCACACAATAGGGACCGCGACAGTAAGCGACGATCTCCTGGCCGCGATCGAGTTCTGCCAGCCGGGACTCGAGCTCTTTCAGCGGAATATTGATCGCGCCCGGCACGTGCCCCATGGCGAATTCGTCAGGCGGACGGACATCGAGCACAGTGACCAGCCCGTCCCGAAGACGTTCGACAAGCTGCTCGCGTGACACCGGCTCCATGCCGTCGCCGTTCCCGAAATAGCCTCGTACGATCCGGTCCACCTCGGCGAGATTACGCTCAGCGATGTTGCGCAGCACAGACAGCAGGTGCAGCACGCTCTTATCTGTTAGCCGGTACAGCACGAATTTGCCCTTGCGGCGCGTCGCGACAAGCCCGGCCCGGCGCAATTGCTGCAGATGCTGGGAGGCATTCGCGACGGATAGCCCGACACGTTCGGCGAGCGTGTCCACGCTGCGCTCGCCCTGCGCCAGATGCTCGATCAGGTCGAGCCGGTGCGCATGTCCCAATGCCCGCGCGACGGATGCGAATTCGGCATAAAGCAACTGTTTGGGAGTGGTTGACATGGCCTTCCAATGCTCACAATATCATTCAAGAGAATAATTGAATGTACAGCATTCACGATCGCCCGGCAAAGAGTTCCATTGGCCCCGTTGCTCCTCGTGAACGAACCATTGATCCGGTTGGCCGTCTTTGGCGGCGTGCTCGTCACGATGACCGCCTGGGAGGTGGCCGCGCCACGCCGACGACAGGAGATTCCGAGAATCATCCGTTGGCCCAACAATCTCAGTATTTTGGTGATCGACATCATGCTCGTCCGCTTGGCCTTCCCGATTGCGGCCGTCGGACTCGCGTTGCTGTCGGAACAACGCGGCTGGGGTCTGTTCAATATTTTCGGCGTCCCGGTCTGGCTGTCGGGCATCCTGTCCATTCTGGCACTCGATCTTGCCATCTATCTCCAGCATGTCATGTTTCATGCTGTCCCGGCGCTATGGCGGCTGCACCGGATGCATCATGCCGATCTGGAGTTCGACGTCTCGACTGGCCTGCGCTTCCATCCCCTCGAAATTCTGCTTTCGATGGGCATCAAACTTGCGGTGATTGCGGCGCTCGGGCCGCCGGCCGTCGCTGTCCTCATCTTTGAGGTGCTCCTCAACGCCACCTCGATGTTCAATCACAGCAACATCCGCATTCCGCCGCAGGTTGACCGGGTGCTGCGCTGGATTGTGGTGACGCCGGACATGCACCGCGTGCATCACTCGATTCACCCAAGTGAGACCAACAGCAATTTCGGCTTCAATCTGCCCTGGTGGGACCGCCTGCTCGGCACCTATTGCGCCCAGCCGAGACAAGGGCACGAGGCCATGACGATCGGAATCGACCAGTTCCGTTCCCGCCGGGATCTCTGGCTCGATCGGATGCTGATCCAACCCTTGCGCGGGCCGGCAAGCCGCTATCCGATCAACCGCAGCGCCGATGGAGCCTCGCGCACAGCCGCTCCTGATCGTTTCCGCTCCGGCGGCCGCGGGCGACCATAGCGATCGGTGTCTCCGCGATCCGCGGCGCGGTCGACGTGAAAACACAGGGCGAACTCGATTGCCTTGTACCCCATCAAATGCTGACGACCCTATGCTCGCCGCGTAAGGTCGCTGCTCGGCCCATATCGGCCAATGCCTCAGCAGCAAGGGTGAGCATTGCTTGACGCGATTTCTGACCATTGAGACTATTGAGTGGATTGACGGCGCTGATGATAGGACGATTAAACTAGCAATCGTCATTTCGGCCTCCACGCCGCCGTTATTCCGACAGGACCGCCCGTGCTCGCCGCTCCAGACGCACAGACCGATCGCCCGACCCTCGAAAATGTATCCGACTCGGCCGCTTACGTCCGGTTCGACGCCGTCGAGAAGAGCTACGACGGCGAAACGCTCGTGGTCCGCGACCTCAATCTATCCGTGCGCCGCGGCGAATTCGTCACTTTGCTCGGCCCTTCAGGCTCCGGCAAGACCACGACGCTGATGATGCTTGCCGGTTTTGAGAGCCCGACGCGCGGGTCGATTCAGCTCGGCGGCTCCGAGATTACCCGTACGCCGCCGCATAAGCGGGGCATCGGCATGGTCTTTCAGAACTACGCACTCTTCCCGCACATGACGGTGGGTGAAAATCTGGCCTTCCCGCTGGAGGTGCGAGGCATGGCGAAGGCCGCGATCAAGGACAAGGTCGCTCGGGCGCTCGATATGGTCCAGCTCGATGGGTTCGGTGCGCGCAAGCCATCCCAGCTATCGGGCGGCCAGCAGCAGCGCGTCGCGCTCGCGCGTGCACTCGTCTTCGAGCCTCGCGTCATCCTGATGGACGAGCCGCTCGGCGCGCTCGACAAGCAGCTTCGCGAGCATATGCAGTACGAGATCAAGCATCTCCATGAGCGCCTCGGCCTGACCGTCGTCTATGTCACCCACGACCAGACCGAGGCGCTCACCATGTCCGATCGGGTGGCGGTGTTCAATCATGGCCGTATCGAGCAGATCGCACCGGCGCGCGAAATGTATGAGCGCCCTGCCACGGCCTTCGTTGCTCAGTTCATCGGGGAGAACAACAAGCTTTCGGGCACGGTCGATCATCTCGAGAACGGCATCGCCGGCGTGCGGCTTCCGGACGGGAGCCTCGTCCGAGCCGAAGCAGGGCCGGGCTTTATGCGAGGGGACGCCGCTGTCGTGTCCGTGCGTCCCGAGCGCGTGCGCATCGACGGATCGGCCGCCGACAATGACTTCCCAGCGATCGTCCGCGAGGTGATCTATCACGGCGATCATCTCAGGCTTCGCCTTGCGGCCTTCGGCAACGAGGCGTTCGTCGTGAAAAGTCCTGTCGGCCATGGTCGGCGCATCGAAGTTGGCGAAAGCGTCCGCGTCGGCTGGGCGGTAAACGAAGCACGGGCGCTGGCCGAACTATGACCGCAGACGGGCGCCATTGAACCTTCAATCGGGCAGGAGAAAAACCCATGAAGACAAGACTGCTACTCTCTCTGGCCGCGGGGGTGCTCGCTGGCGCGAGCCTCCTCGCCATCGATGCCGCCGCCGCGAGGCCGCTCACCGTCGTCTCATGGGGAGGCGCGTATCAGGACGCGCAGAAAAAGGCGTTCTTCGAGCCGTTCAAGGCGGCGGGGAACTCCATGATCGACGAGAGCTGGGACGGCGGCGTTGGCGTGCTGCGCGCTAAGACTGAAACCGGCACGGATTCGGGCTGGGACGTCGTCCAGGTCGAAAGCGAGGAGCTGCTCGTCGGCTGCGAGGAAGGGCTCTTCGTCAAGCTCGACTGGTCGAAGATCGGCGGCAAGGATGCCTATCTGCCGGAGGCCGTCAGCGACTGCGGCGTCGGTGCGATCCTTTATAATTTCGTGCTCGGCTATGACAAGGATAAGCTGAAGAACCCGCCGAAGGGTTGGGCGGATTTCTTCGACACCAAGAAATATCCTGGCAAGCGCGCATTGCGCGGCGGACCGAAGACCAATCTGGAAATCGCGCTGTTGGCAGATGGGGTCGCGCCTGACGATGTCTACAAAGTGCTTGCGACCGATGAGGGCGTCGAGCGCGCTTTCAAGAAGCTTGGCACCATCAAGAAAGACATCATCTGGTGGAAATCCGGCGCCCAGCCGCCGCAGCTTCTTGCATCCGGCGAGGTGGTGATGACCTCGGCCTATAACGGTCGGCTCGATTCAGCTAACCGGACCGACAAGCGCAATTTCGGCATCCAGTGGAACGGCTCGCTGTTCACCGTCGATAGCTGGGTCATTCTGAAGACCTCGCCCAATGTCCAGGAGGCCTACAAATTCCTGAATTTCGTGGGTCAGGCCGAGCATCAGGCGAAGATCCCCGAATATATCGCCTATGGCGTGACCAACAAGGACGCCGCAGCCAAGATCGATCCTAAGCGCTTCGCCGATCTGCCGACCTATCCGGAGCATTTCTCCAAGGCTGTCGCGATCTCCGACAAGTTCTGGCTGGAGAATATCGACCGGCTCACCCAGCGCTTCAACACCTGGGCGGCCGCCAATTGAGGTCATCCCGGAAGCCGCGCGAGCGGTTGTCCGGGATCCCATGAGGCGGCGCGTCATGCGACCCCGGATAACGCCTGCGGCGTTTCCGGGGAGACGAATGGAAGCGGGAGCATCCGATGTCGCTTGCAGTCGATCTCGCCGATCTCCCCGCGCTGAAGCGCGACCTCAGACGGGCCGAAAGTCGGCGCCGCTGGCTGGCGATGGCCCTTGTCGCGCCGCTCATCCTTTTCCTTCTGCTGACCTTCGCTCTGCCGATTCTCGACATGCTGCGCCGGGCGGCGACGGACAGCGATCTGCCGACAGCTATGCCCCGCTTCTCCAGCGCCGTGCGCGATTGGGATCGGGCATCTGACCCGCCGGAGGCTCTTTACGCTGCTCTCGGCCACGATCTCCGGGCTGCCTACACGGCGCACACGCTCGCGATTGCCGCGCGCCGCTTGAACTATGCCTTGCCCAATGGCCGCTCGCTGGTCATGAACACCGGACGCGCCCTGCGCTCGCTCGATGCCAAGCCTAGCTCCTGGCGTGTGAAGCTGGTCGGCATCGATCCGGCCTGGGGTGAGAGGCGGACGTGGATCGCGCTGGCGCAGGCCGCGGGGCCGCTGACCGATTTCTACCTTCTCGCCGCGGTCGATCTCGAACGCGACCCGTCCAATCGCATCGTCGAAAAGCCGGCCGACCAAAGGCTGTTCCGCCAGGTCCTGGCGCGCACTTTCGGCATTTCGCTGATTGTGACGCTGCTCTGCCTGCTACTCGGCTTCCCCGTCGCCTATCTGATCGCCAATCTCCCGGAGCGGCGCGGCAATCTGCTTACGGTGCTGGTGCTCCTGCCGTTCTGGACCTCGATCCTGGTGCGAACGGCTGCCTGGATCGTGCTCCTGCAGGATCAGGGGCTGGTCAACCAGGCGCTGCAGGTCGCCGGCCTGACCGAGGCACCGATGCGCCTGATCTTCAATCGCACCGGCGTAATCATCGCCATGACCCATGTGCTCCTGCCGTTCATGATCCTGCCCCTGCTCGCCACCATGAAGGCCATTCCGCCGACCTATCTGCGTGCGGCGATATCGCTCGGCGCCCATCCGGCGATCGCCTTTCTACGCGTTTACCTGCCGCAGACCCTGCCGGGCCTCACCGCAGGCGCTCTGCTCGTCTTCATCATGGCGCTCGGCTATTACATCACCCCGAGCCTCGTCGGCGGCGCCGACGATCAGATGCTCTCCTACTTCATCGCCTTCTTCACCAATTCGAGCGCCAATTGGGGCCTTGCCGCTGCGCTGAGCGTCTTGCTCCTCGGCACAACCCTCATCCTTTACGCCGTCTATTCCCGCCTCGTCGGCATGGGACAACTCAGGCTGGGATGAGCAATGGCGTACCGCTCCTCCACGACATTGACCGAACGCATCGCCGGTATCGTGCTGATCGTCTCGGCGACAGCCGTTCTCCTCTTCCTGGTGGCTCCGATCCTGGCGCTTCTGCCGCTCTCGGTGAACAACAGCGAATTTCTCACCTATCCGATGCGCGGCCTGACCTGGCGATGGTATGCCGAGGTCTTCGCCGACCCGAAATGGCATCTGGCGGTGGAGAACTCCTTTCTGATCGGCATCCCCGCGACGGTCATCGCAACGGTGCTCGGCACTTTGGCCTCCGTCGGACTGGCGCTCGCCGATTTTCGCGGTCGAGGGCTGATGATGGCGCTGATCCTGTCGCCGCTAATCGCGCCGATCGTCATCGTTGCCGTTGGTCTCTATCTGTTCCTTGCGCCGCTGGGCCTGACGCAGACTTATGCAAGTCTGATTGCCGCGCACGCGGCCCTCGGCGCGCCGTTCGTCGTGGTGACGGTATCGGCGTCGCTGGCGTCCTTCGATCGCAATCTCGCCCGTGCCGGCGCCAGCCTCGGCGCTCGGCCTCTCCTGGTGTTTCGCAGGATCATGCTGCCGCTCATCGCGCCGGGCGTCGCCTCGGGCGCGCTGTTTGCCTTCGCCACGTCGTTCGACGAGGTCGTCACGGTGCTCATGCTCGGCTCGCCATATCAGCGGACCATTCCGCGGGAGATGTTCAGCGGGCTGCGCGACAGCCTGAACCCGACAATAGCGGCGATCGCCGCCATGCTGACCTTTCTAGCCGTCGTCCTGCTGCTGACGCTCGAATGGTTGCGAGCCAGATCGGCACGCACGAGGATAGCGGCGCCGAAAATTTAGCGGACAGCCCCGGCGGATCGGCAAGCGTTTCACATTGTTCAAAGCTGAAAAAGCAGAATGAGTGTGAACCGGCCGCCCCGTATTTGGTGGCGCTGGCATACGGTTCAGGCGCATGACCAATGGCACTCACCCCATCGTGCTTCAGAATATATCTGGCTCCGGCACGGCGGTGGTGCCGGTGAGGAAATCGAAGTCGCAACCCTTGTCGGCCTGGCTGACGTGCTGCTGGTAGAGAGCGGCAAATGAGCGTTCATAGCGCTTCGGCGGCGGCGTCCATTCCGCGCGCCGTCGCGCGATCTCGGCCTCCTCGACCAGCATGTCCAGCGTACCGGCTTCAACATCGAGGCGGATCCGGTCGCCCGTCTTCAGGAGCCCGAGCGGGCCGCCGACGGCGGCTTCCGGCGCGACATGGAGGATACAGGTGCCGTAATGTGTCCCGCTCATTCTTCCGTCGCAAATGCGGACCATGTCGCGCACGCCCTGCTCCTGCAGCTTTTTGGGGATTTGCAGGTTTCCCCATTCGGGCATGCCGGGCGCTCCGACCGGCCCCGCTCCCCGTAACACGAGCACGGTATTCTCTGTGACATCGAGGTCCGGATCGTCGATGCGCGCGCGCATATCCTCCGGCCCGTCGAAGACGAGTGCCGGCCCCTCGTGGCGGAGAAATTTCCTGCTGCTGGCCGAGGACTTCATGACAGCCCCGTCCGGCGCGAGATTGCCCTTGAGCAGCACCAGCGTACGGCCCTGCGACAGGGGCACAGCCGGATCGTCCATCGTCCGGATGACGTCGACGTTCCAGCATTCGGCGCCGTCAATCGCCTCGCCGAGCGACCGACCTTCGATCGTCGGAGCCGAAAGATCGAGGGCGTCTTTCATCTGCGCCAGCAGCGCCTTGAGGCCGCCGGCAAAATAGAAATCCTCCATCAGGTAGACGCCCGACGGAAGCAGATTGGCGAGCACCGGAATCCGGCCGGAAGCCTCCGCCATGTCCTTCAGCGTGAGTTTAATGCCGGCGCGTCCGGCCATGGCGATAAGGTGAATTGCGGCATTGGAGGAGCCACCGAGCGCCATGTAGGTGGCGATCCCGTTCATGAAGGCTTTGTGCGTCAGAATGTCAGAGGGCTTCAGGTCCTCCCAAACCATTTCCACGATACGTGCACCGGCGAGCGAGACGAGCCTGGGGTGGCCGGAATCGACTGCTGGAACCGACGATGCGCCGGTGATGGTCATGCCCATGGCGTCAACGATCGACGTCATGGTCGAGGCCGTGCCCATCGTATTGCAGGTGCCGGCTGAGCGCGTCATCCCTGTTTCGAGGTCGATCCAGTCCGCCTCGGAGATCTTCCCCAGGCGCAGTTCCTCCCAGAACTTCTTGGTATGCGTCCCTGCGCCGGTCTTCATGCCGCGCCACTGGCCGTTCGACATCGGCCCGGCCGGACAGAAGATCGCCGGAAGCCCCATGCTGATCGCACCCATCAGCAGCCCAGGAGTGGACTTGTCGCAGCCGCCAAGCAGCAGCGCGCCGTCGATCGGATGCGAGCGCAGGATCTCCTCGGTTTCCATGGCAAGGAAGTTGCGGTAGAGCATGGTTGAGGGCTTCACCATCACCTCGCCAACCGAAAGCGCCGGAAGCTCCACCGGGTAGCCGCCCGCCTGCCAGACCCCACGCTTGGCAGCTTCCGCGCGGTCGCGCAAATGGATGTGGCACGGGCTCATCTCGCTCCAGCAATTGATGATTCCGATCACCGGCTTGCCCATGAACTCCTCGCGCCGGATTCCCATCTGCTGAGTGCGCTGGCGGTGCGCAAAGCCGCGAATGTCGCGCGAGGCGAACCATCGCTGGCTGCGCAAATCCTCAGGGCGCTTTCTGGGGCGGACGGTGTGGCCGGTCATGAGCGGCTCATTCGCGGGCGCCGGGACTAGATGCGAACGCGATAACGCGCAATATCTTGCTCCACATGCAGGACCCCTATACCCGGTCCGGCAGGCACTGCGATCACGCCTTCCTGCAGTGGACCAAGCTGATCGAGGTAGATCTGACGCAACGGATTCGGATTTGCGTCGATCTCCAACACACCCTCCCCGCCTACGGCGGCAAGAAGGTGAAGCGAGGCAACGAGGCCGACGCCACCGCCCAGCCAGTGCGGGCAATAGATGAGACCGGAAGCGACGGCCTTGCGGCAGACCGCCAGGCACCCCGTGATGCCGCCCCACTTGCCGATATCCGGCTGCAGGTAACGCAATCCCATCGAGGTGATCGCCTCCTCGAAGGCAGTCTCCCCACGGATGTTCTCACCTGCCGCGAGCGGTATTGGCGACCGGCGAGCAAGACCGGCCCACTGCGGCGGGGGAACATCGGCTCTCACCGGCTCCTCCAGCCACTCCGGTTCGAAGGGTGCGGAGGCGCGCGACATCTCGACCGCCGTCTCAACGTCCCAGGCCTGATTGGCGTCGACCATAAGTGGCGTGCCCTCAGGAAGCATCTCGCGCAGGACGCGCAGGTTCCGCAGGTCCTTTTCCCGCCCGAAACCGACCTTGAGCTTGAAGCGGCGGTAGCCGTCGTCATATTTGCGCTGCGCCAGTTCCTCGGGCCTGTCCGCATTGAGCCCGCTGGCATAGACGGGAATGCTGTCGGCGTGTGCTGCGCCGAGATGGCGGTAAAGCGACTCGCCGGCACGGCGGGCGGAAAGGTCCCACATAGCCATGTCGATCCCCGCGATCGTCTGGGCTATCGGTCCCGGCTCGCCGCTCTGAATGGAAAGCACTTCGGTTCGTGCCGTGAGCTCGCGATAGAGTTCGGCCGGTTCCCGCCAGTCTTTTCCCTCAACCAGCGGCGCCATGGTCTCCTCGATCAATCGCGCCCGATGCTCTGCGCCGACGGAAGGAAAGTTACACCATACCTCTCCCCATCCCTCCGCCCCATCGGAATCGACGAGGCGTACAAGCAAGGCGGGCCGATCACGCATGACGCCGAAGGACGTGACGACCGGTGCTTCGATCGGAACCCGGTAGACCTGCGGTTCGATGCGGCTGATCCTGATCATTCACTCTGCTCCGATGGCGATGGAGATATCGGCCCGGGAAAGCCCACCCGCAGACTCACCCTGACGGCGCTTATGCGAAGTGGTGGGAGGCCGATCTTCCCCTCCCTTCGACCCGATCGGGTGCGACGGTCGTGGACTCGCGGACGACGAGGGAGAAATCCACCTCGTGATGCTTGATCGCCGGAATGCCGGCGAGCGTCTGCACCAGATATTCGCCGGCGCGGCGCCAGATCTCGTCCGTCGGCATATGGATCGTCGTGAGGCTTGGGCGAAGATGGCGGCTCCATTCGAGATCGTCGAAGCCCACGACCGAGACCTGCTCCGGCACCGGGACGCCGAGCTTGTCGGCTTCCAGCAGCACGCCGTAAGCGATGACATCATTGCCGCAAACGACGGCCGTCGGCCGGTTCTCCAACGACAGGAGATAGCGGGCAGCGGCCCTCGCCTCGTCAAGCTTGTAGTTGACCTGCACGATCCATTCGCGCGGCGGCGGAATGCCCGCTTCATCCAGGACTTCGCACACTCCACGCAGGCGCGCCTGTGCACGATCGTTGTTGCGCTGCATGGCAGCAACCATACCGATCTTGCGATGGCCGAGCCCGACCAGGTGCCGGGTGATCGTACGTCCTGCCTCGGCATTGTCGACGCCGATGCTCGGGTGGGGCTTTTCCGGTTCGTAGACACCGACATTAACGAAGGGGATCTCTTGGGAGGCGAGCAGCTTGCGCAACTCGTCGTGATGGCGGTCGCCGCGCAGGATCAGCCCGTCGATGCCGCGGCTCACCAGGTTGCGTGCCTGCTTCAATTCAATGTCGAGATCGTACTCGTTGGTCGAAAGAAGCAGCAGATAGTCCTGCGAGGCGAGATAGCTCTGCAGCGCCTGCAGCCCCCGGGCAAACATCGCGTTGTCGACGGTGGGAATGATGGCGCCAATGGTCTTTGTACGCCGCACCGAAAGGGCACGCGCCGAAGCGTCGGGAATATAGCCCAGCTCCTCGATGATGGCCGCGATCCGCCCTCTGAGTTCTGGGCTTACCGCATTCGGCGTGTTGAGGAAACGCGAGACCGTGGCGGTCGAAACCCCGGCCCGTTCGGCGACCGCTCTGATGCCGACGGCACGCGTCTCGCGCGCAACGCTTCTGGTGTTCGTTTTGTTAATCGGTTTCATGATCCTCGAAGCTGCCTCGGCACACGCCGCAGGTTTCACTTCTCGGTCGAAAATACCACGCGGCCGCGCGATTTTGCTACGATTTTTCATCGGCGAATTAAATTTCGCAAATGGCCTTTACAGTTAAATGTAACCGGTTACACTATGCGATGTATCACTGCGACCCCAAGGCTACAAGCATTTCAACGGGGTCCAGGTCTGGGAGGACAATGATGCCATTGATCGTCGAAAGCCGAACTATGTCCACCAAGCGCGCCAGGTTCTGGGGCACGGCACTGCTCTTGGCCTGCTTGACCGCCGGCGTTGCTCATGCACAGAACTTCGACTGGAAGGCCCAGAAGGGCGAGACCATCGCGTTCCTCGCCAACAACAATCCGGTGGCCACCGCCATCCTCAAATACAAGGATGATTTCACCAAGCTCACCGGCATAAAGCTGCGCGTCGATACCTATCAAGAGCAGCAGATGCGCCAGCGCCTGCTGACCGTCTTGAACGCGCACAGCAACGAGGTCGACATTTTCATGACGCTGCCCTCGCGCGAGGGCAAGCAGTTCGCTGCGGCCGGTTGGTATACCGACCTTAACCCGCTGGTGAAGAAGGAGGTTTCGCCCGACTACGACTTTGCGGACCTGAGTCCGGCACTCGTCGACGCTGCGACCTTCGATGGCGTCTTCACCGGCATCCCGCTCAACATCGAGGGGCCGCTCCTCTACTACCGCACTGACATCTTCGACAAGTGCAAGGTTTCGCCGCCGAAGACGATCGCGGATATCGCGAATGTGGCTAAGGCCATTAAGGCCTGCGATTCCAGCATAACGCCGTTTGCGACACGCGGCCTCAAGCCGGCCCTGCCCTATACGTTCAGCGTCTTCCTGCACAATATGGGCGGTTCTTACATGAAGGGCGGCAAGTCGAATCTCTGCTCCGCAGAGGGCAAGAAGGCACTCTCGACCTATGCCAACCTCATCAAGGACTACGGCCCCCCCGGCGTCGTCAACTACAGTTTCTACCAGCTAACCGCGCTCTACCGGGCCGGGCGCGCGGCTATGTCGTTCCAATCCTCCAACGAGTTCCCGTCGATCATGCAGGGCGGTGCGCGGCTGAAGGATACGGCGATCATCCCCCTGCCGGCGGGCGATGGCGGCTCGCATCCCACCGCCATCGGCTGGGCGCTCGCGATCTCGAAGTTCAGTGCGCATCCGGATGCTTCGTGGTATTTCGTCCAATGGGCGACGAGCCCCGAGATGCAGGCGAAGCTCGCGCTAGAGGGCATTGCGCCGCCGCGCAAGTCCGTTTCCCAGGATACCGGCTACCGCAAGTGGCTCGAGGCCGAGCCGATCCGCCAGCAATGGCAGCAGGCGATCGACCGTCTGGCCAAGGCAGGAACGTCGGAGGTCGGCTATCCGATCGTGCAGAACCCGCAATCGCGCGAGTTCATCGGACAGGCCGTCGACAGTATCCTGCTCGGCACGAGCTCCGTCGACGAGGCCTGCGCGGCCGCCGACAAGCAGCTCGATGCACTGATCCAGCAGAAATGACCTCAGACGACCATGGCCGGTAGACCGCCGGCCATGGCCCCCTTGCGACCAAGCAAATGTCCCACACCAGCCCTTTCAGATTCGAGAGCGACTTCCGGGCGGCCGTCATCGGTGGCGCTGGCGGCATCGGCCAGCCGATCGTCGAGCTGTTCGCCGCGCTCGGCGCCAGCGTGACCGCGACCGCCGTGAGCGACGCTGAGCTTTCCGCATCCCGGCTGAGCGGGCAGGACAAGGTAACGCTCAGCGTGCTCGACGTTAGGGACGACGATGCCGTGGAACGGTTCGCCGCTCGTTTCGACCGGCTCGATGCGCTCGTCAATTGCGCCGGCATCCTGCGCCGCGACGAGGAGTTCGGTCGCGACGTCTTCCGCAAGGTCATCGATGTCAATCTGACGGGCACCTTCAGCGCCTGCCTCGCCTTCCGCCCTGCTCTTGCGGCCGGCGGTGGATCGATCGTCAATATCGCATCCATGAACGCCTATTTGGCGCTGCCGCGTCTTCCGGCTTATTGCGCCAGCAAGGCGGGGGTGGTGATGCTGACCAAGAGCCTGGCGCTGGCCTGGGCCGGCGACGGCATCCGGGTCAACGCCGTCGCGCCCGGCTTCATCGAGACGGCCATCAATGCCGAGGGGCGCAAGGAGGTCGAGCACTATCGCCGCATCGCTGCACGCACCGCCTTCGGGCGCTGGGGGCAACCGGAGGAGATCGCGGGAGCTGTCGTGTTCCTGACTATGCCCGAGGCTGGGTATATCACTGGCACGGTGCTTGCCGTCGACGGCGGTTTCCTCGCAAGCTGATGGCGCCATGAAGCAGAAAACCGAGGGTACCGGGATCCAGCTTGCAGCGCTCTCTGCTCCGGCGCTCCTCTTCACCGTCGGCATGATCGCCTTCCCGTTCTTCTACACGATATGGCTGAGCCTCCACGCCTTCTCGTCGACCGGCACGCCCCACTTCGCCGGCATCGAGAACTACCGCCACATGGTGGGCGACGGCGAGTTCTGGCATGGCCTCACCGTTACCTTCGCGCTCTACTTCCTGTCGCTCACACTGCAGCTCGTGGCCGGCACCTATCTGGCGCTGCTTCTGTTCCGTTCCAAGCGCCTGCCTGGCATCATCCGGTCGCTCTTCATCTCGCCCTTCATGATGCCGCCGGTCGTAGCCGGCATGATGTGGCTCGTCATCCTCGATCCCTCGCTGGGTGCAGCGAACTACATCCTGACCTCGCTGGGCCTTCCGCCGTCGGACTGGCTCGCCTCGCCCACCTGGGTGATCCCGACCGTCGCCCTGATCGACACGTGGCAGTGGGCGCCCTACGTCGCGCTGATCGTGTTCGGCGGCCTGCAGTCGCTGCCGCCGAGCGTCTACGAGGCCGCCCAGATTGACGGCGCCTCACGCTTCAAGGTGCTCTACCGCATCACGCTGCCACTGCTCATGCCGACCATCATGACCGCCACCATCCTGCGCAGTGTCGATCTCCTGCGCTTCTTCGACATCATCTACATCACCACACAAGGCGGGCCGGCGAATGCGTCGAATACGCTCAACATCTACGGCTTCCGTGTCGGCTTCGAGTTCTTCCAATTCGGCTATGCAAGCGCGCTCATGGTCACGCTGTCGGTGATCGTGCTCGGCGCCGTTCTGGTGCTCAACCGCATGCGCGCGGCAGTGACCTGGTAGGAGGAGACGATGAGCGACAGGGCGCTGTCGGACCGCTGGATCGGCTGGCTCAACACTGCGCAACTCGCCCTCGCGGGGGTGGTCGTCATCATGCCGGCGCTATGGATGGTGCTCTCCTCCTTTAAGCAGTCTTACGAGGTTACCGCCTATCCGCCGACGCTTTTCTTCACGCCGACTTTGTCGAACTACACGGCGCTGTCGGAGACGACGCCCTTCCTCCACTATGGGCTCAACAGCGTGATCGTCACCGTCGCCTCGACGGTGATCGGCATTCTCCTCGGCACCCCTGCCGCCTTCGCAGTGTCATGGACGCGCATTACATGGCCCGCAATCGTGGCGCTGGTCGCGCGCATGGCGCCGGGGACGCTCTTCCTGCTTCCCTGGTACGTCATGTTCCGCAAATTCGATTTGATAGGCAGCTATTGGTCGCTGATCCTCACCCATGCCGTCATCACCATGCCGATTGTCATCTGGGTGCTGCTTCCTTTTTTCGACGGCATTCCGCGCAGCATCTTCGAGGCCGCACAGGTGGATGGCTGCAGTCCTTTCCGGATCTTGCGCCGCATCGCGCTGCCGCTGGTGAGCACCGGGCTCGCCGTTTCCTCGATCCTCGCCTTCGTCTTCTCGTGGAACTATTTCCTGTTCGCGCTGGTGCTTTCCAATTCCGATACCAAGACGCTGATCGCCGCCTCCTTCAACTTCATCGGTGAAGGCGCGACCAACTGGGGCAGCCTGATGGCGGCGGCGACGCTGATCGCGCTTCCGCCGCTGGCGCTCGCCGCCATTGTGCAGCGTTGGCTCATTTCGGGCCTCACCCTCGGTGCCGTGAAAGGATGAAGTCATGACAGGCAACAACCGCTCCACGATGCGCGCCGCGGTGTTCCACGGCAACGACCGCATCACCATCGAGACGGTGCCCATGCCACAGCCGGCCGTTGGCGAGGCGCTGGTCCAGGTCTTGCGCACGGCGCTCTGCGGCTCGGACTTTAAGCTCTGGCACAACGGTTCCGAGTTCACTCCCGGTCACGAGATTTTCGGCCGCGTCGACCAGCCAAGCCATCCGCTGCATGGCCGGCGCTGCGCCGTCTATATCCCGCTCCATTGCGGCAAGTGTGCCGCGTGCCTCGCAGGCGACACGCAGATGTGCCTCGAAATATCGTCACTCATCGGCTGGAACCGCGGCGGCGGCTATTGCGAGTATGTAGCGGTTCCCGACAACTGCCTGCTGCCCGTCCCCGATGATATTGAGGACGATCTGGGGCCCCTCCTCCTCGACACAGTCGGGACTTCGGCCCACGCCGTCCGTATGGCCCGCCAGATCGTTCCGGCAGCAGACGCGCCGGAGGTGCTCGTCTGCGGTGCAGGTCCCGTCGGCGTCGGCGTGATCCTGGCTCTGAAGGCACTCGGCTTCGACCATCTCCATGCGTCAGATCCCAACACCGAACGGCTCGCGCTCGCCGTCGAATTCGGCGCCACGGCCTATCCGGTCGGAAGCCGCGAGAAGCGTTTCAAGCTCATCCTCGAATGCTCCGGCGCCCATGCGGCACGCAACCTCGCTATCGAGCTGGTCCTGCCCAAGGGCGTGATCGTGCTTGTCGGCGAGAATTCGGCACCCTGGACGATCACCGAGGACAAGGTCTTCCGCCGCAAGGACTTCGTGATGATGCGCACCTTCTATTTCCCTAGAGATGATTTCGAACCCAACATCGAGCTCTTGCGCCGCAATTACGCGAACTATGCGCGGCTCGTCGATGGCGCCTTCCCGCTTGGCGCCCTGCCGGAGCGGTTCCGGCATTTCTCCGAAGGCAAGCTCATGAAGCCGGTACTCGCCTTTGAGGATGCCGCCTGATGGCCTCGATCAGCCTCCGCAACCTCGTCAAGAAATACGGCGAGCTCACCGTCATTCCCGATCTCAGTCTCGAGATTCCCGACCACAAATTCGTCGTGCTCGTCGGGCCGTCGGGGTGTGGCAAGTCGACCTTGTTGCGCATTCTCGCTGGTCTGGAGGAGATCAATGACGGCGAGGTGTTCATCGGCGAGCGTCTGGTGAACGGCGTTCCCGCCTCGAAGCGCGACATCGCCATGGTCTTCCAGGATTACGCCCTCTACCCGCACATGACGGTCCGTCAGAACATGTCGTTTGCGCTCGAGATGCGCGGAATGGCGAAAGCCGAAATGGACAAGCGCATATACGAGGCGGCGGCCCTCCTCCATATCGAGGACTATCTCGACCGCCGGCCGAAGGCCCTCTCCGGCGGCCAGCGCCAGCGCGTGGCGATGGGACGTGCGATCGTGCGCAATCCGAAGGTATTCCTTTTCGACGAGCCGCTTTCGAACCTCGATGCAAAATTGCGCGCTCAGGTGCGCGCCGAAATCAAGGGGCTCTTCCAGAAGCTGAAGACCACCATGGTCTTCGTCACCCACGACCAAGTGGAGGCAATGACCATGGCCGACCACATCGTGGTGATGAAATCGGGCATTATCCAGCAGGTCGGCACGCCCGAAGAGGTCTACGAGGCGCCGGCCAACATGTTCGTGGCCGGCTTCATCGGCTCGCCGGCGATGAGTTTCCTGCCGATCAGCCTCTCGGGGGACGCCTTGACGCTCGGCGACGGCCGCGCGTTACCCGGATGGAGCGTCGCCGGTTTCGATGCACTCAGGCGATCCGATGCAAGGAGCGTCGTTCTGGGGATCCGGCCGGAGCATTTCGCGCTCGCGCCCGACGACCCGGTCGCGTTGCGCGTCGCAGTAGAGCTCGTCGAGCCGCTCGGGTCGGACACGTTCGTGCATTTTGCGCTTGGCGGCGTCCCGGTCATCGCCCGGATGTCGCCCGACCTGCGCCCGAAGCCAGGGGACGAACTCCGCCTTCTGCCCGTCGCCGGCAAGGCTCACCTGTTCGACGCCAACTCCGGCGAGGCGATTCGATGAAACAGGGAGCTGCCGGCATGGAGGCCGCCACGACGGACGGCCTCGAACGCTTGAGAACCGAGCCGAAGACGGTGATTTGCATCGGGCTTTCGGCGCTCGACTATATCTGGCAGGTCGACCGACTTCCGTGCGGTGAGCACACAAAGGTCAAGGCCCGCGACTTCGTCACCAAGGGCGGCGGCATGGCGGCGACGGCGGCCGTCACCGTCGCGCGGCTCGGCAGCAAGGCCCTCTTCTGGGGGCGAGCCGGGGACGATCACGAAGGCCTCATCCTGCGCGAGGAACTCCGGCGCGAAGGCGTCAATACGGAGCACTTCCGGCTTTTCAAGGGTGCGCGTTCCTCGATTTCGGGCGTCGTCGTCGACGAAACGGGCGAGCGGCACATCGCCAATTTCCGCGGCGCGGACCTGCCAGTCTCGCCAGCCTGGCTCCCCCTCGATCTGATCGCCGGCGCTGGCTCGGTCCTCTCCGACCCGCGCTGGCCGGAAGGCACTGTCGCTGCATTCTGCGCCGCCCGCGCGCGAGGCGTGCCTACAGTGCTCGATGCCGATGTCGCCGACGCCGAGGTCTTCGAAGAGATCCTCCCCCTGACCGACCACGCTGTATTTTCAGCCCCTGCGCTTTCCGCCTTCGCGGGGGGCTATACGGCGCAAGCGCTGGCCAAGGTGCAGTCATTCGGCTGCGTGGTGTCGGCCGTGACGCAGGGGAGTGACGGCGTCCTCTGGCAAATTCGCGGCGAAACGCAGCACCTGCCGGCTTTCCGCGTGCCGGTCGTAGACACCAATGGTGCGGGCGATGTCTTCCACGGCGCTTATGCGCTTGCCGTCGCAGCCAGCATGCCAGTCGCAGCGGCGATGGAGTTCGCCTCGATAGCAGCCGCGCTCAAATGCACCAAGCCCGACGGGCGAAGCGGAATTCCCACCCTGGACGAGGTCATCGAGTTTCAAAGGAAAGAAGCATGACGACAATCGGCAAAAATCGCGGCCTCACCCGACTGGCGGACGAGGCGGGCCATTTCACCATGGTGGCGCTCGACCAGCGGCCGCCGCTGCTTGCCGCGATAGCGAAAGCGCGAGGCATTCGGCCGGAAATGGTGTCCTTCGAAGATATGCTGAAGGCCAAGCGGCTGCTGGTCGAGGCGCTCGGCGAGGATGCAAGCTCAATGCTGTTCGACCCGAACTTCGCCATCCCCGCGGCCATCGATATCCTGCCGAAGCGGACGGGATTGATCGTCACGCTCGAGGAGCACCGGGTCGAGGAGACGCCGGAGGGCCGCAAGTCGCGCACCATCGACAACTGGAGCGTCGACAAGATTCGCCAGATCGGCGGCGACGGTGTCAAGGTGCTCGCCTGGTACCGGCCGGATGCCGGACGGGACGTCAACGGGCACCAGAAGCGCTTCGTCCGCTCGGTCGGCGAGGTCTGCCACCGCCACGATATCCCTTATGTCCTCGAACTCCTCGTTTATCCGTTCCTGGGAAGCGATAGGCATACGTCGGACTATGTCGAATCGCCTGACAAAAGGGCCGAACTCGTCATCGACAGTGTGCGGGAATTCGGCCGGCCGGAATACGGCGTCGACCTCTTCAAGCTCGAAACGCCACTTCCGGCGGCATCGCTTCCCGCACCTGACGGAAGCCCTGCTGCGCGCGAAGCGGCGAGCCAGTTCGAAGCGATCGGCATGATCTGCCGGCAGGCGGGCATCCCCTGGGTGATGCTTTCGGGTGGCGCGGCGCCGGAGCAGTTTGAGCGGGTGCTCTCCTATTCCTATGCCGCCGGTGCGCAGGGTTTCCTCGCCGGCCGCACGATCTGGCTCAACGCAATCGAGACCGGCTTTCCGGACGGCGGCAAGGTGCTCAAAGCGCTGCGCGAGGACGGCTGCAAGCGGCTCGAGCGCCTGAAGGAACTGACGGCTAGCCATGCGAAGCCATGGAAGCCGATCTATGAGGCATGCACCGCCAAGGTCGAAGGCGACTTCGCAAGGTCGTACGGTTTCTCGGCTTGAGGTCGCAGGCCACAGGCCGCCGGCCAATTCTTCTTTCACCGATATGCTGCGAATTGCACGAACGCCGAATACGGCATCGGCGCGCTCCCATATCGCAGACGGACGGTATCACTTGTGGTTCTACTCATATTTCCCATAGTCGACGGATGACCAAGTCGAAGCTGGGGCAATACCGGCAGAAGCGTGATTTCTCGCGCACCAGTGAGCCAAGCGGCGAGGACGGTGGCATCGTCGGCAATCGTTTCGTCGTTCACAAACATTCGGCTACGGCCGATCATTATGATTTGCGGCTGCAGGTCGGTGATGTGCTCAAGAGCTGGGCGGTGCCGAAAGGCCCCTCTCTCAATCCCGACGATAAGCGGCTGGCGGTCGAGACCGAAGATCATCCGCTTGAATACACCGACTTCGAAGGTGTGATCCCCGAGGGCGAATATGGCGGCGGGCCGATGATCATCTGGGATGCCGGTGTCTGGGCGCCGATGGACGACATCGACAAGAGCCTCGCCTCCGGCTCGCTCAAGTTCCGGCTCGCCGGCGAGAAGCTGAGCGGCGGCTGGATGCTCGCTAGGCTTAAGCCGAAGCGCGGCGAAGAGAACAAGAATTGGCTGCTGTTCAAGGAGCGCGATCCGGCTGCGAGCGCCGCCATCGACATTCTATTGGCACGGCCGGAAAGTGTGAAAACCGGGCGGTGCATCGAAGATCTGATTCCTTGGAAAGAGCCGGTGCGCAAGCCGGTGAAGCTGGTGCCGGGGCGCCTGACAGGTGCGATGAAGGCCGCGATGCCGGCACGTGTCGCTCCGCAGCTCGCCACGCCGGCCGAAAAGCCTCCCAAGGGCGATGAATGGCTGCACGAGATCAAGTTCGACGGCTACCGGAGCATCGTCTTCGTCGATGGCGGCAAGGCGCGTCTCGTCACCCGGAGCGGCCTCGACTGGACAAAGCGCTATGGCGATTTGGGTCGCGCTTTTGCAACGTTGCCCTGCAAGCAGGCGGTGATCGACGGCGAGATCGTCGTCCTCGACGACAAAGGTGTCAGCTGCATCTCCGCTCTTCAGCAAGCTTTGGCCGAGGGCGCTGGCAGCAAGCTCGTCCTCTATGCCTTCGATCTGCTGTACCTGGATGGCTGGGATCTGCAAAAGGTGCCGCTCATAAAGCGAAAGGATCTGCTGGCGCGGCTTCTTGACGGCACCGTCACGGGCCGATCGGCGATACAGCTCAGCGACCATGTTCGGGGCGATGGCACCGCGCTCTACGAGCAGGCGGCAGAGCTCGGTCTTGAAGGCATCGTGTCCAAGAAGGCGTCGGCGCCCTATCAGCAAGGCCGCTCGAAGTCATGGATGAAAAGTAAGGCGCTCCAGGCCGGTAACTTCGCGATCGTGGGTTACACGACATCGGAAGCTGCCGAAGGTCTTGCCGCTCTTGCGCTGGGTGAGTGGGAGGATGGCGAACTGCACTATCGCGGCAAGGTCGGCACCGGCTTCGATGCGCCGACCCTGAAATCGCTGCTTGAACGCCTCAAACCCCTGCGCGAAGGCGCCGCTAGGCTGGACCGCGCGCCGAAAGACGTCTTCACCGTGCGGCCAGTCCTGACGGCTCATATCCATTACGCCAACCGTACGGCGGACAATTTGCTATGGCACTCGGTCTTCAAAGGACTGCGCGAAGCCGAGTTTTCTAAAACCGTGCAGGTCGAGCACAAGCGACTCATCACGGACGCCGATCTCGCCTCGATTTGGGTGACAAATCCGACGCGGCGGCTGTTCGGACGATCGGGTCCGACCAAGCTCGACATAACGGTCTATTACGCGCTCGTCGGCGATTTCATGTTGCCGCACATTATGGGACGGCCGGTATCACTGGTCCGCTGTCCTACGCACAGGCCGCAGGACTGTTTCTTCCAGCGCCACGCCTTCTCCGGCATGCCGAGCGCCGTGGCGACATTCCAGACCACCAACTCGGAAGGCGAGACCAAGACCTATCTTTCAGTGGAGGGGGCAAAGGGTTATCTGGCGCTCGCCCAGTTCGGCGTCGTCGAGTTTCACATCTGGGGGACGACAGCGAAGCGGCTCGACAAGCCGGACCGCATCGTTTTCGATCTCGATCCTGGCGAAGGGATCGAATGGCGGGAGGTCGTCGAAGCCGCGGTGCATATCAAGGCGGAGCTGGAGACGCTCGGTCTGGTGCCGTTCGTCAAGACCTCGGGCGGCAAGGGCCTCCACATTACCGTACCGGTGAAGCCCAAGCTCGGCTGGAGCCAGACGCACCAGCGCACAAGTGACATCGCTTCGGTGATCGCCGCCGCGGCACCTGGCACTTTCACGATCACAATGGGCAAGGAAAACCGCAAGCGGCGCATCTTCATCGATTTCCATCGCAACGCCCGCGGTGCGACCGCCGCTGCGCCGTTTTCTCTTCGCGCGCGCACGAACCTGCCGGCCTCGACGCCGGTTAACTGGTCCGATCTGGAGTCGATCGACGCTCCCGAGGATTTGAACTATTCTTCCCTTCCGAGCTTGTTAACGAGCTCCGGCGATCCTTGGGCCAGTATCTCGGATTTTGCCAGGGACTTGCCGGCCTTGCCGAAAGCGAGGAGGTAGCCGCCGCGTTGCGTAGGAGACAGTCATGGCGCCAAGAGCCAGCTGGAAGGGATATCTGAAACTGAGCCTGGTGAGCTGCCCCGTGCGGCTCTACCCGGCGACGAGTTCCAAGGACCGCATCGCTTTCAACCAGCTCCACAAAGACACCCACAATCGGATCAATATGAAGCCGGTCGATCCGGAATTGGGCCTGGTCGAACGCTCCGACCTCGTGAAAGGCTATGAATACGAGGACAAGCAGTATGTCATCATCGAGGATTCCGATCTGCAAAGCGTGAGGATCGAATCCAATCACACCATGAACATCGAGGCATTCGTCGATAAGGATGCTGTGGATGTCATTTACCAGGACGCGCCTTACTACCTGGCGCCGGACGGGGCGATGGCGGAAGAGACCTTCATCGTGCTGCGCGAGGCGCTCAGAAAGTCCGGCAAGCTGGCGATTGCCCGGCTCGTTCTGTCGAGCCGCGAGCGCGTCATCACGATCGCGCCGCGCGAGACTGGCATGTTCGTCTGCACGCTGAGGAACCCGAACGAAGTGCGCGGCACCGCCGAATATTTCGGCAATATCCCGGTCGGCAACCCCGATCCGGAGATGCTCGATCTTGCCGAGAGGTTGATCGAGCAGAAGGCGACCGAATTCGATCCGAAGAATTACGAGGATCGCTACGAGATCGCCCTGATGCAGATGATCAAGGAGAAGCTCAAGGGCCACAAGCCGATCGTGGCGGCCGCGCCCGAGCGCGGCAATGTCATCAACCTGATGGATGCGCTGAAGGCGAGCCTCTCGCAATCCAAGCCTCCGGCTAAGAGCAAGGCCAGGACCGAGCCCGCGGCGAAGTCCGCCGCCAAGGCCGCAGCGGGCGGGGCTGTGGAGAAAGCGGCCCCCAAGAAACCCAGCCGGAAGAAGGCGTGACGCCGGTCAGCGGAAAGACGTTTGGGATCGTCGGCGCCCTTGCCGCCTTTCCGCGACGGCTGGCCGCGCGGGAAGTCGAAAGGCAGAATGGACATCTGAGGAGCAGCATTACCCGGCGAACGACGCATGTCGTGTTCGGGCGTAAGCTTCTTGCCCGCGCCAGCGATGCCGAAATCGAGACCCGTTTCGACAGCGAACGCAAGGCCGGCCACCAGCTGCTCAGCGAGAACGGCTTCCTGCGTATATTGGGGTTACGGCAGCTCCCCGAAACGTCAGCCACGCCCCGAACTTTGCTGCTCGAACAGGCGCGGATCGCTGAGCGGGATTTCGACCTCCTATCACTCTTCGATGCTTTTGAGCACGACCGCGAGCCCCATTCCTTCCGCGACCTCATCTTGTCGAAAAAATATGCCGGCCTGATCGCTGGCGGAGCAACTTGGGGAGCGATCGCAAGGTCAATTCATCGCGCCTCCGGCGCCGTTACCTCGCTGACCTCCCTGTCGCTCGAGGCCGACGGCGGGGATGCGATCTACGCACGCCTCGGCGAGCAACTGAGCGAGCTCGATGGCCAGATGCTCCTACCTATCGGGCGATCGAGCGATGCTGAACTGGAAGAGCTGTTTGAGGCAGCCCAGGATGCCGAGGCTGACGAGCGCTTCGACGACGCGGTCGCCCTTTACGAGCGCTGCCTCTCGATAGATCCGAAGGACCCGGATGCGGCCTACAATCTTGCCAACTGCCTCGTCGCGGCAGGTCGCCCGGATAAGGCTCATCGGTCCTTCCTGCTTGCGCTCAAGCTCGATCCCAACTTCGTGGAAGCTTGGTTCAACCTTGCGAACCTTCTCAAGGGCCAAGGGCTGGCGGCTTCAGCCCGAGAACATCTGCAGAAGGCGATCGCTGTCGACGGCGACTATGCCGACGCCATCTATAATCTGGCCACGCTGGAGTTCGAGGCAGGTCGCCTCGCGGAAGCGCGACGCTGGTGGACGCGCTATCTCGAGCTGGATAGCGAATCCGAGTGGGCGCGTAATGCGGCAAAGGGCGTGCACTATGCCGACCTGCACCTTGCCCGGAGGAATGCCGAATGAGCGGGCGGTTCCTCTTCGACGGGCCCAGCGGTGCGCGCACCACGATCCTTCTCGCCCATGGCGCCGGCGCGCCGATGGATTCCGCCTCGATGGATGCGGCAGCCAAAGCGCTCGCCGCGGCTGGCTTTCGCGTCGCGCGGTTCGAGTTCGGCTATATGGCGAGCCGCCGCACCGGCGACGGACGAAAGCCACCTCCGCGAGCCGAAACCCTCAAAGGCGAATATCTGGCCGCGGTGGCGGAGCTGGACGCGGCAAATCCGCCGATCATAGGCGGCAAGTCCATGGGCGGGCGCGTCGCCAGCATGATCGCCGACGATCTGTTCGCCGAAGGAGCGATCGCCGGCCTCATCTGCCTCGGCTATCCCTTCCATCCGCCGGGCAAGCCGACGCAGCTCCGGACGAAACACCTCGAAGAACTCAAGACGCCGACCCTGATCTGTCAGGGAACGCGCGACGAATTCGGCATGCAAGACGAGGTTGCCGGCTACACCCTCTCCGACAAGATCGAGATCCTCTGGCTGGAGGATGGCGACCACGATCTGAAGCCGCGCAAGACGATCTCGGGTTTTTCGGCGGCCGACCATTTGAAAACCATAGCCGCCGCCGCCGCCCACTTTGCGGGGAGGATCGCGCGCTGAGCCGAACCCAATGAAGATTGCGACCTTCAACATCAACGGCGTCAATCGGCGTTTGCGAAACCTGCTCGACTGGCTGGCGGAGGCGGAGCCGGGCGTCGTCTGCCTTCAGGAATTGAAGGCGACCGACAAGCAGTTCCCGCGCGCTGCGATCGAAAGCGCCGGGTATAGCGGTGTCTGGAGAGGCCAGTCGGCATGGAACGGCGTCGCGATTCTCGCGCGCGGCTCCGAGCCCGTGCTGACGCGTGCCGAACTTCCCGGAGGGTCGACGGACGCGGACGCCCGATACATCGAGGCGGCCGTGAACGGTATCCTCGTCGCCTCGCTCTATGCACCGAACGGCAACCCGCAGCCCGGACCAAAATTCGACTTCAAGCTCGCATGGATGAAGCGGCTGATCGCGCATGCGGCGGAGCTTTTTGCCACCGGCATTCCCGTCGTGCTGGCGGGCGACTACAACATCGTTCCCGAGGCGCGCGACATCTACCAAATCCGGTCCTATGACAGAAACGCTCTTGTCCAGCCGCAAGCCCGTGAGGCCTATCGAAGGTTGCTTGACCAAGGCTGGGTGGACGCGATCCGCAAGGTTCACCCGGATGAGACCGTCTACACCTTCTGGGACTATATGCGGAATCGCTGGCCGCGAAACGCGGGCCTGCGCCTCGATCATCTGCTCCTCAGTAAAACAGTCTCGCGCCGAATTCTCGATGCCGGGGTCGACTGCGATGTCCGCGGCCGAGATGGTGCTAGCGATCATGCTCCAGTATGGATCCGGCTGAAAGATTGAGACCCCTAAGAAGCGTGCGGAAGAGCGATGCCGTAGCTCCTGAACCTTTTCACCGCTCCCTTCGACTAAGAATTCGGCGCGATACGTCGCCATTCGAACATCCACCGGAGGAAGCGTCGATGATTACTGCTGACGCTGATAGCCATCGCTTGGCGATGCCGCATAGTCACGCCGCCCGCAACGGCGAGCTTTCTTCTCTGAAAACCAAACAGACGGCCCCACAAAGATTTCATCTTCTGGCTCTGGCAGGCATGCTGCTGATGGGCGCGACGACTGCGTATGCGCAGCCGGACGGTGACACCACGGTCCGGAAACCGCTCGGACCGGGAGCGTTCTTCTTCGCGGACGGCCCCAATCCGTTTGCCGGCCCGTCCGGGGCGGTCATGGACTGCATGTTCTTCTCGAAGGATGTGGAGCGGAAGATCAAAGGCTGCAGCGACGTGATCGCGGATGCCGAAGGTGAGCCCAAAGCCGGGGTGGCTTATCGCAAGGTCGCAGAGCGACGCGATCCGAAAAATCTTGCAGCCGCGCACTACCATCGCGCCCTTGGACTTCGTGAAAAAGGTGACCGCAAGCAGGCGCTGGACGACTTCAACGAGGCGATCCGGCTCGATGCGCAAATGCCCAGCGGATTCGATGCGCGCGGCCGCCTTCAATTCGACAATGGCGGCATGGACGCGGCAATCAGCGATTTCAGCGAAGCGATCCGCCTTAATCCGAATGCGGCGCAATTTCACTTGCATCGTGGCGTCGCCTATTCCAGGAAGAAGCAGGACGACCTGGCGATTGCGGATTTCAGCGAAGCCATCCGGCTTGATGCGAAGCTGGTCAACGCCTACTACAACCGCGGCGAAATCTATCGCACAGAGGACCAGTTCGATCTGGCGCTCAAAGACCTCGCCGAGGCTATCCGGCTGAATCCCGGCCATGCCTTCGCCTATAATTCCCGCGGCGAGATCTATGCCGCAAGGGGGCAGGCGGAAGAGGCCATCGCCGACTTCAGCCAAGCCATTCGCCTCGCGCCGAAATACGCCCCGGCATACACCAACCGCGGCGTCTCCTATTATCAGCGCGGAGATTTCGAGCGAACGATCGCCGATGCCAGCGAGGCCATTCGTCTTGCCCCCAACGCCGTCAAAGCTTACGCCCTCAGGGGGCTTGCTCTGGAGAAATCCGGCCGCATTGACGATGCGCTCGCCGATTATAAGAAAGCGCACGATCTCGATCCGTCGAACCTGCCGGCCGCCGATGGGCTGAAGCGTTTGAATACGGCGCCTCGGTCATCGACGCAAGGCGCAGGGACGGTCTTTTTCGAAAAGCCAAAGGTCGGCGATGTCCGGCTCGATTGGTGCCGGGAATGGGCGCGCAATTGCGGTAGGCCTGCCGCCGACGAGTTCTGCCGGCGCGGGGGTCTTGGTGCAGCCGTCGCTTTCACGAAGGCGCCACGGGTCGGCGAGCAGACGCACGTCATCGGCACCGGACAAGTCTGCGATCAGCCGTCGTGCGATGGCTTCGCCAGCATTACCTGCAGCAAATCGACGGCGGAGGGCAGCGCCTCTCCGGTCCGCTCAGATCAATGCAACCGAAGCGTCAGTCCGGAGGAGCGGATTCGCGCCTGCACCGCGCTCATTGAAGACCGCAAAACCGGCAAGGACGCCCTCGCCAGCGCCCATCTCAATCGTTGCGATGCCTATGGTTTCAAGCGCCAGCTTGATCAGGCGCTGGCCGACTGCAGCAAGGCGATCGCGCTGAACCCGGCGGAGGCCGAGGGCTTTGTTCTGCGCAGCCGCATCGAAGTCGCGAAGCGCCAATACGATCTCGCGCTCAAGGACATAGACGCAGCCTTGCAGCTCAAGCCGCAAGAGATGGGCCTCTATTACCGCCGGGGCACGATCGGGGAGGCAGCCGGTCAGCCGGAGCGCGCTATCGAGGACTATACCCAAGCCCTGCGGCTCGATCCGAAGGCGGTTCAGGTCCATATCAGGCGCGGCATTCTCTACAGCAACGGCAACAGCTTTGCCGAGGCGCTCGCCGATTTCAGTGCGGTCATCGATATCGACGCCAAATCGCAGGTCGCATATTTCAACCGTGGCAGCGTCTATAGGAAAATGGGCGAGCCGGAGCGCGCGATCACCGACTATGATGAGGCGCTCCGCCTTGAGCCGAACTATTTGCTGGCCGAGTTGCGCCGCGCCGATACCTATCGCGATATGCAGCAATATGACCGTGCCCTGGAGGGATACGGCCGGGCGATCGCGCTCAAGCCGACGGACCCATTCGTCTATTCTTTGCGCGGCAGCGCTTACATCGCCGCCGGTCGGTATGATCAGGCGCTGGCCGATTACAGCGAAGCGCTCCAGTTGGACCCGCGTTTCGCGACCGCCCATAATGGCCGCGCCTGGACCTATTTCAAAATGGGCAAATTCACCGAGGGCCTCGCCGAAGCCGAGCGCGCGCTCGAACTCGATCCGAAGCTGTCCCATGCCTATGATACGCGCGCGCATATTTATGAGGTGCTGGGCCGCAAGAAGGACGCCATTGAGGATTTCCGCAAGGCGCTAACGCTCAACCCGACCATCCAGACCAGCCGTCAAGGGCTCGAGCGCCTTGGCGCCGAACCCTGATCACCGGTCGCAAATGCACTCAGCAGGTGACAAGATCTGTGTGTCCGAAGCCCTTGGAGTAATCGAGCACGGAGATGACTGTCGGCGTCACGCGGAAAATACGAACGTCGTCCGGGGTCGGCATCGGCATCGATAAGGGAGGGCTATCGGGATATTTCAGCGGCAGCATACGCAAGACCTTGTCCGCTTCGGCCCGATCAAGCACCGCTCGCGCACGCGCTGCCATGGACAAACCGGTAATCGCCATCAGGTCCGCCGTGTCGTGATCGATCGTCAGCGATACGCGATCATCTTGCGCCAGATTTGCCGCCTTCTGGCTGTCCAGGCCGCAGAGAAAGTAAAGGGTGAGTCCTTCGTTAACGTAGCCCACGGTCGTCGCCTGCGGCCAGCCATCCGGCCTTAGCGTGGCAATCGTCATGATCCGGTGTTGGTCGAGCAGCGTCAGGATCTTCTTTCTGGTCTCTTCGTCCATCCTTCGCCTCCGTAATTGCGGCAATTCAGACTAGAATGGGTGATCACCCGGTCCTTTGGCGTTGACAGAAATCAATCATGATGCCCGGCAAACTGGGGACCCATGTAAGCCTGATAACTGCCTCGGACATTGAGCTCAGAGGAGATCTGCAAGCATGCGCGCCGCCCGCGCGGCGCCCCCGGCCTCGACCGGCTTGAAATTCGCCGGCGCTTTCAACAGGGCAACCATCGCATCGGCAATCATATCCGGCGTCGAGCTCTCGAACTGCATCCGCCGTCCAGCGCCATAGAGATCGAGACGATGGGCGACGTGGAAATTCTGCTCGAAATGGTTCTTCAGCGGGAAATAGATGAACGGGGTCCCCGCTGCGGTCAGCTCCATGCAGGTTGTAAGGCCGCCCTGGACGAGAGCCAGATCGCAGGCCGCAAGGTGGCGATCGAGATCCGGCACGAAAGCGCACAGCTCGACGCCGGCGGGCACATCGAGCGTCCGTGGATCGATGCGCGGACCCGCCACCAGGATCATGCGCAGCTCCGGCAGCTTGGCCCGTGCCATTGGCCAACTTTGCAGGATGCGCCTGATCAAATGCGCGCCGACGCCCGATCCACCGACTGTGACGATGCACACGCGTTCATCTTGGCTGTAGCCGAGCCGCTGTCGCAGCTCAGCGCGGCTGCCAAACGACTTCGGGTGTTCACCGATGATATAGCCCGCGAAATCGAAATGCCTGGGCACCCAGTCGCGCATAGCCGGCAGATCCTTGCCGAAGGACAGCGGAATGACGGCCTCGGGCTCGCCGACGAAGATGGCGCGGTCGCGCACGCCGGGATGGTGCTCGATGTGCTCGATCATCTCGGCATTGTAATCGGTCGTCAGGAAAGCCTCGTGCTCCCCGCCTGACGGCATCGGCAGGTAGCCGACGAAATCGGTGAGCCAGGCAAGCTTTGCCTTCTTCAATTCGGGATGCTCGTGCCAATAGTGGTCGATGTCCCAGGCTTCATCGGCGATCACGAGATCGTAACCACCCTGCTCGACCGCCTCCTGGAAGATCATGAAGTTTGCGATCAGCACCTCGTCCATGCGGCGGATCGCCTGAAAGCAGTGCAACTCGTGCTCGCCCAACTCCAATTCGATGTGGCGGGTCTCGCTGACAAGCCGGCCACTCAGAGGATGGATACGCTCGCCTCTCGCCTCGAGCAGGCGCGTGACGGGATCCTGTGCCAGCCAATCGACCTCCAGCTCCGGGTGCAGCTTGCGCAATTCCCGCGTGATGGCGATATCGCGACGTGCGTGACCGAGGCCGATGGGCGAGGAGAGATAGAGGGCTTTTTTGGCTTTGTGCGTTTTTATTGCGTGCGTCTTCGGCGCAGCGATGCCGAGCTTGCGATCGAGAAAGTCGAGGATGAGCGCGTTGGCCTTGGCGGGAAAGCGGCCCAAAATGTTGTGACCGCCGCCGGGAATGGTCACAAGCTCGGCACCGGTGATCTCGGCAACGGCCTTGGCGCGCCCATGGGGCTGGATCTGATCGTCGTCGCCGTGGATCAGCAGCATCGGACAGCGGATTTTGCGATACATGGCCTCGCCGACATCGAAAGCCGGCGGGGTCATCCGAGCGTCCACGGTGTTGGCCAGCACGGGGCCGGTGGTCTCATTCGCCCATAGAATGCCATCCTCGATCTGCTTGGTCGAGTGTGGCTCGAAGAAGATGTTGCGAACGAAATGCTCGGCAAAGTCGGGATAATCGGCAAACCAGTATTCGCGGTTATATTTGTCCCAGCCTTCGAACCGCTCGCGCTGAGCAAGAAAATGCCTCTGCGTCATATAAGGGTAGTTCGGTCCGATGCTCGCAACGGTTCCGGCCAGGATTGCCGCCTTCACGCGATCGGGATGGTATGCGGCCAGCACGCAGGCGTGCATGCCGCCGAAGGATAGGCCGAGGAGGATGGCCTTTCCGGCCTCGGTGGCGTCCATGACCGCAAGCGCATCGGCGACATTCTGGTCTATCGTATAGGCGGCCACATCCGCCGGCCGGTCGGACTTGCCGTTGCCGCGGGCATCGAAAGCGATGCAGCGGAAACGCTCGCTGAAATAGGGTAATTGCGCCTTGTAGACGCGCGAGTGGACGATGCTCCAAGGCGGCAGGAAGACCATCGTCTCCGGACCTTCGCCGTAGACCTCGTAATAGATCTTCACGCCGTCGCGCTCTACGAATCCGTGTTCGTCGGGTAGCTTAGCTCGCATGGCATCACCCCTTCGATGAAGCACTTTCGGCAATGCGAATGAGATCGCCGATGCGGCGCAGCGCTTGGCGCACGGGTGAGCCCTTCTTCTCCAAGCCGAGCAGGTAAAGACTCTCCGCGCCGATAAAGGCATTGGCGATGAGGGCTGCGGCCTCCTCGGGTGAGAACGGACCCAGGCCACCCAGATCACGCTCGGCTTTGCGCGTCAGCCCCGCAAGCAGGTCGAGCCAGCCCACGGCGCCTGCACGGACGACCTTGGCGACCCCGGCATCGGCCCAGCTCGCCGCGATGAGTTCCTGCAGCACGCGCACATAACCCGAGGCGATGTCGTCGTCGAGATAGGCGCAGGCCCGGTCCCACTGCTCCGAAAGCTTGAGCGTGGGATCGCCGAACAGCGCATTCTGTCGCTCGAGCAGCTGGGCGTTGAGATATTCGAACAGCGCCAGCACCAGGCCCTGCTTGGAGCCGAAGTGATAATGGATCTGGCTCAGCGGCACGCCGGCGGCAGCCGCGACATCGCGGGTCGACAAACCGGAATAGCCGTTCTGGCGCAGCACCTTTTTTGCCGCTTCGAGCAATGTGGTGCTGGTTTCCGCCTTCTTCGCAGCCGTTCGCGCCATATATCGATCTCCATGTCCTCATCGGCGCCTATTCGGGAAACGCCAGACGATCATCCCCTCGGTCACGGCCGTCTCGGCTCTCCATCCGGAGCCGGAGCCGAGCCGTCCGCAACGGCGCTGCGCGCGGCAAATGGGATAAGCATCGGCACCTGCTCGCGGTAACGGCGGTATTGATCGCCGAACGTTCCGATCAGATCACGCTCCTCAAGATAGATGCCGAGAAGGATATAGCCGGTGGTCGCGGCCGCGAACAGCAGATGTCCTGCCGTCATAGAGGGCGTGGCCCAGAAGCCGAGCAGAAAGCCAAGATAGAGCGGATGCCTGACACGCTTATAGAGAAAGGGCGTCCTGAACACCGGTGCCGGCAGCGACCGGCGGCGCAGCCGAGCATAGACCTGGCGCAGGCCGAACAACTCGAAATGATTGATGAGGAAGGTGCTGAGGAACAAAAGGCCCCAGCCGAACCAGAAGATTGCGGTGAGGGCTGCCACGGCGATCGGATTCTGCACGGTCCAGATCGGCTCGGCGATCGGCCGCCAATACCAAAATAGGGCTATCAAGATGAGACTTGCGAGAAGCACATAGGTCGTCCGCTCGACCGGCTGCGGCACGTATTGCGTCCACCAGCGCTTGAACGCAGGCCGCGCCATGACGCTATGTTGAACGGCGAAAAGGCCCAGCAATACCGTATTGATGATCAATGCCGGAATAAGCGGCCCGGATTCGCCGCTGTCGATCGTTTTAGGCACAGGCAAATCCCCGACGAAAGCGATCGCATAAAGGATCGTGCCCAGGAACAGCGCATAAGCGAACGCACCGTATAGGATTGAAGCAATACCACCCATGGAAGACTCTCCTTGTCGGGTTGAGAGGTCAGCCGATGCTCGCAGCCCGCGGTATGAATTCGGTCGACCGACCTAATATCTATATCGGTCGACCGACCGAGTCAATCGCTAATCATATCTGTAGCGTTTTCATCGCGGATTAGCCTTCGCGTTGAGCCTTCGGCTCAGGCACGTACGGCTCCAAAGTCTGTGAATTGGCGCCGCTGTTTGACCCAGCCGCGGAATGCAAAGGCAACAGCTTACGACGCCGATCGATGCTGATTTCCCACGCCGAGTTACATGATGCATAACCAAAGGGGTATGGTAATTTCAAAGATGCTTATTCAGGAGCGGTGCCGCTCCGGGCACGCAGAGCCGGCCATGCGATTTCCGTACTCCCGGACGTTGCTGTTGACTCATTTATCTGAGTGGTTATAGGTTGCATCAATAACCATAGAGTTATTGATTGCGATGCTGGACCCCCATGACATGCTTTTCAGAACGCTCGCCGATCCGACCCGTCGGGCGATCTTCGAGCGGCTCTGCCGCGACGGAGAGCAGACGGTCGGCGCTCTGACGGCTCGGGCCGGAGTCTCGCAACCGGCCGTCTCAAAGCATCTCGGGGTCCTGAAGCAGGCCGGGCTGGTGCGAGACCGCCACGAAGGTCGGCAGACGCACTATAGCGCGCAGCTCGGCGCCTTGGCTCCGCTGATCGACTGGACAAGCCAAATGGCCGGCTTCTGGCAAAGCCGGTTCGACCACCTCGAGGATCTGCTCAAAAGGATGGACCAATGAACGAAACGGCGCCCGAAACGCTCTCCGTCGTTGTCGAACGGGACATACCCTTTCCGCCGGAAAAGATCTGGCGCGCGCTTACGCAATCACACCTGATCGAGGAGTGGCTGATGAAAAACGATTTCAAGCCAGACCAGGGGCACCATTTCAATCTTAGCGCAGACTGGGGCGCTGTCGACTGTCGGGTCCAAACAATCGAGCCTACCAAGACGCTAACTTACACGTGGGATACCAAGGATCTGAGGAGTGTCGTCACGTGGACGCTCACCCCAACGAGCACCGGGACCCGCCTGCGCATGGAGCAGTCGGGTTTCCGGCCGGATCAGCAGCAATATTACCGGGGCGCCAAAGCCGGGTGGCAGCGGTTCTTTGCGAAGCTGGAGCAGGTCCTGGCGCGGATTGATTGACGCCTGCCGGCACAATTCAAAGCCACGCCCCGTTTATAGAGAGGCACACACCGCGAACGACAACGGAGGAATACCAATGAAGATCAAATTGACCAGCGTGTATGTGGACGATCAGGAAAAGGCTCTGCGCTTTTACACCGACGTGCTGGGCTTTACCAAGAAGGCCGACTTCAGCAACGGGCCTTTTCGCTGGCTGACCGTGGCCTCACCCGACGAGGCGGACGGAACCGAGCTGCAACTCGCGCTCAACGACAACCCGGCGGCCAAGGCCTACCAGCAAGCCATATTCCAGCAGCACCAGCCCGCGGTCATGTTCTTCACCGACGACGTCAATAGCGACTACGAGCGCATCAAAGCACGCGGCGGCGAGTTCGCCATGCCGCCGACCAAGGTCACCGGCTCGACCATCGCCCAGCTGAACGACACCTGCGGCAACCTCATTCAAATCACCCAGCTGGCGCGCTGGTAAGGGTATCTGCTGATTGAAAGCAATGGCCAACAAGACGTCGAAGAAGTCGGCGGAGGTCGCAAAGAAGGCCGCCACGAAGCCGCTCGATGCGAAGGCGGCCGAGCCGCGCAAGACGGCGCCGAAGTCGCAGTCCGGCAAGGTCACCCTCCTCTCAGGCGGCAACCCTCAGATCGCCAAGGGCGACGGCGACGCCCCGGTGCGGGCGTACATCGCGACCATGCCTGGCTGGAAAAGCGACGTCGGGCGCCGCCTCGACGCGCTCATCGTGCGTACCGTCCCCGGCGTGCGCAAGGCCGTCAAATGGAACTCGCCCTTCTATGGCATCGAGGGCCAGGGTTGGTTCCTCAGCTTTCATTGCTTCGCGAGGTACGTCAAAGTGGCGTTCTTCCGCGGCGCATCGCTGCGTCCTGTCCCGCCCGGCGCGTCCAAGCACAAGGACGTGCGCTACCTCGATATCCGTGAGGACTGAGCTCGATGAAGCTCAGCTCGCCGCCTGGTTGAAGCAAGCGAGCCTTTTGCCCGGCGAACGGATGTGAGCGGGAAATAGCGAGGTGCGTGCGTGACGTGAGCGGATTCCAGTTCGTAGGATGGGTTGAGCGCAGCGAAACCCATCTTCTGATCCGCGGCAAAGTGATGGGTTTCGCTGCGCTCAACCCATCCTACGGGCTGCACCATCGAATCATGCCATTACGCGGCAGCACTATTGCGAAAGGAGAGTGCAAATGAATGACCGGAACTCTGTTCATCCGATCGGGCAATCTCAGACGAGGCCGTCCACGCGGGCAACGGCTAAAGCGAAGATTACCGTTCAGAACTCTGAGGCCAAGCCGTACGACCAAACCGCGAGCCCCGCATTGGTGGAGATCCGTCTAACCGAAACGTTCAGCGGAGATATCGAAGGCGTATCACCGGTCCGGGCTTTACAAGTTCTACGCGACGATAAATCCGCCTGCCTTGTCAGCATACAGCGATTCCGCGGAAAACTGGGCGGACGCCAAGGCACGTTCGTGCTTCAAGGTTCAGAGGTCGTCGAGAACGGCAAGATCAAGGCGAGATGGTTTGTCGTACCCGGATCGGGGACAGGTGATCTTTCCGGGCTGCGCGGCGACGGCGGCTTTGAAGGCGAATTTGGGAAAGGGTCCGACGGAACGCTGGATTATTGGTTCGAATGATGCAGCTACAAAACGCACGGCGCGATCGGGCCGCCGCAACATAAGTAGTTTGTAACCCGGATGGAGCGAAGCGAAATCCGGGATAAGATACACAAATGGTCCGATACCGGCGCAACTTTGTTCCAGGGGGCACCTATTTCTTCACGGTCACGCTTGCCGACCGGACATCGTCTACGATGGTGCATCACGTAAACGCCTTGCGGATGGCGTTCCGTATTGCGCGGCGCGAGCGTCCTTTCACGATCGAGGCCATCGTGATCCTGCCGGAACACCTGCATGCCATCTGGACGCTGCCTTCAGGCGATTCCGATTTCTCCGGCCGCTGGAAGCGCATCAAGGCGTATTTCACGCATCGGCTTGTTGCCGCCGGCGTGCCGGTCAAGCGCCATCGCAATGGCGAATACGCACTCTGGCAACGGCGCTTTTGGGAGCACACGATAAGGAACGAGATCGATTTCGAGCGGCACGTCGACTACGTGCACTTCAACCCGGTCAAGCACAAGCTGGTGAGCCGGGCGCTCGACTGGCCATATTCGTCGTTTCATTTCTATGTCAGGCGCTGTTTCAAGCCAGCCGACTGGGCGGGCGATGTGCGAGAACCCACGATGGATTTCGGCGAACGGAGGGGGTGACCCCGGATTTCGCTACGCTTCATCCGGGCTACTTGCTACTTGCTAATGGAGGCGAGCAATGATCGGCGCTTACGTGCATGTCGAGTCCGACTACGAAAACGTATTCGCAATATGCCCCCACTGCCATAAAGAGATCATCTTCAATCGCGTGTCGGATTTGAAGACCACGCAACCCGTTGGTGGGCTTGATATCGTTTGCCTGCGAACGGAATGTGCGAAACCGTTTCGCATCGGCGGCGATAGCATCAATGAAGCGCATCACATGATATTGAGCCAGTGTTGCGAGTTGCTGGAGGGTAAGCGTTACATGCAGTGCGTGATGCAAACCTGCCAAGCGTATGAGATGTTTTTCAACCTCCATCTTTACGCCGAATTGGTCTATCGACCTTTTGCTAAGGTCAAAGACAGCGCGGCACTCCTCGCAGTGAATGAGAGATCAAAGAGGCTTAACGAGGCAATCGGGAAGTTCGCATTTAAAGAGATGCGGAACGTGAGCCTCGCCGTCGCCATCGAAGCCGATCATATAAGGACTTTCGATGCCTCTGGAGCTACAGCCTTCATTGCCGCTATACCGGAGAAGCGAAAAGATCTTTCAGACGCGGCAGTCGGCACGATCCCCGGAAAGGGCAACAGTTCCTTCGGATAAAGCATTCCCGCATCAATACCGAGCGAAATCGAGTGGCGCATGGCCGCGCTTACAGACCAAAGCGTGAATGCGCCGAAGAACTATTGTGCGAGGCCAAAAATACATTGCTACCTTTGGCTTTTGCGCTGAAACTCCATTCGGAGATCATGTGCTATGAGTAGCCAAATGAAGCGCAGCGAAACCGGGGCAGCAGAGTAGCCCGGATGGAGCGCAGCGCAATCCGGGTTTCCGGTGTGAAACCTTCGTGGGCGACGAAGGTCGCAAAGAATGCGGGCTGTCATCTGTCATTGACCATGCCGATCACGATGAGAACTTCGTAGTCCTGTTTATTGCAGCTCTCGACCGGCGGCATCGCGGCTCCGGGTGTGACGGGAAAGGCGCTTTGCGACGCCTTGGCCGGCGAACAGGAGGTCCCGGCCGCCGCGGGCGTATACCGCGCCGCGCGACAACCCAAATGCGTCACATCATAGAGCGTGGCGCCCTTGTCGAGTTCCCAGCGCGTGACCCCGCCTGCGTCTTTTGGATGGATCGTCAGCACCGCCGTCACCTCGCGGTCGCCGGTGACAACGTATTTTCCGGCGGGGATCGGGAAGCGCGGCTGTTCCATGATCGAGCCGTTTTCTTCGAGCCACCAGTCCGAAGCGTCAAAGGTCCACTTCGCCGGCGCCAAGCCGCCCGCCGCCTTCAGGCTTGCGTATCTGCTCAGCCTTACGCCGCGAGGGCCCGGATCCACAGGCCAGAGCCCCCACGCTTCGGCGCCTGAGCCGGAGGTGGATTTGGGGTCTCCCAAAGCTGCGATATACTGCGTTGGAATACGGGTGTATCCCGTTTCTGCCGTGACGGGCGGCAGTCCGAGGAGCATGAGCCAGCTCAAAGACGCGGCCAGCAAGTGCAGCGCTCGGTTTGATGTGCGTGTGACCGCAAAAATCACCGGTTGCCTCCGAATTCGCCCATGTCCACCTTGCCGCCAAATTAGGGCGCGGATATCGGTCAATCCAGTTTTTTCGGTGGCGTAGTGGTGTAGCCCGGATGGAGCGTAGCGCAATCCGGGTTTCTCGCACGCGACACAACAGCCCCGGATTTCGCTTCGCTTCATCCGGGCTACGGCTCTACTCAAGAGGTGACAGGCCGATCGACAACAGCCATGACGAAAGCGACCACAACGATGAAGAGCAAGAGAGGCTCGAAGGAAGGTAAAGGCGCCGACGCGCCCTCTCAGTTGATCGATGCAAGAATAAAAGAGCTGGGCGATTGGCGGGGCGAGACGCTCGCGCGGGTCCGGGCACTCATCAAAGAGGCCGACCCCGACGTGGTCGAGACCTGGAAGTGGCGAGGCGTTCCGGTGTGGGAGCACGCCGGCATCATCTGCACCGGCGAGACCTACGAGGATAAAGTGAAGCTGACCTTCGCCAAGGGCGCATCGCTTCCCGACCCTTCGGGCCTCTTCAACGCCAGCCTCGAAGGCAACACCCGCCGCGCCATCGATATCCATGAGGGCGACAAGGTCGATGAAAAGGCGCTGAAGGCGCTCATCCGCGCCGCCGTGGCGCTGAACACGTCCTCAGCCGCCCAGCGGCGGGGGACGTGAGCATAGACGACCGAGAGGGAATTTGAGGCGGAGTCCCGCCTGGCGCCAGCAAGGGCGAGGACACGCGCTACATCGACATCCACGAAGGCGACGAGCTCGACAAGGCGCAGATGGCGAATCGGGTGAAGCAGGCCGCCGCGTTGCCCCGGGGAGCGGGTCAATCGATCTGCACGACATTGCTTGCGCAGAGCCAGGATTTCATTGTTCTTAGAGTCGCTGAAGCGACTTCAGGCGCTCCGGTTAGGGTAAGATCGGAGACGATTGCCATTTCCATCAACGCGCTCCATGCGCCAGACGATCGAAGGAATCACGAATGATCGACCTCTACACATGGACCACGCCAAACGGACGCAAGGTCTCCATCATGCTTGAAGAACTCGGCGTGCCGTATACGGCCCACCCCATCGATATTTCGAAGGGCGAGCAATTCGATCCCGCATTTCTGAAGATCGCGCCCAATAATCGCATTCCTGCAATCATCGACAACGAGACCGGCATGCAGCTGATGGAAAGCGGCGCGATCATGCTGTATCTCGCGGAAAAATACGGAAAATTCATGCCAGCCGGTGACGAGCGGTGGCACGCCATCGAATGGCTGATGTGGCAGATGGGCGGTGTCGGGCCGATGTTGGGTCAGATGGGGTATTCGGCTTGAGCCCCATCTTTAGCGGCGGAGTATGGAGGTGCTGCGCTTCGAGCTGATGGTAAAACGTGGTCTGTGTGAAGCAGCCACAAGCACCAGGAAAGGAAGCGCAGCATGAAGCATTATGCCGGATTGGACATCTCGGTGAAAGAGACTGCGATTTGCATTGTCGATGAGACGGGCGAGATCTGCCGTGAGCTGAAGGTGCCGAGCCATCCGGAAGATCTTGCTGAGGTGCTCAAGCATCCAGCGTGGCGGCTCGAACGTATCGGGCTTGAGGCCGGTCCATTGTCGCAATGGCTCTTCAGCGGTTTGGTGGAAGCGGGATTGCCGGCGATCTGCATTGAAACCCGCCATGCGAAAGCGTTCCTGAAGGCGCAAGTGAATAAGACCGATCGCAACGATGCACGGGGTATTGCGCAAATGATGCGGGTCAAGCTGTTCCGGCCTGTGCACGTAAAGACGCTGAAAAGCCAAAAGCGCCGCGCCCTGTTGACGGCGCGCAAGCTTTTGCAGGAGAAGGCGATCGACATCGAGAACGACATCCGTGGGCTGTTGCGGAACTTCGGTCTCAAGGTCGGCATCATCAGGACGAATGGCTTCGAAGCCCGCATCCTTGAGCTCATTGGAGACATGCCCGATCTGATGGAAATCCTCTCGCCTCTGCTTGCCGCCAGAGAAAAGCTGCGCCAGGAGTTCTCCCGCCTGCATCGGATCGTGCTGTCTTTGGTGCGGGATGACGACACATGCCGGCGATTAATGACGATCCCTGGCGTCGGTCCGGTAACATCGCTCGCCTTCACCAGCACCATCGATGTCCCGGCTCGTTTCCGGAATTCGCGTGCCGTCGGACCGGCGTTGGGATTGACCCCGGCGCTCAATCAATCGGGCGAGAACCATCGCATCGGCCGGATCTCGCTATGCGGTGACGGCATGCTGCGCGCCCTGCTTTACGAAGCGGCGCACGTGATGCTGAGCCGCGTGAAGAAATGGTCATGGCTGAAAGCCTGGGCGATGAACATCGCCAAGCGGCGGGGCCGGCAGAAAGCCATTGTTGCTCTGGCGCGTCGCCTCGCAGTCATCATGCATCGCATGTGGAGTGACGGCAGCGAATTTCGATGGACAAGGGAGACAGCCACCATGCCGGCGTGATGATTTCCAGCCGGAAAAGGAAGCCATAGAGTTCCGCCTGCCGGTGGATAGATGTCTTTTGCGGGACGATGGATGAGGTGATTGCGCTTTGGGCCTTGTGCCGATCGCTTCGGCGACCAGGACGTGAGTCAGATTGCACCACCTCGTTCTTCTGATCCCATGATGGGAAGGCCAAAGAGCCGATCCCGAAGAGAAGCACGGGCTCGCAAAGAATATCTGCCGGCGGTTCAGCGAAGCCCGAGAGCGCTTGACCTCGACGCGCCGAATAGAGAAGGTCCACCATTTCGTGAAGTACAATCGCGGGAAGTCCGAATATGCCGAGGAGCGGTATTCGAAGGAAGCGCACCGCCTGTACAACGTGCTGAACACCCGGCTGGAGGGACGCGACTACCTCGCCGGAGAAGGCCGGGGCGAATATTCGGTCGCCGACATGGCCACATGGCCGTGGATCTCGCGCTTCGAATGGCAGGAGATCAATCTGGGCGACTATCCGAATGTTCGCGACTGGTATGTCCGCATCGCGGAGCGGCCCGCCGTGCAGAAGGGCTATCAGGTGCCGAAATATACGACGGATGTGCCGATGCCCTAGTGTGGCGTCTCGCAATTGCTTCCCCTTTCGCAGCGGCCTCGGCAAGGCAATTGCGAGACATAAGCCACACTAAAGCATTGAGTTTGCTAGTGTCCATTTCCAGCTTCAGGCGAAGGCGATGCGGCGGCGCGAACGCAACAGCAATGTGAAGGCGATCGACATATTCAGCGCATTCCAGGCCAGACCGTGCAGAAATGCTGCTTGGTACGACCCGGTCAGGTCGAAGATCACGCCGGAGATCCATCCGCCGAACGACATGCCGACGACCGACGCCATGATCACGATGCCGACGCGGGTCGCGGCGTCCTTCGCCGGCATCGTCTCGCGGACAATGATGGCATAGCTCGGCACCAGCCCGCCCTGGAACAAGCCGAACAATGCGGAGACGACGTAGAGCGAAGTCAGGCCATCGAAGAACAGATACATGACGAGCGCGGCGGCCTGCGCCACCGATCCGATCAGCAATGTCGAAAGGCCACCGAGGCGGTCGGCGATGAAACCCGAACCGATCCGGCTGACGATGCCGAAGGCCAGCATCAGCGACAGCATTTCTGCGCCGCGCGCCACGCCATAACCGAGATCGCCGCAATAGGCGACGATATGCACCTGCGGCATCGCCATGGCGACACAGCAGGAAACGCTTGCCAGCGAGAGAATGGCCGTCAGCGCGTTGGGGCTGATATTGAGATCGGTGCCGGGCCGCACCTCGGAGCCCGACGAGCGGCGCTGGGATCGGCGCATGTCCGACCACAGGACCAGAACCAGTGTCGTCATCGCCGCCGCTCCTAAGACACCGATGGCGGCATGCGTCACCTGCCATCCAAAGCGGGCAATGCCGCGCTCGATGAGCGGCGGCCAGATCGCGCCGGCGACGTAGTTGCCGCTGGCCGCAATTGTCACCGCGATGCCGCGGCGGCGCACGAACCAGTGAGATGCTTCTGCCATCAAAGGGACGAAGGTCGCGGATGCGCCGAGGCCGATGAAGAAATGCGCCAGCGTGAACTGCCAAAGTGTTCCCGATGCTGCGGCCGCAAGATAGCCGCACAGCAGCGAAAGAATGCCCATGCCGATCGCCGGCACGATCCCGAACCGGTCCGTCAAACGGCCGGTGACGACGCCGCCAATGCCGAAACCCAGCATGGCCAGCGTATAAGCCAGCGAGACCGCGCCTCGCGTGCCGCCGAACTCGGCCTGCACCTTCGGCAGCGCGACGACCACCGACCACATGCCGACACTGCCGACGGCGCCGATTGCGAGGGCGATCGCAAGCCGGCGCCAGGCAGCGGGCGAGTCAGGCACAAAGGTCGACAGTCCGGCAGTCGCCGGGAAAGATGCCGTCACTTGGAGTCCTCCGCCGGTACGGCTTTGGAGTCCAGCGCGTGTTCCGGATTTGGGAAAAGGTGTTGGACGTTTCTGGCCTCGTGCGGCCGCAAAACGTTTTCAGCTTTATACGCCGGTTGCGCGTTCCGTAAAAGTGGCAGCCGCTTGCGATCTGCGGGCGCGGCGCTCAGACTGCCCCGCCGATACGGCCTACGTCGGTGCGTACGAGGACAGTGACCGCATAGTCCTCGCTATCGTCTGTCTCGCGCTCAGAAGCAGAGGGTCGCGTGTTCAAATCACGCCACCGCCGACCATTCGAGATTTCTGCCGGTTTTCTGCCCTCCGACAAACATCTACCTAGTCGGCTGCTGCCGGAAGGATTAAGCTGCTGGCCATTAACGAATTTTAGGAGGAAACCCCATGGGCAAATTGATCGGGAGGTGCGCCTTTGCGGCCGTCGCGCTCGCAGCGTTCACACTGCCGTCGGCCGCATATGAGCCGCAGAATGTCGAATGCATCGCGCCGGCCAATCCGGGCGGCGGCTGGGATTTCACCTGCCGTCAGGTCGGTAAAGTCCTCTACGACCTGAAAAAGACGCCAGGCCCCGTCCAGGTCACGAATAAGGCCGGTGGCGGCGGCGCGGTTGCCTATGCCGAGGTGATCGCTAAGCGCGACAGCGACAACAATCTCCTCGTCGCAGCCTCGACAGCGACGACCACGCGGCTCGCCCAGGGGCAGTATGCCGGCTTCAAGGCCGATCAGATGCGCTGGATCGGCAGCGTCGGGGCCGATTACGGCGTGATCGCGGTCGGCAAGACCAGCCCCTACAAAACGCTTCCCGATCTGATGAACGCCATCAAAGCCGATCCCACGAAGATCTCCATTGCCGGGGGCAGCGCGGTCGGCGGCTGGGATCATCTCAAGGTGCTGATCGCGGCGAAGGCGGCGGGCATGAAGAACCTGCGCGCCATCAAATATGTCGCCTTCCAGGGCGGCGGCGAGGCGGTCACTCAGTTGATCGGCGGCCACGTCCAGGCGTTCTCCGGCGACATTTCCGAGGCGCTCGGCTTCATGCAATCGGGCGATCTGCGCATCCTCGCGGTCCTGGCGCCGGAGCGCCTTCCGGGCGATTTGGGCAAGATCCCGACGGCCAAGGAGCAGGGGATCGATGCGGTCGGCCCGAACTGGCGCGGATTTTACGGCGGCGGCAAGATGTCTGACGATGCTTATAATTACTGGTCGAAGGCGGTCGCCGATGTCTACGCCTCCGACGAATGGAAGAAGATCATGACCGAGAACGGTCTGATGCCATTCGGCAAGAGCGGAGACGATCTGACCAAATTCGTCAAGCAGCAGGTTGCCGACATCGAGGCGATTTCGAAAGAGATCGGTCTGATCAAGTGAGCTCCGACCGCGTTCTTGGAGCGCTCGGTCTTCTCCTGGGGGTGGCGTTCATCTGGGGCGCCACCCGCATCGAGACCGGCTTTATCGTCGATCCGCTCGGTCCGAGCACATTTCCGATCATCATCGGCAGCCTGATGATGGTATCATCGCTCTACGTGCTTCTGAGGCCCGATCCGGAGCCGGCGTGGCCAGCCCTGGGAAGCTCGCTGGAGATCGTTGGAGCGATCATCGTTCTGATAGGCTACACGCTTACGCTCGAATTGCTGGGCTTCGTCATTGCGACCGCGATCGCCGCAGCGCTTTTGAGCTGGCGCCTCGGCAGCAGGCCGCATTGGGCCATCGCCTCCGGCATCGGCATATCGCTCGGCATTTACGTAATCTTTCACCTGATCCTCGGCCTGTCGCTCGCCAAGGGACCGCTGGGATTTTGAGCCATGGACATTCTGCACAATCTCGCCCATGGCTTCGAAGTCGCGCTCACTTGGCAAAATATGGGGTTCGCGCTGATCGGCTGTCTGCTCGGCACGATCATCGGCGCGCTGCCGGGCCTTGGACCCTCCAATGGCGTTGCCATCCTCATTCCTCTCGCCTTCACCCTCGGGCTGCAGGCCACACCCGCCCTGATCCTGCTCACCAGCGTCTATTACGGCGCCATGTATGGCGGACGCATCTCCAGCATCCTGATCAACATTCCGGGCGACGAGCCTGCGGTGATGTCCACCATCGACGGCTACCCGATGGCGCAGCAGGGGAAGGCCGGCGAAGCGTTAGCCCTCTCCGGCATGGCCTCCTTCGTTGGCAGCTTCCTGGCAACGATCGGCGTGGCGCTGTTCGCTCCGCTTCTCGTGCGCGTCGCGCTGCTGTTCGGGCCTGCCGAATATTTTGCGCTGTTCACCTTGGCGTTCGCCACGCTCGGCGGCGTATCGAGCGCGAACCAGGCCAAATCCGCTATAGCCGCTGCTCTTGGTCTCGGCATCGCCATGATCGGGATCGACGGCTCGACCGGCGCGCAGCGCTTCACTTTCGGTGACATCCATCTGCTCGAAGGCATCAATTTCCTCGTCGCCATCGTTGGGCTGTTCGCGATTTCCGAGGTCCTTCTGTTCATGGAGCACAAGGGAGAGGGAACGCCGGCCGGTGCCAAGCTGGACCGCATCACCGTTCCTCTGGCCACTTTGAGCAAATGTCTCGGCGCCATGATCCGCGGCACGGGGATCGGCTTTATTGCCGGCGTATTGCCGGGTGCCGGAGCCTCGCTCGGCAGCTTCGTCGCCTATACGGTCGAGAAACGCATTTCGAACCGTGCCGGCACCTTCGGCAAGGGCGACCCGCGCGGCCTTGCCGCGCCCGAGGCAGGCAACAATGCATCGGCCGGTGGTGCGCTCATTCCGATGCTGTCGCTGGGGGTGCCGGGCAGCGGCACCACGGCGGTGCTGCTCGCCATGCTGCTGACGCTCAATGTCACACCAGGACCGCTGCTGTTTCAGAACAATCCGGATATCGTCTGGGGTCTGATCGCCGCGCTGTTCATCGCCAATTTCATATTGTTCCTGATCAATGTCCCGCTGGTCGGCATATTCGTCAGCGTGCTGCAAGTGCCCCCGCGCGTCCTGATGCCGGCTGTTGCGATGATTAGTTTCGTCGGCATCTACGGGATTTCCGGCAGCACCTTCGATCTTTTCGTCATGATCGGCTTCGGTGTCGGCGGCTACATTCTGAGAAAGCTCGACGTGCCTCTGGTGCCGGTCATCCTCGGCATTCTGCTTGGCAATCAGATGGAGGACAATCTCCGCCGCGCCCTCACCATCTCGAATGGCGATTGGACCATTCTCTGGAGCAGCCCGCTATCGATCCTGCTGTGGACGCTGGCCGTCGTCGGTTTCGTCGCGCCGATCCTGTTCGGAAAGCTTGTGCGGCCGAGGGTGCCGGAAACAACTGCGGAAGTCATGGATACGGATTGAGCGTCAGCTCCCTGTCGGGCCGAAGCGCTCCGTCTTGATGCGTTGTGCGGCGATCCCAAGGCCAAGCAGAGCCTGCGCCGAGCTTTCGACCATCGGTGTGGGACCGCAGACGAAGATATGCGCGTCCGGCAGGTCCATCAGTCCGATTTCCGCCAGCATCGCCTCGTCGATCCGCCGCGTATAGCCGGTCCAGCCGGGTAGCCGCTCGCGCGTCAGCGTATGCACGATGCGCAGCGTCGGATCGCTCGCCCCAAGACGCTCCAGCTCCTCGCGATAGATGATATCCGCGAGGCTGCGTGAGGAATAGACGAGCAGCGCCGGGCCGTCATGTCCAGCGATGGCGCGATGGCGGAGCATCGCCATCAGCGGCACGATCCCCGATCCGCCGGCGATCAGCACCAGTGGCCCGGCTAGCTCGCTCATCCACACGAAATGCCCGCCGATCGGCCCCCGCAGCTCGAAGACGTCGCCCGGCCGCACCTCGTCGGTGAGATAAGGCGAGACCTCGCCGTCGGAGATCATTTCGACGGTCAATTCGATGGCCGCAGCCTCCGGCGGCGAGGCGATGGAATAGCTGCGCTCGGCCTGATAGCCGTCTTCCGCCGTCAGCCGCACGTCGACATGCTGGCCGGCGAGGTGGCCCGGCCAGTCCGGCACTTTCACGGTGAGCGTCTTGACCCGGTGCGTCTCGTCGCGGATGCCCTCGACGGTGGCGACCATCCACAGGATGCGGCGCGGGGCCTCATTGAGCGTCATCGCTATAATCGTCTCCCCGGCTCAGCAAAGGATCGAGATGTGACGCAAGATTCTAAGCACGTCTTCGACCAGGCAAACAACAAAAAGCCGTGCGCAGCCGAAACCTGACCGCTCGGGCCGTCCTCAGCCCTCGAGGATCACCAGATCGAGTTTGGCGATCCGCTCGGGTTCGCCGATAAGGTCGATCGCAGCGATCTTTCCGGCTGCGATCGTAATGTCGAAGACGACGCGCGGCCGTCCACCCACGGCCCAGACAACGCCCAGCGTGCCATTGACGAACGCGGGACGTGCAGCCTGGGCGCGGCCCTTGAAGGTATTGGCTGCTGCATTGCCACGATTACGCGCCTGGCCCCGGTTACGAGGTCCATTGCACCGCCCATGCCTGGCACCATCTTGCCGGGGATCATCCAGTTAGCAAGATGGCCCTTTGCGTCTACTTGGAGACCTCCCAATATTGTCAGGTCAACGTGGCCGCCGCGTATGAGACCAAAAGACATGGCGCTGTCGAAGGTCGATGCGCCGGGCAATGCCGTCACCGGCTGCCCTCCTGCATCCGTGAGCAGGGGCTGCACCATTCCCTCTTCCGCGACCGGCCCGGTCCCGATCAAGCCGTTCTCCGATTGGAAAAACAGCGCCATTCCGGCTGGCACGTAGTCTGCCACCAGGGTCGGGATGCCGATGCCGAGATTGACGAGCATGCCCGGCTTTAGTTCATCGGCTAAACGCTTGGCGATGATCGATTGTGCATCCATTTTTCATCCGTTTGCGACGAGGAAATCGACCAGCGGTGCTGGCGTCATAATATGATCGGGAGCGATCACGCCGACCGGGACGATATGATCAGCCGCCACGATGGTCGTGTCCACAGCCATGGCGATGATCGGATTGAAATTGCGCGCAGTCAGCGCGTAGGAAAGATTGCCCATATAATCGGCAAGAAAGGCGTTGATCAGTGCGAAATCTGCTCGAAGAGCCGTCTCGAGAAGATAAGACTTTCCGTCTACGTCAAGCCGTTGCTTGCCTTCCTCGACGAGAGTTCCGACGCCGGTCGGCGTAAGCACACCCCCAAGACCAGAACCGCCAGCGCGAATACGCTCCACGAGCGTGCCCTGCAGCACAAGATCAACCGCCATTTTGTCAGCGATCATCCGGCGCTGCGCCTCGGGATTGAGGCCGATGTGGCTAACAACTGTCCGGCTCACGAGCCCGGCGTCGATAAGCTTGCCAATGCCTCGGCCCCGGCAATCCCGTATCATTCGCTATCACGGTGAGTTCACGCTTGGCTTGGCGTACAATCTCGTCGATCACGCGTTCTGGGCAGCCGACCCCCATGAACCCGCCTATCATGAGAGTTGCGCCATTTGGCATCATCGCGACCGCGTCTTCGACGGAAACTGTCCGCATGGCCCGAGCATCTACAATTCAGAATGTACTGCGTAAGGCGTGGAGGTCCTCCGTCGATGAACGTAAAAGGAATTGGAAACGCGTGCTGGCCATTCTGCGCCACGCGTTGGTCCGCGGCGACACTGCAATGGTTACCGCACCAAGAGCCTGGACGCTCTTGTGGGTCTTCTATCGGCGCGGCATTTCCACCGGCGATTTGCGGGAAGCGCTTGCCGCCTTGCTCAGCAAGGATGCACCCAATCTTTCGCCGGCGGTGTTCACGCGGCCGAAAGCGGGGTTCGCAGGAGGAGTTCGAGCGCTGGAGGTGGCGCGATCTGTCGATGAGACGCAGCGTGAATATCTGGTGCGATGGCGTCTATCTTTAGCCACGCATACAGCCGGACCAGCGTCACGCGCATAGAGTCGGATGGTGGCGGTGGCGGCGCCGCGATGCTTTCGTAACCACGCTCTGAAGCGGGCTATCACCTCCGGCTCCGCATACAGAATCTCCTGCGTCGCAATAGCGGGCACGCAAACGCCGATAGCCAGGAGGAAGCCACGGAAATACTGGGCGCCGTAAACGGTGTAGTGGTTGCAACGTCCGCCCTTCGACCGCGGACACCGGCAGGCTTGCAGATGCTCGCTGAAAGCCGGCAGATCGACGTCGGCCAACGTTCTGCTCTGCTCGCACATGAAATGGCCGAGATGCGCCGCGGCCCTCAAATAGCGCACGGCGGTGGCAGGACTATAACCCAGGACCACAGGCAGCTTCTGCGGCTGCTTCACGAGCCTGATATGGCGGGCCATCTCGGGCCGGTCGCACGTCGTCGTGAAGAAGAAGCGCAGCGCCGCCACCGTGCTGTTCATGGTCGGCGGCTGCACGCGGCTCTCGCGCTGGTGCAACTGGTAGGCGCGCAGATCCTCTGCTCCGCCCGATCCGGCGCGCGGCCGAGGAAGATGGCGAAGGTTTTAACCTGGCGAATGTAGTCACTTTGCGTCTTCTCGCCGAAACCGCGGACCGTCATGTCCTCGGTCATGCGGCGGCGCAGCGGGCTGATGGGCTTCTCGCTCATGGGGTTGCTCCTGGTCTTGAGCTGGAGGTTGCACAACCCCTCGATGCTCAAGACCGGGCACTTCCCATCTTGTTACCAACTGCGACGACTTACGATCCGCATCGATCACCCACGCCTCAATAGGCTCGAGCAAAGCGACTTTGTTCTATGACCCATTGCAGTCATCGGCGGGGATGCCATTCGGGCAACGAATCAGATTCGATTGCTCCATCGCTTTCGATAAGCGGCCGGTCATAGGGCGGAGGATCTGTGAGTTCGCGTGATCCAGTATGTTGAGGGCGGCGCCTCGCGGCGCGATTTTACGCCTTCAGGCCTGGGTCATAATTCCGATGCAGGTTGGGAAAAGGCCTGTTCGGATCACTCGGACCACATGTACGGATTGCTGATGACGCGTAGAGTGTCATCCAGTTTGCTATTGGCACCAAATGGCCAGACTGATTTTTCATAAATATCTAGGCTGATTATTCTATGTGATACCAATATAGACCCCTCTCCCAGGAAACGGGTCTCCGCTTTGCCAACGACAACTGAATCGTCGGCGCTTGCAGAAAAATCTCATGACAAATCCTCAGCAGAGCCGATCACTGCGGCCGAAGAGCTGATAGTAAATCTGGTAACGCTGGTAATAATCAGTACCATGTCAAGGAGACTCAAATGAGAAAGCCGTTCCTCCTAGCGCTTGCCCTTGTGGCCATGTGTTTACTGCCGTGGCGGCTCGTGAAGCCGGCACATGCACAGACCCAAACACAGAGCGAAATGACAACACAGGCGATCGGAAAAGAAGCAGTCGCGAGAGCAGAAGACGCGGTGGCAAAAATCAAGACAGCATGCAACGACGACATCACGAAATATTGCAGCACGGTTACACCCGGCGAAGGTCGGCTGGCGCTTTGCATGATGGCGCACGAAGACAAGGTCAGCGGCCAATGCTATGGCGCGATATTCGACGTGGCAGACGGCATTGAGCTGGCGATCAGCAAAGTCCGGCGTGCAGCAGACGCGTGCGGTACCGATGTGAACAAAATCTGCGGGAATATTAACCCAGGTGAAGGCCGAATAGCGCGGTGCATGGTCGATAACAAATCGCAGCTGTCGCCCGGATGTCGCACAGCGTTCGCAGATTTCGAAATCGCGGATGAATAGATAACCGGAAGCTTCGGCGAGACGGCGAGCAGCATACGGCCGCGCGTCACCTGCGCGATCGGCTGGAAGTCCCGTTCGATGTCGTAGGGCAGCTTCTTTACAAGGTGTCGAGTGATCGATCGCCAACGCGCCGATGGGGCCTACAGGGATGATGTAGCCGTCGGCCGGGGACGGTGGCGGTGAAGGCGAGACCCGTCGTCCCGGCCCGACCTGCCGTCTCGGCGCCCTGAGCATGCATGGCTATGCGGAAATCTCCCTGGCTCTAATTCGATAGGCTTCCAGCTTCGACCAATCCTTTGCCGGCTTGCGAAGTCCGGCGACAATGCAGGCGCGATAGACGCTGAGCTCGCCGTCATGCACGCGCTTCGCCAGCGCGGGATGCTCGTGCTCCAATCGCTGCGGATAGTAGGCTCGTGTGCCGCTTGTGGCGGATTTTCGCGACGACGACCGCGCTTTCGTAGGCGCAACGATCGATGTCACATTGGCATCCGCTTCAACTTCGTTGGCTCTCATCGCCATTTCGAGCAATGTCAGCGCTTCGATGAGGGCCAGGAACATAACCGCCTTGATGGCGCCGAGGCCGCTCGCGATGCGGCCGGCATTCGTATGGATGACGGCTGCGATCATGGCGGCGAGACCGTTCATCTCGACGGGCATTAGGGCTGCGCGTGATGAGCGGGCTGCCTCCAGCCGCCGGCGAGCGATGAGGCTTGGCTCATCAAGGTGCGGCAATTGGGTCCGCAGCCGCCGTGCTTGGCTTCCTCTGCCGCGAGTGTGGACGGACGGTTGGCTTCCAACTCCAGCTCGGTAATGTGCTTTTCGGCATCGGCATAAACCGTTTCGCCATGCTCTCGGGCAAGAAGCTCGCGACCTTGTCGGTCGGCGTAATAGTCCACCTTGTCGAACAGGGTCCGGAACGCCTCGCGCAGAGCTCGCCGTCTCAACTGAGCTGCGTGTAAGTCCACTGCCGAAACCGCGCGGCCATTGTCCAGCACCGAGGCGAGCACCGGCCCATATTCGCTCCGGCGGGAAGGAAAAGTGGGGGCGTGTGCGACGGCGGCCACGCAAGGGGCCACGAGTTCGGCGTTCCAGCGGGGGTCGACGCCGATCCGCAGGCCGACGATGCTGCGCGCAGGTGCGACCGCCTGCGTCATGGGAAGCCACAAACTCGTCGGGTCGCGTGGATCATGGCCGGCGATGGCGTTGAATATGACGGCTGCGTCCGCGGCGCTGCGAGCGATCGGCCCGATGTGGTCCAGGCTTCCCGCCAGCTTAGACACCCCGAAGCGGCTGACGCGTCCCCAGGTCGGCTTAAGCCCCGTCAGACCAGTGGCGCCGCACGGCCAGCGGATTGAGCCGCCGGTATCGGAACCGAGCGAGGCGTAACAGAGGCCGGCCGCGGTCGCGACCGCTCGATGAAATACCGGTCCAATAGTCCGCTTTCCAGGGATTGCGCGGCGGCTCCACCGAGGGGTGGTGATCGGAATAGGCACCCTCCGTCATCTGGAGCTTGCCCAAGATGACTGCGCCCGCAAACCTCAGTCGCCCGACGACAGTTGCGTCGGCCGGCGGCCGGAAATCGCGATGCACAGCCATGCCGGCGGCGGTCGGCGCGTCCTTCGTCCAGAAGAGGTCCTTGATGCCGATCGGCACGCCATGCAGTGGACCACGGAGGCCGCCCAAGGCGATTTCGGCGTCTGCCGCCTCGGCTTGGGCCAATGCTAAGCAGGTTTGTCCGGCCTGGCCAACAGATGCCGGTTGTGATTCTGTCTTTCCAATGATTCGCGGGGTAAGACATGGCTGGCAAATCGCCGGTGGCGGCGACGGACGAGCAGAAAACGGCGCTGAAAGCTTTAGCTGGCGGTGCGGATCGCGCCGAGGCGGATCGGGCGCGCGCTATTCTGCTAACGCTTGATGGCTGGACCAGCAGCCGGATCGCGCAGGCATTTGGGGTGCGCGAGGATACGGTTCGGCTTTGGCGCAGCGACTTCATGCGCGGCGGGATCGATGCGCTGAAGGCGAGCGTTGCTTCGGGACCAATGCCGTTGAAGGCGCAGGCCGCGCTGAGAGTCGCCGGACCACTTCTGTCGCAGCCGGTGGCGGACCGAACGAACTGGACGCTTGCCCGTCTTGCCGATGAGATTGCAGCCCGGGAAAACATCTCGATCTCTCGCTCGCAACTCTCCAAAGTGTTGCGCAAAAAAGGGGATTCCGTTTTCGGCGACCACGACACACACTGAAGGGCCGCCAGATCGCGAACGAGATTGATCGTGTCGGTCTGCGGCTCAAGCTGCGCAAAGCCCAGGCTGAGGCCGGCGATATCGTTCTCCTGTTCGCCGACGAAAGCGAGGCGCTGACGCATCCCTATTTGGCGCGAGCCTGGGCTAAGCGTGGCGCCGATCTCCGCGTGCCGGCCCCTGGACAATCCAAGAAAGTCGCCATGATGGGCGCGCTTGACTGGTTGGGCCGCAGGTTGATCGTCGCCACCTCCCGCAGCAAGCGCAGCACCGACTTCATTGCCTTGCTGCAAACCCTCGATTTTCTCTACGGCCCCAAGCCTGGAATTCCGAGCAAGCCCGTCGTGATCGTGCTCGACAACGGCCCAATCCATACCAGCAAGGCAACGCGGGCGGCACTTGCTGCCCGCGAGCATTGGCTCACCGTCGAATGGCTGCCCAAATATGCGCCCGAACTCAACGACATCGAGGTTGTCTGGCATGATCTCAAAGCCCATCATCTCGCGCACCAGACTTTCACCGATGCTGAAACCCTCGATGCCGCTATCCACCAAGCCGTCGTGGCCTTGAACGCAGAACGAGGTCGCGATCCGTTGGGCAACCAGAGAATCTCTGCTTAGCCCGCATTTCTCACGCGCCTGAAGGTATGGCGTGGTCATCCGGCCGATTTCTCGGCGATGTTGACGGGTGACGTGCTTGGGGGTGGCGCAGATTGCGCAAGACGATCTTCATCTTTGGCCAGCGCGCCCGGATCCGGCCGACGATGCGCGCCGTCTCCTCGACCGCGCCCGCGCTGCCGTCGATGTTCGAGCGTCGAAGCTTGGCGGCCAGAAGATGCCGGCCGCAGAAGACGTAGAGCGGCAGGTAGCAATAGCAGTCGTAATAGCCATGGAAAAACCGCCCCTCCTGATGGCCGTGCAGCGGATCGTCGGTGGCGTCGAGGTCGAGCACGATCTCACGCGGCGGCTTGCCGTGCGCATCGAGAAACACGTCGACGAACAACGCCTCGATTGCTGCGCCGTCATGGCCAATCTTATGATAGCGCCCAGTCGCGCCATCGGCCGGGGCGAGCTCGAGACGGTTCAGCGTGCTCTTCCCGGCCAGCGGCGCCGGCGCCTCGGCCCCGCGCTCGAACTTGCCGAGCAGCACCCCGAGAACGGGATCGCGGCGCAACTCATCATGGTCGACGAGGTCTTCATAGCCTAGTGGTTCGACTGAAACATTTGCATCCCCGTGCGGCACCCACATTTGCAAATGTTTCAGTCACAAGAACCACTAGCTAAATATATGTTTCTAGTGGAGCTTTTGAATTTGTTATTTGAGAATGAGCTTAGCCGCAACCGGGACTCAAATGTCAAATTCGCTCCACTAGCGCCAAGCCGAACACGCGCTGTGCAACCAGCGTCTTCACTTCGTGAACCACGTAAGCGGGATGGCGCCGATCGCGAAAGCAGGCGGCGAAGCGATCGACGAGCCCGATGGCCTTGTCCGTCTCCCCGAGTAGCAGCGCCCCGGCGTCCGAGGACACCATGCCGCCATCGAAATCCGCGACCACACGGCGTCCGCCCGCTCTTCCAAAATCGATCTCGCTCGCGCTACGCTCTGTCAGCATCGGGGAGCCACCTCAAATCGGCAAAAACTCGTTATCGCAAAACAAGTTTACACCGTAAGTGGCCTCGATGCGCCTCAGCCCCGTGAGAGATGCGGGCTAGCAGCCTGTCGGGCTTAACGGCGGCGTCTGTTGCGAGGTAGGGTATCGCGATTGATTCTCCATTGCCTTGGGAGCCGGCGCTGATGAGCAACTTCCGCCTGATTGATCGCCAGACCGGTTTTCTGTTGCCGCCCTCGGTGGACGACTGGCTTCCGGAGAAGCACCTGGCTCGTTTTATTGTCGAGTTGATCGACAGCCTGGACGTCTCGGCCATGAGCGGCGTTTATCGTGGCTCGGGTTCGGCGAGTTACCACCCGCGGCTTTTGCTGGGTATTCTGGTTTACGGCTACGCCACGGGTGTGTTTTCCAGCCGCAAGCTGGAGCGGGCGACCTATGACTCGGTGGCGTTCCGCTTCATCGCTGCCAACGATCACCCTGATCATGACACCATCGCCACCTTTCGCCGGCGTTTTCTGAAGCAGATCGAGGGGCTGTTCGTGCAGATTCTGCTGCTGGCGCGCGAGATGGGCCTACTGAGGATGGGGACGGTGGCGCTTGACGGCACGAAAATCCATGCCAACGCCAGCAAGCACAGCGCGCTTTCCTACGAGCATGCTGGCAGGATCGAGGCGCAATTGAAGGCCGAAGTGGCCGAGTTGCTGGCCAAGGCCGAGGCGGCGGATCAGTCGGCCATTCCCGACGGCTTGTCGATCCCCGATGAACTTGCCCGGTGCGAGGAGCGGCTGCAAAAGCTCAGCGGGGCCCGTGCCAAGATCGAGGCGCGCGCCAAGGAGCGTTTCGAGCGGGAGCAGGCCGAACATCAGGCCAAGCTTGCAGCGCGCGAGGCCAAAGTGAAGGCCACGGGCAAAAAGCCCGGCGGCAAGCCGCTCAAGCCGCCGGCGGAAGGGCCGCGACCAACCGATCAGATCAATCTGACGGATGAAGAGTCCCGCATCATGCCGATTTCCGGCGGCGGTTTCGAGCAATGCTACAATGCTCAGGCCGTGGTCGCCGAAGGCAGTCTGCTGGTCGTCGCCACCGACGTGGTTCAGGCGCCCAATGACAAGCAGCAGCTTGAGCCGATGCTGGCGAAAATCAACGCCTTGCCCGAAAATCTGGGCAAGGCCGACATCATGCTCGGCGACAACGGCTATTTCAGCGCGGCCAATGTGAAGGCCTGTGTGGCGGCGGGGCTGGAGCCGCTGCTCGCTTTGGCCCGGGATGCCCATCATCGATCCCTCGGTGAGCGCTTCGCCGATGCACCACCCGCGCCAGAAAATCCAACGCCCGTCGAGGCCATGGCCTACCGTCTGCGGACGCCCGAAGGCAAAAAGCTCTACGCCCTGCGCAAACACACACCCGAGCCGGTGTTCGGCATCATCAAATCGGTGCTCGGATTCCGCCAATTCCTGCTGCGCGGGCTCGACAATGTCAAAGGCGAGTGGACGCTTGTCACCATGGCATGGAACGTGAAACGGATGTTTGCCCTGAAAGCTGCTTGATGCGCAGCGGCATTGCCGTCGGACTGATGAAAAGACAAACGTCAGTCCGACAGACTGCTAGCCCGGTTTATTCATGGCGGTTCCGGTTTGGCTGAGTTCCGCGTCGCGTGTTGGTGATTTCCGGATTGTGAGCATGCAGACGCACATCGCTTTGAGAGCGGCCGGTGGCATGGCGCATTTTCGGGTTGACGGGGACGGGTGCAGTCGGGGGCATCGGCGCCCCGCCGGTCAGGCAACCAGACGTGGCAGGCGTCCGAGAACGGTTCGCAGGATCGCTTGATAGGGACACGCCGTCGGCAAGTGAAGGCGGATCTGCGTTTTCATCTCGACCACACGCGCGGCGATCTTGACGAGCCTCAGGCGCAAGGTATCGAACTGCGCCACGCGCCAGGCCGAGCGCTTCGGCATCGCGGTGCGCAAGGCCCAAAGCAGCCAATAGGCGCCGGCATGCAGGAACAGGCGGAACTGGTTGGCGGTCGCCTTGCTGCAGGACGTTCGGTCGGCGGCGATATGGGTTTTCCAGGATTTGATATGATTTTCCGCACGGCCTCGGCGGCAATAGACGTCCTGGTAAAGCGTCTTTGCCTTGCCGCCTGCGAGATTGGTGACGATGAACCGCGTATCGGTTCCCTCCTCGCCAGCCTCGACACGCGCTATGATGCGCTCGACGCGGCTCCAGCTTGCGGCGCCGTCGTAGAACTCCTTGAAGCGTCGCAGCTTGGCCGTCTTCGCGCCGGCCTCAAAGCGCGCCTGGGTGCTGACCTCCAACGCTTCGACATGGCGGCGCAGGGTGGTGGTCGGGGCAACGCCGAAGATGAAGTCGAGGCCGTTCGCCCGGCAGAAATCGATCACCTCGGGGCAGCAGTAGTGGCTGTCGGCGCGGATCAGAATTTGCGTGGCGGGCCAGTTGGCCCGGATCGCCCTCAGCAGACGGCGGAGGAACTTGGCGATTTCCACGCCCTTGGGACGCTTGGCCGGACGTAGCATGGCGGTCACGAACCGTCCGTCGCCGTCGAACACAATAATCGGCTGGAAACCGTATTCGTCGTAATGGGCATTGAACAAGCGAAGCTGCTGCCCGCCGTGCACGGCATCGAAGGTGTCGTCGAGATCGAGCACAATGCGCTTCGGTACCCGGGCATAGGACGCGCAATAGAGATCGACGAGCGCCTGCCCCATGAGCCTGAGCGAACGAAGATCGGGCCAATTCTCCAGGCGCGAGAGGGTCGGCTGCGAAGCCAGGTCGGGGCTGGAAGGCAGAACCCCCTGTCCCAGCTTGAACGCAGAATCGGATCGCAGGGCCGAGGCATCGTTGCCGTCCTCATAGCCGGAAGCGATCATCAGCATGCGGAACCGGATCATGTCGGCGACGCCGTGAACCACTTGGGCTGGGGCTCGCGGATCGTTGAGACAGCTGGCCAGCCGCTCGGCGATGCGAAGGCGTTGCTCGATTTCCCGCAGCACCAGCACCCCTGCATCTGATGACATTTGCCCGCCGTCAAAGCGCGCTACAACAGACTTGCCAAGAACCGGTGACAGGCCTGGCAGAGGCAGCATAGGATTGTCCATGGCGGATGGGCTCCCTTGAAAATCGCGCGGATCGGCTTCAGCAACCAAATCCTACGCGGGGTCAAAGGGTTGAGCTACATCCGCCAAACCGCCATGAATTTTCCGGGCTAGGGAAGGGGCCGCCGAGATAGAACTGTCCGGCGATGTACTCCGCATTGTGCTTCGCGCTCCATTTGCCGCACTGGTTGGTGCTTGGCACGAAGAACGTATTGGTCGTCGTATCGTAGGCGCCGCCATTGTACTCGATGCCGCCATTGGTATTGGGACAGGCGTAGTTCGTCCCTTCCTGCGGCGGCTGTGTGTCGTGATTGAGCTGATAGCTGACGGGCGTCTGGGAGATCAGATTGCCATTCTCGGCGTTCACGATCCAGAAGTTACCGGCCTTGTCCCCGGCGGCCGCGAGCTTCATCTGCTGGCCGTTGACCGTCGCGGTGAACAGCACCGGCGGCATCGCCGGATCCCAGTCATGTGTGTCGTGCGCGATGAACTGATGATACCACTTCATCTTCGGCTTGACGCCGGAGATATCGAGAGCGACCATTGAGTCGGTATAGAGGTTTTTGCCTTCCCGGACGGTCCCCAGAAAATCAGGTTGGGGATTGCCGGTGTCTACATAAAGCGTGTCGGTTTGCGGATCGATTGCAATGCCGCTCCAGATCGCGCCGCCGCCGCGCTTCCATGAGTCGCCGCTCCAGCTATCGTGGCCGGCCTCACCCGGGCCGGGAATGGACTGCCATTTCCACAAACGCTCGCCGGTCTTGGGATCGAAGGCGCTGATATTGCCGATGCCGCCCCAGTCGCCACTGGAAACGCCGAGCAGAATCTTGCCCTTATAGGGAACGGGCTGCATCGAGTAGAAACTGTTCTTCGGGTTTTCGACCGTCTGCTTGTCCCAGTCCACTTTTCCCGTCTTGGCGTCCAGGGCGACGAGATGGCCGTTCAGCATGGCCATGAAGACTTTTCCGTCGAGTATGGCGACGCCGCGGTTGCGCGGGAAGCCGGCAAGCTGAACCGGCTTGGGATTATATTTCCATTTCAGCTCCCCCGTTTTCACGTCGACCGCATAAAGATCATCATGCGACGACGTGATATATGCCATGCCGTCCCAGACGATCGGCGATGCTTCAATTGGGCCGCCATCGGGGATCTTGAACGTCCAGGCCACCTTCATCTTGTCGATGTTCTGCGGACTGATTTCGCTCTCCTCGATCTGGCGATTACCGCTGTAATTCCCCGCGGGAAGGATCCAGCTTGCGCTGTCCGGTTTGAGGTTTAACAAAGCATCTGATGAGGGGCCGGACCGGGCTTGTGCCATGAAGGGTAGGGCAATGACTGCGACGCCGGTCAGCAGTACATGACGAATTGCATGTAACGTCTGCTGCATTTTTTTCATCCTTGATGATTGGCGCCACCGACCGATACGCCGGTGCACCGCGCTTCCCACCTCCGACGATTTCCTAACGTCGAAGGCGTCCTACCATAGTTAATGAAATTATGCGGAACCCGTTCCGTGCTTAGAAAAACTTAAGCATCGAGCGCGAAAAGTGGTTTTAGCAGGGGACCGCAGCAAGCCTCCGGCACTCTCCGGTGCGCGGAAAATTTCGTCATCAATGCTGATTCCGCAGTGCGCTGGCGGCGTTTCCTCGCCAAAGCGGCAAGCCCGTCTCCAGCAGCTTCCCGCTTGACATCCGTCGAATAAGGCCGCCCTGGCAAAGACTAATTTTACAAATATGAGTCAGATGTTCAGCTTCGACGGGGAAAGCGACGAGGCTCTTCCCGTCATCATGGAACAAGGGGCTATCCTATGATACGCGGAATTTCTTTCTTATTCGCATTCGTGACCGGCCTGCTGATGTTCGGCTTTCTGGCGGGCTCTTCATCTGCGAACGCCGCGGCGGCCGGACCGTCGGTCGTGACCGCGGGAGTACCGGCAAGCAAATCGGCTGATGCCGGCATCATCAAGGTGCGTAGGTACGGGCGTTATCGCTATCACCATCACCACGGGCACTTCTTCTTCTCCCCGTTCTATTTCGGGCCCAACTACTATTATTACGATAGGCCTTATTACTATCCTCACTACCGTCATTATGGCCGCTGCGGCTACTGGAGCCACAGATGTGCGGAGAACTGGGGCTATGGTAATAGCAACTTCTACGGCTGCCTGCGCTATTACGGCTGCCGGTAAGCTTTGATCGGAAGAGGCGGGAGATCGCGCGCAGGCGCTTTCTTCCGCCACACGCCATCTGTCCCCACGTAGCCGTCACGCGTCTGCGGCAGCTTCATCCCGAGTATTGATCCTGCCACCTGCGTCCGCAGGATCTGCGCCGTGCCGCCGCCGATGGTAAACATGCGGGCGTCGCGCGCTATGCGCTCAAGCGGCAGATTCCGCGAGTAGCCGGACGCACCGTGGATCTGCAGCGCATCGTTCGTTACCTTGATCGCCGTCTCCGAAGCGAAGATCTTCGCCTGCGCAGCCTCGCGCATATCAGGAAGACCATGCATCGCATTGCCGGCCGCCTTATAGATGAGAGCCTGCGCCGCCGCGAGCGCAATCGACATATCGGCCAGCATCCATTGCAGCCCCTGGAATTCGGCAATCGGCCGGCCGAACTGCTCGCGGGCTCGGGCATGGTCGAGCGCCAGCTCATAAGCGCCCTCGGCGAGACCAAGGGCAACCGTTGCCGCGCCGACGCGCTGCGCATTATAGGCGTTCATCAGGCCGGCGAAGCCGTGCGCTAGCCGATCTTATTCAGCCGCAGTTAGAAATTGCGCTGGCGAATGTGGCGCAAGGCATTGAACTTGCGTAGGAAATGGGTGTCGCAGCCATCCTATGCGCGCCGCAGCGCAGAGCCACACCCGCCATGACCGACGATAGCCCGCTCACCGTTCCCTATCCAGCCGTGTCGCGCAAGAAAGTCACAGCTGCCTTCGATGGCGGTCGTCTCTCCTCCGACAGCGGCGTCATGCTGCTCGCGCTTGCCGAGCGTCGGCGGGCTCTCTCCCAAACTCTCGCTGCTTTGATCGCCGACCGGCGCGATCGGGCGCATATTACGCACACAGTTGAGGACATACTGAAAGGGCGCATGTTGGCGATCGCCTGCGGCTACGCGGATGGCAATGACTTCGACTGGCTGCGCTGCGATGCCGCCTTCAAGCTTGCCTGCGGGCGGCTGCCCGACACGGGCAATGATCTATGCTCGCAGCCGACCATCTCGCGCTGGGAGAACGCGCCGACGCTGAAGGAGATCATCCGCCTGACCTATGCGCTCGTCGACATCTGGTGCCGGAGCTACAAGATGCCGCCGGCATCGGTGGTGCTGGACATCGATGACACGCTCGACGTGGTGCACGGTCATCAGAAACTGTCGGAATGGAACGCCCATTACGACGAGCGCTGCTTTCTGCCGATCCACATCTATGAGACAGCGACGGGCCGCCCGGTCACCATGATCCTGCGTCCGGGCAAGACGCCCTCAGGCAAGGAAGTCCGTGGATTACTGCGCCGTCTGATCAATCGCATTCGCCGGCATTGGTCCGATACGCGCATCACCATTCGTGGCGATAGTCACTACGGCCGAGAAGAAGTTATGAGCTGGTGTGAGGCCAATGGCATCGACTATGTCTTCGGCTTTGCTGGCAATACCGTGCTCGACCGCTTGGTCGAACCGGAGGCCGATGATATCCGGACGCGCCGCGCCGAGGAGCAACTTGCCGTTCTGCGCGGCTTCGCCGAAACGCGCTATGCGGCAAAATCCTGGGCCAGGGAGCGCCGTGTTGTGGCACGTATCGAGGCGAGCGCCAGTCATGAGGACGACATGCTCCGCCGCGGGCTCGACATCCGCTATGCCGTCACCTCGCTGGCGAAAGGCAACGCCGAGCACATCTATGCGACCCTCTACTGCGAGAGGGGACAGGCAGAGAATCTGATCAAGCAACATAAAGCGCAACTCGCATCCGATCGCACCAGCTGCCGATCGCCGCTTGCTAATCAGATGCGGCTCATTCTGCACACCGCCGCCTATTGGCTGATGCTCGATGTGCGCGATTGCGTGCCGTCCTGGCATCCTTTGCGGCAAAGCGAGTTCGCCAGCATTCGCCTGCGCCTGCTGAAAATCGCCGGACGTTTCGTCGAGACCGCGAGCCGCATCCGTGTGGCACTCGCCTCGTGCTGCCCGGAGGCCGAGCTGTTCAGCCTCGTTGCCTTCCGGCTGCAATCGTCCGGGCCATGAATGGTGGGGCATGACCGCCCCAGGAGCCCGGACCATCCACCTTCAGCGCGTCGACAGCGTACTCGAGCCGATCAGCCTGCCGGACGTGTCCGCACAGGACGGATCACCTCGCCCAGCAAGAACGGAAAGAAGATAGCCTGCTCGGACGCATAAGAACGGTTAGCCCTTCCGGCGGGATGACCGCCATGTCGAGCGGCAATTCCAGATCCTCAAAAATCACCTCGGCTTCCGGGATGCCGCGCAGCCCCATGGTCGGCTCGCGGCGGCCGATGCGCAGCCCCTGATTCTCGCCGCGGACCGCGATGAAACCGGCGATGCCTCGGGACTCGCCATCCTCGACGACGCGGGCGAATATCAAATGAACCTTCGACACGCCGCCGCCGGTAATCCAATGCTTGGCGCCGTTGATCACGTAGCGGTCGCTCTTTCGGACCGCGGTCGTGCCCATCTCAGTCGCGGCGCTGCCCGCCCGCGGCTCGGTGATGCAGATGGCGGGCTTGTCGCCGGCAAGGACCAAGGGCGCGACCCGGCGTTTCTGCTTGTCGGTACCGCAGGTCATGATCGCGCCGAGCGCGCCCATATTGGCCTCGACCACGATGCGGCCGGTGACGCCGCAGACTTTGGCGATCTCCTCAACCACCAGCACGGCATCGAAAATGTTAAAGCCGCGCCCGCCATAGGCTGTCGGGATCGTCATGCCCATGAAGCCCGCGTCGCGGAGTTTCTCGACATTGTCCCAGGGATATTGCTCGGAGCGGTCGACCTCGGCGGCGCGGGGCCGGAATTCGGATTGGGCGAGTTCGCTCGCTGCTCTTTGGAGTTTCCGTTGACCGTCTGTCAGCGCATACATCGCGGGCTCCTTCCCGGGCGGGTGCTCCGGTGCTTCTCAATCTTCACGCTCCAAGGGCCTACGCTCACATTCCCGTGATGGTTCACGCTAGGCTCGAAAAAAGATGAAGGAAAGCGATTAAACGTGGACATTAAATCCAGAAATTCTGACAATGTGGAGGCGGAGATCCCTACCCATGAACCTTCGCTGCCTCAAGACCATCATTGCCGTTTCCGAGCACCCGACCTTCTTCGCCGCGGGTAACGCGTTGGGGCTCAGCCATTCCGCGGTGAGCCTGCATATCAAAATGCTCGAGGACGAATTGCAGGTTCCCCTGGTGGACCGGACGCGGCGGCCGCCGGTGCTGACTGAACGCGGCCTCGCCCTTGTCGAGCGGGCTCAGCGGGTGATGGATCTTCTCGATGAGATCGCCGTGCTCGGCTCAGATGAGCGGCTGATTGGATCGCTGAAAGTCGGCGTCGTGCTCACCGCTATGGTCGACCTGCTGCCGCCCGCGCTTGCGGCGCTGAGCAAGGCACATCCGGATCTGCTCATCGATGTCAGGGCGGGCCTGTCGGACGATCTCGCGCAGCATGTTCTTCATCGCGAGATCGATGTCGCCGTTGCAACCCAGCCGGCCATGGCGATCGCAGGGCTGCAATCGCGCGTGATAGCGGATGAACCGCTCTTCGTCATCGCTCCCGCCAATGTTCCGGAGACGGACGATACAGCGCTGCTTTCCGCCCACCCTTTCATCTGGTTCAACAGAAAATCCTGGGCCGGCCAGCAGATCGAGCAGCACCTGCAAAGACGTGGCATTCTGGTGCGCAATACGATGGAGGTCGAACTCGCTGGAAGTCATCGAAGCGCTGGTGCGCAACGGCCTCGGCGTGTCGGTCGTACCGCAGCGCGCCGGAGCGCCGGCTCTTGCAGGCGACCTCCGGGCGGCGCCCTTCGGTGCGCCGCAGGCGACGCGCACACTCGCCATGATCGAGCGGTCCGGCAATCCGAAATCCAGATTGACGGACGCGCTCCTGGTTCAGCTTCGCATGGTCGCCGCGCGTTCGGGGGGCGCAAGTGCGCCCCCCGAATGTTGAGTCGCCCGGAACGCCGGATCAGGGCGTTTCCTGACGGCGGCTATGCGGCGGTCTTGAGTTGGAAGCCCGGCGTCGATTGTGAGATGCGGATTTCGTCTTCCGTCATGTCGGCGGGAATGTCGCCAAACAGCGGCGTGCTTAGATAGCGCTCGCCGGTATCCGGCAGCATGCACAGCACCGTCGAGCCCTTCGGCGCATCCTTGCAGACCTGCAGCGCGCCGGCAAAAGTCCCGCCCGCGGTGATGCCGACGAAGATGCCTTCCTTTTGCGCAAGCTGGCGGCTGCAGTTCATAGCGTCCGCGCCGGTGATCGTCAGGATGCGGTCGATCACCCCCATGTCGACGGTATCGCCCGTCAGCTTCGGGACGAAGTCGGGGCTCCAGCCCTGCATCGGATGCGGCTTCCAGGCCGGATTGCTGGCGGCCGGCGAACCGTCCGGCCTGCGCTCCTGCTTGGTGCCACTGGTCAGCATCGGCGCATCGGCCGGCTCGCAAACCACAATCTTTGTGTCCGGCCGCTCCTTGGCGAGAACGCGGGAGACGCCCTTCAGCGTGCCGCCGGTGCCGAAGCCGGTGACCCAGTAATCGAGCCGCTCGCCTTCGAAATCCCTCAGAATCTCCTGCGCCGTGGTGCGCGAATGCATGTCGGCATTGGCCTCATTCTCGAACTGGCGCGTCAGGAACCAGCCATGCGCATCGGCCAGCTCGACGGCCTTGTTGACCATGCCGATGCCCTTTTCCGCAGCCGGGGTGAGCACGACTTTGGCGCCGAGAAAGCGCATCAGCCGGCGGCGCTCGACGCTGAAGCTTTCGGCCATGGTCACGACCAGCGGATAGCCTTTTTGCGCGCAGACCATGGCGAGGCCGATGCCGGTATTGCCGCTGGTCGCCTCGATTACCGTCTGGCCCGGCTTCAGCTTGCCGGTGCGCTCCGCGTCTTCGATGACGCCGAGCGCCAGGCGGTCCTTGACCGAGCCGAGCGGGTTGAAGGCTTCGATCTTGACGTACAGGTTCACATCCGCGGGCGCCAGCTTGCCGATCTTGACAACTGGGGTGTTTCCGACCGTTTCCAGAATATTTGCGAATTTCCGGCCCATGCTGGCTCTCCTTTTTGCTGGCTCGGCGATTTGTGGCGGGACGCACGCCATCTTCCCGGATCGGGTCATCCCGTATCCGAATGTGGAAAAACTATAGAACGGCCTTGCCAAGCCGTCGATGGCGACGGGTACCGGCGAAGGCGCGATCGGTCTTCAAAAGAACGTGCAGCGCCATGAGGAAATCTCCTGAGGTGTCATTCAGCTGAAATATGAGCGGAGCTATTGTTCCCGCGGATTATTCGCCTGGACACGGGATCGGCGCTCATGAACAAACCTGCTTGGCTTCTTATCGCATCGCTATCTGCCATTGCGGCCGGCCTATCCATGCAGCCAGCATGGGCTGCTTCCACCGGTCTCGATAAGATCACCAATGTCGTCGTGATCTATGCCGAGAACCGGAGCTTTGATAATCTCTATGGCGCGTTCCCCGGCGCGAACGGGCTGCAGAACGTTCATGCCGACCAGGTGCGCCAGCTCGACCGTGACGGCAAGCCGCTTGCCGAGCTGCCGCCGGTTTGGAAGGGCCTCACTGGCAAGGGCGTCACCCCCGCGGTGTCAGAGGAAGCGACCGCGCATCTGCCGAACCAGCCATTCGCCATCGACGATCCGAAAGGCTTCAATCAGCCGATCGGCGTCGAGACGCGCGATCTCTGGCATCTTTTCTATCAGGAGCAGATGCAGATCGACGGCGGCAAGAACGACAAATTCGCCGCCTGGGCCGATTCCGGCGGCCTGGTCATGGGACACTATGACGGCTCGAAGCTACCTCTATGGCCGATCGCAGAGAAATATGTGCTCGCCGACAATTTCTTCATGGGCGCGTTCGGCGGCTCGTTCCTCAATCACTTCATGCTGATCTGCGCCTGCGTGCCGGTCTATCCCAATGCCGACGAGAGTCCGGCGAAGAAGCTGATCGCGGCTGTGGAGGCCGACGGCACCTCGCTGAAGATTGCGCCGGATTCGCCCGCCTCGGCCATCCATGGGCCGCCGAAATTCGTCAATAACGGCCAGATCACGCCGGATTTCTACGCCGTCAACACCATGCAGCCGCCCTATCAGCCGAGCGCCAACAAGCCAGCGCCGGGCGGTGATCCGGCCTATGCCGATCCGAAAGACCCGAAGACGCTGCCGCCGCAGGCTCAGACCACGATCGGCGATCTCTTGAGCCAGAAGGGCGTGAGCTGGGCCTGGTATTCCGGCGCCTGGCAGGCCGCGCTCGACGGCAAGGGCGGCGCGCCGGTGCCTAACTTCCAGTTCCATCACCAGCCGTTCAACCATTTCTTCAGCATGGCGCCAGGTACGGCGGCACGCGCCGAGCATCTGAAGGATGGCGGCATGAACGGCGTGTCGTTCATCAAGGATATAGACGACGGTAAGCTGCCTCAGGTTGCCTTCTACAAGCCGCAGGGCAATCTCAATCAGCATCCCGGCTACGCCGATGTGCTTTCGGGCGACGAGCACATCGCGGACCTGATTGCGCATCTGGAAAAGAGTCCGCAATGGCCGGGAATGGTGGTGATCGTGACCTATGACGAGAATGGCGGCTTCTGGGACCATGTCGCTCCACCCAAGGCCGACCGCTGGGGACCGGGCAACCGCATCCCGGCGCTGATCATCTCGCCCTTCGCCAAGAAGGGGACCGTGGATCACACCCAGTACGACACGACCTCGATCCTGCGCTTCATCACCGCGCGCTATGATCTGCCCATGCTGCGGGGCCTCGCCATACGCGATGCGGCACTGAAGGCGCATGGCGAGCCGCCGATGGGGGATCTGACCGCAGCGCTCGACCTCGGCCAGTGAGGCGGCGGTTTAGAGGAACGGGATCAGCATGGGGACGCGCCGGCTGTAATCGTCATAGGCGCCTGCGCCGAGCTCCGCGCGCAGGAAGCGCTCCTCCAGCCGGGCCTTCATCCAGAAAGCGAGCGTGACCAATGCTGTGCCGGCGATGCCCAAGACCGTTCCCTTCACGACGGCGGTTGCCAGAACCGCGAGCAAGATGCCGGTGTAAATCGGATGGCGCACCAGGCCATAAGGGCCCGTATCGACAACGTGGTGATCGGGCTTCTTGGTGACTTGGCTGGACCATAGCGGCCCCAGATAAATTCTCGCCCACCAGCAGAAGGCAAACCCCACCACCATCAGTCCGATGCAGATCCACACCAGCGTCAGGCTCGGGAACCAGATCCTCATCCAGCCCCGATAACCATGCGCGGGGATGAGCAGCATCACCGTCCCGATCAGCAGCACAATCTGGTAGGCGGCTTCCTCCTTCAGCGCGGCGCGCTTCTCGGACTGCGCTTGCCAGAACGCTGCGATAATCCACGATGCCGTGAAGGCGATCCAGAGGATCGCGATCACTCTTCCCGGCGCAATTCCCATTCGACGAAAGCCCCATTGGCCGGCGGTGGCACACGCGCCACGCCCCGCGGTCCGATTTCAAGCTGCGCAGATAGCGACTCTATTACGGCGCCGGTTTGATGAGCCGTCAGGACGTCCCTCGTTTTGAGAGAAATTGTTGCGGCTTAGCCAGGCGTATCGGGGCTAACCGCGCCGGCTGTCGCTGACGCGGAAACCTCCCGGCTCCGGCTCTCAGTCGTAGGCGTCGGCGCCGTTTTTGAGCGCCTGCCATTGCTCATCGTCATGTCCGCAAATGACCGTCGCGCCGCTCGTCTGGAGCCTCCGGATTTCGGCATAGGAGGCAAATAAGAGATCGGCGTTCCAGGTATTGCGGGGCGCCTCGTCCCGTTCGAGATGCCGCATCAGGCTGACGGCGTCGGAGACCAGAAAGAACTCGCCGCTGCGGTCGAGACCGGCCGTCAACCCCATTGTCCCGGGCGTATGACCCGGCAAGGGAATGGTGACGAGCCGCCCGTCGCCGAGCAGGTCACGGCTGCCGCTGATGCCCTCGATCGGTCTCGAATGCTCCCACTCGATCCGGCGATAGCCTTGACCCTCGGCGTTCTTCTCCTTGGCGGCAGCCAGCTCGGCTTCGTGGCAGATGAAGGACGCGTTAGGGAAGAACTCATTACAGCCGCAGTGATCCGGATGCAGATGGGAATTGATCACCAGATCGATATCGTCAGGTTGAAGATTGAGGGCCGCGAGGCCAGTGATCACATTGGTGTTTGGCGGTGCGATCGGCGTCATTAGCTTCGCCAGGCCACCCCAGCGTTGTTCGGCGTTTTCCTCGACGGATGGATGACAGCCCGTATCGAACAGTACATTTGCCTGCCGGTGACGGAACAGGGCCGAGATCACCGGAAGCTCGATCGTATCCTCCCGCTCCGCCTCCGGAACAAAAATCCGCTTCTTCATCCGCAGACGCCCGCCGTCGAGCAAATGCATCTTCATGCCGTTATCCGTCGCCTTCCTTCGCCAGAGCAACCCGAAGCTGACCCGCTCAAGCCGCCGCCATAGTCCTTGCGTCCAGCACCGCGCGCGCCCAGTCGGCGGGCCGTTCTTGCGGCAGATTGTGTCCCGCGCCTGGAAAGATGCGGTGCTCATGCGGCCCGGTAAACTGCTTCGTATGATGCGCGGTTCCGGTGTTCACGCCGTCCGAGTAACCGTCGATGCTGATAGTCGGCACGGTGATCGGTGGCTGAGCAGTCAGGCGCGTCTCGATATGGGCGACCGCCGGATCTCCCGGTACGAGCCCATATCGATGTCGGTAGGAGTGGATGACCACTTCCACGAAATTCGGATTGTCGAAGGCTTCCGCGCTTCGCTCGAAGGTGGCGTCGTCGAACTGCCAGTTCGGCGACCACATGCGCCAGAGCTGACGGGCGATGTCGCCCCGGTTCTTGGCCAGTCCGCGGCGGCCGCGCTCGGAGTGGAAGTAATATTGATACCAGAGGGCCACTTCCTCCGCCGCCGGCAGCGGCTCCCAGGAACGCGCGATGTTCTGGATGTTGTAGGAATTGCCCGAGACGAGTGCCTCCACGCGCTCCGGCCAGAGCGCCGATACGATGCAGGCTGCCCGGCCGCCCCAATCATAGCCGCCGACGACCGCCCGCTCGATCCGCAGCGCATCCATCAGCGCCAGGAGGTCTGCGCCGAGCGCCGCCTGCTCGCCTGACCTCGGCGTGTCCATAGAAAGGAAACGCGTCGGGCCATAGCCTCGAAGATAAGGCACGATGACCCTGGCGCCCGCTTCAGCCAGGATCGGCGCGGCCTCCGCATAGGCGTGGACATCGTAAGGAAAGCCGTGGCCCATGATGCACGGCCAGCCTTGGGGAGGGCCGTATTCCAGATAGGCGACCTCGAGCGGGCCCGCCCTCACAGTCTTTACATCCATCGATCCTGTCTCGCGCGCTGGCGTCGATTGCCCAGCCGATCTCTGGCGCAATCTTAATCGTGCCGCTCGCGCTTGGCCACTCCCGGCATATCGGCAATGCACGCTGCATAGCTATGCAACGCCGGACGGCCAGTGATACAATATGTTGTGGGGCACGGGCCGGGGCCTCGCGCGCTCTCGATCATCGGCAAAGAGACCGGTTTCATAATCACCAGCAGGCACGGGAGGAGATGCTCAATGACTCAATGGATTCGCTTCGAGCACGGAGGCCGAACTCGCTTCGGCACGCTCGAGGGAAGCACGATCGCCGTGCACGACGGGGATATGTTCGGCAAGCCGGAGCCGACCGGCGAGAAACTCGACCTCGCTTCGGTCAACATTCTGACACCCTGCGTCCCAAGCAAGATGATCTGCCTCTGGAACAATTTCGCCGCCAATGCCCAGAAACAGAACCTTTCCAAACCGCCTGAGCCTCTCTGGTTCCTGAAAGCCGCGAATGCCTTCCTCGCGCCGGGCGAGCCGATCAGCAGACCGCCATCCTACAACGGCAAGATCGTTTATGAAGGCGAGCTTGGCATCGTCGTCGGCAAGACATGCAGCAATGTGTCCGAGGAAGAGGCCGCGAACTGCATTTTCGGATATACCTGCGTCAATGACGTGACGGCGATCGATCTCTTGGACAAGGACCCGACCTTCGCCCAGTGGGTGCGCTCGAAGAGCTTCGACACCTTCGGGCCGTTCGGACCGGTCATCGCCACCGGCCTCGACCCGATGGCTCTTAAGGTCCGCACGATACTGAACGGCGCCGAGCGGCAGAACTATCCTGTCGACGATATGTTCTACCCGCCGGTCACGCTCGTCAGCCTGCTGTCGCAGGATGTCACTCTGATGCCGGGCGATGTCATCGCCTGCGGAACGTCGGTCGGCGTCGGCGTCATGCGCGATGCCGAGAACACCGTCGATATCTCGATAGAAGGCATCGGCACCTTGTCGAATCCCTTCAATCAGGTGCTCCCGAGCGAATTCCTGATCGGCAAGCCTGCGCCCATCCGCATCTGCGTCGTCGGCGCCGGAGCCATCGGCGGGCTGATGGCGGCGAAGCTCGCCCTCGCCGGGAACGATGTCACCGTCATCGATGTCGGTGTGCAGCTTGCCGCGATTCAGAAGAACGGCATCACGCTGCGCTGGCATGACGGCAAGGAATTCGCGGCCAAGGTTCGCGGCGTCGGTTCGCCGGCTGAAGCGGGCCCTCAGAATCTTATTATCCTCGCGGTGAAGGCGCATCTCCTCGAAAACGCGGTTCGCGAGATCGATGCGATGCTAACGCCGGACACGGTGATCATGACCGTGCAGAACGGCTTGCCCTGGTGGTATTTCCAGCATCTCGGGGGCGAGTATGACGGCCATAAGATGACGAGCCTCGATCCGACCGGCATCCTTACGCGCAAGATCGACCCGGACCGGCTCATCGGCTGCGTGGTGTATCCGGCGGCGTCGGTGCCGGAGCCCGGCGTCATTCAGCATGTCGAAGGCGACCGCTTCCCGATAGGCGAGCTGAACGGCCAGGAAACCGAGCGCGTGAAGAAGATCCACGATGTGCTGGTCGCTGCCGGGCTCAAGTCCCGCGTTCTGGCCGACATCCGCTCAGAGATCTGGCTGAAGGCCTGGGGCAACCTGTCCTTCAATCCGATCAGCGCCCTGTCTCACGCAACGCTGGAAGACATCTGCCGGTTCGAGGAGACCCGGAAGCTCGCCGCCGATATGATGCGCGAGGCGCAGGTCGTCGCCGAAAAGCTCGGCGTCAAGTTCCGCCATACCATCGAGAAGCGCATCCAGGGCGCGGAGGCTGTCGGGCGGCATAAGACCTCGATGTTGCAGGACGTGGAGGCGGGCCGCGCGCTCGAGACCGAGGCGCTGATCGGCTCGATCCTGGAGATGGCGCGCATCACCAATACGCCTGCGCCGTCGATCGAGGCTGTCTATGCCCTGGTGAAACTGCTCAACAAGGTGATGGTCGAGACCGGTAGCAGCGTGCGCGTGACACAGACAGTGGCAGCGCAATAATGCCAGGCGCGCGACAGGTCTGAGTGGCACAGAGACTCCCGCAGGCTTCGGTCTGCGGGGAATGCTCTGCGAAAAGCGGGAATCCGGGCAAGGTGTCGTCCCGGACGGCCGGAGGTCGGGCCGGGACCCAATCCCGCTATCTGCAAGCTCGTGCCTTGTGGTGAAGCCAGCAGTCCCCGGCACTTGCGCCGGGGCGACGTCGGGACGATTCGCAAGTTTATCGTCTAATAGCGCTTGTGCTGAACTCCCGTGTGGAACTGGCCGAGCGCAACTAGCCTTCAGACTGTGGGGGCCGCGACACGGGAGTGTGTTAGCCGCCGCGACGTATGCAACTTTAGATTGCATAATTCGGCTGAATCAATTTACAGCGTAAGGCGATATACAAAGCCCTTGCTGACGTCGAGCGCAAAACATGCCGAAATCATTCCCCCGCCGCCGGCCCGCTCTGTTTGCGTTCTGCGCCTGGGCCGTCGCTCTCCCCGCTTCCGCCGCGTTCGCGCAGCAGTCCACGCCGAAGGTCGATTTCGGCATCGGCGCGTCAATGCTCGACATCAACAAAGTCGAGTTCGGGGCCGTCACCGATTTCCTGGTCACCCAGACGCTGAGCCAGCAGGACAATCAGGACGGCCAGTTGAGCGGCTACAAGCTGACCGGCGGCGTGTCGGGGCTCCTGCCGCACCAGCGCGGCGATTGGCTGTCGACCATGGCCGTCAAAGGCTTTTACGCCAGCTACAAAGACGATCAGCAATCGCGCTGTACTTTCACCGCCAGCACGGACTGCGTATTCTTTCCGCTTGTCGATCCTGACCCGAACGGCACCATCGGCCTGCCCGGCGGCGCCGATGCGAGCGGCGGCTTCTTCTCCGACTGGCTGACCGATGTGCACCGCGAGGTGACCCATTGGGGCGGTGCGGTCGAAGTCGATCTGAACCGGAATTCCGCTCCGGCCGTCAGCCTGAAGGACAAGCCGGCGCCGGCAGAGCCCACACCGTTCCAATGGCGGGCCGGCCTGGCGGTGCGCCGCCTCGATCAGAAGACCTCTCTCATCAGCGAAGATTTCGGCTTCGCAACCGATCCGGTCAGGCTGAACGACAGTCTCGATACGAGCTATTACGGTGGCTATGTGGGCTTCGAAAGCTGGAGGCCGATCGGCGAGACTTTCCGTGTCAAGCTTTCCGGAGAGACCGGCCTCTATTACGCCAAGGCCGACTATAACGGCGCCTATTCGGCCACGACCAATCTCGGCGATAACACCCCGCTTTCCCAGTCGCTTTCGCTCAGCGACTCCGCCCCGGCCTTCATCGGATCGGTTAATCTTACCTTCGAGCGGGACTTTGGACGCGCCACGCTCGCCCTGTTCAGCGAAGCCGAGTGGATCTCCTACGTGCCCAAGGTCCTCTACAGTGATACGGATCTGAACGGCGGCGTTCCGTTCGACATCACCGGCAACCAGAACGGAACTGCGCTCGGCGACGGCTCTGCCCTGACCTATACGATCGGCGCACGCCTGAGCCTCAATCTCCAATAGGCTTATACCGGACCCTACTCACGAAAATGTCTCTCGGCTAACGGCGCGAGCACGCCAAGGCGAAGTGGCATTTCGTGCTATCAGTGCACGGCTTATCCCTTTGCCGGATGCGACCGCCGCTTTTGCCGATCGCGAACAATTTTATTCAAATAAAACTTACGTGTTCTGTGCCGCTTCCGGCAGGAACTTTTCAGCGCACAGACAAATTCCGACCATCATCAGGAGAAAACAGAACTAACGTATAGTAAATTTACCAAATATTAAGTGCAACATCGACGAAAGCGTTACTCGAATATAAATTCATTACCAGTTCGCTAATGATGCGGACAAAGAAAAGTCTTAAGTTTGTAAGGAGTCATTAAGATGAAGTTCGCGATCGCTGCCCTGTCCGCACTTGCCCTGACCGCCGCTCCCGCTTTCGCCGGCGGCTACGATAATAACCATTTTGCCGGTTCCCCGCAGTTCGCCAATTCTTCGGCCCTGAACTTTGCCGTTCAGGCGGGTTCGATCCACGCTCTGGTCAGCAAGGGCAACATCAAGCAGGTCGCCGGCGCTTCTGCCGAGGCCATCAACAAGGGAAGCTGCGGCTGCAGCGGCGAGCAGATCGCCAACGCCGTCTCCAAGAATACCAGTTTCCAGGTCGGCACGATCAAGGCTGGTTTCAGCGTCGGGTCGATCAATCAGTCCGGCGTCTCCACCTCGACCGCGAAGAACGTTCGCTAGTCAGCGGAATGTCTGAGCCGCAGCCATAACCGGCTGCGGCTTCTCCAACTCACATTGAAGTTCCGTTTGCGGACCTCAACCAAGGAGGCCGACCGATGCCTTACGGCCGATCGATGCGCCGCATCGCTTGCGCGCTCAGCCTGAGCCTGCTTCCAAGCGCCGCCTTTGCCGGCGGGTATAGCGGGAGTTCCAACGCCTGCTCGCCGGTCACGCCGCAGGAAGCTCAGACGATTCTCTCTTACGCCGACCAATACGCCGACGGCAGCTTCCGCGTCCGTCATACCGAATCCGCCGGCGCAACCGCCAGCACCGGCGCCAACGGGGAAGACGCGTTCGGCTTTGGGTCGAGCGACACGGATATCCAATCCGACAGCGGTGCGATCAGCTGGAAGCGGTCGGTGCAGCACAGCAACGCACACGCCGAGAACGGTGCCGCAAACGCCAATGGCTTTTCGGCGAGCTTTGTCAAAGTGCGCACTGGGGATGGCAAATGGTATATCTTCAAGGGCTATGCCAGCACCGGTGCGTCCGTCGGGCCGGGCGGCACGTCGACCAGCCAGTCCGGCCTCGCCAAATCAGCCGGCGGACGCTATTAGCGCATCATCCGAATGGGGCACGGCGGGTCATGAGGATCGGCCTTAGAACTTGATCTTCGTGCCCGCCCCGACCTGCAGTTTGTCGTAGGTCTGCCCCGTGCTTTGCTCGTCGACATGCTCATCGCTGACCAGACCGTAAACGGTCGTCTTCTCGCTCCACTGATAAGCCATCGACAGTGACAGCTCCGTCTCGTGATAGTCGGTTATATCGCCGATTTGATCGATGAGATCGTGTCGCAGGGCGGCGCTGATTTCGAGGTCCGGGCGCGCCTTGTAGGTCACAGATGTGCCGAAATGGATCTTGTCGCCAACCACGGCAAGAGTGCTCACGGGTTCCACGAAGCTCCGATCGACCTCGGCGACGAAACGCAGCGTGTCGAACGGCGTCCAGGTGAGGCGGCCGTCGAAATAGTTCGTCGACGGATCGCTGACATGAGTGTCTTCCACCTGCCGGACATTGAACCGCCAGCCGGTATCCAGCTGGACGGTCGGATGCAAATTGAAGCGTAATCCGCTGACGGCCCAGAATTCGGTCGCGTCGCGGTCGACAATATCTTCCACATTCTGGGTGTAGTAGTTCAGATTGGCGCCGCCGAGTTCACCATAAAATCCGATCCGCGCCTGCGGACCGAAAATGAAGCCCGATACGCCTTCGATACGCTGCACGTTGAACTGCGACGGCTGCAGGAGCATAAGCTGAACGGGATTGACGATCGTCGTGCTTGTGACGGTGCCCAGATAGCCTATCTGATCGATCTTCATCCGCCCGAAGGCCTCGAAGTCCGGATCCTTATAGGCGAGTTGGCCGTAAGCGCCTTCATTGTCGCTCGCCACGAAGGAGATTTCGTCCCGCAGATAGTAGCCGCCGAATGTCGCGATCGTTCCGGGCGCGACCGCGTAGGCATTATCGAGCGCAAAACCGGCATCCCAGCGTTCGTTCCTGGCGATGTCATCATCATATTCGAGGAAGGTGCCGCGTAGAGTGAGCGTAGTGGCTCCGGTGCTTCCCAGAAAGCCGAAGACCGTTGTGGCGTTGGCCAGGCCGTAGGGCGAGCCCTTTGCGTCGGTGAAAAGCTCGTTGGGATTGGAGTTGAAGCCGGTCTCCCAGGTCATGGTCGGAGCCACGACAATTCCTGGTGCGATGGTGTAGCCCAATTGAGAAAGATCGCCTTTGGCCTCGCCGACACCCAGCTTCTTCGAGCTTTCGTCGATTGTCGCGCCCTGAAAACGCGACGCCGTTGCCGGCGCGGCACGGCCGTGATCCGGACACGCGCAAGCGGCGCAGAGCAAAGCCAGGGCGCGAATGCCGTTTGAGCGCAAAGGACCTCCGAAGGTTCTGCTGCAAGCTGACGCAAAGCTGCCCGGAGTCGCCAAGATTCACAACTAGTAGTTGTAGTTATGCATCTTTGGATGCGCTGATGTGTTCTATCTGCATCGCTAAGCATGAACCCGATCCTTGTACCCCAACCGGATTTCCGCGATCTTCGTTGAATGCCTCCGATGATGTTCTTCCTTCTAAAGAGAGCGCGAGCTGCAAGGCAGGTTCCGCTTGGGGCCGTTCTATGAGCGCCGCTGCCGAAATCGGCCCTGCGCGAGGGGGGCCTCTTCATTCCAATTCGAGCTTTATCGCCGCCATCGGGGTCGGGCAGATCTGCTCCTGGGGATCGCTCTATTACAGCTTCCCGCAACTCGCGCAAGCCATGGGCCGCGAGCTCGGCTGGGACAAGCCGGAGCTTTACGGCGCCGCGACTCTCGGACTTGCGCTGAGCGGCATTGCCGCCTATCCGATCGGTGCTGCGATCGACCGAGGGCACGGCCGGGCGGTGATGGGAGGCGCCTCGGTTCTGGCTGGGGTGCTGATGCTTGCCTGGTCGCAGATCAACAGTCTTGGACTGTTCTACGCTGTCTTTGCCGGTATCGGCTGCCTACAGGCCGCGACGCTTTATGAACCGGCATTCGCCGTCGTCGCGAGGCGCTTCGGAGCAGCGGGGGCGCGGCGCGGCATCACGGCGGTTACGCTTTGGGGCGGGTTTGCCAGCACGGTCTTCATTCCGCTCGTCCAACTGCTTATCGATCATATCGGCTGGCGCGATACGCTGGTCACGCTGGGGCTCGTCAACATCATTCTGTGCGGCGGCCTCTATTTCACGGCGATCCGGCCCGAAATCGACACGGCACCCACGATCCTTCGCAATCCTGGCGCCGGCCGATCGGCGGAGCGCGAGGCGGTCTCGCGGGCAATGCGCAACATCGTTTTCTGGGCGCTCGCTCTCGCGTTCACAGCTTATGCGGCGGTCTACTCGGCCTTCACGCTGCACCTCTACCCACTCTTGCTGGAGCGGGGCCTCGATGCGGCGGCGACAGTCGCAGTGCTGGCCTGCATCGGCCCGGCGCAAGTGGCAGGGCGCATTCTGGTGTGGATGTTCGCATCGACAACGTCGGTCAGACGCCTTGGCTCGATCGTCGTGGCAATCCTCCCGATCGCCTTTGGCGGGGTCGCGCTCCTGCCGCCGACGTTCCTCGCCATGGCGGCAGTCGCCTTGATCTACGGCGCGGCGAATGGGATCATGACCATCGTGCGCGGTATGGCGGTGCCCGATATGCTGTCTCGCGAGTCCTACGGTGCGATCAATGGGGCCCTGGTAGCACCATCGCTTGTCGCCAAGGCTGCGGCGCCGGCCGCGGCGGCGATCTTGTGGACCGCAACGCAGAGCTACAATGCTGTTGTTATAGCCACGGTGATCGGGTCATTGCTGACCGCGGCGGGTTTCTGGGTCGCGGCTCTGAATTCGGCGAGACAGGATAACCCCGGCTAACCGGCCCAGACTATTGGGCAGCGGCGGTGTCCGACTTTCGCAAGATCGCAAGCAGCCCTTTGATGCCGAACGGCAGAGTTACCCGGCGGATCGAGACCTCGGCGGCGCCAAAGCCTCCGCACAGCCCGAGGGCGCGAAGTTCGTCCTCATCAAGCAGGCGGTGGGTATCCGGCCCGGCAAATTTCCACCGGGCCATCGTCGACCTGTCGGTGGCGTAGATCGCCATGATACCGCCGGGGCGCAGCACCCGTCTCGCCTCGCGGATCTCGTCGCCCGTGCCGCTGAAGAAATAGACGACATTGACGGCGAGGATCTTGTCGACAATGTCGGCCTTCCAGGGCAACGCGTCGAAACGGCCGAGCCTGAGCTGCACCCGTCCTGCTTCGATCGCTTGCTTGTTGCTGGCAGATGCTTGAGCGAGCATCTCGGGCGACTGATCGATCCCGAACACCAGTCCGCGCGATGCGAGGGCGCAGAGCGCCCTGATCGCCGCGCCCGGACCAAAGCCGAGCTCCAAAACCGTATCGGAGGGGCGGACGTCCAGCACTTCGATACTAAGCCGGTTCGGCTGGCGGTTGACAACCGCCATAGCGCGGCCGGTCAATTGTCCCCACCGGCCGGCCGGGCATCTAAGCTGATGACCGATGCTCTCCCAGAACCGGTCAAGCGGGCCTATCGGAACGTCGGTCGCCATGTTGCGCGCCGGACTCAATATCTCATCTTCTCGCGGATCCGCGCCAGCAGCCCTTCCATCACCTTCGGGAAATATCTATCCCAGATCGGCCGCTCGGGGTGATGCGGTAAGGAAAGCGCTGTCTTGATCACCTGTTCCGCCTTGCGGTACTCGCCCTGCTCATACAGGAAATCCGCATAGAAATAATGCGCATCCCGTCCGTTAGGTGCGTTCTGCACGGCCTCCTGCAGATATTGGCGGGCCTTGTCGCTGTCGCCCCAGCCGAGCGGGAATCCCGGCACGCGGTAATAGAGCACGCCGAGACTGGTGGGAGCGCCGGCGTCGAGCGCTTTCGGGTCCTGCTTTTCGGCCTGGAGCAGGATGTCGCGCGCCCGCGACGCCAGATTAAGCGCGCTCAAGCCCCAGGTAAGGGAGGCCCGCTCGCTGGTGATGATGCCGTCCCAGATCAGCGGCTCGACCCGGCCCGGATAGCGCTTCACTAACCCGTCGGCTTCGGCGCCAAGCGACTCCATCTTCGACTTCCGCTCGTCGTCGGTCTTGCTCTGATATTTGATGTCCGCCCACTCTTCCGCGATCTTGATGATGTCCTTGTCGAGCGCGGGATTGTCCGCGGCGCGGGAGATATGCGGAGCGGAAATGGCGGCGATCAGACCGGCGCTTGCGGCGACCGCCATACGCAGGATTGACTTCATGGGGATATTCTCCTTGGTGGTTTCTCGAGTGTCCTCAGCTCGCTGCAACCCGGGAAAGCTGCTTGGCGATCGAGCGGTCGACGAGTTGCGGAATGAGCCGTTGCAGCAGGACGAACAGCCGCTCTGGTCCTGCCGGGTAGATGCTGTTCGCCTCACGGGCGACGGCGTCCCAGACGAACTTCGCCACGGCCGGTGGGGAATCGAGCTTCATATTGAACGGCTCGATAAGGGCTTGCAGCGGCCGGGAAGCGGGGGTGCGCGTTGCGCGCGGCGCGGCGTAAGTGACGCCAATGCCGAGCGGAGCGAGTTCCCGGCGCAGCGCGATGGAAAAGCCGCGCAGGCCGGACTTGGTCGCCGAGTAGGCGGCGAACAGAGGATATGGGATATCGCCGAGCACCGAGCCGATATTGACAACCCGCGCGCCCTCGCCGCGCCGGAGCAGAGGCACCGCCTGGCGAACCAGAGCCATCGGCGCGAGAAGGTTGGTCTCGATCACCGCGCGCAACTGGTCATCCGTAATCTGAGTGAGCGGTCCGACCGGAACCACGCCGGCATTGTTCACCAGAATGTCGAGTTTGCCCCAGCGCTTGTCGATCGCCGCCATCAGCGAAGCGCGATCCGCTGCGCTGGTGACATCGCCGGCAACGACGCAATGGCCTCTGCCCGGCAGCTTCGACAAGGTCTGCCGCAGCGCTTCGGGGCGCCGCCCGGTCAGGGCGAGATGAACGCCTCGCCCCGCGGCCTCCATTGCCAGCGCCCGGCCGATCCCCGACCCGGCGCCGGTGATGACCGCAAGTTTACCGTCAAGCCGCACGGGCGGTCTCCGTATGCCTGAGCCCCATATCCTCGAAGATCGCGCCATAGAGGCGGTAGATCACGCGCGCCGAGTCGATGACCTGATCGACGATGCGCGGATCCTCGAAGCCATTGATCAGGCTCTTGAACAGCTCGACATGCTCGACATCGAGGCCGCCATGCGAATTGAGGTAAGAGAAGCCGGCCTTGCCGTCGGTCTTGAGCGAGCGCTGCACCGCACCCGCTAGCTGATGCGCGATCTGGACCGACAGACCTTCGAGGACGTGGACCATGCCGAGGATGGCATAAGGGCTGATCCAGTCGATCGAGTAATAGCAATAGGCGACCATCGCCTGGCAGGGAATGCCGGGCTTGCCGTCCTTGACGGCGTCAGCGTCGCCGCCCATGGCGCTGATATCGTCGAGAATCCATTTCTCATGGCCGCGCTCCTCGTTCATGTACTCGACCAAGCCGTCCTGATAGCGCTCGTCGTGAGTCTTGGATGCTGCCAGCGCCAGCAGCGGAAAGGTATGCTTCACGTGGTGATAGGCCTGGCTCAGAAAGTCGAGATAGAGCTCGCGCGAGCTGCCTGAGGTGAGGGCCTGCTTCACCAAGGGGATGGTCAGGAAGCGGCTTCTGGCCTCGGTCGTCTCCTGATAAAGTCTTTCGTAGGGGGTCATCAGATCACCTCAAGGTTTTGGTTGGTTTGGGACGCTTTTGTCTTTTCGCTCAGGATCTTCAGTGCTTCGCTCCGCCGGATTCGTCCGTTTGCGGTGAATAGAGACCGGCTCGCCGCCTCCTCGCTGGAGATGACGAATGCGGCTTTCGGTCGGGCATAGTCGGGAGCTGCCTGACAGACATTGGCGATGAGCGAAGCGATATCTGCCGGAGAGGCTGTCTTGAACCAGGGGGCGCCGGGCCGCGACGGGACCAGCAGCATCGCAAGTCGCGCCGGCTCGCCGATCTGGCACAGCGCGGAGGCGCCGATCCTCGGATCGCCGAGCAGCATGGTCTCGATCCATTCGGGATTGATGTTGCGGCCATAGGGCGTGACGATCAGATTGTCGCGCCGGCCATAGACCGTGAGGAATCCGTCTGCATCGATCCGGCCCATATCGCCGGTGCGCCAGCGCCGAGGCCCGGTCTCGCCATGCAGATAGCCGTCCATCACCGACGGACCTTCGACGACGATTTCGCCGTCCTCGATCTCAGCCCGCAGGCCGGGTAAGGGCTGCCCGACCGTTCCAAGCCGAGCGGCGCCCGGCCGGTTGACGGAGACGACCGAGGAGCATTCCGAAAGTCCGTAGCCCTCATAGACCGGAATCCCCAGCTTTGCAGCGGCGGCGGCATAGGCGGCTGGCAGCGGCGCACCGCCGACCGCCACAAAGCGGAGACTCTCCGGCGGGCGCTTTCCGGAGGCGGCCAGTTGGCCGGCATAAAGGGCGAGCAATTGTGGGACGAGGACGCTGGTCGTCGGCCGCTCCCGCTCGAACGCTTCGGCGACATTGCCTGGCGCACCGCTGGTCACGCTTCGCGCGATCGCAGTGTCGTAATGGACGGTCCCGCCGACCAGCACCGGGATCATGATCCCGCAAATGGCTTCGAGCAGCATCGGCAGCGGCAGGACGGAGAGATATTTATCATCGGCGGTCGCGCCGCTCGCCTCGGCGAGTGCCTGCGCCGACCAGAGCGCCTGACCGCTTTCGAGCCGGACCCCTTTGGGATGTCCCGTGCTGCCGGATGTGTAGATGATCAGTCCGCCGTCGCCCGTCGGCAGCGACGACGCCGGTTCGCGCCGCTCTGAAAGCGGATGGACCGGCAAGGGGAGGCCGTGACGCTTGGCGGCCCCCTCATCGGTCGCGATGATTCGCTTGATGGCCGCGTCCCGGATCAGATGAGCGCATTGCTCCTTGCTGAAGAAGGTCGGAACCGGAACGATGGTCTTGCCGGCAACACTGGCGGCGAGAAAGGTGATCGCCCATTCGACGCTGTTGTCGCCGAGAATGCCGATGGTCTCCCGATCGGGGCTGAGATCGGCCGCGGCCCCCGCGACCCACTCAGGTAGATCGGACCAGGCCAGGGACGTCCGCCCGTCGCTCATCGCCGCGCGCTCGCCGCCGCGCCCTGCATTCCGAATAAGCGCCTCCGCAAGCTTACCCATTGGCGCAGACCCCCAGGGCCGTCTCGGCTTCCGCCCCTCTCACCAAAAAGGGCGCGAGGTCGTCCCGCCCGATGGCCAGCACTCTGGGGTTAGTCTCGTAATAGGAGCCCCAAAGCTCCGGCGAGGGAACGCGATCGGGCCTCGCCGCGCCGAGGTCGATCAGCGGAAGCCGAATGCGCTGCAAGAGCTTCTGCAGGCGCTCCGTGGCGGTGAAGAAGGCCCAGTTGAAGCAGAGCGTGTCGCCATAGAGGATCAGCTCGCGCATGAACTGGACGGATGCGGCGGGCGTACGGCTGGCGAGGCTCGAGACCTCCGCGACCTCACGCCGTTCGACCGGCTTTCCGGCCAGCTCGCTGAGAACGGCTTCGATCGGCCGATCGAGATAAAGCTCGGAGAAAAACGCCTCCGAGCGGTCTCGCAAGCCTGCCGCGCACAGCACCTTGTTCCGTTCGTCGACGAGCGCGACGATGTTAGCCGGAAGGCTGGCGATCTGCGCGCTATAATGATCAAGATATGTGGTTAGAATGAACAGTGAGGTGACAGGCCACAGGGCGTGACCGGATGAGACATGGATGAGATTCATGCCGGTGATCGTTGCTCTGGTCTGTGCGGCGGGCAATTCGATGGCATTCTCCGGGACAAATCCGAAGCGCCTGGACCCGTTCAGTTCGCCGTCAAACCCGTTGTCAGTTGGAAGCGGTCCACTCTCGTGCACTTGCCCAGCGCGGATTTTTTACGCCGACCGGATCCGCTTCCTGGGCCACACGGTTAAGAGAGGCTTAAAGGGCGAAGGTTATGCATGGTTCGTCGCAAGGATACAATTTTGTAACCTACATGGCGGCGATGTGGCGGCAGGAAATACCCGAGCAGTTCCAGATAGTTAAGCTGATTAGTTTTATCGAATTATCGTTCGGTTGCGGGGGATGCTGAATACAGATCGGGGATATGTGGGAGCGGCTGCGCAAACGGCCGTGCGAAGCGCTCGGAGAAATTAGCCGGAATATTCAGCCGGAGCACGATCCGATGGCCGGCGATGCCCTCGCTCAGGCGGGTTGCGCCCTAACACCGACACGCTCATGCGCAGCCTTGGTGCGCGCCTGCAGGTCGCGCAGGGTTTTCAGCTCGAGCTCGGTCGGCGGCGGCGTCACTTCCAGATTGTCGGCGAATTTCACCGGCCAGCCGCAAGTCTCCTGCGCCTTTTCCCGCGTAACACCCGGATGCAGCGAGACGACGGTGAATTCTTTGGTGACCGGGTCCGGCTTCCAGATGGCGAGATCCGTGATCAGCAGCGCCGGGCCTTCGGTATCGATACCGAGCCGCTTGCGGTGATCGCCGCCCTCGCCATAGCCGAAGGAGGTGAAGAAGTCGATCTTTTCGACGAAGCCCCGCTTCGACTGGCTCATGGTAATGAACACCTTCTGCGCCGAGGTTGCGATCTCCGGCGCGCCGCCGCCCCCCGGAAGCCGCGTCTTCGGCTTGTGGTAGTCGCCGACCACGGTGGTATTGATGTTGCCGAATTTGTCGATCTGCGCGGCACCGAGAAAGCCGATGGTGATCCGCGCGCCCTGGAGCCAGTAGCGGAACATCTCCGGCACCGAGACGGTGGTGACCGCCGTGTCGCAGAGCTCGCCGTCGCCGATCGAGAGCGGCAGCACGTCGGGCGCAGTGCCGATCGTGCCCAACTCGTAGATCAAGGTGATGTCCGGCGCGTGCGTCAGCCGCGCGACGTTGCAGGCGGCCGACGGCGCGCCGATGCCGACGAAACAGACATCGTCGTTCTTCAGCGCGCGCGAGGCGGCGATCGTCATCATCTCGCCGGGCGTGAAGCCCAGATCTTGCCGTTGTTCGCTCATGCGCGCTTCCTCAAATGCTCGACCCGCCGACCGAAATCCTCCGGCGTTGCCTCGATCACATGCTTCTGCATCCAGTCGCGGAACCGGTCGCGGTCGGCGGAAACCTCGTCCCATTCCACATAGGCGGCGTTATCGCGATCGTAATAGTCGTGGGTATAGGAGGGATGCGCACCGCCCGGGACCACGGAAATGGCGGCGATCGTCCAGCTCGGCAGCACCGTCAGGTTCGGATGTAGGCCGTCGAAATCGTCGACCACCTCCTCCACGGTGACGACCGCGCGCTTTGCCGCTAGGACGGCTTCCTTCTGGATGCCGATGATGCCCTCGATGAGCACGTCGCCGCGCCTGTTGGCCTTCTGCGCGTGGATGAAGGTCACGTCCGGCCGGACCGCGGGCACGGCGGCCAGCACTTCGCCGGTGAAGGGGCAGGTCACCGATTTGATATTCGGGTTGACCTTGACGAGACCCGCGCCGCGATAGCCGCGGAAGATCGCGCAAGGCAGACCGGCAGCGCCAGCCTCATAAGCATTCGCCATGGCCGCGTGGGAATGCTCCTCGATCTCGATGGGATGCGGCCAGCCATTCTCGACCGTGTCGCGCACGCGCCGCAGCAGGCCCACCCCCGGATTTCCGATGTAGGAGAAGACGAGCTTGCTCGCCATGCCCATGCCGATCATCTGATCGTAGATCAGGTCCGGCGTCATGCGAATGAGCGTTAGATCCTTAAAACCCTGGCGGATGGCCTCATGTGCGGCCGCTGTGGGGATGAGGTGCGTAAATCCTTCAAAGGCGGCTTTATCGCCGTTCTTGAGATATTCCGCGACAGCCTGCGGAAGCGGGAGGAATTTGACCATCCAGGCTTGTTTCCAAAGTAGTTTTTCGCATTGCGCGCCGCGATTTTATATGCGGCAGGGAGCGGTGTCTCAACACATTGCTGACATTGCAGCAAGGACAAGGAACGGCATTTCGTGCCTTTCCGCAACAGGGGCAGGTTCGAAAAGGGCCGATTCGCGCCTTCAGCGCACGCATTCCGCACATCACGGCTTGTCTTCCAGACGGCATCGCCGCATCCTGGGCGGAAAATCTCGGGAGGAAACCGATGCCGCGCGAGGCCGATTCCGCCAAAAGCATTGCGCATTCATTGGACGCGCCGGCGCCCGCAGACTTTGATGGAACGCTGGAACATGACTCGGATCGGGCCGCCCGGCGCATCGCCGAGTTGGAGGCGAAGCTTGCCGGGAGCGCGGAGCCGAGCGCGGTCAAGGCCGAAATCCTCCGGGTGAAGGAAGACTTCTTCCGCCGGCACGCCGTGGCGATCTACAACTCCCTGACGGACGGCTGCACCAGGCCTCGCCGCCTCGCCGACCTCGTCTATGCCGCGGCCGATCTCTATCCCCATCTTCTGCCGACGCGAGAAGTGATCCAGGAGGAGCGGGCGCGTCGACGGCAATCGGCAAAGCGCGGCAGGGAGATCGATCAGGGGCTGTTTGCCGCGCAAGTTCTGGCGGATGAGCGCTGCGGCCTGCATCTCATTCACGCTATGCTGCGCCCGATGCCGGAAGCGGAGCGCCATCTGGCCGAGTTCCGCCGCACCGGGCATGTCGATCTCGGCCGGGCGACACTTGAGCGCCGCGATAATGTCGGCCATGTAACGCTCAACAACCCCGACTATCTCAACGCCGAGGACGATCTTGCCGTCAAGGCACTGGAGACCGCCATAGATCTGGCGCTGCTCGACGGGCAGGTTGAGGTCGGGGTGCTGCGCGGCTCGCTCGTGCATCATCCGAAATATGCCGGACGCCGGGTCTTCAACGCCGGCATCAATCTCACGCACCTTTATTACGGCCAGATCTCCTTCATCGAATTCATGCTCGAGCGCGACCTTGGGCTGATGCATAAGCTCTATCGCGGACTCTGGGTCTCGGGCAGCTATCGCGAGCAGTTCGAGGATTATCTGGAAAAACCCTGGTTGGCGGCGGTCGAAGCCTTTGCAATCGGCGGCGGCTGCCAGCTGCTCTGCGTCATGGACCGCGTGATCGCGGAGACTGGCACATATTTCAGCCTGCCGGCCAGCAAGGAGGGCTTTATTCCCGGCGTCGCCAATCTGCGTCTGCCGCGGCTTGTCGGCGTGCATCTGGCGCGGCAGGCGATCTATTTCGAGAAGACCTTCCCCGTCGATCAGCCCGAGGGCATGCTGATCTGCGATGAGGTGGTGCGGTCGAGGGAAATGGACGCTGCCATCGAGCGCAATGCGAAAGGGCTGGTGCGCGCCGGACTACTCAGCGCGGTCAGCAATCGCAAAGCGCTGCGCGTCGGTCAAGAGCCGCTATCGGTGTTCCGGCGCTACATGGCGACCTATGCGCGCCAGCAGGCCTTCTGCCTATACGATGCGGGGCTGCTCGCCAATATCGAGAGCCACTGGAAGCCGCAAAAGCGGCGGCTGGTCTGACCCGCATCCCTTAAGCGTTCGGGAGGCCCAGCGAATGCGGACCATTGCCGAACTGATCCGCTGGCGGGCCCGCCGCCACCCGGATGTGCCGGCGACGTGGTATAAGGGGCGTGTGCGTTCCTATGACGAGCTGAACCGGTCCAGCTCGGGGCTTGCGGACGGATTGGTCTCGAAACTCGGATTACAGCCAGGCGATCGCGTCGCCATCCTCGACAAGAATTCCGACGCCTATCTCGAGCTGTTCTTCGCGCTCGATAAGGCCGGGCTTGTCGCCGCGCCAGTCAACCGCCGACTCACGCCCCCCGAGGTTGCCGCCATCATCGACGATGCGGCGCCGAAACTGATCGTCACCAGTGAGGAATTCGGCTCCCTCTGCAATGGACACGGCGTGCCGGTCCTCACTTTCGATGAGCTTCCGCGTGGCGGCTCCGATCCGCGTCGCGACACAGACGGCGCTGTGACCTGGCAGTTCAACACCTCCGGCACGACCGGACAGCCGAAAGGCGCAATGCTGACCGGCTGGAACATCCTCAACAATGCGGTGGTCATGGCGCTCGAAATGCCGGAATTTCGCGAGGGCGGGCCGTTTCTGGCCTGCCTGCCGATGTTCCATATCGGCGGCGCCGGGCCGCCGATATGGGCGATGCATCAGGGCGCAACAGTCGTCATCGAGCGCGACGCCGCAGCGGATGCGCTCCTGGAGGCGATGCTGACGCACCGGGTCGAGACAACCCATCTCGTCCCCGCGGTGCTGCAAAGGCTCAGCGAGCTGTCGCGAACGGCGGAAGCCGAGTTCTCGCACCTCAAGCGGATTGCCTATGGCGCCGCGCCCATTGCCCCGGAGACGCTGCGCCGCTGCGTCGAGCTGTTCGGCTGCAAATTCACGCAGCTTTACGGCCTGACGGAAACGACTGGCCCGTTCACGGCGCTGCCTTTCGAGCACCACCGGGGCGAGCGCCTCGCCTCCTGCGGCCGGCCGATGCTGGGGGGACGCGCCCGCATCGTCGATGCGAATGGCGAGGAGCTACCGCTAGGCGAGATCGGAGAGATCGTCTACCGCGGCCCGAATCTGATGGCCGGCTATTGGCGGCGGCTAGAGGCGACCGAGGAAGCGATGCGCGGCGGCTGGTTCCATACGGGTGATGCAGGCACCATGGATGAAGACGGCTTCATCTTCATCAAGGACCGCATCAAGGACATGATCGTCTCGGGCGGCGAGAACATCTATCCGGCCGAGATCGAAGCGGTGCTTGCGGCCCACGCGGACGTCCTCGACGTGGCGGTCATCGGGGTACCTGACGAGAGCTGGGGTGAGGCCGTGAAGGCCGTCGTGGTTCTGCGCGAGGACAGCGAAATCACCGCGGAGGCACTGATCGCGTGGTCGCGCGAAAGGCTCGCCGGGTACAAACGCCCGCGCTCGGTGGATTTCGTCGAAAGCCTGCCGCGCAATGCGAGCGGTAAGCTCCTGAAACGCGAATTGCGCAAGCCCTATTGGGAAGGTCGCGGCCGCCAGGTCAATTGACGCAAGGCCATGTCGATCGAACCCGCCGCCTGCAACGTGTCCTCCCTCTCCGAGCGGCAAGTCTGTCGTCCCGGAAGCCCGCAGGGCTGTCCGGGACTCAATCCATCTTTCGGCGAGCTTGTGCCGTGCGGCGATGCCAACGGGCCCGGGCCCTGACGGCCGGGGCGACGTCCGGAATGCTTCAAATAAAGACGGTCAAATTGTAACCCGCCGCTACTGCAACAGCTTCGGCAGAAACAGCGTGATCGAGGGAAAGGCGACGAGCAGCGCCACGCGGAGCAGCTCGATCAGGAAGAACGGAAACACGCCTTTGAAGGTCTCCGCCATCGGCACTTCGCGCGCAAGGCTGTTGATGACGAAGACATTCATCCCGACAGGCGGCGTAATCAGGCCGAGCTCGACCACGATGAGCGCCAGAATGCCGAACCAGACCTTGGTATCGTCGGCGCTCATGCCGAAATCGAGCCCGGCGATAACGGGCCAGAAGAAGGGGATGGCGAGCAGGATCATCGACAGACTGTCCATCAGGCAGCCGAGGAAAATAAGCGCGATCAGCAAGAGCACGAGGATGGCATAGGGATCGAGGCCGCTCGCCACCATCATCTCTGCGGCCGCCTGTGGGACGCCGCCCCGCGACATGAAGATCTTCAGCAGCTCCGCTCCGAGCAGGATGAGATAGATCATGCCGCTGGTCTGTGCGGTCTGAAGCAGCGAAGCCTTCATTTCCCGCCATCTGACATCGCCGCGCGCGATGCCGTAGGCCGAGACCAGGAAGACGCCGATCGCCGCCGCCGGCGTCGGGTTGAAGAAGCCGAAATAGATGCCGCCGATCACGAGGCCGAAGATCACCGTCACCGGCAGCACCGCGATGCTGGCCGCGATCAGTTCGTGCCGGCCGACCCTGTCGCCAGGGGGCCCGGAATTAGGAAAGATCCGGACATAGATCGCGATGGTGATGCAGAAGAAGATCACCGCAATGATGCCGGGGATAAAGGCCGCCGTGAACATCGTGACGATGTTGGCTTCGACGATCACGGCATAGACGACCAGCACGATGGACGGCGGTATCAAGATTCCGAGCACGCCACCCGCTGCTAGCGTTCCGGTCGCCAGGGCCGGAGAATATTTATAGCGCCTCAGCTCAGGCAGCGCGACCTGGCCCATGGTGGAGGCAGTCGCGAGCGAGGAGCCGCAAACCGCGCCGAAGCCCGCACAGGCGGCGATGGCGGACATGGCGACGCCGCCCCTCATCCAGCCGAGCCAGGCGTTGGCGCCGCGGAACAGATCCTGGGACAGCTTGGCCTTGGTCGCGATGTTGCCCATCAGCACGAACATCGGTACGACCGACAGGTCGTAGATTGAGAACTGACCATAGGCGAGCGTCTTGAGCTGCGACAGAAGAACGGCGGGACCGGATAGGATGGCCGTGCCGATAGCGCCGACCAGCACCATCGCGTGCGCAACCGGGATCCGGATCGCGATGAGCGCGACGAGCGCGGCAAGGCCGTAAAGGCCGATGAGCAGATTGCTTTCCATGAAATCAGCGACCGTTCTGAGCAGGGGGCACGCGGGCTAGGTGACAGGCTCGCCGCGCAGCGCATCGATGAGTGTTAAGAGACAGGCGAGGATCAGGAGGAAGAGCGAGATTAGGATCGGCACGAAGGCGATCCAGATGGGAATTCTCATAGACTGTGGTCACCTCGCGATAGACACGGTAGTCGATCAGCCCATACCACATCCGCCAGAGCAGCAGCACTGCGAAGCCGAAGGCAATGATCGAGGCGATGACGTTCAGAAAGCTGATCGTGCGCGGCCCCGCCCAGGCCGTGAAGATGTCGGCGGTGACGTTCGCGCCGGTCAACTGGCAATAGGGCAGAAAGGCGAACACCGCCACAGCGACACCCATCTCGACGATCTCGAAATCGCCCCGAACGGGCTGGTTCGCGAAGATGTTGCCGACCAGGCTGACCGTGTTGAGCAGGACGATCGCCAGAAGCAGGAGGCCTCCGGCGAGCGTCCAAAGTTCGATGATCCTGCGGATCACGGCCGCAATTGCGGTCATCCGAATTCCCCCAGCCGATTGGTTTTCGGGAGCTTATGCCGCCGCCGTGCCCGGCGCCACTCCTGGATCGATTACTCTGGCGGCAGAGAGCGGCCCTCCACAGGAGGGCGCGCCCCTTTTTTCTCGGCATCCGGCATAGCCGCGGCAGCAATCACTTCTCTTTGCTGTATTTGGCGACCGTTGCGCGGGCCTCTTCCACGAGCTTCTTGCCGTCGATGCCGCGCGACGAGACCTCCTTGACCCATCGATTGACGACCGGCTCGAGCTTGTCACGGAAGGCGTTCGTTTCCGCCTGGGTCAAAACGATATGCGTGTTTCCGGCCTTCTCGGCGATGGCGATGCCCGCGTCATCGTCCTCCCGCCAGATCTTGCCAACCTCCTTCAGCCATGCCGGGCCGGAATTGTCGGTAAAGACCTTTTTCAGATCGTCCGGAAGGCTGTTCCATTTGTCCAGATTCATCGATACCTGGAAAGTGGTCGTGCCGAAGCGCGTTTTGTTGTAGCCCTCGATCTGATATTTCTCCAGATCCTGCAGCTTGAGCGCGGGGATGATCTCCCAGGGGATCAGCGCGCCATCGACGACCTTCTTCGACAGCGCCTGCGGCAGCTCGGGAACGGGCATGCCGACCGGATTGGCACCGAGCGCTTCGATCACCCAGGCACCCGTCCGCGTCGGGATGCGGATCTTCTTGCCGGCGAGATCGGCCGGCTTGTGAACCGGCGTGTCGACCATCTGGATGGCCTGGCCCGCATGCACATGCAGGAAGAGCGGCTTGACCCCCTTGTAATCGTCCTTGAGATATTTGTCGTAAAGCTCGCCCATGGCAAGATTAGTCGCAACGGGATCGTTGGTGTGAATGAACGGCAGCTCGAACACCTCAGTACGCGGAAACAGGCCCGGCGTGTAGCCGTTCACGGTCCAGATGATGTCAACGACACCGTCGCGCACCTGCCGGATGAGCTCCGGTGGCTTACCACCCAGCGACATAGACGGATAGATCTCGATCTTGATGCGGCCGTGCGAGGCGTCCTCGATGCGCTTGACCCACGGTTCGAGCATTTTCGTCTGGGCGGGCGACTTCGGACCGAGGAAATGATGCAGCCGGAAGGTGAATTCCGGCTTCTGCGCGTGAACCGCGAAGGCACTCAAGATGAGCGTCATCGCCGCCGCGATGAGCGATTTGCAAAAGATCGACAGCCGGCCTTTCGACATTCGTTCTCCTCCCAAAAAGCCCGTTCTCAAACAATCGGGCGTTTCACTGAATTGATAATAACTTAAGTTATATTCTGTTGTTATGCGTTTTCATTGTTGTAGGTTTATTCTGAAAAACGGTGTTCCCCGCGTCGTTGCGCTTTGTCTTGCAAGCGGCGCCAGCAGCGGCCGAAGGGAGATTAGATGCAAGATCATGTTCGAACTCGGACCGACCCGCAGACGATAACGGCGGGCGGCGCTCTGCTTGCGCGCCTGAAGGCGGTCGGCGTCGATTATATCTTTGCCAATTCCGGCACCGATTTTCCACCAATCATCGAGGGCCTTGCGGAGGCGCAAGCGCGCAATATCGACCTGCCGACGCCGCTGATCATGCCGCATGAGACGGCGGCCATGGGCATGGCGCATGGTTACTATCTCGCCACCGGCAAGGCACAGGCGGTGATGGCGCACACCAATGTCGGCCTTGCCAATTGCGCGATCGGCGCGATCAACGCCGCGACCGAGCAGATCCCGATGCTGCTGTTCTCCGGTCGCACGCCGACCACCGAAAAAGACCGCTTCGGCTGCCGCACGGTGCCGATCGGCTGGGGCCAAGAAATGCGCGACCAGGCCGCGCTGATCCGCGAGGCTTGCAAGTGGGACTACGAGCTGCGCTTCCCCGAGCAGGTGGTCGAGCTTGTCGATCGCGCCTACGCCATCGCCAATTCCACGCCGCGTGGTCCGGTTTATCTTAGCCTGCCGCGCGAGGTGCTTTGCGAGCAGTGCCCGCGGGACGCTCTGAACCAGCCCGTGCTGATGACGCCGGCCAAGGCCGCGCCGGATGAGGCAGCGCTCGCCGAGGCGGCGCAAATCCTCGCCAAGGCCAAGCGCCCGGTGATCTTCGCGCAGCGTGGCGCCGGCGGACCGGAAGGCTTTGCCGCGCTTGCGCATTTCGCCAGCGAATGGGCGCTTCCGGTCGTGCAATATTGGGCGGTCCGGCTGGCCACCGCGACGGACCACGAAATGGCCGCGGGTGTCGATCCGGAACCCTGGATCAGCGAGGCCGATGCGATCCTGGTCATAGACGCGCTTGCGCCCTGGTCTCCACAGATCCATAAACCGAAAGCCGATTGCCGGATCATCCACCTCGGCGGCGATCCGCTCTATGCGCGCTTCGCGGTGCGCAATTTCCGCTCCGACATTGCTCTCGTTGGAGAGACCGGCAAAGCTATCCAGATGCTCGAGTGCGCGATGGATCGGCACAAGGCTGAAGCCGAAGCCAATATCGCCGAACGGGCCCCGGCGATCCGTGCGCGCGCCGCCGCGCTCAGAGAGGCCGCTCTCGAAAAGGCGAGCGCGGGCAAGGCCGCGCCGATGACTAAAGACTGGGTCAGCCTGTGCCTCTCCGGGGCGATTTCGGATCGCGCCGCCACAGTTCTCTCCGAGCTCGGCTGTCCGCTGCCGCCGCTCACCTTGCGCGATCACCACGCCTGGTATCAGGAGCCGCATTCCGGCGGGCTCGGCTGGTCCTTTCCGGCGGCTATGGGAATGCAGCTTGCCGATCCCGACCGTCTCGTCGTCGCGACGATGGGCGACGGCTCGTATATGTTCGCCAATCCGGTCGCCTGTCACCAGATTGCGGAATCGCTCGGGTTGCCCGTGCTGCTGATCGTGCTGAACAACCGCGAATGGGGCGCTGTACGGCAATCTGTTCTCGGTGTTTATCCCGACGGCTACGCTGCTCGGAGCAACGCGGTGCCGCTCACTTCCCTCAGCCCGACGCCCGATTTCGTTCAGGTTGCCAAGGCGAGCCGGGCCTGGGCACGCCGGGTCGAGCACGGCGAAGATTTGCCGGACGTCCTCATGGCGGCGATCCGGCACGTCACCCGTAAGAAGACCCACGCGCTGATCGAGGTGATGGTGCGGCCGTGACTGCGGCGCTGGCTCGATCGCGACGGTGTGGCTACTACGCATGAGACTGTTACTCTGTGGGCGGTCCTCGGCAGCGCGCGGCGCGGGCTCCGATCCGAACTCTGCCAATTTAGGACGAGGCGCGCATCAGGCAAATCGGAGATGACGGTGGCGAACAGTTGTTGGGCATTGGCACAAACAGCGCATCGCTTTTCCTTCCCCTGGCGCTTGCGTTCTGCTCTTCAGCAAAGATCTTTGTTTGGATCAGATCGGCAAACACCAAACGTCTGGATATCCGAGCTTTGCTTTCCGCCAATCGGCTGCGGCGCGTTCTGAAACTCGTCTCGATCTGCGTAAGCGCGAGTAAACGCTTGGCTTTCCGCAGTGTAAACATAGCGGAATTGAGGTTTCCAGGCGAAAATTTTTGCGTTTTCGGGATGGTCGGATGCGGCGCGCAAGATTGGGCGCTATGCGCACAAGAGCAGGGTTTTGGCGCTTACGGCGCGGCAAAGCTGCTGTCCGTCGAGCCGCGTGCTATTCCAGGATCCGTAAACCTCCGGATCGGGCTCTTGCCGACCCGCTTTCGACTATGAGGCGGATGAGGCCCTCCTGATCGGACGCATGCCGAGGCAATCCGCTGAGCTTTGGCGGGTCTGGGGAATGCCGTCACGCCCTGATGAGCGGACGCAGTTCTTTCTGGATATCCAAGAGCGACGGCAGGAAGCGCTCGGCCATTTCCTCTGCCGTGACGCGCGCAGACGAAGAGGCAACGTTGACCGCTGCTGCGACGGCTCCCGCGCTGTTGAAAACGGGTACGCTGATCGAGATCAGGCCCACCTCAAGCTCCTGGTCGAGAACGCAATAGCCGTTCCCGCGCACCTCGTCGAGAATGCCGAGGAGATCGTCGAGACCGGTGCGCGTGAACGGCGTCAGCCGACGCCGCTCCATCGCCGAAAGCCGGGCAGCTCCTTCATCCGGCTCGAGCGATGCCAGAAGCACGCGGCCCATGGAGGTGCAGTAAGACGGGAGCCGTGTGCCGATGCACAGACCTGTCGACATGATGCGCTTGGCCGCCGCACGGGCGAGATAGACGATTTCGTCCCCTTCGAGAATGGCGGCGGAGCAGGATTCATGGATCTGCTCGCTCAGATGCTCGAGGAAGGGTTGGAAAAGCTGCGGCAGCGAGGCCGATAGCACGTAAGCATAGCCGAGCCGGAGAATGCGGGGCGCCAGCGTGAAAAGCTTGCCGTCGTAATTGACATAGCCGAGCTTATGCAGAGTCAGAAGGCAGCGTCTTGCCGCGGCGCGCGACAGGCCGATCTTGACCGCGACATCGGCGCTGGTCAGCCGCTCATGCTCGTCATCGAAACATTCGATAACGGCAAGGCCCTTTTTCAACCCGAGTATGAGATCCCTATCAGTGCGCTCTTCGGCTCGCTCCTGTATCATCGTTTCCACCGCAGGCCCGAACTTTGCGTCTTATAGCCTTTGTTCTGCGCGTCGTGTGCACCATTCTCTGTTCAGCGACGAAAACGCGGCACGCAATATTGGCCATGGTTCACGCGATTGTTTTGGGTCCGTACACTTTCGGCGCGGAGCCTTTCGCGTCAGACGGACGAAGCGTCGAGACCGGCTCCGGCGGACGATTGAGCGGTAATCGGACCAATTTTGATGATCGCCTATTTTTTGGCAGACTGTATACAACAATTTGCGCGCTCGTGCGCAGAGCGCACGAATTACGGCGACTTCTGAGATTTGGCTGCTTCCTGTGTTTTCTCCGCAGCTCTAGTGTATACAGCACGAGCGCTTCCAGGCTGATTGAGTGCCCGTAGGAACGGGCATGAGTTGAACAGGATAGGGCTCATCTGCGGAGTTAAGAGCAGGAGATTTGGCCGTTGGCGATGAGACCAACCATGGAAGACAGCAACCCGACACCTTCGCAGACCGTCAGAGCGCTGCACAGCCTCCGGGACCTCATTCTTCAGGGCATGCTTGCTCCGGGAGATCGGCTATCGGAACTCGCCATCGTGGAACGGCTCGGCGTGTCACGCACGCCCGTACGGGCGGCACTCATTCGTCTCGAAGAGGAAGGGCTGGTCAAGGCCGTGCCGTCCGGCGGCTTTGTCGTGAAGGCTTTTTCCGAGCACGACATTTACGATTCGATCGAATTGCGGGGCACGCTGGAAGGCCTAGCAGCGCGATTAGCGGCGGAGCGGGGCGCGGCTGCCGAAAAAATCGCGGAGCTGAAAGCCTGCGTTGCGGAAATGGATGCGCTGCTCGGCGAGCCCGACATGAACGCCGACGTGCTATCCCGCTACGTTCCGCTCAATATTTATTTCCACACGCATCTCGTCGCCCTTGCCGAAAGCCAGCCGGTCGCCCGCCAGGTCGAGCGCCTCGTGAGCTTGCCTTTCGCATCGCCGAGTGCCTTCGTCATGGCGCAGGCAGATTTGCCCGCGGCGCGTCTTATGCTGACCATCGCGCAGGACCATCATTGCAGTGTCATTGCGGCGATCGAACAGCGGCAGGGCGAGCGGGCGGAAAGCCTGATGCGTGAGCACGCCCGACTGGCGCATCGCGACCTGCAATTCCTGCTGCGCGACCGCGCAAGACGAGCGCGCATTCCAGGCGGAGCTTTGATCGAGACCACCGGCTGACGAGCGCCGCCAGCAAAAAGCGTAAGGGAGAGGACATGAAGAGGACGACTCCGCCCTACAGAGCTGACATGGTTGGGAGCCTCTTGCGCACGCAGCCGCTGAAGGACACCCGCGCAAAGCGCGAGGCGGGCCAGATCTCAGCGGACGAGTTATGCGAGGTCGAGGACCATGAAATCCGCGGCATGATCAGGAAGCAGGAACAAATCGGGCTCAAAGCTGTCACGGACGGCGAGTTCCGCCGTGCCTTCTGGCATTTCGATTTCCTGGAAGAGCTTGACGGCGTGGAAGGCTCCTGGGGCGGGCCGGGGGCAGGCGGCGTCGCATTCCAGGGCGCGCATACCAAGCCGAAAGTGCTGAAGGTGACGGGCAAGCTCGGCTTTCCGGCATCCCATCCGTTGATCGGCCATTTCCGCTTCCTGAAGGAGAATACCTCCCGGGTCCCGAAGATGACTATCCCCTCGCCGAGCATGCTGCATTATCGCGGCGGTCGGAAACTGATCGATGAAGCCGTTTACCCCGATATGGACGGCTTTTACGCCGATCTCGGCGGCGCTTATGCGGGGGCGGTCCGAGCCTTTGCGGGTGCAGGCTGCCGCTATCTTCAGCTCGACGATGTCAGCTTTGCCTATTTGTGCGACCCCAATCAGCGGCAGATGCTCAAGGATCGCGGCGACGATCCGCAAAAGCAGCCGGAGATCTATGCCGGCATGATCAACAAGGCGGTGACGGGCCGGCCGAGCGATATGACCATTACCATGCATATGTGCCGGGGCAATTTCCGTTCGACCTTCATCGCCTCTGGCGACTATGAGCCCGTCGCCGAGCTTCTGTTCAACGGCGTGAATATCGACGGCTATTTCATGGAATGGGACACCGACCGCGCCGGCGGTTTCGAGCCTCTCCGATTTCTGCCAAAAGGCAAGACAGTGGTCCTCGGCCTCGTCACCACCAAGACCGGCACGCTGGAGAAACCGGACGACATCAAGCGCCGTATCGACGAAGCGGCTAAATATTGTGATCTGGACCAGCTCTGCCTCAGCCCGCAATGTGGCTTCGCCAGCACTGAGGAAGGGAATATCCTGGCCGAGGAGGAACAATGGGCGAAGCTCCGCATGATCGTGGAGATCGCCCAGGACGTCTGGGGCTGAGGGCCGGCGACCCGCACCAAAGCGAAGGATGGCAGAGCAAATGAGAGACGCCTGGATCTGTGACTATATCCGCACGCCCTTCGGCCGCTATGGCGGAGCGCTTGCTTCCGTTCGCACCGACGATCTGGGAGCCCTGCCGATCAATGCGCTCATCGAGCGCAATTCCGGGCTCGATCCCGCAGGGATCGACGAAGTCATCCTCGGCTGCGCCAATCAGGCCGGCGAGGACAACCGGAACGTGGCGCGGATGTCGCTGCTGCTGGCGGGGCTGCCGGACAGCGTTCCCGGTTGCACGATCAACCGGCTGTGCGGTTCCGGCATGGATGCGGTCGGGACGGCGGCGCGGGCAATCCGCACCGGCGAGGCCGACCTGATTATCGCGGGGGGCGTCGAGTTCGATGACCCGTGCGCCTTTCGTCATGGGCAAGGCCGAGAGCGCGTTTTCGCGCAATGCGGAGATCTTCGACACGACGATCGGCTGGCGCTTCGTCAATCCGAAGATGAAGCGCGCCTATGGCACCGATTCCATGCCCGAGACCGGTGAGAATGTGGCGGAGGAGTTCAAGGTGAGCCGCGCCGATCAGGACGCCTTCGCGTTGCGCTCGCAGCAAAAGGCGGCGGCCGGAGCCGGACGCCTCGCCGAGGAGATCGTGCCGGTGACGATCCCCAAGAAGCGTGGCGGCGATGCCGTCGTCTCTGCCGACGAGCATCCGCGTCCGGAAACAACTCTTGAAGCGCTGGCGAAGCTGCCGGCCCTGTTCCGCGAGAACGGCACGGTAACAGCCGGCAATGCCTCCGGCGTCAATGACGGCGCGGCGGCACTGATCGTGGCTTCCGATGATGCTGTTAAACGGCATGGACTCAAGCCGATAGCACGGGTCATGGGCATGGCCACGGCAGGCGTCGCGCCGCGCATCATGGGTTTCGGCCCGGCGCCGGCCAGCGAGAAGCTGATGCGCAGGCTCGACCTGTCGATTGAGGATTTCGGCGTCGTGGAGCTGAACGAAGCCTTCGCCTCGCAAGGGCTTGCGGTTCTCCGCGCGCTCGGGATTCCGGACGATGCGGAGCATGTGAACCCCAATGGCGGCGCGATTGCGCTCGGCCATCCGCTCGGCGCGTCGGGGGCGAGGCTGGTGGGGACCGCCGCGCTGGAAATGCGCCGGCGCAAGGTCGAGCACGCGCTCTGTACCATGTGCATCGGCGTCGGTCAGGGCATCGCGCTGGCCCTGGAGGCGGCGGGGTAGACCTGCCGGCAGGAGAAGACCGGCTAATAAATCAGCGGCAGGCCGACATAGTTCTCGGCAAGGCTCTGCGACGCCGCGCGTGAGCTGGTCACATAAGCGAGCTCGGCCATCTGGATCCGCCGGTCAAAGTCGCTGTCGCCGTCGAACCGGTGCAGCATCGAGGTCATCCACCAGGAGAAGCGCTGCACCTTCCAGATCCGGTCGAGGCAGATCGCAGAATAGGCGTCGAGCAGCTCGCGCTTGCCGTGTCGGTAGAACCGCCGGAACGCCTCGACCAGAACGCGCACATCGGCGACGGCGAGGTTGAGTCCCTTCGCCCCGGTCGGCGGCACGATGTGGGCCGCGTCTCCGGCCAGGAACAGCCGTCTATATTGCATCGGCTCGGTGACGAAGCTGCGCAGCGGCGCAATGCCCTTTTGAAGCACGGGCCCCTCGGCGATCCGCCAGCCATCGCCCGTCTCGAGCCGCAGATGCAGCTCCGCCCAGATCCGGTCATCGGGCCATTCATCGATGTCTTCATCGGCGCGGCATTGCAGATAGAGCCGGGTGATCTCTGGCGTGCGCATGCTATAGAGCGCAAAACCGCGCTCGTGATTGGCGTAAACAATCTCGTCGCTCGTCGTCGGAGCCTCGGCCAGGATGCCCAGCCAGCCGAAGGAATAGACGCGCTCATAGGACTTGAGCGCGCCCGGTGTAATGGATGGACGGCTGATGCCGTGGCTGCCGTCGCAGCCGGCGATGAAATCGCACTGGATCTCATGCGACTGTCCATCTTTCCTATAGCGGATCTTCGGCTGCTCGCCGTCGAAATCGTGGAGGCTGGTGCCCTCGACCTCGAAAACGATCTCCCCGCCGGTGGCGAGGCGGGCGGCGATGAGATCCTTCACGACCTCGTGCTGGCCGTAGACCGTCACGGCTTTCCCGGTCAGATTGGCGAAATCGATATAGTGACGCTTACCGCCGAACGCGAAGTGGACGCCGTTGTGGACGAGCTGCTCCCGGCGCATGCGCTCGCCGAGCCCCATCTGTTCCAGCGTGTCGGCCGTGCCCTGTTCGAGGACGCCCGCCCGCACACGCGCCTCGACATAGTCCCGGCTCCGGTCCTCGACGATGACCGATGAGATGCCGCTCAGGTAAAGCAGATGCGAGAGGAACAATCCCGCGGGGCCAGCTCCGACGATGCCGACTTGGGTTTGCATGGCTTCCTCCCGGTCCTTTTCTTCATGATAAGCCCCGTTTCGATGCCGGCTGAAGACACGCAACCGGAGTGAAGCATGGACAAATCCGGGAGAGCGCCATAGCCTAGGAGATAGAATCCAGCGAAACTGCCGGATAAGACTTGGATTTCTCTCGGAACCGATGCTGAATACGACGCATATCCCCTCGTTCTGGCTCTACGGCGATATTTACGCCGATGCGGAGCCACGTTTTGTCCATGCCGAACGCGTCCGGACGCGCGCCCGCGTTCACGACTGGCACATTGCCGTCCATCGCCATCCCGAGCTTTCCCAGGCGCTCTATCTGAGCCGAGGGGAGGCTCTGGCCACCATTGACGGCGAAAGGGTGCGGCTGAGAGCGCCCTCGATCGTCTGGGTTCCTGCGGAAGTGCCGCACGGCTACGCGTTCGAGCCCGATTCCGATGGTTTCGTCGTGACCATCTCCCAGGATTTTCTGACTGCGATCCTCTCGTCCGAGACGAGGCAGGATCTAGGCCTGCCCGTCGGACAAGCCTTCTTCAGCGCCATCGGAGACGGCGAGGAGACCGGCATCGACGCGCCTGCCTGCTTTCAGGGGATCGACCGGGCTGTCAGCCTCGGCGGCGCGGCGGTGCGCACTATCGTGGAGGCGCAGTTGAAATTGCTGCTGGCGCTGATCGTTCGTCTGCGCGCCGCGCACGGATTCTCATCCGTTGCGCAGGTCCCCGAGGCGGCCCTGCTGCGTCGCTTCCGGCAACTGGTCGAGGCGCGCTTTCGGGAGCATCTGCCGCTCGCAGCTTACGCGAAGGCGCTCGGCATTTCCGACGACCGGCTTCACGCCGTCACCAGCCGCGCTTCCGGAATCCCGCCGAAAGAGATCGTCCAGCGGCGTCTGGCGCTGGAGGCAAAGCGGCATCTTCTCTACACCTCCATGACCGTGAAGGAGATCGCCTATGATCTGGGTTTTCACGACCCGGCCTATTTCTCGCGTTTTTTCGCCAGGCGCGCGGGGCTTGCGCCGAGCGCCTATCGCAACAGCGAAACCGCCCGCGCGTAAACCCCCCAGCGCCGACCTTGTGCACCGCGTGCGCATAGCGGCCGCTGTCGATCTTTTCAACGGCCGATAAAGCAAGCAGAATGCTTGGCGAAGACCGATGCGATTTCGCCCGCATCGATGGAGAACACCTCAGATGCAACAGCCCCAGCCATACAGGTGCGAACAGTCGGGCAGCCAGCCGCCTTATCTTTCGCCGGCCTACCGCTCGACCGTCGAGCGCTCGCCCCGTCAGCCGCTGATCATTCAGCCACACACGCTTTCGGAGATTACCGGCCCGGCCTATGGCCATGAGAGGATCGGGCCGGTGGATGCCGACCTCACCCGCCAGCACGAGGGCGAGCCACTCGGCGAGCGCATCATCGTGACCGGCCGCGTGCTCGACGAGAATGGCCGTCCGCAGCCGAATACGCTCGTCGAGGTCTGGCAGTGCAATGCCGCCGGCCGCTATATCCACGTCAAGGACCAGCATCCGGCGCCGCTCGACCCGAATTTCACCGGGGCCGGCCGCACCGTCACCGACGAGAACGGCGTTTACCGGTTCGTTTCCATCAAGCCCGGCGCCTATCCCTGGAAGAACCACCACAACGCCTGGCGGCCGCCGCACGTCCATTTCTCGCTGTTCGGGCCGAGCTTCGTCACCCGGCTGATCACGCAGATGTATTTCCCCGGCGATCCGCTCCTGGCCTTCGATCCGATCTACAATTCGGTCACCGATCCGAAAGCGGCGACACGGATGATCTCCCAGTTCGATATGGAGACCACGGAGCCGGAATGGGCGCTCGGCTACCGCTTCGACATCGTGCTGCGCGGGCGTGACGCCACGCCGATGGAGGAATGACCTATGGCGGAAACGTCCCACCCCGCGACGCCGTCTCAGACGATCGGGCCGTTCTTCCATTATGCGCTGCCCTTTTCCGGTGGCGACACGCTGACCAATGAAGCGACACTCGGCGAGCGCATCACCATCGAAGGGCGCATCGTCGACGCCAATGGTGCGCCTGTGAATGATGCGTTGATCGAGATCTGGCAGGCCAACTGCCAGGGGCGCTACCATCATCCGGAGGACGCGCAGGAAAAGCAGCTGGACCCGAACTTCACCGGCTTCGGACGCACGCCGACGGATGAAGCCGGCTGGTTCCGCTTCCACACCATCAAACCAGGGCCGGTTCCAGGACCGAACGGCACGGACCAAGCGCCGCACATCCTGATCTCGGTGGTGGGGCGCGGAATTTTGAAGCGCATGGCGACGCGGCTCTATTTCCCCGACGAGGCGGCGAATGACAGCGACCCGATCCTCGCCCTTGTGCCGCTGGAGCGACGCCGCACGCTCATTGCGGAACGGCAGGACGGCGGCTCGGTTTACCGTCTAGACATCATCCTCCAGGGCGAGAACGAAACCGTCTTCTTCGAAATTTGAGCGCCTTAATGAGCTGGGCCGGCGCGAGCGCAACGCTCGGATTTTTTTTCAGCAGCAAAGCGATGGCCCGGATCTTCTCCGATGGCGGCCGTATCCAGGCGATGCTCGATGTCGAAGCGGCGCTCGCCCGCGCGGAAGCGACATGCGGGATCATTCCGGAGGCCTCTGCGTGGGCGATCCAGGGGGCAGCGAAGACCGAGAATTTCGAGGCGGAAAAGCTCGGCGAGGAGGTGCTCAAATCCGGCAACCTCGCCGTTCCGCTGGTCAAGGCTTTAACGGCTGAGGTCGCCGCGAGCGACAAGGAGGCGGCGCGCTGGGTGCATTGGGGCGCAACCAGCCAGGACATCATCGACACCGGCCTCGTCCTACAGATGCGGGACGGACTGGCGGCGATCGAGGCGCAGCTTGATGCGGCTGGCGACCGGCTCGCATTGCTGGCCGAGGCCCATGCCGCAACGCCGATGGTCGCGCGCACCCTGATGCAGCAGGCGATCCCGACGACGCTCGGCGTCAAGATCGCCGGATGGCTCTCTTCGATCACCCGCGCCAAGCAGTTGCTGAAGGATTGCAAAGCGCGGGTTCTGGTTCTGCAATTCGGCGGCGCGGCTGCCAATCTCGCCTCGCTGGCGCCGGACGGGCTGAGGGTTTCGCAAGCTCTAGCAACCGAGCTTGGACTCGCCCTTCCCGATCTGCCCTGGCACGGGCAGCGCGATCGCATCGCGGAAATGGGGGCTGCGCTTGCCGTGCTGATCGGCAGTCTCGGCAAGATGGCGCGCGACCTCTCCCTCATGTCGCAAACCGAAATCGGCGAGTTCAGCGAGCCTTCGGGCGGCGGGCGGGGCGGCTCCTCGGCCATGCCGCATAAGGCGAACCCGGTGGCCTGCGGGCGAATCATCGCGGCGGCAAAACGTGCGCCCGGACTTGCCGCAACTTTGCTTGCTGCCATGGACCAGGAGCATGAGCGCGGGCTCGGCGGCTGGCACGCGGAATGGGAAGTGCTGCCCGAGCTGTTCCGGCTGGCCTCCGCTGCGCTCAACTCCGCCTGCTTCATTGCCGAACACGGCCGCTTCGATACTGCGCGAATGCGCGCCAATCTCGAATTGACCTCCGGATTGGTCATGGCCGAGGCGGTTTCCATCGCGCTCGGACGCAAGCTCGGCAAATCCGCCGCGCATGGTCTGATGGAGCGCGCCGCGCGGTCCGCGACCGAGCAGGGACGGCCGCTTCGCGCCTGTCTCGAAGCCGATCCGGAGATTGCACCGCATTTCAATGCCAGTGAGCTCGACGCGCTGTTCACGCCGGAAAATCACCTCGGCTCCGCGCCGGACTTTGCCAAGCGCGCCGTCGCGAGCTGGCGAAGCCTGCCGCGCTCGCCGCAAGGCTGAGAGCCATCTTTCCAGGGAGTAAAGCGGTGGACGAGAAGGAGCGTTATGAAGCGGGGCTCGGCGTTCGCAAGCAGGTGCTGGGCGAGGCCCATGTCACCCGGTCGCTCGCCAACCGGAACGCCTTCAACGAGGAATTCCAGGATCTGATCACCCGCTACGCCTGGGGCGAAATCTGGACGCGCCCTGGGCTCGACCATCGCACGCGGCGCTTGATCGTTCTCGCCATCACTGCCGCGATGGGCCGATGGGAGGAATTCCGGCTTCACATCCGCGCGGCGCTGGACAGCGGCCTTCCCGTCGAGGACCTCAAGGAAGTGCTGCTGCAGACCGCGATCTATGCCGGCGTCCCTGCGGCCAACACCGGATTCCAGATCGCGCAGGACGTCCTCAATCAGCGCGAGCCGAGTGCGGGGTAGTCGAGCGCGGGCGTGAAGTTGAGGAGATGGCGCACCTCGTCCTCCCCGACGATCTCGATCGAAACCAGCTTTGCCCCTTCATGAGCCAGGTCGATTTCCTGCGGCGCCTCGATGTTGTGCTCGAGATCCGCCGTTTCGACTGCAATCAGATCGTCCTTCGGATCGTAGCTGATGCCGTAGAACGTCACGTCTTCGGCTTCGGTCTGCGAACCGATCGTTTCCCCATTAACGACGATAGAAACCGTGTTGTTGGATATTGCCTTGGAAATCTGATCGAGCGTCGATTGCCATTTGTTCTTCAGAAGCGTGGTCGTTTGCATCGTCTGCGCCTTTCTTGAAAAGTTCCTGCTCAGTACGGTGGGTTCGTCACGGAATAGATCCGAAGATGTTCGAACCGGCGGGCTATGGCGTCCGCGGCACATTCCGGGCCTTCACGTCGCCGCTCATTTTCGCAGCAGCGTCCTGCAGCTTGTGGCGCGCTTTGTCGAACGCATCGCGGATCGCGACGTTAAGATTCTCGTGGGCGTGGTTTTGTTCCGGCTCCCGGTTGATGATCACATCCCGCTTGCCGGGCAGCCCGATCTCGATCTTCACATGATGGATTTTGCCGTTCTGACCGTGGCGATGGGCCGTCTCCAAAGCAACTCGGCAGCTGTTGACATGGTGGAAATACGAGCTATGCGGAAATGTTGGTGACGGGCCGAGGAAAGGGAGGCGGCGTATCGTGGCGGTGACAAAGCCAGCCACATATCCAAACAAGGATTGATACGCCATGAAGGACGATAAGATTGTCACCTTGCGCCAGCCGGGAGAGTTTGCCGATCCGCTTACCGAGGTGCTGCGCAATGGCGCGCGTCAGCTTCTGACCCAAGCTGTCGAAGCCGAGCTTGCCGAATGCCTTGCAGCCCATGCCCACCTGACGACCCGGGACGACCGTCAGCGTCTTGTTCGGCACGGTCATATGCCGGAACGGACGATCCAGACCGGCATCGGTCCGGTGGAGGTCCGCCAACCTCGGCTGCGCGATCGCGGCGGGACCGATGGCGAACGCATCCGATTTTCATCCAGTATCCTGCCACCTTACGCGCGCCGCACAAAGAGCCTCGACGCCCTTTTGCCGGTGCTCTATCTGCGCGGCGTCTCGATGGGCGACATGCAGGAGGCGCTGGCGGCTCTGCTCGGCAAGGATGCACCGAACCTCTCGCCTGCGGTGCTGGCTCGTCTGAAGACGGGCTGGCAGGAAGAATATGAGCGTTGGAAGACGCGCGATCTCTCGGCGCGCCGCTATGTCTACATCTGGGCGGACGGTGTTTATCTGCAGGCACGGATGGACCCCGATAAACAATGCATTCTCGTCCTGATCGGCGCCACGCCCGAGGGCAAGAAGGAGTTGATTGGCTTCCAGTCAGGCTACCGGGAAAGCACTCAATCCTGGCGCGAGTTGCTTGCCGATCTGAAAGCCCGTGGCCTGTCGGTCACGCCGGAGTTGGCCATCGGTGACGGTGCGTTGGGCTTCTGGAGAGCCTTGGAGGAAGAATTCGGAGCCACCCGGCAGCAACGTTGCTGGGTCCATAAAACCATGAACGTGCTCAACAAAATGCCGAAATCGATTCAGCCCAAAGCCAAGGCGGATCTCAAGGAAATATGGATGGCCGAGAGCCGGGATGAAGCCGAAAAGGCCTTTAATCGCTTCCTTGCCAAGTACAAAGCCAAATACGATAAGGCCACCAATTGCCTGGCCAAGGATCGCGAAGCGTTGCTGGCGTTCCACGACTTCCCTGCCGAGCATTGGAAGCACATCCGAACGAGCAACCCTATCGAGAGCACCTTCGCAACCGTACGTCACCGGACGACGAGAGCGAAAGGCTGTCTGTCGCATGATACGGGGATCATCATGGTGTTCAAGCTGATCCAGGCCGCGCAGGCCTCCTGGCGCAGGCTCGATGGACAAAACCAGTTGCCCAAACTGATCGAAGGCGTCAAATTCACCGACGGCTTGGAAGCTCGCCGCGATTACGCCGCAGCCTGATCAATTCCAAAGCCGTCACCAAGAATCACGCATAGCTCTGGAAATACTGGCTGAGCCACTCGACCTTTTCACGAATGCGCGCTTCGAGAGCAGCCGAATGCTTCGTATTGCGGAACGAGATTTCAAGCAGAATGTCCATTGACGACCTCCAACTGTGACTTCTCATTCCATCGCTCACCCGTGGTCACGGCCATGACGCAGGTCAAAGCCGGAGGAAATTCGCGCCGCATCCGCTGGATGCCCGTGGTAGCTTCGGTCTCCCCTCGGTATGACAATTCAGACGATTAACCATGCCACAGTTCGTCGATCAGAAGCCTCGTGAGATCAGCCGGCAGATGGCTTTCGCGAACCGGAACGCGTCCCGCCCGGCTCCGCCGTGCCTACAGAGCAGGCCATTGCCCTTGAAACCCGGAATCTGACCCGGACCGTGCCGGGCAAGGTTCTGGTCGAAGACATCAGCGTTGAGGTTCGGAAAGGCGAAATGCTGGCGATCGTTGGGCCGAGGGGGTCAGGCAAGTCGTCTTTCCTGAGACTGCTCAATCGGCTCGATGAGCCGACCGCGGGAACCGTGCTTCTCGACGGGCACGGCTATCACGGGCTTGCGCCGCAAGAGCTGCGGCGCCGCGTCGGCGTGGTGATGCAGATGGCGTATCTGTTTCCCGGAACGGTCGCCGCAAACATCGCTTTCGGCCGCTTCAGCAGCAGGAGACCCTTGCGCCCGATCGGATTGAGGCGCTGCTCAATCGCGTGGACCGGCCTGACATCAGGATCGCGACGTCAGCAATTTGTCGAGGCGCAGCGCGTGTCTCTCGCCCGCACGCTCGCAAACGATCCAGAGGCGCTGCTCCTGGACGAGCCGACCTCGGCGCTTTCCCCGCTTCCGGTCTCACCGCGCTGGTCGCCATTCTGCTTATCCGCAGTCAAGCCTTCTCGCCGGCTGGGCAGCTTGTGCTCCGGGGTGGAGAGGCTCGGAAAGGCCAGCGGTGAGACGCAGAGGGCCGGTGACCTCAATGTCCGGCTGTTTTTTCTATGATGACTTTCACATTGAGCTTGCCGGCGGCGCCGAAATCAAGCGTCAGTGGAAAGTCGGCGCCCTCTCTGACGGGCGATTTCAGGCCGGTGAGCCAGATATGCACCCGCCATGGCGCCAGCGCGACCGGCTTGCCCGGCTGAAGCTCGACCGAGGACGGCCATGTAGCCTGGCCATTCTTATCGATGCGGAAGCGGACGGTCTTGGCAATCGGACTCGACGCGCCGGCGAGCCGGACGGCCGACTTTCCCATGTTCAGAATTGGCCCGTAGACGGCGATGCCGTCCGACGGCGATTTGGGCGGCGGTGCCCAGATGTGGCCGACTTCGATATCGCCGAGCTTGTAACTGTGCGCAGCGGCGATATTGGCGCGCGCTGTTAGCGCCGCAAGCACAAGCACGGTTCCGAGCACGACCGCAAAAGCCCGCAAGCGGCCACCGGAGAAGGCTGGGAATACAAGTGCCATTGCTCGGAACCCTCAGCGCCTGGGCGCATCGTTGTCGTATTCGACCGACTTGGCCTCTTTGAGTTTCGCGTCGGTATCCTGTGAACCGGTCTTCAGATCGCGCGCGGCGGCCACTTCCGCCGGAGAGAGATCGCTCTGCTTGAAGAAGGTGTAAGACAGCGTGACGTCCCGAACCTCGTTGGCATTGCGGTCTTTGAGAAGCTGCTCATCGACATAGAAGACAAGTGGCAGCTCGGCGCTCTGATGCGGCCCGAGCTTCTCGTCCGTGAAGCAGAAGCACTGGATCTTGAAAAAGTAAGGCGCGGCTTTGTATGGGGTCACATTGAAGGTGGCGCGAGCGACGATCGTATCATCCGAGTTGTTGCGCGCGAAATAATTCGCCTTGGTCGGCTCGCCGAAATGGGTTGTGATTTTGCTCTTCACCGGCCGGAATTCCCAGGGGAGATCCGAAGAGACGTTGGCATCGAAGTGGACGGTGACCGTCTCTCCGCTCACCGCTTCGCCGGGCTGAGGCGCTGCTGCGCGCCTGACGGTTCCGGCAAATCCGGTTGCGTTGCAGAACATCCTGTAGAGGGTGGGCGCGTAGACGACCAGGGTGCTCATGCCTGCGATCATCGCGCCCGCGACCGCAAGAACGCGAAGGTTCTTTGCGCCGCTGCGGTTTCGCTTCTCGGTCATGTCATAGGGCTAGATCCCGCGGCCGCGTTCCGCAAGGTGACAATCCGGCACAGGCAATGGGCTATGGAAAAACCGGACGCCGACCCCGGCCGGCTGAAGCCGGCACGAGGCGTTCGACAGGGTTAGGCGAAACGCGAACTTAGCCGCCGTAATTGGCCTTAAGATAGTCGGCGATGGCTTTCGCATCCGCCTCGCTGATCGGCGCACCCATCACCTTGATCATCTTATTGATCTCTGCCTCCCATTGCGCCGGCTTCAGGAAGGGCGAATTCATCGGGATGTAGGAGAGGCTGTGACAGGCGGCGCAATTGGACTCAACGAGTTCAAGGCCCGGCCCCTTCTTCAGCTGGATGGGTTTCTCATCGGCTGCGGCGGGAAGTGCGATCGTCGCCGCGACCAGGGCAATAGCAAATGTTCGCATGGTCTCCCCCTTAAGCGACAAGCGTAATGCTTTGCATGACATTGTTGTGATAGCCGGCCGGGTTGAACAGCAGGGCCGCTGTCTGCGTCTGGCCGATCTTATTGGTGGCGTTGACCATCACCGGGTTCTTGCCGCGCTTGGCGGAGAGCTCGAATGACCACGGCCGAAACGCATAACGGCCGAGATCCTCGCCGAGCTTCGCGCTCGCCCAGCTCTTGCCGCCGTCGGTCGACACCTCCACCGTGCGGATCCCGTAGCCGCCGTCCCAGGCGAGGCCGCTTACGGTGACCTTGCCGGCTTTCACCTTGGCGCCGTCATGGTGGCTGGTGATCAGGGAATTGACAACGATCTCGGTGATCGGGGTGTTCGTCGCCGTCTCCTGGGTGATGAAGCGGGCGACGACAGGGAATTTACCGACCGGGATGCGGTAGGCTGGATTCATCCAGAACCCGCCGAGCGGTTTCGTCAAGGCGTTGATGGCAACGATGTGCTTCATCCAGTAGGTGCCGGTCCAGCCGGGCACGACGAGGCGCGCAGGGAAGCCATTGAAATGCGGCAAGGGCGCGCCGTTCATTTCATAGGCAATGAGGGTCGACTCATCGATCGCCTTCCATACCGGCAGACTCTTGATGAAGTCGGGCGTCTTTTCCACTATCGGGCCGTCGGCGCCGTTGAACGAAATCTCGACGGCCTCCTTCTTCAAGCCGACCTTGTCGAGAATGTCCTTGAGCCGGGCGCCTTTCCAGCGTGCGCAGCCCATTGCACCGTAGCCCCATTCGACACCGGCGACATGCGGATTGGATAGGCCGCGCCGGTTTCCCGAACACTGATTGACGGCGGTCACCTCGAAGGCGGGCAGCTTCTTCAGATCGTCGAGCGTAAGTTCGGTTTGGCCGCTCGCGCCGTCCCCGCCGACCGCGATCTTGTAATCTTTGACGTCGACCTCCGGGATATCCGCCAGATGGTAGCGCACGAAAAATTCGTCGTTCGGCGTGATCGGAGTGCGAAGATATTCGAGCGGAGACTCGTAATTCGGCGGCCGATCGGCCAGCTTGATTAGGGGTTTTTTACCCGGCAGCGCTTCCATCGCCGCAATCGTGCTGACGCCTGCCGGCACGCCCGGCGACAAGCCGACCTGCGCGGCGAACGCTTCGGAGAATTTCGGAAGGCCGAAACCGGATACTGCCAGCGCTGCACCGGCGCTGCCCAGCAGGTGACGTCGCGAAATCATGAGTTCCTCCCCCTGTTAAAGAGTGCTGCCCCGCTGCAGCGGCGCTCAGTTCTTATTATCACTATATGTCGATACGATCCGACAAATTGGAATGTTCGTCAATTGTGTTTGCAGCGCCCGAACGTCTGTAAGGATCACATTTGTTTGCGACGCCGTGTGGCTCGCCACGCCGATCGTCGCGGATATCGATAGCAGAAGCGAGCCTTCGGTCCTCGCGCGCGAGGACTACGAGGACTACATGAGCGCGATACAAATCGTCCCGCTCCACACGGACGCAACATCTTGCATCATCATTCGGACGCGTAGCCGGGAACCTTCCGTGCTGATGTGAATTTCGCTTCGGAATCAACCTGGAGAAAAATCCATGCCTGCAAAATCGAAAGCGCAGCAAGAGGCCGCCGGCGCGGCTTTGGCTGCCAAGCGCGGCGAGAAGAAGAAGAGCGAGCTGAAAGGCGCCTCGAAGTCGATGGTGAACTCGATGTCCGAAAAAGAGCTTCACGACATGGCTTCGACCAAGCGCAAAGGTAAGCCGGAGCACGCGTCCAAGAAAAAATCCTGACGGTTCATAGATGCTCCGGCGACGGACAATCGGCGGAGCATACTCGACCGATGTAGGACAAGTCGTCCGCCGTCTTGCCAGGCCGTTGCAATCATCCATCGCATTCACTCAGGCGCTACCCTCGCATTACTGAGTCCCCGACGAACGCACTGGCAGGCTCATCGGCACCAGCGCCGCCGAAATTGTTGGAGGTGGAAAATTCCCTTCTCCAGCCGATGAACAAATCTTGCGGGCACGGGCGGTGGTCTGAGCGAATGGGCGACGTGTAAATACGAAGTCAGCGGGGGCGGCTGAGCGTGGCCAGTTGAGGCAGCGCAGTCATCTGATTATCGGTGCCGATGAAGGGGGGCCAGACCTGATTTCTGCCGCGGCGCTTCGCGGCATAGAGCGCGGCATCGGCGCCCGCGAGCAGATCGGCGAAGGGCTGCGCGCAAATCGGACCGGCAATGACGCCAAAGCTTGCCGTGACGATGCCGCGAGCGCTGAAATCATGCAGCACCGCAAGATTTTCGATCTGCCGACGGACGCGTTCGGCCACCCGAACGGCGCTGCTCAGATCGGTGTGCGGCAGAAGCATCAGAAACTCCTCTCCGCCCAGGCGCACGGCGAGGTCTTCGCCGCTGCGAAGCTCAGCGCTTATGGCGCCAGCCACCCGTTTAAGGCAAGTATCGCCGGCAAGATGTCCATAGCGATCATTGAACGGCTTGAAATGGTCGATATCGATCATGATTACGGCTACGGGCGTAGACGCGTTCTCTGGAAGCGACCACAGCTTTTCGACCGTCCCCTCCAAATACCGTCGGTTGGCGAGACCGGTGAGAGCGTCGCGCTTGGCGATCTCTTCCGCGCCCTCGCGCCGCAACTGATCCCAGAGCCGCCGCAGAAACGCGAAGCGCACATCGCGCTCCATGCGCCAATTGGCGAGCAGGCTGAGATAGGCGGCCGACAACATGAGCGAGGTGCCGATGAACTTAACTTCGAACGCGGATTGGCCCGGCAGAAGCACGGCAAGATAGGTTGCGATCAGCACGAGCGTGGAACCAACTGCGAGCCGAAAACCGAAGCGCTGGTTGACGTTCATATAGATCACAACCATGACCGTTAGATACTGATAGTGGTCCGCCGCTCCGTTCCGGTTGAGCGAATAGATGAAGAGGATCTGCACCACCATCATGAACGGAATGGCGGCGGCGGCGAGTTCGCGCAGCCAGTGGCTCTTCGCCTTGGGGTAGAAGTGAGCGACGAGAAACATGGTCGGCGTTACGACGCCGAAATGCAGAATTGTGGCGAGCAGAAGCGTGTGCGGCAGCAGCAGGACGTCGGTGATCAGGAAGGCATTGTAGATGAGGACCGTCGGCAGGATGATCCGCGCCATGACCTTGAGGCGGTATGATTGCATCTGCTCGTCGTAGAGCGCTTCGATGGCGGGGGGAAAAGCGAGCCCTTTGTGCTTGGTTGCCAGATAGGCTTCCAGCATTGGCAGCGTAATCGAATGGCTGGGCAAAACAGCCCTCCCCTTCATCCATCCGGTCGGCGGAGCCGGACGAAAAAAGGTAGGCTGGTGGCGCTGAAAATTCCTTTCCTGCGATCGCTAAAAATGACGCCGTTTACGCTCTATTTGCCTTATATGATCGGAGCGGCAACGCCTGGATCCGCCTCAAATTAGCGGCTATTTTGAGCAACTTGCCATTCTGCCAGCGACCAGCGCCGTTGCCCGGTGTGATCATCAGTCGCAGGAAAATCGCCGCCACACAGAGCTCTTGCTATTCGGCAATCCACCGCTTGGCGTCTTCGAGTTCGCTCCCGCCGAAGAGCCGTACCGGAGCGGGAATGAAGGGCGCGAACAGCGCAACAGTATTGCGGAGCCAAGCGACATCCGAGACGATCGCCAACTTCTCGAAATCGCCCCAATGTGACAGGCCGAAACGCGTATCGTCCCACATTGCCCCGGCCGTGTAGCCTTTGAAATCGGGACCGAAGCGCATCAGCATCCGGACCTTGCCGTCTTCGCGAATGGCCTTTTCGACCAACGGAATCAGCGTTGCCGAGTAATCCTCGTCGGTGATCGTGCCGGTGGCACTCAGGCCAACAATATTGCCGGGCAATCCCTGAATGATCTTGAACATGGCCTTGCCTCACTGTGTTTTGCCCGGCCGTGCTTGCGCAGTCCGCGGCAGGCCGGTGTTCTTGAGAGTCATAATTGTGCCAGCCATCAAGACAGTCTGGCAACCGAGGTGGTCCTGCTGACCCTAGGAACCACCCGTGGCATTGTCTGCCTGCCGACTAGCGTTCCGCAAAAGCGGTCTCCAGCGACTGATAGATGGGCTTGAGCAGGTAGCGCAGCAGCGTCTTCGAGCCAGTGGCAATCTGCGCATCGAGCGTTACGCCGGGCGAGATCGGCAATTCGCGCCCGCCCGCATATAGATGGTCCCGATCCAATGCGACCCGGACACGGTAAAACGGCTGATTGTCCTGGTTCTGAAACGTCGTGGCGGAGATCAGCCCAACCTTTCCGCGGATGATCCCGACGACGTTGGGATCATAATTGCTCAGCCTGATTTCGGCCTTGTTGCCAACGCGGACATGGCCGATATCGCGCGGCTGCAGATCGACCTCGGCAACGACCCCGCCATGATCCGGCACGATCTGCGCAACCACGCTCCCCGGCTTAATGACCTCGCCGCGGACCTTGTAAGTCAAGGACTGGACAATGCCGCCAATAGGAGCGGCAACGGTCAGGCGCTCGACACGATCGTGATATTTTTCAAGGGAGTCCTCGGTTTCGGCGAGTTGCGCTGCCACGTCGGCGCGATCCTCCGCCAGCTTACGCAGCCGCTCGGCGATGGTCTCGCGCAGCTTGGCTTCTGCCTCCGCGAGCATTTTTGTCAGTTCGGCAACGCGTCCGACCGCGCCAATAAGGTGCTGCCTGGTCTCCTCGAGATTGGCCTCGCCCTGAAGCAGGACGTGGCGCGACGTGTAGCCCATGGCATTCGTCTTTTCCCGGATCGCGACCTGCTCGCTCTGCAATTGGACCTGCTTTTTGAGGCTTTCAACTTCTGCTTTGGCGCTGAGGAGCTGTCCCCCCATGCGCTGGATGGCGAGCTCAAGCTGCCTCTTTTGCTCCACGGCCTCGCTGCTGTCTTTCTCGAAGGCCTGCTGGTGCTCCTGTTTCAGCTTCGGATAGTGCTCGCCGAGCACGCCGAAATCCGGCTTGTTTCCGCTTAAGCTTGCTGTGAGCCGAATCTGTTTGAGGCGCAAATTGGCCGCGCGCGTCTGAAGCTGGGAAAGATCGCTGGCGGCCTGCTCGGGCCTGAGCGTAATCAGCGATTGGCCCGGCTGAACATGGTCGCCCTCGGCGACGAGGATTTTCTCAATGATGCCGCCCTCGAGATGATAAACGTCACTCACCGGCGCCGACGGGATAATGCGCCCTGGCGCGTTTGCAACCTCCTCGATCGGTGCAACCGCGGCCCAGCTGATCAGGGCGATGACCAAAGCGATGATGATATAGGCCATGTTCCGCGCGAGCCTGAAACCGGACTCGTCGCGCAACCGGATGGGCAGGCGATAGGTCTTGTCGAGTTGGGCATCGAAAGTGGCGCTCATGCGGGGGCCTTGCTCTTGATCGGATGGCGCTGATTTGGATGCGGGGTGCGCGGTGCGTGCGGGTGCGGCGCACGGCGAGTATGCGCGAACTGCCCCATTTCGAGACAAGCAACCGTATCGGCGAGTTCCAAGATGCGCGGATCGGACGTTCTGATGACGATGGTCGCCGCCCCCTTCAGCGAGCGGAGTTTATTGAGAAAAGCGATGACGCCGCTGGGATTCATGTCCTTCGTCGGCTCGTCGAACAGGTAGATCGAGGGCGAAAGCAGATAGGCCCGCGCCAGCCGGATCTTCTGAGAGATCGAGCTGCTGAGACCGGAGCGCAGAAGTGCCGTCAGATCGGCGTCGATGCCACCACTCAGACCGTCGAAAAACTTGTCGAGATCGGTCTCGTGAAGAACGGAGCGGATGTCCGCTTCGCTGGCGAAGGGATTGGCGAGCAGGAGATTGTCCGCGAGCGTGCCGGAAAAGACCATCTGCTCGTCATTGACCAGAGCAATGCAGCGGCGCAGCTCACGAAGATCGAACTGACGCATATCGGATCCGTCGATACGAATGCGTCCGACCGTCGGCGGGTAGAGATTTGCGATGAGCTTCAGCAAAATGCTTCGGCTCGGTCCCGGCGCGCCGGTCAGGGCAACAAGTTCGCCGGCTCGAATCTTCAGGTCGATGCCACGCAGGATAGGCAAGGCGTGGGCGCTCGAGCGGAAAGCGACGTTTTCGAGCGTGATGTCGCCGCGCACATGTCCGAAGGCTTTGCGCGGTACGGTCCCACCCTCTTGCGGCAGCTTCATGAGCTGATTGATCTGCCTCGCAGTGCCGAAAGCCTGGAAAAGGCGGTTTAGATTGAGCATCGCCGTCTGAATAGGAGCGAGGGCGCGCCAGACGATCGCCATCACCGCCGCGAGTGCACCGATCGAGAGCGTACCGTTGATCACCTCCACGGCACCAAGCCCGACGATGATTGCGCCCGTGATGGCCGAAAGAGCCTGTGCCAGGATCTGCTCCGAAAAGCTGAGTTCCTGCGCTGCGGCTCCGGTGTAGATTTCATGTGCGATCAATTCCCGATAGCGGCTCACCCAAATGGCATCGGCGGCGCAATCGCGGATGGCTGCTTGATGCTGGGTAACGTCCGTGCGAAACAGCCGCGCATCAGATCGGGCAACGCCCGCGCGATGTGTCCGGGCGCGGGCGCGCGGTATGAAAAAAGCGGCCATAAGCCCGAGAAGCGCGATGAAGCCGACCAGAATCCAGCCCAGCGCGCCACCAATTGCGAAGACGGCCGCCACAAAGACAATGATGAACGGCAGGTCGAGAAGAGAGGTCGCGAGAGGCCCGCTGAAAATCTCGCGGACCAATTCGAAGCTGCGCAACCGGTTCAGTTGTCCGGCCACGGAAGCACTCTCGACATAGCTGATCGGCAGCAGCATGAGGCGCTCGAACACGGAGGCCAAGACAAAGCTCCGCACGCGGATGGCAAAGCGGGCGACGGCGCGGGCGCGGATTTCACGCAAAGCGATTTCAGCGCCCAGAATGATGAAGATGCCTGCCGCGAGTGTTGCAAGCGTGAGAGCCGAGCGGGCGCCGATCGCCAGGTCATAGACGGAAAGCAGATAAATCGGCAGCGAAAGCGCCAGGCAGTTGATGCTGAAGGCGACCACAAAAAGCAGTCGGACTAATGCGCGTTCACGTTCGAATACGCCGCTGATCCAGCCGAAGCGCCCCTGCTCGCGCGGTGAGGGTTCCGAGTTGTCGTGGCGGACGATATAGAGCCGGCCCGTCAACCTGGCATATTCGATCGCGGCAAATCTTGCGTCCCGCCCTTTGAAGACTTCGGCGACGCCGGGCCGCAGCTCACGCGTTACCACCCAGATATCCCCGCCAGGCTTGTGAAGCAATGCAGGCAGCTCATCTTGGTCGAGATGAGCCGGATCCACCTTCACTCTCCGAGCCTTTAGCTGCAGACGCGCAAGGATTTCGAGCAGCCCTTCGAAATCGGCGATTTTCTTGTCGTCAGGGAGCGCTTCGTAAAGATGGCGCGGCTGCCCGATCCAGTCCAAAGCGTGCAGAAGCACGCTGAGACATGTATCCGCGGGAAGGACGGCGTCAACGTCACCGTCGGTGGAGGGCCGCACTTCACTCATCCCCGCTCCTGCTAATCGTAAGTATCCGCATGGAATTGCGCCGCAAACGCTTCTCGGATGCGCTCGCGCGCGCTGGTTACAGCCGACTGCCGGACCTCCTGCAACTGCCAGTTCTGGACCGAGAAAATGCGATCGGCGTCCTTCACCTCCCGCAAGTGCTGGCCGACAATGATCACCGTTGCGGTGCCCCGCAGCTCCTTGATCGCACGTTCGCATGCGCGAGTGCTGACGTCGTCTGGCGGCACGCGCCGCAGATCCATGACCAGCATGCGCGGTGTCATTGCCGCCGCCCGTACGATGCAGATCGCCTGGAGTACGTCGCCCGAAAGCGCCGAGGCGCGCATATCTCCGAGCCTCGTATCGTAGCCATCAGGCAGAGTCTGGATGATGGGCTCCAAGCCGAGCCGGCTTGCCGCTTCAACGGCCGCTACGTGACTGATCCGATGGAACATCGAGATATTGTCGAGGATGGTCCCGTCGAAGATGACCGGCTCGCCACCGACGAACAGCACGCCTTGCTGGGCAGCCTCGGCATCCGCGCCCGCCAGATCGATCCCATCGATGAGCGCCGCGCCCTGATCGGGTCGAAGCGTTCCGCGCAGCATACCGATAAGCTGGGTCCGTTCGACCACATCGGGGGCGACAATACCAACCACTTCTGCCGGCCGGATCGTCAGATCGACGGTGTGTCGGGGGGCATTGCCCTGCGCGCTGCGCATCGACAGGCCGATCAGTTCGACAGAGGCTGGCCGGGTCGGCCGGGGCGTGTCAGTTCCGGGCCGAAGACTGGTCAGCGGCGCCATGCGCTCCCTGGCCAACCGAGCCGCTTCCATCTGGCCCCACGCGCCGATGATGCGCAGCACCGGCTGAGTAACGCGGTTCCCGATCAGCGAACACGCCGCGACGGCCCCAACTGTCATCACTCCCTTAATAGCCAGGAGGCCGCCGATCGTCACGATGGAAATCATCGTCAGGCTGGCAAAGAGCTGCCCGGCCGCAATCATCCGGTTGGCCCTCAAGACCAGCTGATAGCTGACCCAGGCGCTGGATTGCAGGATGCGTTCGAGACGGCGCTGACGCTGCGGCTCCACCGCAAGTGATTTGATCGTGCTGATGCCTTTCAGGCTTTCCGCATAGAACGCGAATCTTTCCGTCTCCAGATGAACCTGCTCGTTGAGCAGACGCTTGAAATTGGCACTTGAGCGGATGGTCCAACCGACGAACAGGGCAATAAGGATCGCGGGCATTACAACGACGACTCCCCCGATCGCCCAGATGATCGCCAGAAAAAAAATGATGAACGGGAAATCGAGCAGGGCCAGCCGCCCGTTGCCGCTGAGAAACTGGCTTATCTCGTCCACTGCGGAGAGGGCGTCGGCGGCGGCCGTTGCGGAGATCTTGGAGGTTGCGGTTCTCGGCGCGTACAGATACCGGCTGATCGCCTGCATATGGAGGCCGAAGCTGTCACGAAGCGCGGTCCGGCTGATGAGGGTGTTTCGCGCAAAGCGCAGCGCGGTTTCGGCGATGACGGCGCAGAACAGGCCAATAATTAGCAATGTGAGCGTATTGAGCGATTGGTTCTTGAGAATGCGGTCGAAAATCTGGAGGACGACCAGCGGCAGCGCCAAACCGAGCAGGTTGATGGTCAACGAAGAGACGACCACCGAAGCCGGAAGCCTAAGGGCATCCCGAAGCAGAGCAAACAGGGACCGCGCGCCAGTGGATGGTACTACCGACAAAGGAGACAGCACAGAAGCGCCGCCACTCGAAAGAGCGGCAGACGCAATGGCAATTTTGTGGCTCCGTGACGCCGGCCACATCTCCCGACACTCTTTGGTATAGGACCTGATCGTTGAGAACCGGCTATAGCACGAGAGAGTTTCTGGCTCGTGAATTGCGATAATAAATAGGTAAAGAGTAGATCTTGCCCAAAAATTGAAAGAAAGCTTTATAACAATATTCTCCGCAGTTTTTAGTTAAAACGCTTTCCCCATAATCACTTGCAAACCATATCGCTCGGACATTGTTGGCGCGTTGATCGCATGACCTGTACGGTACACGCAACTCAGGCAAGGCTTTGCAAGTGACCGAGGGTCGATGATCAATCGTCTAAACGAGCTTCTCTTCAGACTGTCGAACGAAATCGGGAAAGTGTCCTCGCAACTGAAGGGCGGACGGACCGAGCCGTTCACGCCCTCTCAGGACCAAGCGCAGCGCTTCGACATGGCCGTTCCCGGCGAGACAGAGACAACGCCGGCTCAGGCCCCCGCAATTCCACAAGGGGCGGCAATCGAGGATGAAAGATTTGCGAGCCATTGGGGCGGCGCCGCCGGCGAGAGGCCCATTTCCGTCACTACACAGCTGAGTCCTTTATCGCACGGCGGCATGGCGCCGGAAGACTCTGTCCGGACCTCCAGTTTCATCAGCGCGCATGACGGTGGGACGCAGACGGTGGTCTACAGCAGCGGGGGTGGCGCGCCATACCTTGCGCCTCCGGAAACCAACATTGCCGGCGCATTCCAGCCGAATTTAGAAGCCGGCGGGCCTCACCTGCATCTTGCCGAGGAGCCCGCTGCTTACAGCGTCCCCGGCACGACATCTTCGATCGAGGTTCCCATGCATAGCGAACCGCCGGTCAACCATGCGCCGTCACCGCCCGCTCTCGACAATCTGGTTATTGACGAGAATGCCGCCGGCGCGATCATCGGTCATTTGTCGGCGAGCGATCCGGATATTGGCGACACGGTCAGCTTCAGCGTCTCAGATGATCGCTTCGAAATCGTCGATAATGAGCTGAAGCTTAAGGACGGAATTTCGTTCGATCACGAGACCAACCCGAGCGTCAATGTCACTGTCTATGCGACGGACTCCGGGGACTCGCACCCTGGCGAGCATTTGCAGAGCGCCAGCGCCTTTACGATCAATATCGCGGATGTGAACGAAGCGCCAGCGGCCACCCCTATTGCGGATCAGTTCGCGCTTGGCGGAAACGGCTTCTCGCTCGATGCGGCCAGCCATTTCAGCGACCCCGACGCCGGAGACACGCTGACATACAGCCTGACAGGCCCCGAATGGATGACCATCGATCCGCACACAGGACAGATCGCGGGGACGCCTCCAGATCAGGGTACGATTCTTCCCCTGGCGAACGGGCTCTACGAAATTTCCGGAACGGGCACCCTTACGATCGATACCAAGTTCTTCGCAGCGGAAGCCGGGTATCACAATTCCGTCGGGTATTATCTCGCCAACTCCAGTGGTGCGCCGGTGGCCGGAGGCGTGATCAATCTTGACGCTCATCAGCTATACAGCGGAACGACTGAAATCGATCTCAGCCAGTTCCCCGACGCCCACGCGCTTGGCTTTTTCATGGTTCCGAATGGCGCGAACATCCTGCCATCGGGCTCCGAGAGCGATTTGGTCGGTTTCGCGCAGACGAGTTCGGGCTGGAGCGTCGAATGGGGTTCCGCCGGCCACGTCGTCACTGCTTATTTCTCGGATACGTCGCTTAATGCCGACGGCCTCCAGCATCTGACGGACAGCAGCGCGGCCGGCGCGTTCAACTGGGAGGATCTTTTCGGCGGTGGCGATCGGGACTACAACGACGCCAACATGGACGCAACCGTGCGGTATTTCGACGATCATACGCAGCAGGTCACGGTAACCGCGACGGACCACGGCGGGCTTTCGGCGAGCACCAGCTTTCAGATCTCCATTGGCGACGCGGCCGGCAACAGCCTGCATGGCACCGCCGGCAGTGATGTCATGTGGGGCGGCGGCGGCAACGACGAGATTAACGGCGGTGCCGGCGACGATACGCTTTATGGCGGTGCCGGCTCCGATCTCTTCCTATACGCCGCGGGCGACGGCCATGACCACATTGACGGCGGCGCCGGCAGCGGCTGGACCGATGTTCTCCATGTGACGGGCGTGAGCGAGGGGTTGAATGCCAACGGCGCGGCGACGGATTGGATGCTCCAACTCGATCACGGCAGTATCGTATCCGCCGATGCACACAGTTTGACCCTCAGCGACGACGCGCAAGGCTCGATCGTCTTTCACGATGGCGGCAGCATTGTTTTCCACGACATCGAGAAGATCGAATGGGCCTGAGTGAAGACGGTTTCGCAGGCGCGTTTCGCTCTCGTTGTCAGGTTCGATCGCGCGCCCGCGGTTATCGCTTCACCTTTTCGACGACGGACCGCACGAAGCTTGCGACCGCGTCCCAGTCCGTAAATTCACAATCTCGCTCAGGGTCCAGCCGATCGTCTCTTTCGGCAACAATGGATTTGATGATCTGCTGTCTGAAATAGTCATATTCGGACTGGCGTAAGGCACCCGCCACGAGAACGACATCCGCCGGTCGCCAGCCGGTCTCCTCGACGAAGCCATCGACATAGCTTTGCGCGTCTTGCACGCCATTTTTCATCGCGGCTGCGAGGCTGACCGAGAGCAAGGCCGACGGCGTCGCTTTCAGCGTATCCCGGTGGGCGATGGCAAAATCGATGATCGCCTCCTGATGCTCGTGGTCGTGAACCGAGCCGGCGACGAAGATTGCCCCGAACGCGTTGAGATCCGTATCGCCAAGCGTTGAGGCGCTATCATAGGTCGTGACCTCATGGCCGTCCGCGCCGAGCCGACTGGCGATATAGCCGGCGATCTTACGGGTCTGACCTTCGCTTGTCGCATAGGCGATAAGGATCTTCATTGAGCTGCTCCTTCAGCTTACGACCGTCGCGACCCGAGAATCTGCGCGCCTCCGCACACGTCTCTTCACGCCGACCTTCAAGAGCATCGAACGCACGCGGCGCGCTGACATTGAGCCATGTCAAACGCGATGAGCCATTACCGCGGTTGCGGGGATCGAGGCTATGAAGCCTCACCGATGCATCCGCAAATGCACCGCTCAGTCTTCAACGAAAGATTTCAGCCTGGCGAGCGCCTCGTCCCACTCTTGAGAGACGAGATCGAGATAGCTCTTGGCTTTACCGATCGGCGCGGGGTTAAACGCGAATTGATGCTCGCGGCCGACGCGGACGCCGCGCACGACCCCCGCGCCTTCCAGCACCCGAAGATGCTTGGTGATGGCCTGCCGCGTCAGGTTGGATCCCTGCGCGAGCTGGGAGATCGATTGCGGCGTCCCGCTGCAAAGCTTGGCGATCAGTGACAAGCGCGTCTCGTCGCCCAGAGCGGCAAATATGGATGCGTGGCCTTTTTGCTCGGCTAAGGTATCACCCGCGCTGCGTGACATGGCTCTCGATATTTTTCATCTGCGTAGTCCAGCCTCCATCATTCATCCGGAATGCCTCCATGCGGCGCCCGTCCGGGATACGGCTAAATCCGGACTCGGTGATCGTGAGCAAGGTGCCGCTACCGGCCGGCTCCAGCTTGAATTCGACCAAGGTCGTCGGCTCCTTGGTGTAGTCCATATCAGGGTCGACGGCATAGGGGTGCCAAGTGAACGAGAATAGCCGCTCATTCTCCAGCTTCTGCACCGTCACCTCCCATTTCACATGTTCATAGCCCGGATAGGTGATCCGCCCGCGCGAGACCTGCCCCGGCACAAACGGGCCATCTAGCTTGACGCGAAACCATTCGCCGAACTCGCGGTAATCCGTCAGGGCGCGCCAAACTCGCGAGACGGGGGCCCTGAGTTCAATCCGTTTTTCGATGCGATCGTTCATATGCAACCTCCTGGCTGCTCATGCATATGGCGCGCCTCACGGAATAATGCAACAATTTTGTTGCGCAATTAGACATGAAGCTGCCCAGTGCGAGCGCTGGCATGAAACACCGCGTTTACGCGCCCTGCTGAGCCGCCTCTTCGAGCGCCCTCATGATGTCCTCCCGTGAAATCATGCCGACCAGCCGTCCGTCTCTCTCGGTGACGGGAAAGCTGCGGGCCTTCCGGTTGACCATCAATTGCAGGACACGGGTCAGGGGAACATCCGGCTGAACATCCACCACCGCCTCGGTCATGACCTCGCCGACCGTCACCGACATCAGCTCATCGTAGTGGGGGACGATCTGGCGCGTGGTGAAGGCGAAGGCCTTGAGGAAATCGAACTTGGTGACGATGCCGACCTGGCGGCCATTCTCTATCACCGGAAACCCGTTGAAATCGTGCTCGGCGAAAAACGCCCCCAGCGCGCGCAAGCTAATATCCTTGGTCACCGTTACAACGTTGCGGGTCATGTATTGGCCCGCTTTGCACTCAAGGAAGTAATACATGCTCATTGGTAAATCATCCTGGAATTGGTCGGCAATGCGCCGGTTTTCTCGCGGAACGTTAGCCGGCTTCCTCTGCCCGAGTCTTTGATGAGGATCATACTGCGCCGGGAAAGGATCGGGTTCGGGCAGGAGAGGCTTCACCGGCACAATCCGCCGAGCTGGCCGCACGGGGCACGCCTCATCGCGATTGCCGCTTGATTTCACGGCCGCGCCGTCGGAACAAAGGATCGAGGGCGCAAATCATGACCGACAACAGTTCTGATATCCGCAATCGCTGGCGGGTTCTTCCCACCGAAGTCTGGGTGCTGGGCTTCGTGTCGCTGCTCATGGACACTTCGTCCGAGATGATCCATGCGCTGCTGCCAGTCTATATGGTGACGGTGCTCGGGACCTCGACGCTCTCTGTCGGCATCATCGAAGGCATTGCCGAAGCGACCGCCTCGATCACGAAGATCTTCTCGGGCGCGCTGAGCGACTGGCTCGGCCGGCGCAAAATGCTCACCGCCCTCGGCTATGGCCTGGCGGCGCTCGCCAAGCCGATCTTCCCGCTGGCTCCGACGCTCGGCTGGCTGATTGCGGCGCGCTTCATCGACCGCGTCGGCAAGGGTATCCGCGGGGCGCCGCGCGATGCCCTCATCGCCGATATCACCCCAGCCGATCTGCGCGGGGCCAGCTTCGGCCTGCGCCAGTCGCTGGATACGGTTGGCGCGTTTCTTGGCCCCTTGGGCGCAATCGGACTGATGTGGCTGACTGCGGATCAATTCAAGACGGTCTTCTGGATCGCGGTGATCCCGGCGGTCCTGTCTTTTGGACTGATCTTCTTTGCCGTTCGCGAGCCTCGGCGGCCGAAGCAGCCAGGCCAGATGCGCACGCCTCTCAGCCTCAGCGAACTGGGCCGTCTCAGCTCTGCCTATTGGCGCGTCGTAGCGATCGCAGCGGTGTTCACGCTGGCGCGCTTCAGTGAGGCATTTCTGGTACTGCGCGCCCAATCCATTGGTCTGCCCCTGATGTATGTCCCTGCGGTGATGGTGGTCATGAATATCGCTTATGCGCTATCGGCGTATCCGGCCGGCGTGTTATCTGACCGCATCGATAGAGTGACCCTGCTGATCCTCGGCCTCGTTCTTCTGCTCTTCGCCGATGTGGCGCTCGCTTTTGCGGCGGGCATCGCAGGTCTCGCTGTCGGCGTTGTCCTTTGGGGCTTGCATATGGGATTCACGCAAGGGCTGCTGTCGGCACTGGTGGCTGACACAGCGCCGGCCGAATTGCGGGGGACCGCCTTCGGCATGTTCAATCTGATCACCGGCATCGTGCTGCTGATTGCCAGTATCACAGCCGGCGCTTTGTGGGATGTGATCGGCCCCGACGCGACCTTTCTCGGCGGCGCCGCATTCACGGTTCTGACGCTGGCCGGCTTGCTTCCGATGCGGGCGCGTTGGCATAGCGCAGCGCGCTGAGCCGCGTTGGGCGTCCGGCTTAGCTGGCCGCCGCATATTCGTAGATGTCCTCCTCCTGCGCATTGTGGATGCGGACCAGCGATTCGATCGACTCGATCACGCGCTGCGCGTCGCGGATCAGATAGCGGTCGGCGTCCTTCGGGCTGAGGCCGTTCGCCAGCCTCGTCAAGAGGCGGGCGAGATGCAGGATCTCACGATGGGCGCGGCTCATGGCTGAAAGGCCGTGCTCGTCGCGCAGATATTTCGCCAGGCTCGGATAGACCCGGCTCTCATCGAGACGCTCGTGCTCGACGATTTGCTCCGCGACCAGCCGGTCCGCCTCGGTGATCAGCGCGACGGCCTCGTCTTCGGATGCCTCGTCGAGCGCATCGGCGATTTCGCGCAACCGGTCGAGGCTTGCCCCAAGGTCCATATGATCTTTGTGCAGGGCGCGCGCGACAGAGGGCTTCATGGTCTCGCGCCAAAGGCTCCGGCCGGGGGTCAGCGCCCGCAACGCGTTGAGAATGACGGCAACGTCGATTGCCTCCTGGGTGAGCGCGCCTTCGACGGGGGCAAGCCAGCCGAGCGCGGCGGCGATCATGGCCACGCCCGAAAGGCTCATTCCGGCGACGATGCTCTGAACCGCAATGCCGCGGGACCGGCGCGCGATAGCGATGGCGTCGGAAACGCGGTCGAGCCGGTCTTCGAGAATGACCACATCCGCGGCTTCGGACGATGCGCTGGCGCCTCTCGCTCCCATGGCGATGCCCACATCGGCGGCGGCCAGCGCCGGTGCATCGTTGATGCCGTCGCCAACCATGACCGTCGGGTGCAGCTTCTGCTCGATCGCCACGGCATCGACCTTGTCCAACGGCACCCGGTCGGCCAGGACGGCATTGAGGTCGAGGGCAGCGGCGATGGTCTCGGCGGCGTCAGCGCGGTCGCCGGTGACCATGACGATGCGGGCGACGCCGGCGCTGCGCAGCGCCTGGACGGCCCGCGGCGTCTCCCGGCGCAATTCGTCGGCCATCAGAATGGCGCCGATCAGATGGCCGTCCACAGCAACGAAGACGCTGAGCGCCGAACGCCACGAGGCCCGTCTCAATGCTCGCGCGGCCCAATCAAGCGGATGTGCCGGTCCGCAGACGAGTTGATATGAACCGACCCCGACATGCCGATCGCGGACGCGTCCCTCGAGGCCGGAGCCCATGGTCTCACGCACCTGCTCCGGCGCTTCGAGATCCAGCCCGCGCGCGCGGGCGGCAGAGACGATTGCTGCGGCGACGACATGGTGCGACGCCTGCTCCAGCGATCCGGCGAGTTGCAGCACATCGTCGGCGCTCTGGCCGGGCGCCGTTTCGATGGCGACAAGACGTGCGCCGCCGACCGTCAGCGTCCCGGTCTTGTCGAACATCACGGTGTGGGTTCTGGCAAGCGCCTCTAGCGCGCCGCCGCCTTTGATCAGGATGCCGAGCCGTGCGGCGCGGGAGACCCCTGCGATGAAGGCGACGGGCGCGGCGAGAATGAGCGGGCAAGGCGTCGAGGCGACGAGGACGGCGAGGCCGCGAATGGCGTCGCCCGAGACCAGCCACGCGCCGCCGGCGAGCAGCAGCGTTGCCGGAAGCAGGATCAGCGCATAGCGGTCGGCGAGCCGGATGAAGGGAGCTTTGGCCGTCTGCGCAGCGGTGACCATCCTGACGATGCCGGCGTAAGTGCTTTCGGAGGCCGGTGCTGTGGCACGCAGCTCGAACGTTTCCCCCGCATTGATGGTGCCACTGCGTGCCGGCTCTCCTCGCCCCCGATTGACCGGGATCGGCTCCCCGGTAAGCGCCGCTTCGTCAACCACGGCGGCAGCGCTCGAGATCACGCCATCGACCGGGATCACTTCGCCCGCCCGGACCAGGATCAAATCTCCGACCGCAACCTCCTCGATCGGGATATCCTCGACCGACGAGTCGATCCACCGATGCGCAACCCGCGGCGCGCGGTCGACGAGCGACTTGAGATCACGCTCGGCGCGGGCGACGGCGAAGTCCTCAAGCAGGTTGCCGCCCGCATACATGACCGCGACGACGATGCCGGCGAGGTTCTGCCCGAGCAGCAGTGCCGCCGACATCGAGACGAAGGCGACGGCGTCGACGCCCATACGCCCGGCGAGTAGATCACGGGCCATCGACACGGCGAGGCCGATGACGACCGGCAGCGTGCCGGCAGCCCATAGCCACTGGGCCAGGCCTTCCCGCCCCGCCAGCCAGGCCAGACCACCGAGCACGAGACCGCCAAGCGCCATAATGATCAGCGCCCTGCGCAGAAAGCGGTCGGTCAGCAGTTTGGTCATCTGGTCAGCTCATTGAATTGGGGGCATCGAAAAGGACGGGCGCGACCGGCAACGGCGCTGTTACGTTGGCCCAAAACCCTCATTGCTTTCTATCGCCCCTTGCTGATGCCAGGCCGAAGCTGTGGCGATCGGTGCCTGGACTTCTGCGGCGGGCGGTTTCATGGTGTAGTTCAGCGGGGCGGCGGTTACGTTGACTCGTGTCAAGGTATTCGCGGCGTCCTGGTGAGAGGGTGAAAATCCTGCGGCCGGCCTCTTATCGATGGCAATCTCCATCTTTTGCGCCGCGTTTCGGCCGCGTCAGTGAGGAAGGCGCAAGATTGGCGCTCTAAGCTTCGAACCTCGATTGGCTCGGCGGCATCGGGTTCCGGCAAGGTCACATGGAAGCAGGCGCAAACACGATTCTGACTGCGGAAGGCCTTCAGGGGCTCCTCGACAGTCTGAAAAGCCGGGGCTATCGGCTCATCGGTCCGACCCTGCGCGACCGTGCCATCGTCTATGACGACATCGCCTCGCTCGCCGACCTGCCGAAGGGCTGGACCGACGATCAGGCGCCCGGCCATTATCGCCTGGAGCGCCGTGAGGACGAGGCGCTGTTCGGCTATGCCGTGGGGCCGCATTCGTGGAAGCGGTTCCTGCATCCGCCGATCCTGCCCATGTGGCGGGCGAAGCGGGATGGTGCAGCGATCCAGGTGACGCCCGAGCCGGAAAACAATGACACCTTCGCCTTCATCGGCGTGCGCGCCTGCGAGCTGAACGCCATCGCCATTCAGGACCGTGTGTTTCTCGGCGGCCCCTATGTCGACCCGCATTACCGCGCCCGCCGCAAGGACAATTTTATTGTCGCGCTCAATTGCTCCAAGGCCGGCGGCACCTGCTTTTGCGCCTCGATGAAAACCGGGCCGAGAGTCGAGGCGGGCTTTGATATTGCGCTGGCGGAACTCGTACGGCCCGGCGAGCATATTTTCGTTGCCGAGGCCGGGACCGAATTGGGCCGCGAGATTCTGGCTACCCTGCCGCAACGCGCGGCGACGCGAGAGCAAAAGGCGGCGGCCGAGGCCGTCGTTGCCCGGACGGCGGCGTCGATGGGTCGCGAGATGCCGGCTGATGAGGTCCACGATCTCCTCATGCGCAATCTCGATCATCCGCGCTGGGACGATGTGGCCGGGCGCTGCCTGACCTGCGCCAATTGCACCATGGTCTGCCCGACCTGCTTCTGCACCAGCGTTGAGGATGCCAGCGATCTGACCGGCGTGGAGAGTTCGCGCAGCCGCCGCTGGGATAGCTGCTTCACCATGGACTTCTCCTACATCCATGGCGGCAGCGTGCGCCCGACTGCGCGATCCCGATACCGGCAATGGCTCACCCACAAGCTCGCCACCTGGCATGACCAGTTCGGCAGCTCCGGCTGCGTCGGCTGCGGACGCTGCATCACCTGGTGTCCGGTCGGCATCGACATCACCGAGGAAGTCCGGGCGATCCGCGACAGCGAGCAGGGCCGGAAAGGATAGACATGGAAGGGTTGGAACGCATCGTCTGTGAACATCGCTTCTTCGCTGGCCTTGGCGAGGCGTTCTGCAAGCTCGTCGCTGGCTGCGCCAAGAATGTGCGCTTCGAGGCGGGCCAGTATCTGATTCATGAAGGCGATCCCGCCGACCAGCTCTATCTCATCCGGCACGGCCGCGTCGCGCTGCAGATCCAGGAACCCGGCCGCGGAGCGCTGACCTTCCAGACGCTGGGCGAGGGCGAAATCGTCGGCGTCTCCTGGCTGATGCCGCCCTACCACTGGCGCCACGATGCCAGAGCGCTCGAGCTGGTCCGCGCCATCGCCATGGACGCCAACTGCCTGCGTAACAAATGCGAGGCCGATCACGATCTCGGCTATGAGCTAATGAAGCGCTTCGTGCCGGTCCTGTTCGAGCGGCTTCACGCAACCCGCATACAGATGCTCGATGTCTATGGCGCTCATCACTGAGACACCCATGCCGCCTGCGCCGGCCGCTGACCCGATGGCGCCGCACATCGGCCGCGTGCACGCGGTGCGTCAGGATGTGTCCGATGTCTTCACATTGGATATCGAGCCGGAAGACACAGGTGCTCCGGCCACACCCTTTGCGCCGGGGCAGTTCAACATGCTGAGTATTTTCGGCGTCGGCGAGGTGCCGATCAGCTTCAGCGGTGACGCGGCGGAGCAGAACCGGCTGGTTCATACGATCCGCGCCGTTGGTCCGGTCTCGACAGCGCTGACACAGCTTCAGCCAGGCGACGCGCTCGGCCTGCGGGGGCCTTTCGGCGTCGGCTGGCCGATGGCAGAAGCCTTGGGGCAGGACGTGGTCATCGTTGCAGGCGGCCTTGGCCTCGCCCCATTGCGCCCGGCGCTATACGGTCTCCTCGCTCAGCGCGAGCGCTATGGCAGGATCGCACTGCTTTACGGCACGCGCAGCCCGGAGCAGATCCTGTTTCGCGACGAGCTGGACGCCTGGCGCAAGCGGCTGGATATCGAGGTCGAGGTCACGGTTGATCATGCGGGGCTGGACTGGCATGGCCATGTCGGCGTCGTCACCACGCTGATCTCGCGCGCCTCATTCGATCCAATGCACACGATCGCCTTGGTCTGCGGTCCGGAGGTGATGATGCGCTTCTCCATCGACGCTTTGCGTCATGGCGAGGTCGCCGATGACACCATCTATCTGTCCATGGAGCGCAATATGAAATGCGCCATCGGCTTTTGCGGCCACTGCCAGTTCGGGCCGGTCTTCGTCTGCAAGGATGGGCCGGTGTTCCGATACGACCGCCTGCGCGATCTGTTGCGGCTGAAGGAGTTCTGAGATGGCGGCAACGAAACCGCGGCTGGCCGTCTGGAAATTCGCCTCTTGCGATGGCTGCCAGCTCAGCCTGCTCGACTGCGAGGACGAATTGCTGGCCGTCGCCGGCGCGATCGACATCGCCTATTTTCCGGAAGCCAGACAAAGCCGTATCGAAGGCCGCTACGACCTTTCGCTGGTTGAAGGTTCGGTCAGCACGCCACACGATGCCGAACGCATCAAAGATATACGCGAACGCTCGGTCAGGCTGGTCACCATCGGTGCCTGCGCCACCTCGGGCGGCATCCAGGCGCTGCGCAATTTCGCCGATGTGAAGCAATACGCCTCAATCGTCTATGCGCAGCCGGACTACATCAAGACGCTCGCGACCTCCACTCCGATCGGCGACCATGTGAAGGTCGATTTCGAGTTGCGCGGCTGCCCGATCAGCAAGCGTCAGCTTGTCGAGGTGATCTCCGCCTTTCTTGCGGGGCGCAGGCCGGTCACGCCTGCCCACAGCACCTGCATCGAATGCAAACTTCGCGGGAATGTCTGCGTGATGGTGGCGCATGGCACGCCGTGCCTCGGCCCCGTCACGCACGCCGGCTGTGGGGCGATCTGCCCTTCCTATGACCGCGGCTGTTATGGCTGCTATGGCCCGAAGGAAACGCCGAACGCGCCTTCGCTGAGCCTTTGGCTCGCCCGTCTCGGCATGGACGAGCGCGACCTGCAGCGCATCTATCATACGTTCAACGCCAATGCGCCGGAGTTCCGCCAGGAGGGTGAGCGCCATGGCCGGTAAGACGATCAAGGCTGACTATCTCGCCCGCGTCGAAGGCGAAGGCGCGATGAAGGTCGAGGTGCGCGACGGCAAGATCGCGTCGGCCGAGTTCAATATCTTCGAGCCGCCGCGCTTTTTCGAGGCGCTTCTGCGCGGCCGCGCCTTCTCCGAAGCGCCGGATATCAGCGCGCGCATCTGCGGCATCTGCCCGGTCGCCTATCAGATGAGCGCCGTTCATGCGATGGAGAACGCTTTCGGCATGACCGTCGACGGACCGGTGCGTGATCTGCGCCGTCTGATCTATTGCGGCGAATGGATCGAGAGTCATGTCCTGCACATGACGATGCTGCACGCGCCGGATTTCCTCGGCTATAACGGCGTTGTCGATATGGCGCAGGACCATCCCGATGTCGTCCGACGCGCCCTGGCGCTGAAGAAGCTCGGCAACGAGTTGCTCACCTTTCTCGGCGGGCGCGAGATCCATCCGATCAATGTCCGCGTCGGCGGCTTCTACCGCGTGCCGCGTCCCCGCGAGCTGGAGCCAATGGCCGAGAAGATGAAGGCGGCGCGCGACATGGCGCTCGAGACGCTGCGCTGGGTTGCGGGTTTTGAATTCCCCGACTGCTCGCGCGATTACACATTCGTCTCCCTTCAGCACCCGGATGAATATCCGTTCAATGAGGGCCGGATCGTCTCCAGCAAGGGGCTGGATATCGCGATCGCCGACTACGACGGCCATTTCGAGGAGGTGCATGTGCCGCGCAGTAATGCGCTGCATTCGCATTTTCGCGATGGGGGCGGGTCATATCTCGTGGGACCGCTCGCGCGCTACAGCCTGAATTTCGACCGTTTTTCGCCGCTCGTGCAGCAGGCGGCGCGCGAGGCTGGGCTCGGCCCGGTCTGCGCCAATCCTTACCAGAGCATCGTGGTGCGGGCGGTCGAGGTGGTTCATGCCTGCGACGAGGCTTTGCACATTATCACGGATTATCAGGAACCGGACAGTCCCGCCGTCGCCATCGAACCGCACGTAGGGGTCGGCTATGCGGCGACGGAGGCCCCGCGCGGGCTGCTCTATCACCGCTATCAGCTTGAAGCCGACGGCACCATCGCCGAGGCCAATATCGTTCCGCCCACGTCGCAAAATCAGGCGAGCATCGAGGAGGATCTGCTGAGCTATATTGGCGACTTTCTCGATCTGCCGGATGAGGCGCTGAGCCGACGCTGCGAGCAGACGATTAGAAATTATGACCCCTGCATCTCCTGCGCAACGCATTTCCTGCGGCTTGAGATCGATCGTGGATGATGGTGCACAGGGGCCCCGATCGCGGCTGGGTCGTCATCGGCGTCGGCAATTCCGACCGTGGCGACGACGCAGTCGGGCGCATGGTTGCGCGGCACCTTCGGGAGATGCTGCCGCCTCATGTGAAGATCGCTGAGCAGGGCGGCGAGCCCGGCTCGCTCCTTGCATATCTCTCGGATGCGAAGGCTGCAATCCTGATCGACGCCTGCCGGTCTGGTGCGGCCCCCGGCACCATACATCGCCTCGATGTCAGCGACGAGCCGTTCCCGAAAGCCGCCTTCACCTGCTCGACCTCCACGCATGGGGTAGGGCTCTTCGAGGCTATCGAACTGGCCCGAAAGCTGGGTCAGCTGCCCCCCTGCTGCATCGTCTACGCCATCGAGGCGGAGAATTTCGAAGCTGGCACGGCGCCCTCCCCCGCGGTAGCCGAGGCGATCGGAAGCCTGGCCGACCGAATTGCCGCCGAGATCTTGGCGCTGGCGGGGCAGTAGCACTGGCTGTGGATCTCCGCGATTTGATTGCGATCAATTCGCGCCGGGATGTGCCGTGCTAGATGTAGTGAACTGGCTCCAGGCGGTCGCGCTCGTAGGAAGAGAGGGCAAGGTAATGACATTCAAGGATATTTTGGTCCATCAGGCCGAAGATTCGCACGCAGACGAGCGCTTGAAATACGCAATTTCGCTTGCTGTAGGCTTCGAAGCCCGGCTGACGGGTGTTTACATGCTTGATTATCCGGTGATCCCGGATTTCGTAGCGGCACAAGTGTCGACCCAAGTGGTGCAGCAGCGCTATGAAGAGATACGGCGCTTCGCGATGCAGCGCCGTGAGGATTTCGAGGCGTCGGCGAACGCGGCCAGTGTGCCGGCCGACTTCCACATCATGGAGGGCAACCCGTTCGATGTCATGGCGGCTGCCGCGCGCTACGCCGATTTGATTGTGATCAGCCAGCCCGATCCGGACAATCCAGCGCCGCAGGACCCCGTTGTTCAGTCGCTTCTGCTTTCTGCGGGCGGCCCGGTGCTGATGGTTCCCTATGTTGGACGATACGACGCGCTGGCAAAGCGGATCATGGTGGCCTGGAACGGGACGCGCGAAAGCGCCCGGGCCGTGCACGATGCACTACCGCTTCTGAAGCGCGCCCAGGAGGTTGTCATTTTCAGCGTCAATCCGGAGAACGGCGAGTTTGGCGGGGCGGAAATTGCCGCCCATCTGGCGAGGCACGGGGTGAAGACGACGGCGAGACATAACATCGCCGATGATATCAGCGTCGGCGAGGCTGTCCTCTCTGCCATTGCCGACAACGGCATAGAGCTTCTCGTCATGGGAGCCTATGGGCATTCCCGGGTACGGGAACTGGTGTTCGGCGGCGCCACGCGAGATATCATTGACGCAATGACCTGTCCCGTCCTGTTTTCACATTGAGGTCGTCGCGCGAGACTAGGCGTCGTGCAGAATGTGCCCGTCCGAGACTGCGGGTTGCCGGAGCGGCTGAGGCGAAATGTTCTTGGGGAGGCGCCTGACATCGCGGTTCGCCTTTCGCGCCGCGTTAACGGTTCTCGAAAGTGCCGACGAGTTCCGTGTCCGCCAGAACATGCGGCTGCGCCTTGGCCCAAATTTCATCGATCGGAGCGTTCTCGCCGACATCGAGGCTGAGGACGTCGAGGGCCAGTAGCCGGAAATGATAGTGATGGACCCCGTGCCCCTTCGGCGGTTGCGGGCCATCATAGTGAGAATTGCCGAAGTCGTTCACCCCGTACCCGAGGCTTTCGGTCTTCGCGCTGGACGTCCTTCCCTCCGGTAGCCCGTCACGGTTGGCACCGATGTTGTGGATCGCCCAATGGCGGAAGGTGCCCGATGGCGCATCCGGGTCCTCGACGATGAGGGCAAAGCTTTCGGTTTCAGCCGGGGCGTCCTTCCAGACGAGCGGTGGCGAGACGTTCTCACCGTCCCGCGCATATTTGCGCGGAATTTCGCCGCCTGACCGGAATGCGGGGCTTTCAAGCGAAAAGGCCATTGCATTCTCCTGTGACCGAGAGGTGATTTGCGCCAAACGCCGGAAGCGGAGCGAGTGTTCCGGTCGACCGGCCTTCGGCTAAGGGCATTGGCAGTTTCCGCGCGGTGCGTGAAACGAGATCAGTCCCACCGACCGGTGAAGAGCGGCGCAACAGGATGGCGCGATCGCGCCATGTGCAGTTGGTTTACGACCTCCGCGTGGTCGTAGTCCTCATTCTCGGTCTTGATCTCCAAGCCGTATGTCTTTTCCGGATCGGTTCGTGCGCCGACAAGGATCAACTCCGCGCCCTCGTAGTCGAGCAGCTTTACATCCTCCTGATCAAAACGCCGTTCACGGAATTCTTGCTGAAGCTTCTTGGGATAATCAGCTTTCTGGTTCTTTCTCAAGCCGACACCTTTTGGCTGCCCCTTTTCGGGGTTTTTGACGGAAAGCGCATAACTTGCCTTCGGGACGATGTTGAACGCCTCCTGCACATCCCCAGTCTTTTTCGGCAGCTCAAGCTCATAGGACAGATGCATCTGACCGTCTTCGAGGCTGATGATGTAGACGCCTTCGCCGGCAGGACGAACCGCTGGCCTGCGCTGCTCGCCCCGGGTTTTGGTTTCATAGGTTGCCTCTCGCAAGGCAGGTTCGAGTTTCCCTGCTGAATCCTCCACGGCATCGACAAATCCCCATACGCGCTCATGTTCATCCGCTTCGGGCAAATGCTTGCGCCCGAGCACGATCAGCCGGACCTTGCCGCCGCTCTCCGGCCGCAGGACCAGATAGAACCGCTGAACGTCGTCGCTGCCGGATGGGTCGTCGTCATCAACCCGCGGACGGAAAAGAAAGAAGATGTCGCCGCTTTCGAGGATCTCGGTTTTCTTCTGTGTCTGTGCTTTTGCCATCAGGTATCCTCCTGCTTCAAACCGCTGAAGGGACCATCGCGGGCGCTCCCAATCGAGGAGCGCGTGCAAGCGCCGGGCTTCCCGTTCTCGGGCGCATCGCTGAGATCCGAGCCTGAGCGGAATTCCACCGGCTCGCCTTGGGGACGGCTGACGATTCGCCCTGGCGTGTAGCGTCAGCGGCGAAACCCGGTCGGACCTGTAGAGTCAAACGAACGGCACAACCCGACTGTTCCGCGCGCGATCCCAACGGAGCAAAAGAATGATTGTCAGCGTGAGATAACTGCCACGCTAGGCGGCTTCATGAAACTGCGTGACGTTTGACGGCGCGTCCAAAACGGACAAGAGATCGAGCGCTGACTCACGCCAACTCTTGAGGCGCCCTCGGTTAATGTTCGCCATTTTGTTTTGAAGATAGGCCTCGTCGAAAATCAGCGGCTGGAGAACTCGAGCCATATCGGTCGGATCGTGTGGATCGAAATAGTCGCAATCATCTCCACCGACTTCCGGCATCGAACTGCAATTCGATGTGGCGCAGATTTTGCCGTGCCAGAGGCTTTCGCCGACCGGCAACCCCCAGCCTTCGTATAAGCTCGGGTAGACGGTAAATCGGCAATGGCTGTAGAGCCACGCAAGTTCGGTGTCGTTAGGCTTGGTGACGAAAACGAGATCGGGTAAGTCGGAACGATCCGGACAGAGATCATTGATGTCGTGGGGCGTAGACGATCCGGCAACAACGAGACGCGGAAATCGACGGCCATTTGAAACTCCGTGAAGTTGTCGCAACGCCCTGAGAAGATTGAGGCCGTTCTTGCGTCCGTTCATGCTTCCTACGAAAAGCATGAACGGTTCGTTCGAAAGGCGCTGCACCTCTTTGCGGACTTCATCTTTATCTTTCGCAGCCGCAATCAGCTCATCGCCGAGCCGAAATCGTCTGCTTGAAAATCGCAGATAGCCCTGCTTCTTCAACCAATCGCACGCATCCGTTTCGCTGCTCGAGGAATAAAACAACAAACTCGCGTCCGTTCCTAGGATTTGCTGGAGCCAATGCCGATACAGACGCGCATCCACGACACCGGGCAATGCCCGCGACAGAAGCGGGATGAGATCATGCACGAGGACGATAAACTCATCGATCTTTTGCAAGACGCCGCTGCTAGTGAGATGAGATACGAGCTCGAGCGAATCCCAGCCGCTACCCAGGCAGATTAGCTTGTCGCCTCTGTCAAAAGATATTTCGCGATTTGGATTCGACGCGCCGAAGAGGTCCGAATGAGCCCGCAGCATTCGCAATGTCAGCTGCCGGGCGAACGTTCGATAGCGGGATTTGATGCTGGAGTCTTTGTATTTCCAGAATTTCACCGGTTTCACGAAACTGGCGGATCTCTTCAGGTGAGCGCAGAGTTCGTCCGAATCGAAGGCTAGGCCTGGATCTGCCAGAACTCGATACTTTCTTGTGATGGCATCGAAATAGCCGATCGTCACCTGATCGGGCTTGAGGCGGTAAGCCTGAGAGGCCAGCGTGAGCGCAACGCGCGGAATCCCGGTGACCGGACCGCCGATATAAGCGAAGCGCACCATATCGGTGACGTCGAAAATATACCGACCGGAAGGCAGGGAGCTCATGCTAGAAGAAGACGCGGTCCGATTGCACGCGATCATAATCGGCGCCTGTCATCATGCTGACCAGCTCCGGAAAATCGGTCTTAGGTTCCCAACCCAGTTCCCTCCTGGCCTTCTGGAAATCGCCGATCAGAAGGTCGACCTCCGCAGGACGGAAGAGATTTCTGCTAACACAGACGATCGTCTCTCCGGACTTTCGATCGATGCCTCTCTCCTCTGCACCCTCGCCGTCCCATTCAATATCAAAATCCAGCGACCGGCCGGCGTGATCGACAAAGTCGCGCACAGAAAATGAGCTGTTGGTCGCCAGCACGAAATCATCTCCCGCCGGCCTCTGCAACATCTGCCACATACCCTGCACGTAATCGCCGGCAAATCCCCAGTCGCGCTCCGCAGCAAGATTTCCAAGCTCGATCTCCTTCTGGCGACCGGCTCGGACATTCGCCAGGCCGAGCGTAATCTTGCGTGTGACGAACTCCCGTCCCCGAAGAGGCAATTCGTGGTTGAACAGCACGCCTGAGCATGTAAACAGCCCGTAAGACTCCCGATAGTTCTTTACGATCCAGTGGGCATAGAGCTTCGCCACGCCATAAGGGCTGCGGGGGTAGAACGGTGTCTCCTCGTTTTGCGGAATCGCCTGCACCTTGCCGAACATTTCCGAGGTCGATGCCTGATAGAAGCGAGTCTCGGGGGAAAACAGGCGGATCGCTTCCAACATTCTCGTGACCGCCAAGCCGTCAACTTCCGTCGTGTAGATGGGTTGTTTGAACGAGGTGCTGACATAGCTCTGCGCCGCCAGATTGTAGATCTCGTGCGGCTTGAGCGTTCGAATTGTCTCGATGACATTACCGTGCTCCATCAGATCGAAGTCGATCAGATGGACGTAGTCTCTAATCCCAAGCTCCTCCAGGCGGTGCAGGCTCGCCAGCGAGGTCCGTCTGACAGCGCCGTAGACCCTGTAATCCTTATTCAGTAGGAGCCTGGCGAGATAAGCGCCGTCCTGCCCGCTTATGCCGGTAATCAACGCTCGTTTTACCATTTCATTTCTCAAATCTGATTCGGACTATGCTCGGATGTGTGGAGAAATCGACGCTGTTTAATCGTCCGCTCTTGCGAATGAAGTTGGAGGCAGAATGCGTCTAAGCGGGCCGCCTGGCACCCAATGTTGAATAACGCCCTGACCCGCCTGGCGCCGGCATGAGCGATCCTCGATCGTGCATCGGGCTGACGGATCAGCATTTCGATCGCGCCTGCGATCGCGCCAGCCGCGACGCATGGGAGCCTGATCGCGCAATCGTCACTGATCTCGGCTAGGGCACCAGCGCCGGATGAAATGACCGCCGCGCCGCCTGCATGCGCTTCGAGGGCCGTGCGGCCGAAGCCCTCGGAACAGTTTGACGGCACTACCGCGATCGCTGCCATCTCGAAAGCCGCCTTGACATCCTCAAACGGGCGCTGAACTCGAACGATACTCCGGGCGCCGAGCCCGGCCAGGACCTGTTGCACTTGCTGGAAATATCCGGGGTGGGTCTCGACCGCCGAGAGGATGAACTGCGTCCGCCAACTGGGGAATTGCCGCAAGATGGTCGCAGCCGCTCTGGCGGCCTCCAACGTCCCCTTCTCCGGAGCACACCGCCCGGCATAGAGCACTTCTTCCGCGCGGACGGCTTGGGGCCTCCAGCGCTCGAAATCCAAGCCGTTATAAACGACACAGCTGGGGAGCCGCAGATCGGACCAGGTTTCTGCAAAGCGGGCGGCGCATGCCTCGCTGACATGAATGATGCCCGCAAGCTTCTCATATCGGCGCTTCCTGAAAGCGCGCCGGGCGCGCTGATTGAATGTCACACCGCGATAGTCTTTGTGAAAATTATGGGTGTGCAGAACGACTTTCGTTCCAGGCAGACGCCCGGCGATCGCGGCAGCCGTCGGCAAATGCTGCTGAACGACGATCAAATCCGGACGCTGCATTCGGGCGAAGCGCGCGACACGATTAGCCCGCGCGAAGATGACACATCTCGATGCAGAGGGTAGGCCGAGCAGCGCGACGTCCTCAAAGGCGTCAGCGACGGGTTCGGCAAGGATTGTCGTCGATCCGCAAAAGCGGCTCGCTGCGACAAGATCGCGGACGCAAAGATCGATCGAGGTTGCCCTCGATCGGCCAAAATACATGCCCCGCGGCATGACGTGAAAAATTGAAAGTGGGCGTTGGCTGGAACGTCGAAGCTGAGCTGAATTCACCTCCGAAGCACGAGCGGCCATGGTCATCGAATGTCCCACAACAAGCAATCCATTTTTGCCAGAGCACTCGGTTCGAATGCTGCACGGCCGAAAACGTCGCCAATTCCGCTAAATAGCGCTGGGATTGGATTGCCTCAATACGTAAGGTTGCATTTCAACAATTTTATTATCATTGGTTGTGCCAATTCGCCGCCAACTCCCGAGATGATCAACGAACCCGCTTCCAGCACCTCAGTATGAATACCCTTCTAGGTAGAATTTTTGGATTTCTCTCGCTCGAAAGTTGACAAACCGATGCAATCGTCGACAGTGACGGCCCGGTTCCGAGCGATCGGGACAACCAGCTCTTTGATTTCAATTTGCGTTGATCGATGTTTGGCGCTCCGATGGATCAATTACCGTCCGTCCCGTTTCCCGACCGTCCAATTCGACATGAAGACGAAGGATGCCGGACGGCAACGAACAAAATTTTCGTTGCCGAGCCTTCTTTGACGGGAAATGAGCTCGCCTATGTTTCCGAATGCCTGCGGTCGACCTGGATCTCGTCTTCGGGCAAGTTCATTCAGCAATTCGAAGCAGCATTCGCTGCGTTTTGCGATGCACAGTATGCGGTTGCCACGAATAACGGCACGACCGCGCTGCATTTGGCGCTCGTGGCGCTCGGCATAGAGGCAGGGGACGAAGTCATTGTTCCCACTCTGACCTACGTAGCGAGCGCGAACGCCGTGCGATATTGCGGCGCGACACCCGTTCTCGCCGATTGTGATCCGCTTACCATGACGATCGATCCGGCAAGCGCGGCGGCCAAGATTACTTCGCGCACCAAGGCGATCATGCCCGTCCACCTCTATGGCCATCCGGCGGATATGGCTGAGATCGAAGCGCTCGCCGAGCGTCATCATATTGTGGTCGTGGAGGATGCCGCGGAAGCGCATGGTGCAAGGTGTAACGGCCGGACGGTCGGCGCGATCGGCAAATGCGGTGCGTTCAGTTTTTTCGGCAACAAGATCATTACCACCGGCGAAGGCGGTGCGGTGGTTACGGATGACCGTAATCTTGCCGAGAGGCTGCGGCTCTATCGGGGTCAGGGAATGGATCCCGCGCGGCGCTATTGGTTTCCGGTGATCGGATACAATTACCGCATGACCAATCTCGCGGCCGCGATCGGCGTAGCGCAGATGGAGCATGTCGGCGATCAGCTTGCCGCACGAAAACGTGTGGCGCTGTGGTACCATGAAAGGCTGGAGGCCTGTGGCGAGCTGTTCGATCTGCCCGCGACCGCGCCATGGGCTAAGCATGTCTACTGGATGTATACGGTCATTCTGCGAAACGCCGCCAAATCTTCGCGTGACGACGTTATGGCGAGAATGGCTGCGGTCGGGATCGAGACACGTCCGGTCTTCTACCCGATCCATCGGTTGCCGCCCTATCTGGAAGAGAGTGGGGATTATCCCGTTGCAGACAGGCTGTCAGCACGCGGAATAAACCTTCCGACCCATGCCCGCCTGACCGAAGGCGACGTCGATCGCATCGTATCGGCGCTGATTACCGCTACTCAGTTCTGCAGATGAAGGTCGCACTCTGCTCATCCTACGTGCCCTTCATCAATGGAGGAGCCAGGTTCATCGTCGAATGGCTGGCTGCTGAGCTGGTCAAACGTGGCCATCAGACCGAGATTGTCTGGCTACCCTTCGTCGAAACGCCGGATACCATGTTCCGTCAGATGATGGCCTACCGGATGATCGATATCGCGAAGAGCGCTGACAAGCTCATTGCGTTTCGGCCGCCCGCCTACGTGATCCCGCATCCTAATAAGACGCTTTGGTTCATTCATCATTTCCGCAAGTTCTATGACCTCTGGGAGACACCGCACAATCCGCTCGAAGACAACGCCGCCGGGAGAGCATTTCGCAGCCGGCTTTTCGCCGCTGACACAGCTGCGATAAGCGAGGCGAAGCGTGTCTTTACCAATTCCCGCATCGTCTCTGACAGGCTGAAAAAGTTCAACGGACTGGACAGCGAGGTGCTTTATCCGCCGATCCACCGGCCGGAGCGGTTTCGGCCGGGCCCTTACGGCGACGAAATTGTCTCCGTCTGCCGCGTCGAATCGCACAAGAGGCAGGAGCTTTTCATTGAGGCCATGGGATTTGTTAAGTCGAACGTGAAACTGCGCCTTTGCGGCCTCAGTCACGACGGCAAATATTACGAAAAACTGCGAATGCTTGTGGCGAAGCATCGGCTCCGAAACAAAGTGACCATCGAACATCGCTGGATCTCCGAGGAGGAGAAGGCCGAGATCGTCGGGCGCGCATTAGGGGTGGTCTACGCGCCTGTCGACGAAGACAGCTATGGCTATCCAATGCTGGAAGGCGCACTCGCCGAAAGACCTCTGGTCACCACTTGCGACGCCGGCGGCACCCTTGAGCTCGTCGAACACGAGCTTAACGGCTTTGTCTGCGATCCGGCACCGGAAAGTCTCGCTGCGGCTTTCGATGCTCTTTGGCTGGATCGCGAAGGGGCGAAGATATTGGGCCGCGCCGCGCACGAGCGGATCGAGGAAATGCGCATCGGCTGGCCGCATGTAATCGAGAGTGTTCTGGCGTGAAAATATTGGTGGTAAATAATATGGCGCCCTTCGTTCGCGGCGGAGCGGAACAACTGGCCGAACATCTCGTAGCGAACCTGCAGCGTACGAAGGGCGTTTCCGCAGAGTTGCTGCGCATCCCCTTCTCATGGGATCCCTTTGAGCGCGTCATCGAGGAGATGATGCTTTGCCGAATGATGGAGCTTTACTGGGTTGATCGGGTGATTGGCCTCAAATTCCCCGCCTATTTGATCCCGCACCAGCACAAGACGCTCTGGCTGCTCCATCAATATCGTCAGGCCTATGACCTTTTCGACCGAGGACAGTCGCATATCCCTGACAATGAGCGCGGCCATGCCGTTCGTAAGCTCGTCGTACAGGCAGACGATGCTTGTTTCGGCGCCGTCGATGGTATTTTCGTCAACAGCAAGACGACGCGCGATCGGCTGAAGCACTACAATGGTTTCTCGTCGGCGGTGCTTCACCCGCCGCTGAACGATCCGGAGATCTTCGCGAATGTCTCAACCGGGAACTATATCTTCGCCGGCGGTCGCGTGAACGCCGGAAAGCGGCAGCATCTGCTTATCGAGGCCATGAGGTTTTGCCGGAGCAACGTCGGACTGATCATAGGCGGGCCGCCCGATACGCCTCATGACGCCGAGCGGCTGCGCAGAGCTGCGGATGACCCTGCTCTCAAAGGCCGGGTGATACTCGACCTCGGCTTTCTGGACCGCAAAAAGCTCGCAGCTTACGTCAATAACGCCCTTGCCTGCGCCTATCTGCCTCTGGACGAAGACTCCGCCGGCTATGTGACGATGGAGGCGTTTCAGGCTGAGAAGCCTGTTATAACCTCCATCGATTCCGGCGGCGTTTTAGAAATAGCGAGCGACGGCGCGACCGGTCTGGTGGTCGAACCAACGCCAGCCAGTTTGGCTGATGCGATGGATCGGCTGTTTTTCGAGCCGAGGTTTGCCGAGCAGCTTGGCCGTGCGGGCCGTGAGCTTTGGGCGGGCAAGAATGTCAACTGGCCCAGCACAATCGAGAGGCTGCTCTCATGAAGATCGGCTGGGCAACGCCTCTCAATCATGCTTCCGCCATCGGGCAATTCAGCATTGGCGTCACCGATGCGCTTGCGCGCCGCGGCGTCGAGATCGATCTGCTGCGGACTGAACATGCCTCAGTTCTCGCGGAGCCACAGCTGGCGTCCGAGCTGACAGTCCTTTCACTAGCCGATATGACGGATTACCACTGGCTGCGCAGGTATGACCTGCTCGTCTACAATATCGGCGATCAAGGCAAATTCCACCTGTATGCCGCCGATGCCGCGCTGCAGATCCCCGGCATCTGCATTTTCCATGACCTGCTGATCTTTCATCTCTTTTGCGGGTGGATGACCGCGCGCGGGGAAACGAACCGCATCGCCGCCGCTGTCGACGAATTATATGGCTCCGGTACCTATCCGCCGGCAGGGCTCGGTCCGGCTTATCTGACTGAGGCAGCCAAGCATTTTGCCATGCTGGAATGGCTGGCGCCACATGCGGTGGCAGCGGTCGCGCACGGCCGTCACTATGTGCCGCGGCTTGCGAGCAGTTGCGCCGGACCAGTCCGCCACATTCCCCTCCCTTACGATCTGCCCGAGCCGATTGCCCCTTTACGTACGAGACAGGCGAGCGAGACTCTGCACTTGGCAACGATCGGTTGCATCAACGAAAACAAGCTGAGTACAGAGATTATTTCGGCACTGGGCGAGTTGCCGCGGCTACGGGAGCGTTGCAGTTATACGCTTGCCGGACCGATATCGGACGATATGCGTCGTCATCTTGGCGACCTCGCCAATAGTCTTGGCGTTTCCCTCCGGATGACGGGCCCGCTCTCCAGTTCCGAACTTGCCCGCGCGATCGAAAGTGCGGATGCCTTACTGTGCTTGAGACGGCCGATCCTCGAGGGAGCCTCTGCCTCGGCGATCGAGGCCATGCTTTCCGGTCGGCCAACCATTGTTCTCGATCATGGATTTTATCGCGATCTGCCCGACGAGGGCACATTGAAGATCGATCCGGATTTCAACATGCGCGATCTCCAGAGGGCGCTGTTGTGGATTTTCGATCATCCGGCGGAATGCCGGGAACTCGGAAAACGGGCCGCGACGTGGGCGCAGCCGGTCTTTTCGTATGACAGCTATGCGGAAGCTTTTCTCGAGCTTGCCGATACCGCTCAGGAAGCGCGGCCGCTGTTTCGTTTGGGAGCGCAACTTGGACAGGAGTTGTTGGCCCTGGGGGCTGGGCCTGACGATCCGGCCACAATACGGATCGCTGAAACGGCGACAAACTTGTTCTGCCCGGGAGGACATTTGTGCCGACAGATATGACCGGCGATCCGGCGACCGCTGACTTCCGCATGCTGATTGTCATCCGCGCGGCGATGAAGCCCACATCCGTTGCTGTTGCTGAACCCTTTATGCTCGTGCCTGAGAAGAAACGTCGAGGCTTAAGACGAGTCCTGCGTGAATTCGCACGGCCATTCGAGCGGCTGGGCAAAGCTTTTAGGAGGGGCACTTCGGCCATCTTGCGGCGTGTACGGAGCATCCGGCCTGAACAACGGTCATTGAGCCGCACCACCGCTCGTCAAGTGTCTTCACAATCTCCAGATCCATGATGCCGGATACACGAGGCGTTTCATGTGCCATGGAAGTCACTATCGGCTGGCCAGATTTGAGCCAATGCCATCGGCGCCGCCAGCGGAACCCGCCAATATATGTTCGGTTGTCTCAATCTGCTTGATGCAACGAAGAATATGATAACACCATTCGCCTCTCAGCTGCCGTTTGTGATTGTGGGCGCCGGCGGACATGCCAGCGTTGTTGCAGCCAGCCTGCGCGCGATGAGTGCCTCAATTCGCGGCATGACGGATCGGGATCCGTCGCGAACCGGCTCGACGGCAATTGGAGTGCCGATCCTCGGCGATGACGGCGTATTGGAGAGGCTCGGTCCCGATGCCGTTCATCTGGCAAATGGCATTGGCGTTCAGCCGCGATCAGGCGGATCTGATCCGCCTGATCCGGGAACAGCGCACCGGCGTCTTATCTTCATCAGGCTGACCGCGACGGCATTTTATTTCCCGCCGATTGTCCATCCTTCGGCGGTCATTGCCGATGCTGCCGAGATCACGAATGGTGCACAGATTATGGCTGGAGCGGTCATTCAGCCGCGCACGGTCGTCGGAGAGAATGCTGTCGTCAATAGCTCTGCCAGCATCGATCATGATTGTCGCATCGACGCTCACGCATTCATCGCACCGGGTGTCGTGCTGTGCGGTGACGTAAGCGTCGGCGCGGGCGCATTCATTGGGGCCGGCGCTGTCATCCTGCCCGGCGTTTCGATCGGCGAGAATGCACTTGTCGGCGCCGGTGCGATTGTCAGAGGGGATGTCGGTGATCGCCAGTTTGGCATTTGAGGCCACCGTGGAGGGACATCCAACGCCCGATTGAGCAGGACTGAGATGCCGGACTGGCGATATCTCGGTTAGGCGGTTCGGAGCGGGAATATTCGGCCGAGTCGGTTGCGAAGGCATCTTAAAACATCAAGCGCATCCGAGCCTTAGCGTCCTTGAGGTCCCAATGAAACGCATCTTGTTCATGCACGTACCGAAGACGGCCGGAACATCTATTCTTGTGTATTTGCGAAAGGTCTATGCCGAAAGACTTCGGCTTGAGCTACGTACTCAAGACAATACGCTTCAAACCATTCGCCAAGAGGACGTCGCGGCGGCAGACTGTATTTGGCTGCACGCGCCGTTCCGAGAATTTCACCAGGACGCCGGCGACTGTTTCAAATTCACGTTTTTCAGGCATCCAATGGAGAGAATACAATCGCTCTATGCGTATTTGAGAAACCCAGCAGTCATCGCCAACCAAAACTTCACCTATACGCCCAATCGCGTCGTTCAAAGCCTGAAGGCAGTAGAACGCATGTCGTTCGAAGACTTTGTCCTTTCCGACGATCCGGTACACTCAGCGAAGATCACCAATGTTTATGCAAAGTGGCTGTCAGAACGTGACGAGGCGACGTTTTCTACCCGAAAGGAGTATCTGCGCCACTGCATTGAGCGCATGGCGACGTGTTTCGATTTGATCGGCCTCACCTCGCACATAGCCGAAGATATGGAGCTCATCAGGCAAATGTGTTTCTCGCGACATCCATTGCTGTTCGGCGAGACACGTGTCAACGAATCCCAGAAAACACCGGCACATCTCTCCGTCACCGATAAAGCAAGCGAAAGACTACGGGCTGAGCTGGATTTGGACTTTCTGATCTTCGAAGAAGCATATCGAATGCGATCGAGCAGACAGCTTGCGATCTCAGCCCGTTATTGATCTATACTAGACATGTTGGCGTTCCCGGTCACGATGCGGCTGCCGCCCTCTCACGGCGTTGGGCTGAACTCGTAAGCAAGCTCGCCGGCGCGCCTCGAGCTTAAGCGTAGTCGAGTGTCAGCGCTGTCGTTTCCTTGATTTCCTGCATCACGAAGCTCGCCGATACATCGACCAGGCGGACCTTGCGAATAAGCCGCTGATACAGCGCATCGTAGGCAGCCACATCGGGAATGCGCGCCTTAATGAGATAATCGATATCGCCCGCAATCCGGTAGACGCCTTGAATTTCGCGAATTGCGCTCACCTCGCGGGCGAAGGTCTCGAGCCATGTCGGGTCATGCTCATTGGTCCGGATGGCGATAAAAACGCTGAGACCCAGATTGACCCGGTTGGGGTCGACGATGGCGACCCGCGCCTTGATGATGCCAGCCTCTTCGAGGCGCCTTATGCGGTTCCAGCAGGCGTTGCGGGACAGCCCAACAAGCTCCCCGAGTTTCTCGATGCTTCGTCCGGCGTCCTCCTGAAGCTCTGTCAACAGGCGCCGGTCGATCTGGTCCAGATGCATCTCAGCTTACTCCCTGCGGGATAATATCCCAAACCATGCGGTCAATACCATGTGTTTCGGGAAAATTTGCGATTGCGTTTGTGCTATTTTTGAAAGTAACGAAGCAAATTTGGGAAAAGCTGATGATCGATCGCCTATTTCTTGAGCATCCACGTTCGGTGAATGAAAGCTATATCGGGCATATGGGTTTTGCTCTGTGGTTTGCACTACAGCTCGGGGGCGCCGCATTTGCCGCGCTCGTCCATGCGGTCCTGCCATTCTGCTTCGAGACGACCGCAAGCCGCACAATCAGGGAGTTACATGCAGCGATCGAAAATCGCGGCAAATCGGACGTGCGCCTAGGCAACATCAAGCACGCGGCGTGAGCAGAAAGACGAGCGGAATGGTGCGAGCGGCCCAGCTTCAATAGCCGATCGCGCAGCCATCCTTTCGCGGGTCGGAGCCGGCGATATACGTTTCGCCTGATTTCGCGATCAACTGGGCGCCGCCAAAGCCGAAATTCACCGGGTCCGGCTCATCGGCGATGAGGTTGTGGCCCCTCGCCCGCAAGGCCGACAGCGTCTCCGCGCCAACCGTCGCTTCGATCGCCACATCGAGACCCGACAACACCTGCCAGCGCGGCGCATCGACCGCCGTCTGAGGATCCTGGTCCCAGAGCTGCGTCCTCAGGACCATCTGAAGATGCCCCTGCGGCTGCATCGGCCCCCCCATCACGCCGAGACTCATCAGCGGCTTGTTGCCCTCGGCCATTAGGAATCCGGGTATGATGGTATGAAACGGCCGCTTGCCGCCGGCAACCTGGTTCGGATGGCCCGGCCTGAGCGAAAAGCCTGCGCCGCGATTCTGAAGGCTGATGCCGGTTCCGGGAACCACCACCCCCGAGCCGAAGCCCATATAGTTGGACTGGATGTATGACACCATCATGCCGTTCTCGTCCGCGGCTGCGAGATAGACGGTGCCGCCACGCCGCGGCTTGCCCGCGCCGAAGTCCTGCGCCCGGTCTTCCTTGATCAGCTTCGCGCGTTCGGAAAGATAGCCGTCCGACAGCAAATCCGAGGCACTGACATCGCGCATCGCGCTCGGGTCGGCGACATAGGCGTTTGCATCCGCGATGGCGAGTTTCGTCGCCTCGATCTGCAGGTGAAGCGCACCCGCATCATCGGGGCCGAAACGATCGAGGCCGCAATGCGCCAAAATCCCGAGGGCAATCAGCGCGACAATGCCCTGCCCATTCGGCGGGATCTCGTGAAGCGCCGTCTTCCCGAATGTCTGGCTGATGGTTCCGCACCAATCCGCCCGATGCGCATCCAGGTCGGCCTCGGTCATCGCGCCGCCATGCTTCGTGGCGTAAGTGGCGATCTTTTCTGCAAGAGCACCACGGTAGAAGGCTTCCCCGTTGCTCTCGGCTATCTGCTGCAGCGTGTCGGCGGCGGGGCGGTTGACAAAGATCTCGCCCGCGCGGGGTGCGCGCCCGTTCGGCATAAAGGCTTCGGCATAGCCCGGATAGTCTTTGAGCAGCTTCGCGCCGACATCCCAAAGGCCGGCGATGATCGGGGAGACCGGGAATCCTTCCCGCGCATAGTCGATGGCGGGATCGAAGAGCGCCCCGAATGGCAGCTTGCCGAAGCGTGCGGACAATTCCCGCCAGGCTGAGACCGCCCCCGGCACGGTGACTGAATCCCAGCCGCGTTTCGGCATCATTTCCTGCCCGGCGAATCGCTCCGGCGACCAGGCCGCCGGGGCGCGGCCCGAGGCGTTGAGGCCATGCAGCTTCTTGCCGTCCCAGATGATGGCGAAAGCGTCGGAGCCGATACCGTTTCCGGTGGGCTCGACGATCGTAAGCGTGATCGCCGCCGCCAGCGCCGCGTCCACCGCATTGCCGCCTCTGAGCAGCATGCGGGCCCCGGCCTGCACGGCAAGCGGTTGCGAGGTCGCAACGATGTTGCGGGCCAGAACCGGCGAGCGCCTCGATGGATAGATGCTCTTATAGTTCAGCGTCATGCTCTCTCCATCTGACTACGACCACCCAATATCGAGCGCTTGTCAATTCCATGGCAACGCCGCAGCGTCTTCGGCGAAAGCCCAGGAGCCGACGCCGAGCACGCCGGGAAATGCTGCGCACAAAGCGTTCCCCTGCCGGACCGCGCGGACGCCCGCCGCATCGATGAACTTGGCGATAGGTTCCAGGCTTTTCACTTGTAGACCGTAAGCCGCAATCCAGGGCAAGCCGGGCGGCTTGCCGAAGATCGGAGCGGCCTCGTCCGGTGCGCAGAGTTGAACATGTCCGCGCGCGAGCGAAAAGCGGACGCCCGGCTTCGAAGGCGACGGCGCAACGCCGAGCAGTCTTTCGAAACGTCCAGCCGCTTCGGTGAGGTTACTGATAACAATCAGCACCCCGAGCAGACCGGTCACACCATTGGGCTGATCGAGCCAGCGAGGCTGCCAGACCTCAACCTCGGTGTGGTGAGTCAAAAGCTGAATGCGTCCCTCAGCCATGACCCCAGGCTTCGGCCGCAGAACGGTGAACCGGGCTTCGCTTATTCCGTGCGCGGTTTCCACCGGCCGGCGCATATGAACGACCGGGCGCATTTCAATCCTGGACTTAACGAGCCGGGTGTAGGTCGCCTCCGGATCCGCGACGCTGAAAGCCGCGAGATGAACGCCGGTCCACCTCGCTATGGCGGCCTCGAGTTCAGCGGCGAGCGGTGTTTCGGCGGTCTTGGCGAGAAACTCTAGATAGCCGGCGTCGAGCATTGCGCAGATATTGCCGGTGCCGGTCGGCTCTATTGCTCCGCCGGGGCCGGTCGGCGCAGCTTGAGCGGAAAACGGCGTCGGCTGAAATCCGCAAAGCGTTAGCGCCTCTTTCGCGGCCGAAATATCTCTGACGAAATGCCCGATGTGATCGAGGAAGATCTGATCTCCTTCGGGTAGTTGGGAGTCAGCCATGTTACGCCCGCAATCCGCGCGTTACTCACTTTGTATCGGTGAAATAGGTCCCGCGGCCGCTCGCCAGAAGCCGGCCTTGATCGTCTTCGACGAAGGCTTCGGAGGTCGTGAACGTCGATCCGAGACGCACAATCCTGCCTTTCACGCGCAGGCTCGTCTTCACTGCAGCACGGTGATAGTCGACTCTGATATCGACGGTCGGGTACGGCCTTCCCAATTTGGTGGCGATCGCCCAGTCGGCGGCGAGATCAACTAGCGTGGCCAGGATGCCGCCGTGAATATAGCCGCCGTCAGGATTGACGACGAACTCGTCCCGCCAGGGAACCTCAATGGTGATCTCGCCATCGCCGACTTCCGTCACGCTCAGCCCAAGCCATTGATGATAGGGGCCGCGCTTGATGCGGGCGTCGAGCGTCTCCCGGTCGGTCTTGGGTTCGTCGGTCATCGGGCGCCTCGCTCGTCTGTCAATGATCGTCCAACACCGGCTTTTCCACTATCAGCTTTAGCACTGGCTTGTCGATTTTGTTCGTCCCGGTCAGAGGTACTCTCGGCAGGAAGAGGATCCGGCGCGGATGGGCATAGGCCGGGGCGCGGGCGAGCGTGAATTGTCTCAGCTCGTCTTCACTGGCAACCTGCCCATCCTCCAACACGACAAAGGCGACCGGCACCTGGCCCTTGACCTCATGGGGCATGGCGATCACGGCGGCCTGCCGCACAGCCGGATGTTGCTCGAGCGTCGCTTCAACCTCTTGCGGGAAGACGTTCTCACCGCCGACGACCATCATGTCATCCTTACGGGCGACGAAATAAAACCATCCGTCGTCGTCATAGCGGAGAATATCGCCGGTCTTGTACCAGCCATCGACGAAACTCTTTGCCGTCGCCTCGGGCCGATTGAAGTAGCCCTTCGCAACGCCTGGATTGCGGACGACCAGTTCGCCCTCGCTCGCACTGCCGCCGATGAGCTTCCATTCGCAACCGGGAATGGGATAGCCAATGCTGTTCAGCGGGCGCGGTTTTCCTTCGGGATGATACCAGCCGAACATGATCGGGCCGGCTTCGGTAACGCCGTAATTTAGATGGATCTCGGCGCCAGGAAACCGCCTGGCAAGATCGGCGAGCAGCCGCTCGGAAGCGGGCGAAGATCCCATCGAAATCAGCCTCACGCCGCCAAGGGCGTCCGATGCTGGCAGGTTCGCATCGTCGAGCAGCATCCGCATCATCGTTGGGACGCCGGTCAGCATGGTGACACCCCAATCAGCGATCGCTCTCGCGTAGCTGCTGGCTTCGAAGCGCGGCACGAGAACAGATGAGCCGCCGGAGAGCAGGGCAGTCTTGGTCGCGACGAGCGCATTTTTATGATAGAGAGGGGCGGCAAGAATGCCCCGGTCCTCGGCCCTCAGCCGTCGATATTTCACCAGCACTTCCGCCGCCCAGAATTGCCCTGCGTGGGTGAGGAGCACGCCTTTCGGCAGCCCGGTCGAGCCGGACGTATAGGGCTGCATCGAGACGGTATCGGTCGTGACCGGCACGGCTTCGAAGTCGCCGAAATCGAGCATTTCGCGATAGCTGTCCTCGAAGAAGACGGCGCGCGTGCCGTCCGGAACAAGATGGCTGAAGGCTCGCTCGGCTAGCATCAGCCTGACCTTATCGGTGACAAGAATGCCGCCGAGCGTTTCGGCGGAAAGCTTCACATTCAGCGGGACCGGCACCATGCCTGCGAGCACTGCGCCGAACAGAACCGCGATATATTCCGCGCGATTAAGTGCGAGGATACCGATCCGGTCGCCTGCTTCGAGCCCCATGCCGGTCAGCCCGCGCGCGACGGCACGAATCTCTGCCCGGAACTCCTCATAAGTGAGTGTGCGCGCCTCACCACTGCGGAGGTCGATCAGCGCCGTCCGGTCACCGGATACGGCATCTGAGATCTGGCCGAGATTGCGGGCCGGCGCGGTCATGGAGCGACGATCACCTTGCCAATTACTTTGCGCTCTTCAATCAGCCGCAGGGCCTCGCGCGCTTCAGAAAGTGGAAATACACGGTCGACGACCGGCTTCAAACGTCCCTCGGCCACAAGCCCGAGGAGTTTTTCGAGGTCCTCACGTGTCCAGCTATTCGAGCCTAGAATCTTGAGCTCGAAGGTCCAGATGAAGCGCAGGTCTTCCGTTGGATCATATCCTGCCGTCGCACCGCAGGTAAGAAGCTTTCCACCTCTCTTGAGCGCGCGCAACGACGGCACCCAGGTGTCGCCGCCGGTAAAATTGACTACCACATCGACGCCGCCGTCATAGGTGCGTCGGTGCGGCTTACCGAAACGCGAATAGACCTCCTTTTCGAAGGCCACCTTCGTATAGTCGATAACGTCGTCCGCGCCGATTTCCTTGAGCTTGCTCAGCTTGGCGTCTGAGCTGCCACAAGCGATCACATAAGCGCCCGCGAGCTTGGCCAGGAGCACCGCGCCGGTTCCGACGCCGCCGCTTGCGCCAAGAACCAGAACCTTGTCGCCGGCTTTGATCTGGCCGTTCGTGAACAGCATCCGATGGGCGGTGCCGTAGGCGACGGGGAGCGATGCGGCCTGTTCGAAGCTGACGCCGTCCGGCATAGGAACCAGCTGGTGAGCGCGGACGCGTGCATATTCCTGCAAGCCGCCGTCGACAGTCTCCCCCTGCAAGCCGCCTTCGAGCCGGTTCAACGGATCCACCAGCACCCGGTCGCCGACAGAAAATCCGGTGACCCCGCCGCCGATTTCGGTGATCTCGCCCGCGAGATCCAGGCCAGGCACGATGGGGAGATTCAGCTTGATGCCCGGCATCCCCTGGCGCGTGAAAACATCATGATAGTTGAGAGAGCTGGCTCTGACGCGCAGAAGCACATCGCCGTCGCCGATTACGGGCGTCGGATGATCATCGACGACCTCCAGCATTTCGGGTCCGCCGTGAGCCCTGACCAGCGCTGCCTTCACATTCACCTCCGTCCCCGAGCATGAGAGATGAATTGCCATCGATTGATCTGCGGATGCCGCCGCTCAAACCCGATACACCGCTGGCAATCTTTCTCGTATTAATAGCTAGCGATGTTTGTCCGGGCGTCAAGACGCATTTACGATTGACGAGCTAGGGGCGGCTTTTGGCGGGTTCAGGGTCGATCTTGGGCGCTCTTCCCGCCAGATCCTCTTCGAGGGATGCAACCATCGCTACAAGGAACCCGCGCAGGAGTTCACGCTCTTGGGCGCTCAGCCCCGCGAGCGCCACGCGGTTCACATCGCCGGCGTTTTTCATCGAGGCAATTGCAAGCTCGCGGCCCTTCGGCGTCAGGTTTACCGAGTACTGCCGCCGGTCATGACGACGAGCCCGGCGCTGGATCATCCCGCTTCGCTCCATGCGCTTCAATGTGTTCGCCATCGTTCCCTGTTCAACGCGAACGTGATCGCAAAGGCTCTTCTGAGTCTCGAGATCGCTCTCGAGCAGCCGCAATACCGCCGGAAACTGGCCCGGCAGGATTCCTTCCGGTCCGTTTCGCGCTTTCAGGCTCTGCGCCATGAGCCGGGCAAGCAGGTTGATAAGATATCCAAGCGAAGGTTGGTTAGGACTGTCTCTCACAATGATTCGCTCTCTGTTCATTCGTTTCAAGCGGCTGCCGATGCCTCGACCCGGTCCGCTCTGTGCGTCCCCCGGGGTCAGGCAGCCGACCGGAGGCTGTCCATAATCACCGTTTCTTCTGCCAGTGTCATCTCATTCCGGTCCCAATGCAGCGAACGAAGTAGAGAGTGCGCCCGAGCCGCTTCAGAGGTCGACCAATTGCGAGGTAGCGTTTATCTCTGCCGATACGCAAAAAAGACTCTCAAGATCGATGAGAGTTGACTATCCTGCGCGCCTCCAACATGCATAAAGACCTGCCAGACGATGGCATAAGTGCCGATTTTTTTAGCAGAATTGCCAGTTGGCAACTGAATTATTTTGTCTATGATTCCAATCATAGGACAAGTGAGTAGCGTCGCGATGGCACAAGGAACATCCGGGCCAGATAACCAAAGCCTCCGCGGATTTCTTCGCCAGATCGAGCAGGAGCACCCGCAGCATTTCCTGCGCATCAAAGAACCCGTTTCGACGAAGCTGGATATCGCTTCGGTGGTTTTCGAGCTTGAGCGGCTTGGCAGATCTCCAATCGTGTTCTTCGAAAATGTCGAGGAGCAGTGTCTGCCGATCGTGACCAATGTCGCGGGCAGCAGGGCGGTGCTGGCCGCGGCGCTCGGAGTGGAGGTCGGTTCGCTGCCGCTCGCATTCCGCGAAAGATGCCAGCGCTATATTCCCGTCGAGGTCGTCAATGAGGCGCCCTGGCAGGAGGTCGTTCTGGAAGGCGATGATCTCGACCTGACGAAGCTCCCCATCCCGCTTCATTTCTCCGTGGACGCCGCACCTTACATCACAGCGGGCCAGATCGCTGCGCGTGATCCGGAGACCGGTGTGGACACAACCGGCTTTCACCGGCTGATGCTAGCGGGCAAGAACCGCCTCGGCGTCTCGCTGCATTCACGTCGGCGCATGTACGAATTTCATCGCCGCGCCGAAGCGCGGGGCGAAAATCTGCCGGCCGCGGTCACAATAGGTATTCATCCGCTGCACTATATGGGCTCGATGGTCTATGCCTATCCGCCACATGTCCGGAAATTCGAGATCATCGGCGGCCTTTTCGGCGAGCCTTATAGAGTCGCACGCTGCGGGACAGCGGATCTCGAAGTGCCGGCCGGCGCCGAAATCATCATCGAGGGCGAGATCCTGGCCGGTGAACACGCGCCGGAAGGACCCTTCGGCGAGTTTACCGGCTACGCCTCATATCGCAGCACCCAGAACATCTTCGTCGCCAAGCGGATCCAGATGCGGCGCGACGCCATCTATCACAGCATCGTCTCTGGCATGTCGTCCGACCACATCCTGATCTCCTGCATTACGCGGGAAGGCGAGATCCTCAACACGCTTCGGAGGAATTTGCCCAACGTCACGGCGGTTCATGTGCCGCACAAGACCTGCGGCGCATTCATGGCCTTTATTGCAATGAAAAAAACCGCCGCTGGCGAGCCGCAGCAGGCGATCATGGCTGCTCTGGGCACGGAGTTTTATACGAAATATGTGATCGTCGTGGACGACGATGTCGATGTGTTCGATATGGAAGATGTGATGTGGGCCGTCGCGACGCGCGTCAAGGCTGAGCAGGACATCATCTTCATTCCCGGCGCCAAAGGCGCCATTCTGGACCCGACATCCGATCCGGAAAGCTTTACACTGACTAAGATGGGGATCGACGCCACGAAGCCGTTCGGGCGCGATTTCGCGGAGCGGCTTTCGATTTCCCCAGAACAAAGAGAACGCAGCCTGCGCATTCTCAAGGCCGCAGGGATCGGCTGAAACGCAGGCACGCGCCGATCCCGAGGATTCACACATAACAAAGGAGAAGATGATGACATTTCTGCGGAAAGCCTGTTTCAGTCTCTGCTGCCTCGTCCTTGGATTCTCCTGGGCCCCGGCGAATGCGGCGGAGGCGGTCCACCTCAAATTCGCAACTGTGGGGGTGGGGTCGTCCTGGTATAATTATGGTGCCGGCATGGCGGAGATCATCAAGCCGGTGCTGCCTCAAGGTTCGACTGTCGAAGTGCTCCCGATTGCGGGTGGCCTCGGCAACGTCAAGCTTATACAGAGCGGCGAGGCTCAGATCGCCATCAGCTTTCCGATGAATTCGGGCGATGGCTGTAAAGGCACCGGCTCATTCAAGACGAAGCAGGACAAAGTTCGCGCCGTGCTCGGCGGGCTCGATACCTATTACTTCGGCACCTTCGTGACCGTGAAATCGGGTGTCAAATCGTGGGATGATATTCTCAACGCGAAAAACGGTTTCACCCTGATTACGACGAAGGCGGGCGGCACGGGCGAACTCGGGGTGCGTCAGGTTCTTTCGACGCTCGGCAGCAACTATAAGAGCATCGAAGCGAAAGGCGGCAATGTGAAGGCCCTGGCTCGCGCTGCTACGACAGACGCCATTGCGGACGGCTCGGCGCAAGGCTGGGCTCATATCGTGACCAAGGGACACCCGGTTGCCACCGAGCTTACGACGACAACGGACATGACGATGGTGCCGCTGCCGGAAAAGGCGATCAAAGGCATGGCAAGCGAGTATAATTGGATCCCGGCGGAAATCCCGGCAAACACCTTCAAGGGTCAGACGGAGCCAATAAAGACGGTCAAGGCGGCTTCCAATATCATTGCCAACGCCGATGTTCCCAATGACGTCGTATACGCAATCACGAAAGCTCTGATCGAGAATGCGGATAAGGTGAAAAAGATTCATCCGGCTCTGGCGGAGTTCGATCCCAAGATGGCTGCCGATCCAGCGCTCAATGGCGGATGTCCGCTGCATCCGGGCGCGATGAAATACTACAAGGAAACCGGCCTGCTGAAGTAAGCCGCATGAACGGCTGGCGATCCCGATGACGGTGCCATCGATCTCCTCGCGGACGGCTTATATCCTCGTCGCCGGGATCGCCTTTACCCTCGTTGGCGTTGAGTTCGCCCCGCTTTACACGGGCGGCTTCGAATATGAGCTGGCCTTCCTCGGAACGAATCTCGGCGCCGCCATGGCCATCACCTTCTTGACGGTCGGTGCAACGGGACGCCGCGATCCGGCGTCTCCGGTCCCGGTTCATGACATGGTGCTTGCCCTGGCCTCATTGGCTTGTGCGCTGTACCTGATCACCCAGGGCGAGCGGGTAGCGACGCGTATCGAGGGCGTCGACGAAGTCTTCCTGAGCGACAAGATCGTCGGCGTCATTCTGATCCTGTTGTTGCTGGAGGCGTGCCGCCGCATTGCCGGCCTCGTGCTGACGGCAATTGCCGTCGTCTTTATCGTCTATATCTTTCTCGGCCCATATCTGCCCAGCGCGATCTCACACGGGGGCATGACATTCAAGCGCTTCATCGATCTTCAGGTCCTGTCGACGAACGCCATTTTCGGCTCGCCGCTCTCGGCGTCCGCTCACATGGTGTTCTACTTTCTGATTGTCGGCGCGTTTCTCGATAAGTCGGGTGCAGGCCGACTTTTCGTCAATATGGCCTACGGCCTGACCTCGCGCCTTTGGGGCGGTGCGGGCAAGGCCGCGATTGTCTCCTCGGGCCTGTTTGGCATGATCAATGGCAGCGCGGTCGCCAATGTCCTCGTGAGCGGCATCATGACCATACCGCTGATGAAGCGGTCTGGTTTCAAGGCGGCCATGGCCGGCGCCATTGAAGCGACAGCATCCACGGGCGGTCAGCTGTCACCGCCGATTATGGGTGCGGCGGCCTTCATTCTGGCGGACAACGCGGGCGTACCCTATGCCCAGGTGGCCTTCGCAGCGATCGTGCCGGCGCTTCTCTACTACACTTCGCTCTACGTGGTCATCCATTGTTACAGCCTGCGAAATGGGCTCGCTCCCGATCGGAGTCTCGCCATCGCGGAACATTTCGCAGGCGTGAAGCAGCGCTGGCATCTGCTGCTGCCGATGCTTTTCATGATCTTCCTGCTGATCGAGCGATATTCGCTGCTGACGGTTGGCGCTTACACGACCGTTGCGATCATTCTGTTCAGCATGCTTCGCAGCGCTACCCGTATGTCGCTGGTCGGCGTTGTGCAAGCGACTGTCAGCGGCGCAAAATCGGCTTGCGATGTCACTATTCCATCCGCCGTCGCCGGCATCATCGTCGGCACGCTGGTGCAGACCGGAATGGCACTCCGGCTGCAGCATTGGCTGATCGAGATCGCCAATGGCTCGGTCTTTTTCACTCTGTGCGGAGCGATGGTACTGACGATTATCCTCGGCATGGGGATGCCGACCGCTGCGGCCTATCTCGTTTCGGCCATTCTCGTGGCGCCGGCACTTCAGGAGCTCGGTGTCCCCGGCCTGCCGGCGCATCTTTTCATCCTGTATTTCGGCATCCTCTCCATGGTTACGCCGCCCGTGGCGCTGTCGGCCTATGCCGCGGCGGGGATCGCCGGATCAAATCTCTGGCGAACCGGCGTTACCGCCTTCGCCCTGGCGACGCCAGGCTTCATCATTCCCTTTGCCTTCGCCGCCAATCCGGCCCTTATCCTGCAAGGCAGTATTGCCGACTGCGCCTGGGTGATCGCCGCGGCGCTCGCCGGGGTGTTTGCTAGCGGCGCCGCGCTCGGCGGCTATGCGCTCGGCCCGCTGCCGGTCCCCGGGCGTCTCGTCCTCTTCGCCGCCGCCGCGCTGCTGATCGCCCCGGACACGCAAACCGATTTCGCCGGGCTCGCGCTCGTCCTTGCGGTCTTGGCCTTCCAGTTCGCGCGGCGGCATTTCGGAGTTGCTCAGCCCACGACGCCCACGCGCGACGAGGCAATGTAACGGGGTGGCCATGAGAACGAGAATCCGGGCCAGTTGGATCGTCGGGTATGAGGCGGGCAGCCATCGGCTTTGGCGGAACGCGGAGCTGGTCTATGAGGACGACAACATCCTCTATGTCGGCCAGCGCTTCGATGGAGACGCGGGCAAGACCATCGACGCGACCGGCAAGCTGGTCATCCCTGGCTTCATCGACACACACGTTCACTCCGGTCACCGCGCATCCCACCGGCTGATCACCGATACCGGCCGGCCGATGTATTTCGGCCAACCCTTTCTGGAAATCAGCGTGCCCCGCGAGGGCAAGACCGTCCTCGGCGATCCGCGCTATCTGAAGCACGGTGTTGCCGGCGCGGACGCGGCGCTCGAGCTCAATGCCCGCTTCACCGTCGCCGAGCTTCTCCGCAATGGCGTCACGACATTTATCGAGTTCGGCAGCCAGCTCAGCGTGCAAGAGGCGCTGCTGAAGCAAGTCGAGCGTCTCGGAACCCGCGCCTATCTCGGCCCCGGCTATGATTGCGGCCGCTGGGTCGCGGATGAGAAAGGCCGGCTGAAGCGCATCCGCAATGACGAGCTTGGCCGCGAAGGGCTGAAAACGGCGCTGAGCTTCATTGAGAAAAATGACGGCGCGGCGGGCGGGCGCGTGCGCGGCATCCTCGTACCGCGTGAGGTCGAAACGTCGAGCATCGAGATCCTCGAGCAGACCCGCGATATTGCGGACAGGACCGGCCTGCCGATCGCAACTCATGCGGCCTATAGCGTCATCGAGTTTCACGACATCGTGGCGGAGCACGGAAAGACACCGATCGAACTGCTGGACGCCATCGGCCTGCTGCGCCCCACGCTGAATATTGGCCACGGCAATTTCATCTCGGACAATCCGAACCTGAATTATGCGATGAAGCGCGACCTGGAGCTGATGGGCCGCGCGCGCGTTTCGATTTCCCATTGCCCGATCAATATCGTCCGGCGCGGGCGGGTGCTCAACAACTGGCGGAAATACAGCGAGGCGGGCATCAACATCTCGATCGGCAGCGATACCTATCCGCGCGACATGATCATGAATATGCGGACCGCGTCCTATCTCGGCAAAATCATGAGCGGGACCTATTTCGCCGCGAGCGCTGGCGACGTCTTCGCCGGGGCCACTCTTGGCGGGGCGAAGTCGGTGGGCCGCGACGATCTCGGGCGTCTGGCCCTCGGCGCCAAAGCGGACATCGTGATCGTTGATTTTTCCGGCCGGAATTCGCTGCGCTTTGGCCCGGTTCGCGACCCGATCAAGAGCCTTGTCGAATGCGGCGTCGGCGACGATGTCGATACCGTCATCGTCGACGGCCGGACCTGCATGGAAAATGGCATCATTCTGGGCGTCGATATTCCCGCGCTGCAAAGGGAGGCGCAGGCAGCCGGTGAAACGATCTGGGCGACGCTGCCGGAATGGGATCCTCTCGGCCGCACGGCGGAGTCCGCCTGCCCCTGGTGCTATCCGCTCGGCGAGTGAACGCAGCTCCCGCCGGTACGGCGCCGTTCGCGAGGTTCACGCAACTGTGATCCTCGGACGGAACGGCAGAGCCTCAGTTGCGCTCATAATGCGACCTCCAGAGAAATCCGGAGGAGTCTGCTCATGCCGACCGACGCAAAACGCGAAAGGCCAATTTGGCCGGAGCTGCCCTATGCCGCCTGGAAGGACACCTGCGCGACCCTGCATCTGTGGACGCAGATCGCCGGCAAGATCCGCCTTGCGCAGACGCCATGGATCAATCATTCCTGGCACGTCACCCTCTATGTCTCGGCGCGCGGGCTGACGACCTCGCTCATCCCTTACGGAGAGCGCAGCTTTCAGCTCGAATTCGATTTCGTTAAACACGTGCTGCGGGTCTCGACCGATGACGGCTCTGCTCGCGAAGTCGGCCTGTTCCCACGTTCGGTAGCTGAATTCTACGCTGATGTGCTGCGGGCGCTGTCTGAGCTCAACATTCACATCCGCATTTATGGCATGCCGAACGAGATCGCCGATCCGATCCGCTTCGGCGATGATCGCACCCACGCCTCCTATGACCCGGAATACGCTTCGCGATTCTGGCAGGTTCTCGTGCAGGTCAATCGTGTTCTCTATGACTTCCGTTCGGCATTCATCGGCAAGTGCAGCCCGGTGCATTTCTTCTGGGGCAGCTTCGACGTCGCAGTCACGCGCTTTTCGGGCCGCCGCGCACCGTTGCACCCGGGAGGCGTTCCCGGTCTTCCCGATGCGATCACGCGAGAAGCCTATTCGCACGAGGTCAGCAGCGCCGGCTTCTGGCCGGGCAATGACGCCCTCTCCTATCCGGCTTTCTACTCCTATGCCTATCCGGAGCCGCCGGGCTTCGCCCAAGCGAAGGTGCGGCCTGCAGAGGCGCACTACAATGAAGCCTTCCACGAATTCGTTCTGCCCTATGACGTGGTGCGCGAGGCTGACGATCCCGACGCGGTGCTGATGGCATTCCTGATGAGCACCTACGAGGCCGCCGCCTCGCTCGGAAAATGGGATCGCGGCGCCCTCGAATGCGCGATCGGTGAGCCCGGAATTCCGCGCGCGGTCACGGACGACAACCGCGCCTCATGACGGGCTCGGATCTGGAATTCCACCAGGTCGATCGAGACCGCTGGCCCGATCTCGAACGGCTGTTCGAGTCGCGCGGCGGTCCACATAATTGCTGGTGCATGGTGTGGCGCGATAAGCCTTTGGGGATGGGGCGTATGTCCGGCGGCGCCCGGAAAGAGGCTCTCAAGGCGGGGCTTCACTCCCGTGTCGAAGACAACACACCGATCGGGATCATCGGCTACAGCCGCGGCGCTCCGATCGCCTGGTGTTCGGTTGCGCCACGCCTAACATATCGCCCGCTCGGTGGCCCGAAAGCAGCGAGTGACGAAGGCGCGATCTGGTCGATCGTCTGCTTTTTCGTGAAGCGTGAGGTCCGAGGTCAAGGCATCAGCGAGCGATTGCTGAAAGCGGCGATCGACTATGCGCGGAAGGAGGGTGCCGAGATGGTCGAGGCGTATCCCGTCGACCCCGAGTCGCCCAGCTACCGTTTTATGGGATTTCTCGGCTTGTTCGAGCGCGCCGGATTCAAAAGGGTCGGATCCGTGGGTACCAGACGCCACGTCGTCCGCCTGAGGATTGCTTAAGTCGACCAACGACCAAACGATGAGTATCGGCAGGACTCAGGGCGCGGCTTCCACGAGCCCGGGCAGAGCAGCATCGATGGTGCAGACCAGCCCTTCAGGATTGAATTTCATCGCCACGACACCCCTCAGCTCCTGAGCGAGCGCGTATTCGATCATTTGTGAGCCGAAGCCGCGCCGCAGCGGAGGCTTCACCGGGGGGCCGCCCTGCTCGCGCCAGACAAGTTTCAGCCGGAGATCACCGCAGCCGCGGATGTCCCACTCGAAACGGACCCGCCCGCCCTCATTCGAAAGGGCGCCATGCTTGACCGCATTTGTATGAAGCTCATGCAAAGCCATCGCGATCGTGACCGCCTGCTTGGGCTGAAGGATGACCTTCGGGCCTACGATTACAATGCGGTCCGCGTTTCCGCTGTTGCCCTCCAACGTATTGAACGCAACCTCTTCCAGCGAGGCTTTCTCCCATTGCGATTGCGTCAGCAGATTATGCGCGGCGGCGAGCGCCATGAGGCGGCCTTGGAAATCCACGCTGGCCTCCGACGCCGTTACGGCGCCTTTGAATGTCTGCCGTGCAACGGCCTGGACGATTGCCAGCGTGTTCTTTACGCGATGATCGAGTTCGCCGATCAGGAGCTTGCGGTGCTCTTCGGACTGTTTGCGCTCGGTGATGTCGATATTCATCGCAACCCAGCGCTGAATGGAGCCGTCAGCCTGCCGAACCGGAGCCGCTCGGAGATTCGTCCAGGAATAGCCTTCTTGCAGGCTCCGCAGCCGGAATTCGGCGTTTACGTCTTGTCCAGCGGCGATCGCCTTAAGCCACTGCCGTTTCGCATCCTCCCAATCATCGGGATGGACAGCATCGAGCCAACCACAGCCGAGCCATTCCTCGACCGTCTGGCCGGTAAAGGCGCGCCAGCTCGGCAAGTCGACGACGACCACGCCCTCGGGATTGGTTTCCCATACCGCCTGCGCCGAGCTTTCGACCAACACGCGGAATCGCTCGGCGCTCTGATGCAGCGCCTGTTCGAGGAGGTGCGCGGCAATGGCGTCTCCCGCCAGGCGGGCATAGACGTCGGTCAGCCTGCACTCCCGCTCGGACAGGCTGCGCGGCTTGCGGAAGTGAGTGGACAACATTCCTAGCGGCTGGCCGGACGATGACAACAGCGGAGTCGATTGCACGGCGCAGTATCCCGCCTCTCGGGCTGTTTTGAGGCTTGGCGCGTAGGCCGGCTCTCCTTCAACATCCTCGACCATGACGCGCTCGCGTTTGGCCAACGCAATACCGCAAGCGGAGAAGTCCGAGGCATTGACGGTGTCGAAATGCTCGAGAAACGGCTTCTCGAAGCCGCGCTGCGCTGCGATGCGCAGGAAATTGCTCTCCGGATTATAGAGTTGAATGTTGCCGAAGTCGGCATCGTGCAGTTCAATCGCCGCATCGAGGATTGCCTCGAGCAGGGTTGGAAAATCCGCCCGCAGCGCCAGGCTGCTCAGCTCGTGCAGGCGGGTCATCGCCTGCAACTCCTCCGCGAGTGCCTGCTCGGCTCGCGCCCGTCCGAAAGCTGCCCAGGTACGCTCGGCGGCTTGTTCGGCAAGGGCGATATCGGCCGCGGCCCAGGCCCGCGGGTCCCTGCTGTAGATGGCGAGAACCGCGACCAACCGGCCTCCCTTCACCAGAGGTACATTCAGGAGTGCCGCGATCGACGCGCGATCGAATCTGGCAAGAGTCACCGGTGACGAGGTACGGGGATCATCGCGAACATCGGCGATCGCAACCAATTCCCCGCGCTCGAGATCAGTCAGCAAGGCTGAACCAGCCTCCTCGATCGGGTAGCGGCTGGATTTGCTCGGTATCGAACCGTCCGTCCAGTCCAATTCAATGATAGCGAATTTGCCGACGTCATCGACTTCGGCATAGGCCACTTGACCGGCGCCGAGTTGGCGGCCGAGCGCTTCGGACGCGGCTGCCAGCACATCCTTCGGACTTCTCAGGGCGCGAAGGCGCGCCTCGAGCTCCAGCCGGAATTGGCGACGTTCTTCGGCCAGAACTCTGCTCGTCGTTTCGACAACTGTGACCAGAACTCCGGCAACGGTGCCCGTCTCGTCGCGCAGCGGGCAATAGGTCAGATCGAAGCAGGCGTGTTCGGGAACGCCGTGGCGCTCGATTGTGAGCGTCTGGTCCTTGAAAGATCGGGCCTCGCCGGCGAACACAGCCTCATAGCTCGGCGCGTTGAAGTCCCAGACCTCGGGCCAGCACTCCCGTGTCGGCTGCCCAAGGCCCGCCGGGTGCTTCGCCGCCATCACGATGCGGTAGGCGTCGTTATAAATCTGCACCAGATCGGGCCCCCATAGCGCTATCATCGCTGTGGGTGAGGCAAGCATGAGGTCGACAATGGTCCTGAGGCTTTGCGGCCAGTTCTCGATTGGGCCGAGCGCGGTCGCCACCCACTCATGGGCGCGGATACGCTCCGCCATCTCGCCAGTGCCGGCCGGCCAACCGGGACCGTCGGGGGCGTCAATTCGAGCCTGATTCATAACGGTCCAATCGAACGCGACGTGCCGGGTTCGAGGCTAAACGGATTTAGGCACGTACTATGGTAAATGCCGAGATCGCGTAAATGATCCCGCTTGGCCCGAAATCTTGTCGAGGCTTGGTTAATATCATCCGGGTACGGCCGGACAGAAGCACGTTGCCATCGCCAGCGCAGGCTTCCACCGCCTCGGTGCCGCGTTCAATTCGGGTCCGACTTCAACCCCGGCTGGAGTGCCGGTTTTTGTCGATAATCGCGAGGATGATGAGCCCGAAGGTCAGCAGCCTCGCGAGATAAAAGAACGGCTCGTGCTCTTTGGAAATGTCGCCCAAGGCCAGAATGACGCGCGTGATCGCGTCGACCGAGAATGCCACGGCAAAGAAGAAGAAGAAGCGATCCTGGGTTTCGCGCCAGAAGCGGAAGAAGAATAGCGCGGCAACAAGGGAGGCCATCGCCACAGCCCCAAGAATGACGGCAGTCATCGGCGCCCCCTATTTCTGGTCTAAGATCAAGCCGTATATCAGGACGATCATCGCAAGCAGCGCCGCGATCGATCTGGCGACTGAGAGGTCGTATTCGGGCAGCACGATCTTATCCAGCGTCAGAATGAAATTGTTGATTGTAAGCCCAGCGAAGCAGAGGCCGCTCCAAAGCAGCAGCCGATACCCTCCGCGGCTGTAGGCGCGTAACAGCAGCACCGCGCAGAGAAGCGCGGTAACGGCACATAGCCCATATATTAAGGCTCCGGCCATCAGGTGTCTTTCCTCAGCTTGAACGCATCGGCGAACTCGCGAACGCGGTTTTGGTTTGAGTGAATGAGATTTGTGACAGGGATGAGTTTTTCGCGATAAAGCTCGGCGAGCCGGACAACCATCTCCTCGAGTTCGGTCGTCTTACAGCTGAACTGGTAACGGTCTTCGGATTTGCTCAGAAATCCGCTTTCAGCCAGGGAGCCGAGAATAGCCCCCGCCTCGCTCTCGCTGAGATAGAGCCGTTCACCGCATGCCGCCGCCGTCCAATCCTGCCCTGCGTTGCTCCTCAACAACAACAAGGCTTCCAGATGGGCGATCAAGTCGATCTGCTTCAAAATGAAGTCGCGCAGATCCTCGGGAATTTCGCCGCTCAGCATCAAAACGTCCCGTTCCGGTGGGCCGTAAGCAAACCTCGATGCATTTCGATGGTATGATCGTTTGATGGCCGCTTTGGCGGAGTGAGGCAAGTAAAATCCCCACCGCCGAGAACAAACATGGACGATCACGAATTCGTGAAGATTCACTCGGGAACTTTTGATTCAGCACGTGATTTGAGCGTCGCGGCGTTTCTTGTCGCCGGGCAGGAGTACATCAAAATGCAATCTCGTCCTGGGCCCCGGTTTTCCAGATCGTCAGATTTTATCCACCTCCAGCTGACATCCTCCCCAATTTTCCCGTAAGCTCCCGATACAAAATCACCTAAATGGAGAATGCTGTGTCCCGCGTTTCTGGTAACTCGGCACTGGCTGGCAGTGATGATGCGGCAGCGGTCGCAATCGGCAGCGACCTTTTAGAGCTTCCCGAACTGCTGGCTGCTTTGCAAGCCGTGCGCAGTGGCGACTTCTCGGTGCGCCTGCCCAGTGACTGGAATGGTCTCGCCGGCAGGATCGCTGATAGTTTCAATGAAATCGTCACCAACAATCAGCGGATGGCGCAGCAGCTCGAATTCGTCGGACAGAATGTCGGCCGGGGGGGCAGGACGAGACATCGCGTTCGGCTTGGCACTGTCGACGGCAGCTGGGGCCAGATGGAGGCCTCGGTGAACAATCTGATCGACGATCTGCTCTGGCCGATTACCGAGGTGACCCGCACGATCGAGGCGGTCGCCCAGGGCAGCCTTCAACAGACGATGAGGCTCGAAATCGACGGCCGGCCGCTCGAGGGGGAATTCCTGCGCACCGCGGCGATCGTGAACGCCATGATCCGGCAACTCGGCGTGTTCACCTCGGAAGTCACGCGCGTCGCCCGCGAGGTCGGCACGGACGGCAAGCTAGGCGGCCAGGCGAAGGTCAGCGAGGTGGAAGGCGTCTGGCGCGACCTGACCGAAAGCGTGAATTCGATGGCCTCGAACCTCACGGCGCAGGTCCGAAACATCGCCGAGGTCACCATCGCTGTCGCGCATGGCGACCTGTCGAAGAAGATTACCGTCGACGTCCGCGGCGAGATCCTGCTTCTCAAGGAAGCCATCAACACGATGGTCGATCAGCTTCGCTCCTTCGCGGCGGAGGTGACCCGCGTTGCGCGCGAAGTCGGCACCGAAGGGCGGCTCGGCGGCCAGGCGGTGGTGCCCGGCGTTGCGGGTACCTGGAAGGACCTGACAGACAATGTGAACCTGCTGGCCGCAAACCTGACGACACAGGTGCGCAACATCGCCGAGGTCACGACCGCCGTGGCGCGCGGCGACCTGTCCCGCAAGATCACTGTCGACGTCAAAGGCGAAATCCTGGAGTTGAAGAACACCATCAACACGATGGTAGACCAGCTCAATTCCTTCGCCTCGGAGGTGACGCGCGTGGCGCGCGAGGTCGGCACGGACGGCAAGCTGGGCGGCCAGGCGAAAGTGCCTGGTGTCGCCGGCACCTGGAAGGATCTGACCGACAACGTGAACTCGATGGCTTCGAACCTGACGGGTCAGGTTCGAAATATCGCCGAGGTCGCGACCGCGATCGCCACCGGCGATCTCTCGAAGAAGATCACCGTCAATGTCAGCGGCGAAATCCTGCAACTGAAGAACACCATCAATACGATGGTGGACCAGCTCAACTCTTTCGCCTCGGAGGTGACGCGCGTCGCCCGCGAGGTCGGCACCGAAGGGCGGCTCGGTGGCCAGGCGGATGTGCCCGGTGTTGCCGGCACCTGGAAGGACCTCACCGACAATGTGAACCTTCTGGCTGCGAACCTGACGACGCAGGTTCGCAATATCGCCGAGGTGACGACCGCGGTGGCAAGCGGCGATCTCTCCCGCAAGATCACAGTCGACGTCAAAGGTGAGATCCTGGAGCTGAAGGACACCATCAACACGATGGTGGACCAGCTCAACGCCTTCGCCTCGGAAGTCACGCGCGTGGCGCGCGAGGTCGGTACGGACGGCAAGCTGGGCGGCCAGGCGCGGGTGCCAGGCGTTGCCGGCACCTGGAAGGACCTTACCGACAATGTGAACTCGATGGCCTCGAACCTGACCGGCCAGGTTCGCAACATTGCCGAGGTGGCGACGGCGGTTGCCGCCGGCGATCTGTCGAAGAAAGTCGCCGTCAATGTGAGCGGCGAAATCCTGCTGCTCAAGGAAACCATCAACACGATGGTGGACCAGCTCAATGCCTTCGCCGCGGAGGTAACGCGCGTCGCCCGCGAGGTCGGCACCGAAGGCAAGCTCGGCGGTCAGGCGCAGGTGCCCGGCGTTGCCGGCATCTGGCAGGATCTGACCAGCAACGTCAATCTGGTTGCGGCCAATCTGACCACCCAGGTCCGCGCCATCGCCGAAGTTGCCACCGCGGTGACGAAGGGCGATCTGGCCCGCTCCATCCAGGTCGACGCCAAGGGCGAAGTCGCCGAGCTGAAAGACAACATCAACACGATGATCGAAACGTTGCGGGCGACCACGGAGCGCAACACGGAGCAGGATTGGCTCAAGACCAACCTCGCGCGCTTCACCAGCATGCTTCAGGGGCAGCGCGATCTCGCGACCCTCGGAAAGCTGCTTCTGACCGAGCTTGTCCCCCTCGTCAGCGCCCATCAGGGCATCATCTATCAGATGAACAAAGACGGCGGCCAGCTCCGGCTGCTCGCCAAATATGCGGACCATCCGACCGACGGTCACCCGCAGCGCATCGCGTTGGGCAACGGCTTCATAGGCCAGTGTGCGGCCGACCGGCGGCGCATTTTCGTCAGCGACATCCCCGAGCACGCGATCAAAATCGGTTCGGTCCTGGTCGACGCACTTCCGCGCAGCATGGTGACTTTGCCGATCGTCTATGAGGGCGAAGTCAAGGCCGTCATCTCACTGGCCTCTTTGAACGAGTTCGAGCCCGCCCATCTAACATTCCTGGACCAGCTCACTGCAAGCGTCGGCATCGTGTTGAACTCGATCGAGGCCACAATGCAAACGGAAGGGCTGCTGGAGCAGTCCCAACAATTGGCCGGCGAACTTCAATCGCAGCAGAGGGAGTTGCAGCAGACGAACGAGGAGCTGGAACTCAAGGCCCAGCAGCTCGCCGAGCGCAATGTGGAGGTGGAACGAAAGAATCAGGAGATCGAGCTAGCCCGCCGTGCTGTGGAGGAAAAAGCCAAGGAACTTGCGTCGACGTCAAAATACAAGTCCGAGTTCCTGGCCAATATGAGCCACGAATTGCGCACGCCGCTCAACAGCATTCTCATTCTGGGCCAGCAGCTCTCCGAAAACGCGGACAGGAACCTCAGCGCGAAGCAGGTTGAATTCGCCAGGACGATCCACAGCGCCGGCAGCGACCTGCTCAATCTCATCAACGATATCCTGGACCTCTCGAAGATCGAGTCGGGCACGGTTTCGGTTGAAATGGAGGAGATCCGGATTCCGGCCCTGATCCAGGCGGCAACACGGCCCTTCCGTCACGAAGCCGAAAGCCGCGGCCTGTCCTTCGACATCGATCTCGATCCAAGTCTCGGTCCTACCCTGTATTCGGACTCCAAGCGTGTCCAGCAGATCCTGAAGAATCTTCTCTCCAACGCCCTCAAATTCACAGAAAAGGGCGGCGTCACTCTGACGATGTCTGCTACCTCGGGTGGCTGGAGCCCAGACCATCCGAAGCTGTCGAAAGCGGCGAGCGTGATCGCCTTCACCGTCGCCGATACAGGCATAGGCATCCCGCCGGAAAAGCAGAGAATCATATTCGAAGCGTTCCAGCAGGCCGATGCATCGACCAACCGGCGATATGGTGGAACCGGGCTTGGCCTGGCGATCAGTCGAGAACTTGCGACCTTGCTCGGTGGCGAAATCCAACTTTCGAGCGTTCTCGGCCAAGGCAGCACCTTTATTCTCTATCTTCCGCAACCTCCAGCGGATATCGCGCTCTCCGGCAGCGCGGCCAAATCGGCTGAGCCATTCGAGCGCGCAATCCTGCCTGCCCGGCGCTCCGCGGACTCTGTGCTGCAAGTGCCGGACGACCGCGCGACGATCGCCGCAGGGGATGCCGTTCTACTGATCGTCGAGGACGATCCCCATTACGCGCGGATTATCGCGGATCTGGGGAGGGACAACGGTTTCAAAGTGCTGATCGCCGCGCGAGGAGCGGATGTGGTCGCAATGGCGGAGGAGTTCCGGCCGACTGGAATCACGCTCGACGTTTTCTTGCCGGATATGCTAGGCTGGGCGGTGCTCAGCGAGCTGAAGCACAATCCGGCGACGCGGCACATCCCCGTGCTGATGGTCACGCAGGAAGAGAACAACCGCTACGGCCTTGCCCGCGGCGCTTTTGCCTTCCTGACCAAGCCCGCCGATCCTGCGTCGTTAAGCACGGCAATTTCGCGCGTGAAGGAATTCACCGGCCCTGGACGCAAGCGCCTGCTCATCGTGGAGGACAGCAAGAGCGAGCAGGCCAGCATCAGCGCGCTGCTTGATCACGACGATATCGACTCCGCAACCTTGGCCACTGGCGCTGACGCGCTCGCTTATATGCGCAGGGAGCGCTGCGACTGCGTGGTGCTCGATCTCAATCTGCCGGATATGTCTGGATTCGATGTGCTCAATGAAATGTGCAGCGATGAGAAGCTGGCGGACGTGCCGGTGGTGGTATTTACGGGACGAGAGCTTTCGGCCGAGGAGGATACACAGCTTCGCACCATGGCGCGCAGCGTGGTTGTGAAGGGCGTCGAATCTCCGGAGCGTCTGCTCGACGAGACGGCTCTGTTCCTGCATCGCGCCATAGCTAATCTTCCCGAGCATAAGCAGCAGGTCTTGCGGCATCTCCATAGTTCCGATGAGGATCTTGCCGGACGCGCAGTGCTTCTCGTCGACGACGACACCCGCAACATCTTCGCGCTGTCCAGTGTTCTCGAGCGCAGGGGGATGAAGGTCCTCACCGCAACGACAGGCCGGGAGGCGCTGGACCTGCTTCAGGCCAACCCCGATGTCGCCATCATCTTGATGGACATTATGATGCCGGACATGGATGGTTATCAGACCATGCAGGCCATTCGCGAAAACATGCGGTGGCGAAGACTTCCCATCGTGGCTTTGACGGCCAAGGCGATGAAGGGAGATCGTGAAAAATGCCTGGAAGCCGGAGCGTCGGATTATCTTGCCAAACCCGTGAATACCGAGCAGCTTCTGGCGGCGCTGCGAATCTGGCTGCACCGCTAGAGGGGCGGATCATGAATGGCAAAGACAGGGCTAACATCCTGGTCGTCGACGATCAGCCTGCCAAGCTGCTGGCCTACGAGGCCATTCTCGGCGAGCTGGGCGAAAATCTCATTACCGCGGGGTCCGCAAGGGAAGCCTTCGATCACCTCCTGAAACTCGATTTCGCCCTGGTCCTTATCGACGTGTGCATGCCTGACCTGGACGGATTCCAGCTCGCCTCGATGATGCGGGAGCATCCCCGCTTCGAGAAAACGCCGATCATTTTCATTTCTGCGATTCATCTAACCGACTTCGATCGGCTGCGCGGCTATGAGCGCGGCGCCGTCGACTATGTCCCCGTGCCGATCGTTCCCGAGATCCTGCGCGCCAAGGTCAAGATCTTTGTAGAGCTCAATCGGAAGACGCAGGCACTCCAGCGTCTGAACGAGGCGCTCGAAGAAAGGGTGCGGCAACGCACTGCGGAGTTGGAGGCTTTCGGTCAGCGCCTGCAGGAGAGCGAGGAGCGCCTCCGGCTCGCCAGCGAAGCGGCCCAGTTCGGCACTTACGACTTTCACGCGACATCAGGGCGGATTCATTGCTCACCACAATTAAAGGAACTTATGGGGCTTGCTCCGAGCGATGACGATGCCATGAATCTCGAGGACTTTATCCGCCTCATCCATCTTGAGGATCGCGATCTCGTCCGGCGTTCTCTGACGGGGGCCGAGCGCGACGAGACGGATCGGCACAGCCTCGAATTTCGCGTCGTCGGTTCGGATAACTGCGTTTATTGGCTTCATGCCCGCGGCCGCACGTTCTTTTCAGCCGGCGCCGAGGGGGAGCAGTCGACGCGGGTCATGGGGACGCTGCTGGACGTTACCGAGCGCAAACAAAGCGAAGAGCGTCAGCTGCTGCTGATGGCCGAACTGGACCACCGGGTGAAGAACATTCTCGCCAATGTCAGCGCGATCGCGAAGCTCTCAAGCCGGCGCACGAACTCCGTTGCGGAATTCGTGCAGGCGCTCGATGCGCGCATTCAGGCGGTGGCCCGAGCTCACAGCATGCTGCGTAGGGATAATTGGACCGGGATCGGCTTGCGGGAATATCTGTCCGAACTGCTCTCGCCATTTACCGCTTCCAGAGGCGCCAATATCATTCTCGACGGGGATGAAATTCGCCTCAGGCCGAAAGCCGCCCAATCACTGACCCTGGTCTTTCACGAGCTTGCGACAAATGCGGCAAAATACGGCGCATTGTCCGTGCAGGACGGGCGCGTCGAAGTCCGCTGGGTGAGGCAAGCCGCCAAGGGCCCGGATTGGGTCGAGCTTGTCTGGACCGAAACCAGTGGGCCGCCGGTCAACGCTCCCGTCGCGAATGGGTTCGGACTGACGGTCATTCGAGCGGCGAGCACCGAACTGGAAGCTCATGTAGACCATCAATTCACTCCGTCGGGCGTAACCTTCATTTTCAATGGTCCTATCGAGCAGACAATTCAACCGGTGCAGCCCCTGCGAGCCGTGAGCTCGCGTTCTCCGGAGCAGGATCTCAGGAATGCCGAACCGGGCAAGTACCGCATTCTCCTGGTCGAGGATGAGGCGTTGGTCGCCCTTCAAGTGAAATCCGACCTGGAAAGCGCCGGCCACGCCGTGATCGGACCGGCCCGCAATCTCTGGCAGGGCATGGAACTGGCGAAGAGCATCGAACTGGACTTTGCCTTGCTCGATTTGCGGCTGGGCGATGAGCTGAGCACTCTCGTGGCCGATCAGCTTATTATGCGGGGAATTCCGTTTGCCTTCGGCACCGGTTACGAGGACCGGAGCATCCTTCCGGAGCGCTTGCAGCGGATACCCTGTCTGGCGAAGCCTTACGCCGTCGGCAGCGTTGCCGAGATGGTCGACCGGATCATGGCCAGATCGGCCGGCACGTCGGCATTCGCAAGCTGAGCGAATTCTGAGCTGGGGCGACGCTTTACCGCTCCCCTATATCGATCACATTCATCTTGACCTGCCGCGTCTTGCCGCTCCGCTCTACGGTAAGAGCAACCGTCCCGCCGGGACCTGCCTGTTCGAGCTTGTCGGTGAGGTCGGTAAGATGCTGCACCGGGTCGCCATTCACCGCGACGATAACGTCGCCTATCGTTCCGGTGGTCCGGTCGATGCCCTTTAAGTCGGCTTTTGCGGCGGGCGAGCCTGGTACGACGTCGGCGATGACGATTCCATTCACGCCCAGTTGGGCGGTCACCGCCTCGTTGGCGACGAGAATGCCGATACCGGGCGTCGGCACGCGCCCGGAGCGGATCAACGCCGGAATGATGCGGTTCACCACATTGACGGGAATGGCAAAGCCAATTCCCGCATTGGCGCCGGAGGGCGAATAGATAGCGCTGTTGACGCCGATCAGCCTGCCGGACGAATCGAGCAGCGGTCCACCCGAATTGCCCGGATTGATCGCGGCATCGGTCTGGATCACGTCCGAAATTTCGCGCCCGCCGCTTGTGGGCAACCGCCTCTTCAGTGCGCTGATGATCCCCATGGTCAGCGACTGATCGAGGCCGAACGGATTGCCGATCGCGTAAGCGATCTGTCCGACCTGCAGGTCCTTGGCGTTGCCGAGCGGTATGGGCGGCGGCAAAGGTTTGCGCGTATCGAGCTGCAATACGGCAAGATCGTAATTGGGTGTGCGCCCGGCCACCGTCGCCCGCAAAACGTCGCCCGAGGCGAGGCGTACGACGATCGTGGTCGTATTGGCAATCACATGATTGTTGGTGACGACGTGGCCTGCGTCGTCCCAGATGAAGCCGGTGCCGGTCTGCACGGTGCCGGTCTGCTGTGCGCTGGCCGGCTGCGCCACAACCTGAACGACCGATGGCGCGACAGACTGGAACACATGGATGGTCGAACGCTCGAACTGAGAAAGGTCGCCTCTGGCGGCGACGGGGCGGGGCGTACTGGCGGAGAAGATGGCGCGGTTGAAGTAGGGTTGCACGAGCAGTGCTGCAAGAAGCACCGCAACGACAATGAGCAGAACCCGGACGAAGCGGTCGTTCATCCGCCGGCTCCCGCATGGCGCGTGAGCCGTTTGCCCCCGAAAGGCCGCGCACCGCGTGGCATCTCTTGCTTCATCGTGCAGTTCGCCGGTAATCACTTGACGATGCGCGCCGCATCATCGCGGCTCGGAGGAACCGGGCTCCAAATTCTCACAGTAGTGGTAAGGCCGCTGAGCTGCAATGGGGAGCGAAAATCGGCAAAGGTGCGTAATTCTCTCTGATATCGGACGAGGAGGCCGAGTGGCCTCCTCCCTCTCACGCATGACTATCACGCCGCCTGCCGATTGACCTTGCTTTCTGCGATGGACGTCAGCTTCCGGTCCGTCGCTTCTTCTTCGTCCAGGGTCTGCTTGAGCAGATTGGCGCAATCCTCGCGGCCAAGCTGCTTGGCCCAGGCAATGAGCGTGCCGTAGCGCGTGATCTCATAGTGCTCGACGGCCTGAGCTGAGGCCAGCAGGGCGGCATCCAAAACGTCCTTATCGGCTATATCCCCAGCAATCTCATCGGCTTCCTCGATGATGCCGTCGATCGCAGGGCAATCCACGCCTTTTGGCGTTTGACCGATCATCTGGAACACCTGGTCGAGGCGCCTGATCTGGTTCTCGGTTTCATGCAGATGCGTCTCGAAAGCCTGTTTGAGCTGAGGGTCTTGCGCCTTCTCGATCATGGTCGGCAATGCCTGGGTGATCTGATTTTCGGCATAGTAGATATCCTGCAGCGTATGCATGAACAGGTCGTCGAAGGTCTTGATGTCTCGCGTAAATAAGCCCATAGCGCTCTGCTCCTTGATCAAGCGTTGTTATTTGGCTAGCTCGGGCGCGCGCCCTGAGCCTCATGACAACGCAGTGCCCCGAGAAGAGTTTCGCGGCAACCGGCGGCGCATGCACTCGGTTAGTGGGCGCAGACGGCGATAGCCGACCGCCCTCAGCGCGGGCGGAGAGAAGTCGAAGGGTGAACAGGTTTTGGCAAGCGGAGGGGGCGAAATTTCGCGCTAGCCCGGTGGATCGGATGGGCCAAGACATGAATGACGCTTCGTCGGCTTTTAAAGCTGATCTCTGGATCAGCGGCCCTCGGATAAAGTTTGATATTCTCCGCCCTCACATTGGCGCTTGGCATATTGCAGCAACCGGCACCGCCGCCGTTCCCTAGGCCGATCCGACAATTTCGTCTGATCTCCAGCCTCTCTGAAAGAAAACATTCCGGGCAGCAATGCAGACTCTTCCTTCGCAATCTGTAGCGGATCTCCTCGTCTCCACGTCCGGTTGAGCGTATATTTAGAAGGCCGAGGAACCGGCCTGTGCTGTCCTACCTGCAGGAGTTATTCTGTGCGGGTGTCGGACTTGTAGTCTCTCGAGGTGCGATGACGAAAATCGAGACGAAGTGGAGCGCCTGCCCACATGATTGCCCGAGCGTTTGCGCGCTCGACGCGGAGGTTCTGGAAACCGGGCGCATTGGCCGGGTGCGGGGCGCCAAATCGCATCCGTACACGCTCGGCGTCATCTGCGAAAAAGTCGCCCGCTATGCCGAACGCATCCATCATCCTGAGCGCTTGCTTCACCCGTTGAAGCGAATGGGGCGGAAAGGCGAGGGCGAGTGGCAGGCGATTTCCTGGGACGACGCCCTCGACGAGGTTGCCGCCGCCCTGCTCAAGGCCGAGGAGAGCTATGGCCCGGAAGCCGTCTGGCCGTACTACTACGCCGGCACGATGGGGCTCGTGCAGCGCGACGGCATCAACCGCCTGCGGCACGTGAAGCGCTATTCCCGCCAGCATTCCACCATCTGCACGAGCCTCGCCTGGTCCGGCTGGATCGCCGGCACGGGCGCGCTCCACGGTGTCGATCCGCGCGAGATGCGCAAATCCGACCTGATCGTGATGTGGGGCGGCAATCCTGTGAACACGCAGGTCAATGTCATGACCCAGATCGCGCTGGCGCGAAAGGAGCGCGGCACGAAGCTGGCCGTGGTCGACGTCTACAAGACCGGCACCATGCAGCGGGCCGACATGCCGATTCTGATCAGGCCGGGCACTGACGGTGCGCTCGCCTGCGCGATCATGCATGTGCTCTTCCGCGACGGCCTGGCGGATCGGGACTACCTCGATCGTTATACAGACGTCCCTGCCGAACTCGAAGTCCATCTCCGCGACAAAACGCCCGACTGGGCGGCTGCCATCATCGGCTTGCCGGCGGCGGAAATCGAAGCCTTCGCCCATGCCATCGGGGAGACGAAGCGCACCTATTTCCGCCTCGGCTACGGCTTCAGCCGCTCCCGCAACGGCGCGGTGAACATGCACGCCGTCCTGTCCATCCCGGCGGTTAGCGGCGCCTGGGCCTATGAGGGTGGCGGAGCGCTGCACTCCAATTCCGGTCTCTACGGGCTCGACACGACGCTGATCGAAGGCCGGGACCGCGCCGATCGCTCGATCCGCGCACTCGATCAGTCGCGCATCGGCGCCGTGCTCGCCGGCGACGAGGAGGACATCGGCGAGGGGCCGCCAGTCGCCGCGCTGTTCATACAGAACACCAATCCGGTAAACGTCGCGCCCGACCAGACCCGTGTGCGGCAGGGGTTCCTGCGCGAGGACCTGTTCGTCTGCGTGCATGAGCAGTTCATGACCGATACGGCGCGTCTCGCCGACATCGTGCTTCCGGCGACGATGTTTCTTGAGCATGACGACATCTACCGGTCGGGCGGCCATACCCATCTGATGTTCGGGCCGAAAATCCTCGATGCGCCGGGCGAATGCCGGCCGAACCATTTTGTCCTGTGCGAGCTGGCGAAAAGGCTCGGCGCCGCTCATGCCGGTTTCGACATGAGCGAGCGCGAGATCATCGACGCCACGCTGCGCAGGAGCGGAAAGGGAACGCTTGCCGAGCTCGAGGCCGGCCGCTGGCTGGATTGCGCTCCATCTTTCGAGAAGGCTCATTACCTCTCTGGCTTTGCGCTTCCCGGCGGAAGATTCCGCTTCAAGCCGGACTGGGCGGCCGACCTGCTCGGCAGATCGGAACCGTCGCCGCCTCGCTATCGCGCCTTTGCCGCCTCCATGCCGAAGCTGCCCGATTATTGGCCCGTGATCGACCATGCCGACGACAAGCACCCCTTCCGCTTGGTGGCAGCACCAGCGCGCACCTTCCTTAATTCGAGCTTCAGTGAGACGCCAGGCAGCCGGATGCGCGAGAAGCGGCCCGAAATCCTCATGCATCCCGATGACGCCACCGCGCACGCATTGGAGGATGGCCAACTTGTCCAGGTCGGCAACCGGCAAGGCGGGGTTCTTCTCGCTTTGCGAATCTTCGCCGGCGTCAGGCCGGGCATCGTCATCGCGGAGGGGATCTGGCCTAATGACAAGCACAAGGGCATGGCCGGTATCAACACCCTGACATCCGCCGACGCGGCAGCCCCGCTCGGTGGCGCGGCCTTTCATGATACCCATGTTTGGATCAGGTGCGCTGACAAGAGCGCCTGAGTGCGATCAAACGGGCGACGCTCGGCCTTCGCGTGCTTGCGGAAGCGCTTAGGAGCGGCTGAGGGCTGACGAAGGAAGCAAGGATGTTTCGAAAATGTATAGGGCCGGGATTAACCCGGCCCAGGTGAAGAGAATTATTGTTTTTACAATATGGGGGGCAGGGTTAAGGGTACAACATACATAAGAACACTATGAGTTTTGGCTTAATTCCCAAACGGATGCAATAACGCATTCAAAAAGCACCAGCGGTCCTTGCCGGCTGTTTTTGCCGTAACCACCGGACTGATTGCAAGCTATCCTTAAAGCATTATAGATCCCGCGATAGAACCGTGATAGATCCGTGAAATCGGACACGGTACGGGTAAAGTCTTATGGAGAGATTGCGCCTCCAGCTGCTGGGCGCGTTTCGGCTGCAAAGCGCGTCCGGCGAACCGAAGCTTCTGCCGACAAAGAAGAGCAAGGCGCTGCTTGCCTATCTCGCCCTGAGCGGCGAGCAGCTGCATTCGCGATCGTCGCTCGCTGGCTTGTTTTGGGATGACGCAGCTGAACGGCAGGCGCGCGAAAGTCTGCGCCAGACGCTCAGCCTGCTGCGCAGAATGCTGCAATCCTCTTGCGCCCAGCCGATCATGAGCGAAGGCGATGCCGTTGCGCTCGACCGGTCCGTGCTTCATGTCGATGCTCTCGAATTCGTTCAGTTCGCGGAGGCGAGCGAGCCTGAGGCGCAGGAACGTGCCGCCGGTCTCTATAGTGGGGAGCTGCTCGAGGGTTTGAATTTACACGCCCCGGAGTTTGATCGCTGGCTGATGGCGGCACGCCAGGGCTTTCACGAGAGAGCCGTCGACCTTCTCAGCCGATTGCTGTCTCATCACATCGCCTCGAGCAATCTGGAACGCGCGGCCTCAGTCGCCACGCGGCTCCTCACCCTCGATCCTTTGCGCGAAAGCAGTCATCGCGCCCTGATGGAGCTGTACAGCAAGCAAGGCCGCTATGCAGCGGCGCTGCGGCAATATCAGACGTGTGCCGAGGTGCTCTCGCGCGAGCTGAACGTCGAACCCGAACCGCGGACGACGGCCCTTTATCGCGAAATCCGCGCGCTGCGCAATGCGCCCCGGGGGGCGGCTTCCGAGATCGCCCGGCCGAGACCGGCGGCGGCCGGTCCCCGCGAAACCGGACAACAGCGCGGGCGTCCGCTCGAGAGGCGGCAGATCACCGTGCTGACCTGCGAGATTGCCGGCCTCGATGCGTTGGCCGGCGAGCTCGAACCGGAAGAGCTGGTGGCCGTTGCCGCTCAATGCCGCCGGCAATGCGTAGCGATCATCGAGCGCTTCGGCGGGCATATAGAGGGGTTTGCCGGCGACCGCTTTAGCGCGCTTTTCGGTTTTCCGAATGCCAATGAGCACAGTGCCGAAGAGGCGGTCCGCGCTGGGCTTGTCCTGAGCACGGAAGCGCGCGGGCCGCAGACCATCTCTCCGGAGAAGGTCGCCACGCGCATCGGGATAGCCACGAGTCCCGTGGTTGCCGGAGAATTCAGCGAGGACAAGGCGGAGGCGGCCTTCGCGCTCATCGGAGAAGCCCCCCGCATCGCAAATCTGCTACAGACCATCGCGCCTCGGCACGCGGTTCTTATCGCGGGACGGACAAAGGACCTGGTGAAGGACCTGTTCAAGTGCTCCTTGTTTACCGAGCCGGTCTTTGCCGACAGCGCGGGATCGGACTCATTCTGGCAGGTCCTCGGCGAGGCGCGCAGCCCAACGCGTTTCACGGCTCTGCATCGGCCGGACAGATCGCCGTTCACTGGACGTGAAACCGAGCTAGCGGACTTGCTCGACTGCTGGCAGAAAGCCCAACGCGGCGACGGCGGCATCGTCTTCATTACCGGGGAGGCGGGTATCGGAAAATCGCGGCTTGCGCTTGAAATTCAAAAGCAGATCGCGCCGCGGCCGCATTCGGAGCTACTATTTCAGTGCTCTCCATTTCATGCGAACAGCGCCCTTTATCCGTTCATCTGCGAATTGGAGCGTGCCGCGGATCTTCATACCGCCGACGACGCCGGGGAGAAGCTCGAAAAGCTGGGGGCTATGCTTTCCAGCTATGCGCCGACGGTCCAGGATATAGCGCCGCTTTTCGCGCAGCTTCTGTCAATTCCGGCGGAAGGGAGCTATCCATCCCTCGCCCTGAGCCCGGCTCAGCAGCGGCGGAAAACGCTCGCCGCGCTGCTCGACCGCATAGAGAGTTTCGCGCGGTGCAATCCGTTGCTGGTGGTGTTCGAAGACTGTCAATGGGCGGACGCCAGCTCACTTGAAGTACTGGACCTGCTGGCCGACCGCATACGTGCCCTGCCGGTGCTGTTGCTGGTGACCGCGCGGCCCGGCTTCGAGCCGGCGTGGGGCGGGCTGGGACACGTTCGTCAGATGACACTCGATCGGATGATCGACGCTCAGGCCCGCACGCTGGTTCAGAATTTGAGTCACGAGCGGGCTTTGCCGATCGGCATTGTCGATCAGATTGTCGCGAAGACCGATGGCATTCCGCTCTTTCTCGAAGAAATGACCCAGGTGGTGCTCGAATCCGACGTTTCGGATGAATTGGGCGCTAGCGCGCCATTTTACGGCGGAGATCGGGATTTTGCTATACCCGCAAGTCTGCACGACCTGCTGATGGCCCGGCTCGACCGCCTGGGCGAAGCCAAAAATACTGCGCAGATCGCCGCCGTCATCGGGCGGGAATTTTCCGAGAACCTGCTGCGCGCCGTGGCCGGCCCATTCATCGACAGGCTGGATGACGACCTGGCGCTGCTCGCGTCGTCCGGTCTCGTTTTCGAACAGCCCTCGCAATCAGGACGGTCCTTCGCCTTCAAGCACGCCCTGGTGCGCGATACGGCCTATCAAAGCGTACTGAAAGGACGCCGCCAGCAAATGCATGGCACCATCGCGGGCGCGATCCGGGAATCGTTTCCAGCTGTGGAAAAAAATCAGCCAGAACTCGTGGCCCGCCATCTCACGGACGCCGGAATGACCGCTCCGGCGCTCGGCTATTGGCTCAAAGCTGGAGTCCGCGCTTTCCTGCGCTCCGCGAATTGCGAAGCGATCGCGCATCTCGAACACGGTCTGGAGCTGGTCCCGGCCCTCGACACGCCCGCGGACCGGCGCCGCTGGGAACGGAAACTGCTGGCCGCGATGGGGCCGGCAGTGATGGCCGTTGAAGGCTACGCGGCTGCGAAAAGCCAACGCGTGTTCGAAAAAGCCTGGGAGCTTATCGACGAAGACTGTCCCCCCGCGGAAAGGCTCCGCATCATTTGCGGTCTTTGGAATTTGCGCTCCCAACAGGGCGAGCTCGCCGCCGCGCTGCCGCTCGCGGAAGAATTCCTCGTCCTGGCGCGGAAGTCGAATCTGGGCCTCGAGCTCGGCAATTGCATTATGGGAATTAATTTATCGGCGATGGGCCATTTCGAGCAGGCTCATCGCCACCTCGTGGATGTAGTCGACAGCTTCCGGCTGGGCACCCAGACGCCCGCAGTCATCTTCGGCGTCGACGAGCTTGTCTTGGCGCATGCCTATCTTGCACGGGTGCTCTGGAGCCTGGGCCGTCCCGAACAGGCCGCCGTTGCCGCCTCGAACGGATATGCCCTCACCCGGCAGGGCGCGAATTCGGTGTCCGTTGCCCTCGCTTTCGTCGCAAGGCTGTTCCTGAACGCCCAGAACCCCGAGGCAGGCGGCAGCGAAGAGTTGATCAAGGATGCGATGACGCATGCGATCGAGAACGAGTTGCCGCCGTTCCAGAATTGGTTTGCCTTCTTTGGAGCCGCCATACGCCTCCGGCAAGGACATGCCGCCGGCGCCCTGCCGGTCATGCAAGCCACCATCGCCAATGCCGAGAGCAGACAAAACTGGCTATTCCGGCCGTTTCAGCTCGGCTGCGTGGCGGAAGCGTTTTTGCAGCTCGGCGATGCAGAACGTGCACTTGCCGCGATCGAGGAGGCGATACACACGGGCGAAGCGACCGGAGAGAAGCAATCCGAGGCGAATCTGTATCGCGTCAAAGGCAAGATCCTGTCTGCCCTTGGACGTCCTCTCGATGCTGGACGAGCTTTTCAAGCCGGACTGGACATCGCCCGCCGGCAGAAGGCGACGATCGAGGAGCTGCGCATTGCGCTCACCATGGTCGGGGCGCAACGAACCGGGGCCGGGGCGGATGCGGCCCGCATGGCGCTGGCCGATGTCTATGCGACGTTTAAGGAGGGTTTCGATCTGCAGGAACTGCGCGCGGCTAGAGCCCTGCTCGAGCGCGGCCCCGCTATTGCGGAACCACGTGATGGTGGCCGCCCGGTCTGAATATTATCTCGAGCCGGTTCCAGGCTGTCGGAGAGATGATCGGAAATCTGCCCCTGCGCTTCAAACAAAGACGCGGGGACGCAAACCGGCGTGGAACCAGGTGATCATCGAATAGATGTCATAGACGGGCAGGCCGACCGCCTCGCGCAGAGCGGCGGCGTAGGGCGGCATGTTGGTGCATTCCAGCACGATGGCGCCGACATTCGGATGACTGGCGGCCAGCTCCTTGCCGGCTTCGATGACGTCCTGCTTCGCAAGCGCGACATCCATATCCTGCTTCTCAGCCTTGATCAGGACACGGAAGAATTCCCTGCCGTTCTCGGTGCCGACGACAGGCGTATCGAGCCGCACGCCCGCCGCTTCGAGGTGAGCCGGGCTTAGCGTCGAGCCGGATACGGTAACGATGCCGACGCGCTTGCCCGGCGGCAGGGTGGTCTGCACCCAGGGAACCTGCATGAGCGAGGAGGTGGCGACCGGCACGCCGACCGCGGTGGCCAGTTCATTCTGGAACAGCGCCAAGAATCCGCAATTGGTGGTGATCGCCTCGGCCCCCCACCGAACGAGCTCCTTGGCGGCTTCGATGAAGTCGGGCAGCAGGCCGGCGGCTCCCTGGAGAACGACCCTTTCCGGGCTCGCGCCTTTGACCACCCGGTATAGCACCGGGAATGGCCAGGTGGTGGCATTGCCCATGTCGCCTGGAATACGCGGGAATTTCGCCTCCAGCATCAGGATACCGAGCGGCGCGCCGTAAATCGCCTTGCCGCCGCAGGCAATACGTGGAGCGCGAGTAGAAGCCGGGTCAGAGGTCATTTGGGGCATCTCTCTATAACGAAATCAGCGGCCGGTCGCGGCGATCCGGCGGCAATGATCGAGGGCCGCGCCGATCAGATTGTCGCTCGCCTCGGGCGTGCGGAAGGCCGAATGGGCGGAGAGCGTGACGTTGTCGAGCATTGTCAGTACATGGCCCGTGGGCATCGGCTCGACGGTGAACACGTCGAGGCCGGCATGGCGGATATGGCCGGACCGCAGCGCCTCGATCATGGCCTCCTCGTCGACCAAGGCGCCGCGTGCCGTGTTCACCAGAATGACGCCCGGCTTCATCGCGGCGATGCGTTCGCGGGAGATGAAGCCCCTGGTCTGGTCGGTCAACAGCAGATGCAGCGAGATCACGTCGCTATCGGCAAGCAGCCGTTCGAGCGGCACGAATTCGACGCCCGGATGGCTCTTCGGACCCCGGTTCCAGGCCAGAACTTTCATACCCGCCCCGCCAGCAAGGCGTGCGACCTCGGCAGCGATACCGCCGAAGCCGATCAGGCCCATGGTCTTGCCAGTCAGCTCGACGCCGTCCATGCGCAGCCAATTACCCGCGCGCATCTCGCGGTCCATGCGGGCGAAGCCCTTGGCGGCGGCCCACATCAGCGCTACTGCGCATTCCGCGACGGCCGTGTCGCCATAGCCCTTGATGGTGTGGACGGCGATGCCGCGTTCCGCCAGCTCCTCCGGGTTCATATAGCTTCGCGCGCCGGTGCCCAGGAACACGACATGCTTAAGGCGGCCACACTGGGAGGCAAGCGGCGTCGGCAGATGGGTGTGGTCGATGATGGCGATCTCGGCTCCGCCGAGCACGGAGGGAAGCTCCTCCGGCTTCACCGCTGAATTGCGATTGATCGTAAGCTCGGGATCGCCCGCGCGCCGCAGTCTCTCGGCAACTGCGGCGAGGGTGTCGTTTGCGTCAACGAAAACGGCCCGCAAGGTTTTCCTCCTCCAAATGCCACATCTGTCCTGCGGCGTGATCATCCCGGGTATCGCAAAGCCGCAGCGGCCTTGACTTTTCCCTATGGTTACAACACTATTTCCCGCCGTACACTGTATTCTACCGCGCTCGTGTCCGCCGAAGCCGCGCTCACCGACATTCATGCGCAGCAGATCGAGGAGGCCACCGCTCGGGTCTCCGAAAGGGTGGCGTGAAACTTGCTAAGCGCAAGCAGGACAATGGCAGCGAAACGCCGCGATGACATTCGAAGTGACGGCGTCGGGGCAACGGGATGACGGCAGCCGGCGGAAAGAACGACGCAAGAGCGCCCGTCGTTATTATCGGCGCTGGCATTGTCGGAGTCTCCGCCGCAATTTACCTGCAACGCGACGGTCGTGACGTCGTCCTTATCGACCGAGCCGGGCCCGGCGAAGGCGCAAGCTATGGCAATGGCGGCGTGCTTGCCTCCTGCTCCGTCGTTCCCGTGACGGTGCCTGGTCTGATCCGCAAGGCGCCCAGTATGCTTCTTGATCCGGTGCAGCCGCTCTTTCTGCGCTGGTCTTACCTGCCGCGGCTGACACCCTGGCTCGTCCGCTATCTTCGCCATTGCACGCTCGCTGACGCAGGGCGCGTCGCGGCGGCGCTCGCCCCGCTGGTCGGCGATAGCCTTGCCGATCACCAAGCGCTGGCCGAGGACACCGGCGCGGAAAAATGGGTGAAGCCGGCCGATTATCTCTTCCTCTACCGCGACCGCGACCATTTCAGGAAAAACGCCTTCGGCTGGTCGCTCCGCCGCGAAATGGGCTTCCGATGGGACGAATTGGAAGGCGAGGCCTTCCATGATTACGATCCCGCCTTCGCGCCGGGGCTCGATTTCGCGGCCCGTGTCGCCGGCCATGGCTTCATTGCCGATCCTGGCCGCTACGTGAAGGATCTGGCCGCCCATGTCGAAAACAATGGCGGCCGCATTCTGCGCGCCGAGGTCGCCGATTTCGTTCGCGAGGGCGGCCGGGTGAAGGGCGTCGTGGCAAACGGGGAGGCGATCGCTTGTTCGGCGGTCATCGTCGCCACCGGTGCCTGGTCGAAGCCGCTCGCCCGCAAGCTCGGGGTCAATGTGCCGCTCGAAAGCGAGCGCGGCTATCATCTGGAGCTGTGGGAGCCGAATATCACGCCCAAGGCTCCGGTGATGATCGCCTCCGGCAAGTTCGTCGCAACGCCGATGGACGGCCGTCTGAACTCGCCGGCATCGTCGAATTCGGTGGGCTCAAGGCGCCGCCATCCGCAGCGCCCATCGAACTTCTGCGCAAGAACATCAACGCCGCAATCCCCGGCATCAGCTGGAAAGCCGAAAAGACCTGGATGGGACACCGGCCTGCGCCGGCAGATTCAATCCCAGTGATTGGCCCTGTCCCGGGCCTTGACGGGGCCTTTCTCGGCTTTGGCCATCATCATATCGGCCTCACCGCCGGGCCGAAGACCGGCCGCCTGCTCGCTCAACTGGTGGGTGGCAAGATGCCAAACATCGATTGTGCGCCCTATGCGCCGGCGAGATTTCATCAAGGAAGCCTGGGGCCTGGATGGCCGAAACAAAAAAGGGAGACCACGACATGAGACAAATGACAACGAAAACGTTCCTTGCCGCGGCGGCCTTCGCACTGTCGGCCGCCAGCGTCTATGCGGGGCAGAAATGGGACATGCCGATGGCTTATCCCGCGACGAATTTCCATTCGGAAAATGGCACCGCTTTCGCCAAATGCGTGGCCGAAGGAACCGGCGGCAATCTCCAGATCGTGACTCACCCGAACGGTTCCCTCTTCAGCGGCAACGACATCAAGCGCGCCGTCCAGACCGGCCAGATCCCGATCGGCGAGCGGCTGATTTCCGCCCAGGCGAACGAGAATCCGATTTACGGCGTCGACTCGATCCCGTTCCTCGCCACCTCATTCGATGAGTCGGACAAGCTCTGGAAGGCCGCCATCGATAAGATGAAAGCAGCGCTGGACAAGGACAATCTGGTTTATGTCTATGCCGTGCCGTGGCCGCCCCAGGGGCTGTACACCAAGAAGGAAGTCAATTCCGTAGCTGACCTCCAAGGTATCAAATTCCGCGCCTACAACGCCGCCACAGCCCGCATCGCCCAGCTTGCCGGCATGGTTCCGGTGCAGATTGAGGCGGCCGAGCTGAGTCAGGCGCTTGCGACCGGCGTCGCCGAGAGCTTCATTTCGTCGGGCTCGACCGGCGTCAACTCGAAAGTCTGGGAAAGCCTCAATCATTTTTATAATGTTCAGGCTTGGCTGCCGCGCAACGTCGTATTCATCAACAAGGACAGTTGGAAGGGCCTCGACGACGCGACCAAGAAAGCGATCAGCAGTTGCGGCGACAAAGCCGCGGCAAACGGCGAAGCCAAATCGCGAGCGCTCAGCGACCAATATCTGAAGACGCTCGCCGAGCATGGAATGAAAGTCGCGCCGCCGAGCCCGGAGCTGAAGAAGCAGTTGGAAGGCTTCGGCAAGACCATGACCGAGGAGTGGCTCAACAAGGCCGGCGCCGACGGCAAGGCCATCATCGACGCCTACAAGGCCATGTAACCCCGACCGGACCGCGACCGGCGAAGTGCCGGCCCGTGACTTCCCCTCATCCTAATTCGAGGGCTGCACACCCATGGCGCAAGCACTTCGCCTCATTCTCGACCGCATATACACGGCCGCCGCCATCACCGCTGCGCTCTGCCTGATCGCGATTCTCATCGTGATCGTCATGCAGATGGCGGCGCGATGGGCTGGCATCGAATTTCCGGGATCCTCGGAATATGCAGGCTATCTCATGGCAGCGGCGTCCTTTCTCGCCTTCGCCCAGGCGCTCAACCGTGGCGCCCATATCCGCGTCAATCTGCTGCTGACGGCTCTCGGCCGGCATCGGTATTGGGGGGAGCTCTGGGGCTTTGCCATCGGCACCGCAGCGTCCTCTTACCTCGCCTGGTATGCTGTCAAGACCGTCTACTGGTCCTACAAGCTGCACGATGTGAGCCAGGGGCAGGACGCCACGCCGATCTGGATCGTGCAGCTCCCGGTGGCGGTCGGCGCGGTGCTTCTGGCCATCTGCTTCGTCGACAATCTGATCATGCTGCTCGTCACGCGGCACGACAATATCCGCCCCGATCTGACCAGCCAAAGTCACGGGGAATAGGTCCTGATGGAACAGTTCTACGCGATCGGGATCTTTCTCTTCGTCCTCTTTCTCCTGCTCGGCACCGGCGTCTGGGTAGGGCTCGCACTGCTCGGCGTCGCCTATGTCGGCATGGAGCTGTTCACCGTTCGCCCCGCCGGCGATGCCATGATGACCATCATATGGCGTTCGGCGTCCTCCTGGTCGCTCACGGCATTGCCGCTCTTCATCTGGATGGGCGAGATCCTGTTCCGAACACGGCTCTCCGAGGACATGTTCAAGGGGCTATCGCCCTGGATGGCGAAGCTGCCGGGGGGCCTTCTCCACACCAATATTGTCGGCTGCACCGTGTTTGCTGCCGTATCGGGATCGTCTGCCGCCACGCTGACCACCGTCGGCAAAATGTCGATCCCGGAGTTGCGCCGCCGCGGTTATCCGGAGCATCTGGTTATCGGCACGCTTGCCGGCGCGGCGACGCTCGGCCTGATGATCCCGCCGTCGCTGACCCTGATCGTCTATGGCGTGACCATCAATGAATCGATCACCAAGCTCTTCATCGCCGGCATCGTGCCGGGGCTGGTGCTTTCGCTGATGTTCATGGGTTATGTCGCGCTTATCGGAAAACTCTCGCCGAGCTATAAACCGCGCCCCGAACCGGTCATGCCGCTCCGCGAGCGCATCCGGAACTCTCGCTATCTGGTCCCGGTGATCTTGCTCATCCTGCTCGTCATTGGGTCGATGTATTTGGGCTTCGCCACGGCCACCGAGGCAGCATCCTTCGGCGTGATCGGCGCTCTGATTCTCGCCGCGGCGCAGCGTTCACTGACCTTGGCGAGCTTCACCCAAAGCCTGATGGGGGCGACCCGCACTTCCGCTATGATCTCGCTCATCCTGTCGGGCGCGGCGTTCCTGTCGCTTTCCATGGGCTTCACCGGACTGCCGCGAGCGCTCGCCGAATGGATCGCCTCGCTCAATCTGACGCGTTTCGAGCTGCTGATGGCGCTGCTCGCCTTCTATATCGTCATTGGCTGCTTCCTCGATGGCATCTCTGCGGTCGTGCTGACAATCGCCGTCGTCGAGCCGATGATCCGCCAAGCCGGCATCGATACCATCTGGTTTGGGATTTTCATCGTCGTTGTCGTGGAGATGGCCCAGATCACGCCGCCGATCGGATTCAACCTGTTCGTTCTGCAGGGGATGACGGGGCACGAGATGAGCTATATCGCGCGGGCGGCTTTCCCCATGTTCCTGATCATGATCCTGATGGTCTTCATCCTGATCGCGGTCCCGGATTTCGCGACCTGGCTACCCGATCATATGCGCCAGCACCCAGGTCTTTGACGTAGAAGGGCGGACAGACGCGGCCGGCGAAGTCCCAGCTTGTAAAAGGTTAGGCCAAGATTGCCTCCCGCAAGAGAGAGACATCCCGCGTGCCCCGCATTACGCTTTCCTTCGACAACGGCCCCGATCCGGAGGTCACACCGCAAGTCCTCGACGTGCTGCAAAGGTCAGGGCTGCGAGCCTCATTCTTCGTGCTCGGGGAGAAGCTGCGCGACCCTGTCGGCCTGGCGATTTGCGAGCGGGCGCATGACGAGGGGCATTGGATAGGCAACCACACTTTCAGTCACAAGCTGCCGCTGGGCCTCAGCCCGGATGCCGACATCGCAGCGAAGGAAATCGGGAGCACGCAGGAGCTTTTGGGCAACCTTTCTGACGAGCGGCAACTCTTCAGGCCCTCCGGCGGAGGCGGCAAGCTCGGCAAGCACTTGCTCAACCGCTCATGCTTGGATTTCCTGGTCGAAGGCGGGTATAGCTGCGTCTTGTGGAATGTGATCCCCGAGGATTGGCGGGACCCCGGGGGCTGGGTGGAGCGCGGTCTCTCGCAATGCGCGGCGACCGATTGGGCGCTTGTCGTGCTGCACGATCTTCCGACCGGCGCAATGGACCGGCTGGAGCGCTTCATCGAGCTAAGCAGAGATTTTTTGGTTGGCCAACGGATCGCGACTTCGTTCTAAGTTCAAGACTGCGACAGCATGGTGAATGGCAGCGTCGAGGGTTTCTGCATCGGTAAATGTCTGGTGGGCCAGATGATGGGCTTTGAGATCATGCCAGACGACCTCGATGTCGTTGAGTTCGGGCGTGTATTTGGGCAGCCACTCAACGGTGAGCCAATGCGCGCGGGCGGCAAGCGCTGCCAGGGTCGCCTTGCTGGTGTGGATCGGGCCGTTGTCGAGCACGATCACGACGGGCTTGACCCGTATTCCGAGCTTGGGGCCATAGAGCAGATCAAGGTTTTGCAGCAGGGTGATGAAGTCGATGCTGCGCTTGCTGCGAGAGGTCGTAACGATCAGCCTACGGCCCAACCAGTCAAGTGCACCCATCATGGCGACTTTCTTCGATTGTCCAGGTGCCGGCACACGAAGATCGGCACCACGTTTTGCCCAGGCGCGCGCCAAATAGGGATGCGTCAGCGCCTCGCTCTCGTCGGCGAACAGGAGAGCGATATCGCCGGCCTCAGCCTGGGCTTTGCGCAGCTTGAGCCGAAGACCAACGCGATCAATCTCGTTCGCGATCTGGCGCCCTTTCAACGTGTGCCGCGGTCGCCGGAAGCGAAATCCCCCTTTTTGCGCAAGACTTTGGAGAGCTGCGAGCGAGAGATTGAGATATGTTCTCGGGCTGCGATCTCGTCGGCAAGACGGGCAAGTGTCCAGTTCGTTCTATCCGCCACCGGCTGTGACAGAAGCGGTCCAGCAACTCTCAGCGCGGCTTCCGCCTTGAACGGCACTGGTCCAGGAGCAACGCTCGCCTTCAGCGCATCAATCCCGCCGCGCATAAACTCGCTGCGCCAAAGCCGAACCGTATCCTCGCGCACCCCAAATGCCTGGGCGATCCGGGCGCTGGTCCAGCTATCGAGCGTCAGCAGGACAGCGCGCGCTCGGTCCGCTTCGGCGCGATCCACACCGCCCGCTAAAGCCTTCAGAGCCGTTTTCTGCTCATCTGTCGCCGCTACCGAAGATTTGCCAGCCATGTCTTGCCCCCGCGAATCATTGCGAAAACAGAATCACAACCGGTATTTGTTGGCCAGTTCAGACAAACTTGCTTAGCGCGGGAGAGCGGCGCCGAGCTCGTCCAGGACTTCCCGCCCGAATGCGTGCCGCTGCTGCGCGGGCGCATTGTGGGGCCGATAAAATCCTATGTTGCGGATTTGGAGGCCTGAGCTTTTCGCTCACTCGAACGTGCAGCCCTTCGCCTTGAGCGCAGCGTCGATCCAGGAGCGATCGACCGTGCCCTCCGCAATCTGACGCAGAATATCGGCCTCGCGGGCCTGCTGGGCCTGGGCATTGCGAAGCAGCTCCTCGCAGCCTTCAGGCGGGATCGCCAACACGCCGTCGCAATCGCCGATGATGATATCGCCCGGGTTCACCAGCATGCCGCCGACGCTGACCGCGTAGTTGATCTCGCCCGGTCCGTCCTTATACGGGCCGCGATGCGTGACGCCGCGGGCGAAGACCGGAATACCCCGCGAGAGCGCGTCGAAATCCCGGACAGCGCCATCAATGACCCAGCCGGCGATCTTGCGCCGCTCCGACAGCCGCAGCATGATCTCGCCGACGAGCGAATTGGTCAGATGCCCTCCGGCATCGACGACTATAACGTCGCCCTCCCCCGCCATGTCGATCGCCTTATGGATCATCAGATTGTCGCCGGGGCGGGTTCGGACGGTGAGCGCGACGCCCGCCAGGCGCATTTTCGGATCGAGCGGGCGCAGGGCCGGCGCGCCAGCGAACATGCGGCTCATGTTGTCGCTGACGTTAGCGACAGGGATGCGCGAAAACGCTTCGACGAGTTCTGGAGTGGGGCGCGGCCGGTCGAGCTTCACCCGGAAACCGATGGTCATGCATTCCTCCCTGTCCGCGATGCTCCTGTCCGCCGGCCGTCACGACCGGATCGTTATAGGGCGCTGCGCAGCACCTGCTCCAATTGCTCCTGCGTCGTCTCGCGCGGATTGACGGCGATATTGCCGCTCTTCATGGCCTCTTCAGTGATGCGCTCGACCCAGTCTTCGGTCATACCGCAGTCGGCGAGCCCGCGCGGGATGCCGACTTCCTGCTTCAGCCGCGTGACGCTTTCGACGGCCAGGCGCGCGACCTCGAGCTGCGTCAAGCCGGCCACGTTCTCGCCGAGCGCCTGCGCCACGGCGGCGTAGCGCTCCGGCGCGGCTTCGACGTTGAAAGCCATGACGCACGGCAAGGTGATGGCGATGATGGTGCCGTGCGGGATCTTCAGGTTCCAGCTTCCGAGCGGCATGGCGAGGGCGTGCGCAAGGCCGAGCCGCGTCGGGTTCATGGCCATGCCGGCCAGCAGGCTGGCGAGCATCATGTCATAGCGCGCCGCGCGGTTCCCGCCGTCCTGGAAGGCGGTGCGCAGGCTCGTGCCGATCAGCGCGATGCTCTGCAAGGCAAGCGCTCCGGAAATCGGCTGGCAAGCGCGATTGACATAGCATTCGATGGCATGGCCGAGCGCGTCCATGCCGGTCGCCGCTGTGACCGCGGGCGGCAGCGAGATGGTCAGATCGGGGTCGCAGAGCGCGATCTTCGCCATGGTGCGCGGACCGCCCGCCGCAACCTTGGTTCCCGTGCGGTCGTCGGTCAGGACGGACCAGATGCTGACCTCGCTTCCCGTGCCGGAGGTGGTCGGAATGCAGATGCTGGGCAACGGATCGTTGGCAAGATTGTCGAGCCCGAGATGATCGAGGATCGAGCCCTCATTCGTGATCATGGCCGCGATGGCCTTCGCGCTGTCGAGCGAGCTGCCACCGCCGAGCCCGATGACCAGATCGGCCCTCGCATCTTTCGCCAGCGCCGCCCCTTTCATGATCAGGTCGGAGCCGGAGTCCTGGCGCACTTCGGCGAAAATTTCGCAGGCGATACCACTGTCTCGCAGCGGCTCGACCGCCCTTTCGAGAATGCCGGCGCGAACGACACCGGGGTCCGTCACCAGCAGCACCCGTTTCGCCCCGAGTTTGCCGGCCAGAGCTCCCAGCTCGGCGACCATGCCCGGCCCGAAGCGGATCTCGACGGGCAGCGGCGGGAAACTGAATGACCGGTCGGGCGCGGTCGGAAACAACATGGGTCAAGGCCCTCTGGGAAACGATCTGTGGGTACGATAGATAGTTTAAGCCCGGAGCGGTAGCCTGGATTGGCCAGGGGGCTCGAATACACCAACAAGGCGGGTGGCGCGCCTCGTTCTGGCCTCCCGACGGCATGGCATGCCCACAGGGAGGTCAGGCGCTCGGCTGCGCCTGTGGATTGCCGGTCATCAGCCCGGATTGGAACGCCTTGACGCCATCCCGCGCCTTTTCAGCTCCGCTCTCCTTGCGCGGGTGGCTGGACGTCGTGCCGCTCCTCTTCCTCTGCCCCGTCGGATTGCGAGCCAACGAGATGCGCGATGCAGCCGATCCCGGTCAGATGCCGGCGGGAGCTCACCTCACCGCAGGCCGCTATCGCGCGGATCGAGTAGGCTGTTTCAAGCGGACATGCTGCTGGAGACGCAGCCGGCGGTTACCACCGAGGCGGCCGGAGTCATCAGACGCCTGAATATCGCGGGCGATCTAGGGCGCGTCGTAATGCGCAACGACTCTCACCGGCGTACCGATACTTGCCAGTGTCGCCAGATGCATGACGTGCTTGTTCATCATTCTGAAACAGCCCGACGACGAAGCCCGTCCGATGGATCTCGGATCATTGGTGCCATGAATGCGATAGAGCGTATTCCCAAGATAGAGCGCCTTCGCTCCGAGCGGATTGTTGATGCCACCAGTCATGGTTATCGGCAGGCCTGGCTGACGCTGGCGCATTTCCGACGGTGGATTCCAACTCGGCCATGGGGTGATCCGGCTGATTCTCTCGTTGCCGGTCCAGGCGAAGCCTTGCCGCCCGACTGAGATCGGATATTCGTAGGCTTGGTGATGCGGAAGCACGTAGAAAAGCCGCCGCCCGCCGGTGTCGATGATGATCGTTCCCGGGTTTTCCGGTCTGTCCAGGGAAACGATCGGCGGCGCCTCGGGAGCAATCTCAGGCCGCGAACCGCCCTGCATATAGGGAGGATATGAGGCCGGGTATTGCTTGCGAAGCGCTTCCCGCTCGCGCTCAAGGCGCCGTTGCTCTCGAAGGACATCGCTTTCGAAGACGGGCTTACCATTGACCCAGCCCTCCTGCGCCCATGTCCGGGCCGGAGCCCCGAGAATCAAAATGGCGCCGATGAGTGCGCCAATGCGAAGGCAATTCACGAGAAAGGTCCCCCTCCTTATCGATTTGCGAGTGTAACACGCGGTCTGCCGATCAGATCCATAACGGGGAAGACCGCCGCTGTCACTTTTTCAGCGCATCCGCGGCCATCGCGCCCAGCGTTTCGATGCTGCGTTCGATACGCTCGTCCCAGGGATGGCCGCAACTCAGCCGCATGCAATTCCTATGGCTTTTCGACGCCGAGAAAACGTCGCCCGGCAAGAAGCAGATGCCGCGCGCGATAGCGTCCTCGAACAAACGGCGGCTGTCGAACGGCTTCGGCAATTCGAGCCACAGGACGAAGCCGCCGGCCGGCCGCGTGACGCGTGTCGATGGTGGAAAGCTCCGGTCGATGGCGCGGCTCATCCGGTCGATATTTTCGGCGAAAGCGCGCCGCATCCGGCGCAGATGGCTATCATAGCCGCCAGACGACAGGAATTCAGCCAGCGCCGCCTGAGGCAGCGCCGCACCGCACAGCGTGAGCGCGAATTTCGCTTCCAGCACTTTCTCCATGTGGCGCGGCGCCGCGATCCAGCCGACCCGGTAGCCGGGCGCCAGCGTCTTGGAAAACGAGCTGCAATAAGTGACGTCGGCGTTCGGGGCGAGCGCCATGAAGGGGCGGGGCCGCGCGGGACCGAAATAGATGTCGCCGTAAATGTCATCCTCGATGAGAGGCACCCCATGCGTCTCCAGAAGCGCGAGGATCGAACTTTTCTTTTGCTCGGTCATCGCGCAGCCGAGCGGGTTGTTGAAGCCCGATGAAAAAAGGCAAGCTTTGACCGGCCTCGACCTCAGCGCCCTCTCCAGTGCGTCGACGTCCAGCCCGTCATCGGCGTCTGTCGGCAGCTCCAGCGCGTTCAGCCCGAGCGCTTCGAGCACCTGTAGCAATCCGAAATATGTAGGTGATTCGATCGCAACCGTATCGCCTCAACTCGTCACGGCCTGAAGCGCGACCGACAGCGCTTCGGTGCAGCCATTTGTGATCGCGACGGTGTCGGGCGTCAACAACTGCCCACAGCGCAGCGCGCGTCGACAGATTTCCATCCGCAGATTCAGATCGCCGCGAGGTTCGGTATACACGTTGTAGTGCACGCCTTTCACCCGCGCAGTCCGCGCCAGAAACCGGTCGAGGCCGCCCGCCGCAAGCAAATCGGCACTCGGAATCGCGCAGCCGAGCGGCACCAGTTCGGGGCGCGAGGCATATTCCAGAAGCTGGAACACACCGCTGGCGACGGCAACTCTGGTCGGCGTGCTCGGCGGCCGGGATGGCGCCGGTGTTTGCCGCGCCGCTGGGCCGCCATTCGTGACATAGAATCCGGATTTCGGCCGCGCTTCGAGCACGCCGCGATCCTCCAACAGCCGATAAGCCTGGAGCACGGTCGAGATGCTCATGCCTCGCTCCGCGGCGATCTGGCGGACAGAGGGCGCCCGCATGCCCGGACGCAGCGTGCCGCCCTCGATCAACTCGGAAATGATCCGGGCCAGTTCCTGATAGCGGTAAGCCTCGTTATCAGGGTAGGCACGATCGACCCCCAAGGCTGGAGCGTCCTCTCTATCTGTACCGATTTTATGACCATATCAGTTGTATGAAATCGATCTGTGCTGGTTACAATCACTCTGTTCTGTGTCTGTTGCAAGTTTCGCGACGCGCTATCCTTGGCCTTACCGACCGAACCAAGAGGTCGAAACGGCCGAAAAGAGGATCGATTATGGCCAGGACGCTGACCAGATTTGCGCGGAACGATATCATCTCGCTGACCGAAACAGCGCCGGATTACGATCTCGCCGAGAGCGTCGGCCCCGATCTGCGCCTGCGCGATCTCATCGACGCCGATGCGCTCTCCGATCTTGCCGATTTGCCGCTCGCCTATAGCAGTGCGGCGGGGCGTCCGGATCTGCGGCGCAGCATCGCCGAGATGCACGGCGTCAAGGCGGATGACGTGGTCGTCACCGTTGGGGGCATGCACGCCCTTTTTCTGATCGCCGCGGTGCTTTGTGATCGGGGCGAAGACGTTGTGATCGCCTCTCCTCTGTTTCCGAACGCGATGACAGTGCTCCGCGCGGCGGGCGCGGAGGTGAAAGCCGTGCCCCTATCCTTCGACGAAGGCTACCGCCTCGATCTGGAAGCGCTGCGTTCGCAGCTCTCGCCAAGGACCCGGCTTGTCTGTCTGGCCTCACCGCAGAACCCGTCCGGCGTCTTCATACCGCTCGAGACGATTTGGAAGCTCTCAAGGCTGTTGGAGGAGGTCTCTCCCGGCGCCTATCTACTCGTCGACGAGACCTATCGGCAGGCCGTATTTGGCGATGATATTATCGTGCCGAGCTCCGTTGGGATTAGCCCCAGGGTCATCTCCACCGCATCGCTATCGAAATGCCATGGCGCGCCGGGGCTGCGGCTGGGCTGGGCAATCACGCGGGATCATGCGCTGCGCGAACAGCTCATCCTCGGCAAGTTCAACTCGGTGATCTCCTGTTCCGCTATCGATGAGGCGCTGGCGCTGCGGGTGGTACAGCGGCAGGACCGCATCCTATGCGAGAGGCGAAGGCATCTCGGCGAGGGCCTCGCCCGCGTTGAAGAATGGGTGGCAAGCAATGGCGAGTTTATCGAATGGGTCCGGCCCAACGCCGGCGCGTTATGTTGCATTCGCCTGAAACGATACGTCTCCGACGAGGCGGCGGTCGGCCGGTTCTATAAGACGCTCGGCCAGGAAGGCATTCGCGTTGCCCCGGGAAGCTGGTTCCTGGAAGAAGACCGCGTCTTCCGTCTGGGCTTCGGGTTGTTGCCGGTGGCCGAATTGGAGGCCGCGCTCAGCAGAATGTCGGCGGTCCTGTGGCGAATCCGAAGGGACGCTGCATAGCCGGCGCGGGCGCGAACATGGCCGATAAAGATTGATATTGAGGAAACGCGAGCCCATCTTGTGGACGCCGGTCAGTCTGGCGAGCGGGCGCGGATTGGCCGTGCCCTGGCCGGATGCAGGCGACGTCTTCATCTACTATGAACCTGTCTAAGCTCTTTTACCCCGCAGTTGCGGCTTGGTTTGGCGAGCATTTCGCGGCACCGACGCCGGCCCAGCGCGAGGCTTGGCCGTCCATCAAGGCCGGCCGGCATACGCTGATCGCGGCGCCGACCGGCTCGGGCAAGACGCTTGCCGCATTTCTGGCCGCCATTGATGGCCTCGTTCGCCAGGGGCTTGAGGGCGAGCTGGCGGACGAAACCCAGGTCGTTTACGTATCGCCGCTGAAGGCGCTCTCCAACGACATTCACCGCAATCTGGAATTGCCGCTTGCCGGCATACGCGAGCAGCTTCACAAGAGCGGCCTGCCGGACGTCGAGATCCGCAGTTGGGTGCGCACCGGCGACACGCCACCCAACGAACGCAATCGGATGCGCCGCCGCCCGCCGCATATCCTCGTCACCACGCCCGAGTCGCTCTATGTCCTGCTCGGTTCGGAGTTTGGCCGCAAGATGCTGGCGACCACGCGCTCGGTGATCATCGACGAGATTCATGCCATGGCGCCGAACAAGCGCGGCGCTCATCTCACCTTGTCGCTGGAACGGCTTGAGGCGCTGTGCGGCGACGGCCTCCTGCGCATCGGCCTTTCCGCTACGCAAAATCCGATCGCTTCCGTCGCCGATTTCCTGGTCGGGGCCAAGGCGGACGGCACCCGCGCGTCAGAGCCGATGATTATCGATACGGGCCATCAGCGCCCGCGCGATCTGGCAATCGAAGTTCCGGGTTCGCCGCTCGAATCGGTGATGTCCGGCGAGGTCTGGCTTGAGGTCTATGACCGTCTGCGCCATCTCATCGATGCTCATCGCACCACGCTGGTTTTCGTCAATACGCGCCGTATGGCCGAACGGGTCGCGCATGCGCTTTCCGAACGCCTCGGCAAGGACGCGGTCACGTCCCATCACGGCAGCATGGCCAAGGAACACCGGCTGTCCGCCGAGCAGCGACTGAAGACTGGCAAGCTGAAGGCACTGGTGGCGACCGCGTCGCTGGAGCTCGGCATCGACATCGGGGATGTGGATCTGGTCTGCCAGATCGGCTCGCCGCGCTCGATCGCAAGCTTCCTGCAGCGCGTCGGCCGCTCCGGGCATGTGGTCGGCGGCACCCCTAAGGGACGGTTGTTCCCGCTATCGCGCGACGACCTCGTGGAGTGCACCGCGCTCCTCGACAGTGTGCGCCGGGGCGAGCTCGACCGCCTGACCATCCCCGAGCAGCCGCTGGATGTCCTCGCGCAGCAGGTCGTCGCCGAAGTGAGCGCTCAGGATTGGGCGGAGGACACGCTTTTCGAGCGTCTGCGCCGCGCCTGGTCTTATCGCAAGCTGACGCGCGAGGATTTCGATGCCGTCGTCCGGATGCTCGGCGAGGGCTTTACCACACGCCGCGGTCGGCGCGGCGCGCTTCTCCACCACGATGCGGTCAACCGGATTCTACGCGCCCGGCGCGGCGCGCGGACCACTGCGCTGACCTCAGGCGGTACGATCCCCGACACAGCCGATTATCAGGTGGTGCTGGAGCCCGAGAACCACATGATCGGCACGGTGAATGAGGACTTCGCCGTCGAGAGCATGGCGGGCGATGTGTTCCAGCTCGGCAATGCTTCCTATCGCATCCAGCGCGTCGAGCGCGGGACCGTGCGGGTCGAGGACGCGCAAGGCCAGCCGCCGACTATCCCGTTCTGGCTGGGCGAAGCGCCCGGCCGCACCGATGAGCTTTCGGCCGCAGTCTCGCGGCTCAGAGCCGGGATCGACACGCGGCTGCGCGCCGATGCGTCCGGCAAGGCCGCGCAGCGCTGGCTGACCGAAGAAATCGGCATAAACGAGCCGGCGGCAGAGCAGCTCGTCGAATATCTCGCGGCGGGCTTCGCCGCGCTCAGCTGCCTGCCGACCCAGGACACCATCGTGCTGGAACGCTTTTTCGACGAAGCCGGCGGCATGCAGCTTGTCATCCATGCGCCGTTCGGCAGCCGCATCAACCGCGCCTGGGGCCTGGCGCTGCGCAAGCGCTTCTGCCGCAAGTTCAATTTCGAGCTGCAGGCGGCGGCGACCGAGGACAATATCGTCCTGTCGCTGACCACGGCGCACAGTTTCGAGCTGGCGGAGGTCGCGCGCTATCTCAATTCGGCCAGCGTCCGGCCGGTGCTGATCCAGGCCATGCTCGACGCGCCGATGTTCACCACACGCTGGCGCTGGACCGCGGGCATCTCACTCGCTTTGCCGCGCTTTCGCGGCGGTAAGAAGGTGCCGCCGCAATTCATGCGGATGGAGGCGGAGGATCTGATCGCCGCCGTCTTTCCCGATCAGATCGCCTGTGCCGAGAATCTGGTCGGCGAGCGGGAGGTGCCGGAACATCCGCTTACGGATCAGGTGATCTCCGACTGCCTGCACGAGGCGATGGACATTGACGGTCTGGAGCGACTGCTTTCGCGGATCGAGAGCGGAGACATCCGCGTGGTGGCCTGCGATCTGACGCAGCCTTCGCCGCTTGCGCTCGAAGTGCTTTCCGCACGGCCCTACGCTTTCCTCGACGATGCGCCCCTGGAGGAGCGCCGCACCCAGGCGGTGATGGCGAGGCGCTGGCACGATCCGCAGAGCGCTTCCGAGCTGGGCCGGCTGGACCCCGAGGCGATCGCGCGTGTCAAATCCGAAGCGTGGCCGGACGCTACGAATGCTGAGGAACTGCACGATGCACTGCTCTGGCTCGCCTGCCTCACCGAGGAGGAGGTCGCGGCGGCGCCGGAATGGCGCGGATGGCTCGAAGCGCTTGCCGAGGACAAACGCGTCACGCGCCTACGCACCCAACAGGCAACACTGTGGGTCCCGGCGGAGCGCTTGAACCAATTTCGCGCGATCTGGCCGGATGCCCGTCTTGAGCCGGAGATTCAGTCGCCGGCGGACCAGGCGCAGACGGTTTGGCCTCAGGATCGGGCCCAGGTCGAGATCCTGCGCGGACGGCTGGAGGGCCTTGGGCCGGTCACGCAAACTGCATTGGCGGCACCGCTGGGACTGGAGCCGGCCGCGATCGGCGGTGCACTGACCGCGCTCGAGGTCGAAGGCACGATCCTGCGCGGGCGGTTCATTCCCGGCGCCAATGACGAGCAATGGTGCGACCGGCGCCTGCTCGCGCGCATCCATCATTACACGATCCGCCGGCTGCGCTCGGAGATCGAGCCGGTCGCGGCACGCGATTTCCTTCGTTTTCTGTTTGCTTGGCAGCATCTGACCGCGGAGACGCGCCTGCAAGGGCCGGACGCGCTCCCCGTCGCCCTCACCTCGCTCGAAGGCTTCGAATCACCGGCCGGCGCATGGGAGACGGAAATTCTCCCGGCGCGGATCGCCAAATATGAGACCGGCTGGCTGGATGCCCAATGTCTCGCCGGCCGAGTCGCCTGGGCGCGGCTCACGCCTTCGCTCGCCGCAAACCGCCGCGCGCGAACCGGATCGCCGGTGCGCACCACGCCGGTGGCCCTGCTGGAGCGCCGCCACCTTGCAGAGTGGATGTCGCTCGCCGTTCGCGGGAACGGGATCGGGCCGAGCCCGAGGGCAGAGGCCGTGCTCGAAGCACTTGCCTCGCAGGGTGCGTTGTTTTTCGACGAGTTGGCCGACGCCGCCCGCATGCTGCGGCCTCAACTCGAAGAGGCACTTGGTGAACTCGTCGCGCTCGGTCTCATAACATCCGACAGCTTCGCCGGATTGCGGGCGCTTCTCGTGCCTTCGGACCTGCGCAGGCCGATCGCCGGAGCGAAACGGCGGGGGCGCGTGCTGCCATTCGGGATGGAGAGCGCTGGCCGCTGGTCCCTCATCCGCCGCCCGGCCCCGAACGGCGCGGGCGAAGAGACCAGGGCCATAGCCGTCGAGCATGTGGCGCGCGTGCTTCTGCGCCGCTACGGCGTGGTGTTCTGGCGGCTTTTGGTGCGCGAAGGCGGATGGCTGCCACCGTGGCGCGAACTCCTGCGCGTCTATCGGAGGCTGGAAGCGCGCGGCGAAATCCGCGGCGGGCGTTTCGTGGCGGGCTTTTCCGGCGAGCAATATGCCTTGCCCGAGGCCGTCGGCCTCTTGCGCGAGACCCGCCGCCGGCCGGCTTCAGGCGAGTGGATTTCCATCTCGGCCGCCGATCCGCTCAACCTGGCCGGCATCCTCACGCCCGGGTCGAGGCTCCCTGCGCTCACGAGCAATCGCCTCGTCTATCGGGACGGGCTGCCGATTGCGGCCCTGGCTGGCGGCAAGGTTCAGTTCCTCACTACTCTCGACCGGGCAACCGAGTGGGAAGTCCACAAAAGATTGACGCGGTCAGCGGCGCCGGCACTTCTCGCCGATTTGGCGTGAAGCCCAGCCCGGTTAGGTGGTGAATTGATGAACAAATCGTCACTCCCCGCATTGAATTCGTTCTATGAGCCGAAATCGAAACGGCGGCGAGTGCAAGAGCAAACCGGGCCGCTTCGCACAAACGCCTGCCAAATCACGCTCGCGGGACGTTCTCCCCGGAGCACGCCGGCTGCGAATACTGCTGTAATCGACAAATTTGACCGTTCTCCCCGCCTCATTCATTAAACCGTTACGCCTACAGTCCCGCCAAGCGTCACGCGCGCCAAAGGCTCAGCTTGGACGGAGACGAAGGATGAAATCGGTCAGTATTAAATCCGCGCTGATCGGATCGCTTGCACTTCTGACGATCGCGATCGGAGCGGCGAACTATATGGCGTTCTCGAAACTGGGCGACATCAATCAAAACGTTGTCGACTACGCGACCGACGTCGTTCCGGCGATGCGTCTTCTTGGCGCAATGAACGCCGATCTTGCTGATTTCAGGCGTATCGAGGCGGAATATATTCTGGCAAAGCAGCCGGATATGCTCGCAAAACGTGAAAGCCGTCTGGCCAATCTTCGCGAGTCCGTGAGCAAGGACATGACGAGCTTCGAAAAGCTCAACAAGTCGGCCAATGTACTCAAACCCTATAAGTCTTTCAAAACGGCCTTGCAGGACTATATGCAGCTCCATCCGCAAGCTCTGAAGCTGGCGCAGGACAGCAAGCGCGACGAGGCATTAGCGCTCTTCGACGGCAAGATGGCGGACGTCTTCCAGCAGGCCGATGGCTTTATCGATAACGCGGTGGAGAAACAGCAATCAGTGGCGGATGAACACCGCGCCGCCTCGGCGGAGGAATATGAGGCTGCGCTTGTGATCCTTCTCACCGGCCTCGGACTCGACGTGGTGATCTCGCTCGGGGTGATGGGCTATGCTGTCTTGGGCGTTTCAAAGCCGCTGACGAGGCTGACCGCGGCAATGAAGAGGCTGGCCGAAGGCGAATTCGATCTTCAGCTTCCCGGTCTTGGCCGGGGCGACGAGATCGGCTCGATCGCGAGCGCGGTTGAGCGGTTCAAGATCAAGGCCGCCGAGCGGGCGCAGGCCGAGGCCAAGGCCGAATTGGAGCGAAACGCGGCCGCCGTCGCGGAGCGCAGGGCAGCGATGATCGGTCTGGCCGACGCTTTCGAAGAGGCTGTCGGCAGCATCGTGCGCGTCGTCTCTGAAGCCTCCTTCGAACTGCAGTCGGCCGCGCAGTCGCTTTCGGCAACGTCGCGGCAGACGACCGATCAGTCCTCCATTGTCGCCGCCGCGTCCGAGGAGGCGGCGACGAATGTACGGACGGTCGCCGCCGCGGCCGAAGAACTGGCTGGATCGGTTCAGGAGATCAGCCGCCAGGTGCATCACTCCGCCCAGATCGCCGATAAGGCCGAGAGCGAGGCTGAACGCAGCAATCTCCAGGTCGTCAGCCTGTCTGAAAGCGCCGAGAAAATCGGACATGTCATCGAACTAATCAACGACATCGCCGGAAAGACCAATCTCCTTGCGCTCAACGCTACGATCGAAGCCGCGCGGGCCGGCGAGGCAGGCAAAGGCTTTGCCGTCGTTGCGCAGGAGGTGAAAGCACTTGCCGAGCAGACCGCCAAGGCAACCGCGCAGATCGCCCCCCAAATCAAGCTGGTGCAAACCTCTACTCAGGAGGCCGCTGATACCATTCTCGGCATTGGCCGGACGATCAAGGAAATCAACAACGTCACCACCAGCATCGCGTCCGCCGTGGAAGAGCAGGGCTCGGTCAGCAAGGACATCGCCCGCAATGTCCATGAGGCGGCGCAGGGCACGACTGAGGTCACGGAGAACATCTCCGGCGTCAACCAGGCGGCTCAAACATCGAGTGTCGCCGCCGAGCAGGTGCTCTCATCTGCGGCAGAACTGTCCCGCCAGGCGGGCAGTCTGCGATCGGAGATGGACAAGTTCCTGACGACCGTTAGAGCGGCATAACAGCCCGCATCCAGATCAGCCCCAGCCAAGCCTGCCTATCTAGGCACGACACTTGCATCGAGTCTCAGCGCTCCGGGAGACGGCGAAACGCCGTCCGGCGATCCCGCCAGCGCGGAATGAGGTGCGTGTCGTCTGGCATACCGTCCGTTTGCCGTAAGGATCTTAATGGCGTGAGGGCGGCTTCTCGTTGGGAGGCCGGCCGGTCCATGCGGCTTGGGAGGTAGACCCGGCCCGCCTCTGCGACTGGCCGCGGCGAAGGTCGCGGCCCTGAACAGGAGACCAAAAATGTTTCAGGTGCTGATACTCGTCTGCTCCGTCGGCCTGACGCCTTCGGAATGCCAGAAAGAAACCGCGATCGACATCCTGCGCGGGCCGGTGGTGGCCAGTGAAGTCATGTGCGGCCTGCATGGTGAGGCCTATCTGGCACAGACTTCGCTCGCGCCGCATTCTCCGGGCGAATATATGAAGATCAAATGCATGCGGTCGGGGGCTTCGGACCAGCCGCTGCCTTTTGCGCAAGGCACGCAGGTCAACGTTCACTTGCCGGCAGGCGCTGTCAGCGAATAGCCGCGCTCCGTGCGCCGCTCCCGCGGGGCGGGCATGAAGGTTTCCTCTCGTCTGGAAACACCCGGACCGTGATCGATGGAGCGGGAGCGGTCATGGTCCGGCCGATTTCCCCTTTCCAGTGGGATTCACCGCTCTCCAATCGAGAGCGGCGGCTGACCCGCCCCACAACGTCCCAGCGTGACGAAAAGACTACAACCTGTCGAACTTACGCGCCGGCCAGCTGATATCTGGAGCGCAACTTCTAGCATATTGCATGCTTCATTTTACTAATCCGAGATATTCGGGTTAAAAAGAAGAACGTTCCTTAACGCACCCAATGGGCAGGTCCGCGTTTCCGGAGGCGAGTATGCGTAGGGCGGAGGGCAATGACGACGGCGTAAGAGGCCCGATTAGCGGCGCGCAAGGCGTGACCCGGCCGGCCTCGCATTTCTCATTGGCGCCCCAGAAGGATTGCCGCCCATGATGACGCCGGAGCAGCTGAAAATCCTGAAGCGCAGCTTCGCGCGGATCGAGCCCTGCGCCCACCAGCTGAGCGCGCAATTCTATCATCGGCTTTTTGCCGTGGCGCCGGAGCTAAGACAGCTGTTCAGCAAGGACCTTAAAGCGCAGCACGCTAAATTCATGAAGGTCGTCGCGGAGATGGTGCGCCTGCCCCTGCTATCTTTCCCGGCCACGGCCGGCCGCGAGGCGCAGGCCTACGTCCCCGGCTCCTATTGGGGCGGTATGCTGCACGGGGCGCTTGGCGTCCATGTCGAGGATTTCGCGCCGATGCGGGACGCGCTGCTTTGGGCGCTGAACAATACGCCGGGCGTCGAGGTCACCGCGGCGGAACATGAGGCCTGGGCCGTGGGCTATGATGTGCTGGCCAGAGCCATGGCGGGCGGCGTGATCGAGTTCCACGCGCAGGAAGCCGGCGAGAAGCACGCACTGGCAGAGCCCGGCGCGGCGTTCCTGCAAGACATATCCAGCCGCAGCGAAGCGCAGGAAGTCGACGAGGAAACCGCCCAGAAGACGGAAGAGGCCGTCGCCTTTTTGAAGAAAGTGGCCGATCACGGCAACCAGACGTAACCGTCCTCTATACTGCGTAGGAACAAAGGTTGTTATCTGCGCTCGCTATCCTCCGGTTTGCGGCTGGTATATGCTCCACGCCTTTGGCAAATGAGGCTCAATAAGCTGGGCTTGGGTCGGGGAGGACCAAACGTGACTTCAGCAAACCTGCTCATCGTTCTCATCGTCGGTACTATCGTTGGTGCGCTCATCGGACTTGCAGCGCCCGCCGGGCTGAACGGCCTTTATCTCGCGATCGTCGCCGGCTTTCTCGGCACAATCGTCGCCGGCATTGTGCGCAATCTCATTCTCGCCCGCGGCGACCGCGACGGCGACGCCTCGCGCACACCGACCCTTGTGCTCGTTTACGCCGCCGTAGCATCGCTTGCCGGCAGCGCAGCGGGGATGGAGGTTGCCAGGCTGAGCGGTCTGGAGACCTCGCCGGTGTGGATCGGAACGCTGGCCGGGCTGTTCTCGGTGATCCTCATGGCGATGCTGCTGATCACTTATCACGCCTATCCTGGCGAGCAGCCGATGCCCGGCGCTGGACGGCCGAGGACCGGCTAAGCGGATGATACACCTGCAGCTCTAAGCGTCTTTCAGCTTTGCGAGGAGCGCCGCCAATTCTGCGGCCTCCTCATCCGTCATTCGCGCGCCGAAGCGCCGGGCGAGACTTGCCCGGTAGGCCGGCCACATGCGCGCTAGCAGACCGCGGCCTTCTTCGGTAATGACCGCGAAGGCGCCGCGCCCATCCTCGGCGCAATGCTCCCGCCGCGCCAGACCCTTCGCCTCCAGCCGGTCGATGACGCGGGTGACATTGCTTTTGCTCAGCAGGATCTTGCCGCCGATTTCATTGAGCCGCAGCCGTCCGTCCGGAGCGCGCCGGAGTTCCAGGAGCACGTCATACCAGAGCAGCGGCGGCAAGCCGGCCGCCTTCAAATCCGCCTCGACCGCGTCGAGACAGCTCTGGCTGACACGCATCAGCGTTGCCCAGGTGGTAACGTGAGTCTCGGAAAGTTGATCGCTCATGAGGTTCAGCTATGGCGCATGTTAGTTGCAAATGCAACGGTCTTGAGATAAAACCAACCTAGTTGCATATGCAACTATAATCGCAATCAATCGGACAATGCCATGACACAGACCATCGAACGCACCGAAATCAAACGCATTCTGGACCGCGGCGAGCCGATCACCATCGTCGAGGCGCTTCCCGAGAAGTACTTCAACCACGCGCATTTGCCCGGCGCGCTCAACATGCCGCACGACCGCACGCGCGAGCTGGCGCCGTCACTCTTGCCGGACAAGGACGCGCTGATCGTCGTCTATTGCGCCAATGAGCCTTGCCGGAACTCAGCGATCGCTTCCGAGGAGCTGTCGGCGATGGGCTATCAGAACGTCCGTGAATATGTCGGCGGCAAGCAAGACTGGATCGACGCCGGATTGCCGGTCGAGAAGGGGGTGCAAGCGGAATGACATAGGGCGTGCTGCGTCCGGCCTGGAACCGGACGTGGCTCCGCCTGTCAGGCGCCGTGGCGCAATTTCGCCAGCACTTTCAGACCGGCATAGCCGTCGGCCGGCTCGATCCCCGCCTTCTGCTGAAAGGCCCGCACGGCCCGCATGGTGTCGTGGCCAACGCGCCCATCCGTACCGCCCGTATCGAAGCCGCCCGCTGTCAGCCGTCGCTGCACCTCCTGAATCTCGGTCAACGTCAGCGGCCGCTCGCCACCGGGAAAATGCGTCACGAACGGACCTTCCCCTTCGATCCTGTCGCCGAGATGGACGATGGCCAGCGCATAGAGATTGGAGGGATTGTAGGACTTCACCGCATAGAAATTCCTGGTGACGAGCAGAACCGGCCCTTTCGGCACCACCTGCCAGAGCCGCGCCCGCTCGTCATCCTTCGGGAACGGCTTGCCGTTGGCGCGCTTGATGCCTAGCTTGCGCCAAGCCGCGATGCTGCGCGTTCCGGCCTTGGGGGGGCTCAGACGATCGGGCAGATGCACCTCATAGCCCCAGCCAACCCCCTTCTGGTAATTGCCGCGTTCGCGGATGTACCTTGCCGTGCCGGCCAGCGCATCGTCTGGCGGGCCGTAGGGCGAGATCCCGCCGTCGCGGTTGAAATCGACGCCCATGTTGAGCCAAACTTCCGGCATCCATTGCGTGTGCCCCATGGCGCCCGCCCACGACCCGATCATGTCCTTGGGCTTGGCCCAGCCGCGCTGGATGATGACGAGTGCGTTGAGCAGCTCCTGCTCCCAATAGCGGCGGCGCCGTGGCTCGCCCCAGGCCAGCGCCGCTAGCGCAGGAATGACTGGCCGCATATGTTTGGGGTTGGTGACGACGTCGCCGAAAGCCGATTCCATACCCCAAAGGCCGAGCATGATGTGGCGGTCGACGCCGTATGTTTTCTCGATGCGTGCCAGAAGCGGCGCATACTCTTTGGCGCGCTCCTGACCGGCCTGAATTCGCCAGTCAGAAACGCGGCGGTTCAGATATTGCCAGGCGGTTTCGTGGAATTCGGGCTGTGCGCGATCGAGCGCATAAACCGAGGTGTCCGGCTTGATCCCGTCCATGACGTGGTCATAGACGGCGTCCGAAATCCCGCGCGTTCGCGCACTTCTGCGGAAGCGCTCCACCCACTTGGGAAAGCTCAAAGCCGTCCGTGCGTCGAGCGGACCGCCAGGCAGGCTGAGCGCAGCCGCGGCAAGAGCAGTGGTCAGAAAGATTCGGCGGGTGATCAGTTCGGTCATGACAGCCTGTTACCGCGTCCGGCCATGAAACGCCATGCCCGATTTATGGGACGGAATTATGAGCGGCGGAGCGTTTCTCCCGGCAAATTGCCGGCCGGATACCCCCAGTCTTCGCCCCGCACGCGAGCGGGAGCGGACCGGTCGGCATATCCTGCGTCGGGCCGCCGTAGCTTCGCCCCGCACGCGAGCGGGAGCGGAGCCGGTGGGCAACGCTAGGTAAAACTTCAGCTCACGGAAGCTTAAATCCGCCGCATAAATCCGCCGATGTTCTTCTTCTTCCGGAACAAAATCGGGGAGCCTGCGTTAGATGCAACGTGATCTCGCCTGAATCTACCCGGACGGGGTGCAGCGCGGACGAAGGTTCAGCGGTCTAGCGTTGATCCATACCTAGAACGGCGAAACTCAGGAAACGCACCGCCCTGAAATGGAATGGCTGCGATCGGGGAAGCTATGGGTCAGAAACACTACCTCATTACCGGCGGCGCCGGATTCATAGGGCGCCATCTGGCAACTGCGCTCGTCAGACACGGCGCAAAGGTCAGAATTCTCGACAATTTCCACGAACAGGTTCATGGCGCCGCGCCTGGTCCGGCAACGGACCTTCCCGACGGCGTCGACGTGAGGGACGGTGACATCCGCGATCCGGACGCGGTCCGCGACGCGATCTCAGGCATGAACGGTGTCTTCCATCTCGCCGCCGAGGTGGGTGTTGGCCAGAGCATGTATGAGATCGACCGCTATACGGCCGTCAACGATCTCGGCACGGCTATTCTGTTCCAGGAGCTGATTTCGCAACCGGTGAGGCGCGTCGTCGTCGCATCCTCGATGAGCGTTTACGGCGAAGGGCTCTACGAAACCGAAGACGGCAGGCCCGTCGAAGCCGCCAAGCGGCCGAAGCGAGGCTGGGATCCGATCGATGCCGAGGGCCGGCCGCTGCGGCCGATAGCGACTCCCGAGACCAAGACACCGGATCTAGCCTCAGTCTATGCGCTCAACAAATTCGTCCAGGAACGGATGACTCTGATGGTCGGAGGCGCCTATGGCATGGAGACCTGCGCGCTGCGGCTCTTCAATGTCTATGGACCCGGTCAGGCGCTTTCGAATCCTTATACGGGCGTTCTCGCCATCTTCGCCTCGCGCCTGCAGAACGGTCAGCGGCCACTCGTCTTCGAGGATGGCCAGCAGAGGCGCGATTTCGTTCACGTCGAGGATGTCGCGCGCGCCTTCGTCCTTGCCATGGAGCGGCCCGAGGCGAATGGCGAGGTCATCAACATCGGCAGCGGCCGGTCGGTTTCGATTACCGAGATCGCCGAGCGGCTGGCCGTGGCTATGGGCAAGCCGGACATCCGTCCGCTGATCACCGGTAAGGCGCGCCGGGGCGATATCCGTCATTGCTTTGCGGACATTTCCAAGGCCGAGCGGCTGCTGGGCTTTTCGCCCGAGCGGAGCTTCGAGAATTCGCTGGCCGAGCTTGCCGAATGGGTGGCGCGGCAAGAGGCGCAGGATCATGCCGAGCGGGCAGCGGCCGAGTTGGAAAAGAGAGGGCTGGTGGCATGACGCTTGTCAGCGCCAGCGGACAGCCTCTCGGTGTCGTCGAATGGTTTCGCGCAGGCGACGAGGCCCGTGTCGAAGCTGCGTTCGGCCGCATGGCTGCGCTCGGCATCGGGCGCCTGCGCACGCATCTTTCCTGGGCCGATTTTCACGCCGATCAGGGCCGCTGGTATGACTGGCTGATCCCTGCGCTTGCGTCCAAAGTCGAAATCCTGCCCTGCCTGCATTTCACGCCGCCGAGCCTTTCGGCGACCGGGCGGACGTCCGGTCCTCCGCGCCGGCCACGTGACTATGCCGATTTCGTCGATCTCGTGCTCGACCGCTATGGCGACCGCTTCGAATGGGTGGAGCTTTGGAACGAGCCGAACAACCTCAGCGACTGGGATTGGCGTCATGATCCGGATTGGCACATCTTCTCCGAGATGATCGGCGCGGCCGCGCATTGGACGCAGGAGCGCGGTTGGAAAGCGGTTCTCGGCGGCCCGTGCCCGACCGACCTCAACTGGCTGCGCCTAATGGGCGAACGCGGCGTGCTGGCCAAGCTCGACGCCATCGGCCTGCATGGCTTTCCCGGCACCTGGGAATCAGCGGAAAGCACGTGGCAGCCCTGGCCGGAGCAGGTGCGGGACGTTCGCGCGCTGCTCGGCGAGTTCGGGCTCGGCCCGGAGATCTGGCTGACCGAGGTCGGCTACTCCTCCTGGCGCAATGATCCGGCGAAGTATATCCGCTGGTTCCTCGATGCCGCCGATGCGCCGGTCGAGCGCGTCTATTGGTACATGCTGGAGGACATCGACCCCGCCGTCCCGACCCAGGACGGTCTGCAATTCGATCCGCGCCATTATCATTTCGGCCTCTATGACGCCTCGGGCGCGCCGAAGCTCGCCGGACGTCTGCTCCAAAAGGGCGGCATCGGCGCTTTGCGCAGGCTCGACGGCGTGGGATCGCCGGCTATCGTCGGGCGCAGCAGGCCCGTGCTGATCACCGGCGGGGCGGGTTTCATTGGCTCGAATATCGCCAACTCCTTCGCCTCGGACGGGCGGCAGGTGCTAATCCTGGACGCGCTCCGGCGCGCCGGCGTCGAAGAGAATCTCCACTGGCTGCGGCAACGACATCCGAAACGGATCGGCGTCGCCATCGCAGATGTGACCGACAAAGCTGCGGTCAACGAAGCCGTCGGCTCGGCCGAGGCGGTCATCCATCTGGCAGCACAGGTCGCAGTGACCACCAGCGTCGTCTCGCCCGAGGACGATTTCGAGGTCAATGCCCGCGGATCGCTGAACGTGCTGGAAGCGGCGCGGCGGCGCGCAGATCCGCCTGCTCTCGTTTTTGCCAGCACCAACAAGGTCTATGGCGACCTCTCCGAGCTGAATTTCGAAATTATCGACGGCCGCTGGATGCCGTCCGATGCTGCTTTGCGCCGGCGTGGCGTTTCGGAACGCCAGCCGCTTCGTCTGTGTACGCCCTATGGCTGCTCGAAGGGTACCGCCGATCAATATGTGCTCGACTATGCGCACAGCTTCGGCCTACCTGCGGCCGTGCTGCGCATGAGCTGCATTTACGGCCCACGCCAGTTCGGCACCGAGGATCAGGGATGGGTTGCGCATTTCCTGATCCGCGCCAAGGACGGCAAGACGATCACGCTCTATGGCGACGGGCGGCAGGTCCGCGACATCCTGCATGTCGGCGACGCCGTCGCCGCCTATCGCTTGCTCTTGGAGAATATCGGCCGGTTGAAGGGACGTGCTTTCAATCTCGGCGGTGGTCCGGCCAATACGGTCAGCCTCTTGCAGCTTCTGGATGAGATCGAACACCTGCTGGGCCGGCCGGTCGAGCGGTCATTTGCCGATCAGCGGGTCGGAGATCAGCTCTATTTCGTCAGCGACACCGCCGCTTTGAGAACCGCGACCGGATGGCTCGCCCGGACCGGATGGCGCGACGGTCTGCGCGATCTCGCCGCTTGGCTCGACGCAGCGCCACTTACCTTACCGGCGTCCGCGCCCGCGGAAAGGGTGGTCGCATGAAGGTTGCGCTCGTCAATCCGCCCTGGAGCTTCGACGGCAGCATTTATTTCGGCTGCCGCGAGCCGCATCTGCCGCTCGAACTCGGTGCCGCCTCGGTGCTGCTCGGCGACGCCGGGCATGAGGCGTGCATGTTCGACGGCGCGCTCGACGGGCTCGCCATGGACGAAATCGCCGATACGGTCGCCGCTTACGCGCCGGATATGACCGTCGTCGCCACCGCGCCGACCTATTTGTTCTGGCGCTGCGCCCAGCCTGAGCTGCGCGTACCGCGCGCCTTCTTGGTGGCGCTCGGTGACCGGGGTGGGATGACAGTCGCGGTTGGCCCACACGGTTCGGCGACGCCCGGCGCGGCGCTGTGCAAGCTCGGCTGCGATCTGCTCATCCGCGGCGAATGCGAGGAAGCGATCGTAGAGCTTGCCGAGGGGAGCGCCCCGGAACGCATCTCCGGTGTGGCATTCAACGGCAATCACGGCGCGGTCGTCACCGGCCAGCCGCGCGCGACGGCCTTCACCACCCTGCCGGCTCTCCAATGGCCGGATGCCTGGGTCCACCGCCATCGCCATCATCACCACCGTTTCGATGCGCTACCCGATGCACCGGGCGCGGAAGTCGAAGCTTCGCGCGGCTGCCCCTATCATTGCAGCTTCTGCGCCAAGATCGACTTCCGCGACAAATACCGGCGCCGCGATCTCGGCATTCTCGCCGAGGAGGTCGACCGGCTGATCGCCCAGGGGGCGCGCTATCTCTATTTCATCGACGAGATCTTTCTTCCGTGGCGGGAGCTTTTGGAACTTCTCCGCCAGCGCGATGTGCAGTTCGGCGTCCAGACCCGCATCGACCTGTGGAAGCCGGAGATGATCGAGCTGCTCGGTGCGGCAGGCTGCGTCTCCATCGAAGCCGGCGTAGAGAGCCTCACCGAGGCCGGGCGCGACGCACTGGACAAGAGATGCCGTATGTCGACGGAGGATCTCACCGAACGGCTGCTCTTGGCTCGGCGCCACGTGCCTTTCGTGCAGGCTAATCTCATCGAGGTTGCGGGCGACGACGAGGGCGAGATCGAGGTGTGGCGCGAGCGGATGCGCGATGCCGGGATCTGGGCTAACGATCCGGTGCCGCTCTACCCCTATCCGAGCTCGCCAGACTACCGGAAGCTCTGGGGCGAGCCGGACGACTATGCCTGGGAGCGTGCGCACCGGCATTATCTGCGCCAGTTCGACCGGTTCAGCGACATCCAGGAGGTCACGCCCCGCCGCCTCGAGGAACTAGAAGCGGAGGCGGCTGCATGACGATGCGCGTCTTCATGACCACGGATGCGGTCGGGGGCGTCTGGCGCTATGCGACCACGCTGGCGGCGCGCCTTGCCGCGGATGGGCTAACCATCCGGCTCGGTGTTGTCGGCGATCCGCCATCGCTCGGGCAGGCGAAGGACGTTTCCGCCATCCGCGGCGTCGACCTCGTTCCGCTGTCGGCTCCGCTCGATTGGCTTGCCGGGGACGCGGAGGCACTGGCGCGCGGGCGCAGGGCAATCGGCAAAGCAGCCGAGGAGTGGCACGCGGACGTCATCCAGCTCAATCAGCCGGCCTATGGTGGAGCTGGATATTCCGTACCCGTTCTTGTGGCATCCCATTCCTGTGTCGAGACCTGGTGGCGCAGCACGCATGGTTCGCCGACGCCGGAGAGCTGGGTCTGGCACCGTAATGCTGTCGGGGAAGGTCTCAAAACGGCAAAGGCGGTTGTCGTTCCCAGCGCAGCCTTCGCCGCTCTGGTCGAATATGTCTATGAGCTGAAAAAGCCGCCGATCGTAGTCCACAACGGCATCCCGCCGCGCGCCTACCTCGCCCCTAAGCACCGGCAGATCCTGGCGGCGGGACGCGCCTGGGACAAATCGAAAAATCTCGTGCTTCTGAACGAAGCTGCTCCGCAAATCGCCTGGCCGGTCAGGCTCGCCGGCGCTCTTACCGAGCCGGACGGCGCCGGCGCTATGCATCTGCCCAATCTCACCTATCTCGGCCAGCTCGGCGCGGCAGCCATGGCCGGCGAACTGGCGGCGGCGCCGATCTTCGTCTCGCCATCGCTTTACGAGCCTTTCGGTCTCGCCGTCCTCGAAGCGGCGCAGGCAGGCGCCGCCCTGCTGTTGTCCGACATCCCGACCTTCCGTGAACTCTGGGACGACGCCGCGCTGTTCTTCGATCCGCGCAACCGCAACGCGCTCGCCGCCCAGGCGAACCGATTGATCCGCGACCCGGCGCTTGTTGTCCGCCAGGGACAGGCCGCCCGCAAACGCGCACGCCGGTTCACGATCGAACGCACCGCCGCCGAAATGCAAGCCCTTTACCGCAGTCTGACGAAATCGCGTACAGGCGCGGAGGCGCTGGTCTGATGAAAATCATCTATTTCACCCATTCGCTGGTCTCCGACTGGAACCACGGCAATGCCCACTTCCTGCGCGGCATTCTGGGCGAGTTAATCGCGCGGGGACATGACGCCATCGCCTGGGAGCCCGCCGACGGCTGGAGCCGGCGGCATCTCCTCGCCTATGCCCCGAATGCGGAGAATGAGTTCCGCAGGAGGTTTCCTCAGCTTTCCTCGCAGACCTATGGTTCGGAGGCGGATATCGAGCAAGCGCTGGACGGCGCGGACCTCGTCATCGTCCATGAATGGACCGCGCCTGAGATCGTCGAGGCGATCGGCAGAAGGCGGGCGAGAGGCGCGTCCTTCACGCTGCTTTTCCACGACACCCATCACCGGGCCGTCTCCGCCCCGGAGCTTATGGCCGCCTATGATCTCTCCGCTTTCGACGGCGTGCTGGCATTCGGCGAAGCGCTCCGCGAGATCTATCTCCGCAATGGCTGGGGTCGCCGCGTCTGGACTTGGCACGAGGCCGCCGACACGACGCGGTTCCATCCGTATCCGGATCTGGAGCCCGACCGGGATATCGCCTGGATCGGCAATTGGGGTGACGGCGAGCGGACCCAGGAACTCGAGACGTTTCTGCTCGAACCGGCGGAAGCAACCGACGCCACGCTCGACATCTATGGCGTCCGCTATCCATCGGAAGCGCTCACGCGGCTTCATCGGGCCGGCGCACGCTATCACGGCTGGCTGCCGAATGCACGCGCGCCGGAGATATTCGCGCGTCACCGCATGACCATTCATGTTCCGCGCCGCTTTTATGCCAAAACGCTGCCCGGCGTTCCCACCATCCGCGTCTTCGAGGCGCTCGCCTGCGGCATTCCTCTCATCAGCGCGCCCTGGGAGGACCGGGAAGGCCTGTTTCGGCCGGGGGAGGACTTTCTCTTCGCGCGCGACGGTGAGGCCGCCGCGCGCTGCATCCGCTTCGTCCGGGACGATCCCGAATATGCCAGCGCTCTCGCGACCAGCGGCCTTGAGACGATCCGCTCGCGTCATACCTGCCCCCATCGGGTCGATGAGCTGATGGCCATTCTCGCCTCACTCGGCACCGCCCGAGACCAATGGAGACTGACTGCATGAAGATCGCGTTCTATGGCTCCAGCCTGCTTTCGTCCTATTGGAACGGCGCGGCAACCTATTATCGCGGTCTGATCAGGGCGCTCGCCGCGCGCGGGCACAGCATCAGCTTTTTCGAGCCGCGCGCTTTCGAGCGTCAGGAGCACGCCGATATTGAGGAGCCGGAATGGTGCAAGGTCGTCGTTTACGAGCCGGATGCCGAAGGCCTCGCGCGGGTGCTCGACGAAGCGCGCCGGTTCGACGTCGTGGTGAAGACGAGCGGCGTCGGCGTGCTGGATATGGAGCTGCTCGAGGGCCTGCATCGAAGCACGGCCCCGGACGCGCTTTACATCTTCTGGGATGTGGACGCGCCGGCGACCCAGGCCGAGATCGCGGACAGTCCCGACCATCCGCTCCGGCGGCAGCTGCCCGCGCTCGATTTCGTCATGACCTATGGCGGTGGGCCTCCGGTGACGGAACGCTACCGCGCGCTTGGAGCGAGGCGCTGCCACGCCATCTACAATGCTCTCGATCCCGAAACACACCATCCAGCGCCGCCCGATCCGCGCTTCGAGGCCGACCTAGGCTTCCTCGGCAATCGGCTCCCCGACCGCGAGGCACGGGTCGACGCGTTCTTCTTCGAGGCGGCGCGGCGCGCGCCGGAATGCCGCTTCCTGATCGGCGGAGCGGGCTGGGACGACAAGCAGACCACGCCGAATGTGCGCAAGCTGGGGCACGTCTCAACTCGCGATCATAACGCCTTCAACGTCACCCCCCGGGCCGTGCTCAACATTGCACGCGACAGCATGGCCGAGGTCGGCTATTCGCCGGCCACGCGGGTTTTCGAGGCGGCGGGCGCAGGGGCCTGTCTCATCACTGACGCCTGGAGGGGCATCGAGCTGTTTTTGAAGCCGGATGAGGAAATCCTCCTCGCTCGTGACGGCGGCGAAGTTGCCGAGATCATCTGCTCGCTGAGCGCTAAGCGCGCCGCCGAAATCGGACAGGCCGCGCTTCGCCGCGTTCTCGCCGATCACACCTATGACATCAGAGCCGCCGAGGTCGAGCGCCTCATCCAGCCAGCTTTAACCACACGAAAGGTCGCATAATGGCCGAGCTGAGCCTCGTCGTCATCGGACTAACGCTCTCCTCGTCCTGGGGCAACGGTCACGCCACGACCTATCGCGCGCTGCTGCGCGGCCTGGCGCGGCGCGGCGCCAAAATTACCTTCCTTGAGCGGGACGTGCCCTGGTATCGCGACCACCGCGACCTGCCGGAGCCGGACTTTGCCCGGCTGGAGCTGTATAGCGACCTCGGCGATCTCAATGCGCGCTTCGGCAAGCTGGTTCGGCAGGCGGATGCCGTGCTGATCGGCTCCTATGTCCCGGACGGCGTGGCGGTGATCGACTGGGCGCTGGGCACCGCCAAGGGGCCGGTCGTCTTCTACGATATCGACACACCGATCACGCTGGCGCAGCTCGACGGTGGCAAGCAAGACTACCTCGCCAAGCGGCAAATACCGCATTTCGATCTCTATCTGTCCTTCACCGGTGGCCCGATCCTCAATCGCCTTCAGAAGCGCTATCGTGCACGCAAAGCGCGGGCGCTTTACTGCACGGTCGACACCGCCAATTACCGGCCGCGTCGCAACTGCAATCCGATCCGGCATCTCGGCTATCTCGGCACCTATAGCGACGACCGCCAGCCAGCGCTGGAGCGGCTCCTCATCGAGCCTGCACGGCTGAGGCCCGATCTCGGCTTCGTGGTCGCAGGCCCGCAATATCCCGAGACCATCGCTTGGCCGCCAAATGTGGAACGGATCGATCATCTGCCGCCCGGCAAGCACCCCCGCTTCTACGACAGCCAGAGATTCACCCTGAACGTCACCCGCGCTCGGATGATCGCGGCCGGCTGGTCACCGAGCGTGCGCCTCTTCGAGGCCGCCGCATGCGGCACGCCGATCATCTCCGACCGCTGGGATGGCCTTGCCGAGCTGTTCCCATTGGGCGAAGCCATTCTCATCGCCGACACCTGCGAAGATGTACTCGGCTATCTGGAGCTTCCCGAGGCGAAGCGGCGCGCCGTCGGTGAAGCAGCACGCGAAATCGTGCTGACCAGCCATCGCGCCGAGGTACGCGCCGCACAGCTCGAAACATTGCTGGATCAGGCGCGAGGCGCAAAAACCGCACCACCGCGCCAGCGCGCAAGACTGAGGGGCTACGCCACGATCGCCGGGAACTGAAACAGCATTTTTCGACTTTCTTAAAAGCCATGTCGAAATTCGTTACTGAATGTAATACCACCCAGAATTGACACCGCCGTTGATATGGAGTCAGCAGAATGAAGAGTAGAAAGACGGTTCTTGTGACAGGGGGTGCCGGATTTATCGGATCGCATCTTTGCGACTGGCTCGTCGATCAGGGCCATCATGTAGTTTGTCTTGATAGTATGTTGACCGGGAGACTAGAAAACCTAAGACGATTGCTTCCCGAACGCCGTTTCGATCTGATCGAGCGGGACGTGATCGATGCGCCTCCCGTCAGGCTTAAGCCTGATCGCATTTATCATCTCGCCTGCGCCGCATCCCCGCCGCAATACCAGGCTGATCCCGTGCATACCATGTTGACCTGCGTCGTCGGTGGGCGGAATTATCTCGAGCTCGCGAGGTCTTCGGGCGCGCGCTTCGTGCTGACCTCGACGAGCGAGGTCTATGGCGACCCTGAAGTCCATCCGCAGGCAGAGCATTATCGCGGCGCTGTCAATATCATCGGGCCGCGTGCTTGCTACGATGAGGGCAAACGTGCCGCCGAGTCACTCGCCAGCGACTACCATCGCGTTTGGAGCGTCGATGTACGGATCGCGCGCATTTTCAACACCTATGGACCGCGGATGCGCCGCGATGACGGCCGGGTGATTTCCAACTTCGTCACCCAGGCGCTTGCAGGCGAGCCGCTCACGATCTATGGCGACGGCAGTCAGACACGATCATTCTGCTATGTCGACGATATGATCCGTGCGCTGATCCTCCTTGGGGATTCGGAACGTGCCGGTCCGCAGCCGATCAATCTCGGCAATCCGTCGGAGTTCACGGTACGCGAGCTTGCCGAACTGGTGCTCGAATTGTGCGGGTCGAGAAAGGCGCTGCGCTCCTTGCCGTTGCCCCCGGACGATCCGAGGCGGCGGCGTCCCGAAATCTCGCGCGCTCAGAAGCTGCTCGGATGGACGCCCCGGACGCCATTGCGGGAAGGGCTGAAGAGCACGATCGTCGCTCTTTCAGAAGAGCTGGACGCAGCCGAGGCGATTTTGCCCGGTCCAACAAGCGCGCGGCGCCGGCTGCCCGCGCGCGGCGAGGCCCGAATCGGCTGATGCGCCTTCGCTTGCGGCCGGCTCAAGCCGGCCGCAGAAGATCCTCCAGCCGGATCGGTAGATTGCGAAGGCGGATGCTGGTCGCATGATAGACGGCGTTGGAGATCGCCGCGTTCGTGCCGACGTCGCCGAGTTCGCCGATCCCCTTGACGCCGGCAGGATTGACGTCATGGTCGACCTCGGGAACGAGGATCACCTTGACCTGCTGCACGTCGGCGTTGACCGGCAACAGATATTCCGCGAGATCCTTATTGAGATATCGGGCGTTGCGCTCGTCGACCTCCGTCGCCTCCAGCAGTGCCGAGCTCATGCCCCAGATCATGCCGCCCATGAGCTGACTGCGCGCGGTTCTCGTGTTCATGATCCTGCCGGCCGCAAAAGCGCCGACAAGGCGCGGAACGCGAATTTCCCGCGTCCGCTCGTGAACGCGGACCTCGACGAATTCGGCGCCCATCGCATACATGACCTTGTCCTGCTGCGATGTTCTCCGAAACGTGGTGTGCCCGTCATAGAGCTTCCGGATCGCATCCTGCGAAACATGGCTCGGAATGAACTCCGCATATTCCTCGATCGCGCCGGCGCCGAGCGCATCGAAAGCATCCTGAAGCTTCTGCGAGGCGCCGTCCGGGGCGACTATGCTGCCGTTCTTCATCGACAAGCTCGCTGTGTCTCGTCCATTGAGCGGCCCATTTTCGGCTTTGACGACAGCGGCAAACAGCTTCTGCCGGATCTGATCACAGGCTTTCATCACCGTCGAACAGACGCTTGCCGTGGAATTCGAGCCACCGGATACCGGCGCGGGCGGCAGCTCCGTGTCGCCGGTCTCGACCTGGACTTTGTCGAAATCGACGCCGAGCCGCTCGGCCGCCATCTGGCCGACCACGGTACGAATGCCGGTACCGATCTCATGCGAAGCCGACTGCACGCGCACCCGACCGTCGGAGTAAAATTTGACGCGAGCGGTCGCGGCGGCGACATTGGTCGGATAGAAGGCGGAGGCGCAGCCCATGCCGATCAGCCAGTCGCCATCCCGCATCGAGCCCGGCTTCGGATTACGGGCCGACCAGTTGAACGCCTTTGCCGCCTCGTCATAGCACTGCATGAGCGATCGGCTGCTGAACGGCTTGCCGCTGACGGGATCGGTCATGGAATCGTTCACGCGCCGCAGCTCGACCGGGTCCATACCGAGCTTCTCCGCGAGCTCGTCGAGCGCGGTCTCGAGCGCGAAGACGTAAGGCAATTCCGGCGGCGAGCGCATGTAGGATGGCGTCTGACGATCGGCTTTGACCAGGCTGACCGTGGTCGAGACCGTTCCGTAGCCATACATTCGCGCGGTCGCATCGACGCCCGCAACCGCATAATCGTCGATCCGCGAGGTCAGCTCCCAGCCCTCATGGCTGAAGGCGGTAATCTTGCCGTCCTGCGTCGCGCCCATACGGATCCGCTGCCGGGTCGGCGCTCGGTAAGGCTGGACGGTGAAGCCCTGCCCGCGTGTTACGACGCACCGCACCGGGCGGTTCAACCGGCGCGCGGCAACGGCGACGATGGCCGTGCGCGGCGTCATCGGTCCCTTAGAGCCGAAGCCGCCGCCGACAAAGTGGCTGACGACGCGGATGTCCGCCGGGTCCATGTGAAGCTGCCTGGCGAGACCGCCTCTGAAGCCATAGACATTCTGCGAGGGCTCGTAGACCGTCAGTTGATTGCCGATCCACTCGGCGGTCGTCGAGAACAGCTCGATCGGATTGTGCGTCTGCGTCGGCGTCCGGTATTCCGCCTCGAACTTGACCTGCGCCGACTGAAAGACGCTGTCGAAGTCGCCCGCGGTCGGATAGTCCTGGAGCCAGGGCGCCTTGCCTTTCGCCGGAATGGTCTCGGTGCCGGCCGAATCGAGCGAAGCGCTGGCGCTTTGGGTTTGGTACTCGAGCCGCACCTGATAGGCGCCTTCCTGCGCCGCCTCCAAGCTGTCGGCAACTACGAGCGCGACGATCTGTCCGTCATGCCAGATGGTGCGGTCATGCAGGGGGCCCAGCGAGGTATAGCTCGCCGCGCCAAATTGTGGTTTCTCCACGCCCTCCATATCGCCGTAGCTGACAATGTCGACGACCCCGGGGACGGCATGCGCGGCATCGAGGTCGATATTTATAATCCGGCCGCGCGAGACATCGCTGGTGACCAGCACCCCATAGGCGACATTGTTCAGAGGCATGTCGGCGGCATAAGGCGCTTTGCCGGTCACTTTGAGGCGTGCGTCGATGCGCGGCAGGGGGCGGCCTTGGTTTTTCTTCGGTTCCGGAGCTGCTTCGGTCATCTCAGATCCTCATCGCCTTGGCTTCAAGCAGCGCACGGACAATCGTTTCCTTGCCGAGCGGGACCTTGAAAGCGTTGTGCTGACGGGTCGTGGCATGCTGGAATGCCACTTCGGCGGCTCGCGCCGCGCTGTTCTCGTTGAGCGTCTGTCCGGTGAGCAGCTCTTCGCTGCCATAGGCCCGCCACGGCACAGTCGCCACGCCGCCAAGGGCGATGCGAACATGGCTGACGGTGTCACCGTCCATCTGCAGCGCGACCGCGGCAGAGGCCAGGGCGAACTGATAGGAGTCACGGTCGCGCACCTTGACATAGTGGGAGCGGCGGGTCCACGGACCGGCCGGCACGTTGTAGAAGGTGATCAATTCGCCCGGCTCGAGAACCGTCTCGACCTCCGGGCGGTCGCCAGGTTCCCGATGCAGGTCGCCGAAAGCAATCGTGCGCCGGCCCTTCGGCCCCACGGTCTCGACCGTCGCTTCGAGCGCGATCAGTGCCTGCGCGAAATCGCCAGGATAGGTCGCGATACATTGCTCGCTGGTTCCGAGCACGGCGTGGCCGCGATTGTAGCCACCGAGCGCGGCGCAGCCCGAACCGGGATTGCGCTTATTGCACGGCCAGGAGACCTCGCGGAAATATTCGCAACGCGTCCGCTGAAGAACATTGCCGCCCAGGCTTGCCATATTCCGGATCTGCCGCGTCGCTGCGAGTTTCAGCGTGTCGACAATGACCGGATATTGGCTCCGTATCACCGGATGGTCTTCCGCCTCTCCCATGCGCACGAGACAGCCGATGCGGAGTCCGTCATTGCTGACCCGAATCTGTCCATATTCGGAGCGAGGCAGCCTATTGATGTCCACGATGAGCTCAGGCCGGGTGACGTTCAACCTCATATAGTCGGTCATGTTGGTGCCACCGGCGATGAACTGCCCCGCCGATTGGACGGGAGGAGCGTTGTCGTTGGAAGCGCTTCGCACATCCCGGATGGCGTCGTTCGCGTCTCGCGCGCGCTTGTAAGTGAAGGGCTGCATGGCTCATGCTCCCTTCATTGTATCGCGCGCCTGTATGACGGCCGCGACGATATTCGGATAGGCGGCACAACGGCAGAGATTGCCGCTCATATATTCTCGTATGTCCGCCTCGCTTTGTGCGTGGCCCTCCTTCACGCAGGCGATCGCCGACATGATCTGGCCCGGCGTGCAATAGCCGCACTGGAAGGCATCATTGTCGACGAAGGCCTGTTGCATCGGGTGCAGATCGCCGGTTGGGCTCGCGAGGCCCTCGATCGTGGCGATCTCATGTCCCTCGTTCATCACCGCGAAGCTCATGCAGGATAAAACGCGCTTGCCGTCGACCTGCACTGTGCAGGCGCCGCATTGACCGTGGTCGCAGCCCTTCTTGGTGCCCGTCAAATGAACGTGGTCGCGCAGGGCGTCAAGCAGGCTGACACGCGGCTCCAGCGCCAGCGGGTAGGCTTGTCCGTTGATGCGCAGGGTAAAATTGATCTTATCGTGAGGCTGGGCGGGCAGCGTGTTTGAAGCTGGCATCGGCTGGGCATCAGCATAACTGGCGGTTAGCGGGATTGCAGCGCTGGCGCCGGCCACTGCGAGAAAGTTGCGCCGGTTGAGACTGGCGGAGGGGCGTTCATCAGCCATAGGATTGCTCCTATACAGAGACGGCTGGAGGTCGGTCCGAAATGTGGTCAACGAGAGCAGCGCGCCGGCAGTTCCCGCCAGGCACCGCTGTCTTTCCCGAGCGCTGCCCAAGGCGCTCATCGGAGTGCTTCGGTTGATTCTCAATGCGGCGCCGCCGGCGAGGCGGCCACTCTCCTCGGCCGACGGCGTCCCGCTTTCAGGCTCAGCCCTTAAGCACAGCGACGATCCGGTACGAAGCCGGATCGACGACGTAAATGCTGCCGTTCTTTGCCGTCACATATTTAAAGCCGGCATAGGCAGGAGCGATCGCAGTTGCATTCGCAGGCAGGCTGCTGAGCTGCACCGATCGCGGCAGCGTGGCGCCGACGCTGAGGTCGGCGTCGGCATTTCCCAGCGTGTCGGAACTCTCCGCCACGATACTCGACCGGAGCCCGGTGCGCTGAGCGGCCGACAGACCCGTATTCTGCTGTCCGACCATTCCCATCTGCGCGTTGGTCGCGGGTTGGGGAACGGTCGAAGGCGGCTGCAAGATCGACGTCGACGAGTTGGCGGAAGGGTTGGTCGTCGCGGAGGGGCTGGTGGTCCCCGGCTCGACCGTCTGCCCGGTCTGCGGCGTGTTCAGCGGTGCGACGTTCGGCGCAACGGGGTGAGGCACAGTCGGACCCGTTGCCGAGCCGGGCCCGATGCCGGTGCCACTCGTCCCGGGCGCAACGGCCCCGCCCGTGGTGGCACCAGTGCCCGCAGCACCTGCCGTGGAGGCGCCTCCGCCCGCGCTGCCTGCTGCCTGAGCGAGAATCAAGCCGTGTTTTGAAAGGCCGGAGTGGTTCACGCCTGGCGCCGCCTGAGTTACGGCCGCGGCGGCAAGCACCGCGGTCGAACTCGCCAGGGTAAGCAGGATCCTCCTCATCTGCTACCTTGATCGCGGTTGTTGTCAATGACCGGACCATTCGGCGGAGTGGGGCGAACTCGCGAGCTAGTTGGGTCCGCAAGTGAGCTGCCGACAGATGTGCCGCCGGTTGCCGTACCGCCGCCGTCGTCGGCAAGGAGCAGACGCCCATTACCGAGGCTCGGTCCATCAGACCGCGTAGCCTGCTGCGTCGTATATGAGCCAGCCGCGACGGCAAACATCGCCGTCGAAGCTGCTAAGGCTAGAAAGATTCGTTTCATGCGTTTTCCTCTGCGACTTGACAGTTCCCCTCTGAATGCGAGTGAGGCGCAACTTGTTCCTCGATGCGAAACTTGGATCTGCAAGTCGTTGGCAAGCCGAAGGGCACCGAGCTTCCCCGGGCGTGCTTCGATGTGGACGGCAGACACCCACGCGGGTAGCAAGCACCGGATCGAGAAATTTCGCGGTCTGGGAAGCAATTTTGCGTGAAATTCGACGATGTAGCGCGATGACGGCATTCACCGTTTTTGGTATATTCAAAGCGGGGCAGCGATCAGTTACGCACAAATCTCGGAACTGCGACCCTTTTTCTGTCGTTTGCCTCTAAGGCATTCATGGAGGGTTTTATGGGTAATCTGCTTTATTGGGCCGTTATTTTTCTGATTATCGCGGTCATAGCTGCCGTTTTCGGTTTCGGCGGAATTGCCGGAACGGCTTCTTCGATCGCCTCGATCCTGTTCTGGATCGCGGTCATCCTGTTCGTAGTGGCACTGATTGCAGGCCTCGCGAGGCGCTGAACCCGCGGACGACTGTCTCGCGCCATAGCACGAAGATGCCCCGGCGTTTTCGCCGGGGCATCATTGCGTCTGGGAATGATCAGGTCGAAACCGCCAGTTACCGCTTCGATAGCATCCCGAGCGCAACCCCGATAGCAAGCGCCCCGGCCAAGCTTGAGAGCGGATAGCTGCGGGCAGATTCATCTATTCTGTCGGCAGCCCGGTTCGCGTAGCCACGAACCGCTTCGCCAGCGTTCCGCGCCTGGGCGGAAGCCCTGGTCGCCGCTTCGTCAAGCTTGTCTTGCGCGCGTCCTGCGAGTTCCGATGTCTGATTCTTGAGATGCCGGGCCGTCTCCTCGGCCGAGTCTCGCGTCGATTGTGCCATTTTCACCTCCTAAGAATGCAGGCCTTTCAGGCACAACGCGATGGGGCGTGACTCGGTTCACCCCATGCCGGCCTCCCCAGGACAGCAGCAAAAACACGACTAGAAACGAGAGAACGAAGGCGGCGAGCCCGGCCGCTGCGATGAAGCCCAGGGTCGGCCAGCTTCGGCGAGGGCGCGCGCTCGGCTTGCGCTCGGTTTCGGGCGCGACGGCGACGGCGTCGGACGCCGTCTTCTTGCCGGCAGCTTCGGCATCGGTGCCGAGCGGCGCTGCGGCCGGATCGACAGCGTCGACCTTGTCGCCCGTCTCTGCTTCGTCGATATCCTCACGAAGCTGGGCGGCATATGTCGTCTTACGTATCATGGCAATACCCGCCATTCATTGCAGTCCATGTGAAATGCCGTTATGGCGGGCGGGTTTCATAATCTTTGGCGGCGAGCGGCTTTTTCGCCATACCGAGGGGAAGTGGACACAGAAGAGACCCTCCCCACTTAGTGTCAGCCATAAGCGAAGCTTCAGCCGGCAGATTGTGCCGGAGACCTTCCTATGTCGGTGTCCAGCTCATTTCGTGATCTCACCAGGGACGACGGGCGGCGCCCCTTTATTCGGCAGAGTCTGGCTGACCGGCGGGTTTTCGGCCGGCGTTTTGTTGTAACTGCCCAGAAATAGCAGGAGTACGATGCCCACCGCGATCGTCGCCAGGATTGTCGAGATGAGCATGACCCAGAAGGTGAACGGTCTTGAGCTCGCCTGTCTCGCTTTGGTTTCGGACAACTCCGGCCCCCCGGGATGATCAACCCGGCTTTCGTTTCTGCTTGTCTCGCTCATGTCGCCTCCGTCGCCATCAACGAGGCTAAAACCCGCCGCCCGCTTCGGTTCCCTTGGGGTGCAACGCCCACGCCGCTGACAGCCGCTCGACCTCACGCTGCGCCGACAGAAACGGCCACCGCCTTGCCAATATGCTGCCCCTCCAGCCGGTTCAGCAGGAGCAGAAACACGGCGGTCTCCTCGCTCGTCAGCCCCTCCAAATCGTCGCTCAGCGTTTCCCGGATTTCACGCTTCAGGTACTCGACCAGGCTGCCATCGAGATAGGAGTTCAGGATTTCCGGGTGAATATAGGAGGAGCGGCAGACCGCTGGCGTGTTACCGAGCTGGCTGGCGACCTTCTTGACCGCGGCGGTGATGTTGCGCCGCGCGGCGGCTTTCGAATCGATCTTCTCGAATTCGCTGAGCGCCCAGGCTGCGAGAACCGTACCGGCCCAGGTCCGAAAATCCTTGGCGGTGAAATGCTCGCCGCCGCCGATATCCTGCAAATAGTCGTTTACGTCGCCGGAATCGACGACCTGGGGGCCGCCTTCCTCGTCGATATATTGAAACAGCTCCTGACCGGGCAGCTCCTGCAATTGCTGGATGACCCGGGCGGCGCGGCGGTCGGTCAGCTCGACCACGCGACGCTTGCCGCTCTTGCCGACAAAGTCGAATTCCAGCGTGGTGCCGTGAACCTCGACATGACGGTTACGCAATGTGGTCAGTCCGTAGCTGTGATTCTCCTTGGCATAGGCGCGGTTGCCGACGCGGATCAGCGTCGTCTCGAGAAGCCTGACGACGGTCGCCAGGACGGCGCGCCGCTCAAGCCGCCTGCGTCTCATATCTTTGTCGACGGCACGGCGCATGGCGGGCAGAGCGCGGGCGAAGGCAAGCGTCCTTGCGAATTTCTCCTTGTCGCGGGTCTCCTGCCATTCGGGATGATAGCGGTATTGCTTTCGCCCACGGGCGTCACGGCCGGTCGCCTGGATATGGCCACGCGGATTCGGGCAGATCCACACATTCGTCCAGGCCGGAGGGATGACAAGCGACTTGATACGCTTCAGGGTCCTCGGATCGGTGATCCGCTCGCCGCGCGTATCGTAATAGCAAAAGCCTTTGCCCCGGCGTAGCCGGCGATAGCCGGATCGGTCGTCGCTGACATAGCGCAGACCGCTCTCTTCCGCTGAATGCACAAACTCGTTTTCTGGCGCGACCATATCCATGCCGGTTAAGAACCGTCCAGCACGGAATCTGTTCCGGCACGACACAGGTGTCGTCTGAAAATCTTACGTCTGTGCTATGCCTACGATCCGGCCTTACATCCGGCCGGGGAGCGCCGCCTCGATCGCGTTGCGAACATCATCCGGCAGGCACGGTTTCGCCAGCAGCGTCGCGCCTTGGAGCTCAGGCCCGATATGAGCACGGGTATAGCCGGAAATTAGGGCAAATGGCACGCCCCGCTGCTTCAGCGTCTCGGCGATCGGCGTGCTACGATCGGATCCGAGGTTGACGTCGAGCAGCGCGAAATCGAACTCCTCGCTCTCGGCGAGCGCCAGACCGGTTTTCAGGTCATGCGCAGGCCCCACCACCGCCCCGCCGAGATCTTCGACAGTTTGTGCGAGGTCATATGCGACGAGCACCTCGTCGTCTACAATCAAAATCCGTAACATGAAAATATCAGTCTGTCTGAGGCCGCCCGCTACTTGAACGCAAGCGATTCTTAATTAGTTCCTTCGATACCATTTTTCCGGCAGCCGCAGGTGACATATCAGCCCCGTCGGCTGAAAATCCACGGTTACTTCCGCTCCCAGTTGAGCGCGAACCACGTCGGCAATCACCATCGAGCCGAATCCCTTCTTGGGGGGTGGCTGGACGTTTTTGAGCCCGTGCTCACGCCAATTGATCGTCAAGGCCGGAGCATCGCGCCTTGCGATGTCCCACTCCACCGTGAGCAGACCGGCCTCGACACTCAAAGCCCCGTATTTCGCGGCGTTGGTCGCAAGCTCATGAATTGCCAGCGATAATGACTGAGCGGCTTCGGGGACCAGCAGCACCTTGGGACCGGCTGTCGTTACGCGATCGCCGATCTCCTTGCTGTAAGGCGTCAGCTCGTTCTGAACGAGTTCTGCCAGATGCATTCCCGTCCATGAGCCGTTCGCCAGCGTGCTATGCGCCCGCGCCATCGCCTGAATGCGCGCCTCGAGATCGCGCTGGTATTCCCTGAGTGCGCGTGCGCTGCGGCCCGTCATCCGGACCATCGAGCTGACCGTCGCCAGGATGTTTTTGACCCGATGATCCAGTTCCGCCGAGATCACGCGCGTGCGTTCCTCGTCCTGTTTACGCTTGGTGATGTCGAGATTGAGCCCAGCCCAGGAAATGATTTCGCCGGCCTCGCTCCGAATTGGGCGCCCTAGCGCCAGAATGGTGTAGATGTTTCCGTCCTGACCTATATAGCGGTGCTCCCACTCCCAATTTCGGCCCTCGGCAACGCATCGCCGCCAGGCTTGACGTGTTTCCTCCGCGGTGCCGGGCTCCAGTGTTGCCTCCCAACCGCCGTTCCGGATCTCATCGAAAGTCCGGCCGACGAGATCGAGGAAAGATTGGCTGATATAAGTCAGCTTGCCGTCGGCGTCGCAGACCCAGACGCCGTAGGGGATGGATTTGCCGATCGTCTCGTATTGGGCAGTGCGCTCGATGAGCGCCTGCTCGGTTTTTTTCTGCGCCGTGATGTCCACGACGGCGGCATAGAAGCCGTCGAGCTCGCCGGAGGCATTGCGGCGCGGCGCGTAGGTGGTGAGCTTAATCGGCTCCGAACCGTCGGGCCGTGGCACTGAGAGCTCGTAGCGCTGGCTGACGCCCCGCAGCACTTCGGCGATATAAGGCTTTGCTGTCCGGTAGGATTTTTCGCCCAGCAGGTCGCGGACATACATGCCCTCGACCTCGGCCGGGCTGCGGCCCCATTCGTGATAGGCATGATTGGTAAAAATATAGCGCTCGTCCGGCGAAATGATCGAAAGCTGCAGCGGCAGTGCGTCGGCAAGACCGCGAAGCTCGCGGCGCTCGGCTTCAACGGCTTCACGCGCCTGGTGCTTCTCGATGGCCAGCCAGAGCGTGTTGGCCACTGCCTCGAGGAAATGGACGTCGTCCACGGTGAAGTCGGCGGCGGCGTCGTGATGCGCGCCGAGTGCGCCCCAGGGGTTGACGACCGGTCCGATGATTACGGTCATGCCGCATTTCACATTGTGATCCCGCAGCAGCGGCGGAATCGCAAAGCGCTTCTCCGAGGCGAAATCCTCGACGATGACCGGACTTGCCCTTTGCAGGGCATAGTAGGCCTGCGACGTGCTCCTGGTGTCGAGCCTCGCGTGCCCGACGAGTCCATCGCTCCAGCCGATACCAGCGCGCAGAAGAAGGGTTTGGGCATCGGGGAGCAGTTGCAGCACTTTCACCATTTTCACGCCGAGATGGCGGGCGATATCGGCGACCGTTTTCTCCATCAGATCGTCGAGGGGATCTCCGGCAAGCGCCCTCCGGCCAAGCTCGGCGATCGCTTCCTGCTGCTTTTCGCGTCTTTGCGCACGGTCGGCGGCCTCGCGCAAAGCGGTCACGTCGGTAAAGGTGATGACGACGCCTTCGATCCTGTTGTCGGAGGTCCGGTATGGGTGTACCCGCCGTATGTAATCGTCGCCCTCGGCCCCGCGGACCTCGGCCTCCATCGGCTGCAACCTCTCGAGAACGCGGCGGCAGTCGCTGAGCAGCCCAGGGTCGTCGACCCGCTGGGTCAGATCTTCGATCGAGCGACCAATGTCGCCATCGGCGATGCGCAGTAGGTCTTTGGTGGCCGACGTGAAGCGGCGGATGCGCAGCTCCGTATCGAGAAAGATCGTGGCGATCTGGGTCGAGGTCAGAAGATTGGAGAGGTCGTCGTTGGTCGCCTCCACCTCGCCGATCTTTTGTTCGAGCTGACTATTGACGCTCGCCAACTCCTCATTGAGGGATTGCAGTTCCTCGCGAGATGTCTCGAGCTCCTCATTTGCGGACTGCAGTTCCTCGTTCATGCTCATAATCTCCTCGTTGGAAGATTTGAGCTCTTCGTTGGCGCTCTCAATTTCCTCGATGGTCGACTGCAAATCCACCTTAGTCGCCTCCAGCTCGTATTCCAATTGGCGCACGAGCGACCCGTCCTCCGGAGCGGCCTCCTGCGTGCTTACGAGCGCGGCATGCCCCTCATGAGAATCGGGCGGCGCGGGAAGGTCCTCGAAATAGACGAGAATGTGGGGATCGGTTCCGCCGGGGAGGAAAACAGGCTCGGCCGTTATTCGAACGCGGACGTCGCCCCCCTCGCGCCGGATGCCGCGTACGATGCCTTCCGACCGCTTCTGATCACGCAGCGCCTTTTGAAGCGTTATTCTGAGCTTGCTCCTGAGGCCGTCGAGAGCCATTGCGGGCAAGTCGGTGGTCGGCTCGCCGTTCGGGAAGTCGAGATAGTTGCGCACCGGCCCATAGTAGTGCTGGGCCTCGAGGCGCCGGTTGACGAGGACGGATGCCGGCACAAAGCGGTCGAGCAAGATCTGCGTCGCCAGCTCCCCGCCCGGAATTTGAAGCGCCTCCGATATCTCACCTTGCCGTCTCACCACGCTGCGCTCATGCGCCGGGACAATCGGGAAACTGCCGTGGCTGAGTCGGGCGACTGCCGCGCGACGGTAAATACGGTGAGGCTTGGAGATCGGCTCGAACAGGCGGCCCGGCCGTTCGGCGGACTCGGCGGAGCCGAAAAACAGATAACCGTTCTCCGCCAAAGCAAAGTGAAACAGCTCGACAAGGCGTTGCTGAATGTTCGGCTCGAGATAGATCATCAGGTTCCGGCAGCTGATCAGATCGAGCTTGGAGAAGGGCGGATCGGAAATGATGTTCTGCGCGGCGAATACCACGGTCTCCCGCAGCCGTTTGTTGACCCGGTAATTGTCGCCATCCAGTTCGAAATATTTAGCCAGACTCGCCGCCGGAACGTCCGTCGCGATCGGCATTGGATAGACGCCAGCGCGTGCCGCGGCAATTGCACCCTCATTGATGTCCGTGGCGAAGATCTGGAGGTCGAGCGGCTTCCTGAGCTGATCGAGCCTGTCAAAAATGACCATCGCCAGCGTATAGGCCTCCTCCCCGCTGGCGCAGCCCGGAACCCAGGCCCGCAGCGGTGTTCCGACCGCCTTACGCTCGACAAGCTGCGCGATCGCCTCGCAATCGAGCGCCGCCCATGCCTCCGGCTCGCGATAGAAGCGAGTCACCCCGATCAGCAGATCCTTGAAAAGCAGGTTCACTTCTTCGGGAGTCGTTTGCAGAAGCCGCACGTAGCTTTCCAGCGAGCCGATATGCTTCAGCCCCATGCGGCGGCGGATTCGCCGCTCCAGCGTGCCTGTCTTGTAGCTGTGAAAATCGTAGTTCGACTGGGCGCGCAGTAAGGTCAAGATCGTCTGAAAATGTTCCGGCTCGGTTTGCGCGAAGTCCGTCTCTCGCGGCGCCGTTTCGGATTTTGCGTTGCGGATAATGTCGATGAGTGCCCGGCCCATTTCTTCGGGCCGAAGCGCCAGGTCGGCGGCAATCGCGGCAACGGCGGAGTGCGGCTCGACGGCGGACGCCGATGCATCCTTGGCCTGAACGATGACGAGGCCGCCTGCAGCCTTGATCTCGCGGGCCCCGAGCGCTCCGTCCCCGCCGCCAAGAAGCACGCCGATCGCCCTCTCGCCCCGGACCTCGGCAAGCGAGCGGAAAAAGACGTCGATCGCCGCGCGACCGCCGCCGTTTTGGGACGGCCGATCGAGCAGCATGGCCTCGTCCGCCAAGACAAGCATTTTATCGGGCGGGAGAACATAAATGTTGTTCGGAGCGAGCGTCATGCCGGCTCTGGCACGCACAACCTGCAGACGCATATCCCGCGATATGAGCTGAGCCGTCAGAGGCCGATGGCCGCTGTCGAACTGCTGCTGAATGATGATAAAGGCCGCGCCGCTATCGTCGGGCAGGGCAGAGAGCAATTGACGGCACGCATCGCGACCGGTGGCCGAGACTCCAATCCCGACCACGGGACAGTCCGGTATTTTTGCGTCCATAACCTCCCCAAATATAGCCCGACCGGAATTCGTCGTCCCACCGCAATTGAGGCAATTGGATCAGCTCACTCTGCCATCTTCGGCCGGTGGCTGCCAGGGGCGAAATCGACCTTGCCGCTATGGTCAGCGAACCGACCGGGAGGTTTTCAGGACGTTAAGTTTAGGGCCCGAATCGGATCTGATTATATCTTCAGGGAACCTCGGCGTTTGCGGTTTGTTTGTCATTTTAAACTTGGTAGGAGGCATTTATGGGTAATCTGCTTTATTGGGCGGTCATATTTCTTATCATTGCAATTATCGCCGGCGTCTTCGGCGCGGGCGGAGTTGCGGGCACGGCGTCATCGGCTGCGTCCTTGCTGTTCTGGGTCGCGATCATCTTGTTCGTCGTTTCTCTGCTCGCGGGACTGCTGAGACGATAGACGGGAGGCTGCGGCCACCGGACCATGCAGCAGAAAACCAAGAGACGCCTGCTGACCGCTTTGGGATTGATCGTAGCGGGGGTCCTGGCGGGAAACGCATTCACTGAACCGCACCGGCGCATCAAAAGTTGGGCGGACGGCCTTATGCGCCGTCTGCTCTTTCAGTCCAAGAAGGAGAGCGTACGGACCGAATCGCGCTCGACCGCGTCGCTGGCGACAGACTTGGCGCATTCGGTCTACAGCCGGTTCATGAGCCACAACGTGATGAGCGTGGCGGCTTCGAGCAGCTTCTACATGGTGCTGGCCATTTTTCCAGGGCTTGCGGCGCTCGTCGCCCTCTACGGTTTTCTCGGCGACCCAGCGGATATCGAAACCTTCGTCGCCTCTATGCCGAACATCATCCCCCATGATGTCATTGGTCTCGTCCAGGGTTTCCTGCAACGGCTGATCTCGCGGCCGAGCACCAATCTCTACACATTCATCATCGGTCTCATCATCGCGATGTGGAGCGCCAACGCCGCGACCAAGTCGCTGATCGAAGCGCTCAATGTCGTCTACGAGCGGCGGGAAGAGCGCTCTTTCCTCAAGATCAACCTGATCGCCACGATCATGACGCTGACCTCCATCGCCTTCCTGATCGTCGCGATCAACATCATGATCCTGCCGGTCTGGGATTGGCTGATCGACACCTTCGGCATCGGCATTTTGAGACTGCGCTGGATCGCGTTGTTGTTCGCGGTCCAAGTGCTCATTTCAGCGCTCTACTACTTCGCGCCCTGTGGGCATCAGAAACATTTCCATCTGCTGACCGCCGGCGCATCGCTCGCGGCGATCTCCTGGGTGGTGATGTCGATGGGATTTACCGCCTATCTCACCAATTTCGCCAATTACTCGATCACCTACGGTTCGCTCGGAGCGGCGGCGATCTTCATGACCTGGCTCTGGCTGACAGTGATGGTCTTGCTCATCGGCGCCGAAGTCGATGCTGCGCTGGAGCGCCTTGGCGCCGAAGAGGCGGATTGACGATAACAATAATGCGTAACAAGAGAGCGCCGCCCTGGCGTGGCCAAGGGGCGCTCTTCTGCGTATCGGCGAAGGTGCCGGCGATGTCCTTTACGGATAGGTTAGCGCTTCAGGATCGCGCCTAGCACGAAGCCGATCGCGACTGCACCTGCGAGCGTCGCCAGCGGATATTCACGCACCGACTCGTCGACCTTTTCGACGGCACGGTCTGAGTAATCACGAACGGCCTTGCCGGCCTGCTTCGCGCGTTCGGAGACCATCTCCCCGGCTTCGTTGAGCTTCTCCTGGGCGCGATCCGCGTACTCCGACGCCTTACCTTTCGCGTTCTCCATCGAGGTATTGGAACCATAAGCCATGTCATTCTCCTAAGCGGTGGTTTGTCCAAATAAACGTTCCGTCGTCTGGAAGGTTCAAGCTGGCTCGAAAGGTTTTGAAGTCGCGCGCAGTGCTCCCACATAAAAGTGCGGCGGTGGAAATGCCGCTCCAGGCTCTACGATACGCAGAAGCGAACAGGCCGCTGGATTATGCGGCGCGCCATTGCTACAACGGGCGCGAAATCGGAATTCAAGCCTCAAGTCGAGACCCATGCAGAAAGTCAAAGACGTTCCTGCCCCCAAGGGCAGCGGAGCCACCGTTGCTTCCAAGGCTCAGAAACCGGCCGCCTCCGGGCGCGACTGGAGCGAGACGCTGTTCCTGCCGAAAACCGACTTTCCGATGAAAGCCGGCCTGCCCAATCTGGAGCCGAGGCTGCTGGAACGCTGGGAGCAGATGAAGCTGTTCAAGCAGCTCAGAAAGATCACGAAGGGTCGCGAGAAATTCACTCTGCATGACGGCCCGCCTTACGCGAACGGCAACATCCATATCGGCACGGCGCTGAACAAGATCCTGAAAGACATGGTCGTGCGCTCACAGTCGCAGCTCGGCAAGGATTCCAACTATGTCCCCGGCTGGGATTGTCACGGCCTGCCGATCGAATGGAAGATCGAGGAGCAATACCGCGCCAAGGGCAAGGACAAGGACGCGGTGCCGATCATCGAGTTCCGGCGCGAGTGCCGCGAATTCGCCGAGCATTGGATCGACATTCAGCGTCAGGAATTCAAGCGGCTCGGCGTGGAGGGCGACTGGGACAAGCCCTACGCCACGATGACTTTCGACGCCGAAGCGACCATCGCCAATGAGCTGATGAAGTTCGCCATGAACGGTGCGCTTTACGAGGGCTCCAAGCCGGTGATGTGGTCAGTCGTCGAGCGCACAGCGCTTGCCGAGGCCGAGGTCGAATATCACGAGCATGTCAGCCCGACGATTTTCGTCCGCTTTCCGATCTCAAACGTGCGTCCGAAAGAGCAGCATGGAAAATGGATCACGTTAGATCCCAATCCGGACGGATCAGAGTCACCGCGCGAAAAGGCCGAGATGGCCGAGCTCGATAAAGCGGATGCAGATTTCATAGAGGCGCTAAAGGGCGCGTCGGTCGTCATCTGGACGACGACGCCGTGGACGATCCCGGGCAACCGCGCCATTGCCTATTCCTCCAAGATCACCTATGGCCTTTATCAAGTGACGGAAGCGCCTGATGACAATTGGGCTCGGAAAGGCGACAAGCTCGTCATCGCAGATGTGCTTGCGGAAAATCTGAAGAACGCTGCACGCATCGAGGCATGGCAGCGCTTAGGCGATGTCGGTCCTGCCGAGATCAAAGCCGTCCGCCACCCCTTCCACGAGCGAGGCTACGATTTCGACGTCCGCCTCTATGAAGGCGACTTCGTCACCGAGGACACCGGCACTGGCTTCGTTCATATCGCCCCCGGCCACGGGGCGGACGACTATGAGCTGTTCGTCAAGCACAAGAAGAGTTTCGAAGAGGCCGGCATCCCCGAAGTGCCGCACACTGTCGGCGAGGACGGCTTCTACTTCGAGCATGTGCCGCTCTTCGGCGGCAAGGAGCCGAAGCGCGTCATCGACGACAAGGGCAAATTCGGCGACGCCAATGATGCCGTCATCCAGGCGCTGATCGATGCGAACGCGCTCATCGCGCGCGGCAGGTTGCGCCACCAATATCCGCATAGCTGGCGGTCGAAGGCGCCGGTGATCTTCCGCAACACGCCGCAATGGTTCATCGGCATCGACAAGCCCACCAAGGTCAAAGGCGTGCGCGGCCAGAAAACCATCCGTGAGCTCGCCCTTAAAGCCATCGACGACACGCGTTTTGTGCCCGCCACCGGCCAGAACCGCCTGCGCGGCATGATCGAGGCACGGCCCGACTGGGTGATCTCGCGCCAGCGCGCCTGGGGCGTACCGATCACGGTCTTCGTTCACGAGACGACCGGCGAGGTGATCCCGAATGCCGAATTCAATTCGTCGGCCGAGCTGATCGACCGCATCGTCAAAGCCTTCGAAGACGAAGGCGCCGACGCCTGGTTCAAGCCCGGCGCGCGCGAGCGTTTCCTCGAAGGGCTGGTCGCCGATCCGGCCGAATGGAAAAAAGTCGACGATATTCTCGATGTCTGGTTCGAGTCCGGCTCGACGCACGCCTTCGTGCTGGAGAAGCGCAAGGATCTCGGCTGGCCGGCGGCGCTCTATCTCGAAGGCTCGGACCAGCATCGCGGCTGGTTCCATTCCTCGCTTCTAGAGAGCTGCGGCACGCGCGGCCGCGCGCCCTATGACGCCATCCTCACCCATGGCTTCGTCCTCGACGAAAAGGGCGAGGAGAAGATGTCGAAATCGAAAGGCAACACGCTCTCTCCGCAAGACGTTGCCAAGCAGAACGGCGCCGAAATCCTGCGCCTGTGGGTCGCGGCTTCGGACTATTCCGGCGATATCCGCTTCGGCCCCGGCATCGTCCAGTCGAACGTCGAATCCTATCGCAAGCTGCGTAATACGCTGCGCTTCATGCTCGGCAATCTCGCTCATTACCAGCCCGAGCTGCGCGTCGATTATGCCGACATGCCGGAGCTGGAGCGCTTCATCCTGCACCGGCTCTGGGAGCTCGATGCGCAGGTGCGCAAGGCTTACGACAATTTCGACTTCAAGCGGGTGTTCTCGTCGCTGTTCAATTTCTGCACGGGCGATCTGTCCTCACTCTATTTCGATATCCGCAAGGACGCGCTCTATTGCGAACCGCATTCCAGCATGAAGCGGCGCGCAGCGCTGACGGTCCTGGACGTGCTCTTCGACCGCCTGACCACCTGGCTCGCCCCGATCCTCTGCTTCACCTCGGAGGAGGCGTATCTCTGCCGCTATCCGGAGGCGAAGGATTCAGTGCATCTGAAGACCTTCCCCGACATTCCGGCGGAATGGCGCGATGACGAACTTGCCGCCAGATGGCAAACCATCTGGAAGATCCGCCATGTCGTGACCGGCGCGCTGGAGGTGGAGCGCCGCGAGAAGCGCATCGGCTCAAGTCTTGAAGCCGCACCGACCATCTATATCGCCGACAGGGCGCTTTACGCTCTCGCCAAAGGCGAGGACTGGGCCGAGATCGGCATCACCAGCGACGCGACGCTGAAATCCGGCAAAGCGCCGGCCGACGCGTTCACGCTCGAAGAGGTGCCGGATGTCGCGGTCGTGCCGGGGCTGGCCAAGGGCCAGAAATGCGCGCGGTCCTGGAAGATCCTGCCCGACGTCGGCGCGGACAAGGAGTTCCCCGAGCTCAGCCCGCGCGATGCTGCCGCCGTCCGCGAGTTCGACGCCAGGAAGAAGGCCGCCTAAAGGACTTTCGTGGTTGGGCGCGGGGCGTTGATCCAGAAGACCCCGGTCGGGAGGAGCCGATCTTGATCGAAGATATCCTGAAGAGCGTTCCCATGCCTCCGGCGGCAAAGCTGTTGGGCTGGAAGCTCATTTCGTTGGATGCTGCGGCAGGAGAGATCGAGGTCGGCTTCGAGGGCAAGCCCGAATTCGCCAATCCGATCGGCAACATTCAGGGCGGTATTCTCTCGGCCATGCTCGACGATACGATGGGCCGCTCGTCGTCGTGATGACCGGCGGCCGACAGTTCGGCGTAACCATCGACCTGCACGTTCATTTTCTGCAGGCCGTGCGCCCCGGGCCGATCACGGTCAAGGCGCGGATGACCCAGCTCGGCAAGCGGATCGCCTTCATCGAAGGACAGCTTTTCGACAAGAATGGAAAGCTCGCCGCACGCGCGACATGCAGTTCCTCTCTCTTGGACGGTGTCTTGCCGAATGTGACCAGCGACAAGGTGGAAGAGCAGAAATGAACGACGACGAACGCGCCATCCGTAATCTGGTCGACACCTGGCTCTCCGCTTCGAAGGCCGGTGACATCAAGACCGTCCTTGGTCTTATGTCGGACGATGTGATCTTCATGGTCCCCGGCCAGGAGCCGTTCGGCAAGGCGGCCTTCGCTGCCGCCTCCGAGGGCGCCAAGGATCTGCGCATCGAGGGGCATAGTGAGATCGAGGAACTGCAGATTTTCGGCGACTGGGCCTATATGCGGAGCCATCTCGACGTGACCGCGACGCCACCCCAGGGGGCGCCGGTGCGGCGCTCGGGCTACACTCTCACCATCCTGCGCAAGCTGCCGGACGGGCGTTGGGTGATCTCGCGCGACGCCAATCTGCTGGCAAAGAATGCGTAAAGCAGCCCTTCGCTAGCTTTAGCTCCATCTCATCGTTCGTCGAGCCGGCTCTCACCGTTTTCCTCCGCCGATTTGTGCTGCATGCGGTTCGAGATCCCGATCATACGCTGGTGCACCGGCCCGTTCTCTGCGAGATGCGGACCATATCGCTCCAGAATCAGCCAGGCGAGCCAGCGCGTGACGAAGGCCATAAAGATGCCGGCGAAGATCACGTCGCTGAGGAAATGTCCGCCGCCGCCGATCCTGATGAAGCCAGCAAAGCTCCCAGCAGCAATCGCCGCGATGAACATCCGCCTTCGCCACGCCGCGCCAGTCAGCAGTGCGGCGGCAAATCCCAGCGTGAAGATGTTCGAGGCTTCCCCACTGACGAAGGAGCAATTGCGGGCGCACTGATCGGTGCGCAGGAGTGGTGGCGTAAAGGCCTTCGTGCCGCCGAATTCCGTCACATGCACCGGCCGCGCGCGGCCCCAATGATCCTTGAAGCCGAGATTGGCGACGAGGCCGGGCCCGATCGCGGCGCAAAGCCCGATATAAGCCCAGGCGGCGAGCCCCAGCCCCATCAGCCTGCGGTTGAGGAACGCCATGAACAGAAAGCCGAGGATTGCAGCGACGCAGGCGAAGGCGAAAATCATCCTGAGCAGCGTCCGCACGACAGCGGCGGCGCTCGGGGCCGAGAACAGGAACTTGCCGTCACCGAGATAGAAGAGATGGGAGACCCACAGATCGATAGATGGGAAGGCCGAAAAGATCAGAGCCGCAGCGAGGCCGACGGCACTGGTTACGCAAAGCATGGAATAATCGCCGGATGGCGGCCTGGACGGCCTTTCCGTCGGGACTGGAAGCGTGCTCATCGCGCGGTTTTTTCGAGTGCGTAGAAATAAATCTGACGGGTCTTTGAGGTTCCTGCGGCAATGGTCTCGGTGCCGAGCGGCCGGCTGCCCCCCGGCCCGGCCGCGTTGAAGCTGACGAGCAGGGCGGGACGCGGCGACGCGTCGGTCAGCGGCCTGGTCATCTCGAAATGATCCTCCGGCGGCCCGCCGCGGCGAAGCGCGAAGACGGGAATCGCGGTGTCGCGCAGGTAATAGAACAATTCCGCCGAGAGAGCGCGCTTATCCGTCGCGATCGCCTGGAAGCCGCCGTCCTTCGCCTTGCGTCCGGCCGCAACGGCCAACTCCTTCCACCCCAGCACGCGGGAATAGGGATCGACGCCGCCAGGCAAATCGATGCGCCCGGCCAGAATGCCCCCAATGGGGATGAGCAGAGCGACAGCGCAATGCAAGAAGAAGGAGGTGCGGAACAGCCGCGTCCAGCCCTCTCGCAGCAGCACGGCCGTCACCAGCACCGTCGCCGCGATATAGGCGAAGGCCGCCCAATTTGCGAAAGCCCGGGATACGAGCGCTTGTGCGGTCATCAAGATGAGGATCGGGGCGGAAAAGGCGAATAGCAGCCGTTCCAGCATCGGCGATGCCGCACGGCGCGCCGGGTCACGCAGCCAGTTGAAGCCGAAGGCAAGAAACGCGACGAACAGGATCGGCCCGAATACGCCGAGCTGACTGCCGAGGAATTCCGCCATCTTCTCAGGATGCAGGTGAATGCCACTCCAGCGGGCATTGCCCGCCGTGTGCGACAAGGTCGCAAAGCCGTTCTGCACGTTCCAGACGATGTTCGGCGCGATCAGCGCCGCGCCGATTGCCAGCGCCGCATAGAGCGGCGGCTCTCTCAGCAATGCACGGCCATCACGCGTTAAGATCGCATGGAGCGCGAAACAGAGAATGAAATACGCCATCGCGTATTTCGACAGCAGCCCGAAGCCGATGGCCGCGCCCAACGTGATCGCCCACACCCACGATCCCGTATCGAGCAGCCTGATAAGCGCCAAAAGGCCGAGCGCCACGAAGAACAGCAGCGGTGCATCCGTCGAGATCAGGCCGGATGAGAGCGAAACGCCGGGCAGCGTCAGATAAGTCAGTCCGGACCAGAAGCCGATCCGCAAATCGTAAAGCCGACGCCCAATCGCGAAAACGAGTAGCGCCGTCCCGCCATGGATCAGCGCAGACGGCGCGCGGATGCAGGCCTCCTCCTGGCCGCAAATCCCCGTTGCGCCTCGGATGATCCAGGCGATCAGCGGCGGCTTGGAGTAATAGCCGAAGGCCAGATCGCGCGACCAGAACCAATATTGCGCCTCGTCGAAGAACAGTTCAGTGTTCGAAAATGCGACGGTGACGAGCCGAAAAATCGTCAGCGCGGCGACACAGAAAAAAAGCGCTCCGGCATAGTTTTGCGCGAGCTGTTGCGCTGGCGCATCAGCCCTTTGGAGGAGCCGGTCGAATCGCGGCCAAGAGGTAACTCGTTCTCCGCTCATAGAGTTTTCATTCCGCCGCTGCGCCCGTCCCGCGAGTCAATTGCACGGGCAATCGCCACAATTCTCTCAACAGCCAAGGCTATTTATCCGGTTGTGCTCCGTCGCGAAAGGCTGATATTGGATCAATGGGGTTAGGCACTTCCGGGGCAAAGGCGCGCCGGACGCATGTGAAGGGGCGCTCATGAGCGTTTCCGTCGTCATTCCGGCATTGAACGAGGCAGGCAATATCGGCCGTCTGGTCGAGGAAACCTATGCCGCGATTCCGCCCGACCGCCTGGCCGAGGTGATTGTCGTCGACGATTGCAGCGATGATGCGACGGGCGACGAGATCAAGGCGCTGATTCCACGCCATTCCGGGCTGCGCTATCTCCGTCACGGCGTCCGCTCCGGCCAGAGCGCGGCGATCCGCACCGGCGTGCTGGCAGCAAGCAGCCCGATCATCGGCACCATGGACGGTGACGGCCAGAACGATCCGCAAGATATTCCCAATCTCCTCGCCCGGCTTGGCGCCAATATCAATGACGGGCCGGTGATGGTCGGCGGCGTGCGCGCGAAGCGCAAGGCGGTCGGGTCGCGCAAGCTGGCCTCGGTGATTGCGAATTCCATCCGCAACGCCGCGTTCAAGGACAATTGCCCCGACAGCGGCTGCGGCATCAAGGTCTACTGGCGGGAGGCCTTTCTGCGCCTGCCGTTCTTCACCTCGATGCATCGCTTCATGCCGGCCCTGTTTCTCATGAACGGCTACAGGGTCACCTACGAGCCGGTGAATGATCGCGCGCGGCTTGCCGGACGCTCGAAATACACCAATTTTGGCCGCGCGCTCACAGGGCTCTATGACCTTTTCGGCGTGGTCTGGCTGCGCAAGCGCACCAGAGTGCCGCAGATCACGGAAGATTCGGCGCGCGTCCGGCATGTGCCGGGCGCTCCAGTGCGGAGCGGCGACGCTCAGCGGGCGCGTCACGCAGCCGGTGAGTAAGTGGGTTTTGGCTTTAATCAGAGATTGAGCGAGAGCCTCGATGAACTTTTCGAATTTAGCGGCGTGGTGGGCTGGCATTTCGGTGACCGAGCTGATCTGGCTGACGGTCGGCTTTACCGCTCAGGCCATGTTCTCGATGCAATTCATTATCCAGTGGATCGCCAGTGAAAAAGCGCGACGTAGCATCGTGCCGGAGACCTTCTGGTATTTCAGCTTTGTCGGCGGCCTGATGCTGTTCGTCTACGCGATCTATCGCATGGATCCCGTCTTTATCCTCGGCCAGGGTTCGGGTCTTTTCATTTATGCCCGCAATATCCATTTTATTATAAGAGAGAAGCGCGACACCGTGGCTCCGCTGATCGACACGGGATATAAACCCGCCGCCGAATAAAGTCTGGCGATAAGGGTTGCGCGGTCCTGGGCTTTCAGCTAAACAGCAAGCCTTCGTGTTCGACGCTATCCATTCATTCTTGCGTGCGGTTCCGCCTTTCATCTCTTGCTGGGCGGGGACGGCGATTTGGGTGGTTCTCACGAAGAGGATTTTGGCGCGGGGTGGAGCAGTCCGGTAGCTCGTCAGGCTCATAACCTGAAGGTCGCAGGTTCAAATCCTGCCCCCGCAACCAAATTTCCCTTTAAAAATCAATCATTAGCCGACCATCTCGCGCTGGGAGAACGCGCCGACGCTGAAGGAGATCATCCGCCTGACCTATGCGCTCGTCGACATCTGGTGCCGGAGCTACAAGATGCCGCCGGCATCGGTGGTGCTGGACATCGATGACACGCTCGACGTGGTGCACGGCCATCAGAAACTGTCGGAATGGAACGCCCATTACGACGAGCGCTGCTTTCTGCCGATCCACATCTATGAGACAGCGACGGGCCGCCCGGTCACCATGATCCTGCGTCCGGGCAAGACGCCCTCAGGCAAGGAAGTCCGTGGATTACTGCGCCGTCTGATCAATCGCATTCGCCGGCATTGGTCCGATACGCGCATCACCATTCGTGGCGATAGTCACTACGGCCGAGAAGAAGTTATGAGCTGGTGTGAGGCCAATGGCATCGACTATGTCTTCGGCTTTGCTGGCAATACCGTGCTCGACCGCTTGGTCGAACCGGAGGCCGATGATATCCGGACGCGCCGCGCCGAGGAGCAACTTGCCGTTCTGCGCGGCTTCGCCGAAACGCGCTATGCGGCAAAATCCTGGGCCAGGGAGCGCCGTGTTGTGGCACGTATCGAGGCGAGCGCCAGTCATGAGGACGACATGCTCCGCCGCGGGCTCGACATCCGCTATGCCGTCACCTCGCTGGCGAAAGGCAACGCCGAGCACATCTATGCGACCCTCTACTGCGAGAGGGGACAGGCAGAGAATCTGATCAAGCAACATAAAGCGCAACTCGCATCCGATCGCACCAGCTGCCGATCGCCGCTTGCTAATCAGATGCGGCTCATTCTGCACACCGCCGCCTATTGGCTGATGCTCGATGTGCGCGATTGCGTGCCGTCCTGGCATCCTTTGCGGCAAAGCGAGTTCGCCAGCATTCGCCTGCGCCTGCTGAAAATCGCCGGACGTTTCGTCGAGACCGCGAGCCGCATCCGTGTGGCACTCGCCTCGTGCTGCCCGGAGGCCGAGCTGTTCAGCCTCGTTGCCTTCCGGCTGCAATCGTCCGGGCCATGAATGGTGGGGCATGACCGCCCCAGGAGCCCGGACCATCCACCTTCAGCGCGTCGACAGCGTACTCGAGCCGATCAGCCTGCCGGACGTGTCCGCACAGGACGGATCACCTCGCCCAGCAAGAACGGAAAGAAGATAGCCTGCTCGGACGCATAAGAACGGCTAGAATGTTCGTGGCCGGACGAACGTGAAGTCCAGAAATCTCGTGTCACTGTGGTGTCACAAAACCTGGATGCCTCAATCACCGATTTGTGATCGCCATTGTTGACGACCGATGGCGAGTGACGTGAGAGCCAATGCTCCTTGGCGTAGATAGAATGCTATCCACGGGCCTTCACCGCCGAATTTCCCGTAACGAGACCGAAAACGGCGATCACCCGTCCATCAATTACTCAGACATTCAGCCGATTGGCTCTTAATCAGCGGGTCCAAGGTTCGAATCCTTGTGCGCCCACCACTTTTAGAAATGAATTCAAGGGGTTGTGAGCTGGTGCGGCGAGATGGATCGCGGGAGCTACCGTCATGTCAACAAACTGTGCGGCGCCGACCTGCATCAATTTTCGCATCGTGTCACCGGGATTTGTCGCGCCAACTGCTGAGCTCCCGTTTCGTAATGCGTAGGTCGGGGGGCGAATCCCTCTTGCGCACCATTTTTCCCACAAATTCCGAGTTGCAAGGACCGCAGCGGAGTGAAATCCGGTGCAACTCCGGGTAATTGGCGAAAGCGTGGGCTGGAGATGAGGAGTGGGTCGGAAAAGCCGTGGGTTACAAGGTGGTTACAACTCCCATCCGGTCGACATTTCGAGGCGCCACGCGCACCCAGCTGGATTATAATTGCGGCAAAGCTTTAAGGACGATGTTCCGGCTTCTTTCAGGGCCTGAACGGCGAACTATTCGACCGGGGGAAGAATTGTGCCCAATGAAGCTTTCGCTCGCGTCAAAATTGATCAGCTACTAAAGGACGCCGAGTGGCGTCTCACCGACGGCCTCAGCGTCCGATACGAATATCCGCTCGACGATGGCGGACGCGCTGATTATGCGCTGTTCGATCGTCAAGGTCGCACGCTAGCCGTGCTGGAAGCAAAGAGCACGAGCGTAAGCTTGAGCGCCGGTGAAGTCCAAGGCCAGCGCTATGCCGACCAACTCGACGCCCCTTACATCTTCTTGTCGAACGGCGAGGAGGTCTGGTTCCGTGACAAGCACCAGGACGCTCATTACCGCAAGGTCGAAACGGTTTTCACCCAAGATGATCTCATGCGGCGCAAGGCGGCGGGAGACATCCGGCGAAATCCACTCGATATTCCCATCGATACCCGAATTGCGGGTGGTGGCGGGCGGACCTATCAATTCGCCTGTATAGAAAAGCTTTCCCAGGAGATCGTCACCGGCCGCCGGAAGATGCTTGTCGAGATGGCGACCGGAACCGGTAAGACCCGCACCGCCGCCGCATTGCTAAAACAACTCTTCGAAGCCAATTGGACCACTCGAGCCCTGTTCGTGGTGGATCGAAACACGCTCGCAATCCAAACAGAAGATGCCTTCGCCGAGCATCTGCCCCATCTGCCTTGCTACCGCGTGCCGCGAACCGGCAGACGATTTCAGGACGAAAAGCGCGTCACCATCGCCACGTTGCAGACCTTGGTCAACGAATACGACGAATATTCGTCCGGCTACTTCGACTTGATCATTATCGACGAGTGCCACCGCAGCATCTACGGCAAGTGGCGGCGCGCGCTCGACCATTTCGACGGCATCAAGATCGGCCTCACCGCGACGCCCTGCGTGCGGCATTCGAGACGTGGCTGGATGATAAGGACTTCAATTCCGATCAGCTGCGCCTTCTGCATCTCGTAAAGGAGCAGATCAAGGCCAACGCCGCCGACATCATTTCATTCGAGAGCTGGCGGTTCGATCAGCCGTCACTCGCCATGAATGGCGGGTTCGCTCGCGCCCGCGCCGCCTTCGGTAGCGAGGCGGAGCTGGAGCGCGTGCTTTCCGATATGAACAACGCCGTTTTTGGCATTGCGCCGCCGCGAGCTTCTGGCCCTAATCCGTCCGAACGAGACAGACCCTTTAATTAGAGGCGACAACCGCAAGCTTCTGGAGCTTGGCAAAGGTGTCCGGTGAAAGGGTGATAGCGTGCGTCATCAAAGCCTCCTACGGCTATACCGCTATAACCGTATAGAATGATTCGTGGATTCTGATCGCGTTTTCTTGGCCGCTGCCTCTTCAGCATTGTCGCCCCATCTTGGAGGGTGATCGCGCGCACCGCTATATCGGCCCCCTAAAGATCTGGGCTACCCCGAGGAACGCTGTGAGGCATCACAGATGGACTGATCAAGAGAATTCAACCTTCGCTAAGCAAGTCGTCGATAATTTCAGCTTGCGCAGGAAATTTCGATTTCAGCAATTGGGATAGGTCCCCAAATCCCTCCTGCTCAAGAAGTCGATCAAATCCACCAGCGGTCAATCCCAACTGACGAGCATATTTGTCAACTACCGTCTGCTGAAAGACGCCGTGCTGTTTTGCTATGAAATTGGTCGCTGCGGTTCTCGTATAAGCGCCTGCGCGCACTAGAGATATAACTTCAAGAATTTGACGCAGAGCTTCAGGCGTTCCCGCTGGCAAGGACGGTAATACCGCAATGCTGTTCTTCGACTGCGCATTCGTATTAGTCGGCATCCGTACAGCCTGTTTAGCCGGCTTGTCGGGTCCTTTCAGTGGCAGGAGACGTCGCAGCGTAGAGTTGAAGGTATCTACCAGCGGCTCCGCATGTGCCTTTACGAATGAGAACACCTCTTCGTCGACTTCAACTTGGTGCATACACATGATGTGGCTCCTTGGTTGGAATCTGAGCCAACATACCAATATGCTCGACGCACTTAAAGTACTTTAAGTTTTTGAAGTGAAGTTTGACCCTGGATGCCCGATCCGGATCGCCTCCCTCCGCTGACTCACCTGACCAGCGCAATGCTCTCCCGCGTCAGATGGAACACCCCGCTCGGCTCCTTCTCCTCCCCCCTCGCCCTCCAGCTCCGCCATCACTCTTTCTCGATCTGCCTCGACCGCCTCGCGCACGATCGGCTCACCCCATTTCAGCCGGATCAAGGCCGCCGGATGCGCCTCGAATTCCTCCTGGCTGATGTAGACGAAGACCGGCAGCGCAAGTTTAGAATTAGCGTCACCGGCGTCAGCAGCATCACCTTCGGGCGGCTCCGGCAACTTCGTGATCTGGAAGGTGTCGGTCTCGCAGACGCCGTGCTCTTCAATCGCCTACTCGATTTCGTGCCGGTCGAGTTGGGCGATGTCGGCGACTTCTTCGAGGGAGAGCGTCTGGAATTCGCCGCATGCGGCGCTTCTACGTCGCGCCGAAATTTCGTGGCCATGGAATAGGAAGGCAGCTTGCGGAAGGGCCGATCCCAAAAGCGGGGGCCGTGGAGGCGCTGACGGTCAATGCGGGCGATGACCATGCTGCCCGATTTTGGGAGAGGCTCGGCTTCGGGCAGGTTAACGGCGATGGATTTACGCATATGCGACGGCTGGGGAACTGAGCAAGCGCCGCGATCGGCCTGGCTTTCGCCAACAGATGCGTTTTTTGACCTGCGGCAGCAAGCGCCTCTAAACCGACCCTCGCCAATATAGGGCGGCACGGAGAGAGTGCGGTGTTCTTCACCGCGGAGCTTTGCGCCGGCGAGGTAGAGGGAGAGCCAACAGTCTCCGTCGCTGAATGGGCCGAACACCGGAGACGTTCGCTTTATTTCGGTCGCGAAGCGTGATCCGTGCCTTGCGGGATGGAAGCTTGGGATTAACGCGAATTGCGAGCCGTTCAAGCAGGCTGGTGAAATAAGGGAAGACTGCATACGCGCCTCCCCTCGTGCTTTGCGTCATTTGCCGCTGTTGGTTATCACCAGCTAAACCCAACGCCGGCGCCAAAACTGTTATTGTCATCAGAATGGCCGAGACTCGCCTGAATGCTGACATTTTCCGTCAGGCGCGCCGCTCCTCCGAGGGCAAAGGCATTCTCACCCTCGAAATTTCCAAATCCAAGGCCGATCGAATAAGCCTTGCCGGGAGCTGGAGACGGAATATTGGCCATGGCCGCAACCGATGCAATTCCACTATAGGCGTCTCTCAACTGGCCAAAGTTCACTGCGTCGAACCTACTGGCACCGTCTGCAATGCCCGTAACGTGGGCGGGGCCGCCAGTCGTCGTATTGGCGAACGTCGCGCCGCCGTCATTGAGCGTCAAGCTGGTGGATCTCGTTCCGCCGGAAAGAACCGTACTTGTTTGACTGACCGTCAAGCCATGAGCAGCGCCGGTCTGCTGATTATAGACGAGCATGCTGGCCTGGGCTTCTTGCAGAGCTAGCTCGCTTCCTCCATCGCTCCGGTCGTTGTTGCTGTCAGCGACGAGCGAGGTCGTGTTGGTAGCGCCGTCAATCTTCAGCCCGTTATTTCCAACATTGATCCCTGTATTTGCCGTGGGATTAAGTGCGTAGATGCTACCGTTCACGCCCAGATCGCCTTCGACCAGAGCGCCCCCAACGATTGTCGTCCCGTAATTGAAGGTGTTGGTGCCAATGGTGGCCTGCTGGGTTGTCGCCACCGTAATCGAATTGGTACCAGTCCCGTCGACATGCGAAACAGAGTAGCCGCTATCGTTCAGTGTGCTTACCGTATTGCCAGTCATACTGGTAACGGTGGCTGCAGCGTCGGTCATGGAAAAGCGGGTTCCGCCAGCGGTGGCTCCGTTCGTATCGACTGATAGCGTATTATCAATCGATATGTTGCCGGCATTGTTTGCAGTAAGAACGTCGGTGCCTCCGCTTTGGAGGGCAAAAGAGCCGGCCCCCCATCATTGCTGTCGTAGTTTATAACCACGTCGTTGCTGTTAGATATGGTCGTAGATACATCGCCTACAGCATTGATGACTTGATCGTTGGAATCGTTGACTGTAAACGACTCTCCACCAGAGTCATCATTGTTCGATGTGATCGTTGCGCCTTGAATTGGATCAGAATTGAGTTCTATTTTACCTGAAAGCGCAGTACATGGTAGGGACATAACCGCGCATATTACGAGAAAATGCTTTCGGAACTTCTTCATCGACCTTAATCCTCTAGGTATTTTCATAGCGAAACGATCTTTTCTATGCGTGTTAATGTCTTGTTGATATAACTTGCTTTTCAAAAGCAACGCAACCGTTTTTAACTGGCATTGTAAATAGTTTCATGTTATTGTTATTTTTATGTGTTAGAAGAGATATTGATTTGAGAAGATCTCGCGTTGGTGAAAATTCTTTAAAAATCATTTTTGTTACATCATCGCATGGATTTGCCCAATGCGACACTACCTCATAGGCAATTTGACAGGTGCTACTCGCATCTTGGCTAAGATCAAAGGTTATATAAATTACTCCGCCTTGACCGCTGTCGACTTCCATGGAAAGACTGACGAACGTCTTATGCACTGTCGGAAAGCGATAAACTCCAACGCGCTTTCCTTGAAGCAATTTCGCCGAAAGATCGTTCATCGCCGCAGCGCATTTGGTGAGGCCCATCTTGGCAATTGCTTGGCCATAAGGGTTCAGCGCGTCGATGTCTATTTCGGCTTTCTCTTCCTTGGGAAGTTCAGCTTGCGTATCTTTGTCTTGTGCGCGGGAGGTCGCTGAACTCCGGATCAGGAACAGTGCAAGAACGATGAGCGCCAAATTCATAAAAGTCAGTAGCCATATATATACGCCCGCCGGCGACGAGCGCGTTTTCGCAGGCACAGCAGGAACGTCCTGCAGTTTAGCCGCACTGCCGCATATCTGATCTTGTCTCGTAAGCATCGCATTCAAGCGGAGTGGCTGATTTGGGCCTGCACTCTTGTCAAATTCAAAATCTCACAACCATAGATTGAATCTCTGTGGCATGATTCCCTTTCGTTGTATAGAGCGGCGCACCTTATGCCTGGCGCAAACGCGAGCGCTATCGCGGCGTCTGGTGGCTGCGCGCGGAGACGGAGCAGACGCTGCTCGATGATCTGATCACCTTAGGTAGCCGCCTGATCCCCGGCCTCGAAGAGAGCCAAGAGCGCGACCGTGCCGCTCATCTCGCTCTGGACGCCATCACACAGACCGGGGCGGAGAAGCCCTGGCTGCTCATCTATGACAATGCCCAAAGCCCCGCCGCCATCGACAAGCTGACGCCGGCCTCAGGGGCGCATCTCATCGTCACTAGCCGCTGGTCCGATTGGTGCGGTCACGCCGAGGCGCTGCCGGTCGATGTCTTCCCGCCCGATGTCGCGGTGGATTATCTTATGGCGCATGCACGCCATCCCTACCGTGGGGCCGCCGCGCGGCTTGCCGAGGCGTTGGGCTATTTGCCGCTTGCCCTCAGCCACGCCCGCGCCACTTGCTGGCGCATGAACTGGACGTTCGACGCCTATCGCGAAAAGCTGCCCGAGCTGATCGACAAGGCACCATCCAACGCTGCCTATCCGGCCACCGTCTTCGCTACATTCGACCTTGCCATTTAGAAAGCAGCCGCTAGCTGTCCCCATGCCGAAACGCTGATGGAGATCACCGCCTTCCTCGCGCCGGACCTCATCCCGCTCGATCTCATCACCGCCGATGCCATGAGCGAAGCCGAGCGCGACGATGCCCTCGACGCCCTCGCCGATGTCTCGCTGATCACGCATGAAACTCTGGAGGATGGCACGCGCGGCTTCAGTGTGCACCGGCTGGTTCAGGAGGTGATACGCGGGCGCCTTGGCGACCGAACGAACGAAGCAATCGTACAGGCTCTGAAGCATCCGAAATCAAAGCAGCAATGGCAGAACTCGCTAGTGCACTGACTTATTCAGATGGTGCAGGCAGGCGCTTGAGTTTGCCGAAAATTTCTTTGGCGGATTTCGTCCAGACAAAGGGCTTGGGGTGACCGTTGTGATCGCGGATGTAGCGGCGGATGGCATCTTCCAATTCGGCGATGGATTTGAAGACGCCGCGACGGATGCGCCTTCGGGTGATGACTGAGAAGAAGCCCTCGACGGCGTTGAGCCAGAGCCTGTCCCCGCGAAGGCGGGGAATGCGGATGTGGGCGTGAAGTGGAAGACCCAGCGCGGATTGTCGGCCAGCCATTGCTTGACCTTGGGATGCTTGTGGGTGGCGTAATTGTCGAGGATGGCATGGATGACCTTTCCCGCCGGAACGGCGCGCTCCACCGCATTGAGGAACTTGATAAACTCCTGATGCCGGTGCTTTTGCATGCAACGCCCCAACACGGTGCCATCGAGAATATTGAGCGCGGCGAACAGGGTGGTGGTGCCATTCCGCTTATAATCGTGGGTCATGGTTGCGCATTTGCCGGGCTTCAGCGGAAGGCCGGGTTGCGTGCGATCGAGCGCCTGAATCTGGCTTTTCTCATCGATGGACAGCACCACGGCATGACAGGGCGGCTCCATGTACAGGCCGACGACATCCTCCACTTTCGCGGCAAAGGCGGGATCGTTGGACATCTTGAAGGTGCGTAAGCGGTGAGGTTGAAGGCGATGCCCATCCCAGATGCGTTGCACCGTCCGCAAGCTGACGCCGACAGCCTTGGCGACCGCCCGGCCGGTCCAATGCGTCGCGTTATGGGGTGGCTCGGAGCATGGCAGCGCCAGCACCCTGGCCACGGTCTCCAACTGAACAGGGGCTTTGCCCGGCTTGCGCGTCTTGTCCCGCAAGAGGCCATCCACCCCTTGCTCGGCATATCGCAACTGCCAGCGCCACACCGCCGGGCGACTGCCACCGATCTGCCTCGCCACCTCCAGAACGGGCAGCCTGTCTGCCGAAAGAAGAACGATCCGTGCCCGCTGAACGTGCTTCTGCGCGCTGTTGCGATCCTCAATAACCGCCGCCAAACGCGCGCGGTCCTCAGAGGCGATGATGATGCTGACGGTTTGTGCCATATCAGCAGAATCGCACGAACTAGGCCGCGTGTGAATCCTCTGTTTGCGTCAGTGCACTAGAGTAACTCCGTCCAGTTCTGACCGCCATAGAATACCCGTAGGATGATCACTCGCTTATCCTCGACAGTGAATGCGATCGCAACGCGATGCTCGAACCCAATTACACGCAAGCCAGGACGAATGTCTTCGCGCAGATGGCCGCGTTCCGAAGCCATGGCAAAGCCCTGGATGTAGGTTTCGAGCCGTTCGATATAGGAAATAGCAATAACAGGACTCGCTGCCTCAGCGATCCACTCATAGAGTCGTATCAGATCGTCTCGTGCCTCATCCGAAATTTCGACGGCACGGCGTTTCACGAATCCTCTTTTGCCACGTGCCGCGCGCGGATTTCATCGAAGATGGCGCTGGCCGGATGCGTCCTGCTCTTTCCGGACTTGAACGCGTCATAGGCGGAAGCAACTTGTTCCCGGAGCCAGCGCTCAATTGCGTCGTCGCGTTCCTGCAAGGCTCGTAGTCCCGCCCGCACGACTTCGCTGCCGCTGGCATAGTGGCCAGACTTCACCTTCGCGTCGATGAAAGCGGCGTGTTCCGGCGGAAGGCTAAAGGTCCGCTTTTCGGTTGCCGCCATGGCGCACCTCCTTTCGATAGTCGCACACGGTGGTATGAAAAAATCATACCGCAGTGCAGGCGAAGTTGCAATCCCGCAGGCTTCTCGACCTTGCGGCAGTTCCGGATCTGCTGCGGGGATCTTGCGGGGATCAGTCCCGAACCGTGCCGCACAGTCATGAAGAAGTTGCAACGGGCGTCTGGTTACGTCGTTGGTATTGCTTAACCCGAAAAATTCACTGTGGGTTGACGGATGTAGCACAAGCCTTTGAGATGACTTAGGATTTGGTTGCTGAAGCCGGTCCGCATCATTTTTGAAGGGAGCCCATCCGCCATGTACGATTCTACGCTGGCGTTGCCTGGTCTGTCACCGGTTCTTCGCAAAGGGGTCGTGGCGCGATTTGACGGCGGGCGTTTGTCGTCGGACGCGGGTGTTTTGGTGCTGCGGGAGGTCGAGCAACGTCTTGGTGTCGCCGAGCGGCTGGCGGGTTGCATCGCGGATCCGCGCGCGCAGGCTCAGGTCGTTCACGGCCTCGCCGATATGATCCGGTTCCGCATGCTGATGATCGCCGCCGGCTATGAGGACGGCAACGATGCGTCAAACCTGCGCTCCGATCCGGCTTTCAAGCTGGCGCAAGGTGCGCTGCCATCCGGTCCCGATCTCGCCTCGCAGCCCACCATCTCGCGCCTGGAGAACCTGCCCAATCCGCGTTCTCTGCTACGTATGGGCCGGGCGCTGATCGATCTCTACTGCGCCTCTTTCCGGCGAGTACCCAAGAGCATCGTGCTCGATCTCGACGATACGTTCGATGCCGTACATGGCGGCCAGCAACTGCGTCTGTTCAACGCGCATCACCACGAATATGGCTTCCGGCCGATCGTGGTGTTTGACGGCGACGGCCGGTTCGTGACCGCCCTGCTGCGGCCGGCCAAGCGCCCCAAAGGGACCGAGATCCGCGCGTTCCTGCGCCGCCTGCTCCGTGCGATCCGCACCAACTGGCCAAACACCCAGATCCTGATCCGGGCCGACAGCCATTATTGTTGTCCCGAGGTGATCGACTTCTGCCGGGCGAACGGTCTCGATTTCATCCTCGGCGTCGGCGGATCGAGATACAGCCCCACGACATCGCGTACCTTCTCGACGAATTGCGGGTCGGTCGACAGCTTGAACGTCTCGGTGCGATGCGGCTGCAAGCAAAAGGCCCGCCAGATCCGGTGCACCGACGATGCCGATATGCCCGACGCTTTCGCCATGCCTCGCGTGCTCCAATGTGTCGCGTCCGAGGGCTTGGCCTCGAGCGTTCTGGTGACAATCTCCTCGATCCGATCATCGCCGATCTTGCGCGGCGCACCGCATCTTGGCTCGTCGCCGAGGCCATCAAGACGATGCCTGGCGAACCGCTCGCGCCAAATCCGGACGGTCTGGCGCGTAACGCCCACCGCAGACGCGATCTGGCAATTGTTCTCCCCGTCCGCCGCGCGCAGGATGATTTCGGCCCGTTGCGCATCCGCACGCGCGATCTTGCGCCGACGGACGCAGTCCGCGCTCAGCTGGATCATGCTCGGTTTTCCACTCGCCATCATCGCCCCCGCGAATCGCTGATCCAATACAGGGAATCACAGCGACAAATAGCTGGATAGAAATTTCCGAAACAGGACACTAGTCGATCATGGCAGCGCGACCTCGCTAGCCTCAATTCGATCCGCGGCTTCATGTCCGAATGGTCCGTTTCGGATTATTCGGAGTCATCAACGCTGCACGCAATGACGGCCATGTGACCCCGAGCCGAACTCGCCAACCGAAACGCCAAGCAACTCGCGACCAAGAAAGCGGACGTTCGACAGTGGCCGCGTGACGCATGAGTTGCGCGCCTGTCGTCAGATCAATCTGGAGATTCCCATATCGGAAAGTTTGTTGCGCTGCTCAACCAAGCGCTGGATCGTGGAGCGAACCATCGGCTGGCCCAATCGCTGCCACTGCCTGACCAAAGACCAGGAATGTCATTGGAATGCCATGGCCCTTCCTGCGCCGGGTCTCGGTCAGGCTGATGGTAAAAGCTCTATCAGAAAAGCATATAATCTCGGCTAAACTCTAGCACTAGCCGATCTTATTCAGCCGCAGTTAGAAATTGCGCTGGCGAATGTGGCGCAAGGCATTGAACTTGCGTAGGAAATGGGTGTCGCAGCCATCCTATGCGCGCCGCAGCGCAGAGCCACACCCGCCATGACCGACGATAGCCCGCTCACCGTTCCCTATCCAGCCGTGTCGCGCAAGAAAGTCACAGCTGCCTTCGATGGCGGTCGTCTCTCCTCCGACAGCGGCGTCATGCTGCTCGCGCTTGCCGAGCGTCGGCGGGCTCTCTCCCAAACTCTCGCTGCTTTGATCGCCGACCGGCGCGATCGGGCGCATATTACGCACACAGTTGAGGACATACTGAAAGGGCGCATGTTGGCGATCGCCTGCGGCTACGCGGATGGCAATGACTTCGACTGGCTGCGCTGCGATGCCGCCTTCAAGCTTGCCTGCGGGCGGCTGCCCGACACGGGCAATGATCTATGCTCGCAGCCGACCATCTCGCGCTGGGAGAACGCGCCGACGCTGAAGGAGATCATCCGCCTGACCTATGCGCTCGTCGACATCTGGTGCCGGAGCTACAAGATGCCGCCGGCATCGGTGGTGCTGGACATCGATGACACGCTCGACGTGGTGCACGGTCATCAGAAACTGTCGGAATGGAACGCCCATTACGACGAGCGCTGCTTTCTGCCGATCCACATCTATGAGACAGCGACGGGCCGCCCGGTCACCATGATCCTGCGTCCGGGCAAGACGCCCTCAGGCAAGGAAGTCCGTGGATTACTGCGCCGTCTGATCAATCGCATTCGCCGGCATTGGTCCGATACGCGCATCACCATTCGTGGCGATAGTCACTACGGCCGAGAAGAAGTTATGAGCTGGTGTGAGGCCAATGGCATCGACTATGTCTTCGGCTTTGCTGGCAATACCGTGCTCGACCGCTTGGTCGAACCGGAGGCCGATGATATCCGGACGCGCCGCGCCGAGGAGCAACTTGCCGTTCTGCGCGGCTTCGCCGAAACGCGCTATGCGGCAAAATCCTGGGCCAGGGAGCGCCGTGTTGTGGCACGTATCGAGGCGAGCGCCAGTCATGAGGACGACATGCTCCGCCGCGGGCTCGACATCCGCTATGCCGTCACCTCGCTGGCGAAAGGCAACGCCGAGCACATCTATGCGACCCTCTACTGCGAGAGGGGACAGGCAGAGAATCTGATCAAGCAACATAAAGCGCAACTCGCATCCGATCGCACCAGCTGCCGATCGCCGCTTGCTAATCAGATGCGGCTCATTCTGCACACCGCCGCCTATTGGCTGATGCTCGATGTGCGCGATTGCGTGCCGTCCTGGCATCCTTTGCGGCAAAGCGAGTTCGCCAGCATTCGCCTGCGCCTGCTGAAAATCGCCGGACGTTTCGTCGAGACCGCGAGCCGCATCCGTGTGGCACTCGCCTCGTGCTGCCCGGAGGCCGAGCTGTTCAGCCTCGTTGCCTTCCGGCTGCAATCGTCCGGGCCATGAATGGTGGGGCATGACCGCCCCAGGAGCCCGGACCATCCACCTTCAGCGCGTCGACAGCGTACTCGAGCCGATCAGCCTGCCGGACGTGTCCGCACAGGACGGATCACCTCGCCCAGCAAGAACGGAAAGAAGATAGCCTGCTCGGACGCATAAGAACGGCTAGACCATCATGTCCGCCGGGGATTGGGGATCGAAGATAGGTGACCCGCCCCGACGTGTCGACTAAGGCGCAAGAGTAAGCGCAACGGGGGTTGCTTGGCGAGAGCGAAGCCGAGCCCCAGACACGAGGAGCGGATCATGACGGAGACTATCATTTTCGTGGGGCTGGACGTCCACAAGAAGACGATCGCGGTGGCGACGGTAGAGGGACGGGCGTCGGCGGATGTACGGTTCTTTGGCACCATCGCGAATACGCCCGAGGCCATCCGGTCGCTGCTGCGTAAGCTCGGCAAGGGCGGACAACGGCTGCATCTGGCTTATGAGGCTGGACCGCTGGGGTATAATCTGTATCGCCTGGCCACGAATCTGGGCCACCGCTGCGACGTGGTCGCACCGTCGCTGATCCCGAAGAAAGCCGGGGATAAGGTCAAGACCGACCGGCGCGATGCGATGATGCTGGCCCAGTTGCTGCGGGCAGGCCAACTGACCGAAGTGTGGGTTCCTGACGAGGCGCATGAGGCAATGCGTGATCTGGTGCGCATGCGGTCGCAGGCGATGAGGGACCTGCGCAAGATGCGCCAGCAACTCCACAGTTTTCTTCTGCGGCACGCTCGCGTCTATCCCGGCGCGCACTGGACCAAGGCACACCGCCGCTGGCTCGGCGAGCTGACCTTTGCGCACCCGGCGCAGCATCTCGTGCTCGAGGAGCTCTTGGCACGGATCGAGCGGGCCGAGGAGCTTTGCGATCGATTGAAGACATCCATTGTCGATCTGGTTCCGGCCTGGACGCTCGCCCCCGTTGTTGCTGCAGTGCAGGCGCTGCGCGGCGTGTCGATCCTGGTCGCTGCGACCGTCGTTGCGGAGGTCGGCAACTTCAGCCGGTTCGAGAGCCCGCGCCAGCTGATGGCCTATCTGGGCTTGAACCCATCCGAGCATTCCAGTGGAGCAACCATCAAGCGCGGATCGATCACCAAGACGGGCAACAGCCTGGCGCGCACCTGTCTTGTCGAGGCGGCGTGGACCTATCGGCATCCGGCGCGAGTGACACAGATCATCCGTGATCGGTTGAAAGAGTTGCCGGAGCCGATCCGGGCCATTGCGTGGAAGGCACAGGTCAGATTGTCGGCGCGCTACCGCAAGCTGATGGCTGCCGGCAAGCCGGCGCCGAAGGCGATCGTTGCCGTGGCCCGAGAGCTGGTCGGCTTCATCTGGGCCATTGCCCGCATTGTCGAGCCGAAGATGGCGTGACGAGCAGACGGCCGCAATCACGCGAACAGAGGAGATAGCACAAGCGCTAACCGTTCTTATGCGTCCGAGCAGGCTATCTTCTTTCCGTTCTTGCTGGGCGAGGTGATCCGTCCTGTGCGGACACGTCCGGCAGGCTGATCGGCTCGAGTACGCTGTCGACGCGCTGAAGGTGGATGGTCCGGGCTCCTGGGGCGGTCATGCCCCACCATTCATGGCCCGGACGATTGCAGCCGGAAGGCAACGAGGCTGAACAGCTCGGCCTCCGGGCAGCACGAGGCGAGTGCCACACGGATGCGGCTCGCGGTCTCGACGAAACGTCCGGCGATTTTCAGCAGGCGCAGGCGAATGCTGGCGAACTCGCTTTGCCGCAAAGGATGCCAGGACGGCACGCAATCGCGCACATCGAGCATCAGCCAATAGGCGGCGGTGTGCAGAATGAGCCGCATCTGATTAGCAAGCGGCGATCGGCAGCTGGTGCGATCGGATGCGAGTTGCGCTTTATGTTGCTTGATCAGATTCTCTGCCTGTCCCCTCTCGCAGTAGAGGGTCGCATAGATGTGCTCGGCGTTGCCTTTCGCCAGCGAGGTGACGGCATAGCGGATGTCGAGCCCGCGGCGGAGCATGTCGTCCTCATGACTGGCGCTCGCCTCGATACGTGCCACAACACGGCGCTCCCTGGCCCAGGATTTTGCCGCATAGCGCGTTTCGGCGAAGCCGCGCAGAACGGCAAGTTGCTCCTCGGCGCGGCGCGTCCGGATATCATCGGCCTCCGGTTCGACCAAGCGGTCGAGCACGGTATTGCCAGCAAAGCCGAAGACATAGTCGATGCCATTGGCCTCACACCAGCTCATAACTTCTTCTCGGCCGTAGTGACTATCGCCACGAATGGTGATGCGCGTATCGGACCAATGCCGGCGAATGCGATTGATCAGACGGCGCAGTAATCCACGGACTTCCTTGCCTGAGGGCGTCTTGCCCGGACGCAGGATCATGGTGACCGGGCGGCCCGTCGCTGTCTCATAGATGTGGATCGGCAGAAAGCAGCGCTCGTCGTAATGGGCGTTCCATTCCGACAGTTTCTGATGACCGTGCACCACGTCGAGCGTGTCATCGATGTCCAGCACCACCGATGCCGGCGGCATCTTGTAGCTCCGGCACCAGATGTCGACGAGCGCATAGGTCAGGCGGATGATCTCCTTCAGCGTCGGCGCGTTCTCCCAGCGCGAGATGGTCGGCTGCGAGCATAGATCATTGCCCGTGTCGGGCAGCCGCCCGCAGGCAAGCTTGAAGGCGGCATCGCAGCGCAGCCAGTCGAAGTCATTGCCATCCGCGTAGCCGCAGGCGATCGCCAACATGCGCCCTTTCAGTATGTCCTCAACTGTGTGCGTAATATGCGCCCGATCGCGCCGGTCGGCGATCAAAGCAGCGAGAGTTTGGGAGAGAGCCCGCCGACGCTCGGCAAGCGCGAGCAGCATGACGCCGCTGTCGGAGGAGAGACGACCGCCATCGAAGGCAGCTGTGACTTTCTTGCGCGACACGGCTGGATAGGGAACGGTGAGCGGGCTATCGTCGGTCATGGCGGGTGTGGCTCTGCGCTGCGGCGCGCATAGGATGGCTGCGACACCCATTTCCTACGCAAGTTCAATGCCTTGCGCCACATTCGCCAGCGCAATTTCTAACTGCGGCTGAATAAGATCGGCTAGGATATCGGTGTCCAACACGGGCGGCAGGGCGCGGAGGGTGGGGAGCCCTCGCAGGTCGGGTTTGAAGCAGGCGTCGTGTCCGCATGCGTACCGACGCGACAGCCCACGCTCGTTCGCTAGACAGAGGAAGCCCCGCGACGAATCCTGGTCATGCGGTCATCAACCCGCGGATAAGAGCCGGATCAACCGTCGTCCATTCGTCCTGTCGCCTGTCTTGGGCATCGATCAACAGCTTGAGCCGCGAAAGCGGATCGAAGACGTGCGCCTCGAGGTTGACAGTGCGGACATAAGAGCCGAAGGAACCCCAATTCCACCTAGCTATCATTCGCAAGAGCCATCTGCTGCCGGACAAAGCCCTATATGACAGTCGGCGCAACATCCGCGGCTTTGGCCTCGGTTAGATGTATATATTCGAATGATTGCAAGTTGAGATCCTGTCGGCTATCGTAATGCTTAAAATCAGGGCTCATTGGGGGAAATGTCGATCGATGCTCACAACCAACCCTTTTGCCGAGCTTTCGGCATCCATACCTCCGGTCGTCATGCAGACTTATGTCATCGTGATGGCCGTCCTTGTCGCAGGCGGCACGCTGCTGGACATCATCCATAAAAGGAGCGCCAGGTACTTTTTTAACAACTGGCGGAATTCCGCCAAGAAAGCGAAGAAGCCGGTTAGCGGCGGAGAGATGATGTCGATTGCGGCCCAGACCGCCGTGGTCGATGTCATGGCCTCAGCTGAATTCTGCAACATGCGGCGCAGACTTGCCCATCTGCTGACGATGTATGGCTTCATCATTTACGTCGTCACCACCGCTATCATGGTCTTCGCCTATCCGACGCCTGCTACGCCCACGCCGAGCGCGCTTGCGGCATTGTGGTATATCGGCGCGCTGATGGTCTGCCTCGGCGGCTACTGGTTCTGGTTCTTCATCCGCGTCGACGTGGCCGCGGAGGGCAATTCGCCGTTCCGCTTTGTGCGCGCCGACCTGTTCATCATCACGCTCGTCCTGAGCACGACCTTCGGTCTGATTTGGGCTTGGCTGCAAACGGCGGGCAACACGACCTGGGCAACCGTGTTCCTGGGGCTTTATCTCATTGACACGACGGTGCTGTTCGCATCGATCCCGTGGTCCAAGTTCTCACACATGTTCTTCAAGCCCGCCGCGGCCTTGGAGAAACGCGTGTCCGAAGCGAACGGCACGCGCAGCAACCTGCCGGCTCCCGCCGATGCGCCCGAAAAATTCGGCAGCGTCCTCAAGCACTCGCACCATTATTGATCGGCTTAAGCGCCGGCCCTCGCTATTAGGAGATAGGTGAGTACCATGCCGACCTTCGTCTATATGACGCGTTGCGACGGCTGCGGACACTGTGTCGACATCTGTCCGTCAGACATCATGCACATCGACAAGACCTACCGCCGCGCCTTTAACATCGAGCCCAACATGTGCTGGGAGTGCTACTCCTGTGTGAAGGCTTGTCCGCAGCATGCGATCGACTGCCGCGGCTATGCCGACTTCGCCCCGCTCGGCCACAGCGTCCGAGTGCTCCGGGAAGAGGAAAAGGCAACCATCTCCTGGAAGATCAAGTTCCGGGACGGGCGCGAGAAGGACTTCGTCTCGCCGATCCGTACCACCCCTTGGGGCTCGATCAAACCTCCTTCCGAATACGCGGCGCCCACCAAGGATCAGTGGAATTCCCAGGAGCTCGCGCACGAGCCCGAGGCGCTCAAGGTCGCGGTGCTGCCGGCGCTCAAACCGGGTCAACTCAAGCAGGGATTGGTGTAATGCGCCGGCGGAAAACTGTTTACGTCGATTCGGACATCCTGGTGGTCGGTGGCGGCATGGGGGGCTGCGGGGCCACTTACGAATCCCGCTATTGGGGCCGCGATCTGAAGATCGTGTGCGTCGAGAAAGCGAACATTGAGCGAAGCGGCGCGGTCGCGCAGGGCCTCTACGCCATCAACTGCTACATGGGCATGCATTGGGACGAGAACCAGCCCGAAGACCACGTCCGCTACGCCCGCAACGACCTGATGGGCCTGGTGCGCGAGGATCTCGGCTACGACATTGCCCGCCACGTCAACTCCACGGTGCACAAGTTCGAGGAGTGGGGCCTGCCCATCATGCGGGACCCGAAAACCGGGAGATATCAGCGCGAAGGCAAATGGCAGATCATGATCCACGGCGAGAGCTATAAGCCGATCGTCGCCGAGGCCGCGCGCAAGGCCGCCACTGAAGTCTACAACCGGATCATGGTCACCCATCTGCTGATGGACAAGTCACGCAAGCGGGTCGCCGGCGCGGTCGGCTTCAACGTGCGCACCGGGGATTTCTACGTCTTCCGCGCCAAGGCGGTGATCGTGGCCGCTGGCGGCGCCTCGCACATCTTCAAGCCCCGCTCGGTTGGCGAGGGTATGGGCCGCACATGGTACGCGCCGTGGAGCAGCGCCTCCGCTTACGCGCTGCCGATCCTGGCCGGCGCCAAGATGACGCAGATGGAGAACCGCATCGTCCTGACTCGGTTTAAGGACGGCTACGGTCCGGTCGGCGCCTACTTCCTGCATTTGAAGACCTACACACAAAACGCCTATGGGCAGGACTATGAGGCGTTCTGGCGCGATTCGATCGAGCAGATGGTCGGCGACTACGTCAATCACCACCCGGTGCCGACCTGCCTGCGCAACCACGCCTTCCTTGAGGAAGTGAAGGCGGGCCGGGGGCCGATCCGTATGGTGACGATGGAGGCCTTCCAGGACCCGCACAAGGAGACCGTCGGCTGGGAGAACTTCCTTGGAATGACCATCGGGCAGGCGGTCGTGTGGGCGTCGCAAAACATCGATCCCAAGTACATCAACCCCGAGCTGACGACCTCGGAGCCTTATGTCATGGGCTCGCATGCGACCTGTTCAGGCGCGTGGGCGAGCGGCCCGGAAGACTATGCCCCCGCGGAATATCAGTGGGGTTACAACCGCATGATGACCGTCGAGGGTCTCTTCGGCGCTGGCGACACTATCGGCGGCACCGCCCACAAATTCTCGTCGGGCTCTTTCACGGAAGGCCGTATCGCCGGCAAGGCGGCGGTGAAGTACGTGAATGACTTGGGCAAAGCACAGCCGGAGGTCAGCGACACCGAGATCGAAGACCTTAAGAAGGCCATCTATAAGCCTTTGGAGCACTACGAGGTCTACCGCAACGAGATCGTCGCCGGCACGGTGTCACCGCACTATATTCTGCCGATCCACGCCCTGCAGCGTCTTGAGAAGATCATGGACGAGTATTGCGGCGGCATCGGCAGCTACTACACAACCAACGAGCCGCTACTGACCCGCGGGCTCGAACTGCTCGGCATGCTGAAGGAAGATGCCGCATCTCTAGGCGCTGAAGACCTGCATCAGCTGCAACGCTGCTGGGAACTGCAGCACAGGCTCCTGGCCTCAGAATGCGTCACCCAGCACACCCTGTTTCGTAAGGAAACGCGCTGGCCAGGCTACTACTACCGTGGCGACTACCCGAAACTGGATGACGACGGGTGGCACTGCTTCACTCTCTCCCGCTACGACCAGGACTCCGGCAAATGGGAGATGGAAAAGGCGCCAGTGTATCACATTATTGACTGATCGCCCGGCCACCTGGAACGCTGCACCTCTCTGATCGAATACGTCCTGCGGTCGTCTTCCATGAGCGCTCTCAGGCCCGGCGCTCCGTACAGTCTGCAACCGTCATCCAGTTTGAGTGCAGGAAGGAATCGTAATGTCGCAACTCGTACCGCCGCACGGTTCGGAGACGGTCAAGCCATTGCTGCTGCCCGAGACAGAGCGCGCCGAGGAACGCAAGCGGGCGGAGAAACTCAGGAAAATTCCCCTCGATTCACGCGCTGTCTCCGACGTCTTCATGCTGGCGATGGGGGCATATACGCCGCTCGATGGGTTTATGGGGCATGACGACTGGCGCGGTTCGTGCCTGGATATGAAACTGGCCAACGGCATCTTCTGGCCGATCCCGATCACGCTTCCCGTCGCCAAGGACCTTGCCGATGGCATCCATGCCGAAGAGGAGGTGACGCTCGTCGACGCGGAGACCGGCGAAGCACTCGCCCTCATGGAGGTGCACGAGAAATATTCGATCGACAAGCGGCTCGAGGCCGAGCATGTCTATCGCACCGCCGATCCGAAGCATCCGGGCGTGGCGAAGGTCCTGGCTCAGGGAGACGTCAACCTGGCCGGGCGCGTCATGGTGTTGAGCGAAGGCGACTATCCTGTCAAATACGCGAACCTCTATATCCGCCCTGCCGAGTCGCGGGCCATGTTTCTTGAGAGGGGCTGGTCGGACGTCGCTGCCTTCCAGACCCGAAATCCCATGCACCGCAGCCACGAATATCTGGTCAAAATCGCAGTGGAAGTCTTAGACGGTGTTTTCATCCATCAAGTGCTCGGGAAGCTGAAGGCAGGCGACATCCCAGCCGAAGTTCGCACGCGAGCGATCCAGGCCATGATCGACAATTATTTCCGTCCCGGAACAGTCATCCAGGCCGGCTATCCGATCGAGATGCGCTACGCCGGTCCGCGCGAGGCGTTGCTTCATGCCCTTATTCGCCAGAACTTCGGCTGCTCGCACCTTGTCGTCGGACGCGACCATGCCGGTGTCGGCAGCTATTACGGCCCCTTCGATTCGCATCACATTTTCGATCAATTATGGCCCGGCGCACTTCATACCAAGCCGCTGAAGATCGACGTCACCTTTTACTGCCGGAAATGTTTCGGGATGGCGACGGCGAAGACCTGTCCCCACGACCCGGAGCACCACATTTCGATTTCGGGCACGCAACAGCGCGAAATGCTCTCGACCGACGCGGACATACCGCCCGAGTTCAGCCGACCGGAGGTGGTGGCGATCCTCAAGGAGTATTACGCGGGCCTGCGATCGGCAGGCCAGAGCCCGGCCTCATGATCATCGCCCAAATCTCCGATACCCATATTGCCCTGGATACCCGCGACGCCGATCAAAGAATACGCGATTTCGAGCTGACCATTGCCGAGATCAATGCGCTCCATCCGGCCCCGGATGTGATCGTTCACACCGGGGACATCGTTCATAACGGACGGGGGGACGAATACGCTCGGGCAGCGGCCATCCTCCGGAAGGCGCATGCACCGGTCTATGTGCTCGCCGGGAACAAGGATGACAGGGCGAATTTGCGTGCGGCCTTTGCCGCAGGCGGATATCTTGCGCCCGATTCCGATTTTATCGATTACGCGATCGAAGACTATCCGGTCAGATTGATTGCCCTGGATACCCTGCGCATGGGCAGCAATAAGGGTGACTTCTGTGCCGAGCGAGTCAGGCGTTTGACCGACCTGGTTGATGCCGAGCCTACGAAGCCGATCGCGGTTTTCGCCCACCACCCGCCGTTTGAAGTGCCGGTAGGGCCGGACCCGATCAACTTCGAACCACCGGAGGCGATGGCGGGGCTGCGGCAGGCTTTGCAGCACTCCGGGCGGGTCGTCGCCGTCTTCAGCGGCCATGTTCACCGTAGCACCGCCGGTCATATTGGACACATTCCGGTGATAGTGGTGCCGTGCATCGCGACGACACTGCGCAAGGGCGAATATCCGCCTCACATGAAGATGCGTCCGGTTTATCATCTTCACCGGTTTGATTCTGTTTGGGGTTTTGCCACCGAGGCGCGGATTGCCGGGACAGGGCCATCGGCGGGGTAGAATGCGAGTCCATCCTGCCTCGACAAGGCTGAAAAGCCGGGCGTGTTTGGCGAACTAACACCGGTCTTGATCTCCGGCGGCGGCAATGAGCTCGCATCATGCCAAAGGCCGTTTCCGATCATCCGATTTACATGGCGCGATATGGCCAGACGCTGATTATCTGTCTTCTAAGATAATCACTCGCCACCGGTGTGCTGCCGTCACCGATAGCGAGTGATCTGCGGAGTTCGCAAGTGGAAAAAGGCGAAGGCGCGTTTTGTAAAATCTGCGCCAGGGCGCTTGCTATTGCATTTCCTGCAAAAGCTGTCCGGCTGCCACGAGAGCAATCTGATTTTGACAACTAAGCCATTGGGGCATTCATGCAGGAGCTTGGCGGAGCCGTCGCTGAGATTGGCAGCGCCTCGATCCTGTGAATCTAGGTCCGGATTGGGAACGTCGATGATGCTTCCAGCTAAGGCAGTCGCCATCGGCTCTGGAACAATTTGGAAAGGATCGTAAGGGATGAGGCCGAACAGCGCACATCGATCTTCGGGAACGCCGAACGACCTTTCGGCCGACTTCGCAAACAAGGCTGTTGCGGAAGTGCTTGCCGATCTCTCGGCGAACGGGATCAAAGCGGTCTTAGTCCAGACCTTCCGCCAGATCGCCGACCGGCATCGGAACGCGACTACGCGCACTTCTTTCGACGCACAGAGAAGGACCGCTGGTCGCGTGAATGCTTCGAATACGGTTAAATCGTCTTTGACGCGCTCTTCCCCGGTCGAGCGCGGCTCGTCGCATCGGCGGCGATATACCGCGATCGGATGTGGAGTACCTCATCGCAACCGGCGTTATAAGCCGGCCCCAATCAGCCCCAGCATGACCCTATCGGAATGCAGCCGCTGAAACTTGGGTAGATGCTTCGAGGAAGCGATTACGACCGTCAAATCTCAATGCGGCTTTTCGTCAAATTTGATCCCGACCTCAAACACATGGATTCTGAAAGTGGCAAGCCCTTCGACCGGTGAAAGCTTTGGCATTCTCGGATTTCTCTTTCGGGAGGGATCGGCGCTCGGCTTTGCAGCACTGCTATGGTATGCGCTCTGGGGTGGGTATGCACCAAATCTCGGGACTCCCGAACAGGCATTCAGATCCGCCCTGATCATCGGGATGATCGCGTTGATCTATGTCGGCTTGCAAGCCCTTGCCGTGGCAAGTAATCCTCGCAGACGCGCCACACGCTACCTTGTGGATTTGCTGCTCTCGCTCATTCCATTGGCTGTTGTCGGCTATGCGATTGCGCTCAACATCTCTGGCTATCTGCCCCTCACTTTCTATCAAAAAGGCATCGTTTGGCTTGGCGGCTTGGCGACCGTCATCGACGTGGTGTTGTTCACATGGTTCAACATGAAATTGAATAAGTTAACGGCGAACTTTGCAATAATGCGCTGATCCAAACAGAGGAACCGCATAATTTCCTAAGACACGTCATTGACGGGTCGCCTGCCCGATCAGGGGGTAAGCATATGCCGAGGACCACAGCGCTGACGACAAGCCAGATCAACGCCCGGTAAGCAATATTCCAGCGAGGATGACAGTAAGCGCCAGAAACAACATGCCTGCCACAGGCCATTGACGCAAATATCGTTCAATTCGTTCCATGGCCGCGCCCAGATTGAGCGTCCCCCGGACTGCAAACTCATCCGCCGCCAGCACATCGCCTTCTGGGATCCGCGGCAGGAGGTGCTCCCAGCGCCGCAGCGCAATGGCTAATAAACCCCCGATGAGGATCGGCCAGAGCGCGGCCCACATCACTTTCGGCGCCAATGCATCAGACAGCGGCTCGCCCGAAATTTCGCGATAGAGGGTCCAGGGTATCGCCACGGATGCGATCGCAACAACGAGCCACGGCAAGACGAGCCTCCGCGGTTTCAATGCCTTCGGATCATGTGAAGTGCCGAGCATGAGGCAACGCAGGAAATGCAGCATGAGGAGCGTGCTTGCGATTGCCGTGGACTTGCCCCGGTTTCGTAGAGAGTTGAGGGCTTGGCATCAGCGTATTCGGTTTGACGGCATTTTGTCCTCCTTTTCGGTCGCATCTTTTTGTTCGGCCTGGATCATCTTTTCATCCCGGCCTGCAGATTCTGACGGCTGTCGGGAGAAGCGGCGGTCACGGATGGCCGGCAGGCCGACGATGCGGCTTGGCCCGGCGTTTCCAGGCCGTCCTTGACGGACGCGAGCACGACGGCAGGCTCGTGTGCGCCGGGATCGAGAGCTCTTGTCTCGAACGCCGCCGGCGAGAGATAGCCGAGCGAGGAATGGCGCCGGCGCGGATTGTAAAAGCCTTCGATGAACTCGAAGATGGCGATGCGCGCCTCGGCGTGGGTCTTGAACCGCCGCCGGTCGAGCAACTCACATTCGAGGGTGGCGAAGAAGCTTTCCGCCATCGCATTGTCATAGGCATCGCCGACTGAGCCCATCGATGGACGGACGCCCGCTTCCCGGCAGCGCTTGCCGAAAGCAAGAGACGTGTACTGAGAGCCTTGATCGGAGTGGTGGATCACGCCGATCGGACGCCGCCGCCATAGCGCCATATCGAGCGCATCCAACACGATCTTGGCGTGCAAGCTGGCTGCCATCGGAGCGAACGTTTATCGTGAGCGACAAGCGCTCACTTGGCCGACGATCCGTCGGCTGAAGGCATCGAGAACGACGGCGAGATAGAGGAACCCCGACCAGGTCGGACAATATGTAATATCGGCCACCCACAATACGTTAGGCCGGTCTGCCGTGAAGTTGCGGTCAACCAGATCGGGCGCCTGACGGCCGCCGCCCTTCACAGTCGTCGTCACGAAGCGACGACGGCTGACGCCGGCGAGCGCCGCTGCGCGCATCAAGCGGGCCACGCGCTTGCGGCCAACGCATATCCCCTGTTCGGCGAGTTCGGCCTGAATGCGCGGGACGCCATACGTGCCCTGCGAGCCAGCATGCGCCGTGCGGATCCTGGCGGTCAGAGCCGCATCGGCCTGGCGACGCCTGGATGGCGGACGCTTGGTCGAAGCGTAAAAGCCGCTGGCGGAGACACCCAGCAGACGGCTCATGGCAGTGATCGGATAAACGGCCCGGTTCGCGCTCATGAATTGGAACCCTTCGGTGGGATCACATCGGTCTCCCGAGCAAACCAGGCCGCGGCTTTTGAGAGGATTTCGCGCTCCAGCTTGAGCTGCTTGTTCTCCCGGCGCAGCCGGTTCAACTCCTCGCGCTCGGCCGTCGTCAGGCCATCCTCGCGCCGACCTTCGTCGCGGTCAGCCTGCGCAACCCAATTGCGGATCGCCTGAGCCGATGGGTCAAATTCCTTGGCAAGCTCATTCGGCGTTCGTCCGGATCGGACCAGCTCGATCATTCGTTGCCGGAATTCCGGCGGGTAAGGCGGCTGTGTCTTTGGCATCGTGAACTCCTGAAACGCAAATGTTCGGATGTCCACGAAACCGGGGCAACTTCAAGGGTCGGCCGTGTAAGACGCCATGAACCGGCGAACGCGGTCTATCTTCTCTTGGCTGGGCTGCTGCACCCTTCCATCACGAAGGTGCGGGAAAAATCCCTTTCCCGCTCCGATCGCCAACCCAAAATTCGTTGGCTTCATGCCCGTTCGCTTGCAGAACGCCATCACCTCGGCGAGCAGCATTTCACCTCCGGTGGTCATGTCGAATCCTGTTCTTCAGCCTTTCGCGCCGCAATGTTTTGGTGTGCGATATGCAGCAGGTGGTTCACCTTGCGTTTTTCCTGTCGAATCCGTTTGACGCTCATGCCAGAGTATTTCTTGCGCTCTCGTGCCGCCGCTTTTTGCCGGCTCAAAACTCGGCGGCACCGCTCGGAACAGGTCCTGGCGTCAGCTCGTCGGCCGACCAATGAGGCGTCGCAGACGGCGCAGGTCGTCCGCCGCTTGGCGGCCCGCTGCGGGTTTTGGCGTTCCCGATAAACTCGGGCGCGTTCTGCGTCGGTCGCGCGCTCACCGATCAGTTCGCGCAGCCCTACGAGTGCAGACATCTTCTCCGGGGCGGAGATCATTAGCCTTCCAATGCTCGCAAGGATCTCCTGCCGCGTTCGGATCTTGATCTCGGCCCCAAGCGCGCCATGCAGGCCGAGCCGTCGAGCGGCATCGAGCCACAACTGGCGCTGCCGTTTTTCGCTAGGAGTTCGCGTGACGAAAACGGCGCGATTTGTGACGGAGCCGCGCTGTTTTTTGCGAGATTTTCCCCGCCCGTTTTCGTCACACGTCGATCTCTTCGGGAAGACGATGACGTTGTCGATTTCGTCCATCAGGCCTCCTCCCCATATATGCGCGCCTTGCGAGGCCGGCCGCGCCCGCGCCGGTGCTGAGGTATGGTTGGCGCTATTGCTGCCCCATCCTGCTGCGCAAGATCATCAAGCCACGCTTCAACCTCGGCGGTGATCCAAAGACTGCACCGTCCGACTTTTCGCGGTGCCGGGAACGCGCCTTCTGCGATCATTTCATAGATTTTCGAGCGTCCGAGCGGCACCCGCTCTAGGACTTCTCGCAGCCTGATGGCGTTGATCATGTTTATCGCCCAAATGCCTGCGCGACCCGCTAGGATATTTGCAAACGATCCCGGTTGGCGTCAAAACCAAGTGGTGATGCGGTTGTAAACGGAAAGAATTATATTGATGAATTGGCAGAGTATCTGTCGAAACTAACTTGCTGATGTCGGCAGATTGGCTCGGCGACTATCTGTGAAACGCTTGTGGTTCTGTGAAACCATCAGAAGCTGAAAAAATTCTGCACTTCAGCTTGTCTTAGCGGTTGCTCGGCTGGGATCACATAAAACCAGCAACATGGGCAGGGGCATGGGCGTAAATTCGCCGTCGCAGAAAAGTTATAGGGATTTCAGTAGGTTATCTGGTGAGCGTGGCGGAGTGGGGGGGATTCGAACCCCCGATACGGCTTTTGACCGTATAACGGTTTAGCAAACCGCCGCCTTCAGCCTCTCGGCCACCACTCCACGCTTCACGCTGCCCGGCGCAGATGAGCCATACCTGCTTGCAACCCTGTTAAGAAATTGCGGGCAAGGCACGGCTCATGGCATGTGATTGCCACAGCGGCCGATATAAAGGCATTCCGGTTTGCGCTGCAACCCTCCTTGAGCGGCGAGCCGGCGGTTTTGCGTGATTTGATTTCGCGGTGGTTTGGCGAGCGCACCAACGGCTGGGCGCGTCGGCCGGATGCCGCCCGCCGCCGGCATGCGGGCGCAGCCGGAGCGTACCGCCGCCTCCGCAGAGCGGCTGGCGCGCTATCCGTGAGCACACGGCTCAGGAAAAGGTGAAGGCCGACACGTAGCTTCGCTGAGTGACGCTAAGTCCCGACGGAGGTGCGGGCAGGCTGGCGCGGCTGACGATCTGAAGCGCCTGGCGATCGAGGCGGTCCTCGCCGCTAGACTGCGCGATGCGCACCGCTGTCAGCGCGCCGGTATCGGAAATCGAGAATGCAACCAGCACGCGGCCCGTCAAGCCGCCGCCATCGAGCTGCTTTGGCCCGATTGCTGCCATGACGCGAATCATGAAGCCGTGATTGCTGACCTGGCAAGTATTGGTGCGACCGTCAGCATTGTCTGCAACTGGCGGGATGGCGCTAATATCCATTGCGGCACCCAATGAACGAGACTCAGACGGCGCATAGGATGCAACATCGCCTATTGCGAATGGGTTGAGGAGCGGGCTGGAAATTTTCGAAAATTGTGCGGTTTCGCGCGGCTCGAAATCGCTGGCAAGCGACGCAGGAAACCCTCGCGACGGATGCAGGCGGGACACCGGTGCCGACCGAAATCGCTTGTCCGCGCGCTGCTCCGCGAGCTATCGGTTGCCGAAGACCCGGGAAGGAACCCAGCGAGCCCAAGACGATGAGCCGTCACGACAGCGAGCCGAAAAGAGCGCGCGGTTATTTCGGCATCGGCGCCGAGCGTATCTCCAAGCCTCTCAATCTGGGCAATCTCGTCCGCTCGGCTCACGCCTTCGGCGCCAGTTTCGTGTTCACAGTCGGCGCTCATCCACGCGCCTTCGACTTCACCTCCGACACGTCGAAATCGCTCACTCGTCTGCCTTATTATCATTGGGACAGCGTCGGCGATGTCAGCCTGCCCGAGGATTGCCGCCTGGTCGGCGTCGAACTGATGGACGAATCGGAGGACCTGCCGAGCTTCCGCCATCCGCTGAAGGCCGCCTATGTTCTTGGACCGGAGCAGGGGGCGCTCTCGCCGGAGCTTGTTGCGCGTTGTGACCAGCTCGTGCGGATTCCAACAGCCTTCTGCATTAATGTTGCGATGGCGGGCGCGATTGTGATGTATGACCGTGTTCGGACGCTGGGGCGATTCGCTCCGCGGCCGCTGAGCGTGGCATATCCGCGACGATCTGAAAAACAATGAAGATTTGGTAATTTTCCCCTGGCTGTCTGGTCAATCAACGGTCAAATCGATATAGATTAGGCCGCTATAATTCAACCAATGCGGAGACCTTGAAGAATGCGACTGGCCTCTGCCTGCTTAGCTGCTGGCTTGATATGCGCCGCATTTCCGGCGTTTGCCCAAACCGCGAAGCTGCTGAAGACGTTCGACGATTGGCAGGTCTTCGTCCACGAAGCCAATAATGAAAAGGTCTGCTTCGCCGCGTCTGCGCCCAAGGAGATGTCTCCCAAGGGGGTCAACCGGGGGTCGGTGTTTCTGTATTTGACGACCTGGCAAAAGGACGGGGTGAGGAACGAGCTGAGCGTAAAAGTTGGCTATACGCTCAAGTCGGACAGCACGCCGACCATTTCCGTCGGATCGGATGACTTTCAGCTCTATCCGAAGGACGACAAGGCCTTCATGCGCGATCCCGCCGACGAGCGTAAGCTGGTCGATGCGATGCGCAAGGGCTCGAGCCTGACGATCAAGGGCGTATCGACTCGCGGAACCGCCACCGAGGACAAATATTCTCTCATAGGTCTCTCGGCTGCCTTGGAGCAGGTGGGCCAAGCCTGCCCGTGATCGCATCCGGCCGTGAGGCGTGTTCCAGGTTTGTGTGATGGCTGAAGCGGTTGCCGCGGAAGCGCCATTGGGCGCGGCGGCCCCGAAAATCGAGCGCAGTTCTGTCGGGGCGGCAGGCGGTCTCTTGCCCGCGCCGTTGATCGGGTTTTCGCGTGCCGAGTTGAAGGATGCACTCGCCGCGCTGGGCGTTCCGGAGCCGCAGCAGCGGATGCGCGTCTCCCAGCTTTGGGGTTGGGTCTACGGCCGCGGCGTCACCGATATCGCCGCGATGACCAATGTCTCGAAGGACCTTCGCGCCGTCCTCGCCGAGCGCTTCGACCTTTTGCGGCCCGAAATCGTCACTGAGCAGATCTCCATCGACGGCACCCGCAAATGGCTGCTGCGCCTCGCGCCCTCGGCATCTGGGGAGCGGGCGCCGGAAATCGAGACGGTCTATATTCCGGAGTCCGGCCGCGGGACGCTCTGCATCTCAAGCCAGGTCGGCTGCACGCTCACCTGCACCTTCTGCCACACCGGCACCCAGCGTCTCGTGCGCAACCTCACGGCGGGTGAGATCGTCGGTCAGGTCATGCTGGCGCGTGACTGTATCGGCGACTGGCCCGGCGCTCCGGCCCCCGGCGATTCGCGCGGGCTTCCCGATAGCGAACGCAAGATCACCAATGTTGTGATAATGGGCATGGGCGAGCCGCTCTACAATTTCGACAATGTCAAGACGGCGATGGAGATCGTCGCCGATGGCGAGGGGCTGTCGATCTCGAAGCGGCGCATCACGCTGTCGACATCGGGCGTCGTGCCTGTGATCCGCCGGGCAGGCGAGGAGATGGGCGTGATGCTCGCCATCTCGCTGCACGCGGTGCGCGACGAGTTGCGCGACGTGCTCGTGCCGATCAATCGCAAATATCCGATTGCCGAGCTGCTCGACGCCTGCCGCTCTTATCCGGGCCTGTCCAACGCCAAGCGCATCACCTTCGAATATGTAATGCTGAAGGGCGTCAACGACAGCATCGCGGAGGCCAAGGAACTGGTCCGGCTGCTCGCCGGCATTCCGGCGAAGATCAACCTCATTCCCTTCAACCCCTGGCCGGGCGCGCCGTACGAATGCTCGGATTGGGAGAGAATTGAGCGCTTCGCCGATGTGGTGAACCGCGCCGGCTATGCCAGCCCGATCCGCACGCCGCGCGGCCGGGACATCATGGCAGCCTGCGGCCAGCTTCGCTCGGAAAGCGAGAAGCTGAAAGCCAGCCTGCGCCGGGCGCAGACCGCGCTGCCAGCGGGCGCGGGCGGACCCGTTTCATGATCTGGCCGGCGGTTCGCCGCACCCTTGCTGTGTTTTTCGGCTTCCTCGTCGCTTCTCTTGCCGGTGCCATCACGCTGTTCATCCTCGGCGCCCGCTGGGCCGCCGGTGAAGCGACGGCCTTTGCGCCGCACAATGCCGATGAGATGTCGCGGGCCTTCGATCAAGGGCTTGGGGTAATCGCATTCTTCGTGACTGTGGCGCCTTTGCTCACCCTGCTTCCGGCCCTGGCCGCCGCCGTCGTTGGCGAGGTCGTCCGGATCCGCTCATCGCTCTACTACGTTCTGGCCGGAGGCGCGGCGGCGGTGCTGATGCCTCTGATCGCCACGACGACCGAGGAGGTGGGCAGCGCAACCTACACGGCGCCCTATTTCGCCATACTGGCGACTGCGGGCTTCGCCGCGGGCTTCGTCTACTGGCTGATCGCTGGTCGCAACGCCTGATCGCCTGCTGCTGCGCGGTCGATCGCCGCAGCGATCGGTGAGCGTTGTATGCTGTTTGCGCCGCATTCCTGGCGCCGCTCGTGTCCCGAATCCGAAGTTCGCTACGGAGCAAGTCGAGAATGTGGCGAACTTCGAATTCGGGACACGAGTTATAGCTGCAACCCCCTGTCGCGCTTGTGGCGGCGCTTGCCCGTTTGGTGCCTCGCTGGAGACATATTAATGGATCACTTTTTTCGCGGCCTTCTTCCGGTGATGCTCGCCGCGGTCGTCATCGTTCTCGGGCTTGGTCTTTGGAACATGATGCGTGGCGGCAATCCGGGGCGCAGTCAGATTTTGATGCGCTGGCGCATCATTCTGCAGTTCATCGCCATCGTTGTCGCGATGGCGGCAATTTACTTCTCGCACTGACCAAGTCATTGGCAAACGTGATAAAATTTCCGCAGTTGGAGCAAATCTCGGGCAGAGGGCAGCGAAGCCAATTGACATCCCATCTGAATCCGCTGCGAGATGCCGCCGGGGCATGCATATGGTAGACGGGGGGCGTTGCGTATGCGTCGTTGCAATTCCGGACTGGGATGGACCATGCGTGCCGCTACAAATGCAGCGCTTCACGGGATGGCGCTCGTTTCAATCTCCTTCTTTCTCAACAATGTCAGCGCCGCCGCCGGCCCCTATCGGGACGAAGGTACGGTCTCGGTCATCGATGAGGTCCGCTTCGGCGTGATGGCGACCGATCTCGAAGGCGGGCAGCGCGACAGTGGGAGCTACACCATCAATGGCGAGGTGCTGCTCCACCCGCTCGATGGCGGACATTACGAAAGTCCGGCGCTCGATATTTTCTTTCACCCGCGCCCCCATATCGGCGTCAACTACAATCCGAACGGCGTCAGCCAGGTCTATGCCGGGCTGACCTGGGATTACGATTTCACCGATAAGCTGTTTCTCGAAACCACCTTCGGTGCCGCAGCCCATGATGGGCCGACGGGCAACACCAACGATTCTTACGGCTGCACCATCAATTTCCATGAGTTGGCGGGGATCGGCTTCAAACTCTCCCAGCATTGGAGCCTCATCGCGTCGGTCGACCATATGTCGAATGCCGGCCTGTGCAGTCAGAATCAAGGCCTCACAAATGCAGGTGTTCGTTTAGGCTATCGGTGGTAATCTGCGGCTTTCGAGCCGACAGCAGATTACGCATTCGATGGTCGTTCTGACGAAAATCTATACGCGCACCGGCGACGATGGCACCACCGCGCTCGGGGACGGCAAGCGGGTTGCGAAATATGACCTGCGCGTCGCCGCCTATGGCACGGTGGATGAGACCAACGCCGCGCTGGGCATCGCGCGCAACGCGCTCGCCGAAGACGAGGCGCTTGATCGCGCCTTGAGGCGGATACAGAATGACTTGTTCGATCTGGGCGCCGACCTTTGCGTGCCGGACCGCGGAGAGAAGCTACCCTACGAACCTTTACGCATCGCCGACGAGCAGGTCGCCTGGCTCGAACGGGAGATCGACCGCATGAACGCCGAGCTCAAGCCGCTCACATCGTTCGTGCTGCCTGGTGGAACGCCGGCAGCGGCCGCACTCCACCTCGCCCGTACCATCTGCCGCCGCGCCGAGCGGCATATGGTTGAGCTGGCAGCGAAAGAGTCCGAGCCGGTCGGAGCGCCGGCGCTCAAATATGTCAACCGCCTTTCCGACTTCCTTTTCGTGGCGAGCCGCTACGCCAACGACAAGGGAAGCCGTGATATATTGTGGCGGCCAGGGCAAAATCGGTCAGGTTGAGGGACGCTGCGACGTGTTTGTGCCATTATGGGACTTGAACCCGCTGAAGCGGGTGCGGTTTCAATATGTTACGCTGGGCCTCGTCCTGGCCAATTGCGCGGTTTATTTCTTCTTTCAGGCCGGGCTGCTGGTGCCTGTGGGCGATGACGTCCTTGTCTCGTTCGCCGTCATCCCGGACAAGCTCATCCATAACGGCATTCTCAGCCATCCGGTCATCAATCCGGCCGCGCCGCCTGTGGCCTTCCCGGAAGGGCTGACCCTCCTCACCTATATGTTCCTGCATGGAAACTTTCTTCACCTCGCCGGGAACATGATCTTTCTCTGGGTCTTCGGCGACAATGTCGAGGACGCCATGGGCCATGTGCGCTTCCTCGCTTTCTATCTGATCTGCGGCATATTTGCCGGCCTGACCCATGCTCTCGTCAGCGCAAGTTCCAGCGCCCCGATGATCGGCGCGAGCGGCGCCGTGGCGGGCGTGATTGCCGCCTATCTGATGCTCTACCCGAACATCCGGGTCTGGGTGCTGGCGCTTTACCGCCTGCCTTTGCGGCTGAGCGCAGGATTCGTGCTCATGGTCTGGATCGTGCTGCAGGTCGTCAGCGCTTTCATCGACACCGAAGCCAACACGGCCTGGTGGGCGCATATCGGCGGCCTGATCGCCGGCGCGATTCTCATTCTCTTCATGCGCAGCCCTGGCGTGAGGCTGTTCGATCACGGCACCGGTCTGGAGCCGCGGTCAGACGTGGGCCGCCCTTCCTAAATCATACGATTCTCCGAGCCACTGCGGCCTCCGTCGACATTGACTTGCGCGGGCCGGAGCATTAGCCTCAAAGTTCTTTCGCAATTGCGAAAAGCGATCGAGGCGGGCTCCGTAACTTCACCGGAGTCGTAAAAAAAGTTTTATGGGCGGTGGCGTCGTGTGGCGGCATCCCCGCGTGGAGGCGCGGTGAATGAAAGTCCTGGTCCCCATCAAGCGGGTGGTCGACTACAACGTAAAGATCCGGGTCAAGCCGGACGGCAGCGGCGTGGATACCGCCAATGTCAAAATGTCGATGAATCCGTTTGACGAAATTGCGGTCGAGGAAGCGCTTCGGCTGAAGGAAACCGGGGCGGCGACGGAGATCGTGGCCGTATCGATCGGACCGCAAAGGGCGCAGGAGACACTGCGGACCGCGCTCGCCATGGGAGCCGACCGGGCGATCCTGGTCAAGACCGAGATCGCGGTCGAGCCGCTGACCGTCGCCAAGATCCTGCAGAAGATCGCCGAACGCGAGGAGCCGGGCCTCATCATTCTCGGCAAGCAGGCCATCGACGACGATTCCAATCAGACTGGCCAGATGCTTGCGGGCCTGCTCGGCTGGCCGCAGGGCACCTTCGCCTCGAAGGTCGTTCCCGCCGACGGGCGGCTGCGCGTTACCCGCGAGGTCGACGGCGGCCTGCAGACGCTGTCCTTGAAGCTGCCGGCCGTGGTGACCACGGACCTTCGCCTGAACGAGCCGCGCTATGCTTCGCTTCCGAACATTATGAAAGCGAAATCCAAGCCGCTCGCGGAAGTCGACCCCGCCGAATTCGGATTCGATTTAGAACCTCGGATTAAAATCCTGAAGACCCTGGAGCCTGGCGCGCGCAAGGCTGGTGTGAAGCTCGGCGGCGTCGCCGAGCTGGTCTCAAAGCTGCGCGACGAAGCAGGGGTGCTCTGATGGCGATTTTGCTGATTGCCGATCATGCGGGCGGCGTTCTTGCACCTGCGACGGCCAAAGCGTTGAGCGCGGCGCAAGCGATTGGCGGCGATGTCGATATCCTCGTTGCCGGCCAGCATTGCGGCAGCGCGGCGGAAGCGGCGGCGAAGCTTAGCGGCGTCCGGACGGTGCTGCTCGCGGAGGCGGAGCAGCTTGCGCACCAGCTTGCCGAGGAGGTCGCCGCCCTCGTCACCCCGCTGATGGCCGGTTACGACGTGGTGATGGCCCCGGCGACCACCGCAACGAAGAACTTCATGCCGCGCATCGCCGCTCAGCTCGAAGTGCCGCAGATCTCCGAGATCGTCACGGTCGAGGCGCCGAACCGCTTCACACGGCCGATCTATGCTGGCAACGCGCTGCAGACCGTCGAGGCACCCTCGGGCATGAAGCTCGTCATCACCGTACGGGCTCCGGCTTTCCAGGCGGCCGGCGAAGGCGGCTCGGCGCCGGTTGAGGCGATCCAGGCGCCAGCCCTGGTCGGCATTTCGCAGTTCGAGGGCGAAGAGCTTTCCGCCTCCGACCGTCCGGAGCTGACAGCGGCGCGCATCATCATCTCCGGCGGACGCGGCATGCAGTCCGGCGAAAACTTCAAGCTGATCGAGAAGGTCGCCGACAAGCTCGGCGCTGCCATCGGCGCGAGCCGCGCGGCTGTCGATGCCGGCTATGTGCCCAATGACTATCAGGTCGGCCAGACCGGGAAGGTGGTTGCGCCGGAGCTCTATATTGCGGTGGGAATTTCAGGCGCTATTCAGCATCTTGCAGGTATGAAGGACTCAAAGGTCATTGTCGCCATCAATAAGGACGAGGAGGCTCCGATCTTTCAGGTCGCCGACTACGGCCTTGTCGCCGACCTCTTTCAAGCCCTGCCTGAACTTGAGGCCGAACTGACCAAGGCGGGTTATTGAGCCGGAAGCCAAATGTCGAGGCGCAAAATGACAAGCATGGAAACCAATCCCCCTAGTCGCCAGCCAAAGGGCGCGGGCGATCTGGCTGCCAGCATCAGGACTGTCGGAATCATCGGCGCCGGGCAGATGGGCAACGGCATCGCCCATGTCGTCTCGATCGCCGGCTACGACGTCGCGCTGAACGACGTCTCCGCGCAGAAGGTCGAGGCCGCGCTCGCGACCATCAACGGCAATATGTCCCGGCTGATCGCGCGCGGAAAGCTGACCGAGGAGGAGCGCGAGAAGGCGCTTGCGCGCATCCGTTACGCGCCGTCGCTGGAGGAATTCGCCGAGACCGACCTCATCATCGAGGCCGCGACGGAAGATGAGGACGTCAAGCGCAGCATTTTCAAGGCGCTTTGTCCTCAGGTGAAGCCCGAAGCCATTCTGGCGACCAACACCTCGTCGATTTCGATCACCCGCCTCGCCGCGGCGACGGACCGGCCGGAGCGCTTCATCGGCATGCACTTCATGAACCCGGTGCCGCTGATGGAACTGGTCGAGATGATCCGCGGCATTGCGACCGAGGAAGCGACCTTCTCGCTTGCCCGTGAATTCGTGACCAGCCTCGGCAAGACCATCGCCGTATCGGAGGATTTCCCTGCCTTCATGGTCAACCGCATTCTGCTGCCGATGATCAACGAGGCGGTTTACACTCTCTATGAGGGGGTCGGCACGGTCGAGGCGATCGACACGGCCATGCGGCTCGGCGCCAACCATCCGATGGGACCTCTTCAGCTTGCGGATTTCATCGGCCTCGACACCTGCCTTTCGGTGATGCAGGTGCTTTATGAGGGGCTGGCCGACTCGAAATACCGGCCCTGTCCGCTGTTGGTGAAATATGTCGAAGCCGGCTGGCTGGGCCGTAAGACGCAGCGCGGCTTCTACGATTATCGCGGCAAAGTGCCGGTGCCGACGCGCTAGTGGAGCGAATTTGACGTTTGAGACACGCCTGCCGCGAATTCGCACTCAAATGTCAAATTCAAAAGCTTCACTAAAACCACTAGCCGGTGCCAAAAAACCGGGATTTGCGGTGCGGTCGGCTTGGCCGCACCTGCCTCCGTATTGACATTTTCCGAGAAACCGCCCACCTTCTCTCGGCGAAAGCCAATGCCGCGATGCCGGGTCCGCCCGCCGCGGCATTTGCGTAATCGGAACGCATCTGATGCATGACCTTGGAGCCACGGCTCTCTGCATGCCTCGTAGAATGGCCGCGCCGCGCATTGCGGGCGGGATGACAAGCTGTTCCGATCCGGACGACGACAGCAAACACAGCGTGGCAGTGAAATCCGGCGAAGATTTCACCCGTTCCACCTCTTCCCGGAGGCGGCGGCTTGCGGCCGAATTCGTGTCGAGGGAAACGCTTCATCGGGGGTTAAGCCGGCTTGAACTAAGCCGAACGACGTAAGGATTGACGGCAAGCCGCTCGCGGGGCCGGTCCCGGCGGTGAGACAGAAGAGGCATCATGTCCAGCGATCAACCCGCTCAAAGCTTATCCGCAGATGATCCGATTTCCCTCTTCAGTGACACGATTTGGGCCCCGATGAAGCGGGCGCCTTGCGACAGTTGGAAGGATGCGCCGTTCACGGCGGCGCTGGTTCTGGCGGACACCGTCCTGCAGGGCTACGGCCTCGGCGCCATGGGCGAGGCGGTCGGCGAGGTCTGTTTCAACACGGCGATGACGGGTTATCAGGAAATCCTGACCGATCCCTCCTATGCCGGCCAGATCATCACCTTCACCTTCCCGCATATCGGCAATGTCGGCGCCAATCCCGACGACATCGAGACCTCCAATCTCGCCGCTTCCTCCGGCGTGCGCGGCTGCGTGCTGCGCATGAACATCACCAGTCCCTCGAACTACCGCGCCATTCAGCATTTCGACGCCTGGCTGAAATCGCGCGGCATCATCGGCATTTGCGGCCTCGACACGCGCGCGTTGACCGCCGCGATCCGCGAAAGAGGCATGCCGAACGCGGTCATCGTCCATGAGCCCGCCGGCAAGTTCGACATGGACCGGCTGAAGGCGGATGCCCACGCCTGGCCGGGCATCGAGGGGATGGATCTGGCCAAGGACGTAACTGCCGGCCAGAGCTATAGCTGGGACGAGAGCACCTGGGTGTGGAATCAGGGGTACGGTCGCCAGACGGCGCCGCAATTCCATGTCGTGGCCATAGATTATGGGACGAAGCGCAACATCCTGCGCTGCTTGGCGACGGCCGGTTGCAAGGTCACGGTCCTCCCGGCGACGGCGACGGCCGAGGACGTGCTGGCGCGCGAGCCAGACGGCGTGTTTCTCTCCAACGGCCCGGGCGATCCCGCGGCGATGAGCGACTATGCGGTGCCGGCGATCCGCAAGATCGTCTCTTCGGGCAAGCCGGTGTTCGGCATCTGCCTGGGCCATCAGCTTCTGGCGCTGGCTCTCGGCGCCAAGACCCACAAGATGCATCAGGGTCATCACGGTGCCAACCACCCGGTGAAGGACTTCACCACCGGCAAGGTCGAGATCACTTCGATGAACCACGGCTTCACGGTCGACCGCGAGACGCTGCCGGTCGGCGTCGAGGAGACGCATGTCTCGCTGTTCGACGGCTCCAATTGCGGCATCCGCATGACCGACCGGCCGGTGTTCTCCGTCCAATACCACCCCGAAGCCTCCCCCGGCCCGCAGGACAGCCATTATCTCTTCCGCCGCTTCATCAATCACATCAGGCGCGAGAAGGACATGGACCTGGTGGAGGAGTAAGGGGCGGACCTCGAAGCACCGAACCCCCGACCGGCTTAAGCTTGCTCACGCCGCTCCCGGATCATGCCCTCCTGCGCCACGGAAGCCACCAGCACGCCCTTACGGTCGTAAATCAGGCCGCGGCAGAACGCACGCGCGCCCTCGGCCGAAGGACTGTCCTGCACATAAAGCAGCCATTCATCGGCGCGGAAATCGCGATGGAACCAGACCGCGTGATCGAGGCTCGCCACCATCAGTGAAGGATCGAAGAGCTGGCGGCCGTGCTGCACGATCGCCGCGGACAGCAGGCTGAAATCCGAAGCATAGGCGAGCGCGCATTGATGCGTCCGCTTGTCGTCCGGCAGCGAGCCTTTCGTGCGGAGCCAGATATATTGCACCGGCTCGGCCTTGCCTGTCATGAGATAGCGTTCGAGGCTGACCGGCCTCAGCTCGATGGGCCGCTCCACCGTCCAGAAGCCTCGCATGTTCGGCGGCATCTTCTCGCGCATCTCGTCCTCGGTCGGAAGCGTGTCCGGGTCCGGAACGTCCGGCATGTGAAATTGGTGCGAAAATCCTGGCTCTTCGACATGGAAGGAGACGCTCATCGAGAAGATCGCGTGTCCATGCTGGATGGCGACGACACGGCGCGTGGTGAAACTCTTGCCGTCGCGGATGCGGTCGACCTCGAAGATGATGGGCACTTTGGGGTCGCCGCCGAGCAGGAAATAGCAATGCAGCGAATGTGCGAGCCGGTGCTCGACCGTCCGCGCCGCTGCAACCAGCGCCTGTCCCACCACCTGGCCGCCGAAAACCCGCCGCCAGCCGTTCTGGGGACTGTAGCCGCGGAACAGATTCACTTCGAGCTGTTCGAGGTCGAGGACGGAGATCAGGCTGCTGATGTCTTGGGCCATCGGGATTCCAAGAGAAAGGAAAAAGCGTTGCCTCAACAGAGCCGGACGGCTCCGGCCGTGTCAAGCGCGCCTTGCCGCGGCTGCTGCGATTTCCCATGTGCTGAAAGGCAGCGCGCAAGCCTTGCGGCGGAATAAGCTGCGGCGTTAAACAGACTTAAGAACTGCGCGGCAAGAATGCCCGCCAGGGCGGAGACGGTGCGATGGACGGCGACAGACATGATGTGATCATAGGCGGCGGCAGCTTCGTTGGTCTCGCGATTGCGCTTGGCCTTGCGAAATCCGCGCCGGGTGTGTTCCGCCTCGCCGTGGTCGAGCGGATGCCGGTCAGCGAAGCGCGGGCAGGGCGGTTCGACGGCCGGTCGGTCGCGCTCACCTCAGCGGCAAAGCAGATGCTCGATGCGCTCGGCGTCTGGGAGCGCGTTGCACCGGACGCCCAGCCGGTGCTCGCCATCGACATCACGGACTCTAAGCTGGAAATCCCCGTACGCTCGGTGCTGCTCAACTTCGACACGGCTACGGAAGAGGAAGGGCCGACTGCCTATAACCTTGAAAACGCCATTCTGCGCCGCGCGCTCTTCGAGGCCGTCGAGCCGCTCGACGATATCACGATCCTTTCGCCCGAGAGCATCACGGGGCTCGATCTTGGCGAGGCCATTGCCCGTGTGACCCTGGCAAACGGCAGGACACTGACCACCAACCTCGTCATTGCCGCCGATGGGCAGCGCTCGGCGCTGCGGCAGATGGCCGGCTTCAAGACCGTCGAATGGCCCTCCGATCAGACCGCGATCGTCGGCACGGTGGCGCACGAAAAGCCGCATGGCGGCCGCGCGGTGCAGCACTTTCTGCCTTCCGGCCCCTTCGCCATGCTGCCGATGGTCGATAGTCGCTGTTCGCTGGTCTGGACCGAGCGCGCCGATGAGGCGAAGCGGATCATGGCGCTCGATGAGGCGGGCGCGCTCGCCGAGATCGAGAAGCGGATGGGCTGGCGGCTTGGCGGGCTGTCCCTCGTGGGCAAGCTGGCCTGCTATCCGCTGACCATGACGCTGTCGCGCGGTTTTGTGAAGCCGCGCTTCGCGCTTGCAGGCGACGCCGCGCACGGGTTGCACTGGATTGCCGGCCAGGGCCTCAACCATGGGCTGAAGGACGCCGCCGCGTTGACCGAAGTTCTGGTCGATGCGGCCCGGCTCGGCCTTGATCCGGGCGATCTGACGGTGCTGGAGCGCTATGAGCGCTGGCGGCGTTTCGACAGCGCCACGTCGGCGATGACCGCCGCTGCGCTCAACAGATTGTTCGCCAATGATGTGACGCCGCTGCGCATGGTGCGCCAGCTTGGCCTTGGCATGGTGGACAGGCTGCCGCGGCTCAAGAGCGTCTTCATGAAGGAGGCCGCCGGACTGACGGGCGAATTGCCGAAGCTTCTGCGCGGGGAACTCGCCTGAACGGCGTCGCCCCCTGCGCCTCATCCATCGCCGAAAATCATGCGATGGCTCTTGGCGGTGTCCATATATTCGCGCATGGTCTTCACGAGGCCGTCCTCCAGCTCGAACACGAAGCAATAGTCATTGTCGTAGGGACGGCCGCTCGCCAGCGTCGCCCGCATCCGTTCCTCGACCACGACGACGTCGCCATCCGCATAGACGCCTTTGAAATCGATCTTCACGTCGTTGACGAAAAGCCGGCCGAAATCATGGGCGATGAAATTCGCGATATTGCCCGCACCCACGAATCCGGCAGGCGCACCGAGCGCGAGAGCGGTGGCATTGTCCTTCGGCGCGATCCAGACCGCGTCTTCCTTGAAGCGCTTTAGAATTTCCGCAGCGTCGCGCGTCGCAAAGGCCTGCCAGAGCTCGGTGATCAGGCATTTGTTCTCGTCAATGGTCATGATTTCGATCCCCTTTCATTCACGTTGCCTGGCGGGATCATGAGCGCGAGGTACGTGGTAGTCTGGCGCTATTCGGACTCAACCCCTCTAGCTGCGCGGCCCATGATCATGTCCGAAAGCCGCTAGACAGAAAGGCGCGGTCTCCGCAAAGTCGCCCTATGGACCTCGATCACGATGCCTGCTACCGGGCGATCTGCCTGCGCGACGCCCGCTTCGACGGGCGGCTCTTCATCGGCGTGAAGACGACCGGCATCTACTGCCGGCCGATCTGCCCAGCGCGGACGCCACGCTCCGAGAACGTGATCTTTTTCCCGACCGCCGCGGCGGCTCAGGAAGCCGGTTTTCGCCCCTGTCTTCGCTGCCGGCCCGAAACCGCGCCCGATCTCGGCGCCTGGCGCGGTTCCTCCAACACGGTTTCGCGCGCGCTGGCTCTCATCGAGCTTGGCGCGCTTGATGAAGCGGATGTCGCCACGCTTGCCGGCCGGCTCGGCGTCGGCGAGCGCCAGCTCCGGCGGCTGTTCCGTGAGCATCTGGGCGCCTCGCCGATCGCTGTTGCGCAGACGCGCCGGGTTCTGCTGGCAAAACAGCTCATTCACGAGACGCGGCTGCCCATGGCCGAAATCGCCTTCGCGTCCGGGTTCGGCAGCATCCGGCGCTTCAACGAGACCTTTCGCACGCTGTTCGGCCGGCCGCCGGGCGCGTTGCGACGGTCGGGCGAAGCGGATGTTTCGGCCGGTCCGCGCGGCGAGGTGCGCTTGCTCTTGCGCTATCAGCCGCCCTATGACTGGGATGCGATGCTCAGCTTTCTCGCCGCCCGCGCCATTCCGGGCGTGGAGCACGTCGCCGGCCGCGAGTGGCAGCGCAGCATCGAGATCGACGGTGACCAGGGGACGGTCTCGGTCCGCCCGCATGAAAGCCACGCGCTCTCCGCGGCGATCTGTTTTCCGAAGCTGACGGCGCTTCCCGTGATCATCGGCAGGCTGCGGCGTGTCTTCGATCTGGCGGCGGACCCGCTGGCGATCGCCTCTCACCTGGTCCACGATCCCGCGCTGGCGCCGCTGCTTAAGGCGCGGCCAGGCTTGCGCGTGCCGGGCGCATGGGACGGATTCGAGCTGGCCGTGCGGGCGGTTTTGGGCCAGCAGATCACGGTTGTCGCTGCGAGACGCCTTGCCGGCCGGCTGGTTGCCGCTTATGGCGCGCCCCTCGCGGAACCGGCCGGAGAGCTGACCCACGTCTTCCCGCGGCCCGAGCCGCTCGCATCGGCGGATCTTACCACGCTCGGAATGCCGCGCGCCCGTGCGACGGCGCTTTCCGCCGTTGCCGCGGCGCTGATCGCCGACCCGGATCTATTCGGAGCCCGGCGCAGCCTCGAAGAAGCCATCGAAAAGCTGCGGACCATCCGAGGCATCGGCAACTGGACGGCGAATTACATCGCGCTGCGCCAGCTTCGCGAGCCGGACGCCTTTCCGGCCGCCGATATCGGCCTGATTCGCGCCATGGCCGGCGAAATGGGCCACCGGCCTTCCGCCGAAGAGCTTTCCCGGCGCGCCGAGATATGGCGGCCATGGCGCGCTTATGCCGCACAGCATCTCTGGGCGTCTGCTTAGGCCCGAATCATCACGAACGGCGTCAATCCTCGAGCTTACGCGCCTCATCCGGCAGCATGATCGGCACGCCATCCCGGATCGGGAAAGCGAGCTTCGCGGCCTCGCTGATCAGCTCCTGGCGCTCGCGGTCGTAGCGCAACTGCGTCTTGGTGAGCGGGCAGACCAGCACCTCCAGAAGGCGTGGATCGACGGTGCTGCTCATGTCCTTCTCTGTCGTCATTTTCAGCCCTGCTTTGTCATAAATTTGCAATGCCGCACATCATAATGATAACGATGGCGGATTGAACTTGGATTTACAGCGGGAGCCTCATTGACCGTTTTCCGAAACACTAACATTCGCTGCCCGATTGCGTTAGACTTCCGTGCATCGGGAGATGGGACAAGGTGTGAACATCTTGTACGCGAAAGAGCCAATTCAAAACTCAGCATGGCCGCGGAAGAACGGGCAGCCGGCCCGTGAGAGAAACGTCACCCTAAACTGACAAAGCACAGGCGCAGGCCGAGGCGGGATGAACACCGCCGCGGCCGCGCATAAGGAACTGAGCGCCGGAGTTGGGACGCTGTCGCAGGCGCGTCCGGCGCTATCGCCGTACCGGCAAACAGGAGACACATATGATTCTCAGTCCTCGGCGCATAGCCAGCAAGTTCAGGCCGCGCGCGCTGCAGGGGATACCGCCGCTGATCCTGCCGTTCCGCAACAGGCGCGGCAAGCAGATGCCGATCATCCCGATCGGCAGGATGGTCAAGGTCTACGGCCGGGTCGGCAATCTCGAAGTCCGGCTGGCCCGGTCGCGCGGCGATCTGCGCAGGGCTCAGAAGCTGCGCTATGAGGTGTTTTACGAGGAGATGGATGCCATTCCGAATGCCGCGATGATGATCCGGCGGCGCGACGAAGACGCCTATGACGAGATCTGTGATCATCTGCTGGTTGTGGATTACGGCAATCTGGTCGCCAGCAAAGGCCGGCCCTGGAAGAAGCGCCCGCGCGTCGTCGGCACCTACCGCGTGCTGCGCCAGGACGTTGCCGAAACCCATGGCGGCTTTTATAGCCAGGGCGAGTACGACATCGCCCCGCTGCTCGCCGCGAAGAGCCATGATTACCACTTCATGGAGCTTGGCCGCTCCTGCGTGCTGAAGTCCTATCGCAGCCGCCGGACCGTCGAGCTGCTCTGGCACGGCATCTGGACCTATGTGCGCGAGCATGGCGTCGATGTCATGATCGGCTGCGCCAGCTTTCCGGGCATCGATCCGAAGCGCCACGCCATGGCGCTCAGCTATCTGCATCACCATTCGCTTGCGCCGAAGGATTGGCGCGTGAAGGCGCATGAGCGGCTTTATGTCAACATGAACATGATCCCCGCCAAGGATCTCGACCCGAAAGCGGCGCTCAAGGCCATGCCGCCGCTGATCAAGGGCTATCTCCGTCTCGGCGCCTATGTCGGCGACGGCGCCGTGATCGACCGTCAGTTCGGCACCACCGACGTGCTGATCGTCCTGCCCGTCGAGGCGATCAATTCGCGCTATTTCGGCCATTTCGGCGCGCCGGAGGAGACCTTCTCCGCGATCGGGGCTCCGAACGGCAAGAAGTTGAGCTGACGGGGCTTTTTCTCTCCGGCGCGCCGCAGGCGCTTTTTTGCCGCGCCTTCTATTCCATCAGCGATCCAGCGCTTACACTCCGCGCGCGAGCATCGGCCGTGATTGCGCGGCTGATTCCTTCGAGCTTTGGGGCAGTCGCGCAGGGAGATGGACGAGATCCAGTCATTCGGTGGCGTTGTTGCGCTGTGGATCGCGGCGAGCTGCGCTCTGTGGTGGGGACATCGTCTCATCGTCCGCCGTCGCCAGAAGCAGCAGCTCGATCAGGCGGTGCGCGCGGCGGCTTGCGTCGGCGACGCGCAGGCGGTTTTCGACGCCATTCGCGCAGGTGGGGCTAATAATGGTGACGGACGACTCGCAGGCGAGACATACGCGCTGCTGAAGCGCATCCAGGAGCACGGTGCGTTTTTCGATGCGGTGAATACGCTGCGTGTGCAGATCCAGGCGTCGCTCGGGATCGCGGACCACGCGCCGCTGTCGGAGGTCCTGCATCTGCGGCGCGACCTCTGGGCGGCGAGCGAAATCGTCCTCGTCGAAGATCCTGGTAGTTTCAGCGCGAGCTTCGCCGAGCCCGGCAGCTATGAGCGCTTCCGGGACGAGGCCACCCGTCTGCTGTTCAAATCGGCGGCCGAGGCGGCAGGCGCCGAGGACCCGATCGATCTGCGGCTCGCTCTTGCCCGCAAGGATGCGGACGCCTTCATCGCCGAGTTGCGCGAGGCGATCGCGGCCGCGCGCGAGCGGGACCGCCTGCCCACCATCGCCGAAATCACGGCCTATCCGCTGGCGATCCTGCGCGGCCTGCCCGAAAAGCTCCGCCTCGCCTATGTGTTTTTGCGCGCTCTGTTCGCTTACGCCGGCGACACGGCGCGCACGATCCGCGAACTCGGAGACCATGGCGCGCGGCAGGCGCCATCTGCAGAAGGCGCGCGAGGATCTGCCGCAGCGGCTGTCCGCCGGTTTCGACCGCGCCTCAGCCGCGGCGCGCGACAGTGCCGCCAGCCTGCACCGGCACTACGATTTTCTCGCCGCCGCGCATGATTTTCAGGCGAAATACGAGCAGCTCCTGCGCCGCGCGCCGGACCTCACCGAGCGTGGGCGCCAGTTCATCGCCCGGCTCGACCTCGCCGAGCGCTCCGAGCGGCTCCGGCTGACCTCGGCCAATGCCTTGATCTGGCTGGCGCGGCGGCTCATCGACGGACTTGCTCTGGCGATGGCCGGGCTGCAGCGCCTCCATGCCGGGCTCAGGCAAACCACGCCTTGGACGTTCGCCGCCATGGCTTTGGCGCCGACGCCGGTGCGTGGGCGGGGAACGCCGGCATTCCGGTCTTACGCCATGGCGCTTGCGGCAAGCGGGCTGACTGAAGAGCCACGGCGGGTCGAGGCTGCACCGGCGAAGAGCGCCACGCGGCCGGTGAAGGCGAAGACGGCGGGGAAAGCTGCTCGCGCGGCGGCCTTGCGCTCCAACGAGACGGGCAAGCCAGCCCGAGGAACAGGCAGGCAAGCGGCCCGGGCGAAACCCGCTGTGGAGAAGACGCCAAAGCCGCGTATTGCCGCGCAAAAGCAAGTGGCTGCGCCGAAACCGTCCAGGACCGCGAAGGCAGATCTGCCGATAGCTTCGATGGACGCTGCGCCGTCAGAGGCGTTTACGTCGCCTGCTCCGGTGCGCCAGCCGATTGCATCGCCCAAGCGCGCACATGTGCGCATCCCGCGTCTATCGCGGAAAGCCGTTGCCGCCCAGGCCGACGACACTCTGCAAATGCAGCCGGGGGAGGCGCAAACCCATACGCAAGCCGAACCGTCGCCCGAACGGGGCCTATCATTTCTCGGCCGCGTCTTCGCGCGCCGGAAGCAGGGCGATGATGCCGTCCCACTCGCCACCGAAGAGAGCGAGCCGTCTGCCGGCGAGGCGATGGGAGCAGCCGCGCCGATTGCGGCCGAAACTGCGGAGACCCCCAGCCAGCCCGAACGCATCGAAAACCCGCCGACACTTCTGCAAAAACTCTCGGAAATCGCCAAAAACGAGCCAGCCGCCGATATCGGGGAGGAGCCCACCGACGCTCACGCCGCCGGCGATGAGCCCGAGCCAGCGGACGAGCCGGGGCCGTTGACCTTGAGCCTCATGGAATTGCAGGCCAAAATAAAAAAGGAAAAGCCCTCGCAGATCCGGGCGTTCCCCTGGCTGAGAGGATAGGCCGAGATGTTCGTTACGTTCTTTCATGAGCTGAAGAAGGAAGGCGTGCCCGTCAGCCTCAGGGAATATCTGTCGCTCATGGAAGTGCTGCAATCCGACCTCGCCGATAAGCGCGTCGAGGACTTCTATTATCTTGCCCGCACCGCGCTGGTGAAAGACGAGCGCAACCTTGACAAGTTCGACCGCGTCTTCGGCGCCGTCTTCAAAGGGCTGGAGCTTATCAGCGACGCCGCCACCGTCGAAATCCCGGATGAATGGCTGCGCCTCCTCGCAGAGCGGCTGTTCACCGAGGAGGAGAAGGCGCAGATCGAAGCGCTCGGCGGCTGGGAAAAGATCATGGAGGAGCTGACGAAGCGCCTTCAGGAGCAGAAAGGGCGCCATCAGGGCGGCTCGAAATGGATCGGCACCTCGGGCACGTCGCCTTACGGCGCCTATGGCTACAACCCGGCCGGGATGCGCATCGGCCAGTCGAGCAACCGCAATTTCCGCGCGGTGAAGGTCTGGGACCGGCGGGAGTTCAAGGACCTCGATGACGCCGTCGAGCTCGGCACGCGCAATATCAAGGTCGCGCTGCGCCGGCTGCGCCAGTTCGCGCGCCAGGGAGCTGCCGAGGAGCTCGACCTCGACAGCACCATCCGCTCAACCGCCCATGAGGGCTATCTCAATCTGGAATTTCGCCCCGAGCGGCGCAACACCGTCAAAGTGCTTCTGTTCTTCGACATCGGCGGCTCGATGGACTGGCACATCAAGATTTCGGAGGAGCTGTTCTCAGCCGCACGCTCTGAGTTCAAGCACATGGAGTATTTCTACTTCCACAACTGCCTCTATGAGAGCGTCTGGCGCAATAATATGCGCCGCCACGCCGAGCGGGTGCCGACCTGGGAGGTGCTGCACACCTATCCGGCGGATTATAAGGTGATCTTCGTCGGCGATGCCTCGATGAGCCCTTACGAGATCGCCATGCCGGGCGGCTCGGTCGAGCATTGGAACGAGGAGCCCGGCGCCGCCTGGCTGGAGCGCGTCACGCGCATCTATAAGAGCGCGGTCTGGCTCAATCCGGTGGCGGACGATATGTGGTGCTACACGCCGTCGATCGAGATGATCGGCCAACTGATGGCCGGCCGCATGTTCCCGCTGACGCTGGAAGGTATCGACGGCGCGATGAAGGAGCTGATGCGGTAGTCCGGGCGCTAAGCAATGTGTCGTCCCCGGCGGCCGAAGGCCGGACCGGGACCCACTCGCAGGTCAGCAAACGCCGTGGCTGGTTGGGAGGCGAGTAGGCCACTGTGTGTCGGGGCGACGAGAATTGTTGCGATTTCCCAGATGGCTCTGATGCTCCGCTGAACGGGAATTCAGCGATCCCCGCGTCCGCAACATCCGCTGAGTTGCACTATCGCCCGCCCTCTTCCGGATAGCGCCAGACCCTGCAGGCCAAGCTCGCCAGCCAGTTCTGCCGGGCGGCGATTTCTTCCGCGGTCCACTTTTCCGCGGCGAGCACCTTCTCCGTGATCTCTAGACAATCAGCGACGAATTTCTTCTTCTTGGTCTCGAAATCGGCGTTTCCCAATTCGTGGTTCAGCTTCGCTGAGATCAGCGTCGCATTGCCGAGCCGGTAGATATATTTATCAGCCCCGCCGGGGAATTCGCGCCGGCCGCTCTCCCAGAAATTGTGATAGCGCTTCGGCAGAATATGCTCGGCGGTAAATTGCTCCGTCTCGCCCCGGAGCAGTTGGTTCGGCGCCAGGTAATCGTTGATCTTGCCAAGAATGTAGCGCACCTGCGCATTGCTGCGCACGACCTTGCGCGAGAAGGCGGAATGAAACTGGCTATCGTCTGGATAGAGTGCGCTGAGATATTTCCGGAACACATGCTCCGTATCGACCTTGCCGGTCTCGCGGATTTCCCGCGCGGCGATGATGAAGGGAGCAAGAACGTTCGAGGCGCTCAGATTGCAGATGGTATTGTAGCGGAAGGTAAAATTCACCAGCATCTGCGTGAGGTCGAGGAAATTGCGCTTGTCGATCTCGAGCGCCGCAAGCAGGACGATGAAGAGCTGTTCGGGCCGCAGCACGTCGATCGCTTCGATCAGCTCCCGGATGACCGGCTGCTCGTCTTGCGGGAAGGTCGCCCAGAATTGGTGGCGGCTGCTGAGCAGCGCGGCATAGGCCTCCGAGGCGTAGCAGACGCTTTCAGCATACCGGACCGCCTCGTCAGGCGCCCTGATCTTCGCCCTGATATCGGCATAGAGGCCGCGCTCGCCGATCATGCCGTTGGTCGACAGCCAATGATGCCGGATGAATTTGATGATGCGCTCGCTGCCGAGATTTTCCTCCATCTGCTCCCAATTGCCCTGTACCTCTTCGAGTCGGTCGCGCGAGACGGAAAACAGATGATTCTTGAGGAGGTCGGCTTCCGAAAGCTCGAGGCCGCGGTCGTTCAGGGTCTCGAACAGCAGAAAGGCGTTGTAGTCGTCCTTCACATCGATGCGGATGACGAAGACGCGCTCATCGAGGGTGGTGACGATCTCTTTCGCCAGGTCCTCCGGGCTTGTCCCCCCGGCGCAGATCTCGCCGATACGGCGATGCATGAAGCAGAAACAGTCGCCCAAGAGACGGTTGGACGGCGAGAGCGTCTCGTCCTGGAGGCGCTTGCGCATCTCCGCATATGACGGGCTCAGCGAGACATAGTCGTCGTAGAAGGACTTGTCGGTGGTGTTGAGGACGAGACGAGGCGCAAAAAGCCGTTTCTCGCCACCGGACTTGCCGGGCGCGGCATTCTCGACCGTCACGCCCGACGCATTCAGATGGCTGCGCAGGGCGGCAAGGAGCACGGCCGTCGTGATCAGCCGCTGCTGGCCGTCGATGACCACGAGCGTCGGCGCCTGACCGTTCTTGATGACGATCGAGCCGAGGAAATATTCCGGCGTCGCGCCCATGAAGGTCTTGGCGATATCCGACCAGAACGCACCGAACTGGCTCTCGTCCCAGGCATAGTTGCGCTGATAGGGTGGCACGACATAGGTGTCCCCGAGCCGCAGGATGCTCCCGAGCGAAATCACTTGGCTGGAAATCGACGTCGTCATTATCGACAATTCTATCAAAAAGAAACGAATAAAAAGATCCGACGAAGGGATGGCTCGCCTTCACCGCCGAGGGGGAACGCAGCAGCGCCTGAGCGCCGCTTTCACGATCCTTCTCGGTCAACCGGGCGAGTTCTATACAGCGGAATTGTGAACGAGGCGAGATCGATCGCGCAATGATAAAGCGCACGGCCGACGAAGGGAGGGGAAGACCCGTGTCTACTTTTTCGAAAGCTGCGCCAGCGCGACCACCGCCAGCGCGCGAAGGGCCTGGTGCGGCATCTCCCCGGCGATGACGAAGCGAAGCTCCTTGGCGCTCCAGCTGATGGTGTTCACATCGCCGAACTGGCCCGGCGACATCGACATGTCGAGGCCGCCCGCGCTGATATAGAGCGCGACCAGCGGATCGTTTTTGCCGCCGAGATAGGCGAGCTGCATCACCTTGTTGCCGCGATAGGAGAGCATCTGGCCGCGCACGAACTTCAGCCCTTGCGAGGAGAAATCCGGCAGGATGGCCGCGTTCGAGATCTGGGCGAGCTGGAACTTCACCATGTCAGGGTTGGCCTGGCTCTCCGGGCTGACTCGCATGGCCTCCCTGGTGAAGTAGGAATGGAATTCGGCGATGTCGCCCGGCCAATTGGTCGGCGGCAATTGCACGAGCTCCTTGGTCTTGCCCGGAAACAGGCCGGAATAATAGCCGCCGGTCACGCCCACCGAGGCGCCGATCAGGAAAAGCAGTCCCGCTGTCCCCAAGGTCAGGACCGGATAGCCGGCGAAGCTGCCGGCGCTGATCGAGCGCCGCGGGCGGGGCGATTTCGGGTTGAGGCTCACGCCTTCGCGGAGCAGCGCACCGAACGTGTCGAGAAGCTGGGCCTGGGTCTGCTGCAGGCGGCTGACGCGATAAGCAAGCTCCTGGTCGTCGCGCAGCATGCCGCCGACAACCGCGGCCTGCGGCTTGTCGAGCTGGCCGTCGACATAGGCCATGAGCAGCTCATCGCTCAGATTGATCATGCGGCGCGCTCCCTGCCATGCGGACCCGGCGCATCGTGGCGCGGCCGGGGCGACATCTCCGGCGCATAGCGCGAGCGGTCATAGCCGGCGGACTGGCCGAGCGCGGCATAGCAGTTCGCCAGGCGCGTGATAATGGTCGAGACCGGCACCTCGAAGATTTCGGCGGCCTCGTCATAGGAGAGGCGCTCGCCATAGACCAGATGCAGCGCACCGCGCTGCTGCGGGCTGAGCGCCGCAAGCTGCATGGCGAAACGCGCGGAGGCGCCGCCGTCACTGATGCGGCTGCGTGGCTGGAACAGGCGCGGGTCCGTATCCGGCGCGCGGCTCGCGGCGCCACCATTCATGCGGCCCGCCCAGATCCGATGCATCTGCATGAAGGCCCAGAGCGGCAGCGGCATATGTCCGCGTTCCTTGGCCATGCGGGCGAGGATGTAGCTGCGCGTCGCCTTGACGAGGGCCTGACATTTGGCATCTGAGCCCGTCAGCGCCCCCGCGAAGGATTTCAGGCGCGGCATCATCAGCCCAAGCTCGGAATTGATTTGCGATTTCTGATCAACGACGTAGCCCATGACCCGGCTCACTCACTTCGACTTCAGCACAATGATATGATCCCTTTTACCGTTCATCGCAGAAAAGGGTTTACGGCTGGTGAATATGCAGCCCAAAGTAGAACGGAAATTTATTTTTCCTTGCCGGACGCTGCGCCGGCGGATGCCGGGCCGTCCGCGATCGCGGTTTCAAGCCCGTCCCGATCCTGGCTATAATGATCGCAACCGCCCGTCTCCCGTCCGCTCCGGCATTCCCGTGAGGTCTGGCCATGAACCTGGCTGAATGGCTCCTGCGTACCGCCCGGCTCGTGCCCGACCGCCCGGCGCTCCTCAGCGGGGACCGGATCGTCGCGGACTATAGAGCGTTCGCCGGCAGCGCCGCGCGGACCGCCGGCGCCTTCCGCGAGCGCTTCGGCGTCATGCCCGGCGACCGCGTTGTGCTGTTCATGCCCAACCAGCCGGCCTATCTGGAGATTTTCTATGCCACCTGGTTTGCCGGGGGTGCAGTCGTCCCGATCAATTACAAGCTGCATCCGAAAGAGGCCGCCTGGATCATCGAAAATGCCGGGGCAAAGCTCGTCTTCGCGTCCGAAGAGATGAGCCAGGCGCTGGCCGAAAGCCTGCCGACTTCATCGCGGCTGATTGTCGTTCCGGGCGCGGAATTCGCCGCGCTGCGCGAAACCGAGCCGATGGCCGCCCCGGCCCCACGGGGCCGCGACGACCTCGCCTGGCTGTTCTACACCTCCGGCACGACGGGCAAGCCGAAAGGCGTGATGATCTCGAACGGCAACATCCACGCCATGGCTTTTGCCTATTTTGTCGATGTCGACGAGGTGAAGCCGGACGACGCGGCGCTCTACGCCGCGCCGATGTCTCACGGGGCGGGGCTTTACAATTTCATGCATGTGCTGCGCGGTGCGCGCCATGTCGTGCCGGAGTCGGGCGGCTTCGATCCGGCGGAAATCCTGGACCTCGGCCGGAGGCTCGGCGGCATATCGATGTTCGCTGCGCCGACCATGGTGCGCCGCATTGTCGATCGCGCCAACGCGAGTGGCGAGACGGGAGAGGGGCTGCGCAGCATCGTCTATGGCGGCGGCCCAATGTATGTCGCCGATATTGAAGAGGCGGTCAGCGTCATGGGGCCGCGCTTCATCCAGATCTACGGCCAGGGCGAAAGCCCCATGACCATTACGGCGCTGTCGCGCGCGCTGGTTGCCGACCGGACGCATCCGCGCTGGCGCGAGCGGCTCGGCTCCGTCGGTGTCGCACAATCCTGTGTCGAGCTTCGCATCGCCGACGCCGAGGGGCGATCTATGCCGCCCGGTGAGACGGGCGAGATCCTGGTGCGCGGCGCCTCCGTTATGCTTGGCTATTGGCGCAATGAGGAGGCGACCGCCTCGACCCTGCGCGATGGCTGGCTGTGGACCGGCGATGTCGGGGCGATGGATGATGACGGTTTCCTGATGCTGAAGGACCGCTCGAAGGACGTGATCATCTCCGGCGGCACCAATATCTATCCGCGCGAGGTCGAGGAGGCCTTGCTGCTGCATCCTTCGGTCGCCGAGGTCTCGGTCGTCGGCCGGCCGAGCGCCGAATGGGGCGAGGATGTCGTTGCCTTCGTCGTCACCGCGCCGGGCGCGCCACTCGATGAAGCCGAACTCGACCGCTATTGCCAAGCGCATATTGCGCGCTTCAAGCGTCCGAAAGCCTATTTCGCAATGACCGAGCTGCCGAAGAATAATTACGGCAAGGTGCTCAAGACCGAGCTGCGCGTGCGGTTCGCGGCGACAGGAAAACTTAAGGAGAGCTGACGATGCAAAGCCGATTTCTGGAAGGAAAAACCGCTCTGGTGACGGGCTCGGTCCAGGGCATCGGCCTCGCCATTGCCCGGGCGCTCGCCTCGGCGGGCGCGCGGATCGCTGTGCATGGGCTGGCGACGCCGGAGCAGGCAGCTGCCGCCGTGGCCGAAATCCATGCTGCCGGGGCCGAGGACACCCACTTTTTCGACGCCGATATGCGTGACCCGAACGCGATCGATCGGATGATGGATATCGTCGCCGAATGGGGCGGGGCGGATATTCTCGTCAACAATGCCGGTGTGCAAAAGACCGTCAGCCTTGCCGAAGCCGATCGCGAGACCTGGGACACCGTCCTCTCGATCAATCTGTCCGGCGCTTTCCACACCATGCGCTGCGCGCTTCCGGAGATGGCGAAGCGCGGCTATGGCCGCGTCGTCAACATCGCCTCGGTGCACGGGCTCGTCGCCTCGATAAACAAAGCGCCTTACGTCGCCTCGAAATTCGGCCTCGTCGGCTTGTCGCGCGTCGCCGCCCTCGAATATGCCTCCGCCGGCTCGCGCGAGACTGGCGGGGTGACGGTGAACTGCATCTGTCCCGGCTGGACCGAAACCGCGATCATCGAGCCGCAGATTCAGGCCCGTGCCGCCGAACTCGGCGGCAATCGCGAGGCAGGCATCGCCGGCCTCCTTGCCGAGAAGCAGCCGAGCCGGCGCACCTCGCGGCCCGAGGAAATCGCCGAAGTGGTGCTGTGGCTGGCAAGCCCCGTCGCGCACAACATTACCGGCATTTCGATCCCGGTCGACGGCGGCTGGACGACGCAATAGCCGGCCTGCGCCGCTCGGCCCAACCCCCGCAAAGCTCGCCGCGCGGCGACAGCGCACCGCAAGCCGGGCATGGCATTTTCCGTTGCCAGCGAAAGGCTGACATTTGTAAAGGGAGCCATGCCCGCCATCATCCGGCCCGTTACGGCTTTGCTCATGAGCGCCGCGATCGTGCTTGCGGCGAACGGACTCGAAGGCGTGCTGCTGCCGCTGCGCGGCGCCATCCAAGGTTTCAGCGAGATCGAAATCGGCCTGATCGGATCGGCCTATTTCGCCGGGCTCACCGCCGGTTGCCTGATCGGACCGCGCGTAATCGCCCGCGTCGGCCATATCCGCACCTTCTCGGTGTTCACCGCCATCGCAACCATCTCGCCGCTGATCGAGGCGATGCTGCCCACGCCGCCGCTCTGGTGGGTGGTCCGCGGACTGACCGGCATGTGCTTTGCCGCGATCATGAATGTCGTCGAGAGCTGGCTCACGAGCGTGGCGTCAAACGCCAATCGAGGGCAGGTGATGAGCGTCTATGCGATGATCAATTTCGGCGCGCTGACGGCCGGGCAGCAACTCATCAATTTGGCGTCGCCGGACAATTTCCGCCTGTTTTCGCTCGACGCCATCCTCTGCTCGCTGGCTGCGGTGCCGCTTGCCCTCACCCTGTCGCCTTCACCGGCGACGCCGATGCGGCCCCGCCTGCAGCTCGATCAGATCTATAAAGTCTCGCCGGCAGCAGCGCGCGCCGCTGCCGCCGGCGGAGCGTGTCGTCTATGAGGAGTTGCCGAAGAGCACCACCCCAGCGCCCTTCGAGCTGACACTGCCGGAGGCCCACGCAAGCAAGGAGAGCGAAGAAGCGCTGACGGATTAAGCGAGCGTCAGGCCAAGGCGCGAGAGGCCGGATGCGGGGAACCGTAAGCCTTCGGACTGGTTTCGTGCTCGTGGAGCGAATTTGACATTTGAGCCCCGCCTGCCGCAAGTCCGTAGTCAAATGTCAAATTCAAAAACTCCACGAGAATCAGAAAGTTGCTAGTGGTACTTTAATTCTAACACTCGCAAGAGTGCTCGCCGTGGGTGGGATGCGAGTGTTAGAATTGAACCACTAGTGCACTGACGCATTCACTTCGTTCATGCGCTCGCGCACTAGCTTTTGCGTTGCATCAATTTTTCCAAACTCCGGCTGGAGCCTCCGTTTGGATCGGTGCACTAGGGTATCAGCCAGCGGCATCGAATTTCGCCGTGAGGCTTTGACCGACATTGTTGTTTGAGAGAGAACCACATGCCGTATCGACCGAGCTTCGTTATTTGGCTGATGTCCACCTTGCTTGCGGCCGTCATTCTCCTGACGACCTACACGAATGTCACCGTGCCGGTGTTCACGCCGCTGATCGACGGGCACATTTTCGAGGCCCTGCTTATTGCCTATGTTATGCTTTGGCTGGGTACGGTGTTTGCGACTTTGTAGCCCCGCCGCCGGCCCGCGGATGGGCGCGGTCATAGATCCGGAGCAAGGCTTCCCGGTCGACCTCGGTATAGATCTGCGTCGTCGACAGGCTGACATGGCCGAGCAATTCCTGAATCGCCCGGAGATCGGCGCCGTTGCCCAGCAGATGCGTGGCGAATGAGTGGCGCAGCGCATGAGGCGTTGCCGTTTCCGACAGGCCGAGCGCGTCGCGCATCCGCGCCATTAGAAGCTGGAGAATGCGGGGCGAAAGCCGGCCGCCCTTGGCGCCGACGAAAAGCGGTCCTTCCGGCGGCAGATGGAAGGGGCAAAGCGCCAGATAGCGCTCGAGGGCGCTCTGTACAGCCGGCAGCACCGGCACGATCCGCTCCTTGCCGCCTTTGCCCTTGACGCGGACGATGTCGCGCGGCGGCAGGGGCGCGTCGCGTCGGGCGATGCCGAGCGCTTCGGAGACGCGCAGGCCGCAGCCATAGAGCAGGAGCAGTGCGGCGCTGTCGCGCGCTCCGATCCATTTCGCCTGGCCGCGCTTGTGAGCTTCACGGCTTTCCGACATCACGTCCTCGGCCTTCGGGATCGTCAGCGGCCTCGGTAGGGACGGGACGACCTTGGGCAGCACCATTGCCAGCACGGCGCGGTTCTTCAGGAGGCGTGCGCGTTCGAGAAATCGGAAGAAGGAGCGCAGCGCCGAGACGCTGCGCGAAAGGCTGCGGCTGGAGGCGCCGGCGGCGCGCCGCGCGGCCATGAAGGCGCGCAGATCCTGCGGCGTCAGCCGGTTGAGGTCGGCGAGCGAGGCCGGCGCGCCGAGGCGGCCGTGCAGGAAGACGAAAAGCTGGCGGAGGTCGCGCTCATAGGCTTCGAGCGTGTTCTCCGAATAGGCGCGCTCATTGGCAAGGAAGGCGAACCAGGCCTGGGCAGCGCTCCGGCTGTCGGGAGCGGCGGGAAAGATGTTGTCTCCGGCCTGGTCTTCGACAGTCATGCTGCGCTCCAATGGGACGCCTTGGTGACCGGCCGGATACTGTTCTCAGCGTCGCCCCGGACGACGCGAAGCGCCGAGCCGGGGTCCATTCGCATATCGTCACGGTATGAAGTTGCGGAAATGCCATTGGGTCCCGGCTCGGCCTGATGGCCGTCTGGGACGACAAAAAGGGGCCGAAACAGTTCAGCGCCAATGCACAGCGCGCGGACGATGTCGCAAGAGCGCGCATGAACCTCGCTCAGGGACCGGACAAAATAACAGCGAAAATCCGTCCGGCCCATCGCACCCCCTAAAGAATGCTTTGGCCGGTCTTCGCCCAGTCGGCGAGGAACTGCTCGAGGCCCTTATCCGTCAACGGATGATTTGCAAGCTGACGCAGCACGCCGGGCGGCACCGTGCCGATATCGGCGCCGGCGAGAGCGCAATCCGCGACGTGGCGGGGATGACGGATCGATGCGGCAAGGATCTTGGTCTTCAGCTCCGGATAATTGTCGTAGATCTGGCGGATATCGCGGATCAGCGCGACGCCGTCCTCTCCGACATCGTCCAGCCGGCCGATGAAGGGCGAGACGAAGCTCGCGCCCGCCTTGGCGGCGAGCAGCGCCTGATTGGCGGAAAAGCAGAGCGTGACATTGACGAGCGTGCCTTCGCCGGTCAGCGTCCGGCAGGCTTTCAAGCCGTCCCAGGTCAGCGGGACCTTGACGGCAACATTCTTTGCAATAGAGGCGAGGCGGCGCCCTTCGGCGATCATCCTTTCGGCATCGGTCGCAGCAACCTCTGCGCTGACCGGCCCTTGGACAACCTGGCAGATTTCAGCGACAGTCTCGATGAAATTGCCCCCGGATTTGGAGATCAGCGACGGGTTCGTGGTGACGCCGTCAACCATGCCGGTCGCCGAAAGCTCCCGGATCTCTTTAATGTCGGCGGTATCGACGAAGAACTTCATACCTCTAGCCCATCTCTTATTGGTTTCATAACGCGGCGAAGTTTACGGACCGTTAAGATTGCGAAAAGACCTGCGCGCCGTCGCTCGTTGCAAGCCGATGTCGCGATCGATTGCCGCACCGGCTCGCGCGTGCCCCGTATAGGGCAGAGTTCGCCGCCGCCACAAGAACAAGCTTTCAGCTTAATCCGTAATGCGAGGATTTGCATTCACCGGAGCGCAAAAAAAGCGCGGCAGCTTCATGGGCTGTCGCGCTTGGCGGTCGCGGGGGAGGAGAGTATTACGGCTGCGGCTGGCGCTCGGGCGACTGATCGGCGGGCGGGGTCTGCGGCCTGTTGCGGCGCTCGGCCATGAACTGGTCGAACTCGGTCTTGTCCTTGGCATGCCGCAGGCGCTGCAGATATTCCATGAATTCGCGCTGTTCGTCCTCGAGCCGGCGCAAGGTCTCGGCCTTGTACTCCTCGAAGGCGCTGTTGCCGCTATATGAGGAGCGACTGGCCCACCGGCCGCTACGGCCCCATCTCTCCTGCTTCCACTGGCCCCAATGGCCGCGTCCACATCCCATTCGTCCACTCCAGATCATAACGCCCAGGATTACCAATCCGATGGGCCACCAAAAGATAAAGCCAAGGACCATGACGGTGATCCAGGCTGGTTTTCCGAACTGATCAAGCGCCTCGGCAAATGCCATCAGCCCATCATTCAGTCTCGCGGCAAAAGCCATCAGATCCTCACTGCATGTAAATGTTAGTTACATTAACATAAGTGGCCCAGGCCAAATCCCTTGTCAAGCGGGGGCCTTTGCATTTTTTCGAAGCGTCCGGGCATAGGGGCTGGAGATGGGGATAGGCAGGCTGCTTGTCAACTCCAGAGGCTTAGGCGCCTGGAGTTTCGTTGAGCCCAAGCCCTTGCAAATAAATCAGAATTGCCGCCTCGAGTAGCTCCTCCGCCGTCATCGGCGTCTTGCGGCCGTCCTTGCGGCCGAACAGCGAGGCAATGCCGTGTGAGATCGCCCAGATATGCAGCGCCATCATCAGGGCCGGCGGCCGTTTGTCCTTCGGCAGGGTGGCGGAGAGCGCCTCCGAAGCGCTGCGCAGGATCTCGAAAGCGTGGTCCGACGCCTGGCGCAATTCGGGTGTCCGATCGGGCTGGGTGCTGGCCTCGAACATGGCTGCGTAATAGGCCGGCTCCTCGCGAGCGAAGGCGAGATAGGCGCGGCCGAGACTTTCGAAGGCGCTCATGGCATTCGGCTGGCCGTCGTTCCAGGCTTTGGCAAGCCGGCCCGCGAACTCTTCGAATCCGCGCCGGGCGATGTCGGCCATCAGGTCGTCGCGGTCGCGGAAATGCCGGTAAGGCGCCGCGGGGCTGACGCCGGCCCAGCGCGCCGCATCGGCGATGGTGAAGCCGGCGGGGCCTTTCTCGGCAATGAGGTCGAGCGCGCCGCGAATGAGCGCCTCGCGCAAATTGCCATGATGATAACCGCGGCGGCCCGGCGGCCCGTCGCGATCCTTCGACCAGTTCATGTGAACAATCTTTACATGACTCCCTCGCGCGCCGCATCTTCCATCTCGCATGGCCGATATCCGGCCCGCCGCCACAGGAAAATTGCGCCCGTGCCTCGTCAAATCCGCAGAAGCAGCTAAGATAAGGGCGATCCGGCCAACATCGCATTCGGGAGCGCCCCTATCCATGACCACACAGCAGCTTGAGAAAACCCGCCTCGGCGAGCGCGGACCGACCATCACCCGCATCTGCCTCGGCACGATGATGTTCGGCGATCAGACCGACGAGGGCGAGGCGGCGGAGATGATCGCGCGCTACGGCGAGGCGGGCGGCAATTTCCTCGACACCGCCGATCAATATGCGAATGGCGGGTCGGAGCGCATTGTCGGCCGCGCGATCGCCGGCCAGCGCGACCGCTGGATCGTCGCCACTAAAGCGGGCAATGAGATGGCGGGCGTGCCCGACTCCGGCGGCCTGTCGGCCGCATGGCTGCACAAGGCCCTCGATCAGAGCCTCGAACGGCTCGGAATGGACAAGGTCGACCTTTATTACCTGCATCTCGACGACGAGAAAACGCCGCTTGAGGAGTCGATCGGCGCACTCGGTGAGATGATCGCCGCCGGCAAGATCGGCGGCTGGGGCTTCTCGAACTTTCGCGGTTGGAAGGTCGCCGAGTTGGTGCGCATTGCCGACAGCCTGGGCGTCGCGCGTCCGGTGATGGCGCAGCCCTATTACCATGCACTGTATCGGCTCGCGGAAATCGACCTGCTGCCGGCCTGCGCGCATTTCGGCATCGGCGTCGTCACCTATTCGCCGATCGCGCGCGGCGTGCTGACCGGCAAATATAATGACGGCGTTCCGGCGGGCTCGCGCGCCGATCGCAAGGATATGCGCATGATGCAGACAGAGTTTCGCCCGGAGGCGCTCGATGCGGCGCGGGCGATCGGGCGCTATCTGGAGCCGTCAGGCCGGTCGATGACCGGCTTCGCGCTGTCCTGGGTGCTGGCGAATCGGCTGATTTCCGGCGTCATCATCGGGCCGAAGTCGATGCAGCAGCTCGAAGAGTACCTTGCCGTCGCTGGAACGCCCTACACCGAGGCCGACGAAACCTTCATGAACGAGCTGATCCCGGCTGGCGCCTCGGCCGGCTACGCCTATGCCGATCCGCGCTATCCCTATCGCGGCCGCGTCTTTGCCGGCTCTGAGAGTTAGGACATCCTCTGCGTCGGTCGCCCCGGCCGGCAGAGCCGGGGCGATGCCTTGCTTAGGTCGGGTTCCGAGATTCGAACGCGACGCTCCTGAAGCTGTCGGGTAACGCGTCGCGCCGGCTCACGGCGTGTCGCTGATCAGCGCCCAGCGCTCGATGGTCTTGTTGGCGATCAGACCCGTCGCCTTCTCGCTGTAGCTTCGGTAATGCCGCAATTCCATATGCGCGCGGGACGCCGCTTCGTCCTCATAGATCTCGTAGAGGAAGAACCGCCCTTTGCGCGCCGCATCCTTCGCCACATCGAAGCGCAGGCAGGCCTCCTCCGCACGCAGCGTGTTCTGCGCATGGGTAAGCAGCACATCTTCGAGCGCGTCCTCGCGCCCCGCAACGGCATCGAAAACCACGGTGATCACATACATTTCGCCCTCTCAGCCTTTCTGGAATCTCGCAGCGAGCGCGCCCACCTGATCCGCACTTAGCAGGTTGACGGATGAGCCGCGCGTCAAAAACAGCAGTTTCGCGTTCTCCTCGAATTCTTCGGCGTTCATCACCGCATCCTCGAAGCTGCGCCCGGTGACGACGAAGCCGTGATTGGCCATCAGCACCGCGCCGTGATGGCGCGCAGCCTCGGCGACGGCATCGGCCAGCTCCTGACTGCCCGGCGGGAAATAGGGCACCATCGGCACGCGACCCACCCGCATCACCAGATAAGGCGTGATCGGCGGCAGGGCATCTGTCGCGTCGGTATCCGACAGGCAGGAGAGAATCGTCGCATAGGTTGAATGCAAATGGACGACAGCGCCCGCCTCGGGCCGCGCATTCAGCACGCCGAGATGGAGTCCGGCTTCCTTCGAGGGCGGATCGCCGCTGATATGCGTGCCATCGAAACCGAGCTTGGAAAGCCGCTCCGGCTCCAGGCGACCAAGGCTGCTATTGGTCGGGCTGACGAGAATGCCGTCCTCCAGCCGGACGCTCAGATTGCCGGCGCTGCCATGCGCATAGCCGCGCTCGAACAGGCTGCGGGCGAGAGCGGCGATGATGTCGCGGAGCTGGATCTCTTCGCTCATTCGAGAAGGTCCCAGGCGTCGAGGAACATATCGTCCTGGCCGAAATTGCCCGATTTCAGCGCCAGCGCGATCGGCGGGCCGTCCGCCACCATCGTCCACGGCACGCCGGGCGCGATCTCCGGGCCGATATCAAGCGCGCGAACGCCGAGACGGCCCACCACAGCGCCCGCGGTCTCGCCGCCGGCAACGATCATGCGTGTTACGCCGAGTCCCATTGCGCCTACCGCCACGTCGGAGAGGAAGCTTTCGACGATCTCGCCCGCTTTCGCCGCGCCAAGCGCCTCTTGCGCGGCGGCAACCAGATCCGGCGCGGCCGTGGCATAGACGAGGGCCGGCCGGTCGCCAAGCTGACTGCCGAGCCAGTCGATGGCAGCTGCGGCCGATATGCGGCCATCGGCGATCGCCAGCGGGTCGGCCTGGAAAGCGGGCAGGCCGGCCTCCAGCGCCGCCGCAACCTGGCGCCGCGTCGCCTCGGAGCAGCTTCCGGCGACGATGAACGCGCGCCCTTGCGGGGCTGGCATTCTCGAAAGCCCCGCGTCGAGCGGCGGCTCGATGCCGAAGTTCGCCGGTAGCCCCATGGCAATGCCCGATCCGCCCGAGACCAGCGGCGCGCCGTCGAGCGCGAGACCGAGCGCGAAGAGATGCGTGTCGGTCAAGGCGTCGGCGATGATGAAGGGGCGGCCGGCTTCGGCTTCGGCCTCGATGGCCTCGCGGATCGCCGCCGCTTCCTGCTCGATCACCTCCAGCGGCAACAGGCCGACGGCGTGCTTCGACTGGCGTGCCAGCACGCGGACGAGGTTCGCATCTCGCATCGGCGTCAGCGGGTGGTCGCACATCGGGCTATCGCTGAGCAGCTGTCGCCCGACGAAGAGATGGCCCTGATAGACCGTGCGCTTATTGGCGGGAAAGGCCGGGCAGAAGATCAGCGATTTCGCGCCGGTTTCCTCGAACAGCACATCGGCGACCGGCCCGATATTGCCGGCGTCGGTGGAGTCGAAGGTCGAGCAATATTTGAAGAAGAGCTGCTGCGCTCCGGCGACCTTCAAGGCGCGCGCGCTGGCAAGGCTCTGACTGACGGCTTCGTCCACCGGCGCGGTGCGGCTTTTCAGCGAAATCACGACCGCATCGATGCCGCCAAGGTCGTCCAGCCGGTCCGGGACCCCGATCACCTGACGAACGCGCATGCCCTCGCGTTTCAGCATCAGCGCAAGGTCCGTGGCCCCGGTCAGGTCGTCAGCGATGGCGCCTATGAGCATCGTTCCTCCAAGCACAGAGTTTTGAGCCATGATAGCGCGAAGCGCGCAGGTTTTTCGTATAGATTGAGCGGGGCCTCATCAATCTTGCCGAACGCTAAATAGCAGCCTGTCGGGCTTAACGGCGGCGTCTGTTGCGAGGTAGGGTATCGCGATTGATTCTCCATTGCCTTGGGAGCCGGCGCTGATGAGCAACTTCCGCCTGATTGATCGCCAGACCGGTTTTCTGTTGCCGCCCTCGGTGGACGACTGGCTTCCGGAGAAGCACCTGGCTCGTTTTATTGTCGAGTTGATCGACAGCCTGGACGTCTCGGCCATGAGCGGCGTTTATCGTGGCTCGGGTTCGGCGAGTTACCACCCGCGGCTTTTGCTGGGTATTCTGGTTTACGGCTACGCCACGGGTGTGTTTTCCAGCCGCAAGCTGGAGCGGGCGACCTATGACTCGGTGGCGTTCCGCTTCATCGCTGCCAACGATCACCCTGATCATGACACCATCGCCACCTTTCGCCGGCGTTTTCTGAAGCAGATCGAGGGGCTGTTCGTGCAGATTCTGCTGCTGGCGCGCGAGATGGGCCTACTGAGGATGGGGACGGTGGCGCTTGACGGCACGAAAATCCATGCCAACGCCAGCAAGCACAGCGCGCTTTCCTACGAGCATGCTGGCAGGATCGAGGCGCAATTGAAGGCCGAAGTGGCCGAGTTGCTGGCCAAGGCCGAGGCGGCGGATCAGTCGGCCATTCCCGACGGCTTGTCGATCCCCGATGAACTTGCCCGGTGCGAGGAGCGGCTGCAAAAGCTCAGCGGGGCCCGTGCCAAGATCGAGGCGCGCGCCAAGGAGCGTTTCGAGCGGGAGCAGGCCGAACATCAGGCCAAGCTTGCAGCGCGCGAGGCCAAAGTGAAGGCCACGGGCAAAAAGCCCGGCGGCAAGCCGCTCAAGCCGCCGGCGGAAGGGCCGCGACCAACCGATCAGATCAATCTGACGGATGAAGAGTCCCGCATCATGCCGATTTCCGGCGGCGGTTTCGAGCAATGCTACAATGCTCAGGCCGTGGTCGCCGAAGGCAGTCTGCTGGTCGTCGCCACCGACGTGGTTCAGGCGCCCAATGACAAGCAGCAGCTTGAGCCGATGCTGGCGAAAATCAACGCCTTGCCCGAAAATCTGGGCAAGGCCGACATCATGCTCGGCGACAACGGCTATTTCAGCGCGGCCAATGTGAAGGCCTGTGTGGCGGCGGGGCTGGAGCCGCTGCTCGCTTTGGCCCGGGATGCCCATCATCGATCCCTCGGTGAGCGCTTCGCCGATGCACCACCCGCGCCAGAAAATCCAACGCCCGTCGAGGCCATGGCCTACCGTCTGCGGACGCCCGAAGGCAAAAAGCTCTACGCCCTGCGCAAACACACACCCGAGCCGGTGTTCGGCATCATCAAATCGGTGCTCGGATTCCGCCAATTCCTGCTGCGCGGGCTCGACAATGTCAAAGGCGAGTGGACGCTTGTCACCATGGCATGGAACGTGAAACGGATGTTTGCCCTGAAAGCTGCTTGATGCGCAGCGGCATTGCCGTCGGACTGATGAAAAGACAAACGTCAGTCCGACAGACTGCTAGGTCGTTGCCGACCTCTTCGCCACGGCCAAGCGCATTCCGAATGATCTGCGCGAGGCGATAGCGACAATTCCAGGTGTTGGCGGATGTCGAAACACGTCGTCCTTCCGATGCTGCTCGACCTTGCAGATATGGCCGAACCGGCAACCGCGACATTGATGCCGTCCCGGACATCGGCACCCAGCATCTCGATCGCGTCTATCTGCACGAGGGGCGTCTACCTGAGCCGTTTGAGGGCTGGCAGAACCGAATCGCTTTGGTCGGCAGGCTTTGCCGCTATCATTCGAGATTGCATTTCCCTGGCAAATGGTTTCAATGCTGAAACTTATGCGGGTATTGCCCTATTCCGCCCATTTCTCGCGGACGCGCAATTTCGCCCTTCGCAGGCGTGACTAGGTAGTCGTCCGGATTTCGTCGCTTTCCCGAGCGCTGAACAGCGTGCTTCCACACCCGAGCCAGCCGGTGTCGTCGGCGGCGCTATCGTCTGCCTCCGTCAATTTTAGCACTCACCTCTTGACACTGCTAACAATCTTCATTAGATCGCGGCACGGAGGCAGCCGAGCATCAAATCCGCTCCTGCCCTCTCATACCCGGTCATTTTATGGAGGTTCGTCTATGAAGTTTCGTCCACTTCATGATCGTGTCGTCGTTCGGCGTATCGACGCCGAAATGAAAACCGCTGGCGGCATCATCATCCCCGACACCGCTCAGGAGAAGCCGCAGCAGGGCGAGATCGTCGCGGTCGGCCCCGGCGCGCGCGGTGAGGATGGCAAGCTGGTTCCGCCGGACGTGAAGGCGGGTGACCGTGTGCTGTTCGGCAAATGGTCGGGCACCGAGGTCAAGATCGACGGCGAGGAGCTCCTGATCATGAAAGAGAGCGACATTATGGGAGTTCTCGAGGACACCGGAGCAAGCGGGAAGAAGAAGGCCGCTTAACATCGACGAAACCCTCCCTCCCATTCCCGATTAGAAGTTCAAGGAGACGAATGAATGTCTGCGAAAGACGTAAGATTTGCTCAAGATGCCCGCGACCGGATGCTGCGTGGCGTCGACATTCTTGCCGACGCGGTCAAAGTGACGCTCGGTCCGAAAGGCCGCAATGTCGTGCTCGACAAATCCTTCGGCGCGCCCCGCATCACCAAGGACGGCGTGACGGTTGCGAAGGAAATCGAGCTTGAGGACAAGTTCGAGAATATGGGCGCCCAGATGGTGCGCGAGGTCGCCTCGAAGACCAATGACGTCGCCGGCGATGGCACCACGACAGCCACCATTCTCGCCCAGGCGATTGTCAAGGAAGGCGCCAAATCGGTTGCCGCCGGCGCCAATCCGATGGACCTGAAGCGCGGCGTCGACATCGCCGTGAACGCCATCGTGAAGGAGCTTGCCGCGAAGGCGAAGAAGATCTCCAACTCGAGCGAAGTGGCCCAGGTCGGTACCATCTCGGCCAATGGCGACACCGAAATCGGCGCTAAGATCGCAGAAGCGATGGAGAAGGTCGGCAATGAGGGCGTAATCACGGTCGAGGAGTCGAAGAGCCTTGAGACCGAGCTGGAAGTCGTGGAAGGCATGCAGTTCGACCGCGGCTACATCTCGCCCTATTTCGTCACCGACGCCGAGAAGATGCGCGTCGAGCTCGAGGATCCGCTGATCCTGATCCATGAGAAGAAGCTGTCGAATCTGCAGGCCATGCTGCCGGTTCTCGAGGCCGTGGTTCAGTCCTCCAAGCCGCTGCTGATCATCGCCGAGGACGTCGAGGGCGAGGCGCTGGCCACGCTCGTTGTCAACAAGCTGCGCGGCGGCCTGAAAGTCGCTGCCGTCAAAGCCCCGGGCTTCGGTGATCGCCGCAAGGCCATGCTGCAAGACATCGCGATCCTGACCAGCGGCGAGATGATCTCCGAGGATCTCGGCATCAAGCTTGAGAATGTTACGCTGGCCATGCTTGGCCGCGCCAAGAAGGTCGTGATTACCAAGGACGACACAACCATCATCGACGGTGCTGGCGACAAGAAGGACATCGAGGCCCGCGTCGGCCAGATCAAGCAGCAGATCGAGGAGACCACCTCCGACTATGACAAGGAGAAGCTGCAGGAACGTCTGGCGAAGCTCGCCGGCGGCGTTGCCGTCCTCCGTGTCGGCGGCGCGACCGAGGTCGAGGTGAAGGAGAAGAAGGACCGCGTCGACGACGCGCTTAACGCGACCCGGGCGGCCGTCGAGGAAGGTATCGTGCCTGGCGGCGGTGTGGCTCTGCTCCGCGCGATCAAGGTGCTTGACGGGCTCAAGGTCGACGACGAGGACCAGAAGGCCGGCGTCAATATCGTCCGCAAGGCGATCCAGTCTCCAGCTCGCATCATCGCTGCGAATGCTGGCGAAGATGGCGCGGTGATCGCCGGCAAGATCCTCGAAAGGGACGAGTACAATTTCGGCTACAACGCCCAGTCTGGCGAATATGGCGACCTCGTCGCTCAGGGCGTGATCGATCCGGTCAAGGTGGTGCGCACTGCCCTGCAGGACGCCGCGTCAGTGGCCGGTCTGCTCATCACCACCGAGGCGATGATCGCCGAGAAGCCGAAGAAGGAAACGCCGGCTCCGGCCATGCCGGGCGGCATGGACTACTAACGGTCCGATTTCCCCGAGAAACATGCGGAGGCCCGCCACTGGCGGGCCTTCTGCTTTTGCAGGAACTCCGGGCCAGATCAGACGGAGCGCTTGCGCAGGAAAAGCGTCAGCACCAGCCCTGCGACGAAGCCGCCGATATGCGCCATATAGGCGATGCCGCCGAGATCGGAATTCTGCGCCGTCCGGGCGATGACGCCGACGCCGCTGATGAACTGCAGCACGATCCAGAAGCCGATTACGAAGATCGCCGGAACCTGCGTCACGCCATAGCCGATGACGACGGTCACGCGGCCGCGCGGAAAAAGCACCAGATAGGCCGCCAGCACACCCGCAATGGCGCCCGAAGCGCCGAGATTGGGGACATTCGCACCCGGCATCACCGCGAATTGGGCGAAAGTCGCCGCAATTCCGCAGGCGAGATAGAACAGCAGAAATCTCAAGGAGCCGAAATTGTCTTCGACATTGTCGCCGAAGATCCAGAGATAAAGCATATTGCCGATGAGATGCAGCCAGCTTCCATGCATGAACATCGCGGTGAATACGGTCGGGAACTCACCGGCCGGATTGATCGAGAAGTCGCGCGGAACAAACGCCCAATGCCGGACGAAGGTATTGCCGCGGTTCAGCTCCAGAAGAAAGACGAGCACATTGGCTATGATGAGAAGATAGGTAATGATGGGAATGCTGCGCCGCGCGCTGTCGTCGTCGCCGATCGGAATGACCATTCTGCCTCTCCGGAGCTGCCCTCGTGAATGCGTTTCCGCAAACATGATGCACTGACCGCAGCATAAACGCACGCAGCGAGTTGCGCCTGTGCAAAGGCAGCCGGGAGGCAGGCCTGCTTGATGGGCGCAAAGAGGATCGAAGGGCGGCCGCGTCTTGTGTATGCCGATAGCATCGACCTGTGCAAAGGCCGTTCGATATGGACACTCTGCTTCTGACGCGCTCGGAAGTCGCGCAATTGCTCGAGCCGCAACGGCTGCTGGCGGCTTTGCGCGAGGCGTTTGCCGCCTATTCGACCGGCCGCAGCGTCGACGCGATGCGCATTCCCATGGCCCTCCCTGCGGGCGAGGTGCCTGTCGGCGCATCGGGCATGCTGCTGGCGCCGGGGTTGGGGCCAGGCATTCCCGCCTATTCCGTCAAGGTCCACGCCAAATTTCCGGGCAGCGATCCGGCAATCCGCGGCGTTCTGGTGCTGAATGATCTCACAACCGGAGCGCCGCTTGCGCTGATGGAGAGCAGGCACCTGACGGCGTTACGGACCGGGCTCGCCGGTGCTCTCGGCGCAGAGGTGCTGTCGCGTCTGACGGCGCGATGCGTGGTGATCATCGGTGCGGGCGCGCAGGGCCGGTCGCAATTAGCGGCGCTGCGCCTGGTGCGTCAGATCACGGCGGTCCGCGTGTTCGACAACTTCCCCGGCGCGGCAGAGCGCTTCGCATCCGATCCGGCCTGCGACGGCTGGCGGTCAACGTCTGTGTGTCTCTGGAAGAGGTGCTTGACGGAGCCGACATCGTTGTCACCGCGACCTGGGCCAAAGAGCCGTTCCTGTTCCGGCACCATTTGCGGCCCGGCTTGCACATCACCACGCTCGGTCCTGATCAGCCGGACAAATGCGAGGTTGCGGCCGACGCCTTGCGCCGCGAAGGTGGTGGTCGATGACCGGCGCCTGGCCGTCGAGATGGGAGCCGTCGGAGGCGCAGGCTTCGGGCGCGAGGCGTTCGCCCCGGTAGGGAGAGCGATGAAGAGGTGACCGTATTCGGCAGCGTTGGCCTGGCGTTTCAGGATCTCGCCGCCGGCTGGCTCGCCTATAATCTGGCGCGGGAGGCCGGGATCGGCCGCAGCATCGACCTGATGCCGTGACGCGGCGCAGGCGTCCGCTGGGCTGTGCGGTCGAATTTCGCGGCTGATGTCACCATGATTGTAGGGTTCCAGCCAATATCTCCTAATATATCTTTCAGCATGCTGAACATTTGCGCGACGCCCCCGCTGGCTTCGGCAGATTGTCTTGAAACTGGTCTGAGCATAATCACTGATTTGATTAAATCCGATGATATGATAAACTCCTGGATTTCCTGAAACTCTATCACACGAACGTTGTACTCCATTCACCCGCTTGTGCAGTTGAATTAAACTGAATTCGGCGACGATGGACGTATTCTGGCTTTAGTCCGCCGCCCTCTTCATGTACGATCCTCATACGGGGATCGTGCGGGGCTCCCACCGTCCGGAGCTTGAGGCTTCCGCTTCTGGCGGGCCGGCTTTCCGCGCGGCGCAGCTGATGCGACAGGCTGCTGCGGTTCCTGAGATCGGGAAGCGTTTGGCAAAAAGTCTGACCGCGAAACAGGCTCTTGAAGCCGGCTCCGGCTTGAGCAAAATCAGCTCGTCGTGTGGGTAGCGATCATGGCCGCCGCGCCATGATGGCCTCTCTGCGCGCCGATCCTCCGTTTGGATGGCATGCCGGCCCAGGCGCCGGGCAAACCGGGAGGTGAGATCGAATCGTGGCACAGTCTTTAGCGAGAGATTCGAACGTGGAGCTGCGGCTCCGCGCCCAGACCTACAGCGACAACCCGATTGCCGATCGCAAAACGGATCTTTATCGCGGTGAATACGTCAAGAGTTTCGTCGAGAAGTGGGACGAGCTGATCGACTGGGACGCGCGCGCCCTCTCGGAGGGGCAGTTTTTCATCGACATCCTGCGCGCCAGGGGCAAGTCGTCCGTGCTCGACGTGGCGACCGGAACCGGCTTTCATTCGGTGCGCCTGACTGCGGCCGGCTTCAATGTAACGAGCGCCGACGGTTCCGCCGCGATGCTCGCCAAAGCCTTCGAAAACGGCCAGCGGCGCAGCCTCATCCTGAAAACTGTGCAGGCGGATTGGCGCTGGCTCAACCGGGACATCAACGGCAAATATGACGCCATCATCTGTCTCGGCAATTCCTTCACCCATCTCCACAACGAGCAGGACCGCCGCCGCGCGTTCGCCGAATTCTACGCCGCACTGAAGCATGACGGCATCCTCATCATCGATCAGCGCAATTACGATCACATGCTCGATCACGGCTTCAAGACGAAGCACAAATATTACTATTGCGGCGATCGCGTCTCGGCCGAGCCCGAATATATCGACAACGGCCTCGTCCGCTTCAAATACAGTTTCCCGGACGGCGCAGCTTACACGCTCAACCTGTTCCCTCTGCGCAAGAATTATATGCGCAAGCTTCTGAAAGAGGCCGGCTTCGAACGCGTTCGAACCTATGGCGATTTTCAGGAGACCTACCAGGAGAACGATCCCGATTTCTTCATCCATATCGCCGAGAAATCGTCGATGCCGACGGCGCGCGGGATCGCGCGGAACGGTTCGGGCGGCACAGTCGAAACGCGTTCGGATGCCGAGGCCTATTACGACAGCGAGGACGCCAACGCCTTCTATTCCCAGATCTGGGGCGGCGAGGACCTGCATATCGGCTGCTACGAGAAAACGCAGGACATCAAGGCGGCGAGCACCGAGACCGTCGACCGGATGGCGCGCAGTCTCGGCAGGTTGGACGCCGGCACGCGCGTCCTCGACATCGGCGCAGGCTATGGCGGCTCGGCCCGGCGTCTGGCGCAGACATTCGGCTGCGAGGTGTGCTGTCTCAATATCTCCGAGGCGCAGAACGACACCAACCGCTACAAGAATCGCCGCGCCGGGCTTCAGGACAAGATTGGCGTGGTGCACGGCGTGTTCGAGAACATCCCCGAGCTGGACGCCAGCTTTGACGTGGTCTGGTCGCAGGACGCGATCCTGCATTCGGACCAGCGCGAGAAGGTCTTGCGCGAGGTCTGGCGCGTGTTGAAACCGGGCGGCGAGTTCGTTTTCACCGACCCGATGCAGGCCGACGATGTGCCGGCCGGCGTGCTTCAGCCGGTCTATGACCGCCTCAATCTGACGAGCCTGGGCTCTTTCCGCTTCTATCGCGACACCGCTGAGGCTATCGGCTTTGAGGTGGTCGATCAGATCAAGATGACGGAAGACCTGCGGACACACTACGCACGTGTGCGCGAGGAGCTTCAGAGCCGCTATAGCGAGCTTTCGGAGGACGCTTCAAAAGACTATCTGGATAAGATGCTGGTCGGCCTGGAGAACTGGGTGAAGGCCGCCGATAGCGGCCATCTCGCCTGGGGCATTCAGCGCTTCCGTAAGCCGGCCTGAGCCAGTACCCCGAAAGAAATCCCGCTCGCCACTGAGCGGGCCTCGATCCTCACGAAGATCAGCTGTAGCGAAGCGGCTTCTGGCCCAGCGTCGTCACCTTGAGCGGCATGCCGCCTCGCGGCTGCAAGGTCACGCGCGAGACCGGCTCCGGATTGTGCCGGCCGTCCCATTCGAAACGCGCGCCGCGGATGAGTGTTGCCAGAATGACCGTCGCCTCCGCCATGGCGAAAGAATTGCCCAGGCAAATGCGCGGGCCGGCGCCGAAAGGCATGAACTGCGTGCGCGGATAGCCGGCCTCACGCTCCGGCGAAAAGCGGGTCGGGTCGAAACGGCCCGGATCGGCCCAGAGTTGCTTGTGCCGGTGAATGCAGAAGATCGGGATGATGGTGATGCTGCCCGCCGGGACCTGCATTCCGGCAAGCTCGATCGGCTTGCAGGCGAAGCGCGACATCACCGGCACGGGCGGGTAAAGCCGCATGGATTCCTTCAATACCTGCTGAGTCAGCCGCAGCTCGTTCACATGGCCGGCCTCGATCCGGCCTTCGCCGCAGACAGAGGCGACCTCGGCGCGGACAGTCTCCTGCCATCCAGGCGAGCGCGAAAGCAGATAGAGCGTCCAGGCCAGCCCGCGCGATGTCGTCTCATGGCCGGCTTCGAGCAGCGTCAGCAGATTGTTGATGAGCTGGTCCATGCTCATCGGCTCGCCGGTCTCCGGATCACGCGCCGCGAGCAAGCGGCCGAGCAGATCCTCGCCCTCGCCGCCTTCCGCCTTCCGCCGCGCGATGATGGCATGCACGGAGCCGCGCAGTTGCTCCGCTGAGCGCTTCAGCATCCAGCTTGCCGGATGCGGCATCCACTGCGGCAGCCGCAACAGGCCGTACATGATGTCCCAGGAAATATGATTGAGGCTTTGGGCGGTCACGCGCTTGATGATCGCGGCCTCGCTCGGCTCGCCGCCCTTGAGCATGGTGCGCGCGATGACGGAGAAGGTCGCCTCGGTCATGGCATGGTCGATCCGCTGAATGCTGCCCGGCTCCGCCTGCCGCCACTTCGCCAGCAGCTCCTCCGCCGGTTCGGCCATGCTCGGCACATAGTTCAGGATTTCCGACGGCCGGAACAGCGGCGCCATGGTCCGTCGCTGCCAGCGCCAGAGTTGGCCATCCGAGCTCAGCACACCATCCTTCAGCGTGCGCCGGAAAACGCGCTTCTCCGCCGGCGTCTTGATGAAATCGGCCGCACGCCTAATCAGGATCTCCTCGACCAGGTCCGGCCGGGTGACCCAGAAGATCGGCGAATTCCGCCGCTTCAGCGCCATGATCGGCTCTTCATAGGCGCCCTGCGGCAGCGCCAAGAGCGGGTTCTTGAGGAAGCGGAAGACAAATTTCCTGAGCGGCAGCGGCCGGGGCGGCGGCGTTACAGTCGGCGGGTAGAGGGCCTCGGCGATGGTCATTGCAAGGGGCTCCGTCTGATCAGCACATCCATTATATAACGCTTGACGACCGCCGATCCCATCGCTCGGTTCACGCGATTGAGCGGGGGCGGAGATTAACTAAAGGGTTGTGCTCCCGGCGAGGCTCGCTTAAGCCTCGGGCTCAAAAAGGAGCAAGAATGAAAGCGCTCACCGTTGGCGGCGCGATGGTCGATTCCATCGCCATCATCAATTCCGACAGCATCGAACGCATGACCATGCGCAATGCTGACGCCTCCTTCCTGTTGCTCGAGGAAGGCCGCAAGACCGAGGCGGAGGAAATTTCCACCCATCCGGGCGGCGGCGCGGTCAATGCGGCCATCGCCATGGCGCGGCTCGGCCTCGATGTCTCGGCCATCGTCAAGCTGGGCATGGACCAGCGCGCCGATGTCATCCTCGCCAAGCTCGAAGGGGAGGGCGTGTCGACCCGCTGGATCACGCGCGACTCGCGCATGCCGACCGGCGCGTCGGTGCTGATCTCATCGCATGACCGGAACGCGGCCATCTTCACTTTCCGCGGCGCCAATACGCTTCTGTCCATGGAGGACATCAAGCGGGAGGCTTTCTCGGTCGATCTCGTCTACATCTCCAGCCTCAGCAACCAGTCCGCCGATTCCTTCCCCGATCTGGTCAGGGGGGCCAAGCAGGCAGACTGTAAGGTCGCGGCCAATCCCGGCATCCGCCAGCTCACGGCGCGCGGCCACGCCTTCCTGGAAACTGTCGGCTCGGTCGATATTCTCGTCGTCAATCGCGCCGAGGCCAACGCGCTGGTGCCGGTGATTTCGGCAATGGCAGGGGAGGGAGGCCCAGCCCTGCCGCTGGAGCCGGACGAGGAGATCCCCGATCTGATCCGGCGCGGACTGTCTTCGGGCGGCTTCGGCATCACGCTCATGCGCTTCTTCCAGTCGCTCCTGGGGACCGGAGCCGGCATGGTCGTCGTTACGGATGGCCGGCGCGGCGCCTTCGTGGCGACCGAGGGCAAGGTCATTCACTGTCCGGCGGTGGCGACAGAGGTCGTGGGTACGACGGGCGCGGGCGACGCTTTCGCGTCGACCTTCGTCGCGCTGATCGGGCTCGGCTGGCCGCTCGATCGGGCGCTGAAGGCCGCGACGCTGAACTCGGCCGCCGTTGTCCGGCACGCCGACACGCAGAGCGGGCTGAAGAAGCTTGCCGAGCTTCAGGATTTGGTGGCCCAGGATGGTGATCTGCGCATCCGCGAATGGGGGATGGACTGAGAGTGGTGCCCCTCAACGAAGAAACCGGCCGCAAGGGCCGGTTTCGCACTTCTGTCAATCACGCGGATTGAGCAACGCTGAATTTACTCTTCAAGACTTGGAGGATGCAGATATCGGGCCTTTTCGACGAGTACCGGATCGACCAAGCTATTTTGGAGACGCAACCCCGCTCTCTTTTGATGCTGTTGAAGACGCTCGCTAACCACTCTGAGCACATTATTCAGCATCGATTTCGCTCCATTACATGATAAGCCGCTTCGAACCCCTTTCTTTTGAGGAATTTCTCCACGGCGCTAGTCGAAGCCTCTCGGCTTCAGCTTGATGCGCACACATCAGCCTGGATGCACGCATGCAAAGGCGGTCGGCGCCGAAGATGCTCCGGTCCGTCGCCCTTCTGTCATGCTGCATGCCTGGCCCCCGTGCCGCATATCCAAGGCGTTCTCTGGCGCCTGGATCGGTCGTCCATCTAAGACGGCGCTGGCCGGAACGAGAGGCCAGAACTGACGCCGTGCTTGCAGTCGATGAACGGTAAAACAGTCTAATTTGATTCGAATTTTCTGTGGAGAACAGTTAACGAATGGTTAACAAGCCAGCCGCCGCGTCACGTCGCCACAGAATAGTGGCCGGAGCAACACGGCGCCCAAAACAAAATGCCTGCAGGACGGGGCCATGCAGGCATCGTTTTTATATGATTGCCAATATCAGGCTGGATGTGCTTCGGCGACCTCTGCGGCCTTCTTGACCGCCTTCTGCACCTTCTCGAAGGCGCGAACCTCGATCTGGCGGATGCGCTCACGGCTGACGCCGAACTCGCTCGACAGTTCCTCCAGCGTCAGCGGATCTTCCGACAGTCGGCGCGCCTCGAAAATGCGCTTCTCCCGCGGCGTCAGCGTGTCGATGGCTTCGGACAGGTAGTTGCGGCGATTGTCCAGCTCCTCACGCTCGGCCAGAAGCGTTTCCTGGTCCTCCTCGTCGTCGACGAGCCAGTCCTGCCATTCGCCGCCATCGGCGTCGGCGCGCAGCGGGGCGTTGAGCGAGGTATCGCCCGCCAGACGCCGGTTCATCGAGATGACGTCTTCCTCCGGCACGTCGAGCTTGGTCGCAATTGCCGTTACCTGGTCGGGCCGCAGATCGCCGTCCTCGAGTGCCTGAAGCTGGCCCTTCAGCTTGCGCAGATTGAAGAACAGCTTCTTCTGCGCGGCTGTGGTGCCCATCTTAACCAAGCTCCACGACCGCAAAATATATTCTTGAATCGCGGCTTTGATCCACCACATGGCATATGTAGCAAGACGGAAGCCCTTGTCAGGATCGAAGCGCTTGACAGCCTGCATGAGGCCAACATTGCCTTCGGAGATGACCTCACTGATCGGCAGGCCGTAGCCGCGATAGCCCATGGCAATACGGGCGACGAGCCGCAGGTGCGACGTCACCAGTCTTTGCGCCGCTTCGGTGTCCTCATGCTCCTGCCAACGCTTCGCGAGCATGTATTCTTCTTGAGGTTCCAGCATTGGAAAACGCCGGATTTCCTCGAGATAGCGCGCCAACCCACCGCTTGCCGCGACTGAGGGAAGTGAAGCCATGGCTGTTTCCTTCGTAGCTTGTCGGCTGCTGCCATTTAACGATTAAACGGCCGCGTCATGCCATTCGTTCCGCGAATTTGCCTCGCCGGGCAAGGCAAAGATCCGTGAACTTCGCTTTACCGTCTGGACAGAGCCTCCACGACGCCGCGCATATCCGCGGGCAGCTCTGACCGGAACTGCAAATATTTTCTGCTTATGGGGTGAACGAATCCTAGCGCGGCAGCGTGGAGAGCCTGCCTCTTCATCGACACTATCGCAGATTGCGCCTCTTCGCGCAACACACGGGTTTTTGATCGAAAACTGCTTCCATAAAGATCATCGCCAATAACCGGATGTCCGAGATGTGACAGATGGACGCGAATCTGATGAGTGCGGCCGGTTTTCAATATGCATTCGATGAGGCTCGCCACCCATGCCGGATCGATCTTGCTGCGATCCCGTAATACGTCTTTAACCTTATACTGGGTGACGGCGCGTTTTCCGTCGCTTTTTACCACGGCCATTTTGAGCCGGTTCGTCGGATGCCGGCCGATCAGCGTCTCGACCAGGCCATTTCGAGGCTTCGGCTCGCCCCAGACCAGCGCGAGATATTCGCGATGAAGCGAACCTTCCCGGCCGTGATCGGCAAACTGCACCGAAAGCCCCTGATGGGCGGCGTCGGTTTTGGCCACGACCATGACGCCGCTGGTGTCCTTGTCCAGCCGGTGAACGATGCCGGGCCTGCGCACGCCTCCGATGCCCGAGAGGCTGTCTCCACAATGCGCGATCAGTGCGTTGACCAGCGTTCCGGTCCAGTTTCCCGCGGCGGGATGCACCACGAGACCGGCCGGCTTATCGATCACGATCAGAGCGTCATCCTCATAGAGGACGGTAAGCGGGATGTTTTCCGGTTGCGGTTCCGCCGGCTCGGCTTCGGGCACATCAACGTCGAATACCTCGTCGGGTTTGACCCGGTAGTCAGGCTCAACTATCGTGCGGCCGCGACTATTGACTTGGCCCTGTCTGATCAGGTCGCGCACCCGGGAGCGGCTCAGATCCTGCAGGCCGGCCGCGAGTACGCGGTCAAGCCGCTGCCCGTCATCATCCGCCCGCGCTATCACCGATCGAAGCGCCATCGCCCGCATCCGGTAACTATCTAAGATCAATGCTGAACGAAAACCAAACGCCTTTGCCCGGCGGCACGCTCACCCTCAGTCAGATCCGGAAGCTGAAGATTGCCATTGCAATTATGAGCGTGCTTCTGGTGGTCGGCTTTATTCTACTTCTTGTCGGCATATATATGCAGTCTCACAAGCTCGGAAAAAAGGTTGAAACCGCCTCGCCGCTGACCATTGCCGTCGGCACGACTGCCGTGATCAATCTGCCGGTCAAGCCAGGCACGGAGATTCGCCAGATCCTCGCCGATCAGGGGCGGCTGATTCTGCATTTGAGCTATGCGGGCGGCGCAGAGATCGCAGTGATCGACCTCGCAACTGGACGCGAGGTTCAGCGCATCCGGCTCGTGCCAAAAGAATAGCCTTGATCGGCGCGCGGCTGCTCTTTATATCTCGAAATCGCCTGTCTGCTGCCCCGTTCGTCTAGCGGCCCAGGACGCGGCCCTCTCACGGCTGAAACAGGGGTTCGATTCCCCTACGGGGCGCCAT
>CAWCVC010000012.1:0-45336 GCA_963798805.1 uncultured Alphaproteobacteria bacterium
GCTCCTCCACCGGATTGGCGAAGAGATCGGATGCAGGCATGCGCACGCTTTCGAGCACCTCGGCGGCAAAGCGGCGATTGGCGCCGATCCTGCGCCCTATCTGGGTGAGGAAGGCTTGATAGCGTTCCTTGCCGAGCAGGCGCGCTGCCTCCTGTTCGCTCGATGCCAGCGGCGGCGTGATGGTCAGGAAATAGCGCACCAGCAGCGCCAGTGTTTCCCCAATGACGAATAGCTCGCGTTCGAGCGCGCCGCTCGATCGGCTCATCACATCCAGCCTTCGCAGCAACGCGTCCTCGACACCGGGATGGGTCTCGGGCTCGAGCATCTGGCGGAGAGCGTCCTCGAGAAAGGCCGATTTCGACCGCTTTCGCCGCATCGCCACTTGCTCGAACTTGTTGGCGAGAGGGCGAGACAAATAGAGGCAGTAGCGCTTCTTTCTCATGACAGGCGCACACCTCCCGGTAATTCGATTGTTGCGCCGTCCTCATCCGCCTCATGGACTGTCGGCTCGGCCTGCGCGGTGAAATGCGCCGGTGGGCTTCTGCGATCGACGTCGGCAAAATCGCTGGTGGTCTGCTGATCGTGCGGCTTGCGCTCATGGAGTTCGTCGCTCGTGGTCACAAGTTCCGACCACTCACGGTCAAGTGCTGGGTGAGGCGCTCGGATAAAGCCGTCCCAGTCGTGGGCTGCTCCCCTTCCGGCTTTTCGACAGCCCTCGAGCGCTGGCGGCGATAAGCGGCGCTCAAGGAAATTGCGGTCACGGTAATAATGCAGCTTTCGTGCGCGGATCGGCGGGCTGCCGGAGAGGAAGATCAGGGATTCCTCTTGCGGCAGTTGCAGGATCTCGCCCGGCGTCAACAGCGGACGCGCTGTCTCCTGATGCGAGATCGTGGTATGGGACAGCCATGCCGAGAAGCGTCGTCCGGACAGATTCCGCTGATGGCGCTGCTCAGTGGCAGTGCCGAGCGCATCCGATAGACGTTTGGCTGTTCGCTCGTCATTGGGCGCGAAAGCAATACGGACATGGCAATTGTCGAGGATGGCATTGTTGGGGCCGTAGGCTTTGTCGATCTGGTTGAGGGATTGGGCCACCAGAAACGCCCTGATCCCATAGCCGGCGAGAAAAGCGAGCGCGCTCTCGAAGAAATCGAGGCGACCGAGAGCCGGGAACTCGTCGAGCATCAGCAGCAGCGTTGCCCTCTCATCTCTTTCTTTTTCTTGCTCATGTCGTTCGGTGAGTTTGCGGCCGATCTGATTGAGCAGCATCCTGATCAACGGGCGGGTGCGTGAGAGATCGGATGGCGGCACGACGAGATAGAGCGAGATGGGGCGCGGGCCGGTTACCAGGTCGGTAATTCGCCAGTCCGACTGGGCCGTGTTGGCGGCAATGATCGGATCGCGGTAAAGTCCGAGAAAGCTCATCGCGGTTGAGACGACGCCCGAGCGTTCATTTTCGGATTTGTTGAGCAACTCGCGAGCTATCGAGGCGATCACCGGATGGGCACGCGGCGCCTCCTCGCTGCCAATGTGATTGGTGGTCAGCATCGCCCACAAAGTGCGGCGGATGGAGCGAGCCGGATCGGCAAGAAAATTGGCAACGCGCGCGAGCGTCTTTTCTTTCTCCGCGTAAAGCACATGGAGAATGGCGCCGACCAGAAGCGCGTGGGCGGTCTTCTCCCAGTGATCGCGCCGCTCTCTTGCGCCTTCCGGGTCGACGAGAATGTCGGCAATGTTCTGCACGTCGCGAACTTCATCGCGGCCACGGCGCACCTCGAGGAGCGGATTGAACCGCACCGATTGCGGGCTCACCGGATCGAAGAGCAGGCAGTCGGAGAACCGGGCGCGCCAGCCGGCAGTCAGCGCCCAGTTTTCACCTTTGAGGTCGTGAATGACCGCTGAGCCGGGCCAGGTCAGGAGCGTTGGTATAACGAGGCCGACGCCCTTGCCCGACCGTGTCGGCGCCACCGCCAGAATATGCTCTGGACCGTCATGGCGGAGATAGCGGTCGCCGAGGCAACCGAGGATGACGCCCTTATCGCCACAAAGGCCTGACTGGCGGATATCGCGTTCAGAAGCCCAGCGGGCCGAGCCGTAAGTGCTGGGGTACTTACCAGCCCGGCCACGCCAGATCCCTCCGCCGATCGCAATCGACGCGCTTAGCGCCCCGCCAAGAGCCGCCAGTCCTCCGGCGCGGGCAAAAATATCCGGCGCCTGATCGCCGAAGTGCAGCCACCAGACAAACAGTGACCAGGGCGCATAAAGAGGTAAGCCCGAAATCGAGATCCACGGTGTCCCGAGACCCGGGTGAAAACCGAGTTCACTCGCCGTCCACTCCGTTGCGCCCCACAGGCAGAGGAGTGCGATGAGAAAACAGCAAATGACTTGAACACCATAAGCCCTGAAGCTCGACACCTCGTCCCCCTTTCAGCCAGCCCTCTAACTGTCTGAAAAGATTGGTCGAGTAGTAACAATATCTCAATGGAGTAAATTGTGCAGTCTTGTGAATATGTGTGAATTGGAGAGATGTCTTTGAGGCAGTTTCGTGGCGCACCGATATTCGAGAAGCATTACAGATGAACTGTTCGCAGCGTTTCCACTGCGGTGGGTGGCTTGTTTAGGTGAGGCGCTTGGAGCTGGCCGAGCGTGACGGGTGGGGTTCGTCCGCGATCCATTTGCCTATGAGACAGGCGTCAACATCTTTATGCTGAGCAATTCGTCATTGAAATTTCTGACTTGCCGCTATTTGCCCAGCTTAGCGGCTGACCCCGCATGCGGCAGGAGAAAGGCGGCAAGATCGTCGGTCACATCCGCCAAACTTCCGGGATTAAGCGCGGCATCCTCGAGAAAGGACCGCCATTGCCGTTGTTTCAATTCGTCCGCAGCAAAGGCAGGAGAAAGCGCGTCTGGCCGATCGGCCGGAATTGTCGTCCCGCGCCGCGCGAAAGTAGCAGCGATTGCGCGGGCGAGCCGATCATCGTCGAAGGAAAACGAGCGGCTGAGAATCCAGATGTCGTAGAAGTCCTTCATCCGACTGTTGGCGCGGCCCAAGGCCACCATCGCTTGAAACTTCTCCGAGATCACTGTCTCACGCGCATAAGCTTGTAGCCGCGGCGCCGGGTGGTCGAGCAGGACGGGATAGTCGAGGAATTCGGCGCCGGGTTCCAGCGCATCGCCGAAACCGATATCGATCGTCAGATTAATCCGTGCTCCGCTGATCGACGCCGTGGTGCGCAGCCTCAGACCGCCATATTCAAGCTCTTCGCGAATGCGATCGACGCGAAGAGCATTCGCGTCAAACACCACACCATCGCCGGCGTCCTGTGTCAGGATCTCTCGGAAAATCAGGAGCATGGCGTCGGAGCTGGGATCCCCAAATCCGAGGAGGTCGAGATCACGCGTGCCCCGATGAGGCTCATCGAGCCAGCTCATCAGCAGCATCGCCCCCTTCAGAACAAAGCGGTCGGCAAAGCGTGATTGGCTGAGCCGAAACAGCAACCGCTCGAGCGCAAAGCGCGTCAGCACGAGGTCGAAGCTCTGGCCCTGTTCCTTGGAAAGCTTAAGCAGGCGGGCGCGCACCGACGCGCCGATATTCTTGATCTTTTTAGCCATTGGTGGTCAGTGCCTCGAGATAAGGCCGGATCACGGTGGAAACGCCGCCACGGTCTGCCTGGCGGGCGATCTCGGCGGGGGTGGCCTTGCGCTGCCGCAGCGCTTCCTGGAGGCCTTCGATGGCAACGGTGAGACCGATTTTGCTGCGATGCCGGAAACAATCCGCGACAGTCTTGGTCACGCCGAACACTTTCACGGATACCCCTTCGATCCCATGGATTGCAACGCTTTCTGCCAGAAGCCTGTCGGTAAAACGAACGACACGAATTGGTAGGTCATCGGCTTTTGGAGCCCAATCCGATTTACCGATCGCCATCCAAACCCTTTTGGGGAGTTGGTCGGTCAGGCCATGGAAGGCAAGTGCCGAGACCAGGCAAACGACTCCCCTCGGCAGACGCTTTGCCGCTTCTGCCAAGCTATGATTTGCATCCAGCAGCGCATCGGGGAGTTGATAGAGCCCGCGCGCCAGACGGACGATCTCGCCATCTCGCTCCATGCGGCTGACCGTTGCGGCGGTGACGCCGGCGGAACGCAGCTCTGCCAGACGCACGATTCCGTATGACTCCAGAAGGGCGTGAGCAATCTGACGCTGGGAGGGCGGCTGAGACATTGATACTTATTCTCATAATCTAGCTGTTGCAGTATGAGAATTTGTATCACAAAAGCGAACATGAGGCTAGGTCAGCCAATAAAGCTGGTACTCAAGCAATGCAGGGGTGTCTCTAACCCCAATGATTTTAAGCGCTATCGCGATGCCATCTTTGCGCATTCGCCCTTTTTAACCGATCACGGCTCAATCGCATCCGCGAGCGACGACGTCCGATCGGTGGCGAGGAACGACAGCTCATGGCCCACTCTTCTCCGTCGGCTGCCAAACCTGGACCGGAGAATTTCGCCTCTTTCTCACCGTGGCCTGCTGTCGGCCATCACGGACAAAGATGACCCTGAACAGAACTCGCAACCAAGAGCGTCAAAAGATTTGCGGCCTCTAAAGCGGACGCTCAACTGAGGCAACCGCTGGCATTCGATTACACTGCAACGGCCGTACGAAGGCGAGAGCCTGCGCACCTCGGCGATGAGTGCGTCAACGAACGCGCCCTTTGCCATGACACCCAATCTGTCACGCCTGATCATCGAGCCGGGTGATGTCAGCCAGTTTCTCCTCGCGGCCGAATCTCGAATCGCGGGCTTCAGCACCTTGATGGTCTGATCATAACGCTCCAGCGGCATGGGAAAGGAACCGTGGGCCTTGTCACCATGAGCAAAGCAGAAGGATGCCGGATTGGTGAAGCGAGCGCGCCCGGCACGTGATATCAGATTGCGGCAGGCCGGAGACCATCAGCTGCTCTTTGGCTCATGACCATCGGCCGCCGGCGGAGGTGCGGTTTGCTGTTCCTTGCCGAATAGGCCCGAGAGCAGTCCGATCATTCCTTGCATCGGATGCGTGGGCATGGTGGATCCCGATTGCGCCTTTCCACCGCGCAGGAGCCTAATGGCGCCGGCAATGAGAATGAATCCGAGGAAAAGCCACATCGGCAAGGGGATGCTCCCGAGTAACCGCGTCCAGGATGTCGATGAAGCGACGTCGATCGTGACGTGCTGTTTGCGCAGATCGGCGATCAGAGAGGGATCGCCGAAGTCGGGGATGCGGCTGCGGAACGTATTGGTCAGCGCCGCGTCATTGGCGGCTGCGGCGTTCAAAGGATGCTTGAAGCGTCCATCAATCTCGGTTCCTTTGAAGGTGACGCTTGCAACATTGCCGGCCTCGAGCTGATCGAGGAACTTGCCGTATGGCATCGCCGCAGGTATGTCTGCCGCTTCGACGACGGCAAAAATCACCAACGCCACCGCAGCGAGGCCGAGTAACAAGACCGGCGGTCGCCGCCACCATGGTACGGTGCAATGATGATGTTGAACTGTGTCGGTCATCTCGTCCTCCTGTTGCTCGTCATTCGATCTTGAACATCGCCGTCACCGGCCGTTTGATCCGGTCGAGAATCAGCGCGAATCCTGCCGCCGCGACGAAGACAGCCAGCAAGACGCGCCAACTCACCGGCTCCATCAACGTGCCGGACAGCGCCAGCGCCGTGACAATCGAAATGTCCACCAGCGATGAGGCTAGAATCCAATTGCTCGGTTTCGAACTCCACATCGCACGCCGCTCCCGCAGCACGAACAGTACAGCCTGGTTTCCGAGCACGAGCGTGATGAATGCCAGCGTCTGCAGCGCTGCCGGGCTGAAGCCGAGCTGAAATTTTCCGATTGCCAGCGTCGTCGCGGAGAAGCCGAGCTTGCAGGCGCCGAGCACAACCGCGGCGGCCGTGATATTGCGCATGTGCCAAACGCTTGGCGTCGGCGCGGGATTGGCGCGGTCGGTGGTGAGCGACATCGCTAGAAAATCGTTGGTCATGAACAACAGGACCATCAGTGCCGGAGTAAGCACCGCCCGCCCGGTCAGGCCGAGACCGATCGCCAGGAAGAGAACGATCTCGGTTTTCTTGACCAGCATGTTGAACGTGTAGGCGAGCAGCCGTTGGAATCCGACCCGGCCTTCGCGCACGGCAAACACGATGCCGGCGAGGCCTGGCTCGGTCAGCACCATGCCGGCGGCGGCTTTCGCAGCATCGGTCGCCGAGGCGACCGCGATCCCGATCTGCGCCTGCCGCAAGGCCGGCGCGTCGTTGACGCCGTCGCCGCACATGCCGACCACATGGCCGTGGTGCTGGAGAGCCTTCACCAGCTGATACTTCTGCTCGGGAACGACGCGCGCGAACACGTCGAATTGGTCTGTGCTCAGCGCCTCGGACAAGCGTTCGGCCGGACATACCGCGCCGCCAATGCCGACCTTGTCGGCGATGGCGGCCGCCGTCACCGCCGAGTCCCCCGTTACCATGATGGTGCGGACGCTCATGTCGCGCAGCGCGCCGATGAGCTTACTTGAGTCCTCGCGCGGGGGATCGCTGAGCGCGATGAGGCCGATGAGCCGCAACGCGTTCGGCGCCCCCGCAGCCACCGCGAGCACGCGGTAGCCCTGCGCGGCAAGACCGTCGACTTGGCGCCGGCTGTCGGATGACACCGCCGCCAGCTTGCCGATGACCTCGAATGCGCCTTTGGCGATGTAAATTTCATTGCCATTGCGATCGAGGGCAAAGGCCTCCGAAGTTTTGGTCTCTGGATCGAATGGAACAAATCGGATGAGCCGTTCGAGCGCGGCGCGACCAGCTGCTTTGGCGGCCGCGCGGATGGCGGCATCGATCAAATCCTGCTCGCCCTCGGAACTCGCCAGCGCCGCAAGCGCCAACACGCGTTCGCGGTCGAGCCCCGGCATGGGCACGACATCGGCGACCTCCAGGGCGTTGCGCGTTAAGGTCCCGGTCTTGTCCGCGCACAGCACGTCCATGGCGGCGGCCTCATGCGCGGCCGAGAGGCGAGTAAGCAGCACACCGCGCCGGGCAAGCAGCTGGGCGCCGAAGGCGGCGGATAGCGTGAATGTCGCCGGCAGCGCCAGCGGGATCGTCGCAAGCAAGGCGGTAAGGGCTAGGCGGATTTGATCGGCAGCGGGCATTTCCGCGGCATAGGCGTAAGCGATAATGAGCACTGCCACCGTGCCGTTGACGATGGCGAGATTGCGCGTCACCGAAAGAATTGCGGTTTGCTCCGTGCTGGCGGCGTGGGCGATGCGCACGAGCTCGACCGAGCGGCCGAAATAAGTCTTGGCTCCGGTCACCGTCACCTTGGCAATGGCCTGGCCGCGGCGTACCAACGAGCCCGCGTAGACTTGACTGCCGGGGCCTGCATCGACGGGAAGCGATTCGCCGGTGAGCATCGACTGGTCCACCATGATCGATCCCGACACCAGCGTTGCGTCGGCCGGAACCAGGGCGCCCATCGACAGCCTGATGGCATCGCCCGGAACGAGATCCGACGCTGCGACCTGTCCCCATTCGCGATCGCGACAGACCAGAGCCGTAGGGGCCAGACGCTGCTTGAGCGCGGCGAGCGCCGCGCCGGCGCGCCCTTCCTGGAAGAAGCCAAGAGTTGCATTAAACAGCAGCAGACCGCCGATGACCGCGGCCTCGACATAAGCACCTAGCGCGATCTGGAGAATGATCGCGGCTTCGAGCATCCACGGAATTGGCGCCCAGAATTTAACGAGGAAGATGCGCCAGCGCGGCGGCACGCGTTCGCTGACGGCATTCGGACCGAATTCATTGCGGCGCCGACACGCCTCGGCGCTCGTTAGGCCGAGAGGGGCCGCGGCATGGCTGGAACGCTCCTGGACGGCGACGCTTGCCTCCCGTTCCATGCCCATGACCTCGATGGATTGCGAAAAATAATCTTAAGTTTGCAATATATGGCTGATATGATTTTCTGCGTCCTTGACGCACATCAAAGCTTTTATGTCATTGGCAAGACGAATAACGAGCGGATATCAAAACCCTGCCCGCTTGAGCGCGAGCGGCGCTCGCCGACGGTGACACTGTGGCGAAACGTGCCCCCATCAATGCCGAGAATGAGCAAAACGCTCGGCTGGTTTGGGCCCTTGCGCAAATTGCGACGATTTGGACGGTTTCCGATGCTGGATATTATTTTCTACTGCCCGCGCTCGGCGTGCCGGCCAACTACAACGCGGGCTCTGTTGCGGTCACTTTGTACTACGGCTTCTGGATTGGAATCGCCGTCATCACGTTCTGGCCCTTGTATTGTAGCTGGCCGCAGTACGGCCGATGGGCCACCTTCGAGAACCGGCTGACGAGTTATATTGTTTGGTCGCTTTCCTTCGTCGGCTGCATAGTCTTTGCGGCTTACGTCCTTCCTTTGTTGCCGCCGGTAACCTGGACCGAATCCTGGAATGCGCCCGACGTCAGAGTCGCCACACCGGCATATTTTTTGCCGAAATCCATCGAGATTTTGTTTCAGCAGCTCCTTGTTGTTGCCCTCGTTCTCGCGCTAGCGGCTCGGCGATACAGCATTCGCGAGATATCCGCTTACTGCGCGCTGGCATTCGGAGCAGCTCACATCCTTCTCGCGCTCGGCGGCGTGCCCTGGGGCTACGTGATCCGATTCATGATCTCAGCCTCGGCATTCGGCTTTATGTTTCCCTATCTCATCCTGCGAGTACCGAACGGGCTCGCCTATTCGTACGTCATTCATTGGGCCTATTATGCAGCGAGCGTCATGCTGCCGCACATTTTCGCGTCGCCCGTCAAATGATCGCCCTCTCGTGTAATTCCGCCCAGCCATGAAATGGTACGAGCGAATTTCCGTCAGCACATGCTTTCTTGTCGGGGGAGTGCTCATCGCGGTCCAGGCGCTCGTTCTTTTTGCGATGGGACAGCCACCGATCTGTTCATGTGGCTACGTGACGCTTTGGGGAGGAATTGCCTCGGGTCCGGAGATGTCCCAACAGCTCACGGACTGGTACACCTATTCGCACATCATTCATGGCTTTTTGTTCTACTTCGTGCTCTGGCTGATCGCCCCGCGAATGTCGGTCGCCCTTCAACTCGTCGTCGCGGTCGCATTTGAGGCCAGCTGGGAGATTGTCGAAAACACGCCTTTCATTATCGATCGCTATCGTCAGTCGGCCATTGCGCAGGGCTACTTCGGCGATAGTATTATCAATTCGGTAGGAGACACGATGGCGTCGGTGTTCGGCTTCCTTCTCGCTCGAACGCTGCCGACACGGGGGACTATTGCGCTGGCAATCTCGCTCGAGCTGTTTACGGCCTACATGATCCGCGACAATCTCACTCTGAACATCATTCAACTGATCCATCCAACTGGGGCGATTTCGCAATGGCAGGCGGGACCATGAGCGATTCGAATGGAAGCTTCCAAAGCTCGCGAACGGGCGGTCAACAAGCACTATGTCGTCGTGTCGCCTAGCCCATGCTGACGCTGCTCTTTAGCGCCGTGTCCTTGCTCTATGCGACGGTCGGGCAAGCCGGAGGGACCGCTTTTCTAGCGTTGATGGCGTTCGCTTCGTTTCCGTCGGATGAGATGCGACCCACAGCCTTGCTGCTCAACATCGTTGCGGCGACCTATTCAAGTTGGCTATTCAACCGTGGCAACCTGGTCGACTGGACGATGCTCCGACCCCTCTTGTTTGCGTCGCTGCCGACCGCGCTTATCGGTGGATTCATTGTCCTGGATGAACGAGTTTACAACGCGGCCACAGGTGTGGTGCTTCTATTGGCGGCGGGCATCCTCGCCTTTCGCCGAGCGCGGAATGAGGCAGCCGATCAGCCAGCACCATTATGGGGTGCGATCACAATAGGCGCAGGGGTCGGACTTGTGTCGGGGCTTACCGGCGTCGGTGGTGGCGTGTTTCTCGCACCCATACTGATTGCGCTGCACTGGGCGTCTCCGAAACAGACGGCGGCGCTTTCAGCGCCTTTCATATTGGCAAATTCGGCGGCAGGGCTTGTTGGCGCGATGTACGCCGGACAGGTGCCTTCCCCTGATACATGGCTCTATGCTTCAGCGGCACTAGTGGGAGCGATGATTGGCACCACTGTCGGGCTGCGCTGGCTGTCGCAAATCGCCTCGCGCTATGCGCTGGCGGCTATTCTCGGGGCGGCTGGGCTTCAACTCTTGTTCTTCATTACTCCTAGATCATAGATCTAGGAGTAATGAAGTTTACCAATGATTCTATCGCTCTTTTGAAAGTCCGAAGGGTGCAATACATCGACCTCCTCAGCGATCTCGCTTACGGCGCCGCAATTGGTGCCGCGCTCGGGCTCACCGGTACCGGTGGATTGATTCTAACAGTGCCTGCGCTCGTCTATCTCGTGGGCGAGGATGTGCACACGGCGATCGGGACATCTCTCGCCATTGTGGGCGGGATCGCCATCGAAGGCGCTGTTGAACAACGAGAGAGTGTGCAATGGACCTCGGGTTTATTGCTCGGGGTATGCGGGATCGCCGGCAGCATCCCCGGCTCGCTGCTCTCCCCCTACTTTTCGAGCGCGACCCTTCTGCTGCTATTTTCGGGAATCATGATCGTCGCGTCGGTCAGCATGTTGCGATCAAGCAACTCTGATGGCCCGCGGGAGACCAATGCTCCGCTATGGGCAATCTTTCTTGCGGGCTTCTTCATTGGCTTCCTCACCGGCTTCATCGGAGTCGGCGGCGGTTTCCTGATCGTGCCCGTAATGGTTTTCGCATTTCGCTGTTCGATGCAGGTGGCGATTGCAACGTCGCTGCTGGTGATCGCATTCAACTCGTTCTTCGGCTTGGCTACGCGTTTCGCCACTGCATCGGTCGAATGGTCTGTCGTGGGGGCGTTCGTCGCCGGCGGGCTTGGCACGAACATCGTAGCTTCAAAGCTGGTCCACCGCCTGGATCAGCGTCGTCTCAAGCGAATCTTCGCAGTTTTCATCTTGATCGTGGGGATATTCACCGCCGCCAGTGCCACCGGCGTAATTCCAGTACGCGTGAAGTGAACATGCTACAGTGCGTTGATTTCGGGGCCCCGTCCCAACATTCCGATAGCCCCTAAGGCCGGCTATTGGGGCTTGACCTGCCCAAGGGTGCCACGGGTTATGGGCCTTCCCACTCCTCGGTCCCGTGGGCGTTCTGCCGCCGCGTTGTACAATGCCGCTCGGCCACACTCCTCGCTGGAATATCGTCCGCCAGCACCGGAAACGGTCTTTCCGCTAGCATTTGACCCGACCTGAGCTACGCTTCGCGGAGTCCAAACGCTGGCTCACGAGCGCCGGGTTCTAACTTAGAAACTGGTATCGCGCTGCGGGGGGGTGTATGCGCGTGTCATTGCGGCCAATCCTCGGCATTATCCTCGCGTCCGCGCTGGCGGGCTGCGCCAGCATCGGTCCCACGACCATCAAGCGCGATCGAACGGACTATTCCGGAGCGATGGCGACCTCGTGGAAGGAGCTAATGCTGCTCAATATTGTCAAATTTCGCTATTTCGACCCCCCGGTGTTTCTCGATGTGTCTTCAGTCGTCAGCACGCAGGAGCTGCAAACCCAGGCCGATGTCATGGCGCGGCTATTTCCGCATCCATTCGGTACATCGCAAGAGTTTCGCAATATCGATGTGAGTGGCCACTACATCGATCGCCCGACAGTCTCATACACACCGGTTACCGGCGACCGCTTCATCAACAGCTTGCTGCGCCCGATCCCGCCACAGACAATTTTCACGATGATCGATGCTGGACACGACGCTGGTTTTATCTTGCCGCTTGCGGTCCGCAGCATCAACGGCGTCTACAACTACTCCCTGTCGCCGGCACGGGCGCGACGCGAGGATCCGGCGTTCCATCAGCTGATCACCGCGATCCGCCGCATTCAGCAGGCTGGGGCAATCGGCACGCGGAGCGGCAAGACAGGAAAACAAAGCACGACCTGGGTTTTCTTCCGGCACAAAGCTGGCGTCGCCGTAGAGCAAGACATCCGCTTAGTGAAAAAGCTGCTCGGCCTTAACCCCCAGCGCGACGAGTACGCGCTCACGGGCGGCCCAAACCACATGCCCGATCAAATCGCCGTGGTCACGCGGTCGATGCAAGAAATCTTGACCGAGCTTGCTGCGGGGGTCGAGGTGCCGGAAGAGGACGTGGTGGAACATCGGGCGACAGCAGTACCTATTCTCAGCGCCGATGCCGAGGCCCGCCCATTGATTCAAATCCATTCGAATAGCGAACGCCCGCTCGAAGATTATGCTGCCGTATTTTATCGCGGCCGCTGGTACTGGGTCGACGACCGCGACCTGCCATCAAAGCGAGTATTCTTATTCCTGATGATATTTTCTGCTCTCTCGGAATCCCGTGCCGTGCCACAGGTACCCATCGTCACGATCCCGACGAATTAGCAAACCGACCCGACGCGGTGGCGCCGGAGGCGGTCAGCAGCACCAAAAGCAGCAGCAAGACGCTCAAGTTCGTCAGAAAACCTGTGGCCGCCTCCCAATCGGCGCCGATGCCGTAACCAAGTCCGAAATAGCCCGCAGTCCATATCAAGCGACCAATGAACGCCGTCGCCAAAAATTTCGGCAGGTGATAGCGGCTGATTCCCGCCAGCAGGCTTGCGATCGAGCTGAGATAAGACATGAATGTGCGAGTGATGAAAATCGTGAGCAATCCCCAGCGATCGAACAGCGATTGCACCCGCGCGCGCCGCCTTGCCGTAAAGCCGAACCAATGCCCGTGACGATCGAGGAATTTCTGATTGACCCAGCGTCCGAGGCCGTAGCCGACCATGTCGCCTAGCAGCGACGATGTCACCACAATCGTGACGGCCCAAAGCCAGTCTAAGCGCCCCTGGGAAGCCAGTGAGCCTGCGACGGTTATCGCGACCCCGTCAGGCAACGGCAGGCCAATGGCGCCAATAAAAAGTGTTAGCCCGAGAGCCGGATACCCATACACCAGCAAGGCCGTGAGAACCTCATCGCCAATCGTGCCAAGCCAGCCCGCGTCGTCATCGCTGCGATCCGACTGCACTTGGGGCGAAAGCGCCGCGATCACGCGCTGCACGCGCTGGGTATAGACCGAGGGAGCGACGCCTGCGCGCTCGGCCAACGTCTTAAGGCTGGTCTTCGGGTCGGTTCCCGATGGCAGCCCAAGCTGCTCGACCAGCGCCGCTTCGGGCGTGCGAAAGCTTGCAGCGACGTATTCGAGCGTCATCCAGCCACGAATGCTGCTGGTCATCGGCGCACCGGCATCATAGGCCGAGCGCAGCAAACTGAAGGAGCCGTAGGTGCGCAAGCCAAAAAACATACTGCCCACGGCGGCGACTAGAAAGACGACGGCGGCCATCCAACGGACCCAGTTGAAGTTACCGGTCATCTGCGTCACCGCTATTGAGCGCCCCAAAAAAATCCTGCCTTCTTGATCTAAATCAGTGTGATCGGCCCGCCTCAAGCGCAATTTTATATTCATTGTAAGGGACGCGCTGATGCTTGATATTCCAAAGCCAGCAGCGGGCGACGTGCGTCCGAGTGCCGGAAATTCAAAAGACGAAAGCGTTGGGAAGGTGAGGCATTCCATGAGCCGCGGACGTTTTCTCTTGATCGCCATTGTGCTCGTGCTGGTTGCTGTAGTCGGTGCGGGCGCCTGGGGCATGTTTCTTCGCCCTGTCAAGGTCGAGGCCGCAGGCGTTCAACGGGACGTGGCGGTTCAGGTTTTCGGTCTTGGCACGGTCGAGGCGCGCGTCACCTCCAAGGTCGGTTTCAAGGTTTCCGGCGTGCTTGTTGAGCTTCGCACCGATGTCGGTGATCGCGTGGCTAAGGGCGCCGTGCTCGCCCGTCTCGACGACCGCGAGCAGAGCGCACAGGTCGCCAGGGCCAAAGCGGCCGTCGAGCAGACCGAAGCCAATCTTCAACGAGCCAAAGCAAGCGTCGACAAGGCGCAAGCGAACTACGCCAACACCAAGAGCATCAGCGAGCGCCGGCAGACGCTGCTACAGAACAACAACACCTCGCTTGAAACGGCACAGACGGCGCAGGCGGCCCAAGACGCAGCGCTTGGGGACCTGAATTTGGCGAACAGCGATGTCCTTGTCGCCGAGGCCAATATTAGTGACGCCAAAGCGCAGCAGCAGCAGCAATCGACCATCTTGGATTTTCACACGCTCATGTCGCCCTACGACGCCATGGTGACGGCGCGGCTGAAGGAGCTTGGTTCCGCCCTCGGCGCCGGCGAGCCTGTGTTTACGCTGATCGATCCGAAATCGGTCTGGGTGCTCGCCTATATCGACGAGAGCAAAGCGGGTGAGATCAAGGTCGGCGAGCCGGCCGAGATCGTTCTGCGATCTCGTCCCAGCCCGCGCCTGAGCGGACGCGTGGCCCGTATCCAGCCCGAAAGCGATCGCGTCAACGAGGAACGCCGGATCGAGATCGCCTTCGACCGGATCCCAGAGAATTTCAATCTCGGCGAGCAGGCCGAAGTCTACATCACCACCGTGCGGCTGCCCCAGGCCTTGCTGGTGCCGGAGGCGACGATCGTCGGCCTAGCCAAAGACCAGGGAACGGTGTGGACGGTCGAGGGCGGGCAGTTGCAGCAGCGCAGCGTGACGCTCGGCCACCGGCTGCTTGATGGGCGCTTTGAGATCACCGGCGGCGTACCGGACAATGCCAATGTGGTCACGCTGTTGCGCAGCGGCATGCGGATCGGCCGCGCCGCTGAGGTCACGGGGAAGACTGTGAGCCAGACCGCCGAAGGGCCAAGCCAATGAATCTGGCCTACCGGGACATCAAGCACAATCTGCTTCGCTTTGTGCTCACCAATTTCGGCTTGAGCGTGCTGCTCGGCATCGTGATTATGATGACTGGCGTGTACGGCGGCCTGATTGACGACGCGCTGCGGCAGGCTCGCGCGGCGAACGCCGACATCTGGGTGGTCGAGGCCAATACCAAGGGGCCGTTCGCCGAATCGTCGCGCATCCCCGGCGATACGCGCGAGCTGGTCAGCCGGGTCTACGGTATTCAGCGCGCCGGTTCGGTCACCTACCAATCGGTGCAGACCGAGGCGAACGGAACGTCATACCGCCTCTTCATCATCGGCTTCGAGCCGGGCCGGCCTGGCGGACCCCGCAAGCTCGTCGCCGGGCGCGGCATCATGCGCGATCATTACGAAATGATTGTCGACAAGCGCGCAGGGCTCGCGCTCGGCCAACAGGTGCCGCTCGGCACGCACGGCAACAAATTCACGGTGGTCGGCTTGATGCAGAACGAGGTCACGTCCTCCGGCGATCCGGTGGGCTATATCACCCTGCACGATGCGCAAGAGCTTCAGTTCGAGCTGGCGCCGCCGGCGCAGCGGCGCGAGACGGCGCGCGGCGGGGCTGGCGAAACCAGCGACCAGATCAATGCCGTCATCGCCAAGGCGTCGCCCTATGTCCCGGTCAAAGAGGCGGCCGCAGCGCTGGCCCGGTGGAAACACCTCACCGCCCTCACTCAGGCCCAGCAAGAGAACTTATTGAGCAGGACCGTCATCGAGAAGGCGCGCAAGCAGCAGCTTCTGATCATGGTGCTGCTGGTGATCGTATCGGCGGTGATCATCGCCCTGATCATCTACACGATGACCATGGACAAGACGCGCTCGATCGCTACCCTCAAATTCGTCGGCGCGCCAGACCGCACCATCGTTGGCCTCATTGTCCAGCAGGCATTGTCGATGGGTCTGTTCGGCTATTTTACCGGGCTCGCAATTGTTTTCACGTTCCAGCCGTTTTGGCCGCGCCAACTCGTTTTCGATTCTGAAAGTCTCGTGGTCGTGTTCTTCATCACGGTGGGGATCTGCCTGGCGGCCAGCACGCTCGGCATCCGGCTCGCGCTCAAGATAGACCCGGCGGAAGCGCTGGCGTCGTCAGGGTAGGGCCATGGCCGAGACGAGCAAACAGGCGGTCGTGCGCGTGGAGCATCTCTCCAAGCATTTTGGCAAGGGGACCGCGCGGGTCGACGCGCTCATCGACATCAATATGGACGTCTATCCCGGCCAGGTCGTCGGCCTGATGGGGCCAAGCGGCTCGGGCAAGACCACGCTTCTCAACTGCATCGCCTGCATTCTGGAGCCGAGCAGTGGACGGCTCACGCTCGATGGCGAGGCCGTCTATGACGATCATTGGCTCAAGGCCGATTTGCGCCGCCTGCGGCTCGACAAGATCGGCTTCATCTTCCAATTCCCCAATCTGCTGCCGTTTCTCGACGGCACCGACAATGTTGCCGTAGTGCTCAATCTTGCCGGCTACGGTTCGGCGGCGGCACGCACGCGCTCCATCGATTTGCTCAACTATCTCGATGTCGGCCATCGTAAGCATGCGATGCCTGCCCAGCTCTCCGGCGGCGAGGCGCAACGGGTAGCGATCGCCCGCGCGCTTGCCAACCGGCCGCGCATCATTCTCGCCGACGAGCCGACCGCGCCCCTCGACTCGCAGCGCGGCCGAATCGTGATGGATCTGTTGCGCCGGATCGCCATAGATCAAAGCGCAGCGATCATCGTCGTAACCCACGATGAAATGATCCTCGATCGTTTCGACCACATCTTCCGGCTCCGTGATGGCCGGCTTGAAACCGAAAAGGCGGCCGTGGTCAACGTCCCAATCAAATCCGGGACGGTCAGCGAACAGGCGTAGAAGCTTCAATGCTTGGAGCGAGCCGAACGATCCCACCCGGTCCGCGCCCTTGGCCGATAAGAGTCTGCGGGATGATCATATTGGCAAAACGACACAAGCACGAAGACCACCTTCGGGCCGGTTCGAAAGTCGAAGCTGGCCGCCGTGGCCCTGGACCACAGACAGGGCGATCGCGAGCCCAAGACCGATGCCGCCGGTGTCGCGGCTTCTTGAGTCTTCGACGCGATAGAACGGCTCAAGCACACGCCCGAGTTCGGCTTCGGGAATGCCGGGTCCGTCGTCATCGATGGTGATCTCAACGGCCTGGGGCGTGGAACGGATCGTCGCTCGCGCCCGCTTGCCGTATTTCACCGCATTATCAAGCAGGTTGGTGAGCGCGCGTTTCAACGCCGCCGGCTGGCACTCGTAGATGACGGGCTGTGCCGGCTCCATGCTGACGGGAGCGCCAGTGTCGACGGCATCGTCGATCACGCTGCCGAGCAGCGCCGTAAGATCCGTTCGCCGACGCGGCTCGGTCGCTGCTTCATCCCGCGCGAACCGCAGCGTTTCGGCGACCATGGCATCTATCTCGGCGATGATGGCCAGCGTCTTTTCTCGCTCGGCCGCATCCCCGACATTTTCCGCGCGCAGCCGTAGGAGCGTCAGCGGAGTCCGCAAGTCATGAGAGATGGCAGCAAGCATGCGCGTTCGATCTTCCAGGAGGCTACGCAGCCGCGCCTGCATCGTATTGAACGCCCGCGAGGCCTGCCGCATCTCGATTGTCCCCGTCTCGGGCAATGGAGGAGCATTCAAGTCATTGCCGAGCCGCTCGGCTGCGGCCGAAAGCGAGGCAAGCGGGGTGGTGACGCGGCGCACAACCCAGACCGAGAGGCCAAGAAGGATGGTGGCCATAAGCGCCATCGAGACAAGAAACCGTCGCGAGACGGCCGGCCCAGTTGCCGGCACCGCCGTGGCGAATGAAAGCCAATGCCCATCCAGCAGTGGCACGGCGACCTGCAGATCGCGGAAACCTCCGAAGGGCCCGAAGGCGCCGAAGCCATGCATCATCGGACCGCGTCCCATCATCGGATGCCAGCCTCCGAATGTTGAGTCTGCCGGTGTGACCGAAACGCGAGGTTGTCGGGTGGTCCCGAGGGATAATTGGTCAACCAAGAAGTCCCTGATCGCGCGCGCGATCGGCCCGTCATCCTCGGCAGGCGCGACCGCCGCCGGCTCGGTCGAGAGCGAGACACGGAATGTCGGATCGCTCAATGCCGCGACAATCGGCTCCCGCCTCTCGCGCGGCGCATCCTGGACCAGGCGGGTGAGATTGGCGATCCTCTGCGCCGTTGCAAATCCGCCAACGGCGCGCACCGCCTGTTCACGGTCGGTGCTGTAGATCAGCGATCCCACCGAATGGGATAAGAGCAAGCCCGCGAGCAGGATCAGAAGGGTCTGGCCAAACAAGCTCTGAGGAAGAAACCGCCTCATTCGTGGCTTACCGCCGGCGTGAACAGATAGCCGCCGCCCCACACCGTTTTGATCAGCTTCGGATCGCCGGGGTCGCGCTCAAGCTTCTTGCGCAGGCGGCTCACCTGCGTATCAATGCTACGGTCGAGAGCAACGGAACTGCGACCGCGAGCCAGGTCGAGAAGCTGGTCACGGTTGAGCACCCGCTGGGGCCGCTCGACGAGGGCGATCAGCAGGTCGTATTCTCCGGTGCTGAGAGGCAACGTGACGCCATCCTCCCTGAGCAGTTCCCGTGCGCCGGTATCCAGCACCCAGGCGTCGAAGCGGTAGCGCGTGGGGCGCTGAGCGGAATGCTTTGCGGCTTCTCTTTCGGGACAGCGGCGGAGCACGGCCTTGATTCGGGCGATCAGTTCCCGGCTGCCGAAAGGTTTGGCCAGATAGTCATCCGCTCCCATCTCAAGCCCGATGACCCGATCGACCTCCTCGCCCTTGGCGGTCAGCATGATGATCGGGATATTCAACTCAGCGCGCAGAGCGCGGCAGAGCGCGAGTCCATCTTCTCCCGGCAGCATCAGATCGAGCAGAATAAGGTCGATCCGGCTATCCGCCAGCATATTGCGCATGGTGCGGCCGTCCGCCGCCGTGCTGACGCGGAATCCCTCCTTGCTTAGCGCATGCGAAACAAGATCGCGAATGCCACGGTGATCATCCACGATCAGGATATGCGACGCACCTTGCGTTCCGTGACTACAGACCAATGCGTCAAACTCGTTGTTCGAATGTTTCCGTGATTGGTGGCTTCCATCAAATGATCGCGGCAAAGATTTTTGTCAAGAACACAGGCCAAAAACTCTCGGACTGCCATAAGCTTAACCAAGAACTCTTTCTCAATCCGCTTGGGCATCATCATGTAAAAAAGATAATTGCCGTTGCGGGTAATCCTAGATGCCGTGCCTGACACACTTTGTCACAAAAAGCCGGGCGGCTGAAAAACATCGGTGAAATCCGACCAATCCAATGACGTCAGCAACGGGTTTGCTGTTGCCTAAGCATTGGAGACAGCCATGAAGAAGAAAGTCTTGCTGATCGGCGGCGTCGCAGCCGCCGCTATGTTGGCGGGTGCATTCGCGTTGGCGCAAATGCGCCCTCACGGCCCGGGAGCGTTCGGACCGCCGTTCATGCACGGCATGGGTTTCGGTGGCGCAGGCCCGGCTGGTATGGGCCGCGGAATGGGGCCGGGCATGATGGGAATGGGTCATGACTCCGCAACCATGGGGCAACTACGCGACATCCACGCGTTGCTCGCCAATCACGACCGCATCAAGCGCACCGTTACAAACCTGCCCAACGGCATTCGTACGGTCACAGAGTTGGACGATCCCCAGATCGCGGCGCTGATCAAGACTCACGTCGCGGCTATGGGTAAACGTGTCCGCGCCGGAGACGATCCGGGCTTGCCAATCGAGAGCCCCGCATTGCACTCAATCTTCCGGGATAAGGATAAGATCAACACGACCTACGAGACGACTGAGAACGGGATCGTCGTTATTCAAACGTCGGATGACTCGACAACCGTCGCCGAACTGCAGAAACATGCCTCAGAAGTGACCGATCTCGTCAAGGGCGGCATGATGGCCCTCCATACCGCCATGATGCGGAACAACATCGGCATGATCGGTGGCATGATGCGCGGGCCGATGATGCATGGCGGGCCAGACGATCACATGGCGCCGAACGCGCGCTAGACAATTCGCCGCCGGGCTCTGCCCGGCGGTGCATCGATGAAACTCAGCCATGGACGTGCGAAAAAAGCTGATTCAAACGGAAAGATCCGATGCGATTTTTGACTGGAATGATGGCGGCAGTCTTGCTGACCGCGATGACCGGCGCCGGCCGGGCCCAAGACGCACGCGCGCTGGTGCGTCTGCCGGAGCCCATGCAAGAGCACATGCTCGGCAATATGCGTGATCACCTCGCCACTTTGAATGACATCATCGGAATGGTTGCCGACGGCAAGTACGATGACGCAGCAAAGCTTGCTGAGCAACGGCTTGGAATGAGTTCGCTCGGCCTTCACGGCGCGGCTCATATGGCGCCGTTCATGCCACAACCGATGCAGGACCTCGGAACCAGCATGCACCATGCGGCCAGTCGCTTAGCCATCATCCTGCAGGACAGCTCGGTCTCGCCGTCCGATACGATGCGCGATGTCGATCGGGCCCTTCACGAGGTGATGACCACCTGCACGGCCTGCCACGCAAACTACCGAATCCGCTGACCGCTAAGTGGTAAAGCCCGAAATCGCCGCCCTTGGGGGTATGATGCCTCGGGTTTTAGCAAGTTTATCGCTTCTCGAATTGACGATGATGTTGCCAAAATAGTCTTGAGCGAACACCAACGGCATTGGATGCAGGCGGCCGACTGCCAGAATTGAGGCCCCCTCTGGTCTAATCTGAACGTCCGCTTTGGCAGGACCCTCTCGACCCGGCCGTGCCTGTTCAACTTCTGTTCTTGTGAAGGGTTTCCGATGCCGGCCCGTCGCTGGCGTGGCCACGAGTCCTGGGGGGCGGCGTTGGAAAGCCTCCAGGGAAAGAACCCGCGGGACGTTTGGCTGAGTGCGCGCCGCAAGCGCTATGGAGATTTCGGCATTGCCTTCGTCATTGGAACGCCCTCCTGACATCGCTGAGCGAGAAGCGCCGCCGGATGACGGGCGTCATCTGGCTTGATGGAGAGCGTCGGCGCCCGCCCAGATCGCGCTTCCGCAGCCTTGATCGGAGCATTTTCGCCGCGATCCGGCAAGCGCCGGCGGTGCCGGTTGACGACCAGCGACACGGGCGGACGGCATTTCCGATGGGGATGGATGCGCCGCCGGTCATGACGTATCGATCCTGATTACGGCGGAGGCTGGCGAGGCGCGGGCGCTCGGCATGGCGCCGGGCTGGAAGACCTCGATGATGCGCATCCGACCACCGCAACACGGGCATAGCTGCGTGTGCGCCTCGGGCGTTGCTGCCGCGGGCGCCGCCATGCCCAGCAATTCGCGCATCCTGGCGCGGTTGCCGCCGGCGAGCAGTCCGTAATGGCGGATGCGATGCAGGCCCTTGGGCAGCACGTGCATCAGAAAGCGGCGGATGAACTCATGCGTTGCCAGCGTCATGGTAGTGTATCGGCCTGGTCCCTCGACCCGGTAGTCCTTGACCTTGAAGGTAACGCCACGGTCGTCGGCCCCGAGCAGGCGCCGGTTGGAGATGGCGACGCGGTGGGTGTAGCGCGCCAGATAGGACAGCACCGCCTTTGGGCCGCCAAGGGGACGCTTGCTGTAGACGAACCACCTTGTCTTGCGCAGCGGCGCCAGGAAGGCGGCGAACGCCTTGGCATTGGCGAGAGCTGCGTGGGCTCCGAAGAAGGCGAGCTTGCCGGCCGCATGCGCCGCCTTGAGCTTATGGAGCATCAGCCCCCGGAACAGTTTGGCAAGCACGCGAACGGGCAGGAAGAAATTGGGCTTACGCCGGATCCAGCGCGTCCCGTCCAGGCTGATGCCACCGCCCGGCACGATCATGTGCACATGCGGGTGATGCGTCATCGCCGAGCCCCATGTGTGCAAGACCGACGTGATGCCGATGCGGGCGCCCAGATGCTTTGGGTCGGCGGCAATCCTAAGCAGAGTCTCGGACGATGCCTTGAACAGCATGGCGTAGATCACCGCCTTGTTCTGGTAGGCAATCTCGGCGATGGCCGCCGGCAAGGTGAATACCACATGGAAGTACGGGACCGGGAGCAGCTCGGCTGCCCGTTCCGCAAGCCATTCCCGCGCCGCCGCGCCCTGGCATTTAGGGCAGCTGCGGTTGCGGCAGCTATTATAGGCGATGACCGTGTGGCCGCAGGCGCCGTTCTCGCAGCGCGCAACATGCCCGCCGAGCACTGCCGTGCGACAGCTCTCGATCGCACTCATCGCCTTCAGCTGGCCGAGGCTCACATGGCCGCGATTGGCCTGGCGCCACGCGGCACCATGGTCGCGGAAGATCTCCGCGACCTCCAAGAATGAACGCCCCATGGTCGCCGGGCGCTCAGCTCGGCGACTGGTCCCCGGACAACTTCAATCGATCGAGCGGACTTGTCACGGTGCGCAGCACGTTGGTGGCGACATGGGTGTACCGAGCTGTCGTGTCCAACTTGGCATGTCCGAGCAAAACTTGGATAACGCGCACGTCGGTGTTGCTCTCCAGCAAATGCGTGGCGAAGGAATGCCTGAGCGTGTGCGGCGTCACCCACGAGCCCAGCCCCGCCGCCTGTGCCGCCATGTGGCAGACGCGATTGAGCTGGCGCGTGGTGAGCGGCAGCAGCGGATCGCGCCCCGGAAACAACCAGCCGCGCGATCTGCATTGCAGCCACCAGGCGCGCAACAGCTCCAGGAGCTGTCCGGAGAGCATGGCGTGGCGATCCTTGCGGCCCTTGCCCATCTCAACCCGGATCAGCATGCGCTCGGAATCGATGTCGCTGACGCGCAGCATCACGATCTCGCCGCCGCGCAAGCCGGCGCCATAGGCAATGCTCAACGCCGCCTTGTATTTGAGCCCCGGGCCCGGTGCGGCCTCGAGCAGCCGGGCAACCTCATCGGGGGAGAGCACGCGCGGCAGCTTGCGCGGATAATGCGTGCGCGCCAGTTGGTGGGTGAGATCGGCGCGGCCGAGCGTGATGGTGAAGAAAAAGCGCAAACCCGAAGCCTGGCTGTTCAGCTTCGAGGGCTGGGCACCTTGCTGGACCTGACGCAGCTGGAACTGCCTGAGATCGTCCCCGGTCACCGTGTCGGGCGAACGCCCGAGAAACTCGGCAAGTGCCTCAACGTGGCGGATATAGTTGTTCTTGGTATTGTCGCTGAACGAGCGAACGGTCATGTCCTCAATCATGCGGCGGCGAAGATCGCTGATGGGCTTGTTACTCATGGCACGCTCCTGAGGTAAAGGTTCGAAACCCCTCAATCCTCAGGCCGCAATGCCCGGATACATTGCGCGATCTCTATCAGTTCAAGCCGCACCCTGTCCCTGCGGTACGGCCCCCGCGCCGCGCGCGCTCCCGCAAGCGGGTCGTCGTTCCTTGGCCCAAGCCGGTCGCCGCTGGAGTTGAAGCGCCACGGTGAAAAACACCGCAGTCTCGCCGTCAAATGCAAGAACGTAGGACGAGGAGAAATGGACCGGAACTCTCCGAACGAAGACGAATACGGAACAAAACTTAGAATCGGACGACATGCAGAACATGCAACCGCGCTGTAACCCAGCTCAATTGCTGCTAACGCGCGGCGTATGCGCCTATTAATATCCACCTTAGTCCCCTAAGCCGACTATCCAGCGCGGAATGCCGGCTTTACTCGTGCGGTCGCGCCGCTCCAGCTCTCGGGGCGAGTGCCCCATCCAACAGAAAATGCTTGGCGAACGCCGCAGCTGCACTAGCTGCATACTTGTGCCACCTGTCATCTTTGGTAGAACTTCCCTCGTCGCAGATACCTCGAACGACGAGATGCCGCACTCGCTCATCGCTCTGCGAAATGGCACGGCTGAAACCATAGTCTTCCATGGCAATTGCGATGATCTTCCGATGTCCGGATGCGATTTCGTTCCGCACCGCCTCGTCGGCAATGACTTTCTCACCTGAAGCAATTACGCCCTGATGGATCTTGGGTTTGCTCTCGCTGCCGTCGGGGCGCTCCACCCCGACTTCCCCATCCCAGCCGTTCAGCCCGGTAAAGTGATTTAAGAATCCAGCGTCGGCTTGCATCATCTCGGGCTGAGGTTTGGTGCCTTGCGGGGTGACCTTGCCGTGCTCGTAATACCAGACGCTTTTGCCCACCACGACATCGCCCAGTTGCACCTTTTCCGGATCAGTAGACGCCGCGATCCCAACCAACAAGGCCGTGCGAGGCTTCCAGTTGTGGAGCACATCCTTGGTCAGAGTGGCGGCTTCGACTTGCCCCATGTCGGCCGGCTGGGCAACGACCACTTCAAGCGCAGAACCATCTTCCAGGGATAGTTGGCCGCGCCAGTACCATCGCCCGGCCCTCCTGGTCCGATGGAGTTTACCGAATCCGAACGCCTCGCAAACCGCCCTCCGCTCCACATCAATGGCGGTTAGTATGGCTACGTCTATGGCATCGGCGGGCTCTTCTCGGTGTCCGAGGATCATTGGTGGCAACCCCATGTTCTGCTCTTTACTGATGGCGATAAGGGCCGCGCCCGTGTATCGGTCGACGATGAACCAATGCAGGCTTTGGGCGCTATTTTCCAGATCGTCGTCGTTCAAGCGAATGGCACCAAGCAGCCCGCGCGTGTTGGCCTCATTCCACTTCCCAATGGCGATTCTGATCCCGACGCGAAAGAGAATCGAGACCATCGCCACCAAGCCGTCGACAGCGTTAACCACCGCGCTTTCCTTGCGGGCAGATCGCACTGGCCTCGACGACGTGTCCAGCGCCCGTAGCTGGTCGTAGGCACGGACCGAGAGGAGACTCCACAGGTGCCGCTCTGTCGCTGTCAGACGTTCGTGAAAGCTCGCTTCGGAGATGTCCTCGTCTGTAAAATAGAAAAAATGGAGCTCTGCATTGTTCCGCTCGACGATTTCAAGACCTAGGTTAAATCCGTTCCATGTTGTGAAGTAATTTACGAAGGTCTGGCAGATCTCCAATATTATCGGGGTGTTGCCACCACTGACGGAGACTTTCTTGATGGGGGTCTGAAACCGATACTTGATGCATCCTGATCCGATCTCGACCTTGCCCAACCTAGCGAAGTGCGTGAGGCGCTCTCGAGAGGCTTGGTCAATGTTATTGAAGTTGACGTTTTTGAAGCGGATTAATCCGGCCGGCACCTCCTTAAAGCTGAATTGAACGTCGTGGCTGAACATCTTCTGTTGCGGGTCCGTACTCTCGAACCTGAGGACCGACTCTGCTGCTACCTCGATCCGATTGAACTCGACGGCGCTCCCGCGATACCGGGCGGAAGATCTGATAGTGCCAAACGATGTATCGATAAATTCGGCGTCGCCCGCAAAAGAAACATCGCTGAATATGACTTGGCAGTGGAAGCGGGCGCTCTTGAAGTCTGCGGGCTCCTCAAATCGCGTGCGCCGAAACTCCACCGTTGAACTCGTCGCCGAGTTCAAAGGTCGCGTCCGAAAAATCGGTGATCGCGTCAAACCGCGAGTCCTCAAACTTTACCACATGCCCGTCCGCCGTTCCGGCGAACCTCGCCTTGGCAAAGGAAGCGTAGCTCACCAGCTCGACCTTCGTGAAAAGAACGCGCCGCTGGAACTCCGCCCTGCTGAAGTCTAGGCTTTGGAAACGGGCATTGGTAACCTTCAGGTCGCCCGCGAAGGTTGCTCCACGAAAGTTTGCGCCACTGGTAAAATCGATGGCGTCAAGCGTGAGTGCGTCGAGAAAAGACGCTGCGGTGAAGTACGCCGACTGGTGAAAGACCTCATCTGCGATGTGGAGCTGATGCGGCCCAGAGCCGTCCGCCGCTCCACCTCCAACGAAAACAAACTCCGCAAAGTCGTAGTACTTAGCTTCCGCGTCGGCCGCGAGCAGCCTCACGAGCTGGCGGAAGTGCCCTTCGAAATCGTTGTTCCGCTTCCACGCAACTTCCCGGCTGTGAAAGATGCAGTCGCCCCGGTCGTCCACCGGCAACGTCGGCACGATACTACGCGCCGCTGTCGACCGCGCCCTCTCGTAGAACTCCGGGTACGGGCATCGTCCGCCCATCGTCGGGGGCATCTGCTTGTAATTTGCGGCATATACGTGGTTGCACATGTTTGGAATCTTGTCCGGTGAAAACAGCAAGCCGTACGCCTATTTGCATGGGGATATTAATGTATCGCTGCCCACAATATTGTTGGCAACGTAGCATATCGCAGCTTTTTAGTGACCAGCGTTGCATTGCCTATAGGAAAGTGCAGGCCGAACTGGGATTATCGGTGTCAGCGCAGGCAGCTATGCGTGTGCACGCTTTGAGGCGAGCCTGCGGGAACACGTTGGCGCGCAAAATCATCGTAGAAATTTATTCCCCAGTCTCCCTGTGGAGTGCGCCCACGCTGCAAATTTCCTCAGATCGGTGTGTTCGGCGGACACCCCCGAAGCGCCTCAAACGCCGCCACGGCGATCAAGTGGGAAAAATATTCTACTCGCCTCAAGCTTGGACGTTTTTTCGCACAGTCTCCGGCGTAAGCAGCAGTGCCGTGCTGGCGGTTCAACAGCGGTTCCATGGCCCAGATCGGCCATGCCCTCCCTATTTCGACGCAGCCGTGCAGCTCACCACGGGCACCTTCGCCGAACTCGACCGGAACCCAGAGGCCGGCCGAGCGGAAGCATTGCAGCAAGCCATGATTGCTCTCATGGATGACAGATCGCAATCAGACAACGCCCACCCAGCCGCCTAAGCAGAGATTCTTTGGTTGGCCAACGGATCGCGACTTCGTTCTAAGTTCAAGACTGCGACAGCATGGTGAATGGCAGCGTCGAGGGTTTCTGCATCGGTAAATGTCTGGTGGGCCAGATGATGGGCTTTGAGATCATGCCAGACGACCTCGATGTCGTTGAGTTCGGGCGTGTATTTGGGCAGCCACTCAACGGTGAGCCAATGCGCGCGGGCGGCAAGCGCTGCCAGGGTCGCCTTGCTGGTGTGGATCGGGCCGTTGTCGAGCACGATCACGACGGGCTTGACCCGTATTCCGAGCTTGGGGCCATAGAGCAGATCAAGGTTTTGCAGCAGGGTGATGAAGTCGATGCTGCGCTTGCTGCGAGAGGTCGTAACGATCAGCCTACGGCCCAACCAGTCAAGTGCACCCATCATGGCGACTTTCTTCGATTGTCCAGGTGCCGGCACACGAAGATCGGCACCACGTTTTGCCCAGGCGCGCGCCAAATAGGGATGCGTCAGCGCCTCGCTCTCGTCGGCGAACAGGAGAGCGATATCGCCGGCCTCAGCCTGGGCTTTGCGCAGCTTGAGCCGAAGACCAACGCGATCAATCTCGTTCGCGATCTGGCGCCCTTTCAACGTGTGCCGCGGTCGCCGGAAGCGAAATCCCCCTTTTTGCGCAAGACTTTGGAGAGCTGCGAGCGAGAGATTGAGATATGTTCTCGGGCTGCGATCTCGTCGGCAAGACGGGCAAGTGTCCAGTTCGTTCTATCCGCCACCGGCTGTGACAGAAGCGGTCCAGCAACTCTCAGCGCGGCTTCCGCCTTGAACGGCACTGGTCCAGGAGCAACGCTCGCCTTCAGCGCATCAATCCCGCCGCGCATAAACTCGCTGCGCCAAAGCCGAACCGTATCCTCGCGCACCCCAAATGCCTGGGCGATCCGGGCGCTGGTCCAGCTATCGAGCGTCAGCAGGACAGCGCGCGCTCGGTCCGCTTCGGCGCGATCCACACCGCCCGCTAAAGCCTTCAGAGCCGTTTTCTGCTCATCTGTCGCCGCTACCGAAGATTTGCCAGCCATGTCTTGCCCCCGCGAATCATTGCGAAAACAGAATCACAACCGGTATTTGTTGGCCAGTTCAGACAAACTTGCTTAGGCCCCGTTCGCGGTCGTCGGCGAAGGAGGGAGATAACGAAGCGAACGCGTCACTGACAATCATGGGGTTCCGATGGAAAAGCCCCTGATTAGACCTATGGCCCATGAATGGCCGAGACGTTCTGATTCACGCGTTTTTGGCCAGTCGGTCGGGCAACGACGATGTGATGTGGCCAACATCTTCGTCAGCATTTGGACGCTTTCGACTTCTGAGCGGCAGGACGCCGTCGTAATGTCGCCAACAGCGTTCCCACCGAGCAAGGGGGTTCATAGAGAGTAAATCACTCAGTAGTCAGCACAAAATCAGCCCAGGACTGCATCAGTTTGCGACGTTCCTCAACGAAGTTCGAACGCAAATAGGCGGCTCGCACGCGGTCTTTGTCGATATGCTCTGGCGATTGAGTGACTGATGCGCCCGGTATTTGCCGAACACGATCTCGGCCAGCAAATGCGGCCCGGCGCGGCCGCGTGAAAATCGGATGCGAGAGCGCGGGAGCCTGAACGATCGTATCGCATTTGCGGCAGGCAAACTTCTCTCGGACATGCACGACCGCCTTCCACTGTGCCGGCACGCGCTCCAGGCTCTCGGTCTCATCCGCGCCCAGCTTGCGAAAGCTAACGCCACTGCAGCATGGGCAAACGGCCCACTGCGGATAGATGATGCGCTCACGCGGGAGATGCGCAGGAAGTGGCCGCCGCGCGGGCCTGCGGCGTGGCGGTTTGCTGATCGGAGAGACAGAGACGGAAAGCCCTTCCTCATATCGGTGTGCCCGGTCGCCAGCCACACCCGCACGCCAGCCGGAACCGGGATCATCAGCGCCCCTCCAGCGCTGAGATGATACGGACGAGCGCCGCTGGATCGATGTCGGTGCCGACACGCACCGTGCGGCCGCCGGCGATCAGAATATCGAGCGTGTCCGGCTTTGCCGGCGTGATCGGCGCCGGTGGAATCGGCGCGGGCAAGGCGATGGGAACGAAGGTCGGCTGGAGGATGTCCAGCTTAGCCAGCGCCTTCCGCCAGCGAAACAACAGGCTGGGATTGATCCCATGCCGCCGCGCTACCGCCGAGATGTTCGGACAGCTACCCGATGCTTCAGCGACAATCGCCACCTTCTCCGCCGCAGATCAGCGCCGCCGCGTATCGGCGACCACGGTGTAATCTCCGGCCGATCTATCTCCAGATATAGGCGCGGAACCACCTCCTTTTGTGGCTGCGATTTACGGTGATTATAAAAATCCGCTAACGGAACATTTTGCAGCGCGGCATTTCAGTCCCGGGTATCATACAGTTGGCTCGAAAAGGATCTGCCTGGCTCCCAAAGGATAAATCACCGAGCAGTCAGGATAAAGTCTCCCCAAGACTGCATGAGTTTGCGACGTTCCTCAACGAAGTTCGAGCGCAAATAGGCTGCCTGCACGCGATCCTTATCGATATGCGCGAGTGCAGCTTCTGCAATGCGGTCAGACACCTTTGCTTCAAGCGCACACCATTCCCGGAACGAGGAGCGAATGCCGTGAACGGTGCAGCGCTCGGCCCAGCCAAGATCACGGATCAGCTTCGTCAGCGTCATATCGGAGAGCGCCTTATCAGGTGCCGTGGCGAAAATGAGAGAGCCTTCACCAAGCTGGCGGGCTTCCTCAAGAATGGCGATGGCCTGACGAGTTAACGGGACGATGTGCTCCCGGCGGGCCTTCATTCTCTCGGCCGGTATCACCCAGAGGCCCGTGTCGCGGTCAATCTCGCTCCAGGCGGCTAGCCGCGCCTCGGACGATCGAGCCGCCGTCAGAACAAGAAAAGTAAAACATAGCTTCGTCACCGGCCGCGCTTTGCTGTCACGGATGACTTGCACGAACTCCGTCATATCGCTGTAACGCAAAGCCCGAAAATGCACGACCTTGCGGTGAGCGGTTCCGAGTTCGCCGGCAATGCCGATGCATGGCGAGGCTTTTTCACGGAAACCGCGAACGATCGCGCTCTTGAAAACAGCCTCCAGCCTCTGCAGCACACGCCGAGCCGTTTCGGCCTTTTCATACCAGATCGGCTGGAGCAGACGGATAATGTCGCCAGCCGCCACCTCATTGACCGGCATCTTGCCGATCACGGGAAAAGCATAGACTTTCATTGTCGAAGGCCATTGTTTGAGGTGTTTTGCGTTGGAAAGAGTGTGCTGCTTGACCTCGAAATAAGTCCAGAAAGCCTCCTCGAAGGTAACGCCTCGTGCACGCCTCTCTTTTATTTCAATCGCACGCTGATCTGTCCCTTCGGCTGCTCGAGAGCGCAGTTCTGCAGCTTTGTGACGGGCTGCTTCCAGTGAGATCTCGGGAAATGAGCCAAGTCCGAGTTCCCGGCGTTTGCCTTTAATCGTTAAGCGGAGCACCCAGCGCTTGTTTAGCTGCCGGTCGACGACGAGACGCAGACCACCGCCATCCTCATATTTGCCAGCCTCTTTCAGTTTGAGCACACGCTGGTGGCTCAGGCGGTGCTGTCCCCTTGCTCGTCGGGACGAAGACCCGCTTATTGCCGCCCGCGCTTCCATGAGTAGTTGTCCCCTCGCTCATCCCCCAATTGCATCCCCCAAATAGACTGCGCTTCGGCGAAAGTCAATGAGACGATCTGAGCAATAATTTTTGCCGATATTGTTGTTTTTACGTGATATTTTTTTATCTCAATGTAGCCCAAGCCATCTCAGGAGTTCTCAGGAAATGCTTCCATGGCGGACTCCCTCTCCGCCAACGACATCGCCGATCGTTCGGATCGTCTGACAGCACCGCCCCGCACTCCGAATTTCACTGCCCTATCGCTCGAAGCTCACCAGAACCAGCCGCTTCCGGCGCGGCGCGCTGGACAGCTGCCGTCTCCTGAGGCGCTGGCGCATCCACAAGATGCGGGGCGAGTTACAAGATTTGTAGCTTCCCCGATGAAAAGACCGCGCCTGAACTCCTTGAACAGCAACGCTTTTCCTGCTGGCAGGCGGTTTACTCTAGCTCCCTCCGTCATCGGGGGGGGGGTCTCAATGCGGCTTCATTTCGTCATAGATTTCGATGGCACCGTAGCGTTGCAAGATACGACCGACGCGCTGCTCGGCCGCTTCGCGAATCCGGTATGGCTAACCGTCGAAGAGTAATGGCTCGGCGGGCAAATTGGCTCGCGTGAATGCCTGGCGCGTCAGGCTGCCCTCATCCGCGCAACCGCCGAAGACATCGACGCTTTTCTTGTCGATATCGCCATCGATCGGGATTTCGCCGCCTTTGCAGTCATGGCGCGCTCGCTCGGCGCGACCATGGAAATCGTCTCGGACGGCTTCGACCGCTGCATTCTGCCGCTGCTCGATCGGGCGGGGCTGCGCCTGCCGGTCACCTGGAACCGGCTCCGGCCGGTTGGCGATGATCGCTGGATCGCGGAGTTTCCGGCCTCGCCGGACTGCGGAGCGGCAGCGGCGTCTGCAAATGCCGCTCGGCGCAGCCGGGCTGGCTTGTCGTGCTAATCGGCGACGGTCGGTCCGATTTCTGCCTCGCCTCGCGCACCGATTTCTCGGAGTCGCCGTAACGCGTTGGCTTGAACGGATCGCCGCCGGTCATCGTCCAGGTTCCGGCTTGAGGAAGGAATAGGTGTCGAGATGAGTATTGAGCGAGGTCGGCCGCAAAAAGTTAAAGCGGGAATCGCGGCGTTGCCCAGCGAACCGCCAACCGACCGCCCGCGCGGGGAGGCGGGGCATGCTCAAGGCAGCGTCAGCCTCTTCTCAAGACCTGAGAATGATCTTGGGGGCCGCAACGCGTCCGGCGGCGATGTCGTCGAAAGCCGCGACACCCTGGGAGAGCGAACGAAGTTCCGGCCAGTCCAGCGCGCCGAGCCCGCCGTCGATCATGGCCTCAACGGTCTGGCGGAAATCCTCAGCCGTGTAGGTATAGGTGCCGAGGAAGGTGATCTCCTGTAGTGTCATCCGCCGCACATCTAGGCCGCCGGTGGCCTGTGCCAGTCCGATGTGGATGATGACGCCTCCGGGGCGCACGACGGCAGACGCGGCGGCTCGCGTCGCCCCGCCGCCATGGGCGTCGATGACGAGGTCGACGCTGCCCTGCCAGGGGTGCTCCGACTGCAGCAGATCAAAGGTGCGGAACGGGCCGATCGCTTCTACAGCTTTTCGCCGTGTTTCGTTGGGCTCGGAGAGCCAGATCTCCGCTACGCCGCGGGCGGCCAGGGCCAGCCCAGCGCCCACGCCGATCGCGCCGCCGCCCAGAATGAGCACGCGGGCGGCGGAAAGCGGACCATGCGTTGCGCGCCCGGCGAGCCGGACGGCGTGCCAGCCGCAGGCGAGCGGCTCGGCCAGCGCCGCCTTTTCGGGGGGAAAGCCGTGCGGGATCGTCACGAGATTGCGGTCCGGGATCGCGATCATCTCGGCGAATGCTCCTTCGCGCGGCGGCATCGAGATGATCTCTCTGTCCTTGCAGAGATTGTCGCGGCCGGCGCTGCAGTCCTCGCAAGTCCCGCAGGTAACCAGCGGATTGACCGCGACGCGCTCTCCGCGGCGCGCCCCGGCGATCACTTCGCCCGCCGCTTCATGTCCGAGGATGAGCGGGGCCGGCCGGCGTTCGTCGTGACCGAAGAAGGCGTGCATGTCCGAGCCGCAAATTCCGACCGCCTCGACGCGGATGAGAGCGTCACCCTCACCGGGCGCGGGATCGGGCACGTCACGGAGCACGATGCTTTCCCGTGCAATATAAACCAGCGCTTTCATTTTGCCGTGAAGCCCCCATCGACGAATAGCACCTGTCCCGTCACATAGTCCGACGCCGGAGAGCAAAAGAACAGCGCCGGCCCGACAAGATCGTCGAGCCTGCCGTTCCGCCCGATGCAGGTCTGGGCGGCGTTTTTCGCCGCCAACTCGGCATCGCGGAAGACCGGCGCGGTCAGCTCGGTCTCGAAAAAGCCCGGCGCGATGGCGTTGACATTAATGCCGAATTGCGACCAGGCCTCCGCCCCGGAGCGCGTCAATTGACCGATACCGGCCTTCGACGCGCCATAGGCAACGCCGCCCGGAAAGGCGCGGACCGTCTGCAGCGAGGCGGTGTTGAGAATGCGGCCCCAGCCCTTTGCCTTCATCGCGGGAACGAGCGCCTGGGCAAGAAAGAACGGCGCGGCGAGATTGACGGCGAGCGTGATCGACCAGCCGTCGAGCGTTACGTCGTCCGCCGCCTCGCGCGCATTGACACCGGCTGCGGTGATCAGGATGTCCGGTGAGCCGAATGGGGCAGCGATGCGCTCGGCCACAATCTTCATTTGCGAAGGATCGGAAAGATCGGCGGCGACGGCGGCCGTTGCGCCGCCGCCCGCTTCCGACCGCCATGCCTCGAGCTGCGCGGTTCGCCGCGCCACGCCGACGACCTTCGCCCCCGCCTCGGCAAGCGCCGTCGCCAGATGACGCCCGATGCCGGAACTCGCGCCGGTGACGCAGGCGACACGCCCGGAGATGTCGAAGAGCGAGCCGTTCATGACGTTTGCGTCCTATTCGCTCCTGGCCATCAGGTCGAAATTGACGCCGGGGAAATATTTCGCCAGCCGCACATCGGCGGTGCGGGCGTGCGCCTCCATGCCTTCGAGCCGCGAGATCCGGGCGCAGGCCTGGGCGATGGAGCGGTTCGCCTCGCGCGTCATGCGCTGCCAGGTCACCGTCTTGATGAATTTGCCGACGAAGAGGCCGCCCGTATATTTTGCCGCGCCCTTGGTCGGCAGCACATGGTTTGGCCCGGAGACCTTATCGCCGAAAGCGACGGTGGTTTCCTCGCCGAGGAACAGCGAGCCATAATTCCGCAGCCGCGCGAGCCACCAGTCGAGATCGGCGGCCTGGACTTGCAGATGCTCGGAGGCATAGCGGTCGGAAGCTTTGGCCGCTTCCTCGCGGTCGCTGGCGAGCATGACCTCGCCATAGTCGCGCCAGGCCACCGTGGCGTTTTGGCGGTTCAGCTCGGGCAGCTCGTCGATATAGCGAGGCACCAGCTCCATCACCTTCTCCGCCAGCGCCCGGTCGAGCGAGATCAGCCAGACGGGAGAGTTGTAGCCGTGCTCGGCCTGCCCAACGAGGTCCCAGGCGACGATGGACGGATCGGCTGTCGCATCGGCGATGATCATGGACTCGGTCGGCCCGGCGAACATATCGATTCCGACCCGGCCATAGAGAATGCGCTTCGCCTCGGCGACGAACTGGTTACCGGGGCCGACGAGAATATCGACGGGCGGCGTTCCGAACAGGCCGAAGGCCATGGCGGCGATGCCCTGAATGCCGCCGAGATTGAGGATGGTGTTCGCCCCGCACAGATCGAGCGTGTAGAGGATCGCCGGGTTGATGCCGACGCCCGACCGGGGCGGCGAGACCGCGGTGATGTGATCGACGCCCGCGACCTTCGCGGTCGTCACCGTCATCGCCGCAGAGGCAATATGGCTGTAGCGCCCGCCCGGCACATAGCAGCCGGCAGCCGCAACTGGGATCTGCATCTGACCGGCGATCAGTCCAGGGACGATCTCGACTTCGCAGTCTTGAAGTGCCGCTCTCTGCGCTTCGGCGAATTTGCGGACATTGTCATGCGCAAAGCGGATGTCGTCCTTCAGCTTTTGGCTGACGGTCGCGGCGGCCCTGGCGATGTCCTTCCTGGCGACGAGGATCTCGCCGTCCCATTTGTCGAATTTCGCCGCATATTCGCGCACCTTCGCGTCGCCGCCCGCTTCGATCTCGTCGAGCATGACGCGCACCTGGGCCTGAACGTCGCTCTCGCCGGTCGCGGCCGTCTTCTCGGCCTTCTTCAGATAGTGCAAAGCCAAGGGAGCTCTCCTAATGATAAGCAGCCGGCAGAAGCGCGGTGGACAGCTCGGGCACGAAGCCGATCAGCAGCACCACCAGCAGCATGAAGAAAACATAGGGCAGAGAGTAATAGGCGATCTTCAGGATCGGCTCGCCGGTGATTCCTGAGACCACGAATAGGTTGAGCCCGAGCGGCGGCGTGATGAAACCGACCCCAAGGGCGGTGATCATCATCACGCAGAACTGGATCTCGTTCATGCCGATATTGTCGGCGAGCGGTTTCAGAATCGGCGACAGGATGACGATGTTCGGCGTCAACTCCATGACGCAGCCCGCCACGATCAGTATGCCGATCATGATGAGGATCAAGAGATTGGGGTCGTCCGTGAGCGAGGTTACAGCGCCGATAAAGCCTTGCGGCACGTTGAGCGATGCGAGAGTTTGCGCCAGGGGCAGCGAGAAGGCGATGATCGGGAGGATGACGCCGTTGACCTTGGCCGAGCTGACCAGCATGGAGGGGAAGTCGGAGAGGCGCAGCGTGCCGAGGATAAAGCCCATGGCGATCGTCACGACGACGGCGACCGCGCCCGCCTCCGTAGGCGTCAGCTTGCCGGAGAAGATGCCGTAAAAGATGATCCCCGGCACGAGGAAGGCGTACCAACCGTCGGCGATCGCCCCCCAGAGATTGGCGCGCCATTCCGCAAAGCTGATTGCGCCGCCGCCCTCATAGGCCTGGATACGGTTGACGATGATGTTGGTGATGAGGATCGAGCCGAGGATCAGAAGGCCGGGAATGATCGCCGCCTGGAACAGGGTGGAGGCTGAAATTCCGAGCACGAGGCCGATAACGATATAGGCGATGGACGGCGGGATCAGGATACCGGTGCAGGCGCCGGATGCGACGAGCGCGCAGGCATAGGCGCGCGGATAGCCGGACTCGACCAGCCGCGCGATGGTCATCCGTCCGACAGCCGCGGCGCCCGCCGCATCCGAACCGGAGATTGCCGAGAACATGCCGCAGACCAGCACAGTCGCCGATCCGAAGCCGCCCTTCGCCCAGGAGGTCAGGGCGTCGGCGATGTTGAGGAATTTTCGGTTGAGCCCGGTCCGCACCAGCACGTCGCCCGTCAGGATGAAAAGCGGAATCGCGGTCAGCGCGAAATGGTCGATGCCGTCGAACAGGGATTCGCCGATCAGCGACAACGGCACCACGCCACTCCAGACCAGCATCGTGATCGATGCCGCTCCAATGGCCGCCCAGATCGGGACTGCAAGCGTAAACAGGGCGAAGAGGAAAATGACGGGGCCGTAAAATTCCCATCCCAGATCGACCGAGTGCTGCTGAAACTGCTGCCACATGCCTGGGCCCCTACTCGAACAGCCGCTCGCCCTCATAGACCGGGCGTTTGGCGCGCAGATCATCGATATCCCTGAACAGAGACTGAATAAGGCGGACCATCATCAAGGCGAAGGCGAAGGGCACGGCGGCGAGAAAATACACCATAGACACGCGCAGTCCGGCGCTGACCGAACCGAAATGCCAGGAGGTGGCGACCGTCGCGAAGGACCAGTAGGCGGCGATCAGGGCTACGGCGAGCATCACCAGGTCACCGAAAATGTAGAGCAGCGCTTTCATGCGCGGCCCGACATAGTGAAAGAGCACATCGATGCGGATATGGGCGCGTTCTCTCACCGCTGCTGATGCGCCGATCCAGGCGAGATAGATGAAGGCGTAGCGCACAATCTCCTCGCCCCAGACCGAGGAATAGGCGAAGACCTCGCGGCGCAGCACCTCGATCGCCATCGTCGCGACGATCATCACGTAGAAGACGAGCAGAAGCCATCGCTCGGCGTTCTTGTCGAGCAGTCGCAGAAAGCCAGGCATGCCGGTTCTTCTCTTTAAATGATACAGGCGTCCCAGGATTGCCGCGCCGGATGCCGTCCCGGATGCAGCACGGTGGTTTGTCAGCGTACTGTCGATTCGGGGCCGCTTCGATGCCATCGGCATCCGGTCGGCGTCTTTGCCCTACGGCTTATGCGTCGTGTACGTAATATTTGCCGCGCGTGCCCGCTGCTTCGACGAGCTTGGCGAAGATCTCCATCGAGCCGGCCAGCTCTTTCTTGAAGCTGTCCCATTCAGGGCGCTGATAGCCGGCCGCATCTTTCCATTCGGCAAGCTGCTGCTCGGTAAGAGAATGGAACTCGACGCCGGACTTGCGCATCTCGGCCATGGCGAAGGCGCGCGAGGACGGCACCTTGGCGAGATTCTGATGGAAGGTCATCTCGGACGCCCAGTCGATGCCGTTCTGCACCTCCGAGTTCAGCGTCTTGAACCATTCCAGGTTGCAGGCGTAGCACTGGCTGTCCGGAACGGGCTGCGTGAAGGTGACATGGCTTAGCATGTCCTTGAAGCCGAAGGCGTAGAGAGCGCCGACGGACGGATCGAGCGCGTCGGCCACGCCCTGCTTGATTGCCGACGGCGTCTCGCCCCAGGCGACCGGCGTCGGGTTCGCGCCGACCATCCGATAGAACTGCTGCAGCATCTTGGAGCCGGGCACGCGGAACTTGATGCCGGCCATGTCGCCGGGCGTGATGATCGGTTTGGTGGCGCCCTTCCGGACGGCGACGACGCGCGGATCGATGCAGAAATAGAGCAGCGGACGGAAGCCACGCTCCTCCACTTTCGTGTTCACTTGCTGTTTCCAGACATCGGAGGTGACCAGGTTCACGAAACGCTGATTGGCGCCGCAGAAATAAGGGATGTTGATCAGGTCGACGGCGGGTGCGTAAGGCGCGAAATTCGACAGCGAGAACTGCCCGACCTGAACCGTGCCCGACTGCACCTTCTGCGCCAGTGCGCTGCCGATGCCCAGCTGGCCAGCCGGCGCAAGCTTGACATAGACCTGTCCGTTGGTCGCGTTCTGCATGTTCTCTTTGAAATCGAGCTGCATCATCGGGTAGCTGCGGGTCGTCCCGATGGCGTATTCCGTGGCCACCGTAATGATATGCTTGGCGGCGGCCTCGCGATCCTTTTCCTCCTTTGCGGTCTGGGCCGACGCCTCGGTGGACGTCAGCGCGCCGCCGGCCGCAGCGACGACAGCGACCGTAAATCCCGCTGTGCCTGCAAGCTGCAGGAAACGCCTGCGTTCTTCCGACTTAATCTCGGCTTGTTCTTTCTCGTCCAGCATTGCCGTTCCTCCCATTGCCGTTTTCTGAAGCTTGATTTGCGGCATCCTCCAGATGGAGCACGCCGATGACGAAGAAAATCGAGGCGACGAACAGCACGATGGCTTCGGCGACATCGCTCATGAAGGCGCTGTTGCTGATCTTTCCGTCCGCGACATTGGCACCAAAAACCGCTGTCAAAAGGAGCGCGACGAACAAAGCGGCCCGTCCCCTCGCGATCTCCGATCTCGTGCCCCGATCATTGCCGTTTGGCATCATGGGAAAACTGTAAGCGCTTACATTTTTCGGTGCAAGCGCAAATTTTGCTGTAATATGGGACAACTCAGAGAGAGCCTTGATGAGCAGGGACAGAGGGATAGATGCGCCTACGGTCGAGGATGTGGCGCGCTATGCGGGCGTTTCGACGGCCACCGTGTCGCGCTGTCTCAACGATCCCGTACGCGTGCGCGAGCCGACGCGCAAGCGCGTCATGGACGCCGTCAACGCGCTCGGCTATGCGCCGAATTTCGGAGCCCGGGCGCTCGTCCTGAACCGGACGAACATCATGGGAGCGGTCATTCCGACCATGGACAACGCCATTTTCGCGCGCGGCCTTCAGGCGCTGCAGGAACGGCTTGCCGAGGACGACGTCACACTTCTGGTCTCCACCTCGAACTATTCGCCTGAGCGCGAGCTGGCGCAGATCCGGGTGCTGATCTCACGCGGCGTGGATGGCCTCATGCTGATCGGCGAAGCCCGCGACGAGCGCACCTATCAATTCCTCTATCAGCGCAAGATCCCGTTCGTCCTCGCCTGGACCTGGAAGCGCAATTGCCCGCATGTCTGTGTCGGGTTCGACAATGAGGAAGCCGGCGCGATGGTTGCGCGCGAGGTGATCGGCTGCGGGCACGAGTCCATCGCCATGATCGCCGGCATCACCGAAGGCAATGACCGGGCGGTCGAGCGGCTTGCCGGGGTGCGCCGGGCGACGAAGGCTGCCGGCCTGCGCCTCGGGCGGGATTGCGTCATCGAAGTGAAATACTCCTTCGAAGCCGCGCGCGACGCTCTTGCCCGGCTGATCGTGTGCCAGCCCCGGCCGACCGCCGTGATCTGCGGCAATGACGTGCTGGCCATCGGCGCCCTGGCGGGAGCGCAGGAGGCCGGGCTCCGCGTGCCCAAGGACATCTCCATCGTCGGCTTTGACGACATCGACGTAGCCCGGTTCTGCAATCCGCCTTTGACGACCGTCCACGTTCCACATCGCGGGATGGGACGCCTCGCCGGCGAGGCGCTGCTGGCAATGCATGGCAATAACGAAATTCGCGTGGGGCAGAGACTCGAGGTCGAGTTCGTCTGGCGGAAGAGCCTGGCACGTCCGCGCGATAAATGACGGCCTGCTTGCCGATCGACCGCAGGCTGATAGCCGTTCTTAAAACAGAACAATATTCTATACACAGGATGAACTTAAATCGTTACTGCAGAGACGGCTCTGACAGCGCCTCGATAAATCCGTTTCATTCAATACACAGATTGTAATTCTCTGTTCGGAGTCTAAGGTGCAGAGAATGTCAGCCGGTCTGCCAGCGCGCGTCCAGCCGATCTGTGATCGTCCGCAAACGCCTGTCCTCCCAGGATGGCACGTCGGCGTCAATCCTGGTGGATGGTCGCAGCTAACAAGGTGAAGATACGCATGACGCCGAAGGCCACGGCCGGTCCCGGACCGGAAGCCCAGTATCGCGCCTTTCTTCAGGAAGGCCGCTTCATGATCCAGCGCAGCGTTTCCACTGGCCAGCATGTCTTCTACCCGCGCGTTGCCGCACCAGGCACGGGCGTCCAGGACCTGGAATGGGTAGAGGCATCCGGCTTCGGTTCCATCTACGCCATCATCGTCAACCGCACCCGCGAAGGCAGCTACAACGTCGCCCTTGTCGAACTCGACGAAGGCCCGCGCCTGATGACCCAGATCGAGGGCGTCGAGACGGCGCCTGTCGGCACGAGGGTCAAGGCGCGCATCGCCGATCTCGGCGAACTGGCCGTGGTCTTCGACGTGGTCAGCGAAAAAGGTGCTGCATGAGCGGGGAATCGTTGCACGGCCGCACCGCGATCGAGCTTTTGGGCGAGGCATCGCTGGCGGCGATCGCCGATGCAGGCCTGGAGCTGAAGGACATCGACGGGCTTTGCGCCGCGACCAGCACCCACGCCTTCCCGACCGTCTCGGTCTGCGAATATCTTGGCATCAAGCCGGTCTTCTTCGACGGCACCAATATCGGCGGCTCCTCCTTCGAGATGCATCTCATGCAGGCGGCACTGGCCCTTGATGCCGGCCTCCTCTGCAACGCCGTGCTGATCTGCTACGGTTCCAACCAGCGCACCGCCGGGGGACGCCTTGTGTCGCTCAGCGAGGTGCTAAACTCCCGCATCGTCAGCGATCCCCACACCAGCCGCGATTGCTGCCTCGTCACCGATGGCGGCGCGGCCTGCGTCATGGTGCGCGCCGATCGGGCCAAGGCGAAGAAGACCAAGCCCGTTTTTCTGCTCAGCGTCGGCGCCGCCCATTCGCATCGCTCCATTGCGGAGATGGTTAACCTGACCCGCACGGCGGCGGCCGAGAGCGGCCCGCGCGCCTTCGAGATGGCGCGCCTGAAGCAGGCAGATGTCGATCTGGTGATGCTGTATGATGCCTTCACCATCACGACACTCCTCTTCCTCGAAGATCTCGGCTTCTGCCCGAAGGGAGAAGGAGGCCGCTTCGTTCAAGATGGCACCATCGCTCCGGGTGGCAGGCTGGCGGTCAACACCAATGGCGGCGGTCTCTCCTGCGTACATCCGGGCATGTACGGCATGTTCCTGATCCTCGAGGGGGTGGAGCAGATCCGCGGCGAGGCAGGCGAGCGGCAGCTCAAGCGCTGCGATATCGCGCTCTGCCACGGCAATGGCGGCACGCTGTCGAGCCAAGTGACGGCGTTGTTTGGCAGTGAGGCCGTCCTGTGACGGGGCCCGGCGGCGACGGGCTTTCATATCTGTTCGCGCCGCGCTCCGTCGCCGTCATCGGCGCCTCGTCCGACCCTAAGCGCATCGGCGGCCGCTCCATCGCCTATATGCTGGAAGCTGGATTTGCCGGCCGCATCCTGCCGGTCAACCCGAACCGGAAGGAGGTGCAAGGCCTGGCAGCCTGTGCCTGCGTCGCCGATCTGCCCGAAGTCCCCGATGCAGCCATCGTCGCAGTCCCGGCCGCTCTCGTTCCCGGCACCATCGCCGATCTGGCCGGCCGCGGCGTTGCAACCGCCATCGTCTTCAGCTCCGGATTCGCCGAGACCGGCGGTGAGGGCCAGCGCGAACAGAACCATATGTTGGCCGCGGCCCGCGCCGGGGGAATGCGTCTTGTCGGCCCGAACACGCTCGGCCTGTTCGACATGCGCAGCGCCTTTTACGCCACCTTCGCCTCGGTCTTCGAGGCCGGGTATCCCAAGCTCGGCCGCATCGGAATCGCCAGCCAGTCCGGCGCCTATTGCGGCCATCTGGTCGCCGTCATGCGCGAGCGCGGACTCGGCATCGCCGCCGCGGTCATGACCGGGAACGAGGCCGATATCACGATCGGCGACGTCATCGGCCGGATGGTCGAGGACGATGGCATAGACGTCATCGCCGCTTATGCCGAGGGCATCAATGGCGGCGACAGTTTCGTCCGCGCGCTGGAGGCGGCGCGTCAGGCGCGCAAGCCCGTCGTGGTGATGAAGGTCGGGCGAAGCGTCCTTGGCGGCATGGCAGCGCGATCGCACACCGCCGCCATCGCCGGAGACGATGCCGTGACGGGCGCCGTGCTGAAGGAATTCGGCGCGGTGCGGGCGCGCACCACCGACGAGATGCTGGACATTGCGCAACTCGCCACGCAGCGTATCTATCCGGTGGGCAATACGCTCGGCGTCATCAGCGTCAGCGGCGGCGGCGGCGTGGTGATCTCGGACGTTGCCGAAGAGCTCGGCCTCGATATGCCGCAAATGCCGGATGCGACGCAGGCGCGGCTGAAGGAAATGCTGCCCTTCGCCTCGCCGCGCAATCCGGTCGATTGCACGGCGCAGATCCTGAACGACCTGACGCTGCTTGGCGGCTTCGGCGACGCGATGATCGGCGAGGGGGGCTATAAAAGCATTCTCGGCTTTCTCACATACACGGCCAATGCCGGCAGCCTCGTTGCGGGGCTTCGCGAACAATTGCGGCGCCTGAAGGCAAGCTATCCCGACCGCTTGTTCGTGCTCTCGATCGTCGCCGGGCGCGAGCGCGTGAGTGAATATGAGTCGGATGGCTTCACCGTCTTCGAAGATCCGAGCCGCGCCGTCGTCGCCATCGCGGCCATGGGCCGTCTCGGTGAGGCTTTCGCCCGCACACCCTCTCTCTCGCCGCTCACCGTCGCTCCGGTTGGCCTCCCCAGCACCAGCCCGGGCGAGGCCGAGGCGAAGGCTCTGCTGGCCAAGGCCGGCATTGCCTCGGCTCCGGAGCGGGTCTGCCGGACACCGGAGGGTGCCGTTGCCGCCGCGGCAGAATTCGGCTTTCCCGTGGTGATGAAGATCGTTTCCCCCGACATTCTGCATAAGACCGAAATCGGCGGCGTGCTCCTCGACATCAACGGCGAGACCGCGGTTCGCAAAGGCTACGAAACGTTGCTCGAACGCGCCGCAGCCCATGCCCCTGAAGCGCAGATCGACGGCGTGCTGGTGACACGTCAACTCAGGGGCGGCGTCGAATGCATTCTCGGCGTGCATCGCGATCCGGTGTTCGGGCCGGTGGCGTTGGTGGGGCTCGGCGGCGTGTTCGTAGAGATTTTGAAAGATTTCGCGTTCCGCCGCTGTCCGTTCGGCGTCGATGTCGCCGAAGAGATGATCCGCTCGCTGAAGGGGGCGCCGCTTCTGCTCGGCGCGCGCGGCCGCCGGAAGGCTGATGTCAAAGCGCTCGCCGAAATGCTGTCGCGCCTGTCCTCGTTTGCGCATCATGCCGGCGAAGCGCTTCGATCCGTCGACATCAATCCGGTGATCGTGCTGCCCGAAGGGGAAGGAGCCTTCGCCGCCGACGCGGTGATCGAGATCGGAGGCGGCGATGGCGATTGACCATGAAAAGCTGTTGAACTTTGGCATTCCAGAAATACGCCAGATGCTGACGCGGCGCGACACGGCATTCTACGCGCTCTCGATCGGGCTCGGCCAGGACCCCATTGATGCGCGCCAGCTCGATTTTGTCGATGCTCGCCGCGCGCTGAAGACAATGCCGTCCATGGCGGTCGTGCTCGGCCATCCCGGCTTCTGGCTGCGCAATCCCTAGACCGGCGTCGATGCCGTCCGGCTGGTTCATGGCGAGCAGGGCATCCGGATCCATGGTCCGCTGCCGGTCGAGGGCGAGATCGTCGCCAGGACGCGGGTTACCGGGCTCGTCGACAAGGGCGAAGGCAAAGGCGCGCTGCTCTATTCGGAGAAGGAGGTGCGGGGCGCGGACGGGACGCTCTATGCGACCACCCGCTCGACGACCTTTTTGCGCGGCGATGGCGGCTTCGGCGGTCCCGCGGGTCCGGTCAAGCCGCCGCATCCGATGCCCGAAAGCGAGCCGGATATCATCATCGACCTGCCGACCCGCCCGGAGCAGGCGCTCTATTCCCGGTGGAATGGCGACGACAATCCGCTGCACACTGATCCTGCCGTCGCAGAGATGGCCGGCTTCCCGCGTCCGATCCTCCACGGCCTCTGCACGCTCGGCGTCGTCACCCATGCACTCATTAGGGGTTGACGGATTATCAGCCGCAGCGGTTGCGCTCGCTGGATCTGCGTTTTTCGGCTCCCGTCTTTCCCGGCGAGACCATCCGCACGCAGATCTGGCGAGGCGGCGCGTTTCGGGCACGCGTCATCGAGCGCGATGTCGCAGGGCCTCTCCGCCGCGCTCGACTGGGAGCGCGAGGTGCAGGCCGCTCTGATGACTACGGACGATCACGCGGAAGGCCGCGCCGCCTTTCTGGAAAAACGCACCCCCGCTTCACCGGACGCTAAGGTCGAGGACACGCCCATGGCATCATCGAATTTGCTCGCCGGGAAAGTCGCGCTCGTAACGGGCGCGGGAGGCGGCATCGGCCGCGACCCGCGCTGCGCAATCGCCGCTGCCGGCCTCCTTGAACGCATCGCTTTAGCTGCCGCTCGTGACCATCGGGATGGAAACCAAAGCCCATTTGGACATGTGCGCTGTCTCGCTCGTGTCAAAGCGGCCACCTCCTTCGCGCAAGACGTTGGAGTTAGCGCTCAGCCGCTTTACGCCGAGATCGATGCCTTAGGACACTCCGAACAATAACTGCTACGAAAACCCTGGTTGTCTTGGTTTGATTGTGTAGTTCCATTCGGGATGGAAATCATCGCCTGTTATGTCGAGCCGCTCCATTTCGGCGTGACTGACCTTGATGCCCTTCTCATAGGTGCGGGTATCGAGCGCACATTCGACCTTCAGTCCAGCCTTTGTCGTCGTGGCGCCAATCAGCTCGACGATTGCGAGACGATCCGTTAGCGGACGGCCACGCCAGTTCTGCGTGATGTAGCAAAACATGCGGTGCTCGATCTTATTCCATTTGGACGTGCCCGGCGGATAGTGGTGGACGTGGAGCACGAGCCCAGTCTCGTCGGCAAACTTCTGCAACTCGACCTTCCAGAGTCGCACGCGCGCGCCGTTCGAGCCGCCGCAGTCCGCCGTGATCGTCAGCTCTTGCGCCTTTGGATAGCGCTGACGTCCCATCCGTCCGAGCCAGCTGCGGATCGCCTCGACGGCGAACTCGGCCGTGTCGCTGGTGATCCCAACACTGACAATCCGGCATTGGCCGCCACGTCATAGACGCCGTAAGGCACCGCTTTGCCGAGCTCCTTGTCGACGAAATCGTGCACGTTCACACGCTGCGGGTTGCCCTTGGGCCGATAGTCGGAACCACCATTCTTGAAGTTGCCGACCAGCTCTTTTTCTTCGTATCGACCGAGATGACCGGTTGTCCGGCTGCCTGCGCCGCAACGACCTTCATGTTGATGTGCTCGAACTGTGCGTTGCGGTCGGGATGCCTTGCGCCTTCATCCGCCTTGCGATTGTGCTGGCGCGAGAAGCCGAGCTTCACCAGCTCCTTGCGCACGGTATCGGCGCTGATCGGGTGCCCCATCGCCGTCAACGTCTCGGCCAGCTTGTCCATGCTCTTCGACACCCAGATCAGAGGCCGTATAGGATCGCCGAGGGTTGCAGGCTCGACAAGGCGCTTGAGCTCGGGCACAAGCTCTGGATCCGTTTCGGCAACGGCCCGGCGTCCGCCACCGCAGCGACGAACCTGCCCCTTCGCCAACGGCTTCGCATCGAGATCGTCCTCGCCGCGATTGATCGTCGAGCGGGCGAGCCCGGTGATCCGCGCGACAACCGCAAGACCGCCCCAGCCGGCGGTCCGCACCTTGGCCGCTGCGAACAGGCGCCGCCCCCGCTCGTCGAGCCGGATGCCGACCGTGTCCCAGCGATATTGAATGGCGTCCTCGTCGATCATGCAACCGACATACCCTTGTTCGCCCAGATCCGGAATCCCGGCAGGCTGAGTCACACCGTCGCACGTACACCGATCGCGATTTAGTTATTGTTCGAGATGTCCTTAAGACAAGCGGGCCGGTTGCGCGAGCTA
>CAWCVC010000013.1:0-24427 GCA_963798805.1 uncultured Alphaproteobacteria bacterium
ACTTTATGAGTGGATCGCTGAGGCAGCGAGTCCTGTCATTGCTATTTCCTATATCGAACGGCTCGAAACCTACATCCAGGGCTTTGCCATGGCTTCGGAACGCGGCCATCTGCGCGAAGACATTCGTCCTGGCTTGCGTGTAATTGGGTTCGAACATCGCGCCGCGATCGCATTCACTGTCGAGGACGAGCGAGTGATCATCCTGCGGGTATTCTATGGCGGTCGGAACTGGACGGAGTTGCTCTAATAACGGCTATAGGCAATGCCCGGCTAGCCGATCTTATTCAGCCGCAGTTAGAAATTGCGCTGGCGAATGTGGCGCAAGGCATTGAACTTGCGTAGGAAATGGGTGTCGCAGCCATCCTATGCGCGCCGCAGCGCAGAGCCACACCCGCCATGACCGACGATAGCCCGCTCACCGTTCCCTATCCAGCCGTGTCGCGCAAGAAAGTCACAGCTGCCTTCGATGGCGGTCGTCTCTCCTCCGACAGCGGCGTCATGCTGCTCGCGCTTGCCGAGCGTCGGCGGGCTCTCTCCCAAACTCTCGCTGCTTTGATCGCCGACCGGCGCGATCGGGCGCATATTACGCACACAGTTGAGGACATACTGAAAGGGCGCATGTTGGCGATCGCCTGCGGCTACGCGGATGGCAATGACTTCGACTGGCTGCGCTGCGATGCCGCCTTCAAGCTTGCCTGCGGGCGGCTGCCCGACACGGGCAATGATCTATGCTCGCAGCCGACCATCTCGCGCTGGGAGAACGCGCCGACGCTGAAGGAGATCATCCGCCTGACCTATGCGCTCGTCGACATCTGGTGCCGGAGCTACAAGATGCCGCCGGCATCGGTGGTGCTGGACATCGATGACACGCTCGACGTGGTGCACGGTCATCAGAAACTGTCGGAATGGAACGCCCATTACGACGAGCGCTGCTTTCTGCCGATCCACATCTATGAGACAGCGACGGGCCGCCCGGTCACCATGATCCTGCGTCCGGGCAAGACGCCCTCAGGCAAGGAAGTCCGTGGATTACTGCGCCGTCTGATCAATCGCATTCGCCGGCATTGGTCCGATACGCGCATCACCATTCGTGGCGATAGTCACTACGGCCGAGAAGAAGTTATGAGCTGGTGTGAGGCCAATGGCATCGACTATGTCTTCGGCTTTGCTGGCAATACCGTGCTCGACCGCTTGGTCGAACCGGAGGCCGATGATATCCGGACGCGCCGCGCCGAGGAGCAACTTGCCGTTCTGCGCGGCTTCGCCGAAACGCGCTATGCGGCAAAATCCTGGGCCAGGGAGCGCCGTGTTGTGGCACGTATCGAGGCGAGCGCCAGTCATGAGGACGACATGCTCCGCCGCGGGCTCGACATCCGCTATGCCGTCACCTCGCTGGCGAAAGGCAACGCCGAGCACATCTATGCGACCCTCTACTGCGAGAGGGGACAGGCAGAGAATCTGATCAAGCAACATAAAGCGCAACTCGCATCCGATCGCACCAGCTGCCGATCGCCGCTTGCTAATCAGATGCGGCTCATTCTGCACACCGCCGCCTATTGGCTGATGCTCGATGTGCGCGATTGCGTGCCGTCCTGGCATCCTTTGCGGCAAAGCGAGTTCGCCAGCATTCGCCTGCGCCTGCTGAAAATCGCCGGACGTTTCGTCGAGACCGCGAGCCGCATCCGTGTGGCACTCGCCTCGTGCTGCCCGGAGGCCGAGCTGTTCAGCCTCGTTGCCTTCCGGCTGCAATCGTCCGGGCCATGAATGGTGGGGCATGACCGCCCCAGGAGCCCGGACCATCCACCTTCAGCGCGTCGACAGCGTACTCGAGCCGATCAGCCTGCCGGACGTGTCCGCACAGGACGGATCACCTCGCCCAGCAAGAACGGAAAGAAGATAGCCTGCTCGGACGCATAAGAACGGCTAGCGTATGCCCGCTGATATGATCCCTTGTTTCGTAATGCGTAGGTCGGGGGTCGAATCCCACCCTCTCCGCCAGATATTAATTACCACATTGATTTTATGAAACTATTTCGCACCTACAATTCTCATCCCCCATTTTATCCCCCCGAAGCCTCTCGGGCGAGAAAACGCTCGCTGGTTCAATCTTGAATGCAGTGGAAGGCGTTGCCTTCGTTAATCAAACTGATCGAGCAGTCTGTATTTCCCACAAGCGAGATCCGCTATGTTGTCGCATTGCTGAGGCGAGGCCGTGCGAGCACATGCAGCAATCGTTGCCCGCTCTTTCAGTTCACGATACGTTCGGTCCGATTGCAAAGTTGATTCGCTATCCGTTTGGGCGATCGCACCATGGAACTTCAAACGCTCGAGACCTTGCGTACAACCCATCCGGCGTGGCGGCTTCTGAGAGCCGAACATGGCCCGCTGATCGCGAGCTTTCTGAACCGCGTGTTCCTGAAGCCCAATGTGCGCCAGATGCAGGAATCGGATCTGGTCCGCCATCTTGACGATGAACTTTTCAAGTTGCGCCGGGAATTGGGCGAGGACAGATTTCCACGCGAGGCGAAGGCTTATCTGGACGACTGGGCGTCGGACAAGAATGGCTGGCTGCGCAAACGCTATGCCGCCGGCAGTGATGAGGCGCAGTTCGATATCACGCCGGCAACTGAGGCCGCGCTCACCTGGCTGTCGAGTCTTGGCCGGCGCACTTTCATCGGCACCGAATCGCGGCTCAGAACGATTTTCGACCTGCTTCGCGATCTGATCAACGACACCGAGCCCGATATCACCGCGCGCATCGCGGAACTCGCGCGCCGCCGCGCCGCGATCGACGCGGAGATCGCGCGTCTTGAGGCCGGCGACGTGCCTGTGCTCGATGACGCCGTGATCCGTGACCGGTTCCATCTGATCGTCGAGACCGCTCGGAGCCTCCTGTCGGATTTCCGCGCCGTCGAGCAGAATTTCCGTCAGCTTGACCGGGACGCCCGGATAAAGATTTCCGCCTGGGAAGGAAGCAAGGGCGAGCTGCTTGGGGCCATCCTCGGCGACCGCGATGCCATCGCCGAAAGCGACCAGGGCCGAAGCTTCCGCGCCTTCTACGATCTCCTGATGTCGACCGACCGCCAGGACGAGCTTTCGCATCTCCTGGAGCGTATGCTGACGCTCGATCCCGTCCGGAACCTGCAGCCGGACCGACGGATCAAACGCGTCCATTATGACTGGCTGACGGCTGCGGAGGCGACACAGCGCACGGTCGCCAAGCTCTCCGGCGAGTTGCGCCGCTATCTGGACGACAAGGCGTGGCTGGAAAACCGGCGCATCGTGCGTATTCTGCGGGATATCGAGGTCCGCGCCGTCGAGATCAGCGATGCGCCGCCGGCGGGCAGCTTCATGGAGCTCGATGCTCTGGCCCCGGAGATTGCGCTGCCGATGGACAGGCCGCTCTTCTCGCCGCCGCACAGGCCGGAGCTGGATGACGCTACCCCCGGAACCGGCGATATCGACATCCCGGCGGATGCGCTGTTCGACCTGGTCCATGTCGATAAACGCCGTCTGCAGGCGCAGATCTGGCGCGCCCTGCAACGCGAAGACCAGATTGCCCTTTCCGACCTCGTCGAGGCGCATCCGCTGGAACTCGGGCTTGCCGAGCTCATCGCCTATCTGTCGATTGCCTCGGAGGACCCGAACAGCGTCATTGACGATACGGATCGCGCCCGCATCGCGTGGCTCGATGCGAATGGCAGATCGCGGCGCGCGATCATGCCGCGCGTCGTCTTCGTGCGTCAGGGGGAGGCACAAGGAGATAGCCCCGATGATAGAGGATTGCGCCATGAGTGAGGCGACCGCGGGACCCCGCCGGGACGGTCTGCCGCCGGCTTTGATCGCGTTGATGAAGGGGGTGGTCGAGCGGGAGCTTGCGCCGGCCGTCTGGCAGGATCTGACGCAGCATACGTCGCAAATCCGCGACTATGTCGGCGTCATCGGTCTCGTGCTTGTACTCGATGAGGCCGAGGGCTTCGCCTATCTGCGTCAGCGTGCCGAAATCGAGGGGGAGACGCCGCTGCCGCGCCTCGTGCCGCGCCGCCAGCTCAGCTATTCGGTAAGCCTGACGCTTGCCTTGCTGCGCCGCCGTCTCGCCGAAGCCGACGCCTCGGGCGGCGACACACAGCTCGTGCTGACACGCGAGGAGATCGGCGATCTCGGCCGCCATCTGATCCGCGAATCGAGCAACGAGGCCAAGCAGGCGGACCGGCTGGGCCGTGACCTGCAAAAGATCGTCGAGCTCGGCTTTCTCCGGCCCATCAAGCGCAGTGGCGAGGCCTTCGAGGTCCGCCGGATCCTGGCGGCTTTCGTCGATGCGCAATGGCTGAGCGAGCTGGACCGGCGCCTTGCCGATTATGCGGCTTACGCCGCTTCGAAACGCGAAATGGCGGATGAGACATGAACGCCCTCCTCGACGAACTGACAGCGGACGCGCCTTCTACGATCGCGCCGGCTCCGGCACAGGAGGCGCGAAGGGCCGGACAGCCGGGCGTCCGGCTGATGTCGGTTGAGGTGCTGAATTGGGGCACATTCGACGGACATGTCTGGAGCCTCGATCTGTCAGGCGGCAACGGACTGCTGACCGGCCAGAATGGCGCGGGGAAATCGACGCTGGTCGATGCGATCACGACGCTGCTCGTGCCGGCCCACCGCATCAACTACAATAAGGCGGGACAGGCGGAGCGCGACGAGCGCAATCTGCGCTCCTATGTGCTCGGAACCTATAAGAGCGAGCGCACATCGACCGGCAGCGGCGCCAGGCCCGTCTCGCTGCGCGCACCGGGCAAGGCCTATTCCGTCATACTCGGCCGCTTTCACAATGCCGGTTTCAACGAGACGGTCACGCTCGCCCAGGTGTTCTGGTTCAAGGAGCCGCACGGCCAGCCGGTCCGCTTTTTCGTCGTCGCCGAAGGCGCGCTGTCGATCAAAGAGCACTTCGCGGGCTTCGGCCGCGATATCAACGCGCTGAGGAAGCGTTTGCGAAAGGCGCCCCGAATTGCGCTATACGACAGCTATCCGTCCTACGGCGCCGATTTCCGCCGCCGCTTCGGCCTCGCCGGCGAGCAGGCCATCGACCTGTTTCTGCAGACGGTCTCGATGAAGACGGTCGGCGATCTGACCGGATTCGTGCGCCGTCACATGCTGGAGCCGTTCCCGGTCGAGGAGCGCATCGACCAGATGATCCGCCATTTCGACGATCTCACTCGCGCCCATGGGGAGGTGGTGAAGGCGCGCGATCAGATCGAGCGGCTGACACCGATCGTGTCGGATTGCGACAAGCACGCCGATCTCACCGCCGAAATCGGAGGGCTCGCGGCGGCCCGGGATGCCCTCAAAGCCTATATGGCAACCCATCTGTGCGCTTTGATCGATGACCGGATGAAAACGCTCGACGAGGATCTCCGGCGTCTTGCCCAACGCATCGCCAATCTGCGCGTCAAGGAGGCTGAGAACGAGCGGACGCGTCTGGCGCTGGAGCGCGATATCAATGCTAATGGCGGGGCGCGGCTCAGCCAGATCGAGCTTGAGCTGCGGCAGAGATCGGCCCTGCGCGATGAGCGCAGACGGCGCGCGGACAGTTATGCCGCGGTCGCCATGGAACTCGGCTTCGCCATGCCGAAATCGCCCGATGCCTTCGCTGACAATCAGGCGGCGGTCGGCGAGCAGCTCACGGCCGTCTTGGACGAGGAAAGCACGCTGCAAAACCAGCGTGTCGAGTTTGAAATTGCGTTCAGAGCCAGGCGCGATGAGCATGACGCACATACAAAGGAAATCGCATCCCTGAAGCGGCGGCGCTCCAATCTGCCGGCGCCGATGATCGCGCTGCGCGAGCGGCTATGCGAGGCGATCGGCATAGAGCCGGACGCCGTGCCCTTCGCCGGCGAGTTGATCGAGGTGCGCAAGGACGCGGCCGAATGGGAGGGAGCCGCCGAGCGGCTGCTGCACAGCTTTGCCCAGACGCTGCTCGCGCCCGTGCGCCATTACGATGCGGTGTCGGCCTGGGCTGAAGGCCATATCGGCGCGCGCCTCGTCTATTTCCGCGTGCCCGCCGACGTCCCTGCCCAGCGGCAAAGGCGGCATCCGCAAGCGCTTTCTGAGAAATTGCGCCTGCGCGACGACACGCCGCTCTATCACTGGCTGCAGCGCGAGGTCGACATGCGTTTCGACCATGTCTGCTGTGCCGGCATCGAGCAATTCCGGCGCGAGACCAAAGCCCTCACCAGGAGCGGACAGATCAAAGCGGGCGGCGATCGTCACGAGAAGGATGATCGGCGCCGCATCGACGACCGCACGCGCTATGTGCTCGGCTGGTCGAATGCCGCCAAGATCGCCGCCTTGGAGACACAGGCGCGGGGGATGGAGAAGGTGATCCAAACGCTTAGCCAGGACCTTGGCGCCGTGCAGGCGAAGGTGCGGGTGCTCTCCGATCGCCGAGGGTGGCTTGAGAAGCTCAGCGCTTTCGAGAGTTTCGCCGATATCGACTGGCCCTCCGTCGTGCTCGAGATCGAGACGCTTGAGGCGGAACGCCGGGAGCTGGCGGAAGGCTCGGATGTTTTGCAGGCGCTTCGCGCCCGTCAGCGGGAGGCGGAGGCGGAGTATCGCGATCTGCGCGCAAAACTCGATACCGCCAACCGCGATGAGGCGAAAATAACGGAGCGGCGTGAAGAGCTAAGCCGCCGCCGCGCTGCTGCTGAGGCGGATATTGACGCAATCGCTGGGGATAAGCGCCTCGCGGCCGCGCCAATGCTCGATGCGCTGCGCAAGGAGGTGCTGGGCGAGCAGAAGCTGACCATCGAGGGCTGCCAGAATCGCGAAAGCGAGATCCGCAAGGCCCTCCAGGACCGCATCGATTCCCGGCAAGCCAGCCTGCGCGCGCTCGGCGCCCGGCTTGCCGCCGCGATGAGCAACTACCGCAATCTATATCCGGAGGATACTCGCGACGCCGATGCCTCCGTGGAGGCGGCCGACGAGTACCGTCGGATACTCTCATCGCTGCGCGAGGAGGGCCTGCCGCGTTTTGAGGCGCGCTTCAAGGCGCTGCTCAACGAGAATGCGATCCGCGAGGTCGCCGGCTTCCAGTCGAAGCTGCGCGAGGAGGAGCGCACGATCCGTGAACGGATCGAGACCATCAATGGCTCGCTGCGCGACATCGACTATCACGAGGGCACTTATATTTCCGTCGAGGCGACCTCGACGACGGATGCCGAGATCCGCGAATTCCAGCAGGATTTGCGCAAGTGCACCGAGAACACGCTGACGGGCAGCGAGGACAACGCCTATGCGGAGGCGAAATTCCTGGAGGTGAAGCGCGTGATCGAGCGCTTCCGCGGGCGCGAAGGCTCCACCGGGCTCGACCAGCGCTGGACACAGAAGGTCACGGACGTCCGCAACTGGTTCGAGTTCTCGGCATCGGAGCGTTGGCGCGCCGACGAAACGGAGCGCGAGCACTATTCCGATAGCGGCGGCAAGTCGGGCGGACAGAAGGAGAAGCTCGCCTATACCATCCTGGCGGCGAGCCTTGCCTACCAGTTCGGGCTCGACAAAGGCGCCGAGCGCTCCCGCGCCTTCCATTTCGTCATGATCGACGAGGCGTTCGGGCGCGGCTCCGACGAGGCCGCGGAGTTCGGCCTGAAACTGTTCAGGAAGATGGGCCTGCAGCTCCTCATTGCGACGCCGCTGCAGAAAATCCATGTCATCGAGCCGCAGGTTTCCGCCGTCGGCTTCGTCCACAATGAGGACGGCAAGCGCTCGTTCCTGCGCAATATGACGATCGAGGAATATCGTGAGGAGAAGCGGAGCAGGTCGTTGGAGGCGCGCTCGAACTCGCAAATACGGGCGGCATGAGCAATTGGACGACGCCTGACGATATCCGCAAGGCGGCCGAACGGTTGTGGTCTCGTGGGCAGCTTCTGGCCTGCCTGCTGCACGGGATCGCCGAACGGATCGTAGAGCCGCCTATCCTGTTCCCCTATCGGCGCCCTTTGCGCGGACCGCGGGCAAGCGAGCTCGGGTCCACCTTCGACGCCGTCCGCGACTGGGTTCAGTCGCTGAGCGCAGCGTCGCGATCCGAAACGGGCATAGGTTTCGATATCGAATGGCGGGATGTCAACACGCGCCAGCTCGGCCGCAATCGCCTGCCATCGGCGTTCATCTTGCCGTCTCTCGACGATGCCCTGGCTTTGATCGGACGCAGCGCCGAGGCTGGACGTTTCGCGGAGCTTGCGGCGGTCACTTTGCGGCGCTTGCCCGGCTTCGCCGCTTGGATAGCGAGAAAGCCCTTTGTGCTGCTCGATCACGAGGCCGACTGGACACGGATCCTCGACGTGATCGACTGGTTCCTCGCTCACCCGAAATCCGGCGTCTATGTCCGCCAGATCGATGTCCCGGGTGTCGACAGCAAATTCATCGAGGCGCGAAAGACGCTGCTCAGTGAGCTGATGGATCTTCTCCTGCCCGCCGATGCAACCGAAAGCGAGCATGCGAGCGGGTCGTCCTTCGAGGCGCGCCGCGGTCTCAAATCGAAGCCCGCCCTCATCCGTTTCCGCGTGCTCGATCCCTCTCTGGCGATCGCCGGCCTCACCGACCTCACCGTGCCCGTATCGGAGTTCGCCGTGCTCGGCATCGGAGCAAGCCGCGTCTTCGTCGTCGAAAACGAGGTCACATTCCTCGCCTTTCCCGAGCTGCCCGGCAGTCTGGTGATTTTTGGCAGCGGCTATGGCGTCGAGCGGCTTGCCGCAGCTCGGTGGCTGGCACATCGGACCGTGATCTATTGGGGCGATATCGACACACACGGCTTCGCCATTCTCGACCGTCTGCGCGCCATATGCCCACAGACCAAATCCCTCCTGATGGATCGGGCGACGCTGCTTGCCCATCAGTCCCATTGGAGCTTCGAGCCAGCGCCTAAGACAGCGGAGCTTAGCCATCTCAGCGATGAGGAGCGCGCCCTCTATGACGATCTTCGGTACATTCGGCTGGGTTCGGGCGTCCGCCTCGAACAAGAGCGCGTGCCTTTCAATCTTGTCTGCTCAGCCATCCTTGCGTGCCGGTAGTCTTCGAGTCTCATCCCGATGGTCCAGGCTAAAAGATCGTCGGGCATGCATTAACCTACACTCACCTTTATTGAACTATCAAATGGCCGCATGTGTTGCTGGCCTGCTCCCCTGAACCGATACCGAGTTGATTAAGAGAGACCGGCTATTTCGAACCCAGATTGAAGGGGATGAGGAATGGCACGAAAACATTTTTCGACGGAACAGATTATCGGGATACTGCGGGAGGCCGAGGTTCGCCTCAGCCAGGGGCCGACGATTGGTGCGATCTGCAAGGGCTTTGGGATTTCGGAGCAGAGTTATTACATCTATGGACGGCTCTCCCGTTGCAAGCCGATTTTGATTTGATCTGCACTGGTCCGTTGCAAACATCTATCCGGCGTCACCGGGAATTTCCGGAGCGCCCAAATGGGGAATCCGCTCGCGCACGCCTCTACAGATGGTAGGCCATTGAAGGCCTCGATAATAGTCAGGCTCTTTGCGCGCCTGTCTGACCTGTGCAGCTCATTTCATCGTCGTCTCGCAATTCTCTGGCAGGTTTCAAAAAGCGGCGCGGTAAGGCTCGCCAGTTCGAAGCACGGCCCAGATGATCCGTGCGGTCTTATTGGCGACTGCGACCGTGGCGCGGTTGAAGCCGCGCCGCTCTCGAAGCTGATTGACCCATCGATTGTTGGGATCGGTTTTGTTCGGCGCCGTGCGCACGACCGCGCGGGCGCCATGGACAAGCAAGCTGCGCAGATGCTGGCTGCCGCGTTTCGAGATCCCCATCAGCGTCGTTCGATCGCCGCTGGAGAACTGCCGCGGCACCAGTCCGATCCAGGCGGCGAGATGCCGACCGTTCTTGAACTCCGATCCGTTGCCGATAGCAGCAACAACCGCCGTGGCCGTTTTGGGACCGACGCCCTTGATCTTGGCGATGCGCTGGCAAGGCTCGCTGGCCCTGAACACCTGCTCGATCTTCTTGTCAAAGATGGCAATCCGGCGATCGAGATCGCGAAAGAGATCGTAAAGCTCTCTGATCGCTTCCCGGGCGAGTGATGTCAGCTCATTGCCGAAATCCGACAAGATCTCCGGAATTATCCGGCGCGCTCGCGTGATTGATTTGGCGAATGCGATGCTACGATCGAGCAGAAGGCCGCGGATCTGGCTGACGAGGGCGGTGCGATGATTGACCATGCGCTGGCGTGCACGATGAAGCGCCTGGATGTCCTGCTGCTCCACGGTCTTCTTCGGTACGAACGGAATATGCGGTTGACACGCGGCGGTGCAGATCGCCTCGGCGTCGTTGCCGCGATTCTTCTGGCGTCGGACGAATGGCTTCATATATTGCGGGCTAATGATCTTCACCTGGTGGCCGAGCGCCTCGAACTTTCGCGCCCAGCAGAAGGCGCCGGTGCAGGCTTCGACCACAATGGTGCAGCGATCGATTTGTGCAACGACGGCAAGCAGCTGATCGCGCATCACCCTACGTTTGAGAACGACACGTCCATTGCGATTTACGCCATGGAGCTGGAAGACGTTTTTGGCGATGTCGATACCGAGGATGTCGATGGTCATGGTTGCTCTCCATTCGCTACAGGGCTCTCAGCCTGAGTGGAAGGAGGGAGAGCCGTCCGTCCCATTAGGTGGCGACGTGACTATGGCGATCTGAAGCTCGACCAGGCCAAGCGTCTGAAGGAGTTGGAGCGGGAGAACGAGCGCTGCGCAAGGCGGTGTCCGAGCTGACGCTGGACAAGCTGATCCTAAAGGAGGCGCTTGAGGGAAAATACTGAGCCCTTCCCGCCGCCGCGACTGCGTCGCGCATGTGCGCTCCAAAATTGCGGTCTCGGAGCGCCGGGCTTGTGCCGTCATCGACCAGCCCCGGTCGACACAGCGCCGGCGACCTGCCGTACGCGATGACGAGGAGCCGCTGACGGCGGCGACCATCCGTCTGGCCACGGCCTACGGCCGTTACGGCTATCGCCGGATCTGCGCTCTGCTGCGCGCCGAAGGCTGGCGGGTGAACCTCAAGCGGGTCTATCGGGATATGGCGGCGGGAGGGGCTGAAAGTGCCAAAGAAACAGTCGAAACGTGGCCGGCTCTGGCTGAATGACGGATCGTGTGTCCGTCTTCGACCGGAACGCCAAGGTCATGTCTGGTCATATGACTTCGTACGAGAACTCTGCAATGATGCCCGCCTGGATGCGGCACAGATCGCATCCATCTGAACCGGCTAAATCCGGCCGGAGACCCGAATTACACCACCTCCTGGGGCACTATCCCGCAGAGACGGGAAAAGAAGCAAGCACGCTTCCCAGATTTCGCGTTTCAGCGTTCTCGTACTCACCCTGTGGGTCCCCTGAAGCCCTGTGCACTGGTCGGCCTCGATGGTCGGAAATCACTCTGCGGTCGGCTTCTCCGCTTGACGTCGGAGTTGCTTGATCAGCATGGCCAATCCTCGATCTTGTGGCGCGATTCGAGCCAACCGCTCTGCATATTCGAGTGCCGAACCGGCATCTCCGCCGTCACGACTGAATGTGAGGAGCGCCAACAAAGTGTCCTGATCGTCGTTATGCCGCAACAGATTCTCTTTGAGCGCCGCCATGGCTTCGCCGCTACGGCCAGCTGAATGCAGAGCGACCGCATAAACATAGCCATATCGCGCGCGATCCGGTTCAAGTTCCATTGCACGGCGAAATTCGCCGAGTGCGTCACTAGGCCGGTTCCGCCGCGTCAATGTAAGACCAAGCGCATGGTGGAGTCCTGCATCCGACGGTGAGGCAACGATCGCTCGACGCAAGACACTCTCTCCGTCACCATCCCGTCCAAGTTTCCGATAAAGATCGGCAAGGTTTATCGCAGCGGGTGCGTATTGCGGGCTCAGACGCAGCGCGGCCTGGTATTCGGTCTCCGCGGCGGCAGACAGAGTGCGCTTCGAATAGAAACTTCCGAGCGCCGAGCGCGATTCTGGTCGATCGGCATTGAAGCGTTGAGCCGCGACGAACTCCGCCGCCGCGCGGTCGAACCGTTCGCGATCGGTAGGAGGCTGATTTGCGGTCGGAACCGCCGCGAGCATCGAGGCTGCCTTGATGCGTACGCCGCGGCTCGGATCGGACAGTAGGGGTGAAACGAGTGACCAAATCTGACCAGCCGGGACGCTTTCGAGCATGTCGAGGGCGCCGATCCGCACCATCGGATCGGGGTCCGACAGGCTGGTCCGCGCCAAATCGATATTCGTTGGAGAAACGCGCTCGGCAAGCTCGGTCAGAGCGCTTGCGCGGGCAATGGCTGGCGCATTTCCATCGGCGGCCACGGCGGCAAGAAGCTTTGCTGCGTCCGGCCGATCGGACCACGCCGCATGAAATGCTTCAGCGTAATTCTGAAAGCCTTTTCTGCTCGGCCCGTACCAGCGTTCGATCGCCGAGGCCGCCCATTCGGCCGATTTGTCCGTGTGGCAGTCATTGCAGGCGTTCGGAGTGCCAAGCATCACAGACAGGTCCGGCCGTGGAACACGCAAACTATGATCGTGCCGTCGATCGACGATCATGTAGGTCCTAGTCGGCATGTGACAGGAAGCGCAGGTCGGCGGAGGGCTCATCTCGGCGTGCCGGTGGTGTGTGACAGCGGCGTATTTGTCGGACGAATGGCATCGCAGACACACGCCGTCACCGGGAGCGCGAAGCTTTGCGCTGTGAGGCTCATGGCAGTCGCTGCAGGTGACGCCGGCCGCAAACATCTTGCTTTGCTTGAACGAGCCGTAATTGTAGACCTCGTCCAGCATCTGCCCGTCGGCGTAATAAAGTCCACGGCTGATCGGTGAGACATTGTGCGTGTCGGACAGCCATCTGCCCGGGACCCAATCTTCAGAAAATTCGCCGCGACGTGCGTGGCATAGGCCGCAAGTTTCGACCTCGGCGCGCAAGGTGCGTGGGGCGCTGCTCCGCTTGGCATTTCCGGTTGCGGCATCGCCTGTCCAGGTGGCGTCAAGCCGTTCTGTGAAGCGCTTCGTGAGCCCCATGCTTGGGTCGTCGGTTTTGCCGAACGGCCACCAACGTTGTCGTTGTCGCGCCCAATCGACATGGCGGGATCCGGCGCCGTGGCACGCCTCACAACCCACGCTGATTTCCGCAAAGGTGGTCGCGTAGCGGTCACTTGCAGCATTGTAATTTTTCCGCACGCCTGTTGAGTGACACTCCGCACACATGAAATTCCAATTCTGGTTCAGCTTCGTCCAGTGCAGAGCATCGTTGTGTCGGATCTCTTCGTTGGGATAGAGATGAAACCAATGCTCTCCGCCCTTATCCTTTGGGCGGCTATCCCATGCGATCGATAGCGCTTGGAGACGGCCGTCTGGAAACTCGATCAGGTATTGCTGCAGCGGATAAATACCGAATGTGTACTTTATCTGGAACGTCGCGAGCTTCCCATCCGGCCCATCGGTCTCAGCAAAAGCTTTGCGGTTCTTGCGGAAAAAGCGGGAGTGCACGCCATAATAGTCGAAAGTCACATCGGAGAAATCGCCGAGGACGGTCTTCTCAGTTGCGTGATCCATCGCCTGCTTGTGCTGCGATGAACGCCACAGCTCCGCCTGCGTCTGGTGGCAGCCGGCGCACGTCTCGCTGCCGACAAACGTCGCTGAAACGTTGACATTGGGAAAGAGCCCGTCGAGGAGTTGGAATGCGAGGCCACCGAAGAAGACGACGGCCGCGCCCAGGGCACCGAACCAGATCGCGGATTTCGCCCGACCACCGCCGGATGCGCGCTGGACTACTTCGCCGTGGACGCTCGCGGTTGGCGTAACATCGACGGCACTCTTCTTGATCCGATCCTTCTTGGCGGATTTGCTTCGATTGCGCGCCAACGTCTTCGTTCCATCAACAATGTGGTCCCGGACGACCGACCCGGTCGTATCCGGGTGGGCCACTTATTCGAATGCGTAGAGCCGCCAAGCAGTTCGAGCATCGGCTCGTAGACCAGCTCGGTGGGATGCCGCTTGGAGCGCGGATCGCGCGCCGTTGCGAGTGGAGCCACTCGCCATAAAATCCGGCAGATGGGCAGCCATCGAAGCTAAATAATTGCCCGCGAAAGGGACGTGCACGGTCAAAAGTGCCAAACGGCAAAACCACAATATCGTCTGCGGCTTGGGGCGAATGCGAAACGGCCATTTAGAAGGAATAGCTTTAGGCAATTCCGCGTCACTTGGATTGTTGGCTGCCGAGCCGCTATCGCTCGAACGAAAAGATGACCTTCCAGTCCCGCTTCATATCCACGACGGTCCATCGATTTAAGGCCGCGGCGTCCAGCGCTGCGTCCAGGTGACCGAAGGTTGACTTTCGATCATAGGCATATTCGCGCACCGCATCGGTGTGATGCACGATCATGCCGAACCGCACCCCACCCGACATTGTCGTCCACTGCAACATTTCAAGATCGCCGTCGGAATTACCGAACGCAGCGATCGGCCGCTGGGCTACGTATTGATAGATACCGACGGGCTTGCCTCCCTTGTCATCGATGAAGTCGACTTGAGGCAGGCGGAACAATGTTGGCAGGCCATCGCGCATCTCGAATTTTGTTTTGATCGAGGAGCCAATCACCTGCTCCGGCGGAATGCCGTAGACCTTCTCTGTCCATGGCCGCATGAACTCGACGCCGCCACCGGACACGATAAAGGTCCTAAAGCCGTTTGCGCGCAAATAGGCGAGCAATTCGAGCATTGGCTGATAGACGAGAGCCGTATAGGGCTGCTTGAATTGAGGGTCCCGAGTTGTCGCGAGCCAATCGGTGACGATCTTGCTGAACTCGTCCGTCGTCATTCCCGCGTGGGTGGCAAGTATCAGCGCCAAGAGCCCACGATTGCCCGACTTGGCGAGCGTTTTCATATCGCCTTCGAGCGCCGCTTTGAATGGTTGCTTTTCCTTCCACTCAGGATGTAGGGGTGCGAGCGCCTTCACCCGATCGAGCGCGAACGCAAGCTGGGTATACATGGGTTGCTCGACCCACAACGTGCCGTCATTGTCAAAGGTGGCGACGCGCGCGTCGGATGGAACAAAATCGGCAGAACTTTCGGCCGTCACCCTGGTAACGAAATCAACGATGGCTTTTTTCGCAGCGCCATCATTCCACGACGGCAGCGGGTCTTGCGCGGCCGCTGTCTCGCCGATCAACGCAAAGATGAGCACGCTTACGAGTTTAATCATTCTGGACATAATTATTGCTCCACGCTCCGTGGCGTCGAACCGCGCTCATTTGCAAGAGGAAGTTCCAGACGAAAGTGGACGGCCCACGGGGCCGCCCACTCGGTCGCTTGGGATGCTCTATTCGCCCGCGTGACTGACCGTCTTCATTTCCTTAACCTGCTCGACGACCTGTTCCAGATTGTAGCTGGCGGGGCTCTGCATCGGCGGGAACTTGTTGTAGGTCTCAAGTTCCTTTAGCCACAACGCCTGGCCGATCGGTAGGATATTCCAATCGTAGACATAGGCGGTTGCCGGTCCGGCCAGGGCCCCGGCTTGGCCGAAGAGAGTCTTCAACTGTTGTCCGAGCGAAGTCTCGAAGGGATCGCGCTTAATGTTGACGACTTGGGTCCAATGATAGGGCTGCACGCCGGCGACGAAGCCCTCCGGCGAGTCAGACACCATCGAGAAATATATTTTCCAGTTCTTGTAGCGCACCGCCGACGGTTCCTTGCCGGAATAGTAGTAGAACACGTCACGCGCCGACTTTTTCGATTTGCCTTCGAGGTATGCGCGCTGATTGACCCCGTCGAGCGTCGTCTTGACGATTCCAGGATAGCTTCCCGCCTCGATCTGCGCCTTCAGCTCATTCCCCTTAGGGCCACCCGCGATGTCGACCAGCGTGGGCAACCAGTCGAGGGAGGCGAAGATGTCGTTCTTTATCGTGCCGGGGGCGATGTGGCTGGGCCATCGTACGAGCATCGGAGCCCGCATACCGCCTTCCCAGGTGGTCAGCTTACCGCCCTTGAAGGGGGTGGTGCCGCCGTCGGGGAAGGTGATCGTCTCGGCGCCATTGTCGCTTGTGAAAGCGACAATGGTGTTATCGAGCTCACCCATCTCCTCCAGCTTAGCCAGCACCCGGCCGATATTGTCGTCCAGCTGCTTCATGCCAGCTTCGTTCACGCCCCAATCCTTGCCGCCGGGCTCGCCCACCATCGCCATGTATTTGTCCGACAGCATGGTGGTGATATGCATCCGGGCGGGGTTGTACCAGACGTAGAAGGGCTTGCCGGTCTTTTTGGGGGCATTGCGGTCAAGGAAGTCGACGACCTTGGCGGAGATTTCTTCATCCACCGTCTTCGACCGCTCGAGAGTCAGCGGACCCTCGTCTTTGCACATCTGATTCTTCTGAGTGCCGTCGGACGAATGGCACGCGAGGACGGGACGTGGCGGCGTCAAGCAAGTTGTCGTTTTCGGATCGACGCCCCCTGGCGGTTCTGGCACCCCAGGGATAGGCTCGTTCTTACAGGGAGGTGCGATAGCTTGGTCGGTGGCAGTCTTGTTGATATCTGGAAAGCTCACACCTTGCATGGCGTCGAGGTGGTAGAGATAGCCCCAGAATTCCTGGAACCCATGGGCCGTCGGCAATGCCGCCGGATGGTCGCCCAGGTGGTTCTTGCCGAACTCGCCGGTTGTGTACCCGAGATCGTACAGGAACTTGGCGAGCACCGGGGTACCGGGCTGGAGGTAGCTCGGGCTGCCAGGCAGCTGCGGTAGGATCATGCCGGTGCGCAGCGGATGCATGCCGGTTTCGAAGGCGTTACGCCCGGCCGTACAGCTCTGCTCTGCATAGTAGTCGGTGAAAAGCGCGCCTTCCCGGCCAATCCGGTCGATGTTTGGCGTCTCGCCGACCATCAGGCCCCGATGATAGATTGACGGCTGCATCCATCCGATGTCGTCGCCCATGATGAACAGAATGTTTGGCTTCTTGGCCTGGGCGACGGCATGACCCGACGTGGGCACGGCGAGAGCCGTAATGACACCGAAAGCCAGTGCGAAAGAGCGCGGGAATTCGCGTTTGGTCAACATTGAACACTCCTCATCATGGTTAGAGAATTGGTCCGCGCGCCCAGGCCTCGCCTGGGCATCGGTCTCGATTGCTGCTAATGATTGCGGGAGAATGCATCCTGAGCCCAGCAAGGAAAACTTCCGTAAGCTGAGTTATCCTCCGGGCTGCAGGGCGCGCCGGCGCCGTCAATGAACAGCGCGCTCTCGCCCCCCTTTGGCGGCAAATTGCCCTCCAGAACCCTCACCTGGTAGATGATTGCTTTCCCCTCCGCTTTTGGATTGGTCAGAACCACGACGGCCTGGGTCGCGCGCTCGCCGCGGTTAAAGACCGATAGCGTTGCGTTGGGCGGATCACTTTTGAAACTGTTCTTCCCCTCGGCCCATCCCTTTATGAATCCCTCATTGCCCAGGTGGCCCGTCATCCGCCGCGGGCGATCGGCAAAGAAGACCGTCGCGGGCGCGACGTCCGTCATCGTGAGGACGCCGTCCTTGAACGTAGAGCCGCCAGCCGTTTGCACAAATAGAACCGATGCGTCCGTCTTCCGAGCGGGTGACTTGTCCTGGGCCGAAGCCTGCGGCATTAGCGCGACACAAAGCGTTGTAGCGAGAATGGCGAGCATGGATGTCTTTGTCATAGGGTAGCCTCTCCAAGACAGCCATATCTGGCTGTCGAAAAAATTTCCGATCGAAGCTAAGCAATGAATAAACCTGTCGATGGAATACCGTTGTCAAATTGGCGACAATTGTCGGCTTGTTTTTAACGAACCAGATCGATGCACGAAGGCGGCTCTACTTTTGGGACAAGCGGGCGGTCCGACCAAGAAAACGGAGCATGAGGCAATGGACTCCGTCATTGATCCATGTCTTCTGCCATTCAATGGTCTTCTTTGAAACCTCTTGTTATCCAGCTTCTCGGATACCAAGCAGAGCAGCTTGATAAGAGGTTGTTCTTCTACGGCACAGTTCAGGCATTACAGCTTCATAGCCTCCGGTTGCCGTGAGCAGCAGTAGTCGACCACATTGGACAACTGTGTACACTGGCGGTACGTGACCGTACAAAGTAGGTCAGATGGACATCTCTGATTGAACGAAACCTACGGATTTTTCCAAGCTATCATTGAAATCATAAGTTTATATTGGAATTTCATCTAACGAATCGGTTAGTCATAACTCGATATAAGTTTTCTTGTCCGCTTGCCCCGGATTAAGGAGCGTCCCGATAATCGAATTTAATGAGGGCAGCGTTTTCACGCAGCGCAATCTTAGATATCAGCGTGATTGAGGATCATCATCAGACATTATGAAGATAGGGATGTCATAATAATATTTTTGACCGTAATTTCGAATATGATTGGCAAGTAGCATCTATGGTTTCTGTGAACATTCATTGCGGTATTTAGTTGATGGATAGACCATAACTTACCGTTTAGATGAGGGTCAGGCTGAGTTTATTTAAATGGGGGAATGATACTAATGCTGAACGATTTAGCCAGAACTCGTATCCCAGGCTACATGGCGCTCCTGTCAACGGTGTTTCTTGGGATCGGTCCTTCGCAAGCTGCGGATCTGGGGGAGCCGCCCCAGCTTGCCGAGCCAGCGGCTCCTCCGAGCCCATGGACTTTCAGCCTTACGCCTTATGGCTGGTTGCCATGGCTGACCGGGGACCTTGTGGCCAGGAACCGCAAATTTGATGTCCAGGCCAATCCGATCCAGATTCTCGACAATTTGGACTGGTCGACGCTGCCGGTATGGATGAGCTATGCGGAGGCTCGAAACGGACGGCTGACGCTCTTCAATGACATCGTTTACGCGAAACTTGCGGGCTCGAAAAACTTCGCGACCGTCAGGCAAGGGGCAGCCGGCACCCTCAGCCTGGGCGGCGACATCGAAGCTGACTATACCCAGGCGATTGTCGAATTAGGCGGAGCCTATGAGCTATGGGCGCAAGGCACCGCCCACGAAGCTGGATACACGGCTTTCGATGTGCTGGCCGGTGGCCGGTATTGGCATCAAGACGTGAGCATCTCCGGCGATCTGAACGCGACTCTCGCGATCGACCCCGGACTCAGTGGACTCACGATCAGCGGAAGTCGGGCGATCGCGAGATCGGGTGCAGTCAATTGGGTTGACCCGTTCATCGGTGCACGACTTCGTCATGAGCTCACGTCTGGTCAAGAGCTTATGCTGCGGGGTGATCTCGGTGGCTTCGGTGTGGGTAGCGACTTCACGTGGCAGGTGCTTGCCACCGTCAACTCGAAGATCTGCGCTTTTCAGGGCCTAAACTTGGATGCCTATCTCGGCTACCGGGCACTGTCGGTCGATTATGCACAGGGCTCCGGGATGAAGAGATACGAATATGACGTCGTCCAGCATGGCCCCGTTCTGGGCGTGACCGCGCACTTCTAATCTTTCTATCATCGCTTTCTTGGTGGATTGGCTCCAGTTTGGCGGTGCATGACAGCAAGCGTGTCGCGGCGGGCGCCCGGCAAGCCTGACTGCGATCATGTCTCAAGTGGGCATTGTCAGAATAACTGCAAAGCGCCGAAAAGGGGACGAAGAACGTCGAACGATTATGCGGCACTGAGCTCGCGCCACTCGGCGAGAGCAGCGGCACGGTTCAGCTTGAATGCGGCTGTAGAGATGGCGCTCCTGATTGAAATGATTGTACACGGATGAATGAACCGCCGCGAATTTCTGAAGACTTCCCATCCGCCGAAACCGCTGCATTGCCCGTTCTCGTCGTCTGAGCGGCTGGTGGGAGTTTTCCGCCCGGTTGTTCAGCAGGCGGCCGGTTTCCTGGCGCACGCCGTTGCCGATCGTTCTCAGCGCTGCTCGGTAAGAACCGAGCTTGTCGGTGACGACCGTTCCCGGTCGGCCAAACCGTTTCATCGCTTGGCGCAGAAATTTCAACGCTGCCTTGCGATCGCGGCGCTTGGTGACATAGGCTTCGAGGACTTCGCCTTCATGGTCGACGGCGCGCCAAAGATTGCGCTGCCAGGCCGTCGCCGAGTGCCTGGAGGAAGCCGGCAACCAGTTGTTTACCTTCACCAGATTGCCGGTCAGCCAATGGAAAAGCGCGCGCACGACCAATGCGATCGAACGGCTGCACGAGGAATTCAAGCGCCGGATCAAAACGCAAACCGTGCTGCCTTCGGCCGAAACCGCGGCCATGATGTTCTGGGCGCTGGTCGCCTCCGGACAGATCAGTATGCGGAAAGTCGATGGCTGGAAGACGCTGGCTGTGAAGCCGGCCGATCTGCCAATTGACCTCGCCGCCTGATCCGCTACGTTCAGCCCGCCGGAGACCGCGCCAAATCAATTTCCAACATACATCGCGACGCTACCGATTGCCGAGGCCCGCCGCACTCAGATGGTCAATCCGAAATTTACCTATATCTGCAAGGTCAACAAGCAGTATTTGCCCCGAAGCTGACGCCCTGACGGCATGGACGACGGCGGCTCAGCCACGATCACGCCGATCATCACCATGAATGGTATTCTGAACCGGGCGTTGGTGATCAACCGAGGCCGGCAGGAGCTTGCCACCCACTTCATCGGGCTGTTTCATACCCACTGTCCGGCTTAGAGGCTGTGCGCTTGCTCGTCTTCGCGCCCCGGATCTCGCTCCGCTATCGCTATCTGTGAGGACGCCGCCATGACCAAGCTTCCCGCCATCTCCTGCGCCGCTGTGCTGCGTAAGTTCGGCACGCCCCTTCAGATCGAGGAAGTGCCCCCCTCCCGACCGGCTCGAATCCGGCGCGCTCCTGGTGAAGACCTCTGCCTGCTCGATCTGTGGCACCGAGGTGCACCTGGCCAGCGGTTCGCTGTCGCTGCCGGTCGACCTCCCGGTGATCATAGGCCACGAGATGACCGGGCAGATCGTGGCGACGGGTGAGGACGCCTCGCGCGACAGCATCGGGCGCGACCTCATCCTCGGCGACCGCGTTCTCTGGACGCATACCGCCTGCGGCTCGTGCTACTTTTGCACCATCGCCCGAATGCCGACGCTGTGCGACAACCGCCGCGCCTATATGTACGAGACCATGGCGCGCTATTCCTACCTGCTGGTGGGTTCTCCGAATATGTCTACGTCATGCCGCAATCGGGTCGCGTCAAAGTACCCGACACGGGCAGCGACGAGATGGTGAGCCTGTGCTCCTGCGCCTTCCGCTCGGTCATGAACGCGATGAACAACCTCGGCATTATCGAGGCGCACGAGACCGTGGTGATCCAGGGCACGGGTCCGCTCGGCCTGCTCGCCACCGCGGTGGCCCGTGCCCAGGGCGCACGCAAGGTGGTGGTGATCGGCGCGCCCGATATGCGGCTCGACCTGGCCGGAGAGCTGGGCGCCGACACCGTGCTGTCGATCGAGTGCAGCGCGCATGAAGAGCGGCTCGAAACGATCCGTTGTCTGACCGATGGCCGTGGCGGCGATATCGTCATGGAGTTCACCGGCTTTCCGCCCGCCTTCAACGAGGGGCTCGACATTGTGCGCAAAGGCGGGCGCTACTGCATCGTCGGCCAGCTTGGCGAGGGCGAGACGACGATCCGGCCTTCAACCATCGTCAAGAAGAACATCCACCTGATCGGCGCCTTCTCGGGCGACGCGAAAAGCTACTAGTGTCCCGTCTCGGAAATTTCTAGCCACTCATTCATCGTCATGATTCCATCTATTGGATCAGCGATTCGGAGGGCGATGGTGGCAAATCGGAAATCGAGCAAGATTAAGCTTAGCGCCGATCAGCGGACTCTGCTCAATCGCCGTGTGCGGCGACGCAAGATCGCGCGTGCGGATGCGCAGTGCGCGGAGATCGTGCTGCGCGCGGCCGACGGGGAGAACAACTGCCAGATCGCGTCTGCGGTGGGCGTTACGCGCCAGACCGTCCGGATTTGGCGCGAGCGGTTCGCCCGGCATCGTCTTGATGGCCTCGGCGACGAGCCAAGATGCGGTGCGCCGCGCAAGATCGGCGATGATCGGATCGAGGAGATTGTCACCAGGACGCTCGAGGCCAAGCCCTCGGACGCGACGCATTGGAGCACGCGAGGCATGGCGAAAGCGTCGGGCATATCGGCATCGTCAGTGCACCGGATCTGGCGGGCCTTTTCGTTGCAGCCGCATCGCACCGAGACGTTCAAGCTGTCGACCGACCCGCAATTCGTCGAGAAGGTGCGCGATGTCGTAGGGCTGTATCTCGATCCGCCGGAGAAGGCGCTGGTGATCTGTGTCGATGAAAAGAGCCAGGCTTGTCCCCGCGAAGGCGGGGATCCAGGCCCTTGATCGAACGCAGCCTCTTCTGCCGATGCGTCCCGGCCAGGTCGAGAGGCGCACCCACGACTATGAGCGCCACGGCACGACGACGCTGTTTGCAGGCTTCATCGCCGCCGTGACGGCCGGGACCGATGTGAAGGCAGGCAGCGTGATCGGTACATGCATGCCACGCCATCGCGCCCAGGAGTTCCGCAAATTCCTTGACGAAGTGGAGCGCAATGTGCCCGCCGGTCTCGACGTGCATGTGGTGATGGACAATGCATCCAGTCACAAGACGAAGCTCATCCGCAATTGGTTCGCCAAGCGGCCACACTGGCACACCCACTTCACCCCGACATCGTCATCCTGGATCAACCAAGTCGAGCGCTTTTTCTCGCTGCTGGCCGAAAAGCAGATCAAGCGAGGCGCTCACACGTCGGTCAAAGAGCCGATCGAAGCGATCGAGGCGTTCATCCGCCGACAGAACGAAAATCCAAAGCCGCTCCGATGGACCAAGTCGGCCGATGATATCCTGACAAGCATCGAGCGCTTTTGCCGCCGCACCCTCGATGTGCATGCCCCAGCTGGATAGGAACTTCTGAATCAGGACACTAGCAGGCGCTCGATTTCGCTGCGCAATATCAGCATCAGATCCCAATCTCGAAGATCCTCTCGGGCCGCTTCGCACTGAACGACGTGAACATCGCGCTCGATCGGATGCGATCGCAGCAGGAAATCAAGCCCGTGATCCGGTTCTCGTAGCAGGGAGAAGCAGATGCACCAATTCGACGCCGCCGCGACCGGCCCGCTGCAGGACGTGCGGGTGATCGATCTGTCACGCCTGGTGGCGGGCAACATGACCACCCATGTGCTGGCCGATTACGGCGCCGACGTGATCAAGATCGAGCGTCCCGACCGCGGCGACGATTTGCGCAACTGGCGCTGTAAAGGTCAGGAAATCTACTGGAAGGTCTATGCACGCAACAAGCGCAGTCTGGCGCTCGACATCCGCTCGGACGCAGGCCGGGCGGAGCTTCTGGAACTGGTCGAGACCGCCCAGGTGCTGGTCGAGAACTTCCTGCCCGGCGCGCTGGAGAAATGGGGGCTCGGTCCTGATGTGCTGCTGGAGCGCAACCCCACACTGGTGATCCTGCGCATCTCGGGCTGGGGCCAGACAGGGCCCTACCGCGACAAGCCCGGCTTCGGCACGCTCGTTGAGGCGATGTCGGGCTGGTCCTATCTGAACGGCCATGCCGACCGGCCACCCACGCTGCCGCCGGTGGCCATGGCCGATACGGTAGCCGGGCTCTATGGCGTCGGCGCCGTTCTGACCGCATTGCGCGTCGTGGAACGGCCCGGCGGGCGCGGTCAGGTGATCGACCTGTCGCTGTTCGAGCCGGCCCTATCGCTGATCGGCGCCGAGGCAAGCCAGTTCAAGCTGACGGGCATGCCGACGATGCGAAGCGGCAGCCAGTCCTCCCACACCTTCGACACGATCGGCCGGCCGGAGTTGCGGGACGATCCGCGTTTTGCCGACAACGACGCGCGGGTCGAGAACCGCGACGCGCTGGACGAGATCATCGGCGCCTTCATCGCACAGCGGAGCCAAGAGGAGAACCTCAACCTCTTCGCAGAAGCCGGAGTCACCGTCGGTCCGCTTTGCTCGATCGCCGACCTGATCAACCATCCCTATGTGTGCGGGCCGCGAGGCGCTGGTCGACCTGCCCGATGCTGAGATGGGCAGCGTGCCGATGCACAACATCATCCCCCGGATGACAGGCACGCCCGGCAGCTTCCGACGCCCCGCCCCGGGGCTTGGCGAGAACAATGACGAGATCCGCCGCGAACTTGCCACCCGCCAGGCCAGAAAGCGCGAGGCCGACCGATGACAGTGTCCGCACCGCCCCTTCGCGCGGATCTGGCGATACTACCTCTTCTGCACTGGTGCCGAACGAGAAATTCGTCCCCGGCGCCGCCGAGCGCGGGGCGGATGTGATGCAGCTTGACCTCGAGGAGTTGATCCCGCCCAACCGTAACTCGCGGCGCCGATCGGCGCTGGTTGCCCCGAAACACACATTCGGGCGATCGTCATCCAGGACATTCCAGCGGGCGAAGCCCGC
>CAWCVC010000014.1:0-281726 GCA_963798805.1 uncultured Alphaproteobacteria bacterium
ATGGCCGCGATGTGCTGCTCTTCGAGACGGGCCACCGGACGCTCGCCATACCCCCCGCGAAAGCACTCCAGAATGCTGCGATAGGTCTGCCGGATCGCGTCCGAGAAGTTTGGTAAAAGAGGCGGTCTGGTAGTAGAGGCGGCCGAGCGCCGGGACGAGTTCATCATCCTGAAGAACTTTGCCAATCATGCCGTCGAGGCGGCGGACTTGCTCGATGAGACGACGGCGGACCTGCTGTGCCCGTCCGCTCCGGAGACGCCGCAGGAGTGATGACGACCCCCGACGCCCTGCGCCTCGCCCGCGGGGCTTCTCTCGTCGCTCGGCCACTGCTTACGGAGACCCAATCCAGAGAGATAACGTCCAGCTCGCTGCAGTGCTGTCGAGCTGGGCGCCGCCCCCAATCGGAGAAGCTTGACCATGCACGCCGATCTCACCCTCCCGCGCTGGACGCATTGGGCGGCCGGCCCCGTGCTCACGGCTGTTGCCATCACCGCTGGCGGGGCTCAGCCTCACGCCCAATGTCGCGCACGGCCTTGAGACGGGCCTTGCCGCCGGCATCGCCTTTGGCCTTGCCGATATCGGCAAGATCATCATTCCGATCGTCGCCGGCGCCATCGGCTGGCCACGGCAAATGCGCATGACCGCCGCGATCCGCGTCGCCGCTTCGCTGTGGTGTGCCGCGAATTACTACGCCGACAGATAAGGCCGCGAGCTGCTCGCCCGAGAGCATGGCGAGACGGTTTACGCCGATGCCGAAAAGCGCATCGCCGAGCTTGAGATCAAGCCGACCGCCTGTCCACGCTCGCGGCGGAGGAAGCGGGACGCGGAGGATGTGGCCGGAATTTGCCGCGCCTTGATGAGCCAAGCCTCAAGCGCTCGCCAGCGGCTCGAGACAGCCCGCTCATCACGCGAGCTCTGACGCCGGTCGAGGCAAGCGGTCTTGCCGTCATCCTTGCAGCTGTGACCAGCGCCGACGTCGATCGGATTGCCCGAGGCATCGGCGCCGTCAAGGCGGTGATGTTCCTCGCGCTTATTGAAGCGCTGGTCTGGCTGAGCGTGCCGGCCATGACACTGCTCGGACAGGCGACGAAGGCTCCCGAAGTTGAAGCGGATGGCAACGCAACGCTGGCGCTCGCACCCGCAACAGCGCGGCCGCCGTCGCGGAAATCCGCCTCCAGCGGCACACGGCGCTACTATCTGCAACGGCTCGATCGCGAGCATCCGAGCCTTGCAAAGCGCGTCAATGCCGGCGAGCTCAGCGTCTACAGGGCCTGCATTCTGGCGGGGCTTGGCAAGCCGGCAAAGGATTGGTCGCAGCCGGAAGCCTATGGCATCAAAGCCGACGAGACTTCTCTTTAGCGGCATAGGCTCAGGGCACCCGCCACAACGCGAGCCTGACGAGCGAGGCGCCGCCCATTCCTCTATGTCAAACGCGATTGCGGCCGATCAACACCTCCGACCCGATCCCCGATAAACGCCAGCGGCAGAAATGGGTGAGGACCGGACATGAGCTCGGAGGCTTCATCCGAGGCCGACCCGCGGCGGGTCTTGCCTCTCGCGGGTAAACGGTCGCGATGCAGGTGCCGACACCTCTGAATGTAGCAGCTTCGAGATCAGGCGAACTGCGAACAATGCTATCCCCGGCGGGCCGTCCATTCTTCAATGCACCGGTCCAGGTCTTGCAAATTGCGGTGCATTTGCTCCAGGGCAAAGCTAGCTGCGAACGGCCGTTCAAGGGCTTCATCGGGTAGCTCGCGCAACCGGCCCGCTTGTCTTAAGGACATCTCGAACAATAACTGAATTGCGATCCGTGTACGTGCGACGGTGTGACTCAGCCTGCTGGGATTCCGGATCTGGGCGAACAAGGGTATGTCGGTTGCATGATCGACGAGGACGCCATTCAATATCGCTGGGACACGGTCGGCATCCGGCTCGACGAGCGGGGGCGGCGCCTGTTCGCAGCGGCCGAGGTGCGGACCGCCGGCTGGGGCGGTCTTGCGGTTGTCGCGCGGATCACCGGGCTCGCCCGCTCGACGATCAATCGCGGCGAGGACGATCTCGATGCGAAGCCGTTGGCGAAGGGGCAGGTTCGTCGCTGCGGTGGCGGACGCCGGGCCGTTGCCGAAACGGATCCAGAGCTTGTGCCCGAGCTCAAGCGCCTTGTCGAGCCTGCAACCCTCGGCGATCCTATACGGCCTCTGATCTGGGTGTCGAAGAGCATGGACAAGCTGGCCGAGACGTTGACGGCGATGGGGCACCCGATCAGCGCCGATACCGTGCGCAAGGAGCTGGTGAAGCTCGGCTTCTCGCGCCAGCACAATCGCAAGGCGGATGAAGGCGCAAGGCATCCCGACCGCAACGCACAGTTCGAGCACATCAACATGAAGGTCGTTGCGGCGCAGGCAGCCGGACAACCGGTCATCTCGGTCGATACGAAGAAGAAAGAGCTGGTCGGCAACTTCAAGAATGGTGGTTCCGACTATCGGCCCAAGGGCAACCCGCAGCGTGTGAACGTGCACGATTTCGTCGACAAGGAGCTCGGCAAAGCGGTGCCTTACGGCGTCTATGACGTGGCGGCCAATGCCGGATTTCGTCAGTGTCGGGATCACCAGCGACACGGCCGAGTTCGCCGTCGAGGCGATCCGCAGCTGGCTCGGACGGATGGGACGTCAGCGCTATCCAAAGGCGCAAGAGCTGACGATCACGGCGGACTGCGGCGGCTCGAACGGCGCGCGCGTGCAACTCTGGAAGGTCGAGTTGCAGAAGTTTGCCGGCGAGACTGGGCTCGTGCTCCACGTCCACCACTATCCGCCGGGCACGTCCAAATGGAATAAGATCGAGCACCGCATGTTTTGCTACATCACGCAGAACTGGCGTGGCCGTCCGCTAACGGATCGTCTCGCAATCGTCGAGCTGATTGGCGCCACGACGACAAAGGCTGGACTGAAGGTCGAATGTGCGCTCGATACCCGCACCTATGAGAAGGGCATCAAGGTCAGTCACGCCGAAATGGAGCGGCTCGACATAACAGGCGATGATTTCCATCCCGAATGGAACTACACAATCAAACCAAGACAACCAGGGTTTTCGTAGCAGTTATTGTTCGGAGTGTCCTAAGGCATCGATCTCGGCGTAAAGCGGCTGAGCGCTAACTCCAACGTCTTGCGCGAAGGAGGTGGCCGCTTTGACACGAGCGAGACAGCGCACATGTCCAAATGGGCTTTGGTTTCCATCCCGATGGTCACGAGCGGCAGCTAAAGCGATGCGTTCAAGGAGGCCGGCAGCGGCGATTGCGCAGCGCGGGTCGCGGCCGATGCCGCCTCCCGCGCCCGTTACGAGCGCGACTTTCCCGGCGAGCAAATTCGATGATGCCATGGGCGTGTCCTCGACCTTAGCGTCCGGTGAAGCGGGGGTGCGTTTTTCCAGAAAGGCGGCGCGGCCTTCCGCGTGATCGTCCGTAGTCATCAGAGCGGCCTGCACCTCGCGCTCCCAGTCGAGCGCGGCGGAGAGGCCCTGCGACATCGCGCTCGATGACGCGTGCCCGAAACGCGCCGCCTCGCCAGATCTGCGTGCGGATGGTCTCGCCGGGAAAGACGGGAGCCGAAAAACGCAGATCCAGCGAGCGCAACCGCTGCGGCTGATAATCCGTCAACCCCTAATGAGTGCATGGGTGACGACGCCGAGCGTGCAGAGGCCGTGGAGGATCGGACGCGGGAAGCCGGCCATCTCTGCGACGGCAGGATCAGTGTGCAGCGGATTGTCGTCGCCATTCCACCGGGAATAGAGCGCCTGCTCCGGGCGGGTCGGCAGGTCGATGATGATATCCGGCTCGCTTTCGGGCATCGGATGCGGCGGCTTGACCGGACCCGCGGGACCGCCGAAGCCGCCATCGCCGCGCAAAAAGGTCGTCGAGCGGGTGGTCGCATAGAGCGTCCCGTCCGCGCCCCGCACCTCCTTCTCCGAATAGAGCAGCGCGCCTTTGCCTTCGCCCTTGTCGACGAGCCCGGTAACCCGCGTCCTGGCGACGATCTCGCCCTCGACCGGCAGCGGACCATGGATCCGGATGCCCTGCTCGCCATGAACCAGCCGGACGGCATCGACGCCGGTCTAGGGATTGCGCAGCCAGAAGCCGGGATGGCCGAGCACGACCGCCATGGACGGCATTGTCTTCAGCGCGCGGCGAGCATCGACAAAATCGAGCTGGCGCGCATCAATGGGGTCCTGGCCGAGCCCGATCGAGAGCGCGTAGAATGCCGTGTCGCGCCGCGTCAGCATCTGGCGTATTTCTGGAATGCCAAAGTTCAACAGCTTTTCATGGTCAATCGCCATCGCCGCCTCCGATCTCGATCACCGCGTCGGCGGCGAAGGCTCCTTCCCCTTCGGGCAGCACGATCACCGGATTGATGTCGACGGATCGAAGCGCTTCGCCGGCATGATGCGCAAACGAGGACAGGCGCGACAGCATTTCGGCGAGCGCTTTGACATCAGCCTTCCGGCGGCCGCGCGCGCCGAGCAGAAGCGGCGCCCCCTTCAGCGAGCGGATCATCTCTTCGGCGACATCGACGCCGAACGGACAGCGGCGGAACGCGAAATCTTTCAAAATCTCTACGAACACGCCGCCGAGCCCCACCAACGCCACCGGCCCGAACACCGGATCGCGATGCACGCCGAGAAAACGGATCGACGCCGCCCCTGAGTTGACGTGTCACCAGCACGCCGTCGATCTGCGCTTCAGGGGCATGGGCTGCGGCGCGTTCGAGCAACGTTTCGTAGCCTTTGCGAACCGCGGTCTCGCCGTTGATGTCGAGGAGCACGCCGCCGATTTCGGTCTTATGCAGAATGTCGGGGGAAACGATCTTCATCACCACGGGAAAGCCGAATTCTGCCGCGGCGGCAACGGCACCCTCCGGTGTCCGGCAGACCCGCTCCGGAGCCGAGGCAATGCCGGCCTTGGCCAGCAGAGCCTTCGCCTCGGCCTCGCCCGGGCTGGTGCTGGGGAGGCCAACCGGAGCGACGGTGAGCGGCGAGAGAGAGGGTGTGCGGGCGAAAGCCTCACCGAGACGGCCCATGGCCGCGATGGCGACGACGGCGCGGCTCGGATCTTCGAAGACGGTGAAGCCATCCGACTCATATTCACTCACGCGCTCGCGCCCGGCGACGATCGAGAGCACGAACAAGCGGTCGGGATAGCTTGCCTTCAGGCGCCGCAATTGTTCGCGAAGCCCCGCAACGAGGCTGCCGGCATTGGCCGTGTATGTGAGAAAGCCGAGAATGCTTTTATAGCCCCCCTCGCCGATCATCGCGTCGCCGAAGCCGCCAAGCAGCGTCAGGTCGTTCAGGATCTGCGCCGTGCAATCGACCGGATTGCGCGGCGAGGCGAAGGGCAGCATTTCCTTCAGCCGCGCCTGCGTCGCATCCGGCATTTGCGGCATATCGAGGCCGAGCTCTTCGGCAACGTCCGAGATCACCACGCCGCCGCCGCCGCTGACGCTGATGACGCCGAGCGTATTGCCCACCGGATAGATACGCTGCGTGGCGAGTTGCGCAATGTCCAGCATCTCGTCGGTGGTGCGCGCCCGCACCGCGCCGAATTCCTTCAGCACGGCGCCCGTCACGGCATCGTCTCCGGCGATGGCGGCGGTGTGCGATCGCGCTGCCATGCCGCCAAGGACGCTTCGCCCGACCTTCATCACCACGACGGGCTTGCGCGCCTGACGCGCCGCCTCCAGCGCGCGGACGAAACTGTCGCCGCCATTGATGCCCTCGGCATAAGCGGCGATGATGTCTATGCCATCGTCCTCGACCATCCGGCCGATGACGTCGCCGATCGTGATATCGGCCTCGTTCCCGGTCATGACCGCGGCGGCGATGCCGAGTCCGCGCTCGCGCATGACGGCGACCAGATGGCCGCAATAGGCGCCGGACTGGCTGGCGATTTCGATGCGGCCGAGCTTGGGATACCCGGCCTCGAAGACCGAGGCGAAGGCGGCGTAAAAGGCGCTGCGCATGTCGAACAGGCCGAGCGTGTTCGGGCCGACAAGACGCATTCCCCCGGCGCGGGCCGCGGCCAACATATGGTTCTGTTCGCGCTGGCCCTCACCGCCGGTCTCGGCGAATCCGGAGCTGAAGACGATGGCGGTTGCAACGCCGCGGCCGGCCAGATCGGCGATGGTGCCGGGAACGAGAGCGGCCGGGACTGCGACGATGGCTGCATCGGGGACTTCGGGCAGATCGGCGACGCAGGCACAGGCTGCCAGGCCTTGCACCTCCTTCCGGTTCGGGTTGACCGGCAGGATGCGGCCGGCAAATCCAGCTTCCAGCATGTAGGCGATGGAGCGGCCGCCGATGCGCTTAGGGTCGGACGAGGCGCCGATGACGGCGACGGAGCGCGGCGCGAACAGATATGAAAGCCCGTCGCCGCCGGGCCCCGTCACAGGACGGCCTCACTGCCAAACAACGCCGTCACTTGGCTCGACAGCGTGCCGCCATTGCCGTGGCAGAGCGCGATATCGCAGCGCTTGAGCTGCCGCTCGCCTGCCTCGCCGCGGATCTGCTCCACCCCCTCGAGGATCAGGAACATGCCGTACATGCCCGGATGTACGCAGGAGAGACCGCCGCCATTGGTGTTGACCGCCAGCCTGCCACCCGGAGCGATGGTGCCATCTTGAACGAAGCGGCCTCCTTCTCCCTTCGGGAGAAGCCGAGATCTTCGAGGAAGAGGAGTGTCGTGATGGTGAAGGCATCATACAGCATCACCAGATCGACATCCGCCTGCTTCAGGCGCGCCATCTCGAAGGCGCGCGGGCCGCTCTGGCCGCCGCTGTGCGGGTCAGGTTAACCATCTCCGCAATGGAGCGATGCGAATGGGCGGCGCCGACGCTGAGCAGAAAAACGGGCTTGGTCTTCTTCGCCTTGGCCCGATCGGCGCGCACCATGACGCAGGCCGCGCCGCCATCGGTGACGAGGCAGCAATCGCGGCTGGTGTGGGGATCGCTGACGATGCGGGAGTTTAGCACCTCGCTGAGCGACACAAGGCGTCCCCCGGCGGTGCGCTGGTTGGAACCGTAGCAGATCAGCACGGCGTTGCAGAGGAGGCCGGATCAGGGCTAGTGCCGCCTGCATGAGATGCATCTCGAAGGAGGAGCCGCCGATATTGGTGCCGTCGAAGAAGACCGGCTTGATGCCAAGATATTCGCAGACCGAGACGGTCGGGAAGGCGTGGGTGCTGGTCGCGGCGCAAAGCCCGTCGATGTCCTTCAGCTCCAGGCCTGCATCGGCGATCGCCGCCAGCGATGCCTCGCCCAAAAGCTCGATCGCGGTGCGGCCGTGCAACGATTCCCGCTCATGCAGCACCTTTTTCGCTGACCACGTCGAAGACCACGGCCAGTTCGCCGAGATCGGCGATGCGCGCCTTGACCCTCGTGCCGACAGGCGCCGTCTCGACGCCCTCGATCTGGGTCATCAGGCGCGGGCCTTCGTCGAGTTCGACAAGGGCGACGTTGTAGCTGCCTTCGCGGGTGCGGTTGACGGTGATGGCGTAGATGGAACCGAAGCCGGATGCCTCTACCCATTCCAGGTCCTGGACGCCCGTGCCTGGTGCGGCAACGCGCGGGTAGAAGACATGCTGGCCAGTGGAAACGCTGCGCTGGATCATGAAGCGGCCTTCCTGAAGAAAGGCGCGATACTGGGCTTCCGGTCCGGGACCGGCCGTGGCCTTCGGCGTCATGCGTATCTTCACCTTGTTAGCTGCGACCATCCACCAGGATTGACGCCGACGTGCCATCCTGGGAGGACAGGCGTTTGCGGACGATCACAGATCGGCTGGACGCGCGCTGGCAGACCGGCTGACATTCTCTGCACCTTAGAATCCGAACAGAGAATTACAATCTGTGTATTGAATGAAACGGATTTATCGAGGCGCTGTCAGAGCCGTCTCTGCAGTAACGATTTAAGTTTATCCTGTGTATAGAATATTGTTCTGTTTTAAGAACGGCTATCAGCCTGCGGTCGATCGGCAAGCAGGCCGTCATTTATCGCGCGGACGTGCCAGGCTCTTCCGCCAGACGAACTCGACCTCGAGTTCCTGCCCCACGCGAATTTCGTTATTGCCATGCATTGCCAGCAGCGCCTCGCCGGCGAGGCGTCCCATCCCGCGATGTGGAACGTGGACGGTCGTCAAAGGCGGATTGCAGAACCGGGCTACGTCGATGTCGTCAAAGCCGACGATGGAGATGTCCTTGGGCACGCGGAGCCCGGCCTCCTGCGCTCCCGCCAGGGCGCCGATGGCCAGCACGTCATTGCCGCAGATCACGGCGGTCGGCCGGGGCTGGCACACGATCAGCCGGGCAAGAGCGTCGCGCGCGGCTTCGAAGGAGTATTTCACTTCGATGACGCAATCCCGCCCGAGGCGCAGGCCGGCAGCCTTCGTCGCCCGGCGCACCCCGGCAAGCCGCTCGACCGCCCGGTCATTGCCTTCGGTGATGCCGGCGATCATGGCGATGAACTCGTGCCCGCAGCCGATCACCTCGCGCGCAACCATCGCGCCGGCTTCCTCATTGTCGAACCCGACACAGACATGCGGGCAATTGCGCTTCCAGGTCCAGGCGAGGACGAACGGGATCTTGCGCTGATAGAGGAATTGATAGGTGCGCTCGTCGCGGGCTTCGCCGATCAGCATGAGGCCATCCACGCCGCGTGAGATCAGCACCCGGATCTGCGCCAGCTCGCGCTCAGGCGAATAGTTCGAGGTGGAGACCAGAAGTGTGACGTCGTCCTCGGCAAGCCGTTCCTGCAGCGCCTGAAGGCCGCGCGCGAAAATGGCGTTGTCCATGGTCGGAATGACCGCTCCCATGATGTTCGTCCGGTTCAGGACGAGCGCCCGGGCTCCGAAATTCGGCGCATAGCCGAGCGCGTTGACGGCGTCCATGACGCGCTTGCGCGTCGGCTCGCGCACGCGTACGGGATCGTTGAGACAGCGCGACACGGTGGCCGTCGAAACGCCCGCATAGCGCGCCACATCCTCGACCGTAGGCGCATCTATCCCTCTGTCCCTGCTCATCAAGGCTCTCTCTGAGTTGTCCCATATTACAGCAAAATTTGCGCTTGCACCGAAAAATGTAAGCGCTTACAGTTTTCCCATGATGCCAAACGGCAATGATCGGGGCACGAGATCGGAGATCGCGAGGGGACGGGCCGCTTTGTTCGTCGCGCTCCTTTTGACAGCGGTTTTTGGTGCCAATGTCGCGGACGGAAAGATCAGCAACAGCGCCTTCATGAGCGATGTCGCCGAAGCCATCGTGCTGTTCGTCGCCTCGATTTTCTTCGTCATCGGCGTGCTCCATCTGGAGGATGCCGCAAATCAAGCTTCAGAAAACGGCAATGGGAGGAACGGCAATGCTGGACGAGAAAGAACAAGCCGAGATTAAGTCGGAAGAACGCAGGCGTTTCCTGCAGCTTGCAGGCACAGCGGGATTTACGGTCGCTGTCGTCGCTGCGGCCGGCGGCGCGCTGACGTCCACCGAGGCGTCGGCCCAGACCGCAAAGGAGGAAAAGGATCGCGAGGCCGCCGCCAAGCATATCATTACGGTGGCCACGGAATACGCCATCGGGACGACCCGCAGCTACCCGATGATGCAGCTCGATTTCAAAGAGAACATGCAGAACGCGACCAACGGACAGGTCTATGTCAAGCTTGCGCCGGCTGGCCAGCTGGGCATCGGCAGCGCACTGGCGCAGAAGGTGCAGTCGGGCACGGTTCAGGTCGGGCAGTTCTCGCTGTCGAATTTCGCGCCTTACGCACCCGCCGTCGACCTGATCAACATCCCTTATTTCTGCGGCGCCAATCAGCGTTTCGTGAACCTGGTCACCTCCGATGTCTGGAAACAGCAAGTGAACACGAAAGTGGAGGAGCGTGGCTTCCGTCCGCTGCTCTATTTCTGCATCGATCCGCGCGTCGTCGCCGTCCGGAAGGGCGCCACCAAACCGATCATCACGCCCGGCGACATGGCCGGCATCAAGTTCCGCGTGCCCGGCTCCAAGATGCTGCAGCAGTTCTATCGGATGGTCGGCGCGAACCCGACGCCGGTCGCCTGGGGCGAGACGCCATCGGCAATCAAGCAGGGCGTGGCCGACGCGCTCGATCCGTCCGTCGGCGCTCTCTACGCCTTCGGCTTCAAGGACATGCTAAGCCATGTCACCTTCACGCAGCCCGTTCCGGACAGCCAGTGCTACGCCTGCAACCTGGAATGGTTCAAGACGCTGAACTCGGAGGTGCAGAACGGCATCGACTGGGCGTCCGAGATGACCTTCCATCAGAATCTCGCCAAGGTGCCGTCCTCGCGCGCCTTCGCCATGGCCGAGATGCGCAAGTCCGGCGTCGAGTTCCATTCTCTTACCGAGCAGCAGCTTGCCGAATGGAAAGATGCGGCCGGCTATCAGCGCCCTGAATGGGACAGCTTCAAGAAAGAGCTGGCCGGCTCGATGGAGATCTTCGCCAAGCTCGTCGAAGCAGCGGGCACGCGCGGCAAATATTACGTACACGACGCATAAGCCGTAGGGCAAAGACGCCGACCGGATGCCGATGGCATCGAAGCGGCCCCGAATTGACAGTACGCTGACAAACCACCGTGCTGCATCCGGGACGGCATCCGGCGCGGCAATCCTGGGACGCCTGTATCATTTAAAGAGAAGAACCGGCATGCCTGGCTTTCTGCGACTGCTCGACAAGAACGCCGAGCGATGGCTTCTGCTCGTCTTCTACGTGATGATCGTCGCGACGATGGCGATCGAGGTGCTGCGCCGCGAGGTCTTCGCCTATTCCTCGGTCTGGGGCGAGGAGATTGTGCGCTACGCCTTCATCTATCTCGCCTGGATCGGCGCATCAGCAGCGGTGAGAGAACGCGCCCATATCCGCATCGATGTGCTCTTTCACTATGTCGGGCCGCGCATGAAAGCGCTGCTCTACATTTTCGGTGACCTGGTGATGCTCGCCGTAGCCCTGATCGCCGCCTACTGGTCCTTCGCGACGGTCGCCACCTCCTGGCATTTCGGTTCGGTCAGCGCCGGACTGCGCGTGTCTATGGTGTATTTTCTCGCCGCCGTGCCCTTCGCCTTCGCCTTGATGATGGTCCGCCTTATTCAGTCTCTGTTCAGGGATATCGATGATCTGCGCGCCAAACGCCCGGTCTATGAGGGCGAGCGGCTGTTCGAGTAGGGGCCCAGGCATGTGGCAGCAGTTTCAGCAGCACTCGGTCGATCTGGGATGGGAATTTTACGGCCCCGTCATTTTCCTCTTCGCCCTGTTTACGCTTGCAGTCCCGATCTGGGCGGCCATTGGAGCGGCATCGATCACGATGCTGGTCTGGAGTGGCGTGGTGCCGTTGTCGCTGATCGGCGAATCCCTGTTCGACGGCATCGACCATTTCGCGCTGACCGCGATTCCGCTTTTCATCCTGACGGGCGACGTGCTGGTGCGGACCGGGCTCAACCGAAAATTCCTCAACATCGCCGACGCCCTGACCTCCTGGGCGAAGGGCGGCTTCGGATCGGCGACTGTGCTGGTCTGCGGCATGTTCTCGGCAATCTCCGGTTCGGATGCGGCGGGCGCCGCGGCTGTCGGACGGATGACCATCGCGCGGCTGGTCGAGTCCGGCTATCCGCGCGCCTATGCCTGCGCGCTCGTCGCATCCGGCGCCTGCACCGGTATCCTGATCCCGCCGTCCATCGCCTATATCGTTATCGGCCTCGTGCTCGGAATTTCAGCCTCCACCCTGTTCCAGGCGGCGATCATTCCCGGCCTTCTGATCCTCGGCTCGATCCTCATCACCAACATCATCGTCAACCGTATCCAGGCCTATGAGGGCGGCGGCGCAATCAGCTTTGCGGAATGGCGCGCCAATCTCTGGGGGGCGATCGCCGACGGTTGGTACGCCTTCCTCGTGCCGGGGATCATCTTTTACGGCATCTTCTCCGGCAAGCCTACGCCTACGGAGGCGGGCGCGGTCGCCGTCGTCGTGACGATCGCCATGGGCTTTATCCTCGGCACGCTGCGCCTCTCCGACTTCCCCTCCATGCTGGTCAGCTCGGCCAAGGTCAACGGCGTCATCCTCCCGATCATCGCCTTCTCGCTGCCCCTGGCGCAGACTCTCGCATCGCTCAACGTGCCGCAAGGCTTTATCGGCGCTGTAACCTCGCTCACGGACGACCCCAATCTCTTGATCCTCATCATGATCGGCATACTGATCGTGGCGGGCTGCGTCATGGAGTTGACGCCGAACATCGTCATCCTGTCGCCGATTCTGAAACCGCTCGCCGACAATATCGGCATGAACGAGATCCAGTTCTGCGTGATGATGATCACCGCCCTTGGGGTCGGTTTCATCACGCCGCCGCTCGGGCTCAACCTATTCGTGGTCTCAGGAATCACCGGCGAGCCGATCCTGAAGATCGCCTATTACTCTCTGCCCTATGTTTTCTTCATGCTGCTGGTGGTGCTGCTGATCGGCTTCGTGCCCGAGCTGTCCACCGCGCTTCTGCCGGCTGCTTATCATTAGGAGAGCTCCCTTGGCTTTGCACTATCTGAAGAAGGCCGAGAAGACGGCCGCGACCGGCGAGAGCGACGTTCAGGCCCAGGTGCGCGTCATGCTCGACGAGATCGAAGCGGGCGGCGACGCGAAGGTGCGCGAATATGCGGCGAAATTCGACAAATGGGACGGCGAGATCCTCGTCGCCAGGAAGGACATCGCCAGGGCCGCCGCGACCGTCAGCCAAAAGCTGAAGGACGACATCCGCTTTGCGCATGACAATGTCCGCAAATTCGCCGAAGCGCAGAGAGCGGCACTTCAAGACTGCGAAGTCGAGATCGTCCCTGGACTGATCGCCGGTCAGATGCAGATCCCAGTTGCGGCTGCCGGCTGCTATGTGCCGGGCGGGCGCTACAGCCATATTGCCTCTGCGGCGATGACGGTGACGACCGCGAAGGTCGCGGGCGTCGATCACATCACCGCGGTCTCGCCGCCCCGGTCGGGCGTCGGCATCAACCCGGCGATCCTCTACACGCTCGATCTGTGCGGGGCGAACACCATCCTCAATCTCGGCGGCATTCAGGGCATCGCCGCCATGGCCTTCGGCCTGTTCGGAACGCCGCCCGTCGATATTCTCGTCGGCCCCGGTAACCAGTTCGTCGCCGAGGCGAAGCGCATTCTCTATGGCCGGGTCGGAATCGATATGTTCGCCGGGCCGACCGAGTCCATGATCATCGCCGATGCGACAGCCGATCCGTCCATCGTCGCCTGGGACCTCGTTGGGCAGGCCGAGCACGGCTACAACTCTCCCGTCTGGCTGATCTCGCTCGACCGGGCGCTGGCGGAGAAGGTGATGGAGCTGGTGCCTCGCTATATCGACGAGCTGCCCGAGCTGAACCGCCAAAACGCCACGGTGGCCTGGCGCGACTATGGCGAGGTCATGCTCGCCAGCGACCGCGAGGAAGCGGCCAAAGCTTCCGACCGCTATGCCTCCGAGCATCTGCAAGTCCAGGCCGCCGATCTCGACTGGTGGCTCGCGCGGCTGCGGAATTATGGCTCGCTGTTCCTCGGCGAGGAAACCACCGTCGCTTTCGGCGATAAGGTCTCCGGGCCAAACCATGTGCTGCCGACCAAGGGCGCGGCAAAATATACGGGCGGCCTCTTCGTCGGCAAATTCATCAAGACGGTGACCTGGCAGCGCATGACGCGCGAGGCGAACCGCTCCATCGCCCAGGCCTGCGCCCGGATCTCGCGGCTCGAAGGCATGGAGGCGCACGCCCGCACCGCCGATGTGCGGCTGGCGAAATATTTCCCCGGCGTCAATTTCGACCTGATGGCCAGGAGCGAATAGGACGCAAACGTCATGAACGGCTCGCTCTTCGACATCTCCGGGCGTGTCGCCTGCGTCACCGGCGCGAGTTCCGGCATCGGGCGTCATCTGGCGACGGCGCTTGCCGAGGCGGGGGCGAAGGTCGTCGGCGTGGCGCGGCGAACCGCGCAGCTCGAGGCATGGCGGTCGGAAGCGGGCGGCGGCGCAACGGCCGCCGTCGCCGCCGATCTTTCCGATCCTTCGCAAATGAAGATTGTGGCCGAGCGCATCGCTGCCCCATTCGGCTCACCGGACATCCTGATCACCGCAGCCGGTGTCAATGCGCGCGAGGCGGCGGACGACGTAACGCTCGACGGCTGGTCGATCACGCTCGCCGTCAATCTCGCCGCGCCGTTCTTTCTTGCCCAGGCGCTCGTTCCCGCGATGAAGGCAAAGGGCTGGGGCCGCATTCTCAACACCGCCTCGCTGCAGACGGTCCGCGCCTTTCCGGGCGGCGTTGCCTATGGCGCGTCGAAGGCCGGTATCGGTCAATTGACGCGCTCCGGGGCGGAGGCCTGGTCGCAATTCGGCATTAATGTCAACGCCATCGCGCCGGGCTTTTTCGAGACCGAGCTGACCGCGCCGGTCTTCCGCGATGCCGAGTTGGCGGCGAAAAACGCCGCCCAGACCTGCATCGGGCGGAACGGCAGGCTCGACGATCTTGTCGGGCCGGCGCTGTTCTTTTGCTCTCCGGCGTCGGACTATGTGACGGGACAGGTGCTATTCGTCGATGGGGGCTTCACGGCAAAATGAAAGCGCTGGTTTATATTGCACGGGAAAGCATCGTGCTCCGTGACGTGCCCGATCCCGCGCCCGGTGAGGGTGACGCTCTCATCCGCGTCGAGGCGGTCGGAATTTGCGGCTCGGACATGCACGCCTTCTTCGGTCACGACGAACGCCGGCCGGCCCCGCTCATCCTCGGACATGAAGCGGCGGGCGAAGTGATCGCCGGGGCGCGCCGCGGAGAGCGCGTCGCGGTCAATCCGCTGGTTACCTGCGGGACTTGCGAGGACTGCAGCGCCGGCCGCGACAATCTCTGCAAGGACAGAGAGATCATCTCGATGCCGCCGCGCGAAGGAGCATTCGCCGAGATGATCGCGATCCCGGACCGCAATCTCGTGACGATCCCGCACGGCTTTCCCCCCGAAAAGGCGGCGCTGGCCGAGCCGCTCGCCTGCGGCTGGCACGCCGTCCGGCTCGCCGGGCGCGCAACGCATGGTCCGCTTTCCGCCGCCCGCGTGCTCATTCTGGGCGGCGGCGCGATCGGCGTGGGCGCTGGGCTGGCCCTGGCCGCCCGCGGCGTAGCGGAGATCTGGCTCTCCGAGCCCAACGAAACACGGCGAAAAGCTGTAGAAGCGATCGGCCCGTTCCGCACCTTTGATCTGCTGCAGTCGGAGCACCCCTGGCAGGGCAGCGTCGACCTCGTCATCGACGCCCATGGCGGCGGGGCGACGCGAGCCGCCGCGTCTGCCGTCGTGCGCCCCGGAGGCGTCATCATCCACATCGGACTGGCACAGGCCACCGGCGGCCTAGATGTGCGGCGGATGACACTACAGGAGATCACCTTCCTCGGCACCTATACCTACACGGCTGAGGATTTCCGCCAGACCGTTGAGGCCATGATCGACGGCGGGCTCGGCGCGCTGGACTGGCCGGAACTTCGTTCGCTCTCCCAGGGTGTCGCGGCTTTCGACGACATCGCCGCCGGACGCGTTGCGGCCCCCAAGATCATTCTCAGGTCTTGAGAAGAGGCTGACGCTGCCTTGAGCATGCCCCGCCTCCCCGCGCGGGCGGTCGGTTGGCGGTTCGCTGGGCAACGCCGCGATTCCCGCTTTAACTTTTTGCGGCCGACCTCGCTCAATACTCATCTCGACACCTATTCCTTCCTCAAGCCGGAACCTGGACGATGACCGGCGGCGATCCGTTCAAGCCAACGCGTTACGGCGACTCCGAGAAATCGGTGCGCGAGGCGAGGCAGAAATCGGACCGACCGTCGCCGATTAGCACGACAAGCCAGCCCGGCTGCGCCGAGCGGCATTTGCAGACGCCGCTGCCGCTCCGCAGTCCGGCGAGGCCGGAAACTCCGCGATCCAGCGATCATCGCCAACCGGCCGGAGCCGGTTCCAGGTGACCGGCAGGCGCAGCCCCGCCCGATCGAGCAGCGGCAGAATGCAGCGGTCGAAGCCGTCCGAGACGATTTCCATGGTCGCGCCGAGCGAGCGCGCCATGACTGCAAAGGCGGCGAAATCCCGATCGATGGCGATATCGACAAGAAAAGCGTCGATGTCTTCGGCGGTTGCGCGGATGAGGGCAGCCTGACGCGCCAGGCATTCACGCGAGCCAATTTGCCCGCCGAGCCATTACTCTTCGACGGTTAGCCATACCGGATTCGCGAAGCGGCCGAGCAGCGCGTCGGTCGTATCTTGCAACGCTACGGTGCCATCGAAATCTATGACGAAATGAAGCCGCATTGAGACCCCCCCGATGACGGAGGGAGCTAGAGTAAACCGCCTGCCAGCAGGAAAAGCGTTGCTGTTCAAGGAGTCAGGCGCGGTCTTTTCATCGGGGAAGCTACAAATCTTGTAACTCGCCCCGCATCTTGTGGATGCGCCAGCGCCTCAGGAGACGGCAGCTGTCCAGCGCGCCGCGCCGGAAGCGGCTGGTTCTGGTGAGCTTCGAGCGATAGGGCAGTGAAATTCGGAGTGCGGGGCGGTGCTGTCAGACGATCCGAACGATCGGCGATGTCGTTGGCGGAGAGGGAGGGATTCGAACCCTCGGAACGCTTGCGCGCTCACCGGTTTTCGAGACCGGCCTATTCAACCACTCTAGCACCTCTCCGGGTCGCATCTATCTAACGTGTCGAGTTGACCGCCGCAAGGATTCTCCCGGATCGGGCATCAGGGGCTACACGCCGGCGCGGAGTGGATGGCGCGCCCCGCCGCGACGGCCTCCGCGCAAAGAAAGGCGCAAGAGCCGCTCCGGCGGCCCTGTCCGAAATGGAACCCTAGATAACAATCAACCGTTGCAAGGCAGCCATGATGTGTCGGTGGGTTCCATGTTGAAAGAAATGACGAACGGCGATGCGCCCTTGACGAAGTCCAAGAGGTCGCGCTGGGCGCGCGCAGCGAATGTCTCGATTGTTGGCCTTTTCGCCCTTGCATTGGTCGGTGCACTTTATCTTGCACGACCCATCGCCGTTCCGATCACCCTCGCGATCATCGTTGGAACGATCCTGGGACCGATCGTTTCACGCCTGGAAGGATTTAGTGTCCCGCGGGTAGTGAGCACGATTGCGCTCGTGCTGGTGCTGATGGGCCTGGTCGTGGTACTCGCGGTCGCGTTGACCGCCCCGCTGACGGAATGGATCGGCAAAGCATCGCAGCTCGGCTATCTGCTCCGCAGCAAATTCCAGGATTTCAGAGAGCCTTTGAGAGCGCTCCAGGATCTATACCACTCTCTACAATCGATCGGGAGCAACCCAGCCGAGACTAGCAATGCAATCAAGATTGAGGCGTCGCCGGACGCCAGCATCGTGCAAACCGCGATCTCGGTACTGACGCCGGCTTTGAGCCAGCTTTTGATCTTTTTTGTCTCCCTTATATTTTATCTCATCTTCAAGAACGACTTTAAAGCGTCAACCGTTCTTGTCTTCTCATCGCGGGAAACCCGGCTGCGCACCATCCGCGTCTTCAATGATACCGAGGCAAAGCTCGCCCGATTTTTCGCGACCTGCACCGCGATCAATGCGGTTCTCGGCGTCGTCACGGCGCTGACGATGTGGCTGATCGGAATGCCCAATCCGCTGCTTTGGGGCGTGCTTGCAGCCGTATTGAACTACCTGCCCTATCTCGGGCCCGCCATTGTCACGATTGCGCTGATCGTGGCCTCACTTCTATCGTTCCCGACCCTTGGCGAGGCCGCCCTGCCGCCGATCATTTACACCGTCGTGCATGTGATCGAAGGCGAGTTCTTCACGCCGAGCATCCTCGGCTACAGCCTAGCGGTGAACCCGTTCTTCCTGTTCATGTCCGTTGTCTTCTGGACGTGGCTGTGGGGACCGGTGGGTGCGTTTCTTGCCGTGCCGATCGCCATGATCATTTTCAGCGTGATCCAGCATGTCGGCGCACAAGCCGAGAAGCCACACTTACCGTAAAGGCGACCGGAGCCTGCCGACGCGGGGTGGCGCCGCTAAACCATGATCCCCGCAGCAACCTCTGCATGGCGGCGGATCGCGGCTATGTTGCCGGCATAATCGCCGCCCTTGAACACGCCCGATCCGGCGACAATTGCATTTGCGCCGGCGCGGGCCACCTGATCGACGGTTTCGGCGTTGATGCCGCCATCGACCTCGATGTCGATAGGCCGCCCCGCGATCATTGCTTTCAGCCGTCTAATCTTTTCGCATTGCGCTGGAATGAAAGCTTGGCCGCCGAAGCCCGGATTTACCGTCATGACCAGGATCAGATCGAGCTTGTCGAGCACATATTCGACGGCACTCTCCGGAGTCGACGGCGTCAGAGAGACGCCGGCTTTCTTACCGAGCGCGCGGATCGCCTGAAGCGAACGGTCGAGATGCGGTCCGGCCTCGGCATGAATGGTGATGATGTCGGAGCCGGCCTTGGCGAAAGCTTCGATATACGGATCGCAAGGCGCGATCATCAGATGAACGTCGAAGATCTTCGGGCTGTGTGGCCGCAGCGCCTTCACGACATCGGGGCCGATAGTGATGTTGGGCACGAAATGGCCGTCCATCACATCGACATGGATCCAGTCGCAACCGGCGTCGTCAATGGCGCGCACCTCTTCGCCAAGGCGCGCGAAATCCGCTGACAGGATCGACGGAGCAATAACGATCGGGCGCTGCTGCATGGCCGGGCCTTACGCCGCTTTCGCCGCGCCGATGCGCGGGTCGAGTTCGCCCTTTGCGTAGCGCTTCGCCATCTCCGCAAGTGGAATGACCTTTATCTTTCCGGCGTTGCCGGCCGTGCCGAACTGCTCGAAACGCTCCTTGCAGATGCGCTGCATGGCGGCAATGGCGGGCTTGAGATATTTTCGCGGGTCGAACTCACCCTTCTCGGTCGCCAATACTTTGCGAATCGCGGCCGTGGCGGCGAGGCGCAGATCGGTGTCGATATTCACCTTGCGCACGCCATGCTTGATGCCGCGGACGATCTCTTCCGCCGGGACTCCGTAGGTCTCGCGGATCTCGCCGCCATAGGCGTTGATCTCCTCGAGGAGGTCCTGCGGCACCGAAGATGAGCCGTGCATCACAATGTGGGTATTCGGGAGCTTGGAGTGGATCTTCTCGATCACATCCATGGCAAGCACTTCGCCGGTCGGCTTCCGGGTGAATTTATAAGCGCCATGCGAGGTGCCGATGGCGACGGCAAGCGCGTCCACCTTGGTTTCGGCGACAAATTTAGCCGCTTCGTCGGGATCGGTCACCAGCATGTCCCTGGACAGCTTACCTTCGAAACCATGGCCGTCCTCTTTGTCGCCCATGCCGGTTTCCAACGAGCCGAGCACGCCCAGCTCTCCCTCGACCGACACGCCGACCAGATGCGCCATCTCGGACACCCGCTTGGTCACGCCGACATTGTAGTCGTAATCGCCCGGCGTCTTAGCGTCCTCCTTCAGCGAGCCGTCCATCATCACCGAGGTAAAGCCGTGCTGGATCGCCGACAGGCAGGTCGCGACGTTGTTGCCGTGATCCTGATGCAGGCAGAGAGGAATATTCGGATAAATATCTTCGAGTGCTTCCATCATCTTGGCCAGCATCAAGTCGTTGGCATAGGCGCGCGCGCCGCGGCTCGCCTGGATGATGACGGGTGAATCCGTCTGCTTGGCGGCCTCCATGATCGCCAGACCTTGCTCCATATTGTTAATGTTGAAGGCCGGCACTCCATAGCCGTGTTCGGCGGCGTGATCCAGAAGCTGTCGCAATGTAATTCTTGCCATAAGTCGATCTCCCTATTGGGCGGTGGCCCGGGCCTGCGCCAGTGCGACCACGCCTGGCAGTTCTCGCCCTTCGAGCCATTCCAAAAACGCTCCTCCCGCCGTCGAGACATAGGTGAAGCTGTCCGTCACGCCGGCCGCATTAAGCGCGGCAACGGTATCGCCGCCGCCCGCTACAGAGACGAGCTCACCCTCGCGCGTGCGTGCAGCGGCGAGCTTCGCCAACTCGAAGGTTCCTGCCCCAAAGGGCGGTGTCTCGAAAGCGCCCACCGGGCCATTCCACAGAAGAGTTTTTGCACTCCGGATCCTGTCACTGAAATCCTTAAGCGATTGGGGGCCGATATCGAGAATCATACCATCGGCGGGGATTTCGGTCACAGGGTGAACGCTATGCGGTGCATTGGGTTCGAAGCTCTTGGCAACGACCGCGTCGGTCGGCAGCACGATCCGGCACCCGGTTTCCGCCGCCCGTGACATGATCTCCTCGACGGTGTCGGCGAAAGCGGGTTCGCAGAGAGATTTGCCGGTGGCGTAACCCTGGGCATGCAGAAATGTGTTGGCCATGCCTCCGCCGACGAGCAGCATATCGACCTTGGGCGCGAGATTCGTCAGCAGCTCGATCTTGGTCGACACCTTTGCCCCACCGACAATCGCCGCCACCGGGCGCTTGGGCAGCTCAAGCACCATCTTGAAGGCGTGAAGCTCGGCCAGCATCTGGGGCCCCGCGAAAGCCGGAAGCTTGTGCGCAACGCCGAAAACCGACGCGTGGGCGCGGTGAGATACGGAAAAGGCGTCGTTGACAAAAATATCGCCGAGACTCGACAGCTCGGCGACGAAATTGGGATCGCTTTTTTCCTCGCCGGGATAGAAGCGCAAGTTTTCGAGGACCAGGATCTCGCCCGGTTGGAGTGCGCCGACGGCCGCTTTCGCTTCCACGCCGATGCTGTCTGGAACGAAGCGCACGGGCGTCCCTTTCATCAGCTCCTGAAGCTTCTCGGCAACCGGCCGCAGCGAATATTCCGGCTTTTTCTGCCCATCCGGCCGGCCGAGATGGGAAAGCACGATGACCTTCGCCCCTCGCTTCGAAAGCTCCTCGAGGGTCGGGATCAGCCGCTCGATCCGCGTCGCATCGCTCACCTCTCCATGGGACAGGGGCACATTGAGATCCGCCCGGACGATCACGCGCCGCCCTTTCACGTCGACCTGATCGATGCCTTTATAGCTTCCATTGGAAATGATCGTCGCCATCGCTGCCGTCCAATGCTGTTTCGTGTCTTAGTTTGAGGCGCTTGCCAGAGAACCGCTGTGGGCGAATGCGAAGGAAGATTGCTTAAAACCGAGCGGATCGGATTTTATACCACTAAAGTCATAGCCTGCTTTGGAAGCCCGAACAGTATGACTTCTCGTCACAGCTGAGATGACCTGCCGCATTCGAACGCGGAACCAATATTGCACGAAATGTTTTTCCGGGATCGCCGTCGCGGCAAGGGGTTACACGAGTTTTCCCCATTGACCAGCAAAAAAACACGAGCTGACCGGTAGTTGGCGCCACAAAAGATTTGGCTTCGGCTTTCAGGCGGCTGTTACGGAACTGTCGCAAATAGCTGCTAGTACACTGACTCAATCAGATGGTGCAGGCAGGCGCTTGAGTTTGCCGAAAATTTCTTTGGCGGATTTCGTCCAGACAAAGGGCTTGGGGTGACCGTTGTGATCGCGGATGTAGCGGCGGATGGCATCTTCCAATTCGGCGACGGATTTGAAGACGCCGCGACGGATGCGCCTTCGGGTGATGACTGAGAAGAAGCCCTCGACGGCGTTGAGCCAGAGCCTGTCCCCGCGAAGGCGGGGAATGCGGATGTGGGCGTGAAGTGGAAGACCCAGCGCGGATTGTCGGCCAGCCATTGCTTGACCTTGGGATGCTTGTGGGTGGCGTAATTGTCGAGGATGGCATGGATGACCTTTCCCGCCGGAACGGCGCGCTCCACCGCATTGAGGAACTTGATAAACTCCTGATGCCGGTGCTTTTGCATGCAACGCCCCAACACGGTGCCATCGAGAATATTGAGCGCGGCGAACAGGGTGGTGGTGCCATTCCGCTTATAATCGTGGGTCATGGTTGCGCATTTGCCGGGCTTCAGCGGAAGGCCGGGTTGCGTGCGATCGAGCGCCTGAATCTGGCTTTTCTCATCGATGGACAGCACCACGGCATGACAGGGCGGCTCCATGTACAGGCCGACGACATCCTCCACTTTCGCGGCAAAGGCGGGATCGTTGGACATCTTGAAGGTGCGTAAGCGGTGAGGTTGAAGGCGATGCCCATCCCAGATGCGTTGCACCGTCCGCAAGCTGACGCCGACAGCCTTGGCGACCGCCCGGCCGGTCCAATGCGTCGCGTTATGGGGTGGCTCGGAGCATGGCAGCGCCAGCACCCTGGCCACGGTCTCCAACTGAACAGGGGCTTTGCCCGGCTTGCGCGTCTTGTCCCGCAAGAGGCCATCCACCCCTTGCTCGGCATATCGCAACTGCCAGCGCCACACCGCCGGGCGACTGCCACCGATCTGCCTCGCCACCTCCAGAACGGGCAGCCTGTCTGCCGAAAGAAGAACGATCCGTGCCCGCTGAACGTGCTTCTGCGCGCTGTTGCGATCCTCAATAACCGCCGCCAAACGCGCGCGGTCCTCAGAGGCGATGATGATGCTGACGGTTTGTGCCATATCAGCAGAATCGCACGAACTAGGCCGCGTGTGAATCCTCTGTTTGCGTCAGTGCACTAGGCATCTCGGGATACCTTGCCGCCAACTCGACTCGCCTTGCTCCGAGAACAAGTGAATGTCGAAGAATCATCAGCTCGCAGAGCTCGCTGCGCGGGCAGAAGGACCGCTGCTGCTTTGGGGCCGGTCTTTGCACAACTTCCGCCAGATCTGCAGCCTCTTCCCGTCCAGCCCCTTTGTCGGCCGCGCCATGTGCTGGGCGATCGTCGACCGGCCGGCGCCTCACGTTGTCGAGCTTGGGGCCGGCACCGGCGCTGGGACGCGCCAGCTCCTGAACCATGGGGTGGCGAGCCGCGACCTTTCCCTGCTCGAAATCGACGCCAAGCTGGGCGGCCATCTAAGGCGCGCTTTCCCCGAGCTCGACGTGATCATATCGCCTGCCCAGGATCTCGCCCGGCTCTGGCGCCAGCGTAACGGGCCCGCGGTCGGCGCCGTCGTCTCGACTCTGCCGATGCGGCTGTTCAACAAGAAGACCATCACGGCCATCTTGCGCAACAGCCTGAGCGTGCTGGAGCCCGGCGGGGTCTTCGTCCAGTTCACCTACCGGCAAGGCAGCCCCGTGCCGGAGCGGATTTGCGATCTGCTTGGCCTTGAGGGCGAGCGCTATTGCCGGGTGTGGATCAACCTGCCGCCTGCTGGAATCTGGGTCTATCGCAAGCCGCGGGAATGATGCTTTGGCGGTGACCCCGCTCACGCTCCCATCTTCGAAAGCATGGCCTTGGTGCAATCCGCGGTGGAGGCTTGGCCGCCGAGGTCGCGCGTTCTGGCGGCGGGGTCCTGCAGAGTCTCCTCGATCCCCGCCTCGATGGTGAGCGCGGCTTCCTTCTCGCCGAGATGGTCCAGCATCATTGCCGCCGTCCAGAAGGCGGCGACCGGGTTGGCGACGCCCTTGCCGGCAATGTCGGGCGCCGAGCCGTGCACGGGCTCGAACATCGATGGATATTGCCTCTCCGGATTGATGTTGGCGGCCGGCGCGATGCCGATCGATCCGGCAACCGCCGGGCCGAGATCAGAGAGGATGTCGCCGAACAAGTTCGAGCCGACCACGACGTCGAACCAGTCCGGATGCTGGACGAAATGGGCGGTCAAAATATCGATGTGGAATTGCGCCGTCTCGATGCCCGGAAACCGCTTCGACATCTCGGCGAAGCGCTCGTCCCAATAGGGCATGGTGTGGACGATGCCGTTCGACTTCGTCGCCGAGGTTACATGCTTGCGCTCGCGCGTCTCGGCCAGCCTGAAGGCATATTCGAGAATCCGGTCGACGCCCCGGCGCGTGAACACCGATTCCTGTACGGCCATTTCCTGCGGCGTGCCGCGATAGACCCGGCCGCCCACCTCCGAATATTCGCCCTCGACATTCTCGCGCACGACGATGAAGTCGATGTCCTTCGGACCGCGGCCGGCGAGCGGCGAGGTGATGCCCTTGAGCAGCCGCACGGGCCGGACATTCGCATATTGATCCAGCTCGCGGCGCAGCGGGATGAGCAGCCCCCAGAGCGAAACGTGGTCGGGCACGCCGGGCCAGCCGACCGCCCCGAGATAGATCGCATCGAAACCCTTGATCTGCTGGATACCGTCTTCCGGCATCATCCGGCCGGTGGCCTGATAGCGCTCGCAGGACCAGTTGAATTCGGTCCATTCGACGGAAAAGCCCAGGCGGCGGGCGGCGGCTTCGGCGACGGCCTGGCCAGCCGGAATGACTTCTTTGCCGATGCCGTCCCCCGGCACGGTGGCGATGCGATAGGTCTTCGTCGTCAAGCTTTCAGCCCTTCCGAAAAGAACGCGATGAAGCGGACGGCGACTTCCTTGGGGATTTCCTCCGCCAGATAATGGCCGCCCGCAAGCGCCTCGCCCTGAACATTGGATGCGCGCCTGCGCCAGAGATCGAGACAGTCGAAATGCGCCTCGATTGCGCCGCGCTTGCCCCAGAGCGCGAGTAGGAGACATTCCAGCTTGCGGTCGCCATCGGCATTGTCGTGCGCGATGTCGATCGAAGCAGCGGCGCGGTAGTCCTCGCAGGTTGCGTGGATTGTCGCCGGATCGCGAAACGCCGCCAGATAGTCGGCGAGAGCTTCCTCGGTGAACGGCGTCAGCCCCGCGCTTCCCGCACCGCACTTGGCGCGCCAGTAGAATTCAGGATCGGCGCCGATCAGGCGCTCCGGAAACGGCGCCGGGACGATCAGAAAGAACCAGTGCCAATAGGTGCGGGCAAAGCCGTCCGTCGTGTTGGCGTACATTTCGCGTGTTGGCGCGATGTCGAGCAGTGCGATCCGCTCCACCCGATCAGGCCAGTCGAGCGCCATGCGGTGCGTTACGCGGGCTCCCCGGTCATGCGCGCCGACCATGAAGCGCTTGTGCCCGAGCCGTTCCATGACCTGGACCATGTCGGCCGCCATGGCGCGCTTGGAGTAGGCCGCATGGTCCGGCGTCGTTTTCGGCTTCGACGAGCGGCCATAGCCGCGAAGATCCGCAGCGACGACGGTAAAATGCCGCGCCAGCTCCGGCGCCACCTTGTGCCACATGGCGTGAGTTTGCGGATAGCCGTGCAGGAGCAGCAGCGGCGGGCCGGAGCCGCCCCGGACGCCGTGGATGACGGTGCCCTCGCAGTCGATATCGAATGTCTCAAAACCGCTGAACATAGTCTGGAACCGATCAGGTCGCGCCGTGATGGCATTGGACTTAGATTGGGTTAATAGAAGGACCATGTCTATGGCAAGCTGCTGGTCCTGATTTTGCATTGCACCGTCAGCTTTCGCCGTCAGTTCTCGCACGGAGCGCGTGTCTCTTGGATCACCTTCCCATCTATCTCGATATTCGCGGCAAAACCGTCATCATCGTCGGCGGAGGCACGCTGGCTGCGCGCAGGGCGGAGCGCGCGCTGAGCGCCGGTGCGCGCGTGAAGGTTTTTGCGACGGAGCTGTCGGATGAGTTCCGCCCATTTCGTGGACACGAGTCGCTGGATATCGTCGCGCGCCCGCCCGAATTGGCGGATGTCAAAGGCGCAATCCTCGCCTATGGCGCCGAGGAGGACCTTGCCCGCGACAAACGCCTGCACGATCTGGCCAAGGAAGCCGGCGTTCTCGTTAATGTCGCCGACACCATGGAGCTATGCGACTTCATCAGCCCCGCTATTCTCGACCGTACGCCGCTCGTCGCCGCGATTGCATCCTCTGGCGCTTCTCCGATCCTCGCCCGTATCATCAAGGCCGAGCTGGAGAGCGCAATTCCAGCGACCTTTGGCGAGCTTTCAAGTTTTCTCGGCCGGTTCCGGGACGAGGTGGCGGCGCGCATCACCGATGGTGTCCACCGCCGCCGTTTCTGGGAGGACGTGGTCGAGAGCGCGGTGGCCGAGCGGGTGATGGCGGGGGATCTGGCCGGGGCCGAAGCAGCGCTGCGCGAGAAGCTTGCCGCTTTCGCGGACGCGGCTGGCGGCAAGGGGATGGGCGAGGTCTATCTCGTCGGCGCCGGTCCCGGCGATCCCGACCTCCTGACTTTCCGAGCCCTGCGGCTGATGCAGCGCGCCGATGTGGTGCTCTATGACCGGCTGATTGGGCCGGGCATCATGAACCTGGTCCGGCGCGACGCCGAGCGCGTCTATGTCGGCAAGCGCGCGAATGAGCATACGATGAGCCAGGACGAGATCAGCGGGCTCATGGTGCGCCTCGCCCTCGACGGCAAGCGCGTGCTGCGGCTCAAGGGCGGCGACCCGTTCATTTTCGGACGCGGCGGCGAGGAGATCGAGGAGATCGCGCGGCACGGCATTCCGTTCCAGGTCGTGCCCGGCGTGACGGCCGCTGCGGGTTGCGCCGCCTATGCGGGCATTCCATTGACCCATCGGGATCACGCGCAGAGCTGCGTTTTCGTCACCGGCCACGGCAAGGACGGTGAGGTCGATCTAAACTGGGAGGCGCTGATCCAGCCGAACCAGACGGTCGCGGTCTATATGGGGCTCACAACCATTGACCGGGTAATGGCGGCCTTCGTCGCGCACGGCATGTCGGCGAATATGCCCGCCGCTGTGATCGACAATGGCACGCGGCGCGCCCAGCGCGTCGTCACCGGCACAGTCGGCGACATTGCGGAGAAGACCGCCGCTGCTGCACTCAAGGGGCCGGCGGTCATCGTCATTGGCACCGTCGTCACGCTCCGTGATCGGTTGGCCTGGTTCGGGACGGACGCAGGCAACCGTGCGGTCCTTGACCGCTCGGGTGAAGAAAGCTGACGGACCGTTTCCTTCGTTAAGGCACTGCTGTGGCGGTGGGCGTTTTTGCCGGCAGCGCAATCTTCATGATAGTCGCGTTTTCTGCACCGTCCCGCGTCTGATAGTAGCCGAGCCGCACACCGATTGCCCGAAATCCGCAAGCCTCATAGAGCACTCGCGCGGCGCAATTGGCCTCTCCGACTTCGAGGAACAGCGCCTCGATACCGGCTGCTGCCGCATCGTTAAGGAAATGCCTGAGAATTGCCGAACCGACGCCTCGCCGCCGTGCTTCCGGGGCGACCGCAAGGGTAAGGATCTCGATCTCCGCGCCGACGGTCATGACGATCAGCAGCCCCGCCAGCTCCTCGCCTCGCCAGGCAAGCAGCCCGGAATAGACGGGCGCTTCCGCGAAATTGCGGAAATCGGCCGCACTCCAAGGCGGGTCGAAACAGCGCGCGTGAAGGGCCGCCGCCGCGTCGGCGTCGCTGACGGCGAGTGGCGCAAACGCCAAGCGCTCGGGGTCAGGTCGCGCGGGCAAGGATTTTGTCCGATTGCGGCTTGGCGTCCGGCGGGCGCAGATAAAGCGGCGAAACCGGCCCGGCGGCTGGCGTCCGGTCAAGTGCGATCAGGGCAAGATCGCCCGCTTCGGGCAGCAGGTCGGGTAATCGGGCGCTGAGCGGCGTTTCCCGGCGCCGTGCCTCCTCAGCTGCGAGCGCCCCGCCGGTGCCGACGGCGAGCGTAACCTCCGATGGGAGCGACTCGACCGCCTTAGCCACGCTCACGATCAGCGGCTCACCTGCCGCTTTTCCGTTTTCACCGAAATGCTGGATGTAAAGCTCGCCGCGGCGGGCGTCATGCATCACGGCAAAGCCACCTTTGCGCTCATCTTCGTCCAAACGGCGCGCACAACCCCGCGCCATCACCTCGAGGCTAGTCGCCCCAACCACCGGCAGGCCCGCAGCAAGTGCAATCCCGCGTGCGGCAGCGATGCCCGCGCGCACGCCTGTGAAGCTCCCCGGCCCCAGCGTCACGGCGATCTTGGTCAGCTCACGGAAATCGCAACCGGCTTCAGCCATCACCGCCTCGATCATCGGAAAAAGCTCTTCCGCATGGCCGCGTGCCATCGGCTCAAACCGTTGAATAGGCTCCGCCACCCCGGGCAGCAGGACGGCTGCGGAACAGGCGGTGAAGCTCGTGTCGATGGCGAGTATTGTCATGGGAAAGGCTCACACCTGTCTGCACGGCGTCGCGCGGGCAGGCGCGGCTAAATGATCTTTGCAACCTCATCGAAGCTCAGCCGCGGAGAGCGCGGGAACAGCACGGACGGATCGCCATAACCGAGCGAGCAGAGGAAGTTGGACTTGATCCTGCCATCGGAGAAGAATTCGCGGTCGACGCCGGCATCGTCGAAACCTGACATCGGGCCGGTGTCGAGGCCGAGCGCACGCGCCGCGATGATGAAATAGGCGCCTTGAAGCGAGCCGTTGCGGAAGGCCGTCTCAACGATCTTGGGCTCATTGCCTTCAAACCAGCCTTTCGCAGCCTGGTTATGCGGAAAGGTCCGCGGCAGGTTTTCGTAGAACTTCAGATCGTAGCCGATGATGGCACAAACCGGCGCTTTCATGGTCTTGGCGCGGTTGTCGTCGCTCAGGAAGGGCGCGAGGCGCCGCTTCGTTTCCGGCGAGCGCACGAAGACAATCCGCGCCGGCAACGAATTGGCGCTGGTCGGACCCAATTCCATGATTTCGATGAGGCGGTGGAGCTGGGTCTCTTCGACCGGATTGTCCAGCCAGCGAATATGCGTACGCGCACTCAGAAAGACCTGATCGAGCGCGTCTGCAGAGATCGGCTCCCCCATGATCACCTCAAAAGTCGGCGCAGCGTCTTTAAACGGCGCGGACCTCCTGAACTTCCGGAATGAAATGGCGGAGGAGATTTTCGATGCCGTGTCTCAGCGTTGCGGTCGATGAGGGGCAGCCGGAACAGGCGCCGCGCATATGCAGATAGACGACGCCGTTATCATAGCCGTGGAAAACGATATCACCGCCATCCTGGGCAACCGCGGGGCGCACGCGCGTATCCAGCAGCTCCTTGATGGTCTGCACGATTTCGCCGTCCTCCTCGCTGTGTTGGCCCTCGCTGTGGCCATCGCCCTTGGGCATGCCGGTCACGACCGGGGCGCCGGAGAGATAATGCTCCATGATCGCGCCGAGCAGCGCAGGTTTCAGGTGCTGCCATTCCCCGCCGCTCTTGGTGACCGAGATGAAATCGCTGCCGAGAAACACGCCTGACACGCCGTCCACGTCAAACAGTCGTGCAGCGAGCGGGGAAGCCTCTTGCGCCGATGCCTTGTCGCGGAAATCGCGAGTGCCGCTCGGCAGAACCTGCTGGCCGGGAATGAATTTGAGCGTTGCCGGATTGGGCGTGGCTTCGGTCTGAATGAACATGGCTAAATCTCCTGGAGCGAATTTCCATCGCTCGGCGGATTCTTTCGGCGATGCGGAAGTTATTCTAGTGGAGCGAATTTGACATTTAAGTCCTGCCTGCTGCGAACTCGCGCTCAAATGTCAAATTCAAGAGCACCACTAGACCATAGTAAGGTGGTAGCCCGCGCAACTTCAAGAGTGAGCCGGCCCGGCAAGCTAACGGACGCTTAAGCGAGCGCCTCGACCTCCTCTAGTGTCAGACAGCCGGGAACCACCGTGATCGGCACCGAAAATGAACCCGCATTGCCGCCCGCAAGCGAGGAGACGAGCGGCCCCGGTCCGGATGGGTCGACCGACGCACCAAGCACGAGTATGCCGATATCGGGGTCTTCTTCGATCAGTTCCCTAATCTCTTCTGCCTTGTCGCCTTCGCGTACGATCTCCTCGATTTCGATGTCTTCGAAGCCCCAAATCTTCAATTTGCGTGTATAAAGGCGGAAAACGGCTTTTGCTTTCGCCTGCGCTTCCTCGCGATAGGCGTCCTGCACACCCAACCAGTGCTGGAAGTCCGCCGGCTCGATGACAAACAGCAGAGCCAGTGCGCCATTGGTGCGATTCGCTCTACGTGCGGCATAGGCGAGCGCGGTCTCGGCCTCCGGGAACTCATCGACAACCACCAGGAATTTGCGCCGGTGACCCTCTTCGAAGATTTTGCGTTTCTGGCGTTCTGGCATGATCTGGCTCGCGTTGCTGCAAGGGGAATCATTCACCCCTGCAGAAAGCCTACTATGTCTTTAATGTCCCGCAAGTGGCCCGATGCGAGCTCGCGCGCACGGTCGGCGCCGTTTTTGAGCACCTTGTCGATATAGGCGCGGTCGTCAGACAGCCGCTTCATCTTCGCTCCGATCGGCCCGAGGACCTCGACGGCAAGGTCTACCAAAGCCGTCTTGAACTTGGAAAACGGCGCGCCGCCGAATTCGCTAAGCACCGCCTCCTTGCCCGATTTCGCGAGCGCCGCATAGATGCCGACGAGGTTATCGGCCTCGGGGCGGTCCTTCAGCCCATCCACGTCCGATGGAAGGGGTTCGGGATCGGTCTTGGCCTTCTTGATCTTTTTGGCGATCTCTTCCGCGCTGTCGGTCAGATTGATGCGGCTCATATCCGACGGCTCGGATTTGCTCATCTTTTTGGTACCGTCGCGCAGAGACATGACGCGCGTTGCAGGGCCGGAAATCAGCGGCTCGGGCAACGGGAAATAGCCATCGGGGAATCCTTGGCGCGTGCAATATTCAGCGAAATCATTGTTGAATTTCTGCGCAATGTCGCGGGCGAGCTCCAAATGCTGCTTCTGGTCGTCCCCAACCGGGACATGGGTCGCGCGGTAAAGCAGAATGTCCGCCGCCATCAGACATGGATAGGCGAACAGGCCCACCGATGCGTTCTCACGGTCCTTTCCGGCCTTCTCCTTGAACTGGGTCATCCGGTTCAGCCACCCCATGCGGGCGACGCAGTTCAGAATCCAGGCGAGCTCGGCGTGGCCGGACACCCGACTCTGATTGAAGATGATGTGTTTCTCCGGATCGATGCCGGCGGCAAGAAACGCGGCGGTCACTTCGCGCGTGCTGTCCCGTAGCTCGTCCGGGTCCTGCCATTGCGTGATCGCGTGCATGTCGACGACGCAGAACAGGCAGGGCGCCTCCTTCTGCAGCTCCACGAACTTGACGATGGCGCCGAGATAATTGCCGAGATGAAGATTTCCGGTCGGCTGGACGCCGGAGAAAACACGCTTTTCGACTTTCATGGGAAATAGCCTCCAAGCGGGGCTTATCGCTCGGCTTCGCCGCCAGCGCAAGCCCGATCGAAATGCTGGGGGCTTGAACCGCCTGCCTCGCCTTCTATGGAAAGAACGGTCTCAAACGCGATGGTGCCAAATTCGTCCGATCCTACACGAGGAAAGGAAACCATTCCGTCCATGGAACGTTTCGAACGGGCGATTATCCAGAAGGGAGATACGGTTATGAAAAGTCTGACCGCAGCAATCTGCGGCGCTGCGTGCGCGCTCGCTCTGACGGCAACCGCCGCCTCGGCCGAGATCGTTTGCAATCGCGATGGCGATTGCTGGCACGTTAAGCACCACTATCGCTACCATCCAGATTTCGGGCTCGTGATCCATCCCGACCATTGGAGATGGCACGATCACCACAAATACCATTGGCGCGAGCATGAAGGCCGTGGCTATTGGCGCAATGGCATCTGGATCCAGTTCTGACGCGCTCGCGGCGGTAGTCCGGATCGGGCGGCCGCCGCAGTCCGCCTAACAGCGTCGGCGGCCTCTGCTATGCCGCCGATGCCTTTCTTAAAATGGAACGCCGCTCTACTTTCTCCTCTCATCCCCGCGCCACGGACCGCCAGAGCGATTTGTAGTTCGCCGCGCCGGTCGCTTGGGCGACGCCGAGATAAACGACCGCGCCGCCGGCGATCAGTGCGCCAAGGGCAAGGGCCTGGATCACCAGGCCGTTCGAAGGCGTAAAGAACTGGCCGAGCGGGAATGAGACGCCCCACAGCGCCGCCGCCATGATCACGCTGGCAAGCGCGATGAGGACGCCGCGCCGCTTCAGCAAAGCGTCCGCCTCGAAATGCCCGCGCCGCATAAGCGTGAAGCCGAGCAGTATGGCGTTCGTCCAGGCGGCCAGGCTCGTGGCGATGGCAATGCCGACATGGCCGATGACGAAGAACAGGCTCAGCGATCCGGCGATGTTCACACCGGCGCTGATGCCGGCATATTTCATCGGCGTGCGCGTATCCTCCCTGGCGAAAAAGCCGGGCAGGAACACGCGGATCAGTACCGAGGCCGGCAAGCCGGCAGCGAATGCGGTAAGGGCAAGGGAAACGGCGTGGGTGTCCGAGGCGCTGAACGCCCCGCGCTGAAACAGCACCTGGATGATCGGTCGCGGCACCACGCAGAGCGCCGCCGCCGCCGGCAGCGTCAGCAGCAGCGCGAACTCGAGCGCGCGATTATGACTGTACATCGCCGCGCCGTGATTGCCGGCCGCAAGCTTTTGCGACAGCTCGGGCAGTAGCACGACTCCGATGGCGATGCCGACAATGCCGAGCGGCAATTGATTGATGCGGTCGGCGTAATAGAGATAGGAAACCGCACCTTCCGCCAGCGAGGCGATCATGGTGCCGATGAACAGGTTGATCTGGGTGATCCCGGCCGTCACCACGCCGGGCCCCGCGAGCACGAACAGCCGGCGCACACCTGCCGTCAGGCGCGGAATACGGAAGCCGAGATCCATGCCCTGCCGGCGCGCCGAGATTGTCAGCAGCGTCAACTGCGTAAAGCCCGAGACGGTGACGGCCCAGCCAAGAATCATAGCGGCCTCGGGCCGGTTATAGAGCCGGAATGACGCCGCAAGGATCATCGCGCCAATGGTGACCGCGTTCAGCATGATGGGCGCCGCAGCAGCCGCGGCAAAGCGCCCCAGGGCGTTGAGCACACCCGCCGAGAGGGCGGTCAGCGACATGCAGAACAGATAGGGGAAAGTGATCCGCGTCAGCAGCACGGCGAGATCGAACTTTTCCGGATTATCGGCAAAGCCTGGCGCGATCAGATGCACTAGCCAAGGCATGGCGATCTCGGCCGCGATCGAGACGATCAGCAGCGCGGTCATCAGGACCGAAAGCGCCTCTTCCGCGAATTGCCGCGCCTCGTCCGCTCCGCCATCCTGCAGCCGCTTGGTGAAAAGCGGCACAAAAGCCGAGTTGAACGCGCCTTCGGCGAACAGCGACCGGAACAGATTGGGCAGCCGGAACGCCACGAAGAATGCGTCCGCCACCGTGCCCGCGCCGAGCACGGCGGCGATGAGCATGTCCCGGACGAAGCCGAGCAGGCGGCTGACCGCGGTGAAACCGCTGACGGTAGCGATGGAGCGATAGAGTTTCATGCGCTCGCCAATAGCCGGCCTTTTGTGCCAGAGCAAGGCAGTCGCGTGCTAGCGTGATGATCCAGAAGTTCGTCGGCTTATGTTGCAACTTCAGAACGAACTTCTGAATCGGGACACTACGCTTCGAGTTCTTCGGAAATCAGCTCGCCGTCCGTCTCGAACGCTTTCAGCAGGTTCTCGCGCAACGCTTTCTGCGTTGCCTCGCGGGTGATCTTCTTACGCGAGGCGTCGGTGACATAGAACACATCGACGGCCTTTTCGCCGAATGTGGCGATATGGGCCGAGGAAATGTCGATATTCATGCTGGCAAGAATCCGCGCGAGATCGAAGAGCAGTCCGGTGCGGTCGCGGCCGTTCACCTCGATGACCGTCAGTTCATCCGAGAGGGAATTGTCGATGCTGACGCGTGGCTCAACGCTGAATGCTTCCAGCCTCGGACGAGGACGCAGTTTCTGGGAAATCATCTTGCGGAGATCGCGCTTGCCTTTGAGCGCCAGATCGATGTTTGCCGCAATGCGGCCGGTAAACTCCCGCTCCTCGCGCTCGTTCGGAAACTGGCGGTGCAGCATGATGGTGTTGAGCGCCATGCCGTCGCGCGTCGTCGAGAGATTCGCACCGACGATATTCGCCTTCGCGGCCGTGCAGGCGCCGGCAATGGTCGCGACCAGTCCGGTCCGGTCGGCAGTCCAGAGCGTCAGCTCCGTCAGTGCGGTGAAGTCATCCGTCGCAATTTCGTAAGCGAAGGGGAGCTTTTCCTCCTCGGCGCGCCGGATGAGCCGGGTATGGCGCAGCTGATGATCGATATCGGTGCGCAGCCAATAGGCCCCGGTCTGACGGGCGATGAAGGCATCGACCTCCGCCGCTGGCCGACCGGCCATGGCGTTGCGGAAATTGTCGGTCGCCTCCTTGATGCGCATCTCGCGCGGCGTGCTGGTATGACCGCCCGTGAGCAGCGGCTCGGTTTCGGCATAGAGCTGGCGCAGAAGCTGCCCCTTCCAGCCCGTCCACACACCCGGGCCGACAGCGCGGATGTCGGCGGCCGTCAAGATGACGAGCAGCATCAGCATCTCACGGCTCTGAACAATGTCGGCGAAATCGCGGATGGTCTTCGGATCGTAGAGATCGCGGCTCTGCGCGAACTGGCTCATGACGAGATGGTGTTCGACGAGCCACGCGACCGTCGCCGTTTCGGCCGGCCTGAGCCCGAGGCGCGGGCCGAGTTCGCGCGCAATCCGCGCTCCAACCACCGAATGATCTTCGTCGCGACCCTTGGCGATGTCATGCAGAAACATGGCGACGTAGAGCGCGCGGCGGTTTTCGATATTGCTGATGATTTCGGTCGAGAGCGGAAGCTCGTCTCCAAGCTCGCCACGCTCGATCGCCGAGAGCACGCCGATCGATCGGATCAGGTGCTCATCGACCGTATAGTGATGATACATGTTGAACTGCATCATCGACACGACACGCCCGAAATCGGGGATGAACCGGCCGAGTACACCCGCCTCGTTCATGCGCCGCAAGGTCAGCTCCGGGCGATGGCGCGAAGTGAGGATGTCGATGAACAGGCCGTTCGCCTCGCGGTCGTTGCGCAGCTTGTCGTCGATGAGCCGGAGCGAATGCCGCACCAGCCGGAGCGCCTCGGGGTGAAACTGCACGTCATGCCTGTCGGCAAGAACGAAGATGCGAATGAGATTGACCGGATCGTTCTTGAAGACGTTCCGGTTCTTCATGAGAATGCGGCCGTTTTCAATGCGGAAGTCGGTCGTCGCGCTGAGACGGGCGCGAGCGCTCCAGGTCAGCGGCATCAGCAGATGATTGAGCTGCCTGATACCCTTGAGCTGCTGAACTTCCAGGCTGGAGCAGAGAATGCGGGTCAGATCGCCTACCTCCTTCGCGATCAGGAAATAGTGCTTCATGAAACGCTCGACCGCCATCATGCCGCCGCGGTGGCGATAGTGCAGGCGCTCCGCCATCTGCTGCTGAACATCGAAGGTGAGCCGTTCTTCGGCCTTGCCAGCCAGGAAATGCAGATGGCAGCGGACAGTCCAGAGGAAATCCTCGCAGCGGCGGTAAAGGCTGTATTCGGATTCGGTGTAAACGCCGGCCTCGACGAAATTCTCGCCCGTGAGCTCGGGATGCAGATGTTTGGCAATCCAATAGAGCGTATGCAGGTCGCGCAGCCCGCCCTTGCCGTCTTTGATGTTCGGCTCGACACGGTAACGCGAGGCGCCGGTGCGCTGATGGCGCTCGTCGCGTTCGGTAAGCTTGGCGTTGATGAACTCGCGGTGGCCGCTCGAGAGCACCTGTTCGCGGAATTGCGTCTCGAATTTCCGCCAAAGTTCTTCGTCACCGAGAATGAACCGAGCATCGAGTAGCGCCGTGCAGGTCAGAATGTCGGTTTTCGCAAAGCGGATCGTCTGCTCGACCGTGCGCGTGGCATGGCCGACTTTGAAGCCCAGATCCCAGAGCAGGTAGAGGATGTATTCGACGACATTCTCGCCCCAAGGCGTCTGCTTGTAGGGAAGCAGGAACAGCAGATCGACGTCGGAATATGGCGCCATCAGCCCGCGCCCATAGCCGCCGGTCGCCAGGATGGCCATTCTCTCGGCTGAAGACGGGTTGTTCACCCGCTGCACGTAGGCTGTGGCGAAGTCGTAGATTAGCCGGATCAGCTCTTCCTGAAACACGGAGAGCGAACGCGCGCAGCGTCGCCCGTTGCCGTCGGCCTCAAGCTGCGCCCTCGCCGCCTCCCGCGCATCGAGCACCAGCGTTTTCAGGACGCCGAGGAGTTCTTCCCGCAAGGCCCGGGTGGTTTCGCCATGACGGCGCCAGACGGCCGAGAGCGTCGCCCGCATCGCGGCGGGATCGAAAAATGGTGGCGAAAGACGTTGTTCCATATAGACGGTGCTGCGCCTGAATTTGCGGTTCCGACACTTTACAGCAAAGCGTTGAATGAGCCTATCGGTGCCCGCAACTTGATTGACAAAGCGCTGCCTGAGCCTTAGTTCAACGGTCTGTTGCCCAGATGGCGGAATTGGTAGACGCGCACGGTTCAGGTCCGTGTGGTGAAAGCCGTGGAGGTTCGAGTCCTCTTCTGGGCACCATCCCTGATCTTTAAACTCTGAATTCGGGTTCGCTCCGCGCGAATGCGCCGCGCTCGCTTTCGTTGATTGGCGGGGCGCGGGCTAAATCGTCTGCGGGTTGGCACGCAGCCAAGCGTCGAATGGCATGGTCTCATAGCCTTTCTCGCGGACGAAGTGCAGCATTCCAAGAAACTCGGCGGGCTTCAGATATTTCGTTCGGCCGGCTTCCTGCGTCCCGCCGGGGCCAGGGATGAAGAACTGCAAGGTCGGCGTCCCTTCGACCTGATAGCGCCCGGCAAGGGCTTTTTCCGGCAATTCGGTGCCATCGAAATCCGTCACGGGCCGCGAGCCGATGATGTTCAGTTGCAGGAAATTGAAATTCTCTCGGGCATAGGCGGCAATTTTCGGATTGGCAAAATTCACGGTGTGAAGCAGCTTGCAATAGGGACAGCCCTTTAATTCCCAGAGCAGGACGAAGCTCTTTCCGGAGGCTTGAGTGCCCTGGAGATCCTCGCGCAGATCGAGAAAGCTCTGCAGGAACCACGGCTGCTGATAGAGTCCATCCTCTGAGAGTTGTGGTTCCTTGCCGAAGGCGGGAACCGCAAAGAATGAAGCTACGGCGCAAGCGCCGATGAAGCTGCGCCGGGACAGAAGGGATTGCGGCATATGGCCTCCGAACGCAGCCGACCTGCAAGGATCTTCCAAAACGGGCATATATTCGTATATATTCATAACATGATAACGGTGCGGGTTGCCAAATCAATGAAACGTGTGATCGCGCTGGGCGCATTCGTTTGGCTGGCTGTCGCCTCTCTGCCGCACGTCGCCTCCGCCACGGAACTGCTGGCCGTGATGCGCGATAACTGCCCCTATTGCCGGGCGTGGGAGATCCAGGTGGGGTCGATCTATAACAAGACCGACGAGAGCCGCGTCGCGCCGCTGCACCGGATCGCCATCGACGAACTCGGCCGGACACACTACATCTTCAACGAACCGGTTCGTTATACCCCGACTTTCGTTGTCATGGACAGGGGTGTCGAAATCGGACGCATAGTCGGCTATTCGGATGAGGCGATGTTCTGGGGGTTGCTGAGAGAAATTCTCGACAGAATGGAGCCTCGTGTGAGGGAAATGGCCGCGGAGGCAAGATAGGAAGTCTGATGGAAAAAGAGCGCTCTGCAATTCTGCCCGACGCCGTGCTCGACGAGCTTTGCTCGATCGAAGAGGACGCGCCCGAACTGGAGAAGATGGTTCGCAAGGCGCGCGATGCGAGCGATTTCCTCAAGGCCTTGGCCCATGAGACGCGGCTGCTCCTCCTGTGCTATCTGACCGAGCGAGAGCGTTCCGTCACCGAGCTTGAAAGCATCCTTTCCCTGCGCCAGCCAACCGTCTCGCAGCAGCTTGCCAGGCTGCGGCTCGATGGGCTCGTTACCACGCGCCGCGACGGCAAGACGATTTACTACAGCATCGCCGACGAAAAGCTTCACCGCGTAATCGCCGTCATTTACGATATCTTCTGCCGCGGAGACGGCATCGGCAGAAACAAGAGCTAAAGAATAGCGCTGTTCCAGGCGCCGACTGAGGACACGGCCGGATGGAGCCGTTACCGGCCTGGGCCGTTCCCCTGTGCGGGGGCGCTATTGGCTGCGCCATCGGTTATACCGCGCGCCGAGGCAGGCTCTGCACCTTCGGCGCGCTTGAAGACGCGTTCATGGCGAGCGATTTCCGGCGGCTGAAGGTCCTGGCGATCGCGCTGGCCATCGCCATTCTCCTCACCCAGCTCATGATTCTCAGCGGAGCGCTCGCGCCGGAGACGATCCGCTATCTGCCGCTGAACCTTCCCTGGCTCGGCATCGCAGTCGGCGGGCTGATCTTCGGCTTCGGCATGGCGCTGGTCGGCACCTGCGCTTTCGGCTCGCTGGTCCGGCTTGGGAGTGGCGATCTGCGCAGCTTCGTGACGATCCTCGTCTATGCCCTGACAGCACTGGCCGTGCTGCGCGGCGGGCTCGCATCCTATCGACTTGGCTATGTTGAGAGCCAGAATATCAAATTGCCCGGCGGCACTCAGGCCGACCTCGCCGCATTCGTCAGTTGGATCATGGGGATCGACGCGCGCTCGATTGTGGCGGTCGCGATTGGAGCAGCCCTTCTTACCTGGGCGCTGTCGCGGAGCGGGTTATTCCGCACGCCGCGTCTACTCGCTTCGGGCATCGTCTTGGGCCTCCGTGCGGCAGCCGCGTGGCTGGTGACCGGCGTTCTCACCGACGATATGGCGCTGGTGGTTGATCCCGAAGGACTGACGTTCGTTGCCCCGGTCGCTGATACGCTTCAGGCAATTGCCTTTCCTGCGACCACGATCTGGACCTTCGGCATCGCCTCGGTCATCGGAGTGGTCGTTGGTTCCTTTCTCGCCTCGAGACTCAATGATGAGTTCCGCTGGGAAGCTTTCGACGATCAGCATGAGATGAAGCGGCACATTTGGCGGTGCGATCATGGGGCTTGGCGGCGTCCTAGCTGGAGGCTGCACAATCGGGCAGGGGATCACAGCCGGCTCGGTGCTGGCGATGAGCTGGCCGCTGGCGGTCGGCGGGATGGTGGTCGGCGCGCGGCTTGGACTCTATTATCTGCTAAGAGAGAGCGTCTGAACTGATCGGCGCGGCGGAGGCTGGCCGTTTGCCGGTCGGTTGTCGGCCGGGGATTGAGAGCCTATGCAGCATTTCGACACTATCGTCATAGGAGTCGGCGGGATGGGCTCGGCCGCGCTTTGGCAATTGGCGCGGCGCGGGCAGAAGGTGCTTGGCATCGAGCGCTTCGATCTCGGCCATGCAATGGGGTCGTCGCACGGCTTCAACCGCATTATTCGCCTCGCCTATTTCGAGCACCCCAAATATGTGCCACTGCTCCGGCGCTCCTATGAGCTTTGGCGCGAGACCGAGCAGCTTGCGGGCGAGCAGCTTCTTTTCATCACGGGGAGCCTCGATGCCGGGCCAGCGGACGGCCGCATCGTCCGCGGGTCACTGGCCGCTTGTTTCGAACACGGCCTGGAGCATGAGTTCCTCAGCGGAGCGGAAACGGCGCAGCGATTTCCCGGCTATGCTCTGCCGCCGGATTATGCGGCCGTCTACCAGCCGGATGGCGGCTTCGTCGCCTCGGAGCGCGCGGTCCTTGCCCATGCGGCGCTTGCAATGGCGGCCGGCGCCGAGATCCACGGGCGAGAGAAGGTTGATGGCATCGAGCCGTCCGGCGGCCGCGTCATCGTCGTGACCGATCGGGCGCGTTACGAGGCAGGCCGGGTCATCGTCTCGACGGGGCCCTGGATTTCGGACCTCCTTCCGGGATTGCGCGGCAAGGCTGTTCCCGAACGTCAGGTGCTGGGCTGGTTTCAGCCGAAGCAGCCGGAGCTGTTCGCGATGAGCTGCTTTCCGGTCTCGAACCTCGAATCCGATCTGGGTCATCTCTACCAGTTTCCGATCTGGGGGCTGCCCGGCTTTAAGATCGGCCGCTACCACCATCTGCGCCAGGAGGGCCACGCCGATGCCCTCTCCCGCGAGCCGACCCGGGCCGATGAAGAGCTGCTACGCGAGGCGGTGCGCCGCTACTTTCCGGCCGCCGATGGGCCAACATTGCGGCTCGCCGCCTGCCTGTTCACCAATACGCCGGACGAGCACTTCGTCATCGATACGTTGCCGGAGCATCCGGAGATTATCGTCGCATCGCCCTGTTCCGGACACGGATTCAAATTCGCCAGCGTCATCGGCGAGATCCTGGCCGATCTCGCAGTGGGCGGCCGGACCGATCACGATCTCTCGCTGTTCAGCTATGGCCGGCTGACCGGCTGATCGGCGGCCGATGCGGGTTCAGAAGCGAAACCAGGTCCTTCTGATGTATTCAGCGAAAGCGGCGCCCTCAGGCTCGGCCGCCTGCCGCGCTTTGTCCTCCGACCAGCCGTAGAAATCGGCATAGCCGAACTTGGCCGGGTTGCGCTGCTGCTCGCGTTTCAGCGCGTGGCGCTCGTGCCGCGCGCGGTCATAGGCGTCGATGCCCGGCTCGACGACTTCGGTCTTGTATTCGTCCGTGTGGATCGTAACCGAGGGCGGCCGGCGCATGCTGACATGCCCTTCATCGGCGGGATAGCCGACGCACAGACCCGCCACAGGGAACACGCCGTCCGGCAGTTTCAGCACCTCCACGACCAGCGGCAGCTTGTTGCGGATGACACTGATCGGGCAGCAGCCAAGCCCTATCGCCTCGATCGTGAAGATGAAGGTCTGCATGGCGAGTGCGGCGTCGACCGAGGCATTAAGGAAGCCTTCAATGTCGCGGTTGGGCTGCGGACGGCCGCGCATCTCGTCGATGCGTTCGAGCCGCCGCGGGTCGGCGCAGAACACCAGGAAGACGGGCGAGGTGCGGCGCTGGACATGACCATGCCGGTCGTCACCCATGAGATGGGCTTCGCCCGCGAGGCGGCCGACGAGGTCATCTTCATGGACCACGGCCGCGTGGTGGAGAAAGGGCCGCCCGAGGCGTTCTTCGGCGCCCCGAAGATGAAGCGGACGAAGCAATTCCTGCAGCGCTATGTCGGCGTGGAGTGAGGCGATGATTGCGGTTGACGACATCAATGCATCGGTAATCATTCACGACGAGATCGTGCCGGCGCGGTCGCCGACACACTCGGTCGTCACGATACCATCTATGGCTGTTGCAGCGAGGCCAACAATTTCCTGCGCTATGGCGTGCGCGGAACGCCGAGCTGCTACGCCAATTTCCTCGAAATTCTGGGCCGGTTCGGCCTCGATAAGAGCGCCATCGTCAGCAATGTCAATTTCTTCATGCAGGTGCCGGTCGGACCTGACCGTGGCGCCGGCGTCGCTGCCGATGTGTCGCCGCCAGGCAGCTATGTCGATCTGCGCGCGGAATGCGACGTGTTGGCGGTGCTGTCGAACTGCCCGCAAATCCACAATCCGTGCAACGGCTATAATCCGACACCGATCCGCGCCATCGTCTATCGCACCCGCGACTGACCGCGGCGCAAAAGGGAGGAAATCCACATGTCCGACATCATCCATCACCTGATTGCCGGTGCCCCTAAGCCCGTGGCCCCGTACAACCACCTGGTCGAATGCGATGGCTGGCTGTTCGCCACCGGCCAGCTCGCCACCGATCCGGACGACAACTCGCTGCCGATGCCCGAGGGCATCGAAGCGCAGATGCACAAGGTGATGGACAATCTGCGGCGGGCGCTGGAAGGTGCGGGCGCGGGTTTCGACCGGGTCGTTTTCCTGCGCATTTTCCTCACCCGTTTCGAGTGCGACTACGCCAAGGTGAACGAGATCTATCAGACCTATTTCGCACCAGACGAATTGCCAGGCCGTACGACGGTCGGCGTCACCCATCTGGCGCGCGGCGGCATCATCGAGATCGACATGATCGCCCGGAGGCCCTGCGCAGGGTTTGGCATCATAAGGCCATCCGGAAATCCGGAAGTCGCCCCGGCCGAAGTGCCGGGGCCCATTGGCCTCGCCTCACCGCATGAGCGTACCGATCGTGGGATTGGGTCCCGGCTCGGCCTTCGGCCGTCCGGGACGACGGCCTTGCCCCGCGGGGAGAGGTAAGTCCCTGATGGCGACCCTGAGCCGCGCAGGTGCTAAGGCGAGGCCAGGTATCTGAGGGCCGCGGTCGACAGCGCGCCGCCCACGACGCACGGAATGCCGAATTCGGCCTGGCCTGCCACGGCGGCGCCGAGACAGCCGAGCGACAGGGTGGTCTCGCCGACCTGGCCCCACCAGGCAAGCTCGCGGTTTGAGCCGGGTCCTTTCTTTTGCAGCTGGTCGACGGATGCTAGGGCTTCCTTCCTGATGCGCCCCGTATCGGCCGTCTCGGCCGCAATGATGACCTCGCCGAGAATCGGCTCAACGTCCTTCGGCTGCTTCATGCTCAGGCGCTTCAGCGTGCGCAGCAGATTGGCGTCACGCGCGGCGTTTGCGGCGAGCGTGAATTTCGCCATGCCGCCGATCGTCAGCTTCTGGACGTTGTCGCGCTCTTTGGACCAGGGCAGCAGTCTCACAATATGCTCGACGGGTGCGTCCCTGGCGGTTGCGAAATAAAGGCCCCAATTGGTGTCGATCAGCTCCGGATTCGAGGCGAAAGTAAGCTGCGGCGGCTTTTTCTTGCCCTTGCCGGTATAGGTCTCACGATCGAAGACGCGCTTCATCTTGTCCCAGGTGCTCTCCCGCTCCTGCTCGAGCTTGACCTTGTCGAGCGTGGGAAGCTTGCCGTTCAGATACATTTCGATCATCACATGCCGTTCCGGCATCTTCTCGACTAGAAACAGCATCAGCGCCCGCCAGTTCGGCAGGCCGGAATAGGCGACCGCGCGGACGATAAACCACTGGTCCTCGAATGGCAGCGGCAAAGTCTTGGCCAGCAGGGACTTCGCCGTGCGCGGATTGGTGCTGAGAACGCCCGCATAGAAGCCGAGATAGACGCCCGATGTCTCGGGATCCTTGAAGGCGCCGTGCTCGCTGAGCGCGCGAATGAGCTGCGGGACGGATCTCGGATCCGGCTTCTCACGATAGTCCTTGATCATTCGCAGACCGGCTTCGGTCGAGCTTGCGTTGGCCTCCGCTATGCTGGTGGCGGCTTGGGCCGGCACGAGGAGGGCTGTCGAGAGAATGATGAATGCAATAACGCGCCGCATATTCGCCTCTTGGTATGACGGAGGTGCTCGGCGCCATGCCTGCCGAGCGCGGACCCTTCACCCAGTAATGGCTGTAGATGGCCATTTTATGAACTGCGGGTTTAGCATGTGCTGGCGCGCCCGGACCGGCCGCGGATTTGGGCGCCAGCCAGCTCCGCAGCCAGGGAATTGTCCTTTTCTAAGGCAATGGCCAGGATGAGACGATATGATCGCCCGTTTCCGACGCGTTTCACTTCTTTGACGGACTGCAACAAACACCCTCATGTGACGCATGATCGCGACCATCGAAACCCTGTTGTTGCTGCTCTCCGTTCTCGTCATGGTGGCGATAGCGGCGAGGCGGTTGAATATCGCGCCGTCTATCCTGCTGGTAATCGCCGGCGTCGCCCTGGCCTTCATTCCCGACCTGCCGCGGATCGAACTTGCGCCGGAACTCGTGCTCTTCGGCATGTTGCCGCCGCTGATCTATTCGGCGGGAGTTGCGATGAGTTGGCGCGAATTCCGCTTCAACTTACGCCCTATCGTTTTGCTGGCGGTTGGCTGCGTCATATTCAGCGCCTGCGCCGTGGCCGTGGCGGTCCACTGGCTCCTGGGCTTGCCGGTGGCCGTCGCGTTCGTGCTCGGTGCCATCATCGCTCCCCCCGATGTCGTCGCTCCTCTCGCCATCGCCCGCCAGCTCGGGCTGCCACGGCGCCTGGTCGTCGTGCTCGAAGGCGAAGGCCTCGTCAATGACGCGACTGCGCTAATCCTTTACCGCTTCGCCGTCGCCGCGGTCAGCATGGGGATGTTTTCGTTCCCGGATGCCGTGGTGACCTTTGTGCTGATCGTCATCGGCGAAATTGCCTACGGCATCGGAATAGGCTGGCTCAGCCTGCGCTTGCGGCGTTGGGCCCAGGATCCGCGAGTTGAGATAACGCTGTCGCTGATGACGCCGTTTCTCGCCTTCTGGGTTCCGGAACAGCTCGGGGGCTCCGGCGTTCTGGCGACCGTTGCCGCCGGGCTTTTCGTCAGTTGGAACGGACCGCTGCTGATTCCCGCGGCGACGCGCCTCCAGGGCATCTTCTTTTGGGACCTCGTCATCTATTTTCTCGAGGGTTTCATCTTTCTGCTTACCGGACTGGAGGTGCGCGCGGTCATCAATCGGGCGAACGGCGTCGCGCTGAGCGAGCTGGTGCTCGCGGTGCTGATCACCGTCGCGGTCGCCATTGTCGCGCGCTTCGTTTGGGTCTTCCCTGCCACCTATTTGCCGCGTTGGCTCATCCCGGCTGTTTCGCGGCGCGACCCCTCGCCGCCCTGGCGATACCCGTTCTTGATAGGGTTCATCGGGGTGCGCGGTGTGGTATCGCTGGCGGCGGCGCTGGCCATACCGTTCACTACGGCGAGCGGCAGTCCCTTCCCCTATCGCGACCAGATTTTCTTCATCACTTTCGGGGTCATCCTGATCACCCTGGTCGGCCAGGGTCTGGTGTTGCCGTCCGTGGTTCGCTGGCTCGGCCTGGCGCGAGCGCGCGCGGATGAATTTCAGCAGGAGCACGAGGCGGAACTGGCGGCGCGCTGGGAAGCGCTCAGGGTAGCCGAAAGCCAGCTGAACAAGCTTGCCGAGGATGAAAGCGTCCCGCCAGATGTGCTCTCCACCCTGCGCGCCCATCATGATTACCGCGTCCGGCGGCTGCCGAGAACACTGTCCGACGGCGTCGAGAATGCCGCCAAGTCGGCCGAACTCCGAACCCAGCTCATCAATATCGAACGGGAATATCTTTATCGGCAATTGCAGGAGGGCCGCATCACCGACGAGGCGCGCCGCCATCTCGAACGCGAGCTCGACCTGGAGGAGGCGATCATCGCCAATAGGCGGGCGAGCGCCGAGGATCAGCCTTACTGAAGCGCTCGCCGGCGTCTGGCGACGCGTGGTCCGGTCCCTTTTCGCGGGATCAGATCCGGGGATCTTCGCGATCGTGGAGATGGCGGATCGCTTCGCGGGTGCCTGCATCCAGCTTGTTCAGATCCAGGACGATTTTCTCCACTTCGGAATGTACAGCAGCAACCGCATCGATCGGCACGACGCGATTGCCGACATTCTCGAAATAGATGACCAGCTCCACCGGGCGGCGGGCTGAAATTTGCTGAACGGTGCCGATGGCCTTCTGGCCATCGGCAAGGAAGACTTCGAAACCCTCTCGGATCGTTTCAATTGTCATTTGCGCCTCCGTTGCAATTTTCAGACGTATCTAGTGCCAATTGGTCCCTCGGTCTGCATTTGGCAGGCTTTTTCAGGGCGCACCTACGCAACATTCTGTCTGAGGGGGCAGGATCAAGAGAGGGATTTCGAGCGAAAAACGGAGCAGTGATCAGCCGCCTGTCTTTCCAACACGGCTCGCCTCGTAGAGGAACCAGATGCGCCGTTCCACCTCGTCGATCCAGGCCTCCAGGAGGCTTGTGGTCGCCACGTCATTATGCTCGTCGCACAGATCGTGGGTTTCGCGCATCGAGGCTGCAAGCCGCATATTGTCGTCCCGCAGCTCCGCGAGCATGTCGAGCGGCGTCACGTAGTCCGCATCGTTGTCCGGGATGCGCTGCAGCTTGGCGATGTGGCCGATGGAGCGGATCGTTGTGCCTCCGATCTTGCGGGCACGTTCGGCGATCGGGTCCGTGGTAGCGAAGATCTGATCCGCCTGTTCGTCCAGCAGCAGATGGTAGTCGCGGAAATGCGGGCCGGACATATGCCAGTGAAAGTTCTTGGTTTTCAGGTAAAGCACGAACATGTCGGCAAGGAGCGCGGCAAGCGCGCCGGAAATGTCTCGTGTCGCCTTCTCTCCGAGCCCCGACGGCGTCTTGAGCGGAGCTGTCTGCCGGGATTTGAGTTTTTGATCGCCCATAAGCTAAATCTCCTCGTGCCAAAAGTTCGAATTGAATGCCCACGCTACGTCTGCCCTACAGGTTGCGATGCGGAGCAGACGGAGCATTCGGTGTCCGGCGACAGTCTACCCTCAACCATGCTCCGGCGTCTCGAATACTTTGAGCTTTTTTCGATCGGAGATGGTGGTCCCGCGGCACAGATCGCCGAGGCTTTGAGGGCTGATTTGTCATCATTGCCGGGCAACCCAATCGGTTCGGGCGCATTCCTCCCTGATGGCTTGTTAAGGGCGGCTCTGGCAACGATCCAGCGAAGAGGGTTGGAACAACGATATGCATTTCAATCAACTGCACTACCTGCCGCTTTCGCCGCAGTATTTTTCTTTTCTCGTAATTGTCTTTCTCATCCTGATCGCTCTGATTCAGATCCAGGCGCTCCGCTTCGTTTACACGAGGCTCGGCATCAGCGCGCCGGCGGCCCTGCTCCTGCTGTTCGCGTCCCTGGTGGGCAGCTACATCAATATTCCCATCGCCGAACTGCCGGCCCAGCGGGTGATCATCAACGAGCCGGTCGTCAGTTTCTTCGGGGTGCCCTATGTGATCCCGGGAGCAGTCGATTGGCCCGGAACGATCATCGCGGTGAATGTCGGCGGTGCGCTGGTGCCGGGACTGCTGTCGCTCTACCTGCTGGCGCGGAACAATCTTTGGATCCCAGGACTGATTGCGACGGCTTTCGTCACTATCGTCTGTCACCTGCTCGCCCGGCCGGTCGAGGGCGTGGGCATCGCCATTCCCACCGTCATCCCGGCCCTCGCGGCGGCGACCGCGGCCATCCTCATCGCCAGGCAGAACGCAGCGGCGGTCGCCTATGTTAGCGGGAGCCTTGGATGCCTCATCGGCGCGGACCTGCTCAATTTGGGCCATCTCCAGGGATTGGGGGCGCCGGTCGCGTCCATCGGCGGGGCGGGTACTTTTGACGGCGTCTTTCTGACCGGTGTCATTGCCGTCCTGATCGCAGGTCTGCCGCGATGAACCTAAGCTGGTTTGCGACAGTCAAGCGCGCCGAGACTGGCTAGGCTCCTCCTCGATGGCTTGCGAGATAGCCTCATTCTCTGAAGCGATCCGGGCCTTGTAGCCGCGCCGGTTGGAGGCGATGAACGTATACATCACCGGCAGCACGAACAGCGTGAACAGTGTACCGATGCTCATGCCGAAAACGATCACCACAGCGAGAGAATAGCGGCTCGCCGCCCCCGCGCCCGAGGCGATCAGCAACGGCACCAGTCCGACGACCATCGCCGCAGTCGTCATCAGGATCGGCCGCAACCGAAGGCTTGCCGCCTCCTCGATGGCAGCCCGGCGGTCGAGATCGTCTTCCTCCTGACGCTCGCGGGCGACCTCGCACATCAGAATGCCGTGCTTGGTGATGAGCCCGATCAATGTGACGAGCCCGATCTGACTGTAGATATTGAAAGAGGACAGTCCGAGCGCGAGCGGAATCAGCGCCCCGACGATCGACAGCGGCACGCTTATCAGAATCACCAGCGGATCACGGAAGCTTTCATATTGGGCGGCCAGAACGAGATAGATCACGATCAGCGCGAAGGCGAAGGTGACGACGAGTGCGCTGCCTTCCTGGATGTACTGGCGGGAGCCGCCGGCATAATCGGTGCTGAAACCCGCGGGCAGCGTGTTCGCCGCTTGTGTCTGCAGGTAGCTAAGCGCGTCGCCAGCGCTGACCCCGATCATGGGGACGCCGCTGATGGTTGCTGCATTGAGCTGATTGAATCGCGGTAGAGAGGGGGCCGTTACCTCGCGACGGATCGAGACCAAATTTGACAGCGGCGCCGCAGTGCCGTTTGCCGCTTTCACGTAATAATTCCCGAGTTGCTCCGGCGTCAGCCGGAATTTGCGCGGGGTTTGGGGTATGACTTGATATGATCGGCCGGAAAGATTGATCAGCTCAACGTAGTTGCCGCCGGTCATGGTCGCGAGCGTCGAGCCGATATCGCTCATCTTGACGCCGAGCGCCGCCGCTTTGGATCGTTCAATTTCGACGATGGTCTGGGCGGAATCGAATTTCAGATCGCTATCGACGAACAGAAAACGCCCGCTTTTTTGGGCGGCTTGTAGAATTTCGTCCGATATCTGAGCAAGCTGGTGGTAGTCTCCCGTCGTGGTGATCACGAATTGCACCGGCAAGCCGCTGCCCGTCGTGGGAAGCGGAGGCGGGGAAATCACGGAGCCTTTGATCGCCGGTATTGCATTGAGTTTCTCTTGAAAGACCTGCGTCAATTGCTTCGCGGTCCGCGTTCTTTCGTCCCACGGCTTCAGAGTTACGCCGCCAAACCCGCTGCTCTCATTATTGTGGAAGCCGACGACCACGAATGTCGTATCGATCTCTGGAGCCTGGAGTGCGTTTTCGACCGCCGGGGCAAACTGCTTCATATAGTCGATATTCGCGTCGGAGGGGCCGTTGAATTGGCTGAAGACGACGCCCTGGTCCTCCTCCGGGGCGAGTTCGTGCTGCATCGGCGTATAAAGGAACCCGATCATGACGAAGATGATCACTACAAACATGACGGTGGTCGGGCGATCGTTCAAAGAGGAGTGAAGCAGCCGTGCATAGCGGTGCTGCACTCCCGTGAAGCGGCGGTCGACCCACCTCGCCATTCTGGTTCGGTGGCCGGCCGGCCGGAGAATGCGCGAACACATCATCGGCGAGAGGGTGAGAGCGATGATGCCGGAGATGATCACCGCGCCGGCAAGCGTCAGCGCGAATTCGCTGAACAATGTGCCCGTCAATCCGCCCAGCAGCGCGATCGGAGAGTAAACGGCCGCCAGCGTTATCGTCATCGAAATCACCGGAGTGGCAATCTCACGCATCCCCTTGATGGCGGCCTGAAACGGAGTCAGCCCTCCCTCTATGTGCCGGTGGATGTTTTCGACGACCACGATGGCATCATCGACGACAAGACCGATGGCAAGCACCATCGCCAGCAGCGTGAGCAGGTTGATGCTGAAGCCCAGGGCAAACAGCGCGATGCCGATGCCGATGAGCGACAGGGGAATTGTGACAATGGGAATAAAGACCGACCGGAATGAGCCGAGAAACAGGAAGATCACGATCAGCACGATCGCCGTCGCCTCGCCCACAGTGGTAAGCACCTCGCGGATGGAGGCGGTAATGAAGATGGTGGAGTCGTAGCGCACCGCGGCGTTGAGGCCCGGCGGGAGATTTTGCTTCAGCTTCGGCATCAGCGCGCGGACATTCGCGACGACGCTGATCGGATTGGCCTCGGGCGTCGTCTGGATTGCTGCAAAAATCGCCGGCTTGCCATTGGCATACACGGCCGAGCTCGCATTCTGCGCGCCGAGATCGACCGTTCCGAGATCGCCCAGACGGACCAGTCTGGTGCCGCTCGATTTGACCACGAGCTGCCGGAAATTGTCGACCGACTGCAGGTCGGTGCGGGCAACCGTCGGGAGCACATCGAAGATGCCCTTCACCGAGCCCGCGGCAGCCTGATAATTGTTGGCCTGGAGGGCGTTGATGACGTCGCTGGTCGACAGGTCATACTGGGCGAGCTTTGCAGGGTTGAGCCACACGCGCATGGCAAAGATGCGCCCGCCATAGATGTCGATCGTCGAGACGCCATCGACCACCGAGAGCTGAGGCAGGATCACGCGCGACACATAGTCGGTAATCTGCTCCGGGGTCATGCCTTCCGAGGTGAACGATAGATAGAGTGCGGCGAAGCTGCGTCCTGACGACTTCTTCACGATCGGGTCATTGATTCCCTTCGGCAACAGCGAGCGAACCTGCTGCAATTCCGTCAGAACGTCTGTCACGGCGCGATTGGGGTCAGCATTGAGACGCATGAAGACGGTCACAGTACTGACGCCTTGAGAGCTGCTAGACGTCAGATAATCGATCCCTTCGGTCGCCGAGACTGCATTTTCGATCGGCTGGGTGACGAAGCCGCGCATCGTCTCCGAATCAGCGCCCGGATAGGTCGTCGTAATGGTGATCGTGCTGGTCTGCAGATAGGGATATTGCCGGACATCGAGCATCGTCATGGCTCGAAGGCCGCCCAGGAAGATGAGCAGGCTGATGACTATCGAAAGGACTGGCCTGCGGATGAAGATATCGAACATGGCGCGTGCTCCGTCTCAGTAATTCGTCTCTGCGACGTTGGGAGTCGGCAGAGGCTGTTCCTGGACCTTTACGGGCGTTCCATTACTGAGCTTGAGCTGGCCTGATGTGACGACTTCCTGCCCCTTGCTGAGTCCTTTCAAGACCACCACGCTGGCGTTTCTGCGCTCACCCAGCGTGACCTGCACCTGTTGCACCGTCGGGTGCTCTGCGCCGTTTTCGGGCGGCTTCACCACATAGACGTAATCGCCGAAAAGATTATAGCTGACCGCGGCCTGCGAGACCGTGAGCACATGCTGCGGCTGAGAGGTCTCAAGCGTCACATCCACGAACATGCCGGGCAGGAGCGTAACCTTCGGATTCCCGATCAGGCCTTCGCACGGAATCAGGCCCGTTGCCGGATCGACGCGCGGATCGAAGGCTGTGAGCTTGCCATTGAGCGTCACGCCCGGCCTCGCATCAGCGGTGACGCTGATTGCTTGCCCTTTGGCAAGTTGGGGCAGAAGCTTCTGGCCGACGCTGAATTCGACCTTCAGCGATGATGTGTCCTGCAGCGTTGCCACCGGCGTGCCGGCCTGAAGATACTGCCCGAGATCGATCTTCTTGATGCCGATATGGCCGTCGAATGGAGCGGTGATGGTCTTTTTTGCGATCTGCGCATCGTGGGAGTTCACGGCCGCCTGCTGCGCTTCCATCTGGAACCGGATCTGGTTGAGCGCCTGTTGCGAGACGGATTGGCCGACCACGAGCTTGCTCGTGCGCTCCAACTGGTCCTGTAGCAGCTTAAGCTGCGCGAGAGCGCTGTTGCGGTTAGAGATCTCGATATCCGCGTCGAGTTGGAGGAGGGTGTCGCCCTTCTTGACGACCTGTCCGGCTTCGAAATCGATGGCCTGGACGACGCCGGCGACCTCGGGTGACAAATCGACGCCATTGATCGCCCGCAATGATCCAACCGTCGGTACCGTGCCTTTCCAGGTCTCCGGCTGAACCCGTTCGGCGGTCACTGCGATGACCGGATGGGCCCGGCTCGCAAGGAACTTACCGATCATCTTGTTCTTATACTGAATAAATACGAATATCCCGCCGAAGATGACGGCGAGAATGACCAGAAGAATGATAACGCGCTTCAGTCGCATCGGGTTGTCCTCCTGCGAGACGATTGGGTGAACCAGCCAGGGCGACGCCAGTTCCGAAAGCGCGCTCGGACGCCTGTTTTTCCGCCAAATTATCGGGAGTCAGTCGGGCGGCGGGCGGGTCGCAAGGCCAAATAACCCGCCGCTCACGCGTGGCAGAGGATGACGGTCGCGCCCGCGTGTTCCTGCTGCGATTATTTGCCACGGCATAGTTTTAGAATTGTTCTAGTTCGATGTGCCAGAATTGTACTTTAAAGCCATTCTAATTCTAAAACATATTGTTTGACTTTATTAAAATGCTGGGCCAATCTCCGAAAATCGTCACTTGCCTCTGCACGTGACGACTCGGCGTCTGAACTCTCCCCTCGGCGTTGATCATCCAGACGGATTTTGCCGAACGAAATCCGATTGAGTGATGCGGCGCCAGGACGCGCCGTGCGAGAGCCAATTACGATTGCGCCCGGCGCGCGAAAAAGAGCTAATAAAGATGACTCATGGCAACGTTATCATCCGTTTAGTGCTGGCGATGGCGATGACCGCCGCGGTGGCGGCCTCTGTCTCGCCCTTGAGAGCGGAGGAGACTTACACGCTCACTATTGGCGACCAGGGCTTTCAGCCCAGTGCACTGGACGTCCGCGCAGGGATGAAGATCAGATTGACGGTCTTGAATTCGACGAAAAAGCCGGCTGAATTCGAAAGCGCCGACTTGGCCCGCGAAAAAGTTGTTCCCCCCGGCCGGAGCGTCACGCTTTCGATTGGTCCGCTCAAGGCAGGCTCTTATAAGTTCTTCGACGATTTCGACAGGTCACGTCACGGGACCATTACCGCGAAGTGAATTGCCGCGGATAACGGAAGCAGAAGGATAATCTCTCGTGTATGCCACAGCGATCATCGTTTTCCGCGAGACGCTCGAAGCCGCGCTGGTGATCAGCATTGTCATGGCTGCGGCGCGGGGTATTGAAGGCCGCGGGCGCTGGATCTTCACCGGCGTGCTGGGTGGCCTCGGAGGGGCGTTGCTCGTTGCGCTGTTTGCCGACGCAATCACAGCCGCGCTCGCCGGCGTGGGCCAGGAGGTTCTCAACGCCTCGATCCTGTTTCTCGCTGTCGGCATGCTCGGCTGGCACAGCATCTGGATGGCGAGCCACGCGCGTGAGCTCGCCCAGCATGTGTCGGCTGCGGGACGTGCGGTTGCGGCACATGAGCGGCCGCTTTATGCGCTAGCGATCGTGGTGGGTGCCGCCGTGCTGCGGGAAGGCTCCGAGACCGTCCTGTTCCTGATGGGGGCCGCCGCCGGCGATAACAGCACCGCGGCCGAGATGCTCGGCGCCGGGGTTGCTGGTGCCGCGCTTGCCGCAGCGATCGGCGCCGGCCTCTATGCCGGACTGCTGCGTATCCCGCTCAAATATCTGTTCTCCGTCACCAACGTAATGATCATATTGCTGATGGCCGGGATGGCATCGCAAGGAGCAGGATTCCTGATCCAGGCCGATATTCTGCCGCCGCTCGCGAATCCCGCATGGGACACGTCGTTTCTGCTGACCGAGACCAGTCTTCCCGGCAAGATCCTGCACGCGCTTGTCGGCTATCAGGCTCGTCCGGCCGGCAGTCAGGTCCTCATTTACCTCGTCATACTGATCGGCGTTTTGCTGCTGACGCGCCTTTTCCGTCCGGCCGCGCCCTCTCCTCGCCGGGAGCCGCGTACAAGTCAGAGCCTCCGCTCTCCGGCCGAGTGAAACGGCCGGGAGCTTTAAGCTGGCTGCGAGATCCTTTTTCGAAAGTCTGCGCCGCCGGCTCGATCCGTGATTGAGATCGAAACCGGCGGCGCCCGATCGTGTTTGGAAAGCTTGAAAATCGGGATGGCACCGCCGCGCGGGAAATCGATCTGATAATTGCCGCCCGCGGCGACCGCCACATATCGCTGGCCGTCGACCGCATAGGTGATCGGCGGGGCGTTCACGCCGGCGCCCAGATTGAAGCACCAGAGCCGCTCTCCGGTCTTGGCGTTGAACGCATCGAACCGGCCGTTACCCTCGCAAGCGGCGCCCGCTCGCTGTGAACGGTCGTGCCTGAGCATTTTTGGCGCGTCCCCGGAGAAAGCGCGGTAGTGTGAAGCCATGATTGCCCTGAAGCGAATCTATGCGCCGCCCGATCCCGCTGACGGATACCGCGTACTCGTGGACCGATTGTGGCCGCGTGGCTTGCGCCGGGAAAACGCGGCGATTGCGGCCTGGCTCAAGGAACTGGCGCCCAGCAACGAGCTGCGACGCTGGTTCCAGCACGAAGAGGCACGATGGCAGGAGTTTCGAACCAGATATCTTGCTGAGCTTGCCGCGCCGGACAAAGCCGCGCAGCTTGAGGATCTCCGGCAGCGCGCGAAATCGGGAACGGTGACGCTGCTTTACGCGGCGCGCAACGAGACGGAAAACAACGCCATCGTTCTGCGGGAGGTGCTTCTAGGGAAGCCGGATCGCTAGCGCCTGGGGAAGTGGGCTGCGGCGCCCATTCGCATTGCTACGCGGGCGGCTCGAGATCGATAGCCAGCTCCGAGGCGAGCCAGGACATGAACAGCCTGAGCGTCTGCCGTTGCCTCGTGGCCCGGGGATAGACGAGGTAATGCCCCACATAGCGCACGTCTTCGGCCCGCCCGGCAAGCGGCTGCACCAGCCTGCCTTCTTTCAGCTCGCGCTCGGCCAGGAGCGTGGACTCCAGCACGACGCCGAGCCCGTCGACCGCTGCGGCGATGGCGAGAAAGCTGCGGTCGAACCGCATGCCCTGCGGCTGGGGCGGCGTGAGGCCGTTGGCGCCGAACCACGCCGACCAGCGAACGCGTTTGTTGTCGCTCTCGATTAGCACCTGGCTCAGCAGGTCTTCCCCCTTGGCAGTCGCTTCCGCCAATCGCGGCGAGCACAGCGGCGTGACCGTCTCCTCGACCAGCGGCAGGACGACGAGCCCTTCCTGGCGCGGCCGGCCGTAGATGATGTCGGCGTCGAAATCGTCGGCGACGAAGCGCGTGTATTCCGTGCTAGCCGAGAGCCGCACCTGGATGCCGGGATGCGCCGCGAGAAATGCGGGCAGGCGCGGCGCCAGCCACTGGGCGGCGAAGCTCGGCGCGCAGTGCAAGCGCAGGAGCCGCGGCACGCGCGTCGACACGACCTCCATGCCCCGGCGCAGCTCCTCGAAGGCGCGGCCGACATGATGCATCAGCGCCTCGCCTTCCGGGCTGAGATGGACGGCGCGTCCGTCCCGCTCGAACAGCACCGTGCCGAGCGTGCGCTCGAGCTTGCGAATGGCATGGCTGACGGCGCTCGGGCTCAGATTGAGCTCGGCCGCGGCAGCGCGGAACGAGCCGGTGCGACTGGCCGCCTCGAAGGCGCGAAGAACCGAGAGCGGGACATGCTGCAACATGGAATAGGTGAACAGGATTCATCATTCATTGTAAACAACGCGTTTGCCAGCGCATTGCATTTGGCCAATTCTCGCAGCCGGGAAAAAAGAATCGGAGGAAACGATGCTCCTAGAGGGCAAGACCGCCGCGATTTCGGGTGCTGCCAGCCCGCGCGGCATTGGGCTCGCCACTGCGCGTCTGTTTGCGAAACACGGCGCGCGCGTGGCGATCCTCGATCTGGATGAATCGGCAGCACAGGACGCGGCGCGCAGCATCGGCGACGGCCATGTCGGTGTCGCCTGCGATGTTACGAGCGCCGATGGCTGCCGCAAGGCCGCAGAGCGAGTGATCGCTGCATTCGGCAAGCTGGATATCCTGATCAACAATGCCGGGATTACCCAGCCGCTGAAGATCATGGAGATCGACGACAAGGCGTGGGACGCGGTGCTCGGCGTCAACCTCGCCGGCGTCCTGCATCTGAGCCAGGTCTTCATCTCGCATATGCGCGAGCGCAGGCAGGGCTCGATTGCCTGCATGTCCTCGGTCTCGGCGCAGCGCGGCGGCGGCATTTTCGGCGGCCCGCATTACTCGGCGGCCAAGGCCGGCGTGCTCGGGCTCGCCAAGGCGATGGCGCGCGAGCTCGGACCTGACGGCATCCGCGTCAATTGCGTGACGCCGGGCCTGATCCAGACCGACATTGCCGGCGGCAAGCTGACCGACGAGATGAAGCGCGAGATCCTCAAAGGCATTCCGCTCGGCAGGCTCGGAGTGACCGACGATGTCGCCGGCGCCTTCCTGTTCCTTGCCTGCGATCTGTCCTCCTATATCACCGGCGCCGTCATCGATGTGAATGGCGGCATGCTGATACACGGGTGATCCGATGTCCGCACGACCACGCAAGAACGTTTCCAAAGAGCTGCTCGCCGAGAAGGCGAAGATGATCCGCCGCGAGACGGTGAAGCTCACCGACATTTGCGGCTCCGGCCATTACGGCTCGGCCTTCTCCATGGCCGAGCTGGTGGCGGCGCTCTATTACGAGTTCATGCATGTCGACCCGAAGAACCCTCAGTGGGCGGATCGCGACCTCTTCACCATGGGCAAGGGCCACGCCGCCATCGGCCTCTATCCGGTGCTCGCCGATCTCGGCTTCTTCCCCTGGGACGACCTCTATAGCTACACGCGCCTCGGCTCGCCCTATGGCGACCATCCCGACATGAAGAAGGTGAAGGGCGCCGACTTTTCTTCCGGCTCGATCGGTCACAATCTATCGGTCTCGGTCGGCATGGCGCTCGGCCTGCGCCGCAAGGGCTCGCCCGCCCGCGTCATCTGCATGATGGGCGACGGCGAGCAGGCCGAAGGTCAGGTCTGGGAAGCGGCGATGAGCGCGGCGCATTTCGGCCTCAGTAACCTGCTCGGCATTGTCGACATCAACAAGGTCGGCTCCGATGGCGTCGTGTCCGACACCATGAACAACGAGCCTCTGCATGCAAAATGGCGCGCCTTCGGCTGGGACGTCCAGCGCATCGACGGCCATGATCTCGACGCCGTGGGTGACGCTCTGAACTGGGGCTTGAACGCCGACCGCGAGAAGCCCGCCGTCATCCTCGCCGATACCATCGCCGGCAAGGGCGTCGGCTTCATGGAGCACACCTGGCAGTGGCATCTCGGTTTTCTCGGCCCCGCCGACCGCGACCGCGCGCTGGAAGAGATCGAAAAAGGGCTCGTGCGGTGATCGGGAAGTCCCCTTCATCATTGCGGCAACTGCTTCGAGGGGACTTCCCGATCTAAACCGCACGACAAAACTATAATTGCTAGTGTCCCTTTGAAATCCGAAGTTCGCTACGGACCTAGCCGCGAATTCAGGCGAACTTCAGATTTAGGACACTAGTGTCATGAGCAACGTTTACGAAGCGATCAAGAACCCGGCCGTCGATATGAGCGAGTCGACCGTCCAGCCGGGCTTCGACGAAAAATCCTGGGACATGGTCGGCAGCCTTAACCTGTCCATGCAACTGCCGACCGGCGCGGTGCTGATCGAGTTGGCGGAGAAGGGGCGCGATGACATCGTGGTCTGCACCGCCGACCTTGGTCGCCCGACCCAGGTGATCAATTTCGGCAAGCGTTTCCCCGACCGCTATTTCAATTTCGGCATTGCCGAGCGCAATATGATCGGCGCCGCGGCAGGTCTCGCCACCACCGGCCATCTGCCCTTCATCAGCAATTACAGCTTTTTCCTGTCGCTGATGGGCGCGGAGAACATCCGCAACGATATCGCCTATCCGAACCTCCGTGTTCGGATGATCGGCACCCATTCCGGCATCGCCATGGGCTTCTACGGCACCTCGCATCATTGCAATGAGGATATCGGCCTGTTGCGTGCCATCGCCAATCTGAGGGTCATGGCGCCCTGCGATGCCAACGCCATCCGCGCCGCCATCACCTCGACGCTCGACCATGACGGCCCGATCTATTTCCGTGTCGGGCGCGGCCGCGAGGTGCCGGTCTACGACAAGGTGCCGGAGTGGAAGGTCGGCGGCAGCCATCGCCTGCGCGACGGCAAGGACGCGACAATCTTCGCCATTGGCAATCTGGTAAAAGCCTCGCTCGATGCGCATGATATTCTGGCCAAGGAAGGCATCGGCCTCGCCGTCGTCGATGCATATTCCATTCGCCCGATCGACGAAGCTGCGATCCTGACCGCAGCCAAGACCCATCGAGTGATCTTTTCCGCCGAGGAGCACAACATTACCTCGGGCTTCGGCAGCGCCGTCGCAGAGGTTCTGGCAGAGAATGGGGCGGGCGCGAGGCTCATGCGCATCGGCATGCCGGATCAATATTCGCTGCTCGGCCCGCCGACACATCTTTATCGCCACTATGGCCTCGATGGCGAGGGTGTCGCCGACCGCGTCCGCCAGGCGCTCGAGAGCTGAGTGCAAGCCAGGGTTGCCGGCCGAGAGACGCGCGGCTGCGGGCCTTCGACTGCGCCGCGCCTTCCATCTCTGTCGCCCTGCTCCTGGACATGCCTCCGTAGAGAGAGTTGACGGCACCTTACGCCGATGCAATCTTGAACGCAGGGGGTTCCACGCGACCACCCCGTGAGGCGCCAGCCCAAGGATCGCGTCCAATGCCTTGATATAAGGAACGGACGCTCATGACTTCCCCAACCGAAATTACCGTATCCCAGCTTTCCCGCCTGATCGGCACGCCGGATGCGCCGGCGCTGATCGACGTACGCACCGACGAAGATTTTGACTCTGACCCACGGCTCATGCCCGGGGCAATCCGGAAGCGTGACGGCGACGTATCGCAGTGGGGTGAAGAATTCGCGGGTCAGCCGGCCATCGTCATCTGCTATCGCGGGCAGAAGCTTGCACAAGGCGTCGCCGCCTGGTTGCGCTGCCAAGGCGTCGTTGCCGAAACGCTGGAAGGCGGATTTACCGCATGGGCGGCTGCCGACCGGCCGCTGATCAACGGGGATAAGGTCCCGCCGCGAGACGTGCGCGGACGAACGGTCTGGGTCACGCGGGCGCGGCCGAAAATCGACCGGATCGCTTGTCCCTGGCTGATCCGGCGTTTCATTGATCCGCAGGCGGCGTTTCTCTACGTAGCGCCGTCCGAGGTGCTGGCGGTCGCGGAGCGTTTCGCCGCCACGCCCTTCGACGTGAACGGCGTGTTCTGGAGCCATCGCGGAGATCAATGCAGTTTCGATACCATGGTCGAGGAGTTCGGTCTCGGCACCGAGCCGCTCACGCGTCTCGCGGCGATTGTCCGCGGCGCCGATACGGCGCGCCTGGACTTGGCGCCGGAGGCGGCGGGTCTGCTTGCCGTCTCGCTCGGCTTATCGCGAATGTTCAAGGACGACATTGTGCAGCTCGAGGCAGGAATGATGGTCTATGACGCTCTCTATCGGTGGTGCCGTGATGCCACCAGCGAAACTCATAACTGGCCGTCTCCGGCCAAAGTGTCGTGAGAGGCACCATGTCGAATGTCTCGGCCCGCACGGCGGACCTTTCTGGTGGGCGCGGTTTCGCGCCCAGCTTTGCCGCCGCGCTCGCCACCTGGGCGCGGATCGGCATTCTGTCATTCGGTGGGCCGACCGCGCAGATCGCGCTCATGCATCGCATTGTCGTCGAAGAGAAGAAATGGCTGGGCGAGCCGCAATTTCTGAACGCGCTCAGCTTCTGCATGCTGCTGCCCGGTCCGGAAGCCATGCAGCTTGCGACTTATGCCGGCTGGCGGCTGCACGGGTTCGCGGGCGGCCTCGCGGCGGGCCTGCTTTTTGTGCTGCCGGGCGCGTTCGTCGTGCTTGGGCTGTCGGCAATCTATGCCGCTTTCGGGCATGTGCCTTTCGTCGAGGCGATCTTCTTCGGCGTCAAGGCCGCTGTTTTGGTGATCGTCGTCGAAGCGCTATTCAGGATTGCCCGTCGCGCTTTGACGCAGCGGGAGCATTGGGGCATTGCCGCCTGCTCCTTCATTGCGATCTTTTTTGTGGCGCTGCCCCTCCCGCTGATCATTCTCGCGGCAGGTATCTTCGGTTTTCTGCGCAGCTCTGGCGCGCCGTCGACGTGGGCCGAGGCATCGAGAATCACGCTCGTTCCTTTTTCACAAACGCTACGCACAATCGGAATTTGGCTGATCATCTGGTTCGCGCCGATTTTCGCGCTCGCTGCCATACTCGGTGGCGGCCACATTCTCACGCAGCTCGGTTGGTTCTTTTCCAAGCTCGCGGTCGTCACCTTCGGTGGTGCCTATGCCGGGCTCGCCTATATGGGCCAGGACGTTGTCGTGAGGTATGGCTGGCTCGAGCCGGGTCAGATGATCGACGGCCTTGGCCTCGCGGAGACGACGCCGGGGCCGCTCATCCTGGTCACCGAATTCGTAGGGTTCCTGTCGGCCTGGCGCGCGGGCGGAGAGGCAGCTTGGGCGCTCGGCTTGCTAGGCGCGTTGACGGCATTGTGGGCGACCTTTGCGCCCTGCTTCCTCTGGATCCTTGCCGGTGCGCCCTATGTCGAATGGATCAATGCGCAACCGCGCTTAAGAGGAGCGCTGTCTGCCATCACGGCGGCGGTGGTCGGCGTGATCTTCAATCTCGCTCTCTGGTTCGCGCTGCATGTCTTCTTCAGAGAGGTGCGCCTCAACGAGGTAGGTGTCTTGAGGCTCTGGACGCCAACTCTTGCGACGCTCAACTGGCGCGTGGTTGCGCTCGCTGCGGTGAGCGGCGTCCTGCTTCTGCGCGCCCATTGGGGGATTCCGGCGGTGCTCGGCGTTTCTTCTGCGCTCGCCCTGGCGATGCGGTTCGTCGGCATTTAGCCGGTGCAATCAGGCGGCGAGCTTGGCGAGTGCTTTCGTCAGCAGCCCGGACGGCGAGCTCAGCTCATCGAGGATCGAGAAATGATGCCGACCGGGTACGCCGAGCGCGTCCGCCCGATAAGCTTGACCGTAGCACGCCGCGGCGAAGTCCTCGGCCTGGCGCTGAAATTCGGGGAGCTCCCGGTCACCGTAAGCCACGCAGACCGGAATCGTCCCGGCACGGAGCGTCTTGATCGGGCTCAAAGCCGCAATGTCGTCGTCCGACAGGCGCATCAGCTCGTTCGCGCTGCAATGGACGATCGGGGTCAGGTCGTAGATGCCGCTGATCGGCATCGCGCCGCAGACCGCCGGGTGATCGAGAAGCGTTGCGGCCAGATGACCGCCGGCCGACCAGCCGCCGACTATGATCCGCTCCGGCTTGTGGCCGAGCTCCCCGGCGTTCGCCGCAACATAGTCGAGGGCTGCGCGGGCCTCGGCGACCATGTCCGAAAGCTGGGCCTCCGGCGCCAGCGTGTAGCCGGCGCTGGCGAAGTTGATCCCGGCCGAAAGCGGTCCTTCGGCGGCGAAGGCAAACATTTCTTTGTTGTTCCGCTGCCAGTAGCCGCCATGGAAGAAGAGGAAAAGCGGCGCATCCTTGGCGCCGCAGGGGAAATAGTCCAGCGTCGCACGTGGTGCGTTGCCGAAACGCAGATCGAGCCGGGCATCTGGACGTGAGCGGATCGGCTCGCTTCGTCCTGGCCAGGCAACGATCCAGTCGGCGCTGTCTGCCACCGCCGCGCGGTTGTCGTAGCCGGCATCGACCTCGGCACAGGTCATGCCGCGAAAGACGATATCGTCAGCGCCCGCCACGACGCGGCCTAGTGGTTCGACTGAAACATTTGCATCCCCGTGCAGCACTTAACATTTGCAAATGTTTCAGTCATAAGAACCACTAGCCAAATATGTGTTTCTGGTGGAGCTTTTGAATTTGAGGATGAGCCTGGCCACAACCGGGACTCAAATATCAAATTCGCTCCACTAGCGCAATTTGGTCGACGCTTCGGCGCCGCCGCTCTGCAGACCGACATTCTCAGGCGCGCCCAGCCTTTGCAGCGCGCTGAACTCCCCCTTGGCGATCAGCTCATTGGCGAAGGCATTCGGATGCGGGTCCGGCGGCGTCACCCACAGATCCTCCGAGGCCTGGAACTGCAGGACCGGCAGCAGATCGACGAAAGGCACGCCGTTCTCATTGGCAGCCTGGCGCACCAGCTCGGTCACGGAGCCGAAACGATAATTCTGCACGTCGTGCAACTCCGGCAGATGCGCGATGAGCAGCTTCATGCTTTTCGACTTGCAATAATCGGCGAGCCGCTTGATGGCGGCCTTTGCATCGAGCCAACCCTTCGATTTCCCGCCGCCATAGAGCCCGATGTAATAGTCCGCCCAGTCCTTGCGGGTGGTCATGTCGCGCAGCACGGTGTCAAGACGGCCCTTGAGGAAGATGCAGGAGTAGCAATGACGAAGGAACCACGACGGCGCTTTATAATGGGAAGGTGTCGGCTCGGCGTCGTTGACGAAATAGTTCAGCACGACGATGTCGGGGCTGTATTTGTAGCCTTTGGTCAGGAAATGTTCGACTTCCTGAACCGTGTTCCAATTGCCGACGCCGAGATTGACCACCTCCGCTTTCGTGCCGGCGGCGTCGTACATGCGCTCGATCCGCTTCGAGAACGTGGCCTCCAGCGGGACGCCCCAGCCTTCGGTGAGCGAGTCGCCGAGCATGGCAATGCGCAGGACGCCCGGCGTGCGCTCATAGGGGACTTCGCGGTCGCGCTGGCCCTTGGAATTGGTCTCCACAATCACGCCCATGAGCTTGGCCTTGCGGTTAGGGCCGTGCTCATGGCCGATCATCGGATCGGACGAGACGATCTTGACGTCTTTCGCGTATTTCCACATTTCCAGGTCGAACTGCATCCCGTCATCGACCACGAGACGCACGAACGCTTCGGTCACCCCGGCGGTGATCGCAAGACAGATCACCACCATGAGCGCCGGAAAGAGGACTTTCTTCATCGGGAGATGCAGACGCCACTAGAACAATGTGTAGATGAAAGGCGCGACGGCTGAACCTTGCGTCAGCACCAACAGCCCGCCGAGAACGATCATCACCAGGAATACCGGCAGCAGCCAGAACTTTTTGCGGACTTTCATATAGTCCCAGAATTCAGCCAGAAAACTCATTGGAGCGCGTCCTCAAATTTGGTCGGATTGTCCTAACACAGTGATTTGTCACAGGTCCATATGCATGCGCGAGTGGGACGCAAATTGATACATTTTGGTTCAAGCCTCGCATCGCCGCCCATCTTGCGGCCCTGATTTCAGCATCGTATGGGTGAGCGCCTGAACAAAAGTGGCGTCCGAGAGCTGCGATAATGGTCGATCATGCGGAGGTGATGCCGGAGCGGGCGACGGGAGTGGCAAAGGCCGGCTCGCAGGCCCGTTTTACCCTGTGGCTCGCGCTGTTCCTATTTGCAAACGTCTTCGTCATTAACGGGCTGATCTGGTGGCTGTCGCCGGGCGGCTTCCAGGATACCGCGCTGCATGAGACCTGGGACATGCTGCACGGAAAAGGCGGCGACGACTCCTGGGGACCGATGGCCGCGGCGCTCGACTATCTGGGCAAGCCGCACGACAAGCCGCTCTATTCCGGCGTGTTTTTCGATCAGGGCATCAAGTTCCAATATCCGCCGTCGGCTCTCTTCGGTCTCAAGGCCATGCTGCTGTTCGGCGAGGACCGCGTCCGTGTCTATGATGACCAGCCCTTTCCGAACTGTCCGCCCATCAATGACATCGCCGGCTGGACTTTTCTTCTGCTGACCGCGCTTTCGGCAGCCATGCTGCTCGAAGCCGGTCTGAAGCGAACGGCCCGCATCTATGCCTTCGACCTCTGGGGCGTGATACGCGTGCTTCTGGTCTTCGGCTTTACGCTCAGCTTCTATCCGGTCGTGAAGGCGTTCACGCTCGGGCAGATCCAGCTCTGGATCAATTCGATCTTCGCTGTTGCTCTTGCGCTGTTCGTGGCGGGCAGCCGGACCGGCAGCGGGGCGCTGATGGGTCTCATCTGCCTGATGAAGCCGCATTATGCGCTGATCGTGCTCTGGGGGGCGCTGAACCGCGAATGGCGTTTTGCCGCCGCCTGTGTCCTTGTCGGCACAGTCGGTCTGATTTCGTCCATCTGGGTTTTTGGCTGGTCGAACCACCTCGATTATCTGCGCGTCTTAGTGTTCATGTCCGAACACGGTGAATCCTATTATGCCAATCAGTCGATCAACGGCCTGCTCAACCGGATCGCCGGCCTTTCTGCGCCGGACCAGTACGCCAACGTCAATTTCAATGCATTCCACTTCCCGCCTTACACGCCGTGGGTCTATTGGGGAACGCTCGCCAGCTCGCTTGTCATACTGGCGACGGGACTGCTGCGCAAAAGTCCGCCTGCCGACCGCGCGCTGTCATTTTCCATCGCGGCGGTCAGCCTGACGATCGCCTCCCCGATTGCCTGGGAACATCACTATGGCGTGCTGCTGCCGGCCTTTGCCTTGGTCGCTGGCATGCTCGCGGACGATGTAAGAAAACTGGTTTTGCTCGCGTTCAGCTACATATTTGTAAGCAATTTTATCCCGGCCTTTAACCTATTGGCTGAAACGCCATTTAACTTCGCGCAGTCCTATACGCTTGCTGGTGGGTTACTTTTTTTGCTAATCATGCATTTCCTTCTTACCTCGCTTCAACCCGCCGGCCGGCAACAGCTAAACCTCTTAAGTTAGACAGGGAGAACTGAATGAAACGCGTACTCGCAATTTCCGGCATTTGCGTCTTGCTCGGGTCGGCCGCAATGGCGCAGACGAACACCCCGAAACAGGGTGCGGAAGACTTAGCCGAGCCGGCGCCGACGGCGGCCGAGATCGACACAGCCGTGAAGACGATCAACGATTTTACCGCCGATCAGAAGAAGGTCGCCGGCTATTGCGCGATCAGCAAGGAGATGTCGGGGCTCAAGGAAGGCGACGACAAGAAAGCCGAGGAGCTCGGCAAGAAAATGGACGACTATCTGACAGCGCAGGGCGAGAACGTTTCCGATGCTTTTGGCATCGCGGAAGTTGTCGATCCGGAGTCCGAAGGCGGCAAGAAGCTCGACGCTGCTCTCGGCGCTCTTGAGGCGAAGTGCGGCGGCTGACGAGCGGCAGGCAGTCTTCAATTCATGGGCCGCGCCCCTTTCCACGGGCCGGCCTTTTTCCGTCTCTTAAAGCGCATTTGGCCGGATCATTCGGCCATTCAGTACCCCGCCGATCTCCAGCATTTCGGCTGCTTAAACTCGCGACACAACGATACAATTTAGGAGCTGGCCCTTGCTTGCCGATGTAGTCGCACCGTGTCACGATCGCTCGCCAAAAGAGGATCGGATTCGGACGCACAAAGCGAGGGACGTCATCTGACATCGGCATCATTGTGTGCCGGACACGTAGCTCACGAGGTGGCGCAAGGACGCTGCCTCGCGAGAGCGTTTGCGGCGGTACCGAAGCCAATAAGAATGCGAGCGGATGAAGCTTACCGGGGCCAGATTTTCGCGAATTCTGATCGGCAGCACGACCATCTCCGCAGCTGTCGTCATGGCGGCGGGGCTATCGACGGCGTCGCCGGATCTGCCGCACTCCGCCGCGCAGGAGCAACCGGCCAAGACCGGGGTTGCGGCGCAGGTTCGCCCCATGACGGCCCAAGCGCCCCCGCTTTCCGCATGGGACAAAAGGTGGTGGATCGAGAAGACGTCACGGCTCTTACGCGGCGGTGACAGCATCGGCCCGAACGACAATATCGACGAGTTGGCTCGGCTTTCGAAGGACGAGATCGCCCGCGAGTTCATGAGCGACGAGCGCTTCGGCGACACCGTTCTCGACTTCAATATGTATTTTCTCGGATTCAAGGTCGACAGCCTGAAGGTCGACGGCGTCTACACGCACAGCGCTTACGATTTCGCCAATGCGATCAACTCGGCTAAGGCGGTTCTGCAGGGCGGCGATTATCTCAGGCTGTTCGATCTCGAGGGTGATTATTACATGGCGCCGCTGACGGTCGCTCCGTCGGAAGAGGAACTGGACCCTGCGGACGCCAAGCTGACGCCGCAGCAGCTTCGCGAAAAGGCGGTCGGCGAGTTGCACAACCGGCTCGGGCAAATCCTTGGTATGCGGAAGGGACCCCATCCGATCGGCCTCGACGACTATTGCGGCGAGCTGGAGGAGTTCACTGACAATCGGGACGAGCTGACCAAGCGACTGTTCCGCGCTTTCGTCGATCCCGAAATCTTTGTGCTGATGCGCGGTGGCATTCCCGATCAGACATTCAATTCGCTCACGGCCGCCGTGGACCAGAATTGTGGCAAGCCGCAGGGGCAGGGCGACGTTGCAAAGCTTGAGGCGGCAGTGAAAGCGGCGCTCGCTCAATTCGATCGCGCCCTTGCCGAGATCTTCAAATTCGAACCGACCATCTACGGGCCGGATTCCGTCGCTGAATTCCGGCCGATCGACCGTTCCGCCTTCCCTGACAACCGGAAATGGCTCGCCTTTGGCTTTGAGCAGGGGACGGCGCTTGCCAATTCATCGACGAACTACAATCGCAAGCGCGCAGCCTATGTTCTGAAGCGCTTCTTCTGCGACGATCTGAACCCGGTCGGCTTCGACGATCCGAAAGAGCATGTGCGCGGTGCACATGGTTCGGACACCTCCTGCTATGCCTGCCATTACAAACTCGATCCTATGGCCGGCTTCTTCCGCAACTACGGCGCTCTCTTCTCCGACGAGCCGTCATCGCCCGACATCGTCTTCGACGATCTGGCCAGCATGGACCGGAAAAAATACCTCTCGGCTTGGCGGGCGCCACCCACCTCGGTGAGAAAATGGCAGATCGGCTATATCCGCTCGCCGCGCTGGACGGACAAGAATGACTATGGCACGTCGCTCGACGATCTCTCCGCGATCATTCGTCGTGCGCCGGAAGCCAAGCGCTGTCTGATGAAGCGGCTCACCGAATATATGCTCGGGGCGAACCAGACGATCGACGGCAGCTATCTCGATTATCTGACGGCGAATTTCGAAAAGGAGGCGGCCTGGAATTCTTCATCGGCGCTCAGGAATGCGATGATCCGGATCCTCGACAGCCGGACCTATCAGACCCGCAATCCCAATCCTCAGCAATGCTATGATTTTGCGCCGGGTGCGAACCGGAACGATCGTCCGCCTTGCCGCATTGCCTATATCCTCGAGAAGAACTGTGTTCAATGTCATAGCGGCAAGGAGATCCTCACGACGCTCAATCTCAGCAAATGGATCGCCGCACCGAGTGGACATGGCAAGACCTTCCCGCATTTGACCAACCAGAACGTCCAGATCCCCGCGGTGGAAACGCTGCACCAGATGTCCCGCCGTCTGGCTTCGACAGATCCAAAAGTCCGGATGCCGAAGAACAAGCCGATGTCGAGCCAGGATCGCCAGGATTTGTTCCTCTGGGTCCAGAACGAGCTCGCCCGGCTGGGAAAGAGCTAACGCCGATGGCCCGGCTGTTGATCGCTCTTGTAATGTGCATCAGCCTCGGCGCTTCGCCGGCGCTCTGCGCAGCGGCGCATTTCAAGGGCCTCAGCGCCCTGTCGAGGGAGCTGTCCGCGCGGATCGCCCCTGAGGACGGGCCGATCGAGCTCGATCGCTTCATGCCGGCCGATGGGCTCGACGATCTCGTCGGCACATGGTCGGGCTTCGGCGCGGAGCACCATTTTCAGAATGGCCAGCCCAATGCCATCAACATGGTGCTGCTGCGTCTCGCTTTTTCCGGCTTCGCCAAGAGCCTCGCCAGCAGTTGCAAATCGCCGCAGATCCTTGTGAACGAGCGCTTCTACGACACGCTCGAGGCGCTCTGCACCTGGCCTTCGGACCAGGCAAGGAGCGATGACATCCTGACAGCCTTCTGGCTTTCGATGATGGGGTATGACGCGCCGCAGTCGGAATACACCGCATGGCGGGATTTCGTGCGCGCTACCTATGCCAAAAAGACCGCCAAGGAGACGATTGAGGCGATGACGCTCGCGCTGATGCTCAATCCCTATTTTCTGCTCGAACAGTGAGGACGGAAGCGATGATCTATTCGCGACGTGATGTCCTGAGATTCGGCCTTGCCGGTGCCGCGACGCTGCTGTTTCCGAAGACCGGAATTCTCGGCCGAGCCGATGCGGCGACCCTGGCCGAGGACCCGCATTTCTTCCTGATGATCATCCTCAATGGCGGCGCCGACCCCTCCTATATGTTCGATGCGCGTCCGCTGGCGATGACGGCCGCAGGCAAGATCCAGAACTATCTGGGCCAGGACCCGGCACCCTGGGCTGGGTGTAACGGTATGTCCGCGGCGGCGACAGCTTTGGTGAAGCCGCTGGCGTCGTTCAGAGACCGCTTCAGTGTCATGAACGGCGTGGTCATGACGCCGAGCTTCGATGGCCATGCGCAGAATATGAATTTCCTGTTCACCGGCGATCCGTTCGGCGGCGACAGTTTCATTCCGCATCTCAACCTGCCTGAGACCGGGCGGAAGCCGGACGCTGTCGATGCCATCATTCCGGCCGAGCGCGCCGAGTACACTGCTCTGAATGAGTCCGGCGTCATTCCGCTTGTGCCGAAGGTGCTGCGCGGCTTGCCGGAACGGCTCAAGCGGCTCGCGCCAGTCGAGGCGAAGGACCCTCTTACTTCTTTCGTTCGCTCGCGCATGGAGGCGGTGGGCCACGGCGACGGTGCGATTTCGCAGGGGGCGGATCTGATGCTCAGCGCACTCGATAGCTCCCCCGAAGTGCACCGCAAGCTTGCCGCTCTGGTCCCGACCAATCCCGAGCAGAGCATAGAAAAACAGAGTGTGGCGCTGATTGCGGAATGCTTCCGCTTGTCTCTCTCGCGCGCGGCAATTTATGTGCTGCCGGAGCATTTCGACGTTCATGCCCCCGATCTGGCGAAAGCGCAGCCGCAGCTTTTCGGTCTCGCCCTTGATAAGGTTGCCGCGCTTCTGAAAGGGCTCGTCGAGACGCCTTACGACGCCAAGCGGTCGATGTTCGACGTAACGACGGTGATGGTTGCCAGCGAATTCGGGCGGACCATGCGCGCGCCGGAAATGCCGATCGATGCGACCGGCACCAATCACAATCAATATGCCAATTCCATCCTGCTGGGCGGCAAGGGCATCAAGGGCGGCATGGTCATCGGGGCGTCCGACATGACGCATGTCGCGTCGGCGGTATCAAAGGCGCATCTCGCCGTCGATCCGGTATTGGAGAAGACGGTCGGCCTGCCCTTCGACTTCAAGAAAATGCATCCTCGCAACGATCTTCCGGATGCGTTCGAGATCACTGATTATTTGACCATCGGATCGATCATCAACACGGTCTACACTCTGTTCGGCGTCCCCGAGGCTCACTATCGCGGCCTGGGCCGTGACAAGGGACGGGCGCCTGTCCTGCATGGCATTCTGACTTAGCGCGCAATTTGGACATTTAGAGCGGGATCGATTTAGATGGAAACACTTGGGCTTAGAGGCCCGCTCTCGATTCATTGCCGGTCGCACGATCGGACGGAAAACCGGATTCCACTTTTCCTGATCGCGATCTAGATCGGAGCGACGGCCGCTCAGTTTGGCAGCGGCTCTTTCCTGTCTGCGGCGGCGTCGACCGGACCGGCTACGGGAGGTGACTTGAGCGCTTCGGCGAGCACCGTCGCTGCCTGTTCATTGCCCTTGCTCGTCATATGCCCATAGGCGTCGCCGTCGTCCGAGTAGTATTGATCGACCAGATCGGGATTGCCGTGCGTCAGAGCCTTCAGCGATGCAAACTGATCGGCGACCTGGATCCCCGCCGCTTGCGCGCATTGCGTGATGGTCTGCATGTCCCAGGTGCGGTCCGGCTCTTCTAGAACCAGTTCGCCGTCATATTGCAGGAAGAGCAGCAGCTTGACCTGGCTGGCGTCGGTTTCGCGCTTGAGCCGCTGAAGCAAAAGGCAGGTGATTCTGAAAGGGTCGTTCGGGACCTCCGTATAGACGGCCGCCTCTCTCGGATACCAGAATCGGGGCGTCAAGCGGCTCAGAAGCCGATTGCTCAGCGCCGAATAGCTGAGCGCCGAGCGGAGCGCCGTGCCGATCACAGTCTCATTCGACTTCGGATCGAGAGGGGCCGGCGCATGATAGACGAGCTGATCATTTTCCACTGTGAAATAAGGCTTCGGCGCGCCGGCCTCCGACATTGCCGCGCGGGAGAAGTCGACATTGGTGAAGCCGACGACGAGCGTTTTCGGCTGGATGATCGGCAGGAGCTGTTCAGCCCGGAGGATGATCTGGTCGGTGGCGTAGCCGGCGACGCCGCCATTGACGACGGGCTGACCGAGGATCTTTTCCAGATGAGCCGGCCAGGTTCCGTCATCCTTGACTACGTCGAAACCCTCGGTGAAAGAGTCGCCGGCCGCCAGTATGCTGCCGGTCCTTACCTCAGCCTCCGCGAAATTGCGCCGGATACCGAAAGCGATGGTGTTGAAACGATCGCTGCGGTAGCCCGGCTTCAGAGCCCAGCCGAGCTTTAAATCGTAAAGGGCGCGGTCCCCGATCCGCTTAACTCTGACCCCCCGCTCCCGCCAGTTGCTCTGGTCAAGGAGTGAGATGCCGTTCGCGAGGCGGTAGCCCGCTTCGGCAATAAAAAGCGAGACCAGGAGCGAAATCAGAAGAATCGTTACATTCGTGGCGATAGCGGCCGTTCGGCCGGCGGATTTTTGAGGCGCGGTCGCGCCACTCGACTCAGGTGTTTCCTCGGGCATTCGGCTTTGACGCATTTTGGTTGGGGCGCACAGGGGTTGGCGCACATTGTTCGGCAGGCAAGATGTCAGGCTGGAGCATAGCCGCTGAATAATGGTTGAACAAGCAACGAAGCCGGCCGCGAGGCGCGGATGCATCGTCACATTCTGTGACGCGTCGGAAATTGGCTTGGTTCGATGAAACTGTTAAAGGGTTGTCGACCGGCCGGATTGAATGATGGCATATGTCCGGCGGTTTTGGGGTGGCGGGGGCATGAACCTTCATTTCCAGACATGCGTCCACATCGTGCGATGGAGAGACAAGAGTTGAGCGTGGCAGAAGAGCCCGCCCAAATGGGCGCATTCCTCCGGACGATGCGGCCGCAGCATTGGGCCAAGAACTTCCTCGTGTTCGTGCCGTTGCTGACCGCGCATGAATATGAAAGCGCCACGGCGATCTTTTTCGCGTTGGTCGCCTTCCTCTGTTTCGGGCTCTGCGCGTCGGGCGGATATTTCATCAACGATCTGGCGGATCTGGAGTCCGACAGGGGGCATGCGATCAAGCGCTATCGCCCGCTGGCATCCGGCGCATTGCCGGTCGGCTGGGGCGTCGCGGGCGCGGTCGGGCTTCCGGCGACGGCGCTTGCCCTCTCGTTTTTCCTGCTTCAGCCTGCCTTTATCGCGGTTCTTGCGGTCTATTTCGCGCTGACGATGTCCTATTCGTTTTTTCTTAAGCGCGTATTCACCGCCGACGTGCTGACGCTTTCGGTACTCTATATGCTTCGTGTGCTCGGCGGCGCGGTGGCAATCCGAGTGGAACTCTCATCCTGGCTGCTCGCGTTTTGCATCTTTTTGTTCATCAGCCTCGCTTATCTGAAGCGCTACATTGAGCTGCGAAAAATGAACGGAGCGAAAGACAAGGTGCTCGGCCGTGGCTATGTGGGCGCCGACAGCGACACGATGTTCATTCTGGGAGCTGCCAACGCGACCGCATCGATTCTGGTCTTCGCTCTGTTCATCAACAGCCCGGAAGTCCAGCAAGAATATGCGAGCCGGGACTTGCTTTGGGTGATATGTCTCGTCTTGATCTTCTGGACCAACCGGATCTGGATTGCCGCGAAACGTGGTGACGTCGACGAAGACCCCGTCGAGTTCGCTCTCCACGACCGCGCGAGCCAGCTTGCCGGCGTGATCTGTGTTCTCGTGGTTCTCATCGCGCGCTATTTCGAGCTGCCGTTTTAATGGGGGACTAGCAATGTCCACGGCGACATTAGGGTTGATACTTGCAACGGTGATGGCGTCGGCCTGCGCTCAGCTTGCCCTGAAGCTCGGCATGAGCAGCCCTGCGGTTGCCGCCGCGCTTCCAAGTGGTGGGAAGGGGCTGTTACTGGCGATCGCTTCATCCCCGCTGGTGTGGACGGGTCTCACCATCTACGGACTCAGCGTCTCTGTATGGCTGTGGATCCTGTCCAAGGTTGATCTTTCGCTGGCATACCCGTTCGTCGGGGTCAGCTTCATCGTCGTCATGCTGTTCGGCGCATTCATCCTTCAGGAAAGCGTGACGCCGATGCGGATGGTGGGCACGGTTTTGATTGCACTCGGCGCCGTGCTGGTGGCCCATTCCTGAGCCGTCAGAAAATCACTTTGGTCAGGCACTTCGCGCGGCGGCCATTCCCGGCTCGTGAGCCCGGCCGATAGTGAGCATCACCGCGGTGCCGTTGCCTTCCCGGCCTTCGACGGCAAGGTCGCCGTCATTCGCCCTGGCGAAAAGAACACCGAAGCTGAGACCGAGGCCCACGCCGTCGAAGCGGCGATTGTCGGCGTCGTCTCCCTGAGTGAACAGGTTCGTCGAGCGCTCGATCGAGCCCTCCGATATGCCGATGCCGGTATCGGCGATGCGTATCGCGAGCTGATCGTCCGCGGCACTGATGGCGACGGAGATATGTCCGCCTTTCTTGTTGAACTTTACGGCGTTGTCCAAAAGCTCGGCGAGGACGAAACGGAGGTCATAGTCGCTCACCTCGGCGAGAACCGGGCTCGGCGGTGACTGGAAGGAAATCGTAATTTTCTGCGCGTCGGCGTTCGGGCGGATCTTATCCAAAGCCTCCGAGATGACTGCGCCGACATCGACGATCTGCCGGTCGCGGCGAAGATCCTCCGACATCAGACGCGCAACCTCCAGCACCCGATGTACCATTCTCAGCAGCGATTCTCCGCTGTCCCTGATGTGGTTCAGATATTCGAGCGCATCGCTTTCGTCTTTCTGGCGGAGCTTCATTTCCAGGACGGAAGTGAAGCCTAGAACGTGGTTTAGCGGCGTCAGCAGCTCATGGCTCATCATCGAGAGAAATGATCGGCGCGCTCGCTCGCCGGAGGCGGCTCTCGCCTCGAGTGCGTGCCTCTCTTTGGCGCTTCGCATCACGAAACGATATTCCTCCAGTGCCTCGTTTAGCGCCGCCGCGAGTTCGTCCGCGTCACAAGGCTTACGGAAAAACCGGAAGACCCGCCCCTGGTTGACCGCGGCGATGGCGGTCTCCTGATCGGCATTACCGGTGAGCATTAGACGGCGGATGTTTGGCCAGCGCCGCTCGACCTCGACCAGCAGGTCGATGCCGTCGCGCTCCGGCATCCGCATGTCGGCGACGATCGCCCCGATTGGCTCTCCGCTTTCCAGCATGCAGATGGCCTCCGCGGCGCTTTCCGCGCTTAGCACATGGAAGCGGTCGGACAGCCGCCGGCGCAGACCGGCAAGCAGGCGCGGCTCGTCGTCAACCAGCAATATTTTCTCGTTCGGCCGGTTCATCGTAGAAGTCCTGCTTTGTGTCGATCGGTGTCTGCGGATTGATGGGAAGCTCTATGACGAATGTGGTCGAAAAGCCCGGTTTGTCTTCGAGGAGCAACCGGCCCCCATGCTGCTTGACGATGATGTCCTTGGCGAGAGCCAGACCCTGGCCCGTGCCCTTGCCCGCTTTCTTCGTGGTAAAGAACGGATCGAAGATCTTCTCGCGCAGCTTGTCGGGAATCCCGGGGCCGGTGTCGCTGATCTCGATCCGTACGGTGGAACCGGCCGATCGGGTTGCTAGGCGGATTTTGCCGCCCTCCATTCCCTTTTCCTCGATCGCTTCCACCGCATTGATAATCAGATTGACGAGCACCTGTTGAATCTGCCCGCGGCGACACATGACGATCTGCGCCGCCCCAATATCGGTTTCGATCGAAACGACGTTTTTCGTGCGGCTCCGGCAGATTGTGAGAGCGCCTTCGACCATCCGGTCGATATTGGCGGGTTCGGCGTCACCGGTGCCGGGATGAGCAAACTCCCTCATCAGCAGGATGATATCGCGCACCTGTTTGACGCCGTCGACCGTCTCCCTGACAGCCTGGTTGATCTCGGCCGACAGGACGGGAAGATCGATTTCCCGATTGAATTCCTTAATCCGGGCGACGCTTTCCGGCGCAAGTCCCAGCGTTTCGCATTCGACTTTCAGCCCGTCGTAACGCTGGTAGGAGCCGTAGATTTTCTCGAGCGAGAGCCCGATGAATTTGATGTTGTCGCCGATGAACTGGATCGGCGTGTTGAGCTCGTGAGCGATGCCGCTGGCAAGCGCGCCAACGGCTTCCAGCCGCCGCGACTCGTGAAGCTGGCGATACACCTCCTCCTTCATCCGCTCGGAGGCTTTTCGGCCACTAATGTCGTGAACAACGATAACGATCAGAGGCCGATCGTGCAGTCTGGTCCGTCTGCCGCGCAGATCGGCCTCGATATAACTGCCGTCGCGCTTCCGGACCTGGACGTCGGAGATGATGAAGGTGTCTCTGCTGAGGGTCTGGCGGTGGTCGAGCAGGCTCGGGATGAAATCGGTCAGGCGCGACCCGACGAAATCGGTCTGAGGATATCCGAGCAGGCTGTCGCAAGCGCTGTTCGCCGTCTCGATTCGGTATTTGTCATTGCAGGTGATAACGATGTCGGGCGCGGCATCCATGATGACGCCGATCAGCTCGACCTGCTGCAGCAGCTTCGACGTCGAAGACTCAAGCGCCTGGTTCTTCAGATAGAGTTCGAGGCTCTTGCCCTCGAGCAGCCGTTCCGCTTCCTTGCGGCTCGCGATCTCGCGGCGGATACGTCGGTCGAGGTAGTTGGGCGCGTCCATGTTTCACGCCCTCGCCTTAAAGATTTTGAAGCGTACGCGGGTGACCGGCTCTGTCTGCAAATTCTCCCTCTGGAGCCCTGCCGCGTCGCCAAAGTACCTTAGGCATCCGATGATCAGACCCTCACAAAGATCGCCGAAAGGCCGTTCGAACTTGTAGACCATCGAGAAGTGTTTGGAATTATTCACTTCAATTTTGAAGGATGGAAGCTTTGCATCCGCGTAGAGTTTTTTGACCTCCTGGTGAATATGGTGCTCTACACTCCTCAGAAAATCAAAACTCGACAATCCTGGCTTGAAGAATTGCGGATAGTGGAACTTGAAACGGTCGAAAAGGAACTCACCATAGCTTCTCATCAGGCTCGGAATTTCGATTTTGGTCCGGGCGGACAGCCGCATGAGCAGCGAAACCAGTTCCCGATGCGGGTAAGTGCCGACGGAGGTGTACGTGCCGCCCGACGAAAGCTGCACCTCGTCGATAAGATCCTCGAGGAAGGCCGGGGAATATTGAGCCTCCACCATTTCGAGGAACTCAGTGAACACGATTCCCTTCACGCCTTTACTTTCCGAAGCCGCGCAATTTGCGCTTGATGGGATGCATTTTCGGCGAGATTGCACCCCAGGATAGTTAAAAGCGCTTTCAGAATTCTGAATCCCCCCGGTTCAAAGCACATCCCGCTTCGCAGCGTGGTACGGCGCCCGGCGCTGCCGTTCTGGACGGTTTGCTGCGCTGAAGATATGCTCCGGCGCCCGCAAGCCAGCCCAAAAGCTGGGCAAGGATCGTCATATGCTACAGAACGCGCGCCCATCTTCGCTTGCCCAGCTCCAATTCATCCAGTCGCCTTTCCCTCGGTTGCGCGATCTCCTCGCCGGGATCGAACCAGGGCTTGCACCCATCGACATGACGATCGGGGAGCCGCGCCATCCGATGCCGGAATTGCTCGAAGGCGCTTTGCAGGAGGCACATGCGGGCTACGCGAAATATCCGCCGATTCAGGGAACCCCGGAGCTGTTGGCGGCGATCGGTTCGTGGATCGAACGCCGCTATCCGGCGCTTGCGGGTACGATCGATCCGGCTCGTCACATTCTGCCGCTCTGCGGTTCGCGCGAGGGGTTGTTCCTAGCTATTTTCCCGGCCATGGCGCGGAAAGCCAACGCGACAAAGCCGGCCGTGCTTATGCCGAATCCGTTCTACCAAGCCTATCTTGCGGCGGCGGTCGGCGGCGGGGCCGAGCCCGTTTTTCTCGCCGCCGAGGCGGAGAACGGCTTCCTCCCCGATCTCGACGCGATCCCGGCGGACATCCTGTCGCGTACGGCCGCATTCTATCTGGCCTCGCCGGCCAATCCCCAAGGCTCGGTGGCCAGCCCCGCCTATCTGGAGAAGGCGATCGGGCTCGCCCGCCGCTACGACTTCGTGCTGTTCCTCGACGAATGTTACTCGGAGGTTTACACCGGCGCCCCACCGTCCGGCGGGCTCGAGACCGCCCATCGGCTCGGCGGCGGCTTCAAGAACCTCATGATCCTCAATTCCCTTTCCAAACGGTCGAACGTCCCAGGGCTGCGCTCCGGTTTCGCCGCCGGGGACAAGACATTCCTCGTCGCCTTCGCCAAGTTCCGCAATGTTGCCGCGCCGCAAATGCCTTTGCCGGTTCAGCACGCCTCGGCGCTGCTGTGGAGCGAAGCCATGCATCCGGAGCAAAGCCGGGCGCTTTACGTCGCCAAATTCGCGGCGGCTCGCGAGATCCTCAAGCCACGGCTCAACTATATCGAGCCGACCGGCGCGTTCTTTCTTTGGCTCAAAGTGGATCATTTAGGCGGTGGAGAAGCCGCCACGAAAACCTTTTGGAAAGAATGCGGTGTCAAAGTCTTACCGGGAGCCTACCTGGCACAGACGGATTCGACGGGCCGCAATCCCGGAGCGGACTACATTCGCGTTGCTCTGGTCGATGATCTGGCGCTGACGAGGCAGGCTCTCGAACGACTGGCCAGTTACCTGAGTTGAGCTTATGGCCCATTATCGAGTCAGCAACTCCGGCCGGATCCTCCCCGGCGGCGTGGAGAACGAAATTCATCGTTTGCCGATGCGGCTCGCCGGTGCGGCGCTGCTCGTCATGGCGGCGATCGGCTGGATCAGCCTGCTGACCTGGTCGATCGAAGATCCGAGCGTCAACCGTGCAACGGCTGGGGTTCCGAGCAATCTTCTCGGTGCCACGGGGGCGTCGCTCGCCGACATGCTGTTTCAGGTCGTTGGCCTCGCGTCGATAAGCTTGTTCCTGCCGCCAGCCGCTTGGGGATTGGCGCTGGCCTCCGGCGAGACGGTCACGAAGCCACGCCACCGCCTCGCCATGTGGACGCTCTCCGTCCTGCTGATTGCCAGCTTCTTGAGCATCGTTCCGAAGCCGGAGCGTTGGCTGCTCGTCCACGGCATGGGCGGTGTCATCGGCGACTTTGGCAAATCGTTCTTCGTCAATATCGGCGATCTGGTGAGCACCAGACTTGCCTACGCAATCGCGGCGGCCCTTGCCGGCTTTTTCGGCGTTTGGACTCTCATGCGCGCTTGCGGGATCGGCCGCGACGAGCTCGGTCTCATCTGGCGATGGTCTTCCGGGTCGCGCGCCGGGATGGGCGGATTGCTCGGCAACGGCATCGCCCACGCGATTTACGGCGCCCGCGGTTTGGGGAGCCGCATTGCTGTCGCGCTGGAACAGGACACCACGCCGACGCGACGGTCGTCCCACCCCTATTGGCAGCCGGAAGACATCGACCGCTTCAATCCGGGACGACAGACCGAAGGGTCTTTCAATCCCCGCTTCGGCGAATATGAGGTTAATCAGCGGGATATCCGCCTCGCGCCCAGACCCCGTCGCCTGCGCGGTGCTATGCCGACAACGCAAGCTCGCGTGTCTCGCGAGGACGGCCGGATCGAGCCGTATTTCGACAGCCTGCGGGCCATTCCCAGACAGCAGCCGAGCCTTGCGCATCACCCTGGCGCCGATTATCCGCAGGATGCTCCGGCAAATGGCCCGCATGAAAGACCACCCGCGCCGCCCGCTTACTATGCTCCGCCGCCGCCCCACCAGCCCTACGAGGACGCGCAATATCGGGAATACCCCCCCGCCGACGTGCAAAGTCCCCACGGCTATGAAAATGACGATGATGCAGCTTATGGCGAGGAGCCTTTCGAGCCCGAGACGGCCTACGATGAGCCGGCTGCGCGCCAGCCCGCCGCCGTTTATCGAGGCGGGCACCACATGCCGTTGCAGAACAATCGGCCCATGCCGGAGCGTTCCACGTCCGCCGCGCCGGACCAGCGGGGGGCGATTCGCGAATGGGAAGCGGGCGATTTCGTACTGCCGCCTTTGAAGCTCCTCACGCCGTCGCCGCCGCATCAGAAAGACCCTGAGCTGTCGGACGCCGCACTTGGCCGGCGTGCGGAGATGCTGCAAAGCGTGCTGGAGGATTTCCGCATCAAGGGGCAAATCACCGGGGTGCATCCAGGCCCCGTCATCACGCTCTACGAGTTCGAGCCTGCGCGCGGCACCAAGTCCTCGCGCGTCATCAGCCTTGCCGACGACATCGCCCGCTCGATGAGCGCGGTCTCGGCGCGCGTTGCCGTGATCCCCGGGCGCGACGCCATCGGCATCGAGCTGCCGAACCAGAACCGCGAGGTGGTCTATCTGCGTGAACTGCTGGAGGCAAAGGAATTCGGCGACGGCAAAGGCCGGCTTCAGCTTGCGCTCGGCAAGACGATCGGCGGCGATCCGGTGATCGTCGATCTCGCCCGCATGCCGCATCTGCTGATCGCCGGCACGACCGGCTCCGGCAAGTCGGTCGCGATCAACACTATGATCGTTTCGCTGCTCTACCGCATGCCCCCGGAAGAGTGCCGCTTCATCATGATCGATCCAAAGATGCTTGAGCTTTCAGTCTATGACGGCATCCCGCATCTTCTGACGCCCGTCGTTACCGATCCGCATCAGGCGATCAAGGCGCTGAAATGGACCGTGAATGAGATGAACGCCCGCTATGAGCGGATGTGTAAGCTCGGCGTCCGCAATATCATGGGCTTCAATCTGAAGGTCGCGCGGTCGAAGCGCACCGGCGAGCCGCTAACCCGCACGGTGCAGACCGGGTTCGACGAGGAGACCGGCAGCGCGATCTACGAGCGGGAGCACATCGACCCGACGCCGATGCCTTACATCGTCGTCGTCATCGACGAGATGGCGGACCTGATGATGGTCGCCGGCAAGGATATCGAATTTGCCGTGCAGCGCTTGTCGCAGATGGCGCGCGCGGCGGGCATTCATCTGATCATGGCGACGCAGCGGCCGAGTGTCGATGTGATCACAGGCACGATCAAGGCGAACTTCCCCAGCCGGATCAGCTTCCAGGTCACCTCGAAAATCGACAGCCGTACCATTCTCGGCGAGCAGGGCGCGGAGCAGCTTCTCGGCGCCGGCGACATGCTGACCATGGCCGCGGGCGGCCGGATCATGCGTGCGCACGGGCCGTTCGTCTCCGACGACGAGGTCGAAAGCATCGTCAACTTCCTGCGGGTTCAGGGTGAGCCGGATTATATGGACGGCGTGATCGACGACGATGACGGCGGAGACGATCCGCGTGGAGGCGAACTCTCGCCTCGGGGCGCGACAGGCGACGACGTCTATGACCAGGCCGTCGACGTCGTTCTGCGCGACCGCCGCCCCACCACGAGCTATTTGCAACGCCGACTCGGCATCGGCTATAACAGGGCCGCTTCCCTGATCGAGCGGATGGAAGCTGACGGTATCATCAGCCCGCCCAACAGGACTGGTAAGCGGGAGGTTCTGGCGGGCGAAGGCGCCTGATTTACATAAAAAGTGCGCCCGCCGTCTCGATTTCGCGCGATTCTCAGGCGAAAGTGGCCGAAATTTGCCCTTCACTCAAAGAAAGCAACGAGATGGACGGAGTTCCTTTTCCGATGAGACAATCGATCCGGCTTGCTGTTCTGCCGACCGCAGCTCTGGCACTGGCGATTCTGGCCGCGCCGCAGGCATTCGCACAGACTGGCGGCTCTGGCTATTCCGTGCACGCCAAGACACCTCCGTCCAACCCGCCGGCGGCGGCTCAGCCGCAGCAGGACCTGACGGTCGTGCCGGAATCGCATTCTGCCGCTGCGCCTGAGCCGCAACCCGCGGCGGCGCAGCCGGCCGCCACCACCGCGAATGTCGCGCCCGCCGCACAGCCCGAGTCGCAACCAGCGGCCGACACGGGAGCAGGCGCCGCCGGTCCTAACGCGCTCGGCGCGGTGAAGGGGTGGGATGCACAGTTCGGATTGGCGCCTCCGCAGACCAGCCAGTTCACCGGATCGCCCGAGCAGATGGCCGTCATTGAGAAGATCAATGGCTATTTCAACGGTCTGAAGAACCTCGAAGGCGAGTTCCTCCAGACTGATGCCGACGACAAAAAGAAACGGGGCCGTTTTTATATCGAGCGTCCCGGCAAGGTACGCTTCGATTACGCGCCGCCAAGCCGGCAGAAGATCATTTCGAACGGTAAATATCTCGCCATCGAGGATCACGATCTGAACACGGCAGACCGCTATCCGCTCGAACTCGACCCCGTTCCGGATTCTCCTCAAGGAGAAGGTCGATCTGGCCAATGATGCGAATATCATCGCCCTCGATGCTGGCGACAACATCGTCGTCGTCACGCTTCAGGACAAAGAGGGCAAGGCGAGCGGCCAGATCCGGCTGTTCTTCGATTGGCCGCAGATTGCGCTGAAGGAATGGATCATTTCCGACGCTCAGGGGCTCAACACCCGCATCGAGCTTGCCGACCTTCAGCTGAACAAGGAAGCCGATCCGCAGCTGTTCACATTTTCGCAAGATATCGGCCTGCCGAAGTTCCGGGCCGGTCCGAATTGAGCGATGTGCGATCTGAACGAATCGGTCCAAGTGCACGTAATAATTGTGGAAAGAACGCCCTGCTGCGGCGTATTCGCCACTGTCAAGCGATTGTTCAGATTCTCTAGCAATTTGTGTTGAAACTGTGCTATATATACTTACGTACTGTGACAGTGGCGAGGTCAGTCACCATCGGTAGTGCCCCCCGTCTAACCGAAGACCTCGTCGCAGCGCCGGTATCCCTCCCGGCGCGCCGCGTAGTACACGCATGAGCGCCCAACCATCGCCGGGGTTGGGCGCTTTTTTTTGCGTCCACACTGACGACGCTCCCTTGACCAAGGGGTAAGTGGATCCTTTATCGCCTTCAGGCCTTTCTCATACAGGCTCGCATTCAGAACTGAAGGAACGGCTGGTGTCCCAGATCGCAGCGACGCTCGGCAAGGTCGCGGCTATGGGGCTCAAGCTCCCGATTGTGGTCTACCGCTACAGCTTAAAGCCTTTCGTCGGCCACAACTGCCGCCACCTGCCGACCTGTTCGGAATATGCACTCGATGCCATCGACAAGAACGGCGCCTGGCGCGGTTTTTGGCTTACCCTTTCGCGTCTCTTGCGCTGCCATCCGTGGGGTACGAGCGGTTTCGATCCGGCACCCGACATGCGTACCGAGCATCATCCCTGGGCGCCATGGCGCTATGGCCGCTGGACCTCCTCGCAGATCAAACGCAGCGAGGCGCGGCAATGAACTTCGTAGAGCCGAGCCCACCCAGGCAGCAGAAAAGCGATACCGATCCGGACCCCGCCCCAGGCAAAATTTCCCGCGACCAGAAGCTGTGTCTGATTTTCGAACTGATCGTCCTGTTCGTCCTGACGCCCGCCGGGGTCTATAAGCTGCTCTACGGCTTCCATATTCCGCTTTTTATGATCCTGCCCCCGGTCTTCCTCTTCTTCATCGTCTTTCTGATCATCGATCGCAATTTCTCATGGCAGGAGACATTCGGCAGGGGCATCCGCCGGCGTGACATCGCCAACGTGCTGGCGTTTTTCGCCATAGGTGGACCGGCGATCGTTCTATTTGCTTATTATAACGTGCCGACCCGCTTCCTGCAGTTCCCCGAAGACGGCCAGCCAGCCTGGGCCATGGTGATGTTCCTTTATCCGCTGATCTCGGTCACCACCCAGGAAATCATGTTCCGCGTCTATTTCTTTCAGCGATATCGCCCGCTTTTTGTCGGCGACAGAGAAGGGGCCATCGTTCTGAATGCGGCGCTCTTCGCCTTCAGTCATATCGTCTTCCAGCATGTGACAACGCTGGTCATCGCCTTCTTGGGCGGCTTGCTCCTCGCCTGGCGCTATCAGACTTCGCGGTCATACTGGGTGGTCGTACTCGAGCACACGCTCTACGGAAACCTGATCTTCACAGTCGGTCTAGGTGTGTATTTCTTTACCGGCATTTCCAATTTCTGACCGCCTGATGACCGGCCGCGTGCCTTGAAACATCGCGCCGGAGCGATAAAATGTTGAGTTATAGGCCGGCTGAAGCCGAAACGAGGCTCATCTGTGGAACGCACCGTGTGCCGGCATATTCGCAGCGGCGGGGAGCGCGCCCGTATTGGCGCCCTCCGGATAGGCGGTGTTAATGCGATCTAGCCGCAACAGTTCGCATCCACGTCCTGGTGACCCGTTCCACAGCGGCAAACGGCTCCAAAATGGGAGGACGGCAGCATGCAAATGTCCGATATTCATGAAAACGCTAGGCGCTGCATCGAAATTTATGGCGATAAGGCCGAGTTGACGGCAAGGCAGAAGTCTGAGGAATGCGAGCGCCACGGCAACGAAACCGATGCCCGGAACTGGCGGCGGGTCCGCGCGGCGATCCGGGAGATCAGGGCCCCGCATTCGAGTTAGCGGTATGTTGATACCGACGGCTCGGAACCGAAGTCACTGTTGCCGGATCTCTGCGTGCGAATCCGGCAACAGTTTGTGAATGCATTATTTCCATCGCTAGCTATTAGTCTTTAGTCAAATTGCCAGGTTGATTCGATCGTGGCATGCTCCTTTAATGAAGGAGCATTTATTTCACCCAGAGAAAAAGATCCTCTTCGTTTGTCTCGGTAATATTTGCCGATCCCCGATTGCTGAAGGTATCTTCAGGCACGTGGCGGCTCAGAGAGGATTTGCGGAAAAGTTTGAAGTCGATTCTGCGGGGTTGGGAAGCTGGCACATCGGCAACCCAGCCGATGACCGCGCCCAAGCGGCGATGCGTATCCGTGGGATCGACATCAGCGCAAGTCGCGCTCGCCGCATCGCTCCCGAAGACTTCGAGACGTTCGATCTGATCCTGGCGATGGACCGGTCCAATCGGGACCACCTATTCAAGCTGGCGCCCAAGCAGCACCATCATAAGATCCGGCTGCTGCTGGACTATGCGCCCAATCTCTCCGTCCACGAAATTCCCGATCCGTTTTTCGGTGAGACCGATGGGTTCGACTATGTCTGTCAACTGATCGACGCCGCTTGCCGGGGGCTTTTTGTCAACCTGACGGCACAGGCCGGCTCTCAGGCCACTCCGGCTTCGAGGCCGCTTGCTTCGCTGAACGGATAGGCCGCTTCGACGACGTAGGGTCCGCCGCCCTGGTTCGGCCGGGATGAAAACAGCACGAATTGGTCGACCGGAAACGGGGCGGTCATGAACCCTCCGAAATAGGAGAGGTAATCAGCCAGCGCACTCGGCCGGGTATCGCGCAGGCGCGCCAGCGTGACATGCGGCATGAAATTGCGTGTCTCGGGGGGCAGACCCGCACGTCGGGCGGCGCGCTCATGCATTTTTTGCAGTCTTGTCAACGCTTCGCAGGGCTTGATGCCGGCCCAAAGCGCACGCGGCTTATTGCCCCCAAAGCTGCCGAGCGCGGAAAATGACAGCTCGAAATCCGCAAAATCAATCTCAGACAGGGCGGCTGCAAAATGGCGCGCGGTCACATCGTCGACATCGCCCACGAAGCGCAGCGTTACATGGTAAAGCTCCGGATCGATCCAACGCGCTCCGGCGAGCTTTGCTCGTAGCATGGCTAAGCGGTCGACGATTTGGGCGGGGAGTTCGATGCCAGTGAAAAGCCTCGGCATAGCGCGCCTCCAGAGTTTAAAGCAGCGTTGGGGCAGGGGTTTAGTTTCTGTTCGTTGCGCTGATTGTGATCATCTCCTCTCTGAGTGAAATGTGAACGCTTCGGTATTTTGCGCCTCAATCCCCGACGCGCTGACGATCGCCGAATAGGGAACGAGTAGCGTCCCTTTTGACATATTTCCCCGCAAGATAACCCTTCGCAACAAAGGATTTGACCATAATCGGGGATACTAACCAATTGTCCGCCATCCGAGAACCAAGTCACAGCTTAGTCACTCAATGCCGAAAGGCGTGCGTCGGTTCAACTCGCGTGAGCGCGCTGCGCTTTCACCCGCTCGATCAGTTTTTCGATATCGGGCAGCATATTTTCGACGATCAGCGCGACCCCTTTCGGGGTGGGATGCAAGCCGTCTGCCAGATTGAGCGATGGGTCGAGCGCGACGCCTTTGAGGAAGAACGGATAAAGCAGCGCGCCGGCGCTTTCGGCCAGTGAAGGGTACATGGCTCTGAACTCTTTGACATACTCGTCTCCCCAATTGCGTGGCGCTTCCATTCCAGCGATCAGAACCGCGATGCGACGCTCCTTAAGTCGAGAGAGAATTTCAGACAGCGCAGTTTTCGTTTGCGCCACCGGGATGCCCCGGAGCGCATCATTGGCGCCAAGTTCGAGGATGACGGCGTCGGCTTGCTTCGGCATCGCCCAGTCGAAACGGGTGAGGCCGTCTTCCGCCGTATCGCCGGAAACGCCGGAATTGACGACGCGCACATTATAGCCTTTGGCCCGCAGGGTCTTTTCGAGCTGAACTGGAAAGGCAGCCTCGGGGGGAAGCTGATAACCGGCCGTCAAGCTGTCGCCATAGGCCACGATCACGATCGGGCGGTCGCTGGAAGCGGCAAGAGCCAGTTGCGGCAATGCGCCTTCGGCGAGCAGCGCTGTCAGGCTCGCAAAAGCAATCACCAGTTTCCATATGCTCGTTGCGGTCATGAGCCTGTCTTTCCTATGTCCGGCCGTATAAAAAGCGGAAAAGCGTCATTCTGGAGCCGATCGATTGTGGCAGAAAAGATCATCGACCTTAAAGATGTTCACCTTACGCTCAACAGTCAGGCCGGGGCCGTCCACATTCTCCGCGGGATCGATCTGACGATCCTCTCTGGCGAGACCGTGGGAATCGTCGGGCCGAGCGGTTCGGGAAAGTCGACCCTCTTGATGATCATGACCGGTCTCGAGAAGGCCTCGAGCGGCATTGTCCGCGTCGCCGGTTGCGATTTCATGGCTCTTGACGAGGACGGCCTTGCCCGTGCCCGCGGTGAGCATATCGGCATTGTCTTTCAGTCTTTCCACCTCGTCCCAACAATGACCGCGCTTGAGAACGTCGCGCTGCCGCTCGAATTTCTGAACCGCGCCGACGCCAGAGAGCGCGCCGCCGAAGTGCTCGACTCGGTCGGCCTCAGCCACCGACTCGATCATTTTCCGGCCCAGCTTTCCGGCGGCGAGCAGCAGCGTGTGGCGATAGCGCGTGCGCTTGCGCCAAGTCCTCAGATCCTGTTCGCCGACGAGCCGACCGGCAATCTGGACGTTCGCAATGGCGAGCAGATCATGGATCTGCTGTTTGCGCTGCATAAACGCCATGGCACGACGCTGGTTCTCATCACCCATGACGAGCGCCTTGCCTCACGCTGCGACCGGACCGTGCTGATCGAAGACGGACGCATTGCCGAAAGTGCGCGCGGGCTCGAGAGCGTCGCATGACCGCTGTGACCATTGAGCGGCGGATGTCGTCCAGTCTTGCGTCGGCGCCTCTCAGCCTGCGCTTGGCGCTCAGGGAGCTTCGCGGCGGTATTTCCGGCTTTTACATTTTCGTAGCCTGCATTGCGCTTGGGGCGATGACGATCGCGGCCGTCGGGACGCTTTCGGCGGCTATTCAGCACTCGATTTCGCGCGAAGGCCGTGTCCTGCTCGGCGGCGACGCCGAGGCAAGCCTTGTGCACCGGCAGGCGACCAGCGAGGAGCGGCGCATCCTCCAGGCTCGGGGTACGGTCAGCGAGATCGCCACGCTGCGCTCGATGGCGCGCCTGCCCGACGGGTCCAGCCAGGCGCTGGTGCAGATCAAAGCCGTCGATGATGCTTATCCGCTCTACGGCGCTGTTGAGTTTGAGGGCGGCAAGACCCTGTCCGTTATTCGACACATCGGCGCGGTCGCGGTCGAGCCGGGTCTCCTCGACCAGCTCGGCGTGAAGGTCGGCGATCGCATCGAGATCGGTTCGGAGGCCGTCGAGATTGCTGCGGTTCTAGCCAAGGAGCCCGACCGCCTCGCCGCCGGCGTGAGGCTTGGTCCGCGCGTAATGATGTCGCTCAAGACGCTTGAGAAAACCGGCCTCGCGCAGCCTGGAAGCCTGATCGACTGGCGCTACCGCTTGAAACAGGTCGGGCCCGAGCCACTGACCAAAGCCCTGCTCACGAAGATGCTGCCCGAGTCGGGGTTTCAGATCCGGGACCGTACAGATCCGGCGCCCGGGATAAGCGACTCGATCGGCCGCCTCCGCGATTTTCTAACTCTGGTGGGGCTGACCGCTCTGCTGACCGGCGGTATTGGCGTTGCGAATTCTGTGAGCGCGTTCATCGAACGCAAGCGAAAAGTCATTGCGGCCTATAAGGCGCTTGGCGCATCGGGCGCCCTGATCACGCGCAGCTTTCTCATCCAGGTGATCATTATTGCCCTTTTCGGCATCCTTATCGGCCTCGCACTGGGAACGGCGCTGCCGTTTCTGGCAGCAAATCTTTACGGTCCGGCGCTCCCCATCCAACTCGACATCGGGTTCTATCCAAGGCCATTGCTTCTGGCGAGCGCCTATGGGCTCCTTATTGCGTTGATCTTCATCCTCTGGCCGCTCGGGCGGGCGCGGCAAATTCGCGCGGGTGAGTTGCTACGCGAAGAGGTCGGCCGAACAAGACGCTGGCCGCCTTTTGCCTTCGCCGCCGCCTCGATCGTCAGCGCTTTGGTTCTGGCGGCAATGGCCGTCTTCCTGTCCGAACAGCCGCGCATCGCCGCGATTGCGCTCGCAGCCGTCGTCGTGACCTTCGGCATCTTCGCGGGGCTTGGCTATGGTTTTCGCGCGCTGGCTCGAAATCTGCCGCGTCCGCGCCGCCCCGAACTGGCGCTGGCGCTGGCCAATATTGGCGGCCCGGCCGGCTTGGCGCGCACCGTAACGGTCTCTCTCGGAGCCGGCCTGACCCTGCTGACCGCGATCGCTGTATGCGACGCATCGATAAGGACCGAGCTGAAAACTCAGATTCCGGAGCGGGCACCGAGCTACTTCTTCATCGGCATCAACAAGAATGATTTCGGGCGCTTCTCCAAGCTCATCGCGGCGAAAGCCCCAGGGGCGGAACTCGATTCCGCGCCTATGCTGCGTGGCAAGATCGTCGAGCTGCACGGCAAGCCTGCTTCACAGATCGAGGTGCCTCCCCAAGCGCAATGGGTGCTGAACGGCGATCGCGGCTTGACCTTTTCCGAGGCGCCGCCAAAGGACGCGCAGATCGTCGAAGGCAAATGGTGGCCCAAGAACTATTCGGGCGAGCCGCTGGTGTCGTTCGACGCGGAGCTTGGCCGCGATCTGGGCCTCAAGATCGGCGATACCATTACTTTCAACGTGCTCGGCCGCAATGTGACGGCCAAAGTCGCCAATTTCCGCACGGTCAAATGGAGTTCGTTGACGATCAACTTCGTGATGATCTTCTCGCCGAATACACTGCGGGCAGCTCCCTATAATGTGCTGGCGACGCTGACCTGGCCGAATTCGACCTCATCCGATGAGGCGGGGGTGATCCGCGCCGTCGCTTCCGAATTTCCGACTGTAACCTCGATTCGCGTTCGGGATGTGCTCGCGACGGTCAATGCGCTTCTAGGGAAGATCTTCACAGCCATTCGAGTGGCCGGAGGCGTGACGCTGATTTCGGGCATTCTGGTTCTGGCGGGGGCACTCAGCACGATCCGTGCACGCCGAATCTACGAGGCGGTGATCCTCAAGACGCTCGGCGCCACGCGCCGCCGCATCCTTGCGGCACATCTTGCCGAATATACGCTACTCGGCCTCGCAACGGCGATTGTGGCTGCCGGCGTGGGCACAATTATCGCCTATATCTTGCTGACTCAGATGATGGATATCGCATTCACGGCCCCTCCTGGGGCGCTATTGCAGGCTGCATTGCTTGCGACCATATCCATCATAGCATTTGGACTATTCGGCACGCTGCGGGTGCTCAACGCCAAAGCCGCACCCTATTTGCGTGCAGAATGAAGGGGAGTTTAGGTCCGAGATCTCAATGGTGGCGGTCTTTCACGCTTTTTGGCGTTAGGGCTGGATGCATAGCGCGATCCGGGTTAAAACTCGATTTGGGCTTCTTCCCGAGAAAAAGGGTCTCATAGAGGTTTGATATGGCGGACTTTAATAGACAGACGATTGCTGGCAGCCGGACAGGCGCTTACGCGATCGACGAAGGCCTGCGCGCCTTTATGCTCCGCGTCTACAACTACATGGCGGCCGGGCTGGCCATTACGGGCGTGGTTGCCTATGGCCTCTACTCCCTCGCCGTCACCACCGATCCGTCGTCGGCGGCCGTGGCTTTGCCGAACGGTGTTCTGCTGACGTCGTTCGGGCAGCTCATCTTCATCAGCCCACTCAAATGGGTGCTGTTCCTTGCGCCGCTCGGCTTGGTCTTCTTCATGTCGGCGCGTATGCATCGGATGAGTGTCGAAGCGGGGCAACTGACCTTTTGGATCTATGCAGCGCTTGTCGGCGCCATGATCTCGTCGATCTTCCTGGTCTACGCCCACGGCTCGATCGCCCGCGTGTTCTTCATCACGGCGGCCACATTCGGCGGGCTCAGCCTTTTCGGCTATACGACCAAGCGCGATATTTCCGGCTGGGGCTCCTTCCTGTTCATGGGCCTGATCGGCATCGTCATCGCCATGGTCGTGAATATCTTCATCGGCTCGACGGCGCTGCAGTTTGCCATATCGGTGATCGGCGTGCTGGTCTTTGCCGGTCTGACCGCTTATGACACGCAGCAGATCAAGGAAGAATATTATGCCGGCGACAGCCAGCTCGTGGCTGGTCAGAAGGCGATCATGGGCGCGTTGCGCCTCTATCTCGACTTCCTGAACCTGTTCCTGATGCTGCTGTCGCTATTCGGCAATCGCGACTAAGTCGCGCGGCGAAAATCAGCGTTTAGAACGCGTGGAGAACTTGAAAGGCCCCGTTTTGCGGGCCTTTCATTTTGCCCTAGGGCAAAGCCGGCACAAGCCAAGTCCGACCACACTGGAAAGCGGCATGGCGCGTCCGCAATAGCCCCCATTCCAAAAAACAAGGCGGCGGATATTTGCACATCCGCCGCCTTCGAGGGGGATCTTTAACGACGAATGCGCGCCTCAGGCGGCCTCGTCGTGAGCTTCCTCAATCTCTTCCTTCCGGCTCATCCGCGCAGCCTTGTTCAAGGACTCGCCGATCGCCTGGATCGCCATGACTTCGTCGATATCCTGCACGGCAGCGATTTCGCGAGCCATCCGGTCCAATGCAGACTCGTAAAGCTGCCGTTCCGAATAGGACTGCTCCGGCTGACTATCCGAGCGATGGAGGTCGCGCACGACTTCAGCGATCGAGATCAGGCTGCCGGAATTGATCTTGCTTTCATATTCCTGAGCACGGCGGCTCCACATGGTCCGCTTCACCCTCGCGCGCCCACGGAGCGTTTCAAGCGCCTTGCTTACTATGGCATTGTCGGAAAGCTTGCGCATGCCGGCGCTCTCGCATTTCGTCGTCGGCACCCGCAGGGTCATTTTGTCTTTTTCAAAATTGATGACAAAAAGCTCGAGTTTATAACCCGCGATTTCCTGCTCTTCGATGCCAACAATGCGCCCCACGCCATGCGTCGGGTAGACGATGAACTCGTCTTTCCGAAATCCGGTCTTGTGTACTGGTTTTTTCTTCGCAGCCATACTCGTTCTCACGTTCTTGTCCCGACGCCGAAGCCGGGAGCTTGTTCTGACCACGTCGTCTCCGCCACGGCCGACGAATGAGAGACAGCCAACCTGCGCTACGACGCAGATCGTCCTGCGCAACTGCGCCCATGCCCCCATCGACGCGACTGCACAGATCTGAAAGCTCAGAATCGGTGAAGGTGAATGCGAAATATTTATCGCCCGCGATCCAATGTCGCGGATCGCCTCTCACCTATACGCAAAATTAAGAAAGACCCTTACCCGAATTACGGGAAGTTTCGCGTGCTGTCACCAATCGTATGCTTTGTGGTATGAACAGTACCACATTTACGTTTTTTTTGGAAGCCGGAGCAGAGAGCCGTTTGGGAAAAAATCGGTTTAATTTGGGCGCTTGCGCAACATTGTTAATAACCACAATGAGCGCTGCCGTCTTTTCCGCGTTGCAATGCGCTCGCGGCTGCCTCCAAAGCTAACTGCAAGAAATGTAATTATTGCAGTGCAGAAGTTAAAGGCTGGTATGGGGAAATTCCGGTACCCTCCACAAGATTCTCAAGGGCGTGGATAACGGCCGGATTCCTCCCGAGTGTGTACCTTAAGTATCAGCCGCGGCCGCCTTTCACTCTGACGCCTGCTGACGGGCGTTCCAAAATAACCTCGCGCCGGAAGCGGTAGGCCTTCGCGGGGCGCCCTCCCGTGGCGGTGCGGATCTCACCCGTAGGCTCCACCAGGCCCGACGCCGAAATGAGCCGGCGGAAGTTCTGCTTATGGAGATGGCTCCCGAGAATTGCTTCGACAGTGCGCTGAAGCTCGAACAGGGTAAAGCTCTCGGGCATCAGCTCGAATATCACCGGCCGGTATTTGATCTTGCCGCGCAATCTGCTCATAGCGGTCGCCAGGATGCGGCGATGATCGAACTGCATCGGAACGCCGAAACTGGGAAGATCCCGCCACTGCCGGGCGGCCTTGCGCCCGTCGGTTAGCGCCTCGGGAACCAAGCCCGCCTCGTAAAGCAGCTCGTATCGATCGAGAACCTTTTCTTCGTCCCTGCCGTGATCGCCGCCAAAACAAATGCCGATGCGCTCCTCGCGTTTCAGCGGGCGGACCGGCGTGTCGGTCGGCTCCTTCTGCTTCGCCCAGTGGTTGAGACGAGGCAGGATTTCCTCGGTCAGAATGGCCGGCCGGTCGTTGCGCCAGTCCTCCCAGGGGAAAAAATTGTACCAGTTCTGCCAGGCCCCGTGTTTCAACCCGCAATGCGCTCCGGCATTGGTCAGTGCAAGGTAGCCGATCGAGACGACTTGCGGGCCGATATCGCCAAGCCGTGCATGGCGGCCGCGGTCTCCAAACGTATAAAGCTGTTCGACATAGCCGAGTTCGAGACCGGTCTGATCCTCTACCCAGGCCCGCAGGCCGATTTCCAGGGTTCTGTGTTCGAGGGGCGCGAATAGGCCGAAAGGCAATGCCGCCCGCGCGTGCGGCGCGCCGTCGCCGGACTTGACGACAAGAATGCGCGGATTGTCGCCATCCACCGAGACGATGGCGGCTGTGAGACCGATTTCAACGGCAACATCGCCGGCCAACGGCATCTTCAAGCTGACCGGGGGTTCTGAAACCGATTGAGACGGCAAGGCTTAGCTCCAAAAGCAAAAGGGCGCCGTTGAAGCGCCCTTCCGGTTTGCCAGATCGAGGCGGGGCTTCGTTGGCGTCAATCGGTGGCTCCGCCAAAACCGAAGTCCCGCCGCGCGGCGCGAATAGTGATCGAGAAGCCCGCAATGACGTCGATCAGCGTCACGACCAGAATGAAGAAGAACTCCGAGGTCGCCGCCTGACGTACGACGAGAAACTCAACGAGGCAGACCACGAAAAGGATCGTCGAAAGCGCGTGATCGACAATCGATGAGCCGCCGGTTCGGGTCGCCTTGATCAGTTCGACGAACAGCAGCACTAGCGTGATGATTGTAATAAGGTCGCCGACAGTGAGCGTCCAGGTTGCTCCCGAAATCATATCGACTGAGAACAGATGCTCATCGAGAACCGTGGGGCCGGGAGGATTCGCGTCAGTCGGCCAAGCGGAGGAGAAGACGATTACATTATAAAGAAGGATCGCAACGAGAAGCCATGGAATGCTGAGGATCATCGGTTATCTCCATCTCTAATGTCCCTCGAACGACACCCGTCCGCCAGCGTCTACCCCGGCTGCTGCACCGAGCCAGCCGAATGTGGGCGGGGCTCAAACTTCGTCTTTGGCTTCCAGAATCTGCTTGCCGCGATATTTGCCGGTTTTCAGATCGATATGATGCGGACGGCGCAGCTCACCAGATTCCTTGTCCTCGACATAGGTCGGGGCGGTCAAAGCGTCGGCGGACCGGCGATTTCCGCGCTTCATCCGAGAGGTTTTTCGTTTCGGAACGGCCATTTTCTTTACCTCGAGAAAAACAAACACGCACCTGCCAAAAGCACTCGCGCCCCGCAAGCCGGTCGTGATCCAAATCCGTTAGTCGCTACCCGGCGCTGTTCAGGCGTCCTTATAATGATGTCGCGTCACTTTGGCCAGAGCGGAGTCCGTCTCTAGCCGTCGAAAATACAGGCTGCATCCTGCGCTTCGCGATCGACGCGCGCCTGGATGCGGCCGGCGAGGCGCTGCATATGTGCGCTCGGCCTGCCGGCATTGCGCTTGAGCGGACTCGGCAGCGCGGCTGCAAGCAGAGCGGCTTCTGTGCGGGTCAGCGACCTGGCGGACTTGCCGAAGTGGTATCGTGCCGCAGCCTCGGCGCCATAGATCCCCGGTCCCCATTCCGCGATGTTCAGATAGACCTCCACGACCCGCTGCTTCGGCCAGACGAAGCTGATGAAATAGGCAAGCGGAACCTCGAGCGCTTTTCGGATATAGGTTTGCTCGGACCAGAGGAAAAGGTTCTTCGCGGTCTGCATTGGGATGGTGCTTGCGCCGCGCGGCTTGTCCCCGTCCTCCAGATCATCGAGCGCTTCGCCGACCGCATTCCAGTCGACGCCCCAATGCGTGCAGAGCGCAGCATCCTCGGATATGACGACGGCTGTGGCAAGATTAGGCGAGATGCGGTCGAAATCGACCCAGCGCCGTCTCACCTTCTGGCCGGTGAGGAGGTCCCGCAGCATCGGAACGGAAATCGGCGGATCGAGGAAGCGATAGACCAGGATCATCGGATAGGGCAGCACGAGATACGCAGCGACGGCAATCGCGGCGATCCGCAGACCTTGCGCAATGCCTGGGTGGCGATCCCGCCACGTCCCTACGGCGCCGGGTTCGCGCGCCACAGCATGGTTCGAAGGCGCAGCGCTTGCGCCATTTTTTCCGCGCCAAACGTCTCCAATCGGAGCATGCGACGCAGAATTCCGCATCGTTCGCCAACTAATCGGCCATTGACGCGTTTTCTGCCATAGCCTCGTGGCTTCGCGGACGCCCATTTGAGCTTTGCGTGTGAAATTATCGCCGGCGGCCTTGAGGCGCACATTTATCTGGCGCATCTTTTCGCCAAAGACTCTCATGGACTCGGAAACACGTGCTAAATACATCGGATATTGAAGCTTTTAACCAGCGCCTTCAGCGCTGCGCAACCCTTATAGAAAAGCGCTTAGACGATTGGCTGACGGTCTCCGATCGGCGCGGATTCGTACCTGACCGCTTGAACGAAGCGATGCGGTACGCCGCTCTCGGGGGCGGGAAACGTTTGCGCCCCTTTCTGGTTCTGGAGAGCGCGCAATTATGCGGCTTGCCCGATGAAGCCGGGCTGAATGCCGGCGCCGCGCTCGAATGCGTGCATTGCTATTCGCTGGTGCATGACGATCTGCCGGCGATGGACGACGATGATCTGCGCAGAGGGCGGCCCACGGTGCACAAGGCGTTCGACGAGGCGACCGCAATTCTCGCGGGCGACTCCCTCCTGACGCTGGCCTTCGAGATCGCGTCCGATCCTGCCACTCATGCCGATCCGCTCGTGCGCAGCGAATTGGCGCTCGGTCTTGCACGCGCCGCCGGGCGCGCAGGGATGGCCGGCGGACAAATGCTCGACTTGGAAGCGCCAGGCAAGACCCTGTCCGAGGCGGGCATCATGCGCCTGCAGGCGATGAAGACCGGAGCGCTGATCTGTTTTGCCTGCGAGGCGGGCGCGATTCTCGCTCGCGCCACAGCGGTTCAGCGGCAGGCGCTTCTCGATTATGGGCGTGCGCTGGGGGTCGCATTTCAACTCGCCGACGACCTTCTCGACGTCGAGGGGGACGCCGCGCTGGTCGGCAAGGCGGTCGCCAAGGACGAGGACGCCGGCAAGGCGACGCTGGTTTCGCTGATCGGGGTCGATGCCGCCCGCGAACGGCTCCGCGAGATGGAAAGCCGGGCACGCGACGCGCTTGCGCCTTTCGGGAAGCCGTCGGCGACCCTATCCGCAGCAGCGCATTTCGTCGCCAACCGGACGCACTGATGAAAGTGGGGCTTTGCTCTGGTTCGGTCCGCTATGTACTCTGGCGGTATCCGAAGGCAGACAGGGCGAGCGCCGCCCAGCCGATCATGAAGGAGACGCCACCGACGGGGACGACCGGCACGCCGCTTTTCACTCCGTTGAGCACCTGCTGGTAAATGCCACCCGAGAACAGGACGATGCCGATCAGGAAGGCGAAGGCTGCGACCTGCAGCATCCAGCTTCCCCAAGCCGTCCGGCGGCCCTCGGTTGCGGCCAACAAAGCCGCAATGCCGAACAGCGCGATCGAATGTAGGAGATGAAAATTCTGCGCGATCTCGAAGGCCTTGGTCTGCCCTGAGATCACATTGAGCGTGCCCAGCGAGTGAGCAGCGTGGGCCGCAGCGATCACCGCCAGGAGCGCGGAGATCCCGGCGATGAACACCCAGATCCGAAATGACATGCCGATTCCCTCAAGCCGCCAGCGCTTCCGGCGCAGGGGCCTTGTTCTTCAAGAGCTTATAGGTGATCGAGTCAAGTAACGCTTCGAAGGAGGCATCGACGATATTGGGCGAGACGCCGACGGTGAACCAGCGCTGGCCGCTGTCGCGGTCGAGCGTTTCGATCAGCACGCGGGTGACCGCGTCGGTGCCACCGGTCAGGATGCGGACCTTGTAGTCGACGAGCTCGATGCCGTCGATATAGTCCTGATATTTGCCGAGATCGCGCCGGAGCGCCTGATCGAGCGCGTGCACCGGGCCGTTGCCCTCGCCGACATTCATGACGGTCTGACCGGCGACGCTGACCTTCACGGTCGCCTCGGACACGGTGATCAGCTCGCCGAGCGCGTTGTGGCGACGCTCCACCATCACCCGAAAACTGTCGACGCTGAAGAATTCCGGCACTTCCTCTAGCGTCCGGCGGGCCAGCAGCTCGAAGGAGGCATCAGCCGCCTCATAAGCGTAGCCGCTCGCTTCGCGCTGCTTCACCTCCTCGAGAAGCTTGGCGACATGCGGATCGTCAGGACGGACCGAAATGCCGATGCGCGCCAGTTCGGCGAGAATGTTGGAGCGGCCCGCCTGATTGGAGACCAGGAGCTTGCGGCTGTTGCCGACGGCTTCCGGCGGCACATGCTCATAGGTGCGCGGGTCCTTCTGGATCGCCGAGACATGGATGCCCCCCTTATGCGCGAAAGCCAACTCGCCGACATAAGGCGCCTGACGGTTCGGCGCGCGGTTCAGCACCTCGTCTAGCAGGCGTGAGGCGTGCGTCAGCCATTTGAGCTGTTCGAGGCTGATGCCGGTCTCGAAGCGGTCGGCAAAATCGGGCTTCAAAAGCAGCGTCGGGATGATCGAAGTCAAATTGGCATTGCCGCAGCGCTCGCCGAGCCCGTTGAGCGTGCCCTGCACTTGCCGCGCACCGGCGCGGATCGCGGCGAGGGTGCTGGCGACTGCGTTTTCGGTGTCGTTATGCGTATGGATGCCGAGATGATCTCCGGGCAGCTCGTTCAGCACATCAGTGACGATGGCCTCGACCTCATGCGGCAGCGTGCCGCCATTGGTGTCGCAGAGCACCACCCAGAGCGCGCGCGCCTCGTACGCCGCGCGGACGCAGGCGAGTGCGTAATCGCGATTGGCCTTGTAGCCGTCGAAGAAATGCTCGCAGTCGATCATCGCCTCGCGGCCGGTCTCGGTCACGGCGCGAACCAACTCGGCGATCGATTGCAGGTTTTCCTCGTTCGAGACGCCGAGCGCCACCTGGACATGATAGTCCCAGCTCTTGGCGACGAAGCAGACGGCATCGGCCTCCGCCTTGAGGATCTCGGCGAAACCGGGGTCGTTAGAGACCGAGCGCCCGGCGCGCTTGGTCATGCCGAACGCGGTGACGCGCGCATTCCTGAAGGCCCGCTTCTCGCTGAAAAAGGCCGTATCCGTCGGATTGGCGCCCGGATAGCCGCCCTCGATATAGTCGAGACCCAGCTCGTCGAGAGTGCGGGCGATGAGCAGCTTGTCCTCCAGCGAGAAGGTCACGCCCTGCGATTGCGCCCCATCGCGCAATGTGGTGTCGAAGAGATAAAGCCGCTCCTTGCTCATGGGGCCCTTCACCGTTGGGGCGGCCATTCGGCCGTGTCATGGTCTGGATGCTGATAGGAGACGATGCCGATGAGGAAAGCATCGGAGTGGGGGCTTTCGCCAGCCTGCCGGGTAGGCAAGGACGCGAGCGCGTCGACGAAAGGCAGCTTGTCCGCCGGATTGACCTGGATCACGGGCGCGGCTCGGGTGGGGTCGTCGAAGGCTCCGATGGCAAGCTCGATCCCGCCATCACATTCGTAACTCAGCGGCGTGCCGCAATCGCCGCAAAAGCCTCGGCGTGCCTTGTTGGAGCTGGCGAAATATTTCGGCGCGCCGCGCGTCCATTCGACGCCGTGGCCGGTTACCAGCGGGCCGTAAAATGACCCGAACGCCTTCTGGCACATTCGGCAATGGCAGATGGACGGACGACCAAGTCTTGCGGCGCGAAAGCGGACCGCCCCGCACTGGCAGCCGCCGCTGTAGATGGTTGGGGTTTCGGTCATTGGACAGCCTTGTGGCAGACGGCTTCGAGATTGTGGCCTTCGGGATCGATGATGAAGGCGCCGTAATAGTTGGGATGATAATGCGGGCGCAGACCCGGCGCGCCATTGTCGGTGCCGCCCGCCACGAGTGCTGCTTTGTAGAAGGCGTCGACCTCGGCGCGGTCCTCCGCCCGGATGGCGATGTGCATGGGCGGCTGGGTCTTGCCCGCCCCGCCGATCCAGAGGAACGGCTTTTCGCGGCCGAGGCCGGCGGTGTCGAAATCGCCAGTCACATCCTTGCCGAAGCGCATCAGCACCTTGATGCCGAGCGGCGCCAGCGCCTTTTCGTAGAAGATCAGCATGGTCGCAAAATCCGCGACGCTTAAACCCATGTGATCGATCATGCGCTCGCTCATCGCGCGATCTCCCAGGTGGTGACGATTTCGCCGGTTTCGGGGTCTTTGGAGTTTTTCAGCGCGATGCCCATCGCCGCAAGCTTGTCGCGGATGCGGTCGGCCTCGGCCCAGTTCTTGGCTTTGCGTGCCGCTAAACGGTTTGCAATTAGGCGCTCAACTTTGCTTGTATTTTCTGTATCCTGCCCCCGCAGTTGAATGTTACCGGATTTAGTGATCGTAACCCTGATATTATCTTTCTCAATTTCGTGAATTGCATTATCGATTACATGCGATGGCGCATTGTTCGCACTTGCTATTCGAATCTTTTTTGCATTATCAATATAATTGACGATATCTTCCGACGAAATTTCCGTTCCACTAACTATATCTTCAAAATATCCGGGCTTATCAAGATTTCTAAATCCAAGAAGCTTACAATCTGCGCACAAGGCTAGGAGCTGTTTCATATCTCCTCCTCTTGCCCTCCCAAACATTTTGCGAAGTTCGGCTATTGCTTTGGGGGTATTTAGATCGTCTTTGAGCGCACTCACAAGATCGTCGGATGGAGGAGGGAGTAGTTCATCTTTAAATCTATAATATCCTTCCAGAATCTCAGCCCAATTACTCAACTCATCTTGGGCTTCCATGCATCGGCGTTCTGTCCAATCTATCGGTTGTCGATAGTGTGTCATAAGCATCTGCAACCTAAGCACATCTCCAGGCCACTCCTGAAGCAACTCATCGATCGTGAAAAAATTCCCCAGGCTCTTGGACATCTTCTCGCCCTCGACCTGGAGGAAGCCGTTGTGCATCCAGAAGTTCGCCATCTTCGGCGTATGGTTCGCGCCGCAGCTTTGCGCGACTTCATTCTCATGGTGCGGGAAGACGAGGTCGATGCCGCCGCCATGGATGTCGAATTCGTCGCCCAGGAGTGCCTTGGACATGGCCGAACATTCGAGATGCCAGCCCGGCCGCCCAGGCGTGCGGATATTGAGCGGCGACGGCCAAGCCGGCTCGCCCTCCTTTGAGGGCTTCCACAGGACGAAATCCATCGGGTCGCGCTTATAGGGGGCGACCTCGACGCGCGCGCCGGCCATCATCTCGTCCAGTGAGCGCTTGGCGAGACTGCCATAGCGCGGCACATTTTTCAGCTTGCCGTATGCCGCCACCGAGAAGAGAACATGATCCTCGGCCACATAGGCGATGTCCGCCTCGTATAGCTGAGTGATCATCTCCTTCATCTGCGCGATGTAATCGGTCGCTCGCGGCTCATGCGTGGGCGGCAGGCAGCCGAGCGCGGCGACATCTTTGTGGAACTGGGCGGTGGTCTCTTCGGTCAATTTGCGGATGGCCGCTTCCGGCGGCAGGTCCGGATACAGCTCGGCAGCCCGCGCATTGATCTTGTCATCCACATCGGTAATGTTGCGGGCATAGGTGACATGCTCCGCGCCGTAAATGTGCCGCAGCAGCCGGAACAGCACATCGAACACGATGATTGGCCGCGCATTGCCGATATGCGCATAGTCGTAGACCGTCGGCCCGCAGACATACATGCGCACATTATTCGGGTCCAGCGGGTGGAATTCCTCCTTTTTACGCGTGCGCGTGTTGTAAAGCTTCAATGCCACGAACCCAGCTCCTTCCGCAGGGCGCGACGTTCGATTTTCGGTTTTGGGGAAACGGAGAACGGCCGCGCAAGCGTTATATCAGCGCGCGATAATAATGCAGCAGATGATTGCAGTAACTGATCGCCGACCGGTCATCATGGCCGCACCATGTCGATTTTTGGAGAAACGGTCAAGGCAAATAGACGCATGAGGAGTTTTGCACGATTGAAGAAGCACGGACTCCTCACAAAGCGATTGTTATCGCACCTCTTTGCAACGCAATATAACACGCCTTGACTCCATTCCTTCGCCCAAGCGCCTTGTTGAAACTCGCCGCAATTCCTTTATAAGCGCCCGGAACCGAGTGCTGACCGAATGCCCAAGCGCACAGACATCGACTCCATACTGATTATCGGAGCCGGCCCGATCGTCATCGGTCAGGCTTGCGAGTTCGACTATTCCGGCACGCAAGCCTGCAAGGCGCTCCGCGCTGAGGGCTATCGGATCGTTCTCGTCAATTCCAATCCGGCGACGATCATGACGGACCCGGATCTAGCGGACGCCACCTATATCGAGCCGATCACGCCGGAGATCGTCGCCAAGGTGATCGAGCGCGAGCGCGCCGAGCATCCGAACGAGAGAATGGTGCTGCTGCCGACTATGGGCGGGCAGACGGCATTGAACACCGCGCTTGCACTCTATCGCGACGGCACGCTTGATCGGCTCGGCGTGCAAATGATCGGGGCCAGTGCTGACGCTATCGACAAGGCCGAAAACCGCGAGCGTTTCAAGCAGGCGATGAGCGAAATCGGTCTCGCCACGCCGCGCTCCATGCTGGCTCATGATCTCGGCGAAGCCTTCAAGGCGCTCGACTCGGTCGGCCTGCCCGCCATCATCCGTCCGTCCTTCACGCTCGGCGGCACCGGCGGCGGCGTCGCCTATAACCGCGAGGAATATCTGCGGATCATCGAGCGCGGGCTGGACGCTTCGCCGACGCGCGAGGTGCTGGTCGAGGAATTGGTGCTCGGCTGGAAGGAGTATGAGATGGAGGTCGTCCGCGACAAGGCGGACAACTGCATCATTGTCTGCTCGATCGAGAATATCGACCCGATGGGCGTGCATACGGGCGATTTCGATCACTGTCGCCCCGGCGCTGACGCTGACCGACAAGGAATATCAGATGATGCGCAATGCGGCGATCGCCGTGTTGCGCGAAATCGGCGTCGATACGGGCGGATCCAATGTGCAGTTCGCCGTCAATCCGGCGGACGGCAAGCTCGTGGTCATCGAGATGAACCCGCGTGTATCGCGGTCTTCGGCGCTTGCCTCCAAGGCAACGGGGTTTCCGATCGCCAAGGTCGCGGCGCTGCTCGCGGTCGGCTATACGCTCGACGAGCTGGAAAACGACATCACTAAGGGCGCAACGCCGGCCTCCTTCGAGCCGACGATCGACTATGTGGTCACCAAGATCCCGCGCTTCGCCTTCGAGAAATTCCCCGGTGCGATCTCGACCCTCACCACCTCGATGAAGTCAGTCGGCGAGGTTCTCGGGCTGGGCGGCAATTTCCAGGAATCGCTGCAGAAAGCGCTGCGCTCCATGGAAACCGAGCTGAATGGCCTCGACGATATCGCTTTCGAGGGCCTTGGCCAGGGCGACGACAAGAACGTTATCCGCGAGGCGCTCGGCCGGCCGGCACCCGACCGCATATTGAAGGTCGCCCAGGCGCTGCGTCTCGGCGTCGACCACGAGCAGATCTATATGTCCTGCAAGATCGATCCGTGGTTCGTGGCGCAGATCCAGGAGATCATCGACTGGGAGAACCGCGTCCGCACCCATGGCCTGCCGGAGTTGAAACGGCTGTTCCGCGCCCTCAAGTCCAAGGGCTTCTCGGATGCGCGCCTTGCCGCGCTCTCCGGCCTGCCGGTCGAGGAGGTAACGCGCCGCCGCTCGGAGCTGGGCGTCTACCCGGTCTACAAGCGCATCGATACTTGCGCGGCCGAGTTCCGCTCGCCGACGCCTTATATGTATTCGACCTATGAAGGCGGCTTCGACGGCGAGCCGGTCTGCGAGGCCGAACCGTCAGACCGCGAGAAGATCATCATCCTGGGCAGCGGCCCGAACCGTATCGGCCAGGGCATCGAGTTCGACTATTGCTGCTGCCACGCCGCCTTCTCGCTGTCGAAGGCCGGTTATGAGACCATCATGGTCAACTGCAATCCCGAGACCGTCTCGACCGATTACGACACCTCGGACCGGCTGTATTTCGAGCCGCTGACGGCGGAGGACGTTCTCGAGATCGTGCGCAAGGAGAGCCAGAAAGGCGCGCTCAAAGGCGTCATCGTGCAGTTCGGTGGGCAGACGCCGCTGAAGCTTGCCAAGGCGCTCGAAGCGGCGAATGTGCCGATCCTCGGTACGTCACCGGATGCCATCGACCTCGCCGAAGATCGCGACCGCTTCAAGCTGCTCATCGATAAACTTGGCCTCCGCCAGCCGCGCAACGGCATCGCTTACAGCGTCGAGCGGGCGAGGGTTGTCGCCGAGGAGATCGGCTACCCGCTTGTGATCCGGCCCTCCTATGTTCTTGGCGGCCGGGCCATGGCGATCATCCACGATAATGCAGCGCTTAAGGACTATATCGAAACAACGCTCACCTCTTTCGTGCCGCCGGACGTCAAGCACCGTCACCCGGGGCGGTCGATTGCGCAGATCAACGAGGTGCTGGCCAAGAACGCGCTGCTGTTCGACCGCTATCTGCGTGATGCCATCGAGGTCGATGTCGACGCCATCGCCGATGGCGAAGATGTTTTTATCTGCGGGATCATGGAGCATATCGAGGAAGCCGGTGTCCATTCCGGCGATTTCGGCCTGCTCGCTGCCCCCCTATTCTTTGCCTCGCGCCCAGATCGAGGACCTGAAGGAGCAAACCAGAAAACTCGCGCTCGCGCTGCAGGTCGTCGGTCTGATGAACGTGCAGTTCGCCATCAAGGACGGCGAAATCTACATTCTCGAGGTGAACCCGCGCGCCAGCCGCACCGTTCCGTTCGTAGCAAAGACTGTCGGTCTGCCTGTCGCCGGCATCGCGGCGCAAGTGATGGCGGGCAAGACGTTGCGCGAATTCGACCTGAAAGAGCCGGTCTTCCGGCATATCGCTGTGAAAGAAGCTGTTTTCCCCTTCGCGCGCTTTCCGGAGGTCGACCCGGTTCTCGGCCCGGAGATGCGCTCGACCGGCGAGGTCATGGGTATTGATAAGGACTATGCGGTCGCCTTCGCCAAAAGCCAGATCGCCAGCGGCAGCAAAGTGCCGGTGTCCGGCTCGGTCTTCGTCTCCGTCAAGGATGCGGACAAGGACCGCATCGTGCCCTCCGTCCGCCAACTCGTCGATATGGGCTTCACCGTCCTTGCCACCCGGGGCACCAAACGGCATCTTGAAGCCAACGGAATTCCGTGCGAGCGTATCAATAAAGTTCTTGAAGGCCGGCCGAATATCGTGGACGCTATGAAGAACGGCGACGTTGCGTTGGTCTTCAATACTACGGAAGGAGCCAAGGCGCTGGCTGACAGTTCGGAGATTCGGCGCACCGCTTTGCTCCATCACATACCTTACTACACGACGATTTCGGGTGCGCTGGCTGTGACGAAGGCGATTTCGGCAATGCGGGCTGGGATACTTGAAGTAGCCCCCTTGCAAAAATATATCGGCCGAAGTGGTCCGGCCGAGCCATCCAAAGGCGTGCGCTAGCCACACTTTCCGTTACATCAATGATCTCACGGAGATACGGCCTAGGGAGGTTCTAGGGCCAAGGGAGAATTTGGGAATGTCCTTTGAAAAAGTTCCAATGACCGCAGCGGGATACGCCGCGCTGGAAGCCGAAATAAAGCATCTAAAAACAGTTGAGCGTCCGCGGATCATCAAGGCGATCGAGGAGGCTCGGGCGCATGGGGACCTTTCTGAGAACGCCGAATATCATGCCGCCAAGGAAGCGCAGAGTCTCAACGAAGCCCGTGTCGCCGAGCTTGAGGACAAATTTTCCCGCGCCGATGTCATCGATGTATCGAGGCTCTCCGGAGATACGGTCAAATTCGGTGCAACCGTGAAGATCGTCGACGAGGACACCGAGGAAGAGCAGGCCTATCAGATCGTCGGCGACTTCGAAGCCGACGTGAAGGGCGGCAAGATCGCGATCAACTCACCCATCGCGCGGGCCATGATCGGCAAGCGGGCCGGCGATGTCGTGGAGGTCGCCACGCCGCGCGGCCACAAGTCATATGAGATCCTCGACGTGAAGTTTCGCTGACGGCGAAGCGATCATCGCCTCGAACAGCGCCGCCCGCCGTCATACGGCGGGCTTTTGCGTTGGGTGGCTCAGTCCAGCGGCAGCCCGGTTTCCGATTTCACCGTTCGGATGGCGACGGCTGTCCGCACATGGTCGACATTGGGAGCAGCCGTCAGGTCGCGGATGACGAAATTCTGGAAAGCAGGGAGATCCGGTGCGATGCACTTCAGGATGAAGTCGACTTCGCCCGAAAGCATCACGCATTCGCGCACAAAAGCCCACGAGCGGACCAGCTCGTCGAAAGCGGCAAGGTCGGCTTCTGACTGGCTCTCCAGCCTCACCATCGCATAGGCCTCAACCTCATAACCGAGCAGCTTCGGGTTCAGCCGGGCATGATAACCAAGGATGAAGCCGGACCGCTCCAGCGTCCGGACCCGGCGGAGGCACGGCGGGGCCGAGATGCCGACGCGCTTTGCCAATTCCACATTCGTCATGCGGCCGTCCGCCTGCAATTCCTGCAGGATCAGCCAGTCGATGCGATCCAGCTTGATCCAGGATGGCGGCTCACGGGGAATCTTCATGCTTGGCCTCTGACCTTGAGGGCGTTAGGTATCGTGGGTTCAATTCCTTCTGCATTCGCCGGCTGCAGATCGTTTCGGTGCGTGAGAATAAGGGCGGCCCTCCGCTGCGCAACAAATGAAAAGCGAACCCGCCTCAGCTATTGACATGATTGCGCAGGAACTGGGCCACGGGCTTGCGCCGCTGTTGCGGCCGATGCGCGAGCAGGGGCTCGCAGGACAGACCGGCTGGATCATCTCGGATGGCGTTGCCGGCCATCTCGCCATCGCCAGCGGGGTTGCGGAGGCGCTCGGGCTCGCGGCCGAGATCAAACCCATCGCCCAGCGCGCGCCATGGCGCTATCTCGCGCCCGTCGGCCCGGCCGACCCCGGCGTGATCCGCGATTTGCTGACCCAGCCGCTGCCGGAGATCGTCCTTGGCGCCGGCCGCCAGACCGTGCCGGTCGTCCGGGCTCTGAAGCGGGCGGGCGCATTTACGGTGCTTTTCCAATCGCCGCGCGCGAGCACGGCGAGCGCTCACGTCATCTGGGTCCCCGCGCATGACAGTTTGCGCGGTCCGAATGTCATCACCACGCTGACGCCGCCCCACCGCTTCACCGCCGAAAGACTCGCCTCGCTTCGCTCTGAAACGCCGCCCGACATCGCCCCGCTGCCGCTCCCGCGCATCGCGCTTCTGCTTGGCGGGCCAGGCGCCGGCTACAGCTATGATGATGCCGTAATTGCAAGCTTCGCGGCGCAACTCGCTGCAATTGCGGAACAAGCCGGCAGTTTCCTCATTACGCCCTCCCGCCGCACGCCGTCCAAGCTTCTTCAAACCGCCGACAGGGCGACCCAGGCGAAGCCACGCTTTCTTTGGGACGGCACGGGCGAAAATCCCTATCCTCACTTTCTCGCCGGCGCCGACATCTTCGTCGTAACCGCCGATTCGGTGAACATGACCGGCGAAGCCTGCGCTACGGGGAAGCCGGTCTACGTCTTCACGCCGGCCGGTGGACGCGCCAAATTCCAACGCTTCCATGCGGCCTTGCAGGCTCATGGCGCAACCAGGTCGCTTCCCGATTCGGCCGGTGGTTTCTCCTCCTGGAGCTATGAGCCTTTGAGTGCAGCAGAGAGTGTCGCTGCGGAAATCGAGACGCGATGGCGCGTTTTCCGGTCGACAACCGCCGATCGCTGACAGCTTGGACTTGTCAGCAATGCTGACATTTCTTACCTGTTTGCGGGGAGAAGTCGGGAGCTGACCAGCTATGACCGCGCGTCACGCAAAGCTTATCATCATCGGATCAGGGCCGGCCGGCTATACCGCTGCCATATACGCATCACGCGCTATGCTGAAGCCGATCCTTTTCGAAGGCATTCAGCCCGGCGGCCAGCTCACCATCACCACCGACGTGGAGAACTACCCCGGCTTTGCCGATGTCATCCAGGGGCCCTGGCTCATGGAGCAGATGCGCGCCCAGGCGCAGCATGTCGGCACCGAGCTCATCACCGATCATATCGCCTCGGTGAATTTCGCCCGCCGGCCCTTTCATCTCAAGGCTGATAGCGGCGCCGAATACACCGCCGACAGCGTCGTGATCGCGACAGGCGCGCAGGCGCGCTGGCTTGGCCTGCCGAGCGAGGAGAAATTCAAGGGCTACGGCGTCTCGGCCTGCGCGACATGCGACGGTTTTTTCTGCCGGGGGAAAGACGTGCTGGTCATCGGCGGCGGCAATACTGCGGTCGAGGAAGCCTTATTCCTGACCAACCATGCGCGCGAGGTGACACTTGTGCATCGTCGCGACGCCCTCCGGTCGGAGCGAATTCTGCAGGACCGCCTCTTCAAGCACGAAAAGATCGATGTGATCTGGGACACAGTTCTCGAGGAAGTGCTTGGGACCGAGTCGCCACGCAGTGTGACTGGCGCCCGGCTCAAGAACCTGAAAACCGGCGAAATTTATGAGGTGAAAACAGACGCGGTGTTCATCGCGATCGGCCATACGCCAGCGACGGAGATCTTCAAAGGCCAGGTGGCGATGAAGCCGAACGGCTATATCCTGATCGGGCCGCATTCCACCGCAACCAATGTTCCGGGCGTCTTTGCCGCGGGCGATGTGGCCGACGAAATCTATCGCCAGGCGGTCACGGCCGCCGGCATGGGTTGCATGGCGGCTCTGGAAGCCGAAAAGTTCCTCGCGGGCATCGAAGTGCACAGTCAAGCAGCAGAGTAGTCCTTCTGCAATAAAAGCAGCATAATACGATTTTATGGATTGGGATAAGCTCAGGATATTCCATGCCGCGGCCGAGGCTGGCAGCTTCACCCATGCCGGTGAAGCGCTCAATATGAGCCAGTCGGCTGTGAGCAGGCAGGTCAGCGCGCTGGAGCGGGATCTGAATGCGCCGCTGTTCCATCGCCATGCGCGCGGGCTCGTTCTGACGGAGCAGGGCGAGTTGCTCTATCGCACGGCTCAGGACGTCTTCACCAAGCTCGCTTCGGCGGAGATCTTGCTGTCGGATTCGCGCGGCAAGCCTTCGGGCGATCTGCGGGTGACAACAACGGTCGCGCTCGGCGTTCTCTGGCTGACCCCGCGTCTCAACGAGTTCATGTCGCTCTATCCCGACATCCGCGTGCAGCTGATTTTGAACGATGAAGAGCTCGACCTCGGAATGCGCGAGGCCGACATTGCGATTCGTTTTCAGCCGCCTTCGCAGAACGATCTGATCCGCCGTAAGCTCTTTGTCGTGCACAATCACGTTTACGGATCTGTCGAATACCTGAAGAAATTCGGCACGCCCCGGTCGCTTGCCGATCTCGACCGCCATCGCATTATGATTTATGGCGGCATTGCGCCGCCGCATCTTCGGCGCATCAATTGGCTGGCCAATGCGGGCCGCGAAAATGGCGCGCCGCCGCGGACGCCGGCCTTGCAGATCAACAACGTGCTCGGGTTGAAGGAGGCGGTGCGGCGCGGAGTCGGATTGGCCATTCTGCCGGATTACGTGGCCGGTGATGATCCCCGCCTGGTTGCCGTTCTCGACGGGGAGGAAAGTCTCCCGGAGTTCGACATCTATTTCGTCTATCCGGAAGAGGTGAAGGCATCAAAGCGGATCGACGCTTTCCGGGACTTCATGGTCGCCAAGGCCAAAGAATGGTCGTTCTGACGCGGCGGCATCAGCGCTCCGCGGCGAACGGATTGTCGCGCCTTGCAGAAACTGCTTCGATCTCTTCGAAGATCCAGAGCCGGAATTCATGCGAATCGACGCCGACATCGAGGCTGTAGCCGAGCGGCGAATCGTTCAGCCGCCCATGGACATGCCCGAATAGATGCCAGCTGCCGCGCTTGCACTGGTTCCATTCACGCATCGGATAGTGGCATAGCACGATTATCTGACCGTCGACGGTCACTTCCAGGATCAGGCTGATCGAGGCAAAGCTTTCCACGTCTCTGTCCGTCAGCGTCTCGTCGTGATTGCCGCGAATCAGATGGATGCTGCCGTTGAGCGCCGCGCGATAATCGGCAATGGCACGACTGTTCCGGTAACAGAAGTCGCCAAGATGATAGACTGTATCCTCTGGCGTCACGACGGCATTCCACCGATCGATCATCGCCTGGTCCATCTCTTCGACCGAATGGGCGCCCGGTCAGCCTGATGATCGCATCGTGACCGAAATGCGTATCGGAGGTGAAGAAGACCACCACTGGTCAGCTTCCGCTCTTGGCTGAGATCGCGTCGCGGATGATTGACTGAGCCTGCGGCGAATCCCACTCGGCCGGGCCGGCAAGCCGGGCGATTTCGCGACCCTGACGATCCAGAAGCACCGAAAGAGGCAAGCCCGGGGCGCCGAAGTTCTGAATGAGCGCTTTCTTGGAATCGAGGAAAAGGCTCAGATTGGTCAGCTTGTTCGCGGCGAGAAACTGGCGCGGCTTGTCAGGGCCGGTCTGATCGAGGCTGATCGGAAGAACGGTGAAATCGGCACCGCCCAGCTTTGCCTGGAGCCTGTCGAGGCTCGGCATTTCCAGCTTGCAGGGTGCACACCATGTTGCCCAGAGATTGACGAGGACGATCTTGCCCTTCCATTCGCTCACGTTATGATCGCTGCCATTTCCATCGCTGAAGCTGATGTCCGGCAAGGTCTTCGGCGCGCTGAGCCTGACGAGCTTGTCCAGCCCGTTTCCGGCCGGCGCTTCCCTCGCGGCTGGAGTTGTCTGATCGCTCACGGAAATCTCGGCTGTCGGCGGCAGCTCGAAGCGCTCGACGAGCATTATCGAAAGAAAACCAGCAATTGCCGCAATGGCAGCCACAAGGCTATAGAGGGTCAGTCTGCTGATGCCCTGCGGTCCATCCGAGCCGTCGGGCTCATTATCTTCGGTCATAGCTTACGCCGTTAGATTGCAAAAAATGACGAACAAGATGTGGGGTGGCCGCTTCGCTTCCGGCCCCGCGGAAATCATGGAGGAGATCAATGCCTCCATTGAATTCGACCGCCGCCTCTATGCGCAAGACATAAGAGGTTCGATTGCTCATGCCAATATGCTTGCGCGGCAGGGCATAATCTCGGAAGCCGATGCAGAAGCGATCGGCTCCGGACTGCGCAAGATCAAAGCCGAGATCGAAGGTGGACAGTTCAGCTTCTCCCGCGCGCTCGAGGACATCCATCTCAACATCGAGGCGCGGCTTAAAGACCTGATCGGAGGCGCTGCCGGGCGCCTTCATACAGCACGCTCTCGTAACGACCAGGTCGCAACGGATTTCCGCCTTTATGTCCGAGACTCCATTGATCATCTCGACGGCCAGATTGCCGCATTGCAGCGGGCGCTTGCCGAAAAAGCCGCAAGCCATGCCGCGACGGTGATGCCCGGCTACACACATCTACAGACGGCGCAGCCTGTGACATTCGGTCACCACTGCCTCGCTTATGTCGAGATGCTGTCGCGGGATCGGGGACGGCTTGCCGATGCCCGCGCCCGGCTCAACGAGTCGCCGCTCGGCGCCGCGGCGCTTGCGGGGACGTCGTTCCCGATCGACCGGGAGGTGACCGCCGCCGAGCTTGATTTCGAACGGCCGATGGCCAATTCGCTCGATGCCGTCTCAGCCCGCGATTTCGTCCTCGAAGTGCTGGCTGTCGCCGCGATCTGCGGCACGCATTTGTCCCGGCTGGCCGAGGAGATCGTGATTTGGTGCTCGGCCGAGTTCGGCTTCGTTCGACTAAGCGACAAATTCAGCACCGGCTCCTCCATTATGCCGCAAAAGCGAAACCCGGACGCGGCCGAGCTGGTGCGGGCGAAAGTCGGCCGGATCGCGGGCGCCTTCAATGCGCTGCTTGTCGTCATGAAAGGCCTGCCGCTCGCCTATTCGAAGGACATGCAGGAGGACAAGGAGCTGACCTTCGGCGCGCTCGACACGCTGTCACTGATGGTTGCGGCAATGACTGGGATGGTCGGCGATCTCGAAGTGCATGCCAGCAAGATGAAGGCGGCTGCCTCGCGCGGTTATTCGACGGCGACCGATCTTGCCGATTGGCTCGTGAGGGAACTCGGAATGCCGTTTCGCGATGCCCATCACGTTACTGGGCGTATCGTAAAGCTTGCCGAGGACAGGGGCGTCAGTCTTGAGGAGCTGCCACTTGGCGATATGCAGGGCCTTGAGCCACGCATTACCGAGGGCGTTCTTTCCGTCCTGAGCGTTGAAAATTCCGTCGCCAGCAGGCGCAGCTTTGGAGGCACAGCGCCCGAAAATGTGGCTGCCGCGGCGCAGAAATGGCTGAAACGGCTGGAAGCGGAAGCCCAATCGCGCTAAGAAATGCCAAATTTCGCCTTTTCTATAGGGGCATGAGGGGCGAAACGGGGGATTTGATGAGCCGCAGCCTGAAAGTCGTCGCCGTTTTAGCGTTCGCCACCCTTGCGGTTACGGCTTGCGGAAAACGCGGCGTGCTCGAGCCGCCCCCGGGCGCGGAGAAAACTTCGACGAAAAAGGGTTCGTCGTCGCTCTTTCCAAAGGAGCACAGCAAGACGAAGGGGCTAAGCAGTAAAGGCGCCGTCATCGATCCGGCGGATAAACTCAGCTCCGCACAGTCGACCACCCCTGAAACGGAACATCGCTCGTTCTTCCTGGACGGTTTGCTGCGTTAGGCCCTTACAGCCAGATCGTCTATGCCCCTGGCTCCTGACGCAACCCTATTAGCTTGTCCGGCATCCGGCTGCATCTTGAAGGATGCGCTTGACGTTTTTCCCGCAGCGCCGCTATCTGCAGCGAAATATCCCAATTCCGAGCGTGGCCGCGAATGCATCATTTCGCTTACCGCAATGGCGTTCTTCACGCCGAGAATGCCAGCCTGCCGGCCCTCGCCGAGGGCGTCGGCACGCCGTTTTATTGCTATTCGACGGCCACGCTCCAGCGCCATTACCATGTGTTTTCCGAGGCATTCGCCGGGACCGACGCGCTGATCTGCTATGCGGTGAAGGCAAATTCGAATATCGCCGTGCTCCGTACGCTCGGCGAGTTGGGCGCGGGGATGGACGTAGTGTCCGAAGGCGAGTTGCGCCGCGCGCGCGCCGCCGGGATTCCCGGCGCGCGGATCGTTTTTTCCGGCGTTGGCAAGACGGCGGCCGAGATCGCCTATGCGCTCGATGAGGGCATCTTTGCCTTCAATGTCGAGTCTGAAGCCGAGCTGCGCACCATGTCGGATGTTGCCGCCGGCAAAGGAGCAACGGCCCGCATTGCATTCCGCGTCAATCCCGACGTCGACGCCAAGACGCATCATAAGATTTCAACAGGCCGAGCCGGCGACAAGTTCGGCGTGCCCTGGCAGGACGCGCCGCGCCTTTACGCGCTGGCCTTGGAACTGCCAGGAATCGCTCCCTGCGGCGTTCACATGCATATCGGCAGTCAGATCACCGACCTTGCTCCGCTTGGCAATGCCTTTGCCCTGATGGCGGAACTCGTCGACGCGCTGCGGCAGGTCGGGCACAGGATGGAGTTCGTCAATGTCGGTGGCGGGCTCGGCGTGCCTTATCGCGATGATGCCGAGCCGCCGCCGCGGCCGGAAATTTACGCGACGACCGTTCGTGAAAAGCTAGCAAGTCTCGAATGCAAGCTGCTTTTCGAGCCAGGCCGCATGATTGCGGCAAATGCCGGGATCCTCGTCACACGGGTAATCTATGAGAAGGCTGCCGGCGGCAAGCGCTTTGTGATCGTAGATGCGGCGATGAATGACCTGATCCGGCCGACGCTTTATGACGCATATCACGAGATCTGGCCGATTTCCGAGGCGAAACGATCGGACCGCAAAGAATTGGTCGATGTGGTTGGCCCGATCTGTGAAAGCAGCGACTATTTTGCCAAGAACCGCGCTCTGCCGCAGTTCGGGCCAGGCGAGCTTGTGGCGATCATGACGGCGGGCGCGTATGGTGCAGTGCAGTCATCGAGCTATAACAGCCGACTGCTCGTGCCGGAGGTTCTGGTACAGGGCGAAGAATGGGCGGTTGTGCGGGCCCGCCCGACTTATGACGGAATGTTGAATGCAGAATGCATGGCCCCCTGGTTGACTGGAGACTGATTTTCGCGTCCGATCAAGGTTTTGGCAAATTTTAGGAACTTTCCGCGTCAGGTTCGCGCAATCTGTTGTAGCCGCATAAGACTGTGTTATCCTTAGTTGTATGAAATGGACGTTTGATCGGCCGCAATCAGAGGGCGGCCCCTTTCGCCGCGACCTGACGCAGCAACTCGACAGGAAGGTGCGCCGGACGCGCCTCGTCCTTCTTTTCGAGCGTTTATGGCCTGCGGTCTGGCTGCCAGTTAGCGTGATCGGGGTATTTATACTCCTTTCTCTGTTCGGGTTTTGGCAGCATCTCGCTTTCCAGGTCCACCGTGGTCTTCTGTGGGCCTTTGCTCTCGCCCTCATCCTGTCTTTCATTCCGCTGATCCGCGTCCGCTGGCCAAACGATGACGAGGCTCTACGCCGTCTGGAGGCGAGCGCCGGGCTGCCTCACCGGCCGGCCAGCTCGTACCATGACACTCTGGCGGGTGAAGCGCCATCCCATGTAATGCAGCGGATTTGGATTGCGCATCGCGAGCGCATGACGCGGCTGTTTTCTCGGCTCAGATCGGGCTGGCCACGTCCGCGCATCGACCGCTGGGACCCGTTTGCGCTGCGCTCTCTCCTCGTCCTGTTGCTTGCGGTGGGCTACGTTGCCAACCGTGAAGACGCGGTCGACCGGATCAAGGCCGCGTTTGCTCTCAAGCCAGGTTTATCGATCAGCTCGGCGCGTCTGGACGCCTGGATTACGCCGCCCGTTTATACCGGACAGCCGCCGATCATGGTGGCCGACGGTTCGAAACAGATGGTGAATGGTGAGGAGCCGCAGACCAGCTTCACCGTGCCGGTCAACAGCGAGTTGACGGTCCGCGTGAACCATTCGAATGCGGCCCAGTTCTCGCTTCAGATCGTTGCCGGTGACGATACCAGGACCGACGTGCCGCCAATCGTGAGTCAGTCCGACAAACTTGTGACGGCAAGCTTGGCAGATGCCAAACAGAATACCGCCGAGTTCAAACAGAAACTGAAGGCGGCCTCCGCCATCGAGCTTCTTGAGGACGGTTCGCCTGTTGCCCGGTGGACGGTCGACATCGTCGAAGATCTGCCGCCCCGGATCACGTTAAGCGAGCCTCCCTCGGAGGCGCAGCGCGGCTCTCTCCGCTTCAAATACCATGTGGAGGACGATTACGGCGTTTCCTCGGCGCAGGCCTTGATAGCGCGCGCGGACAACGAGGACTGGAGCCCGGAAGAGGAGCGGCCCGCGAAAAGCAAACGTCTTGGCGAGGCGCCGAAGATCCCGCTGAGCCTGCCGCGCGCTAATGCCAAACAGGGCGACGGACAGACCTACCGCGATCTGACCTCTCATTTCTGGGCCGGCCTGCCGGTTACCGTGACGCTCGAAGCGCGCGATCAAGCCGGCCAGGCCGGAAAAAGCAAGCCGTATGAATTTACGCTTCCCGAGAGAAATTTCCATAATCCTCTGGCGCGGGCTTTGATCGAACAGCGGAAGAGACTGGTCGATCGGCCGGATTTGAAGGTCAGAGTTGCGCGTGCGCTCGAGGCGTTGACGATTGCGCCCGAGCTGTTCATCCCGGACAACAGCATCTATCTCGGCATCCGGTCGGCTTATTGGCGGGTCACCGACAATAACGATGCGCAATCGCTGGAAAGCGCGGCCAATCTGCTTTGGCAGATCGCGGTTCACATCGAGGACGGCAATCTGTCGGACGCGGAGCGCCGTCTGCGCACGGCTCAGGACGATCTGATGCGCGCCCTTGAGCAGGGAGCGTCCGACGAAGAGCTGAAACGGCTCATGAATGAGCTGCGCACCGCGCTGAATGAATTCCTCAACAACCTCCGCCAGCAGGCGCAACAGAACCCTGAATTCGATCCGAACAGCCGGTTCTCGCCGGATCGGGTGGTGACGGCGCAGGATCTCGAGCGGATGCTCAAGCGTATTGAGAATCTGGCCAGAACCGGTGCTAAAGACGCCGCGAGACAAATGCTGAGCGAGCTGCGTGATCTCCTGGAGAACGCACGGCCCGGCAATCAGGCGGGCAATCGCCAGGCTCAGGAAATGATGCAAACGCTGGACGGCCTCAGCGACCTGATCTCAAAGCAGCAGCGATTGCTGGATGAGACCTATCGGGCGCAGCAGGAGGGGCAGCCCGGGCAGATGGACCAGGATGGCCAGCAAGGACCGCAGGGTCAGCGGCAGCAGCAGGGCCAGGGGCAACAAGGACAACAAGGACAACAAGGCCAGCAGGGCCAGGGCCAGAACCCGTTCCCCGGGCTGCAGCAGCGTCAGGGCAATCTGCAGGGGCAGCTCAAGCAGCTCCTCGATAAGCTGAAGGGCATGGGCGCTCAACCCTCCGATCAGCTGGACGGAGCGGGGCAGGCGATGGGCAAGGCGGGCGATGCGCTTGGCCAGTCGAATGCCGGGCAGGCGACCGAGCAGCAGACGCTCGCGCTCGATAAGCTGCGCCAGGGAGCCAAAAACCTTGCCGAGCAGATGATGCGTGGCATGGGGCGGAACGGCCGCATGGGACGCGCTCAGGGTGGAAACGGCGACCGTGACCCACTCGGGCGCCCGCTGCCGACACAAGGCCTCGATGACGGCGACTCAGTGAAGGTGCCGGAAGAAGCCGACGTTCAACGTGCCCGCCAGATCCTGGAGGAGTTGCGCAAACGTCTCGGCGAACGCCAGCGACCCCCGGCTGAGCTCGACTATATCGAGCGTCTGATCGAGCGGTTCTGAAACGGTTCAGCGCGACGGAACGTCACCCCGAGGGGACGCGCGACGCCAACGCACGGTCCCTTGGCGTCTCAGCGGCTCCGATCGAATTCCAACTCGATCTGGTTGACGTTTTTCGGCGGCGACAGGAATTCCAGCGTGAAATTAGCGCTCTGTCGGGGCGCCAGCTTGTCCGTCGGGACGTTCGCGGTTGCCTTCACCGAATCCGTGCTGTTCGCATCCCGCACGTTGATCAGGACACGCGGGACGGGGACCGTCCGGTCGGTGATGTTGACCACCTGCCCGGTCACCTCGATCATCGGCTTGCCGTCCGATGTGGTCCAGCGGTAGCTGACATCGGCGAAATCGATGCCGGCATCGGCGACCTGGAAGCCGAGGCTCCGATACAAGCCGGTCGTTCCGGGCAGGGCGGCCATGATGTCCTCCCTGAGACCGACGAATGCGAGGGCGACCCCGCTCACGACTGAAAAGAAAACGGCCCAGGCCGCGGCGGTCGCGAGCCCTCCGCGGCTCCGATTGACATCGTAGCGTGTGACATCGGTCGATTCGAGTTCGGCTTGAAGCGCAGCCGCACCCCGCTCGAAGTCATCAACGGCGTGGCCTTCGGCTTCTTGCACGAATTGGTCGTCATACAAGCTGTCAAATTCGCTACGCGGCTGATCGTCATGCGCTTGAGACCGGGCATCGACGGCCGAGTCGGCACTAAAAGTGTCTTCAATATCGTGCTGGAACGCGATGCCTGTCGACTCCTCTTCGCCGAATTGGCCGGTTTCATCGCGGGTGCCGAAAATTGGGGTTCTGGCGCTTCTGCCGGTCAGGCGGAAAGGCGGCTCGTCATCCTGGTCCGTGCTGACGCCGGTCGTTTGGGCTGTGAAATCCTCCTCGGCGAGTTCTGACGTTTCCGCCCTCTCGCTTTCTTTGTCGAATGCGCTCTTTCTATCCGATCCGAAGCTCGAGCCGCCAAAGGGCGTCCATCGCTTGTTGGCTTTGCCGCCGGGTAGCTCTGCCCCGTAGCGCGCCTGACTGAACACGCTGCCCTGAGTTTCTTCACGCGGCTCCTCGAGCGCAGCTTTCAATGCCTCGCGAATTGCGGTTTCGGCGCTCTCGGCATCATCCTCGCCGTCGTCAGCTGTCGTTTCCACGTCATCTTTCCAGGACCGGAGATGATCGGTCCACTTTGTCCGGCTCGCCGCGAGCACTTCGCCGGTTTCTTCAGAAAGACCGCTGTCTTGTGATTCGTCCGTCGCAACCGTGGAATCGAAGCTGCCTGTGAAGAGTGGTCGACGTGTCTCACTGATTGGCTCGGCAGGCGGGCTCTCCCGTCGCTCACGGCCTTCCCGGAAGCGCGCCCACCAGCTCTGCTTGACAGGAGCGGGTTCGGCCGGCGGATCCTCTTCCGCGCTGCCGTAGTCCACGGCATGAGCGTCGCTCAAAGTCGAGATCGTGGCGCCGAAATGATCCCGTCTCTCCTGCCAGGGGGAAATCTCCTCGCCCGAGTCCGGCTGTGCTTCCTCGGCCGTTTCTTCGGCGCCCTGGCTCCATTCCTCGCCATATTCCTGCTGCTCCGGGATTCCGGCTTCATCGGCGAAGGCGGCGGCTTGCTCCTCGCTCTGCCGCCATTCACCGCTATCCTCATACTGCTCATGATCGCCAGTACTGCCCACGAATGTCTGTTCGTCGGCCCCGGCATCCGGATTGTACTCGGATGGATCTCGCTCTAATGTCGCCTCGGCATCGTCTTCGGGGACGACGCGCCACTGATGTCCGCAGCGGGCGCATTTCACATACCGCCCCCCTTCCGGTATAGGCTTGCTCATTTTATACCGGGTCGAGCAGGCCGGGCATTCAATGATGTGAGACAAGGGTGTTTTCCTCAAGTCATAGAGAGACGGTTATGAGCGGTGCGAATACTCACGTCCCGCCTTTGCCGAAATCCATTGATACAGGAGAGTCGGTTCCGCATAAAGACCGGCATCTCTGGCTGTTGATCCTCTTGGATTCGGACATGTTCGGGAGCTGCCGTGATTAGGTTGGAAAATGTGGGGCTGCGCTATGGGCTCGGTCAAGAAGTTCTGCGCGACGTCAGCTTCCATTTGCTCCCAGGCTCGTTTCACTTCCTGACCGGCTCGTCGGGAGCGGGGAAGACCTCTCTCTTGAAGGTCCTGTTCATGTCTCTGAAGCCGACGCGCGGCCTCGCCTATATCTTCGGCAAGAATGTGACGCGGGGCACGCCCGAGCAGCGCGCTGAGCTTCGCCGCCGCATTGGCATCGTGTTTCAGGATTTCCGGCTGCTCGACCATATGACCACTTGGGAAAACGTTGCGCTGCCGCTCCGCGTCCATGGCAAGCGGCAGTCGGAATATGCGGAAGACGTGACCGAGCTCCTGAAATGGGTCGGCCTCGGCGAACGCATGCATGCTTACCCGCCGGTGCTGTCTGGTGGGGAAAAACAACGTGCGGCCATTGCTCGCGCGGTGATAGGAAAACCCGAGCTCTTGCTTGCCGACGAGCCGACAGGTAACGTCGACCCACAAATGGCGCGGCGGCTGTTGCGCCTTTTCATCGAACTCAACCGGCTGGGCACGTCTGTCATTATTGCAACCCACGACTATCAGCTGATGACGCAGTTTCCTGCCCCGCGACTGATTCTGGAGCATGGACACCTGCATATCCATGGCTGACCGATGAATAACGAGGCCCCCGATCGCCGCCTTCCCGCGATCATGCAGCCGGAGCGGTCGAAGCGCCGCTTCGCGCCCGGAAAGGCGCCCATCGTTCCGCCCGGATCGGTGACCGGCCGGGCTCTCGTGGTGGTGATCGCGATCATGGGTTTCCTCGCCTGTCTGACGGCGGGCGCCGTTTACATGATCAACCAGTCGGCATATGACTGGCTGCATGACGTTGCCAGCGAGGTCACGGTTCAGGTTAAACCGGACGGCACGCAGGACGAAGTCGAGAAACGGTCCGAGGATATCGTGAAATTTCTCACCGGCCAGATCGGCGTGCGGCACGTCCATCTTCTCACGCTCAATCAGTCGGCCGAGCTCGTCGAGCCCTGGCTCGGCCAAGTCTCGGCAGTCAAGGACCTTCCGTTCCCGCGCCTGATTGCCGTCGAGATCGATCGTGAGAATGCGCCGGATATCGCGACATTACGGGCAGCTTTAACCAGCAAATTCCCATCCGCGACGCTTGATGATCACCGCGCCTGGCAGCAACAGATCCGGAGGGTGACCGGGTCTCTGGCGCTGGGCGGTGTCGTCATCATCATATTGATGGCCGCCGCGACAGTAGGGATCGTCGTCTCCGCCGCTCGCAGTGCTATTGCATCGAACCGGGAGATCGTCGAGGTGCTCAATTTCGTCGGCGCGGAGGAGAGATTTATCGCGCGCCAGTTCGAGTTGCATTTCTTCAAGGTCGGAATCAGAGCCGGCGTCGTCGGGGCGACGGCCGCGGGGCTGGTCTTCTTCTGCCTGCCGATACTGACTGAATTTCTAAGTGGCGCCGCCACCCATGCGGAAATTCGCAGGCTCGTTGGAACGGGCCGTCTTGATTTTTTCGGGTATGCGAGTTTTTTGGTCGTCGTCATCGTTATCTCCGCAATTTGTCTGCTTACGTCGCGATTTGGCGTCCGGCGGATTTTAAACGCCCAAAACCAGTAAGCCATTCAGCGAGAGATCTTTTCAGGATCGCCTCCCGATGCGACATATGGAACTTTCAAAGCGAGAAAAAGCCTACCGTGTGACGAGGATGGACGCCGCGGGAAAAGTTCCGGCTCAGGTGAAGAAGCGGAACGTCTTCATTCGCTGGGTGAAATTCGTGCTCGGCTTGGGCACGGTTGTCGTTGTGCTCGGGCTGGCAGGCTTTCTGTACTTCTTGAGTGTGATCGATGACGAAGCGGCCCCTGACGTTCACAGCGCCGACGGCATCGTCGTGCTGACCGGCGGCGAGGCGCGGATTCCCGAGGCCATCAAGCTGCTGAGTCAAGGCAAAGGGCACCGGCTGCTGATTTCAGGCGTCAATCCGAGCACGACGCGGGGCGAGTTGGTCTCGCTCAGCCCGAACAGCCGGGACTGGTTCAGCTGTTGTATCGATGTCGGCCACGCTGCGCGCGACACGATCGGCAATGCCGAGGAAACCCGGGCCTGGGTCGAGCAGCGCGGCTTCAAATCGCTGATCGTGGTGACGGCGAGCTATCACATGCCGCGCAGCATCGCCGAACTTCGCCGTGCTTTGCCGGATGCCGAGCTGATCCCTTATCCGGTCAAGCCGGGCAATCTCCATGTCAACAGCTGGTGGGCGCATAGTGGCACCCTGCGCTTTCTGGTGATGGAATATGTGAAATTCGTGCCCGCATTCGGCCGGTGCCTGATGATCCAGATCGGGCTCAATCGGGGGGTCTATGGCGGCGCGCGGCGCTGTCTCTATTCTGGAGCATCGGCCTGAGCCATGTTGCGCTCGCTGGTCTTCTACGTCGTCTTTTACGTCAACACCGCGCTTTTTCTGATCATCGGCAGCCCGTTGCTGCTCGGACCGCGAAGCTGGGCCATGGCTGCATTGAAAGCCCATGCGATCGCATCGATTTGGTGGATGCGCGTCATTGTCGGAACAGGGCTCGAAGTACACGGGCGCGAGAACCTGCCTAACGGGCCGGCGCTCATCGCTTCCAAGCACCAGTCAGCCTGGGACACGTTCGGGATCATCCCGTTCACGCGCGATCCGGCGATGATTATGAAGAAGGAGCTTCTGTCTCTCCCGCTTTATGGCTGGTTCTCCCGCAAGTTCGAGATGATCCCGATCCAGCGGGAACTCGGCCCGGCCGCGCTCCGCCAGATGGCCCGGGATGCAAAGGACCGTGCGGCGCATGGGCGTGACATCGTCATCTTTCCGGAAGGGACGCGCCGCCCGCCGGGCGCTCCGCCAGCTTATAAGCCCGGTATCGTTTTGCTCTACGAGGCGCTCGGTCTGCCTTGCGTCCCGGTCGCGCTGAATTCAGGGGTTTTCTGGCCGCGCGGCAGCATCATGCGGCGTCCAGGGACGCTCGTCCTGGAATTCCTGCCGGCGATCCCGGCAGGTCTGCCGCGGGACGAGTTCATGGCCCAGCTTCAGGACCGCATCGAGACGGCGACCGCGCTCCTCATTCCAGCTGATGAGGTAGCCGTTGCACGAGGCAAGAACGCTGCCTCAGCAACGCGATAGCCTCTGGCTCGCCGGTCCTTCGGCCACCATATAATCGGGACGGCCGCGTTTTGGAAAACGCGCTTGACAATCAAGAACAAAGAAAGAACATTAAGCCTCCGTTACGGTGAGCGGGCATCGATATGTTGAGTTCCGACATGGGGAAATGATGTCACTCGATATGCTTCCGCCGATCTCCCGGCAGATCTGGGCGCAGAAATATTGCTTCGAGCGCGAGGACGGCACTCCCGAGCGCTCGATCGAGGAAAGCTGGCGGCGCGTTGCTCATGCGGTAGCGCAGGCTGAAGTCGAGCCCTCACGCGCGGAATGGGAAGCCAAGTTCTGCGATGCCCTCGCCGGCTTCGAGTTTCTGCCGGCCGGCCGGATCCTGTCGGGGGCCGGGACTGGGCGCAAGGTAACGCTGTTCAACTGCTTCGTCATGGGCCGGATCGAGGACGACATGACCTCGATCTTCGAGAATGTGAAGGAAGCCGCGCTGACCATGCAGCAGGGCGGCGGCATCGGTCACGATTTCTCGACGCTGCGGCCGAAAGGCGCGCTCGTCAAAGGCGTCGGGGCGGATGCGTCGGGTCCGGTCAGCTTCATGGATGTCTGGGACGCCATGTGCCGCACCATTATGTCGGCCGGATCGCGGCGCGGCGCAATGATGGCGACGCTGGCCTGCGATCATCCCGATATCGAGGCGTTCATCGAGGCGAAAGCCGATCCGGCGCGATTGCGCAATTTCAACCTGTCCGTGCTAGTCAGCGACGCCTTCATGCAGGCGGTCGAGAACGATGCCGCCTGGGATCTGGTGTTCGACGGCAAGGTCTATAAATCGATCCCGGCCCGCCGTCTCTGGAACAAGATCATGCGCTCGGCTTACGACTACGCTGAGCCGGGCGTGATCTTTATCGACCGCGTCAACAGCGAGAACAATCTGAACTATTGCGAGGAGATCCACGCCACCAATCCCTGCGGCGAGCAGCCCTTGCCGCCTTATGGCGCCTGCCTGCTCGGCTCGATCAATCTGGCGCGGCTGGTCCGCGACCCATTCAGCGAGGCGGCCTCGCTCGACGAGGTGCGGCTTGCCGAGCTTGTGTCGCTCGCCATTCGCTTTCTCGACGACGTGATCGGTGTCTCCAGATTCCCGCTCGAGGCGCAAAGACAAGAGGTGGAGGCGAAGCGCCGGATCGGCCTTGGCGTCACCGGGCTCGCTGATGCCTTGATCTTCTGCCGCGTGCGCTACGGCTCGGAGAAGGCGGCCGCGCTGGCTCAGCGTTGGATGGGGCTCATCGAAAAGGCCGCATACCGGGCGAGTGCGCATCTGGCGCCGGAAAAGGGCGAGTTTCCGCTCTATGACGCCGTCCGGTTCGCCGAAAGCACGACCTTCAAGCGGCTCGACGCCGAGACCCGGAAACTGATCAAGCGGCACGGCCTGCGCAACGGTCTGCTGACGTCGATCGCGCCGACCGGCACCATTTCCTTGCTCGCGGGAAATGTCTCGAGCGGCGTCGAGCCGGTCTTCGATTTCAGCTATGAGCGCCGTATTCTTGAAGCGGACGGCTCCGCCCGCAAGGAGACTGTCGAGGACTATGCCTATGCGCATTTCCGGCGGACGTTCGGGGCGGATACCGCTCTGCCGGATTATTTCGTTTCCACGCAGAATCTGGCCCCCGCGGACCACCTGCACATGCAGGCAGCGCTTCAGCGCCATGTCGATGCTTCAATCTCGAAGACGGTAAATTGTCCGGAGGATCTGAGCTTCGAAGCCTTCAAAGAGCTGTATCACGAGGCTTACAGAATGGGCCTCAAGGGCTGTACGGCCTATCGGCCGAATGCAGTTACCGGCAGCGTACTGGCGCGCTCGCCCGCGACTGTGCCGGCTCAGGCCAAGCCGGCCGAGTCAGCCGTGCCGGTCACACGGATCGATGGCGGTGGCAAGGCGGATGTCGTCTATATGGCGAAGCCGCTGGAGCGCGATGCGGTCCTCTCCGGCTTCACTTACAAGCTCAAATGGCCGGACTCCGACCACGCGATCTATGTCACCATCAACGACATCGTTCAGGACGGCCGGCGGCGGCCCTTCGAGATCTTCATCAACTCGAAGAACCTCGAACATTACGCCTGGACGGTTGCGTTGACACGTATGATCAGCGCGGTATTCCGGCGCGGCGGCGACGTCTCTTTCGTTTTCGAAGAGCTGAAAGCGGTGTTCGACCCGCGCGGTGGCCAATGGATGAACGGGCGCTACGTGCCGAGCCTTCTGGCCGCGATCGGCGATATCATCGAGCAGCATATGGCGAGAACGGGTTTTCATCAGATCGAGGCGCCCGACGAGGAAAGCGCAACGGCAAAGAAGGTGGCGGTGGCCGGCTCGCCGGGAACGAAATATTGCCCGCGCTGCGGATCGCCTGGCCTGATTTACAGCGAGGGTTGCGTGCAGTGCCGCAATTGCGGCTATTCCAAATGCAGCTGACCCTTCAGGCCGGCGCGCATTTTCTGCATCTCCGATCGTGAACGCCGCACCTTGGCAATCACGCCGCGGCCGTCGTGCAGTTCTTGACCGCGCCTCTTCTGCTGCGACTGTAATGTCTTGCCCCATCGAAAGTTTCGACCAAGGTCAGCTTGCGATATGGGGCCCGGCCCGACATAATGTGGCCAAACAGCATGCCCAAACGGCCATTGGGAGGATTCGATGAGCGATGCGAAAGTCTACTCGGTTCCAAACGAGTGGCAGAAGACCGCCTATGTCGACAGCACCAAATATCACGAAATGTATCAGGCGAGCACCACCAATCCCGACGCCTTTTGGGCCGAGCATGGACGCCGTATCGACTGGATAAAGCCTTACACGAAGGTCAAGAATACCAGCTACGCCCCCGAGAATGTCTCGATCAAATGGTTCGAGGATGGCACGCTGAACGTCTGCGCCAATTGCGTCGACCGGCATCTGGCGAATCGCGGCGATCAGGTTGCGCTGATCTGGGAAGGCGACGAGCCGGACATGGACCTCAAGGTCACATACCGGCAGCTCTATAACCACGTTTGCCGCTTCGCCAATGTGCTGAAAAAGCTCGGCGCCAAGAAGGGCGATCGCATCACCATCTACATGCCGATGATTCCCGAGGCGGTCTATGCAATGCTCGCCTGCGCACGGATCGGGGCGATCCATTCGGTGGTCTTCGGTGGATTTTCGCCCGACAGTCTCGCCGGCCGCATACAGGATTGCGATTCCAATATCGTCATCACTGCAGATGAAGGTGTTCGCGGCGGGCGCCGGATTCCGCTCAAGAACAACACCGACACAGCACTACAAAAATGCCCGACCGTCGAGAAGGTTCTCGTCGTCAAGCGGACGAACGGTTCTGTCGGCTGGATCCCGGAACGCGACCATTGGTACCACGAGGAGGCGGCGAGTGTTTCCGCCGATTGTCCGCCGGAGGAGATGAGCGCGGAAGACCCGCTGTTCATCCTCTATACCTCCGGCTCGACAGGCCAGCCCAAGGGCGTGTTGCATACATCCGGCGGCTACCTCGTCTACGCCTCGATAACGCATCACTACGTCTTCGACTATAAGGACGGCGACATTTATTGGTGCACGGCGGACGTCGGCTGGGTTACCGGCCACAGCTATATCGTTTACGGTCCGCTCGCCAATGGTGCGACCTCGCTCGTCTTCGAGGGCGTTCCGAACTATCCATCGGCTTCGCGGTTCTGGGACGTCGTCGACAAGCATACGGTCAACATTTTCTACACCGCGCCGACCGCCATTCGCGCCTTGATGGGCGCGGGCGAAAGCCATGTGACCAAGACCAGCCGCAAATCCCTGAAGCTGCTGGGAACGGTCGGCGAGCCGATCAATCCCGAGGCCTGGGAGTGGTATTACAACGTCGTCGGCGAAAAGCGCTGCCCGATCGTCGACACCTGGTGGCAAACTGAGACGGGCGGCATCCTCATCACGCCGCTGCCGGGCGCTATTCCGCTCAAGGCTGGTTCTGCGACCAAGCCGTTCTTCGGCATCAAGCCGGCGATCGTAGACGCCGACGGTAAGATCCTCGAAGGTGCGGGTTCGGGCAATCTGGTGATTACGGATAGCTGGCCCGGCCAGATGCGGACGGTGTACCGGGATTACCAGCGCTTCGTGCAGACCTATTTCTCGACTTACAAGAACATGTACTTCACGGGCGATGGCTGCCGCCGGGACGAGGACGGGTATTATTGGATCACCGGTCGCGTCGACGACGTCATCAACGTCGCTGGACATCGCATGGGGACGGCCGAGATCGAGTCCGCGCTGGTCGCGCATCCGAAGGTGGCCGAGGCTGCCTGCGTCGGCTATCCGCACAACATCAAGGGGCAGGGCATCTATGTCTATGTGACCCTCATGGCCGGTGAGGAGCCGACGGAGGACCTGCGTCGTGAATTACGCGAATGGGTGCGCACGGAGATTGGCCCGATCGCGGCGCCGGATCTTATTCAATTCGCGCCCGGCCTGCCGAAGACCCGGTCCGGCAAGATCATGCGCCGTATCCTGCGCAAGATCGCCGAAGACGATTTCAGCAATCTCGGCGACACATCCACGCTGGCCGATCCGGCGGTCGTCAGTGACCTGATCGATAACCGGATGAATCGGGCCGGTCCGGGCGCGTAGGCCGGCCGCAAAGGTCATAAGAATTGTGCCGCCCCAAGGACGGCGTACTTCTCGGTATTCTGAAAAGCGTTGGACCTGCGATCTGCCCCGCCGGCAGATCGCAGGTCCACTATGACCGCGTTTACAGTCGCAGCCCGGTGGTCCACGCGAGGGCTGAAGGCTCGCAGCGAGAGAGCTTGGTGAACACGCCCGTCTCGCTCAGGGCGGGGGACGAGAAGACGGTTGCCCGGGGCTTGGCGCAATATGCCAAAGGTGAGGGAAGCAGGGGCAGGCAATCCGCCGTCTTCGTCAGTTTGTGAACCATCCGTCTGACTTGTAGATCGTGGCATGCACAATCATTGGTTGTCAAACCGCGGTCGCTGTTTTCCCCGAATCCCACAGGCCCGCTTTCTTTCGCTCTTCGTTCGGCGCTCATTCATCAAGCGCTGAATAAATTTCCCGTCTTATGGACATCGCGCCGCGATGGCGTATCCTGCGAACTGAAAGCTTCATGGACGTTCGAACCATGGACTTTCGGTTCACTCCGAGAACCCGCAATCAGGGGATTTCCGATGCCTTCAGCGTTGCGTTCGGCGCTTTTCCTCGCCGCATTTTTCTTTTCCGCTGCTCTCCCCGCTATTTCTTCCCACGCTCAGAATAAGCCTTTCATTCACGATGATACCGAACGTGCTGCGCGAGAGTATGAAGCCTATCTGAAGGCTCAGTGGCCGAGCGATGGCAACAGCGCCAAAGGATGGAAGGGCCGCGGCGAAGCGGCTTTGAGGGCGAAGGATGCCCGCCGCGCTACCGGCTATTTCGCATCGTCCGTCGTGGTCGATCCGACCGCAGCCGACACCTGGCTCGAACTGGCGCGCGCCTATCTGGCGATAGAGAACGCTCAGCCGAACGAAAAGAGCAGTTTCTGGCGCAATGCCAGCTCGACCGCCTATGTCGCCTATCAGCGCGCGAAAACAGACAGCCTGAAAGCCGCTGCGCTCGCTACTTTGGCCGAGAGCTATACCGACCGCTCGCTCTGGCGTCCGGCTATCGAGGCGTATAAGGAAAGTCTGCAGCTTCAGGAGAATGCCGACATCCGCACCACTTTCGAGCAGGTCGTCGCCGAGCATGGTTTCCGCATGCTCGACTACACAGTCGACTCCGATGCATCCTCGCCACGTCTGTGCATCCAGTTTTCCGAGACGCTCGCCTATGGCCGCGTCGATTTCGCGAAATTCGTCTCGGTCAACGGCGAGGATCCCGCCGGCGTGCGGGTCCAGGATTCGCAGCTTTGCGTCGAAGAACTGCTTCACGGCCGGCGCTATCAGGTCAAGATCCGCGAAGGGCTGCCCTCGGCCGTTGAAGAAAACCTGCCGAAGTCGATCGATCTGACAGTCTATGTCCGCGACCGCAAGCCGTCCGTGCGCTTCGCCAATCAGAATTACGTGCTGCCGCGTTCCGGCCAGCAGGGCATCCCGGTCGTTGCGGTCAACACCAAGTCGATCAAGATCAAGATCTATCAGGTCGGCGACCGCCGTCTGACCAGCGAGGTGCTCGACGGCTCGTTCGGCCAGCAGCTCGACAGCTACCAGGCGGATGAGATCGAAAAGAGCAAGGGGCAGTTGCTGTGGACCGGGGAGATGCCGGTCAAGACCACGCTCAACGAAGAGACCACTATCGCCTTCCCGATCGACGAGCTGCTGCCCAACCTGAAGCCCGGCCTCTATATCATGACCGGCCAGCCGGATGACGGCACCGGCAAGGGCGGCAATGACGATTACGGCTATCGCGCCACCCAGTGGTTCGTCGTCTCCGATCTCGGCCTGACCGCGATGAACGGCGCCGACGGTGTCCACGCCTTCATCCGCTCGCTTGCCGACGCCAAGGCGAAGAGCGGCATCGAAGTGCGCCTTCTGGCGCGTAACAACGATGTTCTCGGCACGGCCAAGTCCGATAGCAACGGTTATGTGCATTTCGACGCCGGTCTGACGCGCGGGACGGGCGGCCTTGCGCCTGCGATCCTGGTCGCACGCGAGGACAACGGCGATTACGGATTTCTCGATCTCACGAAAGCGGCTTTCGACCTCTCCGACCGGGGCGTCGGCGGGCGGCAGACGCCCGGTCCGCTCGATGCGATGATCTTCGCCGAGCGCGGCGTCTATCGGCCGGGCGAGAAGGTCTATCTCACCGCGCTGCTGCGCGATGCGGCAGGCAAGGCTGTGCACGGCGTTCCGCTGACGCTGAAGATTTTCCGGCCGGATAATGTCGAGTTCAGCCGCGAGCTTCTGCGGGACGAAGGCGATGGTGGCCGCAGCCTGACGCTGACGATCCCGGCGACGGCGATGACCGGAACCTGGCGGGTCAGCCTCCATGCCGACCCGAAAGGCCCCTCGATAGGCGATACCGCGTTCCTCGTCGAAGACTACACGCCGGAGCGTCTGGAGATGACGCTGACGCCGGAGAAGACGGTGATTTCGCCTGATGCCGGCATGAAAGTGAAGGTCGAGGGCCGCTATCTTTACGGCGCGCCGGCTTCCGATCTTGCGCTCGAAGGCGAGGTGAATGTTTCCGCGCGCGGCAAGGGGCCGGAAGGCTATGCCGATTACGATTTCGGCCTCGAGGACGAGACCTTCGCTCCGCTGCGTCAGCCGCTCGAAAACCTGCCATCGACGGACAGCAAAGGCATTGCGACGATCCAGGCGGAGCTGCCGCCCCTGACCCAGACGACCAAACCGCTCAAGGCCGAGTTGGTTGTTAGAATGCGGGAGCCAAGCGGCCGAGTGCTCCCCGAGACGAAGGATTTCGACGTCCGCCCGGCAAAGCCCTTCATCGGCATCAAGCCCGCATTCAAGGGCAATCATGCCGGCGATGCCGGCTCGCACAGCTTCGAGATCGTCGTGCTCGATCGCGACGGCAAGCCGACCGCAATGAAAGGCCTGAACTGGGAGCTGTCCCGGATCGAATCGCGCTTCCAATGGTACAACCGCGATGGCCGCTGGGAATATGAGACGGTAAACTATGTCCGCAAGGTCTCGAACGGCACGGTGGATGTCGAGGCCGGGCAGCCCGCCCATGTCGACGTGGCAACGGAGTACGGTCGCTATCGCCTCGAAGTAACGGCGCCCGGTTTGCAGGCGCTGCCGGCGAGCGTCACCTTTTATTCCGGCTGGTACGTCTCCGAGACCAGCGAAACGCCGGACATTCTCGACATCGCGCTCGATAAGCGGTCATACAGGCCGGGCGACCAGGTCCAGGTGAAGATCTCGCCGCGCATGGCTGGCGACGCCATTGTGTCGATCGTCAGCGACAAGCTGCTGGCGACGCAGACCGTCGCCGTTCCGGAAAGCGGGACGACGGTCTCCTTCAAGATCGGCAATGATTGGGGCCCTGGCGCCTATGTCATGGCCGAACTGTACCGCCCGATGGACGCCAAGGCCAAACGCATGCCCGGCCGCGCGATTGGCGTCAAATGGCTTGGCTTCGATGCGGCCGATCGCACAATCGGTGTGGCGCTCGACCTGCCGGAGAAGTCGCGCCCGAACCAGCGCCTCACCATTCCGCTGACGCTGACCGGGCTCGCAAGCGGCGAGAAGGCGCATGTGGCTGTTGCCGCGGTCGACGTTGGCATTCTCCATCTCACAGATTATAAAGCGCCGCAGCCTGATCAATTCTATTTCGGCCAGCGGCGCCTCGGCACCGAGATCCGCGATCTCTATGGCAAGCTGATCGACGGCATGCAGGGCGTCCGCGGAACGATCCGCTCCGGCGGCGACGGCGCGCCTTCAGGCATGAGCATGCAGGGCCGCCCGCTCAACGCCGAGCCGGTGGCCTTCTATTCCGGCACCGTCGAAGTCGGCAATGATGGCAAGGCCGAGGTATCGTTCGACATTCCGGCCTTCGACGGCACGCTGCGCGTCATGGCGGTTGCCTGGAGCGGCTCGGAGCTTGGCCATGCGACGAAGGACATCATCATCCGCGATCCGGTCGTGGTGCAGGGCACGCCGCCGAAATTCCTGATCGTGGGCGACAAGTCGGAGCTGCATCTCAGCATCCAGAATGTCGAAGGCTCTGAGGGTGAGTTCGTGCTGTCGTCGAGCGCAGACGGCGGCGCCTCGCTCGCCGATGCCGCTGCGGAGCAGCGCTTCAGCTTGAAGAAGGGCGAGCGCAGGAATATCGAGCTGGCGCTGTCGGGCGATAAGCTCGGCAAGGCGTCGGTTTCGGTGAGCCTGACCACGCCGGATGGTACGACGATCGACCGTGGCTATGCTTTCCAGGTCGAACCGGGCGCGCCGAATATTACTAGACGCACCGTGCAGACCCTCGCTGCCAAGGGCGGTTCGCTGCGGCTGACGCCGGATCTGCTCGCCGATTTGATCCCGGATACGGCGCGCGTCACTGTGAATGTCGGGCGTGAGGCCGCGCTCGATGTGCCCGGCCTGCTCATGGCGCTCGATCGCTATCCGCTCGGCTGCGCCGAGCAGACTGTCAGCCGCGCAATGCCGCTGCTCTATCTCAACGAGGTGGCTGACGCGGAAGGACTCTCGGGCGAGAACGGCGCCAAGGAGCGCATACAGAAGGCGATCGATCGGCTGGCGCTCCTACAGGATTCAAGCGGGGCGTTCGGCCTGTGGTCCGCCAGCGGCACCGATCTGTGGCTGACGGCCTACGTCACGGACTTTCTCACGCGGGCTCAGGAGAAGGGCTACCGCATCCGCTCGACCATGCTGGAAAGCGCGCTCGACCGGCTGAAAAACTCGGTCAATTACGCGGCGGAGTTCAAGAAGGGTGGCGAGGAGCTGGCCTATGCGCTCTATGTTCTGGCACGCTCCGGCCGGGCGGTCGTGGGCGATCTGCGCTACTACGTCGACGAGAAGCTTGCCAATTTTGAGACGCCTCTTGCCCAGGCTCAGCTTGGGGCGGCACTTGCGATGTATGGCGACAAGGAACGTGCGGAACGTGCGTTCAGCGTGGCGTTGGAAAACATAAAGCCCGAACCGACACCGGAGATGCTCTCCCGGCGCACGGATTTCGGCACGGCTCTGCGTGATGGCGCGGCCATGCTGACGCTGATTTCCGAGAGCAATGTGCTGCCTCGGCGCGTGCCCGGCATCCTGCAGGATGTCTCACGACGGCGCGCCGCGAGTGGCATGACGAGCACTCAGGAAAATGCCTGGCTCCTGCTCGCGGCGAAATCGCTCATCGACCAGAGCCGAGGTTTGACGCTCGAAGTCGATGGCAAGCCGGAGAACGGCCCTGTGCAGCGCGTGCTGAGCGCTTCGGATCTGACCCGCGCTCCGCTGGTGGTCAAGAATATCGCCGACCAGCCGGTTAGCGCGTCGGTGATCGTCAATGGCGCTTCGGTGACGCCTGAACCCGCGGCATCGTCCGGCTTCACCATCGAGCGGCGCGTCTATACGCCGGATGGCAAAGAGGTGCAGTTCGACAAAGTGAAGCAGAACGACCGTTTTGTCGTTGTGCTGAAAGTCAGTGAGACGCAAGCCAAGCTGGGCCATATCGTCGTCGAGGACCGGCTGCCGGCGGGTTTCGAGATCGAAAATCCGCAGCTCGTCAAAGGCAGCGACCTGAAGGCTTTCGCTTGGCTCGGTGACAATACGAACCCCGAGCATACGGCGTTCCGTGATGACCGCTTTACGGCGGCATTCTCGGAAATCAACGCGAACGATCTGAAGCCGGCGTCCTACACGATGGCTTATGTGATGCGTGCGGTCGTGCCCGGCACCTACACCCATCCGGGCGCCTATGTGGAGGATATGTACCGGCCGGAGCGCTTTGCGCGGACGGCGCCGGGCAAGATCGAGATCGGGCGCTAATCTGCAAGGCGCGGCGTCATGCGTATGGTCCGCCGGATAATGGTCAAGGCAACGCGTCTCCGGCGCGTCCTTGGGATGCTTGCTGGCACTATCGGTGTACTGACCGTCTGCGTCATCGCCGGTTATCAGGCGGCTATCGCCTGGCTCGGCCCTCCGCCGCTCGCCGCGACGAAAGTCAGCTCAAAGCTGGTCGTCGACCGCCATGGCCAGCTCCTGCGGCCCTTCACGACGCCCGACGGGCTGTGGCGGCTTCCGGCCGCGGCCGAGGATGTCGACCCACGCTATTTAAAGCTGCTGCTCACCTATGAGGACAAGCGCTTCTATCACCATGACGGCGTCGATTTCCGGGCGGCCCTGCGCGCGATCTGGCAATTGGTCCGCCACCGCCATCCGGTCTCCGGCGCATCGACCCTGACCATGCAGACCGCGCGGCTCTTGGATGATCGTCCGACGCGGTCCTATCTTGCCAAGATCGGGCAGATTTTTCGGGCATGGCAACTAGAGGGAATGCTGTCCAAGCGCGAAATCCTTGAACTCTATATGCGGCTCGCGCCGTTCGGCGGCAATATCGAGGGTGTGCGGGCGGCATCGCTTGCTTATTTCGGCAAGGAGCCTCGCCATCTGACGATCGCCGAAGCGGCCCTGCTTGTGGCGCTGCCGCAATCGCCGGAACAGCGCCGTCCGGACCGCTACCCCGCCGATGCGCGGCAGGCGCGCAACCGCGTTATCGACCGCGCTTTGGCAGCCGGGGTGATCAGCCAGGCCGAAGCCGCATTCGCGAAGCACCAGCAGCTGCATGTCGCGCGATACAATTTTCCAGCCCTTGCCGCCCATCTCGCCGAGCGCGCCGCCGGGAGCACGAAGGACGATGTGATCAAGCTGACCATCGACGCGCGGCTTCAGGCGGGCGTTGAAGCCGTGGTCGCCCGCCATGCCGCAGGCGTTGGGCCAAAGATTTCGGCAGCTGCCATGGTCATCGACCACCAGACCGGCGAGGTTCTCGCCGATGTCGGTTCAGCGAATTATTTCGATTTCGACCGCAACGGCCCGATCGATATGACCCAGGCCGTTCGTTCGCCCGGCTCCGCGCTAAAGCCCTTTATCTACGGCTTGGCTTTCGAGGCCGGTCTGGCTCATCCCGAGACGATGATTCAGGACCGTCCCGTCCGCTTCGGCCACTACGCGCCAGAAAATTTCGATAACAGCTATCGCGGCGCGGTGACGATCCGGCAGGCTTTGCAGCTGTCGCTCAACATCCCTGCCGTGAAAGTATTGGCGGCGGTTGGTCCGTCGCGGCTCGCAGCCCGCGTACGGCAGGCCGGTTTCGATATCGACGTGCCGCGCAATCTGGCGGTTGCGCTCGGCGGCGTCGGCCTGCGGCTCGACCAGCTCGCCGGGCTTTACACGGCGCTCGCCCGCGGCGGCGAGCCGATCACGCTGCATTACCTGCGGGACGGCGTGCCATTGCGCCCTGCCGCGCCGGAGCCGCTTCTGCGTCCGGCTGCAGCGTGGTACGTCATGGATATTTTGCGCGGGGCGCCGCCGCCAACTTACGCCAAAGGCGGGCAGATCGCCTTCAAGACGGGGACATCCTATGGCTATCGCGATGCCTGGGCCGCCGGCTTCGATGGCCGATATGTAGTGGCCGTCTGGCTGGGCCGGCCCAATTCGACACCGACCCCCGGCTTGACCGGCCTGACCAAGGCCGCGCCAATGCTGTTCGATATTTTCGCCCAGATCAGCCCGGATCGTGTTCCGCTGCCGCCGCCCCCGCACGGTGTGATTACCGCGACCACGACGACATTGCCACCGCCGCTCGCCAATTTCCGCGAGCCGGACAGCGCGTCAGCGGCCACGGCTGAGGTCGCAAACGCCGATCCGCCGGTTCACATCGCCTTCCCCCCCGATCGCGCAGAGCTGGAGATGAGCCATGAGGCCAATGGCGACCGCATGCCGATTGCATTCAAGGCGGAAGGCGGGGTCCTGCCGCTGACCTGGCTGGTCAACGGCGCGCCGATCGCTACACCACCCTATCGCCGGGAGGCATTCTGGACGCCGGCCGGCGAGGGTTTTGTTCAGCTTTCGGTCATCGATGCCGAGGGCCGGGTCGATAGGGTCACGGTGAGGCTGCGCTGAGCGAAGGCCGAGGCGGAGGGGATCCGCTCTCGGCTGGCGGCCCACCTCACCATTTCAGCTGCAAATGATTATCCATAGCTCGCCACGACTTTCGCAGAGGTCTCCCTGCTCGCCGGTAAATCTCAGGTTCAGGAAAAATATGGTGTCATGACCAGAATGGGGCCCGGCACTTCTCCGTTCGCAATTAAGAGCAGGTCGAAGACGCCGGTTTTAGGACCGATGCTGAAAACAAATCTGAGACGGGAGATAAGGTCATGGCACAGACCGCAGATTTTTTTCAGATTCTGAGAAGCAATATCGACCTCCTGGACGAGGAAAAAAGCTCTGCCCGCATGCAGGATGTTTACGCGTTCTTTTCGGACACGCTCGTGGGGCACGATTTCGATAGAATTGGCGCGCTCGATATGGGCGGCGAAGAGGCCAGCCTTTATCGCGATCTCGGCGCACTGCCGAAGGGGCGCGGGCAATAGCGCGCTCCAGTGCGCCTTCCGACACCGCGTCGGGGCAGTAAAATAAAAACCCGGCGCGAGATGATCCGCCGGGTTCTCATCGATTTCCGAGTTAATTCGTCAGATTGATCATCCGCTCCACTGCCCGACGCGCGCGCTCCGCGACGACCGGATCGACGGTGACCTCTTCCTCCATTGTCACCAGCGAATTGAGGATCTTCGGCAAGGTGATCCGCTTCATATGCGGGCAGAAATTACACGGCCGGATGAACTCGACGTCAGGCGTCTCGGCCTGAACATTGTGGCTCATGGAGCACTCGGTCACGAGCATCACTTTCAACGGCCGATTATTCCTCATCCAGCTGATCATTCCGCTGGTTGAGCCGGTATAATCCGCCTCGCCGATGACATCGGGAGCACATTCCGGGTGGGCGATGATCTTCAATCCGGGATTGGCATCGCGGAAGCTCCGCAGCTCTTCGCCGGTGAAACGCTCATGAACCTCGCAGTGGCCTTTCCACGTGATGATCTCTACATCGGTCTGCGTCGCCACGTATTTCGCCAGATATTCGTCCGGGATCATGATCACCCGCGGCGCGCCGAGGCTCTCGACCACCTTCACAGCGTTGGACGATGTGCAGCAAATATCGCTCTCGGCCTTCACGTCGGCTGACGTGTTCACATAGGTGACGACCGGAACGCCGGGATAGGCCTCCCGCAGGGCGCGGACGTCCTCGCCCGTAATCGAGGCTGCAAGCGAACATCCCGCTCGGCTGTCCGGGATCAGCACCGTCTTGTCCGGATTCAAGATTTTCGAGGTCTCCGCCATGAAGTGCACGCCGCATTGGACGATGACTTCGGCATCGGTCTTAGAGGCTTCCTTGGCGAGTTGCAGGGAGTCACCCACAAAATCGGCGACGCAGTGAAAAATCTCTGGCGTCATATAGTTGTGTGCCAGGATGACCGCATTCCGCTGCCGTTTCAACTCGTCGATGGCCTTGATGTAGGGCGCGAACGCCGGCCACTCCACCGGGGGCACGACCGACGAAACCCGCTGATAGAGACCAGCCGTCTCGCGAGCAACATCCTTGGTGTATACGAGTTCCGGAACCGGCAGATGCTCCTTGGCCGTCTGCCTGCGCCCGTCCAGATTCAGGGTCACGGTTGCCATCTCCTCCTCCAGTGCCTCGGATGAGCTTCGAGGCCGATATGCTCACATTGAGCATATTCAGACGCGCAATTGCCCGCTGATATACTCAATCTGACCATAAGATAGGACAAAGGCGGCTGAATTACCAGCCCTTCAGCCATGCCGCAGGCGCAATTCTATTTTGCCAACTCGTTCCGCTTCGACAGGGTCTCGACCATCTGCGACAGGACGGACAGGAACATATCGCGGTGTTCCTTGGGGATCGCAGCCAGCATCTGCCGGTCTGCCTCCTCGGCATGCGGACGCATTTTCTTCAGCGTGTTGGTGCCTTTGCGCGTCAGCTTGACGGCATAGGCCCGAGCATCCTCGGCCGTGCGCTCGCGCTGAACGAGTCCCTTGTCGAGCATCCTGCGGACGATGTCCGCCAATGTCGATCTGTCGATTCCCGTCTTGTCGACGAGGCCCGTCTGACTGATGCCGGGGTTCTGCTCGATCGCTTCCAGAATCGCAAATTGACGCGGCGTAATCATGCCGGTCGGAGCGATGCGGGTAAAGATGTCGCCCGCGCACTGCTCGGCGCGGTGAACGAGGTGTGTGACCGAGCCCTCGAAAGCGGGCAGCGCCGCTTTCTTTTGGGTGGCCGGCGATTTCTTTGCGCTGGCTCGCTTCTCAGGGGCCCTGTTCGCCGGTTTCGTCTTGCGTGTACTCATAGGATCGACAGGAGCTGTTTCCGTTGCTGTGGTCTCACGACGACCTCCGTGGTCGTCGTAGCTAACCTACGCCGAAACATGATGGCAAGCATAGGGCTGCGCGGACATGATTGAGCGTAGGCTTTCAATCTAGCGGAAAACCTCTAGCAATTCCTGAGCGTTAGCGCGAGTGTGCGTCGGCCGTATCTTCAGATATCTGATATTTTTGCAACAGTCCGATCTGAGCCATCATAAAAACGATCGTGATCGGCATGATGGCGAAGGTTTTGAATGCCACCCAGCTGTCGGTCGAGAAGTTGCGCCAGACGATTTCATTGAGGATTGCGAGGACCACGAAGAAACAGGTCCAGCGGAGAGTTAGTATGCGCCAGCCCTCATCCCGGAGTTGGATGACATCGCCAAGCAGGATCTTCATCAGTGGACGCCCGAAGAAAAGTCCGCCGCCGAGCGCACCCGCGAACAGCGCATTCACGATGGTCGGCTTCATTTTGATGAAGACATCATTGTGCAGATAAAGCGTCAGTGCGCCGAAGATCAGCACGAACACGCCAGTCACCAGCGGCATGATCGGCACCTTTTTCAGGGTCAGTCTGCTGGCGATGAGAGCGAGCACCGTGGCGACCATGAAAGACGCCGTGGCGACAAAGATGTCATAGCGGTTGTTGGCAAGAAAGAACACGACGAGAGGGCCGAGTTCGAAAACGAGCTTCAATAGCGGCATTGCGGTCTCTCTTGCATCTCCTCGTCAGGGCGCCGTGCTCTTTGCCGCCGCCTCGGCTGTACGGCTCTTCACGATGGGCTTCGCGGTTTCGTGCTTTTCATATCCGAAATAGGAATCCGCCCCCGCCATCCGGTATTTCTTCAAAAGATAAATCTGCGGCACCGCATAGAGGATCGTGAGCGGCATGAGTCCGAACGCTTTGAACGCCGCCCAGAAATGCCAGCTATAGGACCGCCAGATATATTCATTCAGCCCGGATATGAAGATAAAGTAACCGAGCCAAAGCATGGTGAGCACGCGCCAGCCCTCATCGCTCAGATGCAGATTCTGCCCGAGCAGGATTTTGAAGAGAGGCTTGTCCGATACCAGCCCGGTGAAAAGGATTGCGGCGAACACTAGCCCGATGATGGTCGGCTTCATCTGTACATACATCGGATCGTGCAGCCCCAGCGTGATTGCGCCGGCGCAAAAGCTGGTCACCGCCGTGATGATCGCCATCAGTGCCAGTTGCCGGAACAGCCGCCAGGTTGCGATCAGCGAGACGACGGTCGCCACCATCATCACCGTGGTGCTGACGAAGAAATTGTATTCCGTGCTGGCAAGGAAAAACAGGCCCAGCGGCATAAACTCAAGAAACAGCTTTGTAATCAGCCTGGTTGATGTAGACAGCTTTCCCAACTCGAACGTCCACTTCTGTTGTTGTCACAAACCTGCGATAGCTCTGGCAAAGTCACGCGCATCGAACGGTTGAAGATCCTCGGCGCCCTCTCCGACGCCGACTGCGTGAACCGGCAGTTTGTACTTGTCGGCGATGGCGACGAGAATTCCGCCTCGCGCCGTACCGTCAAGCTTTGTCATTATGAGCCCCGTGACGCCCGCGGTCTTCTTGAAGATCTCGACCTGATTCAAAGCGTTCTGCCCGGTCGTGGCGTCGAGCGTCAGGAGAACCGTGTGCGGCCCCTCGGGATCGATCCTCTTGATAACGCGCACGATCTTCTCGAGTTCGGCCATCAGGTTGGCCTTGTTCTGAAGCCGTCCGGCCGTATCGATGATGAGAATCTCGCGGCTCTCGTCGCGGGCACGGGCGAGCGCATCGAAAACGAGACCGGCAGCATCCGCACCTGTTTTCCCGGCGACGACGGGGGAGCTGGTGCGCTCGCCCCAAATCTTGAGCTGCTCGGTCGCCGCAGCGCGGAATGTATCGCCGGCGGCGAGGATAACCCGGCGGCCTTCGCCCGTAAGTTGCTGCGCAAGCTTGCCGATCGTCGTCGTCTTCCCAGTGCCGTTGACTCCGACAACCAGGATGATGTGAGGCCGTTTGGATCGGTCGATCGTGAGCGGCTTGGCGACCGGCCGCAATGCGGCTTCGACTTCTTCGGCAAGGACCGCGCGGACGGCTTCCGGTGAGATTTCCTTGTCGTACCGTCCTTCGGACAGGCGGTCCGCAATGCGCACGGCGGTATCGAGCCCGAGATCGGCTTGAATCAGTAGATCCTCGAGTTCATCGAGCGTGGTCGCATCGAGCTTGCGCTTGGTGAAGACATCCCCAATTCCACGTGTGAGCTGGTTGGATGTCTTGGATAGGCCATGGCGAAGCCTGTCGAACCAGCCTTGCTTGGGAAGCGGCGCGGGCTCTGTGTCTTCACTAGCTTCAAGTTGGGGCTCCGGGACGGCCGCCTGTGGCTCCAGCTGCGATTTTTCCTCGAGCACGGCCGCGTCCGCAGGTGTTTCGGAGGGAGTGTGATCCCGGCCGAAAAGGCGGTTGAACATGCCTTTTTTTGTCGGCTCGGTATCACTCACGATTGCATTGTTCCTCTGAGACGGCCTTTCTCGTGGCCGGTCACTGTGGCTGCAACGAGGCGCCCGGAGGCGACCGCTTCGCTGAGCGTGATTTCGGCGAATTGCGGCGTGCGTCCGAGATTGCCCTGTTCCATGAGCACTTCGATGCGCCGCCCCTTACAAGAGCTTAGATAGGCATCGAGAGCGCCTTTCCCAACCTGCCGCAGCTTTTCCGCGCGTTCCTTGACCTGCCTCCGATCGAGCTGCGGCATCCGCGCCGCGGGTGTGCCAGGGCGCGGCGAGAACGGAAAAACATGGAGAAAGGTCAGGCTGCAATCCTCGACCAGCCGGAGCGAGTTGGCGAACATCTCCTCCGTCTCGGTCGGAAAACCGGCGATGATGTCGGCGCCGAAAACAATGTTCGGGCGGAGGTTTCGCGCCTGCCGGCAGAAATCGATCGCATGAGCGCGCAAATGCCGCCTCTTCATCCGCTTTAAAATCATGTCGTCGCCGGCCTGAAGCGAAAGGTGCAAATGCGGCATCAGCCGCTCTTCCTCCGCGAGCGCCCGCATGAGGGGCTCGTCCACTTCGATCGTATCGATCGAAGAGAGGCGCAGGCGCGGCAATTCCGGGACAAGCGCCAGAATTTTCCGCACCAAACGACCCAGCGTCATTTCGCCGGGGAGGTCGGCGCCATAGGCGGTGATGTCGACGCCGGTCAGCACCACTTCGCGGTAGCCGCGCTCGGCCAGCGTCCGGATCTGATCGACAATCACGCCGGCCGGCACCGAGCGGGAGTTGCCCCGGCCATAGGGAATGATGCAGAAGGTGCAGCGATGATCGCAGCCATTCTGGATCTGCACATAGGCCCGCGCCCGGCCGCCAAAACCGGCCACGAGATGGTGGGCGGTCTCGCGCACCGACATGATGTCGTTAACGATGATCCGCTCTCCGCTGCCCTGCGCAATGGCGTCGAAGGTCGAGACGCGCATCTTCTCGTCATTGCCAACGACGTGGTCTACCTCGGCCATCGCGGCGAAGCCTTGCGGATCGGTCTGTGCTGCGCAGCCCGTAACAACGATGCGTGCCGCCGGGTTCTCCCTGCGTGTCTTGCGGATGGCCTGACGCGCCTGACGCACTGCTTCGGCGGTGACCGCGCAGGTATTGATGACGACGGTGTTTTCGAGCCCGGCTGCGCGCGCATGCTCCGCCACGGCCTCGCTTTCATACGCATTCAGGCGACAGCCAAAGTTGACGACATGTGGCTCGTTTGACGGCATCGATTGACTTGGATCAGCTGGCAAGCGCCGGTTCACCGAAATCGAACTCACCTTGATACTCCAGCTCCCAGAGACCGGTCATCAGGATGTGCCCGTCGGCTTTGCGCCATTCGATCATGAGGTTACCGCCCGGTAGCTGAACGCAAACCAAGCGGCCCGTCAGTCCCTTCCTGGCGGTTACAACGCCGGCGGCGCAGGCGGCAGTGCCGCAGGCTTTGGTCAAGCCGGCACCCCGTTCCCAGACGCGCAGTTTCATCGCATCGGGTGCCAGAATCTGAGTGAGCGAGACATTGATGCGCTCAGGGAAGAGCAGGTCATGCTCGATCCGCGGGCCGATTTCGGCGAGGTCATAGACATCGATGTCCTCGACGACAAAAATGCAATGCGGATTGCCGACATTGACGGCGCCCGGCCCCTTCAGCACGCCCGCCTTTCCAGCATCGAATCCGACGTCGAGTGTGGCGGTATCGGCGAACGGCCTCGATAGCGGGATTTCGTCCCAGCCGAGACGCGCTGCTCCCATATCGACGGTCACGCTGCCGTCGGCCCGTGCGACACAGCGCAGCAGACCGGCATCGGTTTCGATCGAGACGTCCGCGCGCCCGGTTTCCTCCGCCAGCAACGCCGCAACGCAGCGCGTGGCGTTGCCACAGGCAGCGGCTTCCGACCCGTCGGCGTTGAGAATGCGCATGAAAGCGTCCGCACCCCGCGCCGGCTCGATCAGAATCACCTGGTCGCAGCCGATTCCATGTTTCCGGTCCGCGATTCGCCTCGCCTCGGCCGGGCCGAGACTGTACCGCGAGAAACGGGCGTCGAACACGGCAAAATCATTGCCGAGCCCGTTCATCTTACGAAAAGCATGGGCGCTATAAGTCATCTTGTCTTATATGGCGATAATCGCTGGGGACACAAATGAATTTCCGGGACGTCCTTCCAGCAAGCGGGGTATTCTTTTCGCCCCTTAAGACGCTTAAATCAGATGGGGGTGAGGGCTAGGAGTGCCGTGTGATGCAAGCAGGGCTTTTGATCACCTTGTACCTTGCGTCCGCATTGACCGCCGGGCTTATCGCCGGTGTGGTCGCGCCCGCAAAGCGCAGACATCCTGGTTATTGGGTCATTTTCGCGTTTCTTTTGCCCCCGACGGTGCTGCTGCTGTTGCTGCTGCCGAAAGGGCACGGAAACTATCGCCGCGATGACCCGTATTTCGACCGGGATGACCGGGACGATCTGATATAGCAGTATCAGCCTCTGCCGCTTGCGCGGTCAGCCGCTTTCGCCTTGGCGATGATTGGGAGCAGTTGATTGCGGATCTGCTCCTCGCTCAGGGGGCCGACGAACTTATAGATAATCTCGCCGCGCCCGTTGACGATGTAGGTTTCAGGGACGCCGTAGACGCCCCAGTCGATGGCGACACGGCCGTTGCGGTCCGCGCCGAGCGCATCGAAGGGGTTGCCGTAGCGGCCCAGAAACCGCCGGGCGGCATCTGGTTCATCCTTATAGTTGATGCCGACGAGGTGCAGATCCTTCCGCGCTTTCAGGGCCACGAGATGCGGCTGTTCCTGAATACAGGGGCCGCACCATGAGGCCCACACATTTACGATGCTGACTTGCCCCTTGGCCAGATCGGCGCTCGAAAGGCCGGGCGTCTTCTGCCCGATCTCGGCAAGCCCGTCGACCGGCGGCAGCGAGAATTGCGGCACCGGCTTGCCGATCAGTGCGGACGGCAGGCGCGATGGATCGCCGGAGTAGAGCGCGGCAAGGAAAAGCGCTGCCATCCCGGCAACCACGATCAGCGGCACGAGATAACCGGGGCGAAATCCTCGTCTTGTTTCGACGTCCGTCGTCATGAGTGGCCGTTTCCAGAAGAATGCGCATCCGAGCGGCGCCGGATGCCCTGCGCTTCAAGCCGCGCCAGCGCCTTGCGCTGCTTTCGTTCCTCGGCAATCGCGCGGAAGACAAGGGCCGATACGACGACCGCCGTTATTGCGTAGGAGGCCCAGATGAAGCCCGCATGCGGTCCCAAATCCATGAAATCTCCTACTCCGCGGCTGCTTTCAACGTTGCGGCCTGGCTGACGCGAGTCATCATCATCGTTTCGACGCGCCGTTTCAGAATTTCGGCCCGCATCGCCTTCAGATGCAGCCAAACGAACAGACAGCTAAAAGCAAGAGCCATGACCAGAAGCGGGTCGAGGATAGATGGATCGATCGTCGGGCCGCCTAAACGCATCACGCTTGCGGGCTGATGCAGCGTGTTCCACCAATCGACGGAAAACTTGATGATCGGAATGTTAACGACGCCGACAACCGCTAAAATTGCTGCCGCCCGTCCGGCGCGCGAGGGGTCTTCGATCGATTGCCACAGCGCGATCAGACCGAGGTAAAGAAAGAAGAGGACCAGAACGGATGTAAGTCTAGCGTCCCACACCCAATAGGTGCCCCACATCGGCTTACCCCAAAGGCTGCCGGTGATCAGCGCCAGAAGGGTGAAAGCGGCACCAATCGGCGCGGCGGCTTTCGCGGAGACGTCGGCAAGAGGGTGTCGCCAGATCAGCGAGCCGACTGATGAGAAGGCGATGATCATATAGCAGAACATGGCGAGCCAGGCCGAGGGAACATGAATGAACATGATCCGCACGGTCTCGCCCTGCTGATAGTCAGGCGGCGCGACGAAGAACGACATATAAAGCCCGATCGCCATCAGAACGACCGTGACGCCCGCAAGCCATGGCAATACGCGGTCCGTCAACCGCATGAAAAAGCTGGGATTGGCGAGCGTGGAAAAGATAGCCATCGTTCGTCATATTTGCCCAGTGTTTGCGCCCATTGCAAGGCAGGCCTGCCGGCAAAGCCGGTCGAATTCGTCGCGGGCGCCTCGAAAGCTGATTTTTCAGGACAGGTTGAGCCTTAAAGCGGCGGCGGTTGCGAATGGAGCCAGCACGGCGGTCGCGAGGGTTAACGCACAAAGAATCGAAAACGGCGCGCTGAAGCTGCCGGGGCCTGTGACGATCGCATCGATCGCAGAGACGCCGAAGATCAGGATGGGCACATAAAGCGGCAGGATCAGCAGCGGCAGAATCAGTCCGCCGCGGCGCATCCCCAGCGTCAGCGCCGCACCGATGCCGGCCAGAAAGCTGACCGCCGGGGTGCCGGCGAGCAGCGTCAGCAGCAACGGTCCGTAAGCGCGGCCTTCCATATTGAGCAGCAAGGCGAGAAGCGGGGCGAGCAGGAGAAGCGGAATGCCGACGCTCAGCCAATGGGCGATCGCCTTGGCGAAGGCGACCAACTCCAGCGGTAACGGGCCGAGGGCGATCACTTCGAGAGAGCCGTCGTCGTAATCGTCATGAAACATGCGATCGGCCGAGAGCAGCGAGGAGAGCAGCAGAGCTACCCATAGCACGCCCGGCGCAATGCGGCTCAAGAGGTTCAGATCCGGCCCGAGGCCGAGCGGGAGCGTCGCGACAATGACAAGGTAAAAGCCGAGAGCGACGGCAACGGCGCCGCCTTGGCGCCTGGCGAGCAGCAGGTCACGGCGAATGAGGGCGAGGAACCCTGTCATCGAGCGTCCGCTACGCTCTGCCGGGCGATCTCGGCGAAGTCGATCGTTTTGGCATCACTCCAGCCGAGCGGCGTGTGTGTCGCGGCAATGACGATGCCGCCTCTCGCCAAATGTTCGGCAACCATGCCGGCGAGAATCCGCTGCGATGCCTGATCGAGAGAGACCGCCGGCTCATCGAGCAGCCAGAGTGGCCGCCGCGCGCAAAGCAGACGCGCAAGACCGAGCCGCCGCTTCTGTCCGGCCGAGAGATAGGCGGCCGGAATATCTTCCAGTTCGGCGAGCGCCAGTCGCTCGGCCGCTTGGGCGACGTCCTCCCGGCTGCCACCCAGAAAATCCGCAAAAAATACAAGATTGTCGGAGACGGTGAAGGCGGGCTTGATCCCGTTCAGGTGGCCGATATAGTGACACTGTTCCCCGACGCTTTGCTCGTCGTCGCAGCCCTTGATCGTGATTGTGCCATGGAAGGGGCGCAGAAGACCGGAGAGGCAGCGTAGGAATGTGGTCTTGCCCGCGCCGTTCGGACCGACCAGCGTCACTGCGTCACCCCCGCTCGCCTCCAAGCCGAGGCCCCGAAAGATGACACGCGTGCCGCGTATCGCGGCGAGGTCATTGACGAGGAGTTGTATGGCGGGATGCGCTAGCATATGACAAAACGGCAAGACTGATTCTGATGGATTGCGTGGCCAGCTCTATACGACATGGAAATGTTTGATGCCGGCGGGGCACACCCCGGCTGTCCGCGCGCTGAATTGGAGGCCCTGCCATGACCGCTCAAACGACTGTTTCCCTCGATAGCTTCAAAAGCCGCCGCGTCCTGGACGTGGAAGGCAGACAATACGAATATTTCAGTCTGCCGGAAGCGGAAAAAAACGGCCTTGCCGGAATTTCCAAGCTGCCGTTTTCGCTCAAGGTTCTTCTGGAAAATCTGCTGCGCTTCGAGGATGGCCAGACCGTCACCGCCGATGACGTCAAGGCGATGGCTGCCTGGCTGACCGCGCGCAAATCCGATCGTGAGATCGCTTATCGCCCCGCGCGCGTGCTGATGCAGGATTTCACCGGGGTTCCCGCCGTCGTCGATCTCGCCGCCATGCGGGACGCCATGAAGGCGATGGGCGGAGATCCGGCCAAGATCAATCCGCTCGTGCCGGTCGACCTCGTCATCGACCACTCGGTGATGGTCGACGCGTTCGGCAACGGCATGGCGTTCAAGACCAATGTCGAGATGGAATATGCGCGCAACAAAGAGCGCTACGAATTCCTGCGCTGGGGCGCCGGCGCCTTCAACGATTTCCGCGTCGTTCCGCCCGGCACCGGCATCTGCCACCAGGTCAATCTCGAATATCTCTCGCAGACCGTCTGGACCAAGACGATCAAGACGGCGAACGGCGAAGTGACACAGGCCTTCCCCGACACGCTTGTTGGCACAGACAGCCATACCACTATGGTTAACGGCCTCGCCGTTCTCGGCTGGGGCGTCGGCGGCATCGAGGCCGAGGCGGCGATGCTCGGCCAGCCGATTTCGATGGTGATCCCCGAGGTCGTCGGTTTCCGCATGAGCGGCAAGCTGCGCGAAGGCGTCACCGCGACGGACCTCGTGCTGACCGTCACACAGATGCTGCGCAAAAAAGGCGTGGTTGGAAAATTCGTCGAGTTCTTCGGCGAGGGGCTCGGCCGGCTGGCGCTGGAGGACCAGGCGACGATCGGCAACATGGCGCCCGAATATGGCGCTACCTGCGGCTTCTTCCCGATCGACAGCGACACGCTCGCCTATCTGCGCGCTACCGGCCGCGACCCGCATCGCATCGTGCTTGTCGAGGCCTATGCGAAGGCGCAGGGCATGTGGCGCGAGGGGTCGACCCCGGACCCGGTATTCAGCGACACGCTTGATCTGGACCTCGACACTGTCGAGCCGAGCCTTGCCGGTCCGCGCCGTCCGCAGGACCGCGTTTCGCTTGCCAATGCGGCGGACGGCTTTGAGAGCGCGCTTGCTGAGATCCGCGGATATAAGCCCGGCAGCGAAGAAGCCAAGATGACCGACGAAGGCGGCGGTTCGCCCGCATTGCTCTGCAAGACTGGAAAGGTCGAGGGCGCGGACTATCAGCTCGGCGACGGCCATGTCGTCATTGCGGCCATTACCTCCTGCACGAACACCTCTAATCCGAGCGTAATGGTGGCGGCCGGCCTGCTCGCGCGCAATGCCAAGGCGAAGGGCCTCGCGGTGCAGCCTTGGGTAAAGACTTCGCTTGCGCCAGGCAGCCAGGTTGTCACGGACTATCTGACGAAGTCCGGGCTGCAAACCGATCTCGACGCGCTCGGCTTCAATCTGGTCGGCTATGGCTGCACCACCTGCATCGGCAATTCCGGCCCGCTACCGGAGCCGATCTCGAAATCGGTCAATCAGAACGATCTGGTGGTCGCGGCCGTTCTTTCCGGCAACCGCAATTTCGAGGGCCGGGTCAATGCCGACGTGCGCGCGAACTATCTCGCTTCGCCGCCGCTCGTCGTCGCCTATGCGATTGCCGGGTCGATGAAGCTCAATGTGGCGACCGAACCGCTCGGCACTGCTTCAGACGGCAGCCCTGTCTATCTAAAGGACATCTGGCCGTCATCGAAGGAGATCGCAGAGATCATCCGAACGACCATCACACCGGAGTTGTTCAAGACCCGCTATGCCGACGTCTTCAAGGGCGACGAGCGCTGGCAGGCGATGGGCGCCACGCAATCTGGCCTTACCTATAATTGGGACGCCGGCTCCACCTATGTTCAGAACCCGCCCTATTTCGAACATCTGAAGAGAACGCCGGCGGCCGTCGGCGACATCGAGAATGCGCGCGTCCTCGGACTCTTCCTCGAACTCGATCACCACCGATCACATCAGTCCGGCCGGTTCGATTGCGCGCAGCGGTCCTGCCGGGCGCTATCTGATCGATCATGGGGTCAACGTCACCGACTTCAATTCCTATGGAGCGCGGCGCGGCAATCATCAGGTGATGATGCGCGGCACCTTCGCGAACATCCGCATCAAAAACCAGATGGTCCCGGGGACTGAAGGCGGTGTGACGATCCACTATCCCGGCGGCGAGCAGATGCCGATCTATGCAGCTGCGATGAAATACCGCGCCGAGGGCGTGCCGCTCGTCGTCTTCGCCGGCAAGGAATACGGTACCGGGTCGAGCCGCGACTGGGCGGCGAAGGGCACGACGCTGCTCGGCGTGCGGGCCGTCATTGCACAGAGCTTCGAGCGCATCCACCGCTCCAATCTCGTCGGCATGGGCGTGCTGCCGCTCGTCTTCGAAGATGGCACCTCCTGGCAGAGCCTCGGGCTGAAGGGTGACGAAACGGTTTCGATTGCCGGGTTTGCCGACCTCAAACCGCAGGTGCGAATGATCGCCAAGATTGCCTTCAAGGACGGGACGAGCAAGGAGGTCCCGCTCATTTGCCGGATCGATACGCTCGATGAGCTGAGCTATTTCCGCAATGGCGGCATCCTGCAATACGTCCTGCGCGGATTGGCTGCGGCCGCTTGAGCAAACGAGGAGGCTGCAAAAAAACTCACCCACTCGTGACTGGCAATTGAAAGTGCCCCGCGAGATAATCGCTGAAAATCTCGTAGTGGGTGAGGCTTCGCAACCTAAATGAATAGTTTTTTTTCCGTAGCGATACGCGACAACACGTCCGGCTTTCAGAAGCATCGGAAGACTATGCTCGCTGCGGTCTTGACCGGGGCCTCGCTTCTGGCCGGAATTTCTTCCGTGGCGTGGTCCGCCGAGCAGAAGAAACGCATGGATGTACTGGAGCTATTCACGAGCCAGGGTTGTTCGTCCTGTCCGCCGGCGGATGCGCTGCTTCGGCAATTGTCCAAACGCGACAATGTTTTGACGCTCAGTTTTCCGGTCAGCTACTGGGACAATCTCGGCTGGAAGGACACGCTCGCCAAGGACTCCTATAACGACCGCCAGCGTGAATACGCGGGGGCGAGAGGAGACCGCGAGGTCTATACGCCTCAGCTCGTCGTCAACGGCGTCGCCCATGTCGTCGGCAGCGACCGCAATGCGATCGCGGCCGCGATGAAAAAGACGGATAAAGAGCTGCACGACTCCTGGGTGCCGGTCTCGCTACGATATGGCGGCGATACGATCTCCGTAGACGCCGGAGCCGCGCCGGAAGGAAGCTCCTATAGATCGGGCAAACTCTCGCTCGCGCTCTACAGCAACTCCGTTACCGTGGAGATCGGTCGCGGTGAGAATACCGGCCGTAGCGTCACCTACACTCATGTCGTGCGCAAGCTTGTTCCCGTCGGGATTTGGCACGGGCGACCGGCCAGCTTTACAGTGCAGACACCACGCGGCGTAGCGTTCGACGGCGCTGCGGTGCTCCTTCAGGCCGATAGGTCGTATGCTGTACTTGGCGCCGCCTGTACTGCCGTTCCCTCCCAATAGATTGCCTCTGCAGATGCCACGCTGAGTCTTTTTTGCAAGCAGGACCTGAAATGTGTATAAGTTTTCAGGTCTTGCGTGCTTTACGCTTGCGAACCGCTTAATCTTTCAGAGATTGTGATTCGCAGGCGCTTGGATCGATGGCTTATTGGCTCTTCAAAAGTGAACCGGGCTCCTGGTCCTGGGACGATCAGGTCAAGAAAGGAGACAAGGGCGAGGAATGGACTGGTGTGCGCAACCACACCGCCAAGCTCAACATGTTATCCATGCGGCCCGACGACCTGGGATTTTTCTATCATTCTGTCGACGAAAAGAAAATTGTCGGTATTGTAAGAGTTATCGCCGAGGCCCATCCCAACTCGACAGATAAGACTGGCACATGGTTCTGCGTCGATGTTGCCGCGGTATCGCCGCTCCCCCGGCCGGTGTCACTCGCCGAAATCAAGGAGGAGCCGCGTCTTGCCGAGATGGCGCTTGTCAGACAGTCGCGTCTCTCGGTGCAACCTGTAACCGAAAACGAATGGGAGATTATTTGTGCCATGGCTGGACTGAAAAAGGCGCCCAAGAGCGCGGCTAAACCGGCAGCGAAGACGGCCGCCAAGCCTGCATCCAAGACGACGACGAAGACCGCGTCTGCGGCTAAGTCGGCTTCTAAGACATCGGCGGCTAAGTCTGCTCCGAAGACGACGGCGAAGGCTGAGCCGAAGAAGGCTGCAAAGGCCGCTCCGAAGCCGGCTGCCAAGAAGGCCCCTGCGAAGAGCGCGAAGAAGTAGGGTCCGTAATCTAGCGGACCGTGCGATTAAGCTCTCATTTACGGAGAGGGCATCCAATGAGCCCGGCTGGCTTAGCTCCGGGGGATGCCATGTTTATTCTTCGCGTTCTTCTCTGTATCTCATTGATGTGTTTGCTTGGCACGCCATCGGCGTGGCCTGCAGGGGGCTCCATTAACGTCGACGTTACGATCGATGAAGCGCGGCTGATCCGCCTCGATGCGGACGCCGCGCAAATCATCGTCGGCAATCCTGCCATCGCTGACGCGACGGTACAGAGCGCTCGTTTGCTGGTGATCACCGGCAAATCCTACGGCGCTACCAATATCATTGCGCTCGATGAGGGGGACACGAGATCCTCAATGCCCGCCTCGGCGTGGGCGAGGGCGATTCCCATCAGGTCGCCGTCTACAGAGGCACGATCAGGCAGTCGCTGCACTGCGCGCCGGACTGTCAGCGAACGCTCTCGATCGGCGATGACAAATCGCAGTTCGAGCCGCTGGCGGAATCGGTGGCGAAAAAATTCGGCGTCGTGAGTTCGGCTATGAGCGGGAGTCCGTGATCCCCTTCGCGGCCGCGAGTAAGCTCTCGACATAGGCCGGCACGACCTCCGTCGCCTTGCCGTGGATAGTCTCGTGGAAAAATGAGACGCCGTCTGACGGTTCGAGATTGAGCTCCGCAGTATGCGCTCCGGTGCGGCGCGCCTCGGCGACGAAACCCGCCGCCGGGTAGACTGTGCCGCTGGTGCCGACGGAGATGAACAGATCGGCCCGCAACAACGCTGCGTAAATTCGCTCCATGTGATAGGGCATCTCGCCGAACCAGACGACATCGGGGCGCATGCTGCCCGTCCGGCCGCATGATCCGCAGCGCGTTGCGAGCGTGAGCTCTTCCTCGCCCCACTCGGCCCGCTCTCCGCAACGCGCGCAAAGCATCTTGGCAATCTCTCCATGCATGTGAATCAGCTTGCGGCTGCCTGCTATCTCGTGAAGCGGGTCGATATTCTGCGTCACGATCAGGACCTCGGCCGGATGCTCCCGTTCCAGCCGTGCCAGTGCGAAATGCGCGGCATTGGGCTGCACTCCCCGATTATCGCTCCGGCGCGTATTATAGAATTCGAGTACCTTGGCGGGGTTGCGCCGGAAGCCTTCGGGCGTCGCTACCTCGCGATAGTCGTATCTGGCCCAGATGCCGTCCTTGTCGCGGAATGTAGCGATGCCGGACTCGGCCGACAGTCCGGCCCCGGTGAGCACGACGATGTTTTGAAATGCGGGCATGATTCCCTGCCAGCTTTGCTCTCAATGAGTGGGCAGATTACCGGAGAATGACGATGCGGAACAGTTTCGAAGCCTATGCGCATCTTGCCAGCAAGGCCGCGCGGACCGGCTGGTACGCGGCGGTCGCCGGTGCCATGCAGAGGCGCGTGGCCAAGTTGAGCGAAGGTGTCCCGCGCTTCCGTCCGACACGGCCAACCCCCGGCGACAGGGCCCTCTTCCGCGCAGCGCTGGCCTTGCAGCGGCGCGATGCCGAGAATGTCGGGCGTGGGATTTATCCACCGATGGAGGATGAAGGCTCGATCGGGGAGCATCTCGAAGCGCTACGCGAGATGTTCGCTGATTTGCCGGCCGCAAATGAACGCCGTCTCGCGGGGCGCGCCAATGAGGTTGCTGACATGCCGGAAGCTGAGGGATTACCGGACTATTACGCGCGCAACTTCCACTATCAGACCGGCGGCTATCTCAGCGAGGAGTCGGCGCGCCTATATGATATCCAGGTCGACACGCTGTTCATCGGCACCTCGGGCGCAATGCGGCGGCAGGCGCTCGTGCCCGTTGCGGACTATGTGCACGGCAAGGATCAGCGCACGCTCTCCATGCTGGACGTCGCGTGCGGCACTGGGCGTTTCCTCGGCCTGGCGGCTCGCGCCTTTCCCGCTATGCCGATGATTGGTCTCGATCTCTCCGCTGCCTATCTCGACGCGGCTCGTGAGCATCTCGCCGACCGCCGCAATGTCCGTCTCATCGAGGGCAATGCCGAAGTGCTGCCTTTCCCCGACGGCAGCCAGGATGTCGTTACCTCGATCTATCTTTACCATGAATTGCCCGGCGACGTGCGCCACACGGTGACCAAGGAGATCCTCCGTGTGCTGAAGCCTGGCGGCATCTACGCGCTGGTCAATTCGCTGCAATGGGGGGACGAGCCAGGCTATGACGGACTTCTCGAGGCTTTCCCTATACGCTTTCACGAACCTTATTACGAGCACTATCTCGGTGATGATCTCGCGGGACTGTTCACCGCCTGCGGGTTTGAGGGGGTCGAAACAACGCTGGCGTTTCTTTCCAAGGTCGTAGTAGGACAAAAGCCCCGCGCTCTTTCGTCCTGACCTGGAGACACTATGCTCAAATATGTCGGGCTGGCGGCGCTTACCGGCCTGTTGCTGCCTCTGCAAGCCCTCATTAATGCGCGAACAAGCAGCGTGCTTGGCGGAGCGTTCATGGCGGCCTTCGTCAATTTTGCCAGCGGCACGATCATGCTGCTCGCCTTGCTGGCGATCGTACGAGTGCCGGTTCCGACAATAGAGCAGATCGGACGCGTGCCGATCTATGGATGGTTTACCGGGCTCGCGGGCGTGATGTTCGTGGCGCAGGCGGCGTTCACCGTTCCAAAGCTCGGCGCCGCGGCCATGACCGCAATCATCATCGCCGGGCAGCTATCCGCCTCGATCGTCTTCGACCATTTCGGTCTGTTGCAAACTCCGCAACCTGTAACCTGGGACAAGCTCGGCGGCGTTCTGCTTTTATTCGCGGGTGTTTGGCTGATCCTGCGCCCGACGTGATGAGAATTCAGCGGTAATACCGCCATAACCGGGCGAACTGCCACTGGATCTCCTCGGGCGGCGGTGCGAACGGAGCGAGCTGGATCCGCACGACATTGTCGTAAGTCATGGTCCAGGGCAGCTTCATCAAAAGTCGCCAGATAGGCAGCCGCCGCCAGTCGGCGAGCAAGGCGTTATCCAGCGAGGCCTTGAGCCGGATTTGCAATTCGTCGGTCTCGGAAAAACGGGATGCATGGGTGACGAGCTGAATATCGGCGATAGCGCGCCAGGAGATCAGGCCGAAACCGTCGATGAAGATCCCATATTGGCCGGCACCAATCCGCGGCTTGCGCTCTTTAAGCGGATAGAAATAATAGGCGACGCAGGCCGTGACCACAGCGAAGACAAGAATCGCGTCGTAGCCCGTGGCCGCGAACATGCCGAAAGCCAGAACCGATAAGATCGCCATGACGTTGAAGCGGAAATCGCCGGCATCCTTTGCATAGGCAAGATGATAACCCCGCTCAACAAATTCGGGCACCGGCACTTCGGCTGGCATCGTATTTTCGCCTCCCCGCCCCGTCACCCCCGCGCGCCGCCTCTACGCGCACTAGCCGCACTGCGCCCGATGACGCAGATAATGATCCGCGAGGACGATGGCCATCATGGCTTCGCCGACCGGAACCGCTCTGATGCCGACGCAAGGATCATGCCGTCCTTTGGTGACAATGTCGGTTTCCTGCCCGAAACTGTCGATCGTGCGCCGTGGCGCCAGGATCGAGGAGGTCGGCTTGACTGCAAAACGGGCAACAATTGGTTGACCGGAAGAGATTCCGCCTAAAATTCCGCCAGCATTGTTCGAAACAAAGGCAGGCGTTCCATCGGATCCGATGCGCATTTCATCGGTATTTTCTTCTCCAGACAGGCCCGCTGCAGCAAAGCCGGCGCCGATTTCTACACTCTTGACCGCGTTGATGCTCATCAATGCCGATGCAATATCCTGATCGAGCTTGCCGTAGATCGGTGCGCCAAGACCCGCCGGCACGCCTTCAGCTACGATTTCGACAACCGCCCCGCAGGATGAGCCGCGCTTGCGCACCTCGTCCAGATAAGCGGCCCAGCTTTGTACGCTCAGATGATCCGGCGAAAAGAACGGATTGCGATCGACCTCGTCCCAGTCCCAGTTCGCCCGGTCGATCCGCTCCGTTCCGAGCTGGATGAGCGCGCCTCGCACGGATATGCCGGGCACGACCTTGCGCGCGATCGCTCCGGCCGCGACGCGCATCGCGGTCTCGCGGGCCGATGAACGCCCACCGCCGCGATAGTCGCGGATGCCGTATTTGGCGATGTAGGTGTAATCGGCATGGCCGGGGCGGTATTTGTCTTTGATCTCGCCGTAATCCTTGGAGCGCTGATCGGTGTTGTCGATCAGGAGCGAGATGGGTGTTCCGGTCGTGACCTGAACTCCGTCTGCATTGTCAAACACGCCCGAGAGGATCTTGACCCGATCCGCCTCCTGACGTTGGGTGGTGTAGCGGGATTGACCGGGCCGGCGCTTGTCCAGAAATGGCTGGATGTCCGCTTCGCTCAGCGGGATGCCGGGCGGACAGCCATCGACAACGCAGCCGATGGCTGGCCCATGGCTCTCGCCCCAGGTGGTAACGCGAAACAGATGGCCGAAAGTGTTGTGGGACATGGGCGGCTCTTGTTCGTGCCGCCTATTTAGACGAGCCGGAGGCGAAGGTCAAAAACCTACTCGCGATGGCCCAGAGAAGTATACCAACGACGGCTAAGCCGCGTCCAGGTCTCCACAGCCTCATTTGCCCGCTCGAAACTGCTCGGCGAGCCGGTCGAAATGAGCTGCGGTGCCGCGCTGGCGCGACGCCGCGCCATCCTTACCGTCTAGAAAAACCGCTTGCTCTGTAAAAATCATGCGTGATCCAGACTCGTGCGGCCTAATCACGACGCTCGCCAGCGACACCGAAAGAAAGGTCTTATCGACATGCATGTCATAGACGTAGACGATCCGTTCATCGCGGACGATTTCGTGGTAGCGCGCGGTGAACACGGTGTCCGGGCCACCGGAAAATCGGCCATGAAGCAGCTCAACGCCTCCCACGCGGAAATTCCAGTTCGCGCTTCACCTGTGTCCAGCCGGCGGGTCCGACGAACCAGCGCGCCTTTACTTCCGGGTCCGCCCAGGCCTCGAATACACGGGCGGGCGCCGCATCGTAGATGCGTTCGATGGTGAAATGGCCATGGATCAGATCGGGTGTGCTCATAGTGTTTTCTTCCGTGGGTTTGTGCTCTCGCGGGAATCGGCTTGCGGTTGCTCCGCAAGCAATTCGCCGAGGCGATTGAAATGCCCTTCCCAAAATCTGCGCCGTTCGCTGATCCAGCGTTCCGCGACACCCAGGGCGTCCGGGTCGATACGGCAATTTCGGACCCGGCCGACCTTCCGCGACCGAACGAGGCCGCTGGCTTCAAGGATCTGGATATGCTGCACCACCGCTGCGAGCGACATGCCGAAAGGCTTGGCAAGCTGGCTGACGGATGCCGGTTCTTGGCTCAAACGCTCGACGATCGCCCGACGCGTGGGGTCGGCGAGGGCGTGAAAGACCAGATCCAGTGACGCCGGATGGTTAAGCATATGCTTAAGTATGTGGGCAACTGGCAAAAGGTCAAGCGATCGCTTAACTATTCTTCGAACGGTAACGAGCCGGCCAGGCTTCAGAGCCAGCTCAGCCCGTCATCCGCAATGCGCAAAATCTTGTCCTGGTGGGCCTCCATCATGCGCAGCTCGCGGATGTCCGTTGAAACGAAGCGCCTGTAGAGACACCGCATTACGCCGCCATGCGCCGTAACGACCATATCGCGATCGACATCGGCCAGCCAATCCAGCACGCGGACCGACAGCATCGCATAGCTCTCCGACGCCTCCCCGGGAGGGCGGAAGTTCCATGGGTCGGCTTCCCGTCGAGCAATCAGCTCGGGGAAAGCACGTTCGATGTCCGGATTGAGGCGGCTCTGCCAGTCGCCGAGGTTGAGCTCGCGCAGGCGCAAATCGGTCCGATAGACTTTCGGATCGAGACGCAACTCGCGGCGGATGATTTCCATCGTCTCGCTGGCGCGGACGAGCGGGCTTGAAACATAATCGAACGTGAGCGGATTGCCGATTAGATCGGCGAGCACGCGCCCGTTGCGGGCCGCCTGCGCCCGCCCGGTATCGTTCAGCGGCGTATCGAGATGACCTTGTATCCGGCGCTCGGCGTTCCAGTCCGTCTGACCGTGGCGGATGAAATAGATGAGCGGCATCGGCCCGCCGCGTTAACGCTTGCAGGCAATGCTGAACCGGGCCTTTCCACCTTCGAGGTCCGTTTCCATCAGCACCAGCTCGCAAGTAACGTCGCCATGCTGAAAGATCTTCCTCTCACCGAACGAGATGCCCACGGTCTGCTGATTGACGGCCAGCTTCACCGAACGTGACGAAATCGATTGCAGGCTGAGAGAAACGTCGACGTCATTATAGAGCTTGTTCTGATCGCGCTTCAGGAGAACATTGTCGAACAGAACGACCGAGCCGCCCTCGCGCGAAGGCGCCTCCGTCGTGGCCAGCGCCACCTGTGTCGCCTTCGAGCTTTTCATTTCGTCGAATTTGGTTTGCAGCGTCGCCAGATTCTGCTTGCACGACTGATACTGATTGTTGGCCTCAACCAGAAGCTGCTTAACGGAAACCAGCTCCTGCTTGGTCGCGGGGTCTTCTCTTACCTTTTCCACGACACGGTCAGCAGCCTTCGGCTCACTGCCAGTCTTCTGCTCCAGCTTGCCGATCTGAGCGCTCATATTGCGGATTTCGTCAAGGACAGGGTTCAGATCGACTTCCTTTGTGGGAGTCTTAGCCTGCTCGGCGCTTTGTTTCTTGAGCAGCTCCGCAAGAGCTTGGGCGTTCTCGGGCGAACCACCAGCGGCTATGAGTGTTTTCAGCTCCGTCAAGTCGCCGCGCCCGGCCGAATAGCCAACATAAAACCCGATGCCGCCCATGGCCACGAGGCTGGCCACGCTGGTCAGGACGGCATAGGTGATCAGCCTCATGGGATTCATTTCGCATTACTCCCCGTTCTTCATCGCCACGGAAATGTCGGGCGCGTCCTCGGCTTTCATGCCTACCACGTGATAGCCGGCGTCAACATGATGCACCTCGCCGGTGACGCCCCGGCTCAGGTCGGAAAGCAGATAGAGGCCGGCGCCGCCGACGTCTTCGATGGAAACGGTCCGGCGCATCGGCGAATTATACTCATTCCATTTCAGGATATAGCGGAAATCGCTGATACCCGATGCGGCCAGCGTCTTGATGGGGCCGGCAGAGATGGCGTTGACGCGGATATTTTGCTTGCCAAGATCGGCAGCGAGGTAACGCACGCTCGCCTCAAGCGCGGCCTTGGCAACGCCCATGACGTTATAATGCGGCATGACCTTCTCGGCGCCGTAATAGGTTAGCGTGAGCAGAGAGCCGCCATTCGGCATCAGCTTTTCAGCCCGCTGCGCGAGGGCGGTGAACGAATAGCAGGAGATCAGCAGCGTCTTGGTGAAATTGTCCTGGCTGGTATCGAGATACCGTCCATCCAGCTCGGCCTTGTCGGAATACGCAATGGCGTGGAGCAGGAAATCGAGCGTTCCCCATCGCTGCCGGAGATAATCGAACACCGCATTGACAGAAGCGTTGTCGGCAACATCGCATGGCAGAACGGTCTCGGAACCGATTTCGGCGGCGAGCGGCTCGACACGTTTTTTCAGCGCCTCCCCCTGATAGGTGAAGGCGAGCGTAGCGCCATGCGCTGCAACGCTTTTGGCGATGCCCCAGGCGATGGACCGATTGTTCGCGACCCCCATGACCAGGCCCCGCTTGCCGCTCATTAGCCGTGCATTTTCGGTCACCCGTTCCCTCCAACAGCTAGGATCGCGGGCATCCTACACAAATGACGTGTGGCGTCCAGCCGTATGCTGTGCGGCAAGCGGCGCTGCAGGGCTCCCCTATTACCCGTCACCCCAGCGCACTACTTTCTTATCGAGCGATATCTGCAGCATAATCCAAGGATTAAGGAGACAATAAGATGACCAGGCACTATCTTCCTTGACATCCATCAACCGATCGCTGTCCATGGCAAACCCACCCGAAAACAGCTACGAGGAGACGCAATCGACCCCGGATTTTGCGGAGGAAGAAGAACCGTTTGCGCTGTTTGCCGCTTGGATGAGGGACGCCGAGGCAAAGGAGCCGAACGATCCGAATGCGATGGCGCTCGCCACGGTCGATGAGACGGGGTTGCCGAACGTCCGGATGGTGCTGCTCAAAGGGTTCGGGCCGGATGGTTTCGTGTTTTTCACCAATTTGGAGAGTGCCAAGGGACGGGAGTTGCTATCGACCGGCAAAGCGGCGCTCTGCTTTCATTGGAAAAGCCTCAGGCGGCAGGTTCGGGTGCGCGGTTCCGTTGCGCAGGTGAGTGCCGAGGAGGCCGACGAGTATTTCGCCTCGCGGTCGCGCGGCAGCCGGATCGGAGCATGGGCCTCGCAGCAGTCACACCCACTCGAAGGCCGTTTCGCGTTGGAAAAGGCGGTGGCCCGTTACACGGCGCAATATGCGATCGGCGAGATCCCGCGCCCGGCTTACTGGTCCGGCTTTCGGCTCACGCCTGCGGAGATCGAATTCTGGCACGATCGGCCGTTCCGCTTGCATGACCGGCTTGCATTCCGGCGCGCTCGGCCGGAAGAGCTTTGGCAGAAGACGCGGCTCTATCCATAACGTCGCCGACGCCAAGCTCGAAATCGACAATGACAGGGACGTGGTCCGACGGCTGGTCCCATCCTCGGGCGTCTTCAATGACGGTCATGGCGCGGACGGCACTCTCAAGTCCCGGCGTCGTCCAGATGTGATCGAGCCGACGGCCGCGGTTCGAGGCTCGCCAGTCGCGGGCGCGATAGCTCCACCATGTATACAGTTTCTGATCGTCAGGCACATATTTGCGCATGACATCGATCCAATGCGCCGATGATTTCAGCTGCGCGAGGTGCTCCACCTCAATCGGCGTGTGGCTGACCACTTTCAGTAGTTGCTTGTGAGACCATACGTCGTGCTCCAGCGGCGCGACGTTGAAGTCGCCGGCAAGAATGTGCTGGCATTCGGTGGATGCGGCACCGCCATCGCCGAACCAGGCGGTCAGCGCGCGGATATAGGCAAGCTTCTGACCGAATTTGGGATTGAGATCCGGGTCGGGAATGTCGCCGCCCGCCGGGATATAGACGTTATGAATAATGAGCGGATGTCCATCGAGGGCGACCGCGATATGCCGGGCCTCGCCGCTGCCGCAGAAATTTTCGGTTCCCTTCGGCTCCAGCGGAATGCGCGATAGCGTGGCGACGCCGTGATATCCGGCCTGACCCTTTACGTGAACATGCGGAAATCCCATTGCGCGCACAGCGTCATAGGGGAAGACCTCGTCCAGGCATTTGATCTCCTGCAGGCAGAGGATATCCGGCTGAAAGGTGTTGACGAAACGCTCGACCAGGCCGATGCGAAGCCGGACCGAGTTGATATTCCAGGTCGCGAGTCTCAGTTTCATATTTTGGCTACGGCTTGGCTGGTGGGCGATGCAGAGGCTTACCGCGAGCGATCACATCGATAAACAAAATAAAGCCGGCCTTCCAACTCCGCCTCCCGGCGTCAGCGCGCCGGGAGCAAGTGGTTCTTTAAAAGGCTTGAAAAGGGTTGACCAGCCTATTCTGCGGGTTGGCTGGCCGGTTCGCGCTTGGCTTCGATCTGGGCGATGGCATCTTCCACAGCATCGAAAACCAGGAGCGTCGACGCATGCCGGGCCTTATAGTCCCTCACCGGCTCAAGCACGGCCAGATCCGCCCACTTGCCGGACGGGGGCTCGCCGCCTTCCTTCAGCATCTTGCGCATTTGTTGTCCTACGTCGCGAAGCTCAGCCGCTGTCGATCCGATGATGTTGCGCCCCATGATCGAAGCCGAGCTCTGACCCAGCAAGCAAGCTTTTACGTCCTGTCCGTAATCTGTGACGACATCGCCGTCCATGCTGAGATCGATTGTCACGCGTGAGCCGCAAAGCTTGGAGTAAGCCTGGGCCGTGGCGTCAGGCGACGACAGCCTCTGTGTCCGCGGGATATTCGCGGCGAATTCGAGAATGCGGCCGTTATAGAGATCGTCAAGATTGACCATGCTTCAACCGGTCCAAGATGTACCTTCGCTTGAAGGGGCGTTCGTCTAAAACTATATGACCACTCGGGCGTCAGAACCATTCCGGACGCCGCAAATTTCCGCCAATATGATGTCCTCAGCCTTGCATTTCGATACACGATATTTAGAGACGAATATCACAAACTCGGATCGATTGAGGCCGTTAGACATCCAACAGAAAGCTTCTCCCGCTATATAGTGAACGCAGGTAACGAGCGCAAAGCTGGCGGCAGGTATCTCATCGAAAAGGGCAATGCCATGGATGCACCCGTGAACCAGGGTCAGGCCGGAAACGGCCGGGCAATAAAAACTGGCCCGCGAAAGCCCGCCGGGCCGGAGGTGCGTCCGACGCGCTCCGAGGCGGAAGCGGCAATCCGCACCCTGATCCGCTATGCGGGGGACGACCCAGAGCGTGAGGGTCTCAGGGATACGCCGCGCAGGGTGGTGGAAGCCTATCACGAGTTTTTCGCCGGCTACGCCCAGGACCCGGTCGAGATCCTGTCGCGGACTTTCGAGGAAGTGCACGGTTATGACGATCTGGTCATGGTCCGTGACATCCGGCTCGAATCGCATTGCGAGCATCACATGCTGCCGATTCTCGGCGTCGCCCATGTTGCCTATCTGCCGCGCGACCGTGTTGTCGGCATTTCCAAGCTCGCACGCGTGGTCGACATCTTCGCCAAACGCTTGCAGACCCAGGAGACCATGACCGCTCAGATTGCCGAGGCGATCGAGAACGCCCTCAAGCCGCGCGGTGTCGCCATCCTGATCGACGCCTTACATCAATGCATGACGACGCGCGGCGTGCATAAGCCGAACGCCTCGACGATTACCACGCGTTTCACCGGCGTTTTTGCCGATGACCCGGATTATCGCGACCGCTTTCTGCGCATGATCCAGGGGCGGCCGGTAGCCTCGGGCTAGTGCGGGCCCGGGTCGCATGGCGGACACCTCATCGAAACAAGCCTTGGAGAACGGGACGGATTTTAAGCCCCGATTCGACGAAGACGGCCTGATGGCGGCCATTGTGACGGATGCGTCGAGCGGCGAAGTCCTGATGCTCGCCTTCATGAACGAAGAGGCGCTGGCGTGCACGTTGAAAACCGGTGAGGCGCATTTCTGGAGCCGTTCCCGCGGTGCGCTTTGGCGCAAGGGCGAGACCAGCGGCAATGTCTTGCGAGTCGTCGAGATTCGGACGGATTGCGATCAGGACTGCGTGCTCCTGCGCGTCGAGATCGGCGGCGACGAAGTCGCATGCCACACCGGCCGCAGATCATGCTTCTATCGCCGCATCGAGACCGGTGATGAGAGCACGCGGCATCATCGTCTCGTGTTCCTGGACGACGAAAAGCCCATCTCGGGCTAAAGGCTTCTGCCGTCGAAGTGTTTCACCGTCAGCTTGTCCAGATCGACATCGTCGAGGCAGCGCACATTGATCGCGACCATCTCCTGCCCGGTGCCGGGCGTCATGCCCGTGCTGAAGGATTGCGTGCCGCAGGTGGAACAGAAAAGGTGGTGAATGGCGTGTTCGTTGAACTGATAGTCGGTAGGTTGTCGGCGCCTGAGAGCAGCTTGAACTGACTTGCTGGAAGGAAGGTCAGCAGCCAGCCTCGCTTGCTGCAGATCGAGCAGTTGCAGGAGATTACGGTGCCAAGATTGGCGATGTTCGCCTCATATCGCACCTTCCCGCAATGGCAGCCGCTGGTGTAGCTCTTGCTGCCTGTTTCTGGATAGGTTTCTTGCTCAGTGCTGTCGGTCAAATTGGCCTTCCGAATTCCAAAATTCCCATAGTTGACCGCGAGGGCAACGCCTTATAACTGATCGAAGATTTCTCCGAATAGCCGGCAAATTTATGGCCCGCTCTGCAACCAGCCCTAAGCGCCGCCCGTTCAAGAGCTGTTGACAGTGCTGTACCGATCAGAGGTGCCTTGATGCAGCGTTTCGATTCCGACGGCGTGACCATTGCCTATATCGATGAAGGATCGGGCGATCCGATCATGCTCGTTCACGGTTTCGCCTCGAACAGCACCGTCAACTGGCGCAATACCAATTGGATCAAAGCGTTAAGCGGCGCCGGCTTCCGTGTCATCGCTTTCGACAATCGGGGCCATGGCCAGAGCCAGAAGCTTTATGATCCGGGCCAATATGGCGCCGCGACGATGGCAGAAGATGCGCGCCGCCTGCTCGACCACCTTCACATCCAGCGCGCCGACATGATGGGCTTTTCCATGGGAGCGCGGATCGCGACCTTTTTGACGCTCGCCTATCCCGAAAGGGTACGAAGCCTGATTATCGGCGGCCTCGGCATCAATATGGTCCGCGGCGTCGGTGCGCCAGAGCCGATCGCTGCGGCATTGGAGGAGCCCAATGCCGAGGACATCAAGAGCGATGCAGCGCGCAGCTTCCGCGTCTTCGCCGAGCAGACCAAGAGCGACCGGCGCGCCCTTGCTGCCTGCATACGGTCGTCTCGCGATAAGATCTCGCCGGAGCAGCTGGCGCAGATCAAATGCCCAGTGCTCATCGCGGTCGGCACCGAAGACGTCATCGCCGGATCAGGGCCGCAATTGGCAGCGCTGATTCCGGGTGCCGAGCTGCTCCAGATCATGGGGCGCGATCACATGAAAAGCGTCGGCGACCTCAGCCATAAAAAGGGCGTGCTGGACTTCCTGTCACGCCGTCCTTGATTGCCGGACGCCGGCTTCGCCGCAGGCGCAGTGGCTAGAGCGCGATCAGGAAAAGTGGAATCCGGTCTTCCGTCCGATCGCGCGACCAGCAAAGAATTGAGAGTGGGCCTCTCAGCTCAAGTGTTTCCGTCTAAATTGATCCCGCTCTAAAGCCCGCCCGATCCCCGGCTGATCGCGGCGATGCCGGTACGTGCCACCTCCACCAGGCCGATCGGCTGCATCAGCATGATGAACTGGTCGATCTTCGAGACCCGCCCGGTGATCTCGAACACGAAATGCTCCATGGACGCATCAACGACCTGAGCGCGAAAGGCTTCGGCGAGCCGCAATGCCTCAACCCGCTTTTCACCCTTGCCGGCGACCTTGACCAACGCCAGCTCACGCGCGATCGGGTTGCCGCCGACGGTCATATCGGTGACGCGGTGAACCGGAACGAGCCGCTCGAGCTGATTTCGGATCTGCTCGATCACCATCGGCGAGCCGGTGGTCACGATGGTGAAGCGCGAGAGATGCTTCTCCTGCACCACCTCGGAAACGGTGAGTGAGTTGATATTATAGCCGCGCCCCGAAAACAGTCCGATGACTCGCGCCATCACGCCCGGTTCGTTATCGGCCAGAACGGCCAGTGTGTGCTGCTCCCGAATTTCCTGACGGTCGCTCATGATCATTCCTGTTCGGCTTAGGGCTGATGGGGTTCGGAACGCTCGGTTGCGCCCTATACCATCACCTTACCTTCCTCGGAGACCGTGAACTCGATGTCGTCATCCGCAAAGTCCTCGGCGAGCAGCATCTGATGGTGCCCCGCCCCCGACGGGATCATCGGGAAGCAGTTGGCGAGCTTATGCACGCGGCAGTCGAACACCACCGGTTTCGGCGTGTCGATCATCTCCTTGATCAGATCATCGAGCTCATCGGGCTTTTCCGCGCGCAGGCCGACGCAGTGATAAGCCTCGGCCAGCTTGACAAAATCGGGCAGGGAATGGGTGTAGGAATGCGAATAGCGCCCGCCATGCAGCAATTCCTGCCACTGACGCACCATGCCCATATATTCATTGTTCAGGATGAAGATCTTGACCGGCAGGTTGTGCTGAACCGCGGTCGACAGCTCCTGCATGGTCATCAGCACCGACGCCTCGCCGGCAATGTCGATCACCAGCGAATGTGGATGCGCAACCTGCACGCCGACAGCTGCAGGGACGCCATAGCCCATGGTGCCGAGGCCGCCCGAGGTCATCCAGCGGTTCGGCGCATTGAACTTGTAATATTGCGCCGCCCACATCTGATGCTGGCCCACCTCGGTCGTTATGTAGACGTCCTTGTCCTTGGTTAGCTCATAAAGCCGCTGGATCGCATATTGCGGCATGATGACATCGGAGCGTTGGCGATAGGCCAGCGAATTACGCGCCCGCCAGCCGTCGATCTGGGCCCACCACTTCTTCAGCGCCGGCTTGTCGACCTGCGGCGCGCGGGCGCGCCAGACCCGGATCATCTCTTCCAGCACATGAGCGCAGTCGCCGATGATCGGCAGATCGACCTTCACCGTCTTATTGATGGAGGACGGGTCGATATCGACATGGATCTTCTTCGATCCCGGCGAGAAGGCGTCCAGCCGCCCGGTGATGCGGTCGTCGAAGCGCGCGCCGATATTAATCATCACGTCGCACTGGTTCATCACCATATTGGCCTCGTAAGTGCCGTGCATGCCGAGCATGCCGAGCCAATGCTTGTCGTTGGACGGGTATGAACCGAGGCCCATTAAGGTCGAAGTGATCGGATAGCCGGTCAGGTCGACGAATTCGCGCAGAAGCTGGCTTGCTGCCGGCCCGGAATTGATGACCCCGCCGCCCGTATAGAAGACGGGCCGCTTGGCGCCGGCCATCATGTCAATCGCATCGCGGATCGCGGTGGCATTGCCTTTGAGCTGCGGGCGGTAGGTCTTGTGGACCACCTTGCTCGGCCCGGTATAGGTCCCCTTGGCGAACTGCACGTCTTTCGGAATGTCGACCACGACCGGCCCAGGCCGGCCGCTGCGTGCAACGTAAAACGCCTCATGCAGGACGCGCGCGAGATCGTTCACGTCGCGGACGAGATAGTTGTGCTTGGTGCAGGGGCGCGTAATGCCGACCGTGTCGCATTCCTGGAAGGCATCGTTGCCGATCAGATGCGTCGCCACCTGCCCGGTGATGCAGACGACCGGGATGGAATCCATTAAGGCGTCCGTGAGGCCGGTGACGGCATTCGTTGCGCCGGGGCCCGAGGTGACCAGAAGCACGCCGACCTTGCCGGTCGAACGTGCATAACCCTCCGCAGCATGCGCCGCGCCCTGCTCATGGCGTACGAGAATGTGCCGGATGCGGTTCTGCTTGAACAGTTCATCGTAGATTGGAAGCACCGCGCCGCCCGGATAGCCGAAAATATCTTCGACGCCCTGATCAGTCAGCGCTTCCAGTAGGATTTCCGCGCCGGTCATCATTCGAGCCATGGCTCAACTCCGTACAATTCGGGAATGCCTTCAGGACATTTGCACAAGAAAAGGCCTTGCCGATCCATTTTTCAGGCAAGGCCCCCAAGTGCTATCTTAGAAATTAAGATGTGCCCGACGACGCGTCAACCAATTTTGCGCACAAAAAGCAACGTTCTTGCGCTGCTTTCTTTGCATTTATTGCGTGGAGATGGGCTTCCATGAAATCATATTGCGTCTGGCCCAGGTTAGCTGCCTCTTGGCATAGCGTCGGGTCTCCGTTTTCGCCGCAATCAAAGCTGCATCCCAGCTGAGGAGGTCATCGAGATTGGCGAGCAGCGGCCTGACTCCAAGCGCCCGCATGGCAGGCAGCGACGGCGCCAGCCGCAGCGCTCGCAGCGCCCGCACTTCCTCGATCGCGCCGGCCTCGATCATCCTGTCGAGTTTGGTATCACAGCGCCGATAGAGCGTCTCCCTCGGCACGGAAACGAACAGCCGCTCCGTCTCTTCCGCCCGGATCAGCGGCTCGCCTGTCGTCTTCTGCCATTCGGCAAGCGAGCGGCCGGTCGCTTCGAGAACCTCCAGCGCCCGGACGATGCGTTGCGGATCGGATGGGGCGAGGCGCTCCGCCATCTGGGGATCACGCCGCCTCAGCAGGTCATGAAGCTCGGCGCTCTCCTTGATAGCCGCTTCGGCGCGCCAATGGGCCCGGGTCGACTCGGGTATATCAGGAACGGAAGACAAACCCTCAGTCAGCGCCTTGAAATAGAGTCCCGTGCCACCAACAATGATGAGAGGGGGGCCGCCCTCGCGCGCTGCCTTAACAAGCGGCGCCAGATCGCGCAGCCAATCGGCGACAGAGTAATGCTGATGCGCGGCGCGGAACCCAAAGAGGCGGTGAGGTGTTGCGGTCTCATCGGCCTCAGTCGGCCGCGCGGTTAGGATGCGTAACTCCTTGTAAACCTGCATGGAATCAGCATTGACCACAAGGCCGCCACGTTCGCCTGCAAGCCTTGCCGCGAGAGCAGACTTGCCGCTCGCGGTAGGCCCTGCAATAAGAACAGCAATCTTTTCTGGCCTCGATCCAGTCATCACAACCGGCAAAGTTCCGCTATGTCACACGTCTTAACGCTTATCGTCGACCCCGCCGCTCGCGACATCCTGCCGGCAATCGCCGAGGACCTTTGCGCAGCGGTTCGGGCCGAGCATCCCCCCGTCTGGCTTGCTGAGCACGCGTGCGATATCGCGTTCCGTCCGGCCGACGAAAGGGCCCTCGCGGACGCTCACGGCGCGCTCAGGGCGATCCCAGCAAACGCGCCGATCGACAGCTTCATTCAGCCCGTCGAAGGTCGCGCCAAGCGTATGCTGATCGCCGATATGGATTCAACGATCATTGAGCAGGAATGCCTGGACGAGGTGGCGCGCGCCGCCGGGATCGGTCCGGAGATCGCGGCGATCACTGAACGCGTCATGCGCGGCGAACTGCCATTCGAGGACGCATTGAAAGAGCGTATAGCCCTTCTGCATGGCTTCCCGCAGGCGAAATTGCAGGACGTTCTCGATAAGCAGATTTCGCTGCGGCCCGGGGCGCAAGTGCTGGTCGCCACGATGCGGAACTTCGGGGCGCACACGGTCCTGGTGTCGGGCGGCTTTACATTCTTCACCGAGGCGGTCGCCAAACGCGCGGGCTTCGATGTCCATCACGCAAACGATTTCATCTTCGAGAACGGTCTTCTGACCGGTGTCGCCGAGCCTATTCTCGGGCGAAACGCCAAGCTGGAGGCAATGGAGAAAGAAGCGCTTCATGCCGGCGTCGGGTCCAATGAGGTCGTCGCGGTGGGCGATGGCGCGAACGATCTTTCCATGCTAATGGCGGCAGGGTTGGGCGTCGCTTTTCACGCAAAGCCCGTCGTTGCCGCGGAAGCGCATGCTCGCATCGACCATGGCGATCTGACGGCACTTTTATTCCTTCAAGGGTATAGGTCAGAAGAATTCGTTCAATAAATTACATAAGGGGCTGCAGTGAATATCTGCATGATTGGCTCAGGCTATGTGGGCCTGGTTTCGGCGGTCTGCTTTTCGGAATTCGGCTGGACGGTCAATTGCGTCGATAAGGATCCGGATAAGATCGAGAGCCTCAGACGGGGACAGATTCCCATCTATGAGCCGGGGCTTGAGGAACTGCTCGCCCGCAATGCCGAAAACGGCCGCATTCATTTCTTCACCGATCTGGCCGCCGCGGTTCGCGACGCCGATCTGATTTTTCTCGCGGTCGGCACGCCGATGCGGCGCGGTGACGGCTACGCCGATCTGAGCTATGTATATAAGGCGGTCGAAGACCTGACGCCGCATCTGAGCGGATTCACCGTTATCACCACAAAATCGACGGTGCCTGTCGGGACGAGCCGCGAGATCGAACGGCGCATCCGGCAGCTCCGGTCCGACGCCGATTTCGCGGTCTGCTCGAACCCGGAATTCTTGCGCGAAGGCTCAGCAATCCAGGATTTCACGCATCCAGACCGCGTGCTGGTAGGTGTCGACGACGCGCGGGCCCGGAACGTGATGGAGCGCCTCTACGAGCCGCTGCGGTTGCGCAACGCGCCGATCCTCTTCGTCAGCCGCGAATTCCGCCGAACTGGCGAAATACACGGCCAATGCCTTTCTCGCCATGAAGATCAGCTTCATCAATGAGGTCGCAGACCTCTGCGACGAGGTCGGCGCGAACGTCCAGGAGGTCGCCACGGCGATCGGCTCCGACAGGCGCATCGGCGACAAGTTCCTGCACCCTGGCCCCGGCTATGGCGGATCCTGCTTTCCGAAAGACGTGTCGTCGCTGATCCGCACAGCCCGCGAGGCGCGCTCGCCGATTACGCTCATCGAGCAGGTCGAGAAGGTCAATATCGAGCGCAAGATCGCCATGGCCGCGCGGATCGAGCGGGCGGCAGGCGGCTGCGTGCGAGACAAGACCATCGCCGTGCTCGGTGTGACCTTCAAGCCGAATACCGACGATATGCGCGATGCGCCGAGCCTGGTCATCGTGCCGCTGCTCGCCGAGCGCGGGGCGCATATTCGCGCCTACGACCCGCAGGGCCGCAAACAGGCCGAGCCGCTGCTGCCGGAGAGCATTGCCTGGTGCGCGAGCGCGGCCGAGGCGGCGAAGGGCGCCGACGTGGCGGTGGTGCTGACGGAATGGAACGAGTTTCGCGCCTTGGATCTGCGGACGCTCAAAGGGCAGATGCGGGGCGACGTCCTCATCGATCTCCGCAATGTGTTCCGTCCGGACTACGCGCGGCAATGCGGTTTCACTTATGACAGCATCGGCCGGCCTCTGCCTGGCCTGGTCGAGCCTTCACCGCAATCAACTGATCTCTAAATCTGGTCCGGGCGGGTTTCAACGTGCGGAACGGGGCCAGCTTTCGGGCAGCCAGTTCTCGCTTCGCCGCCTCCTGCGCCAGCGGCGCTCACCGGAATACCGTTCGGCCCGACGATAATCAGGGCTTCGCAGCGTGTCGCGATCGGGCGGGTTGGCGGTAGACGCTGCGGTCGTCGTCCCGCCGGATTCGACCGCGACGGTCTCCGTGGTTGCGGCAGGCGCCTTTTCGCCGCGCATCCACGGCGGCAGATAGGACGCTCGACGGTCCGTGGCTGCGCTGTTAGCTGCGGTTTTGCTGTTCGTCGAAGATACGGTGCATTGGCCGCCGTTTGCGTCGTTCGAGCAGGTTTGCTTGCACAGCCCGGCCGGCGCGGTCCGGAGCGCACTGATGAGCTCGCGGCTGGGTTCATCACTCCAGGAGCCGACGATCCGCTCATTGAACGCTGCCACGGCGGCGCGGCTCTGCCGGCCCCAGACGCCGTCGACCTTCGCATTATAACATCCGAGCTTGGCTAGCTCGCGCTGCGCGGCAGCGGCGAGATCGCCTTCGGACAGAGGGGCGAGACGGGGTTCGGCGCTGCTGGCGCTGGGTGATGATAGCGCACTGTCAGCCTTCGGCTCAGGTGCGATAGCCGGGACAGTGGAGGCAACGTCGGTCGGGTTCGGCGTGTTCAAAGTGGCGGGCCGTACACTTGTGGCGCCAACGACGCGGTCCGGTCCTCGCGCGCTCCGCCGATCAACTGCTGAAGCCGGCCTTGTAGTAGCTTCAGTCGAAGCCCGCTCGGCATACCCGGCATCCCCTTCAAGTCTTGCAAGAAGTTCTTTATCGGCTCCAGCTCCCATTTCCGAGACGCTGAGGGCGGGCTTGGTATCGCTTTCCTGCTTCGGAGAGAATATGTAGACGATGGTGATCAGAGCGAGGACTAGGAAGCTGAAGCGGCGCATGACTGGCTCTCTTCCCGGTTCGGACGGATACGGAAGCCGGCACTTCCGGAACATTTGAGTTATCTTATCGAGGATAGTAACGCGGCTGGATGAAAAAAGTGGCATGCCCGCCACGTTTTTTATTTTCTCACGAACAAGTTATCCAACCATTTCGCACAAGATCGCGCGGCTATGATCCACTGCTCCGACTAGGGATAGTGGGTAAACGTTAAGTTTTCGTTTACGCTAACGAATCAGTTAGAAATCAAAGGCGAGGGGGCCTGGGGTTTCGCTACCTTCATACGGTATGGCGTCCGGCGTTCCGAGCGGCGGGACAGATGCCGGGTGCTGGTCGGGTCTGCGGGGGCGGACACGACCATGGCGCCGCATGCGAAGCGAAATAACGGCCAGTTTGGAGTTGTGATCCCGTTCGGTGTTGTCTGAGCGGGAAAGCTTCGTGGATTCGCGTGATCGATCTTCGCCCGCGCCAATCCACCCAAATTGTCTTCGAGAGCCTCCTCTTCGGCTAAGAGCTGCATAAGCGGCCATGACCATTCGAAGGGGGCAAGTATGCGGCACGTATTCGGCGTGTTCGGTTGCGCTGCGGCGCTCATTCTGCTGTGCGTCTCGGCGTCCATGAACTGGCGCTTCGGCTACAGCTTGGGGAAGACAGAGTTTGACTCCCAGGTCTTCGGCGCAGCGAGCATCGCGGCTGACGGCCTGAAGGCGCTCCTGCCGTTCTTCATCTTCGCGGGCTGGCGTAACCGGAACTGGTCTCAGGCGCTTGGCGGCACCGCCCTGTGGGCGGTCTGCATCGTCTATGCGCTTACATCGGCACTCGGCTTTGCGGCGCTGAACCGCTCGGACATGTCCGGGACGCGCACGATCCAGGCCGAGCGCTATCAGGATTTGCGCCATGAGCTCGACCGCATCACTCAGCAGCAGGGCTGGCTCGATAAACACCGCTCGGTCGGTATGGTCGAGGCCGAGCTGAAAGCGGCCGAGCAGAACTTCCGCTGGACGAGCACCAAAGGATGCAGTGATGTGACGCTCGATCTGAGCCGAGACTATTGCGAATCCTATCACAAGCTGGAGGCCGAGCTCGCCGCGGCCAAGAAGGACGAAGCGTTCCAGAAGCGAGCCGACGAGCTTCGCGCCCAACTCGGCCAGTTCACCGGCCGGGCCGCCGTTAGGGTGGCTGATCCGCAGGCGGCGATCATCTCGGCCTTGTCAGGCCTCGATATAAGCCGGGTCGAGGTCGCGCTGACCATTCTCGTGACGATCCTCGTCGAACTTGGTTCGAGTCTCGGGCTCTACGTCTCTACCAGCGTCTGGAGGATGCATGAGCATATCAGGCGGCCGGCGCCAGAGCCGATCAAGGTTGTCGAAATCATGCAGCCCTTGCCCAAGAAGCAACAAGCGCCACAGCTTGCGCTGCCGAAAAGCGACATCGAGATCTATTTCGAGGATCGCATTCGCCAGGACGACGGCGCCAGCGTCACCGCGCTCGCCCTTTACGACAATTATTGCGAATGGTGCGAGACGACAGGGCATGCGCCGGTCGGCTTGCCGATCTTCAGCCGTCAGCTTACGGACCTCGGCGTGCAGAAGGCCAAGATCGCCGGCAAGATCCGCTACATCGGCGTCCGGCTGACCGGCACCGATCAAGAGGATGAGGGCCCCGACATGGCCGCCGTTTCGTAGAAACCAGGCTATTCCTGTCGAAAAGGCTGGCCTTCGCGCCAGCCTTTTTCTTTGCCCGACGCCGGCGCTGGTCTAGCGTAGGGCGGGTTCGGCTCAGGAGAAGCGGGCTTGTTCAAATCTGTCCTTATCGCCAATCGCGGCGAGATTGCACTCAGGATCATCCGCACGGCAAAGCGGCTCGGGATGCGGGCCATCGCGGTTCATTCGGCCGCCGATCGCTCGGCCCTGCACACCAAGGCTGCGGACGAGAGCATCGAAATCGGTCCCGCTCCGAGCAGCGAAAGCTATCTGCGTCAGGACAGGATCATCGAAGCAGCGCTGGCGGCGGGCGCCGAATGCATCCATCCCGGTTGCGGGTTTCTGGCTGAGAATGCCGATTTCGCTGAAAGCTGCGGCCGTGCTGGGATCGTCTTTGTCGGCCCTTCGCCGGAAGCGATCCGGGCCATGGGGCAGAAGGATGAAGCCAAGCGGCTCGCCACTGAGGTTGGCATTCCGACGGTTCCGGGCTATGCGGGCGACGCGCAGGATGACGCCACCTTCGTTCGGGAAGCTAAGCAGATCGGCTATCCGGTCGTGCTGAAAGCTGTGGTGGGCGGCGGCGGCAAGGGGCTGAAGCCGGTCTTTAAGGCAAAGGATCTCGTGGAAGCGGCTGCAAGCGCCCGCCGCGAGGCTCTGGCGGCGTTTGGCGACAGCCGCCTTATGATCGAGAAGCTGATCGAGCCCGCACGTCACATCGAAGTTCAGGTTTTCGGCGACGCACATGGCAACGTCGTCCATATGCTCGAGCGCGAATGCTCACTTCAGCGCCGCAGCCAAAAGGTGATCGAGGAAGCGCCGGCGATCAACATGTCCCCTGCTCTGCGTGCGCGCATGACCGGCGCCGCGCTCGCAGCGGCGCGTGCCGTCAAATATCTGGGCGCGGGCACCGTCGAGTTTCTGATGCCCGGTGGCCCGCTCTCCGACGACACGCCGTTCTACTTCATGGAGATGAATACGCGCCTGCAGATCGAGCATCCGGTGACGGAGCTGATCACCGACCTGGATCTCGTCGAATGGCAATTCCGGATCGCGGCAGGCGAGCCGTTGCCGCTGGCACAGGACGAGATCAGGGCGCGCGGCGCTGCGGTCGAAGCAAGACTCTATGCGGAGGACCCGGCAGGCGGATTTCTGCCGTCGCCCGGAAAGATCTGGCTGGCGCGTTTTCCGCAAGGCGAAGGCATTCGCATCGACAGCGGCGTCGAGACCGGAAGCGAGGTACCGCTCCATTACGACGCGATGATCGCCAAGATCATCGGCTTTGGCCAAAGCCGCGAGGCGGCCTATGACCGTCTGAGCGGCGCGCTCGGGGATACGGTCATTGCAGGGCCGCGCGCCAATCTCTCATTTCTTCATGCGCTGGCGATACATGCAAAGACGGAGGGCGATCGCCTCTCGACACGTTATATCGAGGGCCATCTCGAAGAGCTGACCCAGGAGCCGACGGAAATCGACACGGCAGGTGAGGCTGCGGTCGCGCTGCTCCGGGGGCAGCAAGCCGAAGCTGTTAAGCTGAGACGCGCGGTTTCCGACGGGCCGCACAGCCCGTGGGACACCAACGATGCCTTCGAGTTCATTCCGCCGCGGCGGATGAGCTACGACGTCGAAGTCGATGGTAAGCGCAGGACCGTTACCGTCAAGTGGAGCGCCAACGGACCGCATGTTGCCGGACTGGAACCGGCGCGCGAAGGAAGCGCCGAGATAATTCCCACGGATGAAGGCGTGATCCTTTGGCGCGATATGCGGCAGAGCCGCGCGCGCTTCGCCTCGAGGGGTCGCGGCGGCGCAGCGAACGCGTCGGGGAATATGCTGCGCGCGCCGATGCCCGGCCGGCTCACGAAGCTGTTTGTGAGAGCCGGGGACAAGGTAGCGCTGGGGGACCGCATCGCGGTTGTCGAGGCGATGAAGATGGAGCATGTTCTGCACGCTCCAATGGATGGCGAGATCAAGACGCTGCCAGCCCGCGAAGGCGAGCAGGTCGATTTGGGAGCCGTCATCGCCGAACTCGACACGGATGAGGCCCATGCATCTGATTAAGCTTTGCGTCGGGATCGACAGCGTCGAGGAACTGGCGGCATGGCAGGTGATACGGCTGGAAAAGCTGAGGTGCACCGGTCTGTCCGCAGAACTGATCCACAGAACGCGGCAGACACCGCGCCGAGGCGAAGCGGTTATCAAATCAGGCTCGATCTACTGGGTGATCAAAGGCTTCGTCAGAGCGCGTCAGAAGATTCTGGAGCTGCGCGAGGAGACCGATGCCGAAGGCCGGCCGCTATGCGCCATCGTGCTCGATCATGAGCTTGTCGCTACCCGGACTCAGCCCCGGCGTCCCTTCCAAGGCTGGCGCTATCTGAAGCCCGAAGAGGCGCCCGCGGATTTCGGTGCAGTGCAGAACCTCGCCGACAGCGACATTCCACCGGAAATGCGAGCCGAACTCGCCGAATTAGCCCTGCTTTAGCCGACGTTACCGCCCTCTTCGCCGCTGCCTTGCTTCGCGCGCTCGATAGCGTCGACGACGAGCTGTTTGGCCTTGCGGGCATCCGCCCATCCGATCACTTTGACCCATTTGCCGGGTTCGAGATCCTTATAGTGCTCAAAGAAGTGCTGAATCTGGTCGATCGTGATCTGGGGCAGGTCTTCGTAGCTCTTGATGCTCTCGTAGCGGCGGGTCAGTTTCGTTCCCGGCACTGCGATAATTTTTTCATCGATGCCGCTGTCGTCCTGCATCTGAAACACACCGATGGGGCGCACATTGATGACCGCACCCGGCAGGATCGGACGCGTATTGGCGATCAGAACGTCGATGGGATCGCCATCTTCCGATAATGTGTGCGGCACGAAGCCGTAATTGCCGGGATAGCGCATCGGCGTGTAGAGGAATCGGTCCACAACCAACGTTCCTGCGGCCTTGTCCATCTCATATTTGATCGGCTCGCCCCCGATCGGAACTTCGATGATGACATTGATATCCTCGGGCGGATTATTCCCAATAGCGATCGCGTCTATTCGCATGGAAATCTCTCTATTCTCGGCAAAATCGGGCCGTTTCGTGGGGCGTTGCCCATCGTGCCATTCCTGGGATTGGCCGCTAACAGATCAAATCACCTTCTGTCGAGCAGATAAACAGGTCAAAAACACGCTTCGGGTGATGAAAAGCCGGTTTTTTGGCGTTCGGGCCGAACTCAAAACGCCCTGCTGCGTTCCTTGATGATCAATGACCGCATGGCGGTTGACGAAGCCTCGGAATGACTGCCATTGCCCCCCCATTCCAATATCGCAAATCGCCCGTGCAGACGCGTATACAGGCTTGCGATCAGAGACCAACAAGTTAAAATGATAAAGAAACTGGCGAAATAGGGGTCAGCGATGTCTTTGTTAGACGCTGTTCTGAGGCGCCTGGTCAGGGAGGGGCGGCTCAGGGTTAAGGATTACGACGGCAGGGTCCGCGAGTATGGCGATCCCGACGCGCCGCGCGATGCGGCGATCGCGCTACGGGATCCTGACACTGCGTGGCGGATCGGTCGAAACCCCGCCTTCAATATCGGCGAAGCCTATATGGACGAGACGCTGGTGATCGAGGAGGGAACGCTGCTCGATTTCTTACGTCTGTTGCTGCTGAACAGCCGACGTTGGAACGATAGCCTCTGGGGTCATCTCTATTACCGGATCGACGACGTTTTGCGCATGCCAGCAGTCTTCAATCCCGTGCGGCGAGCGCGCAAGAACGTCAAGCATCATTACGATCTATCCGAGGAGCTGTTTTCGCTCTTCCTCGATTCCGACCGGCAATATTCCTGCGCGTACTACCGCTCCGAGGACGAGGATCTCGACACGGCGCAGCTCAACAAGAAGCAACACATCGCTGCCAAGCTGAACATCGCTCCGGACCAGCACGTCCTCGATATCGGTTGCGGCTGGGGTGGCTTGGCGATCTATCTGGCTCAGCACTATCCAGTGCGTGTCACCGGACTGACACTTTCCGACGAGCAGTTCCGCGTCGCCAATGCACGCGCGACGCAGCTCGATCTCGCGGATCGCGTCTCATTCAGATTGCAGGATTACCGGAAGGAGACCGGGACCTATGACCGGATCGTCTCGGTCGGGATGTTCGAACATGTCGGCAAGCCTCATTTCTCGACCTATTTCCGGAAGGTCTGGTCCCTGCTGAAGCCCGATGGCGCCGCGCTCATACATACCATCGGCTTCAATACGCCGCCGTCGCAGATAAACCCCTGGCTGCGCCGTTATATCTTTCCGGGAGCCTACCTCCCGGCTCTGTCGCAGCTGACGCCGGTCTTCGAGCGTCAGCGGTTTTGGCTCGCCGATATGGAAAACCTGCGGCTGCACTATGCGCTCACGCTTTCCGCGTGGAATGAACGGGCTCAGGCCAATCGCCAGCGCATCGCCCGGCTCTATGATGAGCGCTTCTGCCGGATGTGGGAGTTTTACCTGCAATCCTGTGAAGCCGGGTTCCGCTGGGGAGGCCTCAGCGTCTTCCAGCTTCAGTTGGCCAAGAACGTCGACGCTCTTCCGATTACCCGCGACTACATGCTGAACGAGGAGCAGCGCCTTCGGGATGCCGATGCGGGCATTCTGGAGGCTCCGGCGCACTCGGTCTGGAAGGTGCCGCAACCGGCGGACGGCCGCGGCGAGATCGGCAATCGGTCACAGCACTAACACCCTGACGAATCACAGGAAGTTGTGCGTCATACCGTCAACCAACCCGGCGCCAGGCTGTGCAAAACGGGCAAGATTGACCGGTGTTCCGCGGCGGGGGATTCGCCCGTCCGCGGAATCGGGTAGTCTGCCGCGCATGAGAAACAAGCCCGCCACGCCGCCCCATCTTGCCGCCTCCAATGACGAGCCGGTCATCCCCTTCCGTCAGGCCCCCCACAATATCGAGGCGGAGCAGGCGCTGCTCGGCGCTATCCTCATCAACAACGAGGCGTTCGATCGTGTCTCCGCCTTTCTGGAACCGCATCATTTTTTTGAGCCGCTCCACGGCCGCATCTATGAAGTCACCGCCAAGCTGGTCCAGGGCGGCAAGCACGCGACGCCGATCACGCTGAAGAGCTTTTTCGATAACGAAGAGCCGATCGGCGATGTGACCGTACCGCAATATCTCGGCCGGCTCGCCGCACATGCGACCAGCATCATCAACGCGGAGGATTACGGGCGGACAGTCTATGACCTCTCGGTCAGGCGCGATCTGATTCTGATCGGCGAGGACATGGTCAATATCGCCTATGACTCGCCCGTCGATGCGCCGCCCGATAAGCAGATCGAAGAGGCCGAGCAGCGGCTTTATGGCCTCGCCGAACGGGGCAAATACGGCTCGGGCTTCATGGCGTTTTCGAACGCCCTCAACGACGCGATCGACATGGCCTCGCGGGCCTATGAGCGGCAGGGCGGGCTATCCGGCCTTTCGACCGGAATGCGTGATCTCGATCGTGCGCTCGGCGGGCTGCAAAAATCCGATCTCGTGATCCTGGCTGGGCGCCCCTCCATGGGCAAAACCGCTCTCGCCACGAATATTGCGTTCAACATCGCCAAGGCTTACCGCTCCGAGATCGATGCAAGCGGTGTTGAGGAGGCCGTTGACGGTGCGATTGTCGGCTTCTTCTCTCTGGAAATGTCGGCGGAACAGCTCGCCACCCGCATTATCTCCGAGCAGGCGCAGATTTCTTCGGAAAAAATCCGCCGCGGCATGATCGACGATAGGGAGTTTCACAGGCTGGTCGAAGCCACAAGGGAGCTTCAGTCTCTGCCGCTGTTTATCGACCACACCGGCGGCATAACGATCGCCCAACTTGCTGCCCGCGCCCGCAAGCTGAAGCGGCAGCGTGGTCTTGGCGTCATTGTCGTCGACTATCTGCAGCTTCTGGCCGGCTCGGCCAAGCGTTCGTCGGAAGGGCGCGTGCAGGAAGTCACGGAAATCACGACGGGGCTTAAGGCGCTGGCCAAGGAGCTGAATGTGCCGATCCTGGCGCTATCGCAGCTCTCGCGCCAAGTGGAAAACCGGGAAGACAAACGGCCTCAGCTTTCGGATCTGCGTGAATCCGGCTCTATCGAGCAGGACGCGGATGTGGTTATGTTCGTTTTTCGCGAAGAATATTATGTCCAGCGCGCGGAGCCTTCGATCACCAAGGTCGAAGAGCATCAGAAATGGCAGGACGAGATGGACAAGGTGCAGGGGATCGGCGAAGTGATCATCGGCAAGCAGCGCCATGGTCCAACGGGAACGGTGCGCCTGCAGTTCACCGCCGAGTTCACCCGCTTCACCGATCTTGCCGATGACGCCCGCATTCCGGCGCGTAGCTTTTAGAGCAAGCGATGCAAGGTCGCGGACCCGGAACGGACGGCGGAGATGGCAGGCTAAGCGGACCGCTCAAGCTCGCGAATATTCCGGCATCTGCGACTGGCGTGCTGACCGTCGACCTCGGTGCGCTTCGCCGCAATTATCGGAAACTCCGACATATGGCGGGCTCGGCTGAATGCGCGGCCGTGGCCAAGGGAGATGGCTACGGCCTTGGGGCGAAGCAGGTCGCAATCGCCTTATCCGCCGAGCGTTGTCGCACATTCTTCGTCGCGACGCTTTCCGAAGCCGAGGCCCTTCGCGCCGCCTTGCCAGACGCCGTGATCTATGTGCTGGACGGCCTGTTTCCCGGGAGCGCCGCGGACTTCCGGCGGCTGGACCTTCGTCCGGTACTCGGCGACATGGGCGAGATCAAGGAATGGTCGGCCTTCTGCCGCGCGCAGAGCGAGCGCCTGCCGGCGGCTGTCCATGTCGATACCGGCATGAATTGGCTCGGCCTCAAGGCCGCGGGCCGGCAACAGCTTCTCGACCGGCCCGAGATGTTGAACGATTTCACCCTCAGCCTGCTAATGAGCCACCTGGCTTGCGCGGATACCCCCGACGATCCCAAGAACGCGCGTCAGCGCACCGACTTCCCCGATTTCGCCGCGAGCCTGCCCGCCGCGCCTTTGAGCCTTGCCAATTCAGCAGGCATCTTTCTCGGATCCGAATTCCTGTTCGACCTTGTCCGGCCCGGCATTGCGCTCTATGGCGGCAATCCTTTCGCCGCGCTGCCCAATCCCATGGAACCGATGGCAGGCCTCTACGGGCGCATCGCTCAAATCGGCGAAGCCAAGGCCGGCGAGACCGTGGGCTATGGCGCCAGCCTGACGCTGACACGCCGGACGCGCTATGCAACCGTGGCGGTCGGCTATGCCGACGGCTACTTCCGGGCGCTCGGCTCGGGCGATGAGCGCCGCGGCGCAACAGGCTTCCTGGCTGGCATCCCCTGTCCGATCCTGGGCCGCGTCTCGATGGATCTGACCGTGTTCGACATTACGGATGCGCCGGAAGGCAGCGCAGAGCGCGGCGGCTTCATCGAGCTGATCGGTCCAAAATTCACCGTCGATGATGCCGCAAGGATCGCCGGCACCATCGGTTATGAAGTGCTGACGAGTCTCGGGCCGCGCTATCACCGCGTCTATCTAGGCGGCGAGGAAGATCAAACCTCCACATAGGAACCGAATATGGTCAAGGCTGGACGCGAATATGTGTGTCAGTCCTGCGGCGCGGCAAGCTCGCGCTGGGCCGGGCGCTGTGCGGCTTGCGGCGAATGGAACACCATCGTCGAGGAAACCGGCGCGGCTTCGCCTCTCGACGCCAAAGCCAAGCAGAAGCGCGGCCGTGCGTCGATCGCGGCTCTCGAATTGCTGAGCGACCAAACTGAGCCTCTGCCGCGGGTCGAAACAGGAATCAACGAATTTGACCGCGTGGTCGGGGGTGGGCTGGTGCCCGGCTCGGCGATCCTTCTGGCGGGCGACCCGGGCATCGGCAAATCGACTCTGCTCCTGCAGCTCGCAGCGAAATTAGCGGCCGGCGGTCAGCGGGCGGTCTATTTCTCAGGTGAAGAAGCCTCGCAGCAGATCAGAATGCGCGCCAAGCGTCTCGGCGTGTCCGATTCGCCGCTCCAGCTCGCATCGGAGACCAACACGACGACAATCTTATCGACGCTCGAAGCCGACACTCCGCCCGATCTGACCGTGATCGATTCCATTCAGACGCTATGGAGCGACGTCCTCGATGCAGCGCCCGGCACCGTCAGCCAGGTGCGCGCCTCGGTTCAGGCGCTTATTGCCTATGCGAAACGCCGAGCCTCTTCAATCGTCCTCGTCGGTCATGTCACCAAAGACGGCCAGATCGCCGGGCCGAAGGTGGTCGAGCACATGGTCGACACGGTGCTCTATTTCGAAGGCGACAACAGCCATTTGTTCCGGCTCCTGCGCTCGGTGAAGAACCGCTTCGGGCCGGCGAATGAAGTCGGCGTGTTCGAGATGGGCAATGCCGGCCTGAAAGAGGTCGCCAATCCGTCCGAGCTTTTCCTTGGCGACCGCGACAATGCCAGCCCCGGCGCGGCGGTGTTCGCCGGCGTTGAAGGTACGCGACCGATCCTCGTCGAGATCCAGGCGCTTGTTGCCCCATCGCCCTTTGCTGCACCGCGTCGCGCCGTCGTCGGCTGGGACGCAAACCGCCTATCGATGATCCTCGCCGTGCTTGATGCGCGCTGTGGCCTGAAACTCGGCAGCCACGACATTTACCTTAATGTCGCAGGAGGCTTGCGCATCTCCGAGCCTGCTGCCGATGTGGCCGTGGCGGCGGCGCTGCTTTCGGCCCATTCCAGCGTTGCCTTGGGCAGCGATACCGTCTATTTCGGAGAAGCGAGCTTGTCCGGCGCGATACGGCCAGTCAGCCACGCGACGATGCGGTTGAAAGAGGCGCAAAAGCTGGGCTTCACGGCCGCGATGGCTCCGGGTTTCGGTGAGGTTTCAGAGTTTTCTTCGGGATTGCGGGTGACGCCGCTCAAGCACCTGTCGGATCTGGCGGCGCGTTTCCTCCAGGACGGCAGTGCACCGCAAAACCGGAAGCGCGTTTTGGCAGGCTGAGGGGACGGGCATATTGCCTTTGAAATTCGGCGATTGGTGCCGTGCCGCATGCTTGCCGGTGTTGAGGATGACGTCCGATGACGATGCCCATACAGTGGCTTGATGTAATTCTGATCGTGATCATGCTCATCTCGGCTTTTCTCGCGATGTTGCGAGGATTGACCCGCGAGATGCTGTCGATCATGTCCTGGGCTCTCGCAGCAATTGCGGCGTTGTTCATCTATCCACTCTATCGCGATCGAATTCGCGGTCTGATCCAGCCGGATATCCTGGCAGACGGTGTTCTCATTGCCACTGTCTTCATCATTGTTCTCATCGTCGTCAGCCTCATTACCGTGCGGCTCTCCGACCGCGTTCTCGACAGCCGCGTCGGTGCGCTTGACCGGACGCTCGGCTTCGTTTTCGGTCTCATTCGCGGGCTAATCCTCGTTGTTATCGCTTACGAGCTGCTGGTGGCGATTGTCCCCAAGGAGACACTGCCGAGCTGGGTCACTGAGGCACGATCGCTTTCGGTGATCGAAAGCACCGGCCGGGGCATCATTTCGTTGCTGCCGGACAATCCGGGCTCAATCTTTAGTGGACAACGGGCCGAACTCGGTTTTCCAGACACAAAATTTGCTGCCAATGATGTCTTGAAACTGACATATTGCGCCCAATATCGCGGGGTGTAAGGCGTTGGCATATCGGACCCCGCTCAGCGCCTTCCGAAAAGCGACGAGGTAGGTCGATATGGACGGTCAAACCGGCAAATCTCAGGATTGCCTCCTTCCCTCCCTCAACTGGCTCGAAGCCGACAAGCTCCGCGAAGAATGCGGTATATTCGGCGTTTTCGATCACCCTGATGCCTCTGCGCTGACGGTCCTGGGCTTGCATGCTCTTCAGCATCGCGGACAGGAAGCCGCCGGCATCGTCACCTTCGACGGCGATCAGTTCCATTCCGAGCGCCGGCTCGGCCTTGTTAGCGAACATTTCACCAAGGCGCCCGTCCTGGAGCGTTTGCTCGGCCGCAGCGCCATCGGCCATGTCCGTTATTCGACGCAAGGCGAAACCATCCTGCGCAACGTCCAGCCGCTTTTCGCCGAATTCGGCTCGGGTGGCTTCGCGCTCGGCCATAACGGAAATCTTACCAACGCACTCACTTTGCGCGAAAGCCTCGTCAAGGGGGGCGCGATCTTCCAGTCGACCTCCGATACGGAGGTCTTTTTGCATTTGATCGCCCGCAGCAAGAAGCCTCGCATCGTCGAACGGTTTATCGAAGCCTTGCTGCAGATCGAGGGCGCGTATGCCCTCGTCTGTATGTCGAACAAGAAGCTGATCGGCGCGCGCGACCCGCTCGGGATTCGCCCGCTGATGCTCGGCAAGCTTGGCGACGCCTACGTCCTGGCTTCGGAGACCTGCGCCTTCGATATCATCGGGGCGGAATTCGTCCGCGAGGTCGAGAACGGCGAGATTGTCGTTATCTCGAAAGACGGCATCGAGAGCCATCGCCCGTTCCCCAAGTCTCCGGCTCGGCCCTGCATCTTCGAATATATCTATTTCTCGCGGCCGGATTCGGTGCTCGGCGGGCGGTGCGTCTACGATGTCCGCAAGGGCTTCGGCGCGCAGCTTGCCCGCGAAAACCCCGTTGACGCGGATGTAGTGATTGCGGTGCCAGACTCGGGTGTTCCCGCCGCGATCGGCTATTCGCAGGAATCGGGCATCCCGTATGAGCTGGGCATCATCCGCAATCACTATGTCGGGCGCACTTTCATTGAGCCGGAGCAGCGCATCCGGCAGCTCGGCGTGAAGCTCAAGCACAATCCGACGGTTTGCGAGGTGGCCGGCAAGCGCATCGTCCTCATCGACGACAGTATTGTGCGCGGCACGACGTCGATGAAGATCGTACAAATGATGTATGATCGCGGAGCAAAGGAAGTGCATATGCGTGTCGCATGTCCGCCGATTGCCTGGCCGGACTATTACGGCATCGACACGCCGGATCGCGAGCATCTTCTGGCGGCCAACTACACGCTTGAGGAAATGCGCCGAACGATGGGCTGCGATACACTCGCCTATCTTTCGGTCGAGGGCGTTTATAAGGTGATGGGCTATGACAGGCGCGATCCTGTCCATCCTCAATTTACCGACCATTGCTTCACCGGCGAATATCCCACTCGGCTGCGCGACCTTGAAGGCCCTGCACCGGTCCGCCAGCTTTCGCTGCTTGCCGAAGCAAGCTGAGCCTTCGGCAGTCTCCCGCAAAACAGCGCATTCGACCATTGCTGCTTTGATTGCTCGCGGCCATTCGCTATTTAAGCGGGATGACCGAACCCTCCGACAATAAACGCATAGCTCTGGTAACCGGTGCTTCTCGCGGCATTGGCCGGGCTGCGGCCATCGCTTTGGCGCGAGCCGGGTGCCATGTGATCCTTTCCGCGCGGACAACGGCAGGGCTCGAGGAAGTCGACGACGAGATTACCGCCGCGGGCGGCACGGCATCGATTCTGAAGCTCAATCTCCTGCATGGCGACAAGATCGACACACTCGGCCCTACCCTTTATGCCCGCTGGCAGAAGCTCGACGTGCTCGTTGCAGCAGCCGGCATTCTCGGCAGGCTGGGGCCGCTGGGCCATTTGCCGACCGAGGAATGGGATCAGGTCCTCAGCATCAATCTCACAGCGAATTGGCGGCTGATCCGCACTCTCGACCCACTCTTGCGCCGGTCGGATGCAGGGCGCGCCGTCTTCCTTACTTCCGGGGCGACGCAGAACATCCGGGCTTATTGGGGGCCTTACGCCATCTCCAAGACCGGGCTCGAGGCGCTGGTCAAGACTTATGCGGAGGAGCTACGAACGACATCCGCCAAGGTCAATCTCCTGAACCCGGGACCGACCCGGACCCGGATGCGCGCTCAGGCCTTTCCGGGCGAAGAGCCCGGCACGCTCAAAGCACCTGAAACCGTTGCGCCGCATATTTTGCGGCTCGTTTCGCCCGAATGCGAGATGAACGGCGAAATCGTCGATGCCGATGACTGAAGGGCGCAAGGGCAGTATTCAGCCTGGCAGCTCGAAGCGCATCCCGTCATAGGCCGGCTCAACGCCTTCCGGCAACTCGCGCCTTAGCGTCTCGTAATCCAGCTCGATATGGAGATGGGTAAGGATAGCGCGCTTCGGCCGCAGGCGCTCGATCCATGTTAGTGCGTCACCGACCGAGAAATGGCTAGGATGCTGCGTGTGGCGCAGAGCGTCGAGGATCCAGACATCGAGATTTTCAAGACGAGGCAGCGCCTCCTCGCCGAGGTCGTGCAAGTCGCTTGAATAGGCCAGCCCGCCGAAGCGGAAACCGAGCGAACCGATGTCGCCGTGCCGTTGCAGAAAGGGCATCGCTGTGATCGGGCCACCGGCGCCATCGATTGTGACTGCCTCGCCGGCCCGGATCGTGTGAGCCTTCACGATTGGCGGATAGCTGCTCCCTTCGGGAGTTTGGAAGCAATAGTCGAAACGGTGCTGAATGATAGCGCCGGTCGGCTCATCGAAATAGACGTCGATCCGGCGGCGCCCACGATAGGCGAGTATGCGCAGGTCGTCGATGCCGTGCGCGTGGTCGGCGTGGTCATGCGTGTACAGCACGCCGTCCAGCCAATCGACGCCGCTGTCGAGAATCTGCTCGCGCAGATCGGGACCGGTATCGACCAGAACCACCGTTCGCTTATCGCCGGAGTAACGTTCGACGAGCAGCGAACAGCGCCGCCGCCGGTTTTTCGGATTTGTGGGATCGCATGCGCCCCAATTCCCGTCGATGCGCGGCACACCCGTAGACGACCCGCATCCAAGAATCGTGAATCGCAGCGTCATGCGGCCGAACGCGCCTCTCTGGCGACCAGCCCGTCGGCCTTGGAGAATAGCCGGAAGAAGTTTTCCGTGGTCACTCGGGCGATTTCGGCTTCACTCATGCCTTTGACCTGAGCAAGAACCTTCGCCGTGTGCCGCACAAAGGACGGCTCATTGCGTTTGCCGCGCATCGGAACCGGCGCAAGATAAGGCGCATCGGTCTCGACAAGCAGGCGGTCGAGTGGGATATCGGCTGCGATGGCGCGAAGGTCATCCGATTTATTAAAGGTCAGCACGCCGGAAAAGGACACATACAGGCCGAGCTTGAGGCCGCGTCGTGCGAGGTCGCGCCCGCCGGTGAAGCAGTGCAGGACCGCGCTGAATGCACCCTTCGCCATTTCCTCTTCGAGGATACGCGCCGTGCGCTCGTCTGCATCGCGGCTGTGGATGACGAGCGGCAGACTGGTTTCTCGCGCGGCGGCAATATGCAGGCGGAAACCTTGCTCCTGAGCCGGGATGGGGCTGTTCTCGTAGTGATAGTCCAGCCCGGCCTCGCCGATTGCCACCACCTTGCGATGCGATGCAGCCGCGAGGATCTCATTCACTCGCACATCCTCCTCCTCGGTCGCGTAATGGGGATGCGTGCCGACCGAGCAGCAGACGTTGGCAAAGCGCTCGGCCACGGCGCGGATGCGCTCGAATTGCCGGACGCGCGTTGAAATCGTCAACATTGCCCCAACGCCAGCGGCTTCCGCGCGCGTCACGATTACGTCGAGCTCGCTTTCGAAGTCGGGAAAATCGAGATGGCAGTGGCTGTCGACAAGCATAAGGCAACTCTGGCTATTCGGCGGCGGCCGTCTCCGGCTCAATATAGCGCGGAAAGACTGGTTTCAAAGGTCCGAGCGCGGTGCCCGGTTCCAGCCGGCCGGTTTTGCCAAGCTGTACAAAGTTGCGCGCCGAAGCACTCACGCCGAGTTCGTCAAGCAACAGCGCAGCCGACGCCGGAATGAAGGGCTGAACCAGAATGCCGAGCTGGCGCAGAACCTCCGCTGTGACGTAAAGCACCGTCCCCATCCGTTCCGGATCGGTCTTGCGCAACGCCCATGGTGCCTCCGCCGCGAAATAGCGGTTGGCGTCGGCGACGACCGCCCAGACAGCCTCGACGGCGCGATGGATCGCCTGGCGCTCCATGGCTTCGCGGACCGCGCCGATGATCGCATCGGCCGCGCCGATGATCGCCTTGTCGGAGCCGGTGAAGGCCCTGTGCTCCGGAATTTCGCCGCCGCAATTCTTGGCGATCATCGACAGGGATCGCTGCGCCAGATTGCCGAGGTCGTTGGCAAGGTCTGCATTCGTCCGGTTGACGATCGCTTCGTGGCTGTAGCTGCCGTCCTGACCGAACGGCACTTCGCGCAGGAAGAAATAGCGGACCTGATCGACGCCGTAGCGCTCAGCCATCTCGAAGGGATCGACGACATTGCCGACCGATTTCGACATCTTCTCCCCGCGATTATGCAGAAAGCCATGCGAAAAGACGCGTTTCGGTAAGGGGATGCCGGCGGACATCAGGAAGGCCGGCCAGTAAACCGCGTGAAAGCGGGTGATATCCTTGCCGATCACATGAACGTCGGCCGGCCAATAGCGCCGGTAGAGCGCCGACTCCTCATCCGGAAAGCCGACGCCGGTGATGTAGTTCGTCAGCGCGTCGACCCAGACATAGACGATATGGCCGGGTGCATCCGGCACCGGGATGCCCCAGTCGAGCGTCGTCCGCGAGACGGACAGATCCTTGAGCCCACTCTTGACGAAGCTGACGATCTCGTTACGCCGCTCCGGCGGCAGAATGAAATCTGGATACGATTCGTAATGCGCGAGCAGCCGGTCCTGATAAGCGGACAGGCGGAAGAAATAGGTCTCCTCCTCGGTCCACTCGACAGGCGTGCCTTGTGGGCCGACGCGGACACCGTCCTCGCTCATCGTGGTTTCGTCCTCGGCGTAAAATGCTTCGTCGCGCACCGAATACCAGCCGGCATATTTGTCCAGATAGAGGTCGCCCGCATCTTTCATCCGCCGCCAGATGGCGTAGACCGATTCGTAATGGCGCTGCTCCGTGGTGCGGATGAAATCGTCGTTCGAGATATTGAAGGCCTCGACCATCGCCTTGAAACGCGGTGTGTTGCGCTCGCCAAGCTGAGCCGGCGTGATCCCTTCTTTCGCGGCGGTCTGCTTCATTTTCAGACCATGCTCGTCGACGCCAGTCAGAAAATAGACGTCATAGCCGTCGAGCCGCTTGAAACGCGCAATCGCATCCGTGGCAATCGCCTCATAGGCATGGCCGATATGAGGCGCACCATTCGGATAGGAAATCGCCGTCGTAATGTAAAAGGATGGTTTCTCGGTCATGGCCGTGCAAAACCTGTTGCTTCTGGCGTAAGAGGTTTAGCGCCCGTCCGTCGCCGCTCTCCGGCTCAGGCGTTCGAGCCTTTCGAACACCGTCAAGGTCAGGGCCGCTTTGTCGAGGTTGAGCCGCTCTGTTTCGCCGCGCGCTTCGCGCATTGTTTCCCACAGCTCGGCCCATTCCGCAAGGCTGTCCGGCGCGATCAGCGAGGGGAGGCGCTGGAGTTGGGGAAAGGTCCGCGCGGTTTGCTCGCCGGCGGCACGGGCACGCATGACGTCCGCCAGAATCTCCTCGATGAGATCGAATGCCATGTCGTGCGCGAGCCCGTCGCGCGCGGAGGTGAGCGCGATCAGCTTGTGCAGCGCCTGGCGATCGAGGCGCGGCAGGCTTTCGAACAGCGTTAGGATAGCCTGAAATAGAGCAAGTCCGTCGCCATCAAAAAGCTGCAGGGCGCGGCGCGGGCTGCCCCGGCCAAGCGCCATCAGCATGGATAGCTGCTCCTGATCCGGCGCATCGCGCTCCGCCCGCCGGCAGGCCGCAAGGATCGCCTCACGCATATGCGCTTGGCCGAGCGGTTCGAAATGGATGCTTCGGCAACGCGAGCGGATCGTCGGCAACAGCCGGCCGGGCGAGGAGGAGATCAGCAGGAATAGGGTCTGCGGCGGCGGTTCCTCTAGGGATTTGAGCAGGGCATTGGCGGAATTGGGGTTGAGATCATCGGCGCTGTCGACGATGACGATCCGCCACGGCGTCACCGCCGTCCGCTGGAGAAAATGGCGCAGCGAGCGGATGTCATCGATGGCGATGCTCTGGCGGAATCGCTTGCCCGAGTGTTCCCACGCGCGCCTGATGGTCAGAAGCCCAGGATGAGATTGACTGATGACCTGGCGACTGGCTTTGCTCTCCGCCGGGATCGATAGCGACGTGACGGTTTGCGGAGATTCAGCATCCTGAGCCAGAAGGAATTTCGCGAAGCGGTAAGCGAAGGACGCCTTGCCGATACCCTTCTCACCGGTCATGAGCCAGGCGTGATGCAGACGGCGCGAGGCAATTGCGGCAGCGAAGATCGCTTCGGTATTGCCATGCCCGGCGATCTCGCTCGTTTCTCTGGGGTGAGGCCAGCCTTCGAGGCGATCCGCCTCGGGCGGGCTCTCAATCTCGGTCTCGACGACGCGGGCCCTCGCCATGGACGATCACAGATCAAAGCGTCCGCTGACGGCCGACCAGACCGCGGCAGCGACTTTTTCCGGCGGCTGATTGGCATCGACCACCATGCAGCGCCAAGGTTCCGCGTCGGCTATTTCGAGGAACTCCTGACGCAGGTTCCGGTGGAAACGCAATGACATCGCCTCAAACCGGTCTATCGCCTGGCCATCGCTCTCCGCGCGCGCCGCTGCGCGCTTGAGCCCCTCTTCTGCGGGCAAATCGAGAATGAGCGTCAGATCAGGCCGTGTCGAGCCGACAACGATCCGCTCCAGCGCATTGATCGCCGCCATGGAGGCGCCGCCAGCCGCTCCCTGATAGGCGCGTGTCGAATCATAAAACCGGTCGCACACGACCCAGGTTCCGCGTGCGAGAGCTGGGCGGATCGTCAGCTCCAGATGTGAGTCGCGCGCGACATAAAACAACAGCGCCTCGGCCATTGGGCCGAATTGCTTGGCCTTGCCTGAGAGCAGCACCGCCCGAATCGCCTCGGCACGCGGCGACCCGCCCGGCTCGCGCGTGAGCAGGACATCGATTCCATAGGCGGCAAGCCGGTCGCACAGGATCTTTGCCTGTGTGCTCTTGCCGGCCCCTTCGCCGCCTTCCAAAGTGATGAACTTGCCCGCCGGCATTCAGCGCCTCCTTGCGGCCTTGCCGCGGCTCATGCCGAAGGTAGGTCCGCGCAGCGGCGGCATCAAGCGCTCACTCTTCCTCGTGTCCATGCCGGTGAATCAGCCAGCCGAAAGCCAGGTAAAAGGCTGAGCTGAGTCCCTGACGAATGAGGCCTGCTTTTTGGATCAACTCGGCGGCATAAAGAGGCGCCGAGGTCTTGATGCCGTTTTCAGCGGTCACCTGCAACTCGCCGATCCGGTCCCCTTCCTTGACCGGAGCAATCACCGGGCCCGGATAGATGATCCTTCCGTGCAATTTCTGCTTGGCATTTCTGGGCAAGAGAATTCGGACATCGCCGTCGCCGCGCAGCTTCACATAGAGCTTTTCTCCACCCCAGACCAGTGCTTCGCCGACCGTTTCATTGCTGTTGAACACCGTGTATTTGTCAAAGCTCTTGAAACCCCAGCTGAGGAGCCTGACGGCGTCTTCCTTGCGGTCGCTTTGCGATTTCAGTCCATTCTCGACCACGATGAGCCTCCGCCCATCCTGCACCGCGGAGCCTACAACACCGTAGCCAGATTCGGCGGTGTAGCCGGTTTTCACCCCGTCAGCGCCGATATTGGCATAGATGAGAGGATTTCTATTATAGAATACGTGCTTTCGATAATGGAATTCCTTCTGCTGAAAATACGGATAGTATTTTGGATATTTTCGAATGATGTACATCGCAAGCTGAGCCAACTCGCGCGCTGTCATAAGTTGCTTCGGATTGGGGAGTCCGGTCGAGTTGCCGAATGTCGATTTCTTCAGGCCGATTTGATGGGCGTGCTCGGTCATCATCTGCACGAAAGCGTCTTCGGATCCCGCAAGACCCTCGGCGAGAATGATGCAGGCGTCATTGCCTGATTGAATGATGGCGCCCTGAAGCAGGTCCTCTACTGTGACATTGGTGTGGATCGGAGCGAACATCGCTGCAGTTCCGGACGGTGCGCCGCCGGTCCGCCAAGCATATTCGCTGACTGGAAATTCGGTCTGCAGCGTGATCCTCCCCTGATCGAGCGCGTCGAACACGACTGCCAGCGTCATCAGCTTGCTCATGCTCGCCGGCTGCATCAGCTGATCGGCATTCTTCTCAAACAAAACGGTTTGCGTATCGACATCGATGAGGATCGCATAATCTGCGTCCGTGTCGACCTGAGCCTGAAGGGGCGAGCAGAAAGCCGCCGCCGAAATCAGGAGGGCGATGAAAAGGGTGAGATAGCGCTGCGCGGGGGTCATCAGAGATCGAATGCGTCCGGTTAACCAGTCTTGAGAGGCAGGCGCACTATCAACGCCATGCCGGCAAAAATCAATGCCACCGGGAAAGAACACAATATCTTGTCTGAAGGCGTTGCCGGCTATCCGCCCTGAAGCGCTGCCATGCGGGCATTCGTCAAGCCTGCCGCCCGAATCCGCGCCAGGGCCGCTTTCGCCTCAGCGCTGCCTTTGAACGGCCCCAAGCGAAGCCGGTGCGCCGTGTGGGCTCCCATGGTCACTGATTCGACCCTTGTCGGCGCGATTTCATTGAGGATCTCGGCAAGCTGACGGGCCAGTTCCGGCTTCGAGAAGACGCCAGCGTCGACATAGACGCCTGCGAACCGATCTGCGATCTCGCGGCGCGGTGGTGTTGCGGCGGCGGCTGCAACGACCGGCTTCTGCGGCTTTGAGGGCAGCATTGCCGTGGCCGCGGTCGACGCGGGACCAATTGCCCGACGGTGGTCCTTATTAGCGATGGCGGCTGCCATTGTATGCGGTGCCTGGTGCCCCCGGACGAATGCCGTCCTTTGAGTGTTGGCATGACGGGCTGGCACCGGCGGCGTCAGTTCGGACACATTGCGATCCGGCCGCGTTTCCTTCTTAAATGCGGGCCTGGGCTCCGCAGCCGAGATCTTCGGAGGAGAATAGCCTTCCACACGGGAGATCTGACGATAGCGCATGGCCTTGGCCGGCGAGGCTGCATAGGCAACGCGCGGTCCGGCCCAAGGCTGCCGGGCGAGCATCGCGCGTTCATAACTGTCATCGCCATTCAGCGGCGCAGGCCCCAGATATTGCACCCGAACCGGAGCGGTGCCGGCATCACGCATTTGCAGCAGGCTGGCGACAGCCCATGACAAGTCTATGATGCGGTCCCGGGCATACGGGCCACGGTCATTGACCCGAACCACGAGCGAACGGCCGTTTTGAAGGTTGGTGACGCGGGCGTAGCAGGGCAGTGGCAGGGTCGGGTGGGCGGCGGAAAGCGCCTCCATGTCATAGATCTCGCCGTTCGCCGTTCGCCTGCCGTGGAACAGTTCGCCATACCAGGATGCAATGCCTGTCTCGTCGTAATGGTCGATCTCGCGCGGTACATAGAGCCGGCCGTTGCTGCGATAGGGTTCTCCGAGCTTATAATGACCGCCGCCCTTGGGCACCGGCTGGCCGAGTTGCACGATGCGGGGCCCGAGCTTGGGGCGTCCATCGCCCCAAAGGCTCTCTCCGGGCCAGCGGAGATCACAGGCCGTCAGGCTGGCGGTAACGCCGAGCAGCGCGATGAGCCGGCCAACTTCACCGCAAATGCCGACATTCGCTCGCCGGATGGAGCCGGATTGAGGATAGGACACGGTACGAACCCAATCTGAGGCGGCCGCCAGCGCCGGAGGCCAAGCGAAAGAAAGATCGCGAACGGTTGTTCCGTCACGAATTTTCAACCTTAGAGCGAGTTGCTTAGAATTGGGTTAAGAAGCCGTTTCGCCTGCGTCGCTGTGAGACGCGCGACGGCGGTGTTCGAATCAAAACGGCACTGCGCTCAAACGCAGTGCCGCAGAAACGGGGGGAATCATGGTCGAGCAGATCGCCACGGATTGCTTTTGTTCGACACGCTGCGGAGTGGCGCCGGCGTTGGCAGTTTTAATTGCTCAACTGCGGTTCCGGATCTATGCCTGCTGCGAGCGCCATCCGCACAAGGCCAGGAAGGCTGCCCGCACCAGTCTTCTCCATGACGCGCGCCCGATGGATCTCGACAGTTCTCGGGCTCAGGCCGAGTTCGCGGGCGATGATCTTGTTCGGACGACCGGCGAGCAAATGTTTCAGAACGTCTCTTTCCCGAGGCGTAAGAATGCCGAGCCTCGCCTGCGCTTCTTCGGATTTTTCGTGCTCGTGGAGTTCGTATTCGCGCCGTTTCACCGCTTTATCGACCTGATCGAGGAGGATTTGCGGATCGACTGGCTTCTCAAGGAACTCCACGGCGCCCCGCTTCATTGCGCCGACCGCCATCCGGATATCGGCATGTCCGGTAATGATGATCACCGGTACGCTCTCGCCCATCCGCGCAATGCGGTCCTGCACCTCGGATCCGGTCATCTGCGGCATTTGCATGTCGATCAGAACGCAGCCGGTCTCCTGCGGCCGATATTCGTCGAAAAACCGCTTTGCACAATCATGGGTGCGGACCATGAGGCCTGCGCTTCGCAATAAGGTAAACAACAAATCCCGAACCGCACCGTCATCATCAATAACATGAACCAACAAAGATTTACTCATTTTGGATCTTCCCACTCATACTCACTGGAACAATAAAGCTGAAAACCGCTCCGCCCTCAGGTCTGTTTCGTGCTGCGAGCCGCCCACCATGCGCCTGCGCAATGCGTCTGGAGACGGCGAGACCGACGCCGAGTCCTTCTGGCTTGGTCGTCAGGAAAGGATCGAAGATATTCTCGAAAACGGTCTCGGGGATTCCGGGCCCCGTGTCGGCCACGGAAACATCGGCCTCTCCCTGATTATCGGTCTTGAGCGATATCCAGATCCTGCGCTCACCTTCGACGGCGCGGAGTTCGTCGACGGCATTGCGAATGAAGTTGGCAATGATGATCTGGATCTGAATCCGGTCCATTCTCACCACGACCGGCTCCGCCGGCAAATCGACCTCAACCGTTATCTCATGCTGCGCCGCTCCGAGCGTTGCGAGTTCGACAGCGTCGTTCACAGCGAGCCGCAGGTCATCGCAGATGAAATCGCCTCCGCGATGCTGCAAGAGTTGCCGAAGCCGATGCATGATCAGCCATGCGCGCTTGGCTTGGTCACCCGCTTTGGAAATCAGGGCAAGACCATTTTCGACGCCTTCGGCCGTCGATTTCTTCCAGCAGCGACCTGCGGCGGCCGTATAATTTGTTATTGCGGTAAGCGGTTGACTGAGCTCATGTGTGATGGCGGTGGCCAGTTCACCCAACATGCTATGTCGCGACAGGAAACTGACCTCGCGCTCAAGCTCGGCAATCCTCTGTTCGCGCCGCATGCGTTCGGAGATATCATTGACGTAAAATACAAGAACCGGCAGGCCGCCCAGGACGATATCGCGCTGCAGAATCTCGACTGCGAAAAGCTCACCGCTTTTTTTGCGGCCTCTGATTGGATGGGCCAAGGTAATGCAACGCCAGGAGGATGGCTCGGAAAGTTGATTCCGGATAAAAGATGGCTCGACCGGAAACCTTGGTTCGAAAAGTGCGGCAACATGTTCGCCGGTAATTTCGCTGGATCTATACCCAAATACGCATTCTGCATAGCCGTTGATGGACTTGATACGACCGTCATAGCCGGTCGTAATAATAGCCTCTGGTGCGGTCTGGATAAAATCGTGTAGTAGAGATTCCTCGGATTTGACGAAATTAGATTGCTTTGATTTTATGGTGTACTGTTTCACATCAAGGCTGCTTGCAAATTTCTTAAGTTGACGCAAAGCATGGGTGGTTTCCGTTTCTAACGATAAATTTGACTCGGCATCAATGTTAACCGTGAACGACATCAGAGTTCTTCTGACCTTTCGTCGCCTAGAAGATTGAAAAATCGAGATTTAATCGCCTGGTCGGATCAATTCTAAAAAAGGCATATGTGTCTATAGATTATTTAGATGACACAGTTCAAGCCCCTTACCTCGCACTAACGTCCAAAATATGCATGCTTAGGGATTCTCCGTATCTGAGGCTATTTTGCGGCGGTGCTGTCCTCCACTTGTCCGTCTGTTGTGACCATCTCGCGGGATATCTTTCGCCTGGAATAATGAATGCAAAATTTATTTATCTCGGAACTCTGCCTAACAACATACGCGAACGCTCTTTCGATGTAGCGCAATATCTATTGCGGGCCTTCGGGCGCGCGGAATAAAGAGTTGCGCGATGACACTTTCCGCCAAGGCGCGATCCGCTCTGGCCGGCCGTTTGCGTCGGGACATCGAGGGCGAAGTTTTTTTTGACGAATTCAGCCGCGGCCGCTACGCCACGGACGCATCGCCCTATCAGACCTTTCCGGGAGGTGTCGTCCTTCCGAAGACGCAGACCGATCTTCTGGTCATCATGCACCTGGCTTGGGACGCAGGCGTTCCTGTCATCGCGCGCGGCGGAGGCACTGGCCGCGCCGGACAGTCGGTCGGCGAAGGCTTGGTGGTGGACTTCTCCAAATATCTGACGCGGCTGCTTTACTATGATGCAAGTGCCCGGACATGTATCGTCGAGCCAGGGATCACACTTGCTGCTCTCAACACCGCTCTGAGGCCGGAACGGGTCTGGTTTCCGGTCGAGATCGCTTCGGCGGCCCAGGCGACAATCGGCGGCATGAGCGCCACCGATGCGATCGGGGGCAGGACCCTTCGTTACGGACGCATGCGGGACAATATCGTCGCCTGCGACGGCATTCTCGCCGACGGCTCAGAAATCAGCTTTGGCGAGATCGCCGAGGACTTTGGGACGAGTGCCGCCGGGAGCCCTGACGCGAGTTCTCATCCTCGACGTGCTTGAAGCCGCCGAGAATGCCGAGACGATCATTCAGGGTCTGCCCGATATCGGTGGCAGGCTGGCCGGATATAATCTCCGCGCGCTTCTAACCGACGACGCCCCGCAGAACCTTGCGGCGTTCCTCACCGGCTCCGAAGGTACGCTCGCGATCGCGAAAAGCATCGAGCTGAAACTGACGCGGCGTCCGCGCAGCCGCGCTCTCGGCGTTTGCCACTTTCCTTTGCTTGCCGATGCGCTAACGGTGGTATCGGATATCGTCGCGCTCGCTCCGACCGGCGTGGAGCTGACCGGCAGACGGATCATGGACCTTGGCTGCCAAGACCAGGAATCGGACGCCGTCCGCAGGGTCCTGCGCCGCGAGTCGGAGGTGCTGTTGTTCGTCGAATTCATGGAGGGCAACCGCGTTGCTAACGCAAGGAAGCTGAGGGATCTCGCCGATCTCTTGGCGCGGCGCGGTCATATCCGGTCCGTCAGTGAGGTCATCGGGCCTGCTGCGCAGGAGGGCGTCAGGCGGGCGCATCGTGACGGGCTGACACGGCTCTATGGCGTTACGGTTTTGCCGGCGGATTTCGCACCGGTCAGCGAATTCGCGCTGCCGCTCGATAAACTGGTTGCAGCAGCCGACGAAATTTCCGCTACGCTGAGCCGCCATGGCTGGGACGTGATCTGGCACGGTCATGTCGGAGTCGGCGCTCTTTACATGCGCCCGTGGCTCTCTGCGGCCGACAGCCGGCGATCGGACGCGGCAGTTGTGGCGAGGGATGTCTCCGTCGTATTTGCAGAATTTTCGGACCGGCTGGCGAGCGTCGAAGGACAGGGCATCGCGCGCTCCTATGCGGCTGAGGCGACGCGACCGCCGGAACTCACAAGACTTATGGAGCATATCAAGGCCCGCTTCGACCCAAAGCATCGGCTCAATCCCGGCAAGATCGTGTTTCCGGAAAAGCCGAGCCCGCAAAATCTGCGCAGCGAGCCTGCCGCTGGAGCGGGGCTGGTCCTGTCTGCCCTCGACTGCGACGGGACAGCACTTTGCCGCCAGCCTGATACCGGGGTGATGTGCCCATCTTTCCGCCTGACCAGGGATGAACGCGACAGTCCACGCGGGCGCGCGAATACGCTCCGCCTGGCGCTGGCGGGCGAATGGGGGCCTAATGCTCTCGCCTCTGATGCGATGGCCGAGACGATGGCTCTTTGCGTTTCCTGCAAGGCGTGCCGCTCGGAGTGTCCTCGCGCGGTCGACATTGCACAAGCCAGGATTGCCGTGCAGCAGGCGCGGCTTGCGAAGTCCCGGCCGTCGCAATTCGAAAAGACGGCCGCATTTCTTCCGCATCATGCGCCGAAATTCCGCCGATGGCGGCATTTGCTTAATCTGCGGGACATTCTGCCGTGGGCGGCCAAGCTCTCTGAGACTCTCACCGGCATCAGCGCCGATCGGCCGTGGCCGCACTGGTCGGCGGCACCTTTCGCCACTAGCGCCTTCAAGAACGGTCACGATGCGGACGGTCCCGAAGCCCTCTTGTTCGCAGACACCTTTAACAGCAATTTCGATCCGGTGACTCTCAGGGCAGCGGCAGACGTCCTGTCCGCAAGCGGCTTTCGTTTGCGCCTATTGTCTCCACCGCCGAGCGAGCGCCCCTATTGCTGCGGCCGGACCTTTCTCGAAATGGGGATGATAGAAGAGGCGCGCCGCGAAGCGCGCCGGCTGATCGCCGCGACGAAGCCATTTACCGAGCGCGGAATTCCGATGGTGGGTTTGGAGCCCGCCTGTGTTCTGACGATCCGGGATGAGATCGTTAATCATCTCGGGGAGGATGGAGCGCGAGAACTCGCTTCCGCGACATTTCTGTTCGAGGAGATGATGAGCCAACCGGCGCCTGCCGAGGCGCTCGCGCCGCAGCTGCTCAAGATCGAGGCCGAGATTCTCTTCTCAGCCCATTGCCATCAGCATGCCTTCGGCACCTCTCCGCTTGCCCGTAAAGTTGCCGCACTGGTGCCGGGAATAATCGTGGTAGAAGCAGAAAAGGCGTGCTGCGGTATGGGAACCACCTTCGGCTATCGACCCGAAGCGGTTTCGTGTTCTCTCGGCATGGGTGAGCTTTCCCTGTTCCCTCAGATCCGACGTGCGGGGCGCAATACGCTGCTCGTTGCCGATGGCTTTGCGTGCCGAAAGCAGATCGCGGATGGGACCGGCCGTACGGCCCGCCATACGGCGGTGCTGTTGAAACTTGCCCTCGCGGCAAAAGAGAAGTTTGGCCGCGAGTGGGATAACACCACCGAGAACAGTGGTAAGCTTGCCCGGCGTCTCACCCGGTTACGCAAGAGTTATTTCAGATAGGGTATGCCTCATATGGACTCGATCTCGCAGCAATCGCTGCATGATGAACTTCTCAGCCGGCTCAGGCGGATGATCATCGACGGAAATTTACAGCCTGGGGACAAAGTCCCCGAACGCCAATTATGCGAGCATTTCGGCGTATCTCGCACCCCCTTGCGCGAAGCTTTGAAAGTCCTCGCGGCCGAAGGTTTGGTTGAACTGGCGCCCAATCGAGGCGCAATGATAGCCGTGCTCGACCCCGATGAAGTCGATGAATGCCTGCCCATCTCAGGCGCGATCGAGGCGTTGTCGGGCGAGCTTGCTTGCGAGTCAATTACGGATGCAGAAATCGAAGAGATCAAGGCGTTGAACGAGGCGATGGTCGCCGACTTCAGGGCCGGCGATCTCAAAGGCTATTTCGACAAGAACCGCCAAGTCCATCAGCGCATCGTTGCCGCCGCGCATAACCCAATCCTCGCCGGCATTTACGACACGTTGTTCTTCCGTATCGGCCGGGGGCAGGTGAGGCCAGGTCTGCCGAACGAAGTGATGACCCAAGCCATCGCCTATCACAAGGACATCCTCAAAGCCCTCGAGGACCGGCAAGGTGCCCGTCTTGCCGACCTTCTGAAGCGCCATTTCGAGTCAGTCTTTTTTGCCTATGGCGCGAAATCCGAGGGACCGCACCAATTTCGTGGCGGCGATGCCTAGTTCGACAGGCGAGCCGTGCCGCTGGTTCCGTCGTTACGGGTCCATTGGACGGAGTTGCCGGCCACCCGCAGCTTGTAGCAATAGGCTCGGCCGTTCGACCATTTGCTCCATTGCTGGCAAAGCTCGGCACGGTGGACCCACCAGCGGCCTTTGTCAGTATTGACGGACTCTCCCGCGAGCGCCGCAAGCTGAGTGCTGCTGACGCCGGTCATCGTGCCATTCGGCCGGTAGCGTATGGGGATTTCATAGCCGAGCGGCGTCTGGACATAGATGGTTTTTCCGCTCACTGCATGATGAAGCTTATTGCCAGTAAGGAGATAGGAGTCTTCGGACGCGTATGCTGAACTACTCACCAACGCCATGACCGCTATGATCAAACTCTTGCGCATGTTCACCTGTTCATGAATGTTGCGATGCAGCATCCTTTGCGTTGCAAAAGAGGCTGAAATCGGGCGCTGCTTATGGAAAGTCTCTCGATGCCTTCCGAACAGAAAAATTCCACAATCCATAGCCGGCGCCTTCGTTCGGCGGCGGGTGCTGATATTCTGGAAAACAAGGTGAAAATAAGGCGTTCTGTCTGCACGCACGATGCTATAAGTGCCGCAGCAGGGATGGGTGGCCGAGTGGTTGAAGGCACCGGTCTTGAAAACCGGCAGGCGGGCGACCGTCTCGTGGGTTCGAATCCCACCCCATCCGCCACGCTGCTCGCATGAAATTAGCTGAACAGGAAGATATGCGTTCTACGGCCAATCGTGCCTCGCCGGTCATCGACGTGCGCGGCGTCCTCAGCTAAAAGGCGCGCTCATGAAACGCTCATTCAAGCTTTTTCGGAGTTTCGCCGAGACAGGGAGGTTGCGTTGTCTCTTCTGAAAATCGTCGCTGCTTGTGCGGTCGGAGCAATTCTCCTCGGCATCGCTCCCATAGCCTGTGCCCAGGACAGATCCGGGCCCCACGGCGCGGCGGAGATACCGGCTAAGCAGAGATTCTTTGGTTGGCCAACGGATCGCGACTTCGTTCTAAGTTCAAGACTGCGACAGCATGGTGAATGGCAGCGTCGAGGGTTTCTGCATCGGTAAATGTCTGGTGGGCCAGATGATGGGCTTTGAGATCATGCCAGACGACCTCGATGTCGTTGAGTTCGGGCGTGTATTTGGGCAGCCACTCAACGGTGAGCCAATGCGCGCGGGCGGCAAGCGCTGCCAGGGTCGCCTTGCTGGTGTGGATCGGGCCGTTGTCGAGCACGATCACGACGGGCTTGACCCGTATTCCGAGCTTGGGGCCATAGAGCAGATCAAGGTTTTGCAGCAGGGTGATGAAGTCGATGCTGCGCTTGCTGCGAGAGGTCGTAACGATCAGCCTACGGCCCAACCAGTCAAGTGCACCCATCATGGCGACTTTCTTCGATTGTCCAGGTGCCGGCACACGAAGATCGGCACCACGTTTTGCCCAGGCGCGCGCCAAATAGGGATGCGTCAGCGCCTCGCTCTCGTCGGCGAACAGGAGAGCGATATCGCCGGCCTCAGCCTGGGCTTTGCGCAGCTTGAGCCGAAGACCAACGCGATCAATCTCGTTCGCGATCTGGCGCCCTTTCAACGTGTGCCGCGGTCGCCGGAAGCGAAATCCCCCTTTTTGCGCAAGACTTTGGAGAGCTGCGAGCGAGAGATTGAGATATGTTCTCGGGCTGCGATCTCGTCGGCAAGACGGGCAAGTGTCCAGTTCGTTCTATCCGCCACCGGCTGTGACAGAAGCGGTCCAGCAACTCTCAGCGCGGCTTCCGCCTTGAACGGCACTGGTCCAGGAGCAACGCTCGCCTTCAGCGCATCAATCCCGCCGCGCATAAACTCGCTGCGCCAAAGCCGAACCGTATCCTCGCGCACCCCAAATGCCTGGGCGATCCGGGCGCTGGTCCAGCTATCGAGCGTCAGCAGGACAGCGCGCGCTCGGTCCGCTTCGGCGCGATCCACACCGCCCGCTAAAGCCTTCAGAGCCGTTTTCTGCTCATCTGTCGCCGCTACCGAAGATTTGCCAGCCATGTCTTGCCCCCGCGAATCATTGCGAAAACAGAATCACAACCGGTATTTGTTGGCCAGTTCAGACAAACTTGCTTAGGAGGCCTTCAGCCGCGCCATTTGTCAGCGAAGTTCAAAAGCCTTGTGACAAGGACAGTGGGTTTTGTCCGGTCAATGCCTGCAGCTCGAAAAGCGTCCTGTGTATCGAAGCCTCCAATCAGGCTGCCGATGAGAATGAGGAGAGCTATCGAGCAATAGTGGATCCAAGAAACGCTGCAACGGCGAAGATCGTCGCTGACGATGTATCGGACGAAGGCGGATTTGGCAAAAGCGATTATTATAGCTTTGTCAAGGTAGACAACCAATTCGAGGATGGAAACATCATCAGCTCATGCGCTAACCACAATAAGACGGGCTCGTTTACCATCGCAAATATTGCGATCGATTATGCGGGACCGAAGGGGGCGTCGGTCGTTTCCTTTGTGCCTTTGAGCACATTGTTCATCCACGCCAATAGCGTGGATGTCGGCAAAGGTGCCATCTCGCCGGGCTGCACCTTCAAGTCCGTCGGCCATCAGACCGGTCCCTATCTTCTCTATTCGGGCCGCGCCGACGACCAGCGCGAATATACGCTGCACCTCAAGACCACGGCGGGTGTCGTTCCGTCGAAGACGAATTTCGCCATGTTTGCCAAACTCGCAACCTCGGCAGCGGCGGTCTGGCCAGGCTTTATTGCAATCAGCCAGCCCGCAGGGGCGCTCTTGAACACCGTGGCGGCAGATTTGGACGCGCTCGCCGGGGATGCGGAGATCACGTCGAACATTGAATACAGCGCCGTTCTAACGACGGACAGAAGCGATCGAAAGGAAGCGGGGCTCCGTCTGCGCGTCTGGTCGCCGCGTCTTGGAGAGGAAAAGAGCGCCGGCTATCTCGAGTTTTCGCAGAGCCGCAGCGCCTCCATCGTGATGGACGCAAATGCGCAGCATGACCGCATCACACCGGAAGACGTGCTGTCGAATGTTGGCTTAGGGTCGCCTCATCGCTGCATTCCGGGAACCCCCTCCTGCGACAGAGAGCAGCCTTTCGAAAAGGCATTGAATGCCGATTTCGAGCTCTATGGCGACTTTCAGACGACCAGTTCGACGTCGACGCAAAGCGATGGCGTCTCCAGTGACGACACGCAGGGCTCTGGCCGAGGCAGAGGATCTCAAGGAGGCGGAGCCGGTCGCGCCAGGAGCGGTGCCGAAAACTGGAACAGCGTCTTTCAGACATGCGAGAAAATCCGGACTACCGCCGGTGATTTGGGCCTGACAAGGATCGATTCATTGCTGGTTCGCTGGGCGCTCTTGCAGCGCGCACGATTGATCGACGTCTTGCGCGACCATCAAAGGGGAAAGCTATCCGGCGGCTTGGAGAACGGATTGAAGGGAGCTTCCAGGGTGGGAATGGACGAGCCCTATAAGGAATGTTGGGATGCAAGCGTCGACGACAAGCGGATGCATGCTGTCGAGACATTGATGAACGGGCCGAAGTTTTCACCGCTCATTCCTTGACGCATTTGCGAATAGATCCATCTATACCACAGATTGCTGCGTCACCGGCCCGGATCATGTCGCAGCCTTTGGACCTTTGAATTCGATTTTGATAATCGGCCACGCTCCGCGCCTTTCGACGTCGTTCAGCCTCCGCCAACACCGGGAGGTGCGGCCGGTTGCGTTTCACTGGCTTTGATCTTTAACCATTCGGTGCGCCCGCCTATAGTGCCGCGATGACTCAAACACTGACGCATGAAACACAGGCTCAGGCTGCGTGTCCCGAGCCTCGGCCGGTGAAGGCCGGCGACCATGTCTATCTTATCGACGGGTCGACCTACATTTTCCGCGCCTATTTCGCCATGTTCAAAGCCGCCCAGGCGCGCGGTCGCAGCTTTACCCGCTCCGACGGCACCCCCGTCGGGGCCGTAATGACCTTCTGCAACATGTTGTGGAAAATCATTCGGGAGGGCATCGACGATGGCCGGCCGAGTCATCTCGCGGTGATTTTCGATCATTCGGCCGAAAGCTTCCGCAATGAGCTTTACGACCAGTACAAAGCCAATCGGGATGAGCCGCCGGAAGAGCTTGTGCCGCAATTTCCGCTGATCCGCGACGCCGTCCGCGCCTTTGGTCTGCTGCCCATCGAGCAGAAAGGTTATGAAGCGGACGACCTGATCGCCACCTATGTCAAACACGTCATCGCCGCCGGAGCGCATGTAACGATGGTGTCGGGCGACAAGGACCTGATGCAACTCGTCGGGCCCTCGGTCTCGATGTATGATCCGATGCCCGGAAATGAGCGGCGCATCGGTCCCGAGGAGGTGGTGGCCAAATTCGGGGTCGGCCCGGAGCGCGTCGTCGATGTCCAGGCGCTTTGCGGTGATGCGACCGACAATGTGCCTGGCGTCCCGGGCATCGGCGTCAAGACCGCCGCTCAGCTCATCAATGAATATGGCGATCTCGACACGCTGCTCGCCAACGCCGGCAACATCAAGCAGACCATGCGGCGCGAGCGGCTTCAGCAATATGCGGATCAGGCGCGCCTGAGCCGTGAGCTCGTCCGGCTGAAAGACGACGTGGCGGTCGAAACGCCGATCGACCAGACATGCCTGCGCGAGATCGACCCCAAGCCGCTGCTCGCCTTCATGCGGATGATGGAATTCACGACGCTGACGAAGCGCGTCGCGACTGCATTCGGCGTCGATCTGCCGGATATGACCGGGCCGAAGCCGGCACCGGAGGCGCCTGCGCCTGCGGCACCGGCCGCCAGGGAGGAAAATGCGCCCGCCAATATGCCGGCCGGGCTGGCGGCAAAGCGCAAAGCCGAGATCCGCGCCATCCCGTTCGATCGCTCCGTCTATGAGACGGTGACCGACCTCGACCGGCTGCGCGAGTGGATCGCCGCGGCGGTCGAGCAGGGCTATGTCGCCATCGACACCGAAACCAACTCGCTCAACAGCATGCAGTGCGACATTGCGGGCTTTTCGCTGGCGCTCGCTCCCGGAAAGGCTTGCTATGTGCCGATCGGCCACCGGGCCGCAAACGATGGTCTGGATCTGGACGGCTCCGGCGACGTCGTCCAGGCGCGGCACGAGGAAGCCCTGCAGCTTCTGAAGAGCCTCGCCGAGGATCAGGGCGTCCTCAAGGTTGGGCAGAACCTGAAATATGATATTCAGGTACTGCGCCGCTGCGGCATCAGGCTGACGCCGATCGATGACACGTTCCTGATGTCCTATGCGCTTGACGCGGGCATCGGGTCGCACGGCATGGACGACTTGGCCCAGCGTCATCTCGGCCATAAGCCGATCACCTTTAAAGATGTGTGTGGCTCGGGCAAATCCCAGCTCACCTTCGACCGCGTGAGTCTGGCCAAGGCCACCGAATATGCCGCCGAGGATGCCGATGTCACCCTGCGGCTATGGCACATTCTGGGCCCGCGCCTCGGGGCCGAAGGCGTCGCCGCGGTCTATGAGCGGCTGGAGCGGCCCCTCGTCCAAGTGCTGGCGGATATGGAATATGAGGGCATCCGGATAGATCCCGGTGTGCTCGGCCGGCTCTCTGGCGAGTTCACCAAGTCGCTCGCCTCGATCGAGGCGGAGATTTACGAGCTGGCCGGCCAGAAGTTCAATGTCGGCTCCACCAAGCAGCTCTCCGAGATCCTGTTCGGGAAGCTCGGCTATGAGGGCGGAAAACGAACTTCGACCGGTGCCTGGAGTACCGGCGCGACGGTGCTCGACGATCTGGCCACCAGCGAAAACCTGACGGAAGAGGCGCGCCGCTTGCCGCTCAAACTGCTGGAATGGCGCCAGCTCTCCAAGCTGAAAAGCACCTACACCGACACACTGCCCAGCTTCATTCACCGGGAGACCGGGCGGGTCCACACCTGCTATGCGCTGGCCTCCACCTCCACTGGTCGTCTGGCCTCCACCGATCCGAACCTACAGAATATTCCAATCCGCACCGCCGAAGGCCGGCAGATCCGCACCGCTTTCATCGCAGAGCCCGGCCATAAGCTGGTCTCGGCCGATTACAGCCAGATCGAGTTGCGGGTGCTCGCCCATGTGGCGGACATTCCGGCCCTGAAGCAGGCCTTCGCGGATGATCTCGACATTCACGCCATGACGGCCTCGGAGATGTTCGGCGTGCCGATCAAGGGCATGCCGTCGGACGTCCGCCGCCGCGCCAAGGCGATCAATTTCGGCATCATCTACGGCATCTCGGCTTTTGGCCTGGCGCAAAATCTCGGCATCGCCCGCAGCGAGGCGGGGGACTACATCGCCAAATACTTCGAGCGTTTCCCCGGCATCCGCGCCTATATGGAGGCGACCAAGGAGCGCGCCCGGACCGACGGCTATGTGAAGACAATATTTGGGCGGAAGATCCATTTCCCGGATATCAAGAGCTCCAATCGGGCCATGCGCAGCTTCTTCGAGCGCGCCGCCATCAATGCGCCGATCCAAGGCTCCGCCGCCGACATTATTCGCCGCGCCATGATTCGAATGCCGGAGGCTTTGCGCGACGCCGGCGTTTCCTCGCGGATGCTGCTGCAGGTCCACGACGAATTGGTCTTCGAGGCGCGTGAAGCCGACGTCGACGCCACCATTGCAACGGCGAAAAGGATCATGGAGAAAGCCGCGGAACCTGCCGTCGCGCTCCTGGTTCCGCTGAAAGTCGACGCCAGGGCAGCGCAGAACTGGGACGAGGCGCATTAGCCGCGTCGTTCGAGAGGCATTCGGAGCGGAAAATCATTGAAATGAGGGCGGCGAGGCTCATATCGATGACATGAGCCAGCAGACGGTTGCGATGACTTCCATCGACGAAATCATGGAGAATTTTGCCCTCCTGGACGATTGGGAGGACCGCTACCGCTATGTCATCGAGCTCGGAAACGGTCTGGAGCCTCTAAGCGAGGCGGAGCACTCTCCTGAGTATAAGGTCCGGGGATGCGCCAGCCGGGTCTGGCTCGTTTCGGCCATCGAACCGAATGGAAGTGGCGCGCCACGCCTTTATTTTCGTGGTGACAGCGATGCGCATATCGTGCGAGGTCTCATCGCCATATTGCTTGCGATTTATTCGGGCAAGCGCGCCAATGAGATTACCGGCTTCGATGCGGAGGGGCTTTTTGCGAGAATGGGGCTGAAGGATCATCTCACCCAGCAGAGATCGAATGGCCTTGCCTCCATGGTCGCCCGCATCCGCGCGTATGCGGCGACAGCACTCGAATCGGCGCCGCGGGCCTCATGAAGCCGCGTTTTCGCCGCCGATCTTCGGCCGGTACCCCTCAGCGCCCCAATGCAGCAGCTTGTGCCTTAGCCTGCCGCTCAGCTGATCGTCGCTAACCAGGCCATAATGGCGTGCAAGCCGGGTCAGCGCGATTTGGAGGATGACCTTGCCTGAACGCTGCGGCCAGCCCTCAGTCTTTTCCGCCTCTTCCAGCCCCTTCAGGTGGCAGCAGACATCGACCAGAATGCCGCTCAATTCCGGGCCGACGGAGGCAAGCGCGCGGACGACGCGCTGACGTGCCGCCATGACGTTGTCTTGCAAGGCGGCGGCCTGATTCTCGGTTCCGCAGCCTGTCTTGCTGCTTGTAGCCGGACTCCAACTTGCGGTGACCCTCGCCGTGAGACCGGCGAATTGGTAGTCAGCGCGCAGCCTTTCGCCAGCTTCAACCTGAAACGATGCGAGCAGCGGAGCGCCGGTCTTATCCTTCCGGCTGGCAAGCCAGGCGAGCGGACTTTCCGCCTCGTTGACGACCGCTGGACGCTTGGTGCCTTCGAAATTGATAATGCGCGTTGTACGCACCTGATGCTGAGCCTGGAAATCCTCGCCCGCGGACAGCCTGCGCCTGAGCCACGAAATGCCTGCAGGCGAAAGCCGGTATCCTTCGCCGGCTTTTTCGATGAGATCTCTAGAAAGCCAATCTTGCAATTCGCTAGCCGATGCAGTGAGTTTTCCCACGGGAAGCTTGCTTGCGGACAGCACTGCGTAGCCGCTCTCCGAAGCCTCGTCCGCCTCATGATCAATCGGCGTCAAATGGCTGCCGGGCTTGGCCAACCGACGAAGGATCGACAGAATTCTGTTCTCATTCATGTTTTGGCCATTATGCTTAATTCAGAATATATTCGTGGCGCGGAATCTCGCCTTCGCAAGAGGCGGGCACAGGCTGATCAGCGTCGTTTCGAGAACCGCGAGCGCCTTATCCATGATCGGATCGTCTCTCAGCTCCTCCACGACGCGGCAAGCATGTGCGACCGTCGTGCGATCCCGAGAGAAGAGTTCGCCGATATCGGTGAGGGAGAGACTAAATGCCACATGCGCCAAATACATCGCAGTCTGGCGCGCAAGTGCGATCGATGCCGCGCGGTTGCGCGAGCGCAATCCCAAGCTCCTGATACGAAAGATCGAGATGGCGCAGTGCTCGACTAACTTGTGAATGTGTATACTATATATTGATGGGCTGGACGAACCCACATACAAATGTCCACGCAGGGCGGTGCCTTGCTTCAAAACAGGGAACTCTGCCAAACCGAAACTCCCCATCAACGTCCTAGCCAAACCCAGTCCTCATTTGCGCGATCTCGCAGGCGGTAAAGCCTTTGCGGCGGCAATCCGTAAAATTTACGCCAAAAGTTAAATGCGGGGATAAATCATTCGCAAAAAATCTCGTCTACAGTGAAAAAACAGTAAGAGTACACGAGATGCAGACAAGAATAAGAGAGTTCCGGAAGCTTCGAGGGATGACGCTCAAGGAGCTGGCCGAAAAAATAAGCACCACGCCCCAGACCGTTCAGCGGCTCGAGACGGCGAATATGACGGTCTCCACCGATTGGCTCGAGAAGATCGCGCGCGCCCTTTTGGTCGAGCCCGCCGATCTTCTCGGCGCACGATCAAACCGCGAAATTCAGCTCATCGGGCGGATAGGAGAGCAGGGCCGGATCAATCGTGTCCAAGATGGACAGACAGCGATCATCCATCTGGAGGTCCCGGCGGACAATCCGGTTGCGGCCCGATTGGATACGAGGATCGGCTATTTCGATGCCGGCACCGTATTGATTGCCAACCGCTTTCGGGAAGAGGACATCGAGAACGCTCACGGTGTCGACTGCCTGGTCGCGGTCGTGGATGGTCCGATTCTCCTGCGCCGGATGGTACGCGGGCGGAATCGAGGCTGGACGCTGGTGCCTCACGACAATGGCGGCGAGATTCAATATGATCAGACCGTCGCCTGGGCCGCCAGGATCATCATGGCGATAAAGTATTTTTAAGTCTACGAGTTGAAATCTCGACGAACTTATCCCCCCGCCTGGAAACCATGGGAAGCTCCGTGCCAGACGACTACGGAGCATTTCATGAATTCGCTACCAACCGAAAAGAAATCCAGATCATTTCTCCGCGCGCGGATCAAATCCGCCGCGCAGCGCCCATTCAACCGTGAAAGCGAGCTTCCGAAGCTGCTTGGGCTTTGGCCTTCGGAGTTGCGGGACTTTTCGCTGGCAGGCACGGCGAGAATTGTTGCACTGCTTCGAAAAGCAATCCGGTCCGAGCGCCAGCGGGGCCGGGGTGGTCATTGGACCTATGATCTCAGCCGTCACCTTGGGCTGGCTGAAGCACTCAAAGCTGAGCGCGTCCGTCTGCGTGAGCTTGAAAAGGCCGAGAGCGTCGATGAATTGGCCGGTCCAAAGGCTTTCGCGATTAAAAGCCGCAAGCGCCTTCGCTTGGTATCGGCTTCAGCCGTTTCCGATCGCCGGAATTCAGCCGGCGTTCTTCTTGGAACTCCCGACCGAGTTGAGTTCGTAAGCGACGCTGACCGGTAGCGTCACATCATGGCAGAGGATCTTGTTGACGCCGTCATTGTCCTCCGAAAGCGGTAGGCGCATCCAAAACAACACCACATGGTCCCGATTGGCGACAGGACCTTTGATAGCGCCTTGCATCGGGACCTTTTCATCAATGACCTTCCGATAAACGGCGAGCCAATAGTTCCGCTTCTCGCCGAATTCGAGCGCAAAAACGGATTTTCCGGTGACTTCCTTTCCGAAAATCTCTCGGAGTTGCGTCCCGGCAAGCCGGTATATGATATCTTCGGGCCGGTCTCCGGCGTCCAGAATACTGATTCCGGGCAGTAGAGACGGGATTGCCGCCGGGTTGATGCTCGCGCGCGACGGTAATCGACCGTCTTTCGCACAGGCCCGCCAGTAATCGTACAACTCGCGTTGCTCACGAATGACGAGTTGCGCCCGAAAAGCGAGTTCGGACAGCATGGGCCCCCTCGATATTTCAATTGCGGCTCCGGTCCGCCCCCGCGCCGCTTATTCTCATTTTCGAAAACTATGCGTGATTTGCCGGAACAGGCGCAAGATCAAGATTGCTTAAAAATTCCATAATTTTAGCGGCAAACTCGGACGCAGGGTGATATCGGCGAGGATGTGGCCGAAAGGCGTCGCAGACAGACAGCGATTTTCAGGCTGCACGGACTTCGGGATCGACGAGACGGACGATGCCCGCCATGATTTCGTTGAGCTGAAAATCCTTCGGCGTATACACTGCGGCCACGCCCGCGGCCTTCAGCGTCTTTTCGTCCTCGCTCGGAATGATGCCTCCGACGACGACCGGAATATCGTCGAGACCGGCGGCCCGCATGCGCTCCATCACCTCACGGACGAGCGGCACGTGGCTGCCGGAGAGGATCGACAAGCCTACGACATGCACACCTTCTTCCAGGGCGGCATTGACGATCTCGGCGGGCGTTAGCCGGATGCCTTCGTACACGACCTCCATTCCGCAGTCACGCGCCCGCACTGCGATCTGCTCGGCGCCATTCGAATGTCCATCGAGACCAGGCTTGCCGACGAGGAATTTGATCCGGCGGCCGAGATGTGCCGATACGCGTTCGACGTCCTGGCGCACCTCGGCCATCCCCGCCCCAGTCTCCGCCCGCACCTTGGCGACGCCGGTCGGTGCGCGATATTCGCCGAAGACCTCACGCAAAGTCCCGCCCCATTCGCCAGTCGTCACGCCAGCCTTGGCACAGGCAATGGACGGCTCCATGATGTTGCGGCCTTCCTGGGCCGCGAGGCGTAGGTTGGCGAGCGCTTCGGCCACGGCACTTGCATCGCGTGATGCTCGCCAGGCTTGGACCTCGGCAATCTGCTCAGTCTCAACCCATTCCGGCACGGTCAAAATCCCGCTGTCCTCGCCGGAGGCAAGCGGAGAGGGCTCGGTCTCCCGCCATCGATTGACCCCGACAACGACGTGCTCGCCGCTTTCGATCGCGCGGATGCGCATTGCATTCGATTCGACCAGACGCTGCTTCATATAGCTGGATTCCACGGCCGCCACTGCGCCGCCCATCCCGTCGATACGCTCAAGCTCCTCGCGTGCCTGGCGTTTCAACTCCTCGACCTTGGCGCCCATGACGTCCGAGCCATCGAAAATATCCTCGAATTCGAGCAGATCGGTCTCATAGGCAACGATCTGCTGCATCCGCAGCGACCATTGCTGATCCCACGGGCGCGGCAAACCCAGCGCTTCGTTCCACGCCGGCAGTTGCACGGCACGGGCGCGCGCTTTTTTCGACAGCACGACGGCCAGCATTTCGAGCAGAATGCGGTAGACATTGTTCTCAGGCTGCTGCTCGGTCAGACCGAGGCTGTTGACCTGCACGCCGTAGCGGAAGCGGCGCAGCTTTTCGTCCGCAACGCCGTAGCGGTTTCGGCAGATCTCGTCCCACAGATCGACAAAGGCGCGCATCTTGCATATCTCGGTGATGAAGCGCACGCCGGCATTGACGAAAAAGGAGATGCGGCCGACGACCTGCGGAAACTCCTTTTCATCGGCCTCGCCGGAGGCTTTCACCGTGTCCAGCACGGCTTGGGCAATCGCGAGGGCGTAGGCGAGCTCCTGAACCGGCGTGGCGCCTGCCTCCTGCAGATGATAGGAGCAGACATTCGTCGGATTCCATCTTGGCACCTCCCGGCAGGTATAGACGATGACGTCCTTGATCAGCCGCATGGATGGCTCCGGCGGAAAGACATAGGTGCCGCGGGAGAGATATTCTTTGATGATGTCGTTCTGGACTGTGCCGGTCAGCGCCTTGCGCTCGGCGCCCTGCTCGTCGGCCACTGCGATATAGAGGGCGAGCAGCCAGGGGGCGGTGGCGTTGATGGTCATGGAGGTGTTCATGCCGGCGAGGGGGATGCCTTCGAACAGCGCCCGCATATCGCCGAGATGCGAAATCGGCACGCCGACTTTACCGACCTCGCCGCGAGCGAGCGGGTGATCGGGGTCGTAGCCGGTCTGGGTCGGCAGGTCGAAAGCGACGGAAAGGCCGGTCTGGCCTTTGGCGAGATTGTTGCGGTAGAGCGCGTTCGACGCCTTAGCCGTTGAGTGGCCGGCATAGGTGCGGATCAGCCAGGGCTTATCGCGCTGCGGCTCCTGGTTGTTCATGAAGCATCCCCAAACAGTATTCATGTCTGTTTGCCGGGCGAACCGGCAGCTTCATCATAGCTGACCATTTCGCAGGTGCACAATGAGCTTTGCTGCTGTGCGGTCAGCTGCAGACTGACCTGGAGAGATCAGCGTCGGACCCGTCCGATTACCGCCAGGGTCGCGAAGGCACCGATGAAGCTGTCAACGGTCACGCCGGTCAGTTCGTCGAACAGACCAAGCCCGAGCGCACCCAGGATATAAGACCCGGCAAAAGCGCCTATGATTCCCGCGACGATATTCCCACGTAGGCCGAACCCGCTGCCTCTCGTCACCAGACCCGCAAGCCATCCCGAGATAATGCCCACAAGAAACAGAATCGCGATGCGCGCCCAATCCGTCTCGTGCATGAACGCTCCATTTCTCGAACCGCACTTTGCATGTTATGACAACCGTCGTAAGCCAATGGCTCCGACGCCTAACGAGGCAGAACCCCGCGAGCCGAGCCATAATAATGCCAAAGCAGCGCAGCATATAACGCCTTGGGACTCTTTCCGAATTTTCCTTGCCTCGATCGTTGCATCCCACCGCTGCCTGTGAAGCACGAGAAAGAGTAATGACATGCGGATCTTCTTTTTATCTTTCACCTTTGTGCTAACGCTTATCGTCGCTTCGCTGGCTTTCGTCGCGACCGTGATCGAGTTCCCGGGGGTCATGCTGCAACTCACGGGATGGGCTAACCAGCTGTCACCCTTTCTGGCAAAGCTCGGCGTTCCCAATAATTATCTGGTCTGGGTGGACATTCTCCTGAACGGGCAGAAACTCGTTCTGCTTGGCTATATTCTGGCGACCCGCTTCATCTTCGCCTTGATAGGCATCGTGTTCGGGCCGCTATTCGGCCTCGGAGCACCGCATCCCAGCCGGGAATCGGCATTTAACCGGTGGGGATAGGGCGGCGGCCCCTAAATTGATCGGAAGCGCCACTCTAACCCGAACTTTTCACTTAGGTTTACTTCAGCCCATTGATCAGAAACGGTTTTTTATGAACTCGAAGGCCGCCTACTGGACACAGGGCAGTGGCAGGTCGAGAAGAGCGAAGGCTTTCTCCTGGAGGGCGGTGGGTCGCGCGAGCAGTGCGAAGGTGGCCGTGCCTTGCAGCGGGAGGGCGACCTCGTTGAGCGTCAGCGTCGCGAGGTGGGCGAGAAGGTCAGGCCATGTCAGCGCGGGCTGACCGTCGGCACTTCGGCGCTGCGTACGTTTCTGGATTGTCGCGGCGGAGGGCTCGGGCGGAGTGACGATCGATTTGCGCTCACGCGCCTCGGGCGCATGCTCGGCAAACAGCATCGGCGCCAGCGCCCGGCGCATGTGGAATTCGACGTAATAGGCCAGCATGCACAGAAACACGTGCGCCCTGACGCGATGTCCCAGCCAATGGTGGATCGGACGGATCTGCAAATCCACGCCCTTCATTGTACGGAAAGCCCGTTCTACCTGCGCCAGACTTTTGTAGGCGCCGACCGCATCCTCGGCGGAAAGCTTGTCCTGGGGCACGCTGGTGCGGATCACGTAGATGCCGTCGAGGGTCGCCTCGGCCGCGATCTTCGCCTCGTCGCGGCGAAACGAGAGATGGCTATCGCCAATGTCGAGCACAAAATGCTTGGCCATCTTATGCTTGTCGATCACGGCGCCGACTTTCAATCCGATGACCGCCGCCGTGTGTTTCTTCGGCGCCCGTCGAACGGCCTCGGCGACGCGCTTCAGATTGCGTTCCGTTGCCTCCAGCAATGCGCTGCGTTTGCGCGCCCGCTCGTCGGCCAGCAGTGGATTGCGGCAGGCGATCAACCGTTCTCCGGGGAAGTGCGTCGGGGCGCTGATTTCGGCCAGATCACGTTCGTCGAACAGCGACAGCTGCAACGGACCGGCGGCGAGGAGATCGCGGATCTGCGGCGCCTTCAGGCACGAGATCCAATCGAGCCCCGCCGGCTTCAGATCCTCGGCAATGCGCGCGCTGGTGATTATGCCGCGATCTCCGACGAGCACGACATGAGCGAGCTTGAAGCGCTTTTTCAGTGTGTCGACTTGCGCGGTCAGCGTTTTGGGATCGCTGGTATTTCCCTCGAACACCTCGATCGCCACGGGAGTGCCGTCGGCGGCGCACAAAAGCCCATAAACAATTTGCGGGCGATCCGAGCGATGATCGCGGGAGTAGCCATGCTGCGCCAACTCGCAGCACCGCCCTTCGAGATAGCTCGATGAAACATCGTAAAGAACCAACGCGCCGCCCTTCTGATTTTGCTTGTCAAAATCAGACAAGCATTTTGACCTGAGATGCTTTTTGGCCAGCGCTGTCTCGATGCGCGATTGCTGCTCGAGCAGCCAATCGAGCGCGGCATAAACCTCTCGCTCGGCGACGTCCTCGAGCGCGCATGCCTTGGCCAGGCTCGATGCCGCCGTCTCGGGTTCGAGCGCGCGCCAGAAGGCAAGCTTCGAGCCCGGCGCGATGACGCGATTGACGATCAGTGCCCGCACGATGGCGGCCGAGCGCTGTTCCTCTTTCGTGCGCGCTTTGACGAGAGCATCAAGGCCGGTCTTGCGCATCATACCGAGCACCGCGGCGACATGACCATGCGACAGTGCCCGGCGGATCTCGAAAGCGTCTGTGACCGGCGCGGCAATCTCGGCGCCCTTGATCAGCTGGCTGATCGCCGCAATCATCGGCTCTGGCAGCTTGGAGATGTTGGCGAGCGTGCGCTTTCTGACCGTCTTTCCTTCGCGAAAGCTCTCGCGAATGAGGATGGCCGGCGGCGAAGTTCGATTTGGCACCCGTTCGATGAACATGGCCGCGACCATGAACCGATTTGCACGATAACGCAAGCGTATTACATGGACACATCCGTGGCGACGAAGTCACCCAAAACCCTTGCCCAGTCTGGCCTCTCAAATAAACCCAGGTGAAAAGTTCGGCCTAACTATTTGTTTTTGGCATCGGATTTGCCCGAAAACCGCTTCGCACTTTTCGGTCCAATGCTTGTTTTGTGACTTTTCCTGCGAACAGGTGCACAAGGAACCGCTGGGCAGGGTAGCCGCCCTCTCCCAGCGGCGGGGGGATGGATCGATCAGCCGCCTGCACCGCCTTTGGGAACCCTTCGTCTGGGAGGCGACCAGCGCCATCGCTCTAATCGCGCTCCTGTCGTTGCCACGGCGGGCGGTCGGCTTGGCTGGCCTCATCGCAACCGACCGCTGCAATCGGGACTGACCATCACGGCACTGACGGCAGCGTTCTCGGCCGTGCATGTTGGCGGGATAGTCCTGCTGCGCAAGCTGGCCCAGGCCGCCATCGGACCTCTTCAGCTTCCTCATCATCGCCATCGCATTCTGGCTCACTGAGCGGGCGTTCAGACCAGGCCGCGCCCGTGGCTTTGAAAAGACCTTCGACAGCAAGGTAGGTGTCGATACCGGACTGGCTGTGCTGAGTGGTGGCCTCTGACTACGTGACGGTCGGACGAGCATCCTCATTGATCCTCGCCACATCGTCTGGATCAAGTCAGCCGACAATTATGTGGAATATGCGATGGCTGGCGGTGTCAAGCACCTGATCCGAAGCACGCTTCAGTTGGAAGAGGAGCGGCTCGCCGGGTTTGAAATTACCCGCATTCATCGCACGCGTCTGATCGATCCAAAGCGGATCGTCGCAATCGGCTGGCGGAAATCCGGCGATTTCGAGCTTCGCCTCGATTCTGGCGACAGCGTTGTTGGTAGCCGCAATTACAGCCAGTCAGTCAAAGGAATCGAAAGCGCAACATGACGGCTCCTCGGCCGGCCGAAGTTGAGGGTGAGCCGACGCCCCCCACACCCCCTGATAGCCGAGGCTGACCCAACGCGGAAGCGCTCTCCTGCGCACCGCCCCCGCTAGAGAAATCGGGAATTGGGTGCCCCGGCGCGCGTTCCTGCCCAGACTATCGGGTGCATCTATGAGACATAGTGAGAGGATCCTGATGTCGTGCGATTTTCAGCGGACACACCCCTCAATATTGCCAGGAACGCATCTCCCGAGGCGTCGGCCACCTGCAACCGGGCATGAAGCAACTGTAGGGCCGCTTCTTTTCCGAAAGAGGGGGCGACTGGTCGTGGAGACGGTCCGACGGCACCGCCGCCGTGACGGTCTGTTCGCGGGGGAGCGGTTCTAGCGCCTCGGTAGCCAACCGCGCCGAGAGAGGCAATGCTTGCCCCGATGGCTGCGGCATGGCGCTTGGCGTCATGGCTGTCGTGCCGCTCATATCCCCCGGCACGGCCCTGCCGGTGGAAGCAAGGTGGCCGCTTGTTGGCAGGGTGCGCTGCAAGGAGGCGGGTTCGGCCTCGGTCGGCAGGAAGGGCGCCTTTTCCGGCAAAGGCGGGCGCGGGGCGGAACGGGCAGCTCTCACCACCACCGTTGCGCGAGCAGGTCGTCGATCCACCTGTATCGGCTCCACGGGCGTCGGCTCGGTTTGCGGAAGAGGCTGGATAGGCTGGATGGGCGCGACCACGGCGGTCGTCGTGACCTCCCTATGATGCTTCCGCGCCTGCGCTCTCAGTGTTTCCTCGGCCCATGCTTGGCAGAGGTCTGCGGGTGTCGTGTGAAACAACTTGGCGACACTGGCTAAATCACGCCTCCGCCCAACGTCCCAGAAACCGTCCTCACCGGCTCGCTGGGCGCGGTCGCCCTGCTCCCTGGCAATGGTGTCGCTCGATGGAAGCTTGCGTAATCCAGTCTCCACGGCCGTAACGGCCTGGTCGGCGATTGCTGAGCCGAGTAGCTCATTGTTGCGGCAATAGAGCATCAGCCCGATCTTGTTGCGCGCTGCGTCGTAGACCACACCGCTCTCGTCGAATTGCTGAGCCATCGTTTGATCCGAAGAAAGAATGCAGAGCGTCAGGCCCAGCAGGACGACAAGCGATGGGACCTGGGACATATACACCTCCCTGCAATTAGTATTTTGTATGCCAGGATATGGCGTCATGATGGCCGAATGGGGAAGCTTCCGAAAGGTCGTCCGGGATCATAAGCTGTTGCTGGCAGGAACTGGTCCGATCAATGCTCCGCCGTCGGTTGGTCGCAGGCCACTTTCTGACCAAAATGCGAATATCGGTTGCGTGAACCCGCATGGCGCTTTCGTAGGTGTAAGCCAGCATTTGCTTTTATCGCCATTTCAGCGTGGGTGCAGCAGTGGAATACCACCCTCTGCGGGCTTTCTTCCACGTCTGGTGGTTTTACGCTGTCTATATCGGTCATGAATTGGTTTTGGCCTTAGGGCGGAGCCGCATGGCAAAGAACGCCAAAATCTCATCGCGTGCCGCGATGGTCGGCTGGTCGGCGGCATCGATCAGATGCTGGGTCACCACGCTGTGTGGGTAGGGCACATGCCGGGCGAAGAATGGTGCAACATCGCCGTTCGCGGCCGTATCCGGAAGCTCGCGGGCCATGACGCGGTTACCGAGCGCGGCAGCGTATGCCGCGAAGCGCTCTGCCCGACAAATCTGATCACCCTTGAACCGGTAGGCCAGAACCGTAAGATCCTCGCGATCAAGTCGCTGTCGGATCGCCTTGATCTCTTCGGGCGCGATCTCCAGCCCGGCAGGCTCCTTCAGAGGAAGCGACGGTTGCGAAAGAACTGGAGCCAACATGGCGGGTTCGAGCATCATGGCCAGTGCGAAATTGCCTGTGAAGCACATGCCGATCGCGCCCGCGCCTGCTCCGCTACATTCTTGATGTGCGTGGCGAGCCAATGCGCGAAGCCACTGTGTAACGGGACTTGATCGACCACTCGCGAGGGCATTGAACTCGGCACTTACACAGGCGCGCTGAAACACCTTCGCTCCCTCGCCTGCCGTCGGCACGGCGCCGTCGCGGCCGAACAGCGAAGGCATGTAAACGGCGAAGCCGGCGTCTCTGACCCAGCGCGCGAAGCGGGCGACATGCGGGCTGATGCCAGGCATCTCCGCCATGACGATCACTGCCGGGCCGGTGCCGGCGACGAACACTTTCTTGGTAATGCCGTCGAGTGTGATGTCGCGCGCGGAGAAGTCGCTGAGTGGGTCATCCGTGTTGAGGTCATGCGTCGGCATTGAGCACTCCCGGCTAAGTCCATCTACAAGACCCAGATCCTTGCATGGCTAGATCCAGATTGGCAACTCAGATAGTTTGGGAGCATGACCGACAAGACCGTAGTCCGCCGTTCACCGGTTGAGGCACGACACTGCAACCTCGCCCGCAGCTTCGAGCTGATCGGCGATCGCTGGACGCTGCTTATCCTGCGCTCGGCACTTTACGGTGTGCGCCGCTTCGATGATTTTCAGGCCGATCTCGACATTCCGCGAAGCGTTCTCAGTAACCGGCTGGCAGGGCTGGTCGAGACCGAAATCATGGAGCGTCGAGCGTACCGCGAAGAGAGCCAGCGTTCGCGCTTCGAGTACCCGTTGACCGAAATGGGCCGCGCACTCGGGCTCCCGTTCATGGCCATGACGGCGTGGAGTGACAAATGGCTTGGTGATGGCAAGGCGCCCTTGACGTTGCGATCGAAGTCTACGGGCCAGAGGCTCGCGGTCGCTCTTGTCGATGAGCGTGGCAAGGTCGCGAAGGCTTCGGATGTCGAATTGATGATTGATCCGGCCTTTCGGCGTTACCCGCGCACAGCCGAGTGAACCAACTGCGGCTCCACTTCCTAAGGTATTGCTGACCACAGTGTTGCGTCAGGCGCTTTCGGCTTGGGGTCAACTTCGGGGGCGCCGGGCGCCAACTTCTTTGCACCATACCCGTTCATTGATCGGCAGAGCGGTACTCCTGGATTGACCCGCCGAGGAAGAGGTGGCCTACGCGGGGATCGGCAAGAAGCGTCTCAGCACGATCGTGCATGCGCGTCTGGCCGAGCTCGAGAACCAGCCCGTAATCGGAGACCGCCAGAGCAGCCTTGGCGTTCTGTTCCACCATCAAGACAGTCACGCCCTGATCGCGCAGATGTTGCAGCGTCCTGAAGACTTGTTGCACAAGGTTTGGCGACAGGCCGATAGATGGCTCGTCGATCAGGATGAGTTTGGGGTCGAGCAGCAAGGCCCTGGCGATCTCAAGCTGCTTCTGCTGGCCGCCGGACAGTTCGACGGCTTTCCGGTGGCGGTGTTCTTTGAGCATCGGAAACTGGTCCATGACGCGCTCCATCCGGGCGCGAACCTGCGTCTGATCTGGCGATGTGACGCCGCCAAGCTCGATGTTATGCCACACCGAAAGCTGTGGGATCACATTGCGGCCCTGCGGGACGTAAGTCACACCATGCGCGATCATCTGCGCAGGGGTCTGGCCCGTCACGTCCTGACCGTCGAGGAGCACCTGGCCGGATTGGAGATTGAGAAGCCCGAAGATCGCCTTGAATACGGTCGACTTGCCCGCGCCATTCGGCCCGATCATGGTGGTGATCGAGGCCCTCGGAATAGCGAAGCTCACGCCGTTGAGGATCGTGATCTTGCCGTAGCCGCCATAGACATCGCGAAGTTCAAGCACCCTCACCCCCCAAGATAGGCGTCGATGACGGTCTGGTTGCCGCGAATGGCTTCCGGAGGCCCTTCGGCGATGATCTCGCCCTCCGCCAGGACGATGATGCGCGTCGACAGCGACATGACGAATTCCATGTTGTGCTCGATGACGACGAAAGTGGTGCCGTGCTCGCGGTTATAGGTGATGAGGCGCTCCTTGAGGTGGGCGAGCATGGTCAGGTTCACGCCGCCCGCGGGCTCATCGAGGAGGACGAGGTCGGGCCCCGCCATGAAGGCCATGGCGGCGTCGAGCAGCTTTTGTTGCCCATAGGATAGCGAGCCGGCCATCTCGTTGCGCAGATGAGCGAGGCGGAAAAACTCGATCAGCTTGTCCGCTTCGGTGCTCAAGCCGGCGTCAGGCGCCATGAACAGGCGCTGCAGCACGGTTCCGCGGTGCTCCTGGCCTGCAAGGATGATGTTGTCGAGCACCGACATCTGAGGGAAGACGGACAGTTGCTGGAACGTGCGCCCGACGCCAAGCTTATTGAGGCCGCTCGCCCGGCGGCCGGCGACCGATCTTCCTCTGACTTCCACCGCACCGCCGTCCGCAGAGATCTGACCGAGAATGCAGTTGAACAAGGTCGATTTGCCGGATCCGTTCGGGCCGATGAGACCGAGGATTTCACCAGGATGGACGTCGAAGCTGACCCCCCGCACGGCGCGGATCGCGCCGAAGGTCTTGGAGAGGTTCCGAACCGAAAGGACTGGCTGCGGCGTGCTCACAGCTGCGAGCCCTCCACCATGTCGGCGCGCACGACCGAACGTGGGAACAGCTTGTTGCGGAGCAGCTTGCCCAGCCCGATCAGCCCAGAGGGGCATATGATCATCAGCACGATCACGGTGACGGCATAGATCATGAGGTAATAGCTCTGGGTGAAGCGCAACGCCTCCGGCAGCACGATCACCACCCCGGCGCCGAGCAATGGTCCGAAGAAATAGCCGGTGCCGCCGACAACCACCATGAGCAGGATGCGCAGGGAATGGACGAGGGCGAAGGAGCCCGGATCGATGTATTGCACCAGGGGCACGACCAGCGCACCAGCAAGTCCGCCATAGGCCGAGCCGATCGCGAAGGCCAGAAGCGTGATCCGGCGCGTATCGACGCCGAGGCTCTCCGCGCGAATGGGATTTTCGCGCAGCGCCCTGAAGGCGCGCCCCCAGGGCGAGCGGATGACGCCCCACATCAGTGCCGAGGCGACCAGGAACACGGCGAGCGTGAAGTAGTAGAAGGATAGCTGCTTGTCGGTGGAGAGCAGCCAGAAATCCGGCCGGGGCATGCCCGAAAGGCCGTAATTGCCGCCAGTCAGCCAGTCCTCGTTGCGGGCTATGAGAAACACCAGCGTATTGAAGGCCAACGTGACGAAGGCCAGAAAATGACCCTGCACACGTAGTGCCGGAAATCCGAGCGCCAGTCCGACAACAAAGCAGAGCGCGACGCCCGCCGGCGTGGCAAGCAGCCAGTGCCAGCCTGCCAGAGTGAGGAGCGCCGTGGTATAGGCGCCGATCCCCATGAACGAAGCCTGCGCCAGCGAAATCTGGCCCGCATAGCCGAGCGTCAAATTGAGGCCCATCGCCGCAATGGTGAAGATCAGCCAGGAGCACAGCACGTAGGTGGCGTAGTTGCCTTGCCCAAGTGGGGCAAGAACAAGAACGACGACACCTGTCAGCAGGGCAAGCTGCCTCATATAGGGCTGAGTCACACCTGCCTCCCCTCCGACGCGCCGAGAAGTCCCTGCGGTCGCCACAGGATAATGGCGATGAGCAGGACGAGAGGCAGCGCCGCCCGGTATTCGGCGGTCACATAGGTCGCGGTGAGATTGTCGAGCACGCCGATCAGCAGCCCGCCGGCGATGGCGCCCCGAATCCGGTTGAAGCCGCCGACGATGGCCGCAATGAAAGCGATGATGCCCAGCGTCTCTCCATTCGAGAATTTTGCCAGGTAGAATGGCGAGATCAGGAAGGAAGCGAGGGCCGCCAGCGCCGCATTGATGAGGAAGGTGTAAAGGATCATGCGCTTGGTATCGACGCCCAGGATAAGCGCCACCTCGGGGCTCTGCGCCGTCGCCTGCATGCAGCGCCCTGTGCGCGTATTGTTGAGGAACAGGGTGAGGCCCACAATGACGGCCAGGGAGATGGCCAGATTCATCATGTCCTGGACGGAGACGACGGCTCCCGCAATATGCCAGGAGGCTGCCGGGAAGAGCGCGGGGAAGGGCTGCGCCTCGGCGCCGTAGAATTGTTTGGTGCCCTCCTTAAGGAGAACGCTGAGCGCCATCGTCGCTATAATAAGCGGCAGGCCGCCAGTCGGCATCATCGGCTCGACGACGAGCTTCTTGAAAAGAAGGCCCAGAACGACGACCGCGACAGCCAGACCGAGCAGCAAGGCTGCCCAAAGCGGCAGGCCGAACTCATGCACGCCGACCAGCACGAAGAATGCGGGCAGCATGACGAATTCGCCCTGGGCGAAGTTCACCGTCTTGGCCGCTTGCCAGAGCAGAGTGAATCCCACCGCTGCAAGAGCGTAAATCCCGCCGGTCGACAAGCCCGACAGGAGCACCTGCACAAACCCCCACATGCGTGTTCCTAGTGCACTGACGCAAACAGAGGATTCACACGCGGCCTAGTTCGTGCGATTCTGCTGATATGGCACAAACCGTCAGCATCATCATCGCCTCTGAGGACCGCGCGCGTTTGGCGGCGGTTATTGAGGATCGCAACAGCGCGCAGAAGCACGTCCAGCGGGCACGGATCGTTCTTCTTTCGGCAGACAGGCTGCCCGTTCTGGAGGTGGCGAGGCAGATCGGTGGCAGTCGCCCGGCGGTGTGGCGCTGGCAGTTGCGATATGCCGAGCAAGGGGTGGATGGCCTCTTGCGGGACAAGACGCGCAAGCCGGGTAAAGCCCCTGTTCAGTTGGAGACCGTGGCCAGGGTGCTGGCGCTGCCATGCTCCGAGCCACCCCATAACGCGACGCATTGGACCGGCCGGGCGGTCGCCAAGGCTGTCGGCGTCAGCTTGCGGACGGTGCAACGCATCTGGGATGGGCATCGCCTTCAACCTCACCGCTTACGCACTTCAAGATGTCCAACGATCCCGCCTTTGCCGCGAAAGTGGAGGATGTCGTCGGCCTGTACATGGAGCCGCCCTGTCATGCCGTGGTGCTGTCCATCGATGAGAAAAGCCAAATTCAGGCGCTCGATCGCACGCAACCCGGCCTTCCGCTGAAGCCCGGCAAATGCGCAACCATGACCCACGATTATAAGCGGAATGGCACCACCACCCTGTTCGCCGCGCTCAATATTCTCGATGGCACCGTGTTGGGGCGTTGCATGCAAAAGCACCGGCATCAGGAGTTTATCAAGTTCCTCAATGCGGTGGAGCGCGCCGTTCCGGCGGGAAAGGTCATCCATGCCATCCTCGACAATTACGCCACCCACAAGCATCCCAAGGTCAAGCAATGGCTGGCCGACAATCCGCGCTGGGTCTTCCACTTCACGCCCACATCCGCATTCCCCGCCTTCGCGGGGACAGGCTCTGGCTCAACGCCGTCGAGGGCTTCTTCTCAGTCATCACCCGAAGGCGCATCCGTCGCGGCGTCTTCAAATCCGTCGCCGAATTGGAAGATGCCATCCGCCGCTACATCCGCGATCACAACGGTCACCCCAAGCCCTTTGTCTGGACGAAATCCGCCAAAGAAATTTTCGGCAAACTCAAGCGCCTGCCTGCACCATCTGATTAAGTCAGTGCACTAGAGACGGTTGGGGCGGCGCTCGCAAGAAAACGCCGCCCCGATTTTATCAGTTCGCCGGCACCGTGCCGATGACCACCTGTTTATTGTCCTTGACCTCAGTCATGAAGCTGGCACGCAACATCTCGCCATCTTTATCCCAGCCTGTGTCGAGCAATATCCCGGGGTGATCCGCGGCCTTGAGCGTCAGCCCGTGCATCTTGTCGGCGAACGCCTGGCGGTCGAACTTTCCGATCATCTCGGTCACGTATTTGATCGCATAGATGCCGATATAGCCTTTGATGCCGTTGTGGTCGGTGTCGCGATTATAGGTGTCCTTGAATTTCTTGACGAAGTCCTTGAACACCGGAGCGCTGGTCGCAAGGCCGACATGGGCATAGGCGCCTTCGGCGGCGCCGCCGGCGAGGTCAATCACCTTCTGCCCGGTCAGCGTCACCTCGCCGACGAGCGGAATGGTGAGCCCCTGTTTCTTTGCCTCTTTGAGGAAACGGGCGTCCTCTTCCTCGTTGAGGTAGACGAATGCGGCGTCCGCGCCGGACTGCTTGATCTTCGAGACGTCCGCGGCGAAGTCGACCTGGCCCTGCTCACTCGGCACGTCGGCGACAATGTCAATTCCAGCCGTCTTCATCTGGGTGAGGAAGACGTCGTGTCCACCTTTGCCGAAATCGTTGTTGACCCAGGCAATGGCGATCTTCTTCGCCTTCAGCGTGTCCTTGAAATAGGGGGTCAGCGAGGGCACGCCCTTTTCCGCTCCCGCCGAGGTACGGAAGATGAAGGGATTGCCCTTTTCGGTGATGTTCGGCGCCTCCGAACCGGTGAACTGTGGCACCCCGGCCTGGTTGGCGACGATCATATTGACGATCGTCGAGCCGGAATAGACCGTGCCCATGACGACATAGGCGCCTGCATCGATCGCCTTTTGCATCAGAGCGCGCGAGGTTTGCGGGTCTGTCTGGGTGTCGTAGTCGGTCATCTCGATCTTCTTGCCGAGGATGCCGCCTTGGGCGTTGATCTCATCGATCGCGAGGTGCGCTCCATCGCGGTAGTTGGTCCCCGAAACGGCGCCGGCGCCGGACAGCTCGCAAACGCACGGGATCAGCACCCTGTCCTGAGCCCGGGCCGCGTCCGAAAGTGAGACGGCCGCAAGCAGCGAGGCCGCCACGACCATTAGTTTCCGTCTTTGCATTCTCTCCTCCCTTTGTCGCCCACTGAGTTGCGGCAACTTCTTGTGTTTCGACCAGCCGGGCCTCCCCTTTAGGGCCGCCGGCCGCCTCAACGGTCTTGAAGGTCTTTCTTCCCTATTCGACGGCAGAGACTGTCACAGCCCTTCGAATTGCAGAATGTTCAGCCCCGCATTCTTGTCGGTCAGGAACATGAGGCCATTCCCGTCGACATAGACATCGGTGCTTTGCACGACCTTCGGGCGGTTCGGCCGCGGGTCGACCAGTTTGTCTGGATCGGGCGGCACATAGTGCCCCACTTCGACGGGCCGGAACGGATCGGCGATGTCGTAGGCCCGCACGCCGGCATTGTGATAGGTGCCGAAAATCAGTCGAGAGCTCTGCAATGATCCGGCCCTGTTCTCATGCAGGTTGTGCGGACCGAAAGCGCCTGGCTTGGCGCAATAATCGATTTCCGCCGGGCTCGGAAAGGTCGCAATGCTGACCGGGTTGGTTACGTCGCGAATGTCGAACACCCAGATGTATCGCCGCCCGTCGGCGCAGTTCGACGTATACGGCTCATCGGCGACCACCAGCAGGCTGCGATCCATCAATGGCAGGCAGGAATGGGTGCCGCCGCCGAAGGGCGAGGTCCAGTTGCGATAGGCCACAAGACGCGGTGTCGCAGGATCGGACACATCGAGAACGGTCATGCCGCCATCGCGCCACGCGCCGAAGGCATATCCGCCGGCGACCAGCGCGTGGTGCAGCGCATATCGCTGGCCCCGCTTCCAGGTCGGCTTCTCGCCCCCCGCCTGCCACATTCCCTCAATCGCCCACTTGCCGATGACCTCCGGCTTGGTCGGGTCGGACATGTCGATCGAGGTGAAGATGTGGTCGATATAGCCGTCGAAATGGATCGAGGCATAGGCGTACTTGCCGCCGTCGTACCAGACGCGATGAGGCCCAAGGCCGCCGGTCGGCATGAAGCCGATCTCGCGCCGAGCCGCCGGCTTCGACACGTCGAACATTCTGAGACCGGCCTGGAACTCGATGCCGGTTGCCTTGATCTTCTCGCCGAGCGAACCGGAGAAGTAGTTCTTCGGGTCCTGAAACTGCTCCATCGACCAGACGCTCGGCCCGTTTATGGCAATCAGCAGGTCGTCATGGATCTGCAGATGGAGAGAGCGCGTATTCGGCGGACAGCCGATATAGTTGACCACCTTCGGTTTCGATGGGTCCTGAACGTCGATGATGGTGATGCCGGTGTTGAAGGAATGTCCGACGAAAGCGTGCCCGCGGTGAACCATGACCTGGACGCCATCGCCGCGACCATCCATGTCGGAATGGCCGACAAAGTGCATGTTACGGGCGCTCACCGCGGCGCCAGGATCGTAAGAAACCACTGACTTCCTCACCTCACCGCTCTTTGGAGCAGGCCATGTTTTCTTCTCATTAGGCGGTTTAGGCCCACTGTGACATTCACAATAGTTTGTCGCAGCCCAGACGCGGAAATAGGAAACAAGCAAGAACCTATAAGCTCAAGTTATAGTGCTCCGACCGTGCCTGTTTCGGCGGCGATCTCGGTGGGCGCATCACGCGCGCCCACTCGTGTGGCGTCTCGCAATTGCCTTCCCCTTTGCCGCAAGCTCTCCAAGGCAAATTCGGAGACTCAAGGCAGACTAGTGATCATCTCCCATTCCGGTAGCGGCCGCTGGTCATAAGGAAGGTCCCACACCTCACAGTTTTCGCTATCGATGATTTCCGCCGGAAGTTCGATCTCGGTCGGCACCGCCTGGCCCTTGAGAATTCGGACAGCCGCTTGCACGGCTACACAGGCCAGGGAGAAAGCATCATAGCTGACGGTGGCAAGCAGGCGGCGCTCCTTGATCGCGCGGATCGCCTCGGGCAGTGCATTCATGCCGACCACCGCCGCCTTGCGTCCGGCCCTATCGAGCGCGTCGACCGCGCCGAGCGCCATGACATCGTTGGCGGCGAGCACACCGTCGATCTGCGGCTGTTGTTGCAGGATGCGGGCCATGCCCTCGCGGGCGGCGTCGCGTTGATAGTTGCCGGCAAACCGAGCAACCATCTCGATCCCCGGGCGCACTCCCGCCGCCTCCAGGAAGCCTTCCGTGCGCGGCGCGGTGGTGGGCGATTGGGGCAGTCCCTCGATCATGACAATGCGCCCGGCATCGCTCAAATGGCCAAACAGGCGATCTGCAATGCCCATCGCCAGAGTGTGATTGTTCGATGTGACAAAGCTGCTGCCGGCAACTCCCGTCGCGCTGGTCACGAAGAAGATCAGCGGAATGCCGGCGTCCACCACCTTGCTGAGCTGCGCGTTGAGCGCCATGGCATGGACCGGCGTGATCAGCACCGCATCAGGTTTGGTCTCGAGCGCGGCTTCGAGCAAGGCCGCCTGCTCGTCGATATCGTCGGGCTTATCCGGAGCGTAGCCGCCGAGCGCGCAGCCGAGGTTCTCGGCCATCCGCGTGGCTCCAATCTGCGCCCCGATGTAAGCGGAGTTCGTCTTGTTCTTGGTGAAGCAGCACAGACGATACATGCGTTCACGATACATGCGTTCGGCCGTTCCGTATCGTTGAACTGGCGTAGCACCGGTGCGTGCCAGCGGCCATCAATCCAGCCCAAAAGCACACTCCTCGACGCAATGTAATAGGACGTATTCGGGCTATTCTCCTTTGTTCCCTCGACGGTGCGGAGGAGCGCTACCATCGCCCTTACTGTCAGGCCGATCTACCTGCTGGACTGAATTATAAGCGGATTGGGCAAATGATGTGCGGTGGGGCGTTCGCCGCTTTGCTATGACGGGCAGTGAGCCGCTGGAGACGGGCCGTTATCCCAAGATCGACATGCACGGCCAAGAGTATTCGAATGAAACTCACGCTTCCGTCACCAATTCCGTGGAAAGGAAATTGTGCGCTTTGATGGCGTCGGTTACGGCTTTGAGACTTTGCTCCAAAGTGGCCTGGGAAGTATTCACGTAAGTCTCCGCCCGCGCATATAGAGCTTCGCGGCTCTTCAAAATGTTGCGCAGCTCCGCCATCGCATCCGGATTACCTGCCATTGGTCGCTCGTCGCCCTGGCCCCGAACCCGGGCCATGTGCTCTTCAGGCTCGGCCTTGAGCCAGATCGTATGGAAATTGCGCAAGAGGTAGTTGAACGTCTCCGGGTGAGAGACGATGCCGCCGGCCACGGCAAGAATCACCGTGTCATAGGTGGCGACGACACGTTCGAGGGATTGGCGCTCGAGATGGCGGTAGCCTTCCTGACCGTAAAGAGCGATGAGCTCGTTGACCGGCATGCCGCTCGCCTGCTCGATGTCCTGGTTCAGCTCCAGAAATGGCAGCTTCAGTTGCGCGGCGGCGAGCCGCCCTAACGTCGATTTGCCGGCGCCGCGCAGACCAATAAACGCGATCCGGTTAGCCCGCCGCAGGCTCGGATTTTCCGGGTCGAGGATCTGCAGTACGCGCTCACGCTGCTCCCGCGTGGCGCTCCGCAAGAGCGAGGTGATCATCACGATCTCCGAGGTCCATGGGTCTTCTTCGGCCACCAGCCATTCGATGCGGAAATCCAGCGCATGGGCGATCCGGAGGAGTAAAGCGATGGAGATGTTGCCCTGGCCGCTTTCCAGTTGCGCGAGATAGCGCTGCGAGACACCGGATTTCTCGGCGAGCGCGCGCCGCGACAGCCCCGTTCGCGTGCGGGCGGCGCGCACGCGTTCTCCCACGGAAACCAAGAGCCGCGCGATCGTGGCCTCGTTGAGGCCGTCTTCGCTCGCGGCGGAGGTGACATGGCCGCCAAAGGTCACAATCTCGTTCATGCGCTGAAACTCGCGGTCGCCGAGAGTGCATTATATTGCATCAGATTTCAATTCGCCAAGGCTTCTCGCACTTTAGGCCCTCCTTCGGCGACCTACTCCTCCTTGGCGAAACCGCTGATCAATTGCAAAATATCCGGCAGGCGGCCTGCGCGCTTTCATGGCTTTGGCGTCAACGAAGGCAGCGACGAACGCCTTCGAAACGAAGCGCACCATTCTGATCACCCTTCACATGATGCGTGATGGACGTTTGACCCAGCCGAAGAAGTGACACTTCGCATTCGAGCATATGGCGGGGCGTCACCGGCGACCGGAAATCGAGCGTCATATGCACGAAAGGCGTGCCGATATTGCGGTCGAGATTGAGCCGATGCCAATCATATCCTGTATGGCGCTGCCACCACGCCTCGATCGCTTCCAGCGCGAGACGCGGGATCTGCCCGGTATAGGCGATAGCGGCGGGATCGCTATCGCCCCAGCGCACGTCAATTCGATGCACGAATGGCGCCGTTGTCGCCGCCTTGGCATTCTCGCCGGAACGCAGCGGCTCAATAGGTTTCGACATGATACCGTCCGGACTGACGCATTTCCTCCCGCAGGCTCTGCCAGTCCAATGCCAATTCCCGTGCAATATCCCCGAACGCTCTCTCGACGCCAGCTTCCATAGCCTTCAGCCCGCAGACATAGAGATGGGTCGCCGGATCTCGCAAGAGCGGCGCAATGCTGCTCCTTTCCTGCCGGAGCCGGTCCTGAACATAAATCTTCTGCGTCTCCGGAATTCTGCTGAAGGCGAAATATTTGGCGAGGAAACTGTCGAGAACCTTATTCACCGGTCCGAAATAGGGCAGGGCGTCAGGGCTGCGGGCGCCGAAAAACAACATGAGCGAGCCTTGACTGGCCGGCATGGTTCGCTGGCGGCGCATCGTGAACGCCCGAAACGGCGCCGAGCCGGTGCCGGTGCAGACCATGATCAGCTTGGCCTGTGGATCGTTGGGTAGCAGAAAGGTCGCGCCGAACGGGCCGGTGACCTTCACCTTGCCGCCCTTCTTCAGGTCGCAAACATAGTTCGAGCAGACGCCGTTCGGTTCCCGCTTGACGGTCAGAGCGAGATTGTTGGTGTTGGGGCGCTCGCCGTCACGGGGACTGGAGACGGAATAAAGCCGCGGCAAATGCGGCTTGCCCTTGGCGTCGACGCCTCGAGGGATGATCCCGACGCTCTGGCCTTCGAGCACGGGAAAAGGCGTCTGCCCCAGGTCGAGAATGATGTGGCGCACATCGGAGTCGGCGTGCTCGGACATCAGCCGATAATTGCCCTGGACGGTCGCCTCGATGGGATTGCTCAGCGAATAGAGGTTGATCGTAGGCTTCGATGCCGAAGCCGGCGCTTTAACTCGTCCGCCTGCGCCCTCATGCGCCTCGACGAGGAGGGCTGCGATCTCCGCGTCGAGCGCCTCTACCGCCGTCTCCACCTCGGCCCCACTGCCGAGTTCCTCCTGCGCCGGCAACTCGGTCCATGCCAGTTGTTCAGCGAGCGAATAAGGCGTCTTCACCACGCGCCAATTGTCGATGGAGCCGGTCGGACAGGGCGCAATGCAGGACATGCAGAAATTGCATTTCTCCGCATCGACAACGACGTTCACATCGTCATGGGTGATGGCGCCGATCGGACAGGCTTCCTCGCAGGTGTGGCAGCGGATGCAGATTTCCGGATCGATCAGATGCTGCCTGATGAGCTCCGTCACCGTTTGCTACTCCTGCCGTCAGGCCATATGCAACTGCACATATTCGAAATCGCCTGGCTTGTTGTCGATGCCGACCTTGGGCGGGGCGATCCAGCCGGCGAACTTGCCAGGCTCCCATTGCGGCTTCATCAGCGATTGGATGAAATCGCCGTCGGCGGTCGAGGGCAGCCATTCGTCGCGCTTGGCCTCCCACGCCTCTTTGGAGATCACGGCGCCGTCTGGCGTGACATGGCTGCCGGCGAAGGAGCCGATCTGGCGATGGAAGCCCTGATGCGGCAGCGCCATGGTGAATTCGACGCCAGTCTTCTTGATGATCGTATTCCAACGGGAGACGCCGCCGGATGCGTCATGTGTATAGTCGTCGCGCAGGCGCATATTGATCGCCGAAAGCGCCGGCGTCTCCTCACTGATGATTCTGCCGTCCTTGAACAGCATGACCGGATAGGTGGCATCGCGAAGCCTGTGATCGTCTTCGAGCTTCGCCTCCCGATGGCGGCCCTTGATGCCGGCGTTGAAGGCGTTCGCGGCATTGGTGGAGATTTCCGAGCCGAACAGGTCCAGCGACAATGAATAATGCAGATTGAGCTTCTTCTGGATCGTCGGCAGGTCGATGACACCGAGCGCGCGCACTCTGTCGATGTCGTAAGGATCGCCGACGCCGGCCTCATTCATCGCCTCGCAGGTGCGCTGGATGGTGCGGCCGACGCCGGTCTCGCCGACGAACATGTGATGCGCCTCTTCCGTCAGCATGAAGCGGCAGGTCCGCGACAGCGGATCGAAGCCCGACTGCGCCAGCGCTTCGAGCTGCATCTTGCCGTCGCGGTCGGTGAAATAGGTGAACATGAAGAAGGATAGCCAATCGGGCGTCGCCTCGTTGAATGCGCCCAGCATGCGCGGCGCCTCCTCCGAGCCGGATTGCCGGCGCAGCAGCTCATCCGCCTGCTCACGGCCGTCGGCGCCGAAATATTTGTGCAGCAGATAGACCATCGCCCAGAGATGGCGGCCTTCCTCGACATTGACCTGGAACAGATTGCGCATGTCGTAAAGGGAAGGAGCGGTCTTGCCGAGATGGCGCTGCTGCTCGACTGAGGCCGGCTCTGTGTCGCCCTGAATCACGATCAGACGGCGGAGCATGGCACGGTGTTCGCCTGGAACCTCCTGCCATGCAGGCTCGCCATAACGCTCGCCGCAAGGGATGGGCCGCCCATCGACCTGCGGCGCAAGCAGAATGCCCCAGCGATAGTCCGGCATCCGCACATAATCGAATTTCGCCCATCCTTTCGGATCAACGCTGACGGCGGTGCGCAAATAAACGAGGCTCTGCTGAAAGCCCACCGGCCCCAGATCGTTCCACCAGGCGAGATAGCCCGGATGCCATTTCTCCAGCGCCTTCAGTACGCGCTTGTCGCTCGACAGTCCGACATTGTTCGGGATTTGCGCGTCATAGGCGACATTGACCAGATCGGACATTTCTGAACTCCTTGGGATTTGTTCGCCGCCGTCACACCCGGCGCATATCGAAGTCGCCACGCAGGCCAGTGCCGTAACGTTTGAGCGCGCCGGTCTCGCCGACAGCGTTGGCGCGCTGGAAAATCCAGTTCTGCCAAGCGGTCAGCCGGCCGAAGATTCGCGTTTCCATAGTTTCCGGCCCGGCGAAGCGGAGATTGGCCTCCATGCCGGTCATGGCGTCGGGCGAAAAGCTCGTCCGCTCCTCCAGGAAGACGCGGATTTCGTCCTCCCAGTCGATGTCGTCGAAGGCGAAGGTGACGAGCCCCAGCTCACTGGCGTCGCTCGCGAGAAGCGCAACGCCAATCTTCGCCTTGGCTTCTTCCACCTTCTCCGGCTCACCCAGAAAGCGCGTCTGCAGGCGGGTCAGATCGTTCGACATCGGATAGAAGCCGAAATTCGCCGCGGTCAGGGTGATCATGGCGGCGGGCCGGTTGTTGCCCTCGAACTCGCCATCCGCCATGTAGCTGCGATCGACGGCAAACAGGATTTCGGCCAGCGTACCGGCGAAGCATGAGCCCGGCTCGATCAGCGCGACGAGCGAGCGCGAGGTCAAATCGATGCGCTTCAAGACGCGCTTCCAATAAAGCAGGATCTCATTCGCCAGCGAGTCATCGCGGTCGAAAAGGAAACGATCATGAGCGGTAACCAGCTCGGAATCGCCTTGCGATTTGAAGATGATCAGCCCGAGCTCCGGCTCGTTGAAGCGGAGATGCAAGATGGCATCGTCGAGCTCGCGGGCGCAGCGTAGCATCCAATTGTCGGCACCCTGAGCATGCAGCATGTCGAGGTCGATGGGAGGGGCGTCCTTGGGACCGGCGATGGTGATCGTTGCCACACGCAGGGCGCGGTCAACCGTAACCTCGACGGTGGAATAGGTGACTGAGCCGTCCTCGGCGAAAGCGCGGGCGAGCGGCGTCAGAGCGATGCCAGGTCCCTCTTTGCGGAGCGAGCGCGCGGCAAACGCCTTGGCGCGCTCGGTGACGATCTCGTCGAATTTGGACTTTGACACCACCTCGTCAACGAGACGCCACTCGGCGGCGCGCTTGCCCTTGACGCCCTCCTCCACGGAGCAGAACACGTCGGCGAGGTCGCGACGGACCTTTCGCTTGTCGGTCACCCGGGTGAGGCCGCCGGTTCCAGGCAGAACGGCGAGCAGCGGAACTTCGGGCAGGGCGACGGTCGACGACCCGTCATCGGCCAGGACGATGTGATCGCAAGCCAGAGCCAGCTCATATCCGCCGCCGGCACAGGCGCCTTTCACAGCACAGATATAGCTCTGTCCAAACTCCCGTCCCGCCGCTTCATAGGCATTGCGGGTCTCGTTGGTGAATTTGCAGAAATTGACCTTATGAGCGTGGTTCGCGCCGGCGAGCATGCGGATGTTGGCGCCCGCGCAGAAGACGTTCTCTTTGCCCGAGCGTAGCACCACGGCGCGCACCTCCGGATGCTCGAAGCGCAGACGCTGCACGGCGTCGGCAAGCTCGATATCGACGCCGAGATCATAGGAATTGAGCTTCAGCTCGTAGCCTTCGAACAGCCCGCCTTTCTCGTTGACGTCCATATAGAGCGTGGCGATGTCGCCGTCGCAGGCAATCCGCCAATGGCGATAGCGCGACGGCTCTGTCTGGAAGTCTATGCGAGCGGTCATCGAGCTATCTCCAGCTTCATGCGACCAGCACCTGGGCCGCCTCAATGCGGTCGAGCCGTGCGAGAAAATCCGCTATGGGGGCCAGCGTCTCCTCCGGTCGCTCCAGATGCGGGGAGTGCTTACAGCCATCGAGGATCTCGACATCCAGCGGTGAATAGAGACCGTTTTTTAAGGCTTCGATCTGCGCCGGCGTGCCATATTGGTCGTCACGGCCCTGAATGGCGAGAACGGGCACGCGGATATAGGCGATCACATCCTCGATGTTCCATTCCTTGAAGCCGGGATCGAGCCAGGCGTCGTTCCAGCCGCGAAAGGCGTTTTCGACATGGGCGTGATGGCGGGCTAGCCGCTCGCGCAGATTGCCGGCCTCGTACTGGACCTTTGCCTCGGCGATGGAAGCTAGGCCGGCCGGCTCGGTGAAAAAATGCGGAGAGATAAGGCAAAGGCCGCGAACGCGGAAATCCTCGACACTGCCCGCATAGATCGCCGCAATCGATGCGCCGTCGCTATGGCCAAGCAGCACGCCATGTTTGAAACCGATCTCCGTCAGCAGCTTCAGGAGCACATCGACGGCCTCGCGGGTCATATAATCGAGCGGGCGCGGCAATGAGGCGGGATCGGACTTGCCATAGCCCGCGCGCGAATAGGCGAACACGCCATAGCCGGTACGTTCGGCTAATCTTTCCGGGAAGTCTTTCCAAAGACCGACCGAGCCAAGCCCTTCATGCAGAAGCACCAAGGTCGGCGCGGCGCCAGGCGCGCGGCCCCAGCAGCGGCACTCCAGCCTCACCCCATTAACTGCGATCCACCGCGGACTGCCGGGTTGCCAATCCCACCTCATAGCGGCTTTCCCTCCATCTCGCGCAATTTAAAGCGCTGGATCTTGCCGGTTGCCGTTTTCGGCAGGTCATCGACAAGCTGAATCCAGCGGGGGTATTTCCATTTACCGATCCGCTCTTTCGCGTGCTCTTTGAGTGCTTCGGCGAGATCGGGGCTGGAGTCACCCTTTTTCAGCACGACATAGGCTTTCGGCTTTTCGAGCCCGTCCTCGTCTTGCGCAGGAATGACCGCACATTCAAGGACAGAAGGGTGCGAGATCAGCGCCTGCTCGACCTCGAAGGGCGCGACCCACATGCCGCTGACCTTGAACATGTCGTCGGTGCGGCCGCAATAAATCAGCCGCCCATCCCCGCGAAGCTCATACTTGTCGCCTGTCCTGGTCCATAAGCCTTCGAAGGTCGTGCGGCTCTTCTCGCGCTTGTTCCAATAACCGTCCGCCGCCGACGGCCCGTTCACCAGGAGTTCGCCAATGCCGCCAACCTCCACAGCGTGGCCATGCTCGTTGACAAGCCGCAGCTCATAACCAGGCACCGCCGTCCCTGATGTGCCCAGCACAACATCGCCGGGGCGATTGGAGAGAAAGATGTGCAGCATCTCGGTCGAGCCGACGCCGTCGAGAATGTCCACGCCGACGATCTCTTTCCAGCGCGCGCCAACCTCGGCCGGCAGCGCCTCGCCTGCGGAGATGCAGCGTCGCAGCCGTTTGAAGCCCTGCGGGCGCTTGCCTGCAAAGGCCGCCAGCATGGCAGCGTAGAGCGTCGGCACGCCGCAGAAGATGGTCGGTTGAGTCTCTCGCATGACCGCACATACGGCATCGGGCGTCGGTCGGCCGGCGAGGAGCACCGTCGTGGCGCCGACCGCCATCGGAAAGGTCATGGCGTTGCCGAGCCCGTAGGCAAAGAATAGCTTCGCAGCGGAATAAACGACATCGTCCGGCTCGATGCCCAGCACCTGAAGCCCGTAAGCGTCCGATGTCGCCTTGAGGCTCCCATGCACATGCCGCACGCCTTTCGGTGCCCCGGTCGAACCTGAAGAATAGAGCCAGAAGGCGCATTCATCAGGCGAAACGGCTATTGCAGGCCGCGGCGGCGACGCCGCCAATTCCTCCGCGAAGGATAGATATTTTGATTGGTGCGCAGACCTTGCAGGGCCGCTGCCGAACAGCCGACCAAATAGCGTCCCGCCATCGCGCGTACCCTGCAGCCCGATGACGAACACCACCTGAATGAAGGTGTTGTCCGCGAGTGCGGGTTCCACAACTGGCAAAAGCTCTTGGGACACGAAAAGCGCACGCGCTCGGCTGTCCTCTAGGGTGACCTTATAGAGGTTGGTGGAGAGGAGCGTATTGAGTGGAATCGGAATAATGCCTGCCTTTAGACCGCCCCAGAAGATCACAGGAAACTCGATCTGATCTAACACCAGCATCGCAGCCCGGTCTTCCGCCCTCAGGCCGAAGCGCTCGTAAAGCGCCGCCATGCGGTCCGATTGCGCCGCAAGCTCGCCGTAGGTCAGTCTGCGCGCTGCTTCTCCGACCTCGACGAAAGCCGCCTTGGTGGCCTTTTCCCCGTATCGGTGACGATCGACGAAATAGACGGCAGCGTTCCCATTCGTTTCGGGCATAGATCTCCTCCCACTGTCCGGCGATGCCGCTCTTAATTGGGGCCTTACCGGTGCGATTGCGCCTTCTGGCAGGAAGCGCGAACGGAGGTCTGCTCCCCCTATGCGCCATAGTGCATCTTCGTCGGATGAGATGCAATATAATACCAATAATTGGTACCAGAGCAGCACAATCGAGACAGGCTAACCAGGTTTCTCGCCGGCTGACGCTGTCGATCGAAACGGTTATGCATTTTCTTGCATCATGCTCTCCTTGGGATGATGCCATGCTGAATTTGGTTCGTGGGCCATCTCAGGCGGCCGCGTCAGATATTGGGTGAAACAAGCCGCCTTCAACGGGGCATTGGTGGGAGGAAAAATGACCGGACTTTTCAAGCGGTGGCTGTTCAGCACAGCAGCACCGGCCTGCAATGACGAGGCGACCGTCGGCGCTTATTGATCTGGGGACGAAAAAGACCCCAAGAACGGCATCAGAGCCGCGCCCGAAGGCCAGCAGACTTCAGATGTGCCTTTGCGAGATGGATTGATGCGCCAGAAGATGACAATGGCACCCGTTATCTGAAAGTACCGCTGAATACGCTTTGGACTTCTTGAGCGTCGGTTTTCCGGCGTGGCGCGCGCCGGATTTCAGCCCTGAATGCGTCGAAAATGCCTATCGGTCAACACAGTAAGGGCACGAAACTATTGTTAGCTAGAGTGTCGGGCTGACGACGGGGCTTTGGCGGGGGCAGGGATGCGCTGGGCTAACTTATTCTTTTGCTATCTGTTTTTGGCGGTCACTTTCGCAGGAACTGGCGCGCCGCTTCTCGCCGCCGATCTCAAGGCGCCGCATCAGACCTATCCGGACGACCGCCCATACTCTGGCAATGCGCGGAAAGAACGGAATGTGGCGGAATTCTGCTACGGGCAGCGCCAGATCTGCCGCAAGATCTGCTACCTGCACTCCCGTTTTGAGGACCGTTTCGACGGCTGCCCCGATTCATGCGAGAGCCGTGAGATCCGTTGCATTAGGACTGGCTGCTATAGGTGGACGGAGCCAGAATTCCTGATCGCCGAGCGTTTTGGCGGATATCGCTGCGCTCAATGATCGTCGGCCGGTCTGTCTGGATGAACGCCCTGAGCGCGACCGCTGGATGGCAGAGTAGCTTTTCGCAAGCCGCAGGCCGGGCTCATCGTTCGGCCTGCGCGCTCTTTGCGCGGGACGACAACTCACCGTCCAATCTTCTCGTCACCGGTCGAGCAAGGTGCCAGTGGGTCTCGCCTTTCTTCGGACGATCTCCGGGATCGCGGTCACTTACAGAACTGCCCGCTTGGCCGAACTCGCTGCCCAACGCCGCTGAACCACTCCGCGGAGCGCGCCAAAAACAACGAAACTATTCCCCTCGTTGGCGTGGCACATTGGTGGCCGAAGCTTTAAGGCTTCCTGTAACGTGAGGGGCAACTCCGTCCGTGAAGGAGCTCTGAATGACCTCCAAGATCGGCGAACTGGCGCGGTACACGGATACCAGTCCCCCCACCAGCCGGTACTACGAAGAGATTGATCTATTGCCGGCGCCGGCACGATGTTCCGGCGGTCAGCGACGCTATGGCGAAGAAGACCGCAGACGGCTGACATTCATCCGGCAATGCCGAGCATTCGGTTTTTCCATCGAGCAGGTCCGTGCGCTGCTCATCCTGATCGAAGATGGCAATCGGTCATGCACGGAGGCCCGCGCCATCGCGGTCGATCATCTTGCGGTGGTTCGGAAGAAGCTGGCTGAATTGAAGCGGCTTAAACGCAATCTCGCCGAGTTCATCCGGCGCTGCGACGCCCTCTGCTGCGGCGGTCCGGCGCCCGACTGCGTGATCCTCAAGGACATGGCGAAATCCACCTGCGGTGCCCGGATGCAGACGGCCACGAGCAAAGGCCGCTGATGAAGACCGCTTTCATCTCTCTTCGGTTGCCGCATTTCTCAAGATAGCCGCTGCGAGGCGCTGTGGGCGCCTATGGCAGCGTTTGTGTCGGCGCGTCGTTCCTCCGGCCACGGGAGGTTGGAGATGTCCGCCCGAACCTCAAGCAGCTTGAAGTCTTATCCTGGCAGCAGCAACGGATGCATGACCGTGGGCTAAGGGGCCGAAGAGATGATCGAGATCATGAAGGAGAGCCAAGGCAAGGTTGTCGGTTTTCGCGCGAGCGGAAAGCTGACGGTCAACGACTATCATCAGGTGCTCGGCCCCGCGCTCAATCGACTTTCGCATCAGTTCGAGACGTTTCGTGCCCTCTTCTACATGGATGCGAATTTCGATGGTTGGGAGCTGCCGGCCGCGTGGGCGAATACGAAGCTTGATGTTCGATACCGGGGCGAGCTTGAAAAGGTCGCGGTCGTTGGCGCACCCGCCTGGGAGGAGTGGTGCGTTAGGCTGGCGCGTTGGGTGATGAAGGGCGAGCTGCGCACCTTCCCGGCAGATCGGCTCAATGAGGCGTGGGACTGGATCAAATCCTAGCCCCCCTATCGCACGGCAAAGTAACCATCAGGAGGAAAATATGCCGGAGATTCAATGGGCGTTAAGAGGCCGTGAATTCGTCAACTGCAATTGTGCATATGGATGCCCCTTGCCAATTCAACGCGCGGCCGACGCACGGGGCTTGCGAAGCGGTTGCCGACTTTCTCATCGATCAAGGATTTCACGGCAGTACGGCTCTTGATGATCTGAGCTTCCTCCTCATCGTACGCCGGCCCGGAGCCATCCATGAGGGAGGTGGTGAAGCGGTCGCCGCGACCGATGAGCGGGCAAGGCCTGATCAGCGCGCTCTTACGTATCATCAGCGGCGAAGATACCGAACCCGGCGCAACGGTTTCCAGGTGTTCTCGACCACGCTCGATAAGGTTCATGATCCGATTTTCGCTCCCATCGACTTCCAGGTCGATGTTGACGCACGCCGGGCGCGACTCGTCGTGCCAGGCATCACCGAAGGCCGCGACGAGCCCATCGTCAATCCGGTGACCGGTAAAGAGCACCATGTGGACGGTGATGATGATCGGCATGATCACGCTCTCCGTGGCACCAATGGTCCTGATTTACGCCTGGGTCGGCCGGCACGCGGCGTGTCAAGGCAAGCCGCCGGCGGCAAGCGGCTTCTTTGCCGGGGGCTATCTGCTTGCATGGACGGGCTTCTCCCTCTTTGCCACCTTCGGGCGATGGGCGTGAGAGCGCGCGGCGCTGTTCCGCAGCGAAAGCTAAGCTCGGCTGCAGATGGGGTAGCGTCGCGATGTATGTTGGAAATTGATTTGGCGCGGTCTCCGGCGGGCTGAACGTAGCGGATCAGGCGGCGAGGTCAATTGGCAGATCGGCCGGCTTCACAGCCAGCGTCTTCCAGCCATCGACTTTCCGCATACTGATCTGTCCGGAGGCGACCAGCGCCCAGAACATCATGGCCGCGGTTTCGGCCGAAGGCAGCACGGTTTGCGTTTTGATCCGGCGCTTGAATTCCTCGTGCAGCCGTTCGATCGCATTGGTCGTGCGCGCGCTTTTCCATTGGCTGACCGGCAATCTGGTGAAGGTAAACAACCGGTTGCCGGCTTCCTCCAGGCACTCGGCGACGGCCTGGCAGCGCAATCGCCATTTACGCAGGAACGCCTTACGCTTCTTCTCGATTTCATCCGCCGACGTTGCATAGATCATGTCATTGTAATCTGCCGAAACCTCCTCGCGCAGCCGTTCTGGTGCATGAGCGAGCAGATTGCGGTGCTTATGCACGGTGCAGCGCTGGGTGGGCACATCGCTCCAGAGCTCGGCAAGCGCCCGCTCCAACCCCGAGCCACCATCGACGATCAGGAATTCCGGCTTGCGCAGGCCGCGCTTGATCAGATCGTCGAGCACGACCCGCCAGGCCTGCGCCGTCTCGCCGCCCATATTCTTCACTGCCAGCAACACTTTCTGGCCGTCGGCGCCAATGCCGAGCACGACGAGAAGGCAAATCGTCGTGGCCTTCTTATCGAGACGGACGCGCACGACGGTCCCATCCAGGATCAGCCGGACGATGGGTTCGTCGGTCAGCAAGCGCTGGTTCCAGCTTTCCCAATCGGTCTTCACCTTCCGCCAGACCCGGCTGACCGTATCCTTGCTCACGGAGCCGCCGAACAGCGCGCCAAGCGCTCGCCGGACACGTCGCGTGTTGGTCCCGGCCAGATAGGCGCCGGCAATCAGCGCGTCGGCGGCTTTCGTGCGCCGCTGGTAGGCGGGCAGCACCTTGCTACGCCATTCCGTTGTCTTACCATCCGGAGTCTCGATCCGAGCCCGAGGGACGCTGATCAGTGTCTCGCCGAAAGTTCCCATCAGCGACCGCGAGCGGTGACCATGGCGATGGCCCCGGAGCGGGCCGTCACCCGCGGTTTCGCCATCCGGCGTCTTTGATCGCGAACCGGGGCAAGCTTTGGCGCTCCGGGCATAGCGTGTCCGCGACAGCGCTTCATCGAGTTCCGCCTCGATCATCGCCTGGATGAAACCATGCACACGGTCGCGCACGGCGGTTTCGATCGGATCGAACCAATCCTCAAAAAGCTGGGCGCTCGCCGTCGCCGCCGGCTGCTGGTCCGCGAGGTTTATGATATTGTTTGGCATAGCGTGGTCTCCACCGGCGCTTCAACGCCGGAATTGTTTTGGGTTGAACACCCGGAGACTACGCAACCTTCAATTTCCCACCATATCCGCGACGCTACCGCAGATGGTGGCCCAAGGAGCCTTTACATCTTCTGATCGCGGCTCGATGTCCGCCTCAACACCACCGACGCCCAATTATGCGATTGGGACTCGCAATCGTTATGCGGGAAGTGTCGGAAATGCAGGCCTTCCCACGTCCTATGACGGTCTCTGACACGTTCTGAAAGGACCAATCCGATGAGCAAGACTGTTGCACTTCTTATGGCAAGGCTGATCTTTGGCGGTGCTTTTGCCATGGCGGCGAGCTTCAAGTTTCTCGGGATCGGAGCAACCGCCAGCTATATCGCCTCGGCGGGGTTTCCGCTCGCGCTGGCGCTGGCCTGGATCGCCGCATTCTTCGAGAGCGCGCTCGCAATTGCTCTATGGACCGGCGCCTTCTTCTCAGAGGCGGCGCTTGTTGCCGCCGCCTATGTGTTGTTCCTGGCGTTCGCCTTCCATGGTCCATCGCATTGGAGCGGTAACCAGACGGAATTCGGATTCTTTGTGGATCATCTCACCTTCATTGCCGGCCTTCTGTTCGCAGCGGTTCATGGACCGGGTGACACTCTGGTCGTCCGCAGGCGTTCATTGGCGGCCGGATAATCGCCGAACAATTCCCGCGGGCAAAAGACGCGGATCCCTTGTAAAGGGCCGGAATACGAAGGCCTTTGAGGCGAAGAGGAGAGCGTGAACGGGATTCAGTCACTGGCCCCGTCCTCCCTTCGCCGACCTGGCGCCCGAGAGCTCCTGCGCACGCGCCATGCTCAGTATGGTGACATTGTCGTTGCGCGGAGTGGTGCTTTTTGCGTTTGCAATGGAAACACTGTGTTCGCTTTGATAAGCCAACCGTTTGTTGGAGGGAGTGGCCTGATCTCGTTCGAAGAGCCGAGAATGATATTTTTCTGCCCTGCTGGGAGCTTCAATGGCCAATAAACCGAACGATTGCGAGGTTGGACAAGGCTTCAGCGCTGGAAAGGACAGCATTCGGCATGGCAGGCTGCGTCAATTGTCCGACACCAGCCTAGGGCAGCGCGTTAATCGGCCCATTATTCTTGCCTCCCTGATCATTTGCGTCGCAACCGGTCTTGTCTCGGTGGCCATGGGGCCGGACAATAACTGGGATTTACGCTTTTATCATATCTACGCGCCCTGGGCGTATCTTCATCATCGCTATTTATACGATATCGGGCCTGCCCAGTATCAGGGCTTTTTCAATCCTACTGCGGATTTTCTCTTTTATGCGCTGATATCCTCCCCTCTGAACCAGACGCCTCGCCTGGTTGCTTTCCTCATGGGGGCCGTGCACGGCATCAACGCGGTGCTAATCCTTGCCCTCACCGTGCACGTTCTGAATCCGCCACGCATCGGGGAGCGCCTAACGCTCCGGGCGGCTGCATTCCTAATCGGAGCGACCGGAGCCGGGTTCGTTTCGCTGATTGGGACGACAACCAACGATCTGATCGAGTCGATCTTTATTCTTGGCGCGCTTTTGGGACTTCTGAAGCTGGCTGGCGAGAATAAAGCCGCTGTGACGCGGTTCGGATTCGCCTGGCCGGGATTGCTGGCGGGCGTCGGGGTTGGATTGAAATATACCGCGGCTATTTTCATCCCCGGCTTGGCGGTCATCGCGGTCTTCGCTGCCCTCAATCGGCGCACATTTGCCGGCGCAATCATATTCGCGGCCGCAGCAGCGATCGGGTTCCTGGTGGCGGCTGGCCATCACCTCCTAACCTTGTGGCACCTTTTCAGTAATCCTGTATTCCCGTTATTCAATAACATTTTTCAATCCCCCTATTGGGAATTCGAGCCGCTGAGAGACGAGCAGTTCCTGCCCGAGAATTTTTTGCAACTGATGGCCTATCCGTTCTACTGGGCAAAATCCAATGTCTATCTCGTATCGGAACTACGCTTTCGAGATTGGCGGGGCGCGGTTGCCTATGTGGCGATCGCCGCCTGGGTAATCAGGCAGATTGCGCTTCGCCTGGCGAACCGCGGCCATCCGAAGGAGCATCTCGCAGAGACAAAGGCCCTTGGTTTGCTTATGCTTTTTGTCGTCGTGTCCTATTTTGCCTGGGCGCTCACATTTAGCATCTATCGTTATGCCGTCACGCTTGAAATGCTGACGGGCATCGTGATCGTCGGTGCAATCACTTCTCTATTCGAACGCCCCCGCTCTCGCGTTGTGATGTCCCTCTCGCTATTGATCATCATCGTCGCGACGACGATCCGTTTGGACTGGGGGCATGGCATTCACCCCGCCCGGGATCGCAAACCTGGAGCCTACGCCGACAAATATGTCGACGTCGAGGTTCCGCAATTGCCGAAGAACAGCATCGTCTTGCTTGCGACGGGACAGCCGGCCTCCTATTTCATTCCCTACGCCGAGCCGTCCGCCCGGTATCTGGGGATCGAGAACAATTATCTGAAATTGTCGCAGAACAATCTGCTCGCCACCGAGATCAAGCGGCTGATGCGGTCGGATCGGCCGAAATTCATTGTCAGTGTCGGCAAATTCGATAGCAACAGGCTCAACGGCATATTGAGCCATTTCGGCCTTCGGCTGAACAATTCCCCCTGTGAGCCGATCCGGTCGAACCTTGAGGAGCAACATTTGAGCCTGTGCCGCGCGACCGATCTCTAGTGTCCTGTCTCCGAATTGCCTTTAGCATTTGCCGCGCGCGCGAAGGCAATTCAATTCGGAGACGCCACACTAACGCGTTTTCTCAATGGACGTGACGCGGGCAGAGCTGGCGACCTTTGTGCCGGCATTGCGGGCCGTCCAACACGCGTTCAGATAGATCAGCTTCCGCATCTCCAACTGGCCGCGAGCGGTTGCGTCGAGAATGAGTCCGGCCGTCATAAGCAGCAGAGAACTCACCCCGAGACCGACCGCGACGATCAGCGTAGGCATGCGTGGCACGAGACCGGTTCGGACATATTCGCCAAAGACCGGCAGGAAGAGCAATACGCCGGCTGCCAGCAGCAATCCCGCCGCGATACTGAAAAATAGCAATGGCCGGTGCAGACGCAGGAGATTGACGATCGTCCACAGGATCCAAAAGCCGTCACGATAAGTCCCGAGCTTGCTCACACTGTCGGTTGGCCTCGGCCGGTAATCACATTCGATTTCGTGAACAGGCAGGCGGAGAAGGACGGCGTGAATGGTCATTTCGGTTTCGATTTCGAAGCCGTTGGACAGAGCAGGAAATGACCGGACATAGCGACTCGACAGGACGCGGTAGCCAGAGAAGCAATCTTTCAGATTGCTGCCGAAGAGCAGGTTGAGAATGCGGTTGAACAGCCGGTTGCCCCATTCGTGGCCGGCAGGGAAGGAATCGGGCATCGCCTTGCGCCGTGTCGCGACGACCATGTCGAGCCGCTCATTCTGAAGCAACTCGACCAGGCGAGGAGCCTGGCTTTCATCGTACGTCCCGTCGCCATCAGCGAGAATGTAGATATCTGCCTCGATCGCGGTGAAGGCCCGGTTGACGGCGTGGCCCTTGCCCTTGACCGGCTCTAAAAGCACTTCAGCGCCCGCCGAGGCTGCAATTTCGCCAGTACCATCAGTGGAGCCGTTGTCGATCACATAGACATCGGCGCCGGGCAAATTGGTTGCAAAGCCTTCGACGACGCGCGCGACGGCGGCTGCTTCGTTCAGGCAGGGCAGGATTACGGCAAGACGCAAGCGAGGCGACTCCTCGCTTGTGTCAGCAGGATCTCGGGTTGTCGACTTGATGGATACGCGTTCGCTCATTGGTTTTTCACCGAAAAGCCGATTTGCTGGTGGCAGGGCTTCGCATTTGTCCGACCGCCTGCAGCCGTGCGTGAAAGGCGGCCTTGGCAATGGCACATGCAGAGATTGCTGCGCGCCGGCACGGATAGGCGTTTCGGCTTGTTGCTGTTTCGCATCTGGTGAATCGTTCTCCGCCATGCCTGCCGCCAAGCATTCCCAACCGCAAATGAGCGGCCGCATCTGACTGTTTGGACTTGCCCCGGTTTCGTAGAGAGTTGAGGGCTTGGCATCAGCGTATTCGGTTTGACGGCATTTTGTCCTCCTTTTCGGTCGCATCTTTTTGTTCGGCCTGGATCATCTTTTCATCCCGGCCTGCAGATTCTGACGGCTGTCGGGAGAAGCGGCGGTCACGGATGGCCGGCAGGCCGACGATGCGGCTTGGCCCGGCGTTTCCAGGCCGTCCTTGACGGACGCGAGCACGACGGCAGGCTCGTGTGCGCCGGGATCGAGAGCTCTTGTCTCGAACGCCGCCGGCGAGAGATAGCCGAGCGAGGAATGGCGCCGGCGCGGATTGTAAAAGCCTTCGATGAACTCGAAGATGGCGATGCGCGCCTCGGCGTGGGTCTTGAACCGCCGCCGGTCGAGCAACTCACATTCGAGGGTGGCGAAGAAGCTTTCCGCCATCGCATTGTCATAGGCATCGCCGACTGAGCCCATCGATGGACGGACGCCCGCTTCCCGGCAGCGCTTGCCGAAAGCAAGAGACGTGTACTGAGAGCCTTGATCGGAGTGGTGGATCACGCCGATCGGACGCCGCCGCCATAGCGCCATATCGAGCGCATCCAACACGATCTTGGCGTGCAAGCTGGCTGCCATCGGAGCGAACGTTTATCGTGAGCGACAAGCGCTCACTTGGCCGACGATCCGTCGGCTGAAGGCATCGAGAACGACGGCGAGATAGAGGAACCCCGACCAGGTCGGACAATATGTAATATCGGCCACCCACAATACGTTAGGCCGGTCTGCCGTGAAGTTGCGGTCAACCAGATCGGGCGCCTGACGGCCGCCGCCCTTCACAGTCGTCGTCACGAAGCGACGACGGCTGACGCCGGCGAGCGCCGCTGCGCGCATCAAGCGGGCCACGCGCTTGCGGCCAACGCATATCCCCTGTTCGGCGAGTTCGGCCTCAATGCGCGGGACGCCATACGTGCCCTGCGAGCCAGCATGCGCCGTGCGGATCCTGGCGGTCAGAGCCGCATCGGCCTGGCGACGCCTGGATGGCGGACGCTTGGTCGAAGCGTAAAAGCCGCTGGCGGAGACACCCAGCAGACGGCTCATGGCAGTGATCGGATAAACGGCCCGGTTCGCGCTCATGAATTGGAACCCTTCGGTGGGATCACATCGGTCTCCCGAGCAAACCAGGCCGCGGCTTTTGAGAGGATTTCGCGCTCCAGCTTGAGCTGCTTGTTCTCCCGGCGCAGCCGGTTCAACTCCTCGCGCTCGGCCGTCGTCAGGCCATCCTCGCGCCGACCTTCGTCGCGGTCAGCCTGCGCAACCCAATTGCGGATCGCCTGAGCCGATGGGTCAAATTCCTTGGCAAGCTCATTCGGCGTTCGTCCGGATCGGACCAGCTCGATCATTCGTTGCCGGAATTCCGGCGGGTAAGGCGGCTGTGTCTTTGGCATCGTGAACTCCTGAAACGCAAATGTTCGGATGTCCACGAAACCGGGGCAACTTCAGTTCAGCCAATCGGGGCCGGTATTGAGCACATATCGGTGAGCGTTCGACACGCATCCCAGGCACTCACGGTAGCAAGCGGCATCTGGGCAGGACAAGCCGCCATCGCTCCGTATACCGACGAAAGTCAAATTTACGCTCGACATATACGCTGCAGGATTCTTCCAGCATCCGCAATACCCTGTGCCACGGTGGCCGGTCGGGCCTAGTCTAGCGGGTAACGGAGGGTATTCGGTGTTGAAAGTCGATTTGCAACGGAACAAGCATGACGTCGATCGGCGCTGGAACCTCGCGCCGGGTCACACCTCTGCCCATCCCGGGGAAGGGCCAGAAAAACATCCTATTGAATTTGCACACCCAAGTGGGGGGCATACAGCGGCGCCGATTCACAAATAGGTAGTTTGATTGCGCCGACTGCGAGACAAACCTACTCACCGAGGCGGCGTGGACGATGCGCCAGGACCGTCGACCGGGGCGGTAGGTGTGAGTTGCCAGGAGCAGCCCAAACCGAATCGCGCGCAGTCCTGAGCCGCCGATGGCGCGAGCGCTGGTCCTAAGATGATAGGGGAAACGGCCGCATCGGAGCTGGAAGCGCCGGATGGGTCAGGCTTGAACTGCCAGGCACAGTTCATGACACTCACGGCACAGTCCACAGATGGGTCTCTGCGCATGGAACCGATCGGCCCGGTGGTTATGGCAGGTCGCGTCCAGCCGTCCCCCGGCTCAGCGGCACCAAGAACTAGTTGCTCACCGCTCATTCTATGCGTTGCCATGCCCGTTGATCGTAGTTCTTCGCCAGTAAGCCAATGGATGCTGTTGTTTGGAGTGGCCAACAATAATGGCATGATTTTTTCATCTATACCCATTTTGATGAAATATTGTTTGTATCCTTGATATGTTTTTTCAGGTGGATCCATGTGCTTTTGTGACGCGATTTTCTTTGAGATCAAAACTTTCTTATACCTGATCGAACCATCGCCTCCGCGATACGGTGTCATTCTGTAGGTATGCAAGACTTTCATCCGGACCATTTCGCCTCTGTGCACACCGACAAAAGCCGGAGGCCGGACAAAACGGCGTCTGCCAGCTGCGAGCACGAACGCGCAGGCAGAGGCGCATATTGAAAAGCCCGGATCAGGCGATCCGCGCAGCAGCTTCCGGCCGTGTTGTTTGCGACAGGCAGGCGCTTCCGGCGCACAGGGTCGTGAACACGGTTCTTGCGACTGCCACATCGAGGCCCTTGGCTCGCAGGAGATGAGCGATCGCCAATGCCTCGTCGGCCAATCCACCGCCAGAATGGATCAAGACCGGCAAATGACGTTTTCCCGCCTCGCGGAAGACCTTCTTGAAACGGGTAAGTGTGCCGGCCACGATATGTCCCTGCGCCGCAATCCATTCCGGGCAGTTCGGCTCGCATCCGTTTTGGGCGCTTCGCACAAGATAGACCCGCATCGGAGGCTCCGAGGCGGGGGTTTTCTTTGTCGATGCTTTGCTTATCCCGTCGGTGGGGCCGACCCAGATCAGCGCTGACGTTATCGCTGCTAATGCTGCAATGATCGATGATCGTCTCGGCGTGGCCATAAACAACCCCAACACGCGCCGGCAATGCTCATCTTTCAGCAGTCTCGGACCAAGCTGACACCCCGCACTCGCGAGGCGAGTGGTTTTTGTCCCCGCCTCCGGCCACAGCATCTAACGCCGATGCGGCTCTGGTCTACTCGAGGCGTTGGCCGTATGTTTAAATATACACGACAGCCGTTACGACCGACAAGATCGGTTTGATACAAAATGGAGAAACATATATTCGTGGATCACCTGCCGATTTTCGCGGCAATTCGCAGAAAGCACCTTCCCAACTCCGCGCGATGAGACGAGCGCTGTAGCCAACCTGCTCAACTGGCTATTCTCTGTAATTGCATGCCACACGAAATATGGTGGAGATCATCCCCCGGAACCGTGCGTCGACGCCGCGTCGTTTGAATTTTTCATGGCATCGATTGAAGCAGCGTGTCTACAGCGCGGGTCGCAGTGTGTCCTCTGGACCAGCGCACCTTGCCAGAGACGGTCCGATGCGCTGGTTCGACGGCGATCCGTCCACTGACGAGACCTCGCACAACGGAGCGCTTCGCCGAATTTGCTGAAAGCGTTTTTCCGTCGTCGCCCTTGCGGGCATCAGCCTTGCCCGCATCATCTCGCGGCCCGGGCGCTCGAAATAGTGCACAAACTGTACTTCCGAGCCTTATGGAACTCAGAAGCTCAGTGTGGCAGCCCCTTGCTTGATCAGCTCATGCATGGCGCTCGCCCCGCTGATGACGACGCCTTCGATCAGGTCTTGCCGGCTGTAGCCGCGGCTCTTCACGCAAGGGGTGCAGGCCCACAGAGCGCCGCCCCTGGCAAGGAAATCGCGCAGCATATCGGCCAGCGGCTCGAGCGGCTTCACGTGTGTCATGTCCGCCGCGCCGCGCCGCACGATATCGACTCCGGAGCTGGTGAGGAAAATCGAGACTTTCAGCCCGGCGGTGATGCCGCCAAGCGCAATCGTTAACCCCGCCGATGACAATTCATGGTCGATGCCGTGGGTAATCACGACGACCAGATCCCGCGTTTCCTGATTCATATTCGTTGTCCGCTCGATGATTTTGATATGATCACCCTAAGTGTTTCCCGGAGCGATGCCTATGATCGGGACATCGGAAGTCTTGTCCGAAACGCCGCCGACGGCGGCCGACGTGCTGTCGGAGCTGCTCGGCAGTATGCGCCTAAGCGGGACGGTGCTGTTCCGTGCCGAGTTTCGCGAGCCGTGGTCGATTGTGACGCCGGAAGGCTACAAAATTGCCCGATGGCTGCCGGTTCGCGCCAAGCGCGTCATCCCCTTCCATGTCGTCGCCGAAGGCGCATGCTCTCTCGTATTGCCCGGGGATGAGCCCGTCTGGCTAGCCGAGGGGGATGCGGTTCTGCTTCCCCATGGAGACAGCCATCGATTGGGCGGACGGGAGGCGGCCGCTCCGATGGAGATCGGCGAGTTGCTGCCCCCCTTACCGTGGCGTAGTCGCCCTATGGTCGAATATGGCGGCACAGGCGCCAATACCAGCATCATCTGCGGCTTTTTGCAGTGCGATGAACTGCTATTCCACCCCATCCTGCGCCATCTGCCGCCGCTCTTGCATGTCAGCCCCGAGGCCACACCGGCAGATCACTGGCTCGCCAGCACGATCCGCCACACCGCCACCGAGGCGAGCCGTCCCGCGCCCGGATCGAGCGGGATGCTGCCGCGCCTGACCGAGCTGATGTTCGTGGAGATTTTGCGCAAGCATATGCAGGGCCTGTCGGCCGACGAGGTCGGCTGGTTCGCTGCCTTTAACGACCCCATTGCCGGAGCCGCGTTGAAGCTGTTGCACGCCGCGCCATTTGACAATTGGAGCGTGGAGAGTCTGGCCCAGAAGGTCGGAGCGTCGCGAACAGTACTGGCCGACCGCTTCAAGCACTTCCTCGATCAACCGCCCATGCAGTATCTGGCGCACTGGCGGCTTCAGCTTGCGGCCCAGCATCTGAAATCGAGCGATGCGCCGCTAAAAACCATCGCCGATCAAACCGGCTATGAATCGGAAGCAGCGTTCAACCGGGCTTTCAAGCGTCACTTCGGCCTGCCGCCGGGCGACTGGCGGCGGCGGCAAACCCAAGGTTGACGCCAGGAGGAGCGCCGCCGGAGATGTGGCACTGACGATCGGCACACTCAGGGTGGCGCGCCTTTTCCAGGCTCCTACCGGAAGGCGGAACAGTCGCGTTCGATTGTTGAGCCCGATCGGCAACCGCAACCCAAACGCCTCATTGGCAACGACAAGCGCGGTGAACCATTCTTTCGCGTCGGGTACGCATGCGCTGGCACGCTCACCATTGATGGATGGATTTTTTATGACTGCTTGTCCGGTTACGAACTATTCCGCCACTACGGCAATTACCTGTGTCGGCCTTTGCCTTAAGGCGAACATCACGACGCTTCCGCTGCAGTCCGAGCCTGAGAAACCCATCTAATTCACATGGACCAGCATGTACGATGCGGAATTCGACGCAAAGCGGACAGTAAATACGAGGCAAGCCGGACAGCAGTCCGATGATGCCGGACAGCTGGCGAGGGCCAGCCGATAGCGCCGCCGATCGACGATCGAATCACCTGATCGCTGCCTCTCAACAGAGAGGGGCCAGCGATGCCGGCGGAGAGATTGTCGATGCGAAAAGTGCGCGAGGTGCTTCGTCTGAAGCACGCGCTTGGAATGAGTTACCGGAAGATCAGCGAGGCGACCGGCGTTGGCAAGACGCAGGCGGCCGAATATGTGCGCCGCGCCGAGGTGTCCGGCATCCGTTGGCCGGTGCCGGAGGGGCTCGACGACGCCGAGCTTGACCGGCGCCTGTTCCCGGTTGCCCGCGCCAGTTTACAGGCTCGCCCCGCCGTCGACTGGCCGACGATGCAGACCGAGTTGAAGCGGCGCGGGGTTACGCTGGCGCTGCTGTGGCAGGAGTATCTGGCCGAGCAGCCGAACGGATACAGCTACACGCGGTTCTGCGAGCTGCATAAAGGCTGGAAGAGGACGGTTTCGGCGACGATGCGGCAGACGCATCTGGCCGGCGAGAAGCTGTTCGTGGATTGGGCTGGCGACACCATCGGCGTCATCGACCCGGCGACCGGGGAGGAGCACCGCGCACGCATATTCGTCGCCGCACAAAAGTGAGCGCTTGCCGCTCACGATAAACGTTCGCTCGGGGCGTCGAACTACACCTATGCCGAGGCGCGTTGGACCGAGACGCTGCCGGACTGGATCGGCGCCCACGTCAACGCGCTGGCCGCGATCGGCGGCGTCATGCAGGCATTGGTGCCGGACCAATTTGAAGGCCGGGATCACCAAGCCGTCGCGCTACGAGCCTGGCATTAACAGGACCTATCAGGATCTCGCCGATCACTATGGCTGCGTCGTGCTGCCGACGCGGATCGTCAAGCCACGCGATAAGGCAAAAGTCGAGGTCGCGGTCCAGATTGTTGAGCGCTTCGTGCTGGCGAAGCTGCGCAATCAAACCTTCTTCTCCCTGGCCGAGTTGAACGCCGCGATCCGTGACTGCGTAGCCGCCATCAATGCCAAGGTGATGCGGCGCGTGGGCAAAAGCCGCGCCGAGTTGCTGGAGACGCTGGAGCGGCCGGCGCTGAAACCGTTGCCGGGCGAGCCCTACGCCTACGCCGAATGGAAGCGGGCTCGGGTCGCGCCGGACTATCACATCGAGATTGCCGACCACTTCTACTCGGTGCCCTCCAAGCTGATCCGCGAGGTCGTCGAGGCGCGTTTCACCAGCGCGACGGTCGAGATATTCCACGGAAGCGAACGTTTATCGTGAGCGACAAGCGCTCACTCAGGGCGTCCGGATCGCGAGCCACGCCTTCTCGGCCGTTCGTCACCGGCACACGACAATCACGGAGCACATGCCGAGCGCCCATCGCCGTTACGCGGAATGGACGCCGGTGAAAATGATGGATCAGGCCGCCAATATCGGCCCGGCGACGGTCGCGCTGATCGAGGCGATCATGAAGGCAAAGCCGCATCCAGAGCAGGGATTCCGGTCGTGCCTCGGCATTCTGAGCCTCGTGAAGAGCTGGGGGCCAGCGCGCGTCGAGGCCGCAAGCGATCGTTTATCGTGAGCGACAAGCGCTCACTCGGCGCGGCAACGACGTCGGCTCCACAACCTACGGCTCGATCGCATCGATCCTGAAGCACGGGCTCGACAAAGCCTACGCACAAGAGGCAACGCCGGACGCCCCGCCGCTCCGGCACGGCAACATTCGTGGCTCCGGTTACTACCACTGACGCCGGACAAGCGGATGGACCAATCACGCGGGTGAAAAGAAAAGGAAACTGCAATGCTCACGCATCCAACCGAGCAAAGGCTTGTCGCGCTCGGCCTCGCCGGGATGGCGAAGGCGCTTGAAGAACAGCGGCGACAACCCGACGTCGCTTCCCTGACGTTCGAGGAGCGGCTTGGGCTGCTCGTCGACCGCGAGGCGATCGAACGGGAGAACAAGCGCCTCGTCAGCCGTCTGAAGTTCGCCGGGCTCCGGCAGAACGCCGTCGTCGAGGATATCGACATGAAGGCGGCGCGCGGCCTCGACAAACCGCTGCTCGCCAAGCTCGTGGCCGGCGACTGGATTAGCCAGCACCAGAACTTGATAATCGTCGGCAAGACGGGGCTCGGCAAAAGTTGGCTCGCATGCGCCCTCGCACATAAGGCGTGCCGAGACGATCGCTCGGTCCTCTACTACCGCGCGCCACGGCTATTCGACGCCTTGACGCTCGCACGAACCTTTATGGTGAGCGCTCAGGATAAACCTTCACGCGGCGACGGCCGACACGCACGCCTGCTGAAGAGCATCGCCCGTGCGCAACTGCTCATCCTGGACGACTGGGGGCTCGCCAATCTGACGCCGGATCAGGGCCGCGACCTCCTGGAGATCCTCGAAGATCGACACGGACGCGGCAGCACGATCGTCACCAGCCAGATCGATGTGAAGCATTGGCACGAAATGATCGCCAATCCGACCGTCGCCGACGCCATCCTCGACCGCCTGGTGCACAACGCACACCGCCTGAACCTGGCTGGCGAGAGCATGCGCAAGGAGGCATCCAAACGCGCAACACTTGACGCGAAGCAGTCTTCGTGAGTTTGTAAGCCCGTCGATGGGCGGCGCTGTCCGGCTTCGTCGGACTCCTGTCCGCAATCCCTCGGATCACTGTCCGGCTTGCCTCGGATTCAGTGTCCGGCTTCGTCGTAATCCGCATGTACGAGTGGCGCTAGCGCAATACCCGCACGACAGCGACCCTGTCGCGGCGGTCGCGGCGGCGCGACGCTCTGGGGCTGATATTGTCGTCTTTCCTGAGTCATTTTCGAATGGCCTTGCGTCCTTTGACCCGGCTGACCCCGACGCGCGGGAGCGATGGTGCAAGGACACCCATGCTGTCGATGGTGACTATGTCGGCATGTTCCGGCGCGCAGCCAGTGAAAACGGTATGCACGTAGTCGCTACGTTCCTCGAAGCAGCGGAGCCTCTACCGTTCAACTCCGCTGTTTTGATCGCTCCGGACGGCCGCTCGGTCCTGCATCACCGCAAGGTTCACGTCTGCGATTTTGACGTTCCCGAATGCGCCACCGCGCCCGGCAGGAGATTCGAGGCTACTCGTATTCAGACCAGAGCTGACCCGCTCACCGTCGGCCTGATGATCTGCATGGATCGCGAGTATCCCGAGCCGGCTCGAGCTTTGTCTGGAGGCGGCGGGGAAATCGTGCTCGTCCCGAACTGCTGTGATCTCGCCACGGATCCAGACGTCGGCGATGTGCGGATTGCGCAGATGCGCGGGCGAGCGTTCGAGAACGTGATCGGAATCGCGGTCGCAAACTACCCGAGGCCGCGCTGTGATGGCCATTCGTTCGCGGTCGACGCCACCGGCAAGATTCTAGTGCTGGGGGACGAAGAACTTGGTCTCTTCGTGGCCACGTTCGATTTACGGGAACTCCGGAGGCTGCGCCGCGAGGACGCGTTTCGCTGGCGCCGCGAACGATGAGCGGGCTTTGGTCCGGTTTTGGTTGCGGGGCGCCCGCGCCGCCGTGATCTTTCGAAGACGCGATGAAAGAAAGCCTAGCCAGATGTGGCCTCGTCGAGGATCGTCGAGCTAGGCGCCGGGTGGTCGGGATCGACGCCTTTACGCAGACGCTTTACCCGCTCCGCCTTTATGTCTTCGGGCTGCGGAAGCAGAGCGACGAGACCGAAAGCGAGTGCCGCGAACCCGCTGAGCGCCGCAAACGCAGTGGCGTAGCCTCCAATGGTCACCAGAGTTCCCGCCACGACGTTGCTGAGCGAGCCACCTGCCCCTTGCACCGTGCCGAGGACTCCACGGCTCATGCTGTAACGCCCGGAACCGACGACAAGATCGGCCAGGATCAACGGGACGAGCACGTCCCAAATACCCGTTGAAATGCCGTCGAGCGTCTGAGCCGCGAGAAGCAAAGGGACGCTCTCAAACCATGTGAATGCCACACCGCGCAAGGCGAGAGCGATGCACGCGGCGGCAAGCAGAAATCGCAGTCCCCAGGCCTCGACGTTTCTTCCCACCAGCATTGCAACCGGGATCGTGACCAGTTGGGCGATCAGGATGCACGCCGACACAAGCGTACTTTCCAGCCCGGGATTTGCAAGGCCGAGCTTCTGGCCGATCAGCGGCAGCATGGAGGCATTGGCGAAATGAAAGGTCGCCGCGATAGACGCAAGAATGAGTAGTGGTCTGTTTTCGACAAGGAGAGTCCAGAATCCCTGCGGCTGCTCCACGAGCTGCTCATGGGCGAAACCGCGAGCGCGTTCGTGATCGATGGCGTTCGCCGGTATGGTCAGGATCACGCCAGCCGAGAGGATCGCAAAGAATGGGATCAGAAAGAACGTCGTTCGCTGCGACCACCACCAGCCGACGACGCCTATGATGGCCGCAATCGTCAGATTGCCAATCCGATCCCAGACGGCATTCCGCGCGAGCCGAGATGGGAATGCATGTTCTGGAACGAGTCCCAAAGTGAGCGCCGCCACCACCGGGGCGAAAACGCCTCCGAGTACCGCCATGACCAGGTCCGCCGTGAAAACGACGGGTCCGCTCGGCTGCTGTTCGATAGCAATGGCGCACAGGGCGAGCAGCGCAACGGCAATGGTCAGCAACGCACGTTTGGCGCGCACGGTGTCGATAATCGCGCCTACCGGGGTATGCAGCACGATGCCCAGGAGACCGCTCACCGTTAGAACGGCGCCGACCTCGGCCGGTGTCCAGCCAGCTGCCGTCACGAGAAAGACGATCACAAATGCGCCGAGTCCACCGCGCACGTCAGCGAGGAAAAAGTTCAAAGCATCCAATCGACGGCGAATGGCTGACATGGATCATTTCCGATGGCCGTAGAGAGGTCGCGCCTGCAATGCTCTAGACGGGAACGCCGCGTCCCCGAACGCACAGGAACATGCCAGAACGGAATAAGGTTTCAGAGGCACCACCGGGGCGCTACGTCCGAAGCGCGCTGTACTTCGAAACGGAACTGTGCCTGGAGAGCAAGGATTGCGGTTCTAAAGAATGGATGTCGTGAAGCTGGCATCCCATTTCGGCAAATCAAGGCAACATCCGGCAAAACGCTTTGTGGGTGCAGTGTAGCGGCAATTCTGAATATAGAAAATGGCCCTGACCCAGCAATGCGTACTCCGCTTCCAAAGGACGTCGAGCCGCATCCGGCTATAGCCGGATTTCGTTGCTGTCGGAGCGCAAGCCGGGAGCCGAGCCGCCAAACTGAGGCGAAATTCCCGACGGTCTTTTGTCGCCCAGTGATCAGCTTACGGATCATATTCCCGACTAAACAAGTCAACTTATCGAAATCATTGCAAAATTTGCGGCCGAAGCGTCGTTAGAAACATTCTAAACTATTGTTATTGCTTGATTTTCTCTGAGCGCATATCAATGAGCAAAGATTGTCGGGCCAAGGCCAACGGGCTCCCGTTATCGATTCACAGAGCGATTGGAATGTTCGTTTCTTTCCTGGTCATGCTGCGCGAGGGCGTGGAAGCGGCGCTTATCGTCGGCATCGTTGCAAGCTATTTGACAAAGACGGGGCGGGGCGTCTGGATGCCGGCCGTCTGGGTCGGCATTCTCCTCGCCATCGCCCTATCGCTGTTCGTCGGCGCCGCGGTTCAGATCCTCACCGGCGAATTTCCGCAAAAGGCCCAGGAGCTTTTCGAGGCGCTCGTCGGCGTCATCGCCGTTGGCGTGCTGACCTCGATGGTTCTGTGGATGCGCAGAGCCGCGCGCTCGATCGGGACCGAACTGCGCACTTCGATCAACTCCGCGCTTTCCGGCCCGACCAGCCATGGCCTGGCCCTGATCGGGATGGTGTTTTTCGCCGTGGCCCGCGAGGGGCTGGAATCGGTATTCTTTCTGCCGGCGATCTTTCAGCAGAGCGCCACGCCGCTCGCGCCGCTCGGTGCCCTCGCCGGATGCCTTGCCGCGGCCGGGGTCGGATATGGCATTTATGCTGGCGGCATCCGCCTCAACCTGCGCCGATTTTTCCTTTGGACCGGCGTTTTCATCCTCGTGGTTGCGGCCGGCATCCTCGCAAGCGCGCTCCGCAGCCTGCATGAGGCCGGCGTCTGGAACGGCCTGCAGACGGTCGTCTTCGATGTGAGCGATTGGCTGCCGGTCGGAAGCCCGCTCGGCGCCCTGCTCTCCGGTATTTTCGGCTATCGCGATGCACCGACGCTGGGCGAAGTCGTCGTCTATGTGACATTTCTCGCGACAAGCCTCTTCCTTTTCCTGCGCCCGATCGCGACATCGTCGGCCGGTTCGCAAGCCGCTCGTCCGGTTCATTGAGCCAAAGGTCCGTTCATGACGCAACCCGCCACCGAACCTCACTCTGGTCGGCCATCGGCCTGGCTGATGCGGCTCGCCCTGGCCGCGGCCTTCGTCCTGGTCGTTGCCGGCGGTATCGCCTTTTACCACGCATCGAAAAGCGCTCTGCATCAGACCAACAGGATCATCGTCGTCACCATCAACGATAAGGCCTGTATCCCCGATGAGCTGACCGTCCCGGCCGGCCGCACCGCCTTCCAGATCGTCAACGCGTCGAACCGGGCGCTCGAATGGGAGATTCTCGACGGCGTCATGGTGGTGGACGAGCGCGAGAACATCCTCCCGGGGTTCAGCCAGACGCTGACGACCAGACTGCCTGCAGGCGACTTCCAAATTACTTGCGGGTTGCTGAACAATCCGCGCGGCGCCCTGCATGTCACGGCGAACCAGCAGGTGAACGCGGAAGCGGCGCGTCCTGCCCTCGCGAAATTCATCGGCGCCCTCGCCGAGTACCAGTTTTTCCTTTCCGGCGAGATGGCCGCCCTGGTGGAAAAGACGCAGGCGCTCGAGGCCGCGATCCGGGCCGGTGATCTCAATGAGGCGCGCTCGCTCTATCGCCAGGCCCGCCTGCCCTATAAGCGGATCGAAGCGGTGGCAGAGCGGTTCGCCGATCTCGAAAACGCCATCGATCCCGTAGCCGACTATCTCGAAAAGCGCGAGCAGGACCCGGCTTTCACCGGCTTCCACCGCATCGAATACGGGCTTTTCGCGCAGAACTCGCTGACCGAGCTGGCGCCCGTCTCGGGCCGACTCGTGTCGGACGTAACCGAGCTGCAGAACCGCCTTCGCGGCCTCAGGCTGATTCCCGACCAGATCATGGCCGGCGCTGCGCGCCTTCTAACGGCGATCGCGGACGACAAGATCGCTTCCGGGCAAGACCACTATGCGCAGACCGACCTTGCCGATTTCGAGGCCAATCTCGACGGCGTCGAAAAGGTCATCGAGCTCTTCGCGCCCGTTGTGGGCAGGGCGGCGCCCGGCGAGATCGCCGAGGTGAGAAACCGCATGGCGGCGGCCAGGAGCGCCCTCAGGGCCCTGAAAGGGTCAGACGGCTTTCCGCCCTATGACAGCGTCGGTGCAGAGGCGCGCACCGCGCTGTCGCAAAAGATGCGGGCGCTCGCGGAATCGATTTCTAAGCTCAATGAGGCTGTGGGCCTCGGCTGAAGGAAGACGGCGATGACCGATCACAAGAGCGAACCAGGATCATTGGTGACCAACCGGCGGCATCTGCTGATCGGCTTGGGGGCTGCCAGCGGGGCCATGGCCGTCGGCTTGCGGGCGCCGCTTGCTGCGGAAAGTGCGGCCGGGCAGGTCACCGACGCGCCGGTCAGCGACAAGACGCAGGAGCGCCAGCCCTTCCACGGGCGGCGTCAGGCAGGCATCGTGACGCCGCGGCCGGCAGCCGGCATGATCGCCGCCTTCGATGTCATCGCCAAGTCGCCCCAGGACGTCCGTCGGCTGTTCAAGACGCTCACGGATCGCATCGCTTTTCTGATGAGCGGGGGCACCCCGCCGACGCGAGACCCGAGGCTGCCGCCGGCGGACTCAGGAATCCTGGGGCCGGTCGTCCCGCCCGACAATCTGACCATGACCTTGTCGCTCGGCGCGTCGTTCTTCGAGCAGCGTGACTGGCTTGCTCATCTCAAGCCCGCCCGTCTTGAGCGCATGGTCCAGTTCCGCAATGATGCGCTCGACCCCGAGCTCTGCCACGGGGATCTCTGCCTGCAGATCTGCTCCAACGCGCCTGACACCAATATTCATGCGCTGCGGGATATTCTTAAGCACCTTCCCGATCTCCTGCTGCTACGCTGGAAGCAGGAAGGCACCGTCCCCGTTCTGCCGCCGAAGCCTGGCGGCATTCACGAAAGCGCGCGCAATTTCCTCGGATTCCGTGACGGATCGGCGAACCCCGATGCCACAGACAACGCCCTGATGGACCGGGTGGTTTGGGTCGGCGACGGCGAGGCCGAGCCGGACTGGGCCAAGGACGGCACCTACCAGGTCGTGCGAATCATCCGCAATTTCGTCGAACGCTGGGACCGCACGCCGCTCGGCGAGCAGGAGCGGATCATCGGACGCCGGAAGGCAACCGGCGCGCCGTTCGATGGCAAGACCGAGCACGACGTGCCGGATTACGCCAGCGATCCGAAGGGGAAGATCACCCCGCTCGACGCCCATATCCGGCTCGCCAATCCCCGCACCGCCACAACCGCCGACAACCTCATCCTGCGCCGGCCGTTCAACTATTCGAACGGCGTGAGTAAGTCCGGCCAGCTCGAGCAGGGTCTGCTCTTCATCGCCTATCAGGCCAATCTCGAAAAAGGCTTCATTGCTGTCCAGTCGCGGCTGAACGGCGAGCCGTTCGAGGAATACATCAAGCCGATCGGCGGCGGATATTTCTTCGTGCTGCCAGGCGCGGCGGAGAAGGGCGATTTTCTCGGCCGGACGCTGCTCGAAGCGGCCGGATACAAGACTTCCGATATCAAATCCTGACAGGGGAGCATCATCAATGAGAGGCAAACTCGCGCTTGCCGCAGGCATCGTTGTGCTCATGGTCACGGCCGGACCACCTGCCGCGCCGGCGGCCGTCGAGCCACTCGACCTTGTTCTGCCCATCGCCGACTACAAGGCGTTCGTCGTCGAGAAATCGGCGAAACTGGTCACCGATACGAAGGCCTTCACCGAGGCGATCAAAGCCGGCGAGACAGAGAAGGCCAAGGCGCTCTTCGCACCGACTCGGATGAGCTATGAGGCGATCGAGCCGATCGCCGAGCTGTTCAGCGATCTCGATGCCTCGATCAACTCCCGCGCCAACGACCATGAAAAGAAGGAACATGATCCCGGCTTTACCGGCTTCCATCGCATCGAATATGGGCTGTTCGTCGGTAACAGCACTGAGGGGCTGGCGCCTTTTGCCGACAAGCTCATGGCCGACGTCAGCGAGCTCAATAAGCGCATCACGGAGCTGGCGCTGCCGCCGGACAAGGTGATGGGCGGCGCGGCGGCGCTGATGGAGGAAGTGGCGGCGACCAAGATTTCAGGCGAGGAAGACCGCTACAGCCACACCGATCTGTGGGATTTCAAGGCCAATTTCGACGGTTCCCGGAAGATCTTCGAGCTGGTCCGGCCCCTCATCGAAAAGCAGGATGGCGCCTTCGTTGCCAAGGTCGCCGGAAATTTCGATACGGTCGACACGACGCTAGCCAAATACAAGCTCAGCGAGGGCTATCAATCCTATGACAAGCTGACGGAGGCAGACCGCCGCGTGCTTGCCGCCGCCGTTAATACGCTGGCGGAGGATCTTTCGACCTTGCGAGGCAAGCTCGGGCTGGACTGAGATTCTACGCTCTGCCTGTGATCGCGGCCTATGTGGCCCGTGCCAAGCGCCCTCCGAAACGTCAGTTGGGGGGAAATGAATTAAGGTCGGATACGCCAAATCGCTAATCTCGCGATGGCCTCCGTCGCAGGCGTGTTCGGCGACCCCCTCATCTCTCGTGAGGTCACGGCTTTCATGCGGCACTCCTATCCGGAAATTCCGCAATGAACCCGGCCAAGGTGGGTTGTTGAATATGAGAGCAAGATCCGGAGCGCTGGATTGCGCAGGATAAGCTCACGCTTGCCGATCTGGCCATCGCTGCGCCGCTGATGCACACCGTCGCGGCGCAGCTCCCGGTCACGAAATATGAACACTTGCAGGCGTGGTTTGCGCGGGTTAAAGCGCTCGATGCGTGGCAGAACTCCGAGCCACCAATGTGAAAGTGCGCAGGCACGGACGTATCGTCTCGGCGGCGGTGATCGTCTCCGTTGGTGTCAACAGCGACGGCCGCCGCGAGGTGCTCGGTCTTGATGGCGCCTCGGCAGCTGAAAGCTCGCGCTCTTGCGCAATCCGAGAGGCTGATAACCCGCAATGTCGGAAACCTCTACTGGACGACATTGCAGAACATCAATGACTCCTTTCGCCGCTTTGCCGCCCGTCTCGACGATGATCTTAGGGAAGCGATCGCAGCGACCCATGGCGCGATCCTTGCTGCGCAAGACAAGCGACGCATCGGTGCCGAGCAAATGAATGACGAAATCGCCCGTCTAAGAGCGATGCGGAACGAGTTACTCGTTCTCACCGCGGCTTTCGCCGAACGGGCGGCGGAATGAATCGTTCACAGCAAGGTTTGACAATTTGGCAGTTGCACAACGCGGATGCACGGTCGGGTTGGTGAGATCAAGGCGTTTGGAAGCGGCGAATCCGGTGATCGGTCGACGGCTCCCTGCCAATTGGTCCCAGTGCATTGACGCTACAGCGGCGTCTGAATATGTCCGGATTAACACGCTTATACCGCTGCCTCTGGATGCGAACAAAAAGGGAACAACGTAGTTGGTTTTCGGCGGTAGCGGGCCTCCGCTACCGCCTCAAACCCACTATAGCGGCCCGATGGCGGCAGTTCAGGTGCGTTGATCAGCTTGGCGAGGTCTCTCCCTGGATCTCGATGTCGAGCGGTGTGCGCGGCTCAACCGGGTGCACGATCACACTGGCAACGAGAGCGCGAAACGCAGCGGCAGCGGAGCCCTGATTAAGTCCACCTGACTTCAGCGCCTCAGAGAGGTTTTCGATCTGCTCCAGATAGCGCGCCATTGCGGTTGGATGCAAAGCGACGGTATCCAGTTCGGGCTGGGTTTCGGCGATTTCCGCCTCGACGCGCGATTTCTCGCTTTCCAATTCCAAGAGCCGGTCTTTGATCGAGGAAGCGGTGGCAATGCCATCGGCCAATGCGTCGACCAGGCGGTTCAGGGCGCGCCTGATCTCGCCATATCGGGCCTCAAGCTTGGCCCGCTTTGCGTTCATCTCCGATGCGAGCCGGCGACGTTCGTTCTCGTAAGTCTTCACATATTCGGCGATGAGCTTCGGCTCGCGCAGTGCATCGCGCAGACCGTTGACCGCAATGCGCTCGATCGCCTCCAGATAGTAGACACGCGCATGCCAGCACGAGCCGCTTTCCCTCACCGTCGAGCAGCGCACGCGCGTCTTGCCAGTCTTGTCGCGGTCATGCACCGACATGCCTGCACCGCAAACGCCGCATCTCAGCAAGCCGGAGAGGAGATGCCGCGGCCGCTTGCACTCGTTCATCTGGCGCTTGGTATAGAGGCTCTTGCGAGCTTGTGCGGCCGCAAAGGTGTCTCGATCGATGAGCGCCAGATGAGGCGCATCGATGCTTTGCCACTCATCAGGCGGGTTCGGACGGGAGACCCGCTTGCCGGTATCGGGGTCCTTGATCATGCGCACCTTGTTCCAGACGATGCGTCCGGCATAGAGCTCGTTCTGCAGAATGCCGGCGCCTCGCTGGGCATTGCCGTTGATGGTCGAGGCATTCCATCTGCGGCCTCGCGGGGCTGCAATACCTTCTTGATTGAGGGCATGCGCGATGGCGCGGGGAGCAACACCGGCAACATAGTCGGCAAAGATACGGCGGATGATGGCGGCTTCTTCTTCGATGATCTGCAATTCACCAGCTCGGTCAGAGACCGGACGATAGCCATAGGCGCGTCCCCCGGCATGACGCCCTGAGCGAACCACGCCGGCCATGCCGCGGCGGACTTTATGCGCCAAATCCTGCAGGTAAAGCGCCCCAACCAGGCCGCGGACACCGATCTGCACGATGTCGGCCCGCCCGTCATGCACGGCGCGAATTTCAATGCCCAAGAACTTCAGCCGTTTCCAGATCCCGGCCAGATCTTCCTGATCGCGGGAAGGCCGGTCCAGCGCTTCGAGGATGACGATATCGAACACCCCATCCCGGGCGGCATCGATCAGCTTGATGAGACCATCTCGGCCGAAAATCGAGGCGCCGGAGCGGGCGCGGTCGCCGTAGACCTCCACCACCTCCAATTGCTCGCGCGCCGCGAACGCCCGGCACAAGGCCACCTGGTCTTCGATGGAGCGGTCATTTTGCAGTTCGGTGGAAAAACGGGCGTAGATCGCTGCTCTGTTCGGACTGCCGGTTCTTGCGTTCTCGCTCATGATCTTCGCGCGCCGCCTCGCATGCCAATGCCCGCACCATTTCTAACAGATGGGCCTCATTGCCGTCCACGCAAGCAAGTGAACCATCCGCAGCTTGCCTTGCTGCCCGCCGCCATCTGTCGTTTCGCATGCGACGGCGGGATATCGAGCTATCCCTCCCCCGCTGTTGAATTGGCCCAGGCCAGAATGACCTCGTGGCTGGGAGGCCTCGACCAACCGCCTGAAGAGAGGGATTTGCCATCGAAACAAAGCCTGATGGCATGAGAACGATCGCGCATAGAGCGCTCCGCTGGACGCAAATTGTTGGATGATCAGTGGCTCCGCCGGGCATTTTCGTGCCAATGCTGCGCGGCAAGCCAGCCTGCACCGAACCGCGGAGGTGAGCAGGCATTCTGCAAAGGGCATTTTGGGCATTGTGCCTGCTCTCAATGCATTTGGCCAGAAAAAAAGAATAAAAACCTAAACGGACACCCAGAAGAAAGAGAATATATCAAGTTTGTTGGAATGGATTCGAGTGAAAATAACGAAATGCGTGGGGATATAAACTCACAAAACTCATAAAACTCATTCAGAAACTCACAAGGCCATCGCGCGAAAGCGGTGGCGTTAATCCCGGCTGGATTTCAGTCGCACGCCAGGCCGATTGCCATTCGTGAATTCGACGCCTGCCTTTTCGAAAGCGGCGATAAGTGCGGTCATATTCGTGCGATTGGGTGTATGGCGACCGCTTTCGAAGTCTTTGACCGTGGAGCGGTCAACACCAGCCCGTTCAGCCAGAACCGACTGACTCCAATTCAAAAAGCCGCGTGCAGCTCGACATTGGTCCCTTGTGATCATGACCGATCGGTAGGAAGGAGGGCGGCAGGTGTCAACCATACAGGTTGACATGAGGAGAAAAGTCACCCAAAATGGGTGAGCACTGAACAGAATGCGGCCCAGTCCGGTGTTGCGAGGACCGGCGAGGGCCTACGCCGCCCTCTCAAGAGACGCCGCAGGAGTAATGGCGAGCGCGAGAAGCCCTGCGCCCCCGTGCGCAGGACTTCTCGCGGTCAGTTGTCAGACCGCTGCTTCAGACAACAGGCGCGACCATGCTGGCCCCGCCCTATGGCCGAGCTGCGCGTTGCCCTCTATGGAGGACGTCGACCATGCACGCCGATTTCACCCTCCCGCGCTGGGCGCATGACGCTGCCGGCGGCGTGCTGATGGCGGTTGCCGTCACCGCCGGCGGGCTCAGCCTCACACTCAATGTCGCCCACGCCCTTGAGACCGGCCTCGCCGCCGGCATTGCCTTCGGTCTTGCCGATATCGGCAAAATCGTCATTCCGATCGTTGCCGGCGCCATCGGCTGGTCGCGGCAGATGCGCATCACCGCCGCGATCTGCGTTGCCGTCTCGCTCTGGTGTGCCGTCAATTACTATGCCGACCGACAAGGCCGTGAGCTGCTCGCCCGAGAGCATGGCCAGACGGTCTACGCCGATGCCGAAAAGCACATTGCCGAGCTTGAAATCGAAGCCCGCCGCCTGTCATCGCTGGCAGCCGAAGAAGCCAGGCGCGGTGGCTGCGGCCCCAATTGCCGCGCCTTGATGAGCCAAGCCGCCAGCGCCCGCCAGCGGCTTGAGGCGGCACGCACCGCGCGAGCCGCCATGATCGCGGCCGTCACTGGCACCAATACCAACCGTATTGCGAGGGAGATTCGTGCCGTCAAGGCGGTGATGTTCCTGGCGCTCATCGAGGCGCTGGTGTGGCTGAGCATGCCAGCCGTGGCATTGCTCGCAATGCCAATGCGCGCTCACGACGTTGAAGCGCGTGCCAACGCAACCCCGCTGCTGGCCCCCGCAACAGTGCGGCCCTCATCGCAAAAATCCGCCAGCGGCACGCGAGTCTACTATCTGCAGCGATTGCAGCGCGAGCATCCTGCGCTGGCGAACCGCGTGCATGACGGCGAGCTCAGCGTCTATCGCGCCTACATCCTCGCCGGGCTTCGCAAGCCGGCAAAGGATTGGTCGAAGCTGGAAGCCTATGGCATCAAAGCCGATGAGACCTCGCGTTAGCGGCACGCGCTCGGCAAAGGATTGGTCTCGACGGAAAACGACCCAGCTTGGACGATCGTGGCGAGCTGTTGGCGCTTGCAACCGGACAGAATCTCTGCACGGCGCTGCCTTGGCGCAAGCGCCAGTTCGCCGAGCCACCGCTCGACCCCATACGCCTCGACATCCGCGAAGTCCTGGCCGTCCACACCCGGCGCGCCCTTGTTGGAGCGACACTGGGCATAGGCATGAGCGAGGATGTCCGCGCGGCTGATCTTGTCGTACAGGGCATAGAAGCGATAATCGGCTTCAGCCTTCGCTTTGGCATGCAACGCCGTCTGCAGCTTCTGAACACTCTTTGGAGTTGATAGGTTACCCAATCCCCGGTCCCTCGCCACGTCATGCGTTCGTCTTGAACTGAGGCCCCTTCCCTCCCCCGGGCATTACCCGGCTTCATCGGTACTACGAGCCTCTCCGCCACCCCGTGCCGCCCGGCCTGTCCCTCGCGGGCGTCCGGTTGGTTATCCTCACCACGGCGCGGGGCTTCCCGTGTTGCGTACGCTTTCCTTGTGTACATGCCACCGCCAGTACCCCGGTGCAGCAGCCAGGCGTCGTCTTCGCTCGTACCGCCCGGCCATATCAGCCTTCCCCGATACACCGGTCGGGTCGGCCTGCACGGCGTCCTCCCTGCTGAACTCAACCGCTGGAGTTGCCCGATGCCGAAGCCGAATGATTTGAGCCGATCCGTCGTGGTGCTGAAACAGGACAGCACATTGGTTGCCGTCATTGAAATGAGCCAATCAAGCTGGCTTGTCGCTGGTATTGTTCCCGGAATTGAGCGCCATCCGCTGAAGAAGCTCGCCGCGGACGAGCAGGCGCTGCTCCGGCTGCTGCAACGTTGGCAAAATGAGGCCGGGAAAGCTGGCCATCCGATCCAACGCACCGTTGTCGCCTTTGAGGCCGGCCGAGACGGCTTCTGGCTGGCCCGTTGGTTGCGGGCGCACGACATCGAAGCCCATGTGATTCATCCTTCGAGCGTTGCGGTGTCACGAGAACACCGTCGCGCCAAGACGGACCGCCTCGATACTGAGTTATTGAAGCGCGCCTTTATCGGCTGGCTGCGGGGTGAACCCCAACATTGCCGTATGGCGGCGATTCCGACGATCGAGGAAGAGGACGCGAAGCGGGCGAACCGCGAACGTGAGAACTTGGTGCGCGAGCGATCGCGCATCATCAATCGGATGAAAGCGTGTCTGACCCGGTTTGGCGTGCGGACCTTCAGACCGACCTTGCGCAAGACACCGGAACAGCTGAGACAATTGCGAACGCCCGAGGGTGTATCGCTGCCGCCCAATACGATTGCCGAATTGCTGCGCGACCTGGCGCGCTTGCGTTTCCTCCACAATCAGATCAAGGAGATCGAGGAGACGCGCCTGCGACGGCTTGCCCAGGCTCCCGAGCAGCGCACGCATGCGATGGTGCGCCTGCTCGCGCGCGTTGTTGGCGTTGGCATCGAGACCGCTGACATGCTCACTCACGAGGTCTTCTCACGCGATATACGGGATCGAAGAGCCGTGGCGCGCTATGCGGGCATCACGGGGTCCCCGGATGAAAGCGGCCGGAAACGCCGGGAGAAGGGGCTTGCCAGAGCGGGCAATGCACGGATGAGACGCGGCATGATCCAACTGGCTTGGCGTTTTCTCAAATTCCAGAAGGACAGCGCGCTGGCGCAATGGTACCGGGCACGGACCGCCGATGCCCGCGGCCGCACCCGCAACACCATGATCGTGGCGCTCGCACGCAAGCTTCTTATTGCGCTTTGGCGCCTGGTCACCGTCGGGGAAGTACCGGCCGGCTTTGTGATGCGAACAGCCTGACGGACGGCTGCGACAAAGGTATCGGGGCTGACGAACCGATTGCCGGTTCCGATCATGATCCGAGGTGGCGGACACCCGTAGCAAACCATGGCATCGAACGCCGATTTCGAGAATGGGCCGCCGCCCGGAGCTTCGCCCTGATGCGGATGACTGCATCATGGTTGGGATCACGAGAGGATCCACCGAATACAAGGTTGCGGTGCGTCGGACTGACGCCCCTCGGCGAGCTCCGCTCGGTTCATCCATTCAGCAGCGGGGCCCGACTACCGCCAACGTGCCGCCGTGCTCGGGTCTATCAAGACGCGGCCTGGAAACGACAGAGCGCAAGGCAAGGGCAGAGCCACGGCCGGCCTTGACAGGCCCTGCGCGCGCCGGCGTTCAGCATAGGTGCGTCGGGACGAAGAAACGCGCCGCCTCGTCGAACAAAGAAACTTGGATGAAGAAAGTGGAGATTGTTGTGGCATAAGGACTTGACTTCAAAAGCCCCATACAAGGCTTGCTCGGCGTTCACTCGCGTTGCGGCCTGTACACTCGCGCCAACCACCAATTCGTGGCCCGCTATCCGAAGGCTTCAGCCATTTCGTTACCTCCACGACTGCTCCGGTTGCTTCCGGCTGGAGCGAGTTGGCCGGGTGGGGCTTGCACCCACTGGAAAGCGCCGCCTTGCCACGGCGCACGGTGAAAAGAGACATCGACACGGCGCCGATGTAGCCCTGGTTAGAAAGCGGACGTCGCCATCCGTGATGCCTTTCTTTCGCGTGCCCTTAAATAAAACGTAAGAACGAAACAACTGAATTCAAGAATTGGCAAGCCGCATTTTTTCCGTAAATTTCAAAGCCCTTAGCCGAGAAGGGTAGAACATGCGCGTGCTCAGGGGGGAGTTGCAATCCCGTGTCGGCGTGCCGCTTGTGCCGATTGGAGAGTGGTGATGACCGAGCATGCGGTGGTGATCGTTGGGGGAGGTCCGACGGGGCTGATGCTGGCGGGCGAGCTCGCACTGGCGGGCATCGACATCGCCATCGTCGAGCGGCGCCCCAGCCAGGACCTCGCCGGTTCGCGCGCGGGCGGCCTACACTCACGCACCATCGAAGTTTTCGATCAGCGTGGCATTGCCGACCGGTTTCTTACGGCGGGGCAGAAAGCGCAGACCGCTTATTTCACGGGGACTCCGCTGGACATCAGCGATTTCCCCACCCGGCACAATTACGGGCTCGGGCTGTGGCAGATCCATATCGAGCGCATACTCGCCGGCTGGGTCGAGGAATTCAAGGTGCCGACCTATCGCGGCATCGAGGTGACAGGTTTCACGCAGGACAATTCCAGCGTCGATGTCGAGCTCAGCGATGGCCGGTCGTTGCGGGCGCAATATCTCGTGGGGTGCGACGGCGGACGCAGCTTGGTCCGCAAGGCAGCCGGTATCGATTTCCCCGGATCGGATCCCAGCATCAGCAATCTGATTGCCGAGGTCGAGATGACCGAGACGCCGGAATTGGGCATCCACCGTAGCGCCCTCGGCATCCACACGTTCGGCCGGACCGATTACCAGATCGTCGACGGCAAGATTGTTTACGCCGATCACGGGCCGATCGGCGTTATGGTGACCGAACGGAACGCCGGTGCCACCACCGAACCCACCCTCACGGATCTCAGCGAGGCTCTCATCGCCGCATGCGGGACGGACTACGGGGTCCATAGCCCCATCTGGATCTCCCGGTTCACCGATGCTGCGCGGCAGGCCGCGGCCTACCGCAACGGACGAGTGCTGATCGCCGGCGACGCCGCACACGTGCATCCGCCGGACGGTGGACAGGGCCTCCAGACCGGTGTGCAGGATGCGGTGAATCTGGGATGGAAGCTGGCCCAGGTGGTCAAGGGGACGTCGCCGGAAAGCCTCCTGGATACCTACCACGCCGAGCGCCACCCGGTCGCTGCCCGCGTGTTGCGCAACGCGATGGCGTCGATCGTTTTTCGCCGCGAAGACGACCGCACGAAGGCGCTGCGCGACACCATGTCCGAGCTCCTCGGCATGGACGAGCCGCGCAGACGGTTTGGTGCGATGATGTCCGGTCTCGACATTCATTACGATCTCGGCGAAGGACATCCGCTGCTCGGACGCCGCATGCCCGATCTCGACCTCACCACCGACAACGGCCCGCTGCGAGTATTCACCCTGCTCCACGATGCCCGGCCGGTGCTTCTCAACCTCGGTGCGCCCGGCGGCTTCGACATCGCGCCGTGGGCGGATCGGGTCCAGCTGATCGACGCCAAATACGCTGGTTCGTGGGAGCTTCCGGCTCTTGGGTCGGTTACTGCGCCCACCGCCGTGTTGGTTCGGCCCGACGGATATGTGGCTTGGGTGGGAGACCTGACCCAGCTTGGGCTCTCTGACGCGCTAACCACTTGGTTCGGGTGAAAGAGCCAGCTGGCAACGCACTCCCCAACTGTCTGCTGCGAAGCGGTTGCGGTCCTTGGCCGTGGGTGAACCGATCGGCTCTTGTGCGGTGTTTTTTGTCGCTGGGGAACTGCCCGCCGATAGACCTCACCGAGCCAGCTTCGGCCGCTTGCAGGGCGTGACGGCTCATTGCCCCCTTCCCTCCGTCGCTGGCCAGGCTACGCGCCGGAGAAAAGCGCCTCGTTTCTGCCGCTCGTGCGTACTGCCAACGTGGTGAAAGCGCGATGCAAACGGGGCATTGGCAATCCGTTGTTGAACTCGGCCCCTGGGACAGCCTCGATAAGAAAAGGCGGTCAACTAGCTAGCCAGGAGGCAATCATGGGTTCATCAGCTCGTTTCCTGAACTCTTCCGAGGCCGCTAGCCGGCTCGGCGTATCTGTCAAAGCTTTGCGGATTTACGAGCAACGTGGCTTGATCACGCCTATTCGCACAGAAGCCGGATGGCGGGCCTATGGTCCGGGCGATATAGCCCGTGCCGCCGAGATTGTGTCGTTGCGCGCGCTCGGTTTCAGCCTCACTCAAGTCGCGCGCGTCCTGCAAGGAGACCCGAGCGGCTTGGAGCCGGCCCTCGCCGCACACCAAGCGGTACTCGATGATCAACTGAACCAGCTTGCGGGAAAGATCGAGAGGGTGCGCCGCCTGCGTGATGACCTTGCCCGTGGGCAAGCGCCGACGGCCATCGAGCTGACCGCCCTCACGAGGCCGGGCACCGAATTCAGAGTTGCTTTCGATCTTCCCTGGCCCTGGAGCGGCGAGCGATTTGAGCTGAGACAGATCCGGCCACTGACTTACATCACCGGCCCGCTGGGGAGTGGCAAGACACGGCTCGCGCTGCGCCTGGCCGAGGCCTTGCCTCATACAGCGTTCCTCGGCATGGATCGGTTGGCGGACGGCGGTGCTGCGGCGCAGGCTCGCGTCGAAGCCGATCCAGCTCTTAAGGCGCGGGTCGATCAGACGATGGCATGGCTTGCCGAAGACGGCGCGACCGTCTCGGGCGCTCTCATCGCCCTGCTCGCCGGACTGGAAGCCGACGGTCCCACCATTCTCGTCATAGACATGATCGAACAGGGGCTGGACCAAGCATCTCAGGAAGCCCTTATCGCCTATCTACGCCGCGGAGGTCCCGGTGCGCGTCCGCTCTTTATGTTGACCCGCTCTTGCGCTATCCTGGATCTGGCCGCGGTGGGACCGGATGAGGCGATCATCCTCTGCCCCGCCAATCATAGCCCACCGATGCATGTCGCTCCCCACCCCGGCGCCCCGGGTTACGAGGCCCTCGCAACTTGCTTGGCGTCTCCTGAGGTCCGTGTGCGCACGCATGGCGTCGCTGCCATCCGCATCGATGATTGGGAGGCCGATCCACGCGTGGCTCCTCCCAGTTTCATCCGAACAGCTTCTTGGCCAGGTTCGTCGGTGACAGAGAAAATGGGGAACCGGCAATTCCCGCCTCGTTTCTGCCTCTCACGTTTCGATGCCAATGGCCGTTAAAGTGCGGTGCGGTGTCGTTCTCAGTGCCGATCCTAGGCGTCTCAATTACCACCCCGGTATCATCCAGCAATAAAACTGGATCGACTGATATCCGCGCCTTAATTTGGAAGCAAGGTAGGCGTCGAAACCTTGGGAGGCAAACCGATGATTTTGGCGGTCATGCGCACAGCTAGTGCACTGACTCAATCAGATGGTGCAGGCAGGCGCTTGAGTTTGCCGAAAATTTCTTTGGCGGATTTCGTCCAGACAAAGGGCTTGGGGTGACCGTTGTGATCGCGGATGTAGCGGCGGATGGCATCTTCCAATTCGGCGACGGATTTGAAGACGCCGCGACGGATGCGCCTTCGGGTGATGACTGAGAAGAAGCCCTCGACGGCGTTGAGCCAGGATGCGGATGTGGGCGTGAAGTGGAAGACCCAGCGCGGATTGTCGGCCAGCCATTGCTTGACCTTGGGATGCTTGTGGGTGGCGTAATTGTCGAGGATGGCATGGATGACCTTTCCCGCCGGAACGGCGCGCTCCACCGCATTGAGGAACTTGATAAACTCCTGATGCCGGTGCTTTTGCATGCAACGCCCCAACACGGTGCCATCGAGAATATTGAGCGCGGCGAACAGGGTGGTGGTGCCATTCCGCTTATAATCGTGGGTCATGGTTGCGCATTTGCCGGGCTTCAGCGGAAGGCCGGGTTGCGTGCGATCGAGCGCCTGAATCTGGCTTTTCTCATCGATGGACAGCACCACGGCATGACAGGGCGGCTCCATGTACAGGCCGACGACATCCTCCACTTTCGCGGCAAAGGCGGGATCGTTGGACATCTTGAAGGTGCGTAAGCGGTGAGGTTGAAGGCGATGCCCATCCCAGATGCGTTGCACCGTCCGCAAGCTGACGCCGACAGCCTTGGCGACCGCCCGGCCGGTCCAATGCGTCGCGTTATGGGGTGGCTCGGAGCATGGCAGCGCCAGCACCCTGGCCACGGTCTCCAACTGAACAGGGGCTTTACCCGGCTTGCGCGTCTTGTCCCGCAAGAGGCCATCCACCCCTTGCTCGGCATATCGCAACTGCCAGCGCCACACCGCCCGGGCGACTGCCACCGATCTGCCTCGCCACCTCCAGAACGGGCAGCCTGTCTGCCGAAAGAAGAACGATCCGTGCCCGCTGAACGTGCTTCTGCGCGCTGTTGCGATCCTCAATAACCGCCGCCAAACGCGCGCGGTCCTCAGAGGCGATGATGATGCTGACGGTTTGTGCCATATCAGCAGAATCGCACGAACTAGGCCGCGTGTGAATCCTCTGTTTGCGTCAGTGCACTAGCCTAACTTTCCGCCTGCTGGCCGCAGCTTTTGGTTCGCTCATGCTTCTCGGACTGCCGCCTGTCATGGCGCAAGCGAGTTACACCCGTATTCCTACGCAGTATATCGCAGCCTTGGGAGATCCTAGGGCCAAGTCGGGGACCGGAGCCGAAGCGTGGGGGCTCTGGTCGGTGGATCCAGGCCCCCGCGGCGTCAGGCTGAGCAGATACGAAACATTGAAGGCGGCGGGTGGTGTGGCGCCGGCGAAGTGGACCTTCAACGCTTCCGACTGGTGGCTCGAAGAGAACGGCTCGATCATGGAGCAGCCAAGCTTCCCGATCCCCGCCGGAAAATACGTCGTGACCGGCGATCGCGACGTGACGGCAGTGCTGACAATCCATCCCAAAGACGCGAGTGGGGCTGTGCGTTGGGAACTCGACAAGGGCGCTACGCTCTATGATGTGACGCATTTAGGGTGCCGTGCCGCACGGTATACGCCGGCCGCGGACAAGCAGCAGATCTGTTCGCCGGAGAAGGCGTCACAAAATGCCTTTCCTGTCACGCCCGGGGCAGCAATGCCTCCGGTCGAGGGATGCAACAAGCAGGACTACCAAGTTCTCATTGTGATTGGCATGGTCAACGACAAGTGACGGGTACGGATTGACGGCAACGGCGAATGTCTCCTCCCGCCTCCGAGCAGTCACCAATGCGCACCGGACTCTCTGTCAGAGCGAACCCTCAAGGGAGCCGCGCTCCTCCGCGTCCGCCATCCTTACAACCCAGGCTTCAGGAGGTATCCACCTGCACGAGCTGCAGCAGGACCGTTTCGCGCCGCTCGCGCCTACCTCTATGCTTGCCTTATAGCGGCGGCGATTATCTGGAGGTGGAGATGAGAGCCCGGTTTGAAATTCGAGAGGACAATCTTTTGGGCGAGCAGACTCGCCAGCTGCTGCTCTTCACTTGCAAGGCGTGTACGAAAATTCTCCGCCGGGAAGCGTGTTTGCGTTGGACCTTTCCGGATTGCAAGCACCGGAGGTTTCCGTGTGGACGGCCTGGTATGGCCGCAGAGTCGCAAGCGTGGGCGCGCTGAAGATGCTGACCGACGGAGTAGCCGAGGTCAAATCCATGCGTACCCATCCGGACTTCCTTCGCATGGGCGCTGGCTCCGCCATTCTTGAGCACATTACTGCTGAGGCGCGTAAACGCCAGGTGCATCGCCTGAGCTTGGAAACAGGGAGCGGGCCGGCCTTCGAGCCCGCGCTTGCTCTGTACAGGCGGTACGGATTTGCCGATGGCGAACCCTTCTCAACTTATACCCAAAGCGATTTCAATCAGTTTCTCCACTTGGTTCTAAAAGAGCCGGATTGATTATCATCGCTGCTGATCCGTTGACCCGCGTGGCTGACCGTTGGCGCCATTGGCAGAGCGCATGCCCGCCGGCGATGTCGTAATCCAAATGTCGGCTCCCGCCTCGGACCCGACCACCAGCGCTGCGCAGCTTACCGCTCGCGTCTAGCGCTTTGGGGAGTTCAGGCTGAACCGATGTTCAGTCGCCGCTTTTGTTGGCGAGCGGAGAAGTCGACCTCGACCGTCAAGCAGATCGTTGCGGTATGCGGTCGACGAGGCGCGACCACACTAATTCAGTCAGCGGACATAAGAGGTGCGAGTCCATCAGGTTGTGAATACTCGTCGCTATGGTGCATCTTGCCTGTGCATGACTGCTGATTCCTTGCAATGGTGGTAGCGTCGCGATGTATGGAAATTGATTTGGCGCGGTCTCCGGCGGGCTGAACGTAGCGGATCAGGCGGCGAGGTCAATTGGCAGATCGGCCGGCTTCACAGCCAGCGTCTTCCAGCCATCGACTTTCCGCATACTGATCTGTCCGGAGGCGACCAGCGCCCAGAACATCATGGCCGCGGTTTCGGCCGAAGGCAGCACGGTTTGCGTTTTGATCCGGCGCTTGAATTCCTCGTGCAGCCGTTCGATCGCATTGGTCGTGCGCGCGCTTTTCCATTGGCTGACCGGCAATCTGGTGAAGGTAAACAACCGGTTGCCGGCTTCCTCCAGGCACTCGGCGACGGCCTGGCAGCGCAATCGCCATTTACGCAGGAACGCCTTACGCTTCTTCTCGATTTCATCCGCCGACGTTGCATAGATCATGTCATTGTAATCTGCCGAAACCTCCTCGCGCAGCCGTTCTGGTGCATGAGCGAGCAGATTGCGGTGCTTATGCACGGTGCAGCGCTGGGTGGGCACATCGCTCCAGAGCTCGGCAAGCGCCCGCTCCAACCCCGAGCCACCATCGACGATCAGGAATTCCGGCTTGCGCAGGCCGCGCTTGATCAGATCGTCGAGCACGACCCGCCAGGCCTGCGCCGTCTCGCCGCCCATATTCTTCACTGCCAGCAATACTTTCTGGCCGTCGGCGCGAATGCCGAGCACGACGAGAAGGCAAATCGTCGTGGCCTTCTTATCGAGACGGACGCGCACGACGGTCCCATCCAGGATCAGCCGGACGATGGGTTCGTCGGTCAGCGAGCGCTGGTTCCAGCTTTCCCAATCGGTCTTCACCTTCCGCCAGACCCGGCTGACCGTATCCTTGCTCACGGAGCCGCCGAACAGCGCGCCAAGCGCTCGCCGGACACGTCGCGTGTTGGTCCCGGCCAGATAGGCGCCGGCAATCAGCGCGTCGGCGGCTTTCGTGCGCCGCTGGTAGGCGGGCAGCACCTTGCTACGCCATTCCGTTGTCTTACCATCCGGAGTCTCGATCCGAGCCCGAGGGACGCTGATCAGTGTCTCGCCGAAAGTTCCCATCAGCGACCGCGAGCGGTGACCATGGCGATGGCCCCGGAGCGGGCCGTCACCCGCGGTTTCGCCATCCGGCGTCTTTGATCGCGAACCGGGGCAAGCTTTGGCGCTCCGGGCATAGCGTGTCCGCGACAGCGCTTCATCGAGTTCCGCCTCGATCATCGCCTGGATGAAACCATGCACACGGTCGCGCACGGCGGTTTCGATCGGATCGAACCAATCCTCAAAAAGCTGGGCGCTCGCCGTCGCCGCCGGCTGCTGGTCCGCGAGGTTTATGATATTGTTTGGCATAGCGTGGTCTCCACCGGCGCTTCAACGCCGGAATCGTTTTGGGTTGAACACCCGGAGACTACGCAACCTTCAATTTCCCACCATATCCGCGACGCTACCGCAATGGTTGCTTCGCCTTTATCCCGCGAACAGGCTCGCCAACAGCCGCGCCGCCGCGGATTCAGCACGAATATTGCGACGGACACTGTATGGCCGCACACCACTTCAACGTCAGCTCCCATCTCGCTCTGCTGCTCGGCGAAAGCTATAGAACAATTGAGCAAGCTCTAAAGGAGCTTGTCGACAATGCGTGGGACGCCGACGCGGCAATCGTGCGGATCGAAGTCCCGAAAGGTCCTGAAGCCGCGCCGGTCATATTAATCGCCGACGACGGAGAAGGAATGTCGCCTGAGCAGATCGACAAGGACTATCTCCGTATCGCCCGGGACCGCCGAAAAGATCGAGGGCCACGAACGAAAAGCGGTCGGCTCGTGAAAGGCCGCAAAGGCATCGGGAAGTTTGCGGGCATTATCGTCGCAGGGCACATGGAGCTTGTGACGCTCCGCGGAGGCGCGAAGAGCACGGTCGTCATCCATCGGCAGACCCTCGAGTCCAGCCCGACTGACATCGAGAAGATCGACGTGCCAGTGATGATCGTTGACCACGATTACGAAGACCATGGGACAACCATTACGCTGACGAAGTTGTTCAGCCACATCAACTATCCGACACCGGCCGCACTCCGCCATGCGCTTGCTCCGGAGTATGGCCGTCAGGACCGAATGCAGGTGGTGATCAACGGCGAGGCGCTGACTCACCTCCAGATACCCGGCCACACGGCGCTGAAGACCCTGGCTGTGCCAAACGTTGGCACCATCGAAGCCGAGTTCGTCATAGCCGAAAGAAAGCAGATTAAGGCCATGCGCGGCATCCAGGTCCGCGTGACGGGCAAATCGGTCGGTTACCCTACGATGTTTGGGCTCGACGCCGACGAGCAGGTACCAGCAAAGTTGCTCGAGCACGTCACGGGTGAGCTTCGAGCCGACTGTTTGGAAGATGCTGCCACATCCTGCGGGTGGACGGAGTTCTTTGAGAGCGACAAGTCCGTGCAGGCTGTCTTCGCAGTTGCGCGCGACTATCTGAAGTCCGAACTCTGGGCGGTCTTCCGACAACAAATGGCCGCGGCCTACGCGCGCTATGTCAAGAAATATGGCCAGCGCATCGAGAACTTACCTGAGGAAAAGCGCGAGCGAGCACACTCTGAGATCCATGCGATCCTACAGCGGTATTACGGCGACGATAAGCGTATCGACGCAGCGATCCAGATCATGCTGCGGACGCTGGAAAGAGACGACCATTATGTCATCGCCAAAAAGCTACTTACTGCACGCCCTGGCGACATTACAACTCTCGCCGAATCCCTACTTGAATTGAACATCGCAGACCTCGCTCTGATTCGGCGTCAGGTCCAAGCCCGTCTCGCTGCTTTGGAGAGACTTCGTGAATTGGCGGGCGCGCCCTCCACCGAGGAGAGACACATCCACGTCGCGATCGAGAACACGCTGTGGGTGTTCGGATACGAATTCGCCCTGCTTGCCAGTAACAGGACGCTGACGAAAGTCATCAGGACGTGTTTGGCGGGAGCGATGACGGCTCCGATGGCGCGCGGCGTCCTGACCTGCTGCTCCTGAACCGTTATGGCGGCCGCTACCTCCTGATCGAATTCAAGCGCCCCTCTGTCACGCTTGATTACGACCACAAGGCCCGAGCAGAGGGTTACCGAGGCAAGCTGAAGCGTCACGCCGACCCGATCGACATCGTCGTGCTGGGAGGCAAGCGCCGCGACGATATGGTCGCGGTTCATGAAAATGGCCAGATCCGTATGACGACCTACACAGAGCTTACCTCGCGCGCCGAGAGCGAGCTGACATGGTTGCTGAACGAGCTCAAGCGATGATCCGATAGCGGAAGCAACAGCTGATTGAATTTTGCCTCTGATTATCACGATCGTAAGATTGCAAATCGCCAGAGTACGCAATCACCGCACAGGAGCCGATCGGTTCGCCCACGGCCAAGGACCGCTCCAGCCAATCACCGGACATTTCAGGGAGCGTTCCTGAAGGGCCAAACCCGGCCGCCTATGGCGAGCGATGACGGTTCATCGCCGGTTTCTCTCCGTTGCCGGCCGCCCCCGACATCGGTGAGAAACGCCTCAAAGCGGAAATCGGTGCCGGGTCTGCTCGCGCCCCGTCACGGGATAACATCAGATGAGCAAACGCCTACGACATGTGACTATGGCCGCTGCGCGCGCAGGCCGGAATTCAAAGCATGTCGGCCGAAAGATGCGGGCACACTGACAGCACATCCGAGCCGATCCGCAGATTCGGACTGAGTGGGAAATTCGCCAAAGATCGCAAAATCCGAGCACGTTTTATTCCGGTTCAATTTGGCTGACGCTTCCCGCTTGCTCCGCATCCAGCCCTCTGAGCACCTCCCTCAGGCGGCGCAGCGAGGCCAGGAATTGGGGGCGAGCAGATCCCAAGACATCGAGGACCCTGGATGCGCTGTCGGCCAGCTCTTGGCAGATCTTCTCCAGTGCCTCTTCTCCGCGTGCGGTCAGGTTAAGTCGCGCCTGCCTGCGGTTCTGGGGATCGCGGTGCTGCGTGACAATGCCTTTGGTCAGCAGCGTACTCACCCGCTGGCTCACCAGCGACTTGCTCATGTCAAGCCTTTCGCCGACTTCACCATGGGTCGGCTGCTCCATTTCGCGGACAGCCACAGCGATAAGGAACTCTCCATAGCTCAGGCCCCTTGCGTCCAGCACGTGCTTTTGCGCCCAGCGGTCGAGCCGCCCGACAATTTCATGCATCAGATAGACTTCTGTCTCGGTGAACCAGGTGCTTTTCATTCCGCGCGGGGCACTTTTTCACTAATAGGCTTCGGTCAGGATCTGCGCCACGCCGGCCCGTTCCAGGACCCTCCGGCAGTCCGCGACCATAGCAGCAGAACCGCAGACATAGAAATCCGTGTCCAGCGGATCGAATTCGAGGCTTGCAAGGGCCTGCGTGACACGCCCGTTGAAGCCGCCGGATGGTGCTTCTCCGCGGCTGATACAGACAATCTTGTGCGGAATGTCCGGGAATGCTGCGCTGATGTCCTCGGCGGGCGTGCGGCAGCCGAAATAAAGCTCGGCTGCTCCCAGTTGACCGTCCCGCGCCAACTGCGCGAACATCGGCAGAAACGGCGCAAGCCCCGTGCCCGTGGCGACGAACACTTTCCGGTGTGCGTTATGCTGCAAATGATAGTGTCCGAGAGGTAGCTCAATTTCGGTGGCCTCTCCCGACTGCACTGTGTCGGCAAATTTGGAGCCATCGCCACGCGTGCGGTTGCTGATCAGAAATGTGAGACGCTTGCCGGAAGCGGCAGCGATCGAATAGTCCCTCCACTCGAAAGGGGCGACTCGCAATTTCGCATACTGGCCAGGCACGAAACGAACCGGCTCGTCGACTTCGAATTCCAAGCGCCAGATCGTCGACGTCAATGCGATCTTTTCCACGAGCACCGCGTGCTGCTTTTCCGCGGGCCGAACCTGCATCGGCGTCGGCGTTTTGCCCCGGCTGACATGGGTCATGATGCGCAGGAACCCGGTGGCGCCAAGCACCTTGCTGGCCGCGGCCACTCCGCCCATCATGGCGCCGACAATACCAAGGCTAGCCACATCGCTGCCGCTCAGATAGAGGCCGTCAATCGGTGAGCGCGGCGAAAGCTGCCCCCGCTGATACCGGGCCGGTATTCCCTGCAAACCGTAGAAGCGGCCCTGAGGGTGAGACGTGAAATGCGTGACTGTCAGGGGCGTGGATAATTCGCTATATTGCACCAGCGCCGAAAAGCCCGGCACAACGCTCTCAACCAAGTGCAGAAGCCCTTGCGCGATGCGGTCCTTAACCTCGGCATAGCCCGTCCCGCGCTGACCGCTCATGGTCTTCCGCCAGCACTCGAAAGCTTTGGGATCCAGCATGGCGATGATCTCGGCGGTGTGGAAGCGACCGTCTCCGGACTTCGCTGAAGGGAATGAAAGATAGGCGTGCTGAGGATTGCCATCGAGGACCATCGCCGTTTGTGCGTCAAGGTCGTCGTGATTGAGCGTTCTGTTGATCCAGTAGTTCTCGCCCTGGATGCCAAGAGTAGACACCGGCTTTTTCAGGCGAAGGTAGAGCGTGACGGCCGACACCCCGCCAGCCAACGCGTCGACGTAGGCGCGCTGCTTAGCGGTTCGCCGGCCAATGTCGCCCTCGGTGGGCAGCAGGCGCTGGTAAGTGACCTGCGCGCCGGCATTGGAGATGACAATCGGGGCGCGGTAGCTCACTACGGCGGGATCGGCGCTCCGCCGGTCGATAGCCTTCACCCCGACGGCCCTTCCGCCTTCAATGAGGATCTCGGTCACATCCTGACAGACCCTGATCGAGCCCCCGCTGGCTTCGATGCCCCGCTCGAAGGTACGGGCGATACGTCCGGCGCCGCCTTCCGGAAACCAGCCCCCCCTGAAATAGCTGCCAATAACCAGCGCGTGAAGCGCGAAGGCGCTTTCCTTGGGAGGGACGCCATAGTCGCCCCATTGAGATGCGAGGAGCGCCTTCAGTTCCGGCGAGCGGAAATTGCGCTCCAGATAAGCGGCAGTGGTCTGCGTGGCTTTAGCGTTGCCAAGGCGGCGGTATTGCGCCAGAAGGAATGCCAGCGGCGCCGGCATGAGCTGCTCTTGAATGCCGAGCACATACCAGAGGGCAACCGAGCGGATGTCGCGGAAGTAGCGGCCGATCGACTTTGCCTCGCCGGGAAAACGCTCAATCAGCTGCTGCTCATAGCGCACAGGATCGGAAGGCACGGCGAAATCGAAATCCGGATAAATGAAGCGCTCGAAATCATCCGGCATGCGATTCCAGTGCAGCATGCCGCCTGAGAGGAAGTCGAACAGCTTGCGCTCGAACGTTCCTTTTTCCAGGTTGCCGACATAATGCAGGCCAACGTCCCAGGATGCTCCATCGCGGCGGAATGTGTGCGTCAGACCGCCCCGCTCCGAGTGCTTTTCCAGCACAAGGACCCTCATATTGGCAACCTGTGCCAAAAGATTGGCGGCGGTCAAACCGCCTATCCCTGACCCAATGATGATTGCCTCCCATGCCGGTTCCACGCCGCCCTCCAATTAGTTTATTAACTAAACTGTATATTATATAAACATTATGGAGTCCGGTGTAAATGCGAAAGGTCAAGAGAGGGGCGAACGTCTCTTTTCATCGCACTCTCACAGCGACCGGCTGCGCGCCAGGACGGTGAGCAATCGGCTGAAACTCACCGAGGGCAACTTGGCCGCTTTGAGCCGAACAGGGCCGATGGTGAACGGCAGGTCGAGAGGCCGGGTTGGGCCATTTACCCCCTCCGGAGGACAATTAGCCAACGGCCCGAATAGCGTTCTCCCTTGCCAGCAAGCCGACCACTCAGGAAATTCGCCTCACCGTTTTAGTGGTCTCGGTGTGGATGCTTTACTTCCAGACGCAGGTCCGGCCAATTCGCCGGGACGCTTTCCAAAAGGGGCGCCAATTCCCCTTTGAGATAGTGGTTAAAAAAAGCGAGCGAAAACGCGTTGGTCTGCTCGAAACCGCGATAAGGGTCGCCCGGCCCGGTGAGGCCCATCCAGCGGACGAGCGGCGACCAGATTGGCGCATCGGTCCAGTTGACGTGATACATCCGGTTCATGGTCAGATAATAGGCATCGCTCCGGCTATGCTCGAACAAGGCGCGCTGGTCGCCGATGGTATGGGTGATCTCGGCTTCCGGCCATCCCCCCGCCTCGGCACGTTCCTCACGCATGATCTCGGCGTCCCGGCTCATGATCATGACGGGCTGGTCAAGCCCCTCGCGCGCGACTACCGCCGTCTGTCCGGCATCGACGGTGAGGCATGCGCGAAACCTCTTATCCAGACGGCACGCTTCAGGGCCGACATAGCCGCCGAGCGACATGCCGAAGACGCCCACTTTGCCGAGATCGAGGTGGTCGGCAAATACCGAGTCGTTACGGTCGAGTACCTCCAACTTGTCGAGCACAAACCGAAGGTCTGCCGCCAGAAAGGGGATGATGCCCCCGGGCAGAGGCACGCCGTTCATTTCCGGCGTCTGATTGGTTGTCTGCGACAGCGCCAAGGGCATATATCGATCGAAGGCGGCCTTGTCAGCCATGACCGGAATGACGCGTCCGTCGGGAAAGACGGTCGCCGCTGCGGTGCCAGGCTGATCAAGGCCGACGACCACATAGCCATGAGAGGCCAACCCCTCTATCCAGAAAAGGCTCGCATCCCGGAAGCCTGAAAACCCCGTCGGATTGAGAAGGATCGGGAAGCGTCCCTCACGTGCCGGGGCATTGGTTATCGAATGGGTCGGCGCATACATGATATTTCGGAAGAGAATGGCTGGCAGGTGAAAGCGCTGGGCGAGAGCTGCGGTGGTCTCGCGATGATCCATGTAAGGCTGCCTTGGCCCTGTGCCATGGGTCGGATACCAGATCTGCACAGCAAGGCGACGCCGATCACGAGGATCAGCCGTAAACGGCTCCGGACGCGATGAATCGGTCCAGTAATAAATGCGAGTGCCAATGCGGTAGGCTCCTGTCGGTTCAGGAAACCGCGGCGCCGGAAACGCCAGAAACCACGATGCAGCTAGGATTGCGACGACCGCGAGCAAGCATACAGCGGCTTTACCTGTGAGGCCCCACACGACAGCAGCTCTCCCCTCAATTCGCGGCAACCTCAGCTGTCCTCGTCACCGCCGCTACAGCGGAGCGCTGATAGCGTCGTTCGGCTTTCCCCAGATCGTCAATCGCTTTTTCGGGACGCGTTCGTGACAAGGGAGGGTCTTACTGCGCAGTGCAACCAGTGGCCGTGTAGGGCCAAGCCGGGACCCGAAGCGACGGCGAGTTACCACCTTCTTCTCTCCGCTGCCCGAGAGGCGAGCGCCTCGGTGAGTTTCGCCTCATTCTCGCCTTGGCGCGCCACGGCCGTCACGGACAAATTTGACCCCAAGCTGCCGGTCGGCCGACGACGGATCACTACATTACGTGGCCAAAGGTCGAGCTTACTTCCAGCAACCGCGGGATTGGATCAGCGAGTGATCTGAGCAACCATGCGGCCTATGCGCGGCGTGCGGCGTCTTACCACCAGGGCCAGGGCTGTGGCCTCGGTTGATAGTATCGGCGCGCGCGCGGACGCGTATCGCCACGCTCGGAGTCCCAGCCGCGCCCGAAAAAGAAGCCGAAGCCGTCCTCGTCGCGGCCGTCGTCGCTTGCAATGAGGGATTCGGAAGGCTTGCGCGTGAGGAATCCGCCTTGGGGCTGGTTGCTCAGCACCGCGACAAACTCGGTGCGATAGTTGGTTTCACGGCTCAGCGGCTCGTCGGAGATAATGATCGAGGACCGCGGCAATGCGGTCGGCGCAATGCGATCGAGCACCTCCTGCGGGATGGTGATCCGGTCGAGCGCGTCTTTGGCGTCGTCCCCGTCGTCGATCGTGACCACGCTCCAGCGCAGGCCCACATCGCTGCGCGCCATCGCGGTGAACACATGCGTGCCGATCCGCTTGCCGGGATCGCGGATCGCGACCGGGACCTCGATGCTCGTATCGAACACCTCGCCGCCGCCGTCCGGCGCCGGCTTGTGCGTGTTGCGCCGCACGTAGAGCTTTTGCGTCGCGCGGCTGATGTAGATCGAGACCGGTTCGAGCGCCAGCTTCGCCTCGCTTGCCGCCCTGGTGGCGGCGGCCTTCCTGGTCTGGGCCGCCTTGGCGGCGTCCTTCGCGGCAGCGGCGCCGTCGAGTTTAGACTTCGCGCCCTCCTTGGCGGTGTCGAGCTGCGCCCCGAACTCCGCGGCCTTGGCGGCGTCCTTCTGCTTGCGCTCCTCGGCGCGCGCCTTGGCCTCGTCCGTCTTTGCGGCGGCAAGCGCCCTGTCGGCGCGTGCGAGCTCGGCGTCGACGCGGGCCTTGAGCCGTTCCAGCTTGCGCAGAGATGCTGTTAGCGATGCCGTCTCGCGCGCCGCAGTCGCCGCGGCTTTCTTCGCCTCCTCGGCCGCCTTGACCGCCGCCGCGGCCTCGCGGGCGAGCGGTTCGGCACGCGCCGGAGCAGCCGCGATGGCTTCCGCGTTCGGCTGGATCAGCGCCGGGTGGGAAATATCGACCGGCGCTGCATCGTTCGGCGCGATGATCACCCGCATCCCGATCCACGTCTTGTCGAACAGCTTCTCGGCAAAACCGTAGGGCATGCGCACGCAGCCGTGCGAGGCCGCATAGCCCGGCAGCGGCCCGCCGTGCAGCGCGATGCCGTTCCAGGTGATGCGCTGCATATTCGGCATCCAGGCATCGTCATACATGGTCGAGTGGTGGTCTTTGTCCTTCTCGATGACCGCGAAGACGCCGGCTGGCGTCTCGCGTCCCTTGATGCCGGTCGAAACCGGCGCACGCAGGATCCAGCCGTCGGCGTCGTAGAACGTGACCTGCTGGGACTTGATCGACACAATCGCCATGATCGGCTCGCCAGCCGTGCGCGGCGCTGTTGCCTCTTGGTGTGGTGCGGGGCGCGCTTGTTTCGCCGCTGCGTCGGCGGTCAGCGCCGCCAGTGCGGCCATCGCCGCGAGCGCCACAATGCCGGGCCTCGCCCAACGCCGCCTCTCCACGGCCGAGTGCGCCATCATGAATCGATTTACCATACTATGTCCGGGTCGAAATGCCTGTCCACGCCTCAGTCGATCAAGGTGGGTAACCAGCCTATTTGACTTATCCCGACATGGCTAGGCCTACGCGACGTCCCGCCAAGGCGGGTGTCTCTGTTCACCGCAATTCGGTTGAGCAGGCTGGCGGTGAATGGCGGGCAAATTGAGGTAAATTTTCTCCGTGCATGATCAATCTGGTGATCGGTGAGTGCCGCCTCCATCCGCACATCACGCCCGCTTCGCTGGCCCTTTGCGGAAATTCCGCGGCTGCGCTAAATAGTCCGCTATATGAAGGCGCAAGTCCGCAAGCTCAGTCTCGCTGAGGTTACCGCCATCGGTATCGGCGGCATGATCGGCGGCGGTATTTTCGCGGTGCTCGGCTTGGCTATCGCACAGGCTGGCCATGCGGTGCCGGTGACGCTCGCCATCGGCGGTGTCATCGCGTTGCTCACCGGTCTATCCTATGCTCATCTCGGCTTGGCCTTTCAAGGCGACGGCGGCAGCTTCACCTATATCGAGCATGCCTTCGGCCGGCCGGGCGTTGCGGCAGTGGCGGGCTGGTTGCTGATCGCCGGCTATGTCGGCACGCTTGCGCTCTATGCCACCGCTTTCGGCGCTTACGGCGCCACGCTGGTCGCCGGCACCGGACCCCATAGCTTTGTCAGCGGCGGTCTTGCCGCGTTCGTGCTCATTGTCTTCCTGGCCGTCAATCTTGGGGGTGCCAAGACCTCAGGTCTAACCGAATTGATCGTGGTCGCCGTCAAGCTCGCCATTCTAACCGCATTTGCCATCGCCGGCTTGCGCAGCGTGCAAGCCGGTCATTTCCATCCGCTGTTCGACCGCGGCGTGGGCGCGCCGCTCACCGCGGCGGCCTTGATCTTCGTCGCCTATGAAGGCTTCGAGCTCATCCCCAACGCTGTCGACGAGATGGAAAATCCGCGCCGCAATCTTAAGCGCGCGCTGGTCATCGCCATTCTGGCGACGACGGCGATCTACGTGATCGTGGCGACCGTAGCGCTCGGCAATCTGTCTTCGTCGCAGATCCAGCGCGATCAGGAGTATGTGCTCGCGGTGGCGGCGCGACCGACCATGGGTCAGTTTGGATTCGTGCTCATCGGCATCGCGGCGCTGCTCTCCACTGCCTCGGCGATCAACGCTACATTGTTCGGCGCGGCGCGGCTCGCCATGGTGATGGCGAGTGAGCACGCTTTGCCGCGCCTATTCTCGTTCCGGGAGCGTACCCGCGATGTGCCCTGGGTGTCGCTGCTAGCCTTGACTGCGATGTCGCTCGCCTTTGCGCTCGCCGCGCCCCTCGAAATCATATCGAGCTTCGCCAGCGCCACGTTCCTTCTGATCTTTTTCGTAATCAATTTGGCGGCCTGGCGCACACGCCGGCGGATTGGTCTCGCGCCAATTTGGCCCATCAGCGGTGCATTGCTGACGGCGATAAGTTTTGCTTTGCTGATGGTGCGCAGTTACGCGATTGCGCCCCTCAGCTTGTTGTGGATCGGCGGCTTTTACGCCGCAGCGATTGCGGTCGAGGCCGTCCTGACACTGCGACGCGGCCCGCGTGCACACTCGTGAACAGGCGGCCAAACCGCGATATGGAAGCCGCTGCCACAGTTGCCTTTTGCCCCCGACACTGAATTGAAGTGATCAGCCAATGTCCGGAATCGCCGCGATCTCTCCCTCGCCGGCCCGTCTCGGCACCGGAGAGTTTCGCCTCAAAGGCGACTTCGGCGTCCGGTCGCTTCGGATTGCAAACCACCGCGATATTGTGCCAGCGAAGGTTCGTAGATGGATCCATGCGAGCGATTTCGTGAAGCGCCGCTGTGGACGTGACAACAGCGAGCCCCTGTTCGGCGGCAAGCTAGTGCGATAATGTCGCAACTGAGGATGTGCCATGGTGTTCAATCGGCCCGGATAGCCGGTACGGGCACCTGCGTTGTGACGTCTTGAGGATTGAGGCCAGCAGAATGTCCCGGCCGGGCTTGAACCTTGAACCTTTGTTGCTGAGTTAGAGATGTGTGGTTAGTCGTCAATGACCATCACCGGGATCGAATTTGCAGGGCAAATACGGGCGAAGCGGCTGAATTTTGGTCGCTGTGTATTGGACCTGGATCGAGGTTGCTTGGTTCTAGACGGTAACGAAATTTCCGTTCGACCGAAGAGCTTTGCAGTTCTGGTTTATCTCGTCGAAAACTCTGGCCGGCTTGTCTCGAGGGACGAGATCTTTGCTGCTGTTTGGCCGAATGTCGCAGTCACCGACGATGCCCTGGTGCAGAGCATCAGTGAACTCCGGCAGGCGCTTGGCGATGACGCAAGGCGTCTGATCAGGACAATTCCACGCCGAGGCTATCGATTTGAGCCTCATGTGTCGGATGTTCCGGCGGCTGATCCTTCCGGGACCGTGTCGGAATTGAGGGCTCGCAACGATCCCGAGACCGGAATTAACTACAATACCACAAGATTTTTAGATACGGTTCTTATGCGTTGGCGATTGCGATCTCTGGCTGCGCTGGCCATGATAATATTCGCGATCGTCGGAGCCCGATGGATCGCGGCCAGCGCAGAATGGAGTTTTTTCGGCGCCCTGCCTTGGAACGGTCAATTCACGAAAAATCCTGGCGTCGCCAAAAAATCCGCGATCGCGGTTCTTCCGTTTGTGAACCAGAGCAACCAGCCCGGGCAAGATTATTTTGCCGATGGCCTGACTCAGGACATCATCAATGCCCTGGGGCGTTTTTCTGCGCTTACGGTGATGTCATGGAATGCCGTTTCGCCCTATAGGGAAAAAGCGACAAATCCTGCCGAGATTGCGCGCAATCTCGGCGTCCGGTACCAAGTTGAAGGCAGCATCCAGAAAACAGAGGGCCGGGTGCGCGTAATTGCGCAGCTTGTCGACTCTGGAGGGCACGTGCTCTGGTCTGCACGTTTTGACGAGGCGCTCGCCGACGTTTTCGCGCTGCAAGATAGCATAACGACCCAGATCGCGCGCGCCTTGCCCGTCCGTGTAACGCAAATTGAGCAACAGCGCGTCTCCGCGAAGCCGACGAAAAGCCTTGAGGCCTATGATTACGTGCTGCGTGCGAGGTCGATTTTTCAACATCCAGGACGCGCCAATAATGTGGAGGCGCGTGCATTGCTCAAGCGGGCGATCGAGCTTGATCCTTACTATGCCGCCGCCTATGCCGCGCTCGCCGAAACATATTATGCCGAGGTATCGATGGGTTGGGCCGAATTTCCGCCAACGATCATGAGCCGGGCGGAGGAATTGGCAAAAAAAGCGCTCAGTCTAAACAGCTCCGAAGTCCGCGCGCATATCATCCTCGGGCGCGTTTATATATTCGATCGTCGATACGATCTTGCCGAAGCGGAGATCGATCGTGCGATCGCGGTAAATCCGAACGACGCTCAGGCGCTCGCTGGGCGCGGCAATATCTTTATGTGGCTTGGCAGGACTGATGCCGCAATCGACGCGTTAGAGCAGGCGCAGGGGATCGACCCTGCGCTCAATCCGTTGGACCGCTTCGCCCTCGGCCTGGCCTATTATTTGAAGCAGCGTTACACCTCAGCGATAGAGCAGGCCGAACTAAATCTCCGTGAAACCCCGGGCGCGAATTTCAGCCGCGTTGTGCTGGCGGCCGCCTACGCACAGCTTAACCAACTCGACGACGCCGCGCGCGTTGCAATGGCCATTCGTCGGTTAGACCCAACCTTCAATCCGCAGGAGTTCGGGACCAAGTTTTTGAATCCGGCCGATCTGGAGCGTCTGCGCAACGGACTGCACAAAGCCGGCTTATAAGGCACTGGCATAACAGCCGTCCAAGGCACGTTCAGCCCTCTGTGACTCCGGCACCATTGGTCACCGGCAAGCTGCTATTTTGACGGCCTCATCACCAGTCGACTATCGTGGCGTTGTAGTTCGCCATTAGGCGCATGTCACGTTAAGAAAACATCGAAAAAACCCGAAATTCGAGGGCGCCGATCAACGTATGACCCTAATCGCTTCGTCCCATGCAGGCGCCTCCACGCGAATTGGCTGCTTGAAGCGAAGCGACTTGTGGCTATCGCTCCGGTAGAAGCCATCGGTTTTCATTCGCCTTGGCGAGTTGCCCGGCGAGGTCCTGCCGAAACAGATCCGGCCCGTTGGGTTTTGTGAAAAGATAAAGCTTGCCATCACTGATCAGCCAATATTCAGGGTTCGCTTCAAAGACCTCACCCCGCGAAAGAGCTGCCGCACAGAAATTCGCAAATTGCGGCGCATATTTTACCGGATCGGCTTTGAAAAGCTCCCGATTCTCCGCGCTAGAGAAAAGGTAACGGTAGTCGTCCCAGTCAAATTCGATCTCCGGCGACCCGCGCACCGGTTTCCGCTCAGTGAAATAGGCGACCGGATCGTACCCTTTGATTGCGAGCGTGACATTGTCCCCGCCGACCGACGCCGTCGAGCTGGCAAGCGAAGAGAGTGTCAGCAATCCGAGCTTAATGGCCATTCGTCGAGAGAGACCACGCATCGCAATATCCGTCGATGTTTTCTTTATTCTGCGCTCCAGGTTCGCAATTGAGCTTATGGGAGGAACTATAGATCCCGGTGCGGTCCCGCTTCTACAAATTTCGGAATTCCTTCGGCGTTTCTACGGGTTTTTCTCGTTACTCCGAATGTCCACGCTGGTTAGCTTGGCCGTGCGAACGCTGCGCATCTGGATGGGTGGAAACCCAAGGAGGAGAACCATGAAACGGCGAATATGCCGCGCACGACATTTCATAGCTTTGATCCTCGCGCTACATGCCTTTGGATTGTTGCTTTCGCCGGCGGCGGCTGCGGCGGCGGGGAAACTCGTCATCAAGCCGGTTGTCGAAAAAGGTGGTGAAGCAACTGCCGGCTGGACCGCTATATTGGTGTATCGAAAATTTTCCTACGCTGGCGCAAGCACAAGCTGCGGCGGGGCCGACCTCACTGGTGGCCGAAATCTCCGGCAAAGTTTGGCTCTTCACGCTTGGGCCGAAGGGCACCGTAACACTTGGTGGCAAAAAGGTCACCCAGATCGGGCCCTTGCCGCCAATTACGGCGCCTGAATATCTATTGCGCATTAACCACGCCACGGGTTCGCCCGGGTTGAAGACGCCAGTGCATTCACATCCTGGTTCTGAATCCTTCTATGTTCTAGCGGGTCAAGTTGGACAAAAGACACCCGACGGCGTGCATCATGCCGACGCCGGTCAATCGATGAATGGACATGCGGCCGAGACGCCGATGGAAGTCTTCAGCAGCGGCACGACCGATTTAGACCAGCTCGTAATGTTCGTGGTTGACGCCACCAAGCCATTTTCATCGCCGGCCAAATTTGAGTGAGATAGTGCCAGCGGACATTCGGACCCACTGGCCTAATCGGTTTCTAGCGCGATGCTGAGGTGGTGGTGGAAGCAAATGTCT
>CAWCVC010000015.1:0-421154 GCA_963798805.1 uncultured Alphaproteobacteria bacterium
ACCGCAAGCTCACCGTCGCGGGCAGCACGTCGGCGGGGAGAGAATTAGGCCGGAACTCTCCGACGGGCAACTTGGCCGGATTGAGGCGCGAACTGTCCCTCGTACACCGAGCGATGAGCGGCCCTCATGCATCTTTCCGGCCGTTGTTGTTTTCGAACGATGATAGGTTGTAGACGCTAGATTAGCTTCTTCTTATCGATATCGGCCGGTTGAAAATGAATTTGCGCGGCTGATCCGGGCGCGTCCGGATCGGTGCGCTGCCAGCTTCTGGGGGCGGATTGCGGAGCAACCATAGTGGGCTGGAGGCCGGCTGCGGCGGCGCCTGGCGCGCTCATTGCCGATGCCCGAAGACCGTACTGATCGATGTAGTAGAGGAACTGCCGGTAGCTGAAGGGCAGCCGATCCTTGAGTTTGGCGTAGATCCTCGTGGCGAATACGCCTGCCTTAAGCTCCGCCTGGATCTCGTCCTTGAGCACCAGGAAGGCCGGGCGCCCATTCACTTTGGCCTTGCTCGCCATCATGCTCCCCCTCACGCATTCATCATCATGACCAAACTATCTCGGCTCTCGCCCCGGCTGAATGCGCTAAGAAAGTGAAGTAATTTGTACGAAAAAGAATGAGATCGAATCAAAACGAAAAAAATTGAATGAAGACGCCTGAAAACGCATAATCAGGAATGACCAGGTATAAGTGCAAGAAATTGAGGCTGTTCATGCGGGCAAGATGTGTGAAGTAGGCCCACTTCACCGGAGACTTACTGCGCCTGACGGCTCGACGCGGGCCGGCCCCGTCGGCTGGAGTGCTCTATATGGGAATCATGCGGCAACTTAATTTGGAGAACCTCAGGGGAACCGAAGCTCCTGCGATCGACGCGGCTTGTCATCGGTTTCCGTGATCACGATTCGTCTGGTTGACCGATATTGTGTTTTGGCCACCACCATGCCTCCCCGTTCGGATTCGGCGCAGCAGCATCCACCTCTGTTTCGCAATGAGGGGTTGGCCTCGCGATCGCCACCGCGCCAGCTTGCTGCTCGGGGGCGATCGCGCAGGCCGTCACGTTTCACCTCCTCATGCGGCACGCTGGGCGAACGCCGCCAGCGGTGCCGATCTTACCTCCCAGATCGATGAGGGGTTCTCTCTTGCCGCCGCCATTTCCGAGACGAACGGCCGGCGTGTGATGCGCGCGGCTTAAGCAGACGACGCCACTTGCCTGCCGAAGGCGTGTTAAGCCTGACAAGCCGAGCAATGCCGCTTAGGCGTGATCTGTGGGGCCGCAGTCGGCATCGGGTGTGCTCCGCGTGATCCTTGCATATGGGAGAGGCGGGGCGTTCCTCTGAGGTAACCCATGATGCTAGTGCACCAACTCATTCAGATGGTGCAGAGATTGGTTTGAGCTTTTGGGAAGATCTGGTCTGGGCTTTGTTCAGACGAAGGGCTTGACCCACTGGTTGTGGTCGTGGATGTGGCGACGTATGGCGTCCTTCAGTTCGGCGACCGATCGGAAGACGCCGCGCCGAATGCGCCTTCGGGTGATGGCGGAGAAGAAGCTCTCGACAGCGCTGAGCCAGGACGTCGATGTCGGGGTGAAGTAGAACACTCAGCGCGGATGGCCGGCCAGCTATCGCCGAACCTTCGGATGCTTGCAGGTGGCGTAATTGTCGAGGATAGCGTGGATCGCCTTTCCCACCAGCACAGCACGCTCCACCGCATTGAGCAATTTGATGAATTCCTGTCGCCGATGTTGGTCCATAGACTGGACGAGCACGGTACCGTCCAGGACATTGAGCGCACGAACGCCGTGGTGGTCTCATTGCGCTGGCGCTAAAGAAGAAGCCTATCGCCGATTGATGCGAGGCCCTTTGTGATCAATTCCTCGCGGCGACGCCGTAAGCAATGGCAAAACGCTTCGGCAGGAGAATTGGTCCGGTGCGGTTAAGATCTGCCCTTCTGAAAATCGTCAAAATCTTCAGCCTCTTCACCATCGTTGTCGCCTTATCGGCGTCGCTCCGATCTTTTGCCGCGGAGCAAGCATCGGACGTTCCGGCTTGGCTGAGGGCCCATGTCGGCGAAGGCAAGGGTCAAATCGCACAAGTGGTCTTGCAGAGGGCGCGCGCGCTTTATCTGCAAAAAGTGAGCGAAGGCTTGGTTAAGAATCCCTGCTACTTCGCCATGGATGCAACCCGCCCCAACGATTTGGGCCATGGCGATTTGGGGCGCCGGTTTTACATGATCTGCGAAGCCAAACGATCGTTTGGCGCGGTTTCGGCGGGGCACGGCGGCGGTCGGGATTTGAAGGGCATCGCGGATTTCGCAAACGGAAGACGGTGCGCGAAGAACTTCAGCAATGCGATGGATTCCAAACTGACCGCAGGCGGAGCCTATGTGACGGGCGAGACGAAAACGTCTTTCAAAGGCTATTATCGCGTCTCAGCGAAAACAGACGCGGTTTTCCTGCGCTCATTCGTGGAGTTCGACGGCGAAGGCGAAGCCGCAAACGCCAGACAGCGCGAGATCGGCGGACATGCGGCCGAGTTGTTGAGAAACGTCTGTCTTCGAAAAGATCCGCACAGCCCCTACGCGGACGGTAAGGGCTACGTCCCGTTCGGGAAACTGGTGGACTACGCCGGCGGCCGCAGCGATGGCTGCACCAGTTGGTCGCCGTCGGACGCCAGGCAAATCATCCCGATGATGAAGGACAAACCCACGACGCTTTACATCTATCCTCAATCAGACGACGTCAATGCGGTTGCACAAGCGGTGAAGGCCGGCCGGTCGCTGTCGCGCGCCGGACTATATTGGAACGCTTCCTGCTTGAATGAAATCCGCTCTCCGAAGTTTTGGCCAAAGGAAACCCTTGAGCCGATCCTCGCTCAATACAAGAAGGATCATCCGGCACCGCCGCAACGGCCAACGCCGATCTGTAAGAGGCGGTGAAATTTGTCTCTTGTTCCTTGTCTCTTGTACTGCGCGCGCCGTGGACGGTTGACGATCGGCGCCGCTTTTTTGTCAGCCATTCTGCGGACTTGGATTTTGGCTCAGTGCCGGCCATCGAGGCGGCGATCAACCATCTCAGCAACGAGCGCGCGGGGATCAAGGGTGTTTACAATCGCGGCACCCAGGAACGCCAGAAGCGGGAGTTAATGGAAAAATGGGGTGCACATATCGAGCAATTGACGGCTGAACGGCCGGAACATAGCTGGAACCTGGCCAGATTTTCGAGCCCGCAGATCCGCCTGCCTCTGCGGGCGAGCGCACTGCGGCATTCCGGTTCTTGCAGCAAATGAGCGGAAGGTCTCGGCGTCGGCGGCAGGCGTAAGCCGGCGATCGTATCGAAGTGGAGAAACAAAGATGAGCGGATTCACGGAAGCGGATGTTTCCGACCAGTCAGGCAAGTGCTTCATCGTCACCGGGGCCAATACCGGCCTTGGCTTTGAAGCTTCACGCGTGCTGGCAGCGCGGGGGGCCCGCGTGCTGCTCGCCTGCCGTGGCAAGGAGAGGGCAGAGGCCGCCATGGCCCGGATCAAGCAGGCGACGCCGGGGGCCGATCTCGCCTTCCTGCCGCTCGACCAAGCGGACCTCGCCAGCGTCCGCGCCGCAGCCGAATTGGCAGCGAAGGAGCCGCGCATCGATGTGCTCATCAACAATGCAGCCGTGATGAACCCGCCGCTCACGCGCACGAAGCAGGGCTTCGAATTGCAGTTCGGCGTCAATCATCTCGGCTGCTTCGCGCTGACCGGCCTACTCCTGCCCAAGCTCACCGAAACCGCCGGGTCGCGGATGGTCGTCACCGGCAGCATTGCCCACCGGCGCGGGAGCATCGACTGGGACGACCTCAACGCGCAGAAGAGCTACAACAGGTCACAGCGCTATGCCGCCAGCAAGCTCGCCAACATGCTGTTCTTCTTCGAATTGGATCGCCGGTTGCGCGCGGCGGGCTTGCCGGTGACGGCGGTCGGTTGCCATCCGGGAATAGCGGCGACCGAACTGGGGCGTCACGGCGGCCCCTTCCTCCTCTTTTTGCCGCTGGTCCGCATGACGCTCAACACTCAGGCGATGGGCGCATGGCCCACATTGCAGGCGGCCACAGCGCAGGTTACACCCGGCGGCTATTACGGTCCGACAGGATTTCGCGATATCCGCGGTCCTTCAGGCAAAGCGTCCCGTACGATGCAGGCGCAGGATCCGGCACTCGCGCGGCGGCTCTGGGATGTATCTGTTGCCATGACCGAGATCGACCCAGGCTTGCCGCCGGCGAAATGAAAGGCGACTGTCGACTTCGACATGCCGTGGTCTGAGGTCTTTGCAGGTATCCAGGAGGCTTGTTGGACCACAATCGGCGCGAAGCTCGCAACCCGGCTGCCTGATGAATGTCCGAGACGAGGCGGGGGCGGGAATGCGACGCTCTTGCCTCGCTAGTGCACTGACTCATTCAGATGGTGCAGGCAGGCGCTTGAGTTTGCCGAAAATTTCTTTGGCGGATTTCGTCCAGACAAAGGGCTTGGGGTGACCGTTGTGATCGCGGATGTAGCGGCGGATGGCATCTTCCAATTCGGCGACGGATTTGAAGACGCCGCGACGGATGCGCCTTCGGGTGATGACTGAGAAGAAGCCCTCGACGGCGTTGAGCCAGGATGCGGATGTGGGCGTGAAGTGGAAGACCCAGCGCGGATTGTCGGCCAGCCATTGCTTGACCTTGGGATGCTTGTGGGTGGCGTAATTGTCGAGGATGGCATGGATGACCTTTCCCGCCGGAACGGCGCGTTCCACCGCATTGAGGAACTTGATAAACTCCTGATGCCGGTGCTTTTGCATGCAACGCCCCAACACGGTGCCATCGAGAATATTGAGCGCGGCGAACAGGGTGGTGGTGCCATTCCGCTTATAATCGTGGGTCATGGTTGCGCATTTGCCGGGCTTCAGCGGAAGGCCGGGTTGCGTGCGATCGAGCGCCTGAATTTGGCTTTTCTCATCGATGGACAGCACCACGGCATGACAGGGCGGCTCCATGTACAGGCCGACGACATCCTCCACTTTCGCGGCAAAGGCGGGATCGTTGGACATCTTGAAGGTGCGTAAGCGGTGAGGTTGAAGGCGATGCCCATCCCAGATGCGTTGCACCGTCCGCAAGCTGACGCCGACAGCCTTGGCGACCGCCCGGCCGGTCCAATGCGTCGCGTTATGGGGTGGCTCGGAGCATGGCAGCGCCAGCACCCTGGCCACGGTCTCCAACTGAACAGGGGCTTTGCCCGGCTTGCGCGTCTTGTCCCGCAAGAGGCCATCCACCCCTTGCTCGGCATATCGCAACTGCCAGCGCCACACCGCCGGGCGACTGCCACCGATCTGCCTCGCCACCTCCAGAACGGGCAGCCTGTCTGCCGAAAGAAGAACGATCCGTGCCCGCTGGACGTGCTTCTGCGCGCTGTTGCGATCCTCAATAACCGCCGCCAAACGCGCGCGGTCCTCAGAGGCGATGATGATGCTGACGGTTTGTGCCATATCAGCAGAATCGCACGAACTAGGCCGCGTGTGAATCCTCTGTTTGCGTCAGTGCACTAGCGTCAATTCGATCTGCGGCTTCAGGAAGGATCCGCTATCGGATTATTCCGGTCACTGTTCGCAGGGCCTACGAGCCGCGGTCACTCACTGCGGCCGAAACGGCCTCGGGCCTTTAGCGGTGTCAGCGCGAGCGTTTTCTATTAGCGCCCGCTTTCTAATAGCGCTTGCGGACAGAACTAAAAAGGGCGGAGAAATGGGAGATGGGCCACAAGCAGAAATATCGTCAGTCGCGGCAGCGATCCCGATTATGACGCGTCGCCGGTACTTCTTGTGCGAGTCACGGATGCATCAGCTGGCCGGACAGGAGATGCTGACGAATTGCGCATATTGCTCGGCGATGGAACGCGCGGCGGCGGCATTGTTGAAAAAACTCTCGCCCAGTGAGGAAGAGGTGCTGGTCTGGGCAGTATCCGCAGCCGGATCCTTGACCACCGGCGTGCAGCCCTCCGGCGCCCCGCTCAGCCCGATCGGACGGTCCTTGGCGAGAGAGAAATCGACCAAATAGGTCGGGTCGTAGACCGCGAATGTGAAATCCTTCACCTTGTCGGCAGGCAAAGGCTGCTTGAGAGGCAAGGTGAAGAACAGGGTCAGCCGTTTATCGTTGTATTCCAGCCAATAATCCTTCGGCTCATCGCGCTCGATCAGCTTGCCCGCCACTTTCGGAAAGGTGAAATAATCGAACTCCTTCAGCGAGCTGATATTGACCTGGGTCAACTCCTTCAGCTCATCGCGGTCATATTTGCCGTCATTGTTCTTGTCGAGCCCCATGACCGCGAATTGGGAATAATATTCATCGAACACCCATTTGTGCCGAAACCCGATGATCGCCTTCTGCGCATCATAAAGCACGTCCGTATGCACGGTCACCCAGACGTGCGGGTGGGCAAGTGCGCCGCTCCAGGCGCCGAACACCGCCATTGCCAGAACGGCATAGAATGAAGTTGCCCCGGTTTCGTGGACATCCGAACATTTGCGTTTCAGGAGTTCACGATGCCAAAGACACAGCCGCCTTACCCGCCGGAATTCCGGCAACGAATGATCGAGCTGGTCCGATCCGGACGAACGCCGAATGAGCTTGCCAAGGAATTTGACCCATCGGCTCAGGCGATCCGCAATTGGGTTGCGCAGGCTGACCGCGACGAAGGTCGGCGCGAGGATGGCCTGACGACGGCCGAGCGCGAGGAGTTGAACCGGCTGCGCCGGGAGAACAAGCAGCTCAAGCTGGAGCGCGAAATCCTCTCAAAAGCCGCGGCCTGGTTTGCTCGGGAGACCGATGTGATCCCACCGAAGGGTTCCAATTCATGAGCGCGAACCGGGCCGTTTATCCGATCACTGCCATGAGCCGTCTGCTGGGTGTCTCCGCCAGCGGCTTTTACGCTTCGACCAAGCGTCCGCCATCTAGGCGTCGCCAGGCCGATGCGGCTCTGACCGCCAGGATCCGCACGGCGCATGCTGGCTCGCAGGGCACGTATGGCGTCCCGCGCATTCAGGCCGAACTCGCCGAACAGGGGATATGCGTTGGCCGCAAGCGCGTGGCCCGCTTGATGCGCGCAGCGGCGCTCGCCGGCGTCAGCCGTCGTCGCTTCGTGACGACGACTGTGAAGGGCGGCGGCCGTCAGGCGCCCGATCTGGTTGACCGCAACTTCACGGCAGACCGGCCTAACGTATTGTGGGTGGCCGATATTACATATTGTCCGACCTGGTCGGGGTTCCTCTATCTCGCCGTCGTTCTCGATGCCTTCAGCCGACGGATCGTCGGCCAAGTGAGCGCTTGTCGCTCACGATAAACGTTCGCTCCGATGGCAGCCAGCTTGCACGCCAAGATCGTGTTGGATGCGCTCGATATGGCGCTATGGCGGCGGCGTCCGATCGGCGTGATCCACCACTCCGATCAAGGCTCTCAGTACACGTCTCTTGCTTTCGGCAAGCGCTGCCGGGAAGCGGGCGTCCGTCCATCGATGGGCTCAGTCGGCGATGCCTATGACAATGCGATGGCGGAAAGCTTCTTCGCCACCCTCGAATGTGAGTTGCTCGACCGGCGGCGGTTCAAGACCCACGCCGAGGCGCGCATCGCCATCTTCGAGTTCATCGAAGGCTTTTACAATCCGCGCCGGCGCCATTCCTCGCTCGGCTATCTCTCGCCGGCGGCGTTCGAGACAAGAGCTCTCGATCCCGGCGCACACGAGCCTGCCGTCGTGCTCGCGTCCGTCAAGGACGGCCTGGAAACGCCGGGCCAAGCCGCATCGTCGGCCTGCCGGCCATCCGTGACCGCCGCTTCTCCCGACAGCCGTCAGAATCTGCAGGCCGGGATGAAAAGATGATCCAGGCCGAACAAAAAGATGCGACCGAAAAGGAGGACAAAATGCCGTCAAACCGAATACGCTGATGCCAAGCCCTCAACTCTCTACGAAACCGGGGCAAGTCCAGAACGCCCACTGAATTCGCTGCAAACGTTGCATCGGCCGACCCCAATTTTGGATCATGGCAGTCCGCCGGCCACCGCGCCGCCGAGCAGCGTCAGGCCAAACAGCAGCACAAATAACGCTGCGGCGATCTCAAGGGCATGCACGACGCGCTCGGTCGTCTGAGAGTCGGCGCCGACGAAGCGCAGCGCCAGATCCTTGGCCGAGACGGCGAGGATGACGAGCGAGGATACGGTGATCGCCGTGCCGAGGGACATCGCCAGCACCGAGGCGATGCCGGCAGAGAGCAGGTGCTGCGATAGGGCGAAGACGAGGATGATGATCGCGCCGGAGCATGGCCGGATGCCGACCGCCAGGATCGCCGACCAGGCGCGGCTCACCGTCAGAGGTCTTGCAAGGAATTTCGGATCGGGCGCATGTGAGTGATCGTGGTCGTGTTCATGCTGATGGGCATCATGATGGGGATGCGCATGGCCGTGCCCATGATCGTGCGTGTGACGGTCATGATGGACATGCGCATGGCCGGCATCAACGAAAGCATGCACATGGCCATGCGAGTGCCCCTGGCCCGTCGCCTTCGCCCATAGCAGCCAGGCTCCAACCATCGTCACCAGCCCATAGCTCATGATGGTGAACCAGTCGGTCGCCTTGGTCATGCCGATCGAGGTCGCTTTGAGGATCATGGCCGCGATGAGGACGACTGCAATCGCCACCACGCCCTGCATCAGAGCGGCGGCAAAGGCAATGAGAATGCCGCGCCGCACCGTCTGCCGGGAGACGAGCAGATAGGAGGTGATCACCGCCTTGCCATGGCCGGGACCGGCGGCATGAAAGATGCCGTAGAGGAAGCTGACGCCGCCGAGCAGCCAAAAGGCGTGACCGCTGGTTTTCAACTCGTCGAGCGCGCCGGTCAGCAGCTTATAGAACGCCGCCTGCTGCTGCGCGATCCAATAGAAGAAGCCGCCAAACGGTCCGGTGAAGGCGACGCCTTGCGAGTCGGGCGTGGCGATGCCGAACGGGCCGGCGGCAAAGGCGCAATTGTGAGCCCCGATGAGAGCGGCCAACACCAACAGCGCCGTCACGGCAAATCGCATTTCGGATCGCAGCATCATCCTGGGCACTCCACAGTGAAGAGATTGGCAAGACCCACGGCGGCGTCTTGCAAGGCCGGCGGCAGGTTTGGCCAGAGGCAGCGTGAAGTCGAGGGTCAACCGTCCTTTGTCCGCGGTAAGGAAATAATCCGTCGGCAGCTTGAAGGCAACGTGAGCCTTGCCGATGCTGAGATAGGTGAAATAGGCATATTCCTTGAGCGAATCGACATTCAGCTTGGCAAGCGGCGCAAGCTCCTGCCGGCTCAGCTTGCCGTCGCCGTTCTTGTCGAGCCCGGTCGAGGCGAATGCCGAATAGGCCTTGTCGAACAGCCAGATATTGCGTACGGCGCTCATCCGCTTTTCGGCGTCGAAGACGATCTCCGCGTGCCCATCGACGAAGACATGCGGGTGCGCCCAGGCTGGAAACGGCTTAGCGAGCGCCCCCACGATAGCGACGACAAGGGCAACGGATTGAGCGCGCCCGATCCTCATCTTTTGCTTTCGAAATCCCTATGAGCCGTCTCAGCATGCGAGCATGGCCAAAGACGGGCATAGGACAGTCAGATTGACGCAGCCAATCAATTTTTGGTCGACGGGAGATGAATGACGGAATTCGAAAGCGGTATTCAAGAGACCCTCAGCGCGCGCCTTCGCCGACCACGATGAACGGTGCCCAATAGGCTGGGTGTGCCTCGCTGGGATCTCCGTGATCGATGAGCGCGAGCATGGCCCGGCGAAGCGCCTCGGCGCGGCCAACGGTCTTGTTCCGGGCAATTTCGAGCATGGCCGTCGTGACGAACTTCACCGTCGCGCCGGAGTCGACCGCCCAATGCGAGACCAGAAGCGCGCGGGCCTGGGCGTAAATGAAAGCGCGGGCAAGGCCGGAAAGCGCTTCCGCGTTCGAGGCGCTGCCTGCCGCGGTGTTGCAGGCCGACAGGATCACCCAGTCGGCGTCGAGCCTCAGAGCGGCGATTTCGGAGGCGGATAAATAGCCGTCATCGTCGGCGCTGACCTCGGATGGCGGCGTCAGGATCAATCCAGGCTCGCTCGTGCCCCTCACCTCGCCCGCCATGGCACCATGAGTGGCGAAATGCACGATACGATATTGCGCCAACTCGCCGCTCGCACTCAGCGCCTTCAACTCGCGCTCGGTTGCGCGTGCGCCAAGATGCACATCGCCTGGCAAGGCGCCGACATCCTGTGCCACGGCGCACAGTTCATCCGCGGTCTCGGGCAGCGGCGCCTGGATCCGGATCTGGGCGAGGTTCGCCAGGCCGCCCCGCATCTCGATGGGCAGGACGCCGCGCGTCGGCCTTCTCAGCGCCGCGACCCGCTGGGGAGCGGGGCCGGAGCAGCTTTGCCGGTCACGCGCGAGCTTCGCATAGGGAAGGTCGGCGGCGCCCAGACCGACCAGCAGTGGATTGCCGAAACCGATAAACGGCTTCTTGGCAGCGGTCGGCCGGCTGATACGGCGCAGCGCCTTCAAGGACGAGACGGCTGGGAGAACGGTCAGCGCATGGCTGCGCACCAGCCAGGCGGCGGATCTGTAATCGGTACTCGCGGCCGGCTCCGTCACCAGCACCTGGAACGGCAATTGCGTCAGCGGCCCGGAAAGTACGAGCAGCAGGTTCTTGCCCTTGATCAGATCTTCAACTTTTCCGAACAGTGCCTCGTAAAGCCGGTGCGAACGGACGAGGTCGAACGGAAGCGGTGCACGCGGCCCGCGCTGCACCACGAGCTTGAAGCAGTGCCCGTCGGACCATGCGGCGCTGTCCAACCCGCAACGTAAAGCCTGCACCTCGCGGGTGAGCGCGGCCGTGCCAAGCTCCGAGCGGACCCCGCGCACCTGCGTCCGGGTTACCACCCAGATAAAGCTTTCCTCCGGCGCTGGCTTGAACTTGTCGTCGGAGTCGATGAACAGCACGAGCGCCTCATTCTCGGCGAGCTGGGCCTGGGTCTCCTCGACCGAAAGTGGCTGCGGGCTTGCAAGGGCGGCGTAGTCGGGGAACTGAACCGCCAACTGCTTGTCGATCTTCGCAATTCTTGCTGCTATCGCAGCGGTCCGGGCCAGATTATCCGCCTCAGCCTTGGCGTCGCGTCTGTCCGGCGCGCGCCCGAGAGCGGCATTGCGCAAGGCGTCGCGCTTCTGCCATTCTGCGACAAGATCCTGACGCTCGCGCGCAAGCGCTTCGAGCATTGTATTGTGGCTGGCGCCGCGGGCAGCCATTTCTGCGAGCGATGCGGCCGCCTCGGAACCGAGGGCCCATTGCGCGGTCTGGAATGTTTCGCGCGATGCCTTCAGGGAGGGCTTGCTGGCGTCCGCCCCAAGGCGCTCCAGCGCCTTGATCAGGCCGACGAACTGCCGGGCTTTCTGCAGGGCCTCGCTCTTCTTCTGGCCGGTGAGAGCCGCGCCGCCGCCCAGCGCGCCATGCAAGGTGTGCTGCGCAAGCCTCCCGGTGCTCCGCCGCCAAAACTCAGCCGCCCGGTTCCAATCGCCCTGCGAGAAATAAAGCGACGCCAGATTGTTGATGCTGGCGAGCGTGTCAGGATGGTCTCGGCCGAGAACCCGCTCTCGAACCACCAGAACGCGCTGAAACAACGGCTCGGCCTGACCATAGAGGCCCTCCTTGCTGTAGAGGACCGCAAGGTCGGTCAGGCAAGCGAGCGTCAACGGATGCTCGCGACCGAGCACCCGCTCGGAAGTCTCGACGCTGCGCCGGAACAGGGGTTCGGCTTCCGAATAGCGCTCCTGGTCGCGATAGAGCCTGGCGAGATTGGTGACGCTGATGATGGTCGAGATATGGTCCTTGCCGAGCAGCCGCTCTTGCGCCTCGAGGGGGCGGCGGTAGAGCGGCTCGGCTTCATCGTAACGGTGCTGGTCGGTGTAAACGGCGGCCAGGTTGTTGACGGTCAGAAGCGTGTCGGGGTGCTCCGCGCCCAGCACGCGCTCTTGAGCGGCAAGCACGCGTCTATAAAGGGGCTCAGCCTCGCTGTAGCGGCCCTGCAGGCCGTAGAATGATGCCAGATTGTTGACGCTGCTCAGCACCGAAGGATGATTCGGCCCGAACAGGCGCTCGCGCGCCTCCAAGGCGCGCTTATAAAGCGGCTCGGCTTCGTCATAGCGGCCTTGCCTCGTATAGATCACCGCCAGATTATTGACACAGGAGAGCGTGTTCGGATGTTGAGGGCCCAAAATGCGCTCTCTCGCCTGCAGGCAGCGCTGGTAAAGCGGTTCGGCTTCACCGTAGCGGCCTTCAACCTCGTATAGCGCGGCAAGATTATTGACGCTGGAAAGCGTGTCCGGATGGTCCTTGCCGAGGGTTCGCTCGCGGGTGTCCAGAGCGCGGCGATGCAGCGCCTCCGCCTCGGTATAATTGCCCTGATCGCTGTAAAGAACCGCCAGACCGCTGACGCTGTCCAGCGTATCGGGATGATCCTTGCCGAGCGTGCGCTCTCTGGCTTCGAGGGCGCGTTTATAAAACGTCTCGGCCTCGCGATAATGGCCTTCGGCTTTGTAAAGGCCAGCCAACTGGTTGACGGTGGTAAGCGTGTCCGGGTGATCCTTGCCCAAGATCCGCTCGCGTGCGTCCAGCGCGCGCTGATAGAGCGCTTCGGCCTCCCTGTAGCGGCCCTGGCGCTGGTAAACCGACGCCAGACTATAGACGCTCGTCAGCGTCGAAGGATGGTCCTTGCCCAACGTCTGCTCGCTCGCCCGCAGCGTCCGCTCCGCAAGCGCAGCCGCCTGGGCATATTCGGCCTCGTTATAGAGCTGCTCGACCTGATGATTGAGCGTGTCGATCTCACCCGCGCTCTGTGCTTTCGCCGGCACCGCACCAATACAGCCGCCAGCGGACAGCACCATCACCAAGGTGATCGCAAATATCCGCTGGTGCACGGCTCGATGCGCCGCCTTCAATGTCTTGATCGGCCCTGCCATAACGAAGCCGCTCCCAAAGTGGCGATGGGTTCGTCGCGGCATCACCTGCGAAGCCGCGACGCCGATCATCACGATCTTTGGAAAACCGTCGTCCCCCGATTGTCCGACAAAGAGTGGGGCGGAAGGCGATTATCAAAGCGGGAGGGCGGAGACAAAATTAATCTAGCCGAGCGTCGGCCGACGCTCGGCTAGCGGTTCAGCTATTCCGTGCTGCGCGCGGCTAGGGCATGTATTCGTCGACGAGTTTCACCAACTCGGTCTTCGTCCCTTCCGCGGGCCCGGCGGATTTGTTCGAGCCGAGATAGGCTTGCCTGATCTCGTTTTGCAGCGCGACCTTGGCTGCCGGCGTGTCAGGATAAAGCGCGCTGACGATCGCCTTGTCGCCATCCGAGATCGACCTGTTGGGCGGGTTGTAGCAGGTCGCCTGATTGCCTTGCTTGAAGAATTCCGGCGGGAAGGTATAGAGCATGATCGATTTCCGGTCGAAGGCGCTCGCCAGCAAGCCCGGCTCGTTCAGAGCGCCCATATTGTGATCGACGACCTCCTTCGACCAGTTGTTGGGCGGCCCCGCCAGCCAGCTATAAATCTTGTCCCAATCGAACTCGTCCTTGCATTTAGCCAGCGGATTCTGATGCTCATGCGCAAGTCCGATCGCATGGCCGAATTCATGCAACACGGTCGCGCGGAACTCGTCGTCGTTGGGTGGAGACTTATCGAAGTCCTGGAAATTCATCGACTGTTCGTCCTGGCCGGCGAATTTGACGCTGTCTTGCCCCACCAGCGACCAGTAGCCTGCAAAGGCGAAACCGATGCGTACCTGGTTGACTTCGCCTGACTTGCAGAGCCTCGGATCTTCGAGGTCGCCAAAGTCGAGCGGCACGCCCGGCACGGCGCCCTTCCATTCCATCGCGATCTTCGCGATGCGGGCGCGCAGCTCTTTCGAGCCGGTGAAGAAACACACCCTCACTTGCGGGTAGGCGGTCGTCCAGATTTTCAGCGCGTTGATTGCGCCCTTCTCCGTGTGGGTCGGATCGCCAAGTCCGAATTGATGCAACAGGTCTTTCTGGCTTTCAACCTTGCGGGCAAGCTGCTCCGGCAGCGCCTCGATGATGAAGGCTGGTGGCTTGGACGCGCCGCCAGCCTGGCAAAGGCCGCTGCCGTTGGATGCAGCCAGCGCAACGCCGGCGAATAAGGCGAGTGCTCTGAAATCGAAGTAACGCATGACACCCCTCAAAAAAGAGCCGAAGGCTCCGACAGCCCTTTCGAACCCTTATACGGAAAACCGCATTGGAACGGTAATGGCCGAATTAAAGCGCCGCAAGCCGTTCCGGCGCGACCTCCGAATGGGGGATGAAACCCGCCCGTTTGGATTTGGCAGCGCGGGGATGTCATGGCTGGCATGTTCCGGCGATGCTGGTGGACACAGGCGCGTTTCCTGTAGGACTCAGGCGGAACGCAGCCAGAATTCAGGAGTGCCGCATGTCTCCCTTGACCATCACGCTGATTGGCGGCCCGACAGCCCTTATCGAAATCGGCGGCTTTCGCCTGCTCACCGATCCCACATTCGACGAACCCGGAGAGTATCGCCTGCCTCATGTGACGCTGACGAAGACCTCGCGGCCCGCGCTCACGTCTGACGAGATCGGAGCCGTCGATGCCGTGCTGCTCAGCCACGACCAGCACGCGGACAATCTCGACAATGCGGGGCGTGCCTTCCTGCAGAACGCGGCGCGGGTTTTCACAACAATCGTTGGCGCGAAACGGCTGGGTGGCCATGCCGAAGGGCTGGCTCCCTGGGACCGTGCGCAACTTGTTAAGTCCGACGGAAGTCGCCTTGAAATCATGGCGACGCCGGCACGGCATGGGCCCGCCGGTATCGAGCCGCTCGCCGGGGACGTGATCGGCTTCGCGCTCAGCGGCAAGGAAATCCCGTCCGTCTATGTCACCGGTGACACCGTCTGGTATGATGGCGTCAGCGAAGTCGCCCGGCGTTTTCCCGCCGACGTCGTGATACTGTTCGCCGGCGCGGCGCGGACGCGCGGTCCGTTCCATCTGACGATGAATACCAATGATGCGATCGAAACCGCGCACGTCTTCCCCAACGCCACCATCGTTCCCGTTCATTACGAGGGCTGGGCGCATTTCTCGCAGAATCAGCGTGATCTCCAAGCCTCTTTCGAGGCGCTCGGCGTCGGATCGCGGCTGCGCCTGCTTGAGCCGGGTATCGCGACCAGGATCGATCGGAGTTAGCCTTGCGGCGTGATAGGCGCCTCAGCCGAAGCGACCATGCGGCCGGACTGCATCATGAATCCTGATATCGTACAGTATGAATAATGATTTTTGCGCTCCCGAACGCATCCATAGGATTGTTTGCGCGAGATAATCCAGGGAGGGACGGGAGCGGTGGCGCTTCTTTTTCGCACGAAGCCCAGCAGATTGCGTTGCAATCCGCGCCTGCACCGGCTGATCGGTATTGCGCCTGCCGTGCTGGAGGCGGGAGTATGACCACCTCGGTGGCTGTCGATCGCGGCGGCTTCAAACTCGCCGCCTATATTGACGGCAAAGGCGAAGGCGCGCCCTGGATCGTCCTGTCGAATTCGCTCGGCGCTGCCGCCATGATGTGGGAGCCGCAGCTTGAGCTTGTCGGCAAACGCTACCGCATCCTGCGCTATGATACGCGCGGTCACGGCATGTCGGACGCCCCGCCGAGCCCATATAGCTGGGACGATCTCACCGGCGATGTCATCGCGCTGATGGATCATTTCGGCATCACGCAGGCGAGCTATATGGGTCTGTCGCTCGGCGGCATGACAGGGCTTGGGCTCGCGATCCACCACGGCAATCGCTTCGAGCGGGTGGTCTGCTGTGACGCGCGCGCCGACGCGCCGCCGCCGTTCGTTCAGAGCTGGGATGACCGTCTGGCCGTGATCGATGAGGATGGGCTCACCGCCATTCTCGCCGGAACCATGGAGCGCTGGTTCGTCGAACGCTGGCGCAAGGGTAATCCCGACGCGCTCAAGCGGTTCGAGGACGCATTCCTCGTTACGTCCGTAACCGGCTATAAGGGATGCGCCGAGGCGCTCAAGCGACTCGACTATCTCAAAGATCTAGGCTCGATTGCCATTCCCGTTCTCTATGTCGGCGGCGCGAAAGACATAGGCGCGGCGCCCGTGGTGATGCGCGCCATGGCGGAGGCGACACTGGGGACGAGCTACACCGAAATTCCCGATGCTGCGCATCTTCCGAATATCGACAATACCAACGCTTTTAATGCCGCCATTTCCGGCTTCCTAGGCCTCGCCTGATCGGCGCCTTGAGAGATGCCGGTTCGCAGATTCCGCCGATGGTCCTGATGGCGCCGCACATCAACCGACTGTTGACTCTCGCAAGCGAGCAACCAGAAGCACTGCGGCGAAAATGCGCGCGCCCCATCAGGCGGGCATTACGCTAGAATAGGTAATTGCGCCGAGCCGGCCGGCTTGGTGTAGCCAACAAGACCGGCTGAAGCCGGCGCATTGGGAGGAACAGATGACGACGCGCAGCACCCTCCAAGAGGGGATGGCGATCGATCGGGATGTGGAGATCGTCATGGATGACGGCCTCCATCTGCGCACCGACGTGTTCCGCCCGCCCGCCGATGGCCGCTATCCCGTTCTCCTGAGCTATGGACCGTATGCCAAAGGGCTCGCCTTTCAGGACGGCTATCCGAGCGCCTGGAACCGCATGATCGCGGAACACCCCGACGTGCCTTGCGGCTCGACGAACCGGCATCAGAACTGGGAGGTGGTCGATCCGGAGAAATGGGTGCCGCACGGCTATGTCTGCGTGCGGGTCGACTCGCGCGGCACCGGCCGCTCGCCGGGCTTCATCGACCACTTCTCGCCGCGCGAGACCAAGGATTTTTACAACTGCATCGAATGGGCCGGCGTGCAGCCCTGGTCAAGCGGCAAGGTCGGGCTGAGCGGCGTCTCCTATTACGGCATCAATCAGTGGCATGTCGCCTCGCTGCAGCCGCCGCACCTCGCCGCCATGTGCATCTGGGAGGGCGCCGCCGACTGGTATCGCGACATGACCCATCATGGCGGTATCCTGTCGACCTTCTGGGCGAACTGGTACGACATGCAGGTCAAGACGGTGCAATACGGTCTAGGCGAGCGCGGGCCGCGGTCGAAAGTCAGCGGTCTGCTGGTCTGCGGGGACGAAAATCTGTCCGACGACAAACTGGCGCAGAGCCGCTGCAGCTTCGGCGACGAGATTCTCGCCCATCCTCTCGATGACGACTATCACAAGGCGCGCTCGCCGCGGTGGGACAAGGTCATGGTGCCGTTCCTGTCGGCGGCGAATTGGGGCGGACAGGGCCTGCATCCGCGCGGCAATTTCGAGGGCTTTATGCGCGCGGCATCGCAGGAGAAGTGGCTCGAAGCGCACGGCCTGGAGCACTGGACGCATTTCTACACGGACTACGGCCGCGAGATTCAGCGCCGCTTCTTCGACTTCTATCTGAAGGGCGAGCACAATGGCTGGCACGCCGAGCCGAAAGTGCGGCTGCAGGTGCGCCATATCGACCACTTCGAGGAGCGCTTCGAGGAGGCTTGGCCGATCCCGCGCACGGCATGGACGAAATTCTATCTCGATCCTGAGCGCCAGACGCTTTCGCTAACGCCCCCCGCGAAATCCGCAAAGCTCGTCTATCGCGGCTTCAGCGACGGGCTGACATTCCTGTCGGAGCCGCTCGCAGAGACGACCGAGATCACCGGCCCGATCGCGGCGCGGCTGAAAATCTCCTCATCGAGCGAAGACGCCGACCTGTTCCTCGTCTTCCGGGTCTTCACCGCCGATCTGCGCGAGGTGACTTTCGTCGGCGCCATCGATCCGCATACGCCGATTGCGCAAGGCTGGCTGCGCGCCTCGCATCGCAAGCTCGATCCGGAGCTGTCGACGCCCTGGCGGCCCTATCACACCCATGACGAGCGCCAAATGCTGACGCCCGGCGCCCCCGTCGACCTCGACATCGAGCTGTGGCCGACCTCCATCGTCGTTCCCGCGGGCCACCGCATCGCGCTCAGCGTGCGCGGCAAGGACTTTGAGTGGCAGTCGACCACAGGTGCCAAGCTGTCCAATTTCAAGAACGAGCTGAAGGGCTGCGGCCCCTTCCTTCACAACGATCCGCGCGATCGGCCGGCGGCGGTCTTTGACGGCGACGTCAGCCTGCATCTGGGGGATGCGGACGCGAACTATCTGCTGCTGCCGGTCATTCAATGATGCTCGGCTCGGCGCCGAAGCATGGGGAAGCAAGAAAAAGGGCATGGAAAAAACACTAGGAGGAGACGAAGCTATGAGAATCTCACGCCGCATCTTCGTGAAGGGAATAGCGGGAGCAGGCCTCGCGGCCGCGGCTGCGCCCTCGGTGTTCGCGCAAGGCACCCCGCCAGCCCACGTCGGGCTCCTGACCGTCAAGACCGGTCCGCTCGCCTCGGGTGGCCTCGACATGGAGCGCGCGCTCCTGATGTTCATGGATGACCGCAAGCACATGCTAGGCGGCCGCAAGGTCGATCTGACTGTCGCCGATACGGCCGGCGTCCCGGCAACCGCGCGATCCAAGACCCAGGAGCTGGTCGAAAAGGACGGCGTGCAGTGCCTGATTGGCCCCCTCGCCGCCTTCGAGGCGCTGGCGATCGACGACTTCATCCGTGAGCACCAGATCCCCACGCTCTCCGTCGCCGCCGCCGAAGACATGACTCAGCGCAAGCCGAACCCCTGGTTTGTCCGCGCGACATCGACCTCTGCCCAATGCGCTCATCCGCTCGCCGACTATTGCGCCAAGGAACTCGGCTACAAGCGGATGATCACCATCGCCGACGATATCGCCTATGGCCATGAGATGATCGCCGGCTTCCAGCGCGTGTTCGAGGACAATGGCGGCAAGATCATCCAAAAGCTGCTGCCGCCGCTGACGGCCCCCGATTACGGCACCTATATCGCCCAGCTCAAGAGCGCCGACGCGATCTTCCTCGGCTTTGCCGGATCGAACGGCTTCCGCTTTGTTCGTCAATTCAACGAATACGGCCTCAAAGGCAAGATCGCTCTGGTCGGCGGCATGACCGCGCTTGACGAGGCGGTGCTGCGCAATATGGGCGACGAGGCTCTCGGCATCATCACCACCTGCTGGTATTCGGCCGAAATCGACAATCCGCTCAACAAGGTGTTCGCCCCGGCCTTCCGCAAGAAGTTCGGCTATGATCCGGGCTTTTACGCCGCTGCGACATACACGGAAGGCGCCGTGCTCGAGGCGGCTATGAAGGCCGTCAACGGCAAGATCGAGGACAAGCAGGATCTGATGAAAGCGCTTCGCAACACCAATGTCGAGACGGTGCGCGGGCCGGTGAAGTTCGACGAATACGGCAATGTCGTCGGCAATGTCTACATCCGGAAAGTCACCCGCAAGGACGGCCGTCTCGTCAATGCGGTGATCAAGACCTATCCGAATGTCAGCCAGTTCTGGACCTATGATCCGAAGTGGTTCCTGGCGCAACCGGTCTACTCACGCAACTATCCGCCGGCGAAGAATCTGGAGAACTGACGGCTAAGGACACGAGATTGCCGCCGCGGAGCCGATCCGCGGCGGCTGAAAGACGGTGAATGGCTACTCAAATCTGGATCATACAGGCACTGAACAGTCTCGCATTCGGAGGGCTGCTTTTTCTCCTGGCCTCCGGTTTCTCCCTCATCTTCGGACTGATGAGGCTCGCCAATCTGACGCATGGCGCCTTTTTCATGCTGGGCGCCTATGTCGGAGCGAGCGCGATCCGCAGTATCGAAGGCATCGACCTGTGGACGGGTGCCGTGCTCGCCGGCCTCACCGTGGCTGCCGTCGGCGGACTGCTCGAACGCTTCGTGCTGCGCCAACTTGGCGGCAATCCGCTCGGACAGGTGCTCGTCACGCTCGGCGTCTCCTTTATCATCGCCGACGCCTGCCTGATGATCTGGGGCGGCGACCCGATCCCGGTTCCGACGCCGCAGGCGCTCGAGGCGCCGGTCCGCCTGGCCGGAATCGTCTTTCCAACCTACAGGCTCGTGGTCGTCGGCTGCGCGGTTGCAACGGCCCTCGGCCTGTATCTGCTTCTCGAGAGGACGCGCATCGGCGCCATGATCCGCGCCGGCGTCGACGATATGGACATGGCGCGGGCGATCGGCATTCCGATCTCGAAACTGTTCACCGCAGTGTTCTGTCTCGGCGCCGGCATTGCCGGTGTCGGCGGCGTGCTCGGCGGGCCGATCCTGTCCGCCTATCCCGGCCTCGATGCCGACATGCTGCCGCTGGCGCTGATCGTCGTCATCCTCGGCGGCGTCGGCAGCCTGCTCGGGGCGTTCATCGGCAGCTTCATCATCGGCTTCATCTACACCTTTGGTACGGCGCGCTTTCCCGATCTCGCCTATATCATCCTGTTCCTGCCGATGATCGTGGTCATCGCCTTCCGCCCGCAGGGCCTGTTCGGAAGGCACGGCGCATGAGCCGGCCGGCCGCCATGCTGCTGCTCATCGCGCTGGCGCTGTTGCCGCTCGTCGCCGGCGAGTTCTACATCAACCTCGCCAGCCAGATCCTCATTGCGGCGATCTTTGCCCTCAGCCTCAACTTGCTCGTCGGCTATGCCGGCCTGACCTCGCTCGGCCACGCCGCCTTTCTCGGCTTTGCCGCCTATGCCAATGCCTGGATGACGACACGGCTCGGCTTCGCGCTGCTGCCTTCTGCTGCTCTGGCGATCGCCTCGACCGTCGTCATGGCGGCGTTTTTCGGCCTGATCGCGCTGCGGGCCACGGGCCTCGGCTTTCTGATGATCACCCTGGCGCTGTCGCAGGTGCTTTGGGGCCTCGCCTATCGCTGGGCCTGGCTGACCGGCGGCGACAACGGCCTGCCCGGTGTGCTGCGGCCGCATCCATTCGGCATCTCGCTGACAGGCGCCGAGGCGTTCTACTGGTTCACGCTGATCGTCTTCACCATCGCCTTCGCGATGATGGCGATCTTCGCCTCGTCGGCCTTCGGCTCGGCGCTCAAGGGCACGCGCGATCAGGCGAACCGCATGGCGGCGCTCGGCCATAATGTCTGGCTGATCCGGTGGATCACCTTCATCTATGCCGGCTTCTGGGGCGGCGTGGCCGGGCTGCTTTACGTCTATTACCATAAATACATCCACCCGACCTCGCTCTCCATCGCTGTGTCGGCCGAAGGCCTGCTTGGGGTCATCGCCGGCGGCGCCGGCACGCTGTTCGGACCGGTCGTCGGCGCGGCACTGCTCGTTCTCCTCAAGAACTACGCCTCGGCCTTCATCGAGCGCTGGAACATGCTCCTCGGCTTCGTCTTCCTCTTCATCGTGCTGGTCATGCCGGAGGGCATCGTGCCGGGCGTGCGGCGGCTTCTGTCCGGCGTAATGGGGAAAAGCCGATGAGCAGCAACATTCCGGCGCTTGAGGTCGTCAAGCTGCACAAATCCTTCGGCGGCATCCCCGCTACGCAAGACGTCTCACTGAAGATCATGCCGGGCGAGCGCCGGCTGATCATCGGCCCGAACGGCGCCGGCAAGACCACGCTGTTCAACCAGATCACCGGCGATTTCCGTCCGACGTCCGGGCGCATCCTGCTGTCCGGCCGCGATGTCACCCGCCTGCGCCCGCACGCGCGCGCGCATCTCGGCCTGTCGCGCACCTATCAGATCATCCGCCTGTTCCCGAAGGACACGCTGGAGCACAACATCACTCTCGGGCTGCTTGGGCTGCATGCTGCACGCTGGAACATGCTGCGGCCCTTGTCATTTTACCACGGATTGCATCAGGAGGCGCGCCGCATTCTCGACCTGGTCGGCCTCGGTGATCTCGCCCAGGCGCGCGTCGCGGAAATCGCCTATGGCGAGCGGCGGCGGGTGGAGATCGCCATGGCGCTGGCGCAGAAGCCGCGCGTGCTCTTGCTCGATGAGCCGCTCGCCGGCCTGTCGAGCGAGGAGCGGACCACGATCAAAGAGCTCGTGGCATCAATTCCGCGCGAGACGACCGTTGTCCTGATCGAGCACGACATGGATACTGCCCTCGACCTCGCCGACACGGTGACGCTGCTGCATTATGGCCGGGTGATCGTCGATGGTCCGCGCGATGCGGTCATCGCCGATGAACGAACGCGGGAGGTCTATCTTGGCCCCTGACGCGCTACAACTGGACGGCCTCGAAGCCTATTACGGCGACAGCCATGTGCTGCATGGCGTCGGCTTCGCATTGCGGCCGGGCGAAGTGCTGGCTCTGCTGGGGCGCAACGGCGCCGGCAAGACCACCTGCATCTCCAGCATTATGGGGCTCCTGCCGCCGCGCGCCGGAAGCATAACGCTATTCGGCCGCGAGATCGCCGGCCTGCCGCCGGAGAAGATTTCGCGCGCCGGCGTCGGCCTTGTGCCGCAGGGGCGGCGCGTGTTTCCTTCGCTCTCGGTCCGCGAGAACCTGGTCATTGCCGGGCAACGCGCCGCCACGACGGAACAGCCCTGGACGCTGGAGCGCATATTCCAGCTCTTCCCGCAGCTAGCCGAGAGACATCGTCAGCTTGCCGGCTCGCTGTCGGGCGGCGAGCAGCAGATGCTGGCGATCGGCCGAGCGCTGATGGGCAATCCGAGCGTGCTGCTGATGGACGAGCCGTCCGAGGGTCTCGCGCCGCTGATCGTCGCTGAGGTCGGACGCACCATCGAACGGCTGAAGGCGGAGGGCCAGTCGATCCTGCTGGTCGAGCAGAACAGCCGCCTGGCGCTTTCGCTGGCCGACTATGTCGTGATCTTGAATACGGGCCGCGTCGTCTTCGACGGCAGGGTCGCGGAAGTCACGGCCAATGAAGATCTGATCACGCAGAATCTCGGCGTCTACCAATCGTCTTGCGCGGCATGAGATCGTGGCGATCATCCGCGCGCCATTTGGATAAGGACACGACATGAAGATCGGCATTTGCGGCATGGGAAAGATGGGCTCGGCGATGGCGCAGAGGCTCATCGGCGTGGGGCACGAGGTGACGGTCTGGAACCGCGACGCCGCCAAGACCGCGCCGCTCGTGGCGCTTGGCGCGACGGCGGCCGAGACACCGGCGGCGCTGGCGACGGCATCGGAATGCATCATCACCATGCTGCTCAACGCCGATGCAATCGACACAGTCTATCGCGGCGCGAACGGCATTCTCTCCGCCGACATCACCGGCAAGCCGATCATCGACATGAGTACCGTTCTTCCTGAGACCGAGGAAGCGCTCGGACGCGATGTCGCAAGCCGCGGCGGACGCTTCGTCGAATGCCCCGTCGGCGGCACTGTCGGCCCGGCGCGAGAGGGCAAACTGCTCGGCCTTGCCGGCGGCAGCGACGCCGATGTCGCGCTGGCCCGCCCCGTGCTCGACCAGCTTTGCCGCCGCGTCGAGCATGTCGGCTCTGTCGGCGCGGGCGCGAAGATGAAGCTCGCCGTCAACCTGCCGCTGATGGTTTATTGGCAGGCTCTTGGCGAGGCGCTCGCGTTGTGCAAGCCGCTCGGCCTGCCGCCCGAGCGCGTGACTGATATTCTCGCCGATACCTCCGGTACGCCGACAGCGATGAAGGGACGCGCAGCAGACGTCGGTAAGCTGCTCGCCGGACAGCCCCGCGGCACCCCGGGCTTCAGCATCTCCGCCGCCAACAAGGATCTCGGTATCATGCTCGCCTTCGCCAAAAGCCTCGGCGTCAGCCTTCCGGTGACGGATGCCACCGCGAAGTGCTATGCAGCGGTCGAGCAGGCCGGTCTCGGCGGCGAAGATCCGATCAACGTACCGGTGTTCTGGGCCGATCGTGGCGGCCGCAGCTAGCTGTTAGATTGAGCGCCGAAGCCGATTCTGCCGCCAGCTTCATGGGAACTCGGGAGCCCGCCGATACATGATCGCAGGAAAAAACCGCTACGTTGTTTTCATTTATCATCACCTCGCCTATCTGATCGAAGTATTTGGGCCTGACCGGATTGTGATGGGTACGGACTATCCGTTCGATATGGCGAATATAATCCGGTCGGCCATGTAGCAGGGATTGGGCTCGAGCGGTCACTGGAGGCAATGCGGCGCAACTCCTCGGTCTCGATGTCTGACGCCGCCGGATCTGAACATCATGAAAAGCAGGGTCTATAAGATGGAAAAGACGGTCGGCATAGCCGGACTCGGCATCATGGGCGGCGCGATCGCCGTCAACCTCATGGAGCGCGGCTGGGGGGTGATCGGCTACGACGTCTCAGCGGAACGGCTGAATGAGATGGTCGGGCTTGGCGTCATCGCAGCGAAAGATGTTGCAGACCTCGCGCGACGCGCCCCGATCATCCTGACCAGCCTGCCGACTCCCGATGCGGCCCAGCAGGTCACCGCCGAGATTGCCGCGAGCGGCGCGCCCGCACGCATCGTCGCGGAGATGAGCACGCTCGCCCTATCCGACAAGCTCCGCTTCAAGGAGCGCCTCGGCCCGGCAGGGCATTTCGCGCTCGATTGCCCGCTCAGCGGCACCGGTGCGCAGGCGAAAGCGCGCGATCTCGTCGTCTATGCCAGCGGGGACAGCAACGCGATCGCGCAGTGTCGACCGCTCTTCGACGATTTCGCCAAGCAGAGCGCCGATCTCGGCGTCTATGGCAATGGCAGCCGGATGAAGTTCGTGGCGAATCTGCTCGTCGCCATCCACAACGTCGCCGCCGCCGAAGCAATGCTCGTGGCGGAGCGCGCGGGCCTCGATCCCGCTCTGGTCATCGAGATGATCGGTCCCGGCGCTGGGGGGTCGCGCATGTTCCAGATGCGCGCGCCGATGATGGCGAAGGGCGAATACGAGCCGGCCACCATGCGGATGTCGATCTGGAAGAAGGACATGGACATCATCGGGGCTTTTGCCGACGGGCTCGATTGTCCGACGCCGCTCTTTTCGCTGACGAAGCCGATCTATGCCCAGGCGCTGACCATGGGGCTCGGCGAGAAGGACACAGCCGCCGTTTTCGAAGTCCTGAAGCAGCAGGACCGATAGCGGGAATCGCGATCAAACCGCAGCGGGACCGCCTGCGTCAACGGACCGGCCGATCGCCTCCAGGAATGCGATGTTGTTCTCGGCCTCCGCACGGGCGACCGGGAACGGCGCTCCGCCCTCGACGGCGTCGGCGAAAGCCTCCAGCTCCGCGCGTTCCATGTCGGCAGGCGGGAAGTCCGTCACGCGCTGCTGCTCACCGATCGGAGAGAGGCGAAGCCGGTCTTGCCCTTCGAGTGCCGCCCAGCCTTTCGAGCCGAAAACCCGCAAGTGAAACAGTTCCGCCGTCGCGGTGATGGTGGCGAAATAGCCGGTCGCACCCGAGGCAAAGCCGAGCAATATCACGGTGGTATCATCGAAATCGACCGTCAGCACACGCCGCTTGCTGCGCGCGTCCACTTCGGTGATCGGGCCTGCGAACAGGATCATCAGATCGGTCATATGCAAACCGCGGCCCGTCATGCCACCCCAGGGGCTTTCCTCGGCGCTGGCGCGCCAGCTGCTCATCGCATGGCGATAGCCGCTGGGGCCGGAGAAATTCCCCTCGATATGCAAAAGCTCGCCGAGCGTGCCTTCGCGGATCAGGCGGTGCATCTCTTGCGCGGCCGGCAGGAAGCGCCGGTTCTGGCCGACGGCAAGCACGACGCCCGCCCGCTCGCAGGCGTCGAAGGCTTCGACGACATGGGCGCGTTTGAGTGCAATCGGCTTCTCGACAAAAACGTGCTTGCCGGCTTCAGCCGCGCGGACGGTCTGCTCGACATGCTGAGTATGCGGCGTTGCGATGATGAGGGCGTCGATCGCGGGATCGCCGAGCACGCTTTCCAGATCATCGCCGACAGGAATTCCGGTCTCGCGCGAAAAATCCGCCGCCTTCGAGACCGTGCGGGTCACGCTGCGAACGATCCTGATCCTACCGCTCTTTCCGTGAATGGATCGGGCAAGCCTCTGCCCCCAGGAGCCAAGACCAATAATGGCTGCATTCAGCATGGACATGCCTCCAATGGCGGCTCAAAGCGGCATGGGACCGACGGAGGAGCCGCCGCAGACATGCAGGACCTGCCCCGTGACGAAGCTGGCGTCGCGGCTCAGGAAAAACGCAATCGCCGCCGCGATCTCATCGGGCTCGCCGAAACGCCCCATCGGCACATCGGCCAGGAAGCGCCGGCGGTTTTCTTCTGCCTGCGGCCCTTCGAGATTGTTGCGGCGGAACATTTCGGTCGCCGTTGGTCCGGGCGAGACGACATTGGCGGTAATGCCGAAGGTTGCCAGCTCGAGCGCCCAGGTCCGCGTCATGCCGATGATCCCGGCCTTGGCGGCGCTGTAGCTCGTGCGCTTCGGCCGCCCCAGCGCGCCGCGGCTGGATATGTTGACGATGCGGCCATAGCGGCGCTCGATCATCGCCGGCAGCACGGCCTGCGTGCATTGGACGGTTGCCCGCACATTCAGCTCGAACACTTTCTGCAGATGATCGAGATCGACCTGTCCGAGCGGTTCGGGGATATTCAGTCCGGCGCAACTCACGATGCCATCGACGGCAAAGCGCGCGGTGATGGTGTCGAGCGCCTCCGCCGTAGCGGCGCGGTCGCCGAGATCGGCAGGAATGAAGATGCCCGGAAAGTCGGGCGCCTCCCGCCGCGCAATGCCGATCACCGCATGGCCCGCAGCGGTCAGACGCTTCGCCGTCGCCAGGCCGATGCCCTGCGTTGCTCCGGTGATCAAGATCGTGTCGCTCACCTGTGCCGCCCCCTGACCCCAAACTGGCTCAGCGCGGTGACGAAACGGCCATAGCTTTCCGGGCCGAATGCCAGATCGCCAACGCGATCGTCCGCCGGTCCCATGGACAAGGCGTCGAGGGTCGCTTCGATGTCGCGCCGTGACAGATCCTGCGTGATGAAGACGAGCTGCGAGGCGCGCTCCTCCGAAGGCCATGCTGGGAGTGTTTGCGGCTCCGAGATCACCTGCTGCACTGCATGGACGACGACCGGCTCGCCCTCGACATTCATCAGCCCCTTCATGCGCAAGAGCTTCGGCCCGCGGAAGCGTCCCAGCGCATTGAGCCAGAGGCGCAAGCCGTCCGCCGAAACGAGTTGCTCATGGCGAATGGAGAAGGTGTTGATGCCGTTATCATGATGGTGATGATGATGCTCGCCGGATCCATTAGCACGGGAAAGCCAGGAAAGCGATGCCGGCTGGTCCGGCGACTCATGGAAGAGGCTGGCGACGTCGTCATCGGCGATCGCCGCAGCATGGAGCTCGACCCCGGGATTGATCTCCGCAAGGCGCGCGGCGAGCGCTTCGATGGTTTGCGGCGAGCCGAGGTCCGTCTTGCTGATGACGAGCCGGTCCGCGACGGTGGCCTGCTTCCGTGCCTCATTGTAACGGTCGAGATCGCCCGCGCCGCTGCAGCCATCGACCACCGTCACCACGCCGGCGAGCGCGAAGCGGGAGGAGACGAACGCATCGTTCTCAAGCGTCTGCAACAGCGGCACCGGATCGGCGAGGCCGGTCGTCTCGATCACGATGCGTTGGATGGTCGGGATCTCCCCGGCACCGAGCCGCAAGGCCAGCCGTGTCAGCGTCACGACCAGATCGCCCAGCATGGCGCAGCACAGGCAGCCATTGGCGAGCAGAATGGTCTCGTCCTCGGGCGTTTCGATCAGCAGGTGATCGAGGCCGACCTCGCCGAACTCGTTGACGATGACGAGCGTGCCGTCCATGTCGGGCGCGCGCAGCACACGATTGAGCAAGGTCGTCTTGCCGCTGCCGAGAAAGCCGGTCAGCAGGTGAACCGGGATGCGGCTGTCGGTGTGGTCATCCATTTAAGCTGCTCCCAGCGCCAATTTGGGGCGTCGTCCCAAACGGCCGGAGGCCGAGCCGGGAGGCACTAGCCTATCTGCGATTCCCTGTTTGGTTGTGAGGCTATTAGGCCGCGGCTCTGAAGGCCGGGGCGACGCCGAATTGGCAGAGCCTATGAGACAGAGACTGAACATGATTAGGGCCCCATCGCTGCTAACAGTTCACCGTCCATGCACCAATCTCACGCATCGATGATCTTCCAGGAGCGATATTCGAATGGCATCACGCGGACATTCTCGCCGGGCCGGCGGTCGAGCACGCGCAGGCCCTCTTTGAAAACCGTCTGAATGTTCTCTCGTTCCTTCAGCACCCGGATGTCCTCCGACGGATCGCCCTTCACCAGGACGAGATCGGCGCATTTGCCGGCTTCGATTGTGCCGATATCCGTCTGAAGATGCAAAGCCTCGGCTGCATTCCTTGTCGCGGTCTGGATCGCCTCCATCGCCGTCATGCCGAGATCGACATAGATCGCAAGCTCCTCGGCGTTCGAGCCCATATCCGGCTCGAAGCCCATATCCGTGCCCATGGCGATCTTCACGCCGGCCTTATGCATCACCTGGAAGGTCTCGAAACAATGCGGCTGGATCGTCTTCATCTTCTCCAGCGTGAATTTCGGCGTGCCGGTCTCGCGGCGGATCTCGATGGCGTGGTCGGTGCGGTGCGAGAGCGTCGGCGTCACCGGCGTGCCGCTCTCGACGATCCGCTCCAAGGCATCCGCGTCGTGGAAGACCATATGCTCGATGGTATCGGCGCCGGCCTTGATCGCCATGCGATGCGCGTCGGGCGTGAAGCAGTGGATCGAGACGAGCTTGTGTTGGGCATGCGCCTCGTCGGTGATGACGTCCAGCTCCTCCTGAGTGTGGTTGCGCACGTCCGGCGCTTCCTTGTCGGTGCCACCGCCGCCCGAGGCACAGGTCTTCAGCCAGTCGGCGCCCGCGAGCAGGTTCTTGCGCGCCAGCTTGCGCATTTCATGCGGGCCGTCGGCGGTAATGCCCTCGGGGCGGAAGGAGGCGCGCGGATTGATGAGGTCGAGATGTGATCCGGTGCCGACGGTGAAGGCGCCGGCGATGATGCGCGGCCCGGCGAAAATACCCGCCTCGATGGCGTCGCGCACGGCAACGGAGGACTTCGTCATCAGCCCATGCGCCGAGATATAGCCGAGGTCGCGCAGCGTGGTGAAGCCGCGCTCCAGGCAGAGCTGGGCATGGAACAGCATATACATCTGCTGCAATTGCGGCGTCACCTCCCACTGCGCCACGCGGTAATTCTTGAAGGTCAGATTGTTGAACATATTCATGTGGATGTGCAGGTCCATCATACCCGGCATCATGGTCAAGGACGGCGCATCGATGACGGTTGCGTCGGGCGGCACCTGAACCGACGCTGCCGGCCCGACCGCCTTGATGCGCTTGCCCTCGACGAGAACGGTCGCATTGCGGAGGACGGGGCCGCCATTGCCGTCGATGAGCCTGCCGACCTTGATTGCTGTTACTGATGCCATTGGTCTTCCTGCCTGATTGCGTTTTGCGGACGGGATTTACGAAAGCGGTTGCGGAATTCGCCGAAGCGGCAACGCCCGCGAAGAGGGACTTGCCAAGAGCGCAGCCAGATGCCTTGATCTCGCTGAAACATCGCCGAGGAGGAGAAGAAAATGACCGAGTTGAACCTGGCTCTCGCCAACCGTCTGATCGACGCCCTGTTCGCCAGGGCCAAGGAAATGGGCGGCAAGCCGCTGGCCGCGGCTGTGGTCGGGCCGGAAGGCAATGTGATTTCGCTGCAGCGCCAGGATGGCGCCAGCATGTTCCGGGTCGAGGTTTCGAGCGGCAAGGCCTGGGGCGCGGTCGCTATGGGCGTAACCACCCGGGAGATGCTGAAGCGGTCGCAGCAGAACCCGGTGTTTTTCCAGGGACTGGGCGCGGCTTCCAAGGGACGCATTCTGACGAGCCCGGGGGGCATTCCGCTCCTTGACGACAATGGGCGCGTTATCGGCGCGGTGGGCGTGAGCGGCGATACAGGCGACAATGACGAGGCCTTCGCGCTGCACGCCATCGCAGCGGTGGGTCTGAAGGCGGGCGCTTGAGGTAAGCGCCCGAAAACCTGCCTGCAATTGCGCTTCGGCGTCGTCCCGGAAATGCAGGAGGCATTGTCCGGGACCCCATTGGCCATCCCGTTAAATGGTGCCAAGCGGATAAGCGAGCAAGCCCCGGATCTTCGCTGCGCTTGCCTGTCCCGGCCTACGAGCCGGGATCCGCGGCGACGTGAAATGGCCGTTCGATGCATCAAAGCCGCCACCCTACCGCCTCGTTGAAGCCGCCATCCCCCATTTGCGGATGGTGGCTTCCTCTAGCGTATTGAAGATCAGGCGTTCAGTGAGCACGCCGATCAGGCCGATGACAATGAGCGTGCTCAGCATGACGCTGGCGTTCAGGTATTCCTTGGCGTTGAAGATGATCTGGCCGAGGCCGTAGGTCGGGCTTGCGAGCAACTCGCCGCCGATGACGCCGATCCAGGCGCGGCCGAGCGAAAGCCGTATGCCGGCGATGATGTAGGGCAGCGAGGCAGGCAGGATCACCTTGCGCCACAGCGCCATCCGGTCGGCGCCCATGACCGTCGCGGCGCGGGTCCAGAGCGGATGCACCGAGCGGACGCCCGCCCAGACATTGAAGATCAGCGGAAAAACCGAGGCATAGACGACGACACACAGCGTTGCCGTATCGCCGATGCCGAACCAGAGCGTGAACAGCGACACCCAGGCGAGCGACGGGATCGGCAGCAGCACGCTAACAATGGGCAGGAAAAACCGCTCCGCGAAACGGCTGCGCCCCATCAGAAGCCCAAGCGGCACCGCAATCAGCGCCGAAATACAGAGGCCGAGCAGCACGCGGCCCAGCGTATAGCCGGTATTGATCATGAGAGTGCCGTCGCGCAGCATATCGAGCAGCGTCTGGGCGATCCGCTCCAGTGGCGGCGTCAGCGACATCGACCGTCCGGTTCGCGCGAAGACCTCCCAGAGCGCGAGGCAGGCGACGATCGCGACCGCGCCGCGCAGCGTGCCTATGGAAAAGATCCGCCGGACCCTGCTCATGCCGTCGCCATCCCCCAGCGAACGATTGTCGCCCGCTCGATACGCCCGAAGACCTGCTTTTCAAGGAAGACCCCGATCACGCCGATGACGGCGATGGTCGCGAGCATGACATCCGTATTCAGAAAGGTCTGTGCGCCGAAGATCAGCCAGCCGAGCCCGCTCTGAACGGACATCAGCATCTCGACGGCGATCAGGATGCGCCAGGCATTGGCAAGGCCGAGCCGCAGGCCGACCATGACATAGGGCAGCGCGCCTGGAAGCACGATGTGTCGCAATATATCGCGGTCTCCGGCCCCCATCACCTCGGCCGAGCGCAGCCAGATCGGCTTGACCGACTTCACGCCTTTCCAGCAATTGAGAATGATAACGATCGACGATGAGATGCCCACCAGCAGGATGGTCGGGAAATCGCCGAGCCCGAACCAGAGGATGAAGAGAGGCGCATAGGCAAGGCCCGGGATCGGGTAAATGAAGCTGACGATCGGCAGCAGACAGTCCTCGATCCACTGCTTGCGCCCCATCAGGCCGCCGATGACGAGGCCGATGGTTGCGGCCATGGCGAAGCCGAGCAGCAGGCGGAACAGGGTCGCCGCAATCGCCTGCCACAGCACACCGGTCTCGGCGATGCGCAAGAGAGCGGCAAAGATCGCAGGCAACTCCGGAGCGAGCTTCGGCGGGAAACCTCCGAATCTGGCGAAGGCTTCCCAGGCCAAGCCCAGGCAGAGAAAGGCCAGCACCATGATGCTGAATGACGTGAGCCTGCTCATCGCCGATCGCCGATGCTCGTTGGAACCGATCTCACGCTGCCTTGCGTGCCTCGGCCATCAGCGAGGTGTCGAGATGTGTGCTCCAGTCGGGCACCGCCGAGATCTGCTTCTTGGCGACCATGGTCTCGCCCACTTTGGTGAGGTAGTCCTTGAGCCCAGGCATATAGTCGGGGGTGACGTCGATCTTCGAGAGCAGCAGCTTGACGGCCTTTTCGCTGATGTCGAAGCCCTGCCCCTTGAAATTGTTCATGATGATCTTAGTGACTTTTTCCGGATCGGACTTCATCAGGTCGACCGCGTGCAGCCAGCCGCGCAGGAAGGCGACGACCGCCTCGCGCTTCTGTTCGATCACGGATCGATTGGCGCCGATGACCACCGGGGTAATGTCGTATTTCGAATAGTCGACCAGCGTCTTGCCGATCCCACTCGATTCCACCAGCGAGGTGTAGGGTTCGACGCCTGCGAAAGCGTCGATCGAGCCCGCGGCCAGAGCTGCGACATGATTGGCAAAGGGCAGATTGACGGTGGTGATGTCGCTCGACTTGAGGCCGAATGCGGGCAGGATCTTGTTCTGAAAGATGCCGTTGGTGGTCGAGCCGATCTGCGAGCCGACCTTCTTGCCCTTCAGTTGCGCGACGCTGGTGATGCCGCTATTCGCCCCTGCGACCACGGCGAGCGTCTTGCCGGCATACATGGCCATGCCGATGGCAACGATATCGCCTTTGGCCGCTCCCACGACGAAGGGGGTCGCACCGAAGACGCCGATATCGACGCGGCCCGCAACCATGGCATCGCGCGTGTCCTTGCCGCCGCTGAACTTGTAGATCGTCACATTGGCGCCGGCCTTCTTGAATAGATTCTCGGCCTCGGCAACCATGCCGACCACGCCCCAGGAGGTGTTCTGATAGCCGAAAGCGAGCGGAGCGGCCGCACCTTGCTGCGCAAAGGCGGCTCGGGGCAGCATCGCGCCGACCGCGCCCGCGCCGAGGAGACCGAGAACGTTGCGTCTCGATGTCGTGAAGTCCGTCATGGCATTTCCTCCATTTATCGTCTTTATGCCGATTATCCTGCGGCCGCCGCGGTGGGGGAGGGCGATTTGCGCTCTCCGAGACAGGCGAGAACATTGCGCTGCGCGGCGATGAACTCGTCACTCAGGGGATCGCGCGGGCGTGGAAGGGTGAGTCTGATCTCGTGCTTGATCGTGCCGGGATGAGCCGCCATGACGATCACCTTGTCGCCGAGATAAACGGCTTCGGCGACATTATGAGTGATGTAGACGATTGTCTTCTTGGTCGTCGCCCAGACATTCGCCACGAGCTTTTGCATGTCTTCACGGGTCATGGCGTCCAGCGCTGCGAACGGCTCGTCCATCAGCAGGACGCCGGGGTTGTAGGAAAGCGCACGGGCAATGGCGACACGCTGCTGCATGCCGCCAGAGAGCTGATGCGGATAGACGCCAGCGAATTTTTCGAGGCTGACGAGGCGAAGAAATTCCAAAGCGATCGCCTGACGCTCGGCCTTGGCAACGCCGCGCATCTCCAGGCCAAATTCAACATTGGCGCGCGCCGTGCGCCAGGGGAAGAGCTGGGCGAAATCCTGGAAGACCACGCCGCGATTAGGGTTGGCGCTTTCGAGAGGCTTGCCGCCGATGAGGATCTCGCCGAGCGTCGGTTTCAGGAAGCCGGCGAGCATGTTCAGGATCGTGGTCTTGCCGCAGCCGCTCGGGCCGACGATGCACAGGAACTCGGACGGCGCGACTTCAAAGCTCGCCTCCTTGACGGCGAGCACGGTGCTTGCGCCCGATCCATATTCGAAAGTGACGTCCCTAACCTGAATGCCGTCGGCCATCGTCGCGCCCGTGCGGTCGGGGAGTCGAATTTTTAGCAGGGCGCGAAGAACGGAATTCGGCCCCTTGCGGTGAGCGGTGCTCGTCCAGCATCGCCAAGCGTCTCCTCAATATATTCTGTTTTGAGGAAAAGTTTACCCTTCGCTGCCGGGTGAGACAAATGAATAGAAATTATCGGATCGATAGACGGCGTCTATGGGGATACGCTGTGCTGCTATTCCCGGTCTATGCCTGCTACCGCATAGGTCGTCCGGATCATCTCCGCTATGCGTTCGGCAGCGGGCGAGCGGTGGCCGTGGCGGCGCCAGAGGATGGCAAGCGTTCGGCTGGGAACCGGATCACGCAGGCGGATCAAGTGTACGCCTTTGGTTTCCGGAATCGCGCCATCGGAGAGGACAGTGGCGAATTTCGAGTTCCTGACCGTGGCCAGGATCGGCTCGATGGCGTTCATCTCCAGCACGATATTGGCGGGCAGATGCGCTTCCTCGAACCGGCTTTCGACGAATTGCCGCGCCGCGAATTCCGACGTCAGCAGAATGAGCGGAATCTCGGCAAGCGAGCGCATCGGCACCGATTTGCGACCGACCCAGGGATGCTCGGGGCCGACCAGCAGAACAAGCTGCTCCTCCATCAGCGTCTCGGCGGCAATGTGCTCGGCGTTGTCAGACACATAGGCCACCGCCAGATCGAGCTCGCCCGCAACCAGCGCGTGCTCCATTTCAAGATGCGGCACCACCCGCGCGATGACGCGAACGCCGGGATAGCGCGAGGCGAACTCTGCCAGCGTGCTCGGCAGCATCGAGCTGGAGAAGGAATGCGACACGCCCATGCGCAGCGTGCCGCGCATCAGGCCTTCGAGTTCCGACAGCGCAAGCGCGCCAAGCTCGACCTCCTTCAGGATGCGCTCGCAATAGGGAAGAAAGAGCCGGCCTGCCTGAGTGAGCTCGACGTCCTTCGAGCGGCGCTCGAAAAGAATGGCGCCGATCGCAGCCTCAAGCCGCTTGATCTGATGCGACAGCGTCGGCTGTGTCAGATTGAGCCGGCCAGCAGCATGGGTGAAGCTACGCGCCTCGGCCAGCGCCAGAAAATAGCGGAGATGCCGGAGTTCAATCAGGCGCGAGAGGTCGGGAGCATCACGCACGGGCGGTGGGGGGCCGAAAAGTTTCCGAGCGCAGCGATGATAAAGACATTGGCGAAAGTTGCAAGCAATGGGCGTCCGGTCTGCTGGTCGCAACCGAACGCCCGTCGTGCTTATTTGATGCCTCTGCCGGCTATACTGTTCCGGCAAACACATCCTTGCGGATCAACGCATGGACGCCCCAATTGCCGTCGACCACCTGCGTCACGCCGAAATCGACCGCGATCGACATGAGCGAGATCGCCTCGTCCTCGGTGAGGCCCTTCGTCGTCATCAGGAAAGCGCGCATCTTGCGGAAGGCGTCGCGCATGGCGAGGTCGACGGAGGATTTCGTGTAGATCTCGCTCTGTGCCTCGGGGCCAAGCTCGGCAAGATAGTTGGCGAAGCTGAAGCCGTGAACGAGCCATTCGTTCTGCGTCTCCAGCATCGGATAGTCGAGCTTCTCCAGCGGCGTCCCGGCGAGATCGGCCTTCTTATGTACGATGAGCTGGAACGTGCCGGTCAGCGAGCATTCGATCGCCGTGCCACACAGCTCGCTGTCTCCCTGTGAGGCGTGTGGGTCGCCGGCCGACAACAGCGCCCCCTCGACCGAGACGGGGTAATACATCGTCGCGCCCTTGCCGATGCGCCAATTATCGATATTGCCGCCCGTATAGCTCGGCGGGATGGTGTCGACGATGTCCGCCTCTTTTGGCGCAAGGCCCAGCGTGCCGAAATGCGGCCGGATCGGCACGCGTACGCCCTTGAGCACGCCGTAATTGCGCTTTGTCTTGGTGTGGTCGACCGGCACGCCCGGATAGTCGATGATCTTGTGCACCACTCCGAACGGGTCGGTCTGCGGCACCCACTGGAAATTATAGACCGCCTGCGCCCAATTGCGGCTGCCGCTCGTATCGACCTCGTAGATAGTGATGACCTCGCGCGGCTTGGGCTCGGTCAGCAGGTCCTTGTAGTGGAAGCCCCACCAGGCAGCGGCATTGGAGCCGAAGCTCTTGCCCTTGAACTCCGGATTGGCGCACGGACGCGGCGCGACATCAATGATGCGCACCTCCAATATGTCGCCCGGCTCAGCGCCACGCACATAGACCGGGCCGGTCATGATGTGCACGCCGAAGCCTTCTCCGGCGCCGCGCCCATGAATCGACGCGTCCATCGGTCCCGCACCGCGGCGGTTCACGCCCTTCTTATCCTTTGTCCAGAGGTAGACGCTCTCGGCGCCGGGATCGCTCTTGACCATGCGTTCCAGATCGTCGCCTGCATGATGTGTGAGCGTTTCGATGCTGACAAAATCGCCAGAGTCGATTTCCACGCGCGGTTTCAGCGACTTGCTGAAATAGCCCCAATGCACGGTGTCCGCATTCGCCGGGAGATAATGGTAGGCGCGCTTGGCGGGCTGATGCTCTTTCGATGCCTGCGCCAAGGCGGGCGTGACGAGAGAAATGCCGCCCGCCGCGAAAGCCGCCGCACCGCTTGTCGCGGCGAAGCTGGATTTCAGGAAGCTGCGGCGCTCGGCATCCAGGTCGCCCCGGAAAGCCCGGAAATGCTCCTCGAAATCGGGACAGGACGCATCATCACCTTTGCACATTTCACACTCCTAAATAGAGCCACGCTTCCGGCCGGTAGACGGCAGACCGGTGTGCCGCTGCCGCCCCATCTTATCATGCAAAACCGTCTCACCGGTCGCGTTCAGCGACGGCTTACGAATAAGCAAGCTCCGTGCCATAGGTGGCGCGCTGATTTTGGCGGGGTTCGGCGGATCTTATCGTCCGCCGGACCGGGAGGGGCCGGAGAGGCGCAGGATGAAGCCGATCACTTCGGCGACAGCGCGATACAGTTCGCGCGGGATCTGTTGGTCGAGTTCGACGCGCGAGAGCGCTTCGGCGAGAACCGCGTTGGATTCGACAGGGACGCCGTGCGCCTTGGCTGTTTCGATGATGGTCTCGGCCACTACGCCGCGGCCTTTGGCGGTGACGCGGGGGGCGGTATCTTTGCCGTGCTCATATTGCAAAGCGACAGCAATCGCGCGCGGGCCGGGCTCGTCTTTTTCATCCATCGGCCAACCTCGTCAATTCTCTGCCATGGGTTGTCCCTGACCGACCCACACGCTGTCGAGCGCCAGATCGGAGGCGACGAGCGCGTCCCGGAGTTGCGGCGAATGCTGCTTGAACCATTCGGCCGTGTCGCCCTGCTCCGCCCACAGATGCACGCCGATATGACCGTCGATCAGCGAGATCGCGGCGTGGATCCTGCCCAGACTTCCGGGTTCGACCGCAAAGCGCACCATCCATGAGGGCGAGTGCGATGGCCGCCCCTCTTGCCCGTCCGGTTCGTCGTCGCGGCTGACCTCCAGCCGCAAAGGCGCGGCACTGCCGGGGAAGTAAAACGGAATCTCCAGAGTATAGCTCACGGCATGATCTGCGCGCGCCAATACGGGCTGCGCGGCGGATGAGCCATGAGCTTGAGCCGCGCCAGCTGCATCGACCGTCGAAGCGGCCTTTCCCCCAGCGGCCGGACCCCGCGAACTCCCGGAGTCCAGGAGTTCGGCTTGATAGGCTGCGTTCTGAATCTTGTGAGCAGGCGCCCCAGCAGCCGATTGTGAGGCCGCTTGCCGCTGTCCGCCGCTCTCCGCGACAGCCGCGCTCTGTGGCAACGCGCTTTCAGCCGAGCCTGTGCCCGCCAGCATGGCTTCGACGGCCATGGTCTGGATCTTCGTCAGAGCGACTTTCAGCGGGTCAAGCAGCGGCGCGGGAATCCTCGGCGGCAGCGGTGCGGAGCGCGCCCTGGAAGGCGGCGCCTTCACCGCTCCCTGAGTGATGAGCGTCATCTGCCCGTCTTTCCACTCCGCCTTAAGCGTCAGCGTCGCGCCGATGGGCAAAGGCTTCGAGGCCGTCACATCGACGGTTTGCCCATCGATCGTCAGGCGCGCCAGCGTGTCCGAGAGCATGGCCTGCACTTTGGCATGCAGAATGCGGCCGTCCTGAAAGCTCGTTCCGCTGGCCAGCGGCGACAGGACCTCGAACGATACCGCTGCGACGGGAGGTATTTCCATGGCTAGTCTTCTCCCGATTCCGAAGTTCGCCTCATTCTGCAGCGCCTATCAGCATCCGGTGAGCCAAAAGCTGGGCCTTCTCCAATGGAATACCAGACCCGGGTCGCAGCCGGCTTCAGCTTACAAGGCCGGTGCTAAGCAATGGTTTAGGACGTTCACAATTGGGACAGCCTTAGCTGCGCTGCCTCGGATCGAGCGCGTCCCGCAGCCCCTCGCCGATGAAATTGACGCTGAGCACAGTCAGCGAGATCGCAAGGCCGGGCCAAATCACGCGCGCCGGCGTCAGGGTCATGAAGTTCGCTCCATCATAGAGCAGCCGTCCCCAGGTGGGGAAATCCGGCGGAAACCCGAGGCCGAGAAAGGACAGCGCCGATTCGATAATGATAGCCGAGGCGACCCCCAACGTCGCCGAGACCATGATCGGGCTGAGCACATTGGGCAGGATGTGACGCAAGATAATGCGGTGCGGGCGCGTGCCGATGCTGCGGGCCGCGAGCACGAATTCGCGCTGTTTGATCGCCAGCACCTCGGCGCGCACGACGCGGGCGGTCTGCATCCAGCTCGTGATGCCGATGACGAAGACGATCAGCAGAAAGATGCCGATCGACGGGCCGAACATGGCGCGCAGCGTGTCGCGGAACAGGAGGATGACGACGAGGAGCAGCGGCAGGATCGGCAGTGCGAGAAACAGATCGGTGAAGCGCATCAATACTCCGTCCAGCCGGCGGAAATAGCCCGCCAGTACCCCGACCGTGGTTCCAAGGGTGATCGCAATCAGCATGGCGGAAATGCCGACCGCCAGTGAGACGCGGCCTCCGGTCATGACCTGGGCGAGCATGTCGCGACCGAGATTGTCGGTGCCGAGCGGATGGCCGACGCTCATCCCGCGATTGGCATGGCGCGGATCGAGGAATTCCGGGCTGATCGGGTAGACATAGGGGCCGACGAGGACGATGAGCACAATTGCGGACAGGATCGCCATCCCGGCCAACGCACCGGGATGTTTCTTAAACTGATGCCAGGCATCGGACCAGAGGGAGTGATGCGGCGGTTCCACTTCCGTCGCCAGGGCCGCCTCGGCTTCGGCTTGGCTCTGCCGCTCCGCGATCAGCTCGATCTCAGTCATACCGAATCCTCGGGTCGAGGATGCCGTAGAGAATGTCGGCGACGAGATTGAAGAACACAATCAGCACCGCAAAGATGAAAGTGAGCGTCTGCACGAGCGGGATGTCGGCTCCCTGAATGCCTGTGATCAGCAATTCGCCGAGACCATTGATGCGGAAGATTTGCTCCGTGATGATCGCGCCGCCGAACACCGTCGGCAGACCGAGCGCGATGACGGTGACGACCGGGATCAGGCTATTGCGCAGTACATGAATGAATATCACCACGCGCTCGCTCATGCCCTTGGCGCGCGCAGTGCGCACATAGTCCTGGTCGAGATTCTCCAGCATCGCAGATCGCATGAAGCGGCTGATCTGGGCCGCGTTGTACAGCCCGAGCACCATGACGGGCATAGCCATCTGCTTCACCTGGGCGACGAAGCTGTTCCAGTCGGTGACGCGCAGTGTGGTGTCATAGATCGAGGGCAGCCAGTGAAGGTTGACGCTGAAGATGATGATGAACAAGAGGCCGGTGAAGAAGGTCGGCACGGAGAAGCCGATCATCGATATGAGCGTGCCGATCTGGTCGAACCAGGAATATTTCTTGTAGGCCGAGAGGATGCCAATAGGCACGGCGATCAGGATGCCGACCAGATAGGCCATGCCGACGACGGTCAGAGTCTGCGGCGCGCGCTGAACGATGAGATCGACGATCGGGCTGCGCGTCGACCATGAGCGCAATCGAAGGCGCTCGCTCGCATCTCCGATATCGATGCCGAAGGCCGCGTGCAGGAGATTGAGCGGCTCGTTAATGAAGAGCTGATGCAGCCATTTGAGATAGCGGACCAGGAACGGCTGGCCCATGCCAAGCGCTTCCCTGATTTTCTCGCGCACCTCCGGCGGGATCGTCAGCGGCAGGTTGGCGGTCGGATCGTGTGGTGCGAGGTCGAGCAGCGTGAATATGACGAAGCTGATGAACAGCAGGGTTGGGATTGCGATCAGGATGCGTCTTATCGTGTACCGGAACATCGGCCGCCCCGAATGAAGAGAGCCTCGGCTCGCCCTGCGAGAGGATCGGCATCGCAGGGCGAGCGGAGATCGGAAAGCGGAAGCGCTATTTCTTGCGGCTCCAGTCGGCGATGTTCCACATCTCGGAGTCCCAGGCCGTCATGCGATCGCCTTGAATGCTGAAGGAGCGGGCCGAGACGCGGCCGCGAAGGATCAGCGGGATGATGGCGCCATCCTCCATCAGCATGTCGTTCATCTTCTTGGCAAGCTCCGCGCGCTTGCCCAGATCTGCCGTCTTGCCCATTTCCTCGGAAAGCGCGTTATAGGCCGGATTGCAATAGCGCGGGATGTTGACGCCGACCCATTGATTTTTCGGGCCGGGGATGTTCGTACAGATCCAGCTCGCCATATAGGCTTCCGGATCGGTGCCATCGAAATTGCGGGCGAACATCTCGATATCGGCCATGAATTTCTGGAAGGTGTCCGGGCTCGACTGGTCGCCGCCGAAGAAGACCGAGGAATTGACATTGCGCAGCTCCGTCTCGACGCCGATCTGGCTCCACATCTGCTTGAGCAGGGCCTGGGTCGCCTGACGCACCGAATTGGTCGAGGTCTGGAATAGAAGCGAAGCCCTGACGCCGTCCTTCACGCGCACGCCGTCCGAGCCTTTCTTCCATCCGGCTTCGTCCAGGATCTTGTTCGCCTTGGCGATGTCCTGCGTCTTGCACCAGTCATTGGCGGTCGAAGCATAGGCTTCGGGGGCGGGGAGCACGTTGCAGGTGACCTTGCCAGCGGCGCCATAGCCGGTATCCACGAGCACCTGACGGTCGATCGCCAGCGACAGGGCGCGACGCATCGCCGGGTCCTTGAGCACCGGGTTCGGATTCTTGCCGTTCTCATAGACCGAGCGCTTGTCGCCGGCCTCCGGACGGGCATTGGTCAGATTGACGAGGATTCGCTCGACGAGGGTGCCGAAGGCAGTAATCACCTCGCCCTTGCCGGCCGACTCCATCTGTTTGAGGATCTCCGGCTCGACCTGCAGGTTCCAGGCATAGTCGAACTCGCCGGTCTCCAGAACGGCGCGCGCTGCCGAGGCTGCATCACCGCCGCCCTTGAAATAGACGCTGGCAAAGGCCGGCTTGTCAGGATGGCGATATTTGTCATTGGCGACGAACCGGACCGCGTCATTGGCCTTGAAATCGGCAACCTTGAACGGCCCGGTGCCGATGGGCGCGAAATTCGCTGCCGTGCATTGCGGAGCCTTGGCGCCCATGCAATCCTTGAACTGTGCCTTTTGCAGAACCGGCACCGCCGAGCCGACGAAGGGGCCATAGGGAAACGGCTTCGGCACCTTGAAGGTGATCTTCACCGTATGTGCGTCGATCACCTCGGCCTTGTCCACATCGGTGAAATTCTTCAAGACCGCACAGCCACCGCTTGGGTCCATGCAATATTGGGTCGAGAACACCACATCGTCGGCGGTGAAGGGCGTTCCGTCCGACCAGACGATGTTCGGGTTTAGCTTCCAGGTGATGGATTTCAGATCTTTCGATACGCCGCCGTTTTCGACGGTCGGAATTTCGGTGGCCAGCACCGGTACCATATTTCCGTGCTCGTCATAATGGGCCAGCGGTTCGATGACGAGCGATGCAGATTCGAGATCCTTGATGCCAGGAGAGAGATAGGGATTGAGGATCGACGGCGCCTGCCAGTAGAGGATCTTCAGCTCGCCGTCGCTGCCGCGCTTGGCGAAGGCCGGTGATGCTGTACAAGCGATGGCCGCCGCGGCTGCCAGAAGATAGTTGCATTTTCGCATGAGGATACTCCGGCTCTGTCCATCATCGGCGGAGGGACGATCCCGCCGCCTTTCGCTCGATTCCGCCCGCGCCCGGTCCCCGTTCGGGAGACGCCGGACGGATTGGCGGGAACGCGTTTGGCTGGGTTCCCGCGTCAATTGCTCACTCGACTCGGTGGCAGGCGACCCAGCGGTCGCCGGCAATCTTGCGCCAGGCGGGCTCCTCCACCGCGCAGCGGTCGAAGGCGACCGGGCAGCGCGTTCGAAAGCGGCAGCCCGACGGCGGATTAGCCGGGCTCGGCACATCGCCCTTCAGGATGATGCGCTCGCGCCTGCGCTCGACTTTCGGCTCCGGCACCGGCACCGCCGACAGCAGCGCCTGCGTGTAGGGATGTAGAGGATCGTTGTAGAGCCGCTCGCGCGGCGCCAGCTCAACCACCTTGCCGAGATACATCACCGCCACGCGGTCAGCGAGATAGCGGACCATCGACAGATCGTGGCTGATGAACAGATAAGTCAGCCCGAGGCGCGCCTGCAGGTCCTGCAGGAGATTTACGACCTGCGCCTGGATCGAGACGTCGAGAGCCGCGATAGGCTCGTCGCAGACGATGAAATCGGGGTTGAGGGCAAGCGCACGGGCGATGCCGATGCGCTGGCGCTGGCCGCCAGAGAATTCATGCGGATAGCGGTCGGCGAATTTCGGATTGAGACCGACGGAGTTTAGCAGCTCGCGCACGCGTTCGCGCTTCTGGCGCGCCTTCAACGCTTCGTGCTCGTCGAGCGGCTCGGCGACGATCGAGCCGACCGTCATGCGTGGATTGAGGCAGGCCTGCGGATCCTGGAAGATCATCTGCATGCGCGGACGCATGCGCCGCAGCGCCTCACCTTGCAAAGCGGTGATCTCCCGGTCATCGAACACGATGCGCCCGCCGGTCGGATCGTAGAGCCGGAGGATAGTGCGGCCGGTCGTCGATTTTCCGCAGCCACTCTCGCCGACGAGGCCGAGCGTCTCGCTGCGCGCAATCTCAAAGCTGGCGCCGTCGAGCGCCCGTATCGAGCCGACCTGCCGCCGCAGGATGCCTTTATAGACCGGGAAGTGCATGGTGAGGGCGTCGACTTTGAGCAGCGCGGCGCTGCGCGGGGGGCTTTGCTGAGGATGGACGCGCCCGGTCTCAAGCATCGCGGCGCGGCGCTCCGTTGTCGATGTCCCACCAGCAGGCGACATCAAGGCCGCCCTCGGCCGGCATCAGCGGCGGATTCTCGCGTCGGCAGCGGCCGAAGGCGTAGGCGCAGCGCGGCGCGAAGGGGCAGGACATCGGAAATGCGAGGAGCAGCGGCGGCTGGCCGGCAATGCTCTTCAGCCGCCCGGCCTCGGTCTTGTCCGCGCGCGGCAGCGTTTCGAGAAGGCTCCTTGTGTAAGGATGCTGAGGATTGTCGTAGAGGGCATCGACCGGGCCGTGTTCGACGATCAGCCCGCCATACATCACCATCACCCGGTCGGCGATCCCGGCAATCACACCGAGATCATGGGTGATCCAGATGATGCCCATGCCGAGATCCTGCCGCAGCGACTTCACCAGCTCGACGATTTGCGCCTGAATGGTGACGTCGAGCGCCGTGGTCGGCTCGTCGGCAATCAGCACTTTCGGATTGCAGGCCAGCGCGATGGCGATCATCACGCGTTGGCGCATGCCGCCTGAGAACTGATGCGGATAGTCGCCCATCCGCTCGCGCGCCGACGGGATGCCGACCAGCGTCAAGAGCTCGACGGCGCGTTCTCTTGCCTGGTCCCGGCTCAGCCCGAGATGGGCGCGCAGCGGCTCCATAAGCTGATATCCGATGGTGAACACCGGATTGAGGGAGGTCATCGGGTCCTGAAAAATGAAGCCGACCTCGCCGCCCCGCACTTTGCGCATTTCCTTGCGGTCAAGGGTAAGCAGATCGCGGCCGCCAAGCCTGACCGTGCCGGAGACGATCTCGGCCGGAGGCGTCGGCAGCAGATTGAGTAGCGACAGCATGGTCACGGTCTTGCCTGATCCGCTCTCTCCGACGACGCCGAGAAGCTCACCAGGCCTGAGACGCAAGCTGACGCCATTCACCGCGAAGATCTTGGCGCCGCGGAATCTGAAAATTGTGCGGAGACCTTCGACCTCCAGCACTAGGGCCGCGCTGGCTTCAACCTGCGTCGACGGTTGCACTCCGCTGGCACCCCTTGCATTTCATGGTCCGGGAATTCGCAGGATACGCCATCATGGATGGCCTGCAACTGCATTCTTAGTTTCAGAAAATTTTGCAAGTGACTGCCCATGAAGCCGGCAAAATCTCACCGGTTCGCGCCCAAACTCCGAGCACCCGGCCCAGCTTCTCGGCACCTAACGGGCTGCCGCCGCATTCGCTTGACAATGGGAGATTCCCACTTAGCCTCGATATGTCATGCGGCAGCGAGGAGCCGATAGCGATAGACACTCCGCACACGTCATCGCCTTTCCAATCACTTCGCGCGGCGCTGATCTGTACCCACCCAGCTCCGCCTGTTTCGAAGGAATGCTGCATGCCCACCGTCAACCGCTTTGCCGACCTGCATCCCGAAATCACCCAATGGCGGCGAGATATTCACGCCAACCCGGAGCTCCAGTTCGACGTATTCAGGACCGCGGAGCTCGTCTCGGAGAAGCTGAGATCCTTCGGCCTCGACGAGGTGGTGACCGGCATCGGGCGCACCGGGGTCGTCGGGGTGATCAGGGGCCGGCAGACCGATTCCGGCCGTGTTATCGGCATGCGGGCGGACATGGACGCCCTGCCGATCGTGGAGGCGACCGGCCTCCCTTACGCCTCGCAGGCTGAGGGCAAGATGCATGCCTGCGGCCATGATGGCCACACCGCCATGCTCTTGGGGGCGGCGAAGTATCTGGCCGAAACGCGCAATTTCAACGGCACGGCGATCGTTATCTTCCAGCCTGCCGAGGAGGGCGGCGGGGGCGGCCGGGAAATGGTCAAGGATGGCATGATGGACCGCTTCGGCATTCAGGAGGTTTACGGGATGCATAATATGCCCGGCCTTGCGGTCGGCGAATTCGCCATCCGGCCCGGCCCGCTCATGGCCGCTACAGACCATTTCACCATCGATATCGAAGGTCTGGGTGGACACGCGGCGCGGCCCCATTGCTGCGTCGACACCACGCTCGTCGGCATCCAGATGGTGAACGCTCTGCAAACCATCGTCGCCCGCAATATCGACCCTGTCGAATCCGCCGTACTGTCCGTCACCTCCTTCCATACGGCCGGGGACGCGTTCAACGTCATCCCGCAAACGGTTCAGATCAAGGGAACCGCCCGCTCCCTGGTCCCGGAAGTCCAGGACCTGCTGGAAGCGCAGATGCATCGGATGGTCAAGCATATTGCGAAGGCCCATGGCGCGAGTGCGGTGCTCGATTACGTCCGCAACTACCCGGTGACCAGGAACGCGCCTGAGCAGACAGTCTTTGCCGCCGATGTCGCGGCGGAGGTCGCCGGCGAGGGGCGCGTCGAGCGCGATGCGCCGCCGCTCATGGGCGGGGAGGATTTCTCATTCATGCTGAACGCCCGCCCCGGGGCCTTCATTTTTATCGGCAATGGCGAGACGGCCGGCGTGCATCACCCGAAATACGATTTCAATGATGAAGCCATTCCTTTCGGCTGCTCCTACTGGGCCAAGATCGCCGAGCGCGCGATGCCCGCGGCCGACCCCGGCGCCTGAGCCGAGCCCGTGAATGGGCAAGGACCGCTGCGCCCGGCTGGTTCCGTGCGATATTGATCAAGCCGTGCACATCGAGCGGACGCATCTGGCCTCGAAAAATGCCATGTGCGATAATTGTATGGCTCGCGAGAGCGGATCTTTGGGGGACGGCAATGTCTTTGACGAGGCGTCACGTTATTCGCGGTCTTGCGGCAATCCCGCCATTGCTGGCGTTTCCACTCCGCGTCGCCAGGGCGCAGATAGGACGCTTCATCGGCGCGGTTGTCACCAAATGGGACGCCAACGGCCGCGACATGACCCTGGTGGAACGCTTCGAGTTCATCGATCCCGAGGGCCAGCGGTGGCCAGTGCCCGCCGGCGCGGTCGTGGACGGCGCTTCGATTCCCCGCGTGTTCTGGTCAGTGATTGGCGGCCCTTTCGAGGGGCTCTACCGCAATGCCTCCGTCATTCACGACTATTACTGCGGCGTTCAGGTGCGCAACTATGAGGCCGTCCACCGTGTCTTCTACGACGCTATGATGGCGTCCGGGGTCGAATCCACCAAGGCATGGTTGATGTATGAGGCCGTCGAGCGGTTTGGTCCGAGATGGCCGGACACCGAGCCCGGAGTCCCGTGTTCGGAGAACGGTGAGGATCGCAGTGGCCGGCCCTGCGAAGGCAATTTCTCCAAATCCACTCCCGTCCAGCCGGTGGTGAACAAACAGGAGCTGGAGTCGTTCATCGCCGAGGTGAAAGACAAGGCCGATCCGCAGGACATCGCCAAATTGCAAGAAGCTGCCAAGAGCCTGGATTAAGCCGACGGACGGTCCTTCCCAACATGGCAGAGGGCAAACGCCAGACGCCTTGTCTCTTAAGACTTATGAAACCGGAGCAACGTAAGGTTGTGAACTTGCACGCGGAGTTCAGAACCACATGTTGCGGGTCGCCAGCTGTCTCGCCACTCAGCATGATTGGCGCCTGGTCCTTCTGGCCGGCGCTGTGTGTTTCCTCACAAGCGTCGCCGCGATCAACCTTTTTCACCGGGCCGTGGCGACCGCGGATCGCGCACATGGTCTTTGGCTGATCACCACCGCCGTTGTCACAGGTTATGGAATTTGGGCGACCCATTTCATTGCCATGCTGGCCTTCGCGCCGGGTGTTCCGACCGGCTACGACCTGCCGCTCACCCTCGTATCGCTCCTCGCAGCCGCGGTGATAACCGGCGGCGGCTTCACTGTGGCGGCGACCTTTCGCAAACCTTGGGCGCCCGCAGCGGGCGGTGCGATCGTAGGGTTCGGCATCGCCGCCATGCATTACACGGGTATGCTGGCATTCGAGGTGCCCGGACATATCGCCTGGGCACCGGATCTCGTCATCGGCTCGATCATCCTGGGAATCGCCTTTGGCGTCGCGGCGATCCACGTCGCCGCGCGCCGGGAGGCAACACCTCAATGCCTCCCCGCGGCTCTTCTTTTGGCGCTGGCGATCCTAACTCATCATTTCACCGCCATGGGGGCGATTCAGATCACACCTGATCCGACGGTGATCATCGACGCCTTGTCTCTCTCGCCCTATGCGTTGTCCATAGCGATTGCGGGCGCCGCGGCGGCGGTCGTCGGCGTCAGCCTCGCAGCATCGGTCGCGGCCACCTCCCGCCAGCAGCTAATCGAAAAATCGGACGCAGAGATCGCGAGGCAGGCGGAACAGCTTCAAACCGCACTGGCGAACATGTCCCAAGGCCTGTGCATGTTCGATCGGGACCAGCGCGTGGTCGTCTGCAATCGTCAATATGCCGAAATGTATGGGCTGGATCCGGCGCAGATAGAGCCGGGAATGACGCTTCGCCAAATCCTTGCGATGCGCATCGCGGCTGGCATCTACAGAGATATCAACGCCGAACGGCTCATCGAAGCCGCGCTCGCCAGCTTCCACACGGAATTGAATCAAATCATTCATCTGGCGGATGGACAATTCATATCCCTGTCGCGACAGCCGCTGGCCGATGGCGGCCTGGTCAGCACGCATGAAGACATCACCGAGCGGCAGCTCCTTCACGCGCAGATCGAGCAGCAAAACCGTCTGCTGCAGGAGAATGACGATCTGCTGCACGCGCAGAATCTCAGGCTCGATGCCGCGCTCAACAATATGTCTCAGGGCCTGTGCATGTTCGATGCCGAGCAGCGCCTGATCATTTTCAATGATCGCTATCGGAAGATGTACGGACTATCGCCCGAGGAACTGAAGCCCGGCTGCTTATTGCGCGACGTTCTCCTCATGCGCCAGGCATCCGGCACCTTCACCGACGACCCCGACGAATATTGCCGCAATGTCGCCCGCGCCATCTCGCATGGCGAAACCACGCGAATAGCCATTGAACTCGCCGACGGACGGGTCATCGATCTTGTCAACCAGCCGATGAAGGATGGCGGCTGGGTTGCCACTCATGAGGACGTCACCGAGCGCCGCCGCGCGGAGGCGCGGATTGCGCATCTGGCTCATCATGACGCGCTGACAAATCTGCCCAACAGAGCGCTGCTGCGCGAGCGGTTGGACGAGGCTTTATCGGCGATGCACGAGGGTGGGCGCGAGGTGGCGGTGCTTTTACTGGATCTTGACCGCTTCAAAGAGGTCAACGATTCTTTCGGACACCCGTTCGGCGACGCGCTGCTGCAGTCGGTCGCCTTGCGCCTGACGGCCTGCGTCCGGGAGAGCGACACGGTTGCTCGTCTAGGCGGCGATGAGTTTGCAATCGTGCAGAAGACATCGGATCCGACGGCGGACAGCATCGTTCTGGCCAAACGGATCCAGGAGGTTTTCGACGCTCCGTTCGATCTCGAAGGGCATCTTTTGCTTGTCGGCACGAGCATCGGCATCGCCATCGCTCCCGGGGATGGCGACAACCCCGACGAGCTCCTGAAAAACGCCGACCTCGCCCTGTATCGAGCCAAGGCGGACCGGACCGGCTCTTACCATCTCTTCGAGCCGGAACTCGACCGGCGCATGCAGGCGCGCCGCGCTCTCGAAATCGATATCCGCAACGCCCTCCTGAAGGGCGAGTTCACTTTGCATTACCAGCCGCTCGTCAATCTGGAACGCGACGAAATTTGCGGCTTCGAAGCCCTGCTGCGCTGGCAGCATCCCGAACGCGGAAATGTCCCGCCCGGCGAGTTCATTCCTCTCGCCGAAGAGACCGGTCTCATCATGCCGCTCGGCGAATGGGTGTTGCGGCAAGCCTGCACCGAAGCAGCGACCTGGCCGGATCACGTCAAGGTGGCCGTCAATATTTCGCCGGCCCAGTTCCGGACGCGCAATCTCGCCGACGTCGTCCTGCGTACTCTCGCCGCCACCGGCATGCCGCCGCAAAGGCTGGAGCTGGAGATCACGGAATCGGTGATGCTGCAGGATGAGGAAGCCGCGTTCAATACGCTCACCCGGCTGCATACTATCGGCGTGCGGATCGCCCTGGACGATTTCGGCACCGGCTATTCTTCCTTGAGCAATCTGCGCAAATTCCCCTTCGACAAGATCAAAATCGACCGTAGCTTTGTCCGGGATCTGTCGGAGGCCAATCTCGACGCGCTTGCAGTGGTACGCTCTGTGGCTCAGCTCGGAGTCAGCCTCGGCATGGCCACCACGGCGGAGGGCGTCGAAACGAAAGTGCAGCTCGATCATGTCCGCGCGGAAGGCTGCACGGAAATCCAGGGCTATTACGTCTGCCCGCCCAGCCCCGCCAAAGACATCGAGCGGCTTCTCAAGACTAAGGGGCGCAAGGCCGCAAGCGCTGCATGATTGATGCCTCGATTCGGCGAAGCGCTATGCCGCCTTATGCGAGAGATGCCGCGCCACCGCAATCATGAGGCACGCAAATGCCGCGAACATGACGAGCGCGTTGATGGCGTGAGAATATTCCCACTGCGTCCGCAGCAAATCCCAGTTCGCTGGCACGACAGTCCAGTTCGTGGTCGCCTGGTTTGCCGGGAACGTCCAGGTGAAAAAGATGGCGAGATTGACAGCTGCGAGAACGAAGGACGCAAGCGCGAAGCCGTAAGGCTCCGCTCTCCTCATCAACAGCAAGGTGAAGATAAGCGTCGTTACGATCCCGCCGATTTCGACGATGCCTAACAGCGCCCAGCCCGAATAGATCTGCTGGACGACGAAATAATCCGCCTGGCTGAGCCCGATCTTGTTCGGCAACTCAAAGAGATGCGCTCCGGCGGGGATGATCGCGAGAGCCAAAAACAGAACGCTGAGCCATTGGAAAAGCTGGACGGCCATCTTTTTCTCCCTGTTGGCTTGGAATCGTTTAGCTGCCGGACCTGCAGCTATTGGATCAAACGTGACATTTCAGCGCCGTATGGTGGGATTGAGGTTAGGAATTCAAATCTCATGAAAATTTGATCCGTCAGCAAAGGTCTAGAGGTCGAAGCGTTGGATTCGAACCTCTAGCCGTTCTTATGCGTCCGAGCTCTCGATTTGATGTCTATTTTGGCGGGCGATCTGATGCATGCCGCACGGAGCACCGCCGCGAGGCTATTTGGGTCGAGTACGCTTTCGACGCGTTGGGGAGTGGATGGGGCGGGCTCAGGGGGCGATCATGCCCCGCGCTTCATGGCCCGGACGATTGCAGCTTGAACGCGACGAGGCTGAACAGCTCGGCCTGCGGGCAGCACGAGGCGAGAGCGACACGGATGCGGCTCGCCGTCTCGATGACGCGGCCGGCGATTTTCAGCAGACGTAGGCGGATGCTGGCGAACTCGCTTTGCCGCAAAGGATGCCACGATGGCACGCAATCGCGCAGATCGAGCAACAGCCAGTAAGCAGCGGTGTGCAGAATGAGGCGCATCTGATTGGCAAGCGGCGAGCGGCAACTGGTACGGTCGGAGGCAAGCTGCGCTTTGTGTTGTTTGATCAGATTTTCCGCCTGGCCACGGGCGCAGTAGAGGGTTGCATAAATGTGCTCGGCGCTGCCTTTCGTCAGCGAGGTGACGACATAGCGGATGTCGAGCCCGCGGCGAAGCATGTCATCCTCATCGCTGGCGCTGGCCTCGATCCGTGCCACGACACGGCGCTCCCCGGCCCACGATTTCGCCGCATAACGCGTTTCGGCAAAGCCGCGCAGGACGGCAAGCTGCTCCTCGGCGCGGCGCGTCCTTATATCGTCGGCCTCTGTTTCGACCAGGCGGTCGAGCACGGTATTGCCGGCAAAGCCAAAGACATAGTCGACGCCGTTTGCCTCGCACCAGCTCATAACTTCTTCCCGGCCGTAGTGGCTATCGCCGCGGATGGTGATGCGCGTATCGGGCCAATGCTGGCGAATGCGCTTGATCAGGCGGCGTAGCAATGCGCGAACTTCCTTGCCTGACGGCGTCTTGCCGGGGCGCAGGATCATGGCAACCGGCCGCCCCGTCGCCGTGTCATAGATGTGGATCGGCAGAAAACAGCGCTCGTCGTAATGGGCGTTCCATTCCGACAGTTTCTGATGGCCGTGAACCACATCGAGCGTGTCGTCGATGTCCAGAACCACCGACGCCGGCGGCGTCTTGTAGCTCCAGCACCAGATGTCGACCAGCGCATAGGTCAGGCGGATGATCTCCCTCAGCGTCGGCGCGTTCTCCCAGCGCGAGATGGTCGGCTGCGAGCACAGATCGCTGCCGGTATCGGGTAGCCGCCCGCAGGCGAGTTTGAAAGCGGGATCAGAGCGTAGCCAGTCGAAATCATTGCCGTCGGGATAGCCACAGGCGATCGCCAGCATGCGGCCTTTCAGTATGTCCTCGACCGTGTGCGTGATGTGCGAAGGATCACGGTGGTCGGCGATCAGGGCAGCGAGCCTTTTCGAGAGGCCGCGCCGCCGCTCGGCGATGCCGAGCAACATGACGCCGCTGTCGGAGGAAAGCCGGCCGCCATCGAAGGCAGCTGTGACTTTCTTGCGCGACACGGCTGGATAGGAAACGCTGAGCGGGCTATCGTCGGTCATGGCGGGTGTGGCTCCGTGGCGCGACGCGCGCAGGATGGCTTCGACACCCATTTCCTACGCAAGTTCAACGCCTTGCGCCACATCCGCCAGCGCAAATCCAAATAGCGGCTGAATAAGAGCGGCTAGCGCCTTGATCACGCGCGACCACCTTCGTCGGGGAGACGAAGATTACGTACGGTCAGTTCATCGACTTCGAGCGAGCCGATCCGCGCCCGGCGGATCGACAAGCGACCGATTGCCAATGCACCGATCGCGAACGCTCCAAGGGCTAGCGCGCCCAATGCAAGCGCCCCAACTGCGGACGCCCCCGTCGAGGCGACGGTCGTATGCGCACTGCCTCTAAGCTGCCGAGTTTCGCTCACCTTGACCTCTCCCGCTTCTTAACAGACCGGCGCCGACCACGAAAAACCCCACGCGCCGATATGAATACCGCATCGTAGACCGGATAAATCCGCGAATTCGGGCCTCCGCACCGCTGGAAGGCGATATTCAGCAACTTATGGCGCAAGCTTCGGTTCCACCCATTACGGGCGCAACAAAGCGCCGCTATCCGATACCTCTCTGCTTTTTCTGTCAAAATTTCTGAACTCGTTTTTCTCTTGGCCGGTTCGATCGCGCCGTGTTTAAAGAAATGCCGGCTATGAGCGACCGAGGGTTGGACGATGGATCGACTACGCGGACCTCGCGGAATTTGGCGAATTCTTCTTGCCTTGCTCGTCCTTGCGGGAGGTGCATTCGCCATCTGGCAATTTGCCTGGGGCGAGAAACAGGCGAGCTACGATATCCAGACGGTGGAGCTTAGCCATGGCTCGATCGAGCGCAGCATTTCCGCCACCGGATCCGTGCAGGCCCTGGTTACGGTCGATGTCAGTTCGCAGCTTTCCGGCCAGATCTCGGACGTGAATGTCGACTTCAACTCGCCCGTCAAGAAGGGCGATGTCCTCGCCGTCATCGACCCCCGAACATTCCAGGCAAAAGTAGCCTCAGCGGAGGCAAATCTGGCGATCGCGAAGACGGATGTCGCCGTGCAAGAGGCAAACATCGTGAAGGCCAAGGCGCTTGTCGACCAGGCCCAGCGCTCGGCCGAGCGCCAGAGAACCCTTGCGGCGAATAATTCGACACCTGCCGCCACGCTGGAAACCGCCGAAACCCAACTGCAGACTTCCAAGGCCGATCTGCAGGTCGCTGACGCCCAACTCGCCACCACGCGCGCGACCATCGCCCAGCGCGAAGCCGATTTGTCGCAGGCAAAGCTCGACCTGGACCGCACGCAAATCCGCTCCCCGATCGACGGCGTGGTGATCGCGCGCCATATCGATCCCGGCGGCACGGTTGCCGTAAGTCTGCAAGCGCCTGTCTTGTTTCAAATTGCCCAGGATCTCACGCAAATTCAAATCCTCGTGCTGGTCGATGAGGCGGACATCGGCTCGATCAACGCCGGCCAGGATGTCACCTTTACCGTGGATGCCTTTCCGGATCGGCTGTTCAAGGGGAACGTTGCGCAGGTGCGGATCGCCGGGACGACGACCAACAATGTCGTGACCTATACCGTGATCGTGAGCGCACAAAATCCGCAGCAAAAGCTCCTTCCCGGCATGACGGCGACGGTCCGCATTGTCACCGGAACGCGCCATGACGTACTGCGTGTTCCCAACGAGGCTGTTCGTTTCTCGCCGCCGAAGGGGCTGAAGACGACGGAGCCCGCTGAACGTCCTAATCGTGACGAAGCGATCGTCTCTTCACTTTCGGAAAAGCTCAAGCTGACGCCCGAACAGACCGAAAATTTCCGCTCCGGCATGGCGGCGACCCGATCTCAACCGCGCGAGCCATCCGCGCGCGCGGCCGGCGGAAGGGCGGACGAGACCTCAACGCAAGTCTCCGCGCGCGCGAGCGTTACGAATCGCAGCGCATCCGGCGGCACGCCGGAACGCCGCGGCCGGGTGACGCGCGTGCTGGAGGGCATTCTCACGGCCGAGCAGATGACCGCCTTTAAAGAGCTGCGGGATCAATATCGGGACACAACCCGCCCGGCAAATGTCTGGACCGATACGTCCGAGGGCCTGCAGCCTCATCGGCTGCTGCTCGGCCTTTCCGACGAGAGCTTCAGCGAGGTGCTGCGCGGCGATCTAAAGGCGGGCGACAAGGTCGTTACCAGGGCGCGTCGGGACGGCGCGAGCGAAAGCCGGCGTGGAGGCCGCGGCTCGTGACGGCGAACGAGACCGCGGGTTGGCCGGCGTCCCGCGCACAGGCGGTCGTCTCCTGCCGTGACCTCACGAAGACCTACATTATGGGCGAGCAGTCACTGCAGGTGCTGCGCGGCGTCAGCTTCGATGTGTGGCCGGGCGAGTTCGTCGCCATCATGGGGCCTTCCGGCTCCGGGAAGTCGACGCTGCTTAATCTGATCGGCGCGCTCGACACGCCTACCTCCGGCAGCCTCACCATCGGCGGGACGGATGTGAGCGGTTTAAGCGGCGACGAACTTGCACATCTGCGCAATCGCGTCATCGGTTTCGTCTTCCAGCAGTTCAATCTTCTGCGGCGCACCTCGGCGCTCGACAATGTGAAATTGCCGCTGCTCTATTCGGCGGATGGGCTCGACGACGCCGATGAGGCTGCGCGGAAGCGGCTCATCGAAGTCGGGCTCGGCGAACGCCAGGACCATACGCCGGCGCAGCTTTCCGGTGGCCAGCAGCAGCGTGTCGCCATCGCCCGTGCACTGGTCACCAACCCGAAATTGATCCTCGCCGACGAGCCGACCGGCGCGCTCGATACACAGACCTCAGCGGATATCATGAACCTGTTCACCAAGCTGCACGAAACAGGCATGACGATCATCATGGTGACGCATGAACCCGATATTGCAGATTACGCGGAACGCCTCCTTCGTTTCCGCGACGGCTCACTTGTCGACGACGTGCGCCAGACCCCGAAGGTAATGGCATGAGCTACACGAACTATCTCAGCTCCGCTCTCGCCGCAATCCGCCTCAATGCCATGCGCAGCCTGCTCACCGCGCTGGGCGTCATCATCGGGGTTGCATCGGTGATCGTCATGTCGGCGATCGGCAGCGGCGCCCGTCAGGAGGTCGAACGCAGCATCAGCCGGCTTGGAACCAACATGCTGACCATCTTCCCCGGCTCCTCGCGCTCGGGCCGGTCCCAGGGCGGCGCCGGAACGGCGCCGCCGCTTTCCGAAAACGACATGGAGGCGATCGCCGCGCGCGTTCCGGGCGTTGCCGCTGTGACCGGCAGCCTCTCGGTCAGCTCCCCGATCATCTACGGCAACCAGAACTGGACCACCTCGGTGACGGGGACGAGTGCGAGCTTTCCCTTCATCCGGGACTGGGAGATCGCCGAAGGGCGATATTTCACCCATGAGGACGTTGTGCGGGGAGCGAAGGTTGCCGTGCTGGGAACGACGACAGCGCGCCAACTGTTCGGCGGCGGCGTTGCCGTCGGCGAGCGTATTCGCATTGCCGGCGCGCCGTTCGAGGTGATCGGCATCATGCAAACTCGCGGCCAGGCAGGCGGCTTTCGCGATCAGGACGACACGGTGCTGATACCGTTGTCGACCGCGCGGGCTAGGCTCGCGGGCCAGAATGTGGCTGTGCCCAATCAGGTCGGCTCCATTCTGGTCAAGGTGGACGATCAGGCGGACCTGAGCCGGGCCCAGGAGGACATTATGGATCTGCTCCGGCAGAGGCGGCGCATCCGCGCGGGCGAGCAGGACGATTTCAGCGTCCGCAATATCGCGGACATCGTGCAGGCGCGAACCGCGGCGCAGCAGACGCTGACCTGGCTGCTGGCCGCCACGGCGGCGATCTCGCTGATCGTCGGCGGCATCGGCATCATGAACATCATGCTGGTTTCGGTGACCGAGCGGACCCGTGAGATCGGCCTGCGCATGGCTGTCGGCGCGCGGCGGCGGGACATCCTCTCGCAATTTCTGACCGAAGCGATCGTCCTGTGCCTCGCAGGTGGGCTGATCGGGCTGGTGCTGGGAATCGGCACAACCTATGGCATCGCGGCGCTGGCGGGCTGGCCAGTGCTGGTCAGCGGCACGATCATTACGGTCGGCATCGGCGCCTCGGCGGCTGTCGGTATCATCTTCGGCTATGTGCCGGCGCGGCAGGCTGCGAACCTTAATCCGATCGACGCGCTGCGCTATGAGTAGCGCGGTCCCTTGATCGCACCGGTCTTGCGGACGCACGCCGGCCTGGGCGCATCAAGATTGGCCGGCCAGGACAATCGACAATCGCGGCGAGTTCGGAGACACTCTCGAAATCGCAGATCACCGAAACGACTAGCGGAACCAGAGCCAACCGAGCCCTGGGCGAATGAACTTCAGGAGAGCGAGACGCCATGCCGAAATTCGCGGCCAATCTCACATTGCTTTACAATGAGCTGGACTTCCTCGACCGCTTCGAAGCAGCGGCGAAGGCAGGGTTCGAAGGCGTCGAATATCTGTTCCCTTACGACTTCGACAAGAAGGAGCTTGCCGAGCGTCTGAGCCGCCATGGCTTGCAGCAGGTGCTGCACAACATGCCGCCGGGCAATTGGGCAGCGGGAGAACGCGGCATCGCCATCTTTCCAGACCGCATCAGCGAATTTCGCGATGGCGTCGCGCGCGCAATCGATTATGCGGGAACACTCGGTTGTCCGCAGCTCAATTGCCTCGCCGGCATCGTGCCGAAGGACGCCGACCGGCAGAGGCTGCGCGAGACACTGATCGCCAACCTCGCCTATGCGGCCGGGGCGCTGAAAGACGCGGGCATCAAGCTGCTCATCGAGCCGATCAATACGCGCGACATGCCCGGCTTCTTTCTTAATCACACGAGGGAGGCGGTTGCGATCATTGAAGAGACCGGCTCGGACAATATCTTCGTCCAATATGACATTTATCACATGCAGATCATGGAGGGTGATCTCACCCACACGATTGAGGCCAATCTCGACCGCATCGGCCATATGCAACTCGCCGACAACCCCGGGCGCCACGAGCCGGGCACCGGCGAGATCAACTATCCGTTCCTGTTCAAGAAGCTCGACGAGATCGGCTATCAGGGCTGGATCGGCTGCGAATACAGGCCGGCGACAACGACGGCCGAAGGTCTGGGGTGGTTTGCACCCTATGCGAAGCGCTAGACTGACCGGACAGCAAAGCAAAGACCAAGGGGAAGCAACATGGCGAATCTCGGCTTTATTGGTTTGGGCATCATGGGCGCGCCTATGGCGGAGCACCTGATCGCGGCCGGCCATCAGGTCACCACCTCCACACGTCACAAAGCGGCGCCCACGGATCTGACTCAGAAGGGGCTCGCCTCCGTGGCGATGCCCAAGGCGGTCGCTGAGGCGTCCGAGATCATCTTCCTGATGCTGCCGGACACGCCGCAGGTCGGCGAGGTACTGTTCGGCCCGGACGGTGTGGCGGAAGGGCTGAAGCCCGGCAAGATCGTCGTCGATATGAGCTCGATCTCGCCGATCGAGACGAAGGAGTTCGCCAAGCGCATTATGGATGCCGGCTGCGACTATCTCGACGCCCCCGTCTCCGGCGGCGAGGTCGGCGCCAAGGCTGCAAGCCTAACGATCATGGTCGGCGGCAGCGAAGCGGGTTTCGCCACGGTTCAGCCGCTCCTTGCGCTTATGGGCAAGAACATCACGCTGGTCGGCGAGGCGGGAGCCGGGCAGATCACCAAGGTCGCTAATCAGATCATCGTCGCGCTGAACATCGAGGCTGTCAGCGAGGCGCTCCTCTTCGCCTCCAAAGCCGGCGCCGATCCGACCAAGGTCCGCCAGGCTCTCATGGGCGGCTTTGCCTCCTCGCGTATTCTCGAAGTGCATGGCGAGCGCATGATCAAGCGGACCTTCAATCCGGGATTCCGCATTGCGCTGCATCAGAAGGATCTGAACCTCGCGCTTCAGGGCGCGAAGGCGCTCGGCGTCTCGCTGCCGAACACCGCCACGGCGCAGGAATTGTTCAACGCCTGCAGTGCCAATGGCGGAGCCGGATGGGACCATTCGGCGATGGTGAAGGCGCTCGAACTTCTCGCCAGCCACAAGGTCGCTGAAGATCAGAGCTGAGCGGATAGTTGGGCCGCAGCAAGCTTAGCTTTGAGCTGGAGCGCTCGCTACCGGGCAGGCATTGCGGAGAGCCGGGGCGTTGACTTCGCCGGCCCGCCCGGCCTCCGCCACATATTTCCCTTGGCAAACGCTAATCTGCGGCGGCGTCTTCATCTCTTCGAACAGATCGTAGCCGGCCTTCAGCTCGCGCCAGAATGCCGCCGCCGGATGGTCCTGATAGGCCGCGAGCCGCGCCTCCGTCAGCCGGAACGGAAATATCTGTACCGCGAAACGCTGCTGCCCGGCATCGAGTGCCGCGGTCACTAGCTCCCAGATCTCGCCGATCACCGCATTGGTCATGGCATAGCAGCCGACCGAAGAGCAGCCTCCATGCACCATCAGAAACGAGCCGGTGCGGCCATGTGCGCGGTCGAACAAATTCGGGAAGCCGACATTAAAGGAGCGGTACCAATGGCTGTTCGGATTGAGCTCTCCTTGCGAGACCGTATAGAAGCCCTCCGGCGCCTGGTGGTCCCCCGTCTGCAGCTTAGGCCCGAGCCGGCCGGACCAATAGCAGATCGGATAGCTGGCAAAGAGCACGTAGCTGTCGCCGCGCTTCATCCACAGCTCAAGGGTCAGTTCGCTCTTGAAGATGCGGATGAAAACGGGATCGCCGCGCTTTAGTCCCGCTGCCTTGAGCCGGTCGTCCAGCCGGGTGAGGTCCGGCGTGCCTGGGAGCGGATAGCCAAATCCATAATGGAGTCTCTGATTGAGATGCCTCGTTGCCAGCCGAAGCTGGTCGGCCGCGCGATACCAGTTCCCGCCAGCGAAGAAAAACAGGGCGGCGAGCGCGAGGGCTGCGATGATGGCGAGAGACAGCAGAAAGCGGAGCATCGGCCCGGGCCCGTTGCGAGGCAGACAAAGCGCTCATAAGGCGGGGGCCGCCTTCAGTCAAGCTCTGGAAGACGAACCGATCAGCGCTGTTCGGGGGGACGCTTAGCGAGGCTGGCCGCCTGGGACGATCATGTCGCCCTTGGCGGACTCTACCACATTGTGAATGCCCCGCGTGACAACCGGGCCGTCGTCCTTCGTCTTCGGTTCGGCCTGGGCATCGGTAGGCGCCTCGCTCAGTGTCGCGGAGACCGGCTGCGTGTTTTGGTTAGCCGCTGGGCGCGGAATTGACGGGACGGTGACCGCTCCGGCCAAAGACATCGTGCTCTTCTCAGTCTCCTGCGGTTCGGAGCGCGCGACGGTCGCGGGTTCCGACGAAAGAGCGACCGGATGCGCCGACGGCGCCGAGACCGGCTTTTCTTGGGGTTTTGCCGCCGGCCGCGCAACAGAGTGCGTTGCCTCGGGCGCCTGCTTCACTGCAGGCTCGGCATAGGACGCGATTCGCGTGTTCGGGACGGGCGTCGCATTCTGCGGCGCCTTGGCCATGACCTGACCGTTGCCGAATGGGTTGAACGGCTCGACCGGTAAGCGGCGATAGGCGGGGCAGGTTGCGGCGGGATCCGGCTCTGCGATGTGGCCAAAAAACTCGGCATTGACGAGATATTGCCTCGAACAGACCGTCACTTTCGGTGGAACGTGGGTCAGTTCGAAATCATCATAGCCGGCCTTCAGCGTTTTCCAGAAGCCATACCATTTGCTGTTGCGGTGGCGCTTCATGTTTTCTGCCGTCATCCGGAACGGAAAAGCATGAACCTGGAACTTCGTCTGTCCGCCTTGGAAGGCGTCGCGCGCTAATGCATAGATCTCCTCGATCAATGCATCCGTCATGGCGTAGCAGCCAGCGGACCGGCAATCTCCGTGAACCATCAGGGCGGCACCCGTCCGACCATTCACCTTATCGTAAGTGTTGGGGTAACCGATGTTGAAAGCCAGATGGAACTGGCTGTTCGGGTTCATTTGCCCCGGCGTGATCGTATAGAAACCTTCGGGCGCCTGCTTGTCGCCTTCGACGACTTTCGGCCCTAGGTCGCCGGACCAGCTGCAGATCGGATAAATCTTGAAGAGGTAGAAGCGCCCGTCAGGCTTCTTTTTCCAGATCTCGAACTGCGATTCTTCCTTGAAGATTCGAACGAAGATCGGAGTGTCCGCCGTCATGCCTTTCTTCGCAAGCAGAACCTGGGTTTCAGGTGGTAACTGCTTCAAAGCCGGCGCGACATCGCTGACGCTGAACGGACAGCCTCCGAGCAGGACTGCTGTAGCCGCCAAACACGCAAAACGAATAACGATCCTGATCGACATCATGGGTGCCTCTTGCACGCGCCGAGAAGATCGACTCATCGTGTTGAAATTCCGTTAACCACGGCACATAGCAGGCCATGACGGACTGATTCGCAAGCCATTTCCCATGAGCCCCGGGAAAAACGGCAGGTTTTTGACACTCGCGGTTTTTTTAAGCTCAGCGACCTTACGTCTCGCCCCGCTGAAATGCTCAGAGCGGCCGCCCTATGGCCAGAAATTTGTCGTGCCGCGCCTTGCGAATATCTTCGCCGGACATCCCGTCATACTCCCTCAGCGCCCGTTCAAGCATGTTTCCGGTCAGGCGCATGATCGCCATTTCGTCCCGATGCGCACCGCCGACCGGCTCGGTGATGATCACATCGATAATGCCCATTTGATGCAAATCCTGCGCCGTGATTTTCATGTTGGTCGCAGCATCGGCCGCGCGGCTCGAGTTCGCGCCAGAGGATCGAGGCCGCTCCCTCAGGTGAGATCACGCTGTAGATTGCGTGCTCCAGCATCAGCACCTTGTTCGCCGTGGCGATGGCAACGGCGCCTCCGGACCCGCCTTCGCCGATGATCACCGCAATAAGCGGCACGTTGATCGCGAGGCAGCAATCCGTCGAGCGCGCGATCGCTTCGGCCTGACCTCTCTCCTCAGCGCCGATCCCCGGATAGGCTCCCGCCGTATCGACAAATGTGATGACCGGCATCCCGAACTTGTCCGCCAGCCTCATCAACCGCACGGCCTTGCGATATCCTTCCGGTCGGGCCATGCCGAAATTGTGCTTCAGCCTGGTCTCGGTATCGCTGCCCTTCTCATGTCCGATGATGACAACCGAACGGCCGCGAAACCGCCCGACGCCGCCGATGACGGCCGCGTCCTCGGCACAGTAGCGGTCACCGGCGAGCGGCACGAAATCCTCGATCAGCGTGGCAATGTAGTCGAGGCAGTGCGGCCTCTCCGGATGTCGTGCGACCTGGGTCTTCTGCCAGGGGGTCAGCTTGGCGTAGGTTTCTTCGAGCGCCGCTTTGGCCTTCTCTTCGAGAAGCTTGACCTCTTCATCGATCGAAACCGTGCTGTCCTCGCTCTTGAGCGACTTCAGATCCTCGATCTTGCTTTCCAGCTCCGCGATCGGTTTTTCGAAATCGAGATAGGTCCGAATCATTGCAAGCGTCATCACCGATCAATCGCCGCCCCACCGGTGCCGTGAACTGGCCGCGGCAACGCTAAGTGGCGATCAATCGGTCGCTCTGTCAAGCCACACGCGCAATTCGCCCGAGTACGCCCGCAGGCGGGCCTATGCCCGCGTGCGTTGCCGCTCACTGAGCGGATGGTGCTCTGTTACGATGTGCCGGAGATGGCCCTCGCGGAGATGCGTGTAGACCTGGGTCGTCGAAATGTCGGCGTGCCCCAGAAGCTTCTGAACCGCGCGCAGATCGGTTCCCCTCTCCAGCATATGGCTGGCGAAAGCGTGACGCAGCACATGAGGCGAAACACGCGATGGCTCGATGCCGGCCTGCTTCGCCAGCAGTTTCAGCTCCTGAGCAAGCCGTTGCCTTGTCAGATGGCCTTGCTGGCCCCAAGACGGGAACAGCCAATTCGAGCCGCCATGTGTTGTGCCGTTGCCGTTAGCGCTGGCCGCTTCCACCGCGACCGCGGCGTCCCGCTCGCGTAGATAGAGCGTCAAGGCCTCTTGCGCAGCCGGATTGATCGGCACCATGCGCTGACGTCCGCCTTTGCCTCTGATGGTCAGAGTTCGTTCATCGCCTATGAGCGACGCGCGTGGCAACGCCACCAGCTCCGATACGCGCATTCCGGTTGCGTAAAGGATTTCCAAGAGACAGTAGAGGCGCAAAGCTTTGGCGCGGTGACCATTTTTGGCTTCCTCGACCTTGCGCCTGGCGGCCATTAACAGACGGTCGACTTCATCGACCGTCAAGGTCTTGGGCAGCGCCGCCTCGCGCTTGGGCCCCCCCACCATGCTCGACGGATCATCCGAGCGGATGCCGTCGGCAACCAGGAATCGGAAAAACTGTTTCAATGCCGACAGACGTCGGGCGCGCGACGAGGCCGCGAGCCCTTCCTCGACCATCAGAGACACAAAGCCCGTGATGTCGTCGGTTGTCGCAGCCTCAAGGATACGATCCCTTTTGTAGATGAAGCTTGCGAAATTAGCGAGATCCCGCGCGTAAGCATCGATCGTATTGGCCGATGCGCCCCTTTCCACGCTTAGCATCTCAAGAAATCGTTCTACGATCAGCGGCCTCGACCGCACTCGATCATCGCCCCGAATGTGCTCCATAATGTCAGCTCTCGATCAATAAAGTTCCCTGTACAGCACACGCGACGATCCTTCCGCCGATGTAAGTTAACTACTAGGTTACTTACAAGGCGCACAGATAAGCTGCTTATGCCGAGCCAAGGAACGGCCCTGCCCCCAACTCAAAAACGCATGCAATGAAGCTAACCCGCCAGATCACTCCCGATTGTGCGTTATCGCACTTTCAGGTTACGCACGGCTTTGGAGATTTCCTTCGGTTCGGGCTGGAAATATTTGGCGAGTACATACATACTGCCATAAAACAACCCGACCAGCACACCACACACCGTGAGAAAACGTATTAGACTTGGCATCGACTTATTGCATCCTTTGTTATATTCAGCCTGGATATTGGCAGTATTATGGCCTCAAACAGAGATCGCGGGTTTTGTCAATAGCTCTGGATGCATAGCATTGAATGTTGACATTTCCGTTCCGCGCGCCCGAATAATTATCCGCCCTGAATACCCCCTCAATGACGTGACCCCGATAGAGAGGGATGAGAGACGAAGGACGACCGCTCTGTGACGCGCTCAATCGATGCCATACGCGCATGCGTGCAGCAACGACCGTTGGTGCTGATCGGCCTGATGGGCGCTGGTAAGTCTGCGATTGGGAAGCGCCTGGCGGCCATGCTTGATCTGCCTTTCGCCGATGCGGATCAGGAGATCGAAAAGGCGGCCGGAAAGACGATCAACGAAATCTTCGAAGACAATGGAGAAGCCTATTTCAGGGACGGCGAACGCCGTGTGATCGCGCGCCTGCTGAGCGAAGGGGGGAAGGTCCTGGCGACCGGCGGGGGAGCCTTCATGAACGAGGAGACGCGGAAGCAAATCTCCCAGACCGGCATATCGGTCTGGCTGAAGGCGGATCTCGACATTCTGATGAGCCGTGTCACTCGCCGGGACACGCGACCGCTGCTGCGCGCGGCCAATCCCCGCGCCGTGATGGAAAAGCTGATAGCCGAGCGCTATCCCGTTTATACTCTGGCGGACATCACGGTGATCAGCCGCGACGTACCGCATGAAGTCATCCTAAGCGAAATTATCGAAGCGGTCGCTGCCAGCCCGAAATGCGGGCACTGCGCTGAGCAGCCGTGACGCACCTCAGGAGACTGCGCGAATCATGCCGACCATATTCGGTGGAGAAGTGAGAGCCGTGGACACAGTGACAGTGCCTCTCGGCGCGCGCAGCTACGACATTGCCATCGGCAGCGGCACGCTCGGTGAGCTTGGCGCCGCCATCAAGCGGCTCTCGCCGTCGCGCTGCGTCATCGTTACCGATGAATCGGTGGCGAAGTTGTATCTGGATCCAGTGCGGGCCAGCCTCGCCAAGGCCGGCTTTGGCAGTGCCGACGTCGTGCTGCCGCAAGGCGAGGCGACCAAGAGCTTCGATTTCCTCATCGAACTTTCCAACGCGCTGCTCGACCACGGCCTGGAACGCAGCGATGTCGTCATCGCTCTCGGTGGCGGCGTCATCGGCGATCTGGCCGGCTTCGCGGCGAGCATCCTGAAGCGAGGCGTGCGTCTCGTCCAAGTGCCGACCACGCTTCTCGCCCAGGTGGATTCGTCTATTGGAGGCAAGACCGGCATCAACACCTCGCACGGAAAGAACCTGATCGGCACCTTCCATCAGCCGAGCTTCGTGCTGATCGATGTCGATGTGCTGAGTACGCTCGATCCGCGCCAGCTTCGGGCCGGCTATGCGGAGGTTGTCAAATACGGCCTTCTCGGCAACGCTGCATTCTTCCAATGGTTGGAGCAAAATGGCGCCGGTCTTTTCAACGGCGACGAAGCGGCCCGGCGCTATGCGATTGAGCAAAGCTGCCGCGCCAAGGCTGCGGTCGTTGCTGAAGACGAGAAGGAGCACGGCAAGCGCACACTTCTCAATCTGGGCCATACGTTTGGCCATGCCCTCGAAGCCTGGGCGGGTTATTCCGCGAAACTCCTGCACGGCGAGGCGGTCGCTATCGGAATGGTGCTCGCCTTCGAGATGTCGGAGGAGATGGGTCTTTGCCCGCCGGGCGCCTCGAGCCGTGTCGCCACGCACCTGCGCGGCGTCGGGCTTCCTGTGACTGTCGCCGACATGGTTGAGAGGACAGGCGGCATACTGCCTGAAGCTCAGGAGCTGATTGCGCTCATGGCGCAAGACAAAAAGGTGAAGGCAGGGCGCCTCTCCTTCGTCCTGGTACGCGGCATCGGAGAGGCATTTACCAGCGATGCGGTCGAGCCGGACAGTTTGCTCAGCTTTCTCGAGGCGCGGTGTGTGCTGGAAGGGTAGGCGTTACGCCCGCCGCTTCGAAAGCGTTAGTGCTGCAGCATATATCGGCTGCGATAGACGCCGTCTTCCAGGTCGTCGAAAAGCTCTGGAATCTTGGGGTGACGCAGCGGCGTGCCGGAGGTATCCGGCAGCAAATTCTGCTCAGAGACATACGCCACGTATTCCGTTTCGGCGTTCTCGGCGAGCAAATGATAGAAAGGCTGGTCCTTTCGGGGCCGGATCTCCGCGGGGATCGACTCCCACCATTCCTGTGTATTGGCAAATTCCGGATCAACGTCGAAAATGACGCCGCGGAACGGGAAAAAACGGTGGCGCACGATTTGCCCAACCTGAAATTTCGCCTTCCGATGGACAACCATGTTGACGTTCGCTTCTGCCAACTTCCAACGCCATATTGCCTGCCCGTTCAGGCGTTTCAACTCGGCTACCCAGTCATAATCTATAGCGCGCAGCAAGCTCCGGATCTTTTTCTGCAACGAGCCTTGCCCGGTCGACGATGACCTTGGCTTGCTTCCAGGTCGCATCGTCCTGCATCTTGCCGTCGATCATGACGGCGCCGCGCCCATCGGGCATAGCCTCCATAATCTTCTTTGCAAATACAACTTCTGCAGGACCCGGACTGAAAACACGCTTGGCGATATCGATCTGGGTCGGATGCAGCGACCAGGCTCCGAAGCAACCCTGCAGGAAGGCGTTGCGGAATTGCGCCTCGCAGGCTGCCGGATCGGAGAAATCGCCGAACGGGCCATAAAACGCATCGAGTCCGTAGGCCGCGCAAGCATCGACCATTCTGCCGATCGTATAGTGCCACAAGTCCTGCTGAACGAAAGCGCGAGAGGGATCGCCATCCTTTGCGTCGGCAAGAACGCCATAAGCGGGATGCCCGCCTCCCACGCGCGTCGTCTTCATCCCCCGCGACGCCGCCAGATCAGCCGGGCCAAGGCTCATACCATGCATGCGCGGGCTCGCTGCCGCAATTTCCTCGACATTGTTAACGCCCTCGGCGGTCTCCAGAATGGCGTGAATCATGATCGGGCGACCAATGCCGGCCTTGGCTTCGAGCTGAGCCAGGAGCTGGTCCAGATAATGGATATCCCAGGCGCCCTCGACCTTAGGCAGCATGATGACGTCGAGCTTGTTTCCGACCGCAGGGACGATCTCCAGGATGTCGTCGAGCCCCCAGGGGCTGTTTAAGCAGTTGATCCGGGTCCAGAGTCCCGTCGCCCCGAAATCATGGCTCTGAGCCATCCCGATGAAGCCGCGGCGGGCGGCTTCCTTGGCGTCGGTGGGGATGGCGTCTTCGAGATTGCCGAGCACCACATCGACCTGCGCGGCTATTTCGGGAACCTTAGCGCGGATCTTGTCGACATGCGGGGGGATGAAGTGGATCATGCGCTCTAGGCGCGCCGGACGTTCACGCACAGGAGCCGGGGCGCCGATAGCCAGGGGCTCGAAAAACTTCTTCGGCGTTCTGCTAGATCCCATCGGGCTCGCCCCTCATGTCCAGGTCATTTGACGCTACATTCGCGCGAAAATGCAAAATGACAGGAGGGATAGATAACTGCAAGGGGAGGGCGCACCGGCCATAACCGACGCGCCCTTCCGAGCTACATGTTGTAAGCGCGCTCGCCGTGCTCGACGATGTCCAGACCCTCGCGCTCCGTCTCCTCGGAAACGCGCAGGCCGACGAGAACGGCGATGATGATGTAGACGATCAGGCTGCCGACGCCGGACCAGAGCACCGTCATCATGACATTCTTGGTCTGGATGATGACCTGCCCGATCATATCATAGGTCGCCGCACCGCAATCACTGGTGAAGAAGCCGTCTTTAATGGCGCATTTGGTGTAATCGACGATGCCGGCGCCGCCCCAGTCGGGATTGACAACGAAGCCCGTCCCGATGGCGCCGACGATGCCGCCGATGGCGTGCACGCCGAACACATCGAGCGTGTCGTCATATCCGAATGCACCTTTGACCGCCGTGCAGAAGAAGAAGCAGATGATACCGGCGACGAGGCCAAGGATCAGCGTTCCCATGGGGCCGCCGAAGCCCGATGCCGGGGTGACGGCAACCAGACCGGCGACAATACCGGAGGCGAGACCCAGGAGGCTCGGCTTACCCTTGAACAGCCACTCAGTGAACATCCAGGACAATCCGGCAGCGGCGGTCGCGATGAAGGTGTTCGCCATGGCGAGGCCGGCATACTGGTTAGCTTCGAGGTTCGAACCGGCGTTGAAGCCGAACCAGCCGACCCACAGCAGGGCTGCGCCGGTCATCGTCAGCGTTAGCGAATGCGGAGCCATCGGCTCCTTGCCGAAACCGACGCGGCGGCCAAGCAGCAGCGCGCCAACGAAACCGGCAATGCCGGCGTTGATGTGCACCACGGTTCCGCCCGCGAAATCCAGCGCGCCCATCTGCCAGCCGAAGCCACCGGTAGCAGCGCTGTCGGGGTTGGTGGCAATGCCGCTCGGGCCCGGCCAGAACCATACGGAGTGGGCGATAGGGAAGTAGACGATCGTGGACCACAGGATCGCGAACAGAACGATCGCCGAGAATTTCATCCGCTCCGCGAAGCCGCCGATGGCGAGCGCCGTGGTAATCGCGGCGAAGGTCATCTGGAAGCAGATATAGATGAGCTCATGCAGCCCGACGCCCAGCGAGAATGTCTCGACCATGGAGTCGATCTTGACGCCATGAAGGAAGACCTTGCTGAAGCCGCCGACGAACGGCGACAGAAAGCCCGAGCCCTCGGTGAAGGCCATGCTGTAGCCCCAGAGGAACCAGACCACGCAGACGATGCACTGGATCGCCAGCACCTCCGTGATAATCGACAGCATGTTCTTGGTGCGAACCATGCCGCCGTAGAACAGGGCCAGACCCGGCACCGTCATCATCAAGACGAGGGCGCTCGAGATCATCATCCAGCAGTCGTCCGCCTTGTTGAAGACAAGATCCGGCGCCTTGGCGGCAGGCGCAGGAGTCGCCGCCTGGGCCAAGGCCGGATTGGTCAGCAACGCAATGGCTCCCAAGCCCAAAAGGGCTCCGCAGCCAAGCGTCAAAGTCAGTTTCTTCATCCTTGTTCCCCTGATTTAAAGTGCGTCGTCGCCAGTTTCCCCGGTGCGAATGCGGATCGAGTCGTCGACGGTCGAGACGAAGATCTTGCCATCGCCGATCTGTCCAGTTTTCGCAGCGGAAGCAATTGCATCGACCGCCTTTTCGGCGGACGCTGTCGGCACCACCACCTCGATCTTGAGCTTGGGCACGAAGTTCACCTCATATTCGGCGCCCCGGTAAATCTCCGTGTGTCCTTTCTGTCGCCCATAGCCTTTGACTTCAGTGACAGTCATGCCCTCGATGCCGATATCCGTGAGCGCTTGCCGCACCTCGTCGAGCTTGAAGGGCTTGATGACGGCCATAACCATTTTCATCAAATCTCTCCCTTACGCTTGGAGCTCCCGCTTTTTTGGCTTCAGCGGAGGCGAGACTCTGCAAGCCCCGAAATGCCAAAGCCGGAGTTGACTAAATCAAAAGACGTGCCAAGCAGCGAAAGGCGTCGAATCCCTTGGAAACTTTCGGTGGCGATGAGAAAGCGAAAGGTGTCTGCTCATTTTTTAGGCAAAAACCCTGAGGGATTTGACCGCTTGCTGAAATTGTGTGCTTCTGCGGATCACCTGGCGGTGGAACGGAGCTTGCCGCGGCGCTGATGGTCGCCAAATCACGGCAACGCTGTTGCCCATTCGCATCAAATGTCGGTTATCCGATTGGCCGCCGCTCAGCCATAATGCCTCAAACCGGCGTCAGGCGGAAAACCGTCGCAAAACCATAGACAAGCCTTCCTGGCGCTACTAACAGGATGCAATGCTGAGACGGCTCTATAATTGGACGATGTCACTGGCCGGCCGGCGCCATGCAGGCTGGGCTCTCGCGGCGGTCGCATTCGCGGAAAGCTCGTTCTTTCCGGTCCCACCGGATATCTTGCTGGTGCCGTTGGTGCTGGCCAATCGCCGGAAGGCCTGGCAGTTCGCCGGAGTCTGCACGTTGGCGTCCGTCGTCGGCGGCGTCTTCGGCTATATGATCGGTGCGTTTCTCTACGATACGCTCGGCGCGTGGCTGATGAATCTCTACGGCTACACTGACCGGCTGGAGCAATTCCGGCAGGCATATGCCGAATGGGGCGCGTGGATCATCCTCATCAAGGGCATGACCCCGATACCTTACAAAATCGTGACCATCGCAAGCGGCTTCGCAGGCTATGATCTGGGCTGGTTCATAGTGCTCTCGCTGATAACCAGAGCGATCCGCTTCTATCTCGTCGCGGGCCTGCTCTATTTTTATGGCGAGCCCGTGCGCAGCTTTATCGAGAAGAGGCTGGAGCTCGTGACGGCTGGCTTTGCCGTCATACTGGTCGGCGGGTTTGTGATTGCACGGTATGTCATATAGGGTGATCGCTACGACCAGAAGCCGCTTCGGCGCCGGATTCGAGGATGCCGGCCGAACCATTGCTATTCTCAGCACCCTGGCGATCGCTGGGGCCCTCGGCATCGAGTATATCGGCCATATCCCGCCTTGCCCTCTCTGCCTTGATCAGCGCATCGCCTACTATGCGGCCATCCCGCTGGGCATCCTGGCGTTCCTGCTCGCCCCGGCGCGAAGGCCATGGAGTCTGGTGATTCTTGCCGTGCTCGCAGCGGCGTTTCTCTTCAATGCCGGGCTAGGCGTCTATCACGCCGGGGTCGAATGGAAGTGGTGGGTGGGGCCCACGGAGTGCACCGGGATCGGGACGATCGCATCCAACCCCGCTGATCTGTTAAAGAGCCTTCAGCAATCTCATGTGGTGCGCTGTGACGAAGCGGCTCTTCGCGTTTTCGGACTGTCGCTTGCCGGGTACAACGCCCTGCTTTCTGCGCTTCTGGCGTTGATCGCATTGACGGGATTCGCAGAGGGCTGGCGCAACGATTGACCTATCTCCACGTCCAGAAGAAAAAAGTCTTTCTTCCAAATGCGTTAAATGGATGAAGAATTGATCGTCGGCGGACGGCTCATCGAGCATTGCAACCGTGGCGGGCCAAGCAAAATTGGTTGTAATCCGCTGCGCTTCACTGCTGCTCATTATCTTTTCCGCTCACCTGATTGCCTATATCTCGGCATCGACCGCTTTCCATCTGTGCCAATGATCGGGTATCTTACCGCCTGAGGAAATTGCGTTAGCCGAAGTGTCCGGCTCGGGAGGGGGCTCTTGAGCTTGTATCCTGTAGAGTAGCGGCCTGCCTAAGAGGGTGCGAAGGGGGGATGGCGGAGTTTTGGGTAAGCGTTGTCCGGCGTCAGGCACTTTTTTTGACGCTATGTCTCGCCACACGTCAGGAGGCTGCATGAGCAACCCCGATCACGTGGCAAAGCTGCTTGAGGGCATCGCGGCCTGGAATGAGTGGCGGGCGAACAATCCGGAGGCCGTGCCGGATCTGCGTGACGCTGCATTGGCCGGCAACTCGGAAATTCCGCAAAGCTCCGAGGATGAACCTCTCGACCTCAGCGCCGCTCTGCTCAAACGAGCGGATCTGACCGGTTGCGTTCTCAAGGGCGCCAATCTTGCTTCGGCGGATTTGCGGGAGGCAAATCTCTCGGAGGCCACGCTTGTCGGCGCGGATTTGAGTTTTGCCAATCTCGAGAATGCTCGTCTCGACCAGACTGACCTCAGCGGAGCGCAGTTCGCCGGCGCTCTCATCCCCGGCGCCCGGCTGCATTTCGCTTCAAATCTCACGCAAGCCCAGATCGACGTCGCCCAGGGAGACGAGAAGACCGTCCTGCCGCCAGGCATGACGATGCCGGAGACCTGGCGCGAGCCGCTTGCCCTGGCGGCCGAGGCCGAGCGCGACGACGCACTGTCGTCCGACAGGCTTGGCTTCGATCCTTTTGCGGTGCTCGAGATCGAACGCAAAGCCAAAATGATCGAAGTGCGAGCCGCCTATCTGAGGCTCGCAAAACGGTATCATCCGGACCTAAATCTTGGCGACGAGACCGCCGAACAGCATTTCAAGCAGGTGAATGCCGCCTATCGGCTACTGGTCGCACGGGACAAGATCCGGCAGCAAAGACGCCGGCAACGCGAAACGACGCCTTGGGCCGTTGCAGCAGGGCTCGTCATTGTCGCATTCGTGGTTCCGGGAGCCTTGGTTTATTCGCTCGATGTTCCGGCCCTTGTGGCACGCTTGGGACAACCTTTCCGGACTACGCAGCCCGACCAGCAGCATATCACCGCTCTCGTTGGAGTGACCGGGCCGGCCAAGGTGGCGGCTTTGGAAGCAACGGAGAAGGTCGAACCCGCTGCCAAGGTCATCGCAGCGCAAACGGCGGGGGAGCCTTTGCTCGCGCCTCCCGCGCCGGGTGAGGAAAAAAAGCCGGTCATGAAACCGCAGGAGGATGTAAGCGACAGGGTCAACACCGCCGTGACCTTGCCGAATACGCCTCCTCCCGCCGTGACTGCCAAAGCTGCGGATGCGGCACCTCCGGCAGCAGCGCACGAGAAGCGCGAGATCGAGGCAGTGCCGGTCTCGACCACAACGCCGCTCAAGGACGATTCCGACGGGCCGGCAAGTCCAAAGCCTATTCCACCCGCCGACGGTTCGCAGCCGCAGCAGCTTGCGGCGCTGCAGGAGCCGCCGCTTGAACCGGCGGAGGTGGTCGAACCGCCCTGGATCAAGGAATGGATCGAGTTGCGCGGTTCAATCGACCTTCGCGCCTTGCAAGCCTTTATCTCGCGCTTCTCGGAGAAAAAGGAGGCCGACTATGCCCGCATCCGGTTCCGCGCTCTCCTCGCCGCGGTGAACCGGGCGGAGGAGCTTCAGCGATTGATCCGTGATGCTCCGGACACTTCGGAAACAGCATTAGCAAAAAAGCGCTTGGCCAGGCTCATTGAGCAGGCAAACAGCAGGGCAGATGAACATGCCTGGCGGGAGGCGCAAACGGCCGATACGGCTGCTGCCTACCGTGCCTATTTGGCGAATTTTCGGGATGGTCAATTCGAAGACGAAGCCGAGGACAGGCTGGCGGCGATCGAAGACGCGATGTCTGACCAGAAGGAGGAGGCCACTTGGGTCAGGGCAAGGCGCGAGGGCACACGAGCTGCGATCCAGGCTTATTTGTCAGCACATCCGCGTGGTCGGTATCACAGCGAGGCGAGGAGAAGGCGGGCCGCAATCGAGGCGAATCCAGCTGCAGCGCAAAGAGAAGATGATCTATGGGCGAAGGCGAAAGCAGAAAACACACATGGCGGTTACCGGCGCTATCTGAGCACCTATCCCAGGGGGCGCTATGCCTCACTTGCGCGCCGGGCAGCACGGCGCGCGGCCGGCGTGCCGGGAGCGAATACCGAAGCGACGACTGCCCCTTCCAACTCCAGCGATGCTCCGCCCGGCGCCCTACCATGGCCGTTCCTGGACGAACCCTTTGTGGAGCTATTGCCGCCACCCAATTAGAAGCTCCGCTGAGTGAAACCGACTGAGATCGGCGTTCCGTGTCGATGCCATGGAGCTTAATAATGCACGCGGGCTGTTGTCTCGACGCCAAACGCCCTAATATATCTAGCCGTCATGCCGAAGCTTGTGACGCGGGCGCCCACGCCGGCGAGCGCTTTCCGCGCGAGACTCACCTGTCAGACCACGAGAGAGAAAGATCACCATGGCCTATGAAAAGCTTGAGCTGCTGATAGCGGGCGAATTCCGCCAGGGAAGTCAAGGCAAGACCGACCCGGTCGTCAACCCTGCCACCGAGGAAGTGATCGGAGAGGTTCCACACGCATCCGCCGCCGATCTCGACAGTGCACTCGAAGCGTCGGCCGAAGGCTTCAAGGTCTGGCGCGCCAAGACCGCCATTCAGCGGCAGGCCGTCATGGAGAAGGCTGCCCGCCTGATGGAGGACCGGCTCGACCAGAACGCGCGGACGCTCACCATGGAAATGGGCAAGCCGGTTGGCGAGGCAAAGGCCGAGCTGCAGTTCGTCATCGATGTGACGCGCTGGTATGCCGAAGAAGGCAAGCGCGCTTATGGCCGGCTGATTCCGGCGCGAACGCCGGGCGTGCGGCAGACGGTTGTCAAAGAGCCGGTCGGACCGTGCTGCGCTTTCGTGGCCTGGAACTTTCCGGGCGTCAATGTGATCCGGAAGGTCGCCGGCGCGATCGGCGCCGGCTGCTCGATCATCATAAAGCCGAGCGAGGAGACACCCGGGACCGCGGTTGCCATTGCACGCTGCTTCCAGGAGGCCGGGCTCCCACCGGGCGTCTTGAATGTCGTGTTCGGTGTGCCGGATGAAGTCTCTCGGCACTTGCTTGCGTCCTGGACGCCCCGGAAAGTGTCCTTCACCGGCAGCGTTCCGGTCGGCAAGCATCTCCTGAAGCTTTCCGCAGATACGCTGAAGCGCGCGACGATGGAGCTTGGCGGCCATGCTCCGGTCATCGTCTTCGACGACGCTGACGTGAACCGCGCGCTGACGCTGATGGCTGGCTTCAAATACCGCAATGCCGGCCAGGTGTGCATCTCGCCGACCCGGTTCTATGTCCAGGACAAAGTCTATAAGAGCTTCGTCGACGGTTTCGCCGAGCGCGCCAAGGCCGTCAAAGTCGGCAACGGGCTCGAAGACGGCGTGCAGATGGGGCCGCTGATCGCCGCACGCCGGCTGGAGGTCATGGAGCGCTTCGTCAATGACGCCAAGGACCACGGCGCACAAGTCCGCGCGGGCGGCGAGCGGATCGGCAATCACGGCTATTTCTATGCGCCGACGGTTCTCGCTGATGTGCCGGATACGGCCCGAATCATGACCGACGAGCCCTTCGGACCGCTCGCACCAATCACCCATTTCGACAGCTTCGACGAGGTCGTCGATCGCGCCAACAGCCTGCCTTTCGGCCTCGCCTCCTATGTCTTTACGAGTGATGGCGGTAAGGCAGCGAAGATATCCGACGCGCTGGAGGCGGAACTCGTCGGCATCAACAACCCGTTCGTCTCCATGCCGGAGACGCCTTTCGGCGGCGTGAACGAGTCCGGCTACGGGTCGGAAGGCGGGATCGAAGGGCTTGAGGCGTTTCTGCGCACGAAATTCGTCACGGAAGCGAGGCAATAGAGGGCCAACGTCAAAGGGCCGGTCGGATGAGCAAGGAATTCGGGGACCGGCTTTGCGGCTGAAATCCAGCATCTGGGTCAGCGCCTATATCCGCCAGTTGGGCGCTGTCCCAATCGCGGCTGTCGTCGTGCGCCGCGGCGACGCCGATGCCGGTGCAATCTTCATCAAGATCAGCACCCTAGACGGTTTCGCCCAGGTGCTGCGCCCGGCGATTGCCGCGCTTGAAGGTGATCATGGCGGGCGATGCTGGTCGCAGGCCCTGCCGCCCGACAGGGCGACCGAAAGCGCGGCCGACGCTTATCTGACGCGGCAGGCAGATTTTGATTCGGATATGTGGGTGGTGGAGATCGAGGACCGCCAAGGGCGCCATTTTTTGGATGAATTTCTCGTCAGCGAATAATTCTTCAAGAACTGTAGGATTTTTTCTGTCCGCCTTAACTGTTCTTTAGCCGTGACACGCGAGATTACTTGCACGACGGTCAGATTCAGACGCCAGCACGGGGTGCTGGTCTGGGCGGCGCTTCCTCACCGGATTGATTTCATGAGCACTATTGTCGATTTTCGCCATGGGCGGATCGCCGCCGCCTGCGTGTGCCCGATTGAAGCCTGTGATGATCCGGGGACTCCCGGTAATGCGGCGGCGTGGCCCTCGGCGGAAGTAGCCGAAATCGTTCTCTTCCCGAAGATCAGCCGCGAACGGCTCAATCGCCCCCGCAAGAAGCTGACGCGCCGCTTCAACCTTCAAGCGCAGCGCTCAGGTGATCGCGGCAGCCAGCCATAGACAGAGCGAGGGTCATCAGTTCGTCGGAATGCCGGCCGCGCCTCTTTGCTCCGGAATGCCGACCCCGACGGACAGCGTCGCCGGATCGATGGCCGGTTCGGTGACCGGGCTGCACTCCGCACTTTGCAGCGCGTTGACGGTGTCGGCGGCAAAGCTTGGGCCTCTGATCGGCGCGCGCACGACGACGATGCCGGTCATGTCCGGCGCGATGACGATAATCTGCTCTTCTCCTTCCTCGGAACGCTCGGTGCTGGCTTCCTCGGATAGGCGCGCGCGGGGAACGATGAGCAGCCGCAACTCGCGGCGCTTCGCTTCCGCGCCGCTGATGAAATAGAAGTTCTCAGCATGCCGCGTGGACACGCCGATGCTCCAGGTCGCGTCTCCGAGCTTGGTCTTCACGAGCACATTGTTTTTCGTGAGGTCGTAACGGCAGAAGGCGTAGGCGATATCGGGTGCCATGAAGGGCAGCGGCGCTTCGCTCGCCGCAACTGGCATCACATAGATCCTGTTCAACTCGGTCATTTTCGAGAGCCTTGCCCAGGCGTCCCGAGAAGCGACGTAAGGCACGCCGAAAACTGCCAGAACGTGGATCACACCGGCACAGAACAGCGAGGCAACGAGCCAGGGCCAAAGCGTCCGCATCAGCAGCTCACCCGTTTGATGAGCGGAAGGTTCTGCATGCTGACCACCTCACCATTTTGCCGGCTGACTTCTAGCGGCCGGATGATCCGCAGAACAAGCGTCAGATCGTGACCGTCACCGGAAGGCAACCAATAGCCCGGTCGCGCCTCCGGCGCCATGACGATCCGCTGCGTCCCGTCGGGCAGTATGGTCAGGCTTTGGCTGCCAAATGCGTGGCGAGCGGCCTTGTTCGGGATGAGTTTGCCATCCTCGTCGAAGACGGCGACCGTCCACCACAGCGCCGCGAGAGGCCGTGCGATGATCTCGTAGTCGCAATAGGAGCTTAGAGTGTGGCCGTCGCTGTCGGTTGTTGCGAAATAGGTGAGGCCGCTTGCCGAGGTAATTGGAAGCTGGCCCGAGCGGGCTATATGAGCGCGTGTATAGGGATCCGCGGAAAGGCTGCCAGCGCTGAGCCAGGTTTTCCAAGGCCCGGTGCTGGCGGTGACGAGCGCAAAGCCGTCATCGATCATGTAGCGGGCGGAGCCAAGCCCGATAACCAGCGAAAGGCCCGCAAAAATGAGGAAAGCGAAAAAGTTCTTCACGACGCCTATCCACAGCCGATGGGCCGAGCAACTTCACCGATGCCAAGGCTCTTGCCCGACCTTCGGCGCGCCACCATTGCGATGCCAGCGCGCGAATCTGAGACAGCGCCCGCGCACCCAGGCAATGACCTCACGGACTTGCGCCGCGCGCAACCCGCGCCGGCATCATTCCGTTGAGCGAAGCTCCCTTGACGCCGTTCGCGTCGAGCGGCTTGGCGTCTTTAAACATCTTGGCGAGGCCGATCAACAATTGACGCGTCTTCGGAGGCATACGGCGCCCTCCCTGCGGAAGCGTTCCCAGCGTAGGGTCTTCCTTCTTGATCTCCGCAATCCGCTGCATCTCCTCGATTTGCTTCGGGCTCAAAGGGACACCCGGAATCGGCGGGATATTGTAGCTCGTATGTGCGGCCACCATGAATTGATGCCAGGTTCGCGCCGGCAGCGAGCCGCCGGTGACCCTGTTCGTCGGCGAATAGCTGTCATTGCCGAACCACACGCCCGCTACATATTGCCCGGTGAAGCCAAGGAACCAGCCATCGCGGTAGTCTGAGCTGGTCCCTGTCTTGCCCGCCGCGGCGGTAAAATCCAACGCGGCCGCGTGTCCGGTACCCTCCGTGATCACGTGAGACAGCATTTCGTTCATGGTCTCAACGACCTTCCGGTCGAAGACCTGCTGCGGCGGCGGTTCGTCCCGTTGGCGCGAATAGACCAGCTCACCCTGGCCATTGCGGATTTCGGTAATCGCATAGCCTTTCACGCGCTTTCCGCCCGCGGCCAATGTCGCATAGCCGGACGTATGCTCGAGGACCGTCACGCCCTGGTCGCCGAGAGCCATCGAACAGGTTTTCTTGATTCGATCGAGTCCGAGCCGTTTCAAGGTTCCGAGGACCTTATCGCGGCCCACTTCGAATGAGAGCTTCACAGCAATGGTATTGATCGATAAGGCGAGTGCAGTCATCAGCGTCATCCGGCCGCGATAGCCGCCCGAATAGTTGCTCGGCGACCAGTTACCGCAATAAACCGGGCTGTCGACGACGCTCTGGTTGGGATTTGCGCCATTTTCGAGCGCGGTCAGATAGACATAAGTCTTGAATGAGGAACCCGGCTGCCGGAGCGCTTTCGTTGCCCGATTGAACTGGCTTTCGCCATAGTCCTTGCCGCCCACCATTGCGCGCACGGCACCGTCGGTGTCCATCGCGACCATGGCCGCTTGACCGACGTGCATGGCTTTGCCGTTCTGATCGAGCGTGGTTTCGACCGCCTGTTCGGCAGCTTTCTGCAGGTCGATGTCGACGGTCGTGCGCGCAACGAGGTTATATTCTCCTTTGCCGCGGGTCAGCCTTTGCACCTCCTCGAAGGCCCAGTCGAGGAAGTAGTTCGGCGAATAGGTATCGTTGTTCTCGATCACCTTGGCGGGGTTGAGACGCGCGGCGTGCACCTGCCCCTCGGTCATGAAGCCCGCGTCCACCATGTTAGTCAGCACCTGGTTCGCCCGCGCTCGCGATTCGGCGGGATTGGCATGCGGGGCGAACTTCGTCGGGGCTTTGAACAGGCCGGCGAGCAGCGCGGCTTCCGCGAGATTGATGTCCCGCACCGATTTGCCGAAATAGAACTGGGAGGCGGCTTCGACGCCGAAGGTGCCGCCGCCCATGTAAGACCGGTCGAGGTAGAGCTTCAAAATTTCCTTTTTCGTCAGCCGGGCTTCGAGCCAGAGCGCGATAAAGGCTTCCTTCACCTTGCGCTCGAACGAGCGTTCGGAGGTCAGGAATAGGTTCTTCGCCAATTGCTGCGTGAGCGAGCTGCCGCCTTGGACGACGTCATTCGCCTGCACATTGGCGACCATGGCGCGGAGTGTTCCAAGGACGTCGATGCCGAAATGATCGAAGAAGCGGCGGTCCTCGGTCGCCAGAACGGCCTTGATCAGATTGTCTGGGATCTCTTCCAGCGGCACCGAGTCAGAATACAGAATGCCGCGCTTGCCGATTTCGGCGCCGTTCCTGTCGAGGAACGTCACGCTATATTGCGAGGCGGTGCGCCAGGACGGATCGTTGGTCGCCTCGAGCGAGGGCAAGGCCAACGCCAATAGTCCGACAAGCCCCATCATGCCGATGGTCGTGGCCTCGGAAAATATCTCCGCAACGAGACGCCTGAAGCCGCCGACACGGAACTGGTTGACGAAATTGGAATAGGCGGACCAAAGATCCTGGTATCGTGCCCAGACCGAGTAGATGCTTGAATCGATCCAGGAGTCGAGCGCCCACCAATCGATCAAGCGGTTTTTGCGGTTCGGCTTGAAAATCCAATCGCGCAAGGCGGTGACCCTCTGAGACAGTCCAATGGGACTTCTTAAATACGCGAGTTGAAACGCTCGGCAAACACAAAAGCCGGTGTTCGTCACATCGTGTGGGAGACCGGCCGCGCGGCTGGTCTAACGCGCGATTCGTATCAAAGACGATACCATGTGAAAGACGATTGGCGATGCAGGACGAATTGCCGTTTTGGAAGAGAAAGCGGCTTGAAGAGATGACGGCCGAGGAATGGGAGTCGCTTTGCGACGGCTGCGCCCGCTGCTGCCTGTTGAAACTGGAGGACGAGGACACCGGCGATCTGGCTTATACGAGAGTGGCCTGCAAGCTGCTCGACATCGGAGCCTGCCGCTGCACGGCTTATTCCGAACGCCATCGGAAGGTGCCCGATTGCGTGGCGCTGACGCCGGAGACTGCCGCGACATTGGAGTGGCTGCCGTCCACCTGCGCTTACCGGCTTGTCGCAAGAGGCGAAGATTTGGCCTGGTGGCATCCCCTCGTTTCGGGCCGAGCCGAGACGGTGCATGAAGCCGGGATTTCGGTGAGGAATTTCGCGGTGAGCGAGAAGAAGGTGAAGAACGGGCGCTATGAGCGCTTCATTGTAAGGCGGGGGTGATCGTTTTCGCTCCTGCGGCGGAGGCGATTCCGAGCATGATTCACTCTCTTTGCCTCCAATCCCGCCAGTCCGACTAACTGTCTTTGTCAGGCGATTGGGTGGCGGGCTCACATATGGCCCGGTTTCACGATGGTCGGCTTCTTCAGTTCATCCTTTCTGTTCTGGCCGCCGTCCCGCGTCTGATCCGGTTTCTGTGCCAGCATATATTCTTTCACCGGCTGGATGACGACCTCGAAGCGAATGCCGCTCTCGTGAACCTGTCTGGGATGTATGTACCTGACAAAGCAGATTCAGAATGGCACGAGAATCCCGACAGGCCGGTGCTGAAAATGAAATTGAAGTCACCCGCGAGATGATCGACGCCGGGGCTGACCGCCTTTTGGAACTGGGGAATTCGGTTTCAACAACTTACTTGGTAACTGAGGTCTTTTTGGCAATGTGGAATACGTTCGCCGCATCTCCTCAGAGAACTCAGGACTCTGAGGAAAATCCCTAAACGCGAAATATATATGTAGCAGGCCGCCAAATGTCATTGTGTTTGCTATGTCGTCAGCAACACAGCGAATATCTTCTAAGCACAGATTTATATGGTTTACTTTTTTTGGATCGTTTCTGGATGCCTTCATAAAGCTAAGTGACGCGTTATCGTTTGGCTTGCTACTCATTGAATGCATTAGAAAATTTCTGTTCTCCGTACAGATATCGAAACAAGCGGCGTAATGATGAACGTGATCCTTTGTGGTTGGGTCAGATTCATTCTCACCGACGCAGCGCCGAAGCAGTTCTAAGCGTAAGTTATTGGAAATATTGGCGATAAGCCATTGTGTTGTCTCGCTGCTGAGCTTGGTGTAGTCCATCAGGAGACAAAACAGAGAAAATTCCATTTGATTGTATAGCGTGGCCACAACGCCCAGAGCGTGAATGTGCTTAGATTGCCCTATGTCATAGCGTGGCAAGGGCCAGTTATCGGAATCGTCAGTCATGGCAAAGACCTCAAAAAAAGAAAATGAAGCCGAAGGCGATCCCAAGCGCGGCGATGCGATCCTAAAACGCATGCTCAAGACGCCCCCTAAACCTCACAAGAAGGCTGTTGAGGAGCGCAAGGCCAAACGGAATGATGATCATCAACCGAAGAAGGGATAGGCCCGGCATCATAACGAGGGTATTACGGGTGAACGCCGTACCCAGTTACAAATCCGGCCTTACATCTGCGGCAAGTGTAGCTCTCTCCAACCCTGCCACCCGGTGCCTTGCCTTGCACCTGGAGAAAGGATTTCTTTCCGTCCTCGTAACAATTTGCACACAACCAATGCGGCTGTTTGGCCGCCTCAGTGTCTGGCTTGGGAACATAGGTAAAAGCACCGAGATCGACCTGTTGAAGCTCGTACTGTTCCTTTTCTCTTCCCCATGCTTTCAGATCAGCCACTTCTTTTTCAAGATCGCGTACGCGATCAATCAGCGCCGCTTGTTGTTGCTGTGCGGAGAGGATCATTTCTTGAAGTTCTATGATCGCCCCATTGCGAATGGTGGCGTCATTGATGTCCTTCAATCCCTTCGCAATATCAAACGCGGTCTTGAAGAGGCCGAGGCCCGCAACAAATTCGGATGCCATCTTTATTCTCCGTGCCCTGATTCGTTACAGAGCCAGTTTACACGGAGTCGGAAGCCCGATGCGCTCTCCTAACGAGAGCCATCGGGCCTTTGCCTACGTTTGCGCCATTGGAGGAAACGCCTCGCTTTTTGCTTAAGCGTTCGCGGTTTGGTCAGTCCGCCGATAGGTGAGGCGTTTTCCAGTGGCGCCCTTGAGCACGACGCTTGCGCGGTCGAAATCGTCGAAGCCAAGCTTTTCGCGGGTATTCCAGCGAAACGCAAATTCGTCAGCATAGCGCTGCAAATGCTGCTCAGAGATGGAATGGAACGTTCCGTACACGCCGCGCTTGAGGATGGCGAAAAAGCTCTCAGCGGTGTTCGTATGCCAGAACATGCCGCGCACATATTCTTCGGCTGAATGATTGACTGAGCCGTGACCGGAGAATTCCTTGCCGACGCCTTTGTAGGCCGCAGCTTCGTCAGTCATCAGGTAGGATTTGCGGTTGGCCTGAGTGACAAGCGTTTCGCGTAAGGTCTTCGCAGTGACATCAGCGACGTGCTTGGCGCGCATCTCGCCGTCGCGTTCGACCAACGCAACAACGGCGTGCTTCTTCGGCTCCGGCTTGCCTTTGTGGACATTCTTCTTTTTGCCGCCGACGAAGGTTTCGTCCGCTTCGACAACTTTGTTCGCGCCGCCGATGCCGCCAGAGGGCACTTCTTCACGCATGGCCTCTCTAAGCCGCATGGTCATGAACCAAGCCGTTTTGTAGCTCACGGCGAGCATGCGCTCGATCTGCTTGGATGAAACGCCTTTCTTGCTTGCGCCCATGAGATGCGCGGCGAGAACCCATTTATGCAGCTTGATCTTGGAGCGCTCGAAAACGGTTCCGACCGTCACAGAGAACTGCTCACGGCAATCGTTGCACTGATAGACGCCTTTGCGATGCGCCTTGCCTTTCAAGGCCGTCGCATCAACAGAACCACAGTGAGGGCACACCGGACCATCTGGCCATATCTGGCTTTCCAGATGCTCGCGTGCCGCGTCTTCATCGTGGTAGATCTTATTGGTGAGATCAATGGACATGACTAATTTTCCGTCCGACGAACAGTTCCGTCGTGCAGTTGCTCGCGTGCGTGCTCAATATGCCGGGACAGCTTTTCGAGTCCGTGTATGGCCATCTCGACATGAAGATGATCGCCGTTCTCTAAAACGAATGTTACGTAAGCTATTTCGTTTTCTAGATCGGCGTCCGCCCCAAGCGGAACTGCTCGAATAACGGTAATTTCTGGCGTACGTTTGGGCATGGCAGTGCTCCTTGACGCTGAGTGTAGGGTTAGAAGCCTGCTTTGTCAAGTATATACTTCCCACCTGTCTCATCGTCAAAATGACCGTAATGACCAAGGTCAATAAGGTCATAATGAGACCATAGAAATTACCGTTAAACATCAATTCCTCCTATCCCCACTGCAATAGAATGGTCTAACGCTTGGAAAGCGGTAATTCGTCTTGGCCTTTGAAGCAAGTCCGCCTTTCAGGCCAACTTCCTGCGTTTCGACTTCCAAGTCCTATTGCTCATGACTTGATAGTATGCACAAAAATGCTTCAAAGATATCAAAATGACTTATCCGGGGGCGAAAGCTTATGAAAGTTCTAATTTAGCGACAAACTTTCGGAATTCAGGGTTATACTCACAAAGAGCAAAACGGGCCGTAGCGATCTCGGCTTCTGGAGAGAATGTGGATCGTGGGATCCCTGCCCATCTTCGCCGTTCTTATAGCGGGTGTCCTGCAGTCTATTGCTCAGCAACCGCGACCTGCTAATTATCGGAAAGACGGTATCGCCCGAGCTTCTCGCAGAGGTAAGGCAAAAAATCGGAAACGACGAATTCGCAGTTAGGCTTAGCCGTGATTTTCTTGAGGGACTGGGCTTCTTGGCGTGCTGACTGGGAATAGCGCGTCGCTCAAGACCTTAAATGCAAGCATTTTATGAAAATCCTTTCATTCTATTCACGTCGGAACAAGATGTTTTTACCTTATATTGGTCGCGCTGTTGCCTATTTAGAACAGATATGCCGAATCTCCATCGTTCTTAAGTTCCCCCGCTTTTGTGAAGATAGAATCCATGATCTAAGGCTAAGCGCGATTGCAGCCGGGGGAGAGCCAAATGCCCAAAAAAACCTTTATAAATGAAGAGATTACGCCTGCCCATCTTCGTTGCATGCCTGCCAATTGTCCTGCAGTTTTTACGCTAAGCGATGGCAATCTTCTCATAATAGGAAAAAAGTTACCCGCAGACATATATCAGCAGGTCAAAGGAAAGATTTCTGATGACGAATTTGCTATCATGTTAAGCCCAGAATTCTTTCGAGATCTTCCGGTCTCCTTTTAATTTTACTTTTTATCTTGAGAATAGAGCCATGTTGGGTTGCATTGCAGCCAAGCCGCATTCCAAGCTTGTGACCAGATCCCTTAACCGGTATAATTTTAGATTGGGCTAAACTCCAGTCTAAAGCAGACATATCAGTGTATGAGCCTCTACAACAGCTTGAAGAAATAAATACCAAGTGTCGAATACAATTAACAAAAACCTTAGCCACATGCCACAACGTTCGGATCGTTGCCGGGCGAGGTGAAGAAGCGCAAACCGAATGCCGAGGGCTGGCCTTTTTTTTTGCATTCGATCCTTGGGAAACCTGTTTGAGATGTCCCCCCGGTTCAGCACGTTTTTTTGATGCTGCTGAGAAGAGTGGTCTGCTTTCGACTGAAGACGCAACGCATCTGTCGCGAGCGCTTATACGTCACGGGGCGCAGATGGCGAGAGTATATAATGGTGTGTTCAGTCCGTTTTTTTCCGCCCCGCGTGTAAGGACTATTCTAGATCACGTCAATGAATTGGATCATCTCTCTGAGTTGGCGCTGGCAATTGGTGGTTCTTGGGCTGATCGATTGTTCGAAACTTGCCCGTTCCCCCTGCTTCCGAAAAGACAGCTCGAAGTTCAATCATTTAGGCAAATAACAATCGAAGGCGAGATTGAATTCTACTCTCAGTCTCCCTGGCTCGCTTGGGCCGCTGCGCTCGATACTATCTGTATCGGACCATGGGCGGGTCTTAGCGCTAGGGGGATTATGGCGATGGTGCAAGCTCTGGAACAAAAAGTCGTAAGGCTATCGCCGAATAGAAGCGCTACTGCAGAGGGTGTGCTCGGGCAACGCGTAGCGCTTCCAATGTTCTCAAGAGGGCTTCAAGGCGTCGTAATCGGACTATTTACGGACGTGCCCAAGGATCAGATGCAGCCGATTTTGACGCTCCTTCTGCAATTTGGGGAATCATTATCCGATATCTATTCCGACTTGCGGTGGAAGGCTCTTGTTCAGGCGCTTGAGGGCGAACTCAATGAAGAAGAGCTGGCACGCGAAATAATCAATGTCGTGTCGCCCATAGCGAAGATCATCGTCAGCCGCGAAGGACGTCGAGCTGGCTATAAGATTGGTACGGAAAGTATCTATTTGGCGGGCTATGAGCAGATGTCTCCTGAGCAACTTGATGAAAAACGCTCTTGCTACGGATTTTCTGTCGTTGGCTCTAATAGCGCCGAAATCTATATTGAAACATTGACCGACATCCCACACCTGAACCCCGAATTCACACGCATTCGGCTTGAAAACTCACTCACAAATATTTTTAGCTCGATCTCAATCGTGGCTGATGGTCCGGTGCTTCTGTTCGCCGAGATACGCCGATTGCGCGAGGAGTTGGAGGCCAATGTGGAAGAGGACAATGTTTCGCTGGCCAAACTCCGCCAATATTATGTGGTTCAGAAGATCGAAAAACACTGGCACAGAGGCGCGGTAAGAGTCACGAACAGCGAAATGAAGAGCTATCTTGAGGGACGAGGCCGTGATGCAAAGAACGGCTATCAGGTTACCTCCTTTGTCTCGGAGTTCGAGAAGATCTTCACCGACAAGGTCACCATAGCCAAGACGCGGAATGCGCTCTCGCTGTCCTGGAGCAAATCCGCCTCGACGCCGGGGAATAAATCACCAAATACGTAAAACACCGAATTCACAGCGCAACGCTTCTCGTGTATGGTCTTGGCATGATCGGAAAAGTGGGTCGGTGACCGGCGCTCCTCGGAAGGGGATCGGGCGGCGGTTTTGGCGTTCTGTTACTGCCGAGTGGGGCCGCTGAGCCTGCAGCCTCTCAGTTGCCGCTGTCCCTGGCTGGAGCCGTCGAGGTCGCGACCTGCACGCTCGCATCCCCGGCGCAAAGCGTTCAATCGAAAAAGCAGACATTGGCATCCGATAATGATATCGGCTGCGGGCCCGACTGGGACGCGGTCGCGCATGATTATGCGGCGGGCGCGCTCACGGTCGATGAGATCTGCGCGCTTCATTCCGTGGACCGGCGGACGCTGTACGACCGTGCGAGACGCGCAGGCTGGGAGCTGCGCTCGCCGGTGATCGCGGCGGCGACGCGGAAGGCGATCGGGGCACGGAAGCGCAAGGTCGACCTGTCGCAGCGGCTGCTCACCCTGCTGGAGCGGAAGATGAGCGAGTTCGAGACGCGCATCGCCGACGGCCCGGCCTCAGCAGCCGATAGCGAACGCGACGCTCGCACGCTCAACACGCTGGTCCGGCTCTTCGAGAAGCTCAAAGGCTTCGGCAACGCCAACGCCGCCGGCGGTCGCAACAGCAGGGGCGCCGTAGCCCTCACCGCGACCAACGCCGCCCCTTCCGCAAAGGACATGCATGACGCGGACCGCCTCCGCAACGAGTTTGCGCGCCGGCTTGACAAGCTGCGCGGCAATATCGGCGGTTGAGCGGTTCACGCGCGACCTGAGCGCCCCGGAGGCCGAATTCCTCCTGCATGACTGGCAGCTCTGGGCGCGCGACGACCAGCTCCCGCCCCTCCTCTCGCAAGGCGAGAACCCCTGGACCACATGGCTCATTCTCGGCGGACGCGGCGCGGGCAAGACGCGCGCCGGCGCCGAATGGGTGCGCGGCCTGGCGCTCGGCATCCCGCCTTTCGCCGACAGCCCGGTCGAGCGCATCGCCCTGGTCGGCGAATCGCTGACCGACGCCCGCGCGGTGATGATCGACGGCCCGTCCGGGCTCCTCGCCATCCACCCGCCCGGCGAACGCCCGACCTACAACGCCTCGCGCCGCGAGCTGAGCTGGCCGAACGGCGCGGTGGCGCAGCTGTTCTCGGCCGACGATCCGGAGTCGCTGCGCGGCCCGCAATTCGGCGCGGCCTGGGCGGACGAGCTGGCCAAATGGCGCTATGCCGAGCGCGCCTGGGACATGCTGCAATTCTGCCTGCGCCTGGGCGAGCGCCCGCGTCAGGCGGTGACGACCACGCCGCGCCCGATCCCGCTCCTGAAGCGTCTCATTGCCGACCCGCGCGTCGCCATCAGCCGCGCCCGCACGGAAGCGAACGCCGCCAATCTGGCGCCATCATTCCTCGACGCCGTGGTCGGCCGCTATCAGGGCACCCGGCTCGGCCGGCAGGAGCTCGACGGCGAGCTGATCGACGACCGGCCGGACGCGCTCTGGCAGCGCGAGATCATCGAGCGCTCGCGCGTCAGCGATGCCCCGCCGCTCGAGCGCATCGTCGTCGCGGTCGACCCGCCGGTGACAAGCGGCGCGCGGGCGGACGCCTGCGGCATCGTCGCGGCGGGCCTCGCCGAGGACGGCCGCGCCTATGTGCTCGCCGACGCCACGGTGCAAGGCGTGCAGCCGCTCGACTGGGCGCTCGCCGCCATCAGCCTCTATGAGAGCCTCGAAGCCGATTGCATCGTCGCCGAGGTCAATCAGGGCGGCGAGCTGGTCGCCGAGATGCTGCGCCAGGTGCCGCCGCTCGCGCAATCCGGAAAACACCGGAGCGGTGAGAATGCGGATCAGGCCGGCTCACCGGCGAAATGGCGCACGGGCCGGCACGTGCCGGTGCGCATGGTGCGCGCGACGCGCGGTAAATATCTGCGCGCCGGACCGGTCGCCGCCCTCTATCGGCGCGGCCTGGTGTTCCATGCCGGCGTCTGGCCGGAGCTGGAGGACCAGATGTGCGACTTCGGCCAGGGCGGCCTGTCCGACGGCCGCAGCCCGGACCGGCTGGACGCACTGGTGTGGGCATTGACGGAGCTGATGCTGTGCGAGAGGGTGGAGCCGCGGATACGCAGCTTGTTTTGACTGAGCCGGACGACGCCCGAGTCGCTTTCGCGCCCAGATTGCGCCTTAATGTCCTGCCCGCAAGCCATAGGGCTGGGAGACGGAATGGCGGTTATCTTCTGCTATATCATTGCTTACGTTCAGATTTTGAGCGCCGGGTTCAATCTGTGGGGCATCGATCCGCGGGTCCTCGTCAACCTGCCCTTCGGCCGGAACACGGTCCTCATCGGCCTGTTCCTGCTGGTGCAGATCCTCGGTCTCGCCGGCGCGATCCTGATGCTCCAGAAGATACGCCTCGGCTTCGTCCTGTCGATCGCCCATCACATTCTGCTCCTCCCAGCATTGGTGATCACAAGCTTGGGGCTCGTTATGCTGATGGATGACCGCATCAACGTCACGCTGCTCTATCTGAGCAAGCCGAGCGGCTCGGACGTCTCCTTCTATTGGTCGCTCGGCTGGGGCACGGTTTTCAAGCAGGTCACGCACGATGTCCCGCGCGGCTCGACCTATATCGGCATCAACCTGTTCGCCCTCGCCTGTGCCGCCGTGGTGTGGAGGGTGATGAGGGAGATGGACGCCCTGCAGGCTGAGTACGAGATGGAGATGCGCCGGCGCCAACGGCAGGCGGCAAGACCCCGTCTCCCGCCGCCGAAGCGCACGCCGCAGCAGCATCCGCAAGAGCAGCGCATGCGTCCTCCGCAGCAGGGGGTGCGGCAGCGACCTCGCGTGCCGCCCCGGGGGTATTGATGCGGGGAAAGTCGGCCAAACGGGAATGGGCCCGTTCGGTATCCACCAAACGTCTAGGAACCCTCTAATCTGCCTGGCATAAATCGATATAACATATTGATTTATCTGAGCATTTTGAATGCCTCTTTTTATGAAACGTCTAAGAGCAGACATTTAGCATCTAAAATTGATGTGCTTTTAGACGTTCACATCGGAGACCAAATTCCAGACAGCCCCACGGCCGTTGCGATCGGGCGAAATAAGATTCTCTCTTTTCATTTCTGACAGCAGATTCTTCACGCGATCGCTTTTTTGTTTTTTGGTCAATGCCGCAGGAAGGAGCGGGGCGATCAGATCCTCCAAGGTATCACGCTTGGCCCCTCCCGATTGTTGAATTTGAGCAAGCACGAACTGCTTCATTTGCGCCTTATTCATGCCCTTGGCACGCTTGTAATCGGCTTCGGTATCAGTGGCAGCAGCTATTGCAGCCGAAACATGGAAATTAGGCTTGCGCCCTTCAATCAATCCTTCTTTGCGCAATCGTGCAGCTGCCGCATCCGTGATTGGCAGCTTCTTCTGCACGCGATCGAGCAGGATCACTGTGTCCAAATCCAAAGCGTCGCCTCGCTCTAGAAGTAACTGGGTGTAATTTTCATCAATGGGGCGTCCAAGCACCTCCAACCTGGTATCCTTTGAGGTAGACCCTTTATACGCGGGGAGCGGCAGGTAGCGTTTGCGTTGTGACTTGGTCATGTCATGAATGCCGTGCCCCATGGTATCGATCATATTGACCTTCACCATCGCATTTGCGAGCCACTGATTCCTGTAGCGTCTTGGCGTCTTTTTTCCGGCTAGATAGTCGTCTGGTGTTCCGTCGAAAAAGCATCCTGCATTCTCGAAAATTAGTCTATCTGGGGTTTCGGTGACCAACACTCGCTCGCATCGTTCGTAGTCTTGGTGAGCGAGGCAATTGTGAAGGCCCTCTAAAATCGTTCTGGTATCATAAGTTGGAATCTCGACGCCCAGAAGCTGATTATTCGGGAAGAGCTTATAAGTCACATTCCGAATTCTCCTTAAAAGCGCCGTCGTCGAAAGAATGAACGGCGGGCCAAAGTGCTCATAGGCCTCTGTTCCCTCAAGCCTCCAAGTAATCTGCGCCGGATGCGGGGAAAGGAAATGCACAGAGTCGCTCCGGCCCACCAACAGGAGTGCTGTTCGCGTAATCTGACCTTGTGTTGTCAGACCCGCCTTGTCCAAGAACGTCGGCACATCCCAATTGGGTATTTGGGTGACCCACGGAGCATTTGTGTTCTTTTGGGTGAACTTTTCTCGCGCTAGGCGAATGGCATCTTCATCGAGGTTTTGGATGGTGGCGTTTGCGTCGATAATAGCTGACCAGTCTGCACCAGCAAGCGGCTCCGACAGTATTGCCTCAAGTCGCTCTTGACGCATTGCCACAAGACTTTCATCCAGCCGCTGCCACGCCTTATCGTGAGCATATACCGGGCGACGCGGGAGATGCTGCGGAATGTGAATAACCCAAACTGTTTTCTTTGTATCGCTTGTGGTGAACTCTTCAATTTTCAGATTTTCAGTATCGAGATTGATCACACGACCCGCGAGGCGTTCACGAGCATTGCTCGTCGTGTAATCACCAAACTCCTCAATGCCGACTACATCCAGAGTTTTATCTTTAACTCCTAAGACGAGATGACCGCCACCCATGTTGGCAATGGCAGAGATGTAGCTTAGGACATCTTCTCCTTTGCGGCTACTCCAAGCGTTTTTCAAATTCTTGAATTCCTTCCATTCGCAAGCATCATCTTCCTTGGGATAAATTGTCCGCAGGTATTCTTTTAATTGCTTCTCGTCCACGCCAGCACCCGACCAAATCATAAGCGTGGCAAAATATGCCATAGTCAATTCGATCGAGCGAGACACCCGAAAGCTTTCTTAATGATGTCGTTCCGCACCCTTGCGGCCGCGCTGCTGCGCGCGCCGTCCCAACAGCCTGCTTCGGCCCCCACCACCAAGTCCTCCGCCACCGGCCCGCTCATCGCGCTGCACCATACTGGCCAGCCGGTCTGGTCGCCGCGCGACTATGCCGCCTTCGCCCGCGAAGGCTATGCGCGCAATCCGATCGTTCATCGCTCAGTGCGGATGATCGCGGAGGCCGCCAGCGCGGTGCCGCTGCATCTGTTCGAGGGCCAGACAGAGATCACCGAACATCCGCTGCTCGACCTGCTCGCCCGGCCCAATGCCGCCGCCTGCGGCCCGGACCTCCTGGAGGACTGGTACGGCTATCTACTGATCGCCGGGAACAGCTATATGGAGGCGGTCAGCGTCGGCGGGCGGGTGCGCGAGCTGCATGTGCTCAGGCCCGACCGGATGAAGATCGTGCCCGGCACGGACGGCTGGCCGGAGGCTTACGAGTACACCGCCAATGGCGCGAGCGTCCGCTTCCGCCAGTCGCCCGAGGACGGCGTGCGGCCGATCCTGCACATGGCGCTATTCAATCCGTCCAACGATTATTACGGCATGAGCCCGATCGAGGCGGCCAGTAGCGCCATCGATCTGCACAATGCGGCCTCGGGCTGGAACAAGGCGCTGCTCGACAATGCGGCGCGGCCCTCGGGCGCGCTCGTCTATACCGCCGCCGAAGGGCATCTGACCGAGGAGCAGTTCGCGCGGCTGAAGGCGGAGCTGGAGACGAATTATCAGGGCGCAATGAATGCCGGCCGGCCGCTGCTGCTCGAAGGCGGCCTCGACTGGCGCGCCATGTCGCTGACGCCGAAGGATATGGATTTCATGGAGGCCAAGCACGCAGCGGCGCGCGAGATCGCGCTGGCGCTCGGCGTGCCGCCGATGCTGCTCGGCATCCCCGGCGACAATACCTACTCGAATTTCCAAGAGGCGAACCGCGTGTTCTGGCGCGGAACGGTGCTCGGCTTCGTGAGCCGCACGCTGAAGGCGCTGTCGGCCTGGCTCGGGCCCTCATTCGGCGAGGGGCTGGAGCTCAAGCCCGCGCTCGACAAGGTCGAGGCGCTGGCGGGCGAGCGCGCGGCGCTGTGGGACCGCGTGCAGCGCGCCGACTTCCTCACCGTCGACGAGAAGCGCGCGGCGGTCGGTTACGGACCGCTCGGCGCGGACGCGGGCGCTTAGGCTGCCCCGCCTGCGCGCTGCATAAGCGGAAAGTGTTTCGGAATCGCTGAGACCGGGAGGGGCGATGCCCGCGACTTCAGTTTACGCGCCTCAAGGTCGAATACGCATCTTTCGCGCAGAGGCACGGCGCAAAGGAAGGACCTGTTTCCAGCCGGAATGGGAGCCGGTTTTCTGCCCGCAGACGCAGACGCAGGCGCGCGGAGAGCCGCGGTGCTTGCGGGCGATGGACATCGAAAGAGGCTGGCGCATTCCCCGGCGCTATCGTCGGCTTGTGGCATCGACGGCGCTGACGCTGGCCTCGACCGCGATCGTGTCGTTCGGCGTGACCGTCAAAAATGTCGGGTTGACGCTCGATACCGGTCTCATCTGGCTGGCGGCGTGGCCGGTCTCGGCGATGATTGCCGTGCCCCTTCGCCTGATGCTGACGCCGCTGATCGACAAATGCATCAGCCCGCTGATCGAGCCGCCGTTGCCGCAATAGCGGTTTCGGCCAGGATGCGCCCCCGATTTGGCGGCGCCCCTCCTTTCAAAGGTAATCTGTTGATGACACTGGCGGGTTCTACGGCGCCGGTCCGCGCGCGGCCGCCTTCCGGCCGGCTCAGCGAGATCGCGCCGGGCAGTTTCGAAGGCTATGCGAGCCTGTTCGGCGCGGAGGATCAGGGCGGCGACATCGTCATGCCCGGCGCCTTCCGGACCTCGCTCGCCCGGCGCGGCATGGCCGAGATCCGCATGCTGTTCCAGCACGACCCGGCCCAGCCGATCGGCACCTGGCAGGTCATTCGCGAGGATGCGCGCGGCCTTTATGTGCGCGGCCATGTCGTCGAGGAGGTGGTGCGCGCCCGCGAGATTCTGGCGCTGATGCGGCAGGGCGCGCTCGACGGCCTCTCGATCGGCTTCCGCACCCGCAAGGCGATCCGCGATGCCCGGACCGGACGGCGGCGCCTCTACGAAATCGACCTCTGGGAAATTTCTGTCGTCACCTTCCCCATGCTGCCGGGCGCGCGCGTCAGCGCCGTCAAGGCGGCCACCCCCGCCCGGCAGAACGCGCTCGCCTCCGGCTCATGCGCGTCGATGCTTCGCGGCTCCTCCGGCTTCAGCCAGCCCGCGCTCTCCCCGGCGCGGCGCGAAGCAACGCCGGGCGGGGGTCTTTCCATCGGCTCGCCGCCGCGTTGAGCCGCCGAGACGAACGATTCATCAACCGAAGAGGATGAAATGACCGAATACACCGCTCCTGCCGAGTGGGAGAACAAGGCCGTGCGGCCGCAGGCGTCCGAGATCGGCGACACCCATGACGACTTCCTGCGCGCCTTCGAGGCCTTCAAGGAGACCAACGACCAGCGGCTCGGCGAAATCGAGCGGCGCATGTCCGCCGATGTGGTCACGACCGAGAAGCTCGATCGCATCAACCGCGCGCTCGACGATTACAAGTCGACCGTCGACCAGCTCGTGCTGAAGGCATCGCGCCCGCAGCGCGGCGGCAGCTTTCCCCGCACCGGCGCGGCGAGCGAGCACAAGGGCGCCTTCGACAGCTATATGCGCCACGGCGAGACGCAGAATCTGCGCCGGCTGGAGGAGAAGGCGCTCTCCGTCGGCAGCGATGCCGATGGCGGCTATCTGGTGCCCGAGGAGGTCGAGGCCGGCGTGATGCGCGCCCTGCGCGAGACCTCGCCGATCCGCGCCATTTCCGGCGTGCGCCAAGTCTCCGCCAACACCTATAAGAAGCCCTTCGCCATCACCGGCGCGGCGACCGGCTGGGTCGCCGAGACCGGGACGCGGGCGCAGACGAGCACGCCGACGCTGGCCGAGCTCGCCTTCCCGACCATGGAGCTTTACGCCATGCCGGCGGCAACGCAGACGCTGCTCGACGACTCCGCCGTCAACATCGACGAGTGGGTGGCCGAAGAGGTGCGCATCGCCTTCGCCGAGCAGGAGAACACTGCGTTCGTCACCGGCGACGGCTCGAACAAGCCGAAGGGCTTTCTCAGCTATACGACGATCGACGAGGCGAGCTGGGCCTGGGACAAGATCGGCTATCTGACGACCGGTGTCTCCGGCGGCTTCGCGGCCAGCGACCCGGCGGACAAGCTGATCGACCTGGTCTACACGCTGAAGTCCGCCTACCGGACGAATGCTCATTGGGTGATGAGCCGCTCGACGCAAGGCGAGATCCGCAAGATCAAGGACGGCGAGGGCAATTACATCTGGCGTCCGAGCGACCAGGCCGGCCAGGGTGCCACGCTGATGGCGTTTCCGATCGCCGAGACCGAGGACATGCCGGAGATCGCCGCCGACAGCTTCTCGATCGCCTTCGGCGATTTCGGCCGCGGCTATCTGGTCGTCGACCGCCTCGGCATCCGCATTCTGCGCGACCCGTTCTCCGCCAAGCCCTATATCCTCTTCTACACGACCAAGCGGGTCGGCGGCGGTGTGCAGGATTTCAACGCCATCAAGCTGTTGAAATTCGGCACCGCGTAGGCAGGGCGGGGCCGGCGCCGGACAGACGCTTTGCCGCCCCCGTAATCCTCCTTATGCAGATCGGCAACATCGGCCACATTTCTGCTGGAATTGCTTGAGCGCGAATCGAAATGCCTCGCATACAATTTTGATCGTCAGACCCGGAGGCGATGGAAACATTCCATCCTATCCTCTTGATTGGTCAACCATAACTTGACGGTTACGCTGTGGACGTCGGTTCGGGCGGCCATTCCGGCCCGGCTCAATGCTCTCCTTGATACGCAAATGTCCGATGCTAGGCTGAGAGCGGCTTTTTTGCTTTCGGTAGTCGTGCCGCATGCCGGCAAACAACAATATGCGACAAGCATAAGCGCTGCCCCCCAGCGCAATGGCCCGTCAAGGGCCGAGGCCGCGATGCCCTCCCCCGTCGCGGCCTCTTTCGTCTCATGGCTCGTATGAGTGCGTACCCCGGCACAACCGACTTTGTAAGGCCTCCGATGCCCCTCATCCTGACGTCCGGCCCTTCGGCCGAGCCGATCTCGCTCGATGAAGCAAAGCTTCACTGCCGCGTCGACGGCGACACCGAGGACATGCTGATCGCCAGCCTCATTCTGGCGGCGCGGCTCCATATCGAGCATTGTCTCGACCTTGCGCTGATCAGCCAGAGCTGGTCGCTCTATCTGGACCAGTGGCCGGATAAGCCGTTCGTCGAGCTGCCGCTCAGTCCTCTGATCAGCGTCGATGCAGTGCGGCTCTACAGCCCGACGAACACCTCCGTGACGCTCGACCCCGATCTGTTCCTGGTCGATACGGCGTCGCGTCGTCCGCGTCTGGCGCGGCAGGACGGACAGGCCTGGCCGCTTCCAGGCCGCAGCATCAACGGCATCGAGATCGCCTTTACCGCCGGCTACGGAACGGCGGCCGATGACGTGCCGATGCCGGTGCGCCAGGCGCTCAAAATGCTGGTCGCGCATTGGTATGAGGCGCGCGAGCCGGTGCTGTTCGGCGAGACGGCCGACCCGGTCCCGGCGAGCGTCGCCAGCCTCATAGCCCCCTATCGGAGCGCCAAGCTGTGAGCCCGCGGATCGGAAAGCTGCGTCAGCGCCTGACCATAGAGCAGGAGACGCGGACGGATGACGGCGGCGGTGGCGCAACGATCGTCTGGGACGAGGTCGCCGAGGTCTGGGGCGTGGTCGAGGCCGTCACAGGCAAGGAGACTATCGCAGCCGACCGGGTCACCGGCAATGCGGATTATCGCATCACCATCCGCAGCCGGACGGATCTGAGCCCGGCCATGCGCTTCCGGCACGGATCGGATGCGTTCCACATCCTCTCGCTGCTGGACAAGGATGGCCGGGGCCGATTTCTGACCTGCCAATGCGAGCGGCGTGATCTATGAAATTCACAACCCGTCTGGACGGGCTGGATGCATTCGGCGCGGCGCTGTCCCGCATTGCCGATCCTGCCGTGATCGGGGACGAGGTCCAGGCCGCTGCGGAAAATGTGCGCGAGACCGCGCGCGCCAGTCTGCAGGACGCCCGCCCGCCCGACAGCCGAAGCGGCGCTCTGGCTCAATCGTTGACGGTCGACCCGGCCGGCGATGGCATGAGCTGGACCGTCAGCACACCGCTCGATTACGGCTGGTATCTCGAATTCGGCAGTCTCGGCCGCCCGGCAACGCCCTGGCTCGAGCCGGCTCTCGATGAGGCGCGGCCCGGCATCATCAGCCGCATCGGCGAGCGGATCGCCGACGCAGGCAAGGCCTGACCCATTTTGCAGCCCACCCGAACCGGAGATCCCCATGGCCAATGCTGGATGGGATTTGCAGAAAGCCGCTTACGCCGCCCTGATCGTCAACGCGCCCCTGATTGCGCTGCTCGGCGGCGGGCGCATTTACGATGACGTGCCGCAAGACGCCGCCTTCCCCTATATCGTCCTTGATCAGATGCGGCTGAACGACTGGAGCACCGGCACCGAGCGCGGTTCGGAGCATATTCTGATGCTGCATGTCTGGTCGCGCTATGACGGCAAACGCGAGGCCTATGAGATCGCCGATGCGATCCGAGAGGTGCTCGACGATGCCGAACTGATGCTGGACGACAATCGGCTGATCAACCTCTCGCATCAGTTTTCCGACCTGAAGCGAGATACAGACGGCGAGACCTATCACGGCGTCATGCGCTTCCGCGCGGTCACCGAGCCGCTGATTTGATCCTCAGCCGCGCTCCAAAGCCCGCACTGTGTCATCCGTGGGCTTGACCGCGGACCCATTCCATTCCCTCTGGAGATAAACGATGGCGGCCCAACGCGGCAAAGACCTTCTTCTGAAAGTCGACACGACCGACACCGGCAGCTTCACCACCGTCGCGGGCCTGCGCACGCGGAGCCTCGCCTTCAACGCCTCGACCGTCGATATCACCCATACCGAGTCCGTCAATGAATGGCGCGAGCTACTTGCTGGCGCGGGTGTCAAAACGGCCAAGCTCGCCGGCGCCGGCATCTTCAAGGACGCGGCAACCGACGAGACGGTGCGCAGCTATTTCTTCGGTGGCACGATCCACAATTGGCAGGTCGTCATCCCCGATTTCGGCACCGTCGAAGGCGCGTTTCAGATCACGGCGTTGGAATATTCCGGCGGCCATGACAACGAGCTGACCTTCGACATCGCGCTGGAGTCGGCGGGCGCCCTCACCTTCACCGCCGCATAGCGTGTTTGCAGGAAAAGTGTGGAGCGGTTTTCCGTTCGCAAACACGCCAAACGAAAGTTTCGGAAGCCCATGGTCAATCGTCATCGCGGCGAGATCGAAGCGATCCTGGACGGCAAGTCCTATCGGCTCTGTCTCACGCTCGGCGCGCTCGCCGAATTGGAAGACGCCTTCGGCGCGGACGACATGCTGGCTCTCGCTCAGCGTTTTGAGGCCGGGCGGCTCAGCGCGCGCGATGCCATCCGCATCATCGCAGCGGGTCTGCGCGGCGGTGGCAATGAGATTGAGGAGGGCAGGATTGCGCGGATGCAGGCCGAGGGCGGTGCGGCTGGCTTTGTCGACATCGTCGCGCGGCTGCTAACCGCAACTTTTGGGACGAGCGAAACAGCCAGCGGCGGCGGAGACTTCACGCCGGAAAAGCCCGAGCGGGCGTCCGCCGATCCGGGATGACGCCCTTCCCCTGGGCCGATGCGATGGCGGCCGGGCTCGGGACATTGCGGCTCTCGCCCCGCGATTTCTGGTCGATGACGCCGCGCGAACTCAGTCTCGCATTGCGCGGCGTCGCCGGACTGCCCGGCTCGTCGACGCCTTTCGCCCGCACCGACCTTGCCGCGCTCATGCAACGCTTTCCGGACCGTCAAGGACCAACTGAATGACCGACACAGTCGCCAGCCTTTCTGTCCGCGTCGGCGCCGATACAAGCGACGCCCGGGCGAAGCTTCAGGATCTGGAGCGCCTCGGCAACGCCTTCGGCAAAAGCATCACCAATGCTTTCGAAGACGCCGCGTTTTCCGGAGATGGACTCGGCCAGACGCTGCGCTCGCTGGCACTCGATCTGTCAAAGCTAGCGTTGCGCTCCGCCGTTCAGCCTTTCAGCAATGCGATCGGCGGCGGGCTGGCGAGCCTGTTCCAGGGTCTCAGCCCATTTGCCAAAGGCGGTGTGGTTGGCTCGCCGATGCCTACGCCATTCGCAACAGGCGGCGTCGTCGCCTCACCCGTGACCTTTCCGCTCGGCGGCGGTCAACTCGGCCTCGCCGGCGAGGCCGGGCCGGAGGCGATCTTACCCCTGACGCGTGGGAGCGATGGGCGGCTCGGCGTGCGCACGCAGAGCGGCGGTGGCAGCCTGACGATCAACATGAACATCTCGGCGCAGGACGCCGAGAGCTTCCGCCGCTCGGAGACGCAGATCGGCGCGATGCTGGTTCGCGCCGTAAACCGCGGACAGCGGAATCTTTAGTTGGTGGTCCGCGCAGATGCCCGGCGCCCGAACGAAGTGAGCCAGAATAATGCCCTTCCACGAAATCCGCTTCCCCACTGCGATCTCCTTCGGCGCGAGCGGCGGCCCGGAGCGACGCACCGACATCGTCGTGCTCGGCTCCGGCTATGAGGAGCGCAATCAGCGCTGGGCGGACAGCCGCCGCCGCTACGATGCCGGCTATGGCGTCAAGTCGCTGGACGATCTTGAGACCGTGATCGCCTTTTTCGAGGAGCGGCGCGGGCGTCTGCACGGCTTTCGCTGGAAGGACCATGCCGATTTCAAGAGCTGCGCCGCGAGCATCTCACCTGCCGTCACGGATCAGCCGATCGGCACCGGCGATGGCACGACTGCCGCGTTTCAGCTCGTCAAACAATATGGCGCGAGCTTTGCGCCGTGGTCGCGCGAAATCAAGAAGCCGGTCACGGGAACAGTGCTCGTTGCCGTCGACGGCGCGGTGAAGGTCGAGGGCACCGATTTCACCTGCGATACTACGAGCGGCGTCATCACCTTCGAATTCGGATCGATCCCGGCCGCCAGCGCCGCAATCACTGCCGGCTTCGAATTCGACGTGCCCGCCCGCTTTGACACCGACCAGCTCAAAATCAACCTCGATGGCTTCAGCCACGGCTCGATCCCGAGCATTCCAATCGTCGAGATCCGTTCATGAAATTGCTCCCGTCCGGCCTGCAGGCCCATCTCGATGGCGGCACGACGACGCTGGCCTGGTGCTGGCGGGTGATCCGCGCGGATAGCGCAGTCTTCGGCTTCACCGACCATGACCGCGACATCACTTTCGACGGCACGATCTTCGAAGCGGCGAGCGGCTTCACCGGCACCGATATTCGCCAATCGATCGGCCTGTCGGTCGACAATCTCGACGCCACCGGCGCCCTGCAATCGGACCGGCTGAACGAAGCCGATCTCGCTGCCGGACTGTTCGACAATGCGCGGATCGAGATCTGGCGCGTTAACTGGGCCGAGCCCGATCAGCGCGTCATGATGATGAAGGGCTCGATCGGCGAGGTGAAGCGCGGCGAGTTTGCGTTCACCGCCGAGCTGCGCAGCCTGTCGCACGCTCTCGGTCAGGAAAAGGGCCGCACCTATCAATATGCCTGCGACGCGACGCTCGGCGATGCGCGCTGCGGCGTCAATCTCGACAATCCCGCCTATAAGGGCGCGGGCAGTGTTTCGGCCACGAGCACGGCTTACCTCTTCACCGCCTCGGGCCTCGATGGCTTCGCCGACGGATGGTTCGCCTACGGCCTTTTGACCTGGACGGGCGGCGCCAATAGCGGGTGGCAGATGGAGGTCAAGCGCTTCAGCCAGTCCGGCAGCAGCGCGGATATCGAGCTGTGGCGATCCATGGTGAGCGACATCGCCCCGGGTGACGCATTCACGATCACCGCCGGCTGCGACAAAACCTATCCGGCCTGCAAAGCCAAGTTCGCCAACGGCGTCAATTTCCGCGGCTTCCCGCATATCCCCGGCAATAAATATGTGCTGGCCTATCCGGACCCTGGCGATCCGAACAATAATGGCGCCAGCATGAATTCTTGATCCTCTACGTCCCAAAGTTACGCCAGCTAAGGATTCCCGATGCGCCCCGACATCGTTGCGCTTGCGCGTTCGTGGCTGGGCACGCCCTATCGCCATCAGGCCGCGCTCAAAGGCGTCGGCTGCGACTGCCTGGGGCTGGTGCGCGGCGTCTACGCGGAGGCGTATGGCCGCCCGCCCGAAGAGCCGCCTCCCTACAGCCGTGACTGGGCCGAAGCCTCTGGGCGCGAAACCATGATCGAGGCCGCGGCGCGTCACCTGCTCCCAGTCGACAAAGACGATGCGAAACCGGCGGACATCCTGATCTTCCGGCTTCGGCCCGGCGCGATGGCTAAACACTCAGCGATCATGACTTCGGACAGCCGCATGATCCACGCCATCGAATGCGCGCCGGTCTGCGAGGTCTACATCTCATCCTGGTGGCGGCGCCGGATCGCCGCTGTCTTCCGCTTCCCCGATCCCAGCTTCTAACCCGACGATCTCATGGCGACACTCGCTCTTTCTGCCGTCGGCGGCGCCGCCGGCTCAGCCCTCTTGCCCGGCGGCTTCTCCTTCCTCGGAGCATCGCTGACCGGAGCCGCGATCGGCCGGGCCGTGGGCGCGCTGGCAGGCGCCTATATCGACCAGGCGCTGTTCGGCGCGACGGGACAGGAGAGCCTGCGGAGCGGCCCGCGCCTCGCCGATCTGACGGTCACCGCCTCGACGGAAGGTGCGGACATCCCGCGCCTTTACGGGCGTGCACGGCTCGGCGGGCAGATCATCTGGGCGACGAATTTCGAGGAAGAGGTCGTCACGACGTCGGCGGGCGGATCGGACAAGGGCCTCAATGTCGGCCGCGCGCCCGGAGGCACGCAATATCGCTACTACGCCAATTTCGCCGTGGCGCTCTGCGAAGGCGAGGTGACGCGGCTTGGGCGGGTCTGGGCCGACAGCGATGAGATCACGCTTTCCGATTACACTTACCGTTTCTATCCGGGTTCGGACACTCAGCTTCCGGACAGTCTGATCGACGCGAAAGAAGGCACGGGCAATGCCCCTGTCTATCGCGGCACCGCCTATGTCGTCTTCGAGCGCCTGCCTCTGGAGGATTTCGGCAACCGCATCCCGCAGCTCAATTTCGAAGTCTTCCGCGCGGTTGACGCCTTCGAGAGTCAGGTCAAGGGCGTGACGCTGATCCCGGCCGCGGGAGAGTTCGCTTACAACCCGACCGAGGTCCGTGTCGATGCCGGCGGCGGCTCGACCTATTCCGAGAACCGCCACACCACGCTGGGCGACAGCGACTTCGCCGTTTCCATCGACCAGCTCGAGGCGACGCTGCCGAATTGCGGTGCGGTTTCACTTTTCGTCGCCTGGTTCGGCGACGATCTGCGGTGCGATACTTGCCAGATCAAGCCGAAGGTCGACACGCACGAGAAGGGCAATGGCACGACACCGATCTCCTGGGGCGTCGCCGGGCTGACACGCGCGACCGCCGACGAGGTCTCGACCTACGGCGTTCGGCCCGCCTATGGCGGAACGCCGTCGGACAATACGGTCATTGCGGCAATCGAGGACCTGAAGACGCGCGGGCTGGAGGTGGTCTTCACGCCCTTCCTGCTCATGGACATCCCCGCGAGCAACGGCAAGACCGACCCTTATACAGGCGCATCCGACCAGCCGGCCTATCCCTGGCGGGGACGCATCACTTGCGACCCGGCCCCCGGCGAAGCAGGCAGCCCCGACAAAAGCAGCGCCGCGGCCACGCAGGTCGACAGCTTCTACGGCAGCGTCACGGCATCGGATTTTGCTGTGAGCGGTGAGACTGTCACCTATAGCGGGCCGGCGGAATGGAGCTATTCCCGCTTCATCCTGCACTGCGCCGCGCTGGCCAAGGCCGCGGGCAGTGTCGATGCCTTCATCATCGGATCGGAGCTGCGCGGTCTGACCTGGGTCCGCGACAGCGCCTCGACCTACCCGTTCGTCAGCAAACTGAAGGCGCTTGCCGCCGAGGTCAAGGCGCTGCTGCCCGATGCCGATGTGACCTATGCCGCGGATTGGAGCGAATATTTCGGCCATCAGCCAGCCGACGGATCGGGAGACGTCTATTTCCATCTCGACCCGCTCTGGTCCGACGCCAATATCGCCGCCATCGCCATCGACAATTACTGGCCGCTGTCGGACTGGCGCGATGGGACCACTCACCTCGACTACATCGCCGGCACGCGGTTCATCCATGACCTCGGCTATCTGAAGGGCAACATCGAGGCCAGCGAAGGCTATGACTGGTTCTACGCCTCGGACGCCGACCGCCAGAGCCAGACGCGGACCGCGATCGGCGACGGCGCTTACGCCAAGCCCTGGGTGTTCCGCTACAAAGACATCCGCTCCTGGTGGTCGAACGCGCATTACGACCGGCCGGCCGGCGTCGAGAGCGCGAGTCCGACGGCCTGGACGCCGCAGTCCAAGCCGATCTGGTTTACCGAGCTGGGCTGTCCCGCCATCGACAAAGGTTCGAACCAGCCGAACGTCTTCTACGACCCCAAGAGCTCGGAGAGCTTCTTTCCGTATTTCTCGCGCGGTGTCCGCGACGATCTGATCCAGCGCCGCTATCTGCGCGCGTTCCTCGAATGGTATGACGAGACCGGCGAGGACTTTGCCGAGGCGCAGAACCCCACAAGCAGCGTCTATTCCGGGCGGATGGTCGATTGCTCCCGGATCATGCTCTACACCTGGGATGCGCGGCCCTGTCCGGCCTTTCCGGCGCTGAAGATGATCTGGTCCGACGGCGACAATTGGCAGCTCGGCCATTGGCTGACCGGCCGCGTCTCCGATGCACCCCTGTCCGAGACTGTCGCCAAGCTGCTGGCCGATTACGACTTCGCCGACTTCGACGCGGAGCAGCTCGGCGGCGCGATGGCAGGCTATGTCATCGACCGTGTGATGTCCGCGCGCGACGCGCTGCAGCCGCTCGAGATGGCCTTCTTCTTCGACAGCTTCGAAAGTGCGGGCGAGATCCGTTTCGCTCATCGCGGACGCGCGGGCAGCGAGGCCAGTCTGACGGCGGACGATCTCGTCGAAACCGACGCCCCCGGATCGGGGTCCGGGGCAGGCCAGCAGCCGCGCTACGAGCTGACCCGCGCTCAGGAAAGCGACCTGCCGCAAGCCGCGAAGGTAACCTTCATCGACGGCGAGCGCGAATATGAGCAGGGGCTCGCGGAGGGCCGCCGCATCGCAGGGGGCGCGGCGCGGGTCTCCTCCGCGCGGCTGCCGATCGTCACGACCTATGCGCTGGCGCGCAGTATCGCCGAGACCATGGTCCAGGAAGCATGGGCCAGCCGCGAGCGGGGCAAGTTCACTCTGCCGCCGTCGCGGATCGCGCTCGATGCTTCCGACCTCGTCACGCTCGCAGCGAACGGCCGCAGCTTTCCGATGCGCCTCACGGGGCTGTCGGTTGGCGAAGCAATCGAGGCCGAAGCGCTGGCGATCGAGCCGCAGCTTTACGACACCTTCGCCGCGCCGGTTCGCGCGCCTGTCTCGAACGATCCGGCGAGCTTCGGCGCGCAACTCGGCGTCTTCCTCGATCTGCCGCTGATCCGCGGCGACGAGATTCCCTATGCGGGCACGGTCGCCGCTTATGGCAGCCCTTGGCCCGGCGGCGTCGCCTTCTATCGCTCGCCGACTACGTCGGGCTATGTGCTGAAGGCGCTGGCGGCGACACCCGCCATTGTCGGCACCACGGATACAGACTTCTATTCCGGGCCGACATCGCGCTGGGATCAGGGCAACACGCTTCGTGTGGTGCTTTCAGCGGGTGAGCTGTCGTCGGCCGATGAGTTGCTGGTGCTCGGCGGCGCAAATTACTGCGCGGTCGAGAATACCGACAGCGAATGGGAAGTCCTGCAGTTCCGCAATGCGGCCCTGGTTGGCAGCCTCACCTATGAACTGACGGGCCTTCTGCGTGGTCAGGCCGGCAGCGAGGGCGCGATGCGCGATCCCATCGCCGCCGGCGCGCGCTTCGTGCTGCTGAACGACGCGCTGGTTCAGGTCGACATGACCCAGGCGGATCTCGGTCTCGACTTCAACTGGAAGTATGGGCCGAGCGTCTACGATATCGGCAACGCCGCTTATCAGACCGTGACGCGAGCCTTTCGCGGGGCCGGCCTGCGGCCGTTGTCGCCCGTGCACCTCCGCGCAGACCAAGTTGCGGGCGGCCTTCAGATCTCCTGGATCAGACGCACACGGATCGGCGGAGATGGCTGGGACCAGGTCGAGGTGCCTCTCGGCGAAGATGGGGAAGCCTACGAGGTCGATATCATGGACGGCTCGACCGTCGTCCGCACACTGAGCGCATCGACGGACAGCGTCACCTACACCACCGCTCAACAGATCTCCGATTTCGGCGCACCGCAACCAAGCTACGCGGTGCGCATCTACCAGCTCGGCGCCAGCTATGGGCGCGGGCAAGCAAGAGAGGGTCTTGTGCCATGACGCATGAAAAATGGAGCCAGATCATCGACCTTTGGAACTCCGGCAAAAGCATCCGCGAAATCTCGAAGCGCACCGGCGTTCCGGAGCGTGATGTCGGCGTGCGCCTTCTCGGCGCGGTCGAGCGAGCCACACGCGTGCGGACGAACATCGCAAGTCAGAAATAGTCAGCCCGGCAATTTCAGCCTGAGCGCCAGCCAAGGACAAGCGGATGGCCAACAGCACGAATCTCAACATGCCGTTCATCGAAGCGGCCCAGGCGCAGAAACACGTCACGCACAATGCCGCGATCCAGGCGCTCGACGCGATCGTTATGCTGTCTGTGCTCGATCGCGATCTCGCCACGCCCCCAGGCTCGCCGGCGGATGGCGACCGCTACCTGGTTGCAGCCTCGGCCACCGGCGCGTGGGCGGGCCAGGACGGCAAAATTGCCGCCTGGCAGGATGGAGCCTGGGCGTTTTATACGCCGCGCGAAGGTTGGATCGTCTGGATCGCGGATGAGGATATCCTGTTCGTCTTCAACGGTGCGAGCTGGACGGGCGGGGCGACCCAGAACGCCGCGCTGATCGGCGTCAATACGACTGCGGATACAACGAACAAGCTGGCGGTGGCCTCGGGCGCCGTTCTCTTCAATCACGTGGGGAACGGCGTCCAGGTCAAGCTGAACCGCAATGCGAGCGGCGACTCGGCCAGCTTTCTGTTCCAGACCGGCTTCTCGGGACGAGCGGAGATCGGCTGCCTCGGCGATGACGACTTCGTCTTCAAGACCTCGCTGGATGGCTCGACCTTCAATGTCGGGCTGACCTTGGTTTCGGCCGCGAGCGGCGTTCCGCGAATCCCCAGTGTCGCCGTCGCGAACCTTCCGGCCGCTTCGGATGCCGGCGCCGGTGCGCTGGTCTACGCCAACGATGCGAGCGGCGGCTCCGTGCTCGCCTTTTCCGACGGCTCAGCCTGGAAGCGCAGCGACACCAGCGCCGTCGTGAGCTGATCCGCTTATAGCTTGGCGAGACCAGCTCTGGCCCCGCATCGGCCCGATCCCGGAGCGCAAAGCTGCCCAAACCTCCCGAACTGATGTCTCATCACAGCACGTCGCATAATTTTTCTGACGCAGCCCTCGCCGGCGGAACTCCTGACCGCCCCGGCCTGGGCGGCTTGGATCGGCCAGCTCAACCAAGTGCTGACCGCCTTGTCGCTCGTCGTCGGGCTTGCTCTGGGGCTGGTGAAGCTCTGGTCGCTGTTGCGCGAGCTGCGGAACTCCGAAAAAGCGCTGACGCGGTCTTACCCAATCACAGGCCGCCACCCGGCGCACCTTCTCATGGAGTTTCCCACGTGCACGAGAACTTCGACGCATCGCTTGCGCATGTCCTGGAATTTGAGGGCGGCTATTCGGACCACCCGCTCGATCCTGGCGGAGCTACAAATCTCGGCATCACCCTCGCGGAGCTGAGCAGCTATCGCAGTCATCCCGTGTCGAAAGACGAGATCCGCGCGCTGACCAAAGACGAGGCCTCGAAGATCTATCGCAACCGCTATTGGGATGCGGCGAGTTGCGATACGCTGCCCTCGGCCCTCGATCTTGCGATGTTCGATTGCGCCGTCAATCAGGGTATGGCCCGCGCCAAGCGCTTCCTGCAGCAGGCCGCGAACGTCGATGCCGATGGACAGATCGGCCCGGTCACGCTGGCCGCCGTTTCGAAAGCCCCCCGCAATCAACTCCTCACCGAATTCATGGCGCTCCGGATGCAAAGCTACGGCTCACTGAGCCGCCTGTTCCGAACCTTCGGGCTCGGCTGGTCGCGCCGGCTGATCGCCACGCATGCCGCAGCCATTTCCTTGCTGCGCGCTGCCGCCTGATTTCCTCACCCAACCCGCTCAAATCGAGGTCACGCATGGATTTCGTCATTAAACGCCTGCAGGAGCCGTCAACTTACGCCGGCATCGCGGCCTTTCTCGCCGGTTTCGGCCTTCTCGGACTCACAGAGCAGGACTGGAACCAGATTTTCGGCGCGCTCGCGGCCCTGGCTGGCGTGGCGGCCATCTTCCTTGGGGAAAAATCGGCCACCGCCACACCGGGTACGGCCGCTCCGAGCACTCCGACCAATACTCCATGACGGCAATTCTCTCGGTTTTCAAAGCGATTGCCGCCGCGGCCGGTTTTCTGACCAGCCTGCTCGCCTTCCTGAAGGAGCGCGAGCAGATCCAGGCTGGCGAAGACCGGGCCACGGCTCAATCCCTCAAGGAGCAAGACGATCGTGTCCAGAATGCACGTGCTGCTCGTCGTGCCGTTGATGCTGGCCGGCTGCCAGACAACGACCCCTACCGCCGTGATTGATACGAGCTGCCTGGCTATGGAGCCGATTACCTATTCCCGGCGCGACACGGCGGAAACGGTGACTCAGATCCGGCAGCATAATGCTGCGTTCAAAGCGCTCTGTGGAAGCAAGTAATACGAAAAACTACTTAGTCGATGGAAACTCGAAATATCCCGCAAACATTCAATGGCGAACACGGATTGAAAGCAGATTATTAATATTTGTCGTCTATTTTTATGAAAAACAATTCTAGCTTTGTATTGCGCACCGCCATGATGACATCCCTCACTCTCGACGATCTCGACCTTTGCGCTAATACGATTGCCCGCCTCGGTGGCGACCAGCCTCGCGGCATCTGGGCCTCGCTCGCCTGGGTCGTCCGCAATCGCATCGAATCCTCAGTCTCCTCCTATAAAGCAGTGCCTAATATCGGGCGCGCATGCGCGGGCGTGTTGACGGAAGCCCTGGAAACACGCAACTCGCAATGCCCCGGCGCGACGCTTTCCGACGCAGACTGGTGCCGTCTGCGCGCGGTCAATCATCTTGTCTGGGCGGGCGATCTCGCCGACCAAACCGGCGGGGCGATCGCTTGCCATCGTCACGACAAGAGCCCGAGATGGGCAAGAGGGCGTACACCCACGGCGTTGCTCGGACCCTTCTTATTTTTCCGCTAAGCGCGTCTTTTTTGCTAAGGGATCTGGCCGTTCGACCGCTGAAATGGCAGATTATAGAACATTCATGACGCATTCACTCTGTCTCTGCATTGTTGCCAGACGAAAGAGAATGCAACTCAATGACGAGATTGGCACAAATTTTCATATGGGCCGCCGCCGCCGCGATCTTGGGACCTTCGACCGAGGTCGCTGCGCAGGCAACTTGCGCCCCAAACTGGACAGCCAATCAGTATAAGTCCTTCAGCGACGTTCAGAGCGAGATCAGGAAGCAATTCGGCGACGTCCGGATCTTGCGCGTTTCTCTATGCGGAGAGGGCGGCAACGCCTATTTTCAGATTATCATCATCTCGGGGCAGGGCGAGGTTCAACGCGTCAAGATCGCCGCTTCGGCGGCTGCCCCCGGATAGGTGGCGAAAAAGAGTGCATTGAAAGGCGGCCAGCGTTGTTGCAAAGGGTATAGCCCCGCGATCACGAACTCAGAGGCGACGTAAATGAGGCTACTGGTAGTCGAGGACGATCGGGATCTGAACCGGCAGCTGGTTTCAGTGCTGAGCCAGGCCGGCTATGCGGTGGATGCCGCCTTCGACGGAGAGGAAGGGCATTTCCTCGGCGACACCGAACCTTATGACGCCATCATTCTCGACCTCGGCTTGCCGAAGCTCGACGGCCTCAGTGTCCTCGAAAACTGGCGGCGTGACAACCGCAGCACGCCGGTCATCATCCTGACCGCCCGGGACCGCTGGAGTGACAAGGTCGCCGGCATCGATGCCGGCGCCGACGATTACGTCGCCAAGCCGTTTCACGTCGAGGAGGTGCTTGCGCGCGTCCGTGCGCTTCTGCGGCGCAGCGCGGGCCACGCCAAGAACGAGATTGAATGCGGCCCGCTGCGGCTGGACACCAAAATGGCCCGTGTGACTTTCGACGGAGTGCCGGTCAAGCTGACATCGCTCGAATACCGGCTGCTCGCCTATCTGATGCATCATCAAGGACGGGTGGTGCCGCGTCTCGAACTCGTCGAGCATTTGTACGAGCAGGATTTCGACCGCGACTCGAACACGATCGAGGTTTTCATCGGCCGTCTGAGAAAAAAGATTTCAGCCGACATCATCCTGACGGTTCGCGGCCTCGGCTATCGCCTGAACGCACCCGAAAATGAAGCATAACTCGCTTTCACGGCGGCTTTTTCTTTCTTCGGCTCTGTGGACGCTTCTCGTTCTACCCTTTGCCGCGGCGGTCCTGATCTCGCTCTATCGGGACGCCGTCGAGCGCAGTTTCGATGCGCGGCTCAATCAATATCTCGAATATCTGATCGCCATCACTTCGCCCGACCAGGGCATCGACATCATGGAGCCGGGCAATCTGGGCGAGCCGCTGTTCAGCCTGCCCTCCTCCGGCTGGTATTGGGAAATCCGCTCGCTCAGCGGACCTCCAATCACCTACAAATCGATCTCCCTCGCATCCGAAGCGCTGAAGCTACCCAGCCAGGCAGGCGTAACACCCGACGCGACGGAGATCCGCAAGGCCTATATGTCTGGCCCGGACAATCAATCCCTTCGCGTCCTGGAGCGCGAGATCACGATCACCCAGAAGGACCAGCAACGCCGCTATACCTATGCGGTGGCTGGCGATGCATCCGAAATTGAGGATGAAGTCGACGCCTTCGGCACCATGCTGGCGATCGCGTTCTGCATTTTGGGAGCCGGGCTGCTGATTGCGACCTTCTTTCAGGTCAAATTCGGCCTGCGTCCGCTGCACGACATTGGAGAAAAGCTGTCGGCGATCCGTTCGGGCAAAGCGTCGAAGCTCGAAGGCAGCCTTCCGGAGGAGATCCAGCCGCTCCAGGACGAGCTCAACGCGCTCATCCAGTCGAACCAGGCGATCATCGAACGGGCGCGTACGCATGTTGGCAATCTGGCCCATGCGCTGAAGACACCGCTCAGCGTCATCACCAACGAGGCGCGCGAGCGCAATGACGAATTTTCCAAGAAGGTTGCGGATCAGGCCGAGTTGATGCGCGAGCACATTACGCACCACCTTGGCCGGGCGCAGATCGCGGCTCGCGTCAGCATCGTCGGCGGCGTGACCGATGTTGGCGAGACCCTGAATTCCCTAACGAATGCGCTTTCACGCATTTATTCGGAGCGCAATCTGCAGTTTGTCGTCGATTGTCCCTCCGACGCGAAATTCCGGGGAGAAAAGCAGGACCTTCAGGAGATGGTCGGGAATCTCCTCGATAACGCCTGCAAATGGGCCAACTCCGCGGTGAACATCTCGGTCGAAACGGAGAAGGGCCTGAAAGCCGCTGCAGCCAAACAATTGATCGTGCTGGTCGATGACGACGGGCCCGGCTTGCCGGCGACGGAGCTCGAGACGGTGATCCAGCGTGGAAAACGGCTAGACGAGTCGAAACCCGGCTCAGGCCTCGGCCTTTCCATCGTTGCCGATCTTTCCGAAATGTATTATGGCAATTTCGTGCTTCAGCGGGCGCCGACGGGAGGAGTGCGCGCGAGGCTGACGCTGCCCGCGGCGTGATTGGTCGCAAAATTGCCAGATTGCGGGGTTTTACGTCGATACACTGAGCGTTCGAATGTTCCGGGGACCGGTCCGCCGGTTGGCACTCTTTCGCTTAACGGGGAAAAATCATGAAGCTCATGAAATGGATTGCGGCATCAGCCCTGCTGCTGCCGCTTTGGGCCTGCGGACCTGCCGGCAGCCATGAAGAGGGTGGGACCGTTGTCGGCGCCGTCGCCGGCGGGTTGATCGGCAACCAGTTCGGCCACGGCGCGGGACGCGCTTTGGCAACTGCCACCGGCGTTGTCGTCGGCGGCCTCATCGGCAACCGCATCGGGCGCGACATGGATGAAGCCGACCGCCGCTATGCGATGGAAGCGGAATACCGCTCGCTCGAAGAAGACGACGAACGCGAATGGCGTAACGAAAAGTCGGGACACCACGGCTATATCAAACCGCGCCGCTCGTACAGAAGTGCCGGTCTCGTCTGCCGCGAATATGAACAGACGATCTATGTCGATGATCGGCCCGAGACCATGGTCGGACGCGCTTGCAAGCAACCCGACGGGACCTGGAAGAGCGTCGGCTGATGCCTGACGCACGGACCTGCGTTCTTTAACGATCTGATGGTATTCTTGCTCGCCCTCCGGGGCGGGCATTTTCTTTTTTGTCGCGCTTACGCGATTTGCCTTGATTAGACCGGAGTAAGTCTTGATATCAAACGTTGTCTCTACAAATCGGATCGAGCATCGATGCTCCTGTGGGTTGTTTTCGCCTTATTGACGGTGATCACGGCGGTCATCGTCGTAAGCCCCTATTGGCGTGGGCGCAGCGGCCGGTCGGCGCAGGCTCAGGATTTGGCGGTCTATAAGCAGCAGCTTGCAGAGATCGAGGACGAATCCGCGCGCGGTCTGCTCGGCGAAGCCGAGGCGCAGGCGGCACGCATCGAAGTATCGAGGAGAATCCTTGCTGCATCCGAAAACCAGGAACCTGTCGCAGCTGTGCGCGTTCGGTCATTGGTGCCTTATTTGATTGCCGGCCTTATTTCCACACTCGCAGTCAGCACCTACCTCGTTTACGGATCACCGAACCTGCCTGACGAACCCCTGACGGCCCGACTTGCCGCCCCGGGCGGTCAGTCGGTCGAGGCGCTCGTGGCGCGCGTCGAGCAGCGGCTGCGCACCCACCCGGAAGACGGCGAAGGCTGGCGCGTCATCTCGCATGTGTATCTAAGCCTCGGCCGCTATGGCGATGCCGTGCGTGCCTACAGGAAGACCATCGAGCTTCTGGGCTCGACAAACGAGCGCCTCGGAGATCTTGCCGAAGCGCTGACCCTAGCTAACAACGGCACAGTGCCGGATGAGGCGCAAAAAGACTTCGAGAAGGTCCTGGCCGCAGAGCCGGACGACAAGCGCGCTCAGTTCTGGCTGGCGATGGCGACGGAACAGAGCGGAAAGCTGAAGGAGGCTGCAGATCGTTACCGCAGACTGCTTGAGCGGCAATTGCCCGATGATGTACAAAACGTCGTCAGGCAGCGATTGGCCGCGGTTGACGCTCAGCTCTCGGGAAAGCAGCCCTCCCAGGCCGGCCAGGCGGAGATGATCAACCAGATGGTGTCCGGCCTCGCTGAAAGGCTGAAGGCCGACGGTTCCGACCTCGAAGGCTGGCTGAAGCTGATGAGGGCTTATACGGTTCTCGGCAGGCGCGACGACGCACTCAGTGCGCTGAAACAGGCGAAAAACCATTTCACCGGCAATCAAGAGGCGCTCGGGCGCATCGAAGAGATGGCGAAGTCGCTAGGCCTCAACTCTTAACCTCCTGCTTAGGAAAGGGCCCGAACCGCGATGACACGGAAGCAACGAAGATCCATTTTTATCGCCGGCGGTCTCGCCGTTCTGAGCATCGCAGTATTCCTGACGCTTTCGGCGCTGCGCAATTCCATCGTGTTCTTCTATAGCCCGAGCGAAGTCGCCCAGCAGAGGATACAGCCCGGCCACCGCTTCCGGCTCGGCGGCCTGGTCGCCACCGGTAGCGTCAAGCATTTGTCAGGCAAGGACGTCGAATTCGAGATCAGCGACGGCAATCGCGGCATCGAGGTCAGCTATACCGGACTGCTTCCGGATCTCTTCAGAGAGGGACAGGGCATCGTCGCCGAAGGCAAGCTCGACGCGAGCGGACATTTCGTTGCGGATACCGTGCTCGCCAAGCACGATGAGAAATACATGCCGCGTGAGGTCGCCGACGCGCTGAAGAAGCAGGGCCGCTGGCGCGAGCACGAGGCGAAGGCGGAAGCACCCGCCAGCCGGACGCAGTAGGAACGCAGTAGAGGACCCCGATCATGAGCGTCGAAGTCGGACATTTCGCCCTTATCCTGGCCTTTACGGTGGCTTGTCTGCAGGTCGGGGCGGTCCTATGGAGCGTTTGGACGCGCGATGAGTCGCCGCGTAGCATTGTTGCTCCCGCCGCGCTCGCTCAGTTCGGTCTTTTGCTGCTCGCCTTCCTGGTGCTCGTCAGGGCCTATGTGCTGTCCGACTTTTCCGTTGCGACTGTGTGGGAGAATTCTCATTCGGCCAAGCCGCTGCTCTATAAGATCTCGGGTACTTGGGGCAATCACGAAGGCTCGATGCTGCTCTGGGTTCTGATCCTGGCTTTGTTTGGAGCAGCGGTGGCGGCCTTCGGGACCAATCTGCCGCCGCGTCTGAAGTCGAACGTCCTCGCCGTTCAGGCGACCATCGGCGTGGCCTTCCTCGCCTTTATCATCACCACCTCCAACCCCTTTGCGAGACTGTCGCCCGCGCCGTTCGAAGGGCAGGGTATGAACCCGATCCTCCAGGACCCCGCCCTCGCCTTCCATCCGCCATTTCTCTATACGGGCTATGTCGGATTTTCGATGGCGTTCTCCTTCGCCATCGCCGCTCTGATGGAGGGCCATATCGGCGCCGCCTGGGCGCGCTGGGTCCGCCCATGGACGCTCGCCGCTTGGATGTTTCTGACCATCGGCATCGCCATGGGGTCGTGGTGGGCTTATTACGAACTCGGCTGGGGCGGCTGGTGGTTCTGGGACCCGGTCGAGAATGCGTCCTTCATGCCGTGGCTTGCGGGAACCGCGCTTCTGCACTCCGCGGTGGTGATGGAGAAGCGGGACGCGCTGAAGGTCTGGACCATCCTGCTGGCGATCGTCACCTTTTCGCTCAGCCTGATGGGAACCTTCCTTGTCCGCTCCGGAGTGCTGACCTCGGTCCACTCTTTCGCGACCGACCCGGCGCGCGGCATTTTCATTCTCGCCATTATCGGGCTATTCACGAGCGGCGCCTTCACTCTCTTCGCCTGGCGCGCTCCCCAGCTTCGCCAGGGCGCCCTGTTTACGCCGATCTCGCGCGAAGGCAGTCTCGTCTTCAATAATCTGGTGCTGATGACGGCTTGCGCGGCCGTTCTCGTCGGCACCCTCTACCCGCTCGCGCTCGAATCATTTACCGGCGACAAGATCTCGGTCGGTCCGCCTTACTTCAACGCAGTTTTCGTGCCGCTCGCGCTGCTGCTGTTGACAGCCATCCCCTTCGGCCCGTTGCTGCCTTGGAAACGCGGCAGTCTTCGCGAAGCATCGAAACGGCTTTGGCTCCCCGCGCTTGTCGCCCTCGCGGTCGGGATCGCAACGCTGGCGATGGCGCCTCATGCGTCTGTGCTCGCCGCATACGGCATAGCCTTAGGCGTATGGCTGATTGGCGGCGCCCTTGCGGAAACCGCGTTCCGCATCAAAGCGTTCGCGGCGCCCTGGCCGGAAGTGATGCGCCGTATGACCAATCTTCCGCGATCCAGCTATGGCGGGATGCTCGCCCATCTGGGCCTCGGCGTCGTGGTTCTCGGCGTCGTCGCTACCAGCGCATGGCGAGAGGAGCAAATCCTGTCGATGAAGCCTGGCAATACGGTTCACTTCGCCGGATATGACCTCACTTTCGAAAACATCGCCGACCGTCAGGGGCCGAATTATCAAGAAACCTATGGCGACTTCCGCCTGACCAAAGGCGGCAATCTCCTAGCCGATCTCAGGCCGGCCAAGCGGCAATATGTTGCCCCGCCGACCGGAACGACGGAGGCCGCCATTCACGCAAGCTGGGCAGGCGATTTCTACGCCGTCATGGGCGATCCGGTGCCAAATCGGCCGTCGGATGTCGCTGTCCGGCTTTATTTTCATCCGCTCGTCCGATTCATCTGGATTGGTGCACTGATCATGTTTTTCGGCGGCGCCATTTCTCTCTCCGACCGTCGGCTTCGAGTTGGCGCGCCGTCCCGGCGTCCCATTGCGCAGGAGCCGACTAAGCCTCTCGGGCTGGCGTCATGAGCATTCGCGGCGGGCTCCAGATTTTGGCGATCATTACCAGCATAGGTCTTGGACCGTCGGTCGCCTGGGCCGTGCAGCCCGACGAGGTGCTGAAGAATCCTGTGCTGGAGCGCGAGGCACGCCAGATCTCAGAGGGGCTCAGATGTCTGGTGTGCCAGAATCAGTCGATCGACGATTCCGAAGCACCGCTCGCGCGGGACTTGCGCATCCTTGTCAGAGAACGACTGAAGGCCGGGGATACACCGCGGCAGGTGGTGGACTTCATCGTGGCCCGCTATGGCGAGTTCGTGCTTCTCAAACCGCCCTTCGATGAAAAAACCTACCTTTTGTGGTTCGCTCCGCTTCTTCTGCTCGGCGCCGGAGCATATCTGGCCTACAGGCTTTTCCGCCGATCTCACATGATAGGAAACGCCCCGCCGCCTCCGCTCAGCGAGGAGGAAAAAAGGAAGCTGCAAGGCATTCTGAACAAGCCAGCTGGCTAACGCCTCAAGGGGCCGGCCTTCCGCAGATTGCGCCATCGCGATTATCTGTACTTCCGGTCGTTAAGGCTAGCCGATCTGAATCTGTGCTGTAAAACGTCTTTCACCCATCCTAATTTGGGAGTATTTTGATCGCTGGCTTCCTGTAGAAAATAATTGAATGTGCCGGAAATCCGGACGCCATCTTGGGAGGAGGCGACGCATGGCCGATCACTCAGAATAGCGGCTATTATTTCCGCAGCGTTGGCAGTCTTTGTAGCTTCGTCATTCGCGCTGTCGGGCAGTTCCATGGCAATAACAGCACCTTGCGAAAGCGCCAAAGATTGTCCGATCGGCGACCGCTGCAAACGCGAACCTCATCACAAGACCGGCGTTTGCGTTGCAGCTTCCGCAAGATCAATAATCTGTGAGAGCTCGAAAGATTGCCCCGGAGGCGACCGCTGCAAACGCCAACCTGATCATGAGACCGGTATCTGCGTCGCCGCTTCCGCGAGATCGATAATCTGCGAGAGCTCGGAAGATTGCCCAGCAGGTGACCGGTGCAAACGCCAACCTCATCACAAGACTGGCGTCTGCGTTGCCGCTTCGAAGCCAAGTGTTTCGAAAGAAAAATACTGAACTATTGCCCGAACGGGTTGAAAGCCGGACGCACTAGCCTCGGCGGAGGCACAAGATGCGCTGGCCGCCGCAGCGGCGGGGGCACCGCTACAGTCGGGGCGGCTGGCGCTTGGACAGGCTCGGGCTGCGTCACGATCCCCTGACCGTTGCTGAACATATGCGCCGGGTGGGCTCGGTCCTCGTTGAAACGGCTGAGCAGCGCCTCCGTGGGAAGCCCGCTCGGCCGCAAGCCGATGGACGTCTGGAAATTGATGATCGCCGTCCGCGTACCGCGCCCCAACTGACCATCGATCACGCCTAGATAGAGCCCCTGCGTCTTCAGCTCCGCCTGCAGCTTAACCATGTCGTCCCGGCTGGCGATCAGTTCCTGATCATCGAGTTCCGGAATGACATATTTGAAAGCGGAGCCGTTCACGGCGGTATTGGCGATGATATCGGGGTTGAGCTTCTTAACGACCTGCCCTTTGCGGAGCAGAATCCGCGTCCTCGTATAAGTGCCGACATTGATGGCGACCGCAACCGGCGCGCTGGGTGGATCGGTTTGCAACAGGATCGGCGAACCGGACGATGCGCCGCCCGTATCGCACTTATGCAGCACAAGCTGGTCGTGATCGATAAAATGTTGCTTGATGAAGCGCCATTTTATCTGATCAAAATCCTGCTGAATCAGGCATGGCGTCGAATAGGCAAGCTGCCAATGTTTGTAGTCCCAATGATAGGCGACCTGAAAGATCCTGTTTTGTTCCGATTTCTTGACCAGTTCCGGCGCGGTGAAGCCTTCCACCCGTATGGCGCCGAACCGGCAGATGGGCCGCTCGAGCTTGGCCAATGCCCAGTCCCGCGGAGCGGATAGCGGCGGCTCGTTGTTGAAGACCGTCGTGCCAACCGCGATGTAATTCTTCGTATATGGCGTGTGGCGACCGTAAACGCCAGACTGCTGATAGGTATTTCCATAGTTCAAGCGAAACGTAACCTGGCTCAAATCCGGCAGACGCCCGCTTTTCGGCTGGAACAGGCAGTGGGCGGCGGTTGCAACGATGTCCTTCGCGACGCAGAACGCCGTGCAGAGGGTCTGTGTGGATTGCTCATAGAGCATCCCGATCTTACCCTCCAGCGCGCTCAAATCTTCCGGAAGGTCGCGGCGATCATCATTCCCGAAAACGGCGACAGGTTTGAGCAGCGCGCCCTGGCCGGATTCGCGGTCCGGCGGTGCGAGCAGCCCAGGCTCCGCCTGAGCCGTCTGCGAGGCCCATAGGGCGCACTGAAAAGCCAAGAGAAGCGCCCATAGGTGGCTTCCCCAAAGCCTCCGCCTTTGCGCCGAAATCCCCGTTGCCATGCGCTTGGTTTAGCCTGAAACGATTAGAAGCGACATTAACAAGTTTTAACCCGCCGGAAAGTTTCACGTAACGCCGCGGCAGCTATATTTTCGACCACCCTGTGTTCAGATGCAACAACTGAAAGGTGACGGGATGCCCATCCCCCAAAAATTTCATCTTGACCGGCCGTTACGCCGGCATTTGAGCGCGCGAACCGGCAGACGCGCGCTCATCGCCATCGGGTGCGCTGGCGCCCTTGGTCTTGCTTTCGCGGTGCCGAACGGAGCGGGCGTCCTGCGGACAGAACCCGCTTATGCACAGGACGCAAACCGCGCGCCGGCGAGCTTTGCCGATGTCGCCGAGAAAGTCCGGCCCGCCGTTGTGAGCGTCTTCACGAAGGGAACCGTGGTCGAGGAGCCCGATGGCCGCAATTACCAGATCCCAGAGTTGCCGAAAGATCATCCGTTCCACGACTTTTTCGATCAATTCCGCAAGAATTTTCCCAACGGCCAGCCACAGCACCGCTTGGAGCGCGCTCAGGGCTCGGGCTTTCTCATTTCGCCCGACGGGTACGTCGTGACCAATAACCACGTCATCGATAAAGCGTCGGAAATCTCGGTGACGTTCGAAAGCGAGGAAAAATACACCGCAACGGTCGTCGGCACTGATCAGAGAACCGATATCGCGCTTTTGAAGATCAAGGGTAACAAGAAGTTCAATCGCTATCTGCAATTCGCACCCACCCAACCGCGGGTCGGCGACTGGGTCCTGGCGGTGGGTAATCCGTTCGGCCTCGGGGGTACGGTCACGGCGGGCATCGTCTCTGCGGGCGGCCGCACCATCGGCGCCGGCCCTTATGACTACCTGCAGATAGATGCCGCGGTGAACCGTGGTAACTCGGGCGGCCCTGCCGTGAATCTGAACGGCGACGTCATCGGCGTGAATACGGCGATCTACAGCCCGTCCGGCGGAAATGTCGGAATCGCCTTCGCCATCCCATCGCAGCTTGCCCAAAAGGTGGTCGAGGAGTTGAAAAGCACGGGCAAGGTCAGCCGCGGCTGGCTTGGCGTGACGATCCAGGATGTCAATCAGGACATTGCCGAGAGCCTCGGCATGAAGCAGACCAAGGGCGCCCTGATCACCAAAATCATGGAGGATGGCCCATCCGCGAAATCCGACCTGAAAGTCCGCGACGTGGTGGTCCAGGTCAATGGCGAGCAGATCGACAACTCGCGCGATCTGGCGCGGAAGATCGCCGATCTTCATCCCGACTCCAGCGCGAAGCTGCAGGTCGTGCGCGACGGTAAAGAGCAGGCGATCAACGTCAAGCTGGGAACCTTCCCGAGCTCCGACAAGCTGGCCGCTCTGACTGAGGAGGACGACAATAACGGCGGCTCCGAGCACGAGCAGATGAAGGATCTCGGCCTGACGCTGTCTCCGGCCACCGAAGTCGAGGGCGCGGGCGAAGAGGGCGTCGCTGTGACGGACGTCGACCAGTCTTCGGAAGCGGCGGACAAGGGCCTCAAGGCCGGCGACGTCATCCTCGAGGTCGGCGGCAAGAAGGTCTCCTCAACGAAGGATGTCGTTGACGGTGTCCGCGAGGCGAGAAACAAAGGCCGGAAAGCTGTGTTACTGCAGCTGAGATCGGATCGTCAGACGCGGTTCGTGGCCCTTTCGCTCGAGACCAAGAAGGACTAGTCCTTTCGTCAGGTTGAAAGTTTGCGGCGCGGTCCTTAACAAGGGCCGCGTCGCTTGTTAATGCTGTGGAATCTATAATTCCCGGAGGTTGGAGACGCGCCATGCGCGTTCTGGTCGTTGAAGACGACAGCAAAGCCGCCGCTTATCTCGCCAATGCCTTGCGCGAGAGTGGCCATAGCTGCGAACTGGCAACGGACGGGGAAACCGGCCTGACGCTCGCTCAAAGCGATCAGTTCGACGTGCTGATACTCGATCGGATGCTGCCCCGGCGCGACGGTCTGTCCATTGTGGAAGCGCTCCGGACCGAAGGCAACCATACGCCAGTTCTGATCCTAAGCGCTTTGGGCACCGTGGATGACAGGGTGACGGGCCTGCGCGCCGGCGGCGACGACTATCTGACGAAGCCTTACGCCTTTTCCGAGTTGCTCGCTCGCGTCGAGGCTCTGGCGCGGCGCTCCTCGCCTGAGGAAACCAGCCCCAAATACGTCGTCGGCGACCTGCTCCTCGACCGCCTTGCGCACAAGGTGACCCGGGCCGGCGAACCGATCGTCCTGCAGCCGCGTGAATACCGGCTGCTCGAATATCTCATGAAGCACGCCGGACAGGTGGTCACGCGGACCATGCTGCTCGAAAATGTGTGGGATTATCATTTCGATCCGCAGACGAACGTTATCGATGTCCATATTTCCCGCTTGCGGGCCAAGATCGACAAGAACTATGAAAAGCCACTCCTGCACACCGTGAGGGGAGCTGGATATATGATCCGTGACGGGGCTGACTAAACTCTTACGAACAACGGCGTTTCGCCTTTCCATCATCTATTTCGGCCTGTTTGCGCTGACGGCGGCCGTCGCGGTCAGCTATCTCTATTACAAGACGAACATTCTGCTCGCCGCCGAACTCGAGGACACGGTCCACGCCGAGATCCAAAGCCTTGCGCAAAGATACAAGCAGGAGGGCATCGACGGCCTGAGGCGCGCCGTCGTCGAGCGCAGCCAAACGCCGGGCAACAGCCTCTATCTCGTGGCGGACGCGGAAGGACATTATCTCGGCGGCAACCTCAAAGCCGTCAGCCAAGAACTCTGGAATTCCACCGGCCGTGTTGCTTTCTACTATCGCCGTGCCGGCGATGAGAGCGGCGTCAAGCGCTTCGCCTTCGCGGTAGTATTCCGCCTCGCAAATGGGTACCGGCTGGTCGTCGGCCGCGACATTGACGACCAGCAGCGATTCGGTGAAGTCGTCCGTTCGGCCTTTCTTTGGACTCTCGCGGGCCTTGCCATCGTCGGCCTGGGCGGCGGCATCTTGATTGGACGGAGTTTGTTGCACCGGATCGAAACGATAACCGATGCCACCCGCAGGATCATGGCCGGTGATCTGTCCGGGCGCATTCCGGTTACCGATAGCGGCGACGAATTCGACAGGCTCGCAATCAGCCTCAACCTCATGCTGAAGCGTATCGAGGAGCTGATCGCCGGGTTCAAGGAAGTGTCCGACAACATCGCGCATGATCTGAAGACGCCTTTGAACCGGCTGAGGAACCGGGCGGAGACGGCGCTGCGCGACCGTGAGGATCCGCAGCTTCTGCGTGCGGCGCTGCAGTCGATTATCGAAGATGCGGACGATCTGATCAAGACGTTCGACGCCTTGCTGAGCATTGCCCGGCTCGAAGCCGGCGCGGACCATCGCACCGATGAGCGCTTCGATCTCGGAATCGTCATCACCGACGTCTTCGAGCTTTACGAACCGGTCGCGGAGGAGCGCGGCCTGTCGCTGACGCTGAATGCCGACGGGCGGACCATGGTGGAAGGTAAGCGCGAGCTGATTGCGCAGGCCGTCGCCAATCTGCTCGACAACGCGATCAAATATGGCGCCCCTGCCGCTCAGTCCCCGGGGTCTCACGACGGGAACATCATGCTGAGCCTCGTCCCGCACGATGATCTCGCTGAGATCGTCATTGCCGATCATGGGCCGGGCATTCCCGCGCAGGAGCGGGAGCGAGTGTTCAAGCGGTTCGTCCGCCTCGAGGCGAGCCGGTCGAAACCCGGCAGCGGTCTCGGCCTCAGCCTTGCCTCGGCCGTCGCACGCCTTCATGGCGGATCGCTGATCCTTGCGGACAACCATCCCGGGCTGAAGGCCGTGCTCACCCTGCCGCGCATGGCTCCGCAAACCGTCGCTGGGGCATAGGTCACGATGCTGCCGCTCTATATCCATCGCGACTCGGTCATTCACCGCCTGCCGGCAGCGCTGAAGATTTTCGGCTCTCTGCTTGTCGGCACCGCCATCTTTTTCCTGACTCCGGTCTCGCTGTTGGCGATCGCTGCTATCGCGACCGTGTGCCTCTATGCCGCCGCCCGACTGCCGCTGAAGGCTATAGCCACCGCTCTCAAGCCGGTGCTTTTGGTTGTGGCGATCATCCTCGGACTGCAATTGATATTGGCGGGTCCGGCGGAGGCCGCCAGGGTGGTTCTTCGCATCCTGGCAATCGTGCTCCTCACTTCGCTCGTCACCCTGACGACGCGGCTCTCCGACATGCTCGACGTCCTTACCCGCGCGGCGCGGCCTCTGCGAAGCTTCGGGGTCAGCCCGCCACGGGTCGCGCTGGCGGCAAGCCTCGCCATACAATTCATCCCAACCCTGCTTCACGACCTCGGCGAAATCCAACAGGCGCGGCTTGCCCGTCAGGCGAGAGGCCCAAGCATCCTGGGCGCGGGCCCGTTGATCGTGAAGATTCTCAGCATGACAGATGCGCTTGGAAGCGCTATCGCTGCCAGAGGGTTCGAAAGCAGGAAGCCATCCGGCTAGCAGCATCGTCCGGCCATGCGCATCCAAGATCTTGTTTATGTCGCGCTTTTCGCCGCACTGACCGCGGTGCTTGGGCTGATCCCCCGGATCGACCTCGGCTTTGTGCCCGTGCCGATCACAGCGCAGTCGCTCGGACCGATGCTTGCTGGATCGATCCTTGGCGCGCGCCGTGGGGTTGCCTCGCAGGTGCTGTTTCTCGCGCTCGTCGCAGCCGGGCTGCCGCTACTCGCCGGAGGTCGCGGCGGACTTGGCGTGTTCGCCGGCCCGAGTGTGGGATTCATCATCGCCTTTCCGGTCGCCGCAGGCGTCATCGGTTTCGGCACGGAACGATTCTGGAAACGGCTTTCATTTCTGAAGTCGTTCGGCCTCAATATTCTCGGCGGGATCGGCGTCGTCTACGTGATCGGCATCCCCGTTCTCGCTGCGATTGCCGGCCTCACATTGCGAAACGCCGCCATGGGCTCGGCAGTCTTCATTCCCGGCGATCTCATCAAGGCTGGGCTGGCCGCATGGGTGGCAATCTTTGTCAGACGGGGTTACCCGGCAATTTCGCCCGCCGCCCGCTCCGGTAAGGAAGCATGACCGGCACAAGCTTATTCGGCTCTTTTGAAGATGCCGCAAGAGCGGCCGGTGATGCTCCCGCGCTGATTCTGTCAGGCAGTGTCTCGACATATGCAGAACTCCGTCAGGCTGTCATTGCCCGGTCGGAGCAACTGTTGCGGCTCACGCGCCCCGGTCCAATCGCGATCTTGACCAGCAGCGGCCCCGAGTTCTTGACCAGCTTTCTTGCCTGCGCGGCGGCGGGCCGGCCGGCAATGCCGCTCGATCCGGACCAGCCACCGGCGAATCTTGCGTTGCTTTTCGCGAGATACCCCCCAGCCGCCATCATTGCAGCCGATTCACGCGGTGCGTGTCTTGAAAATTGGCGGCAGTTCTTCCTGCGGTTCGCCGCGGCAGTCAGCGACGGCGAGGCTTTGCCGAAGGTCGATGCCCGTTCGTCCTTCTATTGGGGCCTGACCTCGGGCACCACGGGCGAGCCGAAACTCTTCGCCAGATCCCATGCTTCCTGGATCGCCAGCTTCGAAGCGGCGGAGGCGGTTTTCGACTTCCCGGCCGGCTCTCGCGTTCTGGTTCCCGGCCCGCTTCATCACTCGCTGTTTCTCTATGGTGCGGTTCACGCGCTCTGCCGAGGGCATACCGTTCTGCTTTCGGATGGCCTGTTCCGCAGGACCCGGTTTACTAAGGCGCTCGGGCAAGCCACGCATCTTTACGCCGTGCCGTTCATGCTTCCGGAACTCGTCAAGACAGGCGCCCGCGGTCCAAATCTCCGCATGATCTTCTCAGGCGGATCCAAGCTGTCCCCGAACATGCGCCAACTTACCGAAGCAACATGGCCAGACGCTGATCTTGTCGAATTCTATGGAGCCTCGGAAACGAGTTTCATCAGCTTTCATTCGACCCGCAATCCTGCGGCCGAGGGCTCCGTCGGGCGTCTGTTTCCGACCGTCAGAGTAGATGTCCGCGATCCGCATGGCCTGTCCCTGCCACAGGGCGAACAAGGTGAAATTTTCGTTTCGAGCCCGATGCTGTTTTCCGGCTATCTCGGCGAAAGCCGCTGTGGAGACTGGTTCGCCACCGGGGACAGCGGATATTTCGACGCGTTGTCCTGCCTGCGGCTCGTCGGCCGGACAAACCGGATGATCAAGTCGAGGGGCTTGAGAATCCATCCCGAGGCGCTCGAGGCTGCGCTTTTGCAACTGCCTGAAATCCGGCTCGCCGCGGTGATCGGGCTGCCGGACGTCAGACGGGGCGCAATCGCGGTCGCCGCAATCGAATTCGAAAATGGCCGCGCGCTGCCGCGCAACCGACTTTCGGCGCATTGCCGGGGCTCCGTTGGTCCGAAGCAGGCCCCACGTGCTTACTTCGCTGCCGACCGCCTGCCTCTGACGCGGACCGGAAAAATTGCCGTCGCCGAGATTTACCGGGCGCTCCTCGAAGGGAGCGATGTCTTCAGGGAACTGCGATGAGCAAGCCTCAGGCGATCATCATCGCGGCACTGCGCACGGCGATCGGCAAGCTCGGCGGGTTGCATCGCCATCGTCCGGTTGAGACCCTGGCGGCCCCGCTCATCGGTGCCGTGCTGGCCGATACCGGCCTCGATGGAGAGGCAGTCGATGAGGTCATTGTCGGCAACGCGGTTGGAGGAGGGGGCAATCCGGCCCGGCTCATCGCGCTCTCAGCCGGACTACCACCGTCCGTGGCGGGCATCACCATCGACCGTCAATGCACCTCGGGCCTCGACGCCATCGTCACGGGCGCGCGGATGATCCAGACGGGAGCGGCAGATGCGGTTATCGCCGGCGGCGCAGAGTCCGCCTCTACCGCGCCCTGGCGCGTCAGCAAGCCGCCAAACCTCTATTCCGACCTGCCGCGATTTTATGGTCAGCCGGCCTTCGCTCCGAGGGAACACGGCGAGCCGGGCATGATCGAAGCGGCGGAAACGATCGCGCGCGAGTTGGGCATCAGCCGGGAACGGCAGGACCGTTTCGCGCTGTCGAGCCACGAACGCGCTCTCGCCGCCATCGCATCGGGCGTTCCGGGCTTGGAGATGGTCGCGCTCGGGTCGGCGGAGAGTGAATCGCGCGATGAGGGGCCGCGTGCTTCGCTTTCGATGGGGCTGCTCGCTCGTATGCCTGCCCTGCTCGGCACAGACGGCACGGTGACCGCTGGAAACAGCTGCCAGATCAATGACGGTGCGGCGCTGGTGCTACTTGTGTCCGAGGAATTGCATCGGCGCCTCGGCTCTCCTCCCGGCCTCGTCTTTGCAGGCGCGGCGTCGGCGGGAATCGAGCCGCGGATTCTCGGCCTCGCCTCCGTCCCGGCGGCTCGGAAGTTGCTGGGAAACATCGGGATCTGGCTTAAGGACATATCGGCCATAGAGTTGAACGAGGCGTTTGCCTCGCAGGCGCTGGCGACCATGGATCAGCTTGAAATCGGCCACGGCCGTCTCAACATATCCGGCGGCGCGCTCGCCTACGGTCACCCCTATGGCGCGAGCGGGGCTCTCTTGGTCTTGCGGTTATTCACAGGAATGATTCGCCTCGGCAAAGGCAAACAGGCGCGATCGGGTCTCGCTTTGATCGCCGGAGCAGGAGGTGTCGGAACAGCCGCAATTTTCCATTCCACGCTATTTTAGGCCACGGCTGCATCGCAAATTCGTCAAATCTGATCTTTATCCTCTTGCACAAATTGGGGCGTTCGATGCATGCATGCCGGTACCGCACCATCGAGCCTCCGCCATGCGTAATGGTTCGGGGATTGCCTTTGGCAAAGGGCGAACCTAAACGCGGTGGACAGCGTTAAATCTTCCTTTTGTGCGTGAGGGCGTTGAACTTAACGTCTTGATCGCGGGTTCTGAGTTGCTTGGTTTGCATAACGGGCGGTTTTCGGCTGGTTTTTCGACCGTGGTCGGGAGTCGCGCGCAAGGTTTTGGATTTGGCCGATGACCCGTTCAACGAACAGCTTTGTCTTGGGGTGGCGTGAGTGGGTATCGATGCCGCAGCTCGGCCTGCCGGCGATCAAGGCGAAAATCGATACTGGCGCCAGAACCTCGGCCCTTCACGCCTTTTCCATCGAGACATTCGGTCCCGAGCACCAGCCGAAGGTCCGCTTCGGCGTTCATCCGGTCGAGGATCGCGGCGACATCGAGGTCTATTGCACGGCCAAGGTCATCGACAGGCGTCAGGTGATCAGCTCGAACGGTCAATCGGAGCTGCGCTACATCATCCGCACCCCGATCAAGATCGGCGACCGCGAATGGCCGATCGAGATTTCGCTGTCGAATCGCGAAACTATGGCCCACCGGATGCTGCTCGGGCGCACCGCGCTTGAGGCCCAGGAAGCCGTCGTCGAGCCCTGGGCCGAATATAAGCAGACGCGGCTGAGCGCCGATGTCTATAAGATGGCGGCGCAGCAGCAGACGGTTGCGCGGCCGCTGCGGATCGCACTCCTGACCATGGAGCCGGAAAACTATTCCAACCAGCGATTCATTGCAGCGGCGGAAGCGCGCGACCACGTCATCGAGCCGATTCGGACGGCGCGCTGCTACATGGACATCAACTCTCTGTCCAGCACCGTGCATTGCGACGGAGCCGCCCTGCCTTATTTCGATGCCGTCATCCCGCGTATCGGCTCCTCGATCACAACCTATGGCACCGCCGTCGTCAGGCAATTTGAGATGACCGGCGCCTTTTGCCTGAATTCGGCGACGGCGATCGCCAATTCGCGTGACAAGCTTCTCGCGCATCAGCTTATGGCCATGAGCCGGTTGCCGATGCCGACGACGGCCTTCGCCTCCTCGCCCTACGACACAGACGATCTGATCACCATGGTCGGCGGCCCGCCGCTGGTGGTGAAGCTGCTGCGCAGCTCGCAGGGCAAGGGTGTCGTGCTGGCGGAGAACAAGAAATCGGCGCAATCGGTGATCGACGCCTTCCGCAATGCCGACGCCGATTTTCTCGTCCAGCAGTTCATCGCCGACGCCGCCGGTCAGGACATCCGCTGCATCGTGCTGGACGGCAAGGTGATCGCCACCATGCGGCGTCAGGCGCCGTCGGACGATTTCCGCGCCAATCTGCACAAGGGCGGCTCCGCGCACGAGGTCAAGATCACCTCGGAGGAGCGCAAGATGGCAGTGAAGGCCGCCAAGATCATGGGGTTGAAATTCGCCGGTGTGGATCTGCTTCGATCGAAGAATGGTCCGCTGCTTCTCGAGGTGAATTCCTCGCCGGGCCTGGAGGGCATAGAAAAGACCACCGGTCTCGACATTGCCGGTCAGGCCATGGACTTCATCGAGTCGCAGACCTTCAAGCCCTATACGCGCATCAGACGGCCGGCAGTCGTCGCAGCGTAAGTCCGACCCGACAAGATCAGGAGAGTGCACGGATCCGGAAGGGGAGTTGGCCTTTTTCCGGGGTCAGTGTGACCGTTGCGCTGATCCCAGCCGGCACCTCGCCGAGATATTCCGGGCGGAAACGGCGCAGAAGCTGGGTTAGCGCCAGGGTGTTCTCGACCAGCGATAGCGCCCCGCCGATGCAGGATCTCTTGCCCGCGCCGAACGGCAGATAGCTGTATTTGGTGCGCTTGGTCGCATTCTCCGGCGAGAACCGGTCCGGATCGAAGACCTCTGGATCATTCCAATATTTCGGGTGGTGGTGCACGATATAGGCGCACATCACCATCTTGTCGCCCGGCCGGACCTTGTGGCCGCCGATCTCATCCTCCGCGACAGCCTTGCGGATGAAGCTCCAGATCGGCGGGTAGAGGCGCATGGTTTCCTGGATCACGGAGCGCGTATAGGTCAGCCCGTGAATATCCTCCCAGGTCGGCACCCCGTCGCCGTAAGTCTCCTCGCCCTCGCGGCGAATGCGCTCGGCGACTTGCGGGTTCAGGTAAAGAAGATAGAAGCACCAGGCGAGCGTCAGGGCCGTCGTCTCGGTGCCTGCCCAGAGATACTGCTTCATCTCGTCGACGATCTGAGCCTCGGTGAATTCCGGCGTCGCCGGATCCTCCACGGCCTTGCGCATCATGCTGAGCAGCGTCGTATCGCGGCCGCCGATGCCTTCGGCGGCCAGCACGTGGCTAGGCACCGAGAGCCATTTGACGATAGCATCCGCAGCCGCCTCCTCGGGAGACACATGGCTCTCACCATGGACCTTCTTGAAGCGGATGGCGCGATGCTGGCCGACATCGGTGTAAGCCTTCACAGCGCGGAAAATAACCTGTGGATTGAACGGCACCTTGCGGTCGAACAGCGCCTTGCAGATCATGCTGGCCGCGAGGCTCCAGGTTTCCTCCAGCAGATTAACGGTCTCGTCCGTCTCGGCGAAGCGTTCCCATTCACGCACTTTGTCCTGCACCGAGGACAGGAGATAGGGCAGATATTCGTTGAACATCTTCGGCGTGAAGGCGGGCTGCTGCGGCATCCGGATCTTCTGCCAGAGCGCACCATCGATGGTGATCATGCTGTTGCCGAAGATCGGCCGCAGGCCATCGAAATACTTGCTGTATTTATCGACGCCCTTCACCATCACCTGTTCGAAATATTCGACATCGCTCAGGAAAAAGATGCGGTCGTCTTTCAGATTGATCGGCACGCAGCCGCCATAACGGTCGTTCAGGCGCATCAACACCTGCATCGGATGGGTCTCGCCGGACAGGAGGCCAAGCTTGAACCAGACGCTTTCGGCCTCGCCGAGCGACTGCACATGCGTGTGCGCGATATCCATCAATGCCCCCTTGAGCGCCCGCTCGCCGGAGCAGCGCTCGCAGATCGCCGCGAATGGGGTGCGGCTGATCGGTTCACCGGATGTTGGCAGGCTAATTAGCACCCGAAGCTTTGCGGTGTCCAGCCGCTGTCAACGAAGCTGTGGCAAAGCGGTCCCTTGGAATTTGCCAGCGCGCTTATCGCTTGAAAAATGCCTCAAAAGCCGCACGGGCCTCGGGTGAGGCCAGCCGCTCGCGAAAGTAGATACCCTCCTTCTCAATTCGCGCCAGGATTGCCTCACGGTCCTTGAGCAGGCGCTTGGTGATCTGCATGGCCTCGGCGGGTCGGGCGCCGCATTCATCCGCAACCTTCCTCGCCTCCGTCGCTACCTCCGAGCGCGGGACCGTGGCGGTGGCCAGCCCGATCCGGACCGCTTCCTTGCCGCTGACCGCCTGGCCCAAGGCTAGCATGGCATAGGCGCGCGGATGCCCGATCCGAGCCGGCAAGAGCAGCGAAGAGGCAGCCTCCGGTGTCAGGCCGAGGCTGGTGAACGGCGCCATCAACCGCGCATCTTCGGCTATGATCACGACGTCGCAGTGCAGCAGCATGGTCAGGCCGATGCCTATACCGTCGCCGGCCACGGCGGCAATCACCGGCTTTTCCGTCGTCACGAGTGCGCGCACGAAGCGCTCGACATTGCGCAGCCCCTCCCCGGCGGCTCCGCCCGCAAAGGCCGCGAAATCGGCCAGATCGTTCCCAGCACAGAAAATATCGCCTTCCGCACTCAGCAGAACCGCGCGAGCGGAGACGTCCTTCTCGGCGCTCTCGAGCGTGTCGGCGATCGCACCGTACATCGCATTGGTCAGCGCATTCTTCTTGGCGGGGCGGTTCAGCCGGATTTCGACGAGCCCGTCATGCCGTATTACGAGGACATCTTCCATGGCTGATCCTTCCTTCTGGAATGCGTTCGTCTTCCGCCACATCGTACCATTTCGCTCGGCGCACCTACGAGAACGCAAAGCGCACATTCAAATAGATGCGCATGAGCCGAATGCTAAGCAAATCGCGACATCATCGCTCTTGAACGGCCTGACGGAAATCGCCTTTATCCGATTTCGAGAACTGGCGGATAAAAAAGGATATGACGAGCGGCTTATGAGCAAGCAAGCATGGAACTTCTGGGTGGACCGCGGCGGAACCTTCACTGATGTCATAGGCCGCGCGCCCGACGGATCGCTTCATACCGCCAAGCTACTATCCGATAACGCGTCCCTCTATCGCGATGCCGCGGTTCACGGCATTCGCCAATTGCTGGGGCTGGCGCCCAGCGAGCCAATTCCGTCGGGGAGTATCGGCGAAGTCCGCATGGGCACGACGGTTGCGACCAACGCGCTCTTGGAGCGCCGGGGCGAGCCGACCGCACTGATCACGACGAAAGGCTTCAGGGACGCCCTACGCATTGGCTATCAAGCGCGCCCTGACATTTTTGCTAAACAGATCGTCAAGCCGGATCAGCTCTACAGTCGCGTCGTCGAGATCGACGAGCGCATTCTCGCCGACGGTACGGTCGAGCGCACGCTCGACATCGAAGAAGCGCGCGAAGCGCTTGCAGCGATCCGGGACGAAGGCTTCAAATCGGTCGCCATCGTCTTCATCCACGCCTATCGCTATCCCGAGCACGAGGCCGCCGTCGCCGGGATCGCGCGCGGCATGTCCTTTCCGCAGGTCTCCGTGAGCCACGAGGTCAGCCCGCTGGTGAAGCTGGTCGGACGCGGCGACACCACAATCGTCGACGCTTATCTGTCGCCGATACTCAACCGCTACGTCAAACAGGTCGAAGCCGAGTTGGAGGTGGGGCGCACCGGCGCGCGCATCAAATTCATGATGTCGTCGGGCGGATTGACAGCGGCGAGCCTGTTTCAGGGCAAGGATGCTATCCTTTCCGGTCCCGCCGGCGGCGTGGTCGCCATGGCACAAACCGGCGCGGCCGCGGGTTTCGACAAGGTGATCGGCTTCGATATGGGTGGCACCTCGACGGATGTCGCGCATTTCGACGGCGTTTATGAGCGCACGCTCGAGACCGAGGTCGCCGGCGTGCGGATGCGTTCACCGATGATGCTGATCCACACCGTCGCGGCCGGCGGCGGCTCGATCCTGCATTTTGACGGTGCGCGCTTCCGCGTCGGACCGGATTCTGCCGGAGCCAATCCCGGCCCGGCCTGCTATCGCCAGGACGGACCGCTGGCCGTGACCGACGCCAATCTCATGGTCGGAAAGCTGGTGCCGGATTATTTCCCGGCGATTTTCGGCCCCAACCAGGACGAGCCGCTGGACATCGAGACGGTGCGCGCGAAATTCGACGCGCTTGCGCGCGAGATAGGCGACGGGCGCAGCGCTGTCGAAGTTGCCGACGGTTTTCTCAAAATCGCCGTCGCGAATATGGCCGAGGCGATCAAGAAGATCTCCGTGCAGCGCGGCTATGACGTGACCCGCTATGTGCTCAATGCGTTCGGCGGGGCGAGCGGCCAGCACGCCTGTCTCGTCGCCGACGCGCTATCGATCAAGACTGTGCTGATCCATCCCTTTTCGGGGCTGCTATCGGCCTATGGCATGGGGCTCGCCGAAATCCGCGCGGTCCGGCAGAAGGCGGTGGAAGAGCCGCTCGATGACGCCGTGCTGGCAACGATCACCGCTCTCGCCAAGGAACTGGGCGAGGAAACGCGAACTGAGATTCGGAGCCAGCAGGCGTCCGAGATTGCGCTGACCACTTATGTCACCGCGCATATCCGCTATTCCGGCACCGATACGGCGCTGGAAGTGCCCGCCTTTACCGTCGAGGCGACTGCAGAGATCGGCAACGCCGCGGAGACGATGCAAGCCGAGGCGATGCAGCGCGCCTTCGAAGAGGCCCATCGCGCCCGTTTCGGTTTTATCGACCAGAGCAAGACGCTTATCGTCGAGGCCGTCTTCGTTGAAGCCGTGGGCGGGGGTGCGAATCTCAAAGAAAGGCAGCTTCCGCCAGCGGATGCTCGCCTTCCCGCACCGCGCGGCGGCACGCGTTTCTTCTCCGATGGCTTATGGCACGAGGCAAGCGTCTATACGCGCGAGCAGATCCAGCCAGGGCATGTGATCGGCGGGCCGGCTCTGCTGATCGAGGACCATCAGACCGTCGTCATCGAGCCCGGCTGGCGCGCGACTCTGACCGAACGCGACCACCTGATTCTCGAGCGCGCCGTGCCGCTGCCGAAGCGGACGGCCGTGGGTACCGAGGCCGATCCGGTGATGCTGGAGATCTTCAACAATCTCTTCATGTCGATCGCCGAGCAGATGGGCGTTACGCTGCAGAACACGGCCTATTCGGTGAACATCAAGGAGCGGCTCGATTTCTCCTGCGCCGTCTTCGATCAGACCGGCGCTCTCGTCGCCAACGCGCCGCACATGCCGGTGCATCTCGGCTCGATGGACCGCTCGGTCGAAAGTATCATCCGCAACAATGCCGTCATTCGCCCAGGCGACGTCTTCGGCATCAACGCACCCTATAACGGCGGCACGCATCTCCCCGATATCACCGTCTGTACGCCGGTCTTCGATCAAGGCGGCCGCGAATTGCTGTTCTGGGTCGCCTCGCGCGGCCATCACGCGGATGTGGGCGGCATCGCACCCGGCTCGATGTCGCCGCTCGCGCGCACCATCGAGGAAGAAGGCGTCTATATCGACAATTTCAAAATGGTCGATCAAGGCACCTTCCGCGAAGACGCGCTCATCGCGCTACTGACCGGCGCGAAATATCCGGTCCGCAACGTCGTTCAGAATGTGAACGACCTCAAAGCCCAGATTGCGGCGAATGAGAAGGGCGTCGCGGAACTGCGCCGGATGGTTGGCCAGTTCGGCCTGGACGTCGTCCGGGCCTATATGAACCATGTCCAGGACAATGCTGCCGAAAGTGTTCGGAAGGTGCTCGACAGGCTCCCGGACGAAGCGGCATTCAGCTATGAGATGGACCAGGGCTGCGTCATCAAGGTCCGCATCGGCGTCGATCGGCAACGCCGCGAGGCCATCGTCGATTTCACCGGCACCTCCCCGCAGCGTGATGATAATTTCAATGCGCCGGAGCCGGTCGCGCGTGCTGCCATGCTCTATGTCTTCCGCGTCATGGTCGAGGACCGGATTCCCATGAATGCCGGCTGCCTGCGCCCGATTCGCATCGTCATTCCCGAAGGATCGATGCTGTCGCCGAAATGGCCGGCCGCAGTGGTTGCGGGCAATGTCGAAACCTCACAGGCGGTGACGAATTGCCTGTTCGGCGCGCTCGGCGCGCTGTCGGCGGCGCAGGGCACCATGAACAATCTCAATTTCGGCAACGACCGTTATCAATATTACGAGACGATCTGCTCCGGCTCGCCGGCCGGAGAGGGCTTCGACGGCGTCGACGCCATCCACACGCATATGACCAATTCCCGCCTGACCGATCCGGAAATCCTCGAATGGCGGTTCCCGGTGGTGCTGGAGGATTTCCATATCCGTAAAGGCTCGGGCGGCAAGGGACGATGGCACGCCGGCGACGGCACCAGCCGCACCGTTAGGTTCCTTGAGAAGATGGACTGCGCCATGCTTTCAGGGCACAGGCGCGTTCGGCCCTTCGGGTTGAAAGGCGGTGAGCCGGGCGAGCTTGGCCGGAACACCGTCCGGCGCTCGGATGGACGCATTGAAGAATTGCAGGGCTGCGATCAGACCGTTCTCGAAGCCGGCGACGCGATCATAATCGTCACACCGACCGGCGGCGGTTACGGTCCGGCCACATCAAAATCGCGGAAATGACGGAAGGACCGCTGAAAAGCGGGAATAACGCCGATCACTCGCCGACGTTCGCGAGCATCCTATTTCGGCGCACGCTTTGCCAGAATGCGCTGCAGTGTACGGCGATGCATGTTGAGGCGCCGCGCCGTCTCCGAGACATTCCGATCGCACAATTCATAGACCCGCTGAATGTGTTCCCAGCGTACGCGATCGGCAGACATCGGATTTTCGGGGGGTTCCGCCTTCTGGTTCGGTGGGGCCATGAGCGCGGCGAAAATATCGTCCGCATCGGCAGGTTTCGCCAGATAGTCGATCGCACCCAGTTTCACGGCCGTCACCGCTGTCGCGATATTGCCGTAGCCAGTAAGAACCACGACGCGCGCGTCCGGCTTTACCGACTTCAACAGGGCAATCACGTCCAGGCCGTTCCCATCCTCCAGCCTCATATCGACGACTGCGAACGTGGGAGGAGCGCCGCGGATCATCGACAGACCATCCTGCACGGTCGACGCCACGCGCACGTCGAAACCGCGCATTTCCATCGCCCGGCTCAGACGGTTGGCGAACGCCTTGTCGTCGTCGACAATCAGCAGTGATTTCTCCGACGGAGATGTCGCCAGGTTCACTTGACTAGCCACTTCTTGTTCTCCTGCAGGTCATACCGGTAATATAGGCAAGTCATTAAATATGCGGAAGGGCTTTACCTCGAATCGTCTTAAACACCGCCACAATTAGACCCAACTTAGTCGCTCACGCCGCAGAGTCACCTTGACAATCGCGCCGCTATCCGGAAGTTCCCGGTTTTCGAGCGTCAAGGAAGCATTCGAGCGTTCCAGCAGTGTCTTGGCGATAAAAAAACCCAGGCCCATGCCCTCGGTGCCGTCCTCGCGCTCCGAATCGGAATTTCGTGCGCGCGTGGTCACATAGGGTTCACCCAACCTCCCAATAATATGGGGTGCGAAGCCCGGCCCGTCATCGATGATCTGAAGATGAATTTCATCCTTGTTCCAGTCCGCGATGATTTCGACTTTGGTCGCGGCGTAATCCACCGCGTTCTCCACGAGGTTCGTTAGCGCGTATAGGACCCCAGGACTGCGCGAAAGAACCGGTTCCGATTCCAGCGTTCCGCCTTTTGTAAGAGGAGGATTGAGCGTTACCTCGATCTTTTTCTCAAAAATTCTATAGGGCTCAACCACCTCTTCAATGAGATGTCCCACCGACATTCGCGAATACATGACGTCCGCCTGGCCGGTATTCTGCGCCAGCGCGCTCAGTATATCGCGGCAGCGGGCCGCCTGGCTCCGCAAGAGCTGCACATCCTCACGTAGCGGGCTCTCTTCCCCGATTTCGCGCTCGAGTTCCTTGGCAACCAGCGCAATCGTCGAAAGAGGCGTGCCGAGCTCATGCGCCGCTGCTGCCGCAAGGCCGTCCAGGGCGGAGAGCCTTTGTTCGCGCGCAAGCAGGAGCTCCGTCGCGGTAAGCGCGTCCGACATCTGGCGTGTTTCCTCCGCAGTGCGCCAAGCATATGTGGCCATGAATACAATGCAGGACACCAACGCGCTCCAGACGCCGAGCATATAGACAAGCGGCAGCGGCTTGATCTGGCCAGCTATCCATGGCAGCGGGAGATGAAACAGCACGAGAAAAGTCGCGCAGAAAACGGCAAGCCCGCCAAGCACCACCGGAATCCGCAGCGGCTGGGTGGAGGCGGAAATGGCGACCGGCACGACCATCAGCAGGGAGAACGGGTTTTCGAGGCCGCCGGTGAGGTAAAGCAATGCGGAAAGCTGAAGCAGATCATAGCCTAGCATCAGCATCGCGTGGGTGCTTTTCAGCCGCTGGCTCGGCGGGAAATAAGCCTGCAGGACGAGATTAGACAGCGCGGAGAGACTGATAACGGCGAGACAGGCTGCAAAGGGGAGGACGAAGCCGAGCCCGAAATGGACAACGAGCACTGTCACTGTCTGGCCGAAAACCGCGACCCATCTGAGCCGGATCAGAGTCTGCAGGCGCAGGCGGCTGTTGCCGAAGTCGATGCTTTCCTGAGCTGTCATGAATTGAATCGATGAGGCGAAATTTATCCGCCGTGGGCGTTCAAGCGCCGGAGGCGAGCGATTATCTTTAGGCCTGCAATATAAGGATTTCGGCAGCGGGACGCCAGAGACGCCCTCTTCATCTCCCGACCTGGCCCGGTGACAACGGCTTCTCATGCAAGACAGAGCGGACCGCGAGCGTCAAGACACGGCTACCATTGCCGTCAAAGATCTTGTGAAACGATATGGCAATGTCCCCGCCGTGAACGGGCTTAGCTTCACAGTCGAAAGTGGCTCGGTGACAGCGCTGCTCGGCGGCAACGGCGCCGGCAAGACCACCACCATCGCAATGCTGCTCGGGCTCATCCTGCCGACCTCGGGAGAGATCCGCGTCTTCGGCGTCGACATGACGCGCGACCGCTACCAGGTCCTGCACCGGATGAATTTTCAAAGCCCCTACGTGAACATTCCGATGCGCCTGACCGTCCGGCAGAATCTGCAGACATTCGCCAATCTCTACGGCGTCGTCGATCCGGCGCACCGCATAGCCGAACTCGCGGAAGAATTGCGCCTGCACGACTTTCTGGAACGGCCGGCGGGCGATCTGTCCTCTGGGCAGAAGACGAGATCGGCGCTCGCCAAGGCCCTGATCAATGCCCCGGAGTTGTTGCTGCTCGATGAGCCAACGGCTTCGCTCGACCCCGATACCGCAGATTGGGTGCGGAAAGCACTGATCGATTACCGGGCTCGCCGCGACGCGACGATCCTGCTGGCCTCGCACAACATGACCGAGGTCGAGCGCCTTGCCGACCGCGTCCTCATGCTCGAGAAGGGGAGGATCGTCGAAGACGGCTCGCCCGCGGAGCTGCTTCGGCGTTACGGTCGGACGGCGCTTGAGGATGTCTTCCTCGACATCGTCCGCGGGCGCGGCCGCGATGGCACCGTGCCGGCGATGACCCCGGCAGGCGGTGCAGGACTTAGAGGAGCGGACGATGCCGTCTGAAGTCGTCCTCCGGGTCAATGGCATCGGCGCATCTGCGCGGCGCATCGGCGCCATGGTCCGGCGCTACGCCTATCTCCTGCTCGGCTCGGTGCCGCGCATGATCGAGTTGATGTATTGGCCGCTCGTGCAGATGCTGCTGTGGGGCTTCCTGCAAATGCACCTAGCCAAGACGACGTCGCTTTTCGCCAATGCCGCCGGCCTTCTGATCGGCTCGGTGCTGCTCTGGGATATCCTGCTTCGTGGCCAGTTCGGCTTCTCCTTATCGTTTCTCGAAGAGATGTGGTCGCGTAATCTCGGCAATATTCTGATGAGCCCTCTGCGGCCCAACGAGTACATCGTCTCTCTGATGCTGATCAGCTTTATCCGGCTCGGCATCAGCCTTTTGCCGGTGATCCTGCTCGCCGATCTGTTCTTCGAGTATAATTTGTTCTCGCTCGGTCTGCCCCTCGCCGCATTCTTCGCCAATCTCGTCTTTGCAGGCTGGACGATTGGTCTCGCTGCCAATGGCGTCGTGATCCGCTATGGTTTGGGAGCCGAGTCGTTTACCTGGGTCGCGGTGTTTTTCTTTCTGCCGCTCTGTTGCGTGTATTATCCACTGTCGACATTGCCGGACTGGCTTCAGCCGATATCCTCGGCGCTCCCGCCGACCCATGTCTTCGAGGGCCTGCGCGCGCTTGTGATCAACAAGGTCTTCCGGCCGGAGTTGATGCTGAAGGCCTTTGCACTCAATCTCGTCTACTTTACCGCCTCATATTTCCTGTTCCGTTATTTTCTGAGGCAGGCGCGCATCAAAGGCTCACTGATGCAGATCGGTGAATAGCCGATCGAGAGCTGAAACCGTAAGGGGACTGTCATGCCCGCACGTTTGATCTTTATCATCGTGATCGCTTTCTCCATCGGAGGACTTGCCGCGGTCGCGCTGCGCAACCATCCACAGACGAATGTCCTGCAGACCGGAAAGGCGCTGATCGGAGGGCCGTTCAGCTTGACGGACCAGCACGGCAAGCGCGTCACCGACAAGGATTTCCGCGGCAAATATATGCTGGTCGACTTCGGCTACACCTACTGCCCCGACGTGTGCCCGACCGAATTGCAAATGATCACCGATGCGATGGGCAAGCTCGGGGCCAAGGCGGAAGATGTCGTGCCGATCTTCATCACGATCGATCCGCAGCGCGACACGGTCAAGCAGATGGCCGATTTCATCTCGAACTTCTATCCGCACATGGAAGGGCTGACAGGCACGCCGGAGGAGATCAAAGAAGCCGCCCAGGCTTACAGGGTCTATTACGCGAAAGCCGATAATTCGTCTGGCGACGATTATCTGATGGACCATTCCACCTTCATCTACCTGATGGATCCGAAGGGCGAATATGTAACACATTTCACCTACGGGATTACGGCGGACCAGCTTGCGGAGCGCGTATCGAAGGCGATCGCCGGCTGAACTCACCTTTCGGCTGGCGTCGGGGCTATGCACAGCTTTTCGCGACCTTGCGCAGGGCGTCTTACCGCGCTCGACATCGGCCGAAGTGTTGGCGCCGCTTACAGCTTTACGTTGAGGAGATTTGGCTGCCGGCGTCTCGAGTTGAAATTCCATCGCCATGCAGCATTTGCGCCGCCACCCCGATTCTGACGCGTGCTAGCGTCGCTTCGATTCTCTCGATTCGAGGATGGCCCGATGCTCTATCATCTGTATGAATTTGCTTACGCGGCTATAAATCCGGCCCGCATGGCCGCGCGCTCGGCAAAGGCCATCTTCCGGAATCCGTTTAATCCGCTCGCTCACACAACCATCGGCCGAGGAACAGCAGCAGCGGCCGAGCTTTGGGAGCGGACGACGCGCCGCTACGCGAAACCCGGCTTCGATATCAGTTCCGTACGCGTCGCCGGGCGCAATGTGGCGGTTCAAGAGCAAATCGTCTGGCGAAAACCATTCTGCCGACTGATTCATTTCAGCCGCGATCTGCCGGAAAAAGATGCCTCGAACGCGCCGCGCGTGCTGATCGTGGCGCCCTTATCCGGCCACTATGCAACGCTGCTGCGCGGCACGGTCGAGGCGCTGCTCCCGGAGCATGAGGTCTATATCACCGACTGGATCGACGCGCGGATGGTGCCGGTCGGCAATGGCGCATTCGATCTCGACAATTATGTCGATTACCTGATCGACATGATGAGGCTGTTTAGCGGTGATGTGCACGTCATGGCGGTATGCCAGTCATCCATCCCGGTTTTGATGGCGGTCTCGTTCCTTGAGGCGCGCGACGATCCGGCAAGTCCTCGTAGCATGATCCTGCTGGGAGGGCCGGTCGATACCAGGATCAATCCGACGGCTGTCAATCAGCTTGCCAATGAAAAGGGCATTGACTGGTTCCGCCAACATGTCATCACCGCCGTTCCTTGGCCTCACCCTGGCCGGGGACGCCTTGTCTATCCCGGCTTTTTGCAACTGACCGGCTTCATCTCGATGAATTTGGACCGGCATATGAGCGCCCACCGGGAGCTGTTTTTCAACCTTGTGAAGGGCGACGGGAATTCGGTCGAAAAGCACCGCGAATTCTATAATGAATATCTCGCGGTCATGGATTTGCCGGCAGAATATTACCTGCAGACCGTCGACCAGGTTTTCATCCGCCATGCTTTGCCAACCGGCCAGATGCGTTATAGGCGCAACCTGATCGATCCGGCATCCGTGCAACGGGTCGCGCTGATGACCATTGAAGGCGAAAAAGATGACATTACCGGAATAGGCCAGTGCCAGGCGGCTCATTCATTATGCGGCAACCTGCCGCACACTAGGAAGCGGCATCATATTCAATCCGGAGCCGGCCATTACGGAATTTTCAACGGCTCGCGTTTCAGGACCCAAATCGTTCCTGCAATCAGCGCATTTGTCCGTGAGCACGATCTCAGAGGCCGCAGCAGGCTCTTGCGGATTGTGAAGCAAATTCAAGGGGTTCGCCGGATAGCAATTGCTCCGCACCCGGTTCGAGAGGATGCGGCCGTAAAACTCCGAACGCCACCTGATGGCAAAAATAGACAACGCCAGACAGCTACAAACCGGCAATGGCATGCAGGCCAACAAAAATCCTTATCTGTTTTACTCGCAGCGCCTCCCTGTTCATCTGATCCAACTTGGCCAGATATCCCCCATTAGTTCACCAATTTTTAAGCAAAACAGGAACGCCCAAGCTTGCTGCTTCGTTTACTCTTTCACCAGCTAATCATGGTTATAATCTTTGGATTATGATCTTCTGATGGACGTGTCAGGATGAGACACTACGTATATGGCCAAACCCGGATTCTATGGTATGCTATTCGTTTCTTCCGGACTGTCGTTGATATGCAACAGCGTTCCGATTGCACACATGTTAGTGTCTGTCGCGGTAGGGAATGATTCCAGCTTGTTAAGTTTCTTGGGAAGCTGATAGAGAAATGTTTTTTACGCAACTCCAAACAACGGAAGCACCCCTCAAGCTACAGCTTGTCGGCGTCGACTGCCCGGTGGAGTTGCGCCGGTCCCGCCGGGCGCGGCGGTTCTGTCTAAAGGTCAGCCACACCGAGCGCGCCGCGATTCTTACCCTGCCGCAGGAAGTCCGGATCGAAGAGGCAGGAAATTTCCTTGCCCGTCATATGGAATGGCTCAAACGGCAGCTCGACCGTCTGCCGGAGCCGATTCCTTTTGCCGACGGCGCGGTCATTCCCCTTCGAGGGATCTCACATGCGATTTCATATGTTGGCGCGGTGCGGTACCAAGGAGTGGTGTGGGTAGAAGAAGCCGATGCGGTAAATTCGGTCGATCAGTGGGGAGCAGACCAAGTCTGCAACAACCAAAAGAAAAGCAGTCTCTTGAATGGTGATGATACGCGGGCCTTCCCGCGTATTTGCGTTTCTGGGGGCGAAAAGCATGGCTCCCGCCGTCTCTCAGATTGGCTGCGCATCCAGGCGAAGACCGATCTGGCGTGTCGGACCTTCCATCATGCCGCCAATCTCGGCTGCCATCCGAAGCGAATCAGTGTCAGAGATCAGAGCACTCGCTGGGGTTCCTGTTCGTCGACCGGGACGATCAGCTATTCCTGGCGGCTGATTTTCGCACCCGAATTTGTTCTGGACTACGTTGCCGCCCATGAAGTGGCGCATCTACGCGAGATGAATCACGGGCCGCGATTCTGGAGATTGGTACGCGAGACCATGCCAGATATGCAAAAAGCCCGAGCTTGGCTCAAACAAAATGGGGCCGAGCTTCATAAATTCGGTGTCGCCGTCTAGCTGACAGTCACAGCTTCACGCTGCTTATCCCTCTCCGAAACCCGAAATTGCAGCCCAAGCCTGCGCGCATGCTACCCTCGGCAGCTGGAACATCCATTTCCGCCTGTCTCTCAGCAGTGCATTTGCGAGAACGATCAGCTTTCGCATGATGGTTGTGATGGCGATTTTGGCTGGCTTTCCGGCTTGCAGCAGTTGTTGGTATTTGGCTTTAAGGTCCGGATTGAAGCGCGCTGCGACCAAAGCGGGCATAAAGAGTGCTTGACGCAGACTAGCCCGGCCGCCGCGAATGAAGGCGCGGCCGGCCCAGCGTCCGGATTGCCGGGCGACAGGGGCAAGGCCTTTCCCGGGTAGAGCGAGGGTGTCCTAAACGATGTGTAAGTAGGTTTCTGTGAGGTTAACCCGGAATGGGGGAACTCACATGACCAAGACTTCGATTGCACCGGAGCTGCTCGATCAGCTTTTAACGCACAACTCCAAGCCGGAGGATTTGATCGGCGAAGACGGGCTTTTCAAACAGCTCAAGAAGGCGCTGATCGAGCGGGCGCTGGGCGCGGAACTGAGCACCCATCTCGGCTATGAGAAGGGCGACCCTGCCGGTCGTGGGACAGGCAACAATCGCAATGGCACGAGTTCGAAGACGCTTCTGAGCGAAAACGGGGAAGTCGAGATCGCCGTTCCCCGCGACCGGGCGGGCAGCTTCGAGCCGCAGCTGATCCCGAAGGGCCGGACCCGCTTTGACGGCTTCGACGAAAAGATCTTGAGCCTCTACGCCCGCGGCATGACCGTGCGGGAGATTCGGGGTCATCTGGCCGAACTCTACGGCGTTGAGGTCTCGCCGGACCTTGTCAGCCGGGTCACCGATGCCGTTCTGGACGAGGTTCGCGAGTGGCAGAACCGGCCGCTCGATCCGGTCTATCCCGTCGTCTTTTTCGACGCCTTGCGTGTCAAGATCCGCGACGAGGGCCTGGTCAAGAACAAGGCCGTCTATGTCGCGCTGGCGTTCAACGCCGAAGGGGGCAAAGAGGTGTTAGGCCTCTGGATCGAACAAACCGAGGGTGCTAAATTCTGGCTCAAGGTGATGAACGAGCTGAAAGTCCGGGGTCTGAACGATATTCTGATCGCCGTCGTCGACGGCCTGAAAGGCTTTCCGGAAGCGATCACGACGGTCTATCCCCAGACGCTGGTTCAAACCCCCGTTCAAGCCGGGGGCAGGCTCTGCATTGTTCACCTGATCCGCAACAGCCTTGCCTTCGTCACCTGGAAAGATCGAAAAGCGATCATGCCGTGGATCAAGGCCATCTATCGGGCCGAGAATGCTGACCAGGCTCTTGTCCGGCTGGACGAATTCGAAGCCGAATGGGGCAAACGCTACCCGGCGATCGGAGCAGCCTGGCGCAGGGCCTGGGAGCACGTGATCCCGTTCTTCGCCTTCGCGCCGGCCATCCGCAAAATGATCTACACCACGAATTGCGTCGAGGCGCTCAACCGGTCTTTACGGAAAATCATCAAAACCAGGGGAAGCTTCCCAACGGACGAGGCGGCGTTTAAGCTCCTGTATCTGGCCATCAAAAATGCGGGCGTGCATTGGCGGAGGCCCATCGAATGGACGGCGGCCATGGGGCAATTCGCCATCCAGTTCGGCGAGCGTTTTACTTCTTCAGCGCGCTGAAGAAGTAAAACACAAAAGGAAACAATACCGAGCGGAAATCGCTTACACAAAACTTCGGATACTCCCTCGCCCCGCTCCGCTCGACACAGCATGTCGTTGAAGACGTTTCGACCTGGCGCCTTCGCACTAAACGCGTCCTGGTAAATACCAGCAATTTCGACGCCTTCGTGCTCGCCAAACTTTTTCCGAAGTTCAGAGAGTTGCGACTCGATAGACAGGATCTGTCGATCTTCGGATTCGGACGTTTTCTGCAATAAATGAAATATTTCATACACCATGATGGAGCGGTTCTGAACCGCCCCGGGTTTGCCGGAGGCTCCAACTCTTGAGGGACTGGAGCCATGGAGAATCGGAAGAGATCCCCGCAATATGCGCCGGAGGTGCGTGAGCGCGCCGTGCGCATGGTGTTCGACCATGCTGATCAGTATCCGTCGCAATGGGAGGCGATCACATCGATTGCGGCCAAGATCGGCTGCTCGGGCGAGACGTTGCGCAAATGGGTGCGGCAAGCCGAGCGCGATCAGCGCCAGCGACCAGGACCGACCAGCCAGGAGCGCGAGCGTATCAAGGAGCTTGAACGCAAGGTTCGAGAACTGCGTCAGGCGAATAAGATCCTGCGCAAGGCGAGCGCCTATTTTGCGCAGGCGGAGCTCGACCGCCGGTCCAGGGCATGATTGCCTTCATCGATCAGTACCGGTCCCGCGTATGGGGGCGAGCCGATCTGCCGTATACTGCCGATCGCCCCGTCGACCTATCACACGCACGCACATCGACGCGCCAGGCCCGAGAGGACCCCGGCGCGCCTGAAATGCGATGCGGCATTGAAGCTGGAGATCCAAAGGGTGTTCGATGAGAACTTCGGCGTCTACGGCGCGCGCAAAATCTGGCGGCAGCTCAGACGCCAGGGGTTTGCGGTTGCCCGCTGTACAAGTGAGCGCTTGCCGCTCACGATAAACGTTCGCTTAGGCGTGCGATCTTATTCTTCTGCCCGATACGTGCGTTGAGTGAGCGCTTGTCGCTCACGATAAACGTTCGCTCCGGCGAACCAGATTTCTATTTTGCCGAGATCGACGCCCTTGCTCCCGCGCAATCTTTTCCAAACGCGCGGGGAAGCTTTTTTAAAATATTTTTCCTGATTATCCCGACATCTTTTCCAAATTGATCCAAGCGATTGCCATATCTAATGAAATCAGACATGCGAGGGAGGGTGATGGCTCGCAGTCCGGTGCAATTTCAAAAAGGGCTTGGCCTCGCCGAGCTCAATGCCCGATACGGACGTGAAGACAAATGCCGTGCGGCGTTGATCCGGATGCGCTGGCCGGATGGCTTTGTTTGCCCGAGATGCGGAGAGCGGAAATACAGCTACGCCAGAGCGCGGCGGGTGTTTCAATGCTCAGCCTGCCGTACACAGACGACAGTCAAAGCCGGGACGATCTTCCACAAATCGCGTACACCGCTCACCAAATGGTTCCTCGCCATTTACCTTCTGACACAGAGCAAGAACGACATCGCCGCGCTCGAACTCGCCCGTCAGCTCGGCGTCAAATGGGACACCGCCTGGCTGATCAAGCAGAAGCTCATGGAGACGATGCGCCAGCGCAACCGGACCTACAAACTCAAGGGCCAGGTTCAACTCGACGACGCCTATCTGGGCGGGGAAAAGCCAGGCAAACACGGGCGCGGAGCCACAAACAAGATCCCTTTCGTTATCGCCATCGAGACGCGTAAGGACAAGCCCGTCTATACGCAACTGCGGCGCGTCTCCGGTTTCACCAGCCAGGCAATCAAAACTTACGCTGCCCAGAATATCGAGACCGGCGCGCACATCACAAGCGACGGTCTGGCCTGTTTCGCCGCCCTGACCGAGGCGGGAATGAAACACGGGCCGGTTATGATAGGGGGCGGCCGGCCTGCGGTGTCCGAATTCAAGTGGGTCAATACCGGGCTCGGCAACATCAAGAGCGCCATCACCGGTACCTGCCGATCCTGTCGTCCACAGCATGCCGCACACTATCTCGCCGCTTACGAATATCGCTTCAACCGCCGTTTCGAACTCGACAAGATGGTCGAGCGGCTCGCCGCTCGCCAAACCTTCAAACCAGCGGAAATGTCGGGGTGATCAGGAAATCTTTTGGAAGGCGCTTCGGGCAAACCCACATTTCTGCTATGGGATAGCCGATTGCGCCGCTCCGTGATCGGCTGATACCGATGCGTCCGCGCCAACCCAACAGCAGCGATCAAGACCGCCTCGATCATGCGATCGAGCGGATGATGTCGCTGCATGAGGGGGACCTGGGGCTGCTTGAGGTCATCGCATGCGGGCAGCGCGATCGGCACTTCGCGATCAATCGGGCTTTCCGAGAAAGTGAATTGATCTTTTGATCCGGAATCCGCCTGCCTAACGTCTTAAACCGAAGGGCATGTCGGAAGATGACGCCGGTTTTGTCGAAATTGCTTGCAATGATTAGGGGGTCAAGATGCCATTCATTCGACCGATCTTCGTGATCGCGTCGCTCTTGCTGTTCATTGGATCGGCAAGCGCAAAAGATTGGCCTCCCTTGCCAGAAGGGCATGGTTTCGTAAGCGGACGACTAACGACCTTGGCGGACGTTGGAGCGGGGAATGCCGTGGGGGCTCCACAAACGAACGCGATCCGAAAGTTGTCGCGCATCGTAATTCCGCAGTATGCCTACTATCGGAAAGAGGATGGACAAAAGGTGCCAGTTATTGTCGTCCATTCAGAGTTGTTCCTATGGGAGACTGGGCAAAAGATGGAAATCGCAGGTATTCGCTTTTTCACCGGGAAAGGCGCGTTAGTTATGCTGAATAGCCTTGAATTGCGTGGATCAAAACCGGTGAACCGGTAGCAGAGCCAAATCGAGGGGCCCCATCTCTTTGCCGCAATTATGACTAACAGAGTTCGGCACGAGATCGACGGCGAATAGCGCGAGTTCAGCGAGGGAATGGAGCAAGCGTTCCGGCAGCTCGGGAGAACAATTGAGCAACGGCTCTCATGGGCGTGCAGTGGCATACGAAGCAATCCGTAAGCAGACGATATTTGCGGGGCACATCGCCCTGCTGACGATTTTTGGAGACTAACCGATCGCGCCGCTCCCTGATGGCCTCGTCCCTATTTTCGGTCGGGCGATAGTGATACCCGTGCGGTCTTCGGCGCCTTCAAACAAGGGCTTACCGTAGCCTCGGCGTACCGGCGGGCGTCGCAATCAGCATTAATACGAGAGGCCAGCAGCCTGATACGTTCTGCTTTTTCTTCGATGACGGTTGCAAGGCGCGAGAAGAGCTGCGCCGGCCCTAAGGCCTGACCTCGATCAGCGGCCAGGGGTGACGAAGTCTGGCACTAGTGCACGATCTCTGCGGGCGGCGAAAGTAGATGGCCCAACGGTCGAACGGCGACATAGTCATTCAGGCCAAAAGCATGACCGCGTTTTTGCCACCTCATCAACGGGATCGGTTTACAAATGGCAGCTACGGCCAGCGCCCGCTAATTTAAAAGGCTGGCGGCAGAGGCGCCGCAATCGGGCTCGCAACATTTGTGGCATGGTGTCCGCCAGGTCCAGGCAAGAACAGGTTGAGTTCCCGCTTACCGCCTATGCCGCGCATTAAGATCGAAACCCCCGGGCGAGTCGAGATAAGAGCGAACGCATAACTGCAGAGACAGCCATGAACGAGGTGCTACCCCAAATCCAGAAGCTCGCCGATAGCGTATCGATGAGGATCGACAATTTCTATTCTGTCTGGACGCTTTATCAGATAGCCGCGATCGCAGCCTGCTACTTCGCGGCGGTTGGCGCGGCTTCCGTGATCGAGCCACGAATAGAGGCTCGCCTTCGAAAGATCGAGCAGCAACCTCAGCTGCTGAGATTTCTCGTCTTGTTGCTGCGGCGGCTCAGATGGTTTTTGTTTTCAGTGCTGCTATGGGGCAGCGCCGCCATCGTACGAAATGTTACCTGGCCGAGCCGCAGCTACATTATAGGCATCGTAGCGAGCCTAGCCATGACCTGGGTTACCGTCGCGGTGCTCTCGCGCATTGTCCGGAACCGCTCGCTTGCGCGTATCGTCGAGATTTGCGGTTGGTCTGCAGCGACGCTCTACATTGTGGGATGGTTTGGTCCGACCATCCACTTCCTGGATTGGGTCTCAGTCTCGTTCGGCGGTGTTCGCATTTCGCTCTATACGATCCTCAAAGGCCTGATCATTCTTGGCGTTCTGTTGTGGCTCGGCAAGATCGTTGGCGATTTCATCGAGAAGCAAGCCAAGGGCAACGATCTGCTCAGTCCGAGCATGCATGCTCTGCTGAGCAAGCTGGTCAAAACCTTGGTCGTTCTCGTCGCCGCAGCCGCTGCTCTCTCCGCAACCGGCGTCGACCTGACGGCCCTTACCGTGTTTTCAGGCGCATTTGGTCTCGGTCTCGGCTTCGGCTTGCAGAAAGCGCTGTCGAATCTGGTGAGCGGTTTCCTCATGCTTATGGATCGGTCGGTAAAGCCTGGCGATGTGATCCAGCTCGGCAGCACTTTCGGCTGGATCAGCTCCATTCGTGCACGCTACGTCTCGGTGGTCACGCGCGACGGCGCCGAATATCTGATCCCCAACGAGCAGTTCATCACCGAGCGGGTCATCAACTGGTCCTATTCCAACCGGAAGATCCGCCTCGAGGTCAAGTTCGGGGTGGACTACGCCAGCGATCCACATCTCGTCCGCACGGTCGTGGCTGAAGCGGTTCGCGGTATCGCCCGCGTGCTCAACGAGCCACCCCCTGTCTGTCATCTCATCGCCTTCGGTGACTCATCGCTCGACTTTGTGGTTCGCTTCTGGATCCACGATCCCGAGGAAGGCGTTACCAACATCCAGGGTGCGGCACTGCTAGCGATTTGGGATGTTCTGAAGCTTAACCGCATCGCGATCCCTTACCCGCATCTCGAACTCGTCCGTCGGGCGGCAAATCGGTCGGATGGATCCGAGCGGACAGTTCGCGAGACGGCCTTAGATTAGGTCGCCGACCTGTGCGGAGGAACGCTGCGTTCCTGCCGATCCGACTGATGTCATCGCTACCCAAGCTTTCGCTCACTATTGCATCCAATCAGTGGGTGTAGGAAGCCGAAGCCAAGATTAACATCCAGCTTACACAGGTCGAGACCGAAATCGCCAAACAGGCCGTCCTCCGCCAGCGCGCCGAAGCCGACGCCGCCTGTTGCTTCAATTACTTGCGCCAGCCTTTCATTGGCCATTCGAGCTTCGCCGTTGCCCGATCTTCCGGCCACACCGACACATATTGCTTGCCTTGCAGCTGGATCAAATAGGTTGCCGACAGCGTGTTCTGTCCGGTCTCGTCGAATTTGACGCCGCGATAGCCGATCATAAGCTGATCCTGCTTGAGATCGGTTGCCTTCAACGCCGCCTGAATCTTGGCCGGCTCGGTTGAGCCTGCCCGATTGATGGCAGCGGCCAGCACCAGGAAGCCCTGCATCCAGCGCGCACTGGTGTCGTCGAGGTCGCGGCCGTATTTCTTCTTGAACATCTGGTCGATGATGTAGCTGTTGCTGCCCGGCTTGCCGATATCGAAGGCACTGCGGTCGACCGCTCCCTGCGCCAGATCGCCGACATTGGGGATGAATGTCGGATCGGAGAACCCGGCATCGTCGCCGATGATGATTGGGGGCAAGTAGTCCAGGTTTTTCATGGTCTTGAAATAGAGGATCGCATCAGCCGTGTAGCTGACGAATATCGCCGCGTCCGGCTGCAGCGTCTTGAGCTGCAGCACCTGCGCCGAGACGTCCGAGCTGTTGGCGTTATAAGGGATTTGTGCAGCGACCTTGATACCCGCGTCCTTCGCTGCCTTGAGGATGCTCGCCGCCACCGACGAGCCATAATCGGTGTTCTCGTTGACAATGGCGATATTATCGATCTTCTTACCCGACTTTTTCAGATCGGTGAGAAATTCGGTGTAAGCTTTGGCAAAATCGGGCGCGATCGGAGTGGTGCGGAAGGTCCATTTGAAGCCGCGCTGGGTGATGTTCAATGCGACCGAGTTCGCCCACAAGATACGGAATCCCTTGCCGTTCGGCGACCGCCGTTGCCACCAGCGACACCGAGGAGTGGTACGAGCCGAGCATGGCAACGACGTGGTCCTGCGTGATCAGCCGCAATGTCTGCTGCTGCCCGACCTGCGGGTTGCCCTGATGATCCGCCTGATCGAGCTCGATCTGGGCGCCTTTGAGATTGGGCAGCCCCGCGGTAGCGCCCAGAGGCAGCGCCTTCAGCTCCGGATAGGCGTTGTTGACGATATCGGCGCCCAGCTCGACGGCGTCCTTGGCCGACTGGCCCGCACTCGCGGCATTACCGGTCAGTGGATAAATGACGCCGATCTTGACCTTCTCGGCGCCGTGAGCCGGCACGCCCATGGCAATGCTCAGCAGCGCAACTGCAGCAATAAAACTGGTCTTTTGCATTATCTCCTCCCTAGTTTTCATATGCCTTATTCTTCTGCTTCCAACGTTGATGGCGTCATCCGGCCTTGAGTGAAAAGCCGCCGTCGACCACGAGCGATTGGCCGGTGATGAAATCGGCTTCCGGTGACGCCAGGAACAGGATTGCGCTCGCGATTTCCTCGGGGCTGCCGAAGCGCTTGAAGGGTGTCCCCGCCAGCATGCCGTCCCGCACCTCTTGCGGCAGACTTCGCAGGAGATCGGTCTCCGTGTTTCCTGGCACCACAACATTCACATTGATGTCGGGAGCCAGTTGCTTGGCGAGCGTCTTCGTGAGGCTGATGACGGCGGCTTTCGACGCGGAATAGTCTATCACCGGCTCACGTCCGAGATGATCAAGTCCGCGCACGGAAGATACGTTCACGATCTTGCCGCGTTTGGCTAAGACCATGTGTTTCGCGGCCGCCTGACACATGAGGAATGTGCCGACGAGGTTGACGCGCAGGGTCTCGTTCCAGTCCTCGACTGTCTTATCGAAGAAGGGACGCCCGATGCCGATGCCGGCGTTATTGACGAGAATGTCGACGCGGCCGAAACGGCGGGCGAACTCCTCGACACAGCGAGCCGCATCCTCCTTGTGCCCGACGTCGCCTTGAAAGATGTCGAGCATGATGTCCTCGCCGGCGGCTTTCTGCTTCATCGCGGCAAGATGCGCCTCGCTCTTGCCCATGATGCCGACGCGGGCGCCCTCGCGGGCAAACGCAAGGGCCGTTGCGGCGCCAATGCCCCGGCTGCCGCCCGTGATCAACGCGGTCAAACCCTGAAGTCGTGCCACCGGTCTATTCCTTTTCGGCGCTGAGATCGCTCACGCTTGCCGCGAGCTGGCTTTCGATGAAGTCCATATGCGCTATAATGGCCGCGCGCGCGGCCTTCGGTTCGCGTTTGCGTATGGCATTGTAGATATCGGCATGATGCTGCCAGATCAGTTTCTGATCCTCGCGGTTCGGAATATATCGCTTGAGCCGGTAGAAGGCCGAGAAGCTTTCGCGCAGAATCTCCATGATGCGCACGGCAAGCGGATTGCCGGTCGCCGCCGCCAATGCCGAGTGGAACCGGATATCGTTCTCTTCCCAGGCCTCGTCAGTGACATCGAGATCGCGCATGGCGTCCAGCCGCGCCTTCATCGCGGACAGATGTGACCGGCTGCTAACCTTGGCCGCATGGCTGGCGCACCAGCCCTCCAGCGCACGCCTGATTTCAAGGAACTCGCCCAAGCGATGGCTCTCAATCCTGATGAGGTCCATCAGGGGCTTGTCGGCGCGGACCCTCGGCTTGCTGGCAACGACGAAGCTGCCCGAGCCATGCCTGACCTCGATCAAGCCGACCAGTTCGGCGCGGTAGATCGCTTCGCGCACGGTTTGGCGGCTCGTGTTCAACATTGTGGCAAGCTCGCGCTCGGCCGGCAGTCGACTGCCTGGCAGGAAGCGACCGGCGCGAATGAGTTCGGCAATCTGCTCGAACACCTGGTCGGATTTGCGCCCGCTTTTCAGCGGCAGAAACTTCGCGGTGCGCACTGCCTGCTGCGCCTTGCTCATGGCGCGTTCTCCATCATCTGATCGACGCGCCCCCGGTCCGTGTGCCGATGCCGAGATAAATCTCCTGGACTTGCTCATTCCGCTCGAGGTCGGCCGCCTTGCCTTCGAGGACCGTTCGCCCTGTCTGCAGGACGAAGGCATAGTCCGCGATGCCGAGCGCCAGTGGGATCGATTGCTCGGCCAACAAGAGCGTCAGGCCCTCGCCATGCAGCCGATGCAGCGTCTCATAAAGCTGCTCGACCACAGCGGGTGCGAGGCCAAGGCTCGGCTCATCGAGCATCAGCAGTTTCGGCTCGCTCATAAGCGCTCGCCCCAGCGCCAGCATCTGGCGCTCGCCTCCCGACAAGGTGCCGGCCGGTTGCCGCCGCCGCTCCGCCAGCCGGGGAAACAGGGCGTAGACACGCTCGAACAGAGGCCCGATGCGCGTTCGGTCGGCGAGCGCCGTGGCGCCCAAGCGGAGGTTTTGCTCCACCGTCTGACCAACGAAAAGCCGCCAGCCTTCCGGCGACAGCGCCAGCCCCTTGCGCACGATCCGATAAGCCGGCAGACCAGAAATGGCTTCGCCTTGCCAGGTGATGCGACCTTTCGAGGCGCGGACCAGACCGGCGAGCGCGTTCAGGGTCGTCGTCTTGCCGGCGCCATTCGAGCCGAGCAGCGCCACCACAGTGCCAGCCTCCACCCGCAGCGAAATATCGGCGACGCCGACAAGATCGCCGTAACGGACTTCGAGATGCTCGACGACGAGTTGGCTCACGGCGTGCGCGCCCGCTTTGTATGCTGACCGCGGCCAAGATAGGCCTCGATCACGCTCTCATCCTTGACCACCTCTTCTGGCTTTCCGCGTGCGATCACATGTCCCTGATTGAAGACAAGCACGCGTTTGGTGAGCGTCATGATCACTTCCATGATGTGTTCGACGATGACGATGGTGATTCCCATCTCGTGAATTTTACGCACCAGCGCGATCGCCTCCTGCAATTCCGTGGGCGTGAGGCCGGCAAGCAATTCATCGAGCAGCATCAGCCGCGGATTGGTGGCGAGCACGCGCGCGATCTCAAGCCGCTTGCGGCCGGGGGTGCCGAGCGAGCGCGCCCTTTGATCGGCTTGGCCGTTCAGCCCGGTCAGCTCGACGATGCGGCGCGAATGCTCCAGCGCATCGCTGCGATGCGGATGGCGCAGATAGGCGCCAACCATGACATTGTCGAGAACCGTCATGTCCTCGAAGGTTGCCGGCACCTGAAAGGTCCTGCCGATGCCGAGCCGCACATGTGTCTCGGGCGGAGCGCGCGTGACATCCTCGCCGGCAAAGACGATGCGGCCGCTGGTCGGCGCCATATCGCCGGCCAGACAGTTGAAGAAGGTCGATTTGCCGGCCCCGTTCGGACCGATGAGGCCGACGATGTCGTGCTCATCGACCTTGAGATCGGCGCCGCGCACGGCAAAAAAACTGCCGAACGCCTTGGTCACTCCCTGTGCTTCAAGCAGCATATTTGTGCCCCCTGCGCAGCGGCGCCAGCCGATGCCACAAATCGAAGACGCCACCAGGCTCAAAACGCGCGATCAGTACAATGATGCCGCCATAGATGATGTAGGTGAGGCCCGAGCCGCCGCCACCGAACCAGGTATTCGTCGCCGTCTGCAACGGGATCAGGATCAGTGAGCCGACGAACGGTCCAAGCAGCACGCCGGCGCCTCCCAAGGCCGCGACGATGACCATTTGCACCGAAACCAGAATACCGAAGCCGCTTTCCGGGTCGATGAAGCCGGTCTTGATCGCGTAGAGCGAGCCGGCAAGCGAGGTGAAGACCGCGCTGAAAACCAGGGCTTTCATCTTGGTCTGCAGCACCGGTACCCCCAGGCTGCGCGCGGCGCGTTCGCCGGCTTTGATCGCGCGCAGATAGTAACCGAACCGCCGGCGCTCCATGGCATAGGTCAACACAAGCAGTACCGCGAGCACAGCCAAGAATATATAGTAATATGGGACTTCGCTGCGGAAGGTGAGGTCCCACCAGCCGCGTGCCGTCGCCGGTCCCTGCAAGCCGATCGCCGCGCCGACGAGATCCCAGGTGCCGAAGAAAATGCGGATCAGCTCGGCGACTGCGATCGTCGCCATGCTGAAATAATGGCCGGTCAGCCGGAAGGTCGGCATGCCGATCCCCACCGCCAGCGCGGCACTGAGCGCCATGCCGATGGGGATGCCGGCCATCGGCGGCCATCCAAACAGCGTGTAGAACAAGAGCGGCGCATAGGCGCCGAAGCCGAAGAACATCGCATGGCCAACCGACACCTGTCCGGCATAGCCGCCGACAATGTTCCACGCCGACGCCGAGATCGCCGCGAGCAGGAACGTCACACCGATGTCGAGATAAAACGGGTCCGGGAAGACGAGCGGATAAAGCAGCAAGGCCGCCGCTAACAGCGCGATTGTAGGATTCATGGCGACACGGTTCTTCACGCTTTCCCCATCAGGCCTTGCGGCCTTAGCCAGAGCAGCGCCACGAACAGCGCATAGACGACGATATCCTTGTAGATCGGACCGAACCAGAAGGCGGAGACGGCCTGGATCAATCCGATAATGAGGCCGGCGAGGAGTGCCCCCGGCACGCTGCCGAAACCGCCGAGAGCGACGACGACGAAGGCGGTGAGGCCAAAGGTTTCCCCAACCGACGGCGACCACGGATAAGCCGTCGCCATCAGCGCGCCGGCCATGCCGGCGGCACCGGCCGAAAGCCCCCAGGCGAGCGCCTGCACGCGGTCCGGCCGAATGCCCATCAGCATCGCCGCATTGCGATCCTCCGCCACCGCGAGCAGTTGGCTGCCGACTGTCGTGCGCGTGAGCAGCAAATGCAGACCGAGCGTCAGAGCAATCGCGACGATACCGGCGACCAATTGCGCCACCGGCATCAATATGCCGCCGAGGTTGACCGTGCCCGAAAGCGAGGTCTGCGGCAGCGACACGAAGTTCGCCGAAAAGATCCAGAACGCAGTATAGCGCAGCAGCAGCGCAAGGCCGAAAGTCGAAAGAATCTGCGACAACATCGGGCCGCGCAACACGTGGCGGATCAGCGAGAGATAGATCAGCACACCCAGCGCGAACAATGCAAAGGCGGCGGCGAAGCCGAAAACGGCCGGCCCGCCGTTAAGCCAAGTGACGACGAGCAAGGCGACATACATGCCCAGCATGACGAACTCGCCATGGGCGAAGTTGATGAAATTCATCATGCCCCAGATCAGGGTGAGACCTGAGGAGAACAGGGCGTAGATGGCCCCGAGCAGGAGGCCACCGACGATCACTTGCAAGAGCAGCATCGGCTATTTGGCCCAGGCGGCCATCGGCCATTGCAATTTTGCAGTTGCCGCGCTTTGCGGCCACACCAGCTCGTACTTTTTGTCGTGAAGCTGGATCAGGTAGGTCGCGGCGAGGATGTTCTGGCCGGTCTGGTCGAACTTGACGCCCTGGTAGCCCATCATGAGCTGATCGGGCTTGAGGTCGGTTTGGGTCAGCGCGACGCGGATCTTCTCGGGATCCGTCGAGCCGGCCCGATTGAGCGCATCGGCGAGCGCGAAGAAGCTCTGCATGTTGCGCGCGCTGGTGTCGTCGAGATCGCGGCCCGTCTTGGCCTTGTACATCTCGTTGATCTTGTAAGTGACGGAGTCCGGCTTGCCGATCGCCCAGGCACTGCGGTTCATCGCTCCTTGCGCAATATCGGCGACGGCGGGAATGAAAGACGGATCGGAAAATCCGGTATCGTCGCCGATCACCATGGGCGGCTTGTAGTCGAGGTTCTTCATCGTCTTCATGTAGAGAATGGCATCGGCCGTGTAGCTGATGAAGATGACGACATCGGGCTGCTTCTCCTTGAGCTGCAGCACCTGCGCAGAGACGTCGGTCGAGCTTGCGCTGTAGGGAATGCGGATCGCTACCGGAATATTGGCGGTCTTGGCTCCTCCGACGATGGCGTCGGCGACCGAGGTCCCGTAATCGGTGTTCTCGTTGACGATGGCGATCGAATTGATTGCCCTGCCCTGTTTCTTCATGTCGGCAAAAAACCGCATGTAGGTGCGGGCATAATCCGAGGCGATCGGCGTGCCGCGGAACACCCATTTGAAGCCGCGGCCGGTGATGTTGAGGGCAGCCAATTCACCGACCATGAAGGGAACACCGTAACGTTCCGCCACCGCAGTCGCGGTGAAGCTGCAGGAAGACTGATACGCCCCCATCAGGACATTGACTTTGTCCTGAGTGATCAGGCGCGTCGCCACTTGTTGCGCGAGCGATGGATTGCCCTGGTGATCGACAAACACCAGTTCGAGCTTCGCCCCGCCCATATTCGGCAGGCCCGCCGTTTTGGCGAGCGGCAGGTCTCCCAGCTCCGGATGCGCATTGTTGACGATGTCGGCAGCGAGTTCCGCGGCAGCCTTGGATGCGAGCCCCGCCGCGGCGGCATTGCCGGTGAGCGGCCAAAGGATGCCGATTTTGACGGTCTCGGCAGCGCGCGCGGAGTTGATGGCAAGCAGTGCAGCCGCAGCTGCAAGCAGTGTGCGTGACTTCACGATTTCCTCCCAGTCCCAAATTGATCATTGATGATTCTTATGGGCGATTGCGGGTCGGCAGACCCGGATTGCAACGGCAGCTTTCCTCCTTTAACGTGGTAAGAGGTCTGACCACGTTAGGTGGGGTGCTGGTCACCTGTCAATCGCGCGTCGCGGGACCGGAAAGAATAAGCTGGGAGGAAGATGTGACCACGCACTACGACGTGACGATTATCACTGCGCGGCCCGGCGTGCATTCCAAGGCACTGTCCATTCTCGAGAACCGGCTCGCCGGCGACAAGCAGCTGCTCGCCTGCTGGTATTGTGACATCGGCGCACTGAATCAGATCATGCTGATCAGCAACGCCCCCGATCCGGCCGCAAGCCTCGCCGCACGCCAGGCGATCCTGTCGTCACCCGACCCGTTCGGCCTCGGTGATCTGACGGCCGGCATCACCATGGACACATTCGTGCCTTTCGACTTCCTGCCGCCGATCCAGCCGGGTGCCCCTGGGCCCTGCTACGAGGTGCGCAGCTATGAGCTTAAGCCGCATGGGCTGACGGCCACGGCCGAGTTGTGGCGCAAGGCGGTCCCGGCGCGGTCGCAGGTCTCACCTGTCCTCACCGCAATGACATCGGTCACTGGCGTGGTCATCCGGTTCGTGCACATCTGGCCCTACAAGACGCTCGAGGAGCGCTCCCGCTTGCGCGCCAAGGCGGTCGCCGACAGCGTGTGGCCGCCGCCGGGCGGACCTGATCTCATCGCCCGGCAGCAGACGGATATCTTTCTGCCGGCTTCATTCTCGCCATTGCAGTGACGAAAGCGAATTGTGGCGGATGATCCGCAGGCCGGCGTGTCGGGGTTCAAGTCCGACGGCGACGATACGCTCTTCTGCCGCGGCGTCTTTCACCCTGGACGAAGTGGCCCACTGCAAGATTTATGAGCGGGTAATCGATCAGCCAGAATCGGGACCCGATACTCCCCACCCATGGATAAAGCAACGGCAGCGGAGCTGCCTGCGGCTCACATCCCCTCTTTAATCCCCTGCTTGATCAACCACCACGTCATTGGATAGGCGGTGATGAAGCCGACGATCATGGCGATTTGCATCATGAACCAGAATTCTGGCGTATCCACCTCCAGCGTCACGCCAATCAGGGTGCGGAAGAAATAGAAATAGGCAAACGCCATGAAGCTGTACATGCCAATCTGCCACGTCGTAACCGTCAGTGTGTCCGACTTCAATGCGGCAACCATGCCGTCGCGGAACCCGAGTCCCCGAAGTGGCGCGATGGTGAGATACTGAAAGCCGATGCCGAAGACGAAGGCAAAGATGAAATCCAATATCCAGACAGCGAAGATCTTCTCAGGAAAAATCGACTGGTAGCCGAACCACACGGCGATCGCCGGAAAGAAGAAGGCGAGCCATTCGGATAGGATGTCGCCAAGCGTGCAGCCGGCGCCGCAATGGGTATCAGCTACGCCGACGGAGGCGAAGAATGGATTGCCGGGCATCCCATGACCGTGACTAACGTGACCTGAGCTGCGGCCGAAGCGAAAATAACCCCACAGCGCCAGCGGTCCAGCATAGAGGCCGGTTATCGGCCAGACGACACCCATGATCCCCAAATGCTGCGGATGGCGCAAGACGTCCACGAGCAGGATTAACGCGCAAAGCAAGCCGACCGCCAAAGCGCAGATCGACAAAACGTGCAGCCATAGCGGGATCATCTTCGGTTTCCTTTTTCCGCCAGCGTATCAGCTGGTTATGGTGCGAAAGGTGTCCAAACAGCCAAGATCTCGGTAATTCGTCTTCGCAATTGCGGCTCGAACAATTCCACCGGCAATTCATCAATCTAATTTCGAGCCGCTGTTCGAATCGACACCGCGGGATGTCTGACCCAAAGTTCACCTCAAACTCAAGTCCAACCGGCAGAGCGGCGATAATGCGGTATTCGCCGTGGTGCCCCCCGTGCAACATGGGCGCCGGCGTGCGGCATGATGGGGCGATGATAGGGGCATAGGGATCCAACGTGAAGGTCGGGAGCGGTCTATGATGGCAGTTTCGAGCTTGGCGGCTCGATCATTCAATGCTTTGCAGTTCGGACCGCATCCACCGTGCTTGGCTTCATCGTCGGCCATCTTGCGCATCGAGCCGAGAGACTTGCGCAGACCGGTAATCTGCTAATCGGGCGCCGCCGAGATCTCGGCTTGGTTCTCCTTCGCCGCGATCGCCCCGCCGAATTGATCGGCGAAGAATAACGCCGCACAAAGAACACTGATGAGGTTGGCTACCAGATAGATGGCCTGAGGTGGCGAGTCCAGCCGGTCGCCTGGCCGACAATCTGAATCGAGATCTTCACGACATCACCGAGGCCGAAGACAGCAACCGCAATGCTGACAGCGAGGCCGGCAGGGCCCTGGCGAGGTGGATGGTATTTCCATGCCACGCTGAAGTATGCTTCGAATGGCAAGGTCGCAATATCGATCCTACGAACACAAGCAGGCCCGCGCGGAATGACAACAACATCATCCAGAACGACATGCGAACGTGTCCTTCTCAGCGTCGAGACAATATCGGAGATCGACGATGCGAAGCGATAAAGCAGCCCTGCAGCCGCCATTGCAAGCCGAAGACCTTTCTCCAGGAATCAGCGCGGGCGATCAGTGGCCGAGGGCTATCTATCGTGTTCTCAAGGCTGCGAATGTACGCCAGATGGCTTATGTGCCGGATGCCGGTCACGGCATGCTGATCAACCTGTTCTTGGCGGATCCCGATGTCGTGTCGAGCGTGCTCACTACGGAAGAGGAGGGTGTCGCGATCGCGGTCGGGGCCTGGTTGGGCGGCCAGCGCTCCGTTCTCCTAATGCAGTCGAGCGGTGTGGGGAACTGCATCAACATGCTGTCGCTGCCGGTGATCGGACGGTTCCCTCTCCTTATCCTAGTGACGATGCGGGGCGAATGGGCGGAATTCAATCCCTGGCAGGTTCCGATGGGACGCGCCACTCAGCCGGCGCTGGAAGCGATCGGTGTGCGTGTCATGCGTGCGGAGACGCCGCAAGACCTCGTTGAGACCGTCGAAGCGGCTGCCGCCCTGGCCTATGAGGCCGATCAGCAGATCGCCGTCCTCATCGGACAGCGCCTGCTCGGAAGAAAGACGTGGTGAGATTAATGACGCATTCTACTCTCGTGCAGTCTGGCTCCCTTGCGCGCCGCGACGCGGTTGCGGCGCTTCTCCGTAACCGGGAAGGCATGCTCGTCATTACCGGCCTTGGCTCTTCGAGCTATGACGTCCATTCCGTCGGCGACCGCGACGACAATTATTATCTGTGGGGCGCTATGGGCGCTGCCGCTTTGGTAGGCCTCGGCCTGGCGCAGGCCCAGCCCGACAAGCGCATTCTCGTGATCACCGGCGATGGCGAGCAGCTCATGGCTTTCGGAAGTCTCGCCACAATCGCGGTAGCCAAACCGCCCAATCTCGACGTCGTCGTGATCGACAATCACCATTTCGGCGAAACCGGAATGCAGGCTAGCCACACCGGGTTGGGCGTCGACCTCGCCAAGATCGCCGCCGCTTGCGGCTTCGCGTCAACCCGCACTCTCCACACGCTGAGAGAGGTCGAGGAACTCGCGAAGACCCTGCGCTCGCCATCTGATGGGCCACGTCTCTTCGTCATTAAGGTCGCCGCGGAAAATCCGCCGCGCTCGCTGCCGCCGCGCGATGCCGTGTTCATCAAGAATCGGTTCCGCGCTCATCTCGGCATTTCGGTCAAATGACGTGGGCTATGCTCACGAGTTGGCTGAAGCGGCAAACACGCCGGAAGTCGACCGCGGTCACCGTCAAAGCATATGACGATGTTCTTCATTGTCAGTCCTCCCCCCTCGGCCACCAGACATGACGGGCGAGAAGTACCCCGGCAGGAATCGCCCCCGCGCTAACTCGCCCGCTCGTGGAGCCCCGCTTGCCAGAGCCCAATGAAATCCGTGGACTGGGCACATGAGCCGGCTGTGATACTTCAGCTTCAGGCGCGTCGCTCTCCCAAGACGTTCTCGTCGGACCCGGCCAACAAAGTGCTCAATGTAAACCGCCAATCAAAGGGCGGCGTTGACACACTATCCTTCTCGGTCACTGGTCCATCGTCGTCTGCACACCTCCGCTATATGAGGATAAAGCGCACGCTCTACATTCTAACCATTGAATTCCCGAACGCATATCGCGAGATCGTTGCGACGACGAAGGACAAGTTCTTCGGATCATTCAAGCTGAAGACGAAATCTTAGGACTGCATCGACGCAAGGCAGAAATCCTGCCGGCAGGCTTTGCATTGAAACCGGGGTGAGCCACGCCGCCGCGGACATTCCCAGGCGGATGAGCAGCCGCAGTGCGGACAGAACGGCACCCCGTTTGTCTCCGGCCAGCGGATCTTGCGGAATATCCGCCAGGCCTCAGCACCATCGATGCGTAGCACCTGTCGAAGGCCGAGCCTGCGGGCGGCGGGCGCCTACAACAGGAAATACTGAGCCATGCGTATCTCCGGACTGGGGGATCGGCTCAGCCTACCAGCAGAAGAGTGGCGAGAGAAGATCAAATGCTCTTATTTGTTCTTTGTTGGAAATCCAACGGCGCGCCGGAAAGGCCGGTGGCCGGTCTACATAAATCCGTAAAATCGCATCAGCGGATCGTTGCAAACGCAACCAACGCGCCACAGAGCTGCACGATGCCGCCGATCAGCATCGCCGCGCATAGGCCTGCGGCACCGCCATGCCATAGTCCGAACGCAGCGCCCAGCAGCGCAACCCCCAATGTCGCCCCGGTCATCCGCGCCACGTTGATCAGTGCCGATGCCGTGCCTGACCGCTCCCGACCGACCGAGCCGACGGCAATGGCATAAAGCGGGCCGGTGTTCAGCCCCATGCCGAGCCCGACCAGCACCAGGCCGCACTGTGCCAGCAGCATTGGGCTGCCGGTCCGCGTCGCGGCCACGATCAGCAATCCGCTGCCGATCAGCGCGGTGCCCCCGGCGGTCATCGCACGGGCGCCAAAATGCTGCGCCAGCTTGCCGGACTGCGTCGAGACGACGAAGAACACCAGCGACACCGGCATCAGCGCCAAGCCCGCTTCCTGCGGCGCCAGATTGCCCAGGGACTGCCAGATGAGCGGCAGCAGGAAGATCATGCCGTAGATGCCGAAGGTCATGGCTGCCGTTGCGATGATGGCGCCGCTGAAAGCGTGGATGCGGAACAGGTCGAGTGGCACCAGCGCGGCCGCCCCACGGCGGCGTTCGACCCGCAGAAAGAGCGGCAGCGTCAGCACGGCCAGCAGCAGACCGAACGCCCAGTCCCGGCCGCCATCGTGCCCCGCGATCGCCAATTCCGGCACCGCCCAAAAGGCCAGCCCAAAAGCAGCGACGGCCAGCGGCACGACCAGCAAGAACATGCTGCGCCAGCCGAACCATTCGATCAGCAAGCCACCCACGGTAGGGCCGATCGCGAAGGCCAGCCCGTTACAGCTTGCCCAGATGCCCAGCACGCGCCCGCGCGCCTCCGGCTCCGGCCAGACCACCCGGATGATGGCAAGAGATGACGGCAGCAGCAGCGCCGCACCGATCCCGGTGGCGGCGCGGCCGGCAATCAGCAATCCGATATGGGGCGCCGCGGCGCAGACCAGCGAGCTCGCCGCCATCAGCGCAGCCCCAATCGCAAAAGCCCGCCGTCTTCCATATAAGTCGGCGATCAGTCCGCCGCTCAGCAGCAGGGCCGCATAGACGAGATTGTAAGCGTCCAGCACCCATTGCAGCGGTGCCACGCCGGCGCGGAACGTGGTGCCAATCGCATGCGTTGCCAAATTCACCACCGAGGTGTCGATTTGTGCGATCAGCACGCCAAGGCACATCGCCAGCAGCACGAGCGACCGGGATATCGGCCTGCGCCGGCAACCCGCCCCATCCTCCGCGGCATAAGCGAGTTGATATGCCATCCGTCCCTTGTTCGTCATGGAACGAAGCTAGCAAGGGGCTCCTGACAGCACACTGTCAGGAGCCTATATCAGTCCAAACAGGAGGATGAGGTTGTCATGCGCCGGGCTGATCGACTGTTCGACATTATCCAGCACTTGCGCACGGCGGCCGGCCCGATAACCGCCGCTGTCCTGGCTGAGGCGTTAGAGGTAACGCCGCGCACCATCTATCGCGACATTGCAACCTTGCAGGCGCGCAGGGTGCCGATCGAGGGGGCACCCGGCCTTGGCTATGTGCTGCGTCGTGGCTTCGACCTCCCGCCATTGGTGTTCACCAGCGAGGAGGTCGAGGCGATCGTCATTGGTGCACGGCTCTTGCGCCGCACCGGCGACGCGGGGCTGCAGGATGCCGCCACCCGTGTCATCTCCAAGGTCGAGGTCGTACTGCCTGAGGCATTGCGGGCTTATCTGGCGGCGCCGACCGCCTTCGTTTCCGTTCACGGCGCGCCCGATCCGCCGGTCACCGACCTGTCGGTGATCCGCGCCGCAATCGGCAATGGGTGCAAGCTGCGGATCGACTATGCCGATGAGCACGGACGCCAGACATCGCGCACGATCTGGCCGTTCGCGGTGGCGTATTACGTTGAGGCGACGCTAATCTGCGCCTGGTGCGAGCTGCGCGAGGATTTCCGCCATTTCCGCGCCGACCGTGTGCAAGGCTTGACGGCCCTCAACGAGCGCTATCCGGTGCCGGCGCGCACGCTGATGTCGGGTTGGCGCGAGCGCTTCTCCTACGACGTGACGGCTCATGGCACCCTGACGGCGCGCTGATACTGTTCTTCAGCCTCGCGCTAACATCAAGTCCGATCTGACTTAGACCTTTATTTCGAGATAGTCTCAATGGCTTGGCTGATCGGGAGAACGGTTCAGCCGATGATCCGATGAACTCTATTGATAAATTCAGGCAGGGCACTCTTCTAGCGCCCTATGACCAGGACTTCCAGACCTCCTGATACTTCAATGATCAGCACGACGAAGCGGCCCGCGGCGAGAGTAGCCACAATTTTGACCAGCGGCGGCGTCCCCGCCGGTTGCGCACTGCTATGTGAGGGGCGGGATAACGACATCCGGGTAGTCGGAGCCCTGCGACTTGTGAATGGCGGTGGCGTAAGCGGGCGTTACTGCGTCGAGTTCGCCGAACCGATAGGCGACCATGCCGCGCATCCTTGCCCCCTCCTACTTCTCCAGCTCGAAGCTGGCGATGACCTTTTCGATCTCCGGCATCATCTTTTCCTTGTCGGCGATCGGTACGCTGCCGAGGAACATGAAATAGCCGAGGGGCTCGCCCGAGAGCAGCACAAGGTGGATGGCAATCTGCCCCCCACTTGTGGCGTCAGTCACCTTGCCGTTGATCTGATAGCCCTTGAAGTCTCCGATCTTAACCTCCCTCTCGTCATCGATTTGCCTCTCCTTCATGCCACCAAGCTGCATGAACGCCTTGTCGGCCAGGGCTTTTACATCTATGGCGTCGCCGTGAACGGATGACGACACTAGTAACATCGGCTCCTTGACCAGCTGGTTCTCGCCGGGATGCGGCTGGGCGCCTGATATGTTGTAGGCTTTTGTCATACCGCCGTGGTCAAACGCCTGCCGGAACGGCCCGAGATAGCCGAAGCGGAACAACTCGGTGGGATCAGCCGGCGTGTCGCGCACGGTAGCGGTCACAAGGATTGCCTCGATGCCTTCCCGGCTATATGTGCCAGCATCGATCGCTGCGTGGGGCACATTGGCGACGATCACCCCCGTCACGTCGCTCTCGATAAAGATCAGCACGAATTTGGTGACGTCGCCGCCGGGTGTTTTCTGTTTGCCGACGAGATAGACGAAAGTGCCCTCGCGGCCTTTCAGCTCCGCTTTTTCCGTGCCGTTGAAACCCTCATTAGCGAGCGCCTCCTTGCTGTCCGGTATAGTCTTGAGCCTGTCATATGCGGCGGCGGGCAACTCAATGACGGCAAAGGACGCACCCGTGCTCTTATCGACGAAGCCGGAAAAGCGGTCGGATCGGGTGAAGGCGGCGCCAAGATCGATGGCGATGCGGCCGTTGGGCAACTGGCGGAGAACCGCCTGTGCCTGGGAGGCCGGTGCAAGAAGGGCAAAAACCGCCACCACAAGGGATGACAAAACGAGAAGGGTGCGACCGCTCCAGGCCGATGATGCGCTAAGGGCGCGGCGGATGAAAAATGTCATGCATCCCCCCGGATAATTCATGTCATCCCATCATACCGCCATATAAGGCGAAACCTGGGGGTATTGTCGGGATTTAGGAATGCGGACCCGTCCGTATTGGCTATAGACGATCGATCGATATTTTGCCAAACGGCCGAAACGGCCAGATCCCGTCACCGCCCGTCGCCAGCAACCTACTACGTGCGGCCACAAAGCGGACCCTCGGTCCGAAGGTACCGAACGGTCGGATCTCATCTAAATTTGTCTCTCGACTTAGCGCCGGAAAAATAACTAGCCGTTCTTATGCGTCCGAGCAGGCTATCTTCTTTCCGTTCTTGCTGGGCGAGGTGATCCGTCCTGTGCGGACACGTCCGGCAGGCTGATCGGCTCGAGTACGCTGTCGACGCGCTGAAGGTGGATGGTCCGGGCTCCTGGGGCGGTCATGCCCCACCATTCATGGCCCGGACGATTGCAGCCGGAAGGCAACGAGGCTGAACAGCTCGGCCTCCGGGCAGCACGAGGCGAGTGCCACACGGATGCGGCTCGCGGTCTCGACGAAACGTCCGGCGATTTTCAGCAGGCGCAGGCGAATGCTGGCGAACTCGCTTTGCCGCAAAGGATGCCAGGACGGCACGCAATCGCGCACATCGAGCATCAGCCAATAGGCGGCGGTGTGCAGAATGAGCCGCATCTGATTAGCAAGCGGCGATCGGCAGCTGGTGCGATCGGATGCGAGTTGCGCTTTATGTTGCTTGATCAGATTCTCTGCCTGTCCCCTCTCGCAGTAGAGGGTCGCATAGATGTGCTCGGCGTTGCCTTTCGCCAGCGAGGTGACGGCATAGCGGATGTCGAGCCCGCGGCGGAGCATGTCGTCCTCATGACTGGCGCTCGCCTCGATACGTGCCACAACACGGCGCTCCCTGGCCCAGGATTTTGCCGCATAGCGCGTTTCGGCGAAGCCGCGCAGAACGGCAAGTTGCTCCTCGGCGCGGCGCGTCCGGATATCATCGGCCTCCGGTTCGACCAAGCGGTCGAGCACGGTATTGCCAGCAAAGCCGAAGACATAGTCGATGCCATTGGCCTCACACCAGCTCATAACTTCTTCTCGGCCGTAGTGACTATCGCCACGAATGGTGATGCGCGTATCGGACCAATGCCGGCGAATGCGATTGATCAGACGGCGCAGTAATCCACGGACTTCCTTGCCTGAGGGCGTCTTGCCCGGACGCAGGATCATGGTGACCGGGCGGCCCGTCGCTGTCTCATAGATGTGGATCGGCAGAAAGCAGCGCTCGTCGTAATGGGCGTTCCATTCCGACAGTTTCTGATGACCGTGCACCACGTCGAGCGTGTCATCGATGTCCAGCACCACCGATGCCGGCGGCATCTTGTAGCTCCGGCACCAGATGTCGACGAGCGCATAGGTCAGGCGGATGATCTCCTTCAGCGTCGGCGCGTTCTCCCAGCGCGAGATGGTCGGCTGCGAGCATAGATCATTGCCCGTGTCGGGCAGCCGCCCGCAGGCAAGCTTGAAGGCGGCATCGCAGCGCAGCCAGTCGAAGTCATTGCCATCCGCGTAGCCGCAGGCGATCGCCAACATGCGCCCTTTCAGTATGTCCTCAACTGTGTGCGTAATATGCGCCCGATCGCGCCGGTCGGCGATCAAAGCAGCGAGAGTTTGGGAGAGAGCCCGCCGACGCTCGGCAAGCGCGAGCAGCATGACGCCGCTGTCGGAGGAGAGACGACCGCCATCGAAGGCAGCTGTGACTTTCTTGCGCGACACGGCTGGATAGGGAACGGTGAGCGGGTTATCGTCGGTCATGGCGGGTGTGGCTCTGCGCTGCGGCGCGCATAGGATGGCTTCGACACCCATTTCCTACGCAAGTTCAATGCCTTGCGCCACATTCGCCAGCGCAATTTCTAACTGCGGCTGAATAAGATCGGCTAGACGGCGGGGTCGGCATGATTGCAGCAGAAATGCCGCGCCATGTCTGGCGAAGATCGCCGCCCCAATGCGAAAGCACGGCTAGATCCTCTTTGTGTTCGGCGAGGTGACCTTTCTCGGACGCCGCTGGAAAGATCCAAGTGTGACCGGGCGTGGACAACCAGCGCCGATCAACGTCCTAAGTGGCTGAATTTGCACAGGTAGGTGGGGGCATACGGCGACGCCAATTCACAGCCACCTCAGTCTCATAGCTCTCGAAGCTCGGCGGATTCTGCCAGCGCGGCGCGGTGAAGCGGCGGCGAAGCTCGGTCGGCCGCTCGATCTCCGGATGGGTGAGATGACCCTTGTCAACAGTTGAAGATAAGTGAAATCAATGACTTGGGCGGAGGACTGTTGCGCCTTCTTCATCGCCGTGCTGTACGGTTCGGGACCAATCCCCGCAAAAATTCCCGCATACCATTGCACTCGCCAGCGGCGCCCCATTCCGCCGGTTCCCAGCTTGGTGAACCAGCGCGCTTATGAGCGACTTGCCGTTTTGACTGTCGCATCGACAAGAGGTCTGGAGGCGCTTCATTCCGCCAAGCACTTGGCCTCGAGATAAGCGACCGTGTCGGCGATCCATTCCTCGCAGCGCGGCTGACGTCTTATTGTTTTTGTACAGTGCTAACGCTGGACCAAGTGACGAACCAAGGAAAGGGAGGATGCTGGCATGGTCGACTTAATCCTCAAAGCCTGCTCTTGCCCTTCCTAGAACTCGTCGCGCCATAAAGCCTTGAGCTCTTCGGGAAACGCTTTGATAAGCTTGTCGACTTCGCCCGGATCTATCCGATCAGCGATTACGTCGAAGACCGCCTTGACAATCTGCTCGCGATCGGGGCCGAAATCCCGGCGCGCTTCCTGTTCGATTTCGCCAATGAAGTCGGCCAGGTGCCGTGTGCGCTTGGGCGTGGCGGTGATCTGCCAGCCGTCATAATACAGGCCGCGGATCAGCATCGGCAATTGTGCGCCGAGATGGACGGCGGTTTCGGCGGCAACGCGGTCGCGGATCGTGTGCAAAGTGGCGCGCAAAGCCTGATAGGCGAGATGCCGATCATCGGTTTCGATCCGCTCCATAATCTCCTTCAGCCAAAGATTGGTCTGCTGGACCGTGGAGTCGAAGACATCGAGGCCGGTTGTCATCTGTTTTTCTCCTCAAAGGTGGTGGGCGGGACACGCAGACGCCTTGCTTCTAAGCGACATCCCGGCGGCTTCGCTCACGCTCCTGCTCAAGGGTCTTTGCGAATGTCCGCACGGCAAGGTCGTAGTGGCCGGTGGCGATATCCCTTACAGTTACCGCAAGTGTCGCGACCGGCGGCATCCCGCCAATGGCTTCCATTTGCTTGAAGCTTTTCGCGGCGGCTGATCCGCCATGCGTCAGGCAAAAGGCCACGCGCTTAAAATGGCCGCGGAATGTGCGAAGATAGGTTTGCACGGGCGGAGCGATGTGCCCCGCCCAAACCGGTCCGCCAATAACGACCAGATCAAAATCATCCGGCGAATGCGTCGGTGGATCGATCGGAACTTGCCGCCCCGTAGCGCTGTGCAGAGCGCCCTTTATGAAGCCGAAAGAACCATCATAGGCCGTTCGGGTCAGGATGCGCTCGGTATCAGCGTGCAGCAAAGCGGCGATTTTCGAAGCGATCAGGCTCGTATTGCCGGTTCGCGAATAGAAGACGACCAGGGATTTCATCGCAGAACCTCATCCATCCGGGGGAGTTCAAGCCGAAATCTTTATACCCGTTGTTCCAATTCGGAATGACATTTGTCAAAGCAGGGCTGGCGCTCGAAATCATTGGTGAAGACTGTCGCACATCGAACCTTCAGCATGCGAACAGCTTTTCAGCTGCGGCCAGCGCCGCGCATTCAGCACGTCGCCGGCTTCAAGCCAGCCCCGGCGCTTACAGCCATCGGCGGTGGCAGGAGCGCGTCTTCGGCGGTGTGACGGAGCATGTCCTGCACAGGGCGCGGACGCGGTTTTGATGGCGCATTGATGGCGGCAGCGCCGGAGAATTTTCGCGGCGAAATCTGTGCGCGATTGGATTAGACAAATTGCCGCGCCGCAACCGTTAACCGTGCGCGCCCGGTGCAGAGCATCGGACCGAAAAGTGCGAAGCGGTTTTCGGACAAATCCGATGCCAAAAACAAATAGTTAGAGCGGCGCTTCCGATTCCAATTAAAAGTCCGCCGCTCTAATCGGTATCAATCATATGCGGAGCCAGCTTCGGCCGGCTTCAACGCGTCCAACTCTTTGCGCAGCCAGCGGACCTCATGCTCAAGGAACTCCAGTCTTGTCTTCAATCCCATATAGACCCAAAACGCCGTGACGGCGACAACCAGCAGCGCGATGTCCCGAAACATGTCCATTCGAAAGTTCCCCTTTTCACTTCCATTTGGCTTGCAGCACCCCGTTCTCGGCCAGTGAGAACCGGGTTCCGAATGGCTGGCTCTCCCGGTTCAAGACCGTCTGCAACCACGTCACATCGTGAAGCGACGCCCGCCGGAGCCGAAACCGGTGCATTTGAAAAACGACAAGCGTGAGTGCTTCCAGCGCTGCGCCCGCCGCACCGATACGGGGCAGATACATGACCGAGAGATCACCCCGATAGTCCTCGCACCCGCCGATGCTTTCATAGTCGTTGATGAATCCCCGCAGCCATAAAGGATCAGCTTGCCGCGATAGACTTCGGCCGGGCGGGCATGGTGAGAGGAATGACCGTGGAGAATGTCGCAGGCACCAAGGTCGATCAGGGTTCGCGCAAAGCTCTGCTGCTCTTTGGGGATCTGATAGCCCCAGTTCGATCCCCAATGGATCGAGATGATGGTAATATCGCCGTCTCTCTTCCGTGCACATATCTTCCCTGCCAAGCGCCTCGCCGTTGCTCCCGAAAGGTCGGGAAACAGGCAGATGCCGGGGCGGTTCTCCAATGCCGCCCAATGGGGCGGGATGCCGCTTGTTTCCGAACCGAATCCATAGACGCAGATCCGATGACCGGAGCCGGTTTCAACAATGGTGGGGTTAAACGCTGCGTCCAAGGTCTCGCCGGCTCCCGCCGTTCGGATGCTGGCCGAGCGAAGTGCGACCAGGGTATCGAGCAGACCCGATCGCCCCCAATCCAGCACATGGTTGTTGGCGAGCACGGAGCAATCCAGTCCCGCCGCGGAGAGGACCGGCACATTGGCGGGGTTCATCTTGTAGTTGATGCCCTTCGGTTCGGGCGTCTTGCAGGCGGTCACCGCCGTTTCGAGATTGACGATCCGGGCGCCGGGCCGCTGCCGATCGAGTTCCGCAAGCGCGTCACCCCAAATGTAGCCGAAATCGACCGGTGCCGGGATCTTGCCGCAAGCTCTTTCGGCGAGCGTCACATATTGCGCTGCCGACCTTGCATGGTCTTCGAATAGCGCCGGATCGCCCGGATAAGGCAGGATCTGATCGATGCCCCGCCCGGTCATCACATCGCCGGCAAGGAAGAGTTTGACCGTCTCCATCGCTACCCGCGACGTGCGGCGCTATGCTCATTGCGCAGCATGTGGCCAAACAGCCGCGTAACCCGCCCCTTCGCCACCGAATCCTTGGCATCGGGCGAGACGTCGATGGTTCCGCGTTCCGGCAGGATGAACTCAGTCTCGAAAGTCTCCAGGTCGATCTCCTCTTCGCCGTCCGGGGCATCTCCATCCTCCGGCAGCCGCGGCCCTATCCTGTCCTCGACGCGCATGCGTAGTACCCAGCCGTCGCTCTCGGCCGCAGGGCTGACGTCGAGAATGCCGACGGCGAGTACGTCGCTGAGATCCTCGTCCTCTTCGTCCCCAAGCCTCTGCATCTCGGCCTCGCCCAGCGGCTCCGTTATGTAAGAGCGCGTGGCGAGCACATCGAGATGCAGGCGACCGCTGCGTTGCTCTTCGATCAGCCAGCGGACGATCTGCTTTGGGTCGATGTCCAAAGGATAGGTGTCCATGCGGGGCTCTCCAGTCAGATCATGCTAACGCTCGTAAAGGCCGATGAGCTCCGCCGTCGCGATCGCATGCGCCTCTGCCGTGCCGGCGACGGCCTTGCAGCCCACGGCACCGATCAAAGGCAGATGTTCCACGCCGAGCGCGAACAGCCGGAAATGATAATGATGTATGCCGTCGCCCTTCGGCGGGCATGGCCCTGAATAGCCGCTTTTGCCGAAGCCGTTCATCGCCTCCCCGATCGCGCGGCCGGCCGGGTGCCGTTTTAAGTCTTTGGCCAGCCCGATCCATTCCGAAGGAATGTCCCAGATGCCCCAATGAAAGAAGGTGCCGCCCGGCGCGTCAGGGTCGTCGCAGACCAGGGCAAAACTCTTCGTCCCTGGCGGCGCGCCTCTCCAGCTCAGAGGCGGGGGCTGATCGTCACCATCACAACTATGGACGCGGGGAATTCGGTGGTTATTCCGAAAGGCAGAGCTTTCCAAGACGAACATCGGCCCTGATCCCGTTTTTCCGGAATGACATCTCTTGCGATCAGAATTTTCAGCAATGATGAGGCTGCGGACGATCTGCGGCTTTGACCTCGGTCAATGAATAGGTCGCCGCTCAACTCCCCGCAAGGCGGGCGCGGATCGCTTCCTCCTGATCGAAGCTTTCCAGATGCTCGTTGATCCGTTTCAGCCGCTCCTCGATTTCCGGCAGCAGCACATTCTCGAGCGCCCGCGCGCGTTTCTCGGTCCGCCGGTATTCGGCCGCGAGGCGGCGCAGATTTCCCGACTGCGCGGCGAGCCCGGTGAGATGTTCGAGCAGGCTCGCGAACGCCTTCGCGCATTCGTTGGCCTCCGGTGACGGATCGAGCGGAGGAAAGGCCGGCGCGCCCGCCTCGGCTTCGAAGTCAAGGGCGATGAGTGGAACGCCGAGGAAGAGCGAGCGGTCTCGCCTTGGCGCTGCCGGGGCCGGTTCGCGCGCAGGATAGACCTGCAGATTTTCAAGCCCATGCCGCGCGACGGCCTGCGCCGTCGCCTCGCGAGCGATCCGCACGGCCGTCAAAAACGCCCGTTCCTGCTCCTCATAGAGACGCAGCCGGCGCAGGATCTCCGCCGCCAACAGCATGCGTTTTTCGTCCAGGAACTGATAGCCCTGGCGCATGACGCCGCGCTCGTCGGCGAGCGCAAGGGCGGCGCTCCTGGTGGGCGGGTCCTCAGCCACTGCGCATTCCGCCCGCGCTCAAATAGCGCTCGGTCTGCGCGTCGCTCAGCCTTGTCATCTCGGCGCGCGGCAGACCGCTCAGCAGCCGCCAGCCGATCGTCATTGTCTCTTCGAGAGAGCGCGGCTCGTCTTGACTGACCAGCTCATTCTCGAAGGCGTCCGCAAAGACGAGATATTGCCGGTCCGCCGCGGTCAGCCCCTCCTGGCCGACGACGCTTGCGAGCACCCGCACCCGTGTCGCCTTGGCGTAGGAGGCGAAAAGCTGATGCGCCAGCGCCGGGTGATCGGCATGGGTGAAGCACTCGCCGGTGCCCTGATCGAACAGTCGCGACAGGCTCGGCAGCACATTGATCGGCGGATAGACGCCCTTGTGATCGAGCCCGCGCTCCAGCACGATCTGGCCTTCGGTGATATAGCCGGTAAGGTCCGGGATCGGATGGCTGATATCGTCCGCGGGCATGGTGAGGATGGGGAGCTGCGTCACCGTGCCCTTGCCGCCGCGAATGCGGCCCGCGCGCTCATAGATCGTGGCGAGGTCGGAATACATATAGCCAGGAAAACCCTTGCGGCTCGGGATCTCGCCATGGCTCGACGACACCTCGCGCAGCGCCTCGCAATAATTGGTCATGTCGGTCATGATGACCAGCACATGCCGGCCCTCGTCATAGGCAAGATATTCGGCAGCGGTCAGTGCCACTCGCGGTGTGAGCAGCCGCTGCGGGCTCGGCTCGCCGGCGAGGCTGAGGAACATCACGGTGTGGCCGAGCGCGCCGGAATCTTCCATGGCGCGGCGGAAGGCGTCGGCCGTGTCGTGCGAGACGCCGATGCCGGCAAAGACGATGGCGAAACCGCCGCCGCCCTCGCCTCTCAGCCGGGCATGCTGCGCGATCTCGATCGCCAGCCGGTCGTGAGCGAGACCGCCCGAGGAGAACACCGGCAGCTTCTGACCGCGGATCAGGCTGTTCATCAGGTCGATGGCGGAGACACCGGTCTCGATGAAGTCGCGCGGCAAGGCGCGCCTCGCCGGGTTCAGCGGCTGGCCCTGGATGGAGCGGAAGGCACGCGCGGCAACCGGCGGGCCGCCATCGGTCGGCTCGCCGCGCCCATTGAAGACGCGCCCAAGGAGGTCGGGACCGACGCCGAATGTCAGCGGCTCGCCGCGGAAGCGCACGCGCACCGCGTCGAGCGCCAGCCCGGAGGTGGTCTCCAGCACCTCGATGACCATCTCCTCCTCGCCGAGCGCCGTCACGCGGCCCAGCCGCGGCTTGCTGTTCGCGCTGAGCACCTCGACCGCCTCGTTGAGGCCGGCGACGACATTGCGCTTGAGGAAGAGCAGCGGCCCCTCGATGGCTGTTGCCGCGCCGCTAACGCTGAGCTCAGCCCACATGAGCCTGCTCCTGGCGCGCTCCGAGACCGCCAAGCTGCTGGTCGAGCTCGGCGCGGATTTCGGCGAAACGCGCGAGCTGGTCCTCGCCGATATCCTCGCCCATGCGCTGCAGCCGCCGATAGACCGTCACACCGGCAATCTCCTCCGGCGCCGCGCCGCCCTCCAGCGCCGCGAAGGCGAGATCGATGAAACGGATGACGAGGCGCAGCATCTCGGTCTGACGCTCCGGCGAGCAATAGCGGTCGACCGCCGAGAAGGCGGACTGGCGCAGCAGCGCCTCGTTCACCAGTTCGGCGCAGGTCAGCGTCAATTGCTGCTCGGCGGGCAGGGCGTCCTTGCCGACAATACGCGCCATGCGCTCCAGATGCGCCTGACGCTCTAGCAGCGTCAGCAGCCGCTCGCGCTGGCTCGCCCAGTCCGGATTGCCGCGCTCCGTCCACCACCCGGCAAAGCGCCTTGCGTCTTCCGAATAGGATTGCAGCGGATGGATCGCCGGGTAGAAGCGGGCCTGGGCGCGTTCGCGGTCGAGGCCCCAGAAGCAGCGCACATAGCGCTTGGTGTGGCTGGTCACCGAGGCGAGCCGCGGCGTCGCCGAAAGCTTGCCGGCGTGGCTGGCGAGCCAAGCGATCAGCTCGCTCCTGGCTCGGATGCGGGCGACGTCATGCGAGGCGGAGAGCGCCGCGAGCTTGGCTTCCGCCTCTTTGATGGCCGCGTGAAGCCGATCGAGCCGCGCCGCAACATCCTCGGCAGCCTCGGCAGCGGCCGGAGGCAGATCGTCCGGGATCGGCACGGTGCGCGCCTTCATGGCGTAAAGCTGCTCCGCCTGCCCAGCGACGTCCCGCGCACCGCCGAGAACGAGCAGATAGTCGCCGCCGGGCCGATGGAACCGCTTGTGCAGCATCAGCTCGGGCAGGTTCAGGGCCGCGACCTTTTGCGGCAGCAGAAACAGGCGGGCGGCCAGATCCGGGCCGCAATGGCCGAGCTTGACGAGATCTGGCAGCGGCTCGGGGCAATCGGCGAGCAGGCGATGCAGCCTTTCGAATTCGCGCCTCTGGCGGCGCAGCCGCTCGATCTCCTCGATCAGCGGGTCGGCTGCCATGCACCACCGCTCCAGCGCATCCAGACCGGCGGCGAGAAGCGCCTCGGGTGCGCCGATATGGTCGAGCCCTGTGCTCTCCGGCTCAGGCCAATAGGCGCGATAGCGCTTCTCCAGATCCGAATAGGCGTTTAGCGCATCCTGAACGTCCGGCGCGAACAACGCTTCCGACGGGCGGGTGAAGGTCTCGAGCTCGACCACGCCGGAATGTGCGAGTGCGCCAAGGACGGCCGCAAGTTCCTCTCGCGTGGTAACGAGCTCGAACCACCTCGCCGGCACCGGCCTCAGCGTCATGCGGCGCTCCTCTGGTCCGGTGTGGCGAAGAGCTTGCGCGCCAGCAGCTCGCCGCGAAAGCGCTCGAAGTCGAGAAGGGCGAGCAGCAGATGTGCGAAGACCGCGACTGGCGAGCCGGCATGCCGGCGGAAGGCGCGAATGCAGATCGCCTCCAACGCTGATCGCGATGGACGGCAGGGGCTATCCCGCGTTGCGCGCTCGGCAATGTTGAAGCAGGCGAAGAACCTTGCGGCGAGGGCTTGAAGCGCTTTCGCCTCCCCGCGCGGCAATGGCGGCAGACAGGCATGCCAGCGGGCCAGCCACTCGGCTCCGACGGCCAGCTCCCCCGGCTCTTTCGCGGTCTTGTCGGCGAGCGGCCGAAGCCTCTCGTCGCGTTCGAACCAGGCCGGAGGCGGCAGGCCGCGAGCGAGATGATCGCGGATGGGCAATTCCGGCAGCACGCCGTAGCAGCGCACGGCATCCCGCCATTCGGCCGGCAGCCAGCCCGCCACCTCGTCGACCGTATCGCGCCAGGCCGCCTGAAGACCGCGTTCGATCACATGCGGCTCCATATCAGGTGCCACCCGCGCAGCCCAAGCCGTGATGGAGGTGTTCCGCGCGAGCGCGAGAAACTGCGCCGCCGACCGTGCCGACTCCAGACGCCGCCAATCGGCCTCGCCGAGGCGTTCGCCATGGCGCGCCTGAATGCGGGCCTGGGCGTAGGCGAGCTCAGGCGTCGGCGCCACCGTCTCCTCCCGTCATGCGAGCGGCCAAGACCGCGACGGCCTCGGCAATCAGCGCATCATCCCACTGCTCAGACTCCGCGCTCTCGCCATGGAGCGTTGCCATGATCTGCTCGACCGCCGCCGCCGTTCGATCGGCGCAGAGGCGATGGGCCGCGGCCATCCGGGCATCCGCGCGCGCTTCGATGCGGCGGGCGGTCTCGCGCGCGGCCTCGATCATGGCGTCGGCCTCGGCTCGGCTTGCCGCTACGGCATCCCGCGCTTCGCGTTCAGCGCCGAGCACCTGTTCCATGGCCAGCGAAACGTCATCCGTCTTGCGTGATTGGTCGCGGGTAATCATCGTGACGTGGCGTTCGCTTCGAAATCCGCGGCGAAGCAGACGACTGCGCGCGCTGGATTGGCTTCGGCTATCTTCGCTCCCTCGCGCCGTGAGGCGATGGGCTGGACCTCGCCGCCGACGGCGCGTGGCTGCTCCAGCGAACGCGGCTCGTTCTTCGGCACATTGGCGGGTACACCGAGCATATTGCCAGGAGCGACAAGGATAACATTCTTGCGCAAGGCAAGCCGGATCGCCGCATGGACGTCTTCCTCGGAACAGACGCGGACCGGGCGTCCGGGATCTAGGATGAGATCGATATTGCGCGGCAGCGCTCGACGCAGACCCGCCCCGGAGATCGAGCGCTTGCACTCCTTCCCCTCGCGCCGCGCCAGGACACTGTGGCGATCCACGACCCGTATGGGCACTCCACTACGCATCGTGCCGCTCCTTTGCCGGGAAATCATTTTAGGGTTGCCGTTCCCCACTGTGATTGATCCATGTCAACGATGCAGCCTGCCTGTGCTCCACAGATGCGAGTGATCCTCGAGGACTAGGCCAGAGGAGCCAATAGCCGTGCTGAAACACGCCCCCAACCAGACACATCTCGATCATGAAAGCACACTCGCGCAGAGCCACGAGTTGCTCGCTCTCTTAAGGTCTTCGGATGCCAATACCAGGCTGATCGCGCTCGCGGCATCGATTGTGGTCGTCATCGTCCTCAATGCTATCGCGCAGGTCAGGCTGAATACCTGGCAGGGGGATCTTTACGACCCCATCTCGAAACACGATCTCGGCGTCTTCTATCGCCAGCTCGCTGTGTTCGGAACTCTCGTCAGCGTGCTGCTCACCTTGGGCGTGGCTCAGACCTGGCTGCAGGAAACGCTCAAGGTGAGGCTCAGGGCAGCCGTTGTGCATGATCTGTTCGATAAGTGGCTTCGGCCGAAGCGCCCCTATCGCATGCCGCTGGCAGGAGAAATCAGCGCGCATCCGGACCAGGGCCTTCAGGACAACACTCGCCGGCTGACCGAGCTTTGCGTCGATCTCGGCGTGGGGCTCATTCAGCCGAGTTTGCTGCTCGTCAGCTTCGTCGGCGTGCTGTGGGTACTTTCCGAACAGGTCGTGTTCGTCTTGAGTGGGACGTCGTTTTCGATCCCCGGCTATATCTGGAGAAGTTGATGTGCATTGAGTCACTACCGCGCAGCTTGCATCCTGCGGACGCAGCCGCTAACTGCTCTGCACGGGTGATTGCCCGTGCGATGCAGAACTCCGTATTGGGCTTGAACGACCGGCTGCTGAGCTATCGGCACCACGATGCGGGCGCGGGCATCGTCTACCTGTCCTATTAAGGATCAGCCATATGACGCGGGCGAGCGGCCACCATACGAGCACCGTCGCGGTCAGCTGGGATCGGCCGCTGCGCGATGTTTTTGCCGCCCTTAGCACCTCGGCTGACGGCTTAAGCACAAGGGAAGCAGACGCTCGGTGCATCGTTCACGGGCCGAACCTCCTTGACGAGCCGCAGCGCCGGCGCCTCGTCCTCGACATCCTCAAACGTTTCACCAACCCGCTCGTGCTGATCCTGCTGTTTGCGGCGGCCATCGCGGCGTTAACGCAAGAACATGCGAGTTTTCTGATCATCACCACGATCGTCACCCTCTCGGTGCTCATCGACCTCGTGCAGGAGCATCGCGCGCAAGCGGCGGCCGAAGCGCTGCGCCGACGAGTGGCGCTCAACGTCGAGGTCGTGCGAGACGGCTCGGCTCAGACCCTGCCAGCGGCCGATCTGGTCCCGGGCGACGTCGTCAAGCTCTCGGCCGGCGATCTGGTGCCCGCCGACTGCCGGCTGATCGAGGCTCGCGACCTGTTCGTCAACGAGGCGCTGCTGACAGGTGAGCCCTATCCCGCCGAGAAGAACGCGGGCATCACGCCGGATCAGGCATCCGAAGCTCCAATGCCCGCTGACGGCGTCTTCATGGGCAGCTCGGTTGTGAGCGGCACGGCGCGGGCGCTTATCGTCGCGACCGGCCGGGCGACGCGGCTTGGTGCGATCGCCGGCGCGCTTCGCAAGGAACCTCCGCCGACAGCCTTTACGCTCGGCCTCCGCCGCTTCGGAGTCCTGATCGTCCGGCTCACCGTGCTGCTGGTCCTGTTCACCCTCCTCGTCAATCTGCTTTTGGGCCGCCCGCTAATCGACTCCTTTCTCTTTGCATTGGCCCTCGCGGTCGGGCTCACGCCGGAACTCCTGCCGATGATCGTGTCGGTCACTCTCGCGCGCGGCGCCGTTCGCATGTCACACGAGCAGGTGATCGTGAAGCGGCTGTCCGCCGTGCATGATTTCGGCAGCATGGACGTCTTGTGCAGCGACAAGACCGGCACGCTCACCGAGGCTCGCATCAAGTTTGTCCGCCAGGTCGACATCGAAGGCAAGGACAGCGGCGACGTTCTTGGATGGGCGTATGTCAATGCTGCCTTCGAAACCGGGCTGAAGAGCCCGCTCGATGATGCGATTCTGCAGGCGGCCCCCATTGACCTTACGACATGGCGTAAGATCGATGAGGTCCCTTTCGACTTCGAGCGGCGACGCGTCTCGATCCTTGCCGAGCAGGATGGGCGCCGGTTCCTGGTCGTCAAGGGTGCCCCCGAAGATGTGCTCAAGCATTCTTCGACATATCAGGCAGCAGGAAACAAGAGCCCCGCCCCCCTCGATGAGCAGGCCCGAGCCACTGCGGCCGCCACCTGCGAACAACTTGGAGATGAGGGCTTTCGCCTCCTTGGCGTGGCTTGGCGCGAGGTCGAGCCGGCCCGCGATCATGCCGGCATCGTCGACGAGAGCGAGCTGACCTTCGCCGGGATCGCGGCCTTCCTCGATCCGCCAAAGAAGGGCGTGCGCGCCGCACTGGATGCTCTGGCGAGCCTCGGCGTGTCGGTCAAGATCATCACCGGCGACAATGAGCGGGTGACGCGGCATTTGTGCGCAGCGCTCGGCCTCCCGCTTGAAGGCATCATCAATGGACCGGAGCTCGCGACGCTGACCGACGAGGCGCTTTCGGCTCGACTCGATACCACCACACTGTTCTGCCGTGTCACACCGCCGCAGAAGGCGCATATCATCCGCGCCCTGCGCCGCAAGGGGCATGTCGTTGGCTATCTCGGCGACGGCATCAATGATGCGCCCTCGCTTCAGGCGGCCGATATCGGCATTTCGGTCGAAGGCGCAGTCGACGTCGCCAAGGAAGCGGCGGCGATGATCCTTCTCAAGCGCGATCTCGATGTGCTGGCGCAAGGTGTGCGCGAGGGGCGCAGAACCTTCGCCAACATCATGAAATACGTGATGATGGGTACGAGCTCGAACTTCGGAAACATGTTCTCGATGGCTGGAGCGGTGCTCCTGTTGCCCTTCCTGCCGATGCTGCCGGTCCAGATCCTGCTCAACAACCTGCTCTACGATACCTCCGAAATTGCCATCCCGCTTGACAGCGTCGATGCGGCGATGATCGCGCAGCCGCGCCACTGGGACATGAATTTCGTGCGCGACTTCATGCTCGTCCTGGGCCCGGTCAGCTCGCTGTTCGATTTCCTGACCTTCGGGCTGTTGTTGTGGGGCTTCCACGCGAGCGAAGCGCTGTTCCAGACCGGCTGGTTCGTGGAGTCTCTGGCGACGCAGGTGCTGGTCATCTTTGTGATCCGCACACGGAAACGCCCGTGGTTGAGCCAGCCGCATCCGGCTCTTGTTGCAAGCTCGCTCGGGATGGTTGCGCTGGCGCTTGTCTTACCTTTCACACCAATCGGTGCCTGGTTCGACTTCGTGCCGCTCTCAGCGAAGCTGCTGCTCGCTCTTACCGCGATAACCGCGATTTATCTTGTTGCGGCCGAGCAGGTGAAGCAGTGGTTCTTTGGCTGGCACCGCGAATAGGTCGTTGGACCGGACACAGCCAGGCTTGCCGATGAAGAAGGGCCGTGGCGCCACAGACTGTGAGCGCTTGTCGCTCACGGTAAATGTTCGCGAATGACGCACGATTACAAGCGCAACGGGACCACCACTCTTTTTGCCGCCCTGAACATTCTCGACGGCACGGTCATCGGCCGCAACATGCAGCGCCACCGTCACCAGGAATTCATCCGTTCCTGAACGAATTGGAACGCGACATCCCAGCCGGCAAGGTCGTCCATGTGATTCCGCGCCTGCGCGCCGGGGGGACAGGCTCTGGACAATTGTGCCGCCCATAAGCACGAGAAGGTCCGTGCCTGGCTCGACCGCCATCCGCGCTGGACGCTCCAATTCACCCCCACATCCTGCTCATGGCTCAACGCGGTCGAGGGCTCCGTTGCGAAGCTGACCCGACAATGATTGAAGAGCGGCGTCTTCCACTTACTCATCGATCTGCAAGCAGCAATCAACCACTTCTGTGATCGGTGACGCCGTCACATGATGCGGTCTAAAGAGTCGACCGTTAAGAAGCCGGATTTTGGCGCGGCGCAGAGTTGAGCGCGGCAAGGATGGCTTGGAGGATCTGGCGCAATAGACATCTCAACCAACGGAGGATGCGTCGTAAGACGTCCAGTCCAGCCGGATAATGTCTGGAACTGGCCCCGAAGGTGCCCGAAACAGATCGCCTGCTTCCGAAATATTCCTTCCCTGTCAAGCCGAGTTAGGTCGGGCAAACGGAAATTCGGGGGCCTAACGGGGCGGCAGCCTTGCGTACAAACCGGGCGTTTGCCATTTCCGTTCTCTTGGCGGACCGAGAGCAGGGTGCTCGGCGCCCCTGACCACACCAAGCCGATTTTCGACGGCGCCGGAACGGTCCGAGCGTACCCGAGATCCGGCACGCCGTCACGTGCGGTTACTGACTTGATTGGCCCGGTGGCAATGCCTGGCCCGGCTGCATGGAGGTCTGCGGCGGCATAGGGGCGCCGGGAGGCTGCTGCGATTCAGGCGGCAGATGAGGCCGGCCCTGCGGCGGATTAAGCTTGATCTCGTTCCGCACCTGGCTGATATCCTGCGCCTTCACCGGACCGAAATTATTGCCCCAGCTCGTGCGGATATAAGTGGCGACGGCGGCAATCTGCTTGTCGCTTAGCGTATCAGCGAATGACGGCATGATACCGCGCCCGACGAGGATCTGGCCGACCACGTAATCGCTCATGCCGACGAAGCGGTTTTCCCGGAAGCGCGGGCCGACACCGCCGAAGCCGTATTCGCCATGGCAAGCGAAACAGCGCGCCGCCATGAAGACGTGGCGGCCATAGTCTTTCTGCTGATTATCCAATGCGCTCTGTTCCAGTTTGGGAGCCGCGCTCTCCTCCAACTTGGGCGTTGCGTCCTGCGCGACCGCCGCGCCGGTCAGGCCGGCGGCGCAGACAGCCGCGACGCAAATCGACGTAAGATGCAGTTGACCATTCATATCATTCTCCTGCCGAGTCGCGGTCACTGAAGTGGTCGATGATACAAGCCGGGTCGGTCAAAGCTCGGCTTGCGGACATGATGCTGCGGCCGCATGGGCTGCAATGCGGCGGCAATCCATGTCAGGCCAACGCCGCTTCTTCAACGCCGGTTCCAATAATTGCACTCCGACGCGCGTTCCAGCGGCGCATGGGAATTTTCGCAAGTGTACGGATCAGAAACCCAGCCCAAAATCGGGATCGGACAGGGAACCAATGACATTCAGAGTTCGTTGCAAAACCGCCTTCTCTACAGTCAAGAGGTCTCATCCATGTGCCGCTCCGAGACTCACAGTCGCTTGATGTTGCTTGCGACCGCTCTCGCCTCCTCGATCGCATTCATCGATCCCTCGCTCGCCCAGCAAGCCAACCAGCAAGATCAGCAGACACAGCAAAATCGGGCGAACGCGCCAAATCAACAGAATCAGCAGGCACAGCAGAACCCGGAGAACGGCCCTAATCAGCAAAATCAGAAGGGGCAAAACGCAGCAAACGGGCCGAGCGCGGACCTCATATCCCTGAGCCAGAACCACGACAACTGGCCCATGGCGACGAAGGATTATGCCAATACCCGCTTCAGCGGCCTCGATCAGATCAATGCCGGCAATGTCGGCGATCTGCAGGTGGCCTGGAGCTTTTCGGTCGGCGCCGACCGCGGCCAGGAGGCGGCTCCGCTGATCATCAATGGGACGATGTATGTCGTCGGCCCTTATATCGGAACGCATCCGAACCAGGTTTTCGCGCTCGATGCCGCTACCGGCGATCTGAAATGGTCCTACACGCCGAAACCGAATCTCTCGGCTATCGGCGTCGCCTGCTGCGACGTGGTCAGCCGCGGGCTCGCTTATGACAACGGCAAGATCTTTCTCGCCACGCTCGATAACTACATGGTGGGGATTGACGCCAAGACCGGAAAAGAACTCTGGCACACCAAACTCGGCGACATCAACACCGGCGAGACCATCACTACCGCTCCGATGGTGGTCAAGGGTAAGGTCCTGATCGGCAATAGCGGCGGCGAGCTCGGCGTGCGTGGGTGGCTGACGGCGGTCGAGGAGAATACCGGCAAGATCACCTGGCGGGCCTATGGCACCGGCCCGGACAAGGACGTGCTGATCGGCTCCGATTTCAAGCCCTATTACGACTGGATGAAGGGCAAGGACCTCGGCGTGGAAAGCTGGCCGCCCGATGCCTGGAAGATCGGCGGCGGCACGTTCTGGGGCTGGCTGCAATATGACCCGGACTTGAACGCAATCTATTATGGGACCGCCAATCCCGGCCCATGGAATTCCAATCAGCGGCCTGGCGACAATCTTTGGACCTCGACCGAGTTCGCTCGCGATCCCGATACCGGCATGGCCAAATGGGCCTACCAGTTCGATCCGCACGATCTCTGGGACTATGATGAAATCAACGAGGCCATCCTGCTCGACCTGCCGGTGAACGGTCAGAACCAGAAGGTGATGGTCAAGATCGCCCGCAACGGCTTCATGTATGTGATCGACCGGACCAACGGTAAAGTCCTGTCGGCCAAGCCATTCGACACCGTCAACTCGATCCTGCGTGTCGATCTTAAGACCGGCCGCCCGATCATGAATGACAAGCTGACGCCGCTCGTCGGCAAGACCATCGTCGGCGTCTGTCCGGCCGCGCCCGGCGGCAAGGACTGGCAGCCGTCGGCTTATTCGCCGCGCACCAAGTTGATCTACGTGCCGCACCAGCATCTCTGCATGAATTGGAAATCATCCGACGTCGGCTATATTGCCGGCACGCCTTTCGTCGGCGCGACCGTCGATATGTACGCAACTCCCGGCGACGATTATCGCGGCGAGTTCATGGCCTGGGATCCTGAGAAGCAGCAGAAGGTCTGGGCCATTCACGAGAAGCTGCCGGTCTGGAGCGGCACGGTCGTCACCGCTGGCGATATCGCCTTCTACGGCACCATGGACCGCTGGTTCAAAGCCGTCGACGCGAAGAGCGGGAAGGTGCTCTGGCAATTCAAGACGCCGTCGGGGATCATCGGTCAGCCGGTCACTTACGCTGTGAACGGCGTGCAATATGTGGCGATCCTGTGCGGCGTCGGCGGCTGGCCGGGCGTGGTGGCGAACGCCGAGGTCGATCCGCGTGTGCGCAACGCCGCGCTCGGATTTGCCGGCGCCACTCAGGATCTGCGCGCCTACACCACCGGAGGCAGCACCTTGCTGGTCTTCGCGCTGCCGCCGAAGCAGCGGCAGGCGGCCAATAATGCGCCTGCGGAGACGACCGGCTCCAATCCGCCGGCTGCCAACAATCCGCCCGCCAACACTGGCGGAACCAATCCGCAGCCGGAAGTCCCGGGAGGCAGCAATGCGGGCAAGTAACCGGGCTGTACTGGCCGTTCCGCTCGCCCTCGCAGTCGGGCTCGTCGGTATGCGGGCAGTTGCGGCGCAACAGCCGGGAGACGCCGCTCAAGGTGAGGCTAAGACCTTCCGCGTCTGCGCCGATCCCAACAACCTGCCCTTCTCCAACAAGGCCCAGCAGGGTTTCGAGAACAAGCTGGCGGATCTGATCGCCGGCGAATTGGGCGAGAAGGTCACCTATGCCTGGCACGCGCAGCGGCGCGGCTTCATCCGGCAGACGCTCAAAGCGAAGCTCTGCGACGTCATCATGGGGATGCCGACGCAGATCGACATGCTGGCAACGACCAAGCCCTATTATCGTTCGGTCTATGTCTTCGTTTCGCGGGCGGACCGGCATCTCGATATCCGCTCGATCAAGGACCCGCGGCTGCGGACGCTGAAGATCGGCGTCCAGGTGATCGGCGATGACGGCTTCAACACGCCGCCCTCGCACGCCCTGTCGGAGCAGGGAATGGATCACAACCTCGTCGGCTACACGGTCTATGGCGATTACCGGCAGCCCAATCCGCCGGCGACGATCGTGACGGCGGTCGAGAAGGGCGATGTCGATATCGCCGCTGTCTGGGGGCCGCTCGCTGGCTATTTCGCCGAGCGATCGCCGACGCCGCTGACCATAACCCGATCACCGATACCGAGACCTTTAAGCCGCTGCTATTCCAGTTCGATATCGCCATGGGCGTCCGCAAAGGCGACCGTGCGCTGAAAGCCAAGCTTGACGACATCATCATTCAGAAGCGGTCGCAGATCGCCGCTCTTTTGCAAAGCTACGGAATTCCAACGGTGCCGATGACCGTCGAAGCGACGCAGAACGCACGCCCGGCCAATTCGGAAAAATAGGAGGAATGCATGTCAGAATACGTCCGGCTGGCACTTGCTACAGCTCTCATCCTCGGGTCGGGTCCGCTTCTTGCCGCAAGCGCCATGGCGCAAAACAATAGCCCGCCGCCTGAGACCGTTCAGCCGGGCACGACTGCCGATAAGACCTTGGGCGAGAACCCAAACGCGGCGAACGTGACCAACGAGGTTACGGGCACCGCGGGGAACTTGCTGTCCGTGCCTCTCGTTCGCATCACGCCCGGCGGCGTACCCATTCCGAAGGTCGAGAGTCCCGTCGCCAATGATTTCAGCGCCGCCGAACGCGGCATGAACTATTTCGTCAATTTCAATTGCGTCGGGTGCCACGCGGCAAATGGCGGCGGCGGCATGGGCATCTCACTCAGCAATTCCGCTTTCAAATTCGGGGCCGACCCTGGGCAGATCTACAACGTCATCGCCCATGGCGCGCCGCTCGGCATGCCGGCATGGGGCACGGTGCTCCCCAACAGCGCAATCTGGGACATCGTTGCCTACATCCAGAGCATCAGCAAATCCCCCAGCGGTCCATGGGGAACCACGGTGAACGCCGCCGAGCATGTGCCCGCCATCGAGCAGGTGCCCGCCGAATTCCAGCACACTTCGACGCCTTGGCAGCACACCCAGCCGTTTTCGAACGGTCAGAAGCCGACCAACCACAATCCGACCAGCACGGGAGTGGGTGCGCAGCCACCGAAAGCGCAGTGAGAACGGGCCGACCGATGCGGGTAAGATTGGCTGCAGCGAGAGGGCCGCTGACGCGGGCGAGCCGTAAGCACCTGGTGAACACGCGCGGCTTCCGCCGCGTTGCATCATGCGCGCTGATCACCTTGGCGGCAACCGCGGTTTCCGTGGTATCCGCCTGTGCCGCGGACAGCGGCCGCCCCGTTGTCACGCACGGCCTTTCCTACATGACGGGCTTCGGCCCGAAAAACTACCCGGTGGTATCGCTGCTCTGGGGCGCAATCATCCTGTCGCTGCTGGTCGTTACCATTGTTGGCGGGCTCGTGCTGACGGGCGCACTTGTGCGGCACCGCTCGGCGCCCGCCGACAATCTCGCCTCCGTCCCGCTCGAGCGCAGCGGCTCCGGCCTGTTGTTCATCTATATGGGTGCCGGCATCACCTTCGTTGCGCTGCTTGCCTTCGCTGTCTGGAACTACAACGTGCTTGCCGCAATCGCGGGACCGCGCCCGAACGCGCCGGTGACGATCCATGTCATCGGCCATCAATGGTGGTGGGAAGTCCGGTATGAGGGCCGCAAGGGTTATCAACCCTTCACCACGGCCAACGAAATCCACATTCCGGTCGGAAAGCCCGCGAAGGTCGCGCTCGACACTGCCGACGTCATTCATTCTTTCTGGGTGCCCGCGCTCAGCGGCAAGATGGACACCATTCCCGGCCAGAACAACACGACCTGGCTGCAAGCCGACACGGCGGGGCTTTTCCACGGACAGTGCGGGGAATATTGCGGGCACCAGCACGCCCATATGGGCCTCATCGTCACGGCCGAGGCCCCCGACCAGTTCGATGCTTGGTGGCGGCATCAATTGCAGGGCCCGGAAACCGTCCGCTCCGGCATCGCGATCGGCAAGGCCGAGCATGGAGAGGCGGTGTTCATGCAGCATTGCGCCGTCTGCCATACGGTGCGCGGCACGATGGCCATGGGCAAGGTCGGCCCCGATCTCAGCCATCTGATGCAGCGCAAGACGCTCGGCGCGGCAACCGTCCCGAACACGATCGGATATCTGTCCGGCTGGATCTCCAATCCGCAGCATATCAAGCCAGGCAATTTCATGCCGACCCTGACCCTATCGGCGCAAGAACTCGGCAGCCTCAGGGATTTTTTGCAAACGTTGAAGTAAGGAAAGGCTCGTGACCACCGCAAGCTACGAAGGCGCTTCCGATCGCTATCGGCGCACTCCCAAGATCGGGCTGCGCGATACGGCGCGCCTTCGGGACAGGCTGCAGCGGATGTGGGAGACGCCGCCCGGAATCCGGGGCTGGCTGTCGACCGTCGATCACAAGGAGATCGGGCTGCGTTATCTGGTGACGGCTTTCATCTTCCTCTTCGCCGGCGGCATCGAAGCGCTGATCATGCGCATCCAGCTTACCGGCCCAAACGAGCATTTCCTCACGCCGGAACAGTACGATCAGCTATTCACCATGCATGGCGCCACCATGATCATCTGGTACGCCTTTCCGGTGCTGTCCGGCTTCAGCAATTATCTTTGGCCTCTGATCTTCGGCTCGCGGGACATGGCATTCCCTCGGCTCAACGCTTTTTCCTACTGGATCTTTCTCGCCTCCGGAATCTTCCTCTATACAAGCTTCGCAGTCGCCGCCGCCCCGAATGCCGGCTGGTTCAACTATGTGCCCTACGCCTCGCGCCAATACAATCCCGGCATCAATATCGACTTCTACTGCCTCGCCAACATCTTCATGGGCATCTCGACGACAGCGGGCGCAGTGAACTTCATCGTCACCACGCTGCGCATGCGCTGTCCCGGCATGTCGGTGAACCGCTGGCCGATCATCGCCTGGGGCACGCTGACGTCCAACTCCGCTGCGATCCTTGCCATGCCGGTCGTTAGCCTGGCTTTCTTCCTGCTCTGGCTCGACCGCAATTTCGGGACGCATTTCTACACGCCGGCAAGCGGCAATCTCGCCGGCCATCCGTTGCTGTGGCAGCACTTGTTCTGGATGTGGGGCCATCCCTGGGTCTACATGATCGTGCTGCCGGCGCAGGGCATCATCTCCGATGCGATCGCCACATTCTGCCGGCGGCCGCTGGTCGGCTATACCGCGGTTGTGCTCTCGACCGTGGCGACCATCATGCTCGGCTTCGGCGTCTGGGTGCACCACATGTTCGCGACCGGCCTGCCGATCATGTCGCTGTCGTTCTTCAGCGCCGCCACCATCATCATCACCATCCCGAGCGGGGTACAGGTCTTTGCCTGGATCGCCACGATCTGGACCGGACGTCCGGTGTTCACCACGGCCTTCCACTATATCGCGGCATTCATCTTCCTGTTCGTCATCGGCGGTGTTTCAGGATTCATGACAGGGCTCGTGCCCGTCGATTGGCAGCTCACGGACACCTATTTCGTCGTCGCGCATATCCATTACGTGCTGATCGGCATCAATTTCTTCGGGGTCATGGCCGGCCTGTTCTACTGGTTCCCTAAATTCACCGGACGCATGCTGAGCGAGACGCTTGGAAAGATCGGCTTCTGGCTGATGTTCGTCGGCTTCAATATCGGCTTCTTCACCATGCACATCACCGGCCTGCTCGGCATGCCGCGACGCGTTTACACCTATCCGGAAGGCCTTGGCCTCAGCACGCCGAATCTGATCACCACGATCGGCGCCTATATCTTCGCGCTCGGCATCCTCGTCTTCGTCTGCAATGTCATTCTGAGCTTGCGGGGCGGCCGGATCGCCGGGCCCAATCCGTGGGATGCGCCGACGCTGGAATGGTCGGTGCCCTCCCCGCCGCCGCCATATAATTTCGCGGTCATCCCGAGCGTCGCCAGCCGCCATCCGCTCTGGGAGAGGCGTCTGGGCGAAGGCGAAGGCCGATCGGTGCTCGATCGCGGGCCCACTCTCGACCAGCATCACGAGGCGCTCGGCGTTACCGCCATGGATGGCGAGCCGGATGTCATCCTGAAGATGCCGGGCGACTCCTACATGCCATTCCTGATGATGCTATGCATCTCCGCCTTCTTTGCAGGGCTCCTCATCCACTGGTGGTGGCTTGCCGGCGCTGCCGTCGGCTTAGGCGTTCTCACAGGCATCGGCTGGCTGTGGCCGCGCGTGATCGAGGGCGGCGAAAGGGCGATCCCGCGATGACAACAACCAATGTTGTCGAAACCAGGAGAGGACTTTACGTCGGCGAGCCACTGCCGATGGGCGCGATCGGCACGAGCGCATCCGGATGGTGGGGCGCCTGGTTCCTGATGATCTCCGAGGCCTCGCTGTTCGCCTACATGTTTTTCACCTATTTCTATTACTCGGTGCAACCGCAGGCCAACTGGGTGCCGGGCGGGCCGCCGAGCTTCCTATATCCGGGCATTCAGACCGGTCTCGTCCTCATCGGCTGCCTCAGCGCCTGGTTCGCGAACCGTTCGATCCGCGCCGACAATCGGCTTTTCGCCCTCATCGGCCTGGGGGTCACTTGGCTGATCGGCTCTGGCTTCATTGCCGTGCAGCTCCTCGACTGGTTCTCCGAGCCGTTCTCGTTCTCGCTCAGCACCTACAGCTCGGAATACTACCTCATCACGGGGGCGCACCTCGCCCACGTCTTCATTGGCTGGATCATGCTGCTGATGGTCTTTCTCTGGACCGCCTTCGGCTATTTCGACGACATCCGCCACGTGCCGATCACCATTGCCAGCCTCTACTGGTACTTCATTGCCGTGATCTGGATCGGCGTGTTCTTCACCCTCACCTGCACGGCCTATCTGGCTTAGAGGTCCGCCGATGTCAGAACAGGTCATTGCCTATAGCGAAGCAAGACACCCGGCCCAGCACCGCGAGCGCGTGAGCCTTACCGCGCTGTTCTTCGGCCTGTTCGCAGCGCCGATCGCCTGGGCCGGCAATCTGATGGTCACCTATGGGCTTGCCTCTCACGCCTGCTATCCGGGACCCGATCCGCTCGATCATGTAATCGAGGGATTCGGCTTCGTCTGGCCGCTCATTCTTGGCTGCTTTCTCGTAGCCATGGCGATCTGCGCCGCGGCCGGCCTGGTCTCCTACCGTAATTGGAGCGCTACGGGTCAGGAATCGGAAGGCCACGTCCACCACCTGATGGAAAAGGGCGAGGGCCGCACCCGTTATTTGAGCGTCATCGGCATGGCGTTCAGCACCCTGTTTTTCGCCGCCGTTCTTTTCGGCGCCATCGTCCTCGCGATTGAACCGCTATGCGCATACTAGCCCCGATCCTCGCAATCGTGTTGTTGCTCGGCGGCACCGGCGCCGCTGCGGCGCATGGCGGTCGCGCGGAGGGGGGAGAACTCGCCTGGAGCTTCGAATGGTGGGTGCTTCTCTCACTTGCCCTGCCGATCGTCCTTTATGCGATCGGCATCCGGAACATGCGGCGGCGGCTCGGGCCAGGACGGGTCATCGGCGCATCGCAGATCGGGGCCTTCGCAATCGGGATGCTGATGCTGTTCATCGCGCTGGTATCGCCGATCGACACCGTGGCCGACCAGCTCTTCTCCGTGCACATGGTGCAGCACCTGCTCCTGCTCTTCGCCGCGCCGCCTTTCCTGGTGTGGAGCAGGCCGGCGGTGGTGTTCCTCTGGGCCTTCCGCTCGCGCTCGCGGCGCTCGATCGGCGCCATATGGACTGGCCTCGCGCTGAACCGGCTCATGCGCTGGCTGATGCATCCCAATCTGGTCTGGGTGCTGTTCAGCGGGCTGTTCATCTTTTGGCATTTCCCCAAGCCTTACGCCTGGGCGGTGGAGAACGAAGCGATCCACACTGTCGAGCATCTCTGTTTCTTCGTCTCGGCCCTGATGTTCTGGACCATCGTCATGGAGCCTTCTGGCTCCCGGCGGCTGTCCTATGGCGCAACGCTGGTGCATGTCGCGACGACCGCGGTGCTCGCCAGTCTGCCGGGCGCGCTGATCGTGCTGGCGCAGCGCCCGCTCTATTCCGTGCATGCCACCACCCCTGCGGTCTGGGGGCTGACGCCGATGCAGGACCAGCAGCTTGCCGGCGTTATCATGTGGGTTCCGGCCGGCTTCGCCTATGTGCTGGCAATATGCTGGCTGTTCGTCAAATGGCTCGACGACGCCGAGCGGCAGGAATTGAAGCATATGGCTCGCGTGAGTACCGGCGTCCTGCTGGCCGTAGCGCTGCCGGTGCTGATAGCCGCCTGCGACGGCAATGAGCCGGCAGAGGCTGCAGCCTTAAAAATCAGCGGAAATGCGAAACATGGGCGGGCGCTCATCAAGGACTTCGGCTGCGGTTCCTGCCATGTCGTTCCCGGTGTCAACAGCGCCGACTCTTACGTCGGACCGCCCCTGACCGCCATGGGCCGCCGCATCTATATTGCGGGCGTCCTGCGCAACACGCCCGATAATCTCGCCGCCTGGATCGAGCATCCGCAAGCGATCGTGCCCGGCAACGCTATGCCGGACATGGGCATCACCCGAAAGCAGGCCCAGGATATCGCCGCCTATCTGTTCACACTGCGTTAGCTTGGGACTTGCAGCGGGCATTTGCATGCACGCCATGACGCTGAAAGCCCAAGAGCGCCATCATTGTTCAGATTTCAGCGCATGCATTAGTGTTTCCGCTCAATATCATCTCCAGCTTGTTGACATCACCGTAAATCGTCGCAGGCCCGTCGGGATGACGATCAGTTCGGAAACAGCAACGAGCTATTGGCCCGGAATTCGACCGTGGTGCGGTGACGGCGGCCGCGACGCCACAGTCGCCCCGTTGACCGGCGACTTCTTCCCCGCCCGTGCCCGCGCGCGTCTACGGTATGATCCCGGCGGGCGAGCTGGTCGGCACCGGCTTCGGCTTCTTGGTCGGAGGAGAGATCGCATCGGGCTCAACTGGCTTTGGTCGTTCCACCTCATGGCGGCGCCGAGCGTTGCGCTACTCTGGGCGGTGTGGCGTCTCCTGCCGGAACCCGACCGGGATGGACAAAGCTGGATCAATCTCGGCGACAGTGAGTTGGATGTGGACCCGAAATGCAGGGCGCAGCGGCGATTCCGGCAGTGCGGGACAGGTCAGGGCGGACAGGCGCAGGAAATGGTGCATCGGGCGGGGGCTATTCGCGGAACCAATAACTACAAGAAGGTAAATCCATTAACATATATAGCCGCCCGCACTAAAAAGATGTCCTATTCAGCCAAGCCGGAGACCAGGGTGAGCTACGAAGCGATCAGGAATGACGTGAAAGTCTGCATGTTCGATCAGTACGGCACGGTGGTCGACATGCAAGGCGGATTGACCGCGATCGCGGAGCCGTTTCTCGAGCAGAAAGGCTGGACCGGCGATCCCAACGCTTTCGTGACATGGTGGCGGCGAACGCATTTCGAGAATTCGATGATCGACGCCTTGCTGCACCGGGAGCACACGCCTTACCGGGAGATCGGGCGTCGGGCGGTCGCTCATGTGATGGACCGTGCAAAGATCAATTACACCATGGACGAGGTCCATTATCTGATCGGCGAGATCGAAAAGCTGAAGCCGTTCCCCGAGGTGCCCGACGCACTCGCCCGGCTGCAGACGAGATACAGGCTCGTCGTGCTCTCCAACGGCGATCCTGATATGCTCGAGACCGCGAGGTCGTATCACAAGATCCCGTTCGATCGGGTGATCTCGGTGGCGGAGGCGAATTCGTTCAAACCGTACATCGCCACTTATACCAAGGCGGCCGAGCTCATTAAGACACCGCTCGACCAGATCCTGTTCGTCGCCAATCACGCCTTCGACTGCATCGGCGCCAAATCGGCAGGCATGCGAACCGCTTTCATCGATCGCCGGAGCCGACCTTTCGGCATGACGCCGCACCAGCCCGATATCGTAGTGCCGACGATGAAAGACCTTGCCGATGCAATCGTCTGACGGGGAGCCGCTCTCAGGAATAAAGGTGCTCGACCTCTGCCGCGTGGTATCCGGGCCGTTCGCGACCATGCATCTCGGCGACCCTGGCGCCGATGTGGTGAAGATCGAGGAGCCCCGCAATGGCGACGAGAGCCGCCGTGACCTCAATCGGTACGCAGCAGACGGAGCCTTCGGGGCGTTTCAAGGAATGCGCCCGGTCCTGAAGATGGCGGAAGGCGCCGCATCTGGTCACCGGACGCGATCTCATGGCGTGGGCTTCCCCCGGCGCAGTCAGCATTGACGGTGACAGACGGCGTGCTACCGTCATCGGCAACTGTTCGTGTCGAAACGGGAGCAAGCTCATGCCGCAGTTTTCGACAATCATCATCGCCCCGGATGCCGCATCTCCGAGAGTGGCGCGCTTGACCCTGAACAGGCCCGAACGCATGAACGCGATCACGGAGGAGATGGCTCGCGAAATTCGAGCGGCGGTGGAGTGGGCCCAAGACAACGACGACATTCACGTCATCGTCGTCGAGGGAGCCGGGAAGGGCTTTTGCGGTGGCTACGATCTAGCAGCCTATGCCGAAAAGATGATCGATCATCCGCTCCAGCAGGAGAGCTTTCCGTGGGATCCCTTGACTGATTTCGCTGCCATGAAGCGGAATACCGACGACTTCATGAGCCTGTGGCGTTGCCCCAAGCCGACGATTGCCAAGATCCATGGACATGCCGTTGCGGGAGGAACTGACATCGCTCTTTGCTGCGATCTGCTTCTGATGGCGGACGATGCGCGCATCGGCTATATGCCGAGCCGGGTATGGGGATGCCCAACCACCGCCATGTGGACATTCCGGCTCGGTCCTTTGCGGGCGAAGCAGCTCATGTTCACGGGTGATGTCATCGACGGCCGAACTGCCGCCGCTTGGGGACTTGCAAATGCTTCCGTTCCCATCAGTGAGCTCGAAAGCGCCACCATGCAGTTCGCTGAACGCATCGCCGGCATTCCGAGAAGCCACCTCGCCATGCACAAGATGGTCGTCAACCAAGTCATGCAGAATATGGGCCTTGAGCAAACCCAGACGCTGGCGACCCTGTTCGACGGCATCGCACGGCATAATCCCGAGGGGCTATGGTTTCGGCGGTACGCCCAGCGCCACGGATTTAAGGCGGCGGTTGAGTGGCGCGACAGTGGGCGGCCGATCCCGGAGGGCGCCGAAGCGCGCGCGGAGATCCGTCGGCTGGAGCAGACCGAAGGCGGGCCGGTCGAGGATGACGCTTAGCCCGCCGTTCACTCGCTCCCGCCAGGATAAAGCGTAAGCTGAGAAAGCCGCCGGTCAGGCCGCGCTCAGACGCTGCTTCACGAGGGCGCTCACCCGGCTCATATCGAGCTGGCCGGCATAGTCGGATTTCAGCGTCGCCATGACCTTGCCCATGTCCTTGATGCTTGCCGCGCCCGTTTTGGCGATTGCGGCCTCGATCGCGGCTTGCGTCTCCTGCGCACCAAGCTGCTGCGGCAGGAACTGCTCGATCACCGCGATCTCGGCGGTCTCCTTCTGGATCAGGTCATCGCGATTGCCCTGCCTGAACATCCCGATCGCCTCCCGGCGCGACTTGATCAGTCCCTGCATAAGACTGAGCACCTCCTCATCCGCGATCCTTTCGTCGCCGCGCGGCCGCGCCACGTCGATGTCCTTCTGCTTGATTGCGGCATTGATCATACGGATCGTCGAGACGGCCGGTTCGTTCTTGCTCTTCATGGCATCTTTCAGCGCCGCCGAAATCTTCTCGCGCACCATGCAAACGTCCCTCCGATGGTATTCGAGTTCTATAGATAAGGTGCGGGAACCGGCCGCGCCACCGCGATCTATGAGGCGCCCCAATCTGCGCGTCGGGGAGGAGGTCTTCGCCCTCACCTTGAGGCGCGATGGCAGCGAAACGCTCGCTAACATACTCCAGGGCGATCCGGCCACTCTGGTGCGACGGAGGTGATCGCCTAGACCGCGTGTAGTGCGGCGCGATGGGATCACGCGATTGTGTCCATCGCGAGAGCATGACGCCATAATTCTGGTAAAAATTCCTGCCGCTGTGGGATTAGTCGGTCCTCGGATCGATTCAGCACGTATTATACGGCACGGCTTCAGACTGCGGATTTCGCGCTTTTCGAGTCGCGATAAGTTGTGCCTAGGTTTTAGGCTTTTGACCAAGTTATGCTATATGAATTACATCAGCTGATGGGGCCAGCCGCTGAATATCCATAATTCAAGACTTGAAGAATGATCGGAATCTTTTAAATAATCACATTATTGCATGTGAGAAATAGCTATAGGGCAAGTCCTGCGAATTTTTATCCTTTTCGCCTTGGTAACCACTCTGGGAATAACTTTCGGCTACAGCCAGGCCCGCCGTGCAGACCCGGCAGCCACCCCGTCCGCGGCGTCGACTGAAGCCATCATCAAGGAACGCAAGAACGCCGGCACTGTCGGTCTTGCCTGCGGTTCACTTGGCGGCGCATATCCGATCCTCGCAGAGGAAATCGCCAAAGCTGTCGAGGACGGCGACAACTTGCGGGTCATCCCCATGCTCACCCGTGGATCGCTCGGCAATGTCGACGATCTGCTCTATCTGCGCAATGTGGACGTCACCCTGACGAAATCGGAAAGCTTGGAGTCCACAGGCGGGCCCATCACATCAACCTGAAGGACAGGATCCGCTACATAGCACGCCTTTAAGATAGCGAGCTTCACATACTGGCCCGGCCTGAAATCCGCAGTCTCGAAGATCTTAGGGAAAAAAAGGTCAATGTCGGCCCTCAGGGAAATGCTTCGGTGACTACGGTGCCGATTGTGATGCAGGCGCTCGGCATCGACGTGGACATGATTAATGTCGATTATCCGATCGGCCTGGACATAATGAAGAAGGGCGAGATCGTCGCAACTATGCGGGTCATCGGCAAGCCCGGGGACACCTTCACCAAGGCGCCCACGGATGCCGGCTTTCATTTCCTGCCGATTTCCACCAAGCAATATGCCGAACATTTCGCCGAAACATATGTAATCGGCAAACTGACCGCCAAGGATTACCCGCGGCTGATCCCCGAAGGCGAGACGATTGCCACGATTGCGGTTCCGGAACTGCTGGCTGTCTATAATTGGCCCAGGGGCACGGATCGCTATCAGCGCGTGGAAAAATTCATCGTCGCCTTTTTCAAGAAATTCCCGAAGCTTCGCGATGGTCCGTTCCATAAAAAATGGAAGGACGTCAATCTGGCCGCAACAGTTCCTGGCTGGACGCGCTCCGAAGTCGCCGAGCGGATGCTCAAGGAGCTGGGCGTGAGCGACGCCAGCGAGCGCCCCGAACGAACGGCGACGGGCGCGTTCCTGTCGAAGGAAGACGAAGCACTGTTTCAAGAGTTTATGAGATCACGGGTGCGATCTCGCCGCTAATTGTTTCGCCTGCAACAGGTGGGGACCATGGGCGAGGGAACGGGCAGATCCGAAGGTATCAGGAGAACCTGTCAAGCAAGAATGTCTTGTCTTGCCATGGTCCTCGCGATCACGGGAAGCCAGACGGCGGCTGCGGTCGTAATTCCGGCGCATGCAGTCAGGCTTACTGCCTTGGGTGAAGGGCGGGGGTTCATCGCGGTTAAGAACGCGGTAACCTTCTCAGTGAGGGACATCGAAGCGGAACCGGGCAGCGACGCTCCCATCGCCATCAAGCTCCCAACAGCTGCCGAATTGCGCGCCGCGAACGCCGGAGTGGGTACTTTCCTTTTGGTACGCAACATCCCGGAGGGAGTCAGCCTTTCGGCGGGCATGGCGACCGGCCGCATCTGTGTAGTGCCGCTGCGCGAGGCATCGACACTGCGGCTCAAATTTAAGCCTGACGTCGACACGCCGTTCCAACTCGAATTTTATCTGATCGGGCCGGATAGTCACGTGTTGGCGGAGACCATTGTCACCGTGGATCTCAGTCCACCCCAAGCTGTTGCCGCACTCGCCCCGCCGGCTCCGAAGCTCGAAGATCAAAAGCCGGCGGCTCCACCACGGCCGGAAGCGGCGCCGCTGACCCCTCGGGAGGAAGCCGTTCTCCTGACCCCTGCCAAGGAATTGCTGGGGCAGGGCGGGATCGCGGCAGCGCGGGTCATCTACGAGGATCTGGCAGCACACGGCAGTGCGTCCGGTGCTCTCGAGCTGGCGCGAAGTTACGACCCAGCCTATGCCGGCTCGCCCAAGGGCTTTGCCCCCGCAACCAATATGGCCGAAGCACGAAAATGGTATGAGCGCGCCGCCGAGCTTGGCAATCCGGACGCCAAGCGGCGGCTTGTGGAGATCGCGTCGGGCCGATAGGGTCCGCCCGAAGTGCCTGGTGCCGCGGCCAGCCTAGCTCAAGGCGAGCGCCGCTATAGCACGCCGGGAAAGGCGCCGCCGTCGACAAGCGTGCCGGTCTCCCACTCGATATCGGCGAGGCGAAGCTGCGCTACATCACCGGGCAAAGCCTCGGCGCCGATGTCGCGAGCCACGGTGCAGAGCTCGTCCGCCGTCTCGGGAAGCGGCGCCTGCTCGCGGATGAACAACACATTCGCCAGCCCGCCGCGTATGTCCAGCGCGGCCGCTCCGCTGCCGGGACTGAAGAGTGCCGACACGCGCTGCCAGATGCCTTTCGGGCAGCTCTGTTTCTCACGGGCAAGCTTGGCAAGTTTGGCATAGCGGGCATCCGGGCCATCGAGCAGCGGATTGCCCAAGCCGATCAGCGGCTTGGGAGCGATGCTGAGGTGGCTGGTCGCCCGCAACGCCTTGAGCGACGATACGGCGGGTAGGACCGTGATGGCATGGCTGCGGACCAGCCACTCGGTGGTTCTGTGATCACCTTTGGTCGAAGGCGCCGTGACCAGCACTTGAAACGGCAATTGGGTCAGCGGCCCGGACGGCAGGATCAGCAGTTGCTTGCCCTTGATCAGATCTTCGATCTTGCCGAACAGCGCCTTATACAGCCAATAGGCGCGATCACGATTGAAGGGCAGCGGCTTGCCGGTGAAATAATCGGCCTCCGTATATTGCACGCCCGTCAGCTCTTTGCAGTGCTGATCCCTCCAGGCCGTGAAGTCCAGTCCGCAGGGCAGGGTCTGACCTCGCGGGTGAGGCTCGCCGTGCGGACAAGGCTGGAGCGCACCCAGCGCATGTCGTTCTGGGTTACGACCCAGATGAAGGTCTCTTCCCCGGTCGGGAAGCGGCTCGGCGTGTCAAAAAACAGGACCAGCGCCTCATCGGCGCCGAGCTGCGCCTGCACATCTGCGACGGTCACCGGGGGGTCTGCCAGAGATAGAGCATTACCAGATTGTTGACGGCGTCGAGTGTCTTGGTATCGTTCGCCCCGAGCGTCCGTTCGGCGAGCGCGAGCGCCTTCTCGGCGATGGAAATCGCTTCCTTATACCGGCCTTTGCTGTGGAGCTCGACCGCCTGCTGATTGAGGCTTTCTAAATCCTCCGCCGCGCGCCCCGGCCTTCCGCCGGAGAGCGCCAGCATAGCCGCGACAGCAAACGCCGCTTTGCGTCCGATCCGTGCCCGACGCATAGACTCCCCCTGCCGATCCCCTGAATCAATGCCGGCACTTTGGATGAGCAGATTGGACGCATCGAGGCATAGGCGGACCGACGCTGACGCAGGACCATTGGCTCATGTCGGCAAATACCTACATCTGAGAAAACAGCACAAGGCGGGCGCCGCTTCAGTGATGTGTCAGCGGCCGGCATCAGCCCCCGCGCTCGGTGGCTGGATTAATCCGGTGGCGGACCATTAGGACACGAAGCCGCGGATCGAATTGGGGTCAGCAGGCAAGAGCGTCGCATTCGCGCTTACGCCTCGTTGCAGACCGTGCTTCATCTCTTCATGACCCACGAGAGGCATGTGGTAGACCGCTTGCTGGCCCAGGGGCCGGGGCCGGCTGTAACTTGTCCAATGTGATGGGCAGATCGCGAACCCGCTTACCAGTCGCGTGGTAGATCGCGTTGGCGATCGCCGCGGCGACGCCAACGATGCCGATTTCGCCGACCCCCTTGACGCCGAGCGGATTGATGATGTCATCCGGTTCGTCGACGAAAATAACCTTGATGTCCTGAACATCCGCATTCACCGGCACGTGATACTCGGCGATGTTGGCGTTCATGATGCGGCCAAATCTGTGGTCGATCAGCGTTTCTTCGTGCAGAGCCATACCGATGCCCCAGATCATGCCGCCCACGATCTGATTACCGGCGGTCTTGGGGTTGAGGATGCGCCCCGCGGCAACCGCATTGACGACGCGCGTCACGCGGACGAGGCCGATCTCTTCATCCACCTTCACCTCGGCGAAAACCGCCGAATGGGTGTTGCGCGCATAAGCGCTGATATCTTTGAAGTGATTGGCTTTCTCCTCTTGGATGCGATCCACCCTGCCGTGGCGCATTGCGTCCGCGATCGATACGGCACGGGAAGCATCCCGCTTGTCGACGATCATGCCGCCGGCGAGGGTGACATCCTCCAGCCTTGCGTCAGCGAGCGGCGAAGCCGGCATCGCCTTCGCCAGACGGAGCAGCGCATTGCGAATTTCTCCGGCGGTGTTGGCGATCGCGTTCGAGACCGAGGCAGCGATCCACGAGCCACCCTCCAGAGGCGTCTGGGGAAGCGAGGAGTCACCGAGCCTGATACTGATATTTTCGAGCGACAGGCCGAGCATGTCGGCAGCAACCTGGGTCATGATGGTATAGGTGCCGGTGCCGATGTCGGAGGCCGCGCATGCGACTTCGGCGTGTCCGTTCGCTGTCAATGTGATGCGGACCGTCGCCGGCATCTGCAACGCCTCCCAGACGCCCGTGGCCATGCCCCAGCCGACCAGCTCGCTCCCATCCCGCATCGAGCGTGGTTGAGGATCGCGTTTGCTCCAGCCGAAAGCCTCCGCGCCCTGGGCATAGCATTCGCGCAGCTTCTTGCTGGTGTATGGAAGGTCTTCATTCTGGTCGCGGTCCGAGTAGCATCGCAGCCGCAACTCCACAGGATCGAGCCTGAGTGCCACGGCAAGCTCGTCCATTGCGCATTCGAGCGCGTAAACCCCCGTCGCGGCGCCCGGCGCACGCATATCCGCGGAGGTCGGGACATCCAGGCGGACGAGCTTATGGACGAACTTCGTGTTGGGGCAGCGATAGAGCACACCACCCCATGCGGTGTCGTTGCGGGAGAACTCCTCATATTCCGACGTCATTCCGATCGCTTCATGGATCATGGCGTCGAGCGTGCCGTCGGACTTCGCGCCAAGCGCAAGACGCTCGATGGTTGGCGGGCGATAGCCGAGCCCATACATCTGTGCGCGTGTCAGCACCACCCTTGCGGAACGTTCGAGCGAGCGCGCCGCAAGGACGGCGAGCACCACCTGATATTGCGGACGCAGGCCGGAGCCGAAGCCGCCGCCGACAAATGGCGACATAACGCGAATGTCGTCGGGCTGAGCGTCGAACACGCCGCACAGATAACGGTGGACGTTCTGAACACCCTGCGTCTTGTCGTAGACCGTGAGCTTGCCGCCGCCATCCCAGCTCACGGTCGTGGCGAATGGCTCCATCGGGTTGTGATGCTCCATCGGAATGAAATATTCGCCCTCGTGACGCATCTCAGCCGCGGCGAAGGCTTTCTCCGCGTCGCCGCGAGGCATTGCGGGCTTCTCAACGGGAAAAGCGCGGTCACGCCCCTGAAAGAGATCAGTGGCGTGGGCTTCCGCTTCATAGTCGATGCGCAGGAGCGAGGCGGCGAAGCATGCAATCTCCCATTCCTCAGCCAGTAGGAGTGCAATTGGCTGGCCGTTAAACAGGATCCTGTCGTCATAAAGCGGTCGATAGGGGGAACCTTCCGGCGCCACGTCGTCATTGTAGCCTTCATCGGTATCGGCCATGGGAGGGCGGTTCTCATGCGTCAGCACCGCGAGGACGCCCTCGACCCTCAGCGCCTCGCTCGCATCGATGCGCTTGATGCGGCCTTTGGCGATCGTGGAGGTGACAACGCTGCCGTGGACGAGACCGGGAACATTGAACTCCGCGGCGTATTTCGCCTCGCCCGTAACCTTGGCGCGGCCGTCGATGCGGGAAATCGGGCTGCCGATATATTGAGTCATGGATGGCCTCATCCTAGTGGTTCGACTGAAACATTTGCATCCCCGTGCGGCACCCACGTTTGCAAATGTTTCAGTCACAAGAACCACTAGCTAAATATATGTTTCTAGTGGAGCTTTTGAATTTGATATTTGAGAATGAGCTTAGCCGCAACCGGGACTCAAATGTCAAATTCGCTCCACTAGCGCGCGCGGCTTATACGATTTTCTTGTGAGACTGCGACTGTGGCGTCCCGTTCGCCGCCTGCGTCAAAGTGCGTCTAATAGCGCGGCGTGCGAGGTCGATTTTGAAGCTGTTATGGGCGAAACCTTTGGCGTCGCGCAGGAGCACGTCAGCAGCGCCTTCGAACGTGGCCTGATCGGCGGCTTGGCCGCGCAAGGCGGCTTCCGCCGCGGGATCGCGCCATGGCTTGTGTGCGACGCCGCCGAGCGCCAGACGCGCCTCCTTGATGGTTTTGCCGTCAAGTTCGAGGCACGCCGCCACCGAGACAAGCGCAAAGGCGTAGGACAGCCGGTCGCGGATCTTGAGATAACTGTAGTGCGAAGCGAAACCGCGCGCCGGAAGCTCGATTGCGGTGATGATCTCGTCGGCGGCCAGATTGGTATCGCGTTCCGGCGTATTCTCGGGAAGCCGATGGAAGTCGGCGAAGGCGATCCTGCGCTCCCCCGCCGGTCCCATGATCTCGACGCTGGCCTCGAGCGCGGCGAGAGCCACGCACATATCGGATGGATGGACAGCGATGCAGGCGTCGCTCGTGCCGAGAATGGCATGACCGCGGTTGAGACCATCGATAGCAGAACAGCCGCTGCCGGGCTGACGCTTATTGCACGGCGTCGCCGTGTCGTAGAAATAGGCGCATCGGGTCCGCTGCAGGAGATTGCCGCCGGTCGAGGCCATGTTACGCAATTGTTGCGAGGCGCCCGCCAGGATCGCGCTTGCGATCACCGGGTAACGCTCTTCGATCAGCGGGTGGTAGGCAAGGTCGCTGTTCGGCACGAGAGCACCGATACGCAGCCCTCCCGATGCCGTTTCCGTGATGGTCTTGAGCGGTAGCCGCGTAATATCGATCAGCTGCGACGGGCGCTCGACCTCATCCTTTATCAGGTCGACGAGATTGGTGCCGCCGGCGATAAATTTGGCCGTCGGATTGGCCGCGATCAGACGCACCGCCTCTGCAACGTCGTTTGCGCGCACATAGTCAAAATCGATCATGATTGGGCACTCATCACGCTCATGGCCTGCTGAATCGCAGCGACGATGTTGGGGTAGGCGGCGCAGCGGCAGATGTTGCCGCTCATCAGTTCGCGAATCTCGTCGGCCGTTTCCGCTTTGCCCTCGGCGATCAGGCCCGCAGCCGAACAGATTTGACCGGGCGTGCAATAGCCGCACTGAAAGGCGTCATGATCAATGAAGGCCTGCTGCACCGGATGCAGTGTGCCGTCCGCCGCCGCAAGCCCTTCGACGGTCGTGACTTGCGCACCGTCCTTCATGACGGCGAGCGTAAGGCAGGAAACGACCCGGCGGCCATCGATCAAGACCGTACAGGCGCCACACTGGCCGTGATCGCAGCCTTTTTTCGTACCGGTCAGATCGAGATGGTCGCGCAGAGCATCGAGCAAGGTCGTCCACGGCGCGACCTGGAGCTGCGTATCGACACCGTTGACGACCAGCGCGACCGGGATCTTGCGTGGTGCGGAAATGGCGGGACTTCCAGCGGTACTTGTTGGTGTCATGAGGACTCTCCGCTCATGTGACGGAAAAAGGCTGGCATTCGCCGCAAATCATATTGCACAGCAACACCGATAAAACGTTCCGGTTTCAGCCGATAGCCGTTTCGCGCCAGCCTGTCCAATTCGCGCAAAAAATCTGTTTTTCTTCTGATCAGCTCCAAGGTTTAGTTTGGAGAATGGGATGAACCGGATCAGCGAGCACCATGTGCACCCTGCGAGTTGGGCAGCGTCGCCGCATTTTCAAATTCAGCACCGCGTGTTCGCGGGAGCTCTCCATAAAGCCAGCCGCTTTCCCCCCAATGAGCCGACTGCCATGGCGGCGGACTCGCGCCAATTCCTGTTGTCGGGACGATACTGCTTAAGCGTCTTTAGAGCGCTCGTAGCCGCCGCTCGCGTGAAATTGTCTCTGCCCATCTCACCTGCCGTTGCAGGCGCATCAGGCTATCACGTCTCTGCCCGCTTTGACCGCTCACGCTTCAGTTTCGACCGCGCGCTCTTGGCCTTGAGCCGCCGCTGTTTGCTTGCGAGCGTTGGTCGGGTGGCGCGGCGTGATTTTGGCGGAACGGCGGCGCGTCGGATCAGCTCTGCGAGCCGCTCCCGCACGTCTTGGCGATTGCGATCCTGGGTTCTGTGACGACGGGCCATGAGCACGATCACACCCTCGCGCGTCAACCGCCGGCCAGCGAGTGCCATGAGGCGGCCGCGGACATCATCTGGTAGGGATGGCGAGTGCGCCGCGTCGAAGCGCAGCTGAACCGCGGTCGCAACCTTATTGACGTTCTGACCGCCTGGCCCGGATGCCTGAATGAAGCGCTCGTCCAGCTCGTCCTCGCCGATGACGATTTGCGCGGTGACCTGAAGTGCAGCCATATCGAAGAGCTCCGTCGCTCATGCGAACAACATTGCGATGGTGGAAGGCAACGGATCCGGCAGCCCGCACGGAGGCATATCCGCTCACTCCAAAGCATGGGTATTCGGAGAATACGCCCAGTCGATGCAAGTGGCCGCCGCCCCGGCGTCAGCCATGGTTCCGATGCTCGAGGAAGAAGCGGAGCATTTCCCGCGTGGCGTCGGGGCCTTGCGGGTCCGTATAGGAGCCCGATGGGCTGCCTCCCGCCCAGGCGTGCCCGGCGCCATGGATCGTCCAGTGCTCGCAGAGAGCCCGGCCGGCGGGATCGGTGTGGACCGTGCGGCTGTAGCGATGGCCGCCTGGCGCTTGGCCGTGCTGTACCGTTGATCGCAAGTCCGTTGCGGAGGCGATCGCCTGCGCGAGGACAGCGTCGCCATTGCGTGGATGCACAATAGGATCCTCGTCGCCGTGGAAAACGATTGTCGGAATGAAACGCGTGGCGCAGCCGCTGCCTTCGCCCCCCTGCCGCATGGCGGCGAAGGCGGATGGAAGATCGTGTGCGGCCCCGGACGGCAAACCGGAATGCACCCCAATCGCGGCATACAGATCGGGATAGGCCGCTCCTATGACGGCGGCCGCCGCGCCGCCCGCCGAGAGCCCCGCGATATATACGCCGCTCGGATCGACCGGGTGGCCGCGCATGATCTGCCGGGTAATGCCCGCGATCAGCCCGGGCTCGCCCTGGTCACGCTGTTGATGGTCGGGCTTGAACCAATTCCAGCACTTCTTCGCGTTGGCGAAGGCAGCCTGTGCCGGATAAGCGACGAGGCAACCGTTCTCCTCCGCGAGCGCGTTCATGCGGGTCCCGGCGGCGAAGTCGTCGGGGGACTGGGTGCATCCATGCAGCATCACGATCAAGGGAAGCCGCTCGCCGTGGTTTCCCGGACTATAGAGCTTGTAGGCCCGCGTTCCGGCCTCGTTGGTGTAGGATGCCGTGATGAACGAGGCGCCGTCGGGAAGCGGATCAGGGGTGGGGCGCGAGGCGAAACCCTCGGCATTTTCGAGACCCGCCGCCCTGGCGTTTACGGCGAGCCGGCGCAGGGTTTCGCCCAAGCCGGCCCGGGGCCTGGCGTAAACCGTGCCGAACGTCGCGTTGGTCCGTCGAGCGGCATCGAGTGCGACATATTCGGCATCGATGACGGCGGACGAGGTGGTGGGCGCTGGTCCTGAGACGCCTCGGCCTCGAAGGAGGCGTTGGATGAGAGCAGTTGCTTCGGCGAGTTTGCCGGCATGGGTGAGACGGGTCGCTTCGGTCATCTCGGAGGGTACTCTGTAGGTCATGGCGATGCTCTTCTGTGTTCGGGGGAAAGGACATCATCAAGAGGCCCCCATCGATCTCGCGCGTCGGGGACATTGGTGCGGTGCTGTGTCATCGCACCCGTCATTGGATGCGATCCGCAAGGGCTGCTTTGACGGCGGCGCTGGCGTGCAGCGATCCGAGAACCGCAAGTGAAGCGATGGTAGCGCGCGCCAGCTCGGGGGTGACGTCCTGGGCGATCGTGGCAAGGCCGAGGATACGAATGTCGAGCATCTGCCCGGCGGCCCGCACCGCTTCGAGATCCGCGCGGCTGAAATGCCGGAGGCCGAGATCGACGCTCTTGCGGATTACAGCCTGGCGCACGATTTCGGCGTGCCGGTCGATCTGGTTGCGGATCGCGGTCCGGATGAGGTCGGTACGGTTTGAATAGAATCCCTCCTGTACCAGCAGATCGATCTGGCCGAGATCGACAAAGCCGAGATTGATCGTGATCTTCTCACTCTCTGCAGTCCGCGATTTTATCTCATGAACACGTTCAGCCATCCGTTTGGCATCCTGTTACCATCTACTTGGATGGAAAATGGGAAAGGGGCGGTGGCTTTTCAAGCTAAGCCTGTGCCCGACGCGTTTTGATTTCAGAGCTTGCAGGCGGGGCATAAGACCGCTTTCGGTTCGATTAGCGCCTTCTCCGAAACTGACTTCACTGAAAGACCTCAAGAAATTTCGACAAGCCGACCTTGATTCCTGCGCGACAATGGCAAAGCCCTTCCCGGCTTCGCCAGCGCGTGCAGCCTCGATCGTTGCATTGAGCGCCAATAGATTTGTCTGCTGTGCAATCGATGTAATCAGCTCGACAACATCGCCTATGTGATCGGCGGCCTGTAGCAAGCCCGTAATGCGCCTATTGGTCTTCTCTGCTTGCTTGACTGCCACATTGGCGATCTCACTCAATTCCTGCACCCTGCCGGCTGATCTCGGGTAACTGATGCGGCAAGTTGCTCGAAGGCCGACGCCACAGAGTGCACACTATCCGACGCCTGCTGCCGCGGCGGCCTGCAAACCGCCGAGAGCACGCTGACCACAATGGTGTAACCGGCCGCATGCCGCCTTCTTGCGAGACGATGGCGAACAGCAAGGGCGGGATGCTGAAGCCGCCCAGCAGCAGCATAAGCTTGCCGAGGTGAAAGGCGATAATGCGTGGCCGCACCGCATAACGGAGGGTTTCGAATCCCGCCATCTCTTCGTCTCCGTCGCCGGCCAGGAATCGGCCACGTCATCGCACAGCAGCGCGGTTCCGTCGATGCCCCGGTCACCGCGACGGGCGCCGTCGAGCCGGACGCGAAGTTTCCTCAGCCGGAATGTTGGCCGCTGCGCCGGCAACCATCGAGAAACAGCCGCACGGCCGCGCGCAGTCGGCGTTGCTCTCTCTGCGGATCCTCGCGCACGCAATGGCAGGGCTATGCCGAGGCGACTTCGTCAAGATCGGATCGACGCAAGAGGGCCTTCTCACGTCGCCAGAGGCGATCAGGTCGTCGCCGGCGCGCCGCTGTTTGCCCAAGACGAGACAGCGGACCGTGCGGCCCGCGACCAGGCCGGGCGCCAGCTCCAGCAGGCCAAGGACCAGCTCGGCAATCTGGAAGCCGGCGGCAAGCCGACCGAAATTACTCCGGCAGAAGCCAATCTGGCCGATGCCCGGGCCACGCTCAATCGAACCAAGGCGGATCTCGATCGCGCCGAGAATTTGCGCCACACCGGGGTCGTCTCGGTCCAGACTCTCGATCAGAACCGGGCGGACTACCTTTTGGCAAGGCGCTGGAGCAATCGCTCGAGCTGCGCAACGATGTGGGTCTGCTGTCTGAGGAATACGACCTTCGCGGCCGTCGGCTCTGCGGCGACTTCCCGCAGGCGCTCAACCATCTCGGCGTGGTGACGACCGCTCTCGGCCCTGTCAGGACCGGTATCACAGCGGGGCGGCGGATAAGTTCACGCGTGCGTTTCCGCCGCTGGAGCCGAAGCCCAACAAATTGGCCGCGAAAAGGAACTTTCCTTGCCGACGTGAGTTGCCGCTACCGGGTGATGAATCTTCGTGAGCGGCTATGCCGCCAGCGCCGTGACAAGCGTCCAGCCCGGTCCCGTTCACCTCCCATCGCACGAAAAGCTGTCCGCATAGCCGCTTCCTGTTTCCAATTGGCGTCCCCCTGGCGCCGTGACAATCACCTGGAGATGGTGAGTTGAGGAAGAGCGATAATGCCACAGATATTCCGGCCGTATGCGGATACGGTCGCTCGCGTGGTGTTGGTGGCCATTCCGGTCGTCCCGATTGCCGCGATTGCCGTGGCCTACGCCGCAATGTGGTCCCCCTATATCACCGGCGAGAACGTCACCATCGAGCAGCCGGTCCCTTTCAGTCACGAACATCATGTCGGCAAGCTCGGCCTCGACTGCCGCTACTGCCATACCTCAGTCGAGAAATCGTCATTCGCCAGCATACCGCCGACGCATACCTGCATGACCTGCCACTCGCAGCTTTTTACGCAGGCCGCGATGTTAGCGCCGGTGCGGGAGAGCCTGGCCGAGGACAAACCAATCCGATGGCAGAAGGTTCACCGGCTTCCGGACTACGTCTATTTCGATCACGCCGTCCATATCGCCAACGGTGTCGGCTGCACAACTTGCCATGGCCGGGTCGACGAGATGCCGCTGATGCGGCAGGTCCAGCCGCTGACGATGTCGTGGTGTTTGCAGTGCCACCGCGATCCGGTGCCCTATCTGCGGCCGCGTTCGGAGATCTTCAGCACCAGTTGGAGGCCGCCGAAAGACCAGCTGCAGCAGGGACGCAAGCTGCTAGCCTCCTATCACATCAACAATAAGCATCTCACCGATTGTTCGGTCTGCCATCGATGACGTCAAAGTCCCCCAAACCTGCGGCGCATGGCCGTCCCTTCATTCCGGGATCGCATCTCGACCGGCGGCAGGCCCTGAAGCTGCTCGCCGGCAGCATGGCGCTCGCATTGAACTCGTGCGGGCGGCCGAAGGAAGAGATCGTTCCCTATGTCGACATGCCGGAGCGCGTGACGCCCGGCGTGCCGCTGCAATTCGCGACGGCTCTGCCGCTCGGCGGCTATGCGCGCGGCGTGCTCGTCACTTCCCATGAGGGGCGTCCCACCAAGATCGAAGGCAATCCGCGTCACCCGGCGAGTCTCGGTGCGTCGGATGTGTTCGCCCAGGCCGCGGTGATGTCGCTCTACGAGCCGGACCGCTCCGCGGCGGTCCACAACAGTGATGGCCTTTCGTCATGGGACGCCTTCACCGGGGCGCTGCAGGCGCAGATGCAGCAGGAAAAGGGAAGAAACGGCTCAGGCTTGCGGATTCTCACCGGCTGTGTCACCTCGCCGACCCTGATCCGCCAGTTGCAGGCTCTCAGCAAGGACTTTCCCGAGGCGCGTTGGCACCGCTACGAGCCGGTGAACGACGATGCAGCGCTTGCCGGCGCGGAGCAGGCATTCGGCCGCAGACTGACCGCCATACCGCGCATCGCCGACGCGGCGGTCATCCTGACCCTCGATGCCGACCCGCTCGGTCCCGGCCCGGAGCAGATCAGGCTCGGCAACGAGTTCTCCCGCGTCCGGCAGCCGACACGGTCCACCGACAGCTTCCTGCGGCTCTATGCGGTGGAGTCCTGCTGGCGGCCGACCGGCGCGAATGCGGATGAGCGTCTGGCGCTGCGCCCGGATCTCATGCGCAATGTCGCCCTCAACGTCGCGAGCCGGTTTGGCGGCGAGAGCACCGGGGGCGAGTTGCCGGCCGAGGCGCAGCGCTTCGTCAAGGCCGTGGCGGACGATCTCATGCGCAATAGCGGCAGGGCCATTGTCCTCGCCGGGCGCAGCCAGCCGCCGGAGATCCACGCGCTCTGCCACTGGATCAATGCGCAGCTCAAAGCGCCGGTCGACCTGATCGAACCGGTTGATCCGGTGAACCACGGCAGCGCCGAATCGCTCAAGACGCTCACGGACGATATGCATGCGGACCGGGTTCAGACCCTGCTCGTCATCGATAGCAATCCCGTCCATGCAGCGCCGGGCGAACTAGCCTTCGGCGACGCCATGACACGCGTTCCGTTCACGGCGCATCTCGGTCTCTATGACGATGAGACGGCAGCCCGCTGTGAGTGGCACCTGCCGCTGTCGCACGAATTGGAAAGCTGGTCCGACCTTCGCGCATTCGATGGCACGGCAAGCGTCGTGCAGCCGCTGATCCAGCCGCTCTACGATACGCGGACGGCGCATCACCTGATCGGACTGCTGCAAGGCCAGCTTTCTCTATCGCCGCATCAGGCGGTTCAGGAGACATGGCATACAGGCGATAGCTCGGATTTCGACAAGACGTGGCGGCGCTATCTCCATGATGGACTGATCGCCGATACGGCGCAGAAGCCGGTTGCGCCGCCGCAGGCAAAGCGCCCGGATGTGCAGCCTGCCGAGGCGGCAAGCGGGCTCATCCTTGCGCTCGCGCCCGACCCTTCGATCTGGGACGGCGGGCGGTTCAGCAACAATGCCTGGCTGCAGGAATGTCCGAAACCGGTCACCAAGGAAGTCTGGGGCAATTCGCTCGATATCTCGCCGAAGGACGCGGCGGCCCACGGCATCACGGACGGCGATCTGGTCAAGCTTTCGCGTGGAAATATCAGCGTCGAGGCTCCGGCTCACATTCAGGAGGGACAGGCGGAGGGCGCCGTCGCCGCAACGCTTGGCTACGGGCGCAGCCGGGTCGGAGCGATCGGGAACAGCATCGGCTTCGATGTCTATTCGCTGCAGACGCCCGAGGCCCTCTGGACCGTGAGCGGCATCCATATCGAAGGTACGGGACGCCGCCGTGAGATGCTGACAACGCAGCATCAATTCACGCTCGATGGCGAGCAGGAGGACATTCTGCGCACCCTCGCCATTCAGAACTATCCGCATGGCAAGGTCAGCGCACCTGAACGCGGCGAGGAGCTTCCCACATTGCTGCCGAAATGGCCCTATGACACCTATAGCTGGGCCATGGTGATCGACACCTCGGTCTGCATCGGCTGCAATGCCTGCGTCATCGCCTGCCAGTCGGAGAACAACATCCCGGTCGTAGGGCCTGACGAGGTCAGCGTCGGCCGCATCATGCACTGGCTGCGCATCGACACCTATTTCATTCGCGGCCGGGAGAAGCCGCCGGGCTTCCAGCCGGTGCCATGCATGCATTGCGAGCAGGCGCCATGCGAGCCGGTTTGTCCGGTTGCGGCCTCCGTGCACGACAGCGAAGGCCTCAATGTGCAGGTCTATAACCGCTGCGTCGGAACCCGGTTCTGCCAGTCGAACTGTCCGTACAAGGTGCGCCGCTTCAATTTCTTCGGTTACGCGGACGGCCAGGCCTACGCCAATCTGGATGCGGACGTGGTGCAGGCGCACTTCAATCCGGACGTCACCGTCCGCGCGCGCGGCGTGATGGAGAAGTGCACGTACTGCGTCCAGCGCATCAGCCGCGCACGCAAGACCGCCGAGGAGGTCGACCGCCCGATCCCGGAGGGCGGGGTGGTGACCGCCTGTCAGGGCGCCTGTCCGACGCGGGCTATCAGCTTCGGCAATCTGAATAACAGGGATTCGGCGGTCAATAGGCTGAGGCAGGAGCCGCACCACTACGCGATGCTCGGACATCTCGGCACTCGCCCGCGGACGACCTATCTCGCCCGTCTCGGCAATCCCAACCCTGCTCTGAATGGTGAGGAATCATGACCGTTACCGAGCAGAGCGTGCCGGCGAGCGCCGAGCGCTGGACATTGCCGCAGGGGCGGTCATTCCAGGCCGTGACCGATCTTGTGACCGCGCCACTACTCGACCGTGGCCGATGGACGTGGAGGCTCTGGTGGCTTTGCCTCGGCATCAGCGGACTGCTGACGATCCTGATGGCGGTGTCGGCGTCCTGGCTCTTTGCAAACGGTGTCGGCGTATGGGGCAACAACACCACCGTGGTCTGGGGATTTCCGATCGCCAACTATGTGTGGTGGATCGGTATCGGCAACGCCGGAACGCTGATTTCCTCGATGCTGCTACTGCTCAGGCAGCATTGGCGTGCCTCGATCAACCGTTTCGCCGAGGCCATGACGCTGTTCGCCGCCGGGATTGCCGGGCTGTTTCCGATCATGCATCTCGGCCGGCCGCTCTATTTCTATTGGCTCATGCCCTATCCCAATACGATGGCGGTCTGGCCGCAGTGGCGCAGCGCGCTGATCTGGGACTTCTGGGCGATTCTCAGCTATATCCTGTTTTCGATCCTGTTCTGGTATGTCGGGCTGCTTCCCGACCTCGCCGCCATCCGCGACCGCGCCCGGCACGGGATGTCGCGCGCGCTGTTCGGCGCCTTCGCCCTGGGCTGGCGCGGCTCGGCCCGCCACTGGCATGCCTTCCGTGTCTATCACACTACCATGGCCTGCCTTGGCGTACCGCTGGTCGTCTCTCTGCACAGCGTTGTCGGCCTCGATTTCGCTGCCAGCCTGATGCCGGGCTGGTCCGAAACGATCTACCCGCCCTATTTCGTTGTTGGCGCGATGTATTCGGGCTTCACCATGGTCATCGTGCTGACCGCGGCAGTGCGTTGGGGGTTCGGCCTTCAGTCCCTGATTACGGTCGACCACTTCGAGGTCATGGCGAAGATTCTGCTCGCCGCGTCGATCATCATGCTGCTCTCCTACGCGACGGAGTGGTTTGCCGCCTGGTATATCGGCGAGCCCGCCGAGCGCGAACTGGTCGTCTACCAGTTCACTGGCCACTATGCGTTTTTCTACTATGCCATGCTGTTCTGCAATTGCATCGTCGCGCACGCCTTCTGGTTTCGCGCGCTGCGCCGGAATATCGCCGTCGTCGTCACCATCGCCATCATCATCAACATCGGCATGTGGCTCGAGCGCATCAACATCGTCTGGATGACGCTCTCCCATTCCTACGCCGTCAGCATGTGGCGGATCTTCATTCCCACGTTCTGGGACTACTCGCTGATGTTCGGCTCGCTCGGCTTTTTCGCGCTGCTTTACCTCATCATGTGCCGACTGGTCCCGGTCGTCTCGATGCATGAGACGCGCCGTCTCTTGTCGGCGGAGGCGGAACAATGACCGCGATGCTCGTCGCCGAATTCCGGGACCCCGAAACCATGCTGCGGACGGCGCGCCGAGCCAAGGCGCTCGGCCATCAGCTCATTGATGCGTTCACGCCGTTCCCGATCGAGGGAATGCCGGAGCTTCTGGACGCGACCTCCACCCGCCTGCGCGTGGTGATGTTTTTTGGCGGCATGGCCTTCGCGGCGACGGCCTATGGCATCGAAGTGTGGAGCGCGATCTTCAACTACCCGATCAACAGCGGCGGGCGGCCCCTGAACTCCTGGCCGGTTTTCATGTTTTTCCCCTTCGCTATCGGCATCTTCGGCGCGGCGTTCTTCGGCATGATCGGCCTCCTGGTCCAGTGCGGACTACCGAGCCTGTACCACCCGCTGTTCGACATCGAGGGCTTCGAGCGAGCCACCCAGGACCGCTTCATGCTCACCGTGAAAGCGCCGGACGGCGAAAACGACAAGCTTGAGGCGGCCCGGTGGCTGAGACAGGCCGGGGCTGGGACAGTCTGGGAACTGGAGCCGTGAAGCTGGGGTTGGCGATATCGATGTGTCTTGCGGTCACCACGGCCGGTTGCGGACTGAGCATGACGCAGCAGCGAAAGTTCAAGCCCTATGAGCCTACGACGGTCTGGAAGGACGGTACCTCGGCGCGACCGCTTCCCGACGGTGTCGTTGCGCAGGGCGATCTCGCGCGGGACGAGGTTGCGGAGAATCCGCCGCCGGCGACCGCGGCGCTCCTGGAGCGCGGCCGCGAGCGCTTCGGCATCTACTGCGCGCCGTGTCACGGGCTTTCCGGCTATGGCGACGGCATAATCGTTAAGCACGGGTTCCCGGCTCCGCCGTCCTACCACTTGGCGAGGCTGCGTTCCGCGCCCGGACAGGAACTGTACGATGCGATTAAAGACGGCTACGGCGTCATGTACTCCTATGCCGCACGCGTCGAGCCACGCGACCGCTGGGCGATCGTCGCCTATATCCGTGCACTGCAATTGTCCCAGGACGCGAAGCTGGCGGACGTCCCCGAAGCTCGGGAGAAGCTGCAATGACCGCACGCGTGCTTTTCGACCGTCTTTCGATCTGGCTCGCTCTGCTGGCCACCGCTCTCTCCGGATACCTCCTGTCCAGGAACCGGCTCGGCTTAATGATGGCGACGAATGGCGGATCGGTCTCTGGTGTAGCCGTCGCCGGGAGCCGGGAGCAATCCTCTGGCCGGGCGCCGGAACCGCTGCAATCCGATCCGCGGCGTCCTCTAATGGTCGGCGTGCTCGGCCTCGCCGGGATGGTGATCTTCCTGATCTTCGCCCCGAGGGCGGCCGCGGGAGGCTGGCTCGTCGCATTTCTATTCTGGAGTAGTATCTCGATCGGCAGCGTCACCGCGATGATGATTCATGCGCTCACCGGCGGCCGATGGGGCTGGCGTTTCAACGCCGTGTTCATGCCCAGCGCCGCGACGGTGCCGCTGATGGCGCTGCTGTTCGCGCCCGTGCTCGCAGCCTTGCCTGCGTTCTACGGCTGGGCATTGGGCTCGGGGTCCGTGGAACCGGACGTGTCGCAATTTTATCTGAACGCGCCCTATTTTATCGGCCGCTCGCTGATCGCTTTTTTCGGTTGGAGCCTGCTCGCCTACACGCTGCCGCGCCTCACAGGATGGGCGGCAGTCTTGACCGCCGCTATCGGGCTGGTCTTCCATGGCCTCATCATCGGCCTCATCGGCGTCGACTGGATCCTGTCGCTCGAACCCCCATTCATATCCACTTCATTCGGCGCGAGCCTTGCAGTCACGCAGCTTGCGGCAGCCTTGGCCTGGGCGCTGATCGCCTCGCCCGACCGAGAGGAGGATACTGGGCTCGGCGATCTCGCCGGTCTGCTGCTAGCCACGCTGCTGGGGCTGACCTACATCAACTTCATGGCCCTGCTCATTATCTGGTACGGCGATCTGCCGAACCGGGTGTTCTGGTTCGTGCAGCGCGATCACTGGCCTTGGATGCTTATCGCGGTACTCGCCTTTGTCGGCGGCTCGGTTATTCCGATCTTCTCGCTGTTCCTGGCTCGCGTACGCTATAGCGCGAGCTGGCTGCGGGTCGTCGGCATCATCGTGCTGGCGGGGATCGCGATTTATTACGTCTATCTGATCGCACCGCCCTTTGGCGTGCTGTCGATTGCCGCGGCGGTGGTGGCTCTCGTCGCAATCGGCGCGCTATCGGTCGCGCTCGTGGTCACGGGGTGGTCACGCGCCGGCTATGAGAAATGGAGGCACGCGGATGAGCGCTGACTCCGCCATGCACGACGACTTGCCGCCCCCCGTCAGCGGCACGCGCGCGATCTTGTACGTGGCGGGCGGTATTCTCCTGCTGCTTGCGGCGTCGGTCGGCGTACTGATTGCCGTGTTTAGCTGGCAAGTCCCGAATGAGGAGCCCCAGGCTCCGCGTGTGTTCCCCGGGCCTCACGCGTTAGAGGACGAGACCACTGAGTTGAAAAACCTACGGGCGGAGCACGAAAAGCAGCTTGAGTCCTATGCCTGGGCCGACCGCAACAAGCAGAAAGTCGCTATTCCCATCGAACGGGCAATGCAGATCATCGCGAAGCGCGGGAAGGACGCCTACGGACCGATCGAGCAGCAGGGCACTCCCGGGCAGTCTTCGGTGGGGCAAGGATCACAAGGCCGGAGTTCCTCGGCACAGCCGCAAGGGCAAGCGCCCGTTGAGCAGGCGCAGACCCAAGGCGCGCCAGCTCGGCCGCAAGGGCAGGGCGATAGGCATCCCACGGATCAGGGGAGCAAGCCATGAGGGCAAGTGCCGTCATCGCATTCTGCGCCATCCTCCTCGCCGGCACGCCGGCCGCTGCCGGCTTCAGCACCGCGGCTCTCGATGCGATCTCGGCGACCCCCAAACCGAATGCCCAGCTTCCCCTCGATTTGAACTTCGTCGATGAGCACGGCGCTCCCCGGACGCTCCGGCAGGCCCTCGGAAGTCGTCCGGCCGTGCTCGTCTTTGCCGACTATACCTGCAAGACGTTGTGCGGCCCGATCCTTTCCTTCGCCGCGGCAGGGCTGTCAAAGGCCGGATTGCAGCCGGGCTCCGACTATCACCTCATCGTCATCGGCATCGATCCGAAGGACGGGCTGGACAGGGCCCGCGAAATGAAAGCGAGCCGGATCGGTAGCGGTACGCCGCTCGCCGCGGCGACCATCATGTTGACCGGCAAGGAGCCGGCGATCCGCGCCGCAACCGCGGCCGCGGGCTACCATTACGCCTACGATCCCGAGCACGATCAATACGCCCATCCGGCGGCGGCTTTCGTCGTTACCCCTAAGGGAAAGATCGCCCGCGTTCTCTCCGGCATCGGTCTCGCCGGGAGCGACCTTCGGCTGGCCCTGGTTGACGCAGGGCAGGGACGTATCGGCACACTCATCGATCAGATCCATCTGCTCTGCTACGGGTTCGACCCGACAAAGGGGATTTACACCGCCTCCATCGCGCGCTGGCTCGAATTCGGGGGCGTGCTGACCATGCTGCTCTTGGGAGGCGGCCTTGCTTTCATGGTTTTCGCCGGGCGAGGCGGCAGGCCGACATGAACACGTCATTCGCGCCAGCGGCATCGCAATATGCGGTCCGATGGGACCTCCTGTTCTTTGTGCTGGTCGCCGTGTCTGCCGTCATCATAATCCTGGTGCTGATCGCCACGGTCGGGTTCTCACTTCGCTTTCGCAAAGGGTCGACTGCAGACAGGAGAGAGCTTCCCGAGAGGCTTCACAATGAAATCGAGATCGGCTGGACCACGGCCACCGCCTTCACGTTCTTTTTCATCTTCTGGTGGGCGGCGGCGGTGCAGTTCGTGCATATCACGCCGCCGAAGCACGCCTTCCAGATTCACGTGCTGGGGAAGCAATGGATGTGGAAGATCCAGCAGCCGAACGGCGCGCGTGAGATCAACACGCTGCACGCGCCGATCGGTCGTGAAGTCGAGCTCATTATGACCTCGGAGGACGTGATCCACAGCATGTTTCTGCCCGCCTTGCGGCTGAAGCAGGACGTGCTGCCCGGCCGCTATACCTATCTCTGGTTCGATGCCGACAAGCCGGGCACCTACCATCTTTATTGCGCGGAATTCTGCGGCACCGGTCACTCGCGCATGACCGGCAGCCTGGTGCTGATGAAACCGGACGATTATGCCCGCTGGTCCGAGGCGCAGCCGCAATCGGAGAACCTCGCAGGTGAAGGCGAGAAGCTGTTCCGCTCGCTTGGATGCTCCGGGTGCCATGCCCAAAGATCCAGCATCCACGCGCCGGACCTGGATGGCGTCTACGGTCACCGGGTCCAGCTCGCCGGCGGGCGTACCGTGGTCGCCGATGAAGCCTATCTCCGCGATTCCATCCTGCTTCCGCAAAAGGACGTGGTCGCCGGATTTGCGCCCATAATGCCGAGCTTCCGCGGCATCGTCAGCGACGATCAGCTTGTGAAGCTGATGGCCTATCTGAAATCCCTATCGAACAAAGGGGAACGGCAATGACGGACGCCATCCTGACCCGGGTTCCCCGCAGGCCAAGCAGCGAAAATTATCTGGACGCCGGCCACACCATCATGTCGTGGCTGACGACCACGGATCACAAGCGCATTGGCATTCTCTACGCGATCGCTATCACCTTCTTCTTCTTCATCGGCGGCATCGCAATCGGCATCGTGCGGCTCGAGCTGATGACGCCGGACGCAGAGATCGTCAGCGATGACACTTATAACAGGCTGTTCACGCTGCATGGTATCGTGATGGTCTGGTTCTTCCTGGTACCTTCCATCCCGGCGACGCTCGGCAATTTCCTGCTGCCGTTGATGATCGGCGCGCGTGACGTGGCGTTTCCGCGGCTCAATCTGCTGTCCTGGTACATCTATGTCATCGGCGCCGCATTCACCGTCTTCGTTATCATCGCCGGCGGAGTCGATACAGGCTGGACGTTCTACACGCCGTTCTCGACCATGTTCTCTAACGGCCATGTGATCGCCGCGGCCTTCGGCGTTTTCGTCGTCGGCTTTTCCTCGATTGCCACCGGCGTGAATTTCATCACCACGACGCACATGCTGCGGGCGCCAGGCATGAGCTGGTTCCGCCTGCCGCTGTTCGTCTGGGCGATCTACGCGACCAGCATCGTCATGGTGCTGGCGACGCCCGTGCTGGCGATGTCGCTGCTGCTCGTCATCGCCGAGCGCTTCTTCGGCATGCCCATTTTCAATCCCGCCAATGGTGGCGACCCGATTCTGTTCCAGCACCTGTTCTGGTTTTACAGCCATCCGGCGGTCTACATCATGGTGCTGCCGGCAATGGGGGTGGTGTCGGAAGTCTTCGCCTGCTTCGCGCGCCGCCGCGTCTTCGGCTATGCCATGATGGTCTATGCGATCATGGCCATCGCGGTGATCGGCTTCTTCGTCTGGGGACATCACATGTTTGTCTCGGGACAGTCGCAATATGCCAATCTCGTGTTCTCCTTCCTGTCCTTCGTGGTCGCCGTGCCCTCGGCCATCAAGGTATTCAACTGGACGGCGACGCTCTGGGGCGGCCAGATCACCTTCGAGGCGCCGATGCTCTATGCGCTGGGCTTCCTCGGCCTGTTCACCATCGGCGGACTGACAGGGCTGTTCCTCGCCGCGATCCCCATCGACGTGCACGTGACCGACACCTATTTCGTGGTGGCGCATTTCCACTACATCATGGTCGGTGGGAGCGTTTCGGCGTTCTTCGCCGGGCTGCACTTCTGGTGGCCCAAGATCACCGGCAAAATGTATTCGGAAGCCTGGGCGCGTTTCGCCGCGATTACCATGTTCCTCGGGTTCAACACGACCTTCATGCCGCAGTTCATCATGGGCTATGCCGGCATGCCGCGCCGCTATCACGTCTACCCGCCGCAGTTCCAGGTCTATCATGTGATGTCGTCGGTGGGCGCGCTGATCCTGCTCGCAGCCTATCTGCTACCCCTCGTCTATCTCACCTGGTCGCTCCTCTACGGCAGACGCGCGGGCAACAACCCGTGGGATGCGACCGGTCTGGAATGGCAGACCTCCTCGCCTCCGCCGACGCATAATTTCCATGGCATTCCGCACGTCGACACCGGACCCTATCACTATCATCCTGAGGAGGCCGCGCCGGGAGCAGCGCAGCATCCGGAACAAGTGCAGGGAGAGGCGCCATGAGCGATGCCTCGCAGATCCTGAAAGAACCCTGGCCCAGCGTCTCCCGCCAGCGTGAAGGCGCCGCCGTCGGCATCTGGGTGTTCCTGGCGAGCGAAGTGCTGTTCTTCGGCGCGCTGATGGTGAGCTATGCCGTCTACCGCACGCTCTACCCGGCCGCCTTCGAAGCCGCCTCGCACGAAACCGACATCCTCTACGGCACGATCAACACCGCTCTGCTGCTAACGAGCAGCTTCATCATGACGATCGCGCTGCACGCTTCGCAGATGCGGCTGCGCCGCCTCCTCGTGATCTGCCTCTTGCTGACGGCGGCTTTCGGCATCGCCTTCCTGGTGGTGAAGGGCCTCGAATATGCCGAAGACCTCGACAAGCATTTGCTGCCGGGCCCCCATTTCGGGCTGTCGCCGCCGGCAACGGAGCTCTTCTTTGCGCTCTATTGGGTGATGACCGGCGTTCACGCCATCCATCTGGCCGTCGGTATCATCATCGTCCTCATTTTGGCGACGGCCATCGAGAGGGAGAGCGTGGTTCCTGATAGCCCGGCCGTGGAGCCGGTGGCGCTCTATTGGCATTTTGTTGATACTGTCTGGATCATTCTCTTCGCCCTGATCTATTTGCCGGGGCGGGCATGAGCGAGCAGCACCAGACATCGCGTTCGACGCTTCGCCTCTGGCTGCGATATGGCGCGGTCTGGCTCGTGCTGATGCTGCTGCTCGCAGCAACCCTGGCCACCGCTTACATGGATCTGGGCGGCAACAGCGCGGCGCTGCATCTCGGCATCGCGGGGCTGCAGGTGCTCCTGCTGTGGCTCGTGTTCATGGACCTCATCAGAGCGAGCAGTTTGGTGCGGCTCTGTGCGATGGCGGGGCTGTTCTGGCTGATCTTCATGTTCGTTCTGACATTTGCGGACTACCTGACCCGGCCGTGGAACGGCAGCGGCACATCGCTGGCGCAGCTCCCCGCCAGGGTCGGCGAGCCGGGCAAGTTCCCCGTCCAGAGGCTGCCGCTCGACCCGACATTCACCAATGGCGGCGGCAGATGATGCCCAATCCGCGCTCCGCTTTGGGGCGGTCTTTAAGAGCGTGCTGAAGGCGCTTATCTGCTATGATTGCGTCCCGGACGGCTGTGGAGCCGATAGCCGCCGCCGGACGGCCGAAATGATGGAGCGCCGCCATGACAGAAGCCCTCGCTAGGATCGAAACGCCGTTGCCCTTTGCCGACTGGCCGCAGGGCCTTGCCGAGGAATTGGCCGAGAACCAGTTCAACGGCATTGTTGGCAGCGTGCTGGTTTCCGAGACCGATCGCCTGCGCATCTGGCACCTGACCATTCCGGCGGGCAAGCGCTGCACCTTCCACCGGCATGTGCTCAATTATTTCTGGACCTGCCACACCCATGGCAAGGCGCGCGGTTATTTTAGCGACGGGCGCATTACCGAGACGGTGCATTTCCCTGGCGACACCAGGCATCTGAGTTTCGGGCCTAGCGAGTTCATGGTGCATAGCGTCGAGAATATCGGTGGTACGGATCTCGTCTTCACCACTGTCGAATTTTTGGACAGTCCGAACCAGCCTCTGCCGATACCGGACGAAGTGCGCCTCAAGGTTGCCGGCTGAGGGCTGCAGGAGCTGCTATTCCGATTTCCAGCCGCTCAACTCTTGCGGGTCGGTACCTTTGGTGAGAGCCGTCCAGGCGGGCGTGAGGAACGGCCGGAACAGGCTCATGACCTGCGCGGCGCCCCATTTCAGATGCTCGCGCGTGATCTCGCTGATGCCGTGCCGCGATTTCAGATATTCGATCCAGTAGCTCGAAACGATCCAGGAATTGACGATCAGCGGCTCCAGCGCCTTGGGCGGAATGCTGATTAGCCCGGCCGCCTCCATGCCTTTCAGCGCTTCCCGCACATCGTTCTGCCCGTCATCGCTGAGGCCCCTGAGCCGTGGGCGCAAGGAGGGCGACAGGCGATACACCGTCGCAGCGTCGCGATAGAAGAAGCGCCATTTCCACATCAGCCTGAACCAGCCGGCCAGATAATCGGGATAGCGCTTTGGATCGCCGCCATAGCTCGTATAAGCGCCTGCCACTTCGCGCAGGCTGTTCTCGAAACTCTCGAGCAGGGCCTCCAGAATCTGCTCCTTGCGCTGGAAATGGTAATAGAGATTGCCCTCGTTGATGCCGAGGGTTGCCGCGATCTCGGCCGTCGTCACGTTGCTCGGCCCTCGCTCGTTGAAGAGCTGCCGGCAGACAGCGAGGATGCGCGTCCGCGTCCTGGGCCGCCTCGCTGCTCTCGCTTCCGCCTTTCCGCCGCGCGCCATTCGTGATCCGTTCCTCGCATTCACGATCTCCACTCCCGAGCATAGCAAACGGCCGCTTGACCTGTCTAAGGTATTCACCTTAGTATTTGCCGGTTGCGGCGGGCGATCTTCCACAGTCGAGGAGACTCGATCCGGCGTCGCAATGGGGCGCTGGAGGCGGAGGAGGTTTCGCCATGTCTCTCGACACGCAGGATGCGCCGGCCGCTGCGGCGGTCCCGGACGGGGGCTCAGGCCCGCCGGTCCAGCATGTCGATGTGCTGATCGTCGGAGCCGGCCTCTCCGGTATCTGCGCCGCCTATTATCTGCAGACGGAATGTCCCCGGAAGACCTTCGCCATCATCGAGGCGCGGCAGGCGCTCGGCGGGACCTGGGATCTGTTCCGCTATCCGGGTATCCGCTCCGATTCCGATCTCTACACCTTTGGCTTCAGCTTTCGGCCTTGGCGCGAGGACAAGTCCATCGCCGACGGCGCCTCGATCCTCCGCTATCTGAAGGACACGGCGGCCGAAAACGGCATCGACCGCAAAATCCGTTACGGCGAGACGGTGACGCGCGCCTCTTGGAATTCATTCGATAGCCAATGGATCATCGATGTGCAGCGTACGGATGGTTATCCTGTCCGCTATAGCTGCAATTTCCTCTATCTCTGCGCGGGTTATTATGATTACGACGAAGGCTATCTGCCCGGCTGGCCGGGCATGGATCGGTTCCGCGGCCGCGTCGTGCATCCGCAGGACTGGCCGGAGGACCTCGCCTATGAGGGCAAGCGGATCATCGTCATCGGCAGCGGCGCGACCGCGGTAACGCTGGTTCCGGCATTGGCGGAAAAGGCGGCGCATGTCACGATGTTGCAGCGCTCGCCGAGCTATATCGCCGCCCTTCCCGCCACCGATCACATCGCCAACTGGCTGCGCCGCAAGTTGCCGGAACGCACGGCCTACACGCTGTCGCGGTGGAAGAACGTCCTCATCAGCATGTTCTATTACCGGCTCGCGCGCCGCCGCCCCGAGGCCATGAAACGGCTGCTCATGCGCGGCGTGAAGGCCGAGCTTGGCCCGAATTTCGACGCCGAGCGGCATTTTACACCGTCTTATAATCCCTGGGATCAGCGGCTCTGCCTCGTGCCCGATGGCGATCTGTTCAAGTCGATCCGCTCGGGCCGTGCCTCGGTCGTCACCGATATCATCAAGACGTTCACCGAAACCGGAATCGAGCTTGCCTCCGGTGAGCGGCTCTACGCCGACATCATCATCACCGCGACGGGGCTCAAGCTGAGGCTAATGGGCGGCATGGAATTGCTCCTGGACGGCGCACCCATCGATCTGCCGAAGCGTTTTCTCTATAAGGGCATGATGCTCAGCGACGTGCCGAACCTTGCCTATTCGATCGGCTACACCAACGCCTCCTGGACGCTGAAATGCGAGCTGATCGCGCGCTATGTCTGCCGCATTCTGAACCGCATGGACGCGGGCGGCTTCACCACCTCGACGCCGCGCGTTCACGGCGACATCCGTCAGGAGCCGGTGATCGATTTCACCTCGGGTTACATTCAGCGGGCGCTGGCGACGTTGCCGAAGCAAGGCTCGCGCAGACCCTGGAAGCTTTATCAGAATTATGCGCTCGACATGCTGTCGCTGAAATTCGGTGCGGTGGACGACGGAACATTGGAGTTCGGCCGCACGCCTGCTCATGAGCGCGCTGCCTAAGGGAAGGGGCCGGATATGGCGGCTCAGAGGAGGCTCAAGGGCCGCACCGCGGTCGTCACCGGCGCCGCGGGCGGCATTGGCCGCGCCATCGCGATGTCGCTGGCAAGGCGCGGCTGCCATCTGGCGCTTGCCGACGTCAACGATGTGGGGCTGGCCGAGACGGCGCGCCTGATCGGCTCCAACGAGCTTCGCGTCACCCGGCATCACCTTGATGTTGCCGACCGGGAGGCGGTCGCAGCCTTCCCGTCGGTCGTAACGGCCGAGCATCCCGGCGTCGACCTGCTCGTCAACAATGCCGGCGTGGCGCTGGGCGGACATTTCGAGCAGGTGAGCGAAGACGATTTCGAATGGCTGTTCGGCATCAATTTCTGGGGCGTCGTGCGGATGACGCGAGCATTTCTGCCGCTCCTGCACAAGGGCGAGGACGCTTGCATCGTCAACCTGTCGAGCCTTTACGGACTGATCGCGCCGCCCGGACAGACCGCTTACTCTGCCGCGAAATACGCGGTGCGAGGCTTCTCGCAGTCGCTCCGCCATGAACTCGCCGGAACCAATATCGGCGTGCTGGTCGTGCATCCCGGCGGCGTAGCGACGTCGATCGCGGACAGCGCCCGTGCACCGAAAGGCGCGTCTCCTGAGGAGATCGAGCGCCGCCGCGCCGCGCTGAAGAAATATCTGAAGATGCCGCCGGCCGAGGCAGGGGAGATCATCGTGCGGGCCATCGAGGCGCGCAAGGGCCGCGTGATCGTCGGGAGCGACGCGAAAATGCTCTCTATTATCGAGCGGGTGCTGCCGGTCTCCTACTGGGCGGCAATCGAAAGGCTGTTTTCGAGATGACGCTGATCATTGTCGCGCTTCTCCTCATTCTGGCGCTTATCGTGGCGGGGCTCGTCCTTTTCACCGCCTTTACGGCTTGGCGCGTTGAGAAGGCGCTGCCGCCGCGCGGCAAGTTTCTCGATGTCGATGGCGGCCGCATTCATTACCTCGACATTGGGCAGGGGCCGACGATCGTTATGATCCACGGGCTCGGCGGCCAGGTCGGTCATTTCACCTATGCGCTGGCCGACCGTCTCAGCCGAGATTTTCGCCTCGTGCTGATCGAGCGCCCTGGATCGGGTTACTCGACGCGAGGGCCGGGTGCGTCTGCGCGGCTGCGCGCGCAAGGCGACACGATCGCCAAGGCAATCCGTATGCTGAATTTACAGAAACCGCTGCTGGTCGGCCATTCCATGGGCGGCGCGGTGTCGCTCGCCATCGCGCTCGACCATCCCGACATCGGCGGCGGCCTCGCCCTCGTCGCGCCGCTGACGCATTTGGTCGGCAAGCCGCCCGCGCCATTCGAGTCGCTGGCCATCCAGTCGGATTTGCGCCGATGGATCATTGCCTGGACGGTTGCCACGCCAATCTCGATCCGCGATGGCGAGAAGCTGCTTGCGGAGGTGTTCGAGCCCGATCCGGCGCCGGCCGATTTCCCCACCAAGGCCGGCGGAACTCCTGAGCCTGCGTCCGAGCGCCTTCGAGTTCGGCCTCGCTCGACATGGTCTCGGCGAATATCGATCTCCCCGAGATGGTGAGGCTTTATCCGAAGCTGACCATGCCGCTCAGCGTCCTCTACGGCACGGAGGACCACATCCTCGATTACCGCGCTCACGGCATCGCCATGAAAGAGGCGCTGCCTTCCGCCGATGTCGAGCTGACCAGCGGCGGCCACATGCTGCCGATGTCGCATCCGGACCGGACGGCGGAGTTCATCCGCAAGGCGGCGAGCCGTCCGGACCTCAGCCGAGCCGCCGCGGCGGGGTTCAGAGGTTGAGCGCGCGCATGCCCGGCTCCGTATAGCGGTCGCCGGCAGCGGCGCCTTTCGGGAAGGCGTCGTCGATCTGGCGAAGCTCCTCGGGCGTCAGCTTGACGCTGACGGCGCCGACATTCTCCTCCAGATAGCGGACATGCTTGGTGCCGGGGATCGGCACGATGTCGTCGCCCTGGGCAAGGACCCAGGCGAGCGCCACCTGCGACGGCTTGGCCCCCTTGGCCCTGGCGATTTCTTCGACCTTCGCCACCAGGTCGAGATTGCGCTGGAAGTTCTCGCCCACGAAGCGGGGATTGCTGCGCCGGAAATCGTCCTCGGGCAGATCCTCGGGGCGCTGAAAGCGGCCGGTCAGGAAGCCGCGTCCGAGCGGACTGTAAGGCACGAAGCCGATGCCCAGCTCACGGACAGTCGGCAGAATCTCGCCCTCCGGATCACGGCTCCAGAGCGAATACTCCGTCTGCAGAGCGGCGATCGGATGCACCTTATGGGCGCGCCGGATAGTCTGCGGCGCGGCTTCGGACAAGCCGAGATAGCGGACCTTGCCCTCGCGCACCAGATCGGCCATGGCCCCGACCGTATCTTCGATCGGCGTCTGCGGATCTACCCTGTGCTGATAATAAAGGTCGATCACCTCGGCGCCGAGCCGCTTCAGGCTCGCCTCGCAGGCGCTCTTCACATAGTCCGGCTTGCCGCTGATGTCGAGCCGCTCGCCATTCGGCCCGCGCACATTGCCGAATTTGGTCGCAAGGACGACTTCGCCGCGCCGGCCGCGAATGGCCCGCCCGACGAGTTCCTCATTGTGGCCAACGCCGTACATATCTGCGGTGTCGAGGAAGGTGACGCCGAGATCGAGGGCGCGCTGCATGGTGGCGATGGATTCGGCCTCGTCCGCCGAGCCGTAGAATTCCGACATGCCCATACAGCCGAGCCCCAGGGCCGAAACACTGAGGCCGCTTTTGCCCAAGCTTCGCTTTTCCATCTACTGCTCCTTCAGAATGAACGCTTCGCAGGCTGGTCGCTCATGCTCAAGGCGGAAGATGGGGGTGCAAGGCGCGTCTGCGAAGGAGGGCCGGGCAGTTTTCGGCCGGCGCGGCGGCTCATAGGTCGCAACCATCGAGCCGCACGCTGCCGGGCGGAAGCCGCTCTCGGTTCACTCGCGGCCGGTTTTCACCTGCACATTTTCGAACTCGGCCCGCACCGGCTTGGCATAGCGGCGGCCGTTTTTCTTGTCGTGCCGGGGAAAGGTGGGGGCGGCGATATCGATCCGGAAAGTATAAACGCCGTCGCCAGGGACAGCCCAGTTGCCGCCATAATGATAGAGACCCGGATGCCAGAGGAAGGGCATTTTCCTGCTGCCGATTTCGCGGCCATTCTCATCGATCACTGTCACGAGCACATCGAGCTCGGGAATGAAGCGATGATCTCCGGCGTCCATGACGGCGATCTCGATATGGCAGTTCTCGTCCTCTCCGGGCTTGACCCATTCCAGCGAGCCGTTGCGGAATTCGTACATGCCCTCGGCCCGTTCCTGAGCGAAGGCGACGATCATGTCGCCGGCCCGCTTCAGGCCGCCCGTATGCGCCACGACGCTGGCCATATATTCGACCGAATTGGCGTAGGCGACGCCCGTCTGTCTTGCCAGACCGAGCTGCGCGCGGTCGGCTTCGTCTGAGGGCTGCTCGCGGATTTCGGAAGATCGGCTCATTTCTTTGCGTCTCCATTGGCTGTTAGTGGATTAATGACAAGCGGCATGGCAGAGTTCCGAGAGAGCGCCAGCGCGAGGCTCGATGTGCGAAATTTTCAATAATTTCAGTCTGGTCTGCGTACGTGAAGCGCGAAGTTTTTTTCCTAGGCGGAAATGACGAGGTGGCATCGATGCTTGCGGTGCCAATCGGCAACGTTCAAACTGTCACCGCTGAAGTGAGAAAGAACACAGTTGCCGTTTGGGCCGCGCTTTGCAAGCATCCGGCCCGTGGTTCAGTGCCTCACAACGGGGCTCCAGACCGCGACGGAAATACCAGTCACTTGGAGGAGAGGAATAGAGAATGTTTCGTCATCTGCGATTGAGCGTTGCCGTGGGGTCGGCGCTTCTGGCTGGAGCAGCAGCGCTGGCAAGTCCGGCAGCGGCGGAGGACAAATATCCCTCGCGGCCGATCGAGCTCATCGTTCCCTTCGGGCCCGGCGGCGGCGCCGATCAGCTGGCGCGCCTGACCGGCAAGCTTCTGGAGCCGGTCGTCGGCCAGGGCATTCCGGTGGTGAACGTGCCGGGCGGCACCGGCGCGACCGGCATGGCCAAGCTGCTCGCCGCACCCGCCGACGGCTATTCGGCCGCCATCTATATCGCCGACACCCATGCCCTCTTGATGGGCAAGACACCGCGCTGGAAGGTGGAGGATCTCACCCCCCTCGCGGTGATGATCCAGGCGCCCTCCTATATCTTCGTGCCCAAGGACAGCCCCTATAAGAGCTGGGCCGATTTCCAGAAGGCGGCCAAGGCCGAGCCGGGCAAGCTGAAGGTGGCCACCGTCGGCTTCGGCAGCGTCGATGACGCCACCTTGAAGCATCTGGAGGCCAAGGGCGGCGTCAAGGTGGTGCAGGTGCCCTTCTCCAAGCCGAGCGAGCGCTATGTCTCGATCCTGGGCGGCCATGCCGACGCGCTTTACGAGCAAGCCGGCGACGTCGCCCAGTTCATCAAGAGCGGCCAGATCCGGCCGATCCTGATCTTCGGCGAGAAGCGCTCGGAATTCTTCAAGGACGTGCCGGCCTCGGCCGAGTTCGGCTACAAGGTGGCGCTGCCGCAATTCCGCTCCATCGTGGTGCGCTCCGGCACCCCGGCGGACCGGGTGAAGACCCTCTCCGATGCCCTGGCCAAGGTCGCCGCCTCGGACGAGTACAAGGCGTTCCTCAAGGCCCAATATGCCGATGAGGACAGCTTCCTGTCCGCCGACAAGGCCAAGGACTATCTGAAGGATCAGCTCGAGGATATGAGGAAGGCGATCTCCGGCAGCTGACGGGGGTTTGCCAAGCAAGACAGGCCCGGAAGCGTGACGAAGCTCAGGCTTCCGGGGAGCCGACCCGACGATGGGCCGCCGCGCTTGGGCGGCCGGGAGACGATGATGGGGCAGAAACGCCTGCTGACGGCTTTCCCTTATATCCTGCTGCTCGCCGTGGCGGCCTGGTTCTATCATATCGCCATGCATATCCAATATACCGCAAGGCCGGGCGAGCTCGGCCCCGACTTCTGGCCGCGGCTGGTGCTCGCCATGCTGATGGTGATCTGCGCCATCCATATCGGCCGGGTGCTGATCTTCGGCGCCGGCGAGGCAGCCGGCGCGGCGGGTGAGGACGCCGAAGAAGGCGAGGCGCCGCGCCAGCTCTTCCGGCTCGGCCTCGGCATCGCGGTGACGGTGGCTTACGGCGCCCTCATCACCATTTTCGGTTTTCCCCTGACCACGGCCGCCTTCATGATCCTGTTCGTCTATGCCGGCGGCTATGACCGGCATCTGCCGATCTGGCTGTCGAGTCTTGCCGGAGCGGTGATCCTCACCGTGCTGTTCCGCTCGCTCGTCTATGTCTCGCTGCCGCGCGGCGTGCCGCCATTCGATGCCATCACCGACATTCTCATGAAGCTGTTCTGAGAATGCTCACCCCTTCCCAAGCGTGACGGGTACCGGCCGTGGATAGTCTCCTCCAGCTTGCCTCCGGCATCCTGACCTGCCTCCATCCCTTCAATTTCTTCGTGCTGATGGTCGGCATCGTCGTCGGCATGGTGATGGGGTTCCTGCCCGGCCTCAACCTGGTCATCGGCGTGCTGCTGGTCCTGCCCTTCACCTATAAGATGGACGTCACGCCCGCCCTCATCCTGCTGTCGGGGCTCTATGTGGCCGGCACCTATGGCGGCGCCTTCACCGCCATCCTGTTCCACATTCCGGGCGACCCGATCCATGTGCCTTTCCTCTGGGACGGCCACGCCATGGCCAAAGCCGGCCGACCCTCCATGGCCTTGGGCTGGACCTTGATCGCCGCCCTCGGCGGCGGCCTCATCTCCGCCGTGATCATGGTGATGCTGACCAAGCCGGTGGCCCATTTCGCGCTTCAATTCTCCTCGCCGGAATATTTCACCATCGTGCTGTTCGGCCTCGCCTCGGTGGTCTCGCTCGCCCGTGGCTCGCTGGTGAACGCCCTCATCAGCCTGTGCCTCGGGCTCGTCATCGCCAGCGTCGGCACCGACACCACCTATGGCGCCGCCCGCTTCACCTTCGGCATGCCGATCCTAGCCGACGGCATCGAGTTCCTGGTGGTGATGGTGGGCGCCTACGGCGTCGGCGAGGTGCTCGCGCGCGTCGAGCGCGGCTTTGTCAGCGCCCGCGTCGAGACCTCCAAGACCTCCAAGACCGAGCTGCCGACCTTGCGCCAGTTCAGCCGGATCAAGGGCATGTTCCTCAGAAGCACCATTCTTGGCACCATCATCGGCATCATCCCCGGCGCCGGGGCGACCATCGCCTCTTTCGTCAGCTATGGCATCGAGGGCCAGATCGGCAAGCGCAAGGCGCTGATGGGAACCGGCATCGAGGAGGGCATCGTCGCCCCGCAAGCCGCGGCCACGGCATCGGTCGGGGGCGCCATGGTGCCACTGCTCGCCATCGGCATTCCGGGCAGCGGCGCCACCGCCGTCATGCTCGGCGCCTTCATGCTGCACGGCGTGCAGCCCGGCCCGCAGGTGTTCCTGACCTCGTCGGGCATGATCTATGCGATCTTCGCCTCGATCTTCCTGTCGCTGATCATCATGTCGGTGCTCGGCTATTTTGCCATCCGGCCGCTCGTCGCCATTCTCGAGCTGCCCGAGGCCATCGTCTCGGCCTTCGTCATGGCCTTCTGCTTCATCGGCGCGCTGTCGATCCGCTCCAATGTCGTCGATCTCTGGCTGATGATCGCCTTCGGCATCCTCGGCTACATCTTCGAGCGGCTCCGCTTCCCGATCGCACCGATGGTGCTCGGCGTCATTCTCGGGCCGCTGGCCGAGGAGAGCTTCCTCAATTCGATGATCAGCTACGGCAATGACTGGACCGTGTTCGTCACCCGGCCGATCTCGGGCGTGCTGGTGCTGCTCACCGTGCTTGTGCTGCTCATCCCGCTCTTCGGCGCCATCCGCTTCCGTCCGCAAATCGCCGAGGAGGCCCAAAGCGGGGCCTGACCGTGGTGGAGGCACTCTGAGCGCCCGTCGAGATCGAAGACCAAATTTGCATTTTTCATAATATATCTCAGTATCCATAATTCATGTCCGAGGTATTTTTCCCACAGATTTGAAACAGCTTTGAATAAATGCATAGGTGGTAACTCACGCTTGCGTGAACCTCGCATTCGGCCTAACACTTGGCAACAAAATGCGCGCATTCCTCCATTCCGCCATGATGGAGGGTATCAATGCGGGCATTTTCGATTTCTTGCGTTTGGGTACAGAGACGGGGAGGTATACTGGGTCAAATGAAAAAAATACTTTCAGGCGTACTACTTACGCTCAGCGCTCTCGTAATGATGCACCCGGTCGGGAAGAGCTGGGCGCAAGGCGCAGCCGCCGCCGCTCCGGCGGGACCGACTTCCAGCTATGAGGAGCGCAAGCGCGAGACGAACGAGAACGTCGTCACGATTATCGCCTCCGGCACCGCAAGTCCTTACACGATCTTCGCCGAGGACATGCGCAACGTTCTCGATCAGCAGAACGTCCCTGGCGGACTGCGTGTGCTCCCGGTCCTGGGCAGAGGGGGCGGCCAGAACGCTGTCGACGTGCTTCTGCTGAAGGGGATCGACATGGGCATCATGGAACAGAGCGACGTCCAGATTGCCAGCAAGAAAGATCCCACTGTCTTCGCCAACGCCGACGAGCGTCTTCGCTACATTACCAAGCTGGCCAATTCGGAATTTCAGATCCTCGCCCTCAACGAGATCAAGACCGTCAAGGATCTGGCGGGCAGGAAGGTCAACTGCTTCAAGAAAGGCAGTTCCACTCGCATTGCTTGCGAGAGGATCTTCAGTACTCTGGGCATCAATATCGACGAGGTGAATTACGACCAGGCGGTGGCAAATCAGAAGATGAGGTCCAAGGAGATCGTTGCGACCATCCGCTTCGCCGGCGCTCCGCACAACGCCTTCAAGAGCTTCACCGCCGCTGACGGCGTGCACTTTCTGGCGATTTCGCCCGACGTCGTACCGGAGCAGGCATTCAATAAGCTGCTTACGGTCTATTCTCCGGCTCTCCTGAAGAACGAATATTATCCAGAACTGGTGCCGGCCGACAAACCGGTTCCGACAGTCGCTGGCGCGATGCTGCTCGTGGTCTACAATTGGCCGCCCAACACCGAGCGCTATAACCGCGTTGCCAACTTCATCAACGAGTTCTTCTCCAACATCGAGAAGTTCGCAACGCCCGGTCACCATCCGAAATGGAAGGAGATCAACCTCGCCGCCACCGTGCCCGGCTGGACCCGGTTCAAGCCGGCGCAGGACTGGCTCGATAAATGGCGGCAGGCCGAGAAGGACGCCACCTCGGAAATGCGCACTGCCTTCGATACCTTCGTGAAAACGCGCAGCGGCATTGTCGGCCTGTCAGGGCAGCAGCGCGAGGTGCTGTTTTCTCAATTCATGCGCTGGTGGAACACAAAGAAAACATCGCAGCGTTAAAGATCTAGACCGTAGCATTCCGGGAGCGACGCAAGAGGTGACGGCCTTGTTCCACGGTGCAGCGCATGTATCCCGTCCGGGAGGCGTTTAAAATTGCGGCGGCGATCAGGCACAGTAACGCCCGTCTCGAAAGGCCAGATCGGCTGTGTCGAAATGATACCAGCTTCGTGCCGGCGGAAGCAGGAAAAAGCGTCGCGCGTGCGGTGCTTCTCCTGCGCTTCGAAGGTGCTCATCTGCGGTGCAATCTGGCTCTCTTCGAGCGCGGTCGTGAGCGACGCGGCCCCGCCCGGACACGACCTCTCTGCGCTCGCCAATGTCCCGGCGGCTCAGCGGCAGCGGTCCAGTTTTCTATTGCTGGCACGCGCTCAGGTGGTCAGGATAAAGGTTGCCGATGTTAGCGGTGCCCCGGGGCATGCGGTCCCGCTCGATATTCAATTGCTCGGCGCCGGCGGCGAGGACCAGCTTCTGATTTTCACCGGTCTGCCGGACGGCGTCACGCTGAGCCCCGGTGGCAAGCTCGGCAAATTCTGGGCGGTGAACTCGAACGTCGTCTCTAACGTTACCTTGCAGGCGCCGCAGAATTTCTCCGGCAGTTTCACCATCACGGTCACGCAGAAACAGGCCAGCTCTGCTGCTGAAAGCTCGGCCTCATTCAAGGTCAGCATCGGCGAGCCACCGATGACCGTTACCTCGGCCACGCACGCCGATCAGATCGAGGTCCAGAAGCCGCCACGTAACCCAAATCCGAATGAAGAGCGCATGCTTGCCCGCGCGAACGAGCTCTTCCAGAACGGCGACGTTTCCGGAGCGCGATCGATCCTGGAATATCTGGCCGTTGAAGGCAGCGCGGCAGCGGCCATGGCCATGGCGGAAACTTACGACCCGATCACCCTCGGCAAAATGGTGATCAAAGGCTTGACGCCGGATGCGCAAAAAGCGCGCGAATGGTATTTGAAAGCTGAGACCCTTGGCGGCACCGAGGCGCGGGGCCGCCTCAACAATCTGGCTAATCGCTGACATCGCGCCGCCCTGTCACGGAGGAGCGCGATCCCACCCGACCGCGCAGCCATCGGCATTGCGATCGCGCGCTCAAAGACTTGAGAGAGCTTTGACATGCCCGCAATAACCTTCATGGACATGTTTAAGCTCTAATAAGGTTCAATTTTACTGCAAAAAACCTAAAAAATCAGCGGTACCCAAGCCTCATTGTTCACATTTTTCCCGTAAGTCCTTATAGGACTTCTCATCCACGGGTTATATCGATGACCATATCGAGGCTTACCAAGTGGATCGGCGCGATCGTCATCCTTGGCTATCTCGGCACACTGATTGCGTCACAATACTCCATCAGTGTCCTGAAGGTCGGTTGGCCGATTTACAATCGGATCGCGATGGGCAAGGATCTGGTCGCGGATATCCTCCCGCCGCCGGCTTATCTCATCGAGTCCTATCTGGAGGCTACCCTCGCGCTTCAGGGCGCGCTTGACGCCACTCATTCACAATCCGATACGGATCTGGCAAAGCATGCGGAGCGTCTCAAGGCACTGCAGAAGGACTATGAGGACCGTCACACCTTCTGGCGGACCCAGGATCTCAGTGACGGGCTCAAGGCGGCGTTCCTGACCGGCTCCTACGAGCCCGGCGAGCAGTTCTGGAAGACGGTGAACGAGCGTTTCCTGCCGGCGCTGGCAAAGAACGACAAAGCCGAGGCGCGACGCGCCTATGGCGACATCACAAAGCTCTATCTCCAGCATCGCGCCCAGATCGACAAGACCGTCGAGATCGCCAACAAGGAGAACGACGCCTTCCTGCAGGATGCCGGCCGGCAGGAGACCGTTGATGTTGCCGTGATGTGGGCTGTGGCCCTGCTCGTCCTGGGCCTCGTGGTCGTTGCCGCGGCGGGCGTGCTGTTCAGGATCGTCGGTCCCGTGAACAAGCTGAAAGAGGTCATGGGCGAACTCGCCTCCGGCGATCACAATCTCGACCTGCAATTTACATCGCGCAGCGACGAGATCGGCGAGATGGCGCGCGCCGTCGACGTCTTCCGCACCAATGCGATCGAGCGCGAGCGGCTCGAAGCCGCCGCCAAGGAAACGCGCGAGAAGGAGGTGCTTCGACAGCAGGCGCTCGATCGCTATCTCCTCATCTTCAAGGACGCGATCACGCAGAATCTCGAAATCCTGCTGCAGGAGGTCGACAGGCTGAGGCACTCTTCCGGTTTGCTGCTCTCGTCCGCCGATCAGAGCAGCCGCGAAGCCGGATCTGCGGCAAATTCCTGCTCCGAAGCGGCCTCGAGCGCCCAGGCGGTTGCCGCAGCGACCGAAGAGCTCAATGCCTCGATCCGCGAAATCGCCGGTCAGGCGCAACATACGAGCTCAATCGTCGGCGAGACCACGGAGAAGGCGAAGGTGACCGATCAGGAGGTCGGCAAGCTCACTGAGGCAGTTAACAAGATCGACAGCGTCATTACGCTCATCCGCACCATCGCCCAGCAGACCAACCTGCTCGCGCTGAACGCTACCATTGAATCGGCACGGGCAGGGGAGGCGGGACGTGGCTTCGCCGTGGTTGCTGCCGAGGTGAAGGCGCTGTCGGAGCAGACCGCCAAGGCGACCGAGGAAATCGCCCAGCAGATCCAGACCGTCCAGGTTACGACGGAAACGGCGGCGACCGCGATCCGCGCCATCGGCTCGCAGGTCGGTGAGATCCACAGCCTGGCGACGTCGGTCGCCGCGGCCGTCGAAGAGCAGCAGGCTGCCACCGCCGACATTGCGCGCAATGTGCATATCGCGGCGACCGGCAGCCAGGAGGCCGCGGAAAGCTCACGCATCGTCACCGAAGTCGCCGAGCAGACCGGCTCCGAAGCGAAGCAGGTGTCCTCGGCATCCGATCAGCTCCAGGCGGTGTCGACGGCTGTGCAGAAAGCCATTCAGGATTTCATAAACGCCGTCTCCTCCGACCTGCACGAGCGTCGCCATGCTGCGCGCCGGTCCGTCGAGAAGGCGATCATCATCACCAGGAATGGTGATCGTCACGAATCCAGGGCGATCAATGTCAGCGAGACTGGAATGAGGGTATCCATCGTGAACGGCCTCACCTTTGGCGATACCGTCTCGGTCGATTTCGGCTTCGGTCGCGCTCAGGCGAAGGTCGTCTGGCTCACGCCGGAGGCTTGCGGGCTGGAGTTCGTGAAGTCTGTGAGCCCGGAGGTGATCGCCGATCCACGCTGGAAGCAGGAAAACGAAGGGAGGCGCGCCGCCTGACAGCCCAGATTGCCGCGAGAGGGCCGCGGGGTCTGAATGCCCCATGCCGCCTCAGCCGAACTTCGCTTCCATCTCCTTGCGGGCGCGGACGGCTTCGAGCGTTCCATCGATCTCGACATCGGCCCAGGTGACGAGCTTATCAACGCCGATATCCCGCTTCAGCTTGACGCCGTGAGCAAGGCCAATTGGAAGCGCGCCAGCCGCCAAGCTTTTGGCGGCGGGCAGCGCCTTACCCCAGACCGTGAAGCCGCCTTCGCCATCGAGCATCTCGCCCTCTTTCAGCGCGCGCTTTGCCACCGCGACGGCATCGGCGCGGAATTCGCGGGCGGCGCCGGTCGGCTCGTGCCGGAGCGCTGCCGACAGCACCGAAATGCTCAGCTCCAGTCCGATCAGATGATAGGGCTTGTACATGGCGGCGTAGCGCCCGCTCTCATCGGTCTTCAGTCCATATTGCCTGAAGCAGGCGGCGGTGTAGTCATTCGGCGCTTCGAGGACAACATAGACGCCCCAGCGCAGATCGCGAAATACCGGGCGCCCGTCCCGCTCGATCGATGAGACAACCTCGACCATGCCGGGACGCTCCAAAACCCCGCCCGCCTCGCGCGGCCGCAGCACATGCGGCAGGTCATCGACGCCGGAAGGCGGGAACAACAGGCCGTCTTCCGGCGCGTCGAGCCCGCAGGCATTGGCAATCGCCGACATTTCGATGGCCGATTTGGTGCCGTCGAGGAAAGAGTTGAACATTTGTGGGTTCATGCCGGCAGCTTTCGCCTCCTCCGGCGTCAGGCCGTAATGCCCCCAGACCCCCGCGGGCGTGACGTGGTGATAGGCGGGCAGATATTTCGTGCCCTTCCCCGCCGCGACGACGCGAAAGCCACAGGCGCGCGCCCAGTCGACCATTTCGGCGACGAGCGCCGGCTGATCGCCATAGGCAAGACTGTAGACGACGCCGGCCGACTTCGCTTCGGCAGCGAGCAGCGCCCCGACGAGCACGTCGGCCTCGACATTGACCATGACGACATGCTTGCACGCAGCCATGGCGGCACGGGCGTGTTTGATGCCGGCGGCGGGATTGCCGGTCGCCTCGATGACTACATCCACATCATCGCGGCGTGCCAGCTCCGAGCCGTCCTCGACGAAGGCGGTTTCGGTGATCCGGTCGTCATCCCAGCCGACCAGGCGGCAGGCTGTGCTGGCACGATCGGGATCGAGATCGGCGATGGCGCTGACGGCGAGGCCGTTGATGGTCGGGACCTGGGCCAGGAACATCGAGCCGAATTTTCCGGCCCCGATCAGGCCGGCGCGGACGGGTTTCCCCGAGAGCGCCGCTTGCTGCAGAAGCGAATAGAGGTTCATGGGGAGCGATCTTAGCAGGCCGCGTCAAAACGCCAAGGCGGAACTGGAACCTGTCTTTCCGGCGGCAGGGCAGCCGCTCACTGCGCGAGAAAATCGCGCGCGTTCACCGCATGCTCAGCATGTTCCGCAAGGCAAGACCGAAAAGGAGGATCATGAGAGCACAGAATACCTTCTGCGCGATCATGAAATAGGAGACCGACGATGGCACGACCGGCGCTACGGACTCCCCGAAGCGCTCGACGCCATAAAGACAGCCATAGATGCGCCGCGCATTATCGGGCCCCGGATCGAGCACGACCAGCCCGGTGCGCAAGGCAAGTTCGAATGCCGCCTTCGGCGCGCTCGTTGCTGCCCGGATCGCCGGCGAGAGAGCGCCGAGGCTGGGACGGTCCTCGCCCGGAACGTAGCAGCTCTCGTGGACCCGCCAGGCTTCGCCGGAGGTGCTCAGATAGGCAGTAATCCAATGCGCGCCGCTCGCCTCGACCGCGGCACGCCGTTGCCTGATGCCCTCATGCTCGCCGAGATAAAATATGGCGCCGATGCCGACCGCACCGAGCCACCAGAGAAGCGGCAAGCCGACGGCGCGGCCGTAATTCGATGTGAGGCCATAAGCCAGGCCCAGCCAGAAGCGGAAGAAACCGAGCCAGACTCTGGTTTTCCAGACCGGCCAGGGAAGCGGCCAGTCCCAGGCGAAACGGCCCGACCGGACTTCCTGGGCAAAGAATTCGCGCTCCCGGTCGTGGTCCCGCGCCACGGCGGCAAGGCGCCTTAAGCTGCGCCAGCGGGCGGGGATGTCCCGGTCGGCGCGGATGATGCGGTGAATGACGCCGAAGGTGGCGCGTATGGGATAGCTCCAGCGGCTATGCCAGAACCGTCCATCGCCGAAAGCCTGAGCGCCGAGCACCATCCGCGCACGCACGGAAAGATTGTCCAGCCTGGGCGTTTCCTGGAAATGCGCCTGGATGAAATCCGGCACATGGTCGAAGGCTGCGCTGTTCAGATCGAACGCCCGCCCGCAGAGAATGGCGTTGAAATTGGATGGCGCCTGGAAATGCGCGCCTTCGAAGGTGGCAAAGCCAGGAAAGGCGGCGAGGCGGAAATTCGCTGTGTCACGAAAGCGCGCATTTGAGAAGAATGCATCGCTGTCGAAGCCGGCCTGAGTGAAGACGGCGTGCCGGGCGAATTCGGCTCCGACAAAAGAGACATTTTGAGCAAACCGCGCGTTGCCGAAATCGACATTACCGGAGAACTGCGCCTTCGAAAACGAAGCATCGCCGCAGAACTGTGCGCTTTTGAAATCGGTCTCGCCGGAGAACTGGGTCTGATCGAAATGGGCGGCGCCTGCGAACCGCACCTTCTGGAAATCGGCGATGAAGATCTTTGCGCTGCGGAAGTTTGCCTCTCCCGAGAATTCCACCTCATGGAACCAGGCATTGGCCGAGAACTCCGCCTCGTCGAACCGGGCCTCGCCCGCGAATTGCGCCTTGTCGAACCAGGCCATGCTGGAGAATTGCGCGTTTTGGAAGCCGATATCGCCGGAGAATCGCGCCTTGTGGAAGCGGGTCTCGCTGGTGAACCGCGCCGCGCCGAACCGCGTCCGGTCGCAGAACAGCACCTCGTCAAACCAGGTTTCGCCGGCGAATCTCGCTTTGTCGAAATCGGCGGCGCCACAGAACTGTGCCCCTTTGAACCAGCTACGGCTCAGAAGCTGCACCTCCTGGAACTGCGCTTCTGCGAGAAATTGCACCCTATCGAACCAAGCCTCGCGAAAGAATTTCGCATCCCTGAACCGGGTCTCGCCGGAGAACTGGGCACCGCCAAAACGAGTGGTCGCCAGGAATTGCGCCTCCTCGAAATTGGTCATGCCGGGAAAGATAAAGCCGGAGAGGTCGATTTCTTCGTCCTCGACGGTGATCGATGCGCTGGACTTCCACGCCGCCGGCTGGCTCTTTATGTCGCCAAGATCGAACCGGACCTCATTCGGGGACACCGGCCTGACAAAGCTGGCGTTGGCAAAATCGGCCTGGGCAGCCTCCATCCAGTTGCGGGTTTCCTCGTTGCGTGGCTCCACAACGCCGAAAGCGTTGCGCTCCGCGGACCATCGCCCCGAAGCTTCAAGCGCCTTGCGCTCGGCAAGCATCTCCTCAGCCCAGCAATTCCAGACGGCCTTCGCCGCTGCTTGTGCGACGGCGTGCGCGTCGACCACGTTCTTGCCTTCCGCGAGCGCCTTCGCTTGCGTTTGGGCCCGCGCAGCGTTGCAGCGGTCGAAGAGTGCAATGGTATCGTCCTGGTTCATCCCCAGCCTACCCTCTCACGGCGCCCCTATATTTCCTAGCCTAATGCAAAGCCAGCGCCAATTCGTCAGAAAGAGGGAGGGTAAAAACCGAAGGCCAGAACCGTGGGAAACGGAGTTGCCGCTATCGTGGCGAAGTCGAGCGCCCGGAGGCCAAATGACGGATCGGAGGCTTTACAGCCGTATGTTGTCGCGAGCGGCTCAATCCGGGCGGCTGAGCCGCGGGAAACGTACCGTCCTTTGTCTTTCATCTTCAGGAGATCTGATCCGTGACGCTTCGCCGCCGAAAGCTGATTGTCGCCGGCGTCGCCACGCTGATGCTGAGCCTCCCGCCGCGCCATCCGGCGCTCAAGGGCTGATGAGCCTGTTCCGTGCTTGCCGAGCGGGCTACCAGCGGCTTTGTTCAGGCGTTCGGCCCGGTGGCGGGTGCATCGCGACGGCAAGCAAATAACGCGCGGTCTATGCCTCGATGTCTACACGCCGCAGCCTTAGCGCATTGCCGATCACGCTCACCGACGACAGCGACATGGCCGCCGCGGCGATGATCGGCGAGAGCAGGATGCCGAAGACCGGATAGAGGATGCCGGCCGCGATGGGCACGCCGACCGAGTTGTAGATGAAGGCGAAGAACAGGTTCTGGCGGATGTTCGCCATTACTGCCTCGGAGAGCCGCCTGGCGCGGACGATGCCGGTCAGGTCTCCTTTGACGAGGGTGACGCCGGCGCTTTCCATGGCGACGTCCGTGCCGGTGCCCATGGCGATGCCCACATCGGCGGCGGCGAGCGCAGGCGCATCGTTGACGCCGTCGCCGGCCATAGCGACGACGCGGCCGTCGCGACGCAGGCGCTCGACGACCTTCGCCTTGTCCTCGGGCAGGATCTCCGCCTCGACCTCGTCGATCCCAAGCCGGCGCGCGACCGCGCTGGCAGTCGTGCGGTTGTCGCCAGTGAGCATGACGATGCGCAGCCCGGCGGATTTCAGCGCGGCGAGCGCAGCGGGCGTCGAGGATTTGACCGGATCGGCAATGGCGATGATACCCGCCGGCTTGCCGTCGATCGCAAGGAAAATGGCGGTGGCGCCGTCCGCGCGCAGAGCGTCCGCTTCGGCGGCAAGCGGAGCGGTGTCGATGCCGGCTTCGGACATCATGGCGCGGTTGCCGATGACAATGCGGCGGCCGTCGATCGTGCCGCGTACGCCCTTGCCGCTTGGGGCATCAAAGTCCGCAGCGTCAGTGAGGGTAATGTCCCGTGCCTTAGCGGCGGCCACGACGGCGGCGGCGAGTGGATGCTCGCTTGCACGCTCCAGACTGGCGGCGAGGCGCAGAAGCTCATCCTCGCTGACGCCGGCAGACGGCTTCACCGCGACGACCCGAGGCTTGCCTTCCGTGAGCGTGCCGGTCTTGTCGATCACCAGCGTATTGACCCGCTCCATCCGCTCCAGCGCCTCGGCGTTGCGGATCAGCACGCCGGCACGCGCGCCCCGCCCGACGCCGACCATGATCGACATCGGCGTGGCGAGGCCGAGCGCGCAGGGGCAGGCGATGATCAGCACCGAGACGGCGGCGATCATGCCGAAGGTGAAACGCGGCTCGGGGCCGAAGCTGCTCCAGGAGATGAAGGCGACAATGGCGACGGCGATGACCAGCGGCACGAACCAGCCGGAGACCTGGTCGGCAAGGCTCTGGATCGGCGCGCGGCTGCGCTGGGCCCGGGCGACCATCTGCACGATCTGGGCGAGCATGGTGTCGCGGCCGATCTTCTCCGCGCGCATGGTGAAGCTGCCGCTCTGGTTGACAGTGCCGCCGATAACGTGCGCGCCGGCTTCCTTGCTAACCGGCATGGATTCGCCTGTGATCATGGATTCATCGACCGCGCTGCGGCCGTCGAGCACCTCGCCGTCCACCGGCACCCGCTCGCCCGGACGGACGCGCAGCCTATCGCCGACCTCGACCGCTTCGAGCGGTATGTCTTCGTCGGTTCCGTCGGGCTTGACACGCCGCGCATTCTTCGGTGCGAGGTCCAAAAGCGCCCGGATCGCGCCGCTCGTCTGCTCGCGGGCGCGCAATTCCAGCACCTGGCCGAGCAGCACGAGCACCGTGATCACCGCCGCCGCCTCGAAATAGACCGGCACCGCTCCGCCACTCATGCGGAAGGCGTCGGGGAACAGGCCGGGGGCGATCGTTGCCACGACGCTGTAGGTCCAGGCAACGCCCGTGCCCATGGCGATCAGGGTGAACATATTGAGATTGCGCGTCCTGAGCGACTGCCAGCCGCGCACGAAGAAAGGCCAGCCGGCCCAGAGTACGACCGGCGTTGCGAGCGCCAGTTGCACCCAGTTCGAGACTTGCGGGCTGAAAAGGTGAAGGCCTGCCAGATGTCCGCCCATTTCCAGGAGGAAGACCGGCAGCGCCAGCGCCAGCCCGATCCAGAAGCGCCGGGTCATATCGGCGAGCTCGGGATTGGGTTCGGCCTGCGCCGTCACCAGCTCAGGCTCAAGCGCCATGCCGCAGATCGGACAGGAGCCCGGCCCGACCTGCCGGATCTCGGGGTGCATCGGGCAGGTGTAGATTGTGCCTTCGGGGACCGGCTCGGAGGATGCGCCTGCTGGTGCCAGATAACGCTCGGGATCGGCCATGAATTTCTCGCGGCACCCGGCACGACAGAAATAATAGGTCTCTCCCTCGTGCTCGGTGCGATGCTTGGCCGTTGCCGGGTTCACAATCATGCCGCAGACCGGATCCTTCACGGTCTGCGAACTCTCAGCCGCTGTAGTGGCGGCGCTGGCGGCCTGCTTCCAGAGATAGCGTTCAGGAGCTGCCTCGAACTTTTCCCGGCAACCGGCGCTGCAGAAATGGTAAGTCTCACCGTTATAGACGGTCTTGTGCTTGGCGGTTGCAGCATCGACGGTCATGCCGCAAACGACATCCTTGACCAGCCCTGCACCCTGCGCAGGCGCACCACCGCCATGAGCTGCATGGCTGTGACCGTGCGCCTCGCCTTGGCGCTCATGCGAGCAGCAAGAGGATTTCGTCGGGGCGGTATTCTGGTCGCGGTCGTGCTCGGACATGTTGGTGGACCTGTCTCACTGCAATCTCGGGTATACCCTGGATGGGTATTTGTTTAGCTTGACTCTTATACCCCATGAGGGTATCTGTCAATGATGCAATCCGATATGAAAAGCTCCTGCCGCAAGCGTCTCAGCCGCATCGAGGGACAAGTGCGAGGCATCTCCAGGATGGTCGATGAAGACCGCTACTGCATCGACATCGTGACGCAGATCGGCGCCGCTCGCGCCGCGCTCCGCCGGGTCGAGGAGGAGATTTTGCGCGACCATGTCGCCCATTGCGTCGAGCACGCAATTGCGAGCGGCGACGCTGAGGAGCAGAGGAAGAAGGTCGCTGAGCTGATGCAGGTGCTTTCGCGCTCCGACCGTTGACCGCAGAGCCGCGGAGACGGATTACCCCGTCCGATAGCGAGCGACCGCCGCGTCGTCCCAGGCAAGGCCCCCGCCAGGGCGATCGGGCACGAGCGCGCGGCCATCCTTGATCTGCAGCGGCTCCTGAAGGATCGGCGCGGCCCAGTCGACATATTCCAGCCAGTGCGCCGTCGGCGTCGCTGCGAGCAGATGCGCGCTCACCTCGGGGAAGAGATGCGACGACATCTCGATGGCGTGCGCCGCTGCGAGACCGGCCGCATGCCGCCAGCCCGTGACGCCGCCGATACGTTCGAGATCCGGCATCACGTAATCGCAGGCTCTGGCATCGAGTGCCACAGCCATGGCCTCCGGGCCGGAAAAATTCTCCCCGATCTGGATCGGCGTCGCGGTTTCGGCCGCAAGGTCAGCGGCACCCGCATAATCGTCGTGGCGGATCGGCTCCTCGATCCAGGTGAGCCCTTCGCCGTCCAAGGCGTGGCAGCGCCGTTTCGCTTCGGCGACGGTCAGCGCCTGATTGAAATCGACCATCAGCGCGATGCCGTCCGGCAGGCGCTTGCGGACGGCACGGACGCGCGCGAGATCCTCGGCGAGCATCGGATAGCCGAGCCTCAGCTTCACCGCCTTGAACCCGCCTTCGAGCAGCGCGACCGCCTCCTCAGCGACGGCTTCTGGCGCCATAAGGCCGAGACCATTGCTGTTATAAGCCGGCACCGGCCGCGGCCCTGCGCCGAGCATCGTCGCGAGAGGCAGGCTCTGAGAAATAGCGAGCGCGTCCCAGGCCGCAATGTCGATCCCGGCAAGAGCCATGCGCACGATGCCCTGAACGCCGACCAGCCGGAAGCGCTTCTGCAGCTTGGCCGCAATGTCGAGCGGCGCAACGGCGTCGCCCTTGATGAATTCGAGCGCCTGGGCGAGCATCCGCGCGACCGCCGGTCCCACGCTCGCGAAATAGCAGAACACATAAGACCGGCCGGTAATGCCTTCCTCGGTCTCCAGATCGATCAGCAACAGCGCCGCTTTCGTGATCGTGTCGGCGCTCGTGCCGAGCGGCAGCGCCATGGGGACCGAAACGGGGACGGCACGAATATCCCGGATGGTGAGCTTTTCATTCGCCATTTTATAGACCCGCTCTCCCCTGCGCGTGCGGCGCCAGAATGTTGGCCACGGCGCGATTACACGGGGTGGGAACGCCTGCGCCCTTGCCGAGCGCAACCGCGCTGCCGCTGAGCCAGGGCACCTCAAGCGGGTTGCCGCGTTCGAGATCGGTATGCATCGAGGAGGTCATGGTGGGAGCCAGCGTATCGGCGAAGGCCAGCCGGTTCTCGGCGAAATTTGCGGGCAGATCGATGCCCTTGGCGCGGCCGACCGCCTCGACCTCGCGCATCAGGTCGAGCAGGAATGACCGCGATTGCGGGTTCTCCCGGACCGGCCCGATCGGCAGCCGCACGGTGGCGGTTGCACCCGACATGCCAACCAGAAAAACGAATTTTTCCCAGATGGCGCGGCGAATGTCGGTGCTCAGCTCGGCGTTGATGCCGGCAGCCTCGCAAGCCTTGAGGAAGGCTTCGGCGCGTTCCGACCGGCTGCCGTCGAATTCCCCGAAGACGAGGCGCTGCAACTTACCGTGATGAGTAACAATGCCCGGCTCCTTAATCGATGCCGAAATGTATGAGACCCCGCCGAGCAGCGGTGCTTCGCCCAGCACACTGCGTAGTACGTCATCTTTCTCCACGCCGTTCTGGAAGGAAACCGCCGCCGCGCCGCGCTCCACGAGCGGCAAGATCTGGCGCGCCGCCTGTTCCGTGTCCCAGAGCTTGACGCAGATCATCACGAGATCGACCGCACCGATGGTCAGCGGATCGTCCGTCGCCTTCACATCGCGCAAATGCATGTTACCGAGTTCGCTTTCAACGCGCAGCCCGTGCTCGCGCATCGCGGCCAGATGCCGGCCGCGGGCGATGAAGGTCACGTCCGATCCGCTCAAGGCGAGCCGCGTGCCGAAATAGCCGCCGATACCGCCCGCACCCATCACTGCAATGCGCATGAAATCCTCCTTAAGTCGCGCCGAAGCGAAAGCCGAAAGCGGCGCGTGCTAAATCGTGCGTCCGCCATCGACTTCCAGAATAACGCCGGTCAGAAATGCGGCCTCGTCGGATGCAAGGAACAGCGCGGCGTTCGCCATATCCTCCGGCGTGCTCATGCGTCCGAGCGGAATGGTAGAGATGAATTTCTGCCGGTTCTCCGGCGTATCGGGCAGGCCCATGAAGGTTTCGAGCAGCGCCGTCGCGCTGATTACCGGAGCGAGCGCGCAGACGCGGATCCTGTCGGGCGCGAGGTCGATGGCAAGCGACTTGGTCATGGAGTGGACCGCGCCTTTCGAGGAATTGTACCAGGTGAGCCCGGGGCGCGGACGGATGCCGGCCGTCGAGCCGACATTGATCATCACGCCGCCATATTTGCGCTCGCGCCAATGCGGCACGATGGCTTTGGTCATGTGAAAGATAGACAGCACGTTGATCTCGTAGACCTTGCGGAAAGTCGCCTCATCGACATCGAGGATCGGCTGATTTTTGTGCGACCAGCCGGCATTGTTGACGACGACATCGACGCCGCCGAAGGCATCGACCGACCGGCGGACCGCGGCATTGACATCCTGGGCCTTGGATACATCGCATTTCATGGCGATCGCGGCTTCGCCCAGCTCACCGGCAACCGTTTTGGCGCCATCCTCGTTTAGATCGACGACGGCGACCTTGGCGCCTTCCTTGGCGAAGCGCCGTGCGATGCCGCGTCCGAACCCTGAGGCCGCGCCTGTGACGATTGTGCGTTTCCCTTGCAGTCGCATGGTTATTCCCTTTGCGCTTCCGTCCCTTGAACGTCAAGTCTATCGCCGGTGTGTAGCATCGAGAAGAAAGATATCGGCAGGGCTGTCATGCCGGGGCTGGCGAAGACGTGACACGCCGTGATTATGGGGAATATGCTAAGCTGAACGTCAATCTGGCCAGCAATCCTTGGAGCCATCATGGACAACCCGCCAGTCTCCCGCGGCTTCCGGTCACGCCGGCAGCAGCAGCCGGATCAGAAGGACCGGCTTCCGCCAGGACAATATCTGACCACCGACTTTCCTGTACTCTCGGCCGGGCCGACACCGCACGTCTCGCGCGAGGACTGGAGCTTCGCGCTGCAGCTCGGCGGCTCGCTAATTACCAAATGGAACTGGGTGGAGTTCCAGGCGCTACCCCAGACCAACCGGAAGACCGACATCCATTGCGTCACCAAATGGAGCAAGTTCGACACTGAGTGGCGCGGTGTCACTTTCGACGACCTCGTCGTCGCCGCTGGCCTCGACGAGGCGCCGGAAGCCTTCGCCATGCTCCATTGCGACGACGGCTATACGACCAATGTTCCGGTCGAGGATCTGATCGGCGGCAAGGCGATGGTTGCCACCCATTATGACGGCCAGCCGCTCACGCCGGAGCATGGCGGTCCGGCGCGGATGCTGGTGCCGCATCTCTATTTCTGGAAGAGCGCCAAGTGGATCAGGCGGCTGCGCTTCATCGTTGAGGACGAGCCGGGCTTCTGGGAGCAGAACGGCTATCACATCTATGGCGATCCCTGGCGGGAGCAGCGCTATACCGGCGACTGATTTCGCAGGCGGAGATCATCGCAGACCGTTCCGCGATGATCCGCCCGGCCGTAACTCAGCCCCAGGAACCGGCAATCTGTCTTGTCGTGACATTGAGCCGGTTCCAGACAGTCGTGGTGGCGATGGCCAGGATCAGCGCCGCGATCGGCTCATTTTGAGCTTGAATCAGAGTTCGGCACGATATGAAAGCCACCAGTCTGCAAACGCCCCCTTTTCGCCGTTCATCCATAAACCGGGCGTGTGCGCAAACGGTCCTTGGCGGTGGTCTGCGACCCGTGTCAAAACCGCAAGATCGGTCGAGCGCGTCATGCCTGCGTGCGCTTAGCTGGTGCTGCCACGGAGGACTACAGGGTGAAGGCGGGATCATGGAGCATCGGGGCGACCCGGCCACGCTCGGCGCGACCATCCAGCGGTTCATTGCCTGGCGCAAGGCCGCCGGCCTGCACCCCCGGACACATCCGACCTTCACGGTCTGGCGTTCCGAGCGGCGTCCTCAATCGCCTGCCGATTATAGCGTGGACCTTTGTGTCGGGACCGACGGCCCGATCGAGGCGAACGGCGCTGATATCAAAGCCGGCGAGATCCCTGGCGGACGCTGCGCCGTACTGCGCGTCGTCGGCAACACCGATAATCTGGAGCCCGCCGCGCTCTACCTTTATCGCGACTGGCTCCCGGCCAGCGGCGAGGAAGTACGCGACTTCCCGATCTATTGCCAGCGGCTGAGCTTCCTCCCGGAGGTGCCGGAGCATGAGGCGGTCGCGGAACTGTTTTTGCCGCTGAAATAGCGCCCTCTGACGGCGGTCTGTCCCTTTCGATCGCAAGAAACGGACAGGTCGCTATCCACCCAATCTCGGTCTTTATGGGTTCACGGCCTAGATCACTTGGCAGCGGCCATAGCTGCGTCCTGTGCTTCAACGGTACCTTCGTCGACAAGAATTCGGGTACCGATCGGCACCTTAGCGCGTTGTCTTGCTCATGTCTGCGACCAGGTATTTTCGCCAGCGACGCTCCAGCGCGGATCCGATCAGTTCCGAGAACTGATTTCTTCACCACAGCATCAAGTCTAAGACCTATTTATTTTCGATTTTCTTGAGGATATTTCTTTGAATATTTCTGTGGATAGTTTCTGCGATCTTTTTGGGAGTGCTTTTCAAGGTCCTTTTTTTTTTGAAAATAGGGGTCTGGGTCATTTTTCGGCCACGTGTGTATCTGCGCCATTCCGGTCCCCATAGACATGGACAACGAAAGGCTGGTGACCAGCGCAAGCAACTTCATGACTTAATTTCCTTGTTCAGTTTCCTTGCGTTGAGGGACGACTGCATCGCCGTACGGCGGTCAACCGGGTATTAGTTTATCTATTCGCGATTGAGCGTCTGGCGGTCCGAGACGTACATCACTAATGACAATGTAATTAGTGATAGAGCCAAACAGGGAAACTCCCGCGCTTACACCCTCGACCGCCTGTCACGCGAGTTCCCCGTCCTTTACCAAGCCGTCTGCCGTGGTGAGCTATCTGCCAACCGCGCCGCGATCGAAGCAGGGTTTCGCAAACCGCCGAAGCCGTTCGATCAGATTCGCAAGTTGCTACCAAGGCTCAGTGCCGAGGAGCGCCACCAGCTGAAGGCGATGTTGTGACCCTCGCCATCGAGGTTGAGCAATCGATCTTAGGCAGCCTGCTGATTGCCCCTGAATCCGCCGCCTCGCTCATGGCATGAGCGGTTTCTGGATTTCCTTACCGCCAAGCCATTCTCGGGCTGCGGCTATGATCCAGTCCAGATCGAGAAGTTGATCGATGGCGACGCCGAAACACTGGGAATGTGGCGGAAGGCGACCGCTGCGGCGAAGCCCTTTCTAGGTCGGTCGGAATTCCGACTTACCCTCAGAATGCTGGGGTCTATCGCGATACCGATAGACCTACTCAAGGTTGCAAAAAATTCCTTGGCGGTGCAAGGTAATAGACCCGTTGGGGGTCTATGGGAATTTGCATAGACCTACTCAAGGTTGCAGAAAATTTTGCCAGAGGGCAGGGATAACATGGCGATCGCGTCTACCGTCATGATACCGGCGCACGGCGGTGACCGTGGCAACCAGCATGGCGGTGGCGGTGATTTATCCGGTCGCGCCGGACAAGGGAGGACGGGGCAAAACTGTCCAGAAATTGGAAGGTTTCTCAGTAGGCTTCATCCAGGGGCATGGCGCCGGACATCACGTCCCGGACGTGGTCCTTGGCGTATTGGAGAACGGTGCGGGCGTTCGAGAGCAGCATCGTTGAAAACCCTAAATTTTCTTTAGAGTTTCCGGACTTCTTACCCCGTCCTCCCTTTTCCGGCTCCGGATAAATCAGCGCCACCGCCATAGCTCTCTGGCCCTTGGTCATATTGCGGCGATGAATATTTTTCGAGATCACATAGGCGGTTGGAATTCCGCCTTTCTGGCTTTGGATTAATCCCGTTATGGGGATTCCCATATCGGCAGAAAGCTCCGTCATCAAGCCGCGTCGCCGCCGCCGAATTGCCGGTAACCCGTTGCGAGTTTACGGGTCGCCTTACGGCGGGCCTCTGCCGTGGCGCGCCACACTTTGCGGTCACCATCGAGCATGCCCGCCAATCTGATCACTGAGCATTCGCCATGGTGCTCGGTGTCGAGCGCCGGATTGCCGGCTAGCGTCAGGGCCGGAACAACGTAACCGGGAATGAGGCATTCGCCGGGAACTGGAGCAGCGCGGTGCTCACGGCGACGGCGGCGCTCGCGGCATTCATCGAGCAGCTCCTGCTCTGTGAATTTGGCGAGCGGGTTAGGCTGCTGCTTCGGCTTTCGCGCCGTCCGTGCCGCGATCAGCTTTTCATTTTTAGCTCTCCAATCCGCAAGCTTGCGATCAACCAGGACGGCAAATTCAGCGGCGACCCTCGCTTCTTCCTCCCATGCCGCCGTCTGCTTGCCCGGTAGCGCGCGCCCTGATTTTTTGCCAGACGTTGTCATATTAAACTATCTCCTGCGATTGACGCGGCGTGCCGCTCCGGCAAATTCGGCCTCGAAGTCACGCCAGCTGTTCACCGTCAGCATATCGGCGCGCAACATGCGCTGCAGCTTGAAGATGATCTCATGCACACCATAACGGCGAATCGCCAGCAATAGAATTTCGACTTCCGCCGTTGAGAGCAGCATGTCGCAGTCGATGTCATAACCGCGCGTTTCAAAACAATGCACGGCCTGTTCCGCAAGCCGAGCAGCAACCTCGAATTCCTTCATCTCAAAGCGCGTCGGGATGTCGAACAGGCATGACCCATCACTGACATCGACGCGGTGCACCAGCGGCTCAACAATGAAGGCCAGCGAGCGGATGGGCTTGTCTTCAAAGTGAGCTTCGGCAACATAGTGCGCGAGGGCCTGCATGACGACGCCGACAGTGATGCCGTCCGGCTCGATTTCGCAGCGAGCCAACAACTCGTGTGCGATCTCCAGCGCCTGCCGGCAGGCGGCCGGCGTGCAGACATGCTCAGGCGCGCCGCCATAATCAGCTAGCATCGCCCGCCATAACCCTGGATCATAGGGCTGCAGCACACCGTCGAAAACGAAGTCCCGCTTTCGCCACAGATCGCAGCGTTTCCAGTCTGCGAGCACGGTCACCCGATCCACAGCATCACCCTGCCGAGCGCCTGCAGCCTCTCGTCTGGCACTAGCGCCTGCTGTCGGTTGCGGCGCCAGTGGCTTGGCAGGCAATGCTCGCCCTTCATCTTTTTCAGAGTGCAGTGTTTCGCCGCGCTCGCCAGGGCGCGTACCATACTCTACAGCTTTCAGCTTTTGTGCCTCACTCTCTGACTCTGTGCCCTCCTTACTGTAAGAATGTGTGGGCACCTTTTTGGCCGGCACCTTTTTTTCCATCTGGCGCTCAAGCTGGCAAAAAATGGTACCGCCAAGCCGTGCCAGATCGATCGCAACGCCTTTACGCGCCAGCCATTTTTGACCATGCGCACCGGTCGCATGCTCCACCCAGCCGCCAGCAATCGCCGCTTTGGTCAGTTTCCTGATAGTCGGCCGCGATTTCACGCCGATGCGGCGAGCCGCTTGCTCGGGCCGTATCGGAGCTGGCGACAGATTGATGGCCAGAACAAAGGCGATGAGGTTGGCGTCGGGCTTATCGAGTAGGTGCTCGTCAGCAGCAATAAAACGGATGCTTGGTTCGATCAGCTTCTCAACGGCATAGTCATGATGATCAGGTTGCTCCCGGTCCAGCACCTTGCGGTGCTTTAGCAACCGGATGCCGGCTCGGAACGCCTTTCTGCCAATGCCATGCTTGCGGCGGCAGAAGTGCTCGTTAAGCACGAAGCCCGGTCCCTTCGAGCACTTGATTGCCAGCAAATGCGCAGCGTGCGCGCTGACTTTGCCATGATCGAGGATCTTGCCGAGCAGGTTGACGGGAATGCGGAGTGGCGAGCGGGCCGGCTGCATCGGCTCGGCGTTGAAAAATTCGGCTGCGGCTGCGTGTTTCACTGCAGGCTCCATCGTGATGATTGGCGACGGAGAGCACCAGAGTTTTCCACAGATTTTGTGGCGCTTGCAAATCAACCGGAGAGGTGGTATGCAGAAATCGTTCGATATTCTGCAGTTGTTTTGGGTTGATTTGCATCTGGTGCCCTCCACCAAAGACGCAAACGCAACAGTGGATACAGGAAAAGGCCGCCCTTAGGGCGGCTTTTTTCTTTCCAGCGGCAGGCTATGCGAGTCGCAAGTCTGTCAGCAATACTGCGGTGGATTATTTTATCTGATCGGCCGCTTAGAGGCAGGTATTAGAAATTCTAATCCTCTCGCGCCAGATCGATCAATATGGCAGCGCGTCACCGGTCTCAGGATCGAACGGCTCAGCCGATCCGGGCTCGGCCATGCGCAAGGGCGCTTGCGGATCTGCCCGCGCGGCTGGCGGCGATGCTTCCGCTCGCGGCGGCCGGTTCTTGCCGATTCGCGTCGGCTCTAGCCTGGAAAGCCTCACCGAGAGATCAAGCCTTGACTGGCTGCCATCCGGCGGCTGCCAAATGCCGACGCTCAGTGCACCCTCGATATAAGCGCGAGCGCCCTTTTTCAGGCTGGCGGCGACATCGGCTAAGTCTTTGAAGGCTATGCAGCGTAGGAATGCTGGCACATCCTGGCCCTTGTCATCGGTCTGGCCGCTCGGCGCGGACAAGACCAGCGTCGTGTAGCTATTGCCGGCGGCCGAGGTCTTGCGCTCGGCGTCGCGAATCACCGTGCCCCATGTTGCAATTTCCATCCCCCTGCTCATCGCTCTCCCCTTTCAATCATGCGGCAATTTCGGGGCCTCTTCCCAACGCCTCGCGAAGTTGCGCCCGCTCGGCGTCCGACAGTTCCGGCAACCAAAGCATGATCTGCTCGAATTTCGATTCGCCGGTCTGTCCGGCCACGGCAACCGGTCCCGCGCCGATAGGCTCGGAGTGGTCGCGCCGGCCGCCGATATTGGCCGTATTCATTCCGGTCGGCTCGCCGGTTTTCGGATGGATGAAAGTGCGTCCCATACTGCCGTTTCCGGCAGTATCTGGAGGAGCAAGTTCGCGCTGGGTGCGATCGAAGGCGCGAGCACTCACCGCCTCGCCGGCTTTCGCCTTGCTGATCAGATCCGTCTGCTCTTCGGGCTCCAGCTTGGCGAGTGCGTCCAGTTCTTCGCCCTTGTCGAGCGAGGTGCCGACCACATCGGCAATTTGCGGAATATCGTCAGCACGCTGCACATCGCGTTGAACCGCGCGCTCGGATCGACCAGATTTTGCAGCAGTGTCCCGGGTGAAACGGTCCCCAAATTGGCGGCTTTCCACAGGCTTGCTGCCCTTACCTCGGCCAGCACCGGGAGCCGCACCGTGCTTTGTCTCAGGAAAGAGACGTTCGTAAATTTCCTTGCGGACCTTGCTATTGGTTGCCCGCTCAGCCGGCGACAACTCGGCGCGGATGAGATTTTCGTCAACCTCGATGAGCTTTAGCTCATCTTCGCTTTTGTCCTTGGCGAGCACATAGGCGATTGTCTCCCAGCCGAGTCGCTTCGCCGCTTCAAACCGATGGCGGCCAGCAATGAGGCGAGGCCCTCCTCCTTGTCCATCCGGCGGCGCGAGCATAATCGGATTGATAAGTCCGATCGCCTGCATGCTCTTGGCAAGCTCGGCCACTTTATCATCATCGAGCAACCGCAAACGGTCGCCAACCACGACCGCATCCGGTGCGATTTGACCATGTCCGGGTAACGCTGTGAACAGCGCCGGATCGGGCACCTTCAGCGAATCTGTAGCGCGTCAATCTGGGTGAGAGCGGCGCGACAATCTGGATGAGACGCGGCGGCCGAGCGGGATCATGATTGACGCTGGCGATCGGGATAGCAAGCGCCTTGATTGACGCGGAACGTCAATCAGTCCTCGGACTTCTCGGTTTTCTTGATTGTCGCGTGCGTCGCCGGCCGGCCGCGCCCCCGTTTCCGGTCGAGAGCTTCGCGGCGGCGATAGCTCTCGACGTTCATCTCGAGGATGGTGGCGTGGTGCACGAGACGGTCGATGGCCGCGAGCGTCATCGCTTGGTCCGGGAAGATCTTGCCCCATTCGCCGAACGGCTGGTTGGCGGTGATCAGCATGGATCGCCGCTCGTAGCGCACGGCGATCAACTCGAACAGCACGCTGGTCTCGGCCTGATCCTTGGTGACATAGGCGAGATCGTCGAGGATCAGCAGGTCGTAGCGGTCGAGTTTGGCAATCGCGCTTTCGAGCGCCAACTCTCGCCGTGCGATTTGGAGCCGCTGCACGAGATCGGTGGTGCGGGCGAAGAGCACCCGTCGGCCGTTCTCGATCAAGGCGAGACCGAGCGCTGACGCCAAATGGCTCTTGCCGCCGCCGGGCGGGCCGAATAGCAAGATGTTGGCGCCCTTCGCGAGCCATTCGTCGCCCGATGCCAGCGCCATCACCTGCGCCTTGGAGACCATTGGCACGCTGTCGAAGTCGAAGCTGGCCAGCGTCTTTCCGGCAGGCAATCTGGCCTCGGCCAGATGACGCTCCATCCGACGTCGACCGCGATCGACCATCTCGTGCTCGGCAAGGGCTGCGAGGAAGCGGGCCGCCGGCCAGCCTTCCTTGTCCGATTGCTCGGCGAACTTGGCCCACATCAGCTTGATGCCGGGCAGACGCAACTCGTTCAGCAGCAACTCGACCCGAGCGGCGTCGACTGTAATTTTGGTAGTCATGCCGCGGCCTCCAGGCAGGAGGTCGTGGTCGGCACGACGGTGTAGACCGTTGCCAGCTCGTCGTAGGTGCTGAGTGGCACGAGATCGACCGAGATCACCGGCGCACTGCCGGAGCTGGGCCCGAACCGTTCGCGCAAGAGCGCCAGATCCGGCAACCGGCCGGCGTCGAGATCGGTCTCAACGGCATGCGCCAGCTCGGCCTCGCAAGCGCGATCGTGCGCCAGCGCCAGCAGTTCGACCGTCACCTTGCAGGCGCGCTTGTCGCCCAGCTCGGCGCACATGACCTCAAACGCTTTGCGATAGGCCGGACGCGGGAACAACTGATCGCGATAGACCAGATTGTTCAGCGCCATCGGCTTTTTGCGCAGGGCGTGGATGACGTGATGGTAGTCGACAACGTGCCCACCCTTGTCGGCGGAAGGCTGGCGCCCGCGCCGTAGCGTCATCATCGGCGTCGAACCCAGGAAGCAGTCAAGCCGGTCGTCATAAAGATGCACGCGCAGTTGATGCCCGATCAGCCGCGACGGTGCAGTGTAGAACACGCGCCGCAGAATGAAGCCGCCGCTCGACGTGACGGTGACGACCTTTTCTTCGTAATCGGCGGTCCGGCGCTTCGGCAGAATTGCCAGATGCGGCCGCTCCAGTTCGATCCGCTTGCGGTTGTGGGCGTTCTGCCGGCCGATGATCTCGTCGATGAAGCGGCGGTAGGCATCGAGATCGTCGAAGTCACGGCTGCCGCGCAGCAGCAGCGCGTCTTCCAGCGTTCGCTTCAGATGGCCGTGCGCGCTTTCGATCGAACCATTTTCGTGGGCGACGCCCGGGGTGTTGCGCGACGGTGTCATCTCGTAATGGCGCATCAGGCCCTGGTAGCGTTGCGTCAGGTCCTCCTGGGCATCGCGGTCGAGATTGCGGAACGCTGCCGACAGGCTGTCGCTGCGATGCTCCTGCGGCACGCCGCCGAGCGCCCACAGCGCATTCTGCAGACCCTCGGCCAGAGCCACGAAGCTCTCCCCGCCCAGCACGACATGGGCATGCGCAAACTCGGGGAATGCGAGGCGGAAGTGATAGAGCCGATGATCGAGCACGACGTCGGCGACCGTGATGCCGAGTTCGCTCGTGTCGGTGAAATCGGACAAGCCGAGACGACCGGGCGGATGCTCCTGCCGGAACATCACATCCTGATCGGGCCCGGCCAGCGCCCGCCACGTTCGGATGCGCCGCTCCAGAGTGCGCCTGACGCTGGGACTGATCTCGGGGTGGCGCCGCCGGATCTCCGCCAGGACGGCGATGGCGCGCAGGCCAGGCGCTGCCTTCAGGATCGGCACGATCTCGGCGTCCTAGACCTCGGCGAGCGGATCGGGCCGCCGCCGGCCTCTGGGCGCCTTCTTTTGCGACGGCAGGCGCGGATCGGCCTCGATCCGGTAGCCGGTGGCGGTCGAAAAGCCGGCCTTGGCTGACGCAACGGTGGTGTCGTCGGTGTGTCGGTTACTCATGTACAGCCTCATCTGGTGATCGGTAAGGTAGCGTCGCGATGTATGTTGGAAATTGATTTGGCGCGGTCTCCGGCGGGCTGAACGTAGCGGATCAGGCGGCGAGGTCAATTGGCAGATCGGCCGGCTTCACAGCCAGCGTCTTCCAGCCATCGACTTTCCGCATACTGATCTGTCCGGAGGCGACCAGCGCCCAGAACATCATGGCCGCGGTTTCGGCCGAAGGCAGCACGGTTTGCGTTTTGATCCGGCGCTTGAATTCCTCGTGCAGCCGTTCGATCGCATTGGTCGTGCGCGCGCTTTTCCATTGGCTGACCGGCAATCTGGTGAAGGTAAACAACCGGTTGCCGGCTTCCTCCAGGCACTCGGCGACGGCCTGGCAGCGCAATCGCCATTTACGCAGGAACGCCTTACGCTTCTTCTCGATTTCATCCGCCGACGTTGCATAGATCATGTCATTGTAATCTGCCGAAACCTCCTCGCGCAGCCGTTCTGGTGCATGAGCGAGCAGATTGCGGTGCTTATGCACGGTGCAGCGCTGGGTGGGCACATCGCTCCAGAGCTCGGCAAGCGCCCGCTCCAACCCCGAGCCACCATCGACGATTAGGAATTCCGGCTTGCGCAGGCCGCGCTTGATCAGATCGTCGAGCACGACCCGCCAGGCCTGCGCCGTCTTGCCGCCCATATTCTTCACTGCCAGCAACACTTTCTGGCCGTCGGCGCGAATGCCGAGCACGACGAGAAGGCAAATCGTCGTGGCCTTCTTATCGAGACGGACGCGCACGACGGTCCCATCCAGGATCAGCCGGACGATGGGTTCGTCGGTCAGCGAGCGCTGGTTCCAGCTTTCCCAATCGGTCTTCACCTTCCGCCAGACCCGGCTGACCGTATCCTTGCTCACGGAGCCGCCGAACAGCGCGCCAAGCGCTCGCCGGACACGTCGCGTGTTGGTCCCGGCCAGATAGGCGCCGGCAATCAGCGCGTCGGCGGCTTTCGTGCGCCGCTGGTAGGCGGGCAGCACCTTGCTACGCCATTCCGTTGTCTTACCATCCGGAGTCTCGATCCGAGCCCGAGGGACGCTGATCAGTGTCTCGCCGAAAGTTCCCATCAGCGACCGCGAGCGGTGACCATGGCGATGGCCCCGGAGCGGGCCGTCACCCGCGGTTTCGCCATCCGGCGTCTTTGATCGCGAACCGGGGCAAGCTTTGGCGCTCCGGGCATAGCGTGTCCGCGACAGCGCTTCATCGAGTTCCGCCTCGATCATCGCCTGGATGAAACCATGCACACGGTCGCGCACGGCGGTTTCGATCGGATCGAACCAATCCTCAAAAAGCTGGGCGCTCGCCGTCGCCGCCGGCTGCTGGTCCGCGAGGTTTATGATATTGTTTGGCATAGCGTGGTCTCCACCGGCGCTTCAACGCCGGAATCGTTTTGGGTTGAACACCCGGAGACTACGCAACCTTCAATTTCCCACCATATCCGCGACGCTACCATCGGTAATGTGGAGGCCGGGCAAATGCTGATCCCTCAAGGTTGAGACGAATCAGTCAGTTGACCCGACCGCTCACAGCCACCAGACGGGGTCTTAAAAAACACGCCGCCGGGGATGGGCCGCCGTCAGTCGGGCTCCGCCCTTCCTCCGTCAGCCCATCCCCGGCACATTCTCATCCTGATTGACGCTGGCTCTCATCTTGATTGTCGCGCGGCAAGCGAATCGGCGGTCAGCCTGCCGCTTGCCCAGCCCTCAGGTGGACTTGCCCCGGTTTCGTAGAGAGTTGAGGGCTTGGCATCAGCGTATTCGGTTTGACGGCATTTTGTCCTCCTTTTCGGTCGCATCTTTTTGTTCGGCCTGGATCATCTTTTCATCCCGGCCTGCAGATTCTGACGGCTGTCGGGAGAAGCGGCGGTCACGGATGGCCGGCAGGCCGACGATGCGGCTTGGCCCGGCGTTTCCAGGCCGTCCTTGACGGACGCGAGCACGACGGCAGGCTCGTGTGCGCCGGGATCGAGAGCTCTTGTCTCGAACGCCGCCGGCGAGAGATAGCCGAGCGAGGAATGGCGCCGGCGCGGATTGTAAAAGCCTTCGATGAACTCGAAGATGGCGATGCGCGCCTCGGCGTGGGTCTTGAACCGCCGCCGGTCGAGCAACTCACATTCGAGGGTGGCGAAGAAGCTTTCCGCCATCGCATTGTCATAGGCATCGCCGACTGAGCCCATCGATGGACGGACGCCCGCTTCCCGGCAGCGCTTGCCGAAAGCAAGAGACGTGTACTGAGAGCCTTGATCGGAGTGGTGGATCACGCCGATCGGACGCCGCCGCCATAGCGCCATATCGAGCGCATCCAACACGATCTTGGCGTGCAAGCTGGCTGCCATCGGAGCGAACGTTTATCGTGAGCGACAAGCGCTCACTTGGCCGACGATCCGTCGGCTGAAGGCATCGAGAACGACGGCGAGATAGAGGAACCCCGACCAGGTCGGACAATATGTAATATCGGCCACCCCACAATACGTTAGGCCGGTCTGCCGTGAAGTTGCGGTCAACCAGATCGGGCGCCTGACGGCCGCCGCCCTTCACAGTCGTCGTCACGAAGCGACGACGGCTGACGCCGGCGAGCGCCGCTGCGCGCATCAAGCGGGCCACGCGCTTGCGGCCAACGCATATCCCCTGTTCGGCGAGTTCGGCCTCAATGCGCGGGACGCCATACGTGCCCTGCGAGCCAGCATGCGCCGTGCGGATCCTGGCGGTCAGAGCCGCATCGGCCTGGCGACGCCTGGATGGCGGACGCTTGGTCGAAGCGTAAAAGCCGCTGGCGGAGACACCCAGCAGACGGCTCATGGCAGTGATCGGATAAACGGCCCGGTTCGCGCTCATGAATTGGAACCCTTCGGTGGGATCACATCGGTCTCCCGAGCAAACCAGGCCGCGGCTTTTGAGAGGATTTCGCGCTCCAGCTTGAGCTGCTTGTTCTCCCGGCGCAGCCGGTTCAACTCCTCGCGCTCGGCCGTCGTCAGGCCATCCTCGCGCCGACCTTCGTCGCGGTCAGCCTGCGCAACCCAATTGCGGATCGCCTGAGCCGATGGGTCAAATTCCTTGGCAAGCTCATTCGGCGTTCGTCCGGATCGGACCAGCTCGATCATTCGTTGCCGGAATTCCGGCGGGTAAGGCGGCTGTGTCTTTGGCATCGTGAACTCCTGAAACGCAAATGTTCGGATGTCCACGAAACCGGGGCAACTTCAGCCGAGAGCACCGCGAGCGCCCCGACAAGACCGTCACCCAACGGACCTTTCACGACCAATTTTGCCAATGCGTCTCCAGTCAGAGGAAAGCCGCCAAGTCCAAGGGCCAATACTGAAGCTGGGGCGAAGACGGGCCATATGCCCCACGACCGGGTGAACGCAATCACTCCAACAGCCAAAAACAGCCCACCTTTGGCCAATAGGTGATGCACAGCATAAAAGGCTGCTACAATTGGGACGTTCTGGTCTCCCGCGGACATCCCCATGCCGAACACCGCGGCGAGGAGACCCATTTGGCTCACGCTGGAATAGGCCAATACAGTCTTGGGATCTGACTGCGTTATACCGATCGCGACGCCGTAAAATGTCGAAAAACGGCCAACTGCGGCCAACGCATCACCCCAAACCGGCAGCGCCGCATCGAATGGCAGAAAGCGAATCAGGCCAATCACCCCCGCTTTTACGGCTGCTCCGCTGAGCACTGCGGCCGCGGGTATCGGGGCTGCCGAATAGGCCAATGGCATCCAGACGTGCATGGGCACCAGTCCGATTTTCAGTCCAAAGCCCAAGATGAGAAACGCCAATGCGGGGCCGCGCCACGACGATGTTGGCAAGGCACCCACCGCATCGTGAATTATCAAGCTGCCGTCCGGCGAGGCCGCAGCTAGGAGCACGAAGCCGATCAACAGAAAAGCCTCGCCAAAAACAGCCAGGGCGACGTAGACCGCAGCAGCGCGCCTTGCAGCGGGCGTGCCGTCATTTGCAACGAGACCATAAGCAGCGAGGCTGACGAGCGAAAAAAACAAATAAAAGCTCACCATGTCGGCGGCAATGAAGACGCCGATGTTCCCCGTCAGTGTCATCAACCACCAGACAGCGAACGATCCGCCACCGGTATTGCCGTGTAGATAGGGCCGAGCATAAGCACCTGCTGCAATCCAAAGCAGCGCGGCCGCACCAAGCAGCATGGCGCCGGCTTTATCGAGCACGAATGTCAGGCCGAGTAATGGCTGCGGCAGAGCCAGGCTCGAGCCGTTGCCTGCTAGCAGCGCGGCCGCAAGCGCGGGCATCGGCGCAAACGCAAGCAGTGCCGTCATACGAGTTTTTACCTGCGGCAACAGACAAGCAAATAGCATAACCAGCGGCAGCGCGAGCGCAGCGGCGAGTAATATCTTTGAGTTCATCACGGCCCGCGCCTCCGCCAGGGCAAAAACGATTGCCAGCGCGTCGCGAGCTCGGGTTTCATCGTAGGGCGATTTTCTGAGTTTCAGGGCGCCCGATCTGCAAGAACTCGGCAGGACGCAATGGCACGAGGCCGAGCAGCACCGCACATAGCGCAACCGTCAGCGCCACCAATTCGCGGCGACGGGATATGGCGGCCCGTAGCACCAGAGGCTCACTCGTGCGAATGAGCGCTCTGCCGAGCACCATGAAGACATAGGCGCCGGCGAGCACCCCGCCCACGAGCATCAGCGCGGCCCACCACCATTGCCCCTCCACAACTGCGGACAACAGCAGCAGCCATTTTGCGGAGAAACCGCCACTCGGCGGCACTCCCATCAGCGACAGGCCAGCGAGCCCGAAGGTGAGCGTGGTGATCGGAAGCGCTTGGGCTGTTCCGTTGAGGTCGGCAATCCTGTCATGGCCAAGGGCCTCTGCGATGGACCCTGCCGCCATAAACATTGCCGCTTTTGCGAGAGCATGGGAAAAGACTTGGAGCCATCCGCCCGTCCAGGCGAGGCTATTCGCCGGTCCGCTTTCCACCAGACCGGTGGAGAGCGGAAACAGGAAGAAGAGATACCCGATCTGCGCCACAGTGGAATAGGCAACCAGCAGCTTCAACCGTTGTTGCCGCAGCGCAAGCACGCTTCCAAACAAAATAGCCGCCGCCCCTAGCGACGCGAGAATCTGGGCGGCTGCAAGATTCAACAGACCAGGCATTGCATTGAACCAAAGTCTGACGATCAGGAAGAAGGACCCTTTGACGACGAGCGCTGAAAGAACTGCGCTGCCGGCGGCCGGGGCACCAGCGTGGGCGGGTGGCAGCCACAGATGAAAGGGAAAGACGGCGGTCTTGGCGAGCAATCCCATTGTTATGAGTGCAGCGGCTATCCACGCGATGGCTTCAGGGCGCACGCGGCTGGACAACAGGCCAATGTCCAGCGTCCCATAAGCGCCATAAAGCAGCACCGTCCCGAGCAGATAGAGCACCGATCCCAAGAGCGCGAAGAGCATATATCGCAGTGCCGCTTTCACTGTTCCCGCGTGGCCTTTTATGCATACGAGCGGGACTGCGGCGAATGTCAGCAGTTCAAGCGCGACATGGAGATTGAAGAGATCATTGCCGAGGACGATCGCGTTCAGCGCCGCCGAAATAGCCAAAAGAAGGATCCAGAATACGAACGGAGCGCGTTCTTCGGGGAGCTCCGCCGGCTGGCTGAATTCCCCGTGAGCGAATAACGCCGTGGCGCAGATCACGATGGCCGATATGACCATCATCGCCGCCGAAAGTCCGTCGGAGCGGAGGGCAATTCCGAGCGGGGGCTCCCAGTTGCCCACAATGTAAACCAGTGGGCGGTGGTCGCGCGAGATTGCCCCGAAAATAGCAATTGCGATGCAAAGGCCGGCCGGCAGCAGAACAATAGCGATGCGTTCCGCGTAACGTCCGCCGAACACTAGTGCACTGACTCATTCAGATGGTGCAGGCAGGCGCTTGAGTTTGCCGAAAATTTCTTTGGCGGATTTCGTCCAGACAAAGGGCTTGGGGTGACCGTTGTGATCGCGGATGTAGCGGCGGATGGCATCTTCCAATTCGGCGACGGATTTGAAGACGCCGCGACGGATGCGCCTTCGGGTGATGACTGAGAAGAAGCCCTCGACGGCGTTGAGCCAGAGCCTGTCCCCGCGAAGGCGGGGAATGCGGATGTGGGCGTGAAGTGGAAGACCCAGCGCGGATTGTCGGCCAGCCATTGCTTGACCTTGGGATGCTTGTGGGTGGCGTAATTGTCGAGGATGGCATGGATGACCTTTCCCGCCGGAACGGCGCGCTCCACCGCATTGAGGAACTTGATAAACTCCTGATGCCGGTGCTTTTGCATGCAACGCCCCAACACGGTGCCATCGAGAATATTGAGCGCGGCGAACAGGGTGGTGGTGCCATTCCGCTTATAATCGTGGGTCATGGTTGCGCATTTGCCGGGCTTCAGCGGAAGGCCGGGTTGCGTGCGATCGAGCGCCTGAATCTGGCTTTTCTCATCGATGGACAGCACCACGGCATGACAGGGCGGCTCCATGTACAGGCCGACGACATCCTCCACTTTCGCGGCAAAGGCGGGATCGTTGGACATCTTGAAGGTGCGTAAGCGGTGAGGTTGAAGGCGATGCCCATCCCAGATGCGTTGCACCGTCCGCAAGCTGACGCCGACAGCCTTGGCGACCGCCCGGCCGGTCCAATGCGTCGCGTTATGGGGTGGCTCGGAGCATGGCAGCGCCAGCACCCTGGCCACGGTCTCCAACTGAACAGGGGCTTTGCCCGGCTTGCGCGTCTTGTCCCGCAAGAGGCCATCCACCCCTTGCTCGGCATATCGCAACTGCCAGCGCCACACCGCCGGGCGACTGCCACCGATCTGCCTCGCCACCTCCAGAACGGGCAGCCTGTCTGCCGAAAGAAGAACGATCCGTGCCCGCTGAACGTGCTTCTGCGCGCTGTTGCGATCCTCAATAACCGCCGCCAAACGCGCGCGGTCCTCAGAGGCGATGATGATGCTGACGGTTTGTGCCATATCAGCAGAATCGCACGAACTAGGCCGCGTGTGAATCCTCTGTTTGCGTCAGTGCACTAGCGACAACAAGGCCCCCGAGGTTGGCAACATGATTGCCGCTACGAGCAGGAAGCCTTCCGTGGTCGGCTCCGGCGCTGCCGTGATATCCAGCATCAGGCGTGACCTCCGTCCGCGCTGGAACCTTGAGCATCGTCGGTGCTTAGCATGACCTCGTTTGTCGCCCGGAAGAGCCGTATCAGCAGCGCAATGGCCACCGCTGTGGCTGAGAACGCAACGACAATGCCGGTGATGATCAGCGCCTGCGGCACGGGATCGCCCTCCAGTCCGGCTGCCGCGCCGCGTCGGGCGATGACACCGAACAGCAGGAACACGCCGCCTCCTAGCACGGAAAATTCATGGCGGTTTGGCGGATGTAGCTTAACCCTTTGACCTGCGTAGGATTTGGTTGCTGAAGCCGATCCGCGCGATTTTCAAGGGAGCCCATCCACCATGGACAATCCTATGCCCCCGCCAAGGCGGGGGTCGAGCGCTTTTTCTCGCTGCTGGCCGAAAAGCAGATCAAGCGAGGTGCTCACACCTCGGTCAAAGAGCTGATCGAAGCGATCGAGGCGTTCATCAGCCAACAGAACGCCAATCCCAAGCCACTGCGGTGGACCAAGTCGGCCGACGACATCCTCGCCTCCATCGAGCGCTTTTGCCGCCGCACGCTCGATGTGCATGCCCCAGCTGGATAGGAACTTCTGAATCAGGACACTAGCCTGGTCGGTCCGAATTCAGGGTGGTTCAGCGCGATCAACGTCGACACGGGTGTGTTCAATTGGCGAGATCATCTCGACCTGCCGGCCAATGGCGGCGCCCTGGTGATGAACTACAGTAAGGACGGACAGACCAGCGCTGCGAACACGATGGTGTTTAGCGGAACGCTCGACGGCAACGTCAATGCCTATGATGCCAAATCCGGCAAAGTCATCTGGCACCACGGCACCGGCGCCAGCATCATTGCTCCGCCTGCGACCTTTGCCATGAACGGCAACCGCTATCTGCTCGTCGCTTCGGGCGATCCGGGTTTCCTCAAGGTGCCGGAGCTGAGCAAGAATATCGGTCCGGCGGTATTGACCGCCTTCGTGTCCGGTTCGCAGCAAACCACCGCGGCAACGAAATAGCGGTCGCGGCTATGGCAAGTCTTGGCACTTTCAAGAGACTGCGCCCACTGGGCGCAGTCGCCTTCATTGCCTCGGTGTTCTGGTGATGCCGAGCAGCGCCACTTCGGCGCGTGAGCGCAATCTGCATGACGAGGCCGTGACCGGGCTCGGCGACATCAGCGCGGCCATCAAGGAGCTGACCGATGCCGCGGACCTCACCATCAGCGCCGCAGATCCATATAAGCAGGCGGCGCAAAGAGCTTTCAATGCGCTGATCGGCAAGAGCGATCCCGATTTTCAAAGCAAGGCCGGCAATCCCGGCGACGATGCCGGCGCGCTGGGGCATCTGAACTGGCTGCACGGCAAGCCCGGCAGTCATGCCTGGGATGCGTCGGTGCAAGCCTCGCTGGTCAACGTCACCGTCGCCAAAGGTCAGCTCAAGGATGCGATCAAAGCCGACGAGCTCGATGAATTCCAAGCCAGATCATCCGACGCGCAGGAGGCGCTGCTCATTGCGCTCGGGCGTGACGCCGACCTCGGAGCGCTTGGCGCTCTCCGGGGCGCGTTAGCGACCACCGACCTCGGCGTGCTGCTGGGTGCTAGCTAGCCGCGCACCGAGTTAACGCGTTGTGCAGCGCCGCCGAACAGAGCGGGGAGCCATCCAGACGCTCTGCTCGGCGGCAGGCGTCCGCTGAAGCTGACTGCGGCCGCCAAAGAGACATGACGATCGCCTCGTACAGTTAAGCGCCTCCCGATTCCTTACCCGGAAAGGTAGGGTAAGCTGGAGCCGTCGACCTGCACGATCCCGTCGAATGTCGTTTTATAACGACCGCCGACTTTCATGGAATCATCCGTTTCGATGAGACACTCGGAATTATTTGTAAGCCAAGCGGGCACAGCCGGTGCGCCTCGCGGATTCGGCGAGGATCGCCCATGCGGCTACATTTGCCTCGCTATTCGCAGCAGAGGCCGATTTCGGCATATTGCCCCACCGATGCAGGTGTAGCCGGGCAGCGTCTTTGCGCTGAGGACCGCCGGAACCGCCTCCTCACCCGACCTTCAGATAAGCAAAGCCTTTGGCCTGCAACGCAGCCACTGTCGCAACGCCTGAAGGCACCATATCGATGAAATCCGCCTGCCGGATCTTTTCGCGATCCAGCTTCAGCCGCTTGAACGTGATGTCGCAAAGGTAAGCTCGCATGCCGTTCTTCGACAGACTTTCCATCCGCGTGAAGACATCCTCCGGCACGGGCTTATCCTTCCACGGCGTGTTCTCCTGGTCTTTCAGGAAAAATCTGACGCCGCCCGAATGTGCCACGATCACGATCTGAATATCGAAAGGATTGCCGCCATAGACCGAGTAGTGGTTCGAGATGTTGTTGAGCATCTGATTGAACCGCGCGGTGTCGGCGAAGTCGCAATGATAGAGACAGGCGACGCCGCCCTCTTTCTTCATGTCGTCGAACTTCAGCATCGCAGGCGCCGCGAATGCCGTTGTGGCAGCGAGCGATCCGCCCGCAAGGGCGATGGTCCGCATCACGTCGCGGCGAGTCTTCTCAGTCATGACGTCTCTCCCAGAAAGGCGGCTTCGCTATTGATACGGCCTCATTGCCGTGAGCCGCTGTTTCGTTGACCTGTTCCGTCGCTGCGCCTTATGCGCCGACAATTTTCACCGCCGTATTTTCCTCGATCTTCACCGATTTGAGGTTGGAGATATGCCGCTCGACGATCTCCCAGATTGGCGGGCCTTCGGTGCCTTGATTGACGCTCGCCCAACCGGCGACGACGTAATTTTTTGCCGGGTCGAGCGGCTTGCCAGTCTTAACGAGCGTCATATCGGAGATGCGGCTGCCGATCGGCGCGTTGACGTCGATCTTATATGCGAGCCCGCCGGCGCGAGCCATATCGCCGCCTTGTTGATAATAGGGGTCGGGATTGAAGAGATTGTCGGCAACGTCCTCCAGAACCTCCTTTAGACGGGCGCCGGTCATCTTGACGCGGTAGCAGTCCGGATAGGTGATGGCAGTGGCGTTTGCGATGTCCTCGAAGGTGATTGGATCGCCTGGCAGGAGGCCCGCACCCCAGCGGACGCCTGGTGACAGCGCGATTTCAGCGTCGCGTTCGGCGAGCATCGCCTCACAGATCACGTCGTCGAGCGTGCCGTTGAAATTGCCGCGCCGATAAAGCAGCGACTCGGTGTGGCCGACGACGCGCTTCAGGTCCGCCTCGAAAGGCGCGCGGGCTTTTTCGATCGCGGCGGCCATTTCGGGGTCAGGTGCAATCACGTCCGAGAACACCGGGATCAGCGTATAGCGGAAATCGGCGATCTTCCTGGCTTTGATGTCGAGATCGAGCCGGGCGACGAACTTGCCATGCGACCCGGAGGCGATCAGCAGCGTATCGCCAACCTTGATCGCCACCGGCAGAGCATCGTGAGTATGCGCCGTCAGAATGACGTCGATGCCTTTGACGCGCGAGGCCAGTTTGCGGTCGACGTCGAAGCCATTATGCGAAAGCAGCACGACGAGATCGGCGCCGCCCGCGCGGGCCTCGTCGACCTGCTTTTCCAGCTCGTCCTCGCGTATGCCGAACTCCCATTGCGGGATCATCCAGCGGGGATTGGCGATCGGCGTATAAGGGAAGGCCTGGCCGATCACCGCGATGTGCGCACCGCCGCGATTGAAGCTTGCCGACGCTTTGAAGACCGGTTCCTGCCATTCCGTGTCGCGAATGTTCTGCGCCAGGAAAGGCCAGGGCAGGGCGTCGGCCGCCTCGCGCACGCGCTCGGCGCCATAGGTGAACTCCCAATGACTGACCATCGCATCCGGCTTGATCAGGGCCATCAGATCGATCATGTCCTGGCCCTGGGTCTGCAGCGAGGACCAGCTTCCCTGCCAACTGTCGCCGCCATCGAGCAACAGCACATTGTCCGCGCCCCGCTCGCCTCGCACGGCCTTCACCACGGTGGCGATGCGGTCGAGACCACCCATGCGGCCATAGGTCTTGGCGAGCGCAGCAAAGTCGTCGGACGTCAGCGCATAGGCATCAGCCGAGCCCCGCTTGATACCGAAGGCGTTCAGAAAATCCGTCCCGGTCAGATGAGGCGGCTTTCCCTTGACGGCGCCGATGCCGATATTGATCGAGGGCTCGCGGAAATAAATCGGTTTGAGTTGGGCATGAATGTCGCTCAAATGCAGGATCGTCAGCTTGCCGACGGGCGTGCTGCGCAAGAGCATGTCCTGCGTCAGCTTCTCCTGCGCCAGAGACTGCCGCAGAGACAAGTCGCTCCCGGCAGCAAGCGCGGAAGCCGCTGCCGCGGCTGCCAGAAATTCACGGCGGCTGAACATCGCAACTGGTCCTAGAATTTTCCGGGAGCGCCCCTCCGGGCGCTCTCAAGAGACAGGCGCCGACGCTCAGCTAACTTTCAGATCCGAGCTCGCCGTGTAGGTCGAGCCATCGTCATCCGCCCAGGCAAACTCGAATTTCCCGCTCTCGGTCGCCTTGAAGAAGAACGCCTGATAGGGATTGGCGGAGATAGCCGGAAACCACTCGGCGCTGAAGACCTCCTTGCCGTTGAACTTCGCAGTGAACTTGTTGATGATCCGGCGCGGGATCGTCTTGCCGGACGAATCCTTGCGCTGGCCGCTCTCCATCTCGTGGGAGATAAGCGTCTTGATCTCGATGATTTCGCCGGGCTTGGCTTGGGCAGGGACACGGATACGCGGCTTCGACAATGCTGGCATGATTTCCTCCTCATCACATTGCTGTGGCTTCTCGGCGCGTTGGCTAGCCGCCGCACCCGCCGATCGTGACCTTCACGTCGGCCTTGGCCATGTGAAGGCTGCCGTCAGACATCTCGGCGACCGCGATGAGGGTCTGCGTCTTCGCCAGCCGGATGCGGTTCGAGGCGGAGGCCTTGCCGCTCGCCGGGGTAAAGTGATAGGTGATGACGTGAGGCAGCGGATTGCCCTCGGCAAAGACATGCACGCTCTTGACGTAGTCCTTATCCGTCATCGGACTTTCGACCTCGATGTTCAGCGGCACCACAAGCCCGTTTTCCGCAATTTGCGGCACGTCGAGCTTAATCTTCCCTTCGGCCATCGGCTTGCCGCCGGACAGCTTCTTGAGTTCCTCCTCGACCGCCTTCACATCCGCGCGGGCGGTATAAGGCGCGATCACGAGAGCGAGTGCCGTGAGGCTGGCACCAGCGAGGAATGTCCGGCGAGTTTGCCCGGCTTTGATCATGATGTGACAGTCCTCTCCTTTAGCGTTTCCTCGGGAAAGATCTTCATTCGTATGGGTTGCATCGTCATATATATTTATGACAATGTAAAGAAGTGTTCGCCGTATCGGACTCGATTTCGTGCCAAAATGTCGCGATCGTGAGACCGGAAGAAATCCCGGCGGGCCAGCACGAACGCAGTCCGCAAGGCAAGAGCCGCCCAATCCGGGCGAGGGAGGAAATATGATCAACAAGCTGCTTCGGCTTGCCGTTCTCGGTGCCGCTGCCCTTAGCGTAGCGGCTGGTATAGCCATCGCACAAGAGGATAATAGCGAGAAGGAAATCCAGCGCTATCGCGAGATGCTCAGCGACCCGATGTCCAATCCGGGTTTTCTGAATGTCGACCGCGGCGAACAGCTTTGGGCTGAGGCTAGGGGAGAGAAGAAGGTTTCTTTGGCTGAAACCTGCGATCTCGGAGAAGGCGTCGGCAAGCTTAAGGGCGCTTACGCAAGACTGCCGCGTTATTTCCAAGACGCCGATAAAGTCATGGATCTGGCGCAGCGGTTGCTCTGGTGCATGAAGACCGAGCAGGGTCTGGACACCGCCCCTATCATCAAGCACAAATTCTCCCCCACCCATGGCGGCTACACCTCCGATATGGAGGATCTTGTCGCCTTCATCGCCAACAAGTCGGATGGGATGAAGATCGAACCGCAGCTCTCTCATCCGAAAGAAAAAGAGGCGCTGGCGGTGGGGGCCGCTCTGTTTTACCGGCGATCCTCCATTTCGGATTTTTCCTGCGCTTCATGTCACGGCGCGGACGGGCAGAGAATCCGGCTTCAGGATCTGCCAAATCTGGCGGCGCCGACCGAGACCGCCCGCGCAACTGCGGCCTCATGGCCTGCCTACCGCGTTTCCCAAAACCAGCTTCGGACGATGCAACACCGTCTGACCGACTGCTACAGGCAAATGCGCATGCCCGCGCCGGGCTATGCATCGGACGGGCTTACAGCGCTGACGATGTATTTGATGAAGATGGGCGAAGGCGGCGTCATTCAAGTGCCGGCAATGAAGCGGTAAGGGAGGTTAGGATGACCACGATGAAAAGGACAATGCTGCCCCTCGCCGCTTTGATTGGCGTGTTGGCTAGTGGGCAGGTATACGCCGGCGACATTCCGGAAGCCGATCCGACGGTCGTCGAAAAAGTCATTGCGGAGACTTGGAAGAAGGTCCCCGAGGGGTGGGAAAGTCGTCTCAAGCAAGACGAAACGCAGGCCTTGTGCTCAAAATATCGCAATCACCCACCTGCCGACGTCGCCAAGAAAATTCTCGAACGCGAAAATGCCACTGTGGTCTTTCCAACCGATGGAAAGGTTATAGGCGACTGGAAGGCCGGTGAGAAAATCGCGCAAAGCGGCTTTGGCGGCCGTTACAACGACAAGCCGACCACCGTGAACGGCGGCAACTGCTATGCCTGTCATCAGATCAGCCCGAGCGAGCTAAGCTACGGCACGATTGGGCCGAGCCTTCTCGGCTACGGCAAGGCGCGCAACTTCGACCCCGCGGAAGCCAAGGCAACTTACGCCAAGATCTATAATCCGCAAGGGGGTCTGGCCTGCTCGCAGATGCCACGCTTCGGCTATCACAAATTCCTGAGCGAAGAGCAGATCAAGGACGTGGTGGCGCTTCTGTTCGCGAAGGATTCGCCGGTTAACAAGTAGGGCGTGGGGAGGCACGGCGTTCAAGGGCGCCGTGCCTCAAACCATCCGGCCGAACCCGGCAGCGCTTCAGATCGACAGTTCGAACATGTCTCTCAGGCCGCGTCGGCCGGCCGGCGTGATGGCGAGAGCACGGGTGTCGCGTACGCGTTCGATCCATTTCAGCTCGAAGCACCGGCTGGCCAAAGCCGCGCCGACCGCACCGCCGATATGCGCCCGGCGTTCTGTCCAATCCAGGCATGGGCGGCAAAACACGCGGCGTTTTGTGCGAGCCGCCGAAAGATCGACGCCGAGCTTGGCCAGGAAGTCCGCGCCGGCCGGCGTCACTTCCCCCGCCTCATCGCTCAGGATGACGAAGTCACGCTCGGTCAATCGCTCGGTGAGTCGGACACCGAGCACGCCAGCGATGTGATCGTAACAGGTGCGGGCCTGGCGCAGCTTATCGTCCAGCTTCGACTTCGGCTGGAAACGCGGCGGACCGGTCAGCGCCACATTCATAATGCTCTCGAGCATTTGCCCGACATGCTGTCCCGCGAGCCGGTAATAGCGATGGCGGCCTTGCTTCACGACCACCAGGAGGCGCGCCGCCAGAAGCTTGCCGAGATGACCACTCGTTGTTTGCGGCGAGACACTGGCGGCATAGGAAAGCTCAGTCGCGGTAAGAGCACGCCCGCCGAGAAGCGCGCAGAGGATATTCGCGCGTGCCGGATCGCCGACGAGAGCTGCTACCTCGGCCATTTGCGGTGCGTTTGACATGACCACAATATGACGCCGAAGACGCGCGATCGCCACAGCCAACATTTCGTCCGCGGCCGAAGCAAATCGGCGCGCATGGAGATGGCCCGCCATCGTCGTGACCGGCGCGATGTTTCTTGCTGTGTCGGCTTAGCTCTCGCCTTGGTCTGGCGGACGGCAGAAATTCAGCAGAACTGACAGCGGGTTAGGCCCACAGAAAGCGCCGGCCCCTCTAACCGGCTCGCCTGTGCATGAGCGCCGCAATGCTCTTTTCGATGCGCTGCTCCTCGGATTTTGCTTGCTGCGCACGCGCAACATCGAGCGCCTTCGACAGCCGTTGCTTGCCCTCGCCAACCCTGCCGATCGCGCACAGCAATTCGCCATGCGCCCGGTAAAGCGCCGCCAGCACCTGTCGTTCACCGGTTTGCTCAGCCACCCCGATCGCTTTCACGATCAGGCTCAGCGCTTCCCCGATTTCGCCGAGCTTCGCATGGGTGCCGGCGAGGCAGGCAATTTGAATAGGCCGGAGCAGCCGCGAGCTCATCGCATCGGCTGCATCGATCGCCGCGCGGATCATCTCGAATCCGCCACGCAGGTCACCACAACGCGCCATAGTGGCACCAAGCGCAAAGCTCGCCCACATTTCGAAATTATTCAGACCGTGCTGCTTGCAAAAACGGACGACCTCCGACGCTCGCTGAACATCGGGATTGAGCCCGCCCGGCAGCGGCAGCAGCAGATCTGTGACCTTGGCCAGAGCCATGGACATGGGATGCCCGCTCGTATTCGCCTGCTCGAGTGATTGGGCCATGGCCTGCTGCGCAAGTTCAACCTCGCCCAGCGCGGAGTAAACGCCGCTGAGGTAGGCAAGGGCCACCACGTGATGACTGCTGAAGACGCCTAGCTCGGCAACATTCTCCGGCTCCTGGGCGAAAAGTTCGACAGCCCGTTCGAGATGCCGCCTCGCTTCGACGAACGCTCCCATGGAAGCGTGAGTTTGCCCGAGCAGCGTGTGCGCACGCGCCAGCCTGACGCCGTGCGCCTGCGCAAGCGCCATGTGTTCCCCTGCGGTGGCCATCGCTTCTGCGATCTCGGCGCGACCGTAACGGACGTTGAACAGACCGAGCAGCACCTCCATTCGCTCTGTGACGTTGCCTGCCCCACTGACAAACTTTTCGGCTCGCAGGAAAACCTTCCGGCTCTCCGACGCGGCATAGCCCTTCGTCGCCATAATTGCCGGCCCAAGCGCGAGATGGAGATCAATCTGTCTTTGCACGCGACCGGGAGATTCGGGCATTGCGTCGGCCAGCGCGATGCCTTCGGAGAAATGCTGCACGGCTTCGACAAAGGCCGAACGGCTGGCGGCGCGCTCGCCTGCCCTGAGCCAGAAGTCGATAGCGGATTCGGCCATGCCGGCATTCGCGAAATGTCTTGCAACGATTTCCGGCTGCATGGCGACGATCTCCGGAAACCGTTGCTGCAGGACCCTGGCAATTTGTCCATGCAAGCTCCGCCGGTCGCTGCGCAGCAGTGTGCCATACGCTACATCCTGGAGCAAAGCGTGGCGGAAAGCGTAAGTCGCCTCCGGGCGCAGCCCGGTCGAGCAAATCAGTTCGGCGTTGACGAGCCGCTCAAGACAGGCATCCAGATTCTCCTCGCTTCGATCCGGCAGCAATGCCCGCAGCAGATCGAGCTTGAACTCCCTGCCAAGCGCCGCGGCCACCGTCGCCACCTGCCGCGCCTGCCCAAGTCTGTCGAGCCTCGACATCAGTGAACCCTGCAAGGCAGCGGGGACCGCCGCCGATTTGTCGACTGGCTGGTGGGGCGCACAACTCAAAGCCCCTTCGGAGTCATCGGTTTCCAAAGCTGCTCTGGTCAGCTCCTCCAGAAAAAGCGGAATACCACCAGCGCGCTCTACAATGCTTTGGACGTCGGCATCAGAAAGCTGATCACGATCCGCAATCCCTCTGACAATGACTTCGGCACTCCGGCTATCCAGTGTCCCGAGCCGGATAGCGGCCACATGGGAGTCGGTCGGCCAGTCGACACCGCTACCGCTTCGAATTGTCACGACGACGAAGACCGACAAGTCCCGGACGCTCGGAATGAGCAGGTCCAGCAGTGCCCGGCTGGTTGGATCCATCCAGTGGACGTCTTCGACGAAGATGATCATCGGCCGTTGGCGGGCAACCGTTTCCATGCTCCTCAAAAGGGATTGAAACAGAAACTCGAGTTTCCGCCGGGCATCGAGTTGGGGTGGCTTGAAACGGTCCGAGACCGGCAACGCCATCAGGTCGCCGATCAGCGCCGTGACTTCCCCCGACCGGTTGCCGACGCTGGCCAAATGCGCCTCGAGCTTGTCGAACTTGGTCTCCACCGGATCTGCCGGATCGACCTGAGCGGTCTGCCGCAACTGCTCCAAAAGCGGATGCAGCATGCTGCTGCTGTGATGGGGCGAGCAGTCATAGCGGCGAACAATGGGGAACTCCCGCCTTACGCAGCGGATGAAATCGAGAGCGAGCCGCGATTTCCCTATGCCGGCCTCGCCCGAGATGATGACCGCCTGCCCGTGGCCTCTGGCAGCCTTTTCCCATAGATTGAGGAGACGCGCCCGTTCCGCCTCCCGTCCGACGATCGGGCGCTTCGACCGTAACGCCTCGAACCGGCAGGCGAGTTCGCTCTTGCCCAGCACCTGCCATGCCGTGATCGGCTCGGCAAATCCCTTGACTTGATGCAATTGGAGAGGCCGATATTCGAAGAGCCCACCCACAAGCCGCTGCGTGTCGGAGGCGATCACTACGGCGCCGGGTTCTGCTAGTTCCTGAAGCCGGGCAGCGAGATTGGGGGTCTCTCCTACGACGAATGGCCGATCAGCACCTGCCGAATTAAGGAGATCGCCGACCACGACGATGCCGGTTGCGATTCCCACTCGCACGGCAAACTTTTCCGCCAGCGGATTGCCGTCGTTGATACGCGATGTCAGTTCGAGCCCGGCCATGACCGCCCGCTCGGCATCATCCTCGTTTGCCGCCGGGAAGCCGAAATAGGCGAGAATGCCATCGCCAGCGTAGCGCGCAACCATGCCGCCGGCCGCCTCTATGATATCCGTCGCACGCCGTTGATAGGCTGCCAAAAGCTCATGCAAGTCTTCGGGGTCAAGACGCACAGCCAGCGCCGTCGATCCGACAAGATCGCAAAACAGAATCGTCAGCAGCCTGCGCTCCGCAGGCGTGTTCGTCGATGCCGCCGCCGCGCCGCTCATGGGCGTGCCGCATTCGGAGCAGCTCGTTGCGCCCTCCGCAAGGCAGCGATTGCAATAGATGCACTCCATGGGGGCTCACAAGCTGAACGTGGATTAAGTGTTCGAATTACGGACGGTCGACGAGCGGATTGCCGGTTGATCCGGATCGTAGCTTTCTCATGTGAGTTCTGCCACAAAAATGCGTGGCATTCCCTATCAGGAATAATCGCAGGTTTAGTAACCGACTGGTTAAGAGTTGGTATAGCAGCCGCCGAGCTTGTTATATCCAGCTTTGCATCGACCTCTAAACGTGAAGCGAAAGTCGAGCCGCTGCTTATACTCACCTCTGTTTGGTCGCTTATAGCTCAATAGATTTTTCTGCGGGGGCCCATAATGAGTTCGATCCCCACCCCGACAAGGCAGACGACTGACCATAGCGAAGAAACGTGATGACGGTGTCGAGACTCCAGCTCACCGCTCGTCCTTGGGATGACGTTTGGGTGGGCCGGGCGGAAAGCCCGAGTTGATGCGGCAGTTCTCGCCCATCAACTCGTTTCCTGCAGTTTCGTAAGTATTGACTTACTGTAAGTTTCCGCTAACTATTGGTGATGAGCACCGGCACCTCGCAAGCTGCCACTGAAAGCATGGGAATGATCGGCGCCGATCGGGCCTTGAGCGCCCTCGGGGACCCGACACGTCGCCACATATTCAAGAGCTTGCGCCATGGGAGCCGCTCGGTACGGGAGATCGCCCAGGGTATGGATGTGAGCCGCCCTGCGGTTTCCCAACACCTCAAAATTCTCAGAGAGGCTGGACTTGTGGCCGTTCGCGCCGAAGGCGCGCGACGCCTTTACAGCATCGACGCGGCCGGCATCGAGGCTCTGCGCAGCTGGCTGGAGGGGTTCTGGGACGACGCGCTGACCGCATTCAGGAAGGCGGCCGAGCGAGAGGCGGCAAAGGGTAGGAAGCCATGATAAACGAGCGAACCGGCGGCGATCCGAACAGTGTGCACAAACAGGTGACCGTCGACGCGCCGCAAGATGTCGCCTGGCGCGTGTTCACGGAGCAGATGGGCGCCTGGTGGCCCCTGACAATGTACAAGATCGGCGCGGCCGATGCCGTGGATGCGGTGATCGAGCCGCGCGTCGGCGGCCGCTGGTATGAGCGCGGCGACGATGGCAGCACCTGCCAATGGGGTAGCGTGCTCGCCTGGGAGCCTCCCTCGCGCCTGGTGCTCTCTTGGGACATCGGCGCCGACTGGCAATACGACCCGAGCTTGAAGACCGAAATCGAGATTCGTTTTATCCCTGAGGGTGATCGCGCAACCCGCGTCGAGCTCGAACATCGGCGCCTCGATCGCTATGGCGCACACCGCGATCGGATGCGCGCCGTTTTCGACAAGGAAGGGGATTGGGGTCGCCTGCTGGCGATGTTCACACGCGTTGCCGAGGAGGCTGTCACATGATCCATTCCGCATCCGCCCCCCTGAAGCTGTTCCAGTTCCCGCGCCTGTTTTCGGTTCCAAATCTGAGTCCGTTCTGCTGCAAGCTCGAAACCTGGCTGCGCATCGCCGGAATACCCTATGAGGTCGTCGACACGCCCGATCCACGCAAAGGGCCGAAGGGCAAGGTGCCATTCATCGAAGATGCCGGCCAGCGCATCGGCGATAGCTCGCTCATCATCGATCACCTGGTCAAGACTCGGGGCATCGATCCCGATGCTCATCTCAGCCCCGCCCAGCGTGCCACGGCCTTGCTCGTCCAGCGCACGCTTGAGGAGCATTATGCCTTCGTCATTCTCTACACCCATTTCATTCGCGATGCGGGCTGGCGGCACACACAGTCGAGCTTCGACAATATGCCGGCGCTTATTCGCCCGCTGATCGCACGCATGGTGCGCAGGCGCATGAGGAAAATACTATGGGTGCAGGGCGTCTTGCGCCATTCCGATGACGATATCATCGAGGCCGGGCTGCGCGATTGGCGCGCGATACTTGCGGTGATGTCCGGCGGGCCTTTCTTCTTCGGCGAACACCCCATGTCAGTCGATGCGATCGTCTTCGGCGCGCTGGCAACAACCATCTTCACCCCGATCGAATCGCCGATCCGCGATTTCCTCCGATCTCAGACGACCTGCATCGCCTATGCAAAGAGAATGCGCGCGCGGTTCTTTCCGGAACTCGTCAACCCACCATCGCGGGACTCTCGGCACGCTGCTTAGACGGGTGCATGCCTCGACGATCGGTCCGGCTCTCAAGACGCCTGTTGCCGCTCAAGAATTACTGATCGATTAGCGGGCCGGTCACGCCCGTGAGCAGCATGAGCGACATGCAGCAGGAGCCGTAGATCACGCCATGCGCCAAGCGCTCCGGATCGGGCCTGATGCTCGCGGGGACGAGCCGGACGAGCAATGGCAAAAGCCCAAGTAAAATGAATGCTACCGGCTTGAGCACCACGAACTGGACGAGCGCCCAACAAGCGAATACGACGGTTGACCCGAGGAGGGGCCCGCCGACTTACAGTTCGGGACCTTCGGACCGGACTGCTCGTCTCGCCATCCTGCAATTAGAGACCGCTGAACCAATTATAGCCATGATCTTCCCAATAGCCGCCGGGACAGGTGTTCGTCACCTCGATTGCGGTGATCCATTTCGGCTGCTTGAAGCCGAGCTTTAAGGGCGTCTTCAGTCGCATCGGGAAGCCGTAAATATCGGCGATCGGCGAACCGTCATAGTGAGTGGCAAGGATCGTCTGCGGATGCAAAGCTGTGGGCATGTCGACACTCGACGAATAGCCGTCGGAGTGGCATTTGAAACCCACATATTTGGCTGTGGTATCGGCACCGATCCGTTCGAGGAAGAGCTTCAGCGGCACGCCAGACCATTTGCCGATATAGTCCCAGCCCTCGACGCAGACATGGCGCGTGATCTGCGTCTCATGCGGCAGCGCGTAAAGCGCGTCCTTCGTCAAGGCGCGCTTGTCCTTGATAAGCCCGGCGAGCTCGAGGCGCCAGCTTTCTCCGTCGACAGGCTTGACCTGCTCCTTGGTGTAGAAGGCGTTGAAACGGGGCGGATGAGCGACATCGGCCTCCGTATATGTCGGCGCGAGCACCGCCGGATTGAACAGCCAGGCCTGCACGCGGTCATTCCAACCGGACATCGCCCGCAGAATGAATTGAAGGTTTTGGTTGTTGCTGACGTCGCAGCCGGTGAGCAGCGTCAATGCGCCGAGGCTCAGCGTTCCGCGCAAAAAGCCGCGCCGCTCGATGCGCCTGATCAGCGTCCGGTGCTCGATCAGGGGGCTCTGATCGATGCCGCCTGGCGGGCGATGAATGGACGGGGCTCGCTTGCTGATCATCTCATTCTCCCGGAGACGGCGCCGCCGTCGTTCCCCTGCGCGTCACCCGGACATTTCCGGTAATCATGGCTTTGAGGGACGTCGGGACCAGGATCGAGAGCGTCACGTGCACGGCGAGAAACAGCACGATAGCGGTCATGGCGATGAAATGGGCGAGCCGTGCCCCCTGGAAGTTACCGAATATCGCCGTCAGCCAATGGAACTGAACCGGCTTCCAGATCGCCAGTCCCGAGGCGAAGGAGAGCAGCGTGGCGAGCACGACGCCCACATAGCTGAACCGCTGCACGGCATTATAGACTGAGAGGTCGTCATGGCTAAGGTGCAGTCTCAGCGCATCCGTGAAGTCGTGCCAAAGGCCGCCTACGGAGATTGGGAACCATTTGCGTTGAATGCGCCCCGTGGCGAAGCCGTAAATCAGCGCAGCAGTGCCGTTGATGAAGAACACCCACATGGCCGCGAAATGCCAGAGCAACGCATTGCTGAAGCCGACATCCTTGTTGAGCCGATAAGTGATCTCTGGATCGCCGCCAAGGGTTGCCCAGATCGGAAAGGTCAGCCAGCTGATGATTGGAACGTTGTTGTAGATGCGCCAGCCGCTAGCGATCATGACGATGATCGCCGCAGCATTCACCCAATGCATAATCCGCACCGAAGGCGGATGCACCCTGACCTCTGTTCCAGTATCGTTCGGCATGTGAGCCGCTCCGCGAAAGGGACTTCCACGGCTTAAGGACAAGCCGCAAGACGATCAAGCAAGCGGATTGCTGGCTATCTTTCGATCATAGTCTTCCGCAAATCTTTTCACGACACAACTTCTGTGGGAACACGATTTTGTTAACCGCCTCAAATTCAATAACAACTTTTTGTGAGATCGAGGAAACTTTATCAATAGTCTGGCCATTCCATGCGAAATAACAATTGCGGTTGGCAATTCAAGGAGATCGCAAATGACGCGAGGTATGACCGAGGCGAGCTTTTGCGGGATCGCGATCATGGCCAAAGCCTCGCGCCCTGGTCTGACCAAGACAAGGCTCGTCCCGCCGCTGACGCCGGAAGAGGCGGCGGCATGTAACACGGCATTTCTCCAGGACGTCACCGCCAATCTGCTGCGGGCTGCAGCAAATGAGAGTCTTACCGGTTATATTGCCTACGGACCAGTCGGCTGCGGAGATTTCTTCCGTACACATCTTCCAACACAGATCAGCCTACTGGAGATCTGGAATTCCGATTTCGGTCTCTGCTTGATCAAGGCGCTGGAGGCGCAGTTTGCGTGCGGCCACGATGCGGCCTGCGTTCTCAATTCCGACAGCCCGACGCTGCCGTTTACCTTTCTCACCGAGGCCGTCCGTGTACTGCAGGCGCCGGGCGAGCGGATCGTGCTCGGCCCTTCGACCGACGGCGGCTATTACTTACTGGGCTGCAAGCGTATCTATCCGAAGCTGTTCGAGGACATCGCCTGGAGCACGGAGGTGGTCGCTCGGCAAACATTGGAGCGTGCAGCCGAACTCGGCGTTCCCGTTTGTCTGCTTCCGACCTGGTATGATGTGGATGACGCCGACGCGCTGCGGCTCGCTACAAGCGAATTGCTCGCCGGCGTACCCTTTCATCGCCGCATCGCGTCAAGCCCGGCGCGGCAAACCGCCGATCTGCTCGGCCGGCTCGTGCAGGACGGACGGCTCAGCGCTGTGCCGGCCGCAGCGCGGGCTTCGCCTACTCTCCCGCTCTTCTCACCTCTTGCAGCGCGCTGAGACAATGACTGTATTCGGCATTCCCCGTACACTGTTGGTATCCGGCCTGCTCCTGCTCGCATCCATGCTGGCGGGAGCGATCGCGTTTTTCGCCAAAGACCACACTTTCATCGTTGTCCTGACGCTCGTGCAGGGGCTCATCTATCTGCCGGCTGTGTTCTGGGCCTGGCGACGGGCTGAAGGCCAAGGGTTTTCCGCGCGCGATACCCTGCTTTTTATTCTCGGCCTAGCGGCGGTGCTGCGCGCGCTCATCCTTTTTGCGCCGCCCCATTCGACCGACATCTATCGCTATGTCTGGGACGGGCGCGTTCAGGCGGCGGGCATCAATCCTTATATTTATATTCCCGCCGATCCCGCCCTGGCGAAGCTTCGGGACGACACGATCTATCCCGGCATTAACCGCAAGGAATATGCTCCGACAATTTATCCGCCCACGGCGCAGATCGTCTATTGGGCGGCGACACGCTTCGGCGAAAGCGTCACGGTCATGAAGGTGGTCATGCTTGGCTTCGAGGCGCTGGCGATCTGGGCGATTCTTGCCCTCCTCGCGGCGCGAGGCCTGCCGCAATATCTGGTCGTGATCTACGCCTGGCATCCGCTCGCCATTTGGGAGGTCGCGGGAAGCGGCCATATCGACGTCGTCGCTATGGCCCTGCTCCTGCTCGCCATGCTCGGGGCCGAGCGGCGGAACGCCTTGGGGACCGGCGCAGCCCTCGCGGCGGCGACGCTCGCCAAGTATTTCCCAATAGTCATGGCTCCTGCACTCTGGCGGCGCGGCGACTGGAAGATGCCGCTCGCGGCGGTTCTCACGGGCGCGGCGCTTTACCTTCCCTATCTCTCGGGCGGCGAGAAGATTTTCGGCTTTTTGGGCGGCTATGCGGATGAAGGCGGCTTGCTAAGCGGTCAGGGTATCCTTCTGGCAGCGTTGTTGAAGAAGATCGGCTTCGGTGAGGCCGCACTGCCCTTGTTCTTCGCGGTGGCGATCGGTCTTCTCGGCGCACTGGCCTGGCACTCCACCTTCCGCGAGCGTCCCGAGCGGCCCGGCATCAATGATAGCTTCACGCTGGCCACCGCGTTTACCGTCTTGATTTCGCCGCCCCACGCTTGGTACTTCCTCTGGCTGATCCCATTTCTCTGTTTCACGTTTTCTCCCGCCGTCCTCTACCTCACCCTCGCCGCGACAGCGCTCTACCGCCTTGGCTGGCCGCCGAGCCTGACCGGCGCGGGCATACTTTATGGCCCGTTCGCGCTGCTCGCGCTCTTGGAGCGATCCCGGCTGTTTTCGAAAAAGGAGGCCCTTCATGAAAGCGCTCGCGACTGACGATGGCTCGAAACCGGCAGCCGGCGAGCAGCCCGCGCTGCCCGACCCAAGGCGCTATTTCGAGCAGATTGGCGTGGAGCGCGGCCCCGTCGCGGCGGCGGACCCGGTGTGCCTCTATTTGGAAACGACCAACCGCTGCAATCTGCTCTGCGAGACCTGCCCCCGCACCTTCGAGGAGCTGGAGCCGCCGGCCGATATGAGCTGGGAGCTGTTCACCAAGATTGTCGATCAGTACCCGAACATTCAGCGCGTGGTGCTGCACGGCGTGGGCGAGCCGATGATGGTCGCCGAGCTGCCCGAAATGGTCCGCTATCTGAAGGCGCGCGGCACCTATGTGCTGTTCAACACCAACGGCACCTTGATGCGCGAGAAGAAGAGCCGTGAGCTGATCGAGGCCGGGCTCGATGAGTTGCGCATCTCGCTCGATGCCGCCGAGGCGAAGACGTTCGAGCTGGTGCGCGGCCGCGACCTGTTCGACCGCATCGTTCGCAATGTGAAGAGTTTTGTCGCGCTGAAAGCGAAGATGGGCGCGGACCGCCCGCGCCTCTCGCTCTGGCTGACGGGCTTGCGCGAGACCATGCAGCAGCTGCCCGCCTTCATCCGGCTCGCCCATGAGATCGGCGTGCCGGAGGTGCATCTGCAGCGGCTGGTGTTTCCGGACAAAGGCCTCGGCCTTGCCCGCGCCGAGTCCTCGCTGTTCGAGCGGCGCGACGAAGAGGAGGGCGCTTATCTGCTAGAGGCGGAGCGTCTTGCCGCCGGGCTCGGTGTCATGTTCGACGCCTCGGGCGCGGCCGAGCCGGAGGCGAGCCTGCGCCGCGCTGAGGGGGATACGCCGTGGTCCCTCTGCCGGCGCCCCTGGTCGCTGATGTATTTCACCGCTCACGGTCGCGCCCTACCTTGCTGCATCGCCCCATTTTCCATGCGAGGCTACGAGAATTTCACGCTCGGCGATGCCCGCACGGCAAGTCTGCCGGACATCTGGAACAGCCCGGCCTACCAGTCATTCCGGAACAGCCTTCTCAGCGATACGCCGCCCAGGGCCTGCGAGGGCTGCGGCCTGCGCTGGAGCCTCTGATGGCGCTGGTCCTCGAAATTGCTGATGACGCGACCCGCTTGAAAACTGGGGTAAGCGTGGTGATTCCGGTGCTGAATGAGGAAGGTGCGATCGGTCCCGTCATCAGTTCGTTGCAGCGCGAGGCCGTAGATGAAATCATCATCGCCGACGGCGGGTCGCAAGACCGGACCGTGACAATCGCGAAGGCACGCGGCGCGCGGGTCATCGATGCGGGCAAGGGCTATGGCCGCGCCTGCCTCGAAGGCGTGAAGGCGGCGCGTGACGGGTGCCGGATCGTCGTCTTCATGGACGGCGACGGCAGCGATATGCCCTCCGAGTTGCCCCGCCTCGTTGCGCCGCTCCTGGCGGACACGCATGATTTCGTCATTGCCTCCCGCACGCGGGGCCGGCGCGAGCCCGGTTCGATGGCTTGGCACCAACTCGCGGCCGGCTGGGCGATCGGCTCTCTCGTCGGCCTCACTTGCGGCTTCCGCTATTCCGATATGTGTGCCTTCCGCGCTATCCAGTACGAGACGCTGCTTGGCCTCGATATGCGGGAGACGACCTATGGCTGGAATCTGGAAATGCAGATGAAGGCCGCGCTTGCCGGCTTGCGCATTATCGAAATCCCGGTGCCCTATGGTCGGCGTCTGGGTGGTCGGTCGAAGGTCGCCGGGTCCTTGCGCGGTACCCTTATGGCCGGCGGGCGCATCTTAGTCGTGCTGGCTCGGATTTTGTGGACCGCGCACGCTCGCGACGCTGATACTGGCATGCGCTAGCAGGGTGGAAGATTCGGGCCGTTGCGTTGGAGCATCGACCCGGATTCACATACCGGACGCAAAATGCTTGTTGTTTGGATTGAGCGGCACCAGCTTTCAACGGAGGGGCGGTTCATCCCGCGATCCTCTCGGAGAATGAAACATATCGCCGACAGTAAGCGATGAAAGGACGTGTCATGCCGAGGAGTCCTGCCTATGCCTGAAATTCCACTCACCCTCGCGGAGATCGATGAGCGCATCGACATTGTGCGGGATAACCTCCGCGAACTGATCGAACAAGCCGCAGGATATTCAGGCGCTGCAAACGAAGAACTGATGTCGCAACGCATCGCCGAGCAGGAGGAACAACTCGATCACCTCATGAAGCGGCGCGAAGAACTCACACAACGCGGACCGTGATGTTCCTGGAATCTTCGTGGCTTCCGGAGTCAAAACAAGGAGAAAGGAAATGAGCGACAATCGCAAAAGGGAGCAGATGGAGACCGCCGAGAGGATCAGGCAAGTGCAAGACTATCATAAGACGCGCGAGGCGATTGCGAAGCTCTCTCCCGAGCAATTCCGCGTCACGCAACAAAGCGGCACTGAGCCTCCCGGCACCGGCGAGTACCTCCATAACAAAGAGCCGGGCATCTATGTCGATATTGTTTCCGGCGAGCCGCTGTTCGCCTCGTCCGACAAGTATGAATCGGGTTGCGGATGGCCGAGCTTCACCAAGCCCATCGAGCCGGCAAACATCAATGAGCTTCGAGATGCCTCGCACGGCATGATCCGCACCGAAGTGCGCTCCACGCATGGCGATAGCCACCTCGGGCATGTCTTTCCCGACGGTCCGGCCGATCCCGGGGGCCTGCGCTACTGCATCAACTCGGCGTCACTACGCTTCGTCCACCGCGATGACATGGAGGCCGAAGGCTACGGCGCTTACCTCGACCAAGTGGAGGATATCGGATGAAACTCGAGCGCGCTGTGCTTGCCGGCGGCTGCTTCTGGGGAATGCAGGACCTGATCCGTCGCTATGATGGCGTGATTTCAACGCGAGTCGGCTACACGGGCGGCGACGTACCGGACGCCACCTATCGCCATCACGGCACCCACGCCGAAGCGATTGAAATCATTTTCGACCCCTCGAAGATCAGCTATCGGAAACTGCTGGAGTTTTTCTTCCAAATTCACGATCCGACGACGTTAAATCGTCAGGGCAATGACATCGGAGCGAGCTATCGCTCGGCCATCTTTTATACAAGCGATGAGCAGCAGCGGATCGCCGAGGATACGATCGCCGATGTCGAAGCGTCCGGCCTCTGGCCAGGAAAGGTCGTCACGGAAGTGGCGCCTGCCGGCGATTTCTGGGAAGCCGAGCCAGAACACCAGGATTATCTGGAGCGCTTCCCGAATGGCTACACCTGCCACTTCGTCCGGCCGGGCTGGCGACTACCGGTCAGAGCGGCTTCTCGCGTCTGAGCGGATGACACTAGTGCACTGACGCAAACAGAGGATTCACACGCGGCCTAGTTCGTGCGATTCTGCTGATATGGCACAAACCGTCAGCATCATCATCGCCTCTGAGGACCGCGCGCGTTTGGCGGCGGTTATTGAGGATCGCAACAGCGCGCAGAAGCACGTTCAGCGGGCACGGATCGTTCTTCTTTCGGCAGACAGGCTGCCCGTTCTGGAGGTGGCGAGGCAGATCGGTGGCAGTCGCCCGGCGGTGTGGCGCTGGCAGTTGCGATATGCCGAGCAAGGGGTGGATGGCCTCTTGCGGGACAAGACGCGCAAGCCGGGTAAAGCCCCTGTTCAGTTGGAGACCGTGGCCAGGGTGCTGGCGCTGCCATGCTCCGAGCCACCCCATAACGCGACGCATTGGACCGGCCGGGCGGTCGCCAAGGCTGTCGGCGTCAGCTTGCGGACGGTGCAACGCATCTGGGATGGGCATCGCCTTCAACCTCACCGCTTACGCACCTTCAAGATGTCCAACGATCCCGCCTTTGCCGCGAAAGTGGAGGATGTCGTCGGCCTGTACATGGAGCCGCCCTGTCATGCCGTGGTGCTGTCCATCGATGAGAAAAGCCAAATTCAGGCGCTCGATCGCACGCAACCCGGCCTTCCGCTGAAGCCCGGCAAATGCGCAACCATGACCCACGATTATAAGCGGAATGGCACCACCACCCTGTTCGCCGCGCTCAATATTCTCGATGGCACCGTGTTGGGGCGTTGCATGCAAAAGCACCGGCATCAGGAGTTTATCAAGTTCCTCAATGCGGTGGAGCGCGCCGTTCCGGCGGGAAAGGTCATCCATGCCATCCTCGACAATTACGCCACCCACAAGCATCCCAAGGTCAAGCAATGGCTGGCCGACAATCCGCGCTGGGTCTTCCACTTCACGCCCACATCCGCATTCCCCGCCTTCGCGGGGACAGGCTCTGGCTCAACGCCGTCGAGGGCTTCTTCTCAGTCATCACCCGAAGGCGCATCCGTCGCGGCGTCTTCAAATCCGTCGCCGAATTGGAAGATGCCATCCGCCGCTACATCCGCGATCACAACGGTCACCCCAAGCCCTTTGTCTGGACGAAATCCGCCAAAGAAATTTTCGGCAAACTCAAGCGCCTGCCTGCACCATCTGATTGAGTCAGTGTACTAGCGTGCGCCAGCGGCGCGGGCACCCACGCCGCGACATCGCGGAGCGGATACCGAGTTGCAAAGTCAGCGAAGGAAATCGCGGATCGCTGCCGCGATCTCCGCAGCATGCGTCTCCAGCGCGAAATGACCGGTATCGAAGAAGCGTACGACCGCGCGAGGCCCGCCACATAAACAAGGGCGGTCACCTTCTCGTCGCGCGTTGCCGCGATGACAGCACCGGCATAAGCATGGCCAGCCAGCACGACCGGCCCCGTCACTCGCTCCAGCGTGCGGTTGAGCGCCGCCACATCATCGGCAAATTGCCCGCTGGCGCGCTCGAGACTATTCGGGCGCGGGCACTTCCCGGTGAGCTGGACAAGGTCGCGGATCAGGCAAGAAACCTGCGTGAATGGTTCAGGGGCTTCGTACAGAAGCACAAAGGCCGTCCGCTGGCGTTGGAAAGCCTGAGCGAGTTGGAGCCGCTGAACCGCCTGCTGGAGCGCGACGAAAGGTTCAGCGGGATCGTGATAGAGCACAAGGCCCAACCTGCGCGCCTGGCGCTTCAGGTGATGCGCCGGTGGCGTTCGCCGGAGGCGCTTCTCCTTCCGATCGGAGAAGCCCTGGCGCAGTTTGTCTGCACGGAAGATTTTTCGTGTGTGAAAGCCTGTGAGGGACCAGCTTGCACGCTCCTTTTCGCCGATCATACGCGAGGCCGGGGGCGGCGATGGTGTAGCATGGCAATATGTGGGAACCGGGCGAAGCAGGCCGCGCATCGGCAGCGGCTCAAAGCGAATAAACATTAACGTGTACTGACAATGCCGACGGGATGGGTCGGGTTTGATAAGCGGACACATGCCGGGACGCATCATCCATCATGACCTCGCTTTTTTTTTGGAACAGAAAGCGGCGGCTGGCGTTCACCGCGAGCGGCGGATTGGCCCGCCTTCTGTTCGGCGATGCCCAGGTCCCATTACGTCGCACGAAGCCCGCTCGTTTGCGCTCTCGCGCATTGAGAGCGAACCGCTATTCGGCCGCTCGATCCGCAGCGCGTGTCGACGAGAGCGAAGAACACGCATGGAGTTCAAAATGCATGCGACTTGGAAACCCCACGAAAAGCACGGCAGGCTCACCAAACAGAGCGACTTGCCTGACAGCGTCTTTGCATTTCCCAAACAGCGAAAGGAGCCGCTGACCGACGCCAGTCATGTCAGAGATGCGATCGCGCGCTTTGACCAGGTGATCGGCGTTTCAGATGAAGATCGCGAGCTGGCTTTCGCCAATATTAGGGAGGCTGCGAAATATTATGGGATCGATATGACCGAGACGGATTGGACCCAATTGGGCAGAACACCCCACACGGGCCGGACGGCTGAGGATCGGAGAAAATCTGCCCGTAAGGCAGCCGCTACACGCAAGAGGCATGAGCGCGAGCAGCACGGAGAGTCTTAGAGGGGTGACACCTTCGGGTTCGAAGGTTCCATCGCGGGAAGCAGTAGGTGCATTAGCTAAAACTTAATCAGACACATGGTGTTCTGGCCCCACGGCACAACGATAGCCGAGGCGGGGCGCGGAGCTGGTCGGGGTTGCGGAGCGCCCCGCCTCGGCGGATAGGAAACACCATATGACGAAAGATCAGAAAGTCATTCGCGCCAAGCTCGGATTGCTGGAGTTGGCCAAACAGCTCGGCAATGTCAGCCGGGCTTGCAAGCTGCTCGGTTACAGCCGCGACAGCTTCTACCGGTTCAAGGAGCTGTACGACAAAGGCGGCGAGTTCGCGCTGCAGGAGATCTCGAGGGCCAAGCCGCTGCTTCGCAACCGCGTCGCCGAAGAGGTCGAGGCCGCGATCATCGAGATGGCTATCGAGCAGCCGCCCTTCGGTCAGCTCCGCGTTGCCAACGAGCTGAAGAAACGCGGCATCACCGTGTCGCCTGCCGGCGTGCGCTGCGTCTGGCTGCGACATGATTTGGAGACCATGAAAAAGCGGCTGAAGGTTTTGGAGGCGAAGATCGCGCAAGAGGGCGGGCAGTGTCAGAGGAACCGGCACTTGAGCGCTTGGCCACAGTTTCGTAGTGTTCCAACATGTGCGCCAATCCATTCCGCTACTTCAAAACCTCGCCCGAGATTATCCGACTTGCGGTGATGCTCTACGTTCGATTTCCGCTATCGCTTCGCAATGTTGAGGATCTGCTTCACGAACGCGGGATCGATGTGAGTCATGAGACGGTGCGATATTGGTGGAACCGTTTCGGTCCGTCTTTGCGGCCGAGATCCGTCGCAAACGGGCACGGCATCTGCAGGCGTGGTCGCAATGGCGCTGGCACCTGGACGAGATGTTTGTCCGCATCAACGGCAAGCTCCATTATCTTTGGCGCGCCGTCGACCATGAAGGCGAAGTCCTCGAAGCCTATGTCACCAAGCGCCGCGATCGCAAGGCAGCGTTGAAATTTCTGCGCCAAGCGATGAAAACGGTATGGCCGACCGGGAACGGTCGTCACCGACAAGCTCGGTTCTTACCGGGCAGCGCTGAGAACGATCGGCAACGGCGTGCGCCAGGAAACCGGCCGCCTGCTGAACAACCGGGCGAAAACTCCCACCAGCCGCTCAGACGACGAGAACGGGCAATGCAGCGGTTTCGGCGGATGGGAAGTCTTCAGAAATTCGCGGCGGTTCATTCATCCGTGTACAATCATTTCAATCAGGAGCGCCATCTCTACAGCCGCAAAAATTTCAAGCTGAACCGTGCCGCTGCTCTCGCCGAGTGGCGCGAGCTCAGTGCCGCATAATCGTTCGACGTTCTTCGTCCCCTTTTCGGCGCTTTGCAGTTATTCTGACAATGCCCACTTGAGACATGATCGCAGTCAGGCTTACCGGGCGCCCGCCGCGACACGCTTGCTGTCATGCACCGCCAAACTGGAGGCAATCCACCAAGAAAGCGATGATAGAAAGATTAGAAGTGCGCTGTCACGCCCAGAACGGGGCCATGCTGGACGACGTCATATTCGTATCTCTTCATCCCGGAGCCCTGTGCATAATCGACCGACAGTGCCCGGTAGCCGAGATAGGCATCCAAGTTTAGGCCCTGAAAAGCGCAGATCTTCGAGTTGACGGTGGCAAGCACCTGCCACGTGAAGTCGCTACCCACACCGAAGCCACCGAGATCACCCCGCAGCATAAGCTCTTGACCAGACGTGAGCTCATGACGAAGTCGTGCACCGATGAACGGGTCAACCCAATTGACTGCACCCGATCTCGCGATCGCCCGACTTCCGCTGATCGTGAGTCCACTAAGTCCGGGGTCGATCGCGAGAGTCGCGTTCAGATCGCCGGAGATGCTCACGTCTTGATGCCAGTACCGGCCACCGGCCAGCACATCGAAAGCCGTGTATCCAGCTTCGTGGGCGGTGCCTTGCGCCCATAGCTCATAGGCTCCGCCAAATTCGACAATCGCCTGGGTATAGTCAGCTTCGATGTCGCCGCCCAGGCTGAGCGTGCCGGCTGCCCCTTGCCTGACGGTCGCGAAGTTTTTCGAGCCCGCAAGTTTCGCGTAAACGATGTCATTGAAGAGCGTCAGCCGTCCGTTTCGAGCCTCTGCATAGCTCATCCATACCGGCAGCGTCGACCAGTCCAAATTGTCGAGAATCTGGATCGGATTGGCCTGGACATCAAATTTGCGGTTCCTGGCCACAAGGTCCCCGGTTAGCCATGGCAACCAGCCATAAGACGTAAGGCTGAAAGTCCACGGGCTCGGAGGGGCCGCTGGCTCGGCAAGCTGGGGCGGCTCCCCCAGATCCGCAGCTTGCGAAGGACCGATCCCAAGAAACACCGTTGACAGGAGCGCCATGTAGCCTGGGATACGAGTTCTGGCTAAATCGTTCAGCATTAGTATCATTCCCCCATTTAAATAAACTCAGCCTGACCCTCATCTAAACGGTAAGTTATGGTCTATCCATCAACTAAATACCGCAATGAATGTTCACAGAAACCATAGATGCTACTTGCCAATCATATTCGAAATTACGGTCAAAAATATTATTATGACATCCCTATCTTCATAATTTCTAATGATGATCCTCAATCACCCTGATATCTAAGATTGCGCTGCGTGAAAACGCTGCTCTCATTAAATTCGATTATCGGCACGCTCCTTAATCCGGGGCAAGCGGACAAGAAAACTTATATCGAGTTATGACTAACCGATTCGTTAGATGAAATTCCAATATAAACTTATGATTTCAACGATAGCTTGGAAAAATCCGTAGGTTTCGTTCGATCAGAGATGTCCATCTGACCTTACTTTGTACGGTCACGTACCGCCAGTGTACGCAGTTGTCCAATGCGGTCGACTACTGCTGCTCACGGTAACCGGAGGCTATGACCCTGTAATGCCTGAACTGTGCTGTAGAAGAACAACCTCTTATCAAGCTGCTCTGCTTGGTATCCGAGAAGCTGGATAATAAGAGGTTTCAAAGAGGACCATTGAATGGCAGAAGACATGGAGCAATGACGGAGTCCATTGCCTCATGCTCCGTTTTCTTGGTCGGACCGCCCGCTTGTCCCAAAAGTAGAGCCGCCTTCGTGCATCGATCTGGTTCGTTCAAAACAAGCCGACAATTGTCGCCAATTTGACAGCGGTATTCCATCGGCAGGTTTATTCATTGCATAGCTTCGATCGGAAATTTTTTCGACAGCCAGAGATGGCTGTCTTGGAGAGGCTCCCCTATGACAAAGACATCCATGCTCGCCATTCTCGCTACAACGCTTTGTGTCGCGCTAATGCCGCAGGCTTCGGCCCAGGACAAGTCACCCGTTCGGAAGACGGACGCATCGGTTCTATTCGTGCAAACGGCTGGCGGCTCTACGTTCAAGGACGGCGTCCTCACGATGACGGACGTCGCGCCCGCGACGGTCTTCTTTGCCGATCGCCCGCGGCGGATGACGGGCCACCTGGGCAATGAGGGATTCATAAAAGGATGGGCCGAGGGGAAGAATAGTTTCAAAAGTGATCCGCCCAACGCAACGCTATCGGTCTTTAACCGCGGCGAGCGCGCGACCCAGGCCGTCGTGGTTCTGACCAATCCAAAAGCGGAGGGGAAAGCAATCATCTACCAGGTGAGGGTTCTGGAGGGCAATTTGCCGCCAAAGGGGGGCGAGAGCGCGCTGTTCATTGACGGCGCCGGCGCGCCCTGCAGCCCGGAGGATAACTCAGCTTACGGAAGTTTTCCTTGCTGGGCTCAGGATGCATTCTCCCGCAATCATTAGCAGCAATCGAGACCGATGCCCAGGCGAGGCCTAGGCGCGCGGACCAATTCTCTAACCATGATGAGGAGTGTTCAATGTTGACCAAACGCGAATTCCCGCGCTCTTTCGCACTGGCTTTCGGTGTCATTGCGGCTCTCGCCGTGCCCACGTCGGTTCATGCCGTCGCCCAGGCCAAGAAGCCAAACATTCTGTTCATCATGGGCGACGACATCGGATGGATGCAGCCGTCAATCTATCATCGGGGCCTGATGGTCGGCGAGACGCCAAACATCGACCGGATTGGCCGGGAAGGCGCGCTTTTCACCGACTACTATGCAGAGCAGAGCTGTACGGCCGGGCGTAACGCCTTCGAAACCGGCATGCATCCGCTGCGCACCGGCATGATCCTACCGCAGCTGCCTGGCAGCCCGAGCTACCTCCAGCCCGGTACCCCGGTGCTCGCCAAGTTCCTGTACGATCTCGGGTACACAACCGGCGAGTTCGGCAAGAACCACCTGGGCGACCATCCGGCGGCATTGCCGACGGCCCATGGGTTCCAGGAATTCTGGGGCTATCTCTACCACCTCGACGCCATGCAAGGTGTGAGCTTTCCGGATATCAACAAGACTGCCACCGACCAAGCTATCGCACCTCCCTGTAAGAACGAGCCTATCCCCGGGGTGCCAGAACCGCCAGGGGGCGTCGATCCGAAAACGACAACTTGCTTGACGCCGCCACGTCCCGTCCTCGCGTGCCATTCGTCCGACGGCACTCAGAAGAATCAGATGTGCAAAGACGAGGGTCCGCTGACTCTCGAGCGGTCGAAGACGGTGGATGAAGAAATCTCCGCCAAGGTCGTCGACTTCCTTGACCGCAATGCCCCCAAAAAGACCGGCAAGCCCTTCTACGTCTGGTACAACCCCGCCCGGATGCATATCACCACCATGCTGTCGGACAAATACATGGCGATGGTGGGCGAGCCCGGCGGCAAGGATTGGGGCGTGAACGAAGCTGGCATGAAGCAGCTGGACGACAATATCGGCCGGGTGCTGGCTAAGCTGGAGGAGATGGGTGAGCTCGATAACACCATTGTCGCTTTCACAAGCGACAATGGCGCCGAGACGATCACCTTCCCCGACGGCGGCACCACCCCCTTCAAGGGCGGTAAGCTGACCACCTGGGAAGGCGGTATGCGGGCTCCGATGCTCGTACGGTGGCCCGGCCACATCGCCCCCGGCACGATAAAGAACGACATCTTCGCCTCCCTCGACTGGTTGCCCACGCTGGTCGACATCGCGGGTGGCCCTAAGGGGAATGAGCTGAAGGCGCAGATCGAGGCGGGAAGCTATCCTGGAATCGTCAAGACGACGCTCGACGGGGTCAATCAGCGCGCATACCTCGAAGGCAAATCGAAAAAGTCGGCGCGTGACGTGTTCTACTATTATTCCGGCAAGGAACCGTCGGCGGTGCGCTACAAGAACTGGAAAATATATTTCTCGATGGTGTCTGACTCGCCGGAGGGCTTCGTCGCCGGCGTGCAGCCCTATCATTGGACCCAAGTCGTCAACATCAAGCGCGATCCCTTCGAGACTTCGCTCGGACAACAGTTGAAGACTCTCTTCGGCCAAGCCGGGGCCCTGGCCGGACCGGCAACCGCCTATGTCTACGATTGGAATATCCTACCGATCGGTCAGGCGTTGTGGCTAAAGGAACTTGAGACCTACAACAAGTTCCCGCCGATGCAGAGCCCCGCCAGCTACAATCTGGAACAGGTCGTCGAGCAGGTTAAGGAAATGAAGACGGTCAGTCACGCGGGCGAATAGAGCATCCCAAGCGACCGAGTGGGCGGCCCCGTGGGCCGTCCACTTTCGTCTGGAACTTCCTCTTGCAAATGAGCGCGGTTCGACGCCACGGAGCGTGGAGCAATAATTATGTCCAGAATGATTAAACTCGTAAGCGTGCTCATCTTTGCGTTGATCGGCGAGACAGCGGCCGCGCAAGACCCGCTGCCGTCGTGGAATGATGGCGCTGCGAAAAAAGCCATCGTTGATTTCGTTACCAGGGTGACGGCCGAAAGTTCTGCCGATTTTGTTCCATCCGACGCGCGCGTCGCCACCTTTGACAATGACGGCACGTTGTGGGTCGAGCAACCCATGTATACCCAGCTTGCGTTCGCGCTCGATCGGGTGAAGGCGCTCGCACCCCTACATCCTGAGTGGAAGGAAAAGCAACCATTCAAAGCGGCGCTCGAAGGCGACATGAAAACGCTCGCCAAGTCGGGCAATCGGGGGCTCTTGGCGCTGATACTTGCCACCCACGCGGGAATGACGACGGACGAGTTCAGCAAGATCGTCACCGATTGGCTCGCGACAACTCGGGACCCTCGATTCAAGCAGCCCTATACGGCTCTCGTCTATCAGCCAATGCTCGAATTGCTCGCCTATTTGCGCGCAAACGGCTTTAGGACCTTTATCGTGTCCGGTGGCGGCGTCGAGTTCATGCGGCCATGGACAGAGAAGGTCTACGGCATTCCGCCGGAGCAGGTGATTGGCTCCTCGATCAAAACAAAATTCGAGATGCGCGATGGCCTGCCAACATTGTTCCGCCTGCCTCAAGTCGACTTCATCGATGACAAGGGAGGCAAGCCCGTCGGTATCTATCAATACGTAGCCCAGCGGCCGATCGCTGCGTTCGGTAATTCCGACGGCGATCTTGAAATGTTGCAGTGGACGACAATGTCGGGTGGGGTGCGGTTCGGCATGATCGTGCATCACACCGATGCGGTGCGCGAATATGCCTATGATCGAAAGTCAACCTTCGGTCACCTGGACGCAGCGCTGGACGCCGCGGCCTTGAATCGATGGACCGTCGTGGATATAAAGCGGGACTGGAAGGTCATCTTTTCGTTCGAGCGATAGCGGCTCGGCAGCCAACAATCCAAGTGACGCGGAATTGCCTAAAGCTATTCCTTCTAAATGGCCGTTTCGCATTCGCCCCAAGCCGCAGACGATATTGTGGTTTTGCCGTTTGGCACTTTTGACCGTGCACGTCCCTTTCGCGGGCAATTATTTAGCTTCGATGGCTGCCCATCTGCCGGATTTTATGGCGAGTGGCTCCACTCGCAACGGCGCGCGATCCGCGCTTCAAGCGGCATCCCACCGAGCTGGTCTACGAGCCGATGCTCGAATTGCTTGGCGGCTCTACGCATTCGAATAAGTGGCCCACCCGGATACGACCGGGTCGGTCGTCCGGGACCACATTGTTGATGGAACGAAGACGTTGGCGCGCAATCGAAGCAAATCCGCCAAGAAGGATCGGATCAAGAAGAGTGCCGTCGATGTTACGCCAACCGCGAGCGTCCACGACGAAGTGGTCCAGCGCGCATCCGGCGGTGGTCGGGCGAAATCCGCGATCTGGTTCGGTGCCCTGGGCGCGGCGGCCGTCGTCTTCTTCGGTGGCCTCGCATTCCAACTCCTCGACGGGCTCTTTCCCAATGTCAACGTTTCAGCGACGTTTGTCGGCAGCGAGACGTGCGCCGGCTGCCACCAGACGCAGGCGGAGCTGTGGCGTTCATCGCAGCACAAGCAGGCGATGGATCACGCAACTGAGAAGACCGTCCTCGGCGATTTCTCCGATGTGACTTTCGACTATTATGGCGTGCACTCCCGCTTTTTCCGCAAGAACCGCAAAACGTTTGTTGAGACCGATGGGCCGGATGGGAAGCTCGCGACGTTCCAGATAAAGTACACATTCGGTATTTATCCGCTGCAGCAATACCTGATCGAGTTTCCAGACGGCCGTCTCCAAGCGCTATCGATCGCATGGGATAGCCGCCCAAAGGATAAGGGCGGAGAGCATTGGTTTCATCTCTATCCCAACGAAGAGATCCGACACAACGATGCTCTGCACTGGACGAAGCTGAACCAGAATTGGAATTTCATGTGTGCGGAGTGTCACTCAACAGGCGTGCGGAAGAATTACAATGCTGCAAGTGACCGCTACGCGACCACCTTTGCGGAAATCAGCGTGGGTTGTGAGGCGTGCCACGGCGCCGGATCCCGCCATGTCGATTGGGCGCGACAACGACAACGTTGGTGGCCGTTCGGCAAAACCGACGACCCAAGCATGGGGCTCACGAAGCGCTTCACAGAACGGCTTGACGCCACCTGGACAGGCGATGCCGCAACCGGAAACGCCAAGCGGAGCAGCGCCCCACGCACCTTGCGCGCCGAGGTCGAAACTTGCGGCCTATGCCACGCACGTCGCGGCGAATTTTCTGAAGATTGGGTCCCGGGCAGATGGCTGTCCGACACGCACAATGTCTCACCGATCAGCCGTGGACTTTATTACGCCGACGGGCAGATGCTGGACGAGGTCTACAATTACGGCTCGTTCAAGCAAAGCAAGATGTTTGCGGCCGGCGTCACCTGCAGCGACTGCCATGAGCCTCACAGCGCAAAGCTTCGCGCTCCCGGTGACGGCGTGTGTCTGCGATGCCATTCGTCCGACAAATACGCCGCTGTCACACACCACCGGCACGCCGAGATGAGCCCTCCGCCTACCTGCGCTTCCTGTCACATGCCGACCAGGACCTACATGATCGTCGATCGACGGCACGATCATAGTTTGCGCGTTCCACGGCCGGACCTGTCTGTGATGCTTGGCACTCCGAACGCCTGCAATGACTGCCACACGGACAAATCGGCCGAATGGGCGGCCTCGGCGATCGAACGCTGGTACGGGCCGAGCAGAAAAGGCTTTCAGAATTACGCTGAAGCATTTCATGCGGCGTGGTCCGATCGGCCGGACGCAGCAAAGCTTCTTGCCGCCGTGGCCGCCGATGGAAATGCGCCAGCCATTGCCCGCGCAAGCGCTCTGACCGAGCTTGCCGAGCGCGTTTCCCCAACGAATATCAATTTGGCGCGGACCAGCCTGTCGGACCCCGATCCGATGGTGCGGATCGGCGCCCTCGACATGCTCGAAAGCGTCCCGGCTGGTCAGATTTGGTCACTCGTTTCACCCCTACTGTCCGATCCGAGCCGCGGCGTACGCATCAAGGCAGCCTCGATGCTCGCGGCGGTTCCGACCGCAAATCAGCCTCCTACCGATCGCGAACGGTTCGACCGCGCGGCGGCGGAGTTCGTCGCGGCTCAACGCTTCAATGCCGATCGACCAGAATCGCGCTCGGCGCTCGGAAGTTTCTATTCGAAGCGCACTCTGTCTGCCGCCGCGGAGACCGAATACCAGGCCGCGCTGCGTCTGAGCCCGCAATACGCACCCGCTGCGATAAACCTAGCCGATCTCTATCGGAAACTTGGACGGGATGGTGACGGAGAGAGTGTCTTGCGTCGAGCGATCGTTGCATCACCGTCGGATGCAGGACTCCACCATGCGCTTGGTCTTACATTGACGCGGCGGAACCGGCCTAGTGACGCACTCGGCGAATTTCGCCGTGCAACGGAACTTGAACCGGATCGCGCGCGATATGCCTATGTTTATGCGGTCGCTCTGCATTCAGCTGGCCGTAGCGGCGAAGCCATGGCGGCGCTCAAAGAGAATCTGTTGCGGCATAACGACGATCAGGACACTTTGTTGGCGCTCCTCACATTCAGTCGTGACGGCGGCGATGCCGGTTCGGCACTCGAATATGCAGAGCGGTTGGCTCGAATCGCGCCACAAGATCGAGGATTGGCCATGCTGATCAAGCAACTCCGACGTCAAGCGGAGAAGCCGACCGCACAGTGATTTCCGACCATCGAGGCCGACCAGTGCACAGGGCTTCAGGGGACCCACAGGGTGAGTACGAGAACGCTGAAACGCGAAATCTGGGAAGCGTGCTTGCTTCTTTTCCTGTCTCTGCGGCAATCTTAAAGGCGATGGTCTGATTGATTCAGAAGGTTCCAAAGGCGGCGAAGCGGTTCAGTCTTTGCCGATGAGGTCAGGGATTGCGGTGACTGTTACGCGAAACAATCGCCTTCGGCTTGAAGGTATCGTCTCGGATCGTTGCGCTCCACAAAGCATGTCTGGCGCGCGATGGTTGGGTCGGTAGCGTCGCGGATATGGTGGGAAATTGAAGTGTAAAAGCCAAGACTTGATCTGACAGACGGTGTCTGGGGAGCTGTCCGGTTTGACTCCCGACGTTGTCAGGCAGCGATCATTTTCTCCATCGCAATGGGCTTGGCGTCAAGGAAAGTCTGCATCGGGGTTTTTCCGAAGCACCAGCGTCCCTGATGCGGCCGTTCGCGGTTGAACGCCTCGAGCCAGAGATCGAGATCGGCCTGCAACTCATCGATCGCGTGGTAGAGCTTTTTCCGGAACGCCAGCCGGTAGAACTCGTTCAGTACCGTTCGATGGAAGCGTTCAACAATGCCGTTGGTCTGCGGACTTTTGGTCTTGGTGCGGGAGTGGTCGATATCCTCGACGGCGAGATAGAGCTCATATTCGTGCCGCTCGGGATTGCCGCAATATTCCGTGCCCCGATCCGTCAGGACGCGCTGGAGCTTGATGTCCTGGCTTTCAAAGAACGGGATCACCCGGTCGTTGAGGATTTCAGCCGCGGTGATCGGGGTCTTGCGATCGTAGAGCTTGGCGAAGGTGACCTTCGAATAGGTGTCGACGAAGGTCTGCTGATAGATCCGCCCGACGCCCTTCATGTTGCCGACGTAAAAAGTGTCTTGAGCACCGCAATAGCCAGGGTGCTCGCTCTCGAATTCTCCGTGTGCTTCCTTCTCGGCCTTAGCCTTTTCGAGCGCGGCGAGCTGGCTTTCCGTGAGGATGCCGCCTTCCTGTGCGATTTTGGTTTCCAATGCCTTGAGCCGCTTTTTCATCGTCTCCAGGTCGTGCCGCAGCCAGACGCAGCGCACGCCGGCCGGCGACACGGTGATGCCACGCTTCTTCAGTTCGTTGGCGACGCGGAGCTGGCCGAAGGGCGGTTGCTCGATCGCCATTTCGACGATCGCAGCCTCGACCTCCTCGGCGACGCGGTTCCGCAGCAGCGGCTTGGCTCTGGAGATCTCCTGCAGCGCGAACTCGCCGCCTGTGTCGTACAGCTCCTTGAACCGGTAGAAACTGTCGCGGCTGTAGCCCAGCATCTTGCACGCCTGGCTCACATTGCCGAGCTGCTTGGCCAGCTCCAGCAATCCGAGTTTTGCGCGAATGACTTTCTGCTCTTTGGTCATGGTGTGTTTCCTATCCGCCGAGGCGGGGCGCTCCGCAACCCCGACCAGCTCCGCGCCCCGCCTCGGCTATCGTTGCGCCGTGGGGCCAGAACACCATATGTCTGATTAAGTTTTAGCTAATGCAATTGAAGGTTGCGTAGTCTCCGGCGGGCTGAACGTAGCGGATCAGGCGGCGAGGTCAATTGGCAGATCGGCCGGCTTCACCCGTTTGCGCAGCGTCTCACCCGAGCAGCCGATCTTCGACGCAATCGATGTGATCGCCTCCCATTGCGACGGATACTGATCAGCCCCGGGGCGGTTCACCACTAAGGCGAGCAAAGAGAAAGGCAAGGTTTGCGCGCCAATCGCGACAACATCCTCTCGCCGAATTCATTCACGCCGCAAATCCAGGTCTCAAATTGGATGGGTAGCCCTGCCCACTCGGCTCTCTATCATGACCTGCATCAAAGCTTCGCGCGCGACAGTGATGCTGGGGCGCCGAAGGCGGTCTCATGATTGGACTGATCGATAAACCCAAGTCTCACGCCCGTGTCATCAAGTGTTTCGATGCCTGTGATTGTCGCGCCCCGAGCGGCCACGGCGCCACGGAGATCAATCACCCGCAAATCGTTCATTCCATTCGGGGCCAACGTCAGGAAGGCGCCCGCCGCTGCGACGACGTTGGGAACTTGTGTCGCTTATGGAGTACGGTCAGAAATGCGCGCGTCTTCCGCCATCGGGGCGGCGCCAACGGCGGTCCCGCCGTTCGCGCAGAGCAGGATTGCTACCCATCTGAGGGCCCGAATGTGGCTGCAGGCAATGACAAAGGTGGTCGTAAGCGGCACGCTTAAGAACGCTCCCACGATCCCCCATATCATTCCCCAGAATGCCAGTGAGGCGATCACGACGAATGGGCTGAGATTGAGCGTTCTGCCCATCAGATTCGGTTCGATGATATTGCCGATGACGATATGGGTCCCAGCGAGAAGGACCGAAATGATCAGAAACTGCCAAAGCGTATCGAATTGGACGAGCGCGAGCAGCGCCGGAAACAGCACGCCGAGAACTGAACCGATGCTGGGGATATAGTTGAGCAGAAAGATCATGAGCGCCCAGGTCTCGGCAAAATCCACTCCGAGCGCCTTCAAGACCGCGTAGCTGATTGCACCGGTCAGCAAACTCATGATGGTCTTGATCCAGAGGTATCTGCGAACGCTTTGGGTTATGTCCAGCAACACATGCGGCCATTTGATAGTTCAATAAAGGTGAGGTAGGTTAATGCATGCCGACGACGTTTTAGGCTGAACCATCGATATGAGAATCGAAAACTACTCGCTCGCCAGAATGGCTGAGCGGGCAAAACCGAAAGGCACGCGCTCTTGTTCGAGGCGGACGCCCGAACCCAGCCGATTGTACCGAAGATCGTCATAGAGGGCGCGCTCCTCATCGCTGAGATGGCTAAGCTCTGCTGTCTGAGGCGCTGGCTCGAAGCTCCAGTGACAACGATGGCCAAGCAGCGTCGCCCGATCCATCAGGAAGGATCGGGTCTGCGGGAATATGGCGCGCAGACGGTCGAGAATGGCGAAGCCGTGCGTGTCGATATCGCCCCAATAGATTATAGTCCGTGAGCCAAGCCAGCCGGTTGTCGCAAGGCGCTCAACGCCATAGCCACTCCCAAAAATCACCAGACTGCCGGGCAGGTCGGGAAAGGCCAGGAATGTGACCTCGTTTTCGATGACGAAGACGCGGCTTGGTCCGATGTCGAGTATGGCGAACTCCGATGTCGGCACTGTGAGGTCGGTAAGGCCAGCGATCGCCAGACGGGGATCGAGCACGCGGAAACGCATGAGGGCGGGCTTTGATTTGAGACCGCGTCGCGCCTCGAAGGACGGCCCGGCCGAATGCCCGCTTTCGATTGCATCGGCGGGTAGAAGAAGATCCATCAGTTCGTTGAGCAGCGCCTTTCGCGCCTCGATGAATTTGCTGTCGACACCCGGGACATCGATCTGGCGAACATAGACGCCGGATTTCGGGTGAGCGAGGAACCAGTCGATGACGTCGAGGATCCGTGTCCAGTCGGCCTCATGATCGAGCAACACGAAGGGCTTTCTCGCTATCCAGGCGGCGAACCCGGGCAAGCGCCTCAAAGTGACCACGGCAAGCTCCGCGAAGCGTTCAGCCTCGGCGTTACGTCCGATCAAAGCAAGGGCATCATTGAGAGACGGCAAAATGAATGCTGATGGCAGGCGATTACGGCCGAGCTGGCGCGTTTTGACATCCCGCCATTCGATATCGAAGCCCGTACCCGTTTCGGATCGCGATGCTGCGCTCAGCGACTGAACCCAGTCGCGGACGGCGTCGAAAGCGGACCCAAGTTCGTCCGCGCGTGGTCCGCGCAAACGGCGCCGATAGGGAAACAGGATGGGCGGCTCGATGATCCGATCAGCGACCTGATCGAGGACGCAGGCCAGAAGCTGTCCACGAGACCACAACCGTTCGGTCTCGGCGCGGATATCATCGGGCGTCGTCCAATTGCTCATGCCGCCCGTATTTGCGAGTTCGAGCGCGCCTCCAACGACCGGCTCCGCTTCTCCTCACGATATTCCTCGATCGTCATATTGCGCAGAAAGGAGCGCTTGCCGTCCTCATTGTGGACGAAGCCGACCGCGGAAACATGCGGCTCGATGACGTGGATTTTCTGCAGCGGCGTCGCGATGAGGAGTTGCAGGCCCATCTTCCGGAACAGTTTCAGGCCGAACTCCGCGGCCTCGTCGGAGCCGCGCCCGAACGCCTCGTCGATCATGACGAAATGGAAGGCGCGGGAGCGCTCGGCGCCTTTGTCGAGCCCGAATTGATAGGCAAGGCTTGCCGCCAGTATCGTATAGGCCAGCTTCTCCTTCTGTCCGCCCGACTTGCCGCCGCTATCGGAATAGTGCTCGCGCTCCGTCTCGTCGGCGCGCCAGCGCTCCGATGCCGAGAACTCGAACCAGTTGCGGACGTCCGTGACCTTCTGTGTCCAGCGCTGGTCGAGCCCGGTATGGCCTTCGCGCCCGCGGAAGCGCTCGATCACGCGCTTCACCTCCAAAAATTTCGCCTCCGCATAGGCGTTGTCCTCGCTTCCCGTCAGCGTGTTCTCGGTGCACTTGCGCAAATCCTGCTGGAATTCCCGGATCTCGGCATCCGTCGTCGAGGTCGCCTCGACAGAAATATAGGTGCCCTCGTGATAATCGATGTCGCGCAGCGAGCCATTGATGGTCTCGATCCGATCACGGATCGTGCGCTCCTCCTCGCGCAGTTTCGACTGGAAGCCGGCGACCTCGCGGATTGCATTCTCGTTGAGCAGCGCCTTGAAGCGCGCCTCGAAACGCGGAAGGCCTTCCTCGCACAGCGATGAGAGCATCCGGCGGTATTCGTCAGCCGCCTCCACGGAGGCATCGGCGTCGCGGGTATCCTCCGGATAAAGATTGCGATAGTTGCTCATGGCGGCGGCAAGACGTGCGGTAAGCGAGCGCAGGCTGGCTTGCCGGGAATCAATGCGGTCCTGGAGGGCCTTGCGGATCTCGCTTTCGCGATTCTGGCAGCCTTCGATGGTCAGCCGCTGCTCGCCCAGCACCTCCTCGCGCATCGCATCGAGCATTGGCGCCGCCGCGAGGCGCTTGTCCTCAGCGATCGCGTCAATATCCGCCTCGGCAGCAGCGCGGCGGCGGCTCAGCTCTTCGTGCCGCTCCGTTATTTTCGCCTCGTCGCGGTTGGCGGTATCGAGTTTTGCGCGCAGATCGCGATACTCGGCCTCCGCCTCCCGCTGACGGGCGCGAAGCGCCTGCAAAACATCCGAGCCTTCCGTCAGCTCCCGGCGTTCCGCCTCAAGCGTCTCGATCTCAAGTACGACGGAGGTCCAGTCGATATCGGCGAAGCTCTCGAAAGTGCTGAGCTTCTCAAGCCACCCTCGGCGATCGGAAAGCGCCCGCAACTTTGCCTGCACGCCCGTAAGGTCCTGGCTAAGCGTTTGGATAACCTTCTTCATCACCCGCGCCTGTATCTCCAAGGCGGCGATCTTGGCGGCATTCGACCAGCCGAGCACATAGCGCGTGCGGTCGTCGATGCGGTGGCGGTCATCCTTCTCGTGACGATCGCCCCCCGTCTTCATCTGCCCGCTCCTGGTGATGGCTCTCGTCTCGCGCCGGAACTGCTCGATGCTGGCGCAGCAGACATGGTCGAAACGTGTGTCGACCTCGCGCTGCAGCCAGTGATAGAGCGGCGTGTCGTCGCGCAGGCGCAATTTCTCCGAAAGCGCCTGCGGATGCCGCCGCTGCCGCTGGGCAGGAACATCCGCGGGCACGCGGAAATAGACGAGGCGCGCGCCGATATGGCCTTCCGCCCAGGCCGACACCGCTTCGTAATGGCGCACAGGCACGAGCAGCGTCTGGGCAAAGCCGTGCAGCAGCCGCTCGGCGGCTCCCTCCCATTCGGCCGCATCCTTGCGCACCTCGATCAGTTCGCCGGCGAAGGGCACGGCGTCCGGCTCGATGCCGATCGCCTCGCATAGCCGCTCGCGCAGCGCGATGATCGGCGCAGGCAGATTGGAGCGCCGCCGCTTCAGGGAGGCGATTTCCTTCAGATGCGCATCATGCTCGTCGCGCTTGGCTCTGAAGGTAATCTCCAATTCGACACGCTGGTTTTGGAGCGTGCTTTCCTCGTCAAGGACGGCCGTGAGCTGTTCGCGGACCGCGGCCTGACTGTCAGCGAAGGCGTCGAGCGATTTCGGCGTGGCGAAGCCGAGTTCCGTGGCGACCGCGGCATAACTGTCCGCTCGCCGTCTGCGCTCATCGCGCAGGGCCGATCTCTGCCGCTGCTCAAGCTCGATCTGGTTGAGCCGCGCTCCTCCGTTCGCATTGATATCGCGCTCCAGCGCCAGACGCGTCTGCTCGTTCTCAGCCTCCTTCACGCGCAAATTGGCGATCCGTTGGGCAAGACGCCGGAGATCCTCGTCGAGCGTCTTCATCCGTTCATCGATCAAGGCGCACAGATGGGTTGCCATGTAGGCTTTGAGGGCATCCCGGGCCGCTGCGAGCCCACCGATTTCGGCGGTAAGATCGGCGTGCTTGCCGCAATCCGATACGATCGGTGTCAGCCGCTCGATCTGATCTCGCGCCTTCACCACCTCCCCATGGGCGCGGGTGAGATCGTCGAAATGGCGGATCATCTGCTCGATACGTTCCTCGACCGGGAACGGCTCCAGCATGTGACGGCGCACGAACCCGGTCAGATCGCCGACCGTCTTCATCGAGACCGTCTGTAGAAAGAGGTCGATAGCCTGCTCGCCGGCGAGGCCGAAGCGGCGGCGGAAGTCGGCGCCGTAGGACGGATAGCTGTCGTGAAGCGTAACCCGGGGCGCCTTTCGCAAACGCTTCTTCAGCGCGTTGATATCGCGGCCGAAGCCCACGAAGTGCTCCTTGATCGACAGCGCGCCTTCGGCGACGACGAAAAAGCGGACTGGCTGGCCGTGCGGCTCCTTGAACCAGAATACCTGGGCGAGCGTGACCGTCTCGTTGAAACCGGCATTATGAAAGCGGCCGAGTATGACGGAATAGGTCTTGCCCGGGGTGCGCAGCGAGACAGGCCTGGCGCCGCTGCCGGTCGATGTGCGCTCGCTCTTATAGGTTCCGAGCACATAGGAGCGCAGATTGCGCTCGTCGCGCTCCGCCTGTCCCGCCTTATTGTAATTAATGCGGTGGGCCGGCACGAGCAGCGTCGTGATCGCATCGACCAGTGTCGATTTCCCCGCACCATTCTGGCCGGTCAGCAGTCCGTTACCGCCTGACAGATCTAGGCTCCAGATATGTCGGTCGAACGTGCCCCAGTTCAGCACCTCAACCGACATCAGCCGGACGCCGGGCTGTCCGGCCTCTCGCGCGTCCTGCGGCGGAGCGGGCTCACTTGCGGAAGGCGCGTCCGCTGTCAGATCGTCGAGGAGGGCGTTCATGTCTCATCCGCCATTTCGCGTTTAGAAGAGGCGTAAGCCGCATAATCGGCGAGGCGCCGGTCCAGCTCGCTCAGCCATTGCGCATCGACGAAAGCCGCCAGGATCCGGCGGACCTCGAAGGCCTCGCCACTGCGCTTGATCGGCCGGAGAAAGCCGAGCTCGACTATCTTTTGCAGATCGCGGCCCAGCCGGTCCGCCTGCCTGGCCTCATTGCTCAATTCGCGGATCAGGTGGCGGCTGAGATCGTGGATCTCCTCGCGTGTCAGCACGAGTTGTGTGTCGCCGCCGGAGGCGTCGGCTTCGGCGAGACGGCGGCGCAGCAAGGCAAGCATCAGGCTTACCGAATAGCTGAGCTGGCGGCGCGGCACGAGGCGGGGCAGCGGCGTCTCCCCCTCGATTTCGGGACGCTGACGCAGATAGGCGAAGCCCTCGGCCTCATCGAGTACAAGCACGAGACCTATGACGCCGACATAGTCGCGGACTTGCGACGTATGCTGCATCAAATCCTCCCAGACGGCCGGAGCAAGCTCCCGCTCGACCACCCCCTTCATCAGTGCGATCAAGGCCGGCGGGAGACTGTCGCGGCCGGGTCCGGCGGTCGCCTCACTCATGGCGCAATTCCTCTATCATCGGGCTCTCTGCTTGCGCCTCTCCCTGACGAATGAAGACGACACGCGGCATGATCGCGCGCCGCGATTTGCCATTCGCATCGAGCCACGCGATGCTCGCGCGATCCGTATCGTCAATGACGCTGTTCGGGTTCTCCGAGGCAATTGACAGATAGGCGACGAGTTCGGCAAGCCCGAGTTCCAGCGGATACGCCTCGACGAGGTCGGAAAGGGCAATCTGGTCTTCGCGCTGCAGGGCGCGCCATATCTGGGCCTGGAGACGGCGTTTATCGACATGGACCAGGTCGAACAGCGCGTCCGCCGGGATGTCGATATCAGCAACACCGAGCGTAGCATCGTCCAGCTCGGGCTTGTGTGGCGGTGAGAAGAGCGGCCTGTCCATCGGCAGCGCAATCTCCGGGGCCAGAGCATCGAGCTCCATGAAGCTACCCGCCGGCGGCGCATCGCTGATCTCGACGGCGCGGACCTCGATATCCCGCAGAATTCGCATGATGCGCCGGTTCTCCAGCCAGGCCTTGTCGTCCAGATAGCGGCGCAACTCGCCTGAGAGCTTGGCGACCGTGCGCTGGGTTGCCTCCGCAGCCGTCAGCCAGTCATAATGGACGCGTTTGATCCGCCGATCCGGCCTCAGGTTCCTGACAGGATCGAGCGTCAGCATGCGCTCCAGGAGATGCGTAAGCTCGTCCTGGCGGTCGGTCGACATCAGGAGATCGTAGAAGGCACGGAAGCTTCGGCCCTGATCGCTTTCGGCGATGGCATCGCGATCGCCGAGGATGGCCCCAAGAAGCTCACCCTTGCTCCCTTCCCAGACGGAAATCTTGATCCGGGCGTCGCGGTCAAGCTGACGGAAATTCTGCTCGACGGCGCGGAAATCCGACAAGAGGCTCCGAGCGGTCTCGACGATGAGATGGAATCGATCGCGAATGACGGCGTCGTCGAGCACAGGCACGTCACCGTCCTTGAGACGGGCGATCTCCGCATCGATAGCGGCGCGGCGGCGCATTAATTCCGCGATGCGGGCAGCAATATCGGGCTCGGTGTCGTTGATCAGATCGCGCAGCAGGTCGAAAATCGTCCTGAGCCGCAATTCGGTGCCGATGAAGGTCCGCCGGCCAAGACTTGACAGCCAGGTGAGAGCGGCCTCGGTCGCCGGCGTGATATCGAACTGCGCCTCGTCACTGCCGGCGGCATAGCGTTTGCGCAGCCAGCCATTCTTATCCGACGCCCAGTCGTCGAGATAAGCCTTGGCCTCGCGTGGAAATCTGTCTTCGCCCAATTCCCGGCGCAACTTGAAGAGTTCATCGTCAAGATGGCGGACCAGATCCAATTCCTGCATCTGGCGCACATTAGGCTTCAGGAACACGCGGTTCAGAAAGCTCGCGATCAGCGGGCCATGATCAGCTCTTAGAAGCCGCCACGCCGGATGGCTTGAACGCAAGGTCTCGAGCGTTTGAAGTTCCATCGTACGGTCGCCCAAACGGATAGCGAATCAACGTTGCAATTGGACCGAACGTATCGTGAACTGAAAGAGTGGGCAATGATTGCTGCACGTGCTCGGCACCGCCTTTCCTCAGCAATGTGACGACATAGCGGATCTCGCTTGTGGGAAATACAGACTGCTCGATCAGTTTGATTAACGAAGGCAACGCCTTCCACTGCATTCAAGATTGAACCAGCGAGCGTTTTCTCGCCCGAGAGGCTTCGGGGGATAAAATGGGGGATGAGAATTGTAGGTGCGAAATAGTTTCATAAAATCAATGTGGTAATTAATATCTGGCAGAGAGGGTGGGATTCGACCCCCGACCTACGCATTACGAAAAAAGGGATCATATCAGCGGGCATACACTAGTGTCCTGTTTCGGAAATTTCTATCCAGCTATTTGTCGCTGTGATTCCCTGTATTGGATCAGCAATTCGCGGGGGCGATGATGGCGAGTGGAAAACCGAGCATGATCCAGCTGAGCGCGGACTGCGTCCGTCGGCGCAAGATCGCGCGTGCGGATGCGCAACGGGCCGAAATCATCCTGCGCGCGGCGGACGGGGAGAACAATTGCCAGATCGCGTCTGCGGTGGGCGTTACGCGCCAGACCGTCCGGATTTGGCGCGAGCGGTTCGCCAGGCATCGTCTTGATGGCCTCGGCGACGAGCCAAGATGCGGTGCGCCGCGCAAGATCGGCGATGATCGGATCGAGGAGATTGTCACCAGAACGCTCGAGGCCAAGCCCTCGGACGCGACACATTGGAGCACGCGAGGCATGGCGAAAGCGTCGGGCATATCGGCATCGTCGGTGCACCGGATCTGGCGGGCCTTTTGCTTGCAGCCGCATCGCACCGAGACGTTCAAGCTGTCGACCGACCCGCAATTCGTCGAGAAGGTACGCGATGTCGTGGGGCTGTATCTCGATCCGCCGGAGAAGGCGCTGGTGATCTGTGTCGATGAAAAGAGCCAGATCCAGGCCCTTGATCGAACGCAGCCTCTTCTGCCGATGCGTCCCGGCCGAGGGTGTCCTAAACGATGTGTAAGTAGGTTTCTGTGAGGTTAATTAACCCGGAATGGGGGAACTCACATGACCAAGACTTCGATCGCACCGGAGCTGCTCGATCAGCTTTTAACGCACAACTCCAAGCCGGAGGATTTGACCGGCGAAGACGGGCTTTTCAAGCAGCTCAAGAAGGCGCTGATCGAGCGGGCGCTGGGCGCGGAACTGAGCACCCATCTCGGCTATGAGAAGGGCGACCCTGCCGGTCGTGGGACAGGCAACAATCGCAATGGCACGAGTTCGAAGACGCTTCTGACCGGAGACGGGGAAGTCGAGATCGCTGTTCCCCGCGACCGTGCGGGAAGCTTCGAGCCGCAGCTGATCCCGAAGGGCCGGACCTGCTTTGACGGCTTCGACGAGAAGATCTTGAGCCTCTACGCCCGCGGCATGACCGTGCGGGAGATCCAGGGTCATCTAGCCGAACTCTATGGCGTTGAAGTCTCGCCGGACCTTATCAGCCGGGTCACCGATGCCGTTCTGGACGAGGTCCGCGAGTGGCAGAACCGGCCGCTCGATCCGGTCTATCCCGTCGTCTTTTTCGACGCCTTGCGTGTCAAGATCCGCGACGAGGGCTTGGTCAAGAACAAAGCCGTCTATGTCGCGCTGGCGTTCAACGCCGAAGGGGGCAAAGAGGCGCTAGCCCGCATTTCTCACGCGCCTGAAGGTATGGCGTGGTCATCCGGCCGATTTCTCGGCGATGTTGACGGGTGACGTGCTTGGGGGTGGCGCAGATTGCGCGACCGGCTTCGTCAATTGGCTCGGCCTCTTCGTGTCTCCAGTGGGCCTCGGGGGATACCGCGAGAGAGGCGCGTCGCGGCTTCGCGCGTCAGGCAGGGGAGCCACGAGCATGTGCGAGCCGCGCCGCGGCGAGACGCCATTCGGCGGCGGCCGGACAGGCCGACGCGAAGGCGATCTTGACCCGGCGCGCGCTGATTTTCACCAACGCGCCGATCTTCAGCAGCTTCAGCCGGATCGTGCCGCAGGTCGCAGCGGCAAACTGCGTATGAGCCAGGCCGATCCGGCGCAGCGCGCAGAGGAGGACATAGGCCATCGAGGCAAACCACAGGCGCAGCTGGTTGGCCCGCATCGTCGCCGCCGAGGTGCGGTCGGCAAAGAGATCGCCCTGCGCTTCCTTGATGCGGTTCTCCATCTCGCCGCGCGCGCAATAGAGGTCTTCGTAGAGCGGCCTGGCGGTCCAGGCGCCGGGCTTCAGCGAGGTGACGAGAAAGCGCGGATTGGCATCCCCGCCGGTCCATTCCGCCTTGCCGATCACACGGCGGCGGCGTGACCAGGAGCCCTTCGTCGACCACAGGAAATCCCGAAACACCCGCGCCGGCTTGCCGTCCGCAGCCTCCGACCGCCGCCGCGCCTCGGCCAAGCCTGCCGCGATGCGGGCCTCCAGACGCGCATTACGGGCGAGACCGAAGACGTAGTCGACCTTATGAGCCTCACACCAAACCATCAGGGCCTCACGGGCGAAGCCGGAATCGGCGCGCAAGACGATCTTCATCTTTGGCCAGCGCGCCCGGATCCGGCCGACGATGCGCGCCGTCTCCTCGACCGCGCCCGCGCTGCCGTCGATGTTCGAGCGACGAAGCTTGGCGGCGAGGAGATGCCGGCCGCAGAAGACGTAGAGCGGCAGGTAGCAATAGCAATCGTAATAGCCATGGAAGAACCGCCCCTCCTGATGGCCGCGGCAAGCGGATCGTCGGTGGCGTCGAGGTCGAGCACGATCTCACGCGGCGGCTTACCATGCGCGTCGAGAAATACGTCGACGAACAAAGCCTCGATCGCCGCGCCGTCATGGCCGATCTTGTGATAGCGCCCAGTGGCGCCATCAGCCGGGGCGTGCTCGAGACGGTTCAGCGTGCTCTTCCCGGCCAGCGGTGACGGAGCCTCAGCCTCGCGCCCGAGCTTACCGAGCAGCGCGCCGAGAACGGGATCGCGGCGCAACTCATCATGGTCGATGAGATCCTCATAGCCCAGCGCCAGGCCGAACACCCGCTGCGCGACCAAGGTCTTCACTTCGTGAACCACGTAAGCGGGATGGCGCCGATCGCGAAAGCAGGCGGCGAAGCGATCGACGAGCCCGATGGCCTTGTCCGTCTCCCCGAGTAGCAGCGCCCCGGCGTCCGAGGACACCATGCCGCCATCGAAATCCGCGACCACACGGCGTCCGCCCGCTCTTCCAAAATCGATCTCGCTCGCGCTACGCTCTGTCAGCATCGGGGAGCCACCTCAAATCGGCAAAAACTCGTTATCGCAAAACAAGTTTACACCGTAAGTGGCCTCGATGCGCCTCAGCCCCGTGAGAGATGCGGGTTAGGCCTCCGGATCGAACAAACCGAGGGTGCTAAATTCTGGCTCAAGATGATGAACGAGCTGAAAGTCCGGGGTCTGAACGATATTCTGATCGCCGTCGTCGACGGTCTATCCCCAGACGCTGGTTCAAACCCCCGTTCAAGCCGGGGGCAGGCTCTGCATTGTTCACCTGATCCGCAACAGCCTTGCCTTCGTCACCTGGAAAGATCGAAAAGCGATCATGCCGTGGATCAAGGCCATCTATCGGGCCGAGAATGCTGACCAGGCTCTTGTCCGGCTGGACGAATTCGAAGCCGAATGGGGCAAACGCTACCCGGCGATCGGAGCAGCCTGGCGCAGGGCCTGGGAGCACGTGATCCCGTTCTTCGCCTTCGCGCCGGCCATCCGCAAAATGATCTACACCACGAATTGCGTCGAGGCGCTCAACCGGTCTTTACGGAAAATCATCAAAACCAGGGGAAGCTTCCCAACGGACGAGGCGGCGTTTAAGCTTCTGTATCTGGCCATCAAAAATGCGGGCGTGCATTGGCGAAGGCCCATCGAATGGACGGCGGCCATGGGGCAATTCGCCATCCAGTTCGGCGAGCGTTTTTGCTTCTTCAGCGCGCTGAAGAAGCAAAACACAAAAGGAAACAATACCGAGCGGAAATCGCTTACACAAAACTTCGGATACTCCCCCCCGGCCAGGTCGAGAGGCGCACCCACGACTATGAGCGCCACGGCACGACGACGCTGTTTGCAGGCTTCATCGCCGCCGTGACGGCCGGGACCGATGTGAAGGCAGGCAGCGTGATCGGTACATGCATGCCACGCCATCGCGCCCAGGAGTTCCGCAAATTCCTTGATGAAGTGGAGCGCAATGTGCCCGCCGGTCTCGACATGCATGTGGTGATGGACAATGCATCCAGCCACAAGACGAAGCTCATCCGCGATTGGTTCGCCAAGCGGCCACACTGGCACACCCACTTCACCCCGACATCGTCATCCTGGATCAACCAGAGCCTTGCCCCCGCGAAGGCGGGGGTCGAGCGCTTTTTCTCGCTGCTGGCCGAAAAGCAGATCAAGCGAGGTGCTCACACCTCGGTCAAAGAGCTGATTGAAGCGATCGAGGCGTTCATCCACCGGCAGAACGAAAATCCAAAGCCGCTCCGATGGACCAAGTCGGCCGATGATATCCTGGCAAGCATCGAGCGCTTTTGCCGCCGCACCCTCCATGTGCATGCCCCAGCTGGATAGGAACTTCTGAATCAGGACACTAGCTGCATCTGCCAGTCGCACCCAAGGTCTGGAGAATCGCCTCACCGACATAGGCGACAAGCTGGCCAAACACCGGGGGGCTCATGGAAGCCTCCACGCCCAATTGATGCACCACGTCATCCAGCTCCGTCAATTTGGTGATGCCAAGTTCAGCTGCCAGTCGCCTGGCATGCTGTGGGAACTCTTGCCCCTCCGACAGTCGGCCCGCCACCAATGAGCGAGGGGCTCGTTCGCAATTGCATCCATCATTTCCAGCAAGGCCGCGCGAGATTCGTACACGCGATCTTTCCCGTCCTCGAACACCAGGAGCGACCGGTCTGGCGACAGCCGATAGGCATCCGCGAGCGGACCTTAGAATATGACACCGCAACTCCCGATGTCGGACATCGATACGGCAGAGAGCGGCCTATTGAAAAAGGCAGAGTACGACTACTGTCATCGCTGGCGGCATGAGTGCGCGGAACGGTGGGGGTGGCGCACCCATCAATTCTATCTGCGTCTCCGCCGTCATGACTGCTGATCGGCAATAAACTTCGCGCCTCATCATGAGCTCCGCCTCGATTTCTCCAGGCGGAGCTCGGAGCACCACGCCGGGGCTCACTCAGGCGGCGGCCGGCTCAATGTGAGCAACGATTGGCGCCCAATCCTTCGCACCCGCCATGCGAAAGCTAGCCACTATGCTGACGCGGCAGAGGCCCACCTCTCCATCATCAAGACGCTGGCTAAGCGCTGGATGACCGCGTTCAAGGCGGGCCAGATGATACTGGCGAGTCCCGTTGGCAGCTGGTTTCGCAGGTCTTGCAACCAAGGGCACCAGTTCAATGACTTTGGCCCAGTTTCGCGCCGCACCATCATCGCCGGGAAAGTTGGCCAAAGGAGTGCCTCGATCAGGATTAGGAATGGCGTGGCGGCTTTCACCGTGCAGATGCCTCTGGGAACGCTCTGCGGCCTTCGCGTTCCGTGCGCTCCATCCGCCTAAACCTCAATCTCGCCGGGGTGTCTGCCGGCCCGCTGCGGCAGCAAGGCGATGCAGAGCAGGATGAAAACGGCAATCACGGCCGAGGCAAGCGGACGGCTGAGCGCGAGACCGCCGTGATTTATGGGCTTGTCGAGGAGATCACCGACGGTGGCGCCGAGCGGGCGTGTCAGGATGAAGGCCGCCCAGAACAGCAGGACCCGGGATACGTTGGTCCAATAATACAGCGCAGCCAGCACGGTGAGGCCAGCGGCGAAAACCAGCGCCCCGCCCTCATAACCGAGCCCGCCAGTATCGGCGATCCAGTCGCCAAGCGCCGTGCCGAGCGTCTGAGAGAACGTGATCGCCGCCCAATAGAATGCTTCCACTCTAGGCGTGCTCACAGTGTTCACCGAAATCGTGCCTTCCGCCCGGTACCAGAGCGCGAGCACCAGCAAGAGGCAACCGAACAGGAGCGAGGAGCCGCCCGTATAGCCGATGCCGAGGGAGCGGTCGGCGAAGTCGGCCATGGTGGTGCCGAAGGTCGTCGAGGCGACGATCGTTGCCCAATACAGGAACGGATAGAACTTCTCTGCCAGGATCTGTGCGACCACCAGAGCGACGAGGATGCCGAGAAAGAGCAGCGTGCCGGCGAGATAGCCCCAGTTCAGCGTCATGGTGACCGAGTCGCCGCCGGTCTCGCCAAGCGTCGTCGCGGCGATCTTGATGATCCAGAAGCTGAGGGTGACTTCGGGGACCTTGCTGAGAGCGCGCTGTCTAAATGTCTGATGCATTCCGTCAACTCCTGTCTGTCATGCCGTCTACAACCTCCCGGGGTTTCCTCTGTCGCGATCTGCCGGCCAATGCATGGCGCAGCCTCGGCCTCGCGGTCGAGTTCACGGCCGTGCACCAGCGGCGGAAATGAGCGTGGCAGCTTCGTTGTCGTTTTCGATCTTATGTGTCTGCCTGGCTCATTTTTTCAGGCTTCATAGCCGCTCGAGGTTCGCACTCGGATTCGAGAGCTATACATTTTCGTAATGGTCGGATTGGGCCGGCCCGTGTCATAAGCGGCATGGGCTGGGATTGGCGGGTCAATCCTTCGGATTGGTGCTTTCGGCCTTGTTCTCCAGGATCTTGCCGGTTTTGGCGTCGACGCCGATTTCGCGCCATTGCTTACCCTTGCGGATATCGAACGAGTAGCGGAGATCGCTGTCGCCACGTTCGCGTTCCGTATCCTCCTTCATGATCTTGCAGGGATAGGGGCTAAGCACGATCGGGCGCTTGGTCCGTGTGGAGCCAGGGCGGAAGCGAAATCGGTCGCTCAAGCTGGCGGCGCTCACCAGCTTGAGCCGTGTCAATGTCTTGATCGTCGTCATTAAAATTCCTGTCTTGGTACCTGCATATGGGCGTGTTTTGTTCAACGGGCGGCCCTGCATTTTTGTTTGCCTTCTCCAGCCAGCCGGTTCCTATGTCACTCGACTGGCGTCAGCAGATCAGTGTCATCGTTCCGCGGTGAGTTCACTCGCGTCGAGACCGGCCACATGCGCATTAGTTCAGCTGGGAAGGGCTGAAGCAAATCACGTGGATCGGGCGCTACCGGCGACAGCCAGCGCTCATAGCTTTCTGACCGCAGGATTACTGGCATCCGATCATGGATCGTCGCGATCATCTCATTGGCCGGACAGGTGAGAATGCAGAAGGTGCAGAAGTTTCTACAATCGGCATTCTGGGCCATGTGTGGACTGCTGGCGACTTGTCGAGGTGGGCGCATAGTTTGCAGGGGAAAAGCATCGGCGCACCTGCCCGGTGGCTCGGCGCTGAGATTGAGCATTCATCGGTTATCAGGTCCGGAAGTCATTGGGTTCTGGCAATGGGTGGCGGATTCCATCGGCCGGTGAGCGCCTCGGAGCTTGGGCTGTAAAGGCGCATGGTCAGATTGAAGGGCGCCTGCGGCGCGGGAAGCCAGTTGGATTCCTTTTCCTTACCGGGGCTTTCGTTCTGGAAATAGAGGTCCAGGGAGCCATCGGCATTGTATTTGAGTGGCATCCAACTGCTCACAGCGAAGCGATTGAGGCTGTTCGCAACCTGGAAACCGTCCTTATCGTAAAGCGTAATCGACCAGAAGGCCCGGACGGGAGGTGTGGCGTCTTTGTCGAAGTGGATCGTGTATTTGTTGGCGCCATCGAGCGGCTTACCGGCTTCGTCACCGAGATTGAGCGGGTAAATCGCGTCCTCGGGCAGGTTGGCGCCAAGGCCAACCTGAGTCACGATTGCGCGCTTGAGATAGTAGTTGCCATAAACGCCCATTGTATCGGTGTTCATCGACCAATGGTTCGCAACGCGAGCAAGGGTCGGAAGCTTCCATGCCATCAATTTCTGCGCCGCCTGAGGCGCGGTTTCGAGCGCCTTCCTCACGACGAGGGGCACCTTTTCGATATCGAAACTCTCGCCCGGCTCGATTCCGATGCGCTTCATTTGCGCGATAATCGGCTCGTCGGTGATGTGCGGCGGGTGCAACTTGAGCAGTTCGGCGGCGTAGGCGAAGTACGCGCCGACCGGCATGGTGTCGACCTGAATCTTGGGTGGCGTCTTCATATCGACGTTCGGATCGATCTTCACCTCGATCGGCTTGGGCGTCTTGCTCCATTCCGACAGCGGCGTGACCTTATAGCCGGCCTGGATCTTGTGGACTGCGGGATAATCCGGCGGCCCATCCGTTTTGGTGCGGCCAATAATCCAGACATAAGGCGTCGGCGCATTGATGCGCTGGATATCGTTCGGGAGCTTGAACTTCTCGACGAGCCGGTCACGCAGGCCCGGTTTCCAGCCAGGCGGTATGACGACAAAATTGCCGGCCTTCGTCCCCGTGGTGCGCCAGCCCGGCGAGGCGAACACATCGGTCCACATGTCGAGCATCGGCAGCAGATAATAGCGGCCGTCAGTATCGGGCACCGAGATGATCATCGGTTCTTTCGTCAGATCGAGCCAGGCGATCGAATACAGAGTGTCGAAATTGGATCGGACGACGCCTTTGAAGTCCGCCGGCGGATATTCCGGAACGCTGACGAACATATTCATCGGGCCTTTGCCGAACTCCTTGCCGGGCTCGATGTTCGTGAACTGCTTGCGAGATATGTCCATGGTCACAAGCGGGTAAAAGTAGATATAGGCAGCGACGCCAATGGCGTGCGCCTCTTGCTCAGAGACTTCCGAAGGAGCGCTCTGTGCCAAGGTCACCGGCGCGCTGGCTGGGCCAAGGAGAACGCCCAAGGCGATCGCGATCAGAAGGTTTTTCATGGTGTTCTCCAATTGTATCAGGGTCGCAAGAGACGCGCCATTCTTCCGCGGCCCGCAGCCTCGCTCCCGACCCTCAACGGCAGCGACCTAGGCGAGATCCTCATCGACCGAGGGCGGGCGCGGCCATATGATGGGGAGTGGCTAAACATCATTGCCGGAGATGATCAGGCTGTTCAGCTTCTCCCCGTTGTGCCGTGCGCTCTTGTGGCTGCCGGGCTTGCGCCCGCTTGGAACCCGCCCTCGGCGCCTATGGCCGAGGCGGTGACGCGAATTACGCAGGGATGTCACACCGCTATCTACATGGCCACGTGGTCGAATATTCAACCGACCACGTGGAGCATGGATTTAACTTTACTCGCCAAGTATCAGAAACATTGTCGGATCCCGGACAAGTTGGCATCAGAAACGGTGCTTTTTTTTATGATGTTGATGCAGTTCGACTGGCGAGCTGAACAATTGTGCGATGTTTGCAGCTTGCGGGGCGAGAGTGGGCGCTCTCTAATCGCAGGCGAGCGTCCGCTTTTGACGCCCCGAGTTTTTCGATTCCGCGGGTGGTGCGTTCGCTCGGGGGGCAATCTCGGCGGGCACTCGCCGCGAGATTGGTCCAGCGGCAGAAATGGGCCGCGACGAGGCTCCTGGCGTCTGCGCTCGCTGCTGCGCAAGGAATGGATCCAGGTCCGTCGCGATCCGATGACGCTGCGCCTGATCATCGCGCTGCCGATCATGCAGCTGTTCCTGTTCGGATTTGCGATCGACACCAACCCCAAGCACCTGCCGACCGGCCTGCTCATCGCCGAGCCTTCGAAATATGAGCGCACGCTGGTCACTGCACTGGAGAACACCGGCTATTACGATATCACGCTACTTCGCACCGAGGCGGCGGCCGAGAAGGCGCTGCAGCGGGGCGACCTCATCTTCGTCATCAACATCCCGCCCAATTTCGACCGCTCCATCGATCGCGGCGAAACGCCGTCCGTGCTGATCGATGCCGATGCGACCGATCCGGTCGCTATCGGCAGCGCCACCGCGACGCTCGCCGGCATCACCAATGTGCTCGATCGCGACCTGCCGCCGATCCGCCGCCTGCAGGCGACCTCGCCGCCATTCCATTTCGTTGTTCACGCCCGCTACAATCCCGAGCAGCTGACCGTCCTCAACATGGTGCCGGGGCTGATCTGCATGGTGCTGACCATGCCGACGCTGTTGATCACCACCCTCTCCATCACCCGCGAACGCAAGCGCGGGACCATGGAGAATCTCATGGCCATGCCGGTCCGGCCGATCGAGATCATGCTCGCCAAGCTCGTGCCTTACATCATCATCGGCTACATCCATGTGGTACTGATTTTGATCGTCTCCACCTTCGTGTTCCAACTGCCGGTCCGAGGCTCGGTGCCGCTCTTGATGCTCGCGCTCGGCCTCTTCATCGCCGGCAATCTCGCTCTCGGCCTCACCTATTCGACCATCGCTGCGAACCAATTGCAGGCGCAGCAACTGGCGCAATTCACCCTGCTGCCTTCCTTCCTGCTGTCCGGTTTCTTGACCCCCTTCCGGGGCATGCCGGAATGGGCGCAATGGATCGGCGAGATCCTTCCGATCACGCATGCGATCCGCATCGTGCGAGGCATTCTGCTCAAGGGCAATGGCGCGGCCGAAATCGTGCCGGAACTCTGGCCGATCGCACTCTTAACCTTGATCTTACCTTGATCGTGATCGCCATCGCCGTCTGGTTCTACCGCGAAACGTTGGACTCAACGGCGGGCCGCGGAACGCCTGCGCCGACCGCGTCAGGAGCGGTCCTTCGTGAGACGCACAAGTCGCATTCCTTTAAGAACCGGACGGCGAATCCCGCATGCGATCTCGGCTCGTAGCACGGCCGGATTTCGCCAGAGCATGCACCAAATAATCGCGGAAGGCGCGCGCCTTCGGTGAAGGATGCCGCCCCGCGGGAAAAACGACGAACACGTTCGCAGGATCGAGCTGATAGCCAGCCAAGACTTCTGCCAGTGCCCCAGAGGCGAGTTCCTGCGCGCACATCCATATCGACGCAATCGCGATGCCGAGGCGGGCGCTCGCGCAGGCCATAGCGCCCGCGGCCGAACGGGCCCGGACCCGAATATCGACTGGCTGAACCTCCGCAACGCCTTTCCAGCGAGCGGTCCAGTTCTGATCGTTGGGGTCAGTAGGACCGCCGATGAGATGATGATTGCCAAGCTCAGCAAGGGTCTTCGGAGTGCCGCGGCAGGCGAGATAGGCGGGCGACGCAACGAATAGACGCCGGGTCGAGGCAAGTTTGCGCGCCACGAAGCTGGAATCCGGCTGATCGCCGTGACGGAGCGCCATGTCTGCGCCTTCCGCGATGAGGTTCTCGTAACGGTCCGACATCATCAGGTCGATCTTGAGCTGAGGGTGCCGAGCGAGGAAGTTTAGAGAGGAGCGGCACGATTTGCTGCACGCCGTAAGTCGCGGGCAGCGCGACGCGCAATGTGCCGGACAGCCTGTCCGCTCCTCGAGCTGCGTTCTCCGCATCTTCGACCCCGGCAAGTGCCTCGCGCGCACGGGGCAAAAGCGCCTCGCCCGCATCGGTAACTGAGAGCTCGCGGTGGTCCTGGTGAGGAGCTTGACGCCCAGCCGCTCCTCAAGCGCGGCAACCGTTCGCGAGACGGATGGCTGCGAAAGTCCGAACTCCCGGGCAACTCTTGAGAAGCTGCCGGTCTCGACGGCACGGACAAAAATTGCGAGTTGTTGAAGTCGGTCACTCATACGAGCAGCGTATATATCATATGAGATTTAGGGAACTACTCCCCAATCTACGCATGATTTACCTCCTCGGCAACACGCCGCGTGGCTGCGGATTGTATAGCTGAGGAGAGAGATCATGAAGGAACTGAAAGGCAGGGTTGCGATCGTTACCGGCGCTTCCAAAGGGATTGGTGCGGCGATCGCGCGGCAGTTTGCGAAGGAGGGTGCCGCCGTGGTGGTCAACTATGCTTCAGCGCGAGACGATGCGGACCGGACGGTCGGCGACATATTGCGTGACGGCGGCAAGGCCGTCGCGATCCAGGCTGACGTAAGCAAGGGCGCCGACGTAAAGCGGCTGTTCGCAGAAACCGAGGCCGCGTTTGGCGCACCTAATATCCTGGTCAACAACGCCGGCGTATATCGCTTCGAAGCACTGGAAGAAGTGACGGAGGCCGAATTCCGCCGTCAGTTCGATATCAATGTGCTCGGCACCATCCTGGCGACCCGGGAAGCGGTCGGCGCCTTCGGCGATAGGGGCAGTAGTATAATCAATATTAGCAGCATATCTAGCGCGAATCCGGTGCCGAACTCGGTCGTCTATTCGGCTTCCAAGGCAGCTGTAGATACGATCACGAGGGCGTTCGCAAATGAGTTGGCAAGCCGCAAGATCCGTGTCAACGCGATCGCCCCCGGCATGACGGAAACGGAGGGCCTTGCGGTCGTGGGAGTCGAGGGGGAGACCGCCGCCAAGATCGTAGCGACGTCGCCTCTGGGGCGGCTGGGACGGCCGGACGACATCGCGCAGGTGGCCGTGTTCTTGGCTTCAGATCAATCGGGGTGGCTGACCGGCGAAGGTCTCACCGCCTCGGGTGGGGAGCGTTAACCTGGGATTGGTCGCAGGGGCTTTGGCATCCGTCCTCCGGCTCACTACGGTTGCTGGGGAAACTATGGGCGGTTCAACATCGAGTTAAGCGCGATCGTATCGAGGGCTGGGCGGCGTTGCAAAACTAGGCCGGTGGGGCAGGCAGCGGGCACCGCGCCGCAGCTCCTCCGGCCGGCTTTCTCAACGCTGCGTTTAGTAGAATTGACAAGTGGTTCAATGGGCTGTTCCCAGTCCAGCCAAAGCACACGCGCGACCCGTAAAATTGCCGCACTCACGATCCAGTCCAGCAAAGTTAATCTCATGTATAGAGCTAAGGGTGGGCGCGGTCGTAGCATTCCTCCGCTACCGACGGTTCAGCCGATGCCCTTAGCCGATTGCAATATGCCGTTTGAAAGCGATACGGCTGAACCTCGAGCATTGCCTAGCGGCCATCTGCCTACGTGCGGGTGGATTCGTCTGACCCCAACGGCTCTGCCCATTCCCACGCCCGGGATGGAAGTGATCGGCCTCAAGCGCGAACCAAAATGTTCGGCTTGCGGTGTACGATTGACATGCTCTCTGTTTGCCAGCTCCGAGATGAAAGGCATGTGGGGGAGCTCCTTCTGGTGGCACACGCCGGCGGAAATCATATAAGAAAGTGGAAGATAATGCACGTCCCACAGTGGCTAATCCCTTGATCTAACGTTCTTCTTCCTCTCGCCCTTGGGCACCAATTGGCTAGTTTTCTTAATTGGTTACGTTGTTCCATTCGGGAGCATACGCAGTCCGCGCGCAATATGCGCAAACGCTGGCGCTCCACGAGCTAACTTTGGCACGCCGTCGGCCGCGTTATGGCCTGCCGCGTACACGCGATTTGGCCCCAAGCCGCAATATAGAATTGTCGATCAGACGCGCTCTTTTGTTGCGCCGAGATTGGATGTCGCATTCCGTCGCATATTCTTAAAGAAGAACGCCGATATGAATCCACTTGACTTCACTGCGGGACCGTTTCTCGCATTTTATGTTAGCGTCGCAATCGTCGCTTGGCTGATTGCAGCCCACATTCATCGCCAGATCGGAGAAAGTGGACGCGCACATCCACCTCTAACACCGCTCCACCTCGCTATCTTGCCCGCGGCGAACGGCGCGTCCGCGATGCGGTTCTCGTCGGGCTGCTGACGTCGGAAGCCGCAACTCTTTCCAAGGACGGTGGCACGGTCGACATCGACAGCCGGAAGATGGAGGGCCAACCAGATCTGGCGCCGCTTGCGCGGCTCGGCCTTTCTGGCGCGATGAGACGTAAAGAATTTCAACGCAAGATCCGCTCGGGCGTGGAAGCCATTCGCACCAGGTTGCAGCAGCTTGGTCTGTCCCGATGCGTCCCAGCTTCCAGGATATCGGCTGAAGATCGCCGCCATTTTAGCCGGCGCAGTCAGACGATCGACGAGTGCGGTGACCGAAGAGCCGGTTGAACTAGCCCAAGGGCGGTTACCTCGATTTATCGCGCTGGGAACGAAGCCGGATGAGGCTGAGCCTGACGTTAGCAAGCAGGCCGGCCGTCGCGTGGGACCCCGATAGTCCGTCACTATTACCCCGTTCGCTTGATATGCGGCGAGGCAATTGGCGTTATCGCGGGCCATGCGGATGAAACGAACGTACGAAGCGACGCCGGGAGGGCCGCTTTTCCCCTGCAGGCCGGGCGGCCTGGGATCGCCTTTGAACCCTTGACTACAACTAAAGAGAGAAACGCCACTATGTGCGCTAACCATTAGTTGTGGCGACCAGGAATCGCCTTGGTGTGGCAGGACCCACGCAAAAGTGCCGATGAAGGCGCCGGATTCGATGAGCCCGGACGTTCTAACTCATGAGCGGTGACCAAATTCCATTGGAGGTCCACACCGCAAAAGGCGTAGAAATACTCGCGGGGCGTCGTTTGGGGGAGGATCAACTCGTGCTTAGCCATATATCAGCCGTGGCGAATCGATGAAGCGCTATGGACGAGCTGCCGGCGTTATTGCGTTCGCCATTGCGATCATCGGCGGACTTATGTTCTGTCGTTTTGGAACGCCGCTGAGTACCAAAAATCAGGTGAAAAACGCGCCGCCAGCAATTCCGGTGACCGCCGGCACCGCGCAGGCGCGCGACATCCCTGTTTTCATTGAAGGCCTCGGCACCGTACAGGCTTTCAACAAAGTGAACGTGGTGACGCGGGTCAGCGGCGAGATCGTCACGGTCTTCTTCCGCGAGGGACAGGAAGTGAAAGCCGGCGACAAACTGTTCCAGATCGATCCGCGTCCGTTTGAAGCCGCGCTGCAGCAGGCGCAGGCGACCAAGGAAAAGGACGAAGCGCAGCTGCAATCGGCCGAACTCGACCTGCAACGCTACACGAAATTGTTGCCGCAAGGGTTTCAGAGCCGTCAGGTCTACGATCAACAGCGCGCCACCGTCGGGCAGCTCAAAGCAGCGGTGAGCGCGGACCAGGCGCAAATCGAGAGCGCCCAACTCAATGTGAACTATTCCCTCATCCACTCCCCGATCGCCGGACGAACCGGGCAGCGCATAGTGGACGTTGGCAATTATGTGCAGACCGGCCAAAATTCCCTGGTCACAATCACGCAGATCGAGCCCGTCTATGTCAGCTTCAACGTTCCCGCGGCGTGCCTCGACGTCATCCGCAGCAACCAAGTGAAGCACCCGCTCAAGGTCATCGCCTACGCCATTGACGACAAGACCGTTCTCGCTGACGGCACCTTGACATTGATCGACAACCAAGTGGACACGACGACCGGCACCATCCACCTGAAAGCGGAATTCGCCAACACCGGCGAGCCGCTATGGCCCGGTCAGTCGGTCAACGCTCATCTGATCGTTTCCATCCGCAAGAACGCGGTGACAGTGCCGGCGCAAACGGTCATGGAGGGACCCGACGGCGCGTACATCTATGAACTCGATCGCGACAACGTTGCCCGGCGACGCCCGGTCGATGTGGCCGACACGCAAGACGGGCTGGCGGTCATCGGCGAGGGATTGCAGGCGGGCGCGCGCGTGGTGGTAGAAGGCCAATACCGCCTGAGCAACGGCGACCGGGTCAAGACCCGGCCCACGGAAGCTGCGCAGGGCCGGCCCGGCCAGCAGGCCGAGCGATGAATATTTCCGAAGCCTTTATCCGCCGGCCGATCGGCACCTCGCTGCTGATGGCGGGTATCCTGGTCTTCGGCATCGTCAGCTACGAACTCTTGCCGGTGGCGGCGCTACCGACGGTGGATTTTCCCACCATCCGCGTAACCGCCAAATTGCCGGGCGCCAGCCCCGACACCATGGCCTCGTCTGTGGCAACTCCCCTCGAGCAGCAATTCGCCGCGATTCCCGGCCTGGCGCAGATGACCTCCACCAGCGGCCTGGGCAATACCACCATCACGCTGCAATTCGACCTCGACCGCAATATCGACGGCGCCGCCGGCGACGTGCAGACCGCAATCAACGCGGCGAGCGGTCTGTTGCCCAAGGACCTGCCGAGCCCGCCCACGTATAAGAAAACCAACCCGGCCAATTACGCGATCCTGATCTATGCCGTCTGGTCCGATGCACTGCCGATTTATCGCGTGGACGATTATGCCTTCACCGATCTGGCGCAGAAAATGTCGAGCATCACCGGCGTTGCGGAAGTCGACATCGCCGGCCAGCAGCAATATGCGGTGCACGTTCAAGTCAATCCGCTGGAGCTTGCCGCGCGCAAAATTGGGCTGGAGGACGTCCGCAATGCGCTGATCGCCGCCACGCTCGACGAGCCCAAGGGAAACCTGGAAGGCAAGAACCAGGTCTATGCGCTCGACACCAACGATCAGCTCTTCAATGCCAAGTCCTTCGGCAAGACGATCATTGCCTACCGCAACGGCGCTCCAGTCAGGATCGAGGATATCGGCAGCACAGTCAACTCGTCGCAGGCTCCGCGCACCGCCTCATGGCTCGGTAGTAAACGCATCGAACTGCTTCTGGTCAGGCGGGCCACCGGCGCCAATACGCTGGCGGTGGTCGACGCCATCAAGGCCGAGATGCCGTCCTTATTGGCTTCAATCCCCAAGACCGTCCACGTCGCTCTCGTTGCCGACCGCTCGCTGAACATTCGCAATTCGGTCTATGACGTTCAATTGACGTTGCTGTTGACCATCGCCCTGGTCGTGGGGGTCATTTTTCTATTCCTGCACAATATCTGGGCGACTGTGATTCCCAGCATCGTGGTGCCGCTGTCGCTGGTCGCCACGTTCGGCGTGATGTATGTCCTTGGCTACAGTCTCGACAACCTTTCGCTCATGGCCTTGACCATCTCGGTCGGCTTCGTCGTCGACGACGCCATCGTGATGATCGAGAATATCGTGCGCTACCTCGAGCTGGGCCTTTCGCCGCTGGAAGCGGCACTCAAGGGCTCGGGGCAGATCGGCTTCACCATTATCTCAATTACATTTTCGCTCGTGTCTGTGTTCATTCCGCTGCTGTTCATGGCGGGCATCGTTGGCCGCCTGTTCCGCGAATTCGCGGTGACGGTGACGACGGCGGTTCTGGTGTCGGCCTTCGTGTCGCTGACTTTGACGCCGGTGATGTGCTCGCGGTTTCTGACGCGCGAGAGCACACATGGCACCAATTTCATCAGCCGCTGGTCGGAATATCTCTTCCACCGCCTGATCGGCGGCTACGACCGCGGGCTGAAGTGGGTGTTCCGGCATCAGCTACTGATGCTGATCATCACCCTGACGCTCATTGTCGTGACCGGTTTCATGTATGTGAATATCCCCAAGGGCTTCTTCCCCGAGCAGGACACCGGTTTCATCTTCGGACAGGCGGTGGCTCGCCAGGACGCTTCTTTCGCGTCCATTACCAAGATCGAGAACCAGTTTGCCGCGATCGTCGGCGCCGATCCGGCCGTGTCCGGTGTTGTCGGCTTTGCCGGCGCCACCGGTGGTAACGCCACCGAAAGCACCGCCCGCCTCTTCATCCAGCTCAAGCCGATCAGCGAACGCGGCGTATCGGCGCAGCAAGTGATCCAGCGATTGCGGCCGAAAGTAGCTGCGGTTGAAGGCGCCAAGTTCTACATGCAGGCTGGACAAGACATCCACATTGGCGGACACCTGACCCAAACCGAATACCAATATGCGCTGACCGATACAGAGACCGAAGAGCTCAACCACTGGGCGCCAATCCTGCAACAGGCCATGCAGAAGGCGCCGGAGCTCCAGGACGTCGCCTCCGATCAGCAAATCGCCTCGCCGCATATCGCCATAACCATCAACCGCAACGCGGCCTACAAGCTCGGCCTGTCGCTTGCGACCATCGATCAGACGCTTTACGACGCCTTCGGCGAACGGCAGATCGCGACGATCTATACGTCCAGCCAGCAGAACAAGGTCATTCTCGAGGTTGAGCCGCAATTCCAGAATGATCCGGCAGCGCTGTCGCGCATTTATCTGACCAATGCGGCGGGCGATCGCATCCCACTTAGCACAATCGCCACATTCACCCGGAAGATCGAACCGCTGACGGTTAATCATCAGGGTCAGTTTCCGGCGGTGACCCTGTCGTTCAACGTCGCACCTGGCCATTCGCTCGGCCAAGCGGTCGACCGCATCGAGGCTATTCAAAGCAATTTGCGCACGCCGGCGTCTCTGAAAGGTACTTTCCAAGGCACCGCCCAGGAATTTCAGAAATCGCTGGTGACGATGCCGCTGTTGATCCTGGCGGCGATCGTCGTTGTCTATATCGTTCTCGGCGTGCTTTATGAAAGCTACATCCATCCGATCACCATCCTGTCGGCCTTGCCGTCGGCCGGCGTCGGCGCGCTGATCATGCTGATGCTGTTCCACTACAACCTCACTGTGATCGCGATCATCGGCATCGTGCTGCTAATCGGCATCGTCAAAAAGAACGCCATCATGATGGTCGATTTTGCGCTCAGCGCCGAGCGCAACGAGGGCAAGAGCCCGCTCGAGGCCATTCATGAAGCCTGCCTGTTGCGCTTCCGGCCGATCATGATGACCACCATGTCGGCGCTGCTCGCCGGCCTGCCTTTGGCCATCGGATCGGGCGCTGGCTCCGAGCTGCGCCGGCCGCTCGGCATCGCCATCGTCGGTGGGTTGCTGGTCTCACAGGCGCTCACGCTCTATACGACGCCGGTGATCTATCTTTATCTCGATCGCTTGAGCAATTGGCTCGACCGCAAGCGCCTTCGGCCTCCGGCTGAGACAAGCCGCGGGCGCGCCTGAGCGCGGATCATCGGACGCTGCCCCGAATACCATTCTTCATGACTTTTTCGCGACCAGATCAATGAGGGCCGACAAGCCTCTGTGGCCGGGGCCTTCCTCGATGAGGGCATCATAGGCGGCGAGCCTTTCAATCGACATGTCGTTAAAGACTTCGCGGAGGAGGTCCTCGGTGTACATGTTCTCGCGGTATGGCGGCCCACCGGTACCGTAATCGACCTGCTCGGGCCGGTAGCCGTGAAGAAGCAAGCGGCCGCCTGAGCGCAACGTGCGCTTCATTCCCTCGAACACCGCCGAGCGGTCGTCCGGTGCGAGAAATTGGATGAACACCGCGACGACGACATCATAGGAATTCGACGTCCAATCCCAGCTCAAGATATCGGCGACACGGAAATCCACCGAGACGCCGCGTTCGGCCGCGAGCCGACGTGCCTTGTCGACGCCGACGCGCGAGGCGTCCATTGCGATGACCGTGAGGCCTTTTTCAGCCAAGAAGACGGAATTGCGTCCTTCCCCATCGGCCACGGCCAGCGCCGTCTGCCCCGGTGTTAGCAAATGTCCCTGCGCTTTAAGAAAGGCTGCTGGTGCCGTCCCGAACCAAAAGTCTTCGCCCGAATATCGCTCGTCCCACATGGGTCGCTCCTCTACCTCATGCGGTACATATAGTCTGCTCCAGGCAGCTTGGCGCAGAGGCGCGGTCTCCGAGTAGCTTAGAGCGCGCCGAGATCGTCAAAAGCTGAATGCCTCGGGCATGCCGTCCGCCAAGCGTAGGAGGTCTGCGCGCTGTGAACCGCCCCCGGTTCTTCGAAGGCTATTTGGTTTGAGTTCAGGCGGCAATGCACAGCTCCTCCAGGCTGGCGTAGTAGGCGGCCTTTGCTTCCGCCCGCGGCATATTGCCGATCGATGAGAGTAGGCGGCGGTTGTTGAACCAGTCAACCCATTCGAGGGTGGCGAACTCGACGCCTTCGAGGGAGTGCCAAGGTCCGCGCCGGTGGATCACCTCGGCCTTATAGAGACCGTTGATCGTGTCGGCGAGCCCATTGTTGTAGCTGTCGCCAACGCTGCCGACCGAGGGGCACAACATACTGGGCGGATTCAAGTGGTCGTCGCAACACTCTGAAGGAGGAGGTTGCGACGAGCATTCGAAAGCGGGGGTCGGATCGGTCTGGACGGGCGCCACTGCCGTCGCCGGGGCGACCGCCTGTGGCGGGACGCCTTGAACGGAGCCGGTTCTGGTTAGCGATCGCGGCTGGGATGAGCAGCGAGGATGCCGCGGTCGCCGCCGGTGTGTCGCAGCCTGTCGGAACGAGATGGTTCCGACAGGCTGGCGGTATACCACCAGCGATGTTCAGATCCTCGGCAAAGCCGCTCTCTGGGCGGTATCTATCGTTGGTGGAGCGCGAGGAGATTGCGCTTCTCTGGGTACAGGGCCACTTCATGCGAGAGATTGGGCGCCGGCTCGGCCGATCCGCCTCGACGATCTCCCGTGAGCTTCGGCGCAACGCCGCCACCCGCGGCGGCGGACTGGAATATCGCGCGACGACCGCCCAGTGGCATGCGGATCGATCGGCGCGTCGTCCTAAACCAAGCAAGCTTGCGCTCAACATGACCTTGCGCACTTATGTGGAGGAGCGATTAGCTGGCGCCATCGCCGCGCCGGATGGCGTTTCCGTTCTGGGTCCCGCCGTGCCGTGGAAGGGCCGCCGGCATGGCCAGCGACGGGATCGGCGATGGGCCAGGGCATGGAGCCCGGAGCAGATTGCCCGGCGCTTGCCCATCGACTTCCCGGACGATACGACGATGCGCATCAGCAACGAAGCCATCTATCAGGCGCTGTTCATCCAGGGGCGGGGCGCGCCACGCCGGGAACTCACGGCTTGCTTGCGGACCGGGCGGGTCTTGCGGATGCCGAGGGCACGTGCACGTCGGCGCGGCAAGGGGTTCGTCTCGCCAGAGATCATGATCAGCCAGCGTCCTGCCGAGGCAGCCGACCGCGCGGTGCCGGGACACTGGGAAGGCGATCTCATCCTGGGCCTTGGCAGCTCGGCGATCGGCACACTGGTCGAGCGAACGACGCGCTTTACGATGCTGCTGCATCTCCCCCGCCTTGCCGGCCACGGTGACGGCCCGCGCATGAAGAATGGGCCGGCGCTTGCCGGCCATGGCGCCGAGGCTGTTCGCGACGCGATCACACGCACCATCATCACCTTGCCCGACGAGCTGCGCCGCTCATTGACCTGGGATCAGGGTGCGGAAATGGCTCAGCATGAGCGCCTCAAGATCGATGCCGGCATCCAGATCTATTTCTGCGACCCGCAAAGCCCATGGCAGCGCGGCACCAACGAGAACACCAACGGACTGCTGCGCCAGTACTTTCCCAAGGGCACCGATCTCAGCGCGCACAGTGCAGAGCAGCTCGCCGCCGTGGCGGCCGCCCTCAACGCCAGGCCGAGAAAGACGCTGGGCTGGCAAACACCCGCGGAGGCGCTTGAGGCGTGGCTGGTGTGACGTTGCCCCGGTTTCGTGAACGCCGGACCATTTGTGATTGGGAGTTCACGACGCCCAACACACAGCCGACTTACCTCTCGCCGGTGGCGTTCAAAAAAAGGGCCCCTCGATCCCGGCGTACACCATCCTCCCGCCGTGCTCGCGCCCGTCAAGGAACGGCCTGGAGACGCCGAGCCAAGCCGCACCGACAGCCTGCCGGCCGTCCCCCGCCTTCGCGAGGGCAAGCTCTTGACCGCCGCTCCGCTCGGCGGCCAGCGCAAGGTGCAGGCCGGGACGGAAAGATGATCGTGGCCGAACCAAAAGATGCCCGCCAAAAAGGAGGACGAGATGCCGTCAGACCGGATACCCTGACTTAAGCCCCGACTGACCTCTCCACGAAACCGAGGCAGGTCCAGTTGCAGGTGAACACCAGTCGTGTTGCGACGACCGTTTGAATGTAAGATAGAGAAAGCCCTGCCGGGTCGCAACATATGTGAAGTCCGAGAACCCACAGCCATCACCCGCCGCCGGCCTGGCCACCGGCGACTAGGTCGGCGGTATTTCCGCGCCGGGCGGCTCGGCGATGAAGATTCGCATCCTGCAGCTGGAAAGCTTTCGGATCGGGCCATCACAAGCACGGCTATCGGTCGAAGTCTGATCACAGTGGTCGGGAGCGCCAGTGGTGCGCCTCGACTGAGCCTCTTTACACGAACTTGCCGAAGATCTCATTCAACTCGCGGCCGGGCATGCTGCCGGCCAATAGATCGAACGAGCCCTCCCTAATTGCCTTCGCCGCCGCCACGATCGGCGCCCAGCCGACGCGTGCGAGCGCGCCGCCGACACTTATGCGGCGCACACCGAGTTCCGCTAGTTCGGCGAGAGTGGTTGCCGGATCGATGATCAGGACATTTAGCGGTTTCGGCGCCACGGCGCGGACCATGGTGGCGATGGCGTCTTTGCCGACGACACCAGGCGCATAGAGGCAGTCCGCCCCTGCCTCGGCGAATGCGACCAGCTTATCGATCGACGGCGTGAGAGCGCCGGGATCGATGAGCATTCCTTCGGTCCTCGCCACAAGAATCACATCGTCGCCCGATTGGTCGATTGCCGCTCGCGCTGCCCGTAGCCGCTCGACGGCTGTTGGCGTGTCGTAGAGACCTGAGCCATCGAATACCCGATCCTCGATGGACAGGCCCGCGACACCGGCGTCGATGGCAAGGCGGATATTGGCCGCTACGCCTTCCGGGTCGACCGCAAAGCCGGATTCGAAGTCGGCGTTGATCGGCAGATCGACCGCTTGGCTTAGCGCCGCCAAATGCTTCAGGACCTCATCGCGCGTCACCGCATAGTCTGGCCGGCCGGTCGTCCAGGCATGGCCACTGCTGGTCGAGGCAAGCGCTTCAAATCCCAGATGCTGGAACATGCGGGCACTGCCGATGTCCCAGGGGTTTGGCAGGACAAAACAGCCCTGCTGATGGAGCGCGCGAAAATGGGCGCGTTTCTCGGTGATTGATCGGGTCATTTGGAGCCTCTTTTCATACTAGCCACAGCGATACCGCTTGTTTCGGGGATCGCCATTGCGCGCTGAAGATCATGTGGACAGCAAGGTTCCTGAAAGTCTCCCGCATTCCTCAATGAGCCCGTCCTGCAGGCCGATTTCGCGGGCTTCCGGGTTCGGCGTACGCGGTCGCAGATGAAAGAAATATTCGCCCGTGACGAGTGCTCCCGGATCATTGCTTGCCGCGAGCCAGGCTTGGGTGCGGTGAGCCTGATCCATGTCGTCGGGCGCTCCGGGCCCACCCATGCGAGTGGCCACCCAGCCGGGCTCGAGCGCATTCGACATGACGCCGGGCCAACGACGGGCAACGCCGAAAGCGAGCAGCACATCATGCAGCTTGCTCTCGGCATAGGCCTGCGCGCCTTGCCAGCGGCGCTTGCGCCAAGTGAGGTCGTCCAGATGCGCGCTCGCGCTGCGGTGCATGCCGGAGCTGAGATAGACGAGGCGGTCCGGCTTCGCGATCAGCGCCGTCAGAACATAGGGCGCCATGACCGCAAACACCTGGGGAAGTCCGTCCTCGGTCATGCGCTTCGGCTCGCGGTAGCCGACCCCTGCATTGTGGATCACGGCATCGAACCGCCCGAGCGCATTGACCTGCTCGGCCACAGCGCAGGCGCCGGCAATGCTGGAAAGATCGCCGACAACGATGGCTTCGGCTTGAGGCAACGCCTGGCGGGTGTCCTCGGCGCGAGCCTCATTGCGGGCATGAAGCACCACCTGATGCCCTTGCTCGACGAGCAGCTGGCACGCCATCAGGCCCAGTCCGGTCGATGATCCGGTGATGAAGATATGTGATATGATGGATTCTCATTTTGTATGGAACCCAGCATGGCGCAGCGGCTCAACCTCCGCAAGATTGAGGCGATGTCCCATTCGCCGATGGCGTTGGGAATCAGGGGAGGTGCTTAAGGCAGATCGTGGCCCGCCACAATATCGCTGATTTGTGCAGCAATGCTATCAGCTTCCTGCACCGTCACCGCGCCGGCCTTGACGCCAATCGCCCAGGTCGTCCCGCCCTCGACCGTGACGACGTTGCCTTTCGCCTTCTCTACCGTGTAGCCCTCGACGCCGGCAGTCGCCGGGAAGGCGATGCCGATGGCGTCCTGGTCGGGCGTGCGGCAGATCCAGCGTATCGTCTTCGGCGCCTGGCTCTTGCGGTACGTAACGTAATCGCCGGTTCCATCCGGATGCCGTTGCAGCCCATGGACCCAGCCTGCTGCGTCTGCCAGCATATCAATCGCGAAGACGACTTCGGGGTCGAAAACCAAAGACGGCTTCAACACATTGTGCAGGCCGGGATTTTCCGCAAGTTGAGCGAGGAACTCAGCATAGCCGGGTGGCGGGGAAATATGTGACGGAATCGACCGCCGCACGCGGACGGTCGCGGGCGAGCAGATAGCGGAGTAGATGAGTTCGGAATGATCTACGGGCCGGAAATTCACGTGGCCGAGATACATCAGCTCCATCGGCGTCCGCTTTAGGTTCTCAATAGACAGGCCAATATGAAGCATAGCACTGTCCACCTGCAGTTGCGTCGATGCGGTGGCGAGGTAATTCACCTTGAAGGCGACGGTGTGCCGGTATGAGCCGGCGACGGTCGCCGTCGACGCCTCCTCATCGAAGACAAGCCAGGCGCGCTGATACGGAGCATTCGGCAGTTCGCCGTGCAGCGGATGATCGTCCTCCGGGCCCGGAGCGCCGATAGCGGTGACGCCGCAATGGATGAAGAATGCCCCATAGGTTTCGAGATAGCGTTCGGTGGCGACCGGCTCATGGAACATCGATCGCATACCGATCTCGCGGCCGTCGAAATTTGCGCTCCAGATCTGCTGGCCCTTGAAGGGGAGAATGATGCATTCGCCCCGGCGGTTTCGCAGGCGCAGCGCCTCGATGCCGCTATCATAGCGGAAGGCCGAGACAGAAAGACCGGCGCCTTCTGCGACGAGACGCTCCTTCTCTCCAAATGAGCGCCTCTGAAGTTCGACCCGTATTGCCAAGACCACCTCCCCCACCGCTCTCAGCCGGTCAAATGCGGCTGCGCTCCATCGGGCGGCAGCCGGTAAAAGCCTTGCGCATTGCTCTTGAACAACGCAACCAGATCGTCCGTATTCAGATTAATTGCCAGCGCCCACGCGCCGATGCTCATGCCGTCACTCTTTCACGCTCAGGACAAAACGGCAATCCCGGCGATTTGAGTTGCCACCACCGTTGCACCAGAGGCAGGATTTGCGCCCAAGAGAAGGTCGCATGTGTCTCGGCTTAGGACATCACAGTCAGCAGAAGCTCCGACATTCCCACCCAGCGACCAACGGATCAGGTAGCGTCGCGATGTATGTTGGAAATTGATTTGGCGCGGTCTCCGGCGGGCTGAACGTAGCGGATCAGGCGGCGAGGTCAATTGGCAGATCGGCCGGCTTCACAGCCAGCGTCTTCCAGCCATCGACTTTCCGCATACTGATCTGTCCGGAGGCGACCAGCGCCCAGAACATCATGGCCGCGGTTTCGGCCGAAGGCAGCACGGTTTGCGTTTTGATCCGGCGCTTGAATTCCTCGTGCAGCCGTTCGATCGCATTGGTCGTGCGCGCGCTTTTCCATTGGCTGACCGGCAATCTGGTGAAGGTAAACAACCGGTTGCCGGCTTCCTCCAGGCACTCGGCGACGGCCTGGCAGCGCAATCGCCATTTACGCAGGAACGCCTTACGCTTCTTCTCGATTTCATCCGCCGACGTTGCATAGATCATGTCATTGTAATCTGCCGAAACCTCCTCGCGCAGCCGTTCTGGTGCATGAGCGAGCAGATTGCGGTGCTTATGCACGGTGCAGCGCTGGGTGGGCACATCGCTCCAGAGCTCGGCAAGCGCCCGCTCCAACCCCGAGCCACCATCGACGATTAGGAATTCCGGCTTGCGCAGGCCGCGCTTGATCAGATCGTCGAGCACGACCCGCCAGGCCTGCGCCGTCTCGCCGCCCATATTCTTCACTGCCAGCAACACTTTCTGGCCGTCGGCGCGAATGCCGAGCACGACGAGAAGGCAAATCGTCGTGGCCTTCTTATCGAGACGGACGCGCACGACGGTCCCATCCAGGATCAGCCGGACGATGGGTTCGTCGGTCAGCGAGCGCTGGTTCCAGCTTTCCCAATCGGTCTTCACCTTCCGCCAGACCCGGCTGACCGTATCCTTGCTCACGGAGCCGCCAAACAGCGCGCCAAGCGCTCGCCGGACACGTCGCGTGTTGGTCCCGGCCAGATAGGCGCCGGCAATCAGCGCGTCGGCGGCTTTCGTGCGCCGCTGGTAGGCGGGCAGCACCTTGCTACGCCATTCCGTTGTCTTACCATCCGGAGTTCTCGATCCGAGCCCGAGGGACGCTGATCAGTGTCTCGCCGAAAGTTCCCATCAGCGACCGCGAGCGGTGACCATGGCGATGGCCCCGGAGCGGGCCGTCACCCGCGGTTTCGCCATCCGGCGTCTTTGATCGCGAACCGGGGCAAGCTTTGGCGCTCCGGGCATAGCGTGTCCGCGACAGCGCTTCATCGAGTTCCGCCTCGATCATCGCCTGGATGAAACCATGCACACGGTCGCGCACGGCGGTTTCGATCGGATCGAACCAATCCTCAAAAAGCTGGGCGCTCGCCGTCGCCGCCGGCTGCTGGTCCGCGAGGTTTATGATATTGTTTGGCATAGCGTGGTCTCCACCGGCGCTTCAACGCCGGAATCGTTTTGGGTTGAACACCCGGAGACTACGCAACCTTCAATTTCCCACCATATCCGCGACGCTACCACGGATCACGACGACAAGCGTCTGAATCAAAGGCGTTACATGCTCAATGACGTGTGCTGAGGAGCGGGCAACACGGGGCGCCGATCTGGAGTGCGCCCCTGCGGGTGGACAGATCGGGATTTAAGGAATCGACCGGCCTTCCGGGTTTTCGGAAGGAAGCCCATGGCGAAGCATCGCAACCACAGCATCGAGTTCAAACGTTAGATCGCGCAGAGGGTGGGCGATAGGTTTACACGGAGATATGACGGACCAACAATGTTGCAACGGCTTAGAACGTTAACCGGCTAAGAGCCTTCTCTGATTGGGGGTCGAAATCTGGGGCGTAATGCTCAATCTCAATCAGTCGGAAGGCCTTGGCAAGCGCAAGCAGCTCAGTCTCGCGGGCGAGCCTAAGGGCATTCTCTTCTAGAATAAGCGCGCCATGAGAATGGTAGGACATCATGCCATTATAGTGCTTCGGCGCCGGATTGCGTGATCCGCCGCTAGTGCACTGACTCATTCAGATGGTGCAGGCAGGCGCTTGAGTTTGCCGAAAATTTCTTTGGCGGATTTCGTCCAGACAAAGGGCTTGGGGTGACCGTTGTGATCGCGGATGTAGCGGCGGATGGCATCTTCCAATTCGGCGACGGATTTGAAGACGCCGCGACGGATGCGCCTTCGGGTGATGACTGAGAAGAAGCCCTCGACGGCGTTGAGCCAGGATGCGGATGTGGGCGTGAAGTGGAAGACCCAGCGCGGATTGTCGGCCAGCCATTGCTTGACCTTGGGATGCTTGTGGGTGGCGTAATTGTCGAGGATGGCATGGATGACCTTTCCCGCCGGAACGGCGCGTTCCACCGCATTGAGGAACTTGATAAACTCCTGATGCCGGTGCTTTTGCATGCAACGCCCCAACACGGTGCCATCGAGAATATTGAGCGCGGCGAACAGGGTGGTGGTGCCATTCCGCTTATAATCGTGGGTCATGGTTGCGCATTTGCCGGGCTTCAGCGGAAGGCCGGGTTGCGTGCGATCGAGCGCCTGAATCTGGCTTTTCTCATCGATGGACAGCACCACGGCATGACAGGGCGGCTCCATGTACAGGCCGACGACATCCTCCACTTTCGCGGCAAAGGCGGGATCGTTGGACATCTTGAAGGTGCGTAAGCGGTGAGGTTGAAGGCGATGCCCATCCCAGATGCGTTGCACCGTCCGCAAGCTGACGCCGACAGCCTTGGCGACCGCCCGGCCGGTCCAATGCGTCGCGTTATGGGGTGGCTCGGAGCATGGCAGCGCCAGCACCCTGGCCACGGTCTCCAACTGAACAGGGGCTTTGCCCGGCTTGCGCGTCTTGTCCCGCAAGAGGCCATCCACCCCTTGCTCGGCATATCGCAACTGCCAGCGCCACACCGCCGGGCGACTGCCACCGATCTGCCTCGCCACCTCCAGAACGGGCAGCCTGTCTGCCGAAAGAAGAACGATCCGTGCCCGCTGGACGTGCTTCTGCGCGCTGTTGCGATCCTCAATAACCGCCGCCAAACGCGCGCGGTCCTCAGAGGCGATGATGATGCTGACGGTTTGTGCCATATCAGCAGAATCGCACGAACTAGGCCGCGTGTGAATCCTCTGTTTGCGTCAGTGCACTAGCTAGCTCTGGACAAAGGCTAGGAGGGCCGGGTTGATCACGTCGGCGTGGGTGGTGAGCATGCCATGCGGATAACCGGGGTAGATCTTCAGGGTTCCTTGTCTGAGGAGTTTGACGGAGAGCAAAGCGGCGTCTTTGTACGGAACGATCTGATCGTCGTCCCCGTGCATCACAAGCGTGGGTATGTCGATGCTCTTCAGATCCTCAGTAAAGTCGGTTTCCGAGAATGCCTTGATGCCGTCGTAATGTGCCTTGGCGCTGCCCATCATGCCTTGTCGCCACCAATTCGCGATAACGCTTTCCACCGGTTTTACATTCGGCCGGTTAAAGCCGTAGAACGGACCGGCGGGAAAATCGCGATAAAACTGGGCACGGTTCGCGGCCAAATCCTTGCGGAGACCATCGAACACCTCGATCGGCAGCCCGTCCTGATTGCTTGGCGTCTTCACCATAAGCGGAGGCACGGCGGACATCAGCACCGCCTTAGCGACCCGGCCCCTGCCGTGCCGCGCCACATAGCGGGTGACTTCGCCACCGCCCGTGGAATGGCCGACATGCACGGCATTGCGAAGATCGAGGTGCTCCGCGACCACGGCTGCGTCGGATGCGTAATGGTCCATGTCATGGCCGTCGGATACCGGGCTCGAGCGTCCGTGGCCGCGCCGGTCGATGCCCACCACGCGATATCCGTGGTGGAGGAAGAACAGCATCTGGGTATCCCAGGCGTCGGAGCTTAAGGGCCAGCCATGGTGGAAGACAATGGGTTGGCCCTGGCCCCAGTCCTTGTAGAAGATCTCGGCGCCGTCCTGGGTTGTGATTGTGCCCATGGTCTGGATTCCTTCGCTATGGTTGGAAGAAATGGCGGTTGCGAGCGGCACCCAGGCAGTTGACCAGGATCTGGTGTCGTGACGCTCCAATGACATTGAGAGCATCCGTATCCACCACGGTGCCTCTCTTGGTTCATGCCGTTATCTTTACTGACTGCATTCACCAGTTGAGCCAATCCTACATAGGATTGGCTGGCTCGTTCTGGTATTTGATCTTACCCATTGTGAGCACCTTCGAACCCGGATTTGGATCGCAGAAATTCACCCTGTGTGTCGGAAGATCGCAAACGAGGTGTACCGATTTTTTGGGGCGAAATCTGGCCACTTGGTGCCAGGTGTCGGTGCGCCATATCGGAATCTCAGGCATGGGGTAATAGCTCCCGAATATCACGTGATCTGGCAAGAGCTGGGACTGGAGAAGCTCAAAAAGCAAGTAAGCGTGACGTCTGAGGAGAGGCGTTCGCGGTAATGCTGTGCTCTGGGCGCGTCAATCCGCTACTTCGGATCTAAATTGTCCGCTCACGGATCATTCCGGTCACTGAGCGTGGCGCCGCTGCCGGCCGCTGACAAATCACTGAAGCGGCTCCGGCCTTGCGCCATTTTCTGAGATGCGGGTGTAAGCTGCCATATTGAAGTGACCCAACTCAAGCGTGAACCAAAATGTTCGGGCTGCGGTGTACAATAGACCCACCCTCTGTTTGCCAGCTCCCATCTGAAAGGCATTCAGGGGGCCCGTTCTGATGGGACACCCCAGCGGAAAGTCGTATGAAAAAATGGAAGATTATGCACGTCCCACTCGGAGCTAAGCCTCTGATCTAACGTTCTTCTTCCTCTCCGCCGCTGGACCCCAGTGAACCGATCCTTGCGGGACTGCCTGATACTACTCAAAAGCATTAATCATTTCCGCGGCGGACAGTACGGTGCTGTTTGGATCGCGAACAACCGAAGGTGGTTTTACAACTTCACGCGCTACGGCATGACTTTCACAATAATTCCAGAAGCGGCTGTAAAACGATTTTTGATATATATATATATATCAATAGCTTACACTGAAAGTGCCAGCTTTCCAAGCCGGATGTCGCCAGTTCGATCCTGGTCGCCCGCTCCAATCCCCTCGGAATGCCTTCTCAAGCTTAGCGCGGCACGCCATAGCGGATCGATGAGACCGTATTCTCGCTTTGTGAAACCGCGTTCGGCGACCATGCCTTCAGTCGTGCGATGAGATCGCCCGCGCGCTTGCCGGCCTGGTCGAGGCGCGACCGCGCAAGCTGGCCCGAATCGAGAGCCGATCTTATGTCTTCGACGGCCATGGTCGTTGCGTCGGCGCCCCGGCCATCGCCAGCGCCCGAGATGATCATGTCCGCTCCGATCGCCAAGGCATCTGCCAGGCTCGACTTGCCGGCGGGCGCTGTCGAGCGGTCGAGGATGATCGGGCCGGTGAATCCGGCCTCGCGCAGGGAGCCGACGAACCGCGCCGTCGCCTCGGCGCTCACTGCCTCCGGTCCGCGAGAGCGGAGCACCAGCGCGTCTGGCGCCTTATGCCTCAAAATTTCGTGCAGTGCTTCAAGGTTCGGTCGTTCGCCGGATGATAGCGTATACCGCATCGAAGTCAGGATGTGGCCTTCCTGGTCGGCGAGATTGAAAGCGGTCGCCAGCGCCCCAGCCTCGATCGGCTCGGGCCCGAAGCAGTCGCTGATTTCCGCCGCCGCATCTTGCGGGCAGATCTCGGCGCTGGGTCCCAACGTCATGGTGATGCCGAGGGCGAAAAGTCCGCTCGCCATGTCCCGGTAAAATTCGAAGGCGCCAAGTGGATCGCCAATCGCCGCGACCTCGCGCGGGGCGGGAATCTCCTCAAGCCCGCTGGCCTGGGCGAGTGCGCGCTCGGCGCCGCCGGGACTCTCGATCATGAGGATTGTCGGCACGGCGCCCGGCGCATTGAGAGACGCCGTCAACTGCCGCAATTGCGGCGTATTTTCGATATTTTTGCTCCGGATCAACACTCCGGCTACCGCGCCGGATTTGAGCGCCTTGCCCGCCGATTGAACGCCCGCATCGGACGGTACCCGCCCCTCGAAGGTGATAATCAGAAGGCGACTGACGGCGTCTCGCAGCCCGGCATCTTTCGCGCCGGTGAGACCGGTGTCGGACGCGACCGGGTTTTCCCGGATGTCCGCGGTCGTTCCGCCATCGTCCTGTAACGCGAGTGCGCGTTGTTCCGGCAGCGGTGCTGAACTCACGGAGTCCCGCTCGGTCTCGGCGCGGGCTCTTGCCGTCGGCTTGCGCGCCGCATCGTTGCGGACGGGCGGGCGATTCGCTTCGGGAGCTTTGCGCGCCTTCTCGGGACTGGTGAGCGTTGCCGTGCACTCCGGAAAGCCGACGGCCCTGCCGAATTGGGCGCATTCTTTCGGGCTGAGGAACGGAAATTGCGGGAGCGAATCGGAGGGCGAGCGCCAGACATTCAATTTATCCGGATCGCCCTGAATCGGGATCAAAGCGGGCGGGCCACTCACGGGATGCGAAGCAGGCGAATAGCTTTGAGCATAAGCGTATGAGCATAAAAAAACGGAAGCGAAGATCACATAGCGCAAGGTAATGTCCTCTCCGAAGCACCCGTCCAACCGATTCAATCCAGAGTGAGAAGCACAATAAACACGGCTTTTATTAGGAGATAGCAGAATCCCCGGAGTTCACTTTTGCTTGATGAAAATAGCCAATCGCCCGCTGCGCTTGCTGTGGGTGCACTGGAATCCGATGGTCATTATTCCGAACCGGGTGGTGAATTAGTGCGTCTATAGATGTGGCACGCGGTCAGCAGATCGAGATGTGCGCCGCCGCCGTTCTTGTAGACGGTGATATCCCCGGCCTTCCGCGGACGGCAGCGCCCCTGGCACAGATCGAACAGGTCGCCTTCGATGTTGTCAGTGCCGATTGCGCCGTTATGCAGCGGGATGAGAAGCTCGCCGATGTGCTCGATCGTCGTCTCGCGCGCATCGACGAAAAGCCGGCCGCGCCTCAGAGTTTCGTCGTCGGCCTCGCGCATATCGGGCCGATAGGCGCCGACGAGATCAACGTGCGCACCTGGTTTGAGCCATTCGCCGCGGATGAGCGGCTCTGTCGCCAGCGTGGCGGTCGAGATGAGATCGGCGGCTCGAACGGCAGTCTCGAGGTCATCGGCCACCATGATGCGCCTGCCGAGATGGCCGAGCCTGCTCGCGAGGCGTTCGGCATTCACCTTCGTCCGGTTCCATAAAAAGATTTGCTGCACCGACGGCCGGACCGACAGATGCGCCTCGATCAGCGGTTTCGCCATGACGCCTGCCCCGATCATCGCCATGACCCTGGCTCCGGGTGGGGCGAGCATCGAAGCGCTGAGAGCGGAATCCGCGGCGGTTTTCCAAGGCGTAATCGCCGCGCCGTCGATGGATGCCAATACGCGCCCGTCTTCCTCGTCGAACAGCAGGAATTCGCCCTGGACGGTCGGTTTGGGCGGTTCCCTCGACGGGTTTTCCGGGAAGACGGTGACGGCTTTGAGGCCGATGCCGACGCCCGCGAAAATTGCTGCACGCACCAGCAGCGAGCGCTGATCGGCGCCTAGCAGGAGGTCGCCGATCTCGGGCCTCGCCGGGCGGGAATGGGCGTCACGCATAGCCGCGATCAGCGATGGCCAATCGAGCGCTGCATGAACCTGGTCTGCCGAAATTTGGCGCATCGGACCTCGCAGATCTCACCGGAGGGCATCGGAAGCGGCGATGCTGCCACCAATTTTACCTTAGCGTTCGGCCGGACGCCATATGCGTAAAAATCGCTGCGGTTTCATAGAAGATCTGTTTCAGCCCGGTAAGCCGTTCGGCGTGCGCGGGCATCGGCGCGAGCGGCAGAACCTCGGGATTCTCTGAGATCACGAATTCCGCCGCGGCCTTGCCGAAGACCGTACCGGGACCGATGCCGCGGCCGCTGTAGCCGTGGATGCTCAAGCCGCAGGGACCGAGCGCGATGATTTTCGGCAGATGGTCTCCGGTCATCGCGATCCGCCCGGCCCAGCAATGCGAGAAGCCGATCCCCTTGATCTGCGGAAAGAGGGCGGCCAGCTTTCGCCGCGCCCATCCGACATGAAACGTCCCGCCAAGACTGTCGAGTGAGCCCATCCCGCCCAGTATGAGACGGCCTTCCGCGTCGAGCCGGAATGACGACATGATCCGCCCTGTATCCCAGCAGCCATGCCGTTCCGGCAGAATCGTCTGCCGCAGTCTCGCCGCGAGCGGCTCTGTCGCGCATTGGAAATAATTGAAGGGCGTAAAGGTGGGGCGAAGCTTGGGCTCAATATGGTCGGAATAAGCGTTTGTCGCCAGGATCAGCGCCTTGGCGTTCACGCTCCCGCTTGGAGTGTCGACGCGCCAGCCACCGCCACTTTCGGTCAATCGGAGCGCCCGCGTGCCCTCATGGACGGCCGCCCGCGCTTCCACAGCCGCCCGCGCCAGCCCGCGTGCATAGGCTAGCGGCTGGATCGTTCCAGCGCGGTGGTCCAGAAGCGCGCCGCCGAACCCGCGTGCGCCGGTAAGTGCCGCAGTGTTGGCGGCATCGAGCAGCTCGATAGGTGCGGCGCGCGCCTTCTGTTGGCGGAACCGTTCTCGGAGATCGGCCAACCCCGCTGGCGAATGCGCGCAATGCAGAGTGCCGTTGCGCACTGCGTCGCAGGTGATCCCGTGGCGCTCGATCAGCGAGAACACCAGACCCGAGCCGGCCGCGAGCGCCTCGTTCAGCTTGCGGCCTTTCTCCTTCCCGAGCTGTTTTTCTACCTGATCCGGCGGCAGCCAGAGCCCGGCATTGACAAGGCCCACATTGCGGCCCGAGCCGCCATGGCCAACGGTCTCGGTCTCCAGCAGGCGGACCGATGCGCCGGCTTCGGCAAGATGGAGAGCCGCGGAGAGGCCGGTAAAGCCACCGCCGATGATGGCCACGTCAGCTTTGACGGCACCGGCGAGAGGCGGCGCACCGGAGAATGGCGGCGCTGTATCCTGCCAGAGATTGCGCTGTACGAACGGCGCCATCGCGACCCCGCGGCGCTATTCCGCCGCCATTGCCCGCTCGTAAGCGATGCTGAGCGGCCGGCCGCCCAGACCTGCGAAGGCGCGTGTGCGGCATGTCAGAACGATGACCTGCTGCTTCTTGCCGGCGCGGATAAGGGCGTCGAACATGCGGCTGATGCGGTCGTCGTCCGAGAAGACGAGCGCGTCGTCAAGGATGATCGGCACCTCGCGACCCTGCTCCGCGAGCAGAGCCCCCATTGCCAGCCGGACGATGACGGCGATTTGTTCGCGTGTGCCGTCGGAAAGGCGGTCGAAGCGCTCGGCGTCGTCCGGCGTTCGTTTCAGGCCGGCAACAGCGAAGCCGTCCCCCAGCGTCAGCTCCGCGCCGGGGAACAGGTCGCTCAGATATGGCTTCAGGTGGCGCATAATCGGTGTGTAGAAGCGCTCCCGGCTCTCGCCCAGAACTTCTCCGATGGTGTTCGCCAGCAGCTTCAGCACCTCGACGCGGATCTGATACCGCGCGACCTCGCCTTCTGCCTGCGCAAGCTGTTCTTGAAGAGCAGCGACTTGCTCGCCGACACCGTCGCCGCCGGCGCTCTGGATCTGGCCTTCGAGATTGGAGATGGTCTTGTCGAGCTCCGCTAGGCGGCGTTTCTGGTTGGTGATCGCCTGTTCGAGCCGGACCACCTTGTTCCTCAGCCGCTCCAGTTCCTCCGGCTGCGGACTTTTGCTTTGCAGATCCTTGAGCGCTCCGGCCGCCTGCTGATGCGCCTTTTCGGCCTCCTGAGCGTGCCGGGCCGCATCCGCCAATTGCGCCTCGCGCTTCTCGTCCGGCAGCGAAGCCAGATCCGCCGCGAGTGCACGGCGTAATTCGCCGAGTTCACCGGAAATTCCTGCTTTGACGCTGACGGTCTGCCCGAGAAGCTGGCTGTTCTCGCGGCTCGGCACCTCGAGGCCCCTCCGTTGGCGGCGCAGTTCGCCCTGCTGCCGCGCGAGCGCCTTGCACTGCGCTTCCAAAGACGCGGCATCCGGCAGCGCGTCCACGCCAGCACGTTGCAATGCTTCGGCAATTTCCGCTTCCGCCTGGGCGATCTCCTTGCGCAGGCTGGTCAGAGCCTTTTCAGGCGCTTTGAGATCGATGCCGAGGGCGCCAAGCTGGGCCATGACGCCCCGCAGTTGCGCTTCGAGCGCGCCTTTGCGGGCGAAGCCCTCGCGCGCTTCCTGCGGGTTGGCGGCATTGCAGGCGCGCAGCAATTTTGCCTGGCGTGCGAGGTGGGCGGCGCGGGCCTTGCCGTGCTCCTCCGTCAGTTCGGCTGGAGGCGTGACGCTGATAGATGCGATATCGCCGACCGAGATCGTCACGGGCGCGGTCACCGGAACCGTCTGGGAGTCCTTCACCGCCTGGTCGCCGACCGAGACCGGCACGCCGCTGCCCGGACGTATGGACACGGAGAGCTGCGCGGCGGAGGATTCAAGCCGCGCATCGAGCAGCGCCATCTCACGCTCGATCGCATCCAGTTCCTGGAGGTGTTTGGCCGTCACTTTGATGCTTGCAATCTCGCCAGCCAGCTTGGTCTGCCGCTCTATGACGTCAGCAAGCACCCTCGCCCGCTGCTCGCGCTCCGCCTTCGAGCGAGCTGAGTCCGATGCGGCCGCAAGCTGTTGCAGTCTCCGCTCCTGCTCTGCCGCCGCTTCGCTTGCGCGCTCGATCTCTGCGAGCTCGGCACTGAGCTGGCCTGCTTCACTGCGCAGAGTTTTTTCCTTGGCTTCAAATTGCTCAAGCTGTGAGCCAAGCCCGCTCTCGCGGCCGCGCAAACCTTCGATCCGCGCGGCCCGGTCTCTGATCTGCTGCAACTGCCCGGCGGCCGATTGCATCAGCGCATGGCAACGCCGCTCGTCGGCTTCCTGAGTTCGAGACTCTCGCAAACAGATCGGCAGCGTGCTGAAGCTCTGTCTGCGCCTGTTTCAGCTCCTGCTCATGCTGCGCAGTAAGCTGGGGATCGGCAAGCGTGTCACGCTCGGAGCGGAGCCGTTCAAGCTCGCCGAACTGCGCTTCCAGCGTTCTCAGGCGCTCCGATGCCGCCGCGAGTTGATCATCGCACTGATCCCGTTCAGCCAAGGCGCGCGCATAGGGGCCGTTGGCGGCGGGTTTGCCGGTCTTCTCGGTGACATAGCGCGCCAGCTCGGCGCGCGCCTCTTCGAGAATACCGCGCGCCCTCTCGCTGCCGACGACGGTTCCGACCTCGGCCTCGATTGCGGAGACGAGCACGTTTTCGCCTGCGTCAGTCAGCGCGGGCGGCGTGAAGGACTGCCCCTGTCCGACCCAGAGCATGCCGAACGCCGCTTCATCGACCGAGCGCCCGCCGCCCGGCTCGATGCCGAGAATGCTCCAGAGCATCTCGTCGGCTTCGCGATTTTTCGCCACCTCGCGGCCATCCACAATAAGCGACGCGCCGACACTGCGCACGAAGGATTTGCGGATCGTATAGTCGTGCCCGTCATGGCGGAAATCGAGCGTGATGACCACCGGCAGGCTGAGCCTATCGGTGGCAAGCGCCTCGATCATCTTGCCCTTCGTCGTGTGGCGTTCGCAGATGCAGGTCTTCAGGGCGCGGAACAGCGTCGACTTGCCGGCCTCGTTCGGCGCGGCGAGCACATTGACGCCCGGCCCGAAGCCATGCATGGCGGCGCGCCTTCCGAAGCGTCCGACGCCTTCGACGGTGAGGCCGGTGATCTGCATCAGGCCCTCCGCTTCTGCGGCGCGCGGGTCAGGGCGCCATAGAGTTCGATCAGTGCGCCTTCCGCCGTCTTGCGGTCGGACAAGGCGAGGGTGGCATCCTCGGCCCGCGACTGAAGCCGCTGCCTCACCTGGCTGAGGACGCCATCGAAATCCAGCGCTTCGATGTCGGCTGCTGTTGGCGCCGTCGAAAGCTGCTCGCGCCGCGCGGTGAGCCAGAAGAAGGCCGCTTCAAGCCCGGCAAGCCGCTCTTCGAGCGCAGCATGTCCGGACAATGATAGCGCGCCGCGCAATGTCAGCCGCAGCACCGTCCGCGACGGATCGGGAAGGGCGCGCAGCCGCGCTTCGAGCGGGCCGAGATTCTCATCGCCGGACAACGTCTCCTGGACCGAGCGCCAGACATAACGCCCGACAGTCTTCTCAGTGACCTTCGCCGCACCAGGCCCGGCGCAGTCAACGACGAGCACCTTGCCTTCCGGTTGGCTATCTACGAGATCGGGCTCCGGCGTACCGGAATACCAGACCGAAGGCGAAATCTGCTGAGTGCGGTGCCAGTCGCCAAGGGCGAGATAGGCGAGCCCGGCCTTGGCCGGCCGGGCCGGATCTATGGGGTTTCCCGCATCGCCTTCGATGCCGAAGCCGGTGACCGAGCCGTGGGCAAGCCCGATGCGCAGCGTGCCTTCGGGCGTTGCCGCGTCATCCATCCAGGCGGTCACATCGCCCGCCTCGGTCTTGCGGAACAGCGGCGATGGTAGCAGAGCCACGCTCGGCACGATCTCGACAGGACGGCGTTCGAGATGCAGGTGGATATTCGCGGGCAGGCCTGTCGCCAGCACGCGATCCCACAGCCCTTGCGGGCGGTGCGGATCGTGGTTGCCCGGCAGGAGATGCCAGCTCACCTTGTCGAAACGTCGCATCCGCTCGAGCGGCGCGCGCAGGCTGGCCGGCTTCGGGCTGTCGGTGTCATACACGTCGCCCGCGACCAGGACATGCGCCGCCCCCTCGCGCATGGCAAGCGCGCCGATGGTCTCGATCACATCGAGTCGTGCAGCCTGGAGAACGGCTTCCTTGTCCCCCGCCTGCTTGAAAACCTTGCCGATTTGCCAATCGGCGCTGTGAATGAATCGCATCGCGATAGTCTGGATGGTTCCCTCATGCGCGTTTAGCGCCCATCCCAGATATAAGGCACGATTCGGCCCTGCCGCGCGCCCTTCCGACTTGTCCACAGGTGATGTATTGCAAGTTAAGGTTGCGCGCCGGCGCCGTGCTAAAGCCGATCAGCACGTTCGATAACGATGGTGCCGCGCTCGATGCGGATGATCCCACGCTCCTGAAAGCGGGCGAGCGTGCTTGTCACCCATTGCCGCGTCACGCCGACGATGCCGGCTAGCTGCTCATGAGTAATGCGCCGGCTGACGACCATGCGGCCGTCCACGGCCTCGCCGTCGAGCTTGGCGAGGATCAGCAGCAATTGCGCCAGCCGCTCGGTCGCCGACCGGGTGCCGAGCATATGGACGAGCGCCGAATAGCATTTGCCCTTCGCCACCAGCCCTTCGATCAGGCACATGGCGAATGTCGGGATGCGCAATGCCAGCTCGTGCGCCGCGCTGCCCGGCAGAAAGGCGAGCTTCGACCGCTCAACCGCATTGCCGGACCAGATGTGAAAGCCGCCGCCGAACACCTCCGGACCGCCGATGAAATGTCCCGTAGTCCAATAGGCGAGGGTGATCTCGCGGCCGGACGGACCGGCGTAATAGGTCCGCACCCGGCCGGATTCGATGATGAAGATGCCATTGTGACGGTCGCCCTGGAGGAAGACGGTTTCGCCCGGCTCGTAGGTGCGGTTTATGGCAGAGCGGCGGACGGAGTTGATCTCGTCGAGCGTCAACCGGTCGAGAAAAGCCGCGCCTTCATTCAGCTCCGACAGCGCTTCGGTCAGGTAGACGGCGGATTGCGGCTTGACCAGGCCGCGTTCGACGCCAGAGCCGTCGGCAGAGCGTTTCGGCTGCGCCGCGGTGCGGACGACTGGTTCGGAGGTGCTTGAGTTTGCGGGCATCGGCGCCGTCCCTCGCAAATGGCCTGATGGCGAACCTGTCGCAGCAATTTGCGTGCCAAGTCCTGTAGTCGCTGAGGGGCTGCGAAATCGGGCCAAGCGTCACCACCGGCCCAGCCGCGCCCGAAACTGCATGGCGTCGAGGCGAGCGTAGATGCGCTCATAGTCGATGCCGCGGCCGGTGCTGTCGTGGGTCAAGCGGCGGATACGCAGCACCTGCTCGCTGGGCCGGACGCCGATGAGCCGCGCCTGGCACTCCGTCGCGTTCACGACATCGATGGTCAAATCCGCAAAGCCCAGCTCCGTGTCGAGCCGTCGCTCAAGCAGCACGAAAATGTCTTCATTGGCGAGATCGAGCTGGGAGAGCTGGCGGCCGATGTCGACTGGAAAAAAGCTGATGTCGAGCGACAGGATGGTGCTGCCTGCGATGCGCAGCCGCTCGATGCGCGTGACCGGCTCGCCGGCCCCGATGTCAAGGGCGTCGGCGATGTCGCGGGCCGCTGGCTGCTCGGCGATGTCGAGCACGTCTGATCGCGTCTCTATGCCGAGGGGCGCCATGATCTCGCCGAAGCTCTGCAGTCGCTGCAGATTGTGCACGGCCGTCAGCCGGCTGACGAAATAGCCCTTGCCGCGATGGCTTTCGATGGTGCCGAGACGGCGGAGGTCGTCGAGCGCCTGGCGCACCGTCACGCGCGAGCAGCCGAACTGCGCCATCAGCTCATGCTCGCTGGGAAGCTGCTCGCCGCGCGCGAAGGCGCCCTCGGCGATCTGCCGGCTGAGCCATTTGCGGATCGCGACATATTTCGGGGTCCGGGGTGGCGCTTCCGCGTTCAGGCAAGGCTGCAAGTCCTGCATGGCTGTTCTCCGAACCTGACCGTCTGCGAAATCTGTGCGCAACGCTCTGCCCAATCTCAGCCGCTCACGGCGCTCGCGCTGCCGAACTGCTGCAAGGCCCAGCGCGCATTCTTGCGAACTTCCGGGTCCGGATCATCCAGCACAGCATCGAGCAGCCGCGCGGCTTTCGGGTCGCCAATCTCGCCCAGGGCGAAGGCGGCTTCCTTGCGCAGATTGGCTTGCGGGTGCTTCAGGCTCTCAGCGATGCCGCAGACCGCGCCGGCGATCTTCAGCCGGCCAAGACTGCGCACAGCTTTGAGCCGCACCTGCCAGAACTCGTCGCCGAGCGCCGCGCGCAGCTTCTCCTCCGCCGCCGCACTCCAGGCCAGCTTGCCGAGGGTCTCGGCGGCGATTTCGCGGACCATCCAGTCGCTGTCGGCAAGCGCGTGAGTGATCGCATCGGCGGCGGTCTGCATCCCGGAGAAGGCGAGGGCGCTTACGGCGGCGCGCCGCACATGCGGGTCCGGATCTCTGGTCGCCGCCCTCAGCGCTGGGATCGCCTCCTCGAGCTTCAGAAAGCCGATAACGCCGACGGCCTGCACGCGCACGCCGGGGTCCCGGTCGCGCAAGGCTTCGAGTGCGGGCTTCAGCGAATCCTTCCGGCGCAGCTCCTTCAGACCACGCAGTGCATTCGTACGGACGAAGGCGGAGGAGTGGGCCACGAGCGGCAATAGGGGATCGGCGGCGGCGGGGTCCTTCAGCTCGGCCATGCTGTCCGCTGCGGCGCTCGCTACCTCGCCGTCGGGGTCGATAAGCGCCCTGGCCAGCGCCGCTGCTGCCTCCGGCCCGTCGAATTCCCCGAGCGCCTGGGCGGCCTGGGCGCGCACGCCGCTATCCGGATCGCCGAGCATTTCGGTGAGCAGCGGGATTGCCGCCGGGTCGCCGCTGTCCCCCAGCTCGATCACCGCAACGCGCCGCTCGCCGGCGTCGGCCGCTTTCAGCCGCTCCGCGAGGTCATCCAGGTCGCCATAAGCTTCGAACGGATCGGACATCGCGGCCTCATTTCAACAGGAACGGAATGTTGACCGTTACCGCGCCGGTCGGGCAGTCCGCCTCGCAGGGCATGCAGTACCAGCATTCGTCATAGGCCATGTACGCCTTGCCGGTCGTCTCGCTGATCCGGAGCACGTCAAGCGGGCAGACATCGACGCAGACCGTGCAGCCCTTGTCGGCTATGCACTTCGCGTTGCCCACGAGGACCGGGACGGTGGTGCAGCTGGTGGCGAGGGGCATGGATCTACTCCTAGTGTGTGCTTGTGCCTGTGGGGGACTGTCTCCTCACCAGCGTCATCCCGGACGGCCCAAGGCCGAGCCGGGATCCATTGGCTTTTCCGCCGGCCCTGCTGTGCGGATGGGCGAATGGGCCCCGGCTCAAGGCCGGGGCGACCGCTGCGGCATGTCGAGAGGGCTCGAACACGGTGTCCTCAATCAGCTCGCCGCCCGGATGCGCTGCTTGTCGTAGAGGTCCTTCTCCTCATCCGCGATCGGCACGACGTAAGGATCGACAGGCCGCTTCTCGCTCACCATCACCCCGTCCTTCTTCGACAGGAGTGTGTGGCAGAACCAGTCCTCGTTGTTCTTCTCCGTATAGTCCGTCCGCAGATGGTAGAGGCCCCAGCGGCTTTCGGTCCGGTAGAGCGAGGCATAAGCCGCCATATCCGCGCAGTCCATGATCGACGCCGCTTCCAGCGAGCGCATCAGCTCGTGGGCGTTGCGGGCCATCATCTGCGTTTCCATGTCCTCGCGGACCTCGGCGAAGCGCCGCTGCGCCAGCTCATATTTCATCGTGACCTTCGGCGGCTGCAGGTAGTCGTTCACCAGGCGCCGGGTCTTGTACTCGATCTGGTTCGGCGGAATGCCGTCTTCGCGCTTCGTCGGCGCCAGCACGCGGGCTTGCTCGGCGGCGATGTCGGCGGCGTCGAAATCGGCGAAATCGACGCCTCCCGCATAGGACATCGCATCCTCGCCCGCGATCGAGCCGTTGGTGAAGGCGCCGAGCATATAATTATGCGGCACGCTCGCCATATCGCCGGCCGCGTAGAGGCCGGGCACGGTCGTTCGCGCGAATTCGTCGACGAAGACGCCTGACGCGCTGTGGCCGGAGCAGAAGCCGATCTCCGAGATATGCATCTCGATCATCTCGCTGCGGTAGTCCGTACCGCGATTTTCATGGAAGTCGCCGCGCGTCGGCCGCTCGACCTTGTGCAGGATCGTTTCGATCTCGGCGACGGTATCGGAATGTAGATGGTTCAGCTTCAGGAACACCGGCCCCTTGCCGGATTGCAGCTCGTTGAAGAATTCCAGCATCATCTGCCCCGACCAATAGTCGCATTCGATGAAGCGCGCGCCTTCATTATTGGCCGTATACGCCCCGAACGGGCCGGCGACATAGGCGCAGGCGGGGCCGTTATAGTCCTTGATTAGCGGATTGATCTGGAAACATTCGAGGTTCGCAAGGCCGGCGCCGGCATGATAGGCCATCGCATAGCCGTCGCCGGAATTGGCGGCGTTCTCATAAGTGCCGAACATGTAGCCCGAGGTCGGCAGGCCGAGCCGTCCCGCCGCGCCCATGCAGAGGATGACGGCTTTCGCCTTCACGACCAGGAACTCGGCGGTGCGCGTATTGACGGCGATGGCGCCGGCGATGCGGCCATCGCTCCCGGTCATGAGACGCGTGGCCATATAGCGATTGGAAATCAGGAGCCGTGCGCGCCGGAGCTGTCGGTAAAGCGCCTTTTTCACCGTCTCGCCATTCGGCATCGGCAGGACGTAGGTGCCGATGTGATGCACCTTCTTGACGTCGAAATCGCCGTTCTCATTCTTCAAGAAGCGGATGCCGAAACTGTCCAGCTCCTCGATGATCGAATAGCAGTTCTGCGCGTATTTCAGCACCGCCTTCTGGTTGACGATGCCGTCATTGGCAATGGTGATTTCCTTGGTGTATTGCTCCGGCGTCGCATAACCGGGGATGACGGCATTGTTCAGCCCGTCCATGCCCATGGAGATGGCGCCGGAGCGCTTCACATTGGCCTTCTCCAGGAGAATGACCGTCGCATTCGGATTCTTGCGCTTGGCTTTCAGCGCCGCCATCGGCCCGGCCGTGCCGCCGCCGATCACCAGCACGTCGCAAGATACTTCCGACATGCCGTCGGTGATCCGATCCATGGTCATGAATGCGTCCTCACGATTGATGCTTCGGTCGCGCTGGGCGGCTGCGTCTCGTCTTCGCCTGCTGCGCGGCGCGCGAGCTCGGCGAGAAAAGCCCAGGGGTAGATGCTGCGCTGCTCCCCGTCGGAAAAGGCGATGTTCACGGCATAAAGGCCGACCGGGCTGACATTGGCAATGCGCGGGTTATCTCCTAAAGGCGCAATCCCCTCGATCAGCGCACGCCGGGCGCCCGCCGAGCGGCACTCCGCCCGCAAGAGCCGCGCGCCGAGTTCATCTCTCCGCCCGTCGGGCCAAACGATCCCGAGGCTCCCCCCGCCATTTCGGATTTCGATCCGCTCAGGTGTGATGCCGGTCCATGCTTCGCTCATGAACCAAGGATCGGGAATGACGGCCGGGTGCGATAGCGATTAGTTGCCAAATCGCAAAAATTTCGTCCCGCTTCGACGCCCGATTTTGGCAAGTAATTGACCGACGCGACGCTTGGTCGCTGGCATATTGGCGTCCGATCAAAGCGGAGACGGAACAAATGACCTATTTGGTCACTGACAATTGCATCAGGTGCAAATACATGGATTGCGTTGCGGTTCGTCCCGTCGATTGCTTCCACGAAGATGAGCACATGCTGGTGATTCACCCGGAGGAATGCATCGACTGCGGCGTCTGCGAACCGGAATGCCTGACCGAGGCCATCAAGGGGGTGGAGACGTGGCTGGCGCGGAACGCGGATGGCTGCGGTTCTGCCGGTCATCACCGCGAAGAGCGATCCGCCGCAGGACCGGGAGGAAGGGCTCGGCGTGCCGGGCAAGCTGGAGAAGGTCTACGGAACTGATTGGCCCATGAGGGTTTGATAAAACGTCCAAGGTGTTCTATCTATCATTTGCTTTCGGCTTCAGAGTGCATAAACGGACGGGATGATGAGCAATTACAATGAGGAAACCGTTCTCGCGGTTCAGCACTGGACGGAGGATCTGTTCAGCTTCAAGGCGACACGCAGTCCGTCCTTCCGCTTCGCCAATGGCCAGTTCACCATGATGGGCCTGGAGATCGAGGGCAAGCCGCTGGTGCGCGCTTATTCGATGGTCAGCACGAATTATGACGACGAACTGGAATTCTTCAGCATCAAGGTGCCGGACGGCCCGCTGACCTCTCGCCTTCAGCATATCAAGGAGGGCGACTGCATCCTCGTCGGCAAGAAGCCGACCGGGACACTCGTGCTCGACAATCTGCTGCCGGGGCGCAGGCTCTATCTGCTCTCGACCGGCACCGGTCTTGCGCCTTTCATGAGCATCATTCGCGACCCGGAGACCTATGAGACGTTCGAGAAGGTGATCCTGGTGCATGGCTGCCGCCAGATCGCCGAACTCGCCTATGGCGAGAAGATCACGCGGGCGCTGCCGAAGGACGACTATCTCGGCGAGTTGATCCGCGAAAAGCTCATCTATTATCCGACAGTGACGCGCGAGCCCTTTCGGCATCGCGGCCGCTTGACCGACCTCATCACCTCGGGACAGATGTTCCGTGATGTCGGACTGCCGGCGTTCGATCCAGCCGATGACCGGGTCATGCTCTGCGGCAGCCCGCAGATGCTGGAGGATATGCGCAAGATTCTCGTCGAGCGCGGCTTTACCGAAGGGTCGAGCGGCAAGCCGGCCAGCTTCGTCATCGAAAAGGCGTTCGTCGAGCGGTAGACCGCCGCGTTCCATGCCCAATCGAAAGCCCGCGGCGACGCGGGCTTTTTTGTGCCATGCTCCATCTCACGGCAGGCTCGGACGCGCTGCCTATGAAACCGGCAGACCGCCGCGCTTAGCGTCAGGAGGCCTTCGGGTCTGGACTCGCACGGCACGCGGTTGGCACGCTTCTTGTAGCGCATCTGCCGGGAGCTTCGGCACGCGCCGCCGCAACGCCTGCGATAAACTCAGGAGCAAAGCCCATGAAACGCTCGGACCTCACCGAAAAAATCCTCGACATCAAACGCGAGAAAGGCTGGACCTGGAAACACATCACCGGCGAGATCGGCGGCATGAGCCCGGTTCTGATCGTCGGCGCGCTGCTCGGCCAGCACAAGCTCGTCATGCCGTTGGCCAAGGCGGCCGCGCAGCTTTTCGGCCTCAGCGAAGCCGAGGAGCGGATGCTCAACGAGGTGCCGATGCGCGGCGAGGGCCTGCCGCCGGTGCCGACCGATCCGCTGATCTACCGCTTCTACGAGGTGATGCTGATCAACGGACCGGCCTGGAAGGCGCTGATCGAGGAGGAATTCGGCGACGGCATCATGTCGGCCATCGATTTTGATTTCGAGATCGAGCGCCACCCGACCCGAAGGGTGACCGTGTAAGGGTCAGCATGTCTGGCAAGTTTCTGCCCTATAAATATTTCGGCGCGGCTCAGGGCCTGCCGCCGCTCGGCCTCAAGGAGCTGGATCAGTAAACCGGCCATCGGACGAGGTGTCGTGCGGAGGCCGAAGGCCGGGCCTGGACCCAATGCCGCTCTCAATAGGCTCGTGCCTTGTGGTGAAGCCAATAGGCCCCGGCGCTTCGGCCGGGGCGACGTCCGCATAATTCGCGAGCTTATCGTGCGATAGCACTTTTGCAGAGGCCTCGCCGAGAGAGGGGAGCTTTGTTGCACGCAGCGCGGATTCGATCGGAACTCATCTTACTCTGGCTTTCAAGCCGCATCCGGCAGGATCGCCACCGCCCGCGTCCAGCCTGCCGAAGCCGCGCGGATCTTCACCGGAAAGCAGGCAACGAGGAAGCCGCTGGCCGGCAGAAGCTCCAGATTGTGCAGCTTCTCCAGATGGCAATAGCCGATCTCGCGGCCGGCCTTGTGCCCCTCCCAGATCAGGCCGCCATCGCCGGTCTCGGCGTATCTGTCTTTCGTGTGGACGAACGGCGCGTCCCAACTCCAGCCATCCGTGCCGGTAACGCGGACGCCCCGCTCGAGCAGATAAAGCGTCGCCTCGCGTCCCACGCCGCAGCCCCTGGCGACATAATCCGGGCCGCCGTAGGCCGTGCCCGCCGCGGTGTTGACCAGCACGATGTCGAGCGGCTGCAGCTCATGGCCGATGCGGGCGAGCTCGGCCTCGACCTCGGCGGCGGTCGCGACATAGCCGTCGGCGAAATGGCGGAAATCGAGCTTCACGCCCGGCCGGTAGCACCAGTCGAGTGGCACTTCGTCGATGGTGATGGCGCGCTCGCCATGGTTCATGGTCGAGTGGAAATGCCACGGCGCATCGAGATGCGTGCCATTATGCGTAGTGAGCTGGATATGCTCGATCGCCCAGCCTTCTCCATCCGGCAGGTCCTCAACCGCGAGACCGGGGAAGAACCGAACCATATCAGGCGCGGTTTCGTGATGGTCGCGATAGTGGATCTTCGGGCCCATGCCCGGCGGATCGGCCGCCACATCGTTTTCGAGCGGCACGGAAATATCGATGAGACGCGGCATCGGACCTCTCCTTGGCTGCCGCCGGTCATTTTTACACGCTTGCAGGGCGCCCGCCACCGATGAGGCGCTCTCGCCATTCCACGTCGTAGCCGTCATTCTATCCTCAGCGTCACTGCTGTTTTGTAATTCTGGCGGTTATTCGATGGAGTGCGGAAAGCTAGACCTAGATGGGCGCAACAGAAGCCCTCGCAGCAGGGCCGCATTCGAGACTTCACGAAGCGGTCACCGTTGAGTTGTAACAGCACTGTTGCACATTAGCTGGAAAGGGGAGGAAAAATGGATTCGAAACTCATGACCATTATCATCGCGATCGTCGCTGTGATCGTGATTGTCGCCGCCGTTTACTATTATCGCGGCGGCGAGACGTCTGCGCCTCAGACGCCCGCATCGACGTCGGCAGCCCCGGCGACGCCGGCCACGCCGGCGCCCGGACAATCGAAATAGCCTTCATTTCAGGCACAGCGAGCCCGGCGCGACATGATTGCCGGGCTCGCCTTTTGGGCGGCAGCGCGATTGCGGCCCGTGGCGATGGCGGCGTTAGCGAATGATTCCGGGCCGGACCGGTTCGGTGCGGGGGTGGACCGGATTGACCTGCGGTTGAACGGGCGTCGATCGCGGCAGGGCCGGATTGAGCGGATCGGCGTAACCCGGCGGCGGCAGGGGACGCAAGGGATCGGCTGGAGTTGCTTCGCAGCGGTCGAGCGCGGCAAAATATCGATCGTTGCATCGACCTTTTTGAACGAGATTCTTCGCGGTTTCCTGAACGCAAACGTCACGCTCGGACTTCGCAATCGTCGTGCAGCCTCGGGAAGCTGCCCAGGCAGAAGACAGCGAAAAGCACAGGAGGCAGCCCGCTAGCAGAAGACGCTTCATTTCAGTCCTCGTCGCTCCTCAGCTCAAGTGGCAATCGCCCGCCGCCAACGCAACTGTTTTCATCCGCAAATCATGTTTACGGAAACAAATTGTGCGCCTATGGGAATGCGGGATCGGAGGGAATGGGGGGAGAGATGAAGCGCGAAACGGTTCTTGGCTTGTCCATGCTCTGCGCTGGGTGGATGTGCGGTCAACTTGCCGCGCGAGCGCAGATTCGGGCGGTCACGCCGGCTATGCCGGCGATCCCGCCGGTTGTCGTGGCGCCGCCCCAGCTTCCGACCCAGCCAACCCTGACGACGCCAACCTTGCCGCGTCCCGTTACCCCGCCACAGGCCGTCGTGGTCGCGCCGCCCCCTCCGCCCAAAGCCGAGTTCGAGCGGCGACGGCGGCGACAGCGATTGCACCTGTCCGGACGGCAAAACCGCCGACGCAAACGGCAATTGCTGGCGCCCCGCCGATATCGTTTCCGGCCGGCCGGGAGAATTATACCGCTGCCAATAGCAGTAGCGCTTTCAGTCACCGCGCTAAGGCTGATCCCGTCTCATGGCAAGCCGTTGCGCACATGTGTCATGAAAGGCGGCCGCTGGCTGAGCTGCTCGTAATAGGCCGAGGTCGCAGGCAGGTCGGGCCGCTCGATCGGCAAAGGCGCGGCGAACCAGCGATGGACGGTGAGCCCGATCGGGATGTCCGCCAGCGTAAACTCCGGCCCCGCAATATAGCCGCCGGTCTTCTTGAGCTGGTCTTCAACCATTTTCATCTTGGCCGGCCAGTCGCGCAGCGAGACCTGCACGACCTCGTCGCCGCCGGGCAGCGGGGCTTTGGCGACAAGTGCGAGAAACGCGCCGCGCCAAGCCATTGTCAAATCGATCGCCTGCCAGTCCATCCAGCGCTCGACCTGTGCCCGCTGCTTCAAATCGGTCGGAAGCAGATCGGTGCGGCCGTGCTTTGCCGCCAGATAGCGGACGATCGTGTTCGAACTCGCTGATGACGAAGCCGTCGTCGTCGATGGCAGGGATGAGAGCGAGCGCATTGATGGCGAGAAAGGCGGGATTGGTCAGCGGCTGAAACCCCCGGCCCCAATCCTCCCGCTCGAAGGGAATCCCGATTTCGTCCGCCGCCCATAGGACTTTGCGGACATTAATGGAATTGGCGCGGCCATAGATCTTGAGCATGAGAACCCCTTCAGCGTTTCCTTGGGCTAGGCTAAAGCGAGCCAGCCTGCCGGGCAAGTAGCGGAGGCGTAATTGTCGCTAGTGTGATTCAGATTCTGAAGTTCGCTATGGCAGGTGCTGCGGTCATTAGGCGAGCTTCGGAATCGGGACGCTAACCGATCAGCTTTTCCAGCGCTTCGAGTTGGTCGGCCTCCTCGGCCGGCTTGTCCCAGCGGATGCGGTTGATGCGCGGAAAGCGCATCGCGACGCCGGATTTGTGCCTTGTCGAGGCGTGAACGCTGTCGAAGGCGACCTCGAAGACCAGCGCCTTTTCGACTTCGCGCACCGGGCCGAAGCGGCTGATGGTGTTGTTGCGCACCCAGCGGTCGAGCTGGCGCAGCTCCTCATCCGTGAAACCGAAATAGGCTTTGCCGACGGGAAGCAATTCACCGTCGCGCCAGAGGCCGAAAGTGTAATCCGAGTAAAAGGATGAGCGCTTGCCGCTGCCGCGCTGGGCATACATCAGCACGGCGTCGACGAGCAGCGGATCGCGCTTCCACTTGTACCACTGGCCTTGCGGACGGCCGGCGATATAGGGGCTCGATTTACGCTTGAGCATCAGCCCCTCGACATAGGGGCCGGCCAGCTCCGGTGCCGAGGCGCGCAGGCGGCTGAGGCTCTCCGGCCGATCGAATGGCAGAGGCACGGCAAGGTCCATGGCACGGGGTGCTTGCTCGATGAACCACCGGTCGAGATGCTCGCGCCGTTCGGTCAGAGGAAGCGCGCGCAGATCCTGGCCGCCGAGCCGAAGCACATCGTAAAGGATGAGATGGGCTGGCGCCTCGGCGATCAGCTTGGCGCTCGGTGCCTTGCGGTTGAGCCGCTGCTGCAACTCGTTGAACGAGCCGATTGCGCCATTCGCGCGCACCACCAGCTCGCCGTCGAGCACGGCATGGAAATCGACTGTCTCCAGGAGATCGGGGAACGCTGCACTGATCTCGTCGCCGGTGCGCGAGAACAGCGCCTTGCCCGCCGCCAGGCTGACGAGTTGCACGCGGATGCCGTCATATTTCCACTCGACCTGGAACTCGTCGGGCGTGATCAGGCCGATATCGGCGTCGTCGAGTGCATTGGCGAGCATCACCGGATGAAACACCACCTGCTCGGCCGTGTCGGGTTTCGGCGCGTGGCCCTCCAGCCAGTCGAACAGTTCTTCGTAAGGCGGCGTCAGCCCGTGCCAGACCTCCTCGACATCGGCGAGAGAAACGCCACCATAATCGGCAAGCACCCGCTTCAGGAAACGCGCCGAGACGCCGACGCGCAGCGATTGCGTTCCGAGCTTGAGGAGCGCCCAGCGCTGCGCCGGGATGGAAACGTCGAGCAGGCCGGTCAGGTAGGCCCGGATTTCGGGCTTGGTGCGCCGGCGGAATTCCGCGATGACCTCATGCAGCGGGGGCAGCTCTCGGGGGCAGGGCGGCTCCGGCGGCGACGGCCATAGATGCGCAACCGTCTCCGATAACTCACCGACATAGTCGTAGGACAGCGCGAACAGGGTGGGATCGGTGCGCTCCAGGATGACGTCGCGCACCAGGGAGCGCTTGAACAGGTCGAAGCTCAGCCCGCCGGAAATTGCCGCAACGGCCCAGCCCCGGTCAGGGTCGGGCGTCTGCCGCAGATAGTCCTTCAGCAGCGCGGATTTGGCGAGGTTGCTGTGGGAGAAATAGAGGCGATCGAGCAGTTCGGCGAAGGCGCGCATGAGCGTTAATTAGCGACGGCGCGGCGCAGGGCAAGATCTACCCCCGATTTTGCGCTCAGGTCCGTTTGCCCTCTCGCCGGACGCCGGTCAGGGCCGGTGCACCACCGCGATCGGCAGATCGCGCGAAGGCTGGATCGCCTGCAACACCGGATGCTGGCGATTGGCAGTCAGCTCCTTCACCCGCTCGCCGACATAGTGGTTCAACGCCGAGAATGTCAGCACATGATCCTTGTGGTCGGGTTCGTCCGCGCCGTTCAGCGCTTCCAGAATGGCTTTGGTGAACGCGCCGTGCCGCCAGTCGTCCCGCTCCTGGCTGGCTTCGCGGCCTTCAGAGCTCGAAAGCACCAGCACCCCGTTCTCGGCCGATCTCAGCTCGTTGATGAAGGGCACCAGGTCGAGCGAGCCGCGCAGCGAGGCGACCGAGGTTGCCCGCGCCGCGTGGCAGGTGTCGAACAGGAACAGCGCGTGCCCTTGCGTTTCGCGCAGGCTGCTGACGATGTCCGTCCGCTTCACCGCGGTGGAGCGGCGCGGCACGAACAGGCCGCTTTCCCTGTCGATCTCGGCATTGGAGGGCAGGAAATAATAGTCCTGCCGCTCATCGGTAACGCCATGTCCGGCAAGGAACACGATGACCCGGTCGCCCTGCGAGGCAGCGCGCGAGATCCAGTCGAGATCGTCGATAACCGCCGCGGCGGTCGCCTGCTTGTCGGTGAGCAGCCTGATCGTCACCTTGTCGTAGAGCAGCCCCTGCTGCTTCTGCAGCGTCGCGGCGAGGTCGATGGCATCCTGCGCCGCCCATTTCAGGCTCGGGATCGTCTCGTCGCTATATTGGCTGACCCCGACCAGCACCGCATAGAGCTTCGGCTTGGGCATGATCGGCTCGGAGGTGCCCGACCATTTGAGCTGGACCTCTGCCGGCTCGCTGGAGGATTGGTCGGTCTCCGCGATCAGCGACAGCAGTGCGTCGCGCGGTGGCACCGGCATGGTCAGCGTAAGCTGGGTTTCCTGGCCGCGGACTTGCTCGAGGCCGCGTGTCTCGATCAGGATCGGACGCCCGTCGACCAGCGCGCGGACGCGGCGGACGGGAAGGCCCGATGGCGAGCGGATGATGTAATTGACGTTGATGGTCGGCTGACCGAAGGACTGGCCGTTGGTCGGCGAGGTGATGTTGATGACCGGGGGCAGCCGGTTGCGGATGTCCTCATTCTCGCGATTGCGGTTCGACTCGGCGTTGGCGCGGCTGACTGCCTCCTCCTCGCTCAGCGTCGTCAGCACCTGCTTCACGATGTCAGGCCGGTTGAACTCATCGCGGAAACGGTTCGCGGGAAAGAAATCGGCCGCCTGCTCCCAGCCGCGGTTGATGTGCCAGCCGATCAGCTCCTCCGCGCCCGGCGACGCCATATAGTAGCCCTTCGGAGTCCAGGCGACCCAGCGGCGGTCCTTGGCCTGCACGAACAGCGTCAGCAGCTCGACGCCGTCGGCGAGCCGGTACCAGCGGATCGTGCCGTCGCCGCAGGCCACCACGACGAGCTTGCCGCTGCGGGTGATGTTGACGCCCCAGACGACGCCTGGCATTGGACGCTGCCACAGCTCCTTGCCCGAGGCGTCGAAGCCGCGCAGCCGGTATTCGGTGCCGAGCACGAAAAACTTTTCGTCGGGCGCAATGGCAATGGTGCGCGCGCGCTCAGCGTTCTGCATCGGGATCGGCTTGCCGTTCAGCTTTGGCTCGTAGAGATCGTTCCAATCGGTGAGCGCAAGGCCGGTGGTCTTGGCCTGGGTGAGCAAGGGATCGGCTTTCGGCGCATTGGTCAGCTCGCGCGATGTGAGATCGAACAGCACCGGAATCTCCGAGCCGTAATCGAGGCCGAAGCGCACACGCGTTCCGTCGCTGGAGACCAGAAAGCTCTCGCCGCGCTTGCCGCGCTGATCAACGATGACATTCTCGCGATGCAGGAGCGGGATGCCGACGGTGCTATAGGTGCTGATTGCCGGATCGGCGGAGGCGGCAACCATCTTCGTGGCGCAGGGAAGGATGTGCATGACCGTCGACTTGGCGAGGCTGATCTCTCGGCGCGGCCCCTGGCCGGAATTGTCCCAGATCACCACCGGACGCCCGCCGCCGGAGACATATTTCCCGCCGGCATAGAGCTGCTTGCCGTCTGGCGACCAGGCGACCGTCGACAGATCGCCCTGCATTCCCTTTGTGTCGACAGTGCCTAAATGCTGGAGCGCGCCGGTCCCGAACAGCTCGATGCCGAGATCGCCGTCGAAGGCGACGGCGAGGCGGTCGCTTGCCGGATTGACCGCGAGCTGGAACGGCCGGCGCCCGGCTGTCACCTGCGACTTGGCTTCGAGCCTGAAATGCCGGCCATAGCGGCGCACGAAGCCGTCATCGGCCACCGTGAACAGCACATCGTCCTTGTCGAAAGCCGCGCCGTAGCTGTCCGTGTTGGAATAGGCGGTATCCTGCGCGATCAGCCGCCAGTTGGAGGTGTCCCAGACGCGCATGCCCTGACCGCCTCCAAGTGCGGCGGCCAAGTAGCGTCCATCGGCCGAATAGGTCAGGTGATAGATGACGTTTTTGAGCTGCCCGAGCCGGCGCAGCATCTTCCCGGTCGTGGTGTCGAACAGATAGACCCAGTGGTCGCCGCCGGTGCGGTTATAGCCCCCGGCCGCGGCGATCTTGCCGTTCGGCGCTAGCGCCACCGCATAGATCTTGCCGTGATTGCCCGGGCCGATCGGCACCCGGAAGACGCGGAGCAGGCGCGGCTCCTCGCGGTTCGGATCCGTGTCCGAGATGTCCCAGAGCCGGGCCGTCTTGTCGTCCGAGCCGGTGACCATCAGCTTGCAGGCGGCATCGACGCCGACGCGCACGATCGGCGCGGTATGCATTTCGGTTTCGATGCGAAGGATCGGCTCCTGGGACGGAAGATCTTTGTTCTGCGCACAGGCCGGGGCGGCAAGGGCGCTAAGGCTGAGGAAAAAGAGGCATGCTTTGAGATAATGTCCCGCCTGTCCCTGCACCGTTGCCTCCCGCAATGCTCCCCGCGAATTTTGCATAAACTACACTTTGAGCACGCAACACGAAAGCCCCCAATAAGATGTGTGCACGAGCGTGAAGGGGGCCATCGCCCGCAACCCATCTTGTGACGTGCCTCAGGCTATTTTCCGATCGCCGCAAGGACTTCCGGCAGGATGCTGGCGGCCAGCGCCGCGTAGCCTTTGCCGGTCAGATGGCTGCCGTCGCCCTGGTCGTAGGCCGGAGACTCGCGTCGGATGCTGCCGAGCAGATGGTTCGGGAGCATGATGACGGTGATCTTGCGCGCCTGGAGCCGACTGCGGATTGCGCTGATATTGCGTTCCTCGCTGCCGCCCGAAGCCTTGCGGCGGTCATTGCGGCCCGGTTGCAAGATGACCACGCGCGTGCCGGGAGGCACGGCGCTGTTGAGCCTGGCCAGCATCTGCCCGGTGGTGTTGCCGTTGATGCCCGCATTGATGACTCTGGCATTGATGCCCTTGGCTTTCAGCATCCGTTGCAGATGCGCGGGATAGGTCTGATCGCGCGAGACGCCTTTGCCGTAAGTGTTGCTGGCGCCGAGCGCAACGACAATATCGGCGGCATGGGCCGTGGCGGCGCAAATGCCGACCATCATGAGCGCTGCAAGACCGCAGATAAACCGCTTAAAAATCATCACGAACTCTCCCCCGAGCGGCGCCGCGCGCCGCATAAGCCCCGCTTGAAACGTTGTCGGTCTCAGGCCATTTCAGAGTGCCGCAACCGATAGAAAACGCAAGCGGACTCGCGCGATGGATGGGATGGAGTTTGTGAGTGGCCGCGGCGATGATTTCTGCGCGTTTTTGACGGGCCGTCGCTGACGCCGGGCCCCACGCTTTCGGGTCGGGACTTGGAAATAGAATAGTTCTAAGTGACTGATTCAAAAAGAAAATCTTTCGAGTCTGCCTCGCTTAATTCTCGACTGATCCACTCAACTATAGCAAGAATCGCGGCCAGGGCAGCACGAACCGGCGCGCTCCTCGGGTGGGACACGAAAGCCGTGGAAAGCGCAGGATAGCGCCAGTTTGAAGCGGGGCGTCAGGTCTATGCTGAAGTAGGACGGCCACGGGCTGAGTCGTCGAGTGGCTGACCGCTGCCGCCTGCTGGACAGAAACGAAATATTTTTAGCACTGATCCGTGCGTTCACGGATCACGGGACATTCGGGGGTTTTGATGGTGGCTTTATTGAAGGCGCACAGATTGCATCGCGCTATGTTTACAGCTTTCCTCGCGCTAGTCATCGGTTCGCTCCACTATTTGCGTGCTAGGGGCCGGCTGTTAACCTGACCGGCATTCGGAAGCGGCACCGCTATGTGATCCTGTGGCGGTGAAGGAGAGGCTTATTGCAGTACCTAACTCATTCCACCTGCTGAGGTAAAACTTGAAGACTACTTGCGGAAGTCAGACGGTACGACGGGGAATCTGATCATGAGACAACCAACCGGGCATTGCGGCTCCGCCCGTTGGCGCACAACGCGGGCTATGACGATTATTCTCATTGCCGCCAGCCTCAGCTTCGGCAGTGCACATGCTGAGGATCAGGCTAAGCAGCAGTCCATCTGGGAACGGGACACGTTGACCGGCGATTGGGATGGTGCTCGAACCGCGTTGAAGAACAAGGGTATCGACATCACGCTCAACGAGATCGCAGAGACCTTTGATTTGCTGTCCGGTGGCATCAATCGCCGGGGCAGTTTCGAGGGCCGGCTTGAGGTCTCGGTCGATGCCGACTTGGAGAAACTGGCTGGCTGGATCGGAGCCAGCGCGCACGTCACTATGTACCAGATCCACAATGCCGGGCACAATATCGCAGACGAGGTTGGCTCCCTCGCCGATCCCAGCAATATCGACGCTCTGGCAACCACGCGATTGTATACCGCTTGGTTTCAGCAGAATCTGCTCGACGATCGGGTTTCTATCCGTATCGGGCAGCTCGCCGCCGACGATGAATTCTTTGCCAGCGACACGGCTGGCGGCCTGATCAACGGAACCTTTGGTTGGGCGACCGTGTTGGCCGCCAACATGCTCGACGGTGGCCCTGCCTATCCTCTGGCGACGCCTGGGGTACGTGTGAAAGTCAAGCCGACGGATGATTTCACGGTGCTCACTGCAGTGTTTTCAGGCGATCCTGCCGGTTCCAATTGCAATGATGACCCGCAGCAGTGCAACAAGCACGGCACGACATTCAGCTTCAGCGGCGGCGCGCTGTGGATGGGCGAGCTGCAATATTCCGTGAAACAAGCCAAGGACGCCGCCAGATTACCCGGTGTCTACAAGCTCGGCTCCTGGTATGCAACCACTGACTTCGCCGATCAGCATTTCGGCGTCAATGCCGCCGAGGTCGTGGTTTCGCTCGCCGATCCGACCGCCGTGGGACCGCTCAACCACAGCGGAAACTGGGGCTTCTATGGCCTCGCCGATCAGATGGTCTGGCGCGAGGACAAGCATAGCCTCAATCTGTTTCTCCGCGGCGGCCTCTCGCCGGCAGACCGCAACCTCGTCTCGTATTATGTCGACGGCGGCTTCGGTCTCAAAGCCCTGCTGCCCGGTCGTGACGATGATGTGCTGACCTTCGGGATCGGCTATTCCAATATCAGCAATGACGCTGCCGCGTTAGACAAGGACACATTTGCGCTCAGTGGGCCGCCCTTCCCGATCCGGGACTACGAATTGGCGCTTGAGCTCAGCTATAAGGCGCAGATCGCGCCGTGGTGGACTGTGCAGCCTGACATGCAATACATCATCCATCCCGGCGGCAACGTAACCGACCCGGGCGACCCTACGAGTTCGGTGGACAATGCCTTCTTCGTCGGGGTGCGAAGCACGATGGCGTTTTAGCAGTCTTGTTACACAACGGACGCTCTGTGGGCTGGCGCCAGGGACGCGGCGAATGCGTTTGCTGGCGCAAGCGCGCTTGCCAAAGCGTGCCCACCCGGCTCGTGCAGGATAATGGGTTTCCATCTAGTGCACTGACTCAATCAGATGGTGCAGGCAGGCGCTTGAGTTTGCCGAAAATTTCTTTGGCGGATTTCGTCCAGACAAAGGGCTTGAGGTGACCGTTGTGATCGCGGATGTAGCGGCGGATGGCATCTTCCAATTCGGCGACGGATTTGAAGACGCCGCGACGGATGCGCCTTCGGGTGATGACTGAGAAGAAGCCCTCGACGGCGTTGAGCCAGAGCCTGTCCCCGCGAAGGCGGGGAATGCGGATGTGGGCGTGAAGTGGAAGACCCAGCGCGGATTGTCGGCCAGCCATTGCTTGACCTTGGGATGCTTGTGGGTGGCGTAATTGTCGAGGATGGCATGGATGACCTTTCCCGCCGGAACGGCGCGCTCCACCGCATTGAGGAACTTGATAAACTCCTGATGCCGGTGCTTTTGCATGCAACGCCCCAACACGGTGCCATCGAGAATATTGAGCGCGGCGAACAGGGTGGTGGTGCCATTCCGCTTATAATCGTGGGTCATGGTTGCGCATTTGCCGGGCTTCAGCGGAAGGCCGGGTTGCGTGCGATCGAGCGCCTGAATCTGGCTTTTCTCATCGATGGACAGCACCACGGCATGACAGGGCGGCTCCATGTACAGGCCGACGACATCCTCCACTTTCGCGGCAAAGGCGGGATCGTTGGACATCTTGAAGGTGCGTAAGCGGTGAGGTTGAAGGCGATGCCCATCCCAGATGCGTTGCACCGTCCGCAAGCTGACGCCGACAGCCTTGGCGACCGCCCGGCCGGTCCAATGCGTCGCGTTATGGGGTGGCTCGGAGCATGGCAGCGCCAGCACCCTGGCCACGGTCTCCAACTGAACAGGGGCTTTACCCGGCTTGCGCGTCTTGTCCCGCAAGAGGCCATCCACCCCTTGCTCGGCATATCGCAACTGCCAGCGCCACACCGCCGGGCGACTGCCACCGATCTGCCTCGCCACCTCCAGAACGGGCAGCCTGTCTGCCGAAAGAAGAACGATCCGTGCCCGCTGAACGTGCTTCTGCGCGCTGTTGCGATCCTCAATAACCGCCGCCAAACGCGCGCGGTCCTCAGAGGCGATGATGATGCTGACGGTTTGTGCCATATCAGCAGAATCGCACGAACTAGGCCGCGTGTGAATCCTCTGTTTGCGTCAGTGCACTAGCAGTCTGTCGGACTGATGAAAAGACAAACGTCAGTCCGACAGACTGCTAGCCGATCTTATTCAGCCGCAGTTAGAAATTGCGCTGGCGAATGTGGCGCAAGGCATTGAACTTGCGTAGGAAATGGGTGTCGAAGCCATCCTATGCGCGCCGCAGCGCAGAGCCACACCCGCCATGACCGACGATAACCCGCTCACCGTTCCCTATCCAGCCGTGTCGCGCAAGAAAGTCACAGCTGCCTTCGATGGCGGTCGTCTCTCCTCCGACAGCGGCGTCATGCTGCTCGCGCTTGCCGAGCGTCGGCGGGCTCTCTCCCAAACTCTCGCTGCTTTGATCGCCGACCGGCGCGATCGGGCGCATATTACGCACACAGTTGAGGACATACTGAAAGGGCGCATGTTGGCGATCGCCTGCGGCTACGCGGATGGCAATGACTTCGACTGGCTGCGCTGCGATGCCGCCTTCAAGCTTGCCTGCGGGCGGCTGCCCGACACGGGCAATGATCTATGCTCGCAGCCGACCATCTCGCGCTGGGAGAACGCGCCGACGCTGAAGGAGATCATCCGCCTGACCTATGCGCTCGTCGACATCTGGTGCCGGAGCTACAAGATGCCGCCGGCATCGGTGGTGCTGGACATCGATGACACGCTCGACGTGGTGCACGGCCATCAGAAACTGTCGGAATGGAACGCCCATTACGACGAGCGCTGCTTTCTGCCGATCCACATCTATGAGACAGCGACGGGCCGCCCGGTCACCATGATCCTGCGTCCGGGCAAGACGCCCTCAGGCAAGGAAGTCCGTGGATTACTGCGCCGTCTGATCAATCGCATTCGCCGGCATTGGTCCGATACGCGCATCACCATTCGTGGCGATAGTCACTACGGCCGAGAAGAAGTTATGAGCTGGTGTGAGGCCAATGGCATCGACTATGTCTTCGGCTTTGCTGGCAATACCGTGCTCGACCGCTTGGTCGAACCGGAGGCCGATGATATCCGGACGCGCCGCGCCGAGGAGCAACTTGCCGTTCTGCGCGGCTTCGCCGAAACGCGCTATGCGGCAAAATCCTGGGCCAGGGAGCGCCGTGTTGTGGCACGTATCGAGGCGAGCGCCAGTCATGAGGACGACATGCTCCGCCGCGGGCTCGACATCCGCTATGCCGTCACCTCGCTGGCGAAAGGCAACGCCGAGCACATCTATGCGACCCTCTACTGTGTAAAAGCCAAGACTTGATCTGACAGACGGTGTCTGGGGAGCTGTCCGGTTTGACTGCCCGACGTTGTCAGGCAGCGATCATTTTCTCCATCGCAATGGGCTTGGCGTCAAGGAAAGTCTGCATCGGGGTTTTTCCGAAGCACCAGCGTCCCTGATGCGGCCGTTCGCGGTTGAACGCCTCGAGCCAGAGATCGAGATCGGCCTGCAACTCATCGATCGCGTGGTAGAGCTTTTTCCGGAACGCCAGCCGGTAGAACTCGTTCAGTACCGTTCGATGGAAGCGTTCAACAATGCCGTTGGTCTGCGGACTTTTGGTCTTGGTGCGGGAGTGGTCGATATCCTCGACGGCGAGATAGAGCTCATATTCGTGCCGCTCGGGATTGCCGCAATATTCCGTGCCCCGATCCGTCAGGACGCGCTGGAGCTTGATGTCCTGGCTTTCAAAGAACGGGATCACCCGGTCGTTGAGGATTTCAGCCGCGGTGATCGGGGTCTTGCGATCGTAGAGCTTGGCGAAGGTGACCTTCGAATAGGTGTCGACGAAGGTCTGCTGATAGATCCGCCCGACGCCCTTCATGTTGCCGACGTAAAAAGTGTCTTGAGCACCGCAATAGCCAGGGTGCTCGCTCTCGAATTCTCCGTGTGCTTCCTTCTCGGCCTTAGCCTTTTCGAGCGCGGCGAGCTGGCTTTCCGTGAGGATGCCGCCTTCCTGTGCGATTTTGGTTTCCAATGCCTTGAGCCGCTTTTTCATCGTCTCCAGGTCGTGCCGCAGCCAGACGCAGCGCACGCCGGCCGGCGACACGGTGATGCCACGCTTCTTCAGTTCGTTGGCGACGCGGAGCTGGCCGAAGGGCGGTTGCTCGATCGCCATTTCGACGATCGCAGCCTCGACCTCCTCGGCGACGCGGTTCCGCAGCAGCGGCTTGGCTCTGGAGATCTCCTGCAGCGCGAACTCGCCGCCTGTGTCGTACAGCTCCTTGAACCGGTAGAAACTGTCGCGGCTGTAGCCCAGCATCTTGCACGCCTGGCTCACATTGCCGAGCTGCTTGGCCAGCTCCAGCAATCCGAGTTTTGCGCGAATGACTTTCTGCTCTTTGGTCATGGTGTGTTTCCTATCCGCCGAGGCGGGGCGCTCCGCAACCCCGACCAGCTCCGCGCCCCGCCTCGGCTATCGTTGCGCCGTGGGGCCAGAACACCATATGTCTGATTAAGTTTTAGCTAATGCATCTACTGCGAGAGGGGACAGGCAGAGAATCTGATCAAGCAACATAAAGCGCAACTCGCATCCGATCGCACCAGCTGCCGATCGCCGCTTGCTAATCAGATGCGGCTCATTCTGCACACCGCCGCCTATTGGCTGATGCTCGATGTGCGCGATTGCGTGCCGTCCTGGCATCCTTTGCGGCAAAGCGAGTTCGCCAGCATTCGCCTGCGCCTGCTGAAAATCGCCGGACGTTTCGTCGAGACCGCGAGCCGCATCCGTGTGGCACTCGCCTCGTGCTGCCCGGAGGCCGAGCTGTTCAGCCTCGTTGCCTTCCGGCTGCAATCGTCCGGGCCATGAATGGTGGGGCATGACCGCCCCAGGAGCCCGGACCATCCACCTTCAGCGCGTCGACAGCGTACTCGAGCCGATCAGCCTGCCGGACGTGTCCGCACAGGACGGATCACCTCGCCCAGCAAGAACGGAAAGAAGATAGCCTGCTCGGACGCATAAGAACGGCTAGAGGGGCGCCTCGACGATGTCGCTGATCACCATCTCCTCGGCCATTTGCGGGATCTTCTCTATTCGGCGCGTCGAGGTCAAGCGCTCTCGGGCTTCGCTGAACCGCCGGCAGATATTCTTTGCGAGCCCGTGCTTCTCTTCGGGATCGGCTCTTTGGCCTTCCCATCATGGGATCAGAAGAACGAGGTGGTGCAATCTGACTCACGTCCTGGTCGCCGAAGCGATCGGCACAAGGCCCAAAGCGCAATCACCTCATCCATCGTCCCGCAAAAGACATCTATCCACCGGCAGGCGGAACTCTATGGCTTCCTTTTCCGGCTGGAAATCATCACGCCGGCATGGTGGCTGTCTCCCTTGTCCATCGAAATTCGCTGCCGTCACTCCACATGCGATGCATGATGACTGCGAGGCGACGCGCCAGAGCAACAATGGCTTTCTGCCGGCCCCGCCGCTTGGCGATGTTCATCGCCCAGGCTTTCAGCCATGACCATTTCTTCACGCGGCTCAGCATCACGTGCGCCGCTTCGTAAAGCAGGGCGCGCAGCATGCCGTCACCGCATAGCGAGATCCGGCCGATGCGATGGTTCTCGCCCGATTGATTGAGCGCCGGGGTCAATCCCAACGCCGGTCCGACGGCACGCGAATTCCGGAAACGAGCCGGGACATCGATGGTGCTGGTGAAGGCGAGCGATGTTACCGGACCGACGCCAGGGATCGTCATTAATCGCCGGCATGTGTCGTCATCCCGCACCAAAGACAGCACGATCCGATGCAGGCGGGAGAACTCCTGGCGCAGCTTTTCTCTGGCGGCAAGCAGAGGCGAGAGGATTTCCATCAGATCGGGCATGTCTCCAATGAGCTCAAGGATGCGGGCTTCGAAGCCATTCGTCCTGATGATGCCGACCTTGAGACCGAAGTTCCGCAACAGCCCACGGATGTCGTTCTCGATGTCGATCGCCTTCTCCTGCAAAAGCTTGCGCGCCGTCAACAGGGCGCGGCGCTTTTGGCTTTTCAGCGTCTTTACGTGCACAGGCCGGAACAGCTTGACCCGCATCATTTGCGCAATACCCCGTGCATCGTTGCGATCGGTCTTATTCACTTGCGCCTTCAGGAACGCTTTCGCATGGCGGGTTTCAATGCAGATCGCCGGCAATCCCGCTTCCACCAAACCGCTGAAGAGCCATTGCGACAATGGACCGGCCTCAAGCCCGATACGTTCGAGCCGCCACGCTGGATGCTTGAGCACCTCAGCAAGATCTTCCGGATGGCTCGGCACCTTCAGCTCACGGCAGATCTCGCCCGTCTCATCGACAATGCAAATCGCAGTCTCTTTCACCGAGATGTCCAATCCGGCATAATGCTTCATGCTGCGCTTCCTTTCCTGGTGCTTGTGGCTGCTTCACACAGACCACGTTTTACCATCAGCTCGAAGCGCAGCACCTCCATACTCCGCCGCTAAAGATGGGGCTCAAGCCGAATACCCCATCTGGCTCAGATAGGCGTCCCGCTCCCTCGGATCGGCGATCGCTTCCGCCCTCGCCTTGAGCTGTCCTTCCAGGGTCAGATAGTGATCGGCGGCTTCGGCGCCGATCGTCATCAGGTGGCTCTCCAGCTTGCCCTCCCTCTCCAGCCTGGCGTACTCGGCCGGATGGTTGATCGAGACCAGCCTCTTGCGGGCTCCCGCGAAGCGCGCCGTCAGCCGCGCCTTGCGCTCCTCCTCGTTCATGGCGGATCTCCTTGAGCGGCTCGGCCGCGGCCTCGTCGCTTGCGCTCTCGCTCTGCTCACTGCTCTTATCCTCCCCGGCTGCGGTCTCATCAAGACCGCCGAGGCCGAAGAGACGCTCAAGGAACGACAGCTGTCCGGGATGGGGGCGCCGCCTCGAGCTTATGAGGCCTCCCTCAGGATCAGCCTGAAGGCCGGCCGGCGGCGCGGCCGGGGCGGCGCCAGCCTCGCCCGTGCGGCCAGTTCCGCATCCTGGAAATACAGAGCCTGCCTGCCAAGGATGGGCGCGTGGCCGGCGGCAAAGATCAGCATGTCGCGGTAGAGCCCGTCGATCGGCCGGTTCGGATCGGAGAGGGCAAGAGCGACATCGGGCAAGGTGCCGGCCCGGCCCTTCTCGCGGGCGGCATAGAGCACATGCAAAATAGCGCCGGTCAAAAAGGCGTGCGAAGTCTTGGCCCAATGGTCGATCAGCCCCTTGCCTTCCGGGTCGACCAGGATGGTGACGAGGTTCTGCACATCGCCGACCTCATGCGGCGTTGCCAGCCGGATCTCCTCCAGCGGATTGAAATGGGCGCTGCCCTCGGCGGCGCCGGGATCGAAGCGCAGCACGATGGTGTCGGCTTCTCTGGCGCGCCAGCCGGCGGTGAGGTTCCACAGCTCGCCCTTTTGATCATTGACGACGAGGCTTGCCGGCCAGGTCAGCAGTGTCGGGACCACCAGCCCGACGCCCTTGCCGGAGCGCGTCGGCGCGATCGCCGCGACATGCTCCGGCCCGTCATGGCGCAGGGTGTGCAAGCGGCCCGTCGCATCCCGCCAGCCGCCGACATGCACCCCGGCCCGGCTTAGCCGTTCTTATGCGTCCGAGCAGGCTATCTTCTTTCCGTTCTTGCTGGGCGGGCGAGGTGATCCGTCCTGTGCGGACACGTCCGGCAGGCTGATCGGCTCGAGTACGCTGTCGACGCGCTGAAGGTGGATGGTCCGGGCTCCTGGGGCGGTCATGCCCCACCATTCATGGCCCGGACGATTGCAGCCGGAAGGCAACGAGGCTGAACAGCTCGGCCTCCGGGCAGCACGAGGCGAGTGCCACACGGATGCGGCTCGCGGTCTCGACGAAACGTCCGGCGATTTTCAGCAGGCGCAGGCGAATGCTGGCGAACTCGCTTTGCCGCAAAGGATGCCAGGACGGCACGCAATCGCGCACATCGAGCATCAGCCAATAGGCGGCGGTGTGCAGAATGAGCCGCATCTGATTAGCAAGCGGCGATCGGCAGCTGGTGCGATCGGATGCGAGTTGCGCTTTATGTTGCTTGATCAGATTCTCTGCCTGTCCCCTCTCGCAGTAGAGGGTCGCATAGATGTGCTCGGCGTTGCCTTTCGCCAGCGAGGTGACGGCATAGCGGATGTCGAGCCCGCGGCGGAGCATGTCGTCCTCATGACTGGCGCTCGCCTCGATACGTGCCACAACACGGCGCTCCCTGGCCCAGGATTTTGCCGCATAGCGCGTTTCGGCGAAGCCGCGCAGAACGGCAAGTTGCTCCTCGGCGCGGCGCGTCCGGATATCATCGGCCTCCGGTTCGACCAAGCGGTTGAGCACGGTATTGCCAGCAAAGCCGAAGACATAGTCGATGCCATTGGCCTCACACCAGCTCATAACTTCTTCTCGGCCGTAGTGACTATCGCCACGAATGGTGATGCGCGTATCGGACCAATGCCGGCGAATGCGATTGATCAGACGGCGCAGTAATCCACGGACTTCCTTGCCTGAGGGCGTCTTGCCCGGACGCAGGATCATGGTGACCGGGCGGCCCGTCGCTGTCTCATAGATGTGGATCGGCAGAAAGCAGCGCTCGTCGTAATGGGCGTTCCATTCCGACAGTTTCTGATGGCCGTGCACCACGTCGAGCGTGTCATCGATGTCCAGCACCACCGATGCCGGCGGCATCTTGTAGCTCCGGCACCAGATGTCGACGAGCGCATAGGTCAGGCGGATGATCTCCTTCAGCGTCGGCGCGTTCTCCCAGCGCGAGATGGTCGGCTGCGAGCATAGATCATTGCCCGTGTCGGGCAGCCGCCCGCAGGCAAGCTTGAAGGCGGCATCGCAGCGCAGCCAGTCGAAGTCATTGCCATCCGCGTAGCCGCAGGCGATCGCCAACATGCGCCCTTTCAGTATGTCCTCAACTGTGTGCGTAATATGCGCCCGATCGCGCCGGTCGGCGATCAAAGCAGCGAGAGTTTGGGAGAGAGCCCGCCGACGCTCGGCAAGCGCGAGCAGCATGACGCCGCTGTCGGAGGAGAGACGACCGCCATCGAAGGCAGCTGTGACTTTCTTGCGCGACACGGCTGGATAGGGAACGGTGAGCGGGTTATCGTCGGTCATGGCGGGTGTGGCTCTGCGCTGCGGCGCGCATAGGATGGCTTCGACACCCATTTCCTACGCAAGTTCAATGCCTTGCGCCACATTCGCCAGCGCAATTTCTAACTGCGGCTGAATAAGATCGGTTAGCTAGCATCCTGCGCTGGCGAACCGCGTGCATGGCGGCGAGCTCAGCGTCTATCGGGCCTGCATTCTCGCTGGGCTTCGCAAGCCGCCAGCAAAAGATTGGTCGAAGCTGGAGGCCTATGGCGTCAAAGCCGATGAGACCTCCCGTTAGCGGCACGGGTTCAGCAAACTATTGGTCTCGACGGAAAGCGACGCAGCTTGGACGATGGCGGCGAGTCGTCGGCGCTTGCCATTGAGGCCAATTGCGATTTCTGCGTGCCGAGCCAAAAAGCGATAATCGGGCGCAGGGCCGCCTATTCTGCTGATGGGCAAGCGAACATACCGCAAACCAGTCGTCGTTTGGGGCGCTTTTTCAGTTTCGCCGACACACCATCTTGGTCATGGCTTTAGCCGCTTCAGCTCAGCCCGCGCAGCCGCGTATTCGATGAAGTCCTTTGGGCAAATCTCCACCGCCTTCTTGAGCATGCGCTCAGCTTCGGCTGGTTTGTTTCGCAGAACATACCACTCGGCCGTGTAGAAGTGTGCCTCGCACTGCTGATCGGGCTTGTTCGCGGCATCGAGCGTCAGCTCCGGCGAGCCTCCGCCGAGATAAAGCTCGATTACGGCGTAGGGCCACTCCCTGGTCTTGAGCCGCACGGTCTCGGTCTTTAAGTCCGCTGCAGCAATCGTCTCTCCCGCTTTCGCGCGGGCAAGGTAACGGAAGAGCATGGCGTAGACGTCGTCACCCAATTCGAGGGCGCGGGACAGATCGCTCGCGGCGCCTTTGAAGTCGCCAGCGTTGAATTTAGAGATGCCGAGTTGCCGCACCAATTCGGCATTCTTGGGCTTAAGCTCGACCGTTTTGGCTCTGTCCGTGATCGCTTTGTCGTATTCGCCCTTACGTTCATAAGCGTGGCCGCGGTGAATGTAGGCGAATTCATTTTTACGGTTCAGTTCGATCGCACGGGTGTAATCGACGATAGCCTTGTCGTATTCGCCCTTGTGTTCATAGGCGTAGCCGCGGTTGTTATAAGGAACTTCATCTTTCGGGTTCAGCTCGACGACGTGAGTATAATCTGCGATAGCCTTGTCGTACTCGCCCTTTTTGATAAAGGCGTTACCACACCGAATGTAGGCGTACTCGTTTTTCGGGTTCAGCTCGATGACACGGGCGCAATCGGCGATAGCCTTGTCGTACTCGCCCTTGTGTTCGTAGGCGTAGCCGCGGTGAATATAGGCGAATTCGTTTTTGCGGTTCAGTTCGATCGCGCGGGTGTAATCGACGATAGCCTTGTCGTATTCGCCCTTGTGTTCATAGGCGTAGCCGCGGTTGTTATAAGGAACTTCATCTTTCGGGTTCAGCTCGACGACGTGAGTATAATCTGCGATAGCCTTGTCGTACTCGCCCTTTTTGATAAAGGCGTTACCACACCGAATGTAGGCGTACTCGTTTTTCGGGTTCAGCTCGATGACACGGGCGCAATCGGCGATAGCCTTGTCGTACTCGCCCTTGTGTTCGTAGGCGTAGCCGCGGTGAATATAGGCGAATTCGTTTTTGCGGTTCAGTTCGATCGCGCGGGTGTAATCGGCGATAGCCTTGTCGTATTCGCCCTTGCTTCCATAAGCACCGGCGCGGTTATCATAAGCAGGTGCGAATTTCGGGTTCAGCTCGATGGCACGGGAGCAATCGGCTATGGCCTTGTCGTATTCGCCCTTGCGCCCATAAGCATTGCCTCGGCTGCTATAGACCATGGCTTGAAAAGCAACGGCACGGCTGCCGACGCCGCCTTCCAGGATCGCAGAACACGCCTTGATCGCAAGGTCAGGATCTTGTTGCAGCACACAATCCTTCAACTCATCAGCCTTCGCCACAGTCGTTGCGCCAACGATCAATGAAAGAATTAGAATTTGAACCGGTAGGCTTCCCGCAATAATACCCTCGTGATCGAAACGAAATAAAATGCGACTAAACACCATAGGTCCCCCTCCGGCCGATCGCTCAACGCGAACGCCTCCGGTCATTATTGTGCCTACAGTACCTACAATGTTCGCCCCGAATGAGGCGAAGTTCACCGCCACCCAACTCGATTGGCGACGGTTAAAATCCGCCAAAGAGTTGCCGCCAGCCTGGCCGAGATGTGCGCGGTCTCAGAGACCGCTCGCACCGCACCCTCACCGGGACGTACACTTGCCGCCAGAGTGAGAAATAGGGCGCAACTCTCCGAGGACAAGTTGGCCGTGTTGAGGCGGCTCCTGACGCCCAAACGGCGGCGACTAGTAAGCAATCACCTTTCTTCGAGGCTGGCCGGTTTTGGCTCCGCCAAGCCGCACGTCAATTATTTGGCGAACGTCTCTTAAGCGCCTTGGCCAATCACCCAACAAAAAATGTCGGCTCGTGTCGGGAAGACGGACGGCCGCACGTCTTTAGGGTAGCAACATGCCTTCTCAAAATGAATCCCGCAAGAGAAGGGATGCGAACCGCTAAGCGAAAGGAAAAGCAATGGCCAAGAACACGATTTGTCTGTGGTACGACAAGGACGCCGAGGCCGCCGCCCGCTTCTATGCCGAGACCTTTCCGGGCAGCGCGGTGGGCGCCATTACCCGTGCCCCTGGGGACTACCCGTCCGGTAAGGAGGGCGATGTGCTGGTGGTTGAATTCACGGTCTTCGATATTCCCTGTATCGGCCTCAACGGCGGACCCATGTTCAAGCATAACGAAGCCTTCTCGTTTCAGATCGCCACCGACGATCAGGAAGAGACTGACCGCTACTGGAACGCCATCGTCGGCAATGGCGGCGAGGAGAGCGCTTGCGGCTGGTGCAAGGACAAATGGGGCATCTCCTGGCAGATCACGCCGCGCGTGCTGACCGAGGCACTGGCGGTTGGCGGCGCTGAAGCCAAACGCGCATTCGATGCAATGATGAACATGAAGAAGATCGATGTCGCCGCGATCGAGACAGCGCGGCGCGGCTGACACCGGAAACCAGTGGCCTTTGTGAGGCGGGACATCCCGCAGACTGCGCCGTAAGACCTTTACGCTCGCGCAGTCGCCAAGCGATTTGATGGGCCGGGTCAGTGAAGGATTGCAGGAGATGATCACCGGTTTCGGTGAAGGGCGAGGATTCAGGGTCGTCTGGCCCCTAATTAGAGGAGATGGGGCTGGCGTACCGGCTGAGGTCGGTGGACCTTCTCGCCGGCGTCGAGAACGACCGGGAGTTTCTCGCCATCAACCCCGCCGGGTTCATACCGGCGATCCAGGACGGCGAGGTCACCATGGTCGAGTCGATTGCGATCGTGGAGTACCTGATCGCCCGCTACGGGCCGACGCCGCTGGCGCCGGACGCGCGTTCTCCCGCCTTTCCTGCCCACCAGCAGTTTCTCCACCTTGGTGAAGCCGGACTGGCGGCCTCCATCTATTTCGGCGGCGGCGCCCGCCGTCTCGCGCCGGAGCCCGAACGGAACAACTGGTCCGCTGCCCAGGCGCTGTACGTGTTCGAAAGCCGGCTGGGGCTGGTAAAGCGGCAGCTGGCGCGCAGCCCCTATCTTGCCGGCGAGACGTTTACCGCCGCCGACATCTCGGTGGTCTACGCCCTGGAACAGGCCCAGAGAAGTGCCGGAATTGCCCTCGGCGAGGCCGAGCAGGCCTATCTCGGCCGCACTATCGAGCGCGACGCCTACAAGCGGGCCACGGACGTCTGCGTGGACAGGAAGGCATGGTTTGCCGAGGCGCCCGGTCGATGACCGCTCTTTGCCCCATAGCGGACAATCCGCTTCAGATCATCACTGGATAGCAGTCTAGTCGCCTGGATCGTCGGCCAACTGGTGCGTCTCTTGATCGAGTGAAATCAATTACGAGAAATCCGGCAACTCGAAGTCATCAAGCAGGCTTTGTCCCAGCATCAGATTGGTCACGCCGGGTAAGGCCATCAGCTTGGTTGCCTGGTTCCGCAGCCAGATGCCGAACTGCGTCTCCGGAACGAAAGTCGAGGCGAAGTTCTCCGCAGTGCGCTGCTTGCCCTCGATGAACAATCGCAGGCGGTTCTCATAGGTGGCGAACGCGGAACGCGGCTTGATAGTCGCTCTCAGCGCGCGCGAGCTCTCCGGCCAGAACATAGGCCACGGTCATTGCGAGCCCGGCTCCTTCTCCGGCGAGAAACGACACCGCCATGCCGGCGTCTGCGACGAGCGCAACCCGTCCCTGATGCCAGGACGGCATGCGAATCTGGCTCACCCGGTCGAAATAGAGGTCGTCCGCCGTGTCCATCGCTGCAAGGATCTGGGCCGATTCCCACCCGGCATCCGCGAAGACCAATCGCAGAAGCGCATGTGTCTCCGCTACACTGCGAGGTTCGAATCCGGGCATCAGAGCCTCTCTGAAGACCAGCAGGAACAGGGTTCTGCCACCGCGCAGCGAGAAGCGGACGATCTGACGCGACGTAGCGGAGTGGATAATATACACGTCTTCATCGCGGGGCTCGTAGCCGGCACTTTCGAAAACGGCAAAACGATAACCGAGATCCTTCTCGAAACGATCCTCCGGGCCGAAAATCAGCTCGCGCACCCGGGAGTGCAGCCCGTCGGCTCCGACGACGAATCGACATTGCGCTGCCCGCCACTTTGCAGCGTGATCCGCACGCCGGCGTCATGCTCTTCGATTGCGGAAATCTGGTCATCGAAGATCGTCTCGACGCGGCCTTCCAGCGAGCGATAGATCTCCGCCGCCAATGCGCTTCGCGCCACGCTTGTTATCCGTCCGTGGGTGAGGCTGCGCATTGCATCGACCCCGAAGCCGCCGACCTTGTGCCCTTGGTCATCCAGAAAGCGGATCTCCTCGACCTGATAGCCGGCATTGCGCACGGCGGCAAGAATGCCCATCCGTTCGGCAATCGTGTAGCCGACGCCCCAGAAGTCCATGATATAGCCGCCGGTCCTGAGCGCCGGAGCGTGCTCGATCAGGATCGGCTCATGCCCGGCGCACAGCAGCCAGTAAGCCAATGTTCCCCCGGCAATCCCGCTCCGCTGATGGCGACTTTCATCGTTGCATCCTCTCTTTGGGGCAGCCTCGACCGGCACCGGCCGCATTGAGCCAGCTCCTTGAACCATAGTGTGGACCATCGGTCCACACGATAGTGTATAGGACATAGCATGGGTTGGTCAACCCCATGAGTCGCCGGCTTGAAAAACTGGATAGCGAACGCCAGCGGCGCCTGTTCGAGAGCGCCGCGGAGGAATTTGCCGCGCATGGCTTCGACGGCGCCTCGCTCAATCGCATCCTGGAAAAATCCGGGATGAGCAAAAGCTCGCTCTATTATTATTTCGACGACAAAGCCGATCTGTTCACGACGCTGATCGAGCGATCCCTGACGGTCCTCTTCCGAGAGATCGGCGGCTTCGATCCCGAAACGCTCACGGCCGAGACGTTCTAGAGCACCTTCGAGGAGCTCTACAAGCGCGCTGTCGCCGTCGTCGGCAGGAATGCCTGGCTCGTGCAGTTCGGCGGCATGTTCTATCGGCTGCGCGGCGATCCCAGGCAAAGATTCGGCGACCGGGCGCATCTTTCAGGTGGCGCGTGATTGGGTCACGATCATCCTCAAGCACGGCCAAGCCCTTGGTGTGGTGAGGACCGACCTGCCGCAATCACTGCTGATCGATTCAACGATGTCGCTTTTGGAGTCGCTCGATCGCTGGGTGGTCTCGCATTGGAGCGAGCTTGAGCCCGCAGAGAAAGCCGTCATGCCGCGAAAGCACATCGCGCTGTTCCGCTGACTGCTCTCGACCGAAGCGGCGCTAACCGTAGCAGACAATCTGCTATAGGCAGTCGCGTTCTACTCTTGGCTCTGCCTCGTTCTCGCCGGCGTAAAGTTCCACGGCGAAAATCACCGCACTCTCTCCCTTCACGGCTTGGTCGAGCCATCGGAGAAAAACGGTAGAGTCGAGATGTGGCGCGGTGACTTTAGGCGCGAACATATCCGTTTCCGCCGCTTTCGTTTGGCGGTGCCTTACGAGTTCGGCCGTGGCTCCGTTTCCATACCCCGCTCATCGAACTGGACAGGCAGATCTCCCGCATCCAGCTCTCGGACAAGACATCACGCCTTCACCCACGGCTGGTCGCTTCCTCGCGCAGTTAGGCGTACGAGCCCGAAGTGCCCGTAGAGATGCGGAAGTGGATAGGTCCCGCCCCTGCGTCGCCTGACCTTGTGCTTGGCCCGCAACCACCGGCGCAACCGCACGGCGGTGTAGTTGTCGAGCGCCCGGTATGCTTTGCTGACATATCCCACTCGAAAGTAGTTGGCCCAGCCTCGCAGTACCCGGTTCAACTTACCCACCCCCCATGCGGTGTCCTGCCAAGTGCCCGCTCGGTCGGTCAGCGCGTGGATCGTCTCGACCGCGCGCCGGATCGCCTTCTTTGACGGCCGGTGGCCCAGATTGGCCTTGCCGGTCCTCGCCGAATACATCCGCCCGAACGTCCAGCCCAGAAAGTCGAACTCCTTCTCCGGCACTTTACAGATGCGTGTCTTCTCCTCGTTGACCGTCAGCTTCAGCCTGCCCATGATCTCGCGCAGATGCCGCAGGGCCTCCTCGGCCTTGCCGTACCGGCACAGGATCACAAGGTCATCGGCGTAGGTCACGATCCGGCTGCACAGGCTTCGCTCCAACCCGAGCTTCTTCCATCCCAGCACGAACCGGCAAAGGGTTAGACTACATCCGCCAACCCACCATGAATTTTTCGGGCTAGTTGCCTGCGATGGGGCAAGAAGCCAGGTTCGCAAGCTGCTGGGCCTCGACTTCGCTGGCGGGACTTACGACGCTGAATTCATGCTGGCCGGTGTGAACGTCAGCTGGGATCTGCCACAAGATCAAGTGCAGCTCTTTCTGAGCAACAAGAGCATTGGCATGTTCTTCCCGATGAAAGGTGACAAAATCTCTCGCGTCATAATGCTGAATGAGAACAAGGCGGGTTTAGGCGACGTTCGCGAGCACCTCACCACGGAGGAGCCGCTGTCGCTGGACGAGGTCCAGGCGAACTTCAGCGATGCGGTTAAGCGCGAGCTTACGATCCACAACGCGACCTGGCTCAGCCGCTACCACGTTCACCACAGAAGCGTCGAACGCATGCAAGTGGGACCCGTTTTTCTTGCTGCGATGCCGCCCATATTCATAGCCCAGCGGGAGGCCAGGGCATGAACACCGGCCTTCAGGACTCCGCAAATCTGGCCTGGAAGATCGCAGCCGTCCTCAAGCATAAAGCCCCGGGCGACATCCTCGATACCTATCATGCCGAGCGCTGGCCCGTTGGACAGAAGATATTGCACTTTTCTGATCGTCTCTTCAGCGTCGCAATTTCCTTCGGGCCCTTCCTGACGGCCGTCCGGAACTTGGCATTGATATTCGTGTCCAAATTGATCATGGGCACTCATTTCGGACGGCGCCGCATGTTCGGTTTCATGTCCCAGCTGGACATCCACTACCACCCGAACGCAGTGGTTTCGAGCGCACTGAATTCCTCTCGTGCACGCAAGCGCGTTATTGCCGGTCGCCGAGCTCCGGACGCGCCCCTTAAGGAGTGCAGCAGCCTCCTTGATCTCATGAGGGGCTATAAGTTCACGTTGTTCGTGATGTCGAAAGCACCAATTTCCCGAGGAGAGCAGATGCAGTTCGAACGCCGCTGGCGCGCCACTCAACGTCTCGGATCAGACGCCGATATTCACTGGATCGACACTGAGAGAAGCCCGCTGTCGATCAAACGCTATGAGGTCGATGATATTCTGATTTCACTCGTCCGGCCTGACGGATATATCGGATTTCGATGCGATTACCTTTCGCGTTGATTGCAGCGGCGTGTCCATCTTGAGGGGCGCATGGAGGGGTCGGCCATATCGGTTAAGCAGGTTTGTCCGGCCTGGCCAACAGATGCCGGTTGTGATTTTGTCTTTCCAATGATTTGCGGGGTAAGACATGGCTGGCAAATCGCCGGTGGCGGCGACGGACGAGCAGAAAACGGCGCTGAAAGCTTTAGCTGGCGGTGCGGATCGCGCCGAGGCGGATCGGGCGCGCGCTATTCTGCTAACGCTTGATGGCTGGACCAGCAGCCGGATCGCGCAGGCATTTGGGGTGCGCGAGGATACGGTTCGGCTTTGGCGCAGCGACTTCATGCGCGGCGGGATCGATGCGCTGAAGGCGAGCGTTGCTTCGGGACCAATGCCGTTGAAGGCGCAGGCCGCGCTGAGAGTTGCCGGACCACTTCTGTCGCAGCCGGTGGCGGACCGAACGAACTGGACGCTTGCCCGTCTTGCCGATGAGATTGCAGCCCGGGAAAACATCTCGATCTCTCGCTCGCAACTCTCCAAAGTGTTGCGCAAAAAAGGGGATTCCGTTTTCGGCGACCACGACACACACTGAAGGGCCGCCAGATCGCGAACGAGATTGATCGTGTCGGTCTGCGGCTCAAGCTGCGCAAAGCCCAGGCTGAGGCCGGCGATATCGTTCTCCTGTTCGCCGACGAAAGCGAGGCGCTGACGCATCCCTATTTGGCGCGAGCCTGGGCTAAGCGTGGCGCCGATCTCCGCGTGCCGGCCCCTGGACAATCCAAGAAAGTCGCCATGATGGGCGCGCTTGACTGGTTGGGCCGCAGGTTGATCGTCGCCACCTCCCGCAGCAAGCGCAGCACCGACTTCATTGCCTTGCTGCAAACCCTCGATTTTCTCTACGGCCCCAAGCCTGGAATTCCGAGCAAGCCCGTCGTGATCGTGCTCGACAACGGCCCAATCCATACCAGCAAGGCAACGCGGGCGGCACTTGCTGCCCGCGAGCATTGGCTCACCGTCGAATGGCTGCCCAAATATGCGCCCGAACTCAACGACATCGAGGTTGTCTGGCATGATCTCAAAGCCCATCATCTCGCGCACCAGACTTTCACCGATGCTGAAACCCTCGATGCCGCTATCCACCAAGCCGTCGTGGCCTTGAACGCAGAACGAGGTCGCGATCCGTTGGGCAACCAGAGAATCTCTGCTTAACACCGCGATCTCTCCCTTCGTGACTCGGTCGAGCCACCGGAGAAAAGCGCCTCAATAAGGTCGCTCGCACCGCCCTCACGACGGGAGAGAGCACGTCGGCAAACAGACGTTAAGCGGATAACGCTCCAAGGCACCTCGACCGCCGAAGTTGACCCACATCGGTCATCTTGAGCGCTCGAAATCCTAAGCGTCGCCCGTCGAACCGATCTCGTACGGCCTCTTCACTGAGGCGCTTTGCTGCCCCCCGCCGCGGTGATGATCGCGACGATAATAGCGCCGGTAAGCACCAGGCGAATGGCGGCGCTGACGCCGAAGGTGTTGAGCATGGTCTGCAGCAGCACCAGAAATAGCGATGCTCCCCAGATCCCGGCGACATTGGCCCGGCCGCCCGCCACCGACGTGCCGCCGATCACCACGACCGCGAGCGATGCGAGGAGATATTCATTGCCAATATCGACATTGGCTCCGCGGAAATACCCCGCCAGCAGCGCACCGTCGATGCCGCCAAGCGCGCCGGACAGCGTGTAGGTCAGGAAGCGGATGCGCCCGACTTTCACGCCCGCCAGCCAAGCCGCCCGCATGTTCTGGCCGATCGCGAGAACCGAGCGTCCGTAGATCATGCGCTGCAGCGCGATGCCCGCACCGACGGTGAAGAGAACAGTGAGGATGGCAAGGATGGGAACGCCGAAGAGCTGCAAATTGGTGAAATCGGCAAAGCCGGGCGGCGGCTTGATCTGCAGGCCGCGGCCATAGCTGATATCGGCCGACTGAATGATGAAGCTCGCCGAAAGTGTGGCGATGATCGGCGGAATGTGCAGCGCCCAGATGAGAAAATAGTTCGCCGCCCCGATCGTCATCCCACAGGCAAGCGCCGCAAGAAGTCCGACCGGAACCATCGCATCGCTGCCATCCATGACTTTCATCGCCACAGCGCTGGCAAGGCCGATATTGGCGGGCAGCGAGAGATCGACATTGCCTGGGCCAAGCGTGATGACGAACATCTGGCCGGTGCCGACGATGACGGTGAAAACCGCCAGCGACAGCGCCGCGGTGATCATACCGCCCGCGCCTTGGCCGCCGGTAAACGTGACGGTGGCCAGCCAAACCACGATGGCCCCGAGAAAAGACCATGGCCAGGGCTTGGCGAATAGCGTCTTCAGCGGCTCCATCGGTCAGCCCTCCCTGCGGCTGATGAGCGCCCGGGCCGCGAGCACTATGATCAGGATCGCACCGTTGGCGGCCACCTGCCAATCGGGCGGAATGTGCATAAAGGTGAGGAGCGGAGAGGCGGCAAGAGCCATGGTCAGGGCGCCGATCACGGCGCCGATCGGCGAGACCCGGCCGCCAGCGAATTCGCCGCCGCCCAGGATCACGCCGGCGATCGATAAGAGCGTATAGCCATTGCCGATATTGGCGTCGGCGGAGGTGGTGATGCTGATGAGCGTCATGCCCGAGAGCACGCCAAACAGACCGGCCAGTGCGAACAGAACCAGCTTGGTCTTCAGCAGCGACCAGCCGGCTCGCGCCAGCGCCGTCGGATTGCCGCCTGACCCACGCAGGATCGCGCCGTAGGAGGTTCGCATCAGGCAAAAATGGACGATGACCCCGATTGCGACCGCCGCCAGGATCGGCAGCGGCACCCAAGGAGGCTTGAAGGAGGCCATGGAGAGCAGCCAGCCAGGCGCCTTGCCGCCGGGCTTCGGCAGGATCAGGATCGCAAGGCCCTGCCAGATAAAGCTCATGCCGAGCGTTACTACGATCGAGGGCAGATCGCGCAGATAGATCAACGCCCCGAGCGCTGCGTAAACACCGATGGCGCCAACCAGCACGGCGATGCCCAGGAGCGGCGTGTCGTTCAGCCATGTGGCGGTGACGCAGCCGACGAAGCCGACAAACGGGCCGATGGACAGATCCAGTTCGTTGCCGGTGATGACGAACATCTGCGCGACAGTCGCAAGCGCGATCGGGATTGCGAGGTTCAACATCAGGTTGAACCCGAAATAGCTGATCGCGCGCGGATTGAGATAGGCGATTGCGGCGAGGACGAGCCCAAAGGATAGTGCCGGCAGCAAGGCGCGAATGATCCTGGCCGGGGCGATCGAAACCGGCGGCCGCGCCGGCACTCCCTCTTCGAGCAGCGCCCCTTTCATGTCAGCTTGCGCCGCCGAACGAGGACTGGATGACCATCTCCTCCGTCAATTCGCTGCGGTCCAGATCGGCGACGATCCGTCCATTCTGAAAGATATAGACGTGGTCGCAATTGCTCAGTTCCTCTATTTCCGTGGTGTACCAAAGGAAGGTACGCCCGCCCCGCGCCTCTTGGCGAACCAGATCATAGACTTCCCGCTTGGTGCCGATGTCGACCCCGCGCATAGGGTCGTCCATCAGAACGATCTTGGCGTCGGACGCGAGCGCCCGCGCAAACAGCGCCTTCTGCTGGTTGCCGCCAGACAGCGAGAGAATGTTGTTGTCGATATTGGCGGTGCGGATGTTGATCTTCTTCTGCCAACCCCACGCGAGTTCGGCCTCACGCCGCGGCGAAATCAGCAGACCGGTCCGCAGGCGCGCCAGCGACCGGATGCCGATATTTTGCGCGATCGACCAATGCGGAAAAATTCCGTCCGCCTGCCGGTCGCCGGCAACCAGCGCCACCGGCGCGGTGACTTCGATGCCGGCCTTGCGCCGTGCCGCCGCGCTGAAGATGGCGAGCAGCAGATCGGTCTGACCGTGGCCGGAGAGGCCCGCAAGGCCTATGATCTCGCCTTCCTGAGCGACAAGCTCCACGCCATCGGACTGGCGCGCGGGGCGCGCGCGGACCCGCAAGGGGCGGCTTTCTCGTTTTCCGGGGACGGTTTTGCCGGACGTCTTGTCGGCAGATGCGGGGTTACCCATCGCCGCGACCAGCCTGTCGTGATCGAAGGCGCTCACCGCACCGCTCGCGGCGATCTTGCCGTCACGCATCACCACAATTCGGTCGGCGTTTTGCAGCACCTCGCCGAGCAGATGCGAAATCAGAATGCAGCTTCTGCCGCTGGCGACGAACCGCCGGACGAAGGCCAAGAGCTGCCCCGAGGTGCGTGCGTCGAGCGAAGATGTCGGCTCGTCGAGGATCACCAGATCGAGCGGCGCCTGCGTGATGGTGAAGGCGCGCGCGACCTCCACCATCTGACGGCGGCCGATGGAAAGGTCCCGGACAATGTCAGAGGCGGCGATATTGTGGCCGGGAAATATTTCCGTGAGCTTGGCGGCGATAAGGTCGGAGGCACGGCGCCGCCAGGCGAAACCGCGCAGCGAGGGGTGGTTGATCCGCGTGTTCTCGGCGACGGAAAGGTTCGGGCAGAGCGAGAGTTCCTGGAACACGCAGCGGATGCCGAGCTCCTGGGCTCGGCTCACCGAGTAGGCGTCCTGGACGGCTCCCGCGATGGTAATGCGGCCGCGGTCAGGCGCAAGGGTGCCGGCGAGCACCTGCACAAGCGTCGATTTCCCCGCCCCATTATGGCCGACGAGACCAACGCACTCGCCGGCCTTGACCGAAAAATCCACGTTCTCAAGCGCACGGACGGCGCCGAAATGCTTTTCGGCACCGTCCAGTTTGACGACAATCGCCGCGGCCTCCTGCGACACGGGGGCTCGCCTTAAAAAACGATGATCAACAAGCGCGCCGGGACAGCGACGCTCATTTCTTCATATTGGCTTTGATCGCCTCGGTCGCCTCGGCCAGCGTGTATTCGTGGCTGGCAACACCGCCCTTGGGAATGGTGGGCAGCGCAGCTTCGAAGTCGTCCTGGGTGAAGGCGAGATAAGGCACGAGCAGATCATGCGGAATGTCCTTATGGCCATCGAGCACCTGCTGGGCGACCCAGAAGGCGAGGGTGGACACGCCCGGCGCGATCGAGGCCGACCAAGTGGTGTACCCGTCCTTGGCCTTCTGTTCCTTCCACCATTCCAGCTCATCCTGGCGGTTGCCCATGATGATGGTCGGGCGCGGCTTGCCGGCGGCTGCGAAGGCCTGGGCGGCGCCATAGCCGTCACCGCCCTGATCGACGATCCCGACGATCGCGGGAAGCGAGGGCAACACGGTCGCCACGGCTTTTTGCGCCGTGGTCTGGTCCCAGTCGCCGGTGACCGAAGCGACGATCTTGAACTCGGGATGAGCAGCGACGCCTTCGAGAATTCCGGCGTGGATCGCGTCATCGATCGAGGTGCCGGCGAGGCCGCGAATTTCGAGGAGATTCCCGCCCTTGGGCTGGAATTTCGCCATTTGCTCGACTTCCTGCTTGCCCATGTCCTTGAAGTCCACGACCACGCGATAGGCGCAAGGCTCGGTGACAATGCCGTCGAAGGACACCACGACAATGCCTGCGTCACAGGCCTGCTCGACGGCGCCATTGAGGGCGTCGGGCGAGCCGGCATTGATGACGATCGCGTCATAGTCTTGCAGAATGAGGTTCTGAATCTGCGCCGCCTGCGTCGGCACTTCCTTGTCCGCCGTGGTGAACACATCGGCGGCGGCGACCACCTTGTCGGCAACTGCTTTCTTGGTGACGGCGTCGTAGCTCTTCAGCATGGCCTGCCGCCAGGAATTGCCGGCGTAATTGTTGGAAAAGGCGATCTTCTTGCCGCTGGTGTCAGCCAGCGCGGTGCTCGACGCCAGCGCGGCGGCAAGAATGCTTAACGTGAATGCTCGTTTCATCGCTGAAGCCTTCCTCATTGCAAAATCTCCCATTGAGTTCGGCCGCCGATTTTGCATCGGCGTACCGTTTCGCCACGGCGTTAATCGACACCTCCTTCGCAACGCGCCCCTTCGGTGACGTGTTGCCGCCGTCGACCCCGGGTCTGCGGATATTGGCCAACGGCAGAACCATTTCCTCGAGAAGTTCGTTTTCTTGCTTGAAATTGGGGTGCGCCGAGCGCCCCCGCGATAACAAGACCTATGACACGCCGCGCTTGGCGAATCATCGTCGAAACTCCTTCGCTTCCGCAAGAATTTTCGGGAACTTGGCGCGCAACGCGTCGGCTGCAAGACGTCATCGTTCGTCCTGCGCATTCGGGGTGAAGATGATGTCGCCGCCCCCCTCACATTAGCCCGTGGCCACTCATTAAGTGCGCGGCATGCGACGAGCCTGACGAACGTCTTGGAGCCCCGGAAACCGTTCGCGTATCGCATGGAGGACACGAGCAACGTGCCCCGGGGCGTCGTTTCGCAGTAGCTGGAGCCAGGGTGTTCGCTGCTCGGCCAGAGCGGCGTGTAAGAGTGGCGCTTGACGCCGCCAGGGCTGCTTGGATGCGAACGCTTATTTCGTTGGCCCGATGGACTGATATGATGCACTTGCGGCGTTTGACAGCCGCTGCTGAATATCAGGTGCACGCCGGCCGTGTCTGCAGCTGAGGGGTCAGCCGTCATCCCGTCCCAGAGGCAGGTGGCGCCTCGAAGCGGCCCTCCGGTTCGTATCCGCCGCAGCAAAGATGAAGAACAAACGCTTGCACGTCAATGCTGTGCCATTGACGACTGCAACACCTCCAGTCATGATGCCCGTGTCGAAAAAGAGCGCGCCGGCACGGTAAGCCCGGCTCCGTCCCCAGCGGACAACTCTGCGCCCCTGCTTACCTGCTTAGGGGACCCAGGACAAGCGTGTCGGTGATCCGACGGGCGTGTTGGGGTATGCGCGGAATGAGGCGCGGCGATTGATCTCCAACAAGCCTTTTAACGGCGACAATGGAGGTTACTGTGAAGTTGAACCATATCGACCCTCCCGTTATCGATCCTGCGAGCGTGCGTATCTTCTTCGAGAGACATTTCGATATGAGATGCATCTTCTCAAGGGAAGACGGTTTAACCGTCCTGCTGGATGAGGATGGCGCTGCGCTGACACTCAGCCCATTGCCGTCAGGCGAAGCGCTGAAATATCCGACGGGCTTCCATATTGGCTTCAACCTTGACAAACAAACATGAACTCTTCGAAATCCATGACCGTATCGTCGCTGCCGGCGTCCCGGTCGTTCGACCTCTTGGCGATCTGGCTGGAGCTATGACGTTCCATTGCGAAGCTCCGGGGCCAATCCTGGTTGAGGTGGCTTGGCGCGCACGCGACTAACCCTTCCAGTCGGTAGGGCCGTGAAGGGCTATTTTCTTCACGGCTCTTGCCTCTTCGAATCTACGTCCATTCGTGGCCCGAGCCCAAACTAATCTGGCAGGCCTACGTCTCTTCACACCGCAAGGCAGCGGTTGGTAGCCTCGCCTCATCAGTGACGCTTCAGAGCCGATACTGTTGAAAAAGTCTCTGGGATGGTGACGGACGGGATGTTATCGGCGCAGGCTCGCAACCTGCTTCCTCTATCGATCGGTTTTTTAGATTTCAATTCCTGAAAAGCAGGACTCAAACGAAGCATTTTTTATCCCTATGCTGATTATCTCTCGCCGGCGGCGGCTTCGCAGACTTTTTTCAACACTATCGGCCTTTTTAAGCCGCTGGGCTAAACGCCTCTTGATCAACTCTAGCCGACATTTTTCATGAAGGTGATGGGCCTCGATGGATGCTCTTCGACGCCCTGAATTTTCAGCTATGCGGGTGAAAAGAAACATTCTCACAATGCCCGCATTCGGCAGCCATGCGCCAAATGCGGCATTTTGCAACTGACCGCTTCTGATTCAGCTCGACCCGTCGCTGGGGGCAAACCGGTGGAGGGAACGGGGGGCAGCGACGTGCGTTCTCCATGAATGTCCCGCTTATACGAAGCGTGCCCAAGGTGACGAAGGAACTTGCAAATGTCTGATGAGCAACGAGAAGGTGAAGACCAACTTGAAACGAACAAATCGACGGTCCTGGCCTTCTACGACCTCGTCGTAAACCAGACGGATTTTGAGGGCGCTGCGCCATACCTCGGTCCCCGCTTTATCCAGCACCGCCCAGATGCACCAGATGGAGCAGAAGGGCTGAGAGAGTTCATGCAGGCTAGGCACCGAAAGTTTCCGTGCTCGCGCGTTGAGGTCAAACGCGCGTTTGCAGATGGCGATTACGTGATCCTCCATAGTCACGTTGTTCGCGAGCCTGGAACGCGGGGGAGCGCTCACGTAGACATTTTTCGGCTTGAACGATGGAAAGTCGTTGAGCACTGGGATGTCGATCAGCCGATCCTAGAGCAGAGCGCGAATTCGAATGGTGTGTTTTAAGATCCGATCCACAGTGAAGTAGCCAGAGCCACTTCGCTCCGGACGCCTACTCCGGGGGGGAGTGTCCGAAGTTTTGTGTAAGCGATTTCCGCTCGGTATTGTTGCCTTTTGTGTTTTACTTCTTCAGCGCGCTGAAGAAGTAAAACGCTCGCCGAACTGGATGGCGAATTGCCCCATGGCCGCCGTCCATTCGATGGGCCTGCGCCAATGCACGCCCGCATTTTTGATGGCCAGATACAGGAGCTTAAACGCCGCCTCGTCCGTTGGGAAGCTTCCCCTGGTTTTGATGATTTTCCGTAAAGACTGGTTGAGCGCCTCGACGCAATTCGTGGTGTAGATCATTTTGCGGATGGCCGGCGCGAAGGCGAAGAACGGGATCACGTGCTCCCAGGCCCTGCGCCAGGCTGCTCCGATCGCCGGATAGCGTTTGCCCCACTCGGCTTCGAACTCGTCCAGCCGGACAAGAGCCTGATCAGCATTCTCGGCCTGATAGATGGCCTTGATCCACGGCATGATCGCTTTTCGATCTTTCCAGGTGACGAAGGCAAGGCTGTTGCGGATCAGGTGAACAATGCAGAGCCTGCCCCCGGCTTGAACGGGGGTTTGAACCAGCGTCTGGGGATAGACCGTCGTGATCGCTTCCGGAAAGCCTTTCAGGCCGTCGACGACGGCGATCAGAATATCGTTCAGACCCCGGACTTTCAGCTCGTTCATCACCTTGAGCCAGAATTTAGCACCCTCGGTTTGTTCGATCCATAGGCCTAACACCTCTTTGCCCCCTTCGGCGTTGAACGCCAGCGCGACATAGACGGCCTTGTTCTTGACCAGGCCCTCGTCGCGGATCTTGACACGCAAGGCGTCGAAAAAGACGACCGGGTAGACCGGATCGAGCGGCCGGTTCTGCCACTCGCGGACCTCGTCCAGAACCGCATCGGTGACCCGGCTGATAAGGTCCGGCGAGACTTCAACGCCATAGAGTTCGGCTAGATGACCCTGGATCTCCCGCACGGTCATGCCGCGGGCGTAGAGGCTCAAGATCTTTTCGTCGAAACCGTCAAAGCGGGTCCGGCCCTTCGGGATCAGCTGCGGCTCGAAGCTGCCTACACGGTCGCGGGGAACGGCGATCTCGACTTCCCCGTCTCCGGTCCGAAGCGTCTTCGAACTCGTGCCATTGCGATTGTTGCCAGTACCACGACCGGCAGGGTCGCCTTTCTCATAGCCGAGATGTGCGGTCAATTCCGCGCCCAGCGCCCGCTCGATCAGCGCCTTCTTGAGCTGTTTGAAAAGCCCGTCTTCGCCGGTCAAATCCTCCGGCTTGGAGTAGTGCGTTAAAAGCTGATCGAGCAGCTCCGGTGCGATCGAAGTCTTGGTCATGTGAGTTCCCCCATTCCGGGTTAACCTCACAGAAACCTACTTACACATCGTTTAGGACACCCTCGCTTGAAGGAGAAACCGTTCATGTCGCCGCCTCGTTTGCGGTCAACTGGTGGATGAAGACGTCTTCCAGGCGGGGCTCACAGCGGCGGCTTCCACGCCGGGAACGCGTCTCAACCGCCGCGCCGCGGCGTCGAGATTGTCGCCCGTCGCCTCGTAGGTCACGAGGCCGGAGCGGCGCGCCACCTCGTCGCCGGTGCCCTGAACCACGATGCGTCCATTGGCCAGATAGACGATGCGTTTGTAGCGCTCGGCCTCGTCCATGTAGTGGGTGGAGACCAGCACGGTCAGCCCTTCGCCGGCCATGTCGTGAATGAGGTCCCAGAACTCGCGCCGCGCCTTGATGTCTACGCCGGCCGTCGGCTCGTCCAGCAGCAACAGCCTGGGGCGATGCAGGACGCAGGCGGCGAGCGCGAGCCGCTGCTTCCAGCCGCCCGACAAATGTCGGGCGAGGTCGTTCGCATATTCTCCCAGCCCCATGCGCGCGATGATATCGCGCACCGCGGCGTCGCCGTCGCGCATCTCGTAGACGCCCGCGACCAGCTCCAGGTTCTCCATGACCGTGAGATCCTCGTAAAAGCTGAAGCGCTGGGTCATATAACCCTACCCTTGTCCTCCTCGATCGCGGCCATCGCCCGGCGGATCGCGTCCTCGCTCATCACCTTGGTCAGGCCAATCAGATCGCGCAGTACGTTGTCTGCCCGCAGCGCCGTGATGTGGGCGTAGCGCTTGTGGCCCGCCAGAACCGATAGCAGGATCGTTCCCAGTACGTCGCGTTTGCTCGGCGCGTTCGGGCTCGTGTAGACGAGCGGGCAGTCCGCCACATAGGCATCGAACAGTCCGGACGCCTTCAGGAACTGGATAAAGAACGGCAACTGCCCGAATGGCGTCAGCGGTGCCGTCACGTCCCATTCGACGCGGACTGGACCGGCCCAACTCTCCACTATGACCGCCGCTGGCGGAGGGGCAACCTCAACCAACGGTTGCTCACCCGCCGGGTGAGCCGATAGCTTGCGCTTCTTGCTGATCATCCCCTTGAGAAAGCGCGACTTTCCGCTTCAGGCAAGCGCCGTAACTGCCGAATGTAGGATAATAGAGCGAGCCCGGCCGAGGACAAACGACTTCGATAGACTTGATGCATCCGAGCCGCTCCCCTCGCGCCGGCCTCATTGCCCGAGGTGATCACTGCGAGTACGCTGGATCGAAACACTCGCGGTTGCTCTCGGCGATCCGTGGACGCAAAGACGAAGAGAGATATCGTGCCTGAAACAAAAACTGTCGCCATCGTCGGTGTCGGACTAAGGTCTGTTGAGATTCATCGGGAGTTTATCAGGGCTGCTGCGAGGTAAATGATGGCGGAGAAGCTTGTGTCGGTTTTGTCGGCTCGCATGGCGATGGTCTCGGCGTGGCATCATCGGAGATGACCCAGGCTGCGGAGCAGCTCAACGACGATGCGGCGACAACCTCTTCAAAGGCCACCGCCGTCTCGGCCGCCTCCGAGCAGGCGTCCGCCAATGTCTCGACCGTCGCCGCCGCGACCGAACAGCTATCCTGCTCGGTCCGAGAGATCGGGGAGCAGGTCGGCCGGTCCAACAGCATCATTGAAAAGGCCGCTTCGGAAGCGAGAGAGACGAGCCAGCAGGTGCAGAATTTGAGTCAGGCGGCGGCGTAGATCGACGGCATCATCTCATTTATCAACGATATCGCGGCGCAGACCAATCTTCTGACCCTGAATGCCACAATCGAAGCCGCCAGAGCCGGGGAAGCCGGCAAGGGCTTTGCCGTCGTCGCGGCGGAAGTCAAATCGCTCGCGACGCAAACGGCCAAGGCGACGGCCGACGTCGCCCAGCAGATCAAGAACATCCAGGAGTTGACGCAAGGGACGACCGTAGTCATGAACTCGATCGCCGGCACGATTGCGGAGGTAAGCTCGATCGCGGGATCGATTTCGAGCGCCGTCGAAGAGCAAAACGCTGCGACATCGGAGATCGCGCAGAACATCGACCAGGCCGCGCGCGGGGCGGGCGAGGTGACGCACAACATCACGGACGGGCACCTCGTAGCCGAGCGCTTCGGCCGCGCAGGTGCTGAGTTCGACGCACAACCTTTCCAGCCAGTCCGAAGCCTTGCGGACGCAGATCAATGCATTTCTGCAGAAGGTGCGCGCCGCTTAAGTAATGGGCCTAAGGCTGCGGCGGAAGCGAGCCGCCAAAACGCCGCCGCCAGATCAACGTCGCACCCGTTCACCACGATTTCTGTGGCCAGAAAAGAGCGTTCGCAACCGGCGCTTTACAGCCCCCGCGTCATGGTCATCCCGAATTTTTTTATCAGCTGAGAAGCCGAGCTTCTCATACCGCGCTCAATTCGGGAACGGGGTCATCTCGGTTGGGCGGAGACGGCTTGGATCGAGGCTGCGTCGGGCGCGTGCCCTTCCGTAGGGGAACGGGACCGCGCGAGGCGCGCGTTCAGTCCTCGCCGCTTGTCGCGATCCTGTGCAATACTGGTCCCCCACAGCGCAATTTCGGGAGTGCGTCGAATGCAGGGCAAACCTCGCGTGCGGAGCGGCATCGTGGGCTCGGGCTTTGCGGCAAACCTGCACTATGAAGGTATCCGCCGCGTCTATGGCGCCGATGTCGAACTCGCCGGACTGTTCTCGCCGACGCCGGACAATGCGCGGCGTTTCGCCGAGCCGCGCGGTATCCGGGTCTTCGACAGCCCGGACGCGCTGCTGGACGCCGTCGAAGTCGTGCATGTCTGTGCAAGCCCGGCTGCGCATGAGGAAATCGCCGTCGCTGCGCTGAAACGCGGCGTGCACGCTATCGTCGAAAAACCGCTGACCGGCTACTTCGGCGACGGTTCCCCCGACTTCCACATCTCTCAGGTCCGCATGGAAGACGCGCAGGTCGGAGCGCTGGCCAGCATCCAGCGCATGCTGGAGGCCGAGGCTGCGAGCAAGGCGATGATCCTTTATGCCGAAAACTGGGTCTATGCTCCAGCCATCCAAAAGGAGCGCGAGATCGTCGAGAAAACTGGCGCGCAGATCCTGTGGATGCATGGCGAGGAGAGCCATTCCGGTTCGCATTCGCCCGCCTACGGCTTCTGGCGCAAGAATGGCGGCGGCGCTCTGATCGGCAAGGCCGTGCATCCGCTCTCGGCCGCTCTCTATCTGAAGCGCGTCGAGGGCCGCGCCCGCAACGGCCGGCCGATCCGCCCGGCGGCGGTCAGCGCCCGCACCCACGCTATCACCCGCATCGACGGCTATGCCGATCGCGGCTATCTGCGCACGGATTATCATGATGTCGAGGATTTCTCGGCAACGCATGTCGTGTTCGACGACGGTACCGCCGCCGACATCTTTGCTTCCGAGATCGTCATGGGCGGCATTCACAACTGGCTGGAGGTTGCCGCCAACAACCATCGCGCCATTTGCAATATCAACCCCAACACCGCGATGCAGACCTACAATCCCGAGGATGCGCAGTTTCGCGAGATCTACGTCGTCGAGAAGATCGGGACCAAGCAAGGTTGGTCGCCCACTGCCCCCGACGAGGACCACACCACAGGCTTTCCGCAGGAGATCGAGGCGTTTTATCAGGCAGTCGCGACGGGAGCCCGCCCGGAGTCCGACAGCCGGCTGGCGGCGGATTGCATATCCACGGTTTACAGTGCCTATGTGTCGGCCGCCCGCAACGGCGCCGAGGTCTCCGTCAAAGCTTTTGAGTGATGCCAGCGCCATGGTGGGCGCCAAGCCAGACCTGAGTGCGGACTCGTTATCGTGAGGAATAAGGAAGCGGAGAGGCCGATGGCTGAGGGCAGATCAAGTCAGCTACTAACTAGTTAGTTATAAGCTTGACACCTGAAAACCGCCGCTCCATCCTCTGCGGAGCGTCCGAAAAGCGGCGCGCAAAAAAAACGCTAGGGAGGAACAATGAAGAGGCGCAGCACGGTTCTGCGCGGCCTCGCTCTGGCCGCGCTTGTCACAGCCGCCGGTCTTGCGACCGGTCCCGCCGAAGCGCAGTGGAAACCTGACAAGCCCATCACTGTCGTTGTGCCCTGGGGCGCGGGCGGCTCAACCGATCAGGTCGTCCGCGTTGTCGCACAGGAGCTCGGAAAGGCGCTCGGGCAGACGGTGGTCGTCGTCAACCAGCCAGGCGCGTCCGGCTCAATCGGCACCAAATCCGTCCTCGAAGGCCCGAAGGACGGCACGATGATGGCCTCCGGCGCGGCGAAGGATCTCGGCACCTACGCCGTTACCGGCCTCCTCGGCACCAAGATCCAGGACTGGAACCTTTACCTGGCGGTCATCAACGCCTCAGTCGTCGGCGTCAACACCGACACGCCTTACAAGAGCTTCGACGATCTCATCAAGGCGATGAAGGCCAAGCCCGGCAGCATCAAGGTTGCGACTGCCGGCATCACCTCCTCCGGCGGCGACGGTTTGCGCCAGATCCAGGAGGCGTTCAATGTCGAGGCCAAGCAGATCACCTATGATGGCGGCAATCCGGCGGTGATCGCCACGGTCGGCGGCGAGACCGACGCCACCACCCAGCTCGGCGTAGAGGAGGCAGAAATGCTGCGCGCCGGCAAGCTGCGCGGCCTTGCCGTTCTGTCGAGCCGGCCGCTAAAGCTGGCGGGCGTCGATGAGATCCCGGCGATCACCAAGTACAAGTCCGATTTCAAGCTCGCCGACAATTATTTCGGCATTTTCCTGCCGAAGGGGGCACCGAAAGAGGTGACCGATGCGCTCGACAAGATCTGGACGGATGTCATGCCGAAATCGGAAGCGCTGGCCAAATACGCCCAGAGCCGCGGCGCGATCGTTGCCGTGCTGCATGGCGAAGAGGCGCAGAAGGCGGTGATGCCGGCGATCCAAGTCGCGGCCTACGGGCTCGTCGCCCGCAATCAGGCCAAGATCGATCCGGCGACCATCGGCATCGCCAAGCCTTGAAGCGCGGCCAATGCGGCGGCGCGGCGACGATCGCGCCGCATCCGCTTGAGGACAGAGCGCGCTTGACCGGACGCACCGCATGACCACCGAGCCCGAACACAACCCGCACGCGCCCGACCGGACGGACTTCTGGACCGGGCTCGTGCTTGCCGCGCTCGGGCTCGCCTTCGCGGTCGAATCTTGGCGGATGCCGCGGCTCGAGGAACGCGGCATCAACCCACTCACCGCGCCGGGCATCGTGCCGGGGGTGCTCGGCGCGGCTCTCCTGGTGCTCGGCCTCATTCTGGCGCTGCGCAGTCATGATGACAGCCGCGGCCGGATCGGGCTGGCGGCCATCATCGGAACGGGGCATGAGCGTCTCTATCTGGCGGTAGCGCTGGCGCTCAACGCGGTCTTCGCGCTGGTGCTGGTCGGCCGGATGCCGTTCTGGCTCGCCACCTTCCTTTATCTGACGGCGTTCATGGGCATTTTCGGGCTGGAGCCCGGCCGTGCCGGCTGGCCGAAGCGGGCGGCGCTGATCCTCGCCGTTGCCGCTGCTGTTACGGCCGGCATCATCTATCTGTTCGAGACGCTATTCTACGTCCGGCTGCCGTGAGGTTTGCGATGACCGGGCTCGATCATTTCCTCCAGGCGCTTCAGGGCTTTCTCGGCTTCGACACCGTCATTAACGTCTTCGGCGCCACTTTCGTCGGCATCGTCATCGGCGCGCTGCCGGGCCTCACCGCGACCATGGGCGTCGCCCTGTTGACGACGCTCACCTATTCCATGCCGGCCGATCAGGCGATGCTGGTGCTGATCTGTATCTATGTCGGCGCCATCTATGGCGGCAGCCGCTCCGCCATTCTGCTCAACATCCCCGGCACGCCCGCCAATGCCGCAACCACCATGGACGGCTTTCCGCTCGCGAAAAGCGGCCGGGCGGGCTATGCCATGGGCATCGCCACCACCGCCTCCGCCATCGGCACACTGATCGGCATTTTCTTTCTCATCCTCCTGGCGCCGACACTGGCGGAATTCGCGCTGCGCTTCCAGAGCTATGAATATTTCTGGCTGGCGGTGTTTGGCATCGTCATTGCCGGCCTGATGACCGCCGCGGCCGATCCGCTAAAGGGGTGGATCGCCGGCGTGCTCGGCCTGCTCGCAGCCATGGTCGGCCAAGAATCCATCCACGCCTATGAGCGTTTCTCCTTCGGCTCGACTGAGCTCGCCGGCGGCTTCGCGCTGATCCCGGTTCTCGTCGGCGTCTTCGGCCTGGCGGAGGTGCTGACGGTGATGCGCAACGCCCCCGCCGTGCTGGCGACGACGATGGTCGACCGTGTCGTGCCGAGCCTCGCCGATATCTGGCGCTACAAGCGGACCATCATCCGCTCAGGCGTGCTGGGCACCGGCATCGGCATCATTCCCGGCGTCGGCGAGGATATCGGCGCCTGGGTATCCTATGCCGCCGCCAAGCGGGCGAGCGCCGAGAGCGAAAAGTTCGGCAAGGGCTCCGTCGAAGGGCTGATGGCCGCAGAGACCGGCAACAACGCAGCCATTCCCGGCGCCATCATTCCCGTGCTGACGCTCGCCATCCCTGGCTCAGCGCCGGCTGCGGTGCTGCTCGCTGCCATGCTGATCCACGGCATCCGCCCTGGCCCGCTGATCATGCAGGAGACGCCGGAATTCGTGTACAGCGTCGTCATCATGCTGACGCTGGCGACCGCGGCGATGTGGGTGCTCGGCATGCTGCTGACGCGCCCGCTGCTCTATGTGCTGCGCGTGCCGCGCTGGATCATGATGCCGATCGTCTTTGTCCTCTGCGTCATCGGCCCTTATGCGATTACCGAGCGCCTATTCGATGTCTGGGTGATGTTCGGCTTCGGCATTCTCGGCTTCGTGCTGCGCGAGATGCGCTTTCCGATGGCACCCCTGGTGCTCGGTCTCATCCTCGGCGATCTGCTCGACAAGAATCTGCGCCGCGCGCTGACGCTGTCGGACGGCGATCTGACCCCCTTCTTCACCCGGCCGATCAGCGCCGTCCTGTGGATCATCACCCTATTGCTGATCCTCAGCGCCATTCCGCCCGTGCGCCGTTTGATCGGCCGCGCCGTTAGGTGGAGGCCCATATGACGGCGCCTGCGATTCCTCCGGCTTCGCAGCCGGCCGCTCGCCGGCCGCGCGACAGCGCAGCGACGGCCGCCGCGATCCTCGCAGCCGCTTACAAGGAGTTCGCTTCGTGCGGCTTTGCCGGGGGCCGCATAGACCGGATCGCCGAGCGCGCCCAGGTCAACAAGGCAATGATCTATCACCATTACGGCAGCAAGGAAGGGCTGTTCCTAGCTGTGCTGGAACGCGCCTATGAGCGCGCCCGCTCGCCGGAGCAGAAGCTGCATCTCGACGAGATCGAGCCGCGCGAGGCAATGAAGCGGCTGGTTGAATTCACCTTCGACAGCTTCGTGAAGGACCGCAGCTTCATCAAGCTCTTGAACGATGAAAATCTCTATGGCGCGGTGCATCTGAAACAGTCGAAGCGCATCGCCGAGATGCACTCGCCGCTGCTCGCGACCATGCGCAAGATCCTGGCGCGCGGCGCGGCCGAAGGCGTGTTCCGCGCCGATTTCGACCCGATGCAGACCTGGATCTCCATCGCGGCCGTGAGCTACTTTTACTTTTCGAATATCAATACGCTCTCGACCATCTTCAGCCGCGACTTCGATACGGAGGAGGCGCATGTGCTCCGACGCAAACATGTGGTCGAGCTGATCCTTTCGGCCCTAAAGCCCTGACGGCGGCACCGAGGCAGGCGCCAATCGGAGATGAGACGATGACGACGAGACGGCTCGGAATTGTGATGCACGGCGTGACCGGGCGAATGGGCATGAACCAGCATCTGATCCGCTCCATCGCCGCGATCCGCCGTGAGGGTGGCGTCGCCCTCAGGAACGGCGACCGCGTCATGCCGGAGCCGATCCTGGTCGGTCGCAACGGGCCCAAGCTCGCCGAGCTTGCCGAGACGCATGGGATCGCGCGCTGGACAACCGATCTCGACGCCGCGCTTGCCGATCCGGAGGATACCGTCTTCTTCGATGCCGCGACGACGCAGATGCGCCCGAGCCTGCTCGCCAAGGCGATCGAGGCGGGCAAGCATGTCTATTGCGAGAAGCCGGTGGCCACCACGCTGGCCGAGGCACTCGCCATCGCCCGGCGGGCTAAGGCGGCGGGCATCAAGCATGGCGTAGTGCAGGACAAGCTGTTCCTGCCCGGGCTGCGCAAGCTGAAGATGCTGATCGATGCCGGCTTTTTTGGGCGCATTCTGTCGGTCCGCGGAGAGTTCGGCTATTGGGTGTTCGAAGGTGATCTGCAGCCGATCCAGCGGCCGTCCTGGAACTACCGTGCCGAGGACGGCGGCGGCATCATACTCGATATGATCTGCCACTGGCGCTATGTGCTGGACAACATTTTCGGCGACGTGCGCTCGGTCTCCTGTCTCGGCGCGACGCATATTCTTGAGCGCTGGGACGAGAATGGCGAAAAGTATAAAGCCACGGCAGAGGATGCCGCCTACGGAACCTTCGAGCTCGACGGCGGCATTGTCGCGCAGATCAACAGCTCCTGGACGACGCGGGTGCGCCGCGACGACCTCGTCACCTTCCATGTCGACGGCACGCATGGCTCGGCGGTGGCCGGGCTGACCGATGTGGTGACGCAGTCGCGCGTGAACACGCCGAAGCCGGTCTGGAACCCGGATATCAAGCAGCCGATCGACTTCTTCGCCGGCTGGCAGAATGTGCCCGACTACGCCGTGTTCGACAACGGCTTCAAGGTGCAGTGGGAGGCGTTCATCCGGCATGTTGCGGATGGCGAGCCGTTCAAATGGGACCTTGTCGAAGGCGCGAAGGGCGTGCAGCTCGTCGAATGCGCGCTGGAGAGCTGGCGGGAGCGACGTTGGATCGACATTCCGCCCCTCGAGATTTGAGAAAGCGGTGATGCCATGGATGCTGTCGCCAAATCCGCTCTGACCATCGACCTGCCGGCGCAGGATGGCAGCCTGCAAAGCTTCGCGCTGTCGGAGCCGCGCGATTTTCCGGCAAGGCCGGCGCGATCGTTCAACCGCATCGCCTATTCCGCGGCCCACGTCGTCGCCGATGCGCGCGCCGATATCGATCCCTGGATTGGCTGCGCGCTCGACTGGGACGCAACCATCGCCTTCCGTGAGCATCTCTGGGATCTCGGCATGGGGGTTGCCGAGGCGATGGACACCGCGCAGCGCGGCATGGGGCTAGACTGGCCGACCTCGCTGGAGCTGATCACGCGCGCCGTGGCAGCGCGCAAAGCCTATGAAGCGCGGACCGGGCGGACCGCTCTGATCGCATGCGGTGCGGGTACGGATCATCTCGCACCGGAAGACGCTCGCTCCATTGACGACGTCATCCGCGCCTATGAGGACCAGATGGCGGCGATCGAAAAGGCCGGCGGTCGTCTGATCCTGATGGCGAGCCGGGCGCTGGCGAAGGTCGCCCACTCGCCCGCCGACTATGAGACGGTCTACGACCGCGTGCTCACCCAGGCAAAGGAACCTGTGATCATCCACTGGCTCGGCGAGATGTTCGACCCGGCGCTCGCCAGCTATTGGGGCAATGCCGACCACTACGCGGCGATGGACACGGCGCTTGCCGTCATCAATTCCCATGCGGCCAAGGTCGACGGCGTGAAGATCTCGCTGCTCGACAAGGACAAAGAGATAGCTATACGCCGCTGCCTCGCTCCGGGCGTGCGCATGTATACGGGCGACGATTTCAACTATGCGGAGCTGATCGGCGGCGGCGATCAGGGCCATAGCGATGCCCTGCTTGGCATTTTCGATGCCATCGCGCCGGCCGCTTCGGCGGCGCTTTCGGCGCTGGCCGGCGGCGACCGCGCCGGTTTCGAGGAGATCCTCGCGCCGACCGTGCCGCTCTCGCGCCACATCTTCCATGCGCCGACCCGCTTCTACAAAACGGGGGTCGTGTTCATGGCCTATCTCAATGGCCTGCAGGACCATTTCGTCATGGTGGGCGGGCAGCAAAGCGCCCGTTCGATCCTGCATCTCGCCGAGTTGTTCCGCCTGGCGGACCGGGCAGGGCTGCTTCGCGATCCGGAACTGGCGCGTAGCCGCATGGCCGCCGTTCTGGCTGTGCACGGGATCGGCTGATGCGCGATTTCTCCGGCGATTACGAAGCGCTGTCGATCAACACCGCGACGGTCCGCAATCAGGCGCCGCTCGATGAAATCATCGAGGCCTGCGCCCGTCGGGATATCCGCATAATCAGCCCCTGGCGCGATCAGGTCCACGCCGTGGGCCTCGAAAAGATAGCGGCGCAGCTTCGCGATACCGGCATCACGCTGTCGGGCTATTGCCGGGGCGGCTTCTTTCCGGCAGCCGACAAGACTGGTCTCGAAGCGGCGCTCGAGGATAATCGCCGCGCCATCGATGAAGCGAAGACGCTCGGCAGTCCGTGCCTGGTGCTGGTGGTGGGATCGCTACCCGGCGCGCTGGAGGGCAGGCCGGCATACAAGGACATCGCTCTGTCGCGTGCCCAGGTCTTCGACGGCATTGCGGCGACGCTCGACTATGCGCGCAAGGCCCGGATGCCGCTCGCCATCGAGCCGCTGCATCCGATGCAGGCGGCGGACCGCGCCTGTATCAATACACTTGAGCAGGCACTCGACATCTGCGATGCGCTCGATCCGGACCATACCGGCATTCTGGGCGTGGCGGCCGATGTTTATCATATCTGGTGGGACCCGAAGCTCAGCTCCCAGATCGCCCGAGCCGGGCGTGAGCGCCTGCTCGCTTTTCATGTCTGCGACTGGTTGTTGCCGACGCGCGACCTGCTCAACGATCGCGGCATGATGGGCGACGGCATCATCGAGCTGCGTAAGATCCGCAGTTGGATGGAGGCAGCCGGCTATAGCGGCGCCGCCGAGGTCGAAATCTTTTCGGAGAGCTGGTGGGCGCGCCCGATGGGCGAGGTGCTCGACACCTGCATCGAGCGCCATAAATCTGCCGTCTGACCCCGAGCGCCTTGCTGGGCCTGCCGCCCAGGCGCGGTCCTGCAGATGCGGATCGATTTCGTGGAGCCGATTGCCCTGGACATAGGGCGAGCGGAACCCCAGCTTGGAAAGGTCTCTGACAACAGCTTTCCCGATAGGATGAGATCAATGACCGACGACACGCCTGTATGGTTCATCACCGGTTGCTCCACCGGCTTCGGCCACGAACTCGCGAAAGCCGTCCTGGCGCGCGGCTGGCGGGCCGTGCCGACTGCGCGCAGGCCGGAACAGCTTTCCGCGCTCGTGGAGGGCCGTGAGGACCGCGCGCTGCCGCTCCAACTCGACGTGACCGACACCGCGATGATCGAAAAAGCCGTGGCGGCGGCCGAGGCGCGTTTCGGCCGGATCGACGTTCTGGTGAACAATGCCGGCTATGGCTATCTGGCGGCGATCGAAGAAGGCGAGGACGAAGGCGTCCGCAGGATGTTCGAGACGAATGTCTTCGGGCTGATCGCGCTGACCAAACGCGTGCTTCCCGGCATGCGGGCGCGGCGGCGCGGGCAAATCGTCAATATCTCCTCGATCGGTGGGCTGCTCGCCCGTGCGAGCGGCGGCTACTACAGCGCCACCAAATTCGCCGTCGAGGCCCTGTCGGAATCGCTCTCGCGCGAGGTTGCGCCGCTCGGGATCAAGGTCACCATCGTCGAGCCCGGACCGTTCCGTACCGACTGGGGCGGCCGCTCACTCCTCGAGTCGGCGATCAAGATCGAGGACTATGCCGAAAGCGCCGGTAAGCGGCGCGAGGAAATTCGCGGCAACTCAGGCAAGCAGGTCGGCGATCCGGCCCGGGGCGCCGAAGCGATTATCAAGGCTGTCAAGGCGGATGAGCCGCCGCTTCGCCTCTTGCTCGGCGCACCCGCATTGAAGCTGGCTTATGACAGGCTGGATGCATTGCGTGCGAATTTCGACGCATGGCGGGAGACGACCCTCAGCGCCGACTACCCGGAGTTTCAGAAGAAGCTTTGAGGATTGCCGCCTTCGGCGTGAGCGCCTCAGCCGACGGTCCTGGATCGGCCGCCGAAACGCTCAGCGGCGGCCATCATTCTGAGTCCCGGCGCTGGCGAATTTCTTACGCACCAGCCTGGAGCGGGATGAGGAAAAGTGGGAACCGGTTTCGCTCGCATCCGCTCAAACCAGCTGAAATCGATCGCTGTTATGATTTCGGATTGAATCAATCCAAAATCATCGTGATCTGGGATAAGCACATTCCGCCAACGTGGTTCCATCCAGCTCCGCGAAGAAAGCTTCGCGCGCTGCGGCAAGCCGGGCTTTCAGACGGCATCGCGGCGTCAAGGCGCATGTGCCGCCGTCGGATCGGAAGCATTCGACCAGCGGATAGCGCAACTCAAGTGCTCTCACAATCTCGCCAATGGTGATGCTCTCGGAGGATCGGGCAAGGCGAAATCCGCCGCCCGATCCACGCTGCGTCACGACGAAACCGGTAGCGGCGAGATTGCCGACGATCTTCATCAGGTGATTGCGGGAAAGGCCGAATTCCCGCGCAATTTCGTCGGTCGTGAAGCTCCGCTCGGGGTCCCCAGCCAGCCGCATCAGCGCGCGCAATCCGAAGTCCGTGAAGGTTGTGAGTTGCATGCTCCAATCCCGATATGCATTGGCAATCGCCAGAGGTTATGGTAATAGGTATATGAAATACCGATTAGAGGCAATAATGACGCCAGCAGAGCGAAGAGCGCGGATAACGGCCGAGATTGTGGAGCGCACCGGGATCGATGAAGCGATGATCGGCAAGGTCGTCCGCGCGTTCTATGCAAAGGCTCGCGAGGACGAGTTGCTCAGCCCCGTCTTTGCCGCGCATATCGCCGACTGGGACCCCCATCTTGAGCGCATGTGCGGCTTCTGGTCTTCGGTTGCCCTGCTCACAGGGCGCTATCATGGGCGGCCGATGGAAAAGCATCTGCCTTTGCCGGTCGATGCACAGCATTTCGACCGCTGGCTCGCTCTCTTCGAGGAAACCGTGCGTAACCTCTGCCCCGAAGCCGCCGCCGAGCACTTCATCGAGCGGGCGCGCCGTATTGCCGAAAGCCTGGAGATCGGCATCGCCGGCCGGCATGGCGTGCTGCTGCTCAAGGGGGAGCGGTTCAGGCCGCGGGATACCGGCGGCGCGTTGACACGACTCGCCGGAGCATAAGGAGCTACCGAATGGCAAACGAAGAGGACCGGGATGAGGAATGCTATGCGTCTCCGCCCTGCTTCATGCATGAGCTGGACCCCACCTATCTCGGCTTTCCGGCAGAGGCCGACACGCAGCAGCGAAACGACGTAACGGCTCCCAACGACGAGCTTGCCCGTCTCGGACTGGCAGTCATCCGGACAATTCCCGATGCCGTCATCTACGCCGACCGCGAGGGCGTCATTCGTTTCTGGAACGCCGGTGCGACGCGGATCTTCGGCTTTTCCGAAGACGAGGCCATCGGCCAGTCCCTCGACCTCATCATCCCCGAGCGGCTGCGCAAGCGGCATTGGGACGGATACCGTCAGATGATGGAGACCGGGCAGGGGCTGCATGGGCCGGCTGACCTGCTTGCGGTCCCCGCCATGGGCAAATCCGGCGAGGCGCTGTCCATCCAGTTTACCGTGACGCCAATCCATGACGCGGATGGGGGCCTCGTGGGCATTGCCGCGGTTCTGCGCGACGTAACCGCAACCTTCCAGGAGCTGAAACGTCTGCGTGCTCGCAGCTAGTGTGGCGTCTCGCAATTGCCTTTCAATTTCGCGGCAGCCTCAATAAGGCAATTGCGAGACTAAAGCCACACTAGAAACCATGAGTTTTCAGCAAAAAGGCGAGTGGTTCGAAGCGTTAGATTCGAACCACTAAGCGATCGTGCCCTAAGTCGACCGGTCGTCGATCAGCGGATTGGGTTTGGCGAGCGTTTCGAGGGACTTCAGATCAGAGACACGGATGGTTCCGCCGTCCACCTCGACGCCATAAGGCTTCAGCGTGTTGAAGGCGCGGGAGAGGTTCTCGGGCGTCATGCCGAGCAGCGACGCTAGCGTGCGCTTGTCGTGAGGCAATTCCAGCGAACCTGTGGCGCCCTGATCGCGGTGATAGCGTAGGAGGCGATTCGCGAGGCGCTCGACTGCCGATCTGAGTTTCAGGTTTTTGTGCTCCTTGACGACGCCGCGGTAGCAGCTCGCCAGCTCGACGACGATTGCGCGCGCGAAAGCCTCGTCCTTCTGGAAGGCGTCCCGGATATTTTCCGACGGAATCAGCAGGATCTTCGAGCGCTGGCAGGTGCGCGCCGACATCAGATAGACCGCATCCTTCAGGACTGCCGCCAAAATGAATGTGCCAACTGGGCGGACCATGCCCATTGTGGCTTCGCGTCCGTTGGAGCGGGCGTAAAGCTCGACGCATCCTTCAATGGCAATATACAGGAAGTCCGCGGGATCACCCTCCGCGATCAACTCCAATTGCGCAGGAAATGTCTGCAGATAGGCCGCCTGCATGAGGATTTCGAAGTTCTCGTCGCTCATGCTCTCGAAGAGCCGCAGGCTCCTCACTTGGGGCAAATCGGAAGATCGCAAGCCGTCATCCTCTTGATAAAGGTCAAGGATAGAATTGATGTTTTCATGTTAGCAATCACAGCACGCAGTCAATATGATTGATTTATTTCATGGCTAGCCTTGCTGCATGTCGCTGCGAAATTTGTTTCTTTTCCATGCTGTTACAGAGTTGATTCAAGTCAAGTCTGACTTTTAGCCGGAACGCAATCTTCCCCTGCCAAAACACTGCAGAGCCGCCGTTTGCGCTCGCGAGAGGGGTTGAATTCATGCATTCGCTCGAAGGCGTTACATCCGCTCAACAGAACAAAATCCTCGGCATGAGCACGCTCGCCTTTACCGTGTGCTTTGCCGTGTGGACTATTTTCTCGATCATCGGCGTAAGGATCAAGCAGGAGCTGGGCCTTTCCGATACAGAATTCGGCCTGCTCGCCGGAACGCCGATCCTCACCGGCTCTCTGTCGCGCATCTTTCTCGGCATCTGGACCGACCAATATGGCGGACGCAGCGTCTATGTGCTGACAATGCTGGCGGCCGCCGCCGCGACCTTCGCCCTCTCCTATGCAACGACCTATGAGATGATGCTGCTCGCCGGGCTCGGCGTCGGGCTTGCGGGCGGCTCTTTCGCGGTCGGCATCGCCTATGTGTCCAAATGGTATCCGAAAGAGAAGCAGGGGACTGCGCTCGGCATTTTCGGCGCTGGCAATGTTGGCGCGGCGGTGACGAAATTCTGCGCGCCGTTTGTCATGGTCGCGTTCGGCTGGACCGTGGTCGCGCAGGTATGGGCAGCGATTCTCGTCATCACCGCCATTCTGTTCTGGCTGACCACCGAGGACGATCCGGACCTGAAGGCCCGGCGGCGCGCCGGTATCCAAGCGCGCGGGGCGCTGCTACAGCTCGAGCCGCTGAAGAACCTGCAGGTCTGGCGTTTCTCGCTCTATTATTTCTTCGTGTTCGGCGCCTTCGTCGCTTTGGCGCTGTGGCTGCCGCGCTATCTGGTGGGAGCCTACGGCCTCGACATCGAGAGCGCCGGCATAATCGCCGCCGCTTACTCGATCCCCGCATCGATTTTCCGCGCCTATGGCGGGCACCTCTCCGACAAATATGGCGCGCGCACCATCATGTATTGGACGTTCGGCGTCGCGGCGCTACTCACCTTCATGCTGTCCTATCCGAATACGGACTATACGATTCATGGCATTCGCGGCCCGATCACCTTCTCCACAAGCATGGGGATCGTCCCCTTCACGGTGACGATCTTCGTGCTCGGCTTCTTCATGTCGCTGGGCAAGGCCGCCGTCTACAAGCACATCCCGGTCTATTACCCGGACCACGTCGGCGCTGTCGGTGGTCTCGTCGGCATGATCGGCGGCCTCGGCGGCTTCGTCCTGCCGATCATGTTCGGAGCGATGCTCGATCTGACCGGCGTGTGGACAAGCTGCTTCATGCTGCTGTTCGTGGTCGTCTCCGTATCGATGCTGTGGATGCACATCGCCATTCGCGTCATGGAGCGGCAGGCGCTGCCTGCGGAATTGCAGTCGCTGCCGGAACTGCCGGAAATGCGCGAGATTCATGGCGAGGAGCAAAAGGGTGCTCTATCCGGCGTTATCGAGGATTGGCGTCCGGATGACGACGAATTCTGGGCGACGACCGGGCGGCGGATCGCGCGGCGCAATCTGTGGATCTCGATCCCCGCGCTGCTGCTCGCCTTCTCGGTCTGGATGGTGTGGAGCGTGGTCGTGGCAAAGCTGCCGGCGATCGGCTTCAACTACACCACCGACCAGCTCTTCTGGCTGGCGGCGCTTCCCGGGCTTTCCGGCGCGACGCTGCGCATCTTCTATTCCTTCATGGTGCCGATCTTCGGTGGGCGGCTGTGGACGACCCTGACCACGGCCTCGCTGCTGATCCCAGCTTTCGGCATCGGCTATGCCGTTCAAAATCCGCAAACGCCCTATCTGATCTTCCTGGTGCTGGCGCTGCTTTGCGGGCTGGGCGGCGGCAATTTCGCCTCCTCGATGGCCAACATCTCCTTCTTCTTTCCGAAAAGGGAGAAGGGCAACGCGCTTGCGCTCAATGCCGGGCTCGGCAATCTCGGTGTCAGCGTGATGCAGTTCGTCGTTCCGCTGGTCATCACCGCCGGCGTATTCGGAGCACTGGGCGGCGACCCGCACACACTGTCGAATGGCGGCAAGCTATGGCTGCAAAATGCCGGCTTCATCTGGGTGCCGTTCCTGATCGCCGCGACTGTCGCGGCGTGGCTCGGAATGGACGATATCGCTTCGGCAAAAGCTTCCTTCGCCGAGCAGTCGGTGATCTTCAGCCGCACACATAATTGGGTGATGTGCTGGCTTTATACCGGGACCTTCGGCTCCTTCATCGGCTATTCCGCCGGCTTCCCGCTGCTCGTCAAGACCCAGTTCCCCGAGGTGAACTCGCTGCAATATGTCTTCCTCGGGCCGCTCGTCGGCGCACTCTCACGCGCCGCGACGGGTTGGATCTCCGACAAGTATGGCGGCGGGCGCGTCACCTTCTGGACCTTCGTGCTGATGATCGCTGCGGTGTTCGGCGTGCTGTTCTTCCTCGGCATCAAGGACCAGCCGGGCGCGTTCTGGGGCTTCTTCGCGATGTTCATGGTGCTGTTCTTCGCCACCGGCGTGGGCAACGCCTCGACCTTCCAGATGATTCCCGTGATCATGCGCAAGGAGATCGACCGGCTGATGCCGGAGTTGGCCACGGCCAAACGCGTGCGCCAGGCGGAGAAGGAGTTGGCCGCGATTATCGGCTTCACCTCGGCGATCGCCGCCTATGGCGCCTTCTTCATCCCGAAATCCTACGGCTCGTCGATCACGCTGACCGGCGGTCCGGAGGCGGCGCTATGGTGCTTCATGCTGTTCTATGCGAGCTGCGCCCTCGTCACCTGGTTCGTCTACAACCGGCGCGGCGGACTGCTACGCGACATCGAGCGCGGTTTTGCCGCGCCCGCCGCGCACCCCACACCGGCAGAATAGCGAGAGGAAAAAATTATGAGCCATCTTCTCGACCGCCTGAATTTTCTGGCGAAGAAGAATGTCGGGACCTTCTCGAACGGCCACGGCGTCATGACGAACGAAAGCCGCGCCTGGGAGGACAGCTATCGCAAGCGCTGGCAGCACGACAAGATCGTGCGCTCCACCCATGGCGCGAATTGCACCGGCTCCTGCTCCTGGAAGATCTACGTGAAGGGCGGGATCGTCACCTGGGAAACGCAGCAGACGGACTATCCCCGCACGCGCCCCGACTTGCCGAACCACGAGCCGCGCGGCTGCTCTCGCGGCGCCAGCTATAGCTGGTACATGTATTCGGCGAACCGGGTGAAATATCCGCTGATCCGGTCGCGGCTACTCAAGCTGTGGCGTAAGGAGCGGATGGCCAAGACGCCGGTCGCCGCCTGGGAGGCGATCCAGACCGATCCGGAGAAGCGCCGCGACTATACGAAGATGCGCGGTCTCGGTGGTTTCGTCCGCGCCACCTGGCACGAGGTCAACGAGATCATCGCCGCGGCCAACGCCTATACGGCAAAGAAATACGGCCCTGACCGCGTCATCGGCTTCTCGCCGATCCCGGCCATGTCGATGGTCTCCTATGCTGCGGGCTCGCGCTATCTGTCGCTCTTGGGCGGCACCTGCATGTCCTTCTACGACTGGTATTGCGACCTGCCGCCCGCCTCGCCGATGACCTGGGGCGAGCAGACCGACGTGCCCGAATCGGCGGACTGGTATAATTCCGGCTTCCTGATGCTGTGGGGCTCGAACGTGCCGCAGACCCGCACACCGGATGCGCATTTCTACACAGAGGTCCGCTATAAAGGCGCCAAATCGGTCGTGGTGTCGCCGGACTATTCCGAGGCCGCCAAATTCGCCGATCTGTGGCTGCATCCGAAACAGGGAACCGACGCGGCCCTTGCCATGGCAATGGGGCATGTGATCCTGCGCGAGTTTCATCTCGATCGGCAGGCGGAGTATTTCGACGATTACTGCCGCCGCTACACCGACATGCCTATGCTCGTGCGCCTCGTCGAGAAGAATGGCGCCTATGTGCCGGACCGGCTCGTCCGGGCGTCCGAATTCGAAGGGGCACTTGGCGAGACAAATAATCCCGAATGGAAGACCGTCGCATTCGATAGCGCGACGAAAAAGCTGGTCGTGCCGACCGGCTCGGTCGGTTTCCGTTGGGGCGAGCAAGGCAAATGGAACCTCGAGGCCAAGGATGGCCGGGGGGCGGATGTCGAACTGGCCATGACCTTCATTATGGAGGGCGACCATGATTTCGTAACCGACGTCGCTCTCCCCTATTTCGGCAATCGTGAGCACGACTATTTCGAAGGCACCGACCACGAAAGCGTTCTGCATCGCGCCGTTCCCGCCAAGAAGGTTCAGCTTGCGGATGGAGAGGCGCTGGTCGCCACCGTGTTCGACCTGTTGGTGGCGAATTACGGTCTCGACCGCGGTCTGGGCGATAACAGCGCCGCGATGTCCTACGACGATAATGTGCCATATACCCCGGCTTGGGCGGAGCAGATTACGGGCGTGCCGCGGAAGCAGATCATCGAGGTGGCCCGCGAATTCGCCCGCAACGCCGAGAAGACCGGCGGGCGCTCGATGGTCATTCTCGGCGCCGGCTTGAACCACTGGTACCACATGGACATGAACTACCGGGGGATCATCAATCTCCTGGTGATGTGCGGCTGCATCGGCCAGTCCGGCGGCGGCTGGAGTCACTATGTCGGGCAGGAGAAGCTGCGCCCGCAGACCGGCTGGCTGCCGCTGGCTTTCGCGCTCGACTGGGGGCGCCCGCCCCGACAGATGAACTCGACATCGTTCTTCTATGCGCATACGGATCAATGGCGCTACGAGACGCTGAAAGTCGACGAGATCCTGTCGCCGACCGCGCCGGATGGTCCGTGGGACGGCACGCTGATCGACTATAACATCCGCGCCGAGCGCATGGGCTGGCTGCCTTCCGCTCCGCAGCTAGAGACCAACCCGCTGGAGGTCGCGAAAGCGGCGGCGGCAGCCGGACAGGAGGCGAAGGACTATGTCGCCACGCATTTGAAGGCCGGCACCCTTCGCCTGTCCTGTGAGGATCCAGACAAGCCTGTCAACTGGCCGCGCAATCTGTTCGTCTGGCGCTCGAACCTGCTCGGCTCGTCCGGCAAGGGCCATGAATATTTCCTTAAGCACCTGCTCGGCACGTCGCATGGCGTACTCGGCAAGGATCTCGGCGACGAGGGGCGCCAGCGCGCCAAGGAAGCCGTCTGGCACGACGAAGCTCCGGAAGGCAAGCTCGACCTGCTCGTCACGCTCGACTTCCGCATGTCGACCACCTGCGTCTATTCCGACATCGTGCTGCCGACCGCCACCTGGTACGAGAAGAACGATCTCAACACCTCGGACATGCATCCCTTCATCCACCCGCTGACGAGCGCCGCCGATCCGGCCTGGGAAGCACGCACGGACTGGGACATCTTCAAGGGAATCGCCAGGAAATTCTCGGAAATTGCGCCCGAGGTGCTCGGAGTCGAGAAGGATGTGGTGCTCGTGCCGATCCTGCACGACACGCCCGGCGAGATCGCCCAGGCGCTCGACGTCAGGGACTGGAAGACGGGCGAGACCAATGCGGTGCCCGGCAAGACCATGCCGAATGTCGCCGTGGTGGAACGGGACTACCCGAACCTTTATAAGCGCTTCACTGCGCTCGGACCGCTGATGGACAAGCTCGGCAATGGCGGCAAGGGCATTTCCTGGAACACCGAGCATGAGGTTGAGCTGCTCGCCCGGCTCAATGGGGTCGTCGCTGACGGCGCAACCAAAGGTCGTCCACGGATCGAAACGGACATCGACGCGACCGAGGTCATTTTGTCGCTCGCGCCTGAGACCAACGGAGAAGTGGCGGTCAAAGCCTGGGAAGCGCTGTCCAAGGCTACGGGGCGCGATCACGCCCACCTCGCCATCCCGAAGGAAGATGAAAAAATCCGCTTCCGCGACGTGGTCGCGCAGCCGCGCAAGATCATCTCTTCGCCGACCTGGTCCGGGATCGAGTCGGAAAAAGTCTGCTATAATGCCGGCTACACCAATGTCCATGAGTTGATCCCCTGGCGCACCCTGACTGGCCGTCAGCAGCTCTATCAGGACCATCTGTGGATGCGCGCTTTCGGCGAGGCGCTGTGCGTCTACCGTCCGCCCATCGACACCAAGTCCGTCAATCCTGTTATCGAGGCCAAGTCGGACGGACGTCCGCATGTGGTGCTGAACTTCATCACGCCGCATCAGAAATGGGGCATCCATTCAACGTATACGGATAATCTTCTGATGCTGACGCTCAATCGCGGTGGCCCGGTTGTCTGGATCTCCGAGACTGACGCGGCGAAGGCCGGGATCGTCGATAATGACTGGGTCGAGGTCTACAACGCCAATGGCGCGCTCACGGCGCGCGCTGTCGTCTCCCAGCGCATGAAGGACGGCACGATCTTCATGTATCACGCGCAGGAGAAGATCGTGAACACGCCCGGCTCGCAGCTCACGCAGCAGCGCGGCGGCATTCACAACTCGGTCACGCGGGCGATCACCAAACCGACCCACATGATCGGCGGCTACGCCCAGCAGTCCTACGGCTTCAACTATTACGGCACCGTCGGGTCCAACCGCGACGAGTTCGTCGTCGTCCACAAGCTGGAAAAAGTGGACTGGATGGAAGAGCCGTACCGCGAAACGACTGCTCAAGCGAAAGAGGCGGCGGAATGAGGCGCGCAACAATCGCCTTACTCAACCAGTTCCGAGCTGGCCCCGCTAAGCGTTTCCCGACGGTCTGCGTTACTGACGGTCTCCAGCGCCGTTGCCGGACGATCCGTCCGGCGCAGGGTGGTAAAGGTCCCATCTGTTTCCAGGACGACCGCGCCAACCTCTTCAATGCGCGGAATCCCCTGCGAACGGATCGCTGCAATTACCTCCTCCCCTGTGATGCGCTCAGCACGCAGCTCGCGTTCGAGGAAACGGCCTTCGAAGAGCAGCATTCGGGGTTCGGATTTTATGAGGCTTCGGACGGTCTCGGATCGCACCGCGAGCCAGGCTATGAGGTATTGCAGCCCGATCAGCGTGAGAAAAGCCGTAACGCCTTCAGCCAGCGCGACGTCACGGGCCAACAATATCGTTGCCAGCGTGGAACCGAGCGCTACCGTGACGACGAGGTCAAAGGCATTCATTTTGGCGAGCGTGCGCTTTCCCGAGATGCGCAGCAGCACAAGGAGGGCAAAATAGGCCAGCGCTCCGACGAGAAGCGTTCGACCTATTCCCATCCAACCATCGAAGAACATATCCGCCTCCGGTTCTATAGCGCAACGCGCGAGAGAGGCGGTGGTTTCGCCATGCGCCGCGGGAATACCGCCAGCCAATCTCATCGGGCGAGAAGGGAGACGATCCAATGAAGATCCGTGCACAAATCGGCATGGTGCTCAACCTCGACAAATGCATCGGGTGTCACACCTGCTCCGTGACCTGCAAGAACGTCTGGACAAACCGCGAGGGCGTCGAATACGCCTGGTTCAACAATGTCGAGACCAAGCCCGGCATCGGCTATCCCAAGGAATGGGAGAACCAGAAGAAGTGGAACGGCGGCTGGGTCCGCAAGCCGAACGGCAAGATCGAGCCGAAGATGGGCGCCAAATGGCGCATCCTGGCCAAGATCTTCGCCAATCCGGACCTGCCCGAGATCGACGACTATTACGAGCCCTTCGACTTCGATTACGGGCATCTGCAGACCGCCAGGGAGAGCCAGGCCTCGCCGACCGCCCGCCCGCGCTCGATGATCACCGGCGAGCGGATGCAGAAGATCGAATGGGGGCCGAACTGGGAGGAGATCCTCGGCGGCGAGTTCTCCAAGCGCTCGAAGGACACCAATTTCGAAGGGGTCGAGAAGGAGATTTACGGCCAGTTCGAAAATACCTTCATGATGTATCTGCCGCGCCTGTGCGAGCACTGCCTCAACCCGACCTGCGTGGCGGCGTGCCCGTCGGGCGCGATCTACAAGCGCGAGGATGATGGCATCGTCCTCATCGACCAAGAGAAATGCCGGGGCTGGCGCATGTGCGTCTCGGGGTGCCCCTACAAGAAGATCTATTACAACTGGTCGTCCGGCAAATCGGAGAAATGCGTGTTCTGCTATCCGCGCATCGAGGCCGGCCAGCCGACCGTGTGCTCGGAGACCTGCGTCGGGCGCATCCGCTATCTCGGCGTCATCCTCTACGATGCCGACCGGATCGCCGAAGCGGCGTCGACGGCCGATGAGCAGGATCTCTATGAGGAGCAGCTCAAAGTCTTCCTCGACCCGAACGATCCCAAGGTGATCGCGCAGGCGCGCAAGGACGGCGTTCCCGAGGCATGGCTGGAAGCGGCCAAGCGCTCGCCGGTCTACAAGATGGCGATGGAATGGAAGGTCGCCTTCCCTCTGCATCCGGAATATCGCACGCTGCCGATGGTCTGGTATGTGCCGCCGCTGTCGCCGGTTCAGTCCGCCGCCGAGGCCGGCAAGCTCGATTGGGACAATGGCCTGCCGGACGTGCGCTCACTCCGCATCCCCGTGCGCTATCTCGCCAACCTGCTGACCGCCGGCAAGGAGGAGCCTGTCGTCTCCGCGCTGGAGCGGATGCTCGCCATGCGCGCCTATATGCGGGGGAAAAGCGTCGACGGCGTCATCGACGAGGGTGTGGCCAAGCATGTCGGCATGACCGGCGCGATGATCGAGGAGATGTACCAGATTATGGCCATCGCCAACTACGAAGACCGCTTCGTCATTCCGACCACGCATCGCGAGATCAGCGAGGACGCCTATGACGTGCGCGGCTCCTGCGGCTTCTCGTTCGGCAATGGCTGCTCCGGCGGCACGTCGGATGCCGATCTGTTCGGCGCCAAGCGGAAGAAGCGCGTTCAAACGCCCACGGACGTTTTCTAAGGAGAGCGCTCTATGAACATATGCCTTAAGATCATCTCCCTGCTGCTCTCCTATCCGACTCAGGAGTTGCTCGACGCCGCGCCGGATCTCAAAGCCGCGCTGGCCGACGACACGCTCACCGGCGAGCGCGAGAAAACGCTGTTGGGCGCGCTCATCGACGATATCGCCGGCCTCGATCTCTACGACGCGCAGGAGCGCTATGTCTTCCTGTTCGACCGCACCCGCTCGCTGTCGCTGCACCTGTTCGAGCACGTCCACGGCGAAAGCCGCGACCGTGGCCAGGCCATGGTCGATCTGATGACCATGTACGAGAATGCCGGTTTTGCGATCGGCGCCAAGGAGCTGCCGGACTATCTGCCGATGTTTCTGGAATTCCTGTCCACGCGGTCCGAACAGGAAGCCCGCGAGCTTCTCGGCCAGACGGTCCACATCGTCTCGGCCCTGCGGGAGCGGCTGCGCAAGCGCAAATCCATCTACATCAATGCCTTCCGGGTGCTGGAGGCTATCGCGCGGGGAAAGGCCGACCCGGCTGTCGTAGCGGAGATCCTGAGGGAGCCTGACGACAATCCCGACGACCTGGAGGCGCTTGACAGGATCTGGGAAGAGGAAGTCGTCACTTTCGGCGGCGGCGCCGGAAACAATGCCTGCGGCGTCGACCGTATCCGTACCCAGATCCGCGCCGCCCAGCGCCGGCCGGCCGATCCGGCCGCCAATCCGACCGTTTGAAGGGAGACGCGCGATGAACTCCCCAATCAATATGCTCGTTTACGGGGTCTACCCTTATATCGCCCTCGCCGTGCTGATCGTGGGAACGGCGATCCGCTACGACCGCGAGCCCTATAGCTGGCGCTCCGGATCGAGCCAGCTCTTGCGGCGCAAGCAGCTCGTCTGGGGCTCGGTGCTCTTCCATGTCGGCGTGCTGGTGGTGTTTTTCGGCCATGTCGTCGGCCTGCTGACGCCGATCTGGATTTTTGAGATGCTCGGCATCAGCCATACCGCCAAGCAGCTCATGGCGATCACCGTCGGCGGCCTTGCCGGCGCGATGGCGATCGTGGGAGCGACGATGCTCGCGCACCGGCGGCTGTTCGATGCGCGCGTGCGGGCCGCCTCCAGCACGTCCGATACGCTGATCATCATCCTACTCTGGATCCAGCTTGCTCTTGGCCTGGGAACGATCCCGGTCTCCATGCAGCATCTCGACGGCTATGAGATGGTGAAGTTCATGAGCTGGGCGCAGGGCATCTTCAGCTTCGATCCTGCCGCGTCGAGTTACGTCATCGATGCGGCGCCGATCTTCAAGATGCATCTCTTCCTTGGGCTGACGATCCTGTTGATCTTCCCCTTCACCCGCCTCGTCCACATGCTAAGCGCGCCGGTGCGCTATCTCTGGCGCCCGGGCTACCAGGTTGTGCGCGGACGGCAGCGTCCGGCGGCGGCTTTCCGCCTCCCGGCCGAGTAGGGCACGGTCATGGCGACACTATACGAAAACCTTTCGCTGAAACGCGGCGGCGCGTCCCCCACGCAGTCGACTGGATATGAGGGCTATATCGAACCTGACACGACCGTGCCGCCGAAGGCCCGGCCAGTGCTGAAGGAGATCTCGGTCAACGGTGTACCCATCGCCGAGGCCGACATCCTCGCCGAAGCACAAAATCATCCCGCCGAGAACCCTGGCGCCGCGCTTATTGCGGCCGCGCGGGCGCTCGTCGTCCGGCGGTTGCTTTTACAGGAGGCGCGGCGCTTGAATCTGGAGCCTCGCGCCGAAACAAGCGGCGATGGGCGCAGCGAAACCCGCGAGGACGCGGCGATCCGAACCCTGATCGAGCATGACGTCGCCGTCCCACAGGCAACCGAAAGCGAATGCCGCCGGTTTTATGAGCGCCACCCCGAGCGCTTCCGCTCCGAGACGATCTACGAGGCACGCCATATTCTGATCGCAGCTCCTCCGGACAACGACGTGAAGCGCGACGCAGGCCGCAGGACGGCGGAGGAACTGATCGAGCGCCTTGCGATATACCCGGACGATTTCAACGCTCTCGCGACCGAATATTCAGCGTGTCCCTCGCGCGAGCAAGGAGGAAATCTGGGGCAGCTTACGCACGGCTCGACGGTCCCCGAATTTGAGCGTGCTCTTGAGGGCATGGCCGAAGGCGAGCTGCTTGCCCAGCCGGTGGAAAGCGGCTTCGGCTTTCACGTCATCCTGCTCGAACGGAAGATCGCAGGCGCGCAATTGCCTTTCGAGCACGTCAAAGATCGCATTGCGGCGTGGCTCGAGGCCGCGAGCTGGTCGAAGGCAGTCGCGCAATATATCGCCATCCTCGCCGGACGTGCCGAGATTTTCGGCATCGATATAGCGCTCGCAAAGGAACCGCTCATTCCATAAGCGTGGAGTTTCGAAGGTCAGGGTTTGCTCAAAGAGCCACGGATCCAATGGCCAGCTCCAACGGCTTCGGAAGGCCAGTCTTCTATGAAAGAATGGCGCCCCGTAGGGGCTTCGCTTTGGGCAGTTAAGTACCAGCCGTGTAACACTTTTTCGGGTTCGCTAACGGCTCACCCATGAGCCTAACCCTGAGCATGTACCATGGCATCAAATCGTGGCCTTACTGAGGTAGTTGAGACATGGCGCAATCGTCATCCGGCCCGGATTTGCGCGCGCTCGGCCATCACACGCTGCGGCGCCCGCGCGCGAGACATGGGCATGGTTGATTGCGCCTTGGGCAGTCGTGGCGTGGCTCGTGCTGTGAAGCCGGCTAGAACCGCGTAGGCATCCACCGCGAGCCTGCAGCTCATTGGCCGCCACCAATTTTCAATCGCTTAGGCCGCATTCGTCCGCAAATATGAAGAGTTAGGCAAAGCTGGCGGCCTCTGGCGCTTCGCCAGCTCCAGTCAAATTTGTTCTCTTCGGAAAATTCGAGCGTGTGGCGTTTCCCTGGTTCGATTGTAAACGGCCCCGTGCCCCACTCCGGGGTGGCGTCTTTTTTCTTTCCTTGCAAATTGAAAAGATTTGGCTCCCAAGCAAGCGACCAATGCGAAACCAAAAGCGGCGCTTTAGAAAGATTCGTGAGCGTTATCGTATGCGGCAAATCGATATTGTTGTCGCCGTTAAAGCAATAGCTCGTGTGGATTTGAAGCCGTCTACCCCAAAATCGTGTAATAGCGAGAACCGTTGAAAGCACGGCCCCCCAAGATGCCGCAATTGATTGTATTAGTTCGCCATCCACGGTCGCTTAGACCCAATCAAAGGTTGTGGCGCCTAATTTGCGCTGCCACCGGTAAATGATTGCTGCAAGCTTGCCGGGCTCCGCACTATAGGAGCGTTCCGGTTGTTCCTGTCGCTCGCGCCCTCGTCTCCGCTCGGCGCTCTTCGGAAACGTCGCGCCAGATTTCGTATGTCGTACGAACCATCTGATCTAGTTCTGCAAAGCTGAACAATTCGACCCCTTCATCGGTGAATAGCGTCGGCACACGCGTGCCATCAGGTTTCGCCGGAAACTGAAATATACCGAGGCGGACGGCTGCAAAGTCCGGGTTCGCCGTACGGATGTGCTCGTGCATGACCGAGAACGCGAACCGTCTTCCAGACGCGGTGAGCTGCTTTCGTGAGCGGCGTGGATCAAAAAAAGGGACCATCGGAGCCCCGTCAACCGCCAGAATCGCAGAATGCCAATAAGTCACCCTTCGACCTATGCCAATGGGAAAGCCGTAAAATTCGTGTTTCCGTCCCCGGAGCCGGTCTTATCGATGTAATCGTATAGCGCCTGTCCCACTGCGAGATTGGCATCTGTTTGGGCTTCGCTCTTCGAATTATCGGATATTGTCCATGCAAGTTGCTCCCACGGCACACGAGGCAATGCGCCGAATAAGTCCGTGCCGAGATGGAGAATATCGGAGAGACATTGGCGAAACGGCTGATAGGTGAATGCCGGCCCGGCCTCTTTGAAACGCTCAAGCTCGCGGCGGCAAGCCGCGCCAAATCAGTTTCAGGCAAGCGGCGAATCTTCGCTGGACTGTCTAAAATCAATCTGAATATCTCCGATAATCACTTTGTGATGCTCAAATCGTTCGAAAATCACATTGTCCGGGATTCGTAAACCTAAGGCCACGGAGTGCCGTCCCTTATCAACAATGTGCCTCCAAGGTGCGTCTTTTGCGTGAGAGATAGCAACAAGGTCCCAGTCAGAAAGGCCACCAATGGAAATCATGACGCGAGCGACGATAGCGCGTGCCTCGTCCGCATCCGGTTGCGGAATGTCTTGCGTTGCTCCCGATAGTATATCAACTCGTTGAGCGCGTCTGCGGATAGGCTCTTTCCCCACATCCCGAAAGGCCGCATAGACCGCCGGATGAACCGGCCCGAATCGCCATGCTTCAAAATGACCGAGCACAAGCGGGCGCCCGAATTGGCGAAGGAATAGACCGTGCGCGAAATATAGAAGCTTCTGAAGTGCGATGTGCGTCACCGACCTGGACCTCTCATCGCCAGCATCGAGAATCATGTTTGCGATTGCTCGCGGGTCATAAGGCGGTTCGGACATACCGGCTCTCACGCGTGGGCATTGATTCGACATGCTACTTTGTTCACGCGCTCACATCCATGATGGGCAGAAAAGCCTCCACAGCCATGCAGGGCTGCAATAAGCTGGCCTGCATCACAAGGTCCGTGCTGAATGTGCCACTTTTTCCACAGTTCACCACGCCGACAATTAAAATTCGCCAACAATTCGAACGATCGCCGGCCCGGCAATCTATAATGCTCAGGCTTGCCCACCTCCGACTCGGACGCGCCTCTAACGGCGGGTGTCGTCCCGGGAAGGGAGGTGATGCGATATGGCAGGCAAACGTGGGCGTGATGCCCGGACCGGAAAGTTCATTCCGGTTAAGGTCGCGCAACGGCGGAAAGCTACCGCTATTGTCGAGACCGTGAAGCCGAAGAAGGGAAAGCGTAAGCGCTAACCTAAACTCGGCTTCTACAGGGCGGCCGGGACTCCCGCGTCTCGGTCGGCCGCCTATTGTTGCGAGTTCCCCTTAAAAGAAATCGAACCACTTGTTCCACAATACAAGTTTTGACGCTGATAGTCGTCCCTGGGCGACGAGATACGGAAAGAAATTATGTTGTCGCTGGTGGATGCTGATATTGAAAAGTTCTTCGGAGCAATCGAACCGATCATAGCGGCGTATGATCGCCAGACTTTCAGCTATGTTGCGATAAGATCTTCAGAAAAATTCGAACTTCGTGGCGCAAACCTTACGTTAGGTATTGGGCCATCTCCAATTCCATTCTGTCATTTTGAAAGCGCGAATGTGAGAGCGGGGCAGTATCGATTAAATGAATTGGCGGCAAGCCCACGCGAGTTACTAAGCAGGTTAGTTTCCGGCCCCCTTAATACACCACACGGGGAATTGGTTTTTCCAAGTCTCACGCAAGGACGGTACAGTTCATCATTCATACCCTTTAATCGGCCGGAGCTTGACCAGCAATCCCGAGTGAACGTGCTTACCATCGTGGGCGGCCCGGCTCCTGCGATTGGTGGCATTGAGCAGACCAAATTGGATTGGGAACTAAAAGCAGCCGCGGAGCCATATGACTCGCTTCAGGAACTTATGCTTGCATTCCAGTGCTATGACTCGGCCCTTCAACAGTCTGTATACACAGTTGTTGTGGCTCATCATGTTGCTGTTGTGGATCTTTCCGTAGCGGCAGCTGGCGAGACGGTCAGCCCCAAGATTCTCTTGGCCAATGGGTTGTCGCCCGATAAAGCCCAGCTTGGTTATCGCGTTTATGGCAATGGACGTGTCGTGAAGCGGGGCCGAACTTCTGGAATCGACATGAAATGGTCGCCGAAGGACGAGATTGTCAAACAGGGTGAATTTGAAATGCAGGTTCCAGGCGGCGCGGTAGTTCACTGCGTAGCAAGTTACGACGGCATGGCACAGCACTTCGGATGGCTCATCGATCCCGTGAACGCCCAGAATCCCAAGCGTGCGATATATACCGAGTTCGATGCGAACATGGAGGTGCTACAAGATTTGCTTGCTGGCCAGAAGAAAGGAGACGCGGCAGGTGATTTTGAGACCGGTGTCAGATGGCTGCTTTGGATGCTTGGGTTTAGCGTTGCGGACTTGGGCGGTAATAAGAGAACGCGAGACGCGCCCGATCTGATCGCTATCACGCCCAACGGCCACGTCGCAGTAATCGAGTGCACTATCGGAATGCTCAAGGGGATAACAAGCTGTCCAAGCTGCAAGCTCGAACGGCTGAAGTTCGGCGGCGCCTTCAACAATCAGGAAACGGACTCTCGCGCGTCCTGCCGGTGATTGCTACTACTAAGACTCGCGCTGACGTTGAGGCGGATGCAGAGCAAGCTGAGAAATCGGGGATATGTGTGCTCACTCGCGAAAACCTGGATAACTTGGTCGGTCGGACGCACCCTCTCGCAAACGCCGATGCCCTTTACGCTGAGGCTGAGCAAACAGTGGCCGGGAGCGAAGCGCCGATTGTCTGATTTGGCCATCGGCAACGGTCATAGGGACGTATCAAATCAAGCTCGAATGTGACATTCCGCACATAATACACGGTGCTGGATGTGAGAATTGTCACAGACGGATAGTGCGGAACACGGCTGGCGGGCTGGCGTTGTGAACTGTTTTGGAGTATTCATCTGGTTAGAGTCGGCACTCCGAAATCGCCCCTATAGTATATAGTCTGGCTGAGGACCCAAAGTCAGGCATAACCTGCTTTAATTGTGAAATTTGTTCTTTATCTATAGTTCGTGTATGCCACGACGTTAGCTCGTGGCGGCTGGGATGCCGGAACAATATTTGGATAGGGCAAGAGCATTTCAGCCGCTATAGTCCAACGAGGCGCACAAGAAGCATCAGTCGCCCTATACCACGCACATGCCAATGCGTCGGTTTGCGCGACTGACGAATGCATCCTTAAAGAAGTTCAAGAATCATTGCAATGCCTCGACTTTATACTTTATTTGTTACAACTTCATCCGCATCCACAAGACGCTGCGTGTAACGCCTGCTATGGCGGCCGGGCTGACGGATCGGCCTTGGTCCGGGAGGCGTGTTCGTGCTGATCGATGCGGCATATCCGCGAAGAATGCGCGGTCCCTTTAAAAAGTGCGAGGCCGCTTAGAATGATGCCCAGCTATGCCAATCGAACTTGGTCAATTGCACAACCTTATGTTGGGATATTCCGATCCCTTACAAATTGGCGCTTTGCCGGCGGCGGTCATTGAACGGCTCGGCTGGAAATTACCTTTCGTTTATCTATCAAGAGCCACCTGCGAAAAAATCGCCGTGAAGCACAAGCTCAAGATTGAAGAATTCCTCCATCTGCCCTTCGCGATACAGCGAGGATCTATCTTCATCCAGCCTGATCGCAACGCTTCAATCGTTGCGATATATACAAATCCCGATTGCAATAAACGGTATATCGTTGGGATGAAGCCCGCATCAAAAGCGTGCGAAATATGGATCAGCACATATCATCGCACGCATAAACGACAGCTCAGACGGCTTATTCAAAAAAGCCGAAATGATCAAATGTCATGATTAGGCAGGCGAGCGCCACAGGGCGGTAGCGCTCGCCATTCTCGAATGAGGTGAGGCCTGCCATGAACCTCACAAAGCACGCCCGCTTCGCTTGCCCTAAAAACTCTTTGAAACGGTGTTACGGCCGGCAGAATTTCACCGTGTCACTCATTCGAGTTGAATTAACGCTATAAGACTCAAATCCTCAACGCCAGGTTATTACGTCGATTTGAACCGCTTTTCGTTCGAATATGTGGCTTTATTTACGACCCTTGGATACGACTAACAGGATGTTGAAAAAGCCGCTCGCCGTGGCGGGACGATCATGATTCATTTGCCCCGAACAGATTCGGAGGATTGAGCGTGCGGGGCAACGATGAACGAACGGGCGAGTTGTTCAGCTATGTGGATTTGGAGGCGCGCGTTCGCCAGAACCATCCGCTCCGTACGATCCGAGGGATCGTGAATGAGGCCCTTTCGGCGCTGGCGGGCGACTTGGCGGTGCTGTATTCGCCGATCGGGCGACCGTCGATCCCCCCTGAGAAGCTATTGAGGGCGATGCTTTTGCAGGCGTTCTATTCGATCCGTTCGGAACGGCTTTTGATGGAGCGCCTGGAATACGATCTTCTATTCCGCTGGTTTGTCGGGATCGGTGTTGACGATCCGGCGTGGGATCATTCGGTGTTTTCGAAGAACCGGGACCGGTTGCTTGAAGGTGACATTGCGGCGAAATTCCTGGCTGCAGTTCTGGCCCATCCTCGCGTGAAGCGGCTTATTTCGAGTGATCACTTCTCGGTCGACGGCACGCTGATCGAGGCCTGGGCATCGATGAAGAGTGTCAAGCCGAAGGATGGTTCAGGCGGGCCGCCGCCGGAGGATGGTGGGCGCAACATGGAAGCTGATTTCCATGGGCAGAAGCGGACGAACGAGACGCATGCCTCGACCACCGATCCCGATGCCAGGCTCTACCGCAAGGGGCGCGGCAAAGAGGCGAAACTATGCTTCATCGGGCATGGACTCATGGAGAACCGCCACGGCCTTATTGTCGATGCCTGCCTGACATTCGCCGACGGACATGCCGAGCGGGTGGCTGCGCTGCATATGATCGAGCCTCGCGCCGACCGACCGCACGCCATCACGCTCGGTGCCGACAAGGCCTATGACGCGGAGGACTTTGTCAATGAGGCGCGCTCGATGAAGGTCACGCCGCATGTGGCGCAGAGCACGAATGGACGCAGTTCGGCGATCGACGGGCGCACCACGCGGCACGGTGGCTACGCCGTCAGCCAACGCATCAGAAAGCGCATCGAGGAAGCGTTCGGCTGGATCAAGACGGTTGCCGGCCAGAAGAAGACCAGGTTCCGCGGCCGCGACCGGGTCGGATGGGCCTTCACCTTCGCGGCTGCCGCCTACAATCTGGTGCGGCTACCAAAGCTGCTGGCGGAGACAGGGTGATGGCCAAGGTTCCTGCCTTCGCCAAGGCCTTTGCCGGTCGCTGGCGTATCGTCGAGATGGACCTCTGGGACAATGACTTCCTCGACCTCGTCAAAGAAGCGCATCTGACCTTTCAAGGTGCGGCGGATGGCGAGATTGCCTTTGGCGCACTCACCGGCCAACTCGACGTCCGCTATGGCGCCCGCGATGGTTCCGCCTGCGCGGAGTTCTCGTGGGAAGGGCAGAATGAGAACGATCCGGCCTGCGGTCGCGGATGGGCGGTCCTTGGCACCGCCGGCCGCTTCGTTGGGCACTTCTACATCCACAACGGCGACGATTCAGGCTTCGTCTGCGAACGCAGCTGACTTCTTCAACATCCTGCTAAAAGATCACGCGCGGGCCATGGTAATGCCATGGGCCTCCCTTCTTGATAAAATTCAAACGGCGCCAGCGCGTTATCTGTAGTCCCCCCCGAAGGGGACTACCGATAACGTGCACCCTTTGCTTTTGAATGCTGCGTTGTGTGCGTTGTCTTCTATATAAGCGGAAAACACACAGCACGCAGCACCGTGGCCTTAATCGGGCCATTCCGTGCATTCCGGCCGCTGTCGCAACCCAGTGCATTCCCAAACGGTGACAGCGTTGCGATGCTTATTCTGAATCTGCCTTTGAGCGACAAGGCCATGTTCTGCGAAAAGGTCGAGAATGATTTGCGCGTCCTTCTCATTGCTCGCCAAGCCTGCTCTCACCATGGCACAATCAAGCCGCGCGTCGCGTCGACCTTTGATCGCATCTCGCCATGGCTCGCCACCCCGCCCTTCCGCAACCATAGCAAGCAACGCGTCCTTATGTTCCCATGCGAAAGGGTCGAAGAATTCACGCTCCGCGACCAAATCGCGCCAAACCAGCGCCGGGCGTGTCTCGCCGTTCCCGACTTCAAACTCTTGCATCTCTAACCATCGCTCGCCTTCCGGTCGTCCCGAATAGTTCGTCTTGGGCATGGCGAAGAGCACATAATGCCGGCGAGGCTTGGGCGGTCTTAGATTGCGATGCTGCGCGGCCGACATCTGCGTCAGGGTGATCGCGCACCGTGCTGCGTTGACCTTGGCGGACGCCCCCCTAATGGCGTTCTGATCATCCGCACCTCCAACCTTAGCGAAATGGTCATCCAGCAAGGCTGCGCAATCCTGACCAGCTACAAGCTTCTGGACGCGCTGAAACAGCAAGTCTTGGTCCACATTGTCGTTCTCGACAAAGCCTTGCCCAACCCTAACGAGCGGATCGATGACCAATAGTCCAATATCCAACTGACGCACCGCGGCCCCTAACCGTTTCCCATAGCTCCGTTGTGGCCACGTCGCCCGTTGCATGATTCTTCTGTGCCAAACAGATATCTTGACGGCCCCACACAAGAAAATTATCGCCAAGGTCCGCCACTTTGCGGTCGATCGATTGGCAGGCTACAGCGACGCGGCGTGCGATCTCGTCTTGATTATCTTCGCCGCTCAGACACAGCACACGGCGCGGTCTATCTGGCGCTCCCCACCATCCAAAGGGCAAGCCCATGGCCACGGAAGCCGCGACATTCCACGCATGAAGGCTTTTCCCGACGCCGCCCTGTCCGGCTAATAGCGTGATCTCCCCGCACTGTAGGAAGCCGGGAACGATCCAGCGCATCTTTGGGATAAGCGCCGGATCAATGCGGCCGATCGAAATGAAACCCCGATCTAAGTAGTCGCTCAGATCGCCGGCCGGCTCGTCTGCAAAGTCATTAATCGCCCCAAGCACGCTTTTGCAGCCCGGAGCGTTTTGTGCGTATTTATAAGCATGGGCAACTTTGCGCTCTATATGATCATTCGGCCAATGGTCTTCCCATATAGGCGTCAATTCGGAAATGATTTCCTCCGCCCGTCCTGGCGAAATGCCTATGTCGCGCAATAAGCAGGCGGCCTTATAAATCGAGTATTTCCCGCTGTTGCCGGTCGGCCAATTCGACTCATCGGCCAGGTAGGTCATGGCCCGTGCAATGTCGGCCTCGTGATCCCACCCATGCGGGGGCGCCTCATCTGGCACACTCTCGCGGCGCTTCTGGATAACTCGCGCGGTCAAGTCAGCCATATCGAAGCCGAACGTTGCGGCCATTTCGTCGAAGGTTAGCATTGCACGACCTCAACAAGGTGCGGGCGCTTCGGGTCCTTGAGGTGATAGAACCCGCAGCAACGCCCGACTTGAGTAATCATCATGCATTTAGGGTCGCCGTGATACTTCTCGATAAGGCCCAGCTCTAAAGCCTGCCACGCGGCGAAATCGAGACCGGGTGCGGATTACGACGAAGCCGGACACTGAATCCGAGGCAAGCCGGACAGTGATCCGAGGGATTGCGGACAGGAGTCCGACGAAGCCGGACAGCGCCGCCCATCGACGGGCTTACAAACTCACGAAGACTGCTTCGCGTCAAGTGTTGCGCGTTTGGATGCCTCCTTGCGCATGCTCTCGCCAGCCAGGTTCAGGCGGTGTGCGTTGTGCACCAGGCGGTCGAGGATGGCGTCGGCGACGGTCGGATTGGCGATCATTTCGTGCCAATGCTTCACATCGATCTGGCTGGTGACGATCGTGCTGCCGCGTCCGTGTCGATCTTCGAGGATCTCCAGGAGGTCGCGGCCCTGATCCGGCGTCAGATTGGCGAGCCCCCAGTCGTCCAGGATGAGCAGTTGCGCACGGGCGATGCTCTTCAGCAGGCGTGCGTGTCGGCCGTCGCCGCGTGAAGGTTTATCCTGAGCGCTCACCATAAAGGTTCGTGCGAGCGTCAAGGCGTCGAATAGCCGTGGCGCGCGGTAGTAGAGGACCGAGCGATCGTCTCGGCACGCCTTATGTGCGAGGGCGCATGCGAGCCAACTTTTGCCGAGCCCCGTCTTGCCGACGATTATCAAGTTCTGGTGCTGGCTAATCCAGTCGCCGGCCACGAGCTTGGCGAGCAGCGGTTTGTCGAGGCCGCGCGCCGCCTTCATGTCGATATCCTCGACGACGGCGTTCTGCCGGAGCCCGGCGAACTTCAGACGGCTGACGAGGCGCTTGTTCTCCCGTTCGATCGCCTCGCGGTCGACGAGCAGCCCAAGCCGCTCCTCGAACGTCAGGGAAGCGACGTCGGGTTGTCGCCGCTGTTCTTCAAGCGCCTTCGCCATCCCGGCGAGGCCGAGCGCGACAAGCCTTTGCTCGGTTGGATGCGTGAGCATTGCAGTTTCCTTTTCTTTTCACCCGCGTGATTGGTCCATCCGCTTGTCCGGCGTCAGTGGTAGTAACCGGAGCCACGAATGTTGCCGTGCCGGAGCGGCGGGGCGTCCGGCGTTGCCTCTTGTGCGTAGGCTTTGTCGAGCCCGTGCTTCAGGATCGATGCGATCGAGCCGTAGGTTGTGGAGCCGACGTCGTTGCCGCGCCGAGTGAGCGCTTGTCGCTCACGATAAACGATCGCTTGCGGCCTCGACGCGCGCTGGCCCCCAGCTCTTCACGAGGCTCAGAATGCCGAGGCACGACCGGAATCCCTGCTCTGGATGCGGCTTTGCCTTCATGATCGCCTCGATCAGCGCGACCGTCGCCGGGCCGATATTGGCGGCCTGATCCATCATTTTCACCGGCGTCCATTCCGCGTAACGGCGATGGGCGCTCGGCATGTGCTCCGTGATTGTCGTGTGCCGGTGACGAACGGCCGAGAAGGCGTGGCTCGCGATCCGGACGCCCTGAGTGAGCGCTTGTCGCTCACGATAAACGTTCGCTTCCGTGGAATATCTCGACCGTCGCGCTGGTGAAACGCGCCTCGACGACCTCGCGGATCAGCTTGGAGGGCACCGAGTAGAAGTGGTCGGCAATCTCGATGTGATAGTCCGGCGCGACCCGAGCCCGCTTCCATTCGGCGTAGGCGTAGGGCTCGCCCGGCAACGGTTTCAGCGCCGGCCGCTCCAGCGTCTCCAGCAACTCGGCGCGGCTTTTGCCCACGCGCCGCATCACCTTGGCATTGATGGCGGCTACGCAGTCACGGATCGCGGCGTTCAACTCGGCCAGGGAGAAGAAGGTTTGATTGCGCAGCTTCGCCAGCACGAAGCGCTCAACAATCTGGACCGCGACCTCGACTTTTGCCTTATCGCGTGGCTTGACGATCCGCGTCGGCAGCACGACGCAGCCATAGTGATCGGCGAGATCCTGATAGGTCCTGTTAATGCCAGGCTCGTAGCGCGACGGCTTGGTGATCCCGGCCTTCAAATTGGTCCGGCACCAATGCCTGCATGACGCCGCCGATCGCGGCCAGCGCGTTGACGTGGGCGCCGATCCAGTCCGGCAGCGTCTCGGTCCAACGCGCCTCGGCATAGGTGTAGTTCGACGCCCCGAGCGAACGTTTATCGTGAGCGGCAAGCGCTCACTTTTGTGCGGCGACGAATATGCGTGCGCGGTGCTCCTCCCCGGTCGCCGGGTCGATGACGCCGATGGTGTCGCCAGCCCAATCCACGAACAGCTTCTCGCCGGCCAGATGCGTCTGCCGCATCGTCGCCGAAACCGTCCTCTTCCAGCCTTTATGCAGCTCGCAGAACCGCGTGTAGCTGTATCCGTTCGGCTGCTCGGCCAGATACTCCTGCCACAGCAGCGCCAGCGTAACCCCGCGCCGCTTCAACTCGGTCTGCATCGTCGGCCAGTCGACGGCGGGGCGAGCCTGTAAACTGGCGCGGGCAACCGGGAACAGGCGCCGGTCAAGCTCGGCGTCGTCGAGCCCCTCCGGCACCGGCCAACGGATGCCGGACACCTCGGCGCGGCGCACATATTCGGCCGCCTGCGTCTTGCCAACGCCGGTCGCCTCGCTGATCTTCCGGTAACTCATTCCAAGCGCGTGCTTCAGACGAAGCACCTCGCGCACTTTTCGCATCGACAATCTCTCCGCCGGCATCGCTGGCCCCTCTCTGTTGAGAGGCAGCGATCAGGTGATTCGATCGTCGATCGGCGGCGCTATCGGCTGGCCCTCGCCAGCTGTCCGGCATCATCGGACTGCTGTCCGGCTTGCCTCGTATTTACTGTCCGCTTTGCGTCGAATTCCGCACCGGGCGCCAAGCTCCACCAAACTTGATATTTGCTCGGCGACGAATTGGCGATAAGGCCCGGTTGGATAGGCCATGCCTCAGGCAACGGCGCTCCGTCCAAGTCGAGAAATGCGGCTCGGAAGCGCCGCATATTCTCTTTGCGCCGCCCCTCGCCATCCGTCTCATTGACAGCGATGAACACGCCGCATCCGTCATCTTGTGCGGCGATAAGGCGCCCCTTTACAGACTGCAGCGTACCGAAATAGCTTCGGGCCAGATGGGGATTGGTCTTCGAGTTGTCGAAAACTTGCCAACTAATTTGCGGGTCGGCCTCGCCGGTTAACCATTGAATGTGCTTAAGTGCCGCCCCCAAATCGGGCTTAAGCTCCATGGCGATCCGCCTTGCCATTAATGATCCAAATAGGCGACGCTTTGCTGTTCTTGCACTTCTTGAGCCTTAGCTCGCCACTTTGCAGCCCTTCGGCTCGCCGGAGACGTCCCCCCAGATTGCGGGCGCTCAGATCACCGCACCATTCGACGATTAGTCGGCGAAGGTCGCTATGACCAGTGGCAAGTTTCACCAATTGAGAAGCCGTTGCACCATCAGGCATCGCGGCCCGGATCGCGGCAAAGATCAATGCGAGCCGGTCAGCTACATAGGGTTGCCAATTGACGCGCGCTTTTTCGTGCTGATAGTGCTTTCGCCAGATCGCCAACCCGCATTGCACAGCGTCGTATTCTTGATCAGGCGTCAAATGTAGCGAATTGCCCTTTTTGCGGTTTTCAGCATCGGTGATCATGTCCAGATTTTTGGGAACGTGAAGGCCGCAAACCTGCGAGGCACCAGCCGGAAATAGGGGAATCGCATGGTCGACTCTGAGTCCGGTCTCGTCGGCCGCTTTCCGAAAATCAAACATCTTCATGCGTTCGGCATGCGAGAGCCAAGGTGGGGTCATTAAATCGCGGTTTCGCTCGCTTCCGCGGGCGCCAGCCCAAGCTTTCCAATAGCCTGGCTTCGCTTCCCGCTGCGCTTTCCGCTGCGTGGCGTTCTTCCGCCGATTTTCTTCAGTGCATCCAGGCGGCCCAAGATCACGCTGCAATCGCTTCAATGAGCATGGCTGGCAAGTACAGACGCCGTCGCTCGTGCGTCGTGGCGCCTTATTCCCGTTACGGCAAGGCTCGCCGGTCAAGTAGTATCGGCTTTTCAGCTTCCGCGCCTCGTCGCGGTCAGTCGGGAGAACTCAAAACATGACTCCGTTGTTAGCGCGAAGCGTCCGATAATGGGGGTGGGCGCCTCGCCGTCGCCCCGCCCAAACGGAGCGATTCTGTTGGCTCATACTGCGGTCAATACAGCATGCGGATTTTCCGCAGTCTGAATCAGATGGTGCGCTACCGTACCTATTGCAAGGAAAAGTAGTACATCGGTCCGCCACTATACCCGCGGGCGAGTAATTCACGCTGCAGCGCCATCGGTGCGTTATCCAGCGTTCCCAGTCGGCGAGCCGAAGAAAGCGCCAAATGTTTACCCGTGCCGAATCGCAGAGCACGACTAACAGATAGGCATTGGCACCCGCCGCGTAGATGACGCCCTTCTTACCGGCAATGCACCAGTCGCGGCACCCGTCCATTTCGATAGCGGCGGGTACAATGGCGTCTGACTCGCCTCATTCTGCCGCGCTACGACGCTTGCATCAATTGCCGCGTCGCCACATGGGCGTGACGCCTTCTAAGTCCAGAGCAAGCCGGGCTTGCTCGGTTTGGCTCGCGATTCAATGCGCCGCCGGCCGGCGAGGTGATCGGCCCAAGCTGCCATTACCGGGCGCCGTTGCTCTAATAGGTCCGATCGTTGGTAAGCGCGGCGCACCCTATCGCACTGCACAGCCGGCTTCCGTGACCCATGATGTGCACGCGCGGCCCGAACGCCATGGGCTGCGAGGCTCAATCGCCGGCCATCCATCTGGAGCGACGCACCGCGCGGCCTTGTTGACGGGTGATCCGAGGGCGCGGTGCTACGTAGTCGGCCCAACGCCTCATCAGATCGCGGCGGGCTTGTAGGTGATCTGTGCGCAGATAGGCCGCGACTGTCTGCGTCTTGGCCACGGCATGGCCAAGCATCGCTTCAGAGACTTCATGCGGAATGCCGTGCTCAGCGCACCAATCTTTCACGGTCGAACGAAAGCCGTGCACGGTCAGTCCTGGTCGCATACCGCGCAACAGCTCTAGCATGGCCATGTTGGACATTGGATTGCCGTGCCTATTCGGAAACAGGAAAGGCGTATCGCGCGGAAGGTTTTTAATGATTTCCCAGGCTTGCACGGTCAGCGGGACGCGGTGCGGCTTCCCGGTCTTCGTTCGCTCCGGCGGAATGGTCCACAGCGCGGCCTTCTCGTCTATCTCAGACCACTCCACCGCCAGCGTATCGCTTGTCCGCACGGCACAAAGGATCGTCCAGCGCAGCGCCTTGGCGCTCATAGTCTCATTCAGCGCCAGTTCGCTGAAGAAAGTAGGAAGCTCGCGCCATGGCATCGCGCTATGATGCGCCACCATTCGGCGCGGGCGCTGCGGAAGCAGGTTTTGTAGAACGTCCAGCCTCGCCGGGTTTTCGCCGGCGAAATGGCCCGCAGCCTTAGCGGCGTTGATGATGCGCTCTATTCGGCTTCGCACTTTCCGCGAAGTCTCGCGGTGTGAAAGCCAGATAGGCGTCAGACACCGCGCCACGTCCGCCGGACGGATAAGGCTGATAGGGGTTCCGCCGATGACTGGGAAGACATAGGCTGCTAGTGCACTGACGCAAACAGAGGATTCACACGCGGCCTAGTTCGTGCGATTCTGCTGATATGGCACAAACCGTCAGCATCATCATCGCCTCTGAGGACCGCGCGCGTTTGGCGGCGGTTATTGAGGATCGCAACAGCGCGCAGAAGCACGTTCAGCGGGCACGGATCGTTCTTCTTTCGGCAGACAGGCTGCCCGTTCTGGAGGTGGCGAGGCAGATCGGTGGCAGTCGCCCGGCGGTGTGGCGCTGGCAGTTGCGATATGCCGAGCAAGGGGTGGATGGCCTCTTGCGGGACAAGACGCGCAAGCCGGGCAAAGCCCCTGTTCAGTTGGAGACCGTGGCCAGGGTGCTGGCGCTGCCATGCTCCGAGCCACCCCATAACGCGACGCATTGGACCGGCCGGGCGGTCGCCAAGGCTGTCGGCGTCAGCTTGCGGACGGTGCAACGCATCTGGGATGGGCATCGCCTTCAACCTCACCGCTTACGCACCTTCAAGATGTCCAACGATCCCGCCTTTGCCGCGAAAGTGGAGGATGTCGTCGGCCTGTACATGGAGCCGCCCTGTCATGCCGTGGTGCTGTCCATCGATGAGAAAAGCCAGATTCAGGCGCTCGATCGCACGCAACCCGGCCTTCCGCTGAAGCCCGGCAAATGCGCAACCATGACCCACGATTATAAGCGGAATGGCACCACCACCCTGTTCGCCGCGCTCAATATTCTCGATGGCACCGTGTTGGGGCGTTGCATGCAAAAGCACCGGCATCAGGAGTTTATCAAGTTCCTCAATGCGGTGGAGCGCGCCGTTCCGGCGGGAAAGGTCATCCATGCCATCCTCGACAATTACGCCACCCACAAGCATCCCAAGGTCAAGCAATGGCTGGCCGACAATCCGCGCTGGGTCTTCCACTTCACGCCCACATCCGCATTCCCCGCCTTCGCGGGGACAGGCTCTGGCTCAACGCCGTCGAGGGCTTCTTCTCAGTCATCACCCGAAGGCGCATCCGTCGCGGCGTCTTCAAATCCATCGCCGAATTGGAAGATGCCATCCGCCGCTACATCCGCGATCACAACGGTCACCCCAAGCCCTTTGTCTGGACGAAATCCGCCAAAGAAATTTTCGGCAAACTCAAGCGCCTGCCTGCACCATCTGAATGAGTCAGTGCACTAGCGAGTTCTGCCATTGCTGCTTTGATTTCGGATGCTTCAGACCCGGTAAGGTCCGCTTCAGGTAATCGGCGGCAACTTCCTTAAAGCTCGGCGTCTTCGGTTGTCTCGCGCCACGTTCTTGCTGCGGATCAATGCCTCGCGAGATCTTATCTCGCATTTCGCCGGCCAGCGCTTCAGCCTTTGCGACTGTGACGCGGCTCAGCGATCCGAGTCCTAAGTCGCGCGTCCGACCTTGGAAGGAATAGCGGAAAATCCAGCTTCGCGACTTGCCAGCGGTTTGGATATACAGATTTCGGCTTACCCTCGTCAGCTTCTTGCCCATGCGCGCAGCCCCATAGTTCGCCTTCGGGTTGCAGGACTTTGAGCGATGTTAGCGAAGGGAATTTAATGCCAATGGCCTGATTTGATTGCGATTTTAGCCAATCGGGCCGATTCTGGCATGAGCCGAAGAGGTGTTAA
>CAWCVC010000016.1:0-131272 GCA_963798805.1 uncultured Alphaproteobacteria bacterium
TGATTTTATTGGTGGGCGCACAAGGATTCGAACCTTGGACCCGCTGATTAAGAGCCAGATCGAAATTCTTTCAAATCAAAGGCTTGGCTTCAAAACGGTACCCTTTTCAGCTCAGGAAGGTCAAAGACTAACAAGATTTTTCCCAAATGCGTGCCGGGTCTCATAGCTCAGAATGCTCGATAGGTTAACATGGATCATGAGGGCTTCAACGCGCAATGCTGCGGCTGTCTACCGCCCCACCGCCGGGGGCAGCCAATCGTCAGACCCCAGTGATGAGGAAATCGAGGGCGGCGATGATTTCGTCTCGCTGTTCCTCCAGCGAGGCGACCCTAGCACCGAGGCTCTTGATACGCAGTGCGGTCAGCTCCTGCGTGGCGAGGTAATAGGGTTTGCCGTCGATATGGAACACCGGGTTCAATCTGAGAATGGGGCGATGGCTGGCTTTTAGCGGGTAGAGGGGGGCGACGATCCGGGTCGCGAGATCTTCGAGCAATCCGTTCTGGAGATCGACGACGAATGCGAAGCCGGCGCCGCGAGGCGCAAAACGGAATACATCGAATTGGGCCATCAGAACGGGCGCTCAAAATCGCTGAGGATCGAACCGGTCTCCACCCGCTCATTATAAGCCTCGATCGCAGCGGCGTTGGCGGCGAGCCACTGCTCCCGCTCGGCGACCGCGACCAGCTCGGCAAGCCGCGTTTCGAGGGCCTCGGAAAGGTTCACCCCGAGCGCCTTCGCCTTGGCCGCGAGATCGGCATTGACGCTGACATTCACGGCTCGCTTAGGAGCCGACTTGTCGTAAACGGAAGCGCTCATCCTGCATCGTCTTCGTTGACCATGGATGCGCATCATTATTGCGCATATCGGCGCCACTTGACAAGACATGTGCGCAGACGCATCGGACCGCAATCGTCCCTTGGCCTGTGCAACGGCGCGGGCTCGTGCCCCGGCTAAGTGCTGCAAGTCGGCGCCGCTGTACGACCTTATACAGGGGTAAAATTTCAAGAACTTACGACGCCGATCGGAGCTGATGTCCCTGCCAACCCTCACATCGGCAATGATCCCCCTCGACAAGCTGCGCCCGTCCAAGGCCAATGTGCGCAAAACTAATCGCGAGGCCGGAGTTGAACAGCTTGCCGCTTCTATTTCCCATGACGGCCTAATCAAACTCGAACCACGACCGAAATGCCTCGAAAGCCGAATACCAGCCGGCTCACTGGGATCGAGCAGCATGAGCGCTCCCGCATCTTGGCGATCCGCGATGCGGAATGCGCGCGGATCTTCCGGATAATGCCACAGTTCGGAGCTGCCGCCGGCTTACCCCGGTTTCCGGCTGCGGCACGACAACCCACGACCTGGACGAGATCTTCGATGCGGCTAATATTGTAACGAATGAAGTCCTAATTCAAATAGTTAACAATAAAAATAATTGAATTCATGCGCTATTCGGCTAAATCCTCACGCAGAGAAAGGATTTGCAAAAGCGATTGACTAAAAATACAGTAACCGGAAATTTTTATGACTCCGGTTGCTATCTCGGCCCATGACGTCCAGTTTGGGGGAAATTGTACAGCGGCTGCGGCGGCTGAAAGCACTCAGTCAGGAAGAGCTGGCTGATCGCGCTAGGGTTCGAGTGAAGACGCTGCGCGCGCTGGAAAAAGGGCTGCATGAGCCGCGCGCCGCGACGATCCAAAAGATCGCCCGCGCGCTGAGCATTCAGCCAGAGGAGCTTGCTAACGGCAGCAGAAAGGGTCTTTGTACCGATATAGGCTTCGACCGTCCGAATAGCTCCAATTGGCCGGCGCAACTGCTGATCTGCCGGACGAATGCGATTGCCCTCTATGCGGTTGCGCGGCATCTGATCGCAAATCTGAAGGCCGCTGATCTGCGCTCTCTGGTTTTGCCGACCGGGCGAACAGCGGCGCTTCTATTCGAGTATCTCCTGAGCTCCGCTCAGCTCGATGTTTCGCTGTTCGGTAACACCCATTTATTCATCGATACAGAAACCTTCGGCGTGTCGCCGGAGCATCCGGCCAGCCGGCACGGCTTTGTGCGCGCGCGTTTTATTGATGGGCTTCGCCGCCGCAGCGTCGAGGTGCGTGAGACAAACGTGCATTTTTTCTCGGGTTATTTGGGCGGGGAGAACATGTTTGCTGAGCATGACGCCTTACTCCGGCGTTATCGCCCCGTCATGCACATTGTCGCCTACTCGCCCGACGGGGAGATCATCGGCTATGGCCCGCATGAATTGGCCGAAACTCCAGCACGATACAAAGATGGCTGTCGGGTGATCCACATTTGCGAGAATGAGCGCCGTTATATCGATCCGCATCAGCCATCGAGAGCGATTGTCACGATCGGGCTCGGCAACGCACTCGCCGCGCAGCGTATTATCCTGCCGGTCTTACATCTATCGAAGGCCGGTGTGCTGGCAAAGCTTCTCGGCGGCCTGATCGATCATTCTTGCCCCGCGACGATCACCCGCCTGCATAGTGCGGTGACCATCATCACGACCCATGAAATCATGAGAGCAATCAACGGAAGCATTCATGATGTGATCAAATGCGAGGCCGAAGTCGACGATCGAATTGGCGGCGAGGAGTGAAATTGAGAGCAATCGAGATTCTAGCCATCGGTATGGCAACAATTGACTTCATCAATGAGGTCGACCGCTTTCCCGAGGAAGGTTCGACCAGTCGCGTCCGTCAAGCCTCGACGTGTATCGGCGGTACGGCGGGGCGCGCAGCGCTCGCCTGCGGCTACCTCGGCGCTAAGACAGTCTTCGCCGGCATGATCGGGCGAGGCGTTTATGCCGATCTCCTTAGAACCCAGCTTGCTTCCGAGCCGTTAGAATCCCGTCTTGTCGTCAGTGAAAGTGATCCAACTTCCCAGCATTCTTTTGTATTGCTGTCTGGTGAGGCGGGCGAGCGGACCATTCTTTGGACACCGCAGCCGCGTGTATCGTCCGCCTGCTTGGCAGTTTGCAAGGAGCTGATCCCGAAAGCCCGCTGCGTTCTGATGGACGCTACCGACCTTGACCTTGCTTTGACGGCGGCCCATTGGTGCCGCGTATATCGTGTCCCCTTGATCTTTGACACGGGTTCCTACAAACCAGACGCTGACGTTATCCTTCCTCTTGTCGATTACATTATCGGGCCGGTGAAATATTTCAGGACGCGAGCTGCGACGCGGGGCCAGAGTTACTCCGACGCTCTGGTCGATACATTCCGAAAGTTCGGTCCACGGCTTATAATGGCGACGGAAGGTGAGAGCGGCGGCACTTACATCGACGCCAATTCTCCGGGGCTCCGGCGATACGATGCGGTGCCCGTAAAGGCTGTCGACAGCTGCGGCGCAGGCGATGTGTTTCATGGCGGCTTTGCCTATGGCATCGCTCAGGGTTGGCCGCTAAAAAAGACGATCGATTTTAGCGCTTGGCTTGCGGCGGAAAAATGCACTGCGGTCGGCAATGCAGCTCTCCCAACGGCCCCACGAATTCCGGCCCACTTCGTAGACTGATCGACAAGCCAGCAGTTAACTCTCCAAACTCACCAAACTTGCGAGAGAAATTTGTATCGCAAGGAGAAGAAGGAATGGAGGTAGGGTGAGTTAAATGAGTTTATGAACCGGCAATTTAGGTTTTTGGACAGACGAAGGCATCCAACGCGCTTATTTTTCGCAGGATTATCCCAGAGTCGTGCGAAGGGGCACTCGAACCGAGACTTGCGGCCGACGCATAGCTGCACTCGACCTTTTCGACCGCATTTTAGCGATCCGGGGGCCGGCCTGAAATGTTTTTGCTGGTCTTCTGAACGCAATTTTCGCTTTCGAGGGAGACGATCTCACTCGCGTGCGCAGGACAGAGGCCAGGCAGCGACACGCGGATTTTCAGTCCGACCAAGCCTCTGTAAGCTAAGCAATACCAACGACTTAACCAGACGCCCGTTGCAACTTCTTCATGACTGTGCGGCACGGTTCGGGACTGATCTCCGCAAAATCCCCGCAGCAGATCCGGAACTGCCGCAAGGTCGAGAAGCCTGCGGGATTGCAACTTCGCCTGCACTGCGGTATGATTTTTTCATACCACCGTGTGCGACTATCGAAAGGAGGTGCGCCATGGCGGCAACCGAAAAACGGACTTTTAGCCTTCCGCCGGAACACGCCGCTTTCATCGACGCGAAGGTGAAGTCTGGCCACTATGCCAGCGGCAGCGAAGTCATGCGGGCGGGACTACGGGCTTTGCAGGAACGCGACGACGCAATTGAGCGCTGGCTCCGGGAACAAGTTGCTTCCGCCTATGACGCGTTCAAGTCCGGAAAGAGCAGGACACATCCGGCCAGCGCCATCTTCGATGAAATCCGCGCGCGGCACGTGGCAAAAGAGGATTCGTGAAACGCCGTGCCGTCGAAATTTCGGATGAGGCACGAGACGATCTGATACGACTCTATGAGTGGATCGCTGAGGCGGCGAGTCCTGTCATTGCTATTTCCTATATCGAACGGCTCGGGCGTTTTTATGGGCCGCAAAACCGCATCTATCGACGTGAGCGGGCCAGAAAATCTTGGAACGCCTCCCATCCGCGCGATGTGCCCATGCCTCCGGCAGAAGGGCTTCGGCACGGATTCGGTTGCTCGGAGCACGCGGCCTGTCCCTCATCAGAATGCGGCGCAATGAGTGGACGGGAAATGTGAGTTCCCGTGGCGAAATGGCGGGCCACCGTCGACATAGAGGTGACGTTTGAGCCGCCAGCCACGAGGTGTCATACTGCGACGCTCAGGGGGAGATTGCCTACGGATGCGTCAATGTCACGTCGGATCGGCCAGGGTCACGACGGCTGTGCCTGCGGCGCTCGCGGCGGTGACGCTTGCGTGTTGGAGTGCGCTATCCTTCGCCGCCGATGGCGAAGCGGGCATCAGTGCCCGCGTCTCGGTGCTCATGAGCACGCTGATCGATGGCAGCGACGCCGCGTTCGAGGCACTGCGCGATCCTTGCATCCGGGTCAACGGAAGGCGCATCTGCCCCGGGATTGACGGCGATCCTGGAGCCCATCCCGGCAGCGATACGGATCCATCGGCGGTCGGTGCCGGCGGCCACGGGCAGGCGGTCGCGGCTGGTAGGGCCGAGCGCGGCGTCACCTTCGTTCCAGGCGTGAAGAGTGACGACACCGCCTTCACCGCCCTCGAGGACTTGCTTCACCTAGCCCTGCAGGAAGGTCGACTTGCGGAGGCCGCCGACAAAGCAAGTCAGCTGGCTCATCTTGCCAACACCGTCGCCGATGACATGGCACCGCCCACCGCGTTGACCAGTATCGGCCAAGCGCTGCTCGCCACCAGACAGGCCGCGCAGGCGGAGGCGTATTTTCGCCGCGCGCTCAAGATCGAACTCACCCGTACCCTACGCGCTCTGGCGGGCCGCAGCGATACGAGCCCTGCCGACCAGCTGAGCATGGCGCTGGCGCCCATATTAGCCGGGCTTGCCGGCGTTGCAGAGACGCAGAGCAGGCCCGACCACGCCTGCAAGCTATTTGAGCGCGCTCTGACGTTGAGCGGCGATCCCGACAACGCTGATGTGCTGAAAGGCTTTGCGTTGTTCGAGTGGCATCAGGGCCGGCTCCCTCAGGCAAGGGACCTCCTGAGCCGCAGCCTCAAGCTCACCCGCCGGTTTTTCGGCGATACCAGCTCGGCTGCGGACAGCGAGAACAAGCTTGGCCATCTCGCACTCGAGCAAGGCCAGATCGAAGATGCGTACCGGAGTTTTCGAAAGGCGGCCTCGACGGCAGCCAGCATTGCCGCCAATTCCCTGGTCAAGGAAAGCGATAGCGACTACCTCAAGCGCCGGCGTCAGCTGTTCGATGACGCCGTGAGCGCTTCCTTCCGTCTGCCTGATGTGAAACCCGAGTCCCGCGGGGAACTCACCGCAAGTGCCTTCGAGGCGGCGCAATGGGCGGAACAGACGGCCGCAGCGGTGGCGGTGTCGCGCATGACGGCCCGCCTCGCGGCGCATGACCCGGAGCTTTCCAAGCTCGCTCGTGATTTCGATGCCATCCTCACCGAACGGCAAGAGCTTCAGAAGGCCCTGCTCGCCGCTCTCGCCGCACAAAATGCCGACGCCGTCGCCGCGACACGGAGGCGCATCCAGGAGACGGAGAGTCGCGCCCAAGCCACCCGAGTTGGCATGGCTGACCGCTTCCCGAGTTATGCCGCGCTGGCGTTTCCACAACCGGTCTCGCTCGCGGACGCGCAGGCCCTGCTCGGACCTGATGAGGCGCTCGCCCAATTCCTGCTCACGGACAGTGAAGGTTTTGCTTGGCTCCTGACACGCGAGAATGTGCGGGCGATCAAGCTGTCCGTCAACCGCAAGGTGGTGGCTGATCAGGTCGGTGAGCTGAGGTGCGGGCTCGATGTTGGCGAATGGCGTTGGCGCCAGAGACGATGGCAGGCCAAGAGGGAGCGGTGCCGTCCGCTCGAGGAAGAGCGCAATGAGCGCGGCGAGCTGCCGTTCAGACCCGACGTGGCCTATGCTCTCTATACTGAGCTGCTCGGCCCGTTCGAGAAGCTGATCGCGGGAAAGTCGCTAACCGTGGTGCCCTCAGGGCCGCTATCGGCGCTATCCCTCAACGTGCTCGTGACAGCCCCACCGGGATCGCCGCCCGACCGGCCCGACTACCGATCGCTCAAGTGGCTGCCGCTTAAGTACAGCGTGACCGTGGTGCCATCGGCTGCGTCGTTTGCCGCTCTGCGCCGTGCAAAGAGGCTCGTGATGTCGCCGCTTAGCCGGAACTTTTTACTTATCCGACGCACATCTACTTGATCTTGCGTGATATTTCCGCGCGGGAGAGGGCATTTACTGGGTACGTTAGCTGGCCGGCTATTGAGCGGCGGCCAGGGAGACGCCAAGCAGATCCAGGGCCTTCTGCTGCAGCGGCGTGGCGCGGGTCGTCATAGTGAGCCGGTAGTTTGGATTGTTCGCGGCGGCGACCTCGTTCAGGCACAGCGTGGCGAGATCGGCGATCAGCGTGTGGAAGCTGTGTACAGGCTCGCCGTCCATGGTGCGTTTGCCAGCATCCTTGGCCTTCGCTCGTTCCGAGCGCGGTGCCTTGGCGACCGGGCTGGCGCGGGAGGCGAGCGCGGCCGCCTTGTCCTCGTCGTCGAACAAGATGGGCTTGAGCGCCTGGCGCATGTGCCATTCGACGTAGTAGGCCAGCAGGCAGAGGAACACATGCGCCCGGACGCGGTCGGCCATGCGGTGATGAATGGGGCGCACGTGCAGATCTACGGTCTTCAGGCTGCGAAAGGCTCGCTCGACCTCGGCCAGCCGCTTGTAGGCGCGCACCGTCTCCGGCGCGGGCAGCCCGTCCGCGGGCAATTGGTGCGAATCACGTAGAGCCCGTCGAGCGCGGCTTCGGCGGCGATGGCGGCCTCGTCGCGCTGGTAGCGAAACGTGCGGTCGGTGATCGAGATCGTGAAGTGCTTGCCGACCTTGTAGCGGCCCAGCACCTTGCCCACGCGGAGCCCGATCGCCGCTGGCCCGCGCAGGGGCCGCGTCGCCCGCTGGGTGGCCGTCGCGATGACCGCCAGGTCCCGCTCGGTCGCGGCCAGGAGCTCCTGCCGCTTGCGGGCCCGGTCGGCCGCGAGCAGCGGATTACTTGCAGACGATGAGGCGCTCCCCGGGATAGTCCGGGTGAGTGATCTCCGCCAAGTCCTGCTGATCAAACAGCGACAGCTGCAGGGTGCCACTGTGCACCAGCGCCTGGATCGCCGGCGCGCGCAGCGCGGTGATCCACTCGAGCCCCTCGACGCCCGCCAGCTCCTCCCGGATGCGGGCCGCCGTCAGCATGCCCCGGTCCCCGACCAGTATCAGCCGCGCCAGGCCGAAGCGCTGGCGCACTTTCGATCAGGACCGCGGTGACCGTCTTCGGATCCCCGGTGTTGCCGTCGAACACCTCGACCGCCACCGGACAGCCATCGGGGGCGCAGAGCAGGCCATAGACGATCTGCAGTTTGCCTTTCTTGCCGTCGCGGCTGTAGCCGAAGCGGGCGAGAGGGCAGCAGCGGCCCTCGATGTAGCTCGACGAGACGTCGTAGAGCACCAGGCAGCCACCGTTCGGATTTTGCTTGTCAAAATCAGGCAAGCATTTTGACCTCAGGTGTTTGCGGGCCAGCTTTTTCTCCACATCTGCCTGGCGGACGAGCAGCCAGTCGAGCGATCCGTAAAGCTCCGAAGCGGCCACCGGCGCCAATCCCAGAATCCTGCCGGCGCTGGTGCAAGCCGTTGGCTCGTCGTGCATTCGCGCTGTGGCCAGCTTGGAGCCCGGCGCGATGATCCGGTTGACGATCATGGCGAGGACGAGATCGCGTGGCCGGTTGCCATCCGGCCCGAAAATCCGATCGAGGCCGGTGGCGCGGATTGTGCCGAGAATCGCGGCGACGTGGCCATGGGGCAGCGAGCGCGTGATGGTGAAGGGGACTTCGCCCGGCGGCAGCGCCGTGCCGCCCTTCAGCAGGATACGCAGCCCCTCAACGTGTTCCGTGGGCCAACCCGTGAGGTTGAGAAGCGTACGCTTTTTTACCTTGCCGCCTTCGCGCCAGGTTTCGCGCAGAAGTACGGCCGGAGGTGAGCTGCGGTTGGGAACAGTCTCGATAAACATGGATCATCGATGCGCCGCGTCGCACCGATGAGTCAACATAAAATCGATATTTTACATGGGTACATATTTGGCGCACTTCTGGGGACATTCCCAACAAATCAATACGCTACGTCTCAGGAAAGTAAAAAGTTCCGCTTAGCCGGTAAGCACGCGTGTCGCCGACATGCAGCAGATGCGCCACTCGCCCACGAAGCACCAGCGCTGTGAAGGTACATCCCATCTCCGCCAACTCGGCGTCTCGCCGACCTTGGGAATAGATCCAACCATTGAGTGCATTGAGGACCCTGGCCGACGCGCGCCGCACTTCCAAGCTTTCGGGGAGGTCGCAAAATCCATCGGGAAAGCCGCGCACTGCGGTCTCAGCTGCCACGCGACCGCCTTTTGAGCCGCCGATTCCATCGGCGATCGCGGCCACAATGTCATGACGCGGTTCCGGCAACTCCGAGCCGAAAACGGCACCAGCGAAATCCTCGTTGCGCTTGCATGGTCCGGTCTCCACCCGCAAAGAGATGACTGGTCCATTGGATGACGCCGTCAGAGCCGGCCAGCTACTCGGCCATCACACCCGAGCCGCATCTCGCCCGGCAGATGCCTCCGCAGCAGTTGGGCTCGATCAGATTGGCAAATGATACGGGCACGAAGGCCACCTTCAGCTCGGTTCGAAAACCTAAGCTGGCCTCCATGCCTCTGAACCACGGACGAGGCGATCGCGAGCCCAAGACCGAATCCTCCGGTGTCTCGGCTTCTTGAGCCTTCGACGCGATAGAATGGTTCAAACACACGCGAGAGTTCGTCTTCAGGAATGCCGGGGCCATCATCGTCGATCGTGATCTCAACGGTATCGAGCGTGGATTGGATCGCGGCCCGTGCCCGCTTACCATATTTCACCGCATTATCGAGCAGATTGGCGAGCGCGCGTTTCAAGGCGGCCGGCTGGCATTCATAGACAATCGGCTGCGCCGGCGCCATGCTGACGGGAGCGCCCATATCGACTGCATCGTCGATGACGCTGGCAAGGAGCACTGTGAGATCCGTTCGCCGGCGCGATTAGATGCTGCCTCATCCCGCGCGAACCGCAGCGTTTCGGCAACCATGGCATCCATCTCTGCGATGATCGCCAGCGTCTTTTCCCCGCTTGGCCGCATCACCGACATTCTCCGCGCGCAGCCGTAGGAGCGTCAGAGGATGCGCAAGTCATGAGAGATGGCGGCAAGCATGCGGGTCCGATCTTCCAGGAGACTGCGCAGCCGCGCCTGCATCCTGTTGAACGCCCGCGAAGCCTGCCGCATCTCGATTGTTCCCGTTTCCACCAGCGGGGGCACGTTCAAATCACCGCCGAGCCGCTCGGCTGCAGCCGAAAGTGACGCCAGCGGGGCGGTGACGCGGCGAACGACCCAGACGAGACGCCGAAAAGGATCGCGGCCATAAGAGCCATTGAGAAGGAACTGGCGTGGAAGCTAGGTCCGGTGGCCGGCACTGCTGTGGCGAATGACAGCCAATGTCCGTCCTGTAGCGGAACCGCTACCTGCAGATCGCGGAAGCTCCCGAAGGGCCGAAAAGGACCGAAACCATGCATCATCGGGCCGGGTCCCATCATCGGATGCCAACCTTCGAACACGGAGCTTACAGGTGTGATTAAAACGCGGGGTTGCCGATTGCCTTCAAGACCCAGCTGATTGACTAGAAAATCCCTGACCGCGCGGGCGATTGCGGGTCACCGTCAGCAGACGCGAGTGCAGGGGGCTCAATTGACAGCGAGACGTGAAATGTCGGGTCGCTCAATGCAGCAGCGATTGCCCCCCGTCTTTCAGGCCGCGAATCCTCGACCAAGCGCGTGAGATTGGCGATCCGCTGCGCGGTCGCGAATCCACCAACGGCACGGACAACCTGTTTGCGGTCACTGCTATAGATCAGCGATCCGACCAAATGCGAGATCAGCAAACCAGCAAGCAGGACCAGGAGAGTTGTCCAAACAAGCTCTGAGGAAGAAGCCGACTCATTCGTGGTTTACCGCGGCTGTGAACATATAGCCGCCGCCCCATACCGTCTTGATGATTTTCGGATCGCTGGGGTCGCGTCAGGCTTCTTACGAAACGGCTCACCTGCGTATCGATGCTGCGGTCGAGAGCAATGGAAGAGCGGCCACGCGCCAAATCGAGAAGCTGGTCACGGCTAAGCACCCGTTGAGGCCGCTCCACGAAGCGATCAGCAAATCGTATTCTCCAGTGCTAAGAGAGAGCGTCACGCCATCCTTCCTGAACAGCTCGCGTGCGCCAGTATCGAGCACCCGCCGTTAAAGTGATACCGCCTGGCACGCTCAGCCACATTCACCACTTCTCTTTTCAGGGCTGCGGTTGAGAACGGCCTTGATTCGGGCAATCAGCTCCCCGGCTGCCAAAAGGTTTGGCCAGATAATCATCCGCTCCCATTTCAAGCCCGATGACCCGATCGACCTCGTCGCCTTTGGCGGTCAGCATGATGATCGGAATACTCGAACCGGTCCGCAGTCCGCGACACAGCGAAGCCCGTCCTCTCCCGGCAACATCAGATCGAGTAGGATGAGATCGATCCGGTTATCGGCAAGCACGTTGCGCATGGAACGGCCATCCGTTGCCGTACTGACGCGAAACCCCTCTTTTGCTGAGCGCGTGCGACACGGTCGCGAATTTCGCGGTGGTCATCCACGATCAGAATATGCGGTGCAATTTGTATCCGGTGACAACTGACCAGTACCTTAGGCTCGTTTATTCGAATGTTTTCGGACATCCGCTCTGAATTGGAGCGCCATGATCGCCAGCTTCCGTCAAGTGATCGTGGAAAATGTCATTGTCAAGAAAACAACTCGAAATTCTTTGCCTACCAAGCTCAATCGCATCACGGTCCCAATGCGCACCATCTTTATGTATAAAGATAATCCCCAATTCAACTCGACTAAAATCCGGCGCCAGACACACTTGTAGATAATGTCAGTCGGCCTGAAACACTTTGCGGGGAACCCGCGCCTTTCCAATGACACCAGCTACAGAGTTCCTGTCGCCGGAAGTTCTGAAATATAGCGATGGAGAAAGCCTCGCCCGAGGGCGGCGTTGCGAAATGCCGGACAGCGCAACGTTGGCCAGCGGCATACGCGCTGGCAGAAATGATTGCCGATGGGCCGGGGGGCTTTCTGGCATTGCTGTTTATGCGCGGGATGGGGCTGGGCGGCGCAGGGCCTGGGCGGTATGGGGCCGGGGATGATGGGAATGGGTCCGGGCATGATGCATGGAGGTCCCGGCTTCGCCTTCGGCGATGCGGAGCAGCTTGACACTCTGAAGAAAGAGCTTGCTATTGCACAGGCTCAGGAGCCGGCATGGGTCAAATACACCACAGCGCTCAAAGATGCTGCGGCGGCGATGAAGACGGCGCGCGAGAGCATTGATTCGGGCAGCATCAGTGGGATGACGCCGCAGGATCGCTTCGCATTTATGAGCAAAATGCGGGAGCAAGGGCAGAAGCAATTCGACACCGTGAAAACGGCTGCGGACGAGCTTCTTGCGACGCTCGACGATGCCCAGAAGATCAAGGCCAAGGAGGTCCTGCCCGGGCTCGCATTCGGCCCCGGATTCATGCGCGGAGCCAACATGGCTGAACCACAGCGCTAGTCTCGAACTGAACGACAGGCTGGAGTCCAGTCCTTCGCGCATCCCACTCCTCTGGACGCCTTCGCCTCAGAGGGGTGGTTTGCGGTTACACGTGTTCCACCTCAGCCCTCGATCTGCGAAGCACCGCCCCTTTGTTTGACATGATTTGTCACAAATCGGCAGTTGTCGGAAAAACTCTGGCGAAAGGTTCGAGCTTCCATGGCTCTGGGGCGATGGAGCGACCATCGCTCAAACAGCAATTGGAGCCTTTTATGAAGATTTAGACCAAACGGATCGGTCTCGGCCTCGCGTTAGTTCTCGCTATCGGCGCCGGCACATATGCTTTCACGGCATCGTCGCAGGATGGCCGGAGCGGGTTCGGCCCGCCGTTCATGCGTCACGGGATGGGAATACGGCCCGGCATGATGGGTATGGGCCACGACTCGGCAACCATGGCGCAAATGCGGGACGTTCATGCTTTACTCGCCAATCATGACCGCATCACACGCACGGTCACAAACCTGCCGAATGGTATCCGTACCGTTACGGAGTTCGATGATCCACAGGTCGCGGCGCTTGTAAAGACCCACGTCGCGGCCATGGGGAAACGGGTACGAGCCGGAGACGATCCAGGCTTGCCGATCGAGAGCCCGGCCCTGCACGCAATTTTCCGGGACAAGGATAAGATCAACACGACCTATGAGACGACTGCGAACGGTATCGTCGTCGTTCAAACATCGGATGATGCGACAACCGTCGCCGAATTGCAAAAACACGCCTCGGAAGTGACCGATTTGGTCAAGGGTGGCATGGTGGCCCTCCACACCGCGATGATGCGGAACAACGGCGGCATGATAGGCCGCATGATGCACGGCCCGATGATGCATGGCGGGCCAGACGGGAACATGGTGCCGAGCTCGCGCTAGAGGCTTCCGTTGCGATGGGATCGGGCGCTATCCGTTTGTTTGAGCGTCATCCCTTCGCAAAACCGGTGCTCACTTTTGCAGATCATTCTCCAGAAAAAATGCGCCGCTCGGCTTTGTGGGCGGCGCACCGTTGAAACCAAGTGGCAAGCGTGCAAAAACCGGCTTAAAGGAAAATCCAATGCGATTTTTGAGTGGGATAATCGCGGCAATTCTGCTGACAGCCACGACCGGCATCAGTCGCGCCGAGGATGGGCGCGAGCCGGTGCGTCTGCCGGAGCCCATGCAAGAGCACATGCTCGGTAACATGCGTGATCACCTCGCCACTTTGAATGAAATCATCGGAATGATCGCCGACAGCAAGCTCGATGATGCTGCAAAGCTTGCCGAGCAAAGGCTTGGAATGAGCTCGCTCGGCCTTCACGGCGCTGCTCATATGGCACCGTTCATGCCAAAGCCGATGCAGGACATCGGAACCAGCATGCACCATGCAGCCAGCCGTCTGGCCATCGTCTTGCAGGATAGTTCGGTGTCGCCATCCTTGGAGACAATGCGCGATGTCGATCGCGCCCTCCACGAGGTGACGACCGCCTGCACGGCCTGCCATGCAAGCTACCGAATTCGCTGAGCGGAACTCGTGGACTCCGTCCCGCCGCTCATCCTCGATCTGGTCTATGGGGCGGCGATCGGTGGTGCGCTTAGGCTAACCGGCACAGGTGGATCAAATTTGGCTGTGCCGACGCTGGTCTATCTCGTCGGCGAAGACGTCCACACCTCATGGTAGATGAGGGTTGCTTCTGGTGAATTGCTTTTGCAAGGAGTTTTCAAGCTCTTTGGGCCCGAACAATCTTGCCGTCTAGCTTCGTGGCTGCCGCGACCGTGTTGAATATCGTCCCATATTTGCGGACATTGTGATGCAACAAATCGAGACGACGATCATCCTCGTCCGTGTCCACGATCAATTCGTAAGTCACTGAGGACACGAAGGGCGGGCTGTCCTGGCGGATGCCGTGAAGCCTTACCTCGACGCCGCGAAAGTTGAAATGGTTCATCGGCGCAACACGTTCGATGCCTTTGATCATGCAAGCCGCAATCGCGGCGAGTAGAAGTTCCGCGGGATTGAACGCGTCCGGCCTGCCATTCACGCCGGTATCGCGGTTGATCTCGGCATCCTTGCAGCGCGCCAAGCTGCCGTGGGAATCCTGCCATTTGGCAACGACATCGTATTCAAGCATTGGAAAAGGTCTTCCTCTTTGGTCCGAGCGAACGTCAACTTGCAGGAGCAAGCGGGGCCGCCGCTTCAGCCTTGACGCCAGCCGCGCCCCATTTTCAAGCCGGCCATCGCGGAGCCGGAAAATATGGTCGAAACGGTCCAGAATCATCTCGTCATGTGTGACGACGATGATCGCGGCACTTTGATCGACGGCAATTCGGCGCAACAGATCCATCACGATCCGGCCGCGCTGCGTGTCGAGCGGCGCTGTTGGCTCATCGGCGAGAATGATACGCGGCCGGTTGGCGAGCGCGCGGGCGATCGCTACCCGCTGCGCCTCGCCGCCAGAGAGCTGGGCAGGCATCGCATGCTTGCGGTGGCCAACATCGAGATAGTTGAGTAGCTCGACGGAGCGGCGGCGGGCCGCCGCGGAACTGTAGCCGGCGAGATCGAGCACCACGGCAACATTGTCGGTGCCGTCGAGAAACGGCAGCAGATTGGGAAACTGGAAAATAAAGCCGATCTTGTCGAGCCGCAGCCGGCGCAAATCGGCCTTGAGCCAATGGTCGTCATAGACGACCTCGCCGTCGAGCGTCAGACGGCCGCCGCTCGGCTCCATGAATGCAGGCGATGCAATTGAGCAGCGTGGTCTTACCGGAGCCGCTCGGCCCCATCAGCCCAACGACCTGACCCGGATAGACCTCCATATTGATGTCGATGAGCGCATCGACCCGCGCGGTCCTCTTGCCAAAATGCTTGGAGAGATGCTCGACGCGCACGATGGTTGGCTTTCGCGGTCAGCCATGGCGCTACCTCCCGCCGCCAGCGCTTCCGCCGGGTCGATCTTGAGCGCGAGCCGAATGCCGAGCGTGCTGGCCACCAGGCAGACGACGATGGTGATGACGAAGACGATCGCGACGCTGGTCGGATCAAGCACGAGCCGGCGCGGAAAGTAGGGCTGGAAGATAAGCACGAGCGCTAAGCCGGTAAAATAGCCGAACAATCCCATCGACAGCGCCTGCTGAACGATGAGGCCGATGATGGTCCGATCCGGCGCGCCGATGAATTTGAGCGTGGCGATCGATCGCACCTTGTCCATGGTCAAAGTGTAGATGATCAGGGCGATGATCACCGCCGACACGATGACCAGGAGAACCATGATCATCATCTGCTGGCTGCGTGCTTTCTCGATGACGAATTTGCTGAGCAGCGTTTCTTGCTGCGCCTGGGTGAGCGTGGTGAGGTGTTTCCAACGCGACAGCGCTCCCGCGACCTCGCTGATCGCGACGTAGGGCGACACCTTGGCGATGACCGCGTTGATCTGGTCGCTCCCCTCCGCCGTCCCTCCGCGCGCGGCCTCGCGCCGCTCCGCCGGAGGCGCAAGCTCGAACTGCAGCGCTTGCGCATCACGCAGAGTAATGTAGCCGACGGGATCGCCGGATGATGTGAGTTCGTTGCGCATCAGGCCGACCACGGTGAATTTGTGACCATGGGTGCCCAGCGGAACGTCCTGACCGAGTGCAAGATGTGCTGAGCGGTCGACGATCATTTCATAATGGCTGCGCTGGATGTCGCGTCCGGCTACGAGTTTATGAGGGCCACCGGGCCGGCCTGGCTCGAAGCCGATCAGGAACAGACGGAGCGGCTTGCCGTTGAGTTCAGTTTGCACTGATTGATAGGTGACGGCGCCGGCGCGTTGCACCCCGTAGACGCGGCTGACCAGTTCGCGCGTGTCGCCGGGGATACGTGAGGATTCGGCGAACGGCCCATTGGTGCCGGCCTCGATGACCCAGAGGTCGGCGTTGGCCGCGCGGGCCTGCCGCAGCGCGTCATCGATCAGACCGCCATAGACGCCTGTGATCATGATCACAATGCCAAGCAGCAAGCTCAGCCCGAAATTGGTTAGCACGAAGCGCAGAAGATTGTGCTTGATGTCCCGGTAGGCCAGAATCATTGACTTGGCCCTTCGGCGGTTTGGCTCGCGGTCTTTCCCATGACCTTCGCGGCCCGGCCGACACGCATTCCGCTACCTGATTGCACGATGACCGCCCCGTCGCCCGGCGCGCCGCCGGTGATTTCAAAGCGACCATCGAGCAACCGATGTCCGAGCGTCACCTCGCGCCGTTGCAGCCGCCCGCCCTCGACTGTCCACACCGTTCCGCGATTTTCTGCTAAGCCCCTCGATCGCCGCTTCCGGAACCAGCAGCGCCTGCGGTAGCCGTGTCGTCGTCACATAGACCTCGGCTTGCTCGCCGAGGCTGAAATCATCCGGCAAGCGGTCGAAGGTGATCTCGACCCGGCGCTCCTCGTTGACGCGATCGCTTTCCGGCTCGATCCGGGCAACCTGCGCTCGAAACCGCTGGGTAGGGCGCGATCGCAGAACGATTTCGGCCGATTTGCCCACCTTATCTCACCCGCCTTGCTTTCATCAATATAGGCGAGCACCCAGACGGATTTCGGATCGATCAGCGTGAACACGGGCTCGCCGGCGCCGAGGGCCGAGCCGAGTTCCTTCTGGCCGCGCCGTCACCATGGCGTCATAAGGAGTCGTTCAGCGTAATCAAAATCGAGGTGGATGAACCTTAGCCCCCGCCCCCGGGCGTTGGCACCGCCTATCGCCTGCTGCGCTCTACGCGCGATACATCGCGGTACGAGAGATGCTATTCCGCGAACGCCAACCGCTTTGTGCTGCCTGGGCCGTTTCAGCTGTCTCTATCGAGGCCGAATCGCTCTGCACCAGCGTCTGCCGCGTCGAACATCAACTCGCCCCCGGCGTTCGCGCAATCGGCCTTGGCCTCTTCAATGCTCGCTCTCGTTCGTTCCAGATCGGCCTCCTGCCTGCCGCACTGCCCGTTCGCCTCGGCGAGGCTGCGCGCTCTGTCCACGGTCATCAAGGCGGGCTATGACGACGCCCTGGCGCGCGCTCAGGCGGTCGCCAACATCTGCGCGCAGATCGACGAGTACGCCGCAGATCTTGCACCCGACTGCGAGGTCATCGAGCTTCGACCGCGCCGAGCCCGAAGACCTGCACATGCACATTCTGCTGAAAGATCAGGGCTTCAACTTTGATAGGGCGGAGAAGCAAACTCCAGGCGCCGAAGGCAAGCCCGGCGCCGATTGCGCCTACAATTGCAAAAAGGATAATGCGTCTTGATGTCATGACAGACTTCCAGGCCTTCATTCGCTGCCCGCTCAATGCAGCTAAGATCATACGCGCAAGCCGCGCTGCAGCGTTGATGTGGGTCAAACGGCATTTCAGGCATATGAAAAATTGGCGGCGAGAGGCAGCCCAGCGGGTGATTTCAGCGGGGGGATGACCTGCTCCACGGATAGGTTTAGGTATCCAGTTGGCGTCTTATCCCTGGATTGCAGCCGGCCCGCCGATCATTTCCACAATGCTAAAACGGCGAGCACTACCAAAATTAGACCAGGAGCCCAAAACGGAGGCCGCGTGTACCCTGGCCGGTTGCAATGCTGCTGAACCGCATCCGTCATCGCGCCCTCTCGTCGTTGCGCCGCATTTGCTAGGCTCAGCTTCAGCCACATCAGAGCTCTTCCGGCTACCTCTGCCTCCGAGGAGCTAACCGATCACGTGCATTAAGGCCGAAATCGCGTGCCAGGATCTTAACGATGGGCCATAACATAATCACATCGTCGGCATTCTGATTTCGTTCACCTTGCCGGCCTTCGTGGTGGCCGTCGGTCTGCATGCGCTGTTTGGCCCAGCCTGCGTCATCGCCAGCACTGTGACTTGCGCATTGGTAGCCTTAGCGAAGATGTCGCTGCATCATGGAATTTTCGACTGGGGCGACGTCCACAATCGTGCGGAATCCCGCATGGGTCTTGATTTACGTCAAACCAGCTTCCCGCTTTGTGGCCCCCTTATATCCGATGACTTCTTCCCAGTGGCATTGGGATGGTTTGCATGGGCTCACAAATTGTAACTGATCTTCCGGAACGAGCAGTGCCAACCATCATGCCGGCAGGCTTGACCACGGCCGAAGCTGGCCGTCGCAGGGCCGAGCAGGGCCTATATCGTCACCGCAGAAGCGCCGGCGCGCTGGCGAACCTTCTCGCTAAATTTTGGTCGCCGGTGCCATGGATGCTTGAAGCCGCCATCCTGCTTCAGCTCTGGCTCGGGCAATACATCGAAGCCGGAGTCATCGGCGCCCTGCTGCTGTTCAACGCGACGCTAGGATTTATCCAGGAAGGCCGGGCTGGCGCGGCGTTGGCCGCCCTGAAGAAGCGGCTCGCCGCGACCGCATTGGTTCGCCGCGACGGCGAGTGGACTGTCTTCCGGCTCGGAACTCGTTCCCGGCGACGTGATCCGTCTGCCGCTCGGAGCACTGGTTCCGGCCGATGCAACGATCATGTCCGGGTCGGTGATGATCAATCAGTCGATGCTAACCGGCGAATCCGTTCCGGTCGAAGTGGAGCTAGGCAGCAATGTCTACACCGGTTCGCTAGTGCGTCGCGGCCAGGCGACCGCCGAAGTGACAGCACCGGCGCGAAGACATATTTCGGGCGAACCGCCGAGCTTGTCCGCATCGCGCATGCCATCAGCACCGAGCAGCGCGCCATTTTTGGCGTGACGCGCAACCTCGCCATCATCAACGGTGTCGTCGCGGCGCTCATCATCGTCTACGCTTACCTTTCGCCTTCCTGCCGCCGAGCAAATTCGTCTCGCTCTGACCGCCTGCTGGCCACAATTCCGCTGGCGCTGCCGGCCACCTTCACCTTATCGGCAGCTTTTGGCGCGCAGCTGCTGTCACGGCACGGCGTGCTGCTGACTCGACTGACAGCCGTTCAGAAGCCGCCGCCATGGATGTCCTATGTGCGGACAAGACCGGGACCCTGACCCGCAACACACTCGAAGTCGCCGATATCATCGCAATGCCGGGTTTCGCTCGGAGCAGTGCTGGCGCTGGCCGCACTCGCAAGCTCTGAGGCCGACCAGGACCCGATCGATGCCGCCATTCGCGCAGCAGCGGCCAAGGCGGTCACGCTGGGGCATCCGAACGGCTGCTGCGCTTCGTCCCATTCGATCCGGCGACGAAGACCTCGGAAGCCATCGTGGCCGATGCTGAAGGCCAAGAACTTCGGATTGCCAAAGGCGCATTCGAGGTGATTGCTACGAAGGCGCGAGGCCCCAACCGCTCCGTCAGGTCGACGACCTTGCCAAGCAGGGAAACCGCGTCATTGCCGTTGCGGCGGGTCCGGCGGGGTCGCTGCGGTTCGCGGGCTGATCGCGCTCAGCGATCCGCCACGCGAGGATTCGGCACGCCTCATCGATGCCTTGCGTGACCTGAACGTGCGTACCGTAATGGTGACAGGCGACTCGCCCGTGACGGCGGCGGCGATTGCCGAGAAGGTCGGAATTGGCGGCAGCCGTTTTCCCGCGCAACGCGCTCTCCGAAGAGCTGAACGCGGACGCCTTTGGCGTATTCGCGCGTGTTGTTCCCGAGCAGAAATACCAATTGGTCAAAGCGTTGCAGCATCAAGGCATGTCGTCGGCATGTGCGGCGACGGCGTCAACGATGCTCCGGCACTGCGACAGGCCCAGATCGGCATCGCCGTTTCGACGGCCACAGATGGGCCAAAGCCGCCGCAGGCATGGTGCTGACCGAGCCCGGCCTTGCGGGCGTGGTCGCGACAGTGCGCGAGGGGCGGATCGGATTCCAGCGGCTCCTCGCCTACACATTCAACATGCTGGTCAAGAAGACCGAGATCGTCCTGTTCCTAGCGATCGGCCTTGGCCTCACGGGGCACGCCGTGCTGACCCCGGCCCTCATGGTCCTATTGTTCGTGACCAACGATTTTCTCGCCATGTCGCTCACCACCGATCGCGCCAGCCCGGCGCCAACGCCGAGCGTCTGGCGCATGCGCAACATCACGGCGGCGGCGGTCTTGCTCGGCGATCTGCAAGCTCGGCTTCTCGACGGCAATCCTGGCGACGGGAAAATTCCGGCTTGCCTTCACTCCTGCCGAGTTGCAGACGCTAGCATTCGTGACCCTGGTATTCGGTAACCAGGCCATCTCTGTATGTGCTGCGCGAACGCCGACACATCTGGAGTTCCAGGCCAAGCTATTGGATCGTCGCGGCTTCCGTTGCCGGCATTGCGATTGTCGCGGCGCTGAGGCTGTCAGGGACAATGATGCAGCCGCTGGGATGGCGAGTCCTGGCAACCGTCTTCGTCGCCTCAGTGGGATTTGCCTTGATCCTCGACCAGATCAAGCAGCCGGTCGACGGCAATTATTCAAGGTCGGATAGCGACAGCTCAGCGTTCTTTGGCTCGCCAATTTTTCTGCCCACTTGACCTGTATCAAAGCTCGGTAATGCAGCGGCAGGCATATGCTATTTGCACGCCTTGACGGCGCAGCCGCTTGAAGCAAACCAGCAGGACGACGAGATGACCGACGTTGCGCAGCCTCACCACGCCCGTCCCTGGTACAAGCGTCCGCTGGTAGGGATTGGGTTCATCATCCTTGCGGCATTCATGGTTGTTGGCGTCGTTAAACCGGCGGTGGCCTCAGCTACCATTCGTTACAGCGATTTCCTCGATCAGCTCGACGCCAGCAACATCGCCAGCATCACCTTTGCCGGAACCCAGATCGATGGCCATTTCAAGCAGCCGGTCACGAAAAAAAATGTCAATAGCGGCGCGCCACTGACAGCGTTCCGCAGCCAGGCTCCGACTTTCGGCGATCCGACACTCATACCGGAATTGCGCAAAGAGCGCGTCGCGATAGGCGTCAAATCCCCGCAATGGCTAGGAACGGGTACAGCTGCGGTGTTCGGCATCATCGGCGCATTTATCCTGGCCAAGCCGATGCTGCTCATCATTGCAGCGGCCTTTATTGCCGGCCTGGTCAAGATGTTGCGCGGCGGCAAGGTGGATTTTCGGTCCATTCTGTCGACGATGCCGATGTTCGGGTCAGGCGCAGCCGGCGATGGCAAGCAACAGCATCCGGCGGAGATTCATCGCGGGGTTGACAATTGATCGGTCCCGATGGAGCGAGAAATGGCAGACGCGGTTCATCATCACTGTACCCGGCCCTGGTATTTGCGCCCTCCGGTGTTGGTTCTCGGCGTCATTTTGCTGGGCGGCGCCGCCTTCGGCATCGTGGAATTCAGTAACAGGCCGAACCCGGCAGCGCTGTCTTACAGCGATTTCCTCGCACAGCTCGATGCCGGCAATGTCGCCAGCGTGAGCTTCAATGGAACGCTGGTCGACGGAAAATTCAAACGCCCGGTCGGGCAAACAGTCACAAACGGGACGGGAGAGAAATCCATCTTCCGCAGCGAGGTTCCCGCGATCGGCGATCCCACACTATTGCCGGAACTGCGCCAGCAGCACGTGATCATCGATGTCGCCACGTCGTCAGGCTGGCTGTCCTGGCTCGGGCGGCTGCCCTGGCCGATGGTGGTAATCTTGGCCTTTATTCTCGTTGCCGGCTTGATCAGGTTCGTGCATGGCAAGAAGACCGACACGAGTTCGGTCATGCCCACGCACCCGATGGTCGGAATCATCACCGGCCTGTCGGCAAGAAGAAATCAAGGACAGTCGGCAGGTGAGGCCGCCAAAGCGCCACCGAGCGCCTCGGTGCGCTAGTCTCCTATGCCCGTTTTCACTTGAAGCGCACGGGTATTATCCCTGTGGCGCTGCCGAGCGTAAACACCCCGACTGCCAGAATGAATACGGCAAAGACGCGCTTGAGGCGGCGTTGATCCCATTTTCGAACGAACCTGGCCGCGACGGCGTTTCCGGCAATTCCGCCCACGAGAAAAGCGCCAACTATGGCCCAGTCGATCGAAGCCGCCGCGAGCCGCGTCCCCAGGCCGACGAACGAGTTGACCGCAATCACCAACAGCGATGTCGGGATCGCCACTTGCATCGGCACTGCGAAGGCGAAAACCATCGTGGGCACGATGAGAAAGCCAATTCCGACACCCAGAAATCCAGTCAGGAATCCAATGCCCAAGCCGGCAAGGAAGATGACCCACAAGGGTGCCCTCTTGCCGAGCGGCCTATCGCTGCGCTGTGAAACGAGCATGCTGATTGAGGCTGCAATCGTTAGCGTGGCGAACAGCAGCAAGAGGATCGTGCTCGACGCATAATGCGACAGCAGCGAGCCTGGGATGCTGCCGACGACTCCGCAAGCGCCTAGCAGCAAGCCCGCCTGCCATTGGACGCTGTCGCGCTGGCCGGCGACGCCCTCGGCAGCAATCCCGCCGACAACAGCGAGCGAGGTCCCGATTGCGGCGTGAACATCTTGCCCAACAAGATAGACCAGGATTGGAACCGCCAGGATCGAACCGCCCGTTCCCGTCAAGCCCAGCGCCGCGCCGATGGCGGCGCCATAGCCGAGGTCGCTTAGAGCCTGAGTGATTTGCATCGCATCTCTCGCCTAGGCTGGTCGTGAACCGAGGAGCGCACAAGCAATCGTCAGCTTTCGGTCGACGACTATCGGAATTTTTCCGCTCGTATTTGATACAGGTCAACCATAGGCGCCGCGGCAGGTCTAAATTTCGTGGGGGTAGTTAAAGCGGAGCAAGAGCCCCCCATGAGAGCCCTCAAAATCATACCCGCGGCAGCAGTCTTGCTGCTCGGCACGTCCGCTGCTGGCGCGTTGGCTGCGCCGGCCACGACGGTCATCTATCAGCCCATGGTCAGCACTGGCTTGGCAGCGAATGAGCCGTTCGAAGCTTGGTTCGTCTTCGACAAGTCATCTGATCCGAAGGTGCCCGGCTATGCGGTGCCTGCTGGCGCGACGATCCGCTTCGAATTTCCCAAGCCGTTCACGCCCGAGAAGGATCTCTTCAAGGGCGCGGTCATGCTCCAGGGCTGGGTGCAAGGCCCGATCCCGGCAAAGTTCACCGCGAACATGGACCCGAGCAATCTCCGCGCTCTTACCATGAAGTTCGAAAGGCCGATTGGCGTAGCGCCGCCGGAAGCTCCTGGGCTGAAAGACATTCACCTCCGGGTCCCCGTTCTCAACCCGGCGCAGGCCGGCAATTATCCGATCAAGATCACGTTCACGGATGCGGGCGCGCTGTCGGGAACGACAACTGCGACTGCGCACATCACGCCAAAGCCGGTGCCTAACGTCGCCGCTTACAATGACCTTAATGGCGGCAAGGGCTCGAACTGGCAGCGCGTTAAGCCGGGCGAAGAAGCACCGATTCCGATCGACTTCCTGGTAACCCTTCCCGGCGTGCCACGATCCGTCATCAGTCTCAAGCCGAGCGGAAACGAGACACTCAGCATCTTGAGCGACGGCAAGCCCATCGGCTCGATCAAAGAGCAAGGCGTGCCCGTGACGATGGTTCCTGAAGCGTTCGGCCCCGGCAAATCGCGCCTCGGCATCATGCGCATTCACGTTAAGGCCGGCGACAAATCGGGCAATGCGGAAATCACCGCGTCGCTCAACCACGGTAGCCAATACAAGATCAATCTCATTGTGGATGCTGCGACCGCAGAGCCCAATGTCTCGGGGCATTAGGGGGCGCCAGCAGAGAAGGAGCATTCCATGAAGCATCTCAAATATGCCGGCATACTGAATGATCGGGTCTGATTCCGTCTAAGATCGGCTTCTGCCAAGCGGAACCGTCCAGCTTTCATTGAAGAGCGCCTGCACCTTGGCGCCGTGTTTTTATTGCGGCAAATCGCGTGCAGCGCCGTTGCCGTCGAGGGAGAAGAGCCGTTCAGCTAGCCGATAGCGCCAGACGGCTCTTAAGGCCAGAGCCCAAATCAGTACCGCCGCTCCGATTGCGGCGAGGGCCCCCCAATAAATCGGAAACAGCGCGAAATAGCGGCCAAGCTCAGGAACGGCTACGATTGCCACCAAGCTCGCTACCAAAGTGAGGACGAGCAGCGCCGGCCGCCGATCTGCGCTCTGCTCCGTCCAGCCCGTAAAAACTCTGAGAGGTGGGGCAAGAAAGAGGATCAGCAAAAAGCCCGCCACCGTGATGAAGATCGAGAGTACCGTCTGCGCCACAATGGTTGCGGCGGCTGGACCGAATTGAAAATTCAATTCGTGAGGCACACCGGTAAATGCTTCAAATCGCTGGATGATCTCCGTCGGCACCTGATAGGTTTGCATGCCCTTGAGAACGAGCGTGTAAAACGCGGTATAGAGTGCAACACCAATCACCATGCTCAGGATTGCCGCCGGAATCACGAACCGTACCAGTGATCGCAACACGTCCGTCTGCTGTATATCAGGCTTGGCCCACAGGATCAGGAAAAACGACGGAATTCCAGCGGTCAGATAGGTCAGAGCCACCTGTGCCGGTTCAAAAGGGAATCCGAGACCAAGCATCGAAACGGCAACGATGATCAGCGTTGCCACGGCATCGCGCGTCAGATGCAGGCACATCGCGCTTCTGACGCCCGCTACCACCCGTTTTCCTTCCCGGAAGGCGGGACGTAGCGGAGAAAAGGAAATCATTCAGCAGCGTCATATCGGCGACATGCCGGGCGGCCTCGCTGCCAGTGCGCATCGCGATGCCGAGCTGCGCCGTCTTCAAGGCGAGCACGTCGTTTACGCCGTCTCCGATCATCGCGACGTAATGCCCTTGAGCGATCAGAGCTGCAACGATCCGCTCCTTCTGATGCGGGCCGATACGCCCGAACACGACGGCTTCACTCACTGCGGTGTTGAATTGCTCCGTGGTCATCCGATCGAGATCAAGCCCGGAGACCGGCGGTGAACTGACAGCCAGTCCTGCTTGATCTGCTAGTGCGGCGACGGTCCCTGGGTCATCTCCGGAAATCAGCTTGATTTGGATGCCTAGCTGCTGAAATCCGACAACGGTTTCGCGCGCTTCGGGACGAAGTTCATCGGCAAGCCCGATCACGGCCAAAGGGGTGAGAGGCGCCAGGACCGGCGCGCCTTGCGCGTTGTGGAGGGAAATGGTGTCAGCGTTGCATGCGAACACCAGCACCCGCAATCCTCTCTTTGACCACTCCCGGATCTGGCGCGACAGCAGTGCTCCATCTGCGGTTGCGTCGTTCGGTAAATGCGGCGCCAGCGCTTCCAAAGATCCGAGCACATAAGTCCCACGCCGCCGTTCATGATCGAAGGAGGCAGCACTCCATTGACGCGCGGAGGTGAAATGCACCTCATCGGCCGGAACGATTTTCTCGCCCTGCACACCAGCGGCGATGGCGTCGCTGGTGCGGTTGGATTGTGAAACGCTGTGGATGAAGCTGCCAAGCAAAGCCTCGATCTCTTCCACGGAACGTCCATTCAGGGGGCGCAAACCACGATAGCTCAGGCGATTGCTTGTTAACGTGCCTGTCTTGTCCATGCATAGCACATCGACGTTGCTCAGCAATTCGATGGCGTTGACCTGCTGCACCACGGCGCCGCGCCGTCCGATCAGGACGGCGCTCAGGCCGTATGCAACGACAACCATGAAGAACAGGCCATAGGGGACTTCGCCGGTTAAAACCGCTGAGATTTGCACGAGCCGGATCAACGGGAGATTCCCGAGAACCCCCGCCACAAGGATGAGGATGCTCATGATGGCGACCACAAAGATAAGGAAGCGCACCGCGAAATCTACTTGCAGCTGTAATGGCGTCTTTACAACCGCGAACCGGCGCGCGCTCGCCGTCAGTTGGTTTGCGAAGCTCTTAGTTCCAACCTTGCCAACTTCATAGAAAGCATCACCCGCGACACAAAAGCTGCCGGACAGAAGCGGATCGCCCACTCGCTTGACGACAGGGTCGGATTCGCCGCTCAATAACAATTCATCGAGATCAAGAGCGCCTTCTCCAACCAGTATCCCATCTGCCACGATCTGGTCGCCGGCGCGCACGTGAAGGATGTCGCCTTTCACTATGCCACATGCGTCGATTGTCTTCTCCTTGCCATCACGGATGACCGCCATTAGAGAACGACCCGCAAGCGCGATCTGGTCGAGTTGCCACTTTGCATATACCTCTTGAGCCGTGCGGATGACTGCATTCGCCACGAATAAAGGGCCGATGCTAATCAGCGCGTCGCTGACGCGTCCAAGGGCGATCAGCAATGTGGCGATTGTAACGAGAACTCCATTGAAAAGATTGAAGATATTGGCGCGCGCGATCTCCCAATAAGAGCGGCTGGTAGCTAGCTCGACATCATTGCCTTCCCCACGTTCCTGCCGGGCTCGTGCTTCACGTTCGGTTAACCCTCGAATCGCCTGCATTGGAGGCAACTCACCTTCAAAATACGATCGTCGACATGCCCGACGATTTCCCCACAGAGGAACCACCACACGTTGACGTGAGACAAGCACGAAGTCGAGGGGGATCTCCTTCACCTGAACGGACTTTACCTTGCGAGCCCGGCATTAGCGGCACGGATCCCGCCGGCCTGCGGTGGCGGCGGTGGGATATCGTTCTGCATGAAGCGTACCAAGGCCTCCTCACCCTCAATCCGAAACGCTGCTTTGTGCCGTCGCTCGAAACCGATGGTCGAATTAGGCTTTCCCCTCACGCTTCGTCCGCACACCGAGCCGGAAAAGGCACCCGGTAGCACTTCTACATAATCCGGCAGCGCTTTGCGGCGCTCGAGGCTGCGAAACAGAGCTCGTGCGCCTTGCTCCGCCGTGGTCGCGAGCTCGGAACGCCCGACATCGCCGACTATCAGCGTAGGCCGGTCAGCACAACTCATGGCTCCGCCGCGCGGGTGCAATCTATGACGAGGAGCGAAATGTGGCCCGGCGTCTCAAGCACCCCCACCGTCACATTGCCGAGCGGCAGCAGATCGCCATCATGCACGCTTCTATTGCCGCGGTCCCTACTGCGCACTCGCCTTCGAAGCTGTCGCTTTGTTACGGGATCGTGAATTCAGAGTGAGGCGTCTGGAAGACGGTTATTCCGAATGGAAAGCGGCCGGGCTGCCGGTCGAATAGAGGCAATGGAAAGCGAACCGCAGTTGACTGGATCACGCCGCGGAGCCAGCACCATAACACCTGCGCGGTTCACCGTGACTGAGAAGCCTCGTCCGGATGCTCCAAGTTTGCCGCGTTGAGCCGTCAGGCGAATAAGTGCCCCGTGAAGTGGGCCCACTTCACACATCTTGCCCGCATGAACAGCTTCAATTTCTTGCACTTTGATGGCTGATCATTCCTGATCATGCATTTTCAAGCGCTTTGATTCAATTTTCTTCACTTTCATTCAATCTCATTTCTTTTCATATAAATTGCTTCACTTTCTTAGCGCATTCAGCCGGGGGGAGAGCCGATATAGTGTGGTCATGATGATGAATGCGTGAGGGAGAGCATGATGGCGAGCAAGGCCAAAGTGAATGGGCGCCCGGCCTTCCTGGTGCTCAAGACCGAGATCCAGGCGGAGCTCGATGCCGGCGTTTTCGCCACCAGGATCTATGCCAAATTCAAGGACAAGCTGCCCTTTAGCTATCGGCAGTTCCTCTACTACGTCGATCAATACGGCCTTCGCGGCTCGGCGCTGAGCGCACCAGACGCCGCGGCCAAGCCTCGGCTTACCATCGATGCCCCGCGGTCCGTCCCGCAAGCTGGAAACGCACCGATCGGGACGCGCCCGGATCAGCCGCGCAAATTCATTTTCAACCCGGCCGATATCGATAAGAAGAAGCTAATCTAACGTCTAGAACCTATCATCGTTCGCAAAACAACAACGACCGGAAAGATGCATAAGCGGTCGCTGGTGAAAAGCCCTCCACAGTTCAACATTCAGCTGCAGGATCGGCCGCGCAGCTCAGCCTATTAACCCGCCGGGTCGGCATTTTACATGCTCCGATTACGTTCGAGCTGATCGTAGCTTCGTTGTAGGTCGACCATGTAATCGCGCACTATAGGCGCCGCATCACGCTTTCCGGGCGAGCTGCATTTGGAAAACCTCCTGCGAGCCGGTCTTGAACATCATTTCCGCGCTAATCAGGTAAAATTCCCACATCCGGCAGAACCGCTCGTCATACATCTGCGCAATGGCCGGGCGGCTCGCCTCGAACCGTTGTTGCCAGTGCCGCAGCGTGGTCGCGTAATGCACGCGGAGAAATTCGAGGTCCGTGACCCACAGGCTGTTTGTTTCAACGGCGGGGAAAACCTCGGAAAGCGCTGGCGAATAGGCGCCGGGGAAAATGTATTTCCGGAGCCACGCGCTGGCCGTGCCCGGTGGGCTCATCTTGCCGATGGAGTGCAGGAGCATCACGCCGTCGTCGGTCATTAGGTCGTTCACTTTAGCGAAGAACTCGCCGTAATGTCCCACGCCGACATGCTCGAACATGCCGACCGAAACGATCCGGTCGAACCGTCCTGATAGCGCGCGATAGTCCTTGAGCTCGAAGCGCACGCGGTTCTGCAGACCAGCAGCCTTCGCAGCTTCGACCGCCAGCGCATGTTGTTCCGTAGACAGCGTAACGCCGGTCACTTCGATGTCGGCGATCTCGGCCAGATAGCGTGCAAGTCTGCCCCAGCCGCAGCCGATGTCGAGCACCTTGAGCCCAGGCTTTAAGTTGAGCTTTGCTGCGATCAGCCTGCATTTGTTGCGCTGAGCCTGCTCCAGGGTTTCTTGTTCATTGCGGAAATACGCACAGGAGTAGAACAACCCTGTGTCGAGGAACAATTTGTAGAATGCATTTCCGAGGTCGTAGTGGTGCGCGACGTTCTGCTGGGCCTTGCTGACTGGATTATGCTGTTGAAAGCGCTTCAGCCCCCGCGAGATCCGGCGCAAGACTTTCTGCAAGGGCTGATTCCCAAGCGACAGCCGGTTGATCGAAAACAGCGTAAGAAACGCGCGCAAGCTGGAGTCTGGAAAGCTCATTCGCCCGTCCATGTAAGCTTCGCCAGCATGTAATTCGGGATTGAAGAACAACTTTCGATAAAGTGTCGGATCCGTCAGTCGCATCGTGACCTCGGGGCCAGGCGCGCCGGCAAACACATGCGTACCGCCTTCGGCGTCTATGACTTTGAGACTGCCAATCTTTACGAACGACTTCAGCATGGTCGAGAGAGGAAACATTGCGAGCTCCGGCGAGTCGGATTGCAGACGACCGCACAGTTGAGCGATTTAGAGCAAAACTTTGCGTCGGCAGGGTGGTTGAACAAGTCAGATCATGTGTTGCTGGCGTAGCAATCAGGTTATCGGCAAGGGCGACCGCGCCGTCTGCTGGCTTATTGCATAAAGCTTAGGCCAACGGAAGCTCACTCCCCGTGCCGCTGGCTCTGGCAAAACTGGTCGGTCAGGGCAAGACGAACGCGATTCTGCCGGATCAATCCCATGCGCTCGGGCAGTTCGCCGCCATTGAGCCATAACTGGACCTTAGCCCGCATTTCTCACGCACTGGCAGTGATGGAGTGCTCGTTCGGCGATTTGCCGACGATGTAGGCACATTGCGTGTCTGAGGGTGGCGCAGACCGCGCGATCAGTTGGGCAATCAACTTGGTTCGTTGTCTCCGGTGGGCCTCGGGTGCGTGCTGCGAAAGAGGAGCGTCGCAGCCTCGCGCATCAAGCCGGGGAGCCGCGCGCATGCGCGAGCCGTGCCGCTGCGAGTTGCCATTCTGCGGCAGCCGGACAGGCGGATGCGAAGGCGATCTTGACCCGGCGAGCGCTGATTTTCACCAGCGCGCCGATTTTCAGCAACTTGAGTCGTATCGTGCCGCAGGTTGCGGCGGCGAGGTGGGTATGAGCAAGGCCGATCCGGCGCAGCGCGCACAGGAGGACATAGGCCATTGAGGCAAACCATAGGCGCAACTGGTTGGCCCGCATGGTGGCAGCCGAAGTGCGGTCGGCGAACAGATCGCCCTGCGCCTCTTTGATCCGGTTCTCCATCTCGCCGCGGGCGCAATAAAGCTGCTCATAGAGTGGTTTGGCGGTCCAGGCGCCGGGCTTCAGCGAGGTGACGAGAAAGCGCGGATTGGCTTGCCCGCGAGTCCACTCGGCCTTGCCGATCAGGAGCGAACGTTTATCGTGAGCGACAAGCGCTCACTCATGCGGCGGCGCGACCAGGAGTTTTTTGTCGACCACAGGAAATCCCGGAACACACGCGCCGGCTTGCCTTCCCCTCCCGGCAACTGCCGCGCCTCAGCCAGTGCCTCGGCCAGGCGCGCCTCCAGACGCGCGTTGCGGGCGAGGCCGAAGACATAGTCCACCTTATTGGCTTCGCACCAGCTCATCAGCGCCTCCCGGGCGAAGCCGGAATCGGCGCGCAAAATGATCTTCACCTTCGGCCACCGCGCTCGGATCCGGCCGACAATGCGCGCCACTTCCTCCACCGCGCCAGCGCTGGCATCGATATTCGAGCGCCGGAGCCTGGCGGCAAGGAGATGCCGGCCGCAGAAAACGTAAAGCGGCAGATAGCAGTAACAGTCGTAATAGCCGTGGAAGAACCGCCCCTCCTGATGGCCGTGCAGCGGATCGTCAGTGGCGTCGAGGTCGAGCACGATCTCGCGCGGCGGTTTGCGATGTGCGTCGAGAAACAGATCGATGAACAGCGCCTCGATCGCGGCGCCGTCATGGCCAATCTTATGATAGCGCCCGGTCGTTCCCTCGGCCGGCGCGTGCTCCAGCCGGTTCAGCGTGCTCTTGCCGGCCAGAGGTGCTGGTGCCGCAGCCGCACGGTCCAGTTTGCCGAGCATCACGCCCAGCACGGGATCGCGGCGCACCTCGTCATGATCGACGAGGTCCTCATAGCCCAGCGCTAGGCCGAACACACGCTGTGCGACCAGCGTCGTCACCTCATGTAGCACGTAAGCAGGATGGCGCCCGTCGCGGAAGCAGGTGGCGAAGCGATCGACGAGCCGGATAGCCTTGTCCGTCTCCCCCAGCAGAAGAGCGCCCGCGTCGGAAGAGACCATGCCGCCATCGAAATCCGCCATCAGCCGGCGCCCGCCAGCTCTTCCGAAATCAATCTCGTTCGCGCTACACTCTGTCTGCATCGGGGAGCTCCCTCAAATCGGCGTAACTCGTTCTCGCAAAACAAGTTTACACCGTCAGAGGCCCCGATGCGCCTCACCCACGTGAGAAATGCGGGCTTCTCTAATCCCACAGGTGCTGTCAATCTCCGATCTTCATCCTGAATGTCATCACCGGGTCCGGCTTCTCTCCGGGGTCGGCACGATGGCCGCCACATGCTGCAATCAGGCAAAGGCGTATCAAGCTAGGGTCGCGCGTTTCAGGCTAATGGCCGTCTCGCAAACCCGGATGCGATCTCACCTTCATCTCGTCCCGGTGGGGACAATCGTCGGCAGCCTGTTTCTTGGTGTCAAACGGACCGCCAAACCGCTCGATCCTACGCAGCGGCCTCCTGAGCTTTGCCCCATTGGAAATCGCTGCCGTCAGTCCACATGCGATGCAGGATCACCGCCAATTTGCGTGCCACCGCCACCGTGGCCTTTTGCCGGCCCGCCTTCCTGGCGATCCTGATCCCCCACGCCTTCAGCGTACTCCATCGCTTGACCCGCGTGAGCAGAACATTGGCGGCCTCATAAAGGCTCGTCCGCACCAATTCGTCGCCGCATTTGGAAATGCGTCCCATACGGTCCATCTCGCCGGATGCATAGCGACGTGACGTCAGCCCGAAATGCGCGCCGACATTGCGCGAGCGGCTGAAGCGTTCCGGCGCATCGACGCCGGCCTTGAACGAGGCGGCCACCACCACGCCAACACCCGGCGCCGTCATTAATTGCCTGCAAACCTTGTCGGTACGGACCAGATCCATCAGCTTGCGGTGCAGAACCTGCATTTGTTCCATCAGCGTGTCGCGCACCGTCAACAGCGGGGCAATGATCTCGGCAAATCTAATGCTGAGGTCGGGAGTTCGAGCCTCCCTGGCTCCACCAATAAAATCAAAGACTTAACGGATCAGGCAGCCAAGGGGAGAGGCATTCAGGAAGCTCCTGGGAAGCGCGAGATTCGCAAATTTGGCCCTCTTCGACAAGTTTGACCCGCCGATTGCCGATCCATTTTCACGTATTTGAGGGGGCAAATCCGCGCCAAAAAACGATGCCGGAATTTGCACGTTCTGAAGCAAATCGCGGCGCGCCGCGATAGCTGCAAACAGCTTTACTGCTCAACCCCGGCCAATCTGTCTATTGCCGACGAAGCTTCACTCCATCGTCAGTCAGGAACTCAACCCCTGCCTCCTCTAATGCTTGGCGGATCGCGGCCAGGTTGTTGGGTATCGGCGTCGTCTTCCCAGCCTCGAAGTTTGCAACGGCGCGCTTGCTCACGCCCGACCGCTTCGCGAGCCAGTCACGGCTTACGTCTAGTAGCGCCCTGGCGGCGCGGCATTGGCGCGAAGTAGGAATCATGGCGCCATAGGGTCATGGTTGCACCTTTCTGACAATGCAGGGGAGGGTTGGTTGCTCCTTCTGGATATGATTGATACAAAGGGGAATGAATAGCCAAAAAGTGCATGATACGATTTCACATGCCAGCGATCAGAGGATTTTGATCCGAATGACCGCTGCAGAGATCGCCATCCTGTTCGAAGCTATCGTCATAGCCTTGGCCACTTTAACGAGAGACGTGAATCCGTGCACGCTCGGTGATGGCTTGACGATCGTTGGAGGGATGTCGTCGCAAGGACGAGATGCTGCCTATGCTCTCAAAGAGCTGCTCGAGAAGGTGATGGACTGATTAAGGCTTATCACGCTGGCTTCACGGCGGCGCTCCTCAGCACGTTATTCAGCAACGTTACCTTCCGACTGCCGCTCCGACGAGCATCCAACGTCGCTCGGAGAATCATGGCGCCAGGATCATGATCAAATTTCTTCGGGCGAAAAACAGCCTGCCGGGCAATCTCGCAAATTCCAATAAGTTAGAATTATAATTAAGATGTATTTTAGTTGTTTTTTACATTCCACAGAATAAGTATTAACCCATACCGCTACGTAGAACTATCAATTGCCCTGATCGCCTCGTCGATATAACAGGATGCTAAATGCCGGCATTCGACACATATATCTATTACTCATTTATCAGACGGGGATTATGTCCAGTATAGATAAACTCCCTGCCCACTCGGGCAAATGGGGTGTCGTCAATACGCATCCGCATAAAGAATCACTCGCCATAGAAAACCTGAAACGGCAAAATTTTGAGACCTACTGTCCGCTGGTTCGGAAACACATCAAGCATGCTCGCCGCGAGCAGGATGTTTTGCGGCCACTCTTTCCGAGCTATGTCTTTGTCCAGATTGATGTAACCGCGCATCGCTGGCGTTCGATTTCTTCCACTTTTGGCGTGCGATCACTCATATCCCACGGCGAGCGCCTCAGTTTCCTGCATGACGATTTCATTGCTGGCCTGAGAACCCGCGAGGTTGATGGCGCAATCGTTCGACCTCAGAATCCGTATGCGGTGGGTCAGGAGGTCCGCATATCGGGCGGCGCGTTCGATGGCCTCGTCGCAACGATAATAAAGATGAACGAGAAAGATCGACTTATTGTTCTGATGAACCTTTTGAATAGGCCTGTGAAAGTGAAATTAGAAGCCAATAGCGTTGCGGCTCTTTAGAAACAGCTTTGCTGCTTTAATAACATTTCAGCAATTCAATTAGATTTGAGGATAAGCCATTGCTCCGGAAAGTCGCATTGATCACAGGTGTAACTGGACAAGACGGCGCGCATTTGGCCCGCCTATTGCTCGATAAAGGCTACACTGTCCACGGCGTAAAACGCCGTTCGTCTTCGTTCAACACAGCCCGCGTAGACGACCTTTATGCCGACCCGCACGAGCATCAGACACGCTTTTTCATGCATTATGGCGATCTGACTGATGCAACCAATCTCATTCGCCTCATTCAGGAATTTCAACCTGACGAAATCTACAATCTTGCTGCGCAAAGCCACGTACAAGTAAGTTTTGAGACCCCAGAATATACCGCCAACACCGACGCGCTCGGCACTCTACGCTTGCTAGAAGCGATCCGGATTTTGCGGCTTGAAAACAAGGTGCGTTTCTATCAGGCGTCGACCTCAGAGCTATACGGCGAAGTCCGGGAGGTGCCGCAGCGTGAGACGACGCCGTTTTGCCCGCGCTCACCCTATGCGGCAGCAAAACTCTACGCTTATTGGATTGTCGTCAATTACCGGCAAGCCTACAGAATCCACGCATCGAACGGCATCCTCTTCAATCATGAAGGTCCCATGCGGGGCGAAACCTTCATCACGCGCAAGATTACGAGGGCAGTTGCCGCCATCGAGCACGGTTTGCAAGAGCATCTTTTCCTCGGAAATCTCGATGCCAAGCGCGACTGGGGGCACGCGCAAGATTATGTGGAAGGGATGTGGCTCATGCTCCAACAGGACGAGCCCGACGATTATGTCCTGGCGACAGGTGAGATGCACTCGGTACGCGAATTCGTTGAGCACGCTTTCGCCCATATCGGCCGCACAATCGCGTGGCGTGGCAGGGGCATCAATGAAGTCGGCTATGAGTCGAAAACCGGGCGCGAGCTCGTAAAGGTAGATCCACGTTATTTCAGGCCAACTGAAGTGGATCAACTATTGGGAGATGCCTCGAAAGCTGCTGTGAAGCTTGGCTGGAAGCCAAGGACGAAATTTCGCGAACTCGTGGTGGAAATGGTGTCCAGCGATCTCGCCAATATCGAACAAGATGCTTGGCGCAAAGACCGCATGGCAAGCTGAGCGTTGATAGATGCGGGAGACAATGAACGAAATGCCCGTCCGCCGACTTTATTCTCTTCGAGGCAAGAGGGTATGGGTGGCGGGGCATGACGGGCTGGTAGGCTCTGCTCTCATTAGACGACTTCAGCGGGAGGATAGCGACGTTCTAACGGTGGGACGGAACGGGGCGGACCTGACGCGCCAAGTGGATGTGGAGCGCTGGATAGCTAAGGCCCGTCCGCAGGCCATTTTCATAGCGGCGGCGAAGGTTGGCGGCATTCTTGCCAATAGCACTTATCCTGCCAATTTTCTCTATGAGAACATGATGATTGCTGCGAATATTATCCACACAGCAGCAAAACAAGGGGTAGAAAAGCTCGTCTATCTCGGTTCATCTTGTATCTACCCAAAGCATGCCGATCAACCAATCTCCGAAGAGGCTCTACTCACCGGCCCTCTCGAACCAACCAATGAATGGTATGCGATTGCCAAGATTGCGGGCATTAAGCTTGCTCAAGCCTATCGCCGTCAGCATGGATGCGACTTCGTTTCCGCGATGCCGACGAACCTCTATGGTCCCAATGACAATTTTAATCTTGAGACAAGCCACGTCTTACCTGCGCTCATCAAAAAGGCTCATGACGCAAAGGCAGAAGGAAAACGCGAGCTAGTGATTTGGGGAAGTGGGACACCTTGCCGCGAATTCATGCATGTAGATGATTGCGCCGACGCGCTCGTGCACATCATGAAGGTCTATTCGGAGGACGAGCACATCAATGTCGGTTCAGGGGAGGATTTGCCAATCATCAAGCTGGCAAGGCTCGTGGCAGATGTGGTCGGGTTCGAAGGCGAGGTCATACATGACATGTCGAAGCCTGACGGGACGCCGCGCAAACTGATGAGCGGCGAGAAGCTAAGAGCGCTTGGCTGGCGCCCACGGATAGGTTTGAGGGAAGGAATCGCGAGCACATATGTAAGCTTCCTCAATCCGCGCGTGCCTACATATAGCGCCAACGCATAGGGTGGGGGACCGGAGTCCGCGAACTTTGTGCAACAGTATGTGAAGATTGTCGTCTCGCGGAAGTTGCACAGATGGCCAATTGCCCCGCTGTCGTATTAAGTTGAGGATCGATACGCCAAATGTAACCCTTTGAGCCTCCGAACGTCATGACGCCTGAGCTGGCACCAGAAATAGATTGTCGTCCAGCGTCTTGTAAATCGTCTCATCGGCGGGATGCATAGCTCGGACCGTGATAAGAGGGTTAGTGCGCTTCAAGTAGAATGCGTCGAAAGACTGGCCGCCGAGCTTTGCTCTTAAGCTGGCGAGCGTTGGCAGCGTCTCGCGCGTGGTCGCTGAGATTTCGACCCAGATCAGCGGGCGCGACTTTTCCAGTATCTGGGCCAGACCGTCGAGCGCTTCGCATTCTGCGCCCTGCACGTCAATCTTGACGAAATCGATGGTCTCGACACCAGCAGCTTCGAGCACGCCGTCGCCGCAGCGCACCGGCAGTGTCAGTTTGGCGACGCCTTCCATGCCGGGGATCTCGTCCTTAAAGCTCCCCATCCCGGTATTGTCCTCGGGCGGCACGTTGAACATGAGGATCTCGTCGCGATCCCAAAGCCCGAAGGCGTGCAACCTAGCATTCTCAATGTGATTGAGACGAACTGCGCTCTCGAGCTCCTTGAAGACCTCCGGGTTCGGCTCGAACGCGAGCACTGTGCCGAAAATCCGGGAGAAGGCGAGCGTGTGATGGCCAACATTCGCGCCGACGTCGAGCGCCACGCCACCGGTACGTCCGCCCCACCAGCGCCGCACGAATGCGAGTTCGTCTGCCTCGTAGGCACCGAAGAAATACACCTGCCGGTCGATGTGGCTGCCGAGGTTGCCGCGGTAGCGCAGGCCGAAGAAATCGGAGTCAAAAGCGAAGCGCGCACCGGCTTCCTTGGGACACATAGCCTCGAGAAGACGTGAGTAACCGCGCACGCGCTTCAAGGGACCGGCACGGCGCGCGAGACGGGCCAATAGCGGCGGGGCGAGTTTCGCGTCAGTCATTACCACTCAGCTCCTCCTCTCCCTCGAAAATGCCATCTAAGCGCTCGTATCCTATTCGAGTGCCCCGAGCACGCGCAGCACATGGCTCCAGCGTGCCTCATATGTGTGGTCGCGGAGCGCACGAGCCTGCCCTGCGCCACGAATGTTGGCCGCTCGCTCCGGATCGGCGAGCAGAGCGCGGATCTTTTCGGCGCAGTCGTTCTCGTCGCGGAAGGTCACGATCTCGCGACCGACATCGTACACAAGTTTCAGCTCAGGATTGTCCTGCGTCACGTAGAGCCCACCGCTCATCGGCACCTCGAAATCGCGCCCCTTCAAATTTAGCAGCTTCCTGGAATGACCGACGCCACCGAAGCCGAGATTGACGCGGCTCTGCGAGTAGATGCGTCCCATGTCCTCGTCGCTGACGGGGCCACTCGGCCAACGCGGACCGAAACAGAAGATCTCGATGCCGAGCCTCTTCAGCCGACGGATGAAATGCGGTCGCCAGCCGTAATTGGCGCCGATGAACGACACGTCGTAGGCGAATGGCAGGTCATAACTCTTGTGCAGCGACGGCAGCGCCGCCTCGGGATGAAACATCGCCAGTCCGCCATGCATCGCATACTTGAGGATGCCGTTGGGGTCGCTCGTCAGGTTGAGATCGATGGCGCTTGCGATGCCGGCCGTGGTCCAGTAGCGACCGCCCTCAATCGTACCCGGATACGTGTGCTTGTCATCGAAGCAGAAGTTGGTGATGACGGCGCCAGCCGCGGCCATCTTGCGCAGCATCTCCGGACTAGCCGTGTAGCCGGAAACGTAGCACACCACGACATCGATGGGCCGTCGCGCATTGGCTTCGCGGAACGCGCCGAGCATTGCTGCGTTCATCCGATCACGCTGATCGAGCCAGTTGGAGGCGTCCTCCCGGAAGCCTCGGCTGCGCCATTCGAATGCGCTTACCTCGCCGAAAGGTGCCAGCGCGTCGGGCAGTACGACCTCCCAGTTGGCGATACTGTAGACGAGAAACAGGTGCAGACAACCCTTCGGGCGAGGCCACCGCAGGTGCGCCGCCCGCTCTTCGATGCGCTGGCGCACGGCGGCCCGCAACTCCGCCCCGCGCAGCGCGCGAATACTGCGCCTATTCGCCTCTGCTTCGTAACGCTGATAGATCGCCGCCGCCCTATGCTCGACGGCCGTGGCTTTCAGCGCGGCATTAGCCCAGGCGAGCGGTGCGATCCGCTTCACAGTGGCGCGCCAAGCTGTCACGGTAGTTCACCCACCATTCGAAGCTTCAGGGGTAACCGTCGCGTTTCCCGCCCCGCCCTGAACAAGCGCCATCATACCCAACGTTCATTCGCGGTCAGTGCACTACCGTCGCGCACAAAAATCATGTCCGACTGCAGCAGCGCACCGTCATTCGCTCGCTGGGCGTAACTGGCGATGTCGAAGATCCGAAATCCCAGTCGTCCGGCCTCGGCGATGACCTCGTGTGCCAGCGGCCCGTCGTAGATGCGGCGAAACGAGACTTCCAGCAGCATGACCTCGACTAGAGGCAGACAGCCGGATGCCCCCTTCAAGACCTCGAGTTCATAGCCTTGCACGTCGGCCTTCAGCAGCATCACTCCCTTGAGGCCCAGCTCGTCCAAAAGGCAATCGAGCCTCCGTACGGAGACGGTGCGCAGGCTGCTTTGGAACTCGGCGCTTGGCAGAAAACTCGACTGGTCGGCGTGGACGTTAATGGGAAGTTCGCCCGGCGCGGCGCCGAGAGCGCCTTGCCAGACGCGTATCCGCTCCCGATCCATCGCTGCCAAGCCGGCTAGTGCGGCCCAGTTCTCGTCCAGCGGATCTACGAGGAGATACGTGGCGTCGGGAAAGATGGAACGGCATTCGAGCGTCCAGCCACCGTTGGCGGCGCCGACATCGACTACACAGCTTGGTGCAAACCCCTGAGCCCTTATTTGCCGGAACGCGCTGGCGAAACCGCGCGGCCCCCAGTCGGAGGCAACGAGCCTGGCTCCCACCGCCGCCGCCGCCGCGTTCGCCAGGCGCTTAGCTCGCTCTTTCAACATCTCGACCTCCGTGCTCTCAACGACCGAACATCAGGCCTGGCGCTGTTCGCGCGTAGTGGAATGCAGTAGCAGCGCAGTCACGACCAGCTGGAAGGCGAAGCTTCCACACGACGCCTGCGCCGCCCCGACAATGCCGTTCGCGCGTATTAGCACCAGGCTGCCGGTCAGATTGGCTAGGGCCCCCACCGCCAGCGGCAGCAGCAATTGCCGCGGCGCATGCAGCGACAGCAGACGGTTCTCGATGACCTGCGTCAATCCATTGATCCCATAAGCCAGCGTAATCCACATCATGATTCCGACCGCGCCATCGCGATAGGACTCCGCGAGTAGGACGCTCGCAATCAACTGGCCGAGCAGCGAGATTGTCACCAGCGCCGCCAGCGACATCGCTATATTTGCGCTGACCCACTGGGTGAACAGCCGCCGAGCCGCCTCCGGATGGGCGTCATTGGCGGCCTGGAACAAGGCAGGGCGAAACAGGTCGGTGAGAGTCGTGTTGCCGAGCGCCATGCCGCGATTGGCGATCGAGAAGGCCCCCACGTACTGCCCGACCACCGCTGGACCGAGGATGCCAGCTAGGACGTAACGGTCCGCCAGGTTGGAAAAAAAGCTCAGCAGCGCCAGGGGAATAAACGCCGAACCATAGCCGCGCACTTTGTGCACGAACGGAGTCCCGAGGCGCGGCCGCTGCAGGGTGCGGAATACCGGCCACGGCACAGCTATCGTAACGATTAGCGAGGTTGCTACGGCCGCCGCCGCCTGGCCGGCGACGTAGCCATCGCTCGACGGCTCGACGAGCAGCGCAAGCGCCGGCATTCCGGCGATGAAAAATGCATCAAGGACTAGCACGGCGCTATAGCCGACCCGGCGCTGCTCCGCTTGCAGGCGGCTCACGAGAACGGTCTTTACTGCGCTGGCGACGAGCCATATGGCTGACGCTGCCATGCCTGCAATGCCCAGCGAAAGGCTAGAGGGACGCAAGATCGCCAGCCCAGCGCACATCAGTACAGCCGCGACGGCTGATCCGGCCAAGCTCCAACCTAGCGTCTGCCCGGCGGCCGTATCCTGAATCTCGCGCGAGCCTGACTCGGTATGGTAGCGCAGCATTGTATTCGTGAAGGGCGCCACGAAAAAATGTTGGGTCAGTCCGAGGAGTGTCATGACCAGGCTGGTGTTGCCGAATACCTCCTTCGGCGCCAGCTCAGTCAGGACCCTGAGTGCGGCGATGCCGATTAGGGCCGTTGCAATATGCCCGGCGACGATGATCGCACTGACACCAATCCAGGAGCGCGAGCTCACGCTTCAAGAGCCCCGGAGAAAATCGCCGACCAGCGGCAGCAGGCGGCTCTTGAAGCTCGCGTAGCGAAAATTCTCGCGCCACCGCCGGCGCCCGGCCTCACCCATTTTGCGCCGCAAGGGCTCACTGGCGAGTAGACAGATGATGCGATCCGACAACTCGCCGGGCCGGTCGAGATCGACGTTGAACCCCGTTACGCCATCGACATTAACCTCACGCCCCGCGTCGTGCACCGAGGCGATTGTCGGCAGCCCGTAGCGCATGGCCTCCACATAGACGAGGCCGAACCCCTCGCCGCGACTCGGCATGGCAAACACGTCAGCCTGATGCCACACCTCGGGCAAGCGTGCCTCTGCAATGAAACCCGTCAGCTCGATGTTGTCGCGCGCGGGCGAGGCGGCGACGCGTGCGCACAACGCGTCAAACCCGGTGCCGCCGCCACCGATAAGCAGTCGCGCATCGGGCACCGCCGCCACCACGTCTGGCCAGCAGCCAATTAGTTCCTGGTGGCCCTTATAGCCCTCGGTGGCGTCGATGCGCGCCAGGATGAGCACGGTGGGCGGCCCTGGTACGCGCGCGGCTCCCGGCTCGTCGTCCTCCTCCGTTGCAAGCCAGCATACCTGCGGGTCCGGACCGCCCGGATGCAAGGTGAGATAGCGGTCGCGCGTATAGTGCGAGTTAACGAGCAGCAAGTCGGCGGAATGAGCGGCGGCCTTGGTCGCGGCCTGCAACGCCTCCCAAACCTCGATGCCGTGCATCCACGCAGCATAGGGCCGCTTGAGGCCTGGTAGCCGCGGATGCGCCCGAGCGATGCCGACGGAATCGTAGATGAAGCGCCGGTGACGCAGCGCCGCCAGATGGCAACGGGTGGTGAACGCGAGTTTGCTGCTGCGCGCTGCCGCGGCCGCGCTTCCGGCCACGGTGACCGGCGCCGTATCGAGCAGAGACAGCATATCAACGTGCGCCACGCTCTCCATGAGCGCTCGCGCCGTCATGCGGGCGACGCGCGCGATGCCGCCGCGTCCAGCATCGAGCACGGCGGCACCGAGGAAGATGCGGCCTCCACGCATGCCGTCGTTGCGGGCGGCGGAGGCCGCCTTGACAATGCCCGTCGCACTAGCCTGCATAATCACGCTGTCTCCAGCGCTCCGACGCGCGACGCGTATAGGTATGCCCCACCCTGTAATGTCGAAAGACGCCCGAACTGATCAGTCACGTGAATCTCAAAGCCACCCTCGCGCAGAGCCCTGACGAGACGCGCGACCTCGCCCGCGCCCGGGTGCAATTCCATCGCGATGTTGGCGACGCGCTTGAGGAAACCGTTGTCGTGGAGTATCATTTCAAACTCTCCACCCCCGATATCGCACTTGAGAAAATCGATGCAATCTAGGCCGTGCGCGCGCATCAGCTCGTCCATGGTGCCCCCGTTGGGCCTGGTTGTGGCACCGACGAACTTGCCAATCCTCGTGAACCGCTGCCGGTCGAGGCCGTTCGTCTCCGCCGGGGCGTCGAATGCCACGCCTAGGCCACCTGCGGCTCGACGCCCAAGCCGCGCGTGGCGCCCAGCACCTTGGCGGCCAGGAGCAGGAACAAACCGCGATTGGAACCGAGATCGACGACAGTCGCTCCCCGAAGCCCGGCCTTGAACTGCCTCAGGTAGACGTTGCAGGCATACATCTCGCGCGCGCCGCCAAAGGTCGGCGTCGGGTCGAAATGGGCAAGCCCGTCCCGCATTGTATCGAGCGGTAGTTGCAAACGCGCGTCGTTTACACGCATGGCGATGGTGCCGGCCATGGCGAGGTCTGCCAGAGCCAGGCTGCGCGCGCGTAGCACCGCCGGAGCCAAACGCCCGAGCGCGGCGGTATAACGAAGAAAACCAGTTGGCCCGCGCACAGCCGCAAGCTGGCGGAGTTCTCTGGCGAGGTGAATGAGCGGGTTCATCCAGCTCTCCTTGTCCAAGGACGCAGCTCATCCACTGTGGCGGTAGGCGTATCCTGGATGTTCCCGTCGACGAAGGCTCGCATCCACAATTCTGTCATCACCAGCGCCAACAACAGGTAAGCGCCGTCGCGCCGTCCGCCCCGCGTATCAGCCAGTAAGGCATCGACCGCTGGAGGATCGAATACCCCACGCTCGCGGACCGAGCGCGAGCCAAGCAGATCGCGGATCTCGTCCCCCATCCGCCCCTCAAGCCACAGCCGCACGGGTGCGCCGAATCCGGTCTTGCGTCGAGTCAGCACTGAACGCGGCAGGCGTGATCCCACACCCCGCTTCAAGGCGCACTTCTCACCGAACCAGCTCACCTTACTTCGCCAGGAAATGCGGTGCGCGTAGGCGAGCAGGCGTTCGTCGAGAAACGGCACACGCACCTCCACGCCGTGCGCCATCGAAGCTTTGTCCGTGTAATTCAGGTTGTGGTCGGGAAGGAAACCATGCATCTCAAGATCGAGCATGCGTTCGACCAACGGCCAGTCTTTGGTCTCGGCTACGGCCTGCGCGAGCCATGTCGCCGGATTCGCCACCGCCGCGTCACGCAATTCGGTTCCAAGGCAGGCGAGAGCGTCGCGCCGCGGATTGAACTCGAAGGCGCGGATCAGGAACTCCTCGTCCGAACCCTCCAGCATGTAGCCGAGTTTTTCGATGCGCCGCCGCAGCGGCCGGCCTAAAGACTGCAGCACTGCCGTCGGCAAGGCTGCGAGGGTACGGCCGGGGCCGGTGCCGAGACGGGCGCGCAAGGCGGCAGCGCGGTGGCGGCGATAGCCGGTGAAGATGTCATCGCCGCCGGTGCCGCTGAGCAGCACCTTGATGCCGTCCGCGCGCGCCGCTGCCGCGATCGCCCCGACATAGAGCGGCGCCGGATCGGCCTGCGGTTCATCAAGTGTGCTGACGAGTGTCTCGAACTCGCTCATAGTAGGAGATTTAACCAGGACTGGCGTCAGCGGTACGTCGAGGCTGGTGGCGACCTCACGCGCATACGCCAGATCGTCCGAAAATCCTTCGTCCGCCAGCCTCACGCCGTCGAAGCCGATGCAGTAGCAACGGCGAGGGGCGTGGCCCGCCACCGTCATCGCCGCGACCACCGCGCTGGAGTCGAGCCCGCCCGACAGGAAGGCGCCGATCGGCACATCGCTGACGCATTGGTCGGCCACGACCCGGTCAAACAGCGGACCGAGCTCAGCGGCGATTGCCTTCGCATTGGCCACCTCGGTTCGGGCATCGGCGAGCGGTGGCGGCCGATGCCAGCGCATCACCTCAACTCCCCCGGCACGCGCTCGGATCAGATGTCCGGGCGGCAGCTTAGCGGCCGCAGCGAGCGGTGTGCGCCCACCGGGGCTCCACAAATGCGTCAGATAGTCGGCGATGGCACCAGCGTCGATCGATCGATCTAGGTTCGGATCGGCAAGTAGTGCCCGCAATTCGGAGGCGAACAGGAGGCCGGATCCGGAGCGGGCATAGTATAGCGGCTTAACGCCAAACGCATCCCGGGCGAGGAGCAGTTCGCGCCGCTCGCGATCCCATAGCGCGAAGGCGAACATGCCGTTGAGACGGGTTAGCATTGCTTCGCCGTGTAGATCGTAGAGGGGAGCGAGGATGGCGGTGTCGGAGTGGGCATTGAAGTTGTAGCCGCGGGTCCCGAGTTCGTGCCCCAGCTCGCGGAAGTTGTAGATCTCGCCGTTGAAGACGACCACATAGCGGCCATTGCACGACGTCATCGGCTGCGCCGCGGCCGGGCTCGTGTCGATGATCGACAGCCGCCGGTGAGCGAAACCGACGCCCGCCTTGGCATCGCTCCATTCCCCGGCCCCGTCCGGCCCGCGGTGCGCTATCCGATCCGACATCGCGCGCAGCAGGCCGAGGTCGTGGCGCCCGACGTAGCCGGCGATGCCGCACATCGCCTAGCCCACCGCCTCGATGTAGGGTAGCGGGAGATCAGGCTTCAGCAGGAAGCAATCCCCCATCCAAATCAGCGTGGTGCAGCTGCGTAGCGAGCCGCCGGGCGAGAAGCCGAAGAAGTCTACGCGCCGGCATTGCCTGTCCTTGATCTGGTCGTAGAAGCCGTAACCCTCCGCGTTGTCGAGGATGATGACGCCGTCCTTCGCAAGCAATTCGAAGGCCAGCGGCACCAGTTCGAAGCGCAAGTGCCCGTCGATGACGATAACGTCGAAGCGCGTGACCGGCTCGGCCTCGATGGCCGCGCGCACGGGCTCGATGGAGCGCGTGGCCGCGTCGGCGGGGATGTGGCGCACGGTGACGTTGGCTGCGACCTTGCCTTTAACGTACTCGGCCCAGTCCTTGTCCTCCTCGATCGTCAGAACGGATTGGGCGTGCACGCCCCACCACAGCGACGACTGGCCGCCGCCAAATTCCAGGACGTGCTTGTCGGCGAAACTGCGCTGCGACAGGAATTCGATGGCGGGATAAGTGTACCAGGGCAACGGCCTGCCTTTCGCGTCGACCGCCTTGTTGGCGAGGCTGCTGCGCAGGTGTCCCGTCCTCAGGCTGAAGCGGAAGGGCGCCAGAACGGCCGTTGCCAGCGCGCGGACGGGCCGCGCAACGGCGGCCGGCAGCAGCGCCTTCATGGGCGCGAAGCCGCGATGGAATACTTCCTGCGTCATGCAGTCCTCTCTCGCGTATTGCTTCTTCCGCCATCTCTAGGCGGCGACCCGCCGCAACGTCCTTAGAAGGGGCATCTCGACCCATAGGTGAAAAGCAATGCCAGCTCCGAGGCTGGAAATCGCCATCAGCCCCAGAATTGCCGCAGAAGTCGGTATCCCAGCGTCAGTCTCTGAATGGAGCAGGCGCGACACCATGCCTAGCACCGGAAGATGGACAAGATAGATCGCGAACGAAGCATCGCCGATCAAGTTGAAAAGGTAGCCCAGCCGCGTGACAGGCCTCCACGCAGACAACGCCGCTCCTGTGACCAAGAGCATGCCCGCGAGCCCATACCCACTTCGCGTCAACAACTTCCACCGAGTCACGCCATCGAAACCGCCCGCTCCCCAATATGTGTCGCTGAGGTGCTGAACGTCATTGACCGCGGCGACCGCAAACACGGCAGTTCCCGCCGCCAAACATAGCGGGGCAAGCCATGCGGGACTGGCTTGCCCCAAGATGCGCCAAGCGAAGTACGTTGCGGCGCCGGCGGCAAAGAGTGCGTTGTAGAGGCTGAGCGGACTGCTGCCGCAGGCCGCAAGCCTGGGCGCCAGCGACAGCGCACCGTTGGCAACTACGAACCCCGCCCAAAGAAAAATGAGCACCACAAAGAGGCGGCGGTGCACATAATACGCCAGGAAGAGAACGTAGAAGTAGATCTCGTCCTGCAAGGACCAGAGGACGCCTGGGAAATAGCTGCACGTCAATGGCACAAGCAACAGCGACGCAGCCACACTGGTGCGATCTGAACTGAACAGCCCCTGATCCCCCGTCGTTGCCCGCATCGCCGGCAGCAGAGTCAGCAGCACCAGGACAGTTACGATCACTGCTGGGTAGATCCTAATCACGCGGCGCAGCACGTATCGCCGAATTGCGGCTTTGGCCGATTGATCGCCCCAGTGCGCACGAAGGATGATAAACCCGGACAATACAAAAAAGAGATCGACGCCCGCGTGACCGAAGGCAAACATGCTGAAAAGCCTGCTGCCTGGAATCCAATTCCCTTCCCCGAACAGGAGATTGGCATGGTACATCACGACAAATGTCGCCGCGATTCCCCGCAGCACTTGGAGAGCGTGGAGCTTGGCGCGATCAGAGGCAGGGCCAGTCGTCGATGCCGCGGTCGGCAGTGCTGTAATCGTGGTCAACGGCGCCAATCCATGGCATGGATGCCTCGCGCCTGCGCGACGGGCTCGGTCTTATCCCGACGATCGAAAATCCGCTCGACGAAAGCGGTGAGAATATGCAGGACGATGATGATGGCCGTCGTGCCGGAGATCAGACCGACGAACATGCCGTCAGCACTCAGTCCCACTTTCATGCCCATCAGTGCGATCGGGAAGAACATCCACCGCTGGTCACCAAACACCCAAAGGGAATAGCGGGACATGACGACGAGGAACAGACCCAAAGACACCCCGATGATCGGTACGCCTAGCCAGCCGAAGTCCCAGTAAGCTTCAGCGAACAGGCCCGGGGATACGGAATTGTCCATGGCGCGGCCTGAGGCCATGCTTGCGAACTCTCCGCCCTCCTGCAGCAGCGGCTTGTCGGGCCAAAGCAGCCGCGGCACCAATGCCACGAGAATGTTGCGATACGAGTCCCCCGAGCTGCCCCGATCGTACATGGCGATCGCAAGCGTTCCCGCATTGATGTACGTGATGCGGAGCAATCCCTCACCCCGTTCTTCGTAGGGTTGGCGAGGGCGCAATGGATCGAAATAGGAGCGGAGAACCTCGAGACGCGTCTCCAGCGTTGACAGTCGGGCGTCGTGACCGGTCCGCCTGTTGAACTCGTTGCGGGCGTATCCCGCCAGCGGCTGCATGAACTCGATGGCAAAGGCGACCGCGGCCAGGACGACAGCGACGCGAACCCGCGTCACCTTTTGCACCATGACGCCTGTCGCCAGCATCAGAAGAGGCAGCAGGACCTGCACCTTGCTGAACAGGAGCACACCATAGACCATCTCGAGCGCGACCGCTGCACAGATCACGGGAAAGAACGCTGGCGCGAAGGTGAGGCTCCAGATGGAGAGCAGATTGATGCCGACGAGCGACATCTCCGCCAAATTGAAGAGAAAGCCGGGAAAGGCACCCGGGTCTATCCAGCCCATGTTGACAGGAAACACCACGAAATACTTTAGCAGCGACCCGACGAAGAGCATTCCGATACCGTAGTTGCGGAGCAATCGGGCGCCTCGAGGCGAAAACTGCATTTCTTTAGCCCGCGCCACGCTCCACGACGTTTCCCGTAATATAAATACGAACACCCGGCTCGCGAGAGCGACCAGAAGCGCGCAGCTCGCAACCAGGAGGTTCATCTTCGCCACCTCTGAGGCGGCGAACGGGTAAAGGGATTTGATGATCGCCACATGCTCATCACTCACGACCATGTGCACCATCTGGCCGAGACCGAAATAGACCGCATTGGCAACGCGATAGGTGAGCAGAGGCGTGAACAGCGTGCGCGAGTTTGTGTTCATCATCCTCCATGCCGCCAGCCCATTGATCGCGGTGAAGGCGAGAGGACCCGCGATATTCACGATCCCCGGCGCGTTTCGCCCCAACAGCTCGTCACACAGCAGGTAGAACACCACCAGGCCCGCCAGCGCGATGATCTCCCACGCTGTCGGCGCGAGCAATGACGTCACGGTCCGCCCCGGGGGCATTGACCTCACCTGGGCGCGGCTATCGTATGGAATGGTACGTGTTCCCCGGTTGTTCCGGACCGACTTCTTCGGCCGCGCTGAGATCGGTCTGGCCGGCGGCGCCTTCCCGACCATCTAAAAGGCGCTCGACGTTGTTACCGCGCTCGACACGAAGATCCGCAACGTCACCATGCTGTCGCCCGCCATCAGCTATACGGGGGAAGACCATTAAGGCGCCGCTCTGCACCGGCATCATCACTATCCAGGGCGACACGACCACACCCGCCAACGCCGTCACCACCGGTAACGTTGGCTTCCAGTATGCCGGCTCGCCGCGCAAAGTCGGAGGAAGCTATTTCACGATCACGTCCGGATCGGAAGGGCTCTACGCGACCAACGCAGTGCTTGGCTTCGGGGCGATGATTTTCGCAGGCGGCAGTGAGCAGATCACGACCAGGGCACCCGCATCACAGCCGACGACAGCTATAAGATTGCGTCGGGCACATCTCGCCGTCCGTCAGCAGCTACGTCGAGCTCAGTGTCGGCACGATCACGCTGAGCTTCGCGGAATACCCGCCTCCAACCCATTACTCTGTGCGGTGCTGAGCGCCCCCGTGAACGTGTATCGTTTGACCATCACCGGTACGGCGATCGGCTCGCAGTACTACGGTGTCGGCGTTTCTCTGGTCGTCCGCAACGGGCGGACGCTGCCTGGCAGCTCTTCGAGCGCCGTCTATGGTACGGTGGCGATCTCAGCCGATCCGCGCGTTCCCGTCTGCGAGCGAAGTTGCGGCGTACGAGGTCGGATCCGGTTAGCCGCGGCGATAAGCTGCGCGAGGTGTCATGGGCGCGAGCACGCGCAGCTGCGCGTGCGCTTCCTCGACGCGTGCTCTCAATTCCGGACGGTCGGGACAAAAGAGCAGGTCGGAGAACGACAGGTCGTTCCGTTTCTCGGGTTCGACCGGCAGGAACCCCCTGTCGGTGACGAAGTAGAAGCGATGCGGGCCGGTGCTGTCCGCGAGTGCGAACAGATCCGTGCGACCGTAACCGAACCGATGCATATTGACATCTGATTCGAGAATAATGAGCGGGTAATGATGCGCCATCGTTTTTCGCGCGCCGCGTAGAACCTCTAACTCGAACCCCTCGACGTCGAGCTTGATCAGCGATGGCTGAGCGACTCCTCTCTCGACAACCGCGTCGACCGTTAGCCCCTGGCAGGCGATAACGCGCGCCCCTTCCTCGCGACTGATGACTGAGGCTTGCGTCGAGTGCGAGGGAATGTGTAGTTCGATCGGCTTGACCTCGGAGCCGAGCAGCACGTCGTAGACGGCGAGGTTGATCAGACCATTCAGCTCGCTCGATATCGCAATCGCCTGTGCGAGATCCGGTTGCGGCTCGATTGCGACCACCTCGATGGAACCGGAGAAAAGCCCGGCGATCTCCAGCGCGAAATAACCGATGTTGGCGCCGATGTCCCAGAACACGTCTCCGCGCCTCAGCAGTGAGCGGCAAGCGTGGAGAATCGTCTCATCCATGCAACCGCCTTGGCGCCGCGTGTAGAGATAGGCGTCGAGAGACGCTGGCTCGACGGCCATCCGCATGCCATGCCATGTGCGAATAACCCAGCGGTCGCGCTGCGCGAAATTGCGGCCAATAACGCGAGGACCCCACCCCTTGCCACGCGGGATGTAGCGCGACCAGAGGTCCGCTAAACGTATAGCAGCACCCGGTTTCTCACTCCACCCCTCGAGGTCGGCCGCCGAGGCGGTGCATGGCGTCATTTTCATCCCAATCTTGCTCTCTTGATTGCAGTAGCGTCGATTGATCCGTTGCTTCATACTCTAGGTCGTGGTGACGATTTAACTATCTCAGCCATGTTGCGATGGCTGCGAGTTTGACGAATCCCATGAAGTTGGCGAGCAGTTTGTCGTATCGGGTGGCGACGCGGCGGAACTGCTTAAGCTTGTTGAAGAAACGCTCGATGATGTTGCGCTCCTTATAGAGAGCTTTGTCGTAACTTCGCGGGGTCTTCCAACATTTTCTGGGTGGGATGACAGGTTCGCTGCCCTGACGCTTCAGCGTTTCGATGAGCGAGCCTGCGTCATAGCCTTTATACGCGATGACGGATTGAGTTTGGAATCCCCAGACAAGCTCCGCGGCACGCACCATGTCATTTTCTTGCCCCGGCCCCGCGATCAGCCGCACAGGAAGACCGAGCGCGTCACCGGCGTCATGAATCTTCGTGCTCAATCCGCCCCGAGACCGGCCCAGACCCTGGGCATCCGCCCCCCTTTTGCCTTGGGCGCGCCGGCCGCATGCTGGTGCGCCCGCACAATGGTGCTGTCGATCATCAGCCATTCCAAGTCGGCTTCGCGCGCCAGACTCTCCAGCATCTGATCCAGAACGCCCATTTCGATCCAGCGGTAATAGCGTCGCTTCACCGAGCGGTAGTCGCCCAGATGCACAAGCAGGTCCCGCCATCGTCCGCCCGAGCGGGCCATCCATAAAAGCGCGTTCAAAAACTTGCGGTTATCCGTGCGAGGACCGCGTTTGCCCTTGGTACCTCCGGGAACAAGTCCCTTGATCCGTTCCCACTGATCATCACGAAGCGCATCGCAGTTCATCGCCGATCTCCAAAAATCAGCGTTGAATCTGATTTGCCTCCAATTGGGAATCCCCTACGTTAAATCGTCACCACGACCTAGCAGGCTGTTGAAAAAGGTTTTTTGGGTCGTGTGGATGGCTCCCAGGAGCGCGCAGAATACCGATTGAGGACATCTATTTCACTTCAGCTCGCCCACAGCGCGCATTTCGTAGGTCCGTGGCGAGGTGCTCGCGACATTTTCAACAGCCTGCTAGTGGATCGCACTGCGAGCGCAGACACCTCGGCAAACGCCCACTTGCGTCGCGCCGTGACCTCCCGCATCCCGTCAATCATTTACAACTGCCCTCGATTACTGCGAGCATTTGTTGCGCGCGGCTATCGTTCGAATAACCGCTCGACAAACAACGGGCTCTGGCAGCTTTGCCGATGCTCAATCGGTGAGTGTTATTGGCGAGTAGCGCGCGCGCCTTGGTTATCAGATCGTCTTCGGTCGCGAAGCCGAAATATTCCTCGCCGTCGACGAAATGGCTGTCATGCTCGACCGTCTTCTCGGCCAACATCGGCCGGCCCGCTGCCGCGATTTCCATCGTGCGCTGCGTTATCCGATCTCGGTTCATCTTGCGCAGGAAGCAGAGCGCAATCTTGCCGTGATGCATGGCGGCGCCATACTCGGCTGCAAAGCGCGCCTCGCGCATGACCACACCCTTGTGCATCAGACGGGGGGGCCATCCCCCCACGGCGCCGCCGTAGACGACGACACTGAGGCCGGCCTCGGAAAGCGCGTTGATGCTCTTCCGCCGCTCGCGTTCGTGCGAACCGGCGAACACGAGCTCGAAACGCTCGAATTCCTCGCCGACTTCCTCATACGACAACGGGCGGTGCAAACACTCGTCATAGGCCTTGCCGACCAGGACGGCTCGGCGCACGCCGGCTGCCGTCAGCTCCGGAACATTGAACGTCTTGGTCGTGAAGACGACGTCCCAATACGGCAAGCTCGCCTCCAGCGGACGGCTCAGGTTGTGCCGCCCCATGACATCATCGGGCGTGTAGTAGGCGAGGCAGCGGACATCGAGACGGCGCAGCTCGCGCAAGGTTCCCTGCCGGATCACCTTGCTGTTGTCCACGATGACCGTATCGGGCCGCTCCACCTCTGCGGCTCGTAGCAGCGCCTCGTTCTGGCCGAGATCATCGAGCGGCCAGCGCAGCTTCCAGCGCACGCGGCTGTACAAGCTCACCTTGCGCATCAGCGCCGCTCCAATATCGAGCTTGATTACCTCAACACCGGGTTGACGCGCGAATGCCTCGGCCCGCTGCAACGCGGTTGTGCCCTCCCATAACTGGCCCTGGTAGATAAGCTTCCTGCGCACCTCTATATTGCTCCAGTCGAGCAATCGACATTGAAAACCCGTGCCCAGCTCACTGCGGCGAGAGCGCGCCAGACTTGGCCCGCAACCGTGGCGTTGACGGTTCTCCGACGGATCGCCTCGCACCCCGATTGAATGTAGTCAGCATCAAACAGCGATAACGCGCGCGCCTCGTCGTCGACAACCATCTGCTGTATCCAATCAATCTCTGCGTGTAGGAGATCTGTGAGCGGTGTATGGAAACCGATCTTGTCTCTCCGCGCCTTCACTTCCTCGGGCAGCAAGTCGGCACATGCCTCCCGCAGGATTTGCTTACGACGACCGTCAGAGAGGAAGATTCGCGGATCAAGCCCCACGATTAGGTCGGCCAACCGATGATCGAGAAAGGGCATGCGCCCCTCGATTGAATAGGCCATCGTGTTGCTGTCGTCGTAATGGACAAGATGTGGAAGTGAAAGCTGCTCGATATTCTCAACCCAGACCTGTTCGAGATCACCGCTACTAGACAGTCGCGGCGCTGCATCAGTGGTGGCTGACCGGAGTGCCGGCGAGAGCCACCAATAATGTGCGCGCCTGAACTCGGGCGCGCAGCTCCCGCTCCGCCTCTGGTGACAAGGCCGCCCCGATCGTCCGCGCCAATGCCCTGGGACTCAATCCCAGAGCCGCACACTCCTTCAGCGCCCAGCGCAGCTGCCCGCGTCGCAGTCCACTAGACAGCAATGCCGGCGAGTAGTGCGGATAGCCAAGGAGCAACTCGTCGGCACCTTGTCCACCCAACAGCACAACGATGCCAGCCTTGCGCACCATCCTCACGATCAAATTATGGGCAATAATCGACGGATCACCGAACGGCTCCTCCTGCGCACGAATTACGTCCATAATGGAAGTCGACAAGAACATCCGCTCGACCGGCAGCCAATCGACCTCGAGCCCTCGACCCCACTTGCGCGCAACCGCCTCGACGTAGCGGCTTTCGTCGCGCTCAGAACCCGCTGCTTGCGCCGTGAAGACCCGGACCGGCCCACCCGCCCGGAGCGTCGCCATTGCCCCGACAATTGCGCTCGAATCTATACCCCCCGAAAGCGTCGCAGCCAGCGGCACATCCGATAGCAGCTGCGACGAAACGGCCTCGTCAAACGCTCTGCGAAATTCCTTCTTGGCGGTTGCGTCGAACGGCCTGCCGTTGGCGGGCGCAAGCGCCGGGAACCGCCAGTAGCGCTTGAGCATTATTTCCCGTTCACTGCACTTCACCCAGGCCCAGTGTGCGGGGAGGAATGTCCGCACCCCATTAAAGAAGGTCCTGTCTCCGAGATGGCCGTAATTGCCCGTGGCTAGAAACTCAGCCATAGCAAGTGCATCCACCCGCGGTCGCTGAACCGTCCCAAGCAGAGGCGCGATCTCGCTCGAAAACATCAGCGCACCGTCTTCGGTTCTGTGCCAATATAGGGGTTTTTGACCGTAGCGGTCGCGCGACAGCAGCAGCCGTCCCTCGACAGCGTCCCAAAGCGCGAACGCCCACATGCCCACAAGTTCGCCGATCGTGGCCGGTCCCCGCTGGACGAGTGCAGCGAGTAGCGTCTCTGTGTCGCAATGCGACTTGAACGTCCACGCCTTCTCTAGCGCCGGCCGCATTGACAGGTGGTTATAGATTTCTCCGTTGAAGACAAGAGTGTAACGGCCGTCGGGCGATGCCATCGGCTGATGTCCGGCACCGCTCACGTCGAGCACCGACAAGCGACGGAACCCAAGCACAATACCATCTGAAACGTGCGTCCCCTCGTCATTTGGACCCCGATGGGCAAGGAGCTGCTTGGCGCGCTCAACGAACGACCGCCCCTCCTCCGTATCACGTCCGACATAGCCGGCAATCCCGCACATCTATTAGGAGGTCCGTTCCGCGTCTGGTCGGCGACCCCCGCAAGCCCGAACAAATGCCAAAGCCGAAATCACTCCCGCCACGCTCCGGGGGCCGCGGTGATCATCCGCGATCGCCAGAGAGCTCTCACTCATTCGCGCGCGCAAGCCGCCATCCGTCGCCAGACGTTCGATCGACGCCGCCAATTTCGCCACGTCGCCGCAAGGATAGACCAGCGCATTCACGCCGGGCCGCGCGATGCTGGTCGCGCCGATCGCGCCAACGCGATCGGAGACCACCATCGGCAGGCCAAGGATCGCTGCCTCGATCGCAATCATACCAAACTGCTCGATCTCGGCCGGATGCACGAGAATGTCGCCTGCGCAATAATACCGGGGCAGTTTGTCGATATTGATGAAGCCAGTGAACAAGGCCGACACGCCGGCCGACTTGGCCTGCTCCGCCAGCGCAGTGCGCTGATCGCCGTCGCCTACGACGAGGAGGCGAAGCGACGGATGTTGCAGGCGAACCATGGCCGAGAGGATGTCGCCGACACGCTTGCCCGGATAGATCTTGCCGACGTAGAGAAGCACCATGTCATCGCGCTCGAAGCCCAGTTGGGCGCGTGTCTCCTCGCGCAACGACCAACGCTGCTGCTGCGCGCTCCAGAAGACCTCGTCCATCATCGTTGGCACGCGGAACAAACGCTCGGGCGCGACACCTAGCCCCCTGAAGTACGTCTCGCTGCGCTCGCTCATGGTCAGCATCGCGGCCAACCGGCGCAGCAGCCGCGGCACGAGCACGGCTTTGGCAGCCCCACGCAGCCGGCCCGACGACGCGCTCATGGTACTGTCCGACATCAGGATCGCCGGCACGCCACGGCGGTGACACCAGAGTAGAGCCCTAAGCAGCGTCCGCCGCGCATAGCCATTGATGATCACGGTGTCGGGCGCAAAGGCCGAAAGCGCCGTCGCCACGTCCGGATTGTCGACGGCCGACCACCTCAGCGATTTGATCGCCTCCGCGCCGGCGAGAAACACGCTGTCGTAGCCGCCGAGCATGTCCATCGACCATGACAGCTCGACGCCCATACCCGGATCATGGAACGTCTCGAGCCCGATGCGCGAGCAATAGAACACCTTGAGCTGCACGCCGCGGGTGGCGGCGAGCGCACGGTACAGTGGCACGAAATACTGGATGGGGTGTGTCACCACGACGGCGATCCGCATTGTGCCGTGGCGCGGCGCGATCTCCATATCAACTGTCATGTTCGCACTCATAGCAGCGCAGAAACCTTGGCGTCTTCCAGCGCGGGATCGCCAAGGACGTTTCGCAGCAGGCCCCGGTTTGCCGCAACGGCGTTGCTTTCTCTGACAACCCGCTCGGCGAGCCGCCGCGCCGCTTCCCGGAGGCGGCCACGTGCGCCCGGTGTCATGCCGGACGCATCCTCGATTACCCGCACAAATGCCGCTGGGTTCGCCAGTGGCAAGCTCCATCCTGCGCCGATCTCATCAAGCTTCTGGAACGGAGTCTGATCACTGATCAGCACTGGCACCCCGACCGACAGGGCATCCAGAATAGCATGCCCAAAGTTCTCCCCCCGGGTCGGGAGGAAGAGCAGATCGTAGGCTGCTAGCGTATCCGGCACGGCCTCGTTTGCAATCGCTCCCTTCCACGAGACACCGGCATTCGCCGGCAGACCGGCGATGATCTGGTGGCACTCCTGTTCGAGCGCTGCATCCTCGACCGGGCCATAGATGTCGAACTGGACCGGCACCGTGACGCTTGCAAGAACGCGCAGCGCATAGTCGATGTTCTTGACCCGCGAAACCCGCCCAAGAAACGCTAACCGGAACGGCCGTGGCTCGCCATGCGCTTCTCCCAACGCAAGGGGCAGAGGGCCGAGCGTGCGCACATTGGGCGCCACCAACACCCCGCGCGAGAATGGGAAGCCCGTTTCGATGTCCTGGGCCTCGCGCTGTCCGGTCGCGTGCAGCCAGACGTCGCTCAGCAGCCCCAGACGGCGGGCGAGTTGCAGGTAGGCGCCTTTACGGCCGTATTTCAGCCCCAGCGCGCCGCTCGCGAACTCGCCCCGCGTCGACACGATGGCGGGGCGACGTGGTACGCGGCCGAAGCGGCGCAGCATCAACGTCGGCAAAGTGAACTCGCGGTCGAAGAAACCGTTCATCATCAGGAGGTCGTACGGGGTCTCGCGGAGGATGCCCGCCAGACCCCGCGCCCAGCCCGCAGGCGCGATCGCGCAGTAGCGAAAGGTTGCGAACCCGCGGTCGATCCATCGTCCGTTCGGCGCCAAAATATCGCCGCCGCCGAACGGCCGGTCGCGCGAGACGACCTTGAATTCGTACTCCTGCCCGAGCGCAGTCGCCAGCCCGCGCAAGCTCTGGTTAGGCCCGGTCGCGTCGTGCTCCGGCCAGAACGCGCCGATGAGCACGAGTACGACGGGCCGGCCGTCCCCCACACCTCGCGCACCCGCGTGGTCGCCGGATCGTTTGTGTACACTCCCCATAGATCTCATATATCGATCTTGTGATGCGAACTCAGATGCGCCTTGAATGCGTCGATCCCATGCGCGCGGATGTACGTGCGAGCCTCGTCGATCTTGGCGTCGATCAGCACAAAGAACCAAAAACCCTGCAAAAAGTGCCAAACGAACCCCTGTCGACCATCTAGGAAGCCCAACCGGAGGACATAGCGGTAGAAGAAATAGAGGATGCTGCGCAGGTAGAGCGGCGCCCGCCCGAACACGCGGTTGCGCAAGAACCGCTTCCATCGCGCCTGGGTGTGTGCCCTGCGCTCGACGCGGTCGTCGATCGGGAACAGGTGGTACTCGCGGTTAATGAAGTCGACCATCTGTCGCGTCGCGTAGCGGTTGTGCTTGTCGGTCCACCAGCCGATATCCTTCAGGCTGTGATCGACGAGGTCGCCGCCCTGCAGTCGCATCGAGCATCCGCGCGTCAGGACGATGCGCTCGTCCATCCAGCGTTGCTCGTAATACCCGGCGTGCGTACGCCACATGCGGGTAAGCAGCGTCGAGTAATAGCCGCCGTAACGGATCCAGCGATCGCGGAAGATCACCTTCAGCTTCAGGTCGAGGCCCGTCGCGTCTTCGGGCATCGTCGGCAAGCGCTGCCGAATGGCGTCGACCAACCCGGTCTCCAGGTACTCGTCCGCGTCGAGCCGCAGCACCCACTCGGTCCGGATGTCGCTCGCGTCCAGCGCCCACTGGAACTGATCGGCCTGATTCTTGAAAGCGCGTTGCACAACCTCGGCGCCCATCGCTCGCGCGATCTCTATCGTACGATCGGTAGAGAAACTGTCGACCACCACGATCCGCTCCACCAGCGGCGCGATACGACCGATGCAGCGGGCAATATGGATCTCCTCGTTGAAGGTGAGGATGATCACGGTGATCGACAACGGCATCCGACCAATCTCGCGAGTCGCCGTCGACGATACAGATGTCGGCTCAGCCGGTGCCGGACCCAACATTCATTTCGACCAGAGTGTTCACCAAGGCGCTCAAGCGACCTGTTCGGCCGATTGTTGTTGCTCGACGGCGACTTTCGCCGCGCCGAAAGCGACCACCGCGCCGGTCTGCAGTGCCTCCTCTATGGCGAAAGTCGCCGCGGTCGCCGCCTCGAGCTCTTCGAATGGGATCACGTCGCCATGCGCCGCGCGCGCCGTCGCGAGGAAGCGGGCGACGATGTCCGCCTGCCCCTTGTCCTGTGCGCTCTTGCTCGACGACCGCTTGTTGCCGCGCGAGATGGTCAATTCTCGAAAATCGTCAAGTTGGACGATTCGGCCGCCAGCAAACACCTCAATATATTCCTTTGACACCGACGGATCGCCGAGCGAGGAATAGACGATAGTTCCGGTGGAGCCGTCGGCGAAGCGTAGCAGGATCGAGACCGCGTCGTTGTGGCCACGCGCGGCGACCGCTGAGGCTTCGACTGGCAGACTGCCGCAGAGGTACGTCATCGCGTCGACGAAATGGCACACCTCGCCGACGATGCGGCCGCCACCCTCCTCACGCTGGATCCAGCTGTCGCCAGAAATCGCACCAGCATTGACGCGGTAGAGCATGACGAGGGGCCCGGAGCGTGGCTCTAGCGCCTGCTTGGCCTTGACAAGTAGTGGCGCGAAACGACGGTTGAAGCCGACCGTCAGCGTGCCCGATGCGGCTTCGGCTGCCCGCTTGACGGCCGCGAGCTCGTCCCAGTTCATTGCCAGCGGCTTCTCACAGAAGACATGCTTGCCGGCAGCCAGAGCTTCGACGGCATAGCGTGCGTGGTTGTCGTGGCGGGTGGCGATGAATACGGTGTCGACGTCGGGCGACGTGAGCACTGCTGTCGGATCAGTGGCGATTGCCTCGAATCCGTGCTTCTCGCCAGCGTGGCCGGCGGAGATGCCGGTCGCAGTGGCAACCGCCGACAGCGTTACCCCGGGCGTCTTCTTAACCGCAGGGAGCAGTATACCCTTGGCGTAGTTGCCGAGACCGATGAAGCCGATGCGGCCGATGGCTGGCGTTCGCGACGGTTTAGCTGGCGCGAGCTCCATACTGCGGGAGACACGACCGGGGCCGCTGTCGGAATAGGTGAGCAGTATGGCGAGATGCGGCTCGCCACGCTCCATCAGGCCGTAGGCGTCCTCAGCGTTGGCGATCGAGAAGCGGTGCGTGACGAGGCGTGACGGCGTCACCCGGCCCTCGGCGACCAACTCCAGGAACGCCTCCATATTGCGTTGCTCGGTCCAGCGGACGTAGGGCAGCGGGTAGTCGTGACCGGCCATCTCGTAGGCCGGATCGTACCGGCCCGGCCCGTACGACATCGACAGCTTGAGATCGAGCTCGCGCTTGTAGAACGGCTCACGATCGATGGTCATGCCGACGAGGCCGACGACCACGATACGGGCCTTGAGCCGACAGATCTCGGCGGCGAGATTCAGCGGCTCGCTTGACTTGGTGGAGGCGGTCAGCACTACTGCGTCAGCACCAATGCCGCCGGTGAACCCTTTCACCGCCTCGCGCAGACTGTCGCTGATGGCGATATCGACGCCGAGCTCACGGGCGAGAGCTGCGCGCTTGGGATTGGGATCGAAGCCGAGCACCCGGCAGCCATTGGCCTTCAACAGCTGAGCAGTAATGAGACCAATCAGCCCGAGCCCCATGACGACGATACGCTCGCCGAGCGTCGGCTCTGCCTGGCGCACGCCCTGCAGCGCAATGGCGCCGAGCGTGACGAAGCTCGCGTCCTCATCGCTCACGCCATCGGGGATGCGCACGCTGAGGTTCTTCGGCACCGCGTTGATCTCGGCATGGTTGGCAAGCCCCGCTCCTGCGCAGGCCACCCGGTCGCCGACCGCGAAGCAAGACACGCGACGGCCCGCTTCGAGCACCTCGCCGGCGATTGAGTAGCCGAGCGGGATTGGTGTGTCGAGCTTGGCGAATACCTTTTCCACCGTTGGCTTCAGGCCGTCGCGCTTGACATTGCGCACGACGCGGCGCACGAGATCCGGCCGCGCCACTGCCTTGCCGGCCAGCGACGCCTTAGCCAGATCCATGAGCTGCTTTTCGGTGCCCGACGAGATCAGCGATATCCGCGTCGCAACCAGCAAGCTGCCCGCGTCTACGCGTGGCGCCGGTACGTCGGCGACCTTGAGCTCGCCGGTCCGATAGCTTTGAACCACCTGCTTCACCGCTTTCCGTTGGCTCCTGCAGCTCGATCCAAAATTGCGAAGTGGAACTTCGCGGTCGTCGTCCCTACTGGCAAGTGCATCATCAGCCGGCGCGTCGCAACCTCGACGCCCATGTCCGGCCACCACGAGGCCGGCTCGACGGTTATCGGTGCCGATGCGGTCATCCGCACAGTGGCGGTCGAGCCGCGCAGCATGGCCGAATGCCCATTGCCATCGACCGTGACGGCGATGTCGGGATGCAGAAGGGTGCCGACGCTCGCCCGACCGTCGAGCCGGCCCTCGATGTGGTCCCTGATGGCGAGGCCCCGCACATCCGCGGCGATGCGGCGGACGTGGCGCGGACGACCTGGAAGGTGGCCGTAGCCGTCGTGGCTGCCGACCAGCTCGAAGGCGTCATTACCGGGCTGCCAGGCGCGCACCTCAACGTTAGGCCTGCGACCGCATCGGAACGCGCCGAAGAAATCGGCTTGATCGGCGCCGTCGACAGCGAGCGTATTGTGGCTCGCCGCCGCGCGGGACGCCTCGCGCCGCGGCCCCGCGAAATACTCGAACACGCCCTGGTCGACGACCAATCGATTGCCGTTGACAGACCACTCGAACGACAATACGTCGCCGTGGCCATGCGCCGGCAGGTCATCTGGGGCGATCCGGCCACAATCGACGACGATGTAGCTTCCGCCGGCTCTGAGACCGAAGTATCCCGCCTGCGGATAGGCGAACACACGCTGTGGAGTAGGTGCCGGCCTGATCAAGCGTTCGTAGGCTGCGAGACACTCCGCAGGCGCGTATGCCATCGACAACCCGGCGTCGCTGAACTGCGCGACGCGACCATCGGGATGCGCAAGGTCGGCGGCGGCCTGAGCCATGCGCGCTAGGACGGCATCAAGCTGACCTCCGAGCGGATCACCGCCGAGCGCATACCTGCACTCGAGGAGGTCGGCAAACACCTGACAATGGTAGGACGGCGAGCGCTCGTAGTGTATGCCATCGGCCAGCACCTGGTGCACGATTTCACGCTTCAGCAGCGCGAGCCCCGTCGATCGCCAGCGCTTGGCCTCGACACCCGCGAAGAACGCCGACGCCCATATCAGCGCCTTGGTGTTCTTAATCAGATGGTTGCCCCCGATATCAGTCTCGAGGTTCTTTTCGAGGAACCGCATTTGACCAGCCACGCTCGCCGCTACCTCGGCGCGCAAGCTGTCATCCAGCGTGCGGTCGGCCCGCGCGAGCTGCTGCATCAGCACGACGACGCGCAGCGAGAGCGCATAACTGTTCCAGGCATCACGCCAATTGCCGGCGCAGCCAGCCGGATTGCCCACGATCCACTGGCGCACAATTGTCTCAAACACTGGATCGCTGGCGGCCTCAAGGTACTCCATGTAGTGGAGGTTCATGCGCAGGAGCTGACTGGCGCCGCCGGGGCCTGGTGCCAGCCAGTCAACAACTGGCCCTGCGTCGTCGCAGGCCATCGCTAACGTACGATTGAGGAAGCGGAAAGTCGCGACTCCATGTTCGACGATGGGCGTCAGATCACGCCGTGGCGGCAAGATTGGTTTGGGCGAATTGGCGGCCAGCGAAGGTACTACTCCCCACGACACCGGCAATAGCCCGAGCCGGTCGCGTACGCGCCGCCGCACTTCGAGCTCGAAGCGTCGCGCCAGCTTGCTTAGCGGCATGTGCCGGGCGAACGCCAAGGCACGCTTCAGCTGGTGCCCAGGCCTGAACAAGGACGCCTGCGGGCTGCCCCTGGCACCGTCGCCACGGTGTGAGGGCATGGCGTCGCCCGCGCTTCGCATTGTCCCCTTCGTCATACCGCCCGTCCGGATGCCAATCGCGGCGTCACTGCCTGCAAGGCGGCTACGCGTTTAGCCCAATCGCGGCTAAAGATGCTGGAACCGCCATCGCGTTTCCCGCGGCCAATCTCATCGTCGCCGATCCACCTCTGCACCGGAATACTGAATCCCGTCTTCGGTCGGTTGAGGATCTCGTCGGGCAGCGGCAGCTGCGGGGCGGTGGCGAGCAACGCCTTGCCGCTCGGGCGTTGCTCCCTTGGCAGGCAGATCACCGCTGCCGTCCGCATGAGCAGCACGTGATCCACCAACGGGGTACGAATCTCCAGCGAATGCGCCATGCCGGCCCAATCGGCGTCACGCAGCAATTGGTTACGCATATAGAGCGAGGCTTCGAGCGTAGCCATTCGGCCGAACGGCGTCTGTGGCATACCTTCGAGCGCGCAGGCGACGAGCGCTAGCGGTTGCAGTCGCTCGAGCCCCTCGCGCACAAACACCGCGTCACCAATCGCGTCTTCCAGCTCATGCGGCAGGTAGAGGCCCCGCTGTAGCAGGTAGGCGCCCTGAATGTTGCCGCCGTAGCGCATCAGGCCGGCGACCTTGGGATGCATGGCAAGGCCCATGCGACGGACCGCATCGACACCCTGCTCGAACATCGTCGACAACGACCTGAGCGCCGGCGCAAGCCGGGTCAGACGTGCGATTCGCGGAATTGTGTGGAAGGTGCTGTAGCCGCCGAGCAACTCGTCACCGCCGACGCCAGAGATCGCCACCTTGAGCCCCAGCTCGTGTGCGGCCTTGCTGACGAACCACGTGTTAATACCGTCGACCGACGGCTGGTCCATCGCCTCTAGGATGCGCGGCAGTTCGGCATGGAACTCCTCCGCCGTGACACGCCGTGTGGTGTGGGTCGTGCCGTAGCGCGCGGCCGTCTTGGACGCCAGAGATGACTCGTCGTTGCGACCGTCACGGAACTCATCATAGGCAAGTGTGACGGTACGAATCTCGCTCTGTCCCGCATCACGCATTAGGCCGACAAGTGCACCGGAATCAACACCGGCGGAGAGAAATGCCCCGACCGGCACATCGGCGACGAGGTGATGGCGAACGCTGTCGAGCAGCGCCAGTCGCATCGTCTCGGTGGGATTGGCCACGGCCCGCGCTTCACACGCTTGCTCCGCCTCGAGCAGCACGGCGCCGATCGTATGGTAGCGGCGTACAGCGCCGACGCCGTCGTGGCCGACCGTCAGCGTGCAGCCCGCCGGTAGTGCTGCTATCCCTTCGTAGATCGTGAACGGCTCCGGGACGCTGCCAAATAGGAAGAAGCCGGTAACGCCCGCTGGATCAGGGCTTTGCGGCACCGCCGGATCCGCGACCAGCGCCTTCACTTGTGAGGCAAAGCGGAAAACGCCGTTCCGGGCGCAATAGTAGAGTGGTTTGATTCCATAGGGATCGCGCGCAAGAAAGAGCGATTGCTGCGCCGGGTCCCAGATGGCGAACGCAAACATGCCGCGCAGCCGGGCGACGAATTCGGGACCGTGCCGCCGGTAGAGGTGAAGCAATACTTCGCTGTCCGACGTACCGCGGAACACAGCCCCCTCGGCCTTCAGTGCCTCGCGCAGCTCCGCGTAATTGTAAATTTCGCCGTTGTAGGTCAGTACCTGTGCGCCGTCGGCGGCGAGCATCGGCTGTGCACCGGTCGGCGATAGATCGATGATCGCCAGCCGGCGGTGGCCCAGCCAGACGCCGCCATCGTCCGACAGCCATTCGCCGTGGCCATCAGGACCACGAGACATCATCCGATCGCGCATGCGACGGCCGTTGGCCACGTCGGCGCGCTGACGGCCGGCAAATGCATAGATGCCACAAATTCCGCACACGTCAGGTCAAGGCACCTCGGCTAGCACGATTGTTCTCATCACTCACCTCCACTCCATCACAGCGGGCGCACCCCAACCTCGGTAACACCCTTGCCCAATGGCCCGCGCGGAGTGTCGCTCGATGCAAGCCCTGACAGAACATGGAGATAGTCACCAGCCAACCGCACCCGATCGAAATGGGCGCGTACGTACGCTTCCCCGTTCGCACCAAGGCGGGCAGCAAGAACCGGATTATCGGCAAGCCGCATCACCGCCGCTGCTAGCTCCTCAGCACTTTCCGGCGTGATGGAAATGCCGGCGTCACCGGCGTCGAGCAGCGCCTTCGCCTCGCCCTCAACTCCGAGCACGATCGGACAGCGCATGGCCATGGCCTCAAACATCTTCGACGGTAGCACAGTCTTGAAGAGATCGTTCCGCTTGAGCAGGATCAAGCTGATATCAGTTGCCGCCCACACCTTTGGCATATCGGACTTCGGCCACTGGCCGACGATGCGGATATTGTCGAGCTCCAGCGCTGTGGCGCGCTCGAGCAGGCGCTGCCGCTCCGCACCGTCACCGACCATTAGATAGACAATATCATTGCGATTGGCGGTGAGCCACGCCGCATTGAGTATCGTATCGAGGCCATGCGCCATACCATGCGTGCCGACGTAGGCAGCAACTAGCTTGTTTGACAGTCCGAGTGCCTGTTTCGCGTCCGCAGCGTCGGCGCTACGCGAGAATAGAGAAAGATCGGCGCCATTCTTTATGACGCGGATCTTTTCCGGGGCATCGCAGCGCGTCGCAATGTGGGCGACGAACGAGTTCGTCACTGACACGATGCAGTCGGCGCGGCGGTAGGCGGTTCGCTCGAGCCACTCTATGAAACGGATTACCGCGCCTTTCTTCATCGCACCGACGGTAACGATGCTCTCTGGCCAGATGTCGCGGATCTCCAGCACCCACGGCACTCTGCGCATCGACTTCGCGATCATGCCGGTCAGGCCGCAGAAGAACTGCGGCGATGTTGAGACCACGACATCGGGACTCTCGATGCGCCGCAGCGCCAGCGTCGCGCTTGTCATATACGAGAGGTAGTTCAATATCCGCCGCAGAAAGCCCCTGTTGGCAGCGAGGAAGGTCCATACTCTCACTACCTCAACACCGTCAATCGTCTCGCGTTGTAACAGGCGGTTGCGGTAACCCGGATAGATCTTACCGGTCGGATGGTTCGGTGCACAGGTGACGACGGTCACCTTGTGCCCCGCCCGCACCCATTGGCGGCAGTGCTCGGAAGTGCGAGATGCTGGAGCGTTGACCTCGGGGGGATAGTAATGGGTCAGAAATAGGATGTGCATGATCCTGCCGGAACTGCAGGCCATCGCGCCGACGAAGCACGATCAGACCATTAGTGCGCCTTGGGACGATCGGTGTCGGCCATCGAGGAACGCGACAACGTGGCCGACCACCCGTTCGGCGGTCCGCCCATCCCACAATTCTGGAACACGGCCGCGCTTACCTAGCCCTTTCAGGGCTTCAGCGACAGCCTTGTGTAAGGCGCTGGGTGAGCTGCCGACCAGCGTGTTGGTGCCTTCACTAATGGTGATCGGCCGCTCGGTATTGTCCCGCACAGTTAAGCACGGCACACCGAGAGCCGTAGTCTCCTCCTGGATACCGCCGCTGTCGGTGATCACAAGCCGCGCCCCGCGCATTAGCCCCAGCATCTGCAGATAGCCGAGCGGCGGCGTCGTGAGGATCCTAGCGCTGCGGATCGTCGGCATCAGCCCCGCGCTCTCGGCCCGCTGGCGCGTGCGCGGATGCATGGGGAACAGCAGCGGCAGTTCGGCAGAGATCTCGGCCAATGCTGCGAAGAGACCGCTGAGCTGTGCGGGCTCATCCACGTTCGACGGTCGGTGCAGCGTGACGAGCCCGTAGCCAGCCGTCGCAGCCACGGCAAAGCGACCGTCTTCGGCATGCTCCATGATGATCTCGGAGGCCGGCCGCGTCCGGGCGAGATTGGCGTGGAGAGTGTCGATCATCACGTTGCCGACAAAGTGGATGCACGCGGGATCGAGGCCTTCAGCGACGAGCTGGTCGATGGCGCGGCGCTCGGTCGTTAGTAACAGATCGGACAGCCGGTCAGTGACCAGACGGTTGACCTCCTCCGCCATCGTCCGATCGCCCGACCTCAATCCGGCTTCGACATGGGTCAGCGGAATGAGCATCTTCGACGCCACTAGCGCGGCAGCCATCGTCGAGTTCACGTCACCCACGACGAGCACTAGGTCCGGCTTAGCCAGCGCGAGCACGGGCTCGAGCGCCATCATGATCCGGGCGGTCTGCTCGGTTTGCGTGCCCGATCCGATCTCCAGACTAATATCGGGCGCTCTAATGCCGAGCTCGTCGAAGAATACCGCATTCATTGCCTCGTCATAGTGCTGACCGGTGTGGACAAGGCGTGTAGCACAGCGGCCGGCCGTATCGAACGCACGCAGAATTGGTGCGATCTTCATGAAGTTCGGACGAGCGCCGACGATACAATCGATATTGTATTCCTGGCTCAAGATCCGTGTCTCATCATAGCGTTGCGATCCCGGGCCCAGGGTTGCGTGCACCGACGCCGGGCTCCGGGGGGGGGCTCAGGCCAGAACGAGATTTCCGGAGGTATGACCGGCCTTGCGACAGGCATTGCGGGTGTCAACGACCTGTTTGGCGTGTTTGAGGATTGTGCCGTAGTCGACGTCGTCATGGTCCGTGACGATCAACACGGCGTCGTAGGCGGCGGCGAGATCGTTGCGCCAGATGACACTCTTGCGGCTGGCGAGGGTCGCATGCTCGCGGGTCGGTGGGATAACAGGTACGAAGGGATCGAAGAAATCGGTCATCGCGCCACGCGCTTCAAGGAGCTCGATGATTCGCAACGCTGGGCTTTCCCGCATGTCATCAACGTTCTTCTTGTAAGATACACCGAGGATGAGGATATGTGACCCGTTAAGCCCCTTCTTTTGCCCCGTATCGAGAGCTCGGGCTAGCCGATCCACGACGTGCTGTGGCATGGCGGAGTTTATCTGTCCGGCCAGCTCGATGAAGCGGGTAGTGATTCCGTATTCGCGCGCCTTCCAGGTCAGATAGAACGGATCGATCGGAATGCAGTGCCCGCCGAGTCCGGGGCCCGGATAGAATGGCATGAAGCCGAAGGGCTTTGTCTTGGCGGCATCGATCACCTCCCAGACATCAATGCCCATGGGTTCGTAGACAAGCTTCAACTCGTTGACCAGCGCGATATTCACTGCGCGAAAGATATTCTCGGTGAGCTTCACGGCCTCAGCCGCGCGCGAGCGCGAAACGGGAACAACATGCGAGATGAAGTTTGCGTAGAGAGCCTGCGCAATCTCAAGCGAAGCGGCATCATCGGCACCAATCACCTTCGGCATCGTTAACGTTGTGAACGACGTGTTGCCGGGATCCTCACGCTCGGGAGAAAACGCCAGGTAGAAGTCGCTTCCGCATTCGAGCCCGCTCTTTTCCAGAATGGGCTTCAGCACCTCGTTCGTCGTGCCTGGATACGTGGTCGATTCGAGCACGACGAGTTGGTCCGGCCGCAGATGTTGCGCAATCACCTCCGCAGTCGACACAACAAAGGAAAGGTCCGGCTCGAGATGCGTCGTCAGTGGCGTCGGCACGCAGATGATGACTGCTTCGGGTTCTGACAGGCGCTGAAGGTCAGAAGTAGCTTGAAACCGGCCGCTCGCAACCGCGACCTCAAGCCGCGACGAGGGGATGTGGCGAAGATAGCTCATCCCCTTAGCGATCATTTCGGGCTTCGCCGGATCGATATCGAAGCCGATCACGTTCATGCCGCAGCTGTTAGCTGCGAGACAAAGAGGCAATCCAACATAGCCGAGGCCGATCACGCCGACCGTTGCTTGTTTGCTGCGGAAGCGTGCCGCAAGCCCTGAGCCAGAGCAAACGAGGTCCCGGTTCTGATAATTCACTGCAAATACCTCGAATTCGTTGTGGCCTTGTTGAAACCGAAGCCCGCAATTAATCGCAAGTGGCGACACAACCTGCGGTGTAATTGCCCCAAATCGCTGACATCTTCAATGTCGAGCGCCGCCGCCGGGACGACAGCAGCTAAGAAGGGCAGCAGCAGAAGTGCCGTGCCGAAAGCGAGTCCGCCTACAGCCGATTTGAAGGCTGCCACGGCAGGCGTCGTTGTGGCGCCCTCGCTGCCTTGAGCGTCTGCACCGCCCTGCATGGCTCAGTTGCAGCCCCGCGTTGTAGCGAAAAGACCAGTCGCTAATCTGTCAGGCCGCATCCGCGGCTCTGCGCCGATGCATCGCCCTGCGGAGCGGGTCCACCAAGAGGTGAAGCATCGCCAATGTATTTCTGTAGATGTTGTCTGTGCGGATGGCGCAAAAGCGCAATAATTTAGAGTCCCCGATAGGGGATCCGTAAACCCCCTCGCCTTTAGGCGACAGGGTACCGTAGCATCCGGGGATGCAAATTTATAAGCAGGGCAGCCCATACTGTCTGGGACTGCAAATATCATTTGGTCTGGGTGACGAAGTATCGTCATGAGGTTTTGGGTCGCGACGTCGGCCATCGGTGCCGGGAACTACTGCGTGAGATTGCGCGCTCGAAGGAGATGCAGATTCATGCGGGCTCTATAAAACGGGATCATGTGCATCTGCTGCTCTCGATCCCACCAAACCTGTCCGTGTCGCGGGCGGTGCAATATCTGAAGGGGAAGAGCTCGCATAAGCTGTTGTCGGAGTTCAAAAGTCTGAGGAAACGCTATTGGGGCCAGCATCTATGGGCGCGAGGATATTGGGTCTCATCGAGTGGGAACGTGACTGACGAGGTGTGGAAAGAATACCTCAAAAAACTAGAAGCCGTCGGAGCCTGATGATGACTTTCAGGTTGTGTAGTCCGCCGGACCGCGGACCGATCCGGCTTTTAGCCGTAACTCGAAGCCACCGGCTTTAGCCGGTGGAGCATTCACAAAACGTCACGCCTAAAACATAGGCCGACATCGTATCGATGATCCTAAAGAATTAGGCAACGCTACCGCACTTTGGGTGAACTAATCACTCAAATCCAAAGCATCAAAGAAGACATCACGAGATCGTAATTTGAGCCCGCTATGCCGTTGTTATTGAGCTCGAGGCTTTATCACATCATGAATGAGCATGCGCCCATTTGCAGCAGCGCAGTTATCTCAAACGGTTATAATGGTTTGTGCATTTGCAATGTGATACCGGACTTACAATAGACACTCTGCACCGTTGAATCCTCCCAAAATAAGCAATATTCTTCATAACCTCAAATCGCCATCAATCTGCTTCCAATTTCATATTAAGTTGCTGCGCAAATCTAATTAAGTCGGGAACTTTACCTAGCATTTAGTCTCAAAAATTTTGGAACAATCGGCGGAGGTCTGTTTAGCAACGAAGGCAGTGTGAATCAAGGGGCAATCCTCTGTCTCCACGATTTATGCTGCTTTGGGAATTCGGGCAAGAGCACGCCCCCTCAGCTTAATCCTCAACCCCGCGCCTTTGATTTATATCCAAGCCCTTCAGCTCTAGGGAGCCGACTGCGCAATTGCATACAATCGACCTTGCAGCTGACCGATAACTCCGGCAAGCTTATTCAGCGAGCTTGAGGAAATCGCAGGACAACGCTGGCGTCATCCTCTGCATTTGACCGATCAAGCGCATCTAGCGCCTGCTTGAGAAGCTCATGCACGATTTCTAATCGGTTTCGGCGGCTTCCCTCGACCACCAGAAGCGCCGCTTCGATTGAGATGGTGGCTTCTGCCAGATGAGCTCGCAAGTCCGCAGTCGTCATTCGTCCTTGTCGCCTCGAAGTTGTTGGTCGCTCCGCCACTCGGTGAGCCTGCTTTTGGTTCTGGCTCGATAACCGATGCGGTCAAAAGCGGCTTCACCAGCGAGAGTTCCGATCTCCTCGATGACGCTAATCAATATGACTACAAATAACTATATGCGACTAGGAATAACTCATTGTCGCGCTAACTCGCTATAACTACAACCGATGCATGGATGAGTTGCAGCCGACATCGATACGCCTCTCGCCTGAGTTGAAAGCGCGGCTCAAGCAGTTCGCACAGGAAGACCGGCGCTCACTGAATAGCTATGTCGTCCTCGTTCTCGAAAGGCATGTGGCTGAGCGCGACAAAGGCACGAAACCTGTGAAAGAACGATAGCCGGGCGGCGCAAATTCGGCTATGAATTCCTGGTTCGGGTCCTGCTCGGACACCATTTTTTTGCTGGTCATTGTGTTGGTAATGCCGAAAATTCGTTTCGGTAACATATTGTAAAAACATCCTAATTTTTTCAGTTCGAATCCCTCAGCCGCGACCAAGTGGAGCGAATTCTGCTGAGCAAACTAGCAGAACGTTTCTGCCATCGCGCATCATTTTGCGGGGAGTGCCGACGCCGCATCAAAGGCTGCAGACTTTTACTCCCCGCTCCTCGGTGCAACGGCATGACCTCAACCACACGCCTGCCTTTCTCTCTCCGTCGCGACGCGGCGCGCCTCTTCAATGATCTGTGATGGGATTGTACATCCAGGTTGGCCGGGCGCGGGCCCTAAAACCTCGCGGACTCGGGCAGACCATTCCCGGTGTTCGAGGAAGCTTGCGACAAGCGCAACTTGGCGAGCTCGGGAGAGGGCAGCGGGAGCCGCGCTTACGTTTTGACGCGGCTGGACGTTCTTTCGCACAGCTGCGGTGACCCGGTCGATTTTGGCCGCGGTTATCTTGTTGCTATCGCGATGCGCCGCAAAGACGGTGCGCAGATAAGCCAACGGGTGATCAGGCACTTTGTCATTGGCTGCCCATGCATGCCCTTCGGCCTCCGCGAGGGCCCGGGCCTCTTTTACCGTGATGCCACATGCGCTGGCTAAGCCGTCTATCGAATCCCACGGCACGGTGAACCGCCTGAGCCGGATGCCAACCGAATCAATAGCGAAAGTTTGCTGCCGATCATGAATGCCAAGCTCGCGTCTCTCTCTTTCCATTTCTTGGTCTATGTGGGGTGGCGCTGAGCCACCTTTTTCCGTGCACGGTGCCACCCTTTTTGCCGAAGAAAGGGTGGCCTGCTGCCACCTTTTCCTTCCGGGAAAGGGCGCAATATTCGCAGCGTCGGGACTCTGAGATGCGGTGCGACAGGCGAGCTCGCGTGAGGGCTCAAAAATCGTCCGTTCAGGGAAAATCGCGGTGTATTCTGTCGCATTTCCGCGACCGCAGCTCTTGCGCTGATCGAGCCAGTCCGCACATCTCTTGAGATGTCGTATGGCCGTGCAACGATCGATCGATGCGCGCTGAGCAATCATGTCCAAGCTTGGATAAGCACTGCGACCGGAACTATCGAAATAAAGCGCCACGGTATGCAGAACGAGTTTAGTCATGGCGGTTAAGTCGGAATCTGCCATCTGCTCTCGCCAAATGCAAACGCGCGGTCTATCTAAGCTCACGCGCGCCGTTCCTGGTCGTCATGGAATCGGGAACAAGGCGCGTCAAAGCGAAGAGTTACCTTCCCAGTCGCCGCATGGCGGTGCTTCGCTACGATGATTTCAGCCTGACCAGCGCACCGGCGCAGATTGGCCTGCCAGTCATCGTGATCATCAGAGCCAGGATCAGGTTCTTCCTGACGCAGATAATATTCAGGCCGATGGACGAACATCACGACGTCGGCGTCCTGCTCAATCGCTCCACTTTCGCATCGGAGAGCTGCGGTCGCTTATCCTGCCGCTTTTCATTTTCCCGAGATAGCTGCGAGATGGCGATCAGCGGCACTTGCAAAGAGACCGCAATGGCTTTGAGGGCATTCGAGACGGCGGTCGCGATCTCATACCGGCTGCGCATGCCTTCGGCGCGCAAGAGTTGCAAATAGTCGACGATCACTAGTGCGACATTCTTTGTACGCACTTTGCGACGAGCACGGGAGAGCAACGCCTCGGGCGTGAGGCCTGCCGCAACTTCGAGATAAAGAGGCACCTTCTCCAGCACCTGCTCCACCACCTTAAGCTTTCGCCAGGCTGGCTCCCCATCGAAATGGCCGCTCTCAATCTGCCTGCCGGAGATGCCAGCTTCGGCGGCAAGTGCGCGAATGGCAAGTTCAGTGTCCGACATTTCGCATGACACGAAGAGCGCGGGCACGCCTTGCTTGGCGGCATTCAGAGCAAGCTGCGCAGCAAGCGCGGACTTACCCATCGCCGGCCGGCCGGCAAGCACGATGAGATTTCCAGGCCTCAAGCCGCCAATCAGTTCATCGAGCGACTTGAAACCAGTCGAAAGCCCGGCCAAGGCGGTGCCGGTCTCATAGCGCTTGGCACTAGCAGCGAGCACTTCAGGAACGACTTCACCGAGGCGCCGTGTTTTACGTTGTCCGCTGTGGTCAGAAAGCCGAAATAGGTTGCCTTCAGCCTTTTCAATCTGACCGGCTACGGACGTATCGGCGGACACTGTATGGGCCGCATTGATAATCTCTTCTCCGATTGCGATGAGCGCGCGCCGACGTGCCAGCTCTCGGATGGTCATCGCATAATCAGGTGCGTTGATGACGCTGGTGGCGGAGGTAACGATGCGCGCAAGGTAGTGGGCGATCGTAATCTCTCCCACCATTTCTTCCGCTGGCAGATAGTCTTTCAAGGTGACGGGCGATGCCGTCCGTCCCGCCGCGATCAATTTGGCGGCGATTTCATAGATCCGGGCGTGAAGGGGGGCGTAAAAATGCTCTGCAATGAGCAAGTCCGACACGCTCTCGAACACGCGATTGTTGATGAAGATCGCGCCCAGCAGGGCCTGCTCAGCTTCGATGTTGTGGGGCAGTTGCGGCAACGATGGCATAAACGTCATCGCCTTGTTCCTCATTTCCTCAACTGATAGAACGGAAAATGCCCCGCCTGGTCTTGTCACTCGGCGGGGCACGATGGGGAGGGATCGATCGGCGGGTTTCGCTATGAGGACTTTTGACCGCTGGTCATCTGTGCCGCACTCGTTGAAGCGAAGCAGCGTGCCGCTATCCACGTTTCCAGATCCGCTTGCCGATAGCGCACGGAGCGGCCCAACTTTACGAAAACCGGCCCTGTGCCACTGACACGCATCTTATTGAGATAGGTTACGGACAATTGAAGATAGCTGGCGGCTTCCGGTGTCGTAAGCATTCGTCTTTGGGCCGAGCTTACAGGCGAATTGTCCAAAACGGAAAAATTGGCAGCCGCACTGGTTTCTGCGGCCCGACCGTTAAACGGGGCAGTCATGGGTAACCTCGAGATGTTTGGATTCGAGAAGGTGCCTTCGGCAGCGAATATGTGAGCTGGCAACTCGGATGAAATCTGAATGCTCAGCTTTCAGAGGAGATCGATAAGGTCAGATGGACCTCCTTTCATTATGGATCATCAGTAAACAGGCGAAAGGTTCCGCTACTCACGCAGGTCCGCTCGATCATCATGCGAGGGCAAGTTAATCGGGCGCTTGGCTTTTCGGAGAATGGCAAAAAAAAATCGCTCATCGGAGGATGGCGGCGTCAACGACTCGGATATTCTTAACTTTAGTCACACCACGCGAAGCGAGCTCTTCGAAGTCAAATTTTATTCGCGGAGCCAATGGGTAGCACAAAGCAATCCGGTATATTTGTGAAAATTTCTGCTATATAAGACGTTTATATTGATCCTATTATACTTGAGTACCTTACTCATAGGCTCGCGTGTGCATCAGCTTGTTGACAAGTCGAACCAATCGTCTACTCCTCTCAAAAAACACCGTCACTCCAAAATTCTTAGTTTTCGGAAAAAAAATCTCCGAATGCGGGGGGCGCCGGTCCGAGACTTTGGGCAGGGCCAGAGATTTGCATCCCCCCTCCCAGTTCCAACCGGTTGGACGCCAGGGGTGCAATCCCATACGCAAGTTCAATGATTGTCCGTTCCGGGTATTCTCCGTTGCCTGTACGCGAAAGCATCGGCAAGCTGCGGCGGAACGCAGTTCTCCCGACGCGGATCTGTCAACTGATTTTCCGATAGCGTCAAGTTCTTTGGGGAATGTCTAAGTTGAAGTCGGGATGAACCCAGAAATCGCTACTCGAACACTGAAACGCGCACGCCTCAGCTCACTCCGTCAAGGCTCGGCGGCTCACGGAGCAATTAGTGCTATGTTGCCAGCAGACTTCCAACAAGAGAGCCGCTCATCCGATGATGGTAACGGTCATCCCTGAGTGCTCCAATCGGCTCACAATTCTCGAGGCTCGAACCTGGAACTTTGTGGATCAGGGTCGGCCGAAGTTGCCGATTGGAAGCATAAGGGAGCATCGGCATGCTGGCTCAGAACGCAATTCTCCCGAAGCGGATCTGTCAACTGATTTTCTTTTTTGTCAAGTATCAATAACATGCGGATCGATGTGCCCCAGATAACGTCGCCACCTTTCAAGCTTGGCGCTGGGGCTTTACGAGTTTTCCAATAGCCTCCTGCCCATATGGCGACAGCCGCGCCCAGCGGTCTAGAGTCGCCCAGTAACCTCTGAGCGCCTCAGTCGGCACTTCATCACTACCACCGTCTTCCTCCCCATCCTCAGCCTTCGTCATATCAGATGTACCATAACGGAACGCGACGGTAGCCTCGATCAACGGCTCGATCGCTCCCACAAAGTGAAAACCTCAGTATGAGAGCCCACGCCGAGCTAGCTAGCACCCTCGGTCGAGATCACCGGATCGGTGCCGAGCGGGCGATTGCCTGGATTGTCCTTTGCCGCCTTCGCTGAGGGCCGTTCGGGCTTGGGTCTTCTGCGTCCCATGCGTTCCTCTTTGCGCAGCCAAGTGGCTACTACCAAAAAAAGTTTCGAAAACTCGCGCGCATTAATTTTTCTGGTGGGCGCCGGTCAGCGCGTGAAAGGCCGGCGACTTTTTATCGCCCTCCCGATCGGCGCCGGCGGGCATTCCAAATCTTGACCTCGTGGAGGGGGCTAACTCGATACGACTAGACAACCATCTGGTCACTAAGACCAGGAGAAGCATGACTGCCTCAGATATATCAGCGGATTAAGTGTCGCGCGACATGGAAAACTGCCCCCTTGGCGACGCGAGGAATTGCCCCCCTCCTCGTAGCTGAGGAGCCCCTTTATGGACAGAGAACGAATTGCGGAAAGCCCGTCGTGGAGTGATCCACGGGGGCAGGCGATGAAGACGCCGGACGACGTCGAGACTATGTTGCGGCTGAAGGCGTGCGGTTGGGGTTTGAAGCGCATCGCGGCGGCGCTGGGCTGCAGCCATCATACAGTGAAGCATTACGTGGCGGCGGGCGGCGTCGTGCCGTTCAAATCGCCACAGCGCTCGAAGACACTGGACGGGCACGAGGACTGGCTGCGCGAGCGATTCATCAGGCATCGCGGCAACGCCGATGTCGTGCGCCAGGATCTTCTTGCCGAGAAGGAGCTGGCGGTCAGCCTGCGGACGCTGCAGCGCGCCGTTGCGCCATATCGGCAGGCGCTCAAGGCCGAGGCCTTGGCGACGACACGGTTCGAGACGCCGCCGGGCCGGCAATTGCAGATCGACTTCGGCGAGCGGCTGGTCGAGATCGGCGGCACCAGGCTCAAGGTCTTCGTATTCGTGGCCACGCTCGGGCATTCGCGGCGACTGCATGTTCGGGCGTTCCGGCACGAGCAGCAGGCGAGCTGGTTCTCAGGGTTGGAGAGCGCATTCACGACCTTCGGCGGCGTGCCGGAGGAGGTGCTGATGGACAACCCGCGGGCGCTCGTGGCGCGTCACGACGCGGTAAGCCGCACGGTCCAGTTCAACGACAAGCTGCTGGCGTTCGCCAGGCATTGGGGCTTCACGCCCCGGGCCTGTGCGCCGTACCGGGCGCGCACGAAGGGCAAGACCGAGAACGGCGTCGGCTATGTGAAAAAGAACGCCATCGCCGGGCACGCCTTCGCGAGCTGGGAGGCGTTCGAGGCGCACTTGGCCAAGTGGGAGCGGGAGGTCGCGAACGTCCGTGTGCATGGCACGACCGGCGAGGCGCCGATCGCCCGTTTCGAGCGCGACGAAGCGCACCGGCTTAAGCCGCTTGGGAGCCGGCCGCCGTTCGGCGCGTTGCGCGAGCTGTCGCGGATCGTCGGCACCGACTGCGCGGTCGAGATCGACACCAACAGCTACTCCGTGCCGTGGCGCCTCATCGGCGAGCGGGTCGCTGTTACGCTGGCCGCCGGCGAGGTGCGCATCCGGCATGGCGTGCGCGAGGTCGCTGTCCACCGCCAGGCGGAAGGCCGGCGCCAGCGTGTCGTCGACCGCACGCACCTCGACGGCGTTGCCGGCCGCGATGGCGCTGTGCGCAGGCAGGCGATCGAAGTGGCTCCGGTCGCGCCTCCGCCAACGCTGCTGCGGCCGCTTGCCGAGTACGAAGCCGCCATCGGAGGGAGCTTCTGATGCCGCGAGCCAAGAAAGCGCCCGACGTTCCGACCGACAAGCTCGACGCCATGCTGGCGCGATTGCAGCTCGGCGGCATCCGCGATCAGCTTGACAGCCTGCTCGATGAGGCGGCGCGGTCCAACCTGTCGACGCGGGAGACGCTCGCCCTGCTGTGCGAGCGTGAGATCGCGCGTAAGGATCACCGCCGCATCGAGATGGCATTGAAGCTGGCTCACTTTCCGGCGGTGAAGGAGCTGTCGGGCTTCGACTTCGAGGCGCAGCCCTCCCTCGATCCCAAGCAGATCCGCGACCTGGCCGCCTCCCGCTGGATCGCCAACGGCGAAAACGTGCTTCTGCTCGGCCCGCCCGGTGTGGGCAAGACGCATCTCGCGATCGCGCTCGGCCGCGAAGCAATTCTGGCGGGCTACTCGGTACAGTTCACGACAGCAATGGCGCTGGTCGCAGGCCTCGCCAAGGCGCATGGCGAGAAGCGGCTTGACGAGAAGCTGGTCGGCTTCACCAAGGCGAAGCTGCTGATCGTCGATGAGCTTGGCTATCTGCCGCTCGAGCCCGACGCCGCGCATCTGTTCTTCCAGCTCGTCAGCCGCCGCTACGAGACCGGCGCGATGCTGATAACCTCGAACCGCAGCGTCGCCGAGTGGGGCACGGTGTTCGCCGACCCCGTCGTCGCCACCGCCATCCTCGACCGGCTCCTGCATCACAGCCACGTGCTGACGATCCGAGGCGACAGCTATCGGCTGCGCGCCAAGCGAAGGAGCGGACTGATCAAGCCGCCCGCCGGTGACGGCCTTCCGGTCGGCTCCGCCTCCCTCCACGCCGTCACCGGCAACCACCAACCAACTTCGTGAACCCGAGTGGGGGCTGTTCTTCATGACGCAAAGGGGGTAGTTCCGGATGTCGTTTGACAATTAAGCGATATCGGTCCAAGCGCAAAGCGCCCAGGAAGCATCTGTCAACCGATTTGCCCAAAGCGTCAAGGCGCGTGGCCAACTGACTTCATCAAAACCGGCCTTGGTGCGAGAGTTTGCCGTCACATTCATGCCGTATGTCCCGACAGCAACAGCTTTCCGATTGCTGTCTGTCCATGCGGTGAAGAGAGTTTCAACAAATCCGCGATCGCCTGAACGTCGCAGCTACCAGTGAGGTCGCATGAGCGCGGCCTTTTGGTTTACATCTTCTGATGTGGGTCGCGGAGAATGCCTTAACTGAGCTGAGGCCGCTGGTAGACAGCGGTCGTCAGTCAAGAAGAGCAGTCTAGGTCTGGACGCAATGCGTCCGAGACGGATCTGTCAACTGATTTTCCACTAACGTCAAGCCTGGACGAAAGAAAAGAAATGTCTCGGTGATCGGCGGCCTTGCGCGCTTCCAGCTACGAAGCGCGGTCTTGATCCCTGGTCGATATTCTTGCATGGTCGATCTCCCGTCAGTTCTCTGCCCAGTTCTCCCAAACGAGCCCCGATACACGGTCGAATTCCTTGATATTTGCTGTCGCCACTGTCGCGCCGAGTTGCAGAGCCTGTCCGGCAATCAACGTGTCATAGGGACCGCTGGGATGGCCGAGCGCCTCAAGGGTCGCCCTTACCTCCCCAGCCGCTTTCGCGTCCTGGTCCTCGAACGGAACAGATACAATCGCGCCGGCCAAAAAAGCACGTAGGCGCTCCGCATTCTTCTGCCGCGCCGCGCTGCGGGCGACGCCGTACCAAAGCTCGTACACAGAAATCGAGGAGATCAGAACCTCGCTTCCCTTGAGAGCCTTACGTAGGTGCTTTCTAACCGCAGGCGGATTTTCATTGATGATCGCGATGGCCGCGTTCGTATCCAGAAGATATTTCCGGCTCACTCGAATTTATCCACGGGTTCCGGCATTGGGGGCTGATTGCGACCTTCAGGCATGAAAGGCTCGTCAGCGAAGCGATCAAGTTCGGCGAACCAAGCATCGATATCCGCCATGATTGGCTCAAGCAGAATGCCACCCTTAACGCGACGCACGCGCACCCGGTCACCCGGCAGGCGAAACGCCACGGGCAAACGAACCGCTTGGCTGCGTCCATGCATGAAGATCTTCGCTATACCCTTATCTGGCATGATGATACTCCTGCATTGATATACATCAATGATATATACCACTAAGCCGCAATTTGCGAGATGTTCGGCGGGAGCCGTCGCTATGGCGGTGCGATGGTGACAACGTCAGGTAGCGTTCGGCATTTAACGGGCAAACACTGGCGACCGCGCGCGCGGCGTTCGCCAGACGGCCGATCATCAGCTATTCAGCAGCTGAACGCTCAAAAAGAGCTTCCCTCAACAGGGGGGAGCATTTGCCTACCTGGAATTGGGATGCCCGACGCAGGTGTCGGTAACGGGACCCAATGACCACGAGGTTGGTATTCATATGCGCTCGGCTCCTCCAGCCAAATGAGCTGGCTCAGCTCCCCAGCCATCGCGCGGTCGATATACGTAGCAACCCGATTAGCCGCTTCGAGCACCATTCTTTCTGGCGCGCGAATATAGCCTTGCGTCGTGGTCCTCGATGTGGAATGGCCAAGCAGATGAGCAACGATGGTCTCGCTGCAGCCGAGTTCAAAGGCGGCGGACGCGTAGCCATGACGCAGACTGTGCGGCGTAAGCCCCATGACGTGCCTTCGCCAATAGCGCCCAAGGTTGCTGAAGGCGAGATGGTCATCGCAAGTGCTCGGGAAGACATAAGTTTGATCCAGCCGGACCAACTCTCGCAGGAGTCTTATCGCCGGCTCACCGAGCGGCCGAACTGAAGGCCCCGTTTTGCTGTCGGCGAGCCTTATACAGCGATTAGGGAGATCAACCTCGGCGCAACGGAGGTTGTTTGCTTCGCTTCTGCGAAGGCCAATCAAGGCGAGCAGCCGCGCTATTGCGCAAAACTGCCACGGGTCACCTATACGTTCTGCGTTCGATATGCGTTTCCCAAAGCTGGCGTAATCCTCAAAGCTTAGCCGGATGCTCTTGCGTTTGTCCTTAGTGCGCGGAACGTCCCTGCACGGATTTGTGCTGACGTACCGGCATTTCACTGCGTAGGTAAAGATCGCGCTCAGCCGGGCAACGGTACGTCTGGCCGCCCCTTCACCACCTCTCACGACAGCCTTGCCGCGCGATCCGGGGACCTTAAAAATGCCTGCGGTTTTTCCCTCGGTGACCGCCATGATAAACCAGGCAACATCGTCCGGCGTAATGTCGCGCACGATTTTCTTGCCCAGTAGCGGGATCACATGCCGACGGCATGAGCCCTCATCCGTATATAATGTCGATGGTTTCAAAGGACGACCACTTCGCTTCAGCGTGTAGGGATGTCCTCGCCGCACCCTTTCAAAATATTCGTCAACGAGTTGGGACATGGTCAGCGCGTTTTTGTCTTCTTCGCGTATTTTCGCCGGATCGCGACCTCGATCCACCTCACGCAGAAGTTTCTTAGCTTCTTCGCGTGCCAGCTCCGGGGTCCATGTGCCATGCGTTCCGATGGTTGCCTTTCTCGATCGACCTTGCGGGGTTCGATACTGGATGAAGTAGGTCTTCCTCCCGCTGCGTTTGACCCTCACTCCGAACCGCTTGACCTCGTCGTCCCAAAAAGACTTGTCGCCATTCGACTTTAAGCTATCGACCGCACGCTTGGTAATTTTCATGTCCGTGTGCCCCTGATTTTATTCCGTATACGCTCCAAACAGGCAACCACTGGAGAGCTCCAGAAGGTAAAATCATGGCACTTACAGGAATCTCTGTCAACGTCGCAGCGTTGAGAAACGCATTGAAAATCAGCCCTTTCTATCTCCGGACATATCCAGGAGTTGTCAGATAATCCGTATAACGCGCAATCGCACTGTTATCTTCCACAAGCTCACGCACGCGTTTGGAGAAGTTCAGCCGACTGACCTGCCCAACCCGGATGCCGAACACCTTGAGTGTGCCCCTGATCACGTTCTCGATGTCGCGGCGCCGGTCGATCAGGGCGCGGCGCGCCACCAGCAGAAGCCGTAGTTCCTGGCCTGCGCTGCTCTTGATATGTACCTGCCGGAACCATCCCGTACGCATCATCTGTGCGATGCCGCGTGCGTCGTTACGATCGGTCTTGTTGCGCATCGCGGCAAGCGCCGTTTGCATGTGCCGAGCCTCGACGCACACCACCGGCAATCCCAGTTTCGCCAGCCCATCATGAAGCCACATCGGTCCGGCCTCGTGCCCGACCCGCTCGAAGGTGAGACCGGTCTTGCCAAGCCAGGCGGCGATGTGGTCGGGTTCGGTTGCCAACGATCGCTCCTTCACGATCTTGCCCGCCTCATCCACAATGCAAACCGACGTGGTCTTCACCGAAACATCCAACCCGACGTAATATGTCACCGCTGTCCTCCTTCGTGCGTCAGCCTTGAGGTCGATCCAATCGGACCTCGTTCTACCTGACCGGAGGACAGCACCTGTGCCTGTTTTGGGCAGTAGGGATTACCGCAGCTAGCTGCCGGAAATATTTCGGCGCTGAAATCGAGGCTCCTCGATGCCTGGACCGGCTGGGCTGCAACAGCTCAGCTACTGACCTGCAGTGGCTCGCGATGGCGTTAATGTCGCTGATCCTCATGCGCTTCGTCGGGCTGTTCACGGCGAGCACGATCAATCAGGCGCTCGTGGTGCTCGGCGGCTATGCATTCGTGCTGGCGGGGAAACTGGGATGGGAGTGGTTCGCAACATTAAAGCGCTGCCACGCACGAACTCTGCTCTAACAGGCTGCTGAAAAACCGACCAGCTGACAGCGTCCGGCGAATATGATTCCCTCCTCGCCAGTCATCATGGAGGCGAAGATGCGGGGATCGGACGAGCAGAATGGGGCCTTGTTCAGCTATGTGAACCTGGAGGAGCGGGTTCCGGCGGGGCATCCGCTGCGGACGATCCGCAAGATAGTCAACGCTGCTCTTGTGACACTCGATGCCGAGTTTGCCGGACTCTACGCCTCTGAAGGCCGCCCCTCGATCCCACCGGAGCGGCTGCTGCGTGCGGCGCTGATCCAGATTCTGTTCTCCATCCGTTCGGAACGCCAACTTATGGAGCAGATGCGGTACAATCTGCTGTTCCGCTGGTTCGTTGGGCTCGGCATCGATGACCCTGTATGGGCGCCCACCGTGTTCACAAAGAACCGCGACCGTCTGCTTACGATCTCCATCGCCCGCAAATTCCTCGCGGCCATTCTGGTGGACAAGGCGGTCAAACCGCTGCTGTCAGACGAGCATTTCTCCGTGGACGGGACGCTGATTCAGGCTTGGGCTTCGATGAAAAGTTTCCAACCCAGGCAGGCGTTAGCCGGCGCCGAGCCGTCGGCCGGCGGCGATGCAGGCCCAGGCCAGGATGGCAGCGCGCCGTCTACCGAAACATCAGCGAAAAGTCGCAATGCCGAGGTGGACTTCCACGGCCAGAAGCGCTCGAACGACACCCATGCCTCGCTCACCGATCCCGAGGCGCGCCTTTATCGCAAGGGGCCGGGCAAGGAAGCCAAGCTCTGCTTCATGGGCCATGCCTTGATGGAGAACCGCAACGGGCTGGCGGTCGACGGTTGCCTCACAGAGGCCGATGGCCATGCGGAACGGGAGACCGCGCTTGCCATGATCGAGCCTCGCGCCGACCGGCCCGGGCGCATCACCCTCGGCGCCGACAAGGCCTACGACGTGGAGGATTTGGTCAATGAGCTGCGGTCCATGAACGTGACGCCGCATGTGGCGGCCAAGGTCACTGGCTCGGCGATCGACGGCCGCACCACCCGGCACGCCGGATACGCCCTCAGCCAGCGTGTCCGCAAGCGGATCGAGGAGGTGTTCGGTTGGGGCAAGACCATCGGCCCGCTCGCCAGAACCATGCTGCGCGGCCTTGATCGTGTCGGCGCGCAATTCACCTTCACGCTCGCCGCATACGATCTCGGCCGGCTCCCGAAACTGCTTGCCGCATAAACAACAAAAGGCCACCAGAGCCGGCGAAGGAGAACGTGAAGGGAAAAACGGTTTTATTCACGCCCGTTTTTCAGCAGCCTGCTAATGCAGACAAACATTTACGACTGCATGATTTCCGCAAAGCGGTGATTTTCTCCTTCAAAGCTAAATACGCTTTACGGAGCGCTAGCGATGAGTGCCGACATTGTTGACACCTTCCAATTAGGCGCCGGTTCGGCACTGGCGCATGATGGCCAGAAAGCCTGCGCTACCTGATCCAGAGTGGCCGTGGAGGGAACGGTTACGTCCGCCTTCCAGTTTCGAATCCTCCGATCAAACCTCGGAAGCGAATGACATGGCCAAGGTCCCGGGAATACAGCCGGCTGGCCCCCGATGGGACCGTCGCGCGGAACCGAGGTCACCACGGAACGCTCGTGATGACTCGAATTTTTATCATAACGTCCGCTCTACTAGCCTTAACGCCGAGCGTAGTTTTGCCCGCTCTGGCGCAAGGGACCGCCACGAAAGCGCCTGAACCGCCGCTCGCTAAGCAGATCAACGATGGGAAGTGGCTGCCGCAAAAAGAAGCGGAGGTCTTGCGTGACAATCTGTATTACCAGCGCGCCGTTTTTGCTTATCAGACCATGCTGCCGGCCCTGAACGTTATCCACGGCACCGGAGTCGAATTTTTCGACCAGCCCTGGAAGCCCGATGACGTCGTGAAGGTGAAGTCAGGTCAGTCGCCCGAGTCGACCGGGGCCACTGCGCAGCCTGGTCCCTCCAATGAGGGAAGCGGCAAGTCGGGCAGGTGAACCGATCTCCACAGGACGCCTCAATTTCAAATTGAGGCGGTCTCAAATCGCAAGCCGGAGCGAAGCTTCATTCGGATGATCAGCCGCACGAGGAACACGCTATGAAAAAGAAACACATCGACCATCCCGACATCACCCGGCGCGACGCGATAAAGGGCGGCGTCGGCGTTGCATCGCTGGCCGCTCTGAGTGCCAGAGCGGCCGTTCCGGGTACTGTCTCGATCGCATCGATCGCTCCGGCGCGCCTCTCCTCCAGCGCGCCTTTCAATACGGCGTTTTCGGCGGAAATCGCATCAACCAAATGGAGTTAACGGCATGTCTGGCAGAATGATCTGTTCCGCAGTCGCCTTCGGCGCCATCGTCGTCCTCGGTTCGGCGACCGCGTTCGCCGTTGAAGCGCCCCCGAAGAGTGGCAACACGTCCTACACCACGCATTTCACCTTCGTGCCGAAGTCGTCCATCGATATTCCGGGCGTCGGCACGGCCACCGCTCTCGAAGCGACTGGCCCGACAGAGAACACCAAGGGAGAAGCGTTCCTCGACAAGATGAAGGCGAAATGCGCCGCCGTCAGCGTCGAGTCGGGCGGCAAAAAATGGATCGACGGCGCTTGCGCGCTGACCGACGCCGACGGCGATGTCGTCTTCTCCACCTTCGACACACGCGACCTCGACAAATCGCAGCCGAAGATGGACTGCGGCACGCACATCGTGACGGGAGGCACCGGCAAGTACAAAGGCATTACCGGCAAGGAGCCGTTCGCCTGCATCAGCAAGGATGCGCCCGCCGGTTCGCCCGAAGGCGCGTTTGCAATCGATATCCCTCACAACACGACGTGGGCGATCAAGTAGCCCGTGTCTGGCTGTCCGGCGCGTTCCAAAGCTACGGCGGGCCGGGCAGCAGACCTGCCTCCGGTCGATGAGTGTCCGCTTATTAAAGCGACAAGGACGCTGAGTGAGCTGGATGTGGTAAAGTGGTAGCGATTCTGGCTGTCCGCAGGAATCATGCAACTGACCCAACGATATTGCAGCTGCTCAGGGCTGGTTTGGGTCAAAACTACGCGTGACGCCGAATGGGGCGGCACGGCAAGAAAGAGGCGCTTTTCTCCGGTGGGGCGACCGAGCCGTGAAGGGAGAGATCGCGGTGTTTTTCGCCGTCTAAACCCGGTGCGTCAACGGCGAGGTGATGATGAAAGCTATCCGTAACCAATCATCGTCCTGTGGTCGCGCTGCGTGGCCCTGGCAACGACAGCTCCAGATCGTACTTTCAGCCTGCCAAAACATTTTTGCTAAGACGGTGTCCCGTCACGCTGGGCTTTGGCTCCGACTACCGTGTCTGCAATAGGCTGCCGATCGCTGCGCCATTTCTTAATGCGCAACGACAGGGATGTAACGAAACGTCTAAGCCCTCCCCATAGCAGAAATCCTAAATCTTCTAGGACGTGGGCTGCAGTTACATCTCTTGCGCGCGCTTGCAACCGCTCAAGTTCAAATGCCTTAATAACATCGGCACCAATAACTTTCTCGCCGAGATCCGTCCTGATTATTTGAATATCACCCAGCCCATTCATGGTTACGCTGATTAATCCCAAACTCGAAAGAGCTGATCGCACCGTTTTGACAGAAACAATATCAACGCCTAATACATTATGCCCTGTTGTTCTTTGAATTAGATCACCTATCAGTTCATAAAATCTATATTCAGGCAAAGCGTTCTGCAGTCTAACTACTAAGAATTGAGCGATATTGTTATTATCTAGTGTTAAAAGTCCATCGTGCGGTGTCTCGTCGTGTTGAGCCTGTTTGTAAGTATATCTTATCTCTGTCTGTTTATTTAGTAGCTCTATGATACGTTCCGCCAATGGTATCTGTTTTTGATCGAGTAGCTGATTTTGGAGTATTTTGGTCTCTTCTTCGAGCGCAACGATTTTTCTCAACAACTCCTCTTGTGTTTCCTTTCCGCCGCGTACCCAGCCATCCCGTGGATACTTTTTTGTGGTTGTCGCAAGCGAGTTAATCAGGCGATAACACAATTCCGTTTCATCTTTCCAATAACTAATTAAACGGCCGGTGCTAAGACGCTCTCGAAAACGATCTAACAATTCACGTTTATCTCTTGCCGTTTCCCTTTTTTCTTTATCTAATAAATCGATATTCTCTCGCAACAATGCAATAACCGGAATACCATTTTGCACGGCATAGTCGTACTCTTTCTCGGAGTAACTCAAGCCATCCGATGCTATCGTGCCGTATTTTCCGCCCACAACTGCAACATAATAATCGGAATCGTCAATTACGGTTTTTATGAAATTGAATTGCTCTTCGTCAATCGCTGGAAAAAACTCCATACCGGCGGCAATATAGTTGCATTCAGCGAGAGTGCGAAGGATTCTCTCTCTTTCAAACTTGAGATCAAGATAGGTTGAGCTAATGAATACCTGGAATCTTTTGCTCGCCATCTATTTTATCCCGCATCACCTTGAAATCAATGTTTTCTCTGTATGTTTGCTGTCGGTGGACCGTTCCCGTGCGAAGCTAGTGCACTGACTCATTCAGATGGTGCAGGCAGGCGCTTGAGTTTGCCGAAAATTTCTTTGGCGGATTTCGTCCAGACAAAGGGCTTGGGGTGACCGTTGTGATCGCGGATGTAGCGGCGGATGGCATCTTCCAATTCGGCGACGGATTTGAAGACGCCGCGACGGATGCGCCTTCGGGTGATGACTGAGAAGAAGCCCTCGACGGCGTTGAGCCAGGATGCGGATGTGGGCGTGAAGTGGAAGACCCAGCGCGGATTGTCGGCCAGCCATTGCTTGACCTTGGGATGCTTGTGGGTGGCGTAATTGTCGAGGATGGCATGGATGACCTTTCCCGCCGGAACGGCGCGCTCCACCGCATTGAGGAACTTGATAAACTCCTGATGCCGGTGCTTTTGCATGCAACGCCCCAACACGGTGCCATCGAGAATATTGAGCGCGGCGAACAGGGTGGTGGTGCCATTCCGCTTATAATCGTGGGTCATGGTTGCGCATTTGCCGGGCTTCAGCGGAAGGCCGGGTTGCGTGCGATCGAGCGCCTGAATCTGGCTTTTCTCATCGATGGACAGCACCACGGCATGACAGGGCGGCTCCATGTACAGGCCGACGACATCCTCCACTTTCGCGGCAAAGGCGGGATCGTTGGACATCTTGAAGGTGCGTAAGCGGTGAGGTTGAAGGCGATGCCCATCCCAGATGCGTTGCACCGTCCGCAAGCTGACGCCGACAGCCTTGGCGACCGCCCGGCCGGTCCAATGCGTCGCGTTATGGGGTGGCTCGGAGCATGGCAGCGCCAGCACCCTGGCCACGGTCTCCAACTGAACAGGGGCTTTGCCCGGCTTGCGCGTCTTGTCCCGCAAGAGGCCATCCACCCCTTGCTCGGCATATCGCAACTGCCAGCGCCACACCGCCGGGCGACTGCCACCGATCTGCCTCGCCACCTCCAGAACGGGCAGCCTGTCTGCCGAAAGAAGAACGATCCGTGCCCGCTGGACGTGCTTCTGCGCGCTGTTGCGATCCTCAATAACCGCCGCCAAACGCGCGCGGTCCTCAGAGGCGATGATGATGCTGACGGTTTGTGCCATATCAGCAGAATCGCACGAACTAGGCCGCGTGTAAATCCTCTGTTTGCGTCAGTGCACTAGCATTTTTCTATAGTTGGTTCACTATTTTGACGTGCATACGTGACAGTACAGATAGGATGGGATGTCATCGACCGATTTCTCAGCGGCCTTGCAGGCGCTTTCCTGGATCGCTGCAGCGCATTTTCGAGATGCCCCTGAGATATAAGGCCTGAGACTGTCAGTTGCACTCACGACCGGATCGAGGCGTCTGCCGAAATGCTCGATTCGGGCCGTGACAGCCGCTTTCTCGCCCTATGCAGACGCGCTTGAACCTGATTGTAGGATTACCTTATCAGCGCAATCGCCTCGCGCGTCAGGTGAAACACACCGCTCGGCTCGCGCATCTCCTCCCTTTCGTCGCCTTCGCCCGCTTCACCGCGTAGTTTTCTCATCACTTTTTTCCTATCCGCTTCGACCGCCTCGCGCACGATCGGCTCATCCCATTTTAATCGGATGACGGCGGCAGGGCTTTCCGCCAGATGCGCCTCGAATTCCTCCTGGGTGATGAAGACGAAGACGGGCAGCGCAATAATGGATGTAGATCGGCGTCGCTTAGCGACCCCACCCAGGTATGCAAATTCAACAGCTTACGAAGCCGATCGGCGTTGAAACCCGCGCCAATTCGCAGCTAGTGCCCACGCCGAGTCACACGGCTGCGGCAGGACACGACCAAGTTGCCCCGAAATCGGTCCCGTAATGGGTCTCCCAATCAAGAAAGAGACCGATTTGAGGGCGGTTTGAGACCCGAAGACATCCCCGAAAGCGCCGAAGACCGCATTTCGCCTGCTGCAAATGACCCCTTAATGGGGCTGATATTGGCACTCGCGAAACGCTATCCTGTTGTCCGTGAAGCGATAAAGAGCCGGTAAGGCCTGCTTCAGCCTTCAAGACCGAAAACCCAAAAATGCCCTGTCCGGATTTTTCACCCGGCGGCCGCGCTCCGCCCGGTTGCGGGCGCATGTGTCGAAACCTGCCGCTTGGGGATGGCGATGTCCGACCGCGCAACGTTCGTGAAGGAGGAGCCCCTTCCTGGGCGCGCCGAGATCGATCTGCGCCTCGGCGAGCGTCCCACCGCCACGGACGAGGCCATCGACATCCTCAAGGAGCGCGGCGGGCTTTATGAGCGCAGCGGCGAACTGGTCCGGATTGCCGGCTGTCAGATTCTCCCCGTCGAAGAGTGCTGGCTGACCGACTACCTCGCTCGCCATATGCGCTTCTTCCGCTATAAGGTCTCCGGCGAGGATTGGCTGCGTCGCGAGGCCGATCCGCCGGGCTGGCTCGCCAAGACCGTCATAGCCAAGACGGCAGAGCGCGGCCTCCCCGAACTCGCCGGCATCATTACAGCCCCGACCTTGCGCCCTGACGGATCACTCATCGACCGGCCCGGCTTCGATGCCGAAACCGGCCTGTACCTGCAGGAACGCGACTGGCCGGAGATACCCACGGAGCCGAGTGTCGAAATCTTGCGCGAAGCTTGGCGTAGCCTCTGGCGGCCTTTTGCCGAATTCCCTTATGCCTCGCTGGAGGATCGCGGCGCGGCGGTCGCTGCCATCCTCACCGCCACGGTCCGGCGAACCTTGCCGCGTGCGCCCGCCTTCAGCTTCGACGCCCCAAGCGCAGGCAGCGGCAAAACTCTGCTCGCCACCTGCATCGCAGAGTTGGCAGGCGGCGAGGTCGCCGTCATCCCCGAATGCCGCAACGAGGAGGAATTGCGCAAGCGGCTTCTCTCCTCGCTCCGCGCCGGCCAGCCTTCGATCCTGCTCGACAATGTCAAGGGCCAGTTCGCCTCCTCAGCGCTGGAGGCTTTCCTTACCGACGATCACTATTCCGACCGCATGTTGGGCGTCTCGCAGATGCTGCGTCTGCCAACCAATGTGCTCGTGCTCATCAGCGGCAATAATTTCGTGCCGCGCGGCGATCTCTGGCGACGCATCGTGACCGCCCGGATCGATCCGAAAGCCGAACATGCCGAACGGCGCAGCTTCGCACTCGATGCCCGCCGCCATTGCAGGGAGCACCGCCAGGCGCTGATCGCCGCCGCTCTCATCCTGCTGCGCGGTTTCATTGCGGCCGGCGGATCGCGGGCAACGCCCGATCGGCTCGCCTCGTTCGAAGCCTGGGACGATCTCATCCGTCAAGGCGTACTCTGGCTGACGCGGGAGGGCATCGCCGAGCTTGGCGATCCGGCCGCCTCGATCGCCACCGCCAAGGAGCGCGAGCCGGAGCGGCAGAAGCTGGCGGCGTTTCTGGAGACCGCCGCCGCCATTATGGGAATCGCCCCCGACGGCAAACGCTGGCGCACCGGCGATCTGATTCAGAAGGCCATGAATGCCCCTGTCTTTGACGAGGAGGCCCAGACGCTGCGCGACGTTCTTCTCGAAATCGCAGGCGAGCGCCATGTCATCAACCCGCGCATTCTCGGCCGCTGGATCGAACGCCACACCGACGACCGCTGCAACGGCCTGTATGTCGCCCGTGCCGGCGAGCGCGGCCGCGCCGCGCTCTGGCGGATCCAAAGAACGGAATGAGATCTGGCTTGGATCTCATTGTTATGACGAAGAAAGCCCGAAGTCGGTAGTCTCTTATGGCAAGATTTCTTGGTGAAACGGAAGCGGCAAAAACCCTCGGCATTCCGCTTTCGACTTTCAGAAGCTGGGTCGAGAGCGGACTTTTGCCGAAGGCGCTGCCGGATCTCGGCCTTTATGATATGAAAGCGCTCGATAGCGCTTGCGACAGGATTTCAGGACTGGGTTCGTCGGAAAACGCATTGGATGCGTGGCGGCAGCGGAGGACGGCAAGGCATGGCCCGGGTTCGATTGAAGGGGGTGAATAAAGTCACGACCCGCCTCGCCGATGGCAGGCTCGTCACCTATTGGTATGCCTGGAAGGGTGGGCCAAGGCTGACCGGCCATCCCGGATCGCCGGAATTCGTGCAGAGCTATGAGGCGGCTCACCGGCAGAAACGTAAGACCGATCCGGCAACCTTCCATTCGGTGATCGTCGGCTACAAGAAAAGCCGCGAATTCGCCAATCTCGCTCCGCGGACGCAAAAAGACTATCTCAAACACATTGCCCAGATCGAGGTCACCTTTGCCGACCTGCCGCTCAAAGCGCTGGGCGATCCAAGGATCACAAGCGATTTCGTCGAATGGCGAGACGGCCTCGCCGCCGGCGACCGCCAGCGGGACTACGCCTGGACCATCTTGATGCGGCTGATTTCTTGGGCGCGCGAACGTGGTCAAACCACCTACAGACCGCCCTCGCGCCTCAAGAAACTTTACAAGTCAGATCGCTCCGAGAAGATCTGGTTGCCCGATCAGATCACGGCCTTCAGAGCTGCAGCCTCCGAACCGCTTTGGTGGGCCCTGGTCCTGGCATTGGAAACCGGACAGCGTCAGGGCGATCTCATTCGCCTGCCTTGGTCCGCCTATGACGGCCAGTGGATCAAGCTTCAGCAATCCAAGACCGGCATGAAGGTTGCAGTTCCGGTCAGCCGCGACCTTCAGGCGACGATCGAGACAATGCCGCGCTGGTCGCCGATCATGCTGACGTCGAATCTGGGACGCCCCTGGACCAGCGATGGCCTCAGGACCTCATGGCATAAGGCGGCCAAGCGCGCCGGCATCACCGGACTGACATTTCACGATTTGCGCGGGACGGCCGTCACGCGGTTGGCGGAAGCGGGATGTACGGAGGCCGAAATTGCCGCGATCACCGGGCATTCGCTGAAGAGCGTCGGAGCGATCCTCGACCGCTATCTGGCCCGCACAAAAGGTCTTGCCTTGGCGGCCATCGCGAAGCTCGAAAAGAGCAGAACGTGAACAAACTTTCCCAAATGGATTCCCAAATGCTCAGCCTGCTCGGGCAAAAAATCAGCTAAGTTATTGATTTCTTTGGTGCCCAGGGGCGGAATCGAACCACCGACACGCGGATTTTCAGTCGACGCGCAAAGCCTTGCAGATCAAGGTGTTAGACAAAGCAAAACTGTCTACCTCGCGCATGGACATCAATAGCATAGCTATTTGATTGTCTACACATCCGCTGCTCCAATCGCGGTGTTTGGTACCCGTCCGAACCGGCTCGACGGCTCATGCCTGAAGCAGGACGAATGGCGCTGGTAAGATAGTGTTATAACTATCAATTGCCAGCCTATCGCGGCGTCCTGAGGTCTCGCCGAGCCTATCTGCGAGGGAAGATCGGATGAGCGAGCAAGTCTCGAGCGCCAGCCGGACCGACGGGGTCGACGAAGAGTCCCCGTCAGAGGCCTCGCCGGTCCATCCCGAGATCGAGCTGCGGCCGGGCGAGCGTCCCAGAGTGACGGATGAGGCCATCGCTATCGTTAAGGAATGCGGCGATCTTTATGAGCGCAGCGGTCAGCTGGTCAGGATCTGCGGCACGCAGATCCTCTTAATCGATGAATGCTGGCTGACCGATTATCTCGGCCGCCATATGCGCTTCTTCCGCTTCAGGCGGCGCGGCAATGAATTGCATCGGAGCGAGACCGATCCGCCTAGCTGGTTGGCCAAGGTGCTGCTCGCCAAGACCGGCGAGCGCGGCCTGCCGGAGCTGACCGGCATCATCACCGCGCCGACCTTGCGGCCGGACGGCTCGCTGCTCGACCGGCCCGGCTTCGATGCCGCAACCGGTCTTTTCCTTCGCCCCGGCTTCTGGCCGGCCATTCCCGATTATCCGGCGCATGAGGCGTTGCGCTGGGTCTGGCAGAGCCTGTGGCGACCCTTCGCAGAATTCCCCTATGCCTCGGAGGAGGACTGCGGCGTCACCGCCGCTGCCATCCTCACCGCCGCGGTCCGGCGGAGCTTGCCGAGAGCGTCGGCCATCAGCTTCGATGCGCCGTCGGCCGGCAGCGGCAAGACCTTGCTGGCGACCTGCATTGCCGAACTCGCGGGCGGCGAGGTCGCCGTCATCCCCGAATGCCGGGACGAGGAGGAGTTGCGCAAGCGTCTCCTGTCATCGCTGCGCGCCGGCCAGCCGTCGATCCTGCTCGACAATGTCAAGGGCCAGTTCTCCTCCTCGGCGCTAGAGGCGTTCCTCACTGACGACCATTATTCCGACCGGCTGCTCGGCGCCTCGCAAATGCTGCGGCTGCCGACCAATGTGCTCGTCCTCATCAGCGGCAACAACTTCATTCCCCGCGGCGATCTCTGGCGGCGCATCATCACCTCCCGCATCGACCCCAAGGCCGAGCACGCCGAGCGGCGCAGCTTTGCCCTTGATGCCAGGCGCTATTGCCGGGAGCGGCGCCAGTTGCTCATCGTCGCCGCGCTGACTTTGGTGCGCGGCTTCATTGCGGCCGGCAAACCCCGGTCGACCCAGGACCGGCTTGCCTCCTTCGAAGCCTGGGACGATCTCATCCGCCAATGCGTGCTGTGGATGGCACAACAAGACATTGCCCCGATTGGCGATCCGACCGCCTCGATCGCCAAGGCCAAGGAGCGCGAACCGGAGCGGCAAAAGCTCGGTGCCTTTCTGCAATCGGCAGCGGCGGTCATGGGAATAGGCGTGGAAGGCCGGCGCTGGAGGACCGGCGATCTGATCCAGAAGGCGGCAACGGCGCCGTTCTTCGACGAGGACGCCAAGGCGCTGCACGATGTGCTCTTGGAAATCGCCGGCGAACGCAACAGCATCAATCCGCGCATTCTCGGCCGCTGGATCGAGCGTCATACGGATGATCGCTGCGGCGGGCTTTACGTCACCAGGGCCGGCGAGCGCTGCCGTGCCGCGCTCTGGCAACTGGAGAGATCGCACTGACGCCGGTCCATGAACTGCGGCTTGCGCATGGCTCCATCGCCGCGGCTTCTCTGCACTCAGCGCATAGCGCCGAACCCAAACTCCGATAAGTTCGATGAGTGATATGAGTTTCCGGGCTGCCGCTCGGGAATTTTCGCTCACCTGTCCAAAAGTCACCCCTCTGATAAATCTCAACATTCCGTGGATCGCGTTGGAGCGCGTATTCCGCGCATCGTCCCCGGTAAACGCATAGCTCGTTGCGCCCGCGGCACCGCGGCCCCATTCTCATTTTTCCGGACAGCCGTTCGCAAACTCACAAAACTCTTCAAACCCATAAGATTCTATGCAGTGAAAGTATAGTTAAGAGGAACGCCGGGATCAGCGAGTGTCTGACACGCCGAGCCCTGATCCGTGCCACCAGAGTCGACCACCACGATCTCCAATTCCGCCATAACGAACAGGCCCACTGACGAGATCAGAGATCATAAGGCCCGACAACAGTGAAGCAGAAGCGCGTCTGCGCGTCCGATAAACACATGATACAAGGCTCATCGATTAGAACTCATGCGCCCAATCGCGAAGTCCGATTGACATGATACGCCACGGCTGATCGGTCAGCCTGTTCCAAGCCTCGCAGCAATGTGCGACGATATCGTCATAAAACGGGAAGATGCGGTTCAAGAGCCAATTGTCCCGCAGGAATTGGGGAATTGGTCGTGTCCCATCCAATGGTGTGGCAGGGCGGCAGCGAAGCCGTCAGCCGCGCGCTCGTCACTGGCGCTGTAGCGGCGGACGGCTTTGCGGGCGGTCATCGATGATTCTCGGTTAGGGGTCGGGTTGCGACAACCAACCTGATTCTGAGGATCGACCGATGACGGACGAGATGATGAGCCTGAAGGGGCTGATTGAGAAGGCTCCCGACGCCGATATGCTGCGCGAGATGATCGCGTTCGCCGCCGAGTGGCTGATGGAGCTGGAGGTTGGCGCGCTGACCGGTGCTCCCTATGGTGAGAAGAGCCCCGATCGCTGCGCTCAGCGCAACGGCTATCGCGATCGCATCTGGGAGACGCGTGCCGGCACAGTCGAGCTGCGCATCCCCAAGCTTCGCACCGGCGTCTATTTTCCCGGCTTCCTTGAACCACGGCGCATGGCGGAGAAAGCGCTGACCGCCGTCATTCAGGAAGCCTATATCCAGGGCATCTCCACCCGTTCGGTGAACGAGCTGGTCAAAGCGCCGTGACCTGCTCCCGACTTTTCGGACCAGCGCTAAGTTGAGAGACTGCCTCGCGAATCGGAGGCAGAGATGCGCAAAGGCAGATTTACAGACGAGCAGATGGTTGCGATCCTTCGGGAAGCGGACCGTGATCCGGTGGCGGCGGTGGCGAAGAAGCATGGTGTCAGCGAGCAGACGATCTACACATGGCGGAAGCGCTTTGGCGCTATGCAGTCGGACGACGTCAAGCGGCTGAAGCAACTCGAAGCGGAGAACGCGCGGCTGAAGAAGCTGGTGGTGGAGCGTGATCTTGAAATCTAGGTGATGAAAGAGATCGCCGCAAAAAAGTGGTGAGCGTGCCGGCTCGCCGTTCACAGGTGACGTATGCGACAGGCGAGGGCCTGTCGCAGCAGCGGGCTTGCACGCTGCTTGGCGTGGCGCGATCGGCGTTGGCGTACCGGCCGGTGAAGGCGGCGAAGGATGCGCCGGTGCTGGCGCGGATGGCCGAGCTGTCGGCTCAATATCCGCGTTATGGCTATCGACGCATCGCAATTTTCCTCGCCCGCGACGGTCACAGGATGAGCTTCGGCCGGGCGCATCGGTTGTGGCGTCTGGCACGGCTCCAGGTGCCGCGGAAACGCCCGCGCAAACGGATCGCGACGGGGCGGCCGCGCTGCCATGCGCCGACAGGAGCCAACCAGGTGTGGAGCTACGACTTCGTGTTCGACGCCTGCGCGAACGGCCAGCAGTTGAAGTGCCTGACCGTGACCGACGAATGGACGAAGGAGGGCCTGGCGATCGAGGTTGACGGGCGCATCCACTCGGCCCGCGTGATCGAGGTGCTGGCGCGGCTGGTCAGCGAACGCGGCGCGCCTCTTTATCTGCGGTCGGACAATGGCCCGGAATTCGTCAGCCGGGCGCTTTTGAAGTGGATCATCGATCAAGGCATCGCTACGGCGTTGATCGATCCGGGCAAGCCCTGGCAGAATGGCGTCGCAGAGAGCGTTAATGGCAAATTCCGCGATGAGTGCCTAAGCCTCGAATGGTTCCGCAGCCGGGCCGAGGCGAAAGTGGTGATCGAAACATGGCGGCGGCACTACAACGAGGTGCGGCCGCATTCCAGTCTTGGCTATCTGACGCCGGCGGCCTTTGCTGCGCGGCTCAGACAGCAAGACGCAGCGGCACGCCCGGCGACGGGGCGGATCGCTGCGGTACATGGAGCCTTCGCGCTCCACCCCGTCGCATCACCGTCCCGTAAGGGGCATGAAAGGCCAGAAAACGGGGTGGTCGTCTCAAGTTAAGCGCGGTCCGAAAAAATCCGGCAGGTCAGCCTGGCATGAGCGGCATCTCCGAGAGCCAGGTCAGTCGGCTATGCGAGGAGATCGACGAAAAGGTGAAAGCCCGCCATGCCACGCTAGAGTCGGATCGCAGTCATTGCTGGGCTCCCGTACCTGACCGCGCAACGAACAACCCGCTGGCTTGCGGCAGGACGGCCGACAGAAGCTGCGCATTCGGTGCGGCCGATGCGTCGGCAGAATGCCGTCCGGACGGCAATGACGTCGCAGCCGAACCGTCAGGGGAGCGCGCGATGAACAGCGGCGCGCGCGTCCAGACTGCAAATCTGCGCGGGGTTTCAACGCCGATCGGCATCGTAAATTGTTGAATTTGCATACCTCGCTAGGGTCATTAAGCGGGTCTGACTCACTTCTGATGATCTTTGACATTCAGCTGGCGTGGTTTTCGAAGGAGAATCAGTGCCATGCGAACCCAGTTCCGCGTTTCCAACCTGATCCCGTCCGAGTTGGTGGCCGAGACCACAGCGAGGACGCCGATAGGATCATCGTCACTGCGCGCGCCGTAACGCCGAGCGGAGGCTGTCCGCGGCGCGAGCTCGTCCCGCGTTCATAGCCGCTACTTTCGCACGGTCTGTGATCTGCCCGGCTGTGGGCGACGGGTGAAATTGCGCGTCTCCGCCCGGCGCTTTGTCTGTGCCGCATCTCATTGTCATCAAAAGATCTTCTCACAGCGTTTTGGAGACGATGTTCTGCCGACCCACTCGCGCCGGACCGCGCGCCTGCAATGTCTGGTTCACCATCTCTGCATTGCCTTGAGCGTCGCCCGGCGGCGAGTTTTGCCGAGCAGTTGATGCTGCCGGTCAGCAACGACACGCTGCTTCGCATGGTGCGCCGCCGCGCCCGGGTGTTCGCCCCTGAAGCATCAACGATGTTGGCCCGATTGAGGCAAATTATGGCGGAAATATGTTACGTACATTTCCCTTCAGGGTCCTTCCGGCTTATGCGGTCGTTGACGAAACGGTAGAAAAATCAAGTGCGACAATCCTGTTTGGACGCCATCGCCATTATTGGAGTTCAGTCATGCATATTCACCGGCGAAAAAATTTAGACCAGAAGGCTGATCATTTTGAGACAATTAATGTGGAAATATTCGCAGCTGAAAAGTCCAGAACATACGCCATGTCGAGAAGGTATGTTATCGATTACATAAGATCTACGGCGAAAGAGCTCGCGGAGCTCGCCCTCAACGCCGATAACACTCTTCTTGCTTACTTGTTAGGGATGGTGGCGCAACAGGCCGAGGATGAGTACCAATCTTCGGGACCGCAACTGCTCTTGGTGAAGAGATAGACGGGACCAGCGTTGATTGGATCCGGTACAATGTCAGTCTAGGAGGCCATCCTAGACTGATTAAATCGTTCATGGCGTTGTCCTGGCCGCTCAGCATTCTAAAGATCCTTGAATGGTTTAACTCTTGGTTCAAAACCATCAAGCAAATCTCCCCCTATCAAGCAGATTGTAACGATTTTCGCGACCTCTCCTAAATCTGGACCAATATGTGCAGTCAATTAGTGAACGCGCATACATTCCGTAAAGGTAAGTCTCTAACTGGCCAGCGCTCTGCTTGCTATATGAGTCGGCAGTGAAAGGAGACCTTCGGATGCCGAGAGCGTACTTGCAACCTTATACCTCAAAAGGTGTTTCATCTCTGTGGAGACCCTGTTGCAGTCTAGCCTCCCAACGCACGACCTCTTTTATCCTGTCGCTCGGCCCTTAGGATAGATGTTCAAATGCTCGGGGCAGTGGAGACCTTTCCCAGTGGTGTCCCACACTCTTGCATGTGCACTATTACGGCCAGAGACCAATTTTCGATCCTAGCCGCAAGAGAGACGAAGTGATCTTGTCGGCGGATTGCGCGCCGCGCAGGGCGCCGCGGATTTCTCGCAGTGACAGTGGCCGCTCGATTAAAGAAGGCATTATCTCGATACAAAAAAACTCTCGATTCGGCCGGCGAATTGATGCTCAGAAGATATTTCTCGATCCATTTTCGAAACGCCTAAGTATCCATCCGAGGCGGCGGCCGCGCCTGGATAAAATATGCGCTCTCCTCCTGGCCAGTGAGTAACAACACGTACAAACGCGAACCTGGCCAGGGCAGAAACACGTTTCTCGATTGATTTTGCCAGAGGATCCTACCGTCGGTAGCGGTCCATGACGTATGCAATTTCCTTTATCTAAGGACATTCGCCAACTTGTTTATACCGGCTCTTTTGGCTCACAACGAGGAAATGAAGTCATGGTCATTGAGAACAGATGTTCCGCTCTTCCGAGCCCCGTTGCGCTGTGCGCGCATCTGTGTCTTGGCGATCCTGGCCGTTGGCCGGTATAGCTCCGGCGCCGTTGCGGAAGACAGTGTTTCGATAGAGCTCGTAGGCGAAATAGAAGCGAGATGCCGGCTGCTACAGCTCCCCGCAACTTTGGATCTCGGGAGGCTGACGAAGTCTGGCGTGCAACTTGTTCCCTTCCAGATCGACTGCAATTCGCCCTTCGCCTACGAGGTTAGATCGCGGGAGGGAGGTCTCAAAAGCGAAAACGCCGTCGTTGCGGCGGGATTTGCTGCCATCATTCCTTATACCCTCGAATTGCGAGTCCCAACCGACGGTGGATTCATCCTTGACCAGTGCAATAGCGCTACGCTTGCTATTGCACTACCCGCATGCGGCCATGGCAATTCCGGCTCTGCCGTTGCGATCGAACAGACGGCATCCTTGATGATTTCATGGTCGACCAGCGAGGAGTTGGTTGCCGGTGTATATGCCGATGTCGTGACGGTGAACGTGTCGCCCCGGATCTAGATCTATTTGCTCAGCCAACAAATCCATCAATCAAGGGTTGCAACAGCCGAAATGCAACTAGCAGTATATCGGGGGTGTTCCTACTAAGATATTTCCCGGCTGCAGAACCGGTTACGTGAAATGCTAGGAGCGTCTTGTTGATAGCCTCTATGGCTAAATCAAGGCGTAGACTGAAGAGCAGAACAATGATGCGTGTTGCGTTAGCTTTCCTAATTTGCGGCTTCGTTCTTACATCTGCGGCCGCCGCGAGCAACGATGGCGGCGGCACTGTCGGAGTGGGCGGTACGTCTCCCGCCGTTTGCTCATTCCAAGCTGCGCCCCGTCAACTCTCCGCTATGAATATGAGCTTGGGTGGAGCAACTCTTGCTTCCGGTCAGATTACGGTCACACAACTTATTGACGAAAGCACAGCGAGGCTAAAATCCGCCTCAATCCAGATCGAGATCCTCGGTATCTGCAACGGCCCTCATTACGTCTCGCTAAAGACCAATAGCGGCGGACTTTCGCCCCAAGAACAACTGACTGCCGCGGGCGGGTCGTTTTTGACACACATTAATTACCGCGCGGAGGCACAATGGGCCGGACAAACCGTCGTCCTCCAGACTGACGCGACACCTGGCAAAAAATCACCGATTGGTTCCGTTGCGGGCGCCTACAACGGCGCGCTGAGTCTCAAAATAACGATTGACGGCACCTTGAATGACATGACGCTGCCCACGGCCAACGGCGTCTACTCCAACTCGCTCATCGTTCAAATTGGCCTCCCTCTCTAGTGTTCTTCAAAGTAATGGAGCAGATAATGCGATCACGTGTACGGTTGGGGCTTCTATCGGCAGTGCTAAGTGTTGGGTGCCTGGGAACTCATGTTGCCCAGGCCGCGGATAGCGCGTCCGGTGAGCTGCAGATTCAGGGCACAGCTCCTCGCGTCTGCCAGATGCCCGATCCGACGGCCGTAAATTCCGGTAATGCAGCCGTGCAAAGCATGACAATTACCGTCGCTGATCTTATCAATCAGCAGGATGCAACGATCCAGGCATGGCAGGCGTCGCTCAATTACCCAGGGGTGATGTGCAACTACGGCGCAACCCTTAGCCTGCGCAGCCTCAACGGCGGAATGAAGCCCGTTGGGCCTGCGATAACCCCTGTGAGCAACCAGTTCCTCACCCAGGTCAATTACACGGCAACCGCCACATGGGGAACGCTCGCCAATCTCGTTCTAGATACGGCCGTTAACAACACTGACCCGGTCTCATTGGTCTCGCCTGGTCCGAACAAAGCCGATCTTCTGGTCACGGTACAAACGCCGGCGTCGACCAATCCGTTGGTGGAGGGCCAATATCAGGACACGCTAATCATTAAGGTCGGCCCAACAATCTAAATGAAGCTGGCCTTTCGCTATTCGGCGAGGGCCAGCATTTATGCTTCAGTACTGGTAAGCGGGTTGAGTATATGTTTGTTATTCAGTTTCATCGGCTACTTAAGGCCGTTTCAATCGTCTCCGCCATACTCATTGTCTTTGTCGTAGAGGGCCATGCGATGAGTGTGGTGCCAATCAGTGGCGAATTGTCCGCAAGCGGACAAAATAGCAAGATGACGTTGCGCGTCACGAACGACGGAGCACAGCCAATACCGGTAGAGATTCTAACGTCGAAGCTCACCGTCGCCGAGGACGGGACGGCAACGTCCGTACCTGTCAAGGGAAAATTCCTGATATTTCCTCCGCAGGCCACGATTGCTCCCGGTGCGAGCCAATCGTTTCGAGTTCAGTGGTTGGGTGGTCCTAAGCTTGAGGCTACTGAAACCTACATCCTGGGAGTCAATCAACTCCCGATCGCAATGGATAAAAAGAAGAGTGGCGTCCAGGTTATTTTCAACTTCAGCATCGTCGTTAACGTCTCGCCGGCGAACGCAAAGCCTGAGATCTCTGTGCTGAAAGCGGAAATCAGCAAGGCACCCTCAACACCCCGAGCGCCTACGATCACCGTACAGAACACTGGCAACGGCCACGCCCTATTGGGAGAAGCTTCGATCGTGTTGTCCGCCGGAACGTGGAGCAAGAGGCTGTCAAAGGAGGAGGTTCGCGCAATCTTCGGACTGGGCCTCGTTCAACCCCACGCAAAGCGGCGCTTTGTCATGGCAACACCGCTCCCCCCTGAGGTGTCGAAGTACCAGGTACAGATCGAGCTGAACAACAAAAAGTCCGCTCGTTAAATACACCTCTAACGCGACAAGCCACTTCTATTCTGGTCTTCCCGGCTGGGAGGAATGCGATGCCGCTTGCCGGACAACGTATGCTTCTTGCCGCCTATTGGCTAATGCTCATGATTGCAGCTTCGACCAGTCCAACCCACGCTCAGGCAGAGGCTCCGGTCGCCGAAGGTGGCACCGGCACGGTCCCAGCCGAGGAGAGGACCGGCGAGCTTACGCTGTCCGTTAAGGACAATGGCATGAAGCTCGGCGACGCAATCGTCCGTATCGGGATAGACAATTCGATCAGCATCAAGCGTGATTCGTTCCTTGTCGCGATCAAAGATGTATTCCGCAAGGAAGCACTCAGAGCCTTGGCGGACGCTCTTCCACCGAAGCCCTTTATTTCAATACCCGAGATCGAGAAGGCGGGTCTCGTCATTTCCTATAATTCTAACGATCTTGAACTCAACATAGAGCCCAAGGTCGAACAACGCCCTCGTGGTGAAATCGACGGAACGATACAGAAAAACGTGATGCCAGAAGGCGTTGTCAAACCGGCAGCCCTAAGCGGTTTCGTGAATACACGGTTCGGCTTTGCCTATGAGCGAACCGAAGGGCAATCCGGAAGCTATCAATACCCAGCCATCATGTTCGAAGGCGCCGGCCGGTGGAGCGACATTGTCCTAGAGGGGGATGGCTTCTTAGAGGCTGATGGGACGTTTTCGCGCCAATCCACGCGCCTAGTATACGATCGGCCCGATGACGCCATTCGCGTGACGGTCGGCGACCTGGATCTCCACCCGAGCGGCTCTTTTTCCGTTCCTCCGCTTATGGGAGTGGCGATAGAGAAGAGCTACGCTGACCTACAGCCGACGAGAAATGTGCGGCCGACGAGCCGCCGTTCTTTCCGATTGGAGCGTCCTTCCGAAGTTCAAGTTCTGGTCAACGGTACCGAAGCGCGAAGGCTGCACCTACAGCCGGGTGAATATGATCTCAACGACTTGCCCTTAGCTACCGGGACAAACAACATCCAACTCAGGATCAAAGATGACTTCGGGAGAGAAGAGACAGTTGATTTTTCCATTCTCTTCAATCGCACCCTTCTTGATCCCGGCATCAGCGAGTGGTCCTTTGCAGGTGGTGTGGCGGCCAACGCAGGCTTAGGGTCACCTTCATACGACACCCATGCCCGAGTGCTCAGCGGAACTTATCGGCGAGGGATCACCGAGACGATCACGGGCGGTGTGAGCGGACAGACTTCGGAGAAGACCTCGCTCCTCGGTGTAAGCGCGTTAAAGCAAACCACTCTCGGGCTGCTGTCTCTCGATTCCGCCGGCTCCGCTACGGAGGAAGGAGAGGTTGGCTGGTCCGCATCGGCATTGTTGGACGTTGAGACAGCCCCTCTTTGGGATACGCTTAACTCGGCACAGCTCGGGGTCGAATTCTTTAGCGAGGGATTTGCAAGCGCCTTGAACCAGGTGCCTAGCGAAGGGTCGCGGATCCGCGTGAGCGGAGGGATCGGACAGCGCCTGCCCGACGATATAAGTGCAAGCTTGTCTGGGTACGTCCAAATTGCTGAGGAAGAGCGTGATCGCGGCTTCGGCGCCAATATTTCACTGACCAAGCCACTGAGCCAGGAGTGGTCGCTTTCGCTTTCAGGTAACTACAACCACCGCGACAGCGTTTCCACGGCGGAATTGGGCGGCGTCGGATTATTTGCCCGGCTAAGTTTCCGACCCGATGCCGACTCCTCCGTGACTGCGCAATACGACTATACGTCCAACAAAACGAGCATTGCTGGCGGCACCAACTATCAAGAAGCGGACAAGAGGGGCAGCATCAACGTTGAATGGGAGCACGCGCCGACAGCCCGAAAGGATGATGCGGAAACGATCTCGAATGCAAACCTCTACTATGCCGACTCGCGAATTGAGGTGAACGCCAGCCAAGCAAGCAGCATGGAGCGCTTCACCTCTGGAACGTTAACGCGGCGGACCTCTGTGAACGCAGGGATGGGATTTGCCTTTGCCGACGATAAAGCGGCCTTCGGACGTCCTGTGCATGGCGGTTTCGCCATCGTAGATAGGCACAAGAGCCTCCAAGAGAGCGACATCCGAGTTGACCCATTCGAGACTTCCTACAAGGCTGGCTCGGATAGCTTAGGGCCGCTCTTAATATCTGACATTTCCGCCTACGCTCGAAGCTCGCTCTCCTATGAAGTCGACAATCTGCCGCCCGGTTACGATATCGGTACCGGAGTCTTCGAATTCTTTGCGCCTTATAAGTCAGGCCACAACGTTATGATCGGGTCGGATTTTTCCGTCACCGCAGTCGGCACGCTACAAGACTCCGAAGGTAACCCGGTGCCACTGAAGGCCGGTACGGTCTCCACAGACGCCTATCCGGACAAGCGAGTCGTCGTCTTCACCAATGGTGACGGATTCTTCTCGGTGCCAGGGCTGAAGGCTGGCGACTGGCAATTAGAGCTCAGCGACGACAAAGCCACGAAATATGTTCTGCACATTCCCGAGGACGTCGGCGCCTATGTCGAACTTGGAGTGCTTGCCCCAAAAGGTTGAAAACCGCCATGAAACAGCTGGTCTTGATCTTTATTTGCGTCGCACTGGGACTTGTCAAATCCGCTGACGCAGCATGCTCGGCACGCTTTGACGGAGCTCCGTATACGTTCTTACCGTCCTACAATCCGTTTTCGCCTACGGATCTGGCGGTAAGCAAAACGATTCAGATCGCCAATTTGTCCGGTGACGGATGCCGCTATCGCGTTTATTTTCGCCGAAGCCCCGCGACAGGCCAGTTCTCTCCCAAACTTCACTATGATCTGACCGACAATCTCAATCAACTGCTGCTGGTCGAGAATGTGGGTTCCGGAAGTTACCGGTATTTGGTGTCTCCGGCGGCGTCCGGATATGTTTACCGGTCGATAGCTTTCAACGTCGTTATCGCCCGCGGGCAAATTGCTGCTCCGAGTGTACTCGGGGACCGTATCGAGCTTTTCCTTTTCTCAGAGGACGGACAAACTCAGCTTGATCAAAGATATTTTGATTTTTGGATATCGGTTCCGTCGATATCGATGATCAATCTAGCCGGCGGCGGGCTCGCCACCTCGGTGCAATTCAATACTTTGGTGACCGGGATGACGCGCTCACTGATTTTGGAAGCGAGATCAAACACGGGCTACACGATCTCCTTCGCCTCTTCCAACCAAGGCAACATGATGCTCGATCCGCCAATCGCGGGACACACCTGGTTAATTCCCTACCAGATGAAGGTGGACGGAGCACAATTCGATCTGAGCGGTCAGAGTACGCTGCAAGGCGTTTCACCCGCTTCTGGAGAACAATCACATTCCCTCTCATTCCAGATCGTCGACGCCGAACGAAAGCGCGCTGGGACATACAAAGACGTAATCACAGTTCAAATCGCACCCATCCCTTGAGAGTAGGAGGCAAACATGAAATCTCTGTGGATTCTTATAGGCTTGAACGTGGGCGTCTGTGCTTTGACGCTTCTACTGACAGCAATTGACAGTGATCGGAATGCCTATCCGAAATTCGACAACGGAGTTGCTCGCGTTGTGATACAGGACAAGTTCAGCGACATTCCGAGTTTAGCTTCGGCTTCGAGCGTCCGCCTTAACAGGAGTTGTGTCGAGAGAAACGACCGACGCGCCACGGTCGTTGGAAGCGGGGACGCAGACGACCGGCTTCGGGTGATTGAAGGGGTTCCAGTGAACGACAGAGCTAAATTTACGTACACCGCCAGCATTAGCTCCAAGTGCGAGGCTTACAACCCCAATTGCTACCAGGTCGACAAATTGGTTGTAGACGGTTCACGGACGATCGAGCCGCGTTACTGAATAGCCAATTGCGAGCTACGGGTTTGGGACGGGGCGGCTCCTTGAAGTTGGTCTTAGAACAGTGAGAGTTGCCGGGGGAAGCCCAGCATGGATTCGGGGCAAATCCATGCTGGGCGCGCTTGCGCGGCCTAAGCCGGTGGTGGGGGTGAGGGGAGAGGAGCTCGGAAGGGGGCCGCGCGCAGTCATTGGCCAGATCGTTGCGGCGTTCAGGCGTTGGCTGTGCTCTCTTCTAAGCGGTTTCCGAGCCGGGCTTCCTGGACAGCCATAAACAACAGATGAGTCAAAAGTTTGCTGTTTATCTTGTCTGATAACTTTAGCAATTCTGCGCTTATGTCTCCGATGTGTTTAGCTATATTCTCTTTTTCGTCGGGTCGCGTGAATGGTGTTTTAACTTCAAAAAGTTCGAATAAAGTTGAATGTGGGATGCGCGTCAATTGTTCTTCAAATTGAACAATACGATTTTGCATCTGTAAACTCCATTACCTTAGTTATAGGCTTGATGTGTGAGTTCTCGGCTCGCGAAAGCTTTGTACCTCGTTACAGAGCTCGCCGTAAGCCGTTGAATCCCTGAACGTGAGATTACGTACCTTTTTTTCGCCATAATTCTTCCCAGATTTGCCTCAATTGACCATTGATCGGCACCTTTGCGTGTCGAAAGCAAAGCGTACGCTATCCTACGAATTGCCACGACTTTGCCATAACGTAACATTCTGGCCTTTATCTATGGGCACATTCGATGACGCGGATCTTCTTTTTCTGGCTAGGTTGGTGCGCAGCTCTTGTCGGGACCTATTTTTTCACACCGGCGGTCTGCTTTTTTTTCGGAGCTTGTTTCGCATTTATTCTGAAGATTAGCTTCTTGCATTGGGACGACTCGCGGACAGCACAATATTTCGTCGCGGGATCCCGCAAAGGCTCTGGTTTTCAGGGCGTTCGGCGGCTCAAGCACCCCCAATACCCGCCTATGAACTGCTACGCGTCGCCTTGGGTCGTGAGGAGCCAAGAGGCTGTCGACTTTGGGCCAAATCCCTCGGACTGCTGGCTTTGCAGTGCATCAGCGCAGATGGACAGCTCCAGAAGTGGTCCTGGCGGGATGTTAGGCAATATTACCGATCAGGACTTCTACTGGTTCTGTCGCAAACTATTCGGTAAGCAAAGAAAGGCATGAATGCTCTTCAGTTGTCTGAGGAGCTGATGATGTTCAAAGGTCGCCATTCGACCGATCTGTCATCCTGCTGTGCGTGCGTTGGTATCTTGCCTACAACCTCAGCCTTCGCGACCTGGAAGAGATGATGGCCGAGCGCTCGATGCTGGCAGGAGGGCTACCGCGCCGGTCAGCGCCGGGCGAGCCTAGCGGATTGTCCGTACACTATCGGCAGCTGCGAGAGCTGGTCCTGGTCAAGCGGCTACATCGAAGGCAAAGCCGCGCGAGTCGAAAGCTGTCAATACAGGATTGACGCAAGACGCAAACACTGAGATCAGCAAACGCATCCAACGGTGCTCTTCCGCACCCGCGCCACACTGGTCGTCATCGATTGGAACAGGTGGTCGCCATGCGTCGGAATGAGTGGTCGTCTTCCCCGGAATACGCAATCAAGGTACGGGGGCGGCGGATGTATCTCTATCGCGCTATCGACAGCGTCGGCGATGCCGTTGAGTTCCTCCTCAGCAAACATCGCGATTTGGCAGCGGCCAAGCGGTTCCTCCGCAAGGCTCTTGCGCGACATGGCCGACCGGATCGTATTGTGATCGATGGCAGCCAGACCAATCGCGAGGCGATCCGCTCCTGTGAGGCTGAAAGCCGGCGGCATGATCGATCCCGGCGGTCGGATAGAGCAGGATCATCGGCGCATCAAGCGCCGCGTCCGATCCATGCTCGGTTTCAAATCACCGGCAACTGCTGCAACCATCTTATCCGGCATCGAGATGGTCCACATGATGCGCAAACGACAGGCGCGATATGCCTACAATCCGAGCCCGTCAATCGCCGAGCAGTTCGCAATCCTGGCTGCCTGACAAATCGGTCACAATGAAGGCTCACGGCGCATCTTAGAATTTGCGACACAACCCTTTCGGCTCGCACGCCGAGTTATTCGGCTGCCTGTTCGGCCGATGTCGCATCTGAATGTGCGTTACCCAGGCGAAACGCCAGTTACTTCGATGCCGAGAGTGGTTGCGCTGAATTCAGCTTCCCGCACCTTTCCGACCGTAGTCGTGCGCATAGTCATCCAGCTCGTCGCAAGACCCGCGGCCTCGAAGGTGTTCAGTGCACCGAGGATCGTACGTCTCGGTATCGTCGCATTGAATTGCCGGTAAAGCTCGGACACTGTAGCTGGCGATTTCGCAATCGCGCCAAGAATAATCCGTCGGTGCTCCGGGTACAGCATGCTTCGCCTTTTCGCCACTTCTCTCAATGCGCCGGAGAAGGTTGCGAAGATGGCGGAATCCGGATCGGCCATAACCTCCGACAATGCAAGAAGCACTTTTATCGCGCTTGCGAAGCCCTGATAGTTCAGCCACCATCGATCGACGCGGCCCATACAATTTCGAACCAGCAGCCCGGCTTTCTCCAACTTGCCGCATTCGCCATGGACCTTTGAAGCCGTGTCCCGCGACGGGAGGCGGGCCTCGATTTCCGAGACCGTAGCACCTCCTGACCTCAAGATCTCGATGATCTGCATACCCAGGTCGCTCACCAAGGAGGAGACGGGGTTCTGCTGCTGCTGTCGCATCGTATTCCCAACGACGAAGAAATCAACCGTCGTGGTTTTAATGCACGGGCCAAAAGTGGGCAATTGGCCTGCTGTCCGGGCGAACACCTACGCAATCACTTGCTGCAGGAGCATCGTTGCGGTTTAGCGAATGGGCTATTTCGGCAATTTGTTTACGAACGAGAGGAGTCCGCGGAACGGGGCCATAGAAAAGCGATCGAGCGGTTGAGCTGAGACTTGGTGTTTGAGGGCGAGGATCGGATTACAAGAAATCGTAGGCGATCCGATCGCAGCCGAAGGGACGGCGATGCTCACGTAAAACGATGCCGTCCCTGATTGACCGCAATCCTCTCAGCATCGGCACGGGCGCTCGAGCGAACACCGACCGCGACGGAGCGAGTGAGCTTGAACGAGTGGGTCCATACGTAAAAGCACGAATTTTTATGGCGTTGAAATTCGGATAATCATGGCCTTGGCAAGAAATTGCCAACGCAACGTAATACAAATTATTCAACGCAACGGGACCAGGGTGGTCGCTCCCCCTGGTCCTTTTGGATCGAGGTGAGGCCCAGCCTTGCCCGGTAGATCGAGCTTGAAGATTGTTCCATCTGCGCCTCGTCCGAACCTACTCGTGTCTCCTGCGAAATTTTCAGAGATGAGCGCGATTCGCGTCCAAGTTCCAGCTTAGGCGGCGGTGATGTGAATTGGCTCGACTGTATGGCGCTGCGAAGATAGGATAATTCAAGAACTTACAACCGATCGCCGCTGACCACTACGCCAACTCACCTCGGGAATGTGCTCGCTCATGCTGGAAAGCAGGGTTGTCGGGTGATCTCAATCTTCATCGCCACCGACTTCATTCAGAACGACGCCGAAGCCGCCCGGCACCGCTCGAACGCCACACTAGCGAGATCAAACGCAGAATCAGGTGGTCGACATCGACCCCAACGAAGCGGCCATTATCCGCCTGGTCGGCGCGGTCCTCCTGGAACAGAATGACGAATGAGCCGCGCAGCCTGCCGGCCGTACAAGACGGGAAACGATCACGACACTGAGCAAGGACCCTATCCTTAGACTCCCCGCCGTGGCACGCTGACGCCGCCCGGCCCAGCCGATTATCGACGCCACCAACCTTTCGGCTACGCCGCGCGTCGGGGCACGATCCCAGGAGCAGAATACGCGCTATCGCACATCCGTAGCATCAGCGAATTACGGAAAGCAATTGAACTTGCTACAGAAATGAGCAGCGATGTTCCCCATCGCGAGTACATCCTGATCCGAATTATAACCGGAGCATGTCAACCAACGCCGAACTTTGACCCCCCGTATTGCCTCATCCGAGAATGTTACCGAGATCGGGGGCTACCACCGCTGGCCTGACTTGAGCGGAGGGGCTGGGTGAGACGTCGATGGCAGCAGGCTCCGATGGAGGGGCTGTGGTCAGGTCGGGCCCTGCATAGCCCGAGCCGTCCACAGCAGCGGGCGGTCGGGTCGGCGGCTGCCCTGCGATGATCTGCTGCGCAGCCCTGGTCCGTAGCACCCTTAGCAGGCGCTGCACGATCGAATGCTGCTGCGGCCCGAACTGATCGGGGTGCCGCTCTGTCAGCCGACCGAGGATGGCCAGCGCCGTCAGCTGCGGCTCGGCCGCAAGCCAGCCCTCGATCACGGCGACGTGCAGGTCAAGCATGGAGGGCATGCGCACCCTGGTCTTGTAACGCCGTTTGGGGCGCCGGTGTCAATGGGCACCGAATTCTCCGCAGAAGTGGGCATTTAAAATGGCTCTGTCCGCGCTGGGTATGGGTTTCATCCAATGGCAGCGACCAGGCAGTGTTCGGGCACGAGGGAAGCACCGGATTTTTCCAGCATTCGCCGCCAGCAGGGCGAGCCCGTAGACTGCTGCTGGCAACGGGAAACAGGCGCCGGTCAGGCTCGGCGTCGTCGATCCCCTCCGGCAAAGGCCAGCGGATGCCGGACGCCTCGGCGCGGCGCACATATTCGGCTGCCTGCGTCTTGCTGACGCCGGTCGCCTCGCTGATCTTCCGGTAACTCATTCCAAGTGCGTGCTTCAGGCGAAGCACCTCGCGCACCTTCCGCATCGACAATCTCTCCGCCGGCATCGCTGGCCTCTCTCTGTTGAGAGGCAGCGATCAGGTGATTCGATCATCGATGGGCGGCGCTATCGGCTGGCCCTCACCAGCTGTCCGGCATCATCGGACTGACGTCCGGCTTGCCCCGGATTCACCGTCCGCTTTGCGTCGGATTCCGCAATCCGGTACAGTTCAGGCCGATCTGCTTATGACACCCGACCGGCAGCACCCGGTCAGGCTTTTCGGCCCCCTTCCACACGCCGCTCTCCCGGCAGTGGGGCGGCATTGCAGCCGCCGGTCAAGATCAGCAAGTTTGGGGTGCGTTGCAAGCCGCTCTCTGCGGTTCTGCGATCGGCGTTATCATTGGTCTTTACAAACGTTTGTTGATATTTGTTCCAATAATCGTGCTGATTTACGCAACCGCCTGGGTTTCGGATGTAAAACTAAAAGCCTTCTTACTTGGACCTTCGTAAGCGGGCTTGCCCTCCCACCTATCGGCTGAGCCCGGTTGATGGCGTAATGCCGGGCCATGAGCGATGATTTTGACATTAAACTTAAGCGTAAGCTTGGAAGCAACGCGGGCCTGGGTGCCGCGAGCGTCTCGGCGTTTCGGCGGATCGAGCTGATCACGGGCGCCGCCCGGCGCCGGCGATGGTCGAGCGATGACAAGGCTCGCATCGTGGTGGAGAGTTTGAGGCCGGGCGCCAATATTTCGGAGGTGGCTCGGCGCAATGGGCTGTCCCCGCAGCAGCTCTTCGCTTGGCGCCGCCGGGCTCATGCGCTGTTTCAGGAAGACACCGACCAGGCGCCGGCCGCGCAGCCGGCAACCGCCGTGATCGGGCAGTCTGCGCGGAGGAAGGCGCAGCATGTTGAGCGACCAGAGATCGGTGCCGGCGCTCCGGCGTTCGCGCCGGTGGTGATTGCGGCTTCCTCACCACCACCATCATCATCGCTGCCGCCGTCTTCGCAACCGGCGCCTAACGCCGTCGGACAGATCGAGATCACGATCGGCGATACCGTCGTTCGTGTCATCGGCCAGGTTGAGACCGCGATGCTCATCGCCGTGCTGCGTGCCGTGCGGAGGTCGTCGTGATCACGGCGGGGGCAGAGATCCAGGTCTTCGTGGCGACCAAGCCTGTGGACTTCCGTAATTATGCGGAGAGCGTAATTATGCAGAGTCCGCGGGGACAAATGATTGGCCACCGCGAACTTTTTGTCGGTCTCACTCAGCATAATTTGCCTTGCGCCCAGCCGCGCCCAACATAGCCATGAGCTTGTCAGGTGCGCGGAAGCAGCCGGGCTTCAGCATCGGCGGCGCCATGGTGGCGAGTGCTTCGAGCTTTTCGGTCGGATCGGCTCGAAGGTAGACCTCCGTGCTCTGCAAGCTGGCATGTCCGAGCCAGAGCGAGACTTTGCGGACATCGCGGGTTGCCTGAAGTGTGTGCATGGCGCAGGTATGTCGCAGAACGTGTGGGCTGACGCTTTTCTCGGCGATCGACGGCGCTTTGCGAGCGGCAGTCGCAACGTGCTTGGTGAGAATGTACTCGAAGCCAGAGCGAGTCATCGCCTGTGCGCGGGCGTTGAGGAACAACTCGGGCGCGTCGCTCGCAGGGCGCATCTTGAGCCACGCTTTTACGGCAGCAGCGGTTTCCTTCCAGAGCGGCAAGATCCTCTCCCGGCGCCCCTTGCCCATGATATGCACGGTCGATATGCAACGGCGGTCGATCTGATCGAGCCGAAGACCGACCAGCTCCGACACGCGCATGCCTGCGGCGAAGGCAAGATGCAGCATCGCGCGGTCACGCATGCCGGACACAGTGTTCAAGTCTGGCGCGTCGAGCAGGGCTTGCAGTTCGTCACGGGTGAGATAGCAGATGAGGGCCTGATCGGTCTTCTTCACTGGGATCGCATGGATCCGACGCGACTGATCGAGGCAAGACGGCACCCTGTATTCCAGGAAGCGGAAGAACGCATTGATCGCAGCGAGCCGGGCGTTGCGTGTTCGCGCCGAGTTACCGCGCTTCGTCTCCAGATGCTCTAGGAATGCCAGGATCAGTGGTGCGTCGAGCCGCTCGATCTCGATCTCGGATGGCTTGGTCTTGAGCTGTCCGGCGGCGAAGCAAAGCAGCAGCTGGAAGCTCTGAGCGTACGCCTCGCAGGTATGCTGGCTTGCCCTGCGCTCTTTGGGCAGATGCTCGCGCAGGAAGCTACTGAGGTAGGGGGCGAGCGCGGTCATGCGGTGCCTCCCGTGAGCAGCTCCTCGCCGGCCTCGGCGATCTGCCCCATCAGGACCGGCGTTGCCTGCAAGTACCAGTAGGTGTCGGTCACATGAGCGTGGCCCAAATAAGTGCTGAGCGCCACGATATGGCGGGCAACCGCCATGCGATCGTGACCGCACTGCTCGAGCGAGCGAACCGCGAAGGTGTGGCGAAGATCGTGGATGCGAGGATCACGTCCGGCATGTGTGCCTCGAAGCCCGGTGCGGTCGAGCAACGTCAGGAAGACATACCGAACGCTGTTGTAGGGTAGCGGACGCCCAGCACCCGATACGAAGAGTACGCTGTCGCCAAGCACGCCGCGTCGAGCGGTCATGTACTTGTCGAGTTCCTGCTGCACCGTTCCATGCAGGGGCAGCAGGCGGCTCTTGTGGAACTTGGTCTCGCGGATCACGAGGCCGTCCGCCGTAACGTCGTCAATGAGCAGCGCCAAGGCCTCCGCGATCCGCAGGCCGGTCGCAGCGATGAGACCGATGAGCGTCTTGTACATGATCGGCCTGAAGGAGCCGGTGGGCTCAAGTGCCGCTGCAGCCCCAAGCAGCCGCGCGATCTCATCGGGTGCATAGATATATGGCGAGCGGCGCTTGGTCGTGACACGCCCGAGCGCTTCTGCTTCGGGAACCTGATGACCGGCGTTCTCGGCGCGCATGGCCAGCGCGAAGCGGCGTACCATGAGCAACCGGTTGCGGCGATGCTCGGGCGATGGCGCCTTGGCGGCCCAGGCCAGAACGCGAGCAGACTTGATGTATCGGTCGCCGTGTTGCTCGGCGAACGCGACGAAGCTTCTGAGTTGGACCGACTGGCTACGAAGCTTGAAGCCCACCGAGCGTCTGCCATCGATATATCGTTCCAGGTCGCGGCTCAGCATCACGCGCCTCCCGGCCAGGGCTGCGCGATCTGCCGCAGCATGGTGACATCGACCTTGGCGTAATGCGCGGTCATGTCCGGAGAGCGGTGCCGCAGAACGGCGCCAACCATGTCGAGGGTAGCGCCGCCCCGCAGCATGGCTGTCGCAGCGGAATGCCGGAGCAGACTGGCGCCCTTCGTCGGGGTGTCGATCGCGGCCTTGCGAATGGCACTGCGAACGATGCTGCCGACGACATCGTGGCCGGTTATCGGACGTACGGGCGCGTTCAGCATGAAGAAGACGCGGTCGCATGCGACGCGCGGCCTCGCGCTCTCGAGATAGGCGAGCAGCGCGTCACCGGCATCTTGCGGCAGCGGCAACCTCGTCTCGCGTCGGCCCTTGCCCCGGACGACTATGCTGGCCCGGCGCCAATCGAGATCGCCGAGGCGTAACGAGACGATGTCGCCGGCCCTGAGCCCAAGACGAGCAATGAGCAGCAGGATCGCCCGGTCTCGCAAGCCGGTCGGCGTGCCCTCCTTGCACGTTCCAATGAGCTGCTCGACCTGCGCAGCATCAATGAACCGCGGCAATGTCGACAACCGCCACTGTGCGATGATCGGCACCGCATGCTCGAGCCCAGCTTGGCATCGGCCGTTCGCGCCGAGGAAGCGCACATAGCCACGCAAAGTGGAGGTCAACTTCTTCGCCTGGGCACGCGGAGTCCGCTCCGTCTTGGCAATGATGACCTCGCGGATGTGCTGCGCATCCCAACTGCGGGATCGGGGCCTCAGCGCAGGCAGCATCTGCATGAGCAAATAGCCTTGCAGCTCGATCGTTCTCTCGCTGAGACCGCGGTGCCGCCGCAGCCAATCCTGGAACTCGACGACACGGCGGTCGGTCGCAGAGGCGGCCGGCATTGTTTTCTGCGGAGCGATTCCTCGCTTGGCCAGGAAAGCGACGAACCGGCAGGCGCGTCTCACATATCGGCCGGAAAGTTGCTTCTGGCGACGCATGCCCGGACATCGACAACGGTGACGCGAGAAGCGTCTCACGACAGCCTCGTCGATTTCGGCGGTCGCGACATCGGATTTTGCCAGCCAATGCGCGAGGTGTCGGGCCGCATCGTCGTAGCCGCGCACCGTCAGATCCGCATATCCCTCCTGCGAAAGCAGGCGCGTAAACTCCGCGATCAGCGGGGCAAGATCGCCAGCCTTCATGAGCTGCCGATCACGGCCGTTATCGTTCCTCGGGTACTTCATTCCATGCTCCCTGCAGTTGCCATCAAGGCACTGAGGGAGGAGCCGAATTATGCGGAGTTAGGAAGCCGGGATGTCTCGCCAAGTTGTTGAAAAAATACAGATCCTCGCAGCTGTTGCGAGCCAACTCCACATAATCGCACGCTGTGCATAATTACGGTTATGCGGTGCACCGCATAACCGTAAGCAAACGGACGGCCTGGCTGCAATTGTGCAGGCGGTGCTCGGCGCCGATCCGTTCTGTGGGGCAGTCTATGTGTTCCGCTCCAAGAGGATGGACCGCGTGAAGCTGCTATGGTGGGATGGAACCGGTATCTGCCTGATGATGAAGCGTCTGGAGGACTCTAAATTCCACTGGCCACCGATTGAGGATGGAATGATGAAGCTGTCGGCCGCGCAGCTGTCCGCCCTGCTCGAAGGCGTCGCGTGGGCGCAGGTCGAACGCCGCGAAGTCGTCCGTCCGAGTGCTGTGCAATGACGGCGCGGCACGACAACTCACCCAGCCGATCGATGATGCGCGCAGCGTCCGAATCAGCAACGCTCTGGCTCGTTCTCGGCAAGACAGCCGCCTCAAAGCCGGCGCCAACCATGACGCATGCAAGCGAAACGCTGCCCAACACGATCGATGCCTTGCGGGCATTGATCCTGGCTGAGCGCGCCGCTCATGCCACCATCGTCAGTGAACGCGACACGCTTGCTGCTCGCAATGCGCGGCTGGAGGCGATCATCAAGGAGATCCGCCGCGCGCACTTTGGGCGCAAATCCGAGCGGATCACCGACGACCAGTTGGCGCTTGCTCTGGAGGAACTCGAGACCTCGCTGGCCAAAGCCGAGGCGGAGGACGAGAAGTCCGATCCGGCGCTCAAGACCGAGCGTACGCGAAAGCGCCGCGCCAGCCGCAAGGAGAGCCTCGATCATCTGCCGCATGAGGAAGTGGTGATCGAGCCCGACAGCAAGGTGTGCCCGTGCTGTGGCGGCGATCTTCACGTCATCGGCGAGGATAGCTCCAAGCGCCTGGACAAGGTTCCCGCTAAGGTGCGCGTGATCATCACGCGGCGGCCGAAATACGCATGCCGTGCCTGCGACAAGACGGGTGCGGACGATGTCGCCGGTATCATTCAAGCACCGGCGCCCCCGCGGCTGATCGAAGGCGGCCTGCCGACCGAAGCCCTCGTGGCCGACGTCGTGGTGAGCAAGCACGCTGACCATTTACCACTCTATCGACAATCGCAGATCCTGGCCCGTCATGGCGTCAAGATCGAGCGCTCGACGCTGGCGCAATGGGTCGGTGCCGCCGCCGCCGAACTGCAACCGCTGCACGATCATCTGCTCGGTGTGCTCAAGGCCTCGCCGAAGCTGTTCTGCGACGAGACGCGCTGTCCAGTTCTCGATCCCGGTGCCGGCAAGACCAAAACCGGCTTCATGTGGGCGATCGCCCGTGACGACCGACCGTGGGCCGGCATCGATCCTCCGGCGGTGGCCTACTCCTACGCGCCTGGTCGCGGCGGCGAGCATGCAGCGAAGCTGCTCGACGGCTTCAACGGCATCCTGCAAGTGGACGGTTACGCCGCCTACAAGAAGCTGGCTGCGCCAACACGACCCGGCGGTCCGGTGACGCTCGCTTATTGCTGGAGCCACTTGCGAAGGCTATTTTACGAAGTCTATGTCGGCGGCAACGCGCCGATCGCGACCGAGGCGCTCGCGCGCATCAAGCGGCTCTACGACATCGAGGCCGAAATCCGCGGCCTGCCGCCCGGCGTCCGGCGCGCCATCCGTCTGGAGCGCTCCAGGCCCGTGGTCGAGGCGCTGAAGCCCTGGTTCGAAGCCAGCCTGGCCAAGCTGCCCAAAGGCGGCAAGCTCGCCGATGCGCTCCGCTATGGCCTCAACCAGTGGGACGGCCTGTGCCGGTATCTCGACGATGGCCGTATCGAGATCGATTCCAACACGGTCGAGCGCTCGATCCGCGGCCTGGCTCTTACAAGAAAGAACGCCCTGTTTGCGGGGCACGATCGCGGGGCCGCCGGCTGGGCGATGATCGCCTCGCTGCTGGAGACCTGCAAATTGAACCAGGTCGATCCATTGGCCTGGACTACCGACGTGCTCACAAAGCTCGTCAACCGCTGGCCGGCATCCCGCATCGACGAACTGATGCCCTGGGCCTACGCCGCAAAACCCGCGTGAACGATCGTCAACGTGGGGTGGTTGGCCCGCTTACGGACCTTCCGCCCCAGCGCCTGGACTGCTGCCTCTAGCGATCACTCTGATTATATATCCCTTAGCGGTTTGGAGAGTTCGTCCGACTGAAAAACAAAACTAGTAGTCTCTTTAGGGTTGTTTTTAGTCATGACGCGATACAAATCGCGCTACGTGCCACATCGTACTCAGTGGCGTAGGCGGTTTTGTCTGCAGATGCGTCGCGCCGGGCAATCGGCGCCGAATTCCGCTTCGAGGCGTCTGCCGAAATACCCGATTCGCATCGTGACAGCTGGTGGTGCCTCCAGGGCCGACTTCACCCGGTTGCCGCCATAGGGCAGGGTGAAGCAAAGAGCTGTTTTGTTTTCAAAGACTAAGAGCCTAAGTAAGACTAAGTACTCGGGTGTTATTTTAAGTCAGCCCAGCGTCGTACTTCGCCACGGTCGGTGTCCAGGCTCGTTGAACGCATATTTGAAGCGATCTTTATCCGGTCCATATCATTGCCTCCAACGACGGCTTATCGGTCCACTCCAGACACCGCTGGCCGTATCTGTCTCTGGCGCCTTGGAAACCCTGTTGTCTTGGCACACCTTCGTCCTATTTGTCGAAGGAACGCTATTCTCTAGCACTCGGTTAGACAACAAGGAGTTCGTTGGCTCCTACATCGTTTGCACGGCGGGTTGTGTCCGCTTACACGGCACTCTCTCCGTTGCCGGCCGAGTGAAGCGAGGGGCGATATCGGGCCGATGTTCGCCCTAGTACCCAGAATCACTGATCCGCGAAACACGGCTTGAGGCGCTTTTGATGAACCTCGGACTTGGTCCAGACGAACGGCTAGGCGTCGATGAAGGCGTCGATATGGGCCATCAGTTCCTTGCGGTCGTTAAAGGAAGTCCCCGCAAGGGCCTTGGCCGCCAGGATCGAGAACCAGATTTCGATCTGGTTGAGCCAAGAGGCCTTAGTCGGCGTGAAGTGAAAATGAACGTTCGGGTGGCGCTTCAGCCAGCGGTCGTTCTTGGGTTTGTTGGGTGTTGAGATTGTCTAAAATGACATGGATCTCGCGGCCGAGGTGCTCGGCGACGATGCGGTTCATGAAGTCGAGGAATTCGATTCGGCGGCGGCGCTTGTATTGGCGCCCGCTGACCTTGCCAGTTGCCACGTTGAGGGCCGCAAACAGAGTGGTCGTGCCATGACGCTTGTAATCATGGGACTGCCCAGTCAGCGCCCGGCCACTCGGCAGTTTCAGATAGCCCTGGCGGCGCTCCAGCGCCTGGATCGACGGCTTCTCATCGACGCTGATCACGATGGCGTTCTCAGGCGGCGCCATATAAAGGCCGACCACCTCGGCGGCTTTGGCGGTGAATTCGGGATCGTTGCTCTCGCACCAGCTCTTGCGTGCAGCCAGATTGATTTTCTGTGCCCGGAGCACGCGCCAGACCTGCTGGACGTCGACATCACCGAGTGCCTTCGCGATCAACGGTCCGGTCCACCGCCCATAACCATCGGGCGGACGCAGATCGAGCACACGCAGAATGCGCCGCGTCGTGTCGGTCGTGTATTTGGCCACGCTGCCGCGATTGCCCGTTTCGTCAAGACCGGCAAGCCGCAACTCGGCGTATCGAACCCGCCATTTGGACGCTGTACCCGTCGTACAGCCGACCTTGCGGCCGATCGCCCGCGTGGCCACGCCGTCGGCCGCGAGCAAAACAATGCGCGCCCGCTGGCGCAATCGGTGCTCGGTCTTCGTCGAGCGCACCAAGCTTTCGAGCTCGGCGCGCTCGGCCGCCGTCAATGTGATTGGTGTCGCTTCAGCAATGCGATTCATCCAACCTTGAAGCACGACTCACGCATTAGCGATAGTGGGTATTAGCTCCGCTCTTGCCGAGGTCGAGCCCGGCCTTGAGCGTGGTCGCCGTCATGACCGCAAATATCCATTGCTACGATATTGCTACAAAACGCCGATCAGCACGAAGCGCCCGTCCAGCTAACCCATTGTGCCCGACCCGAGACATAGGTGACGGATGAGCGTGTCCGGAGGGATTCGAACCTCTGACCCCCAGATTCGTCGTCTGCTGGTTCAAGCTGGATCTCACCTGATGTGTCGCTGTCTGCGGCACCCGCAGTTGCTCGAACAAGCCACTCACCCTTTCGGCCACGGCCTAATAACCATATCTTTCGTCACCATGACGGTGAAGCGGTAGCCGGGACGGATTTCGAGGGTTGGCTGAATGCGGGTGTTACGCCGAGCCATCTCCTGGCCAAGCTCGCCGAGTTGTTGGCCGAGGCCGGCTGCGATGCTTTGCTGGGCGTTGAGGCCGTTCGCGCCGGCGTTCTGGCCGCCCTGGGAGATCTGGATGCCGGCGGAGAACACCGACATCAGCAGCGCGTTGCCGAACATGGTCCAGAAATGATTATCGACCTTGTCATGGAAACCGGCGAGGCCGCTTGCATCGGTGCCGGGCATCTTGCCGAGATCGATGGAGGAGCCATCCGGATAGAGGATGCGGGTCCAGGCGACCAGCACACGTTGCTGACCGGTGGTCACGGCGTTGTCGTAGGCGCCGATGAGCTTTGAGCCTTGCGGGATGAGAAGATAGCGGCCGGTGGCGCTGTCATAGACGGTCTCGGTGACCTGGCCGATGATCTGGCCCGGTAGATCGCTGTCGATGCCGCCGACGAGGATGGCGGGGATCACAGTTCCGGCTTTCACTTCGTAAGGTGAGAGCGGCGCCTCGCGCCCACCGGGAAGATAATTCTCAGCGTGCCTCTGCGGGGTCCGATCGCTCAGAAAGGCGCGCTTTTCGGCGGCGTGGTTGATGTCTTCCTCCTTTTCGCCGACAGCCAGCTGACGCTGCCGCTGCGTGTCGGCGGCGTAGAGCGAGGCGAGCTGTCCGCTCAGGCTTGTCGGCGCGGATTCGCTGGCCGGCTGCTCGGCCTGTCTTTGCAGGGGCCGTGCCGTCCCACCTTGGATCCTGGTCGGTGCCGCGATTGCCTGGCGCAGCCGCTGATTGCGCCGCTCGATCAGCCGCCGGCGCTCCTCGGCATAGCGCTGCCATTCCTCCGCATAAGGATCGGCTGGTGGAAGGATTGACGGCGGCTGTTCTGTCGGAGCTGCGGGTTTCGTCATCGGCGCCACGGGGACCTGTTTGGCCGGGATCAGCCCGCCGCCAGGGGCGTCATCGAAGAGATGGCCCAGATTGGCGGGCTCGGGCCGGGTCTCGGACTCGGCGGCTTTGCGCCTGATCTCGGCGAGCCGCATCTGATAGGTGTAGGTGACGGCTCCGAGGATGAGCAGCAGCATCAGCCCGGCGATGAGGAGCGGCACGCGATTGAGGCGTCTGACCCCGTCGCCGCGTTTCGGCCGGCGGCCGAGAAGGTCCTGATCCGGCTCGATGTCCTTCCCGATCATCGCACTGCCTCCCGCACGCTGAGAGGAGCGCCGGCGACGAGCTGCCCGTCCGCTCGCCGCGAGAGGATGGTCGAGGCCTCGGCATCATCGAGCTTGACGCGCAGCAAAAAGCCGCCGCCATAGGCTGTGATGATAACGCCCAGGTGATGGCTATCCGGGCTGTTGGCGCCATCCCGCTCGAACCGATAGCCTCGTGCTTCGAGCTGCGATGCCAGGCTTGCCCCCAGCCGGTCCCCTCCATCATCGATGGACGGCTCGAGGAGGATCGCCTCGTCTCCAGGGGCCATGCGATCTGCGATGAAGGCGACGATTGTTGCCGCAATGGCAATCGCATCGGCCTCGCCCAGATCGCCGCGCCAAGATGCGTTGGCGCGCAGGAGAGCGCATGCGCTGAGGGAGGCGCTCGCCAGAAGCACAAAGACAAAGAGGAAAGATCGCAGCCTTGGCGATTGACGATCCACGCTGCGACGGATGAGCAACGCGAACCGATTACCTCTCGGTCGAATACAAATAGCCCTCAACAGCGAGACGCCGACATCAGGACGCAAATGGTGGATCATCACGGCCTCCTCTGGCGGGTGATCTTCACGGTCACCTGGTCCCAGCCCACACCGCTGACCAGCGCGGCCCGATCCAGCAGCTTGTCGACCTCGAAGCGATGGTTGACGTAGCGGTAATTGACCAGCTGCTGGCTGGGCTCGGTGAAGAGGCCGCCATCGTCGCCGAGAGCGACGAGAGCCGGCAGATCGCCGTGGGCGATCTCGGCCGGGAACTCGATATAGGTCTTGGCGCCATTCGAATAGACGCGGATCGGCCGCCAGGCGGGGTGATCGCCGGAGATCTCATAGCCGAAATCAAGCCTGGCGGCGCTGGGCTCCGGCTCGGCCTTGAGCGCCGCTTCACGCAAGCTGGCTTGGCGCGCCTGATAGCTCTTCCATTTGGCCTGCACATCATCGGGATAATAGAACGAGACCCGCGGCATCCAATCCATCCGCCGGCTGACGAGCTGGATGGTGTAGGCCCGCCGGTCGGTGGTGATGACGAGGTCGGTGACGAGGCCGATGTCGGTCGGCTTGATCATCACATGGGTGGTGGTGGCCTCGCCGCTGCCCTGGGTTGCCGGCGTCACCTGCCAGCGCACGCCGTCGCCCAGATGGATGTCGTTGACGGTCTCGCCTGGCTGCAGCACCAGATCGCAGACATAGAGTGGGGCGCAGACGAGGACGGGCAGAGTGGCGCCGAAGACGAACACCACGCTCCCGTCCTCGCCCCGCGCCGGCCCATCGGCGCTGTTCGCCCATTCGCGGCCATAGAGCAGGCCCCGCCGTTCCTTCGGCGTCAGCCTTGGATTAGGCCCCGAGAGAGGACTGATCGGCGGCGGCGGAAGCTGATGCCGCACCGGCGCTGCGCTGCTCTCTTTTGCCCTGTCGGTCAGCACCGGTTTCCACGATGGCAGACTTAGATGATCTTCGGCCCTGGTGGCCGGCGTCGTCAGCGCCGCCAAGGCGATCAGGAAGATGATTCGACGCATGAGATCTGCCCCCTTCTTCTGGCGCCCTAAGCAGCCTTTCATTGGCAGGCCAACGAAAGGCCTGCTTAAAGTCCTTGCTAACGCATCATTTCTCGCGAAAACCGGGAAGGCCACTTTTCGCAATGATGCTTAGAGCCGCCGCGCCCAATGAAAGGCGTTGATGTAAAGCCCGCTGGGATTGAGCCTCAGCGTTGCTTCGTCCGTCGGCGGATTGAAGCTGATATTGACGGTCGCCTGATAGTCGCCGGAGCTGACATGGGCGCCGTCCCGCCCCCTCACCTCCTCCCGCCATTCGAGCCGCCAGCTGTCGCCCGAGATCGGCAGCACCAATTCCACCGCGACGGCGACGGTCTCGGTCTTGGCGCGCTCGAAGGGATCGTGGCCGCGCATATAGTCGTTGAGGGCGCCGAAGGCGTCGCCGCGGCGGTTGATCATGGCGTACCCCTCCTTGATCAGCGCCCGCTGGGCCGCGGCATCGACATAGACGCTTCTGACCGCCGTCACCCAGCGGGCGAGCTGGGCGATGATGACGGCCTCATCCGGCCGCTCAGCCTTGTCGGCGCGGGTGACGGCGATGGCGGAGCCGAGCTTGTCGACCTTGACCACATAGGGGACGACTTGACTTTGGCTGGCGACCATGACCAGGCCGCCGGTTGCGAGAGCGGCGATGACGAGCGCGATCAGGGCCGTCAGCCGCCAGGCATAGGCCTGGGCGATATAGCTGCCATAGCGCTCATTCCACTCCTGCCTTGCCGCCAGATAGGGATTGAGGCCATGGGGCGGCTTGCCCCGATCGACAGGCGCCATCGGTCGGTCCTCCGGTTCCGTCAAACTTAAGGCGCGCGAAGGACGATCAGCCTCGCTGGTCGCTGCCGCCCGGTTTCGGGTCTGCGCCGGCATCTTTGTCGACGCGCATTTGCCGGGTTGCGCTGCTGCGGTTTTCGGCGCGGCGCTTGGCATTGAGGCGATGGCGCTCGGCGTCCATGGCATCCGACCATCTCCCCATGCGCCCGCCAAGGCGGCTGCCGATATCGATCACCGCCTGGCGGCCGAGATTGCCGAGGGTGTTTGTCGGGGTGAAAGCGGCCCGGCCGAGCCTGGTTTGTGGTCCTGTTCCCTCGGCGTCGGCGGAGGTGAGCTGCTCGCTGGCAAGCCGGGCGGCGCTTCTGGTCGCCATGGCGCCGCCGATGACGCCGGCGACAGCGCCGGTCGCCAAACCAGCGGCCGTGGCATAAAGCCCAAAACCGCTGGCGACGCTGGTGCCGTTGATCAGCGCCTGCACCATGTCGGGGATGATCCGGGTGATCGCCACAAAAATGATTGAGATGCCGACCAGCACGAAAATGCTGGTGAGCGAGGCCGAGGAGAGGGATGAGGCGCCTGCGGCAACCGAGGCCCAGGGCGCGACAATGGCGATGGTGAGGCCGGCGAGCAGCTGGATGATGAACAGCTTGGCCCCGACGCTCATGCAATATTGGAAGACGCGGATGGCATAATCCTTGGTCCAGCGCGAGCCGCCAAAGCCCATGAACAAGACGCCCGCCGAGATGACGATATAGGATTCAACCAGCGCTACGATCAGCGAGGCGGTGATGAGGCCGAAGGAGATGAGGATGAAGAAGCCGGCGGTGACCAGGATGAGATTGTGGACCAGGTTCCAGTTGCTGGAGGCGTCATACAGGGCTGTGGCCAGCTTCACCCCGACATCAAAAATGTCGGAGGGGCGGAGCAGATTGGCGCCGCCGGCGATATTGGCCGCCTCCTGGAAGCTCTTGACGATGGCGCTCGCCCAATCGGCCGAGAATTGCAACAGCGCTGCAAAGAAGCCGATGAACAGCGCCTGGTTGACGAGCGTTGCCAGCCATTCGCCAAGATCGGCACCACGAAAGGCGAGCTGGATGGCCGCCCAGCTGAACTCGATCGCGGCGAGGATCCAGAACAGGCTGATGGCGAGACCGGCGAGCTTCGCCTGCCAACCCCGTGTCGTCGCCTGAAAGCTGTCGAGAACGCAATCGAGCGCATTGTTGGCTTCGATGGCGCAGCGCGTTTGCGCCATGGCATCGCCCGAAATCGCAATGGCGACGATTGCAAAGAGGAGACCGATAATCGCAAGGTGTCTGGTGCTCGGCATGATCAATAGCCCTTGCCGTCGCCGGTCTTGATGGCGTCGCGTCCGCTCGTGATGAAGGTCTGATAGGCGGCACCTTCGGCGGCCTGGCGATCCGTCTGGGTCTGGACGAAATTGGCCTGCAGCTGCAATTGGGTGAGGATGAGCAGGCGCAGCTTTTGGGTCTGGCGGGCGGCGGCCAGCGCGATCTGGTTGCCGACCTGCAGCGCCTGCATGCGGCCTTCGGTGGTCGTCGAAAGTCGCTCGAGCTCGGCGAAGAGATTTGCCTCATCGCCCTCGATCTGTCCGACCTGCAGCCGGGCGGCCTTGAGCGTCGTCAGGACGCTCGAGCTGGTATCCTCCGACCACTGCTGATATTTGCCGGCCAAGCCTTGCGGATCGAGCTTGTCGCGAAGATAGGCATCATAGTCCTTGTATTTCGCAGCGAATTTGCCGTCGAGATCGGCCGAGGTGATGGAGAGGGACTTGGCCTGATCGAGCAGGGCGGTGACCTGACGGATCTCGCCCAGCGCGTTGCCGAAGTGGAATTGATCAAGGCTTGTCGTGTTGAGGACCATGGTCTGGTAGCGCTTGATCGCCTGCTCAACCAGCTGGACCTGGCGCGCCAGCTGATCGGCGAGCTGCAGATTGTTGGCGAGCTGGGTGAGCTCGGTGCCACAATTGATGCAAGTGACGACCAGCGCAGTGGCCGGATGATTTGCCAAGCTCACGGCGATTGCCACACAGACACAAGCCAAATGACAGGCTTTACGCAATCGGGTCATTGCTCACTCCATTCTGCTTGAGCCAGAGAGAAGGCCAGGCCTCGCCGTGGCGGGCTTTGAGGGCCTTGATCGCGGCGATCTGCTCCATCGACGAGGCGCCGGCAAAGGCGAGGGCGATGGGGCCGAGCCCCAGCTCGAACTGGCGGCGTCCCTCGGGCGAGACGGCGTAGTAATGCCGCTTCTTGATGCCGCTCTGGAGAATCGCGATCTCGGCCTCGTTGAGGCCAAAGAGGGCATAGATGTCGCGCGGACCGAGCACCGATCCCGAGCCGGGTTTGTCCGCCTCCTCATTGGGCAGGAGGATCTTGGTCGGGCAGGCCTCGAGCAGCACATCGAAGAGGCCGGAATTCACGGCATCGGAGAGGCTTTGCGTCGCCAGGACGACGGCGCAATTGGCCTTGCGCAGCACCTTCAGCCATTCGCGGATTTTTTCGCGGAACACGGCGTGGCCGAGCATGATCCAGGCTTCATCGATGAGCAGCAGAGCCGGCGAGCCATCGAGCGAGCGCTCGAAACGCCGGAACAGGTACAGCAGCACCGGAATGAGGCTGCGCTCGCCGAGCCCCATCAGCTCATCGACCTCGAACACTGAGAAGTCGCTCTCGGCCAGCCCATCCTCACGCGCATCGAGCAACCGGCCGAGCGGACCCTCGATCGTATAGGGAGTGAGCGCCTCGCGGATCTCGGTATCCTGCACCGTGGCGAGGAAATCGGTGAGCGTCCGGCCGCCGCCTTGCGCCTGGCGCATCAAGGTGATGGCACGGTGAATCTCCTGTTTCTGCCGCGGGGTCGGGTGGCTGCCGGTCTGCAATTCCTGGGCAACGGCGACCCAGTCCTCGGCCCAGGCGGCATCGGCCTCGCTGTCGAGCCGGCTGAGCGGGGCAAGGCCGGGCGCGGCCTCATCGCCCAGATCGTAATGAGCGCCGCCGCAGGCCGAGGCGAGGGCGAAGATCGAGCGGCCCTTATCGAAGACGGTGATCCTGGCCCTGGCGTAGCGGCGGAACTGCGCCGCGATCATGGCGAGCAGCACCGATTTGCCGGAGCCGGTCGGCCCGAAAATCAGCGTATGCCCGACATCGGAAACATGCAGATTGAGCCGGAACGGCGTCGCCCCGCCGGTTGCGGCATGCATGAGCGGCGGCGAGACCGGCGGATAGAGCGGGCTCGGGTTCTGATCGAGCCCTGGCCATTTCGCCGAGAGCGGCACCAGATCGGCCAGATTGAGCGAGTGAATGAGCGGCCGGCGGACATTGGCAAACACATGGCCGGGGAGCGATCCGAGCCAGGCCTCCATGGTGTTCACCGTCTCGACCCTTGAGGCAAAGCCGAGGCTGCGAATTTGCCTGGCGATCAGCCGCGCCTGCTCGCCGAGCCCGGCGCGATGCTCTCCCATCAGCACGATCACCGGCGTATAGAAGCCAAAGCTCACGAGGGCGCTGCTGGCCTCGCTGAGGGCACGTTCGGTCTCCGCGGCCATGAGGGCGGCATCCTCATTGACAGGGCCGCTCTGGGTGCGGAACACCTGGGCCCAGAAGCCGCGCTTCAGCTGCTGCCATTTGCGCCGGTAGCGGGAGAGCTCGCGGGCGGCATCGATGGCATCGAGCGGGCAGAAGCGACTCGAGAAGCGATAGGCGACCGGCACATCGTCGAGCAGCGAGAGCATCAAAGGGAAGCTCTCAGGCGGAAAGCCTTCAATGGCGAGACAGGCAATGAACTGCTCGCCGATCCTTGGCGTATCGCCCGGCCACAGCTCCTGACCGCCGATGACGGCATCGAGATACATGGCACAGGGCGGGACGTTGAGGCCGGCCAGCATGCCGGTCAGGCAGAACTGCAGATAGTTGATGAGCTCATCTTGCAGATGCGGGCGACCAAAGGCGTCGGTGGTCTCAAAGCCGCCCATGCGGCGCAGCCGCAACAGATCGCCGAGCCCGTCCTCCAGGTCGGTGAGAGAGCGCTTGAAGAGCGCGATCTGGCGCTCGCTCGGCGGCATGGCCTGGCGCTCGCCATCATCGTCATAGATGACATCGAGGATCCTCGTCTGCCGCCTGAGCGGCGGGGTATACATCAGCAGGAGCGCATGCTCGGTCTCGAAATGCGCCCCTTCCATAAGGAATTGCGTGCGGCGCTCCGCATCGATCAGAGCGCTGATCGGATCGGGAAAATGCGAGGCCGAAGACGGCGGATAGGCGGCGGCCGGCAGCCGCACCGCGTCGAACCACAAGGCCCATTCGCCCCCGAGCCGGGCAAGGGCGGCATTCACCCGAGCGGTCAGCTGGTTGCGCTCGCCGGCGGTCATGCTGGCGGCGTCGGGGCCGCGAAAGAACCAGCCGGCGAGAAGCGAGCCGTCCTTGCCGAGCACGACGCCCTCATCGATGAGCGCCGCCCAGTTGAGCAGGTCGGCAACACCCTTCGCCTTATTGCGGAACTGTTTCAGCGCCAGCATCGGGCTAAGCCCTCGCCCATGGCCGCGAGCGCGCCGGCAGATAGGCGGGATAGCGCAGCTGGCGCAGATAGACCTTCGACATTTGCGGATCGGCCTTGGCCATCATGCGCAGGAAGCCGATGGCGATCAGCCAGACGGTGAGGCCGACGACGGCAGCGACAACGTTCAACGCCGAAACCGCCACCCCGCCGCAGAGAATGGCCGTGACCAGCACCGGCTCGCGCTCGCCGCCGAGGATGAGATTGGGGCGGTTGAGAGCGCGGTGGATGGCGGTGCGCCGCAAGGTGCTCATGGGATCACCGCGCCACTGACATTGAACAGGGTGGCGAGGATGTTGGCGGCAAAGACGATGAGCGAGATCGCCAAAGTGAGCATGATGATGCGGCGCACGAACTCGCCGATCTCGCCGCCCCAGACCAGCATGGCGCCGGCCACGACGATACCCATCAGCGAGATGGCATAGGCAACGGGACCGGTGACGCTGTCGCGAATGGCCTGCAGCGGTGTCTCCCAGGGGAGGGAGCCGCCAGCGGTGCTGGCGATGGCAAGGCTTGGATCGATCAGAATGGCGATAAGCGCCATCACCACAATGGCTCGTCGCATGGCTTACTCCTCCAGGCTGGTTTGATAGCTTTCGCCATTTAGGCCCTCGACGCGCAGCAGCTCCTCAACCCGCCGTCCGCTGGCGGTCTTGGCGATGAAGACGATGAAATGCACCGCCGCGGCGATGGTCCGCCGCATCGGGGCGTCGGTTGCCTCGCGAATGAGATCCTCAAGCCTTGCCAAGGCTTCGCCGGCGCTGTTGGCATGGATGGTGGCGACGCCGCCGGGATGGCCGGTATTCCAGGCCTTGATCAGCTCCAAGGCTTCACCGCCGCGCACCTCGCCGACAATGATGCGCTTGGGCGAGAAGCGCAGGGTGGTGCGCACCAGCCTTTGCAGGCTGACATTGCTGGTCGCCCGCATGATCATGGCATTCGGGGCGGCGCATTGGATCTCGGCGGTATCCTCGATGATGACCAGCCGGTCCTCGGTAAGCCGCTCGGCCATGTGGGCGATAAGCGCATTGGCGAGGGTGGTCTTGCCCGAGCCGGTGCCGCCGGCAATGAGGATATTGCGCCGCTCCTCGATCGCATGGGCGAGCCGTGCCGCCTGCGATGGGCTCATGATGGCGGCCGAGACATAGTCGGCAAGCGTCAGAATTTTCCCTGCCCGGCGCCGGATGGCGAAGCAGGGCGCCGAGACGACCGGCGGGATGACGGCCGAGAAGCGGCTGCCGTCGAGCGGCAGCTCGCATTCGAGGATCGGCGTCTCGGCTGTGACGGTGGTGCGCATTTCCGAGGCGACGGTGGCGATGAGCGCCTCGGCCTGATAGGGCGGCATCTCGCCGAGCGGCTCGGGTGAGCGCCCCAGCCGCTCCACCCACAGCGTGCCATCGGGATTGAGGATGATGTCGAGCACATCCGGGTCGCTGAGGCAGGCAAACACCAGCGGTCCCAGCTCGCGCTCGAGCTTTTCGCTGATGCGCCGCGAGCGCTCCATCCTGGCGAGGTTCGGCTCCATCGGATCTCAACCGGCTCAATAGATGTAGCGCAGATCCGGGTACCACTTGAATTCGAGGACATTGCCGGAAGGGTCGGCCGTCCAGAAGGTCAGATGGCGCTCCGGCTTGCCGCCAAACCGCCAGACGAGAGCGGAGAGGTGCTCGACGTTTCGCTCCTTGCAAGTGTCGTAGGCCTCCTCGATCTCCGAGCGCTCGAGCACCGTCACCCCGAAATGCCGCGGATAGGGTTTTTTCAGAGGCTCCGGATCGGGCGTGAACGCCGGATCGAGATGGCAGACCAGCTGATGGCTGAAGAAGTTGAAGGTCTGCCGGTCGCCATAGCGGCGGGCGGGCTGTGCCCCGAAGATCTCGCCATAGAAGCGGGTCGCGGCCTCGAGATCGTGCGAGGGGATGGCGAGATGAAAGATGCTCATGGCTCACTCCGCTGGGTTGAGGCTTGAGGCGGGCTTCTCAGATGGGCTGGCGAAGGTGTCGCTGCGCAGCCCGCGCCGCAGCGTCTCGACGCCGATGACGTCGCCGGGGCCGATGTTGGAGAGATTGACGCTTGGCCCGATGCTGTTGATGAAGAAGGCCTGCTGATGCTTTTGCGGCGCCTCGAAGAAGAGGTCATCGAGGCTGAGGCTGGCTGCCAGGATCTCCTCGATGAGCCCCATGCGCGGTGTGCCGGAGGGTTCGTAAAGGCCGGCAGTACCGCTTTCGCGGCCTTCGAGGATGACCCAGCGCGCGCCCGCCTCGAGCTCGGTCCAGGTCGCCCGGCGCCAGGCCGCCGGATCCGGCTCCAGCGTGCTGGCCTTCTTGCCGATCTCGGAGAGCACCAGGAACTCGTGCGAGAGTTCGCGGATGAGTTTCAGCTTCGCCGCGGCAGGCAGGCTGATGGTGCCGTCGGAGATCTCGACATAGGGCGCCCGATGCTCTCGCACGAAGGCGAGGAAGTCGGGAAGCCGTCCTTCGGCATAGGCACGCTCGAATAAGGTGCCGCCGAACCAGAAGGGAATGGCATGGTGCTGCAGCACGGCGATCTTCTGATCGAGCCGGGGCGTCACCAGCGCCGTCGCCCAGCCGAATTTGACGCTGTCGATCCAGGCGTGATGCGAGTGGATAAGATCGACGAAGGCTGCGATCGGCAAGCCGGGATCGATGATGGCGGTCAGCCCCGTCTTGCGCGGCTTGGGCGGACGGGTCTGATCGCCAAGAAAGGCGACTCTCTCCTGGCTCAGCTCGCGGGCCAGCCTCTCGGCCCGCTCAGGTGCGATCGCGTTTACTCTTTTATCTCCAGGATCATGCTTCATGTTCGGTTTCTCCGTGGGGCTGGCTTCCCGCCGCTATTGCGAGGCGGGAAAGACGAAAGGGTTGAATGCCGAGGCTGCAGCGTCTGCCGGCGCCGGTGGGGTGGCCCGGCAGCCGAGGCGATCGACCAGCTGTTCCTTGTGCTGACGATTTGCCGTTGCAGATTCTCCCGGACAGCTCGGATATCTCTCCGGCAACGCTATGGTGACGGTCCGGGCCGGCTGATGCGTCCGACGCTTGCCGGCGCGCGGTTTGGCATCGCCTTTCCGATCGACCTGGCGCAAGGCGCGCTCAGGCATCGGAACGGAGCCGGCGTCAACGGCGTCGGGTAGCAAAGCCTTCGCCGCGGCGCCTGCGGCAATGGCTTGAAGAGAAGAGAGATGAGCCGCGCCTGCCGCCGTGAGAAACAGCAGACTCTCCGCTGAAAGGCTGGCCGGTCCGATCTCGGCATGGGCAAACGGCACGCGCTGAGGAGCGAGGCGAGCAGCGAGCGCCCGGTCTCGTCCGTCGACTGGCTGGGCGAGCCAGCGCGGCATCTCGGCCGCGACCGGCACGAACCGGGCGGCGGGAGCCAGCCAGGCGGCGATGATCTGCTGTGAGGCGCGAACGGCCGGGACGATCGGCAGCGTCTTGTAGGTCAGGTAGCCGGCCGCGGCGATCAGAAAGACGCCGAACAGGCGGCGCAGAACGACGATCGGCAGGATCTGGGTCAGCCGGGCGCCGATGGGGGCGGCGAGCACGGCGCTGATGCCGATCGCCGCGACGGCCGGCAGATAGATGAAGCCGGCGCAGCCTGAGCGGCATTCGGCCGGCGTCGGCGCAAGCAGATAGCCTATGGCGCCGGCAATCGCCATCGGCAGGCCGAGAGCCGCCGCGGTGCCGATGGCGCGCTGGACGGAGGTAAAACGGGAGAGCATCGGCACGGAAAAGAACGCCACTCCGAGGCCGAGCATGGCGGAAAAAGCACCGCCGATCAGGCCTGCAACCGCCATTTTGAACGGGCCGCTGTGCCCGGCAGCAGCGGGGATATTTTTCGGTGCCGTCCGGCTGCGCATGGCGCCCCAGGCGGGATAGAGCGCGAAGAGAATGAAGAGGCCGGTGAGACAGGGGCCGCTCACCTTGCCGGCAAAGACCGGAGCGATCGAAGCTCCCGCTACGATGCTTGGACCGAAAAGGAGAAGCAGCCGCCAGTCGATAGAGCCTTTCAGGGCATGCATCTGCGTACTGGCGATCGAGGTCGGGATGATCACCGCGAGCGAGGTGGCCATGGCGATCCGCGTTGTCGCCGGACCGACAATGCCGAGATGGGGAAAGCTGACGATCAGAGCTGGGATCAGGATCATGCCGCTGCCGATGCCTAAGAGACCGGAGAGGAAGCCCGACAGGCATCCGAGCAGCACCAGCAAGCTCCAGGTGATCTCAGTGCTTCCAATGGCCATGGGTCATACCTCGCCGGATGCCAGCGGGCCCTTCAAGCGCCGGGATGGCGCGAGAGGCATGGGCGGCGTGTACAAGAGCTTCGGCACCGCCGCCGAGGAACAATCGGTGAGACCGCCCTCGGCGCGGTGCGCAACCGGACATCACCGTCCGAGCGGATGGCTCAGATCGATGCCGTTGCTCTCAGCCGGGATTGTCCGAACAGGTTTTCGGCTGTCGGGAGCCGCCGGATCGGGCCGCCCGCGTGCCTGCTGCAGCCACTCAAGCAGAGCCGCGATGCTCTTGCGCGCCGCTCTCTCCGGCTGCCCACCGGCCTCCATCAGCTCGACGCTGACGAAGCCTTCGAACTCGGCACCCACGAGCGCCTCCAGCGCTCCTGGCAAGTCGATCTCGCCCTCTCCCGGCACAAGATGGCGCTGCATCCGGTCGGAGATGTCCTTGATGTGAACGTGGAAGATCTCCGGCGTGTCCTGAATGACGGCGGGAATGTCTTCATAGAAGCGATAGGAATGGCCGATATCCAGGCACAGCCCGAGTGAGGGGTGGCCGTCGAAATAGTTCCAGAGATCGACATAGGCGGAATAGCCGGAGATCAAATGCTCCGGCGCCGGCTCGAGGCCGATGCGGACCCGTCTCTGCGCCGCGCGGGCCAGGCACTGCGAAAGCCCCTCGATCAGAAAATCCATGCCGGCGCCAGGCGAGAGATGCGGCGGCAGTGGCCCGGATTCGAAGCAGATGAGATCGACGCCGAGCTCGGCGGCGAAGTCGAGGCTCTGGCAGATCAGCCCGATGCGCTCCTCGCGCTGGCTCGGATAGGGCGACATAAAGGAAGGCTCATACGGCGTTTTGCTGAGGAGATTGGCCGAGCCAAGATGGAGGTTGGAAATCAGCATGCCGAGATCATCGGCGAGGCGCTTGAGGCGGCGCGCCTCTTTCGGGCTCCAGGCTCGCGGCGGCAGCATATGCCGCTGAATGCTGATCTCGACGCCGTGATAGCCAATATCGGCCAAGCGCCTGATCACCTCATCGATTGGAGCGCGGCGCCAGCCGCAGGTGCTGTAAGCCAGTTTCATTGTCCCCAACTCCCCTGTCACCATAGGACCCGTGTGATCCGCGAGCCGAACCTGCCCGAGCATGCCCCTGCCCGGCCTGAATGCGGCATTCGCTCAGCAGTCGTGTTTTGATTGGTTCGGGCCTCCCGCCCTGATCGCGAAAACGATCATCCCGAAGGAGCGAGGGGCCCATCGCGCCGGAATCGGCGCTTTGTCGATCGGCCTGGACTGCCTCAAGGGCAGCGGCCGATACTGTTTGGCGGTTTCTTATCTTGAGGCAGAGGGCTCTGCGCGACCGACGCGCGGCACGATTGCCTTGATCATTTGCCCCGGACGGCATGACCTTCTAAAATCATCTCGCGAGCCGTTGAATGGCTGCTATGGGGCGGAACTGAAGTCAGCGTTAAAGCTGACACGAAGTCGTTTAACAATCAATCCCAGACTTTATTCTCAATTCGTTAAAACACTCATTTTTGTTTTGCAATCATTTCGATTCAAAATTCTATATTTTAACAGTACGCATTGGAATCTATATTTTGACGCCTAAGAGGAGTTACTTACAACTGCTGCCAATCGCTATCTAGGGAGAGTTGCTTTTTGAGGCTTGTCGACCGCCGTATCCGTGAGCAGCAACGGCGTTCTTTGCGCATCCGCTTCAAGCTGGCCACGCGTCTGCCCGCTCCCCACGCAGCGCCGAAGGCCCAAGCTTCCTCGGCGCAAGGCGTTGGCTGCTGTCAGCAAACTCGCCGCGCGGTGTCGGGCCAGGTAGCGCCCAATTGGACACAGCGTCCATAATGACTATAATAGTCAATCCAGCTCAAACTAGATCGAATTAGACAGTCTGGTCAAGCCGGATTAGGATGCCCGAAAACAGCGCAATCCATCCGCGGTGGGGCCGACAAGGCGAGACCGATGGTTTTGAACGAGCATATGACGCCATCGCTCGCCCGCGCCGCACGGGCCATCCTCAATTGGTCGATGGCCGATCTGGCAAGCCGGACCGGCGTCGCGGCCACCACGATCCGCAATTACGAAAGTGGCAAGCGCGGAACCACACGGGTGAACCGCGCCGCCATGGCCGCGGCCTTTCTGGAGGAGGGAATCGAGTTTCTGGGGGGCGAAGCTCCTGGGCTCGTCCTTCACCGGTTGGAACTCCTCAGCAATCCGCCGCCATCACGCCCACGCCGTCCGATACCGGAGCGGCGCCGCCGCGGCAGGACATAGCCAGCGAAGTCGCTTTGTCTCTATCGGAAAGAGAGCCGCAGGCTAAGGCCAAACGAAGATCGGCCTTGCGACGCCCTCGACGTGTTTTACCGAGATCGGCCCGAAATAGCGGCTATCAAAGCTGCGCGGATGGAAGGC
>CAWCVC010000017.1:0-351095 GCA_963798805.1 uncultured Alphaproteobacteria bacterium
AGCTTGATCCCGCTCGAGAAACACCCCCGCAGCCCTTTTCGACAAAGTCGGCGCGCCTAAATAAGCACGAGCAACTTGCGCAGAATGAGAGGGGCTATGGCCGAGAGTTTGATCCGCGACGTGTCCGACACCGCCTTCATGGTGGCGACCTATCGGGCCAGGGAGACTGAGCGGCCGGATGCGCTGTTCCGTGATCCGCTGGCCGGCAAGCTCGCGGGAGAGCATGGCGAGAATATCGTCGGTCACTTGCCGCGCCAGGCCCTGCTCGGCGGCTGGTTCGTCGTTATTCGCACCTGCATCATCGATGAATTCATCGAAGCGGCGATCGCGGACGGCATCGACACCGTCATTAATCTGGGGGCGGGCCTGGATACGAGGCCGTACCGGATGAATCTCCCTGCCTCGCTCCGCTGGATCGAGGTCGATTACGCGAAGATCATCGAGCTCAAGGAAAGCCGCCTCGCAGGCGAAAAGCCGCGCTGCCATCTGGAGCGCATCAGGCTCGATCTCGCCGATATCCCGGCACGTCAACGGCTCCTGTCGCAAATCGGGAGCAGGACCGCGAAGGCTTTGGTGCTCACGGAGGGCGTCATTCCCTATCTGAGCACGGACGATGTCGCCTCGCTGGCCGACGATTTGCGGGGCCAACCGGCCTTTCAATACTGGATCGTCGATTACCTGTCCCCGGAAACAACTCGGTTCAGACAGCGCGCGGCGAGACGGATGAGAATGGAAAACGCGCCGTTCAGGTTCGAGCCGAAGGATTATTTCGGCTTCTTTGGCGAGCGTGGCTGGCGGGCCAAGGATATGCGCTACATCTTGGAGGAAGCGAACCGGCTCAACCGGCCCCCGCGGCTGCCGCTCATCTTCGGCGTCTTCGCCAAGCTGAGAAGCCTGTTCATGGCCAAAGCCCGCCGGGAAGCCTTCCGCAAATCTGCGGCATATGTCCTGTTCGAGCCTTCGGATCGCGTTCGAACTTGAATAGAGAGCTTGCATCTTGGCTTAATATCGCCGGCGGGCCCCGCGTAACTTCGGTCCCAGGAGGTGATCATGGCTGACGGCTGCAAGCATCTCGACACCATTCGCGACGTTACGCCGAGCGCGCTCGGCTGCGAGGAATGTCTCAAGATCGGCTCGCCCTGGGTGCATTTGCGCATCTGCCGGACCTGTGGCCACGTCGGCTGCTGCGATTCCTCACCGCACAAACACGCGACCAAGCATTTCCACGCCACGGGTCACCCGATCATCGAAGGCTACGATCCGCCTGAAGGCTGGGGCTGGTGCTATGTCGATGAGGTGATGTTCGACCTGTCCGACCGCGTGACGCCGCATAACGGGCCGATCCCGCGCTTTGTCTAATTTCGGCGCCGACCGCAGCCATCGTGCCCCGTAAGGTCCTCGTATCGTTCTGCCCAATTCTTCGGCAGCTCATCGCCTAAATCCGCACGGCCCAGAAGCGCCGATCACATCGTCGCGATAATATCTGCTCCGGAGGCAGCCGATCCGCTATAATGACGCGGTGCAGCATTCTGATCGATCGGGCATCTAATGCTATTGTCCAAATTACCTAGCGCTTTGGCGCCACTGGTTTTTGCGGCCTTAGCCCTTGCGGGCTGCGATGCCGGGCCGCCCGCAGCAAAGAAAGCGGAGGCCCCGCCGCCGCAGGTGACGGTCGCCAAGCCCGTGAAGAAGCTATTTGCCGACTATGACGAATATGTCGGGCGATTTGTCGCAGTAGACAGCGTCGAGGTGCGCGCGCGCGTCTCCGGCTATCTCGACTCCATTCACTTCAAAGACGGACAATTGGTCAAGAGCGGTGACCTTTTGTTCACCATTGACCGGCGCCCCTTCGAGAGCGCCCTGGCCCAGGTCAAAGCCAATCTCGCGCAGTCGCAAGCCAATCTGGCCTTTGCGAACAGCGACCTGGCGCGCGGCCAGGATCTTGTCCGCGGCACCACCATCACTCAGCAGACCTACGACCAGCGGATCCAGGCACAGCGCGTGGCGCAGGCATCCGTGGCAGCGCAGGAAGCCGCCGTACGTCAGGCCAATCTCGACCTGGAATTCACCGAATTGCGTGCGCCGATTTCGGGACGGATCGGCGACCGGCGCGTCTCGACCGGCAATCTGGTCACCGGTGGGACGAACGGCAACACGACACTGCTTGCGACGATCGTGTCGACCGATCCGATCCGCTTCGAGTTCACCATCGATGAGGCGTCCTATCTGCGCTACACCCGTCCGTCGAAGGACGGCGCGGCGCCCGATCACGGCTTCTCGGTACCGGTGAAGCTCAGGCTTATCGATGAGACGGCGTTCTCGCACGAAGGCAAGACCGATTTCGTCGACAACGTCATCGACCGCGCCTCGGGCACGATCCGCGTCCGCGCCGAGTTCGCCAATCCCGACGGCCGGTTCACGCCGGGCATGTTCGGCCGCATCCAGGTGCCGTCGGGGCCGCCCGTCGAGGCGCTGTTCATCCCCGACGTCGCCATCGGCACCGAGCAGGTCCGCAAATTCGTGCTCGTGGTCGGCGATGACAATGTCGCGCGACCGAAATATGTGACGCTGGGGCCGGTGGTGAACGGGCTTCGCGTGATCACGGCCGGACTCGATCCCGATGACCGCATCATCGTCAATGGCTTGATGCGGGCGCGCGCCGGGGTCAAGGTCACGCCGCAGGAAGCGCCCGCTTCTTCCGGTCCAGCGAACGGCGCTTCGGCCGCGACCAACTAGCGGAAAGAGCGGAGCGGCCTCAGATGCGTATTTCGCATTTCTTCATCGACCGGCCAATCTTCGCCGCAGTCATTTCCATCGTTTTCATTATCATCGGCGGCGTCTCCTTCACCCGCCTGCCAATCGCCCAATATCCGGAGATTGCGCCGCCGGTCATCAATGTCACCGGCCAGTATCCCGGCGCCAGCGCCTCCGTCGTTGCCGCAACGGTGGTGGCGCCGATCGAGCAGCAGATCAACGGCGTCGAGGGGATGCTCTACATTACATCCAACTCGACGGGAGACGGCCGCTTCTCCATCGCCGTGACCTTCGAGCTCGGCACCAATCTCGATATCGCCCAGGTGCAGGTGCAGAACCGTGTGGCGATCGCGCAGCCGCGCCTGCCAAGCGATGTGCGCAATATCGGCGTCACGGTGGCCAAAGCCTCGCCCGACCTGATGATGGTCGTGCACCTCTACTCGCCCGACAAATCGCGCGACACGCTGTTCATCTCAAATTACGCCAGCACCCAGGTCACCGACGTGCTGAACCGCGTCGACGGCATCGGCTCGATCATCGTGTTCGGCAGCCGCGACTATTCCATGCGCGTCTGGCTCGATCCCGAGCGCCTGCAGTCGCTGGGCTTGACCTCAGGCGACATCGTCACCGCGCTGCAGAACCAGAATGTGCAGGTCGCCTCCGGTGTGCTCAATCAGCCACCCGTCGCTCACCCGCGCGCATTCCAGGTGGCGGTGCAGACGCTCGGCCGGCTCGCCGATCCAAATGAGTTCGGCAATATTCTGGTCAAGCAGACAGGCAGCGCCGTCGTCCATCTTAAGGATGTGGCGCGCGTCGAGCTCGCCGCGCAGGATTATTCGACCAACTCCTATCTGGACCGCAATCCGGCCATCGCGCTCGGCATCTTCCAGCGGCCGGGCTCGAATGCGATCTCGACCTCCAAGGCGGTGCAGGCGGCGATGGATCAGCTCGCCAAGGATTTCCCGCCGGGGCTGAAATATACGATCGTCTACAATCCGACGGAATTCATCGAGCAGTCGGTGAACGCGGTAAGAACGACCATCGCCGAGGCCGTCATCCTCGTCGTGCTCGTCGTCATCCTGTTTCTCCAGACCTGGCGCGCCGCGGTTATCCCCATCCTCGCCATTCCGATTTCGCTGATCGGCACATTCTTCTTCATGGCGATGTTCGGCTTTTCGCTGAACAATCTCTCGCTGTTCGGGCTAGTGCTGGCCATCGGCATCGTGGTCGACGACGCAATCGTCGTGGTGGAGAATGTCGAGCGCGGTATCGAGGCCGGTCTCTCCCCGCGCGATGCCGCCCGGCGCAGCATGGACGAGGTCGGGTGGGCGCTGGTCGCCATTGCCCTGGTGCTCTGCGCGGTGTTCGTGCCGGCCGCCTTCATCACCGGCATCTCCGGCCAGTTCTACCGGCAGTTCGCGCTCACCATCGTTGGCGCGACCCTCATTTCGCTGACCATCTCTCTGACGCTCTCGCCCGCCATGTGCGCGCTGCTGCTGAAGCCGCATAGCGAGCGCGGCAAGACCCGCTGGTGGGCGCTTCCGCTGAAAGGCCTTTTCACCGGCTTCAATTGGGGCTTCGAGCGGCTGATCCGGGGCTATGGCTGGCTTGCCGGCCGTTTGGTGCGGCTTGCCGCGCTGATGCTGGTTGCCTATGTGGTCATCATCGGCTTTGGCCTGAATGAATTTCGCAAGGCGCCGATCGGGTTCATTCCGCAGCTCGATGCCGGCTATCTCATCATTGTGACGCAGCTTCCCGGTGGCGCTTCGCTGGCGCGCACCGACGAGGTCAACCGGCGCATCGTCGACACCGCGCTCAAAATTCCGGGCATAGCGCACGCGGTCAACATTGTCGGCTTCTCCGGCGCCACATTCACCAATGCGCCGAATGCGGGCGCGATCTTCGTCGTGCTCGATCCCTTCGACTCGCGCGCCGGCGATCCGCACAAAACGGCGGAGGCCATCCAGGGCGCGCTGTTCCAGCGGCTCGCCTCGATCCAGGACGGCCTGATCGTGGTCGTTCGGCCGCCGCCCGTGCGCGGCATCGGCAATGCCGGCGGCTTCCGCATGATGATCGAGGATCGTGGCGCCAGGGGACCGCAGGCGCTGCAAGGTGCCGTCTACGCCATGATGGGCCGCGCCGCCCAGACGCCCGGCGTCACGCAGGTGTTCTCGCTGTTCGAGACCTCGACGCCGCAGCTTTATCTCGACATCGACCGCACAAGGGTCGAGATGCTCGGCGTAAACATGTCTGACGTGTTCGGTGCGCTGCAGACCTTTCTAGGTTCGACCTATGTGAACGATTTCAACCTGCTCGGCCGCACCTTCCGGGTGACGGCGCAGGCCGATTCCGCCTTTCGACTCGACCCGAAGGATGTGCTTAAGATCCGCGTACGGAACGCGAGCGGCGACACCGTGCCGCTCGGCTCTTTCACGACCATCAGCGACATATCCGGCTCGTACCGCGTGCCGCGTTATAACCTCTATCCTGCCGCCGAGCTCGACGGCGCGGCCGCTCCCGGCTATTCGGCCGGGCAGGCGATCGACATCATGGAGAAGCTGGCTGCTCAGACGCTGCCGCCGGGCTTCAGCTATGAATGGACAACGCTCGCCTTTCAGCAGATCCGGGCCGGCAGCACGGCGACCTTTGCCTTCGTGCTGGCGGTGGTGTTCGTGTTCCTGGTGCTCGCGGCCCAGTACGAGAGTCTGACACTGCCGCTGGCGGTCATCCTCATCGTGCCGATGTGCCTCATCGCCTCGATCACCGGCGTGCTGCTGCGCGGACAGGACAACAACATCCTGACGCAGGTCGGCTTCATCGTGCTGATCGCTCTGGCGGCGAAGAACGCCATTCTGATCGTCGAGTTCGCCAAGCAGCTCGAGGATCGCGGCCGCGACCGTCTGGCCGCCGCGGTGGAAGCCGCCCGGCTGCGCCTGCGTCCCATCCTGATGACGTCGCTCGCCTTCATCTTCGGCGTCACACCGCTGGTCTGGGCGGTCGGCGCCGGTGCGGAGCTCAGGCAGACGCTGGGGACGGCGGTGATGTCGGGCATGATCGGCGTGACGATCTTCGGACTGATTTTCACACCCGTCTTCTATGTGATCTGCCGCTGGCTCGCCAGTCTGCGGCGCAGGCCGGCGGAGCGCGCGCTCCCGGCGCCGGGCGAATAGCGTCGGTGTCGCGGCATCGCGACGTCACCTCCCGCCGGCGCCGCCATAGCGTGCCCCCCGTTGACAGATTCTGCAGCGTAAGTTCTAATCGAATTCCTTCTAATTATAAGACGTTTCGACGGGTCGCTTGCCCCGTACAGATTTGTCATTTTCGACGCAGGCGCAGCTAAAAATGGAGGCGGAAATGACCTTTAGAAAGCTGCTCGGCGCCCTCTTCGCTGGCGCGTTCCTGATCGCCTTCCCTCTCACCCCTCTATCGGCAAAAGACCTGCTGACGGTAGCGGTGTCGGCGCCGCCGCACACCATGAACCCGCACGGGTCGGACGCCGATTCCAACCTCTCGATCATGTCGAACATCTTCGAAGGCCTCCTGCAGCGCACGACGGAAGGCAAGCTCGAACCCGCCCTCGCCACAAGCTGGAAGAGGATCGATGAGAATACGTGGCGCTTCACCCTGCGCAAGGATGTGAAGTTCCACAACGGCAATCCTTTTACCTGGGACGACGTCAAGTTCAGCTTCGAGCGGCTCAAGGATCCGAAGGTCTCCGAATTCCTGAATTTCGGCGCGCTCATCACCTCGATCGAGGAGGTCAATGGCGACCCTTGGACCATCGACGTCAAGACCAGGGAGCCGGTCCCCTTCTTCGTCCAAAACCTGCATCAGGTCTTCATCATGGACAAGGAGTTCGACCGAGGCCCGCTCCGAGGGCGAAGTCAGCCAGACGCCGATCGGCACCGGGCCCTACCGCTTCGTCGAGTGGGTGAAAGGCTCATATGTCAAGCTTGAGGCGAATCCGGACTATTGGGGCGGCAAGCCCCCCACCGCCAAGGTCGAATTCCGCCCGGTGACGGAAGCCTCGACGGGGGTTGCCGCGATCATGAGCGGCTCGGTCGATATTCTTCAGGACGTGCCGGTCGCTTCCTTCAAGGCGATCGAGAAGAGCCCGAACGTAACGGTGGTCGCAAGGCCGGCGCGGCGTTCGATCTGGCTCGGCATCAACAATCGCAAGGGCTCCCCGACCGCCGATCCGCGGGTGCGCCGGGCAATGTACATGGCGATCAACGAGGACGAGATTATCAAGAATGTCATGTTCGGCCATGCCGTCCCGGCGGCGCAGATCCCGGACCCGCCGACCACCGGCTATAGCGAGGGGATCAAGCGTGTCGGCTTCGACGCCGCGAAGGCCAAGGCGCTGCTCAAGGAGGCCGGCTATGCAGACGGCTTCTCGATCAAGCTGTCCGGCCCCAACGACCGCTATGTGCAGGATAAGGAGATCCTCGCCAATGTCGCGAGCCAGCTCACCAAAGTTGGCATCAAGGTCGACGTGGATGGCAAACCGAAATCGATCTACTTCGACGAGGTCGCGCATCAGAAGCTGGACTTCTACCTGCTCGGCTGGTTCGACGGCTCCTATGATTTCGGCCGGTCCTACGCCAAGCTCTTGCATACGTACGACAAGGACGGAGGATTTGGCGGCCTCAACGGCGCGGCCTATTCCAACCCGGAATTGGACAAGATCTACGCGGAGTCGGTGAAGATCGTCGATCCGAAGGAGCGGGCGGCCAAACTGCGCGAGCTGAATGAAAAGGCGATGCAGGAGGTCGCGATCATCCCGCTGCATTACCAGCAGGACACCTACGCCGTGAACAAGAAGAGCGGCGTCGAGTTCGAGCCGCGGTCGGACACCTGGATCGTGGCCAAGGACATATCCTGGAAGAAATAAGCTAGTGTGATGAGCCAGAAGTTCGTCGGCTTATGCAGCAATCTCAGAACGAACTTCTGGATCTGAATCACACTAATTAGCCATCACGGCTTCCCCCGGCCGGGCGCGACGCCAAGGCCGGGGAAAGCTGCCGCTGGCATGAACGGGTGTAGCGCTTCGGCCTCGGGACTTTGCTGCGAGGAGCGGGATGGCCCCATACGTCGTCAACCGGCTGCTGCAGGGCCTCATCGTCCTGCTGATCGTCGCTTTCATCAGCTTCGTCATCTTCCAATATCTCGGCGACCCGGTGCTGACGCTGGCCGGCCGCTACGCCACCCAGGCGCAGCAGCAGCAGGTCCGGGAGATGCTCGGGCTCGACAAGCCGGTGTGGATCCAGTTCGCGGCGTTCCTCGGCAACGCCGTCCACGGCAATCTCGGCATGTCCTATGTCGCCCGAGTGCCGGCACTTGGCCTGGTGCTGGAGCGGCTGCCCGCCAGCATCGAGCTTTCCGTCACGGCGGAAATCATCGCCATCGTCTTCGGCGTCTCGTTGGGTGTGCTCGCCGCCGCCTATCCGCGCGCCATGGCGAGCAAGGGCGTGCTGATCGCCTCCCTCTTCGGGGTGTCGCTGCCGACCTTTCTCGTCGGCATCCTTCTTATCCTTGTCCTCGCCGTCCTCTTGGGATGGCTGCCGCCCTTCGGACGCGGTGATGTCGTGCAGCTCTTCCCCGGCTGGCGGACGAGCTTTCTCACCTGGGACGGGCTCCAGCACATTCTGCTGCCAGCGCTGACGCTCGGCATGTTTCAGCTTGCCCTGCTGTTTCGGCTGACGCGAAGCGGCATGCTCGAGGCACTCAAGGCCGACTACATCCGCACCGCGCGCGCCAAAGGGCTCGGTCGGCGCAGCGTGCTGTTCAAGCATGCGCTGCGCAACGTGCTGATCCCGGTTGTGACCATGGTCGGGCTGCAATTCGGTCAGCTAATCGGCTTCTCGATCGTCACCGAGAGCATCTTCCAGTGGCCTGGCGCCGGAAACCTGCTGCTGACGTCGATCTATGAGAGCGATTTCCCGGTCGTTACCGCCTACATCCTGACCGTCGCCCTCATCGTCGTATTCCTCAACATGCTGGTCGACATCGCCTATGCGCTGCTCGACCCGAGGATCCGTTATGGCTGAGACAGTTGCAGGACAGATCGCAGCGCCGCAGCCCGACCGGCCGCGCTCACGCATGCTGCGGCACTTCCTCGCCCGCCCGCTGATCGTCGGCGCGACAGTCGTGCTGGTCATCTTGCTGCTTGGCGCGATCTTCGCGCCGCTGATCGCTCCGCAAAACCCCTACGACCTCAGCCAGCTCGACCCGTCAGCGTCACTGCTGCCGGCGGTGTGGGAGGAGGACGGTCGCATGCCCTACATTCTCGGCACCGATGTGCAAGGCCGCGACGTGCTCTCGACCATCCTCTATGGCAGCCGCACCTCCTTCCTCGTCGGCTTCAGCGTCGTCCTGCTGGCCGGCTCGGTTGGAGCCTGCGTGGGCCTCGTCACCGGCTATTTCGGCGGCTTCATCGACCATCTGTTCATGCGCATCGCCAACTCGCTGCTGGCTTTCTCCACGACCCTCATCGCCATGCTGTTCCTCGGCCTCTTCAAGGCATCGAGCGTGTTCCTGGTGATCTTCGCGATCTCCATCGTCGATTGGGTCCAATATGCGCGCACCATGCGCGGCAGCGTGCTGTCGGTGAGGGAGGAGGACTATGTGCAGGCCGCGCGCTCGATCGGCGCCGGCCATCTCCGGATCATTTCGCGGCATGTGCTGCCGAATGCGCTGTCGCCGCTCCTGGTGATCGCCGCAGTCAATTTCGCCGTCGTGGTGATGCTGGAGGCGACCTTGAGCTTCCTCGGCGTCGGCGTCCCGATCACCCAACCCTCGCTCGGCATGATGATCTCGCAGGGCAAGGATTTCATCTATGCGGGCATGTTGCACCTTATCCTGCCGCCGGCGATCGTGCTGATGGCGATCGTCTTCAGCCTCAACCTGATCGGCGACTGGCTTCGCGAGGAGATCGACCCGAGGATCACCAAGTAGTAGGCGCTCCCGCGCCTACATGATGCGCCGGCCGCAGGCGAAAACGGCGGTCGGCTTCAGATCATCATCGAGCAGGGTGATGTCGGCGTCGAAGCCCGCAGCCAGCCGGCCCTTGCGCTTTTCGAGGCCGAGCACGCGCGCGACATTGCTCGAAACCAGGGACAGCGCGGCGGCAAAATCCATCCGGCCGGCTCGGACAATCGACTGCCAGCAGGCGAGCAGCGTCTTGTTGCTGGCGACCTTGATGCCGATCAGCTCGCCTCGCTCGTCGAATTCCGGAAGGCTGCCATTGCAGTCGCTGCTCATGGTGATCTGCGCGAGCGGCACGCCCGCCGCGATGAGCCCGTGAACCGCGTCCTCGGTGGTGAGCCCATCGCGGCCGGGGGCGTCGAAGGCCGTCACGTCGACTGCGGCATTGAACGCCTTGGCGTAATCCGCTGCGTCCTCGAGCAGGGCCGGGCGCCGGTTGACATGGGTCGGAATGACCTGCGAGGCGGGAAGCTCGGTCTCGCTGAGGACCCGGCGCAGAATGTCGAGCCCGCGCTCGCCAGTGCCCATATGGAAATGACAGATGCCGCGCTTGCCGCCGAGCATTCCGCCGACACGCGCCTCCGCGACGATGCGGGCGATTTCCTCGAAGGTAGGCTGAGAGGAACGGTGGTCGGATAGCGCCACCTCGCCGACACCGATCACCTCGGGAATCCAGGCGAGGTCGCGCTGGATATCGCCCGTGAGCGTCGGCGGCGGCACACGGTATGCCCCGGTATACATCCAGGCGTTGATGCCGGCCGACTTCAGATCGCGAACTTTGGCCAAGAGGTCGGCCGGCGAGCGGCTGACGCTGTCGACACCGAGAATGCCGATGACCGTGGTGATGGCGGCTGCAGGGATTTCCTCCGGCAGGATCTCGGGACAGCGGCTGCCCGGTCCACCTTCGCCGCCGCCGCCGGTAATGTGGGCATGCTGATCGATGAAGCCGGGCACGGCCTTGAGGCCACGCAGTTCGACGACCTCGATGCCGAGCGCGCGCGGCGTCGGCAGGCCGCGGCCGAGAGCGGCAATCCGCCCGTCGGCGATCAGGATCTCATTAGCGTCGGTCGGCTCCGGGGCGTGGATCTCGCCCACACGCAGCAGCGTCAACATGCGAGCACACCTCCTTCGGCCTCATAAAATGTCGTCGCGAATGCAGGCCTTGAGTTGGCCGGGAGCGATCTCGTCCAGCGACGGCACGATCTTGGCGCAGTCGGCGATGGCATAGGGACAGCGGGTCCGGAACACGCAGCCGGACGGCGGATTGATCGGGCTCGGTATGTCGCCTTCGAGCACGATCCGCTTGCGCTTGGCTTTCGGGTCGGGGACGGGAGCCGCGGACAATAGCGCCTCGGTATAGGGATGCTTGGGTGCGCTGCAAAGCGCGCGCGCCGGGCCGATCTCCATGATCCGGCCGAGATACATGACGATGATGCGGTTGGAGACATATTCGACGACGGCGAGGTCATGGGCGATGAACAGCAGCGTAAGGCCGAGCCGCCGCTTCAGCTCGTGCAGCAGGTTGAGCACCTGCGCCTGGATCGACACGTCGAGCGCGGAGACCGGCTCGTCGGCAACGATGAACTCCGGCTCGACGGCGAGCGCGCGGGCAATGCCGATGCGCTGGCGCTGACCGCCCGAGAATTCATGCGGGAAACGCTGCATGTGCTCAGCGGCGAGCCCGACAGTTTCGAGCAGCTTGGCGACCTTGTCCGTGCGCTCCCGCCGGTTTGCCGCCAGTCCGTGGATTTCGAGCGGCTCGCCGACGATCTCGACCACGCGCATGCGCGGATTGAGCGATGCGAAAGGATCCTGGAATACGAATTGCGCGCGGCGCCGGAAGGCTTTCATCTCGGCCGCTCCGGCGTAGGCAATGTCCTTGCCCTCGAACAGAATGCGTCCCGCCGTGGGCTCCAGGAGCCGCAGCACCGTGCGGCCGATGGTGGTCTTGCCGGAGCCCGACTCGCCGACCAGCCCCACCACCTCACCGCGATCGACGGAGAAGGACACATCGTCGATAGCCTTCACATGGGCCTGAATACGCGACAGGACACCGCTGCGAATATCGAAATACTTCTTCAGATGCTCGACCGCGAGCAGTCCCTCAGTCATGCTGCCAGCCCCGTCTCGATCTCGCGCCAACGCAGGCAGCGCACGCTGTGGCCCTCGCCGCATGTCTCCAGCTCAGGGACTTGGGCCTCGCAAAGGCCGGGCGCGAAAAAGCCGCAGCGCGGATGGAAGGGGCAGCCGGACGGCAGGGCCATCGGGCTCGGGACATTGCCCGGGATGGATGCCAGCTCCTGCCCTTCAGCAAGCTCGACGCCCAGGCGCGGGACCGAGGCGAGCAGGCCCATCGTGTAGGGCATTCGCGGCGTCTCGAACAGCTTATCGACCGGCGCCTCCTCGACGATGCGCCCCGCATACATCACCGCGACCCGGTCGGCAATCTCGGCAACCACGCCTAGATTATGGGTGATGAAGATCATCGCCATGTCGAGCTCCTGCTGCAGCCGCTTCATCAGCTCCAGGATCTGCGCCTGGATGGTCACATCGAGCGCCGTGGTCGGTTCGTCGGCGATCAGCAGCGAGGGATTGCAGGAGAGCGCCATGGCGATCATGACGCGCTGGCGCATGCCGCCGGACATTTGGTGCGGATAGTTGCCGAGCCGCCGCTGCGGATCGGGGATGCCCATGAGCGCCAGCATCTCACCGGCGCGCTCAAGCGCCTCGCGCCGTCCCTTGCCCCGGTGCAGCATGATCGTCTCGGCGATCTGCTCGCCGACGGTGTAGACCGGATTAAGCGATGTCATCGGCTCCTGGAAGATCATGGCGATATCGTTGCCGCGAATGCGCCGCATCTCGGACTCGGGCGAGGTGACAAGGTCGCGCTCGCGTCCGTCCTTGCCGGTGAAGCGGATGCTGCCCTTAGCGATGCGGCCGGGCGGCTCGGCGATGAGACGCATGACCGCGAGACTGGTTACGGACTTGCCCGAGCCCGACTCGCCGACGACCACCAGCGTCTCGCCGCGATCGACATGCAGCGACACGCCGTCGACGGCGGCGAATGTACCGTCCTCGGTTGCGAACTCGACCCGGAGGTCCTTGATCTCGAGTAGCGGTGCACTCAAGGAATGGTCCCCAGCTTGAGGACAAAGCGCGGAAAAGCGTTGCCGGCTTGAGACATGCCGACGGGACGAAGCGTCGCACGCCGCCCGGCGGAAGTAAACCCGCGCGGTCCCAACGACGGATTGAGACGGATTGCCTCAAACCTTTGCGGCTTCTGGCGCTCATCGCATTCCCGGAATACCATGTCGGCGGACGGGGGTAGCCAAGGCGAGCCCTCAACGATATCCATGTGCCCCGCGCATCTTTGTCGTGACCGTCGTGAGAACGACGCAGCCACAATCGTAGCGCAAGAATCGAATGGCAATCCCTATTCGGAAAGGCCTCGCATTCCAAGATCTGGAGCGCTCAATGGATACACCCCTCGTCGAGCCAAAGTCCTTCGGACTGGCCACTGTCGAAGATTATGATCCGCTTGCCGGCGCCGGCACGGTCGAGCGTATCCTGAAGAAAGCGGACAAGCTGCGCGACCTGCACGTGGTCAACGTCAATTCCACCTATTATGGCGGCGGGGTCGCCGAGCTGCTCTCGTCCCTGACGCTGCTCATGAACGCCGCCGGCATCCGCACCGGCTGGCGCGTGCTGCAGGGACGCCCGGATTTCTTCAGCATCACCAAGAAGATGCACAACGCCCTGCAGGGCGGCGACATCAATCTCAGCGACCTGAAGCGCGATATCTACGAGGAGGTGGTCTACGAAAATGCGGTGCGGATGCATCTGGACCATGACCTCGTCATCGTCCACGATCCGCAGCCTTTGCCGCTCATCCGCTATTTCCGCAAGAAGGCGCCCTGGGTGTGGCGCTGCCATGTCGACCTGTCGAGCCCCAACCGGGAACTCTGGTCCTATCTGGCGCCGTTCATCGAAGACTATGACGCGGTGGTTTTCTCGCTTCCCGAATACGCTCAGAGGCTCGGTCCACCGCAGCGCTTCATCATGCCGGCGATCAACCCATTCTCGACGACGAATAAGGACCTCTCCGAGGAGGAGATCGAGGACCGCTTCATTCACTACGATATTCCCACGGATCTGCCGCTGGTCGTGCAGGTCTCGCGCTTCGACAAGTGGAAGGACCCGGAAGGCGTGATCGATGCGTTCCTGCTCGCCCGAAAGGAGGTGGACGCGACGCTGGTCATGGTCGGCAATGTGGCGACCGACGATCCCGAAGGGCAGGATATCTTCGAATCCGTCTCCAGGCGGGCGGAGGACCGCATCCGCATCCTGTCGGTGCAGGATTCGGCACTCGTCAACGCGCTGCAGCGCCGCGCCGCGGTCGTCCTGCAGAAGTCGATCCGCGAGGGCTTCGGGTTGACGGTCACCGAGGCGATGTGGAAGGGCGCGGCCGTGATCGGCGGCAATGTGGGCGGCATCCGGCACCAGATCGAGAGCGGCGTCAGTGGTTTTCTGGTGGACAGCATCGATGAGACCGCCGAGCGGATCGTTCAGCTCCTGAAGAACGAGAAGCTTCGCCGCAGGCTCGGGGAACGCGCCAGGGAGACGGTGCGCGAGAAGTTCCTGATGACGCGGCTGATGGAGGATTGGCTGGACCTGATCGGATCTTTCGAACCGCACTTCCGTTTGAAAGGGGATGCCAAAACGTGACTGTCGGGGGGAGACGGAGACAATGAGTGAGCTACGACAGGACCGCACCAACGGCGCCTGGGCGATCATCGCTCCGGAGCGTGGCCAGCGACCGCAGCGGCGGCAATCGACCGGCCCCGCGCCCGATCCCCGGCCCGCCTTCGATCCCGGCTGTCCGTTCTGCCCCGGCAATGAATGCATGCTGCCCGGGATCATCGAGGAAATCCCCGCAAAGGAGCCTCCCGGATGGCGTATCCGCGTCGTCCCGAATAAATACCCTGCCCTCGCCCCTGATGCCGCAACCGCTCCGGCCGCCCCAGCCGTTGGCTCGACCAGCCCCGGCTATGGCTATCACGAGGTGATCATCGAGACGGGGCGGCACAATGCCGATCTCGTCACTCTGCCCGAGCCGGACCTGACGGCCCTAATCCGCAGCTATCGGCATCGCTATGCCGAGCTGGCGGCAAAGCCGGCCATCAAGTCGGTCATTGTGTTCCGCAACCATGGCCGGCATGGCGGCGCATCTCTCGCCCATCCACATTCCCAGGTCATCGCCATGGGACTCACGCCGCCGCGGCTCGCCTCGGCCACAGAGTGGGCGCGCTCGCACTATGCTCTGCACCACCGATGCATCATCTGCGAAGAGATTGAGCATGAGATCACCGATGGCCGGCGCGTCGTCGAGGCGACGGAGCGGTTCCTGGTCGCGGTGCCCTTCGCGGCGCAGCGCCCCTTCGAGCAATGGATCTGTCCGAGGCGGCATCAATCCAGTTTCGGCCAGATCGACGACGGAGAGCTGGTCGAGCTCGGGCAGGTCCTGCAGCGCGCGCTGCAAAGGCTAGGGGGCGTCCTCGACAGCCCGCCTTACAACTACGTCATCGAGCCCGGCTCGGTGAGCGAGGCGGACGCCCCTTATACACATTGGGCGCTGCGCATCGTCCCTGCCCTCGTCACGCCGGGCGGCTTCGAGCTCGGCTCGGGTCTGCCGATCAACCCGTCGCTGCCCGAAAGCGATGCCGAGGCGCTGCGGATGGCTGGCGCGGCCTGAACGCGGGGCGATCATCTCTGAGCGGTCAGATCCCGTCCATGAGAGCCAGAAGTCCTTTGAGGATTTCGATGGGGGGTGGTGGGCACCCTCCGATGTGAACGTCGACAGGGATCACCGCCGAGACTGGACCGACGCAAGCCTTACTGCCGGCGAAGACACCGCAATCACGGGCACAGTCGCCAGCCGCAACGACCCATTTCGGATCGGGCGTCGCCGCGTAAGTGCGCTCCAGCGCCTCTTTCATGTTCCAGGTCACCGGGCCGGTCACGAGCAGCACGTCGGCATGGCGGGGCGAGGCAACGAATTTCAGGCCGAAGCGCTCGATGTCGTAAACCGGGTTATTAAGCGCGTGGATTTCAAGCTCGCAGCCATTGCAGGAACCGGCATCGACCTCCCTGATGGCGAGCGACCGCCCGAGCCGCCGCCGCGCCCGCTCGGCCAGCGACTGCGCGACCTCCGCCAGCATGTCGGGGCTCTCATCCGGCCGGCCCGTCACCGCCGTTCCCTTCACCAATGCGCGGAAAAGCAGCTTATGCATTGCCGCCTCAGATGTCGTGGCCCGAATAGGAGCAGTTGAAGGATTTGTTGCACACCGGGAAGTCGGCAACGATGTTGGCTTCGATCGCGGTCTCAAGAAGCGGCCACTGGAACCAGGAGGCGTCGCGGGCATGGCAATGGGCGACGTGTCCCTGCCCATCGAGCCGGACCGTCACGAAAAGATCGCCGCGGAATGCTTCGGCAAGCGCCGCGCCTTCGCCGGCTGCAGGGGCAAGCGCCTCCGCGCGCAGTGGCCCCGGCTCCAGCCGGCCGAGAAACTGGCGAATCATGGCGATGCTCTGCCTGATCTCCTTGGCGCGGATCCAGGCGCGGGCATCGACATCGCCTTCCTTGCGGACCGGCACGTCGAAGGCAAGCGTGTCATAGGGCGGATAGGGCGCATCGCGGCGGCTATCGTAGTCTCGCCCGGAGGCGCGGCCGACATAGCCGCCGGCGGCGAACTGCTGCGCGAATTCAGCGCGCACGATGCCGGTCGTCACCGTGCGGTCCTGCATCGACGGCGATTCATCGTAGACGCGCAGGACCAGCTCGAAGTCCTTTTCGCAGCCGTCGAGCAGCTTGAGCAATTCGCCGGCACCGTCATCGCTCAGATCGGCGGCAACGCCGCCGGGCACGATGCAGTCCATCATCAAGCGGTGTCCGAAGCAGCGGTGCGCAGCCTCTAGAATCCGCTCGCGGAGCAAGGTGCATTGCGCGTGGATGGCGACGGCGCTGACATCGTTGCAGATGGCGCCGAAGTCGTTGACGTGGTGCGAGATGCGCTCGAGCTCCGCCATGACGCCGCGCAGAATCTGCGCGCGCCGCGGAACCTCGGCGCCGCAGGCCGCTTCGACCGCGCGGGCGAAGGCGAATGCGTAGGCGACGGTGCTGTCGCCGGAGACGCGTCCGATGATGCGCGCGACCTCGTCGATGGTCTTGCCGGCGCAGAGCGCTTCGATGCCCTTGTGGACATAGCCGAGCCGCTCCTCCAGCCGGACGACGGTCTCGCCATTGGCGGTGAAGCGGAAATGGCCGGGCTCGATGATGCCGGCATGGACCGGACCGACCGGGATCTGGTGCAGGCCTTCGCCTTCGACCGGGAGGAAGCGATAGCTCTTTGCCTTCGCCGCTTCCGACGAGGATGGCCAGACGCCATGGTCGAGCCACGGCCGGTCATCGGGAAGGCCCTCCGGCACGCAGCCATAGAGGTCGCGCATCGCTCGCTCCAGCCGGATCGCGGGCGGATGAACGCGGCCGACCGACCGATAGCGGCCATCCGGGCAAGCAAGCGAGACAATGGTCCGCTCAAGTCCAGGCCGGCCGATGAGCGCCATTCGCACCCGGCCGCCGTCGACCCACAGCGCGGAAAGATCGTGTTTTCCGTCGGCGCAGACGAGAGCCAGCGCGCTCCATTCATCGTCGCTGACATCGGCCCGGATAAAGCCGTCCCGATCCGGCGCGCGGCCGGCGGTGATCCTCGGCGCCTCTCGCGTAGCTGCGTCGCTCATCCCAGGAACTCCGCCGCGCGTTGAAACCACCCCACCAGAGTTCCTGGAAGATAAAGCCCGGCGATCAGCACCAGGATGAGATGGAAGACGAAGGGAAAGGGCGACGCCCCGACCGGGTGCGACGGTTCGCTCGGCACGCCGAACAGCATGCCCTGTAGCCGCAGGAGCAGCGCGCCGAAGGCCAGAACCAGACCGAAAGCAGGCAAGATAGCGAGCCAGGGTTCGCGGGCGAAGGTCGTGGTCAGCACGAGGAACTCGCTCATGAACACGCCGAACGGAGGCAGCCCGGCGATAGCGAGAACGCCGAGGCCGAGACCGATGGCGAGACCGGGATGCGTCACGCTCAGTCCTCGGATGTCGGCGATGCGCTGCGTGCCCTTGGCCTGCGCGACGCGGCCGACGGCAAAGAAGATCGCCGACTTGGTCAGGCTGTGCATGGTCATATGCAGCAGCCCGGCGAAATTGGCGAGCGGTCCGCCCATACCGAAGGCGAAAGTGATCAGCCCCATATGCTCGATCGAGGAATAGGCGAACAGCCGTTTGATGTCCCGACGCTGATAGAGCATGAACGCCGCGAAAATCAACGAGACGAGGCCCATGACGATGAGGATCGGCCCTGGCCGCATGGCGAGCGGATTGGCCGCGATCAGCATCTTGAAGCGCAGGATCGCATAGAGCGCGACGTTGAGGAGCAGCCCGGATAGCACCGCGCTGATCGGCGTCGGGCCTTCCGAATGCGCATCGGGCAGCCAGGCGTGCAGCGGCGCGAGGCCGACCTTCGTGCCATAGCCGACCAGGAGAAAGACGAAGGCGAGGTTGAGCAGCCCGACATCGAGCTTGCCGGCATTGGCGTGCAGCAGGTTCCAGGACATGGCTGGCACGCCCTCGCCGAGCGCGCCCTGCCCGGCGAGATAGGTCAGAATGGTGCCGAAGAATGCGAGCGAGATACCGACACTGCCGAGGATGAAATATTTCCATGCCGCCTCGATAGCTTCGGGCGTGCGGTAAAGCCCGACCATGACGACGGTGATCAGCGTCGCAAGCTCGAGCCCCACCCAGAGCAGGCCGATATTGTTCGACAGCAGCGCAAGGTTCATGGCGCCCAGCATCGCCTGATACATGGCGTGATAGAAGCGCACCGAGAGCGACGTCACCCGCCCGGTCTCGATCTCATGCCCGATATAGCCGGCGCTGAAGGAGGCGGCGGTGAAGCCGACCAGCGTGTTGAGCAGAATGAAGACGATATTGACGTCATCGACGATCAGATACTGGTCGACGCCGCGATCGGCGAACAAGAGGCGCAAGCCAGCGAGGAATGTCAGAAAGGAGGCGAGCACATTGAGCGCCGCCGTCAGCCGGTAGCCAGGCAGGAGGACGAGGATCGCCGAGGCGGCGAAGGGGATGAGGATGACGGCGTAGACCCAATCGCTCATTGCCGGTCTCCCCGGACGCTTTCGAGCGCGGCGACATCGACCGTGTCGAAGCGCTCACGGATGCGGAAGACGAACATGGCGAAGACGAAGAGCGCGATCAGCACGGAAAAGGCGACGCTGATCTCGACCACAAGCGGCATGCCGCGCGCGCCGGTCGCGCCGAGGATCAGGCCGTTCTCGATCGACATGAAGCCGATGATCTGCGTCACCGCGTTGCGCCGGGTGATCATCATCAGGAGGCCGAGCAGGATGATGGCGAGCGACAGGGCAAGGCCCTCGCGGGCGAGGGACGGAGCGCCAGCTGTGGCTTTGAGGGTGAGCACCAGCGACAGCGCGACGAGCCCCAGCCCGAACAGCATGGTGAGGCCGACGCCGACCACCTGCTCGACATCGCGGTGAATGCCGAGGCGGAAGATCATGCGGTGCAGCGCCATCGGAATAACGATGCCTTTGAGCCCGATGGCGAGGGCCGCGGTAATGAACAGATGCGGACGATCCTGCACCCAGGCCTCCCAGGCGACCGCCAATGAGAGAATCATCGCCTGCACTGCGAAGGTGCGCAGCACGGCGATGACGCGGTCCTGATAGATGAGGGCGAAGCTGGCGACCAGCATCAGCCCGCCGAGGAAATGCGAGACGTCATAGGCGCGGGTCACTGCAGGATCTCCTGCGTCAGGAAAGAGAGCATCACCGCCAGGAAGGCGAAAATGAAAGCGACGCTGAGGAACTCGCTGACGCGGAAGACCCGCATCTTGGCGATGCTGACCTCCCAGACGCCGAGGAGGACAGCAGCGAGAACGAGCTTGGCGAGATAGGCCGCCAGGCCGGTCGCCCAGGCCGCGAAGCCGGCATCCACTGTCGCAATGCCGAAAGGCGCGAAAAGACAGATGATGAGCGAGGCGTACATGACGAGCTTGAGCTGGCTCGCCGCCTCGATCATGGCCAAGTGCCGCCCGGAATATTCGAGGATCATGGCCTCATGCACCATGGTCAGCTCCAGATGCGTCGCCGGATTGTCGACCGGGATCCGCGCATTCTCGGCAAGCGCGACGATGACCAGCGACATCAGCGCCAGCGCCAGCGCGACGCGGATGCTGAGCGGCTGAGCGACGAAGTGATCGGCGATCACCGGAAGCCGGCTCGACCCGGCGGCGAGCGCGAGGTTGAGCACCACGAGCAGCATCGCCGGCTCGGCAAGGCTGGCGATCATCACCTCGCGCGATGAGCCGATGCCGCCGAAGGCGGTGCCGACATCCATACCGGCCAGCGTCTGGAAGAAGCGCGCGCTGCCCAGCAGGGCGATGATGACAATGACGTCACCGGTCCAGCTGAACAGCAGACCGGTCGCGAAGGTCGGCACAAGCGCAGCCGCGATCCATGACAGAGAGAAGATCAGATAGGGCGCGGCGCGGAACAGCCAGGAGGCGCTGTCCGCGACGATGGCCTCTTTGCGGAGCAGCTTGGTGAGGTCGCGGTAGGGCTGCAAGAGCGGCGGACCGCGCCGCCGCATCAGCCGTGCCTTGATGATCCGGACGAGGCCAGCGATGCCCGGCGCGATCGACAGCACCAGCGTCATTTGGATGCCCTGGCCGAGCAACGATGGCAGCGAGGCAAGCATCAGCTTCCCACCGAGACTGTGACGAGCAGGATGATGAGAACGACAAACATCAGGATCAGATAGCGGCGGATGGTCAGGAACTGCAGCACGTTGAGGTCCCGCGCCACGCTGACGAGTTGGCGGGCGGGCGCGGCATAGAGCGCGTCCCAGATATGATCGTAAAGGGTCACATGGAATCGCGCAGGGGCCATGCTGCCCGGCGGGGGCATTTCGACGTGATCAGCGGCGCTGAAAGCAAGCGAGCCATAGACCCGGCGAATTGGCTGGGCGAAGCTGCTGGCGGTATATTGCGTCGCCGGACTCGGATCGGGAAAGCCGCAGTCCCAGGCCGGCGCGCGGCGCAGCGCGTGCGAGGCGATACGGCGAACGACAAAGGCCGTCATGCCGGCGGAGACCACTATGAAAAGAAAGATCAGGAGGCCGTTATAGGAGCTTTGCGATTCGCCGATCGGCACGATCGACAGCCATGGCAGGCTCGCCTGGGTGGGCATGTGCTGGCCGAGCAGCGCCTGATTGAGCGGCGCCAAAGCATCGATGACGAAACCCGGGAAAAGCCCTGCCAGTACGCAGAAGGCCGCGAGCAGATACATCGCCGAGAGCGCAAAGCCGTTCGCCTCACCCGCCAGCCTCGCCGCATCGCTGCGTGGTCGGCCGAGAAAGGTGATGCCGAATGCCTTGACGAAGCAGGCAGCCGCCAGTGCCGCCGAAAGCGCCAGCACCGCGCCAACAGTCGGCACCAGCACTTTCAATTGCAAGAGCGGCAGGCTCGGGCTTTGCAGGATCGCCTGGAAGGTCAGCCATTCGGAGACGAAGCCGTTGAGGGGCGGGAGAGCGGAAATGGCGATACAGCCGATGAGAAATGCGGCGCTCGTACCAGGCATGCGGTGAATGAGGCCGCCGAGTTCTTCCAGATCGCGTTTGCCCGTCGAATGAAGCACGGCGCCGGAGCCGAGGAACAAGAGCGATTTGAACAAAGAGTGGTTGAAAACGTGAAACAGCGCGGCGGTCAGCGCGAGCGCCGCCAGTTCCGGATAGTTGCTGGCGCGAAAGGCGAGAGACAGGCCGAGGCCGATGAAGATGATGCCGATATTCTCGACCGTGTGATAGGCGAGCAGACGCTTCAAATCGTGCTGCATCAGGGCGTAAAGCACGCCGAGCAAGGCGCTCGCGCCTCCCAGGATGAGCACGACGGCGCTCGCCCATAGAGACGGCGCGCCAAGCAGATCGAAGATCACGCGGACGAGCCCATAGACCGCGACCTTGGTCATGACGCCGCTCATCAGCGCCGAGACATGGCTGGGCGCCGCCGGATGGGCGAGCGGCAGCCAGGCGTGCAGCGGAATGATGCCTGCTTTTGAGCCGGTGCCGATTAGCACTGCGACAAGGACGAGCGCTGTAATGGCGGGATCGAGCTTTGCCGCCCGGATCGTGTCGAAATCATAGCCTCCCGCCGGCCCCGCCATGCCCCCGAAGGCGAAGAGCAGAGCTATCGTGCCGATGCTCGCCATGATCAGATAGACATGTGCCGCGCGGCGGGACTCGGCGTCCTCGTGGCGCGCGAGCACGAGCGCCCAGGATGTCACCGACATCAGCTCCCAGAAGAACAGAAAACCAAAGGCGTCATTTGCCAGCAAGACGGCGTTCATGGCAAAGCCGAATGCTGGGAAGAACGGCTCGATCCGCGGCGACAGCTCGTGCTTGCGGTCGAGCCCCAGCCCGTAGAGCGAGGCGGCGAGGATGCCAAGATTGACGACGGCGCCGAAAAAGCCGCTCAGGGTATCGAGCCGCACCCTGAGGCCAATGGACGGCAGCCCGAGCGGCAGATGCGCCGATCCGACGGTGCCGGTCAGCAACGCCGTAAGATCCGCCGCCATGGCGATTAACGCCGCAGCGAGACAGAGCGGATAAGCCAAGGAGAGCCCGCGCCGGTAGAACAACGCGGCAACAGCGGCGGCGGCGGCGAAGAGGCCGAGCGCGACGGCCAGCAGCTGGAGCGGGACGCCGGCGTCACTCATCCCCGGGCTTGTCCTTCAGCCTGACGCCCCTTCCTCCGACATAGAGAAGCTCGATACCGGCGCTGTTCAGGGCTTCGACGATTTTGGTGAGGGTCTCGATATGGCCGCGGACGGTCCCCTCGCTGGCTTCCATCCGCTGGATGGTCGGCAGCGAGACGCCGGCCATTTCGGCGAGCGTCTTCTGGTCGATTCCGAGCAGCGCGCGCGCCGCCCTGAGCTGTCCCGCGGTGATCAATCGAGAGGCCTATCCATCAACAAAACTCAATCCATATCCACCGAAAATGATTTGTCAAGCATCAGGAGTGGCGTTAAAAACCTTAACATTCGGATTGCGCGGCTTTGGTATCGCGAGGGTCCGCAAGCCGCCATCGGCCCGCATCGGACGACGCGCCGCGATCGGGCCGTCATCGTACGCCGGCTTCCTGGAGGAGACCGAATTCACCAGGCCAACGACGCCCACGCGGCGGTCATTTTCCCGCGGCGAGAATCCCGCTGGCGGCGAGCCCGTCGAATATGAATTGCATCGCCACGGCTGCGAGCAGGATGCCGGAGACGCGCAGAATGACGTTCTGCGCGGTCAGAACTCATCACGGCATGGATTTCCTGCGCAATCAGCATCAAAAGCGCGGCGATCGACATCACCGCGAGCAGCGAGCCGAGCACGGCCGCGACGGCGTAGGCATTGCCTTGAGTCCGCGCCACCAGGATGATCGCCGCCGAGATTGCGCCCGGTCCGGCCAGCAGCGGTATGGCCAGCGGAAAGACAACGATGTCGGTCTTATGGCGGGCTTCAGTCGTTTCCGGGCCGGTGATGGTGAACAGCCCGTAAGGCCGCGCGAACACCATGTCGAGCGCGATCAACAGCAAGATGACGCCCCCGGAGGCCTGCAGCGCGGCGAGCGACACCCCGAGATGCGTCAGAAGGAATTTGCCGGCGAGTGCCGCCACGAGCAGAACGATGGTGGCTATGACGCAGGCTCTCAGCGCGATCCGGCTGCGAAAAGAGCGCGGCTGATTGGAGGTCAGATTGGCAAAGATCACGGCGACATCGACCGGGCCGATGGTTGCGAAGAACATGGTGAATGCCGCAAGGGCGATTGCAGAGATGCTCGCGTCTCTCATTTCATTGCCTTCTCATCGCGACCGACGGGTCGCCAGCCTATGCCATCTTGACCGACATCAATGGAGAGCGGCGAGGCTCTTTCTTAAATTGCGCGCATGAAAATGGCATCCGAGTCATAGTTAAACGCCCGATCCAGATGGAAGAGCCATGGCCGGCGACCGTCCCAAACCCGACAAGAAGGGCACGACACTCGAATCGAAAATCGCCTTCCTGAGCCGGCCTGAGGCCTATCCCAGGCACGGCGGGAAGGTGGACGCGCGCGAGACGCATATGTCGTGGGTCTTCCTTACCGACGATCGGGTCTACAAGCTGAAGAAGCCGCTTTCCTCACCCTTTCTCGATTTTTCGACCCGCGAGCGCCGCGAGGCGGCCTGCCGGGAGGAAATTAGGCTCAACAAGCGGCTCGCGAGAGAGACCTATGTGGATGCCGTGCCTCTGACCCGATCAGGAGACAGGCTGGTGATCGGCGGCGACGGGCATCCGTATGACTGGCTCGTGGTCATGCGCCGTCTTGATGAAAGCCTCATGCTGGAAGAGCAAATTGCGCAGGGGCAGCTTCAGCCGCGCGATCTCGCCAAGCTTGCCGGGCTGCTGGCCGATTTCTACCGGCATGCGGAACCCTCGACGCTTGCGCCTGAAGAGCATGTGGCGGAGCTGCGGCGAAATCTGCGCCTCAACCGCGAGATCCTACTTGATGCCCGGCTGAAGCTGCCCGCCGGCCTTGTCAGGCGGATCGACCGCATTCAGCGGGATTTTCTCTCGGAATGTGAGACATTGTTCGCCGAGCGGAGCCACGCCCAACTCATTGTCGACGCCCACGGCGATCTGCGTCCGGAGCATATCTGGCTTGGCGAGCCGCTGCAGATCATCGACCGGCTCGAATTTAATCGGCGGCTGAGAACGCTCGACGCCCTGTCCGAGATCGCCTTCCTCGATCTGGAATGCGAGAGGCTGGGCGCGTCATGGGCCGGCAAATATCTGCGCAAGCAGATCTTCGGAAAGCTGCCCCGCCTGCGAAACAATGCGCTGTTCCATTTCTACCGCAGCTATCACGCCATGTTGCGCGCCCGCCTCGCCATCGCTCACCTGCTCGAGCCCGCGCCGCGCAAGCCGAAGAAATGGCAGCCGCTGGCGCTCGCCTATCTGCAGCTTGCGTCGGCCGATGCGCGCAAGCTGCGGCAATTCAAAAGACCAGCAAGTCCGTCAGCGTCTCATTTTCGTGCAGCCGGCGGATCGTCTCGGCGAACAGCGGCGCCGTCGGCAGGGTCTCGACCCTTTCACGCGCCGCGCCGGCTTGCAGCCGGAAGGGCGGCACCGTGTCGGTGACGATGAGGCGATCGATCGCGCCATCCGCCAGAATATCCGCCGCGCCGTGCATGAAGAGACCGTGGGTGACGAGCGCCAGGATGCGTGTCGCCCCGGCTTTCCGCGCCGCCTTGGCAGCGCGGAGCAGCGTGCCGCCGGAGCTGATGAGGTCGTCGATAATGAGGGCCGTGGTACCAGCCACCTCGCCGACGAAATGCTCGCCGGACACGACGCCGGCGCTTCGATATTTCTCCGCAAAAGCATTGCCGATGGAGCGGCCGGTTACCTGTTCGAGGGTATGGCGGAAAAGCTCCGCTCGTTTTGCGCCGCCCGTATCGGGCGCGACGACCGAGAGGCGCTCATCCGTCAGCTTCCGGCAGTAATCGACGAAGAGCGGTGCGGTATTGAGCGTCACCGTCGGGCAGCGGAAGGCATTTTCAAAGGCCGCCGGATTGTGCACTTCGAGCGTGACCACGCGATTGGCCCCGACCGCCTCGAACATGCCCGCGAGATAGCGGATGGTTACCGGATCGTTCGGTTTGGTCCGGCGGTCCTTGCGCGCGTAGCAGAGATAGGGCGTGACCGCGGTCACCCGCTCGGCGCCGGCATCCTTCAGCGAACCGATGAAAAACAGGAGCCGGCAGAGCTTGTCATTGGGGCTTTGCGAAGGGCCGCCATAAAGGCTGTGCACGACATAGACGTCGGCGCCGCGCACGGCATCGAGCGGCCGGATCTTATGCTCGCCGTCCTCGAAGTCGCGCTCCTCGTGGCGGTCGAGCGCACAGCCGAGCCGCGCCGCGATAGCGGCCCCAAGCTCGCCGCTGCCCTCCAGAGCGAATAGTCGAAACGCCTCGGCATCGGCCAGCCGCCGCGGTGCTTGGCATGGCGACCAGAGCGCTGTCTCGCTTTGCCCGCCTGCCGCTGATGCCTTGCCGGTGCCCTTCGGGGTCATTTTCTCACTCACCTTCATTGCGTTCCCGCGCCGTGTTGCGGCGGCGAAGGCGCTATCCCACATGACAAATCGATAAAACGTCCGCCAATGCCAAGCCTTGATACCCGTCAAGGAGCCGCTGCATGGGGATGTTCATTTTGCAAATATTTCGATTTGGATCGATGCTGATGGTAGGGCGAGAGTCAGTCAGGGCGGCTCGGAGAATTTTATGAACGTCGGCAACAGTCCGTTACTGACGGATCTCTATCAGCTCAACATGATCCAGGCCTATCTGGATTGCGGAAAGACCGGGACGGCGGTCTTTGAATTCTTCATCCGCAAGCTTCCGCCTCGCCGCGGCTTCCTGATGGCGGCCGGACTCGAGCAGGCATTGGACTATCTCGAGCAGCTCCATTTCGAGCCTGACGAACTCGACTGGCTGGAAAAGACCGGCCGGTTCGGCCCTGAGCTCCTGGACTACCTGTCAAAATTCCGCTTCACCGGCGAGGTGCACGCCATGCCCGAGGGCGCGATCTTCTTTGCCGATGAGCCGATCCTGCGCGTCACGGCCCCGCTACCGGAAGCGCAGCTCGTCGAAACGCGGCTGATGAACATCTTGCATTTCCAGTCGCTGATCGCGTCGAAAGCCGCAAGATACACCCTCGCCGCGCCCGGCAAGACACTGGTCGATTTCGGCTTTCGCCGGTCCCATGGGATGGAGGCGGGCTTGATGGCTGCGCGCACCAGCTACCTCGCCGGCTTTACCGGGACGGCAACCGTCATGGCAGGCAAGCTGTTCGGCATTCCCATCTTCGGCACGCTGGCGCACTCTTTCATCGAGGCGTTCGACGACGAGACGGCGGCCTTCGAGGCATTCGCTCGTGCACGCCCGGATAATCTCACCTTGCTCATCGACACATACGATACAGAACGGGGCGCTGAGAAAATCGTCGCTCTCGCCCCCCGCCTGAAAGAAGCTGGCATCACCATCGGCGCCGTCCGGCTCGATAGCGGCGATCTGATCGCCCTGTCGAAATCGGTGCGGCGCATTCTCGACGAGGGCGGGCTGAGAGACGTCAAGATCTTTGCCAGCGGTGGGATTACCGAAGACCGGATCATGGAGATGGCCGAAGCGGATGCGCCGATTGGCGGTTTCGGCGTCGGCACCGATCTGACGGTATCGGCCGACGCGCCCGCGCTCGACTGCGCCTATAAGCTCCAGGAATATGGCGGCATGGCCCGCCGCAAGCAGTCTTCCGGCAAGGCGACGTGGCCGGGGCGAAAGCAGGTCTGGCGCCAGACCGGCGCTGACGGGCGCATGGCCGGCGACGTCATTTCCATTGAGAGCGACGACCAGCCGGGCGAACCGCTCGTCGTGCCGGTCATGCGAGGCGGCGTGCGCCTTCAGCCATCGCCGACGCTCGATGAGATACGCGACCGGGCGGGCCACAGCCTCGAGCAGCTTCCCGAGCCGCTGCGGTGTCTCGAGGCGGGGGCATCCTATTCCGTCTCGATCGCAGACCGGCTGAAAGAGTTGGCCAAGGCCGTCGACCAGCGCTTAGCTCCTAAAGGGGAGACGAAGACATGACCGCACAAGCCACACATGGTGACAAGGACGTGCTGATCGTCGTCGACCTGCAGAACGATTTCTGCCCCGGTGGCAGTCTGGCCGTTCCGAAAGGCGATGAGGTGGTGCCGGTCATAAACCGCCTTGCCGGCCGGTTCTCGCATGTTCTGCTCACGCAGGACTGGCACCCTCCCGGTCATCAGTCCTTCGCCTCGTCTCATCCGGGCAAGCAACCTATGCAGACAATCGATCTGCCTTACGGAACGCAGATTCTCTGGCCCGACCATTGCGTGCAGGGCACACCCGGCGCGGCGTTCCACCCCGATCTCGCTATTCCGCATGCCGAGCTGGTGCTGCGGAAAGGCTTCCGTCGCACGATCAATTCCTACTCCGCCTTCTACGAGAATGACCGCAAGACGCCCACGGGCCTTGCCGGCTATCTGCGCGAGCGCGGACTGCAAAACATCTATCTCGCCGGCCTGGCGTTCGATTTTTGCGTGTTTTACTCGGCAGAGGACGGTCACCGTGAGGATTTCAACGTTCATGTCGTCGAGGACGCATGCCGGGCGATCGATGTTCAGGGCTCTGCAACGGCTACAAGGCAGCGGCTGGAGGCGCTTTCCGTTCCTCTCCTTGCGGCGGCGGCGATTTAAAGCTGCTGAATGCCGATCGGGATAGAAGCGATTTGCGAAAATCCGGCGCCAAATGCAATCATTCCGGTTAGCTTTCCAAAAAGGATAGCCGCAGTCATCCGAGATCTGACGGCCCTCACAGGTTTTATTTAGACAATATCCGTAAGCTGAACGGCATGGACTCGGCAGGATGGCCGCCATGCTTGCACACATTGCCGCTCATCATAATCTCTGGCTTATCATGCTCGCCGTCATGGTCTGCACGGGCGGCAGCCTCACGACCTTTGCGATCTACGAACATTTGCTGGCCCGGAGGAGTGCGTATCAGCGGGCCTGGTTGCTGCTCACCGGCTTTTGTGCCGGCGCGGGGATCTGGGCGACGCATTTCGTGGCCCTGCTGGCCTACGATTCAGGGCTTGCCACCAGCTATGATCCGTTCCTGACCGCCGGATCTTTCGCCGTCGCCGTGGCGGTCACCACCGTCGGCTTCGCCGTGTCGCTGCCGGCTCGGCGAAAACTGATCGGCGCCGGCGGAGCGATCATCGGCCTCGGCATCGCCGCTACGCACTTCATCGGTATGCAGGCGCTCATCGTCCCGGGCGCGTTCCATTGGGATGCGATGCTGATCGTGCTGTCGATCTTTCTCGGCCTCCTCTTCACGGTCGGAGCATTGCTCGCTTTCCGGGAGCAGAGCGGCGCGCGGGCGCTCATTGCCGCGGCGATGCTTTTCGCCATTGGCATTTGCGCCCTGCACTTTACCGCAATGGCCGCTCTCACGATCGCCCCCCGTCCCGACGCGCCGGCTCCCGTCGCGAACATCGACGGTCCGGTCATCGCCGTCGCGATCGCCAGCGTGGCGGCGCTTATTCTGCTCGCAGGCTATATCGTTGCGCTTGTCGATGGACGCGCCCTGCGCGAGAGCCATGCGCGAACGGAGGAACTCGTCGAAGCCGCGATCGAGGGCCTCGTCATCGCCGACGACGGCATCATCGTCAACGTCAACTCCAGGGCTCTGGAGCTGTGCGGCCGCAAGGGCGAAGAGCTGATCGGCAAGAAGGTCTTCGGAGACCTGCTGGCGGCCTTCGGTCCGCCCACCAGATCCAGTCCCGACCGCCTCTTCGAGGTTCCCCTTCTTCGAGCGGGCGGCACCATCATTCCCGTCGAAGCCATTCGCCGCCCATTGCGCGGACTGGGCCACGGCAACGAGGTCTACGCCATCCGTGACCTGCGCGAGCGCGAGGAAGCCGCCCGTCAGCTTGCCGAGGCCAATCAGGAGCTGCGGCGGCGGGAGGAGGAATTGCGCACTCGCAATCTCGTTCTGGACAACGCACTCTGCAACATGTCCCAGGGCCTGTGCTTGTACGACCTGAACCAAGAGGTCGTGATCTGCAACGAGCGCTTTGCCACGATCTATGGACTGCCAGGCGACGCGATCCAGCCAGGCATGTATTTGCAGGAAGTCATCCAGAAGCGCATCGACAATGGCATCTATGCCGGCGCTTCACCGGCGGCCTATATGGAGGAACGGCTCGCTCCCGTGCTGAAGGCGGAAGAGAGTGTTCACGAACTGAACAATGGCCGGATCATAGCCATCGCGCGCCAGCCGATTCAAAGCGGTGGCTGGATTACGACGCATACGGACATTACCGAACAGAGACAGATGGAGGCACAGATCACGCATCTCGCCTGTCACGATCCACTCACGGGACTGCCCAGCCGGACCGCGTTCCGCGACCGCCTGGAAGACAACCTGCGCAAGGCATGCAAGCGCGACCGCCGGCTTGCCGTGCTCGTGCTCGGCATCGACCGCTTCAGCGAGATCAACGACACGCTGGGCCACGCCGCCGGCGACAGCGTGCTGAAGTCGGTGGCCGAGCGTCTGCAGGACAGCACGCGCCGGGCGACCCTCGTCGGACGCGTCGGCGACGATACGTTCGCCATAGCGGAAGTGGTCGAGCATCCGGGGAAAGACGCAGTTGGATTGGCGGGCCGAATTCGCGAGCAGATCCAGAAGCCCTTCATACTCGGCACGGCCCGTCTGCAAATCACTGTCACCATCGGCATCGCCGCCTCTCCCGCCGACGGAACGGATGCGGATACGCTGCTCAAGAATGCGGCCCTTGCGCTCAACCGGGGCAAGATCGGCGCGCGCGGCTCCCACCATTTCTTCGAGCCGGGCATGGACCGGGAACTCAGAGCCAGGCGCGCGCTCGAGCAGGAACTCGCCGAGGCCGTCAGAGAAGGTCAGTTCGAGCTTCATTATCAGCCGTCGGTGAACCTCGCCCGCAACGAGGTGACGGGCTTCGAAGCGCTGCTGCGCTGGCGCCACCCGGCGAAGGGATTGCTGCATCCGTCGAGCTTTCTGCCGCTTGCGGAGGAGACCGGGTTGATCGCCGGCATCGGCGAATGGATGCTGCAGCGGGCCTGCGCGGACGCGATGAATTGGCCGACAGGTCTGACTGTGGCGGTAAGCCTTTTCGCGGCGCAATTCCGCTCCACCGATTTTGTCCGCCTGGTCGTGGGGACCCTAGCCTCGACCGGCCTGACGGCCGACCGGCTGCAGATCGAGATCAGCGAAAAGGCGATCCGCAGCCACCCGGATCAGGCGGTCGAGATCTTGCGGGAGCTCTCTCGTTTGGGCGTGCGGATCACTCTCAGCGATTTCGGCTCAGGCTTCTCCTCGCTCGCCTATCTGCACCAGTTCCCGGTCCATAAGATCAAGATCGACCGCAGCTTCCTTGCCGGCCTGAACGAGCGCGAGGATGCGCCGCTCATCATCCGGATGCTGGCGCGTCTCGGAACCGGGCTCGGCCTGGTGACGACGGCCGAAGGCGTCGAAACCAAGGAGCAGCTCGACATTGTGCGAGCCGAAGGCTGCACCGAAATACAGGGCCATTATTTCAGTCCGCCCAAGACCGCCGAGGAAATTCGAGGATTGTTTGCACCAAGACCCGCCGTCGCCTGAGCGGGTTGGGGAGATTCCTGCAAGTCGCTGCTCGAGGCGTCAGTCGATGATTTCCAGGATGAGCGCGTGATCGGTCAGGGCAAGGGGGACGGCGCCGACATTGCTCAGCGTTCGCACCGGCGACGCCCCGACGGTGACGTCATAGACTTTGACGGTTGCGTGATTGCTTCCGAGCTTGACGACGATATTGTCGGTCCCGCTCACCCTTTCGCCCCAGACGACGAGCGCGAAGGCGCCATCGCTTTTTTGCAGCAACAGATCGTGGACGGTGGCAGGCTGGTCGGCGATCGAATAGTCGAGCCGAGCCGGATCGGCGACCGGCGCCCGATCGGCCAGAATTGTCGTCAGATTGTGAATGCTTTCCGCGGCAAGCTTCGGGCTTAAATCGCGATTGAACACGCCGAAGCTGTCATTGCCGCCTTCGCCGTCCCGCAACTGATAGATAAACGTATAGCGAAAGCCGCGTTTGAACTGGGCTAGATAGGTGTTGACCAGAATTGCCGCCTGCACCCGCTCGCCGCCCGGTGAGCGCTCGCTCCCCCAACCCGTCTCCGTCGTCACGCGCGGCAGCCTGCGCAATTCCTCATTGCCGTAGCCGGAAAATTTCTTCCTCCAGGTCACGCCGTTATTCCCGTAGAGACCGTCCCACCGGCCATCCAGCAGCGGGTCCGCCGCGTTCCACGCCTGATTGTCGGTGTACCGATTGCCATTGCCGATGACGTAATTGTGCAGATTGACGAAGTCGGCGAATTTGGTCCCATCCGGCAAAAGTGCGCCAGCACCGGCGGGTATAGTCAGAAACTGGAGACCGACATTGTCGTTTTCGGCTCCGACCTCGGAGGGGCTGAACACCGGAAAGTCCTTGAGCGCCGGATCGGCTTTCACGGCCGCGAAGACGTCGCGCTGAAATTCCGCCACCGGAAGCCAGCTTTGCGATCCGCCGCCCCGTTGCCCATCATAGGTCATCGGAAAATTGTTCGGCTCATTCGGGCCTTCGAACGAAAGCAAGGCATGCGCCTCGGCGAGCATTCGTCCCGCCGCAAGAAATGCGCTCACGCGGCCGCCATTGGCGAAAATATCGACAAGCACCCCGGTTTGGCCGGCGACATAAACGGATCTTTGTACCCGCCCTGCCCCGGTGCGCACGGCGCGGACGCCGAGATATTTCAGCGGTGCGACGTAGGACTGCGCCGAATAGCCTTGATCGATGTGAATATTGATGCCCAGCGAGCTGAGAAAGTTATCCGCGCTGTGGCTCGCAACGCCTGCCGAGGTAGGAGCTGGCGACGCCGAGGCTGCATCGGCGGAGGCCGCGGCCAACGCTTGTCCGGGCGGATGATTGCGCGGGCGCTCATTCGATTGGCCGCCATTGACGAGGAGCAAGAGAACACAAACCGCGCCCGCGGCGATGAGCTTCGTGCAATCCTTCATGTGATCCGCTTTCGGCCTGCACGCCCGACGCGGGCGAGTCCGTCACCTCCAGCAGTCACAATGCCATTTACCCGCCATGTCAAGTCCGGCGCAGGTGTCCTTTGCGGTCATGGGCCGCCTTAATGGCGTCGGCCCGCCGCCCCGGCACAGCCAAGCTGCTATTTCAGCGGCTCCAGCTCTTTTTCGCCGCCCAGATGCCAGACCGCACCGAGCGTCGCCTCATATTGATGCATCCTGATTTCGACCGGCTGATTGCCGCCGAAAGGATCGACGCCGCTGACGCTCGATTCGGGGACGTAAACGCCGGCGAATTCCAGGTCGAGATCGTCCGACCACTTATATTTGAAGCCGCCGGTGATGTGATGCTTGACGACGCCCGGCGCGAGAATGTTGAAGGTCACGTCGGCGGATTTGATCGGACTGTCATTATAGGAATAGCCCGCCCGCAGGGTCCAGCGGTCGTCAGCCTGCCACTCGACCCCGACCTTGAAGATATTGATGTCGTGCCAGCCGAAGCCGGCGCCGTCATCGCTGCCGAGACACCCCGAAGGGGGATTGACGCCGCAATTGAAGATGTTCGACTGCGGATTGGCGATGGAGGCGACATCACTGTAAAAGATGCGCTTATAGTCGAACATCACGGTCAGGTTTGGCCTGAGATCGACGGCGATGCCGGCGGTGATGCTCGCCGGGATGTCGAAGTCGCCATGCTCGGCGAACAACCCGCGATAATTATCGAACTTGGTCATATAGATCCGGCTGTTGCCGGCGAGGCCAAGCCGGATGGTGTCGGTCAGGTCATATTGGATGCCCGCGCGCACGCCCCCGCCATAGGAGAAGTCGTAGTCGGTATTGCTGAGATGTGCCGGATCGGTCGAAAATGTCGAAAAGCCGTCGAGCCCCGTCGCCTCAAAAATCTGTACAGCGAAGATCGGCGCCACGCCGAAGGAGAACCGGCCGATGCGATGGGCGATCGCCGCGGAGATGAGCGCCTGGGTCAGGTCCACGCCGCTGCCCTTGGTCAGCGAAAAGATCGGGTCGGGATAGGTGGTGTTCATCCCGCCATTGCCATACATGCCGAGGGCGAAAACCGTGTCGCTGTCGATCCGGTGCGTATAGGCGATGTTCGGGACGGCAAACAGATTGTGGTTGGAGCCGTGCTCGCCGGGCGGCACCGGAGCACAAGCCGGACCAGAGCATCCAGGGAGACCGGCTTCATATTCACGCTGTGGACTGAAGAGCGTGATGGCACCGGCCAGTTGATTATCGACATCCACCAGGCCCGCCGGGTTGTTCGCGATGGCCGTGGCGTCCTTGCTGTCGGCAACGCCGGCACCGCCCAGCGCCTTTTGGCGCGCTCCGTATCCGTCCTGGAAATAGCCGTCAGTGGCCTTGGCGGCGGTGGTCAGACCCACGGCAAGCGCGCCAGCGGCGGCCACCGCCAATGCAAAAGTCAAGGCCCGGCGCCCGAGACCGCTCTTTATAGCTTCGAACATGCTCCCCTCCGCGCAATGTCATCTTGTTGTTTCCGGGATGAGGAGAAGCCGAGCGCGCGATTTGCGGCTCGTTATGCCTCGATCCGGACTTGCTTCATTGCCATGCCCCAGGAGTTCATATTCATATATTTCGATTCACACATGAAGACGATTTGCTCGATCTTCTTCACTACGCGGTCTGCTGATGTTTTGTTACCACACCTTCTCAAGCGCCTCGCCCTCCGACAAGGCAAGCGCCTGCGGCGCCAGATCGGCGTCCGACGGCCACAGCCGGACCTCGCTCATGCCGGGGTGCGGAGCCCGTGTTAGGCCGCGCGCTTGATCAGGAAGCGATAGACGCCGTCCGCCTCGCTATGCTCGACCAGCTCATTGCCGGTCTGGCGGCAAAAGGCCTGGAAGTCCGCCACCGCGCCCGGGTCGGTCGCCAGAATCTCGAGCGTGCCGCCCGGAGACACCTCGTTGATCGCCTTCTTGGCTTTCAGGATCGGCAAGGGGCAGTTGAGACCCTTCGCGTCGAGCACTTTGTCCGCCATGGCATTCCTCTCTATGGTTTCCGAGGCCGATCGGCGCGTGCCGCGAACCGGCGCCGCGCCCAAATTCAGATAAACAGGTTGATGTCCGACTTCAGCGCCTTCTCCATATAGGTGGCGGCACCGCCGAGCGTGATGCCGTCGAGCATGTCGGATTTGTCGTATTCGAACAGGTCCATGGTCATCTGGCAGGCGATCAGCTCGACCTCGGCCTCCATGGCCACCTCGCGCAACTGCTCGATCGAGGCGACGCCCTTCTTCTTGATGAGGTTTTTCATCATTGTCGTCGCCGCGGCGTTCACGCCCGGCAGCATCGCCACCATGTTCGGCATCTTCATATGCATCCCCATCAACGGCATGGCCATATCTGGCTTGCCGAGCGGCGAGATCTGCAGATCGAGCTTCTTCTTGAGAAGCGGCAGGCCGTAAAAGGTGAAGAACATCGTCACCTTGACGTCCATTGCGGCCGCGGTCGTTGCCAAGATGAATGGCGGATAGGCCCAATCGAGCGTCCCCTTGGTGACGATGATGGACATGCTCTTGGCGTTGGTCTGAGCCCCATTGGTTGCAGTCATGAGCCAGGCTCCTTTGCGTTCTCTGTTCCGTACATTCAAGCGGCGCGCCTTCCGCCGAGCAATCTCAGCGCAAATCCGAATACGGCCAGCGCGGCGCCGATCTCCCAGAAGGGTCTCAGATCGAACTTCTGACCGGTCAGAAATTCGAAATTGATCTGCGGTGTCATGCCGAGCAGCATGCCGACGCCCTGGGAAATGAGGAAGATCACTCCGACCCAAAAGATGAGCCAGCTTGCGAGGCGCCCCAGTCCGGCGACCGGACTGTCGGCGTCGATCAGGCGGACAACGACGCCGATTACCGCCAGCACGGCCAATGCCGCCGCGATCCAGAGCAGCCAGGTCATGTAGGGCATGGCCGCCGCCATTGCCGTGATAATCATGCCCTTCATAGGCGTCACCAAATCTCCACACGGACGCACGCATCGGCGATGCGGGTCCGGTTTATTTGACGCGAACGAAATCGCCGGTTGCGCAAACGGTGGTGTTGTTGATCACGCAGCCGGCCAGGCTCCAGGTATTCGGATCCTTCAAGGTCATCTTGGTGTCGTAAATATCGCCGGTTGCAGGATGCGCGATGTGGCCGAGGAAGGCGCCGTCCTTGCTTTCGAGCTTGGAGCGGATCATTTCCATGCCCTTGTTCTTCGGCCCGTCGATGACCGTGGCGCAAAGGCCCGCGCCCGATGGATTGGTCGAGCATTCCTTCACCTCGACCGTATAGTCGGTCCATTTCCAGGTGCCGATCATGTCTTTGACCTCGGCCGCGCCTGCTAAGCTTGCCAGCGCCAGGGCCGCTCCGCAGACCACCACGCCGGTCTTCATCCCCTTCAGCATCGATGTCCTCCCCATGACGATTCAAGCCCTTTGGCTCGTTCGACCGGCCGCATCCGTCCACCAAATTATACAACTCATCTGAATATTCGCATATTACTATTTTAGGAAGTCTTCGCTCGCAATCGGCGTTGAGTCAACCGCATCGCTCGCCTCTCAACCATGACAAAAATCAATCCGGATCGGGCCTCGGCACGCGAGACAGGCAACCGACCAGCAAGTCCATGCGCTGCCTGTCGAATGCCTGCCAGGCTCGGAGAAGCCGCCCCTCATGGTTCGGATCTTGCGGTGTCCATTCCGCAGCGAAGAACGTTTTCAATAGCGGCTCGAGCGTGGGTTTGAGATCGGCGTTGCGCAGCCCGGATGGTGTCCAATCGAGATAGAAGCCGTCATGCAGGAACGACTCCTCGGTCACCGCGGCACGCGCAATCTCCCGCAGCTTATTGAGCCGCGCGACATCTTCCCGTAAGAGTTGTGCGCGGAAGTAGCTTTCTTCGTTGTCGATAGCACGTTCAAGCTGGTCGATCAGGCTCATCTTGCGACCTTCCGAGTTTCTGATGAGCGGCGGGACGACGCGCCCAGTCGCTGGGCGATAAAACCACGTTGACGAAGCATAGATACCTTCGAATATATTGATACCATGAGTTGGATGGCGCGGCTGCAAGAAATAGAAGCCCTGGAGGACGCCGAGCTGGCGCCCGATCTTGTCGGCGAGATGGAGGAGTCAGCGCGCCAGCGGGGCGGGCTGCCGCCGATCCGCTTCTCCACGCCTACCTTCAAGGAATATTCGTCCTCGGAGATCAGCGGCTGCAGCAAGAACTCCTTCCCCGCCTTCTCCGTCACCGGCGGCGCCTGCGCGCTCGATTGCGACCACTGCCAAGCCAAGATCCTCGAGCCGATGATCCCAGCGACCACGCCGGACATGCTCGACCGGAAGGTGCGCGATCTCATCCTGCTGCAGAATCTGCAGGGTTTTCTGCTCTCCGGCGGCTCCAACCGGCGCAACGAGATCAAATATGAGCGCTACTATCCGGTCATCGAGCGGCTCAAACGCGATTTCCCTTATCTGCGCATCGCTATTCATTCCGCCCTGCTCGACGAGCCGCGCGCCAGGTCGATGGAAAGCGCCGGGGTCGACACGGCGATGATGGATGTGATCGGCTCGGCCGACACCATCCGCGAGGTCTATCATCTGGGCAGGCCGGTTGCGGATTTCGAGGCGACGCTGGCGGCGCTGTGCGCGACGAGCATGGAGGTCGTGCCGCATATCGTCGTCGGCCTGCATTACGGGCGCATTCTGGGCGAACCCGTCGCGCTCGACATCTGCTCGCGCCACCGCATTCACGCGTTGGTGCTCGTGGTGATCATGCCGTTCTACGCCAAGCCCGGCACCTTCGCGACGCCGGCGACCGTGGATGTGGGGCGGGTCTTCCTGGATGCCAGACGCCGGCTATCCGATAAGCAGGTTCTGCTCGGCTGTGCGCGTCCGCCCGGCCTGCATAAGCGCGCAACCGACGCTTATGCAGTGATGGCCGGTCTCGACGGCATCGCCTTTCCCGCGGATGGAGCTGTCGCCGTTACGCGAGCGATCGGGCGGCCCTATGAGCAGCAGCACGCCTGCTGCTCGATCAAGCTCGGCGGCTCTGCGGGGCCTCGCCTGAAAATGGCGTGCTCCTCATGACCGGCCGATCGTCCGAGGTTGACATTCTGGTCGTTGGGCTTGGGCCGGCGGGCGCAACTGCTGCGGCTGCTGCGGCTAAGTCTGGCGCGCATGTGCTCGCTCTGGATCGCAAGCGCCGCGCTGGCCATCCGGTGCAATGCGCGGAATTCGTCCCGGCCATGGTGGGCGCCGCATTCGATAGGGGCCATTCGGCCGCCATGGATGCAAGCTGGCGTCAGCCTATCCGCTCAATGGCGACGTTCATCGAGGGCGCTGGGCCGCATATCAATGAACATTTCCCCGGCCACATGATCGACCGGGCAGAGTTCGACGCATCCCTGGTCGAAGCAGCACAGGCCTCGGGTGCGGAATGTCGTTTCGATACCGGCCTCGCCTCACTCGATGCTGACGGTACAGCACATTTTACCGATGGCTGCACGGTCAGGGCGCGGCTCATCATCGGCGCCGACGGTCCGCGCTCCCAGGTCAGCTGCGCTATCGGCCGCATCAACAAAGCGATTGCCGAGACGCGGCAGATCACCGTGTCATTGTGCGAGCCTCACACCGCAACGGATATTTTCCTCTCGCCCTCGCTGCCCGGCGGCTATGCATGGCTGTTTCCCAAGGGAAGCGAAGCCAATCTCGGCCTCGGTGTCGCGCCGCCATGGCGCGGCCGGCTGAAGCCGCAGCTTGAAACGCTACATCGCCAGCTCGTGGCGGAAGGCCGGGTCGGCAAAGAGATCATCCGATATACGGGCGGGGCAATTCCGGTCGGCGGTATGGTCGATCCGAAGGGCTGGCTTGGCTCCACCCTGGTGCTGCTCGCCGGGGATGCCGCCGGTCTGGCAAACCCGGTGACCGGCGCAGGCATCAACGCGGCCGTGACATCCGGGCGGCTCGCGGGCGAGGCCGCGGCGGCGACGCTAAGCGGCAAAGCGGATGCCGTCTCGGACTATGCGGAAGAACTCGAAGATCTCTACAAGGCGTCGCTGAACCGCGCGCTGGCGCGGCGCGAGCAGCTTCTGCAAACCTATGCGGAGAGCGGCGGGCCGACGCACATGGATTTACAGCGGGGCTGGATCGCCTATCCTCAATATTGGGCGGAAACGGCAAGAAGAGAAGGCGCGGCACGATGACTTGTCTGAAACGAGAAACGGCGCTTCCTGGCCGCAGCGGCGCGGGCGGGCTTGATTACAACCCGTTCGGCGTGATGCAACCCCGCTTGCCGGGCGCCATCCCACAGGACGCCAGGAACGGCGCTCGGGTCAAGACCGCGAACGTTCCGCCGGAGGGCGTCTATCTGCCCAACAACAATCGCCTCACGCCGCATATGCGCTCGCCAGACTATGTGCAGATGTCGACCGCCGCCGCCATCACCCTCGGCGTCATGCCCGGCAAGATGCACCGCTGCGGCTGCACGCGCTGCCTCAACCTGCTCCTGACCTACCCGGAAGGCTGCCGCGCCAATTGCGCCTATTGCGGGCTTGCGCGCCACCGCGAGGCCGACCGCGACTATGCCGACCGCAATTTCATCCGTGTCGACTGGCCCGCGGTGCCAATGGGGCAGATCATCGAAAAGGTGGCGAGCGACGGCGAGGCGACGCCCTTCCACCGCATGTGCATCTCGATGATCACCCATCCGCGCTCGGATGAGGACACGGTGACGGTGCTCAAAGCCTGGACCGAGCGCATCGATCCGGCGACAGTGCCGGTCTCGATCCTCTCCAATCCGACCACCATGACGGCGGAGGATGTGCGCCGCTTGAGGGATCTCGGCGCTGACATTTTCACCGTCGCGCTCGATGCGGCAACGCCCGAAATCTTCGACCGCACCCGCGGCAAGGGCGTCTCCTCGCCGCATAGTTGGGCGAAATATTGGGAGATCCTCTCAGCCGCGCGCGACATTTTTGGTCCGCAGAAATTCGGCGCGCATATCATCGTCGGCATGGGCGAGACCGAGCATGACGTCTTGGTTCTCGTTCAAGAGCTGGTGGACATCGGCGGTCACAGTCACATGTTCTGCTTCTTCCCGGAACGGGGCTCGCTCATGGACCACCTGCCGGCAACACCGCGCGACCAGTGGCGGCGGGTGCAGCTTGCGCGCTATCTGATCGATTATCGCGGCGTGCGGGTCGAGCAGATGCGCTTCGACGAGGCCGGGCGCGTCATCGACTTCGGCATTCCGGCGGCCGAGCTGGACCAGATCATCGACGAAGGGCTGGCCTTCAGGACCAGCGGCTGCCCCGGCAAGTTCCAGGACGACATCTCCGCTTGCGACCGCCCCTATGGCGACAGCCCGCCCTCCAATATTGCCAGCTATCCGTTCCAGCCCGCCGCTGCTGATCTGCGCAAGATCCGCCACCAGCTCGGGCGTGAGAAGCCGGGCGAGGCCTATGTCGAAGGCGAGGAGCTCGAAGTCCCAGAAAGGCGGTGAGCCATGCGGGTTCCCTTCCGGGTCATCGACACGGGCGTGCGCGACGGGCGTTTGCAGATCGCCTATGACCAGGCGCTGATCGAGCTGCACAAGGCCGGTAGCGTTCCCGATACCGTGCGCTTCCTGCGCTTCGAGCCTTCCGCGCTGGTCGGCCGCCACCAGGCCGTGCGGCATGAGGTGAAGGTCGATTATTGCCGCGCCAATGGCATCGGCATCGTGCGGCGCATCACCGGCGGCGGCGCGATCTATCTCGATCCGAGCCAGGTCGGCTGGGAGCTGGTGCTATCGCGCAAGCGGCTGCCGATGCCCACCCTTGCCGACTACACGAAAGCGATCTGCGAGGCGGCGGCGCATGGCCTTTCCTCGGCGTTCGGCATCGAGGCACGCTACCGGCCGCGCAACGATATCGAGGTCGGCGGCCGCAAGCTGTGCGGCACCGGCGGCTTTTTCGACGGCAACACGCTGATCTACCAGGGCACGGTTCTCATCGATGCCGATCCGGCGCGGATCATGTCCTGCCTCAACGTTGCCGAGGCCAAGCTGCAAAAGCGCGATCTCGACAAGGCGGAGCAGCGCATGACGACGCTGAAGGCGCTGCTTGGCAGCGCGCCGTCCGTTGCGGAGGTGCACGCCGCGATCCTGTCCGGTTTCGCCGAAAAACTGGGCATCGAACCTGTCGAGGCGATGCCCGGTGAGGAGGAAGAGATGCTTGCCGCAAAACTCTTCGCCGAGGAGATCGGCACGGACGCGTTCGTCTATGAGATCGACGATCCGCGCGGGGCTGACGTGCTCGAAGCGAGCCTCACCGGTGCCGGCGGCATGGTGACGGCCTATATTCGCACCGAAGGTGTGGGGGCGGCGCAGCGCATCGGCAGCGCCTTGCTGACCGGCGATTTTTTCGTCACGCCGCCGCGCATCATCTATGATCTCGAAGCGGCGCTACGCGGCGTTCCGCTGGGGGAGGCAGGCGCAGCGGTCGAGGCGTTCTTTGCGCGCACCAAGCCCGATCTGCTGACGATCGCGCCGTCCGATTTCAAGCGCGTGATCGAGGACGCTCTTAGCGAAGCGGCGGCATAATGGCCTATATGAAGCATGTCGCGGTGGTTCAGCACACCCATTCCGAATGGCTGGGCCACATCGAAGATCACCTTGAAGGGCGCGGCATCCGCTTCAGCTATTTCCGCCCCTTCGCCACTGGCGGCGGGCTGCCCGAAGTCGAGACGCTCGGCGACGGGCTGATTCTGCTCGGCGGCGGCCCCTGGGGCGCGGCGAGCAAGGAGCGGCTCCTGCCGACGCTCGATGCGGAAATCCGCCTCGCCCGCGCCTGCCTGATGCTCGGTAAGCCGATCATAGGCTTTGGGATCGGCAGCCAGATCCTGAGCCTCGGGGCTGATGGCAGCGCCTTCGAAGCGCCTCTCACCTTCGAGATTGGTGAAGCGGTGCGCACGCGCGAAGGCGCCCTCGGCGGCTTCCTGCCGGAGCATTTCCCGAACGTCATCTATATGCGCGATCGCCCTGCCCCGCCCGACTATGCCGAGATCATCGCCAGGGATGCGCATGGCCGCGTCGCCGTCTTCCAGATTGGTGGCCGCGCCTTCGGCTTTACCGGTCATCCAGGGCTTCGGCGCGCCATGGTCGAGGATCTGATCATGGAGTTCGACGACAGCCCCGCCGATCCCGGTCCCGCGCTCGACGCGCTCACCCAATTCATCGGTCCGATCGAGGACGCCTTGGTGCCGATCATGACCGGGCTCGTGCAGGCGACCGGCTGGATGCCGGTCATCGAATAAGCAACGCGAGCGCCCCGCCCTGCGGCGTTTCGCAGCAAACCATGCCGATTACATTCAAACATGCAGATATTTCTTGAAGACCGCTGCGTTGACCATTAGGGTAGTAAACTGAGAACCGAAAATCTGGCTGGCAGCGATCAAGCGCGCCTGCCGCGGGGAGAAATGCGCAAATGGCGAAAAAACTGCTGATCGTGATGGCGAATACTGACCCGCGCAATGGCGAGGAACTCGGCGCGCCGTTCTTCCAGGCCTCCGTCGCGGCGGCGATGGATTACGAGGTCGAGGTGGTCTGCACCGCCACCTCCGGCCGTCTGATGAAGAAGGGCGAGGCGGAAAAGCTGGTGGTCAAGCCCGGCAGCCCGAAGACGGTTTACGATTTCATCAAGGACGCGCACGGCGCCGGCGTGAAGTTCCTGTGCTGCTCCCCCAATCTCGATCTCTTCGACATGAAGGAGGAGAACCTCATCCCGGAATGCTCCGGCATTGTCGGCGGCGCCTATCTCATCGAAGAGGTGATGGAAAGCGACTGCAAGGTCCTGACCTACTGAAATTTCGCGAAAGGTGAGGAGCGCCAGCAATGACTGAGGCCAGCGCCACCCGCGTCCAGGACTTTATCGGCGATCCGGTCAGCGATACGCCGGTTGTGCCGCGCGCCAAGCTCGAAGCCATCTTCGCCGATATTCAGGACGATCTGCGCTTCGATCACGAGCTGAATGGCTGCCTCAATTGCGGCATCTGCACCGCGACCTGCCCGGCCGCGCATTACTATGATTTCTCGCCCCGCGAGATCGTCCAGCTGCTTTGGACCGAGAATCTCGAAGGCATCTATGACGCCATGCAGGAAAAGATCTGGTCCTGCGCCCAATGCTACACCTGCGCGGCGCGCTGTCCGTTTGGCAACTCGCCGGGCGGCCTGGTCATGCTGATGCGCGAGGTTGCGATCAAGCATCAAATGCAGTCGGCCAAGGACGTGCTGCGTCCCTTCAGCCGGGTGATGCTGAAGCTGATCTCGACCGGCAACCAGCTCGCTCCCGATATGATCAATCCGCAGCATTTCGCCGATTGGGGGCCGAACATTTCCAAGGTCGATGCGCCGCTCAAGCTGTTGCGCAAGGCCGTACCGATGGCGACGCTCAACACCACGGAGACGGCCTGGGAGGTCAATCTCAAGACCTCGGTCGAGCTTTACACGATCTGGGAAATGACCGGCGTCCTCGATCAACTCGAAGGCATCGACGAGAATCTGTTCGATGTGATCACCGACATCATGGACGAAAAACGCGCGGACTGGAAAGACTTCCAGGACGAGCAGGAGGACGACGATGACGAATGAGCGCGTACCTCAAGATGGCGAACGTTTCACCGGTCATGGCTCCGAATGGAAGCCGGCCAACCTGTCCGCGGGCGAGGCCGCGATCGCGACCGCCTGGGTCGAACAGAAGATCGACCGTCGCTCGATGCTGACCAACAAGGATCGCGTCGAAGATGTGCGCGACGCGATGTGGCAGCTTGAGAAGGACGGCCAGATCAAGATTCACCGCATCACCGAGCAGCATGAGCCCGTCGAAGCGAAGACGCTCTACGGCTGGACCAAGCGCATACCCACCACACAGCTCTGGCATCACAAGAGCTGCGGCCAGTGCGGCAACATCCCCGGCTATCCGGTCTCGCTGCTCTGGCTGATGAACAAGATGGGCATCCGCTATCTGGACGAGACCGATCAGACCTCGTGCACGGCCTGGAACTATCACGGCTCGGGGATTGGCAATATCGAAAGCCTGGCCGCGGTCTTCCTGCGCAATTTCCACCAGGCCTATGTCGCCGCCAAGGCGCAAGGGCTGCCCGAGGGCTACTATTATCCGCTCGTTCATTGCGGCACCTCTTTCGGCAACTACAAGGAAGTGCGCGGCTATCTGATCCACTCCGCCCGCCTGCGCGAGAGCGTGACCAAGATCCTCGGCAAGCTCGGCCGCCTCGTCGACGGCAAGCTTTTGATACCCGAGGAGGTCGTGCACTACTCCGAGTGGGTGCATGTGATGCGCCACCGGATCAAGGAGCATCAGGTCATCGATGCCTCCGGCATCCGCACCACCATTCATCCGGCCTGCCACGTCTACAAGATGGTGCCGGAGGACGCGATCTATGACGACGATATTCTGGAGGGCAACCGCGTGGCGGTGTCGACCGGCGTCATGCAGGCGCTCGGCGCCAATGTGATCGATTACAAGACCTGGTACGATTGCTGCGGCTTCGGCTTCCGCCACATCATCTCCGAGCGCGAGTTCACCCGCTCCTTCGCTATCGATCGCAAGATCAAGGTGGCTGTCGAGGAGGCGCAGTCGGACGTCATGATCGGCCACGATACGGGCTGCATCACCACGCTCGACAAGAACCAGTGGATCGGCAAGGCGGCCGGCAAGGGATACGAGCTTCCGGTGATGGCCGATTGTCAGTTCGCGGCGCTGGTTTGCGGGGCCGATCCCTATCGCATCGTGCAGACGCACTGGCACGCCAGCCCGATCGAGACGCTGCTCGAAAAGCTCGGCATCGACTGGCAGGCCAAGAAGGCGGAATTCGAGGACTATCTGAAGCAGATCCAGACCGGCGCGGCCGACCAGCTTTATGATCCGCGCCTGCGCATTACGTCGGGTCCCGGCTTCAAGCCGGTGAAGCGCGAGGTGGTGCCGCCTCCGCCGGCAGAGTGAGCCGAAACAGAAATCCGGGCTCGCCGACCTCCCACAGGACCGAGCCCATTCTTTTCGGCTGAAACAAAGAAGATGACGGGGCGCGCAAACAGGCTGTCCTTGGATGGGCGGCAAGCAGCGCCCTTCCTTTAGACAGTGAGGAACGCGACCGTGACCAATCCCATTCTCATCGTCGGCGGCGGCCCGGCCGGTCTGGCCGCCGCGCATGCCCTATCGACTGTGGGACAGCCGAGCGTGCTGGTCGAGAAGATGGACCGGCTAGGCGGCGCGCCGATCCTCTCCGGCTACGCCAAGCTCGTACCGTCGGGGCAATGGGCGAAGGACGCGATCGGCGGCATGGTCCGGCGCGTTGAGACGGACCCGCTCGTCACGCGCAAGCTGAACACCCGCGTCGAGAAATTCCACGGCTCGCCCGGTGCTTTCCACGCGCAGCTCAGCGACGGGACAAGCGTCGATTGCGGCTCGGCGATCCTCGCCACCGGCTTCACCCATTTCGACTCCATCAACAAGCCCGAATGGGGTTTTGGCACCTTTCCGGATGTGGTGACGACCACGCAGGTCGAGCAGATGTTCTCCTCCGGCAAGGGCGTTCGCTGTCCCTCCGACGGCCGCAAGCCGAAGCGCGTCGCCATCCTGCTCTGCGTCGGCAGCCGTGACCGGCAGATCGGCCGCGAATGGTGCTCGAAGATCTGCTGTACAGTGTCAGCGAATATTGCCATGGAGATCCGCGAGGAGCTGCCCGACGCGCATGTCTACATCTATTACATGGACATTCGCACCTATGGGCTTCTTGAGACGGACTACTACTGGAAGAGCCAGGAAGAGTTCAAAGTCAAATACATCAAGGCGCGCATCGCCGAGGTGACCTCGGACGGCAAGCAGCTCATCGTCAAGGGCGAGGACACGCTGGTGAAGCGCCCGATCACCATTCCCTTCGACATGGTCGTGCATGCGATCGGCATGGACCCGAACGTCGACAATATGACGCTGTCGGCCATTTTTGGCGTCGAGCTGCACCGGCATGGCTATATCAAGCGCGAGCCGGCCTACGGCACCATGGGCGAGACCAGCCGGCCCGGCGTGTTCGTCGCCGGCGCGGCGACCGGGCCGGAGACCATCGACAACTCCATCGCCCAGGCCAATGCGGCGGCCATCGCTGCGCTCGCGGCCGCGCGTGGCGGCGTCATCCATCAGGCGGCGGAATGACAGGCATTGCGGCAATGGGCAGCATCGCGCCATATGCAAGGGGCGGAGCCGGCGGCAATAGGCCAGTGCTCGACCTGTCCGGGCCGAAGCTGCGCATTGCGCTTGAGACGCTCATCAAGGCCTCCGAGCAGATCGGCGGCATCGAAGCCTTTGCCGAGGCGCTGAAGCTCAAATCGCAATTGTTTCAGGAACGGCTGGCGGAGAGCCAAGCCACCTCTCTCGAACGCGCCAGCTTCGAGGAGCTTTGCGTGCTGATGCCGACGGCGCGGCGGCGCATCGGGCGCTTTGTCGATGCGGAAGGCTGGCCGGCGGTGCGGACGGCGATTGCCAATCTCATCACCGATGCGGATGTGCCGGGCACGGCGGATGCGCGCCTGAGGCACTTCTGCAAAAGCTTTGGCGAGGGCAAGGAGCGCCGCTTCGTCCGCGATCTGGCGGCCGAGATTTTGCACAATCTCCATCCTGAGCATTATCCGCTGATGACTCGCTGGGTCTGGGACGCGAAAGCCAATACGGGGGCGCTGCGTGAGATCTGGCACGGCGAGGATGTCGACCGCATGGTGATCGCCGTGCCGGATACGCATGAGATCTTTCTGGTGCTGCGCGAAGAGCTGTCGCAGTTCCTGGCCGACAATGGCGTCTTCCGCGACATGATCTGGTATGTCGACCTTCTCCTGGCGCAGGTCTATGGCGACTACGTCAATGCGCAAGGCGGCGCCTATCTGAAGACGGATTTCGGCTTGGAAACCGACCCACTGGAGCATACGCGGCGGATGCTCGGCGTCGATGCGCGGGTCGGGCGGAGCCGCGGCAAATTTATCGATGGCACGGCGGAGCGCGTCGATGCGATCCGGAAATTGAACTGAGGACGCTGTCCATGCCCATCCACGAGAAATCGCTGATCAGGCCGGAAAACCTCAAGACGCACGATAATCTGACCATTGATGGCGTGAACGTTTCCGGCCACTGGTCGACCTTCATCGAGTCGCGCGTCGTCACCGACTACAATGAGGGCCTGGAGGAAGAGATCGCCTCGCTGCCGGGCGGCGAGAACATCCACCGCTGCTGGCAATGCGGCTCCTGCACCAATAGCTGCACCGTGAATGCGATCGAGCCGCGCTTCAATCCGCGCTACTGGATCTATCTCATCCGCACCGGCATGGAAGAGGAGCTGTTGCGCGACAAGGACATCATCTGGATGTGCGTGTCGTGCAACAAATGCACCTATGCCTGTCCGCGCGACGTCGTGCCCGAAGGCGTGATGAAGGCCACCGCCCATTGGCTGGAGCTTAAGGGGCACACGGAGAAATCGTCGTCGACCGTTTTCGACGAGGTGTTTTCCGAGCAGGTCATCGAGCGCGGCAAGATCGAGGACACCGAGGTGCTGAGGCATTTCCTCAAGCGTACGAAACAGCCGCTGTTGCAGGACTGGCTGCTGGCTATCGTGCGCAAGGTCGCCGCCAAGCTCCCAATCACGTGGGGCATCAAGATGGCGCTCGCCAACGTCTTCAAGCCGAGGACGCGGCGCTGGCGCAAGGCGCGCCTCGCGATCGAGGACTACATCAAGGAACAGGACGCGCATCACCGCGAAACGCTGGGCCTCAATGGTCAAAAGCCGCGGCCTAACGGCCACGCCGGCCACAGCGTTTGAAGCCCGCGCCTTAGAGTGGCGGACTTTTAATTAGCATCGGAAGCGCCGCTCTATCTATTTGTTTTGGCATCGGATTTGTCCGAAAACCGCTTCGCACTTTTCGGTCCGATGCTCAAGGAGAGGACACCGCCGGAATGGCTAAGAGCAAACCGAAGACCTACCAGATAGTTGGCTATTATCCCGGCTGCGCCCTCGAAGGGACCGGCCACGCCTATAACCGTTCGACCAAGGCGGTTGCCGGCGAGTTGGGCCTGAAGCTGAAGGAGGTGTCGAACTGGAACTGCTGCGGAGCGATGGAGGTGAAGAACATCGACCCGAAGATCCAGACCTATCTTTCGGCCCGCGTGCTCTCCAACGCGCTGCATCGGGACAAGATGGACGTGGTGATGGCGCCCTGCAACGGCTGCTATCACAATCTGAAAAAGGCCGAATACGACCTGGCGCATGATCCGGAATCGAAGGCCGTCGTCGACCGGCTTTCAGCCAAAGCCGGACACAAGTCCATAGAACCCGGCCAGACCAAGACCATCCATGCGCTGGACTGGATCAAGGAGGCGATCGGCGAGGATGGCCTGCGCGAGCGGACCAGGGGCAAGCTCGCCGGCCGCAAGGTCGCCAATTATTACGGCTGCATGTATACGCGCCCACGCCACATCTTCCCCGAGAAGGACAAGGGTCCGGGTTCGGAGAGCACCTCCAAGCCGCATTTCATGGACGATCTGCTTGCGGCGGCCGGTGCGGAGAATGTCGATTTTCCGCTCAAGACGGCCTGTTGCGGCGGCGCTCATACGCTCTCGGACAGCGACACCTCGACCAAGCTGGTGCTGAACATCCTGCAGGCGGCCGAAGCTTGCGGCGCCGAGGTCATCGCCACGGAATGCCCAACCTGCCACACCGGCCTCGAAATGCATCAGGTGCGCGCGGAGAAGCGGTTCGGCGTCAAGACCGGGATCAAGATCATGTATTTCACTCAGCTTTTGGGCCTGGCGCTCGGCATCAAGCCGAGGAGGCTCGGGGTGCAGGAGAACATCTCCGACGGTATGGAGCTGATCTTAGAGAAACAGCTTCAGAGCTGATGCGGATCATGGAGATGAAAATACTTGGACGTCATCCCGTGCGCGATGCAGCATCTCAGATGGTGCGTCGCAGACACGGGATCGCGCGATCCCGGATCTGCAGCGCACCGATAAATCGCTGCGCTGCGTCCGGGATGACGTCGGGCAGTGTGTTGCGAGGTATCCTATGACCGTGATCATCGGCGCGGAGACGCCAGCCAGCCAGCCCAGGGATACCGGCAGCTTCAAGGCGATCGAGGCGCGCATCGACGCACTCGCCGGGCATCTCGGTGAGGCGACCGCCACGGCGGGCGAGCTTCTCGCGCTTGGCGAGCGGGTGCTCGAACATTGGATAAAAGCGCGCGGCGAGGAGCCGGTGGACGAAGAAAAGGAAGGTTTCCGCCTGATCGCGCTGCATCGCCAGGGCGCACGCGGCGATCCTTCTTTCAACGCCTGCCGCGAGACCGTCCGCGAATTGGCCTACCACTACAATCTGATCGCGCTCGATCCTGGCGATCCCGAAACGGACAAGCGGCTTCGTCTCGCGGTCATGGTCGCCAAACACCTTTGTCTGTTCGTATCCGGGAAAATGCAGGTGGCAGGGCTCGGCGAGTTCTGCTGCTCCTCCCGGCCCTTGCGCGCGGGCGGCCAATGACTATAACGTCGACAACGCGATAGAAGGGGACCGCACATGCCGACAGTAAAAGGCTGCAACCTTCCTGACGATCTTCTTTACGACGTCGACAATCACATCTGGTTCCGGGAGCTGGGCGACGGGACCGTCAAGCTCGGCATGACGACGGTCGCCACGGCGATGGCCGGCCAGCTCGTCGCCTTCACGCCGAAGAAGGTCGGCCGGTCGGTTGAGGCTGGCAAGTCCTGCGCGACTGTGGAGAGCGGCAAATGGGTCGGCCCGGCCAAGAGCTCTGCCGCCGGCGAAATCGTCAAGGTCAATGACGATCTGATCGCAAACCCCTCGCTCGCCAATCAGGACCCTTACGACAAGGGCTGGTTCGTAATTCTGAAGCCCGCCGATTGGGCCGCCGTTAAACCAGGGCTGGTCGCCGGAGCGGCCGTCACCGCGCCTTACGAAGCCAAGATGGCGGCCGAGGGTTTTGCCGGCTGCGCCTGACTCGGCAAATGAGGCGCTGCGGTCGCAGGCGCGTCATCCCATGTCCTCGACGATGCGTCGCTGAACAATATCCGCAACCGCTTGGCGGATCGGCCCGATATTAGCGCGGTCGCAGAGAGTCGTCAGCCACTCCGTTTCCCGATCCTCTGCATCGATCAGATCGCATTCGAGCCGCTCGAGCACCGCACGTACAGTCTCCGGCAGGACGTTCGGCAGCTCCTCGCCGCGCAGGCGTCCCCAGAGACCTGCCCAGAGCCGCGCGGTTGTCCACGGATTATAGCCGCCGCCTCCGAGAATGACAGCCTGCTCGGCACGCGCGACGCAAGCTTCGGCGGCGCGCCACAGCGCAACATTCGACAGCATCATTGCGGAGAGCGGATCGCCTTTCAGCGCGTCCGCGCCGAGCGTCATCACGAGGCCCGCCGGCGCCAATTGCTCGATCGTTGGCAGAACGATTCTTTGGACCAGACAGTCCAACTCGCTGTCGTTCAGTCCGCGCGGAACCATAATGTTGAAGGCTCGACCGCCCAGCCGGTCGTCCGGATGCCCAGTCCCGGGCCACCTGCCTTCTTCGTGGATCGAGATGAAGCTCACGCGCTCATCCGCGGCGAGTATGTCCTGCACGCCGTCGCCGTGATGGGCATCGAAATCGACATAGACGACCCGCTCCGTCCCGGCATTGAGCAGCGTCTGGATCGCGAAGACCGGGTCGTTGAGATAGCAGAAGCCTGACGCGCGGTCCGGGCGCCCGTGATGCGTGCCGCCGCCCGGATGGAACGCGACATAGCCATCGAGCGCTAAGCGCGCGGCAAGGATTGATCCGCCCACCGTAGCCCGCGCGCGCTCCCAAAGGCCGGGGAAGATCGGGCATTCCATAGTGCCGAGATTGAAATCGCGGCGGTCCCCGGGGCTGGCGAGATTGGCCGCTGTCGCCCGCTCGAAGGCGTCCAGATAGGCCGGATCGTGAAAACGCTCAAGAACGGAGCGGTCCGGCAGGTCCGGCTCGAAGACTGCGCTTTCATCACGCCAGCCGAGCGCCTCGATCAGGTCGAGAACCGCGCCATGCCGACCGGTCGACAAAGGGTGATGAGAGCCGAAAGCAGGGGCACGAAAAATCGGATGGGTGACAAGCGCCGTCGGGCGCGAGAGCGCGTGGCGTGTCTTGGCCTCATCACGTCCTTGCCTTGCCAGCGGATCGTCGTCGAAGCGCATGGCTTTCTTATCTCCGCCGGATGGTCATCATCATGCCGCCCTCCGGCCTGAGCGTGACGCGATGCACCGGCACGACCCGGTGGGATGAGACGAGATCCAGCCGGAAATGCCGTGCGATCATGGCCAGAGTCACGGTCATCTGCTGCATGGCGAAGCCCGAGCCGATGCAGACGCGCGGGCCGATCCCGAAGGGCAGATAGGCATAGCGGTCGATTGCGGCGCGCCGCTCAGGCGCAAATCGCGACGGATCGAACGCGTCCGGATCGGACCAGTAGCGCCGATGGCGGTGGATGATCCAGGGCGAGATAATTATGGTCGAATCGCGCCGAACCTGCTGGCCAGCGAGAACGCAATCCCGCGCCGCGCGCCTAGTCATGATCGCAACCGGCGGATAGAGCCGCATCGCCTCCTCGATCAGCGCCCGCGCCGCGGTGAACGGCTCGATGCCCTGGTCCGGCCACCCCTTGCCGGCGAGCAGCTGGTCGGCTTCCTCCTCGACCTTGCACCGCCAGTCTTCATCCAGCGAGAGCAGATAGAGCGTCCAGCTCAGGGCATTAGCCGGCGTCTCGAAGCCCGCGCCGATGAAGGTGATCACATTGGCGGCAATGTCGGCGTCGTCGAGCGCCGCGCCCGCCCCATGTCCCGCGCCGATAAACTGCTCAACGAGGCCGCCATCCCTCTTGCGTCTGTCACGCTGTCCATAATCGCGGAGGATGCCGGTTACCACTTTCGGAAAGAATTCGAGCGCCGGCTGCGACAGGAAACGACCTACGCGCGGCAGCCATTTCGGCGCGCCGACGAGGTCGAGAGGATCTACCCGCCCCTGCGTCTCGAAATAGCGCGTTGCCGCCTCTCTGAATTCCGCCGGCGGGCGGCCGATACCGCCCGGAAACAGCGTACGGGCGAGAATATTCAGCATGGTCCGCGCCATTTCTTCGGCGACATCGAGAGGCTGGCCTTCGCGCAAGCGGCTCCAGCGCGCAACGAGCGCCTGCACTTCGGCCTCCATCGCAGGCAAGTAGGAGGCGATTTTCCGCGGCGCGAATGAGGGCGCGAACCGCCGCCGCTGCAGGCGCCAGGATGCGCCGTCCGTGGTCAAAAGGCCGTTGCCCAGCGCCGGCTTCAACAGCAGCTTTTGCAGATTGTCCTTGGGAAAATCCGCCGCATTCTCAACCAGCACCGTGCGGATGGCGTTGGGTTCGTTGACGATGGCGAAGCGCCCCAAAGGACTCTCGCCCGCAATGATCTCCTCTTCAAAATGCGCCTTGGTCCAGGCTTCGAGCGGATTCCGGTTGAGCGTCAGCAGCAGCTCGACGAGGCCCTGCGGCCGCTTGCGCGGAACGGGGGCAGCCGGACGGATGCGCGGCCGTTCCCGGAGCATCGGACCGCTTCCGGCTGGCAGATCCGCATGGCCGTGGCTCAGCTCACGCATTTTTGATATTTGCTCTTGCCCCGCGAAACTGCATCACGGTTCCATGGACCATTGGAAAATGCGCATCATGCCATCTATGCGATACGAAACAGAAGCCGGTTTCGGCGGCCGCTCGCCATGGCGGCCGCGCGGCACGATAGGACCAGCTTTGAGGGGATGATCATGCGTGCAGCATTCTATTCGCAGCAGGGACCGGCGCGCGAAGTGTTCCGGGTCAGCGAGCAGCCGACGCCGCAGCCGGCAGCGGGCGAGGTCCGGGTGAAACTGCGTACCTCCGGCGTCAATCCGTCGGACTGGAAGGTCCGGCGCGGCGGCTTCGGGCGCGGATTGATGGCGCCGCTGATCATCCCACATAGCGACGGTGCGGGCGACATCGACGCGGTCGGCCCGGGTGTTCCGGATCGCGTCGGAGAGCGGGTCTGGATCTGGAACGGGCAGTGGAAGCGCCCCTTCGGCACGGCTGCGGACTATATTGTCCTGCCGGCGGCACAGGCCGTGCGCTTGCCCGACAGCGTCGGCTACGCCGAGGGCGCCTGTCTCGGCATCCCCGCCTTCACCGCCATTCAGGCGATCCGCCTTGCCGCGATTCAACCGGGGCGGACCATCCTCATCGCGGGCGGCGCCGGCTCCGTCGCCCATTACGCCATTCAGCTTGCAAAGCTTCGCGGTGCCCGCGTGATCACCACCGTCAGCGGCAACGCCAAGGCCGTCCATGCGCGCGGGGGCGGCGCCGACGAGGTGATCAACTACCGCACCGAGGACGTCGGCGCGCGCGTCAAGGCCCTGACGGACGGGCGCGGCGCCGATGCGGTGATCGAAATGGATTTCAGCGGCAATGCCAAGCTCTACCCCGCCATTCTCAAGCCGCACGCCACCGTCGTGGTCTATGGCATGTCTGCCAATGAGGCGACACTGCCGAGCCTCTGGCTGATGCAGAATTCGATCACCCTGCGGCTGTTCCTGATCTATGAAATCTCCGAGGCCGATCGCAAAACCGGCATCGAGGAACTGACCGCCCTTCTGGAGGCGGGGCCGCTTGCCCACACGATCGCCAAGCGCCTGCCCCTCGACGAGGTCGCCGAGGCTCATGACCTTGTTGAAAGCGGTGGGGTCATCGGCAATGTCGTCCTCGATATCCATTAAAGCATAACGCCTGTGGCAACGGCGGGCGGTGGGTGGGACAAGCTTAGACTCGCGGCCGATGACTCGGGATCACCGGCCGCCTGTTTCGGGATCATATTTATGGGCCGTGCGGGCGTCGCCCTCCCGCACGGCCTTCTGCACATCAGGCTGCAGGGTGCAGCTTCTGGATTCCCAGCGCCTTCATGATGATACGTTCGTAACCCGGCTCGCTTGAGCCGCGGCGCACCTTGCGCAGGAAATATTTCTCGAAGGCGACCTTGGCGGCGTGGACCCAGTAGCCCTCGCTCGACCAGTTGACATTGCGCGGCGGGATTTGCGGCAGCGCCACGAAGGCAATGCCGCTGTCGCCGAAATCGGCAAGGCAGACAGCGTTCCAGGTCGCTTCCGTGGTCGGCTCCTTGCCGGCGATCAAATCTTTAATGTTGCGCGCGGTCGCGGTCACCATGGATTCGATCATGTAGCCGGTCTTCGGCACGCCGACCGGCACCGGCGTCGGCTCGAATGGCGGAATGGCCACGCAAACGCCGACGCTGAAGATGTTCTTATGCGTTCCATTACGCTGATATTTGTCGATGGTGACGAAGCCGCGTGGATTGGTCAGCCCCGGAAGCCACTTGCCGTCCTCGCCCTTAAGGCAATCGACGCCGCGGAAGCCCGGGATGAACATCGACAGCTTCGAAGGCAAATTATGGGCGCGCTTGACCTGCCCATCTTCGCCCATCTCGGTAATCTCGACCGAGTCCGGGTTGAAGCGGTCGATCTTGGCGTTGGTGATCCACTTCACGTCGCGGTCGCGGAAGGCGGATTCGAGCATCCCCTTAGTGTCGCCGACGCCGCCGAGGCCAAGATGGCCGATATAGGGCTCGGAGGTGACGAAGGTCATCGGCACCTTGGTGCGAATCTTGCGGCGCCGCAACTCGTTCACCATGATCATGGCAAACTCATAGGCCGGCCCGAAACAGGACGCGCCGTGTACGGCGCCGACGACGATCGGTCCCGGATCGCGGCAGAAACGCTCCCAGCGCTCGGCGGCGGCGGCGGCGTGATCGACATGGCAGATCGAAATGGTATTCCGATCCGGGCCGAGCCCTTCGATCTCATCGAAGGCGAGCGCCGGACCTGTCGCAATGACCAGATAATCATAGGGGACGCTGCTGCCATCATTCAGCTCGACGGCATTCTCGCCCGGAATAACGCGCTTGGCGCCGCCGGCCTTGAAGCCGATCCTCCGGCGCGCGAAAACTTCCGGCAGATGGATTTTGATGTCGCTCGGTTTGCGCCAGCCGACCGCCACCCAGGGGTTGGAAGGCACGAATTGAAACCACTCCGACTCCCCGATCACGGTGATGTCGGTTCTGCGTCCCAGCCTCTCCCGAAGCTCGAAAGCCATTGGAACACCGCCAATCCCGGCGCCCAGCACGACCACATGCGTCATAGGCACTCCTCCTCCTCAGGCCCTTAGCCCTGCGGATCTGCGCCGAGGCGAGGCCATGGAGGCTTGCCCGGGCTCAGCGGCCGTCAGGGTGGTTTTAGGGTAATATTACTATATTCAGATGTTTCCCCAAACCGAATTGATATGCATCAAGGCGCGGCAAGGCGGCGCTGCTTTCGAGACCCTTCGAAATGAAATTGAAGGTCATTCATCCCTAATCTTTCCGGTTGAACCGAACGAGCGAAAGGGCGACAACCACCAGCCAAGCGTAACAGGGGAGGCTTGTGTGCCCGCCGCGCCAGAATCCAGAACCCGTACCCGCGCCTTTGCGCGTGTGATCGGACCTTGGCTCGTCATCGTGCCCGGCATCATCGTAGCTCGCGCGCCCGAAATGGGCACGTTCGTGCCCGGATTTTTCGAAAATCCTGTGCTCGTGTGGTTCACTGGCAGCCTGCTGCTGTTCGCCGGACTGCTGATCATCGCCTTCCACCAATATTGGTACAGCCTGTCGGCAGTCCTGATTTCGCTGTTCGGCTGGTTCCTGGCGCTTCGCGGCCTCGCGCTGATGGCCGCGCCACAGCTCATCGAACACGCCGCCGCAGCCTCGGTGGGCGCAGTGCCGCTGGTCCGCGCCGGTTTCGGCGTGCTCGTTCTGATCGGGCTGTGGCTCAGCTTCACCGGCTGGGTGGCGAAGTCCGACGCCCCGCTCGCCAAGGACCGTCCCTGAGCAAACCGGCATAGAGGAACACGCCATGGGCACCGTCTTGCTTCAACTGGTGGCGTGGACGGCTTTCATGGCCGCCCTGATCCTCTGGCCGGCGGGCACGCTTGCCTATCCGGGAGCCTGGGCGTTTATCGCGCTATTCGCCCTCGGCGGCCTCGGGACGACCTTGTGGCTGTCCAGGTATAGCCCAAACCTGCTGCGCGAACGCATGGCCTCGCCGGTGCAGCGCGCGCAAAAGCCGTGGGACCGCGTCTTCCTGGTGCTTCTCATGTTGGGTTTCTACGGCTGGACCGCCTTCATGGGCTGGGACGCCGCGCGGACGGGCTTCAGCGCGGTTCCCGCATGGCTTCAGGCGCTCGGCGGCCTCGGCGTTGCGGTCTACATGCTCGGCGCCTGGCTCACATTCCGCGAGAACGCTTTTGCCGCGCCCGTGGTGAAGATCCAGAAGGGCCAGCGCGTGATCGACACCGGCCCCTATGCCATCGTCCGCCATCCGATGTATGCGAGCGCATTGTTCTTCTTCATCGGCACGCCGCTATTGCTCGGTTCCTGGCTCGGCCTCGCGCTCTCGGCGCTCTTCATCCTGGCGATCGCCTGGCGGGCCGTGCGGGAGGAGCGCACCTTGAGCGCCGAGTTGGAGGGATATCGGGACTACACGGCACGCGTGCGCTATCGCTTCATTCCGTTCGTCTGGTAAAGCTCGCCGCTCTGACCCTCAGCTCGTCCGTATGCCCGCCTTAACCGACAGGTAACCCTGGGCGGCTGATCCCCGCCCGCATTTGTAAAATTTGGTACAAGCTCTGAACCTCTCCCGCCGCCACTGCGACAACCTGTCAGAAGCCGGAGCGCGTTGCCCGGCCCTCGGCCTGAGAGGTATGCCATGTTCGATAAAGCTTCGCCCCAAGAGCGCAACTGCCGCGTCGCGGCGTTTTCACACGGCGGACGGTCCTCACGTCCGCCCGGAGCGGCGGTGTCGCCGAACCCTGCCAGGGGTTTTGCGCTTTTCGGAACGTTCCTCAGTTTCCTTTCGACAGCCATTCTGATCCTGTTTCTTGTCGCTACCGTTTCTCGCGCTCACGCGCAGGACAGCGCGCTTCACCGTGGCGATGCCGTCGTGACAGGCTTTTCCGGTATCAAGCCGTCCAATGCGCCGCTGCCCAAGGGTGCCAATCCGCTGGACGAGTTCTTCATCGATCCGAACGGCCCGTCCGCGCAGATCCTGTCTTTGGCCGCGCCGGGCGGCACGCCGGAGGGACAACTGATCTCCGCGCCGCCGACCCTGCAGATCAAGGCGAGTCAGGTCGGGCAGGTCTTCGCCGTCACCCTCGATGACGGCCTAGGCGGCAAGGTTCCCAATATTTATCTCGGCGCGACATCGGCCTATGGGCTGCACATCGTCACGCCCGACGCCGATGGCGACGGCTGGTCGGAGCGGGCCAAGACCGGCGCACCGGACGCCGAATGGATGTCTGCCCAATTCGGCGCCACGCTTAGCGGCGGTCCCGGCTCGATCTATAAGATCGACGGCCAGACCGGCGCGGCGTCGCTGTTCGCAACGCTGCCCGACAATAGCGGGCCCGGCATCGGCGATGTCGTGTTCGACAAGGCCAGCCGGCAATTCTTCGCCTCCGACCTCGATAGCGGCCTGATCTATCGGCTGAGCGAAACCGGCGAGGTGATCGACAGCTTCGATCACGGCGTGAAAGCGCGTCCCGCCAAGGGCCTTTCAGAAGTCGCCGACGATGGAAAGAAGGCCGATATTCATAGCCCTGCCTTCGATAGCCAGAACCCCGATAGCTGGGGCTATACGCCGGACGAGCGGCGGGTTTACGGCCTCGTCGTGAATGACGGCCGGCTCTATTACGCCGTCCATGGCCAGGTCTGGTCGGTCGGCGTTTCTGCGGATGGATTTGCCGACGATGCGCGCTGGGAGCTCGATGTCGAGGGCCTGCCCGGTGATGGTCCGATCACGGACATGCTGTTCGACAAGGACGGCCGGATGTATCTCGCCCAGCGCGGCCGGCAACGCGCCAGCTACGACTATTCCGTCTTCGCCGAGCCCGAGAAATCCGCCGTGGTGCGCTACCGCCGCGAGGAGCCGGACGATCCGGCGACGGAAAGCGTCTGGGTCGCCGACCCGGAGAGCTACGCGATCGGTCTGCCGCCCGAGCATAATCACGCCGAAGGCGGCATCGCGCTCGGCTATGGCTATGACGAGACTGGCGCGATGCGCTACGGCGCCTGCGGTCAGATGCTGTGGTCGACAGGGCACCGTTTGCGCCCTAGTGTGGTCGCGGAAGCCGGCAATGACGGCAAGGGCGACGAGCCAGAGGCCGACGTCCACGGTCTGCAGGGCAATGAGGTCTCGCTCGTGCGGCCGCAGAACGTGCCGCCGCAGCAATCCTATTTCGCCGACTATGACGGCTTCTTCGGCGATGCGGCCAATGCCGGCCATGTCGGCGATATCGAGATCTGGCAGCCTTGTGAGGGCGCGCCCGATTTCGCCAGCTCCGCGCCGGGCGAGCTGCCTCCGGGCATCCTGCCTCCTGGCGACGTGCCGCCGGAGCTGCCCCCGGAATTTCCGCCGGACTACGACTTCCACACCAATCTGAGGCTGGTCAAGCGCGCCATGCCCAAGAGCTGCTGGGACTGGGGCAACGGCTGGCTTTGCCGCTACGGCATCCGCGTCACCAATACCGGCCCGGACAATTATTTCGGGCCGATCCTGCTCGACGACTGGCTGCCCGCCAATCCGGCCGGCGCGATGATGGGCTTTTCGCCAACGCCGACCTGGACCTGCTGGAAGACCGGGCCGTCCGCCTATCGGTGCTTCCGTCCGGGCGTGTTCCTGGCGCCGTCATGGAGCGTCAATCTGACGGCCTATGCCTGGGTGCCGAAGGCCAAGGACCGCTGCCATCTGCGCAACGTCGCCTCGATCGAATGGGCGCCGGGCGGGACGCAGTGGAACACCGATCCGCTGGACGATAGCGACGGCGCCACGGCGCTGATCCCCGACAAGGATTGCTCGCCGCATGGAGGACACACCGATCTCAAGATCTATAAGCGTCCTCTCGGACCGTGCTTCCGCGTCGGCGACCATCTGCGCTGCGGCTACCGCGTGACGGTCGAGAACGAGGGGCCGGGCGCCTATAATGGCGATATCGTCGTCGACGATAAGGTCCCCGCCGGAACGACCGCCGTCTTTAGTGGTCCGGGCTGGGCGTGCGGTGGCGTCAGCCCGAACTACACCTGCAAATATGCGGGGGCGAGCCTGCCCAATCCCGGCGACACGCTCTCCTTCACCGTCCGGGTCGACCTCTCGGTCGGGGATGCCACGCATATGCATTGCAAGGTCCCGAACCGGGTGAAGATCACCGAGGCCCAAGGCGGAACGCCCAAAAACACCGATCCGTCGAACGATGAGGCTGGTGCGGTCGCGACCGTCCCCGGCTGGGTGTGCGGCGATGCTCTCCGGACCAATCTGAAGATCGAGAAGAAGGCCGACCCGACCTTCTGCAGCCGGAGCGGCGACGACTGGTGGTGCCGTTACGCGATCCGCGTCACCAATACGGGACCGGGCGTCTATAACGGCCCCATCGAGATCGACGAGGCGCTGCCGGCCGAGCCGCTCGATGCGCACTGGAACGCCCCCTGGACCTGCCAAGGGACGGGCGGCAGCGGTGCGACCTGCAAATATCCCATCACGGTCATTCCGCCCACGGGTTGGCGGACGCTCTATCTCCGGGTGAAATTCTCCGGGGACGTGGTGAGAGAGAAGAACTGCGCTCTGCCGAATGTCGCTAAGATTACCAAGGCCCAAGGCGGAACTCCCAAAAACACCGATCCCGGCGATGACATTGCCGGCGATTCAGCCAAGGTTCCGGCCACGTTCTGCAGAAAGGAGCCGACCAATCTGGAGCTGCGCAAGCTGGGCGCTCAGCCCAAGTGCAACACGACCGGCGGCGGGCTCTACCGGTGCCCGTACAATGTGATCGTGAAAAATACGGGCGACGGCGACTATGACGGCAAGATCGTCGTCAGAGACGACCTGCCTCAGGCGGCGGCCGGGGCCACTATGCAGGTTCCCGCTCCCTGGAACTGCGTCGGCTCCGCACCGTCGATCATCTGCACTCATCCCAGCATAAAGCTGCAGCCGGGTCAGCAGGTGATCATGCCCGTGAATGTTCTGCTGCCGCCGGCCGGCTACGGCTCATGCGCGCTGACCAACTCGGCGCTCATCCTGCAGGCGCCGGGCGGTACGGTGCAGAACCAGGAGAAGGGCGACGACAAGGACTCAGCCACGCTGCAGTTCCCGCCGCTTCTCGACGGGCGCCATAGCTACTGCGTGACGCCCATTCCGGCCCAGCCTTGCCCGCCCGGATTCGACTGGAACGGCGAGCGCTGCAACCGGATCGGGCTGGTGCCGCCTCCGCCGCCTCCGCCCGGACGTGAGTGCCCGGACGGCTATGTCGGCAACTATCCGGATTGCCGGAAGATCAGCGAACCGACGCCGGAATGCCCGGAAGGGACGGTCGGCCGTTATCCGCATTGCCGGCGCATCGGTCAGCCGACGCCGGAATGCACGGGCGGACGTATCCTGCGCGCAGGCCATTGCGTCTGCCGCCACGGCATCTGGAACGGCGAACGCTGCGTGCGGCGGCAATGCCCTGAAGGCACGCGCGGCATCTATCCGCATTGCCGGAAGATCGTTCGGACGTGCCCGGAGGGCTATATCGGACGACCGCCGCATTGCCGGAAGATCGTTCGGACATGCCCCGAGGGCTATGTCGGACGGCCGCCGCATTGCCGGAAGATCATCCGGAAATGCCCGGAGGGCATGGTCGGCCGACCGCCGCATTGCCACCGGATCGTCCGGAGATGCCCGGAAGGGATGGTCGGACGGCCTCCGCACTGCCGGCGGCTACAGCTCAACCGGCAGCACTTCCAGCTGCTCCGGCCGGATAGAGGCTCGCACCGCAACCGTCTACGCTAGATTGATGAAGGTGGGCCGAGCCTCGGTCGGTCTATCATCGACATGAATTGACCCGCCGCCTGGCTCTCCCCTGGCGGCGGGTTGTTTTTATGGCCTCGCCCTTGCCCGTCGAGGTCATGTAAGATCCGGCCGGGCGCGGCAGCATTGCGCGAAATCATTCTGAACCGGAGACCGGGACATGCCACAAACGCCGGCCAACTCGAACGCCGCTCCGACCAAAATCGATCTCGCGCATGTGAAAGCTGTCGTCTTCGATGTGTTCGGCACGGTGGTGGACTGGCGGTCCGGCATTGCGCGCGAGGCGGCGCCGCTCATCGCCAAGCATGGCCTCGCTATCGCTCCAGAGGCGTTCGCCGATGCCTGGCGGAAGCGCTACCAGCCGAGCATGGAGCCCATTCGCGAGGGCGATCGAGCCTATGTTCCGCTCGACGTGCTGCATCGGGAAAATCTGGTTTCGCTGCTCGACGAACTTGCGCCGTCGCGTGGCTGGGACGAGCGGGAGCTCGACGCGCTGAACAAGGCCTGGCACCGGCTCGACCCATGGCCCGACGCGATCGAAGGGCTGACGATGCTGAAGCCCAAATACATCATCGGCCCGCTCTCGAACGGCAATATCGCGCTGATGGTGAACATGGCCAAGCGAGCCGGGCTGCCCTGGGACGCAATCCTCGGCGCCGATATTTCGCGGACCTACAAGCCGCACCCGCAGGCCTATCTGGCGACCGCCGCCGTACTCGGGCTCGAACCGGCGGAATGCATGCTCGTCGCGGCCCACAATAGCGATCTTGCCGCGGCCCGGCGCGCCGGCCTCGCGACCGGCTTTGTTCCCCGCCCGGCCGAGCACGGCCCGCAACAGAAGGGCGATCTGGCGCCGAGCGAGGATTGGGACGTCATCGCGACCGACTTCATCCAGCTGGCGGAGCGGCTCGGCTGTTAGTCGCCTCCAGGCGACATCCCTCGGCGAATATGCTCCAGCTTATCCGGATTGCGCGTGATGAAGACGCCGACGATTTCGTGACCGCGCACCTCCAGGGCTGTCGTATCCATGCTGCCGTCGGCGTAGAGCGTAATCAGCCCCGGCATGCCGTTGATGCGCCCCGGCGTGACGGAGACGGTCGCCCGATTGCGGAACTTGCGGTATATGCCGCTGATGAAGCGCGCCACCCGGTCCCGGCCATGCAGGACATTCCGGGCCGCCGACACCTTGCCGCCGCCATCCGAATAGAGGCTGGCGCCTTCCGCCAGCAGCCTCGCCAGACCGCCGACCTCGCCTGAACGCGCCGCCGCCAGAAACGCATTGAGTAGCCGGTCCTCATCCTCGGCCGAGACGGAAACGCGCGGACGCGCGTCGCGGATATGGCGCCTGGCTCGGGCGGCAAGCTGACGGCACGCCGCCTCGCTACGCCCGGTCAGCACGGCAATCTCGCCGAAGCCGACGTCGAACACGTCGTGCAGCAGGAAGGCGACGCGTTCCAACGGCGTCAGCCGCTCCAGCGCCAGCAGGAATCCGGTCGACAGGTCGTCCGCATATTCGCTCGCCGTTTCGGCCGAGAATTCGTCCATGCCCAGCACGGGCTCCGGCAGCCACGGCCCGATATAGGTCTCGCGGCGCTGACGGGCGGATTTCAGCCGGTCGAGACAGATGCGGCTGACCACCTTCGTCAGAAAGGCGCGCGGATCGGCGACGCCGTCGCGATCGGCCTGGCGCCAGCGCAGATAGGCGTCCTGCACCGCATCCTGGGCGTCCGCGAGGGAGCCCAGCATGCGGTAGGCGAGCCCGGTCAGATGGGCGCGGTGGCTCTCGAAGGACACCGCGTCATCGCTTTCCAAGGCCGGCAAGGTCATAGAAAAGCTCCTTCAGGCGGCTTTAGCATGATCCGACGGATGCTCCGCCCTCGCGCCGATGGCGAGCCGGTTCCAACCATTGATCATGGCGATGGCGATCGACAGATCGGCGAGCTCCTTCTCACTGAACTCGCGGCGCGCCTGGTCGTAAGCCTCGTCGGGCGCATGCGTTTCGGCGATATTGGTGAGGCTCTCCGCCCAGTTCAAGGCTGCGCGCTCGCGGGCCGTGTAGAGCGCCGACTCCTGCCAGGCATCGAGCAGATAGAGCTTGACCTCGCTCACCCCCGCCTCACGGGCTTCCTGCGTATGCATGTGCAGGCAATAGGCGCAGCCATTGATCTGCGACACCCGGGTCTTGACGAGCGACAACAGGCTCGGCTCCAGGCCGGTGGTTTTCAGATAGGCTTCGACTTTGCGCAAGAGCGGCGACGCCCTCGGGCGCGGCTATCAACGCATTCATTCGCTGTGTCATGGGTCCTCTCATTCTTTGCCAGATGGCGGTAGCGCGTGGAAAAGCGCCACCTGTCGCGTAAGACGAGATGGCAGGCCGGTTTGTGACATGCCCGGATAAATTTGCGGCCTGAGCCGGCTTGCGCAGGGCTCGCCCCTATTGACCGGGATGGCTTCGGTCCGTCGTCCAAACGGAGGACGCGCAAGCATACGCGCTTCGCTAACCAGGACCGTCCGCAAATGGCCTTCGAAAGGAGACTTACAGTGACAATGCTCGATCCCTTGAGCGCTGCGGCCTCCGTCTGGCCGGCAGACGCCGTGCTGACGCGATGGCGAAGAGGATATCGCCTAAAAGCCGGTACGGGCCTGCCGAACGCGGCGCAGTTCCGGCTGCCGCCAGCATCGCTCATCTATTTCGAATCGCCTGCGCCCCGCTATGTTAAGCTCTGGCCAATCGGAGGCGCAAAGCGCCTCGATGCAAACAGGGAGGAAGTCCAATGACGATACGGCCCGATCCGACCTTCCACGCATCACCCAAGCTCGCGATGGAAGCGCCACAGGAGACATTCGCCTACACTTTGCTGCTCAGCCCGGATTTATCGCAGCCCGATGCCCTCGCGGTGATCGACGTGAAGCCCGGCTCGCCGACCTACAGCCAGATCGTCCACACCGTGACGATGCCGTACAAGGGCGACGAGTTTCACCATTTCGGCTGGAATGCCTGCTCGTCCGCCCTGTCGCCGCTCAGCGGGCATCCGTTTCTCGAACGGCGCTATCTGATCATTCCCGGCATTCGCTCGTCGCGCATTTATGTCGTGGATACCAAGCCCGATCCGAGCCAGGCCAAGATCCACAAGATCATCGAGCCCGAGGAGGTCTTCAAGAAGACCGGCTATTCGCGACCGCACACGGTCCATTGCGGGCCGGAAGGCATCTATGTCAGCACGCTTGGCGGCGGCGGCAAGGACGGCACAGACGGACCGGCCGGCGTCTTCATCATGGACTGCGAGACCTTCGAGATCCTCGGCCGCTGGGAGATCGACCGCGGTCCGCAGAAGCTGCATTACGATTTCTGGTGGAATCTGCCGCGCGACTATATGGTGACCAGCGAATGGGGGCTGCCGCCGCAATTCGAGAACGGCCTCGTGCCGGAGGACCTGCTCTCGAACAAATATGGCCACAGCGTGCATTTCTGGGATCTGCGCGAGCGGCGCCATGTCCAGACCATCGATCTCGGGGCCAATCATCAGATGGCGCTGGAAGTGCGGCCGGCTCACGATCCCATTCGGGAATATGGCTTCCTGGGCGTCGTGGTCGACACCACAAATCTCGAAGGCTCGATCTGGACCTGGTGGCGCGAGGACGGCAAGTTCCATATCGAGAAGACGGCGACCATTCCGCCGGAGCCCGCATCGACGGACCTCCTGCCGCCGCTGCTGCAGGGCTTCGGCGCCGTGCCACCGCTCGTCACCGACATCGATCTGTCACTGGACGACCGCTTCCTCTACGTTTCCTGCTGGGGCACCGGCGAGATGCGGCAATATGATGTCACCGATCCGAGAAAGCCGAAGCTCGCCGGCTCGGTTCATATCGGCGGCATCGCCCGCCGCACGCCTCACCCGAACGGCAACGCCTTCGCGGGCGGTCCGCAGATGGTCGAGATCAGCCGCGACGGCAAGCGGGTCTACTGGACCAACGGCCTCTATTCGACCTGGGACGACCAGTTCTATCCGTCCGGCGTCCCCGGCGCGGAGGTCATGGCCAATGTCGGCCCGAATGGCGGTCTCGAGCTGGCGAAGGACTACTGGGTGAGCTTCCCCGAAGGCTACCGGGCGCATCAGATCCGGCTCGAAGGCGGGGACTGCTCGACCAACTCCTTCTGCTATCCGTCGGCGTGAATTTGAGCGGAGCCGACTGGACACCCGCCTGGCTCTGGCTGGCAGTCGTCGCGAGCGGCCTCTATCACGGCGTCAATCCGGGAATGGGCTGGCCGCTCGCTCTATCGGCGGGGCTGATGGAGAAGCGCTCGAGCGCACTTCTGGCGGCGCTCGGGCCGCTCAGCGTCGGCCATCTCCTGGCGATTTTCGTGGTGATCCTGCCATTCTCGCTGCTGGTGGCGCTCGTCGAATGGCAGCAGCCGATCCGCATCGGAGCCAGCCTTCTCGTTATCGGCTTCGGCCTCTTCCGGCTTATCAGTCGACGGCATCCGCGCGCGCTGGCGCGCATCCCGCCGACCCAGCTCGGGCTCTGGTCGTTCGCCGTGGCCATCGCGCATGGCGCCGGACTGATGCTGCTGCCGATCTATCTCGGCCTCTGCCGGGCGGCCGGGGCGGATAGCGGACACGTAGCGGCAGGCGCCTTGATCAACGCCAATCTTGGCATGGCGATCCTGGTCTCGGCCGTCCACACCGCTGCGATGATCGCTGCCGGCGGACTCTCGGCCTGGCTGGTCTACCGCTTTCTCGGCCTCCAATTCGTATCCCGAAGCTGGTTCAATCTGGAGGCGAGCTGGGCCGTCAGTCTCGTCGTGGTGGGGGCTCTATCGCTCGCCGTCAGTCTTGCCAACCCATGACGCGCCTTTCCTCCTGACGTCCGTCAACCGCTGAGCCTTGGAAACCGGTTCGCCGGGCCATTGCTGCCCTCAAAAACATGCCGGCCATACCAGTTTTGTATGCAATCTTGTCTGTCGCTCGGCTCCGACACCAACGGCTCGATCCGCGTGGCGCGAGGACTTGGCCTTGCGCGCCGCCTATCAGCTCGAAAGGCCGGCATCGCCATCGCACCGCGGCGGCCCCCTTTATAGGAGACGCCATGGACACTGCCGGGGCACGATCCGTTCGGTGCCGGAATGGCGCGCCCACGCGCCCCAAAACACAATCGTACCGACGCCCGCCTCCGTAAACCCGTACGGACGCCCGTCTCCGTAAACCCCCTTGCCCGATGCGTGCAGTCCATGGCTTTATTCCGGCGGTCGGCCTGGCTGGCGAAGAGGGCGCGTGTCCGTGAAAAATCTCGAAGCGAAATATGACGTGCTCATTGCCGGAGGCGGCAATGCCGGGCTTTGCGCCGCTATCACGGCGGCGCAGCGCGGGGCGAGCGTGGCCGTGGTGGAGCGGGCGCCGAAGGTCTATCGGGGCGGCAATACGCGCCATACCCGGAACATGCGCGTCGCTCACGACGAGGGCAACGGCACTCTCACCGGCCCTTATCCGGTCGATGAATTCATGGACGATCTCATCCGCGTCACCAAGGGCAAGACCGACGAAGACCTCGCCCGGATGACGCTGGAGAAATCGAAGGAGCTGTGGGACTTTCTCTGGGCGCAAGGCGTGCGCTTCCAGCCATCCCTCGGCGGCACGCTGTCGCTGGGGCGCACCAACGCCTTCTTCCTCGGCGGCGGGCGCTCGATGCTGAATGCGCTCTATCGGACGGCCGAGGATCTCGGCGTCGAGACTTTCTATGACGCGCAGCTTGTCGATCTCGAACTCGAGGACGGCTTCTTCCTCGGCGCAGCCATCAAGACGGCCACCGCCGTCAAGCGGGTTTCGGCACGCGCCTTCGTCGCCGCGTCAGGCGGCTTCGAGGCCAATCTCGAATGGCTCACCGAAGCCTGGGGACCGGGCGCGAAGAATTTCCTCATCCGCGGCACGCCCTATAATCGCGGCGAGCTGCTGAAGCTGCTCCTGGAGCGCGGCGTCGGCCAGGTTGCCGATCCCGTGCAGTGCCATGCGGTGGCGATCGACGGGCGCGCGCCGAAATTCGACGGCGGCATCGTCACCCGGCTCGACTGCGTGCCTTTCGGCATCGTGCTCAATCAGAATGCCGAGCGCTTCTACGATGAGGGCGAGGATTTCTGGCCGAAGCGCTACGCCATCTGGGGCCGCCTCGTCGCCGCCGAGCCCGATCAGGTCGGACACGCCATCATCGACCAGAAGTCGATCCATTCCTTCATGCCCTCGGTCTTCCCGCCGCTGAAGGCCGACACCATCGAGGCGCTCGCGGAAAAGATCGGCCTCGACCCGGCAAAGACCCAAGCCACCATCGAGCGCTTCAACGCCGCCTGCCGGCCCGGCACTTTCGACCACACCATCTATGATGATTGCCGCACCGAAGGCTTGACACCGCCGAAATCGCATTGGGCGCGGCCGATCGACACCCCGCCCTTCTACGCTTATACGCTGCGCCCCGGCATCACCTTTACCTATCTCGGCGTCAAGGTGAACAAAGACGCGCGCATGGTGCTGGCGGATGGCGCCGTTTCGGCCAACATGTTCGCCGCCGGGGAAATCATGGCCGGCAACGTGCTCGGTCAAGGCTATCTCGCCGGCATTGGCATGACCATCGGCAGCGTGTTCGGCCGGCTGGCCGGGGAGGGAGCCGCGAGCCATGTCCGCAACTGATCTCGCAGCCGCGGCAACCGCGTCGCAGCAGGAGGTCGTGCGCCAGCTCGATGTCTGCAACGCCTGCCGCTATTGCGAGGGCCTGTGCGCGGTGTTCCCGGCGATGGAGCTGTGCAAGAGTTTTGCCGGGGGCACGGTCGATTACCTCGCCAATCTCTGCCACAATTGCGGGGCCTGCTTCTACGATTGCCAATATGCCCCGCCGCACGACTTCGACATCAATGTCCCGGTGGCTCTGGCAGTGCTGCGCGAGGAGAGCTATGCGCGCCATGCCTGGCCACGGCGTTTTGCCGGGCTTTTCGAGCGCAACGGCCTGTGGGTGACCCTCGCTGCCGCGCTTTCACTCGCCGCCTTCATCAATGGCTTCGTTGCCTGGAACGATCCGGCCGCGCTGTTCGGCGTGCAGGCCGGCGAAGGCGCGTTCTACCAGCTCATGCCGCATAGCGCGATGGTCGCGATTTTCGGCGCGGCGTTCCTCTACGCCATCCTCGCGATCGCCATGAGCGTGCGAGCTTTCTGGCGGGCATCCGGCCCACCCCTCGATCTAGACCCGGCGGCCTATTTGCAAGCCCTGCGGGATGCCTGCACTCTGCGCTATCTCGATGGTGGCGGCATGGGCTGCATGAATGAGAGCGAGCGGCCGGAGACGGACCGGCGGCGTCTCTACCACCATTTCACGTTTTACGGCTTCCTGCTCTGCTTCGCCTCCACCTGCTCGGGCACCATCGCCAGCATCTGGCAGGATGCGCCCTATCCCTGGTGGCATCCGACGGTGGTGCTCGGGGTGCTAGGTGGCATCGGTCTGATCGTCGGCCCCGCTGGCCTGCTCATGCAGAACGCCCGGCGCGATCCGGCCATGACGGCGAAGCGGCGCACCGGCATGGGCGCGGCATTTCTCTGGCTGCTGCTGGCGGTCGGCGCGACGGGCCTTGCCCTCCTTGTCCTGCGTGCCACTCCGACCATGGGCGTTCTGCTGGCGGTGCATTTGGGGCTGGTATTCGCGCTTTTCCTCGCCCTGCCCTATGGCAAGTTCGTGCACGGCATCTATCGCTTCGCCGCGCTCGTCCGCCATGCCGCCGAGCAGCGCGCCGCGCATCCTGCCAGCGGCGATTGAGGCGCCATCCCAAATCACGCCTGTCCAGCAATAACGTCGGGCGCCCCGGCCATCCCGCTAAATCTCCGGATGCAGAACGCGTGCGGTCGTGCTGCGCGGCACGTCGTCGGGGATGCGATAGGTGCGGTGCACCACATCCAGCACCGGGTTGCTGACGCCGAACCAGAAATGCTCGTTCTTGAAGTGATGCCAGAGGTGATACTTCTTCATCCAGCGCCCGAAGCGCGTGTAAGGCTGATAGGGGATATGCGCGATGTAATGCACCCATTCGTAGTGAACGAGGCCGAGCATTGCCCCGAAGATCAGCGACAGCGCCCATTGCCAGTTGCCGGTAATCAGCCAGGCGATCAGCCAGGTCAGCGTCAGATTGGGAATGACGAACCAGACGGGCAGAAAGAGCAGGTCGAGCCGGCTCGGCTCGATATGATGGTCGTAATGCAGCCGGTGCTGGAGGTAGCGGAGCCAGGCCCACTTCCCCGGCGGCGCGTGGAAGACGAAGCGGTGCCAGCCATATTCACTGAGATAGAAAAGCGCGATCCCGCCCAGGATCCAGAGCGGAAACAGCGGCGCGGCGCCCGCAGCAGCCAGCCCCGCGATGATCAGCAGCGACAGGATAAGAAGCATGTTGCTGCCATGCAGGAGAAAATTCCGCACCATGATGGCCTCCCTTGCCCACCGCAGCATCACCCCCGTGAATTTTCGCACGCTCGCGCCATGGCCGCAACGTTCGGCGTAAGCCCCGCGCGCCGGCTCATATTCGCGCGGCCGGCGAAATATTGCGCCGCGAGGCGGTCCCCCGTCGGAACCTTCGAAGAGCTCTTCCAATTCGAAGTTGGCGCCGCTCCAAAGGATGGTGTCACATTTAACGGAGGTCGAATTGCCCTTGGCCGTTCCGAGGGTTACACTCCTGCATACAAAACAGAGCATCTAGTGGAGGAAACCGCCATGTTTCGCAGTCCAGTTCCGAGGGGATCTTTCCTGTCAAGAGCAGCCTGTGCGCTATTAGGCGCCACGCTCGCCGCGAGCGTCGCCGCGCCGGCGCAAGCCGCGGACAAGGAGCCGATCAAGATCGGCGTCATCGCCGAAGCGCAGGCGGTGGCAGGCTCTTCCATCCCGCTCGCGGCGCAGCTTGCCGCCGATGAGATCAACGCGAAGGGCGGCGTTGGCGGACGCCAGATCAAGATTTTCGTCTATGACGATCACTCCTCCGCCGCCGATGCGGTCCGCGCCTTTCAGCGCGCCGTCAGCGAGGACAAGGTCAACGTCGTCATCGCCAGCTATGTCAGCGAGGTGGTGCTGGCCCTGCAACCATGGGCGGCCCGGCTCAAGACCGTGATGATTACGCCCGGCGCGGCCTCCGATGTGATCACGGCCAATATCGCCAAGGACTACGACCACAACAAATACACTTTCCATGGCTATCTAACCTCCGGCGCCCTGGCCGAGTTGGTGTGCGCGGCGGCGAAAGACCTGCTCGTCGACGGCCTGAAGATGAAATCGGCGGTGATCATGAGCGAGGACGCCGCCTGGACGACACCGCTCGACGCCGGCTACGAGAAATGCCTACCGCGCATCGGCCTGAAGGTCCTCGACCACATCCGCTTCTCGCCGGACACGACCGACTTCACGCCGATCTTCAACCGCATCGAAGGGCTGAAGCCGGACGTGATGATCACCGGCATCTCCCATGTCGGGACGCAGCCGACGGTGCAGTGGAAGAACCAGGAGGTTCCGATCCCGATGTTCGGCATTTCCTCGCAGGCGACCAATTCCAACTTCTGGAAAGACACCAACGGCGCCACGGACGGCGTGCTCTATCAGGGCGTCTCCGGGACCGGCGTGCCGACCACACCGAAGACGCTGCCTTTCGTCGACGCCTTCCACAAGAAATACGGCAACTTCCCGAGCTATTGCGGCTATACGGCCTATGACGAGGTCTATTACCTCTCCGATGCCATCAACCGTGCCGGCTCGGACGACAGCGACAAGCTGGTCAAGGCACTGGAGGCGACCGACTATGAAGGCACCATCGGGCGCGTTATGTTCCTGCCGAAGGGCGATCCGCGCGTCCACGGCCTGAAGACCGGCCCCGGCTATATCACCGGGCTGATGCTGCAGTGGCAGAACGGCAAGCAGGTCAATCTCTGGCCGGCAAAGCTCGCCAACGGTAAGCTGCAGTTCCCCTCCTTCATCAAAGTTCACGCCTCGAATTAGCGTGATCCAAGCCCCCGGCCCTGGACCGGGGGCTTTCGTTTCATCTGCGGCGCCGTCCGCCGGAAACCCGGAGCAATGAACATTTCGGGCATGTGGAGCCTCAGCGGGTTCCGGCCGGAACGAACCCCTGGAGTGGGAGCCAGCCCTTGCTAACTTTGCAGATCCTGATCGACGGATTCGCTGTCGGCGCCCTTTATGCGCTCGGCGCGACCGGCTTTACGCTGATTTTCGGCGTCTCCGGCGTCCTCAATCTCTCGCATGGCGCGCTGATGGTCGCCGCCGCCGTCGCCGCCTGGGCCGCCGGCGCCGAACTCGGCATGAACACCTATGCCGGAGCGGCCTTCGGCGTTGCCGTCAGCGTAGTGCTGGCGCTCGTTACCTATGGCTTCGTCGTACAGCCCATTCAGCGTTCGCGCGCCATCCGCAATGAGGAGAAGGAGATCTTCATCCTCACCGCGACGCTGCTCTGGGGCATCATCATCCAGGAGCTGATCGCCTATTTCTTCACCAGCAACGCCAAGACGGTGCTGCCCATCGTCGACGGCGTCGTCGATATTTTCGGCGTCAGGACCCCCGCCAACGAAATCTTCACCGCCATCGTCTGCTGGCTGGCCATTGCGCTCTTGTGGCTGCTGGTCAACCGCACCCGCGCCGGCAAGGCGGTCCTGGCCGCCTCGATGAATGCGCGCGGCGTCACGCTGCTCGGCATCGAGCTGTCCTGGATCTATATCGCGGTTTGGGTGATCTATGGCGTCCTTGCGGGCCTCGCCGGCGTCCTGCTCGGCATGTTCCTCGGCGTGAGTTCCTACAGCGTTGGCCCACTCACCGGCAGTGCCTTCTCCATCGTCGTCCTGGGCGGCCTCGGCAGCGTCACCGGCTCGCTGATCGCGGCTTATGTCGTCGGCTATATCGAGACGCTCACCGCCTATCTCATCTCGCCGGCCTATCGCTTCATCCCCTCCCTGCTTCTGCTCGTCGCGGTGATGTATGTGCGGCCGCATGGACTCTTGGGGAGGCGGTGAGGTGCTGAACCGTCTCTTCTCGTCGCCGTTATTCTGGTTCGTCGCCATTGCCGTTACCGTGGCGACGGTGCTGCCGCTTTGGGTTTCGGGCTACATTCTGGGGCTTTTGACGGTCGCTTATTATTTCGGCGTGTTTTCCATGGCCTGGGACCTGCTGTTCGGTTTCGCCAATGAGGTGAATTTCGGCCCGACCTTCCTGCTCGGCCTCGGGGCTTACACGGCCGGCATCGTCGACAACCGCTATGGCCTGCCGATCTGGGTCTGCGTGGCGCTCGGCGCGGTCGCCGCCATGATCGCAGGGCTGGTTCTCGCTCTGCCGGCGTTGCGCGTCAGCGGCCCCTATTTCAGCCTGACCACCGTCGTCGCCGTGCTCATACTGCAGAACCTGATCGTCGTCTTCGCCGGCCTGACCGGTGGCGAGATCGGCCTGATGGTGCCGGACGTCATCAGCATCGATGCATCCGTCAATTACTGGATCGCGCTTGGCTTCATGGTGATCAGCGGGGCGATCCTCTATTCCCTGTCGCGCTCGCCGGTCGGGCTCATCCTGCAGGCGAGCGGCCAGGACAAGATCCAGGCTGCCGCACTCGGGTTCAACGTCGCCAAGCACAAGCTGGTGGCATTTCTCATCAGCGCCCTTTTCTCCGGGCTCGGCGGCGCTCTCCTGGTCTTCTACATGGGCACCGCCTCCGTCAGCACTTTGATCGACATCGCCGTCGGCGTGCAGATCATCATCGCCGCCGTGCTCGGCGGACGGCGCACCATCATCGGCGCCGCCATCGGCTCGATCTTCCTGATCGGCATGAGCGAGGCGCTGCGCCCGACGGGCGAGTTGGCGACGCTGATCGTCTCGATCACGGCGCTGCTTGTCGTGCTCTTCTTCCCGAACGGCTTCTTTGGCATGATCGCAAGGCGGGAGAGGGCATGAGAGCAGATACGCTGACCTGCCTGAGCGTAAAAGGGCTCACCAAACGTTTCGGCGGCCTCGTCGCCGTCGACAAGTTGGACTTCGATCTGAAGCGCGGCGAGATTCTCGGGCTGATCGGGCCGAACGGCTCGGGCAAATCCACGGTGATGAAGCTGATCATGGGCATCGAGCGGCCGACCGCCGGCTCGATCGTGCTCGACGGCGAGGAGATCGCCGGGCTGCCCCCGCATAAGATCGCGCGCAAGGGCGTCGGTCTTGTCTTCCAGCATTCGCGGCCGATCCAGCGCCAGACAGTATTCGAGAACATTAAGCTGGCGCTGCTGCCCGACAATCTTCTCAGCCTGTTCAGCGACCCGGAGGTCGACGACCGTGCCCGCGCAATTGCCGAGAGCGTCGGCCTCGCAGGCGTGCTCGACCGCAGGCCCAGCACCCTGCCCTTCGCCGACCTGCGCAAGCTCGAGCTGGCCAAAGCCGTCGGCCGCGATCCGCGCGTCGTGCTGGTCGACGAGCCCTTCGCTGGGCTGACCCAGGGCGAGATGGCCTCCTTCGCCGACCTCATCCGCCAGTTCCGCGCCGAGGGCCGCGCGGTGCTGCTGATCGACCATAATGTGAAGAGCGTCGCCGCCCTGGCCGATCGCGTCATCGCCCTCTATCTCGGCGAGCGGATCGCTGAAGGCACCGCCGACGAGGTGATGCAGGACGAGACCGTCCGCCGCGTCTATCTCGGCGGCAGCATCGAAACGCATGCGCGGCCGGAGGCATCGTTCCAGGACGCCACGCCGCTCCTGCAGGTGAACGACGTCAGCGTCTTCTACGGCAAGGCTCAGGCTCTGGAGCAGGTCTCCGTCCATGCCCATGAAGGCGAGTTCGTCTCCGTCATCGGCATCAACGGCGCCGGCAAGACCACGCTCTTTAACGCCATATCGGGCTTCGTACCCTATAGCGGCAATATCCTCTGGCGGAACGCTCCCTTGCGCGGCAAGTCCGCGGCGGCGATTGCGCGGGGCGGCATCGTGCAATGCCCGGAAACGCGCGAGCTGTTCGGCGATCTGACCGTGCGCGAGAATCTCGATCTCGGCGGCCAGCATCTCTCCAGGGCCGAAAGCGATGAGCGGCGAAGCTGGCTCTTCGATCTGTTCCCGATCCTGGGCGAGCGGCAGAAGCAGAACGCCTCGACCCTATCCGGCGGTGAGCAGCAGATGTTGACCATCGCGCGGGCACTGATGACCAAGCCGAAGCTCCTCATCCTCGACGAGCCGACGCTCGGTCTCGCGCCGGTGATCCTCGAGCACATCTCCAAGGCGCTGGAGCTATTGCGGCAGACCACCTCGATCACGGTGCTGCTCGGCGAGCAGAACGTCACCTTCGCCCTGCCGCACGCCGACCGCGTCTATGTGCTGGAGCATGCGCGCATCGTCTGGGAGGGGACGCCCGCCCGCTTCGCCGAGGAGATGGGGACGGGCTATCTCTAGTGTGGCATCTCGCAATTGCCTTCCCCTTTCGCAGCGGCCTCGGCAAGGCAATTGCGAGACATAAGCCACACTAAAGCATTGAGTTTGCTAGTGTCCCGTCTCCGAATTGCCGAAAGTGCTTGCGGCAAATTGGTCGGCAATTCGGAGACGGGACACTAGTGGAGCGAATTTGACATTTGAGCCCCGCCTGCCGCACGTTTGCTAGTGGTTCTTTAATTCTAACACTCGCAAGAGTGCTCGCCGCAGGTGGGATGCGAGTGTTAAAAATTGAACCACTAGAGGATCGGTGATAAGTCGATGACGGAGCGGCCGATGAACGGGGCCGAAAGCATCGTGCGCACGCTGCTGGGCGGCGGGGTCGATGTCTGCTTTGCCAATCCGGGCACATCCGAGATGCATTTCGTCGCCGCCCTCGACCGGGTCGAGGGTATGCGCTGCATTCTCGGCCTCGCCGAGGGCGTGGTTACGGGCGCGGCGGACGGCTATGCGCGCATGGCCGGGAAGCCGGCGGCGACGCTGCTGCATCTCGGCCCTGGCCTCGCCAACGGGCTTGCTAATCTGCACAATGCCAAAAAGGCCGCCACGCCGATCGTCAATATCGTCGGCGACCATGCCACCTATCACCGCTCGCTCGATGCTCCGCTCACCTCCGATATCGAGACGGCGGCGCGGCCTTTCTCGGACTGGGTCAAGACATCGCCGGACGCGCGCTCGGCCTCAGCCGACGCTGCAGCCGCCATCGCTGCCGCGCGCAAGCCCCCCGGCCGCGTCGCCACGCTGATCCTGCCGGCCGATACGGCCTGGAACGAGGCTGAGGGGCTGGCCGAAATCCCCGAGGTTCCCGCCCTCGGAGACGTCAGCGCCGAGGCGGTTGCGGAAGCGGTCTCCGTTCTGCGCAGCGGCGAGCCCGCGGTGCTGCTGATGAGCGGCAGGGCCTTGAGTGAAGCCGCGCTCGACTTTGCCGGCCGCATCGCCGCCAAGACCGGCGCCAGCCTGATGGCCGCCACCTTCAACGCCCGCATGGCGCGCGGCGGCGGCCGCGTGCCGATCAACCGCCTGCCCTACCCCGTCGACCTGGCGCTCAAGGCGCTCGCCCCGTTCCGGCATATCATCCTCGTCGAGACCAAGCGGCCGGTTGCCTTCTTCGCCTATCCCGATAAGCCGAGCCTGCTTGCGCCGGAGGATGCGCAGATGCATGTGCTGAGCGAGCGCGGCCAGGATTCGCTCAAGGCGCTCGAATGGCTGGCCGATGAGCTCGGCGCGCGGGACACCGAGCCGAAGCGCTCGCCTCTCGCGCCGCCCTCGCCGGCAACCGGTCCGGTCACGCCCGAGGCGCTCGCCACCTCCATTGCTGCCCTGTTGCCCGAGGAAGCCATCGTCGTCGACGAATCCATCACCACCGGCCGTTCCTTCTTCCGCCCGTCGCATACCAGCCGTCCGCATGACTGGCTGCAGAATATGGGCGGCTCGATCGGCATCGGCCTGCCGCTCGCGACCGGCGCGGCGATCGCCTGCCCTGACCGCAGGGTCGTCTGCCTCGAAGCCGACGGCAGCGGCATGTACACGCTTCAGGCGCTGTGGACGCAGGCGCGCGAGGGCTGCGACGTGACCGTGCTCGTCTTCGCCAACCGCGCCTACAACATTCTCCGGGACGAGTTCGTCAATGTCGGCGCACAGAATGCCGGCCCGAAGGCGCTCAGCATGTTCGATCTGGGCAATCCACCCCTCGACTGGGTGTCGCTGGCACGCGGCATGGGTGTTGAGGCCGTGCGGGTGGAGGACATGGGCGCTTTCAATCGCGCTTTCGCCGGCAGCCTGGCCAATGCGGGGCCCTACCTCATCGAAATCGTCTGCTGAGCGCGGTCGTCTTGAACGGAAACGGCTCCGCTGCCTCGATCGCGGGCTCCACAGCTCCTGCAGGGAGCGTCGTCCCGGAAACGCCGCAGGCGTTGTCCGCGACCCAATTCCACTATCCGCCCACGCGTGCCGTGCAATTAAGCCAATAGGCCAACTCAAGGCCGGCGCGACGTCCGAATATTCGTTTGCCGTGCTCCTCTCACTCGCCCGCAACCTTCAACATCGCCTGCAAAAGCACATTCGTGCCGGCTTCGGCGTCGGCAGGCGTGATGTTCTCCAGCTCATTGTGACTGAGCCCGCGCTCGCAGGGAATGAAGATCATCGCCGTCGGCGCAACGTCGGCCACATAGACCGCATCGTGCCCCGCGCCGCTGACGATGTCGCGATGCTTGAGGCCAAGCCCCGCGGCGGATGAGCGCACGGCCCCGATGCATGACGGGTCGAAGGCGAGCGCCGGAAAGGAGAAGAACGGCCTCAGCGCGATTTCGACGCCGGTCTCCTTCGCCGTTGCCTCGACGGCGTTGCGGATCGCCTGCTCCATGGCGGCGAGGCCGTCATCGGTCTCGTGCCGCGTGTCGATGGTTAGCCAGGCCGATCCCGGAATGACATTGCGGGAGCTCGGCGTGATCGCAATACGGCCCACAGTGCCGCGCCCGCCATTCTCGATCGCAATCGCATTGACGGCCTCGATGATCTTCGCCGCCGCAAGCAGCGCGTCCCGGCGGCGGTCCATCGGCGTCGTGCCCGCATGGGCGTCCATGCCGGTCAGATCGGCCTCGAACCAGCGCTGGCCCATGGCGCCGGTCACCACGCCGATGGTGCAGCCCTCCTCCTCAAGGATCGGGCCCTGCTCGATATGGGCCTCGAAATAGGCAGCAAGCGGCCTCGCCGCACAAGGCACGGCGCCCAGATAGCCGATGCGCTTCAGCTCATCGTCGAACTGCCGGCCCTCGTCGTCTGTGATGGCATATACCCAATCGCGCGAAAACGCGCCGGCGAACACACCGGAGCTGACCATGGGCGGCGAAAAGCGCGCGCCCTCCTCATTGGTCCAGGAGACGATCTCGACTGGATGCTCGGTTTCGAGGCCCGCATCGTTCATCGCCCGGACGGCTTCGAGCGCCGCCAGCACGCCATAGGCGCCATCGAACTTGCCGCCGGTCGGCTGGCTGTCGAGATGGCTGCCGGCGAGAACGGGCGGCAGCTCCGGACTCCGGCCTTGCCGCCGGCCGAAGATATTGCCCATCTCATCGACCGTCACCTCAAGGCCCGCATCCCGGCACCAGGCGACGAACAGATCGCGGCTCGCCTTGTCCTCGTCCGTCAGCGTCAGCCGGCGCACACCGCCTTTGGGCGTGCCTCCGATCGCGGCCATCTCCATCAGGCTGCGCCACAGGCGCTCTCCGTCGGCTTTCACTGTCATTGAATGGTCTCCGGTTTCGGCGGCAGGCGCACCGGCATCAGGGCTTCGAAAGCCGCAGCGGCATGCAGAATGAGGGGTTCGGACAGGCGCGGTCCGACGATCTGCATTCCGATCGGCAATCCCGAGACGGTGAAGCCGCAAGGCACGGACATGGCCGGCTGCTGCGACAGGTTGAAGGGATAGGAGAATGGCGTCCAGTCGGTCCAGTTCCAGTCGCCAACCTTCGGGCTGACCTGCCCGGCATCGAAGGCGGCGAGCGGCATGGTCGGGGTGACGAGCAGGTCGAAGCGCTCGAAGGCGGTCGACAGCATCAGGCCGAGTGCGGCCCGCCCGGCGGTGGCTTTCTGATAACCGGCGAGCGTCAGCGTTGCGCCGTATTCCATCGCCTTCTGCAGAGCGGGCTCGAGCTTGCCGTGCTGATCCTCCGGGATTCGCGCCCGCAGCGCCGCCGCCCCGCTCATCCAATGGGCGAGGAAGACCTCATAAGCGTTTTCCAGCGCGATCCCGGCTGGGACAACCGTCGCCCCGATGCTCTCGAACAGCTTGACCGCCCGCTCGACAGCCTCGGCGATTTCGGACTCAACTCGCGCCGAGCCAAGATCGGGGCTGAAGCCGATGCGCAGCCCCTGGACGCCGCCCCCAAGGCCCTCGCGATAGTCGGGCGGCGGAAACGGCAGGCCCTGCCAGTCGCGCCGGTCAGGCCCGGCGATCACCTCAAGCATCAGCGCGGCATCGGCGACGCTGCGCGTCATCGGTCCTACATGGGCGAGATCGCCGAAGGGGCTCGCCGGATAGGCAGGCACGCGCCATAGGTCGGCTTGATGCCGACAATGCCTGTGAATGCCGAAGGGATGCGGATCGAGCCGCCGCCATCGGTGCCGATATGCAGCGCACCCATGCCGAGGGCCGCCGCCACAGCCGCGCCGCCGCTCGAGCCGCCGGGCGTTTTCGTCAGGTTCCAGGGATTGCGCGTGATGCCCGTCAGCGGGCTGTCGGTGACGCCCTTCCAGCCGAATTCCGGCGTCGTGGTCTTGCCGAGGAGCACCGCGCCGTGCTCTCGCAGCCGGGCGACGCAAGGCGCGTCTTCCTCCCAAGACTGATCAGGCGAGATGGTGAGCGAGCCACGCAAGGTCGGCCAGCCTTTCGTCAGGACGAGATCCTTGATCGAGCAAGGCACGCCGTCGACGAGCCCTTGCGGCTCGCCGCGCATCCAGCGCGCTTCGGAGGCACGCGCGGCCTCCATGGCGCCGGGTTCGTCAATAAGACAGTAGGCGTTCACAGCGGCGTTGCAGCGCCCGATGCGGTCGAGCGCGGCGCGCGTGGCCTCGACCGGCGACAGCGTCTTGGCGGCGTAGCGGGAGAGCAGTTCCGTTGCGGTCCGGTCGGCAATCTCGTCGTCCATGAAGCTCTCCCCTTTGTGCCAAGCGCTTTCGGCCCCCAGCGCCGGCGCGCGGCGCCACCGACCAGCATACGACGGCCAGGCTTGCGGCAAAAGCATGAGGGTTCATGATGATGGGATCGGCTTCGGAAAGAGGCTTCGGCTCAGCCGCAGCCGAGCGCGCCGGCAGCGTTCCGCAGCGCCGCCAGCAGTTCGCCGCTCTCGCGCAAATGACCTGCCTCTGCATCGACGATCATGCCGAAGGCGCGCTTTTTGAACGCGACCGCATCGAAACCGCCATCGCCGGGGTGCAGCCCGGCCGAGTCGCAGACGATGTCGATCAGCCGGTCGATTGCATGAAGGCGGCCGAGGAGATAATCGTTCTCCCGATAGGAGCGCGACAGGAAAGCGGCAAAGCTGCCAAGCCCCGCCCCCTTCACGTCAGTCAGCGCGTTGAAGGCCGCGATGGCGTGGGCATCCTTCGAGCTGACGCGATCCACCAGGATCTCGTGGAACTCGCCGATCTGCCGGGTCGAGGTGATCGGCAAGGTCAGCACGTCCCAATAGGGAAAGCCGAGATAGTTGATCAGCACCTCGCGGCGTGCGTCGGGATGCCATTCGCCGGGGTCGAGCGCTGCGATGATCAGGTCGATGTCATGGGTGCTGGTGTTGAGGCCGATGGCCGAGGCGAGTCGGTCCATGAGACGCGAAAGCTCCGCGGCGTGATGTTCGGCCATTTGTGCGCCGAGCGCCCGCAGCGTCCGTGCGTCTGCCTTCGTAGCAGCATCCGAAAAGATCTGTCGCGCCAGCTCCCTCGTCTCCGCATCGAAGACCTCCGGCGAGCAGCGCCGGCCGAGAGTATCGAGGCAGGCATAGAAATCCCGTTTGAGCCGGTCGACGACCTGCAGATCGAGACCGCCGAGTTGCTTTTCATCGATGAGCTGATAAAGCCGGTTCTGCCCCTCGATCAGGAAGGTCAGACGCCGCTTGCGGTAGTCGAGGTCGAAATCGAGCAGGAACCGCGCCATGCGCGACAGCTCCGTCCCTTCCGGATCGCTGGCCTCCGCCTCATAGTCGGCACCGTTCGAGATCAGGCTGGTCCGCTCCGCCCAGGCATCGACCGTGGCAGCGATCAGCCCGTAGGTCCGCGAGCGCGGGTCCGCGGCGCACAGCTCCGCGATCAGCCGGGTGACGAAGGCCAGCACCGTGGTCAGCTTCAGCCGGACATAGCTCTGATAAGCGAAGCCCGCCTCGACCGCCACCCGCGCATTCACCCGCTCGCGCCAGGCTTTGATCTGCTCCACCGCAACGGCCCAGTCGAGCGGCGTTGAGACGATCTGCGTCACCAGCCGGGTGACGCGCGGCCGGGCATCGTCGATGACGCCCCGCAGCCGCCGGACACGGTCGTTGAAGCCGATTACCCAGTCGAGTTCGTCCGCGACGGGCTGGTTGCGCGGCAAGTCGGAGAGCGAGGCCTTGATCACGGAAAACAGGCTCGGTACCGCCGGGAGGGCTGCGGCAGGCACGCGGCCGGGATTGGGGTCGATATAGATCAGCCGGCGATCGACCTGGCGATAGGCCTGGCGATCGTGCAGAGCCGCGATCGCCTCGCGGAACGGCCGGTTGTTCAGCACCGCGCCGTCGATGAAGCAGGCATTCACCGGATCGATGCCGGCCTGCAGATGGCGGGGAAAGGCTTCGCGCAGAAACTGCTCCCGGCGCGGCCAGGAAGCCCCGCGGCCCGCCAGGATCTCGTCGATCTCGACGATCCGCGCGGGTGGAAAGATGCCCGGAAAAGACGAGGTCGCCCGCGCCGCGAAGGCGAGGGCTGCCGCGTTCTCGAGATCGAAATCGCTCGCCTCGATGCCGCTCTGGCTGCGCCGGTACTGGAAGCGCAGCACATGGCGGTGCTCACGCTCCTCGATCATCGGCGGATCGTGGATGGGGATGGGATGAAGGTGGCCGTTGAAGTCGGTGAGCGTCACGAACAGGTCGAGCTTGTGTCCGGACGGAAGCAGCGAGGCACCGGGACGCGCGGGCTCGCCCATCACCGTCATCGCGTCCAGCATCAATTCCGACATGCGCGTGCCGTCGAGCGGCGGCTTGAACCAGCGCGACCGGACGAATAGCGAAAGGTTCTTCCGCACCTCGGCGTTCTTGATCGCCGGGAGCAGGCCCGTCGCCGCCGCGCCCCAGAACAGCGGCTTCAGCGCCAGCTTGCTCCAGGCCCCGGCGCGCGCCTCGGCGGCGAGCAGCACGTTGACATCGGCGTTGTCGAGCCAGAGGTTGCGCAAGGGCGAGATCGGCAGGTCGTGGCTGATGGCGCGGCCGAGCATGGCGCCGTTGAGACCGCCGGCCGACGCGCCCGCAATGACATCGATGACGACGCGCAGATCGACGCGCCGGCCGATTTCGCGTAGCAGATCGAAATAGACCGCCTCGGTGTCGTATTCGGCGCGGCGCTTGCGGACGGCTTCGAAGAAGGAGGTGCGCAGTCGCGCATCGCGGTCCTTGATGGCGTGCAGCGCCGCCGAAGCGCGGATCAGCTTCAGGATCTCCTTGCAGATGCCATGCATATAGACGGCCAGCGAAACGCCGCCGAAGCAGACCAGGGCGATGCGCAGCTCTTTTTCCCTCAACGACCAACCCCGCAGCCGCAAGGCGCCGGCCGCCCGGCGTGTCGCGTCATATTGATTGCTGAAGAGGGACTCTCGCCCGCGCAGCTTGCCCGGAGCTAGTCTCGGGGGAACCCTGCCCCGCGATCCTGTGGAGAGCAGGTCAGGTGACCGCGAGCGGCGCCAAGGCGTCGATGTCGGTGACGACATCGATGATGACCGGGCGATTGGCGGCGAGCGCCTTGTGAAAGGCCGGTTCGAAATCGGCCGGCTTTTCGACGCGCAGGCCGAGAGCGCCCATGTCTTGCGCGACACGGGAGAAATCGACCTCGCTGAAAGTCCACAGTCTTCGCCCGCCTTCGGTCTGCTCGCCGCCATAGACCCGGTCGAAGCCGCGCTTGGACTGATTGCCCGAGCTGTTGTTATTGACGACCGTCACGGTGTTGATCTTCCAGCGCGCGGCGGTCTCGATCTCGCCGATGTGGTACCAGAAGCCGGCATCGCCGGTGAAGCAGACGACCGGCCGGGAGGGCGCGGCGCATTTTGCGCCCATCGCCGCCGGAAACGCCCAGCCTAGATGGCCGGCGCTGCGCATGTAGCTTTGCCCGCGCGCGGTCAGATCGTACATGCCGCCCATCCACATGCCGCCATGGCCGGTATCGGCAACGACGATAGCGTCATCCGGCATGTGTCTGGTCAGCTCTCGGCAAATGCGCTCGGGCCGGATCGGCACCGCGTCGGAGGCAAGCAGCGGCTCATATTCGTCGCGCCACGTGGCGACGATCTGCTGTGCGCGCCGGACCCAGGCGTCACGGCGCCCGGCGGCGGTTTCGTCGGCGAGCGTCAGCATCGCCGAGAGCGCCATCTTCGCATCCGCCAGAATGCAGGCGGACAGCTCGTAATTGCGCCCCAGCGCTTCGGGGTTGATGTCGATCTGAATGACGGGAACGCTGGGCTTCGGCACCTGCCAGAAATGCGTCACCATGCTGCCGGTCTCGCTGCCGACATAGCAGACGAGATCGGCCTCATTGACGATGCGATTGGCACTGGCGCGCGAATAGGTGCCGACCACGCCGGCGGAAAGCGGATGAATGCCGAGAATGGCGTCCTTGCCGTTGAGCGAGGTGGCGACCGGGATCTGCAGCTTTTCGGCGAGCGCGGTCAGTTCGGCGCCGGCTCCGGAGGCGCGCACACCGCCCCCGGCGACGATGACCGGCCGCTTGGCCTCTTGCAGCAGCGCGAGCGCCTCCTCGACCGCCACAAGGTCCGCCTGCGGCCGGAAGGGCGGCACGCTAGCGAACATCGCCTCGACATAGTCGTCGATCTCGACCTCCTCCTGATCGACCTGGCCCTCATTGCCGCGAAATTGCAGATGCACCGGCCCCGGCGTTCCGGAGACGGCGACGCGGAAGGCCTGGCGCAGCAGATCGGGGATGCGGCTGGGCGCATCGACGGTGGCGTTGAATTTGGTGACCGGTTCGAAGGCCGGCACGTCGTCGACCTCCTGATAGACCTTGCGGAACTTGGTCGCCGGATCGCGCCCGCCGGTCAGGGCGATGACAGGCGAATGCGCGAGATATGCGTCGCGCAGACCGGCCGCGAGGTTGAGGGCGCCGATCACCTGCGCCGCGCAAACGCCGGGACGGCCGCTTGCCCGCGCATAGCCGTCGGCCATATAGGCGGCGGACTTTTCGCCATGGGTGTGGATGCGGTCGACGCCGCCGACCTTCTCCAGCTCCACCATGGTCCGGCGCAACACCGCCGGCACCATGAACAGATGCGTGACGCCGTAGCCCTTCAGCATCCTGGCAAGCGCCTCGGCGCCGGTCATTTTGCCCATATTCAACCCCTCCGGTGATAGGCTGCGCGGCCATGCAACGCGGGAAGGCGGCGCCCGCCACATCAAGCGTAGGGTTCGCGCCATGGCCGGTCAATCGCGCGTTGCGGCCCGGCGATCGATCGCGGTCTATCCGAAGCCGGATTCCTCGCCTATCCTGCTTCAATCCGCACGATGCGATCAGAGGAAGCAAGGAAGCCCAATGAGCAAAAAGCCGATCACCCGCGAGGATCTGCGCCAGGCCGCCGGGAGGTTCAAGAACTGGGGCAAATGGGGTGAGAAGGACGAGATCGGCACGCTGAACTACACGACGCCGGAGGACATCGTCGCCGCCGCGCAACTCGTTCGCAAGGGCAAAGTGATCTCGCTGGCGCTCAACTACGACAATCAAGGACCGCAAGGCGCCAAGTCGAAATATCCGAGCCTCGGCCGCATTAACCCGCTGCACACCATGCTGCGTACCGGCACCGACGCCTATTCCGGCGTGCTCGACCACCGCGGCATCAGGGCCGCCGACGACATGGTGGTCATGCCATTGCAATGCGGCACGCAGTGGGACGGGCTCGGCCACGTCTTCTACGAGGACTATATGTGGAACGGCTATGACTGCCGCGAGGTCAGCTCGATGGGCGCGCAGAAATGCGGCATCGAGAAAACCAAGGAGAAGATGGTCGGGCGCGGCGTGTTTCTCGATGCGGCGAGGGCTAAGGGCCAGGACGGCCTCGCCGACGGCTACGGCATCACCTGCGAAGACCTGGATAATACCGCCAAGGCCCAGGGCGTCGAGGTCAGGCGCGGCGATTTCGTCATCGTCCGCACCGGCCAAATGGAGCGGCACCTGGCGGCGCAGAGCTGGGACGGCTATCCGGGCGGTGACGCGCCCGGCTTCGCTTTCGAGACGCTGACCTGGATCCAGGAGAAGCAGATCGCCGCCATCGCCAGCGACACCTGGGGCTGCGAGGTGCGCCCGAATGAGACGGAGCCCGGCATCAACCAGCCCTGGCACTGGATCACCATTCCGATCATGGGGCTGACCATGGGCGAGATCTTCTATCTGAAGGAGCTGGGGACGGATTGCGCGGAGGATAAAGTCTACGAATTCCTGTTCGTCGCCCCTGCCCTGCCGATCACCGGGGCGGTCGGCTCGCCGACCAATCCGCTGGCGATCAAATAGCGGCCAGGCCTTGCGTCACTCGAGGCCGATCAGCTTCATGATGACGTCGAAGCCGAAATCGCCGAGCGTCAGGAGCGCCCAAGCCCAGATGAACGCCGAGCTGAAATTGGCGATCTGAAAAGGGATGATCGGCATTTCCAGAATGCCGGCAATCAGAGGAACCGATGCGCGCAAAGGTCCGAAGAAGCGGCCGATGAAGATGGCGAGCACACCCCATTTCTCGACGAAGGCATGTCCACGCGGCAGGAGGTCCGGATATTTCGACAGCGGCCAGACATGCGCGATCGGCTGCTTGAATTTGTAGCCGAGCCAATAGGAAATCCAATCGCCGAGCGCTGCGCCGACGGCGCCGGCGGCCCAGACCGGCCAGAACGGGATGCTGCCCGCGGCGATGAGCGCACCGATGCCTACCAGCGCCGCCCAGGCCGGGATCAGCAGCGAGAAAAGCGCGATCGAACTCGAGGAATGCCAGGACGAAGACGGTCGGCGCGGCCCAGACCTGATGCGCGCGCACGAAGTCGACGATCATTTGCACATAGGCCTCGAACGACATGGGAAATCTCCGGCGGCAGGGCCTCTTCCATAACGCGGCGCGTGGCGCGTGACCAGAGCGGGAATTTGTCTGGTTGGACAAGGGGCGTCCGGCAGAAGCCAACTTGACCAGAATTGGCTGCGAATCTCTTGAATCGTCCCGGGCGGCCGAAGGCCGGACCGGGACCCACTCGCTATCGGCCGGCACTGCGGCTAGTATTTGAGGCGATTAGGCCCCGGCCCTGGGCCGGGGCGACGCGGAGATTTCTGTGTGCAAGATCAGCCTTCTTTACCGGGCGGGTCCAGTTCGGGATAGTGGCGGAAGATCCCCTGATCGTTGAAGGCTGTGCAGCGGTCGGAGGCGAGGAACGCAGCAATGCGCGGGCGAGCGCCAACGCGCTCATGCAGGGCGACGATGTTGGGATGGCCCGGCTCGATCTTCGCCATCGCCCTCGGAAAGGCGTAGCGCAGTCCCGACACGGTATGGAACAGTGACAGATCGGCGTAAGTCAGGCGCCGGCCAGCGAGATAGCCGCCGCCTCCCTTGTTCCGCACCAGCACGCCCTCGAAATAGCCGAGATATTTCGGCAGCCGGTTGGCGAGGAAATCGGCGGCGCGACGCTTGGCCTCGTTCTTCTGCTCCTCGTAATAGAGGCCGCTGCCGATCGGGTGATGGGTGTCGTGGATCTCGACCACGAAATCGGCGAGCGTCAATTGGAGCTGATGCGTCCAGAGCCGGCCTGCCTCGCCCGCCGGGGCGAGGCCATGACGCTCCCCGAGATAGAGCAGGATATTGGCGGTCTGGCCGATGACGAGCCTGCCCGCCCTGAGGAAGGGCGGTGCGAAGGCGGGGTGAGCATTACCCTCGCTTTCCATGAGCCGGAACATCTCCGAGGTGCCGCCGGCCTCGTCCTCGCGCGCAACGTCGACATAGGAGCAGCCGCCCTCTTCCAGCGCCAGCCTGACGAACTCGCCGCGGCCCGGAATGCCCGGCCAGTAATAGAGCAGATAGTTCACTGCCATACCTCTTCGGCAAACCGCAAGGTCTGATCATTAAGAAGCGGCCCGCGGGTCCGCAGGTTCAATCGCCGCCCCTGTCTTCAGTTCCGGCTGTGAAGCTGGCGCATGTGCTTCGGCGTGCCGAGCAGATCGCGGTCGAGCGCCTGCCACTGCGCCGCCGCAGTCACGGTCCTCGGATGTCCCGCCACAGCCGGAGCAACATGCACGACCTTGAAGCCGCGCTCCTTCAGTCCCTTGAGAAATGCCGGAAGGGCGGCCACGGTCCGCGCATGGATATCGTGGAAGAGGAGAATGCCTCGTCCGGCCCGCTCCAGCCTTTCGAGCGGGCGGCGCGTCACCTCTTCCGGCGAGATGTGCATCCAGTCGTCGGCATAGATGTCGGCGCTCCAGATCATCAGCCCTTGCGAGATGGCTTTCTGTTCCAGCGCATGCGTGCGGTCGAGCGCGGGAAAGCGCATGAAGGGCGAAACCGTCCGGCCCTCGCCGAGCGCCTTGGTCACCGAAGCGATGCCTGTCTCCATCTCGCCCCAGGCCGCGCCGGGCGCGAAATGCGACAGGTGCAGCGGATGGTGCTGCGAGTGCGTACCGATCGAGTGGCCCTCATCATAGACGCGCTTGACCATCGCAGGCGCATTCTGCGCCATCGAGCCGACCATGAAAAAGGTCGCCTTCACGCATTCGGCGCGCAGCTCATCGAGAATCTTCGGCGTATCGGAGCGAGATGGGCCGTCGTCGAAGGTTATGACGACCTCGTGATCCGCGAGCGGCAGCGTTTCCCGATATTGGACCGAGCCCACAACGGGGTGCTCGGCCGGATCGACATAGAGCACGCGGCTGGTGCCAAGCGCGTCGGGATGGCCGGGACATTCGCTCCCAGCCGACGGGCTCGCCGCGGCGCAAGCGATCAGCAGGCAAGCGCCTGCCATTCGAAAAAGCATCATGATATCCCCTCGATTCAATGCGGAGGCGACGGAAGCAAGAAATCGCCGGTTGCTTCGCCGCCGGGCGAACGCCCGGTCTCAAGCTCTATGCGAGGGATGTGTCTTAGGCAAGACGGGATGCTCAACCGGTAAGTGCGGGCCGGCCTTGCCAATTCGCCGGTCCGGCATCGGCGGCAATCCGCTCCAGGAAACGCTGCACGCGCGGCTCATCACACACCGCAACATTGAAGCGCATCCAGGGCGAGGGCTCCAGATGGGGACGGAAAACCCGGCCCGGTGCCAGCATGAAGCCTTCGGAGAGGGTCCGCTCGGCCAGCGCCATGGAGTCCTCGATATGCGGGAAGCGCGCCCACAGGAACATGCCGGATTGCGGCTCGACGAAGAGTTCGAGGCCGATCTGCTCAAGGGCTTTCACCACGTTGGCGCGCGCCTCGCCGAGCCGTTCGCGCAGGCGGGCTAGATATTTGCGGTAATGGCCGTCAACCAGCATCAGATAGATCAGCCGCTCGGTGACTTGCGAGCTGGTGATGTTGGTCAGCATCTTCACCTCGCCGAAATCATTGGCGAGCTGCTGCGACGAAGCGACGAACCCCACGCGCAGGCTGCCCGACAGCGTCTTGGAGAAGCTGCGGACGTAGATCACGCGGTTCAGCTGATCGAGCGTTGCCAGCCGGGGCGTGTTCGTCACCTGCAGATCGCAGAAAATATCGTCCTCCACGACGTGGAAGCCGTAGCGCTCGGCGATCTGCAGCACCTTGAAGCTGGCATGCGGGCTCATATCGGAGCCGGTCGGATTCTGCAGCGCCGACTGGGTGAAATAGAGCTTCGGCCTGTGCTCGGCTGTGAATTGCTCGAGGGCGGTGATGTCGGGTCCGTCGGGAAGACGCGGCACGCCCAGCATCCGCACATGACTGAGCCGTAAATTGCCGAACAGATTGTAATACCCCGGGTCGTCGACGAGCACGGTGTCGCCCGGCGCCAGCAGATGCCGGATCACCAGCTCCAGCGCCTGGCTGGTGCCGTGGGTCAGCACGATCTGCGACGGCGTCGCCGAGACGCCGATCTCGGCGAGCAGCACCGAGAGATGCTCGCGCAGCGGCAGGTAGCCGTAAGGGTTGCCATATTCGACGAGATAGGCGCCGTTCTTGCGTGCGAGCACATTGAGCGTCTGGCGGATGCCGGCCTCGTCGAGCCAGGCGTTCGGCAGCCACGGCCCACCGACGAGGGTCGTGTTCTCGTCCGCTTCCAGCAAGCGCCGGATGAGCCAGACCAGTTCCTCATTATGCTTGCTGACCGGTGACGGCGGTTGCGAGCCCGGCTCACGGCAAAGCGCGGTGGTGTAGAAGCCGGCGCCGCGCCTTGGCCGCAAATATCCCAGCGCGACCAGACGGTCATAGGCCTCCACCACGGTGAAACGGCTGACATCGTGGCCTTTGGCGAAGCTGCGGATCGAAGGCAGCCTCGTGCCGGGCGGAAGCTGGCGGTTCTCGATGCGGCGGCGGATGCCGGCGACGATCTGCTCGACCAGTGGCTGGGGGTCGTCTTTGTTGATGGCAACGATCATCGCGCCTCCGCTCGGCGAAGATTGGCCCGGACCTTAAGCCGATACAGTCAGGTCCGGTGACCGGTGAATTGTCCCTGTCGGGTCCGCCAAGTGTTCGGTAGTGTCAGGCTGATGTCAACGCTCGGAGGAAACGGCATGACCGAATGGATCCTCAAAGGAACCTATTTCGAGACCTGTAATTGCGAAGCGGCATGCCCCTGCGTCTTCACCAGCCCGCCGACCGAGGGCGACTGCACCGCGCTCGTCGCCTGGCATATCGATGAGGGCAGGTTTGGCGACGTCCCCCTCGACGGCCTGAATGTCGCCCTCGCCGTACACGCGCCGGGAACGATGGTCGCGACCAAGTGGAAGGCCGCCGCCTATTTCGACGACAAGGCGAGCCCGGCTCAGAACGACGCGCTGCACGCCATCTTCTCCGGCAAGGCCGGCGGCCATCCGGCCGTGCTTGCCTCATTTATCGGCGAAATGGTCGGCGCCAAGAACGTGCCCATGCACTTCCAGGCCGATGGCAAGCACGGCAGCCTGTCGATCCCCGGCATCACCGAGGCGGAGATCGAGGCGCTGGAGGGCCAGGGCGGGCAGCCGATCAGCATCAGCAATCATCCGCTGTGCATTGCGCCGGGCGAGGCGGCGGTCGTGGCGCGCTCGAAGAATTTCCGCTTCAGCGATTTCGGCTTCGACTGGAAGCTCTCCGGGCGCAATGGCTTCATCTCCGACTTCGCCTATCAGTCGGCATAAGCGCGATGCGGCTCGGAGCGGCGCTCGACTTGCAGGCATGGCGCGACCGTGCGCCGGTTTGGCTCGGCCTCGCGGCAATGGTCGGGCTGAGCTGGCTCTATCTTGCGCGGATGCAGGGCGCGGGCGGAGGCGGGATGGTGCACTCCATGGCTCACCCGGCCATGGCGGGAAATGGCGCCGGCCTCGATGCGCTGGCGCTTGCGGTGGCGATGTGGTCGGTGATGATGGTGGCGATGATGCTGCCGACCGCCGTCCCGGCGATCTCGCTATTCATGACGCTGACCGGCCGGCGGCATCCGCAGGAGGCCCCCGCCCCGACAACGGCCATGTATATCGCGGGCTATGCCGCCGCCTGGGCCGCGTATGCCATAGCGGCGGGGCTGGCTCAATGGGCGCTGGTGCGCGCCGCCTTGCTGACGCCGATGGGCGAAAGCACCAGCGCCTCTTTGAGCGCGCTCGTGCTCCTCGCCGCCGGCGCCTTCCAGTTCACCGCCTCGAAAGGCGCCTGCCTCACCAAATGCCGCTCGCCGCTCGGCTTCTTCCTCGCCGAATGGCGCGACGGCAAGGCGGGCGCCTTCGTGCTGGGGCTGCGCCATGGCAGCTATTGCGTCGGCTGCTGCTGGGCGCTGATGGCGCTCATGTTCGTGGTCGGCGCGATGAACCTCGCCTGGATGGCCGTGCTGACTGTCTTCCTCCTCGGCGAAAAGATTGCGCCGACAGGCTGGCGCTTGAACGCCATCGCCGGCGTCGTCCTGATCGCCTGGAGTGCCTGGATCGCAGCCGGACTATGGGGGTGAGCCCGCCATAGCGTGGTTGCAGGCTTGGTCCGCTATCCGCGCCGTCGCAAGCACTTAACCGGCCCGCGCAAACCTCGAGCCGCCTACTTATCCCGGGTTTTGCGCCCGACAGATCTGCTCTGCGCGTTCGCGGAAGCTCGCATATTGGGCGTCGTTGATGACGCCGTCCGCCTTCATCTTGTCGACATCGCCGACCCGCTGTTTCAGGCAGGCCTGCAAAGCCGGGTTCGCTGTCTGCACAGGGGTCTGCTGGGTGATGATCGGAATCCCGGGCCCCTTGTCCGCAAAAAGGGCACGGATGTCGTCCGCCCAATTGACATAGAAGACCCACCCGATCAGCACCGCGATCGCCAAGGCGATCAAGCGAGCAAAAATGCTGTCTGCGAAGCTTCTCGATGCGGTTGCCGCTGCCATTATACTCCTCCCGATCTTTTGATGCGGGGCCCCGTTGGCCGGAGCCCGGTTTCGTCCTGCCTCAACGCGCAGCCTGGCCGCTGCTCAATCGCGCCGAAGCGGCAAATTCGTCAAAAGATTCTGCGGCTTGAAGATCAGATTGCTCTCATCGTTCATTGCCAATCCCAAATATACCGGCTTGCCTTTGAGCGTGTCCATAGCATCCTCCGGATTGAGGAACTCCAGGCGATAGAGCGCGATGATCTTGTAAAGATCATCTTCGGAGACATCCTCGTCGTTATAGAGCGCATTGAGGATCCGGGTCGATTCCGCGTCGCAGCCGATATGCCAGGACCAGTTCTCGTCCCGGATCGACTGCATCGCCTCAACCCGCGTCTCGACGTGCAGGAAATGCGCGATCCAGGCCTCGATGACGCGGCCGAGCGCGTCCTGCACCGGCTCGGTGAAGCGGAAATCGACGGCCATGTCGAAACGGTCCGACCGCGCCCAATATTGCGTCTTGTTCTCCTCGGTCAGCACGTCGAGGCTCACATCACGTCCCGCGCTCGTCGGATCGGCGAGCAACTGAGCGAGAATGCCCTTGTCATTCTCCTTGGCGCGCATGTCGACGATCTCGTGATCGGCCAGCATCAGCTCATCGTCACCGATCGTGACCGTCTGCTCGCGGAAGAACAATTCCGCCGCGCGCAATTGCATCGGATCGGTGACATCCTCAAGGATGCTGCGCAGGATCAGATGCACCATCTGGTCGATGAACATCGGCGGGATGGAAATCATGCCGCCGGAAAACAGGGTTGCGTAGGATTCCTCGATCGTGCCGTGCGCCGCCAGATGATCGCGAAAGCCCAGCACGATGCGGTAATTGTCGGCGGCGTCCGGGTCCGCGATCGCCTCCAGCTCGGCGGGCGTAACGGGCGCGAACGGGTCGGCCATCAGCTTTTCGAACAGAGCATGTTCGGCCGCGCAGGAACTCCTCGACGGGGTGAATCTCCGGCCGTGTGTAATAGGCCCGCAGATAATCCGGCGTGACGTTCAGCCAGCCCCGCTCGTTGCGCGTCACGAGATGAAGACCGGCGGATCTCCAGAACTCCATCGCTATTCCTCGACCACATCCCAGATCCGCGCATGCAGCTTCTCGCCGCGCGGGTCGACGATGCGGAACTCCTCGCGAATTTCGCCGCTCTCGTCGAAGAAGCGGGCAAGCGTGAACACCGAATTGATCGGCACCTCGCGGCAAAGCTCCAGCACGAAATCGATCTCGGCGCGCGCGGCCGGCACTGCGTCGTCGAGAGAAGGGGCGCCATAGTGGCCCACGAAATGCTGCGCCAGATCCCGGACCAAAGCCTCGGCCTCGCCGGGAGAGATTTCCGCCACGCAGACGAATGTCGAACGGCCGAAGCTTTCCAGCGATAGGAAGCCGTTGCTGAAGGCCTGACGCTGCTTGCCGGCGAGAACGTCTTCACTCACCCCGGCAAAGGCGAAGCCGCCGGGAATCGCCCATTCGTCCGGCTCTGCCGCGTTTTCGAAAACAAAGCTGTCGGAAGGATCGAAGCGAATGGTCTTCAGGAACTTCATCAGCCATCGCCGCGCCGCGCCCGCAACCGCGCCAGCGCGTCCAGGGTGGCGACAGCTTTCGTTGCGGCGCCACTCTTGATCAGCGCATTGCCTGTATCGTCGAGACCGAGAAGCGCGCCGTCACCGTCAGGCGCGACAGCTCCGGCCATGAGCGGCTGTGTCTTCGCCAGCCGCGCCCACCATTGATCATGGACCGGCTTGACGCCGTCTTCCGACCAGTTGTGGATGAGGTTGACCAGATGCCGCGATACCGACTCCAGAAACGCCGTGCGGCCGAGCTCTCCGCAGCCCTCGTCCCAGAGCGTGGTCCTGCCCGGCTCCAGACCCGGCTCCCGGCTGCCGTCCCTTGGCCGCACATGCAGCGACAGCGACAGCACCATCCAGTCCGGCACGCCGTCATGATCCGTCTCCGACAAGGTCAGGTCGACGGAGCCGATCTCGGCGTCGTTCGCCAGGATCAGGCAAGGCCATTGATAGGTGATGAGGATTTCCGGCGGGCAGAGCGCGCCGACGGCGTCGCCGACCGCAACCGCCGCTACATAGACGATTTCCGCGCAGCGCCTGCGCGGCACTTCCGGCTCCAACACCAGCGCCAGGCGCAGGTCGTCCTCGTCCTCCGACCATACGAGGTCGCCGGCGCCGAGCCGGCCGCCCGCCGCTCCCATTGTCGCCCATTCGGCCGGCGCTTTACCGATGACGAGCGGATGGCCGGTGAGAAGCGGCGGAAATGTCGGCTGCGGCTCGCGCATCATGACCCTTACTGCCCGGAGAGCTTGATCTCTCCCTCGATCACATGATGAAGCTCGGTGCCTTCGGCGGTCAGCACCATCTTCACCTTCAGTGACGGCCGGCCGCTCAAATCGGCGTCGCGCGCGACGCGCTCGATTTCCTGCTGCGATGTCACGCCGACATGCTTTAGGAACTTGCGCATAGACATGTTGAATTCGTCATCCATTTTTCCATCCCGACGTGAGATCGTGCGGCGGCGATACTTCGCGTCAATTCAGCCGCACGGAATTCGAAGAGCTGTAGGCGGAGGCCGAGGATACACTCTCCCTCTGCGTAACGCCCCACGCAACCACACTGATTATGATCATCAACGCAATACCTGTCAGCACGGACTTCATCAAACACCTCCCAAGCTTCGGATGGCATCGGCCAGCCGCGGCTTTAACGCTTGTTTTTCCTGCAGTTTCGCACTCACTCTACCGATGCGGTCGCCTTTTTCAAGAAACGGATCAGCTCCTCGCGGTGCTCGACGCTTTTCAGGCGTTGGATCGGCATCTTCGTGCCGGGCACGACGACGTCGGGACCATGATCGAACAGTTTCCCGATCGTCTGCTCATTCCATATAATGTCGGAATTGCGCAGAGCTGGCGAATAATCGTAGCCGGGCACGGTTCCCGCCTTGCGGCCGAAAATACCGTAAAGCGTCGGCCCGGCCCGGTTCTTGCTGTCCGGCGTCAGCGAGTGGCAGACGCTGCATTTGCGGCGGAATTCCAGCTCGCCCGGATCATTGCTTTTCGTCACCTGGAAACGTCTGGGGAAGGTCGACTGGATCGGCCCCATTTCGCGCGGGACGATCTGCCAGCGCACCGCGAAATCGTCGAGCCCGACATGATAGATCTGGTCGGTGCCGGGTACGAAATCGAAATCCCAGACCGGGCCGTAGGTGACGGGCGCGCTCGCGACCTTCTTGCCGCTATCGGTCTTGAACACCTCAATGACGCCTTCGCCGTCGGCATAGCCCATCAAGGTGCCGTCGCGGGAGACTTTGACGCTTTGCACCGGCCTTTCGGAATTGACCAGCGGTTTGACCGCGCCATCCGCGATCCCGACAATCCCCACGGTGCCATCGGTCGCGCCGAACAGCAGGCGGCTGTCGCTGATGCGTGCGAGGGAGTTGATGCCCCAACCATGGCGATAGATGACACGGATTTCGCTCGCCTTGGCCGTATCCCACTCGATGATCTGGCCGTCATAGCCGCCGGTGTAGAGGCGGCTGCCGTCTGAGGAGAATACGACGGCGTTGACATTGCCGTGGTGGCCTTCGAGCGTAGCGATTTCCTTCTCTCTGCCGAGATCGTAGAGCTTCGCCGTGTGGTCCCAGCGGGCCGCCGCCGCCATCGTGCCGTCGCTGGAGACCGCGACATCGACCACCTTGTCCTTGGCAGCCTGGATGCGCGTGACGAGCCGGCCCTCGCCGAGATCCCAGATCGCCAGCGAGCCGTCATCGCTGACGGAAACGGCACGGTTGCTGCCGGGGACGAAGGCAACGTCATTGACGGCGGCGTCATGGCCGGTCAGCCGGTGCAGGATGCGCGCCTGAGAACCGGAGAGATCCCAAAGGATGACGGAATAGTCGAACGAGGCGGTGAGCGCCTGCTTGCCGTCGGCGGAGATGGCGATCGCCTTGATCGGCCCGCCATGACCTTTGAGCACATCCGGCAGCTCGGCCGCCGCGACGGGGCGCGCTATGAGCGCCAACACCCAGAAGCACGCCGCCGCAAACCCGCTTCTCCAGAGAAAACAAGAGCTTGCGGCGGTACGATTCATGGGCAGAGATGCGGTCTCATTCTGCAGCCTGGAGCGTGCCGGCATCATCCGTGGCGGCAACCTCTTTTTGCCGGCTCTTGACCTCGTCGACCCACAGCGAATGGTGCTCTTTCGCCCAATTGATGTCGACATCGCCGCTGGTCATGGCGGAAAGCGCGCCCTCCATTCCCACCGTGCCGATATAGATGTGGGCGATGATCACAGCGATCAGGAACGCCGCCATGATGGAGTGCCAGAGCGACTGATATTGCTGCTCCTGGATCGGGGCGAGATTGGTCGGCAGGTTAGTGCCGAACCAGCCATTCAGATGCGCGAAGGTGTCGCTGAACATCGCCGTCTGGAACGGGTTGAGCAGCGCCCAGCCGGACAGCGAGATCGAGACGCCGGCGAGGATGACCAGCCAGAACAGGATCTTCTGGCCGGCATTGAATTTGCGCGCCTTGGGATGACCGCCGCCGAAAAAGCCGCCGCCGCGCAGCAGCCAGAGGATGTCATAGCGGTTCGGGATGTTCTGCAGCACCCAGAGAGCCGCAACCACTACCAGCCCGGTCATGAAGGCAAAAGCCACGTAGTTATGGATGAACTTGCCGTAAACGGTGATGGTGGCGAAGGCGTCCTTGCCGATCAGTGGAATGATCAGCCTGCGCCCGAACAAGAGATTGAGCCCCGTCAGCGCCAGCACGATGAAACTGGAGGCGATGAGCCAGTGCGCCGCCCGCTCGAGGCCCGAGAAGCGCTTGATGGTCTCGCCTGAAGGGCCGGCCTCGATATGGATGCGCCCGCGGATGGCGAAGAACAGCGACAACAGCCCGATCATGCCGAGGATCGCCCATGACGAATACATCAGCAGCGGGCCGTTGCGCGTCTCCTCCCAATAATGGCCCTGAGATTGGATCATGATGCCGCGCTCTTTATCGGGGCCGGAGACCGTGCCTTCGAAGCCGTGCCGGATCTTCCGCCACATCTCGGCATCGGCCGCCGTGCCGCTGCTGGCATTGCCCGGCACCGCGCCGGCAACCGGCTTGTCGGGGCCGTTGGTCTGAGCGAAAGCGCTCGGCGCCGATGAAACGAGGAAGGCGGCGACGAGCAGAGCAAGAACCCTGGCCAGACCTGGCAGAGCGCGTTTGGCGCTCACAGCGCGCCACCGACTGCTCCGGGGCATGAGCTTTGCATCGATCATCTTCTCCTCCCGCGCCCGCGCCCGGCTATCAGCGGCGCGAGCACATTGAATTTTTCCTCTGTATCTCGGCAGAACGGGGCGGCTCGTTTGGCGGCCGCCCTCATTCCCACCCAATCCCCCGTGAGCTTAGCCCGACGTCTTATTGCCGTAGGCCGTTCCCCAGCCCCAGGCGCCGGCGCCGAAGCCGCGGGCCACGACGCGCTCGCGATAGACGGTGGAGATGACGTTGCCGTCACCGGCCAGCAGCGCCTTGGTCGAGCACATCTCCGCACAGAGCGGCAGCTTGCCTTCCGCCAGGCGGTTGCGGCCGTATTTCTGGAACTCGGCCGCCGAATTGTCCTCCTCGGGTCCGCCGGCGCAGAAGGTGCATTTGTCCATCTTGCCGCGAGAGCCGAAATTGGACGCCTGCGGGAATTGCGGCGCACCGAACGGGCACGCATAGAAGCAATAGCCGCAGCCGATGCACAGATCCTTCGAGTGCAGCACCACCCCTTCGGGCGTGTCGTAGATGCAGTCCACCGGGCACACCGCGCGGCACGGCGCGTCCGAGCAGTGCATGCAGGCGACCGAGATCGACCGCTCGCCCGGCTTGCCGTCGTTGATGGTCACCACCCGGCGCCGGTTGACGCCCCATGGTACCTCGTTCTCGTTCTTGCACGCCGTGACGCAGGCATTGCATTCGATGCAACGCTCGGCATCGCAAAGGAACTTCATTCGAGCCATAGCAAACTTCCTCCCTATGCCCGTTCGATACGACACAAGGTCGCTTTGGTTTCTTGCATTTGGGTGACCGAGTCATAGCCATAGGTCTGCGCCGTATTGCTGGACTCGCCGAGCACATACGGGTCCGCCCCTTGCGGATATTTCGAGCGCAGGTCCTTGCCTTCGTAATGGCCGCCGAAGTGGAACGGCATGAAGGCGACGCCTCTGCCGACCCGCTCGGTGGTCATGGCCATGACCTTCACCTTGCCGCCGTTCGGCCCATGCACCCAGACCTTCTCGCCGTTGCGGATGCCGAGATTGTTGGCGTCCGCGGGATTGATCTCGACGAACATCTCCTGCTGCAATTCGGCCAGCCACGGATTGGACCTGGTCTCGTCGCCGCCGCCCTCATATTCGACCAGACGGCCGGAGGTGAGGATCATCGGGAAGTCCTTGGTGAAGTCCTTCTTCTGGATCGATGCGTAGAGCGTCGGCAGACGATAGAACTTCCGGTCTTCGTAGGTGGCGTATTTGTCGAGCAGGTCGCGGCGCGGCGTGTAGAGCGGCTCGCGGTGCACCGGCACCGGATCCGGGAAGGTCCACACCACGGCCCTGGCCTTGGCATTGCCGAAGGGCGCGCAGCCATGCTTGATGGCAACCCGCTGGATGCCGCCGGAGAGGTCGGTCTTCCAGTTGGTCTTCTCGCCCGCCACGGCTTCGATGGCTTTCTTCTCCTCCGGAGTGAGATCGCCAGCCCAGCCGAGCTTGGTCAACATGGCCATGGTGAATTCCGGATAGCCGTCCTGAATCTCCGAGCCGACCGTCCATGAGCCTTCGGCGAGCAGGTTCTCGCCATTGCGCTCGACGCCGAAGCGCGCCCGGAACGGCAGGCCGCCGTCGGCGACGGACTTCGACGGATCGTAGAGGATCGGCGTGCCCGGATGCTTCAGCTCCGCCGTGCCCCAGCACGGCCAGGGCAGGCCGTAATAATCGCCGTCGACCGGCCCGCCGATCGCCTTGAGCGTCGTCTGGTCGAAGGTGTGCTGGTTCGCCATGTGCGCCTTGAGCCGCTCCGGCGACTGGCCGGTATAGCCGATCGTCCACATGCCGCGGTTGAATTCGCGGGTCACGTCCTCGACCAGCGGCTCGTCCTTCTCGACTTTGATGTGTTTGAACATCTCGTCGGCAAAGCCGAGCTTCTTGGCCAGCTTGTAGGCGATGGTCTGATCGGGGAGAGACTCGAAGATCGGCTTGACCACGCGGTCGCGCCACTGGATCGACCGGTTGGACGCCGTCACCGAGCCATAGGTTTCGAACTGCGTGCAGGCCGGCAGCAGATAAACGCCGTCCTTCCTGTCATGCAGAACCGCCGAAACCGTCGGATAGGGATCGATCACGACCAGAAGGTCGAGCTTCTCCATCGCATCCTTCATTTCCGGCAGGCGCGTCTGCGAGTTCGGGGCGTGACCCCAGAACACCATGGCGCGGACCTTGTTCGGCTGACCCACCATATTGGCCGGGTCTTCCAGCACGCCGTCGATCCAGCGCGACACCGGAATACCGGTCTCGGTCATCAGGTTCTTGTCCTTGCCGTCCTTGTCCTTGATCGTGGCAAAACGGCCCTTGAGATAGGCAAGATCCGTATCCCAGACGCGCGCCCAATGCCCCCAGGAGCCCATTGCCAGGCCGTAATAGCCCGGCAGCGTGTGCGACAGCACGCCGAGATCCGTCGCGCCTTGCACATTGTCATGGCCGCGGAAGATGTTGGTGCCGCCTCCGGGCTTGCCCATATTGCCGAGGGCTAGCTGGAGGATGCAGTAGGCACGCGTATTGTTGTTGCCGACCGTGTGCTGGGTTCCGCCCATGCACCAGATGACCGTCGCCGGATGGTTCTGGGCCAGAGTGCGCGCAACGCGCTTGACCTGCGAGCCGGGAACCCCGGTGACACGCTCGACCTCCTCGGGCGTCCAGTTTTTCACCTCGGCCTTGATCTGGTCCATGCCCCAGACGCGCTGGCGGATGAACTCCTTGTCCTCCCATCCATTCTCGAAGACGTGCCAGAGGATGCCCCAGATCAGTGGAACGTCCGTACCCGGACGCAGGCGCACATATTCGTCCGCATGGGCCGCCGTGCGGGTGAAGCGCGGGTCGCAGACGATGAGCGGGGCGTTGTTCTCCTCCTTGGCCTTGAGCAGATGCAGCAGCGAGACGGGATGCGCCTCGGCCGGATTGCCGCCGATCAGGAAGATGGCCTTGGAATTGTGGATGTCGTTATAGGAGTTGGTCATCGCGCCATAGCCCCAGGTGTTGGCAACACCTGCGACCGTGGTCGAATGACAAATCCGGGCCTGGTGATCGACATTGTTCGAGCCCCAATAGGCCGCGAATTTGCGCACCAGATAAGCCTGCTCGTTGCTGTGTTTCGCCGAGCCGAGCCAGTAGACCGAATCCGGCCCCGCTTCCTTACGAATCTTGAGCATCTCGTCGCCGATTTCATTGATCGCGGCGTCCCAGGAAATCCGCTTCCATTTGCCGTCGACCAGCTTCATCGGGTATTTCAGCCGACGCTCGCCATGGGTGTGCTCGCGCACGGAGGCGCCTTTCGCGCAGTGACCGCCGAGGCTGAACGGCGAGTCGAACCCCGGCTCCTGACCGATCCACACGCCGTTCGTCACTTCCGCCATCACCGTACAGCCGACTGAGCAGTGCGTGCAGACGGTCTTGACGATCGTAACCTTGTCCGAACCGGTGGATGCGGCGGCGGCAGCGGCTTTCGTCGCCGCGCCGGCGCTTAAAGCGCTTGCGGCGGCAAGTCCGCCGACGGCCAGACCTGAGTTCTTCAAGAAATCGCGCCGATTGACGGCCGATTGCGTAATCGCTGCGAGGCTTGACGACAGACGGGGGCCTCTCGCAACCCCACCTACCTTCTTCCTGAGCATTGAACGTCTCCCACGGAGCGCTTGCTCGCGGCAAGCGCATGAATTTTGAAAAGCGGCGGCACTGCCGTTGCTTGGCTCAATGGCGACGCTCACGGCCCGCATGTGCAAGCCGCGTCAGACGCCACAAGCGAAAGCCGTCAGAACCGCGCCAGCTTGTAGTAGGTTTTAACGTGATCGGTTTCGCGGTAGCCGCCGCCTTCCGGCGTTGCGGGCGCGGCAGCTTCCACCTTGCCACCAGTGACAATGGCGGCCCCGCCCAATACGGTACCGACAGTTGCGAGCTTTAGAAAATCGCGCCGATCAGCGGCGGATTGCTCGCCTCTCTCCTTGGTCATGAATGGTCCTCCCTTGGTTAGTTGATCGATCGACGGCCGCCTTCCTCCCTGGAGCGACGGCCGATCTTCGACGGATGCGGCGGTCGAGATTCCGCACCCTTAATGGAGAAGCGCGCTATTCCATGGCGAAAGCGTTCTTCTCAATCTCCATGAAAAGCCGCCCGATCCGGCCGATCGGCTGGTAGAAGCGGCTCGATTTCGCGCCTTCCAGATCTTCGAAGAAATGATCCGCCCACGGCTCGATGTGGGTCTTGAAAAAGTCGCGTTGCACCTCGATCGAAGCCGGCCTGCCATAGCGGCCTAAAATCAGGCCGGCCATCATTTCCATGAGAAATCCGATGTGATCCTCCGGCTCCTTCACCTCTTCGCGCGGCTCGATACCGAGACGCCGCATCGAATCGCGCAGCTTGGCGAGCGGCTTTTCGTTGAGGAAACCGGTCAGATAATAGGAGCCATAGGGCAGAAGCTCTCCGCGCCCCAGGCCGATGAAGAGGGCGTCATATTCGTCGGAGACTTCGCTTTCGCTGATGCTTCCGGCAACGCGGGCGAGGTTGGAGAAGGCTTTGCCGAAATCGGTATCGTCACCGGAAAGCACGCTTGCCGCCGACACCCTCGCCGCATTTGGCTGGGCGATCAGATAAGTCGCGAGGAAGATATATATGTCCGCACGGAGCCGGTTTTCCTCCGGCACCGCCGTCTTCTCAGCGAGATTTTCCAACACTTGGCTCCCGACGCAGCAGACACTGCGCCTATGTGGCATAAATTAGACCACAACGATGCATGGTTGGCAATGGAGTATGGCCGCCGGAGTGATGCGCTCATGCCACCATGCGCACACCACATCATCCGCGCAAATCCATACCCCCGGACAAAATCCGGGTCTCTGCCCATTTGTGCGGTTCATTTTTGCGATCATTCAATGATGATCCTCGGGGCGCTCGCCGCCGTTTCGCGGCGCTCGGCCTCCAGCCGCTCGATGGTCAGAGCGGCGATCTGCTTATAGGTCCCGGCGTGCGCGCCTCCGGGGTCGGAGACCACGATCGGCGTGCCGCCATCGGAGTTGCGGCGGATCTCCATATGCAGCGGCACCTCGCCGAGGAACGGCACACCGAGCCGCGCGGCCTCATCGCGCGCACCGCCATGGCCGAAGATGTCCGAGCGCTCGCCGCAATGCGGGCAGAGGAAGTAGCTCATATTCTCGATGATGCCGAGGATCGGCACATTGACCTTGCGGAACATGTTCAGCCCCTTGCGGGCATCGACAAGGGCGATATCCTGCGGCGTCGAGACGATCACTGCTCCGGCAAGCGGCACTTGCTGGGCCATGGTGAGCTGGGCATCGCCGGTGCCCGGCGGCATATCGACGACCAGCACGTCCAGCTCGCCCCAGGCCACCTCGCGCAGCATCTGCGTCAGCGCGGCGATCACCATCGGGCCGCGCCAGATCATCGGCTCGTCCTCGTCGACGAGAAAACCCATCGACATAACCTTCAGGCCATAGGCTTCCAGCGGCGACAGGATGCGCCCCTCGGCGGTGGGCCTGCCTGTAATACCGAGCAGGCGCGGCATCGAGGGGCCGTAAATATCGGCATCGAGAATGCCGACCTTCAGCCCATGCTGCTGCAGGGCAAGAGCCAGATTGACGGCTGTCGTCGATTTGCCCACCCCGCCCTTGCCCGAGGCAACGGCGATGATGGAAGAAATCCCCGGCACGCCGACAGTGCGGCCCGGCGCTTTGGTTTGTGCACGGGTGGCGCGCGCCTGCATGGGCGGCGGGACGCTGGCGGCCTGATCGCGCTGCGGCGTCGGGCGGGTCGGCCCGGCGCCAGCTTTACGCTCGGCGGTGAGCACCGCAGTAACCGTGGCGACACCCTCCAGACCGGCGACCACCTTCTCCGCCGCCTGGCGCAGGGGCTCGAGCTCGCGCGCTCTCTCGGCCGGAACGCTGATCGAGAAGATCACCTTGCCGTCATCGACGAGCACATCGCTGACCAGATTCAGCGAGACGATATCCCCCTTCAAATCCGGTCCCTTGACGCGCGACAGGCGCTCCAGGACTTGCTCTTTCGTTACCTCCGACATGACGCCTCCTGCCATTTCGCGCCCCGCTTCGCATGGGATCTTGATCGCCGGCATGGCCGCGAAAACGCTTGGCACTTGGATTGCGGCTTAACTACATTAAGCCTCATGCAAAAACGTTCATATTCGCCCAACGGCTATACTGATGCCCTCTCGGGCGATCCCAGGCGGGCCGCGGGGCAGGAGCCTTGCCAGGCCCGCAAAGGCGCAGATTCATGACGGTGGCAGGCGTGAAAATCCTCGGTGTGGTGATCGCCGGCGGCCGTTCGCGCCGCATGGGCGAAAGGGACAAGCTGTGGCTGGATTTCGCCGGCGAGCCGCTGATCGCGCGCGCCGCCCGGCGTCTTAAGGCGCAGACCGGCGAGGTCATTCTCAACGTCAACCGTCATGATGAGCGGTTGAATGAGATCGGCTTGCCCGTGGTGCGGGACCTCAATTCCGATTTTCAGGGGCCGCTTGCGGGGATTTGCGCCTCGCTCGGCTGGGCGAAGCAATACCGGCCGGATGTGACGCATATCGTCTGCGCCTCGGTCGACAGCCCGTTTTTCCCCGAGGATCTGGTGGCCCGGCTCGCCGCGGGCACAGACGGGCAGACTGACGAAATCGCCGTTGCCTTCAGCGAGGGCTACCCGCATCCCGTCTTCAGCCTGTGGCCGATCTCCGCTCTTGAGCCGCTGAGCCGTTTTCTGACCGAAACCGACAATCTGAAGCTGATGGGCTACATCCGCAGCCGGCCCTGGCGGCGCGTCGATTTTCCGGAGCACCGGCCGCCCTTCTTTTTCAACATCAACACCCCCCAGGACCTTGCCGCGGCCGAAGGCTTTCTCGAAGAGGAGACGGCGCGAGGATGACGGCGCGCAAGCTCATCGACGACTGCTTCGTGCATGACCGCGACCGCCTGCGGCATGAGGAGGTGATCGCACTCTTGCGCGAACGCCTGCATCCGGTCGTCGGCTCTGGCTCCGTTCCGCTGCATCAGGGCCTGCGCCGCGTGCTCGCCGAGGATTGCCTCGCGCCGCGGCCGATCCCCGCCCATGACAATGCTGCCGTCGACGGCTTTGCCGTCCGCCATGAGGATCTGCACAACACCGAGCCGACCCGGCTGCCGATCAGCGGCCGCCTGACCGCCGGGCTTCAGCCGCGCTTTCCGGAGCAGGCTCCTGGAAGCGCAACGCGCATCTTCACCGGCGCGGTGATGCCGCAAGGCGCCGACAGCGTTGTCATGCAGGAAGACTGCGAGATCGAGGAAGGCGTCGCGGGCGAGCCCGCTTTTGTCATTATTCCGCCGAAACTCAAAGCCGGCGCGAACCGCCGCCGCGCAGGCGAGGATGTCAAGGCAGGCGAGACCCTCCTCTCAGCGGGAAGCGTCCTGCGGCCCCAGGATCTGGCGCGGCTGGCATCGGCCGGCCTCGGCGCCATTCCGGTCTTCAACCGGCTCAGGCTGGCGATCGTTTCAACCGGCGACGAACTGCGCCCGGCCGGCGCGGGGGACCTGCCGCTCGGCGCCGTTTACGACGCCAACCAGCCGATGCTGACCGGCCTCGCGCAAGGTCTTCCGGTCGTCGAAGTCCATCCCCTCGGCATCCTGCCCGACGATCCCGGCGCCATCGCCGATGCGCTCTCTGCCGCCGCCCGGCAATATGACGTGATCATCACTTCGGGCGGAGCCTCGAAGGGCGAAGAGGACCATCTGCGCGCCACCATCGAAAAGCTCGGCACCTGCCATTTGTGGCAATTGGCGATAAAGCCGGGCCGGCCGATGATGATGGGGCAGATCGAGGCAACACCAGTCTTCGGCCTGCCGGGCAACCCGGTCGCCGTCTTCGTCTGCTGGCTGCTCTATGTCTATCCCTCGCTGTTGCGGCTGGCGGGAGCCCCCTGGCGGGAGCCGGAAAAGATCATGCTGCCAGCCGGCTTTGCGATCCCGCGCAAAAAGCGGGACCGCCGCGAATTCTACCGGGGCTGGTTCGAGATGCAGGGCGGCAAGACCGTCCTGAAAAAATTCGAGCGCGACGGCTCCGGCCTGATCGCGGGCCTTCAGGCCGCCAGCGGTCTGATCGAGGTGACCGAAGAGGTCGAGCGCATCGAGGAGGGTGACCTGCTCGCCTTCTGGCCGTTCTCGCAGTTCGGCGCGTAGGCCTCGCCAAGCGGTTCGGCTTGATTAGCTTCGGAAATTTTGCAAGCTTGTGCAAAATTCCCGCATTTTACCCAGCCAGTGATCATGGCCGAATATCTGACCACCAAGGAACTCGCCGATCTGTTGCGCATCAAGGAGCGCAAGGTCTACGACTTAGCGGCCTCCGGCGAAGTCCCCTGCTCCAAGGCCATGGGCAAGCTGCTCTTCCCGCGCGATGCCGTACAGGCTTGGCTTGCCGAACGCAGCTCGGGCTTCGAGCGCTTCGCGGTCAAGCCGCTGCCGAATGTCTTCCTCGGTAGCCACGATCCCCTGCTCGAATGGGCGCTGCGCGAGTCGCGCTGCGGCATCGCCACCTATTTCGACGGCAGCACGGACGGGCTCGCCCGCTTCGCCAGCCGCGAAGGCGTGGCGACCGGCCTTCACCTCTACGACCCTGCCACCGATAGCTGGAACCAGCGTCTGGTCGCCGAGCAATTCGCAGCCATGCCCGTCGTCCTGGTCGGCTGGGCGAAACGGCAGCGTGGCCTGATCGTCAGCGAGAAGCAGAAGAAGCAGATCGGCTCCATTGCCGAGCTGAAGGGGCACAGGGTGACGCCGCGGCAGCCTGAGTCCGGCGCGCAGGCGCTGTTCTCTCATCTTCTGGCGCGAGCCGGGCTGAGCCCGGACGATCTCGAAATGACGCCGCCCGCGCGCACGGAGGCCGACGCGGCGCTTGCCGTGCGGGAAGGCAAGGCTGACTCCGCGTTCGGGCTCGCCTCGCTGGCGGCGCAATACCGGCTGCCTTTCGTACCGCTGATCGAGGAGCAGTTCGACATCCTGGTCGACCGCCGCGCCTGGTTCCTGCCGCCCATGCAGAGCTTTCTCGATTTCTGCCGCTCAGGCACCTTCCTCGCCCGCGCCCGCGAGCTCGCCGGATATGACGTCTCGCAATTCGGCCGGGTCTATTTCAATGGCCCGTGACCGCAGCTGCCGCCATTTAACCGTCGACAGATCCGGCCCGAGCCACCAATCTAACGGGCAAGCGGCGAGTCGCCCATGGCGGCGAGCAATCCGCTTACCAACAATGATTGGCGGAGGATGACATGAAGCTCAGTGCACGGAACGTTTTGAAGGGCAAGGTCACGAGCGTGACCAAAGGCACCGTGGCCGCGGAGGTGCAGGTCGATATTGGCGGGGGCAATATCATCACCTCGACGATCACGGTCAATTCCGTCGACCGGCTCGGCCTGCAGGCCGGCAAGGATGTTTCCGTCATCATCAAGGCTAGCGAAGTCATCCTCGGCGCGGAATAGCGCCGAGGCGGCTCAATCGAGCAGATCGACCGGCACGCAGACACGGTGACCATTGCGGAGCTGTTCGACGGCAACCGGCACACCATAGGTCCGGGAGAGAATTTCGGGCGTGAGCACTTCCGCGGGGCTGCCCGCGGCCTGCGTGGTGCCGTCCGCCATGAGATGCACCCGGGTGGCGCAGGCGAGCGCATGGTCGGGATTGTGGGTCGACAGCACGATGCCGAGCCCCGCAGCGGCCAGCTTGCGCACCTCCCGAAGCACCAGCACCTGATTGCCGAAATCGAGGCTGGCGGTCGGCTCGTCCATCACCACCAGCCGGGCGTCCTGGGCGAGTGCCCTGGCGATCAGCGCAAGCTGGCGCTGGCCGCCCGAAATGCGCGTGTAATCGCGATCCGCCAGCTCGCCAATCCCCATTTGCTCCAGCGCCGCATAGGCGCGCTCCCGGTCCTCCGCGCCCGGCGCCGAGAATAAGCCGCGATGGACGGTTCGGCCCATCAGCACCATATCCCACACCGTATAGGGAAAGACCGCCGTATGGGCCTGCGGCACATAGGCGATGCGCTGCGCGACGGCCTTGCGGTCGAGCCCAGCGATGTCCTCGCCGTCCAGCTCGACGCGACCGGCCTGGCGTGGGATGAGTCCGAGCAGCGTCTTGAACAAGGTGGTCTTGCCGCAGCCATTCGGCCCGAGCAGGCAATAGACCTCGCCGGCCTCGATGCGCAGATCGACACCCTGCCCGACCGGAAAACGCGGATAGCCGAAGCCGAGATTTTCCGCCCGCAGCGTGGTCACCAGCTTCTCCGTCCGCTCGCCAAGAGCCAGAGGAACACCGGTGCGCCGAGAAAGGCGGTCAAAATGCCGAGCGGCGTCTCGGTCGTGCCGATGGTACGCGCGAGCGTGTCGACGATCAGCAGATAGCCGGCGCCGAGCAGCATCGCGGTCAGCAGCAGCCGGTCGAAATTCGGGCCGACGATCAGCCGCGCAATATGCGGCATGACCAGCCCGACCCAGCCGATGACGCCGGAGATGGCGACCACACTTGCCGTCATCAGCGTTGCCGCGGCGATGAACAGGACGCGCAGGCGGCGCGGATCAATGCCGAGCGCGGAGGCTTCCTCGTCGCCCAGCGCCATCAGGTTCATCCGCCAGCGGAGCAGCACCAGCGGCACAAGGCCGATGGCGACGAGCGGCAGCGCCGACCAGACGTCCTTCGGGTTGATGCCGGCCAGTGAGCCGAGCAGCCAGAAAGTGATGGCCGGAAGCTGGTCATAGGGATCTGCGAGGATCTTGACGAGCGAGATGCAGGCGCCGGCCAGGGCACCGAGGACCACACCAGCGAGGACCAGCACCAGCGTCGGCTCGTGGCCGCGCACCGCGGTGGCCACGCTGTAGACCAACGCCACGGTCACCAGCCCGCCGGCAAAGGCGAGGCCCTGGATCGCAATAACCGGCAGTGACAAGAGAATGCCTGTCGCCGCTCCAAGACCCGCGCCGGTCGAGACGCCGAGAATGTCCGGTGAGACCAGAGGATTGCGGAACAGGCCCTGATAGACGGTCCCGGCGGCGGCCAGGGCGGCGCCGACCAGCAGCGCCGCCGTCACGCGCGGGATGCGGACCTGGAACAGCACCGTGTCGATCTGGCCACCGGGCGCGTGCTCCCCCACCGCCCAGCGGAACAGCGCATCGAGAATCTGGCCGATGGAGAGCGGAAAGGGACCGATGGTGATGGCGAACAGCGTCAGCAGCACGAGCGCAGCGCCAAGCCCGCCGATGGTCAGCGCCGCCGGTGCCGCCTGATGCTCAGCTCTCACGGTCGTCCGTTCGCCCATTCGATCAGCCGATCCAGTTTCTGGTCCTTCAGATCGACATGATAGAATAATTTGTAAAAGGCGCGTGTCTCGGCGCGCAGGTCGAATTTGAAGCGGTCCGGATAGAAGAGGCCGGCGAGCCATTTCAGCCCGATGATCCGGTTGAGCGAGGGCGGCCGGTCGATCCAGCCGAAGGGCGCGGTCGGCGCGAGATAGACGCGCTTGCGCTTGACGGCATCGATATTGGCCCAGAGCGGATTTTTCCATACCTGATCGTAGAAATTGCGGTCCCAGGTAATGATCGTGTCGGGGTTGGCGACGATGACCTGCTCGATCGAGACCTGAGTGATGCCGCGCCGGGCACTCGAATCCGGCCCCGGATCGGCGACATTGCGGCCCCCTGCCCTTTCGATAATTTCGGTGTTGATGGAGCCCTTGAGGCCGGTCTCCAGCCCGTCCGGCCCGCGGGCGAGATAGACGCGCGGGCGCTGATCCTCGGGGATCTTGGCCAGCCCGCGGTCCAACTCGGCGAAAAGATCCTCGACATAGCGGGCGAGTTTCTCGGCCCGGTCCTCGACGCCGAGCACGCTGCCCATTAGCCGCAGCGCCTTGGGCGTGTTCTCGAAGCGGCCGTCGATCAAGAGATAGGGGATGCCGGTCTGCTGCTGCACCCGCTCGGCGAGAGAGATATAGGTGTCGCGGATGGAGCCGAAATCGAAGATCAGATCCGGCTTGGTCCTCAGCACCACTTCGAGATTGGCGGTATCGCCGCGGCCCGTGAGCCGGCCGGTCTCCGGCAGGTCGCGATAGGGAGCGGCCAGGTAGGGGCGCTCATAGGGATGGGGCGCGCGGGGCCAGCCGGTCATCGTATCGGGCGCCAGCACATAGAGCAGGATCGAGGCGGGCGGTCCCGCCGCATAGACGCGCGAGACCTTGTCGGGGACCGTGACAGTGCGGCCAGCGGAATCGGTGACGGTTTTTGCGAGGCCCGGCCCGGACGGCAGGACAGCAAGCGCAAGCACCAAAGCCATATAAAGACGCGCGCGCATGGCCATCATCACTCGGTTAAGGCAGCTAAGCAATCCGGCGGAGCACTGTCACGCCCCGCGGGTCATTCCTGCCAGATCTCAACCGTTCTCGTGTCCCTTTGTCTTGCAATTGCCTTGTCGAGACCGCCGCGAGGGGGAAGGCGATTGCGAGACGCCACACTAGTAGAGCGAATTTGACATTTGAGTCCCGGTTGCGGCCAGGCTCATCCTCAAATATCAAATTCAAAAACTCGAATAAAAACACATACTTAGCGAGTTGTTCTTATGACTGAAACATTTGCAAATGCGGTGCTGCATGGGGATGCGAATGTTTCAGTCGAACCACTAGCCAGCGGTGATCACGACTGCGGCTTGGCGTTCGGGAAGAAGAGCTGCTGGCCGTCTACCTTATAGGCGGCAATCGTCTTCTGCCCCTTGTCCGAGAGCAGCCAGTCAATGAACTGCTTGCCCAGATCGGCCTTCACCTTCGGGCACTTCTCCTTGTTGACGAGAATGACGCCATATTGGTTGAACAGCGCCTTGTCGCCCTGGACGTCGATTTTGAAATCGCCTTTGTTCTTGAAGCTGATCCAGGTGGCGCGGTCGGTCAGCACATAGGCGCCCATGCCGACGCCCGTATTGAGCGTGGCACCCATGCCCGAGCCGGTCGAGCGATACCATTTGCCGGAATCCTTGGTCGGATCGATGCCGGCCTGTTTCCAGAGCGCCTTCTCCTTCTTATCGGTGCCGGAATCATCGCCACGCGAAGCGAAAGGCGCCTTGGCGGCGGCGATCTTCTTCAAGGCGGCAACCGCGTCCTTCGTTCCCGCAACGCCGGCCGGATCGGAGGGCGGGCCGACGATGATGAAGTCGTTATACATCAGGTCATAGCGCTTCACGCCATAGCCGGAGGCGACGAATTTCTCCTCCGCCGGCTTGGCGTGGACGACCAGCACGTCGCCGTCGCAATTATGGGCGTTCTTGATCGCCTGGCCGGTGCCGACCGCCACGACGTTGACGGTAATGCCCGTCTCCTTCTTCACGATCGGCAGCAGATAGCCATAGAGGCCGGAATTTTGCGTCGACGTCGTCGATTGCACGAGGATGGATTTGTCCTGCGCGACGGCGCCCGTGGCCGGTGCAAGAGCGGCGGCAAGCAGCACCGCGCCGACCAAATAGTTCCGATAGCTCATGGCGTTCTCCCTTTTATCCTTGGTTGATCAGTCAGAGGACGATCCGTCCGTCGAGGTAGGCTTGCGCCGCCTCGGAGGACGGGTCGGTGAAGAAGCGGCCGGCCGGCGTGTGCTCGCACAGTCGACCGCGATGCAGGAAGACGATCTCGTCGGCGAGGCGCTTGGCCTGGCCGAGATCGTGGGTGATGAAGATGATCTTGGTGCCGCGCAGATGCGCCACCGAGACGATCTCCTCGATCATCTGCATGGAAGCGGGATCGAGGCTCGCCGTCGGCTCGTCGAGGAACAGCACCTCCGGTTCGAGCGCCAGCGCGCGGGCGAGCGCAAGACGCTGCTGCTCGCCGCCGGAGAGCAGACGGGCGGGCTGCCTCGCATGATCGAGTAGGCCGACATGGGCGAGGATTTCGTCGCGGGCGTCGCGCGAGCCGTTCCCTTTCAGCCGCAAGACGAAATCGATATTCGCCGCCACCGACCGGCGCAGCAGCACGGGCCGCTGGAACACCATCGCCTGGCGCTCGCGGACAGCTTTGCTCAGTGGCTTAGCGCCCCAGTCGATACTTCCGGCGCTCGGCTGGATGAGGCCGTGCAGCAGGCGCAGCAGCAGGCTTTTGCCGGCTCCGTTCGGACCCATCACCATGGTAAAGGCGTGCGCCGCGAGCGTCAGGTCGATGCCGTCGATCAGCCGCTTGCCGGCGATCTCCAGAACGAGGCCCCTGGCATGCAGCGGCATGAGGCTGCCGGCGGACGCCGTGGCCGCGTCCGTTGCGATGCCGCGGTCGATGGTGATAGCACGGTCAAGCATAGGCGTATCGCTGCGCGGTGAGACGCATGGCCATGACCGCCGCATTGACGCCGAGCGCGAGAACGAGCAGGACCAAGCCGAGCGCCAGGGCGAGCGGCAGGTCGCCCTTCGAGGTCTCGAGCGCGATGGCCGTGGTCATCATGCGTGTGAGATGATCGATATTGCCGCCGACGATGATCACCGCGCCGACCTCCGCGACCGCGCGCCCGAAGCCGGCGAGCGCCACCGTCAGCAGCGAATAGCGTCCGTCCCAGATTAGCGCGCCGATCATTGTCGCCCGCGACACGCAGAGCGAGCGGAACTGCTCGGCATATTCATTGTGCAGGTCTTCGAGAACCTGCCGGGACAGCGCCGCGATGATGGGGGTGATCAGAATGGCCTGGGCGACGATCATGGCGGTCGGCGTATAGAGCAGGCCGAGCCAGCCCAGCGGTCCCGACCGGGAGAATTGCAGATAGACCAAGAGGCCGACGACCACCGGCGGCAGGCCCATCAGCGCGTTGACGACGACGAGCACAGCGCCGCGGCCGCGAAAGCGGCTGATGGCGAGCAGCGCTCCGAGCGGCAGGCCGATGAGGCAGGCGAAAAGCATCGCGGTCAGGCTAACGCGGAGCGACAGTCCGATGATCTCCAGGAGATTGGAGTCGCCCGAGACGATCAACTGCAGCGCCAGGATGAGTGCGTGGTCGATGTCCTGCATAATTTCCTGAAACCGCCAATTCCACGGGGAAACTTGTAAACTTTGCAATAGTTTCCCAGAGCGCGCAAGTTTGCATTAATTTGCAGGGTACCGTAGGAGAAGGCGATCCGGGGCTTCCGGTCGGCGTATGAGCGACGTAAGCTGAGGTCGAAGCAATGCCCGTAAGACTGGCCATCAAATAGGCCGAGGACAGGAGTGGATCAGAGATCGCAAACATATCAAGCCGCTGAGCGCGGCTGGCCGCAATGGATCGGCAATATGTCCGGCGCCTTCGGCGATCTCGGCACCTTCCTGCCGCTGGTCATCGGGGTTCTGGTGCTCGGCTCCTATGATGCGTCCGGCCTGATGATCGGCTTCGGCGTTTTCGCCATCGCCACGGGCGCGTTCTACCGCCGTCCCGTGCCGGTTCAGCCGATGAAAATTATCGCCGCGCTCGCCATCACCGGGGGCATGAGCGCGGCCGCGGTCACGGCGAGCGCGCTGATGATCGGGGTTGCCCTCTTGATCCTGGGCGCCACCGGCCTGATCAATCGTCTCCAGCGGGCCGTGCCGCGGACGGTTCTGCTGGGCATTCAGCTTGGCCTCGGCCTCAGCCTTGTCAACACCAGCGCCGGGCTTGCCGGCAATACTTTATGGCTGGGCGTCGCCGTGCTCGGGCTGCTTTTCGCGCTGCAGTTCAGCGGGCTTCGGGCGATCGGTTGCCTGATCGTCCTCGCCGGCGCGATCCTCTGGTCGCTGGCGTCAGGCGCCGCCGAGATCCCCGCCGGCTCGCTCGGTTGGCATTGGCCTGCCATTCGCATATTGGGATTACCGGCCTTTCACCAGGCGCTCACGACCGGCGTGCTGCCGCAACTGGCTTTGACGGTCACCAATGCCATTCTGCTGACCTCCGCGCTCGCAGGCGATTATTTCCCGGAGGACCGGGACCGCCTCAGCGCGCGCAATCTCGCCCTTTCGTCGGGCGGGCTCAATCTGCTGCTTGCACCTTTCGGCGCTATTCCGATGTGCCACGGCGCAGGCGGCCTCGCCGCCCAATACGCCCAAGGCGCGCGGACAGGGCTGGCGCCGGTCGTTTTCGGCGCCACATGCCTTGCCCTCGGCGTGTTCGCCGGCCCGAACACGCTCGCCTGGCTGTCGCTGGTGCCGATGCCGGTCATTGCCGCGCTGTTGGCCTTCGCCGGCTTTCAGCTTGTCAATGTGAGCCGTCTCGCCGCCCTGCGCCCCGGCTGTCTGGCGATCATCGGGGCGACCGCGCTGATCTGTCTTCTCGTCAACGCCGCTCTCGGCCTGTTCATTGGGCTCCTCGCCGAGCTGGGGCGGTCGCAGCTGATGCGCAGGCACCCAGCCCTGCGGCCATCGGAGACACGCTGATCGCTTCCAGCTTCGCCTATGACGGCCCAGGCTTGGCGCCCTTCACAGACGGACAGATCGACACATGAATGAGAAGACCGGTATTCGGGCCAATGAGATCGCCGTCCCCTTCCCCGAGCGGATGGATGCGGCGATCGTTTTCATCGGCCGCATCCGCACGCCCTGGACCGACCGGCTCGACTGCCCGCGGCAGGGGCGCCTCGACGGCCCGATCTGCCGGATCGAGATCTTCGAGCCATGGACGCCGGCGCTCCAGGGCATCGACTCTTTCGAGAGGCTGGAAGTGCTCTACTGGCTTGATCGCTCCCGGCGCGATCTCGTGGTGCAGAACCCGGCGCACGACGACCGCACGCGCGGAACTTTCGCGCTGCGCTCGCCGGTTCGCCCGAACCCGATCGGCACCTCGATCGTCGCTTTCGTGGGACTGGAGGGGTCGAGCGTCCTGGTCCGCGGGCTCGACTGCCTCGACGGCACACCGCTCATCGATCTGAAGCCGGACCGCTGCCTGTACACGCCGCTGGCGACGCCGAAGAAGACAGCCGCAGACGCCTGACGCGCGAAGCCACGCTCAGTCATCGATGAGGAAATCGTCCGCCGAGAGATTGTTGTCCCGCGCGGCGAGATAATCCTCCGTCGTCCGGACTTTCGGCCTGGGCCGCGAGGCAAACGGATCGTTGGTGCTGTTGGCCAGCTCCTGCACCCGGCAGTCTTCGCACATCTGAATGAGGCGGGCGCGCGACGCGTCGGCGAACATGGCATGCTTGCCCGCCAGTTGCCGCGTAATGCGGTCGATGGTCGATTTCGTCGCGAAAGGCTTGCCGCAGACGATGCAGTCGAAGGGGGTTTCCTCGTAAAGGGTGACGGGCTGCATCGCCGCGGGCGTGAAATTGAGCCGCGGATCGAGGCTCAAGGCATTCTCCGGGCAGGTCTTCACGCATAGCCCACATTGCACACAGGCGCTCTCGGTAAAGCGCAGCTTCGGCTCGCCGGGCGTGTCCATGATTGCGCCGGTCGGACAGGCCGAGACGCAGGACATGCAGAGCGTGCAGGCCGCCTGATCGATGGCAATGCGCCCATAAGGCGCCTTTGCCGGCAGCTCGATAATCTCTGGCTTGCGCGGCGCGTGCTCATGAAGCTTGGCAAAGGCCATGCGCGCGATGCCGCGTTTCGAGCCGACCGCGGTGAACCCGGCTTTCGGCATGGCGCTGCGCGGGGCTTCGGACCAGAGCGCCGTCTCGACCTGATCGGGGTCGGCCTCCGTCACCACCTCGATGCGCGCCTCATCCCCGAAGCCGAGGGCGGAGACGATGTGGTTCGCAAGCGCGGCCTCCGTCTGCAAGCCGTCCAATTCCTCGCGGTTGGCGGGATTGGTCAGGACCAAGATCCGCTGCGCGCCATTGGCGAGGCATGCCGCCATTTCGACATGGCCGACCGACGTCACGGCGTGCATGGAAAACGGCAGCAGGTTGGCGGGCAGGCCGCGGCCGAAGCGCGCCATCGCCGCGACGATCTCGGTGCCGAAACTGCCGTCATGCAACAGCAGCGCCGGCGCCTTGCCGCCCGCTTGGCTATAGGCCTGCAGCATCGCCTGCACCTTGCCGATCGTATCCTCACGGCGCGGATAGCGGTAGCTGACGGCGTCGGTCGGGCACACGGCATGGCAGGAGCCGCAGCCGCCGCAAATGCCGGCATCGATCCGGACGTAGTCGCCCGCCTCGGCGATAGCCCCGGCGGGGCAAACGTCCAGGCATTTCGTGCAGCCGGTGATCCGCGAGCGGGAATGGGCGCATATCTCCTGCTGATAGGCGACATAGAGCGGCTTTTCGAACTCGCCGACCATGTCCGAAAGCTCGATCACAGCGCGCAGCACGGCCGCCGGATCGCCCGGATCGGCGCGCCTATAGCCATCACGATGCCTATAGCCGGTCACCAGCGGTGGCTTGCCGGAGATGTCCAGGATCAGGCTGCAGGTCGACGCCGCGCCGTCGCGGGCCATGACGAATTTCAGCGCGCCGCGGGATGAGGGCATCAGCGGCGCGTAATTGTTTACCGTGATGGAGAAGGCCCCGAGTGAGCCCTGCACCCTGGCGATGTCGCCGTGATAGATCGGGATGTCGGCGACCGACGGTAGCATGAAGTCTTCGCGATCCGAGAGCAGCAGCGTCACCGAGAGCCGGCCCGAGAGCAGCTTGGCCGCCTCGAGCGCCTGCTGGCCCGAGCCGTAGACCAGACACATGCCGTCCGATGCGATGGATTTGAGCTGCGCGGGCTTCGCCTCATAGGCGGCCGCGCTGAGCAGGGCGGCGATCTTCGGCGCCGCCTTGCCAGCCTCGGCGGACCATCCCGCCGTCTCGCGGATATTGACGAAATGAACGCGTTCGCCCTTGCCCTGCTCGTCCGCGACCTCCTGAAATAGCGGCGCCTCCTGCGTGCAGGCGACGATGATATCGCCGTCATCGGCCAGCGCGTTTTCGAAGTTTTCCAGTTGCGATCTGCAAAGCTGGGTGTGAATCGGGCCGACCGGCTGTCCGGCCGCCGCAGACAATTCAGCCGCGTCGAGCGGCATCGTCTTCTCGCAATTGCACACCAAGCAGGTGCGATGTTCCTGCTTCATTCTTGATTGTCCTTCAGGGACTTTAAATTCATTATAAGTCTAGTGTCCCGTCTCCAAATTGCCTACCGAATTCGCCGCACGCTCGACCGGCAATTTGGAGACGGGACACTAGAAAACCTTGAGTCTTCTAGGGTGGCTTATGTCTCGCAATTGCCGAAAGCGGTTGTTGCAAGGGTATCGGCAATTGCGAGACGCCACACTAGGCGGCGCGGCGTCAGCTTGTACAGACCTTTATGCCGACCCGACAGAAGGCTTGGTTTTCCAATAATTTTGCGCCAATCTGTCAGGGTGACCGTCCATCGACGGTCGGGAGGAGCCTTGAAAACAATCGAAAACCGGGAAGTGACGCTCCCGCTGGGGATCGTCGTCGAGAAACGCAAATCGATGCATCCCTGGGGGGACTGGATCTGGAAGCCGGTGGCCGTGTTTACCAATGCCGCCGAGGGCGTATCATGGGCCGAGCTGATGCGCGGGGAAGACTTTGTGCGCTATCACGCGGGAACCCTGCCGCTGACGCTCCACCGCAAGGATACCGAGCCGCTGCGGCACAATCTGATGCTCGATCAGCCGGAATTGTATGTCGTGCTGCAGGTGAACGAGGATCCACGCTCGTGCGAATTTCCCTATGCGCCGCATATGGTGACCGCCTCGGCTTATGAAGCGCAGGATTTCCACGACGCCGGGGAGAATATCATCGAGAAAGTGGCCATGCCGGAGGAGGTCGCGGCGCTGATTCAGGCCTTCGTCGAGGAGCATCACGTCGAGGCAAGATTCAAGAAGCGGCAGCGCGACGAACTGAACGTGGAAGAGCAGAAATTCGGCAAGACGCCGATCTTCACGCCGCGCACGCGTCAATAGGACGGATCATGTCGGAGCCGGAAGAAGACACCGGATTCTTGTCCCGCTGGTCGCGGCGCAAGCTGGCGGCAAAAGAGACCGCGCCGGGCGAGGCGAAAGCCGATGAGGCGCTGCAGACGCCGGAGCCGCCCCATGCGCCGGAGGCTGATGCCGAGGCGCGCGCCGCCCGTGACGCCGAACTCGCGGCGAACCGCGAGGCCGCCGAGGCCGTCGATCTGGAGACGCTCAGCGAGCACAGCGACTTCTCGGTGTTCATGAAGGACGGCGTGCCAGCCATCCTGCGCCGCCGCGCCATGGCGGCCTTGTGGCGGTCGAGCGCCGTATTCGCCAATATCGACGGGCTGGTCGATTACGGCGAGGATTACACGGATCCCGCCTTCGTGCCGGCGGCGCTGAAATCGGCCTGGCAGGTCGGGCGGGGCTATCTGAAGGACGACGGCGCCGAGAAGAGCGATGCGCCCATGTTAGAGGACGCCGCTGCGGCCGACGCCGGTCAGGAGACGCTGGAAGGCGAGGCTCCAGAACAGCAAGAGCTGGCCCATTCCGAGGAGACGGGCGACCGCCTTTCCGCTGAGGCCGACCCCATTGCGCCGGCAGCTCCCGCCGAGAGTGCACCGGAAGAGGCGGAGGCCGACCCGGAGCCGGAACCCATGCCGCGCGTCTCTCTGCGCCGCCGCCTGATGCTGGACGGCAATGGTTAGGGCGTTCCTGCTGCCATCAAACCAAACTGGGCGTCGTCCCAGACGCAGCGCAGCGATTTATCGGTGCGCTGCAGATCCGGGATCCGCCACAAGGGATCCCGTGTCTGCGATGCGCCACTGGCGTGCTGCATCGCGCACGGGATGACGGCGAAGGCAGAACAGCCTTATCCGGACGGATTATGGAGCAAGCTCAAAAGGAGCTTTTCATTCGGTCGCTAAACAAGGCATTTCGCCCCGCTTGACGCGCCTTGCGTTTGCGTTGTCCCCTCCATGTCGAAGCAGCATTTGTGTTTTGCGGGCTTTTCCGTAAATTCGCAGAGCATGGAATGGATGCGGCGCGCGCCGCCTCCGCAACGGTTACCCCGAGAACGGACCCGACCGATGGACGGCAGCGGCCTCAATCCGGTTGACAGCGCCTGGTCACCCGATACGACCCGGCTCGCCGCCGCCTGGCGCGGCGCCCGCGAGACCCCGCTCGTGCCAGCCTTCATCCTGTTCTCCAGCTTCATCGGCTTCGGCGCACTGACCAACGAGACCGGCTTTTCCGTTCTCGACACGGTATTCATGTCGGTGTTCATCTTCGCCCTGCCCGGCCAGGTCGTGCTGGTGGATCAGATGGCGCGCGGCGCCTCGATCCTCACCGCCGCCATCGCCGTCACCGCGACCGGCGTGCGCCTCCTGCCGATGACCGTCTCGATCCTGCCGATGATCCGCGACCGGCGCGTGCCGAAATGGATGGAGTTCGCCGTCGCCTATTTCACTGCCGTCACAGTCTGGGTCGAAACGATACGCCGCGGGCCGGGCGTGCCCCGGCATTTACGCGCCGCCTATTCGCTCGGCATCGCCGGCTTCATGGTCGTGGCCTCATCCTCGGGCTCGCTGATCGGCTTTTTGCTGGCCTCCGGCGTCCCGCCGAGCTTCGGCGCAGCGCTCCTGTTCATGATGCCGATCTACTTCTTCCTCTCTATGGCCGCCAGCGTGCGCTCGGCAGTCGGCGCGATGCCCATTCTCTTAGGGCTCGCCCTCGGCCCGATGTTCCACGTCCTTTTGCCCCAGCTCGACCTCCTGCTGACAGGGCTCGTCGGCGGCTCGATCAGCGTTCTGATCAGCCGTCACGTCCGGAAAGGAGGCGGCAAGTCATGATCGCACCGACCGGGGTCATGCCCTATATCTTCATTGCCGGGGTTGCCGCGACGGCGGTCTGGCGCCTCGGCGGCGTCGTCTTGTCGAGCGGGCTGTCCGAGGACGGGCCGATCGTCAGCTGGGTGAAGGCCGTCTCCACCGCGCTCGTCGCCGGCCTGATCGCCCGCATCGTGATCTTCCCGCCCGGCTCGCTCGCCGATGTGAGCTTGGCCGTTCGCGTTGGCGCTTTTTGCCTCGGCGTCGGGGTCTATTTCCTGGCGCGCCGGCATTTGGGGGCGGGCGTGCTCACCGGAACGCTGACGCTGCTTGCGGCGCATCTTGCCGGGCTTTAATGAGGTTTATGCGCCGGATCATCGGGGGCGGACCGGTTGCAGGACTCGTGAACTCGCGAGGCTTTTTGGAACTCGCGAGGCTACCTGCGCTTAGAGCGAGATCCGAAAATCGGTTCCCGATTTTGGGAAAAGAAACAAAGACAACCCCATGGAAATCAAGCCACCCTATCTGATGTTTCTCGGCGACGTGCCGGACCAGCTTGCGGCGAAGACGGCGCAAGGCATTGTCGACTGGCGGCGCGACTGGTGTCTCGGCCAGCTCCGCTTGCCCGATTGCGGCGCCGATCTCGGCATCCCGGACATGACCATCGCCGAGGCGGCGAAGGTCGGCGCGCGAACCATGGTCATCGGCGTTGCCAATGCCGGCGGCGTGCTGCCCGACCACTGGACCGCCGAAATCGTCGCCGCGCTCGATGCCGGCATGGAAATCGCCAGCGGGCTGCATACGCAGCTCGGCTCGAAGCCGGAGATCCGCGCCGCCGCCGAGCACAACGGGCGTGCCCTGTTCGACGTGCGCCACACCGAGCAGACATTCGCTACCGGCAAAGGCACCAGACGCCCCGGACTGCGCCTGCTCACCGTCGGCACGGACTGCTCGGTCGGCAAGAAATATGCGGCGCTGGCGCTGGAAAAGGGGATGCGCGCCCGCGGCCTCGATGCCAATTTCCGCGCCACCGGCCAGACCGGCATCTTCATCTCCGGGCGCGGCGTCGCCATCGATGCGGTGGTGGCCGATTTCATCTCCGGCGCGGCGGAATGGCTGTCGCCGGCGGCAGCGTCAACGCATTGGGATATCGTCGAGGGCCAGGGCTCGCTGTTCCACCCGTCCTTCGCGGGCGTCAGCCTCGGTCTGCTGCATGGTGCGCAGCCCGACGCTTTCGTCGTCTGCCATGAGCCGACCCGCAAGACCATGCGCGGCGTCTCGCATCCGCTGCCGACCATCCAACAGGTCATCGACCTGACCATCGCTTGCGGGCGGGTGACCAACCCGGCCATACGCTGCGTCGGTATCGCGGTGAACACGCAGGCGCTGGACGATACCACCGCGCGCACGCTGCTCGCCGACACGGCCGCCACCCATTCACTGCCAGCGACCGACCCGATCCGCTTCGGCGTCGACGACATCGTCGAGCGCATCGTGACGGAATTCGGCTGAGTTTTAGACTCCTGGAAGATGAGAAGGCCGAGGTCGTCGCCCCGGCCGTCAGGGCCGGGGCCCACTGGCCTGATTGCAAGGCACAAGCTTACGGTCAGGTGGATTGGGTCCCGGGCCTCGCATTCGCTCGCCCGGGAAGACGAGAGCGGTCGCCTTACTGAAATGGCGGCTCGTCGAACGCGCGCAGCTTGCGGCTGTGCAACTGGTTGACGCCCCGCTCGCGCAGCGTGCGCACCACTTCGAGCCCGATCGTCAGATGCTGGTCGATGCGCTGACGGTAGAAGCTGTCGGCCATGCCGCGCAGCTTGATCTCGCCGTGAAACGGCTTGTCGGACACGCAAAGCAGCGTTCCATAGGGCACCCGCAAGCGGAAGCCATTGGCAGCGATGGTGGCGCTCTCCATGTCGATAGCGATGGCCCGCGAGCGGTTGAAATGGCTGTAAAGGTCGTTGAAGCGCAGCTCCCAATTCCGGTCGTCGGTCGTGACCACCGTGCCGGTGCGCATGCGCGATTTGAGGTCCTGGCCGGTCAGGCCGGTAATGCGCGACACCGCGTCCTGCAGCGCCACCTGGATCTCGGCGATGGGCGGCACCGGCACCGACACCGGCAGATCGTGGTCGAGCACATGGTCCTCGCGCTGATAGGCGTGGGCGAGCACATAGTCGCCGAGCTGCTGCGACCGGCGCAGACCACCGCAATGGCCGATCATCAGCCAGCAATGCGGACGCAGCACGGCCAGATGATCGGTGATGGTTTTGGCGTTGGAGGGCCCGACGCCGATGTTGACGAGGGTGATGCCGAGCTGGTCCGGCCGCGTCAGGTGATAGGCGGGCATCTGCGGAAACGGACCGGGGATGTCCGCATCGTGAACTACGGAGTCAACCCCCATGACCGCATCGCCCGGCCCGACGAATGAGCGATAGCCTTCCGGCCCGCCTCCATTGGCAATGATTGAACGCCCATGAGCGATGAAGGCCTCGACATAGCGCTGGTAATTGGTGAACAGCACAAAGCGCTGGAAATGCCGGGCGTGGGTGCCGGTGTAATGATGCAGACGCTGAATCGCCAGATCCACACGCTCGGCGGTGAAAAGCGAAAGCGGGCGGGGCTGGCCGGGCAGCCGGTGAAAGGTGCCGTTGGCGATGGTGTCCTCGATTGCGCCGAGATCGGGCATGGCGAAGACCGCCTGCAGCGCGCGTATGTCCTCGGGCTGCAGATCGGCGGTGGCCTCATCGACGACGAAAGGCAAAGGGATCGGGTGGTTCGAAACGCCCACTTCGAACGGCACTCCGTGATAATCGGCGAGCCGCTGGAGCTGAGCGAGGTAATAGTCGTGGAAAAGAGCCGTCTGAGTGAGCGTCGTGGCGTAGCGGCCCGGATAGGGCAAGGTGCCCCATGACGGCCGGGAATCGTAGACCAGAGCGTCATGGCCGACCGACAGCCGGAGTTCGGGGTAGCAGGCATCCTTGGCGGAGGCGCCCGTGCGCTCCCCTTCGAGAAAACGCTGGAACCGCCGCCGCACGCGTCCGGTCATTTCCTCGTAAATTTCGCTTATGCGCTCGACCGCCGCAGCGGGATCGGCATAGGTCTCGAAGTTGTTCTTCTTGCTCAAAGGCGCCTCAACCAGCTTTGTTCTTAAACGCCGATCGGCGCTGAATGGAGCCCAGAAGCCGAAGATTTTGCGCGGCCCGTTCGGCGCATCGACGTAACGTTCGGCGTCAGATCGCTTGGCAAGCCCGGCTTTGCGAGTCAAGACACCCGGCATGAAAGTAGCGGCAAGTCCTTAAAATCCTGGCGGCGCTCGACCCGCAAGGCCCACACTATACCTCACCGATATGGCCGTGCGATGATGCCGATGCAGCTTGAGCCAATCTGGTGATGCCCATGCAGAGCTTTACCTATACGGCGCTTCCGGCGCGCGTGATTTTCGGCTTCGGAACCCGCTCGCGCCTTGCCGACGAGGTCCGCCGGCTGGGTTTGAGGCGCGTACTGGTGCTCTCAACGCCGGGGCAGCGGGCACTGGCGGCCGAGATCGCGGAGCTGATCGGCGAACTTTGCGCCGGCATGTTCAACGGCGCGGCCATGCACACGCCGGTCGAAGTGACGGAGGAAGCCCTGCGCGTCGTGCGGGACCTCGGCGCGGACGGCACGGTCGCGGTCGGCGGCGGCTCGACCACCGGGCTCGGCAAGGCTATCGCGCTCAGCACCGACCTGCCGCAGATCGTGCTGCCGACCACCTATGCCGGCTCGGAGATGACGGCGGGCGTCGGCCAGACCGAGGCGGGGCGCAAGACCACGCAGCGCTCGATAAAAGTGCTGCCGGAAACGGTGATCTACGATGTCGAGCTGACGATGAACCTGCCCGCGGCCATTTCAGGCACCAGCGGTATCAACGCCATCGCTCATGCGGTCGAGGCTTTCTATGCGAAGGACGCGAACCCGGTTATTTCGCTCATGGCAGAGGAAGGCATCCGCGCGCTCGCCCGCAGCCTGCCGCGCATCGCCAGGGAGCCATCGGACCGCGACGGCCGCGCCGATGCACTTTACGGCGCCTGGCTGTGCGGCATGTGCCTCGGCTCCGCCGGTGTCGCGCTGCATCACAAGCTCTGCCATGTGCTCGGCGGAGCTTTCGGCCTTCCCCATGCCGAGACGCACACGATCATTTTGCCGCACGCCGTCGCTTATAATGCGCCCACCGTTCCGGATGCGGTCGGCCGGGCGGCGAAGGCGCTCGGCGGCGGTGCGGACGCGGCCTCTGCCCTGTTCGAGCTTGCCGGCGCGGTCGGCGCCAAACGCGCGCTGAAAGATATCGGCATGCCGCGGGACGTCATTGAGACAGCCGCCGACCTCGCCCTCGCCGATCCCTATTACAATCCGCGGCCCCTCGAGCGCGACACCATCCGCGATCTTCTTCTGCGCGCCTGGGCCGGCGCGCCGCCGCTGAGCGGCTGAAATGATCCGCGCGATCCGATACCATCCGCCGCCACGGCCATGGCAGCACCAACGGCATTGCATATGACCCGCAAAACCATCTCGATCATCTATATGGGCGGCACCTTCGGCATGCGGCCTTCCGAGCACGGCTATGCGCCGGCCAAGGATCTCGGCTCGCTGATCCGCCAGCGAATGCCGGAGCTTGCCGCCGAGACGATGCCCGAATACGAGCTCAGCGAATATGACGAGCCGCTGGAAAGCTCGAACGCCACGCCGCATCATTGGTACGATCTGGCCCAGCGGATCAGAAGCGCAGACGACCGCTTCGATGGCTTCGTCGTCATTCACGGCACCGACACGCTCGCCTATACCGCCTCGGCGCTGTCCTTCCTGCTTGGCGATTTCGATAAGCCCGTCATCGTCACCGGCTCGCAGATCCCGCTTTGCGAGCCACGCAGCGATGCCCAGCTCAATCTAATCAGTGCCGTGCAGGCCATCGACGCCGGGCGGCTCAGGGAAGTCTGCGTCTGTTTCGGCCCGCGGATTCTAAGGGGCAACAGGACGATCAAGCTGAAGGCGACGGAGCTGGACGCCTTCGACTCGCCGAATTTTCCGCCGCTGGTCGAGATCGGCACCGAGCTTCGTTTCAGCGGCGCAAGCGGGCTGCCGGAGCCGAGCGGCGTGTTTCCCAACCGGCCGCCGCCCTTCCGCGACAGCAATATCGCCGTACTGCCGGTCTTTCCCGGCATTTCCGCAAGGCTTATCGACGCGATTACCGAAACCGGCGCCAAAGGGCTGGTGCTACGCTGCTATGGCGTCGGCACGGCGCCCACCGCCGACCGGGCGTTTCTGGCGGCGCTGAAACGCGCGAGCGATGCCGGCATGGTCATGGTCGGCGTCTCGCAATGCCCGCAGGGGCGCGTCTCGCTCCGGCATTATGCCGCTGGCTCAGCGCTCGCCGATGCCGGCGTGCTGAGCGGCTCCGACATGACCGCGGAGGCAGCGGTCACCAAGCTGCACGCCCTGTTCGCGCTCGGCCTCGAGCGCGACGCCGTCGCCGATCTCGTGTTGCGGAATCTGCGCGGCGAGCTGACCGCCGACTCCTGAGCCGACGCACCGCCCTCCTAGCGTTCGGCGTAGAACTGCTTCACCCAGTCCTTGTGGTTGTCGATGCCCTCGCGGACGAAGGGCGTGAACAGCGCGATGTTGAGAAGCAACCAGTTGACGAGGCTTGCCGGGAAGCGCAGCGGCTTGACGAAATCGACGAACAGCACGACGCGGGTCTGATCGGTGTGGTTCCAGGCCTCATGCTCATAGGCGTCGTCGAAGATGATCGCCTCACCCTCCTTCCAGTGGCAGATCCGCTTGTCGACGCGGATAGCGAGCCTGTCGCGCGGCTCCGGCACGATCAGTCCGAGATGCAGGCGGAGCACGCCGTTATAAGGGCCGCGATGGGCGGGCAGATGCTTGCCGGGCTCGAAGATCGAGAACATCGCCGTCTTCAGCCCCGGCACCTTCTGCACAATGCGCCAGGTCTCGGGACATTGGCGGATATTTTCCTCCGATTTGATGCCGAAGCCGATCAGGAAGAAGGTCTTCCAGCGGCTGTCCGTGCTGATCGTCTTCACGTCGGCCGCGATGTCCTGGAAGGACGGCAGCTCGGCCTGACGCAGGAGCACGCGGTCGAGCTCGGCCCGGATCGCGCGCCATTCGGCCTCGATCTCCGTCACCCACGGAAAGGTGGCGTTGTCATAAACCGGCGGGCTGCCGACCTTCGAATATCTCAGATTGAGCCGCTCCGCCCAGGCGACGATCGCCATGAAAGCGCGTGTCGTCAGCCTCGGCCGCGACAGCGGCGCCATTCCGCTCGTGCCGAAACTCTGCTTCGGGTCCGCCGCGGACGGCGAAGCCGGATCTATGGTGGCGTTCATCATTCTGCTTCCGGCACCCGCCCGGAACCCGGACGGGCGTCCCCTATTCCCTCGTGCGGAAGGCAATGCTGCTCGCTGTTCCGGCCTCTAGTGTCCCGTCCCGCAAATGCCAACTAGCTTGCCGCCAACTCTCATCGGCATTTGCGGGACAAAGGGACACTAATTAGGCAAATCATTGGCTTAGTGTGGCGCTTATCTCGCAATTGGCCGACTACAAACCTGGCCGCGAAATTGGTGGGCAATTGCAAGACGCCACACTAGTGCACTGACTCATTCAGATGGTGCAGGCAGGCGCTTGAGTTTGCCGAAAATTTCTTTGGCGGATTTCGTCCAGACAAAGGGCTTGGGGTGACCGTTGTGATCGCGGATGTAGCGGCGGATGGCATCTTCCAATTCGGCGACGGATTTGAAGACGCCGCGACGGATGCGCCTTCGGGTGATGACTGAGAAGAAGCCCTCGACGGCGTTGAGCCAGGATGCGGATGTGGGCGTGAAGTGGAAGACCCAGCGCGGATTGTCGGCCAGCCATTGCTTGACCTTGGGATGCTTGTGGGTGGCGTAATTGTCGAGGATGGCATGGATGACCTTTCCCGCCGGAACGGCGCGTTCCACCGCATTGAGGAACTTGATAAACTCCTGATGCCGGTGCTTTTGCATGCAACGCCCCAACACGGTGCCATCGAGAATATTGAGCGCGGCGAACAGGGTGGTGGTGCCATTCCGCTTATAATCGTGGGTCATGGTTGCGCATTTGCCGGGCTTCAGCGGAAGGCCGGGTTGCGTGCGATCGAGCGCCTGAATCTGGCTTTTCTCATCGATGGACAGCACCACGGCATGACAGGGCGGCTCCATGTACAGGCCGACGACATCCTCCACTTTCGCGGCAAAGGCGGGATCGTTGGACATCTTGAAGGTGCGTAAGCGGTGAGGTTGAAGGCGATGCCCATCCCAGATGCGTTGCACCGTCCGCAAGCTGACGCCGACAGCCTTGGCGACCGCCCGGCCGGTCCAATGCGTCGCGTTATGGGGTGGCTCGGAGCATGGCAGCGCCAGCACCCTGGCCACGGTCTCCAACTGAACAGGGGCTTTGCCCGGCTTGCGCGTCTTGTCCCGCAAGAGGCCATCCACCCCTTGCTCGGCATATCGCAACTGCCAGCGCCACACCGCCGGGCGACTGCCACCGATCTGCCTCGCCACCTCCAGAACGGGCAGCCTGTCTGCCGAAAGAAGAACGATCCGTGCCCGCTGGACGTGCTTCTGCGCGCTGTTGCGATCCTCAATAACCGCCGCCAAACGCGCGCGGTCCTCAGAGGCGATGATGATGCTGACGGTTTGTGCCATATCAGCAGAATCGCACGAACTAGGCCGCGTGTAAATCCTCTGTTTGCGTCAGTGCACTAGCTAGGTCGTCGGCGGCGTTGTTGCAATGGCCGCGCGGGCACACCGGAACGCCAAGATCGAGAGGCGGGAATGCCGGCAGGCGCGGCGATACGCGCCGTCCGCAGTATACAGCCTGTCATTTTTCAGGCGGGCGTCTCAGCGGCTCCAGCGGCCTAAGCCAGACGACCTATATCGTCCCGCCGAGTCCCGCTCCCGGTCCGCATCGCCGCTCTTGCCGCGCGGCACGATTGACCGATAATGGCCGAAGGTCGGGCCGCCGAACTACGACGATGTCGGCGCGCTCGCCAAGGTGCTCGTTCGCACGGCGCAGGAGCGCATGCTCTGGCCACCAACTGGCCGCATCCGACGCCGGGTGTGCCGAAACCGGACAATGGGCTATTTTCTCCGCTGAGCCCCTGGCTGAGCCGATGGGGCGGGCGTGGGTGGACGCACCCGAACGGCCGACATTATATAGGCTCGGTCGATGTTGCAGTTCTGTCACCGATGAAAGACATCATTACCAAACCGCGCATCAAGAACTCGCTCGAAGACGCAGCGTCCGCGTCTCCACAAGGTGATCCTCGTCAATGACGATTATACGCCGCGCGAATTCGTGGTCCGTATCCTCAAGGCGGAATTCCGCATGAGCGAGGACCAGGCCTATCGGGTGATGATCACCGCACATCGGCGCGGTGTCTGCGTGGTCGCGGTCTACACGCGGGATGTCGCCGAGACGAAGGCGATGCGCGCCAGCAAGGCCGGCCGCGCCAAGGGCTATCCCCTGCAGTTCACCACCGAGCCTGAAGAATAGGGCTCTCGGTGGGACGCCGCCCTGGTTCAGCTCGGGCAGATCCAGCCGGTGCCGCTCGGACTTTTGAAACAGCCGACCGATTGCGGCAGAAGATGCTTGGGCAGCCAGAGCACGAGGTCGGGGAAGAAGATGCAGAGGGCAATGGCAACGAGAAAGATCACATAGATCGGGAATGAGGCGACCATCGCGCGCGCGAATTTCACGCCGGTGAATTTCGCCGCCATCAGCAAGGCGAGGCCGTAGGGCGGTGTGATCAGCCCGAAGGCGAGCGTCAGCACGATCACCACGCCCATATGCACCGGATTGATCTCGGCGAGCCGGGTCAGGTCGGCGATGATCGGCATGAAGATGATAATGGCAGGGATGGCGTCGATGAAATCGCCAACGACGATGAACAGCAGCGCCAGGAGGGCCATAACCGCGTAAGGGTCATTGCCGGCGGCAGAAGATATCCAGCCCGATACCACCGCAGGTCCTCGCAGATAGGCCAGCATCCAGCCGAAGGCCGACGCCGCGGCGATGGTGATCAGCGGAATGGAATAGAGCAGCCCGGTCGTCGCCATGTCGCGCGGCAGGCGCAACAGGTGGCGGGCATTGAGCAGTGGAATGGCAATCAGAATGATGTAGACCACCGCGATGACGCCGGCTTCGGTCGGCGTGAAGAAGCCGGTCAGAATGCCGCCCATGATGATGATCGGGATCATCATCGGTATGACGGCTTTCCGCGCCGCGATGACCATCTCGCCGAAGCGCGACCGCCGTTTCAGGATGCCGACTGGACCGAAGAAATAGCTGTAGATCATCAGCCCGATGCCGACGAGGAGGCCCGGAACCACGCCGCCAAGAAACAGCCCGCCGATCGAGACATTGCCGGTCGCGCCATAGACCACGGCCATAATGCTCGGCGGAATGAGATTGGCCATCGTCGAGGCCGAGGCGATCAGCGCGGCGGTGAAAGCCTGGTCGTAGCCTTCGCGCTTCATCTCCGGCCCGAGGGTGCGGGTCAGCACCGCCACATCGGCCGCCGATGAGCCGGAGATGCCGGCGAAAAAGATGCTGAACAAGGTCACAACCTGGGCAAGGCCGCCGCGCATATGGCCGATGATCGCCTGCGACAGCTTGATCATCCGCACCGTGACATTCGCCGAGGTCATCAGCTCGCCGACCAGCAGAAAGAACGGCACGGCGAGCAGCGCCTCGGCGTCGATGCCGTTGAAAAGCTGCGCCATCATCGAGGAGATGCTGATCGGCGTGAAGGCCGTAACCGCCAGCACCGCCGCAATCAGCGCAAAAGCAACCGGCACGCCGCAATAGCCGAGGAACAGGAACAGAAACCCCATGAGAAAGATGAGCAGCCCGTCGGTCGTCACAGGCCTTGGCTCCTGAGAGCGGCTTCAACCGCGCTTTCCCCGTCAGGCTCGGCAAAGCCGAAGCGCCAGCCATTGACGAGCTGCTCGATGATGAAAAGCGCCACCAGCGCACCACAGATCGGGATCGCCGCATAAAGGCTCGCCAGCGGCGTCATGGACGGCATGCGCAGGCTGTGAAATCCGTCGAGGAAATTCAGATAGCCGAAATAGACCATGCAGAGGGCCACGATCAGCACCACGAGGCGGTTGAAGGTCTCGAAGATGAGCCGCTTGGTGCCGGTGAAGGATTCGGCGAGCACGGCGAGATAGAGATGGTCGTTTCGGCGCGTCGCGGCCGCCGTGCCGATGAACACGCCATAGATGAAAAAGGTCATCGTCACCTCCTGCAGCCAGAGCCAGGGATGGCCGATGGTGCGGGTGACGATGTCGCAGACGACGCTGATGGTGAAGCCGGTGATAGCAATGCCGCACAGCACCATGAGCACCTGCTCGACGATGTCGAGGGCACGCCATTTCAGATGGCGCTGCGCGGACAGAACGAGGGGGTATTGGTCGCTCATCGCCGCCTCCGGCTGCCATCATGATCGAGGCCGGCGGATGCCGGCCTCTGCCCCTTTTTCGGAGACGGATCTATTTCACGTCGCGGACGAGCTTCAGGATCTTCACCGCATGCGGTCCGAGCTTTGCGGCCAACTCGTCCTGGATCGGCTGGCTGATCTTCTCGAAGCCCGACTTGTCCACATCGTCGACGATCTTGACGCCGAGCTTCTCCAGCTTGGCGCGCGACTGATGCTCGAGATCGAAGGCAATCTTGGGTTGATTGTGCGCGACCTCGTCGGCGGCGTCCTGCATCCATTTCTTCTGGTCGTCATTGAGGCTCGACCAGACCTTGTCGCTGACGAACATCACCGAGTTGTTGGCCTCGTGCTGCGTCACCGACATGATCGGCGCGACCTCGTAGTGCTTGTTCAGCAGATAGACGGTGTAGCCGTTTTCGGCCATGTCGACGACGCCGGTCTGCAGCGAGGTATAGACATCGCCGAAGGGCATATGCACAACCTGCGCGCCGTAAGCCGGGAAGAGGCGGTCCTCGGTCGGCGTCGCCTGGACGCGGATCTTGACGTTCTTCAGGTCCTCGACCTTGTGGACCTCCTTTTTGCCGTAGAGGTTACGCAGGCCCTGCGTCGCCAGCGTTAGCATATGTGCGCCCTTGACCTTGCTGGCGAACATCTCGCGCATGGCGGCATTGACGCCCGGATCGCCGAGCGCCTTGATGGCGTGCTCCTCATTGCGGAAGATGAAATGCAGGGAGAAGACGCCGGATTCCGGCTGAATCGTCGCCGCATTCGCCGTCGCCACCAGCACGAAATCGATGTCGCCGGTCTGCACCTTCTGCAAGGTCGCCGGCTCCTGGCCGAGCTGGGCGCCCGGATATTGATTGATCTTGAACGCGCCTTTGCTCAGCTCGGAGAGCTTCTTGGCGAAGATATCGGCCGCAACGCCATAAGCGCTGGCATGCGGCTGATCATAAGCGAAGGAAAATTCGCGGTTCTGGGCCGCCGCCGCAGAGAGCATCGCGATGTAAGCGCAAATAAGCGCGGCGACCGTCATGGACGGACGACGAAAACCGGTCATGCCTTCCTCCCTAGCCCTCGTGAAAAGGGGTCCCTGTTGCCGCTGATCAGTTTTTTGCGCGGCTTATTATGGAATTAGGAACCAGGGCCATTTTGTTGTCAACGGAAGAAAAATCCCGCAACCCCCAGCGGCCTGCGCATGTCGCAGCTCATCGCGCCGGTCGAATTCAGTCCAAAAGAGCCGGTTTGCCGTATAAGCGCGATCGGCGAAAGACACCACGCGTCAGCGCATGGCGCCCATTTGCTGCAGCTCGAAACCAGCCGCGATATGTTCCAGATAGGGCAGCATGCCTTGCGCGCGCGTCTTCTCGAACATCTCCTTCGCTTTATCCTTGTCACCGCGCGCGAAATAGAGCTGGCCCAGATAAAAATAGCCCTCGGTCAGCGCCATCTCGCGGTCATCGCCTGTTTTGCTGTCGATCGTCTTGAGGACGTCATCGGGCGTCATGGCGCCGGCGAACATGGCAAGCGCCGGGCGGGGCCAGTCGCCATGCGCCTCGCCCCGCGCACGCTCGGCAAGCGCCTCGGGGATGGGCTTATGCAGCCGCTCATCGGTCCACATCAGCCACAGATCGGTGTAGAGCCGCCCCTCCTTGTCGTCCGCCCGGCTCGCCTTGGCGAAGTCCTCGGCCGCCTCATCGAGCCGCCCGGCATAGAATTTGGCAAGGCCGCGCATTCCGAACACATCGGGCATCGTCGCGCCGAGCGTGACGGCGTGGGAATAGTCCGCGATGCTCTTCGCGAACGCACCGGACAGCAGATAGAGATAGCCGCGGCAGGCGAAAGCCTCGCCGGAATTGGGGATAAGCTTCAGCGCCTCGTTCGCGTCGCGGAACGCGTCATCCAGCCTGCCGAGGTGACCGTAGGATTGGCTGCGGGCACAATAGGCGGCGGCAAGATCGCTGCCGGTCAGCTTGCCGGATTTGATGGCTTCCGAAATCTTGCCGGAAGTCTCCTCGAGCCGCGCCCGGATCCGCTCGGCAAAGCCGGTCGCCGCTGTGCCCGACTTGATGTCGGCCTTGCCGATGATCACCGCGCCGGGCGCCAAATCGTTGATGGAGCGCACGTCCTGGCTGAATTTGGGCAGATCCTGCACCGGCACGCGATCCGCATGGGTTTTCAACTCGACGACGGTCTTGGCCAGATTGCCGCGGAAGGATGAGGTGATGGCGTAGGTGAAGTATTTGTCATCCACGGTCTTTTCGATCGGGTCGCGCACCGCGCTGATCTCATTCGGCAAATGCGCCTCGAAACTGTAGCGGGCATCGAGCGGATAGGCCCGGATCGCGAGCGGCGCGCGCCGCGCCGCTTCCGGCGACAGCGCCAGTGCGCCGCGCATATTGGTCGGCAGAAAGCGGATCAGCCACGCGCCTCCCTTCTCGATGGCGAGATTGGGCACGCTGAACCGCGAGGTCATGGTGAAGACATTGTTGGCGCGGTCGTCGTTCACCTGCGGGTCGCCGTCCAGCGTGGCGCCGGGATAGCGGATTTCCATCATCGAGCTGATGGATTTGAGGAACCGCTCGCGTGGAACGGAGCTCTGCACCACCCGCATGGCTTCCGCCGAAACGCCGTTCCATACCTGCCGGACCTGGATCTCGCCCGGCCCGCCGAGCTTCGCCAATGTCGCCGTCTCCGAAACCTCGCTATGCACCAGGGCAAGCGGACCGGGGAAGGTGACCGTTGCGGGCCCATGCGAGTCCGGCGCTACCAGCAGCACCTCGGTGCCCTCATGAACTTGGCCCATCCGGTCAAGCCGCCCATGCTGGCCGAGACGCGTCGGATCGAGAAAGAACGACTGGCCGCCGACCCTCGCCTGCACGATCACATGGTCGAAATCGAGCGGGCTGGGCAAGGCCTTGTCCAGCCAATGACCGCTGCCGATCTTCAAGAGGGCCGGCCGGCTCTCGACGCCGAGCGCCTTGAGCAGGCTGATCAGCAGAAAGGACTTGTCCTTGCAATCGCCGTAGCGCCGGCGAAATACCATATTGGGCGGCGTGGGCCGATGTGAGCTTTCGCCGAGCGAGACGGAGAAATAGCGGATCTGCGACTGCACGAATTCGAGCGCGCCCACCACGCGCTGCTCTTCGCTCCCGGCGGCGCGCAGCTTTTCCACCACCTTGCGCAGATCCTCGTCGAGCGGCTCGGCGGATTGGAACAGCCCGCTCGCCCAGGTCACCACATCGTCCCAGCCGGAGAACTCGGAGAATTGCAGCCAGCGATAGCGGATATAATCGGGGGGCATCAGAGGCTCGGATTGAATGCCGGGAAGGTCGTGCTCTTCGAACACGAGACGCCGTATGCCGTTCTGAAGTGTCTCCGTGGGCGTCAGCGGCTTTGGCTGATCATCGCCTAGCACGCGCCAATTGATGGTCCGGCTCGCCGGAAATTTCAGCACCACGCGACGCAAGGCCGTCGGCAACGGCCCGTCCCAGCTGGCGGTGTCGACATATTTCTTGCCGAAAACCGGGTTCTGGCCGAACAGCGAATAGGCATATTCCAGCGTGTCTCCGACCCGCAGATCGTTGACCAGGATGGACGCGGTGACTACGCCGCTATAGACGCCGTGCTCGAGACCGGTCTCGCGCTGCAGGAAGCGGATCGTCGCGCTGTGCGTCTGGTCGAGGGTTTCGCCGCCGCGCAGGATGCGCACGGTGTGAAGCTGCAGGCGCTGATAGTCCGGAATGAAGGGAATCGGGATCTGGCCGACGCTGCCGAGCGAAGCTGCGTCGTTGACGACGATAGCGCGCCGGACATAGATCACCGGCATATCGGCGACGAAATATTGGGTGTCGGCGAGGCGCATCGAGGTCTGCCGGGAGGCGTCGGCCTCCGGTATTGCGACCGGCTCGACCCATGACGGCGGCGGATCGCCCAGAGAAAAGGCCTCCGCGCCGACAGCCACCTCCTTGAGCGGCGCGCTCGTCGTCGGCGCAGTCTGCGCAGCGGCCATGGCTGCGCCGAGAAACAGGAAAAGCACGACCTCCAAGGCCATGCCGAACGGCAGGACCTGCCGGCAACTCTTTCGCATCACTCTGTGCCCCGTGATTGGTCCATTGCCGGCGAGACGCCGGGAATTCCGGAACCTGGGCGGCCCGGGCTCATCATCAACGGGCGGTCTTGGAAGTCAAGCACAGCCTCACGATCGCGGCGCCCGCCGGGTTGGGGTTCTATCGTCTTCAATTGCGCCGAATTTTTGCACAAGCCCGCCGATGCAGGTTGTAACGGCCGGAACTGCACGACTTTCGAGCCGTTCAGTACAAGCGATTGCGATCGGCTTTTGCGGAGGGCGAAGAATGGCAGCTCAGGTCTCCAGAACTGCTTCGGAGCAGACGGGCCCGGCCTGGGGCGTGACACGGCCGCTGCGATCGGGGGCATCGAGAACCGCCGAGATCACACGCCGGAGGAGGCCCCCATGCTAGGCGCGCGGGGCGGGCGGCGCGCATCGCGGCCGGACCGGCCGATCATTTGGGCGATCGCACTCGCGGCTCTCGCCGCAGGCATAGGCTACCAGGAGCACGACGGCAAAGAATATCACGGGTCGGTCGGCACGCAAGCTGGCCGGCAGACCGGAAAGGGCCGGCAGGCATCCTTCCCTTCCGAAATACCCGCGGCCGGCTGGAAGGACATTTTGCGGCGGGTCTATCAGCGCCTGTCGCGGGACCGCATTCTCACGATCGCGGCGGGTGTGACGTTCTATATCCTGCTCGCAATTTTTCCGGCCATCGCCGCGCTCGTCTCCATTTTCGGCCTGTTTGCCGATCCCGCCACCGTCGGCAATCAGATCGGCAATCTCTCCGGCGTCCTGCCCGGCGGGGCCATCGACGTCATCACCGCGCAAGCGAACCGCGTCGCCAGCCAGTCGAGCGGCACGCTGGGCTGGGCGTTCGTGATCAGTCTGGTCATCTCGATCTGGAGCGCCAATGCGGGGGTGAAGGCGACGTTTGACGCGCTGAACGTCGCCTATGGAGAGGAAGAGAAACGCGGCTTCATCGAACTCACGGCGATTTCCCTGCTCTTTACGGTGTCGCTTATCATCTTCGCCATTCTGGCGATTGCGGTGGTCGTGGTGCTGCCGAATCTGCTCGGCGCCCTTGGTCTTAGCAGCGTCACCCAAGGGGTCATCCAATATGGCAAATGGGTGTTCCTCCTCCTCGCCCTCGTCTTTCTGATCTCGTTTTTCTACCGGTTCGGTCCGAGCCGCGACCGTCCGAGATGGCGCTGGCTGAGCTGGGGCAGCGCCTTCGCTGCGATCGGCTGGCTCGGCGTCTCGATCCTGTTCGCCTGGTACGTTTCGAATTTCGGCAGCTACAACAAGACCTACGGCTCGCTTGGCGCGGTGATCGGCTTCATGACCTGGGTCTGGCTGTCGATCATCGTCGTGCTCATCGGCGCGGTGCTGGACGCGGAAATGGAGCATCAGACCATCCGGGATACCACAACCGGCAGGCCTGAACCCCTCGGCAAGCGGGGGGCCGTGATGGCCGACACCGTCGGGGAATTGAAATAACGAACCGTCCCGGCTTCTCCCCCGCGAAGACGCAAGACATCAGCGTCTCCTCATTCCTGCGGCGCCGATCGGAGCCGCGCAGCGCGCTCAGCCCCGTCACACCTGTGCGCCGCCGCTGGGGGGCCGGCGAAACAATTCCCGTCCGGGCACGGTACGCTCGTACCGGTTTGCAGACGAACGGAGGATCGCCTCCAGGTCCAGACAAGACCAGAGTCCGGCAAGGCTTCGGAGCAAGCGCTAATGACTGGCCATCCTCCGCTAGATCTTCCCCATGGCCCGGGTCTGCCGCCGATCTCCCCGAAGGCCGCGCCGACGCTGAACAATCCGCAGGCGGAAGCATTCTACGACCGCGCCCTCGACGAACTGATCGCTCTCGGCGCGCCGTTTCTGGTGGCCGGCACCTATGCGGTCAGCGCCTATACCGGCATTACGCGGGAGACCAAGGATCTCGACATTTTCTGCAAGGCCGGGGATTTCCTGCACATCCTGACGCATTTCAACGATCTCGGCTTTCGCGTTCAGGTGGAGGACGAGCGCTGGCTCGGCAAGGTGTTCGACGAGGATGTGTTCTTCGACGTGATCTTCGCCTCGTCCAACGGCACCATGCCGATCGGCGAACACTGGTTCGAGCGCGCCCGCCAGGGGGAGATCCTCGGCAAGCAGGTGCGGATCGTCGGGCCGACCGAGCTCGTCTGGTCGAAATGCTTCATCCAGAGCCGCGACCGCTTCGACGGTGCCGATGTCGTGCATCTGATCTTGAAGACGCACGACCAGATCGAATGGCGCGGGCTGCTCGACTATATGGAAGCCTATTGGGAGATCCTGCTCATCCATCTGCTGAATTTCCGCTGGGTCTACCCGACCGAGCGGGACAAGGTGCCCGATTGGCTGCTGGACGACCTGCTCGACCGTGTCGCCAAGCAGCGCAACCTGCCTCCTCCCCAATCGAGGGTCTGCCGGGGGCGGATGCTCTCGAAGCTGGACTACCGGGTCGATGTGGAGGAATGGGGTTTTGCCGACATCAGTGGTGAAAGCAAATCCGGCAAATCGGACGATGACTGAAGGCGCGGGGGGTGATGCTATCATGACCGGACCGGATGGGGCCATCAAGGTGGCGGCGATCGGGGACCTCCATGTGAAGGAGGACGAGCCGCCATCCTATCGCGAGCTGTTCGAGGAGATTTCCCAGGCAGCGGACGTCCTGGTCCTTGCCGGCGACCTCACCGATCTCGGCAAGGTGCGCGAGGCCGAGATTCTGGCTGAAGAATTGCGGGCCTGCAGCATCCCCGTGGTCGCCGTGCTAGGCAATCACGATTACGAATGCGACGCCGTCGAGGATGTTGCGGCCATCCTGCGCGAGGCGGGCGTCCGTCTGCTCGACGGCCAGGCGACCGAGATCGAGGGCGTCAGCTTCGTCGGCGTCAAAGGCTTTGCCGGCGGCTTCGGCGCGAGGATGCTCGGCTCTTTCGGCGAGCCGGCAATCAAGAGCATGGTGGCGGAGAGTGTCAACGAGGCCATGCGCCTGGAAAACGCAATGCGCCAGGTCCATAGCGGGCGCATGCTGGTGGTGCTGCTCGCCTTTCTGGGCTCGTCCCGGCTGGCGGAGACGATCGACCGCTTCAAGGCGAGCGCCGTCGTGCATGGCCACGCCCATTGCGGCGTCTATGAAGGCCACACACCCGGCGGCGTGCCCGTCTACAATGTGGCGATGCACATCGAAAAGCCGACCGGCCGCCCCTACGCGCTGCTCGACATCTAGCCCGACAACTAACCCGCGCCGGCGAGCAGCCGATCCTTGGCGGACTTCCAGTAGTCGCGCAGCTCAGCCGGCAGAGCATTCTGCACCTTCTCGACCTGCTCGGGTGCGACATAATGCGAGAGCACGGCGAATACGGCCGTGATCGCATCCTTCGGATCGACCGGGCGCGTATCTGAAAGCCATTTTCCGACCTCGGCGACGAATTCGTCGAAGTCGCATTTGAGCGGCTGCTTTACCGGCTGAAACTGGTCGTAATAGAGGCCGCGAACCAGAAGCGGCAGCTCGGCTCCGAGATGCGCTGCAAGCGTCACCGGAATGCGGTCGCGCAATTTGTGCAGCACCACGGAGAAAACCTTCCAGGCCAGCTTCCGATCGGGGCCGATGGTTTCGCAGATCTCCTCAGCCAGCGGTTGGTGGTTTGCAGGGTCTCATCGAAGACGTCGAGGCCGGTCGCGCTCATGGGGCGCCTCCTTCGGCAAGATGAGCCTTTGCTCGTGTAACTTCGACCGAAGCCGCCCCGTTCCGCGCCGGCGTGATTTCCGATCAGGCCTCCGGCAATCCGCCTCAAATCGTCTCAAACGGTGCGAGAATGTGCCCCAATGATCACGCGCCCGGAGATCTCGGCGCGGAACAAACCCGAAGCGGGGGGTGTTCAAGTCAGGGGGGCTTTAACTCGCGCGACTTTCTCTTTAAGATTTTGAATGATTTCAGGAAGATTGGCCGCGCATTGGAGGAACGCCATGACGATTAATCGACGCAAATCCCAAAATTCCACCCATCCCGGAGTGAGCCGGCGGACATTCATTCAGACCGGACTCGGGGTTGCCGCAACCGGCCTTCTCCTCAAGGACAAGATCGCCTGGGCGGCGGAAAGTCACCCGGCGCTTGGCACATTTCCCGCGGGCGTTCAGGGCAGCACCGCCTTCATCGGCCTTGTCGCCCCGTTGACCGGCCCCTATTCGGGCTCCGGCAAGGACATGCAGGCGGGCTTCGAGCTGGCCGTGAAGCATCTCAATAATGGCAGCCAGATCACCGACCAGATCCCCACGCTGAAATCCGGCAAGGGCGTGCTCGGCAAGAAGATCGAGACGGGCGTCGCCGACAGCGAGACCAAGCCCGATCCCGCCATCCAGGCGGCGACGCGCTTCATCCGCGACAACAATGCGATCATGCTTTGCGGCGGCGTCTCGAGTGCGGTCTCGATCGCGCTCGAGAAGCTCGGCCAGCGCGAGCGCGTTATTTTCATGGTCGGCAATAGCGGCTCGAACGACACGACCGGCAAGGACTGCCAGCGTTACGGCTTCCGCTCCCAGCTCTCGGCCTATATGGCGGCCAAAGCTCTCTCGCCGGTGCTCGCCAAAGAGATCGGCAAGAACAAGAAGGTCGCCTATCTGACGCCGGACTACACCTACGGCCACAGCGTTTACGACTCGATGAAGGAGTTCACGGCCAATGAAGGCTGGACCGAGGCGACCAATCAGCTTGCCCCGCTCGGCACCACCGATTTCAGCTCCTATCTGCTCAACATCGCCAATAGCGGCGCGGACGTCTTCGTCAACATCGCCTTCGGCGCCGACGCTGTCGCCTCGACCAAGCAGGCAGAGCAGTTCAACATCCTCAAGAAGATGAAATATGTCGTGCCGAACATCTCCCAGTTCCAGGCTCAGGAGTTGGGTGCCAAGATCATGGGCGGCACCTACGGTACGCAGGCCTGGTGGTGGGGCGAGGAGGATCATTTCCCGCTGGCCAAGTTCTTCGTCCAGGATTTCGAAAAGGCCTATGGCTACAAGCCGCGCTGGGGCGCCAGTGAGATCTATGTGCAGATGCTGGTCTGGGCCGATGCGGTGGCCCGCGCCGGCAGCTTCTATCCGGTCGACGTGATCAAAGCGCTCGAGGCGGGACACAAGGTGGATTCGATCTATGGCCAGGTCTGGTATCGCGCCGGCGATCATCAGATGGTTCGGCCCGTGCCGGTCGTGGTCGGCAAGAAGCCCGACGAGATGAAGGGCAAGGAAGACTTCTACAAGATCGTCGAGCTTGTCCCGGGCGAGCAGACCATGCCGCCCCTCGATAAGACGGGCTGCCATATGCCGGATTACGGAATCTAGTTGGAAACGATATCGAGCGGCGGTCCGGTCTGTCAGAGCGGGCCGCCGTTTGATTGCATGCCCGGTTTGTGACGATAAAGCAGACCTGCCCCGTGAATTTTCGCGCAAACGCGGCACCCTGCGCTTGCGCTTCTCTTGAGAACCCAGCCATGCCGTCGCTCGGCCAGTTCCTCTCGCAAGCATTCAACGGCCTTGCCTTCGGCAGCCTCCTGGCGCTGATCAGCAGCGGGCTCACCATCATCCTGGGCACGCTGGGCGTGTTGAATTTCGCCCATGGCGCCATGTTCATGGTCGGTGCCTACACGGCTTTCGTGGTTCTCACCTATACGGGCTCATACATTGCGGCGCTCATGGGCGGCGCGCTGGCGCTGCTCGTCCTCGGTGTGCTGACCGAGCGCATCCTGATCCGGCGCTATTACGACCGGCCGCATCAGGACCAGATCCTCGTCACCTTCGGCCTCGGCATTATGATCGTCGAAGCCGTGCGGTACGGCTTCGGCGGCCTCAGCCAGCGCGTGCCGCTGCCGAGCTGGGGACTGGGCGTGGTCAATTTCGGCTATTTCTTCTATCCGCTCTACCGCGTCGAGGTGATCGGCATCGTCGCCGTGATCCTGATTGCCTTCTACCTGCTGCTCTACAGGACCTCGATCGGGCTGATCGTGCGCGCGGGCATCGAGGACCCGCTCATGGTCGGGCTGCTCGGTGTGCGTCTGCGCCGCGTCTCCCTCTTCGTTTTCGCCCTCGGCGCCATGGCCGCCGGCATCGCCGGCGTCATCTATTCGCCGCTCTCCACCATCATCCCCGATATGGGCGAGCCGTTTCTGGTGCAATGCTTCGTCGTCGTGGTGATCGGCGGGCTCGGCTCCTTTCCCGGCGCGGTGGTCGGCGGCATCGTGGTCGGCGAGATGCTGAGCCTGACGACGATGTTCAACCCGGCCTATGCGCAAGCCGCGATCTACGCAGCCATGGTGCTGGTGCTGCTCATACGGCCGCACGGCCTGTTCGGCGCGCATGGGCGGGTGTGATGGCGCGCTCGTCCTTCTCTCTTGCAAAGCGGTGGCTGCCGGAGCTTCTCGTGGCGGCCGGCCTCGTCATCCTGCCGTTCGTGGCCGGCTCGGTCGATCTGTGGACGCGCGTGCTGATCTGGGGCCTGTTCGGCCTCGGCTTCTCGCTGCTTTTCGGCTATACGGGGCTGCTCTCCTTCGGACAGGCGGCCTTCTACGGCACGGGCGGCTTCGTCACCGCCTATCTCCTGACCAGCAACATCATCGCCAATGTCTGGCTGGCTATGCTGATCGGCACGCTCGCCGCCACGGCATTCAGCGTCGCCGTCGGCTATCTTGCCTTGCGCCGGGTCGGCATCTATTTCGCCATGATCACGCTGGCTTTCGGCGAGCTGTCCTATTTCCTGGAGAATTCGCCGCTGGCGAACTGGACCGGTGGCGAAAACGGCCTGCCGGGCATTCCCGCGCCGACACTGCAGATGGCTGGCCTGCACATCGAGTTCGCCGGCAGCTGGCCGAGCTACGAGCTGATCGCCGGCCTGTTCTTCCTCGGCTATGTGCTGGCGCGCTTCGTCGTGCTCTCGCCTGTCGGCAGCGTGCTCATCGCGATCCAGCAGAACCCCTTGCGCACGGCGGCGCTCGGCCACAATGTCGCCGGCTATAAGCTCGCGGTGTTCGTGCTGGCCGCCGCCTATGCCGGGCTCGCCGGCGCGCTGCTCGGGATCTTCCAGAGCTACATGCCGCCATCCGCCTTTGAGCTGGCCACATCGGGACAGCTCGTCATCCAGACCGTGATCGGCGGCGCCGAGCTGCTGCTCGGACCCGCCATCGGCGCGGCGATCTGGCTGTCCTTGCGGGACGTGCTGCAGCAGCTTCCCGTGGTCGGCGATCTGTGGAAATTCATCCTCGGCTTTGCCTTCGTGCTCCTGGTCACCCTCCTGCGCAAGGGCGTGGGCGGCGAGCTGGTGCATGGCTGGCGGCTGATCCGGCAGCGGCTCTGGCCAGTGAACGGCGCACCTGCGGCACAGATGCGATCCGAGCTCAAGGGGGCCGCGCCGGAGTTGCAGCCACTCCCTGCAGGGGGGCAGATGGAAACCGGTGTGGCGCTCGAAACCCACGATGTCGGCAAGGCTTATGGCGGCATCCATGCCGTCGACGGCGTGACATTTGCGGTGCCCACCGGCGCGCTCTACGCCATCATCGGCCCGAACGGCGCCGGCAAAAGCACCTTTCTGCGCCTGCTCGCCGGCGAGGAGCATCCGGACAGCGGCAGCATCCGTGTCACGGGCCTCGACGTGACCGGCGCCGATATGACGGAAGTGGCCCAGCACGGCATCGCCAAGAGCTTCCAGATCAATCAGCTCTTTCTGCCCCTGACGGTCCGGGAGAATCTTCGCATCGGCGCGCTCGGGAGATATCGCGGCCCGATCCGTTTCGACATCTTCCGCAGCGCCGACAGCATGGAGCCGGTCGAGCGTCTGGTCGCCGCGCTGATCGAGGAACTCGGCCTCGGCGAGCACGCCGATCTGCCGGTCGATACGCTTCCCTATGGCGAGAAGCGCCGGCTCGAGCTCGGACTGGCGCTCGCCTCGCGCCCCTCGGTGCTGCTGCTAGACGAGCCGCTTGCCGGCCTCAGCCCGACCGAGCGCGAGGATGTCAAGCAGCTCATCAGGGATTTGCGCAAGGGGCGCACCATCGTGCTGGTCGAGCACGATATGGACGCGGTGTTCGAGCTGGCGGAGCGCATCATGGTTCTGCACGAAGGCCGGCGGCTGGCCGAGGGCACGCCCGAAGCCATTCAGAAAGACCCGCAGGTGCAGTCTGCCTATCTCGGTGGAGTCGACTTCTAGTGTGGTGATCGAGTAGTGAGCATGATCGAGCTGGACAAGGTCAACAGCTATTACGGCGACTCGCACATCCTGTTCGACGTGTCGATGGAGGTCCGCGAGAAGGAGGTCGTCGCCTTGCTCGGGCGCAACGGCGCCGGCAAGAGCACCACGCTCAAGACCCTCGCCGGCGTCATCCACCCGCGGTCGGGCAGCATCCGCCTGGCCGGCGAACCGATCGATCATCTGCCGACCTATGAGATCGCCCGGCGCGGGCTTCAGCTCGTGCCGGACGAGCGCCGGATCTTTGGCAGCCTCACTGTGGCTGAGAATTTGCGGCTCGCCGCGCTCACCGCCGAAAACCCCTGGCCGGTCAAGCGCATCTACGAGATGTTTCCGCGCCTCGAGGAGCGGCGCGAGTCGCGCGGCGGCTTCCTCTCCGGCGGCGAGCAGCAGATGCTGGCGATCGCGCGGGCGCTGATCCGCAATCCGCGCGTCATCCTGCTGGATGAGCCGTTCGAGGGCCTCGCCGCCATCATCGTCAGGGACCTGCTCCAGCTCTGCCAGCAGCTTGTCGCCGAGGGGCCGACCGTCGTCATCGTCGAGCAGAACTTACGCGCCGCTCTGCGTCTTGCCATGCGCGTCTATGTGCTCAATAACGGCCATATCGTCTTCGAAGGCACGCCCGCCGATCTGAACGCCAACCCCGAGATCGCCGCCCGCTATATCGGGATCTGAGCGAGATCCGAAAAGCGGGAACCGGTTTTCGGAAAAATCGAGCTCAAAAGAACAAAGGAATATAAACGGCACGTCTGCCCTGCCGGTGGCCGTCATAGAAATGATTGCAGCCCGATGATCAGCGCATTGTAGGTGGCGTGCGCCGCCATCGGGCCGACCAGCAGCTTCTCGCGCCCATAGATCAGCGCCGCGATGACGCCGAGCCCGAAAACCGGGATCACCGCGACCGGCGGATGGACGATGGCGAAGATCGCCGCGCTGGCCAGCGCCGACGCCAGCGTTCCCATCGAGCGCCGAAGGCCGCCGAAGATCAGGCCGCGGAAAATGAATTCCTCGAACACCGGCGCAGCGCAGATGGCGAGCACGGCGAACAGCTCCACGTCCTGCCTGCCCGGCAAGGCCGTCCGGCGAACGCTTTCGAAAAGCTGGGTGTGCAGGGCAAGCTTGAGATAGAGGAAGGCGAACGCCGCGGCAACGATGCCGCCCGCGACGCCTATCGCTGCGGCCTTCAATCCGCCCCTGCCGAAGGTGCGCGGCACGCCTTCCGATTTCAGCCGCCAGAAGGCCAGCCGCATCACCGCGAAGGTCACACCCCCGGCGATGGTGAAGGCGATAAGCAGATCGAGCCCCGTCGGCCGCCCCTCCCCGCCCGTCTCGATGAGGCCGACGACGGCCTGCAGCACGAAAAACAGCAGCGCCGCGATGAGGCCGTCCGACACGGAGACGCGCGCGGGCGGCGACGCGGCGGGGTCGAGCAGGAAGGGCAGTTGATCGCGCGCCTTCTGCCAGAGCGCGAAGGCGAGAAGCGCCGTCAGGATCAGCAGCCCGAGGCGCTGCCAGACGCTGCTCGCATAGACCGAATAGATGTAGGTCGAGCTCAGCAGCATATAGAGATAGCTGTAGCTGATCTTCACGCGCCGCTGCACCTGCTGGGCGAGCGGATCGCAGGCGAAGACGCCGAGCGAGGTGGCAATGGTGGCGAAGATCGGAATGCCGGCGAAGACCAGCGCCGCGACCGCGAAGAATTGCAGCGACGGCGCGGCGCCGTATGCCAGAACGATGCCGAAGATCGCCAGCGGGTAGATCAGGCAAAGGCTGCCCCACAACACCGCCTTCTGCCGAAGCACCGATTCGAGCGATTGCGGGACACAGTAAAGGATCCACAGCGCCTGGCCTTCCGCGTTCAAGGTCTGGAAGGCGGAGAACATCAGTGCATAGGCCGAGATGCCGAAGGCGATGGAGGCGACATATCCCGGATGCGTGCCGACGAGGGACAGGAGCCCCGTGCCGCCGGTGTTGAAGAAGATCTGCGCCCCGATCAGCACGACCGGCATGACCAGCGTCTGGACCAGGAAATTGCGGTCGCGGCCAAGTAGGCGCAGCTCGCGCGCCTGGATCGGCGTCAGCAGCCATCTGGCGCCGGCTCGGCCGGACTGTGAAACCCTGCCCGTCTTGCGCGGGCGCTCGAGCCGGCCGCTTTCGCGCGCGCCTGCAGCGACGATGCCGAAGCGCAGTTCATGCTTCAGGAGGAGAACCGCAACCAGAGCGAAGAGCCCCACTTCGACGAGCAGCAACGCAAAGGCCTCGGCAGCCGCCAAGGGCGTTGCGGCGCTCAAAGTCTCGATCGCCAGTGCAGGCGGCAGCCAGAACATCCAGGCCGGAAGACCGTGCACCCAGCCCAGCACGATCCCGCCCTTTGCCGCCAGGCCCGGCGAAATGGCGAGGTAAAGCGCGGCGACGGCGAGCAGCGAAAATGCCGCCTGCAGATTGCGCAATTGCGACGGCCCGAGCCTCAGCCGCAGCCCGGTGTCGCAGACCGTCTGCACGGCCGAGGCGATCAGCATCAGCGGCAAGGTCGCCGCGAGGCCGATGACAGGCGCCATGCTGCGATAGCCCGCCTCCCAGGCGACCACCGCCAGGAACGGCCACAAGGCGGAGAGCCCCATCGGGCTCAGCACCGTTCGCGCTGCGATGCGCGCCGACAGCAGCGTGCCGAGAGGCAGGGGCAGCGTCGCCAGCCATTCGAGGTCCCAGTCGGGCCGCGTCAGCTCGCCATTGCCGATGGCCAGGAGGGTCGATGCAACAAGGAAGAGCAGCGCCACCAGGGTGACGGCCTTCAGCACGTTCGGCGCCAGGGCGAAGCCGGGCGCAGGCGGCAGCGCCACGCGGACGATCTTCGAGGGCAGTCTTCTCACCGCAAAGCGCCCGGCCGCAGGACCGTTTTGCAGCGCGACGGGCACCGACACATAGGCCGAGCCCATCTGCTCGCGGACATTGGAGACGATGTGGCTGGCGATGTTCACAAAGGCAAAGCCGACCGACAGCGCCACGAGGCTGCCGACCAGCCAGCCCCGGCGCGCCTTGCCAGGCGTCGCCTCGCGTTTGCCGGGCGCCGGCTTTTTCCGCAGGAAGCGGAAACCCGCCGTCATTTGCCGGCCATAACGGATGAGATTGAGCCGCAACAGCAGCCAATAGGCGCGAGGCGAGCTGGCCGGCGCGTCCGCGATCATGCGCCGCCTCCTCAGACCGCGACCTGCAGCGGCGGCACCTCGTCCTCCGCCGCCTCGGTCAGCTTCAGGAACACCTCTTCGAGCGAGCCCCCCGGGCCCACGTTCTTCTGCAGCTCGGAAAGTGCGCCGAGGCCCACCAACTCGCCCTTGTGGATGATGCCGAGCCGCGAGCAGAGCCGCTGCGCCATATCGAGCAGATGCGTCGACAGAAAGATGGTTTTGCCCGCCGCGGCGCAGCGATGCAGCCGGTCCTGCACCTCGCGCGCAGCGCGCGGATCGAGGCCGTTAGTCGGCTCGTCGAGAATGAGCACTTGCGGGTCGTGGATGAGCGCGCAGGCAAGGCCGAGCTTCTTCTTCATGCCCATCGAATAGTTGACGGCATATTCCTCCGACGCCTCGTTGAGGCCGAACTCGCCGAGCAGCCGCTCGGCATTCGCCCTCGCCGCGGCGCGCGGCCGGCCGTGCATCTCTCCGACGAATTCCAGGATCTCGCGGCCGCGCAGGAAATCGTAGAACAGCGGCGAGTCCGGGAGATAGCCGACATGGCGCTTCACCTCGACCCGGTCCTTCTGGCAATCGAGCCCGTCCACGGTCACATGTCCGCTGGTCGGAACCAAAATGCCCATGAGCATACGGATGGTCGTGGTCTTGCCCGCTCCGTTCGGCCCGAGAAAGCCGAAGACCTCGCCGCGCCCAACCGTGAAAGTCAGATCGCGCACCGCGGCGACCTCGCCATAGGACTTGCTCAGAGCCTCGAATTCGATCATCGCCCAACTCCATGCCAGCCAGCGCTGTGAGACAAATCACGCAATTGTGCCCGTTTTGGCATCGAGGCAGAAGCCACCTCTCGATCACCTGATTTGCCGTCTCCGGCCATCGCAATCGCATAATTCGGCGCGTCCGATCCACCAAGATCGAACGTGACTGATGCTTTTGTCGAAGCGAGCGCTCAAATGGTTCATCGGCCGCTGGGCTGCAATGATGCCGAAGTTTGATGCGGCTTGGCGGATCGTGGCTTAGAAATAGGGCAGCACCGGCGCGCCGCTCCGACGGGGCGCCGAACCGGTTTCAGGACCGCGAGGGACGAGGATGAGCACACGCGAGGCGGCGATCGAAGCGGCGGAGCGGTTTTTCGACACCGGCAGCTTCCGCGAAGAGCTGGCGCGGCTCGTCGCGGTGCCGAGCTCGTCGCGCGAGGAGGAGCATGCGGGCGATCTTGCCCATTATCTCGACGGCATGCTGCGCCCGCGCTTCGAGGCGATGGGCTTTGCCGTTACGCGCCATGCCAATCCGGTCGTCGAGCGGGCGCCGTTCCTGATCGCGCGGCGCATCGAAGACCCGGCGCTGCCGACGCTGCTCTGCTACGGCCACGGCGATACGGTTCCCGGCGAGGAGGGGCGCTGGAGGGACGGGCGCGATCCGTGGACCCTGGATGTCGCGCCGGATGAACGCTGGGGCGAGCGCTGGTACGGCCGCGGCAGCGCCGACAATAAGGGACAGCACCTCATCAACATGGAAGGGCTGCGCCATGCCATCGAGACGCGCGGCCAGCTCGACTACAACGCGATTTTCCTGATCGAGATGGCCGAGGAGCTTGCCTCGCCAGGGCTGCGGGAATTCTGCGCGGCCAACAAGGATCTGCTACGGGCCGAGCTGCTGATCGCCTCGGACGGGCCGCGCCAGACGGCGGCGATACCTGACATCAAGCTTGGCTCGCGCGGCGTGCTGAACATCCGCATGCGGCTCACATATCGCGACGGCGGCCATCACTCCGGCAATTGGGGCGGCCTGCTTGCCAATCCGGCCATCGTGCTGATGCACGCCATCACAACTCTGGTCGGCCCCAAGGGCGAGATCAGACTGCCGGCGCTGAAGCCAGAGCGGATGCCGGAGGCCGTGCGCGCTGCTCTGGCCGGCGTCGAGATCGTAGCGGAGCCGAACGATCCCGCCATCGATCCGTGGTGGGGCGAGCCGGGCTTCACCGCTGCCGAAAAAGTCTTCGGCTGGAACACCTTCGAAGTGCTCTCCTTCATTTCTGGCGATCCGGAGAAGCCGCAGAACGCCGTGCCGCCTTTTGCCGAGGCGATCTGCCAGATCCGCTTCGTCGTCGATACCGATCCCGATACCTTCCTGCCGGCGATCCGGGAGCATCTGGCCGCGAACGGCTTCGGTGACATCGTCGTCGAGCCGGCGCGCCAGTCGATGCTCATGGCCTCGCGTCTCGATCCGGGCCATCCAGCGGTCGGCTGGGCGTCCGCCTCGATCGCGAAGACGCTCGGCGTCAAGCCGGCCATCATCCCGAATGCCGGCGGCTCGGTGCCCAACGACATCTTCCTCGATATGCTCGGCATGGCCACGCTGTGGGTGCCGCATAGCTATCCCGGCTGCTCGCAGCACGCCCCGAACGAGCATGTGCTGGCGCCGCTGATGCGGGATGGCTTGCGCATGATGACCGGCCTGTTCTGGGGTCTTGGCGAGCAGTTTCCGGGACGCTGAGGGGCGGTCAAATCCAGCTTGTTGCGGCGGCGGCCTCGGGCCACAATCGGCCCGAACGAAATCGGTCCAAGGAGAAGCGATGCCAGACACGGCCGACCAGACCACCCATGACGCGGAGATCGACGCGCGGAATGAGACCATCCTCATCTATGTCGATGGCGCGCTGGTGCCGCGGGCCGAGGCGAAGGTGTCGGTCTACGATTCCGGTTTTCTGCTCGGCGACGGCGTCTGGGAGGGCCTGCGGCTCTATTCCGGCAAATGGGCCTTCCTGAGCGACCATCTGGACCGGCTGTTCGAAGCGGCGCGCGCCATCGATCTGGATATCGGCATGGACCGGGCCGGTGTCGTGGAGGCGCTTGAGGCGACCCGAGCCGCGAACGGCATGACCGACAACGCCCATGCCCGGCTGATGGTGACGCGCGGACGCAAGATCCGGCCGTTCCAGCATCCGAGTTTGTCGCGCTACGGCCCGACCATGGTCATCATCATAGAGCATTCGCAGCCTGTCGCGCGGCTCAAAAACCGCGGCGTGCGCCTCGCCACCGTGCCGCAGATCCGCGGCCTGCCGATGAGCCAGGACCCGAAGCTCAACTCGCATTCGAAGCTCAATTGCGTCCTCGCCGCGATCCAGGCCGAAAAGGCCGGCGCCGACGAAGCGCTGATGCTCGACCCGCACGGCTTCGTCAACACCACCAATGGCTGCAACCTGTTCATCGTCCGCAAAGGCGAGGTCTGGACCTCGACGGGCGATTACTGCCTGAACGGCATCACCAGGCGCAAGGTCATCGATCTGTGCCGAGCGAACGGCATTCCGGTCTTCGAGAAGAACTTTTCGCTGGTCGAAGCCTCTAGCGCCGACGAGATTTTCCTGACCGGCACATTCGGCGGCCAGACGCCGGTTGCCGAGCTTGACGGGCGGCGGATCGGGGGCGGCGAATTGCCTGGGCCGATGACGACGCGCATCCAGGCACTCTATAAGGCGCTGGTCGAAAAGGACACCGCCGGATGAGTCGCAAGCACATCGTCATGTGGTCCGGGCCGCGCAACCTCTCGACCGCAATGATGCGGAGCTTCGGCTCGCGCGCCGATACCAGTGTCGTCGACGAGCCGTTCTACGCCGCTTATCTCGCCGCGACGGGGCTCGATCATCCGATGCGCAAGGAGATCATCGCGGCGGGGGAGACCGACTGGCGCCGCGCCGCCGCGGATTGCGCCCGCGAGCCGGTCGATCCGCCGATCCGTTATGAGAAGCACATGACGCATCACATGGGCGAAGGCTTCGGGCTGGACTGGATGCGCGGCGCGGCGATCGCCTTTCTGATCCGCGATCCGGCTTCGGTCGCGGCCAGCTATGCGGCGAAGAGGCAGGAGGTCACCGCCGCCGATCTCGGCAGCGAGCGTCAGGCGGAGATTTTCGATATCGTCGCCCAGATGCAGGGCGCGCCGCCGCCGGTCATCGACGCCGACGATGTGCGCGCCGCGCCCGAGGCGGTGCTGACCAAGCTCTGCGCTGCTCTGGGAATCGATTTCGACCCGGCCATGCTGTCCTGGCCGCCGGGTCCGCGTGCCACCGACGGCATCTGGGGCGCGCATTGGTATGGCGCGGTCAACGCCTCGACCGGCTTCGCGCTGCCCGATCCGGCGCGCCCTGCGCTGCCGCCGCAGCTTGCGGAGATCGCCGACGCTGCACATCCCTTTTACGAGCGCTTAGCCCGCTACAAGATCCGCCCATGACAGCAACACCGGTCACCATCCTCTGCGGCTTTCTCGGAGCCGGCAAGACCACGCTGTTGAAGCGCGTCCTCGACGACCCGCAAGGCGTCCGCTACGGCGTGCTGGTCAATGATTTCGGCGCGGTGAATATCGATGCAGCACTGATCGCCGAGAGCACCGCCGATCAGGTCTCGCTCGAAAATGGCTGCGTCTGCTGCACCATCCGCACCGACCTCGTCGATGCCTTGCGCAATCTCCTTTACCGCGATCTGCCGCCTGACCGCATCATCATCGAGGCGAGCGGCGTGTCCCGGCCGCTGCCGGTCGCCGATGCCTTGGAGGCGGAGGAGCTTGAAGGCAAGGTCGTCCTCGATGGGATCTTTTGCATCGTGGACGGAGCGAATTTCACCGATCTGGACTTCGCGGCGACCGAGCTCGCGCTCGATCAGGCGGCCGGCGCGGACATCATCATCCTCAACAAGATCGACCTGGCTGCCCCGGAGCAGCTCGACGCCATCGAAACGACGCTTAAGGGCGCATTGCCGCGGCTGCGGCTGGTCCGCACGAGCCATGCCGATCTGCCGCGCGAGCTGCTGTTCGGCGTTCACGCCGACACCGACGAGCCGCGATCGCCTTTATCCGATCGCGTCCTTGATCACGATCACGAGCATTGCGTCGAGCACGACCATCACCACGATCATGGCGATGAATTCGAAGCCTGGAGCTGGAGCAGCAACAAGCCTGTCGACATCGGCCGGCTGCGGGTCACCTTCGGCATGCTGCCGCCGAGCCTGATGCGCGCCAAAGGCGTGCTTTGCCCGGCCGGCGGCGAGCCCGTCAGGCTCGTCTATCACCTCGTCGGCAAGCGGGCCAAGCTCACTCGCGAGCCCGGCCAGCCGCCCGCGACGAGCACGCTGGTTGCCATCGGGCGGCGCGGCAGTTTCGATCCCGCCGCGCTGACGAAGCTTTTCGACGATTGCATCGTCGAAGAATAGATCAGACCGGCCGCTTTCATGCAAAAGTTCTGCGAGAGGCCAACCCATCTTCGTCGCCCCGGCCAACGAGCCGGGGCCTACTCGCCTCACCGCTCACCGCAGGGCAAGCTAATCTGCGAGTGGGTCCCGGACAGCCCTTCGGGCTTCCGGGACGACGCCAGAGCGGGGCTACATGCTCAGCCGCGGAAGCGCTGGCGCGTCGCGAGCCCCGCGGCGACGGTCAGCAGCAAAGTCGTCGCCATCAGGATGAAGGCGACGGCGGCGGCGAAGGGCCAGTTATTGAGCTGGAACTGGCTGTAGACCAGCGGCGCCATCATCCGGAATTCCGGCCCGCCGAGCAGCACCGGCGTCGCATAGGCGTTCATCGCCAGGATGAAGGTCAGGATCGTGCCGGCCGCAATGCCGGGAAGGGCGAGCGGCCAGAGCACCCGCCGGAACATCATCATCGGCGGTGCGCCGAGGCTAAAGGCCGCCTCTTCGAGATTGCGGTTGATCCCTTCCAGCACGCTCTGCAGCGTCAGCACCATATAGGGCAGATTGACCGCAATGATGCCGATGACGACGGCGGTCTCGCTGAACATGATCTCGGTCGGCTGGCTGGTGAGGCCGAGATTCATCAGCGAAACGCTCAGGAAACCGCGGCTGCCGAACAGCGCCATCCAGCCTGCCGCCCTCACCGAATTGCCGACGAACAGCGGGATGACCACCCCGATGATCAGGAGGTTCTTGAAGCGCGTTTCCGTCCGGGCGAGCACATAGGCGAGCGGAAAGCCGAGAATGATGCAGATCGCGGTGCACAGAAAGGCGACGCGGAGGGTGGTGAAGAAGACGCCGAGGTAGAAGGGATCGGTGAAGAATTTGACGTAGTTGGCGGGCGTTACCGCCTCGATCATCAGCATGCGCGGATCGAACTTGTTCAGGCTGTAGCGGAACAGCATGATCAAGGGGCCAATGACGCCCAGCGCCACGATGATCGTCGCCGGGCCGATCAAGGTCGAGGCGCTCAGGATCAGCGAGCGCCTGCGCGGTCCGTCGTCGGAAAGTGTCGCCTCCATCGCTCAGGCCCCGCCCGTCATCGCGCACGGCGTCGCCCCGGCCATAAGAGCCGGCGCCCATTGGCGCAACAACCCGGCAGCGCACTGCGGAAAAGCGAGTGGATTCCGGCTCGGCCTCACGGCCGGCCAGGACGACGCGGAGGGCGCGTCGCGGCCGAAATATCGGTCGGCCGCAGATAATCGAATCCCGCACCGACGAGGCGCGATGATCGGCATTACGCCTTGAACTCCTTGTCCCACCAGTCCTTTAGCTCGACATCGTGGTCCAGCATGTACTGGAAATCCAGGCTCTTCAGATTGGCAATGGCCTCCTTGCTGAAGCCGATGCGCTCGTTCAGCTCGGGCGGGATGACCGCATTGTCGACCGTCGGGTTGTAGCCCATGTCGTGGGCGAAATTCTCCTGCGCCGATGGCTCGAGCATGGCGTTCAGATAGGCGTAAGCGCCGTCGAGATGCGGCGCGTTCTTCGGGATGACGAAGCCCGAGACATAGGAGAGGGCGCCCTCGGTCGGCGCGACCGACTTGACCTTGATGCCGGCATTCTGCCACTGCACCGTCCGCGCCTTCCACATGATGCCGATGTCGATCTCGCCGGTCTTCAGCCCTTGCGCGAACGCCTCGTTGGTCGGGTAGATGCGCGCGCCAGCCTTGCGCACCTTCAGCAGCAGAGCCTTGCCGGGGTCGAGATTGGTGGGCGAGCCGCCGGCCGCCAGCGCTGCGGCAACGAGAGTGTACTGATATTGAATGTCGATGATGCCGAGCTTGTTGGTGTGGGCCGGATCGAAGACCTCCTTATAGCTCGCAGGCGGCTTGGTCATGTCCGGGTTAAAGACGGCGACCATGCCGGAATAGATGTGGCCGACGCCATATTCGTATTTCATCGAGGGCAGGAGATGCCCGGCATTGGGGATCTTGCTGTAGTCGACGGCCTGCGTTACGCCCAGCTTGTACATCTGGAACATGTTGGGGCCGTTGAGGCCCTGCACGTCGGTCGAGCCACGCGGCAGGCGGCGCTCGGCGAGCATCTTCGCGCGCCGCTCCGGATCGCCGCCCTGGTCCTGGATCACTTCCCAGCCCTTCGAGATCAGATGCGGCTCCTCGATGTTCTTGTGCAGCAGCCGGGCGTAGTCGCCGCCCCATGTGCCGACCACGACGGTGCCTTTCGACTCGGCGCGCACGATCGAGGGCAGGCCGATGGCGGCCGCTCCGGCAACACCCGCCATACCCTTCAGGAGGCCGCGCCGCCCAATGGTGAAGTTCTTGGTATCTTTCGTCATTTTGGTTCTCTCCATTCCCGAGGCTGCCATTGCTTCGTATTTCATCCGGCCACCGGCTCGCCCCCTGTAGCCGGGAATACCGCAGCGGAGGCCGACCAGCCGACATGCACCCGATCGCCCACCTTCGGCAGCACCCTGCCCTCATGGTTGGCAACCTGCGCGATGACCCGGTCCTGCTCCGAAAGCCTGACGTGAATGTCGATGAGCCCGCCCATATAGGAAACAAACTCGACCTCGCCCGGAAAGCTGTTGTCCGCGGCATTGAATGGATCGGACGCCACCATGACGCGCTCCGGCCGCAGCGCCAGCATCGCCTTGCCCGAGAGCCGCTTGCCGCACAGGATCGTCAGCCCGCCGTCGCTGACCAGCCGGTCGCCCTGCATCTGGCCGCGGATGAAACTCGACCGACCAACGAAATCGGCGACAAACGCATTCGCCGGGCGCTCATAGAGATCGCGCTGCGATCCGACCTGGCGCACCATGCCTTCGCTCATCACCACCAGCCGGTCGGCCATGGTCAGCGCCTCTTCCTGGTCGTGCGTCACCATCACGGTGGTGATGCCGAGGCGCTGCTGCAGGCTGCGGATTTCGACCCGCACCTCGCCGCGCAGCTTGGCATCGAGGTTGGACAGCGGCTCGTCGAGCAGAAGCACATCCGGGCGGAAAATCAGCGCGCGCGCCAGCGCCACGCGCTGCTGCTGGCCGCCCGAGAGCTGGCGCGGCAGACGCTGGCCGAGATGATCCAGTCGCACGAGCCGCAAGGCGTCGTCCACCTTCGCGGCGATCTCGGGCTTGGCCAGCCCGCGCATTTCAAGGCCGAAGGCGACGTTCTGATTGACGGTCAGATGCGGGAACAGAGCGTAGTTCTGGAAGACGAGGCCGGTATTGCGCTTCCACGGCGGCAGCCGGCTGACATCGCGCCCGCCGATGCGGATCGCGCCTTCGGTCTGCTCGACGAAGCCGGCGATCACTCTCAGCGTCGTGGTCTTGCCGCAGCCCGACGGCCCGAGCAGCACCAGAAGCTCTCCCTCCGCCACGTCCAGCGTGACATCGCGCGCGGCGTAGAAATCGCCGTAGCGCTTGGAGACCCCTTCGAGTTCGAGCCGTGCCATGGCGCCGTCAGACCACCCTGCTGATATTGACGAAACGATCGGTGACCAGCATGGCCGCCGCGATCAGGATGATCTGCAGCACCGAGATCGCCGCGATGGTCGGATCGATCTTCCACTGCAAATATTGAAGGATGGCGATCGGCAGCGTGGTGCGGCCGGGACCGACGAGGAACAGGCTCATCTCCAGATTGCCGAAGGAGGAGACGAAGCCGAACATCGCTCCGGCGACGATGCCGGGCAGGATCACCGGCATGGTGACGCGCCGGAAGGTGGTGAGGCGGTTGGCGCCCAGGTTCTGCGCCGCCTCCTCCAGCGTGCGGTCGAAGCCGGCGAGACTCGCTGTGATCAGCCTGACGGTCCAGGGGATCACCAGGAGCACATGCCCCCAGACGAGGCCGCCGAAAGAGCCGAGGATCGGAATGCCCGAGGCGATCTCGATCTCGACGTGATAGACGTAGAGCGCGAAGCCCAGCACGATGCCGGGGATGATCAGCGGCATCAGCAGGAGGTTGCTCGCCAGCGTATGGCCGCGGAAGCGCAGGCGGGCGAGGCCGACCGCCGCCGGCAAAGCGACTGCGAGCCCAATCGCCGTCGCGATCACGCCGAGCTCGGCACTGATCAGGAAGGCATCGATGAAGCGCTCGTTCATAGCCGCTTCGCGGTACCAGCGCAGCGTATAGCCCTCGGGCGGATAGGAAGGGATCTCCTGGCTGTAGAAGGAGATCCAGGTGATGATCAGAAGCGGCGTCAGGATGTAGAGAAAGGCGATGAAGGCGGCGCCGTTGAGCACCCAACGCCCCATGCGGCGCTGGTCTAGGATCGGCCGGCGCATCTCTCTCGGGAGGGATTGAACGGTCGTGCTCACACTGCTGCGCTCATGCGGTTCTTGTGGAACTTGCCGCCTTTCATGATCGCGGCCAGATGCCGGCCCTGGCCTTCCAGCAGCGTAATGTCCTTGAGCGGATCATCGTCGACCACGATGAGATCGGCCCAGGCGTCCGGGGCGATGGTGCCGAGCCGGCCGGGACGGCGCACCACCTCGGCGGCGATGGTGGTCGCCGCGCGGATGACCTCGATCGGCTTCTGCACCTCGGCGCGGATGGAGAATTCGCGGCTCTGGTCGACGGCAAGCGCGCCGAGCAGGTCGGAGCCGTAGGCGACTTTCACGCCAGCGGCCTTGCAGATCTCCAGCGAGCGATAGCCGCCTTCAAGCACCAGCTCATTCTTCTCCAGCATCGACGCCGGCATGCCATATTCGGCGGCGCGCTCCTTCATGGCGACATAGGCGACGAGGTTGGCCACCAGATAGGCGCCACGCTCGGCCATCAGCCTTGCGGCGGGCTCGTCGATCAGATTGCCGTGCTCGATGGTGCGTACCCCATGGGTGACGGCGCGGGTGATCGCCTCGGCCGTATACGCATGGGCCAGCACGTAGCGGCCGAAGGCCTCGGCCTCCTCGACGGCGGCTTCGATCTCGGCAATCGAGAATTGCAGCGAATCGAGCGGATCATAGGGCGAGGCCACCCCGCCCGACGCCATGATCTTGACGTGGTCGCAGCCCTGGCGCATCTGCTCGCGCACCGCCTTTCGCACCGCATCCTCGCCGTCGACGACGAGACGCAGATAAGCCATGCCGTTGCAGCAGGGGCAGGCATAGCCGGGATTGGTGCGCGAGCGGCCGTCGCTATGGCCGCCGGTCGGCCCCATCGAGCGGCCGGCGATGAACAGGCGCGGGCCGGGGATGAGGCCGGTCTCGACCGCTGTTTTCATGCCCCAGTCGGTGCCGCCGGTGTCGCGCACCGTGGTGAAGCCGCGGTCGAGCATCTCCTTGAGGCGCCTGGCGCCGCGTGCCGCGGCCAGCGTCAGCGGCACGTCCTCCATGCGGCGCATATAGACTTCGCTATGCATGGAATGGACGTGGCAGTCGATCAGTCCCGGCATGACGACGCGGCCGCCGCAGTCGATGGTGCTGGCGGCGCTGCAGGTGACGACCGGCCTGTCGGCGACCTCGCGGATGCGCTCGCCTTCGATGAGGATCTCATAGCCGCCGCGCGGCTCGTCGAAGGCCGGATCGACGAGCCGCAGATTTCTGAGCAGCAGCGTGGTGGGCACGGTCATATGCAAACTCCGTTTCCACGCATTCTGCGTCGTCCCGACCCCCGGCTCGAAGACCGGGGCAGGCGTCCGAAGGGCTGTCCGGGACCCACTCGCCTCCCTCCAAGTCCGTGCGCTTCCATCAAGCCAATGGACCCCGGACAAGCGCTGCGCGCTTTCCGGGGCGACGAAGTGCAGGGAAGAAGTCCTGGGCTAGATCTCATTGGTCCCGATCCCCGCATCAGTGCAGCACATTCTTATGCAACGCGCCGTCCTTCATGATCAGCGGCATGTGACGTCCCTGGCCGCCGAACAGCTCGAGATTGCGCAAGGGGTCACCGTCGATCACGATCAGATCGGCGCAGGCTCCCGGTTTCAGGCAGCCGAGCCTGCCCTCGTGCCGCAGCACCTTGGCGGCGATGGTGGTCGCGGCGCGGACAATCTCCATCGGCTGAAGCACCTCGCCCCGAAGCTGGAACTCGCGGCTCTGCTCGTTCTGAAGCTCGCCGAGCAGGTCGCTGCCATAGGCGACCGGCACGCCGGCGCGTTTGCAGATCTCCAGCGAGCGCAAGCCTCCCTCGATAACGAGGTCGTTCTTCTCCAGCATCTCGCCGCTCATGCCATATTCGCTGGCGCGCTCTTTCATGGCGTAATAGGCGACGAGATTGGCGACCAGGACCATGCCGCGCCCGGCCATCAGAGCGGCGGTCGCCTCATCGATCAGATTGCCGTGCTCGATGGTGCGCACGCCCGCCTTGGCGGCGCGAGTGATCGCCTGCGGCGTATAGGCGTGGGCGCAGACATAGCGGCCGAAGGCCTCCGCCTCCTCGACTGCCGCCCTCACCTCACCTTCGGAGAATTGCAAGGAGTCCAGCGGGTCGTAAGGCGAGGCCACGCCGCCTGACATCATGATCTTCACATGGTCGCAGCCCTGGCGCATTTCCTCGCGCACGGCTTTCCTGACCTCGGCCGTGCCGTCGGCGAGGCCCATGGTAAAGGCGAGCGCATCGCAGCAGGGGCAGCGCGCGCCTGTATCCGTACGGCGACGGCTGTCGCTGTGGCCGCCGGTCGGTCCGATCGCCTTGCCGGCGATGAAGAGGCGCGGGCCGGTGATGAGGCCTTCATCCACCGCAGCCTTGATGCCCCAATCGGCGCCGCCCGTGTCGCGCACGGTCGTGAAGCCGCGATCGAGCATCGCCGTGAGCGCAGCCATGGCGCGGGCCGTCATCAGGGTCAGTGGCAGATTCTCGAGCTGGCGGATGAACACCTCGCTCAAGACCACATGCACATGGCAGTCGATCAGTCCCGGCATCAGCGTGCGGCCGCCGCAATCCACCACATTCGCAGCCGGCGCCGTGATCGGGCGATCGGAGACCTCGCGGATCAGCTTGTCCTCAACGAGGATTTCGTGACCGGGCAGGATCTCGTCCCGCTCGGGATCGAGCATCCCGAAATTCTTGAAGAGATATTGCCCCAAAGATGGTCTCCCTCGGCTCGGCGCCTGACGGCGGCGGGAGCTGCAAGCAGATGTTGCGCCGGCGGTTGCGCGCAGCGTCGGCGTGTGGACCGGCCGCCACCATCATCGCAAGGCCCAGGCCATTTTGGCAAGGGGCGTGTGCTGTAATGATTTGCGGAATCGGGGAAGATAGCCCGCTATGCATCTCGCTCCGCAAGAGTGCCGCAACAGGCGGCTATTGCCTCGGCGGCATGCGCAAAGCTCAGGCTTCGTAGCCGAACGGATCGTCGACGCTGGCGCAGGGCTCGGTGAACCAGCGCGGGCCGTCCTCGGCCATATAGGCGCAGTCCTCCAGGCGGATGCCTGGGAGGGGAGAATGCCGCCCCGCTAATGGCGGAGGGCTGCCGCCAGCCGGAGGGAAAGCCGCCGGCTGACGACGAGGGAAGGGTTACTTACTACTTGGACTGCGATCCGCCCATGCCGTGGGACGAGTTGCTGTTCGAGCCGCTCTGTCCGCTGAGGCCGTTCTGTTCGGACGAATTGTTCTGAGGCGATGTGGTGATCGCGCCGGTGATCTCCGACGGCGGATTGATCATCATCACCACGGTGTCGCCGTCCTGGGTCTTAGCCTTCACCAGATAAGCGGCGTCGACGACCTGCACATTGGTAAAGCCGGCATTCTGAAGGCTCTGTTTGAGCTTCTGCTGCGTGACGATCTGGTTCTGGCTCCCCTGGCCAGCCTGGCCGGACTGCATCGGCTGGTTATTCTGATATTGGCCGTTCTGACCGTTTTGGGCGAAAGCTGCCGCGGGACTGAGCGCAATACCGGCGGCGGCAAGAATGGGAATGAGCGTTTTTTTCATTTGTTCGTCTCCTTATCTGTTCGTCTTTTTCGTTCGCCCCATGGCCGTGGCCACGGGGTCGTGTCATAGGTTGAAGTGAGAGAGACGAAAATTCGTTCCGGACGAGATTGGGATTCAGCCCTTCGGCCCGGCGATGCCGCGACCGCGGCTTTTTTCAAGAGAAATCAGCGCTGGTGATAAAGATCGGCCCGTGTCGGCGGCACGGGGGAGCGGCCTTTGCCGCCGCGAGAGGCGAGCGTCTGATAGATGCGGGCCGTACCGCGGGAGAAGGCGAGCGAGCAGCCGCCCAGATAGGCCACCCAGATCCGATAGGTCTCCTCACCGACGAGCGCCACCGCATCGGCCCGGCGCGCCGTTAGCCGCTCGCACCAATGCCGCGTCGTCAGCGCATAATGCTCGCGCCAGCCCTCGACGTCGTGCACCTCGAAGCCGTGCTGCTCCATGGCGCGGATGGAATGGCCGATATCGTCGAGCTCGCCGCCGGGAAAGATGTATTTCTGCAAGGCCCGCTGCTCGGCGCGCGCGGAGAAACGCCGCTGCTTGCGCTTGGCGCGGCGGGAGATGGCATGGTTGAGGAACAGCCCGTCAGGAGCGAGCACGCGCCGCACTGAGCTGAAATATCTATCGATATTGGCGATGCCGATATGCTCATACATGCCGATCGAGGCGATCTTGTCGTAAGAGCCGTCGAGGTCGGCATAGTCGCGGATCTCGACGCGCACGCGCTCGCCAAGCCCCTTGGCGGCGATGCGCTCATGCGCCAACTCGAGCTGCGCCTCGGATAAAGTGATGCCGTGCGCCTTTACGCCATAATGCTCGGCGGCGTAGCAGACGAGGCCACCCCAACCGCAACCGATGTCGAGCAGCCGGTCGCCCGGCTTCAAGCGCAGCTTGCGGCAGATCATTTCCAGCTTGTCGCGCTGGGCCTGTTCGAGGGAGTTGGTCCAATCCGTAAAGTAGGCACAGGAATATTGCATCTCCGGGTCGAGAAACAGCCGGTAGAAGTCGTTGCCGACATCGTAATGGAACTGGACGAAGTCGCGGTTCTCGGCCTGCGCGCGGCTCTCCCCAGCCTCGTTGCCGCCATAGTCGCGGCTGCGCTCCGGCTTCTCGGCGGCTCCTAAGAGAAACGGCCAGAGCTGGCCGATCAGGCGGCGCTTATTGAGGCCCTTCAGGCGCTTGCGCCCGCCTCCGTCGAGCCTGGTGCCGAGATCGATCAAGGTGCCACCTTCGAGGCCGATCTGTCCGTGGGCGTAGTGGCGGATCAGCCGGTCGAGCGTCGGGCGCCGGAGGAGGGAGGAAATCACGCCGGGCGAGGCGATGGTAATGGCGAGGTCGCTGGTCACGCCGGAACCGAGCGGCACCAGCGTGCCGTCCCACAGCCTCACAGAGACGTCGAGGTCGAGATGGCGGGCGAGATCCTCCACCATCTGGCGCGCGGCGGCGAGTTTTCGGTCCTGAGTCCCGGTCATCGCGCGACAGAAGCACAGAGCCGCGGCGGCGGCAAGGCGTGGCTTCGGGCAACCCAATGAACCGCCCCGGCCCTGAGCGCGGAATCGCGGAAGAGCCAATAGGCCCCGGGCCTCGCTGCGCTCGCCCGGGGCGCGGATCGCGCTCAGCGCAAATGACCGCGCTTCACCCAGTAGACGGCGCCGCTTTTGGAGCTGAGGCCGTGGCGGTAGCCCGTAGGGTTGCGTATCCAGCTCCCCGCCTCATAGGACCGCTGCTCGTCCACCAGATCGCCGGAGACGAGAAACAGCTCCTCGCCTCCAGGGCAATCATAGTCCGGGAGGCTGGCGCCGACGGCGAGCCGCTCCATGGTCACGACCTCGCCGTCCGGCCCGGCCGAAAAGAGCATCTGCCGCTCATGCCCCGGCGCGTCGCCCGGCTCCCAGGCGGTCGAGCCCGTATCGACGACGACGCGCTGCTTTTCGCTGAGCGGCATCTGCCGCAGCTTGACCAGGATCGTGCAGCCCGGATCGGTCCTCGGCGAATGGCGGCTGCCGGGCGGGTTGCGCACATAGGTGCCGGCGGGATAGTCGCCATGCTCGTCAGAAAAGATGCCGTCGAGCACCAGAAACTCCTCGCCGAGCTCGTGCTCATGAGGGGGGAAAACGCTGTCCGGGGTATAGCGGACCACCGAGGTCGCCCGCGCCACCTCGCCGCCGATGCGGTCGAGCATGCGCCGCCCGACGCCGGCCTGCGGTGAGGGAATCCACGGCAGCTCATCGGTTTGAAGCACGACGCGCTGCGAAAAATCGGCATTGACGAGCTCGTTCTGCATTCCTGCCTCCTAGAGCAACCCGCGTTCATGCGAACGCGGTCAAGTTGCTCTAACCGCCTAAAATAGATCAACTTTTCAACGTTCAACCAATTCCAGTCGAACGTTGGTTGATCTTGCGTCACGCCGGAATGAGAGCCCGCGGGGGCGCATCAGGCCTCGATCCCGGCCGCCTCCGTCTGCTCCGCGGCGGGCTCCTTTTCGAGCACTGCGTCCAGCACCTCGCTGACCTCGCTCGCCCAGATGAACTCCAGCCGCGAGCGGACATCGTCCGAGATGTCTTCTAGGTCCTTCTTGTTCCGCGCCGGCAGCACCACGCGCTTAATCCCGGCGCGCACTGCCGCGGCAGTCTTCTCCTTGATGCCGCCGACCGGCAGCACCAGGCCGCGCAGGCTGATCTCGCCGGTCATCGCCGTGTCGCCGCGCACATTGCGGCCGGTCAGCAGCGAGACGAGGGCCGAGAACAGCGCCACGCCCGCGCTCGGGCCGTCTTTCGGGATGGCGCCGGCCGGGATGTGGATGTGGATGTCGGTCTTCTCGAACTGGGCCGGGTCGATGCCGATTGAGGCAGCGCGGTTCTTGACGAGACTGAGCGCCGCCTGGGCGCTCTCGCGCATCACCTCGCCGAGCTGGCCGGTGAGGATCAGCCTGCCATTGCCGGCCGAGCGCGTCGCCTCGATGAACAGGATGTCGCCGCCGGCTCGCGTCCAGGCGAGACCCGTGGCGACACCCGGAACGCTGGTGCGCATGGCCACCTCGTTCTCGAAGCGCGGCGCGCCGAGAATTTCGGCTACATCGCCGACATCGATACGCACATGCGTGGCGCTGCCTTCGGCGATGCGCAGAGCCGCGTGGCGCATGACTTGGCCGATCTGGCGTTCGAGATTGCGCAAGCCGGCCTCATAGGTATAATCGGCGACGATCTTGGCCAGCGCTGCGTCGGTGATCTCCGCCTGTTCGGGCTTGAGCCCGACGGCTTCGAGCTGACGCTTGACCAGAAAGCGCCGCGCGATCTGCAGCTTTTCCGACTGCGTGTAGCCGGCAAGCTGGACAAGCTCCATGCGGTCGAGCAGCGGCTCGGGGATGCCGTCGAGCACATTCGCCGTGGTGATGAAGACGACCTTCGACAGGTCGAACGGCACGCCGAGATAGTTGTCGCGGAAGGTGTGGTTCTGCTCCGGATCGAGCACTTCGAGAAGCGCCGCCGAAGGGCTGCCCTGAATGCCCTGCCCCAGCTTGTCGATCTCGTCGAGCATCATCACGCAGTTGCGCGCATGCGCTTTGCGGATGCCCTGGATGATGTTGCCGGGCAGCGCGCCGATATAGGTGCGCCGGTGGCCGCGGATCTCGGCCTCGTCATGGACGCCGCCGAGCGCGATGCGGGTGAAAGGACGCCCCATCGCCCGCGCGATCGACTGGCCGAGCGAGGTCTTGCCGACGCCGGGCGGGCCGACGAAGCACAGGATCGGCGCGCGGCCTGACGGAGCCAGCTTACGGACCGCGAGATATTCGACGATGCGCTGCTTGATCTTGTCCAGGCCGAAATGGTCTTCATCCAGGATCCGGCGGGCCTCGGCGAGGTCGATCGGCTTCTCCTCCGGCAGCTTCCAGGGCAGCTCGATCAGCCAGTCGAGATAGTTGCGGATCATGCTGTATTCGCCGGCGGCCTCGGGGGTGCGCTCCAGGCGGCGTAGCTCCTTCTTGGCCTGCTCCTCGACCTCGGGCGGCATCCCCGCCTCGGCGATCGCCTTGTTCAGCTCCTCGATCTCGGCCGCCTTGCCCTCGCCTTCCCCGAGCTGGCGCTGGATCGCGGCCATCTGCTCGCGTAGCAGCGCCTCGCGCTGACGCTCGTCGAGCGCGGCCTTGGTCTGCTTGCCGATCTCTGCGGAGAGCCGCAGCACCTCGATGCGCGCGCCGAGCAGCTTCGCCACCCGGTCGATCCGGGCGTTGACGTCGATGGTCTCCAAGACCTCCTGCTTCTCCTCCGGCTTCATGTCGAGATAGGCGGAGACGATGTCGGCGAGCGCGCCGGGGGTGGCGGCGGACTGAACGGCGGCGATCAGCTCCGGCGGCGTTTGCGGCAGCAGCTCCAGCGCCTCGACCGCCATGCGCTGCAGATTGAGATAGCGCGCCTCGAGCTCGGGCGTGCGGTCGTCATGCTCCTCGATGCGGATGACGCGCGCGACCATGAACGGCCAGCCGGTCAGGAATTCGGCAACGCGGAAACGCTGCTCGCCCTGGCAGACGATGTGATGCGAGCCGTCCGGCGTCGTCACATAGCGGACGATATTGGCGACGGTCCCTGTGGTGTGCATGTCGATGGCGGTGGGCTCGGCGACTTCGGCCGAGCGCTGCATCAGGATGCCGAGCTGGCGCTGATCGCGCACGGCGCGCTGGGCGGCGTCGATCGAGGCCCGGCGGCCGACCGTGACGGGCAGGATGACGCCGGGGAAAAGGACGGTCTCGCGAACAGGCAGGATGATCAGCGCATCCGCCGGCAGCTCCGGAAGGGGCCGCTGCGCGCGTTCCTCGCCATTGCCGGGTTTCTCGGCCTGTTCGGCTTTCAATTGTATGCTGTCGGCGCTCACGTGAGGCGCTCCTTGTTGTTCTTGAGGGTTTCGCGTCAGGCGTATTTGCGCAGGGTGATGTACAGGCAGCCGTCTACGGCCTTCTTGGCGATCTGGTCATACGTGCCGCGCGGAAGCGGGATGCGGCGGCGGAAATTGCCCTGCGGCAGCTCCAGCCGGTGGACGGCGGCGCTGTGCAGCTCGGCCGGCATCAGCCGCGCGCCGGAAATCACGAGTTCGCCCGCGTCGATGGCGAGTTGCACCTCGTCCTGGTTGACGCCGGGCAGCGCCACATAGATGACGATGTGGCTGTCGGTCTCGAAGACGTCGGCCGGAGGCTCCCAGGCCGGGGCCTGATGGGTTGCGCCCTGCGGCTGAAAAAGCTGGCGGTGCAGGCGCTCGGCGCGCATCAGCACTTCGCAGGCTTCCGACCACATCCAACGATCCGTATCCCTAATCGCCATATCGACCCGCAAATCCGAAAAAATCTCAATTGATGGCATCGCTCCGGACGGCGCCCCGGTCATCGAAACGGAATGAGATTGCCGCCGCGAGCTGTCGGGCAAGATGATGCCCCGCATCGGTTCCACCGGCAATATGTAAGGATAAGCGCAGAAAAAGCAAAGTCGTTCGACAGGCACTGTCGATGAGCCGCCGGAGCGGCGCCGACGGTCAGGCGGCCTTGGCCCCGAGCCTCTTCATCTTGGCGAGCCATTTCGCGGCTTTCGCCGGGCCGGCGTTTCCGACCATGCCGAAAAACGTCTCCCGCACCGGGCCGAAGCCGGAGAATTTGAGCACGCTGCGCTCCAGCCCACGCACGCCATGGGCTAGAAAATAGAAGCGGTAGAGGAGCGCCGGCAAACCCATGGTGACCACGACCCGTGCCGAGCGGCCGGCGAGCAGCTTCTTGGGGAAGCCGCTGCCATATTCGAAGGCGACGCCGGGGCGGATGAGCTGCTCGAGGAAGGCTTTGAGCAGAGCCGGCATGGTGCCGAGCCAAAGCGGGAAGACGAAAACGATGTGATCGGCGGCGATGAGCGCCGCGCGCGCCTCGGCAAGCGCGGCGGGAAGTTCACCACGTTCGAACTCGGCTTGCGCGCGCAGGATTGGGAAATCCAGCTTTGCCACCTCGATGCGGAGGACCTTATGCGAGGCAGCGCGCGCCCCTTCCGCATAGGCATCGGCAAGCGCATGGCAGAGATGAGTGCCGGCGGGGTCGGGGTGGCCCTGGATGAGGGCGATCGTGCGCGGCATGGGCGGCTCCGGCGGGTTTGCTAGGTCCGGTTGGTCGCATGGCGGGGCAGACCCCGCTTTGACGGCCATCAATTCGCAGGCGGCGAGTTGCAGGCACCGATCTTGCGGGACTTGGGGCAGTCCCCATTTCCATGGTAGATCTGATGCTGGCGGAAGAGGCGGAGGCGGGTTGCGACTGCCTAAATTTTAGCCATTCCGCGGCTCGGCCTGAGACGAGCCGGTCAGTCGGTTGAACGCGTTCCGAGATTTGAGCCCAGGGAGCTTCCATGTCGCAGCACCTCTCGACCCAGCCGCGCTCGAATGTGACGTCCTACGATCCGATGTGGAACACCATCCGGGTCGAGGCAGAGGAGATCGCGCGGCGGGAGCCGACGCTTGCCAGCTTCATCTTCGCCAATGTGCTCAATCATGCCCGGCTCGAAGATGCGATCTGCCACCGGCTGGCACAGCGGCTCGACCATGACGATGTGAATGCCGACCTGATCCGCCAGACCTTCGACCGCATTCTGGGCGAGGATCCAAGTCTCTCCGAAGCCTTCCGCGCCGATCTCGCCGCCGTCGCCGACCGCGACCCGGCAGCCAAGCGCCAGATCGAGCCCCTGCTCTATTTCAAGGGTTTCCACGCTCTGCAAACCTATCGCTTCGCGCATTGGCTCTATAGTCACGGTGAGCGCGACTTCGCGCTCTATCTGCAGAGCCAGTCCTCGCGCGTTTTCGGCGTCGACATCCATCCCGCCGCCAGAATCGGCCGCGGGATCATGCTCGACCACGCCACCAGCATCGTCATCGGCGAAACCGCCTCGGTCGGCGATATGAGCTCGCTCCTCCATTCGGTGACGCTGGGCGGCAGCGGCAAAGAGACCGGCGACCGGCACCCCAAGGTCGGCAGATGCGTGATGATCGGGGCGGGCGCGAAAATCCTCGGGAATATTACCGTCGGGGATTGCGCGCGGGTTGCGGCGGGCAGCGTTGTGCTCAAAGATGTGCCACCGAAAACCACCGTGGCCGGCGTTCCCGCCCGCGTGGTCGGCGTTGCCGGCTGCACCGAACCGGGCCGGACCATGAACCAGATGCTCGGACTTGACGCTGAGGAGGGGACGGGCGAAACAGGGCGCTGAAATCTCACCCGGCAGGAGCATTATGAACCGCGAAGAACTCACACAGCTGGAGAAATATCTCCGCAAGACCTTTCAGACCGAAGCCATCGAGGTCCGCGCCAGGCCGAAGAAGAAGGACTCGGCCGAGGTCTATATTGCCGATGAGTTCGTCGGGGTTCTCTATCGCGATGACGAGGATGGCGAGGTGTCCTATCAGTTCCAGATGGCCATCCTCGAGCTCGATCTCGCCTGAGCGTACCGCTTCGAACAGGCGGCACCTTACGCCGCCGCCCGGCCGAATTCCGGCATACGCGTCGTTTGCGATCGCAGGCTTGGAGCCGAATTTGGGCCGGAATCGTCCACGCCGCCGCATAACCACGCATCAGAGCGAGCCCATAGGAGGATGACATGCCGATCTATTCGCTGGATGGCATCGCTCCGGAGCTGCCTCCCGAGGGCGATTATTGGGTGGCACCCGATGCCGTGCTCATCGCCAAAGTGCGGCTGGAGCGCGATGCGAGCATCTGGTTCGGCGCGGTGCTGCGCGGCGACAACGAGCTGATCCATATCGGTGAGGGCAGCAATGTGCAGGACGCCTGCGTCATGCACACCGATATGGGCTTTCCGCTGACACTGGGGCGGAGTTGCACCATCGGACATTCCGCCATCCTGCACGGCTGCACGATCGCAGAGGGAACACTGGTCGGCATGGGGGCGACGATCCTCAACGGGGCGAATATCGGGCGCAACTGCATCGTCGGCGCGAACGCCCTCGTCTCGGAAGGCAAGAGCTTCCCCGACCGGTCACTGATCGTCGGCGCGCCCGCGCGGGTTTTGCGCGAGGTGACGGACGAGCAGGTGAAAGAGCTGACCAGGGCGGCCGACACCTACCGGCAGAAATGGCGGCGCTATGCGCGCGGGCTGTCGGTCTGACGGCGCGCAGCGCATTCTCGTCTCGCGACTTCCACACCGCCGCATTCCACTGAATCTGAAAGAAAATCCAGATCTATTTCCGCCGATCGGCACGCCGGCGCTTCTGCGCCATGAGGTTCGCCGACCGTCAGCCAGCGCGGCCGTCATGGCGAAGCGGCAGCAGCCGCGGGTCTGCCGGAAAGGGGGGCGAGCCGGCGCTGGGGGGCGACGCCGGCTCGCAGACGAGCCCGGAGGGGCAGGATATGAGGGGGCGAGGGTATCCGGGCCCGAATTCCAAAAATCTGTTTCTTGTCTCCTACTTCCTGGCGTCCGTCCCTGCCGCGGCGACCGTCGGCGGCGAGCGCAGCGGAACCAGCGAGTCCCAATGGCGCGGATCGAGAGCGGACTGCCTCTTAATGTATGTGTATGGTGTGCTCTGCCATGCCAAGATGCGGGAATGCTTATTGTCCAAAATCAGATCCCCGCGATGCGTCCTGACCGTCAGAACCGCGTGGCCTTCGTCGTTTTCGTCGCGGACCACGGTGATGAGCAGCGCGCTTGACGGCCAGCCGAGCTGGATCAGCTTGCGCTTCTTCAGCAGCACATAGTCCTCGCAATCGCCCTTTCCGCTATCAGGATAGGTCCATTTCTCGATCACGCCATATTGCACCTGATCGCTGACCGGCTTAATGGCGAGATTGACCTCCCGGTTGACCGTCTGCAGCTCGTTCCATCGGTCCTCGGTCAGAATCACCTTGACGTCGCCATAGGCGTCCTCCCGGCAGTCATCCGGATGGTCGCTGCAGAACTGCACATGGCCGATGGGGGCGTCCGTCGAGCCATAGACGGGCATCGGCTCTTCTGAAAAGGCTGGAGTGTGCCTGACATTGACGCTGCGCGCATTTGCGCCTCCTGAGGCGCAATAGGCGACGGCGGCGACCAGACATGCTAAAGCCCAATACCTCATCGGCCTCTCCTCGTACTCTGGAAAGACTGTCGCAAAAGAGTTTTGACGGTCTGATAAGTGGCAAGCTCAGTTTGTAGGATTATTTGATATGTATGTTGTATAACCGTGAACACGACAGATTTACCTTAATACAAATACAAATAAAACAAGCTAGAACTGCTTAAATTTTTAGGGTAGGGATTAATATCCCGGCAATTACCTAGGCACGAATATTTCCTTGCGGCGGCGCGCCGGCGCCACAGGCTGCGCGACTGGACCGCCCCACGGGGCTCCGCCTGCCCGGCACGGCCAGCCAGCCGGCATGCTTCGCTGCGGTGAAAACCGTCGGACGAGACCGACCGGGTGCGACGGGAGAGGGGGAATGGTGATACGGGAAGGCTGCCAGCGGACGCTTCGCGGGACCGAAATCCGTCTGATGGAAGCGCAATCGACCTGCGACCAAAACGCAGGCATGGAACTTTGGAACGCCGAACCAACATTATACGACCAGACGAACTGTGCGTTTCGCTACTCAATCCCGGACCGACATTGTTCACAAATATGGCGAAAATCAATCTGCGGTTGATTACAAACCTGTAACGCAATCAATTTATCCACTGCTCAACTATGAGCTGTGCAATTCAGAGGCCATGACAACGGCGAGAGACGCTCCCTCTTGCGGGGAGCGTCAAGCTGTCGCATGCTACTAAAGGAGGAAGCCGGTTTTCCGGCATCGTCAGATGAGCGCGCGTTTCCAATCGCACCCAGTGGAGGAAGCCATGAACGTCGCCAGAATCCTTAAGGACAAGGGCCGGACCGTCGCCACCGTGTCTCCGGACACCAGCGTGATGGACTGCATCCGCCTGCTCGCCGAGCAGAAGATCGGTGCCGCGGTGGTTTGCGACGATGAGCGCCGGGTGAGAGGCATCATTTCCGAACGCGACATCGTCCGCATTGTCGCCGTGGACGGCCCGGTCGCGCTCCAAGCGCCCGTCAGCAATCACATGACCAAGGAGGTCATGACCTGCGTCGAGCACGACACGGTCAGCTGGCTGATGGAGGTCATGACCTCGCGGCGCTTCCGGCATCTGCCGGTCGTCGAGAGCGGCCGGCTTGCCGGGATCGTCTCGATCGGCGACGTGGTCAAGCAGCGGATTGCCATCGCCGATCTGGAGACGGCGTCGATGCGGGAATATATCGCCACCGGTTGAGATGGCGCATTCCCCGACCGGCTCCCCCACACGCAGAAAGAGCATCTGAAACCGCGGCGCACGCATAAGGCGCCGCGGGCGTTGCTTGCGTGCCACGCCGGGCCGTTTCGTCCCCCGAAAAGCCCTTTTCCCAAGGCGGTTCATCAACCATACAGAACCGGCAGCTATAAGATAGCGTCTCATCAAGGCCGCCAGGCCTTCCCTCACTCCGGCCAGGTGGTTGATAGACACTGTTACACTTTTCGCATCCGAAAGGTGTCAGAACCGCTGGTAGTGAATGAAATGATGGAGCCGACCCCGCATATTTTCGTTGTCGATGATCACCGCGAGATCCGCGATCTTCTGGCGCGTTTTCTGCGCAAGCACGCCATGCGCGTGACGACGGCCGCCGATGCCACCGAAGCGCGGCGCCATATGAAGACCAGCGCCGCCGATCTGATCGTCCTCGACATCATGATGCCGGGTGAAGACGGGCTGTCCTTCGCCCGGCATGTCCGCGAGACCGCCGATGTCCCGATCATCCTGCTCACGGCGCTGACCGACGACACCGACCGGATCATCGGTCTCGAACTCGGCGCCGACGATTATGTCACCAAGCCCTTCAACCCGCGCGAGTTGCTCGCCCGCATCAAGGCCGTGCTCCGCCGCACCCAAAGCATTCCGCCATCGCGCGAGCCGGATATGGGCACGCGCGTGCGCTTCGGGCGGTGGATCTTCTATGCCGACCGCCGCGAGATCATCAGCGCCATCGACGATGTGGTGACGCCCCTGTCGCATGGCGAATGCCTCTTGCTTTCGGCCTTTCTTCAGCGTCCAAATATCGTGATGAACCGCGATCAGCTTCTCGATCTGACCAAGGGACGGACGGCCAATCTGTTCGACCGCAGCATCGACAACCAGGTCAGCCGCCTGCGCCGCAAGATCGAGGACGATCCGAAGAATCCGATGCTGATCCAGACCGTCTGGGGCGGAGGCTATAAATTTTCGGGGACCGTGGAACAGCTATGATGCGCTTCCTGCCGCGCACTGTCGCCGGACAGCTTATTGCGGTTGCGATGCTCGCCCTGGTCGTGTCTCAGATCGCGCTCCTGACGATCATGATCCACGAGCGCCAATCCTCCATCAGGCGCTGGTGGACGGATTATATCATGGGCCGCGTTGCCTCGGTGGTCGAGCTTTTGGACGAAACGCCCGACAACCTGCATCAAAAGGTGCTCAACGCCTCCGACACGCCGCTCCTATCCCTCGATATCACCGATACCGGGCCAACTCCGGACGGCGGCATCGACGAGAAGTCTCTCTATATCCAGGAGCTGCGCGCCATGATTCCCAAGGATCCGGCCAAGGTTCTTGTCTATGTCAACGACGCCCCGAGCTGGACGGAGGTGCTGCGGCACTGGCTCGCCGGTTGGCGGGAGCAGCCACCTCCCGAGGGCGACCCGTGGCTGGAGGCATCGGTGCAGCTCAATAACGGCAAATGGCTCAATCTGGAGGTGGCGCGCCGGCTCAGACCGCCCTCTCTGGCGCTGGTGTTGATCCCGGTCGCGACCATGCTTTTGATCTTCGGATCGATGCTGGCGATGGTGATCCGCCACATCACCCTGCCGATCAACAAGCTTGCGGCCACCGCCGAAGCCTTCGGGCGCGGCGAGGAAGCGCCTTCCGTGCCGGCCAGCGGGCCGGCGGAAATCCGCCAGGCCATCGACGCCTTCAACAATATGCGCGAGCGCCTGTCGCGCTTCGTCCTCGACCGCACGAGGATGCTGGCCGCGGTCGGCCACGATCTGCGTACGCCGATCACCTCCATGCGCCTTCGGGCCGAGTTCATCGAAGATGAAGAGACCCGGACCCGGATTCTCGCCTCGCTCGAAGAAATACAGCATATGGCCGAGGCCGCCTTGGCCTTTGCCAGCGAGGAGGCCTCCGCCGAGCCTACGCGCATGGTCGATCTGAGCGCCCTGGTTCAGACGGTCTGCGAGGATCAGGCCGATATGGAACGCGACGTCGCCTATGAGGACACGGGCCGCGTGCTTTACCGCTGCCGGCCGCACAGTCTCACACGCGCCGTGCGCAATCTGGTCGAGAATGCCGTGGTTCACGGCAAGCGCGCCAATGTCTCGCTGAACGGCCCGGCCAAGCAGATCTGGATCACGATCGAGGATGAGGGGCCGGGGATCGCCGAGGACGATGTGGCCAAAGTGTTCTCGCCCTTCGTGCGGCTCGACGAATTGCGCGGGCAGGAGACCGGCGGCATCGGGCTGGGGCTCGCCATCGCCCGCTCGATCGTGCGCGGCCATGGCGGCGACATTCTGTTGAAGAACCGTCCACAGGGCGGGCTCGCCGCGACCATCCAGCTTCCGGTGAAGGCTTAGAGGGGCCCGGCCCCGGTCAGAAATCGCTGGCGATGCCGCTCTTTTCCCAATCGCCGTAGCGCGTCGGCTCGGGTCCTTTGCGGCCGCCAAGCTCTTTCGGCAGCACGGGCTCGCCGGCCTTGCGGCGGCGCTCCTCGGCCTCCGCCAGGGCGCGCTCGGCCGGCGTCGATCCGGCCCGCTGCTCGTCCGAGTTTTCCCTGGAAACTTGCTTATTTCTGTCGCACATAATTTTGCGCTCGGCCTTTGCCTCACTATATTTGACCGGCGGAGATGGCCGTCAATCCTGTGCCTAAAATGTGGTCATACGTGCTAAAAAAATAGGCAGAGGCCGATCGATGCGACGCAACAGCATTCACGTCCATTCCGAGGCGTAAGATGAATTATTTGCGCACCACCTTGCTGCTCGCCGCCCTCACGGCCCTGTTCATGGCGGTCGGCTATCTCATCGGCGGCCAGTCCGGCATGGTCATCGCCTTTTTTATCGCGCTCGCCACCAATCTGTTCAGCTACTGGAACGCCGACAAGATCGCGCTGAGCATGAACAACGCGCAGGAGGTGGCCGAGCGCGACGCGCCCGAGCTTTACGACATCGTGCGCAAGCTCTCCTCCAGCGCGGGTCTGCCGATGCCGAGGGTCTATATCGTCGAATCCGACCAGCCCAACGCCTTCGCAACCGGCCGGAACCCCGAAAACGCCGCCGTCGCGGCGACGACCGGCCTGCTCGACCGGCTCTCGCGCGAGGAGGTGACCGGCGTCATCGCGCATGAGCTTGCCCATGTGAAGAACCGCGACACGCTGACCATGACTATCGCCGCCACCATCGGTGGCGCGATCTCGATGCTCGCCAATTTCGGCCTGTGGTTCGGCGGCAGCCGCAACAACAATAGCGGCCTCGGCACCATCGGCACGCTGCTCACCGTCTTTCTCGCCCCGCTCGCGGCCGCAATCATCCAGATGGCAATCAGCCGCTCGCGCGAATATGAGGCCGACCGAGGCGGCTCCTTCATCTCGCACCGGCCCTTGTGGCTTGCCTCGGCCTTGCGCAAGATCTCCCACGCCGCCGAGCACATTGCCTATGAACCGGCGGAGCGCAATCCGGCGACTGCCCATCTGTTCATCATCAACCCGCTGCATGGCGGCGGCATGGACAATCTGTTCTCCACGCATCCGAGCACGGAGAACAGGATCGCCGCGCTCGAGGAGATCGCCCGCGAGATGGGCGAGAGCCGGAGCGATGAGACGAACGCGGGATCCGAAAGCGTATGGACGTCCGGCCGGCCCAATAGGGCCGAGGAAGGTCCCTGGGGGCCTGTCGGCGGTGATTCCGCCGAGGAAGGCCCACGGGGGCGCCCGCAAGGCGAGGATAAAGGTCCCTGGGGCTGATCGCGCCCTTGCAACGGCGGTAAGCCCGCCGCAAGCTTGATGCTTCTTTCATCGGACGAATCGGCTGGAGATGTGTTCGGCTCACTATTTCGCCCACGCGAGGATCGGTTGAGCGCGGAGAGTCGCGCCGGCCTCGTGGCGCGGCGCCTGGCCGTCGATCTGATCACCGCGGTGATGGCCGATAAGCGCCCGTTCGACGAGAGCTTCGAGCGGCTGGCCACGAATGAGCGCTTCGCCGCGATGGAGCCGCGGGACCGGGCCTTCGCGCGGGCGATCGCCGCGACCACTTTCCGCCGCAAGGGCCAGCTTGCCGAAATCGTCAAGCACTTCATCGAAAAGCCCCTGCCGGAGCGGCGAGGCCGGCTCGACGCCATCCTGCTTTCCGCCGCCGCCCAGCTCGTCTTCCTTAAGACGCCGCCGCACGCCGTCATCAATCTGGCGGTGTTCCAGGTCCGCGAGGACCAGCAGGCCCGCCGCTTCAGCCGCCTCGCCAATGCCGTCCTGCGGCGCATCTCCGAACAGGGCGCCGCGATCGCCTCGCAGCAGGATGCGGGACGGCTCAACACGCCGGACTGGCTGTGGCAGAGCTGGAGCGAGGCTTACGGGGCCGAGGACGCGGCACGCATCGCGGAGCAGCATCTCTGCGAGCCGCCGCTCGACCTGACTGTGAAGTCCGATGCCGAGGACTGGGCGCGCCGGCTTGGCGGCGTGGTTCTGCCGACAGGCAGTGTGCGTCTTGCCGCGAAGGGCCGCATCGAGGAGCTGGAAGGCTTTGCCGAGGGCGCCTGGTGGGTGCAGGACGCCGCCGCCTCGCTGCCGGCACGGCTACTCGGCGATGTGCGCGGCAAGCGCGTCGCCGATCTCTGCGCGGCTCCCGGCGGCAAGACCGCCCAGCTTGCCCATCGCGGCGCCGAGGTGACGGCGGTCGATGTTTCGGCGAAGCGGCTGGAAAGGCTCAAGGCCAATCTTGCCCGGCTGAAGCTGGAGGCCGAGACGGTCGCGGCCGATGTGCTCGACTGGCAGCCTCCGGCGCCCTTCGACGCCGTCCTGCTCGATGCGCCCTGCACCGCCACCGGCACCATCCGCCGCCATCCCGACATCCCCTATCTGAAGCGGGCCTCCGATGTCGTCGAGCTCGCCCAGCTTCAGGACAAGATGCTCGGCAAGGCGCTCGACATGCTGGCGCCGCACGGGGTGCTGGTCTATTGCACCTGCTCGCTCGAACTCGCCGAAGGCCCAGCGCAGATCGAGAAGCTGCTTCGCCGCCGCAGCGATCTGCGCTTAGCGCCCGTTGCGCCGGAGGAGGTCGGCGGCCGCGCCGAATGGCTCGACGACACCGGCGCACTGCGGACATTGCCGCATTTTCTGCAGCTCAGCGATCCTGATTTGGGTGGGATGGATGGGTTTTATGCGGCACGGGTGGTGAAGACCGGGTGACTCAAAGTCTTACCTTCCCCCTTACGCCTCACAACTGACTTCGCTGTCGCGGAGCTAACTTCGCGTCAAAAGCTGACCCGGGGCGCGAGTTTGCCTCTGAACCGATGATATTGGGCCGGGAAAGTCTTTGGTTATTTTCAAATATTAACCACAATATCTTTTCTGAATTTTCTTAAGCCAATCGGCGCATCGCTGTAAATCTGCCTTTTGATCAAAATCAAAGCCGCGCGCGTCGGAATTTGTACTAAATAGATGGGCAGTCGTTGCGTTCGTAAACAGGTAGTTAGATTTGAATTCGGCTCATATTCCTCTCATAGAAGGATGCAGTTATGTCCGAGCTTAACACCCGGTCCTGTGTCGCTTTCGCAAGTACGATCATTATCTCGACCTGTGCACTTGTCTATCACGTCAGTGTCGCAAGAGCCGAACCAGAGAGGGTTGCGCGGATCGTTATCCAGGATCAGTGGGAAAACCGGATAAAATCCGCTAATGGTCGTATCATGGACCAGTTTCGCGACAGCGGCATTGTCCTTGGTGAAGCGGGCGATCCGATGCATGAGTCCTTCCAGACTTGCTTCGGCACTTACGCTACTGTCGATAAGGACAAGGAGCGGGCTGTAGGATATTGCGATGGGCTCGACGCCGACGGCGATGTCTATTGGCTCACCTGGGAGGGCGGGCGCACCGAGGGGCCATGGAAATTTGTCGGCGGCACTGGCAAGTTTGCTGGCCTCACCGGTGGCGGTGAGTGGAAGGATCGGCGCATGCCAGGTAAAGGCTGGCTCGTGAGAACAATAACCGGCAAATGGACGCTGCCTAAACGCTGACGCGTGATCGCCTTTTCGCTGAGTTTGCTGCCAAAACCAACATGCACTTAGCTTCTACACTGGTTGCGCTTGCGCTAGTGGGGCTAGCGCAAGCGCTGACGTGCTGGCATTAATGTCGGCTTTCACCCGCATAGCTGCCGCCCGCGCCTGCCCCCAACGAGTCCCTTCCCCGCACGGTCAAAACCCCCTACCCTACGCAAAACCACCATCGGGAAGCGCCTTTGCCGTCCATCGGAGAATTCGACTACATCATCGTCGGCGCGGGATCGGCCGGCTGCGTGCTCGCCAACCGCCTCTCGGCCGATCCGCGCAATCGCGTGCTGCTGCTCGAAGCCGGCGGCAAGGACAATTACATCTGGATCCATATCCCCGTCGGCTATCTCTACTGCATGGGCAATCCGCGCACCGACTGGGGCTTCAAGACGGAGCCCGTGCCGGGGCTGAACGGGCGCGCGCTCAATTATCCGCGCGGCAAGGTGCTTGGAGGCTGCTCCTCCATTAACGGCATGATCTATATGCGCGGCCAGGCGCGCGACTACGATCACTGGCGCCAGCTCGGCAATAATGGCTGGGGCTGGGACGACGTGCTCCCCTATTTCAAGAAATCCGAGGACTCGACCTTTGGCGCCGACGAAACGCATGGAACCGGCGGCGAATGGCGGGTCGAGGGACAGCGCCTGCACTGGCCCATTCTCGACGCCTTCATCGAAGCCTGCGAGGAGGTCGGCATTCCGAGGACCGACGATTTCAACCGCGGCGATAATTTCGGCGCCTCCTATTTCCGGGTGAACCAGCGGCGCGGCGTGCGCGTGAACACGGCGAAAGCGTTCCTGAAGCCCGCTTTGCCGCGCAAGAACCTGACCGTGATATCGCAGGCCCAGGTGAAGGAGATCATCTTCGACGGACGGCGGGCGACCGGCGTCAGGTTCTGGCGTCCGGGCGAGCTTTCCGAGGCCAAGGCTAGGGGCGAAGTCATCCTAGCGGCAGGAGCGATCGGCACGCCACAGCTTCTCGAAGTCTCCGGGATCGGGGCGGGCGAGGTGCTCGGCGCGGCGGGGATTCCGGTACGGCATGAGCTGCCGGGGGTCGGCGAGAATTTGCAGGACCATCTGCAGATCCGCACCGTCTACAAGGTGAAGAACACGCTGACGCTGAACGAGCGCGCCGGCACCAAGCTCGGCAAGGCGGCGATCGCGCTCGAATACGCGCTGAGGCGCACCGGGCCGATGTCGATGGCGCCCAGCCAGCTCGGCGTCTTCACCCGCTCAGACCCGTCATTCGAGACGCCGAACATCCAGTATCATGTGCAGCCGCTCTCGCTCGACAAGTTCGGCGACCCGCTGCACAGCTTCCCGGCGATCACGGCGAGCGTCGCTAATCTCAGGCCCGACAGCCGCGGCTCGATCCATGTCGACAGCGCCGATCCGCGCGCCCATCCGAAGATCCAGCCGAATTACCTCTCCGCCGAAACCGACCGCCGCGTCGCCGCCAATTCGATCCGCCTGACGCGCCGCATCATGGCGACACGCGCCATGGCCCGCTTCGAGCCCGACGAATTCCTGCCCGGCCCGAGCGTTGCAAGCGATGAGGATCTAGCGCGTGCGGCGGGCGACATCGGCACCACCATCTTTCACCCGGTCAGCACCTGCCGCATGGGGAGCGACGAGCGCGCCGTGGTCGATGAGCGCCTGCGCGTGCACGGCATCGAGGCGCTGCGAGTCGTCGATGCCTCGATCATGCCGACAATTACTTCCGGCAACACCAATTCGCCGACCATCATGATCGCCGAGAAGGGCGCGGCGATGATCCTGGGGGATGCGCGCCGGTAGGGCATCGAACCGAAAAGTGCGAAGCGGTTTTCGAACAAATTCGAAGCCAAACAAACGGCTAGAGCGGCGATTGCCTGCGTCTATTTGTTTGCGCACGATTTTGCGAGAAAATCGGTTCCCACTTTTCCCGATCGTGCTCTAAACCGCGGTGACCAGCAGGAACCAGATCGCGGCCGCAATACGGACGAGCCGGGCGCGCGTCTCCGGAATCCGGTCGGCGCTACGCCAGACCGAGAAGAAGATGAACAGATTCCACGGCATCGGCGCGAAATAGCAGAACATCACCAGGGCGGTCGGCGCCCCGGCGGCAACCAGGAACATGGCGGCAACGGTGGCGATCGCGTTCAGCGTTGTGCCGATAAGGATCATGTCCCGCCAGAACACCGTCTCCAGCGGCACCTCTCCGCGCCAGCGCGAGGTGAGGAACGATCTCAAGGATGGGGCGGGCGGACGCTCGCGGGCCGGCGGGCTTCCGGCGTCCAGGGATGGCGATTGCTGGTCGGACATGGCGGCTCTCGACTGCCTTCCTGACGGAAAGCCTTAGAGCGGCGGACGTTTAATTGAATCGGGAGCGCCGCTCTATCTGTTTGGCATCGGATTTGTTCGAAAACCGCTTCGCAACTTTCGGTCCGATGCTCTAATCCTATGCCACGATATGCGCGCCAGCGGGAAGCGCAAGCGCGCTTCGAGCCTCTTCTCCCCGGCGTTCCGCTTGGCCAGGTTCCGGCCGCGGCCGGCGGCAGCACTTATACACGGCGCTGAACGACCATTTTCACCGTGAAGCTCTGCACGATTTCCTTATTCTGGTTGAGCGTCAGAATTCTCACAGTCGCCGTGCCCCGGTCCGACCGCGAGCGCGACGGCGTGAGCTCCAGCACCTCGCTTTCGACCTGAAGAATATCGCCGGGCCTGGTCGGTTTCGGCCAGGCGAGCTCGCCGCCCGCGCCGATGATGCCGCCCGCGATCGCCATGTCCGAAGTGACGAGCAGGCGCATGGTGAGCGCAGCCGTGTGCCAGCCGCTCGCCGCCAGCCCGGCGAACAGGCTGTCCTTGGCGGCCTCGTTGTCGAGATGGAAGGGCTGCGGATCGAATTCTTCGGCAAAGGCTTTGATTTGCGCCTCGTCGACGAGATGCGTGCCGGTGACGAAGCGCTGCCCGACCTTGAGATCGTCGAGATAGAGCAGGCCGGCGGCGCCAGCCTCGTCCGTTGTCGTCATGGTTTGTGGCTCCGGTCGCGGACGCAATCTGTGCCGAAGAGGTAGCAGAACCGGGTTGAGAAGGAAAGCCGGCGCCCGCCTCCGGCGGGCCACCGCAACGGCGAGCGGCTATTCGAGGCTCTGGCGGTAGCCGTGCACGGCGGCGGCGCTCATGGACTTGCCGCGGGCCGACTTGACGCTCTCAGCCGTCACCTTGGCCATGCCTTTCGGGCGCAGCGAGGCATTGCCCCAGGCCGAGCGGATATAGTGCACGACGGCGGCGATCTGCTCATCGGAGAGATAGTCGAAGGCCGGCATTTCGCCGGCGAAAGATTTGCCCTCGACGCTGATCTTGCCTTTCATGCCGCTCAGCACCACCAGCGCCGGGAAATCAGGCTTCAGAAACAGATCGCGATTGCCGGCGAGCGGCGGGAACTGCCCCGGAACGCCCTGCCCGTTCGGCTGATGGCAGGAGGCGCATTGCTGCTTGAAGACGGTCTCGCCGTCGGCAGCCTCGGCGGTCTGCTCCTGGCCCGAAGCAGCGGCCGCTTTGGCCGGCGGGTTCGGCCCCAGATAGTTGCCGAGATAATCAAGGATCTTGTCGCGGTCGCCGCCGAGCGCCGGCATGCCGAGCTGGCGCATGCTCTTCAGCACCGAGGCCCATTGAGCGCGGTCGATTCCCGAGGAGTCGGTCAGATATTGCAGGCTGTGGCAGGTCCGGCAATGGCCGTAGACGAGGTCGCGCCCCGGCCCCGCCGGCAATGTGTCGGCGGCGAAGGCGACGCCTCCCGCCAGCGGGGCGGTCATGGCAAGAGCAACGACGAAGGCGATCTTTCGCGTCACGGCGATAAGCCCCGGACGGCGCGGCGAAAGCGAACTTTCGCCGCGTCCCTCTGACTGGGTTAGACGCTGAGCTTCAGGCGCTCGACGCCATTCCATTCGTAGCCGCGCGGCTGCCAGCGCGCGAGGCCGTCGATCGGCTGCGTCCGCCCGAGCGCATCGGTGGCGCGGGACATGATGGTGTTGGCGCCGGAGCGCAGCGTGCCTTTGGCGGTGAAATGATGCCAGGCCCACGGGCTCTCCGGCTCAGCGATATCGGCGCTTATCCAGTTGTCGCCGTCATCGGTCGAGACTTCCACCTGGGTGATCGGCGCCATGCCGTCATTGAAGGCGACGCCTGTGATCTCGACCTCGCCGGCGTTTGGATCATCGTCAGGCAGCGGCGAGAAGATCACACTCTTGATGGCGTGGCCGTAGGTCGGCACGCTGTTATAGATGGTGTAGTCGTCGGCCTTGAACGATTGCGGATCGGCGGGAAGCTTGTTCGGCATCCGGTAGCCGGTGCGCTGATAGAAGCTCGGCGACTGCTCTGCCGCATGGTTGAGGGCAGTGAGCATCTTCATGTTCATATTGCCGTAGAAGCCGGGGATGATCAGCCGCACCGGACCGCCATGCGCGGCTGGGATCGCCTCGCCGTTCATCTTCAGCGCCAGAATGGCATGGTCGAGCGCGGGATCGGCGAGATGGTAGCTCTTGGCGAAATCCGAGCCTTCCGGCGTTGCCGGATGATCCCAGCCCTGCGCCGTCAGCCAGTGCGCCGAGTCCGCCGGCATCAGCTTCATGTCCGCCAGGAACGGGCGCAGCGGCACGCCTTCCCATTCGACATTGCCCATGCCGCCATTCTTCCACTGGCCGCCGACGGCCTTCTGTTTCGCGGCGTAGAAGGAGCGGCCGTTGCCGGCGCATTGCAGCACCGAGACGCGCTTCTCCTGCGGCATGTCCCGCAGATCCGAAATGCCGATCCGGCGAGGCCGCTCCACCAGGCCACCGATGTTGACGACCCAATCCTTCACCATGTCGCTCGGCGGCGTCGAGGTGGTCGCATACCAGGACAGCTCGCCCTCGTGGGGGAAGTGAAAGCGGATGAACAGCAGCTCTTTCGGCGTGTGCTTATGCTCGCGCAGCAGCGTCAGTGGCGTCTCCATGACGCCAAGCTTGGCATTGATGACCTCCATCTTCGGCGATTTACCGGCGATGATGTCGGCGGCACTCGCTTCCTCGGCAAGTGCGGCGGTCATCAGATGGCGGCGCGCGCCATAAGCGAGGCCCGCCGCGCCGGCCAGCAGTCCGAAATCGCGGCGCGTCAGCGAGAATGTCTTCTTGTGCATGGGGTTTCCTCCGAGTGGGCTTTATAGGAGGCAGGTCGGGCTCCCCCCGCTTGTGGCGAAGCCCTTGCTGCGACGTAACGCCTCAGCGGCCCACGCAGTTCCAACTCCGGCGGCGGAAACAGCCGGATTTCAGCTGCCGGGGAACCCGCGCCAAGACATGCCTGGCCGGTGCGCGCCATGCGCCCCCGAACGGCCTGACGTATCCGCGGGAATTGCGCAGCGATAAACAGGCCGGTCTATGGGCCCGATTCGTCCCGCCCCGCCACTTCTCCACTGGCGCGTTCGTGCTCCGGTGTCGTGGCTTCGATGCGGCCGTCGACCAGATGGATGCGCCGGTCCATGCGTTCGGCCATGGCAACGTCGTGCGTCACGGCGACCACGGTCTTGCCGCGCTCATGAACGAGGGCTTCGAGGATCTCGAAGACCTGCTCCGAGCTCTTGGAGTCGAGGCTCCCGGTCGGCTCATCGGCGAGGACCACGGGCGGATCGTTGGCGAGCGCGCGAGCGACGGCAACGCGCTGGCGCTGGCCGCCGGAGAGCTGGTCGGGCAGCTTGTCGAGATGGTCTTCGAGCCCTAGCGAGACCAAGAGCGCGCTTGCCCGCTCGCGCATCTCCTCGCGCGTCAGACGCGCCAGCTTGCGCATCGGGATCTCGACATTCTCGCGGACGGTGAATTCCGGCAGCAGGAAGTGGAACTGAAAGACGAAGCCGAGCATGGCGAGCCGCGTCTTGGCGCGCTCGATCTCGTCCATTGGCGCGGTGTCCCTGCCGCCGATCAGCAAAGTGCCGCTGGTCGGGCGGTCGAGCAGGCCGAGCAGATAGAGCAGCGAGGACTTGCCGGAGCCGGACGGGCCGGTGATGGCGACGAACTCCTTCTCCTGCACGGTCAGCGAGACATCGTTGACCAGCGTAACGGGGACGGTCGCCGGCAGGATGCGGACGAGATTTCTGGCTTCGATGAGCGCGGTCATGTCGCCCCCCGGATGATGTCGACGGGGTTGAGCTTGGAGGCCTTACGCGCTGGCAGATAGCCGGCAAAGGCGGCCGAGACCAGCGCGAAGCTCGCCGCGATGATGTAGTGCCAGAAACTCCAGGCGAGAGGCAGTTTGCTGATCTCGAAGCCGGTCGTATTGATCTGGAAGCGCACCTGCGACAGCGCATAGACGAGCAAAAAGCCGATCAGCCAGCCGGCAAGTGAACCGAGAGTCCCGATCGTCAGGCCCTCTAGCAGAAAGATCCGCCGCATATCGACCTCGGCGAAGCCGAGCGATTTCATGATGGCGATGTCGCGCGCCTTCTCATGGGTGATTGTCGAGATGATGTTGAAGATGCCGAAGCCGGCGACAAGCATGATCGCCGCCACGACCGTGTACATGATGACGTTGCGGACGACGAGCGCTTCCAGGAGCGACTCATTGGCTTCCTGCCAGGCGACGGATTTATAGCCGAGCTCGGCCTCGGCGCGATGGGCGATGTCAGGGGCAAGATTGGGATCAGAGAGCTTGATGCGGATGTCGTTGATCGCATTGGGCCGCTCGCTGAGGATCTGCGCGTTCTTGAGCAGCACATAGGCCTCGCCCTCGTCGCGCACCGTCGTTCCGGTGTGGAACAGGCCGACGATCTTGAAATTGCGCGAGAGGCCGGTCGAGGACACCGCCGTGATCGTGTCGCCGAGTTTTGCCCCGAGCCGGTTCGCCATGGTGTCGCCGATGACGACATTATTGCCGCCGACGGACAGCGCCTCGAAGCTGCCTTGCCGGAAATGCCCGATGATCGGCGAAACGCCGGTCTCCTTCTGCGGATCGATGCCGACGATGGTGGCGCCGACATCGCGCCCGGCAAAGCGCGTCACGCCCTGCACTTTGAGACTCGCCGCAATCCGCCCCGGCACCCAGCCCCTCAGCCAGGTCAAGGCCTCGGTCGGATTGATAATGCCGCGCCGGTCCTCGCGCGGGCGCAGCCCGTAGATGGCGACGTCCGCAAACACATCCTGCGCCGGCTGACGCGGCGGCGAGCGGCGGTCGTCGGTGATCTCCACATGCGGCATCACATTGACGAGCTGCTCGATGAAATCGTTCTGGCTGCCCTGCATCAGCGCGGTCATGGCGATGGAGAAGCCGACGCCGACCGCCACGCCGAGGATGGCGACCATGGTCTGCCGGCCGCGCCCGATGACATGGGTGAAGGCGATTTCGAGGATCAGCCGCATCGGCGCTATTCCTTCACGGCTCTCGCCCGCGCGCGATCCGCCAGCTTCTCCGGGAAAGGCGAGATCACCTCGGCATTCTCGCCGAGGCCGGAGAGAATCTCCACATCGGTGATGCCGCGAATGCCGACACCGACTTTCCTGAGCCGCGCCCTGCCCGCCTCCAGCACGTAAAGTTCATCGCCGCGCATGGCGAGCGTCGGCACCAAGAGGGCATTCTTCGCCACCTTGGTGATGATATTCACATCCGTCGACATGCCGATCCTGAGCGGCGTGTCATCCGGCAGCGCAATGCGCACCCGGTAGGTCTTGGTGACCGGATCGCCTTTCGGCGTGATGCTGTCGACCTTGCCTTCGAGCGCCTTCCCCGGAAAGGCGTCCGAGCGCAGCAGCACGCGCTGGCCGAGATCGACGCGGGGAATATCCTCCTCGTTTACATCAGCGATGACAAGCAAGGGCTTGGGCTCGCCGACCCAGAACAGCACCGTACCCGCGTCGGCAATCTCGCCGACCTCGGCATCGCGGCGCAGCACCACGCCGTCAGTCGGCGCGCGCAGCACGTAGTCGTCGAGCTTGGCCTTCTGGCCGGCAATCTGTGCCTCGAGCTGGGTCGCATCGGCGTTGGCCTGATCGAGCGCCTGCTGGCTCGCCGCGTGCTTCTCGACGAGCGTGGTCAGCCGCGACAGGTTATCGCGCGCCAGCTTCGCCCGCGCCTCCAAGTCGCTGAGCGCCGCTTTCGCCTCGGTGTCGTCCAGCCGGGCGAGGATATCGCCCTGCTTGACCATCTCGGCCTCGCAATTGCACTGGTAGACAATGCGCTCGCGCACCAGCGAGGTGACCTTGGCCCAGGTGCGCGGCTCGACCACGCCGCTCGCATAGACGATTTCGGCCACATCGCCGCGCTTTGGGCGGACGGTGTCGACCTTGGCGGGACGCATGACGTACCAGACGGCAAGTGCAGCAGCGACCAGCACAAGGCCGATCACGAGAAAATATCGAATCCGCAAAATGTCCCCCCGATAGCAGTCCGGCAGGCTGTCAACTGCGAGCGTGCAGGCCTAACAGCGGACGAAGACCGATCGATGACCGCGATCATTACAACGCCGCGACGGCAAGGGCCATTCTCATTGTTTTTACGTCGAAGGCACGTCAAGCCGCGTAAGATCGCCGGAACCTTTACCGCGATCGGTGGTTTTTCGATCAGACGCCCCGGATCACACGCGCGTCTTGGCGATCTTATAACCGCAATGGACGGGGCCTTGAGGCGGCTGATGCTGAGCCGGGCCACTCTGTTCCTTGCGGCCTGCCGGTCTGCGGAGCGAACGACGCCCGCCAATGGAGCCGTTTGGCCAGTCTAGCCTTCTTCACTGCAATCTCGAACTCTTCAAAGGCGCGCATAAGGTTGCCTTCGCCGGTGTTCCGCACCGACCATCGCGGCCTGCTGCCGCCGGCAGCCTAGTGGTTCAATTCTAACACTCGCATCCCACCCGCAGCGAGTGCTCTTGCGAGTGTTAGAATTAAAGAACCACTAGTAATGTCATGATTCTAGTGGAGCTTTTGAATTTGAGATTTGAGTGCGAATTCGCGGCAGGCGGGTCTCAAATGTCAAATTCGCTCCCACTAGCTCCTGCCTATCCAGCACCCAAATCCAGCACAGACGCGCCGCACGAGCTGCGTCATTGCAAATGGGACACGTTTGCGAAGTTTTGAGTAACTTTTCGTCTCATCGTGCGATTGTCTCGGAACCGGACTTTATAGATGCGCGTTTTCTGCCCGGTTGAAACATGGGAGACAGTCGCATGATCCGTGTCACTATTATGGCACTGGGAGCGCTTACTGTGCTTTCGGCGCCCGCATTCGCCGATTATTATATCGTGCACGGAAAAGATCGGCATTGTCGCGTGGTTGAACATTACGATCCGCGTGATCACGAGCTTATCCGCATCGGGCCTTTGAGCTTCTCGACCCGCGATGACGCTGAGCGCGAGGTCCAGGTGATCTGTCACGATCACGGCTACTATCGCGATCACGACCGCGACCACGATCACGACCGGCGCTAAGGCCGGCAGTCCTCGGCTGCACTGGCCGAGACCTCAATCGACAAGCAAGCGGGGTGCGCGCGGCGCGCCCCGTCTTGCGTCTCTGTCCAATCGCCAATTCCGCCCCCCGACACGCCGCCCCGACAAATATAGCGCGCAATGAAGCGTTAGGCTCGCGGCTAGCCCGCGTGTTATCAATGGGCTACAACTTGGCCGTATCAACCCCCGCGCAACTCACGGTTGGGAGGTATCGTGCGTCTACTCGGCTCGGCTTTCGCTATCCTGTTCGCCCTCATGGCTCCGGCTGCGGCCCAGCCGGCCCACCCGCGCGAAGTTCCCGTCGAAGCGGCCAAGGTCACTGTCGGCCCGATGTCGGAGCGCGTGACCGCCGTCGGGAGCCTTGCCTCGAACGAGTCCGTCATCGTCAGGCCCGAAGTTGCCGGCCGTATCGTCGAGATCGGCTTTCAGGAGGGCCGGCCGGTGAAGAAGGGCGATCTGCTCATCAAGCTCGACGATTCCCTGAACCAGGCGCAGCTTGACCAGGCGCAGGCAGGGCTGGAGCTGGCGAAGCGCAATTTCGCCCGGACCGAGGAGCTTTACGCCGGCAAGATCGCAACCGAGCGCTCGCGCGACGAGGCCCGCTCGACGCTCGATGTGAGCACGGCGAGTGTCGAGCTCGCCAAGGTCAATTTGGAAAAGATGAGCATCCTGGCCCCGTTCAACGGCATCACCGGGCTGCGCAAGGTCAGCATCGGCGACTATGTGACGGCCGGGCAGGACCTGTTCAATCTGGAGGACATCGACCCGATCAAGGTCGATTTCCGCGTGCCGGAGAAATTTTTCCCCGCCTTGCGCACCGGCCAGGGCATCGAGGTGACGGTCGACGCCTATAGCGGCCGCGGCTTCAAGGGCGATGTTTACGCCATCGACCCGCGCATCAACTCCGCCGGGCGCAGCGTCGTCATTCGCGCCCGCGTCGACAATAAGGAGGGGCTGCTCCGTCCCGGCCTGTTCGCCCGCGTGACGCTGATCCTCGAGGTGAAGCCGAACGCGCTTACCGTACCGGAACAGGCGATCTTCCCCCGCGGCGACAGCCAGTTCGTCTACAAGATCGTCGACGGCAAGGCGCAGGAGGCCAAGGTCATCATCGGCACAAGACGCGATGGCCGGGTCGAGATCGTCGAAGGGCTTGCAGCCGATGATGTGGTGGTCACGGCCGGGCATCAGAAGATCCGCAACGGCTCGGGCGTCAAGGTCATCAACGAGACCGGCGGCGGCGAGGACGGCAAAACGGCGGAAAGCGTCCCCGGCAAGGGAGCCTGAGCCCGTGGTCATCTCCGACGTCTCGATCCGCAGGCCGGTTTTCGCCACGGTTTTGAGCCTCGTGCTCGTCCTCCTCGGCATCGTCTCCTATCAGCGGTTGACGGTGCGGGAATATCCCAATATCGACCCGCCGATCGTCACGGTGAACACGACCTATCGCGGCGCCAGCGCCGAGATCGTCGAGACCCAGGTCACCCAGGTGCTGGAGGATTCTCTCTCCGGCATCGAGGGCATCGACTTCATCACCTCGATCAACCGCCAGGAAAACAGCCAGATCCAGATCCGCTTCAAGCTGAGCCGCGATCCCGATGCCGCCGCCGCCGATGTCCGCGACCGCGTCTCGCGCGTGCGCAACAAGCTCCCCGACGGGATCGACGAGCCGGTCATCCAGAAGGTCGAGGCCGACGCGCAACCGATTATCTATCTTGCCTTCTTCAGCGACCGCCATTCGCCGCTCGAAATCACCGATTACGCCGACCGCTTCGTCAAGGACCGGCTGCAGACGCTGCCGGGTGTAGCCGAGGTGCGCATTTTCGGCGAGCGGCGCTATTCGATGCGCATCTGGCTCTCGCCCGAGCGGCTCGCCGCCTACAACCTGACGCCGCAGGATGTCGAGGACGCGCTGCGGCATCAGAATATCGACGTCCCGGCCGGGCGCGTCGAGAGCAAGGAGCGCGAGTTCACCGTGCTCTCCGAGACGGACATGCGCACCCAGGACCAGTTCAACAATCTGGTCCTGAAGGACGCGGACGGCTATCTGGTCCGGCTATCGGATGTCGGCCATGCCGAGATCGGCGCGGAGGACGAGCGCCGCATCGTCCGCTTCAACGGCAACAGCGCCATCGCCATGGGCGTGGTCAAGCAGGCGACCGCCAATCCGCTCGATGTCTCGAAAGCCGTGCGCACCGAGCTGCCCTCGATCCTCGCCTCGCTGCCGGAGGGGATGCAGGTCCGCGTCGCGCACGACAAGTCGCTGTTCATCGAGGAGTTGGTGAAGAACGTCTACAAGACTATCGGCGAGGCCGTCATTCTCGTCGTGCTCATCATCTTTTTCTTCCTGCGCTCGATCCGGGCGACGCTGATCCCCCTGGTCACCATTCCGGTCTCGCTGATCGGCGCCTTCGCGCTGATGTACGCCGCCGGCTTCTCCATCAATACGCTCACCCTTCTGTCGCTGGTGCTGGCCATCGGCCTCGTCGTCGACGACGCCATCGTCATGCTGGAGAACATCTTCCGCCATGTCGAGGAGGGCCAGTCGCCGCGGCAGGCCGCCTTCCGAGGCAGCCGCGAGATCGGCTTCGCCGTCCTGGCGATGACGCTGACGCTCGCCGCCGTCTATGTGCCGATCGGCTTCATGGCCGGCACCACGGGGCGCCTGTTCACCGAATTCGCCTGGACGCTCGCCGGCGCGGTGCTGGTCTCCGGCTTCGTCGCCCTGTCGCTGTCGCCGATGATGTGCTCCAAGCTGCTCAGGACCGGCGAGAAGCACGGCGCGGTCTACAACGCCATCGAATGGTTCCTGCGCGGGCTGACCCGCGGCTATCGCGGCCTGTTGCGGCTGGCGCTGAAGGCGCGGCCCGTGGTCATCCTGATCGGCCTCGCTGTTGCCGGCTCCTCCTTCTTCCTGCTGAGGCAGCTCAAATCGGAGCTGGCGCCTTACGAGGACCAGGGCACGGTCGTCTCGGTCTTCCGCGCGCCAGAGGGCGCAACGATCGACTACACCGACCGCTATGCGAAACAGCTCGAGCACATCTTCGCCAAGACCGCCGACGTGGACCGCTATTTCGTCGTCTCCGGCTCGCCGACCGTCTCGCAGGGCATCGGCTTCGTCAAGCTGACGCCATGGGACGAGCGCAAGCGCAGCCAATTCTCCATCGCCGAGGAATTGCGCCCCGAGCTGTTCGGCGTGCCCGGCATCATGGCCTTTCCCGGCAATCCGCCGCCGCTCGGCCAGAGCGTGCGCGACAAGCCCATCTCCTTCGTCATCGAGACCACGCAGTCCTACGACAAGCTGCAGGAGATGGTCGATGCCGTGATGGCCAAGGCGCACGACTACCCAGGCTTCGCCAATCTCGACACCGATCTGAAGCTGAACACGCCGCAGCTCAACGTCAGCGTCGACCGCGAAAAGGCCGCCGATCTCGGCGTGCAGATCGAGACACTCGGCCGCACGCTCGAAACCATGCTCGGCGGGCGGCAGGTGACGCGCTTCAAGCGCAATGGCGAGCAATATGACGTCATCGTGCAGATCGCCGATATCGACCGCCGCAATCCGGAAGATCTGCGCCGCATCTATGTGCGCGGCACGGGCAGCTCGGCGAACAATGGCGCCAGCGGTAGCACCACCAGCTCAGGCGCAGCCGCCGGCACGATGATCCCGCTGTCGAACCTGATCCAGATCCACGAGACGGTGGCGCCGAAGGAGCTCAACCATTTCAACCAGCTCCGCGCCGCGACCATCTCGGCCTATCTGACGCCAGGCTATACGATCGCCGACGGGCTCGCCTTCCTGGAGAAGACCGCACATGACGAGCTGAAAGGCCAGGGCCAGATCGACTATTCCGGCCAGTCGCGCGAATTCAAGGAATCGACCTCCGACATCTATTTCACCTTCGTGCTGGCGCTCGCCTTCATCTATCTGGTGCTGTCGGCGCAGTTCGAAAGCTTCCGCGACCCGCTGATCATCATGCTCACCGTGCCCTTGTCGATGGCCGGTGCGCTGCTCGCGCTGTGGTGGAGCGGCGGCACGCTCAACATCTACAGCCAGGTGGGCCTGGTGACGCTGATCGGCCTCATCACCAAGCACGGCATCCTGATCGTCGAATTCTCCAATCAGCTCCGCGCGGCCGGCCGCTCGCTATTCGACGCGGTGGCGGAAGCGGCAACGCTGCGCCTGCGTCCGATCCTGATGACGACCGGCGCCATGGTGCTCGGCGCGGTGCCGCTGGCCGTCGCGACCGGCGCCGGCGCGGAGAGCCGCCAGGATATCGGCTGGGTGATCGTCGGCGGCCTGCTGGTCGGCACCTTCTTCACCCTGTTCGTCATCCCCGTCGTCTACACCTATCTGGCCGGGCCGGTGAATGTGGAGGCGCACGCCGTCGGTGAGGCCGTGCCCGCGGAATAGCCCGCGGCGCTATTTGTAATCCCGCTCGTCGGCGATGACCTTGCCGTCGTTCGGCAGCGCGCCCGCCGCGACGAACTCGACCTCGCCCTTGAGGCGCGTCACGGCGTTCAGCGTCTCGGCCACCTGCGCGCGCAGCGCCTCGTCTCCCGGCCCGCATTCGACCCACAGCACCATCTCGTCCTGATCACCGACGCGGCGCACCGTGAGCCGCAGCCGCCCGAGCTGCGGATGCCGCCGCCCGATCTCGGCCACATGCTGGGGATGCACGAACATGCCCTTCACCTTCGTCGTCTGATCGGCGCGGCCCATCCAGCCCTTGAGCCGCATCCCCGTCCGCCCGCAGGGGCTCACCCCCGCCATCACCGCCGACAGATCGCCCGTGGCGAACCGGATCAGCGGATAGGTCTCGTCGAAATTGGTGACCACCACCTCGCCTACCTCGCCGTCGGCGACCGGCTCGCCCGTCCCCGGCCGCACGATCTCGACAATGATGCCCTCGGCGACGATCATGCCGCTATCGGCCGCGCTCTCATAGGCGATCAGCCCCAATTCCGCCGTCGCATAGCACTGCAGCACCTGGACGCCCCGCGCCGCATAGTCCGCGCGCATGGCCGGGAACAGCGCGCCGCCCGAGACCAGCGCCTTGGTGATGCTCGGCAGCCCGCCGCCTTGGGCTTCGCCGACCTTATCCAGCAGCACCTTCAGATAGTCCGGCGTGCCGACATAGGCCGAGGGGCACAGACGCGTGATCGCCTCGGCCTGCTGCTCGGTATTGCCGGTGCCGGCCGGGATAAGCGTGCAGCCGAGCGCCCGCGCCGCCTCGTCCAGCATGAAGCCGGCGGGCGTCAGATGATAGGCGAAGGCATTGTGGACAATGTCGCCCTTGCGGAAGCCGGCGGCGTGGAGCGCGCGCGCCATCCGCCACGGATCGGCGCCGGCCGGCTGCGGCTCGAGGATCGGCCCGGGTGAGACCATGATCCGCGCAATTGGGTTGCCCGTGACGAAACCGCCGAAGGGCGGATGCGCCGCCTGCAGAGCCGGCAGGTCGGATTTGCGCAGCAGCGGCAGCGTCGCCAGGTCCGCGCGGCTGGCGATCGGCCGGTCGTCCTCGACGCCTTCGAGATGCCGCGCCCAGCCCGGCGCGTTCATCATGGCAAGGTCGATGAACGGCCCGAGCCGCCGCATCAGCTCGGCTTCGCGCGTCCCTGGGTCCCGGGTCTCCGCCGCATCGAAAGTGTCGCCCGCCATGCGCTCCTCCCGCGATTTTCCATATCACGGAAAGGGTAAAGAAGGCTCGCCCGGCGTTCAAGCGCGCAGCACTTAGCAGTGATGGACAGCGGCGGCGCGATCGGACGCATTGTATTCCGTGGGAGCCACGCTGATATTTTAAGGCAGAGCCGGCTCGGTCGGCGCATCGAGAAAGGACGTCACCATGCCGGATCTGATCAAACTCCTGCTTCGCAATGCCGCCATCGGCTTCGGTGTCGCGGCGATCTTCGTGGCGCTCCTGCTCCTCACCGACACAGGCGGCGTCGGCACACTGGTCGTCCATTCCGACATGGGCTTCGTCGCGGTGTTCATGCTGACCTTTTTCTTAGGTCTCACATTCGGTTCGGCACAGATGGGCTTTGCGGTGATGACTGCCCATAAGCAGGACGAGCGCGGCGGGCGCGGGAAAAGGCGGGTGCTTCCCCAGCCGGCGAGGCTGGTGCCCATCCGCATCAAGGCGCGCGGCTAATATTTCTCGGTAACTGAAGGCACACAGCGCGCCCCGCTATAGCCGCTTGTCTTCCCCGATCATTTGCGCCAATTTGGCGCAATATTGGGGATCGATAATGGTTTCATGGATTGGTTTTGATTTTTGGTATTCTCGTCGCTCTGGGCGTAATCGCCTGGCTGAAAGGCTGGTGGCTGACGAAATGGCGCATTCGCTGGGGGCCGCTCGCGCCGGGCACCCATTTCACCATTCTCGTCGCCCAGCTCGCTGGCGACGATGGAAACAACGGCCAGCAAAGTCACATCCGCCAAAGCCTGGAAGCCCAGTTTCGGGGCACTGGCTCAGACGCCCGGATGCATATCGACATCTACCCCGACACGCTGCGGCTGAAGACTGGAGAAATCGGCGCGGCGTTGCTGGACGCCGAGAAAAAGGGCCGCGACTGGCTCGAACAGAGAAATGCCGACATCCTGATCTGGGGCGAGGTCGCCGACGCCAATAAGCTGCTCCGCCTCCGCTTCACGACGGCTGGCGGCGCGTCCGATTCCGCCAAAGCTTACAGCTTGACGGAGATTCGCGAGCTGCCTGCGAATTTCGGCGCCGATTTCGGCGCGGTGCTGGCGGCCTTGGCCGCAACCGCCATCCAGCCGGTCTATGATGACTCGGGCCATGCCCTCGCCGAGATCATCGCGCCGATCGTCGGCAAGCTGCGTCCGCTCGCCGCAAACCCGCCAGCCAATTTCTCCGACGATGACAAAGCCGCGCTTTGGCATGCTTATGCCGCCGGCGAGCAGCAGCTCGGAGAAGAACGCGGCGACAATGCCAGGCTTGCAACCGCGATCAACTTCTATCGCAAAGTCCTGACCGTCTCGACCCGCGAGCGCGTCCCGCTCCTATGGGCAACGACGCAGAACAATCTCGGCACTGCGCTTGCGAGCCTGGGCGAGCGCGAGAGCGGGTCCCGCGCGGCTCGAAGAGGCTGTCACCGCTTATCGCGAGGCCTTGAAGGAGTGGACCCGCGAGCGCGTCCCGCTTAACTGGGCGATGACGCAGAACAATCTCGGCACTGCGCTTGCGCGCCTGGGCGAGCGCGAGAGCGGCACGGCGCGGCTGGAGGAGGCCGTCGCCGCCTATCGCGAGGCCTGAAGGAGAGGACCCGCGAGCGGGTCCCGCTTAACTGGGCGACGACGCAGAACAATCTCGGCACTGCGCTTGCGAGCCTGGGCGAGCGCGAGAGCGGCACGGCGCGGCTGGAGGAGGCCGTCGCCGCCTATCGCGAGGCCCTGACCGAGTGGACCCGCGAGCGCGTCCCGCTCGACTGGGCGATGACGCAGAACAATCTCGGCACTGCGCTGGCGCGCCTGGGCGAGCGCGAGAGCAGCACGGCGCGGCTGGAGGAGGCCGTCGCCGCCTATCGCGAGGCCTTGACCGAGTGGACCCGCGAGCGCGTCCCGCTCGACTGGGCGACGACGCAGAACAATCTCGGCACTGCGCTGGCGAGCCTGGGCGAGCGCGAGAGCGGTCCCGCGCGGCTGGAGGAGGCCGTCGCCGCCTATCGCGAGGCCTTGACCGAGTGGACCCGCGAGCGCGTCCCGCTCGACTGGGCGACGACGCAGAACAATCTCGGCACTGCGCTGGCGCGCCTGGGCGAGCGCGAGAGCAGCACGGCGCGGCTGGAGGAGGCCGTCGCCGCCTATCGCGAGGCCTTGACCGAGTGGACCCGCGAGCGCGTCCCGCTCGACTGGGCGACGACGCAGAACAATCTCGGCACTGCGCTGGCGAGCCTGGGCGAGCGCGAGAGCGGTCCCGCGCGGCTGGAAGAGGCCATTGCCGCTTATCGCGAGGCCTTGACCGAGCGGACGCGCGAGCGGGTCCCGCTCGACTGGGCGACGACGCAGAACAATCTCGGCGATGCGTTGCGCGCGTTGGCGGAGCGGCAGGCAGAAAGCGATAAGGCGCTGGCGCGCAAGAACTTGGACGAAGCGCGAAAAGCCATGAGCGATGCGCTCGATGTCCGCAGGGAAGCGAAGGCGGACTATTACATCGCGCAGTCGGAGCGTAATCTGGTGCGGATCGACGCGGCGATGGCGCGGCTTTGCGGGGATGCGACGGCGACCGCGCCGTGACCGCCACGAAACGGGTTTTGCGGCGGACGCTAACGGCTGAGGTGCTTCTGCGTCATCCCGGAAGCCCGAAGGGCTCTCCGGGATCTCGTGAGGCGGCTCTGAACGCGACCCCGGATAGCGCCTGCGGCGCTTCCGGGGCGACGACTCGCCGAAAGCGGTTCTGTGCGATGCCGAGAGGCGGCTGGCGGCAACCCTCAGTTCACCATACCGCCACTTCGCCCCGCATATTTATCCCCGCACACCCCACCGCCCTTATACTCGCGCCCGTTCCTTCCCCGAAAGGGACGCGGGGGCTCGAGACCGGCTCGCCTCGCGGGGAGGGGAGCGGTGCCTGAGGAAACCGCAAGGGCATGGCCGGATCGAGAAGGAAGGCCAGCCTTGCGGTGGGTGTAACGAACCCGCATTCAGGGGTTCCGCAGCGCCCCCCTGCTAGTGGAGCGAATTTGACATTTGAGTCCCGGTTGGGGCCAGGTTTGTTCTCAAATGTCAAATTCAAAAGCTCCACTAGAAACATATATTTAGCTAGTGGTTCTTATGACTGAAACATTTGCAAATGTGGGTGCTGCACGGGGATGCAAATGTTTCAGTCGAACCACTAGCTGGAATGCGCAGGGCGCACGTTCATTTCGGCCCGCTGCTCGGGTCCGGAAGCTCCGCGGCATACCGGGAGCCTCGGACACCGCCGAGCGGTGACAAACAGTGCCGGATGCGCGAGCCTTGGGAAGAGGCGCCCTGGAGCCAAAATATCACCGCGCGCGGGCGGCCGGCAGGCTGCCACACTGCAGACGGACCAGCCTTCCGGCGGCCCGCGCCGTCCCTTCCGGGGGCGGATAGGTGCATGATCCTGCAAAAGTGGGAACCGGTTTTGCGGTCAAGATCATGCCCGAACAAAGATCGCAACGCCTCGCGGGCCCGCCCGGCGAGGGGATTGGTGTTGGGCAAAGAGGCACGGCATTCACCGCGTCGCCCCGGAAGCCGCATCGCGGCCATCCCGGGGTCTACTCGTGCACTGACGCATTCACTTCGTTCATGCGCCATCGCACTAGCCCTTTGTTATGCATCGATTTTACCAAACTCCGGCTGAAGCCTCCGTTTGGATCGATGCACTCGCCTCGTATCGGGCGGAGGTGATTGCGGATACGCCAATGGGTCCCGGGTCTCGCTGCGCTCGCCCGGGGCGACGAATGGAGCGGCCCGAGGATGAGAGAGGACGGCGTCAGGGAAAGGCGAAGGCAAAGACGGAGCGGGCATCGGGCATGCCCCCTTAAACCTCACCGAGAAGCACATTCACGACTCGCCCCATTGCGGCAACATATGGTTCCGTAGTATGGATTTAGTGTCCAATCCTGGATTTGGAGCCTCCGGCGCCAGCCGAAGCGAGCCGTTTCAGACAATCGCAAAACGCCATGCATTGCTCTGCCGGCTCGATCCGCGGGGCGCCTTTTGGTGGCCGGATCCGCAGGGATTGCGGGAGGGGCTTCGCGCCGGTCGTAAAGCGTCGGGAGCATGGGGAATGAGCGTGCGCGCCCAATCGGTGAGAGTTGCGGCTGCCTCGCTTATTTTGGCGGCTGGCTTTGCCGTCTCGCCTTCCGCCCAGGCCGCCTCGAAAAGCTGGCGTGTCGTCAACATCGAGGCCGACGCCCGGGTACATATGCGCCAGCGGCCCTCGAACCGGTCGCACATTATCGCTTATATCCCCCGTGGCACGCGCCTTCGCGGCGGCGCGTGCCACGGGAACTGGTGCGAAATCGAATTCCGCGGACGCAAAGGCTGGGTGTTCCGGCGATATCTGGCGCCGGCCGGTGCCCCGGCGGCATCGCCGAAAGTGGCCAGCAAAGCGCCCGAGGCGGAGAGCCACCCGGCGGCGGATGCGCGGCTCCAGGCCCTCGCCCAGCGCAGGATCTTCCGCATCGCCAGCAGCGACGGGCGCCCCATCCCGGTCTATGCCTTTCCCAATGCGGCGCTGCCGATCGCCGGTCACCTGCCGCCCGACACGCAGAGCGTCGAGGGCCTAGGCAGCTGCCTGCGCGACTGGTGCTATGTCCGCTCCGGCTCGCTGATCGGCTGGCTGAGGACCGAGCTGTTCGTGCCGGATGACAAGGGGCCGGACGGGGCGGCGAACGCCACGGCCGCCGCCCAGCCCGAGACGAAGGACGCCGAAACGCTGAACAAGACACTGTCGACCGCCACCACGAACAGCCCGGTTCAGCCGGAGCCCGTCGCCCCGCTGTTCAGCGACGGCAACAACAAGCTTTACGAGCTTGCCGGACTTGCCGGCGAAAACTCGCTTTCCATCCAGGAAGAACCGGAGCCGGATGCGCGCATTCTCGGCTCGATCCCGAAGGATGCGAAGGACGTCGAGGGCTTGCGCAAATGCGTCGAGAAATGGTGCCTGGTGCGCTGGCAGAAGATCAAAGGCTGGGTGGCGAGGCGGCATCTGGCCGACCCTACGGTGGGGGGCACCGAGAGCTATCAGGTCGCGGGGCTGCCGCTCTGGGCCTCGCTGGATGTCGTGGACTATCCCGGCAAAGAGGCGAGCGTCGTCGGCAAAATCCCGTCCTATGCGACCGGCATCGTGCCGATCGGCAATTGCGACAAGAGCTGGTGCCAGATCCGCTATCTCGGCATCGCCGGCTGGGTGAGCGGGCGCTATATCGAGCCGCAGAAGCGCTAGCCCGCATTTCTCACGCGCCTGAAGGTATGGCGTGGTCATCCGGCCGATTTCTCGGCGATGTTGACGGGTGACGTGCTTGGGGGTGGCGCAGATTGCGCGACCGGCTTCGTCAATTGGCTCGGCTTCTTCGTGTCTCCAGTGGGCCTCGGGGGATACCGCGAGAGAGGCGCGTCGCGGCTTCGCGCGTCAGGCAGGGGAGCCACGAGCATGTGCGAGCCGCGCCGCGGCGATCTTCAGCAGCTTCAGCCGGATCGTGCCGCAGGTCGCAGCGGCAAACTGCGTATGAGCCAGGCCGATCCGGCGCAGCGCGCAGAGGAGGACATAGGCCATCGACGCAAACCACAGGCGCAGCTGGTTGGCCCGCATTGTCGCCGCCGAGGTGCGGTCGGCAAAGAGATCGCCCTGCGCTTCCTTGATGCGGTTCTCCCTCTCGCCGCGCGCGCAATAGAGGTCTTCGTAGAGCGGCCTGGCGGTCCAGGCGCCGGGCTTCAGCGAGGTGACGAGAAAGCGCGGATTGGCATCCCCGCCGGTCCATTCCGCCTTGCCGATCACACGGCGGCGGCGTGACCAGGAGCCCTTCGTCGACCACAGGAAATCCCGAAACACCCGCGCCGGCTTGCCGTCCGCAGCCTCCGGTAGCCGCCGCGCCTCGGCCAAGCCTGCCGCGATGCGGGCCTCCAGACGCGCATTACGGGCGAGACCGAAGACGTAGTCGACCTTATGAGCCTCACACCAAACCATCAGGGCCTCACGGGCGAAGCCGGAATCGGCGCGCAAGACGATCTTCATCTTTGGCCAGCGCGCCCGGATCCGGCCGACGATGCGCGCCGTCTCCTCGACCGCGCCCGCGCTGCCGTCGATGTTCGAGCGTCGAAGCTTGGCGGCCAGAAGATGCCGGCCGCAGAAGACGTAGAGCGGCAGGTAGCAATAGCAGTCGTAATAGCCATGGAAAAACCGCCCCTCCTGATGGCCGTGCAGCGGATCGTCGGTGGCGTCGAGGTCGAGCACGATCTCACGCGGCGGTTTGCCGTGCGCATCGAGAAACACGTCGACGAACAACGCCTCGATTGCTGCGCCGTCATGGCCAATCTTATGATAGCGCCCAGTCGCGCCATCGGCCGGGGCGAGCTCGAGACGGTTCAGCGTGCTCTTCCCGGCCAGCGGCGCCGGCGCCTCGGCCCCGCGCTCGAACTTGCCGAGCAGCACCCCGAGAACGGGATCGCGGCGCACCTCATCATGGTCGACGAGGTCTTCATAGCCCAGTGGTTCGACTGAAACATTTGCATCCCCGTGCGGCACCCACATTTGCAAATGTTTCAGTCACAAGAACCACTAGCTAAATATATGTTTCTAGTGGAGCTTTTGAATTTGTTATTTGAGAATGAGCTTAGCCGCAACCGGGACTCAAATGTCAAATTCGCTCCACTAGCGCCAAGCCGAACACGCGCTGTGCAACCAGCGTCTTCACTTCGTGAACCACGTAAGCGGGATGGCGCCGATCGCGAAAGCAGGCGGCGAAGCGATCGACGAGCCCGATGGCCTTGTCCGTCTCCCCGAGTAGCAGCGCCCCGGCGTCCGAGGACACCATGCCGCCATCGAAATCCGCGACCACACGGCGTCCGCCCGCTCTTCCAAAATCGATCTCGCTCGCGCTACGCTCTGTCAGCATCGGGGAGCCACCTCAAATCGGCAAAAACTCGTTATCGCAAAACAAGTTTACACCGTAAGTGGCCTCGATGCGCCTCAGCCCCGTGAGAGATGCGGGCTAGGCGGGCGCGCCCGAGGCTCCTGTCCCCAGCATGAAGGCGCGCGCCAATGCTGACGTTTGGAAAGTCAACTATGCTTTATTTACATAAATCGGCGGCAGCTCAAAGCGGAATATTGTCGTGCTTTTTCCAGGGGTTCTCGACGGTCTTCTCACGCAGCATGTTGAGGGCCCTGGCGATGCGCAGCCGCGTGTTGCGGGGCTTGATCACCTCGTCGATATAGCCGCGCTCGGCGGCGACGAAGGGATTGGCGAAGCGGTCCTGATATTCCTTGATCCGCGCCGCGATCTTCTCCGGATCGCTCAGCTCCGAGCGGTAGAGGATCTCGGCCGCGCCCTTCGGCCCCATCACCGCGATTTCGGCCGAGGGCCAGGCATAATTCACGTCGCCGCGAATGTGCTTGGACGACATCACGTCATAGGCGCCGCCATAGGCTTTGCGCGTGATCACCGTCACCTTCGGCACGGTCGCCTCGGCGAAAGCGAAGAGCAGCTTGGCGCCGTGCTTGATCAGGCCGCCATATTCCTGCGCGGTGCCGGGAAGGAACCCCGGCACGTCGACCAAGGTGATGATCGGGATGTTGAAGCAGTCGCAGAAGCGGACAAAGCGCGCGGCCTTGCGGCTGGCATCGGAGTCGAGCACACCCGCCAGCACCATCGGCTGATTGGCGACGAAGCCGACCGTGTGCCCCTCGATGCGGCCGAAACCGGTGATGATGTTCCGGGCGAAGGCCGCCTGGATCTCGAAGAAATCGCCCTCGTCGGCGAGCTTCAGGATCAGCTCCTTCATGTCATAGGGCTTGTTCGGATTGTCAGGGATCAGCGTATCGAGCGAGGGCTCGGAGCGGTCGTAAGGGTCGCGCGTCGGCAGGACGGGCACGCCGGCAAGATTGTTCGACGGCAGAAAATCCATCAGCCGGCGCATCTGCAGCAGGCATTCGAGGTCGTTCTCGTAAGCGTGGTCGGCGATCGAGGAGCGCGTCGTGTGAATGCTGGCGCCGCCCAGCTCTTCCGCCGTCACCTCCTCATTGGTCACGGTCTTCACCACATCCGGGCCGGTGACGAACATATAGCTCGTATCCTTGACCATGAAGATGAAGTCGGTCATCGCCGGGGAGTAGACGTCGCCGCCGGCGCACGGCCCCATGATCACAGAGATCTGCGGGATGACGCCGGAGGCGAGCACATTGCGCAGGAACACCTCGCCATAGCCCCCGAGCGCGGCGACCCCCTCCTGGATACGCGCGCCCCCCGCATCGAACAGCCCGATGATCGGCGCGCGGTTCCTGAGCGCCATGTCCTGGATTTTGATGATCTTCTGCGCGTGGGCCTCGGACAGCGAGCCACCGAAGACGGTGAAATCCTTGGCGAAGATATAGACGGTGCGGCCGTTGATCGTGCCCCAACCCGTCACCACGCCGTCGCCGGGAATCTTCATCTCCGACATGCCGAAATCGGTGCAGCGGTGCTCGACATACATCCCGTATTCTTCGAAGGACTTGTCGTCGAGCAGAAGCTCGATACGCTCGCGCGCCGTCAGCTTGCCGCGCTTATGCTGTGCCTCGATGCGTTTCTCGCCGCCTCCGAGCCGCGCCGTCGACCGCCGCCGCGCCAGTTCGTCAAGTACCTGCTTCATTGTGGTCCGATCCCGATCCTGTCACGACTTTTCATAGCATGCGGTCTCGGGAAACATCCAGATGATCGATGCGGAGAAGGCTCAAACCGCGGCAATCCGCCGATGACTTGGCCCACCGGACTCCTCTAAGCTGAAGCGGCGCAGGTTCAATGATTTGACTCGAATGGAGCGAATGATGATGACTTATTCGATCAGAAAATGGATGTTGATTTCGGTGGGCCTTCTCGGCCTCACTCTGCTCGGAACGCAGGCTTCGCTCGCTGAGGATAGTGGGCTGAAGGTCACCAATGCCTGGGTTCGATACGCGCCCGCCGCAATGAAGACCCATGGCGGCTACGTCACCATTGTCAATCAAGGCAAGGAGCCTCAGGAGCTGATCGGGGCGTCGAGCCCGAATTATGACAAGGTCGATCTGCACCGCTCGCGCGTCGTCAACGGCATCGCCACCATGGAGCCCATCGCCTCGATCGAGATCCCGGCAGGCGGAAAGGTCGAGTTCAAGCCGGGCGGCTTTCATCTGATGCTGATCGGACCGAAGACACCGCTCAAGGAAGGCGGCAGCGTGCCGCTACGGCTCAGCTTCCGCTCCGGCGCAGAGGTCGATGTCGACGCCAAGGTGACGGGCGACGGCGGCTCCGATATGCACGGCATGAAGATGGATCACGACCACAGCATGTAGCGCTGTCCCGATCCTGACGTTTCGATCGACACTCAGGGCTTGACGGCCTCATCGGCCATCTTTGCGAACAGGCTGTCGAGCTCGGAGGCAAGCTGGTGCAGATCGCCGCCGCCTTCGGCGAAATAGGGCGTGAAGACGTTAGACGGCAGCTTGTATGACAGCGTCGCGGTGCCATCGTCATTTTCGGTGACGTAATAGCGGATCGGCGCCTCGATCCCGGCAGCAAGGCTCGCCTTCAGCATCCGCCTGGCAAAGTCATTGCGATAGACGCCGACTATGCGGTTGCCGGGGATCTTGATGCCCTGGCCCGCGGCGCCGTCCGAGGCACTCGCCGCCGTGACCAGCCCCATCTTGTTCGCCTTGACGCTGTCCTCGAGCCGCTTCACCAGATCCGGGAAGCTGTAATGCGTGGGCAGTACCCGCCAGCCGTCTCGCGGCGCCAGCGCGCCGGCGAGGACCGGGCCGGCCATCACTATGAGAAGGCCGATCCCGTAGAAAGCCTTGAAAAACGCGCGTCCAAGCTCCTGCATGGCTCACCTCTCAATCGAGTCCGAACACTGGCCTGAGGCGAGCGCCCAGAGTACTGCCCATCAGACCGAAAATCATCCAGCCGACCCCATGCAGGCTGCCCGAGGTCACGCCCGCCAGAAAGGCGCCGATATTGCAGCCGAAAGCGAGCCGTGCGCCGTAGCCCATCAGCAGCCCGCCGAGGATCGCCGCAACCGTCGGTCCCGGTGCCAGCCGCCAGACCGGCGCAAAGCGTCCCGCAAGGCCGGCGGCCATCATGGCACCGAGCATGATGCCGAAGTCCTGTACACTGGTTGTGTCGGCGAAAACCGATGCATTGAGCGCCGGCGAATGGTTCCAATAGGACCAGCCCGCAACGTCGACCCCCGCGGCCTGAGCCAGCTTGCCGCCCCACAGTGTGCGAAGGCCGATGTGATCCCCCAGGGGCGGCCGAGAACCATCAGCGTGCCGATCGACATCGCAGCGAGCACCGCCGCGCCCGTTGCGCGCGACCATGGGCCCTGCAGCAGCGAAAGGGTGTCAGCCTCCGGCGCGATAGCCCCATGCAGGCGCCGCTCCAATGCAAGGCTGGCAAGGATGAGAGCGCCGAGCAGTGCCAGCACGATGATGAGCGCCGGCAGCGGCCCGGCGGACCAGATCAGCGACAAGGGCGGCAAGGCAGGGAGTCCTTGCCAAAAGCTCCAATGCGCCGTGGCCAGCACCGAACCGGCGATGAAGGCTGCAAGCGTTACGACCATGCGCGAGCTGCCGCCGCCGACCGTATAGAGCGTGACGGAGCCGCAGCCGCCGCCAAGCTGCATGCCCGCGCCGAACAGGAAGGCGCCGAGCGCAGCCGCAATGCCGAAGGGGAAAATATAGCCGGAGACATTCAGGCCGAGCGCCTCCGACCAGCCGATCAGCGGATAGGAGACGAGGACGATGAGAGCAATAAGCAGAAGCTGCGCGCGGACGCCACCGCCGCGCCCGGTCCGGATCAGGTTGCGCCAGGCCGACGAGAAGCCGAAAGAGGCGTGGTAGAGGGCGAAGCCGGCCAGCGCACCGAGCAGCGCGCCGATCCCCAGCCGCCAGCCGCCATGCTGAAACGCCGCTTGCGCGACCAGCACAATTCCCGCGGCGGCAGCCAGCCAGACGGACGTCTGCGCCCCCGGCAGTATCCCCGCCGCTGGCCGCGCAAGCTGTTGATCGCCTTCGATGTCCGCCATCGCCCCAATCCATCAGGACCAAGATTGATGACACCATTATTACAGGCAAAAAGATTACCGCGGGTCACGATGCGGTGACGCCGACGCGATCAAGAGCGTGATGCGTTTAATGCGGGCTCGAAGGGGGTGGAAACGATGGACATAAGCTCCGTCGAATTTCCCGCGAAAGCGGGAACCCAGTACTCCCGGGAGGTCGAAATTTTCTGGATCCCCGCTTGCGCGGGGATTTCTAAAGTGACGTTCGGCGCGGTTTGTGGCGGAAACGCCTCAGCCTTAGTTCTACCGGCTCAGCCGGAAAAAGTCCGAGGCCACGCGCATTTCGGCAAAACGGCCCTCGCGGCGGCGCTTCGCTTCGTAGTCCTCGCCCCACTGCTCCATCTGGAAATCCTCATCCACATGCGCGGCGGCCCAGGCATCTTCAAGGGAGAGACGCCCGGCCATGTGGGCGAGGGCGAGCGCCGCCGAGCCGGTCAGCGCGGTCATGACGTGGAGCGCCGTCAGCCCGAAGCCGTCGAGGCAGGTGCAGGCGGTGCGCAGCGCGGCAATGCTCTCGCGCGGCTGATCGATCGGCATCACCCCCTCGGTCATGGCCAGCCGGGCGCCGTAATGCTCCTCCACCCATTGCAACAGCGGGTCCCAGGAGAGCCGCTGGCGTTCGGCAAGCTCGCGCGGGCTTGCGGCGCGGTAGCAGAGGAGGTCGCGACCGGCGAAGTTCAGAACGTCGCGCGCCACCGCCTCAGTATCCGCGGTGACGGCGTCGAGGGCACTGTTGGCGAGCTTGGTCACAGGCATGGAACGCGGATCGATCCGCTCGCCCTGGCGGCGCCATTCCTCGGCAATGGCCTCGGCGAGCGGGCGCGTCGGCAGGATCAGCTCGGCGCGCATGGGCGTCTTCACGGTCCGCCCGTCGAGCAGGATGCGCCATCCGCTAGGGGCCGCTTCCGTCGAGACATCGGCATAGAAGCGCTTGGGCAGCTCGGTCGTGCCCGCAGTCGTATTTTCCGATCCGTTTTTCATGCTGCAACAGTGCTCTTGCCAGGGACGAGCTTTTCGAGCAGCTCGGGAAAATCCCGCGCAACGGCCGATGCTCCGGCCTCGGCAAGCTCCTCCGCATCGTGATAGCCCCAGCCGACGCCGATCGCCGCAACGTCCGCCGCCGTCGCCATCAGCATATCGAAGCTCGTATCGCCGACCATGACCGTCTCTGCGGGCGCAGCGCCGACCGCGTCTATGGCCTGAAGGATCATCGCTGGATGCGGCTTCGAAGGCGCGTCGTCGGCGGTCTGTATTGTGGCGAAAACGCCCTCGAGCCCCTCGCGTTCCAGAAGCGCGGCCATTCCGCGCCGCGACTTGCCGGTGGCGATGCCGAGCAGCGTATCGCTTTCAGCCGCCAGCGTCTTGAGCGCCTCGCGCGCGCCGGGAAACATCGGATCGGCAATGCGGGCCTCGCGCCTCAGCGCCGCGAAGCTGGTGCGGTAATCGGCGGCAAGCCGCACGGCGGTCTCGCTGCCCTTCAGTCCGGTCATCATCTCCATCGCATCGACGACCGACAGACCGACATGGCGCAGCACCGCCGCGCGCTCCGGGACCGGCAGGCCATTGGCCGAAAAGGCGGCGCCCATGGCCTCGACGATCATGTGCTGACTATCGACCAGCGTACCATCGCAATCGAAGATGATGAGCCGCATGGGTCAGGCATCCTTCCCGTCGAAGCGCTCCGCATCCAGCCCCAGCATAGACCAGCTCGCCAGCATGTGCCCGGGAAGCGGCGCGGTCACGTCGAGCGGTGCGCCGGTCCCGCGCGGCACGATCAGCCGGCGGGCGTGGAGATGCAGCTTCATCTCGAGACCATCGACGGGCAGATCCTTGTCGCCGCCATATTTCTGGTCACCGACGATGGGCGTGCCGATGATGGCCATATGGGCGCGAAGCTGGTGCTGCCGGCCGGTGACGGGCTTCAGCGACACCCAGGCGAATTTCGTGCTGACCCGATCGATGATCGAATAATGGGTGATGGCGGACTGAGCCGCATCCTGCTCGCCGGCCATGGCCTTGCGCACCCGGTCGCCCTCCGGACCGCCCGCCTTCACGAGCGCGGCGTCGATCTTGCCCTGCGGCGGTTTGGGAATGCCCTTGGTCAAGGCCCAGTAGATCTTCTGCGCCGAGCGGGTCTGGAACAGCCGTCCCAGCCGGCTGGCCACGGCGTGGGTTTTGGCGACCAGAAGCACACCCGACGTATCACGGTCGAGCCGGTGGACGAGACGCGGCCGGCCGCCGAAGCGGTCCTCCATGCCGGCGAGCATGCCGTCAATATGTTTCTTGGTTTTGGTGCCGCCCTGTACGGCGATGCCATAAGGCTTGTTCAGAAACAGCACCTCCTCGTCCTCGAATAGGATGAGGCTCTCGATGAAATTGCGATCGGCTTTCGAGACGCCCATGGGCGGCGCTGGTGTGGGACGCTCGCGGTCGCCCGGCTTCTGCGGCTCGAAATCGGCAAGCCGCCGCACCTTGACCTCGTCGCCCGCATCAAGCCTCATATCCGGCTTGACGCGCCCGCCATTGACGCGGACTTGGCCGGTGCGCAGGAGTTTCTGCATCAGGCCGTGCGGCAGCGCCGGGAAATTGGTCTTCAGCCAGCGGTCGAGGCGTATCCCCGCATCCGCCGCTTTCACCTTTTGGAAGTCCCCGTCTCTTACGTCAACCATGTGCGAACCAGTAGGAAGGCGGCGAACAGCGCCAGGATCGACAGGCTCACCGATCCGGCCAGATAGAGCCCCGCCAGCCCGTATTCCTTGCGTTCGAACAGGAGAGCGAAATCGAGGGAGAAGGCCGAGAAAGTCGTAAAGCCGCCAAGAAACCCCGTGGCAATCAAAACCCGCATTTCATTTGTTATGTGAAATTTAAGCGCGCCGAGCGCCACGACAAGACCCATGATGAACGAACCAATGATGTTGACGGTGATTGTTCCCCAGGGAAAGTTGACCCCGAAAAGCAGCCCGGAGGCCAAGCTGATCAGATAGCGGGACGCCGATCCAAGCGCGCCTCCCGCAGCAGCCAAAAGAACCAGTTTCATATCCTCGCAAGACTTCCGCTTCCGCACGCCGCGAGTGCGGATGACAGCTACGCCGTCCCGCATATATCACAGCCGGATGAAGAGCTTAAGCGGGTTGAGCCGGTTGCCTTCAGCTTTTCTCCCGCCGCAATTTCTCCCAGGCGGCCATGCGCCTGGCGATCTCCTTCTCAGCGCCCGTCTGGCCCGGCTGGTAAAAGCTTTGCCGCTCCATCTCGTCGGGGAAGTAATCCTGCCCGGAAAAACCTTCAGGCGTGTCGGGATCGTACATATAGCCGCGGCCATAGCCCTGCTCGGCCATCAGCCTGGTCGGCGCGTTGAGAATATGCTTGGGGGGCGCGAGCGAACCGTGCTCCTTTGCGGCGGCGGTGGCGCGCCCGAAGGCAACGTAGGATCGGTTGGATTTCAGCGCGGTCGCGAGATAGATCGTTGCCTGGGCGAGGGCGAGTTCCCCTTCCGGTGTGCCGAGGAAATCGTAGGCGTCCTTCGCCGCATTCGCCTGAACGAGAGCCTGGGGGTCGGCAAGGCCGATATCCTCGACCGCCATGCGCACGAGCCGCCGAGCGATGTAGAGCGGGTCCTCGCCGCCGGCCAGCATTCGAGCCAGCCAGTAAAGCGCCGCGTCCGGATCCGAGCCCCGCACCGATTTGTGCAGCGCGCTGATCAGATCGTAATGGCCGTCCCGGCTTTTGTCGTAAAGCGGGGCGCGGCGCTGCACGATGTGGACGAGATCTTCCGGTGTGAGCGGCGCGGCACCCGTTTGGGCCGCGCCATACACGCTTTCGGCGAGGTTGAGCAGCGTCCGCCCGTCGCCGTCGGCCATGGCGATCAGCCGTTCCCGCGCCTCGGATGTGAGCGGCAGCGGCCGCTTCTCCAGCGCCTCGGCGCGCATCAGGAGGTTTTCCAGCGCGGAGTCGTCGAGTCGCCGGAAGACCAGCACCGTCGCCCGCGAGAGTAGAGCGCCGTTCAGCTCGAATGAGGGGTTCTCAGTGGTCGCGCCGATGAGGATGATGGTGCCGTCCTCCATGACCGGGAGGAAGCTGTCCTGCTGGGCGCGGTTGAAACGGTGGATCTCGTCGACGAAAAGGACGGTGCCCATGCCGATCTTGCGCCGCTCGCGAGCGGCCTCGAACAGCTTGCGCAGCTCCTGAACGCCGGAGTAGATCGCCGAGATCTGCTCGAAATGCAGCCCCGCCTGCTTGGCGATCAGCCGCGCGACGGTGGTCTTGCCGGTGCCGGGCGGCCCCCAGAAGATCACCGAACGCAGGCCGCCCTTGGCCACCATACGCCGGAGCGGCCCGTCGGCACCGAGCAGGTGCTCCTGACCTGCGACCTCATCCAGCGAGCGCGGGCGCAGCCGGTCGGCGAGGGGCCGGGGAGCGCCCTGATCCAGGCCGGCGGCCTCGAAAAGCGTGGTCATGCGGTTAAGATAGTGCGGCGCCGGTGGCGGCGGCAAGATGCGCCGCCACCGGCGGCATTCTAGCCGCGCAGATAGGTGCGCAACTCCTCGCCGCCGCGCCGCACCGTCAGGTCCCAGGCCCGCTGGCCGCGCTTCAGAAGCTCGACCAACTGCTTGACGCTCTTAACGTCGCTGCCGTTCAGCTTCTCGATAATGTCGCCCGGCCGCAGCCCGACGCGGCGCGCCGTGGAATAGGCCTGCGTTTCGACGACCACGACGCCCGAGGTGTCCTCGATCGACATCTCCTCGGCGAGAGCCGGCGAGAGATTCCCTACGGTCGCCCCCGAGAAGGGATTGGCCCCCTTGATCTCGGTGAGATCGCGCGGAACCGTTTCCGGCGCGGCAACGAGATCAATCGTCAGCTTGTGCACGCGGCTCTGGCGCTCGATCGACAGCTCAGCCTGGCTGCCAACGCCTTTGGTAGCAAAGCGATAGAGCACGGCCTGAGGATCGTTGGCGTCCCGGCCATCGACGGCGATGATCACGTCGCCCGGTTTCAGCCCCGCCTTTGCCGCGGGGCTGCCATCGGTCACGCTCGAGACGAGCGCCCCGGCGGTGCGGTCGAGCCCGACGGCGTGGGCAATGTCCGGTGTCATCGATTGCAGCTCTGCGCCGAGCCATGGCCGTTCCACCTTGCCGCCGCGAAGGGCGGAGTTGACGATTACCCGCACCATGTTCGACGGGATGGCAAAGCCAATGCCGTTAGAGCCGCCGCTGCGGCTGTAGATCTCGGCGTTGATGCCGACCACGTGACCGTCCATGTCGACGAGCGGGCCGCCGGAATTGCCGGGATTGATGGCCGCATCGGTCTGGATGAAGAACTGGTAGTCGGAGATGCCGACCCGCGTGCGCGCGAGCGCCGAAACGATGCCGCTGGTGACGGTCTGGCCGACGCCGAAGGGATTGCCGATGGCGAGCACAATATCGCCGACCTCGAGGGCATCGGAGTCGCCGAAGGTCAGATAGGGGAAATCCTTTTCGGTGCTCTGGATGCGCAGCACGGCCAGATCGGTGCGCTCGTCCTTGAGGATCACCTTGGCCGGAAATTCGCGGCTGTCGGAGAGTGCGACCTTGATGTCGGCCTGCCCCTCGCTTTGGATCACATGGTTGTTGGTGACGACGAGGCCGTCCGGCGAAACGATCACTCCGGAGCCGAGCGAATTCTGCACACGTTCGCTGGGCGCGCCGAATTCCTGGCCAAAGAAGCGGCGGAAGAACGGGTCGTTGAAGAAGGGGGAGACCTGTTGCCTTGTCCGGCTGCGCACATAGACGTTGACGACGGCCGGCGCGGCGCGCTTGACGATCGGGGCGTAGGAGAACCTGACCTCGGCGCGGCTGCGGGGGACCGTCTTTTCGAGCTCGGTCAGACGCCCCTGCGCATTGGCTGAATGCAGCGGGACCGAGGCAATGACACCGATATAAATGGCAATGACGAAACGCTGTACGGCCAGCCGGCCGAGCCCGCTCATGAAGCCACCTCTTTGCTCTGGATGTTGCCGGACGAGACAACCAGCCCGTCCATAGCAACTCCCGCTGGAGCCTTCAAGGTGGCTCATCCGCCCATAACGGGGACGCGACTTTATGCCGAGCCCCTTGCCCGCGGATGAGCGCTTTACGCCGCCGCGGCCGTCGCCTCCTCGGCCTCGGCGGTCGGGCCGGAATCCTGCCCTTTGGCGCTTTCGTCGCGGTCGACAAGTTCGATCACCGCGACCGGAGCGGAGTCGCCGTAGCGGAAGCCGGCTTTCAGCACGCGCGTGTAGCCGCCGGCGCGGTCCTTGTAACGGGGACCAATGGTCTCGAACAGCTTGGCTACCATCTTCTCGTCGCGGAGCCGAGCGGCGACGATGCGGCGGGCATGAAGATCGCCGCGCTTGGCCAGAGTGATCAGCCGTTCCGCCACCCGGCGCAGATCCTTCGCCTTCGGCAAGGTCGTCACGATCTGCTCATGCTTGATGAGCGCGGCGGCCATGTTGGCGAAGAGCGCCCGGCGATGTTCCGCCGTGCGGTTCAGCTTGCGACCTGTTTTACGGTGGCGCATTGGACTTTCCCTAAATCGATTTAGCGCTCAGCCGGCATAAGCACGGCCCAGCGTCAATATTGATCCTCGTAGCGTTTGGCCAGCTCTTCGATATTGTCCGGCGGCCAGTTCGGCACTTCCATGCCGAGATGCAGCCCCATGCCGGCGAGCACTTCCTTGATCTCGTTCAACGACTTGCGGCCGAAATTCGGCGTGCGCAGCATCTCCGCCTCGGTCTTCTGAATGAGATCGCCAATATAGACGATATTGTCGTTCTTCAGACAGTTGGCCGAACGTACGGAGAGTTCCAGTTCGTCTACCTTCTTGAGAAGTGCGGCGTTGAACTCCAGCTCCGGCGTGCGCTCTTCGCGGACTTCCTTGCGCGGCTCCTCGAAATTAACGAAGATCGACAGCTGATCCTGCAGAATGCGTGCGGCCAGAGCCACGGCATCCTCGGGAACCAGCGAGCCGTCGGTCTCGATCTCCATCGTCAGCTTGTCATAGTCGAGGATCTGACCCTCGCGGGTATTGGAGACTTTGTAGGAGATCTTCTTCACGGGGCTGTAGAGGCTGTCGACCGGGATAAGGCCGATCGGGGCATCCTCGGGGCGATTACGCTCCGCCGGGACGTACCCCTTGCCCAATTGCGCTGTGAACTCCATGCGCACGGATGCACCTTCATCCAGGGTGCAGATGACATGGTCCGGATTGAGGATCTCGACATCGGGGCCAGCCTCGATGTCCCTGGCTCGCGCCACACCCGGCCCCTCTTTCTTCAACACCATGCGCTTCACGCCATCGGAGTGAATCTTCAGCGCGATTTCCTTGATGTTGAGCACGATGTCCGTCACATCCTCGCGGACACCGGGGATGGAGGAAAACTCATGCAGCACGCCGTCAATATGGACGCTGGTGATTGCAGCGCCCTGAAGCGACGACAGCAGCACCCGCCTCAAGGCATTGCCCAGCGTCAGACCGAAGCCGCGCTCCAGCGGTTCGGCGATAACGGTTCCGAAGCGCTTGGCCTCGCGGCCGGGAGCGACATTCAGCTTGGCGGGTTTGATCAGATCTTGCCAGTTCTTCTGAAGCACGGAGAACCTCGTCTTATGTGCAATGTGCCGGCAGGGGCCGGCAGCTCGAATTCGTCTCTTTTTGCGCCATCCGGGCGGCGGAGCATGCTACCGCTGGGCCCGGCGGCCCGGCTATTCGTCAGACGCGGCGGCGTTTGCGCGGACGGCAGCCATTATGCGGAATCGGCGTCACGTCGGTGATCGACACGATCTGAAAACCGCAGGATTGCAGCGCGCGAAGCGCCGACTCGCGGCCGGAGCCTGGACCGCTCACCGCCACCTCGATCGTCTTCATGCCGTGATCCATCGCCTTCTTACCGGCGTCCTCGGCCGCCATCTGCGCGGCGAAGGGGGTCGATTTCCGCGACCCCTTGAAACCCATCGTTCCGGCGGACGACCACGCAATCGTATTGCCTTGCGCATCGGTGATGGTGATCATCGTGTTATTGAACGATGCATTCACATGCGCGACGCCGGAGGTGATATTCTTTTTCTCGCGGCGGCGAATGCGTGTCTTTTCCTTAGCCATGCCGTGTTGTCCTTAAGATCGACGGCCGCGCGGACCGCGGCGGAGTTCCCTACTTTTTCTTACCGGCAATCGGCTTGGCCGGACCCTTGCGAGTGCGCGCATTGGTATGGGTGCGCTGCCCCCTCACCGGCAGACCGCGGCGGTGGCGCAGGCCGCGATAGCTGCCCAGATCCATCAGCCGCTTGATATTCATCGCCACGTCGCGGCGAAGGTCACCTTCCACTATATAATCGCGATCGATGACTTCGCGAATCTGCAGCACCTCCGCATCCGTCAGCTGGTTGACCCGGCGCTCCGGCGGGATGCTGGTTTTTTCGCAGATCTGCTTGGCAAACGTTTCTCCGATGCCATGGATATAGCGCAAGGCGATGTCGATGCGCTTGTTCGACGGAATATTGACACCCGCGATACGTGCCACGATCAATTCTCCTTAGCAGGCGGGCCGTCTCTTGCCGTCCGCCATTTTTACTCCCGCTCGGCCTAGGATCCGATTCGCATAAACAGATCGCGCCCGAACGAAGCATCATCCAGGCACAACAGAACTGTGTCGGTGAGGAGCCAGTATTTAGCTGATATTGCCGGACCCCGTCAACCTCTGCACATCCTTATTTCAACCAGCCGCGTTCGTGCTGAATATCTCGTCGATTTCCCGGGACACCGCCTCGATCGACGCCTCGCCGTCGACGGTGGCGACCTTTCCATGCTGCTTATAATAGTTGATCAGCGGCGCGGTCTGCTCGTGATAGGCTTTGAGCCGCGTCTTGACCGTTTCCGGACGGTCATCGGCCCGGCGCTTGAACTCGGTGCTGCCGCAGATATCGCAGACGCCCTCGGCCTTCGGCCGCTTGAACGCGTCGTGATAGCCTTCGCCGCATTTGGCGCAGGTGAAGCGCCCGGCGATGCGTTCGACCAAGCGGTCGTCGCGGACCTGGATAACGATAACGCGGTCGACGCCGCTATTGCGCTTCTCGAGCCAGCGGTCGAGCGCCGCGGCCTGCTCGACCGTGCGAGGAAAGCCGTCGAGAATGAAGCCATTCTTGTCCTTCATGTCGGCAAGGTGCTCGAAGACGACGTCAACCACGATGTCGTCCGGCACCAGCGCTCCCTTATCCATGAAGGATTTCGCCTTCTTGCCCACAGGCGTCTTCGCGGCGACCGCCGCACGCAGCATGTCTCCGGAGGAGAGCTGCTGCAAATCGAATTTATTTTCCAGTAGCTTTGCTTGCGTCCCTTTACCCGCTCCAGGCGGCCCAAGCAGAATGAGATTCATCAGCGCTTCGCTCCCCTCAATTTGGCCTTCTTGATTAGGCCTTCATATTGATGCGCGAGCAAGTGGCTTTGAATCTGCGCCACCGTGTCCATTGTGACGCTCACGACAATGAGCAGCGAAGTGCCGCCGAGATAGAACGGCAAGCCCCAGGATGAGATCAGGAGCTCCGGCAGGACGCAGACCGCCGCCAAATAAGCCGCGCCGACGACCGTGATCCTGGTCAACACATAGTCGATATATTCCGCCGTCCGCGGACCGGGCCGGATGCCCGGAATGAAGCCGCCATATTTCTTCAGATTGTCCGCTGTGTCCTGCGGATTGAACACGATCGCAGTGTAGAAGAAGGCAAAGAACACGATGCCGCCGACATAAAGCGCCAAATAGAGCGGCTGGCCTCTTCCCAAGAGCGCCGTCACCGTATTCAGCCAGTCGGGGCCGCCGCCGGCCGAGAAATTCGCAATGGTGATCGGCACCAGTAGGAGTGATGACGCGAAGATCGGCGGAATGACGCCCGACGTGTTCAGCTTCAGAGGCAGATGCGAGCTGTCGCCTTGGAACATCTTGTTGCCGATCTGGCGTTTCGGATATTGCACCAGCAAACGCCGCTGCGCGCGTTCCATGAACACGATAAAGCCGATGACCAGGATCGCACCGACGAACACGGCGACGATCAGTGCCGCCGAAATCGCGCCCTCGCGGCTCAGTTCCAGCGTTCCAGCGATGGCGCTCGGCATTCGCGCGACAATGCCAGCGAAGATGATCAGCGAAATGCCGTTGCCGACGCCGCGGGCGGTGATCTGCTCGCCGAGCCACATCAGGAACACCGTGCCGCCGACAAGCGTAATCACGGTTGTGAGCTGGAAGAACCAGCCCGGATTGGTGACGATAGTGCCGGCGCTTTGCAGGCCGACGGCGATGGCATAGGCCTGCACCGTAGCCAGGATCACCGTGCCGTAGCGCGTATATTGGTTAATCTGCTTGCGGCCCGCCTCGCCTTCCTTCTTAAGCTGCTCGAGATGTGGCGAGACCGTGGTCATCAGCTGCACGATGATCGAGGCCGAGATATAGGGCATGATGTTGAGCGCGAAGATCGCCATGCGCCCGACAGCGCCGCCCGAGAAGGTGTTGAACAGCCCCAATATGCCGGACTGATTGTGCTGAACCATGTCCGCAAGCGCCTGGGGATTGATGCCAGGCAGCGGAATATAGGTGCCAAGCCGATAGACCAGCAGCGCGCCGAGCGTGAACCAGAGGCGTTTTTTCAGCTCCTCGGCCTTGCTGAAGGCGGAAAAATTTAAATTCGCGGCAAGCTGCTCAGCGGCAGAAACCATCGGACTGTCTCCAGGTCGAATGGACGCCTTCAACGCCCAAAGACGGCGCCTCGGCAGATGATCCGCCAAGGCGACCGCCTGAAAATATGATGCGTCTCGTCAATCGCAAGGGCGTTCTCGAATCCGTGCGAGGCGCGAGGCCACGAAAGCCTCATGCCCCCTTAGCAGCGGCTTTCTTGCCCTTCTTCGGACGGCGTTCTGCGGCGTCGGTATCCTTCACGAGTTTGAGCAGCTTGATGCTTCCGCCGGCGGCCTCGACGGCCTTCACGGCACTCGACGTCGCCCCCGCCAGCTCAAGAGTGACCTTCGATTTCAGCGCGCCGCGGCCGAGAAGACGCACGCCATCACGCGCCCGCCGCACAACACCCGCGACCACCAGCGCCTGCGCATCGATCGGCGCGCCCACATCCAGCTTGCCTTCATCGATCGCCGTCTGCAGCCGGTCGAGATTGACCTCGGTGAACTTGAGGCGCAGGGGGTTGTTGAAGCCACGCTTCGGCAATCTCATATGGATCGGGTTCTGGCCGCCCTCGAAACCCTTGATCGCGACACCCGAACGCGCCTTCTGGCCCTTATGCCCGCGCCCCGCCGTCTTGCCGAGTCCGGAGCCGATACCGCGGCCGACGCGCTTGCGTACCGTGGTCGCGCCGTCATTGTCCTTGAGTTCGTTGAGCTGCATCTGCCCGCCTCAATCCCGTTCGAATTCCGCAAAAGCTTAGCTGGCCGCCTCGTCCTCGACGATCCGGACCAGATGCGAAACCTTTGCTATCATGCCGCGCACCGCCGGATTGTCCGGCACGCTGCGGCGCTTGTGCATTTTGTTGAGCCCCAGCCCGATCAAGGTCTCGCGCTGGTGGGCCGGGCGGCGGATCGGGCTGCCGATTTGCTCGATAACCAGCTTGCCGCCCTTCTTCTTCGCTTTTTCGGCCATCTCTCGCCCTCCCCGCCTAGGCGTCTTGCGTCACAGCTGCGCCTTCGGCCGAATCGCGGCGGCGGGAGACGATTTCGCTCACCTTCTTGCCGCGGCGAGCCGCAACGGCGCGCGGGCTGTCTTCATGGCGCAGGGCGTCAAAAGTGGCGCGCACCATGTTGTAAGGGTTCGACGTGCCCATCGACTTGGCGACGACGTCCTGAATGCCGAGCGTCTCGAACACGGCGCGCATCGGACCGCCGGCAATGATGCCCGTGCCGGGCGGCGCGGCCCGCAGCACGACCCGCCCGGCGCCATGATGGCCTGCGACGTCGTGATGAAGCGTGCGCCCCTCGCGCAGCGGCACCTTGATCAGATTGCGCTTGGCGGAATCGGTTGCCTTGCGGATCGCCTCCGGCACTTCGCGCGCCTTGCCATGACCAAAGCCGACGCGGCCCTTCTGATCACCCACGACGACAAGCGCCGCAAAACCGAAACGCCGGCCGCCCTTGACGACCTTCGCGACGCGGTTGATGTGAACCAGCTTGTCGACGAATTCGCCGTCCCGTTCTTCGCGATCGCGTTCTCGCGGTGCTCGTGCCACTGATCGTTCCTTCCGTCTCGTAAATAAGAATGAAGCCTTAGAAACTCAAACCGCCTTCGCGCGCAGCGTCGGCCAATGCCTTGATGCGGCCATGATAGATGTAACCGCCGCGATCGAAGATCACCGCATCGACGCCGGCCTCCTTGGCGCGCGCAGCTATCAGCTTGCCGACCTCCTCGGCCGCAGCTTTATCGGCGCCGGTCTTCAGCTTGCCGGCCAACTCCTTGTCGATCGAAGATGCCGAAGCCACCGTGCGGCCCTGCTCATCATCGATCACCTGTGCATAGATCTGCTTCGATGAGCGGAAGACGCTAAGCCGCGGCCGCCCATGAGCGGCGCTGCGAACCACTTTACGGACGCGGCTCCGTCGCCGCTCAAAATTCGTGCTGGCGCCCATGGAAATCTCCACTATCTCTCTTCGTCTCTTCCGTAGGAAGGATGAAACCCTTCCGGTATTTCACATCTTTTGTTTCGCCGCTTACACCGGCTACCTGATACGTCCTTGGTCGCGCAGTTTACCGCAATAGCTTTCGGCATGCTCACGGCTATACCCTGCCCGCTGACTGTCATACAGGCACGTCTTATACTTTCCATCGAGGCAAGCAACGATCGTTTTTCCGCCCGGACCCGTCACAACTTTTTTCCCATACTTGCAAGGCCCCTGCGTCGCTGCGCTTACATTCGTCGAGAGAAATGCAATCGTAACGATAGAAACAAAAACATTAGAAATCTTCACTTCGAACACCATCCACTATAATTTACTACTTCTTTTTCTTTCCTTCCTTGCGGAAGATGAATTCTTTCGAATATTTGACACCCTTGCCCTTATAGGGCTCAGGCTTGCGGTATTCCCTGATCTCGGCAGCGACCTGTCCGACCTTGGCGGCATCGATGCCGCTGATGACGATTTCGGTCGGCCTCGGACATTGAACCTGGATGCCGTCAGGTATTGGGTAAAGGATATCGTGGCTGTAGCCGAGCTGAAGCTGAAGGTCCTTGCCCTTCAGGGCCGCGCGATAGCCGACGCCGGTGATTTCGAGCGTCTTGGAAAAACCCTTGTTCACACCCTCGACGAGATTGGCGACGAGCGAGCGGGACATGCCCCACATAGAGCGCGCCTTCTTGCTGTCGTCGCGCGGCGCCACCTCGATGCCGTCATCGGTCATCTTAACGGTCACATCGTCGACGAGCCGGAGCGAAAGCTCGCCCTTCGGTCCCTTGACCGAAACATTCTGGCCGTCGATTGTCGCCGTGACGCCGTTCGGCAACGGAACCGGCTTCTTTCCAATCCTGGACATCGTCCAAGCCTTTCATCATCTGACGGGCCCAGAGCCCCCGCTTAGAATATGCTGCAAAGCACCTCGCCGCCGACATTCTCCATGCGGGCGCGCGTATCGGACATGACGCCCTTCGGCGTCGAAAGGATCGAGACGCCCAGGCCGTTCGCAATCGTAGGCAGATCCCTGACAGAGGAATAGACACGGCGACCGGGGGTCGAGACCCGGCGGATGTCCCGGATGACCGGCTGGCCGTCGAAATATTTCAGCTCGATCTCGATCTCAGACTTGCCGCCGTGATAATCGGTACGGGAGAAGCCGCGAATATAGCCCTCCTCTTTCAATACTTCGAGCACATGCTCGCGCAACTTCGAGGCGGGCGTCGAAACCTTCGGCCGCTTGCGCATCTGCGCATTGCGGATGCGGGTCAGCATATCGCCCAGGGGATCGGAAATCGTCATATTCGGCCCCTACCAGCTCGACTTGACCATGCCGGGGATCAGCCCGTTCGAGGCAAGCTCCCTCAGCGCCACGCGCGACATGCGCAGCTTGCGGTAATAGGCGCGCGGGCGTCCGCTCACCTCGCAGCGGTTCCGGATCCGTGTCGGCGAGGAATTGCGCGGCAGCTCGGCAAGCTTCAGCCGAGCCTGAAAGCGCTCCTCGTTGGGCACGTTCAAATCTTCGGCCTTTGCCTTCAGCGTTGCCCGGCGCGACGCATATTTCTTTGCGAGCCTCTGGCGCTTCAGGTTGCGCTCCACCATGCTCGTTTTTGCCATTCTCTGTCTTCTCCTCGTCCGCGCGCGTCAGTTTAAGAGCTAGTTCCGGAACGGAAAATTGAACTGCCCCAAAAGCGCACGCGCCTCATCGTCCGTTCTCGCCGTCGTACAGACAACAATGTCCATACCCCAGATCGCTTCGACCTTGTCATAATCGACCTCGGGGAAAACGATGTGCTCCTTGATGCCGAGAGCGTAATTGCCGCGGCCGTCGAAACTCTTCGGATTGAGACCGCGAAAGTCCTTCACCCGCGGCAGCGCGATCGTGATCAGCCGGTCCAGAAATTCGTACATCCGCGAACGGCGCAGCGTGACCTTCGCGCCGATCGGCATGCCGTCGCGCAGCTTGAAGGTCGAGATCGATTTCCGCGCCTTGGTGAGCACAGGCTTCTGCCCCGCGATCAGGGCGAGGTCGCGCGCCGCGGAGTCGACCTTCTTGCGGTCGGCCACGGCTTCACCGATGCCCATATTGAGCACGATCTTTTCGAGCCGTGGCACCTGCATCGGATTGTCGTACTTAAATTCCTCGACGAGCGCACCGCGGACCTTGTCCTGATAGTGGCGCTTGAGCCGCGGCTCGTAGCCTCGTGCCTCAGTCATCGATCACTTCTCCCGAACGCTTGGCATAGCGAACCTTGCGCCCATCGTCCAAAATCCTGTAGCCGACCCGCGTCGGCTCACCGTCCTTCGGGTCTTCGATTGCCAGATTGGACAGATGGATCGGCGCCTCTTTCGAGATGATCCCACCCTCCTGGCTCGCTGACTGCTTCTGATGCCGGCGCACCAGATTGACGCCCTGCACGACCGCCTTGTTGTCGGCCGGAAACATCTTGACGATCTCGCCGCGCTTGCCCTTGTCGCGCCCGGCCAGCACGACGACACTGTCCCCGCGTCTCAGCTTCAGCTTCGGCATCACAGCACCTCCGGCGCCAGCGAGATGATCTTCATATGCTGCTTGGCGCGAAGCTCGCGCGGAACGGGGCCGAAAATGCGCGTCCCGATCGGCTCCTTATTATTGTTGATCAGCACCGCCGCATTGCGGTCGAAGCGGATCAGACTACCGTCCGGACGGCGAACGCCCTTGGCGGTGCGTACCACCACAGCTTTCATCACCTGGCCTTTCTTGACCCGGCCGCGCGGGATCGCCTCCTTGACGCTGACGACGATGATGTCGCCGATCGTCGCAAAGCGCCGCATCGAGCCACCCAGGACCTTGATGCATTGCACGCGGCGGGCGCCGGAATTGTCGGCGACATCCAAATTGGTCTGCATTTGAATCATGTCACAGTCCTCAATATCCGACCCGCTGACGCGGAACCGGATGCCGCGCGCGGGTTACGCTCTTTGCCTTGCGGGCGCCACCATCACCCGGCGGCGCCTGCCTGCGAAAGCACCACCCATTTCTTCTTCTTCGAAATGGGCGGACATTCCTCGATCCTGACCTTATCGCCGACCTTGCAGGCATTCGCCTCGTCATGCGCGTGATATTTCTTCGTCAACCGCACGGTCTTTTTCAGAACCGGATGGGTAAACCGCCGCTCGACCTGAACGACGACCGTCTTTGCGTTCTTGTCGGAAACCACGACGCCCTGGAGAATTCGCTTCGGCATGATCGACGCCCTATTCCGTAGCCACGCCGACGCGCTGCTTCTGGCGCTCGACGGTCTTGATCTTTGCAATGCTACGCCGGACCTCGCGCACGCGCGACGTGTTGGATAGCTGCCCGGTCGCCTTCTGGAAGCGCAGATTGAACTGCTCGCGCTTCAATTTGATCAGTTCGTCGCGAAGCTGATCCGGCGTCAAATCGCGGATTGTGCTGATCTTCATCGGCTCAAGCCTTTCCTGCGGCGGCGGCTTCGCCGAAGCGAACCACGATCCGCGTCTTGATCGGCAGCTTCGCCGCACCGAGCCGCAACGCCTCTCTGGCGATCGGATCCGGCACGCCGTCGACCTCAAACATCACCCGGCCCGGCTTCACCCTGCAGGCCCAGAATTCCGGCGCACCCTTGCCCTTGCCCATGCGGACTTCGATCGGCTTCTTCGAAACCGGCAGGTCGGGGAAGATCCGGATCCAGACCCGGCCTGCGCGCTTCATCTGGCGGGTGATGGCGCGCCGCGCCGCCTCGATCTGACGCGCCGTGACGCGCTCAGGCTCAAGGGCCTTCAGGCCATGCGAGCCGAAGTTCAGCTCGAAGCCGCCCTTGGCGGTACCCCGGTTGCGGCCCTTATGGACCTTCCGGAATTTTGTGCGTTTTGGTTGTAGCATTGTCTAAACCCGTTCTTTCGCAACCGCGCTCTATGCCTGAGCCTGGTCGCGCCGGCCGCGGCCACCGCCGCCGCCTTCCTGCGTCTCGAGCGCAAGGCGCTCCTGCGCCATCGGATCATGTTCCAGGATCTCGCCCTTGAAGATCCACACCTTGACGCCGATAACGCCATAGGCAGTCTGGGCGAGAGCCGTGCCATAATCGACATTGGCGCGCAGCGTATGCAGCGGCACGCGTCCCTCGCGGTACCACTCCATCCGAGCGATTTCCGCGCCGCCGAGCCGGCCGGAGCAATTGATCCTGATCCCGAGCGCACCAAGCCGCAGCGACGACTGGACCGCCCGCTTCATCGCGCGGCGGAAGGCGACGCGGCGCTCGAGCTGCTGGGCGATGCTCTCGGCTACGAGCGTCGCATCGATCTCTGGTTTGCGCACCTCGACAATGTTCAGATGCACCTCGGACGAGGTCATCGATGCGAGCTCGCCGCGCAGCTTCTCGATATCGGAGCCTTTCTTGCCGATCAGAATGCCCGGACGCGCGCTGTGGATCGTCACACGGCATTTGCGGTGCGGCCGCTCGATCACGACCTTTGAAATACCGGCCTGGCGCCGCGTCTTGGCGATATATTTGCGGATCTTGAGATCCTCCTGCAGCAGACGCCCATATTCGCGGCCGCCCGCATACCAGCGGGAATCCCAGGTGCGGTTGACACCGAGCCGCAAGCCGATCGGGTTGACTTTCTGTCCCATCAGGCGGACTCCTGCACTTCCCTCACGATCACCGTGAGTTGAGAAAACGGTTTCATGATCCGGGCGACCCGGCCGCGCGCACGCGGGCTCCAACGCTTCAGCACCAGGTTCTTGCCCACATAGGCTTCCGATACGACCAGCGAATCGACATCGAGATTGTGATTGTTCTCGGCATTGGCGACGGCCGACTCCAGCGTCTTCTTCACATCCCCGGCGATGCGCTTGCGGGAGAAGGTGAGATCGGCGAGCGCCTTGTCGACCTTCTTCCCACGGATCATCGCGGCGACAAGATTGAGCTTCTGGGGGCTGATCCGCATATTCCGCGTGACCGCGCGTACCTCGTTTTCCGACAAGCGGCGCTCCGCTTTAGGCTTTCCCATGGCTCACCTCCTCTTGGCCTTCTTATCGGCGCCATGGCCATAATAGGTCCGCGTCGGAGAGAACTCGCCGAATTTATGCCCGATCATGTCCTCGGAAACCAGCACCGGAATGTGCTTCTGGCCGTTATAGACGCCGAAGGTCAGCCCGACGAATTGCGGCAGGATCGTGGACCGCCGGCTCCAGATCTTGATAACGGCATTCGAGCGTGACTCGCGCGCCTTCTCCGCCTTCTTCAGCAGATAGCCGTCGACGAACGGACCTTTCCAGACAGACCGTGTCACCTATCTCTCCTATTACTTCTTCTTCGTGTGACGGCTGCGGACGATATATTTGTCCGTCGATGGATTCGAGCGCGTCCTTGCACCCTTGGTGCTCTTGCCCCACGGCGTCACCGGATGACGCCCGCCGGAGGTCCGCCCTTCACCGCCGCCATGCGGATGATCGATCGGGTTCATTGCCACGCCGCGTACCGAGGGACGCTTACCCATCCAGCGCTTGCGACCGGCCTTGCCGATGCTGACATTGGCATTGTTCGGGTTCGACACCGCCCCGACGGTCGCCATGCAATCGGCGCGCACCATGCGCGTCTCGCCCGAGCTCAGCTTCAAAATCGCGTAACCGGCATCACGGCCGGCGAGCTGCGCGTAGCAGCCGGCGGCGCGCGCCAATTGTCCGCCGCGGCCCTGCTTGATCTCGATATTGTGGACGATCGTGCCGATGGGCATGCCGGCGAGCGGCATGGCATTGCCGGGCTTGACGTCGACCTGCTTGCCGGCCACCACCTTGTCGCCGACCGCGAGGCGCTGCGGCGCCAGAATATAGGCCAGTTCGCCGTCTTCATAGCGAATGAGCGCAATGAAAGCGGTCCGGTTCGGATCATACTCCAGCCGCTCGACGATCCCGGCCACATCCATTTTGCGCCGCTTGAAATCAACCAGGCGGTAGGTGCGTTTGTGGCCGCCGCCGCGGCGGCGCGCGGTGATCCGGCCATGATTGTTGCGGCCGCCCTTCTCCGTCAGACCTTCCGTCAGGTTCTTGACCGGCTTGCCTTTCCAAAGCTCGGAGCGATCCACCAGGATGAGCTGGCGGCGGCCCGGCGAGGTCGGATTATAGGTCTTTAATGCCATGGCTCACGCTCTTGCTTCCTAAAGCCCCGTCGTCACGTCGATCGAATGGCCTTCTTCCAGGGTCACGATCGCTTTCTTGAGATCGCGCTGCCGGCCGGCAATGCCGCGGAACCGCTTGCGCTTGCCTTCGCGGTTCAGCGTGTTCACGGCCTTCACCTTGACGTTGAACAGCCTCTCGACCGCTTCGCGAATTTGGGGCTTGCTCGCGGCTTTTCTCACCCGGAACACGACCTGATTGTTCTCACCCGCCATCGTCGCCTTCTCGGTAATCATCGGCGCGAGGATCACGTCGTAAAGATCGGCTTCGTTCATTTGAAGCGCTCCCCGATGGCCTCGACGGCGGACTTGGTCAGCACCAGCTTCCGCCGCCGCAGGATATCGTAAACATTGAGCCCGGCGACGGCGAGCACATCGATATTCGGTATGTTCCGCGCGGCGAGCGAGAAATTGCCGTCGAGCTCGCTGCCGCCGATGATCAGGGCCGAGTTGAAGCCGAGCGCGGTGAACTGGGCTTGCAAGGCCCGCGTCTTGGCCTCCGGCAACTCGGCCTTGTCGAGAATAATCAGCTCGTTCGACTTCGCCTTGCTCGACAGGGCATGCTTCAAAGCCAATGCCCGCAATTTCTTCGGCAGCTCGATCGCATGGCTGCGCGGCACCGGTCCAAAGGCCTTGCCGCCGCCGCGGAACTGGGGCGCGGTCTTATTGCCGTGACGGGCGCGGCCCGTGCCCTTCTGCTTGTACATCTTCTCCCGGCGGCCCGAGACCAGCGAGCGATCCTTGGCATGATGGGTGCCGGCCTGGCGTTTCAGAAGCTGGTAGCGCACCATGCGCTGCAGAATATCGGCGCGCGGCTCCAGCCCGAAAATCTCGTCGGGCAGGTTGATGCTGCCGGTCTTCTTCGCATCGAGCGTCGTCACGTCCGCCTTCATCGCTCAGCCTTTCCCATTGCCATCGGCCGCCTTGCCGCCGCGGATAGCGCCGGGCTTGGGCGCGCTGTCCGGAACGCTCGACTTCACTGCATCACGCAGCAGAACCCAGCCGCCCTTGGCTCCGGGGACGGCGCCATGCACCATGACGAGGCCGCGATCGGCGTCCGTCTTGACGACCTTCAGATTCTGCGTCGTCACCCGGCTGCTGCCCATGTGGCCAGCCATCTTCTTGCCTTTGAAGACCTTGCCAGGATCCTGACGCTGGCCGGTCGACCCATGGCTGCGATGCGAAATCGAAACGCCGTGAGAGGCCCGCAGGCCGCCGAAATTGTGCCGCTTCATGCTGCCGGCAAATCCGCGCCCGATGCTCGTACCCGTCACGTCGACATATTGGCCTTCGACGAAATGATCCGCCGTGATCTCCGCGCCGACATCGATCATATTGTCGGGAGAGACGCGGAACTCGGCGAGCGTCGCCGTCGGCTCGACCTTGGCCACGGCGAAATGGCCGCGCTCGGCGCGAGCCACGTTCTTCACCTTCGCAAGACCGGCCCCGAGCTGAAGCGCGGTATATCCGTTCTTCTCGTCCGTACGATGAGCGACGACCTTGCATTGATCGATCTTCAAGACCGTGACGGGCACATGCTCGCCAGAGTCTGTGAAGATCCGGGTCATCCCCATCTTCTGCGCTATAACACCTGACCGCATCGAGCTGCCTCGAAGTCCTAGAGCTTGATCTCCACGTCGACGCCGGCCGCCAGATCCAGTTTCATCAATGCATCGACGGTCTGGGGCGTCGGGTCGACAATGTCGATCAGCCGTTTGTGGGTGCGCATTTCAAACTGCTCGCGACTCTTCTTGTCGATGTGCGGCGAGCGGTTCACAGTGAATTTTTCAATCCTCGTCGGCAAAGGAATGGGCCCCCGCACCTCGGCGCCGGTCCGCTTGGCGGTATTGACGATTTCCCTGGTCGAGGCGTCGAGAACACGATGATCGAACGCCTTCAGCCGGATACGAATATTCTGACCTTGCATGTCCATTGCCTCGAGGTGGGGGCGCGGGCTCCGCGCCCCCGAAAGATCGCTATTTCAGAATGCTCGATACGACACCGGCGCCAACCGTGCGGCCGCCCTCGCGAATAGCGAAACGCAGACGCTCCTCCATGGCGATCGGCACGATCAGCTCGACTTCCATGGCGATGTTGTCGCCCGGCATCACCATCTCGGTGCCTTCCGGCAGCTTCACCACTCCGGTCACGTCCGTGGTGCGGAAATAGAACTGCGGCCGGTAATTGGTGAAGAACGGCGTATGACGGCCGCCCTCTTCCTTGGTGAGGATGTAAGCCTCGGCCTTGAAGTTGGTGTGCGGCGTGACGCTGCCCGGCTTGCAGAGCACCTGGCCACGCTCGACCGCGTCACGATCGACGCCACGCAGGAGGCAGCCGACATTGTCGCCCGCCTGGCCCTGATCGAGCAGCTTGCGGAACATCTCGACGCCGGTGACGGTCGTCTTCGTCGTCGGCTTGATGCCGACGATCTCGACTTCCTCGCCGACCTTGATCACGCCGCGCTCGATGCGGCCGGTCACCACGGTGCCGCGACCCGAAATCGAGAACACGTCTTCGATCGGCATCAGGAAGGGCTGGTCGACCGGACGTTCCGGCTGCGGAATATATTCGTCGACCGCCTTCATCAGCTCCAGGATCGAGCTCCTGCCGATCTCGTCATCCCGCCCTTCGAGAGCGGCGAGGGCCGAGCCCTTGACGATCGGAATGTCGTCGCCCGGGAATTCGTAGGACGAGAGCAGCTCACGAACTTCGAGCTCGACGAGCTCCAGAAGCTCCGGATCGTCGACCATATCGACCTTGTTGAGGTAGACTACGAGAGCCGGCACGCCGACCTGGCGGGCAAGCAGAATATGCTCGCGGGTCTGCGGCATCGGGCCATCGGCGGCGCTCACCACCAGGATCGCGCCGTCCATCTGCGCGGCGCCGGTGATCATGTTTTTCACATAGTCGGCATGGCCAGGGCAGTCGACATGGGCGTAGTGGCGGTTCGCCGTCTCATATTCCACATGCGCGGTGGAAATGGTGATGCCGCGGGCGCGCTCCTCGGGCGCCTTGTCGATCTGGTCGTAGGCCTGGAACTGGGCGCCCCCAGTCTCAGCGAGAACCTTGGTGATCGCAGCCGTAAGCGTCGTCTTGCCATGATCGACGTGACCGATCGTCCCAACGTTGACGTGCGGCTTGGTGCGTTCAAATTTTGCCTTGGCCATTTGGCTCTCCGTATCTTCTCACTTCTGGCTCAAAATCCAGGACCCTTAAGCAAACTTCGCTTGAACTTCCTCGGCGACGTTCTGCGGCACCTGGGCGTAGTTCGAGAAAGTCATGGTGAACTGCGCGCGCCCCTGGCTCATGGAGCGCAGCGTGTTCACGTAACCGAACATATTGGCGAGCGGCACGAGCGCGTTCAGCACGATCGCATTGCCGCGCATCTCCTGCCCCTGGACCTGCCCGCGGCGGCTGGTCAGATCGCCGATAATCCCGCCGAGATAGTCCTCGGGTGTCACCACCTCGACCTTCATGATCGGCTCGAGCAGCTTCGGTCCCGCCTTCTGCAGGCCCTCGCGCAACGCCGCCCTCGAGGCGATTTCGAAGGCGAGAGCGCTCGAAATCCACCTCGTGATAGGCGCCGTCGATCAGCGTCACCTTGAGGTCGATCACCGGGAAGCCGGCCAGCACGCCGTTGTCGAGCACGCTCTTGAGGCCCTTCTCGACGCCGGGGATATATTCCTTCGGCACCGAGCCACCGACAACCTTGCTCTCGAACACGAAGCCGGAGGTGGCCTCGCCCGGCTCGACCGCGATCTTGACGCGGGCGAACTGGCCGGAGCCGCCGGTCTGCTTCTTGTGCGTATAGTCGATCTCGGCCTTGCGGGTGATGGTCTCCCGATAGGCGACCTGCGGCGCGCCGATATTGGCGTCGACCTTATACTGGCGGCGTAGGATATCGACCTTGATGTCCAGATGCAGCTCGCCCATGCCCTTCAGGATCGTCTGTCCGGATTCCATATCCGTCGAGACCCGGAAGGACGGGTCTTCAGTGGCGAGTTTCGACAGCGCGATGCCGAGCTTTTCCTGATCCGCCTTGGATTTCGGCTCGATGGCGATCTCGATGACGGGATCGGGGAATTCCATGCGCTCAAGAATCACGGCCTTGTTCGGATCGCAGAGCGTATCGCCGGTCCGCACCTCTTTCAGGCCAGCCAGGGCAACGATATCGCCGGCATAGGCTTCCTTGATGTCCTCGCGATTGTTTGCGTGCATCAGCAGCATCCGGCCGACGCGCTCTTTCTTCTCGCGTGTGGAGTTCAAAATTCCGCCGCCCAATTCAAGCTTGCCCGAATAGACGCGGCAGAAGGTCAGCGTGCCGACAAACGGGTCGTCCATGATCTTGAACGCCAGGACCGCGAGCGGCTCCTCGTCGGAGGATCTGCGGACCACCTCCTCGCCGGTCTTGTAATCGACGCCCTTGATCGGGGGCACATCGAGCGGCGACGGCAGAAAATCAATCACCGCGTCGAGCAGAGGCTGAACACCCTTGTTCTTGAAAGCGGAGCCGCACAAGACCGGATAGAAGGCGCCCGAACAGGTGCCCTTGCGGATCAGCTTCTTCAGAGTCTCGATGTCGGGCTCATTTCCTTCGAGATAGGCTTCCAAGGCCGCCTCATCGACCTCGACCGCCGTCTCGATCATCTTCTCGCGATATTCCTTGGCCTGGTCGAGCAGATCGGCCGGGATCTCCTCGTCATGGAAGGCCGCGCCGAGCGTCTCTTCCTCCCAGACGACCGCCTTCATGCGAATAAGGTCGATAATCCCTTTGAACCCGCTTTCGGCGCCGTAGGGAAGCTGCAGAACCACCGTCTTGGCAGCAAGGCGTTTATGGATCGAAGCGACGGAGGCAAAAAAGTCCGCGCCGATCTTGTCCATCTTGTTGACGAAGAACATGCGCGGCACGCGGTATTTGTCGCCCTGGCGCCAGACCGTCTCGGTCTGCGGCTCGACGCCCTGGTTGGCGTCGAGGAGCGCAACGGCGCCGTCGAGAACGCGCAGCGAGCGCTCCACCTCGATGGTGAAATCGACGTGGCCCGGCGTATCGATGATGTTGACCCGCTTGCCCTTCCAGTAAGCCGTGGTCGCGGCAGACGTAATGGTGATGCCGCGCTCCTGCTCCTGCTCCATCCAGTCCATCGTCGCGGCGCCATCGTGCACCTCGCCGATTTTGTGGCTCTTGCCGGTATAGAAGAGGATCCGCTCGGTCGTGGTCGTCTTACCGGCATCGATATGCGCCATGATGCCGATATTGCGGTAGTCCTCAATTGGTGTTTGACGTGGCATCGTCCTGCGATCCTTTAAATCCTTACCATCGGTAATGCGAGAAGGCCCGATTGGCCTCGGCCATCCGGTGTGTGTCCTCCCGCTTCTTGACGGCCGTTCCACGGTTGTTTGCCGCATCAAGCAGCTCACCGGACAGCCGTTCCTCCATGGTGTTCTCGTTTCTTGCCCGCGCGGCGGAGATGATCCAGCGGATGGCCAGCGCCTGCCGGCGGTCGGTCCGGACTTCCACCGGGACCTGATAGGTGGCGCCGCCGACACGGCGTGAACGCACCTCGATGGCCGGCTTCACATTGTCCAGCGCCTCGTGGAAAAGCTGGATCGGGTCGCGCTTGGCCTTGCTCTCAATCCTGTCGAGGGCGCCGTAGACAATCCGCTCCGCCGCGGACTTCTTGCCCTCATACATGAGGCTGTTCATGAACTTCGCCAACACGAAATCCCGATATTTCGGGTCCGGGATGATCTCGCGCTTTTCCGCTCTATGCCGCCTTGACATGGCTTCTCATTCCAATCGTCTTCAGCAAATGCCTATTTCGGCCGCTTGGCGCCGTATTTCGAACGCCGCTGCCGGCGCTTCGACACGCCCTGCGTATCGAGAACGCCGCGGATCGTGTGGTAGCGCACGCCAGGCAGGTCCTTGACGCGGCCGCCCCGGATCAGCACCACCGAGTGCTCCTGCAAATTGTGGCCCTCGCCCGGGATGTAGCTCGTCACCTCGAAGCCGTTCTGCAGCCGGACGCGGGCGACCTTGCGCAACGCCGAGTTCGGCTTTTTCGGCGTCGTCGTATAGACGCGCGTGCAAACGCCGCGTTTCTGCGGGCAGGCCTGGAGCGCGGGAACCTTGTTCCGCTTGACCGGCGACTTTCTCGGCTTGCGAATTAGCTGTTGTATTGTCGGCATGCGCCTTCCAACCCAAACGATCGTCCGGTCGAGCCGACTGCGTCGGAGCCTTAGGCTGAGACGCAAGCTGGCGACCAGCTTGAAAAACGAGAGGACCGTCCAACACGAAGCTGGAGGGTCATACACCCAGTTCTGTCTTCAATTGTCTTGGCAGCGTTTAGGACTTAAGACGCGCCACCAGGCGCATGGCACTACTGCCTGCCAAATCGGTGTGCCGATAGATAGACATCGCGAATTATCGCGTCAAGCGTGAAATTCACAGATTTGCGCCAAATTTGCATCACAGGCTGCTGGCAGAAGAGCTTTTTACTCGACAGCGGCCAGGCTTTACATTTTAGTCCGCCTGAAGGTTGTCGTATAGGACGCCCGGTCGGGGCCACATTACCCGCCACGCAGGATCTTGGAAGCGCTGCCAATCAGGAAAAACGATCGCGTTCGCGAGTTCGTGCGGCGCGCCGACAGGACCGGCGATAAGGCATGGGCGGAATTTGATGGGCTGGGGATGGGAGAGTTTGTCGCCTGGGCTGCGACGGGTATCGTCGTTGGGCTTCAAACATGGTCGACGCCAGCAGCCGCGTCCCAGAAAAAGGGATGGCGGGGCTCGGCTGTGCCAGAGGTTCCGCTTGTTCACAGACAACGCTTCTTTCTCAGGCAGCGCGACGGGCGGGAGGTGGAGATCCTCCTCGTCGACAGCGGCATCGGCTTTCGCAACGGCCATGCCGTGACGGCCGTCTGGGCGGCACGCAAGAACGCGCCTTTCGGCCACTGTATCTATCTCGAGAACCATACCACCGGAGCCATCGCGCGGCTGACGGAGAATATCTCTTTAATCCGCAGCAAGGCCCGCCTGTGGAGAATCGGCGTCTTCGGCTTTCTCGCGACCTTCCCGGCGGCGCTGACGCTCATCGGCTGGCTGATCCTCCACCGTGGAGCAGGCTCGCTTCATGACGAGAAATTCCTTATAAGCTCCGCTGTCGGGCTCGGGCTCTTATTTATCGTCGGGGTGGTTGTCTCGAAGTTGGTGTTCGATTACCTGCGTGTCGATGATGATCAGAAGATATGGCTGGCGGCGGATAAGGCTTTGATGCATGCGCGCCGGGTTCTCATTCAAAAGCCGATGATTAAGCGCTATAGTTGAGTTGCTGCAAAAGCAAATTTTCCCTTTTCTGTTCTCTGCTGCAGGCACACTGTATTCATTTTTGCGGCTTGCGCAAAGATCTTAGTTGTCAGCAGAATTCCTCTTGCCAAAGCCTCGATTTTGAAGTCTTATTTCCTTCCTATTGACTGTCGCTTTAGGCTGGCGGCGATGCGTTCCGGTGACCCGAGCCGAGAAGCCATATGGGTGTTATGAAACACTTTGCCAGACTGCCGGCCCTTCGGCCATTCGGTCATTGCCTTATATTTGCGGCTGCATTATGCGCCGGGCCGGGCTTGGCGGGATCCGGCGAACCGGCTGCGGCGGCCGGTGACGTGCCGGCCGGACCTGCGATCAGCGCGCCGGCAAAGCGACCGCCGAGCCCTGATCTTGCCACCAGCAAAGTCGTCCAGTCCGTTGCCCACCGCGTTTACCGTCTCCTGGTCGACGTCGACGGCGCCGTCAAAGGCGGCACGGCCTTTCTCGTCAGCGGCAAGCGGATCGTCGCCACCAACAACCATGTGGTCGAGCAGGGGACGGCGTTCTCGGTCGGCTATGTCGGCGAAGGCGGCCATATCAGGCGCGTGCCCTTGCGCGTCATCGCAATCTTCCCGCAGAAGGATCTCGCACTGCTGGAGGCGCTCGACGACCTGCCCGGCGACCCGCTGCCGCTCTCCGCCAGCTATCCGGGGCTTGCGACCGACCTGTTCGCCATCGGCTTTCCAGCGGCCGCCGATCCGCAAGGCTTGTCGGCCTGGTCGCAGGACGACGACGAAACCTTTTTCCTGCCGTCGGTGCTCAAGGGCTATGTCTCGCGCATATTGATGAACCGGTGGTTCAGCAGCCAGCTCCAGCATCAGACACCGATCATTCCCGGTTACAGCGGCGGCCCGCTGATCAATGACAACGGCGTCGTGGTCGCGATCAGCAGCTCGATCCACAAGGAAGCCAACGGCGTCTCCTATGGTGTGCTGGCGGCCGATCTCGTCAATTTCATCGATGCCTGCGCGCTGCCCGTCGATGCGGTGAAGGGCAACCCGCCCCCGCTTCCGAGTCGCGCCGAGGTGAGAAACACTCTCCCCACAGCCAGCATGCATGTGGTTCAGGCGAAACTTCCGCCGGATGCGAGCGACATCGCCATGCTGGCGCGCGGCAATGATTTCCTCGAGCGCGGAGACATCACCGCCGCGCGGCTCATCTTCCGCTATCTGATCAGCCGCGGCGACCTGCCGGAGGCCTATGCCGGCCTCGCCAGGACCTATGATCCGATCTTCCTCAATCAAAAGAACGTTATCGGCGTCTCGGGGGATTCGGAAAAAGCGCGGGAATTCTACGAGAAGGCTGCAAGTCTTGGCGGAAACGAGTCGACCCGCCAGGCGTTCGCAGCCCTGCCTGGCAAGCCAGGGCGGTGCGATGGCAGCGTCTGCAAGCTGGTCAACAGCGCGAACGGCCCCGTCGTGGTCTGCGAGAAATCCGATCCGACTCTGGTGGTCAACAACGCGCTGGGCCGCTAGTGTCCCGTCTCCGAATTGCCGACCAATTTGCCGCAACCACTTCCGGCAATTCGGAGACGGGACACTAGCAAACTCAATGCTTTAGTGTGGCTTATGTCTCGCAATTGCCTTGCCGAGGCCGCTGCGAAAGGGGAAGGCAATTGCGAGACGCCACACTAGCGCAAAGCGCGCGCCGGCGGCGAAACAGCTTGTTCGCGCCTGCCAGGCTCGCCAGAATGCGGGCATGAGCATTCCCTCACACGATATTGCCGTCGTCGGCGCGGGGCCCGCCGGCCTTGCCGCGGCCGTAGCATTGCGGCAGGCGGGGCGCGATGCGGTCTGCGTCGGACCTGCGCCGCGGGCCGACGCGCCGGACCGCCGGACCACGGCGCTGCTGCACGGCTCGGTCCGGTTCCTCGGTGAGGCCGGCGTCTGGGAGCGGCTCGCCACAGAAGCCGCGCCCTTGCGCGCCCTGCGCCTGATCGATCGGACCGGACGGCTGTTTCGTGCGCCCGATATGCTGTTCGATGCGTCCGAGATCGGTCAGGAGGCTTTCGGCTACAATGTGCCGAACACCGCCCTTCTCGGCGTCCTGCTCGCGGCACTCGGCGATGGATTTCTGCCGACACCGGGAGTCCGGCATATCGAGCACGGCGATGGCGTCGCCCGGCTCACGCTCGCGGACGGCTCCGAGATCGGCGCAAAGCTCGTCGTCGGAGCCGACGGGCGCAATTCTCTCTGCAGGGAGACCGCCGGGATCCGCGTTCGCAGCTGGTCCTATGATCAGACCGCCATCGTCTGCAATTTTCATCACAGCCGGCCGCATCGGGGCGCCTGCACTGAATTCCATTATGGCGGCGGGCCGTTCACGGTGGTGCCGCTGCCGGGCGATGCCTCAAGCCTCGTCTGGGTGGAGCGGACCGACGAAGCCAAGTCGCTCGCGGCTTTGAGCAAGGCAGAATTTGCCGACCGGCTGGCCGAACGGCTCGGCGGCCTTCTCGGCGAGGTCACCGAGATCGGCTCGCGCGGCGTCTTCCCGCTCAGCGGCCTCGTGGCGCGGAAGCTGACCGGCGAGCGCATCGCGCTCATCGGCGAGGCGGCGCACGTGATGCCGCCGATCGGCGCCCAGGAACTCAACCTCGGATTCCGCGATGTCGCCGATCTCGTGATCTGTCTGGCACAGGCGGACGACCCGGGATCGCCCGACATATTAGCGGCCTATGAGCGGGCCCGGCGGAGCGACGTGCTTATGCGGACGCTCGCCGCCGATTTCCTCAACCGCACCCTGATCTCGTCCTTCCCGCTGTTCCAACTCGCCCGCGGCGGCGGCCTGCTGGCGCTGTCGCTGCCGGGACCGCTGCGCCGCGCCGCGATGCTGCGAGGCATGGCGGCCGCCTGAGCGGGACAAGTCCGAGCAGTATGGATCTGTTGCCGGAAAACGTCGGTCTACGCCCGATCGGCCCCATTCTCACCTGCGACGCGCGCGACGCTTGACGCCTCGGGGCCTGCTTGGCACTAAGCGCGGGCGAAGCTCGATGCTCATTCCGCGGTCTGCTCGCGGCGCAACACCTTATCCCCGCAAGGCATGTCAACGCTCCTGACCATCCGTCATCTCATCGAATATGCGTTCCTGCGCTGTGTCATCGGGATTGTCCGCCTGTTCCCGCTCGATGCGGCGCGCGAACTCTCCGCAAAGGCCTGGCTGCTCCTGGCGCCCTATGGCCGCCGCCATCAGCGCGCGCTCGACAATCTCGCCATCGCCTTCCCAGAGAAGACCCTGCAGGAGCGCGAGGCCATCGCCATGGAGATGTGGGGCAATCTCGGGCGCGTCATGGCCGAGACCATGCTGCTCGACCGCATCCTGAAGGAGTCCGACCGCATCCAGATCGAGAACCCCGAGTTGCTCAACCGCTACGCCTACAAGATGGGCGCCGCCATCGTCTGCTCGCTGCATATGGGCAATTGGGAGCTGGCGATGTGGCCGCTGACCCGCGCAGGCGCCAAGCCTGCCGCCGTCTACCGGCTGGTCGACAATCCCTATATCGACCTCTATCTGCGCAGCCAGCGCTCCGAGCTTTATCCGGGTGGCCTGTTCGCGCGCGGCAAGCGCGAGGGCATCAAGATGGGGCACGACACCGCCCGGATGATCGCCAGCTATGTGCGCGAAGGCGGGCGGCTCGGCTTTCTCGCCGATCGCTACGAGAATAAGGGCGCCAAGGTGCCGTTTTTCGGCAAGCCGGCTGCATCGAATGTGGTGCCGGTCATGCTGGCGCGCCGGGCCGGCGCGCGGCTCTGGGCCGGACGCTGCATCAGGGTCGGCAAGGAGTCGCGATTCAAGGTGCGGATGCGCGAGATCAAGATTCCCTGGACGGACGATCCGAACGCCGACATCGAGGCCGCGCTCACCGAGCTGCACGGCCAGTTCGAGCAGTGGATCAGAGAGAATCCCGAGCAGTGGATGTGGTCGAACCGGCGCTGGTCTTGACGGCTCGGACGCCGAGGCGCCTGTCTAATCGCAGGCGTCGTCATGCCGCTTCGGCGCTTTCATCGAGCGGCGGATGCAGTCGTTTCCGTAGGTCTTGTGATCGCAGCCGCAGACCGGCTTATAGATCTGCATGCAGATTTTCGGCACCTTGACGCAGATGCCAGCCCAGTCCGGATGGCCGCAACTGCCTGGCGAGGGATCGCACCACAGCCCCTCGTCGCATTGGATCCCCGCAATACCGCCGCACATCTGGCCCTCGCCGGCCGCCTTTGCGCCATCGGCTTGGGCCCTTCCGCAGCAAGCCAAGAGAACAAGACAGGCTCCAGCAACTGCGGCCCGCATCATCAAACCTCCCTATTCCGGCAGAGGCACGCCCGTCTCCGTAAAGGCCCTCCGCTGACGCGCCTCCAGATCCTCGAAGCGGAAATCCTCGATCGTCTCGTTGAACAGCCGATAAAAATTCAGCTCGGCGTCCAGATGTAAAAACACGCCGCCGAGCCCGATCGCGGCGCGGTCCATGAAGACGAATTCGCGCGGCACCTTGACCGGCCCCTTCTCCTTCAGACCCCTATGCACCGTGAAGGCTTCCTTGCGGCCATATTGGCTCGGCGCGATGCCCTCGGCGATCCGCCGCACACGATCATCCAATATCGGACCGTAGATGAACCTCGCCCAGATGTTGAGGATGTCGATCAGCTCGTTGGAGAGACCGCGGAAGCCCCAGCTCTCATAGGCATGCACGATCAGCTCGCGATTGTCGTCGAGGAGACCGTGATAAAGGTCGATAACCCCCTGAACAAAGCGCGGCCGAAAGGTGCGGACGCAGCCATAGTCGAGAAGGTTGACGCCGGCGGCGCGCCCGTCCTCCTCGAAGATCGTATAGTTGCCGAGATGCGGGTCGCCGTGGATGACGCCGTAATGGCTGAACGGAAACCACCAGGCCCGGAACAGGGCACGGGTGATCTGATTGCGCTCCTCCTGCGGGCGGGTCTTATAATCGAGCAGGCGGCCGCCATCGAGCCAGTCCATGGTCAGGAGCCGGCGCGTCGACAGCTCCGGCCGAACCTTCGGCACACGGATCAGCGGATCGCCGGCAAAGATCAGGCCGTAAAGCGCCATGTGGCGGGCTTCCAGCTCATAGTCCAGCTCCTCGCGCAGGCGCGCCGAAATTTCCGTGGCGATCTCGGAGGTATCGATCGCCGGGTCCATGCGCTTGTGGATGGCGAGGAGTACGCCGAGCTGGGTGAGATCGGCTTCGACCGCCGACTGCATATCCGGATATTGCAGCTTGCAGGCGAGCAGCGCGCCATCAGGCGCTCTCGCCTTATGCACCTGACCGAGCGAAGCCGAGGCCGCCGATTCCCTTGAGAATTCGGTAAATCTCAACTCCCAGTCCGGCCCGAGCTCCGCCGCCATCCGCCTCTTGACGAAAGTCCAGCCCATAGGCGGCGCCTGGGTCTGGAGCGTGGCGAGCTGCTCGGAATATTCAGGCGGCAGCGCATCCGGGATGGTCGCGAGCAGCTGCGCGACCTTCATCAGCGGGCCTTTGAGGCCACCGAGCGCGTTGGCAAGGGCGGTCGCGTTCTTTTCGCGGTCGAGCGCAAGGCCGAGCACATAGCGGGTCGCCATGCCGGCTGCTACACCGCCGACATTAGTGCCGACCTGCGCATAGCGCTGCAGCCGGCGGGAGAGGCGGTTGGCTTCGGAATCGCGGGGCGGGCTATCGTCGGGCATGGGCGGGAGATGGCTCAATGAACACGAAACGCAGATGGTGCCGCGCGGCTATCTTTCCAAGCGTCCGGACGACGACGCCGGGACCTCATGCCGATTTCGCCGTCTCCGCATCGAAGGCTTCGAGATCATCGATCATCCGCTCGATGACGCCGAGCCCCATCGCCCAGAAGCCCGGATCGGTCGCATCCAGCCCGAACGGCGCCAGCAGCTCCTTATGGTGCTTGGTGCCGCCGGCGCGCAGCATGTCGAGATAGCGTTCCTGGAAGCCTTCGGCGCTGTTCTCACAGACCGCATAGAGCGAATTCACCAGGCAGTCGCCGAAGGCGTAGGCGTAGACATAGAACGGCGAATGGATGAAATGCGGCACATAGCTCCAATAGACCTCGTAGCCGTCGCCGAGATGGATCGCCGACCCAAGGCTCTCCCCCTGCACCTGCATCCAGATTTCGCCTATCCGCTCCGAGGTCAGCTCGCCTTCCAAGCGCTCGGTATGCAGGCGGCGCTCGAAATCGTAGAAGGCGACCTGGCGGACGACGGTGTTGATCTTGTCCTCGGCCTTCTGCGCCAGCAGAGCCTTTTTCTCCCTGCGGTCGCCGGTATTCGCCAGGATGGACTTGAAGGTAAGCATTTCGCCGAAAACGCTCGCCGTTTCCGCCAGAGTGAGCGGCGTATAGGCCATGAGCGCGCCCTGGCCATTGGCAAGCACCTGATGCACGCCGTGGCCGAGCTCATGGGCGAGCGTCATCACATCGCGCGGCTTGCCCACATAGTTCATCATCACATAAGGATGCGCGCTCGGCACGGTCGGGTGGGCGAAAGCGCCGGGCGCCTTGCCGGGCCGGACGGGCGCATCGATCCAACGCTTCTCGAAGAAATCGCGGGCGATGTTCGACATGGTGGGCGAGAAGCGGTTATAGGCCGAGAGCACGGTGCTGCGCGCCTCATCCCATGAGATGCTGCGCTCCGGCTCAGCGAAGATCGGCGCATTGCGGTCCCAGAATTCGAGGCGCTCCTTGCCGAGCCAGCGGGCTTTCAGCGCGTAATAGCGATGCGAGATACGCGGATAGTGCTCGCGCACAGCCGCGACCAGCGCGTCGACCACATCGCGCTCGACATTGTTCGACAGATGCCGCGCATCGGCAACGTCCTCAAAGCCGCGCCAGCGGTCGGCGATTTCCCGGTCCTTCGAAAGGGTATTGGTGATGAGCGTGAACAGCGGCAGATTGGCCTTGAACACCGTCGTCAGCGCTTCGGCCGCCTGGCGCCGCTTAGCCTCATCCGGATGCATCATGAAATTGAGCGTCGGCTCGAGCGGCAGCTTCTCGCCGTCGATCTCGAAGCGCAAACCCGCCATGGTCTCGCTGAACAGCCGGCTCCAGCCGCCGCGCCCGGTGATGTTCTTCTCGTGGAACAGCCGCTCCAGCTCGTCGGAGAGCTGATAGGGCTTTTCCTTGCGGACCTCCTCCAGCCACGGGCGGAAATGGTCGAGCGGCGGCTCGTTCATCAGCCGCTCGATCAGCGCATCGTCGATGCGGTTGATCTCCAGCGTCAGGAACAACAGTTTCGCGCCGATATTGGTTAGCTTTTCCTGAATGTCGCCGAAGAACTTCGCCCGCGCCGGATCGTCGACCTTGGTGACGTAATTCAGATAGGCGAAGGCGCCGACACGGCCGAGGCGATCCTGGAGCCGCTCATAATCCTTAAGGCAATCATAAAGCGCCTTGCCGCCTTCCTTTGCGGCAAGCTCGGCGAGCTTGCCCTGATAGCGCGCGGCAAAGATTTCGGCCTCCCCGGCGCCTTTCTGAAGATCCGATTTGAGCTCGGGCGCGTCCGGCGAGGCGTAGAGATCGGCGAGGTTCCAGGCCGGCATATGGGCCCCGGCGTGCGCCGCGGTGCCGCCCTGGCCGGCATCGAGAGCGGCGCGTCGTGCTTCGGTCAAGAGGGATGCAACCTCGGAATTCGCCTTCATGCCGGCCCCGCTTCTTGGGAAGTTGTACCGATCGCGTGTCATAACATGTGCGCCTCGAGCAGCAATGTCAAAGTGGCATGCCGGCGCAAGACCGCGTCCGGACGGCGGCGTCTGCCAGCGCCATTTCGTGCTCGTCTGCGGGCCAAAATATCCCGTTCAGCGTGTCTTTACGCTTCTCTGCCACAATCTTGAGTTGATTATTGGGTATGTCTTCGCGCCACTGCGCTCGGGCTGCCCCCATGCCAGTCTCGCATGAGTTTCGCCCATGGCACAAAGCGTTCTGATCGTTCATAGCGATCCGGCCGAAAGCCGGCGTCTTGCCGATATCGTCTCCCGTCTGGGCCTCGCCGCCTGGTTCGAGAGCGGCAGTCTTGCGGCCGTCGAGCAGGATCACGAGCATATGCCTGCGCTCATCATCCTCGATCTCGCCGCCATGCCTCTGCCCGACGGCGTTTCCTCGGTGCAGCGCGCCAAGGAGCTGTTCGGCGTGCCGGTCATCGCGCTTGCCGACCCGGAGATCCCTGGGACCGGCAAGGAAGCCCTGGAGGCCGGCGCTTTCGACGTCATCGCCAAGCCCGCCACGGCCGAACGCCTCGAAAGCGGGATCCGGAACGCCCTCAAGATCACCGCGCTCGAGGAGGAAATCGCCCGTATCCGCCGCGAGCTGGGCGGCCAGCCGCATTTCTCCGATCTGGTTGCCTCCTCCTCCGAGATGCAGCGCGCCGTCACGCTGGCGCAGCGCGCCGCCGATCTCGATCTGCCGGTGCTGCTCGAAGGTGAGCCCGGCACCGGCAAGGAGCTGTTCGCGCGCACGATCCGCGCCGCGAGCCACCGAGTCGCGGGGCCGTTCGTGGTCCTGCGCTGCGGCAGCCACGGCAATACCGGCAAGACTGGTGGCGACGGCAGCATGGCGCTGATCGAGAATAGCTGGACCGACGCCCAGAACGGCGTCCTCTTCATCGAGGAAATCGGCGATCTGTTGCCTGCCGGCCAGGAGAAGCTCGCCGAATGCCTGGTGAACCAGGGGCTCGGGCTCGACCATCGCGACAAGGGCGTCCGGCTGATCTGCAGCAGCAGCAAGAATCTCATCGAGCGCGTCCGCAAGGGCGAGTTCCGCGAAGATCTCTTCTACCGGATCAACGTCTTTCCGATCTGGCTTCCGCCTCTGCGCGACCGGGTGGAGGATATCCCGGCCCTCGCCCAGCATTTCCTCAGGCAGGTCATCGCCGAGGAAGGCCGGCGCATCGACGAGATCGACGACGCCGCCATGGTGCTGCTCAAGGCCTATGTCTGGCCGGGCAATGTGCGCCAACTCGAAAACGCCGTCTTTCGCGCGGTGGTGCTCGCCGAGGACGACCGGCTGACCGTCCAGGAATTCCCGCAGATCGCAGCTCAGGTGCCGGGTTTCAGGGCCGGCATGCCGGCAACGCCGGCCTTCGCTTTCAGGCCGCGCTATGAAGGGCCTGCCATGATCGGCGGCACGCTGCCCTCGACGCGTCCGATCACGCTCGCCCCGGTCGCCAATGGCACGGTGCTCGGCATCCCGGCGCTCACCGAGGAGGGCGAAGTCAGGCGGCTCGACGAGATCGAAGCCGATCTCATCAGACTGGCACTCGGCCATTATCGCGGACACATTACGGAGGTTGCACGCCGCTTGGGTATCGGACGCTCGACGCTTTACCGGAAAATGCGCGAATTCGGGCTGGCGGCGCGTCACAATTAAGTGACGCCGACCCAATTGACCGCGTGGGACTTGCGAAACCGCTTCCGTTTCGTCGAAAATGCCTGCATGGAAACCCGCCGAAGGGCGTCAGGGTTATCCTTAGGGTTGGCACGCAGGATGCCGAGCAGGGATTGGCACGACAGGCAGGAACGAGGGGTCTATGAAGAATTTTCGCTGGCCGGTATGCGCGTTTTTGGCATTTGCATGCACTGCCGCGACGAGCGCGCAGGCTGCAGAGCCGGACGGGCCTGACCAACTCATTACGCGAATGGATGCGACTCTGATCGTCCTGCGCAACGAGCTGGACGGCACCGCCAAAAAGAGGCTCCCCGTCTCCAAGGACAGCGCCAAGGGGCTCAAGGAGTACTATTTCGAGCCGGGCGCCAAGCCGCTCTGGGTCAGCGATAACGGCCTCAACCGGAAAGCCGCTGCAAGTCTCAAGACCGTCTTCGAGCGCGCCGACACTTTTGGCCTCAATTCGAGAGACTACTCAACCGTCGATGGTTCACGCTTCCGCGCCTATTCCGGCTATCCGGCGGAGTGGCTGGCCGATGCCGAAATCAGAATGAGCGCCGCAGCCGTGACTTATGCCGAGCAGGCGCAAGCCGGCCGCGTGGTGCCGACATCGCTCGACCCGGAATCGCTCGATCTGAAGCCGGTCAGGCCGAGACCGCGCGCGGTGCTCAAATCGCTGGCCGACGCCCGCAACCTTGCCACCGAGCTCGAGAGCTACAATCCGTCCCAGCCGCAATTCAAAGCGCTGAAGAAGAAGCTGGCGGAATCGAGAGCCGCGGTCAAATCCGGCTCGCTGCCTGTCCGTATTCCCGATGGCCCGGCCCTCGGCCCGGACACTTATCACCCGCAGGTCGCCATTCTCCGGGAGCGTTTCTCGCTGCCCCCGGCTGCGAACGCTCCGCGCGGAAATGCGGCGGAATATTACGATGAAACGCTTGCCGCGGCCGTGCGCGCCTTTCAGGAAAGCAAGGGGCTGAGGCCGGACGGCATCGTCGGACACGAAACCCGGGAGGCGCTGAATGAGGGCACGATTCCGGTCAGCGTCAATTCGATCATCTCCAATATGGAGCGCTGGCGCTGGGAGCCGCGCGATCTGGGCGAGAAATACGTCTTCGTCAATATTCCCGAATTCAAGTTCCGCCTGATGAGCGACGGCAAAATCGTCCATGAGGACCGCATCGTTGCCGGCTCGCCGCAGCATCCGACACCGATCTTCGCCGACGAGATGGAGGAGGTCGTCTTCAACCCGTACTGGTATGTGCCGCAATCGATCCTGGTCAAAGAGATCATTCCGGTGGTTCAGAACAATCCGGACTATCTGAGCCGCAACAATCTCGAGGTGATCTGGCGCGGCCGCGAGACGGTCGATCCTTACATGGTCGACTGGTATCAGGTGAACCCGGCCAAGGTGACGCTGCGGCAGATCCCTGGCACCGGCAATGCGCTCGGACAGGTGAAGTTCAATTTCCCCAATAAGCATTCGGTCTATATGCACGACACGCCGACCAAATATCTGTTCGACCGGCCGGTGCGTGCCTATAGCCATGGCTGCATGCGCGTGCGCAATCCGCTCCTGCTCGCCAAGCTTCTGCTCGCCGGCCAGGGCTGGACCGACGACCGCATCCAGCGGGCCCTCGTCACAGCGTCCGACGACCATATCAAGCTTGCCAGGAAGGTGCCGGTTTACATCGCCTATTTCACGGCCTGGGTGGATGAGAACGGCAGCCTGCACGGCTATCCCGACATTTACGGGTTCAACTCCGCAACGAGGGTAGCGCTCAAGCTTAAATCGCCAAAGGTCGTCGCCTCGAAGGGCAACGACTTCGATCTCGGCGAGAGAGGCATGCAGAACTAGAGCGGGATCAATTTAGATGGAAACACTTGAGCTCAGAGGCCCGCTCTCAATTCTTAGCTGGTCGCGCGATCGGACGGAAAACCGGATTCCACTTTTCCTGATCGCGCTCTAGCGGGCGGCGTTCGCCACACCTCCGCCCGATTTGGCGGCCGCTATGCTTGGCGGCCGCTCCCACCGGCCCTACAGCTCCGGGTTTTCCACATGTTGCCCAATGGCAACTCCGCCATGTTTTCCCCGCATTTCCACAGATACTGATTTTTAACCAACGCTGCCGAAGATCGAGTTGCCCGATTGCGGGTGAAGTACGGTGCAGCGGATGCGTGTGGTTCTTGGGCAAGAAAAGATCGGCGTCTCCAGATCCGATCGAGAGGGAAACTTGGTCACGTCTCCTATCGGCCTCAAGCTGAGCCGGCGTGGGATCGCCGCCTTTGCACTGCTTACCGCTATTGTCTTCGCTTCTTGCGCGCCCGGCGCCATGGCCGACGAGCGAACGATCGAAATACACAACATCCACACCAACGAAAACATTTCGATCGTCTACAAGCGTGACGGCAAGTTCGTCCCGGAAGCTTTGGAGAAGCTGAACTATTTCATGCGCGACTGGCGCAAGAACGAGACGATCAAGATCGATCCGGACCTGTTCGACCTGATCTGGGAGATTCATCGCGAGCTCGGCTCGAAGAAGCCGGTCGATCTGATCTGCGGCCACCGCTCCGAATCGACCAATGAGATGCTGCGGCGGACCCGCGGCGGCCAAGCGCGCCGGAGCATGCATATCACCGGCCAGGCCGCCGACATCCAGTTCCCGGACATCTCGGCCAAACAGCTGCGAAACTCCGCCTTGATCCAGGAGCGCGGTGGTGTCGGCTATTACCCGACCTCAGCGATCCCCTTTGTTCACGTCGACACGGGCCGCGTCCGCTACTGGCCCCGCATACCGCGCCAGGAGCTTGCCATCCTGTTTCCCTCCGGCCATTCCAAATACATTCCGGAGGACGGCAAGCCATTGACGAAGAAGGATTTCCAGTTCGCGCTCGCCAGTTTGCAGAAGAAGGGCGGCGAGTTGCCTTTCGCCTTGCAGCGCAATCTCGAGCTGGGCGGCGAGGGCCGCACCGTCCTCGCCAGCCTCGCCCCGCAATTGCTGCCGCCGCCCGTGCCGGCGAAAGAGCCGCATCTGGTCATGGCGAGCCTGACCCCGTTCGCGGGTCTTGGCGAGAGGTCTCCCGAGAAACAGGCCGAGGACCGTCCGGTGCCGGTCATCCGTCCAGGCACGCAGCAGACGGCGGCCTCGGCCGATGCGGATGCGCTGCAGCGGGATTTCCTCGCCAAGGCTCCGACGGATACCGTGCCCGACGATCAGATGGCCACATCGCCGGCATATGACGACGACCATCCGGACGAGCTCGATTACCAGCCCTTCCCGATCCTGCCATTCATGTCGGATACGCCGGTCGCCTCGATGGATATGACAAGCCCGTCGTCAGGCGTGAGCCTGCCCAAGGTGCACATGCTGTTCTCGGAATCGCGCGAGATGTTCGAGACCCAGTTCGAGCCGGGCCTGCAATATGCCCAGCTCTATTGGGCGCAGCGTTTCCGCGGATCGGCAGTCAACACTGCCCTGAAGCGGCTTGCCCGCGACGACACACCGCGCCCGGTGCAGACGGCGCAGGCGACGCGGACCGCCCGCAAATAAGACGAGAGCCAGCCGAGGATTGGCTCTTCACTTGCGCGGGCAAATTTCCTTCACGATGCGTTTTCAAGTCCGCCGATCATGCCGAGCGCATGCATGTAGGTGGCGAGCAGAGCCTCCTGCTCCATCCTCTCATGATCGTCCTGTTTGCGCATGCGGATGATGGTGCGCAGCGCCTTGGTGTCGAAGCCGGTCGACTTGGCCTCGGCATAGACCTCGCGAATGTCGGCTGTCAGCGCAGCTTTTTCCTCCTCCAGCCGCTCGATCCTTTCGATGAAGGCGCGCAGCCGGTCCTTGGCGCCGCCGTGCAAACTCTCGGCCGGCGCGGACTCTTCCATCACTTCGGCAATAGCCATGAGCTCCTCCCAATTTGACTGTGGCGCAGCGAATCGGCGCCCGAGAACATCTGCGGGGAGGCTAGAAAACTCGAACGCCCGGCTCAAGCCGGGCGCTGCATTTATCCAATTTCACAAATGCTTGCGGATAAAGCTGAGAAAAGGCTGGCCGCGCTGCCCACAAGGCCGGGCTCCAGAGCGTCAGTGATTCTTTCCGCTTGCTGTCTGGAACTGGGCAAGCTGACCGGCGCCGGCTTCTTGCTGATGCGTGGCCTTCCACTCGTCGTAAGGCATACCGTAAATGATCTCGCGCGCCTCGTCCTTCGAAAGCTCGACGCCCTTCTCGCGCGCCGCCTCCTGATACCAGTTGGACAGGCAGTTGCGGCAGAAGCCCGCCAAATTCATCAGATCGATGTTCTGCACATCGGCATGCTCACGCAAATGCGCGACAAGCCTGCGGAATGCGGCGGCCTCCAATTCGGTCGCCAGTTTCGAATCGATGCCGGTCTTTTCCATGCCATCCTCCCTCCCGGCATGCCCGTTCGAGCCATAGGCGCGATCGGTCCGGGATCCATAATGTCGGATGGTATGAAATGTGGCGTCGGCATTGCGTTTGGCAAGAAGCCCGCTCAGGATTCCGGCGAGCCGCTCGGCCCAGGCGCCCTGGTCGGCTTCGTCGCGGATCAGGTCCTGTCGCACCTCGATCAGCGCATTGGCGAGCCCCCTCGTCGTCGCATGCTTGTAGATGCAGTCACCGTGCAAGGCGCCGGCATAGGGCTCGTTATCGCCGACGACGAGCGCCGCGTCGGCCCGCAGCGCATCGAGCAGCGGAACCGGCAGCCGCGGGTCGTTGTCCCAGAGCACGCCGGCATGCCAGGGCCGCATCCAGCCGCGCCAGTTCTCGGTAAAGCTGTGTACGGAAAAGATGAGCGGCGGCCGGCCTGCATCGATCATCGAATCGATCATTTCATCGATAGCGTGATGATAGGGCCGGTAAAAGGCGTCGAGACGCTTTTGCCGCTCCGCCGCAGTGATGCCTGCATTGCCCGGTACCATGGCGCCGTCGGATATGCGCATGACGAGAGTTGGATCGTCCTCGCCGCGATTCGGATCGATCAGAAGGCGCGAATAGCGCGTCAGAACGGCCGGCGCTCCGAGAATTTGCGCCATGCCCCGGGTGATCCCCGCCGCCCCCGGATCGTAAGCAATATGGCGCTCAAGCTGCGAAGATGGTAATCCAAGCGTATCGTAGCCGGGCGGAATTGCGTTCGCGGCATGATCGCAGACGATCAGGATTCCGCTGGTGAGCGACCCCGGTAAAATAGTGTATGGTGCATCGGCTGGTAGCGGAACAGCCGTGCCGTTTTTTGGCACTGTGTGAAGCATGGCGTAGATATAGACGCGGTAACAAAACGCCGCTAGAGCACGAAAACCATTTCCTGCTATTTTTCAACGGGATTGGCTTTTTTGCACAGTCGAGGCGCGAGACGCTCTGCAAATGCACAAAAGCATACATTTCGGCATATGACACAGGCAGATCACAGGACGATCCTCCGGTCGATCTTCAACTCGGCGGTGGCTGCCGCTCAGCCTGGCCGATGTCTGCCGCCGCATTTTCCCCCGCCGCCGGATAATGCCCGGTTAATCGTCCTCGCCTGCGGCAAGGCCGCCGCCGCCATGGCGCAATCCGCCGAAGAACACTACGCCGCGGCGATCGCCGAGGGGCGCGTCAGCGGGCTCGCCGTCACGCGCAAGGGCTACACGCTGCCGCTGCGAACGCTGGAGCTCATCGAGGCAGCGCATCCCGTGCCGGACGAGACCAGCGAGGCTGCTGCGAGTCGGGCTCTTGCGCTGGCGGGCGGCGCGTGCGAAGGCGATCTGGTGCTGGCCCTCATCTCCGGCGGCGCATCGGCGCTCTGGACCGCGCCGGCCCCGGGCGTGACGCTCGCCGAAAAGCAGGATCTCACCCGCGGGCTCCTGAGAGCCGGCGCACCGATCGGCGCCATGAACTGCGTGCGCAAGCATCTGTCGCGCATCAAAGGCGGACGGCTCGCGCGGGCGGCATTCCCGGCGCGCATCGTCACGCTGGCGATCTCCGACGTGCCAGGCAATTCGCCCGACACCATTGGCTCCGGCCCGACCGTTCCCGATTCGACGACGCTTGCCGACGCACGCGCCGCGATCGAGAAATACGGGCTCCGGCCGACCGCTTCGATCGAGGCTGCACTCCGCGATCCACGTAACGAGACACCGAAACCTGGCGATCCGGCCTTTGCCGAAGCCGAATTCATTCTCGCCGCCGCACCGAACGACGCGCTCCGGGCCGCGGCGGAGGCGGCCGCCGCCTGCGGCTACGAGCCGGTCGTGCTCGGCGATGCGCTGGAAGGCGAGGCGCGCGACGTCGCCCGCGAGCATGCCTCGCTCGCTCTCAAGGCGCAAAAGACCGGGCGGCGAACCGCCATCCTGTCCGGCGGCGAGCTGACCGTCACCATTCACGGCGATGGGCGCGGCGGCCCCAATCAGGAATATGCGCTGGCGCTCGCGCTCGCTCTGGACGGTGCGCCGGGGGTCTACGCTCTTGCCGGCGATACGGACGGCAGCGATGGGGGCAGCGGGCGCGCCGATGATCCCGCCGGGGCGATCATTGCACCGGATACCCTTGCGCGAGCACGCACTAAAGGCCAGGATGCGGCAATTTTTTTGACAGAAAACAATTCCACCGGATTCTTCGAGATGTTAGACGACCTTATCATTAGCGGGCCAACCTTCACGAACGTGAACGATCTGCGCGTGATCCTGGTCGAGCCAGCATGACGCGTTGATAGCGTAAATCCTTCAAATCGTGGAACTGCGATGAAGAGACACAACTCGGGCCTTATCGTCATTCTCCTCGGTATCTTCGCTGCGGCCATTTTCGGCTTCGCAGCACCTGCCAAGGCCGATCTCAAGCTTTGTAACACCACATCGAGCCGGGTCGGGGTCGCCATAGGGTATAAGGATGAAAAGGGCTGGGTCAGCGAAGGTTGGTGGAACATCGCCTCCCAGACCTGCGAAGTGCTGCTGAAGGGGTCGCTGGTCGCGCGCTACTACTATATTCATGCCGTCGACTACGACCGCGGCGGCGAATGGGGCGGTCAGGCCTTCATGTGCACCGCCGACAAGTCTTTCACCATCCGCGGCGTCGATAATTGCCAGGCCAAGGGGGATAAACGCTCAGGCTTTTTCGAGGTCGACACGAACGAAGAGCGGGACTGGACCGTTCGCCTTACAGATCCCGGCGACAATGGAACGGCAACGCAATGAGAAGACAACGGCGCGTCAAGATAATCGCCACGCTAGGCCCGGCTTCCTCCCAGCCGGAAATGATCAGGAAGCTGTTTGAAGCGGGCGCCGACGTCTTCCGCATCAATATGAGCCACGCCTCCAGAGAGGATCTGCGCGAGCGTCACACCACCATCCGCGCGATCGAGCGCGAGGCAAGCCATCCGATCGGCATCCTCTGCGACTTGCAGGGGCCGAAGCTCCGCGTCGGGCTGTTCGGAGAGCGCGCCGTCATCCTGCCGACAGGCTCGCATTTCAGCTTCGACCGCAACGAGGAGCCTGGAAATGGCGAGCGCGTCTTCCTGCCGCATCCCGAGATCTTCGACGCCATCGAGCCCGGCCATCATCTGCTCGCCAACGACGGCAAGCTGCGCTTCGTCGTCACAGCCAAGACCGCCGACCGCATCGATACGGACGTGCTGATCGGCGGCGAGCTCTCCAGCCGCAAGGGCGTCAGCCTGCCCGACACCGTGCTTCCGCTCAGCCCGCTCACCGAGCGCGACCGCGAGAATCTCGAATATGCCGCCAATCTCGGCGTCGACTGGATCGCGCTCTCCTTCGTGCAGCGTGCGGAGGACGTCGCCGAAGCCAAGCAGCTCATCGACGGACGCGCGGCCGTGATGTCGAAGATCGAGAAGCCCGCGGCGGTCCACGATATCGACCGCATCATCGCCGAGTCCGACGCGCTGATGGTGGCACGCGGCGATCTCGGCGTCGAGCTGCCGCTGCAGCAGGTACCCGGTGTGCAGAAGCGGCTAACGCGGCTGTCCCGCCAGCACGGCAAGCCCGTCGTGGTCGCGACGCAGATGCTGGAATCGATGATCAGTGCACCGGTTCCGACCCGCGCCGAAGTTTCGGACGTGGCGACCGCCGTCTTCGAAGGCGCCGATGCGGTGATGCTGTCGGCCGAGTCCGCCTCCGGCCAGTTCCCGGTCGAGGCGGTTGCGACCATGAACAGCATCGGCATGGAGATCGAGGAGGACGACCTTTACGACCAGATCATCCACAGCCAGAGGCCCGAGACGGAGGAAATCCTCGTCCGACGCGATCAGCGCCGCCGCCTGCTCGATCGCCCAGAACGCCGGGCTTTCCACCATCATCTGCTACACTTCGACGGGGGCGACCGCCTTGCGCGTCGCCCGTTACCGACCGCGCCAGCCGATCCTCGCATTGTCGACGAGCAAGGCGACAGCCCGCCGCCTGACCGTCGCCTGGGGCTTGCACTGCGTGCTGACGGAGGATCCGCATTCAGTCGCCGACATGGTGACGCGCGCCTGCAAATTCGCCGCACTGGAAGGCATGGCCAAGCTCGGGGACAAAGTCATCGTCTCGGCAGGATTGCCGTTCGGCACGCCCGGCGCCACCAATATGCTGCGGATCGTGCGGATCGAGGCTCAGTCGGTTCGCGCCGCTCAGGCGCTGCAGCATGCCGGCTCCACCTTCGGCTGAGTGCGCTGAAGTCGGGCAGAAAAGTGCCAAGGCCATCGCTGGACGGCCGTCAGGCCGGGCGGGATTCGAGTCCGGGGCGACATCCGGAGATTGGGTGGTCGGATGATGGAGGGCCGTTTTCGAGGTCCGTAGCTGGGAGATAGGCCTCGCAAGCGCCGCTGATCCAATCTGCCTGCTCTCAATTCTTTGCTGGTCGCGCTCTAAATCCCCTGCCCTTCGACTTCGCGGGTGAGTTCTTCGATAGCCTGCTTCGCCGACTTCAGATGCGGATTGACGGCGAGCGCTCGCCGCGTCACTTCGAGCGCGGCTTTCTTGTGGCCGCTCTCGCGAAGGATGATGCCCAAGCCTTCGATCGCCTTGAAATGGCGGGGATCGAGGGCAAGCACGTGCCTCAGCTCGCGCATGGCATTGTCGTAATCCTCCTGGAGGAAATAGACGGTCGCAAGCTGGTTCCAGCCTTCGACGAAGCGCGGGTCGGCCTCGGTCAGCCCGGTCAGGATTTGCGTGGCAAGATCGTATTTCTGGGCTTTGAGGGCAATGTTCGCCCGCTGCAGCAGGATATCGTCGGTATCGCTGCCGGACTGCGACCAGACTTTCTCGATCGCCGAGACGATCAGATCGGCGGCCTCGTCGCTATCGGCCTTCTGAAGCTGATCATAAAGCGAGGAGAGCAGCTCCTGCCGCGCCTTGCGCATTGATTGCTTGGGATGCGCCAGCGATTTGAGCGGCGGAAGCTTGGCGGGCGGCTGCGGCTCGGCGGCGGATGCGGCGCCGGGATGCGATGCGAGGAGCCCGAGGGCGATGGCTGTCAGGCAGACTGCACGTAATACGGGTTTCAAGCTCATAATACCAGTCAAGCACAAGCGCGGCCGGTGTCAACCGCGATGTTCGCAAGACGACGACCCGTTCTCAGCCCTGGCGGGCCTTATAGCGCTTGATGGTCTTGTTGATGACGTAAAGCCGGCCGCGGCGACGGACGACGCGATTGTCGCGATGGCGCTTTCTGAGCGATTTAATCGAGTTCTTGATCTTCATGACTGTCCCGAAATGCCTCGCTCGCCGCGATCACGCCAAACATGCCCGGCTGGCGGCACAAAGCATCCTCTCATCGGTGGAAATCCGCTGGCGCGACACTAGTGAGGCGCGCCAGACTTGTCAACTGCACCTAGGCCTCTTCAGCCGCCGGCGCGCTCGAAACCATGCGGCTTTTCGGGCGCCTATTGCCCGGCGAGCGCGCTGAGCCGCTCCCGGGCACCGTCCTGACCAAGCTCTGCGGCGATCCGATACCACTCCTTCGCCTTCTTCGGGTCGGGCCTGATGCCACCCAGAGTGGCGATGGAGCGGAAATAGAGCGGATCGTAGGTCCGCGCCAAGGCCAGCGCGCCCTTGCCACTCCCCCTTCTGGCGATGTGTTCGAGGAAGAGCCTTGCGCTGGCTACGTCACCGTCGCCGAGGATCTTCATCGCCCGGTCCAGCATCTGCGCTTCTTCCTCAGGATTGATCGTGACCGGGGGCGGACCGGCAGCCAGGCCTTCAGGCACAGCCTCGCCGCCTTGGGAAGCCTCGCGCAATTGCTGCTCCGTCTCCGGCGGCGTCGCCGTCAGGACGCGCTCGGCCGGTGCGGCCTCCCGCTTGGCCCTGGCGACTGCGCCCGTATCCGCGGGCGCACGGGTGGCTCTGCCGAGGCTCACGACCATGATGTGGCTCTCGACCGGCCGGTTGCGGCCTTTGACGAGGAGCACTTCGAGCTTGAACTTACCCTGATAGCCGGCCGGCGGCATGAGCTTGAGGTCGGTGAGGTCCTTGAGCGAGACCGCCCAGGAATCCTTCAACCGGAATCCTGCGGAAAAGGAAAAATTCTCCGGCAGGCCACGGAACATCAGGAAAGAATATTCTTCCGAATCCGTCTGCTTGACCTTGACCTTGACGGGAATGGGCGCGCCCCCTTGACTCGAGATATTGTCGACGGAAAGCCCAGCGCCGTGGCTGGCGACCTCGACCACGGTACCGTTGTCGCCGTCATTGATGGCGTTGAGCTGATCGACCGAGGCAACGGCCGCAAGCTGCGCAATCGGGTGCTCGGGATTTTGCCCGCTATCCGCCTGAGCCACCGGCGCGGCGCCGGCGGCGGGAGCGGTGCTGCTGGTCTGGACCTCGTGGGGGGCGACGGCTTTCGCGCCGCCTGTCGCAGCGCGTTTGTCGACAGCGGTCGAGATCAGGGCTGTGGCGCCGGCGGCCACCACGCAAACCATCATGATCACCGCTCCGCCTGAAAGACGGCGGCGGCGTCCCTCTTCGGCGCTGGAGAAGACGTGGGCCTGCGTCCGACCGTTGATCTCGGCTCCCGCCGAAGCCGGCACCGGCGCGAGCGCCCGCGATCCCATGATCATACGTCCCGCAGGCCGGATGACACGGCCCACATGAATATTGTCCGTAACGATTGGTTCGGGCTCCGAGTCCAGCCCCGAGACGACAGCGGGTGCCGGTTGCCCCCGCCCGTCATCCGATATCATCGCGACGCGATCGGCCAGACGCTGCGGCCGCGAGGCCGGCGCACCAGACAAATCGGCTTGCGGGTTATCGTCCCGATCTTCCGCCATGGTTTTTCTCCAACGAGAAGGCCGCTGCCCGGTCTGGACTGTCTCTTAAGTAACGGGGAGACCGTTCGACGCGCTGTACTATCGCCTTCCCTTCTGCCGGCGGCCCCGACCGGAGGACGGTCCGGACCGGTCCAGCACTCCCTAAGCCCGGGAGGAACATTGCCACATCAGGGCCCCGGCATTCCACCTTTTTTATGAAAGCAGCACCAAACGTACGGACCGACGAAGAAAAACGAAAGAATAGAGTTCGTCAAATCCGGCGTTCTATCCGCAAGGCAGGTCAAACATCCCTTCAAAACGGTCAACACAGCACTTGTCTCGCGGGATCACTCCCAAATGGATATGTCATAAAAGCGGCGAGAATCTGGTAAAAGCGCTGCCCGATTATTGGAAAGGCACGAAATTTTGCAGCGGAAGCGGCATCGGCCAAATCGCCGTCGGGAAGCGAACGCTGTCATGCGGGAAAACTCGAACCGGAACCACCACAGCCGATGGAAGACGCATTGAGTTTTGGCGCCGCTCACGAAGAGAACCCGAGAAAAGCCCGAGCGCTTCTCCCTCAGATCAGTCCGGGCTCAATCACGATACGGCCCCGATCGAACAATATGGATCAAGTCTCAAATGATGAAAGCGATGCAAATCAAAGGTAAGGCGGTAGCCGGCCAGCACGCCGCTGATCAGGACTTGCCTCCCGACGATGTTTTCCAGCTTTGCCGCGTCTTCCCGTTTGATTTTACATGACGCCCAATATCGGTTCACCGCCACGAATGCGAAGACGTTCCCGATCAGGGATTTCCTGAGCCCCTCGAGGCGTCCAATCGCGGAAAAGGGCTTTCCCGCATAGCCCCATTCATACTTCCACTTGCGATTGAGACTGTAATTCAAGCACAGCGGAACGCGTATGAGGTTCTCTGCATTGCAGGCTGCGATCAGTCTTTCTGCATCCGCAGCCGCTTCTATTCCCGCCGCCTGCGATATTCCGCTTGCCGAGAGCGCGAAATAGAATGCCAGGCAAAGGACCGAGCAACATCTCATGCTGCCCTCCCTATCAGCAGCGCTACCCCCTCCGGAGATCAGAGTGTGTTTCAATATGCTGCGGTATTCAAGCGTGGTGCCGCTTCGGGTCGCGAGCGCTTGAGACTCCCGCGGCATCGAAACCGATGACGACCTGCATCTGCCCGGTTGCCGCGCCGGAGCGGCTCTGAAAGGGATTTCGCCTGGAGTCCGGCGACTTATAAGGAGCTATTGATGGTGGACGCGACTGGGATTGAACCAGTGACCCCCACGATGTCAACGTGGTGCTCTACCGCTGAGCTACGCGTCCGAAAGGAGAAGCCGCCGACGCACTGCGCGGCGCGTTTTGTCTGAATAGCACGCGCCTTTCCGCCGAGGCAAGCCGGTTCGAGCGCCCGCCGCGCTTGCGATCGTTTCGCATCTGCGCCATCAATCCCCATCTAAGGTGAACACCGTTGGAAAGCAGCATAGGCAATGTTCACGAAAAGCTTCCGCCTGTTTTCGATCCTGGGCTTCCGCATCAGCATCGACCTGTCGTGGTTCTTTTTGGCGGCGCTCATCGTCTGGAGTCTGGCGACCGGCGTTTTTCCCGATTGCCTGCCGGGCCGCAGCGTGGCCGAATATTATCTGATATCGGCCGTCGCGGCGGTTGGGATGTTCGCCTCGATCGTCTATCACGAGCTTGCCCATGCGCTCGTTGCCCGGCACTACCGGATCAAGATCGCGGGCATCACGCTCTTCATCTTCGGCGGGGTCGCGGAGCTCGAGGACGAGCCGCCGACGGCTAAATCCGAATTCCTGGTGGCGATTGCGGGGCCGATCTCGAGCTTCCTCATGGCCAGCCTCTTGATGCTGCTGTTCGAGGTGCTGCCGCCCGCCACCCCCGGCGTGGTCTTCGCGCTGCTTTATTATCTTGCGATCATGAACACCGTTCTGGCGGTGTTCAATCTGATACCGGCTTTCCCGCTCGATGGCGGCCGGGTACTTCGTGCTGCGCTGTGGTGGATCCAGGGCAGCTTGAGCAAGGCGACGCGGATCGCTTCGCTGCTAAGCGCCGCGCTCGGCATCGCACTGATGGCCTATGGCGCTTATAACAGCTATACGTCGTCCTCCATCGGCGGCATGTGGCAGATCCTGATCGGCTTCTTCATCTTCAACGCCGCGGGCAGCGCCCGTCGCCAGACCGAGGTGATCGAGGCATTGCAGGGCGTCAATGTCGGGCAGCTCATGAAGGCGCCGCCGCCGAGCATTCCCGCCGACATCACCGTCGACCGGATCACCGGACACCCCGAGCTTGCCGGCAAGGATGTCGTTCTGCCGGTAACCGAAAATGGCCGCGTGATCGGCGCCGTCCGGGTCTCCGCGCTCGAGGAGATCCCGCCGGAAAAGCGCAGCCAGATCTCGATCCGCGATGTGACGAACCCGCTCACAGCCGACGAGACGCTCACCCCGGATGAAAGCGCGATCGCAGCGCTGCGGCGGCTGAGCCGCGCACCTGGAAACCAGGCGCTCGTCATCAAGGACGGGCAGCTTTCCGGCTGGATTCGCGGGCGCGACATCTTCAACTATATCAACAGCCATCGGGCAGGCCGCGGGAGCGAGATTCAGCAGACCGCCGGCTGACGATCAGAACGCGACGCGTCAGCCGCCTCCTACCATCCGCTCATTCGGCAGACCTGCCCCCGTGAGGCTGGCATCCAGCGCTTTCGCCGCCTCCTCGAGCCGCGCCTCGTTCACCGCGCGCAGCACCAGATGCACACTCGGCCGGCCATCCTCGTATTGGGGATAGCTGCCCATCTGCACATCCGGGTGATCGGCCTGTGCGGCGGAGAGATAACCCGCCACGATGCCCTCCGGTGCCCGCACATGAATGCTCACCGAGATCAGCTTGGCCCCGGTTCTGAGACGCGGCGTCACCGAGGCGAGCATCGCCTCCATGATCCTCGGCACACCAGCCATGACGATCACATTGCCGATCATGAAGCCCGGCGCGCGCGAGACCGGATTGTCGACCAGCTCCGCGCCGGCCGGGATCCGAGCCATGCGCAGACGCGCCTGGGTCAGATCGGCCTCGCTCATCCGCTCCAGCAACATGGCCTTGGCGCGCGGATCGACGTCGATGGAGACGCCGAAGGCCTTGGCGACGGCGTCGGCGGTGATGTCGTCGTGGGTCGGGCCGATGCCGCCGGTGGTGAAGACATAGTCGTAGCGCTCGCGCAGCGCATCGAGCGCTACGATGATCTCGGCCTCGACATCGGGCACGACGCGCACCTCGCGCAGGCGGATGCCGATATTGGTCAGATGCTCGGCGATGGTCCCGATGTTCTTGTCCTTCGTCCGGCCGGAGAGGATCTCATCGCCGATGACGAGGACGGCGGCGGTCACGATGTCGGGCTGCAAGGCGTCTCCTCATGCGAAAAACCGGGATCACTCTCGCTACAGCCCTTCCCCGGCCCGCGCAAGGATGGCGTGATGATTGGCGCCGCGCAGCCCGGCCCCATAGGTCTGGCGCCAGCCGCCCGCGAGCCGCGTCGCCGCGAAAGGCTCGGCAACCTCGGGCGGCGCGTGCGCCGTCAGCAGAGCGCTGGCGGCGATCAGGGCAAGCTTCTCGATCAGCCAGCGCGCATCGCTTTCCGGCATGGCGCGCGAGGCAAGCGCCGTCTTCAGCTCATCGATCGCGGCGCGAAGGTTCGGCTGGCCCCGCGCCGCCGGCTCGATCTCGGCGAGCACGGCATCGACCGCCTGCGGCTCCTTCTGCATCACACGGAGGAGATCGAGGCACATCACATTGCCGGAGCCTTCCCAGATGGCATTCAGCGGCGCCTCGCGATAGGCGCGCGCCAGGAGCCCCTCCTCGACATAGCCGTTGCCGCCCATGCACTCCATCGCCTCGTAGGCGAAAGCCGGCACGGATTTGCAGATCCAATATTTCGCGACCGGCGTCATCAGCCGGCGGAAGGCGGCCTCCTGCGGGTCACTCTCGGCGCGGTCGAAGCTGCGGGCGAGGCGCATGGCGAGCGCGGTCGCCGCCTCGGACTGGATCGCCAGATCGGAGAGCACATTGGCCATTAGCGGCTGATCGATCAGCTTGCGCTGGAACACTGTGCGGCTTTTCGTGTGCCGCACCGCATTGGCGAGGGTGAAGCGCATCAGCGCAGCGGAGGAGACGGCGCAGTCGAGCCGGGTCAACGTCACCATCTCGATGATCGCCGGCACGCCGCGCCCCTCCTCGCCGACCAGCGTCGCCTCGGCGCCGAGGAATGTCACCTCTGAGGAGGCGTTGGAGCGGTTGCCGAGCTTGTCCTTCAGCCGCTCGATGCGGATGGCGTTGAGGCTGCCATCGGCGCGGAAGCGCGGCATGAAGAAGCAGGAAAGCCCGCCGGGCGCCTGCGCCAGCACCAGGAACGCATCGCACATCGGCGCCGACATGAACCATTTATGTCCGGTGATGCTGTAACGGCCGCCGCCCAAGGGCTCGGCCGCGGTGACATTGGCGCGCACATCGGTGCCGCCCTGCTTTTCCGTCATGCCCATGCCGATGGTGACCGAGACCTTGCCGTCGATCGGCTGAAAGGACGGGTCGTATTCGCGCGACAGGATTTTCGGCATCAGCCGCTGCAGCATGGCATCGTCGAGGCGCAACGTCGCGACCGCGGCATGGGTCATGGTGATCGGGCACATATGCCCGGCTTCGGCCTGCGACACCATATAGAGTCCGGCCGCCCGCGCCACATGAACGCCTGCGCGCTGCGGGCGCCCGGCCGCGGCATCCTCCCAGCCCCGGCAGTGCAGGCCGTGGCGGAACGAGATCTCCATCAGCTCGTCATAGGCGGGGTGGAACTCGACGCGGTCGATGCGCCGGCCTTTCTGGTCGATCAGCCGGGCCTTGGGCGGATTTTCGTTCGCCAGCCGGCCGAGCTCCAGCACATGCGCGCTGCCGGCGATTCGGCCGAGCTGATCCAGCTCATCCTTCGCCCAGCCCGCGCCGTTGCGCGCGACAGCTTCGCGCAAGGGCCGATCGGTTGCGAAGAGATTGACGTTCTCGAAAACGGGGCTCTGATTGAGGCCGGCATTGGCGGCGGTCGCCGCGAGGGCCGAGGCCATGCGATCGGTATTCTGCATTTCTGCGGACGAAGCTCCCTGGCCCAATCATCTTGCTTGCGGGCGGTTATGGCTCTCATTATAACAGCGCCTCAAATGAATATCGCGCCAGCGTCTCAAAAATTCTCTTTCCCGCACAAACATCTGCTCGGGATCAAAGGCTTGAGTCCGGCAGAAATTGTCGGCCTGCTAGATTTGGCCGACGCGGAAGCCGAGTATAACCGCCGGGTCACTCAAAAACGCGACATTCTTCGCGGCCGCACCCAAATAAATCTGTTTTTCGAAGCTTCGACGCGCACGCAGAGTTCGTTCGAGCTGGCCGGAAAGCGTCTGGGCGCCGACGTCATGAACATGGCGGTCAAAGCCTCCTCGATCGAAAAGGGCGAGACGCTGCTCGATACTGCCGTGACCCTCAATGCCATGCGGCCGGACATGCTCGTCGTCCGGCATAATGCCGCCGGCGCCGTCGAGCTTCTGGCGCAAAAGGTCGATTGTTCCGTCATCAATGCCGGCGACGGCGAGCACGAGCATCCGACTCAGGCGCTGCTCGACGCGCTGACCATCAGACGCCGCAAGGGCCGCATCGAAGGGCTGATCATCGCCATTTGCGGCGACATCCTGCACAGCCGCGTGGCGCGGTCGAACATCATCCTAATGACCGCGCTCGGCGCGCATGTCCGCGTCGCGGCGCCCTCGACGCTCCTGCCGCCCGCCGCCGACCGGCTGGGCGTGGAAGTCTTCACCAAGCTCGACAAGGCGGTCGCCGGCGCGGACATCATCATGATGCTGCGCCTGCAGCGCGAGCGCATGTCGACATCCTTCGTGCCGTCGACGCGCGAATATTTCCACTTTTTCGGCCTCGATAATGAAAAGCTCAAGCGCGCCAAGCCGGACGCGCTGATCATGCATCCCGGCCCGATCAACCGCGGCATCGAAATCTCCTCCGCCGTGGCCGATCATCAGCGCAGCGTCATCCGCGAGCAGGTCGAGATGGGCGTGGCGGTTCGCATGGCGGTGCTTCAGGTCCTGGCGCGCAACCTACCCTCCTCGCTCGCACGATGATCACTCCCGCCAAAGCCCCCGAGCCGTCCGGCACGAGCATTCTGACGAACGCCCGCCTGTTCTGTCCGCTCACCGGGCGCAACGAAAGCGGGGGCCTGCGCATCGAGCGCGGCGTCATCGCCGATCTCGGCCCTCACATCGCGCCCTATCTGGATGACGGCGTCGAGCTTGTCGACTGCAAGAACCAGCTTCTGATCCCCGGCCTGATCGACATGCAGGTCTCGACCGGCGAGCCGGGCGAGGAGCACCGCGAGACGCTGGCGACGGCGAGCCGGGCGGCGGCGGCTGGGGGCGTCACCACCATCATCTGTATGCCCGATACCAAGCCCGCAATCGACGACGTTTCGCTGGTGGATTTCATCGAGCGGCGTGCGCGCGATACAGCCGTCGTCCATGTCCACCCGATGGCCGCGATGACCAAGGGGCTCGAAGGCAAGGAGATGACCGAGATCGGCCTCCTCCGCCAGGCCGGCGCGCTCGCCTTCACCGACGCCAAGCGCAGCGTCGGCAATGCCTCCCTGATGCGCAACATCCTCAGCTATGCGCGCGATTTCGACGCGCTGATCGTGCATTTCACCGAAGACCCGTATCTGGCGGCCTCGGGGGTCATGAATGAGGGCCAGGTCTCGGCGAGCCTCGGCCTCCCCGGCGTGCCGGCCGAAGCGGAAACCATCATGATCGAGCGCGATCTGCGTCTCGTGGCTCTCGCGGGCGGGCGCTATCACGCCGCGAATATCTCCTGCGCCGCCTCGCTCGACGTCATCCGCAGAGCCCGGGCCTGCGGCCTGAAGGTCACCTGCGGCGTCAGCATCAATCATCTGACGCTCAACGAGAACGACATCGGCTCCTATCGCACCTACTTCAAGATCAGGCCGCCGCTGCGGCCGGAGAGCGACCGGCAGGCGATGGTCGAAGGCGTGCGCAACGGCGAGATCGACGTCATCGTCTCGGCGCACGATCCGCAGGATGTCGACATGAAGCGGCGCCCCTTTGCCGAGGCCGCCGACGGCGCGCTCGGGGTCGAGACGCTGCTGCCCGCGGCGCTGCGGCTCTATCATAATGGCGTCATCGACCTGCAGCCGCTGCTCGCCGCAATGACCATCCGCCCGGCCCAGCTTCTCGGCCTGCCGGGCGGGCGTCTCACGATCGGGGCGCCGGCCGACCTCTGTCTCGTCGATCTCGAAATGCCCTGGCAGGTCGATGCCGGAGCGCTCGCCTCCAAGTCCAAGAACTCGCCCTTCGACGAGACCGTTCTGCAGGGCCGCGCCATCAAGAGCTTCGTTGCCGGCCGCTGCGTTTACAGCTATGCGGAAGATGCCCGCCGCGCCTAGACTGTCAAACTCGTTTACGGGACCGGTCTCGCCATGGATCTTGCAACCGCTGCATCGAGCGGCGCCGCCGCCATTGCCGCCGCGCTCGCCTTCGGCTATGCGCTCGGATCGATTCCGTTCGGGCTGCTGATCACGCGGCTCGCCGGGCTCGGCGACATCAGGGCGATCGGCTCGGGCAATATCGGCGCCACCAATGTGCTCAGAACCGGCAAGCGGGGTCTTGCGACGCTGACCCTTCTCGGCGATTTCGGCAAGGGCATGGCGGCGGTGCTGATCGCGGGGTTTTGGGGCCAGGATCTCGCCCTCGCGGCGGGGCTCGGCGCGTTTCTCGGTCACCTGTTTCCGGTCTGGCTGAATTTCAAAGGCGGCAAAGGCGTCGCTACCTATCTCGGCGTGCTGGCCGGCGTCGCGCCTGTCGTCGCCCTTACCTTCGCCGCCATCTGGCTGGCCGTGGCCGGGCTCAGCCGCTACTCCTCGCTCTCCGCGCTCACCGCCTCGACAGCAACGCCCGTCATTCTCGCCGTACTCGGGAACTGGGACGCGGTAGGTCTTTTCACGGTGCTGACAATCCTCGTCTACATTCGCCATCATGCCAACATTTCGCGACTCATGAAGGGCGAGGAAAGCAAGATTGGCGGTCGAAAAGCTTGAAGCGTCTCGCCGGGCGGCGGCGGAGGATAAGGGCGGGCTCGGCGATGAGGAGAAGCTGGCCTGGATCAGGCTGATCCGGACCGAGACGATCGGTCCGATCACGTTCCACGAGCTGATCGCGCATCTCGGCAGCGCCAGCGCGGCGCTCGAGGCGCTTCCGGAGCTCAGCCGCCGGGCGGGCACCGGTGAGGCGCGCCGCCCCTATCCGAAGGAGCTTGCCGAGCGGGAATGGGAGGCGGCGGCTGCTGCCGGCGCGCGAATTCTTGCACTGCCGGAAGCAGACTATCCGCCTCTCTTGAAGCAGATTGCCGCGCCGCCGCCGATCCTCTATGCGAAAGGCCGGCCGGAGCTTGGGGCCATGAACACGGTCGCCGTGGTCGGGTCGCGGAACGCCTCGGCCGTCGGGCGGCAGTTCGCCTCCGCGATCGCCCGTGATCTGGGTCAAGCAGGGGTCGTGGTCTCCTCAGGCCTTGCACGCGGAATCGACACGGCCGCACATGAAGCGGCGCTCGCCAGCGGCACCATCGCCGTTGTCGCCGGCGGCATCGACATTATATACCCACCGGAAAATGTCGTGTTGCAGAACGCGATCGGAGAACGCGGCCTGCTGATTTCGGAATGTCCGCCGGGCTTTGCGCCGCGCGGCCAGGATTTCCCCAGGCGAAACCGCATCATTTCCGGCGTGTCCTCCGGCGTCATCGTGGTCGAGGCCGCACAGAAATCTGGCTCGCTGATCACGGCGCGCCTCGCTCTGGAGCAGAACCGGGAGGTCTTCGCCGTGCCCGGCCATCCGCTCGATCCGCGCGCTTCGGGAACCAACGGTCTGATCCGGAGCGGCGCCCATCTGGTGACGAGCGCCGAGGACGTGCTCACGGAGCTGTTCCCGGCCGCAAGGCGCACGCCGCTTTGGCGCGAGCCCTGCAACGCCGCGGCCTGGATCTATGCCGAGCCGGAGTGCCCCACCGCCGCCGCGGAGCCGGCCGGGCGAAACCGCGAGACAATCCTGAGCCTGCTCAGCTTCGCCCCGGTCCACCTGGACACGCTCCTGCGTCAGTCGGGCCTCAGCGCCAGGAGCCTTGCCGTGGCGCTGCTCGAACTCGATCTGGCCGGCCGCATCGACCGGCATGACGACCAGCGCATTTCACTGAAAGCCGCTCGAAGCTAAGTGGCTCTGCGATTCGGTGATGCGCCGGCGTCTGCCGGCCGTAAGTCGCGGATTTTTGACGGGAGGGTTATTTGTCTTCGGTCTCGGCGGCTTGAATTTTTGCCTCCTCAATCGCAACTTGGATGAGGTAGGCGAGAAATGTGAGGCCGGCCCCGGTCGCGAGCTCGCGGAGTTCGGTCAGGATTTCAGCGGAGTACTCGGCAACGGCTTTGGCGCCGATCGGAGCATCGGAAGGATCGCTTTTGGAAGCTTGTTTTGGTTCGCTCATGTGGGAAATGAATTTTTTTTCTGAGGGAGTGATTTCCTGGCCACTGATCATCAACTTTCCTTTTTTATAGTTTGGGGGCATATCTGGGAATTGGTTTAATCGCGCATATTCTTGGAGTTATGGGAAGCAGCCAATACCCGTTTTGGTTGCACATCGCAAGCCGTTTCAACCCTTATCATTCTCCATTTGACAGCCCCTGGCTCTTTTGCCCTTACTGTAGGGCGGCGCACCACCAGCTTCTGTCGGACTCCCATGAAAAAAACGGCCACATGAGTGGCCTGTTGAGCACGTTCTGAGTTAAACGCTATCCGTGCCAATCTAAACCTGGAATAGCCTATGAATATCGTCATCGTTAAATCGGCGGCGAAAGCAAAAACCATTAACAAATATTTGGGGAAAGACTATAAAGTCATCCCCTCCTTCGGCCATGTCCGTGATCTGCCAGCAAAAGACGGCTCGGTTCAACCCGATCATGATTTTGCAATGGCCTGGGCCGTCAACTCCGGTTCCGCAAAAGTTGTTAACGAAATTGCGCGTGCGGTAAAAGGCGCCGATCGGCTGATTCTGGCGACCGACCCCGACCGCGAAGGCGAGGCCATCTCCTGGCATCTCCTGCAAATCCTTCAGGACAAGCGAGCGCTGAAAGGCGTTAAAGTCGAGCGCGTGGCCTTCAACGCAGTCACCAAACAAGCGGTGATCCAGGCCATGTCGCATCCCCGCGAGCTCGATGTGCCGCTGGTCGACGCCTATCTGGCGCGCCGCGCCCTCGACTATCTCGTCGGCTTTACTCTCTCCCCCGTTTTGTGGCGGAAACTCCCCAGTGCGAAATCGGCCGGCCGCGTGCAGTCGGTGGCGCTACGGCTCGTCTGCGCCCGCGAAACCGAGATCCAGGCCTTCGTCACCCGCGAATATTGGACGATCGCGGCCCAGCTCGGCACCCATAAGGGCGAGGAGTTCGAGGCGCGCCTCATCAGCGCACTCGGCAAGAAACTCGACAAATTCGATATCCCGAACGAGGCCGAAGCGCTGAAGCTGAAGGCCGCCCTCGAGGCGTGCAACTTCAAGGTGCTCTCGGTCGATGTGAGCGGCTATCGGCGCAATCCGGCGCCGCCCTTCACCACATCGACCCTGCAGCAGGAGGCCTCGCGCAAGCTCGGCTTCTCGGCGCGCCAGACCATGTCGGTCGCCCAGCAACTCTATGAGGGCGTCGACATCGGCGGCGAAACCGTCGGTCTCATCACCTATATGCGTACCGACGGCGTGCAGATCGTGCCCGAGGCGATCTCGCAATGCCGCGGCGTCATCGCGCGCCAGTTCGGCGACAAATATGTGCCGTCGCACGCCCGCGACTACAAAACCAAGGCCAAGAACGCCCAGGAGGCGCATGAGGCGATCCGTCCGACGGATTTCGGCCGCCTGCCTCAGAGCCTGCAGCGCGGGCTGAAGCCGGACGAGGCTGCGCTTTATAAGCTGGTCTGGCAGCGTGCCATTGCCAGCCAGATGGCGAGTGCGGAAATGGAGCGGACGACGGTCGACATCGAAGCGGCGAAGGGCGCCGAAAGCTACGGCCTTCGCGTGACGGGCTCGGTCGTGCTCTTCGACGGCTTCCTGAAGCTCTATGAAGAAGGCATCGACGACAAGGAAGGCGAGGACGACGCCCGCCTGCCGAAGCTCGCCCGCGGCGACGCGCTCGCCCGCAAGGCGATCAAGGCCGAGCAGCACTTCACCGAGCCGCCACCGCGCTATACCGAAGCCACGCTGATCAAGAAGATGGAGGAGCTCGGCATCGGCCGGCCGTCCACCTACGCAACCACCCTTAACGTGCTGCGCGAGCGCGAATATGTGCGGCTCGACAAGAAGCGGCTGATCCCGGAGGACAAGGGCCGGCTGGTCACGGCTTTCCTCGAGAGCTTCTTCCGACGCTATGTGGAATACGACTTCACCGCCGATCTGGAGGAAAAGCTCGATCTGATCTCGGACGGCAAGCTCTCCTGGAAAGAGGTCCTGCGCGATTTCTGGCGCGACTTCCTGGCGGCGGTGAACAACACCAAGGAGCTGCGCGTCTCCGAAGTGCTCGATGCGCTGAACGAGATCCTCGGCCCTTACGTGTTTCCGCAGACCGCCGACGGCAGCGATCCGCGCAAATGCCCGGCCTGTGCGTCCGGCCAGCTCGGCCTGAAGATCGGCAAATTCGGCGCCTTCATCGGCTGCTCGAACTATCCGGAATGTCGCTATACGCGGCAATTCTCCGAAAGTGCGGGCGAGAATGGCGAGGCGCAGGCCGTTCCGGGCGACCGGGAGCTCGGCATCGATCCGAAAACGGGCCTGCCGGTCTATCTCAAGACCGGCCGCTTCGGGCCTTACGTGCAGCTCGGCGAAGCCGAGGAGAAGGGCGAGAAGCCGAAGCGCGCCTCGATCCCGCGCGGCCTCAATGCCGAGTTGGATCTGGAGCTGGCGCTGAAGCTGCTGGCTCTGCCGCGCGAGGTCGGCAAGCATCCCGAGACCGGCAAGCCGATCGTTGCCGGTTTCGGCCGCTACGGCCCGTTCATTGAGCACGACAAGAATTACGCCAATCTCGACAGTCCTGACGAGGTGTTCACGGTCGGCCTCAACCGCGCAGTCAGCCTGCTGGCCGAGCCGAAAAAGGGCCGCGGACGCACCACGCAGACGGCGATCAAGAGCCTCGGCGAGCATCCCGAGCTCGGCGGCAAGGTCGAGGTTTTCTCCGGCCGCTACGGACCCTACGTTAAGCACGGCAAGGTCAACGCGACGATCCCCAAGGGCACCGATCCGGAGGCCATCACCATGGAGGAAGCGGTGAAGCTCCTGGCGGCCCGCAGCGCCAACGGCAAGGCGCCGAAGTCAAAGGGGAAGACGTCGAAAACAAAATCCAAGGCGAGCAGCGCCAGTTCAGAGGCACCGGCTTGACAGACACTGAAAAGCCGGCGGCGAGACCGGCATCGAAAAACAAGAAACGGGGCGAGGGCGCAGGAAGCCTGCCCAGCAAGGACGACGTTCTCAAATTCATCCGCTCATCGCCCGCCAAGATCGGCAAGCGCGAGATCGCCCGCGCCTTCAATCTGAAGGGCGCCGACCGCATCCGGCTCAAAGAGATGCTCCGTGATCTGGCCGATGACGGCCAGATCACCAAACGGCGCAAGCAGCTTCGCGGCCGGGCCGAGCTTCGCTCGGTCGCCGTGCTGGAGATCGCCGGCCAGGATGAGGACGGCGAATTTTACGCCCTCCCGATCGACTGGAACGAAGAGGCCGAAGGCGCAGCGCCCCGCGTGCTGATGCGGCTGAAGCGCGGCCGAATGCCGGGCGTCGGCGATCATGTGCTGTCGCGCATCGAGCCCTCAGCCGCGCCCGACGGCTATGAATATACCGCAACGCCGATCAAGATCCTGCCGCGCGAGCGCGCGCGCCAGCTCGGCATTTTCCGCAAGCTGAAGGACGGCGGCGTCATCGAGCCAATCGAGAAGAAGCAGCTTCGGGAATGGCGGCTTTCGCCCGATGAGGCCGGCAGCGCCGAGGATGGCGAGCTTGTCCGCTTCGAGGTTACAAAAACCGGCCGTACGCTCGCGCCCCGCGCCCGCATAATCGAACGGCTCGGCAATCCGGCGGGCGAGCGCGCGATCAGCATGATCGCCATCGAGAATTACAGCCTGCCGAACGTCTTCCCGCAGGCTGTCGAAGCGGAGATCGCGCATCTCAAAGCCCCGAGCCTGCGCGGCCGCGAGGACCTGCGCAAGCTCCCGTTGATCACCATCGATCCGGACGATGCGCGAGACCATGACGACGCAGTCTGGGCGATGCCGGACGACAGCGAGAAGAACAAGGGCGGCTTCATCGTCATCGTGGCGATTGCGGACGTCGCCTTCTATGTCCGCTCGGGAACTGCGCTCGACAAGGAAGCGCTGAAACGCGGCAATTCGGTCTATTTCCCGGACCGCGTGGTGCCGATGCTGCCCGAGACGCTCTCCAACGACCTCTGCTCGCTCAAGGAAGGCGTCGACCGGCCCTGTTTCGCGGTGCGGATGGTTTTCGATGCCAGAGGCCACAAGCGCGAGCACCGCTTCATCCGCGCCATGATGCGCTCGGCCGCCAAGCTCTCCTATCTGGAGGCGCAGGCCGCCATCGACGGCCGCCCGAATGCGCGGACGAAGCCGCTCGTCGAGCCGGTCCTGAAGCCGCTCTGGGCCGCCTATGAAGCCTTGCGCTCGGCGCGCGAGAAACGCGCGCCCCTGGAGCTCGACCTGCCGGAGCGCAAGATCATTCTGGACGAGCAGGGCCGGGTCGCACGCATCCTCACGCCGGAGCGGCTCGACGCCCACCGGCTGATCGAGGAGTTCATGATCCAGGCCAATGTTGCGGCGGCCGAAAGTCTGGAGTTAGCGAAATCGCCCCTGCTCTATCGCATCCACGACGCGCCGGCGGAGGAGAAGATCAAGGATCTGTCGGAATTTCTGTCGACGCTCGGCATCAGCCTGCCGAAAGCCGGCCTCATCCAGCCGAGCCAGTTCAACCGCATTCTCGGCCGCGCCAAGGACAGCGAGATTTCCGAACTGATCAATGAGGTCATTCTGCGCGCGCAGGCCCAGGCGGAGTATAGCGCCAGCAATCTCGGCCATTTCGGCCTCAATCTGCGGCGCTATGCGCATTTCACCTCGCCGATCCGCCGCTATGCCGATCTCATCGTCCACCGCGCTCTGATCCGAGCACTGAAGCTCGGCTCCGGCGGGCTCACGGACAAGGAAATCCCCGAGCTGGACGCCGTCGCCGAGCACATCTCGCAGGCCGAGCGCCGCGCCATGGCGGCCGAGCGCGAGACCGTCGACCGGCTGATCGCCATCCATCTGGCGGGCCGGGTCGGGGCGACCTTCACCGGCCGCATTGCGGGCGTCACCCGCTCCGGCCTCTTCGTCAAGCTCGACGAGAACGGCGCCGACGGCTTTATTCCGGCCTCGACCGTCGGTCGCGACTATTATGTCTATTCGGAAACCGACCATGCGCTGATCGGCGAGCGAAGCGGCGAAGCCTATCGGCTCGGAGACAAGGTCGAGGTGCGCCTGGTCGAAGCGCATCCCGCCGCCGGCGCCCTGCGCTTCCAACTCGTCAGCGATGGGCGCTTCGACCTGAAGCTCTCCGGGCGCAGGCGCGCGCCCGTCCGCGGCAAAGCGCCGCGCCGGAAGCGGTAAGGCGGGCGCGGCCGAAGCCTTATCTATAGCTACGCCGCAGCCTCAGAGGCCGCCCCAGAAAGTGATCATCCCAATCATGTCCGAGACCCATTTCCCGCCCATCATCGTCAGACAGAAGCGCGGCGTGCTCGCCGCCATGAGCCGCGGCATGCGCGGGCGTTGCCCGTCCTGCGGCAAGGGAGGGCTGTTCCCCCGCTATCTCAAAGTCGCCGATCATTGCCCGGTTTGCGGCGAAGCGCTCTATCACCACCGCGCCGACGACGCTCCGCCGTATTTCACCATCTTCATTGCCGGCCATATCATCGTGCCGCTGCTTCTGGCGCTCGAGCTTGCGGCGAGGCCGCCCTTGTGGGTTCACGCGGCGATCTGGCTTCCCCTCGCAGTCGCGCTCTGCCTTGCGCTGCTGCCTCGGGTGAAGGGTGCCATCGTCGCGCTGCAATGGGCGCTTTACATGCACGGCTTTGATCCCGATGCTGAGGAGGAGGTCGGTTTGCCGGGGGTCGAGGGCATTGGATAGGGTGGCGGAGATGCCCGGTGAGCAGGTTCTGGACAGCAAGAGCCTCGAAGCGGCGCGGGTGCGCTGGCGCGAGCTGACCAGAAGCGTTCAGACCAGCCGCTTTCCGAATTCGCGCACGCGCGACGCGGCAACGCTGCTCGTACTCGACCGCTCCGCCGGCGAGCCGAAGCTGCTGATGGGGCAGCGCCATCACGATCTGAAATTCATGCCGGGCAAGTTCGTCTTCCCCGGCGGCCGCGTTGAGCCGCAGGACTATCTGTCAACCATCGGCTGCAGCCTGCCGGCGGGTGTGAGGGCAAAGCTGCTGCGCGGCGTGAAGGGGCCGAAACATCCCCAGCGGGCCTATGCGCTCGCCCATGCTGCCCTGCGCGAGACCCAGGAAGAGACCGGCATCGTCATCGGCAGCGGCGCCAGGACGCCGATCAGCGACCCGGATGTGCTGCCCGATTTCACCGGCTTTTCCTATCTTGCCAGAGCCGTCACGCCGCCGCGTCGTCCGCGCCGCTTCGACACGCGGTTTTTCGTCGTCGCCGCCGACCGGATTACCGAGCGGCAGCCGATCACCGATGGCGAATTCACCGCGGTGGAGTGGTTCTCGCTGTCGGAGGCCCGCAGGCAGGACCTGCCGAACATCACGCGCATGATCCTCGACGATCTCGAGGCGCGGATCGAGGCCGGTACGCTCTGCGATCCGGAGGGCCCAGTTCCCTTCTATTTTATGCGCGGCGCCTGTTTCCACCGCAAACTGCTCTGAACCTCTGTCCGCTTGACAGCACCGCAAAGCGCGGTAAGGTTCGGGCCAACCGAACATATGCATGCTTTAGGATCGTTGCCGCCATGGCCAAGCCGATTACCCAAAAGATCAAGCTCGTCAGCACGGCTGACACGGGCTTCTTTTATGTGACGAAAAAGAACCCTCGGAACATGACCGAGAAGCTCACCCTCAAGAAATACGATCCGGTCGCGCGCAAGCACGTCGAATTCAAGGAAGCCAAGATCAAATAGGGCTTCCGAGCGATCGCGCTCTCGATCAGCTTAGAGATGCATCGAAATGTGACCAGCCCCGCGCCTATCGGCAGCGGGGTAGATCCGATAATGGCAACGGGGCTGGTCCGCAAGTCATGACCAAAGAGGGCATTGGCCACCGACTTGTTGGCCGACTCCGATGGCAGTAACGAGGAGGCCACTCAAACCATCTTTATCGGCCTCGCCCTACGGACCCAGGAGATGCGGCGGACCTGAGCGAACCGTAGGGAAGCAAAGCTATTCAATCAGTAAGGGAAAAAGTGGCCGGATTGCAAGTTAACTCGCCGGTTATATGCTGCCCTCTTTCCCCCGGCCTCAGCTCTCCATCGCCTTGGACGCACAGCGCCCGTTTTCGCGATATATGAATTTCAACCGGTTACGGATGATATTAAGGGCCTTAACGAGAAAAAAGACAAATAACAAGTGCAGATAAGGTAAATTGCTCAAAGATTAAGTTCGCGCCGCTACGCGTCACTCCGCCGCAGCTCCGGCTGGCGAGTTTATCCCCAGAAAAATTTGCAATTTTAACGATCGCCGAGGAATTGGCGGATCGTATCGAGGAACATCGACACGGTAATCGGCTTCGAGATGTAAGCTTCGCAGCCGCCTTCTCTGATGCGTTCCTCATCGCCCTTCATGGCAAAAGCCGTCACGGCAATGACCGGGATATGCCGAAGCTGGTCATCCTCCTTGAGCCATTTCGTGACATCGAGGCCCGAGACTTCGGGAAGCTGAATATCCATGAGGATCAGATCTGGCTTGTGCTCGCGCGCCAGCGACAAAGCCTCGATGCCGTTCCGGGTCTGCAGCGTGGCATAGCCATGCGCCTCGAGCAGATCGCGAAACAGCTTCATATTCAGCTCGTTGTCTTCGACAATCAGAACGGTCTTGGCCATCGTGGCGTCTGTGACCCGGTTGTTCGAGCAGAGAGCTTCGGTTTCGGAATGAGAATACGCCATCGTCCGTTAAGGATTTGCATTATGCCGGATTCTCTTCGCTTCCTACAGGACAATCCGGTAACAAATGCCTAATGGACGAAGCGGCGCAACAGCATTCGCAGCTTCGACGAACATTGTGGCGAGACTGGATGCCGACGCGATTTCCGAAGCAGAGCGCCGCAGAGCGCGAGGAGGCCGAACGCATAGCCATCGAGGCGCTCGGCTTTCTCGCGGCCGATGAGGGCCGGCTTTCGGCATTCGTTGCGGCGACCGGGTACGACCTCGCCGGCATCAGGGCCGAGGCGGGCGCGCCGCGCTTTCTCGCCGGCGTGCTCGATTTTCTGATGGCCGACGAATCGCTGCTGCTGGTCTTTGCAAGCCACTCGGGCACCGAGCCCGCCGCCATCGCAGCGGCAAGGCGCGCGCTCCAGCCCGATCGAGCCAATTCGGACTGAGCCCGATGGCCGCATCCATCCGCATCGGCGTCGACCTCGGCGGCACCAAGACCGCCATCGCCGCGCTCGATCCGAGCGGCACCGAGCGCTTCGCGCGCCGCATCCCCACGCCGCGCTGCGATTATCAGGCGACGATCGAGGCGATCGTGTCGCTTGTCGATGCGGCCGAGCACGATCTCGGCTGCGCCGGTGAGGCCAGCATCGGCATCGCCGTGCCGGGCGCGATCTCGCCGCGGACAGGGCGCGTGCAGAACGCCAACTCGACCTGGCTGAACGGGCGTCCCTTCGACACCGATCTGTCTGCCCGCCTCGGCAGGCCGGTGCGTCTCGCCAATGACGCGAATTGCTTCGCCCTCTCGGAGGCGTCCGACGGCGCAGCGAAAGGCGCCCGCTCCGCGTTCGGTGTCATTCTCGGCACGGGATGCGGCGGCGGGCTCGTCTTTGAAGGGCGGCTCATCGACGGTCCGCGCGGCATTGCCGGTGAGTGGGGTCACGATCCCCTGCCGTGGCCGGAGGCTGAGGAGTTGCCGGGGCCGCTCTGCTGGTGCGGTCTCAAGGGCTGCATGGAAACCTGGGTATCTGGGCCGGCGCTCCACCGCGATTATCTGGCGGGCGGTGGCGATGCCGCTCTGGCCGCCACCGGTGAAGACGTCGCCCGCAGCGCCGAGCAGGGTGAGGCGCAGGCGCAAGCCGCGCTCGCCCGGCACGCTTCAAGGCTGGCGCGCGGTCTCGCCATGGTGGTGAACATCTTCGACCCGGAGATCATCGTTCTCGGCGGCGGGCTGTCGCGGCTCGGTCATCTCTATGATGCCGTGCCGCGCCTGATGCAGCCTTTCATCTTCGCCGACAGCCGCGATGTCGACATCCGCCCGCCCGTGCATGGCGACGCCAGCGGCGTGCGCGGCGCGGCGCGGCTGTGGGACGCTCCCTGAGACAGCGGCCGACCCGCTACCGTCTCCGCTCCCGCCTGTCCTCGTGCTCGGGACACTCGGTCGGCTTGTGAAAGTCGATGCGGGTCAGCTTTCCACGCACGGAGAATGTGCCGTAATCGATAACCAGATCCCGGCTCACCCCGTTCGCGAACAGCCGGAACGACAGCTCATAGGACGGCAGGCCGTCGTCCTGCGCCGGATTGGCGACCGGATCGTAGTAACCGATCGACACCGGCCAGGATTGCATGGCATTGAGCTTTTCGGCGTGGGCGAGCTTGAGGCTGCCCACCTTGTCGCCACGCTCCGGATTGCCGATGAACGTCGTCGTTTCGTAGAGCTTGTCGCCCTTTTCCGACCCGTCATAGATGTCGGCCTGCAGCACCTGCTTGCCATGACGCGCCGCTTCCAAAATTGCAAGCGAGTGCTGAGTCGGGAACAGCGCCGCGTCGTCGAATTTCAGGCGGTGCCGCTCCGGCTTGTCGATCGTCACCTCAATCGCGTCCTTCTTGTCCCGCGCCGCCAGCCCCGCAACATGCTCGCTCAGCTTCTGGTCGATATATTGCGAGCTGTTGAAGCGGAATTTCTTGCCATCGGCATTTTCCCAGGTCGAGGAGCGCAGGTCGGTGACGGTCGAATTGCCTTCCCGGTCGACGACCTCGGTGACCAGCCGCGATTTCAGCGTATAGCCGGCGCAGGGCGAGCCCTGGAAGTCGAAGACAAGGCGGCCTTTGATGTCGGACACGTTCGAGCTTGCGAGCGCATTGCGCAGCGTCATGTCGTAGATCGCGCGATGCGGCGCGAGGTCGATCGCCGGAGCCTGCGGCATGGCCCCGGCGGCGCAAGCGGGGACAGTGGAGAGGACGAGCAGGAAGATGGGAGTCAGGTCAGCCTTTTTGATCATTGTCACTCTTGATGGCGGGGCGTCGGAGGTCACACGGCGCGCTCGTTCGGTTCGGTTTAACAGACCGCATCGCAGCGGGATTGGCAACTGGCATTCTCATATGACGTAAACGCGCAAAGGGCCGTAAGAGCTTTGTTTTCGCCGAGGCGCCTGCTAAAAAAGCGCAAGCATCGAAAGGAGCAAGCCATGTCCGATACCGTCGAAGCGCGTCTTGCCGATCTCGGCCTCACGCTTCCGGTTGCCCCCGCCCCCGCGGCGAATTACGCGCCCTATCTCGTGTCGGGCGGCCTTTTGTTCATTTCAGGGCAACTCTCCAGGTCCGCAGATGGCGGCATCAAAGGAAGGCTGGGCGCGGGGCTCAGCGTCGAGGACGGCAAGAAGGGCGCTGCGCTTGCCTGTCTCAACATTCTGGCCCAGGCCAAGGCCGCGCTCGGCTCGCTCGAGCGCATCGGCCAGGCGCTGAAGCTGACCGGTTTCGTCAATGCGGCGCCGGATTTCCCCGACCATCCGGTCGTCGTCAATGGCGCCTCGGACCTGCTCGCAGCGGTGCTCGGCGATAAGGGCCGACACACGCGCGTTGCAGTCGGAGTCGCCGGCCTGCCCTTCGGCTTCGCGGTCGAGATCGACGCGATTTTCGCGGTCGCCTGAGGCCCATGCTCCCGATCCGGTCCGTCCCGCCGATCGCCCATCGCGGCCTGCATGATGAAAGGCGCGGCATCATCGAAAACACCGCGTCCGCGTTCCGCGCGGCGATCGCCGGCCGTTACGGGATCGAGACCGATATTCAGGCTGCCGCGGGCGGTGAGCCGGTTATCTTTCACGACGAGCGCCTCGACAGGCTGACGATGGCGGAGGGCCTCGTCTGCGCCTTCACGCCCGATGAGCTCGCGCGCATCCCGATGCGCGGCACGGACGACCATATTCTCACTCTCGCTGAGTTTCTGGCGCTGGTGGACGGACGTGTACCGCTCTTCCTCGAAATCAAGAGCGCCGGCAGGGCCGACCGCAGGCTCGAGAAACGCGTAGCGGAAGAGCTTGCTCATTATCATGGCCCCATGGCGGTGATCTCCTTCGATCCCGGCAGCCTCGCGGCCTTGCGGCAATTCGCGCCAGCCATTCCCCGCGGCCTTTCCGCCATGCGCTTCTGGCAGCCGAAATCGTCCTCGCTGTCGACGATCGAGCGCTTCCGCTTGACGCATATGCTGGACATCGGTGAGGCGAAACCCGATTTCCTGACCTACGAGGTGAACGATCTCGCCGTGATGGGCTCCGCGCTCAGACGCCGGTTCCCCGATCTGCCGATTGTCACCTGGACGGTGAGGACCCGCGAGGAGCGCGACAAAGCGCGGCGGTTTGCGGATGGCATGATCTTTGAAGGGTTTCGGCCGTTATCTCACGCGATCATGAACGCTCGGGACAGCTCTTTCTAAGGTCTGTTGAGATTCATCGGGAGTTTATCAGGGCTGCTGCGAGGTGAATGATGGCGGAGAAGCTTGTGTCGGTTTTGTCGGCTCGCATGGCGATGCGCTTGAACTCCTTGAGTTTGCAGAAGAAATTTTCGATCAGATGACGCCATTTGTACATCTCTTTGTCGAGGGGAAGGGGAAATGTGCGGCGCGGATGTTGGGAGATGACGACCTTGGCGCCGCGTTCGTCGAGCTCGGCAATGATGGTGTCGCTGTCAAAGGCCTTGTCGGCGATCAGCGCGTCGAAGCAGACGCCGTCGATGAGCGGCGGCACGCCGACGGTATCGAAACGATGGCCGGGCAGGAGCACGAAGCGCACGAGATTGCCGAGCGCGTCGGTGAGAGCGAGGATCTTGGTGGTCATACCGCCCTTGGAGCGGCCTATGGCCTGGCTCTGAGTCCCCCTTTTGCGCCCTGGCCGTGGCGATGGACCTTGACGATTGTTGCATCGACCATGGCGTACTCCATGTCTGGCTCGTCCGAACAGGCTTCGAAAAGCCGAATGAAAACATCGGCTTTGACCCAGTCGCGATATCGCTTGAAGACTGTGTTCCAGTTGCCGAAGAAAGTGGGCAGGTCGCGCCACGGGCTGCCCGTGCGCACGATCCACAGCACCGCTTCCACAAACAGACGGTTGTCCGTGCCGCTTCGTCCCGGGTCCGTTGGCTTGCCCAGGCAATGCGGCCCCATCTTCGCCCACTGGGCGTCAGTCAGTACGAATCGTTCCATCCAAAGCTTGAATCACAATCATGCCCGGAGTGGAATCTGGAGGTTTCTGCGAGGTCGCGTGGGATGCGGGTTCGGAGGGCGCCGGTCGATAGGCGACTCGTAGAAACCTGATTGAACTGGACCGCGGGCAGCGGGCACGCCGGCTATGGGGATTGATGGCAGTACCGGCGAGGTTTGGGGGTGTTGGGCATTGCGGTGGCGATGAAGAGTTGGACGATGCGGGCGTCGCGCCAGGCTTTTGAGTAGCGGCAGGAGCGCGATGATGCCCACAATGGACGCCACGGCGCCGCTTTGGGCGCAGGCCGGCGATGCGGCGCGGTGACCGCCTCGGGCCGGGTGGTGCGTGCCCCTGCTCTCATGACGTATCGAGCCTCGGCCATCGGCGGCGGCGCGGGCCCGGCAGGACTTCGATGATCGTCATAGTGCCGCCGCAGCAGGGGCACGGTACACTGAGCTTGCCCGGCTCCTCTGTGGTCGACGTGTCGTCGACTGCCTTGGCGGTCGACGGTGGTGAAACAGCGAGCAAGCTGCGGATGGCGGCTAATTAGCTTCGCCCGGCGATGGCCGTTGGCGAGGAAACCGTAGTGGCGGATGCGCTGGAAGCCGTCTGGGAACACGTGCAATAGGAAGCGGCGCAGAAACTCGTGCGCATCGAGACGCATGATCTTCTGCGCTCTGCCGCGGGCGTAGTCGCGCCATGTGAAAGCGACGTGACTGTCGTTGAGGGCGACGAGGCGACGATTCGAGATGGCGATGCGGTGGGTGTAGCGGGAGAGATAGGCGAGCACCTGTTCGGGACCTGCGAACGAAGACTCAGCATACTGCCCATCATCATGGGGCCTGGGTCGAGGTTTGTTATCCCTACCATCCGCTGTACGGGCAAAAAGGCGTGGTCCTGCGGGAGGAGAATACAAAAGGGGAATGCCATCTTCGTTTGAGCACGGAAGCAGGCGAAGAACGGTTGATTCCCCGGTGGATGTTCGACCCGGACGCCTTTCAGGCGTCTCCCGTCCAGCTTCCACTGATCGGCCTTGAAGCCCTGCACCATCTCCTTCGTATTTTCTCTTCTTCGCCTCTCCGTCCATCAGGGAGCTGGCAGGAAGGAAAACATGATGACGCAGTTACTGCTGTTTCCGCCACCATCGAGCCCCAGCGCACCGCTTCCCGGCACGGTGCGCAGCGAAGCGAAAAACCTTTTGGCGAGCCTGCTGATTGCGGTGGCTGGGGCCAAGAAGCCGCAACCGCGGGAGAGAGACGGCCATGAGTAAGATCCAAAAGGGCCACTTGGATAGGGCTGCCTACGTTTACGTTCGCCAATCGACCCCGGGACAAGTTGAGCACAACCTCGAAAGCCAGCGGCGGCAGTATGGCTTGGTGGAACGCGCCAAGGAACTAGGGTGGCAGGATGTACGCGTCATCGACGAGGATCTCGGGCGGTCAGGCAGCGGGCGTGTTGAGCGCCGGGGATTCGAGACGCTTCTTTCCGAGGTTTGCCAGGGGAAAGCCGGCGCCGTCTTCGCCATCGAGGCATCTCGGCTTGCCCGCAACGGCCATGACTGGCACAAGCTTTTGGAGTTTTGCCAGATCGTCGATACGCTGATCGTCGATCACGATGGCATTTACGATCCGAAGCACCCAAACGACAGGCTGATTCTGGGGCTGAAAGGGACGATGAGCGAGGTTGAGCTGTCGATGTTCCGGCAGCGCTCGCAAGAGGCGATCCGGCAAAAGGCGAGCCGCGGCGAGTACTTTACGCGCGTAGCCGAGGGCTACCTTCTTCGCGAGGGGGGCCGGCTGGAAAGAGACCCAGATGAACGCGTTCAGCGCGCAATCGGGCTGGTTTTCGAGAAATTTCGTGAGCTTGGCAGTGCCCGGCAAATCCAGCTTTGGTTCCGGCAGGAAGAGATCAAGCTGCCCAAACGCATAGGCAAGGCGGCCCTCAGCTTTGTCCCGGCAACGCCGCAGCTGGTAACGCACATCTTGAAGGACCCGGTTTACGCAGGCGCCTACGCTTTTGGCCGGACCTCCCGGCAGGTCATCCTGGACAAGGGCCGCAAACGCGTGTTGAAACGGCGGCATGCCCGTCCTGAAGATTGGGATGTTCTGCTTCAAAGGCATCATGAGGCGTTCATATCCTGGGCGGAATATCTGAAGAACCAAGAAATGCTGATTCACAACCGCAATCAACTGGGCCAGACAGTGCACGGTGCGGCGCGGGCTGGAAAGGGGCTTCTGGCTGGCCTGCTGCGCTGTGGCCGTTGCGGGAAAAAAATGCGGGTTAACTATGGCGGGCGTTCGGGTCGCAAAGTCGCTGTGGTCTATTATCAATGTGCGGCTTCACCAGGCCAGCCTGAAGGGAAGCAGCTCTGCAGCCTATGCGGCGGTTTCCAGGTTGACCGGGCGATTGCGGACGCAGTTTTGGAAGCGCTGGGAGCAGTCCGGATGGAGGCACTGGCTCAGGCAGCCGGTCAGCTCTCCGATACGCGGGCGCAAAAGCGGCGCCAGCTTGAGTTGGAGCTTGAACGCGCCCGTTTTGAAGCTGGCCGCTGCCAGCGTCAGTACAATGCGGCGGAGCCAGAGAACCGTCTCGTGGCAAGAACCCTGGAACGGCGCTGGAATGAAGCGCTGGAGCACACCGCTACGCTGGAGCAACAGCTGTCACAGCTCGATCCATCGCCTTCCACCCTTTCCCCGCAGGAAATCGGCGATCTGCATAAGCTTGCCTCGGACTTGCCCGCACTGTGGCACGATGAAGCCGCGCCCTTCGACCTGAAGAAGCGGATCGTGCGCGCGGTTATCAAAGAGATCGTTGTCTATGTCGAACCGGCGGTACTTCGCGTCCTGGTTCACTGGCACGGCGGACAGCATACCGAACTCAATCTTCGCAAGCGCAAAGTGGGCGAGCATCGCTGGAAGACCACAGAGAGCACGCTGGCGCTCATCGAACAGCTGGCACGATTGATGTCCGACCGGCAAATAGCAGCTCAGTTGAACCGGATGGGAATAAAATCGGCGAAGGGGAACGGCTGGACACGAAGCCGTGTCGGGGTTTTCCGCAAGGACAATGCGATTGCGAATTACAGCCCGGGCGAACGGCAGGCGCGCGCCGAACTCACAATCGAGGAAGTGGCAAGCCGGCTCGTAGTGAGTTACTCAACCGTACAGCGCCTGATCAAACAGCATCACCTTCCTGCTCACCAGGTCTGTCCCGGTGCACCGTGGATCATCCGCGCGGAAGATGCCGACGCTTTCCGCCGCAGCGCCCGCAGCCGGCGCCTCAAAGCACCGTCACCGCATGCGCCAGATCAGCAGGCCATTGATTTTGCAATGAATATGTGAGGTGTGCATTATGAAGAACCCGCGAAGGGGCGTTTGACGTAGACGATCCATTCGGTCCGACGCAGCGGGGCGATGTGCGTACCGAAAGCCGTCGTGTCGGCGAGGGGTGCGAGTTCGTTGAAGAATCGCAGCTTGCCGGCGCGATGGGCAGCCTGGAGCTTGTCCAGGAACAGGCGCCGGTAGAGGCGCGAGAGTACGCGCACGGGCAGGAAGAAGCCGGGCCGGCAGGCGATCCACGTCTTGCCGTCTGGCGCGAGGCCGCCACCGGGCACGATGCAATGGACGTGCGGATGGTGCGTCAGCGTCTGGCCCCAGCTGTGCAGCACCATCGTGGCGCCAATCTCGCCGCCGAGGTGCCTCGGATCAGCGGCGATCGTCTTCAGCGTCTCGGCGGCAACCTCGAACAGCAACGCATAGATGATCGCCTTGTTCTGGAACGCAATTGCGGCGACCGGCGCCGGCAGCGTGAAGACGACGTGGAAATACGCGACCGGCAGCAGGTCGGCGGCACGCGCTTCGAGCCACTCGCGCGCCGCGCCGGCCTGACACTTCGGGCAATGCCGGTTGCGGCAGGAGTTGTAGGAAATTGCGGTGTGACCGCAGTCGCCGCAACGGGCGACATGACCGCCGAGGACGGCCGTCCGGCACGCCTCGATCGCTCCCATCACGCGAAGTGCGGATCGGTCGAGGTGGCCGACATTGCGGGCGCGAAAGCTGTCGCCGTGGCGGCAGAGCACGTCCGCCACCTCCAGCATCGGGCGCGACACGGGCGGCGCGTTAAGGCGCGGGCGAACTCTTCAGCTCGAGCCGATCGAGCGGACTCCTCGTCGCTGCGATCAGACGCGTGGAGACCTTCGTGTAGCGCGCCGTCGTCGAGAGCTGCGCGTGGCCGAGCAATGCCTGGATGACGCGGATATCGGTGCCCTGCTCCAGAAGATGCGTGGCGAAGCAGTGGCGCAACGTCTTCACGGTGACGGGCTTGCCGATCCGGGCGACGAGCGCTGCGCGCATGCAGGCTTTGTTGAGCCTCGTCGCGTCAATCGGGCCCTGGCCGTCCGGCCGCGTGAACAGCCACCGGCGCGGACGGACGATCTTCCAGTATGTCCGCAGCGTCGCGAGAAGCGCCACCGACAACATGACGTACCGGTCCTTACAGCCCTTGCCCTGCTCGACACGGATCAGGCCACGCGCGCTCTCGATATGCTCGATCTGGAGCGAGAGAACCTCGGCCGTGCGTAACCCGGTGGCATAGACCGTGGCAAGCGCCGTTCGGCAGACGAGGTCATCGACTGCCTCGATCAAGCGCGCCACCTCGGCCGCCGAAAGCACTACCGGCAGCGTCTTCGGCCTCCTGGCATAGGGGATGCGCTCGGGCAGATCCTTGCGGCCGAGCGTGATGCCGTAGAGAAACCGCAACGCCGAAACGGTCTGGTTGAGGGAGGCCCAGGCGATGGCGTTCTCGACCAGATGAACCTGATAGGACCGCACGTCCTCGACGCCGAGGTGCTCCGGCGAACGGCGATAGTATCGGCTGAACTTCTTGACCGCGGTGATGTAAGAGGCTTGGGTCGTGGGCGACAAATTGCGGACCGTCATGTCCTCGGTCATGCGTCGGCGCAGGTACGTGATACGCTCACTCATAGGGTGCTCCTGTCGGAAGGCGTTGGGCTTTGCAGCACCCATTACCTTCGCAGACAGGACACCTCTCTCACCGAGAGCATCTTCCGCGGTAGCGGTTCAGTTCAATCTTGAATCTCAACAGGCCTTAAGCCGGCATGGATACACAGCAGGACATTACCATCCGCGTGAAGGACGCCATGAGCGAGATCGTGCCGGATTCGTGGGACGCTTGCGCCAATCCGCGTGAGGAAAGCTTCAACCCGTTCATCTCTCATGCCTTTCTGAGCACATTGGAGCTGAGCGGCTGCGTCAGGCGCAAAACCGGCTGGCTGCCGCAGCATCTCGTGCTCGAGGATGCGAACGGCGCCGTCCTGGGGGCGATGCCGCTTTATCTGAAGTCGCATAGCCGCGGCGAATATGTCTTCGACTATGGCTGGGCGGATGCCTATGAGCGGGCCGGCGGGCGCTACTACCCCAAGCTGCAATCCTGCGTGCCCTTCACGCCGGTGACGGGCGCCAGGCTCCTCGTCGCCGAAGGCCCGGACCGGGCGGCGGTGGAGTCCGCCCTGCTCGGCGGCGCGGTCGAGCTGGTGCATCTGCACAAAGCTTCGTCTTTGCACATCACCTTCCTGCGCGAGGGGGAGTGGCGGCGGCACGGCGACGAACGCATCCTGCAGCGGACCGGTCAGCAGTTTCACTGGGAGAACCAGGGCTATCAGAGTTTCGAGGGCTTTCTCGACAGCCTCGCCTCACGCAAGCGCAAGGCGATCCGGAAGGAGCGCCGGGAGGCGCTGGCGCCCGGCATCACCATCGAGCATCTGCGCGGCACGGAAATCACCGAGGCGCATTGGGACGCGTTTTTCGCCTTTTATCGGGACACCGGCGGCCGCAAATGGGGCACCCCCTATCTGAATCGCGCCTTTTTCAGCATGATCGGCGAGGCGATGCCCGACGCGGTCCTGCTGACCATCTGCAAGCGCGCCGGGCGGATGATTGCCGGCGCGCTCAGCTTCATTGGCGGCGGTACGCTCTATGGCCGCTATTGGGGCGCGATCGAGCATCACTCCTTTCTGCATTTCGAGACCTGCTATTATCAGGCCATCGACTATGCCATCGCCAACGGCATCGCCCGCGTCGAGGCGGGCGCGCAGGGTGAGCACAAGCTGGCGCGCGGCTATATGCCGAAAACCACCTATAGCTTGCATTATCTGCCCCATCCGGGTTTGAGGCGGGCCGTTGCCGCCTTTCTCGATGAGGAGCGGCGCGCCGTATCGGAGGAAATCGGCATCCTGACCGAGCACGGCCCGTTCAAGAAATCCGACGCCGAGACGAATTAGGGAGCGGGAAGCGAGCCGGAGCTTGACCGGGCGGCGCGGCCGCCTCTAATTTCGCGCGAAACGCAACGGAACGGCCCTTGCCTATGACCTCGACTTCCCCGGCCTACGATCCCGACAACATCTTCGCCAAGATTCTGCGCGGCGAGCTGCCCTGCCACAAGGTCTATGAGGACGATGAGACCCTCGCTTTCATGGACATCATGCCGCGCGTCGACGGCCATGCGCTGGTCCTCCCGAAGGCGCCGTCGCGCAACGTCCTCGACATGGCGCCCTCCGATCTCCAGCACCTCATCGTCGCCGTGCAGAAGGTCGCGCGCGCCGCAAAGGACGCCTTTCAGGCGGACGGCGTGATCATCTCGCAATTTTCGGAAAGTGCGGCCGGGCAGGTGGTCTTCCACACGCATTTCCACGTGCTGCCACGCCGCGAGGGCGTCGACATGCGGCCGCCGGGGATCAAGGCGGACAACGCGCTCGTCGCCAAGCATGCGAAGATGCTCGCCGCCACACTCGACAAAAAGGCTGATGCGCTTTAGCGGCGGACTTTTAATTGGAATCGGAAGCGCCGCTCTAACTATTTGTTTTTGGCATCGGATTTGTCCGAAAACCGCTTCGCACTTTTCGGTCCGATGCGCTAGCGATCCGCCATCTTGACCGCCACGAAGCTCAACTCGCCCTGACCGTCGGACAGGGTGAGCAATACGCTTTTCCGCTTCAGCTTACGCAGCGTGTCGAGCCGGGCATTCAGCTCTTCGGGCGAGGTGACCTTCTCCTGCGTCACCTCGACCACCACGTCGCCGGCCTTGAGGTCGGTGTCCGCGGCCGGCCCCTCCGGGTCGACTGCGGTGATCACGACGCCTTTCAGATCATGATCGATGCCGAAACGCGAACGCAATTCATCCGTGATCGGTGAGAAGGTCATGCCCAGGGCCGACTTCCGGCCAGGCTGCGGTTGAGCCTCGCCGTGTTTCTCGGGCTTTGCGTCGGCTGCCGGCGCTGGCTTGTTCTCCTCCTCCAGCCGGCCGACCTTCACCTTGACGGTCTTGCGCTGGCCCTTCCTCAGAATGACGACGTCGACCTCCTGGTTAATCGCGGCGTCGGCGACCAGCTTGGGAAGCTGCCGCATCGCCGTGACCTGCTGGCCGCCGAAGGACAAGATGATGTCGCCGACCTCGATGCCGGCCGCGGCAGCGGGGCCCTCGGGGGTGACGGAGGCGATGAGCGCGCCCTCGGTATCGTTCAGCCCGACGCTTTCGGCGATCTCGTCGTTCACCGACTGGATGCGCACGCCGAGCCAGCCGCGGCGCGTCTCGCCGAACTGCTTGAGCTGGCCGAGCACATGGGACGCGGTATTGGAAGGCACCGCAAAGCCGATGCCGATCGAGCCGCCGGTCGGAGAAATGATCGCCGTGTTCACGCCGATCACCTCGCCGTCCATATTGAACAACGGTCCGCCGGAATTTCCGCGGTTGATCGCGGCATCGGTCTGGATGAATTCGTCGTAGAGCCCTGACTGGATATCGCGGCGCGTCGCGGAGATGACGCCGACGGTGACGGTGCCGCCCAGGCCGAACGGGTTGCCGATGGCCATCACCCAATCGCCGACGCGCATCTTGTCGCTATTGCCGAACTTGACCGCCGGAAGCGGAGCCTTGGGCTTGATGCGCAGCAGCGCCAGATCGGCCTTCGGATCGCGCCCGACGATTTCGGTCACCTTCAGCTTGGAGCCGTCGGTAAAGATGACGGTGATCTCGTCCGCGCCTTCGATCACATGATTATTGGTGACGACATAGCCGGCGGGATCGACGACGAAGCCGGAGCCCAGCGAATTGGCGCGCTGACCGCCCCCGCGCTCCTCCTTGTCGAAGAAGTCCTGGAAAAATTCCTCGAATGGCGAGCCCTTGGGCACCTTCGGCAGCGGCACGTCGTGCGTGTCCTTGAGCTTCTGGGTCGTCGAGATGTTGACCACCGCACCCTGCAGCTTTGCAGCGATATCGGCGACAGAAGCCGGCCCGTGCGATTGCGCATAGGCTGTGACGGCAGGCGTGAACATGAGCGCCGGAGAAATGACGACAAGCAGCACGGGCAAAAGCCGGCGCATGATGCCGCCGCGTGCCCGCGAGGGGTTGGAAATGGGCGGTGTTTGCCGCGGGAAGAGCCGTATCATCATTCGGTCCTGTGGTTCGGGGGCTAGCCGCCTTGATGCGGCTCATGTGAAGCATCGCGCCATTTTAATGGAAAAAATGACGAGGTTGGAGCACCAATCTCATCCATCGTGTGACATCGCTAACGCCGCATCCGCCGGTTTGTTGCGGCCCGGAATTACCAGCACCGCCGACCGTGTCAACCGCGAACCAGCCAGATCAGGAAGACGCCCACCGCGACAGCGGCGGCGCCGCCGCTGCGGAGGCGCTGCTCGGGCGTCGAGGCGGCAAGCTCAAGCAAACGGAAACCAAAACGAGGAGCGAGGGCCCACAAGAGGCCCTCGATCACTAGAACCAAGCCGAAACCGACCAGCAAGTCGCTCATCGCAAGGCTTGCGAGGCCGATGTCGATGTCGGCGACGGTGCGCCGCTCGCTTTGCCTGGCGTTGCGGGCGCGTGCCGTCCGTCAGGACTGTTGAAATAATCGAAGAACTCCGAGGTCGGCGAAATCACCAGCCGCGTATCGCCGGACTTCAGGCCTTCCTCATAAGCCTGCATCGACCTGTAGAAGGCGAAGAAATTGGGATCTTTTCCGAAAGCGTCGGCATAGATGCGGTTGCGCTGCGCATCGCCGTCGCCGCGGATTTCCTCCGCATCCCGGGTCGCTTCCGCGACGATGACTGTCACCTGGCGATCGCCATTGGCGCGGATCCGCTTGGAGGCTTCGGTGCCCTGGGCACGGATTTCGGCGGCTTCGCGCTGACGCTCCGTCTTCATCCGCTCATAGATGGCCTGGCTGTTGGCCTCCGGCAGATCCACGCGCCGCAGCCGGACGTCGATGACCTGTATGCCGAAGCTCTTGGCCTCGTTGTCGACCCTCTGGGCGATGGTGTGCATCAACTCGGAGCGCTTGGTCCTGACGATGGCGAAGAAATCGCTGCCGCCGAGAACGCTGCGGATGACCAAGTCGAGGATGCTGTCGATCCGGTTCCGAGCGCCCAGCTCATTCGTCACGGACTGGAAGAACATGAGCGGGTCGACGATCTTGTAGCGGGCGAAGGCGTCGACGACGAGCCGCTTCTGGTCGGCCGCGATCACCTCTTTCGAGGGCAGATCGATGTCCAGAATGCGCTTGTCGAAGAACTCCACGGTCTGAATGAGCGGGACCTTATAGTTCAACCCCGGCTCGGTGATAATCTTTTTCGGATTGCCGAATTCGAGCACCAGCGCGGTCTGCGTCTGATGGACGATGAAGACCGCGTTATAGGCGATGAAGGCCGCAGCGGCGAGAACGATCAGCAGAAAGACGAAGATTGCGTTTCTCATTTCGAACCTCCGCTGGTCTGCTGCGTCTTGTTCAGCTCGTTGAGAGGCAGATAGGGCACCACACCAGACCCTTTGGCATCCTCGCTGATGATGATCTTGTCCGTATGGCCGAACACGCGCTCCATGGTCTCCAGGAACATGCGTTTGCGCGTGACTTCGGGTGCCTTGGCGTATTCCTGATAGACTTTCAGGAAACGCTGTGTGCGGCCCGTCGCCTCGGCAACCGTCTGCTCCTTATAGGCTTCGGCAGCCTGCAAAATCTTCTGCGCATCACCGCGCGCCTCCGGAACGACCCGGTTGGCGTAAGTGTCCGCCTCGTTCTGCAGCCGCTCCTGATCGGCGCGCGCCGCCTGCACGTCGCGGAAGGAGGCAATCACTTCCGAGGGCGGATCGACCTTCTGCATCTGAACCTGGGTGACCTCGACGCCGGCGCCGTAGCTGTCCAGCGTCTTCTGCATCAAAGTCCGGACGGATTCCTCGATCTCTCGGCGGCTCCGCGTGAGGATCGGCTGGATGCTGTTCTGGCCGACGACCTCGCGCATCGCGCTTTCGGAAACGTCCTTCACTGTGGCTTCCGGATTCTGGATGTTGAACAAGAAGGCCGCAGCATCACTTATGCGCCAGAAGACAACGAAATCGATATCGACGATATTTTCGTCGCCCGTCAGCATCAGGCTTTCCTCGGGGACGTCGCGCACCGTGACATTATCGCTCGAGCTGCCGAAAAGATTGGAGCTCGAGGAGGCGCGCATGCCGATCTCGACGCGGTTGATATTGGTGACCGCCGGCAGGTAGACCGTCTCGACCGGATAGGGCCAGCGGAATTTCAGGCCGGGAGTCAAGGTCCGGTCGAGCTTGCCGAAGCGGAGCACGACGCCCTGCTGGTTCGGCTGTACGCTGACGGTGAATGAATAAAAGCCGATCACGGCAATCGCCGCGATCAGGATCAGCGCCAGAAAGCCGCCGCCGATGCCGCCGCCGGGCATGGCCTGCTTCAGCCTGTCCTGGCTACGCTTTAGAAGTTCTTCAAGGTCGGGCGATGGACCTCCACTACCAGGACCCTGGCCCCAGGGTCCGCCGCCGCCCTTCCAGCCGCCTCCCCCGCCGCCATTCTGACTACTCCAAGGCATTTCGCTTGTCCTCTACCGCCCCAAGACTGAAGACGCATCCTCTCCGGGCACGGTTAACACAGAGTTTCGTTGAGCTTCAAAAAGAGAAGAAGAGGCCGACGAAGCGCAGCCGGCCATCAGATGCGATCGCGTGGGTTTAGCGTAGACCGGCGCTTGATGCAAATTCGTCACTAGGCACTCTGATCCGAAAATTGCAGCTGGATATGGCGCTTCATGCCGACAGCGTCAATGTTCAAGCGGTCCGGTCAGTTACGGCACGCTCGAAGAGAAAGGTGGTGTAATCGTAATCGTCTCCGGCCTCGCGGACGCAGTCGAAACGCTGTATTTCCGCCCATTGTGCAAGATCGACGGCCGGGAAACAGGTATCGCCGGGCGGCGTGGCATGAACCCGGGTCAGATAGAGACGGCGGGCGTAAGGGAGCATTTCCGCGTAGATTTCGGCGCCGCCGATCGTCATGATTTCATCGGCGCCACGCTCGCCTGCGCAGGCGCGGGCGATCCTCAGGGCATCCTCTATGGTTCCGGCAACGAGGACAGCGTCCGGACGGAAATCCGGCTGCCGCGTCAGCACGATATTATCGCGCCCGGAGAGCGGCTTCTTCAGCGAGGCGAATGTTGTCCGCCCCATGATCACCGGCTTGCCGAGAGTGATGCGGCGAAAATGCCGCATTTCGGAGGGAATGCGCCAGGGCAGGTCGCCCTTCAGACCGATGACGCCGTTTTCCGCGACAGCCGCGACGATTGCGACGATCGGCACCGCCTCACCGGTCACACCGCCACCTCGGCCTTGATATGCGGATGCGGCTTATAGCCTTCGAGCCGGAAATCCTCATAGACGAAATCGAAGATCGAGCGGACGTCGGGATTGATGGCCATGCGCGGCAGCGGGCGCGGCTCGCGGCCAAGCTGCTCATCGGCCTGCTCGAGATGGTTCAGATAGAGATGCGCGTCGCCGAACGTATGGATGAACTCGCCGGGCCGGTAGCCGGTCACCTGGGCTGTCATCATGGTCAGGAGCGCATAAGAGGCGATATTGAACGGCACGCCGAGGAAAATATCCGCCGAGCGCTGATAAAGCTGGCAGGACAGGCGCCCATCCGCGACGTGGAACTGGAACAGGCAATGGCAGGGCGGCAGCGCCATGGCCTCGACATCAGCCGGGTTCCAGGCGCTGACGATGTGGCGGCGGGAATAGGGATTGGTCTTCAGCCCCTCGATAAGCTGCGCAATCTGATCGATGATGCGGCCGTCCGGCGCCGCCCAGGACCGCCACTGCTTGCCATAAACCGGGCCGAGCTCGCCCGACCCGTCGGCCCATTCGTCCCAGATCCTGACGCCGTTTTCCTTGAGATAGCGGATGTTGGTGGAGCCAGAGAGGAACCAGAGCAGCTCGTGAACGATCGATTTCAGATGCAGCTTCTTGGTCGTGACCAGCGGGAAGCCGTCGGCGAGATCGAAGCGCATCTGATGACCGAAAATGCCGAGCGTGCCGACACCGGTGCGGTCGGCGCGGCGGATGCCGTCATCGCGGACTTTGCGCAGAAGTTCCAGATATTGCTTCATAGGGACCAACATAGTGCAAGTCGGCCGGCGTCTTTCCGGCAATCGGCCCCAAGCCGTGGATTCACTTCGCAGCCGCCTTGTGCAACAAGCGCGGTTCAAGCTTGCGAGCGTCGAGTTCCCACTCTTCCTGCCGATAGGAGCGCCAATCACGTGCATAACGTCGGATGACCTCATAATATGGCCGTCGCCACTCGTGCATCAGGGATGAACGGGACGGGGTTGGCCTGAAGGTCACCCGCTCTTTAAGAGCCCAGCGCCGCCACAAATATTCGTCAAGTTGTGTCGAGGCGCGAATCATTTCGACGTGGCTCTTAGTGAGACTCTCGAAGCGAAGCGGTTTCCAATCGACGCGTTTGCGCCAGGATGCCGATGTATTCGCTGCCTCGGCCTCGGTCTCAATCCCGAGCTCGCTGGAGATCATCGCGACCAGGTCATCGCATTCTCGGATATCCCCGACGAATTCAAATGCGCCAAGCGCGTCATCGAGGAGCTTCGCCTTTCGCTCTACGCTCATTGCGGCGATGGTCCATAACGGCAGCTCGAGCCAGCGTTCCAGAAGGAAGTTCGCCACCGGATCCTGCGGCGCGCTGCGCAAATGCAGGCCAAGAGGGTAGGGTGCGAGCCCGGCCGCAATATAGCGCATCATGCGAAAATTGTACCACGAGAGAACGAGATCGACCGGCCGGCGGAGAAGAAGCGTGCGACTAATCTGTCGCCCGGAGAAATATTTCTCGATCGATCGACCGATAAAATGGCCGGAAACTGCCCGAATGGCCGTGGCCGGCCCAGGCAGACCACTGGCATATTTACGCCCTAGAAACTCCAGAGGCAATTTTCTGGTGCGCTTCGGTGGACACCAGAAGGCTTCTCCCCCCAACTGCTTCCTCAGATGGGCTTCGATCGTGCTGCCCGCGCATTTCGGCACGTGCAGGACGCAAAATATCCTGCCAGTCATCGTCCCCGTCCCCCGTCGAACGTTTGGCTTAGGACGATAGTAATAGATATGTTTGCGATGTTAAGCTCATTCTCCTAAGTCGGGCGAAGCCGGCCGCGGGCGGCCGGCGAAATGGTGAGTTTATTCCCGACCTTCGTCCGGATTGGAGCCGAAAACATCCTCGACCGTCAATTGACGCTCCTCATCCTCCGGCTTCAGCGCCGGCTCGGCCGGGCGGCGGCGGATGAGCGTCGGATCGGCCGTTTCCTCCGCCGGAAGCAGCGTACCGGCTTCCTCGGGCTCAGGCTCCTCGATACCGGCCGCCTTCCGCTCCTGCTCGAGCCGTTTCGCCGCCTTGCGCACCTCAAAGTCAAGATCGACCTGCGAGCAGAGCCCCAACGCAACCGGGTCCTGCGGCTGCAGATTGGCCGAATTCCAGTGCGTGCGCTCCCTGATCGCCTCGATGGTCGGCTTGGTCGTGCCGACGAGGCGCATGATCTGCGAGTCGCGCAGCTCGGGGTGGTGCCGGAGCAGCCAGAGGATGGCGTTCGGTCGGTCTTGCCGGCGCGATAGGGGCGTGTATTTCGGCACGCGCTTGGTCTTGACCTGCGGCATCTCGACTTTCGATTTGGCGACCTGAAGCCGGTGATCCGGGTTCTTCTGCGCCTTGTCGATTTCCTCTCGTGTGAGCTGCCCGGACGAAATCGGGTCCATGCCCTTGATACCGTGGGCGACATCGCCGTCGGCGATGCCCTTCACTTCCAAAACATGAAGTCCGCAAAATTCGGCGATCTGCTCAAAAGTCAGTGCAGTATTCTCGACCAGCCAGACGGCTGTCGCCTTGGGCATTAAAGGCCGCTGCGTCATAAATCTCTCCCGTGTCCTGAAAAGCCGTTCGGTTCCCAGGCCTGATGTCGTTCCGCGATGCTTGGAGATTGCGTCGTTCGCATCAAAGCTACCTGCAGCATATAAGCTCGCTCGGCAAAAGACGCAAATTTTCTGTCGGACGCCGCGAAAATTCGGCGCGGGGAACCGCCGCTAAGCAGGTTTGCACGGTTTCGCCAACGGATGCTTCGTGGCCTGGAGCCAGCTACGGTCTACAAGCCGAAGATTGGCGGAAGGCAATAAGGGACAATTGCGGTCATCACATAACGAGCGTGGCTTGCCCACTGAAGGGCCCGCCACGCCGTAACCGCAATCTCGGGTCAGCTTGGCTGTCTGCGCGCGCCAAGCGCTGTCATCCCGAGCCGGATTGCGTCCTCATATCGCTTCAGCCCGCGTTCGGCTTCTTCGAGACGGGCGCGGAGCTCTTCCTCTGGCTGGTTTGCCAACTTAGCGAAGCGAGGTGATGCCACCAGATCTGCGGCCGCCAGCGCATCGCCGCGCCGCGCGGCAAGAACTCGCTTGAACATACCGCAAACCAAGGTGATGACGCTCTGCAGCTTTTCTGCAACGCGCCACATATGATGCTATGTCTTCAGTGGACATATGGCTAAGATATTCAAGTGCGGCTGGATAAGCTTGATTGTCGTTCTCGATATCCGCCTTCAGCAGGTTTAAGATTTCCTGATCTTCTTTATGGTCGATGATATCGTCGCATAGTTCAACACACTCGTCGCAGATGAAAACGGTCGGACCGGCGATCAGAGTCTGGACCTCGTGCTGGCTCTTGCCGCAGAACGAGCAATAGAGCGTGGCTTTTTCCAGCGGGGCCTGTGCGTCAGCTTGCGCAGGCGTACGCTCGCCAGCTTCTCGCGGTCCAGCAACCTCGATCATGGCCGAGAGGACGTTCCAATTCTGATAGCCGAACGCCTTGGCGATCAGCTCCAGACACTCGCTGTGGGTGGTTTCGACGGCCTTTATTTTCAACGCATCGCGCAGGGCGTGCGCCATGGCCTTCGCATCGCGAAAGTCGCGCATGAGAGCACCTCTCCATAGGCGAACGGAAACGATCGGGGCCTGCTTTGCCGACCCGTTCGCCAATAGCGAGGGTGGGTAGAGAGATGATACGTTCACCATCCCGAGAGGGGGGCAGGCGGCAAGTGTATCGACCTTAGGCGAGTTTGGCTTGCGTATATTTTGATGTCAATGGGAAACACGCCAGCTCGCTCGCTGTCCGCATAGGCTCGATGAGAGCATGGACGAGCCATGCAACTCTGCTCAGGATGCGTCACACGGTCAGGATGATCTTGCCGATATGGCCGCTCTGCTCCAGGCGGCGATGAGCATCTGCGGCCTTTTCGAGCGGAAATGTGCTGTCGATCACCGGCTTGACCTTGCCGCTCGCCAGCAGCGGCCAGACCTCGGCCCCGAGCGCCCGGGCAAGCGCGGCTTTGACCTCGACGGAGCGCGGCCTCAGCGTCGAGCCGGTGAAGGTGATCCGCCTCACCATCAGCTTGGTGAAATCAACGGCCGCCTTCGCCCCCTGGAGAAAGGCGATCTGGTGGATGCGGCCATCCTCGGCGACGCAATTGAGATTGCGCTGGATATAGTCGCCGCCGACCATATCGAGGATCAGATCGACGCCCTTGCCGCCCGTCGCCTCCTTGATGACGGCGACGAAATCCTCATCCCCGTAGTTGATGGCGCGGTCGGCGCCCAGGGCCTCGCAGGCGGAGCATTTCTCCGCGCTTCCGGCCGTGGTGTAGACGGTTGCACCGAAAGCTTTCGCCAATTGGATGGCGGTCGTGCCGATGCCGCTGGTGCCGCCATGGACGAGGAAGGTCTCGCCGCTCTTGAGCCCGCCGCGCACGAAAACATTCTGCCAGACGGTGAAAAAGGTCTCAGGGAGCGCTGCGGCCTTCACCGCGTCGAAGCCGGCCGGAAAGGGCAATGCCACGCGCTCATCGGCAAGGCAATATTGCGCATAGCCGCCGCCGGTCACCAGGGCGGTGACGCGGTCGCCGAGCTTGAGCCGCTCGACCCCATCGCCGAGCGCCACGACTTCGCCGGCGATCTCCAGCCCGGGAAGGTCGGAGGCGCCGGGCGGCGGCGGATAGCGGCCCTCGCGCTGGATCGCGTCCGGGCGGTTGACGCCGGCGGCCTCGACCTTGATGAGAACCTCGCGCGCTCCCGGCTTCGGCACCGGTCTCTCGATCGGCTTGAGCACCTCGGGCCCGCCGGGCTCGGTGATGGCGATGGCTGTCATGACCGCGGGCAGGCTCATAGGGTGGGCTCCTTTTTGGCTTCCGGCATTGAACTCATTACTCAACCGGCTGCATAATGCCCCGCTCAGAGATACGCGCAAGCACCGTCTGCGCTACCCGCCCCTGGAACGGCCAGGGGGGCGATCCGTTCCGGCCGCGATCTGGGAGCCGTCACTATGACCGATCTTAACACTGTGCGCCGGATCGCATCGTCACTGCCGGAGGTCGAGGTCCGGTCGAATGAGACGGCGGTGAATTTCTATGTGCGCGGGAAGCAGTTCGCCTGGACGTATCTCGAGCGCGTCGCCAGGAGACACCGCGAGCCGAGGCCGGACGTGCTGGCTATCCGCTGCGCCGCGGAAGAGAAGCAAAGCCTTCTGGAGTCGGCGCCGGAGAAGTTCTTCACGACCGATCACTACAAAGGTTTTCCGGCGGTGCTCGTCCGTCTCGGTGCGGTGGATGAGCGAGAGCTGAGAGGACTGCTTACCGCCGCCTGGCGCTGCCAAGCGCCTCGCACTCTGGCAAAGCAATTGCTAAAAGAGAGCTGAGACGGCGGTTTCGGAAGCGGCCGCCGAGGATGGACATCAGCAGAGGCATGGGTCCGATGAGCTGGGACGAAGAGTTGCCGAAGAAAAAGCCTGCATTCGAGCTGGGCGCGGATCTTTCGACTTTTTCGGTGAAAGACCTGGAAGAATACATTGCCGTGCTGACGGCCGAGCGCCAGCGCGTGGAGGCGATGATCGCCTCGAAGAAATCCTCCCGCGACAGCGCCCATTCGGTTTTCAAGAGCTGAGTGGCTGAAAGCCTCGCCGCCAATTCCGGGCTCGCAGGATCGAATGCCCGCCGCATCAAAAACAATTTTAACTAAAAATTACCTTTTCTCGCCGAGAATCACCCTCATCAGAGTCGTTTCAAGATTACCGGACGGCTCCTTCGTCTTGTAGTGCCTCCTTCATACTCATGCCGCGGCCTTCCCGCGGCATTTTTCTTGACGAGATCGCCCATCCGCGGCGCGGCGCGGTTCCGGATTTTGGCTAATCCACGGTTTCGTTCATCAATTTCGTAAAAACCCCTTGCATGGCTAAAGCGAAATTAAACATTATGGGGTGATAGGCTTGTCGATGACAGCGCTCGGATTATCAGTCGTTTAGGGTTCGCGTAGATGAGTAGCGAGACCGGCTTCGTCTCACCCCGGAATGATGGGACCGTCACCATTCCGTTTCGCACGCATAGTGGCCGCAAGGAAGAGTTCCTCTCCCTGTTCCGCGAAGGTATGGCTCTTGTCGAGGCTGCGGCCAGCTATCTCGATGGATCGGGCCGGCGCGAATCGAAATGCCTGACGCCCTACATCACGCTCGCCTATGCGACCGAAAGCATGCGGCTGACGACACGGCTGACCCAGCTGGCAACCTGGCTGCTCGCGCGCCGCGCCGTCATGAATGGCGAGTCGATGCCGCCGGCCGGCAGCGCCAATGATCCGCTCGTGCTGCCGCCGATGACCCGCATGGCGGGCTCGCGCGGCTATGACGAATTGCCGGTCCGTCTGAGGGAATTGATCGAGGAAGCCTACCGGCTGCACCGGAAGATCCGCGATTATGACGCCGCCGATCGCGGCGAGACGCGGCCCACGGCGCGCAAATTCAACCCGGTCGGCGCGCAGGTGGCGCAGATACAGGCTGCCTTCACTCGCTGAGCCTGCCGAAGCCTTGCAGCGCGTGCGGCGGGCGATCCCACCCGCGCCCGATCCTCAGCCCAGAAAGCCTTCGAACTTCTTCTTGAACTTGCTCAACCGTCCGCCGCGGTCGACAAGCTGCGCGTTGCCGCCTGTCCAGGCCGGGTGCGTGGCCGGATCGACATCGAGTTGAAGCCGGTCGCCTTCCGCCCCGTAGGTCGAATAGGTTTCGAATTCCGTGCCGTTGGTCATGACGACGGTAATCTTATGATAGTCGGGGTGACCTTCTCTTTTCATGGCAAATTGCCTTCCGTCTCGCTCGGGCCCGCGCCGGATGACCGCATCCTAACTTTGGGTGATTGTCCTGCCCTCCTAATATCGCAGCACAATATCGGCTGGCAAGATCCTCGCGTCACATTTGTCGCCCCATGTTTTGGCCATGTTGAGTTGCACATTGCACCGAATGGCGGCAGTAATGTCCTGCATGAATATCGGTGGAGGTCCGCCCCAAGGCCGAAGGTAGAAAGTCATGAAGAACGGCAGCGCTGCGAACGGTTCAACAACCGAGCCGATTGATAACACCATGGCCGTGGACGGCGTCGCCCTCGACCCTTTGCTGAAATCGCCCGAGCGATCGCGCTCGCTGAAAAACCTCTGGCAGCTCCGCCCTTTCGTCACCCGCTATAAGGCCATCATGATCCTCGCCGGCGTCAGCCTCGTGGTTGCCGCCGCCGCAACGCTGGTGCTTCCGGTCGCTGTGCGCCGCGTCATCGATTTCGGTTTCTCCAAGGACAATGCCGGGCTGGTCAACAGCTATTTCGGCATGCTGTTGCTGATCGCGGCGATCCTGGCCGGGGCGAGCGCCCTGCGCTTCTACAGCGTCACCTGGCTCGGCGAGCGCGCGGTTGCCGACATCCGGGCGGCCGTCTTCGCGCATCTGACCAAGCTGAGCCCCGCTTTTTACGAGCAGACCCATTCCGCCGAGCTGATGTCGCGGCTCACGGCCGACACCACGCAAATCAAGTCCGCCGTTTCCGCCTCCGTCAGCCAGGCGCTGCGCAACTTCGTTCTCGTGGTGGGCGCGCTGATCATGATGGTGCTGACGAGCCCAAAGCTCAGCGCCATGGTCATCGGCGCGATCCCCCTCGTGGTGCTGCCGCTCGTCGCCTATGGCCGGGTGGTGCGGCGCCTGTCGCGGAGGGCGCAGGACGAGCTCGCCACTGCCTCGGCCTATGCGGCGGAAAATCTCGGCGCGCCGCGCACCATGCAGGCCTTCACCTTCGAGCCCGTCGTGGTCCGCCGCTTCAGCGCCGCGGTCGAGACCGCCTTCCAGGCCGCGCGCCGGCGCGTCACCGCCCGCGCCTGGCTGACCGCGACGGCCACCTTCCTGGTCTTTGCCAGCATTGTCGGCATTCTCTGGTATGGCGCGCATGCCGTGCTTGCCGGCACCATGACCGGCGGTCGTCTGGCCCAGTTCGTGCTCTACGCCGCCTTCGCCGCAAGCTCGACCGCCATGCTCTCCGAGGTCTGGGGCGAGATCCAGCAGGCCATCGGCGCAGCCGAGCGGCTCGGCGAGCTGATGGCCGTCGAGCCGGACATCGTCTCGCCTCCCAATCCGACGCCGCTTCCGGAGCCGGCGCGCGGCGAGATCCGCTTCGACGGCGTGTCGTTCTTCTATCCCGGGCGGCCAGACGCGCCGGTGCTCAGGAACCTGAACTTCACTATCCGCCCCGGAGAGCGGGTCGCCATTGTCGGCCCGACCGGCGCGGGAAAATCGACGATCTTCAACCTCATCCTGCGCTTTTACGACCCGCAGCGCGGACGGGTGCTGATCGATGGCGTCGCCGCCAACCAGGCCGCGCTGGATGCTCTGCGCCGCCGCATGTCCTATGTCGCCCAGGACCCCGCCGTCTTCGCTGCCTCGATCGCGGAAAACATCCGCTATGGCTATGAGGATGCGAGCGACGAGGATGTCCGCATGGCCGCCCGCACGGCACTGGCGAGCGAGTTCATCGACACGCTGCCCGAGGGCTACTACACCATGCTCGGCGAACGCGGCGTCACCCTTTCCGGCGGCCAGCGCCAGCGCATCGCCATTGCCCGCGCGCTCTTGCGCAATGCGCCGATCCTCTTGCTCGACGAAGCGACCAGCGCGCTCGACGCCGAAAGCGAGAGCCTCGTCCAGACCGCGCTCAACCGCGCCATGGAGGGCCGCACTACGCTCGTCATCGCCCACCGGCTGGCGACCGTGCTGAGCGCCGACCGCATCCTGGTTCTCGACGGCGGCCAGATCGTCGAGGAGGGCACGCATTCGAGCCTCGTCGAGGAAGGCGGCATCTATTCGCGGCTCGCGGAGCTGCAATTCCATCACGAAGCCGGCGCGGCATAGGGCGACACCTGCCCGCTCGCGGCTTTCGCGCGAATCATCTAGCGTCCCCCTCGTCCACGAGACGAGCCGGGGGGCTCATGAAAAACAAGCCAAAGACCGACGCCGCGCGGCAGGGTTTCACTCCCGCCGCGAAAAATTGGATGCCGCGCGCCGTGCGGGCGAAGATGGTCGGAGAGCTTGTGCCGACGCTGATGCGGCCGGCATTCGAGAAATTCGGCTTTCCCGCCGCCGCCATCCTCACCGACTGGGCCGCCATCGCCGGGCCTGAGCTTGCCGCCTTCACCGCGCCCGAGCGGCTCAAATGGCCCCGCGCCGCCGCATCCGCCGAGGGCGATGCGTCGACAACCGGCGCCACTCTGATTCTGCGTGTCGGCGGCGCCCGTGCGCTGGAGGTCGAGCATCTGCGCTCTCAGCTCATCGAGCGCATCAACGCCAGTTTCGGCTATCGCGCCGTCTCCGAGATCCGGGTGGTCCAGGCGCCTCTGGCGCGTAAAGCGGAAGACGCGCGCCCTGCCCTTACCGCAGGCGCCGCGGAGCATCAGGCGCTGCTCGCCAGCCTGCCCGAAGACCGGCTCAAAGGCGCGCTGAGCCGCATCGCCGCCGGCATAAAGGCCAGGCAAAGTGTCGCTGGTGCATCCTGAACGCCGAACTCACGCCATTTTCATTGCCGTAACGTCGCGTGTGCTCGACAGCGGACCAATCTCGTCCTATGTCATCTTCACAGACAGGGAGATTTCCGCGGCCCGCGCCGAGGGTCACGCTTTTATGGAGACCGAATTGTTCAACTTGCTCTCTTCCCCGAAAGGCGGGCTGACGCGCCGCACGGCGCTGATTGCCGCCTCGATGGGCGCCGCTGCTTTTCTTGCCGGCGCTCTGACTGTGCTATCGGCCAGTGAAACCCGCGCTCAGGCCCCGATCAAGCCTGATGTCGATCTGAGCGAACTGATGAAGCCCGGCGACCTGCCCGAAAACGTCATGGGCAAGGAAGATGCGCCTTATACGATCATCGAATATTCGTCGATGACCTGTCCGCACTGCGCGCATTTCCACGAAACGGTCCTGCCGGAGCTGAAGAAGAAATATATCGACACCGGCAAGGCCCGATACATTATCCGCGAATTCCCGCTGGATAATGTCGCGGCTGCCGCTGCCATGCTGGCGCGCTGCGTCGAGAAGCCGAAATATTTCGACTTCGTGAACCTGCTCTACGCCAACCAGGAAGAATGGGCGTTCAAGAACAACCCCATTCCCGCCTTGCAGAAATTCTCCAAGCAGGTCGGCTTCACCGAGCAGCGCTTCGACCAGTGTCTGAAGGACGAGAAGGTCCTGAAATACATCGAATGGGTCCGCGACCGGGGAAACACGAAATTCGATGTTCATGCCACACCGACCTTCTTCATCAACGGCCACAAGCTGCAGGGTGCCGATATTTCGGATTTCGACAAGATCATGGGCGGCTCGGTCGGTAAGAGCTGAGCCTAATTTTGCCATTTCGGCGCGATAGATATCCCGCCGGATAGGCAGCAGGGCAAACGGGGCAGATCTTTATGGGTGACGTCAGGGCGAACGTCTCGCGCAGGACAGCATTCCTGCGCCCGGTTCTTGTGGTCTCGCTTTTGGCCGGTTTGGCTGGCTGCGCAGGCGGCTTGCCGGAAGGCGTCGATTTCACCTCATCGACCAAGACCGGCGGCGCACCCGACGCCGCCCAGCTTGCCAAGCCGGGTCCGCTCGAGGAAAAGACGCTCGGCACCGCCACGGCGCCCGTGACGATCATCGAATATGCCTCGCTCGGCTGCCCCATCTGCGCCGCCTATCACGCCCAGGTCTTTCCCCAGATCAAGAAGAACTTCATCGATACCGGCAAGGTCTATTTCATCTACCGCGAATTCCCGATCGGCAATTCGCCGGCCGCCGCCGCCCAGGCCGCGCGCTGCGTTCCCGAGAAGCGCTATTTCGCCGTCAACGACAAGTTTCTGGCCAATCGGGGCCGCTGGAATGGCCGCGACCCCAATCCCGACCTGCTCTACAAAATTGTGCAAGACACCGGCATCAGCCGCGCCGCGTTTGACAGCTGCATGGCGAATCAAAAGACTAAGGATGGGATAGTCGAGGTCAAACAGCGGGGGCGGGAGCTCGGCGTGAAAGGAACGCCGACCTTCTTCATCAACGGCCAGCATGTGCAGGGCTTTACGAGTTACGACGAGATGCGGAAACTGATCGAACAGCATCTCATCAGCGCGGCCAAGCCGGCATAATCCCACCGCCGAGTGTGGCGTCTTGCAATTGCCTTCACCTTCGCCGCTGTCTCAATAAGGCAATTGCGAGACATAGGCCACACTAGAACTTTGAGTCCACTAGTGTCCCTTGGTCTCCGAATTGCCTTGGCAAGCTTGCGGCAAGGGTGAAGGCAATTCGGAGACGGGACACTAGTGCGAAGGCGCGCCGCCGCTGACGTGCCATAAGGGATTGCCAGTGCAGATCACGCGCCTACGCCTTCTGGGCTTCAAATCTTTCGTCGAACCGACCGAGTTGCTGGTCGAGCCTGGCCTGACCGGCGTCGTTGGTCCGAATGGCTGCGGCAAATCCAACCTGCTCGAAGCCCTGCGCTGGGTCATGGGCGAGACGTCCTATAAGAACATGCGCGGCGGCGCCATGGACGACGTCATCTTCGCCGGCACCGACACCCGCCCGGCCCGCAACATGGCCGAGGTGACGATCGGCATCGACAACCGCTCGCGCCGTGCCCCGGCCGAATTCAACGACAGCGACACACTGGAGATCGCCCGGCGCATCCAGCGCGAGGCGGGGTCGATCTATAAGATCAATGCCAAGGACGTGCGCGCCCGCGACGTCCAGCTCCTGTTTGCCGACGCCGCCACCGGCGCGCGCAGCCAGGCGCTCGTGCGGCAGGGGCAGATCAGCGAGATCATCAGCTCCAAGCCGCAGGAGCGGCGCCGCATCCTGGAAGACGCCGCCGGCATTGCCGGACTGCATGGAAGGCGGCACGAGGCCGAGCTGCGGTTGAAGGCGGCCGAGGCCAATCTCGAGCGGCTGAGCGATGTCATGGGCCAGCTCAGCTCGCAGCTTCAAAATCTGCGCAAGCAAGCCCGTCAGGCCCAGCGCTATAAGGAAATCTCCGCAGAGCTGCGCAAGGCGGAGGCGATCCACGCCTTCCAGCAATGGAGCGCGGCGTCCGGGCATGTGACCGCCGAGGAGACGGCGCTGCTCGGAGCGACGCGCAGCGTCGGCCAGCTTACCCAGGCCGAATCCGCCGCGACACGCGCGCGGGCCGAGATCATCGAGACGATCCAGCCGCTGCGCGAGGAGGAGGCGACCCGCGCCGCCGTCCTGCACCGGCTGGAGGTTGAACGCCAGACGCTGGAGCGCGAGGAGCAGCGCGCCAAGGATCGGCAGACCGAGCTGGAGACGCGGCTGGCGCAGCTTCAGAAGGACATCGAGCGCGAGACGGACGCAATCGGCGAAGCCAAGGAGCTTCTAAAAAAGCTCGATGAGGAAGAAGAGGAGCTGCGCGCGGTCAGCGAAGAGGACGCGGTGAGCCGAGAGGTTTTCGCCGAGGCCGTCGCCGAGGCCGCCGAGGCTCTCCAGACCGCCGAAGCCGAGCTTCAGGCAGCAACCTCCGACGCCGCCGAGGCGCGGGCGAAGCGCTCCCAGGCCGAGGCGCGCATCGCCGAGGCGGGGCAGCGCGCGGCCAAGCTCACGGCCGAGGCGGCCGGCCTCGATCGCCAGATCGAAGCGTTCGGCGTGGCGCCGGATGCGGTCCAGGAGGTCGAGGCGCTTCGCGAGCAGCTTGCCCAGCTCGATGACGAACTGGCCGCGGTCGAGGGCCAGACCGCCGAGCTGGAAGCCTCGCTGCCCCAGCTGCGCGCCCGCGAAAAAGAGGCGCGCGAGGCGGCCAGTCAGTCGCGGCTGAAGGCGCGCCAGCTCGAGACCGAGGTCGCAACGCTCGTCAAACTGCTCAAACCCAGCGAGAGCGCCAAATGGCGGCCGGTGATCGACGAGATCCGCGTTGCGCCCGGCTACGAGGTAGCGCTCGGCGCGGCGCTGAGCGACGACCTTGAGGCCGGCCTCGATCCGGATGCGCCCGTGCGCTGGAGCCGCGTCCCGGCCGACGGCGACCCAGCGCTGCCCGCGGGCGTCGAGCCTCTCGCCGCGCAGGTCAAGGGCCCGCCGGAGCTTGCCCGGGGTCTCGCCCAGATCGGCATTGTCGACCGAACCCAGGGCGCCGCCCTGCAGGCCCGGCTCAGGCCCGGCCAGCGTCTCGTCAGCCGCGAGGGCGACATCTGGCGCTGGGACGGCTTTACCGCCGCCGCCGATGCGCCGACGGCTGCCGCCAAGCGGCTCGCCGAGCGCAACCGCCTCGGCCAGCTCGAAGAGCAGGTCGCGGCGCTTCTCGCCGAGGCCGAGACCGCCGAGACGGCGCGGGAAGAGGCGAGCGAGGCGGTCAACCACGCCCAGCAGCAGGAGAAGCTGCTGCGTGACCGCTGGCGGCAGCTTCAGGGACAGGCAGCGAGCAGCCGCGACAGGCTCGCCAAGGCGGAACGCGCCATCCAGGAGCATCAGGCCAAGCTCACTACGCTTGCCGAGGCGGCAAAGCGTGTCGGCGCCGCCCGCGAAGAGGCAGCCGCCCAACAGGCCGAAGCCGAGGCCCTCATCGCCGCGCTTGTGCCCGCGACCGACCTGGAGGCAAAGCTTCAGGCCGCCATGGCCGCCGCGTCGTCCAGGCGCTCCGCTTTCGCCGAAGCCAAATCGCGCGCCGACGGCGTCGACCGCGAAATCCGCGCGCGCCAAACGCGGCTCGAAGCGATCACGGCCGAACGCAAGCGCTGGCTGGGCCGAGACAGCAGCGCCGAGGCGCAGATCACGACCTTGCGCGACCGGCTCGAGGAGGTACGCAAGGAGCTGGCCGCCCTTGCCGAGCTGCCGGCCAAGATCGAGGAACGGCGCCAGAAGATCCTCAACGAGCTGAGCCAGGCCGAAGAGCTGCGCCGCCAGGCAGCCGTCAAGCTGGCCGAAGCCGAAACCGCCGTGCGCGAGCAGGAGCGGACGTTGCGCGAGGCCCAAGCCGTGCTGGCCAAGGCCCGCGAGGAACGTGCCCGCATCGAGGCGCGCCTGGAAGCAGCCCGTGAAAGGCGGCGCGATCAGGCCCAGCATATCCGCGAGAATTTCGAATGCTCCGCCGAAGAGGTGCTCGCCCTGGTCGGCGTCGATGGGAAGAAGCCGCTTCCCGCGCATGACGAGATCGAGCAGACCATCGTCAAGCTGAAGGCAGACCGCGAGCGGCTGGGCGGCGTCAATCTGCGCGCCGAAGAGGAGGCCGCCAGCCTCGGCGCCGAATATGACAGCCTGGAGAAGGAGCGCGCCGATCTCGAAGAGGCCATCGCCAAGCTGCGCCAGGGCGTCATCAATCTGAACAAGGAGGGCCGCAAGCGCCTGCTGGAAGCGTTCGACACGGTCAACGGTCACTTCCAGCGCCTGTTTAAGGTGCTGTTCGGCGGCGGCGAGGCGGAATTGCAGCTCATCGAGAGCGACGATCCGCTGGAGTCCGGCCTCGAAATCCTCGCCCGTCCGCCCGGCAAGAAGCCGCAGGTGCTCACGCTACTGTCGGGCGGGGAGAAGGCGCTGACCGCGCTCGCGCTGATCTTCGCCGTCTTCCAGACCAACCCGTCGCCGATCTGCGTGCTCGACGAGGTCGACGCACCGCTCGACGACGCCAATGTGCACCGTTTCTGCGCCATGCTGGAGGAGATGACGAAGACGACCGACACGCGTTTCCTCGTCATCACGCATAATCCGATCACCATGGCGGCGATGGACCGGCTGTTCGGCGTCACCATGCAGGAAAAAGGCGTCAGCCAGCTCGTCTCGGTCGACCTGCAGACGGCGGAGAGATTCCGCGAGGCGGGTTAAGCTCTTTAATCCCAGCCTTCAGCACTGACCGAAACACTCTGCTGTCCCAGATACGCCGAACGCAATATCCTGGCATCGATTATGCAAGCAGGCTTGCAGGAATGTGAGCGCCCGGCTGATGGCTGCTTGCGCGGCTTCCAGTACAACACTCGGCTAACGTCTTAAGAGGTCTGGTCACGATGATGATGGTCCGCGATCTCATCCCCGAAGATCTGGCAGCCGTCACGCGGATTTACGAGCATTACGTCCTCCACGGCACCGCGACCTTCGAGGAAATTCCGCCCTCTCTCGCCGAAATGTCCGAACGGCATGAGCAGATCCGCGCACAAGGGCTGCCCTGGCTAGTGGCGGAAGCCGACGGCGCAGTGATCGGCTACGCCTATGCCGGTCTGTTCCACCGCCGCTCCGCCTACCGCTTCACTCTGGAAAACAGCGTCTATATCGACCCGGCGCATCACAGGCGCGGCGCCGGTCGGGCCCTCGTCATCGAGCTGATCCGGCGCTCCGAGGCACTCGGCTACCGGCAGATGATGGCCATCATCGGCGATAGCGCCAATCACGGCTCGGTCGGTCTTCATAAGGGGCTCGGATTCCGGCTTGTCGGCACCTATATGAAGGTAGGATTCAAATTCGGCCGCTGGCTGGATGTGGTGCTGATGCAGCGCGGGCTGGGCGAGGGCGCCGATACGGTCCCGCCAGGCGCCCGGGCGGGCGTCCAGGCCCCATAAATCCGGCTTTTCCTTTCAGGCACGATGCTCTAAGGTCCGCGGCGAATATGCGTGCCGAGCCAAGCGGCGCTTTTTCTCCGAGGCTTTCATGATCCAGTCAGCGTCCGGCGGCGGCCGTGATCCGCAAGACGGCGATCCGGACTATAGCGACATCAAACGCCGGCTCGACAGGCTCGGCAATGAGCTGAAGCATGTGAAAAAGGACGAGGCGAACGGCCGCGACCGGAACGCCGAGGCCGAAGCGCGCGGACGCGCAATGGGCTGGGCCTTCCGCCTCGCCACCGAGCTGGTCGCCGGCGTTTTCGTCGGCGGCGCCATGGGCTGGCTGCTCGACCGGCTGTTCGGCACTGCGCCCATTTTACTCATTGTATTTCTGCTTTTGGGTATTGCAGCCGGGCTGCTCAATTCGGTAAGAGCAGCGCAACGTATGCAGAAAGAGCTTTAAACGGATGGATGGCAGGACGTGGCGGGGACCAGTTGGATCTTAGCGCAGGCAGGCGGGACGGCAAGTCAGGCTGCCGGGGGGCATGAGGCGGCCGCTCAAGGAGCGGCAGCGCCCCATGAGGGCCTCACCATCGACCCGATGCATCAGTTCGCGATCGACCGCTACGTGCCGATCCACATCTTCGGCATCGACGCCTCCTTCACGAATTCGGCGCTGTTCATGCTGATTGCGGTCGGTTTGATCACGGTCTTCTTCGTCTACGCCATGCGCGGCCATGCACTCGTCCCGAACCGGCTGCAGTCGACGGCCGAGCTGTCCTATGAATTTGTTGCCAAGATGGTGACGGACAATACGGGCGAGGCAGGTAAGCCGTTTTTTCCGTTCGTATTCTCGCTGTTCTTCTTCATCCTGTCGCTGAATGTGATCGGCATGGTGCCTTATACCTTCACCGTGACGAGCCATATTATCGTGACGTTCTCGCTGGCGCTGTTCATCTTCATTCTGGTCACCGTCGTCGGCTTCATCAAGAACGGGCCGCGCTTCCTGAAGCTCTTCGTGCCTTCGGGCGTGCCTATCTGGCTTCTGCCGCTCCTCATCGTCATCGAGATGATCTCCTATATGATCCGCCCGATCAGCCTGTCCGTTCGTCTCTTCGCCAATATGATGGCGGGTCACATGATGCTTCAGGTCTTCGCCGCCTTTGTGGTCGCCATGGGCATTATCGGCGGCCTTGCACCGCTCGTCTTCATGGTGGCGTTCACGGGTCTCGAATTCCTCGTCGCCTTCCTCCAGGCCTTCGTCTTCGCGGTTCTCACCTGCATCTATCTCAATGATGCTCTGCATATGCATCACTAAATCCATCCAACCAAAACCTCATCAACGTCCCAGGAGATCAAGACATGGACGCAGCAGCAGCAAAGCTCATCGGCGCGGGTCTCGCATGCTCGGCGCTGATCGGCGCCGGCGTCGGCATCGGCAGCATTTTCAGCGGCTATCTGTCGGGCGCGCTCCGCAATCCGTCGGCGGCTCCCGGCCAGTTCCCGAACCTGCTGCTCGGCTTTGCCCTCGCCGAAGCCACCGGCCTGTTCGGCCTGGTCGTGGCGCTCATCATCCTGTTTGTGTTCTAGGCGGCGTCGTTTTCGCAGCCGGCGCACAATGGGCTGTGCCGGCCCCGTGAGAGTTCAGGACGGCCGCTTCCGGGTTCCGTCCCAAACGCCGCTAAAAGGTCGCAAGACATGCCGCAATTAGATCCCGCCAATTTCGCTCCCCAGATCATCTGGCTCGCGATCACCTTCATCCTGCTCTATGTGCTGATGGTCCACCTGGCCCTGCCTCGCGTCGGAAGCATGCTGGAAGAGCGGCGGGACCGGATCGCCGGCGACATTGCCGCCGCCGCCAGGTTGCGTGAGGATACCGAACACGCCATCGAGGATTACGAGAAGGCGCTCGCGGACGCACGGGCGCGCGCCCAGGCGATCGCGCGCAAGGCGCGTGAGGAAATGACCGCCGATATGGATCGCCAGCGCGCCGAGGTCGACGCGGAGATGACAGCCAAAACCGCCGATGCCGAAAAACGCATCAACGCGCTCAAAGAGTCGGCTCTCGGCCATGTTCGCGAAATTGCTACGGAGACGGCAGAAGCTCTCGCTGCCCGTTTATTGGGCAAACCGGTCGACCCATCAGAATTAAAGGCCGCGGTCAACGAAGTGCTTGGCAACTGACGAGGGTATGCTATGTTTAGTTCCCCCGAACTTTGGGTACTCGTATCCTTTGTCCTGTTTCTGGCGCTTCTCGTGTATTACAACATTCCGTCAAAAATAACCAAAGCACTGGATGAGAGAGCCGATCGGATTCGTGCCGAACTTGAGGAGGCGCACCGCCTTCGCGAGGAAGCACAGTCAATTCTGGCCGATTACCAGCGCAAGCGGCGGGATGCGGAAAAGGAGGCCGAGGATATTATTGCGATGGCACGGAGGGAGGCGCAGTTTTACGCTGAAGAGTCGCGCAAGGCCCTGAATAAATCCTTGCAGCGGCGCGTGAAGCTTGCCGAGGAAAAAATCGCCCGTGCCGAGGAGCAGGCCGTTATTGAGATCCGCTCCCGGTCAGTCGATGCGGCAGCAGCCGCGGCTGAAATCATCATCGCTCGAGACCTCAAAGGCAAGTCGGCGGAAGACTTGGTGACGAAAAGCATCAGAGACGTTGGCACCAAGTTGAACTGAGGCTTTGGCCCAGGTCCTGTGGGAGGAGAGGAACTTACCGGGTTCTCGTGACCCGGTTTTTCTTTTGCGGCAGGCGATAAGCTTGCCAGTTTTATTGCCTATCCGGTAGCGGGTTAGTTTGAACCTTCCTTGACCTCATAGGGTCCGCGCTTGCCCGGCCTGGGTAGCTTCAAGGGGGGCTTTGTGACCATCGGACGTGAGTTGAACGCGGTTTGCGGATATACTCGCTCATAAGGTGATCGGGAGGGTTCCGATGAACCAGCACACCCTAACGGCCTATGTGGTTGGAACGATACTCGTGTGGGGCGCGATCCTAATCGCCGTATGGTTCCTTGCACCTTCGCACACAAGAGACATGATGCACCTGTGCGGAATGTTCTATATCGGCATGCTGGCGATGTATATCGCCCAGCACGTTTATCCCTTCCACCCGTGGCATTGACAGCTAAACGCATCGGACCGAAAAGTGCGAAGCGGTTTTCGGACAAATCCGATGCCAAAACAGACAGCTACAGCGGCGTTTCCGATGCCAACTAAAAGTCCGCCGCTCTAAAGAACCCGGCTGCGATTTCAAACTGAGACGCTACCGCCTATCCGCCAGCCGCCCCTCGGCTGGTGATTTTGGCGCAGCCGAGTCGTAATAAAGTATTCTCATAAAATTCTAAGCAGAATATCACATGAAATCCTTCATATCTAGAAACTTGTTGCCCCTGATCGGCTTGTGATTGAATATATACAGTATGCTCCGCATCGAAAGTTATTGATGTTGATCAAGCCCTGATCGTCTCAGCCGGATTTACGGTCCAGCGGTAAAATTCAACATCGATTCGGCGATTCGCATTCGGGGAAAACAAAACAAATATAAGTGACTGCTTCTTGGGGCGTTCGGATTTTTCGCAATGGCCGCGGATCTCGGCGGCGGCATGAAGGACATGCCGCCGGGCCAGGCCTATGCAACGGAATACGGCCGGGCGCCGGCTCTATAGAGGCCGCCAGCAGGGATGCCGGCGGCCTTCGACTGAGCGCAAACGCGACAACTGACGCTACGACGCCACGCACGCAACTAACGCAACACACGCAACCGTCACAGATCTCAGTAGCGGCAGGGCGTGGCGATCGCCTCGCAGCTTTTCAGCGCGCCGATCCGGGTACAGACGATCTCGGCATCGCGGGCAATGTTCCAGTTGGCATATTGGTCGCCATGGACGAAGCGCGTCTCGCGGATCCAGGCGAAGCGGGCGCTGTTCCTGGCGAATACCGTCACCAGATTGCGCTTGCCGACGGCCCGGACCAGGGCGACGCAACGGTCGCGGTCATAATCGCGGTCGTCATCGCGATCATACGAATGCCGGTAGGTCCTGTCCGGATAGGGCCGGTCGCGGTCGGACTCGCAGGTATCCGCATAAGGGTGCTCCTCGCAATATTGGCCCTGGCGATGATAGGCGCCGGACTTGCCGTCATCATCATCGTCGAACAGGCTGGCGGCGTGCGCGCCCGAAGCGGCGACCATTGCCGCGGCAAAGGCTAAAGCAGTCAATTTTAACGAAAATGTCTTCATCGGTGCTCTCCCTAATTCGCGGGGGCCGATCCTTCAGAGATCTTGCGTCCCTTGAACTCGGGAAGAGATTAGAGCGCCGAAACTGAACGCAGCTCGAAGGCCGCGTTCATCTGGAATTAACGCTTTTATCCGCCGCCCTTGCCGGCCGGCTCATTCAGCGGCCTGGGCTTTCGGTGCAGCGTAGATCAGCACCGGCTGGCGCGCGGCGCGCGTCTCGTCGAGCCGTCGGCGCGGGGCGTAATGCGGCGCGCCGGTGAAGCGCGCGGCGTCACCCTGATGCGCGGCACGGGCCAGCGATCTCAGCGCGCCGACGAACTGATCGAGGCTTTGCTTGGATTCCGACTCCGTCGGCTCGATCAGCATCGCCCCATGAACGACGAGCGGGAAATACACCGTCATCGGATGGAAGCCTTCGTCGATCATCGCCTTGGCGAAATCGAGCGTCGAAACCCCGGTGCCCTTGAGGAAGCTTTCATCGAACAGCACCTCGTGCATGCAGACCCGGTCGCCGAAGGGCTGGCTCATTGCGTCCCGGAGCCCGGCGCGGATGTAATTGGCGTTCAGCACCGCATCTTCCGAGGCCTGGCGGATGCCGTCGATGCCGAAGCTCAGCATATAGGCGAGCGCGCGCACGAACATGCCCATCTGGCCGTGGAAGGCGACCAGCCGGCCGAAAGGCTCGGCCTTTCCCGCCCCCGCCTCATCCTCGACCAGCACGAGATGCCGGCCGTCCCGCCGGATCAGCGGCAGCGGCGCAAACGGTGCGAGGCTCTCGGAGAACACGACCGGCCCCGCGCCGGGTCCGCCACCGCCATGCGGGGTCGAGAAGGTCTTGTGCAGATTGATGTGCATGGCGTCGACGCCGAGGTCGCCCGGCCGGACCTTGCCGGCAATGGCGTTGAAATTGGCGCCGTCGCAATAGAGATAGGCGCCCGCCTCATGCAACGCCGCGGCGATCTCGGCGATCTCGGGCTCGAACAGCCCGCAAGTGTTCGGATTGGTAAGCATCATAGCGGCGACATCATCGCCGAGCGCCTCGCGCACCGCCGCCGCGCGGACCGTGCCGTTTTCCTTCTCGGCTGAGATCGCGCGGACGGTGAAACCGAGCAGCGCGGCCGTCGCCGGATTGGTGCCATGCGCCGAATTGGGCACCAGCACGACGCGCCGCTTGTCGGCCTCGCCCCGCGCCTCCAACGCCGCACGGATGGCGATCATGCCGCAAAGTTCGCCATGCGCGCCGGCCTTGGGCGACAGGTCGACGGCGGCCATGCCTGTCAGCTTGAGCAGCCAATCGGAGAGCATAGCCATCAGCTCGATGGCGCCGGAAACGGTCTTCTGCGGCTGGAGCGGGTGGATGTCGCCGAAGCCCGGCAGCCGCGCCATCTTCTCGTTCAGGCGCGGATTGTGCTTCATGGTGCAGGAGCCCAGCGGGAAGATGCCGGTGTCGATGGCATAGTTCTTCTGGCTCAGCCGCACATAGTGCCGCATGGTCTCCGGTTCGGAGAGTCCCGGCAGGCCGATCGGATCGCGCCGCTCGGCGTCGCCAAGCCGGCTCTCGAAAGGCTCCGGTTCCTCGATGTCGACGCCGGAGGTCTCCAGCGCGCCGATCTCGAAGATCAGCGGCTCCTCGATCTGCAAGCCGCGATTGCCGGTGTAGGTCTTCGGCTCCGAAACCGTGGCGATGGCTTTCCTGGCCATTTCGTTCATAGCAGCACCTTCGTGAGGGCGGTCGCGTAGGCTTGGCGGTCTTCGGTGGTGTTGACTTCCGTCGCCGCGACGATGATCAGGTCATGCAGCTTTTCGTCATCCGGGAAGAGGCGCGAGGCCGGCACGCCGCCGATCACGCCTTCATCGACAAGCGCATCGATGACCTCTGCACCGGGTTTCGGCGTGCGAATGGTGAACTCGTTGAAGAAATGCGGAGTGACAATCTCGATACCCGGCACCGCCGCAAGCTTGTCGGCAAGCGCCACGGCATTGGCGTGATTGAGCCGCGCCAGCTTGCGAAGCCCGGCCTCGCCGAGCAGCGTCATATGCACGGTGAAGGCCAGCGAGCAGAGGCCGGAATTGGTGCAGATATTGCTCGTGGCCTTCTCGCGGCGGATATGCTGCTCGCGCGTCGAGAGTGTCAGCACGAAGCCGCGCTTCCCTTCCTCGTCAACCGTCCCGCCGCAGAGCCGGCCCGGCATCTGCCGCAGAAACTTCTGCCGCGTGGCGAAGAGGCCCAGATAGGGGCCGCCGAAATTGAGGCCGTTGCCGATCGACTGGCCTTCCGCCAAGACAATGTCCGCGCCCATCGAGCCGGGCGAGCGCAGAGCGCCGAAGGACACCGCCTCGGTAACGACGACGATGAGCAGTGCGCCATTTTTATGGGCAAGCTCGGCGAGCGGGGTCAGATCGCGGGCGCCGCCGAAGACGCCGGGATATTGCACCACGATGCAGGAGGTCTCGGTGTCGATGTCCTCGACGAATTCTGTATTCGGGGCGGACGGCAGCGCCACGACCTCATGCTGGGAATAGCGGCTGATAGTCTCGATGACGGCGCGGTAATGCGGATGCAGATTGCCGAACAGCACCGCCTTTGTTCGCTTGGTGACGCGGTGCGCCATCAGCACGGCCTCGGCGGCGGCGGTCGAGCCGTCATACATCGAGGCGTTCGCTACCTCCATGCCCGTCAGCGCCGCGACCTGGGTCTGGAACTCGAACAGATATTGCAGCGTGCCCTGCGCGATCTCCGGCTGATAGGGCGTATAGGCGGTCATGAACTCCGACCGCTGAATGATGTGATCCACCGTAGCCGGGACGTGATGTTTATAGGCGCCACAGCCGGCAAAGAACGGCACCGAGCCCGCGGCCGTGTTCCGCGCCGCCAGCCGGCCCAGCGCGCGCTCGACGGCCATCTCGCTGTGATGCTGCGGCAGGCCGGGGATGCCGTCCAGGAGCAGGCCCTCCGGGACGTCGGCGAACAGCTCGTCGACCTCGGCGACGCCGATCGCCGCGAGCATCTGGCGGCGCTCATCGGCCGTGTGGGGAAGATACCGCATTACTCGATGGTCTCCAGATAGTCCTTATAGGCTTCGGTGGACATCAGCATGTCGAGCTCGCGCGGATTGCTGAGCCGGATCTTCAGGAACCAGGCGTCGCCCTCCGGGTCCTGATTGACGAGCGCGGGGTCGGCAACGATGGCCTCGTTGACTTCGACGATCTCGCCGGATACGGGCGCGTAAACCTCGCTCGCGGCCTTGACCAATTCGACGACTGCCGCCTCCTGGCCCTTGGAGAGGACCTTGCCGACCTCCGGCAATTCGACGAAAACGATGTCGCCGAGCTTGTCCTGCGCATATTCGGAGATGCCGACGGTGCCGATGCCGGTATCGACGCTGATATATTCGTGATCGCTGGTATATTTGGTGTCAGCCATGTGCTGTTCCTGACTTGGTCCTGCGGTGATAGCGATGCGCTACGAACGGCATGGGGACGACGGCCGCCGCATGGGGGGCGCCCCTGATGATAAGTTTGACGGGCGTCCCCGGTTTCGCCTGAACGCTCGCCACATAGCCCATCGCCACAGGGAGGCCGAGGCTCGGTGCAAAAGAGCCACTGGTCACGCGCCCGACCGGCCCACCCTCCGCGCTGACGATTTCGCAGCCCTCGCGGGCCGGCGCCCTGTTCTCCAGCTTGAGCCCGACCCGGAGCCGCGCCGGTCCCTCGCGAAGTTCTCGCCGTACCCGCTCGGCGCCTGGAAAGCCTCCCTCGGTCCGCCGGCGCTTGCCAATCGACCAGACGAGGTCCGCTTCCACCGGCGAGGTGCTTTCGTCAATATCGTGGCCGTAAAGGCAAAGGCCGGCCTCGAGGCGCAGCGTATCGCGTGCGCCAAGACCGACCGGAACGACCCGCTCGTTTGAAAGCAAACGGCGTGCCAGCGCTTCCGCCTCGCCGGCCGCCACGGAGATCTCGAAACCGTCCTCGCCGGTATAGCCGGACCGGCTGATATGGCAGCGAACTCCGTCGATTTCGGCCGGCGCGGCGGTCATGAAGCCGAGCCGCACGGCATCGGGGCAGAGGCCGGCCATGATCTCGGCCGCAGCCGGTCCTTGCAGAGCAAGGAGGGCGAGATCGTCTTTCGGCGACAACGTCACGCCCGCCGGAAGCCTAGCGGCAATATGGGCGTAGTCGACATCCTTGCGCGCGGCATTGACGACCAGCATCAGCGTGCCGTCCTCCGCAGGTGAAACCGGCCGCGTAATCATCAGATCGTCGATGATGCCGCCATCTTGGGTGAGAAGCTGAGTGTATCGCTGGCGGCCCGGCTCCAGGCCGGCAATATCGCCGGGCACCAGCGCTTCAAGCGCGGCAGCAGTGGCGGCATGGCTCGACCCCCGAACGATCGCCTGTCCCATATGCGAGACGTCGAACAGTCCCGCGGCTTCACGCGTCCGCAAATGTTCCTTGATCAGCCCCGTCGGATAGCCGACCGGCATGTCGTAGCCGGCAAACGGCACCATCTTCGCACCAAGCTCCAGATGCAGAGCGTGGAGCGGGGTCTGTTTCAAATCGGATTTCGACGGCTGATGTTCTGGCGACGCCATGTCTCTCCCGATCCGCGAACAAAATTGAGCATCATCCGGACAAGCCGGACTTCCTGCCCCCTCTGTCGCGTGACCTGAGAGAATTCACTCCGCTCGGGAAGGCTGAGCGGCGCTTACCCCTTCGGTGAGCCCGAGCGCTGGCGCCAGAGCTGCTTTCCAGAGTGCCGTCGGCATGCGGTCCTTTTGCCTGAGAGGTTCCGGGGCGGTTGCTCCTTCGGCGCCGGCTCTCGCCGGTCTCTTCCGCGTGCGTCGCACGGCTTCCTCACATAGATAGTGGAAAGGCCGGATGCATGCAATTCGGCTCGCGCTTTTGCCCCCGTCTTTCTTAGAGCGGGATGAGGAAAAGTGGGAACCGGTTTTCCGCTCGCATCCCGCTCTAAACTATTGGAATCGATCACTGTCATGATTTTGGATTGATCCAATCCAAAATCATCGTGATCTGGGGAAGCGTTGATTGCCTGCATCTTATCGGCGGACAATGGTCAGCGGCGGAGCAAATGCCCAATCGCTGCGCCTCAGGTGCCCGCCGCGCTCTGATCGAAGCCGATATAGAGACGATAGGTCCGCGGCGACGTCCCCGCCGGTATGGGCAGCTCGATCGTCCGGACCTCGGAGAAATAGCCCGCGGTCGCGCCGGCCGGCACGTTGACCACGACGCGGACCTTCTCGGTCTTCAGCGTGCTGCTGGCGCCATCGACCACGGTAACCTTCGCCGGCAGAGTGATCGAGCCGGGCTTGCCCTTGGGACCGAGCAGCACCCGGCCGGCAAAGCCGTATTTGATCATCATGCCGCCTGAGGTCGGCTCACATTCCCGCGCGGTGCTGGTAAACTCGCCGCGTTGCATGACCGACAGGCTGTCGCTACCGCCGCCCGGCACGCGGAAGGTAATGGTGCGGTCGCCGGAGGAGACCTCGAAGCTCGGACAGCCGAGGCTGCCGGTCGTGAGCTGCTGGCCGCCCGTCTGGCCGGTCTGAGCCGCATTCGCCAAATTGGACGGCGTCACCGACGCCTCCGATGACGCCTCTTTGCTTCCCCCGAACAAGCCGCCTTTGAACGGCGCCGTCAGTTGCGATACGCCGCAGGCCGCGAGAGCGCCGCACATGCCGGTCAAGACCGCAGCGCGGAGCATCGCCTTGCCCACGGCTTTGGAGACCATTCCGCCCAATTTTTCCCCCGAAGCTGACTGCGAAGTCGCTCTCTTTCCCCCGACTAACCCCAGATTGCGGACACTCTGTGACATGCCAGTTGTTTCAACCGGGCGGTTTTTGCTAGAAACGCCCGGGCGATGGAGCCCCCGCGTCGCTGATCCGTCGATCAGGCAGCAAATCGCCCCTATATAGCCAGAAGAAGATTGCATTGTCACACCTTCAGGACGAGGCTTGCGTCAGATGACATCCATCGAAGGACAGGACAGGACCGCGCACCCGTCCGCCGGCAAGCCCGCGCTCACCATTCTCCTCGTGGCCCCTCGCGGTTTCTGCGCCGGTGTCGACAGGGCCATTCAGATCGTAGAACTGGCTTTGCAGCGATTTGGCCCTCCTGTCTATGTGCGGCACGAGATTGTTCACAACCGGACGGTGGTGGAGGACCTGCGGGCCAAGGGCGCGATCTTCGTCGAGGAGCTGGACGAGATCCCCGATACGGGCGCGCCGGTGGTGTTCTCGGCGCATGGCGTGCCGAAGACCGTCCCGCACGCCGCGGCCCGGCGGAACCTGTTTCATCTCGACGCAACCTGTCCGCTGGTCTCCAAGGTCCATGTCCAGGTCGAGCAGCAATTCGCGCGCGGGCTCGAAATCCTGCTGATCGGCCATGCCGGGCATCCGGAGGTCGTCGGCACCATGGGCCAGCTTCCGGATAGGGCCATCGCGCTGATCCAGACGGCCGAAGACGCGGAGCGCTTTATTCCGCGCGATCCGGAGAAGCTCGCCTATGTGACCCAGACCACCTTGTCGGTCGACGATACGCGCGAGATCGTCGCGGTGCTGAAGCGGCGCTTTCCCAGCATCGCCGGCCCGCGTAAGAACGATATCTGCTACGCCACCTCCAACCGGCAGGACGCGGTGAAGGCCATGGCGCCGAAGGCCGACGCCATCCTCGTGGTCGGCGCGCCGAACAGCTCGAACTCCGTGCGGCTCGTCGAAGTGGCGCGCAAGGCCGGCTGCGAGCGGTCCATGCTGGTGGAAACGGTGAAAGACATTCCCTGGGGCGATCTTGCCGGTCTGCGCCGGCTCGGCCTGACGGCCGGAGCCTCCGCGCCGGAGCGCCTTGTCGAGGAGATCATCTCGGCGTTCCGCGAGGTCTATGAGGTGAGCGTCGAGACGATCACCACCGCGACCGAAAACGTCACTTTCAAGCTTCCCAGAGCGCTGCAGACCAATGCGGCTTGAGCCTTGATGGCCGTCTATACCGATGTCTCGGACGAAGAGCTGACCGATTTTCTGGCGGGCTACGACGTCGGCTCGCTGGTCTCGGTCAAAGGCATTGCCGAGGGCGTCGAGAACAGCAACTATCTCGTCACCGCCGGCGCCGGCCAGTTCATCCTGACGCTCTACGAAAAGCGGGTGAGCGGCGCCGACCTGCCGTTCTTCCTCGGCCTGATGGAGCATCTTGCGGCCCGCAATATCCCCTGCCCCACCCCTTTGCGCGACCGGTCCGGAAATACGCTGCAGCAGCTCGAAGGGCGCCCGGCCGCGCTGATCAGCTTCCTTCAGGGCTATTCAGTGCGCCGGCCGCGGGTCGAGCATTGCGCCCGGCTCGGCGGCGCCCTCGCCGAACTGCACCTCGCCGGCAGCGGCTTCGAGCTGACCCGCGAGAACGCGCTCTCCATTGAGGGCTGGCGCCAGCTCATCGCCGAGACGGCCGGCCGCGCCGACGAGCTGGCTGCCGGGCTTGCGGCCGAGATCGCGCAGGAATTCGCCTTTCTGGAGCGCCACTGGCCCAAGGGCCTGCCCGCCGGGATCATTCACGCCGATCTCTTCCCAGACAACGTCTTCTTCCTGGACGATGAGATTTCGGGCCTGATCGACTTCTATTTTGCCTGCAACGACCTCTTCGCCTACGACCTCGCCATCTGCCTCAACGCCTGGTGCTTCGAGGAGCCGAACGCCGTCAACGTCACCAAGGCGCGGGCGCTCTTGCGCGGCTACGGCGAACGCCGCCCGCTCAGTGCTAAGGAAATCGAGGCGCTCCCCATTCTGGCGCGGGGCTCGGCCTTGCGCTTTCTGCTGACTCGCCTCTATGACTGGTTCCACACCGAGGGCGGCGCTTTCGTGAAGCCGAAGGACCCGCTCGAATACCGGCGCAAGCTGCGCTTTCATCAGCAGGCAAGTTCGGCGAAGGATTACGGGCTTTGAGCAAGCGCGAGGCGAAGGACGACAGGCCCGTGATCATCTACAGCGACGGCGCCTGCTCCGGCAATCCGGGGCCGGGCGGCTGGGGCGCCGTGCTGATCTATGGCGACAAGCGCAAGGAGATCAGCGGCGGCGAGGCACATACGACCAACAACCGCATGGAGCTTCGCGCGGCGACTGAAGCCCTGCTCGCCCTGAAACGGTCCTGCCGCGCCGAGCTCCACACCAACTCCGAATATTTGCGCAAGGGCATCACCGAGTGGATCGCCAAGTGGAAGGCGAATGGCTGGCGGACGGCAAGCAAGGAGCCGGTGAAGAACGCCGATCTTTGGATGAAGCTGGATGAGGCTCGCCGTGAGCACCAGGTCGACTGGCGCTGGGTGAAAGGCCATGCCGGCGAGCCGGAGAACGAGCGGGCCGATGAGCTCGCCCGCGCCGCCATGGCGCCGTTCAAGCGCTGAGCGGCTCCGTCGTTCCTCTGCCGCAGCTAAGCAGGTTTGTCCGGCCTGGCCAACAGATGCCGGTTGTGATTCTGTCTTTCCAATGATTCGCGGGGTAAGACATGGCTGGCAAATCGCCGGTGGCGGCGACGGACGAGCAGAAAACGGCGCTGAAAGCTTTAGCTGGCGGTGCGGATCGCGCCGAGGCGGATCGGGCGCGCGCTATTCTGCTAACGCTTGATGGCTGGACCAGCAGCCGGATCGCGCAGGCATTTGGGGTGCGCGAGGATACGGTTCGGCTTTGGCGCAGCGACTTCATGCGCGGCGGGATCGATGCGCTGAAGGCGAGCGTTGCTTCGGGACCAATGCCGTTGAAGGCGCAGGCCGCGCTGAGAGTCGCCGGACCACTTCTGTCGCAGCCGGTGGCGGACCGAACGAACTGGACGCTTGCCCGTCTTGCCGATGAGATTGCAGCCCGGGAAAACATCTCGATCTCTCGCTCGCAACTCTCCAAAGTGTTGCGCAAAAAAGGGGATTCCGTTTTCGGCGACCACGACACACACTGAAGGGCCGCCAGATCGCGAACGAGATTGATCGTGTCGGTCTGCGGCTCAAGCTGCGCAAAGCCCAGGCTGAGGCCGGCGATATCGTTCTCCTGTTCGCCGACGAAAGCGAGGCGCTGACGCATCCCTATTTGGCGCGAGCCTGGGCTAAGCGTGGCGCCGATCTCCGCGTGCCGGCCCCTGGACAATCCAAGAAAGTCGCCATGATGGGCGCGCTTGACTGGTTGGGCCGCAGGTTGATCGTCGCCACCTCCCGCAGCAAGCGCAGCACCGACTTCATTGCCTTGCTGCAAACCCTCGATTTTCTCTACGGCCCCAAGCCTGGAATTCCGAGCAAGCCCGTCGTGATCGTGCTCGACAACGGCCCAATCCATACCAGCAAGGCAACGCGGGCGGCACTTGCTGCCCGCGAGCATTGGCTCACCGTCGAATGGCTGCCCAAATATGCGCCCGAACTCAACGACATCGAGGTTGTCTGGCATGATCTCAAAGCCCATCATCTCGCGCACCAGACTTTCACCGATGCTGAAACCCTCGATGCCGCTATCCACCAAGCCGTCGTGGCCTTGAACGCAGAACGAGGTCGCGATCCGTTGGGCAACCAGAGAATCTCTGCTTAGGCCATCGTGATCTAGGCGCCGACCGCGGCGCGGATGCGCTCATGTGTCAGCGGCAGGTCGCGCAGCCGGGCGCCGATGGCGCGCGACACGGCATTGGCAACCGCCGCAGCCGTCGGCCCCTGCGCCGTCTCGCCGCTGCCGAGGAAAGGCTGGTTCGGCCGGCTGATGATCTGTACATCGACTTTCTCCGGCACGGAATCGAAGCGCAGGATCGGATAGCTCGCCCAGTCGATGCTGGTGATGCGGCTCTTGTCGAAGCGGACCTTCTCGTAAAGCGTCCAACTCGCCGACTGCAGGATGGCGCCCTCGATCTGGTTGGTGAGCCCGTCGGGGCTGACGATCTGGCCGGAATCGACCGCGCTGGCGGCGCGCACCACCCTGGCGCGTCCCGTTACGGTCGATACCTCGACTTCGATCGCGACAGCGCAATAGGAGGCGAAATTCTTGTATCTGGCGAAGGCGAAGCCATAGCCCCTGCCCGGCTCGGTGGCGTTGCCCATAGACGGCCAGCTGAACAGCTTAGCCGCCGCGTTGACGACATCTTTCGCGCGCGGATCTTCGAGATGGCGCAGCCGGAACTCGACCGGATCGGCGCCCGCCGCCTCGGCAAGCTCGTCCATGAAACTCTCGACCGCGAACACGTTCATATAGCCGCCGAGGGCACGCAGCGCCGAGACCCGCACCGGCATTTCCGGAATGAAATTCTGGATCACCCGCACATTCGGGATCTTATAGAGCGGGATGGAATTGCGACTGCCGCCGCCGGCCGGCAGCGGAATCGGCTTCGGCTCCGGCTCATGGAACGGCTCGGCCATCGACCGCGCCGCGATCAGCGAGCCGGCCGGGCCGGGCCGTGTCGAATGCGCATTGCTCCACAGGCTGTAATCCCAGCCGACGATCCGGCCATCCGCATCGATTGAGCCGCGGACCTTGGTGACCATCGCCGGGCCGAAGGGTTCCCAGGCATTCTCCTGCTCGCGCATCCATTGCACGCGCACCGGCCGTCCGGACACCTCGTGCGCGATGCGCGCCGCATCGGCCGCCGCGTCGTCCGCGCCGTTGTGGCCGTAACAGCCCGCACCCGGAACGTGGATCACATGCACCTGCTCGGGCTGCATATGCAGCATTTCGGCAATGGCCTTGCGGTCGGGGAAGACGCCCTGCGTGTGGCTCCAGACGGTCAGGCCGTTCGGATCGGCCTTGGCAACGGCGCAGGACGGGCCGATCGAGCCGTGCATGACATAAGGCCGGGTGAAGGTCGCCTCGAGCGTCGTCTTGACGTTCGGCGGCGCCCCATGCGTATCCTGGAGAGTCTTCGTCTGCGCCGGCAGCGCCATGATCGCGCTAGCGAGGTCCGCCTCGTTCGGCAGGCTCGCCGTCTCCTGCCATTCGGCCGCCCTCGCCAGCGCGCGCATCGCCTTGATGGCCTGGAATTCGCGCTCGGCCACCACGGCGAGGAAGCTGCCGTCGCGCACCACCTTGACGATGCCGGGCATCTTCTCGACGGCGCTCGTGTCGATATTCGTCAGCTTGGCGCCATAGCTCGGCGGGCGCACCACCCGGGCATGCACCATGCCGTCGGGGCGCATATCCTGGACATAGGCCGCCTGCCCCATGACCTTCGCCGGAATATCCACGCGCGGGATGCGCTTGCCGATCACCTTGAAGTCTTTCGGCTCCTTCAGCTTCGACTGCGGCTGCGCCTCGACATGCAGGAGCGTGTCGGAGACGAGCTCGCCATAAGCGAAATGCCGGCCGTCGGGCGCGACGACTGCGCCGTTCTCGGCATGAAGCTGGTCCGCCGGCACACCGGCGCGCTTGGCCGCCTCGCCGATCAGGATCTCGCGCACCTGCGCCGCTGCGTTGCGCACGGCGGTGGCGCTCTCCGGCATCGACTGGCTGCCGGCGGTGTAGCCCTCGTCAGGCGTCTGGCCCGTGTCCGCAGTGATCAGCGTCGGCTTCTCGAACGGCACATCCAGCTCTTCGGCGGCAACCTGCAGGATCGCCGTCTTGATGCCCTGGCCGAGCTCGGCCTTGCCGGTGAACACCGTGATCTCGCCCTTCGCGTCGATGCGGATCCAGGAATCGAGATATGGACTGTCCTTCAGATCGCCCGGCAGCTTCGGTTTGGGCGGCGCCGGCGCTGCGCCTTGCGGCGTCTGGGCCAGAAGGCGGCTTGCGGAAAAGCTGAGCACCAGGGAGCCAGTGCCGGCAAGCACCGACCGCCGTGACAGCAGAATAGGGCCGCTCATGAGCCGCCTCCATGATTTCCGCTCGCCGAAGCCGTCTGCATCAGGCCAGCAGCCCGTTTCACCGCTCGCATGATGCGCATATGCGTGCCGCAACGGCACAGATTGGGCTGAAGCTGCGCCCGGATGTCGGCGTCCGAGGCATGCGGGTTCTTCTGCAGGAGCGCCTGGGCGCGCATCATCATGCCGGGGATGCAATAGCCGCATTGCGCGGCCTGCTCTTCGATGAAGGCGCTCTGCATCGGGCCGGGCTTCTCGGGGGTGCCGAGACCTTCAAGCGTGGTGATCTCCTTGCCCTCGACGAGCAACACCGGCACGAGGCAGGAGAACGCCGCCTCGCCGTCGATGATCACGGTGCAGGCGCCGCACTGGCCGAGCCCACAGCCGAATTTGGCGCCGTTCAGCTTCAGATCCTCGCGCAGCGCATAGAGCAGCGGCGTGTCCGGATCGATATCGAGGTCGTGCTGCCGGCCATTCACCTTGAGATTTACCATGCAACACCTTTCTGGCTCGGATCGTCCGGCGCAGTCTGCATGCCCGGCGCCGGGTAAAGCGGGGGTTCGCTCTTTCGCGCCTGGCGGATCAGCTCGCCGACATTGGTCCAGGCGGGCTTGCTGCTGAAGCGGCTGCGCAGATAGGCGGTGAGCGCCTCGATCTGGCTGTCGCTGAGACTGGCGCGGAAGCCCGGCATGATCGCGCTCTGCTCGCCTGAGCTCGCCGGCAGACCGTAGAGCGTGACATTCACCAGATTGCGCGGCGCGGGCGCCTGCAAAGCTGTGCTCAGAGCCAGATTGATGCCGCCGAAGGGCAGAGGCCGGCCGGCTTCGTGGCAATTGGCGCAGGCCGCCGCGTAGATCCTCGCGCCCTCGTCATTGCCGGCTTGCGGGTTGGCAGGCGGCGGCGAAATCTGGCTGTCGGCCGAGGTGAGCTTCTCCGGACGCGTCTGGGCCGAGGTTGCGGCGCCCTTCGCCTCCTCGCCCTTCTCCGGGGCGGACGCAGATTTTTGCGTCAGACTGCTGAGATAGGTTGCGATCGCGTCGATGTCGTCATCCGAGGCGACCGCCAGATTCTCCACCACCGGCGACATCGGCCCGCGCGCCATGCCATGCTGCTGCTGCCAGCCATGGCGCAGATAGAAGGCGAGCGCTTCCTTGGTCCAGGGCGTCGGTGCGGGCGACTTGCTATTGATCGCATAGGCATGCCAGCCCTCGACATCGGCTCCGTCTAAGCGCTGGTCCTTCTTCTCCGCGCCGGCCTCGTTGCGCGGCGTATGGCAGGCGCCGCAATGGCCGAGGCCGTCAACGAGATAGGCGCCGCGGTTCCATGCCGCGCTTTGCTTCGGGTCCGGCTGGTACGGGCCTTTTTTGAGGTAGAGCAGGTTCCAACCGGCGAGCGCCAATCCGGTATTGTAAGGGAAGCGCACCTCGTTCTTCGGCTTCTTGGCGTACACCGCGGGAAGGCTCATCAGGTAAGCGTAGATCGCCTTGTCATCCTCGTCGGTGACCAGCGTGAAGTGGTCATAGGGGAAAACCGGATAGATATGGTGCCCCTCGCGGTCGACACCTTCGCGCATGGCCCGCTGGAAGTCGGCTTCCGTCCAACGCCCGATGCCGGTTTGCGTGTCCGGCGTGATGTTGCTCGAATAGATCTTGCCGAAAGGCGTCTCGAACAGGCGGCCTCCGGCGAAAAGCTTGCCGCCGGCCTTGGTGTGGCAGACGGCGCAGTCACCCATAGCGGCGAGCACGCCGCCGCGCTTGACCAGCGACTTGTCGTGGGAGGCGGCGGCTGGCGGATTGGCCTGCACGGCGTCGGACCGCGGCGCCTCGGCGGCGAAGGCGATGCCGGTCAGGGCTGTGAGGGCAAGCGAACTCAGGAGAACTTTAATGGCGGTCATGTGGACAGCTCTTCGCCTCTGCGGGCGGGGCGACATCGGCCCGGCGTGCCCTTTAACTTCCGGGGTCGCGACCTGGTTCCCAGCACAGCACAGATTTTGGCGGATCGCTTGCGAGCGGACAAGCAGGGCGAGAGGGACGATTGCGCGACGCGCACCGATAACTTTTTAGCGGCGGAAGAAAAGCTCGGGGCGTCTGCAGGCGGGCGCGTCGGCGCCGCGGGTCAAACTGGCCCGCGCGCCTCGTTGCCGTAGGGACGGATGCTGTCGGCGACCGAGTCGGCGATATGCTCCTTGGTGATCATTCCGACCACGTCCTTGCCGCGCGGGATTCTCATACTACCCTTGGTGACGATCGCCATCGTCGCGCCGCGCCGCCACATGCGCTCGACCACATCAAAGACCACATCCTGGGCGCGAGCCACGGTGAAGTTCTTCTGGGCGATCTTTCCGAGCAGGACGCCGGCATATGCGCCTTCGAGACCGCGCCGAAGCTCGGTGTTGACCCTCAGCACGCCGATAATGCGGTCGTTCCGCGTCACCACGATATGCTTCATGCCGACGCTCGAATTCTCGCGCAGAAAGGCGGCGAAGTCCGTATCGGCCGGCAGCAGGATGACCTCCTCGTCCATGACCTCTTCGGCATGGCGGACCAGAAACATATTGGCGTGCAGCGCCTTGGGGATCAGGTGGCCGCGAGTGACCAGCTTGATGGTGTAGATGTTCTCGCGCGACAGCATGCGCCTGACGCCGAGGCTGAGCGCCACCGCGACGATGATCGGCATGATGATGTCGTAATCGCGCGTCATCTCGAAGATCATGGTGACGGCGGTCATTGCCGCGCCGGTGCCGCCGCCCACCATCGCCGCCATGCCGATCATGGCGCAGTTGACCGGATCGAGCCCGGAAACCGGATAGATGAAGGTCACGAGGCTGCCGAAGGCGCCCCCGACGGTCGCACCCATGAACAGCGACGGCGAGAAAATGCCGCCCGACGCGCCCGAGCCGAGGCTGACCGAGGTGGCGAACAGCTTTGCCACGAACAGGACGAGCAGCAGGTCGAAGGCGGTGAGATGGCTCTGCAGAATGGCCTGGATGGTGGCGTAGCCGACGCCCTGAACGTAATAATGCCCACTCAGCCTCAGCAGCGCATAGATCAGGATGCCGACCATGAGCATGCCGATGGAATGACGCAGATAGGGATTGGTCACGCGGTGAAAGACATCCTCAGCCAGCGTCAGGCCACGGATGAAGGCCGTCGCCACGACGCCCATGAGCGCGCCGAGCAGGGCGAAGAGCAAAAGCGCCAGGAGCGGCGCCTGCTCGTTGGACAGAAGCAGTGTCGAGGGCACCACGAAGGCAGGCTGCAGGCCGAGGAAGATCCTGCCGATGAAGGTGGCGGTGCCGGTTGCCAGCGCGACAGGCAGAAATGTGCGTGCGCTGAGCTCGGGAAGCATCAGCTCGATGGCGAACATGACGCCGCCGATCGGCGTGTTGAATGTGGCGGCGATGCCCGCGCCGGCGCCCGCGGCAACCAGCGTGATCCGCTGCCAGGGCGCCATCATCACCAGCCGCCCGATGGTGGAGCCAAGCGTCGCGCCGATCTGGATGATCGGCCCCTCGCGCCCGACCGCCGCCCCCGTGCCGATGGAGAAGGCGGAGGCAAGCGATTTCACCGCGGCGACCACCGGCCGGATAATGCCTTCGCGGTAATAGATGGCGTCGAGCACCTCAGGCACGCCGTGGCCACGCGCCTCGGGCGCGAAATTGGTGACCAGGAAGGTGACGATGAGGCCGCCGACGACCGGGACCAGGATGATGAGCGGCCCCCAGGGGCTCGGCGGGGTGAACTGATTGGCGTCGAAATCGAAGGAATAGACGCCGAGAAAGGAGAGATTATGGATGAAGGCGATCAGGGCGCGAAACAAGACCGCGCCGAGCCCGGTAATGACGCCGACCAGGACCGCCATAATGGAGAATGAGAAAAGGCCGATGCTGCGAAATCTTTCCATCATTGTCACGCGCGCCGCTTTTGCAGACGAATAGCCCCCGGCGACGGCGCAGCCGCGGAGCTTGATTTATACGTTGGCCAGGGGGTCGGGAGAACCGCGCGGTGGTCGAACGATTGGATATATTGCAGGCGAAGAACTAACGCACATCGTTTGCCGGGGCAAGCCTGCCTTCCAGATATCGCGATCCTTGTCCCCGCTGATTGCATAGTCAGGGCTGCGGCATATCGGAGCGCCTGTCGCAGCCTGCGGCCTCATGGATGTCTGATCGTGCGGCTTTTGCGGACGGCATGGTCTCGCCGGCCGCGGCGATGCTCAGTCCTCGCCGGCGATGACGCCGACCGCCGTCGCGATGACCAGAGGGACGAAGATGAGCGCGGAGCCGATGAGGAAGATGGTTGCGGTCGCGGCGGGCTCGGCGGAGGCGAGGATGAGGCTCCAGATGCCGAGCGTGTTGGTCACGAGAACGAGGAGGCCGCTCAGTAAGCCGAAGGAGCATCCCGCCAAGCCCTGAATGGCTAGGTAGCGCGCCGTGGAGAAGCCGTGCCTGTCCCGTCTCATGCACAGGCAATGCGGATTTCGGCTTCAGAGTTCCCGCCCGTCTCGCGCAGAGGCCCGGTCTCGATTCTTTGCTGGTAGCGCGATCGGCCGGAAAACCGGATTCCACTTTTCCTGATCGCGCTCTAACCCCCGTCGCTATATCGCCTCGTGTAAAGATCGGCGCGGTCGAGGACTTCCTCGATGCGGTGGAAGGCAAGATCGCCGATCTCGCCCTGGGAGCGCATGGCGAAGATCGCCTCGCGCGCCGCCCTGACCGCCATCAGCCTGCGCTTTTCGTGCCCGGTCAGCCGATGGCCGTCCGCTTCGCGCTCCTCGCCGAGTTCGAGGATGGCGTGATATTCGACCCGCAGCGACTCGGCATAGATCGAGTCGTCGCCGTTCAGCGTGGCCAGGCCCGCTTCGAGCGCCCGCCGCCGAGCCATGGCGAACTCGCGGTCGACCTGATGGTCGTCGGGCACATGCAGCAGCCGCACCAGGGGACCGAGGGTGAAACCCTGGATGAGCAGAGTGCCGAGCACGACGATGAAGGCCGCGAACTGGATGAGATCCCGCTCCGGGACCCCTGCCGGTAGTGCGAGCGCCGCGGCCAGGCTGACGATGCCGCGCATGCCGCTCCACGAGATGATCAGGCCGCCGCGCGTGGTGGGGCGGCTCACTCGGTCTGGCAAATCGAAGCCGAACATCCAATTCTTGAAGCGCAGCGCCGAATTGTAGCTCATCACCCAGGCAATGCGCACAAGGATCACGGTGGCGAGCACCGCGCCGCCGACGACGAAATAGCCGGCCCGCTGTTCCGGGCTGAGCTTCGCCAGCAATGGACCGAGCTGAAGCCCGATCAGCGTGAAGGCGAGCACATTGGAGAGGAACACGACCGTATCCCACACGGCGTAGGATTTCATCCGCAGCACCGGATCGGAGCGGCTGCCGCCAAGCCGCGCGATGGCGATGCCATAAGCGACCATGGTCAGGATCGGCGATAGGTTCAGGAATTCGGCGAGGATCCACACTCCATAAGTGCCGGCGAACTGCAATACGATCGAGGCCGGCGCGTAATGGATGAAGCGGAAGGCGCGCGGATACAGCCAGCCGAGCGTGCCGCCGACAACGACGCTGCCGATCACGCTGACCGCATAGGTCGGCACGAGCGCTGCGAGCGTCGCATTGCCGTCGGACACGAACCGCAAGGCCACGGCGAAGATGAGCAGGGCGGTCGCATCGTTGAAGAGGCTTTCGCCTTCCAGGATCTGCAGCACGCGATTGGGGATATTGACCTGCCGCAGCACGGCGGTAGCCGCCGCGGCATCGGGCGGCGCGACCATGGCGCCCAGCGCAATAGCGGCCGCCCATGTCGCATCTGGCACGAAGGCGCGAAACACGACGGCGACCGCCGCCGTGGTGACGCCGACCGCCACCACGACGAGGGTGATGATCGGCAAACGGTTGTCGCGCAGGTCGCGCAGCGAGGTGTCGTAGGCGGCGTCGAGCAGCACCGGCGCCACGAAGATCGCCAGCGCGAGGCTGGGGTCGAGGGCGATGACCGGGGTGCCCGGCAGCATGGCGAGCACCGCGCCGCCCATCGCAAGCAGCGACGGATACGGCACGGACAGGCTCGACGCCAGCCGCGTCAGCAGCACGGCTATGACGAGCAGGACGAGAATCGAGACAAAAAAAATCACGCTGACTCTGCCTTCCGGCGCCGGCATCGACCGCTTTGCAATCCGGCCGAGGAGTTTTAAATCGCTTATCGGGCAATGCCAAGGCCTGCGCGTGGAACCGACCCGCGGCGCGCCGCCAACCAGAGGAGAGCCGACTTGCCTCAGCCGATCAACCTTTTCGGTGGCGTCCCGGCGAAAGCGGAGAGCGAGGTCGTCACCGAGCTTCTCGCCCATTCGGGCGTTCGCATCGAGCGGATCGTCTCGACCGGCCAGACGACGCCGGCCGATACTCCCTATGATCAGGACCATGACGAATGGGTGCTCGTGCTCGCCGGAGCGGCCGGGCTCTGGATCGAGGCGGAGGGCGAATGCGACTTGCGGCCCGGCGACTGCGTCTCCATTCCCGCTCATCGCCGCCACCGGGTCACCTGGACCGCGCAGGATGAGCCGACGATCTGGCTCGCCATCCATTTCCCGCCGGCCCGCGCGGCATAAGCTGCGCCGCAGGCTCTCGTCGAGCATCGAACGGAAGTGGGTGGACAGGATCGAGGCTGGAAATTCGCAAGGGAAGCCTTTTGCCAGCACCTGAAGCGCTTCCACGCCTCCGGCGGACGTGCCTATAGCAAGGATGCCCCGATCGCTCACTAGCGTCTGCGCGCTACTGCAATGGGAACGATCAGCTTCTCGCGGGGGTTCCGTCATTACAGTCGAATTCTGATCAGGGAGCGGCAGGCTTCTCTGTGGGGTTAACGATGTTCGCACACGCCCATGAAATCTTTATGCGTTCCCGCATCAGTATGCTGTATTTCAGGTTGCATTTGCCGGGCCTCGGCGCCGCGAGACTGATCCGATGACCGGCGATGACACCACCATTGACGCAAACAGCCTTTCGTCCTCGGCTAACACGGGCCCCGTCGTCGTAGGCGTCGGCGCCTCTGCCGGCGGGGTTCGGGCGCTGGAGGAATTCTTTGCCGCGCTGCCGGAGAAGACCGGCGCCGCATTCGTCGTCGTCGTGCATCTGCACCCGAATTTTCAAAGCGAGCTGGCCCGCATCCTGGCGACGTACACGAACATGCCGGTTGTCCAGGTCGAGGGCGCCGAAACTTTGGAGGCAAACCACGTCTATGTCATCCCGCCCGATCGCCGTCTGCAATTGAGCGATAGCTGCGTATCGGCGGCAAACTTCGACGAGCCGCGCGGCCAGCGGGCGCCGGTGGATCTGTTCTTCCGCTCGCTCGGCGAGCACGGCGACGGCTTCGCGATCATTCTGACCGGCGCCGGCTCCGACGGGGCGCTCGGGGTGCGCGCCGTGAAGGAGGCCGGCGGCATCATCATGGTGCAGGATCCCGAGGAGGCCGAATATTCGTCGATGCCGCGTGCCGCCATCGCGACCGGCATTGCGGATTTCATCCTGCCGGTCCGCGAGCTTGCGGCGCGACTCGGCGAGTTGATCCGCAACAAGGCCAGCATCCCTCTTCCCGATCCACAGACTGTCGACGAGGAGATGCTGCGCCGCGTCCTCGCTCATCTGCGTGTCCGCACCGGCCATGATTTTCTGAAATATAAGCGCTCGACGATACTCAGGCGCATCGCTCGCCGCATGCAGGTCACGCGATCGGAGAACCTGCGCGAGTATAACGACGCACTGAGCGACAATCCGGAGGAAGTGCGGGCGCTGTTCGCCGATCTGCTCATCTCGGTGACGACATTCTTCCGTGACCGCGATTCGTTTGAGGCACTCAAGACGAGCGTCATACCGCAACTGTTCGAGGGTCGGGACGCGACCGATACGATTCGGGCCTGGGTGCCCGGTTGCGCAACCGGCGAGGAGGCCTACTCGATCGCGATGCTGCTCTCGGAGGAGGCGTCCCGCCACGAGCCTCGGCCGATGATGCAGGTGTTCGCCTCCGACCTCGACGGCAACGCGCTGGCCATTGCGCGAGAAGGATTATATCCGGCTGCCATCGAAGCCGACGTCAGCGAGGAGCGTCTCCGGCGGTTCTTCACGCGCGACAAGGACGGCTACCGGGTGCGTCAGGAACTGCGTGACCTCTTGCTGTTCGCTCTCCACGACGTGCTCAAGGACCCGCCGTTCTCCCGCGTCGATTTCATCTCCTGCCGCAATCTGCTGATCTATCTGGATCGTGAGCTGCAGGAGCAGGTCTGCACCACCTTCCACTATGCCCTGAACGCCGGCGGCTTCCTGCTCGTTGGTTCCTCGGAGACGGCGGACCATCCGCCGGGTCTGTTTCGCCCCCTGGACCGCACCGCCCGCATCTATCAGTCTACCGCGCGCAGCGGCGACAAGCCGCGAATGCTGCCTCGTCTGATCGGAGGCACGATGCTGCGCGAACATCTGGCGCCATTCGGACGCGTACCGACGCCGACCGATGTGCTGAACGAAGCGGCGATGCATCGTCGCGCCATCGAGAAGCTGGCGCCGCCGAGCATCCTGGTGGACGAGTCGCATCGTGTCATTCATCTGTCCGAAAGCGCCGGGCGCTACATCCAGCCGGCAGGTGGGCCGCTGAACAGCGACGTCGTCGATCTGGTAAGGGCCGAGCTCCGCTTCGAGCTGCGCTCCGCCCTGCACCGCGCCTTCGAGCAGCACCAGCCCACGCTCAGCCTGCCGATCCTCGTCCGCTTCAACGGCGCGCCGCATCGCGTCCATCTTCAGGTCAAGCCGTCAATGGACGATCAGGGCGCCGCAGCGCGCAATGCCGTGGTCATGTTCATCGAGGGCGAGCCTGTCGACGAAAAGCTCCTGGCGTCTGGCGAGCAGCAGCAGGCCACCAACGACACTGTGCGCCGGCTCACTCAGGAGCTGGAGCTCATGCAAGCGCGGCTGCGCACGGTGCGCGAAGAGTTGGAAACCGCCAATGAGGAGCTGCGGGCCGCCAATGAAGAGCTGCAATCGATCAATGAAGAATACCGCTCGACCTCCGAGGAACTGGAAACCAGCAAGGAGGAATTGCAGTCGATCAATGAGGAACTGCAGACGGTCAATATCGAGCTGAAGCTGAAGCTGGACACGATATCGCGAGCTCATAGCGATCTGCAGAACCTGATGGCGGCGACGGATGTCGGTACGCTGTTCGTCGATCCCGATCTGCGCATCAAGCGCTTTACCGAGCGGGTCACCGACCTGTTCAGCATCACGCCCGCCGACGAGGACCGGCCGATCACGGATTTCGCCCATCGGCTCGAATATGACGGGCTGGTCAACGATATGCGCGGGGTGCTGTCCGATCTTGCCCCGGTCCACCGCGAAATCCGCAGCCGCGGCGGCCGCTGGTATGACGTCCGCATGCGGTCCTATCGCACTGTCGACAACAAGATCGACGGCGTGGTGATTACCTTCCTTGACGTGACCGAGCGCCGCCAGACACAAGAGGCCCTGCGCCAAAGCGAGCAGCAGCTCAAACAGCAAAAGCGCCTCGTAGAGCTGTCGCGCTCGCCCATCTTCGTCTGGGATTTCGATGGCGGTATCGTCGCGTGGAACCGCGGCAGCGAGGAGCTTTACGGCTACAGCCAGGCCGAGGTGATCGGAAAGCGCAAGGAGGAGCTTCTCCGAACGGTGGTGCCGAACTCATCCTTCACCGAGTTGCGCAAGGCGCTTCTCGAAAACGGTAATTGGCGCGGCGAGCTCAGGCATATCACCAAGAGCGGACGGGAGCTGACGGTCGAGAGCGAGATCGAGCTCGCATCCATCGACGGCCGGCGGCTCGTTCTCGAGAGCACGCGGGACGTCACCGAACGCAAGGCGCTGGAGCGCCACCAGCGGCTCCTGCTCAGCGAATTGACGCATCGGGTCAAAAATACGCTGGCTGTCGTGCAGTCGATCGCCAACCAGACCTTGCGCACAAGCCCTTCGAGCGAGGAGTTCGTCGAACGTTTCGGCGGCCGCCTTTCGGCTCTGGCGGCCGCACATAGCCTGCTTGTCGAGTTGGATTGGCAAGGCGCCGATCTCGGCGCTCTCACGCGCGGCCAGCTCGACCCCTACGCGTCGGAGACCCGGAAGCGTGTGCACATCCAGGGCGAGCCGGTGCTGCTGCCGGCCACGCTGGCGACGTCTTTCAGCCTGGTGCTGCACGAACTCGCTACCAATGCCGCCAAACACGGGGCGCTTTCGACACCGCCCGGTACGGTGAACATCAGCTGGACCCTGGCCCCGGGCGCCTCGCAGCTCCTCACATTGGTCTGGCAGGAGAAAGAGGGGCCGCGCGTCACACCGCCGACAACGACCGGATTCGGCAGCACACTGATCGAACGCGGCATTCCGGGCGCGGCGATTAAACGCGATTTTCGTCCGAAGGGTCTCATCTGCACGATCGAGCTCCATCTGCCGGACGAAACGAAGGAGGAGGATAAGGAGGCGTCATGACACAGGACGATCGTCCGCTGAATGGCATCAGCGTCCTGGTCGTCGAAGACGATCCGCTGCTTCTTCTGGAGCTGGAATACATCCTTGCCGATGCCGGAGCGGAGATTGTCGGCATCTGCCATAGTCTGAGTGAAGCGCTCGAACTGGCCGAGGTAGACGGATTGAATGCGGCCATCCTCGATTTCCGCATTGGGCGGGAAACGATCGCTCCGGTTGCGCGCAAGCTCGAGGAGCGCGGCACGCCTTTCATCTTCTATACCGGCCAAAGCGTCAGCGAGCCGAGCCTGGCTGAATGGTGCAGCCACCCGATCATCGAGAAGCCGGCCAAGCCGTGCGCCATAGTCGCCGCGATTGCGGGGTTGCTCGACGGCTGAGCGCCGGCAAGCGCCGCCGTCAGGACGAGAGGCCCGTGCGCGGCTGCTCCCGGAGCCGATTTCACCACCTCTCTTTTCCCACCTACTGTGGCGATGACGGACGCTGCTGCACGACTTTACCTTAAGACGACAACTCTATATCCACAGCTTTTAATTGCAGACAGGCCGGAGTGGTTGACAAGACTCCTCCCCTGCTGCAACAAATGGCGGTCAAGACATTGATTTCCATCAGCTGAACCAAATGATCATCACGGAGGGTTAATATAGCCTCCCAGATTCCTGGGATGGTCGCGGCGTTTCATTGAGGATTTCGATATATTCGTTGAGATATGAACTTTGATTTACGGTCGAATATCTAGCTCGAATACGAGCCGGATCTCGGGGTAATAGGAATAACGCGTCGGTTGCTCTCGAATGCAAGCTGCTGATGCCATCCTCTCCGTCCGGCGGCTCGATCGGGTAAGCACGGCAAGTTGTCTCTTCGGCAGGGGTGGGGCTGCCCAATGAACGCAAATCTGTTTCCCATGGTCAACCAAACGAGCCCTGCCCATTTCGGGCAGTCGGGCATGGCCGATCTACGCAAGATCTGGGCGGTTCTCCGGCGCAGATGGCGCGTCCTGGCTGCCGCGATCGCCGCCACCATGGGGGTGACGTTCGTCTGGCTCCTGGTGGCAACGCCGATCTACACCGCAACCGCGACCGTCCTGATCGATCCCCGCAAGACCAACACCATAAAGAACGACGCGATCGTTTCGGACCTCGATCTGGACGTCAATACGATCGCCACCGAGGTTTCGCTTGCGCAATCCTTCGCCGTCGCCCGCCGGGTGGTGGAGCGGTTGAAGCTGAACGACGATCCGCATTTCGCCGGGCATTCGAGAAGGTCCGGCCTCTTTCACTGGATCGGCGGCTTGTTGGCGCGCGGGCCGGTCGAGGCTTCCGAGTCGAAGGATGCTGGCGAGCCGGCCTCCGACGCCGCCAAGCTTCGGCCTCACCTTTCGCCCGAGGCGCTGGAGGTGATCGACCAGGTCAAATCCGCGATCAGGGTCCGCCGTTTGGCAACCACCTATTTCATCGAGATCGCATATTCCGATCCGGATCCGGAGCTTTCCGCAACGCTCGCCAATGCGGTGGCCGAATCCTATCTGGACGAACAGGCCGAAGCGCGCTCGCAGGCCGCACAGCGAGCGGCGAATTGGCTGAACGAGCGCGTTTCGGCACTGCGTCTCCAACTGGAGCAATCCGAGCGCGCGCTCGCCGAGCACCGCGCCAAATATAATCTGGCCAATCCGGAAGGCGGCACGCTCGCCGAGCAGCAGGCGGGCGAGATCAATACACAGCTTGTCGCCGCGCGCGCCAACACGGTCGAAAAAAAGGCCAAATACGATCAGGTGCAGCGCATCATCAGCAGCGGCGGCGGTCTCGCAAAGGTCACGGACGTGATGGAATCCGACGCGCTCACCGCGCTCAGAGGCCAGGAAGCCGATATTGCGCGTCAGGAATCCGATCTGCTGACCCGCTACGGCCCCGAGCATCCCGCCATACGCAAGATCCGCGGCCAACACGCCGACATCAACCGGCAGATCAAGGCCGAGGTCGCGCGCATCGTGCAAACGCTCAGGTCCGATTATGAATTCGCCGAGAAGAAAGAAGAGTCTCTCGAGGGCAGCCTGAAAGAGTTGACGGGCGGTCAGAACCTCAACAATCAGGCCATCATTCACGCCCGGGAACTCGAGCGGGACGTGGAGACCAACCGGACACTCTATGAATCCCTGCTGACCCGCCTCAAGGAGGCTCAACAGCAGGTCAGTCTGCGCGGCGCCGAATCCCGCATTGTCGCGCCCGCCTTCGTGCCGGAGGCGCCCAGCTTTCCGAAAAAGTGGCTGTTTCTGCTGCTGGCGATCGTAGGCGGATCTGGCCTGGGGATCGCCGCGATATCGCTTCTCGAATATCTGGAGAACGGCTTCACCGGCGCCTCGCAGGTCGAGCAGACATTGGACCTACCTCTGCTTGCGATCGTGCCGATGCTCGATAAGGCGGAACGCAGCGTCGACGGTCGCCTCGTATCGGTCGCCGAATACGCCAGTTTGAAGCCGCAATCCCGCTTCGGCGAAAGCATCCGCAGCGCACGGATGATGACCCAGCTGTCCAATATCGACCAGCCGCCGAAAGTCGTTCTGGTCACATCGTCGATTTCGGCGGAGGGCAAGACGACGATCGCCATGTCGCTCGCTCTTTCGGCGGCAGCGGCATCAAACCAGCGCGTGTTGCTTCTCGATTGCGATCTGCGCGCTCAATCCATGTCGAAGCGGTTCGGTTTGCTCGAAAAGCCTGGGCTCACCGATTTCCTGACCGGCCAGATCCCCGGCGAGCGTGCTGTCTACCGGGCGACTAGTCCGAATCTGACCATCCTGCCCGCCGGCACGGTGACCGCGAACCCGCCCGACATATTGGGATCGGAACGGATGCGGGCGCTCCTGCAAGGATTACGCGACAGTTACGACGTGATCTATATGGACGGCCCGCCTTTGCTCCCCGTCATCGACAGCGTGGTGATTTCGAATTTCGCCGACAAAATTGTGTTTGTGGTGCGTTGGCGGACCACGCCCCGCAATATTGCACTGCGGGCCACTCAGTTGATCGAAAATTCTTCACAAAAAATATCCGGCGTCGCTTTCAACAGCGCGCAACTTGATCAGCTCATGAACTACGACCCCTATAATACATATCACCATAAGATCTATCAGACCTATTATGCTCAATAATGATGATCTTGACTTAAACTCCGACGCCGTCTCCCGCTTCAGAATTGCTGGCGGCGACAAGCACCCCGCCGGCTGACCGTTCTCAGCGTTACCGCATCGCTCCCCGCATAAGCTGCCGCCCGACACTGCGCCCATGACACAGCTCTCCGACCGCCAATCTGCTTCAGTCCAGCCGGGAAAATGCCGGTTGGGACGGCGGCAGTTCATTGCCGGTGCAGCGGCGATGGTTGCCGGCATCGGCTCCGCCCAAAGCGCCGCGAAGCCCACGGCGACAGGCCTCAAAGGCCATGCCGCCGCGCGGGGGATAAGTTACGGCTGCATGGTCGGACTCTCGATGCTGCAATCCTCACCCGAGTTCCGCGCAGCGGTAGTGCGAGAGGCGTCCATCATCGTGCCCGGCAACGAAATGAAGTGGAAGCCGACCCAGCCGAACCGCGGCCCGGCAGACTACCGGGACGCGGATGCGATCTCGGCCTTCGCCAGGGAGCACGGACTTGCGCTGCGCGGCCATACCGCGGCCTGGCACGTCAATCTCCCCGCCTGGGCGCTCCAGGATCTCGCCTCGCCACAAGGCCGTGACCTCCTGCTTCGGCATGTCGGAGAGGTCGTCGGCCATTTCCGCGGCCGGGTCGTCGAATGGGATGTCGTGAACGAGGCGATCGAGCCGCATGACGGGCTGGAGAGGGATCTTCGCAATTCGCCTCTCTACCGAGCCGGCGGAGCGAACTATATCGCGGATTGCTTCCAGGCCGCGCATGAAGCCGATCCGGGCGCCCGCCTGTTCTATAACGAATATGGCTTGCAATACCGGACCGACTACGAGGATCGGCGCCGGGCCTCGACGCTCCGTCTACTGAGCGATCTGCGGCGGCAGGCGGTTCCGCTGCACGGCCTCGGCCTCCAATGTCATCTCAAGGTGGGAAACCGGTTCGATGCCAAGGTCTTCCGAACCTTCCTGGCGGAGGTCGCGGCGCTCGGGCTGCACATCAGCATCACCGAGCTCGACATCGACGATCAGCGACTTCCGGCGCATATCGCAGAGCGCGACAGGCAGGTCGCCGATCACGCGCACCGTTTCCTCGATGTGGCTTTGGATGAGCCTGCGGTGAGGCGATTGCTGACCTGGGGTCTGTCGGATCGATACACGTGGCTGAATAGCGAGCGGCCTCGCGCAGACCATGTGAAGAAACGTCCTCTGCCGCTCGATGAAGAGCTAACGCGCAAGCCGCTCTGGTATGCCCTTGCCGGCTGTTTCGACCACGCTCCAAGGCGCGGGTGAACCATGCATCCTGTCTCTATGGTCGCCGCGTCTCTCTTACTGCTTCAGTGCACGCCATCGGCGGCGCAACACACCGCCGCAATTCCGGACGGCGCGCATCCGATGCCGGAGGCCGCGGCAGCGGTGGTCCTGCCGGCCTTGGCCGCGCACATTGCAGCCGGGAACTGCCGGAACGAAACCGCGGCAGCCGCCGAGACAAGGCATTCCCCATGAAAGGGCGGGCCCTCAAAGTGATGATCGGCAGCGTAGCGCGCGGCGGCATGAGAACCGTCGTGGAAGCCTATGAGCGCGACGGTTTCCTCAGCACCCAGAATGTCCGCCTGATCCATTCCTATCGCGAAGGCAGCTTCGCAATGCGGCAACTCGTGCTGCTGCGGGCGCTCGCCGCCTATATCTGGTGCCTACTCACCAACCGCGTCGAACTCGTTCACTGCCATGCGGCAATGTGGGGCAGTTTCTGGCGCAAGGGGCTGTTCGCCTCGATCGCCAGACTGTTCGGCATCCCGGTTGTGCTGCATCTGCACGGCTCGGAGATGAAGCTGTTCTGGGCCGCGCAGAGGCCGTGGGTGCAGCATCTCATCCGGCGGCATCTGGAACTTGCCTCCCGGGTCGTTGTGCTGTCCGAGAGCTGGAAAATCTTCATCGAGACGATCGCACCGCGCGCAAAGATCACGGTGGTGCCCAACTATGTCTGCTTGCCCCGGCCCGCTGCCCCGCAGGAGCGAAACGACGCGACCATTCTATTCCTCGGCCTGATCGGGCCACGCAAGGGCACCTTCGATCTCATCCGGGCCTTTGCCGCAGTCCGCCACCGGCATCCGAAGGCGCGTCTGATACTCGGCGGCAACGGTGAGGTGGCCGAAGCCGCGCGGCTCGCCGCCGATCTCCGCATCGAGAACAATGTCGTGCTTGCCGGATGGGTGGACGGCGAGGCAAAGGTCGCTCTTCTCAGGTCGGCGCCGATCTACGCTCTGCCCTCCTACAATGAAGGCTTGCCGATGAGCGTGCTGGAGGCGATGGCGGCAGGCTTGGCCGTCGTGGCGACGCGGGTGGGCGGCATTCCCGAACTCGTGACCGACGGCGTCGATGGGAAATTGCTGGAGCCGGGCGATCTCGACGGCTTGGCCGACGCGCTGCTGACATTGATCGGCAACTCTGCCTTGCGAACGCGCCTGGCTGCGGCGGGCCGCCGCCGCATCGAGAGCCACTATAGCGATTCCGTCGTGCTGCCGCGACTCCACCGGATCTACGAGGAGGTCCGGCGATGACGGCAGCCGCCCTGCTGAGACGCGTTGCTCGACCCGATCGCAAAGCCACGCCCGCGCCAGACCACGGTGGAACGGAAGCACGGCAACCCGCCGAGGTTCAACCGCCTGAGCTTCGCCGCGCCGCGATGAGGGGCGGCGTCTATCTCATCGGAAGGCAGTCCGTCTCGATTGTCCTGAAGTTCGTCGGCGTCATGCTGATCACCCGCGTGCTCGGCCCGGCAGGCTATGGCGCTTATGTCTCGAGCCTCAACATCTATCAATATGCGACGATGCTCGGCCAGGCCGGCATCGGCGTCTATCTGCTGCGTCACGCGGGCGAGGTGCCCGATCAGGCTTATCGGACCGCCTACACGATGCTCGCCATATTGGGGCTGCTTCTGGTCGGCGTTTTTGAGGCAGGCACCGAGAGTCTCTCTCGGTGGATCGGCGTGGCGGATTTCGATGCCGTCACGCGCATCATCATTCTGGCATTGCCGTTTCAACTGCTGGCTCTCCCGGCAAGCGTCAAATTGGAGCGCGCCCTCGACTATCGAAGCGTTGCCATGCTCGAGATCCTCGGCCAGTTCGTCTATTACATCCTCGCGGTTCCGCTGGTGACGATGGGCGTCGGGCCGCGATCCCTTGCGCTCGCTTGGCTGCTGCAGCAGGCCACGACTTGCCTCACAGCGCACATCATGGTTCGGAGTCGTCCCCGATTCGGCTTCGATCCGGCGACCGCACGCCGTATCGCGCATTATGTCGCGACCTTCTCCCTGGCCAATTGGATCTGGCAATTGCGGATGCTGGTCAATCCGCTGGTAGTCGGCCCTGCGCTTGGCGCACCAGCGGTCGGTCTCGTCGGCATGACCATCGGGCTGCTCGAGATGCTCAGCATCATCAAGACCATCGTCTGGCGCTTGTCGGTGGCGATTTTCGCCAAGATTCAGCACGACAGCAAACGACTCCGACGGGCCGTAGAAGAAGGGATGGAGTTGCAGACACTTACGGTCGGCACGATCCTGCTGGGCTTTGCCTGGACAGGTCACATCATCGTGCCTTGGCTGTTCGGCCCGCGATGGGCCGGTGTCATGAGCATCTATCCCTATCTGGCTCTCGCCTACTTCACCAACGCGATCTTCAACATGCATTCGTCGGCTCTGTTCGTGCTCGGCCGGAACCGTGATCTGGCGGTCTTCCATATCGCACATGTCGCATTGTTCGCCGCAACCGCCGCGCTTCTGGTGCCGCAATTCGGAACGATCGGCTATGGTTTTGGCGAGCTTGCCGCCCTCGCCAGCTATAGCCTCATCCACTCCTACCTGACGCGCGCGGTGGGCGGCCCGCGATACCTGCCGACCGCGATCTGGTGGCTTGGCGTCGCCATCGGCTTGTTCTGGCACCAATTCGGCTTGTGGGCGGTCGCCATTCCTCTTGTGGCGCTTGCTCTCCCCCCGTCACCAGCCCGGCTCATCTTCTACTACGGCAGGGTCAGGCAATGTTGATGCGGCACATGAGAGGCCTGTCCGACGCCATTGCACTCCCCGACCGCTGGCAGATCCTGCTGCTGACGTGCCGGGATGCCGCGACCGATTTCCGGCTGCCGCTTGCGCAGGAGTTGCAGGCGCTCGGCCATGACGTTGCCTACGTCTTCTTGCGGCGTGCGCCCATCCTCATCGAAATGGCGTGTCCTGACGCCCCGCGCACCTTCTCCCTCAGGCCGTTTTTCGGGCACATAAGAGCAAGATTCGACAGTAATTCCTCATTGCTCGTCATCAACTCGACCAATCTGGCATTCCCGATCCTGAGCAATGTCCTTCGGAATATCGTCGGCGGCCTGTGGTGTTTCGATATGCACGACGATCTCCTCTATGGAAGCGCCGGCTACTCACGAATGCGAGCCACGTTAGCGCAGCGACTTCTTCTTCGGGGCTCCGACTTCATCATCCATGCCGCGCCGACCCTGCAGGAGCTTTTTCCCGCCTCCCACCATCTGGGAAACGCGTCCTCGATTGCGGCGATCGCGCGTCCAGATGCCGATTTCGCTCGCATTCTCATTCTTGCGAGCCTTGATGCACGCCTCGATTTCGCTTTTCTCTCTGCCGCTGCGGCCGCCAATCCGCAGCTGAGCTTCCATATCCATGGCCAGCTCTCGCAAAACGATCCCATCGTAGAGGACGGTCTCCGGACCCTCACGAGCGGCCGCCCGAACGTCGTCTATCACGGCCCTTACGTGAATGGCGATCTGCCGGATCTCTTGAGAGACTACCCGGTCACCTTGGCGCCTTACATCACGAATTCCCGGCTCACGCGGTACATCGACCCGCTCCGATTCTACCATTGCCTCAATTCGGGAATGGAGGTGATTTCGACGGATATTCCCAAGGCCCGCGATCTCGATGCCGTTTTGCACATTGCAGACGCGCCAGAAGCGATCGGACCGCTCGTCGAGCGCCTTCGGGATCGACCGGAAACCCGTCGGAATCCCGGCTCCACCCAGCTCGAGCACAATTGGCGCAACAGGGCGCTCAAGCTGCTGGACCTCGCCGCAGCGGTCTGCGACGGGCGAGCAGGTGGCATTCGTTCATGAAACCCGATCATCCCCGACCGATTTCGCTCGCAATTTACCTGCCCGACCTCAGCGGCGGCGGGGCCGAGCGTCTTCACGTCAGCCTGGCGCCGCTGTTCCTGGAGGCTGGATACCAGGTCACCTTCCTGCTTGACCGGCTTCAGGGAGAATTGCTGGCGCAGATCCCCTCAGGCTGCGCGGTCGATACCCTTCATGCCGACCGGCAGATTCGCGCCTTGCCGAAGCTGGTGCGCTATTTGAGGAAAACCCGCCCGGATGTGCTGATCGCCAATATGGAGCACATGAATGTCATGGCGGTGCTGGCAAAAACCTTGGCACGGGTGCCGACGCGCGTCGTCGTGACGCAGCATTGCGTTTTGTCAGAGCGTGTCAAACAACGGTCCTGGCAATTCCGCGTGCTTCCGCTGCTCTATCGCCTTGTCATTCCTTTTGCTGATCGGATTGTGACCGTCTCAGAGGGGGTTGCCCATGACTTGGAAAGAGTCACTGGACGGCCTCGGAGATCGATGCAGGTCATATATAACGGCATCGTGACTCGCGACCTCGGCTCAGACGGGGCATCCCCCGCCTCGGCGCCGGGGCCCTCGAACGCTCCAATCGTTCTTGGAATGGGGCGGTTGGTTCCGCAAAAGGACTTTGCCACGTTGATCCGGGCATTCGCCACAGTCGCGCTCGGAAGCGATGCCCGCCTTATCATATTGGGCGAGGGTCCCTTAAGACCCGAACTGGAGAACCAGATCAGATCCCTTGGGCCCTTGTCCGATCGGATCTCCTTGCCCGGCTTCGTCGCCAATCCATTTCCGCTGCTCCGCCAAGCCCGATTGTTTGTTCTGTCGTCGCGAAATGAAGGCTTTGGCAATGTCATCGCCGAAGCTCTCGCCTGCGGAACGCCGGTCGTCAGCACGGACTGCCCCTACGGACCGGCCGAAATCCTCGATGGCGGCCGCTACGGCACACTTGTCCCGGTCGGCGACGCCGAGGCGCTGAGCCGCGCCGTCCTCGAGGCTCTGAACCAAGAGCCGGATCGGGCAGAGCTCGCCCGGCGCGGCCAGACCTTCAGCGTCGCGAGATGCGCCCAACAATACAGGCAGCTCATCGAAGCCGGTCAGCTTGCGGGCGGAAGGAACGGATACCACCAGCCGGGGGGCCTGCATTGACCGACCAATCGATCAGCTTGAAATTCGGAACATTGGAGCTCGGCCGCGCCTTTGCCGCGTGCCTCGTCGTTTTCCACCATGCCGGCAATATCGTCGCCCAGCCCCGCTTCTACGGCGAGCATCCATTCGCGGGCCATTTGCAGAACTTCAATGTCGGGGTCGATTTTTTCTTCGTTCTCAGCGGCTTCATCATCACCTGGGTGCATTGGATCGACATCGGAAACCCGGCCCGCCTCGGCCGCTACGCGATCAAGCGGTTCCTGCGCATCTATCCGCCCTATTGGGGCGTCGTGATACCGCTGGCGGTCCTTTATTTCATTTTCCCGGCGGCAGGCGTGCCGAGCCAGCACGATCCCCTCAACATCATGCTGTCGATCTTTCTGCTGCCCGCGGCCGCGCAGCCGGTGCTCGGCGTCGCCTGGACACTCGTCCACGAGATCTTCTTTTATGCTCTGTTCGCCTTCGTGATCGCCGCCGGACGGGTGGCCTTTGCAATTTTTCCCGTCTGGGCGCTGGCAATCATCGTCCTTAATCATGGCGGCGGCAGTGGTTTCCCACTGTTATTCTTCGTGAGCCCCTTCAATCTCGAATTCATCATGGGCGTCTCGGCGGCGGTTCTGCTGAAGAACTGTCGCGTCCCGATCCCATGGCTGTTCGTCCTTGCGGGAATAGGCAGCTTCGTCGGCATGATGCTCTTTGCCGTGCACGTTCAGGACGATCCGCTGACGGGCAAACTCGCCTTCGGCACCTCCGCCCTCGTCACCCTGCTCGGACTGGTGGAGATGGAGCGCCGACATCCCATTCGGCTACCGGATGCCCTCGCATTCTTCGGAGCGGCGTCCTATTCGATCTATCTCATCCATCCCGTGGCTCTTTCATTCGGCGTGCATCTCGCGAAGTCCGGCATCGGTTTCGCGCTGCCACTGGGCGCAATAACCTTGCTGCTGGCGTTGCTCGGAACCGTTGCCGGCGTTGCCTATCATGCGCGCATCGAGCCGCTTCTGATAAGCGCCGCCAGACGAAACATACAGCTTGTCGGCCCGGCGTCCGAGATCAGGGCTCGGGGCTTCTGATGGCTTCGCGGCGCCAGACACCGATACGAACCCCGGCCGAGCCAAATTTGGCCGGAGGATCGCCAAGCACAAGCGAGAATATTGCAGTCGTGCTTATTCTGCTTTTTCCGTGCATGGGTACATTTTTCGCACCCGAAACCTATTTCGCGCCACAAGAGTTCTCGTTACAGGCGGCTCACGAGCAAGTCGAAAGCGGCGTTCTGCTCGGCCGGATTGGATATCTGCTGGTTCTGCTCTGGCTGATACCTCAGTATGCCCGAGCGCCAGGCGCGATGTTAAGCGCATCGTTGCGCTCGATCGTTCCGATTCTGTTGGCAGTCTGGATGATCGCCTCCGCATCCTGGTCTGTTGATCCTGGCGGCTCGTTCAACCGAAGCGGGCGAGCACTTATTCTGGTGCTCTTTGCGATCTACTTGGCCGAACGCTACGATTCCGAGCAATTGGTGCGCATAGTGACAATCGCGGGAGCGCTCGCGGTGTTGGCATCCTTCATCGCCGTCATCGCTTTGCCCAGCTACGCCTACACCACCCTGAACGGCTATGAAGGTGCCTGGCGCGGCGCGGCAATTCATAAGAACTCCCTCGGCGCGCTTATGACAGTGCTGTTTGCTTTCGGTTACTATGCACGTCATGCCAAGTGTTCGAATGCCTTCATCAACGCAACCGTCCTTTTTGGAAGCCCATTTCTAGTGTTCATGTCGCGCTCGGCGACCTCGCTCCTGGTGCTCGGCGTCACCTTTGCCGCCATTGCCGTCATCGGATTCCTGAACGCGCTCAAATATCAGAGCGAAAAAACCTTCGTGGCGACGCTCATCGCTGGGGCAACAGGCTGTTGCTATCTGCTCTATTCGCATCTGGACTCCCTCTTATTGATGCTCGGACGTGATCCCTCGCTTACGGGCCGAACAGAAGTCTGGCAGCGGGTCGAGGCGTTGATCGCGGAGCGGCCCTGGCTCGGTTACGGTCACGGCTTCTGGGGCATCGACAGCTTGCAGCGCGATGGAATCTGGGCCGAGCTTGGCTGGGCTGCCCCGCACGCGCACAACACATTCCTGGACATCCGATTGCAGTTGGGGCTGGTCGGGGTCGTGATTGCCAGTTGCCTCTTTTCCATCGTCCTTTTTCGAGCCGCCCGCCTCATATTGCTCGGCATGCCGTCAGTCGCACTCGTCTGGCCACTGATTGTTCTGACAACTCTCTTTCGCGGCCTGACGGAAACCTATCTCGTCGATCCCGGAACCTCGGGGCTGTTCTGGTGTGCTCTGGCGTTTGCAGCGATGAGCCGATTGGCCGTTGAAAGCCGGTCGGCCCCGACGCACCCGTTCGAAGCGCCTCTAAGTCGCATTCAACGCCCGTTCGCAGCGCGGCATGCGCCAACTCCGTTGAACGATTTCAGGGCTTAGAAATTGCGGGCCGGAGATACACGGAGCGCAACACACGAGCGAAACCGGAAAAGTAGAATCGTTAACTGACATATCGAGCAGATTATGCGTAGGCATTTCTTATCTTACCTCGAGTGCAGACAAACTCGGTTTTCCTATACCTCTTGGATTCGAATTGATCTGAACAGTTTCATCATTGCCATTGCTGCGGCATTCTTATGCGTGGCAGCCAGCGATCTTGCCCATGCCAGCTCCTGCCAAGTCAGGCTGGCCGGGCGAACAGTAAATCCGGACCCCGGCGTTGCAGGTTTCGGATCGGTCCAGGGACAACCACTGCTGCGCCTTGCGGCGAAAGAATATGTGATCACGATCGATGACGGGCCCAACCCTCAGACGACGCTGCAACTGCTCGCAGTCCTGAACACCTACTGCGTCAAGGCCACGTTTTTCCTCATCGGCCGCAATGCCGCCGCCCATCCGGATCTGGTGAAAGCCATTGCCGCGCAAGGCCATGCAATCGGAAGCCACTCCTTTACCCATCCCGACCTGGGCAAGCTGAGCGAAAAGCAGATCCTCGCCGAAATGGAGCGCGGGGTCGACGCCGTCGAGACCGCGGAATTCGGCAAGCGGCGCCCCGGTCGCCCGCCACGCCTGATCCGGCTGCCCGGTGCATTGAACACCTCACCGGTTCCGCCGGCGAGTCTGATCGAAGCGCTGCATCGCGAGGGCCTGACGATCGCAGGATACGATCTCAGCCCTCAGGATTGGCGCAACTCGCCGCCCAAGCAAAGCTTCGATCGCCTGTTTCGCGGCATCAAGGATCGCGGGGTGATCGTCTTTCACGACGGCCAACCCAACACAATTCTCCTTCTGCCGATGGTTCTGGACGAACTGAGCCGGCGCGGCGCCAAGATCGTCACGCTCCTGCCCTGAATGCCGGATTCAACGCGCCAACCTTTCGGTAACAACTCGGATGCGATCATGATGAAGAGCCTGAATAAGCTGCGTACACTGAGAGATCTGCTGATCCGATCCCGTTCGCTTTATCTCCGGCATTTTTGGGGAATGGACATCGATCCGACGGCGAGGTTTTCGCTGAGCGCCCGTTTCGACCGTACCCATCCGAAAGGAGTCCATATCGGCGCCAGCAGCTATGTTGCGTTCGAGGCCGCCGTGCTGACGCATGACTATATACGCCGGCTCTATTCCGACACTTATATCGGGCGGAATTGCTTTATCGGGGCACGGAGCATCATTCTACCCGGTGTCCGGGTCGGCGACGGATCCGTCGTAGGCGCAGGCAGCGTCGTCACCAAAGACGTTCCACCGCACAGCGTTGTCGCCGGCAATCCGGCAAAGCTTATCTCAAACGCCGGCCGCGGGGTGCCAGAACTTGCGGCAACAACCCCAGCGTAACCGGGATAGAGGCAGGCTCGCGCTCAGCGCGAGTGCAGCCGGACCGAGATTTCCCGCCTGCTTCCCGCCGCAGCACCCTTGCCGCGCCGGCGCGCTCCGGCACCGAGGCCAAGCCGTAAAGAAAGCACCGCGCTGGCACGGCTGTCGGCCGACGCCCCCACGGTTCACGGCAGTCTCGGCCTTCCGCCTAATCCTGGTTCGCGAGGATCGTCCTGGCGATCCAATCGCCATAAAAATTGACGCGGGTATAAACGCCGTATCTGAGCTTGCGCGCGCAGCCGTCGCCCCATGAGACAACGCCGACCAGAACCGGCCCATCGGGGCCTCTCAAGACCAGCGGACCGCCGCTATCGCCCTGGCAGGAGTCGACGCCGCCGTCGCGAAAGCCTGCGCACATCATGCCGGACTCGACCTTGCCGTCATAAGCCTCCTTCACGTTGCAGGTGGCATTCTCGACATAGGGGACTTCCCCCTTCTGCAGACTCTCGGACGCGGGGCCGCCCTCGCCAGTCCGTCCCCAGCCCGTGACCTCCAGCAATTGGCAGGGCTTAAGCTCCTGCGTGGCTTGCGCGAGCGGAATGATGTCGCCCGCCGGCGCGAATTTGAGCCGGACCAGCGCGATGTCGTTTTCGTGCGTCTCGTCCTTGTAGGCTTCGTGGATCAGGACGCGGTCCACCTCGCTCCAACCGCCGCTCGACCGCTTCGTGACGCCTGCCTTGACGCCGAGGCCGCTGCCTTTGAAAAAATTGAAACAATGCGCCGCCGTCAGCACCCATTTGTCCTGGATCAGCGAGCCTCCGCAAAGCATGCTGTTTCCGTCCGGGGTCGGAATATCGAGCGCGACCTGCCAGGGATGGTCTTTGATGTCGGCGTCGACGCCACCGACGACCCTGCGCGGGTCATCGCAATTCTGGGCGCCTGCCTGTCTCGTAACTGCCGCCGCGATCGAAAAGACGGCAAGAGACATCACGAAAATGGATCTGAACATCATCTTCGCCTTCGCTCACTCCACTCAATTCACCGCGTCCATGGCGGTCAGTGGCACATAGCCGATATCCTTGCCGCCGCGCATGATCAGCGCCCAGGCTCCCGCACAGGCCTTCAGCGTGACGAGCGTATTTCGCGTCAGGGCCGCGGTAACAGCAGCATCATCCGAAGGTTTCTCGCGCACATCGACCGATCGGGTGATGATGTGGCTCGGCCCATTCGATTGATCGGGCACTTTGCACTCGCTGACGGCCGGCGTCAGCACCGGTTGACGGATACCGAGCGTGAAATTGTCCTTGAGGTCGGTCTTGGGAGTCTGGACGATCCCGAACTCTTTTTTCGATATTTCGATCACGCGCCGGCTGACATAAGAGCCGACGCCCAAGAGGTCGACCGTATCATCGCTCTCACCATCCTGTCTGTTCAAAAACTCAAGGAGCGCATAGGTGAGAATACCGTGGCCTCGATAGCCTTCATAAGCGGCTTTCCCTTGCGCGGCGGCCGAGATCGTGCTGCGGCCCGTCGCGAAGGTGAATTGCGCAATGGTTGTCTCGGTTTCGAGATTGTCGCCGCGCGGCGCCTCGAACGCTCCCAACTCGCAGGCGTCGAGCACGATGACGCTCTTGGAAGCGCTGATCCGTCGGAGCCAGTTTTCCAGCCTTTTCGAGCTGATCGCGTTGTCGGGGATCGTTTGCGGTCCGAGATCGAGATTCTGCGGCAGGAAGAACCAGCCGGTGCCGGGACCGCTGCCGGCTATGGCGCGGCCGTGGCCGCTCAAGAACAACACGAACACATCCTGCGGCTCGACCTTGGCGGCGATCCGCTCGAAGGCCGCGCCAATGCCTTTTTCCGTGGCATTCTCGTCGAGCACCGTCGTGATCTCGACGTTGTTCTCGCCGAAAAACGCGCTCCCGACCGCCTTCAGCGCCGCGCTGATGGTTTTTGCGTCGCTAACGGCGTTGCTGAGCCGCCAATCCGGCTTGAGATAATTGTCCACCCCGACCGCCAGCACGAAAAGGCGCGGCGCCGGCTTGTCGGTGATGCCGAATACCGGATCGATGCTGAAGCGCAGCGGCACAGTGGCGAGCAGGCCCTTGGCGTTATAGGCGACCACCTCCACCGCATTCTTCCGCGTCGGATCGAAACGCAGTGTCTGCTCCATCACGGCATAGCGCCCTGGCGAAGGGGACCCGCCCAGCCCCGGGGCGGTCGTCGCCCCTTGCGCGACGCCATTCACGCGCCAGATCACCTTCTCGCCGATGCCGCCGCCGCGGTCGGTCAGACGCACGGCCAGATCGGCCCGCCCTTCGGACTTTTTCTCGCGATTGTTGAGCCGCTCCAATTTCGGCGCCGGACCGGAGTCGAGAATGGTCTCGAGATTCAAGACGTTGGCGGCGCTCCGGTATCTGCCCTCCAGGTCGCCTTTGAGAAGCTCCGCCACCAGATCGGGGCGGGCGAGGTGCTCATAGAATTGCAGGACGGAATAGCTGTCGAGACCGCGCACGACACTGAGCAATTCGTCGCCTCGCGGCGAGGCCGAAAAAAATCCCTTCGGCGTCATGGTCAGCCATTCGCCGTCGGACGCCGCCATCATCCGTGCGAGTTCCTGGCCTTTGGCAAGATCCCAAATCCGGATCGTGCCGTCATGACTGCCGGAGAAGACGAGACGGCGATCCGGCGAAAACGCCACCGATTGAACGATACCTGCGTGCCCTGTAAAGCGGCGCAGCTCCCGGCCCGTGGCCACATCCCACAATCGCATCGTGTTGTCATGACTGCCGGAGAGCGCAAAGCGGCCGTCGGGCGAAAACGTCACCGACTCGATATAGCTGCCGTGCCCCGCGAAGCTTCGCAGCTCCTGCCCCGTGGCCAGATCCCACAATCTCAGCGTACTGTCCCAGGCGCCGGAAAGGGCGAAACGGCCGTCCGGCGAGAATGCCACCGAACGGATAAAGCCCGTGTGCCCATTGAAGCTGTGCAGCTCCCGGCCCGTCGCCACGTCCCAAAGCTTCACCGTCCTGTCGTCGCTTCCGGAAAGGGCGAAACGGCCATCGGGCGAGAGCGCCACCGATTTGACCGCGCCCACATGCCCGACGAAGCTGCGCAGCACCTGGCCGGTCGCAAGGTCCCATAATTTCAGCGCGTTGTCTTCTTTGCTAGGGCGAGTAAAACGGCGACCGCGGGAGCGGGGAACAAAGCGACCGCCGCCCGAGAGGGCGAGACGGCCGTCGGCAGAGAACGTGACCGACCAGACTTCGCCGGTATGTCCCGTGAAGCTGTGCAGCTCCCGGCCCGTGGCGACATCCCACAATTTCAGGGTCTTGTCCCAACTGCCGGAAAGGGCAAGATGGCCGTCGGGCGAGAACGCCACCGACAGCACATTTGCGGTATGCCCCGTGAAGCGGCGCAACTCCTTGCCCGTCGCCACCTCCCACAGTCTCAGCATGTGATCCGAGCTGCCCGAAAGGACGAAACGGCCATCGCCGGAAACCGCTACCGAGCTGACTGCACCCGCATGCCCGCTGAAACTGCGCAGCTGTTCCCCCGAGCCGATGTCCCAAAGCTTGAAGGTGCCGTCCTGGCTGCCGGAGAGGGCGAAGCCCCCATCGGGCGAAAACGCCAGCGACCGAACCAGATTCCTATGCCTGCCCAAAACGCGGAGCTGCCGCCCGGCGGCCACGTCCCAAAGCCTCAGCCTTCCGTCATCGCTGCCGGAAAGGGCGAAGCGCCCATTGGGCGACAATGCCAGCGACCTCACAACTGCTGTATTGCCACTGAAGCTTCGCAGCTCCTGGCCTGTGGCGACATCCCACAATTTCATCGTCTTATCGGCGCCGCCCGAAATGGCCGTATGGCCATCGGGCGAAAACGCCACCGACCATACATTGCCGGTATGCCCGGTGAACTTTCGCAGCTCCTCACCCGTGCTCACATCCCACAGTCTCAGGGTCGCATCGCCGCCGCCCGAAAGGGCGAAACGGCCGTCGGGCGAAAACACCACCGACCAGACCGCGCTGGTATGTCCGCTGAAGCTGTGCAGTTCCCGGCCCGTGGCGACATCCCACAGTTTCAGAGTCTTATCCTGACCACCGGAGAGGGCCAGACGCCCATCGGGTGAAAACGCCACGGCTTCCAGAAAGGCGGTGTGGCCATTGAAGCTGCGCAACTCCTTGCCCGTGGAGACGTTCCAGAGCCTGACTGTGTCGTCCCAGCTACCCGAAAGAGCAAAACGGCCGTCGGGCGAAAACGCCACCGAACTGACGAAGTTGGTATGCCCGCTGAAACTGCGCAGCTCCTTGCCGGTGGCGACGTCCCAGAGCCTCAGCGTATTGTCTTCGCTGCCCGTAAGGGCGAAGCGCCCGTCCGGCGAAAACGCCACCGACCAGATCGCGTCCGTGTGCCCGATTTGGGGGACGACTTCGACCGGAAGCTTGTCTTGCGCTGCGGCCCCCGCCGCAAACGGCGACGCTGCCGTGAGTGCCGCGCCGATAACCAGTAAAACAAATCGGACAGCCAATATCATGGCGCCTCTCGCTCAAAAGAGTAAAAAACAAAGTCTCCATAAATAGCATTTTTCGACCATAAGACCAACGCGATAGCAGAAATGCTCCGCCGAATGCCGGAGGCGCCGGCCATTCAAGCGACGGCGGTTTTCGACCTGGACCGGAAGCAGTGGTCCTATGCGGCCGCGCCGGTCGCTCCAGAGCATCGGACCGAAAAGTGCGAAGCGGTTTTCGGACAAATCCGATGCCAAAACAAACAGCTAGAGCGGCGTTTCCGATTCCGATTAAAAATCCGCCACGCTAGCGCCGGCCGCTTTCGCCGACCGGGCTGGAGGCTTCGGCGACCCGGTGACCGGCGGGAGCGTTCGCGGTCGCCGCCCAAGCGCCGCGAGCAAAGCAGGCGAGCATGATCAGTGCGCCGAATAGCCAGGTCGATACGGCCGTCCGCGCCGCGAGTTCGGCCGGCCAGCCCAGCGGCGGCTCGGGGTCGATGTCCATGGCCGGCATTATCACCGGCAGCGAGGCAAGCGCATAGCCGGTCCAGAACAGCCAGCGCGTCGTCGCATCGTCAGGCAATGGCAGCCGCCCGCCGAGGTAGAGGCCGAGAGGTATCAGCAGGAACGCATAATAATGCGTCCAGCTCACCGGGCTCGTGATCAGCGACAGGATGATGATGATGGAGAACTGCAGGAGGTCGTGCGGCGTCGGCCCAGCCCCATAGGGCGAGATCAGCGCCTTCTTCTCCGACTGATAGATGAACCAGCCGAGGCCGCCGAAAAGGACGAGGAAAATGAGATTGCGGACAAGCTTGTGTAGCGCCGAGGGCTCTATCGGCCCCCAATAGAGCAATTCTTCCGCTCCGGTCGACAGCCGGATGAGAAAGCCGTCGATCGACTGCACGTTGAAGGCCGGCGTGGCCATGCCGAGATTGAGCTTGATAGTATCGTTATACCACTCGACATGGTCTGCAAAGCCGAAAACCGCGAGCGATAGCAGGCCGAAGACAGCGATGGTCGTTGCGCCGCCGGCAACAATCGGCCAGCGGCGGCGCACGAAGAAATAGACGCCGAACAGCAAGAGTGGCGGCTTGATCGTTGCGCACGTGCCGAGGGCGAGCCCGGCCAGAAATTCCCGTCTCTGCTCCCAGAGCACCAGAGTCAGCACCATGAAAAACAGCACGAAATGGGTGCTGTTGCCCTCGCGCAGCGTGTTGAGGAGCGGGCCGTTCAGGAAAAAGAAAAACAACAGCGCCGCGGCAGCCGGTCCCTTGAGGCCGGCAAGGCGGGCAAGCAGCGCCCATGTCGCCAATGTCACGGCGAGGCCGATGGCCAGATAGGCCCAGGCCGCGCCATCCTGGCCAAGCGGCACGAGCAAGGCGAAGGGCCAGGCCAGGATCGGCAGATTCGACCAGTTGCCGCGCACCGTGAACGGATAATGGGCGCTGAGACCGCCGTTCCAGAGATGCTCGGCGGCGACCCAATAAGCCTTGCGGAAATCGCTGAAGAGGACCGGCGGTTCCGAAAACTGCCAGAGAATGAGGTGGACAGCGCCGCCGATGAGGATCGCGGCGAGCCAGACCCATTGCGGGCGGCTCTGATAGAGGCTCCTGGCGCTGGCCGCGCTCACACTCACAGGACTTTCGCCGGATGCTGCCCATTGACGGGCCGTTCGACGCCTCGTTCCCCCATCATAGCCGACTGCCTCTCTGCCACGCCTTCGCGCGACGTAATCATGAGCAAAATCGGCTTGTCAAACGAAAGACTGTATCCTGCTATATCCGGCGCCAGCCCCAGGCTGTCACCGTCGCCGCCGTCGGACCCCGGCCGGTTCGCGGCCGTTCAGCAGATGCCGAGCAGCGCCTTGATCCGCTGAAGCGTGGGGACGGTCGCGTCGTGCTCCCTCAATAGCTGGTCGGTCTCGCTCTGAAATTCGAGCGACCGGCTCTCCACCAGGAACCGGGGCGGCGGCCCGAAATAGTCTTCGTCAAGGATGTCCAACTCTCGCCGATCAAGCCCGTTCATCATTGTCATCGCTTAACTCCGAATGCGCTCATGCGACTACGGCTTTGTAACTGCTCATAAACACGAAAAGCGCCGCCGCGGTTCCAGACGGTTGCGGGCGAGTTCGTCAGCGCGCTTAAGGCGCAGATTACAGGCAAGTGATGAGCAGGTTCTTAACGGCCGTGCCGCCTTGAGACGGCGAGCCGGGGGACGCCCGGCTCAGGCGGCGGCCACGCTTGCCGGCCAGCCGTCTTCGGCCATTTGCTCGATCAGCGCGCTCGACAACTCCTCGAAAGGCTGCATGCTCACTGTCCAGAAGCCCTGGAAGGGATCGCTGATGTCGGAGAGCATGAGCAGCAGGAAGCTGTTCAGCGCGCCCATGACGAAGATGATGTAATACTGGCCGAAGCGCGCCGGATTGTCGACGAGAGCCCCCGTATTTGCGGCTTTGGTCACAACGGGTTCGGCCATGAAAGGAAGGATCAGCGTCAGGGCCATCAGCCAGAGCGCGGCAATGAGATAATGGGGGATTTTCTCCCCGATCGCCGCGATGCGCTTCGAGCGGAGGACACCGAGCTCGCCCTGCGCTTCCACCATGAGCTGAAGCGAATGGCTGTCGTTCAGATCTCGCGGTTTGAGCTTCGAGATATGGCGCTGACAGCCGCGCAGAACCTTCAGATTTTCATCCCGGACCGACTGATCGCGCAGACCCGCAACGTTCTGTGCGTAGGTGAGCAGATCGTGCCTTAGCGCGAGAATACCCTCCCGGCTGGAGGTGTCACTCATAATATCGAAATAATAGGTCAGCTCCGAGATCACCCGAACCTTGTGCGCCTCGTCGGCAATGTTGCGCTTGATGGCGTCGAAATCCTCGATGCCTTTGACCAGCGCCAGGGCGGTGATGATGGCGTAAAGCGTTGCGATGCCGGTGTAGAAGTTCTGGCTGTAGTCTTCCTTGAAGACGAAATATCGCGTCACATCGGCCGCGCCGGCCCAATGCTGGAGAACGCTATAGGCTTCGACGCAGATGCCGCCGATCAGCAGGGGCAGGATGCAGCGGCAAAGAAACGGCGCGAGCGATGAGACCATCTCCGTGATGACGACCACGACCGCCAGCCCCGCAAAGGTGAGCCGAAGCCATGACTCAAATCCAGGATAGAGGGCCAGCGCCAGCAGGAAAAACAGCGTCAGGCCGGGAATCGAATAAAGGAAATTCTTGAGCCGATCCCAGCCGCTTAGGGCCGGGAGCGATCGAGGATCACCGCTCGGCGAATGAACGTCTTTTTGCATCTATGCGCTCTCAATAAACTCTCAACTTCCGCCGGCACGGGCAGGCGGCGCAAAGTCGCCAAAATAAGCTTTCGCGCGGAAAAAAAACAGGGGGATTGTCAACGGCCAGGCCGGCTGCGGCTCTATTCCGCGGCTTCGAGCGGCCGGTAGCCGAGCTGGGCGTTGAGCTTGCTCAGAAGGTCGATCGCGGCATCCGCAACCACCGTGCCGGGGCCGAAAATGGCCCTGGCGCCCGCCGCATAGAGGGCGTCATAGTCCTGTGGGGGGATGACGCCGCCGACTACGATCATGATGTCCGGCCGCCCTTGCGCGGCCAGTTCGGCCTTCAGCTCCGGCACCAGCGTCAGATGTCCGGCGGCGAGCGTCGAGACGCCGATGATATGAACGTCGTTCTCGATCGCCTGGCGCGCGCATTCTGCGGGGGTCGCGAAGAGCGGGCCGATATCGACATCAAAGCCGAGATCGGCGAAGGCCGAGGCGATCACCTTCTGGCCGCGGTCATGGCCGTCCTGGCCGATCTTGGCGACCAGAATACGCGGCCGGCGGCCGTCATGCGCCTCGAAGGCGTCGGCCATCGCCAATGCGCGGCGAACGTTCTCGTTCATTTGCCCGATCTCCTGCCGGTAGATGCCGGACACGGCGCGGCTGTCGATCCGGTGACGGCCGAACGCCTTCTCCATGGCGTCGGAAATCTCGCCGACCGTGGCCTTGGCCCGTGCCGCCTTGATCGACAGGTCGAGGAGATTGCCATTGCCACTCGTCGCGGCCTCGGTCAGCGAGCTGAGCGCGGCCTGGGTTTCGGCCTCGTTGCGCTCGGCGCGCAGCCGCTTGAGCTTCTCGATCTGCCTCGCGCGGACGGCCGAATTATCGACCACCAGAACGTCAACCGGCCTATCGCCCTCGGGCTTGTAACGGTTGACACCGACGATGGTTTGCGCACCCGAGTCGATGCGCGCCTGGGTGCGGGCCGCCGCCTCCTCGATCCGCATTTTCGGCAGGCCGGCATCGATGGCCTTGGCCATGCCGCCGAGCCCCTCGACCTCCTGAATATGCGCCCAGGCCTTTTGGGCGAGCTCATAGGTCAGCCGCTCGACATAGTAGCTGCCGCCCCACGGGTCGATGACGCGGGTGGTGCCGGTCTCCTGGGCGATGAAAAGCTGCGTGTTGCGAGCGATGCGCGCGGAGAAATCGGTCGGCAGAGCGAGCGCTTCGTCGAGCGCGTTGGTGTGCAGCGACTGTGTGCCGCCATGGGCCGCGGCGAGCGCCTCGACGCAGGTGCGGATGACGTTGTTGAACACGTCCTGCGCGGTGAGGCTCCAGCCCGAAGTCTGACAGTGGGCGCGCAGGGCAAGCGATTTGGGGTCCCTCGCGCCAAACTCCCGCATGATCTTCGCCCAGACCATGCGGCCGGCGCGTATCTTGGCGACTTCCATGAAGAAGTTCATGCCGATCGCCCAGAAGAAGGAGAGGCGCGGGCCGAAGCTGTCGATGTCGAGCCCCGCCTTCTGGCCGGCGCGCACATATTCGAGGCCGTCGGCAAGGGTGTAGCCGAGTTCCAGATCGGCCGTCGCGCCGGCCTCCTGCATGTGATAGCCGGAGATCGAGATGGAGTTGAATTTCGGCATCCGCTCGGACGTATAGGCGAAGATATCCGAAATGATCCGCATGGAGGGTCCGGGCGGGTAGATATAGGTGTTGCGGACCATGAACTCCTTGAGGATGTCGTTCTGTATGGTGCCGCCCAGTTTCTCCGGCGGCACGCCCTGCTCTTCTCCGGCGACGATGAACAGTGCGAGGACCGGCAACACCGCACCGTTCATGGTCATCGACACCGTCATTTCCGACAAGGGAATGCCGTCGAACAGCGTGCGCATGTCGTAGATGGAATCGATGGCGACGCCCGCCATGCCGACATCGCCCTTGACGCGCGGATGGTCGCTGTCATAGCCGCGATGGGTGGCGAGGTCGAAGGCGATCGACAGGCCCTTCTGCCCGGCCGCGAGATTGCGGCGATAGAAGGCGTTCGACTCCTCGGCGGTCGAAAAGCCGGCATATTGGCGGATGGTCCAGGGCTGCTGGACATACATGGTCGGATAGGGGCCGCGCAGGAATGGCGGCAGGCCGGGCATGGTCTCGAGAAAATCGAGGCCGGCAAGCGCCGCCGCGTCGTAGGCGGCGGAGACCGGGATACCCTCCGGCGTCATCCACGGCTCGCGCGCTGAGGCTTTCGCCTCGCCCGCGGCGGGAAGCGACCATTCCATCTGAGCGAAATCAGGCAGGCGGCTCATGATGCGATCCGTCTCTCAAGATCTGCGCGACGTCGTCACGGCCACATCCTCGTCCTCGTCGAAGTCCTCGGACTCGACTTCGCCGAGCTCCTTCACACGCATCATATGATGGAGTTCGGCAAGCGTCTTCAGCATATTGCAGCCGTCGTAAATGATACGGTCGATGGAGCGCTTCTCCGCTTCGTCGAGCAGCGGCAGCGCGGACGGCTCGGCAGCGAGATAGACGGCGACGGCGCCCGCCTTTTTGAGCACCGCGGCGGCGCCAGGCATTTCGCTGAGCGTCTTGTTGGAGGCGCAGATGCAGGCGATCGGCGCCGGGCTGCGCTGGAACCTACGCGTCAGGGCGTCGAAATCCTTGAAGCCGCCCTCGTCGAGCGCCTCGATGCCGCCGGCGGCGAAGAAGGTCTTCGCCCAGCTGGCGCGGGCATTGTATTCGGAGAGCGGCCCGACATTGGCGAGATAGACGGGCGGCCTGGCGCGCACCCGGCTCATCGCCCGGTCGGAGGCGGCGCGAAGCTGCTCGAACGGCTCGGCGCTGCGCTCGGTGACCGAGGGGATGAAGTCGTAGCGCTCCATCAGGCTGTCGCAGGCGCGCTCCAGCCCCTTCAGCGTCGCCCCGCCGAGAGCCGCGGCGACAACCGCGCCGAAGCGCTTGCCCTTCTCGGCGCGCGGCAGTTGCGGGACGTCGCCCTCCTCGTCGAGCGCGGCGATGTCGATGGCGAGATCCTCCGGCCGCGAGAACATCGGCTCCTCGGCAAGGTTGGGGAAGGAGGTAACGCCGGTGATCTTGTCCTTGTTGCGGGCGAGATTGGTCTGCCGCCTCAGCGCGACATCGCCCAGCTTGCTGCGCATCAGGCCGCTTTCGAGCGCCGCGAGCAGCCCGCCGGCCGCTTCGATGGTCCGGAATTCTTCCCAGGCCCCCGCTGCGAGCTGGTGGGTCAGTGTTTCTACGTACCAGGAGCCGCCGGCCTCATCGGCGACGCGGCCGAGATGGGCTTCTTCCTGGAGGATGAGCTGGGTGTTGCGGGTCAGGTGCCGGGCGAAGGCATCCGGCGTGCCGTGGCGGGTGTTGAACGGAATGAGCAGCACGGCGTCCGCGCCGCCGATCGCCGCCCCGAATGCCGCCGCCGTCGCGCGCAGCAGATTCACATGCGGGTCGCGCTCGGTGATGATGCGGAAGGACATCTCCGCGATCAGCGAGGGGCGGCGCGGAGACAGCCCGCCGGCTTCGGTCACCCGCGCCCAGAGCGCGCGCATGGCGCGGAATTTGGCGATGGTCAGAAACAGATCGGCGCTCGCGGTCAACGCAAAGCCGATGGCGTTCGCCGCCTCTTCCAGCGGCCAGCCCGCATCGATCAGCGCGCGCCAGTAGGAGACCGCGGCGGCGAGCGTGTAGCCGAGCTCCTGGCGCGCCGATCCGCCCGACTGATGCCAGGCCCGGCCGGAGACCAGGAACGGCTGCCAGCGATAGCCGAGCTCGCGGAAATAGGTCGCCGCGTCGAGGGCCTCGGCCATCGCCTTGCAGCGCTCGGCCGGAACGATGCCGCTCGCGGCGATGACGCTGAGAGGGTCGAGCCCTGCCGAGCCGGTGACCTTGTCGGGCGGCGTGCCGCGTTTCTCCATCAGCGCGGTCAGAAGACCGGCGCCCGGCACGGCGTCGAAGCCGCCCGAGACATAGAGATCCAGCTCTTCCAGGGCGACGCCGTCGAACACCGCCTCCAGCGCCTCGACGCGTCTGGCGCCGAGAAAGGCCCCACCATAGGGGATATTGCCGCCGAACTGCACCCAGAAGGCGCGGGCGCCGTTCGCCAGCTCCTCCTTGAGCTGACGGTTCGCCTCCTCGACATCGAGATGGTCGAGAAACTGGATGATCGTCCAAGGCCGGGGGCTCTGCGCCGGGCGGCCGCCGCGGATGAAGGGCGACGCCCCGACCTCACCGGAGTGGGACGGCAGCAAGCCGGCGGCATCGCGGGTATAAAGCGGCTCGGTGGAGAAGCCCTCATAGAGCTCGCTCCTGAGTTCGCTTAATTTGCCGCCGCGCAGCGCTTTTTTTGCCGCTGCCTGCCAATCCTCAAAGGACACGGCCGGGAAATCCCCGGCCAGACGCAGATCTGTCATCTCCGTATCTTAAGCAGAGGTGACCCGACCGTCCAGCATGTCAGATGCCGCGGCGAGAAGACGTTGATGACCATGGCATAAGCGCCGCGCATTCGCCGTCGCCCCTGTGCACTGGCGCCGGCGGTGTGATCACATAGGGGCCGGAGGCGGCGCAGACGTGCAACCCGCATAAGGTGAATACGCTAACTAATGGCGATGATCGCAAATATTAAGATAGACCGGCTATCGCCTTGGCAATGCGCTGAAAACGCCTTCTTACGAATCCGTCTCATCTAATATAGATTTTGGAATTCACCGCGTATCGAAGTGCGCCGACTGAACAGATTGGCCCGCAACCCAGCGGGTTGGGACCTAAGCCATCAATTACCCTCCGCCGCGCGTGTGCTCCTTCCTGTGGCCCGGTTTGCCCAGCGCGTCCGCCATCATGCGATTTCGAGGTTCTTAACCATGCTTTCCTGGACCAAATTTCGCGCCCTGTTTCGGGAGCGCCGTATCTTATGGATTTTAAATCATAAAGCCCTTCTGCCGGCCGAAGTCCCGATCCTTGAATCGCTTGGTTTCGAGGTTTTTGTTCCAGCAACGACACCGTCAGGCCCGGAATTTTCGAGCGCCACCGGACGGCATGACGAGCGCTTGACGATCCCGGAAAAATCTCATGCCACGCTCAAAAGACACCGGTTCTATACAGATCGTTGGCCTCGGGATCTGGTAAAAATCATCAACAGTCAATTTGATCTTATCGTGACCGCAGTTGTGGATGTTCCGCTCATCCAGTCACTCGTACATTTCAAAGGACCCATCATTGCGCGCGTTTTCGGTCGCGAAGCCCGAAAAACGTACGCCGATTTATTTGAATATTATAAGTGTACTGACCTCATAAAAAAGGCTTCAACGCGATTTATGTTCGCACAGGCCTATTCAAATCTTGAAAGTATCGAAGATGACTATTTGAAAGAGCGGGCCTATACGGTCGGCTGCGCGGTTCCAAAATTGATTTGGCAAAACCAGAATACATGGAGGCGTCGACGAGATGATTTGCTTTTCATCTGTCCACGTATCCAGTCGAATTCCTACTATCGAAAGCAATACGAAACGATCAAAGCCCATTTCGGCTCGGCTCCTCATACTATCATAGGAGTCCAAGTGGGTCCATTTGACGATCCGAACGTGATTGGCTACGTCAGCGATAACGAGCTTTTCAATTTATACGCATCCTCAACCGCATTCGTCTACATCAGCTCAGAAGAGCGGCATCTGCATTATTCGCCGATCGAGGCAATAATCGTCGGTGCGCCGGTACTCTACATGCGCGGCAGTATGCTGGCGAGACTAGCTGGGACCGAACTTCCTGGCGAATGCCGCTCATTGGATGAAATGCGCGAAAAATCTCTACGGCTCATCACAGGCGATAAAGATCTCCAGGAAGAAATCATCGCTCAGCAAAGCTGCATCCTGCCGCCGTTTGGAGAGCATGCCGTCAAAGAACAGTGGAAAGCGGCCTTGGCGACATTCAATCTCGTCTGACCGCTCACGCCGTCGGTCCCCGGCAACGCCGCATAGCGTCTCGGAACGCTGTCCTTTTCCAGGTGTTTTACACGAGATGAAAGGGGGTGGACATGAAGACGCGTATCTACATTGCCGTTCTGTTATCGATGATCATCTCCGTCGTCGTGTTTGGAGTGGGAGCCATCGTGGTCCTTGCAACCCCCGGCCTGAAGAGTGCCGCAGCGTTCTGGTTGCCGGTCGTCATGGCCTTGACCTTTATCGTCTCGCCGGTGATCGGCTGGATCGTGGCTCCACATCTTCGCGCGCGCTATGACCGACGCCGCGCGCGGATGCTCTAAGCAGCGACTCAGCGGGCAACTCAAAAAGCCACCACCTCCAGCACCCCCGGCAGCGCCTTGAGCGCGCCAGCCTGCCGTGGCGTCACATCGAAATTCCCACCCAGATTCAGCTCCACCTCGCGCGCCGGGTCGCCGAGCCGCAGCCGCAAGCGCAAGGCCGTCGCACCACCATCGCCGACGGTTTTGATCAGATGATCGACCGACAGCCGCGTATCGGCGACGATGCACAGGCCCGACCTCGACCGCCCCATCGCGGCGTCGAGGTCCTGCGCCGCCCGCACCCGCGTCTTGATGTTCTCGCCGTCGAGCTCGGCCTCGACTTCGAGCAGCACCGCCTTGCCCGGCTCCAGGCAGTCGCCGGAATAGGCGAGCGTGTCGGAAAAAATCACCGCCTCGAACTGGCCGGTCGGGTCGGAGAAGCCGCCGAAGGCAAAGCGGTTGCCGGATTTGGAACGGCGCTCCTGCTTATAGGTGACGGTGGCGGCGATGCGCGCCTCGATGCTGGGCTGCCCTTGCAGTTTCGCCTCCAACTCCACCCAGCGCATGACGCCGAGCTTCAGCAAGGCATCGGAATAATCGTCGAGCGGATGGCCGGACAGATAGAAGCCGACGGCCTCCAGCTCGTGGCTGAGCGTCTCGATCAGGTCCCAGGCCGGCACCTGGCGCAAATGCAGCGAGGTCGTGGCCGCCGTCTCCGCCCCACCGAACAGGCTCGACTGACCGCTGGTGCGCTCCTCGGCGAGGCGTCCGGCGAAACTCAAGATCTGGTCGCAATTGGCGTAGATGCGGGCGCGGTTCGGCTCAAGGCCGTCGAACACCCCGGCGGCGGAAAGCGTCTCAAGCGCGCGCTTACCCAGCACCTTGGGCGAGAGTCGCTCGGCGAAATCGGTGAGGTTGCGATAAGAGCCGGCCGTCTCGCGCTCAGCGACGATATGCTCGGCCGCGCCGCGCCCGAAATTCTTCAGCGCAGCGAGGCAATAGCGGATGTTGCCCTCTTCGGGCAGGAAATCCACGCCCGAGGCGTTGAGCGAGGGGGGAAGCACCTCGATCTTGTTGCGCCGCGCCTCCTGCACGAACATATAGAGCTTGTCGGTGTTCGCCATATCGTAGGTCATGGTGGCGGCGAGGAACTCGACCGGGTAATTGGCCTTGAGATAGGCGGTGTGATAGGCGACGAGCGCATAGGCGGCGGCGTGCGACTTGTTGAAGCCGTAGCCGGCGAATTTGGCCACCAGCTCGAAAATATAGTCCGCACGCCCCCTATCGACGCCGTTCGTCAAGGCGCCCTCGATGAAGCGCGCCTTCTGCTTGTCCATCTCCGCCTTGATCTTCTTGCCCATGGCGCGGCGCAAAAGATCGGCTTCGCCGAGCGAGTAGCCGGAGAGGCGCTGGGCGATCTGCATCACCTGCTCCTGATAGATGATGACGCCGTAAGTCTCCGTCAGCACGTCCTTGATCAGCGGATGCAGATAGTCGACCTCCTCCAGCCCGTGCTTGCGGTTGATATAGGTCGGGATGTTGTCCATCGGGCCGGGGCGATAGAGCGAGTTCATGGCGATGATGTCGCCAAAACGGTCGGGCTTCAGCTTGCGCAGGGATTCGCGCATGCCCGTACTTTCCAGCTGGAACACGCCGATCGTGTCACCCCTGGCCAACAGCTCGTAGGTCTTTCGGTCGTCGAGGCCGAGCGTCGCCAGATCGAGCTCGATGCCGCGCTCCCGGATGAGCGCCAGCGCGCGCTGGATTACGGTGAGCGTCTTGAGGCCGAGGAAGTCGAATTTGACCAGGCCCGCCGGCTCGACCCATTTCATGTTGAATTGGGTGACGGGGAGTGTCGAGCGCGGGTCGCGATAGAGCGGCACGAGGTCGATCAGCGGGCGGTCGCCGATCACCACACCCGCCGCGTGGGTGGAGGCGTGGCGGTAGAGCCCTTCGAGCTTCTGCGCGATCTCGAGGAGGCGCTTCACCACCGGGTCGTTGTCGCGCTCGTCCTGCAGCTTGGGCTCGCCCTCGATTGCCTCTTCCAGCGTCACCGGATTGGCGGGGTTGTTCGGCACCAGCTTGCATAGCCGGTCAACCTGCCCGTAAGGCATCTGTAGGACGCGGCCGACATCGCGCAGCACGGCGCGCGCCTGCAGCTTACCGAAGGTGATGATCTGCGCGACGCGCCCCGCTCCGTATTTCTCCTGCACATAGCGGATGACCTCGTCGCGCCGATCCTGGCAGAAATCGATGTCGAAGTCGGGCATCGACACGCGTTCCGGATTGAGGAAGCGCTCGAACAGCAGGCCGAAGCGCAAGGGATCGAGATCGGTAATCGACAGCGACCAGGCGACGACCGAGCCGGCGCCCGACCCGCGCCCCGGCCCGACCGGAATGCCGTGGGTCTTGGCCCATTTGATGAAATCGGAGACGATCAGGAAGTAGCCGGAATATTTCATCTTGGCGATGACGCCGAGCTCGAATTCCAGCCGCTCGCGATACTCCTCCTCCGTATGGCCCTCGGCCAGCCCCACGC
>CAWCVC010000018.1:0-16693 GCA_963798805.1 uncultured Alphaproteobacteria bacterium
ATTCAAAAGCTCCACTAGAAACATATATTTAGCTAGTGGTTCTTATGACTGAAACATTTGCAAATGTGGGTGCTGCACGGGGATGCAAATGTTTCAGTCGAACCACTAGCTGGAATGCGCAGGGCGCACGTTCATCTGCGGCCCGCCGCTCGGGTCCGGAAAGCTCCGCGGCATACCGGGAGCCTCGGACGCCGCCGAGCGGTGACAAACAGTGCCGGATGCGCGAGCCTTGGGAAGAGGCGCCCTGGAGCCAAAATATCACCGCGCGCGGGCGGCCGGCAGGCTGCCACACTGCAGACGGACCAGCCTTCCGGCGGCCCGCGCCGTCCCTTCCGGGGGCGGATAGGTGCATGATCCCGCAAAAGTGGGAACCGGTTTTGCGGTCAAGATCATGCCCAAACAAAGATCGCAAAGCCTCGCGGGCCCGCCCGGCGAGGGGATTGGTGTTGGGCAAAGAGGCACGGCATTCACCGCGTCGCCCCGGAAGCCGCATCGCGGCCATCCGGGGGCCACTCGCCTCGCCCCACGCCAACGAGAGTGCGGATACGCCATAGGTCCCGGGTCTCGCTGCGCTCGCCCGGGACGACGGAACGAGAGGCGCGGCAAGGGATTGGCGCTGCGTAAGCTCTTTGACATTCAGGCGAAATGCACTCGTGCGGGTCTTCGCGCCCACCTCGCTTACCAAAGGCTCAAGGCCACTTCACCACAGGCGGCATGGAGGAGAGGATGCTATCGACATTGCCGCCGGTCTTCAGGCCGAAGATGGTGCCGCGGTCATAGAGGAGGTTGTACTCGACATAGCGGCCGCGCCGCACGAGCTGCTCCTCGCGCTCGGCCGCTGCCCAGTGCTTGCTCATATTGGCGCGCACGATCCGCGGATAGATGCTTAGGAAAGCGCGGCCGACAGCCTGGGTGAAGGCGAAGTCCGCCGCCCAATCGCCGGAGTTCAGATAGTCGTAGAAGATGCCGCCGACGCCGCGCGGCTCCTTGCGATGGGCGAGGTAGAAATACTCATCGCACCATTCCTTATAGCGCCGATAGTCGGCCACGGCGTGCTTGTCGCAGGCGGCCTTCATCGCGGCGTGGAAGGCGATGGTGTCGGGATCGTCCTGCGTGCGGCGCGCATCGAGCACCGGCGTCAGATCGGCCCCGCCGCCGAACCAGCTTTTCGTGGTGATGACGAAGCGCGTATTCATGTGCACGGTCGGTACATGCGGGCTGAGCGGATGGACGATCAGCGAAATGCCCGAGGCCCAGAAACGCGGGTCGTCCTCGGCACCGGGGATTTGCGCGCGGAATTGCGGGGAGAACTCGCCATGCACGGTCGAGACGTGGACGCCGGCCTTTTCGAACAGCCGGCCGTGCAGCATCGACATGACGCCGCCGCCGCCATCCGAGCCGTCATCGCCGGTGCGCTGCCAGGGCTTGCGCTCGAACCGCCCGGCGGGCAGATGCGCCATCTGGCCGGTGCCGGCCTCGTCCTCCAGCCGCTCCAGCTCGGCGCAGATGTCATCGCGCAGCGCCGCGAACCAGTCGGGCGCCGCGGTTTTCTGCTGCTCCGTCGCCGCGGAGCCGCCGCCCGATGCGGTCGCTGTCATCGATGGCTTTCCTCCGCATCTGCGAAGCCGCGCGTCTGTCTCAATGCCTCTCCTAATACCATCGCCGCCGCGACGGCAACATTGAGCGACCGCAGGCCGGGCCTCATCGGTATGACGATCCGCGCGTCCGCCACCTCATGCACCGCTTCGGGAACGCCCGCGCTTTCGCGGCCGACCATCAGGACGTCGCCGGCGCGGAAGACGAACCTCGTATATGGCAGCGCCGCGGCTGTTGTCATGAGGACCAGCCGACCCCCGGCCGATCGCCGCTCGGCCTCGAAATCGGAAAAGAAGTCATGACGGACGATTTGCACGCTGTCGAGATAGTCGAGCCCGGCGCGGCGCACGGCGCGGTCGGACATGTCGAACCCCGCCGGCCCGATCACCTCCACCATGACGCCGAGGCAGGCAGCCATGCGCAGGATCGTGCCGGCATTCTGCGGGATATCGGGCTGATAGAGTGCCAATCGCAAGGCGGAATCCTCCTTCGAGGGGCGAATTTGCCACAGCATTGCGCCGATTTGTCTCCTTACAACAAGCCGGCAGGTAGGGGTAGACAATGGCCTATGATCGCCTTAGAAACCGCGACGCGGTTCGCTTTTCATTGCGGCGTATCAGAATCAGCACCAAGTCAGCCAATTTCCTTCTTGGCGCAGCGGCAAAAAGGGACATGGACCTATGGCCACGACAATGGATGAAGCCGTCTCGCGGGGCGAACCCGTAAACCGGCGCGATTTTATCCATATCGCAGCGACGGCGTTCGCCACCATCGGCGCGGCCGCGGCGCTTTGGCCGCTGATCGATCAGATGAACCCGGACACCTCGGCCTTGTCGCTTTCAAGCACCGAGGTCGACCTCGCACCCGTTCAGCAGGGGCAGGCAATTACGGTGATGTGGCGTGGCAAGCCGGTTTTCGTCCGCAACCGGACGCCGCAGGAGGTGAAGTCGGCACAGGACGTGCCGCTCGATCAGCTCAAGGACCCGATCGCTCGCATCATGGACGTGACGCAGGACCTGCCTGCAACCGATAAGACCCTCACCAAGCCGGGCCACGAAAACTGGCTCATCGCCATCGGCATCTGCACCCATCTGGGCTGCATTCCGAAAGGCCAGAAGCCGGGCGACGACCGGGGCGAGTTCGGCGGCTGGTTCTGCCCGTGCCACGGCTCCCAATACGACACCGCGGGCCGCATCCGCAAAGGACCCGCGCCGCGCAATCTCGAGATCCCGCCCTACCAGTTCGTCTCAGACAGCAAAATCAAGATCGGCTAAGCCCACGAGGCCATAAAAACCATGGCGCATCAATCGACTTATCAGCCGCAGACCGGCTTTACGCGGTGGCTGGACAATCGTCTGCCCGTTGTCCGGATGGCCTACGACAATCTCCTCGATTTTCCGACGCCGCGGAATCTCACCTATATGTGGACCTTTGGTGGCATCCTCACATTCTGTCTCGGCGTGCAGATCGTCACAGGTGTTGTGCTGGCGATGCACTATGCCCCCGACACGAAGGTGGCGTTCAATTCCATCGAGCATCTGATGCGCGATGTGAATTACGGCTGGCTGCTGCGTTACACGCATGCGGTCGGCGCCTCGATGTTCTTCATCGCCGTGTATCTACACCTCTTCCGCGGCCTCTATTACGGGTCCTATAAGCCGCCGCGCGAAATCCTTTGGATCATCGGCGTGCTCATTCTGCTGACGATGATCGCGACAGCCTTCATGGGCTACTCGCTGGTCTGGGGGCAGATGAGCTTCTGGGCGGTGACAGTGATCACCAACCTGTTCTCGTCGCTCAATTCGGTGATCCCCGGCCTCGGCACCACACTCGTGCAATGGATCTGGGGCGGGTTTTCGGTGAACAATGCGACGCTGAACCGACTGTTCAGCCTGCATTATCTCCTCCCCTTCGTGATCGCCGGGCTCGTCGGTCTGCACATTTGGGCGCTGCACGTCACGGGCAACGGCAACCCGGTCGGCGTCGATCTTCGCGATCCCAAGCGCGAGGCGGTGCCGTTCCATCCCTATTACACCGCCAAGGATCTGTTCGCGATGGCGGTCTTCGGGCTGCTCTTCGCCTATTTCGTCTTCTACATGCCCAACTATCTCGGGCATGCCGACAATTACATCGAGGCGAACCCGTTGCAGACGCCCCCGCATATCGTGCCGGAATGGTATTTCTTGCCGTTCTACGCCATCCTGCGGGCAATTCCTTCAAAGCTGGGCGGCGTGATAGCTCTCTTCAGCGCCATCGGAGTGCTGTTCTTCATCCCCTGGCTCGATACGTCGCGCGAACGGTCAACGCGCTATAGGCCGATCTATCGCTGGTTCTTCTGGCTCCTGGTGATCACCTGCTTGGCGCTCGGCTTCCTCGGGTCGAAGCCGCCGGAGGGCGCGTATCTGCCCGCGGCGCGGCTGTTCACCGCCTACTATTTTATCCATTTCCTGATCATCATGCCTGTGGTCGGCATTATCGAAACGCCGAAGCCGAGGCCCAAGACCATTGCTGAATCCATTTTCGGAAGCAGCGCTCATGGCGGCGGACGAATGCCACAGGCGGCGCCGGCGTCAGCGGAAAACCGGTAGGAGGGGGATCATGAAGCTTTTCTCGACATCCTCACTCCGCTGCACGCTCGCAGGCGCTGCTTTGGCCATGGCGGTATGCGGGATCGGACCGAGCTGGGCGGCGGGCGATGTGCCCACGGTGACGCGCCAGGATTGGACCTTCCGCGGCATCACCGGCTATTTCGACAAGGCACAGCTTCGTCGCGGCTATCAGGTTTACAAGAACGTCTGTTCGGCCTGCCACAGCATGCGGCTGATGTATTACCGCAACCTGTCGCAGCCCGGCGGGCCGGAATATTCGGAAGCGAACGCCGCCGCATTCGCCGCGGACGCGCAGGTGACCGACGGACCGGATGACAATGGGGAGATGTTCACCCGCCCCGGCAAGCCATCCGATCACTTCGTTTCGCCGTTTCCGAACGAGAAAGCCGCTGCGGCGGCGAATGGCGGTGCTGTGCCGCCCGACCTTTCGGTAATGGCCAAGGCGAGGGCGGTCGAGCGCGCCGAGGCCTGGTACATGGAGCCGTTTGACTGGATCTACGACCTCTTCACCGTCTATCAGGAGCAGGGGCCCGATTACATTCACGCGCTGATGACGGGCTATACCGACCCGCCTGCGGGCTTCAAGGTCCTGGAAGGAATGTATTACAATACCATTTTTCCGGGACATCAGATCCACATGCCTCCGCCGCTCAGCGACGGACTCGTCACCTATGACGACGGCACGCCGGGCACGGTTGAGAACTATGCGCGGGACGTCAGCGCCTTCCTGATGTGGTCCGCCGAGCCCAAGCTCGAAGAGCGCAAGCGCATGGGCCTCAAGGTCCTTATCTACCTCGCAGTCCTGTCCGCGCTCCTCTATCTGTCTAAGCGCGCGCTGTGGCGGGACGTCGAGCACTAGGTCGTCGAGCACTAGGTCAAGGTGCGAGAGTTGGTTACAATCGAAGCCCCGCCGTGAGCGGGGCTTTTGCTTCATACCCCCGGCAATCGTCCCGGCAGGATGTAGGAGAGGTAGCAAGCTCATGACGAAAGCGGTTCTTGGAATTATCGGTGGCTCTGGACTCTACGATCTGCCGGGTCTCGAGAAGAAGCGACAGGAGCCGATGAAGACGCCCTGGGGCGAGCCATCGAGCGACCTGTTCTACGGCGAAATTTCAGGCCTGCCGGTGGTATTCCTGCCGCGCCACGGCAAAGGGCATGGGTTGCCGCCTTCCGCGATTAACTACCGCGCCAACATCGATGCGTTGAAGCGGGCCGGCGTCACCGACCTGATCTCGATCTCCGCCTGCGGCTCCTTCCGCGAGGCGCTGCCGCCCGGCACCTTCGTGCTCGTCGACCAGTTCATCGACCGCACATTCGCGCGCGAGAAGAGCTTCTTCGGCCCCGGCTGTGTGGCGCATGTGGCCATGGCCGATCCGGTCAGCCCTAGGCTGGTCGGCCGGATCGAGGATGCGGCGCGGGCGGAAAATATTCCCTACCGACGCGGCGGCACCTATCTCGTTATGGAAGGGCCGCAGTTCTCGACACGTGCCGAATTGTTCCTCTACCGGCAGTGGGGCTGCGACGTGATCGGCATGACCAACATGCCCGAGGCCAAGCTTGCGCGCGAGGCGGAGCTTTGCTACGCGACCGTTGCCATGGTCACCGACTTCGACTGCTGGCACGACGAACACAAGGACGTCGACATCACCGAGATCCTGCGCATCATGGGCGAGAATTCGGAGAAGGCGGCGAGGCTGGTGGCCAATCTGGCTCGGAGCTTCCCGCATGAGCATGAGCCGTGCCCGATCGGCTCGGACAAGGCGCTCGAATTTGCGATCATCACGGCACCGGAAGCGCGCGACCCGGCGCTGCTAACCAAGCTGGACGCCGTCGCCGGGCGGGTATTGAACCGCAGCGGCAACGGGTGATGACCCGTCCCGGTGCCCCGCTGGCGCGGCGCAACACCGCTTTCCTCCGATGCGTTTTGCGGCTTTTATGCAGGGGCAAGCCAATTCACCCTTTTCAGGAGCTCGCTCATGAATTTGCGCGTCGATCTCGATCTGAAAGCCTTGGTTCGCACCATCCCCGACTACCCGAAACCGGGCATCATGTTCCGTGATGTTACGACGCTCCTGAAGAACGCCTCGGGGTTCAAGGCCTGTATCGAATTGCTGGCCGAGCCGTACCGGACCGCCGGTGTTGAGGCCGTTGCCGGGATCGAGGCGCGCGGCTTCATCCTCGGCGGCGCGGTCGCGGACAGGCTTGGCGCCGGCTTCGTGCCGATCCGCAAGAAGGGCAAGCTTCCCTGGCGCGCGATCGGCCAGGATTATCAGCTCGAATACGGGACCGACGTCATCGAGATTCATGAGGACGCGATCCGTCCGGGCGAGCGGGTCCTGCTGGTGGATGATCTGATCGCCACGGGCGGCACTGCCGAGGCGGCGCACAAGCTGATCGAGCGTGTCGACGGGATCATCGTCGGGGCAGCCTTCGTGATCGATCTTCCCGAGCTCGGCGGCGCAAGTCGGCTGGAGGCGCGCGGCGTGCCATGCCACTCGCTTATCGCCTTCGAAGGCCATTGATCGATTCTGCGTGACCGCCGCTCATTGCCGTTGCCGCGTACGGCAACGGCTGGCAAGATGCGCGGATTCAGGCCGCAAGATGGCGTACCGCAAGAAAATCAAAGGGAGGCAGGCGGAATGAGGAGAGCGTTCGCATATCTGATCGTGATGGGGGGCATCGCCGTCGCAAGCGCGGGTGCCTCTTGGGCGGCTGGGACCGTCAAGGTGACTCCGCTCGGCAGTCATGACGGGGAATTTTGCGCGCTGGATCGTGCGCTGATATTCGAAGACCCGGACGGCACGCGGATTCTCTATGATGCCGGCCGCACCGTTCGCGGGCCGGAAGATCCGCGGCTGGGCAAAATCGACGTCGTGCTTCTCTCGCATCTGCACGGCGATCATCTCGGCGACGTGATCCAGCCGGCGGCCAATGCCGGCCAATGCGGCAAGCCCGACTTCTCGGTGAAAGTCACACCCAACTCGAACACGGTGAACATCGTTGTCGGCAAGAAGGCGAAGCTGCTCGTCGGCTCCGAGATGGGCTCGTTCTTTGCCAAGAAGATCGCGGCGGCGGGCGGCGAGGCGTCGCAATCCGTTCTGGTGCGCTTCGGCGCCGAGCGGAAAGTCGGCGGCGTTACCTTCACCACGGTGCCGGCTTGGCATAGCAACGGGCTCGATCCTGCCTTTCTCGAGGGTGATCTTGCCAAGGAAATGGCCGCCAATGGGCTGACGATTTCTCTCGGACCGCCGACCGGCTACGTCGTGACATTCTCCAACGGCCTTGTCGCCTATCTCTCTGGCGATACCGGCATCACAGCCGAGCAGAAGCTCGTGGTCCACGATCACTACAAGGCACAGCTGACGGTGATGAATATCGGCGACGTGTTCACCACGGGGCCGAAAGAGGCGGCCTGGGTCGTGGATGAGCTTGTGCAGCCGACTTCGGTGATCGCCTCGCACGCGAACGAGGCCGCGACGAAAGACGGTAAGGTGCTGCCCGGGACGAAGACCGAGACCTTCATGAAGGCGGTCAGAACTCCCGGCTATGTGCCGCTCAGCGGCAAGACCATGGAATTCGATTCGAACGGCAAGTGCGTCAACGGCTGCTCCTGAGCGGCGGTTTTCGAGGCGGATTGGGGCAGGGAATCCCCAGCCGGAGGCTTCGGCGCATAAAATGTTCATAAAATCCGACTGCTGAACAACGGCCGGCTCTCGACAAAGAGCCGGCCGTTGGCATTATGTTGCTGACCATTGCACTCAGCCCATGGCAGCCATGCATCACGCGCCTTTGAATTGTGGCGGAACCGAACAAATATCATCACGGTTAAGCCACCAGGCCTTCAAAAACGGACGCGAACGGGATAGAAAGCCTGCTATGCGCCGAATCGCAGCGTCCTTAGGCGCGGGTGCGATATGCCTCAGCACTCGGACTCCATTCGCTTGGCAAGATCGGCAAACTCTTCCTAACGCAATATGACTTCTTCCAACTCCGTCTCGACGGGCATGGTTCGTGATACGCAGGCATCGAATCCGGCTCATCCGGCTTCGATGGCTGCGCTGATCATAGGAAGCGTCGGCGTCGTCTATGGCGATATCGGCACCAGCCCCCTTTATGCCTTCCGTGAGGCGGTGCTTGCCGCCCAGCAAAGCGGGCTGACCGGCCGCGCCGCCGTGCTCGGCGTCCTGTCTCTAATCATCTGGGCGCTTCTGATCATCGTCACCGGCAAATATGTGCTGCTGCTCCTTCGCGCCGACAACAAGGGCGAGGGCGGCACTTTCGCTCTCATGGCGTTGGTCCAGTCCACGGCGCGAATCAGTGGCCCGCTGATTCTGGGCCTCGGGCTCGTCGGCGCTTCCTTCTTCTATGGGGACTCCGTCATCACTCCGGCGATTTCCGTGCTTTCCGCCGTCGAAGGCTTGACGCTGCTGGAGCCGGGCCTGGAGTCCGCCGTGCTGCCAATCGCGCTCGTGATTCTGGTGGCCCTGCTCGCCGTCCAGCCTTTCGGCACGGCGCGGGTGGCGGCGCTTTTCGGGCCTATCATGCTGGCCTGGTTCGTCTTTCTGGCGATCGGTGGTCTGATTCACCTCGTTGACAGCCCCGACATATTCAATGCCATCAATCCGCTCTACGGCATCCGCTTTCTGACCGTGAACGGGATGAACGGGATCTGGACACTGGGATATGTCTTCCTGGCGGTCACCGGGGCGGAGGCGCTCTATGCGGATCTCGGCCATTTCGGCCGCAAACCGATTCAGACCGCCTGGCTGGGCATCGTGCTGCCCGCTCTGGCTCTGAACTATATGGGGCAGGGCGCCCTCGTGCTCTCCGATCCCGGCGCCCTGAAGGACAGCTTCTACCGGCTTTATCCCGCCTGGGGGCTCGTCCCGATGCTGCTTCTGGCGACCGTTGCAACGGTCATCGCCAGTCAGGCCGTCATCACCGGCACCTTCTCGCTGACGAGCCAGGCCATTCAGCTCGGACTGCTGCCGCGCCTCAATGTGCTGCATACCTCCGAGACCATGGCAGGGCAGATCTATATCCCGCGCGTCAATATGCTGCTCATGGTCGCCGTGATCCTGGTGGCGCTGATGTTCCAGACCTCCAGCAATCTGGCGGCGGCCTACGGCGTCGCGGTCACGGCGGACATGACGATCTCCTCATGCCTCACCTTTTTCCTGTTGTGGCGAGGTTGGCACTGGCCGCTTTGGAAGGCGGCCATGATCATCGTGCCGCTGATCTTCATCGAGCAGGTGTTTTTCGCCGCCAACGCTATCAAGATCCTGGAAGGCGCCTGGCTGCCTATGGTTATGGCCGCCTGCGTTGCGACCACGATGATAAGCTGGGTGAGGGGCGCCAACGCGCTGTCCAAGGCGACGCAGCGCAGCGAGATCGATCTCGACTGGCTGTCGCGCAAGCTCGAGGCGAGCCCGCCGCATCGCGTCCCCGGCACGGCGGTGTTCCTCACCGCCAACGCCAAGCTGGCGCCCACGTCGCTGATGCACAATCTGAAGCACAACCGCGTGCTGCATGAACGTAATGTGATCCTCACCATTGTCACCAGGGACGTGCCGCGGGTGCCGCGCAGTGAGCGGGTCGAAGTGACCCAGCTCGATGGCACATTCTGGCGCGTCGTCGCCAGCTACGGCTTCATGGAAACGCCGAACGTCCCGAAGATCTTCACGCACTGCAAACGCAAGAGCCTCAATGTCGAGATGAACGAGGCATCGTTCTTCCTCTCCCGCCGATCGCTCAGGATCGCGGCGAAGAACGGCCTGCCGCGTTGGCAGAAGCGCCTGTTCATCTGGCTGGCCGGTGCGGCGGAGGATGCGACCTCCTATTTCCAGATCCCGCGGGATCGGGTCATAGAGATCGGAACGCAGGTGGCGATTTAAGCGGCGGACCTTTAATTGAGATCAGAAGCGCCACTCTACTATTTGTTTGGGCATCGGATTTATCCGAAAACCGCTTCGCACTTTTCGGTCCGATGCTCTAGCTGCCGCTTTCGCACATCCCTTCCAACTGGCGGCAAAGCTCAGTGGACGCTATTCGGCGAGCGCTCTCACATCGATGAAATCGGGCGCGACGCCGTGATCGGCCCGTCGGATCATCTCCCGATAGGCTGCTTCGATCTCGTGCATTAATCTCCTGGTATCGAACAGTGGGGCGGTTGCCCTCCCATCCAAAAGCCGCTTTTTGATTTCCGCGGTTTTTGCAGGTTCCTGCGCCAAACGAAGAGCGATTGCCTCATAGTCCGCGAGATTTTCCGCCGCCAGTTCGGCCAGTCCGACGCCGTGGAGCAGGCTCGTCGCAACGCGGCTGGGAAACGTGCGTCCTGTACAGGTGACGACCGGCACACCCTGCCAGAGCGCATCGCTTGCCGTCGTATGGGCGTTGTAGGGCATAGTATCCAGAAACAGGTCCGCATTGGCGAGCCTGGCGAGATGCCGGTCATTTGGAATTCTCGGCGCGAAAATCACGCGCGTTTCGTTGACCCCTCGCGCGCCCGCTTCGCGAGCGAGATTTTCGCGGCACACGCCGTTGGTTTCGAGCAGCCACAGGACGCTACCTGGGATTTGCCGGAGGAGACGCATCCAGATGTCGAAGATCTCCGGCAGGATCTTGAAGGTGTTGTTGAAACAGCAAAAGACAAAGCCAGCCTCCGGCAGACCGCAATCAGCCCGCCTCGGCGCTTCGGGCGCGATCTTTCGCCGCCCGTCATTGGGCTGATAACAGTGCCGAAGCCAGACGATCTTCTCGGAGAAATATTTGAAATTTTCTTCGGGCAGCACAATGGGATCTGCCAGCACATAGTCGTAGAAATTCGCGCCCGACGTTCCCGGCCACCCGAGATAAAGCACCTGGACCGGCGCGGCGCGGCAGCTGAAGATCTCCATGCGGTTATATTGATTGAAGCCCTGCAGATCGACGGCAATGTCGATCGAAAGCTCCGCAAGCCGTGCCGCAATCGCCGAGGCCGACTGCTCCGTCAGATCCTCGAAGCGATCAAAGGCGCGCTGCATTCGCTGCCGCATCGGGCTTGCGTCATTCGGGCCGAAAGAAATGCCCGTCACCTCGAATACCGATCGGTCGTGAAGTTCGATGAGTTCGCTGATCAAGTAGGATGTTGCGTGCTCGCGATAGTCCGCGGATAGATAAGCGATCTTGATCTTGTCGCGCCCAATGCCTGCCCGTCTCCGACTGCTGCGCGCATGCCGGTTCGATAGGAGCGCGCTTGCCCCGCGCGCGGCGGCGAAGCATTCGGCCGGATCGTCGCAGACCAGGAGAGACGTGTAGGGGCTCGGCGTCGCCTCGGGACGCCGCCCGTCCGCGGCCGAGAGCGCGTGGCGGAATTCGGCCATTTGCTCTTTCAGCCCAGCCCAGTTGCAAATCCGAAGCTTAGCGTGCAAGAGCCCGCTCAAAGCGCGGAGATGACCCGGCCGACGCTCAAGCAGCGTCTCGAAAGTGGCGATCGCTTCGGACAACCTCTCATTGCGATATTGAGCGCGCCCCAGAGCAAGCCGAATTTCGAGATCGTCAGGGTCGATTGCGAGCGCCCGCCCGAAAATCTCCTCGGCGGCAGTATATTTGTTGAGGAAAATTCGGATCGAGCCGAGATTCACCAAAGGCACCGTTGAAGGCGGCGTCAGCCGGACAGCCCGCTTAAGGTAATCGATGGCTTCCTGATAGCGGCCGAGCGCCGACAGCGTCGCCCCGAGATCGGCAAGCGCATCGCCGAAATCGGGCGCCATCGAAAGAGAGGCGCGGAAGTGCTTCTCCGCCTCGTCGTACCGTCCCATCTCGAGGAGGAACTTGCCGAGATTATGCTCGAGCGCTTTTGACCGCGGTTCGAGGCAGCGGGCGCGCTCCATAATTTCGAGCGCCTTGAGACGCTTGCCCTGCTGAAACCGCAGCACCGCAAAATTCCGAAGGATCTCGGCGTCGTCGGGAATGATCTTGAGCAGCTTCAGATAGAGTTTTTCGGCGCTGGTTAGCTTGCCAGCCTGATGAGACTCAAGGCATCTACGATATAGGCCATTGATCTGCGATGCGGAGAGCTGCTGTGCCATATCCGTTCTCGTTCGCGGCGCCTTGTTGACTTCGGCGGTCTTGGCCCCACACTCGAAATGCTGGCGCATGCCCTATTTCACTCCCATGGTCGGGTCAATCCGGAGCGCTGCGCCGCAGCGCCGCTATCACCCGGTATGGTGCCCCTCTTGCCCGCCGGTGCAAAATCTTCCACGCTGCCATTGCCTCGCAAGGCGCGATCCGCTAAGAGCCGGTTATCTGCATAAATTCTGCGAAGGCCGTGGAGGCGCCGCCGATGCGCATGAGCCGCTATTTTCTGCCGATCCTGCGCGATGATCCGAAGGAAGCCGAAATCGTCTCGCACCGGCTGATGCTGCGGGCGGGGATGATTCGCCAGTCGAGTGCCGGCATCTATTCCTGGCTGCCATTGGGTTTTCGCGTTCTGAAGAAGATCGAGCAGATCGTTCGCGAGGAGCAGGACCGGTCCGGCGCCATAGAGCTGCTGATGCCGACCATCCAGTCGGCCGATCTCTGGCGCGAAAGCGGGCGCTACGACGATTATGGCGCTGAAATGCTGCGGATCGCGGATCGCCACGAACGCGACATGCTCTACGGCCCGACCAACGAGGAGCAGATCACCCAGATCTTCCGTGACAACGTGAAGTCCTATCGCGATCTGCCGCGTAATCTCTATCACATCCAGTGGAAGTTCCGCGACGAGATCCGACCACGTTTTGGCGTCATGCGAGGCCGGGAATTCCTGATGAAGGATGCCTATTCCTTCGACCTGACGGCCGAAGGCGCGCGGCACTCCTACAACAAGATGTTCGTCGCCTATTTGCGCACCTTCCACCGCATGGGCCTAAAGGCGATCCCGATGAAGGCCGAAACCGGGCCGATCGGCGGCGATCTCAGCCACGAATTCATTATTCTCGCCGACACGGGCGAGAGCCAGGTCTATTGTCACCGCGACCTCGTCGAGATGGAGGTGCCATCGGAGGACACCGATTACGACCAGGATCTCTCGCCGATCATCGAGCAATGGACGAGCCGCTACGCCGCGACCGACGACATGCACGACGGCGCACGCTTCGAGAAAGAAGTGCCGCAAAAAGATCGTGTCTCGGCGCGGGGCATCGAGGTTGGCCACATCTTCTTCTTCGGCAGCAAATATTCCAAGCCGATGAAAGCGCAGGTGCAGGGACCGGACGGCGCGCTCAGTTTTGTCGAAAGCGGCTCTTACGGCATCGGCGTTTCGCGGCTCGTTGCCGCGATCATCGAGGCGAGCCACGACGAGGCCGGCATCATCTGGCCCGCCTCGGTCGCGCCGTTCCAGATCGGCCTCCTCAATCTGAAAGTTGGTGATGCAGCGACCGACGCTGCCTGCGAAAAGCTCTATCATGGGCTCACCGCCGCCGGCATCGACGTGCTCTTCGACGACACCGAGGAGCGCGCCGGCGCCAAGTTCAACAGCATGGACCTCATCGGCCTGCCCTGGCAGGTGATCGTCGGCCCCAAGGCGCTGGAAAAAGGCGAGATCGAGCTGAAAAACCGGGCGACCGGCGAACGCGAGACATTGAAGGTCGACACTGCCTTAAAAACGCTCCAAAAAAAGCTCTCTTTAGCCCCGGCAAACTTGAGGAAAGCGAAACAACGTGGCTGACGCCGTCCAAACCCGGCCGTTCGCGCCGTTCGAATGGATGCTGGCGCTGCGCTATTTGCGGGCGCGGCGCAAGGAAGGCTTCATCTCGGTCATCGCCGGCTTCTCCTTCACCGGAATCATGCTCGGCGTCGCCACGCTGATCATCGTGATGTCGGTGATGAACGGCTTCCGCAAGGAGCTGTTCGACAAGATCCTGGGCCTCAACGGCCATATGCTCGTCCGACCGCTGGCGCGCGATTTCACCGACTATCCCGACGTCACGAAGCGATTGAAGAGCGTCCCCGGCGTCAAGGAGGCCTTCCCGATCGTCGAGGGCCAGGCACTGATCACGACCAGCTCCGGCTCGAACGGCGTCTTCGTGCGCGGCATCCGCGAGGCCGATCTCAAGGGCCTCAAAGGCGTCTCCTCCAAGGTCATGTTCGGCACGCTCGACGGCTTCAACACTAGCGGCGGCATCGCCCTCGGCACCCGGCTCGCCAATACGCTCGGCGTGCAGCTGGGCGACTCGGTCACCGTCGTCGCCCCGCGCGGCGCATCGACGCCCTTCGGCACCGCGCCCCGGGTCAAACGCTATCCGATCACCGCGATCTTCGAGATCGGCATGTCGGAATATGACGCGACCATTGCCTTCCTGCCGCTCCAGGAAGCGCAGGGATTCTTCAACACGCCGAAGGCAGCGCAGGTCGTCGAGGTGCTGATCGACGATCCGGACCGGATCGACGAGATGCGGCCTCTGATCTCGGCGGCGGCGGGCGACGACATGCTGGTGACCGACTGGCGCCAGCGCAACGCCACCTTCTACAACACGCTGCAGGTCGAGCGGAATGTGATGTTCATCATCCTGATGCTGATCGTGCTGGTGGCGGCGCTCAACATCATTTCCGGCCTCATCATGCTGGTGAAGGACAAGGGCCGCGACATCGGCATTCTGCGCACCATGGGCGCGACGCGCGGCTCGGTGATGCGCGTCTTCTTCATCACCGGCGCCAGCATCGGCATCGTCGGCACCTTGGCCGGGCTCGCCATCGGCGTGCTGGTCTGCGCCAATATCGAGGAGATCCGGCAGGGGATTTCCTGGCTGACCAGCACGCGGCTGTTCCCGCCCGAGGTCTATTTCCTGTCGCGGATGCCGGCCGAGATGGATTTCGGCGAGGTCGCCTCGGTCGTCGGCATGGCGCTCGTCCTGTCGATCCTTGCCACGCTCTACCCGTCCTGGCGCGCCGCGCGCCTCGATCCGGTCGAAGCCTTGCGATATGAGTGAGCCGCCGTGGACCAGCGCCTGAGACACCCCGTCATCAAGCTTGTCGATCTGAAGCGTATCTATCGCCAGGGCGAGAACGAGCTGCGCGTTCTCGACGGTGCTTCGGCCGAGCTTCACGAGGGCGAGGCCGTCGCGCTGGTGGCCCCATCCGGCGCCGGCAAGTCGACGCTGCTTCAGGTGGCCGGGCTGCTAGACAAGGCCGATGGCGGCTCGATCTTCATCGGCAACCGGGACTGCGCCGCCCTGAGCGACGCCGAGCGCACCCGCATCCGCCGCACCGAGATCGGTTTCATCTATCAGTTCCACCACCTGCTGCCGGAATTCTCGGCGCTCGAAAATGTCGTCATCCCGCAGCTTGTCGCCGGGTTGAAGCGCTCCGAAGCCGTCAAGCGCGCCATCGATCTCCTGACGCTGTTTGGGCTGAAGGACCGGCTGTCGCACCGCCCGGGCGAGCTCTCCGGCGGCGAGCAGCAGCGCGTCGCCATCGCCCGCGCGGTCGCCAACGCGCCGCTGATCCTGCTGGCCGACGAGCCGACCGGCAATCTCGACCCCGAAACCGCCGACCGCGTCTTCGTGCAGCTCCTGCAATTCGTGCGCAAGGCGGGGCTCGTCGCGCTGGTCGCGACCCACAATTACGACCTTGCCCAGCGCATGGACCGCGTGCTGCGGCTGGAAGGCGGCAAGCTGGTCGAGCACAAATTCGCCAAGGCTCCCGCCGCTGCTGCCGGGGCTTAGGGGTGTCGCTCCTCACCTCGCTTTCCTGAATGTCAAAGAGCGCATTTAACGGCAACGCCGCGCAAGGTTTCGCCGTTTGCGTTGACTTGCGCGGCGTTGCGCCGAAGCACTCCCTTCGTCGTCCCAGGCCCCACCTCGCAGGCCGGGGCAGGCGGCCGTTAGGCCAAGCCGGGATCCATTCGCTTGTCCACGCTCTCCGCCTCGCCGCCTCTCGTTCCATCGCCCGGGCGAGCGAAGCGAGACCCGGGATCCATTGGCTTAACGCAATCACCTCCGCCCGATACGAGGCGAGTGCATCGATCCAAACGGAGGCTTCAGCCGGAGTTTGGTAAAATCGATGCATAACAAAGGGCTAGTGCGATGGCGCATGAACGAAGTGAATGCGTCAGTGCACTAGTGGCCCCCGGATAGCCGCGATGCGGCTTCCGGGGCGACGCGGTGAATGCCGTGCCTCTTTGCCCAACACCAATCCCCTCGCCGGGCGGGCCCGCGAGGCTTTGCGATCTTTGTTTGGGCATGATCTTGACCGCAAAACCGGTTCCCACTTTTGCGGGATCATGCACCTATCCGCCCCCGGAAGGGACGGCGCGGGCCGCCGGAAGGCTGGTCCGTCTGCAGTGTGGCAGCCTGCCGGCCGCCCGCGCGCGGTGATATTTTGGCTCCAGGGCGCCTCTTCCCAAGGCTCGCGCATCCGGCACTGTTTGTCACCGCTCGGCGGCGTCCGAGGCTCCCGGTATGCCGCGGAGCTTTCCGGACCCGAGCGGCGGGCCGCAGATGAACGTGCGCCCTGCGCATTCCAGC
>CAWCVC010000019.1:0-33534 GCA_963798805.1 uncultured Alphaproteobacteria bacterium
GGCCGGCATATTGGGGCGCTGAGCTCATGCGATCAGGTCCGTTCTTCCTCCTCGCGGTTCTCGTCGGCGCGGCGCTGTTCCTCGGGGCACGCGTAGCGGGCAGCGATTATTTCTTCTTCGCCGGCTATGTCGTGCTGCAATTCGTGGTGCTCGCCACTGCCTGGAACATTCTCGGCGGCTATGCCGGCTATGTGAATTTCGGCTCGGCAGCATTCTTTGCGCTTGGCGCCTACAGCACGGTCTTCTTCCATAAGACCTTTCCGCTCCCCATTCCGCTGCTTCTGCTGATCGGCGGCATGGTGTCCGGCGCCGTCGGCCTCGGCATGGGCTATCTGACGCTGCGGCTGCGCGGGCCGTTCTTCGCCATCGGCACGCTGGCGCTCGCCGTGGTGCTTCAGACGCTGATCGTGAATTGGGACTATGTCGGCGGCTCGCGCGGCGCGTACGTCATCCGGCCGCGGGAGATCGCGGTGCTCGGCAGCTATGTGCAATATCTGTTCCTGATCATGCTGGCGCTCGCTATCATCGCCGTGACCGCCGCCCGGATGATCGAGCGGTCGCGGCTCGGCATCGGCCTGACCGCGATCCGCGATGACGAGGTCGCGGCTGAAGCGGCCGGCGTGCCGACCTTGCGGCTCAAGCTCATTGCCACTACCATCTCCGGTGCGCTGATGGGCATGGCCGGCGCACCCTTTCCCTATTATATCGGCTATGTCGAGCCGTCCTCCACATTCGGCCTGGCCTATGCGGTGAATGCCATCGCCATGCCGATGATCGGCGGCACGACGAGCTGGGCCGGACCGCTGATCGGCGCGGTGCTGCTCGGCAGCATCCAACAGGTCGCGACGGTGACGATCTCCTCGGCCGTCAATCTGCTGATCGTCGGTCTCCTGCTGATCGGCTTCGTCATCGTCGCGCCGAACGGCATTGTCGGACTGATCCGTCCGCTGCGCGCGAGGGCTCATTGATGATCGCGCCGCTCCTTGAGGTTCACGGTCTTGGCAAGCGCTTCGGCGGCTTCGTGGCGCTGGACGGCATCGACCTGACGATTGCGCCAGGCGAGCGAGTTGGGCTGATCGGACCGAACGGCTCCGGCAAGAGCACTTTCGTCAACTGCCTATGCGGCACGCTCGCGAATGAGACAGGGACGGTGCATTTCGAAGGCCGCAACCTGAACGGCGTGCCGGCGCACAGCCGTACCCACCTAGGCCTCGCCCGCAGCTTCCAGCTTCCGCGCCCCTTCACCAGCCTTACTGTCGCCGACAATGTGCGGGTGCCTTTGCTCTACACCGTGCAGCACCGGTCGGGGCTGATCCACGCCAGCCACACGCTGGATGAACGCTGCGCCGAGCTGCTCGAGCTGGTCGGCCTCGCCGGGAAGGCGTGCAAATTCCCCGGCGATCTGACACAAGTCGAAATGCGCAAGGCGGAACTCGCCCGCGCCATGGCGGCCGAGCCGAAGCTGCTGATCGCCGACGAGGTGATGGCTGGGCTCTCGGCCTCGGAGATCGAGGATATTCTGCGATTGCTGGTTCGCCTCAGCGAGGACGGTGTCACCATTATCCTGATCGAGCATATCATGCGCGCGGTAATGAGCTTCTCGCGCCGGCTTGTTGCCTTTGTTTCGGGGCGGAAGGTCGCCGACGGCGCGCCCGAAGAGGTGATCCGCAGCCCGGAAGTGGAGGGCGCCTATCTTGGGCAATAGGCTCACCATCGAGGGGATTCATGCCGCCTATGGCGCTGTGCGCGTTATCGAGGACGTATCGCTGCGCGTCGAGCCAGGCGAAACCGTTGCGCTGCTCGGCACCAACGGCAACGGCAAGAGCACGCTCATGAAATGCGTCATGGGCATGGTGCGGCCGAGCGCCGGGCGCATTACTGCCGAAATCGACGGGAAGAGCCATGATCTCATCGGGCGGACCACGGAGGAAATCGTCGATCTCGGCATTGCTCTCGTGCCCGAGGGGCGGCGGCTTTTCCCAAGGCTCAGCGTTGAGGAAAACCTTATGCTCGGCGCCTTCCGCCCGGTGGCACGGGCGGAAATCGGCAAGAATCTCGGCTTTTGCTATGAGATGTTCCCGCGCCTGAAGGAGAGGCGGCGACAGCTTGCCGGCAGCATGAGCGGCGGCGAGCAGCAGATGTTGGCGCTGGCTCGCGCGCTGATGCTGGCCCCCCGCATTCTGCTGATCGACGAGCCGTCGGTTGGCCTTGCCCCGATCCTCGTCAGCCGCACCATCGACGCGATCAAGGAGCTGCAAGAGAGCTATCATCTGACCGTGCTGATGGCGGAGCAGAACTTCACTCAGGCCATCCGGATCGCCGACCGGGGCTATGTGATCGTGCATGGGCAGATCGCCTTCGAAGGACGGTCGGCGGCCGAGCTGAACAATAATGAGCTGGTGCGGAAGTTCTATCTCGGGCTGTGAGTGCTCCGGTAATGCATCGGCGACGCTTGTCAGTCGCAGCGCGCGATCATGCCGCCATCGACGACGATCTCGGTGCCGGTGATGAAGCGGGCTTCGTCTGAGGCGAGAAACAGCGCCGCGTTGGCGGTATCGCGGCCATCGCCCATGAAGCCGAGCGGAATGCGCGCCAGACGGTCCTTCAAGAGCTGCTCGACATCTCCGCCCGCCCGCTGACCGGCAAGCCGCGCCTCGACCATCGGGGTGTGAAGTTGGCCGGGAACCACCGTGTTCACCCTGATGCCGCGAGGGGCATATTCGACCGCGACGACGCGCGAGAACTGGATTACGCCGGCCTTGGTGGCCGCGTAAGCGGATTGCGCAGCGCCGGTCCAGCGCAGGCCGGAGGTGGAGGCGGTGTTGACGATTGCGCCGCGACCTTGCGCGGCCATATGCGGCAGGACGTGCCGGCAGGTCAGATAGACGCTGGTCAGATTGAATTTGACCTGCCGCTCCCAGGTCGCCTCGTCCATTTCGACCGGCCCGCCCTTGGCCGAGCCGCCGATATTGTTGACCAGCACGTCGATGCGGCCAAAACGCGCGATGCAGGCGTCGGCCATGCGCCTGGCCGCATCGGTCTCGGTGACATCGCAGAGATAGGGTTCGATGTCGCCTCCGGCGGCGCGCGTGCGTTCGAGCGTCTCTTCGAGCGTCTCGGCCTTGAGATCGACGGCGAAGATCTTGGCGCCCTCCTCGGCAAAGCGCACCGCCGCGGCGCGGCCGTTGCCCCAGCCCGGGCCGACACATCCCGCGCCGGTGATGATCGCCACCCTATCCTGCAATCGTCCCGCCATGGTCAACTCCTCCTTAGGCCGTGAACCGATAGAGCGTCATCGGATTATCGACGAGCAGCGCACGCAAATGCGACTCGCTTGGTGCGATCTCCGGCAGAAGGTCGACGAGAACGCCGTCGTCCGGGGGATCGGCGCGGAAATTCGGGTGCGGCCAGTCGGTGCCCCAGAGCACGCGGTCCGGATAGGTTTCGACCAGCTCGCGGGCGAAGGGGATCGCATCGGCATAGGGGGCATCCTGGCGCGAGGCCCGCTCGCAGCCGCTGACCTTGACCCAGATATGCCGGTTTTCGAGTAGCTTCATCAGGGCGGCGAAGGGCTTCTGCCCAAGGCCCCGAGAAGCGTCGATCCGGCCCATATGATCGATGACGACGGGCAGCGGCAGCGCGCGCAGCATCCCCGCCATCTCCTCGATTAGCCCGCTCTCCATATGGATCAGCAGATGCCAGCCGAACGGCGCGAGCCGTGCGGCAAGGCTTTGAAGTTCGTCCGGCCGCGCGCCGGGCGTGAGGTGGGCCATATAGTTGAAGCGGATGCCGCGAAATCCCCGGCCGTTGAGCCGGAGGATCTCGGCATCGGCAACGCCGGGGGGACAGAGCGCCACCCCGAGATAGCGGCCTGGCCGGGCGACGATGGCGTCCGCGGTCACCGAATTGTCGAAGCCGTGGCAGCCAGATTGCACGATGACGCAGCGCTCGATGCCGAGCATATCGTGGCGAGCGAACAGCTTCTCCTTCGGCGCCTCGCCGGGACGAAATTTCGCCCCGGGCGCATAGGGGAATTGATCGGTCGGCCCGAAGACATGGCAATGCGTATCGCAGGCGCCTTTGGGCAGCGTGAATTTCGGCTTGCTCGGGTTCGGAAGAAAAGTCTGCTTTCCGTTGCTCATGGCGGCCTTCTGATTCTCGGCGTCGTCAGTCGAGTTCGCGCGCCTCCGGCTTCGGTGGATCGAGGTCGAAAACGGTGAGCGTCATCGAGATCAGCGCGTAATAGCCGACAATACCGGTCAGATCGACGACGCCGCCCTCGCCGAGCAGCTTGGTCGCGCGGTCGTAGAGCGCCTGCGGCATTGCGCGGTCCCGTTGCAGGCTAAGCGCGAAGTCATAGACCAGCTTTTCATCCTCCTGCTCGAAGGACGGCGTCTCCCGCGTGCGGATGGCTTCGATGGCTGCGGGCGCGATGCCCGCCTCGATGGCGATCGGTTTATGCGCCTGCCATTCATATTCAGCGCGCCAGACGCGGGCGGAGACCAGAATGGCGAGCTCGGAAAGCCGTGGCGGCAGCGAGGTGCCGTAGCGGCAATAGGCACCGAGCGCCTGCGCCGTGTCGGCAAGGTCCGGCTGGTGCAGCCAGATCGCCAGCGGGCCGCGCACGCCTTTTCTCGGGCCCGCGACAATCGCGTCATGGACTTCCTTCTGGCGGGGCGAGAGCGCGGCGGGATCGGGCGGTGCAAGACGGGTCATCACGGAATCTCCTGGAGCGGATCGGTCCTAAGGAAAGCAGGCTGGTGGACGGCAAAGCTGTCGAGCCAGTAGACGAGCCAGCTATGATTATCGCGCCACTCGACCGGCTTGCGCCAGTCGAGATAGCCGAGTGCGCAGGCCAAGCTGATCGAGACGATGTTGGTGACGTCTGGGCGTATCGGTTCGCGCTCGAACACGGCGCGTGTCAGCGCCTCATAGCGCTCCATGCCCTCGCGCGGGATCAGCATGTGCTCGCCGCTGAGGCTGTCCAGATATTCCATGATGACGCGGCTGTCATAGAGCGCGGTGCCGTCTTTCAGGATCAGGCAGGGCATCTTACCGAGCGGGTTCTGGGTACGCAGCGTGTCCTGCTCGTTGAGCGTGTCAGCCGGGACGATTCTGATTGCGTCGCTGAGCCCGAGCGCATGAGCGGCGATGCGTACCTTGCGCCCGAAAGGCGAGGTCTTCGTGGAGCGCAGCGTTATCTCAGCAGCGTCGTCCGGCCATGCAATAGGCGAATCATTCATGACGGGAGTCACTTCATGGTTTGCGGCAGATAGAGCGCCATCTGCGGAAAGGCGCAGAGCAGAACCAGCATGATGAGGCCGGCGAGCACATAGGGTATGAGCCCACTGAACACGTCCTCCAGCTCGATGCGCCCCTCCGAAGCGGCCTGCACGACGAAGCAGTTGATGCCGACCGGCGGCGTCACCGCGCCGATCTCGGCGAGTAGCACGACGAAGACGCCGAACCAGATCGGATCGAAGCCGAGTTTCAGCATGACGGGATGGCTGATCGGCAGGCTGATGGCGAGAAGCGCGGGGGCATCCATCAGCATGCCGAGAATGAGGTAGATTACGACGACGATCAGCACGATCACCCAGCGGTTCACATCCAGGCTCATCAGCGAGCCGCCGATCGCATTGGCGACGCCGCTCAAGGCGAGGAACTTCGAGAACACCAGCGCCGAGATGATGATGGCGAAGATCATCGCCGAGGTGCGAACCGTATCGAGCAGCATCTGTGTCAGGTTGAGAGCGGCGATGCCGCGCCGCCTGATGATGGCAAGGATGAAGGTGAGCGCCGCGCCGATGGCGCCGGCCTCGGTCGGCGTGAAGACACCGAGATAGAGGCCGGAGATGATGCCGCCGATAACGAGGACGAGCGGTCCGGCAAGGCGCAGCGAGTAGATCTTCTCGGCGAGGGTGAATTGCGACGTCGCCAGCGGTGCGAGTTTGGGATTGCGGGCGACGGTGAGGTAGGTGGCGAGGCAGAGGATGACGGCGAAGACGATGCCGGGAATGATGCCGGCGACCAGGAGGCCGCCGATGCTGGAATCCGTGAGAATGCCGTAGACCACCATCAGCGCGCTCGGTGGGATCATCACCGCGAGCGTTCCGGCGATGGCGATCGAGGCCGAGGCGAGGCGCTTGTCATAGCCGCGCTCGAGCATCTGCGGCAGGGCCAGCTTGGTGAACACGGTGGCCGTGCCGACGCTGGAGCCGGAGGCTGCGCCAAAGGCCGCCGCGCCAATGGTCGTTGAGATGGCGAGGCCGCCGCGGAGATTGCCGAGCCATTTCGTGCTGGCCTCGAACAGGTCCTCGCCGAGCCCGGCCTGCATGGCGAAATAGCCCATCAGCAGGAACAGCGGGATGACGCTGAAATGGAAGCTGTGGGTGGTATCGTAGAACACCGTGCTGAGGATCGAGGTCGAGGCCGTCAGCCCGGCAATCGCGGTGAGGCCCACCGCGCCGACCAGGCCGAGCGCCACCATGATGTTGACGCCGAGCAGGATGGCGGCGAACAGCCCGGCGACGCCGATAAGCCCGATTTCGAGCCCGCCCATCACATCTCCTCCACGCCGGTCGCCAGATCGCTCTCGTGCCGGTCCTGGCCGAGTGTCACCGCGATCGCATCGAGCAGAAACTGGATGGTGAGCAGAGCCAGCCCGGCGACGATGACGAATTTCACCGGATAGAGCGGAAACTGGATCGTGCCCCATTCATGCTCGTCCATCGCCCAGGATTTCATGGCGAAACCCCAGGCCGCATAGGTGCACCAGGCGAAGAAGATCACTCCGAGGAGCATCGCAGCGAGCTTGGCGATGCGGCGCGAGGGGGCTGGCAGGTGCTTGACGAGTATTAGAACGCGGACATGGCCACCTTCATATTGCGTCAGAGCAAGGGAGAGGAAAATCAGGACGGTCAAGAGAGATTCGGTGATTTCCAGCGTGCCTGCAATCGGCGCGTTGAACAGAAAGCGCAAAAGCGCGTTGGCGACGACGAGAAGCATCATGAGGAAAACCATGGCCCCGGCCATGAGGCCGCAGGCGAGCAGCAGCGTGCCGAACCAGCTTTGGATGCGCGCGAATGCAGACATCGTTACTCTCGACGCTAAAGGAAGGCGGATGCGCCATTGGAGGCGAAGCAACGGATCAGCGTCGCCGCGGCATGCGTGGATCGCGACGACGCGTTTCGCTCCTATTGGAGCTTGGCAACGATCTCATCGGCGGGAACGCCGAGGGCCTTCGCCTTGCTGATCCACTGCTGGCGCACTGCCTGCACCTTCGGGTTTTTGATCAGTTCGGACAGGTCGGTCTTCGGGAACGGCACGACCGTCACGCCCATGGTCTTCCATTTCTCCATGACGGTGTGAGCGTCGTCGTCGAGCATCTTCACATAGGTCGTCAGATAATCCTTGCCGAGCTGGTCGACCACGGCGCGGGTCTCGGCGTCCATCTTGTTGTAGCTGTCGAGGTTCATAGCGACCAGATGGCCGAAGGAGGCGCCGAACTGGAACGTCATGTAGTATTTGGCGACCTCGTCATATTTCCAGCCGCGGGCGAGCGCCGGGCCGATCGGCGAGCAGTCGAGAATGTTGCGGGCGAGCGCGTCATAGCCCTCGGCCGAGCTCATCGACACGGGCGTCGCTCCGAGCGCCTCGATGATCGCAGGATAGGCGAAGCCATAGCTGCGGATCCTGAGCCCCTTGAACTCGGCGAGCGACTTGACCGGCTTGGTGCAGATCAGCCCGTAATCCTCCAGCGGCCGGTAGGCGACCGCCTTCAAATTGGCGTTCGCCAGCTCTTTCTCGAACTGCGGGTATTTCTTGTGCCATTCCATCATCAATTCGCCGATCTGCATCGGTGAATTGGGCTGCGGAATGAAGAAGCCGACCGCATTGTTCAGCGGGAACTTGTCAGGGAAATAGGGGGTGATGATGTCGCCGAAATCGCCGACGCCGGCGCCGAGCGCATCCGGGATTTCGCCGGTCTTGGCGACGCTGCCGCCCCAGTACACCTCGATCTGGTGCTTGCCGCCGGTGCGCTTCTTGAACTCGTCGACATACCACACCGTCGATCGCGTCTGGGCATCGCCCGCCGCCTGCGGCTTGAAGGTGATCCATTTATAGGTGGTGGCATCGGCGCTTTGCGGTGCGATTGCCCCAAGCGCAAGGCTGATAAGCGCCGCCGAGGCGGCCCCGAATATCGTCTTCATCGTCTCCTCCCGAAATTTTTGTGTCTTGATTAGGCATTCCGGTCATTCAAATTAACCGCGAACGCAGCCATTAATGAAATACAATTGATTCATGGTTCCCATGCCGTGGCGGCATGGTCCGCGATTACTTCCAAATCGCCCGCGTCACCAGACCGCCGACAATCTCCCGGATAGCCTCGCTTACCACGATGAAAGCGGGCTTACGGCTCTGATCGCGGCGCATGGCGACGCAGAGCGTCCAGTGGATCCGCGGATCTGTGATTGGCACGGCATCGAGGGTGCCTTGCTGCATTTCCGAGAGCACCGCGCCGTAAGTGAGGATGGTCTGGCCATGGCCGTAGCGCACCAGCGCTTTGGTGTGCCAGACGCCGTCTGAGCGCTGCACGACATTGAGCGTCAGGTTTTCCCGTTCGGCGTGGCTGTCGATCAGCATGCGCAGATAGTTCGGCCGGCTCGGCAGGATCAGCGGCAGCGCAGTGGCTTCGGCAAGCGTATAACTCTCCTGGCGCAGCGATCCGCTGCTGCCGACCACCCACAGATGCTCGACCAGCAGTTCTGTGATGGTGATGTCATTTCCGGGCTCGGGATCATGCATCACCGCAATGCTGATCTCATTGTTGGCGAGCTGCTGCTCCAGGACGCCGCTGAACCCTTCCAAAAATCTGAGCTCGATGTCCGGGAAATTCGTCTTGATCCGCTCCAATAGCATCGGTGCGATGAACTCGCCGGGCGTCGGGGCATACCGACGGTGACGACGCCCTGAGGCCGGTTGGCTTGGGCCGTCACGTCATGCACGGTCTGCTGAATCTGGTTGAAGATCAGATAGGCGTGGCGGTAATCGTCGGGGTGCTGTGTCTGACCGGCGGTTTCAAGCGCGGCGCAAGAGCGCTGCGGGCGTCCATGCTTTTTGGTATCGGGGCGGGCTCGCTGATCGGCAGCTATACCGTCTGGGATGCGCATGCCGTCGCGGCCCTGCTCGTGCCGCCGCTCCTGCTCGATTATGTCTCGACCCTAGCGCGGACCGTTCTGCTCGCGCCGGTCGCCGCAAAGTGAAAACTGCTGGTCGGCAAATATCGGCGGGAGCATCGTCACGGCGTCGTTGCGATCGCTGTCTTCAATCCGCTGGCCTATATCCTCGTCCCCTACGCGTTGACATTCAGGCCCGTCATCTATGTCGCGCCGATCCGGGAGGTCAGCGTCGTGATCACGGTGCTGATGGGCAGCTTATTGCTGGGAGAAGACGATCTCAGACGTCGGATGACCTGGGCGGCTTTATTCTTGAGCGGCGTCGCGCTGCTTGCGGCGGCTTAGCGTCGGCAGACCAGGCCGCCGCTTTTTTTGCGGTGAAGCTCGTGTTGGCGCGCCGTCGGCCCAGACGACACTTGGACCGGAGTAAGATTAGGTCAGACCCTCAGACCCTCAGTCCAGTCGTCATTGAAAAGGCCCCCCTCGCCGGCTTACTCGCTCTCGCGCGTCAAAGCCGGCGTGCGCATCACACCATATTGCTGCTGCAGCTCGTGATAGCGCCTCATAGCGACCGGGATCAGCGCCAGGTAGGTCAGGCAGCCCAGACTCGCGCTCAGATAGGGATAGGTGACGAGCGTCGCCACCAAGACGACACTGAGCGCGATCACCGGCGCAATGTAATCGCGTTCGATGCGGCGCCCGATGAGCTTGCCGGAAAAGGTCCGGACGCGGCTGACCATCAGCCCGGCGATGGCGATCGCATAAACGCTGAGCAGCGGCAGCACCATCCAGGATTTCGGCAGGCCCAGCCCTTGCAGATAGAGTGGCAGCAGCAGCAGGATCGCGCCGGCGGGGACAGGAATCCCGACGAAAAACGCATTCTCCCAGATCGGCTTCGACCGGTCGTCGAGCGCAACATTGAACCGGGCAAGCCGCAGTGCGGCGGCGAGCGCGAAGACCAGGACCACGATCCAGCCCAGGCTCGATGCGGTCTCGAACCCCCACAGGTAGAGCACGACAGCGGGCGCCACCCCGAAACAGACGAAATCGGACAGCGAATCCAGCTCGGCCCCGAAACGCGAGGAGGCTTTGAGGAGGCGGGCCATCCGCCCATCGATCCCATCCAGCACCGCCGCACCTGCGATCGCGATCCAGGCGTACTCGAAGCGGCCTTCGATGGCCATGCGCATTGAGGTCAGCCCGACGCAGAGGCCGAGCAGGGTCACCATATTCGGGACGAGCAGCCTGAGCGGAACGCTGCGGCTGCGCGCGGCAAGGAACGCGCGGCGGCCTTTCATGACGCGGTCCGAGATCCGCTCATGCATCGCGCTGCCGCCAAGGCCGGGGCGGAAATGTTTCATGAGGGTACTCTAATCACCAATCGCGGCAAAAGCCCACCATCTGTTTAATCCGCTCCGGGGTCGCCCCCTCCGCCCGTAAGCTCCTCAGACTCCTGTCGCGGTGCGTTTTCGAGAGCTTCCGGCCGTCGTCGTCGACGATGAGCCCATGGTGACAATAGACCGGGTCCGGCAGATCGAGGAGGATTTGCAGTACCCGGTGAATGTCGGTCGCCGCAAGCAGATCCATGCCGCGCGTGACATTTGTAACAGCCTGGAGAGCGTCGTCCGTCACGACGGCGAGATGGTAGCTTGCGGGAAAGTCCTTGCGAGCGAGAACCACGTCGCCCCAATGTTCGGGTGCCGCGTCGCGCACCGTTTCCCGGCCGCTTTCATCCATGTTTCGAAATCCGATCCGGCCGCCGGATTTCGACTGCGCAAGCGCCACAGCTTTTTCCATGTCAAGCCGGAGCGCATAAGGTTCGCCGGCGGCGATCCGCGCCGTGCTCACCGCCTGCGGCGCGTGGCGGTAGAGGCCGGGATAGAGCGGAACCCCGTCCGGGTCGCACGGCACCGTGCCGCCCTTTACCATAACAGCCATGGCGACCTCCCGCCGGCTGGCAAAGCACGGGTAGATCACGCCTAGCGTGCGGAGCCTCGCGAGAGAGGCGGCATAGGCGTCGAAATGCTCCGACTGGCGTCTGACCGGCTGCTCCCATTCGATGCCGAGCCAGGCCAGATCCTCATAAATGGCCTGCTCGAACTCCGGCCGCGAGCGTTCGCAGTCTATGTCCTCGATGCGCAACAGAAATCGTCCGCCATGCCGCCACGCCATCGCATGGCTGAACAGCGCAGAATAGGCATGGCCGAGATGCAAATAGCCGTTCGGACTTGGCGCAAAGCGAAAAACAGGTCGTGATTGACTCATGACGGCATCTTCAACCTTGGCGAAAATTCTGCAATATGCCGCTTTCAACGCGAATGCCAAGTGACCAACTGCGGAGACCGACATGATCGCCCCAAAACCCAAGCTCGACGGCCCGCGCATCCTGCCCGCCTCGGGCGGCGCGCCGAAGCAGCTCGTCGTTCTCGTGCACGGCTATGGGGCGGACGGCAACGATCTGATCTCGCTTGCCCAGCATTGGCGCGGGCTGCTGCCGGACGCAGCCTTCGTCGCTCCGAATGCGCCGGAGCCGTGCCCCGCAAGCCCCGGCGCACGGCAATGGTTCGCGCTCACGCTGCGCGACCAGCAGGAGCGCTGGCGGGGCTTGCAGCAGGCAGGGCCTGGTTTCGATGCTTTTCTCGATGACGAACTCGCTGCGTCGAGACTCAAGGACGAGGCTCTTGCGCTCGTCGGCTTCAGTCAGGGGACGATGATGGCGCTGCATGTGGGGTTGCGCCGTCCGAAGGCAATGGCGGGGATCGTCGGCTTCTCCGGAATGCTCGTGGAGCCAAACCGGTTGCGGGCCGATATCCGCTCGCGCCCGCCCGTGCTGCTCGTCCACGGCGAGGCGGACGATCTCATCCCGGTCGAAGCGCTGTATCAGGCGAGCGCGGCGCTCGGGGCCGCCGGCGTTGCCGTGGAGTGGCATGTGCGGCCCGGCCTGCCGCACGGGATCGACCCCGAGGGGGTGGAGATGGCGGGACGGTTCCTGGTCAATGCCTTCAGGAGCGCTGGGGCGCCGGTGGCATCGGCCTAAGCGCTCGGCGCGAAATCCTCGATGAAGTTCCGCAGAATATCGGCGATGCTGGCATCCGCCGGAAGTCCCAATCTGATGGCTTCCTCGGCCAGCATGGCGCGCGGCCAGCTATCGACCACGGCCTGGATGTGATCATCCCTTTCCCAGACGACCTTGCCGCGCGGGCCGGGATGCTCGAACCTTGCGACGGTGTCGGCCATGTCCTGGAGCGTGGCGGTTAGGGCCGGCATGTTCATCGCCCGGGTGTGTCCAAAGCGGTCGGCGGGCACTTCATGAAGCCGGATGAGCGCATTCACGGTGGTGCGCACCGAGGCAATCGGTACACGGGTCTCGGGCGCCAGCGGACAGACGACATCGCGGCCGAGCAGGGGCTCGCGGAGGACGGCGCCGATGCGGTCGGCGATCGACGGCACCGATGAAGGATCGGGCCGTATGATGACGACCGGCAGGCGCAAGGCGCGTCCGTCGATGAAGCCGTGGCGGCTGTAGTCGTTGATGAAAAGCTCGGCGATGGATTTGGCGATCCCATAAGAGGTCTGCGGGGTTTGCGCGGTCTTGTCGTCGACCGGATCCGGCAGCGGCCCGCCAAATGCTGCGATCGAGCTTGGGAAGATGAAGCGCGGCCGGCTTTCCTGGATCCGGCAGTGCTCCAGGAGCTGGATCATGCCGAGCACATTGACTTCGAGGCCGCGGCGGAAATTATTTTCGGCTTCGGCCGTCAATGTCGCCGGAAGATGGAAAACGCTGTCAATGCGTTTGGCGAAGAGCGCTTCGTAAAAGCCGGGGTCGGCGGCATCGCCAAGCTCGATGCGTATGCGCGCGTCCTGATCGAAGCCCTTGAGCGAGCCGCCCGTGCGGCTAGTGACGATCAACTCCCCGATCTGCTCGGCTCCGCCGTCGCATCGCGACAGAGCCGGCTCCGCGAGCAGAGCCTTAGCCAGCTGCCGTCCGATAAAGCCGCCGGCCCCCGTGACCAGAACACGCATGAGCCTCTCCCCAACGCCCGAAAGCTCAACCTTATACAGCGTTGGCATATGGCCACAAAGAGGCGGCGCGGCCAATTGCATGCTATGCGTCGCATTTTTTCCGCATAGATGACAGCGTGCTTCGGTCAAAGCGGCCAGATAGCCAGAATCAGCGGCGCCGAGATCGTCAGAACAAGCAGCTCGAGCGGCAGTCCCATGCGCCAGTAGTCGCTGAAGCTATAGCCGCCGGGCCCCAGGATCAGCGTGTTGTTCTTGTGTCCGATCGGCGTGAGGAAGGCGCAGGAGGAGGCGATCGCCACGCCCATCAGAAACGGGTCGGGGCTGACCGCGAGCCGGCCCGCTATGTCGATCGCGACCGGCGCCATGATGACAGCGGTCGCGACATTGTTGATCATGTCCGCGAGGATCATCGTGGCGATCATCAACAGCGCGAGAATGAGGAGCGGGGAATAGCCATCCGAAAGGTTGATGAGCTGTTTGGCGATCAGCGCCGCGCCGCCCGTCTCATCGAAAGCCTTGCCGATCGGGATCAGCGATCCCAGCAGGATGATGACCGGCCATTCGATCGGATCGTAGAGTTCGCGGGGCGGCACGATGCCGGTGAGGGCGTAAAGCGCGACGGCTCCGCCGAGCGCGATCGGAAGCGGAACGAGGCAGGCGCTGGCGAGCCCGATGGCACCGGCGAAGATCAGCACGGCAAGCCCCGCCTTGTTGCGCCGTATGAGCAGTAGCCCGCGCTTGGCGAGCGGCAGGCAGCCGAGATGGCTCGAAACATCGCTGAGACCCTCGCTTGATCCCATCAGCAGAAGAATATCGCCTGCATGGATCGTCACGTGCCGTAGCCGCTCGCGGATGTTCCGTCCGCGGCGCGAGACGCCGACCAGGTTGACACCGTAGCGGCTGCGCAGCCGCAGCGAGCCTGCGGACCGGCCGACGATCGAGGCATTTTCCGGCACGACGACTTCGATGAGCGCGAGGTCGGCCCGGCTGCGAATGTCGGGGGTTTCGTCGGCGCCCATGTCCTTCAAACCGAGCTTGCCGGCGAACTTCTCGATGCCGTCCGGCCCGCCTTGCACGAGAAGGCTGTCTCCGATCTCGATCGCAACGCGCCGCGCGCCGCCCGGCAGACGCTGATCGTTGCGGATGAGGCTAACGATCTGGAGATCGTGGCTGTCGGCAAGCTCGTCGAAATCGCCCACGGGACTACCCACGGCCTTGCTGCCCTCCGGAATTTGAAGCTCGGCCAGATAGTCGCCTATCTCGAAAAGCTGCTGCGCAGCGTTGCCCTGCCGTCTTTCGGCCGGGATCAGCCGCCAGCCGATCAGCGTGATGAACAGCACGCCCGCCGCAGCGCAGGCCGCGCCAACCGGCGTGAAATCGAACATGCCGAAGGGCGCGCCCACAGCTTGGGTGCGGAAGGTCGCGACGATGATATTTGGTGGCGTGCCGATCAGCGTCACCATGCCGCCGAGCATCGTCGCAAAGGAGATCGGCATCAAGGTGAGCGCCGGGCTGCGCTTGGCTTTGCTGGCGGCTTCGAGGTCGACAGGCATCAGCAGGGCGAGCGCGGCGACGTTGTTCATGATCGTCGACAGCATCGCGGCGAGCCCCGCCATGATGCCGATATGGATCGAAACCGGCCGACCGACGGCGACAACGCGGCTGGTGATGAGCTCGACCGCCCCGGAGTTCAAGAGCCCGCGCGTGACGACCAGCACGAGGGCAACAATCACCGTCGCCGGATGGCCAAAGCCGGCGAAGGCTTGGTCCGCCGGGACGAGGCCCATAACGAGCGCGACGATCAGCGCCGAGAACGCAACGAGGTCGTAGCGCCAGCGCCCCCAGATCAAGAGCGCGATCACGGTTGAAAGAATAGCAAACAATATAATCTGGCTGGCAGTCACCTGTTCACCTTCGCGAAGCGACGAATAAGCCGCCGCTATACATGATCGATCGAGTTGGGCAAATACTGCCAATTCTGTCCTCGTTTTTTTTTACTGGGAATCTGATCCGATCACCCTGTCAGAACACAGTGTGGCCGGTCTTCCGCGAGGCAGTTCGAAGATCGTGCTTTGGCTTCCCGGGCGCCCCTGGCACTGGCGATCCCGGCGAGTTGCCTTAGACGGTCAAGTTCCTTCGAAATGGCCGCTCGATCGATTGCTTTCCGTATGCATGATCAGCACACGCTACGTCCAAAGATGTAATGAACTCTTGGAAATAAAGCTGACGCGCCATTATAAAAAGGGTTAAAAAATCAAATTCTTTCGTCAACACTCTTGTCTTTCTCAGCGGTCCGGCTTACCTTGGCTGCATCGACTTTGGGCCGGACGATTGGGCCGTAATACCCTGGCGTAGCTGGGTGCGCGTTTACTCTCTCTCCCACCAAAATTCGACGAACCGGGCGAATTGCGTTCTGACGCAGCCTTTGCCCATCACTACGCATCCTACGATAAGGAAAGTCTATGAATACCGGTGTCGTTAAATTCTACAACGCACAAAGAGGCTTTGGTTTCATCCAGCCAGACAATGGCGGCAAGGACGTGTTCGTCCATGCCACCGCGCTTGAGCGCGCAGGACTTCGCGGCTTGGTTGAAGGCCAGAAGGTCAGCTTCGACACGAGAGAAGACCGCCGTACCGGCAAAGTCGCCGTCGACAACATTCAGGCCGCGTAACGCGGCGTAGAATATAGGCAGCGCGACACCCGCGCGCCGTGGAAGGAGCCGCCCATCCGGGCGGCTCTCTTCGTTTCGGCCGGGGTTGGGCCTGTACGCTTGTCAGCCCCCTGTACTATGCTATTGTGCCGCCAAAGACTTGCGGACAAGTCTTCGAAAGAAAGTTCTTCTTCAATTCCGGGCGGTTAGCTCAGCGGTAGAGCACCTGGTTTACACCCAGGGTGTCGGGAGTTCGACCCTCTCACCGCCCACCATCCCTGCCGCTTGCATCGGAAGCGGCTTGGAAATCGGCGATGAGCGGTGCCGCCTGGGGCATCGCTGAATAGGCGCGCCCTTCGCGGATAGTTGCTTGACGGCCAACCCGGCCTAGCTTACATCAAAGCGCATGTGGTTGCGCTGAAGCGCTCCATAATACCGAGGGGGTGTAGCTCAGTCGGTTAGAGCGCCGGCCTGTCACGCCGGAGGCCGCGGGTTCGAGTCCCGTCACTCCCGCCACTCCAAGATTTTTTGGCTTAAGACCAAGGAGTTGTGGTCCATAACACTATTGACAGTGTTAGCCAATATGGACCCAGATTTTCCGTTCTCAACAGCCCGCTTCTGCGCCGTCTGTAGAGCTGCCGTGGCACTGTTCGCGAGCCGCGCCCGGTTCGCTGCCTTGGTATAGCGTTCCACTTCCTTGAGCGTAACGCGAAGCGCAGCCGTCCGCCGGATAGGTCCTGTGGCCCGAGCCGCACCACATCGCTGCGGCGCGGGGCGGCGCAGAGCAGGAGCTCCAACGCCAGGCGCTCGTGCGTGCCGATCGGTAGCGATCGGTAAACAGCTTAATCTCACCATCGGACCAAGCCTTGAAGCCCTTCACCTTGTAGCGGATCGGCTCGATCTCGATCATCGGATTGACTGTGATTAGCTTGCGCTTTCTTGCCAGCTTCATAAGAGCGCGCAACAAGAGCCGCAAATGATTCGCTGCAGCCGGCGGGTCCGCCTTCTTGTCGAGAATGGCCGCGATGTGCTGCTCTTCGAGACGGGCCACCGGACGCTCGCCATACTCCTCGCGAAAGCACTCCAGAATGCTGCGATAGGTCTGCCGGATCGCGTCCGAGAGTCTGGTAAAAGCGGCGGTCTGGTAGTAGAGGCGGCCGAGCCGGTCCGGGACGAGTTCATCATCCTGAAGAACTTTGCCAATCATGCCGTCGAGGCGGCGGACTCGCTCGATGAGACCACGGCGGACCTGCTGTGCCCGTCCGCTCCGGAGACGCCGCAGGAGTGATGACGACCCCCGACGCCCTGCGCCTCGCCCGCGGGGCTTCTCTCAGTCGCTTGGCCACTGCTTACGGAGACCCAATCCAGAGAGATAACGTCCAGCTCGCTGCAGTGCTGTCGAGCTGGGCGCCGCCCCCAATCGGAGAAGCTTGACCATGCACGCCGATCTCACCCTCCCGCGCTGGACGCATTGGGCGGCCGGCCCCGTGCTCACGGCTGTTGCCATCACCGCTGGCGGGGCTCAGCCTCACGCCCAATGTCGCGCACGGCCTTGAGACGGGCCTTGCCGCCGGCATCGCCTTTGGCCTTGCCGATATCGGCAAGATCATCATTCCGATCGTCGCCGGCGCCATCGGCTGGCCACGGCAAATGCGCATGACCGCCGCGATCCGCGTCGCCGCTTCGCTGTGGTGTGCCGCCAATTACTACGCCGACAGATAAGGCCGCGAGCTGCTCGCCCGAGAGCATGGCGAGACGGTTTACGCCGATGCCGAAAAGCGCATCGCCGAGCTTGAGATCGAAGCCGACCGCCTGTCCACGCTCGCGGCGGAGGAAGCGGGACGCGGAGGATGTGGCCGGAATTTGCCGCGCCTTGATGAGCCAAGCCTCAAGCGCTCGCCAGCGGCTCGAGACAGCCCGCTCATCACGCGCAGCTCTGACGCCGGTCGAGGCAAGCGGTCTTGCCGTCATCCTTGCAGCTGTGACCAGCGCCGACGTCGATCGGATTGCCCGAGGCATCGGCGCCGTCAAGGCGGTGATGTTCCTCGCGCTTATTGAAGCGCTGGTCTGGCTGAGCGTGCCGGCCATGACACTGCTCGGACAGGCGACGAAGGCTCCCGAAGTTGAAGCGGATGGCAACGCAACGCTGGCGCTCGCACCCGCAACAGCGCGGCCGCCGTCGCGGAAATCCGCCTCCAGCGGCACACGGCGCTACTATCTGCAACGGCTCGATCGCGAACATCCGAGCCTTGCAAAGCGCGTCAATGCCGGCGAGCTCAGCGTCTACAGGGCCTGCATTCTGGCGGGGCTTGGCAAGCCGGCAAAGGATTGGTCGCAGCCGGAAGCCTATGGCATCAAAGCCGACGAGACTTCTCTTTAGCGGCATAGGCTCAGGGCACCCGCCACAACGCGAGCCTGACGAGCGAGGCGCCGCCCATTCCTCTATGTCAAACGCGATTGCGGCCGATCAACACCTCCGACCCGATCCCCGATAAACGCCAGCGGCAGAAATGGGTGAGGACCGGACATGAGCTCGGAGGCTTCATCCGAGGCCGACCCGCGGCGGGTCTTGCCTCTCGCGGGTAAACGGTCGCGATGCAGGTGCCGACACCTCTGAATGTAGCAGCTTCGAGATCAGGCGAACTGCGAACAATGCTATCCCCGGCGGGCCGTCCATTCTTCAATGCACCGGTCCAGGTCTTGCAAATTGCGGTGCATTTGCTCCAGGGCAAAGCTAGCTGCGAACGGCCGTTCAAGGGCTTCATCGGGTAGCTCGCGCAACCGGCCCGCTTGTCTTAAGGACATCTCGAACAATAACTAAATCGCGATCCGTGTACGTGCGACGGTGTGACTCAGCCTGCTGGGATTCCGGATCTGGGCGAACAAGGGTATGTCGGTTGCATGATCGACGAGGACGCCATTCAATATCGCTGGGACACGGTCGGCATCCGGCTCGACGAGCGGGGGCGGCGCCTGTTCGCAGCGGCCGAGGTGCGGACCGCCGGCTGGGGCGGTCTTGCGGTTGTCGCGCGGATCACCGGGCTCGCCCGCTCGACGATCAATCGCGGCGAGGACGATCTCGATGCGAAGCCGTTGGCGAAGGGGCAGGTTCGTCGCTGCGGTGGCGGACGCCGGGCCGTTGCCGAAACGGATCCAGAGCTTGTGCCCGAGCTCAAGCGCCTTGTCGAGCCTGCAACCCTCGGCGATCCTATACGGCCTCTGATCTGGGTGTCGAAGAGCATGGACAAGCTGGCCGAGACGTTGACGGCGATGGGGCACCCGATCAGCGCCGATACCGTGCGCAAGGAGCTGGTGAAGCTCGGCTTCTCGCGCCAGCACAATCGCAAGGCGGATGAAGGCGCAAGGCATCCCGACCGCAACGCACAGTTCGAGCACATCAACATGAAGGTCGTTGCGGCGCAGGCAGCCGGACAACCGGTCATCTCGGTCGATACGAAGAAGAAAGAGCTGGTCGGCAACTTCAAGAATGGTGGTTCCGACTATCGGCCCAAGGGCAACCCGCAGCGTGTGAACGTGCACGATTTCGTCGACAAGGAGCTCGGCAAAGCGGTGCCTTACGGCGTCTATGACGTGGCGGCCAATGCCGAATTCGTCAGTGTCGGGATCACCAGCGACACGGCCGAGTTCGCCGTCGAGGCGATCCGCAGCTGGCTCGGACGGATGGGACGTCAGCGCTATCCAAAGGCGCAAGAGCTGACGATCACGGCGGACTGCGGCGGCTCGAACGGCGCGCGCGTGCAACTCTGGAAGGTCGAGTTGCAGAAGTTTGCCGACGAGACTGGGCTCGTGCTCCACGTCCACCACTATCCGCCGGGCACGTCCAAATGGAATAAGATCGAGCACCGCATGTTTTGCTACATCACGCAGAACTGGCGTGGCCGTCCGCTAACGGATCGTCTCGCAATCGTCGAGCTGATTGGCGCCACGACGACAAAGGCTGGACTGAAGGTCGAATGTGCGCTCGATACCCGCACCTATGAGAAGGGCATCAAGGTCAGTCACGCCGAAATGGAGCGGCTCGACATAACAGGCGATGATTTCCATCCCGAATGGAACTACACAATCAAACCAAGACAACCAGGGTTTTCGTAGCAGTTATTGTTCGGAGTGTCCTAAGGCATCGATCTCGGCGTAAAGCGGCTGAGCGCTAACTCCAACGTCTTGCGCGAAGGAGGTGGCCGCTTTGACACGAGCGAGACAGCGCACATGTCCAAATGGGCTTTGGTTTCCATCCCGATGGTCACGAGCGGCAGCTAAAGCGATGCGTTCAAGGAGGCCGGCAGCGGCGATTGCGCAGCGCGGGTCGCGGCCGATGCCGCCTCCCGCGCCCGTTACGAGCGCGACTTTCCCGGCGAGCAAATTCGATGATGCCATGGGCGTGTCCTCGACCTTAGCGTCCGGTGAAGCGGGGGTGCGTTTTTCCAGAAAGGCGGCGCGGCCTTCCGCGTGATCGTCCGTAGTCATCAGAGCGGCCTGCACCTCGCGCTCCCAGTCGAGCGCGGCGGAGAGGCCCTGCGACATCGCGCTCGATGACGCGTGCCCGAAACGCGCCGCCTCGCCAGATCTGCGTGCGGATGGTCTCGCCGGGAAAGACGGGAGCCGAAAAACGCAGATCCAGCGAGCGCAACCGCTGCGGCTGATAATCCGTCAACCCCTAATGAGTGCATGGGTGACGACGCCGAGCGTGCAGAGGCCGTGGAGGATCGGACGCGGGAAGCCGGCCATCTCTGCGACGGCAGGATCAGTGTGCAGCGGATTGTCGTCGCCATTCCACCGGGAATAGAGCGCCTGCTCCGGGCGGGTCGGCAGGTCGATGATGATATCCGGCTCGCTTTCGGGCATCGGATGCGGCGGCTTGACCGGACCCGCGGGACCGCCGAAGCCGCCATCGCCGCGCAAAAAGGTCGTCGAGCGGGTGGTCGCATAGAGCGTCCCGTCCGCGCCCCGCACCTCCTTCTCCGAATAGAGCAGCGCGCCTTTGCCTTCGCCCTTGTCGACGAGCCCGGTAACCCGCGTCCTGGCGACGATCTCGCCCTCGACCGGCAGCGGACCATGGATCCGGATGCCCTGCTCGCCATGAACCAGCCGGACGGCATCGACGCCGGTCTAGGGATTGCGCAGCCAGAAGCCGGGATGGCCGAGCACGACCGCCATGGACGGCATTGTCTTCAGCGCGCGGCGAGCATCGACAAAATCGAGCTGGCGCGCATCAATGGGGTCCTGGCCGAGCCCGATCGAGAGCGCGTAGAATGCCGTGTCGCGCCGCGTCAGCATCTGGCGTATTTCTGGAATGCCAAAGTTCAACAGCTTTTCATGGTCAATCGCCATCGCCGCCTCCGATCTCGATCACCGCGTCGGCGGCGAAGGCTCCTTCCCCTTCGGGCAGCACGATCACCGGATTGATGTCGACGGATCGAAGCGCTTCGCCGGCATGATGCGCAAACGAGGACAGGCGCGACAGCATTTCGGCGAGCGCTTTGACATCAGCCTTCCGGCGGCCGCGCGCGCCGAGCAGAAGCGGCGCCCCCTTCAGCGAGCGGATCATCTCTTCGGCGACATCGACGCCGAACGGACAGCGGCGGAACGCGAAATCTTTCAAAATCTCTACGAACACGCCGCCGAGCCCCACCAACGCCACCGGCCCGAACACCGGATCGCGATGCACGCCGAGAATGCATTCGACGCCGCCCCTGAGTTGACGTGTCACCAGCACGCCGTCGATCTGCGCTTCAGGGGCATGGGCTGCGGCGCGTTCGAGCAACGTTTCGTAGCCTTTGCGAACCGCGGTCTCGCCGTTGATGTCGAGGAGCACGCCGCCGATTTCGGTCTTATGCAGAATGTCGGGGGAAACGATCTTCATCACCACGGGAAAGCCGAATTCTGCCGCGGCGGCAACGGCACCCTCCGGTGTCCGGCAGACCCGCTCCGGAGCCGAGGCAATGCCGGCCTTGGCCAGCAGAGCCTTCGCCTCGGCCTCGCCCGGGCTGGTGCTGGGGAGGCCAACCGGAGCGACGGTGAGCGGCGAGAGAGAGGGTGTGCGGGCGAAAGCCTCACCGAGACGGCCCATGGCCGCGATGGCGACGACGGCGCGGCTCGGATCTTCGAAGACGGTGAAGCCATCCAACTCATATTCACTCACGCGCTCGCGCCCGGCGACGATCGAGAGCACGAACAAGCGGTCGGGATAGCTTGCCTTCAGGCGCCGCAATTGTTCGCGAAGCCCCGCAACGAGGCTGCCGGCATTGGCCGTGTATGTGAGAAAGCCGAGAATGCTTTTATAGCCCCCCTCGCCGATCATCGCGTCGCCGAAGCCGCCAAGCAGCGTCAGGTCGTTCAGGATCTGCGCCGTGCAATCGACCGGATTGCGCGGCGAGGCGAAGGGCAGCATTTCCTTCAGCCGCGCCTGCGTCGCATCCGGCATTTGCGGCATATCGAGGCCGAGCTCTTCGGCAACGTCCGAGATCACCACGCCGCCGCCGCCGCTGACGCTGATGACGCCGAGCGTATTGCCCACCGGATAGATACGCTGCGTGGCGAGTTGCGCAATGTCCAGCATCTCGTCGGTGGTGCGCGCCCGCACCGCGCCGAATTCCTTCAGCACGGCGCCCGTCACGGCATCGTCTCCGGCGATGGCGGCGGTGTGCGATCGCGCTGCCATGCCGCCAAGGACGCTTCGCCCGACCTTCATCACCACGACGGGCTTGCGCGCCTGACGCGCCGCCTCCAGCGCGCGGACGAAACTGTCGCCGCCATTGATGCCCTCGGCATAAGCGGCGATGACGTCTATGCCATCGTCCTCGACCATCCGGCCGATGACGTCGCCGATCGTGATATCGGCCTCGTTCCCGGTCATGACCGCGGCGGCGATGCCGAGTCCGCGCTCGCGCATGACGGCGACCAGATGGCCGCAATAGGCGCCGGACTGGCTGGCAATTCCGATGCGGCCGAGCTTGGGATACCCGGCCTCGAAGACCGAGGCGAAGGTGGCGTAAAAGGCGCTGCGCATGTCGAACAGGCCGAGCGTGTTCGGGCCGACAAGACGCATTCCCCCGGCGCGGGCCGCGGCCAACATATGGTTCTGTTCGCGCTGGCCCTCACCGCCGGTCTCGGCGAATCCGGAGCTGAAGACGATGGCGGTTGCAACGCCGCGGCCGGCCAGATCGGCGATGGTGCCGGGAACGAGAGCGGCCGGGACTGCGACGATGGCTGCATCGGGGACTTCGGGCAGATCGGCGACGCAGGCACAGGCTGCCAGGCCTTGCACCTCCTTCCGGTTCGGGTTGACCGGCAGGATGCGGCCGGCAAATCCAGCTTCCAGCATATAGGCGATGGAGCGGCCGCCGATGCGCTTAGGGTCGGACGAGGCGCCGATGACGGCGACGGAGCGCGGCGCGAACAGATATGAAAGCCCGTCGCCGCCGGGCCCCGTCACAGGACGGCCTCACTGCCAAACAACGCCGTCACTTGGCTCGACAGCGTGCCGCCATTGCCGTGGCAGAGCGCGATATCGCAGCGCTTGAGCTGCCGCTCGCCTGCCTCGCCGCGGATCTGCTCCACCCCCTCGAGGATCAGGAACATGCCGTACATGCCCGGATGTACGCAGGAGAGACCGCCGCCATTGGTGTTGACCGCCAGCCTGCCACCCGGAGCGATGGTGCCATCTTGAACGAAGCGGCCTCCTTCTCCCTTCGGGCAGAAGCCGAGATCTTCGAGGAAGAGGAGTGTCGTGATGGTGAAGGCATCATACAGCATCACCAGATCGACATCTGCCTGCTTCAGGCGCGCCATCTCGAAGGCGCGCGGGCCGCTCTCGGCCGCCGCCGTGCGGGTCAGGTTAACCATCTCCGCAATGGAGCGATGCGAATGGGCGGCGCCGACGCTGAGCAGAAAAACGGGCTTGGTCTTCTTCGCCTTGGCCCGATCGGCGCGCACCATGACGCAGGCCGCGCCGCCATCGGTGACGAGGCAGCAATCGCGGCTGGTGTGGGGATCGCTGACGATGCGGGAGTTTAGCACCTCGCTGAGCGACACAAGGCGTCCCCCGGCGGTGCGCTGGTTGGAACCGTAGCAGATCAGCACGGCGTTGCAGAGGAGGCCGGCATCAAGGGCCAGTGCCGCCTGCATGAGATGCATCTCGAAGGAGGAGCCGCCGATATTGGTGCCGTCGAAGAAGACCGGCTTGATGCCAAGATATTCGCAGACCGAGACGGTCGGGAAGGCGTGGGTGCTGGTCGCGGCGCAAAGCCCGTCGATGTCCTTCAGCTCCAGGCCTGCATCGGCGATCGCCGCCAGCGATGCCTCGCCCAAAAGCTCGATCGCGGTGCGGCCGTGCAACAATTCCCCGCTCATGCAGCACCTTTTTCGCTGACCACGTCGAAGACCACGGCCAGTTCGCCGAGATCGGCGATGCGCGCCTTGACCCTCGTGCCGACAGGCGCCGTCTCGACGCCCTCGATCTGGGTCATCAGGCGCGGGCCTTCGTCGAGTTCGACAAGGGCGACGTTGTAGCTGCCTTCGCGGGTGCGGTTGACGATGATGGCGTAGATGGAACCGAAGCCGGATGCCTCTACCCATTCCAGGTCCTGGACGCCCGTGCCTGGTGCGGCAACGCGCGGGTAGAAGACATGCTGGCCAGTGGAAACGCTGCGCTGGATCATGAAGCGGCCTTCCTGAAGAAAGGCGCGATACTGGGCTTCCGGTCCGGGACCGGCCGTGGCCTTCGGCGTCATGCGTATCTTCACCTTGTTAGCTGCGACCATCCACCAGGATTGACGCCGACGTGCCATCCTGGGAGGACAGGCGTTTGCGGACGATCACAGATCGGCTGGACGCGCGCTGGCAGACCGGCTGACATTCTCTGCACCTTAGACTCCGAACAGAGAATTACAATCTGTGTATTGAATGAAACGGATTCATCGAGGCGCTGTCAGAGCCGTCTCTGCAGTAACGATTCAAGTTCATCCTGTGTATAGAATATTGTTCTGTTTTAAGAACGGCTATCAGCCTGCGGTCGATCGGCAAGCAGGCCGTCATTTATCGCGCGGACGTGCCAGGCTCTTCCGCCAGACGAACTCGACCTCGAGTCTCTGCCCCACGCGAATTTCGTTATTGCCATGCATTGCCAGCAGCGCCTCGCCGGCGAGGCGTCCCATCCCGCGATGTGGAACGTGGACGGTCGTCAAAGGCGGATTGCAGAACCGGGCTACGTCGATGTCGTCAAAGCCGACGATGGAGATGTCCTTGGGCACGCGGAGCCCGGCCTCCTGCGCTCCCGCCAGGGCGCCGATGGCCAGCACGTCATTGCCGCAGATCACGGCGGTCGGCCGGGGCTGGCACACGATCAGCCGGGCAAGAGCGTCGCGCGCGGCTTCGAAGGAGTATTTCACTTCGATGACGCAATCCCGCCCGAGGCGCAGGCCGGCAGCCTTCGTCGCCCGGCGCACCCCGGCAAGCCGCTCAACCGCCCGGTCATTGCCTTCGGTGATGCCGGCGATCATGGCGATGAACTCGTGCCCGCAGCCGATCACCTCGCGCGCAACCATCGCGCCGGCTTCCTCATTGTCGAACCCGACACAGACATGCGGGCAATTGCGCTTCCAGGTCCAGGCGAGGACGAACGGGATCTTGCGCTGATAGAGGAATTGATAGGTGCGCTCGTCGCGGGCTTCGCCGATCAGCATGAGGCCATCCACGCCGCGTGAGATCAGCACCCGGATCTGCGCCAGCTCGCGCTCAGGCGAATAGTTCGAGGTGGAGACCAGAAGTGTGACGTCGTCCTCGGCAAGCCGTTCCTGCAGCGCCTGAAGGCCGCGCGCGAAAATGGCGTTGTCCATGGTCGGAATGACCGCTCCCATGATGTTCGTCCGGTTCAGGACGAGCGCCCGGGCTCCGAAATTCGGCGCATAGCCGAGCGCGTTGACGGCGTCCATGACGCGCTTGCGCGTCGGCTCGCGCACGCGTACGGGATCGTTGAGACAGCGCGACACGGTGGCCGTCGAAACGCCCGCATAGCGCGCCACATCCTCGACCGTAGGCGCATCTATCCCTCTGTCCCTGCTCATCAAGGCTCTCTCTAAGTCGTCCCATATTACAGCAAAATTTGCGCTTGCACCGAAAAATGTAAGCGCTTACAGTTTTCCCATGATGCCAAACGGCAATGATCGGGGCACGAGATCGGAGATCGCGAGGGGACGGGCCGCTTTGTTCGTCGCGCTCCTTTTGACAGCGGTTTTTGGTGCCAATGTCGCGGACGGAAAGATCAGCAACAGCGCCTTCATGAGCGATGTCGCCGAAGCCATCGTGCTGTTCGTCGCCTCGATTTTCTTCGTCATCGGCGTGCTCCATCTGGAGGATGCCGCGAATGAAGCTTCAGAAAACGGCAATGGGAGGAACGGCAATGCTGGACGAGAAAGAACAAGCCGAGATTAAGTCGGAAGAACGCAGGCGTTTCCTGCAGCTTGCAGGCACAGCGGGATTTACGGTCGCTGTCGTCGCTGCGGCCGGCGGCGCGCTGACGTCCACCGAGGCGTCGGCCCAGACCGCGGAGGAGGAAAAGGATCGCGAGGCCGCCGCCAAGCATATCATTACGGTGGCCACGGAATACGCCATCGGGACGACCCCGCAGCTACCCGATGATGCAGCTCGATTTCAAAGAGAACATGCAGAACGCGACCAACGGACAGGTCTATGTCAAGCTTGCGCCGGCTGGCCAGCTGGGCATCGGCAGCGCACTGGCGCAGAAGGTGCAGTCGGGCACGGTTCAGGTCGGGCAGTTCTCGCTGTCGAATTTCGCGCCTTACGCACCCGCCGTCGACCTGATCAACATCCCTTATTTCTGCGGCGCCAATCAGCGTTTCGTGAACCTGGTCACCTCCGATGTCTGGAAACAGCAAGTGAACACGAAAGTGGAGGAGCGTGGCTTCCGTCCGCTGCTCTATTTCTGCATCGATCCGCGCGTCGTCGCCGTCCGGAAGGGCGCCACCAAACCGATCATCACGCCCGGCGACATGGCCGGCATCAAGTCCCGCGTGCCCGGCTCCAAGATGCTGCAGCAGTTCTATCGGATGGTCGGCGCGAACCCGACGCCGGTCGCCTGGGGCGAGACGCCGTCGGCAATCAAGCAGGGCGTGGCCGACGCGCTCGATCCGTCCGTCGGCGCTCTCTACGCCTTCGGCTTCAAGGACATGCTAAGCCATGTCACCTTCACGCAGCCCGTTCCGGACAGCCAGTGCTACGCCTGCAACCTGGAATGGTTCAAGACGCTGAACTCGGAGGTGCAGAACGGCATCGACTGGGCGTCGAGATGACCTTCCATCGAAAATCTCGCCAAGGTGCCGTCCTCGCGCGCCTTCGCCATGGCCGAGATGCGCAAGTCCGGCGTCGAGTTCCATTCTCTTACCGAGCAGCAGCTTGCCGAATGGAAAGATGCGGCCGGCTATCAGCGCCCTGAATGGGACAGCTTCAAGAAAGAGCTGGCCGGCTCGATGGAGATCTTCGCCAAGCTCGTCGAAGCAGCGGGCACGCGCGGCAAATATTACGTACACGACGCATAAGCCGTAGGGCAAAGACGCCGACCGGATGCCGATGGCATCGAAGCGGCCCGAAATCGACAGTACGCTGACAAACCACCGTGCTGCATCCGGGACGGCATCCGGCGCGGCAATCCTGGGACGCCTGTATCATTTAAAGAGAAGAACCGGCATGCCTGGCTTTCTGCGACTGCTCGACAAGAACGCCGAGCGATGGCTGCTGCTCGTCTTCTACGTGATGATCGTCGCGACGATGGCGATCGAGGTGCTGCGCCGCGAGGTCTTCGCCTATTCCTCGGTCTGGGGCGAGGAGATTGTGCGCTACGCCTTCATCTATCTCGCCTGGATCGGCGCATCAGCAGCGGTGAGAGAACGCGCCCATATCCGCATCGATGTGCTCTTTCACTATGTCGGGCCGCGCATGAAAGCGCTGCTCTACATTTTCGGTGACCTGGTGATGCTCGCCGTAGCCCTGATCGCCGCCTACTGGTCCTTCGCGACGGTCGCCACCTCCTGGCATTTCGGTTCGGTCAGCGCCGGACTGCGCGTGTCTATGGTGTATTTTCTCGCCGCCGTGCCCTTCGCCTTCGCCTTGATGATGGTCCGCCTTATTCAGTCTCTGTTCAGGGATATCGATGATCTGCGCGCCAAACGCCCGGTCTATGAGGGCGAGCGGCTGTTCGAGTGGGGCCCAGGCATGTGGCAGCAGTTTCAGCAGCACTCGGTCGATCTGGGATGGGAATTTTACGGCCCCGTCATTTCCCTCTTCGCCCTGTTTACGCTTCCAGTCCCGATCTCGGCAGCCATTGGAGCGGCACTGATCACGATGCTGGTCTGGAGTGGCGTGGTGCCGTTGTCGCTGATGGGCAAATCCCTGTTCGACGGCATCGACCATTTCGCGCTGACCGCAAATCCGCTTTTCATCCTGACGGGCGACGTGCTGGTGCGGACCGGGCTCAACCGAAAATTCCTCAACATCGCCGACGCCCTGACCTCCTGGGCGAAGGGCGGCTTCGGCAGGTGAGGCGACTGTGCTGGTCTGCGGCATGTTCTCGGCAATCTCCGGTTCGGATGCGGCAGGAAGCGCGGCTGTCGGACGGATGACCATCGCGCGGCTGGTCGATTCCGGCTATCCGCGCGCCTATGCCTGCGCGCTCGTCGCATCCGGCGCCTGCACCGGTATCCTGATCCCGCCGTCCATCGCCTATATCGTTATCGGCCTCGTGCTCGGAATTTCAGCCTCCACCCTGTTCCAGGCGGCGATCATTCCCGGCCTTCTGATCCTCGGCTCGATCCTCATCACCAACATCATCGTCAACCGTATCCAGGCCTATGAGGGCGGCGGCGCAATCAGCTTTGCGGAATGGCGCGCCAATCTCTGGGGGGCGATCGCCGACGGTTGGTACGCCTTCCTCGTGCCGGGGATCATCTTTTACGGCATCTTCTCCGGCAAGCTGACGCCTACGGAGGCGGGCGCGGTCGCCGTCGTCGTGACGATCGCCATGGGCTTTATCCTCGGCACGCTGCGCCTCTCCGACTTCCCCTCCATGCTGGTCAGCTCGGCCAAGGTCAACGGCGTCATCCTCCCGATCATCGCCTTCTCGCTGCCCCTGGCGCAAACTCTCGCATCGCTCAACGTGCCGCAAGGCTTTATCGGCGCTGTAACCTCGCTCACGGACGACCCCAATCTCTTGATCCTCATCATGATCGGCATACTGATCGTGGCGGGCTGCGTCGTGGAGTCGACGCCGAACATCGTCATCCTGTCGCCGGATTTTCTGAAACCGCTCGCCGACAATATCGGCATGAACGAGATCCAGTTCTGCGTGATGATGATCACCGCCCTTGGGGTCGGTTTCATCACGCCGCCGCTCGGGCTCAACCTATTCGTGGTCTCGAGGGATCACCGGCGAGCCGATCCTGAAGATCGCCTATTACTACTGCCCTATGTTTTCTTCATGCTGCTGGTGGTGCTGCTGATCGGCTTCGTGCCCGAGCTGTCCACCGCGCTTCTGCCGGCTGCTTATCATTAGGAGAGCTCCCTTGGCTTTGCACTATCTGAAGAAGGCCGAGAAGACGGCCGCGACCGGCCGCGCGACGTTCAGGCCCAGGTGCGCGTCATGCTCGACGAGATCGAAGCGGGCGGCGACGCGAAGGTGCGCGAATATGCGGCGAAATTCGACAAATGGGACGGCGAGATCCTCGTCGCCAGGAAGGACATCGCCAGGGCCGCCGCGACCGTCAGCCAAAAGCTGAAGGACGACATCCGCTTTGCGCATGACAATGTCCGCAAATTCGCCGAAGCGCAGAGAGCGGCACTTCAAGACTGCGAAGTCGAGATCGTCCCTGGACTGATCGCCGGTCAGATGCAGATCCCAGTTGCGGCTGCCGGCTGCTATGTGCCGGGCGGGCGCTACAGCCATATTGCCTCTGCGGCGATGACGGTGACGACCGCGAAGGTCGCGGGCGTCGATCACATCACCGCGGTCTCGCCGCCCCGGTCGGGCGTCGGCATCAACCCGGCGATCCTCTACACGCTCGATCTGTGCGGGGCGAACACCATCCTCAATCTCGGCGGCATTCAGGGCATCGCCGCCATGGCCTTCGGCCTGTTCGGAACGCCGCCCGTCGATATTCTCGTCGGCCCCGGTAACCAGTTCGTCGCCGAGGCGAAGCGCATTCTCTATGGCCGGGTCGGAATCGATATGTTCGCCGGGCCGACCGAGTCCATGATCATCGCCGATGCGACAGCCGATCCGTCCATCGTCGCCTGGGACCTCGTTGGGCAGGCCGAGCACGGCTACAACTCTCCCGTCTGGCTGATCTCGCTCGACCGGGCGCTGGCGGAGAAGGTGATGGAGCTGGTGCCTCGCTATATCGACGAGCTGCCCGAGCTGAACCGCCAAAACGCCACGGTGGCCTGGCGCGACTATGGCGAGGTCATGCTCGCCAGCGACCGCGAGGAAGCGGCCAAAGCTTCCGACCGCTATGCCTCCGAGCATCTGCAAGTCCAGGCCGCCGATCTCGACTGGTGGCTCGCGCGGCTGCGGAATTATGGCTCGCTGTTCCTCGGCGAGGAAACCACCGTCGCTTTCGGCGATAAGGTCTCCGGGCCAAACCATGTGCTGCCGACCAAGGGCGCGGCAAAATATACGGGCGGCCTCTTCGTCGGCAAATTCATCAAGACGGTGACCTGGCAGCGCATGACGCGCGAGGCGAACCGCTCCATCGCCCAGGCCTGCGCCCGGATCTCGCGGCTCGAAGGCATGGAGGCGCACGCCCGCACCGCCGATGTGCGGCTGGCGAAATATTTCCCCGGCGTCAATTTCGACCTGATGGCCAGGAGCGAATAGGACGCAAACGTCATGAACGGCTCGCTCTTCGACATCTCCGGGCGTGTCGCCTGCGTCACCGGCGCGAGTTCCGGCATCGGGCGTCATCTGGCGACGGCGCTTGCCGAGGCGGGGGCGAAGGTCGTCGGCGTGGCGCGGCGAACCGCGCAGCTCGAGGCATGGCGGTCGGAAGCGGGCGGCGGCGCAACGGCCGCCGTCGCCGCCGATCTTTCCGATCCTTCGCAAATGAAGATTGTGGCCGAGCGCATCGCTGCCCCATTCGGCTCACCGGACATCCTGATCACCGCAGCCGGTGTCAATGCGCGCGAGGCGGCGGACGACGTAACGCTCGACGGCTGGTCGATCACGCTCGCCGTCAATCTCGCCGCGCCGTTCTTTCTTGCCCAGGCGCTCGTTCCCGCGATGAAGGCAAAGGGCTGGGGCCGCATTCTCAACACCGCCTCGCTGCAGACGGTCCGCGCCTTTCCGGGCGGCGTTGCCTATGGCGCGTCGAAGGCCGGTATCGGTCAATTGACGCGCTCCGGGGCGGAGGCCTGGTCGCAATTCGGCATTAATGTCAACGCCATCGCGCCGGGCTTTTTCGAGACCGAGCTGACCGCGCCGGTCTTCCGCGATGCCGAGTTGGCGGCGAAAAACGCCGCCCAGACCTGCATCGGGCGGAACGGCAGGCTCGACGATCTTGTCGGGCCGGCGCTGTTCTTTTGCTCTCCGGCGTCGGACTATGTGACGGGACAGGTGCTATTCGTCGATGGGGGCTTCACGGCAAAATGAAAGCGCTGGTTTATATTGCACGGGAAAGCATCGTGCTCCGTGACGTGCCCGATCCCGCGCCCGGTGAGGGTGACGCTCTCATCCGCGTCGAGGCGGTCGGAATTTGCGGCTCGGACATGCACGCCTTCTTCGGTCACGACGAACGCCGGCCGGCCCCGCTCATCCTCGGACATGAAGCGGCGGGCGAAGTGATCGCCGGGGCGCGCCGCGGAGAGCGCGTCGCGGTCAATCCGCTGGTTACCTGCGGGACTTGCGAGGACTGCAGCGCCGGCCGCGACAATCTCTGCAAGGACAGAGAGATCATCTCGATGCCGCCGCGCGAAGGAGCATTCGCCGAGATGATCGCGATCCCGGACCGCAATCTCGTGACGATCCCGCACGGCTTTCCCCCCGAAAAGGCGGCGCTGGCCGAGCCGCTCGCCTGCGGCTGGCACGCCGTCCGGCTCGCCGGGCGCGCAACGCATGGTCCGCTTTCCGCCGCCCGCGTGCTCATTCTGGGCGGCGGCGCGATCGGCGTGGGCGCTGGGCTGGCCCTGGCCGCCCGCGGCGTAGCGGAGATCTGGCTCTCCGAGCCCAACGAAACACGGCGAAAAGCTGTAGAAGCGATCGGCCCGTTCCGCACCTTTGATCTGCTGCAGTCGGAGCACCCCTGGCAGGGCAGCGTCGACCTCGTCATCGACGCCCATGGCGGCGGGGCGACGCGAGCCGCCGCGTCTGCCGTCGTGCGCCCCGGAGGCGTCATCATCCACATCGGACTGGCACAGGCCACCGGCGGCCTAGATGTGCGGCGGATGACACTACAGGAGATCACCTTCCTCGGCACCTATACCTACACGGCTGAGGATTTCCGCCAGACCGTTGAGGCCATGATCGACGGCGGGCTCGGCGCGCTGGACTGGCCGGAACTTCGTTCGCTCTCCCAGGGTGTCGCGGCTTTCGACGACATCGCCGCCGGACGCGTTGCGGCCCCCAAGATCATTCTCAGGTCTTGAGAAGAGGCTGACGCTGCCTTGAGCATGCCCCGCCTCCCCGCGCGGGCGGTCGGTTGGCGGTTCGCTGGGCAACGCCGCGATTCCCGCTTTAACTTTTTGCGGCCGACCTCGCTCAATACTCATCTCGACACCTATTCCTTCCTCAAGCCGGAACCTGGACGATGACCGGCGGCGATCCGTTCAAGCCAACGCGTTACGGCGACTCCGAGAAATCGGTGCGCGAGGCGAGGCAGAAATCGGACCGACCGTCGCCGATTAGCACGACAAGCCAGCCCGGCTGCGCCGAGCGGCATTTGCAGACGCCGCTGCCGCTCCGCAGTCCGGCGAGGCCGGAAACTCCGCGATCCAGCGATCATCGCCAACCGGCCGGAGCCGGTTCCAGGTGACCGGCAGGCGCAGCCCCGCCCGATCGAGCAGCGGCAGAATGCAGCGGTCGAAGCCGTCCGAGACGATTTCCATGGTCGCGCCGAGCGAGCGCGCCATGACTGCAAAGGCGGCGAAATCCCGATCGATGGCGATATCGACAAGAAAAGCGTCGATGTCTTCGGCGGTTGCGCGGATGAGGGCAGCCTGACGCGCCAGGCATTCACGCGAGCCAATTTGCCCGCCGAGCCATTACTCTTCGACGGTTAGCCATACCGGATTCGCGAAGCGGCCGAGCAGCGCGTCGGTCGTATCTTGCAACGCTACGGTGCCATCGAAATCTATGACGAAATGAAGCCGCATTGAGACCCCCCCCCCGATGACGGAGGGAGCTAGAGTAAACCGCCTGCCAGCAGGAAAAGCGTTGCTGTTCAAGGAGTTCAGGCGCGGTCTTTTCATCGGGGAAGCTACAAATCTTGTAACTCGCCCCGCATCTTGTGGATGCGCCAGCGCCTCAGGAGACGGCAGCTGTCCAGCGCGCCGCGCCGGAAGCGGCTGGTTCTGGTGAGCTTCGAGCGATAGGGCAGTGAAATTCGGAGTGCGGGGCGGTGCTGTCAGACGATCCGAACGATCGGCGATGTCGTTGGCGGAGA